>OY969416.1:0-5922632 GCA_963699145.1 uncultured Verrucomicrobiae bacterium
ACCGCGCACGCCCAGACTACGGCAAATTTTAACGGCGCCACCGGCACCACGGATTGGAACACCGCCCTGAACTGGGATATCGGCGCTGCCCCCGCCGAAGGCACCAATGCGGTGATCAGTGGCTCGACCGTGGATTACACCACCCCCATGGCCGCCACGAGCTTCGCCGGCCTCAACAACAGCGGCACCCTAACCATCAGCGCAACCGGGTTTAACATCGATGCCGGCGGCCTCGCGGCTTACACCACCGCCGCCAATGGCATATTGCGCATCAACACCGGCGGCGTCATGACCGTCACCAACTCCGGCAGCATTACGATTCCGACCACCGCCACGATCGACGTCGAGGGCGGAACGCTCGCTTTTACGAACAGCACCGGCAACTTCAATTTCGGCGCCAATGGAAATAACACCGGCGCGTTTTTGACCAACAACGGCGGCACCATCACGCTGACACAGCCGTTCGTTGAAAAAGGCCGGTTCACGCAAATTACGATGAACGGTGGAACGTTGAATTTTCCGTCCACCGGCACGAACGGCATTTTCGAGACTTCAAACGATCAAGAGCGTTCGTTCTGGGTCAATGGTGGTGTTGCAAATTTGGGTAATTTCTCCATCAGTCGCACTCTCAATACTCCCATCGGCAGCGCTGGGTTGACGATTAGCAATGGCGTAGTCAACCTCGCATCCCTCGACCTCGGCAACGGTCCCTCGGCCGCTCAAATAACGGTCGCAGGCGGCGGCGTCCTGACCAACACCGGCGCATTTATCATCGCCGACCGCTCCAATGCCGCCACCAGCGGCCAGCGCCGCATTTTCTTCTACGTTCGCGGCGGAAGCGTTTATTCAACCTCGCCTTCGGGCATCCTCCTGGAAAATCAGGCAAACAACAGCGCCACCGGCGGTTCGGGTGTCTGGGGCGCTTTTCTCGATATCAACTCCGGTCTGGTTTCCGCGCAAATGCTGACATTAAATAACCCCGCTGCCGTCACCAACGCCAACTCCACCCTGACCCTCAGCGGTTCCGGTTCGTTGTATCTCGGCTCGGGCGGTCTGGTCGGCAACGTCGGTTTCTCCAATACCAGCTACACCGTCACTTTGAGCGGCGGCACCCTCGGCGCACTGGCGGATTACTCCATCAACGCGAACGGCTCCCTCAGCGGCACGTTCACGGTCAACGCCGCCGATCTCTCGGGCGTCGCGCACAACATCACTCAGAATTTCAACTGGAGCGGCTCGGGCTCACTGGTAAAAATCGGTGGCGGCTCGCTCATCCTGAATTCCAACAACACCTACTCGGGCGCTACCACCATCGGTGCTGGAACGCTCGCCCTCGGCGCAACTGGTTCCATCTCGAATTCTGCTACTCTCACGGTCGCCAGCGGCGCGACGTTTGATGTCTCGGCTCTAGCCGGCGGTTTCCCCTTGGCCGGTTCTCACACCCTGCAAGGTTTTGGCTCGGTGCTCGGAACGGTTTCAGCTGCCTCCAGCGCCAGCATCAGCCCCGGCAGCAACACGATCACCGGCACGTTGACCCTCGGCTCGCTCACCGAAACGGGCGGTGCGCTCAACAAATTCGACCTCTCCACCAACCCCAACGGCCCGAACAACGACTTGCTCGTCGTCACCGGCGATCTCAACGTGAGCGGCGTCAATACGCTGCAAATTTCCGGCGGCGGCGCGGTCGGCACCGTGTATCCGCTCATCCAATACGGCGGTAACTTCAACGGCTCCGTGGCGAATTTCACCCTGTTCGGTGCCAGCGGCATTTTGAGCAATAGCGTCACCACCAAGACAATCTATCTCGTTATTCAGTCGACTGTCCGTCCTCCGACAGCGCCCGTCGTCTGGATTGGAGACGGTGCCGGCAATAACTGGGACTTGCTCATTTCCACCGACTGGCAGACCAACGGCGTCCCGACCTACTTCGTTTCCGGCGACGGCGCCGTCTTCAATAACGTCGGCGCGGCCAATACCAACATCAACCTCCCGGCCATCGTCGACCCGGCCTCGATCCTGGTTGATTCCACCGCCCATTACACCTGGAATGGCAATGGCAGCGTCAGCGGCGCAGGCACGACTTTGACCAAGACCAACATCGGCACGCTGACCATCCTGACCACGAACACCTACAGCGGCCCCACGATCATCACTGGCGGCACACTCGAAACCACTTCCCTGGCCAACGGCGGAACCGCCAGTGGCATCGGCTCGTCTCCGTCCGCCGCGGCCAACCTCGTGCTGGATACCGGCACCTTGAATTATCTCGGCGGCAATGCCAGCAGCGATCACGGCGCCACCTTGAACGCCGGCGGCGGCACCATCGGGGTCTCGAACAGTGCTTCGACGCTCACGCTGAGCGGCACGGTAGTCGGCAGCGGCTCGCTCACCAAAACAGGCAACGGCGTGCTGGTTCTGACAGCCGGCAACACCTACACCAATGGAACCGTCATCAGCAACGGCGTCGTGCAGTTCAACAACGCCTCCGGTCCCGGCATTGGCGGCATCACCAACTACGATGGCGGCACCGTTCGTTTCAGCGGCGCGCTCACCGTAAACAACCCACTCAACTTCAACGGAAACGACAAACTCGAACTCACCGGCGTCAGCAGCGGCAACATCGCCTTGCGCGGCTCCTGGTCCGGCAACGGCAACGTGCTGGTAAACTTCCTCACGCAAAATTCCGGCCAGACCTTCTCCATCGGTGGCGAAGGCAATGACGGCGGAACCATGTCGAATTTCTTCGGCACCGTCAGCTTCGGCACCAACACCGGCTTTGTTCGCCTCAACAATAACGAGACCTTCAACGTTGGCAGCTCAAACGCCACCTTTGACCTCGGCACCGGCAACGTGTTGTTCTCGCAACGCAACGGCAATACCAAGACCTACCTGGGCGCTCTCGCCGGCGGTCCTAACACGAAACTCTCCGGCAGCCGCAGCGATACGCCCGGAGCCGAAACGTATGAAATCGGCGGCAACAATCTGTCCACGGAATTCGACGGCCAAATCACCAACGGCACCTCGGGCTCTTCGACCGTTATCATCCTGAAGGTGGGCACCGGCACGCTGACCTTGGGCGGCTCGAACGTTTACACCGGCTTGACGATTGTCAGCAATGGCGTGCTGGCGCTCGTTGGTAACGGCGTCATCGCCAACTCTCCGGACCTCACGGTTGCGACCAATGCCGTCCTCGATTCGTCCGGACGCGTCGACGGCGCCATGACGCTGAATTCCGGCCAAACCATGCGCGGCGCCGGCACCATTCGCGGCAGCCTCATCGTCGGCAGCGGAGCGACTTTGAATATTGGCGACATCGATTCCACCCCCGGTACGCTCGCCGTCACCAACAACCTCACAATCCAGTCCGGCGGCGTTCTGAACATGGACCTCGACTCTGACCAGATCTTCGGTGGTCCGACGAACGACGTCGTCACCGGCCTGAACAGCGTGACCTACGGAGGCACGTTGAATCTCAACGTGATCACGATCGAAACCAACTCCGTGTTCAAATTGTTCAACGCGAAGAGCTACAGTGGTAAATTTGATTCCATCCAACCGGCGCTCCCGCCGCTCTCCGGCAACTATGCCTGGGATCTCAGCCATCTCACCATTGATGGAACTCTCCGAATCACGACAATTCACCCGACCATCACCAGCATTGACAGCAGCACGCTCTCCAGCGGCTTCATCACCCTCAACGCCACCGGCTTGCCGAACGGCCCGGTGTCCGTCTTGTCATCCACCAACTTGACCACGCCTTTGGCCAACTGGACGACCGCCGTGAGCGGCAACTACGATGGCAACGGCAACTTTTCAACGCAGTTGACCGTCGACCCGACGACCATACCGAACCAGTATTTCATATTGTTGGGTCAGCAGTAATCTTTTCGCGAAAAACGTCCCGCCTCACGGCGGGACGTTTTTTTATGTCGCGATTGAATCATCAGTTATGGTGATTGCCAAAACGGAACGCCGAATAGAATCTCGGAACTGCGCGGATAGCTTCTGAGCGAAGGCGGATCAGGTGGGGCTCAGGGTTCAGGGGCGAACCATTTTTTGCGATCAGGCAGGTTTGGATACGGCCCGGCTCATAGGCACGCG
Source organism: uncultured Verrucomicrobiae bacterium (assembly GCA_963699145.1). GTDB lineage: Bacteria > Verrucomicrobiota > Verrucomicrobiia > Limisphaerales > DASXHY01 > DASXHY01. The sequence goes on from OY969416.1 coordinate 4,102, forward strand.
CCATTCATTTTAGAAAATCATGAAAACGAACACGCGACGCGCCTTCACCCTCATCGAACTCCTGGTCGTCATCGCCATCATCGCCATCCTGGCGGCGATGCTTCTCCCCGCGCTTTCCCGGGCCAAAGGCAAGGCCCAGCAAACCGCCTGCCTGAACAATCTCAAGGAACTTCAGCTTGCCTGGCTCATGTATCCCGACGAAAACGGCGACGTGCTCCCGTTGAACCCCAAAAACTCCGCCGCCAATGCCTGGATCACCGGCGATGTCTCGACCCAAATCGGCGCCACCAACACCCAGCTCATCCAGGTGGGCCAGCTCTTTCCGTACAACAAGAGCGTCGGTATTTATCGTTGTCCCGGCGATGTTCTTCCCGACACTCGCAGCTCTCCCGCCATCACCTTCCGCGCCCGCAGCTATTCCATGAACTGTTACATGAGCGGCGAAGACGTGGGCTCCACCCACAACGGCCTTACCGGTTATCACGTGAACAAAAAAATGGCGGACATCACCTCACCCCGCCCGGCCCTGGCATTTGTCTTCGTCGAAGAAGCCCAATACTCAAACGATGACGGCCACTTCGGTTTCTCTCCCGACGGTCAACCCGGCCAGGGCCCCATTAATACCTGGCTGAACATGCCCGGCCAATGGCACAAAGGCGCCAACTTCTCCTTCGCCGACGGCCACGCAAGTTTTCGCAAGTGGATCGATGGCTCCACCCTCGCCATCAGCACCAATCCCGGCGGCAACGACCTCGCCGCCGACCACGCCGACCTCCGCTACGTCCAAAGCATTCTCGCCCAGAAAAAATAATTTCCCGAAACCAATCGATGCAATCCGGCACCGGTTATGACATTCTCTTCGGGCCGTTGAGGCTTTTGAACATGCTATACAGCGATTGCCGAAAGACAGTTCCGAATAGTTCTTTGCGCTGGATGGAATCGAATAACGCACGAATCCAAGAAGAGCGCGACACAGTATCACCGTCTCCCCAGGGGCTGAGCATTACCGACTTCATGTTCAATCTTTTCAAGAATCCCAAAGGGATTCAGTCAATCAGCCCAGGGTTGCCGAGCTTGCGAGGCTACCCTGGGAGGTGGATCGTAAAACCGTATTCAACCCTGAAAGGGTTGTGCCGAACTGCCTTTCGCGCCGCAACCCCGTTGGGGTCCGTGGGCTTTTTGCCGTTAACCCAGGGCCGGGATAAGGGGGAATAAGACGCCGCAAATTCCCACGCCTCCGAATTCACATCCTTCTCCCGAAAACCATTTTTGCCATCACTCTAAATATTGAAATCGAACAACCATGAATAAATATCTGCCGCTTGGAAAATTATCCTTTGGAATGGGTGACCGCTTCGGCCACCAGGGCAAAGCCCAACTCCGCGCTTGCCAGCTCGCCACCGAACTCGGCGCCCACTTCGTCCCCGTCTGGAACAAATCCAACCGCGAACACACCTTCATCGGCACCGAACCCTCCAGCCTCCGCGCCGAAGCCGACGCCGCCGTCCAGGCCCTCGGCTGGAAACAATCCTATCACGTCGATGCCGACCACATCCGCCTCGAAACCGTCGATCGTTTCATTGCCCCCTCGGATTTCTTCACCATCGACGTCGCCGACAGCATCGGCAAACCCGCCGCCGCGGCGGACGTGAAAGCCTTCGTCGACCCCCACCCCGAACTCATCGGCACCCTTTCGATTCCGCACATCGATCATCCCTTCACCATCACGCGCGCCGAAGTCGAACGCGTCGCCAACAAATTTTTGCTCGCCACCCAGGACGCCGGAAAAATTTATCAACACATCGTCAAAGCCAAAGGCGCGGAAAATTTCATCACCGAAGTTTCCATGGATGAAACCGACAGCCCGCAAACGCCGCCCGAACTGCTCATCATCCTCGCCGCCCTCGCGGACCAAAAAATTCCCCTCCAGACCATCGCGCCAAAATTCACCGGCCGCTTCAACAAAGGCGTGGACTACGTCGGCGACCTGAAACAATTCGAGAAGGAATTCAACGAAGACCTCGCCGTCATCGCGTTCGCCATCCAGAAATTCGGCCTCCCGCCCACACTGAAATTGAGCGTCCATTCCGGCAGCGACAAATTCTCGCTCTACGAACCCATGCGCCGCGCCTTGAAAAAATTCGCTGCCGGGGTCCACATCAAAACCGCCGGCACCACCTGGCTCGAAGAACTCATCGGCCTCGCCGAAGCCGGTGGCGATGGCCTCGAAATCGCCAAGGAAATTTACGCCTACGCCATGGATCACGTGGATGAATTCTGCGCCCCCTACGCCAGCGTCATCGACATCGACAAAGCCAAACTCCCCAGCGCCGCCACCGTGAACGGTTGGACCTCGAACCAGTTCGTCTCCGCGTTGCGTCACGATCAGAAAAATCCGGCCTACAACCCCAGCTTCCGCCAATTGCTGCACGTCAGCTTCAAAGTCGCCGCCAAAAAAGGCGACCGCTACCTGAACGCGCTCAAGAAACACGAAGCCATCGTCGCCAAAAACGTCACCGAAAACCTTTTCGAGCGGCATATGAAGCCGCTCTTGTTGGGAAAATAACGGAAGATCCAAACGCAGAATAAATTCAGCGCACAACCGCATAACCCACTGCGCAAAAAATTCCCCGAGGGCTAAGCATTACCCACATCATGTTCAATCTTTTCCAGAATCCCAAAGGGATTCAGTCAATCAGCCCAGGGTTGCCGAGTCTGCGAGGCTACCCTGGGAAGTTGATCGTAAGACCGTATTCAACCCTGAAGGGGTTGTGTCGAACAGTCTTTCGCGACGCTGCCCTCTTGGGGTTGTTGGATCTCTTGCCGTTAAACCAGGGTGGGCTCGCAGACTCCCCAACCCTGGTTGCTGCAGAATCCCTTTGGAGTTCAATAATGGGGTTGAGATGTGGATACCGCTCGCCCCAACGGAAAGGGCCGGGCCTGTCCCGCCGTAGCTTCTTAGCGAAGGCGGATGAGGGGAACCGTTCTTTTTCATCCATTTTAAAGCCCTGAAAGGGCGCCAGATGATAGCCCGGGGTAAGGCTGCGCAGCCGCCGCCGCCCCGGGTAAAGAACACATGAATGCAGTTTTTTCGTCATTCGCCCCCGCTAGAGGCGAATGACGAAAAAACAAACCAACGCGATTATTTGAAAGACAACCATCGGAGTGGCCAATTGACACAAATGTTATAAACAGCCCCAGGAGGGCAAATGGAAATGTCAGCGCAGATGAACTTACAACCCACGCTCGGTCTACGCCCCCAAAACTCGTCGTGCGTCGCACGAAAAAGTCGCAATCGCAAGCCGTTGATATCCAACCTCCGTCGTGCCCTGTCGTGCCCAATCGTAGCAGGGGGAGATCGTGCGATTACGCGTGAATTCATCTCCCTCTCCGCCGCGAAGCGGGGGAGAGGGCTGGGGAGAGGTGGTGCTCAGGGCTCAGGGGGCGAAGCTTCGGTCTGCCCAAGACCATCGTGGCTGAAATACGCAGCTACTTTATTCTTCCTCACGTCCCTTCTGTCCCTTCCGTCCTTCGCCGCACCCATCGACCGCCACGCCCTCGTCACCCGCCACAACGTCGTCCTCCACCAACTCGACCCCAACAACCCCCTCACCGTCGGCAACGGCGAGTTCGCCTTCACCGTCGACGCCACCGGCCTGCAAACCTTCGGCGACGCCTTCGAGCACACCATTCCCCTCGGCACCCTTTCCGACTGGGGCTGGCACACCGCGCCGAACCCAAACAACTGGAGCATCGACACCTTTCAATTTAAAAATTACACGAACTTCGAAGGCCACCCCGTCCCCTACGCCGACGTCCCGCACAACCAGCAAACGCCCGAAATCAAATGGCTCCGCTCCAACCCGCACCGCCTCGACCTCGGCCAAATCGGTTTCATCCTCAAAAAATCCGACGGCTCCCTCGCGCAAACCAATGACCTGACCGACATCACCCAAACCCTCGACCTCTGGAACGGCGAAATCATCAGCCACTTCAAATTCGACGGCCAACCCGTGGACGTGGAAACCATCTGCGCGCCTGACACGGATGCCATAGCCGTGCGCGTGACCTCGCCACTGGTAAAATTCCAACAGCTCGCCATCCAAATTCATTTTCCTTACGGCACTGGCGATACCACAACGGCGGATTGGAACCACCCGGAAGCACACAAGACGAGCGTGCTCGAAAAAGATAGCAACCGAACCGAATTGATTCGCGAACTGGATAACACCGTCTATTTCGCAGGCGCAAACTGGACACAGGGAGCAACCATTTCCAATCCCGAACAACACCTCTACAGAATCGAGCCCGACAGCAAATCGGAAACGTTGGACGTGGTTTGCAATTTTTTACCATACATTCCCAAGGCAATAATTCTCCCAGAATTCGCGGACGTCAAAACCGCCGCCTCCAAACACTGGACCAACTTCTGGCAAACCGGCGGCGCCATCGACCTCTCCGCCAGCAAAGACCCGCGTTGGTTCGAACTGGAACGCCGCATTGTCCTCTCCCAATATCTCACCGCCATCCAGGACGCCGGCTCCAATCCGCCGCAGGAAACCGGCCTCACCTACAACACCTGGGAAGGCAAGTTCCACCTGGAAATGCATTTTTGGCACGAAGCCCATTTCGCCCTGTGGGATCGCCTTCCGCTGCTCGAACGCAGCCTCGATTACTACAATAAAATCCTCCCTCGCGCCGAAGGCACCGCGAAGAAACAGGGATACGCCGGCGCGCGCTGGCCCAAGATGACGAGCCCCAGCGGCGCGGAATCGCCTTCGCCCGTCGGCCCCTTCCTCGTCTGGCAGGAGCCTCATCCGATTTTTTACGCGGAACTCGCTTACCGGCAGCACCAGGACAAAGCCACGCTCGAAAAATTCAAAGACATCGTTTTTCAAACCGCCGATTTCATGGCCAGCTATCCCGCGTGGGACGAAAAAACAAAACGCTACGTCCTCGGCCCCACCTTGCAATCCGCCCAGGAAATTTTCCCCAAGGATCACACCTTCAATCCCACCTTCGAACTGACCTACTGGCGTTGGGCCTTGGAAACCGCCCAAACCTGGCGCACGCGCCTCGGCCTGCCGCGCGACCAAAAATGGGACGCCGTTCTCCACGATCTCGCCAAACCGCCGGTCGTCGATGGCAAATACGCCTTCACCGAAACCACGCCCGATTGCTACACCGATCCCAAATGGAACAAGGACCACCCCGCCGTCGTCGGCGCGCTGAGTTGGGTGCCCGGCCCGGGAATTGATTCCGCCACGATGCAGCACACGTTTGATTGGATCTGGAAAAACTGGAATTGGCCGGACACCTGGGGCTGGGATTACCCGATGCTCGCCATGACTGCCGCCCGCCTCGGCGACGGCGAACGCGCCGTCGACGCCCTGCTGCTCGACACGCCCAAAAATCATTACGCCCTCAACGGCCACGTCTATCAACGCCCCGGCCTCACGCTCTATCTCCCTGCCAACGGCGGCCTGCTCTACGCCACCGCCCTCATGGCCGCCGGCTGGGACAACGCCCCTAAACGCAACGCCCCGGGCTTCCCCGCCAACGGCCAATGGACCGTCCGCTGGGAAAACCTGAAAGTCGCCCCGTGAACACTCGCCAACAACTTAGCGCGTCTCACAAAATGCCTCCGATGGTAGGGCGCGCCGCTCCGCGCGCGCCGTTCGTTTCATATCCAGCAACGGCGCGCGCGGAGCGACGCGCCCTACCTGCCGCAGGAGATAAGTTCATTTTGTCATACCGTCTTGCTCAGCAAGGGCTGAAAGCCCGTCACATGATAGCTCGGGGTGAAGCCCCGGGTACCACGCCCTTTCAATTGCCAAGCCCTGTAAGGGCGGCCCAAAACCCCGCGCCACCCGCTAAACTGAATAAAATCGCTCGCGCTCACCCTTCCAAAACCTCGACACAACGTCTCCCTCTCCTCCCCAAAGGAGGAGAGGGCCGGGGTGGAGTCTTCAGGGCTCAAGGGGAAACCCCTTCGACGTTCAGCGTTCGATGTTCAATGTTCGGCGTTCCCATTCGTCTTTAATTATTAAACCCGCCACAATCCTATGAAACATTTCGCTCTCATCTCCCTCGCCACGCTCACCACCCTGCAACTCGCCACCGCCCAAAACCAACCCCTCGCCTTCACCGGCGCCGAAGGTTTCGGCCAATTCGCCACCGGCGGCCGCGGCGGCGAAACCGTCCACGTCACCACGCTCGATGACTCCGGCCCCGGCTCCTTTCGCGACGCCGTCAGCAAACCTAAACGCACCGTCGTCTTCGATGTCAGCGGCACGATTCAGTTGAAATCCAACATCGCCGCCAGCAGCGACCTCACCTTGAACGGCGACACCGCGCCCGGCGAAGGCATCACCCTTTACGGCCGCTCCACTTCCTTCAGCGGCCAAAACAACGTCATCGTGCGCTACCTGCGTTTCCGCGAAGGCATCAACGGCGACAAAGGCAAATGCTCCGTGAATCTTTCCAGCGGCGCCAACATGATCTTCGACCATTGCAGCATCGAATGGGGCCGTTGGGATTGCCTCGGCCTCACGCAAGGCAGCCACGACATCACCTTCCAGAATTGCATCATCGGCGAAGGCGTGGACCCGCAACGCTTCGGCTCACTCTCCGACACCGTCACCAACATCACCTACTCGCACAATCTTTGGATCAACAACCAAAGCCGCAACCCCAAGGCGAAAGGCCGCATTCAATACGTCAACAACGTCGTCTACAACTGGGGCGTGTGCGGCCTCGTCGGCGGCCATTCCGGCGCGGATCATGCCCTCGATGCCATTGGCAATTATTTTATCGCCGGCCCGAACTCCGGTTCTCACGCCGTCGGCGAATTCAAATCCACCGACCATGTTTACCAGAAAGACAATCTTGCAGACCTCAACAAAGACGGAAAACTCGACGGCAAAACACTGGTCGAATCCGACTTCGGCAAAGGCGAAGAAGCGCCAACCTTTTCCAACGAGTTGACAGTCGGCCCGTTGAAAAATGTCACCATCGAACCCGCCGCGTCCGCGCTCACCAACGTGCTCGCGCACGCCGGCAGTTCCCTGCACCGCGACGCCGTGGACAACCGCTTGATCGACGCCGTAAAATCCTTCGGCAAAACCGGGGCCATCATCCACACAGAAATCCCCGAACAAAAATAAGGTCTTATGACCTGCAAAATAAAACGGCGGATCACCCCAGCGCTCACGCCTTTGAATGTGGCGCAGACATTCCTGCCTGCGGGTTCGGGCGGCTTCCCAGCCGCCGGTTCTTTTGGGAAACCGATCATCCAGAATATTCTTGATACGGTCTTGCCGTCTGACAAACGTTACCCACATCACCTCCGAAAAACTGTTATGAAACACATTCGTTCTTCGCGCTTCGCGAAATGCGTCCTTTTCGCAGCGGCACTGATGCTCGCGCAATCTTCGCGCGCCGCGGATCCGCACTACTGGTCCTGGGCGCAAACACCGCCCATGGGTTGGAATTCGTGGGATTCTTTCGGCGCCGGCGTCTGGCAGGCGGACGTCCTGGCCAATGCCAATTACATGGACAAAAATCTCAAAGCACACGGTTGGAATGTCATCACTATCGACATCCAATGGTACGAGCCGCTCGCGCATACCACGGAATATCGCAAGGGTGCCACCCTGGAAACCGACGCCAACGGCCGATTGCTGCCCGCGACCAATCGTTTCCCGATGACGGCGGAAAGCCGTTCGTTCAAACCCATCGCCGATTATTTGCACGCCCGGGGTTTGAAGTTTGGCCTGCACTTGATGCGCGGTGTGCCGCGGCAATCCGTCGACCGCGATAACGCCTTGATTCTCGGCACCACCATTCACGTCTCTGAAATCGCCGACAAAGTAAACGTCTGCCGCTGGAACACTGATATGTACGGCGTGGATATGTCGAAACCGGGCGCGCAGGAATATTATAATTCCGTTTTCGCGCTCCTCGCTTCGTGGGACCTGGACTTTGTGAAGGTGGATGATCTCGCCGGCCGCGAGCCGGAGATCGCGGCCGTGCGCAAAGCGATCGATAACACCGGCCGGCCGATCGTGTTTTCCATTTCACCCCACGGTTCCACCGTTGCTCGCGGCGAGTTCGTCTCCACCAACGCGAACATGTGGCGCATCAGCGATGATTTCTGGGACAACTGGCGCGCGTTGTATGCGCAATTCCCGCGCATCAATAGCTGGACGCCGTTTCGCGGTCCCGGTCACTGGCCGGATGCCGACATGATTCCCTTCGGCAATGTCCGCGACGTGGGAAGCGAACGGCTGGACCCATTTCACGCACGATGAGCATTACACCCTGATGACGCTCTGGTGCATCGCGCGCTCGCCGCTGATTCTCGGCGGGAATCTCCCAAAAAACGATGACTTCACGCTCTCGGTTCTCAACAACGACGAAGTCATCGCCGTGAACCAGAATTCAACGAACAATCATCAGTTGTTCAACACCAACAACCAGGTGGCGTGGGTGGCGGACGTGCCCGGTTCCAAAGATAAATATGTGGCGCTGTTCAATACCGCGCCGGCCCAGAGCCCGCGCCGCGGCATCGCGACGGACAATTCCGGAGGCACAAACGCCGCTGCCTCGGACACCTCGCTCCTGCCGGCCAAAATTTCCGTTTCGCTGGCAGATGTCGGTCTCGGCGGCAAAGCGAAAGTCCGCGACCTGTGGACGCACAAGGATCTCGGCACCGTGGACGGCGCCTTCACCGCCACGATCAATTCACATGGCGCGGGGCTCTATCGATTTTCTCCGGCAGAATGAAACGGTCACTGCGCCATTCGTTGGTCGAGCCAGGCCAGAGCGCCATCGAGATCGGTGAACTTGCCCTCGAGTTGGGCCTCGAAGGCTTCGGCGAGCAATGCGCCAAACGTCACTCCCGGCTGCATCCCGCGCGCGATCAAATGACGGCCGAGCAACAGCGGCTTGGGCGCCGCTTCGCGCAAACGCAACTCTTCCGCCTTGGCGCGCAATTCCAGAATCGCGGGATGAATCACCTTCGCCTTGGGCGGCCGGCCGAAATGATCGGCAGTCATCACGAGGCAAAGTTGCTCGATGGTGGCCGGTTTCAAAAAATTCGCCAGGCGCCGGACCGAGCGATCCGTGATCGCCTGCAAATGCGCCAGGTGATGCATGACGAGCGGCACGACGCGCTCCTTGATTTCATTCGGCGCGTCGATTCGTGTCAGGAAGGTTTCCGCCAATGGCCCGCCTTGCTCTTCGTGGCCCGGCGAAACGATTCGCATGCGCCCCTCGCGCTCTGCCTGGTGCGTCGTCTGCGGCTTCGCAAAATCATGCGCGAGCACCGCAAACATCAGCACGCGGCGCGTCATTTCGTCCGCCGCGCGCCATTCCGGCAATTCGGCGAGCGCATCGCAACAATGACACGTGTGCGTGAACACGTCCCCTTCCGGATGCCACTCGGGATCCTGCGGCGTGCCGTCGAGCGCGGCGATTTCGGGAAAGTGCTGCAGCCAATCCGACTGTTTCAAAAATTTCAATCCCGCCGACGGCTTGCGACTGCCCGACGCCCATTTCGCCCATTCCATGCCGACACGTTCGACCGCCAATTCCGGAAACGTGCGCGCGATGGAGCGGCAAAGCTCGATGGTTTCCGGAGCCGCGGTCAAATCGAAGCGTGCCGCGAATTGCATTCCGCGCAGCACGCGCAACGGATCTTCCACAAACGCCGGACTGGTATGGCGGAGCACGCGATTTTTCAAATCGTTTTGCCCGCCAAAAAAATCGAGATATTCGCCGCTGCGCGGATCGAACATCAGCGCATTGACAGTGAAATCGCGGCGGCTCGCGGCTTCCCGGGGCGAAATGTCCGCGTCGAATTCGATCTGAAAGCCTTTGTGGCCGGCCGAGGTTTTGGAATCGCGGCGCGGCAGGCTGAAGTCCCATTGCGCGCCCTCGCGGCTGGAAAATTTGATGACGCCGAAGGATTTTCCGACCAGATCCACGCGCCCGTGAACGCCCAGCGCCTTTTCCAATTGCTCATAGTTGACGCCGTAGACTTCGAGGTCGAAATCCTTGTGCGTGATGCCGAGCAACGCATCGCGCACGCAGCCGCCGACGAGGTAGGCGCGCGACAATTCCGGCACCTGCTGCAGCAGCCGGCGCAGTTCGGCGGGCAAATTCATTTGCTGATGCGACATCCGTGGAAGGAACGTGCCAAGGAATGCGGCGTCGCGCAATGGTCGAGAGACGATTCGTGGACGCCAATGGATGTTGTTGACTTACCAAATGGAGCCGCTTAAACAATGGCTTTCTCATCTATGCTGATGCGGGAGAAACTGGAGAATCATAAATTTTGGCGCAAAGTGGGGCTTCCTCCAGCCCAGGATTTTCGTGGCCGGGTAACGCAACAATCATTTCCGTGAAACTTCCCCAACTCGACCCTTCGGCAACCAGCTCCGACGCCTCCACGGCAAGATCACCCATTGAACGGTACGTGCCGCTCGCCGCCTGGGCAGCGGTGGTGCTGGTTCTGCTGTTCATCGCCTTGAAGATCGTCGCCTACGGTTATTTGCCGGGAGGCGACTTGCGGCGGCATGTCGCCAAGCCGTTCGCGGACAAGCCTTACACCAGCATCGTCGTGCTGCGGCCGGATTACACGGTGGATCATAGTCCCGGCTGGGAGTGGCTGCTCACTGCGTTGCATAAGTACGCCGGCTGGGGCAAGGACGCGCTCGTCAGTTTTTCAATCGCCGGACTGCTGCTCGGTTTCTTTTTCGCGCCACTGCCGTGGTTGCGCCGGCCGGAAGCGTGGCTGATGGCGTTGCTGACGGTGTTCCTGGCGCGGCCTACGTTGCTCGGCAATCGCCTCACGCAGGGACGTCCGCTCATTTTGACGGAAGCCGTCCTGATAGCCCTGCTGTTCGCCTGGGCCCGGCCCAACAGCGACCGGCCATCCCGGTTAAAGATCGTCCTTTCCAGCATTGGCATCGCTCTCTCGGTCTGGATGCATGGCGCCTGGTATTTGTGGGCGGTGCCGGTGGTGGCCTTTTTCCTCGCGGGCGCGTGGCGTTCGGGCCTGTGGCTGTCGGTCTGCTCAGCGGCGGGAACAATTATCGGCGCGCTATTGAGTGGGCATCCGCTGGGGCTGTTGACCACCGCGGTCGGCAATGTGGTTTCCATTTACTACCGCGAACATCCACCCCAATGGATGCTCGTCGGCGAACTCGCGCCGGACCGTGGCGACATCATCCTCGTTGCGGCTTTAGCATTGGTTTTTTTAGCAAGCCGGCTGCCGGGGCGGCGCTCCGCCAGTGAAGCTTCCGGTGTCTGGTTGCGGCCGGTGGTTTTCCTGATGGCAATATGCTGGGTGCTCGGCTTCAAGGTGGATCGCTTTTGGGCGGACTGGGGAATTCCCGCGGCGCTGGTTTGGATGACGCTGCAATTCCAAACGTTCCTGGAGGAATTCCAAACCTCGGCTGCGGCCAAACGCATCATGGCCGTCGTATTGGTTGCCGCGCCACTTTACCTCGCGGCGACGAATGACACGGACCGCCGTTACACCGCCAATCTTTCCGAACATTTTCTGAGCGCCGACGACCCCGCGCTGCAGGGATGGTTCCCGGATCACAACGGGATTTTCTACAGCGTGCAGATGGATCTGTTTTACGACACGTTTTACACGAATCCACAGGGCGATTGGCGTTACATCCTCGGGTTCGAGCCGGCGCTGATGCCGGACGAAGATTTGAAAATCATGCGCAACATTGTCTGGAACCAGGAATCGTATGAATCCTACGAGCCCTGGATCGAGAAGATGCGCCCCGAAGATCGCCTCGCGATTTACAGCGACGCGCGCCCGAACCTGCCGCAACTGGAATGGATCAATGGCGCGCACTCCATCTGGATCGGACGCCTGCCCCGCGCCGAAACGAAATAGGCGGAATACCCGCCCATCCAGTGTTTCCAAAAAATTGTAGCCGCGAATGTGAGTCCGCGCTCACTGATTCCTGCCCTTATGCCCCCAAAGCAAAATGCCGCCGACTGACGTCGGCGGCTGCGAAATAAGTTGAATTGCCTTAGCGCCCTTTCAACTTCAACACCACGATGCTATTGGCAGGCAGCGTGTAGGTGAAGTCGGGGTGGACTTCTTTTACCGTGCTCGTGACGGGGATGACGTGCTTCGGTTGGGTGATGGAATTGGTGTCGTCGCTGTTTCCAGCGAGCGTAATCGCGGTGCCTTGGGAAGACATGGAAGAGACGCCGTTGATGTGGATGTGCAACGCTTGCTCGGTGGATTCCGGGTTGACCAGTTTGACGATGATTTCGCCGGTGCGGCTGTTGCGGGTGGCGCAGCCTTGCACGGAGGTATCCGCGGCATCCACCGACAGAATCTGATCACCGACATTCTGGCCAAACATCTGGATCGCGTAATAACTCGGCGAACCGTAGACGGACATCGCGTCGTAGCCAATCAGGTCCGGCCGCCATTGGCGACCGCCCGGGTTCACGTTCACGAGCAGCGGCGCGTAGCATTGCATTTTGATGATGTCCGAGTTGCGCTCCATCGCGGCCATGAACGCGCCGTCGCCAATCGCGGCTTTCAGGTTCGGTGTGGGCGGCTCATTTCCGGAGCGCCGGTCCCACGGCGGGAACGAGGTCTCATGCGCGGCCCATTCGCCGACGAAAATTTCCTCGCCGTTGCGATCATACTTGCTCGCGTAGGTCGGCGACATTTTTAGGAATTCATCCGCCGGCTTGTAATAATGCTCATCGCTCATGTCGGGTTTGGTCGTCTTGACGTGCGGAATCGTGGGCTGATCGTTGCCAATGGTGCTGATGAGTTTCAGCGTGGGATATTTCATTTTGATCGCGTTGTGAAATTGCGTGAAGCGCGCATCGTAACTGAACGATTTGTCGAACCAATCTTCGTTGCCGACTTCCACGTAGTGCAGCGGGAACGCCGCGGGATGGCCGTCCTTGCCGCGTTGCGCGCCCCATTTCGTGCTGGCATCGCCGGTGAGGTATTCGATTTCATCCAACGCATCCTGCACAAACGGCTCGAGATCGGCGCCGGGATTCACGTGCATCCCATGCAGGGAATAGCCGGCGTAAACCGCAAGCACCGGTTCGGCGTGCATATCTTCAGCCCACTCGAGAAACTCCAGCAAGCCGAGGCCGTCCGTCGAGCGATAACCCCACGGGCACGGATGACCCGCGCGTTCTTCAATGGGTCCAATGGTTTTCTTCCAATCAAACCGCGTTTCGATCGTGTCACCCTCGACATAATTACCGCCCGGGAAACGCAGGAATTTCGGATTCATGTCCACCAGCATCTGCATGAGATCCTTGCGCAGGCCGTTGGGACGATCGTTCCACGTCGGCGGAAAAAGTGAAACCATGCCGAGCCAGACTGTTCCCGAGCGATCCATCGTGATGGTGAAATGTGCTTTGGTAGTCGGAGTGAGACCGCCGGTTTTGAGGGCGACTTCGAATTTTTTCCAATCCGCCGATACGCCGGAAAACTTTCCCGACGCGTAAACGGTCTTGCCGTCATCGCTGACAATGGAAACCGTCATGGGCCCGGAGAACTTCGCGTCGGCGCGAGCGAGAATCGTGGCGCGATATTTTGTATGCGGCGTAACCGGGATGCCCCAATAACCTTCGTTGGCCGCGCCGGCCGGCTGATTCTTCGCGGCTTTCGTGACGGTCAATCGCAGGCTGGTGGTGAGCGCGCTATTGAAAGGATTCGCAGCGTCGAGGGCAATGGCTGCCTCAGCGCCATTGACAGTGACGGTCGACCAATGCGCGGGGTCCTTGTCACTGTCGCGAAAATTGCGGTTGCGAATCAGCTCGGCGTAAAGGCCGCCGTCGTAGCTGTGGTTGATTTCCTCAGTCATGAGGCCGTAGAGCCGGGGGCTGACGTTGCCCGCCGAATGACTCGCATCCACCGTGAAGGTGGGAGCGGCCGCCGAACAGTAAAACGCAGCGAGAGCGCCAAGGAATATTGCGGGGATTTTTTTCATGATGTTAGTGCTGGGATAAAAAAGCGTGCACATCGGAAAACGACGCGACATTTCCCACCTCGGGCAGGAGATTGTGCGGAAATCGAAATGTCCGTTAATTCTCGTGGGCAAAACTCTGCCCGAAAGAAATTACAACAGCAAGGTTCGTAGCGGGGGGCCCTCCAAAATAACAAATCACTTCAGCCGCGCGAGCCGGGCATTTTTCGACCGCTCAATAGAAGTTATAATAGTTGCCGTAGTATTGCATCTGGATTTGCGAGGCCACATGTAACTCAACGTGGCCATCGCCCCACAGAAGATTCAGATTTTTGGGTTTGCCCTTCCAGGGATGGCCGACGGCGCCCAGTGAACTGACCGTAGGCAGGGTGCTGGGAAGCCGGTCGGAGAGAATCGGGCGCGCGCCGATTTGCCGGTCGGTGAGGCTCACCGGCCAAGGATTGGTATTGGGGGTTGTGGATGGCAACAGGCCGGAGCCGCCTTGTCGCGGAACCCAATAGGAATGATAACACACCGCGAGGCCGGTTCCGGGGTAGCCTCGCGTCACCGCCGCTATCAAATCCGGCAGCGTCGCTTCCGGATGCTTGAGCGTTTGGATGCAATAGTTATTGTCCCCTTCAAATTCGTCCGGCCGGGTGGGACAATACCACATCGGAACCGTCATGCCGAAAGGCGCCAGACCGGAAATCAAATTGGTGCTCACGTCCCACGTGTTATTCGCATAGCCGTCGTAGCGCGGGAAATATCCCCGTTTGTCGTCATTGCCGTACATGGTGAGCGCCATGCCCCACTGCTTGTAATTGGAAGTGCAATTGACCACTTTCGCGCGGAACTTGGCGGCGGTAAGCGCCGGCAACAGCATCGCGGCGAGAATCGCGATGATGGCGATGACCACCAGCAGTTCGATCAACGTGAAGGCGCGCCAGCGGCGCCCATGAAATAGATCAGCAACCGATTTACCCCGAAATCCCAAGTTAAGATGGTTTCGCATAATTCTTATTCTGCGCTCTCCGCACCGGGGGATTCATCCGGCGCCCTCGAGCATTTTCAATTTGTCATTCGTGTTTGCTTCAATAAAACCAACTCGACATCCCATCGGGATTGCGCCAAACGCATTGAATCTGCGAGCGATCGCGCAACGCCGCGTGGCCATCGGCAAATGCGGCGTTCACTGAACTCAACTGCCAGCGATAGACATGGCCGGAATGTTTATTTGCCGTTGGGAAATTGTTCATCGGTCGTAATATTGCCGTCCGTGATATCGAGGCCGGGATTCGTTCCGTATCCGCACAGGCACGAGTCGAACGGCTGAACTTCTTTCCGAAAAGGCGACCATCCTTGAATCTGATTTCGCCCGCGTAATGAAAACGGCGGCAAGGATTTCACTCGCCGCGATTTTCGAGGCGCAGGAGCGGGTGGCGGTTGCCCACCACCCACTGTTTTCCGTTATCTCTGTTAAGATCATAGTCTTCCAGAAAACGCGTCTGTCTGAACTCCTCTTACGGAGTGCGCAGGATGTAAAACTCCCGACCCGTTCCGACCGGGTTCGTAATGGAGATGCTGCCGTCCGGACCAAACGTTCCGGTGCTGATCACCGGCCAGGTTGCCAACGGCGCAGTGAGATTGTTGGTGCCGACGAGCGTCCACGTGCCTCCGCCGGTCGTGTTGTTGTTCGTTGCGGAAATGATCACGTTGGTGCCGCTGAGCGTGATGCCCTTGAACACCGGTGGCGGAGGCGCGACAACCACGGAAGTGACATTCAGCGCGATCCATGAATTGACGGTGTCGTTAGTGACTGTGGCGGTCACGCCCGCCGGGAGGGATGCCGTGAAGGTTCCACCACCGAAACTACCGTATCCAATCAGCGGATACGTATTGCCTGCGGCCAGGCCGCTGGCACCCGTGATCTTGATGGTCGCGGTGCCGTTAACCGTCACAGCCCCGCCGGCAGTCACCACTTTGGTCGTCGGATCGCCGACGTTGATGAATTCCATGGTCGAATTGCCGAGGGTCAGATTACCGATAAGCGCGCTGGCTGCGCCGCCAGTGTTCGTCACAGCGAGAGTCGCACCGTCCTGGACGGTGAAGTCGCCATTGCCAAGGTGTCGCGTGGAGATGCGCAGCGTGCCGTTGCTGACGACGGTGGCGCCGAAGTAAGTATTGGCGGCAGGAATTGCCACGGTGCCCGTGCCTTCTTTCACCAGCGTGCCTCCGCCACTCACGACACCGGGAACAATCTCGGTGCTCGAGAGATTGAAGACGAGCGTGGTGTTGTTAGCCACCGGACCGTTGCCGATGGAGCCGTTCGTGCCGCCGTTGCCCACTTGCAACGTCCCCAGGTTGATGGTGGTCGTGGGGCCAGTGCCACGATTGGTGTAAGTATTGTTGCCAGTCAGGGTCAGTGTGCCAGAGCCGCTCTGCGTTACGAAACCTTCGCCGACGATATTTCCGGGGAACGTAAAGTCGTCGGGCCGGTTGAAGTTGAGGATGGCCGGAACAAAATCGTTTGGAGCCGTGCCAAACTGATTGTGAGCATAATCGTTGGTCAGGAATACGTTACCAAGGAACGAGCCAGCACCAGGAGTGCTGTTATCGCCGAAAATAATCGAGCCACCGAGGATGTATGTGTCACCAGTGTAGGTATTGACGCCCTTTAGCGTCACATCACCGCTGTTTCCGTTGTTAGCAGCCTTCACCACCGTACCAGATCCAACGATGTTGCCATTGTAAATGAAGGTGTTGTTGTCCTGACGGACAAAGAGAAGCGTGCCATTGTTCGTTACGACGGAACTGGCGAGCGCGCCGACCGGGCCCGAACAAACCTGATACGTGGCCCCTGGGTCAATTTGCGTCCAACCGGTATAGCTATTATTGCCAATGGCCTGCAATGTGCCCTTGCGCACAATCACGTTTCCGCTTCCGGTAATCCCGTTACCGAACAACCCATTTAAGGTCAAAGTGGAAGTGCTGTTGTAGATGAGCGTGTCGTTGTCCACTACGGAAGCGCCGTTGTTCAGTGCGCCACTGGCCCCGCCGTTACCGATTTGCAACGTGCCCACGCTAATGGTGGTGGCCCCCGAATAAGTGTTGTTACCCGGCAGAATAATCGTGCCGCCGCCATCTACTGTGACCGAACCCGTGCCGGTGACAGTGCCGTTGGTCAACGTGCTGGTGGTGTTAAAGTCGAGCGTGCCGTTGTCAACAATGTTGCCGCTGCCAATAGCACCGCTCGCTCCGCCGATGCCGACCTGCAACGTTCCGGCGGAAATCGTCACCGTGCCGGAATTCGTATTGTTTCCAGTCAAAACCCATTTGCCCGAGCCACTCTTCGCCAACGAAGTCGCTCCGCCATTGTCACCGAGGACGGCCGCGAGCGTGTTGGTATCCGCTTCGGAACCCGTCAAAGTGAGCGTGCGCGCGCCCGTGCCGCTCAAAACGACGTTGCCGGGGTTGTTGAGGTTCAACGCGCCGGAACCGGATGAGTCAATCGTGCCATTTCCGGTGCCAAGCGTGAACAAGCGATCACTGTCCTGTGCCAGGCCGGTATATTGCAACGCGCCCCCGTTCAACACCAGATTTGCCGCGCTATTGCCCGCCTGGCCGATATCGCTGGGTGAACCGCCATTGGCCAATACGCCGACGCTCAACCTGCCGCCGCTGATGATCGTCGCCCCGCCGTAGGTGTTGATGCCGCCGGACAAGGTGAGGGTGGTGTTGCCATTCTTGGTCAGGTTGCCACCGCCTGTGATGATGTTGGCTCCGCTCGAGGTGATGCTGTAAATCTTGAGGCTGCTGTTGACGGTAGTGCTGGCCGGCGAAACGGGAGAATTAAGAACTACGTTCGTTTCTCCCGGGGCTGTGTCATCAAACAAGGCCGCGCTGCCGTCGGACCAGATTTGCGAAGTCCCGTTGACCTTCCAATTGTTCGCAGTGGTCGTGTCCCAATTGGGGCCGGCATTGCCGGTCCAGACATAGGCCAGTCCGGTAACATTCAGTTGGATCGTAGAGCCGTTGGTGGAGAGGTTGCCGACCGCACCCGTCAACGTTCCCAAAGTGACCGCCGGGGCCGAACCGCTGGTCCAGCTGAACAAAGGATAACTTTGGCCAATGGAGAAGGAGCCGCTCGCAACGTTCACGGTTATAGGGCCCCCGGCCGAAATTGTACCAGCCGCAATGGGCGCCTGCGTGGTGCTGGTGATATTGTTGAATTCCAAAGTCGCGCCGCCGGTGGTTCCCACAGTCAGTGTGGCGGGCGTGAAGGGCGTGGCAGTGGCCGTGACGCCGAGCACCGTGCTGTTGGAGACAATGATGCCGCCCGAGCCAGCCCCGCCTTGAAGCAGCAGTTTTCCCCCGCCAACGACGGTCAAGCCGCCATAGGTATTCGTGCCGGTAAGCGTGAGGACGCCCGACCCGAGTTTGGTGAAGGTGCCGCCGACGCTGGTGAGCGCGTTCGTGAACGTCACGTTTTGCGCCGCAGTATCAAACTTATAGGCCTGATTGGGCGCCGTGCTGAACTGCGGAGAGTAATCGAAAGTGTTGGCCGCACTGAATTGCAACGTGCCGCCATCGAACAAAATCGTGCTGCCCACACCCAGCGGACCGGTGCCGCCCGCATTTTGGACCCCGCCGACCACTAATACGCCGTTGTTGGTTAAGTCTATGATGCCCGTAAAATCACTCTGACCGGAAGAGAGCGTCAACGTACCATTACTTACCCGCACTGTGCCCGTGCCGTCCATGGGGCCGGATAGAGTCTGCGACGCCCCCGGAGCATTGAATTGCAGGGTGGCGTTGTTTGTGATCCGTTGTGTACCCAGCTCAGTGGCGCTGGCGGTAAGAACCACTCTTCCACCCTCGATATCTATCGGGCTGCCGATGCCGTTGACACCCGCTGCCCCGGCAATTGAATTAGGGTTCCAAAACAGGGTGCCAGAACCCGTTTTTACAATGAAATCGTTGTTGTTGCCGGCGTTGGCATTGTTAAGCGCGTTGTTGACGATCCAATCTCCTGTTCCATCAAACTGTATTGTGTGCGGGTTGCCGCCGCCTGATTGATATCTCACATTTGGAAAGATCGTGGCCGCGTTCGCCGAATTATTCGCCCAGAGGTGGATCGGGAAGGGCGCACCGGATGAGGACGGGCGGAGAATTATATTCAGCACATTGGCAGAGCCATCTCCCTCGGAGAAGGCACCCGCGCCATTATCGATAGTAATGGCGTTCTGGGCGATATTTGCCGACGACGCGACGCGCGAACTAATGTTTACCGAACCGGTTTGGCCCGCCGTAAGATAAAAACTGATACCCGGAGTTCCACTATTCAAGGGGCCGGAGGAGTTGTGGGTCAAAAGTAAATTCCCGGCGGGGGTGCCGTTCCATTCGCCGGTGTCTCCGAGGCTTGAAGTGGGCACAGTGCCGCCCCAATTGGTGGAGGAATCAATGTCTATTCCATCACCTCCGCCGGACCAGATTCGTGTCGTCTGGCCAAAAACTGCTGTCGAGATGGTGAGGCCGCACAGGGCGGCAACCAGTGTTTTGAATTGAATTCTCACGATTTTACGTCGGGGTTAGGTGCGGGTTGAAGCTGATCTGTTATTGGTATCTTATTTATGACCGGACATTTGTTTGACTCGGTTCGCATGGATTTGGCCAGTTGCCGAATGCAGCCGTCGAAACAGCAGCACTGACGAGGAGCGTAAGGAGTTTAAATAGCCTGGTTGCTATTTTCATACAAATTGAGGGGCTGGGGTGGTATTTAGTTGTTGGAATTCAGCAATTGGGCTTTACGTCTAAATCGCTCTAACTTTGCGTGTCTTAACTGGGGATTCTGATTCGGACGCAGCGTGAATCTGGAACATTGAGGCAATGTTGCCACAGCGGGCTTGGCAACGCCTATCCGACAAACGTCGTATTTGCGGCCAGCAAATAATTCGTCCGCCGAACAAATCTGTTTTTCGCGTGGCAACGCTGCGTGCATGGTTTCAATGAAGTTAAACATGGTGCGGCATCCCGAAATGTTTCTGCAGGACCAGCGCAATCGTGCCTCGCAAACGCGGCTGCGCGTCCGGATTGGTCGCCACCATGCGCGTCCGGGTTCCCATCGACAAGCGCTGGGCGATCACTTCCTCAATAATCCGCCCAACCTGAGACCATGCCCGCGTGACTTCGCCTACGACAACCACGACATCCGGCGCCATGCCCGCAATGGTCATCGCCACCCCCGCGCCCAGATGACGAGCCATCCGCGCCAACGCGTCACTGGCCTGGGGATGGCCTTGCTGCGCCAGCTTAAGGATTAAATCGAACGTCGGCCGGCCCAAAAGATTGTGCCCGTCTGGTGCGGGTTCGGATTCAGTGAAGTAACGCACGGCTGCGGCGTTTGAAGCGCACGCCTCCCAACAACCGCGGTTGCCGCAATGGCACAACGGGCCATTTTCCTGAATCTGGACGTGGCCGAATTCACCCGCCAGCCCGCTCGTTCCGCGAATGAGCTGGCCGTTTAGAATCATGCCCACACCGATGCCTTCGGAAACCGTTACGGCAATCAGGTTGCGAACGTTCTCCGAATGAGCGCCGCCCCAAATCTCGGCGAGCGCGCAGGCATTGGCGGCATTTTCCAATTCCACTTCGAGCCCGGTCGCGAATTCGAGCGCGCTTTTAAGATCGATGGATTTCCAGGCGAGATTGGGCGCGAACACCAGGCGCTTGGACGCGAGATCGATGCGCCCCGGCAACGCCACCCCAATGCCTTCAAAGGTCAGATGCGAATACGCATCCATCAAAGCGCGAATGCGCTGCGCCAATTCGAAAACGAATTCCTCCGGATCGTTGCTCGTGCGCAACGAATCCTGCGCCAGGCTCCGCATTTCCAAATCCGCCAGCATGAGGGTCGTTTTTTCCGGGCGGATATCCACACCGATGATGCCGGAGCGTTCGCCATTGATGTGGAGAAATTTCGGTTTCCTGCCGCGCGGCAGATTGCCGGAGGCGCCCATTTTCACCCAGCGCTCCGAGATCAATTGCTGCGTGATGACCGAAACCGTGCTGCGTTGCAAGCGTGAGTGCCGGGAAAGTTCCGCGCGCGAAATGGGCTGATGCTTGCGAATGAGGTTCAGCACGATTCGGCGGTTGATATCGCGAGCGGTCTTAACACTTGCCACTTGAAAGTTGTCGAGATCGATCTTGCGGCGGCCGGTGCTGGCTTCACGGCTCGCAGCGAAACTTTGGGGCATATTGTTGTTATATCAGACAAAATTCCGTTTGAAATAGGCGGGAACACCTAAGCGGTATGGATGACAAGTGAGAAGCTCCAAGGACCAATCTCCAAGCTCCAGAGAAACTTCAAATTCCAAGTTCCAAATTTCAAAAACGCAGTTGAAAGCAGATTGGAGTTTGGATCTTGGAGCTTATCGGGAGCTTGGTGCTTGGGATTTGAAGTTTATAGCGATTGCCCAAATAGATTTCCGAAAAGAACGGCTCAGTCGAGAACCCCGACATCTTGTGAAGCATTCGGATCATCCACAGCCATCCGTCTCCCTCTCCGCCGCGGAGTGTATGGACTGGGTACATAGTGGACGGGTGTGCGGGGACATGGTGGACACATGGCCGAGAGAGTTGGCAGTGTGTGGTCACTATGCCTTGGCCTGTGAAAGATCTGATAACGATACGATTTGAGTTTGTGAACCTGGCTCGTCAACCCGATGCGAATATACGGCTGTTGTGCCGTCGGTTTGGCATCAGCCCCACGGTGGCTTACAAGTGGCTGGAACGATACGACCGCAGTGGACTGGAAGGTTTGGCCGATCGTTCGCGCCGGCCGCAATCCAGTCCGGCTCGAACCAAGGTGGTGATCGAAGATCGGGTGGTGGCGCTGCGCCGGGAACATCCGGCTTGGGGAGCGCGCAAGTTGCGCCGCCGCCTGCAGGATCTTGGGCATACGGATTTGCCTGCCACCAGCACCATCACCGGGATTTTGCATCGGCACCAATTGATAGCGCCGGAGCAAAGCCGCGCTGCCCAGCCCTTTCAACGCTTTGAGCGTTCGGCACCCAATCAACTGTGGCAGGTGGACTTTAAAGGTCATTTTGCCCTGCGTCAGGGCCGGTGCCATCCTTTGTGCGCGCTCGATGATCACTCCCGATACAACGTGGTGCTGGCGGCCTGTGAGGACCAACGGCAGGAAACCGTGCAGGCACATTTGATCGCGAGTTTCCGAGTGCATGGATTGCCCGACGAAGTGTTGTGGGACAATGGCGCTCCCTGGGGTTGCACGGGCTCGGAGTTCACCGGTTTGGACGTCTGGTTGATGCGTCTGGGC
This sequence comes from uncultured Verrucomicrobiae bacterium, assembly GCA_963699145.1. Taxonomy (GTDB): domain Bacteria; phylum Verrucomicrobiota; class Verrucomicrobiia; order Limisphaerales; family DASXHY01; genus DASXHY01. The sequence continues at coordinate 26,425 of OY969416.1, forward strand.
ATCAGGTCCTGTCATGGCCGGCCGTATCATCCTCAAACCCAGGGCAAAGAAGAGCGCTTCCATCGCTCTTTGGAAGCAGAAGTGTTGGCCCGGGGAGGCTGGAGTAATTGCCCACACGTGCAAACGGCCTTTGACCAATGGAGACCCGTCTACAATACAGAACGCCCACACGAAGCATTGGCTTTGCAAACACCCGTGAGCCGTTACTGTGTCAGCCAACGCAGCTATCCCGAAACCCTGCCGCCTGTGCAATACGCTTCCACCGTGGAAACCAGACAAGTGGATGAAAACGGCTGGTTCAGCTATCGCGGGCATGAATGGAAAGTGGGACGGGCTTTTTGCGGCCAAACCATGGGCGTGCGTCCCACGCAAACCGACGGCGTCCTGGAGGTGCTCTTTCTGACCCAGGTGATCAAAGAGTTGGACCTGCGCCAGCCAAAAACAACCGCTCCCAAGAACCAAAACCCATGCACATAATGTGTCCACCATGTCCCCGCACACCCGTCCACTATGTACCCGGTCTTTACACGGAGCGGGGGAGAGGGCCGGGGAGAGGTGGTGTTTAGGGTTCAGGGGGCGAAGCTTCAGCCTTTTATCCCGAAATTATTTTGGCAATCAGTCTAGCCGAACGGTGAAATTGTTCGAAGGTTACAAATACGATTTGTTGTCGAACGCAAATTTCAGAAGGCTATGGCTGCCGTGGAGATTTAATTTGCGGGAAATGTTAAGGCGATGATTTTCGACGGTCTTGATGCTGATTCGCAGCAGGTCGGCAATTTCCTTGCTGGTGCGATCCTCCGCAATCAATTTCAAAATCCGCCGTTCGGCCACCGTCAGGTCATCAATTTGCGGTTTGCCCAGCAACAATTCTTGCACGCGGTCGCTCCGGCGCTGACCGATTACGGACATCGAGGAACTGACGAACGTTTCGCCGCGCGCCACTTTTTCCAGCGCGGCCAGGATGTTGTCGGTCGCGTTTTCTTTCAGGACATACGCTTTCACGCCCATGTCCATCGCCGCGTTGAACATGTCTTCCTCCTTGTACATCGTGAGAAAAATCGTCGCGATCGGGGCGTCGATTTTTCGGAGCGCGCGCACCATTTCGAGGCCGTTCAACCGCGGCATGTCAATGTCCACGACGGCAATGTGCGGTTTCAAATCAAGGATCATCCGCATCGCGGCTTCGCCATCGGACGCTTCGCCAACGACTCTGAAATGGGGATTTTCCTCAATGATTTCGCGCAATCCCCGCCGAAACACGGGATGATCATCCACGACCAATAGTTTTATTTCATTTGACTGCATGGCTTGCGAGGGGAATTTCGATGGTCAATGTAGTGCCCTGTCCGATGCGGGATTCAATCACAAACGTCCCGCTTAAGATGCGCGTGCGCTCTTTGATGCCGCTCAGGCCCTGCCCCACATCCGGTGATTCGGAATGTTGCAAGGCCACCGCATCGAACCCGCGCCCGTTATCGCGGACGGACAACGACACCGTGGCCGCGAGTTTTTTCACGACCACCGTGGCCTCGGTGGCGGCGGAATGTTTCAAAATATTATTCACCGCTTCCTGCACGATGCGGTAGACGTGAATTTCGGATTCCTTATCGAACACACCGTCGACATCGTCCGCGTGGCTCGCGAACAGGATGGAACTGTTCTCGGCGGCGCGATTCACCGTGGCGCGAATGGTTTGGGTCAACCCGAGCCGATCCAATTGGTAAGGGCGCAGTGCGTAGGTGATCTCGCGCACTTCGGCAATCGCTTCCGAGGCGCAGGTGGAGATTTCGTCGAGGCGATGCTGCCGCACGGATTCCTCCGCGGGCTGCATGGCGAGGCGCGCCTGGTTTTTGATGACGAGCAGATTTTGCCCGAGGCTGTCGTGCAGGTTGGCCGCGATGCGGTGACGCTCGTTTTCCTGGCTCTCCAAAATCTGGCGCGACAATTCCAGGTGCTTTTCCAGCCGGCGATGGAGCAATTGGTTTCGCAGCAGGGAAAGAACCACCACCATCAGCAACGAACCCACCAGCACGGTGGTGTATTTCCAACTCCACCACGGCGGTCCGCTCAGGAGCACAACGTCAGCCGGATGACGCAGCCAGATTTTCAGCGCGCCGGTGGAGGGACTTTCCGCCGCGCTTCCCGAGGGCATGCCGGCCAGCGGCACGAAATCCGCCACGCCGCTGACTTGCAGCCGGCTGCCGGGCTCGATCGGCGGCAACTCCGGTTGATCAAACGGCAGCTCCGCCTCGAACACGCGTTGCTTTTCCTGGAGCTCCAACAATTGGTGGCCGTTTTTTTTCCGTTGCGCGATTAAATTGGCGCTCACCTGAACCAGCGACCCCGAATGCCCGAAGGAAATGCCGTCGCCCGCGTCCAGTTGGCGGGGCGCTACTTCCTGAACCGCCCCTGCGGGCCGAACCAACGCGCTCGTCAGGGTGCGGGTCGAGCCGTTCATCATCGGGAAGCCCACGACTTCCACCGGTTGGCCCAATGGCAATTCCTCGCGCTCGGCCAATTCCACCCGGACTCCCGCCAGGCCATCCTGCATCACGAAGGAACGCCCGCCGCTCAGCGTGACGTTCCCCTTCAGCTTCACCCGATGCGAAAGCGACGCGTCGCCATCGCCGGCAAACACATTCGAGAGGGAACACGAAGCCATCGCGAACGGATCGCCCGGCGCTTTCTCTTCCACATCCAGGTAAGTTGGGGAAGGCACCAGCAATAGCGGCGATTCCTGGAGGGTCAGCGAAAGCACTCCGCGCAGCCGCACTTTCGCATCGATGAACGGTTTCATCGCATCCGGCGCAGTTTTACCAATCCAAACGGAAAGCAATCCGCCGGCCTCCGACAACGTGAGCGTGCCGTTGGGATGGACCGCGTGCACCACGCCTTCCGCTTCTGTCCAGCGTCCGTCGCGATTGCCGGGCACCGGAGATTGCACGGGCTGAAGAATGGGCGCGGGGAGCGAACGCCAGCCCAGTTCCAGGATCGTCAGCGGAGAAAGCATCGGGATGTTTTTCCCCGGGCTGGAAGCGCCCCCGAGTTCGACCCAGCGGCCAACGTGGTAGCGACTGGCAAAGTCGATGCCTTTCAATGAAGCCATGACCGCGGCGGTGTCTTCCTGCACGAACATGATGTCATTTCCAAAAACGCGATCATTGAACGTGACCACGCCATGCACGTTGTAGAACCCCATGGGGTTGTTGCCGTTGGTCAGGATTAACCGCGACGATTGACCGGCGGAGCCGAGATTCGCCTTGGCGCCTTCCACCACGGAAATGCATTCATCCTGCGAAACCCAAATGGCTCCCGGCACCAGCACGTTTTTGAGATCGTAGACGCCTTCGCAAACCCCCGTCACGCGAACGATCGAGTTCCGCAGACCGCGCAACGTGTCGCCATCGCCGCACAAAACGCGCACCTGGACCTGCGCCTCGTCGTCGGATAATTCCAGGAACCCGCCGCGGTCGTCCTGTCCGGCAAACGTCACTTCGCCCTGCGCCTCCACCCAGTTGAATTTCTCTTCCGGCCGCAACTGTTGGTTCAACGTGATGGATAGCGGCTCCGGCGCGTCCGCGGCGGCGCGGGCGGTCACTTTCAATTTATTGACGCTCAGGATGGAGTCGAAGGGCCGCGGGCCGGACAACGTGTCCAGGTCGCCCGAGGCGAAATGGCGCCAGAATTCGCGCAAAATCCCGTTGGTGGCGGCGCTGGGCGCGGGATTGTCCGGGTCGATCCAGGGAGTGAGAAATTGCCCGTCGATGACGGATTGTTTTTCCGACGGTCCCTGCCATGCGACGGCGAGATGCTCATTGCCCGAGGTTTGCTCCTGCAACGCCTCGATGTAATAGGACTGCCCGGCTTTGAGGAAAACCGTTTCGGAACGTTGCGAAGGGAAATGCGACCACTCGCGCGGCTCGACCCAATTGTAGCGCGCGATGAAGGCGATGCGTTTCGCTTTCCGCGGATCATCGCTGGAACTCAGCCACAGTTGCGATGAATTGTCACTCGCGATCCAAAACGTGTATTCGCCCGTGACGGGCGGATGCAGATAGCCACGCATCCGCGTGAGATAATATTCGCCCAGGCCGGTCGGCGCTTCAAACGAGTTGCGCACTTCGTTCGTGGTTGGACCATAAGGATATTTGGGAAAACCCCCAAAGTAGGGCGAACAACCGGAACCTTCCAGCGACACACGTTCACCCACCTGGACACCAAGGCCGTGCAGGCCGGCAGTGGGATTCAACGCCACCGCGCCGGATTCGTTCTGCAACACCAGCAGGTTGCGATTCGTATCCAACAGCGTCACCACGCCGCTCAGTTGAAACGTGCAATGTCCCAGGAACACTTCCGGCGGCGCGGAACGAAATTGCGCGATGTTGGTGAACACAACGTCAGTTTCTTCCGCGGCGACGGGAAATGTGCCCGCGCCCACCGCCAGCAAAAACACAATGAGTCGCACCGCTCCACCCAGAGGTCTTTTTCTCAAGCTGAAGATTGGAAACATGGTGTGCCGCGGTCGTTAAACAGCATAACGGCGCGGAAAACTGAATTATCACACTTCCTTAAACAAACAAGCGGAAAGCAAGAAGGATTGAACAAATCCGAGTGCCGAAATTCGAAATCCGAAAGAAATCCGCATGCCGAACTCGAGTCAACTTTAGACCGCAGATTCGAATTTTCGAACTTCGGCTTTCTTTCGGATTTCGGATTTTTAATTGTGTTCCGAACGGTTCCAATATTAGTCTTTTGCCGCATGACCTGGTACTACCACTCAGGAGGACAGCAACAGGGACCGGTTTCCGACGCCGAACTATCGAAACTTCTTCAAACCGGAAGAATCAATCGCATAACACCCATCTGGCGCGAAGGCATGGCCGACTGGCAACCGCTTTCGATCGCGCGGCCCGACGGACCACCGCCGCTTCCCATCGCCGGCGCCTCGGCCACCTGCGCGGAATGCGGGCGCGCTTTTCCGCCTGATGAACTGGTCACGCTCAACAAGTCGCTCGTCTGCGCGCAATGCAAACCGATTTTTCTGCAACGCATGACCGAAGGCGTAGCGTCGTTCGGGCAGGGGGGAATTTGGCGCGAAGGCAAAAGACTTTTCACGCGCTCACAGACACCGTTTCCGGATCGTTGCGTGAAATGCAACGCGCCGGCGAACGGTTTTAGGTTGAAGCAAACCCTCTATTGGTATCATCCCGCCTATTTCCTATTGCTTTTATTGATTTGTGCCACCTCTTTCATCGGGCTTCTCGTTTTTATAATTGTCACGATGGCCGTGCGCAAAAAGGTGCTGTTGCATATCGGATTATGCGAGGCGCATCTCAAAGAGAGGACGATTGGGATCATTATATGCACGGCGGGAATTCTCGGCGCAATCGCCCTGTATGTCGTCGCGGCGATAAAGGAGTCCTGGGAGTTGGTACTGGTTGGCACGGCTGCGCTTTTGTTCGGCATCATTTGGGGTATCGTCAAAGCTCGGACCATCGTTGCCACAAAAATTGACAATGACATGGTGTGGGTAAAGGGGGTCGGCCCGGCCTTTCTCAACGACTTGCCGGAGCGCTGAAAGTCCCGGATGGAAATCCCAATGTCAAAAGCCGAAATCCGCAGGAAATCCCAGAACCGAAACCAGATTGCCTCTGCGCCGCGAGGTTCGGATTTCGAACTTCGGGCTTCTTTCGGATTTCGGCCTTCGGCCTTCGGATTTTCGGCTCGCACAGAATTGTTTTTCCATTTAGCCCAGCGTCTGGCACCTTTGTTGCAAGTCAGTTGCGAAATATGAAGTTATGAACTGGCATTACGTAAACCAGGGACAGCAGGCCGGACCCGTTTCTGAAGAGGAGCTTTTGGCACTTGTTCGAGAACGCAAAATCTCGGAGGAAACCCTCATTTGGCGGGAAGGAATGCCGAACTGGACCCCGTTCCACCTGGCTGGCGTCCCCGTCCCTTCCGCGCCTTCCCAACCGCCCGCCTTTCAGCCGCCCGCGCCGGCTCCGCTGAAACCCAATGAAGCCGTCTGCGGCGAATGCGGCAGGATTTTTCCCATTGATGAAACCATCGCACACGGCAACCTGCGCGTGTGCGCCGGGTGCAAGCCGGTGTTTCTTCAAAAATTAGCCGAAGGAGCCAAGGTCAATCCGCAGGCACTGAACTACGCCGGATTTGAAATTCGCTTCGGCGCAAAGTTGATCGACGGAGCCATCGCCGCATTCGCGTTCGTCGGGATTATGGTTGTCCTGATCCTGATCGTGGGACTTTCCACAAGAGCGGGGCGACCGGGCGGGATTGCCACTGCGTTCGCGTTCTTTATGGGAATGTTCTTCCTTTTTGGCGGCCCACTTATCTATCTTGGTTACGAGATTTACTTCCTGGGCAAGCATGGAGCCACTCCCGGCAAAATGGTATGCAGATTGAAAGTGGTGTCGTCGGACGGTTCGCGCATCGGCTACACCCTGGCGACGGCACGAGCTTTCGCCGAATGGTTGAGCCGATTGACCCTTTGCATCGGTTATTTGATGGTCCTTTTCGACACCGAACAAAGACGCGCCTTGCACGATCACATGTGCCACACACGCGTCGTCTATAAGTGATCATGATCCCGCTGATTCAATGCCCCAAGTGCCGCGCAACGCTGATGGAGGACACCTTCAATCTGTCGGTCCTCGCGCCCTGCCCGACTTGCGGCGTGCCGTTGCAGATCGAGATTTTCCCGGCATTTTTCCGCAAATTCGCGCCCGGCCAGAAGGCCGAGGCCGTGATGGTGGAAGGCGAATCAAGCTGCTTCTCTCATCCGCAGAAAAAAGCCGTCCGCCCCTGCGACGCCTGCGGCCGCTTCATGTGCGCGCTGTGCGATTGCGAAATGAACGCCCAGCATTTCTGCCCCACCTGCCTGGAAGTCGGCAAGTCGAAGGGAAAAATCAAGAACCTCGACAATCATCGCACGCGCTACGACAGCATCGCGCTGGCGCTCGCATTGTTCCCCATCATCTTCTACTTCGCCACGATCATCACGGCGCCGATGGCCTTGTTTGTGGCCATCCGCTATTGGAAGGCGCCGCCCAGCATCGTCCGCCAGCACCGCGTCCGGACCCTCATTGCGATCATTATCGCGCTGGCGGAACTCGGCGGCTGGACGGCATTTTTTGTCGCAATTGCAACGCGTTGACCCATGGCCGAACCAAAATACAAACGACTGACCCGCGAACGAGGACAGGCGCAATTCAGCATCATTACGATGACGCGCTCCAGCCTGTGGCTCGGCGACGACCACCTGTTGCTCGTGGAAACCACCGGCTACTCGGAAACCTACAAACGATTTTTCTTTCGCGACATCCAGGCGTTCACCGTTTACAAAACGAAAACCCGCGTGGTGTGGAACTGGATTTGGGCAATCATCCTCACGCTCTCCCTATTGATCATTTGGGCGTCCACCTACGATAACCTGGAGGCCACGGGCGCCATCATCGCCGCGAGCATCGTGCTGGTCGTTTTCGGAATTCCGCTCCTGTTGAACAACCTTTTCGGCCCGACCTGCTCCTGCCAGATCCGCACCGCCGTCCAAACCGAAGCCTTGCCCTCGCTCTGCCGCGTGCGAAAAACGCAAAAGGTGATGAACCGCATCCGGCCGCTGATCATTGCCGCGCAGGGCCAGCTCACCGGCGAGGAAGTGTCCGCGCGCCTGCGGGAAACGGTTCTGTCGCCCCCCGCGGAAACAGCCTGGTCCGGGGACATTCCACCCCTGATGTCCTGAGATGCCTCCCGCCACGCAAAATCTCCTCCACCAGCGCTGCTTCAATCACGCCATGCGCGAGGCCGCGGCCCGCTGCCCGGAATGCGGGCGTTTTTTCTGCCGCGAATGCATCACCGAGCACGATGACCGCGTGGTGTGTTCCGTGTGCCTGAAAAAACTGGCGCGCACGCCACTGACCAAACGCCCGGCGTTTGTGAAAATTCTCCGGTTCGCGCAATGCGCCGCCGCGCTGGTGCTCGCGTGGTTTTTCTTTTTCATCATCGGTGAAACCCTGCTGAGAATTCCGACCTCGTTCCACGAGGGCACACTCTGGCACGTAGACAGGATGGATCGATGAAACGCGCGCAGCGCCGACAGCAGGGCCGCAACGCCTTCGATGTGATCGAAGAGGCGACGCACCTGCTGCGCACCGCGCCCATCGCCACGCTGACGACGTATTATCTCGGCGCCATTCCTTTCGTGCTCGGCCTGCTGTATTTCTGGGCGGACATGAGCCGCAGCCCGCTGGCGCCGCAGCACATCGCCGGCGCCTCGTTCGGGCTGGCCCTGCTTTTTTTCTGGATGAAATTCTGCCACTCGCTTTTCTCCCGTCGCGTGCGCGCGCAAGCCGCTCACGAAGCCTTTCGCGCGCCGGGATTCCGCCGCGGTTTGCGAATTTTTTTCATGCAGGGCGTCATCCAATCCACCGCCCTGTTTCTCTTGCCGCTGGCCGCACTGCCGGTCCTGCCCTTCCCGTGGGTCTACGCGTTTTACCAGAGTGCGAACGCCCTCGACACCGGCGAAGATGAAGGCACCGCCGCGTTGATGAAAAAATCCTGGAGCCAGGCGAAGCTCTGGCCGAAACAAAATAATGCCGCGTTTGCCATCCTGTTCATTTTCGCCTTTTGCGTGTTTCTCAATTGGATAACCGTTTGCTCCGCGCTGCCGGAATTGGGCAAAATGCTCTTCGGCATCGAATCCGATTTCACCAAAAGTCACTCCGCCTTGTTCAACACCACGTTTTTCGCGGCGATGTTCAGCCTCACTTATCTTTGCGTGGATCCCATTATGAAAACGATCTATGCGCTGCGCTGTTTTTACGGCGAGTCGCTCGAATCCGGCGAGGATCTGAAGGCCGAAATGGCGCCCTTCATTCAATCAACGGTCAAGCCCGTCACGGCCATCCTCATTTTCGCGGCCCTTCTCTCGGCCAGCCAGGTGTCCGCCGAAACCACTCCCGCGCCCACGCCCACGAGCAGCCAGTCGGTTGAGGCGCCCGACCTCGACCAGGCCATCAACGAAACCATCCACGAACGCAAATACATCTGGCGGATGCCGCGCGAAAAAGCCATCGAGCAGGAGAAGCCGCACGGTGTCATTGGGAACTTTTTCAGCAAAATCGGCGATCTGATCAGCAATTGGACCGACAGCGTGTCCAAGCGGCTGTCAAAACAATGGCGAAAACTTTTCCGCCACCATCCCCGGACCACCGAGCCGACGTCCTCTTCCGGAACCGGATGGATCACGTCGCTGCAAGTGCTGCTCTATGTGCTGGCCGCAGCGGTGGTCATTGCCCTCGCGATTTTCATCATCCGCCTCGTGCGCAATCGCAATCGGGAACCCGTGGCCGCCACCACCGGCGAAGCCATCGCGCCGGTGCCCGATCTCATGGATGAAAATATTCGCGCCGATCAATTGCCCGAGGACGGCTGGACCAAGCTGGCGCGTGAATTGTTGGAGCGCGGCGAATTTCGCCTCGCGATGCGCGCGTTCTATCTGGCGGGCCTCGCGCATCTCGCCATGCGCAACCTCATCAGCATCGCGCGCTTCAAATCCAACCGCGAATATGAGCGCGAACTCCGCCGCCGCGCCCACGCGATTCCCAATCTTCCGACGTTGTTCGGCGACACCATTTCCAATTTCGAACGCGTCTGGTACGGCACGCATGAAGCCACCGGCGACCTCGCGCAGCAATTCGCCGCCGGCGTCGACAAACTGAAGGCGAGCGGATGAAAAAATATTTTCCACTCCTGCTCCTGCTCGCCTGCATCGCGTTCTTTGCGTATGGCATCGTGCAATTGTTCGAGCTGCGCTTCAAAACCGGTGATGTTTACCCGGCGTATTCCTCGTTGCGCGCCGATCCGCTCGGCACGATGGCGCTTTACGAGAGCCTCGGCAAAACTCCCGGCCTGAACGTCCGCCGCGATTTCAGCATGGAAAATCGGCTGCCCCAGGAACCGGGCACGGTGTATTTGCATCTCGCGGCGGAAAACGGCGAATGGGATTTCCTGCCGGAGGATACCGTCAAGGAAATCAAAGATTTCGTGAACGGCGGCGGCCGGCTGGTCATCACGTATTCTCCCCAGACTTCATTTTTTAACTACGAATGGGACGAGGATAAAACGAATTCCGTCTTTCCAGAACCGTCAAAATCGAAAGACACCAACGCTCCGCCGGCCAAGGTCGATAAATCCGACAAAACCAATAAAACTGATAAAGCTGATAAAGCTGATAAAACCGACAACGCCGGCAAAAAAAAGAAAAAGAAAATTAATGGTGAAGGCTTCTGGGTGTCGCTGGAGGAGGAATGGGGATTCCATGAAGGGTTTGAAAAACTTGTGCCGAACGGGGATGCCTACGATCCCGCCACGGTCACGAATCAATCCGACCTCGACCTGCCGCCGACGATGAACTGGCACAGCGCATTAATTTTTACCAATTGCGATCCAGCCTGGACGACGGTGTACGCGCGCGGAACGAACGCCGTGGTCATCGAGCGCAAGTTCAACCACGGCTCCGTAGTGCTCGCCAGCGATTCTTATTTTGTCAGCAACGAAGCCATGCTCAGCGACCGGCACGCGGATTTGCTGGCGTGGCTCGTGGGAAACAATCGCCATGTGGTTTTCGATGAGGCGCATTTCGGCATTGTGGACCAACCGGGCATTGCGGGTCTGATGCGCAAATACCGGATGCAGGGTTTCGCGCTGGGATTGCTGCTGTTGGCGGCATTGTTCATCTGGAAAAATTCCGCGAGCCTCGTGCCGCCGCACCCGGATGAACAGCGCGAGGATTTCGTCACCGGCAAGGACGCCGCCGCGGGATTCGTCAATTTGCTGCGGCGTAATATTCCCGCGCGCGATGTTTTCAGTGTTTGTTTTGCCGAATGGAAAAAATCGGCGGCGACATCAGGAAAAGTTTCCCGCGTGCGGCTGCAACAGGCGGAGGCAATTTTCGACGCCGAAGAGGCCCTGCCGCAAAAAGACCGCCATCCCATCGCCACCTACCGCACCATTTCCGATACGCTCAGAAAGCGAAAACCATGACTATGAACACAGAACGACTCAAGGAAGTCCTCGCGCAAGCCCGGCAGGAAACGGGCAAGGTGATCATCGGCCAGCACGATGTCATCGAGAAAGCGCTCATCGCGATTTTCACCGGCAGCCACGCGCTCATCGAGGGCGTGCCGGGCGTGGCGAAAACCTTGCTCGTGCGCACGCTCGCGCAGGTGTTGGGCACGGATTTTTCGCGCATTCAATTCACGCCCGACCTCATGCCCGCGGACATCACCGGCACCAACGTTTTCAATCTTCAGCGCAACGAATTTCACCTCATCAAAGGGCCGATCTTCACCTCGTTTTTGCTGGCGGACGAAATCAACCGCGCGCCGGCCAAGACGCAATCGGCGCTGCTGCAGGCGATGCAGGAGCGACTGGTGACCATCGATCGCGAAACCCATGTGTTGCCTCCGAACTTCACGGTGTTCGCCACGCAAAACCCGATTGAATACGAAGGCACGTATCCGCTGCCGGAAGCGCAGAAGGACCGGTTCATGTTGAAGATCACGATGGGCGCGCCGGAACGCGCGGAGGAATTGATACTGGCGCAGCGCACGATGACGAAGGACGCGCCGGAAACGTTGCTGAATCAAAACGCCGTGCAACCGGTCATCAAAGCCGAGGACCTGGCGGGGTTGCGCGAAATTCTCGCGGCCCTGGTGATCCGCGATGAACTCGTCGCGTATCTCGTGGACGTCGTGCGGGCCACGCGCAACCACGAGAGCGTGCTCGTCGGCGCCGGACCGCGCGCCACCCAGGCGCTGATCATGGCCTCGCGCGCATACGCCGCGATTGCAGGGCGCGATTTCGTCACGCCCGACGACATCAAGGCGATGGCGCAACCGGTACTCGAGCATCGCTTGATTTTGCGGCCCGAATTCGAAATCGAAGGACTCACCGTGCCCGAAGTGATTCAGCAAATTCTCCAGCAGATTGCCGTGCCGCGATGATTGTTCCCAGTTCCAGATTGCTGCTATGGGTGACGGTCGCTGTGCTGCCGTTCGCGCTGCTTGCCGGCGTGGTGCCGGCGTCGGCGGTGATTTCACTGCTGCTCATCGGCGCGTTTTTGCTGGTCGTGATCGTGGATGCTTTTGGCGGCCTGAAAAGCCTCGCCGGAATCGGCCTCTCGCTTCCGGACGTGGTGCGCATGTCGAAAGGTCGCGAGGCGAAAGTGGAATTACGCATTCGCAATGAACGACAGGACAAACGCAGCGTGCGCGTCGCGCTGGCGTGGCCCCGGGAAATTCACGCGACGGAACCGGAAATCGATGCCGCCCTGCCCGCCGAAACGGAATGGTCGAAAGTCGCGGTCACGTGCACGCCGTTTCAACGCGGACGTTATCCGTTGAACTCTGCATTTGTCGAAACCGCGTCGCCCCTGGGATTCTGGGCCGCGCGCAAACCGGTTGCCGTGCAATCGGAAATTCGCGTGTATCCGAATCTGCTGACCGAACGCAAAAATCTCGCGGCCCTCTTTTTGAATCGCGGCGCGTTCGGTATCCACGCGCAACGACAATTGGGCAAGGGACGCGAATTTGAAAAATTGCGCGAGTATGTTCCCGGCGATGGTTATGACGAAATTCATTGGAAAGCCACCGCCCGCCGGCGCAAACCGATCACCAAGGTTTTTCAAATCGAAAAAACGCAGGAGGTTTATGTCATCCTCGACACGTCGCGTTTGACCGCGAGGAAACCGGAGCATGATTCGGAAGCGGGCACCTCCGTGCTGGAACGTTTCATCACCGCGGCGCTGGTCCTCGGAATGGCCGCGGAGCAGCAAGGCGACTTGTTCGGCCTGCTGACTTTTTCGGACAAGGTGGAAAAATTTCTGCGCGCGAAAAACGGCCAGGCCCATTACAACGCCTGCCGCGACGCGCTCTACACGTTGCAGCCGCGCATCGTCACGCCCGATTTCGACGAACTCTGCGCGTTCATCCGGCTCCGGATGCGCCGCCGCGCGCTGCTGGTTTTTCTGACCGCGCTCGACGACCCGGCGCTCGCGGAAAGTTTCGTGCGCAATATCGAATTAATCCGCCGGCAGCACATCGTGCTGGTGAACATGGTGCAACCGCCGGGCGTGCAGCAATTGTTCACAGGGTCGGATGTGACCCAGACGGATGATTTGTATCAGCAACTCGGCGGGCACCTGCGCTGGCAGAATCTGCGCGAGTTGCAAAAAGTGCTGCAGCGCCGCGCGGTTCGTTTTTCGCTGCTCGAAAACGAGCGGTTGAGCGCGGGCATCGTCGCGCAATACATGGACGTCAAACAAAGGCAGATCCTGTGATTATCGACCTGCAAAAGTTCATCGCCAACGAGCGGCCGATCTGGACCGAGCTGGAATCGATCCTGGAGCGCCTCGAACGGGATCCCAACGCGCGCTTGCCGCTGGACCGGGTGCAGCACTTTCATCAACTTTACGAACGCACCGCCGCCGATTTGGCGAAGCTCACGACCTATTCCTCCGAGCCGGAGACGCGGCGTTTTCTCGAAAATCTCGTCTCACGCGCGTATGGCGAAATTCACGAGACGCGCGAGAAACGCAGCCGCTTTTCGCCGCTGACCTGGTTTTTCCAAACGTGGCCGCAAACATTTCGCCGGCATATCCGCGCGTTTTATCTTTCGCTCGCGATTACCCTCGTCGGTTGTGCGTTTGGCGGCTTCGCCATTGCCTTCGATCCGGACTCGAAACCGGTCATCATGCCGTTTTCGCATTTGCTCGGAGACCCGGCGAAACGCGTCGCCGAGGAGGAACAAAACGGCACGAGCGACCGGCTCGATGGCCACAAAACAAGTTTCTCGGCGCAATTGATGACGCACAACACGAAGGTCTCCATTTTCACGCTGGCGCTCGGCATGACGTGGGGCGTGGGCACGATTATCATGCTGTTTTACAATGGCGTGACTCTCGGCGCGGTCGCGGTGGATTATATTCGCGCGGGACAGACAAAATTCCTGCTGGGCTGGCTGATGCCGCACGGGGTCATCGAAATCCCCGCGATTCTCATCGCCGGCCAGGCGGGCTTGATGCTCGCATTCGCGCTCATCGGCCGCGGGCGGCGCGTCTCACTACGGACGCGCTTGCGGGAGGTTTCGGGAGACATCGCCACGCTCATTTTCGGCGTCGCTCTCATGTTGATCTGGGCCGGATTTATTGAATCGTTCCTGTCGCAATATCACGAGCCGGTGATTCCTTACGTGGCGAAAATCGCGTTTGGCTGCGTGGAACTGACGTTGCTGTCCGTGTTCCTCGCGAAATCGGGGACCAAAAAGCCGGAGCCATGAAGACCAGCACGCTCAATATCCGCACGCCGGAAGGCATCGTGTTCTCGCAACAGCTCGCGGGACCGGTCACGCGCTTTCTCGCCTGCTTCATCGACCAGCTTTGCATTCAGGTGGTATTGACGATCGCGACCATCATCCTGGGGATGCTGATGTTCATTAACGCCAATTTTGCCATCGCGTTTTACATCATCGGTCTTTTCGTGGTGAGCATCGGTTACGGGATTTTGTTTGAATGGGCCTGGCGCGGGCAAACAATCGGCAAACGGCTTTTTCGCCTGCGCGTCGTGGACGTGGAAGGAATGCGGCTGCAATTCCATCAAATCGTCGTGCGCAACCTGCTGCGTTTTGTCGATTCGCTGCCCGCCTTTTATTTTGTCGGCGGCGTCACGAGTTGGATGAATTCAAAATGCCAGCGGCTGGGAGACATTGCTGCGAACACGGTGGTCATTCGGTATCCGAAAGTGGATGAGCCAGACCTCGACCAGGCGCTATCCGGCAAATTCAATTCGCTGCGGCAATTTCCACACCTCGCCGCCCGGCTCCGGCAGAACGTCACGCCCGCGGAGGCCGCTATCGCACTGCAATCGCTCTTGCGCCGCGAGGAATTCGACCCCGTCTCGCGCGTGGAATTATTCGGTGACCTGGCCGCGCATTTTCACGCCAAGGTGGAATTCCCCGCCGAAGCCACGGACGGCGTTACCGACGAGCAATTCCTCCGCAACGTGGTGGACGTGGTTTACCGAACCAAAAGTTGAATGGCGGTCGAGAACTTCAGTCCCGGAGGGACTTTCGAGAATAGCCCGGCGTTTTAACGCCGGGAACGCGCCATAACCAAACAAGTCCCGAAGGCGACGATTGAAGAATCTCTCAGCCGTCCCTCCGGGACTCGCCATTCTCCACCCCGAACCCGGCGTTAAAACGCCGGGTTATTCTCAGTGGCTCCTTCGGAACCGGCAGGCGGCTGGTTTACATCTCAAAGACAGGGCTCAAAAAATAAAAAAATAATTCAAAGGATTTATCGCCTCCGTTGGTCTTACCCAGTAAAAGAGCGACATGGTCGATGTAGGCCAGGAATCTGATTGGCTGGAGCAAAGCCGCAAGGGCGATCATGCCGCATTTGAGAATTTGGTTCGAACCTATCAAACCATGATTCATTCGATCACTTTTCGGATGACCGGCTCGCTGGCGGATGCGGACGACTTGTCGCAGGAGACCTTCATTCGCGCCTTCCAGCAGCTCGACTCTTTCCGCGGCGAATCCAAATTCTCCTCGTGGCTTTGCCGCGTGGCGATGAACGCCTGCCTCAACTGGCGGCAGCGCGAAAGCCGCCGCGCCGAAGTGCATCAGCAATGGGCCGGAGACAATTTAGGCGGCGCAGCAGAGGAAAATACCGAAGCCTTGGACGAAAACACACGCAATGTCCAGGCGGCGCTCAACCGGCTGCCCGCCAAACAACGCGCCGCGATGATTTTGACCGTTTACGAAGAGATGAACCACGCCGAAGCGGCCCGGGCGCTCGGCTGTTCAGAGGCCACGGTGTCGTGGCGGATATTTGCCGCGCGCGCAAAATTGAAACGCTGGCTCGCGCCGGCATCGCGCGGGTCGCCGGGGAGGTGAAGTGGCGGGCTGCTTCGCTGCACAGCGAAGCAGCCGCCTGTTTAATTGTGTTATGAATGATTCGGAACTGAATCGATTGTTGAAGGCAGCCAAAGCGCCGGAGCGGCCGCCGGAATTTTGGGCGCAATTCCCGCGGCGCGTCACGTCGCGGTTGCATTGGAAACCGGCGGCGAGATCCGTGGAATCGACGCATTGGTTCCCGCGGCTCGGCTGGGCTCTGGGACTGGCGGCCTGTATCCTGACGGCATTTTCAATCGGACACTGGCGCGGACACAGCGAGGCCATGGCGGAGAACGACCTCTTGCAAAACGAAAAGGTCATTAAAGAAATGCTCGCCACGTTCCCCAATCGCGTGCGCGGAGTGGTCCAGGACGAACACGGGCTGAACGTGGTGTTGTCGGACACGGATAACGTGCCCGCCTCGACGCCGTTGTGGGTGCAGATTTGCGACGGCAAACATTGCTCCACGATGGTAACCTTCAGCGGGCAGGAAATCCGCCTTGGCCAGCGAAACGTGACGGTGCTCAGCGATGCCAGCGGAAAAATCATTCTGGCAGGCGACAATTTTCTCTGGTCCAATGGCGATGCCCTGATGGCGGATGGCGCGTTGAAAATCGAGGCCAAAACGCTCGCTCCAGTGGTCCTGTGACCGAATGAAACACCTGCTCTGGCTTCTCCTGGCAACCACCCTCGCCGCGCGCGCCGCCGCCCAATCGAACGCCCCGGTGCGCGTGGCCATCATCGCAGAAACGGCAGACGCTTCGGCGGCCAGCGATCTTTTAACAACCGAGCTCTCCAAAAATCCCCAGGTCACACTTCTCGAAAGAAATGAAATTGAGAAAGTTTACCGCGAGCAAGGTTTGTCGGCTGCTAATCGTGATTATCTGAAGCTCGGCCAGGTGCTCGGAGCAGACGGAGTGCTGCTGGTGACGGCCATTGCGGAGACCAATCACCCCGCTGGACAGACCGTTGGCGCAGAATCGGGCGATTCTGTTCTGCGCGTCCAACTCATCGCGGTCAAACCCGGCGTGCTGCTCGCGAGCGAGCGCTTTCCTTCGCCGCAGGACCTCTCCATCTGGTCTTCCGCCGTGGCGAAACAACTGGAACCTTTGCTGCCAAAATTGTCTGTGCTGGTGAAGGATGCCGTGCCGGTTTCAGTCGTAAACCTCCGTTCGGCGATTCAATCGCCCGAAACCAGGGAAGTCGAACGGCAATTGACCATGCTGGCGATTGAACGATTGAGCCGTGAGCATCAATTGATCGTGCTCGAACGCACAAAAATGCAATTGCTGGCCGCGGAGAAAGAACTGAAAGGTGTCGACAATTCCGCGTTCTGGAACGGGAGTTATCTATTGGACGGAACCATTGATCGCGACGGTTATTCTCCGGATAAAATAACGATCAGCGCGCGATTGGTTCCGCCTCGCGGCGGTGCGCCAGTGGCGATTGAGGTCAGCGGCAGCCGAACCAATTTTCCCGCAGCCATTGAACAATTGGCACAGAAGGTTCGCGAAAGTTTGAAGCTCGCCGATACCGCAGCTCCCTGGAATCCGGCGGATGAGGCGCAAAAATATTACGAGGAAGCCCAATGGGCTTTGAAATGGGGACTTTATGAGCAGGCGCAAAGCGCGTCAGACTCGGCATGGGCTTTGGGAAAGCAAGACATGGATTGCGCGCTCGTTCGCCTGACCGCCTATATTCGCCCCATTCCCGCAATCGATCCTCAGTGGGGCGCCCGCCATATCGTTTCTTTAGCGCACCCCCAACCGGTGATCATCGAGACCAATCGCCCGGACCCGGCGGAAATCGATCAAATCCTGCGCGTCTTGGAACTTTATGAGCAATTTGGCCGCACGCTGTCCACGAATGAGCCGCAACAGGATTCACCGTATTATATTACCGGCCTGCTCGCTCTGGAAAAGGCCACCGGCATATTGCGCCATTTCTACGTTCATCCCGAATCGCAAGCGGAAGTATCGGAAAAACTCGCGGATTTGCGGGCGGCGACTCGGAGAGTCGCGGCATGGATGGGCCGCTCCCCATCTGTTCGCAAGACGTACTGGGTTGGTGAACACATTCCCAGCCGCGACGAGTTCTACAATGATTTCAAAGACGATTTGCCCACCTACAGCCAGCTGGATTTGATCAGAAACCTTTACCAGTCAGAATTTCGCTGGGGCCGCTTCTGGCAGGAAAAACCGGAGGATTGCATCACCCTGTATCGCTCGCTGATGGAAAGCCCGCTGTTCAGCGCCATCCACAACGACCTGTGGAATCTGCGGCAGCGCAGCCTGGTGGCGTGGAACCCAGAAGATCAAAAACGAATACCTGCCTTATGGCAGGGCTTTGTCACCGACCTAAACAATTCCACCAACGCCTTCTTCCAAATGGAAGGCAGGATGAGTGAATTCATCGCCGCCCAGATAAACCGAAAAAATGCTATCGAGGATTTCGTGATTAACACGAACATGACCCCCGTCGACATTTCAAACGCGTTGAAGGCGCTTTACGCCGAGCGCGACAGCAAAATGGAAGCTGCCTGGACGAATCTTTTCGGTTTCATTCTCAGCCATTACGAACAGATTGTTACTGGCCGCGAGCAATTGTTTTTCCTGGGACTTGGAGAAGGCGATCTTTTCCCTCGAGACGGCGAGGTCATTCCGGCGCTGGAAAAACTGCACACTGAATATAAGACGGTGGACGCATCCAGCCTGAGCGCGTTGCATGACGATTACGCCCGCAAGTTCAGCGAGCGATTGAAGGAAGTTCAGGGTTTGCCGACGTTCAAGAAGCAAAAGGAATATCTGGCGAAGTTTACCGCTTTCGATTCGAGCGTATTTAGCAAGCTATTCAACAATACCGACTTTTCCGAAGCACAAGCCGCCGAACTCAAACCGCTGCTCGCGGCTTATCAGTCAAACATGGTCGCGAGTGTCCCTGCGACGAATCGCGAACTCAGATTCAAAGCCAGCAGCGACGAAATGGGGACTAGGAGTCTCGGATTCCGACTGGACCGAATACTTGCGTCCAAAACACCCGCAACGCCCGCTCCGACAATCGCAGCACCCGCAGTCGCGGCGCCTCCCGTCGCGGCGGTCCAACCACCAAAGTCCAGCGCCGTTGTCCCAAAACAACCTGCACCTGCGCCGCATGAAATACCCGTCGGTGCGTTGATCGCCAGAAAATTCCTACCGATTCCCACAAACGATCTTCCCGCGAAAAAGATCGCAAGCCTCGTCGTTTTCAGCCATCGCATGCGCGACGATAAACTACTGCTGAATTTGCAGTACCTGGATTGGTGGATAGAGCGATCAGTGAACGAAGACGGAGGAACAAATTCGCAGCAGTTTCAAATCTATCGCGAAGCGGGCGCAGTTTTGGAACCGAACGGCATCTGGACAGTGACCCCGTTTCCGCATACCTACGACTCCATGGTCGGCTCGGATTTCATGACAGGTACCCTCGGCATGGCGAACGTCACGGGCCCGGAACTGTATGTGGAAATATTTCACAATGCCATCTATGTGAGCGATCCCGATGCCATCCGGCATTATGACCTGCGCGCAAAAAAGTGGAACGAACTGCCCTTTCCGGAACAGGAACGAGCCCAATTGTATGTGGTCAACGATCACCTCTATGCCGCCTCGTCAGAGGGCATTTGGGAAATTTTGGGTGACGGCCAAAGCGCGCACATATTGGCAAGTGTTCGCCGCCAGCCGGCGGTTTCGTCTCTCGATTCGCAGGGCTCGCTGGGAAAGCCGGTGTTATTTTCAGGCAAGGATCACGCGCTTTGCGCTGCTTTGAAAGGCGAAGTGTTCGCGTGGGGCGGCAGCGATTGGAAACCCGTTCTGACAGTCAAGGATGCGCAAGTGGCGATCAATTCACAGGGCACGATATTTTTTCGGGCAATTCAATCGGGCGAACCTCGAGAACTCTGGCGTCTTTCTCCCAACGAGACACAAGCGGCCTTGTGCCTGCGGGACGATCAAACAACTCTCGGCGGCATGTACAACCGGCCGATGCAACGTGGGACCAACGATTCCAAGCCATTATGGAAATCGCCGCGCGGAACGGCAATCGCGCTGAATCCTCTGGCGCTCGATGGCTCGACCATCTATGTGATCTCTGTGCCGTCGTCGACCAGCGCCACCACCCGGAACTCGGGAACCGCGCGGAATGGCCGCTCCCTTGAGGCGAATCTTGTATGCTTGTTGCCTGACAATCGCGAGCCAGTGACCATTCCCATCCAGTTCGATTCAACCGCTGGCCCGGTCACCCTCCCTAATGCCGGCCCGAGTCGCGGTGCCGGTCCTTGGGTGGAGTCCTCTGCAACCGATCTGCTCATCGGCGCGTCGGGATTGCCGGGAGTCTGGATATTGCCGAAATCGGAAATCCAAACTGAGATCAAACGGCAGCTTGCACTTCGCCCGCCGGAACGAAAGAAAACCTTCGATGTCCACGACCAGGCGCAACTCGCCAAATACGATCTCAATCACGATGGTCAATTGGATGTGGAAGAGTGGGAGGCGGCCATCAGCGACCCGGCGTTCCTCTCATTGGAAATGGACAGAATTGATTTGAATGGGAATGAGCAATTGGACCTGGATGAGCTGGCGTATTTTGACGTCAATCAAAACGCTATTTTGGACGACCCGGAGATGGCAGGCATCCTGGCTTTTCAGCATCTCCTCGCGGTGAAGGGATTTAAGGAATTTGACGCCAACAGAAATGAGCGGCTGGAGCGGGAGGAAATGGAGTCCTTCGCCCGGAACAAAGGGCGTTCCATGATGGCCTTTAACGCCATGCAAACGCTGCCGAGCACCTCAGAGGTCGGCCGGATCGAACATTACCTGCAATACGCCACCGAAGAACAAGTCCGGCAGGCGCTCAGGAGGATAATGCCCGGATACTCCTCCGTGACTTTTTATGCTGACGACAAGAAACGTGCGGAGACGCTGAGAAACGAGATCGAGCTTTATTGGGCGAAACAGAAAGACTCTGCAACCGCGCAATAACCCATGAACACAATGGCGACAATCATCAAAGGATTCACCGCCATGAATTGTCTTATGAATAGAAATGAGGCTGTTTCTCACATGGCTGATATTCGCGGCGCTGGGGGGTGCGTCGATGGAGGCGGCGCAGTTGCAACTGGTTGCGAGCGCGGCGCCGCAGGCGGTTTTCGCCGGGTCCAATCGCGTGGTCAATCTTTGCTGGCACAATGCGGGCGAAACGGTCAATGAAACACAAATTCAATCGCGCATGATGCAATTGACATCGGCAACGGCGGTGTGCGTCGGCGAAGCGCCCTGGAAAAAATTGCAGGTGCTGCCGGGGCAAACCGTGCTCGAAGCCGCCGCTGTGGATTTTCCGCCGGTGCGGGCGAAGACACGATTTCTGGTGGAATGGGCGGACGGCAGCAGCAACGTGCTCGGCACGACAGAGGTGTTTGTTTACCCGACGAATTTACTCGCGGAATTGGGAGTTCTGGCAAATCACGACGAAAACGCACTCGGCGTTTATGATCCGGAAAACGAATTGAAACCGTTGCTCAAAAATTTGAAAATCGGCTTCGTCGACTTGGAAAACGCGGTGGCGGAAAATTTCCGCGGCAAGCTGGCAATCATCGGCGCATTTGAACCGAATCCAGGTGCGAAATCGCTCGCTACCAGTCAAATCAAGACGCTGGCCGCAAATGGCGTGGCGGTGGTTTGGGCGGCGCCGGCGCAAAGCGACGCATTGCGCGACGAACAAAAAATTCAACCGTCGTTCTACTTCGTGCCGCAGAATCAAACGGCAACGGTGGTGGCGCAACCGGCGATGCTCGCCGAACTCGCCGCCAATCCCCGCGCGCAACTCAATTTAATTTATTTTTGCAAACTGGCGTTGCGGCCCGAAACCCCGCATTTGCCCTCGACCGCTCCATCGTCCTACTAATATGAAAAAATATTTCACTCTCTCCTGGTTCGCGCTCGTGACGATGCTCGCGACGGCGGCGGAAACGCCCCCGCCAGCGCTCACCATTGCAGTTTACGATTTCAAAAGCGGCGGCAATTCGGCCGACCTGGGCAGCAAAGTGACCGCCTTGGTGACGGCGGACCTCGCCACGGAAACAAATCTCGTGATGGTCGAGCGCGCGCAACTGACAAAAGCGCTCAGCGAACAGGCGTTCGGCATTTCGGGCATGGTCAATTCGGATGCGGCTGCGAAAGTCGGGCGCATCACCGGCGCGAAGGTCCTGGTAGCGGGCCGCGTCCTGAAAGGCGATGAAGGCAATCATCTGACCATTGTCGCCAACATCATCGGCACCGAGACCGGGCGGCTCTACGCGGCGAAAGTCGAGGGAGCGCCGGACAACCTGGGGGATTTGACGGCGAACTTAAGCCGGAAAATTGCCGAAACCATCAGCGAAGAAGCGACCAATTTGATCGCGCCCCCGCTGGAATCCAACGAGCAACGCATCGAGCGCATTGTGAAGACCGTCACCGGCACGAATCGCCCGACCGTCTCTGTCCTGATTCACACGCCGAGAAACAAAAGCGCCCTCGCCACGCCCGAGTCTGAATTCGGAATTATTTTAATGAAAGCCGGCTTCACCGTCGTGGACGCCGACTCCGACCGGAAGCCGGACGTGGAGATTTCCGGCGTGGCGGACATCAGCCCGGGACCTCGCCACGCGGGCCTGGTTTCGTTCCGCGCGGTCATTGAATTGAAAGTCCAGGAACGGCGCACCGGCACCATCCTCGCGTTTGACCGGCAGGAAAGCTGGGCCACAGACGCCAGCAAAGCCGGAGCAAATCGCTCCGCGCAGGTCAACGCCGTGGACGCCTTGGCGGAACGAATCGTCCCCCTGCTCGCGAAGTAAATCATCCACCGAACCATTTATGAAAACATTATTTAAACTTACCCTCCTCGCGCTGCTCACCCTCTCGGTGGACAGAGTTTTCGCCGCGACCAACGATGTCCTGACCGTGGCCGTCTTTGATTTCGATTCGAAAGACGAAGCAGTGCGCGATCTCGGGCCGAAAATCGCCACGCTCGTGAACGCGAATCTTTCCGCCGAGCCGCAGATCATCACCGTGGAGCGCGCGGAGTTGGACAAGGTTCTTGGCGAACATGAACTCGGCCTGTCGGGCGCGGTGAGCCCGGATTCGGCGGCAAAAGTCGGGCAGTTGACTGGCGCGAAAGTGTTGGTGACCGGGCGCGTGTTCAAGGCCGAAGGCGAATTGTTCATCGTGGCAAAAATCATCGGCACGGAGACGAGCCGCGTTTACGGCGAATTGGTCAAGGGCCGCGAGAAATCATCCATCTCCGATTTATCCGCCGATCTCGCGAAAAAAATCGCCGCGGACGTCACGCAAAAAGGCGACACGCTCGTCGCCAAAGTGGAAACGCGCGATGAACTCATCGCGAAAATCAAAAAAGAGCTGGGCACCAATACGCTCCCGTCCGTGTCCGTCAAAATCGGCGAACAACATTTTGGCCAGCGCGTGATTGACCCCGCGGCGGAAACCAAACTCGGTTCCATCCTGCAAGCCTGTGGCTTCAAACTCGTCGACACCGGCTCGACCAACCGCGCGGAAGTAGAAATCACCGGCGACGCCTTCAGCGCCTATGGCATGCGCAAAGGCAATTTGATCTCCTGCAAATCACGCGTCGAAGTGAAGGCCCACAAAAAGAACGGCGACCTGATCACCATGGATCGCCAGACCAGCGTGGCGGTGGACATCGCCGAACAAACCGCCGCCAAAACCGCCTTGCAAAATGCGGCCGCGGAAATGGCCGAACGCTTGTTGCCGAAACTGGCGCAGTAACGGCCACCGGCCCTATCCAATCCACCATTCGGAATGATTAAACAGCAGCACGTGAAATCGCGGCTTCTCGCCTTCCTGGTGTGCGCATTTCTGTTGCCTGCGCACGCCCAGCAGCCCATTCGATTGGCGATCGTCTCGAAATCACCTGAAGTCGAGCGCGCGGCTGATCTGCTCACGGCGGAATTTTCAAAGGCGGGCAAGGTTCAATTGCTCGAGCGCGCCGAAATCGCGCGTGTCTACCGGGAACAAAGTCTCGCGGTGGGAAACGGGAATTATTTAAAACTCGGCGAGGTTTTGGGCGCGGATGGCGTGCTGTTCCTTGGCACCGAAACGGCCGGCACCAACCAGTTTCTCGCGGTGGACCTGGTCGCGGTGAAGCCGGGCGTGGTTTTATTGAACCAGCAGTTCAAGTGGCCGTTGGAACTTTCCGCCGAATGGGCGCCGGCGGTGGAAAAGCGAATCGACACGCTCACGCCAAAATTGGGAGTGCTGGCCCAGGATGCGGTTCCCATTTCCGTGGTCAATTTGCGCTCGACCATTCAAATGACCGAGGCACGCGAGGCGGAACAGCAATTAACCCTGCTGGCCATCGAGCGTTTGAGCCAGGAACCGAAGTTGTTCGTGCTCGAACGACGCCGCATGGAATCGTTGGCGGCGGAAAAGGAACTGAAAGGTTTGGATGAAACCGCGTTCTGGGATGGCAGCTATCTCCTCGACGGCACGCTGGACAATAAAGGTTACTCCGAAAACACGATCACGCTGACCGCGCGATTGGTCCCGCCGAAAGGCGGCGCGCCGGTGACGATCGAAGTCAGCGGCAGCCGCACCAATTACACAGAAGTCATCAATCGATTGGCGGATAAATTAATGGCAAGCCTCAAGCTCAACCGAACCAGCGAGCCGTGGAACGCTGCCGAAGAGGCGGAGCAATTTTACGCGGAAGCGCAATGGGCGTTGAAATGGAATCTCTATCCGCAAGCGCGCGCCGCCGCCGAATCCGCGTGGGCATTAGGGAAAAGAAACAGCGATTCCGCCGGCGTGCTTTTCCGGGCTTATGACGAGAGCGTGTGGAGTCCCTGGGGGAATCAAAGCCAGGTCTACATCCATAATTTTCCGGACGCGGAAGATTTTGCCAGGCTGGCTCGCGCGCTGAACATTCTTTCACAAAATGCAACGGATTTTTTTTGCGACACGAATGTCAGCACCATCGATAGATTCACCCTCGGACACGCCGCGCTAATCCAGGGAGCAGGCCAGTTGGAAAGCTATTACTACTCAGCCGAAGCGCGCCCCGGTCATGAAGAACAACTGGAGGAATTGCGCAAGCAAATGCGCAACGCCATTGCCGCCATGGACGCGCATCCCATGCCAGCAACAAATCAGCCCTGGCTTGAAGACATTCCCCAAAAAAATTTCGACGACTTGAAATGGAACGAAGGCGGAGTGTGCTTTGATCGCCCCGAAGATGCCCTGCCGTTCTACCGGCAGCTGCTGGAGCACGGTGCTCGTCCCGCCGAACTCCCGCGCTTGATCGGCTGGAACTGGCCGGACCGTCAGCGTGTTCAACCGTTGCTCCATGAATTTGTGAGCGGCGTTTGCAACGACACCAATCCCATCGTGCGTCTCGAAGGGCTCTACCTCGCCTTGTTGATGGCGCCAAATGACGGGCAAGGCAGCGTGGCGCGCGCCGAGCAGGCGTTGATATCCGCCATCTGGGAAAGCCACGAGAAAATCTTCGAGCATCCTGAGATTTTATCATTGCTGGATCGCACCGCCGCGCGCATCGGAAAGGTTTTATATGATGAAGACCAGGTTGTTTATCACGAACCGCTGTCAGGTTTAAAACAGAAGATGTTTGCCTACTTTTTGCAAAACGCGCCCACAAATAATTGGCGGGACTTGGGAAATTTCTATCGGTGGTTCCCCGGGCCACAGGTGACAGCGGACCAGGCTCGCGAACTGCTGCCGCTCGCCATTCATTATCAGCAGAAATTCGCCTCGCCCGGGCTCATGGCTGATCTAGTAAAGCAATTGTCCGCGCAGGCTGGGCAACCGATACCGCCGCCGCCTGCCCGGCCGACCCGGCCAGCCGAGAACGTGGTCGAGGCAAGGTTCATCCCCTGGCACTTAAATTTTCCAAAGCCCTGGGCTCGCCGTGAACCGTCATTTTCTTCCACAATTTTCCGCAACGGCCAGCTCTGGATGCAGGTTGGCTACGAGACTCACCCCGAGTCCTTCATTTCAGACCATTTTTCCTATCTGTCGGTCGACCCGGAAAAGGGAGTCTCAATGGAAATCCCCTTCCCAACCGAGCGCGGCGGGGTAGGTTCGATCTTTGAAGTTTCCCCCAAGGCGCTTTTTGTCGAGTCCGGCGGCCATTTGCTTCGCTACCGCTTCAGCGAAAAGACCTGGGACGAAATCCCCGCGCCCCTCAAAGGCGCCTCGCAAATGATTTGGGCAGCCGATCGTTTATTCATCAGCCGCGAAGACGGTTTGATCGCGGTGCAACCCGATTCGAAAACAGTGCAGGTACTGGTGAGTTCGCGCCGTCGGCCGCCGGCCAATGACATTGACTCTCAATGGCCGTCAGGCACCACGATTTATTCGCGGGCCGACGGTAAATTGGGTGCGCTGGCGGGCGACAAATGTTTTACGTTCGATCCGGCAACACAAACCTGGAAAATTCGAAGCCTGCCAGCTCGCGGCACCAATTCCATCTATGCCATACGCGGAGGTTACACTTCACTGGGCGGCGCGCAGTGTTTAATCGGCGGAGTATACACCCGCCAATACCTGGTGGCCTTTTGGAATGACGATAGCCCGTTTCAATCCTTGCTCATGCAAAAAGTTCGAACGTACTCGTCTATTGACAGGTTTGAATCAACGCGCTGGGATTGGCCGGAAGAATTCCCCCTGGAAATGTCCGACGTCTCGAGTGAAGATCAAAATCTGGAGATACTCTGCCCGCGATTTATTTCGAACAGCAGTTTGCAACTCCTGGAACCAATTAAGTTCTCGGACAACCGGCAGGCGACGCTCTTCCGTTTTGAGCCAGAGTCTCGTCAGCCTCTTTCAGCCGCCATTCACTTTGAAATTACCGATCAGAGCAAGGATCCATTCACAAAACTGTCGGGCGGAGAGCGAACCCGTTATATCCAATGGTATCGCAGAGGCAACATGGATTGTTGGATAAAATCGCCGACAGGATTCATCTTCACCATACCGCCCACCGTCGGTCATTGGTTCATTCCCAACGCGTCTCTCAAATCTGTATTCGACGCGCAGCGCCAGGAACTACGCAAACCTTCAAATCTGCCGGCGAAGCAAGCCAGCATGGAAAACCATGACTAATCTCATCCCTTTCGGCCTTGGTTTGAAGTGCTGCTGCCTGCGAATCATGCTGGTTTCGGTTCTTTTCTGCGGATTCGCCGCGAGCGCCGCCGTCGACACGTCCACGAACTTTGTGTCTCTCACCGATCTGCAGAAAAAATGGGATCCGGTGCCGCTGCCGGAAGTTCAAAAGGCTGCTGAAGCGGGTGACGTTCACGCCATGCATTATCTTGGGAATTGCTACGGCGAGGGATTGCGCGTAACACGCGACGCCAATCAATCACTCGCATGGTACAAACGCGGGATGCAAGCGGGCTATTCCATGTCAGCGAATAACATCGGGATGCTTTTTCGGCGCGGGCAGTTCGGTTCCAACGGCATGGCTCAGGCTTTTTATTATTTTTCGTATGCCGCCGAGCGCGGCAACGATCAGTCACAAATGAACCTCGGAGTTTTGTACCGGGATGGGAAAGGCGTGCCGCAGGATTTCACGCAAGCCATGCACTGGTTCCAACGCGCCGCCGCCCAAGGACACGCGGACGCGATGGTCGAAATCGGGAGGCTCTATCGATTTGGGGAAGGCGTGGAGAAAAATCCGGACACAGCGATCCATTGGTTTGAAAAAGCTGTGAATGAAAAAGACGCTCCAATGGGGAAGGTGAATCTCGGCGAACTTTACCTTGAACAGGGTGAGACGGAAAAGGCGCTAAAAATATTCCAACAAGCGGCCGATCAAGGTTCAGCCAATGCCCTGGCCGAACTTTACCTTGTTTACTGGGATGGCCACGGGGTTCCCATCGATCATAAAAAAGCCATGGAGTATCTGATCAAAGCCGCCAACACCGGATATGTTTGGGCGGAGTACACACTCGGCTTACGTTATGAATTGCGCGAATGGGAGGGAGATGACGCGCACAGGGTATTAACGAAGCCCGATTGGGCTCAGGCGTTTCACTGGTACCGTGTGGCAGCTGAACACAATTCGGCCCAGGGACAATATCATCTCGGGCTGCTTTACCTTAGCGGCCACAAAGGCGTGGAGCTTGACGAGGCACGCGGCTTGGAATTGATGAGGGCGGCAGCCGATCAAGGAATGCCTGAGGCCATGCACGACCTCGCGCAATGCTACGCCGTCGGCATTGGCGAACCGCGCAATGACGCTGACCGCCCCGTTCAATTATTGCGACGCTCCAAATCCTGGGATGAGTTAATTCGCCGCTATGAAGCGGGATTCGGAACCGATCGAGACTTGATGGCCGCCGCGGAATGCTACTGCGAATACGCACTCGGAAGCTGGCGCATGACACTCGCGGATAAAATCGATTTCCATCCCGGCACTCCCACCCAGACTTGGGGTGGGACAGAAAGTTTCGACGATCGCCAGATTCAGACTCAAATTCCCTACGTCGACGGCAGCGATGATTTGCGCCACGCGCTTTCACTCTATCTGAAATCCGCCCAAGGCGACGGAGCGGCCGCGCTGCAAATCGGGAATCGCTACCTCAAAGGCCAGGACGCGCCGCAATCCAACACGCACGCCTGGGCGTGGTTCACCATCGCCAGCCAAAACGGCTCGGCGGAAGCCCGTGCGAATTTAAAGAATCTCGAATCCCACATGGCCCCTGAGGACTTGAAATCCGGCGAACAGGAACGCGCGCGGCAAGCGCAGCAATTGAGCCGCTTTGCCACGGCGCTTGCGAATTGATCACCTCGTTAATAGAAACACCACGGCTGGCTGCTGCTGGTGGGCCGATAGCGCGGCAGCATATCTTTGAAAGGCCTCCACGCAACGTGCCCATCCAGGAACAGAACATTCCCGCCGGCAGGAGAACTGCCATCACGATGAGCGGGGCGATAAGCGCCACCGTACGACGCCGGAACATTGCTGCTGGGAATTACGAAGTCAAAGGGAGCCGTTTGCGTCAGCGACATCGTTTCGTCAGCGACGAGCACTGCCTCCGTAGGGAAATTGGTGTCGCTCAATCGGCCGATGAAAAAACAGCCGTTGATGCCGGATCGAATATCCGTCGCGGCGCGCTTGTTGAAAAACATATAGCCCAATACCCGGCGGCCGGCCGCGAAGTTCCACCAATTGGTTTCGTTGCCATTGACGATGGCGAGCGTGCCGGGGCAATAAAACACCTTGGGATTCTGCAAGCCGGAAGCCTGGAACAAATCCACATCCACAATGGTCATGTCATGCGGCCAATCGCCGCTCAAAGTGCCCTGCGGCAGAAAGTTTCCGTTGTCGCCGGCGTACATCAGACTTCCCATCCCAATTTGGCGCGTGTTATTCAGGCACGAAGTCCGCATCGCGCGTTCCTTCGCTTTCGCCAAAGCCGGCAACAAAATCGCCGCCAGAATCGCGATGACGGCAATGACCACCAGCAATTCGATTAACGTGAAGGCCTTTTTTCTGGACATAGAGTGCGCTTATAATGTTACCGCAACCGCTTTATCACGCTATCACCAGTAATGACGATGTCACTCGGATGAACATCCGACTCCTTCGGCAGCAGCGGGGAAAACCACCTCGGCGTCAGTGACGGTTCGACAGCGTCATCGCCCTTTCCTTGCCCAGATACGAGCGGAAAAGCGGATTTGCCTCCTCTTTTCCCTCAATCGAAAAGCTCAATACGGTGGCGCAAGGCGGCGCAATCCGTGCCCAAGGACGACGACCAGGAAAAGAAGATTTCGCGGAATAAGTCCCGGCCAAAAATAGCGGATGGGTCCAAGTGAACTCGTCGACTGTGCGGACAGACGCACACCCACTCGATGCATGAAAGAAACCGAGCGCGGCCGAACAGAAAACGCATCCGCCATTGGCCCTTCTACAGACTGCGAATGCGCCGCGGTGACAAATTTTCCGCAGGCAAGCCCAGCGCATCGCCCACGGCTGTGCCCAGGAGAACTCCAGACACCATCTCTCGTAGCTCTGGTTTGCGAACAATCGAACTGGCAGGTGGATTCATTTGTGTGTCCCAATAAAATAAAGCCCCGCGTAAATTTTCGAATCAACCAGAACACCCGCCTTCACTTTGGCTTCCAGCCAATCATGGATTCCACTCAGCGGCACTTCGTGAACGGTGATTTGTTCATGCGCCACGCCTCCACCCGCGCCAACGCGCGTCAATTCAGTCGCGAGAAAAAGCGTGAACGTCTCCGAACTCAAGCCGCTGGAAGCCGGGCTATGCGTCAGCGCCCTCAACTTCCCGGCGCGATAACCCGTTTCTTCCTCCAATTCGCGCCCCGCGGCTTCTGCGTGATCCTCGTTGTTGCGGCCTGGTTCGTCGCCGATGATGCCCGCGGGCAATTCAATCGTGCGCGCATGAACCGGAATCCGGTATTGCTCCACCAACAGCAACTTCTCCTCGTCCGTCACCGCGACAATGATCGCCGCGCCAGTCGCATTGATGCGCTCCGCATATTCCCAACGGCCTTCCTTCACCAGCGCCAGGAATTTGCCGGTGTAAACAGTGGTTCGAGGTTGTGAATTCATTTTACTCAGTAGAAAAAGATGCGTGCCACATCACAGGGCTGAAAGCCCGCAATTTTATAGTGATTGCCAAAATAGATTTCCGAAAAGACAGCCTGCGTGTATTGGTCTCCCTCTCCGCCGCGAAGCGGGGGAGAGGGCCGGGGTGAGGTGGCGCTCGGGGAACAGGGGGCGAAGCTCTGGACTTCTATCCGGAAATTTATTTTGGCAATCACTCTAAAGCCCGAGCTGGAGGCCCGGGTAAGCTTTGCAAATATCCCGAGCCCTGTGAGGGGCGACACAAAAACCGCAACGTTTGAAGAAGGCAGATTCATTCCGTGTCCCGAATATCCGAGCTTTGCACGACGGTAACTCCCACGCGCTTCATTTCGGCGATGGCATCGCGCACGTCGTCAGGCTGAAGATTCACGCCGCGACTGGCGTCCTCAATCACATGCGTCTTGAATCCCATTTGCGCCGCATCGAGCGCGGTGAATTTCACGCAATAATCCGTCGCGAGACCACAAACGAAAACCTCCGTGACGCCGCGCGCTTTCAACCACTCGCCCAGGCCGGTCGATTTTCTTCGACCGTTGTCGAACAGCCCGCTGTAGCTGTCGATTCCGGCCTCCGTGCCTTTGGGAAATATTTTGGTGATGCGCTCACGATTCAACGCAGCGGCCAACTCGGCGCCTGCTGTGTTCTGCACGCAATGCACCGGCCACAACGTTTGCGGTAGGCCGTTCAAATCAATCTGCTCGAACATTTTCTTCCCCGGATGATTCGCGGCGAAACTACCGTGATTCGCGGAATGCCAGTCCTGCGTCGCGACCACGAGCGGAAACAGCCGCTGCAACTTGTTCGCCACCGGCACGACCTTGTCACCGTCCGGCACCGCCAGCGCGCCGCCCGGCAAAAAGTCGTTTTGAATATCTACGAGAATCAGCGCTTTCATGGAGCGTCTCCTGATTTTGCGGTTGAACTCACTCCGCCTGCGAAAAATCAATGAACTCCGGAGGCACCTGGTTCACCAACCAAACGCCATTCGTCGAACAGCGAAACACGTTCCCGGCTCGATGCATCTCGCCGGCGCGAATGATGAGCAGCACCGGTTTGCCATGACGCCCGCCGACTTGAACCGTGACCTTGGTTTCCGCCGAGAGGTGAACATCGTGCCGCTCCATCCGTTGCAGCCCATCCTTGCGAATGCCAGGCAGAAAACGCTCCGCCGTCCCGTGATACAATATCTCCGGCGGCGTTTGCGGCGGATATTGCAAGTCCACCTCCACCGAATGCCCCTGATTCGCACGAATGCGCTGACCATCCTCGCTCAGCGCAAATCGCTTCTTATCACTCGTCGCAACAATGTGCTTCAGATCATCGAGCGTCAAAACGGTGCCGTGCTGATTCACAGCCTCCAGCAATTCCTGCACACCCACCCAACCGGCGTCACCCAGCTGCAATCCCACCCGCTCCGGCTCATGCCGCAAAATCAGGCTCAGAAATTTGCTGGCTTTAATGGTTTCTTTGTCAGTCATAAATAATTTTTTCCGAGCCTTCATTAAATTTGTCAGCGAAGGCGCGATAAGTCGTCTGGTTCTCGGTCCGGTCGAAAACAGCAAAGGCAACTTTAGCGAACGAGCCGGCAAACTTACCGGGCAAATTCAGCAACTCCGCAAACGTGCGAGCGACTGTGCTCGGGTCATTGCGAAACACGCCACATCCCCATGCACCAAGAATAAGGATATCTACTTCATGCGCTTCGGCGATACCGAGAACCAGTTCGGCCCTGCGCTTTAGTGTCGGCTCAAGGTATTGCAGATTGGTCGGTTCATTCGCCGCGACGGCTCCAGCATTCGGCGCTGGCGCGGTGATGACGGAGGCGACGACCGGCTTGACCAGCAGCACGCCCTCGTCATCACGAAAAAACGGCACGCGAGGCGAATAAATGGCCAGATCCAGATAAAGCGCGGACTGATTTGCCCGATTGCGTTCATAATATTTCGGGGCTTCGAGTAAACACGGGTAAAGCGCTGACTCACAACACAACGCTTCCTCTTGCGCGAGCGAACCGTTCAGGAAACCGCCACCCGCATTCCTCGCCGAGGCAAAGTTCAGGCAAGCCACATGACCGACATCGGGCGTTGCAAGCCGAGCCAATGCTTCAAATGTGGTTTCATTTCTCACCTCAAAGCGAGTGGCCCGCGCGCCAGCCACGGCACGCGCAACCGGAGGATTTTCAGGCGAATAGAGAACCGTTTCAGCCTTGGCTTTGGTTAAACCATCCGCAATCGCCACACGCGCTCCATTCGGAGCGACATAGTAACCCGCCTTACAAATGGCCACAGTTTCTTTTGCCATTTCGGCTCTGCTTGATCGTTTCATAATAATTACTCCACCAGCACACCCTTCCGTTCCGCAATGCCGATGACCGCTTGGGTGCCGGAATTGAATTCCAAAAGAGTCACAACTCGAAATGGATCCCGCGTTTTTTCAATTTTTCGTATTTCTCTGCATCAAATCGAAACAACTGCGCGGGCCGATGCCGCCCGGCCATCTGCGTTTCCTTCAATGCCACGAGCAGTCCAAAACCCAGCACTTTTTTGCGGAAATTCCGTTTGTCCAATTCCGCTCCCAACACTGCCTCGTACAGATGCTGAAGGTGGGACAGCGTAAACTTGGGCGGCAGCAACTCGAAACCGATCGGTTGGTAACGCACCTTGCCCTTGAGCCGCTCAAGCGCGATCTCCAGAATTTCCGCATGGTCAAACGCGAGTTTCGGCACTTTGGAAACCGGAAACCATCGGGCATCCGCCGCATCCGCCGCCGCACGCACGTGGTAATCCGACAACTTCACCAGCGCAAAATGCGCGACACTAACAATCCGTTCGCGCGGGTCACGCCCCACCGTGCCAAAGGTATAAAGCTGCTCCAGAAAAACATTCGTCAACCCGGCTTCCTCCGCCAATTCGCGCCGCGCGGCATCATCGATCGTTTCATTCACGTGCACGAATCCGCCCGGCAACGCCCAGCTTCCCTTGAACGGCTCCAGCGCCCGCTCCACGAGCAAGACCTTGAGCTCGCTTTCATCGAAGCCGAACACGACGCAATCGACCGTGAGCGCCGGGCGGGGATATTTGTATGTATGCGGCATGAATGACTTTGTTACTAGCGTTTACTAAGTGTTCTCTTTACACGTTCCATTGATAGTGTTACAATAACACTATGTCAAGCGGCAAAATGAAAAAGTTCACGATTAAGGAAAAGGTGAAACCCGCCCGGGCGTTTGCTAGCCTCTTCCCCGTGGATGCCAGGCATTTATGAAAATCAGCAAAGTCGTTATTCTCATCAATCAAACCAAAGGCCACGCGCAGCAAACCGCTGCCGCGCTCAAAGAAGTCCTCACCCGCGAGCGCGTCGCACAGCAGTGGGTCGAAACGTTCCCGCCGCAACGCAACCTGTATCGCCGCCTCGGCGATTTGGGAAACCTGAAGCCAGACCTGGTGATTGCCTGCGGCGGCGACGGCACCCTGCTCCAGGCCGCGCACCGGTTTCGCGGCACTGGCATTCCTATTTTGGGAATCAACATCGGCTATCTCGGATTCATCACTTCCATTCCCGGCACTCGCGTTCGGCACGAAATGAAACGCATCCTCAATTCCGAATTCGTCATTAGTGAACGCACCGCCCTTGCGCTGGAAATTCACGGCAAAAGCAAACCCATCACCGGCTGGGCGTTGAACGACGCCTTGATCATCCGCGGCGACAACCCGCACTTGATCAGCATTTCCGCGCGCGTCGGCGAGCGGCGGCTCACGAAGTATCGCTGCGACGGTTTGATCGTCGCAACGCCGACCGGCTCGACCGCCTACTCGCTCGCGGCCGGCGGCCCGATCATCAGCCCCGAATGCAACGTGCTCACCCTCACGCCGATTTGCCCGCAATCATTGACCAATCGCTCCGTCGTGGTGAGTTCGACGGAAAAAATCGAAATGAAACTCGACGCGTTATCCGGCCCTGGCATCGTGCAGGTGGACGGCATGACCATCGCGCGCGCCACACCCGAAAGCGTGATTCGCGTCCAGACTTCGCCCGACCCCGTGCCGATCGCGTTCCTCCCTGAAATCAATTACTACGATGTGCTGAGCGCGAAACTCAAATGGCGCGGTGACGGCCTCTCGCAACCCAAATACGGGCACGCCTAACCATTCGCTTTGCTGTATATTGTTTCTCAAAAGCAATTTCTGAAAAAAGGTGGGGCAAACCTGCGGGTTTGCCGCGACATCCCGGCAGGGATGTCGCCGCCTTTTTTCAGAAAATTTCTTTTGAGGAACGCTCTAATCGACAAAATTCTTCCCACCCTTCGCGCGCAGGATCAATTCCATTTTCAATTCGTGCAGCGATAATTCAAGGCCGGCGGGATATTGATGCGGATTTTCCAGACGCTTGATGCCCGGATGGAGCATCGCCAACTGTTGTTGCGCGCGCGCTCGAATCTCTTTAAGCGCGGGCAAGTCATAGACCAGTTTGCCGCGCCGCAAAATCGGAACGAGCAAATCTTCAAACTTCGTGCCCGGCGGGAAATGTTTGCGCCGCGTGGCGTCCGCCGGATCCACGATGGTCATCTTCCGCGGCAGAGCCTGCATCTCATCGTAAATGGCGTCGCCAATAAACTCGTCACCCTTGCGAAATCGCCGCACCTGCAAAATGCCCGGATTCGTCACCTTCACCGCCTGCTCCGAAAGCTTGATCGTATGCTGCCACGTTCCATCGGCTTTGCGAATCGCCGACAACTTGTAAACCCCTCCCAACGCCGGCTGGTCATAAGCGGTCACGAGCATCGTCCCCACGCCCCACACATTGATCTTCGCGCCTTGTTGCTTGAGACTGGCGATCAGGTGCTCATTGAGATCGTTGCTCCCGACAATCACCGCCTTCTTGAAGCCGGCGGCATCGAGCAATCGGCGCGCTTGAATGCTCAAATAAGCGAGATCACCCGAATCGAGGCGGATTCCCACCAACTCGTGGCCCAGCTTGCGCAAACGTTTGCCCGCGTCGATCGCGTTGCGAACCCCTTGCAGCGTGCCGTAAGTGTCCACCAGAAAAATGCAATTATTCGGCAACGCTTTCGCATACGCCGCGAACGCCTCCGGTTCGTCTTCGAACGACATGACCCAGCTATGCGCGTGCGTGCCCTTGACGGGAATCCCAAAAAGTTTTCCCGCCAAAACATTTGATGTGCCGGCGCATCCACCGATGTAAGCCGCGCGACTCGCCGTCAGCGCGCCGTCAATCCCCTGCGCGCGCCGCAGGCCAAATTCAATCACCGGATCTCCCTGCGCCGAAGCACACACGCGCGCGGCCTTCGTTGCGATCAACGATTGAAAATTCAGCAGATTCAGCAGCGCCGTCTCGACCAGTTGCGCTTCCAGGATCGAGCCCCGGACGCGCACCAACGGCTCCTGGGGAAACACAACCGTGCCCTCCGGAATCGCATCCACATCCAGGCGCAGCTTCAGGCGACCGAGATATTCCAGAAAGGCGGAGTCGAATAATCGTTTGCCGTCATTGCCCTTCAGCGTCCTGAGATAATCGAGATCCGCCTTGGCAAATCGGAACCGGCGCAAATATTCAACCGCATCGGCCAATCCGCCCGCCAACGTGAATCCACCGCTGAACGGCTGCTTGCGAAACAGCAGATGAAACACCGCTTCCTGATTGGCCCTGCCGCATTTCCAATAACCGTACGCCATCGTCAACTGATAGAGATCAGTCAACAACGCCGTCGCGCCGCGAATATTTCCAGGTGCTGTTGTCATTTGAATAGGAACTGGTGAAGCGTAATGCGCAGGCGTGAAATGGTAACGTTCAAAATCCCTTTAATGGTGCATCCGGCAGGACTCGAACCTGCAACCTTCTGATCCGAAGTCAGAAGCTCTATCCAATTGAGCTACGGATGCAGCCGAAGCGATAAAACGCTACGAAGCGACCGACCGATATGCAAGTTCATTCGATTTTTCGGAGGAATTCTCACTTTTTCGATGGCACATTCTGAGCGAACAATTCCTCCGTTTTGGGAATCAAAACGGGTTTTGGGGGCGCCAGCTTGTGAAGCGTTCGGACCATCCACAGCTATCCGTCTCCCTCTCCGCCGCGAAGCGGGGGAGAGGGTCAGGGGAGAGGTGGGGCTTAGGGTTCAGGGGGCGAAGCTTCGGCCTTCTATCCGGAAATCTGTTTTGGCAATCACTATAGAGCGTTGACAGAAATGATGTAGCAGTGCGCAGCGAGGATTTTTGATTTTGGCAAGGCTTCGGTGAAGGAGCAGGTTTGATAAACCCTGTGACTGAGCCGAGACGACCTGTTCGCCGTAGCCCCTGCCTCGCCATAGCTTTACGCGACGGCGGATTGGCGAAGGCGGAAGCCAAAAATCAAAAAGACCGCTGTCCACACCACCAACAACACACCGCAACAGCATTTATGGAAACGCTCTAAGGCCGTTGCAGTCGAAAGAACGTTGCATTCGTGTCAAATGGTTGCGTGATCACGATTTGGTCCCCGTTGGTTTGAAGGACCGCTGTGGTTTTCGACCAACTGCCTGCCGCTGAGAAGTTGGTTGTGCCGTACAGTGTAAAATTACTGCCATTGGTCAAGGGCCAGCTGAGCTGCAGGCTATTGGCAGATTGCGTAATCGCAAGTGACGGCGTCGGCAGAAGGTTGCCGCTCCCGATCAATTCCATGTCAAAACCCGACGTCGCATTGGTGACCGCGCTTAGATGGACTTCCACGGCAACGACGTTCGTTCCCGGCAATACTCCCGTCACCGGCAGATCCTCCGGGTAGAAAATTTGCGCGTTGTAAGCAGGCATCGCGGTCAAAGCCAGGTTGGTGTAATCAATCGGGCCCACGGGCATGTTCGTCCGAAAGACTTCCTGCCCGTTG
Source organism: uncultured Verrucomicrobiae bacterium (assembly GCA_963699145.1). Classification (GTDB taxonomy): domain Bacteria; phylum Verrucomicrobiota; class Verrucomicrobiia; order Limisphaerales; family DASXHY01; genus DASXHY01. The sequence continues at coordinate 63,958 of OY969416.1, forward strand.
AGCCACACCACGGCGCCGTCCGCCCGGGCCAGACGAAAGTTTAGATTCGTCACCACGGCGTTCCAGGGCAGCACAAAGGAACGCCGGAAAAACGTGGTCACATATTTGTTGTTGGGATCCGATCCAAAATTGACCTTCGTGGCCGTGGTCGGGTCACCATAGCCCAGGCGGGCGATTCCGTTGCTCCAGCCGCTGTCATCAAAATCGGGCTGCATCCAGTTGTCCCCCGGACGCTGACCGCCGTCAAAATATTTCCAATTCGCTCCGCCATTGATCAATACCGAAGTAAACTGATTCGTTCGAATCGTGATCGCTTGAATCCTCGTCGCCCACTCGCTGGCAATCGCTTGCAGACCCAGGCCATTGGGATGCAGGTGGTCAGTCATAAACATGGTGTTGTAATCCACCACGGAATACATGTCCGCCAGGAAGACATTCTGCCCCAGTGCCCGGCGCTGGTTCACCATCAATTGCAAGGCGGCGTTGTAGATTGGCACGTTGGTGGCATAAATGTTGTATCCCAGGCTCGCGTTCTGCAAGGTGGTGGCTTTGGTCAGGATGACGTTGACGTTGGGCGTATTCGTGAAAATGATGTTCAACAATTTGGACATGTCGTTGGTCGCCACAACCAACGGATTACGTCCGTGCCCAATGTCGTTTGCCCCGATCATGATCAGCATCAGGTCCGGACGGTTCTTGGTGATGGCCAGTGCATCGGGAATAATCTTTTGGAGATAATTATTCGTGTCTGCGTAACTGTGAGCGGCGAAATATCCGGGCGCTGCGATGACCGCGCCGCAATACCCTTCATGCAACCGTTTCGTGAATCCGACAATCAAGCTGCTCAGATTTCGTCCGGTGTTCGTGAATGCGAACCCATTCGTATCGAGCAGCGGTTGCAGGTTAGATCGCCAGGCCCCATTGGTGGAACAATCGTCGGTGATTGAATCGCCGACCGGCATGATCTTCATGAGATTGGTCCCGCCGTAATTGGCGAGCACCAGTTCTCCCCGTGCCATCGTCACTGTCGCCAAAATCATCAGACCCAGCAGTGTCATTCGGGCGCCACGGGAGATCATACTGGCAATCATCGGCTCAAATTTCCCGCGACGCAACTCAAATGCAGCGCGAAAGCAGCGCTGACGCATCTAAATTGTAGAAAAGTTTTTCCGCAGTATTTTTTGGCTCGACAGTAAACTAATTCGGTTTAAAATTTGAACTCCCCAATTTTCCCTCTATAAATTGGGGAGTTCGTTTTCAGAATCGTGTTTTTATTTTCAGTCCTCCTTGCGAGTAAGCTGTGATCTTGAAGCAGACATCCCCTTATGCTTTCCGTTTTTTGAATGCCTTGGAACTGAATCCGTCAGTCTTCTTTTCAGAATTCTTGAATTTTAGATGCGTCAGCCCTGAGCGCGAAAGCTCGGGCAATGTTCTGGATTTCGTTCGGTTCGGAAATGGCCGGGCATCAGGGCATCGCGCCCTATATTCGTGCTGGAAAGGCGGCGTGTAATCATCCCCGTTTTTCGGCGAAAGCAGTTTTTTGCCCCTGCTCTGTCATCATCGGCCGCGCGGCTGCGTCGCTTCCAGTCGCCGCGCCGTGGTGCGCTCGGATTCCGCCTCGGCCGTTTTCCCCTGATGCGTCAATGCCACCGCCAGGTTCAGGTGCAGCGCGGAGCTGTTTGGATCCAATTCCAACGCCGCGCGGTAACAATTCACCGCCTCATCGAGCTGTCCTTTCGCCACCAGCGCGTTGCCGAGATCCGCGAGCGCTTCGACGGAATTTGGATCGATTTGCAATGCCAGCCGATAATGCTCGATCGCGCCGTCGAAATCGCCCTTGGACGACAGCGTGCGCCCGAGGCCAATCTGCGCCGGCATGTAATTCGGCTGTTGCGCCAGCGTGCGATTATATTCGTCGATCGCGCCGTCCAATTTTCCATTTTGCGCGAGGACAGTCGCCAGATTGTAGTGGGCTATGACCAGGTTCGGCATCGCTTCCAGCGCGGCGTTATAATCGCGAATGGCTTCCTCAACCTTGCCTTCGCGCGCGTAGACATTGGCCTTTTGGTAAGTGGCCATGGCATAACCCGGGGCCAGCTCCAGGGTCTTGTCGAAATTCGCAATCGCATCGCTCAACTCGCCGCGAATGGCGGCTTGCAGCCCGAGATCGTAGTAAGCGGCATAATCGTTCGGGCGAATTTGGATCGCCGCGCGATAATGAGTTTCGGCCTCGTCGAACCTTTGATTTTCGGTCAGGTAACGTCCGAGATTATCCTGCGCCATCCAGCAGGTCGGATTCTTCGCGAGCGTATCGCGCCACAGCACTTCCAGATTCCGATACACGCCGGTCTGCAACCAGGTAAGAACCGCCAGCACGGCCAACACGACGGCGACGCTCGCATACTGAACGTACCTATTTTTCAACCGCGCCAACAACCACGTGATCCCCGCGGCAGCCAGCGCCAGCGGACCAATCATCGCGAGATATTGAAAATGATCCGCCACGAACGAATAGCGGAACGGAAAAATATTGAAGAATCCCAACGCCGGCAGCAGCACGCCGGCGAAATAACCCGCCGCCACCAGCGCCGGGCGGCCCCATGATTTGCGCTGGAGCCACAGCCACACGCCCAGCGCCACGACCGCCGCCAGCGGCAAATAAGAAAGCGCCTGCGCCCGCTGAAGGTTCCATCGCGGATACATAAACACCAGCGGATGCGGCCAAACCAGTTTGCCCAAATAAAACCACAAGGCTTTGCCCGCGATGATAAATCTTTCCGGAAACGTCAGCTTCCATTCGTCGCCGTTCGGAGCCTGCATCACGAAATGATGCTCGATGTTTGCCGTGATGAGCGACATCGCCAGGCCAAACGCCACGAACGGCGCCACCAACAGCCAGTCCTTGCCCACCCATCGGCCGCGCTTCCACCAAACCAGCAACAGGATGACTCCCGGCAAACTGGCCGTGACCGTTTTGCTCAAGAGCGCGCCCAGGAAAAACGCCAGCGTCAGCCCATAAAATTTCCACGCGCCAAAAAGATTTTCCGAATTTTGCGGCGGCCCGGCGGATTTTCCCTCGGCCGCCGCGCGGCGCGGCAGCCAGAATTCGAGCGCGGCCAGAATCGCCAGCAGGAAAAACAATCCCGACAGCATGTTCTTCCGCTCACTGATCCACGCCACTGATTCCACGCACACGGGATGCAGCGCGAACAACGCCGCGCCGAGCCACGCGCCCGGCACATTGAGCCGCCGCAAAATCCGCCACACCAGGATGGCATTGATGCCGTGCAGCAAAATATTTTCCGCGTGATACCAAAATGGACTCAACCCCCAGAGATGAAAATCGATCCAGAAACTCGTCCACGTGAGCGGATAAAATTGTTGCGTCGCGCCTGGCACGAACCAAATGCGGACGAGGCCCGCCAGCGAGCGCAGCGGCTCGCAATTGGTAACATGAAAATCGTCGTCCCAGATGAATTCCCCGCGCAACGCCGGAAGATACGCCACGATCACCAGCAGCACGAGCACCACACCCGGCATCGCCGCCCGCCAGGGATCCGGAGTCGCAGCCGGCTTCGATTTGGCAGGCTTAGCAGGCATTTTTCGCCGCAAAATTCATCCGGGCATCATGCGCAACAGCGGCGAACTTGTCGAACCGTTAAGAGGATCGCGGCGTTTACGCCGCTTCAACGTTCGTGGAGAAAATAAGCGGAGAAATAAACTGTTCGATTCGAAAGAAACTTGAATGAACCTTCAAAATCGTAAATCGCCATTCGGAAATTACAAATGGGTGGCGGGGAAAAGTGGCTGTCCGACATGGATTCGAACCATGAATAACGCCTCCAAAGGGCGCTGTGTTACCATTACACCATCGGACAAGGCCGACGGAAAAATAGCTTTGCCCGGCCCCGCGCGCAAAACAAATTTACATAGTGGCACGGGCATCTTGCCCGTGCGATCACGCCGCCCGGGGCCGCCGCGACTCACAATTCGCTCAGGCGCGGGCTTTTTTCAAGCCGCGAAAGCCCGCCACGCAGCCGGCCAGCGTCATCAAACTGCCGATCAAAAACAACCACGGCTCTTCATGCTGCATCGCTCCGACCTGGCGATATTGCGCCACCGCCGGCATAACCAACGCCATGCCCACCATCACGCCAACAATTCCCAGGACAATCATCATACCGCGTTTCATATATTTCCTTTCTTTGATTTGATCGAACTCCGCTTTCAGCGATTGCGGCTGGCCAATTTGCGCGACCGCTCTCTGAAACAATTGCGAAGCGTCCGCGCCCGAACGCGCGCGCCGCTCGATATCATCCCGCAGATGGCTCTCCAATTCATCGAGCACCTCTGCGCTTTTAATCCCCGCGGCCATGAGCTGCCGCCGCCAATCGGCAATGTTCGGTTCAAAATTATTCATGGTCGTTCACTCCCTCGATTTGCTTGCGAATTTGCTCGCGCACTTTTTTGGCATCCACGCCCATCCGGGTCAAAATCTCGGCGGCCACGCCACCGCATCCGCCCAACAGCCCCAAAAGAACGTGTTCCGGCTCCGCGCGGTTGGCTCGCGCCGCTTTGGCTTCACGAATCGCGAATTCAAACGCCTTCTTCGCACGCGGCGTGTAAGCCGGCGGACGGTTCGCGTACATTTTCGGCCCGGTGCCAACCCATTTTTCAATTTCGGCGCGCACTGCTTCGCGGCGGACACCGCAATTTTCCAAAACCTTCCGCACCTTGCCGTTTTCGTCGCCGAGCAACCCCAGCAGCACATGTTCGGTGCCGATGAAATCATGGTGAAACCGCGCCGCTTCCGCGCCCGCCAATTCAAGCGATCGCCACGCTGCGGGATCCCAGAGATCTCGCGCTTCCTGTTCCACTCCAAAAACAAACGCCATGAGGGTCATCGACAGGGCGGCAACGAAGCCCCAACAAATTGTGCCGGCGACAATTCCCATCGGCAAAATGTCGATATGCAGCAGGCTTAGCCAGAGCAGGCACATCCAGGCGAGCACTGCGTAAGTGCACGCCGCCGCAATTGCTTTCCGCAACGCCCACCCGCGCACACCGCGCAACTGCAACCGGTTCAAATCCGGAAGAGCGCCGATGAACCCGGCGATGAGCGTCACCAGGGCAATTCCAAAAACCCGTTCCGGAAGCATGATGTCGTAAATGAGCAAGGTCCAGGTCAGGATGGCAAACACGAATGCCGCGGTCGTGATCCACACGGCCCGCATGGTGTTATGCCTGATTTGGGAGCCCGAGCCGCGCACCTTGGCGAATTCGCGATTCAGATTTTCGGCAGCGCCCACGCGCTGGACGGCCTCGCGAAACGCCTGCTCGGCCGTCACGCCCGCCCACTCTTGCCGTTCCACATCCTCGCGCAGATGGCTCTCCAATTCATCGAGCACGTCGGGTGACTTGATTCCCGCAGCCATCATTTGCTTGCGCCATTTTAAAATTGCTGAATCGAGGTTGAACATATTGTTTGGACGCAGCGGTCGTTATTTGCTCACGCCATGATTTCATCTGATGTCTTGCGCGCCGCCCGATCCAGGCCGACCGCCAAAGCCAATCCTACCGCGATCGGAAAGATGGCGAAAAAGCCGATCGCCGGAATCATCCCGTCGTGTACACGATCGAAATGCGGCAGGATCAACTGGACGTAAAATGTGCTCACAGCGAATCCCGCCGCCAAATAAATTGCCTGCCACGCCTGTAGTTTTCGCTTCGGCTGAATCACCGGCAACCGCGAAATGAACGCCGGCCAAGCGCAGATGACTCCAAAACTCAGGGCGATGACAATGAATCCTAGCACTCGTTCGGCGACCGTTTGATAGCACAGAATGAGCGTCGCCACGCTGAGAAACGCCCCAAACGCCAAAACCAAAATCGCCGCGGTCATCATCAGCTTCTCACCAATCACGGCAACCGTGGATTTTTTGAATTCATTCCCAAGCGCGGAGGCCGGACCGATTTTTTGCACGGCGACTTCAAACGCCTTTTGCGCCTCCACGCCGGCACGAGCCTGCCGCTCCACGTCCTCGCGCACGTGGCTTTCCAGTTCGTCGAGCACGGTGGGATTTTTGACGCCACCAGCGGTCATTTGCCGCCGCCATTCCGTAATTGCGTGGTCGAGGTTAAACATATTGTGACTCCTTTAGGATTTAGCCGTTTCCCATCGTCGTGAAAAACCCAGCGCCAGGACGAGAAGATGAAGGCCGATGAACACATGCACGGGCCACAAGTCCCCCAGGTTGCGCACCCCGGGATCGTGTTCCAGGACCAGCGCACCACCCCAGCACAACGCGCCAAGGATATTGCCGCCCATGCACACCAGCATGCGCGCGTGAACATCCTTCCAATTAAATCGTTGAATCAACCACGCCGCCGAAAACCAAATCACCGCCATCAACGCCCCCATTTCCCGCGGGCTGCCCGTCCAATACGTGCCGCGATTTTGCTCACTCCACACAACGCCCAAAATCAATCCGGCAACGGTGGCGCCGGCGGCGATGCCGCTAAAATGGAGCGCGGCTCGGCTAAGGGATGTTTGGGCGGCAGACGATAACTTGCCCCGCCATTGCAAAAAGATGAAACAAATCGCGAATGCGCCCATTAAAAAGGTCGCCAGGTAACCCGCCGTCAGTGCCAGCACGTGCGCAAGCAACAACACGTTCCATTTTCCAGCATAAACCTTCCCCAGCGCCACTGCGGCCACCCAAATGATCATGCCCACCCAAACGCTGATGCCGATCACAACGGGCAGGAAAGTCCCGCCACTGACTTTGTTGAATTCCCTTCGCAGCGATTTTGCGGTTCCAATGCGCGCCACCGCGAATTCAAACGCATCAGCCGATGCACCCCCCGCCGCCGACCGCTCCTGGATTTCCTCCCGCAAATGCGCCTCGAGCTCGTCGAGGATGGCTGCCTCTTTGACGCCGCCCGCCGCCATTCGCGTGCGCCATTCGCTGATTGCTTGTTCAAGGTTAAACATAAGCATGCTTGTTCATGTCGCGTTTTGCCGCGCCTTCCAGGCCGTAGGCAACAGCGCCCAAAACAGCTGTCAAAGCCATGGCCCACAGCATCACGGTTCCCATGATGAACACGGGCCGAAAACCTTCTCCCGCGCCGGTGAACAGACGCGGCACAATGACCGTCGGCAGCAGTGCACCGAAAGCATAGAGCCAAACGATGCCCGCGAGGCCGCAGGCAACAGATGTGATCAACCTCACCGCTCGATTGCGAATTACCGGCAGAAATTTGTGGCTGAATCGCCAGCTCACCACGGAAAGGAACGTGAGCAGAATCGCCAGCAGACTTAACACACGCAATCCCGCCGGCAGTTCCGGGATCGTGAGAAAATTAGGCAACGCCAAAACCGAAAGCGGAAGTGCCACGACACAACAAGCGATTCCCAGCACCTTTCCGAACCGCGCCCCTTTGCCTTCAGCGATTTTCGCAAACTCAGCTTTCAACAAGTCGCTGCCCCCGATTTTTCGCGCAGCGATTTCAAATGCTTTTTGTTCCTCGATACCCAAGCGCGTCTGGCGCTCGATTTCTTCGCGCAAATGGCTTTCCAGTTCATCGAGGACCGCGGGGGATTTGATTCCGCCCGCAGTCATTCGCAAGCGCCACTCACCGATTTTGACCTCGAGGTTATACATACTGTTCCTTTTCCCCCCACAATTGCGTCAGGACGCTATGAACCTTGAGCCATTGGCCGCGCTGCTCGTCTAGCGCGGTTTTGCCGTCCTTTTTGAGCGCATAATACTTGCGCTTCCGACCATTCTCCATTTTCACCCAGCGCGATTCGATCCAGCCGTTGTTCTCCATGCGATGCAACACGGGGTAAAGCATGCCGTCCGTCCATTGCAGATGATTATCGGAGCGCGCGCGCACTTCCTGGATGATGGCGTAACCGTAACTCTCCCCCTTCGAAAGTAGCGATAAAATCAGCGCCTCCGCCGAGGCCGCGACCAATTCCTTCGGTATCATAGGAACACTATGCATAGAGTTCCTATGTATGTCAAGTGTGAAATATTATCGAGGTTTCTTGAGGCGGAAGCCCGCCGGCTAAATCATTTCATAAACCTCAATCGCGATTTCCCTCCGCGCGCAGCGCGGCATGATGACAACACTGAAAGTGTTGAAGATATTAGCCCAGGGTTGCCCGAGTCCGCGAGGGCTACCCTGGGTACAAAGCAATTAAACAGATCACTTTCGCGCGCAGCGCGGCGCCTGTCCCGCCATAGCTTCTGAGCGACGGCGGAAGCGTAGCGAGTATCTTCCCGCCTTGGATCAATCAATCTGCCGCGCTTTTTTAAAACTTCTCTAACACCACCCTAGAGCGTTGACAGAAATGATGTAGCGGTGTGCAGCGAGGATTTTTGATTTTTGGCAAGGCTTCGGTGAAGGAGCAGGTTTGATAAACCCTGTGACTGAGCCGAAACGAAGCCAAAAATCAAAAAGACCGCTGTTCACACCACCAACAACACACCGCTACAGCATTTATGGAAACGCTCTAATTGGCCTGATCCAACCCTGCCGCCTGTAACGCATCCAATAACTGCCGCATCGCCTGGAGATAATCCCCGAGCGCCTTGCGCCCCGGTGGCGTAATGCGATACGTCGTTTTAGGCCGCAACCCGACGAACGCTTTTTTGCTCACGATATAACCGCTTTGCTCAAGGCGCTTCAAGTGAAGATTCAGACTGCCATCCGCCGTTTCCAAACGCTTTTTCAACGTCGTGAAATCCAGCGCGCCGTCCATCTGCAGCGCGGTCATGATGCCCAGGCGAATCGGGCCGTGGACATTGGTGTCGAGACCGTTGAAATCAATGGGCAACATGCTCGCTCTCAAATTTTCGGATTTGCCAGACCTGGATCAGCGAGAACGAAAGCGCCACGGCGATAAACATCACCCCAAACAAAATGACCTTCCCCGCCCCCACTGTCAGCGGCAAACAAAGTCCGTAAACCAAAAACGGAAGCGCCCAACCCAACAGCGTCCACGCGCGAGCCGCCAATGCCACGATCAAATATGTCGAACCCATCACCATAAACATGCCCGGCCAAAAAGTTTCGAAAGCGATGTGATGCTGCCAGCTCCACAAACCATAAACCACAACCTGAATCAGCGACGCCACACCGAAAACGAATCCCTGCCGGTCCATTCCATTGATGCGCTTTGCTTCCCGAATGACGCCATCCGAACGGCCATCCTGACCGGCCACTTTCCGGCCATAAACCCACGCGATGATCAGCATCGTCACCGCCACCAGGATGCCGGCCCATTGATTCACGACCAGGCCGGCAATTTTTTGAGTGTGATCCATCGGCGCCAGAGCCGAGGCAATGAGGATCAATCCCGGCAGGCACCACCAAAGGCTGAACCACTTGTCACGCTTGAGCCATTGCAGCCACTCGCGCCCGAGAGAGGGACTCAGGCCCATGGCTTTTTGGATGGTGTCCAAATCATTCTTCACGCGATCGAATTCAAATTTCATAAAAATGAGAGCCAATACTCAGTTGTTTTAATTACTTAAATCTTTTAAGTATATGACGGCATTTGTCAAATGAATTTTGGTAGTGCCCTAATTTGGTAGGGACGGCGCGCTTGCGCCGTCCGCGCCGCTTAGCGGCGCAACGTGAGGCGTGAATTATGCGATGGGTTTGTTCATTCCGCCCGCTGCTACGCAGGCGGGGACGCCGCAGCGCGGCGTCCCTACCATCCTAATTAGGACACTACCTGAATTTTTGCGGATTTGACATGTATGCTATAAATAAACACGAAGGAGAGCAAAAAGGGTAAATGAAAAGGGAAACAAACGAACGATCCGGCCGGCAAACTTCCGTTCCCGGCAAAACAATCATCGCTCTGGAAATGTCCCTTAAGTCCCTTCCGTCAATTTCCCCCTGCGGCGAAAAACCATTCTATGAAAACCAAAACAGAAAATTGGCCACCCAATCAAAGTGGATCAAGGCGATCTCGCGTTTTTCACCGTCAAAAAATCAAAGTAACTCAAAGTAAATCGCACCAAATCAAAGTGAATCAAACCAAGGGGGTCACCCCCGGAACGCCGGTCTCCGACCCGGCCAGAACGGCGAGCTCACCAAAACCCGCGCCGGATCGGAGATCGGCGCTCCGAAAACCTGTCCGCGCGGGAGCAGCGCCAAGATGCACCCCCCTGCTCCGCTCCCTGCAAAAAATGACTCGCCACTGTGACGGCAGTGACGCAGAATTAATCTTTCGCTGGCGGCATTTCCGATGATTCCTGGAGCCGCCATTGATTTTTTTACGATGAAAGCCAAAATTATTGTCACGCCCAAGAAAGCGGTGCTCGATCCCCAGGGCAAGACCGTGCAAACCGCCCTCGAACACATGGGCTATCGCGGCGTGAAAGCCGTGCACGTCGGCAAATACCTCGAAATCGAACTCGACGGCACCGACAAGGAAGCCGCCCGCCAGCAATTGAACGAAGCCGCCCACAAATTTCTAAGCAATCCGGTCATTGAGGATTACAAACTGGAGATAGAATGATTCTGAATTAATTTACGATTTACGATTGACGATCTTTGGGCCGAAATCGCGTAAATCGTAAATCGTAAATCGCAAATAAAATGAATTTCGTCGTCTTACAATTCCCCGCCTCGAACTGCGACCAGGACGCCGTCCACGCCGCGCGCCTGCTGGGCCACTCCGCCCGCCTGCTTTGGCACAAGGAAAGTTCCCTCGGCGACGCCGACGCCGTGATCGTCCCCGGCGGCTTCAGCTACGGAGATTACCTCCGCTGCGGCGCCATCGCGCGCTTCAGCCCCGTGATGCAAGCCGTGAAACAATTCGCCGAAAACGGCGGCTTGGTGCTCGGCATCTGCAACGGCTTTCAAGTACCTCACCGAAGCCGGCCTGCTGCCCGGCGCATTGATTCGCAATCGCGACCTGCAATTCCATTGCGAACATATTTTCCTGAAAACGGTCACAAACGATTCCCCGTTCACCAGCCAGATCCCTTCCGGCAAAATCCTCCGCGTCCCCATCGCGCACGGCGAAGGCTGCTATTTCGCCGACGAACAAACCCTCGCGACCCTGAAAGCGAAAAACCAGATCCTGTGGCAATACTGTGACGCCGCCGGAAACATCACCGACACCTCAAACCCCAACGGCGCCCTGCAAAACATCGCCGGCATCTGCAACGAGAAGCGCAACGTGGCCGGCCTCATGCCTCACCCCGAGCGCGCCTGCGAACCGCTCCTCGGCAGCGCCGACGGCAAATTCATTTTCGAGAGCGTGATTCACGCATTGCAGAGCCGGCTGGCAAAGGCTGCGTGATTTGAAATTTTAGATTTGGAATTTGAAATGACCGAACCCGCCATTACCCCCGAATTGGTCGCCAAACACGGCCTCACGCCGGACGAATACGCGCACGCCAAGGAAATCCTCGGCGGCCGCGAGCCGAGCTACACGGAGCTGGGCATTTTCTCCGTGATGTGGAGCGAGCATTGCAGCTACAAGAATACCCGCCCGCTGCTGAAAACATTTCCCACAAAGTCGCCAAAGATACTCGTCGGCGCCGGCGAGGAAAACGCCGGCATCATCGACATCGGCGACGGGCTCGCGATTGCGTTCAAGATCGAATCGCACAACCACCCCAGCGCCGTGGAACCCTTCCAAGGCGCGGCCACTGGCGTCGGCGGCATCGTGCGCGATATTTTCACCATGGGCGCCCGCCCGATTTGCGCGTTGAATTCATTGCGCTTCGGCCCCATTACAGAAGTAGGAGACGACGTGAGGAGTCTCACTAATGGAGAAAAAGCTCACAACTCCGCCACCTCCACTCCTACACAACCCCTGGAACACGGCGCCAGCCTTCGCGAAGCCACCCTGCCCGGCGCGGGCAATGCAGCAATCGCCAGTCGGCAATCGGCAATCGGCAATAACAAGCGCCTGTTCGCCGGCGTCGTCAGCGGCATCGCCCACTACGGCAATTGCTTCGGCATCCCGACCATTGCGGGCGAGGTCTATTTCGATAAATCCTACGAAGGCAATCCGCTCGTGAACGCCTTTTGTCTCGGTGTGTTGCGCCACGAGCAAATTGCGCGCGGTGCGGCCAAGGGCATCGGCAACCCGGTGTTTTATGTCGGCCCCGCGACGGGTCGCGATGGTCTCGCCGGCGCGGCGTTTGCCTCGCAGGATTTGACCGAGGAATCCGCCGAGCAACAACGCGGCGCAGTGCAGGTCGGCGATCCGTTCATGGAAAAGCTCGTGTGCGAAGCATGCCTCGAATTGCTCGCAACCGGCGTGGTGGCAGGCATCCAGGACATGGGCGCAGCCGGCCTGACTTGCTCAACGTGCGAAACCGCGGCGCGCGCGGGCACGGGAATTGAAATCGAGTTGGACAAGGTGCCGCAACGCGCACCGAACATGTCCAGCTACGAAATCATGCTCAGCGAATCGCAGGAGCGCATGCTGATCATTGTCCACAAAGGCCGCGAAGAGGAAGTGAAACGCATTTTCGACAAGTGGGATTTGCCGTGGTCCGAAGTCGGTTTCGTCACGGACACCGGTCGCATGGTCGTGAAACACCACGGCAAAGTGGTCGCTGACATTCCCGCAAAAAAAATCGCCGACGAATCGCCCGTCTATCAGCGCGATGCGAAGGAGCCGGAATATCTCAAAGAAGTGCGCGCGTTCCGCCTCGACGGCATCGCCGACACGAAAACTCCTGCCGACGATCTAAAGAAACTGTTGTCCTGGCCCAGCATCGCGTCGAAAAATTGGGTCTATCGCCAATACGATCACATGGTCCGCGACGGCTCCGTCGTGTGCCCCGGCAGCGACGCCGCCGTCATCAGAATTAAAAGAGATTCCCTCCCAGACGCCGATACTGGTGCTACGGACCACGGACCACGGACCACGGACAAATTAGTGGCCATGTCCGTCGATTGCAACGGCGTCTACGTCTACCTCGATCCCTACGAAGGCGGCAAAACCGCGGTGGCCGAAGCATGCCGCAATCTCGCTTGCTCCGGCGCGGTGCCGCTGGGCGCGACCGACAATTTGAACATGGCCAACCCGCACAAGCCGGAATTGTTCTGGCAGATGAAGGAAAGCGTGCGCGGTTTGGCGGAAGCTTGCCGCGCGTTCAACGCCCCCGTCACCGGCGGCAATTGCTCGCTCTACAATCAAAGCCCGAATGGCCCCATCGACCCAACGCCCACCGTCGCCGTCGTCGGCCTCATCGAAAAACCGGAACACATCACCACGCAGTGGTTCAAGGATGAAGGCGACGCGATTATTTTGCTCGGCGAACCCGTCGACACGAGCGATCCGTTACAAGGCCTCGGCGGCAGCGCCTATTTGCAGGTAATTCACGGCAAAAAAACCGGCTCACCTCCGCGTTGCAATCTCGATCAGGAAAAAGAACTGCACCTCGGCTTGCGCGCGCTGATTCACTCGGGCGTTATCAAGAGCGCGCACGATTGCAGCGACGGCGGCCTCGCCGTGGCGCTCGCGGAAAGCTGCATTTCACAATTGATCGCGCGCGAAACGCCGCGGTTGATCGGCGCGGAAATTGATTTATCCAACGTAGCGGCGCCTCGGCAGAGCGCCGCCAACCTGACTGAAGAAAAAAATGCGGCGCTTTCCCCCGACGCCGCCACGGCCAGATTGGATGCCCTGCTCTTCGGCGAAACCCAGGCGCGCATCGTTATCTCCGTCGCACCGCTCAACGCCGGCAAAGTGCTCGCCCAGGCAAAAATCCTTGGCATCCCCGCCGCCGTCATCGGCAAAGTGAGCGGCACGGCCTTGCAAATCAAACACGGCGAACAAACCTTTAGCGTGAATGCAGCCGAACTCCACGATGGTTGGTGGAATTCCATCGCCCGCGCCATGAAGTAACCTGGAAGCGCCGGCGTCCCGGAGGCGAGTCTGCGAAGCAAAATATGGGACAGAAAGGGGACCTACAAAACCGGTTTTTTCCAAATCGGCACCACGCGCTTCATCTCATCAATGAGCCACTGGCATGCTGCAAACGCCTCGCCGCGATGCGGCGCAACCACTTCCACCCACAACGAAGGCTCGTTCACCTTGACGACTCCAATCCGATGCACCAACCGCACGGATTCTACGGGCCAGCGCTTTTCGATCGCATCGAACAACAGCTGAAACTGGTGCTCGACCATTTTCTGAAATGCTTCGTATTCGATGGCGGAAATGTTTTTCTCACCTTCCGTGCCCCGCACCACGCCCAGGAAATAAATCACCGCCCCCATTCCATCCGACACCCGGCGCTCCCGCAGCAAGGCGGCTTCATCGATCGACTGGCTCGTGATGGTGAGTTGACGTCTCATCTTGTAGCGGCGGTCTGTGACCGCCGCAAATTTCAACAGCACTTATTCAGCGACGGTCACAGACCGTCGCCACAAAAATCAACCGCCTTGCACGGGTGGAAACAACGAAACCTCATCGCCGTCTTTCAAAACATAATGGCGCAGCTGATAATCCACACCCACAGCCACGAGCATGGATCTTTCCATGGCCGCAAGTTTCGGAAATCGTTGGAAAGTTTTTTTCAACAGATCGGAGAGCGTGCTCCCGTCCGCCACGAATTCTTCCGTTTGCGCGCAACCGGCCAAGTCCTTGAAATACGAATAGAAATGGACGGACACGCGCATAGCTCACTTGCGATACGGCGACTTCTGCACTTCCTTGAACACGTGTTCGTGCAGCACGCCGACGAATGGCAGGTTGCGATAGCGCTCGGCGAAATCCAACCCGTAACCCACCACGAAATAATCGGGGATTTCGAAACCAATATAATCCGCCTTCACATTTTCCACGCGACGCGCGGCCTTGTTCAAAAGCACGCACGTCCGGATTTTCCGCGGGCGCAACGCCTTCAATTTTTCGAGCACGCGCGACATGGTTTTGCCGGTATCAAGAATATCATCCACCAGCAACACGTCGCGATTCTTCACATCGATGCGCAGTTCCTTGGTAAAAACCAGGTCGCCCGATTCCGTTCCGGCGCCGTAGCTCGAAACCCCGATAAAATCCAACCGCATCGGAAGATTCAAGTGCCGGATCAAATCCGCCAGGAACATCACCGTGCCGCTGAGCAGCGAGACCACGACCATTTCGCGCCCGGAAAAATCTTTTTGGATGATTTGGGTCATTTCGCTGATGCGGCGGGCCAGTTGCTGCTCCGTGATCAGCACGCGCTCGATGTCCTTGAGCCAGCGGATGTCCACGTGCGGCGATTTTCGATCCTCGGCCGGGTCGGGGGTGGCTTCGGACGGCGGGGTGCGCTCGGGAGATTTTGCTTTTGAAACATTCGCGGGCCGGTCGGGTCTTTCCATGCACAAAATAATCGAAAAGCCGGCGGCAGAAGCAAGCCGAAACGTGTTGCGTGTTACTTATTACGTATTGCGTCAATCCGTGCTGAAGCGTTCTGGCGAGTTCACGCAACACGCAACCCGCAACACGCAGCACGTCCCAACTTTGCCCTTTGAACTTCCAGCCTCAAACCGTATAAAGACTGGGTGCACAATTTGCCATTCATTTTGAAAAATGGGGGTGCGGTCTTTTTGTTGATCCTGCTCGCCGGCGCCGTGGCGATCGTGGTTTTTGTAGAGCGCTTTTTCCATTGTCACCGCGCGCAAATCAATTCCACCGAATTTCTGAACGGCGTGCGCAACGTGCTCCGCCGCGATAACGTCGTCGAAGCCATTTCCATTTGCGATGCCACACCCGGCCCGGTGGCGCGATTGGTAAAAACGGCGATTTTGAATCGCGACAATGGCCGGGATCGCGTTCGCGAATCACTCGAAGAAGCCGGCCTCGTCGAGGTGCCGCGGCTGGAGGAAAAATTGAACCTGCTCGCAACCATCGCGCAATTGGCGCCGCTGCTCGGTTTGTTCGGCACCGTCATCGGTCTGATGAAAACGTTCGATTTGATCCTCGCCAAGGGCTCGACGGCTCATGCGGGAGATCTGGCCGACGGCGTCTGGGCGGCGATGATTTGCTGCGCGGCCGGGCTGGCGGTCTCGATCCCCGCGCATGCGGCATACAATTACCTGGTCAGCCGGGTCAATTCCATCGTGCTGGACATGGAACGCGCCGCGACCGAAATCGTGAATATCGTGACGGAAAAGACCCTATGAAATTTCCGCGGAACGCGCGCATTTTTCGCGGGCAACTGGATTTCGCGCCGTTCGCCGCGGTGCTGTTCCTGCTCGTGATCTTCGTGCTGCTCGGCAAGATGCTTTACACCCCCGGCATCCAGGTGCAATTGCCCTCCGCCGGCGACGTGATTCTGCCGGGCGCCACCGGCTCCACGCTGTCCATTGCCGTCAGGACCAACGCCTTTTACTTCCAGGACCAACAGATCCCTGAAAGCGAACTGTCCAACCGCCTGTTCGCGGCCAAACAAAAAATTTCCGGGCCCGTGACCCTGATCGTTCAATTGGACAAGGATGTCACCGGGGAAAAGTGGACTCAATTGTGGTCGATCGCGCAGCAAGTTGGATTCAAGGATCTGCTCATGGCCACCCTGCCGCGGGTCTACGATCCCTCGTCGGCACACTCCAACCCGCCATGACCTCTGCGGCGTCCGAAAAGGAAATCGGCGCGGACCGTCCCCGGCGCGGAACCTCCCGCATCAAAATGTGGCTCGCCATCGCGGTCGTTTTTGCGGTGCAGGCGGGCTTGACTTTTTGGCTCGGCAACCCGCCGCCCGTAAAACATTTTGAGCCGCCAGAAGTGCCGGCGGTTCACCTCGCGGACAATCGTTCGGACGATTTGCTCGCCATCTACGATCCGACTCTTTTCATCCTGCCACACCGCGATAATTTCTCCGGCGACGCCTGGTTGAAAATGGCGCCGCGAACTTTTTCCCCCACCAACTGGACCGAACCGGCGCGGCCGCTCGAACTGCCGAGGGACCAATTGGGAGCGTCTTTTGTGGCTTTCATGCAAACGAATCGCCCGCCGCGATTCCAACCGCGCATCGAATCCAGCCTCGACGCCGGCGGAGACGTCTCCCCGCCGTTGCCGCCCATTTCCGTTCCGTCGCGAATGTTCGTGGAAGGCGACCTCGCAAAACTGCGGCTGCTCACGCCGTTGCATCTGCCGCCGCAGACGAATGCAGATTTGCTGACCAACACGGTCATTCGAATGGTGGTCGACGCGCAGGGATTTCCGTATTCGTCCGTGATCTGGGCGAAATGCGGAGACGACAACGTGGATGCCATGGCGCTGACGAATTTCGCCAAAAGAGTTCGGTTCTCCCCGCCGGAAGCCGAGGCGCTGAGAACCATTCCCACCAACAAAATGGTTTCGGGAAATTTGGTTTTCGCCTGGCAAACGCTGCCCCCGCCCCCCACCAACACCCCCGCCGGAACCCCGTAATATGGCGCTCACCAAACTGCTTGTCGGATACCTGCTCCTGCTGCTCGGCACACTGACCGCCGCCGTCATCTACGCCGAATTGCGGCAGCGGCGTTTCAAGCCCACTCCCAGCCAGGACCGGGTTTTTCGTTGCACCAAATGCGGCTCGGTTTACACCGACGACCCGGACGTGGACCGCTCGCGCTGCGTCCAATGCGGCCAGTTGAACGAGGCGATTGAGTTTTAGAGTTTACGGCTTTTCAGCCACGACTTTGCCGTCGCGCCAAAAATAGATTGGAGTGCCGTGCATGCGCGCGGTTTTGCGGGCGGCGAGTTGAGAACGCTTTAGGGCGCGACCAACCCGTGTTGCAAAGTCATCCGTTTTAACCTTGGCAGTCTTACTTCTCATCTATCGTTTTTCAATCAATTGAAGGTTATTACTGGAATTATCGTACACCGCCCAAGAGTCCGCTAGCAATTTGTATGCTTGTTCGAAATTCCTGCTGCCGCGTTCGAATCGACGCGCGACATCATCCGGAGGCACATTATGACCACCCTGTTTGACCCTCATCGCAATGCGACGCAACGCAAGTTCAACGGATGCAAGTCGCAGGAAGGCAATTTCAATGCGATAGCCTTGCGCCTTCCAGCGCTTAAGCCTACTGATGTATGACAGCCCGCTCAACGTGCTCTCAAAAGCAAAATCCTGACGTGCTTTTGCCAAACGATCGAGTTCAGCAAGAAACAACCGGCCTGCATTCAATTCGGCCAGGTCAGGTTTCAATGGAGACAGACCCGCCGCCAATAAATCCGCATTCACGAAGCGAACCACTCCCGCATCCTTCGGCAAAAACTCCCGCGCAAACGTCGTTTTACCCGCACCGTTCGGACCCGCAATGATGATGCACCGGGGCGACTTCATCTCAATTCCCCGTCTTCAATTCCACTACGTCGTGCGGGGCGGCTTCGCGTTGACCGGCGGGACTGACGCGAATGTAACGGGCCTTCTCCCGCAATTGCGCCAGGTTCGCGGCGCCAAGATATCCCATGCCGCTCTGGATGCCGCCGATGAGTTGCGCCAGCACGCGATCCACCGAGCCCGCAACTTCCTTGAGCGCTTCCACGCCTTCCGGCGCGACTTTCTGCGTCGGATTTTTTTCGTGCCCGTAACGCGCGGCCGATCCGGCCTTCATCGCCGCGAGACTGCCCATGCCGCGATATTGTTTGTAAAGTTTGCCGCCGATTTCCAAAACATCTCCCGGCGCTTCCGTGCAGCCCGCCAAAATACCGCCGCAAATCACCGCCTTTGAAAGCGTCAATGCCTTCACGATATCGCCGGACTTCGTGATGCCGCCGTCGGCGAGGACGGCCACCTTCTTCTTCGCCGCCGCCTGCTTCGCCACATACAACGCCGTCATCTGCGGAATGCCCACGCCCGCCACGATGCGCGTCGTGCAAATCGAACCTGGTCCCTGGCCTACCTTCACCGCCGTCGCGCCGGCGCGCGCGAGAAATTCCACACCTTCCGCGCTCGTCACATTTCCCGCGATGATCGGCAATTTTGGAAACGCCTCGCGCAACATCTTCACCGTATCACCCACGCCCTTCGTGTGGCCGTGCGCCGTGGAAACCGCAACCACATCCACGCCGCGTTCCACCAGCCCGCTGACATGCGTGACAATGCGTTCGCGATCTAGTTCGCCAAACGCGTTGCGCGTGGCGGAAACCGCCGCGCCGCAGATCAGGTGGAAATTCGCATCGCGCGCGGGCTTGAATTGCGCGCGCCGCTCCTGCGTGATGCGCTCGACATCGCTCATGGTAATGAGTCCGTGCAACGTGTCCTTGTCGTCCACGACCAGCAATTTGTGAATGCCCAGATGTTCGGTGAAAAATTTATCCGCGCGCGCGATGGGATCCTTGCCCAGTTCCTTTTGATTGATGGTATGGACCTGCGAACGGGGCTGGAGCGCCTCCGCCACTTTTCGCTTCGCGTAACGCGGCTTCACCACATGGCTGGGCAACAAACCCACGAGCTTGCCCTTGTCGTCCACGACCGGAAAAGTGCTGAACGCGAATCTTTTTTCCTCAATCAATTCCAGCACATCGCCAATCAGTTGGTCGGGCGCGACCTTGATGGGCTCCTGGATCAATCCGTGCACGTGATGTTTCACGCGGCTGACCTCGGAAAGCTGCTGCCGATCGGGCATGTTGTAGTGGATCAAACCCAGGCCGCCGTTGAGCGCCATCGCGATGGCCATGCGCGATTCAGTCACGGTGTCCATGTCCGACGAAATGATCGGGATATGCAATTGCAACCCGGCGCCGAGGTCGGTCTCGAGCTGGGTCTCGCGCGGAAGAATTTCTGAATAAAGCGTCGCGAGCGTGATGTCGTCGAAAGTAAGCCCGATGCCGCTGTAGGACGGAAAAAAGGCATCCGCGGACTTGTAGAACTGGGAATCGAAGTTGTCGCTGTCTTTGTGAGCTGCCATGGACTAACAAAACAGTTCTACGACCGTATGACAACTACGAAAAACATTAAAATCTGGGCGAGGTTTATCCCTGAGCGTTGCCCAATTCTTTTGTCGATTATCGGCTTCATGTCTATGATTCTACGCCGCGAAGAAGGACCTACCCCCTCCCTCGCTTCGGGAAAGTCCCGGACTTATAAAACGCGAGGTTCCTTCCAGGTTTTGAAACTCCCGGAACTGGAATCATTACACGCAACGTTGACAACTTCTACTTAACTATTTAAAAAACGTGGCGATAGCGGCAGGTCTAAACCCAACAAAACCACCTATGCGAGCGCTGATTACTGCTTTTCTTGGACTAATGATAATCCCAGCCGGCGTTCGGGCCCAGGGTTTCGCGCCCGACTCCATTACTGCCACGTATTTGACAGTATCTGTTAGCGGCGGATCCGCGCCATTTGTCGGCAGCGGCAGTTACAGGCTGTTCACTTCGGTCGCCGGCACCAACTATGTGGTGCTCGGCCGCGCAGGAGCCGGGTTTGCTTCGGGTACTTACGGCTATGTTAAAACCGGCCCGAACAGCGGTGTCTTGACCTTTTTGGATTCCCAATCCGGGCCGGGAAACTCCATGGCCATTTCGTTCTCCTCGTCCGCAGCGGGGACGTTGGTGCTGACCGGGGCAACTGGCTCGCAAAGCGGCTCGTTTACAACCACCAATTACGCCACGGCGAACCAGCCGGGTTTATTTCTCCCGAATCTTGGAAACGGCCG
The DNA here is from genome assembly GCA_963699145.1 of uncultured Verrucomicrobiae bacterium. Classification (GTDB taxonomy): domain Bacteria; phylum Verrucomicrobiota; class Verrucomicrobiia; order Limisphaerales; family DASXHY01; genus DASXHY01. The sequence continues at coordinate 84,583 of OY969416.1, forward strand.
CTTTCAAAGTTATCTTGGCGGTCAGAACGGTTTTGTTTATTCCATCGAAACTTCGAGCGATCTGGCCTCGTGGTTGCCGCTGACCAGCACAGCCATCTCCGATTTGACGACGAATCTGAACGTCTCAGCCGGCGCCAAAGCGGGATTTTTCCGTGCCAGGGTTCAGGCGACCGATTTCGCGCCAAACTCGCTGACGAACAAAACCTTTAACTTTGCCATTACCGACGGCCTGTCGCCCTTGCCGACCAACGGCATTTACCAGTGGCTGGCTGACGCAAATGATAATGGCTATCAGATCATCGGAGGTCCGGGCACGACGAACAGTGCCGGCACATACAGCTACGTAAAAACGGGGCCGAGCAGCGGAACGATTGCCTGCACCGATTCCAAAGCCGGGAACTTGAATGAGGCATTAGTCTTCACTTCGCCGGATTCAGGCTATTTTTATGCAACGAATTCAAGCGGCATTGAAAACGGCAACTTCAGCCTGGCCGAGGGTCCGGTGGAATTTCTGGGAAACATCTCGTTTGTCCCCGACACCGCCCATTCCGGCCAACTCTTTTTCGCGGCGGACGGCACGCCGGCCAGTTTGAGCGTCACCAATGCCGCAGGCTGGGTTTGGATGTTAAATTTTCCCGGCGATGCGCTGCCGAATCCCGCCCAGATTACCATGACCCCGTTTGCGATCGCCGATTCCAGCGACGCGCTGCTGCCGGTGACCAATGGGGTTCAGTTGGAACCTGACGGCATCCAATTCAGCGATGCTGTGACGCTTACCGTCAATCCGCCCGCACCCCTTGGCTCGTATGCGTCGCTGCTGTTGGCTGGTGATGACGGAAGCGGTCTTTACCTCGTGCCGACCACCGGCCAAGGCGGCGGCTATTCCACAACTCTTTTCCATTTCACGTCCGCCGGCGCGACCGATCCTTCTATCCAGGCATGGACGGAGTTTTTGCAAAAGCATCCGGCCTCACAAGCTCAAGCCGTCTATAATCAAGCCTCGAACACCGTCATAACCATGGACAGCGCCGCGATTCCGGTGCTGCCTGCTCCGCCGGACTATCGACCCGCCCCCTGCCTGGTAACCAACCCGGCGGACGGAGATGTGGACACTTATATCAAGACCGTTCTCACCAAGCAGACGGCGGTCCTCAAAAATTTGTTTGATTCCGCCGCGATGTTGAATCTTATGGGAACCAATCTGTTCAAACAATCGACCAATCTGGCCAGGGGATTGATTGAGACGAACGAATTTCCATTGGTGGACGAATTGATTGCCCGTTACGCCCCCGGCAACGTGGAGAAATTCCAGGCGGTGTATAAGTTCGCTGCGAACATTTCAGCCCAGGACAAGCTCTACGGCGGAAAGGGAAACACCAACTGGAACAACGAGCTTAAGCCGTGGGCCGAATTCATTGTGGCCAACGACTTGGCCCAGTTGAGAGGCCACGATTACACAATGATTAAAGCTGCTCAGTCCGCGTTCTCCACCATGGAAAAGGATTTTGGGACCAACATTCAGGAACAAGCGGATTTCGCGTCGGAATTGAGAGACGCCATGACTTTCAAGTTTTCGATGGACCTGACTTTTGACGAGCAAGGCGGGAGCGCTTCCTCTCATATTGAAGCCGGTAGCAGCGTTGTCGGCGGAGTGATCACTATGGCGCCGCTCGGGACCAACGTATCTTTCCCACTGTATGGCACCGGGACCATTCCTTACACATCAGGTCAATTCGGCGGCGGAGCGGCACAGCTTATAGCGTCTGGATCCTCATTCAGTGAGGATGTCCTCGTGACCGGTTTTGACGGTTGCAGTTTGACTGCAAAAATAATGTTGGACAACCCGAGCGCAGTTTATACGGATGCCACCCCGGGAGACACAGCGAATATTACGGAGGTTTGGAACTTCGCCAATGTTCTTACACAAACCTGGGGGACCGGCACCCCGTACGGCGCATTACTCGCATCAGCTTATGATCCCTCCGGTTATAATCCCGCCGGCGGCCACTACGGGACCGTCACCAACGGTTTTACCGTTAATAATGTGACTTTGCCCTACCCCATCCCCGTGTATTCCTTTCCGGTCGCGATCCAAAACGGCAATGCCCAGGCAGTAAACCAGAGTTTCGTTCAAACTTTCACCGTTCAGGGTGGCAGCGGATCAGCGACCATTACGGCCACTTTCAACCTGACGCTAACCCATACGCCACAATGACGTTGGTCTCGGGCGCGGCTTGATGGCCGCATTTGAACTGCGCTCCTGCGGCGGGTTGATTTCCCAGCACCCAGTGACCCTTTCAATTCTTCAACCCCACTCGCGAATCGATTTCTTAAAAAAACTCTTCCACTTCAGAGTCGAAGATAGCTCTGTTGACATCCTGCTTGTACTTATGAAGGGAGAGGGTAAAATCGGTGGATGGCTGAAGTGGGACTGGTCAAACTGGCGACTACGGCGTTGAAGATAACCAAGGCGAGCCTGCCGGAACGCCGAAGTCGATTTTCCAAGAAGCAATTTTCTCAACCGCAGCTGCTGGCGCTGCTTTGCCTGATGCGCTTTGAGGATTGGACGTATCGCGAAGCAGAGGTGCGCTTAGCCGAGCACCAGGAACTGCGTCGGGCACTCGAACTAGAGAGCGTACCCGATCACACAACGGTATATCGGTTCCTGCGCCGGTTAAAAGAGGAGGATTTTGACCGGGCGCTGGCCGAGGTGGTCAAACGGTTTCCCCGCTATAAGGGGCGGCGCAGCATGGTGGCGCTGGACTCCACTGGCCTGACGTTTCAGGCGCTGAGCAGTTATTTTCAAGAGCGACGACGGCATCACAGTCAGAAGACCAATAAACCCCTGACCTATTATTGGTTGAAATGGCTGGTAGTGGTGGACGTGGGGCGCCACCTGCTGCTGGCGCAGGCCGCTCATGCCGGGCCAACCAATGACTGCGGCCGTCTGCCCGAACTGATTGATCGGGCCCGTCAGGTGGCTCCGATCGAAGTGGTGTTGGCCGACGCAGAGTTTGATAGTGAACGTAACCACGAGCATGTACGTCGGAGGGTCGGTGCGCAGAGTGTCATTCCTCCCAAACGCGCCCGCCCGGAATGGAAAATCAATGGTTATCGGGCGTTGATGCGCCAGGACTTTCCACGAGAACTCTATCGCCAGCGTGTACAGGCCGAGACCACCTTTTCAGCCGTCAAACGCAAGCTTTCCGCACGCGCTCCCGGGCGCTTGCTCATTACCCAACGCTTCCAAGCTCTCCTGCTCGGACTCACCTTCAACCTCTACCGCCTTTAGCGGCTCCTTCACCTATAGGATGTCAACAGAGCTAGTCGAAGATTTGTTTTCACGGACGAATTTTAAGTGAGGTTTTTATTGCCCCTTATGACGGTTTCTTTGTCGGCTGTCATAGAATGAAAAAGCAATTCCGGCACATAGCCAACTTCGAAAAATAATCAAATCGCCCCCAGGTTCATTCGCAGCGGCCAATCGCAAATTTGCCTCAGCAAAACGTAAAATTTTACGATAAGGATAACTGGTTTAACTGGTCGAAAATCCTCAATTTTTCTTTTCATCAACCCGGCTCGGGCTTAGAGTTGGGTCATCCCAGAAAAAGGCGTTCAAGCTTCACGAACGTTTAAACCAATTCAGAAAGAGAGCGTTTATGAAAACAGGGCTTCGTCGCATACTCGGAGGATTTGTTACAACCATTTTTCTCACTTCCCTAAAACTGTCCGCGCAGGGCACCGCCTTCACCTATCAAGGCCGCTTGAGCGACGGTGGCGCGGCGGCCAACGGGACTTACGATCTGCGATTCACAATTTACGACTCCACGAATTTGCCGGGCGTGGTCATCGCCGGGCCGCTGACCAACTCCGCGACGGCGGTGAGCAACGGCCTCTTCATGGTGGCCTTTGATTTTGGAGCGGGCGTGTTCACCGGGCCGGATCGCTGGCTGGAAATCGGCGTGCGAACCAATGGTGCGGGCGCTTTCACAACTCTGCCTGCACGCCAACTCATCGCGCCCACTCCCTATGCCATCAACGCGGCCAATCTCGGCGGCGCGCTGCACGTGGATGCGAATAACACCAACGGCGCTCCCAACATCATTGGCGGTTCACAATTGAATCAGGTGGACCCCGGCTTTGTCGGCGCGGTCATCGCCGGCGGAGGAGCGACGAACTATTTCGGCAACGCGTATTCCAACCGCGTGGCGGGAGATTATGCAGCCATTGGCGGCGGGATCGGCAATCTCAACCAGTCATTGGGCTCGGTAATTTCCGGCGGCGTTTTGAACCAGATACAAACGGGTGGCACCTACGACGGCATCGGCAGCGGCCTGTTCAACCTTATCGAGGCGAGCACGGACCAATCTTTCATTGGAGGAGGCTACGAAAATTCCATCCGGTCTTTCGCCCGTAGTTCGGCCATCGGCGGCGGCCAACTCAACACCAACGGCGCCCCTTACTCGGTCATCGCAGGGGGACAACATAATGTCATCGAGTGGTCGGCGGATTCATCCACGATTGGCGGCGGCGCTAACAATTTGATCAGGTCCAACAGTCCCATTTCCGTGATCGCTGGCGGGCATGATAATACAATTCAAAACGCCTCTTTCGCCTTCATCGGCGCAGGCGGATACCATCAGGTTCTCTCGAACGCCACCGACTCGGCCATCGTCTCCGGCGCCTTTAACACGATTCAGCCCGGCGCCAGTGAGTCCTTCATCGGCAACGGCGGCGGGAACACGATCGGAACCAATTCGAGTTATTCCAGCATTGTCGGCGGGCAAAATAATTCGATTCAAGCAAGCTCGCAATACGCGACAATTGGCGGCGGCTTCAACAACACAATTCAATCGAACGCCAACACCTCCATCATCGCCGGCGGCCATGACAGTTTGATTCAAAACGCCTCCTTCGCCTTCATCGGGGCGGGCGGCATCCACCAGATTCTGTCGAACGCTTATGACTCGGCCATTGTCGCCGGAGGCTACAATGTCATTCAGCCGAATGCCAATGGCTCCTTCATCGGCGGCGGTTATTCCCACACCATCGGGTCCAATTCCTCCAGTTCGGTGATTGTAGGCGGCCTTCAAAACACCATCCAAACCAACTCTTCGTACTCGGTTATCGGCGGCGGGTATGCCAATACGATTGAATTCAATGACTTTTACTCGACGATTGCCGGCGGGGGCGCCAACACGATTCAAACCAACGCTTCCTACTCAACCATTGCCGGCGGCATCAATCAACTGATTCAAAGCAATGCCTTCGCCTCAGCCATCGGCGGTGGCAACAACAATATCATCCAAACCAACGCACCCTACGCGACGATCCCCGGCGGGTCCTTCAACCTGGTGGCCGGAACGTATGGCTTTGCCGCCGGGCAACAGGCACAGGCACTCCACCAGGGTGCGTTCGTATGGGCGGACTCCCAGTTCGCCGCCTTTCCTTCCACAACCAACGATCAATTCAACGTCCGCGCCCAGGGCGGCGTGCGCTTCGTTACCAGCGGAGCGGGAATGACCGTGGATGGAAGTCCGGTGCTGACAACCGGAAGCGGAATCTCCATCACGCAGAATACCAACGGCGCCCCCAACGTGATTGAAGGCGCGTCCATTAATTTTGTTCCCGGCAATGTCGTTGGCGCGACCATCAGCGGTGGTGGCGTCGTCAAATATTTTGGTGTTAACAACTCCAGCAATAGTGTGACCGATAACTTTGGCACTGTGGGCGGCGGTGACGGAAACAGTGCCGGGTTCGCCGCCACCATCGGTGGTGGAGAAGACAATTCAGCTTTCACCACTTCGACTGTAGGCGGCGGTTTTTCCAACCGCGCCAACGGGAATGTGGCAACCATCGGTGGTGGCAGTTTCAACCTCGTGAGCTTGGAAGGAGGAACTATCGGCGGCGGCGAGGCGAATACAAACTCCGGTTTGCTGGCGACGATTGGAGGCGGGGAAGTCAACACCGCGAGTGGCTCCTGGGCGACGGTAGGCGGTGGAGACTTCAACACCGCGAGCGGCACCATCTCGACCATAAGCGGCGGTGCGGCAAATATCGCCAATGCCCGGGGCGGAACCATATCCGGTGGCTTCAGCAATCTAGTCACAGGCAGCTATGCCACGGTCGCGGGTGGCGCCACGAACACAGCAGGAGGTTTATTCAGTTTCGCCGCCGGCCTGCAGGCACAGGCGCTGCATGACGGCTCCTTCGTCTGGGCGGATTCGCAAAATACAATCTTCGCCTCGACGGCAGCCAATCAATTCAATGTCCGCGCCAAAGGCGGCGTGCGGCTCTCAACCTCCGGCGGCGGAATGACGTTGGATGGGCCGCTCTTTCTAACGGGCCAGTTCGTGCTGAATCATAGCAACGGCTTCGCGATGTCCTCTTTGGGCAACTTCACTATTGACGCGCCATTTTTTGCCGGCGGGCGCTTCATGGTCTTGACCAACGGCAACGTGGGCATCGGAACCGCGACGCCTGTCGTGCCGTTCGATGTGAGAGGGGCGGCGCACATCCTCGGATCGAATAATTGGGATGTGACCGGCACGGAAGGGGATTTCCGCATCGGCAACGACTCCACTCGCTTCAAAATCGGTGTGGCAACCAATGGCGGCGGCGCGGGTGATGTCTGGATGCGAGCGCATGGTGGGACTGGACGCATCTTTGTGAAGACACCCGGTGGCACGACCATTTACAGCAACGAAGGCCAAACCGCCGGTGTTTCCCTGGCCGCCAACGGCACGTCATGGGCCGTGGTCTCCGACCGGAACGCCAAGAAAGATTTTGCGCCGATCGACAGCCGCCAAATCCTGGATAAACTCGCCGCGATGCCGGTCACACAATGGCATTACAAGTGGGAGGAGGAAAGTGTGACACCTCACATCGGGCCGATGGCGCAGGATTTCAAGGCGGCATTTTATCCGGGCACGGATGATAAAAGCATCACGACACAGGAAGCCGATGGCGTGACTTTTGCCGCAATCCAGGGATTGAATGAGAAAGTGGAGACCGGAAACCAGAAGGCAGAAGCCAGAATTCAGAAACTCGAAGCGGAAAATGCTGAGTTGAAGCAGCGATTGGAAAAATTGGAACGGTTGATGGAATTGAAAGTTGCGGATGCAAATGGAAGTTAGAGCCTCCTCACGTCGGCTCCTACAACTTGCGGGCATCTCGCTCCACCCGGCTTGAAACGCACGGGCAAAGATGCCCGTGCCACTATCCATTACTGCTGCGGCTCGCCGGGAGGCTCCGGCGCTTCGCCCGGCGTTTCCGCCGCGGGCTTCGGAGCTTCGCTCGCCGGCTGCGTCACCGCGGCCACATCTTCCGCCACGGAAAGCATGTCCGGATTGGACGGCGCGGGCTCGGCCGGATCCGGCACGGTTTCCGCCGGAGCTTGCGCTTCGCCAGTTACCGGAGCTGCTTCACTACTGGCAGGCGCCACTGGCGCCGGTTTCTTCTCCTGTTTCGGCGGCTTGGGCGCGGGCTTCTTGGCAGTTTCCAATTTCCCATCCGCGAATTCGATCACGTGCCCCTGGTGGATCAGCCAATGCAAATCGGAGATCACCGCAGTCTGTTCCGCGCTCGGCTCCGCAGCGGCGGGCGCTGGTTGAGGAGCGGATGCGGCGGCTTGCGCTTGTTGCACCGGCGCGGGCGCCTCGGTGATTCCCGCCGGCGAAATTTCGATCACCGTCTTCGGCGCGGGCTTCGGCGTGGGCGCCAGCGCTTCCATCAATTGCCGACGCGTCGTCTTCGTATGCGCATTGATGAAATCCACAATGCGCTTCACGCCTTCCGACACCGGCGTGGTTTCCAAATCCAGATAATGCGGACGCGCCACGGAAACGTGCGTCACGGTTTTGTTGACCTTGAAAAACTGCAGGCCCAGGGACGCAAACTGCTGGCTGAGCGTCGTGGCGAGCTGCAGCGGAAAACGCTTTTGATCTTCCCACGCCTGCCGCACGAGCCACGTGAGACCCGGGCTGCGCAGGTTGCGCGCCGCAACGCCATTCAGCGTGTGCGACTCGACCGGCTTGATGATGTTTTCCTTGTGCGTTTCGCGGAAATGTTTTTCCACCGCTTCCCGGCTGTCCAGGCGCAATGGCTCCGGAACGTTCAGCGCAATGTATTCGGTCTTGAAGCTTCGGTCCTCGATCCATTTTTTCACGACCGCTTCATCAGAAACAATTTTAACGCGCGACTTGAACATCTCAAACGGCATCCGCGAGAAACGCTCCGCGTGCAATTTGCGCAATTGATTCTGGTAATCGTGATAATTTGGCGGGCCGAGAATGACCCCGCTCATGCCGCATTGCGCCACGAACGTGTATTTGCCCTTGGGCGGTTCGGTGGCGGTGCGTTCCGCCTGGTAAAACGTGCCGAAATGTTTGTTGAGCACGTGCCCAACGGCCTCTTCTTCCGAAAGCCACAACGTATCGTCGAGCGCGCACAGGAACAACGGCTGCACCGGTTTGCCTTCCGCGTTTTTCTTCACGTTGAACACCACCGAGTAACGCTCCGGCTTCTGCAAAATCAAACGGGCGATATCGAACAGCGGATACGCGCGCGCTGTGACTTTTATCTGGCGCGCCAGGGATTCCACGCCCTTACCGTCAGGCGCGAGCGCCACATTGACTTCCGGCAACGGCGGCGGAGTCTCGCGGCGTTCGGGTCTTTCGCCCCGATCAAAATCGCGGCGCGGGCCGGAAGGTCTGCCGCCACGGCCGCCTTCAGGGCGCCGGTCCACGGCGGTCGCCGCCAGGCGGGCGATTTCCCCTCGGACCACCAGGCCCACCGAAGCCGCCATCGCGGCGCGGCGGTCGCGGTCCGCGTCGGTCACGCCGATCGGAGCGATCTTCACCGCCGCCTTGGTAATTGGCGTATTGTTTTGCAGAAGCGGGCTCTTGCGCCCAGGCAGGCAGGAAAAGCTTTTCCAGGTCCAGTTCGTTATCAGGTAATGTACTCATTCCGTCACGTCAGCCCCAAATAGCGGGACTCGAATAGTTGACATCTTCAGCATGGAGCGTGTGAGGACGGAATGCAAGCGCGGCTTCAATCAGCAGCCAAAAACTGCCGAGGTGTTAATATCGTAATTCCGAACGGTTTCTTGAGCGCCAGCAAATCTGCGTCCTTGGAAAGAATCACTTTTGCACTCCCTGCCAGCGCGCACGCCAAAACTACATCATCATCGAGGTCTCGACTACGTTGCTTGCCCAATGGCGCCGGATCAAAAAGCTTCGCCTTCCGTTCAATCCAGTTTAACCACGGTTCCGGATTGACCTCGGGATATTTAACGGCGATCCGCCCCGCTACTTCGCGATATTCCTCCAAAAGCAGCCGCGTCGTCGCCGGGATTCGCCCGGCCAGAATATCGCGGAAATGACGACGTTCGTATCGGCAACAACGTTCATCGTCTCCGTCGTCGCTCAGTCCGATAATCTGTTATAACCCGGTGGACTGTTTTCTCGTCCTCAGAAGTTTGTTCGCCTTTAAGCGAACCCGCGGCAGCAACGACTTCTTTCAACTCCGACTCAAAACCTAGTTCCGGAAGAATGTCCGGCAAATCCGCGGCAAGCCGCTCTTTGTCCTTCCGCGACAAAGCTCGTATAGCCGCTTCGATTTCCTGCACCGTGCTCATTGCCTTTAAGCTATCCCCATTCTGAATTGTGGTAAAACGTTTTTTCCAGCTCACAGATGGATATGCACCACCTTCGCCGGCGGAAAACCATTGAACCACGTGGCCGAAGCGTTGCTGTACGCGCCGATGTTTTCCGAATAAACCAAATCGTCGATTTCGAGTGACGGCAATTCCTCGGACTGCGAAATCACATCCAGGCCGTCGCACGTCTGGCCGAACACCGCGCAAATCTCCGTTTTCCCCTTCTTGAACGCCTTCAAATGATACTGGCAATGGTCAAAAATAATCCCGCTGAACGTATGATAAACGCTGTCATCTATATAATAGCAGCGTTTGCTTTCGCGAACGGCTTTGCCAATGATGCGCGCCACCGAGGTCGCCGCGGTCGCCACGAGAAAGCGGCCCGGCTCCGCCAGAATCTGGATGTTTTCCGGGAAAAGCCGCTCGATTTCCGCGTTAATCTTCCGCGCGAGCTGGCTGAACGGCTTCACGTGCTCGTCGTAGTGCGCCGGAAAACCGCCGCCGATATCGAGAATCTTGATCTCGTGCCCGCGCGATTTTGATTCCTTCATCACCGCCGCGGCAATGTTCAACGCCTGGACAAAATTTTCGAAATTCGTGCACTGGCTGCCGACATGGAAGCTCAATCCCTCCACGACGAGCCCCAGCTTGAATGCCGCCAGAATCAAATCCACCGCTTCGCCCGGATGACAGCCGAATTTATTCGAAAGCTCGCATTGCGAGCCCGTGTTCGCCACCGCGAGCCGCAGCACCACGCCCGCGTGCGGCGCGTATTTCCGGATTTTTTCCAGCTCGGTCAAATTGTCGAATGTGACGAGCGGTTTGTATTTATCCAGCGCGAGCAGCGTTTCCTTCGGCTTCGTCGGGTTCGCGTAAATGATTTTGTCCCAGATAAAATCCTGCTGCGCCTTGGGCGAAAGGCCCTCGATGTTTTCGTAAACCGTCATGAACTCCGGCAGCGATGCGACATCGAAGCTGGCGCCGGCTTTGTAAAGCGTGCGCACGATTTCGGGCGCGGGATTGGCCTTCACGGCATAATAGGCCTGCACCTTGGGCAGATGCTTTTTGAACTCGGCATAATTTTTCCGAATCACGTCGTGGTCGATGATCACCACGGGCGTGCCGTGTTCCTTCGCGATGCGTTGAAGCTCTTTTGCGGTCATAAAATGGCGTGACCCCACTCAGGAGGTTTCACGCGGCGGCACAAGATACACAGCTTGGGCAATTATTAAATAGTTAAATCAGTTAAATCAGTTGAAGAGTAAATGGTTAAATGACGCTTCCGCAAACGCGCCAGCGTCCCGGACTGCGGCAGCCCTCTGCCGCTTTTGAGAAGCGCGGCCTGCATCGAAAGCGGCAGAGGATTGCCGCGGTCCAAAACCTTGCGCAAAAAGACACCTCCTTCGCATTCCATACCCTGAAACCAACCGCGATCGCTGCAGCGTCCATCTCCTCACTATGCAATCCCTACCCCTACGTATTGCAGTCTTATTCCTTGCCACACCCCTTATCGCCCAAACGCTGCCGCGCGCAGAATGGGGCGCGCCGCCGGTTTCCGTTTCACACGCCAACGGCAAATGGGTCATCGCCGGCCAGAAAAACAAAGTGTTCCTGGATGAAAAGGACCTGGGCATCACCATTCAAAATGGTTCCGCGAATTGGACCATGGTCCCATCCGGCGCAAAGGATATGACATTGAAAGCGCCGGAGGACGAGTTTTCCGTGCGGCTCGCGGATGCTGAAAAAATCGCGATCGAGCCCTACGATACCGGTTTCAAGACCGGCGTGAAAATGACGTTGAGCGGATGGCGACACTTGTCCAGCGCCCAAAGCGCGCCGCCACCGTTGCTGGACTGTCACGCTCTATCTGACCGTGTGCCTCGAAGGTAAGGATGAGGAATTGGTGTTCGATGTCGCTGCGAAGGAAGGCACTGCGGTCGTGCGCGAATTGAATTGGCCCACCGCGCTCGATGCCCGCGAAGTGGATTACACGCTGCTCCCCAGCGGACGCGGGATGATGCTGCCGCGCGATTGGCCGCAGGAATATTATCCCATTCGTCACATCAAAGACGGCAAGGTCGATCCGTCCGATCATACCGTGTTGCAAAGCCACGTCATCGAATCGTGGTCGATGTCGTGGTGGGGATTTCAAAAAGGCAAATCGGCGATGATGGTCATCGTTGAAACGCCAGACGACGCAGCGTATCAATTTTCACATCCCGCCGGCGGCCCCACGGTCATCGGCCCGCGCTGGCTGAATTCGCTCGGCAAATTCAGCTATATGCGGACCGCCCGCATGTGTTTCTTTGAAGAGGGCAATTACGTGACGCTCGCCAAACGCTATCGCCGTTACGCGATGGACACCGGGCTCTTTGTTTCGCTGAAGGAAAAAATCGCGCGCACGCCCATTCTCGCCGAGATGATCGGCACGCCGCAAACGCGCGTCGGGATTTTGCACAATCAAAGCGAGGACAGCGATCGCTACGACAAAACCAATCACTACAATCTTGTGACGTTCGACGAACGCGCGCAGCAATTGCGCGAAATGAAAGCACATGGCATCGATCGCACACTGGTATTTGTGTCCGGCTGGCCGCATCTCGGCTACGACCGGCAGCATCCGGATCCGCTTCCGCCGGCGGAAGCCGCGGGCGGTTGGGCCGGCATGAAACACCTCGCCGACACCTGTCACGAGCTCGGCTATCCGTTTATTTTCCACGATCAATATCGCGACTACTACGTCGACGCGCCTTCCTACGATCCGCAGTTCGCGATTCACGAGGAAGATGATTCGTTGCCGGCGAAGGCGGCGTTCGGCTCGCGTTTCGGCGATTGGAAGGAGGGCCAGATTCCGTTCATGCGCCATTGGGACGGCGGCAAGCAATCGTATCTCAACTCGCGCTTCCAAGTCGGCCATCTGCGAAAAAAATTATGAACTGTTTTTCCAGCACGGAATTCATCCGGACGGCATTTACATTGATGTGATCGGCTACGTGCCGCCGGATGAAGATTACAATCCGGAACATCCGACAACCCGCACCGACGCGATGCGCGGGCAGATCGCGCTGTTGAATTGGTCGCGGCAAAATCTCGGCTTCACCTCGACCGAAGCCGGCTCCGACTGGGTGATCCCCTACACCGACAGCGTGAATCAATCCGGCAGCGCGGGAAAAACCAATTCCCTGCCGCTCTACTTTTTGGTGTATCACGACGCCGTGCTGGTTTCGTTCGGCAGCCAGCGCACGGGCGGCGGACAAAAATCTGCTGCAGGGAATTCTTTACGGCGGCGTGCCCGAAATGCCGCCGACACTGGCGGACATGGACGAGAAAAAATTCGGCTGGTTGAAAACACATGGCCGCGCTGAACAAGCGCGTCGGCTTGCTCGAAATGACCGACCACAAATTCCTCGACCAGGATCGTCATCAGGAACGAACCACTTACGCGGATGGAACGACCGTGACGGTGGATTGGACCACGGATGCGGTGACGATTAATCCGCCGTTGAATTGATCCAAGCCCTATCGTCCCCCTCTTTCGGGGGATACGCGAACACGTTGGTTCCCATATAAAACGCTCATGTCTCCCGAAACCGCGGAATCTCCCACTCCCACGGCTGCGGAAACGCCGAGTGCGCCCGTGCCGCGCGCACCGCGCATCACTTCCATCGATGCCCTGCGCGGCTTCCTGATGTTCACAATGATTTTCGTGAACGACCTCGCCGGCGCGCCCAGAGAGTTGGTGCCCGATTGGATGGTGCATTTCAGCGATCGCCATCGCGGCGGCAGCGGCATGACTTTCGTGGACCTCGTGTTCCCGGGATTCCTGTTCATCGTCGGCATGTCGATTCCCTTCGCGCTGGGCTCGCGAATGAACAAAGGCGAGCGGGTTTGGAAAACGCTTTTGCACATTCTCATCCGCACCATCTCACTCCTCGCGCTCGGCATCATGATGGTCCACGAAACGCCGGATTCGGAAAAGCTCGGCTGGTCGGGCACGCTATGGGTGCGCATTGATGTTCACCTCCGCAATTCTTGCCTTCTGCTCGATCTCATGGCCCGGCAAAACAACTTCGCCCGAACGAAACCGGACGTTTCACGTCTTGACTATAATACTGCGGGGTCTTGGCATGGCGGCGCTGGTTTATCTGGCCATCGTGTTCGTCGGAAGAAAAGATCAGCACATCCTTACTCTATCTCCGTTCTCCATCAGCACGAGCTGGTACGGAATTCTCGGCTTGATTGGTTGGGCGTATTTCGCGGCAGCGATTCTCTATTTGGTCTTTCGCAACAATCGCATCGCCCTGCTCGCGAGCGTGGCGTTGATGACGTCTTTCTACGCGGCTGGTCGAAAAGGTTTCTTCGACAATTTCTGGCCGAATCACATCGTCGATTTCGGAGGCACGCTCGGCTCGCAAGCCGCCATCACCGTCGCCGGCCTGATGCTCGGAACCATTCTCGTCACGCCGGAAACGCGCGCGCATGGGTCGCGAATCAAATTCACGCTTTGGTTCATTGCAGGCTTCACTTTCGCCGCCCTGCTGACCACTGGCCTCTACGGCATCAGCAAAAACAATGCGACACCGGCGTGGTGCCTGTGGTCATCGGCGATTACCGCGGTGCTTGTGGCTGGTGTTTTATTTGTGGGTGGACGTGCGTCCGCAAAGCGGGATCGCGAAAGCCGCAAAGCCGCTCGCCATCGCCGGCCAAAACGTGCTGCTCGCGTATCTGCTGTCTGAAATGATGGAATCCGTCCTCGACCTGATCCATCTGGGCGATTGGTATGGCGGCCTGGCGGAACACACGCTGGCAGGCGCCATCGCGCGCTCAGCCGGCTGCGGCGTGGTGGTGCTCGCGATCACTGCCGGCCTGAACCGCATCGGCTTCCGGCTGAAGCTTTAGTTTGCTTTCAACCGGCGCGCGAGTTGCGCGGCGCGAATATTCCAGAACGTCGAATCTCGGAAAGAATTGCGGCGCGCGCCCCGCTGACTACAAACTAGGCGCGAAATTATTCTTTCCAGCCGCGGGCCATGGGCATACCGTCCGAGCCATGGAGCAGATCAGCGTTACCACTCCGATCAGCCAGGCGATTGAGCGGGTCCGGCAGATCTTGTTCAGTCCGTTCGATCTGGGCAAATGGTTCGCCATCGGTTTTTGCGCGTGGCTGGCCGGATTGGGCGAATCTGGCGGCGGCAGCGGAGGCAACTTCAATAACGGTTCAAATCATGGTGGCGACATCCATCAGCAGTTCGAACACGCGCGCTCGTATGTGGTGGAAAATCTCGCCTGGATTGTGCCCGTCACGATTTTTAGTTTCGTGATCCTCATCGCCCTGATGATCTTCTTCATCTGGCTGAACAGCCGCGGCAAGTTTATGTTCCTTAATTGTGTGGCGCTCAACCGCGCGGAAGTCGCCGAGCCATGGAACCGGTTTGAAGCCCAGGCCAACAGCCTCGTCTGGTTCCGTCTCGCGCTATTAGCCATCTGGATGGTCATCGCGGTGCCCCTTTCCATCTTCATGATCATCGTCGCCCTGCCGATGTTCAGTCACGACGCGTGGAATTTCGTCGGCATCATGTTGCTCGCCGGCCTGTTTATGATTCTTTTCCTCATCGGCATGATTTTTTTGCTTATCCGGAAACTCACGACGGATTTCGTTGTGCCCATCATGTATCTGCGCGGCAACCGCTGCCTGGAAGCATGGAAGGAATTCCGCCAATTGCTCGGCTCAAACGTCGGCAACTTCGTGTTGTATCTGGTGTTTCAGATCGTCATCGGCCTGGTCCTTGGGATCATGACCTTGGCGATCCTGGTCGTTTGTTGCCCGCTCTGTTGCATCCTTTCGATCCCCTATCTCGGGACCGTTTTGCTGCTGCCCCTTATCACGTTCAAACGCGCCTACTCGCTCCATTACCTCGCGCAATACGGCCCGAGCTACAACGTGTTCCCTCCCGTGGTCGCGACGCCGCAATAATCACTTCTCGTTCTTCAACGCCGCGCGCGCCGCGGCGAATTCCTTGCGCACCTCGAGTGCAACTTCAGGAAATTTCAGCTTCAGCGATTCCAGCGTGTCGACAATGACCGACGCCACGACCAGCCGCGTGAACCATTTGTGATCCGCGGGCACCACATACCACGGCGAGTGCTCGCTGGCGGTGTGGCAAATCGTGTCCTCGTACGCCTCCATGTATTGCGGCCAGCACTGGCGCTCGCGAATATCCGCGGCGGAAAATTTCCAATTCTTCTTCGGCTCCTCGAGGCGTTTCATAAATCGCTCCTTCTGTTCCTCCCGCGATACGTTCAGGTAAAATTTTCGGACAATGATTCCGTTGCGATACATGTAACGTTCGAACGCGCTGATGTCCTCGAACCGTTCCTTCCAGATATTCTTCGTGACGAGTTTCGCCGGCAATTTTTCCTTCGCGAGAAATTCCTTGTGTACGCGCACAACGAGCGTTTCCTCGTAATAGGATCGATTGAAAATGCCGATGCGCCCGCGCTCCGGCAGATTCTTCATTGTGCGCCAAAGAAAATCGTGATCGAGTTCCTCCGCAGACGGGGCCTTGAACGAAAAGACCTCACACCCCTGCGGATTCACGCCGGACATGACATGCTTGATCGTGCCGTCCTTGCCCGCCGCATCCATCGCCTGAAACACCAGCAGCAACGCCCATTCATTCTGCGCGTACAGGCGGCCCTGCAACTCGGCGAGTTTCTCGAGGCTATGCTCGAGCAAATCCCCGGCGTGCTCCTTGGATTTAAATTTCCACGTATCGTCCGCCGCGAAATCTTTCAGCCGAAATTTTTTTCCGTCGCCAACGCGATAGCGCTCCGAGAGGTCTTTGAGGGTGATGGACATGAATGAGTTTTAGCTCAATTCAGGCCACGTGGCAAATTTTACGCTTTCTGAAAGCGCCAGAGGGCTGGCGCACTCCAAACCTGACGGAACGCCTGACGCTCCCTGACTCGCGCCAGCGTCCTGGAGTGCGCCAGCCCTCTGGCGCTTTTCAAAGTGCGCCGTCACAGACCGCCGCTACAAATACAAAAGCCGGACTTGCGTCCGGCCTTTGCAATTCAATTCAACGACGACTTAATCCAACACCGGATCGCTGCCATCAATCATCTTCACTTTGTTGTGCGTGAAGTATTCTTTGATCAATGCCTTCATTAACTTACCGCGTTGATCGTAAAGGCGCTTGAGCTTGCGCGGCTTGCGTTTCGCGAGCGCGTAATGCGTGAGCAACGGCATCGCGATAGTCGTGTCCGTATAACAAACGACAGCGTCGGGCAGCTTGGTGGGATCCACCTTGCCCCAACTCACGGCTTCGCTCGGCGTCGCGCCAGAGAGACCGCCGGTGTCCGGGCGGGCGTCGGTGACCTGGATGAAAAAGTCCTGCCCAACTTCCTTGATGCGCAACACTTCCTGGATTTGCGGCTCGGTCTGCAGCATGAAATTCTTCGGACTGCCACCGCCCCACAATACCACGCCGCTGCGACCGCCACCGCGTTTCGCGCCGAGCACGAACGCGGTGGTTTCATTCACGTCGATGGACGGATTCACGCGCAGTTTGTTGCCGCGCAATTCCACGCCCGCGAAATTCATGCCGATGGTCGAATCACCCGGCGAGCTCGTGTAACACGGCACGCCCGCGCGATACGCCGCGGCGAGCACGGAGACGTCCTTGAGCTTGTGCTTGCGCTCATATTCCGCGCAGAACTTGCCGATGAGATAATGCAATTCCGCCGTGCCCATTTCTTTTTGGAATGCCGGCTGGATGAGCAGTTCGCGCAGCAATTCGTCCGTGGCCATGAGACCGTCCGAGTAAGGAATCACGACGTCGTAAATGCGCACGAGGTCGTTGTCGCGCAAATCGGTGTCGTCAAATTTAAAGCTGCCGCTGTGCACCGGATAATTCAGCGCGAAATGCATGTCGTGATACAGGTTCGCGCCAGTGGACACGATCCAATCCACGAAACCCGCCTTGATGAGCGGGATGATGCTTGAGCAACCGAGGCCGGCGGGCGTGAGCGCGCCGGAAATGCTCATGCCGATGGTGACATCGGGATCGAGCATCTTGTCCGCGAAAAGCTGGCAGGCTTCCTTGAGCCGCGCCGAATTGTAGGCGAGGAAACACTCATCGATGATGTAGGTGAGCTTCTCCTTGCCGTTCAAATTTTTCGGCATGATGCGTTTGCCCGCCATGTACTTCTTCTTGTGCGGACAATTCTTTTCCTTCATCCATTCCGGCATTTCGGCAATGGCTTCCCGATTCTTGATTCCGTGTCTTTCAGTTCTGGCCATAAAATAAAAAAATTTGTTTGGTAACAATACGCAGGTTAAGGCGGATGCCAACATTTAATTTTGTTACGAATAATGAGAAATTCTCCTCCCTATTTGCGATTTACAATTTACGATTTACGCGCGGCCGGCTTTGAGCCGCAGTGAACCATCCAACGCAACAACTGCATTCCACATGAAAACCGATTTAGCAAATAAAGTAGTCATCGTCACCGGCGCGTCCGGTGGCATCGGTTCCGCGATCGCGCGACGATTCGCCGACGAAGGCGCGAATGTGGTCGCGCACTATCGCCGCCAGCGCGCGCAGGCCGAAGCTCTTGATTTGCCTGCAGAACAATCGTTGCTCGTTGGCGCCGACCTGACCAATGAAGCCGCGGTGCGACGTTTGTTCCAATCCGCCCTGAAACGCTTCGGCCGCGTGGACACGCTGATCGCCAATGCCGGATCGTGGGAAACGCGCGACGTTCCGCTGCAAGACATGCCGCTGAAACAATGGCGCACCACATTTGATGCCGTGCTGACCTCAACCTTTCTTTGCATGCGGGAATTCTTCCGCTGCGCCGCTCGCCAAAAACAAGGCAACGCCGTGCTGATCGCCTCCACCGCGGGCGTTTTTGGCGAAGCCGGTCATGCCGATTACGCTTCGGCCAAGGCAGCCATGGCCTACGGAATGACGCGCACGCTGAAAAACGAAATCTCACGGATCGCGCCGCACACGAAAAATTATTGCGGTGGCCGCGTGAATTGTATTTGCCCTGGCTGGACGGTTGTTCCGCGCAACGCCGCCAAATTGAAGGACCCGCGCACCGCCCGCAAAGTCACCGCCACGATGGCTCTGCCACAAATAGCGCGCCCGGATGACATTGCGAACCTGGCAGTATTTTTGAGCTCGGACCGCCTGGCACGGCACCTCACCGGCCAGACCATTTTGGCCGCCGGCGGAATGGAAGGCCGCTGGCTTTGGCAACCAGAAGAAGTGGATCCTCGGAATGTTTGAAACGAGCGGCAGCGGGCCAGCTTCGCGCCAACATTCCGTGTGAACGGAATATGCCAGCATGCACAAGTCAAATTCCGCGGGACTCAGCGAATCCCGCGGAAATGACAGTCGGCCCTACGGCGTTATTCAATTAATGAAAAGATATCTTGCGAATAACACTGTTTCCCATGTCTGAAATATAAAGATTTCCTGAAGGATCAAAGGTCAGGCCGGAGGGCGAGTGCAACGTGGCGGTAGTCGGCGATCCATTGTCTCCCGAATATCCCGCCGTTCCGGTGCCGGCAATTGTAGTGATAATGCCGCAAGAGGTGCCGTCCACTTTGCGGATCACATTGTTACCTGCATCGGCAATGTACAGATTCCCTTGGCGGTCCACCGTCACGGCGCTGGGATGGTTGAGCTGAGCCCCCGCCGCCGCACCGCCATCTCCCGAATAACCAGCACCATTGCCTCCTGCTACAGTAGTAATGACCCCGGTATTCGCATCGATTTTACGAACGGCATTGTTCCCAATATCGGCGATATAGATATTACCCCGGCCGTCCACTGCGACAGTTCCGGTTAGAGTCCCGTTGCCAGGAGCAATGTAATCATCCACATACAGACTCGCACCTGTAGCACTGCCATTATCACCGCTATAACCTTGCGTTCCATTGCCGGCAATGTCGAAGGTGAAGCTGCTCGGACTTCCCGGAGTCGGGGTAACTTGCATCTCGCTCACTTTATTAAAAGTATAAACGTATTGATTCAGATTGAAATCATACGTGAACTCCAACTCGTCAGCAAAATACAGATTGCCAGAACTATCGATGGCCAGGCTTTGCGGAGTAACTCCGTTAAACGTGTTCACGTAATCGGGCTGGCCCAGATAGTACGGAGGCGACCCCCAATCTTGAAAATTCAAGATGCAGGCGTAATCCGCATCGGCAACATACATGTATCCATTGGCATCCAATGCGACTCCAACAGGACTGCTAAAGTAGAAGACTCCGGCAAACGGGCTTGAAATAGTGCCGCCCGGAGCAATCTGCTTGATTGTCTCCGCACCTAAGTCCGCAACAAACAGATACCCTCCGTAGTTCGGATCGAAGAACAGGCCCACTGGAGCGCTCAACCCTCCGGATTGTCCCGCGTAGGTTGTGATGATGGGACGATTAAATCCCGTGACTCCCGAACAGCAGGTTCCGCTGCAGATTTTGTAATATCGCGCGGAAACTCCAGAAACAGGACCGTCAACATACTGATGGCTTCCAAAGTTGTTCATGGTGATATTGCCGAGTGTGGTCCACGTCGTCTGGTCGCTCGATTTATAGACGGTCCAACTCGAATTGGGCGCAGCAGTGCAATTCAAAGTGAAAGAGCTGGTCGTTAGTGTGCCCGCCGAAACTGTGGCACACGCCACCGGCGGGGAACATGAGAAGGATACTTTCCGAATCACATTATTTCCCGTGTCGGAAATATACAGATTACCGGAGCTGTCAAATGTCAGGCCTGCCGGAGCATATAAGAGAGCGCTGGTTGGCGATCCGCCGTCCCCATAATATCCTGGCATGCCGGCACCCACAACCGTCGTAATATTGCCAGACGCATCCACTTTGCGAATCCTGTTATTGCCGGTATCTGCAATATACAGATTTCCTTGAGCGTCCACCGCGACCGCCGCTGGCTGGTTAAGCCGGGCCTGCACGGCGGGCCCGCCGTCACCAGAGAAGCCCTGTTGCGAAGTTCCAGCTACGGTGGTGATGATTTGGGTGATATGATCCACCTTGCGAATGACATTGTTTCCCATGTCAGCAATATAAATATTGCCCTGGCCATCGATGGTTGTGCTGGGGAAAATGACTTTGCCCGACGGCAGAAAATTCCAAGTGCTTACGGACAAATAAGCCTGCGTGGCGGGCCCATTGTCGCCGCCATAACCCTGTATTCCGTTTCCCGCGATGATGGTCGGATTATTATTCGGGTAAGGAGTTCGGCTGCTGACGGTATTGCCATATTCATCGATGCAAATCAGGTTTCCAAAAATGTCCCGAGAGACACTCAAGGCGGGACTGCAGCCCATCAGAAATGCAGGACTCTGGGGCCAGGACGTGAATTCTCGCAGCATACCCCAATCGGCATCCGCCACATAGACGTCGGTGGCGGGGTCGACAAGCACCCCGCAGGGGCTAATAAACTCACCAATCTGCGAAGTACCCGGAGGCAGAAAAGCTGGGCTCGATATCGAAGCGCTCGGAGTACCTACGCCAGCAACCACACGCACTGCGCTGTCGCCCATATCGGCGATATACAAATCATTGTGACCATCAAAAGCAATCCCAAGCGGGTCACTGAGACCGGCCAATAGAGGCGAGCCGCCATCACCACTGCCACCCGCCGCGTTTCGGTTGCCAGCCACCGTTGAAATCATCCCGTTGCAACGGTTGAAACTGGCAATATTCGAACAACAAGTCGCATTGCAGATTTTGTAGTACCGGGTTGAAACTCCGGTCACAGTTGTGTCGACGAATTGCGCGCTTCCATTCGCTCCCATGGTCACACTGCCGATCTGTGTCCAGGTAACCTGATCACTGGACTTGTAAACGCCCCAGATCGATAGCGGTTTCGCAAAACATCTCAATGTAAAGCTACTGTCAGTCAATGGCCCGGCAGAGATCTGAGAAAAACAGGTGACGCCCGGTCCTCCCAACGGGCATGTGTCCGATGAGTTCAGCATGCCCGTGTGAGCTGGATTATTCCGAAACATCGGACAATCGGAGGAGGCCAGTGTCGTTCCCGAGACACCGTTGGTGACCGCATATACATTCCCGTCCGCTGAGCCAAAATAAATGGTTCCATCCGAACCAATGACTGGAGACGAATTGATGCTGCCCAGAGCCGAAGAATTAGCCTCTGGGTATTGCCACACGAGTTGTCCGTTGCTCGCATTGATTGCATAAAGATGACCATCAGTGGAAGTGACGTAAAGTGTGCCATCTGAGCTGATTGCCGGAGACGTATAGATTCCACCGCCATTTGGAGTTTGGTACTGCCAGATCATCGCTCCGGTAGTCGGGTTGAGCGCGTAAACGAACCCCCCGGTGCTGCCAAAATAAACAATTCCCCCAGGTCCAATAATAGGGGAAGACTGAATATGATACTGATCCGAACTTGGCAGGTTAAACGTCCATTTGGTGGTGTTATTCGGATTAATCGCCAGGAGTTGACCCAGGAATCTCGTGGTGCTATTAGGAATGTAAATCGTCCCGTCGGACGCCGGCACCGGGCTAAACGCCATATCAGCAGCTGAATTGTCGCCCAGGTTGATTTGCACTTGCCGCAAAGTGGAACCTGTGTTGGTGCCGTAAAGGTAAGAGCGGAACTGATCGTCACTCGCCCAAACGTAAACCAGGCAATTCTGACCAATAACGGGCGAACAATCGATTTCGGGATTCCCCGTGTCCACGACAACGGCGTTCGACCATAAGATGTCGCCGGCAGAATCCACAGCGAACAGGAAAGCATCGTCTCCTGTTGTATAGATTACTCCATTGTTATCAATCGCCGGCGTCGAGGCGCTTGTATCCTGATCACTCAGAGGGTTCAATGGCGTAATCCACTTGAAAGTGCCGTCATTGGTTATGGCACAGAGGCTGTTCGGAAATTTGCCATTGAACAATTGCGGATTGATCGTATGGACATAAATAAACCCGCTGGTATCGATTGACGGCGAGGGAAGAACTCTGCCTCCGATATTTTGCAGATCCAGCGCCCAATTCGGGCTGATGATCTTGTTTGCTGGAATGCTGGATGGAAAAATGCCGTAAAGCTTCCCGTCTTCTGCCGTGATAAATAGCCTGCCGCTGGAATCTAATGCTGGTGAACCATCCGCTGCCGTGGCGTTTGGAAGTGGGCATATCCACTTCGGATTTCCCTGCAGTTGCGCGAATACTTGGCTGAGACTGCCCAAGAGCAGAATTGCCATTAATCCAATGCTGCTAACTACCTTTTTCATGATTGGCCCCTTCCTATTTGTTATCCCCCGGGGAGTGGTTAAACGAAGTAAACTATGTTTATGTCCCGAAGCTATTACCCATCAATTCCTGCCTTGGAGTCTCTCTTGGTATCAAAAATAAAAGAAGCCGAAACACCTGCCAAAACGCGACATTTTTAAATCTCCTGCCGATACCAAGCAGGAACTCACGTTTGATGCCGGGCATCAGATGGGCATATGTTGAAAAATCTCCGAAAATCGCGCGAGAAATGCTCCGGCCGCTTGTAGCCTAAATAATATGCTGCCCCTTTGACACTGGCCCCCTCATTCAGCAGCTTTCGCCCTGTCCTCATGCGCAGCGCATGAAACAATTGTTTCGGTGGCTGGCAAACCGTCCCCCGGAAATTTCTTTCCAATTGGCGAACTGACACACCACACAATGAAGCGAATGCAGTAACGGAGTACTTCGCACGGTGAGCAAGATCGGGCCAATTTTCCTCGATCTTTTCCCTGTTCTCACTGCCCTTCATAACTCCCGGTACATTATAGATATTGAAGATACCAAAAACTAAGAGAACTTTTAAGCCCAATATGTTCCAATGCTTCGACTCTATCCGCCAAAGAAAGATTGCGACTGTCTATAAACAAAAATAAACGCGTCAACGATAGGGGAAACGCGGCCCTCAGAACCACTGTCCATGCGCACGATGGTAAACCGCCGAATGTAAATGAGAATTACCGCTCCAACACTTCCCGCACCGCCTGCGCCAGTTTGTGCGGCGAGTACGGCTTTTGCAGAAAATTCACACCTTCGCGCAATTCAAAATCCTTTTCCACTACGTCCACACTGTAACCGCTGGAAAAAATAATCCGCAGCGTCGGCTTTTCTGCGTGAAATTTTCTCGCGAGATCGGGACCGGCCGAGCCGCCGGGAATCACAATATCGGTCAGCACCAGTGAAATGCGGCCTTGATGCTCGCGCCAGCAGTCCAGGGCCGAGCCGGCGGAGTCCGCCTCGATCACTTCGTAGCCGTAACCTTCGAGAATGCTTCGATCCAGCGCGCGCAACGGCGCCTCGTCTTCGATCAGCAGGATGGTTTCATTGCCGCCGCGAATTTCCTGATTCACCGGGCGCTCCATCTTTTTATCCTCGCGCTCTTTGGCGGCCGGAAGATAAATCCGAAACACCGTGCCCTTGCCGAGTTCGCTGTAAACCGTGAGCCAGCCATCATGCTGGCGAACAATTCCGTAGACCGTCGCCAATCCCAGCCCGGTGCCCTGCCCAATCGGCTTGGTGGTGAAAAACGGCTCGAATATGCGCGCGAGATTCTCCGGTGCGATGCCCTCGCCGGTATCCGTCACCGCGAGGCAGACGAAATCACCCACCGAACCTTGCGGGTTCAATTGCACATACTCCGGCCCGATGCATTCGTCGGTGGTGCTGATGATCAATTTGCCGCCGCCGGGCATCGCGTCGCGGGCGTTGATGGCCAGATTCATCAGCACCTGCTCCATCATGCCGGCATCCGCGCGGACCAGGAAAGACCGCGAGCCATAATTCACGCTCAGCGTGACATCTGCGCGCAAAATGTGTTTCAACATCTTGGTCATGTTGGCAACGACCTCGTTCAAATCGAGCACGCGCGCTTGCGTCGCCTGCTTGCGGCTGAACGTCAACAGTTGCCGCGTGAGCGTCGTGGCCCGTTCGGCGGCGAGCAGAATTTGATTGATCGAACCTTTCACCTCGTCCGGCAAGGACGTCCTCAGGCGCAACATCGACGCGTGCCCCTGGATGACCGTGAGGATGTTGTTGAAATCATGGGCCACACCGCCGGCCAATTGCCCGATGGACTCCATTTTTTGCGCCTGGAGAAATTGCTCCTGCAATTTCCTCCGCTCCGCCCGCTCCGCGCTCTCGCGCAACGCGCGCCGCACCACCGGGCCGAGCCGCGCGAGGTGATTTTTCAGGACGTAATCCGCGGCGCCGGCTTTGAGAATGTCCACCGCGCGCTCCTCGCCCATCGTTCCGGACACCACCACGAAAGGAATGTCGTAATTGCTTTTCTGGAGCATTTCCAGCGCGCGCACCGTGGAGAAATGCGGCAAACTGAAATCGGAAAAAATAATGTCGATGCGGTCGCTCAGGCTGGCGTGGTAAGCGGCTTCGGTCTCGATGCGTTTCCACGCCGGCGCAAAGCCGGCTTCCTGCAACTCGGCCAGCAACAACTCCGCGTCGTCAGCCGAGTCTTCTACAATCAATACATTAAGCGGAATGCCCATAACCCGACTCTCCCAATGTGAAATAAAACGTCGCCCCGCGATCCACCTCGCCCTGCGCCCAAATCCGCCCGCCATGCCGCTGCACAATGCGTTGCGCGATCGCCAGGCCAATGCCGAGGCCCTCGAAATCGCTCGCGCTGTGCAGGCGCTGGAATAATTGAAACAACCGGGACGCATATTCCATGTCAAAACCCGCGCCGTTGTCCTGCACGAAGTAAACCCGCTCGCCTTTTTCCTCGCGGCACCCGACGCGAATCACCGCCGGGTCGCGTTTGCGCGTGAACTTCAAGGCATTCGATAGCAGGCTCTCGAACAACCGCCGCAGCAACATCGCATCCGCAGAACACGCGGGCAGGTCGCTGACGGAAAAATCGATTTTCCGCCCGTTCTTCGCCAGCGCCAGGCTCGCGAAGGATTTTTGGGCGACGTCCGCCGGGTTCAAAGTCCTCTTCGTCATCGCCACCCAGGAGAGCGCCGTGAAATCGAGCAGGCCTTCGATCAACTTGCTCATCCTGGTCACGTTTTCCTGAACGCGACCGAGCGCGTGCTCCGATTCTTTGGAAATATTTTCGCCGAGCGATTTCTTGAGCATGTTGGCGAAGCCATCCACCGCGCGCAGCGGCGCCCGGAGATCGTGCGAGACGGAATAAGAGAACGACTGGAATTCCTGCCGGGCGGTTTCGAGCGCGGCGTTCTTTTCCTTCAACTCCCGCTCGAGCCGTCTGCGTTCGGTGAGGTCCCGGATCACACTTAATTCAAACGCTCCCTCGTCGGCCTGCAAGGTTTGATGCGTGAACTCAACGGGAAACTCCGAGTGATCCTTGCGCGATCCGAAAAGTTCAATCCCCTCGGATGATTTTCTAAAAGTGTGCGCACCGCGCAGGCGCGGAGGCAACAGTGTCTCGGCGGCCTGACCGGAAAGTTCGCCGCGCGAATAGCCAAACAATCGCTCCGACACTTCACTGGCGAGAATAATGCGCCCCGCGGCATTGACGAGAACGATCGCTTCCGGAAGAGATTGCAACCAGGCGCCGAATTTTGCCTCGAGTGCGGCGTGGGATTTGGGAAGTGCGTTGCCGATGGCGCTCATGGAATTCGGGTTAAATCACCTTCGCAAGCGCGAAAAACCCGCATTGAGAAAAAAGAAGTCCCCTGCTCGAGAAATGCCCTCCCCGAGTTTTGCCACGAAAACCGGCCCACACGCATTAGGCTGAATATCACACGTTCACCAGGGGCGTCCGCTTCAGCAGAGCCCACTGCAAACTCAGTTGCGGGGTGACTCCACTGAGATTCAGAAAATCCACTGGCTTCACGATATACGCATCCGCCCCGAGTCGCTGACTCGCAGTCACGTCACGATCCCGGCTTGAAACTGCAATCACCGGAATGCTGCGTGTTCTGGAATCCGCCTTAATCTGGCGTAGAACCTCGATTCCGTCAATCTTCGGCAAACCCAGGTCCAGGAGAATCATTTGCGGCCGGGATCCCTGCTTGCGATGGGCGTATTCTCCACGACAAAATAAAAAGTCCAGCGCCGCGGCACCGTCTCGAACTACGAAGATGTGGTTCGTGATTCGCACATGTTTCAGAGCCTTTATCGTCAACTCCGCGTCCGCGACCGAATCCTCCACAATCAGGATATCCACCAGTTCATCCGCCGAAACCAAAGCCCGGGTGGGGGCGTCCGAGGAAAGTTCCTCCAGGCGTGCAAATAGCACGGACATAGGAATTTCCAGCGCGCCTGCGAGGCGATGGATACTTTCTAAAGAAACGTTTCGCGCGCCGCGTTCCACATCGGAAATGTAGGTTCGGTGCAGACCGGCGCGTCCAGCCAATTCTTCCTGCGAAATACCTAAATGATCGCGCCGGAGTCTGACTGCTGCGCCAAAATGTTTTTTGACGTCGTGCTTGCCCATCTGCGCCCCCATTAACACACGATAACGTTGTACGGCTCAACAGACTATGAGTGACTTTACTAGGTAAACCGTTAAAATAACCGTAGTGGACATTCCTCCTAAACGCCGTATCTTCGCGCCCGCTATGAGGAAAAGTGACTCAAAAAAAATGGCGACTCCCTCGGAACTCGGCTTCGCCATGCCTGCGGAATGGGCACGCCACGAGGCGACCTGGCTCGGTTGGCCGCATAATGAAACGGATTGGCCGGCAAAAATTGACACGATTCGCTGGGTGTATGGCGAGATGGTCCGGAAAATTGCTGAAGGCGAACTCGTGCGCATTCTTGTGCGCAATAAAGCCGAGGAAAAATTTGCGCGCACCTACCTGAAACGCGCCCACGCGAATCTCAAGAACGTCCAGTTCATCATCCATCCCACCAATCGCGGCTGGACACGCGACAGCGGCCCGATTTTCGTGAAACGGAAAAGCGAGACCGCCATCGTCCATTTCCATTTCAATGCCTGGGCGAAATACAACGATTGGAAGAAGGATCGCAAAGTTCCCGAGACCGCCGCACGCGTTCTGAAAAAGCAACTGTTCAACGCGGAATGCGACGGCAAAGACTTCGTCGTCGAAGGTGGCGGCATTGAATTGAACGGCAGCGGCACCTTGCTCACGACCGAGGAATGTTATCAGCACCCGAAAATCCAGGTCCGCAACCCCGGCCTCACGAAGGAACAATACAACGACACGTTCAAGAAATATCTCGGCGTAAAAAACGTGATCTGGCTCCTGAACGGTCCAGTCGGCGATGACACGCACGGACACATCGATGACATTTGCCGCTTCGTAAATCGCAACACCGTCGTGTTGATCAAGGAAACGAACCAGCGCGATATCAATTACCCGCCGCTCGCCGAAAATTGGGAACGCATCCAGGACCTGCGGCTCGAGGACGGCTCGAAGCCCGAAGTCATCGCGCTGCCGATGCCCGCGCCGCTGATGCACGACGGCTTTCGTTTGCCCGCCAGCTACGCGAATTTCTACATTTCCAACGCGTGCGTCATCGTCCCGACGTTCAACGACCCAAACGATCGCGTCGCGCTGGGCATTTTGGGTGAATTATTCAAAGACCGCCCGGTCGTCGGAATTCACGCCGTGGATTTGGTGTTAGGCTTCGGCTCGTTGCATTGTTTGACGCAGCAACAACCGGCGTAGCTGTAGCGCAGATTTGCAATCTGCTGTCTCGCGGATTTTTAATCTGCTTTGCGTTTGCTATTTTGGTGCGTGGGATTTGTCCAGGCCCTGCCGAATGCAATTCGGCGATACGGCAATTAAAAATCTGCGCTACGAATGGGCGTCCGCCATATCCCTCGGACCATTTATTTTATGCCCGAAGACATTTTCGACATCGTCAATGAGCGCGACGAAGTGATCGATCGCAAGCCGCGCAGCGAAGTGCATCGGCTCGGCCTGCTGCATCGCGCCGTGCACGTGCTCGTCTTCAACAAGCGCGGACAAATTTTTCTGCAAAAGCGCTCGATGAAAAAAGACCGCCAGCCCGGTGTGTGGGATTCATCCGCTTCCGGCCACGTGGACTCGGGCGAAGACTACGACACGACTGCCGTTCGCGAAGTGTGGGAGGAAATCGGCCTGCGCCTCGCCAAAACTCCGGGGCGGCTTTTCAAGATCGACGCCTGCGAGGAAACCGACCAGGAATTTGTCTGGGTCTATCGCTCCGAAAGCGAAGGGCCTTTCAAATTGCATCCCGACGAGATCGACGAAGGCGGATGGTTTTCGCCGGAAGAAGTTTCAAAGTGGATGGCACAAAAGCCCCAGGAATTTGCCACTGCCCTGCTCTATATTTGGCCGAGAGTGAAGCCAGCTTTCTAAAAACATCACGTGCATGTCACAGATCGCGTCGTTCACCAAATTGCCCAAGGCGATTCAATAACTCCGTGGCTTGACCTCCCGGTAACCCTCCTTTACGTTGCGACACCAGAACACATAAGATGAAATCTGACATGAAAAACTTTTTGGTCCCCATGGTCGTCGAGCAAACCGGCCGCGGCGAACGGGGCTACGATATTTATTCCCGCCTCCTCGTCGACCGCATCGTGTTCCTCGGCACGCCGGTGGATGACATGGTGGCCAACCTTATCATCGCGCAAATGCTGTTTCTCCAGATGAGCGACCCCAAAAAGGACATTCATCTCTACATCAACTCCCCCGGCGGCAGCGTCACGGCGGGTCTTGCGATTTACGACACCATGCAGTTCCTGACCTGCGACGTGAACACCTATTGCATCGGCCAGGCCGCCAGCATGGGCGCGGTGCTGCTTTGCGCCGGCACCAAGGGCAAACGCTACTCCCTGCCGAACTCCAATGTCATGATCCACCAGATCCTTGGCGGCGCCGAGGGACAGGCCACGGATGTTGAAATTCGGGTACGGTATATGCTGAAATTGAAGCAACGCCTGAATGGAATTATTTCGAAGCACACCGGAAAATCCATCGATCAGGTGGAAAAAGACACGGATCGCGACAATTTCATGACCCCCGAGGAAGCGAAAGCTTACGGGCTCGTGGATGAAGTCGTCCAATCGCGCAAAGAAATTCCAAATCTCGCTGAACGCGCGACGAGTTTGGCCGATAAGAAAGAATAAATGATCGCAGCCGAAGCCGGCGTTGAGGAGCAACGCCGCTCCGGCCTTCAATCATAAATCAACAATCGAAAATATTTAGAGTGGCTCGACCAACCAACATCACGCTCTGCAGCTTCTGCGGCAAATCGCACGCGGAAGTGAAGAAACTCATCGCCGGCCCCGGCGTTTACATCTGCGACAATTGCGTCGTGCTCTGCAAAAACGTCCTCGACAAGGAATTTGCGGCGCAGAACAAAAAGCAGAAACCGCGCGTGACGGTTCCCAAGCCCGCCGAAATCAAAAAGCAGCTCGATAAATATTGCATCGGCCAGGAGCACGCCAAGAAGACTCTTTCCGTCGCGGTCCATAATCACTACAAACGCATCCTCCAGGATTTGCCGGCCAAGGGCGAAACGCCCGAAGAAGCCGAGAGCACGGACACGCCAAATGATCCGCACGCGGAAGTCGAAATCGAGAAGAGCAATATTTTGATGATCGGGCCGACGGGTTCCGGAAAAACATTGCTCGCCCGCACGCTCGCGCAAATTCTCGACGTGCCCTTCGCCATCGCGGACGCCACCACCTTGACCGAAGCCGGTTACGTCGGTGAAGACGTCGAAAACATCATTCTGCGCCTCCTGCAAAATGCCGACTACGACGTGAAGCGCGCCCAACGCGGCATCGTTTACATCGACGAAATCGACAAGATCGCGCGCAAGACCGAGAACGTCTCCATCACGCGTGACGTTTCCGGCGAAGGCGTGCAACAGGCATTGCTGAAAATTCTCGAAGGCACCACTTGCAACGTCCCCCCGCAAGGAGGCCGCAAGCATCCGCAGCAGGAATACATCCGCGTCAACACATCGGATATTCTCTTCATCTGCGGCGGCGCGTTCGTCGGGCTGGAGCGCATCATTCAACGCCGCCTCGGCAAAAACGTGATGGGCTTCCGCGCGGTCGAAGACAATTACAAAACGGCCGCCAACAATCGCGACAAGGTTTTGCAATTCGTCGAGCCCGAAGATTTGCTGAGCTTCGGCTTCATCCCGGAATTCATCGGCCGCCTGCCAATGGCCACCGTGCTGGGCGAATTGAGCGAAGAACAATTGGTTTCCATTCTCACGCAAACCAAGAACGCGCTCACCAAGCAATACGCCAAGCTCATGGCGATGGAAGGTGTGGAACTGGAATTCACCACCGACGCCCTCCGCGAATTGTCCGCCCAGGCCGTCAAAAAAGGCACCGGCGCCCGCGCCCTGCGCAGCCTGCTGGAAAAATTGATGCTCGACGTGATGTTCGACGTCCCGAGCAACGACGACATTCTGCACGTGAAAATCACGAAGCCCGCCGTCACCGGCGAAGCCAAGCCGATCATCCGCCGCAAAGCGGACCAGAAGGCGGCCTAAATCGCAAGGGCTGAAAGCCCGCAATTTTAAAGCCCGGGCTGAAGGCCCGGGTCAGCCTCAGACCATACTACCGAGCCCTGTAAGGGCGACACGAAATCGATCACTTCTTCTTCCCTCCCAACCCCCAAATCAACCACGCCGCCAGCGCGAGCAGCAGGATCATCCACCACAGATAACGCACTTCCCGCGCGCCCATTTCCACAAACGCAAGCGCCTTGGGAAACATAAAAATCAGCGCCAGCACCACCGCGCCGAGACAGACCAGCTTCAGAATGGCGATGGTGCGCGGGTTCATTGTGTGGAGGGTGCCGGTGCGGCCGCTCGCTGCTTCTCCAAATCCGAGAGCGGCAACAAAATATTCGCGCTGCCGCCGCCGGCTCCGGAATTAATCACCAGCGGCGCTTTGCCATCCCATTTTTCCACGATCTGCAAATCAATGAACGCGGGAGTTTCCTTCAACGCCTCGCCGCGAATGCGAATCGATTCCGCATCGCCCTTCGCCTTGATGACCACCGTGTCCGCCTCGATCTGCGCCTTCTGCTGCGTGAACTTCGCCTTCGCCGCTTCCTGTTCCTGCACCATCTTGGCTTCGATCGCCGTTTCCAAATCCTTCGTCAGGTCGATGTTTTGGATTACCAGGTCCGCAATCACAAGCAGGTCGCCGACCTTTTGTTGCGCGCTGGCCAGCGCTTTATTTTTGATCTCCTCACGGTTCTTGACGATTTGCTCCGCACTTTGCATCGCCGTGACTTCCTTCAACGCCTCCTGCACGCGCGGCGCAATCAGGCTGTCGAACGGGTCGCCGGCATAGCCCTGGTAAATCTTCACGACCGACGCTTCCGGAACGCGGTAGAGCACGCGCAATTCCATGTTCACCTGCTGCAGGTCGGACGAGTAGCACGGCGCCTGCACCTCGCGCGTTTGCTGGCGAATGAGCACCGGCACAATCGTCGTCACAAACGGAGATTTCATCCCGAACCCTTCCGGCTTGAACACCGGCGACACCTTGCCGAGCGTCACTTCCACCCCGCGATAACCCGGCTGCACCACGTAGGTGCTGGTCGACGCGGCAATGATCACCACGAAAATAATGATCGCAACTCCGATAAGTTTGGCAACGGTTTGAGCACGCATAGTTCCTCTGGTTGGTGGTACTTTGCCGGGCAATGGCATAATTCCAATTACAATTTCACGCTATTCTTATACCCCGATATCTTCATCCCAAAGCTCCGGGCGGGCCTTGATGAAATCGCCCTCGATTGAATGCAGGCGGGATCTTTGGATGTCCCGTCAGGCGTGTTCTAATTCGCGAGCGTGGGGGATATCGCGGGTATGAAGCTGACGGACTTGAACACGATCCAAGGTCAATAGCGTGATTGTATGGCCGTCGTAGCCAACAAATTCAACTTCGAATGCAGCGCCGTTGCCATGAACCATCACGACCGCGCCCACATCCCCGCGAACTAGACCTTTGTCGGGCAAGTCGCAAGTAAGAGCCACTGCGTCCAGTTCATTAATCGTATTCATAGTCTCGGCAGCGGATACGCGGTCACAAAACGGGGCGCCCCGCCGGCAGCATCAATATACCATGCACTGCGGATATTCAAGCTCGCGCCGTCAGGCGCAACCAGCGACCCGTCTACAGTATAACGCGCGCCGTATGGCGTTTTTTCCACCTCAAGAGCGTCATTCTCCCGCGCATGCCGAAGCAAGGCGTCCGCAAGTTTTTGCCATTCCGTCACATTGAAACCGAAGCGAAGAAAAAAACGGGCTTTGCCGCCTCCAACGGGATGCGCCAGGTTTAGCAAGTACTGTGTCATCTTACGCTCCGATACAACAGCAAGATTGGCATTTGGCAATTTCATCAGGTTCTTCGCTGTGTCGGGCAATATTCAAACCCCGATATCCTCATTCCAAAGCTCCGGGCGCGCTTTGATGAAATCGCTCATCAACTGGATGCACGCCGGGTCCTGCAATACTTCCACCTTCACGCCCTGCGAACGGACGTATTCCTCCGGCCCCTGAAACGTCACATTCTCACCGACGACGATGCGCGGAATTTTGTAGAGCAACGCCGCCCCGCTGCACATCGGGCACGGTGACAGCGTGGAATACAGCACGCAACGTTGGTAGACCGCAGCCGTCAACCGCCCCGCATTCTCGAGGCAATTCATCTCCGCGTGGTGAATCACGCTGCCATGCTGCACGCGCTGATTGTGTCCGCGCCCGATGATTTTGCCATCGCATACCAGCACCGAGCCAATGGGTATTCCGCCGCTGGCCAGGCCCTTCCGGGCTTCCTCAATCGCCGCCTCAAGAAATAAATCCATGCCTGCTTCTAGCGGGAGTCGCTTCGGGTTACCAGCGAAAAACAATGGAGCGCCGAGCACCGCTCGGCAAGTTGGGTTCGCATGGCACTGGCCGAGCGGGTGCTCGGCGCTCCTTTCCGGCAAAAACCGCGTTTGCGAGTTGTCGCCATTTCCCGTTTGAGGCATTATCTCCTTGAATGGAAACGAAGTTCAACCTGAGCTGCCTGAGTCGTTCATGAATTTGCCGTCTTCCAAGTCATCATCCCTGGGGTCGACCACCGAAAGCCCGCTGCGCGACCTCGAGGCCATCATCCGCTCGCACACCGCGCTCGTGGCCGTCGAGAGCAACGAGGAACCGCAGGTCGTCCGCATGGTCCGCCAGATCGGCACGCGTCTCCAAATCAAAACCTTTCGCTGGACCGTCACTGAGGGTTTGCAGGCGTTCGATCCCTGCGATCAACCTTCGAAATCCGTCGTCAAATCACTGGAACTGCTGAATTACATCCGCACCGAAGGACAAAATTGTTTGTTCGTGCTCCTGGATTTTCATCCGTACTTGCAGGACGCCGTGCACATGCGGCAGTTGAAAGACATCGCGCTCACCTATTCCAAACATTACTCCACGGTCGTGCTCGTCGGTTACGCGCTGCAAATCCCCGAGGAACTGCGGCCTTACGTCGCGCACTTGCGCATGCCGTTGCCCACGCTCGAAGAACTGCGCGGCATTGTCGTGGATGTGGCCGGCGATTGGGGCGCGCGAAACGGCCACCGCGATGTGCAGACCACCAACAAAGCGCTCGATCTGCTGGTGCGCAATCTCGTTGGTCTCACCGCCACCGACGCCCGCCGGCTCGCGATGAAAGCCGTCGAGGACGGCGTGATTTCCGAGTCCGACATTCCCGTGGTGCTCAAGGCAAAATACGAATTGCTCGGCGGCGATTCCCTGCTGTCGTTGGAAATGGACACCGCGAAATTCGCCGACGTCGGCGGCATGGAACGCTTGCGCAACTGGCTTGAGATGCGCAAAAGTTTTTTCCTCGGCGAAGATGATTCGCTTGATCCGCCGCGCGGCATGCTCCTGCTCGGCGTGCAGGGCTGCGGCAAAAGTCTCGCCGCCAAAGCCGCCGCCGGCATCTTCAGCGTGCCCCTGCTCCGCCTCGATTTCGGCGTGCTCTACAACAAATATTACGGCGAGACCGAGCGCAACCTGCGCAAGGCGCTCGAAACCGCCGAAGTCATGGCGCCGTGTGTCTTGTGGATGGATGAAATCGAAAAAGGTGTCGCGCTCAGCGCCGCGGACGATGACGGCGGCGTTTCCCGGCGCATCCTCGGCGCGTTGCTGACGTGGATGGCGGAGAAAAAGAAACCCGTTTTCCTGGTGGCGACCGCGAACGACATCGAACGCCTCCCGCCCGAACTCATCCGCAAAGGCCGCTTCGACGAAATCTTTTTCGTGGACCTGCCCTCGCCGCCGCATCGCCAGGAAATCCTGCGCATTCATCTGCGCAAACGAAACATGAACCCGGCGCATTACGATCTGGAAGCGCTCGCCAGGGCGACCGAAGGATTTTCCGGCTCGGAAATCGAGCAGGCCATTGTCTCGGCCACTTACACCGCGCGCGCGCAAGGCCGTGACGTTTCGCAGGACGATCTGCTGGTCGAAATCAAACAGACCCGCCCCCTCTCCGTCATCATGTCGGAAAAAGTGAAAACGCTCCGCGACTGGGCTTCCTCGCGCACGGTGTCGTGCGACTGAAAACGCCTCGCTGGCATCCCATGAGCGCGAACTCCCTTGCGTCAACCCTCAAACGCGCCGCCGAGGCAATCGAGCGCGCCGATGCGATGCTCATCACCGCCGGCGCGGGCATCGGCGTGGATTCCGGGCTGCCGGACTTTCGCGGCGCGGAGGGATTCTGGAAAGCTTATCCCGCCATTGCGAAGCTCGGCCTCTCGTTTTCGCAGATGGCCAATCCCGAATGGTTCGAGACCGACCCCGCGCTCGCGTGGGCGTTTTACGGCCATCGATTGAATCTTTACCGGCGCACCGTCCCGCACGTCGGCTTTCAACTGTTGCTGAACGCGGCCAGTCGAAAACCCAAGGGTTATTTCATTTTTACGTCGAACGTGGATGGCCATTTTCAGAAAGCGGGTTTCGCGCCGGATCGCATCGTGGAATGTCACGGCTCCATTCATCACCTGCAATGCACGCAGAATTGTACGTCCGAAATTTGGGAGGCGACCGGCACTGACGTCACCGTGGATGAAGCCACCTTCCGCGCGACTGGCGCATTGCCGCACTGCAAACATTGCGCCGAACTCGCGCGCCCCAACATCCTCATGTTCGGCGACAGCCTCTGGCAAGCGGACCGCAGCAACCAGCAGCATGAGAAGTTCGACGCGTGGATTCGTGGGTTGGACACACGATTGGTGATCATCGAAATCGGCGCCGGCTCCGCCATCCCCACGGTGCGCTACACTTCCGAACGCATGGCGGCATTAACTCGCGGCACTTTGATCCGCATCAATCCGCGTGAACCCGAAGTGCCCGCCGGCCATCTGAGCGTGCCCTTGAACGCCGGCGAAGGTTTGCGGAGAATTTCTTTCAAGTGAAGGAACCGTCGCAAATTTCATCCCTCTGGGTTTGACGCGGCAAACGCAGTCGCGATAGACTGGCGATGAGGTATGAATCCAACGCGCATCGTTGTTTTGACGTGCAGCATTGCCGCGGCTGCCTTGGCGGCAGGTTTGGCGCTGGAAAGCCAGGCCTGTCGAAAATTGGGCGCGGAAAACAACGATCTCCGCGACCAGTTGCACAAAATGGGCGAACTCACCGCGGAAAATCAGCGGCTGTCGAATCTTCTATTTCAAACGAACCATGAGCGTCAGCACGCGATTGGCACAACCAACACGAATGCCGCGCCAGTTGGCGAGCGCGCCGAACTGGAGCAGTTGCGCAGCGAAATCGGGCAATTTTCCCAACGAAGCAATGAAGTGGAAAGCTTGCGCGCGGACACGCTGGCGACCAGCGCCGCCCTGAAAGAAGCTCACGACGCGCATCGCAACCGTCGAACGACCAGCCACAACAACACCACCGCCAATGGTTCGTCCTTTCAAGTTCTCTCAGCTGGCTATGGAACCGAGAACACCAACCAGGATGTGGCCGCTGAACTCAACGATAGAATCCACAACGGCAGCCTTAAAATGGTTGCCAACAACAACGTCGCGGGCGATCCGGATCCTGGACACGTCAAATCCCTGACCGTGGTTTATCGCTCCGGCGGAATGCTCATGACCAACCAATTTCATGAAGGGGATGTGGTCATTTTGCCGCCGCCATGAGTTGCCTCGCTTAACATGAAACTGCGTCATCTCGCCAACATCTTTTTCCCCGCCGCCGTCGCCGCGCTCGCGTTGTGGCTCGCAGCCGAATATCGGATGTTGCGCGCACGGACCGCTGACCATCAATTGCTCGAACAGCAGTTGCACCAAATGACGGACCTCATCGCCCGAAATGAACAGTTGTCCAATCAACTGGCCGCCGGAACCTTTCCCGAACGGTTGCCCCCGGACCAGTTCTTGGAGCTGCTCCGCTTGCGCGGCGAAGTCGGCGCTCTCAAACAGAACCAAACCGACTTCGACCAAGCCCGCAAAGAAAATCAGCAGTCGCACACCGTCCTCGCGCGATACCTCCAGTCGCTGGCGGAGACAAATACCCTCGCCACCGCGGATTATTGGCCGCGCGGCTCGTGGACGAACGCCGGCTATGCCACCCCGGATTCCGCGCTGCAAACAATTTTTTGGGCCGGCTACAACGGCGACTTGACGAATGTGTTTGCGAGCATGACCGATGACGGCGAGATGCGAACGAATTTGGAAAGCGAGTACCAAGGAAAATCAGCCGCTGAAATTTCCGTCAGACTCACCGACGAAACCTACAATCTCGCTTCCACCCAGATCCTCGACCGCGAAGTGCAGGACAATAACACCGTCGTTCTGACGGTGGAACTGGAAGAGCACGACAATTTCGAAGCCGTCCCGATGGTCATGAAGAACGTGAACGGCCAATGGAAACTGGCCGGGCCGCAACATTAGGGCTCATCACGGCCAGTGACCCACAATTAATTAGTAGCACGGGCGTCCCGCCCGTGCGTTCTAATCTGCACTGCTTTGAGTCGCACGGGCGGGGACGCCCGTGCCACTATTAAATCGCCTCCGCCACCAAATCACCCACTTCGCGCGTGCCGTGACCCATCTTGCCCGCCGCGAGCGATTTAATCTTGGTGTTGATGATCTTGATCGCGGCATTTTCGATGGCCGCGCCCGCTTCGGCTTCGCCGAGGAAATCCAGCATCATCGCGCCCGCGTTGATCGCCGCGATCGGATTGATGACATTCTGGCCGGTGTATTTCGGCGCGCTGCCGCCCATCGGTTCGAACATTGAAGTGCCTTCGGGATTAATGTTGCCGCCCGCCGCCACGCCCAGGCCGCCCTGGATCATCGCCGCGAGGTCCGTGATGATGTCGCCGAACATGTTGTCCGTCACGATGACGTCGAACCATTCCGGATTTTTCACGAACCACATGCAAGTCGCATCGACGTGCGCGTAATCCGTCTTCACCGTTGGATACTTCGGCGACAGTTCATTGAACGCGCGCCACCACAAATCAAACGCAAACGTCAGCACGTTGGTTTTGCCGCAAAGCGTGAGTTGCGCGGTCTTGCCGGCCTGCGTGTCTTCGGGCTTGAGACCTTTCCACGCCTTGCCGTTGCGGCGTTTCTGCGCGAGATCGAACGCGTACTTCAAGCAGCGCTCCACGCCGAAACGCGTGTTCACGCTTTCCTGGATCGCCACTTCCTGCGGCGTGCCTTTGTATTGAAAACCACCCGCGCCGGCGTAAAGGCCTTCGTTGTTTTCGCGGACGACAATGAAATCGATATGCTCCGGGCCCTTGTCCTTCAGCGGGCAATCCTCAGCGCGATAAAGCCGCACCGGGCGGAGATTGATATATTGCTGCAGCTCAAAACGCAGGCGCAGCAAAATGCCTTTTTCCAGAATGCCCGGCTTCACTTGCGGATGACCGACCGCGCCCAGGTAAATCGCCTTGAACTTACGCAGTTCATCCACCGCGCCATCGGGCAGCACCTCGCCGGTTTTAAGATAGCGATCTCCGCCGAAATCGTAAGGATGCCAGTTGAGTTTGAAACCAAATTTCTTGCCGGCGGCTTCGCACACTTTGAGCGCCTCACGAGTGACCTCGGGACCCGTGCCGTCTCCGCCAATGACTGCGATATCGTAACTTTTCATGAATCGTATTCTGGTAACCACCCCGGAATGTCCGAAGTGGGAGTGTTGATGCTAATAATTTCCGCGTTTGTGGCAATGGAATTTATTCCTCTTCAAGTAGGAGACGACGTGAGGAGTCTCTGAATGACTCTTCCGAGAAAGCGTGAGACTCGTTACCCCGTCTCCTACTTCCCCGCCTGCCGCGCAAAGCTATCCACCCGAATCACCGCGCGTTTGTGCAACCCGCGCGCAATCAACCTGTCCTGCTCGCGCGCCTCGATCTGAAAATCCACCTTGCGCCCATCCACATGATAAACTCGCGTGATACACGTGACCTCCGCACCCAACAACGCCGGCGCCAGGTGCCGCAACTCAATTTCCACCCCCACACTCCGCTCATCCGATTCCAGAAACGGCTCCAACGTCTTGCGCGAAGTGCGTTCCAGCAACCCGATCAGGTTCGGCGTGCTCAACACCGCCGGCATCCCGTCCGTCGCAAAATCAATCACGTGCTTTTGCTCCACAGTGAATTGCAACTCG
Organism: uncultured Verrucomicrobiae bacterium; assembly: GCA_963699145.1. Taxonomy (GTDB): domain Bacteria; phylum Verrucomicrobiota; class Verrucomicrobiia; order Limisphaerales; family DASXHY01; genus DASXHY01. The sequence goes on from OY969416.1 coordinate 123,867, forward strand.
CCGGTCGCGCCAATTTTGGGAGAGGATTTCATTTCAAGATATGTCCTCTGTTGGTCAAACTGCAGGTTGGATTTTCATTCACAGCGCCGAAGTGGTATTTACCGCCCGAGGGACAAATCAGTTGACGAAGAAAACCGTTCGTGCCGTTTACACCGTATAAGTCTTCTTCAGTTGGAATATCCGTGGGTGATTTGTGATTTTCTCGCGCCCACTGCTCTTTGGCATTTTGGATTTGCTTTAGATTATTAACGCAAGTGGCTCGATGAGCCATGGTTCGCGCATGGATAACATTGGGAATGGCCACCATCGCGAAGAACAAAAATATCAACGCGCATGGGATGGCTATCACCAATTTGCGCCTCTGAAACCAAATGAAAATCGCTGCCACACAGAGAGCGCCGCAACTCAGCACAATCTGGCTGCTATCTGGGTGTTCGGAAACCCAATCCATAATATCCAAAGGATGCCTAACTCAATTGCTTCCGCCACCGCTCCAATTGCCGCGCCACTTCTTTCGTCCCCGGAGCGCCGATAATATTTCGGCGCTCCATGGCGCGCTTCAAATTGAAAATGCTCAGCGCATCGCGGCCGAACTGTTTGTTCACGGATTGCAATTGTGCCGTGGTCAATTGATTCAATGCCTTGCCGGATTGTTCCGCCAGCGCCACCACCGCGCCGACCACATGATGCGCCTCGCGGAACGGCATGCCGCGTCGCACGAGATAATCTGCAAGATCCGTCGCGAGCAACGCCGGGTCCGCCGCAGCCGCCTGGCACGCCGCGCGATTCACCTTCGTGTTTTTCAACATCGCACCCGTCAACCGCACCGAGGCGCGCACCGTGTCCACCGTGTCGAACAACCGTTCCTTGTCCTCCTGCAAATCGCGGTTGTAGGTCATCGGAAGGCCCTTCAACAACGTCAACAGCGCGACCAGATTTCCGATCACCCGTGCGCTTTTGCCTCGCGTGAGCTCGGCGATGTCGGGATTTTTCTTTTGCGGCATCAACGACGAACCGGTCGTATACGCATCCGCGATTTTGATGAAATTAAACTCCGCGCTCGCCCAAAGAATCACATCTTCCGACAACCGCGACAGATGCACCGCAATCAACGCCGCGCTGGCGCAAAATTCCACCGCGAAATCCCGGTCGCTCACCGCGTCCATGGAATTCTGCGAAACCTTGGCGCGGCCCGTGCCATCCACAAAGCCGAGCAGCTTCGCAACCATCTCGCGCTTCAACGGCAACGTCGTGCCGGCAATCGCGCCGCTGCCCAAAGGGCAGACGTTCACGCGCAGAAAACAATCCTCCAGCCGCGCGTAATCGCGATCCAGCATTTCCACGTAGGCGAGCAAATGATGTGCGAAATACACCGGCTGCGCCCGTTGCAAATGCGTGTAGCCGGGTATGATCACCTCCGCATTTTTCGCGCCGAGATCCACGAGCGCCTGCTGCAAACCGCGCACTTCATTCAAGAGCTCCGCAATTTCATCGCGCAGCCACATCCGCACATCGAGCGCCACCTGGTCGTTGCGCGAACGGGCGGTGTGCAGCTTCGCGCCCGCCGGCACGCGCCGCGTCAATTCCGCCTCGATGTTCATGTGCACATCTTCCAACTCCGCGCGCCAATGAAATTTCCCGAGCTGAATATCGCGCGCAATGCCATCGAACCCCTTGAGAATCGCCTTCAATTCCGCCGTGGTCAGCACGCCGATTTTCTGGAGCATCGTGGCGTGGACCATGGAGCCGAGGATGTCATGCTTCCAAAGCCGCCAATCGAACGAAATGGATTCCGTGAACTTGGCCACGTCCGCCGACGGGCCGCCGGCGAAGCGCCCGCTGCGGGAAACTGGAGAAGACTTTTTCATCTATTTAACCACAGATGAACGCAGATAAACGCAAATTTGGAAATTCAATTTTTGCGGGCGCCGCCACAGGCTCTCTTGAGGACCGCGGGATTTATCCCGCTTTGCCGTGATTCACGGGGGAGATTTCGGTTACCCGGTTGCCTTACGATTTTTCAATGCCATGCGGAGCAAGGGGCGCACGATGAACAATATAATCAGCGCCACGGGCAGACCGAAGATGATGAAAACCACGAGATTCATAGACCGTTGGTTGCCTTCAGAATTTCGGATGAACTCCTGCAATTCGCTGATCTTTTCTTTGAGAAGCTCAGATTGAGGTGAACCCAGCGCAATGGCTCGCTCAAATGCGGTAACGGTGAGATGATAGTTTCGCTTTTTCCAGGCGGCGATCCCCAGCATCACCTGACACGCCGGCTCCTTCGGATTCATCTGCGCCATGTAAATCACTCCGGCTTCCATATTCGTTTCGCCGCGAAGGTCGAGGTTCTTTCGATAAACAGGAGGCGATTCCGAGGCAGCAACCGCCGCCAATATTTCCGAAAGCTCATACCGACTTCCGTTCGTTTTCAAAACCGCTTGATAGTCCGCCTCAGCCGCTTCTGTGCTGCCGTAATTCCGCGCTCTGGAAATTGCATCCTCTTCATTCAATTCAGCGTCTGCCCGCTCAAAACCCCACGCACTCCCCTGATTAATCACAAACGGCACGGTATATTCATCCACATAAACATGTCGGGCCTGATATTTCTGATCCCGAACCAGGTATTGCAAAAGCGCCAGATGATATTTCTCCAATCCAAAATGCGCGTCCGGGTTTATTTCAAGGTCACGCGCGATCTCCTTCTCCGCGTCCTGATAGCGGCCGAGCAAGTGATACGCCGTGCCGAGATTCGCGTGAAGGCCATAGTCGTCCGGAAATTTCGCAACGACCGGCTCCAGGAGTGTCGCGGCAGTCTGCGCTTCGTTCAAACGAAGATGGGCGCCCGCCAGATTATTCCACCACATGGGATCGGTTTCGTGGCGGTCTGATTCCAGTTCTTTGATTCGCGCGCGCAGGCGATTTGTATCTTCCAGCGTGGAGGTTTCGCCAAGGATCGTCTGAGCCAGATCATGGCTGCGGGATTTTTCGCGAGAGAGAGATTCCGCATCCCACATGCACGCAGAAGCGTTTAATGCAACGAAGACCAACAGCAGAATCCTCGATAATGTTCGCATGTCGCTCTATCCATTTGACACCGCCACCCACAAATCGTTTCGCCCTCACCGATGCCCGTGCCAAAACACCAACAGAATCCCCAACAGCGCCAGAAACAAAATCCCCACGAAAAAAACAAATCGATTGCGCGCCACCCGCTTTTCATACCGCAAGGGCCGCAATCCCTGCACGCCGCCCGCCGCGAGATAATGCACCAGTTTGGGATTGTTCGTGGACGGCCCGCGAAAATGATTGCGAATGCGCCGCAGCAACGCGGGCAAATCGTATTTGCGCACGCCCAATTCGTTGTAATGATCCGGCGTCGCAACCTCGCCGCGCGCCTTCAATCGATCCTGATCGACCTCCTCAAAAATCGGCTCGTGCGGCGCGGGAGTCTCCGGCTTCTGTCCTCTGGCCTCCGGCCTCAAGGCGGGCGCTTCCGCCTCGGCAGCGCGTTGAATCGTCTCCCCGTGCGGAATCGCCGTCGAGCGCAACTTGGCCGCCGGCGGCGATTGCGCCTTTTGCTCGTTGATCTGCTGGATTTGAGCTTCGAGCGCAGCAATCTCCTCATTCAGTGCGCGCGCGCGATCTGAAATCGGATCTGGCTTTTTCTTGAACCATGACATGCAAGACGCTCAACCGCCCGTTAACGGTGCCCCGAGGACGACATCAAAATCACGACGAACACCACCAATGCCGCCAGCGCGATCAACGCCAGCGGCCACGTCAATGCCAGCCCCAGCTTGCAGAGTTCGCCGAAACTGCGGTTGCCCAGCGGAAACGTCTCCGTCGCGGCGGATTCGCCCGGCGCGGCCGTAGCAGTGGCTTTTTCACCCGTCAAAACGGAAAACTTCAACCGCGCCGTGTTCCATTCCATGCGGCCGTTCTCGACCGACGTGAGCGCGCGAGTTAATTCCACGCTGAAATTATCCTTCGTCCACGTCTCTTCGCGGACCGCTTCAATCTTCGAGAGCGCATCGCGAAAATCCGCGATCGTCTTCGCCATCTGCTCCGCATCCCGCCGCGCGGTGAACTCGGCCTCTTCGAGCAACCCGAGGCCACGGGTGAGATTGTGAATCATCTCCTGGCGGCCGGTTTGGAATTCCAACTGGCGCCGGCGGGTTTCTTCGAGAGAAGCGCGTTCGCGTTCCAACTCTTCCTGGGCGCGCTTAAGCTCCACCAATTTCTGCTGGGTATCCGTCACGCGCGAGTCCACTTCCTCGCGTGTGGGCGCGCGCCCGGGCTGGGCCGGAGCCGCCCCTGCGGCCGATTGCGTTTTGCGCGCCTGAAAATCGTCATCCACGAAATCTGCGGGATCAAAGTCGGACATGAACCGAGTTTAGTACCCAACTATTAAATAGGCAAGGGGTCCGTTGCGCGTTAAATGACGAATGGCCGGGCAGATCTTTATTCGTTTCGTCATTCGTTATTTATGATTCGCTTTGGCATTGTGCCCGCCAGATGCCCGAAGTAATTTCGCCTCACACCATGAAAAAACTACTGTGCCTGTTCCTGGCCCTTTCACCCTTCTTGCTTCACGCCCAGGACCAGAGCCCCGCGGAAAAGCTCGGCTGGAAATTGGCCATTCATTCTTACACCTTCCAAAAATTTCCGATCTTCGATGCCATTGATAAAACCGCCGCGCTCGGCGTCAAATACATGAGCATTTCGGGCACTGTCCTTCTGGACGGCACCAACAAAGTCGGCACCGTCAACCTCACACCCGCTCAACGCGCTGTCATCGACCAAAAGCTCAAGTCGCGCGGCTTCGGCAATTTCGTGAACATCGGCGTCGTCCAATTGCCCGCCGACGAAGCCAAAAGCCGGCAAGTGTTTGAATTCGCCAAAGCCTGGGGCATCGACACATTGGTCGCGGAGCCCGAACCGGAGGCGTTGGATACCGTCGAAAAACTTTGCAAGGAATACAACATCAAGGTGGCCATTCACGATCACCCGAAACCTTCACATTATTGGAACCCGGACACCGTCCTCGCCGCCGTGAAAGGCCGCACGCCGCTCATGGGCGCCTGTGCGGACGTGGGCCATTGGATGCGCTCCGGCCTCGATCCGCTCGAATGCGTGAAGAAACTGCAGGGCCGCATCATCGTCCTTCACTTCAAGGACCTCAATGAAATGGGCCCGCAAGCTCACGACGTCCCCTGGGGCACCGGCGTCGGGAAATCGAAGGAGATCATGGCGGAATTAAAGCGCCAGAATTTCCACGGCGCGTTCTGCGTCGAATACGAATACCACTGGGAGAATTCGAGCCCTGAAATCGCTCAATGCGCGAAATTCTGGAATGACACCTGCGCCGAACTCGCGGCTGAGCCGGCAAAATGAAAACACCGAAGGTGTTTAAGATATCAGCCCAAGGTTGCCCGAGTCTGCGAGGGCTACCTTGGGTAAAAAGCCATTAAACCCATCACTTTCGCGCGTAGCGCGGCGAGCAAAGCGAGTATCTCCCTATCGCCGGACATCGATGCCTCTCTTTTTTTCAGAGGCCTCTCACACTCCCCTAACTCACTTCATTTCCCCAACTGCGGGTTTTCCATGAACGCGTAACACAGCATGTGGCAAATCGCCATCTGCGCATCTTCCACCCGCCCGTAGTGCGTATCCTTGATGACGATCGATTGCTCCGCGATGTCCGCCATGCGCCCGCGCTTGGCCCCGACGAGCGCCACAGTCTTCAAGCCGTGATCCTTCGCCCATTGCAACGCCTTCACGCAATTCGGCGAGTTGCCGCTCACGCTGATGCCCAGCGCGATGTCACCCGGCTTGCCGTAATTCTGCAATTGCCCCACGAACACTTCCTCGTAGGAATAATCATTTGCGAGCGCCGTCATCCAGCTTACGTTGTCATTGAGCGCGAGCACGCGAAAGCGTTTGCCGACCTTGTCCGAGGCGCCCTTGCCAAGGTCCGTCGCAAAATGGGAGGAATTCATCGCGCTGCCGCCATTGCCGAAGACGAAAATATGCCGCTCTTCCTTGAGCGCGCCGCGCAAAACCTCGACCAACTGCGCCGTGCCGTCGACGGGGATGGAATCGAGCGCGGCTTTTTGCGCCTTCAGATAATCACTAATCCACTGGTTCATAATTTAAATGCAGAATGTATAAGATAGCATGCAGAATGCTTAATGTAGAAGCAAGCGGCACCAACCAAATTGTTCGCCCCGATTCTCGACTCAGCCCTCAAAAATAGTCCGGTTCATTCCCGGCCTTCCACTTGATATTGCAGCCGATGCTCGGCTTTTGCGCGGATGGCGCAGCCTTGCCGGCAAGGACGGCATCCAAAGCCTCGCGCAGATCCTTCCCGGTCACCGGCAAACCATTGCCGGGCCGGCTCTCATCAAACTGCCCGCGATACACCAGGCGATGCTCCTTATCGAACAAATAAAAATCCGGCGTGCACGCCGCGCGATAATTTTTCGCCACCGCCTGGGTCGCATCATACAGGTAAGGAAAATTATAACCCGCCGCCTTCGCTTCCTCCTTCATCTTGTCCGGCCCATCCTGCGGATAATTCCCCACGTCATTCGAGCTGATGGCCACAATCGCCGCGCCGCGCGGAACGTAATCGTGCCCGAGCTGCGCCAACCCCGCGCGAATGTGCTTCACATACGGGCAATGGTTGCAAATGAACATCACGAGCAACGGCTTGCCTTTGAAGTCCGCGAGCGTAACCGTTTTTCCGCTGACATCCGGCAACTTGAAATCGAGCGCCGCCGTGCCGAGCGGCAACATCGTTGAATTGACTGCGACCATAGAGGTAATGTGAAACGGGTCTGTATGCTTGTCCAGCCCTTTAGAGTTTGAGAGTTTAGGAGTTAAAGAGTTTTGGAGTTCCAACACTGTCATACCATCCTATGAACAACTACCGGTTCGGCGAAGAAATGAAAACGCGGACGAAAGCTTTTGCCGTTCGCATCATTAAATTTTACAAGCGATTGCCAAAAACGGATGAAGCCCGAGTCGTAGGCCGACAAGTACTGCGCTCTGGCACATCTGTCGCGGCAAATTACCGCGCCATCTGCCGCGCCAAATCACAGGCTGATTTCATTTCCAAAATGGGGACTGTCGTCGAAGAGGCCGACGAAAGCCTGTTATGGCTCGAACTCTTCGAAGACGCAGAAATTATTCCAGCCGGTAAACTCGACGGCTTAAAACAAGAAGCGGAAGAACTGCTACGCATCTTTTCGCGCTCGCTCAATTCTGCCCGCCGTCCCAACTCTTAAACTCTTAAACTCTTAAACTCCTAAACTCACTTCTGCGCGGCGCCGAAAACCTTCTGCAGCAGGTCCGTCGTTCGCGCGGCAGGATTCGCGCGAATCTTCGCTTCTTCGTCCGCGACCATTTTGAACAGCCCATCCAACGCCTTGTTCGTCACATAGCTGTCCACATCCATCGCATCCGAGCCCACCAAGTTACCCAGCTCCTTCACGAGCGAATTGCTCGAGCTCCCCGCCGCCGCCGTCATTTTCTTGTAAGTCGAAGTCACTCCCGTCGATGCCGTGGCTTTTTGCACGATCGGATGAAACCGCGTAAAAAGATTCGTGGAAGTCGTGCGTTTAAAATATTCCGTCGCCGCATTCGTGGGCCCGGTCAAAATCGCCTTCGCATCGTCAATGGACATTTTTTGCACCGCATCCACAAAAACCTGCGTCGCGACCGGCACTGCTTGTTCCGCCGCGCGGTTCATGGACGTCACAAAATCATCCGCCAACTTATCCTGCTTCAACGAGTGCAACGTTTTCTCCACCACCAGCAATTTGTCGGGCATGGGAATTTTAACATTCAGGTTCGTCAAAAAACCGTTGGGCTGTCCCAACGTCCCCACCGCGTGTTGCAGCCCGTTGCTCAACGCCTGCTTGAGCCCGCCCACCAACTGATCCTGAGACAATCCGTTCAACGCCGCTGAAGCCGCGCTCGAATTGGTCCCCGAACTCACGGAGTTGGTGACCAGGTTGTTGAGCTTGTCCAAAAGCCCGGCACGGCTGGAGGTGATCGACAAAATGATCGCGAGCAGCACAGCGAATTGGCGGTATTGAGTTTTCATAAAGGGATGGGCTTTCTTGCCGCCACTGTGGGCCCGCATTTTTCGCCTGTCAACGGCAACACCCACAACGCGGCTGAATTTAATTTCCTTCACCCTCGAATTGCGGCACAATTTATCACCAAAAGGAAAAGCCGGATGAAAAAACCCATTCTATATATCAGCACAGTGCTGGTCTTTGCATTGATTTGGGTACTTATTCGTTTCATCAGCACTCTTCCTATAGGTGCCGGCCGTGGAATAAATTCACCAGATCAAAAACTGATCGCAGAGGCCATGAGTTTGGAAGGCCAAAGATTTTGGGGAGGAAAAAGAAGTTACTACGAGTTTACGATTAAGACGACAAATGGCGATTTAATCTGCCATTACAAATTAGACAATCCGCCGCCACCTCTCAGTGACTGGTACGATGATGGCGATCACCTGATCGTGTGGGAAACGAACAGTTCCTCCGTCACCTACAATTTCAAAGGCGGACATTTGAACTTGAGCGTAACTCCCTGAAGCATAAATTGAGTTCGTCCGGTCCGCGGCCGAACTTTATACACAAAAACCATGACGTCCGACCAAGCCAAAGCGCGTCACGCCCAACTCGCCGAAGAACTCCGCCGGCACGATCACGCCTATTACGTGCTCGCGCAACCAACCGTCAGCGACCGCGATTACGACCGGCTCTATCACGAACTGCTCGATCTCGAAAAAGAATTTCCCGCCCTCGCCACTTCCGATTCCCCGAGCCAGCGCGTCGGCGGCACCCCGCTCAAGGAATTCAAACCCGTCCAGCACATCGTTCCGATGCTGAGCCTGGATAACACGTATTCGCAACAGGAACTGCGTGATTTCGTCGCGCGCGTGCAACGCATTCTGCCCAATGAAACACTCGACTGGATGGTCGAGCCGAAAGTAGACGGCGTGGCCATCAGTTTGCGCTACGACCACGGCAGCTTCACCGTCGGCGCCACGCGCGGCGACGGCTCCACCGGCGATGACATCACGCCCAACCTGCGCACCATCCGCAGCATTCCGCAACGGCTGCATGGAAAATCCAGCGACCATCCGAAGTTGCTCGAAGTCCGCGGCGAAGTTTTTCTCACCAAGACCGGCTTCGAAAAATTAAACGCCGAACGCAAAGCCGCCGGCGAAGAAACTTTCGCCAATCCGCGCAACGCCGCCGCCGGTTCGCTCAAGCAACTGGACGCCCGCCTCGTCGCCAAGCGCCCGCTCGATATCGTCGTTTACGCCCTCGGCAGCGTGGAAGGCGCGAGCCAGCCGCAAACGCACGATGAAATGCTTGCCTGGCTGAAAACGCTCGGCTTCAAAACACCCGAGTGGACGCGCCATTGCAAATCCGCCGATGAACTTGTCGCGGCCATCGACGATCTCGACAAGCTTCGCAAAAAATTTCCCTACGAAACCGACGGCGCGGTCATCAAACTGAACTCCTACGCGCAACGCGAACGCGCCGGCTTCACCTCCAAAGCGCCGCGCTGGGCCATCGCCTACAAATACGCTGCGGAGCAGGCCGAAACCAAAGTGCACGGCATCCTCATCACCGTCGGCCGCACCGGCGCCATCACGCCGACCGCGGAACTCGAACCGGTTTTTCTCTCCGGCAGCACCATCAGCCGCGCGACCTTGCACAACGAGGATTACATTCGCAAAAAAGACGTGCGCATCGGCGACACCGTCACCATTGAAAAAGCCGGCGAAGTCATTCCCAAAGTCGTCGACGTAGTCCTGACCAAACGCACCGGCAAAGAGAAGCCGTTTCAATATCCGAAGGTCTGTCCCGAGTGCGGCTCGAAGTTGATGAAGGAAGTAACCGGCGGCAGCCAGGAAGGCGCGGCGTGGTATTGCCCGAATTCCGATTGCCCGGCGCAGGTGCGCGGCCATCTCGAACATTGGTGCGCCCGCGGCGCGATGGACATCGAAGGCGGCGGCGAAGTGCTCGTGTTGCAACTCGTCAACAGCGGCCTCGTGCGCGATGTCGCCGAACTCTACAACCTCAAGCTCGCCGAAGTCGCCAATCTCGAGCGCATGGGCGATAAGTCTGCGCAAAATTTTCTCGATGGCGTCGAGGCCAGCAAATCGCGCGATGCCTGGCGCGTGCTCTACGGCCTCGGCATCATTCACGTCGGCACCGGCGCGTCCAAATCGCTCTGCAAACATTTTCCCACGCTCGACGACATCTTCGCGGCAGGCGCCGAGCAACTCATGGAAGCCGAGGACATCGGCGAAGTAATCGCGAAAAGCCTGACTCAATGGTATTCCGATTCGCACAACAAGAATCTCGTGGAACGCCTGCGCAAAGCCGGCCTCAGTTTCAAATCCGAACTCTACAAACCCCGCGCCGCCGCCGGACCCTGGGCCGGTAAAACCTTCGTCCTCACCGGCACGCTGCCAAATTTGAAACGCGAAGAAGCCGCCGCCAAAATTGAAGCCGCCGGCGGAAAAGTCAGCGGCAGCGTCAGCAAGAAAACCGATTTCGTCGTCGCCGGCGCCGAAGCCGGTTCCAAATTGGACAAGGCGAATGCCCTCGGCGTCAAAGTGATTGATGAGGCGGAACTGCTGAAGATGCTTGAATAGCCCGTAGCCGCCGACGTCAGTCGGCGCCATCATCCATCGAGATTTCGGAATTACCTCAGCGCGGACTGACGCCCGCGGCTACATTCACTCCTTCTCCACATCCACGCCCAACTTCTTCTCCAACTCCGCCACGCGCTTCAGCAAATCCGGCAATTGCGTCACCGCAATCATCTGCCGCTTCATCTGGCGATCCGGTTGCGCCGGCGAGCCCAGCCATTTTTCCCCGTCAGGAATGTTGCTCATGATACCCGATTGCGCCGAGACCGTCACGCGATTGCCAATCTTCAAATGCCCCGCCAATCCTGCCTGCCCGGCAATGATGGTGTCATTCCCAATCTTCGTGCTGCCCGCAATGCCCACTTGCGAAATCACGAGGCAGCCGTCGCCAATCACCACGTTGTGCGCGATCTGCACGAGATTATCGATCTTCGTGCCCTTGCCGATGATCGTCGGCCCGAGCGCGCCGCGATCGATGCTCACGTTGGAACCGATCTCCACGTCATCGCGAATAATCACGTTGCCAATCTGCGGCACCTTGCGATGCACGCCGTTGTCCAGCACGTAACCGAACCCGTCCGAACCAATCGCCGTCCCCGCATGAATCCGCACGCGATTTCCAATTTCGCTGCGCGCGTAAATCGTCACGTGCGGAAATAAATTCACCTCCTCGCCCAGTTGCGCCCCCATGCCAATGTGATTGCCGCCCTGCAACACCGACCGCGCGCCGATGCGCACTTTTTCATGCACCACACAATACGGCCCGATATGCGCCGTGGCATCTACTTGCGCGCCGGGCGCGATGATCGCCGTCGGATGCACGCCGGCGGGAAAAACCGGCTCCGGAAAAAATAACGCGAGCGCCTTGGCAAATCCGACGCGCGCATTCGGCACGCGAATCAGGATTTTTTTGGAGGTTAATTCTCCATCAACAATGATCGCCGAAGCCGCGCTTTGCTCCGCGCGCGCCAGATATTCCGGGTTTTCCGCGAACGTCAAATCCCCCGACTGCGCGCGGTCCGCCGGCGCAAACGCATGGAGAACAACGGTTGCATCGCCCAAAACTTCACCTTGCAGATATTTCGCGATTTCAGCAGCGGTAAACGGCATAAGTAGCTTTCAATCAACTATCTTTGGATTTTCCGAGGCCTGTTTACCCCGCGGATTTCAGCCGGATTTGCGCCAAAACCCCAGTCGCCGATTGACTTGAAAATCGTGGGTCACTATATAAAGACGGCGGACGCTAATTCAACCACCAACTTTATGGCGAGAACACTTCGCGTCGGAATGGTCGGTTATCGCTTCATGGGGAGAGCCCACTCAAATGCCTGGCGGCAAGCCCCGAAATTTTTTCCGCTCAAGGCGCACGTTGAGCTCCACACCATCTGCGGACGCGACTCCGCCGCCGTGCAGGCCGCGCGCTCGCAACTCGGTTGGCAGAATTCCTCCACCGACTGGCGCGAACTTATCGACAACCCGCTCATCGATATCATCGACATCAACACGCCAAACGAGAGCCATTGCGAAATCGCCATCGCCGCCGCGCAAAACGGCAAGCATGTGCTCTGCGAAAAACCGCTCGCTCTGACCGTGAAGCAGGCGCAAGCGATGTTCCACGCCGCGCAAAAATCCAAAATCGTCCACATGGTGTGCCACAACTACCGGCGCATCCCGGCGATTGCGCTCGCGAAAAAAATGATCACCGAAGGCGCGCTCGGGCAAATTTATCATTACCACGCGCGCTACGCGCAGGACTGGCTCGTCGATCCGGATTTCGCGTTGAACTGGCGGCTCGACAAAAAAACTTCCGGCTCCGGCGCGCTCGGCGACATCAATGCGCACATCATCGACCTCGCGCGCTACCTCGTCGGCGAATTCACCAGGGTGAACGGCACCATGCACACGTTCATTCCCGATCGCCCGATTGAATCGAACGCGAAAACGCCCGGCATCATGCCCAAAGTTCAACGCAAGATGGGCAAGGTCACCGTGGATGACACCGCAATTTTTCTCGGCACGTTCGAAAACGGCGCGCTCGCAAATCTCGAAGCCACCCGCATGGCGCTCGGCCGCAAGAACCACATTAAAATCGAAATCAACGGCAGCAAAGGCTCGCTCTCGTTCGATTTCGAGGACATGAACCGCCTGAAATTTTACAACGGCGCCGACGCCGCCGACCGCCAGGGTTTCCGCGACATTTTAGTTACGCAACCAAACGGAACGCATCCCTACACCGGCCAATGGTGGCCCCCCGGCCACATTCTCGGCTACGAACACACCTTCGTCCACACCGCCGCCGATTTCGTCAACGCGTGCATCGACCGCAAGCCCGTGCAACCCACGTTTGAGGATGGCTTAAAAAACCAAATCGTCCTCGCCGCAGTGGAAGAGTCGGCGAAGTCAGGGAAATGGGTGAAAGTTTAGTGTAGCACCCGCGTCCCGCGGTGATACAACTGGCATTACTGTCTCGAGGAGATTGAAACTTGAAGGGGCCAGCGCCGTAGGCGCGACATATTTGTAGATCTCTGACTCAAAAATCACACCGAGCTCCGTAGGAGCGACATTCGAACAACCATGGCAAATACCTACACGCAAATCTATATCCACGTTGTGTTCGCGGTTGAAGGGCGGCAAAGTCTCATCAAACCCGAGCACAACGACGAACTCCAGAAGTACATTTCCGGTATCATTTCCGGTCAAAGGCAAAAACTGATCGCCATAAACAATATGCCGGATCATCTGCATTTATTGATCGGCTTGCGACCGGACTCATCCTTGTCAGACTTGGTAGGAGACGTAAAAACCGGTTCCTCAAATTTTATCAATAAGAAGCGATGGGTTGCCGGAAGATTCTCGTGGCAAGTGGGGTTTGGCGCATTCTCGTATTCACGCTCGCAATTAGACTCTGTCGTCCGCTACATAAAAAACCAACAAAAGCACCACGCTCGAAAAACATTCCGCGAGGAGTACGTCGAATTATTGGAAAAGTTCGAAGTGGACTACGATCCAAAATATATTTTTAAAACGGAAAATGGGGACCTTTAGGCAAACACGTTTATGCCGCTCCTACGGAGCTCGGATTTACGTTTCCTAATTCTACAAATATGTCGCGCCTACGGCGCTATAAATGCCAACCCGCTCTTCAACCAATTAATTCCTTCACCTTCGCCCGAATATCTCCGCCCTTCACCAACGACTCCCCGACGAGAATCGCCCCCGCGCCGCACTTCGCCAATCGCTCCACATCCGCCCGCGAATGAATGCCGCTTTCGGCCACGAGCATAGTGGCACGGGCATCTTGCCCGTGCGTTTCTGTTGGTGATCGCACAGGCGAGACGCCCGTGCCACTAAAGAGCTTCGCCGCCAGCCGTTCCGTATTCCCCAAATCCACCTGGAACGTCTTCAAATCGCGATTGTTCACGCCAATCAACTCAGCGCCGATGGCCATCGCGCGTTCCAGTTCCACTTCATCGTGCACTTCCACCAGCACCGCCAACCCCGCCGACCTCGCGAGTTCGTGAAACCGCCTCAGCCGCGCATCATCCAAAATCGCCACGATCAACAAAATCGCATCCGCACCCCACTCGATGGCTTCCAGAATCTGGCGCTCATCGATCATGAAATCCTTGCGCAACAGCGGCAACTTCACCGCCCCGCGAATCTGCCGCAAATAATCCAGCGACCCTTGAAAATATTTCTCATCCGTCAGCACGGACAAACAGCTCGCCCCCGCCGCTTCGTATTCCTTCGCGATGCGCACCGGATCGAAATCCTTGCAAATAATCCCCGCCGACGGTGAGGCTTTCTTCACTTCCGCGATGAGGCCGACACGTGTTGCGTGTTGCGTGTTGCGTGAGGCCGCGCGTAACGCTCCCAAAAAATCCCGCCGTTCGCCGCGTTCGAGCACGGCATCGCGCAAATCGCCCGCCGCGAGAACGCGCGCCGGCAGCTTCGCGATCTCGCGTTTCTTTTCTTCAACGATTTTGTCGAGAATGTTCACAAATTAATTAACCGCAAAGAACGCGGAGAACACAAAGATTTTCCTCTTTGCGATCTTTGCGATCTTTGCGGTTACTCTTCTTCGTCCTTAACCCCCTGCATCCGCTTCGTCGGGCACCCCGCCCGCAACCATCCATTCACGAACGGATCCAAATCGCCGTCCATCACACCCTGCACATTACTCGTTTCCACGCCGGTCCGCAGGTCTTTCACCATGCGATACGGCTGAAATACGTAGCTGCGAATCTGGTTACCCCACGACACACTGCCTTTTTCGCCATAAAATTTTTCCATGTCAGCCTTCGCGGCGTCGAGACGCTGCGCGAAAATGCGCGACAGCAACAGCTTCATCGCCGTGGCGCGATTCTGATGCTGCGACCGTTGCGCTTGCGACGCCACGACGAGCCCCGTCGGGATATGCGTGATGCGCACCGCGGTTTCCACCTTGTTCACGTTCTGGCCGCCCTTGCCGCCGGAACGAAACGTGTCCACGCTGAATTCATTCGGCGGAATCACAATTTCCGTCGTGTCCTCTTCCAATTCCGCAATCGTGTCTACGCTGGCAAAACTCGTGTGCCGCCGCTTGTTCGAATCGAACGGCGAAATGCGCACCAGGCGATGCACCCCGCGCTCCGCCTTGCAAAAGCCGTACGCGTTCTCGCCGCGAATGACCATCGTCGCGCTCTTGATGCCCGCGCCTTCACCGGGCAGCGCGTCGGTGACTTCCATTTCCCACCCACGCGATTCCACCCAACGCTGGTACATCCGCAGCAGCATGCTCGCCCAATCGCACGCCTCCGTGCCGCCGGCGCCGGAGTTGATGCTCAGGATGCAATTGTTTTTGTCATGCGGGCCGTTGAGGAACACCCGCAATTCCATCGCCTCGAGCTGCTTGAAAAATTTCGCCAGGTCGGCTTCCAGTTCCTTCTCGATTTTGGCCTGGGATTCCGCCGGCTCGGCCTCGCCCAATTCGGCCATCACCTGGAAATCCTCGATTTGCTTCTCGGATTTAAGCAGCGGCTCGATTTTATTGCGGAGCGAATTGGATTCGTCGATCAGCTTTTGGGCCTGCTCGCGATTGTTCCAGAAAGTCTCCCCCGCCATCAGGGAATTCAGTTCGCCGAGACGTTTTTGCGCGCTCGGGACGTCAAAGAAACCTCCGCAAGTGCGCGAGTTTCTCAGCCGCAGTCGAAATTTCCGCTTTGATGGTGTCGAACATAGTCGCGGGAAACTACATGAGGTCCGTGCGCAAATCCAGTGGGAACAACAATATGAGGAAAGCTCCAAATCCCAAGCACCAAGCTTCAGAGAAATTCCAAATCTCAAGCTCCCAAAAGCACGGGGGATGCGGCTCGGAATTGGAGCTTGGAGTTTCTCTGGATCTTGGACGCTTGGTGCTTGGAGCTTTTACGTCGCCGCCGCCGCTTTTTCCAACTGCGCTAATTTGTCCAAACACTCCTGCGCCTCCCGCTTCAACTCTTCGCGGTCCGCATCGCTGAGCCCCTGCGGGTCAAAACGATACCGATAGTGTAACCGCAACAAACCACGCAACGGCGCCTTCAAAGCCGCCAGCGACGGCTCGGCGGCCGCGCGTTCCAGCCAGTCCACCAGCGTTTCATTCGCGCCGCGCAGCACGCCGCGATCCGCGAGTTGTTTTTCGATCTGGTAAAATTCCGAGTCCAAGCCCGGCCAGACAATCGTGCGCCGCCCGCCCGGCCCCTGGCCCCGGAACCGTCGCCGTTGCCGCACAATTTGGAATAACAACAGCAGGAGCACCGGCACCAGTCCGATGAGAATATAATTCCTCAGATGCGTCTGGCCCCAGCGGAGCTTGGAGATTTGAAAATGCATCCACCACCACGCGTCCGCGAACCACAACGACGCGCGGCTGTGATGCTCTTCAAATTCCACGCCCGGCGTTGTGTCAAAATCTTCCCAGATCTTTTTCTGATCATCCCAAACGAGACACCACGCGTGCGAATCGCTCTGGCGGACCACGTAGCCGCTCCATTGCGCTTCGTGGACCGAATAGCCGACCGCATAGCGCGCCGGAATCCCCAGTTCGCGCAGCAGCAAAACCGTGGCCGTGGCAAAGTACTCGCAATGCCCCGCGCGCGTCTTCAGTAGGAACCGGCTCAACGGCGTATTGGTGGGGCTCTCATCATTGTCCGCGTCCTGCCACATGCGATACGTGAATTTCGTGGAGAAAAAATCGTGGAGCGAATCCAGCACCTCCTGGCGGCTCTTGCCCTTCAGGTTCAACTCGTCAATCACCGCGTCCAGCGCGGGAATTTCGCTCGTGGGAATTTGCAAATCCGTCCGGCCCCGGACCGTGCCCAATCCCATGCCCTGATGCCGGGGCCCATTCGTACCGAATCGCTCCCCGCCCCAACGTCCGGCGTACTCCCCATTGGTTCGCGAGGCGGAATTCGTCATCCCCGCATTGTTGCGCTCAACCCCGTTGGTCGCCCAAAAGGGAGGAGGGGCATTGGTTTCAGCCGGCGAATCGATGGTGGCGCCCGGGCCGTAGACAGCTTCAAACTGCACAAGGCCCGGTCCCTGGGCCGTCACGGCGCCGCGTAGGTTTTTTTGCACCAGGTAAGCCGGCAAATCCTCCAGCCGCGCCGAACCCGTGGGCAACGGCAGCAAGCCCTGGGCGTTCCGGGTGGCGGGATCGCGATCGGTCAGGTAGCACGAGATGCCAATGCGCGAAGCGTTCGTTTTGTTCAAGCCGAGCGGCCAGGTATTTTCATTCGTGCCGGCATGGCTGATATCGGTCGTATCGGTTTTGGCTTGATTCGCAAACCACGTGGGCGAGCGAAACTCGCGATAGCTGGCCTCGCGCAGATACGAAGGAAATTCCCCCGCAATCGGGCGCAGCCAGATGAGAATGCTCGGTGACGTTTCCACCCGCCCGATCTCGCCGATTCGCGTCTGGCTTTTCGTCGGGTCCGTCCGTCCGCGGCTGAGCAGGCGCGCGATCAATTGCACGTTTAGCGATTCCACATAGCGTTGCACATAACCGATGCCCTGCGCGCCCGTGTAGCCGAAAACAATCGCCAATGCCAGCGCTCCTCCCCAGACGGCGAGGCCGAACCGCCGCGGCCGCCGCACCCAAAGCACCCACGCCAGCAGCAGGCACAGCCCCCAGAAAAACGTGTTGTTCTGGTTGCGATGCACGCTCGAGGCAAAAAGACAAACCGCGAAATACGGATAAGCCACGTCCACGCCCTGGCTGGACGGCAGCGGCTGGCCCAGCTTTTTGGCGCGCTTCCACCGGCGTTGGAGAATCAGGGAAATCGTGTGCAACGGAATTTCCTGGCGCGTGCTGAACGCCTGCGCGCCCAGAAACAGGAAGAAAATCATCGGCAACCAGCGAATCAGCGCCGCCGCGGTTTTTGCGCTCGCCGACCCCGCCTCCCGTTCGGACACAAAATTGGGGCCGCCGAATAATCTCCCGAACCCTTCCGGTCCGCCGTTGTCCGCGAACGCATAAACGGCCGCCGCCAAAAAAAGCAGCGCGCAGAACGTCCAGATTCTTTTGAAATCGTCGTCGGACAATTCCCAGCGCAGTTTGACAAATCGCGAAGCCTCCAGCACCAGCCCCATCAACGCCCCTTCCAAAAGAAAATCCGTCTGCCAGCCCCAGAAGAGCAGCGTCACGCCCAGGACAAAAGGAGGAGTTTTCATACAGGAAAAGAAAACAACCAACATCCAACATCCAACATCCAACGCCCAATGCAAAGGAATCCAGCGACATCGCTCCCATTGGATGTTGGTTGTTGGATGTTGGTTGTTGGATGTTTACTCACAATTTCGCCAACCCTTCCTCAATCTTCCCCGCTTCCAGCACATGAATATCCCCGAATTGTTCGCGCGACAAATCCGGCTTCATTCCAGGTTCGACCACCAGCAGCACCATCGCCGGCACACCCAGCCCCGCGAGTTTTTCGACCAACCGGCGGCGTTCATCGTTCCACGCCAGAAACACGCAGACACAACCGCTCACCGCGGCGGCATGTTGCATCACCAGATGTTCCAGCTTCCCGAACGATTCATCCGGACAAACCCGCACCGAGGCGAGAATTTCCAGCATTTGATCCGCGTGCGCCAGCCCACGCCCGGCCGTGAACGAATACGCCTGCGGCCCCACGAACAACAGATCGAGCAACGATTCCTGCGTGATCAACGTGCACGCAAACGACGCCGCCACCGACACCGCCTCTTCAAATGCCTCGCTGCGCGGGTCATCGATGAACGTGTCGAGCACCAGCGCATGCCGCACAAAAAATTCGTCCTCAAATTCCTTCACGATCGGCTTGCCCGTTTTGGCCCAACTGCGCCAGTGAATGTGCCGGTAGGGATCGCCGCGGCGATATTCCCGCAGCGACACAAATTCCTCGCTCCGCCCGATGTTCGACGCCATCGCCACGCCGCCTTCCTGGTATTTCATCGCGCCCGGCATCGCGATCGCCGGCAGCGGATAACGCTTGGGCAGGATCAACGTGCTTTGCGCGATCGGCACTTTGACAAACCCGCGAAACAGCCCGAACGGATCCGGCCGCGCCAAAGTCACACCGCCAAACTTCAGCACGCCCCGTTTGAGCGGCTCGAGTTCCACGCGCACTTCGACCTCTCCTTTCGGCGGCATGGACGGCACCAACCCCTCCTTGATGTTTGCGATTTTGTGCCGCTTGTAGCGGCGCGAACTCAGTCTAAACAGGGGAATTTTTCGGTTGTCCGCAATCGCCGCCGCCCGCCATTCGCCATAGGAAGGCCGCGGGTCCGATAAGTTTTCCAGATAGCTCAGGTCGCTTTGAGCTTTGGCCGTGAGATTCTTGATCATCACGCGGTAATACAACGGCCGGCCCACGGTCCCAAACCGCGGCAGCAGGCGCGTGGCGGAAAAACGCGCGCGAAAGAAAAAACTGAACAGCACCGCCGTCACCAGCATGAAAATCAGGATCGGCAGCGCCTGGTAAACCACCGTGTTATCCGTGTCCGTTCCCATCATGAAGGAGGCCATCAACGCGATCAGCACCATCCACCCCGCGCGCGTCAGCCGCCGCCCCGCTCGATAGCGCATTCCGGAAGCGATGCGATACCACCAATAAAGCACGCGGAAAACCGGGCTGCCCAGCAGAAACAACCGCCACGGCCGCCGGCTCACCGCCACCGCCCCGCCGAGGTACGCCTCCAACCGCTGCACTTCCATCTGGAGGCGCGACGTCAGCACCCGCACATGGCCAATTCCCACCGTGCAAAGAAACTCGCAAATGACCTTTCCATCCACGATCTGTATGGAAGCGTTTTGCCGCGCTCGCGGATGATTCGAAAGCCAGAGCCCAAACAGCACACTGCCGCGGGTGAAGCGCAAGCTGTTCTTCCCCACCACGACCTTCTCCAGCGGCCGGGACTGGTAAAAATCCAAAATGCGTTCGATGGGTTTGCCCGCGCTCGGCGGCAGCGGGAACTGGTAAATCTCCTTGAATCGCCAGAACGAAAATCTTGTCTGCTTGACGATCGTGACCATGACTGCGGCGAGCTCTAGGCCGGCACTTTCAACTTCTTCAACACGTCCTGCACCACGCCGCGCGCCGTGAGCCCGGAAAAACGCGCCTGCGGTTCCATCACCAGGCGATGCGCGATGACCGGCACCGCCAATTCCTGGATTTGTTCCGGCCCGACAAAATCTATTCCGTCGAAGAGCGCGAGCGCCTGCGCCGCCTTCATCAACGCGATCGACGCGCGCGGGCTCGCGCCCAATTGCACACCGTTCGCGCTGCGCGTCGCCGCCACCAGCGCCACGATGTAATGCTTCAATTCCTCGCTGATGCGGATCGTCTCAATCGCGCGCTTCATCCCGATCACATCCGCCAGCGTCGCGCACGGTTCGAGCATCTCCAGCGGATGATTGTGTTCCTGCGCGGTGAGAATCGCGACTTCATCGTCCGCATGCACATAACCCAGCGTAAATTCCATCGCGAACCGGTCCATCTGCGCCTCCGGCAGCGGATACGTGCCGCGAAACTCCACCGGATTTTGCGTCGCAATCACGAAAAACAAATCGGACAAATCGCGCCGCTCGCCTTCCACGCTGACCTGCGCCTCACCCATCGCTTCGAGCAACGCCGACTGCGTGCGCGGCGACGCGCGGTTGATTTCGTCGGCGAGGAGAATGTTCGTGAAAATCGGCCCCTCGTGAAAATGAAACTGCTGGTCGCGCTGACTGAACACCGAAACGCCCAGGATATCCGAGGGCAACAGGTCCGGCGTGAATTGAACACGCTTGAACTGCGCCGTAACCGAGCGGGCCAGCGCCTTGGCCAGCGTCGTCTTGCCGGTGCCGGGAAAATCCTCCAACAACACATGCCCTCCGCTCGCCAGCGCCGCCAGCAATTTGCGCGTCGGACCGGCCTGGCCCTGGATGATTTGGGAAATATTGTCCGCGATCTTGTGGTACACACTCCGGGCCGCTTCCTGCTGCGCGTTGATCATCTGTCTGGAAGTTAAACCAGCGGACCCTGCGGAAGTTTCGGCGGCGGCGGGATTTAAGTTTTCCCTCATGGCCACAGTTTAGTTAAGAATACATCAAACTGCGAATCATTTCTATTCAATTGGACCAACTCCTCTCGCAAACCGCACGAAAAAATTAAGGGTTTTTTCCGGAAACGAGAAGCCCGCCATCCCTCGTAGTGCAGCCGTCCCCGGCTGCGAGTTTCGGCGGTATCCCGCCCCAGGTCCAAATGGGGATGGTGCCTCGGCAGACACATCTGGATTTTATAGTATTTGCCAACAGCGATTTCCAAAATGGTGGCGATTCCCTGCGGGGAGTCGAAGCAAACCCGCAGGGCCACTCCTCCAACATACAAAGTGTAACCTATGTGCTGACATCAAAGTGTTACCCATGTCCTGATACCGTGCCAGGCTTGCCCCCCTTTCGGAAATCACCGTTGGCAAGCAGTCGTGTTGACTCACGGCAAAATGCTATCGGAGGCAGGAGTCAACTCGCAGTCCGGAAAAAGTTTTCCCGCAGCATTTTTCGCTCGACAGAAAATTGGTTCGCCTTAAAATTTGAACTACCCCATTTGCCAGAGAATCGAATGGGGTAGTTCGTTTCAACATCCCCATTTTGTCAGGATGTAAGATGTGATCTCGAAATCCCCTAAACGTTCCGTCTTTTGAAAACCGTCGAACTCAATCCCCTCAGTCTAAGGACTCTTGAATTTTAGCTGCGTCTCCCCGGGGGACGACGCGAAGGCGCCGCCCCCCGGTCCGCCTATTTGTGCGCATCCATCATCACCGACACCATCCAGCCCACGCCAAATTTATCCGTAACCATGCCGAAACGCGGCGACCAGAAGGTCTTGTTCAGCGGCATCCCCACCTTGCCACCCACTGCGAGAGCGTTAAAAATGGCATCCACCTCCGCCGGCGTGGCAACCGCCACCGAAAGCGAAAATCCCTCGAACTTCGCCCCCTCCGTCGAGCATCCGTCCGAAGCCATGACAATCGTCTGGCCCACGCGCAAGCTCGCGTGCATCACTTTGTTTTCAAAACCCGGCGGCACCATCCCCGGCGGCGGCGCTTCGGGGCTTTCCTTGTAGCGCATCAGCATCTGCACTTCCGCGCCGAGGGCATTTTTGTAGAACTCAATCGCCTCCTCGCAACGGCCATTGAAGAAGAGATACGGTTGAACCACTCCATTGTGTTTTTTTGTGCTCATAATCAGTTGTTTATTTGTCTTTCAATTCTACGACGAACGAACCCGTCGTTTCAGGACAATATCACGTGCCATTTTTGAGAAATTCTGGCAGCGCCCGCATTGGTTGGAGTTCAAGCTTTAGCTTGTTCGGCGGACACGCTAAAGCGTGAACTCCCACAACGCGTCCATGTAGGGCCCGTTCCAAAAGTCCTACTCACCCCGGCGAATGACAACATTTTAATTCCCTTTCCATTTTGTATTCATCCGCTGGTGCTAAATTGAATCCATGAACAGCAGTTGGAAAATGATCGGTCTCACCGTGGCGGCCGCCGGGCTCGCTCTCATCATCGTCAAGCGCTCGGATCATCAGCCGCATACGATTTCGGCGCCGGCTCCGCAGCCGGCGCCCTCCGTCGCCCAAACTCCGATTTCCTCCGCGCCAATACCGGAAACCGTCCCCACACCTCAACCTAAAACCATCGCAAAAGCCCGCGTCCAATATTCACCCCCCAACAACGTCGCTCCCGGCAAAGAACCCTTGCAAGACCCGACCGCGCGGGACGCCCTCGCCCTGGTCGGATCCGATCCCGACGCGGAACAATATTGGCTCTCGGCCATTTTCGACAACAGCCTGCCGGACAACGAGCGCGGCGATTTGATGGAAGACTTGAACGAAACCGGCTTCGACGATCCAAAAAATCTGACGGCGAATGACCTGCCTTTGATTGTCAGCCGCCTCCAAATCATCAACGCCGTCCTCCCAGAAGCCGACGATTTCATGACCGAGCATCTGCTCGAAGCCCAAAAAGATCTCGCCAAAATGTTCGCCCAGGCATCGGGGCAATAATAGTCGTTGCAGCCTCTCTCGCCCCTCAATCGATTTTTGGAATTGGAAACTTTCGTACGGTTTAGACAAACGCCACGTTTTACATTAGTTTGCCCGTGATGACGATCAGTCCCCAATCGCCCATGCGCGACGTGCTGGAAAAATTCCCGGGCGCACAACGCGCCTTGTTCCGCCGCTATCACATCGGCGGTTGCAGCAGTTGCGGCTTCAGCCCGGACGAAACCCTCGCCGGCGTCTGCGCGCGCAATGGCAGCCTCGACGTGAACGAAGTCCTCGCGCACATCCAATCCAGCCACGAGCAGGACGCGAAGGTTTTGATTTCGCCGAAGGAACTCTCCGACGCGCTCAAACAGGATAAATCTCTGCGCCTCGTGGACGTCCGCTCTCGCGAGGAATTCGAAGCCGTGCACATCGAAGGTTCCACCTTGCTCTCACAGGACGTCATGCGGCAAATCATGGGCGACGGCTCCAACACAAAACCCGTCGTCGTTGTGGATCACCAGGGCAAAAACGGCCTGGACGCCGCCGCGTATTTCATGGGCCACGGCCTGCAAAACGTCCGCTGCCTCCGCGGCGGCATCGACGCCTGGGCTCAGGAAGTGGATACGGCGATGAGGAGATATCGCGTAGGATGAAAAATGTCTCCGCTACCCATTCCGAAGCCCCGTATAGTCCGTGTTTTTTCGTCATTCGCCCCCGGCGGAGGCGAATGACGAAAAAACACCCGCACGTGTCAGCCGCGCCTCTGCGTTAAAAAATTATGAACAACGACTTACAGAAAAAAATCTCCGACGCCATCGCCAACCCGCAAAACATGGGCGAGCTCGCCAATGCGGACGCCGTCGGCACCGTGGGCAATTCCGACTGCGGCGAAATGCTCCGCATGTGGGTGAAGTTCAAGGATGAAAACGGCAAAAAAGTCATCGACCGCGCCACCTTCCAATCCTTCGGCTGCGAAACCGCCATCGCCGTCGCCAGCCTGGCCACGGAACTAATCCGCGGCAAAACCCCCGAAGAAGCGCTCTCGCTCAAAACCGAAGAACTCGCCGGCGAACTCGGACCGCTCCCCCCGATGAAAATTCATTGCGCCCAACTCGTGGAAGGCGCCCTGCGTTCGGCTCTGGAACCGCAGGCTCCCATTCCGCAACGCACAGACGCTCCCGCCCCCGCTCCGACTCTCTTGGACAATTTCTCCAAACCCAAAGAAGGTCTCAAAATCACCTTCCTCGACGACAAAAAGTAACGCACCCCGTTCCGTTTCCGGAGCGCCGACTTGCAGTCGGCTTTGCGCTCAATTCCGTCCCGCGAGGGGTTTCCAACGGAAAAATCGGCGCTCCGAAACCGGTCCATCCCACCGCTCCCTCCAGTCTTGAACCTTGGAATTTGGAGCTTCCTGGAGCTTGGACGCTTGGACGCTTGGAGCTTTTCCCAAAGGCACTGTCCCATTTAGTGTCCACTTATTGGTCAAAAACAGGACACTCACGCAGTAGTTCTACGGCCCACCCCGGTTTCTCCCCCGGGGAACGTCCCTAACCCACCTTAAACCCCTCGTGGCACCGATGATGCTTAATCCAAGTATCATGTTAATCGCAGGATTCATCATAGCGGGGTTCGCGGTCGTGGGAGTGGCGTTCGGGATGATCGTCGCCAAGACCGCGCCGGTCGGTTATCAGGACGAAAAGGGTTTCCATTTCGGCGCTGAACCGTCCGCTGAGACCATCGCTTTCGACGTCCGCCACGCCAAGGCTGCCTGAGCGATTAAAAAAATTCTGTAGCCATCTCGGAGCGAGGATTTTTGGTTTTTGGCGAGGCTTCGACGAAGGCGCAGGTTGGTTAACCCTGTAACTGAGTCGAAACGAAGCCAAAAACCAAAAAGGCCGCTTCTTCAACACTCCCCAGCCCGAATGGCTACAGTATTTTTTTAATCGCTCCAATCCCGGCGCACTCGAACGTTTCGGTTGCCGCTCAGGCAACTTCCTTCGTCTGATATTCCCTCCCCGCTGCCCGTATCAACGGCCGCAATTCCTGCATCAACTTCGCGAACATTTCCAATGACACCTGCTGCGCCACATCGCTGAGCGCCTCCGCCGGATTCGGATGCACCTCGATCAACAACGCATCCGCACCCATCGCCACCGCGCCCTTGCACATCGACGCCACCAAATCCGCCCGCCCCGCCGCCTGGCTCGGATCGATGACGATCGGGCAATGCGATTCCTTCTTGATGATCGGAATCGACGCCAGGTCCAGCGTATTGCGCGTGTAAGTCTCGAACGTGCGAATCCCGCGCTCGCAGAACATCAGGTTGGGATTCTCGTGCGCCAGCACATACTCGCCCGCCAGCAACCACTCCTCGATTTTCATCGAAAGCCCGCGCTTGAGCAGAATCGGCTTCCCGGTTTTCGCCGCCGCGATGAGCAATTGGAAATTCTGCGCGTTGCGCGCGCCGATCTGGATGATGTCCGTGTACTCCGCCACCATCTCCGCCTGCGTTTCCGAAAGCAACTCCGTGATCACCGGCAACCCCGTTTCCTTGCGCGCCTTCGCCAGCAGCTTCAATCCCTTTTCGCCGAGCCCTTGGAATTCGTACGGCGACGTCCGCGGCTTGAAAGCGCCGCCGCGCAAAATCGTCGCGCCCGCCTCTTTCACCGCCACCGCCGTGGTCATCAATTGCTTCTCACTCTCCACCGAACACGGCCCGGCCATCACATGAAATTTTTTGCCGCCAATCAGATGCTCGCGCACCTTCACCGTGGAATCCGTCGGATGCGCCTCGCGGCTCACGAGCTTGTAACGCTTTTGAATCGGCAACACGCTCTCGATTTCCTGCGGGAAAACCGTCGCCAGCGTCTCGAGCGATTTATGCGTCAATTCGTCACCAATAGCGCCAACGACTGTGCGCGCGACGCCGCGCATCACATGCGGATGATAACCGCGCTTGCGAATTTCCTTGAGGACGGCGGCCTCTTGTTTCTTCGAGAGATTGGGTTTGAGAACAATGATCATAATTTGATTGCCGTCGACCTGCGGGCACAAAAAAACCGCAGGAGCGACCTGCGGCAGATAGGTGGTCTGGGGCGTTTCAACACGACCGCAAGCACCCGCCTGCCGCTTTGGTAAACCAATACCACGCGGTAAAGCTAAAGTTCCTGCGAATCGAATTCACGAAGGAAGTTTACCATCGCAAATCCAAGCGTCAAGTTACACGGATCGGAGGCGGTGTCCTAATTTGATTTCATTGGAGGCTGTCGGCCATTCCACCAAAAAATAAGCGCAGAAATTGCTCCCGCGAGGTCCGCACATTGAATCCACGCAGGCCAATTCCATACTTGGTCAAAGACAAAGAATTGAACGAAGAGCCAAATCGAAATAAGCAACGCAAAAGGATGGCGTGACCTCATTTCTTTCCTTTCACTTCTGCTGCAATTGCCACCTTAACGGCTGTTTCCGGGGAAGTGACTGGCGGGATTTCCAAGACTGCTACAAAACGTTCCTCAGAATCACCTTTGCCAGCCTTGTGCGACCATCCATAAGCGCGTTTAGCTTTTGGGTGTCCGTTCAGGTCAAAGACTTCAACTTCGCCTTGCCAGATGGTTTGGCCGCGAAAGACTTCTGTGACCGGCACGGTTTGACGATGAACCGCTCCGCAGTTGTGAAGCTGCGAAACGGCGGTCTGCAATCGGGCGATGTAATCAGCTTTATTCTCCACAGCGTTCCACCAGTTCAGCAACTGTCCATGCGCTCGCTTCCACGCCCGCAGCTTGAGCCGGGGTCATGCGGATTGAGCTATGCGTTTTCACGAAGTTGTAATAAGCGAAATTCAATGCGACCGCAGCTTGAAAGTTTTCAAACTTTTTGCTGTAAGCATTCGTTAAACGAGTGAGACGGCGGCAGTGCATTCGCAACGTCAGGTTTTGCGCTTCGATATGGCTTGTGGTGATGCGGCGAACATCCGGCATCCCAGAAACGATTGTGCGCTCCACTTTCACAACTTCTGCCGGGCTATACCGGCTTGCGGCCTCTTTACTGATAACTGACAGGGAGTAGGTTTTTACAATCTGCCCGTAATCAATCTCGCTTCCAAAACCGCGTTCAATCGCGTCAGGATAGGCCGCCAGCGAATCTGTTGAAACCTGAATGCGGTTTGACATGCGACCCGCCAAATCATCCATGAAAGCGCGAGCATGATACATATCGCGTTTGCCGCAAATGAAACTGGGAATGAGTTTGCTTTCGGAATCCAAACTGATGAAAGTCCAAACATCGCCATACGCCCCGACCCGGCGAGCATTCTTGCGCTTCGCTCCGATGAATCCCCAAATTTCGTCCACTTCAATATGCTTACAGTTCAGGCCGCGCATTTTCTCATCCATGATTTTCTGGCATCCTTCACCGATACGGATACCAAGACGCATAATGGTATCACGGTGGATTTCGGTCATGCGCTCAATGCTGCGAATGCTGTTGCCCTCTGCGAGCATTGCGACCGCCATAACTTTCTTTTCGGTTGGGAGATTGTTTGCCATAAATTATCTGGACATTGTTGTATTACGGAAATAGGCTAGCCGTCAATAACAATTTACGTATTACATCAAATATTTTATGAGCGGCAAAGTCGGCAGGCCTAGCGTATCCAACGATAAGAAACGCTCTCCCGGTATATCCGTGAGATTGACCCAAGCAGAGTCTAAGCTAATAATAGATTACGCAACTCGTTGCGGCATAACAAGTAAATCAGACTTAGCTAGAAAGTGCTTGATATATGCAGCAACCAATGATATTCGTCTTACGTAAATTGGTTAACAGGAATGGACTCGGCAGGGTTCGGACCTGCATCTCGCGCAGTGTAAACCAGCGGTGTTTTAGCCAATTAAACTACGAGCCCAAAAAGCTTGTTGTGGCCTACTCAGCCGGAAGTGGATTGACCTTCAACGAAAACCCACTTCCGGCTGTATTTCTCTGCGCTCTGCGTGTCGGCTCGCGCAGGCATGTTTAGGTATCTTCATATTCCTCTGATTGTTAAAACCCAATGTTAAGTTGGGAAAATTCATTCTGTAAGCTCCATTAGCTTGGGATCATTTTTGTTGTAAATGAACCCCCGTGGACCAATGACGTATCCGCATTTAGGGTCGGATAAAAGCTGTTCAATAACGCTCTCGGTTGTGTTTAGCCTCGACGCCAAATGCGCAACGCGACCGCCGCGAGCTTGCAATTCCTCTTCAAGTTGACCTAACGTCACATTCTCATGTCCCCTTTTCATCACTTCGCTATTGTCGATTAACACTTCTCCGTTCAATCGATTAATAACTTTACCACCCTCAAGAGTCTCCGCAATTCGTTGGTGAAAATCGGCGAGCGATTGGTGCTTTGTTGCTTCAGCACGATGCCAAGCAGCGACCTCTTTTGGGCTCAATTTGTCTGTCATAGGTTCAACAATAAGCTAGCTCGGACCTATGGTCAAACTTTTTTAAAATAGATATTGAATCCATAGCCGACACGAATATAGAAAGTTATTCACAACCGTGCACAATTCAGGCAGTTGCAATGATTTCAACAGTACAAATCGTTTGGTTGTAGCGGCTTACAACTATTTTAAGTTGACAAAAGTTGTAATACAAGACAACTTATTCGCATGAACGAATCGAAAAACGACTGTATCGAGTTCGGAAAGTTCATTAAGACTATCCGATTACAGAACGGCATTATCGCACGAGAGGCGGCAATCCGCGCTGGAATACTGCCGTCTAATTTCAGCAAGTTGGAGCATGGAGCATTACGACCGCCCTCAGACGTTGAGCGGCAAAAGAAACTGGCTTCCGCAATAGGTGTTGAAATGGGGACTGAACCAGCCGCACAGTTTTTTGACCTTGCCGGAAAAGCCAACAAGGCAATTCCTGCGGATTTGGCCGAAATCATTTCCGAAGATGACGCCAGGCCTTTGTTGCTAAGAACGATTGGCAATAAAAGACTCACAGAAGATGAGATTCGACAACTCATCGAAATTGTGAGAGGACTTCGCGGTGCCAATCAAGAAGCATAGCCAGCCAGAATTAGAAAAAATAGCTAACGATTTCTTAGATGAATGGGGAACGGGCAAGTATGATGGGAGAATGCTTTTGCTCGAATCTTTGATTGAAAGCTACGGTTACACAATTTGGCCTTTCCCGGGCCTGTCTCAAATAGCGGAAGCATATATCCCGGCCAAACCGGGATATATTTTTGTCGATGAGGATGAATACAATCGCTCGTCAAAGAGGTTGCGATTTACCCTCGCAGAAGAATTGGCGCACATTCTACTGCATCGGCCAATATTTTTAGATAAAACTCCGGCTGAGATTAAGCAGATTCAGCAAGCCATTACCGACCCGGAATATAAATCAATTGAAAAAGATGCGAAGTATCTCGCTGGTGCCCTCCTAATGAGGGAGTCATTATTCCGAGAACGATTCAATTATTTCTACGAGGCTCAAGCGGCACGCATTGAAAATAATTTGCATGTCTTGCGATTTGTGGTTAGGGAGCTTAACAAGGATTTTAATGTGAGCTGCTACGCGATATGCTTACGGGCTCTCCATCTTAAATTAATTGACCAAGAGCAGATGGACGATTTGATGCAGGATAATCCTCGTTGGTAGTTGTCGGTTTTCAAATTAGGACAACGCCGGATCGGAGCCCGATAATGCGCGCCAGCGTCCCGGACTGCGCCAGCCCCCTGGCGCTTTTATCACCGGGTCACCAATCCGCGACCGGTTCAAAATCATCCCCAGCCGAAAGCTTGTCCGTTTTAAACCGATAAATCGACTTCACCATTGCCGGCGAAGCCGTCCGCTCAAACCACGCCGCCGAACACCACGGATACTGACACGCGACAGGCACAAGCCGATGCTTCACAGCATTCTGGTGCACATAGTTCAAACGCGCAAAATAAGCGCGCTGCTGCTGAAGTTTACGGTCCCAAAAGTTAAACCAAACCTGGCGGCCGGGAGTTCCATCCAATTTGTTCACCCACTCCGCGGTTTTTACATGGAGCATTCGCAGCATTTCAGTGAGACTGGCAGCATCATCCGCGTCTCCGGGCGAGTGGGCCACAAAATGATAGTGATTCGAAAAAATGGCCCATGCTTCCAACCGCCAGCTAAATTTTGCAGCCAGAGAAAGTAAGCCTCTCTGGAGCACGCCAAGTCTTTCGCCTCCCGCAAAGTGATGTTCTCGCAAATAAGTGGACGCGGTCACAAAGTACGCCCCTCGATCAGCGAGTTGATGAGTAGGAGCATGAGGCCACGGAGTCTTGGGTTCCGGCATGGCGCAGAGAATATGCGGAACCGTTCGATTGTTCAACCGAGGGCGCCAGGGGGCTGGCGCAGTCCGGGACGCTCCGCGTTTTCCTACGCGATGAACCTCGCGCCAGCGTCCCGGACTGCGGCGGCCCTCCGCCGCTTTTTGGAAAGAATGTTTACATCACTTCGTCCTCGCATACTTATCCGTCGGCTTCCGATGCACACTCGGCATCCGCACCCACCGTTGCCCAAACACGCCCACGACCCGCGTCGCCGCCATCGCCGATTCCGCGTTCACATGCTGATGCCCGTGGATGAAAACCTGCGGCCGCGCGCGCTCGATGTAGTCGTTGAACGCCTTGAACCCGATATGGACGCCGTCGTCCCATTGATGGATCAAGTGCGGTGAATTGTGGGCAACGAACACGTCGACCGGCGGAAAGTCCTTGAGCATTTTCACCACCTCCTCCTGTTCGTAAAGAAAATGCCCGCGCGGCTTGTAGCGCCACGACCCGTTGAACCCGCCGAATTTCAACCCCTGGTGCTCGACCACTTTGAGATGCAGATCTTTGATCGGCGCGTGAAACGGCGCGGAACTGTCGTGATTCCCTTTGACCGCAAAAACATGCCGGCACAGCGTCATCTCCGCCACGCGCATGATGAAGGAATCAGAAACGTCGCCGCAACTAATCAGCAAATCCGCCCGCAACTCGCGGTCAAAATCAATATGTTCTTCGTCAGCAATGACCAGTGTTCTCATGCTTTCCCAGTCCAGATGGAGCAAAATCCATTCCGTAGGAGACGACGTGAGGAGTCTCTAACTTAAATCAATTAATTAATTAGAACCTCCTCACACCGTCTCCTACAAAAACATCACGGAAACAACCCGCGCATTTTCTTCGCCTCCTGCACGCGCTTCACGCCCACGCTCATCGCCGCCAGCCGCATCGGGATTTTTTCCTTCCGACTCGAATTGAGAATCTGCGTCCACGCGTTCTCCAAAATGCGAAACAATTTGTCCACCACCTCCGTCTCGCCCCAGAAGAAACTCTGCAAATCCTGCACCCACTCGAAATAACTCACCACCACGCCGCCCGCATTGCACAAAATGTCCGGGATGATGAAAATTTCCGGCCGCTGACTGAGAATCACGTCCGCCTCCGGGCGTCGTCGGCCCGTTCGCCGCCTCGGCCAGAATGCGGCACTTGATCTTCGCCGCATTCGCCTGCGTGATTTGCTGCTCCAACGCCGCCGGCACCAGAATATCGCACGGCAATCAACAGCAATTCCTCATTGCTCACCGCCTCGGCCCCCGGAAAACCCACCACCGTTTTGTTTTCCGCCGACAAATTTTTCCAATTCCCGCAAGTCGAGCCCCTTCTGGTTGTAAATCCCGCCGCCCACATCGCTCACCGCGATCACCTTCGCCCCGTAACGCGCCAGCGAGTAAGCCGTCACCGAGCCCACATTGCCAAACCCCTGCACCACCGCCGTGCACTTGCTCATGTCCATTCCGAGCGCATCCGTCGCGCGATTCACCAGATAACTCACGCCGCGCCCCGTCGCCTCGCGTCGCCCCAGCGAGCCGCCCAACCCCACCGGCTTTGCCCGTCACGATGCTCGGCACCGTGTGCCCCGCATAAACCGAATACGTGTCCATCATCCACGCCATCACTTGTTCGTTCGTGCCCAGGTCCGGTGCCATCACATCCACCTGCGGCCCGATGAACGGAATCATCTCCTGCGTATAACGCCGCGTGAGATGCTCCAGTTCGAGCGGCGACAACTTCGACGGATCGCACGCAATGCCTCCCTTCGCGCCGCCATAAGGCAAACCCGTCAGCGCGCATTTCCAACTCATCCACATCGCCAGCGCCGCCACTTCGCCCAGCTTCACGTCCGGATGATACCGCAATCCGCCCTTCGTCGGCCCCAGCGTCAAATGATGCTGCACGCGATAACCCGCAAAAACCTGCGTCGTCCCATCGTCGCGCCGAATCGGCAGCGCCACCGTCATCGACCGCTTGGGAAATTTCAGCCGCGCGCGTTCCGCCTCGGGAATTTGAAGATGATCCGCGACCAGATCAAACTGCTGGCAAGCCATCCGGAACGTCGGGTGGTCGTAGATTTCCATGCCCCAATATATTTCAACGAATGCCGAATTTCACGGATTATTGGCTGTGTGCCAAATTAGCAGTCAACGTTCCCATCTTCGGGCGCATCAATCTAAGCGAGTTTGTAGGGCTGAAAGCCTGTCATGTTAAAGCCCGGGCTGAAGGCCCGGGTAAAAGTCGTACAAAATCCTAAGCCCTGTAAGGGCGAAACAAACTAAACTCCCAATGTGTCCGCCGGGCACCTTCAACGTCCAGCGCTCGACGTTCCCGACTTCTCACTTCGCCCCGTAATCCAACACCAACAACGCCACCCCCTGTCGCGGCAAATTCACCTTCAAATGGATTTCCCCCTTCCCCACCGTCGCCGTTTTCGGTCCCTCCATCTCCGCAAGCTGTCCCGCTTTTTCCAATTGCGCATGCTGCTCCGCCGTCGGCTTCAGCGGTGAACCCATCTTTTTCCACACCGTGAACGCATCGCTATGATCATCATCAATGCGATACTGCTGCACCCGCACTTCGTGAACCTGTTGCGGCAAACCATCCACCGCCAAAGCAACATCCGCCGCCGGTCCCGCCACATCGTCATCATGATAATGCCACACCATCACCGCCACGCGATTCGCATCCGAGCTGGCCAGCGCAGACACATCCGGCTTCTCGCGCACGCCCCGCCTCACGATATCATCCAGCGCCACCGCCGAATCGCTCTCCACCGTCAGCCGTTGCGCCGGCATTTTGCTGAACATGCGAAACACGTTCAGCACCGGCAAATCAATCCCATCCGTCGCCACCGAGCGGAACCCCGCGAACGGCGGCTGGCCTTCAAACTCAAACGCCCACGTCAGCGTCCCGTCCAGATTCACCCCGCGGTTTTTCGCGAGATCATGCGCGCGCGAAAAACAATCCGCCGTGTAACTCGCATACACCGAACTGTTGCGATAGCCGTATTGTTCCCCCTGGCACGCCGCGCAACCTTCCGGGTCCGCCTCACCGATCACGATCGGTTTGTCTTTGAATTCCGGGAATGACGAAATGATTCGGAACGATTGATCCATCGTGCGCAATTCGCCGGAAATTCCCATGCGCACAATGCCGTTCGTGTAAATCGGAGTGCCGCCTTTCGCGTGAAACGAAACAAAATCCACCGGCGTCCCCACCGTGCCCGTCGCGTAATTCGTTCCATGCGCGCAATGTTCCAGGAAATTCCGCAACGCCTCACCGCCGCCCGCCGAATCCATCCCGCCCACGCGCGCCGTCGGCAACGCCCGCCGCACTCCCGCCACCGCCATATCGTGCAAATGATAAAACTCCGCCGGCGTGCCCTTCCAATAGCCAATGTTCGCCTCATTCCACACCTCCCAATACCAACGCTCCACCTCCGCCTTGCCGTATCGCTCCACTTCATGATGCGCCCATTGATAAACCAACTCGCCCCATTTCTCATAATCCTTCGGCGGATACGCCCAGCCCGTGTAAATGTCATTGTATCGGGCGTGCGGAGTGAAATGATGCTGATACGGCTCCGGATGGATCGACATCGCCTCCGGCATAAAACCGATTTCCACATAGGGCCGCACGTGGTTCGCGCGATACGTATCGAAAATCCCGTCGAGAATCCTCCAGCTATAAACCGGCGTGCCATTCGTGTCCTCGGTATAAGCCCCCGTCGAACCCCACTTCAACGCCGGCGTGCCATCGCCGCTCGTCAATAAATTGTGCGCGCGAAAAAAAACATCATCCGGCCGCATCGCACCCAATTCCCCGATCAATTTTTTGCCATTCGGCATCGTCGCGTAATTCGGCTCATCCGCCCCAAAAAACCGCCAGATCGGTTTCATTTGCTCCAGCGGCTGCGACGCATGCACCTGGATATTGACCGGAAACGAATTCGTCTCAGCCGCAAGCAGAGTTTGAGATCCCAGGATAGCAACCAATATGAAAGCAGTGAAGGCGGATTTCATATCCGAAGATTAACGAGCAGCCGCAACCAAGGCAACAACTGATATATCAGTAGTGGCGACATCCATCGCGGTGTCTTAATTTTAAATTGCGGAGCGCGGAATTTATTCCGCGAGGCGTTGAAATTCGTCGAAACACGCGGAATAATTTCCGCGCTCCTTCAAATTGAGACCATTCCCTCCCATCCCGATGTTTGACCAAGAATAAAAAATTTAAGAAACAATCTGCCATAAGAATGTGGCACGTAGCCGAGCACGAATTTCTGGATCAGCGCGGCGGACCGCACTAAAAAGTTTAGGCGGTTTATAAAATCTGAGCTTTGGCGCCCGCAAAAAGCAGAAACAATAGAAACAACGTGCAAACAAGGAGCAGAATCGCCCAAAAATATTTTTGTCTAGTAGAACGCTTCTCCAGCAGTAGCGAAGTCACGCCGGCGGCAACGCCTGCGAGCAGAATGCTAAAGAGCAGATAGTCCAGCGGCACGCGAAGCCTATCGAGAGCATTAAACTGATATGCAAGCATATCGCCCGCGAGCACGACGCCCAGTGAGAAAAGGAGGACTTTGCATGCCGTTGTAAATACGTTCGCCATTCCGCCTCGCGTTATGAAAGTAGAGATGCGAATCTCCGTCAAGGAATTTCGCCGGAATGAAAACTAACATGTCTCGCTTGCCGCTTCTTGACACCAACCATTGTAATCTCATTAACACCCTGCTTCAGTTGGTTGTGCCATCAAACCCGCGACACCTAAAAACCGCTTTAGCGGTTTCCCTCATGCCCTCAAAATTCGCAAGGCTCACGCATTTAATTTCCCATGTAGCGCGGGCGTCTCGCCTGCGAGTTCCGGCACCGTCCCGGTGCCAGGACCAAGGGTTGCTCAATAAAACTTCTACCGTCTGGCGGCGGAACGCCGCCGCCACTCCCAGCCAAGACGGCTGCGTCACATTTTAAAGGCGTGAACCCTGTCACCCTGGCCATTGACATCCATGTTATAACCAACCTCGCAAAAGGAGGCTGGAAAGGAAGAATGGGCACCCAGGGAAACAACCTCATCGCGTCCGCAAAACATCGCACCCCTCAACCTTTGGACTGCGCCGGCAGATCCCTAGTGGCACGGGCGTCCTCGCCTGTGCGTTTCAGCCCCCCGCCGGAGTACCGCCACGGAACTTCAGCGCAGCCGCGACCGCGCTTATCTCCATCGCCACGCTCCCAAATCGCGCGCCAGCGTCCCGGACTGCGCCAGCCCTGTGGCGCTCCTGGCATCGGCAAAAACCAGCCCAACGCACGACCCGTCGCACATTTCCACCGCTTTTCGCATCATCGCAACCAGTTCATAATCAACCGCCTTCGTGCCCTGTCGTGCCCGATCGTAGTGCCGGGGGTCAGGTTAAATCAGCCGGCCACACGCCCGCTCGTAGTTCTGCGCCCGGAGGGTCCCCACTCATTTAACCCATTTAACAATTTAACCTATTTAACTCCTTCCCGCCCACCCAAACTCAAGCACAACCGCACGGAAAAATCCTATCCGCCAACCTCAAATTCAGCTTACTTTGACCTCGTGTCCGAGACACTCAACGTCAATGAAATTTACCTGAGCCTGCAGGGTGAAAGCACCTTCGCCGGCCTGCCCTGTATTTTCGTCCGCCTAACCGCCTGCAACCTCCGCTGCTCCTATTGCGACTCCGCCTACGCCTTCACCGAAGGCAAAAAACAATCCCTCCCGGACATCCACGCCGAAATCGACCGCCTGGCAAAACCATTTGAGGGGCGAGTCATCCCATTAACACCGGGCTTCAGCCCGGTGCCTAACACCAGAGCCGC
Source organism: uncultured Verrucomicrobiae bacterium (assembly GCA_963699145.1). GTDB lineage: Bacteria > Verrucomicrobiota > Verrucomicrobiia > Limisphaerales > DASXHY01 > DASXHY01. The sequence continues at coordinate 160,284 of OY969416.1, forward strand.
AGCCGAAACTGTTTCAACAGTTTCCGGCCCCGCTCTCTCTCAACTATCAACCATCAACTATCAACTCCCCTTAATTGAGCTGACCGGCGGCGAACCCCTCCTCCAAAAAAATGCACTGCCCTTGATGCAGCAACTCTGCGACGCCGGCTATACTGTCCTGATCGAAACCAGCGGCGCGCACGATATTTCCGCCGTGGACCCGCGCGTCCGCCGCATCATGGATTTAAAATGCCCCAGCAGCGGCGAAGTCGAACGCAACCGCTGGGAGAACCTCGCGCGCCTCAAAAGCACCGACGAAATCAAATTCGTCGTCGGCACCGTGGAAGATTACGCCTGGCTGAAAGAACAAATCGCAAAACACAAACTCAATACGATTTGCCCCCTGCTCGTCTCGTGGGTCCACCCGCTCGCACCCGAGCAGCGAGACAAGAGTCTGAAGCCAGTCCCCGCCGGCCAGACCCCAATCACGCGCCTGGACCTCGTCGAAAAAATCATCGCCGACGCCTTGCCCGTCCGCTTCCAGGCCCAACTCCACAAAATCATCTGGCCACCCGAGCAGCGCGGCGTCTAACCCACCAATGAACACGAATCTTTTTTCGCGGCGATGCACAAGCCCAAAGCTGGTGGGGCGAGCGTCCTCGCGAGCCGAAACGCCGCCACGGAGCGGCGATCCGAAGCCCCATCCGGGTTCATCCGTGTTCATCCGTGGTTAAAAATTCATGAACACGCGCGAAACCCTCGACCTGCTCCGCGAATACGAATCGCGCAACGTCCTGTTCACCGAACCGGACGGCTCATGGCCCATTGTTTGGGAGCGCGCCAAAGGCGTGAACGTGTGGGATGCCGAAGGCAAAAAATATCTCGATCTCACCGCCGCCTTCGGCGTCGCCGCTGCCGGCCACGCGAACCCGCGCGTCATCAAAGCCGGCCAGCAACAAATGGAAACGCTCACGCACGCCATGGGCGACGTCCACCCACACGCGCGCAAGGCCGAACTCGCGCGCGAACTGAGCCGCCTCACCTTCGAACGCTGGAGCGCCGAACTTCTAAAAAATTCCAAACTCCAAACCGCCAAAACCATTTTTTGCAATTCCGGATTTGAAGCCGTGGAAGCCGCGCTCAAAACCGCCATGCTCACCGCCGGAAAATACGGCGTCATTGCCTTTCAAGGCGGCTATCACGGGCTCGGCTACGGCACGCTTGAATACGACCCATCGCGAATTCTTTCGCGCGCCGTTTCGATTGCAGCTCCGCGAATTCGGCCATTTCGTCCAGTTTCCGATCCGCGCCGCCGATTTGCCCGTCGTCGAAACACTCATGCGCCGCCACTTTCAACGCGGCTGGGTCGGCGCCGTCCTCGTCGAACCCATCCAGGCCCGCGGCGGCATCAATGTGCCGCCCGATGGTTTCCTTCCCTTGCTTCGCCGTCTCTGCGATGAACACAAAGCCCTGCTCGTCCTCGACGAAATTTACACCGGCTTCGGTCGCACCGGAAAATGGTTCGCGTGCGAACACAGCGGCGTGACGCCAGACATCATCTGCCTCGGCAAAGCGCTCACCGGCGGCTTCCCGCTCTCCGCCTGCGTGGGGCGCGCGGACGTGATGGACGCCGCCTGGCCGCCCTCGCGCGGCGAAGCGATCCACACCAGCACCTTCCTCGGCAACCCCGTCGGTTGCGCGATGGCTCTGGCACAAATCGAAGAAATTCGCGAACACGAATTGCCGGACCGCGCCGCAAAACTCGGCGAATTCCTGTTCGCCGAACTCTCCAAAATCGAAACCCCAAAATCCAAAATCACCGCGCGCGGCGTCGGCCTCATGGCCGGTTTGGATTTCCGTTTGGCCAACGGCGCACCCGATGGCGAAACCGCCCTTCGCGTCATCAAAGCCATGTTGCGCGAAGGTTATATTTTGTTGCCCGAAGGCGAACACGGCAACGTCGTCAGCCTCACCCCGCCGCTGACCATCACCAAAGCGCAACTCACCGAAACCCTCAGCGCCCTTCAAAAAGTGCAGCATGAAACTCTTGCCTCTTAGAAACGCGCAATCTTTTGTGGAGCACTTGGATAAAATCGTAGGGCTGAAAGCCCGCAATGATAAAGCCCGGGCTGAAGGCCCGGGAATGTGGCACTCAAAGCCAAGCCCTGTAGGGGCGAAACAAAATTTCAAGGATTTCAACAGGGTAGTTCGCATGTTCAATGCTCCCCATTTCACGCATGAAACTCTCTGAAATGCGCGACCTGCTGGCGCGTGAGGACATTCAACTCACGAGATCGCTCGGCCAGAATTTTCTCCACGACGGCAACCAACTCCGCCGCATCATCGAAGCCGCCCAACTTTCGCAATCCGACAAAATCCTCGAAATCGGCCCCGGCCTCGGCCCGCTCACCGATTTGCTCCTGAAAAACGCCGGCGAAGTTTTAGCCATCGAGAAAGACGGGCGACTGGTGGAGGTCTTGTGTCAAAGATTTGACGTAACCGCCGAGGAAACTTCCCGACGCTGGATAAAGTCCAACAACCTCGGCCCGTCCGAGCGCACGACACAGTTTCCCCCTCTCCCCGGGGGACTTGAGCCGCTTGGGAAGCGGCGAAAGGAATCCGCCGAAGGCGGAGGCCCGAGAGGGCCGAGTGAGCGGGAGCGAAGCGAGTCATTGGGCCGGGGTGAGGGCGAGCGTAAACAAACAGATATCCAATCGCCGGCGCCCTCCGAAAGGAAATCAGAGACCGGCGAGACGCCTGTCCTACGTTTACTGCACGACGACGCGTTGGAATTCTTAAAGCGCAAACCCCACGATTGGCGCGACTGGAAACTCGTCGCCAACCTCCCCTATTCCGTCGCCTCACCCATCCTCGTCGAACTCGCCCAAGGCGAACGCTCCCCCAGCCGAATCGTCGCCACCCTCCAACTCGAAGTCGCCCGCCGCCTCATGGCCCACGCCGGCGACGACGATTACGGCCTGCTGACGCTGCTCGTCCAATTGGATTTCGAGCCGCGCGATTGGTTCAAGATCCCCGCCGGCTGCTTTTTCCCCCAGCCGGACGTGGATTCCGCGTGCGTCATCCTCGAGCGCCGCGCCCAGCCGCTGTTGCCCGAAGAACGCCGCGGCGATTTCCATCGCATCGTGAAACGCGCATTCTCCCAACGGCGCAAGATGATGTTGAAGCTGCTAAAAGCGGACTGGCCGGAGGCCGCATTGACGCAGGCCTTCGCCACCGCCGGGCTCTCGCCGCAAACCCGGGCTGAAACAGTAAGCGTGCCGCAATTTGTGGCCCTAACCCGTCTTTTACATTGACGAATTCCCCGGACGCCGACATTCTTCACGCCCTGTAATCGTTATGACAATCCGACTCAATCCTCGTTGGTTGCTGATTTCCGCCGTTCTGTTCTCATTGCAATTTTGCCGCGCACAAACCGAGATTCCGCCCTCACTCAGTTTTGACCTCGGCCCCAGTGTCGCTCCCGAAACCCAATTGTGGGACCTCACCGGCGATTACGACCTTCATTTTGACATCACCGCCAACAACGGCCTGTCCATTCCGGTGGAGGTTTCCTTCTCCCTCAACCAGGATGCGTCCGGGAAACTGACAGGCTCGGCGGGTAATGTCTCCGGGTTGGTATTCAATAACGACGACAACAGCGCATTCGCCATCACCACCAAAATCGCCGGCAAAGTAAACGGTTCCGGCGGTTTCGCGCGCGCTCATTTCACCGTCCACTTCAGCGGCAATGGTTCTTTTGGCGGCATTCAGAACGTTGTGGTGAGTGGCTCCTTTACGGTGGACGCAGATACTTCCAGCGGCGATTTATCAGGCAGGGTCAAGGACTTTCGCTCCAAGATCGGCAACCTGAACCGCATCAACGGCAGGTCGGATTTCTCCGCGAACTTGCCCACGGATGGCTCCTGGAATTTGAGCTTGAACGTCGCCGGCCTCACGCAATTCGTCGGCGTCGGCGCCATCAACATGCCTCAGCATTCGTTTGGCATCGACCTGAAAGGCAAGTTCAACAATAATCTCGCAGTGATTGCTTTGCAGGCCAAGGGCGCCGGCGATGTGCCGAATACGATTTCCGGCAAGGGTTCAAATCCGAAAATCTTTTTGACGCCGTCATTCGACACCCTCCAGGTTGAAGGCCGGGTGCTGGGCCAGAGAATGTCCTTCAACGTCGGCACCACACCCGACTGATCAATTGTCGCTCGGAGTTCCCGTGCCGGGTGATTTGCCCGGGCCTGCCAGTTTTTGCGCCGCGCGTTGCGTCGCAAAAAAAGTCTGCAACAACGACCGGCACTCCTGCTCCCGCACACCCCCGGTGATCGCGCACTGATGATTCAAAGTCGGGAACTGCAGCAGATTCAAAGCGCTACCCGCCGCACCCGCCTTCGGATCGCTCGCGCCAAAAACCACCCGCGCGAAGCGCACATGCACAACAGCCCCGGCGCACATCGGGCACGGTTCCTTCGTCACGTAGAGCGTGCAATCCGTCAATCGCCAGTCACCCACGGCTTCCTCCGCCTGCGTGATGGCGAGCATCTCGGCATGAGCCGTCGCGTCCTTCAGCAGTTCCACTTGATTCCAAGCGCGCGCGATGATGCGCCCGTTGCGCACCACCACGGCGCCCACCGGCACTTCCTCCGCATCATAAGCCTTGGTTGCCTGGCGCAACGCTTCGCCCATGAAGTAGTGATCGCTCTGCAAATCAATGATCGGTTCGTCCATAAAATCAGGGGTGAGGGTCGAGGGTCGAGGGGAGATCGTCGTCAGCCGGCCATTGCGGAATGTTTTCTTCTTTCAAATAGGAAACGGGATGGGTTGATTTTGGCATATCGCTTCGCAACGTAGCCATCGTTTTTGTAAGTATCGCGATTACCTCGTCTGCTAAAGCCTGCCTGTGCTGAATGATTTCGGGAGACAACCACGCCGCCATTCGGCCGTAGCGGCCCCGTGTTTCGCTCGCTGAACCACGGGCGAAGTCGAGAAATCGAATATACTCTCCGCGGCTCAGTCGTCCATGGCCTTCTTCGATGTTGGCACAAATCGAATCGGCACTAGCCGTTTGCTGCGCAACCAACCGGTAACACCGGGGGTCCTTCATTATTTGCCCCATATCATCTACAACCAGGTGGAATAGTTCAGTCGCCTTTTTATAAGCACCAAAATTCTCCAGTGAATACTGACTCATGCGCAATCCTTTCGTTCTCTTGATGCATCCCTCGACCCCCGACCCTCGACCCTCATTGCTTCTTCGAGCGACCACGTGTTTCGCCCATCCGGATGGCAATGACAATGCGCCGCAAAAAATCCGCCGCGAAATTGCCAGATCCAAGGCCAGATTTGCTCTTTGTCAGTCTGCGGAATCTTGATGGTTGAAAGCGCTTCGCGAGGGAAAAATTGAAATCGTCCTTCGCGATGCACCGGGGGAAGCGCGCTCAGTTTCTTTTTCACCTCAAACAGAAACATGAGCCAGTGGCTCTGCCCGAGATAACCGTGTTCGCTCACCAGCCCAGCCAGATGCAAATCCGACGGCGACAACTTCACGCCCATTTCCTCCTGCGCCTCGCGACACGCGCAGGCGTAAGGCGATTCGCCAATATCCGTGTGCAACTTCCCGCCGCACGGGCTCCAAAAACCAAGATTCGGCTCCTGCGCGCGTTCGAGCAGCAGCACTTCATCGCGCTCATTGAAGCAATACAGCAGCGTGGCGATTTTGTAAGGCAGCGGCATGATTTATTTTTCCGGACTGAACGTCTTTTTCATTTCGATCAAAAACAACCGGCGCAGCGCATCGTAACCGCGCTCATTGGGATCTTCGAGATTCGAATAATACCAATAGTGCGGGTCCTTCGAATCGTAATGTTTCGACCAGAATTGCGTGCAGTGGATACCGTGCCCGAGAAACCCTTCGCGCATGTTGATCACATGAACGTGTTGGTCTATTTCAGCCAGGCCATGGATGACGTCATTATATGCCGCGAGAATTTTCGGCGCGTCCTGCCACGCAGGCAAACCGGTGTGTTGAATATCGCCATATCCGTCCGTCGGATCGTAGATGTCCGCCACAAAAATGTCGCAACCGCCGGGAAAATGTTTTTCAATTTGCCCAACCATGGAATTCATTCTTTGGCTGAAGTCCGTAATCCACGGTTTTGCCTCGTCGAATGTGGCCCCGTACATCGCGCCTTCTCGCGGAGGGGTGCGACCGTAGTTATGAATCAGATCATTCCCGCCGGTGGTGATGACGATAATCCCCATCACATTCGAATTCAAAGTCGGAAGTCTCGGAATCTGTTTTTCGGCGTGCTCCACCGACGTGCTTCCCGATTCGGACATGTTGGTGGAGTGAAGATTCGGGAAAACCGCCTTGAGACAAACCCCGCTCATGCCCGAAAATTCATCGGCAGGATTAGCGACGAGACGATCGAAATAGGAATAACCTTTGCGAGCTCCAAATCCTGCCGTCACGCTATCGCCCAGGCCGACCAGCAGGATTTCGTTCGTTGACCAAGGCTTCGCAAACGCCTCTTTCGAAACCGCCGGACCGGCGGGGCCATCCCCAATTGGGCGGCCGAGCCAGAAATGCAGGTAAAAAGCTGTCGCACCCACTAGCATCGCTCCCAACAAAAACACCAACAGGAGTCGCTTCAATTTCACTGAGTTAGATTGGGGAGGCATGTTTTGATTGCGGCAGGTCTATTCCCCTGTCTCGCCATTGAGCAATATGGTAGGCTGAACAGTCAAATTCAATTGTATGAAACTGGTTCAATTGCTGTTTAAGCGGCAGACGCTTGTGCCCATGCTCGCGCTGTCTTTCGCGTCGGTGGTGAGCGTCGTGCTGGTGGTCGGCCGCATTATCTGGACTCGCGATACCCATCTGAGTTTTCTCATCTGGAACCTGTTTCTCGCCTGGATGCCGATGGTCTTCGCCGTGCTGGCGCGCGATCACGAGAAGGACGGCCAGAATCCGGGCTGGCGTTTCTTCGCTTTCGGCGCCGCGTGGCTGCTCTTTTTCCCGAACGCGCCGTACATCTTCACGGACATCATTCACCTCTCGCATTACTACACCCGTTTCTGGGCGGACCTGATTTTGATTTTGCTCAATGCACTGACCGGGATGGTGCTCGGATTTCTTTCCCTCTATCTGATGCAATCTTCGGTGCGCCGCCTGGCAGGCGAATGGATGAGCTGGCTGTTCATCGCGGCCGTGGCGATGTTGAGCGGTTTCGGCATTTGCCTCGGGCGCTTTATGCGGTTGAACAGTTGGGATATCATGGCGCCGGGGAAAATGTTTCACGTGATCGGCAATTGGACCCGGCAGACGCCGCTGGGTCATTCGCTGGGCTTTTCGATTTTGTTCGCCGCTTTCTTGTTCGTCACGTACCTGATGCTCTACGCGCTGACGCATCTTTCGCCCGCGCATTTGAACACGGCGCCGGCCCCTGCGATTCGTAGCAGCCGAGGTGACGAGGCTCAATAATCTCCCTTTCATTCGCTTAAGGTTCAGAGCCTTTTCACGTTGGCTCCCATTCAATTTCAACCAATCTTGCGTTTGGATCGAACAAATCCTCAGCGCGGACCGCGTTGGTGGGGGCGAGGGCGAGGTCAATTCCAAATTCCAGATTCCACGTTGCGGCGCTTCTTGAGCCGAATTCCCCGGCCCACGATCCGGCACGATCCAGCACGATCGGGCACGACGGGTGTTTATATTCAATGACTTGTGACGAACGAAATCGATGAGCGGTCGTGCGATTTTGAGGTGCGACGGCGGGGTGGAAGCCGGTGGATTCGGAAAAGCGCCCTCGCTGCTGCACTGAAGTTCGATGGCAGTTTCCCTCAGGAGGCTGAAACGCACAGGCGAGGACGCCCGTGCCACTAGAAGATGGGTCCGTGCGGTGATTCCCGGTCGTGATGCCATTTCCTTTTTTTCCATTCGCCCTCTCCCACTCCTTTGCGAGGTCGTTTATACCATGCGTGTCAAATCTGCATTTACGATTTGCGATTGACGATTGACGATTTAGAGTGATTGCCAAAATTAATTTCCGAAATGATGGCGATTCCTGCGCGGAATCGAGGCAAACCCGAAGGTTTGCCCCACCATTTCGGAAATTACTTTCGGCAATCACCATAGAGCCGGAGACCCGTGAGTAACTCGCGATTGGCAGAGTTGAGTTCGGGAGTTAACGTGGGAGCGGATCAGTCGTCGGAGTTTTGGTATGGAGAACGAATTCATGAAACGGGGTTACTTGCTGCCGGAGGGTTGCAAGGATCTGAGCGATGCGGCGAATCTCAAGCTGAAGCACGACAAACTTTCACAGTTTGTCGCTTTGACCACGATGACGAAGATGGCAATGCAATGGGAGCCGCTGCCACCTGTTAGCCGGCAAGTTTTCATTCCCCCACAGACCACTGCCAAGAAGCTCGCCAATTTGCTTGAGTTGATGCCCTTCGAAATTCTTCGCGACCTTAGGAAACTCGGGGTTTTTGCGATGACGGATTCGCTGCTCGATTTTAATGCAATTTCCGATGTGGCGCGGATGCACGGGTTTTTGGCGATCAAGGCGGGGTTGTAACCTGCCGCGGAAGGTCGCGGTTGCATTTTCAGAAAATGCGGCGAACGCCCGGCGATTTTTTCACGGGGCGCGCACGCGATAAAATCGGGAGCCAAAACTCTTCGTATCCGGATCGCTAAACGGCGCGGAACCATTGAGGAGCGCATTGGTGCTGAGAGGAATCCATGCGGGGTCCGCCGGATTCGTGCACGCCTCGACCACCACCGTAAGATTGCTGGTGCCCACGATGTTGAAGGAGAACCCGTTGGTTTCCACGCCGAAGTTGGAGGCAGCGGGTTGAAGGGTCACGTTCCATAACATCGCCGTCCATCCAGCAAACCCCAAACCCCAGCCTTGGGTGTTCGGGAGGTAGTAAATGTAGAGCGAGCCATCGCCTCCGAACGGGTCGGCGCCAGCGACCGGAGCATCACCCTGGAAAACCAGGAAGAATGCGTGGGAAAGAGCGCAACCGTAAAAGGCCTCGTCTCCGACATACGAGACGTTTTTGCCCACCGTGACCCGGTTCAGCCCGAAGCTATCCGCGAATGCCCAATCGTCGATGGTCATGACCGAGTCAGGAACGCGATAGCTTCCCGCCTTCCCGGCCGGGTATTGAATCAGCGTGGTGATGCCCTTATCAAAGAGCACACCGTCCACGCTGCGGTAGGCCGGATTGCCCGGGTCCACTGTGATGGCAGTCAAACTGATGCAGTTGCGAAACGCGACATCCCCGATATCAAGGACGGTGTTGGGAAGGCTCAGGTTGGTGAGGCCAAAACAGCTATCAAAGGCCCAGGTGCCGATCCTTTGAACGCCCTCGGGAACTGTCACGTTGAGCAGTGTCCTGCATTCATAAAAGGCATAATCATCGATGTTCGTGACTGACGCTGGAACGGAATAATCCCCGGTGGCACCGGCCGGGCATTGCATGAGAATGGTGTGCGACTTGTTGAAGAGCACGCCATTCACACTGCTGTAGCGCGGATTTGATGAGATGACTCCGATAGCCGAAAGGCCGATGCAGTTGGCGAACGCTGCCGTACCGATGTTGGTTGTGTTCGTCCGAATGGTGATGCTGGTCAGGCTTCCGCAACCATCAAACGCATGTTCGCCAATGCTGGCAAGCGCACCGGGAAACGGAAGGCCGGTGAGGGAGGCGCAACCAGAGAAAGCGTAAGGCCCGATATTCGTGAGCCCGGCCGGGAGGGTGATGTTTTGCAAATAGTAACATCCGGCGAATGCGTTGGTGCCGATGCTGGAGACTCCGGCAGGAATGCTGAGATTGGTGAGATACTCGCAGGACTCGAACGTGTAATCGGCGATCGACTGCAGGTTAGCCGGCAACAAAACATTCGTGAGATTCATACATCCCTGAAATGCGCCGGGGCCGATATTGGTGACGCTGTTCGGAATCGTGATGCTGTGGAGATAGGCTCGATCTTGAAAGGCATACGGTCCGACTTCCACGACCGGCAACCCATTCAGGCTGGAAGGAATATCCACAACATCGCACGACTGTGAATAACGGGTGATGATGATGGCGCCTGCGTTGGTCGTGTAGTCGAACAGGAGCTGCGGCCCCACGGCAGTGGGGAGCCCGGCAAAACTCGCCACCCACCCGGACGCGCAGGGCAAATAATAAACCGTCGCATTCGTGTCGTCAGCCAATACCAAAGGGCCCACGGCAGGCGCATTTCCCAAAAAGCTGATGTCGGCCAAATTGCTGCAGTCCTCAAAAGCGCCGGAGGCAAGACTGGTGATGGTAGCCGGCAGCAAAGCGTTGGTCAGATGGCTGTGCCCTGAGAACGCGCCGGCGCCAATCGTCGTGACTGTAATTCCGTTGATCTGCGCCGGGATTTTCACTGTGTCCACTGAATCGCAGGGCGGAATCAAACCAGTGATGGTGACGTTGCCCGTGTTGGCGTTCCACGTGAATGCCGCCTCCCACCAGGGCGAGGCGGGCAAATTCGTGAAATTGTCCCAACCGCTCGTGCCCGGCAGGTAATACGCGATAGCGTTGGTGGCGATTTCAGAAAAGCTATTCGATGATATCGCCGGTGAATTCCCTTCGAAATAGATGCCGGCGAGATTGGTGCAGTAAGAGATGGCTTCGCTATCGAGCTCGGTAACGCGGGCAGGAATGATAATCTTGGAAAGCAAGGGGCATTCGTAAAAGGTATCCGACACCAGGTTCGTCAGATTGGTGGAGAGCACGACGTTCGTCAGGCCATAACAATATTGAAAGGCATTTTGAAGCGTCGTCACGCTGTCAGGCAGCGTGAGACTGGTAATGCCGGAACCGTCAAAGGCGCCGCCGCCGATTCCCGTGACGCCGTCCGGGATTACGAGGTGAGTCAGGCTTCGGCATTCCTCGAATGTCAGGCTGCCGATGATCCGGAGACTGCTCGGAAGCGAGACGTTCGTCAGGCTATCACAATCGGTGAAAGCCCCGCTCCCGGCGGGCCCCAGTTGTCCGATGGCGGTGATTCCCTCGGGAATAACGACGCTGACGATGTCCAATCGATCGAAGAACGCTGAACTGCCGATCTCCGTGACCTGCATACCGGCGATGGAGTTGGGGACAATCACTACCGTGTTCGTGCCTTCGTAACCGGTGATGACTGCCTGGTTGTTTCCAAGGGGATAATAATCAAACTGTGCTCTGGCTTGAACGCATAGGATCGCGCCCAGCAGCAAAGTCATCAGTCCCCTCCTTCTGAATATTTTAAAATCGCTGCGCATTAAGTTCGCTCTTGAGGTTTTCTCCAACAACCGGTCAAACGTCTCGCAGTGGATTCGTGGAACGCGCCTATCTAGCCTCCAGGGTAAGGGTTCGCAAGGGAGGCGTTTGCCCCATCGTTTGAGGGAAGGTGATGCACTGTCGCTCCTTGAAAAACTGGACTGCTTGCCAAAAGTAATTTCCGAAATGGTGGGGCAAACCTGCGGGTTTGCTTCGATTCCCGCAGGGAATTGCCACCATTTCGGAAAATACTTTTGGCAAATACTATAACCGCAGCGCAAAAGAGGCAGAGGACTGCCGCGTTCAAGCAAGACGCGGGCGGAAGGTTGATTACAAACCTGTCTTCACCGTGTCGGCCACTGCCTGAAAGAGCACCGCGCCGGAGACATTCCCCGCGCTGAAGTTCACGACCACGGAATTGCTCACGGCATTGAACGGTTGCGTTTGGAGAACGACGCCGTGGAAGTTAAGCATGCGCACCTGTCCGCTTTGGCCCGGAACCGCCGCCACCTGGACCGACATAACGTCACCCTGAAGTTTGCAACCCAACACGCGAGGATTGCCGGTCGCGGCTGAAAGACTTTTGATCGCAGGGGAGGTCCGAAGGGAGGCCTCCGACAAGGGCGCCACGTTGGTCGTTTGAAAGCCGGCGGCGAGCAACAACCGGAAATACTGGCCATGATCCAAAAGGTGCTGATTCGTGGTCCAAACCGTCTCGCCATTGGTCCCAAAGAGATACGTGATATTCGTCCAATTATTCAAATCGCGGCTGGCCTGGAGCACTTCCGTGCTATCGCCGACCCAATCAAAGACAATCCCGTAAGTCGAAGGGCCCACGAGCAATTTCTTAATCACTGGATCGTCAATCAACACGATGGTCTCCAAATGATTCGTTGGCGAATGGTCCGCCAATTGCGGCGGGCACGGCAGAAGACAGGGCACGTTGATGTAACCAACTGTGTTTCCGCTGACGACTCCGGGAGGATAAATGTCCGAAGTGACCAGGGAGACGATGCTGGTGGCGTTGGTTCCGAGCATGTAGTTCGTCGCGGAACTGTGCATCAAAAAGATCTGCTCGTTGGGCCGCGTTTGGGCGTTTGTGCCGGTGAAACTCCAGGACGCCGTGAGATTCGGCGTGGCATTCCAATTGGTCGGCATGGTTCCCAGTTCAATGTCGACGCCGTTCGTGATGTTGATCGCAAATTGCGTCAGGTCCGCCTCGAGAAAGAAAGGATCGTAAAGCACTTTTACGTCGTATTGAAACCAACCGTCGCCCAAGTACGAACTCTCCACCGTTTCGAAAGTGATCGCCGATGCGCTCCCGGCAAACAGCAGGCAAATAGAAAACAAAAACGCGCGCCAATAGTTATTCGGTGTTTTCATACCCTATCCTTACGGAACAGCTTTTATATCATCCACCGTTCCTGGTCATCAAGTATGAACGGGCGTCTCTTCCGATTAGCAAAGTGAATGAGGAAATGGACCGAGAATTCTAACGGGACGCACAGCGCAATTTTCCAACCCGCAAGCTCCTGTGGATGGGTGGCTTGCATATCAAAATTCTGATTTTGGTGACGACCCGTCCCCCTTCAAAAATTAAATATATTTTCCTCAATATCAGGCATTTGCGGGGCACCTGATTGACACCCTTCTCACTCGGGAGGAAAATCGATTCAGTAGCAGCCTAAGTTGATCTGCCTTCCTGCAGGTCAACACGGGGGAACCAATCCCCGATTATGCGGCGGTCACAGACCGCCGCTACAAAGTCGGGGGCGGGGCGAACGGCGGTGGCGAACCATCGTCGGGGTCACTTTCAGGACCCAGCCCGTCAGCTAACCTCGTCGGCATCTGGAAGGGCGATCCTCCAGGACTCGCGTGTGCGAGTACCCGCGGTCTCCCCAATTAAAAACGTGTTGCGTACGTGGCGGTCCCGATTGTCGGGATCTCTCGAAGAACTTGAATAATGCGATCCTGCTTCGGCAGGGCCGCTACAGCTACCGCGCAGCCACATCGGAGAACGGGTTATGACATTTGTATTCACATTTCTCGGAGAACATTGGGTGTTGGCCGGGGTGGCGCTGCTGATCGTTTGTTTGATGTGGGCGCCACTCATTACGGGTGCGGTGCTCATCTCGGAACGACAGGTGGGCATTGTGGTGAAGCGCTGGGGTGGCCGAGGCCTCGAGCCGGGTCGCTTGATCGCGCTGGCGGGTGAGGCGGGTTACCAGGCGGATACGCTCGCGCCGGGGTTGCATTTCGGACTCTGGCGCTGGCAATTCCGGATCATCAAAGTGCCGGTCACCGTGGTGCCTCAGGGTGAAATCGCCCTGGTGCTCGCGGCGGATGGCGCGGCGATTCCTTCCGAGCGCATCCTGGCGAAGGTTGTCGATTGCGACAATTTCCAGGACGCGCGGAAGTTCCTGGTGAACGGCGGCGAGAAAGGCCGCCAGCTCGGAATCCTGACCGGCGGCACGTATCGCATCAACTCCGCGTTGTTCACGGTGATTACGTCGCACACCGCGGAAGGCAACGGGATGGGTCCATCGCAATTGGAGCTCACCCGCATCAACACGGACATGGTGGGCATCGTGACGACGCTGGACGGCCAGCCGATTGAGGCTGGGGAAATTGCGGGGCCGGTGATTGCCGGTCACGAGAATTTCCAGAACGCGCAGGCGTTCCTGGACGGCGCGGGACGGCGCGGATTGCAGGAGCAGGTCCTGCTCTCCGGCACGTGGAACCTGAACCCCTGGTTTGTCCAGGTGGAACAAGTTCCGATGGTGCACATACCGATTGGTCACATTGGCGTCGTGATCTCGTTCGTTGGAAAGGCGCACGAGGACGTCAGTGGCATCGAGTTCAAGCACGGTGACCTGGTGAATGTCGGCCACAAAGGTGTGTGGGTGACGCCGCTTTATCCCGGCAAGCATCCGCTGAACACCCGCGTGATGAAGGTCGAGTTGGTGCCGACAACCAACATCGTGTTGAACTGGGCGACGCGCACGGAAGCGCATAAGTACGACGAGAAGTTGCAGTCGATCACGGTGCGGTCGAAGGACGGGTTCGCCTTCAACCTGGACGTGTCGCAGATCATCCATGTGGGCGCGTTGGATGCGCCGAAGGTGATCTCGCGCGTGGGTTCGATGCAGAACCTGGTCGACCACGTGTTGCAGCCGATTGTGGGAAATTATTTCCGCAACTCGGCGCAGGATTACACGGTGCTCGACTTCCTGAGCGCGCGCAGTCAGCGCCAGATGGAGGCCACGGAGCATATCCGGGTCGCAATCGGCGCGTATGACGTGCAGGCGATTGATACGCTGATTGGCGATATCAGCCCGCCGGCGCAGTTGATGCAGACGCAGACGGACCGGAAAATCGCCGAAGAGCAGCGCAAGACTTACGAAGTGCAGGAAGCCGCGCAGAAGCAGCGCCAGCAATTGGTGCGTCAGACTTCGCTGGCGGACATCCAGCAACAAGTGGTCGGCGCCGAACAGGGCGTGAGCATCGCGGAGTTGCATGCGAACGCCACGGTGAAGCAGGCGACCGGTGATGCGGAATCAACGCGGTTGCGCGCCTTGGGCGAGGCGGAAGCGATTCGCGCGACGGGCCAGGCGAAAGCCGAAGCGTATCGCGCGGGCGTGGAAGCGCTCGGCAGCCAGGGCTACACGGTGATGCAATTGATGCAGATCGTGGGCGATCGCAACGTGCGGATTGTGCCGGACGTCGCAGTGAGCGGCGCTTCGGCGAACCCGGGGCTGGTGGATGGATTGCTCGGCGTGATGCTGCGCAAGGAAGCCACCGGTTCCACTCAGAAAAACTGAGCGCCAGGGAGGTGCGGAGCGCGCTGGCAACAGCGCGCTCCATCTTTAAAAGAAGTCATGAACTCAAAAGGCAAAGCAAACGGAGCGGCAATTTTTCGGGTGCTCACCGTTGCGTCGGCCGCCATGACTTTGGTGGCGTTTCTCTTTTTGCTGAGGGCGTTGAATTTCAATTCCAGCGCTCAATGGCCCACGGCTCCGGGCATTATCGAGACGAACCGCTTGCAGTTCTGGGCGCAGAAACCGTCGCAGCCGGCGTATTATATTCCGGTCATTCGCTATAGCTATAGCGTGAATGGGACCCCGCATCTGGGGCATCGGATTCGTTTTGCGGACAGCCAGGCGACGATGCAACAGGAGCCGGCGGAAGCCTGGCTTAAATCATTTTATCCGGTGGGGAAAAAGGTCTTGGTTTATTACGACCCCAAGGATCCGGATTTATGCACGCTGGTGCCTGGAGCCAGACATTTGATTTTTCTGTGCAGTTGCTTGATGGGGATGGGAGCGCTTTGCACGTGCGCATCTCACCTGCTTTTCATTCGTTCAACCAAAGGCCGTTTCAGCTGAAAATCTTCGGCGCCCCTATTTCGGAGGACCAAATATGATACTCACAGCTCTTTTCAAAATAATTGAACTCCTGACCGTGAAGCCGAATAACGGTTCGCGCCCGAGAGGAGGAAAGGAAAACAAATCCCATGAAAAGCTATCAACACACCCAGCCCGCCCGAACCATCGTGATCAGCCTCACCGCAGCCGGTCTGGCGTTCGCGGTGGGGAGCCTCTTTTGTCGCCCGCTCATTTCGGGAGCGCTCATCGCATTCATCGTGGCTTATTTTTTTCGCTCCATGACCATTGAAATTTCAGACACGGATTTGACGTGGTATTTTGGCTCCGGTTTTCCACGAAAGCGCGTGGCGTTGGACGACGTGGTTTCTGCGGAACCAATGCGCATGACGGTTTGGAACGGCTGGGGGATTCATTACACGCCGCAAGGCTGGCTTTACAATGTCTCGGGATTTGGCGCGGTGTGTGTGACATTGCGAAATGGAAAACGCCTTTGCCTCGGCAGCGATGAGCCGGCGGTGTTGGCGGACAGATTGGCGAAAACACTGGAAGCTTGATTATGACTACGAACAAAAAACAGATCTGGTTCCCAGCCAAAAAATACGGCTGGGGATGGGGACCGCCTTGCACCTGGCAGGGATGGGTGGTGTTCGCCGTGTGGTGGGTGCTGCTGGGCGGCGGTGGATTTCTGCTGGCGCCACGGAGTATCGCCTTATTCGTGGTGTATGCCTTCGTTCTTGGCTTCGCCCTTTTTATCGTCGCTTTGATCAAGGGTGAGAAGCCGCGCTGGCGTTGGGGAGATACCAAAAAGTAGGAGCCGACGTGAGGAGGCTCAACATCACGACCATTTTTGAGATTTTGATTTTGAGAGACTCGTCACCTCGTCCCCTACAACTCATCTTCGCGTTCGGCGTAGAAGAGCTGATGCGCGCGGTCGTAATCGGCTTCGGGCACGAAGACTTTGGCCGGGCGATTCAGGTCGCCGTCGTCCGGCAGGCTGGGGTCCACGAATTCCTGCGCGGCGATGATGCCGTGTTTCTCGAGCATGACGATGAGCATCTCGGTGTTCACGACGGGCCCGGTGTAGAAAAGCTTCACGCTTCAGTGTAGCGGCGGTCTGTGACCGCCGCAAACTTTGGCAAATATTCATTCACCGGCGCTCACAGAGCGCCGCTACAAAATCACGGCCCGAGCACCGGCATTTGCAACAAATTGGTCGCGACGCCAGTGTTTGTCACCGTGTTTTGCAAACCCACACTGCTGAGTTGCTGGACGCTGCCGTCCGAGAGCAAAACGTTTCCGGCCTCGTTATGCATCTCCCTTGTCCAACCAATAGGTTGGCCAGCGGCAAGCGCGAGCAACCCATTTTTCACCGGCACGCCATTCGTGAGGTTGTGATCGCCGGAGAGAATCATTTGCGGATTGGATTCGCGCGCATCCACACCGACAAAGAAACTGATGTTCGAATTATTAAACCAAGTGAAATTCGTAGCGTGAAACCGCTGCGGATCGCTTTCCTCGGGACAAAACACAACCACTGGGGTGCTCAGTTCATTCGACATCACTTGATAATGCCGCCAGGCATTTGGGCCGGTGGTGAATTCCATCGTGCCATGGTTCGTTTGCGGCAGGGACATCGGATAAGCATCGTTGTTATCTCCTTCCCATACTCGATACGAAAGGCCGACTTGTTTAAGGTTGTTGATACATTGAATGCGCGGCGACCGTCCCTCATGGCGGGGCCACAAAAAACCTGGCAGCATGAGCGCCGCCAAAACCATCAACGCCGCCAGCACCATCAATACTTCAGTTAAGGTCAAACCGACCGAGCATTTTTTGGAGATAGAAATCCTCATAAACTCTATGGTCCCAACACCGGCATATTCAGCACATTGGTCGCCATGCCAGTGTCCGCCACGGCGTTTTGCAGACCGGTGATGCTGACTTGCTGCACGCTGCCGTCCGCGAGACAGAGGTTGCCGACTTTGTTGTGCATCTCCGCGGTCCAACCGGTAAGCCGATTGGTGGTGAGGCTGAGCAATCCGTTTTTAATCACTGTTCCGTTCGTGAGGTTGTGATCTCCCGACAATAACATTTGAGCATTGGTTTCAGCAGCATCCACGCCGACGAAAAAGCTGAGGTTGGAATTGTTGAGGAACGTGAAATTTGTGGCAATGAACCGCTGCGGATCACTCTCCATCGGACAAAACAAAACCTTGGGCGTGCTCAGTTCATTGGACATGACTTGATAATTTTTCCAGGCGTTGGGGCCAGTCATGAGTTCCATCGCGCCGCCGTTGGTGACGGAAACGGCGGTGGGATACTTATCGTTGTTGTCCCCTTCCCACACGCGCGTGGCGAGACCGACTTGTTTGAGGTTGTTGACGCATTGGATGCGGGGCGCGCCATAGTGATGGCGTGGTGCCAGCATGGCGGGCAAATAAACCGCCGCCAACACCATCAACACCGCCAGCACCATCAGCACTTCGATGAGCGTCATGCCGCCGATTAGTTTTTTGTCGTGGAATGTTTTCATGGGATTGTTATGGGCATTTGCAGGTGGTTCGTAAAGACGCCGGCGTTTTCAACGGCGATGCGCAGGCCGGTGATGCTTACTTGCTGCACGCTGCCGTCGGACAATGTCACGTTGCCCACCTTTTTGTGCGTCCCGGCGGTCCAGGCGGCGGGCTGATTTGTCGTCAATTCCAGGATGCCATTTTTGATCGAGGTGCCGTTGGTGATGTTGCAGTCGCCGGACAGCAGGCCTTGCGGGTTTGTCACCGTTGAATCCAGGCCGATAAAATAACTGAGGTTGGAATTACTGAGGAAGTTGAAATTTGTGGCCGCCGCTGTGTGGAAGTCATCTTCTGGGCATATCAGAATTCTTGGTGTGAAGAGTTCGTTGGACAGCACTTGAAAATGGCGCCATGCGTTCGCGCCCGTGGTGAATTCCATCGTGCCGCCGTTGGTTTGTGAAAGTTGGAAGGAGAATTTGTCGCCGTGATCACCAGCCCATACAGTTTCTGCAATGCCGACTTGTCTGAGATTGTTGACGCAGAGTATCCGCGTGGAGCGGGCTTTGCCTCCCGTGGTGCTCGGGAGGAGCATCATGGCCAGAAATATCACGACCACGATGACCACCAGGAGTTCCACCAGTGTCAGGCCGCTGTTTGTGAATCTCTTTGATGTAGCAGCCGACGCCTGCCGCGCCGTAGCGCAGCAAAGGCGGGTGAGGAGGCTCTGATTTGTTTTTTGGAATGTGGGGACGGACTCGCAACTGGTTGGATTAATGGAGTTACCTTCCCCCTCATCCCAGCCTTCTCCCTCAGGGAGAAGGTGAAACTGTGTCGCGATTTCCGTCGGTCGACAGCCTCGCGACTTCATCCAGCGGTGGGCGTTATTTTGAGCCTCCTCACGTCGGCTGCTACGGTTTTGAAGGGGGATTTTCATGACCTTATGGATTAAGCACCGGCATTTGCAATCGATTCGTGGACGAACCGGAATTCTCAATTGCGCTGCGCAAACCACTCTCGTCCGCCTGCTGCACGCTGCCGTCGAACAAAAGGAGATTACCTTTTTTTCCATGCATCTCGGCGGTCCAGACGGCGGGATTATTGGTGGTCAATTCCAGGAGGCTGTCGCGGATGGGCGTGCCGTTGGTGAGGTTGCGGTCGCCGGACCAGAAGGCGTGCGGGTTGGGGCGCGAGTAATCGAGGTTGATGAAAAAACTGAGGTTCGAATTGTTGAAGAAGGCGAAATTCGTCGCCCGCACCCGCGCCTCGTCGGCCGGGCAAATCAATACCAAGGGCGTGCTCAGTTCGTTGGACATAACCTGAAAATGGCGCCATTCATTTGGACCGGTGACGAACTCCATCGTTCCGCCATTCGTTTGCGAGATTTCCATGGGGAATTTCTGGCCGTGGTCGCCGGCCCAGACGTCAAAGGCAAGGCCGGTTTGTTTGAGGTTATTGAGGCATTGTATGCGGAGGGCGCGGGCTTTATCTTTTCGCCCTCCTGGGTAAACCAACATGGCCATAATCGCGACGATCACAATGATCACCAGCAATTCCACCAACGTCAGTCCTCGCTCCCGCTGTTTGCAGCGGAGTTTTTTCATGAGTCTCCTTTTTGAGCGTTTTAAAGCGCTCTATTCCTCGTCCTGCTCGCGCTCGTAATATTTTTTCCAGCGCGAATAGACGTAGGATGCGGCGATGATCAGCAACGCCAGCAGCAGCCAGGCCCACCAATGCGATTTCGGCCCATCCGGATTTGCCGCGCCGAACAGCCGGGCCAGCGGCGGTTGGTAGTCCTCGACTGGCGGCGCGGCAAGCGGATTGGCCACGACATTGGTCGCGGTTCCCCGTTTTTTCTCCTTGGCGCTGTTGTCAACAAAGTCGGACGTTTCTTTTGAGCCCTCGCTTTTCGTCGCGCCGGAGCCGGACATGGCAATGCCAGACGGCGCGGGCATTTGCGGCGATGGCTGGCCAACCGACGGCGCGCTCGCACTGGCGGGGGTTCGTCCGGCGGTCGGCGAGGTTGACGGCGCTGTCGACGATCCGCCGGAAGATTGCGTGATGGGCGAGGGCGATTCGCCGGGACCTGATCCGGAGGGGGATCCCGAACCCCCTGGAAAAATCGGTGGAGTGGTGGGCAGAAACAGATCGGTGTTGGTCGGCACCGAGATGCGAATGGTATTCCACTGCTCCACGTGGGAATCCGAGAAGAGCACGTTGCCCTTGAAAGAATGCAACTCGCGCGTCCAGGTGAGATTCCGCGGCGGCATCATGGTCACAGCTCCGACGATATTGGAAATATTCCGATCGGTGGAGAGGAGCGAGGCGGGGTCGTTATAACTCGCAGCGATGTTGGCGGCGTAGCTGAGGTTGGAATTGCGAAGCAGGCGAAATGACTCCACCGGCACGCGCTCCAGGTCCGCCGGACACACGAGCGGTTTGGGCGTGGTCAAATCATTTGCCAGCGGGAAAAAATGCCGCCAGGAATAAAAAAATCCCTGGCCGCCCGTGGACTCAGCGCCCCGCGCAAATTCCTGCGAGCCGCCGTCCGCCTCCGGCACCTGCATGGGAAAATTTCCCTGATGATCGTGCGCGAAAATCTGAAACGCGGTGCCAATCTGGTTCAAATTGCCGATGCACTGGATGCGTTGGGCGCGTTTTTTCCCTCCCGCCAATACCGGCAAAAGCAGCGCCGCCAGGATGGCAATAATGGCGATGACGACGAGCATCTCCACCAGGGTGAAAGCCCGGTTTCTTCGAGGTTGCCAGAGAAACTTCATGCGCCAGCGGTAAGTTAAGCAACCCGCGTGCCGAGAGTTGTTTTTCATGATTTGAAAGGGATTTCTGATACGCGCGTGATGGAAATGTGTGAATTTCACGCGGGCACGCGTGAAATTCGCGAGGAGGTAGTGGCACGGGCATCTTACCCGTGCATTTCTACCACCGGTTCGCACGGGCAAGAGGCCCGTGCCACTATTATTATTTGCCAGCCGTGGCGAGGGCGGGTTCGCCGAGTTCAAAATCCTGGCCGATCGCTCCCACCGCTTCTCCGGCGTGTTGCTTGGCGATGAGCACATAGATCGAGGGAATCACCAGCAGCGTAAAGATCGTGCCCAGCGCCATGCCGGCGACAATCACGATACCGATGGAATTTCTCGCCGCGGCGCCGGCGCCCGACACGAGCGTCAAGGGGAAATGGCCGCACACGGTGGCGACGCTGGTCATGAGCACGGGCCGCAAGCGCGTGAGCGAGGCTTCGCGCACGGCCTGCAATTTCGTCATGCCCGTGCGTTGCAGTTCATTGGCGAATTGCACGATGAGAATACCGTTTTTAGAAACGAGACCAACGAGCGTCACCAGTCCGACCTGGGAATAAATATTCAGCGTGGTCGTCCAGCCGTTCGTGAAGAAGGGCACGCCCTGCCCCGGCATTTTGAGGAAGCAAAACATGAGCGCGCCGAACATCGCCAGCGGCACCGACCCGAGCAGGATGATAAGCGGGTCGCGGAAGCTGTTGAATTGCGCCGCGAGCACGAGGAAAATCAGCACCAGGGCCAGGAGGAGCGCGGGGAGGAATTTGCTGCCTTCCACGCGTAATTGCCGCGACTCGCCGGTATAACCGACCGAGTATCCCTTCGGCAGCATTTGCGCCGCCTGATCCTCCAAAAACTTCAGCGCCTGGTCGAGCGGCAGCGTGGACAAGCCTTGGATTTTAACGGCGTTCAATTGCTGGAACCGGTTGAGGGAACGCGGTTCGGTTTTCGTGACGAGTTTGGCGAAGGTGCTGAGGGGCACCATTTGGCCATTCGGACCCTTGACGTAAGTATTCTCAAGCTGGCTGGCGTTGAGCCGCTCAACCCGTTTCAGTTGCGGAATGACTTTGTAGCTGCGTCCGGCGAAATTGAAGCGATTCACGTAATTGCCGCCCACGAGCGCCCCGAGATCCGCGCCCACGTCCGACATATTTAAACCCATGGAAGCGACTTTATCGCGGTCGAGCACGAGTTCCGTTTCCGGCTGGTCGATCTTGGTATCGATGTCCATGTAAACGAACTTGCCGCTCGCCAGGGCTTTGGCTTCGATTTGCTGGGCGAAATCCAAAATGTGTTCCGAGTCGAAGGTGGAGGCGATCACGAATTCCACCGGAAAGGTGCCGCCGCCGGGCAACGCGGGGGGCAAGCCCATCTGCGCCTTTACGCCGGGCACACTGTTGACGGCGCCCTGGATCACCGGCTGAATCTCAAAGACTGTGCGCTTTCTCTCACTCCATGGTTTCAAGACCAAACCGGTAATGCTCTGGTCCAGCGATGTGATTTGAAAGGTGCGATCCTTTTCCGGAACCTTCAGCAAGAGATCGTTCACCGCGTCCGCATAATAGGAGCGCTGATCAATGCTGGCGTTGGCGTCTGATTGCACATAGCCGAAAACCACGCCTTGATCTTCATTGGGCGCCAATTCCTTGTTGGCAAACATATACAACGGGACGGTCAGCACGCTGAGCACAATCCAGACGATATAGACCGCGGGGCGCGCGCTCAGCGTGCCATCCAAAATGCGGCTGTAACCATGGCGTATTCGGTCAAAGGTGTGATTGATCTTCCCCACCAAACCTTCTTCTTCATGGCCGCCTTTGATGAGAGTCGCCGACATGACCGGCGAGAGCGTCAAGGCCACGACGCCGGAAATGAACACCGCGCCGGCGAGCGTGAACGCAAATTCGCGGAACAACGAACCGGTCAATCCGCCTTGCAAACCGATGGGCGCGTAAACCGCCGCGAGCGTGATGGTCATCGCGATGACCGGCCCCACAAGTTCGCGCGCGCCCAGCAGCGCGGCGTTTATGGGCGTTTTCCCTTCGCGGATGTGGCGCTCCACGTTTTCCACGATGACGATGGCGTCGTCCACGACCAACCCGACCGATAGCACGACGGCCAGCAGCGTGAGCAGGTTCAGCGTGAAGCCAAAGACCTGCATCAGGAAGACCGCGCCAATCAGCGAAATCGGAATCGCCACCAGCGGCACCAGCACGGAGCGCAATGAGCCGAGGAAGAGGAAAATGACAATGGCAACGATGATCAGCGTTTCCGTCAGGGTGTGAATCACTTCGTGAATCGCGTCATCGATGTAGCTGGTGGCGTCATACGCCACGCGCCCGGTGAGGCCGCTGGGCAAATCCTTCTGGATGGATTCCATTTCCGCGCGGCAGCGTTTGATGACATCGAGCGAATTGGCGTTGGGCAGCACCCAGATGCCCATGAAGACCGCGCGTTCACCGCTGAAGCGCACTTCGCTGTCATA
Source organism: uncultured Verrucomicrobiae bacterium (assembly GCA_963699145.1). Classification (GTDB taxonomy): domain Bacteria; phylum Verrucomicrobiota; class Verrucomicrobiia; order Limisphaerales; family DASXHY01; genus DASXHY01. Next base: position 183,760 of record OY969416.1, read on the forward strand.
ATCTTCCGCCCCGAGCACCACGTCCGCGACGTCGCTCAGGCGCACGAGTTGATCGCCGCTTTGGCGGATGACGAGCTTCTTGAATTCGTCCACCGAGCGGAGATCGGTGTTCGCGGAAAGGTTCACCTGAACCAGCGAACCTTTGGTGCGGCCCACGGCCGAAAGGAAGTTGTTGTTCGCGAGCGCCTGGCGAACCTGATCCGGGCTGATGTTCAGCGCGGCCAGCCGATCCGCCTTCAGCCAGATACGCATCGCAAAGGTGCGGCCGCCGAGGAGGTCCGCCTTCTGCACGCCGTCAATGGCCGTGAGCCGCGGCTGCACCACGCGCACGAGGTAATCCGTGATTTGATTCGCCTCGAGAATGTCCGAAGTGAAACTCAGGTAGGCGAGCGCGTATTGCGTGTCCGCCGATTCCACATCGAGGGCGGGCACCTCGGCTTCGGGCGGCAAATCATTGCGGACCTGGTCCACCTTGGCGCTGATTTGCGCCAGCGCCTTGTTGGCTTCGAAATTCAGCTTGAGATGGATGGTGATGGTCGAGAGGCCGAGCGTGCTTTGCGACTCGATGTAATCAATGCCGTCCGCCGCGGCGACCGCGCGTTCGAGCGGCGTGGTGACGAATCCGCGCACGAGGTCCGCGCTCGCGCCGACGTAAACGGTGCGGATGGTGATGGTGGCGTTTTCGGCGCGCGGATACTGGCGGACGTTGACGGTGTGAATCGCCTGGATGCCGGCGATCAAAATCACCAGGTTCACCACGATGGCGAGCACCGGCCGCTTGATAAACAGATCAGTAAAAGACTTCATTCAATTCAAAAGCTTTCAACATCCAACATCCAACATCCAACATCCAAAGACGCCGCCCGTCTGAAAAATGGATGTTCGATGTTGGTTGTTGGATGTTGGATGTTCATTCCCCTTTAGCTATCCGACGGTTTCGGTTTTTCGAGCGGCTTGGGAGCAATCGCGTTGTTCTCCACGACCGGCGCGAGGTTGCGCAATTTGAACAACCCGGCGCTCACAACGTGATCGCCGTCTTTCAACCCGGAATCCACCGCGACAAAATCCCCGCGGGCGCGGCCCACGCGGACGAATTGCTGCTTCGCGACCAATCCCGGGCCGTTCGTGCCGGCCGGTGCGTTGGTGCCTGGTTCAATCAAGTACACCGAATCGCCGTAGGGCGCGCTGAGAATGGCGGTGGCGGGAATCACGAGCACGTTCTCCACGTTCGGCAGCACGACTTCGATGCGCGCGAACATGCCGGGTCGCAGCAAATGATCGGCGTTATCGAACGTGGCCTGCAGGCGCACCATGCGCGTGGCCCCGTCGAGGTCGGGATTAATGGCGGTGAGCGTGCCTTCAAATTCTTTGTTGGTGTACGCGTCGAGTGAAACGCGCACGGTCATGCCGGTTTTGATTTGGGAAAGATCCTGTTGCGGCAGCGAAAAATCCGAGTAGACCGGCGTGAGCGATTGCAATGAGACGATCGGTTTTCCCGCGTCCACGTATTCGCCGAGGTTGATCTGGCGGATGCCGAGCTTGCCGGCGAAAGGCGCGCGAATGGTTTTCTTGTCGATGACCGCCTGGATGGCGTCCGCGTTGGCCTTGGCTTGCTGGAAGGTGGCTTCGGCCTGGTCGAGTTCGGATTGCGACACGGTGCTGTCGGTCCGCAATTTGTGCGCGCGTTCCGCGCTGACTTTCGCCCATTCGAGCTGCGCGTTGGCGGCCTTGAGCTGCGCTTCCTCCGTGCGGGTGTCGAAGCGCACGATCAAATCGCCCTTGTTGACGACGGCGCCTGATTCAAAACCAATTTCACTCACGGTGCCGGCAATCTCCGGCGTCAGCGTGACGCCCTGCACCGCGCTGATGGAGCCGACGGCGGAAAGCGAGTCCTGCCATTTTTCCGGATGCGCGACGGCGGACGAAATGGTATCCGGCGGTTGCATGTACGGCGTGGACGTCAGCTTTTTGATCTGCAGGTATTTGGTTCCCGCCAGGGCGCCGACGATGACCACGACGACGCCAATGGCGATGACAATTTTCAATTTCATAAAATCAATGTTCGAGTTCCCGGAAAGCTTCTAGTTCCCGCGCTTCTTGGGGGCCGCGCCCGCCAGAAACAACTCCACAATGCGCCGGGCCGTGTCCCGGTTCAAGCGACAATCCGGCATCAATAATTGCGACACGAGATAGGCGTTGAGCTGGCCGTAAAATCCATACGCCAGTTCGCGGCTGTCGAATTTCTTGTCCAGCGCACCGGCAGCCAGCGCCTTCTTAATGACCGAATGCACGAACTCAAAATTCCGCTCGCACTTGTCCGAATAACGCAAACCCTCGGGCATCTCGCCCGGCGCGGCAAAAGCGGTGGCGAACGCGATCCGCATCAACTCGCGGTTCTTCTGCAAATAATCGAACGAGGCGGTCAGGATTTCAATCAATTGCGCCTTCAAATCCCTCCCGCGCGCGACCGCCGCTTCCATCAGGCGCAACCGCTCGTCATGCGCCTCGTCCACCAGCGACTGGAAGAGCCGCGCTTTGTCCCCAAAATAATAATAGAGCGCCGGTTTGGAAACCTTCGCTTCATCCACAATCTGCTGCACCGACGCCGCGGAGTAACCGCTGTGGGCAAACCGCTTGAGCGCGGCGCGCAAAATATCGCCGCGGGTTTCTGAATTCAAAGCGTGAATAGCCATCGAAAAACTACCGAACGGTAGGTAGGAATGGGAAGTTCGTCAAATGGTTTTTAGCAGCACGGGTGTCCCGCCTGTGCGTTTGATTTCCTTCATGGTGGAAAATATTTCATCATTGTCGTCAAGATTTCCAATCGGAATTCAGCTGATGGATTCCACGGGAGTTTTTGATATTCGAATGCGGAGGAAGCGCCTCGCACGGGCAAGATGCCCGTGCCACTATTGAGTGTTGAAACTCAAACGCCGTTTCTTTACGGTTAAGCGAATTCCAACTGAAAACAGGGACGCTGAACCGGGCGGACGTTAAATGAATTTATGAAAAATTGGCGCGGACACGTTTTACTGACGATCACACTCTCCTGCCTCGTATGGGCCAGCGGCTGCGGCCAGGGCGGCGCGGACGACTCCATCAAGGTCGGCGAATACGCCTCGCTCCACGGCAGCGAAGCGGCTTTCGGCAATTCCTCGCACGAAGGCACCGTGCTCGCGATTGAACAGATCAACGCCGCGGGCGGTGTCCTTGGCAAAAAAATCAATCTGATTTCCGAGGATAATCAATCCAAGCCGGGCGAGTCCGCCACCATCGTCAAGAAACTGATCACGCGCGATCACGTGGTCGCCGTGCTCGGGGAAGTGGCGTCCGGCCGTTCGCTCGAAGCCGCGCCGATTTGCCAGCAATCCAAAATCCCGATGATCTCGCCGTCGTCCACGAACCCGAAAGTGACGGAAACAGGCGACTACATTTTCCGCGTTTGTTACACCGATCCGTTTCAAGGAAAGTTGCTCGCTGAATTTGCGGTGCAAACGCTGAAGGCGAAGAAAATTGCCCTGTTAAGCGATGTGGCCGCGCCCTACAGCGTGGGTTTGGCGCAATATTTCCGCGAGCCATTCCTCGCGGGCGGCGGGCAGATTGTGATCGAGCAAAAATACAGCAGCCACGACAAGGATTTCAAAGCGCAACTCACGGCCATCAAAGCGGCGAACCCGGAGGCGATTTTTGTGCCGGGCTATTACACCGAAGCCGGCCTGATTGTTTTGCAGGCGCGCCAACTGGGCATCACGGTGCCGCTCTTTGGCGGCGACGGCTGGGAAGCGCCGGAGTTGATCGAGACCGCCGGCAACGCGCTCGAAGGCACTTATTATTCCACCCATTATTCGCCGGAAGTCAAAACGCCCATCGTGCAGGACTTCGTGAAAAAATTCCAGGCGCGTTGGAACGGCGAGACCCCCGACGCCATGGCCGCGCTCGGCTACGATTCCGCAATAGTGCTCGTGGATGCCATCAAACGCGCCGGCACGACGGACAGCGCGAAGTTGCGCGACGCCATCGCCGCAACCAAGGATTTCGACTGCGTCACCGGCAAAACGACGCTAGATGCGCAGCGCAACCCGAGCAAGTCGGCGGTCATCCTCACGGTGAAGGACGGCAAATTCAAATACGTCGAAACCATCTCCCCTTAGCCCGGTTGATAGTTGATGGTTGATAGTTGATAGCACACCTCGCGGCCTATGTTTAATTTCGAAAAATTGGAGACGTGGCAGAAGGCGATTGCTTTTGCCGACTTGGTCTACGATATGACGCGCAATTTCCCGGCCGACGAGCGTTTTGGGCTGACGAATCAAATGCGTCGCGCGGCAATCTCAATTTCGTCCAATATCGCGGAAGGAACGGCCAGAAACTCCCGGAACGACTATGCTCGTTTCCTGGAGATCGCCACCGGCTCGCTCTTCGAAGTTGTGTCTCAATCTTTTATCGGCGAGCGCCAGGGATTTATTTCCAAAGACAATTTCCAACGCTTGTACACCGCAGCGGATGAACAAGGAAAAATGTTAAGCGGCCTGCGCCGTTCCGTGCTGGAAGGATGACTCCGAAGCCCGCGAGGTCTTGCTATCAACTATCAACAATCAACTATCAACTGACCGATAAACGAGTTCCTTCAACAATTGGTTAACGGCCTTTCGCTCGGCGCGATTTACGCGCTCATCGCTCTCGGCTACACGATGGTTTACGGCGTTCTGCGGTTCATCAATTTTGCCCATAGCGAAGTGTTCATGGTGGGGGCTTTTTGCGGATATTACCTTGGCCGCCTGTTTCCAAATCAAACGATCTTCACGGGTCTTATCATTCTGCTGGCCTCGATGATTATTTGCGCAATTCTCGGTGTCCTCATCGAAAAACTCGCGTATCGGCCGTTGCGCAGCCGCTCCACGCTGACGGTGCTCATCACCGCAATCGGCGTTTCGCTCCTGTTGCAAAATGTCGGGCAGGCGGTGTTCGGCCCGAATCCCAAGGCGTATCCGTCGTTGTTTCCGCAAAAGAATATTCTCCTTTTCGGAGCCATCACGATTTCGAGCAACCAGATTGTCGTGCTCATTGTGACAGCGCTGTTGCTGTGGGCGCTTCGATATATCGTGATGAAAACATCGATCGGCACCGCCATGCGCGCGCTGTCGTTCAATCCCGTGGCGGCGTCGCTCGTCGGCATCAATAATGATTTCGTGATTTCATTCACCTTCGCGCTCGGCTCGGCGCTGGCGGCGGCGGGTGGGATCCTTTACGCGCTGAATTATCCGTCCATCGATCCGCTTATGGGCACGCTGCCGGGGTTGAAAGCGTTCGTCGCCGCGGTGCTCGGCGGCATCGGCAATTTGCCCGGTGCGGCGCTCGGCGCGCTCATCATCGGGCTCATCGAAACTTTCGTGCGCGGCAGCCAATGGTCCACTTACTCGGATGCGATTGTTTTCAGCATCCTGATTTTAATTTTGCTCTTCCGGCCCAACGGATTGCTGGGAAGATTGGAAACGGAAAAGGTTTGAATGATGCAAAACGCAAAATGTCATTTTGAGACGCCATGCCTTCCATTGGTAGGGACGCCGCGCTGCGGCGTCCCCGCCCGCGCATTAGCGGGCGGAACAAATCACGCCCACAGCGCAACAACGCCTCACGTTGCGCCGCTTAAGGCGGCGCGGACGGCGCAGGCGCGCCGTCCCTACCATTTTTAATTCACCAATGCTTGCGCGCTCACAATACATCCTGCTCGCCACGCTGGTGGCGGTGTTTGTGGTGTCGGCGTTTTCCAGCTCCTACAATCCCTACTTTCTCGACATCGCCATTTCGTGCGGCATCAACATCACGCTGGCGGTCAGCTTGAATCTCATCAACGGATTCACCGGCCAATTCTCGCTCGGCCACGCCGGGTTTATGGCCATCGGCGCCTATTCGTCCGCGGTGATCACGACCACCTTCGGCGCGAAATTGCTGCCGCTTGTCGGCCACGAAACCTGGATTCTCTTTCCGCTCGCCTTGTGCGTTGGCGGCGTGGTCGCCGCGCTCGCGGGGCTCGTCGTGGGCATTCCCTCGCTGCGATTGAAGGGCGATTACCTCGCCATCGTGACGCTCGGCTTCGGCGAAATCATCCGCGTGATTTTGCAAAATGTCGACGCGGTCGGCGGCGCGCGCGGAATGGCGGACATCCCGGAATACACGAATGTCTTTTGGGCGTTCGGCCTCGCCGCCATCACCGTTTACGTGGTCTGGGCGCTGGTGAATTCCACCTACGGCCGCGGGTTCATTGCCGTGAGCGACGATGAAGTCGCCGCCGAAGCGATGGGCATCAACACCACGCGCTATAAAATCATCGCGTTCGTGGTCGGCGCGTTTTTTGCCGGCGCGGCGGGCGGCATTTACGCGCATAAAGTGCAATACATCGCGCCCGTGGGATTCGATTTCAACAAATCCATCGAGATCGTGGTGATGGTGATCCTGGGCGGCATGGGCAAAAACGTGGGCGTCATCATTGCGGCGGTGCTGCTGACGTTCGCGCCGGAAGGCTTGCGGATGCTCTCGAATGCCTCGCCGCACCTCGCGTGGATCGGCGACTCGCGCATGCTGTTCTATTCTCTAATCCTGATCGTGCTGATGATCGCGCGCCCGCAGGGCCTGTTCACGTGGCCGATGTGGAAACGAAAGAGCGCCTGATGCCTGCCACCGACGCCAAACCGTTGCTCGAGGTGAATCAATGCACGATTCGCTTCGGCGGTCTGACGGCCGTGAGCGAATTTTCGATGAACATTTGCGAGCAGCAATTGTTCGGGCTCATCGGCCCCAACGGCGCGGGCAAAACCACCGTGTTCAATCTCATCACCGGCGTCTACGCGCCGACCGCGGGTGAAATTCATTTCGCGGGCAACTCGCTTGCCGGGCGCAAGCCGTATGGCATCACGAAATGCGGCATTGCGCGCACGTTCCAAAACATCCGCCTGTTTCCGAGCCTGACGGTTTTTGACAACGTGCGCGTGGCGTTTCATTTGCGGCTCAAGCACGACGCGACGCATTCATTGACGCGCTTCCGCAAATTTCGCGAGGAGGAAACGGAAATCGCCGCGCAGACGTTGGAGTTGCTGGAAATTTTCAATCTCGGAAAACTCCGCGAGGCGCCCGCCAAAAGCCTGAGTTACGGCGACCAGCGGCGATTGGAAATCGTCCGCGCGCTCGCGACGCGCCCGCGATTGCTGTTGCTCGACGAACCGGCAGCGGGCATGAATGCGAGCGAAAAAGTCGAGTTGATGAAGCTCATCCAATTCATCAAGGACAAATATAAAATCGCCGTGTTGCTGGTCGAGCACGACATGCAGGTGGTGATGGGCATTTGCGAGCGCATCGTTGTGCTCGATCACGGAATCAAAATTGCGGAAGGCGCGCCGGCGGAGGTGCGGAAAAATCCGAAGGTGATTGAGGCTTATTTGGGGGAGGAATTAAAAATTCAAAATTAAAAATGAAAAAAGCGGTCGGCGCGGAACCCCGGGACATTTTGGAACGAACCTTTGATTTTGCGGTTCGGATCGTAAAACTGTCTGGAAAACTGGACGAGCGTCCCGGTGTTGGTCGCGTTATGATGAGCCAAATTCTCAGATCCGGAACCAGCGTGCCTTCGAACGTGGAAGAAGCTCAAGCAGCGCAGAGCAAAGCGGATTTTATCAGCAAAATGAGCATTGCACTTAAGGAGGCGCGGGAAACGCATTTGCGATTGCGCCTTCTCGCGACTGCGAAAATCGTCGATGAATCCGCACTCCGGTCGATGATCAACGAAGCAGAAGAAATTAAACGCGTGATCGGCGCAATTATTGTTTCCACACGTCGCAACGCGTCAGTCGAACATTTTTAATTTTGCATTTTTAATTTTTAATTGATCGATGTTAGAGATAAAAAACTTGAGCGTGAGCTACGGCGCGATTAACGCGCTGCACGGGATTTCTTTGCAAATAAAGGACGGCGACATCGTCACGCTCATTGGCGCAAACGGCGCGGGCAAGACCACGACGCTCAAAACGATTTCCGGGCTGCTCAAGACGCGCGGCGGCGAGATTCTTTACAACGGCCAAAACATCGCGAACCTCAAGCCGCACCAGATCGTGAAGCTCGGCATTTCGCACGTGCCCGAGGGGCGCATGGTGTTTGCGAATCTCACGGTACAGGAAAATCTTGCGATGGGCGCCTACCTGCAACGCGACAAAGCCGCCATCCGCGCGGAACTCGATTTCGTCTACGGCATGTTTCCGCGGTTGAAAGAGCGCGAGAGCCAGATCGCCGGCACGCTGAGCGGCGGCGAGCAACAAATGCTCGCCATCGGCCGCGCGCTGATGAGCCGCCCGAAATTCCTGATGATGGACGAGCCGTCGCTCGGCATCGCACCGCTGCTGGTGAAAACGATTTTTGAAAAAATCGCGGAGATCAACCGCGAACGGCGCATCACGATTTTGTTGGTGGAACAAAACGCCAATCTCGCGCTGGAAATTTCCAGCTACGGTTACGTGCTGGAAACCGGCCGGATCATTTTGCAGGACCAATCGGCGGCGCTGCGCCAGAATCCGCAGGTGAAGAGCGCTTATTTGGGCGGTTGAACGTCGGATTTCGGCAGCAACCGCGCAATCACCACCAGCAGCGCCACAACCACGAGCCCGAGAATTCCCCAGAACACCGCGCCGCCTTTGCCGGGCGTCCCCTTGGGAGTCTCTGGCTGCTTCAGCACTTCTTCCGTACCGAGCGATGCCGTCGCTTTATCTGCCGCCAGCAATTCATTCGCCACGAGGCTGAGATCATAATGCGGCGCCTTGACGTAGGGCTCGCCGTAACACAGCAGCAGCGAGTCATCTGCTTTAGCTTTGAATAAAATTCGGGTGACGGGATAAAACGCCATGAAATTTTTGAAGTCGACGGGCGGGTTGTCGCCGTTGTCCGTTTGCAAATACAACGTGTCAGGCGCCCGCAGCACGGTGCTGGGGTCGATACTAAACTGCTTTTGATTGTGGTCGGGTGTTTGCGTCCAGGTTTCCTGATTCAACACCGCCAGATATTTTTCGCCGCGTTCGCCGGTGGTTTCCAGGTAGAGCGTCATTTCGCGCTGGAACACACTGCGGCCGTCCTCACAAACCAAGCGGTTGAGCGGAAGGCCCGAATGCGGAAGCTTGAGAATCCACCGGCTAACGTGCGAATCATTGGTCATGGTTACTTCGGGTGAAATTCCCCGACTGATTGAAGTGTGTTCCAAAATGTAAGGCACTTGTTTGCCGTTGCGCATCACGCGCAAATCCGAAAACAGCGCGCGCGTGTTCGCAAGGACGTCGGTGTCTAGTTCCAGTTGCTGCACGCCGGCGCGGCTGATCTTGATCGGCTTGCGAAACGCCCACGTGGAGACGTTGAGATCGGTGCCGTTTTCCGCAACTTCCGGCAGAACTTCGGGCGCGCGATACGCGGGATTGTCGGCGAGCGGTGAGAATGTCATCGGCGCCACCGCCACGGATTTCAGATTCGACTCAAACGCGGCGAGGTCGTATCGCGGCGGCGCGCATTTCGCATTTCCGCTCAACAAATGATATGCGCCCGGCTGCTTCGCGAGGAACACGAGATAAACCGGCCTCCGCTGCGCGCGTGCGCCCGTCACCGGCAGCGGCGGGCTGTCCCCATTGTGAATCAACATGAGCAATTCGCGCGAACGCACCTGCGTCTCCAATGGCACGGAAAGATTCGTCGATGCCGGCTGCCCTTCGATGGTCAGCGCGTAAATGACTCCCGCGCCGACGGGTTGTTCGTGAATGGAATCGCCGTCAATCTGCGGCACCGCAAACGTCACGCGCCGCGTGAACAATGGCTCCGGCGAAGCAATGGTGACCGCGGAAAGATCCAGGTTGGCCGCGGGCAAATGCAGCGTGAGCCGCGTCTCGCCGGGGCTTTCCTGCCGCTCGGCAATCGTCACCGCCACGTCTTCGCTCGGCGCGAATTCGCCCACGGCTGCCTGCACTTGCGCGCCGGTGAAGGGAATCGGTTGCGTGCGCTGGTCGTCGACCGTCAGCCGCAGCCACGCCCAAACCGCGGGCGGGATTCTCAAGCGCGTTTCCCCCATGCCATTCGCTTGCCGAAAAATTGGCCGGCCTTGCGCAATCGTCCGCCAATTGTGCCCGTCGGGCGAACCCTCGATCGTCACCGCCTTGATAAAATTGAGCGCCGGCGTTTCAAGCGTTACCTGGTCAATCGCTTGCGAAACACCGGTTTCCAGCGTGAGCACCGTATTTTGCGGATTGAGGGATGTCTGAAATGATTTCGCATTGCGAAAAGTCCGCCGCGCGGGCGCAGGATGTTCGATGAGATACGACACTTCATTGCCCGCATCGTCGTAAACGCGCAAATCCTCCAAGCCCGTCCGCGCGGCATCGATCGTTTCGAGCGGCAAGCTGAGTTTCACGAGACCGCTGGCCGCGACATTGAATGCCTGTTCATGTTGCCAATCGGCAGGCAAGGTGGCAGCGCGCGCGGAAACTGCCGCCAGCGCGAAACAGCAAATCCAGAGGACGGCGTTATGGCGAAGGTGTTTCATTTTGCGGCTCTTTTTTCGCGGTGGTGGCAAAGAAGCGTTGGTAGGCCAGCGACGCGAGCATGGCGATCACCGCCACGCCAATCAACGCGCCAATGCGATAGAGTTGATTCAGGCGCGCGAGGTCGTGGAAAAATAATTTTAAAATCGTCACGCTCAGTAATCCCAGCGCCGAATAACGCGCGCCGGGAATTTTTCGCCAGATGCCGATGATCAGCAGCACGAGCGCGAACAACGCCCAGGCGATGGAATACGTCATGTCGCGCGCGAAGTTGCCGCTGAATTCGAAGGTGAGCGTCGAACCCGGTTCGCTGAAGTAATCGGCGATTTCGATGGTCAACAACAGAAACGCGAGCACGGTGCCCAGCGTGAAGAGAATCGGCGGGATGTTGAGCCCGGCGATTTTATTTCGCGGCGGCTTCAGCAGCGCGGCGCCCACAAAGAGGCAGACCGTCACGATGCCGTAGGCGTAGAGATACCAATTGAAGATCGGAGTCGCGGCGCGCGTGTGATACGAGAGCACGTTGGGATTCACCGAGAGCCGCACGAATGCCGCCACCAGCAGCCCGAAACCGACCAGGCGCAGGCCCGGATGCGGCACGCGATGGAACAGCCAGAGCAACGCCGCGCCTTCCAGCGCCCAACCGATGGTGATCCATTGGCGATCAAATTGAATCGGGAAAATCAGCGTGATGAAAAACAACGCCACGCCCCCGAACCACGCGAGTTGGGCCATGCGCGAGCGGCTTTCGACGGGAACGCGTTTCAACACAATCACGAGGCTCAGCAATCCGGGCAACGCAAACGCAGCCGGCAGCAGGCCCATCATTTGGTTCGGGTACGCGACTTTCACGAGGCGATAGATCAGGAAAAATTGCAGCGGCCCGGCCATTGCCGCCGTGGCCCAAGGGACGATTTTTTCGCTGAACTTGCGCAGGAAGAGAAACGGAAACACGGCAAAGATCCCGAAGAAAACCAAATACCACGCCAATGACAACGAAGGCGCAATTAGGCCGATAGTGTGCTCGAAACGATTAAAATGCCACGCGCATTCAAGCGCCACGACGCTCACGAGTCCGATGGCGGGCATCCAATCCAACGACAATAATTTCGTCACGCCGAGCAACAGCACGACCAGCAGCAGCGCGAGTCCGAAAACCGGCGAGGGATTCGTCAGCGGCAAACGGAGCGTGGCCATGATGAGCAGCAAAAACGGCAGCACGACTGAGCACGCCGGCAACAACGCCGCGACATCGGCCGGGTTGCCAAGATCTTCACCGAAGCGCAAACCGGTTTTGAAAACGTCCGGTGAATACTTGCGAATCAGCCAAACGCTCACGACCAGGAAAAAGACCGTGAACGCGCCCAGCAGGAAAAACGAGCTGGGCATTCCCGTAAGGTCTTCAGGAATTTTGAAAATCAATCCGCCCGTCGCGCCCAACGTGAGCAAGAGCACGACCACCACCGGCATGAGGGACTCCGTGATCACCGCGAGGCCGATGGCGAGGATGTCCACCAACAGCACAAACGGCCAAACGATGAACGACAGTTCGGTCAGCCGGAAAATTGGAATCAGCACCAGCGCCAGGGCGATCGGTGGAAAAATCTGTCCGCCGGACGCAATGCTCCCGACGCCCCATTTCTTTTGCAGCGCCACGGGAAACACCGTGTGCAGCACGGCGAACACAAAATAAAACGCCAGCGCCGGCGTGAGCATGGCGTTGGTCAACGAATTGCCCGTCCATACCGACAGCAACCCGAACACCGCCATGCCCGCGAGCGGTTGAGCGATGGCCACCGCCTTGTCCAGCAATACGAGCGCAATCACGCCAAGATCGATGAGGAAGACGAATCCAAAGATGAGCCAGGGCCGTTGCGCGAGCGGGGCGAAAGTCAGAAACGCCAAAGTAAATCCGAGCGCGACCGCAGCGAGGCCAAGCGCAGAACTGGAAAGCCAGCGATCGGTCCGGCCGCTGCGCTTCGTCCACCAGGTCGCGGCGAGATACAACGCATTGAAGCCCGCGAGAATGGCCATCGGAATGAGAATTTTGTCGCCCTCGAAATATTTTTCTTTGACGAAAAATTCAGCGGCCCACGCAATTTGCATCAGCACCGTGCAGGCAGCGGCGAGCGCCGTGAGAAAAAACCAGCGACGCGTCAGTGCCACGATGATGAGCCCGACGTCGAGGATGGCGATGTAACCGAAGAGGCCGCCGGGATTATCGACGCCGGTCGAAAGCAAAATCGGCGTGAGGAAACCGCCGAGCATGCCGAGGATGGCGACGACGAGCGCGTTCAGGCGCACCGCGAGCAGGAAGCCCGTCGCGGTGATGAGCACCATGATGCCGAACGCCGGCAAGGCATCCCACCACTCACCGGGCCACGTGAGAAAATGATAATACGCGCGCGCCGCAAACGTGATGGCGTAGAGGATGACCACTCCCGTGGCGCACAGTGTGTGCGACATCACGAGATAATTTTTTCGCGAAACCATCACACCACCGACCAGCAGAGCGATGCCGACGAAGTAGCCGATCGCCACGCGCATTTCGGCGGAGATGAGATTGTTGTCGAACGAATATTTGACGAAGAACGCCACGCCGAGGAACAACGCGAGGCCGCCCACCCAGGCGAACATTTTCACGCCCATGAATTGTTCCCAATTGATGCCAGGCTTCGGCGCGGGCGCGCGAGTGGGTTGCGGAATTTCGGCAATTGGCGGCGGGGCGCTTTCCTGGAAAACGGGTTCGAGTTGGATGGGCGGCGCGATCGGTTCCGATGGCAAGGGCGGTGGAGCGACAAATACCGGCGGCGCAGGCGCGACCGGCTCGGGCGGTGGTGGCGCAACTGGCTTTGTCGTTTCAAGCGTCGCGGCGACTTCGGCGGCGGGTGACTTGGCCGGAGTTGTTTTCGGTTCTGCCACGGCATTTTCCCGCAGCCGCAAAACCTCACGTTCCAATTGGCCGAGGCGAATGCGGAGTTCCGAAATCTCATTGCGCGCAGTGACAGCGCGAGCGATGAGCCAAATGGCGACGACGAGGGGAGCCCCAAGGACGATGAGGATGATTAGTACGATGCCACCATCCATAAGTGTAAAACGGAAACCAACCTTATGGCCGCAGTGTGCAATGGATTACGGCGGCATGGCAAGCCGGAAGGGAGCACCATAGGTGCGGCCTATTGCAGGTAAAAGAAAACCAAATACCCCGAGCAAATCAGCGCAACTCGACGCGCGCCGGAAAATCCGGACAGAGTTTCGAGGCACGGACCGACTTCGCGTTCGCAAAAAACTTCATCGCGCCGGAAGTTTCGCACAACCAAACTTCCTGCGCGCCGGCATCGAAATAGAGCGCCATTTTTTCCTGAATTTCGGCGTCACTGTTGCCTGGGGAAAGCACTTCCACGCAAATTTCGGGCGACCGCAAGAAGCAGGTGCGATTGCCAAGTTCCTTGATGCATTCGGGGGAGGCCCACGCCACATCAGCGGCGCGCACGCCATCGGCAGTAGAAATCGGGCATTCGGTCAGTACACGACCAGCCTTCATCAGGGTGCGCAACGTGTGGCCGATTTCGAATTGGTAGCTTCCATGATTTGCCGCAGGAGGTGGACTCATGATGACATGACCGTAGCGGTCGGTTTCAACCCTGCCTTCAATTTTGGCCATCTCCGGATCGGCGAGCAATTCATCCCACCGGCGCAGATTGAAGTCAGTCTGCTCCTTTTGTGACGGCAACTTGATAGTGAGCGTGGCCACGAAATGAGTATATCAGCGATAACCCGCTAGACAAGCAGCCAAAAACTCCGGTACATTTTATTGTAAAAATGTTTTTGCTTTTTTTCGAGAAATTGCTAGAAAGAGTCCTGTCGATTGTTGAAATCGGCAAAAGACGTCTATTTGTTGATATTCCGCCTGGGCGCTTCGGTTCCTCACGACCAAGTTTGCGGGAAGGTATCGTGCTGGAATGAATGTGCCTATTTTTTTTGCTGCTGGTTCCAACCAGCTTGAACTCGTCTATATTCTGGAGCATGCGACTCCGGAAGCTTGGGGCGTCATCTTTTTCCTCGCTATCCTCTCGATCGTCGCCTGGTTTGTCATCATTTCCAAAATCATCCAAATGCGGCAGGCCAAGAAGCTCAACGGCTTTTTTGCTGCTGAATTCCGCTCGCAAAGAGCCGTGCTCGATGTCTTCGACCGCAAGGTACAGGCTGAAGGGTGCCCGTTGTTCATGGTTTACAAGGCTGGCAGCGAGGAGTTGGACGCCCGCTTGAAAAGCCCCGCCGGCCGCAAACACCAGATGTCGCTCAAAGCCGTCGAACACGTGAAGCGCACCATGGAAAATGCTGTGGCGCAGGAGTCTTTGAAGCTGGAATCCGGTCTAATCCTCCTGGCGATCGCGGTCAGCGGCGCGCCGTTCCTGGGATTGCTCGGCACGGTTTGGGGTGTGATGAGCACGTTCGGGCACATCGCCCAGCAAGGCAGCGCCTCGCTGGCAGCCATGGCGCCCGGTGTTTCCGCGGCCTTGATTACGACCGTCGCGGGCTTGCTGGTCGCGATTCCATCGATGTTCGCCTATAATTGGCTGGTACATAACTTGCGCGTATTGACCGTGGAACTGGACAATTTCGCGCAGGAAATCATGTCGAAAATTGAGACGGAATACCTTGAAGATTAATTAGTTACGATGCGCCGTTTTTCACAACGCAATTCGCTGGTGACGCTGAATGATATCAACATCACTCCGCTGCTCGACCTCGCATTCGTGTTGCTGATTATCTTCGTGATTACCACGCCCCTGCTGGAAAAGGGACTGGATATAACGTTACCGAACGGTCAGGGGCAGGCGGATAAGTCGCAAATTCACAAAGAAGATATTCGCGTGGTCGAAATCACGTCGCAGGGTGTTTACGCGATGAATCGCCGGCCGATGAGGCTGACCGATGTTATCGCCGAGTTAGTGCGGGATTTTAATGCGAACAAAAACTTGATCGTTTACATCCGTGCCGACGGGAACAGTCATACCAAAGATTTAACGGCGCTGATGGACGCGCTCAGCGCAAAAGGCATCACCCGTTATTCCGTGCGCGAAACACCCGAGAACCAGCGATGAACCGCATTCAAAAAAAATGCATGATCGTCTCGGCAGGAATTCACCTGCTGCTGGCGATGATGTTGATTTTTGGGCCTGGCTTTTTGTCGTCTCACTCTGAAAACGCGCCGCCGCTTTTGAAGTTCATTCCGGGCGCCACGGTTGAAGCAATCATGTCGGGTGGGGGTGATAAATCCGCGAAGAATCCTCCCGCCGAGGCGACAGCTCCGGAGCAGCCCGTCACACCGACCCCCGTCGTGACTCCGCCAGTGCAAGTCCCGCAGCCGCCGGTCGAGCGCGTGCAGCCACGGCAACCCGAAAAAGAATTACCTCCGGTTCCAAAAGATCCGCCACACAACAACACCCCTAGAATCGATCCCACACCGACGAAACAGCCCGCACACAAACCGCGTGAAATCAATGTCAACACGAACCTGATTACCACCAGTGCCACAGATACGAAAGCCAGGCGCGACGCTCAACAAAGGGCTGCAGCCGCTGCTCAAGCAAGGGAACAGAAGCGGATCGCAGCCCTCTTCGGGCGCGCAACGGCAGGCATTCGCGGTGGCGTTTCGAGCAGCACGGAAATCAAAATGCCTGGCCTCGGCACGGGCGGAGTGGCTTACGGGAATATTAAATCCGCCATCTACACCAAGTATTTTGATGCCTGGCAGGTTCCGGACGGCGCGCCTGATTCAACGGTTTACGTGTCCATCACGTTGGCGCGCGATGGCACCGTGGTGGCTTCCCGAATCACCGATCGGTCAGGCAATGCGCAACTCGATAGCTCCGTGCAAAAAGCGTTGGATCGCGTGAGTTTTGTGGCGCCACTTCCTGAAAGTGAAACGCAGGAGACGCGCGAATTTAACTTTGGCTTCAACCCAGAAATGAAATCATCAGGATGAAAATGAAATTGTTCATGAAGCGTTTGTTTACTCTGACCGCAGTGCTCGGAATGACTTTTTGCGCCCTCGCGCAGGATAATGGATTCGTCATCAAGAAACCCAGCGGCCCCGGCCTTGAACCGCCCACCTGGGTCTCCCTCTCCGGTTTCACCGGCGAAGCCGAATCGCTCCTGCGTTTCGATCTCTACGTGCAGGGCTTCAACTTCACCAACGCCGACAATGCGCAATACCAGATTGCCGGCAGCAACAATGGCAATCTGCAGGGGCGCGTCACGGATCGCGTTCAAAAGTCGACGCCGCTGAACAAAGGCTACACCGGCGGCAACATCGTGCAGCAGGTTCACTTGTTCGTGGATGAATTCGTGAAGATCGCCGGGCGCGATCCGATTGCCGGAACCAAAATCGCCTTCAAACGCGACACCGGCGCGAACAGCGAAATTTACGTCGCGGATTTCGATGGCAACGGCGTGCAAGCCGTGACCGCGGACAACACCATCGTCGCCGCGCCGACATGGGCGCCGAAGGAATTGGCGCTCTATTACACCTCCTACAAACTCGGCAATCCGGACATTTTTTATCACAATCTTTCCTCCGGCCAACGCCGCGTTTTCTCGCGTTACGCCGGCCTGAACACGGCGGCGGCGGCTTCCGCCAACGGCAAGGTCGCGATGATCCTCAGCAAAGGCGGCAGCCCGGATGTGTATGATTGCAATGCGGACGGCAGCGGCTTGCTCCGCCTGACGAACACGCGCGAGGACGAATCCTCGCCGTGCTGGTCGCCCGATGGCGAATGGATTTGTTACGCCACGAAAGTGAACGGCCGTCGTGTCCTGCAAAAAGTTCGCGCCACCGGCGGCGCGGCGCAAACGGTGCCCACTCCCGGCACGCCCAGCCCTTCGGAACCGGATTGGTCGCCGGACGGCAAATGGATTGCGTTCACCGAGCAGCTCGCCCGGGATTTCCAAATTTGCGTGGTGCCGGCCGGCGGCGGTCAGGTGGTGGAATTGGTCGCGGGCGAGGATCCCTCGTGGGCGCCGAACTCGCGCACGTTGATTTATGCGCGGCGCGACAGCAGCGGACGGCGGGTGTTGTCTCTGCTTGACGTGCCTACGAAACAATACAAGGATGTTTCCCGGATTCCGGGAAGTAACTCTCAACCCAGTTGGGCGAAATAGCCCGTTTCCCTAATAAACTATGAAAGCAATTGGCTTTGGAACTTTAACCGCGCTTGCGTTTGCGCTGATTCTGACGACCGGCTGCCATCCGGAAGATTTGAAAGATATTCCCGGCAGGCACCAACCGGTTCCGGAAGTGCCATCGCTTCCGGTTATTCCGTCGGTGGAAATTCCGAACACGAACGTCGTTACGATGTACCCGCTGCCGACAGAACCGGGCCACACCAATTGGACTTCGCATCCGGAGATTTTGTCGGAGGATTCGATCCATTTCCTCTATGACAGCTCCGCCGTGCCGTCCGCCGAAAAATCCAAAATCGCCGCCGTGGCCGATTACTTGAAGAGCCATGCGGACGTCGCCGTCCGCGTGGAAGGCAATTGCGACGAACGCGGCACGGAGGAATACAATCGCTCGCTCGGCGAACGCCGCGCGCTGGCCGGTCGCGAGGAACTCATCCGCCTCGGCATTGAATCAGGCCGCGTGGACACTCTCAGTTACGGTGAAGACAAGCCACTCAGCGATGGACACAACGAGAACGCGTGGAAACAAAATCGCCGCGATGATTTTATCATCCTCACGCCTCCTGGCAAATAATCCCATGAACGCATTTAAATTCTCGAGCCTGCTCGCCTTGGGAGCAGCCCTCAGCCTGGTTGCGACCGGGTGCAAACACAATCCCCCGCCGATTACACATATTGGGGGTCCTAACAGTGGCCTCACCGGAAATGGCACTACTGACCTCAGCAGCGCTGGCACGTTGGGACCTGGCACCGGCGCAGGCCAGGTGGGTGGCGGCGATCTTCCCGGGTTCGACCCCTCTCAAATGCAGCAGGACCGCACCGCCTTCGCCGCCGACACGGTTTATTTCGATTACGACAGCTCAGCCATCAAGAGCAGTGAGCAATCGAAACTTTCCGCCATCGCTTCCGCCCTGAAATCCGACGCGTCAGCGAAGCTGTTGATTGAAGGCAATTGCGACGAGCGCGGCACGGAGGAATACAATCGCTCACTCGGCGAAAAACGCTCATTGTCCGCCCGCGAAGCCTTGGCCAATGAAGGCGTGGAAGCCAGTCGCATTGCGACCATCAGCTACGGCGAAGATCGCCCGGCCGACCCCGGCCACACGCAATCCGCCTGGGAAAAGAACCGCCGCGACGAATTCGTGTTGCTGCACCCGAAGTAACGCCGGTAGCCGGGCGTCTCGCCCGTGCGAAACAATGCGTCCGGCTGCAACGTCTGTTTCTTAGGGCATGGTAGCGCAGATTTTTAATCTGCCGTATCGCCGAATTGTATTCGGCAGGGCGTGATAGTGGCCAAAGAGTTAAGAATGGCAAAGACTTGAGAATTTGCCGCCCGCGCAGATTACAAATCTGCGATACAGCAGAGTGCAACTCTGCGCTACGCAGGCAGCCGCGAAAAACAGTGCCTTTGGGGAATATTTTCGCCCCGGAGGAGTCTCCAGTTAGAGACTTTTGGCGCTTTACTATGAGCCTATTTCGGGGTAATTTCACAAAATAGAAGAGATATTATGAATGCTATGTTAGCTGTGCTGGGATTGAGCGGTGGCGAACTGGTTTTAGGACCTGGTGGTCATCCTCGTTCTGTTTGGCGCCAAGCGGATTCCCGAATTTGCGAAAGGGCTGGGTAAGGGCATCAATGAGTTCAAGAAAGCTTCCCGCGAAGTGACCGATGAAATCGAGCGCAGCGTGGATGACACGCCCCCGCCCGCCAAGCCCGCTCCTCGTCCGCCTGAACAACAGGTGATCGCCCAGACTCCGACCGTGCCCAAAGCCTGATGCGGTTTCGCAACAGCCTTTGACATGGCCGATCCCACTCAAGACCCGCATGCCGACGATTGGGAGCAAGAAGAGGGCGGCGGTCCCGTAAAATCCTTCCTCGAGCACCTCGAAGATCTCCGTTGGATGATCATCAAAAGCGGTGCCGCGCTTTTGGTGTCCATGATCGTCTGCCTCTACGGCACCAGCGAGATCATCACCATCCTGAAACGCCCGCTCGCGCAGGCGGCGATGATCCCCACCTCCAAACACAAGGTTCTGGTGCAGTTTGGAACGAACAACCTCACCTCGTTCGAAACGGACACCAACATTTACGCCGGCCTCGACCTGGGAACCAATTGGTTTGTCATCGCGCAGTTGGAACCTGTGCCCACCGAAACCAACACACTGCTCAGCATTCACCTCGATCAAAGTCCGCCGAAGGAAAGAGCCGCTGAGACCGCGACGGAGCTCGTTTACCTCGATCCCGCGCAACCCTTTTTGTCTTCGCTGCACATGGCGCTTTACGCGGGCTTTTTGCTGGCCGCGCCGTTCATCTTTTATTTTCTCGCGCAATTCATCCTGCCCGCGCTGAAGGTGAAGGAGAAAAAATATGTCCTGCGCGCCTGCGGCATCGGCGTGGGCCTGTTCCTCATGGGCGTGTGCTTCTGCTATTTCTTCATCCTGGCGCGGGCGCTGAGGTTCGCCGAAATGTTCGCGCTGTGGGTCGGCGTGAAGGTTCCCGAATGGCGCGCGGAAACGTATCTCAGCTTCGTGACCAAGTTCATGCTCGGCATGGGCCTTGGCTTTGAAATGCCGGTCGTGCTGCTGGCGCTCGTCAAAATCGGCATTCTCGATTACCAAAAACTAAAATCCATGCGCCGCTACATGATCGTGATCAACCTGATCGTGGGCGCGCTGCTGACCACGCCCGAAGTCTTCACCCAGGTCGTGATGGCCATCGTCCTGCAAATCCTTTACGAGATCAGCGTCTGGATCGCCTGGTATTGGGAGCGCCAGGAGAAGCAGCGCGAGACCATTGATGTCTGATGAGGAACGCCGAGTACCCGCTCGGCAAGTTGGGCTCTTTTGGACCAGGCCGAGCAGGTGCCCCGCGCTCCACCTCCCGCGCCATTAGCAATTCATCTTTGAATGAATTATTGGGGGTGGGAAAGTACACCCTTTACAACTTTTTAAATCGCGTTAATCTGCGAATAATCAATCGAATCTATGCGTAAGACCTTGCAACTTCTTGCCGTTGTCGGAGCGGCTGCCGTGTTCGCTTCCGGATGTGCCAACGTCGAAAATAAATTTGGCCGTGGCATGGCGAATACCTACGAAATCGTCCGTGGCGGCGAAATCCGCCGCTCCATGGAGCAGAGCGCGCTGGCCCAGGGCGGCGACTTTGCCTACACCACCGGCTTTATCCACGGCCTCAATCGCACGCTGGGCCGCACCGGCATCGGCGTCTACGAAGTCGTCACGGCTCCGTTCCCCCCGTATGGACCGGTCTTCACCGACACCTTTGCGCCCGGGCCGGTTTACCCCGACAATTTCACGCCCGGCGTGGTGGCGGATTCCATGTTCGCGACCGACACCGAACTCGGCTACAGCGGTGGCGACGTGTTGCCGTTCATTCCCGGCTCCCGGTTCCGCATATTCGACATGCATTAAGCTTTCGGAAAACGAAAAAAAGCGCCAACGTCAGTTGGCGCTTTTTCGTTTGTAGCCCGCCAGTTTGTAGTTCCGCCTTCAGGCGGTCGGACGTTGCGAACGCCTAAAGTCGGGCATTCAGTTTAAACCGCGGATGAACACAGATGGACGCAGATTTTAAAGGCCGAAAATCCTTTTCCTGGATGCGTGGCGACACCGACGCACCAACAAACAAATGCTTTTTCAGTTTCCCATCTGCGTTTATCCGCGTTCATCTGCGGTTTAAACTGACTGGTTACGACTAATGCGGAACTAGGAACTGAAGGCGATTACGCTATGGCGCTGGAAAAAAAATCCCCCTGCAAGGTCAACCTGATCCTGAACATCCTCGGCAAACGCGCCGACGGCTTTCACGAACTCGAAACCGTGATGCATCCCGTCCATCTGTTTGACGAAATGGATTTCGCGCGCGACTCCAGCGGCGTTCACCTGACCTGCAGCAATCCGAGTCTGCCGACCGATGCCGGCAACCTCGTGCATCGCGCCGCCACATTGTTCCTGGAGAAAACCGGCAGCCGCGACGGCGTGCGGATTCATCTCGAAAAAAAAATCCCGCTCGCCGCCGGCCTCGGCGGCGGCAGCGGCAATGCCGCCACCACGTTGCTCGGCCTCAACGAACTTTTCGGAAATCCCCTTTCGGCTAAAGCGCTGGAAGACATCGCCGCTGCGCTCGGCTCGGACATCCCGTTTTTCCTGCAAACCAAACCCGGACTCGGCACCGGTCGCGGCGAAAAAATTGAATCGCTCGATGACTTTCCCGCCATGACGGGCGCGGCGTTCGTGCTCGTGCATCCTGGATTCGGCATTTCGACGCCGTGGGCGTACCAAAATCTCGCCCGCTTTCCCGCCGCGCTGAACGGCACCCCGGGCCGCGCGCAAAAGCTGATTTCACTGCTGCAATCTGCCGATTTGCGAACCGCTGGCCGCGAATTTTACAATTCCCTCGAAGCGCCCGCTCTCGACAAATACCCGATCCTCTCATTGTTCCAGGATTTCTTCCGCGAAAATGGCACAGCCGCCACGCTGATGTCCGGCAGCGGCTCCACAACCTTCGCGCTCGCGGCAAATTTTCCCGCCGCCGAGCAACTGGCGGAGAAGTTCAAAGCGAAATTCGGCGGGACGTATTGGATGGCGGTGGTGCCGGTTTGAATGACGAATGGGAAACCCCAAAGCTCAACGTTTGCTGAACGCGCGATTGCGAATTCACGTAACACGTAATACGCAACACGCGGTTCGCCTCATTGCGAATGGGGCGCCTCGTTCTTCGGATTTTGCTCCAGCCTTTTTTTAATCGCGTCCAAACGCTTGTTCCAATCCGTCCACGTCATTTGCCACGGCACGCCGGTGAATTGCTTCTGCGCCTGCGGCCATCGTTTTTCCAAATCGGCGAACTGCCGCAGCGCTTCGGTTTTGTAATCCCATTTCAGGTAGGACTCGGTCAGGTTCAACTGGTTCTCGGGAAAGTTCGGCGCCAGTTCCACCGCTTCCTCCAGGTATTGCCGCGCCTTCGTGCGGCTGCCCACGCTGACAATCGCCGGCGCATCCCGATACAGCAATCCGAGGTTCCGGCTCGGCCCGGCGTAATCAAAATGTTTGTCGAGCGCGCGCGCGGCCAGGAATTCCCGCTCCATATCCTTGACCATTCTGAACGCGGAGAGATTCCGCTTGGTGTCGGCCAGTTGGCCCAGATCCATCCCGAGATAATAATGCGCCGGCCCGGAATCCGGAGCCAGCGCCACCGCCGCGCGGGAGGCATCAATTCCTTCCTGCGCGTATTGCGCCACCGCCGCCGTCTCATTTTGCAAGGTGGACATGTCAAAACACGCCCGGCCAAACTTCCACGCGACCTCGGCGTTGTTCGTGTTCGTCCGAAATTCCTGGTGCAAGTGCTGATACTCCGACTCCAGATAACCGGCGGTGGTGTTGGTATCCGCGGCGAATGCCCGTTGCGTGAAAATGGAGAGCACGCACGCCAGGGCCATCGCTATTCCTTTCAAAATAAGAGATGCGTCCCGGCGGAATGTTCTCATTTCGTTGAGTTTGACCATTTTCGCCTCCGGTTGCACGATATAATCCTTTGGTTGACCTCCCCCCAGCCACAACTCTTTTCCGACCCGGCACAAACTCGCACATCTCTTCGAAAATCGCGGGGATTTTGACGTTGATGCAAAATCCTTGCAACTTTCGGCTGGGGCCGGTTTTTGCATTAAGAGATTGCTAAATAACCTCTCGATTATACAGTTGCCATTATGAACCCGGTCGGAAGAATCCTCCGCTGCGCGTCCTGTCTCGCATTGCTCCTTTTGGCCGCGGGCTGCGGAGGCATCAACGCTTCCAAAAGCGTTTCTCCCCTCGATTTTCTGTTGCCCGGCCTCGGAAGTTTCCTCAAGGCGGATCCCGCTCCCCCCGAGTTGAACCAGCCCATCCCGACCGATAAATCGGTCACGCAAATCGCCTGACTCCGCCAATGTCGCCGGGGAAATAAGGGGTTGCCAACGGGGGTTTCAGACTTATACTGGCACCTAAGTGAGTTCCAACGGTAAATTACTGCGGTCCCTGTCATTTCTGGGCTTGCTACTACTGGTAGCGGGTTGCGGAGGCATCAGCGCTTCTAAAAGCGTTTCGCCTCTGGATTTCCTCCTCCCCGGATTGATGAAGGCTGATCCCCCACCCTCTCATTCCGACCCTGATCAGCTCAATCCCGCAGTGATCCCGGTTCCCGTTACACAAGTAGCCAAAATCTAAAATAAGACTATGCGATTTCCTTTCGCGCTTTCGGCGAAAATCGCCGGCCATATTATTAAGCACAAGGTCAAGCGGACTCCCAAGTTCGCCATGGTCTTGCAGCTTGAACCGTTGCATACCTGTAATTTGACATGCACCGGATGCGGCCGGATTCGCGAATATTCCACCAACCTCAAGGACATGGTGCCGCTCGAGAAGTGCCTCGCGGTCGCGCAGGAATGTGATGCGCCCATGGTGTCCATTTGCGGCGGCGAACCCCTGATTTATCCCAAGATCGAAGAGCTCGTCAACGGCATCCTCAGCCAGGGCCGCATCGTTTACATCTGCACGAACGGCATGTTCATGCGGAAAAAAATGAAGGACTATGCCGCCAGCGTTTACGGTCCCGAGATGGAACCGAAAGTCCAGAAGCTGCTCGAACAAAAATTGATTTCCGAGAAGGACGCCGAGACCATCCGCAAATCCGATCCCGCCGCGCGCGCCAAGTGCGTCATCAGTCCCAGCGAATGGATGTATTGGAACGTCCACGTGGACGGATTGGAATTCACGCACGACCTCATCGTCGAGCGCGAAGGCGTGTTCAAGGAATGCGTCGAAGCCATCAAGATGGCGAAGATTCTCGGTTACCAGACCGCGACGAACACCACCGTTTACAAAGAGACCGACGTGCAGGAACTCGAAGACATGTTCAAGTTCCTCTCCTCGCTCGATGTCGATGGCCACACGATTTCGCCCGGCTACGAATACGACGCTGCCAAAAAAGACATGGTCAAGCGCCTGAACAAGCAGCCCGAGGATTTCTTCCTCACGCGCAAAATGACGCGCCAGAAATTTGCGCGCATCGAGGAATGGGGCAAGCACTTCACCATTTTCGGCACGCCGGTTTACCAGGAATTTCTCGCCGGCAAACGCGAGCTCACCTGCACCGCGTGGGCCATTCCCACCTACAACATCAAAGGCTGGAAAGCGCCCTGCTACCTGATGACCGACGGCCATTACGGCGGCTACCAGGAAATGCTCTCGAAGGTGAACTGGGAAAAATACGGCGTGGTGGACGGCGTCGCGCGCGATCCGCGTTGCGAAAACTGCATGGTCCATTGCGGCTACGACCCCAGCGGCGCCCTCGGCACCAATTACAAGAGCGGCGACAACTGGAAAAATTTCAAATACAATTTCGGCGCCAAGCCGAAGCCGTATCCCGCCAGCCAGGAACTGGTGGCGCGCGCCTTCAACGGCGTGTCCATCGGCAAAGGCCATCTCGCGGAAGCGAAGGCGGCGATCAATTCCCCGCGCGCGGCCATGAACGGCGCGCAAGCGGCTTTCTCGCGCCCGCCGGAATCGCACTGAGGGCAGTTGCGGCACCGGCGACACCACGCAACGCGATGAGTTGCTGGCCAAGATTCGCGACAACGAAAAATCGGCTTAACCACAGATGGACACGGATTCCCACGGATAAACCGAACCCGAAGTCCCTGTGAACAAGTCTTGGACTCGAATTTGAAACGGTAACCGCGAACCCGCGATACCGTCTCCCTCTCCGCCACGAAGTGGGGGAGAGGGCCGGGGTGAGGTGGTTTTAGGGTTCATGGGGACAACTGTTGATTTTAGAAAGAAAAAACAAATAAACGAATGAGCGCATTGTTTCTATCTCCACCGAGTTTTGACGGTTTCGACGGCGGCGCCGGCGCGCGCTACCAGGCTCGGCGCGAAGTCACCAGCTATTGGTATCCCACCTGGCTCGCCCAACCCGCCGCGCTCGTCCCCGGCTCCAAGCTCCTCGACTGCCCGCCGCACAACATCGACGTCGCCAAGTGCCTCGAGATCGCCAAGGATTTTGATCACGTCATCATCAACACCTCCACGCCGTCGTTGAAGAACGATTGCAAAGTCGCCGAAGCCATCAAGGACGCGAAGCCGTCCACCAAAATCGGCTTCATCGGCGCGCACACCATGGTGTTGCCCACGGAAACCTTGAAAGCCTCGCGCGCCATCGATTGGGTGGGCCGCAAGGAATTCGATTTCACCTGCAAGGAAGTCGCCGAAGGCCGCGATCTCGCGACCATCAACGGCCTTTCCTACAAGGACAAAGACGGCAAGATCAAACACAACCCCGAGCGCGAAATGATCCAGGACATGGATTCGCTCCCGTGGGTGGCGGATGTCTACAAGCGCGATCTCGAGATCGAAAAGTATTTCATCGGTTACCTGATGCATCCGTACGTGAGCCTTTACACCGGCCGCGGATGCCCCGCGCAATGCACCTTCTGCCTCTGGCCGCAAACCATCGGCGGACACAAATACCGCGTGCGCTCGCCGCAGAATGTCGCCGACGAAATGTTCTACATGAAGAAACTCTTCCCGCAGGTGCGCGAATTTTTCTTCGATGACGACACCTTCACCGCGAACCTCCCGCGCGCGCGCGAAATCGCCAAAAAACTCGGCTCGCTCGGCACGCCCTGGAGCTGCAACAGCCGCGCCAATCTCGATTACGACACCATCAAAAGTTTCAAGGACAACGGCCTGCGCCTGTTCCTCGTCGGCTACGAAAGCGGCAATGACGAAACGCTCACGCGCATCAAGAAAGGCGTCACCACCGAAGAAATGCGCAAGTTCACCAAGTCCTGCCACGACGCCGGCGTGGTGATCCACGGCACGTTCATTCTCGGTCTGCCCGTGGAGACGCGCGAAACCATCGAGCAAACGATTAATTTCGCCAAGGACCTCGACGTCTTCTCGCTGCAGGTCTCGCTCGCCGCGCCGTATCCCGGCACGGAACTCTACGACATGGCCAAGCAAAACGGCTGGTTCACGAAGAAGGACAAAACCGACCTCGTGGAAGGCGACGGCTTCCAGCAGAGCGCGCTCGAATACCCCGGCCTGAGCAAAGACGAGATTTTCGAAAGCGTGGAACGCTTCTACCATCGCTATTACCTGCGCCCGAAACCGATCCTGCGCATCATCAAAACCATGCTCGAAGACAAAGACGTCTGCGTGCGCCGCCTGCGCGAAGGCTACGAATTCTTCAAGAGCATGTCCCAACGCCGCACGGATTTGGCCGCGTCGAAAGCGGCGGCGGCGTAAGCCGCCCCTGGGAGCGCCGGCGTCCCGCCGGCTCCCGCAGCCTGTAGCGGCGGTCTGCGACCGCTGCCATATTTTCAAACAAAAACCCAGCCGGCCAGGCCGTCTGGGTTTTGTGTTGTTTACGATGGAGGTTTCCGCCTCACACAGTTAGAGCAGTTCCACCTATTATGTAGCGCAGGCTTTCCAGCAGCTCTGTTGACATCCTATAGGTGAAGGAGCCGCTAAAGGCGGTAGAGGTTGAAGGTGAGTCCGAGCAGGAGAGCTTGGAAGCGTTGGGTAATGAGCAAGCGCCCGGGAGCGCGTGCGGAAAGCTTGCGTTTGACGGCTGAAAAGGTGGTCTCGGCCTGTACGCGCTGGCGATAGAGTTCTCGTGGAAAGTCCTGGCGCATCAACGCCCGATAACCATTGATTTTCCATTCCGGGCGGGCGCGTTTGGGAGGAATGACACTCTGCGCACCGACCCTCCGACGTACATGCTCGTGGTTACGTTCACTATCAAACTCTGCGTCGGCCAACACCACTTCGATCGGAGCCACCTGACGGGCCCGATCAATCAGTTCGGGCAGACGGCCGCAGTCATTGGTTGGCCCGGCATGAGCGGCCTGCGCCAGCAGCAGGTGGCGCCCCACGTCCACCACTACCAGCCATTTCAACCAATAATAGGTCAGGGGTTTATTGGTCTTCTGACTGTGATGCCGTCGTCGCTCTTGAAAATAACTGCTCAGCGCCTGAAACGTCAGGCCAGTGGAGTCCAGCGCCACCATGCTGCGCCGCCCCTTATAGCGGGGAAACCGTTTGACCACCTCGGCCAGCGCCCGGTCAAAATCCTCCTCTTTTAACCGGCGCAGGAACCGATATACCGTTGTGTGATCGGGTACGCTCTCTAGTTCGAGTGCCCGACGCAGTTCCTGGTGCTCGGCTAAGCGCACCTCTGCTTCGCGATACGTCCAATCCTCAAAGCGCATCAGGCAAAGCAGCGCCAGCAGCTGCGGTTGAGAAAATTGCTTCTTGGAAAATCGACTTCGGCGTTCCGGCAGGCTCGCCTTGGTTATCTTCAACGCCGTAGTCGCCAGTTTGACCAGTCCCACTTCAGCCATCCACCGATTTTACCCTCTCCCTTCATAAGTACAAGCAGGATGTCAACAGAGCTGCTTTCCAGCCTGCGGGTTAACGGGACTTTCCAGTCCCGTGTTCGAACTGGCGACTGGAAAGTCGCCCGAACCCGCAGACAAGAATGTCTGCGCTACATATAAAATGGAAACGCTCTAGGTCAAAACTGAGCCGAACCGGCGACGTTCCCCTGCCCGTCCAGCAATTTCAACGAACGCAGCGCCGGCGTGTGCGAGGGCAATTTCTTCACCGTCATTTGGCCGGATTTATTGCTGCGGGCGGCCTCTTTCAAATGGCCGTTCACGTTCATTTTGAAAGTCGTTTTAGCGGCGGCACCGCTGGCGATGAGCGTAAAGTGATGCTTCCATTTTCCTTTGCTTGCCGTGCTTTGGATCTGCGCCGTGCCGCTCAACCCCGGCGCGCCGGGACCGGGAACTACCTGCACGGTCCCGCTGATATTGACCACCGTGCCCGCAGATGGCGTTACCAGATCACCGACCAGAATCTGGTTGCCATTCGAATCGGACACGATGATTTCCGCGATGTCCGTCGGGTTCACGTCTGCCGGCAAATCGGTCTCGATTTCGGTCACGGTCGTGCCGTTGGTGCAATTTCCACCGCCCCCGCCGTTGCCGAACCAATTCCCCCAAACGCCACCGCACGTAAAATCCGTGTTGTTCCAATTTGTCCACGAACCCCAATTGGTGCAGCCGCCCCAGTTGCACGAAATCCAACCACCCTCTCCCATGTGATCCTCGCCCTCACCACCGCCGTGATGATTTCCGCCTTGATCTTCACCCTGACCGCCATCGCCCCCATCATGCCCGTCGGACCCGGCTGTGAACTGGCCGAGGTCAACATTGGAGCCGGTGGATTGTAAAGTGATGCTGAGGTCGTATGAACCGGGAGTCAGGCCGAATGCCTTGATATCCACATGAGCGGTCTCGCTACCGTCTTCGTTTTCCGACTCAATCTTCGCCACGCCGGCTGCGCCGGTGGGAGCATTGTCGGTGGCGGTAAGGACGACCACGGCATCCATCGTTTCAGTGCCGTTGATATTGCAATCGTCATAATTGGTTCCGTCACCGGCGAGGCCCGCGAAACTCAGAGCCGCGAACAAAAGTGTTAAGAGGTACCTCTTCATACGCGTGCGTTGCATCGGGTATAATACTGCACGGGCGTTTTGCAAATAGGGTACATACCCCATGCCAAGCCGGAAGCCGGAGAGCGGAAAACATCCGCCTGCGATTGACCTTCGGCGTGACGAGAGACGGAACGAAGGAAACGGAGAGTTTAACCGCAGATTTCCGGCGTCGTGTCTTTGCCACGAATTCGGCTCATGTTCCACGAACGGCGTTCGCGGGTTAATCGGTCCCGATTCACACGTAAAGTTTTTACGCGAATCACACAAATTTACACGAATCAATTCGCGGCAATTAGCGAAATTCGCGTAAACCCTCGTTCCTTTCGGGAGTCTGATTGTTCCGAAGGAACATTTGAAAATAGCCCGGCGTTTTAACGCCGGGATTAAGGTTCGCGTTTCCGAGTTCCGAAGGAACGGCTGACGCGATGCAGCATCGAGCGCACGGCCTTTTCCGGCGTCGTGTCTTTGCCACGAATTCGGCTCATGTTCCACGAACGGCGTTCGCGGGTTAATCGGTCCCGGTTCACGCTCGGATTTAACAGGAGGAAACGAAGAAAACAAAGTGAGGATTTATAAATCCGTGTTCACCCGTGTCCTTCCGTGGTTAAGATTTTCCTTTCAACTTTCAACCCGTGCGCTAAGGTCGTCGCAGGAGGAGTAAGAAAAGGGATAAGGAACAAAGGAACCGGAATGAACTTCAATCGCCAGCGAGAATTCTGTCGAAAACCGCTCCCGGAATCGCGTCCCCGCCGCCCTGAACTGCCGCCGCACGGCCCGGTAGTCGCGAGCCGCTCCGGTGAATATTTCCGCTTCCGAAACCATCATTATTTCCGAACAAATAAACCGTTATCCCACCTAATCCCAGTAAATCCCACTCAGGAAAAATTTCCGCACATCACCCCGCCCGCCCTCGGCCGCTCGTTTGTTGTTTTCGGCTGTTCAAACCCCGCTAACCCACTGCTGTTACTATGGCTTGACTTAATTGGTCGCAGGTGTTTAATAGCCCTCAGAAAATCAGGAGGTTTGCTCATGACAAAAAATCCCATTTTGTGTTTAGTGGCGCTCAGTTTGCTCAGTGCGTTTTCGGCTTCGGCGGTGTCGCCCAATGATTCTTTCAGCAATTCGGTTCAGCTTTCCGGAACGAATGTCACTTACTCAGGCAGTTTCGCGGACGCGACACTCGAACCGGGCGAGCCGCACCCTTACGGCACGAATACCGTGTGGCTCTCGTGGGCAGCGCCGGCGACCGGGGCGGTTCAGATCGAAATGGCCCCGCAGACGTTCGGGCAGCCGCAGGCACCCTATCCGGCGGCGGTTTTCACCGGGTCGACAATTGATCATTTGCAAGCGGTGCCGACGAAGCAAATTTACTTTTACCAACCGGATCCGGTGCGTTTCCTGGCAGTGGAAGGTGTGGTGTATCAATTCCAGCTTTCCGGCCCGCAGACGAATTATCAGTTCTCTCTCTCATTCAGTCCCTACGGCCCATGCATCAATGATAATTTTA
The DNA here is from genome assembly GCA_963699145.1 of uncultured Verrucomicrobiae bacterium. Taxonomy (GTDB): domain Bacteria; phylum Verrucomicrobiota; class Verrucomicrobiia; order Limisphaerales; family DASXHY01; genus DASXHY01. Next base: position 214,562 of record OY969416.1, read on the forward strand.
CGAATGCAATCTCGTTCGACGATTACGCCAGGATGGGGGCCCAACCCGTGGCCGGAGCCACGATGGAACCGGGCGAACCCGCGCACTGGGGAGCGCGACCGCAAAAGAGTCTTTGGTGGACATGGAAACCGCAGCACTGAAGCGCAACCACCATCGATGCCGGCACAAGCCTGGCTACCAATTATCTCCTGGCGGTTTACGTCGGCGACTCCGTCGACACATTGTCGCTTATCAGCAAGGCGACCAATTCACCGCTCCAATTTACTGCAGACGGCGGCGCCACTTATTACATCGCGGCGGCCCTGCCTACCAATGCCGTTGGCGACATCGGGCTGAGTGTGCAGGCCCCGCTGTCCTATGCGTCGCACATCCCGGACGGGAATGTTTTGTATGAGCCGAGCTGGGAGGGGACGTATTTGAGTCCGGTGCATTGGCAGTCTGACAGCCCGATCGGCGGGAGTGTGAACGAATATAATGGCGCGGACGGAACGACGTGGCCGAACCTGGGAGGTGGACAGGCGATCTGGCAGGATTTTCCAACGATTATCGGGCACCGGTATGCGATCCGTTTTGCGTGGTGGCCGAGCGATTACCCGGCGCTGTCTGTGGCCTGGGACGGGCGGGTGCTGGGCACTTCACTGGTTCCCGGTCCCGAAGAAGGTCCGTGGCATTGGGACAATGACTACTCCGTGGTAGCGAGCAATGCGACCTCGCGGATCGCGTTCACGAATCTCGGGGGTAACATCAATCTGGATGCTTTCAGCGTAGTGGATGTGAGCGACCCGCCGAAGGTCGTCACGCAGCCGGTTTCCGTCAGCAGCGTGGTGAATGGCACGGCGACTTTCGCCGTGGGGGCAACGGGAACGGGGCCGTTGCATTATCAATGGTATTTCCAGGACGCGCTCATGGATGGAGCGAATGATTCGCAACTCGATCTCTCGGCGCTGACGACGAATCAAATCGGCGATTACCGTGTGGTCATCACGAATAATTTCGGGATGGTGACGAGCGCCGTGGCATCGTTGCTGGTGGATGTTCCCAACGGCGCGACGATTCTCTTCCAACCTTACGGTGATACCGTGCCCGCCGGGAACGATTACAGTTTCACCGTCGTTGCGACCGGCACGCCGCCCTTGACCTATCAATGGTTTTTCAACGGCGCGAACATCGACGGCGCCACCAACCAGAATTTGACGCTCACGAATGTCCAGAGCGCCGCGGCCGGCACGTACTCGGTGAGCGTGCACGATCTTACCAGCACCGTCTTCAGCCTGCCGGCGACGCTGACTGTCGGCACGACGAATGCGGGCGGCGGGCAAATTTATTTCGCGAACTGGTTTCTTACCAGCAAGACGAACGCGCTGCCGGATTTCGATGTCGACGGAACCACGCTGCTCAACGGCGGCGAATATGTTGCGCAACTATACGCCGGCCCGGCGCTCGCTTCGCTGCGGCCCGTGGGCCAGCCCACACCGTTTCAAAGCGGATTCAACGCCGGCCTCTTCGTGCCGCAAACTCTCACCCTTGGCAACGTGCCGCCCGGCAGCAACGCCCTCGTGCAAGTGCGCGCGTGGGACACCGCCTTCGGCCCCAGCTACGAAGCAGCGCGAGCCCTGGGCGGGCGCTTCGGCAAATCCCCCATCTTCCAGGTCGTCGCCGGCGGCAACGGCGCGCCTCCCGCGAACTTGGAGGGGCTGCAAAGCTTTTCGCTCCAGGCTGGATTGCCCTATCTCCAGGTCGCCTCCATTTCCTTCGCGGAGAAGCAGCCGCCAAAAACGCTGGTTTGGACCCTGCACGGGCAGCCGGGGAATATTTACACGATTGAGAAACTCGAAGCCGGCGCCATCTGGCAACCCTACCAGGTCATCACCAACACCACCGGAACCGTGAATTTCACGGATACCATCCATGACAACTCCGTCATGGTCCTCTATCGCGCGCGCATTTTGGATTAACCCGAAATCGTTGTAGCGGCGGTCTGCGACCGTCGCTTTTTTCGAGTGGGGCCAGGCTTCGTCGCGTCCTGATCTGAACTTCGGCATTCTTCCTGCCTTCCTACTTTCCTAATTCAATCGGGATTTTGAAGTTCAGGCGGAAGCGATAGCCCGCTCGGTGCAGCAGACTGCGCACGGATTTTTACAGAAGGGAACGAAGAAAACAAAGGTTTCGTTGGGGGGGCGGCGCATCTATGGGATTATGGGGTGGCACGGCATCGACCGCCCTACTCTCGGGGCCGGCGGGACGCCGGCGGTCCCAGGCGTATACAAATTCTGCCCGGCCGGTGTCTATTGGCTGAATATGAAACCGACGCCAATGGAGGGTGGGAAATGAAAATCAGCCAGAAGTCAGAAGGCAGAAGTCCGAAAGCGGGCCGGCCATCGGTGTTCCGGTGCGTGGTTGCGGCTGCGGTCGTCCTGGTGCTGCTTGCGTTGTTCTGGCGAAAGGCGGAGCGGGCGGCGTCCACTGCCAAGATCACTTCATCGGGCTCGGTGGCTGCGGGCCGGGATTCGGGCTCGATGGCGAACGGAGCGAAAATCGCACGTCGCTTCGCCAGTGCGCGAGCCGGGCAACGGGGGAAATCCGCGGAGCAGATTGTCGCGGAGAAGGTGAGGCAGTTCGGCCAGAGCCGGCGGGCGATTGCGGAACGGATTGCCAAGCGCCGAAACGAGTCGTTGCCGCCGGAGATCGATGCGTTTTTCAAGGCGATCGACAAAGGGGATTGGGCTGAAATCGATCGGCAATGGCAGGAGCTGTCGCTACATACGCACCAATACGAACGCTCAAGGCACGATCGGCCGGATTTGGAGCCGTATTGGCCGGAGGTGCTGGATGCCTATGGTGTGGCTGAGCAGCAGCACGATTTGCCGGCGCAGCGGCTCCTGGATTACGGGAACGCGATCATGGATTCGCTGAAGCCGGGGATGGTTTACGTGGGTGGCACGGATCCGGGACGGTTCGTGCCGGAGTTGATGAGCGAGACGAGCGATGATCCGCACATTGTTATTACGCAAAACGCGCTAGCCGATCCGACGTATCTGGAATATTTGGGCGAGCTCTATGGCGGGCAGTTCAACGTACTTTCGCAGGACGATTCGTCGCGAATTTTCCAGGAATACTCGGCCGATGCGCAGAAGCGTTATCAACACGACCTCGACTTTCCCAACGAGACCAAACAGGTGTTACCGGGCGAAAATTTGACGATGGTGGATGGCAAGTTCCAGGTTTCCGGCGGGACGGCAGTGATGGCAGTCAACGAGAGGCTGCTGCAGGCTATGATAGGACAGAATCCCGATCTTTCATTCGCCTTGCAGGAGTCGTATCCGTTGCGCAGCACTTACGCCAACGCCGAGCCGCTGGGGCCTTTGATGGAGTTGAATGCGGTAAACGACCAAGCGCCGTTCACGGCGGAGGTGGCGGAGCAATCGGTGGATTATTGGCGCTCGGCGACGCAGGAGTTGCTGGCGTATCCCGGCGAGGGGGAAACTGCGGAGAACGCGCTCAAGGCGTATTCAAAGGATGTCAGCGCGACGGCGAACCTGCTGGCGGCGCATAATTTTATGTCGCAGGCGGAACAGGCTTACCAGCTCGCGCTACAGGTTTGTCCGTCCATGCCGGAAGCGGTCACCGGCCTGGCGCAGGTGATGGCGCAGACGGGCCGGGCGGAGCAGGCGCGGGCGTTGCTGGATCAATTCGCCAGCAATTACCCCAATCAACGTTCCGCGATCGAGCAAGCGAAAGGAACGATCACGTGGACGGCGACGGCGGGGAAGTGAGAGGTCAGAGGTCGGTGGTCGGTGGTCGGTGGTCGATTTCTCACCTCGACCCTCTCCCCTCAAACCTCAAAAAGGAATGGCGGGAGCGGCGGGGCTCGAACCCGTAACCTCTGCCGTGACAGGGCAGCGCTCTAACCAATTGAGCTACGCCCCCGCGTGGGGCAGGAGAACCTATGGAAATGATGGTCTGGCGTCAAGCCGAAGACGAAAAAATATTCGGGCAGCAGACGCCAAGGAGGTGGGGGTGGGGAACCCCGCTGAAGAAACGTACTGCCACCCGAACATCCAAATTCTATGTCCACTGCCGTTTTTGTCAATACCCCGACGGCTAATGTTAATAAACCTGATGCATTCGTTTTTTCGATGAACGGAGATTGATGATGAGCAGGGGGAAAGGAAGAATGCAGAACGGTGGAGGGTGGGAAACATCGAACTCCGAACGCTAAACGTTGAACATTGGAGGGTGGCCCAGCGGTTTCAGGCTTTAAGTTCCGCATTCCGCGTTCCGTGTGGGAACGCCATTGCCAACGAACACGCGCCCGCTTACGATTTGTCATTCCGCGCCAGGGATTTTGGCGCCGCTGTCATGGCAGAATACAAAGTTAAATTTGAAGTTTTTGAAGGGCCTCTCGACCTGCTCCTTTACCTCATCAAAAAAGAGGAAGTGGATATTTACGAGGTCAATCTCACGAAGCTGGCAACGCAGTTCATCGAGTATATCGAGACGATGCGGTTGCTGGACCTGGAGATTGCGGGCGAGTTTCTCGTGATGGCGTCGACGCTGATGTATGTCAAGAGCCGCGAACTCCTGCCGGTGGAGCAACAGGTGCAGGTGGAGGGCGAGGAGGAAGGCGAGGATCCGCGGTGGGAATTGATCCGGCAACTCGTCGAATACAAGAAATTCAAGGACGCCGCGGCGCAGTTGCAGGTGCTGGAGTCCACGCAGGAGAACACGTTTCCGCGGTTGCCGATCAAGCCGATTTTTGAAGAGGAGCGCGCGCCGGCGAAGGCGGAGGTATCGATTTTCGATTTGTTGAACGCGGTCAACTCGGTGCTCCAGCGGTTCTCGAAGAAGGAGGATGCGCGGGATATTTTCGAGGAGAAGTGGACGGTCAGCGAAAAGATCGAGTTCGTGATGAAGTCGATCGCTGAGCGCGGCAAGGTGACGTTCGCGGAATTGTTTGCGCAGGCGGCGAGCCGGTCGGAGGTGGTATGCACGTTCCTGGCGATGTTGGAATTGATCCGGCTGAAGCAGCTCGTGTGCATGCAGGCGGAGCCGTTCGCGGAGATTGAAATTACCAAAGCGGTGGCTGCACCACTGGCCAATATTGAAGGAGCGTCGGCAGAATCGGTGCCCACGCCAGGTTCAAGTCCTGTCGCTGAAAACCCGTCAGGCGGAACATCTGAAGTTGCTCCGACGCCGGCTGAGACGCCGGCTCCCCAATCGTAAATCGGCAATCGTAAATCAAAAATTTAGAGATGGACCTGAAATTTATTTTGGAATCGATTTTGTTCTCCGCGCAAAAACCGCTGAGCGTGAAGGAAATTCGCGAGGTGCTTTCCAACGCCGCTGAGGAGGAAGGCGCCGACGCGACGGTCAAGGGTTTGAAGAAAACCAAGGAAGATGACGTGACCGCCGCGTTGGAACTGCTCGCGAAGGAGCACGACGAAGCGCAGCGCAGCTATCGGCTCGCGTGCGTGGCGGGGGCGTGGCAATTCGTGACGCAACCGGAATTTTCGCCGTGGCTGAAGGCGCTCGTGGGCGTGAAGGCACGCCCGCCGCGGCTCTCGCAACCGGCGCTGGAGACGCTGGCGATTATTGCGTATCGGCAGCCGATCACACGCGCGGAGGTGGAGCAGATTCGCGGTGTGAATGTGGACGGCACGATGCAGACGCTCACCGAACGCGGACTCGTGGAGTCCGTGGGGCGCGCGGAAGTGGTGGGTCGGCCGACGATTTACGGGACGACGTCGATGTTCCTGGAATATTTCGGTTTGCGCGCGCTGGAGGATTTGCCGGCGGCGGATGAGTTGCGGAAAATCGTCGTCGAAAAACCGCCGGGGCCGCTGACGGTGGATCAGGGGTTGGCGACGGCGGCGCCGGAGGGGTTGAAGGCGGAGGAGGGTCAGAAGTCGGAAGACGGAGGACAGAAGGCAGTCGAATGATTTGGCACAACCCCGTTGGGGTTGTGATTTTTTTCGGGCGTTACTCAAGGCAGCTCGTTCCTCGCAACCTTGGGCTGGAGGGCTGAATCCCGTTGGGATTCATGCATGAATCCTATTTGATTCTTCATTCCGCATTCTGCATCCTACCTTCCTCGTGAACATTCCCGAACATCGGAAGGCGATCGATAAGCTGGACGCGCAAATCGTCAAGCTGCTGAACGAGCGCACGAAACATGTCCTCTCCATTGGCGAGATCAAAATGAAGGAGGGCGAGGAGATTTACGTGCCGCATCGCGAGCGCGCGGTGTTCCAGCGCGTGTGTGACCAAAACACGGGCCCGATCACGAATGATTCGTTGCGCGCGATTTACCGCGAGATCATGTCGAGCGCGTTGTCGCTGGAGAAGTCGATGACGATTGCGTATTTCGGGCCGGAGGCGACGTTCACGCACCAGGCGGCGATTCGCAAGTTCGGTTCGAGCCTGAATTATTCGCCGTTGAAAACGATCGGCGATGTGTTCGGCGAGGTCAGCAAGAATCGCGCGGATTACGGCGTGGTGCCGGTGGAAAATTCCACCGAGGGCGTGGTCACGCACACGCTCGACATGTTCGTGGACAGCGATTTGAAGATCGTGGCGCAGATTATTTTGCGCATCCAACAGTGCCTCCTCAGCCATTCGCCGCGCAAGCAGATCAAAAAGCTTTACGTGCATCCGCAATCGCTTGCGCAGTGCCGCGGGTGGATTCAAAATAATTTGCCGCACGTGGAAATCATTGAGACGTCGTCCAACGCGCGCTCGGCGGAGATTGCGGCGAAGGAAAAAAATTCGGCGGCCATTGCGGGCATTTTGGCGGCGGAAAAATATGGGCTCCCAGTGCTGGAGCAGGACATCCAGGACAACGCCGCAAATGCGACTCGGTTCCTGGTGCTCGGCCGCAAGTGCAGTCCCCCCACGGGCAATGATCGCACAAGCATGATGGTGAGCATGACGGATAAAGTGGGCGCGTTGCATCATGCGCTGGCGGCGTTCCGGCGCAATCGCATCAATCTCACGAAAATTGAATCGCGGCCGAGCAAACGGCGCGCGTGGGAATATTTTTTCTTCATTGATTGCGACGGGCATCAGGAGGATCGCAAGGTCGCGAAGGCGATTGAGCAGTTGGGGCAGGAATGCAGTTTTGTGAAGGTGCTCGGGTCGTATCCGAATTCGGAGTAGCGCAAGTGACGAGCGACTTGACCGGCGAATTCGAATGCCGATGTGTCGTTAGGTTGCCCTTCCCCCTCACCCCGCCCTCTCCCTTGGGGAGAGGGTGAAACTTTGTGGACACTTGCAGTTGTCAGGAGGCAATCGACTGAATCCAGCGTAAGGTTATTCCGAAGCGACGCGCCCCACCTGCCGTGAGCGTGATCTAAATTATTTGGGCGGGCTTTGCTGCTGACGCTTCAAGGTTTCCAAATCGATGGTTTTTCCGGGCACACCGGCGGGTTCGCTGACATGAGTGCCTTGCTTCATCAAGCCGGCGGACCAGGCGCTCCAGATGAGACAGCCGAGCATGCCCACGCCGCACACCAGAATGCCGATGATCTGCAATACCATGCGCCCGAGATACGGTCGCGAAAAAATCAGCCGGCAATTCGAGTAATCTTTGCCAGGACTTAAACCGGAAACCCGCGCCACGTAAGTTGCGTCGCGCGGAACGGTCAGGCGGCCAAGACGCATCTTCACGCCGTCGAATCCATGGACAGCCCCTTGCGCGCTGGCGTAGGAATATTTCATGACCTGCGTGTTGCCGGATCCTTTTTCGGTCAATTCAATCTGGAGATCGCCGAAACCTGTGGCGAGTTGCGGCATTTGCACGAGCACAACCATTTCTCCGGCGCCGGGGAGATTGATTTCCTGCTGGGAAGCCAGGGCAACGGAGGCCAGCGTGTCGCCGCGATTGCCTTTGATGAGCTGAACGACGCAGAAAACCAAACCGATGGCGAGCAGGATGAAAACCGCACCTGCCACGACCAGCACATTGCCAGATTTGACCATCATGGCCGCCTCGTTCGAGAGTTCTGAGCGGCGCGTGGATCAGCCGCCGGTTTTTTCCTTTACGGCGGCGATGAGTTTATCCGCCTCGGGCTTGGATTCAGTGACCCATTTCCGCAAATTTTCCGGATAATTTTTCATGCGATCGGGCGCGAGCATGATGGCGTAGTTTTGCTTGATGTTGGAGACGAGCACCTCAGCATCCTTCCAATTTTTTTGTTCCACCAGGAATTGCATCCAATGAACATTGACCCAGAGTTGCGCGAAATTGGATTCGTCCCAGGGGCATTCGGTGGTGAAAGCCTCTCTGCGGCTGGCGTCCGGGTTGATCTTGGCCTGAACCTCCTCGAAATGGGTTTTCCATTTTTGAATCCCTTCGTGCTTGGGATATTTTTTTTGGAGGTCCTCAATCCGGCGCAAGGCGATGGCGATATTCACTCCGATGCGCCCTTCGGGTTGGTGCTGTTTGAGGGCGATGTCGAGCATCATGGCGTCGAATTTCGTCCACCAATAATCTTGTGAATTGAGATCGTTGGTTTTTACCTCAGCATCGTTGCCGTCATAAAGACCAACGTCGGTGAGGGCAAAACTCGAAGTCTGATCGACGGGTTGAGGAGTCGCCGCCTTCGCAGCGGAGGCATTCAGGAGGCAGAACGGCAAACCAACAGCGACGAAGAGCAGGCAAACGCGTTTTTTCATGGCTATCCCTTTTGTTTTGCGGCGGTAATAGTGGACGAAAGAATCCCAGCGCAAGGAGCTTAGCAGGAAGTTTCCGTAAAAAAAGCAGGTGAAACCCCACCTGTTTTCGAGGAGACGTGGCGGCGCCACTCTGCCGCATGGTCATTCCCAACGCAGGGATTGGACGCAGGTTCCCGCAGCGAGATCCGTTTTGGGAGGCACGTCGATCATTGCGTTGGCCGATGCCAACGAACTCAAAATGTGCGAGGCCTGAGTACCGGCGGAGTGGATTTTGCCGGTGGCGTCCACGGTGACGCGCACGAAGTGACGGCGGTGGTCGGGATTTGAAATGGGCTCGGCGAGAATTCCCAATGAGGTTGGCAACGTGACGTTGGTTGCACCTTGCCAGCGCAACAATGCGGGGCGCGCGAGCAGGAGGAAGGTGACGAAGGCGGATATGGGATTGCCGGGGAGGCCAAAGAGGAATTTTTCCCTGGGAGCGCCGGCGTCTCGCCGGCCAGTCGCAGCCATTGACGAGAAACTCGCCGCCGAGACGGCGGCGGTCCCAGGCTGCAAGCGGCCAAAGACAAACGGGCGGCCGGGTTTGATGGAGACTTTCCAGAAGTCCAGTTGGCCGCCGAGTTCTTCGAAGGCGCTTTTCACGAAATCCATTTCGCCGACGGACACGCCGCCGCAGGTGATGACGATGTCGCTTTCAGCGAAGGCGCGCGTGAGCGCGGCGCGGGTGGCTTCGGAGGTGTCGGGGACGAGGGGGAAGATTTTCGGGATGGCGCCGGTCGCGGCGATCAATGGCGTGAGTGCGGCGCGGTTGGATTCGAAAATCTGGCCGGGGGCGAGTTGCGCGTCGGTTGTGGGTTCTTTGAGTTCGGAACCGGTGGCGAGAAGCGCGACTTTGGGGCGGCGGTTCACAGTCACCTGCCCTGCTCCAGTGGCCGCGAGTAATCCGAGGTGCGCTGCGCCCAGGCGGGTGCCGGGTTCGGCAATGACGGCGTCGCGTTTCACGTCTTCGCCGTGGAAGCGGATGTTTTCCCAGGGTTTGGCGGAGTCGAGGATTTGGATTTCCCCCTGAGCCCTGAACACCACCTCACCCCGGCCCTCTCCCCCACTCCGTGGCGGAGAGGGAGAAGTTGTTCCTGCGTTGGGCAAGTTCGCAACCGTTTGGTCTCGCGCCGATACGCGCGTGTCTTCCTGCATCACGACAGCATCCGCGCCGGGCGGCACGGGTGAACCAGTGAAGATGCGGATGCATTGGCCGGTGGAAAGTTGTCCGGTGAAATGTTCGCCGGCGGCGACTCGGCCAACCAATTTGAGCGTGATGGGATTTTGCGGGCTGGCGGCGGCGACGTCTTGAGCGCGGACGGCGTAGCCGTCCATGGAGGAATTATCGAAGGGCGGCAGGTCGGTGGGAGCGAGGATTTTTTCGGCGACGATGCGGCCATACGCTTCAGACAGCGGAATCACTTCCGATTTCGGTGCTGGAATGGAGGCGAGGATTTTCTCGACGGCCTGTTCGAGCTCGAGCATGAAAAGAGTGTCGAGTGTCGTGAGACGAGTGTCGAGAGGGAATAGTGGCACGGGCATCCTGCCCGAGTGAAGCCATCAGATTGGAACGCACGGGCAGGATGCCCGTGCCACTATTCGATTAGTGCGCTGCCGTGAGCATCAGCACTTGCTCGAGGGTCGAGACGCCGTCGCGGACGCGGTCGAGGGCGACCATGCGGAGGGTTTTCATGCCCTGGCCGATGGCGACGCGGCTGATTTCGCGGGTGTTGGCGCGGGAGATGATGAGCTTGCGGATTTCGTCGGTCACGGTCATGGCTTCAATGATGGCCAGACGTCCGGCGTAACCGGAATTTTTGCAGCGATCGCAGCCGCGGCCGCGGTAGAAGGTCACGCCTTCAAAAACCGCCGGGTCGATGTTCAAATCCGTGTACATCTTATCCGGATATTGCACGGGCTCTTTGCAATGGGAGCAGATGCGGCGCATAAGGCGTTGCGCGCAGGCCAGGATCACCGACGAGGAAATCAGGAAGGGCGCGATGCCCATGTCGTCCATGCGCGCGACGGCGCCGGGGGCGTCGTTACAGTGCATGGTGCTCAAGACCTGGTGGCCGGTGAGCGCGGCTTCCACCGCGATTTCCGCGGTTTCGGTATCGCGAATTTCACCGATCATGATGATGTCCGGGTCCTGGCGGAGAATGGAGCGCAGCGCGGCGGCGAAGGAGAGGCCGATTTCCTTTTTCACGGGCACCTGGTTGATGCCGGGGATTTGGAATTCGACCGGGTCTTCGACGGTGACGATGTTGAAAACGGGATTGTTCAACTCGTTCAACGCGGAGTAAAGCGTGGTGGTCTTACCGGAACCGGTGGGGCCGGTGACGAGGATCAATCCATGCGGGGCGTCCACGGCGGCTTTCACCTGTTGGAACGTGTCCGGGTCGAGGCCGAGTTTATCCAGGCTCGCGGAAAGGTTTCCTTTGTCGAGCACGCGGAGCACGACTTTCTCGCCATGCACGGTGGGGAGAATGGACACGCGCAAATCGTAGTCCTTGCCGCCGACGCGCAGGCGCATGCGGCCGTCCTGGGGCAACCGCCGCTCGGCGATGTCCAGGCTGCTCATGATTTTGAAGCGCGAGGCGAGCGCAAGCTGCATTTGCTTGGGCGGCGGCGTGGCATCCGCCAACACACCGTCGACGCGGTAACGCAGTTTCATGCCCTTCTCGAAGGGCTCGACATGGATATCGCTCGCGCGGTCCTTGATGGCCTGGACGAGAATGAGGTTGGCGAGTTTGATAACGGGAGCTTCCTCGCTCGAGGCGGCGAGCTGGTCGAGGTTGACCTCTTCCAGCGACTCCTTGGTGATCTCGATGTTGCCGTCCTCGTCGGCCGCTTCGGCCGCCTGTTTCTTTTTCGCATCCTCGATGATGTCTTCCATGCTGCCGCTTTTGGCAGAATCGATCTGGTTGAGCTTTTCGATGATGGCTTTTTCGGAAGCGATGAGCGGCGTGACTTCGAGGCGGGTGATGCGTTTGACGTCGTCGAGGGCGAGGACGTTGAGCGGGTCGGCCATCGCGAGGAACAATTTATTGTCCAGGCGCGAGACGGGAACGACTTTGTGATTCTGGGCGACTTCGCGGGGGAGCAAATCCGCGAGTTCCATGGAAATACTGATGCGCGAGAGATTGATGGGCGGCGTGTTCAGGACGCGGCCCATGCACACGGCCATGTCCTGCTCGCTGACGTAGGCGCGCTCGAGGATCAGCTTGAGCAACCGCGTGCCGCCCTGTTTTTGCTGCTCGACAAGTTCCTCGATTTGCCGCGCGCTCAACAGGCCGTCTTCGACCAGGGCGTCGGCAATTCGTTCACCAAATGATTTTACGGGAGGCATGGCTTAACGACGTCAACGAAACACTTTTTTCAAATTCTTCATCAGCTCGGTCGGATCCGCCAGATACCAGAGCAGGCGATTCTGGGTGGCTTCGGCCAATTCCTTCGCGGCCTGCTGGTTGAACGGGTTGGCGGTGGCGACCAAAATGGATTTGCTCATGCGATCGAACGGCAACACGCACCAGCGCCGACACACTTCGGCGGGAAAGCTGCGGGCCAGTTCAATATCCAATTCATATTTTTCCAGCGGCAAATAGCCGACGCGGGATTTGTCCGAAAGAACCTTGAGCGCTTTTTCCGCGGGGAGAAGGCCTTTCTGGCCGAGCACCAAAATGAACGGCTCACTCACCGTTTCCGGCGGACGGGACAAATCGGGCGCGACCCAGCAGAGATCAAAATCACCGGCCGAGATGATTTTGCCATCGACGAAAATCTTGTGCATCGTTGCGCGGCCGTCGTCGATTTTGTCGGCCGAGGTTTTCGAAGATTGCTTGTGGGCCTTGCCGTTGGAGGAAGGCGAGGCCTTCGCGGGAGCGGCGGCGGGCGCCTGGGCCGCGGGAATCTGCTCGGAAAAATTGCTGGCCTTGCTCTCGATTTGTTTCAGCGCCTTCTGGACATCGGGATCGTCCGGGAACCGCTGGAGGATGGTTTCGTATTCGAGAATGGCGGAGGAGAGCTGGCCCATTTGCACGTACGCCTCGGCGATCCTTTTGGAAGTCTTCACGACATCCTGGTCGCGGCCCAATTTGGAATAGGCTTCCTTGAGAATTTCCAGGGACTGATAATCACTTGGCTGCGACTCCGTGATGACTTCGAACATCTCGATCGTCTGGGCCAATTGTGCTTCTTCGCCTGCTGTTAACGTTGTGCTTGCCATTGCGTCGCGGCAGGTTGTAGCAGAATTTCCGCCATTTTTCTGGATAAGTGCGCTAATAGGGAAGAGTACGGATATGGGTCTGGAGGGGGCACATTTGGGGTACAGTTGTGTCCTGTTTTTGGCCGATGGGAACGCGAAACCGGAAACGTAAAATGCGGATTCGCGCAAGCCACTGCCAAAAATTTTACGCTCGATTCTAAATTGAGGACGCACCGGGCGCAGCGCCATGGGACGATGACACAATTTGCGATATCGGCGGACGCATTTGTCGCGGGCGCCGAGTCTTTTGCGGGCATGCTGGCGGGGTTTGATTCCACCTCTGGAGCATTGCATTCCGAGGGGAAGTCGCTGATTGTAGCGCCGTACCGAGCGAGATGGAAATGGTTGTGCCAACGATGTCACCCGCGCCCGGCGAACGCATGCTGCGTTTCGTCGGTGATCGCGTCCGCTTCACGCTAAAAGATTCCTCGGGCAAACGGCGCACAGGCTGGTGCGCCCGGCTGCGGACGAATCTCGGACGCGCCGAGGTGCTGCGGCGGGAAATCATCGAGGCCCATGCGAACGGCGTGCCGCTCGCGGGCGCCTCGTGGTGCGATTTGCCGATGCGCGAGGACGGCGACGGTTGGTCGCTGGAATTGCCGCTGGCAGAAGTCGGTTTTTTTAAATCCAAGGCCTATCTCCTCGACGAAAAAGGCTGGCAACATTGGCCGGAGGGAGCGGACGTTGGAATTTCGGTGCATCCGAACGACTACCGCACCGCGAACACGATTTATTGCGCGTTCACACGTTTGTTTGGCCCGACGCGCAATTCCATCGGCACGCAGAACCCGAAGCTCGAAGCGCAAATCCAGCAGATTGAACAATTCGGCTACGCGATCATTCCGCCGTCAGGAAAATTGCGCGACCTGGCGCAATGCCTGCCGCATATCATCGATGTGCTCGGCTGCCGGATTTTGCATTTGCTGCCGGTGCATCCGACGCCAACGACGTTTGCGCGGTTCGGGCGTTTCGGCAGCCCGTACGCGGCGCTGGATTTCACGGCGGTCGATCCGTCGCTGGTCGTTTTCGACAAACGCACCACGGCGATCGATCAATTTTGCGAACTGACTTACGCGACGCATTTGCGCGGCGGACGGGTGATCATAGACATCGTCATCAATCACACGGGGTGGGGCTCGAAGCTGGAGGAGGAGCATCCCGAATGGTTTTTGCGCAAGCCGGACGGCGAGTTTGCGAGTCCCGGCGCATGGGGAACGGTCTGGGAGGATTTGGTTGAACTCAATCACGTCAACGCCGTGCTGTGGGATGAGCTGGCGGAAATGTTTTTGGTGTGGTGCCGTCGCGGCGTGGACGGTTTCCGCTGCGATGCGGGCTACAAAGTGCCAACGATGGCGTGGCAATATATCATCGCACGCGTGCAGCAGGAATTTCCCGAGACGGTGTTTCTGCTGGAAGGCCTGGGCGGCGCGTGGGAGACGACGGAAGCGCTGCTCACCGAGGGTGGCATGCAATGGGCGTATTCGGAGTTGTTCCAGAATTATTCCGGCAAAGAGGTCGCGTGGTATCTCGATTACGCGTTGAAACAGGAGCAACGCGTCGGCGTTTACGTGAACTACAGCGAGACGCATGACAACGATCGGCTCGCGAAAAAAGGGCGCGCGTGGTCGCTGTTGAGGAATTCGCTGTGCGCGTTGACGAGCGCGAGCGGCGGGTTTGCCTTCACGTGCGGCGTGGAGTGGCTCGCGACGGAGAAAATTTTGGTGCACGGCAGCACGGGATTAGCGTGGAACAATCCGCAGAACATTGTTCCCGAACTCGCGCAACTGAATGAGTTGCTGCACGAACATCCGTGCTTTTTTGACGGCGCGAAATTGACGCGCGTGAGCGGAACGGAATCGCCGGTGTATGCGATGGTGCGCGAATCGGCGGAGGGCAAGGATCAGTGTTTGGTGTTGGTGAACACGGATGCTGAAAAAGAACAGGTCGTGGCGATTTCTGCGCAGGATTTACGATTGGCGATTGACGATTTACGAGTGGATTTGCTCGGCCAGGCTTTGCCGCAAATTAAAGCCGCAGGGAAGGAGCCAGTTCAGATCAAACTGCCGGCGGGCGCGGCGTATTGCCTGGCGCCGACGGAAAAACCAGTTGACCTGAGCGGCGAAGCGTATCGCACGGCGCGCGCGCAGGCGGCGTGGGCGGTGCAGGCGTTGGCGGAGGATTTCAGCGTGAGCCAGATCGGGGCGTACGATTGGCGGAAGCTGGCGGAAATCGTGGCGCGTTCGCCCTTCCATTTTCTCGCGGCGATTCGATACCTGGATTTGAACCAGGCAGAAACAGATTTGTGCGCGGCGTTGGAAGCGGCGCTGACGAAAATTGCCTTTCCGCAGGTGGTGCGATGGAGCTTGCTCGATCGCCAACGCATCACGCTGGTGCCGCCGCGGCATTGGCTGTTGATTGAAGATGCAGCGCCGTTTAGGGCAGCCCTGGAGGTCGCAGGCCAGAGGTGGGAGGTCGGAGGTCGGAAGACAGAGGGAGGAATCGTGCGGCGGGTGGAGTCGGTGGTGATGGGGAATTTGCACGTGGCTTGCTTTGCGGCGGAGGATGCGGTGGGCGATGCGATGTTGTCACTGGAGCGATACGCTGAACGCGATCAACAGGTGGAGGCGGTGGTTTGTTTTTTGGCGGCGGAACCGCAGGCGATTTCAGGAATGCCCAAGCCCACTGATCTAGTGCTGCTGACCAACGGCCGCGGAGGCATGGCGCGGTTGTGCGTGGATTTGGGGCGCGTGAATTCCAAATACGATTGCGTGCTGGGCGCGAATTTGAATCTGACCGTGCCGGTGGATCGGCACGTGTTCGCCAAGCGCATGCGCGTGTGGGTCAACGCCGACGGTTTCATCACGCCGTTGGATTTCCAAAATCTCGCAGCGTTCGAGGCGTCACCGGCAGTGTGGAAATTCGTGGCGAATGCGGGTGATGGGTACACGGTGGAAATCGAGTTGCGCGCGGAGATGGTCGAGGGACAGAACACGACGCTTTTTCAATTCAGCCGGCCCACGGAGGCGCGCGCGACGGGAAAACAATTACCCGCCGACGCCGATGTGCGCCTCACGGTGCGCATGGATATTGAGGACCGAAGTTTTCATGGGGAGACGAAGCGCAACGGAGGCGCGGATTATCATTTTTCGACGAATACGAGCGAAATCCGAAATCCGAAATCCGAAATCCGAAATGTCGGATTCGCGTTCATGCCGGCTGCGGATCGGCAGTTGCGGGTGTTTGCGAATGCGGGCGAATATCATCCGCAGCCCGAGTGGTGCGAGAACATCCCGCATCCGGTGGAGCAAACGCGCGGACAGGTGGGCAGCGGCGATGCGTACAGCCCGGGTTGGTTTGAATTGCCGTTGCCGAAAGGCGCGAGCGTGACGCTGACGGTGACGGCGGAGCAAAACGCGGAGGCGCATTGGCAGCTGGAGAGCCCGCACGCGGGAGAGAATTTCGAGGCGCAATTGCTGCAGGCGGCGCGCGCGTATGTCGTGCGACGCGACCAGGGCAAGAGCGTGATCGCGGGTTACCCGTGGTTTTTGGATTGGGGGCGCGACACGTTTATTTCCGCGCGCGGTTTGCTCGCGGCGGGGATGGTGGAAGAGGTGAAGCAAATTCTCGTGATTTTTGCGCGGTTCGAAAAGGATGGCACGCTGCCGAATATTATTTTTGGCAACGATGCGTCGAATCGGGATACGTCCGACGCGCCGCTGTGGTTTGCGGTCGTTTGCGAGGAGGTGGCGGGGGGAAATCCGAAATCCGAAGGCCGAAATCCGAAAGAAGATCGAAGGCCGAAATCCGAAAAACCGGCGGGGACAAAGAACGCCGGTTCGGATTTAGGAAATTCGGATTTGTTTCGGATTTCGGAATCCGGCCTTCGGATTTATTCCACGCCCGTGGACGAGAAAGGTCGAACCCTTCGGCAGGTGCTTCAAAGCATCGCCGAAAATTACATGCGCGGCGCTCCGAATGGGATTCGCATGGACGCGGATTCGGCGCTCATTTGGAGCCCGAGCCATTTCACGTGGATGGACACGAATTATCCGGCCGCGACGCCGCGCGAGGGTTATCCGGTGGAAATTCAGGCGCTGTGGATTCGGTTGCTGCGGCAATTGGCGGGCATCAGCGAGGGCGCGGAGAAACAAAAATGGAATGAGCTCGCGGCGCGGGCGTTGGCTTCGGTGGAAACCCTGTTCTGGATGGAGGACAAGGGTTGGTATGCGGATGCGTTGCTCGGTGGACAAAACGTGACCGCGCGCAATGCGACGGTGAGTGATGCGCTCCGGAGCAATTGCCTGTTCCTTGTCAGTCTCGGACTCGTGACCGGTGAGCGGGCGAAGCGTTGCGTGGAAGCGGCGCTTAAATATTTGGTGGTGCCGGGCGGATTGCGATCGCTGGCGCCGCTGCCGCTATCGACGCCCTTGCCGGTTTATGCCAACGGCGGCGGGTTGTTGAATCAGCCGCAAAATCCCTATTGGCCGCGTTACGAAGGCGACGAAGACACGCGGCGGAAACCGGCGTATCACAACGGCACGGCGTGGACATGGACGTTCCCGGTGTTTTGTGAGGCCTTGGCACGCGGGTGGGACTGGGCGCCGGAAGCAGTGGCGGCGGCGCGGGCGTATCTCGGCAGCGCGGAACGATTGATGAACGAAGGCTGCCTCGGACAGATTCCAGAAATTATGGACGGTGACGCGCCGCACACGCAGCGCGGGTGTGATGCGCAAGCGTGGGGGGTGACGGAGGCGTTGCGGGTTTGGAAATTGCTAAAGGTGAGCAATGAAAGCTAACTATTCCCAAATTAAAAACCACGAAAAGATCGTCGATTTTTTGCAGGGATGGCCGTCGTTCGATGATTTCGAAATCGTCTCAATGCTGTTTGAGCGAAGCCATGACGGAGAAGAGCCTTGGCCCGCCCTTACCATTCAGTTCTTTGGATTTCGCACAGATGTTGGGCCGGAAAATCCAAACCGCAAGAACTGTCTACTGACTTTGCAGTTTGGAGGACTGGGCAGCGTAAAGTTAGAAGATTTTAATCACCAAAACGCCATAAACGGCTTGGTTGTGGTAAGTGAGTGGTCGGGGAACCTGAAGCGGCAAATCTTTGATGTTAAAATTATCCAAGGGTTTGGCGCTGGGGTTACGTTCAAATGTTGTGAAATTGAAGTGTTATCTGTCACTCCGACCGCAGCCAAGCCAATTGCCGGTTGATAAACACCTCAAAAAAGATGAGCATTTGATCGACTCCTTCCGCTCAGCCAAGCCATCTCCCTCGCGAAGAAGGCGAAACTCTGTTACGAATGCTGACCTTCCGTCAAATTCGATTCAATCCAGCAACGGCTCAGGAAGTGATGTATCCGGTTTCGTTTCTTGCCATAAGCGACGCAGGTAACGAATTATAGTCGGCACCGCATCTGGAACAGGCACCGTTTCTTCTGACAGGGGCTGGCTGAAAAAGAGATTCGAACACGAATAGGCAATGCGAACGGCTTGGTCCTTAGGGTGAAACTCCAAAATCACCCTCGGTTCGTTCGAAAGGCGATGGTGATCAAGTGTTGAAAAGATGACATGGTGCATCCCCTGACCGATACGGAATGAAGATGCTAGGCCGAGCCCATCCAAAGCTGAAACGACGTTACGGACCATCGGCTTCCATTTCGACCAATAATCGTCCTCGGGATACTCCGAAATGAAATCGTGAATCTGCTGCCATGACTCAAGATTGTCTTTGGGAAACATAGAACCGGTCGCGCTAGACTACGTTTGAGTGCCCGACGCGCTTCAGCCAAAATCGGCAATCGCCAATCTTCAATCGGCAATCGGCAATTTCAGGGTTGGCTCGTGACCTTGCCCCATTCGAGGTCCTGGGAGGCGGCGTAGATGGCGAAGGCTTTTTCGTTTTGGATCAAAACGGCCCGGACGACGCTGGAATCATCGGCACGGCCGAGGTTCAGGACGGCGTCGGGGATGATGCCGACTTTTTTATGAGCGTAGAGCAGGGCAAAGGTGGCCTGGGCCACGGCATAGAACGGCAATTCTTTGTAAACGCCTTCCATGCAGTCTTCTACAGCGTTGGCGAGGAAGTCGAGCTGGCTGCCCAGATGGGGGAAAAGCGGCTCGTAAATTTGCGTGAATTCCAGCTTCCATTGCGGGAGGGCGCGGACGACTTTGTCGGCAATGGCGGGCGTGATGGACGCGGCGCCGTGGTTCAAGAAATCAGCAATCTCTGCCATGAGGCGACTTTAGCCAAAAATCCCCCCAGGAAGCAAAAACATTCCTCTGGGGAAAAACCCGGTTGCGGAAGATGAAATATGAGGCAAAATGAGGCGTTGACACCGAATGGAGTTTTTGGTTTCATCACCGGCCCCATTGTTGGGGACGAATTTACTTATGTACGCTGTATTAGAAACCGGAAGCAAACAGTATCGGGTCGCCGCCGGCGATACGCTGGAAATCGAACGCCTCGAAATCGAGGCGGGCAAACCTGTGACGTTTGACCGCATTTTGCTGGTCAATAACGACGGTAAAGTCACCGTGGGCTCGCCTACCGTGGCCGGCGCCACGATCGCGGCGGACGTCGTGGAGCACATTCGCGGCGAGAAAAAGCTGACGTTCAAGATGAAGCGCCGCAAGGGCTATCATAAGAGCATCGGTCATCGCCAGGAACTGACCGTGGTGAAGATCAAAGAGATCAAGGCGTAACAACTTTCGCCGTTCAACTTTCAACAAAGACTTAGTATATGGCACATAAAAAAGGACAAGGCAGCGTTCGTAACGGACGCGATAGCGTCAGCAAACGGCTGGGCGTGAAACGATTTGGCGGCGAGTTCGTGACGGCGGGCAGCATTTTGATCCGCCAGCGCGGTTCAAAATTCGTTGCCGGACAGAATGTCGGCACGGGCCGCGATTGGACCCTGTTCGCCCTGACGGACGGCAAGGTTCTCTTTGACAAAGCGAGCCATCGCATCAACGTCGTGGCGGATGGCGCGACCAAGAATTAGTTTTCAGCAAAAACTTTCACGGCGAGGTCGCTTGGCCTCGCCTTTTTTATTTCCCAGAGGCATTATTAGGAATAAGGAAAGCAGGAAAAAGGAGTGACCGAGGGCGATTGATTCCTCACTCCCCGCCTTCCTCATTGAAGTTCGGTTCATGTTCATCGACGAAATTAAAATTTACGCGCGCGCGGGTCACGGTGGTAAAGGCTGCGTGGCGTTCTCGCGCGAGAAGTATGTTCCCAAGGGCGGCCCCAGCGGCGGCAATGGCGGGCGCGGCGGCGATGTCATCCTGGAGGCCAGTCACGATCTGAACAACCTCATCGCGCAGTATTATGTGCCGAAGCTGGTGGCGGAGGACGGCGAATTTGGGATGGGCAAGGGCATGGACGGCCATGCCGGCAAGGATTTGGTGATCAAAGTCCCGTGCGGGACGCTGGTGTGGAAATTGCCGTCGCCGGAATTGCCGGCCGAGCCGAACGAGGACGAGGACGATGATTCGGATAAAGGGCCGCCGAAATTGCGGATGAGCACGGGCAAGCGTCCGTTGATCCGACATTCCAAAGCCGGCGCCGCGATGGAAATCGATTTGTCGAAAGAGGACCTGTCCGAAAGCGAAGCGAGTGATAGTGAGAAGGGCCAACTGGTCGCGGACCTCACCACGCACGGCCAGCGGTTCATCCTGTGCAAAGGCGGCCGCGGCGGATTGGGGAATCGAAATTTTGCGACGTCCGTGCGCCAGGCGCCGCGTTTCGCGCAACCGGGCGAGGCGGGTGGCGAGGGCAATTACCTTTTCGAATTGCGCATCGTCGCCGAGGTGGGAGTGATTGGTTATCCGAACGCCGGCAAGTCCACGTTGCTTACGGCGATTTCCAAAGCGCGGCCGAAGATTGCGCCCTACCCATTCACTACGCTGCATCCGCAGATTGGCATTGTGGAATACCCGGATTGGCATCGGTTGACGGTTTGCGACGTGCCGGGATTGATTGAAGGCGCCCACAATAACGTCGGCCTGGGGCATTCGTTTTTACGCCACATCCAGCGCTGCAAAATTCTCGTGGTCCTGCTCGACATGGCGGGCACTGACGCGCGCGAGCCGTGGGATGATTACAAAAATCTGCTGAAGGAATTGGAGCTCTATGATCCGGCGCTGCTGGACAAACCGCGCTTCGTGGTGGCGAACAAAATGGACGAGGCGGTCGCGGAGGAAAATTTGAAGAAATTCAAAAAGAAGGTGAAGAAGACGCCGGTATTGCCGATCTCGGCGGGATTTGATCAGGGGATGGACAAATTTAAGGAAATGATTCGGGAAGCCGTGGAGGCCTGAGCGCCTCGAATTTAAGAGCGCGTAAGCCGGCGCACCGCAGCCATCAGTAAAAAATTAAGCGCTGCTCAACCGAAGTTAAACAGCGCCTATCGAAAAACCCTGCTCGATGGTTAGAACATGGCGTGATCGCTGGTGGACCACTCCTTCACTTTACCGTCAGCATCAAAGGTGATGATGGTGTAGTTAAATTTGCCGCCGCTCACGGCATAGAATGGGATCCACGCCTTCGCATTATCATTATACTGCCAGATTTCGGTGCCCTGGCTGGTCGTCGTGGTGCCTTTAGGATTGCCAAGAGCTGCCCGCACTTCCTCCTTGGTCATTCCGACCTTCAATTTGTCAGAAACAGCCCGGTTGTCCTTTTGCGGGGGCGGATTGTTGCTGG
This sequence comes from uncultured Verrucomicrobiae bacterium, assembly GCA_963699145.1. Classification (GTDB taxonomy): domain Bacteria; phylum Verrucomicrobiota; class Verrucomicrobiia; order Limisphaerales; family DASXHY01; genus DASXHY01. The sequence goes on from OY969416.1 coordinate 236,248, forward strand.
CGGTTGAGCCGTTGTTGTCCGAGGCGCATCCCGTGGGCAGAGCGACTGCCGCGCACAGCAATGCGAGATTTAGATAGTATTTGATTTTCATAATAGTGGTGAAGCGCGCCTATTTTGAGAAAGCAAAATGGCTTTGGCGAGCGGAATTTGGACAACTTCCCGCTTGTAACACGGGCCTGCAGGGCGCAGTTTATCGGACTTGCACTAAAGCAAGCATCAAGCGAAGCCGCCATTATGTTACGAGCTGGAATCGTCGGTTTGCCCAATGTGGGCAAGTCCACTTTGTTTAACGCTGTCACCCGCACGCGAAAGGCGGAGGCGGCGAATTACCCCTTTTGCACCATCGACCCGAACGTCGGCATCGTGACGGTGCCGGACGCGCGGCTCGAACCGCTGGCGAAGGTGGCGAAAACGTCCGTGATCATTCCGGCGGCGGTTGAATTCGTCGACATTGCCGGCCTCGTCAAAGGCGCCTCGCAGGGCGAAGGTTTGGGCAATAAATTTTTGAGCCATATCCGCGAAGTGGACGCCATTGTGCAGGTGGTGCGCTGTTTCGAGGATGCGGATATTCATCACGTGGCGGGGGCGATTGATCCGATTCGCGATATTGAGACGATTACGACGGAGTTGGTGCTGGCGGATATGGATGCGGTGAAGAAGCGATTGGAGAAAGTTGCGAAGGACGCGAAGCGCGGCGATAAAGTGGCGCTCGCGGAGGAAGCGGTGTTGAAAAAACTCGAGCCGCATCTCAACGAAGGCAAACCGGCCATCACGCTCGAACTCGCGCCGGAAGAAAAAGTGGTGTCGCGTTTGTTCTGGTTGATGACGGACAAGCCGACGATTTTTGCGTGCAACGTGAAAGAAGGCGACCTCGCGACGGCGGACGCGAATCCGCACGTGGTGAAGGTGCGCGAGTACGCCAAGCAACATTTCGCGTGCGAAGCAGTGGTCATCAGCGCGCAGATCGAGAGTGATTTGATCGATTTGTCGCCGGAGGAAGAGAAGGAATTTTTGAAGGAACTCGGCGTGAAGGAAAGCGGCGTGGGGCAGTTGATTCGCGCGACGTATCATTTGCTCGGCTTGCGCACGTATTTCACCGCGGGCGAAAAGGAAGTGCGGGCGTGGACGATTCACGTGGGCGATACCGCGCCGAAAGCGGCGGGCGTGATTCACTCGGATTTCGAGCGCGGATTCATCAAGGCGGAAACGGTCGCTTACGATGATTTGATGAAGTGCGGCTCCGTGGCGGCGGCGCGCGAGAAAGGCCTTTACCGGATGGAAGGCAAGGAATACGTCGTCAAGGATGGCGACGTCATGTTGTTTAAATTTAACGTTTGATAAACGTTAAACGCGGCGGTTCCATTCCGCGCGCAACGCAAAAACGGAATGGGGCAGAGCCGCAGCTCTGCCCTACCAGATTAAGGAATTCTCAATCACTCCCAGTGACCCTCGGTCCAGACCCAGCCGGTGCCGCCCGGTGTTTGGTCCCAATGACCCGGAACCCAGACGGAGTTCACGCGCGGACGCTCTTCCCAATGGCCAGGCACCCACACCCAATGGTCTGCGGAATGCATCCAATAGCCTTCGATCCAGGCGTGGGCGGTATCCGGCGCAGGCCCTTCCACTTCGGTCCGCGGCGCCGGCGGATGTTCGGTCACCACGACCGTGCGAGTCGTGCGCGTGGTCACCACCGGTTCGTCGGTTACGACCACGGCTTGATGATGAGAGACGCATCCACTGAGGAAAACGCCCGCCACCACCGGCAAAATACCCAACGTTATTCTTTTCATAATTTCTCTTCAGGTCCGCAGTTCGATGAACCGGGTCCCCCACCACCTCCTCGTAACAATTTAAATATACGCGCGCCGCGCCAAAGAACAGGTAGGAGCTCTGCTACTCTTTGGGAAGGTGATGACCGCTGCGAACATCACCGTCGCGGCAGCTTCCGTGCGACGGACGGCGTGCGCGATGCGTTGCGATATTTGCGCAGGCAGTTGCCGATATCCGGTCGGCCGGCAGGTTTCCATTCGTTGGTTTCACGCTTGAGATTTCCGGCCGCCGCGCTACTTTGGTTTCATGCCAATTTACGAATTTCACTGCGAACAATGCGGGAAGGACAGCGAGATTCTGATTCGTTCGAGCGATTGGAAGGGCACCCAATGTCCCAAGTGCGGCTCGACGAATCTCGAAAAGAAATTCTCCACCTTCGCGTCAGCAAATGCCGGAGGCAGTGCGCCGGCGGCGCCGAAACGCGTCGGCGGTGGTGGATGCGGGCCGGGGTGCGGGTGTCATTGAGGCGGTTAAATAAGTAACTCGTTAAATAGTTAAATGAGGAGGGAGCTCCGGAGTTATTTAACTCATTTAACCCGTTTTACTGAATTCACTTTCTTCAGTTTCGTCACCCCAACCACTTTCTCCGCGCTGATCGCGCGCAAATCCTTCACGGCCCAATCGGGCGAATGTTTCTTTAATTCCTCCAACGTGGCGCCACCGGTCGCGACGGCGAGGACTTTGGCGTTGATGGCGCGGCCGCAGCGAATGTCGAAGGGCGTGTCGCCAATCACGAGGATTTCGTCGTCACGCAGATCTTTGCCGATAATGCGGCGGCCGCGTTCGCGCGCGGCGGCGGCGATGTGATCGCGGTCTTCGGCGTCGTCGGCAAAGGCGCCGGTTTCAAATTCCTTCCACAAATCGAAATGGCGCAGTTTGATTTCCGCGCCCAGTCGGATGTTGCCGGTGAGCAGGCCGATGACCGGCGGCTGCGGCAGCGCCCGCAATGCCGCGATAAATTCCCAGATGCCGGGGCAGGCTTCGGTGTGGCTGTGATTGAGAATGTAATCGAGCCAGAACACGTAGCGCTCGAAAAAACGCGCGAAGTTCTCCCCGGTCGGCTCGATGTTGTGATAAGTGAAAAACTCGCGCACGAGGCTGACATCCGTGCGGCCGGCGAATTTCAGTTTTTCAAAATGGTCATGGGCGTCGAACTCGGTTTGGAAAACCTTGGCAAACGCCTTCACGCCAGCGCCGCCCGTGTGAACGAGCGTGCCGTCGATATCAAATAGAGCCAGCCGAATCATTGGGCGGCAAAGCTAATCATGCGTGGCAAAAACGCAACTGCGCGGATATACAATTTGTGATTTTCAATTTGCGATTTCTGTCAGCCCGGCAAAACTTTCCTTTGCATTTTTTGCCATTCGCATCCCTCGAGCATGCAGGCCAGGTCGTCAATTTGCCGTTTTTATTGAATTCCACTGAAAAACGTGAAAAATCCCGCTTGTAATCAATCCCGCCCATGGTAATTTATGCGGCCTTTTATGAAAGCAGACATTCATCCAAAATATCAGGAAGCGGAAATCCGTTGCGCCTGCGGCAACGTGATCAAGACCCGCTCCACCAAGCCGACGATCATCGTCGGTATCTGTAACGTGTGCCATCCGTTTTACACTGGTCAGCAGAAATTCGTGGACACTGCCGGTCGCGTGGACAAATTCCAACAGCGCGCCGCCAAGACGCAAGCCGCCCAGGCTGCGTTTGCCTCGAAGAAAAAGAAGAAATAGCTGCTTTCGACTCAACGCCCGCAGAATCCGTTTACCGGACTGCGGGCGTTGTGTTTTTACGTGTTGCGTGTTCCGTGTTGCGTCAAATCCTCGCGCGCACTGCGGTTCCAAAATTGAGTTCACGTGATACGCAACACGTAACACGTTTTCCAAATGGACTTACGCCCTCATATCGACAAATTCGCGCGACGCTTCGCTGAAGTCGAAATGGCCTTGAGCGATCCCAAGGCGTTCGACAATCAGCAGCGCGCGCAGGAGTTGTCCAAGGAATACGCGCGGCTCAAGGAACTGGTCGCGGCGGGTCACGCGTACCAAAAAACGCTGACGGACCTGGCGGAGAACCGGGCGTTGCTCGCGAACGAGTCATCGGATTCCGAGCTCGGGCAAATGGCGAAGGAAGAGTTAGCGCGGCTGGAGCGCGACGAAAAGCGGCTCGCGCAGCAGATCCAATTCGGCATTCTGCCACCGCACCCGACCGATTCGCGCAATACGATTGTGGAAATTCGCGCCGGCACGGGCGGACAAGAGGCCGCGCTGTTCGCCGCCGATTTGTATCGCATGTACACGCGTTACGCGGAAGCGCGCGGGTGGAAAATCGAGGATCTCGATTCGAGCCCCTCTGACCTGGGCGGATTCAAGGAAGTGATTTTTCAGATCAACGGCACGGATGTCTATAAACGGCTCAAATACGAGAGCGGAGTGCATCGTGTCCAGCGCGTGCCGGCCACGGAAGCGCAAGGGCGCATCCATACCAGCGCCGTCACCGTGGCGGTCCTGCCGGAAGCGCAGGAAGTGGATATCGAAATCAAACCCGAAGATCTCGAAATCATGGCCTGCCGCGCTTCCGGGAAAGGCGGCCAGGGCGTCAACACCACCGATTCCGCCGTCCAAATTTTTCACAAGCCGAGCGGATTAACGGTGCGCAACGCCGATCAGCGTTCGCAGCAGAAGAACAAACTCAAAGCCCTGACGGTCCTCCGTTCGCGTCTGCTCGAGAGAAAAATCGCGGAGGAAAATGCGAAGTACGCCGCGCAGCGCAAGGAACAGGTGGGCTCGGGCGACCGCAGCGAAAAAATCCGCACCTACAATTTCCCGCAAAACCGCGTCACGGATCATCGCATCGAGGTGACGCTTTATAATCTCGCAAATTTCATCGAGGGCGATCTCGATCCGCTGATCGAGCCGCTGATCACGAATGATATGGAGGAGAAATTCGCGGCGCTGGCGCTATGAGCCGGTTTGTGCAACGGAAATGGAAATGCTTGGCGCGATTCTCACTTTGGTTTTAGTCGGCGGCTTGGGCGCTTCCTGGGTGGTGGGAGGAAACCTGTGCGCGCCGTGCAATCATCCGGTGGCGGTGCCAGCGGACCTCGCGGTTGAATCGGTTACTTTCCCCAGCAAAAGCGGTGCGACGATTCACGGCTGGCTGCTCGGCTCGGAAACAAATCGCGCGGTGGTGATTTTGCAGCACGGCATTCACGGCAGCCGCGCGGAACTGGTGGGACGCGCGCGATTTTTGTCCGACGCGGGTTACGCGGTCTTGATGTTTGATTTTCAAGGACACGGCGAAAGCATCGGATCACAAATCACGTTCGGCCATCTGGAAAGCCGCGATTCGCAGGCGGCGGTTGCGTTTGCCAAGGCGCGATTTCCCGGAAAGCCGATTGGCGTCATCGGCTTGTCTCTCGGGGCTGCGGCAGCCGCACTGACCCAGCCGCCGCTTGATGTGCAGGCGCTCGTGTTGGAAATGATGTATCCCACAGTTGTGGAAGCGACCAAGGACCGGATCGCGATGCGGTTCGGACCGCCGGGGCGCTTGCTCTCGCCATTGCTGACGGCGCAATTGAAATGGCGCATCGGCTGCACAACGGATGATTTGCGGCCGATCGTGAACGTCGAAAAAATCACCGCTCCCAAACTTTTTATCGCCGGCGCGGAAGATCACGATACGACACTGGCCGAATCGAAGAAAATATTCGCACGCGCCGCCGAGCCGAAAACATTTGCCCCTTTTGAAGGCGCGCGGCACCAGGATTTGCTGGCGTTCGCGCCGGAACAATACAAGAAAACAATTTTGGAATTTTTGGAAACACATTTGAAATGAAACAGTCACACTTCGAACTTAAAGGCATCGTTTTTGATTGCGATGGAACACTGGCGGACACGATGCCGCTGCATTGGCGCGCGTGGCAGTTCATCACGCAGCGGCACAACCTGCATTTTCCGCAGGACCGCTTCTACGCGTTCGGCGGCGTGCCGTCCCGCGACATTTTGAAATTGCTCGCGCAGGAACAAGGCCGCGCGCTGGATCACATCGCGGTGGCGCACGAAAAAGAGGAGGCGTTCCTGCCGTTGCTCGCGGAGGTGGAACCGATTCACGTCGTCGTGGAAGTGGCCAAGGCGAATCACGGAAAAATTCCGATGGCGGTGGCGTCCGGCGGCACGGAGAGGATTATCGGCATGGTGTTGGAACGATTGAAAATCCGCCACTTATTCGACGCGGTCGTGACGAGCGAGATGGTGAAGAATCAGAAACCCGCGCCGGATATTTTCCTGGAAGCCGCGCGGCGCATCGGCGTGAATCCGAAATTCTGCCGCGGTTACGAGGACACCGATTTAGGCATGCAGGCGATTCGCGCGGCGGGAATGGATGCTGTCGATGTGCGGGAGTTGCTGGCGAAATAAGCTAGCGCGTTCTTTTCGTACGCTTCGCCAACTTCTTTTTTAACTATTCAATAGTAAGAAATGCTCCCTTGCCTGTTTCAACCTTGGCAAGCCTGCTTCACAGCAGGGTCCCGTGCCAATCGGGCGAGATAATCGTAAGCTTATTCATTCAACTTAGTTTCCCGTAATATACCACCGTGTCGTACGCGAATTCAACGCGCCTGTTTTGTTGGCGTGCGTTGAAAATCATTTCGAGGTCGCGAAGCATTTCGGTATGGCCGGGCTGGCTCTGGTCGGGCGCGTAGGAGGAGGAAAGCAGGCGACCCTTGAGGCCTTCAAAATCAAATTGCTGGCCACTCGGAATTTTCGTCTTCATCGGCGCGTAACCGAAAAATTCGCGCACCACAGCATCGTCGATATTTTTGTGGTCCACCTTGGAATAGTCCGTGGCGTAGGTTTGCAGCAGTTTTTCGTACTCGTGCAAAAATGGCGTGGCTTCGGTCTTGCGATCGTTCCAGATGAGTGCCACCCAGCCGCCGGGTTTCAAAATGCGCGCGAATTCCTTGCGGCATTTCGCGCGATCGAACCAATGAAATGCCTGCCCGGCGACGATGAAATCGACGGATGCTTTCGGCAAGCTGGTTTCCTCGGCAGTGGCGTCAATGCTGGTGAAATTTGCGAATGATTTCAAAAAAAGTTCACCCGCTTCGCGCATTTCGCGATTCGGTTCCACGCCGAAAACCGGGTTGCCGTTTTCGAGAAACAATTCGGTCAGCTTGCCGGTGCCGGAGCCGATGTCGGCGATGACGGAGTGATTCGTCATTCCGCATTCCGATTTCAACAACGCGAGAATCTCCTTCGGATAACCTGGGCGGAAGCGCACGTAATTATCCACGCGCGAGGAAAAGCGTCGCGTGGGATCGCGTTCGGGTTGCCCGGAGGTGGTCATGCTTTTTCAGTTGGGGCGGGGCGTTTCCAGACGTAGCGCGACATCAACACGCGCAGCACCGCTGTGAACGGGATGGCCAAAATCCCACCCAGCAGGCCGCCGAGGAGCGTCGTTCCCACCATGACGGCGATGATGATCGTGAGCGGATGCAGGCCGACGCGGCCTTTCATGACGCGCGGCGAAATCACGACGCCTTCGAGCGTTTGCACCACGGCGAACACGGTAAGCACGAGCAGTGGATGCTTCCAATCGCCGAATTGCACGAGCGCGATGAGCATGGCGAGCACGAAAATAATCATGGCGCCGACGAACGGAACGATCGTCAGCACCATCGCCGCCGCGCCGAGCAGGATGGCGTAGGGCAGGCCGATGAGCAGGAACCCGACGCCGTACATAATGCCATCGCAAATCGCGACCAGCACTTGCCCGCGGAAAAACGCGATCATGTAGTCATTGATGGATTGCAGGATGAACACAAGTTCGTCTTTGAACGTGGAATCCTTCACGGGCAGATAATTCGTCCATTTCGATTGGATGCCGCGCTTTTCCAGGAGCAGGTAGAACGCGTAAATCGGAATCAATGCGAGTCCCGTCAGGATGCCGAACCACGTTGCCATCAACGACCACGCGGTGGGCACGATGTGCTTGATCCAGCCGGTGGCCGATTGAATTGTTTTCTCATTGATGAGTCCTTCGCTCACGGGAGGAGTGGCGGGCGGAGCGATGGGAGCATTGGTCTCCACGATTTCCGGCGCGTTGCTGGGAAGGACCACAGGGGCGGGCGCCGTTTCTTTGGAATCAGCGTTAAGAATCTTTTGGGCCATCCCATGCGGATTGTTGAGCCAATCATCGACAAAATGCAGAACCTTGGCCTGAATGGTGGGAATGCGTTGCGCGAATTCGCGGGTCTGGATGACAATCGGCGGAATGACACTCGCGGAAACGGCCGCCACAATCGTGATGGCAACGGCAAACACGCAGACGATGGCGCGCGGGCGTGGAAGGCCTTTGCGTTCGAAATAATCAATAACGGGATCGAGCAAATAAGCGACGACGCCGGCGACCGCCAGCGGCCAAAGCACCGGCGAGAGAATATCCAGGACGCGGCCCAATCCCCACACGAGCAGAACAATAAGCCCAACGAGGATCGCAATCGCCAACCCGCTTAATGCGGACCAGAACAGGTGACCCTGGCGGCGGGTTGGTTGGGGAAAACTCATAAGAGGAGGATGGAGGATAGCGAATAGAGAACGGTAAGAAACGGAATCGAGCCATTAGCCGCCATCTTCCATCTTCTATTTTCTATCTTCATCGAAAATCATCCCTGTCCCAGTTTCTTCGACTTATCCGCCGCGGCGCGGACGGCGCTCATCACGGTGCCACGCAATCTGCCTTTTTCCAATTCGTGAATGCCTTCGATGGTCGTGCCGCCGGGGCTCGTAACCATGTCCTTCAGCGCACCGGGATGCTGGCCGGTTTCGAGAACCATTTTCGCGGCGCCCAAAACCGTTTGCGCGGCAAGTTTCGTGGCGATCTCGCGCGGCAACCCGGCGGCAACTCCGCCGTCGCTCAACGCTTCGATGAACAAATAAACATACGCCGGGCCGCTGCCGCTCAGGCCGGTGACGGCGTCGAGCAACGCTTCCTTCACTTGGAACGCAACGCCCACGGATGAAAAAAGTTTCGTGGCGAGTTCCGCATCCGCCGGGGTGGCGGATTTGCCGAGCGCGAAGCCGGTGGCGGAGGAATTGACGAGCGCCGGGGTGTTGGGCATCACGCGGATGACGCGCGCGTCGTCGAGGCACGCTTCGAGTTTCGCGATGGTCACGCCGGCCGCGATGGAAATGATGAGATGCTTTTCGGTAAGCGAGTCGCGAATTTCCGCCAGCGCCTCAACAATTTGGTGCGGCTTCACAGCGAGAATCAAAACGCTGGCGAACTTCGCCACATCCGGATTGAAGGCGGTGGTTTTGCCGCCCGTTTCCTTGGCGAACGCTTCGCAGGCCGCTTCGCTGACGTCGCTGGCGAGAACCTCTTTCGGCGTGACGAGGCCCGCGCGAATAAAGCCCTTGGCGAGAGCCGTGGCCATTTTGCCGGCGCCAAGAAAACCGATGCTCAATTTGGAAGCCATGCGCGAGGTACTACCAAGAGTGCGCGGGGCTGTCACTGTCCAAATTTTAACTATTCTGGGAAGACGAGAAGTTTGAGCCTCCTCACGTCGGCTCCTACGGGTTAACAGCGGCGCGCAATTGCGTCGAACCAAACACTTCGGGGTTCAAAACGTTCTGGGGCTTTTTGCCGTGCATCAAATCCACAATGGCCTGCGCGGCGGCGAGACTAACGCGCTCGCCGGTGCCGCGCGCGTAGGAGGATTGATGCGGGCTCAACAGGAGATTCGGCGCGGAACGCAGTGCGCTGTCGGCCGGCAAGGGTTCGATGGCAAAAACATCCAACGCCGCACCAGCAATCCAATTTTCTTTCAACGCGCGCACGAGAGCAGTTTCGTCCAGCAACGCGCCGCGGCCGGTATTGATAAGATACGCCGTGCGTTTCATTTGTCGCAACCGGGCTTCGCCGATCATGTCCCTCGTTGCAGGCGTGAGTGCCGCGTGCAGTGAAATAAAATCGCTTTCAGCCAAAAGTTTTTCGAGCGAGACAAATTCCACGCTCTGATTCGCCGCGTCGGGATGAGCCGTGTACGCCAGCACGCGCATGTTAAAGCCAGCCGCGCGGCGCGCAACCGCTTTGCCGATGCGGCCAAGGCCGATGATGCCGAGCGTCTTGCCGGCAATATCGTCGCCCCACGCATTTTTCCATTCGCCACGCTGCATCGTGACGTGGGCTTCGTGCACGCGCCGCGCGAGCGCCAGCAACAAGGCGAAGGCGTAATCCGCCACGGCGTCATCGAGCAGGCCGGGAGTGTAAGTCACCACGATGCCATTGCGCGTGGCAGCGGCGACATCCACCGAATCATAGCCCACACCCCAGCGAGCAACGATTTTCAACCGGCTTGCGGCGGGCGATGACAGGACGGTTTCGGAATAGCCATCGAGACTCGCGAGCACGGCGTCCATGCCGCCCAGCGTCGCGGTTAAATCATCGCCCATCAACGGGCCAAATTTCGGCGGGAAAATAATTTCGCAACCGGCGTCGCGCAAAAGCCGCTGCGCCTGTTCGCCGGCGGCTTGCGCGCCGCGCGCGGTGATGAGGACTTTCCAAGACACAAAGTCAGTGTAGGCAGCTGCAGCGCTTGTGCAAGAACAGGCCACAAGGGAACGAACTGAATTTTTTAAACAGATCGGATCGGTAACCTCTAAAATTCTCGACAAGTTTTCATCGAGAAAGCAGAGTCCCAAAAATGAATAAGGGACAATCAGAAGATTGGAAGTTGAAACTTCGTTACGGAAAGTTAACAACACCCTTTAAGCATTACACAGTCATCGCCGAGGGAGCCGCTGGGAATCTCCCGCATGGTTTTTCATGTCGAAATGGAGACGCGTTCATGGCAATGAAAACGTGGTCTAATTCGTCAGATGAATCAGCCGAAATGATTGTTGCGATTGGAAGGGAAATTGGCTTTACCGTAACTGGAAAAATCCAGATTTACGAAACAGAGCCCATTCAGCCTCCGAAAGACGAACCGTTTGGCTATGATATCAATTTCACTCCGTTCGATTCGAAAACGGAATCTTGACCTCAAGTCGTAAAGGGCAATTTCGCAACCGTCATTGTGCCGTTTCTTGCGGTAAGAACAGTCCCAACGGGATTTGCCTCGCGGCGCACATAACCGAGCGCGATGGTGGCATTCAGCGCGGGTGATTTCACAACGCTCGTGAAATAGCCCACTTCTTTTCCCTCGTGAAAGAGTTTGTCGCCTTTCACCGGCAACGTTTTCAAATCATCGGCAAGGCGGAGGCCGCGAAGTTCCTTGTTCACATGGCCAATGCTGTGGATGCGATTGATGACTTCCTGGCCGATGTAACAACCTTTTTTGTAACTCACCGCGCGCGATTCGATACCGCACTCCAACGGGATGTTGCTCTCGTCCATGTCCGCGCCAAAGCGCGGGATGCCCGCTTCGATGCGCGCGATTTCGAGGGCACCCCATCCGCAGGCGCGGCCACCGATGGATTTTGCGGCGGCGATTAATTTGTCCGCGACGGCTCCGAGCGAATCGCTGGGGACGAACACATTGAAACTCGCCGGCGAGACGCCGTCGGTCCCACTCTGGCGCGACTGATTTATCAAATAGATCTCGCCCAGCGTTGCATCGCTGATTATTACCGACTGAAATTCCTTCGTGGGCAACTCAGGAAAAATGCCAAGCGCTTTGATCGTTTCCTCTGCCTTCGGGCCTTGCACGCTCAACAAGCCGTAGAGCGGAGCGACGTCCACAATCTGCACATCATCGGAGACGATGAATTTTTCGAGGCGCTGCGACATTTTTTGCGCAAGTCCCGGTTCAAAATCGAGCAGCAGTTCGTCCTGCAACGCGTAAATGTTCAGGTCGCTTTCCATTTTGCCTTTGGCGGTCGTAATCGCCGCGTAACAACCTTCACCCGGGCGGAGGCGATTCACGTCGTTGGTGACCTGGCCATGGAGAAAGCGCGCGCGATCGGCGCCCGTCAGGCAAATGCGGCTGCGAAAACTCAAATCCAGCACGCCCGCGCTGGCGCGCAACGCGGCATGTTCCGCGAGCACATCGCCGTAGTGCGCGACGATTTCCGCGCCGTTGAGTTCGCCGAATTGTGCGTTCAGGCTCTGGTGAAATTCGTGCAGGGGCAAAGGCGTCATTTGTTCAAAGTTGCCACATCCTAGTTCCGAAACCAAAAATGGTAAATCAATTCCCATTGCGCCCCTGCCCGCTTCAGCGCAAAATAAAAGGACGTGTTTGCGAGGCGTGTTTGCGCCCTCACATCTGCACGAACCGAACTGGAATTTAAAATGAACCTGGACGCTCTGTATTCTGAACTGACACTGAAGCTGAAAACGAAACTCGTGCTGGTCGTGCTCGACGGCCTCGGCGACATTGCCACGCGCGAACAAAATTTCCTGACGCCGCTTGAAGCCGCCACGACGCCGAACCTCGACATGCTCGCGAAGGAATCCGCGCAGGGTCGCATGATTCCCGTCGCGCCTGGCATCACGCCCGGCAGCGGTCCCGGCCATCTCGGGTTGTTCGGTTATGACCCGCTCGAATTTCAAGTGGGCCGCGGCGTCATTGAAGCGCTCGGGCTGGGCGTGGAATTGCAGCCCGGCGATGTTTGCGCGCGCGCCAATTTCGCCACGCTCGACGCCAAAGGCATTGTGACCGACCGCCGCGCGGGACGCATTCCGACGGAAACGTGCGAGAAATTGTGCGCGCTGCTGGCGGCGAAGATCAAAAAAATCGGCGACACGGAAGTCCTCATCAAGGCCGGCAAGGAACATCGCTTCGTGGTGGTGTTCCGCGGCAAAGGGCTGGAAGGCCCGCTGACGGATGCGGATCCGAACCGCGAAGGTTACGCGATCCCGACGGTCAAGCCGCGCGACGAGGCAAATGCGAAGCAAAAGAAAATGGCGGATCTCATCGCTGATTTCTACAAGCAGGCGCTGCCGATTCTCGCGAAGGAAAAACCGGCGAACGGCTTCCTCATGCGCGGCATTGCGCATCAGCCGCACATTCCGCTGTTCGAAGACCGTTACAAACTCAAGCCCGCGGCGCTGGCCGTTTACCCGATGTATAAAGGGCTCTCGCAACTTGTGGGCATGAAAAAAATCGAAGGCCCGCAGACCATCGCGGAGCAATTCGAGCGCTATCTCAAGGAATACGACAACTACGATTTCTTTTTCATCCATTACAAATACACGGACAAATACGGCGAGGACGGCAATTTTGCCGCGAAGAAAAAAGCGATCGAAGATTTCGACGCCGCGTTGCCGATTCTCTTGAAAAAGAAGCCGGACGTGCTCGCCATCACGGGCGATCATTCGACTCCCGCTGCGTTGCACGGCCATTCGTGGCATCCGCAACCGGTACTGTTGCACTCCGCCGCCAGCGGCTCGGACAAGCTGGATCGCTTCACCGAAACCGGGGCGAACATCGGTTCGCTGGGCGTGTTCGAGGCGAAATTTTTGATGCGCCTGATGCAAGCCAACGCGAAAATGTTTGATAAGTTTGGGGCGTAATAACGTTTGCGGGCGTCGGCTGCCCTTCCCGCGGAGAATTTACGCCGTACCCGCGGGCGATGACAATTTTTCGGTTTGTGATAATTTGGGGTGCGCCATCAAGCACAAGCCCGAATGAAAACTCCCGCAATATTGCTGTTGCTGGTCGCCGTGTGCCTTGGGGAGGCCCGCTGGGCCCGTGGCGCGGATGTGGTAGTCGATGCGGCGCAAACGTTTCAGACCATCGAAGGCTGGGGTCACGGAGGCGGTGTTCTCGGAGGAACAGCCGGCGCGGCGGCGATGCTGCCCGCGTCACTGGCGGATCCGGTCAACTATCAATACCTGGATTTTCTGGCCGACGATTTGGGTCTCACCGGCAGCCGCACCTGGGAAGTCGGCCCGCGCATTGATGGGACGGGCACGGACAACGGCGATTGCGATGTCGTGGATGGGAATCTGTTCGAGGCCGATACGCTGCACGTCCAGGACGCCGGTTATCTGGTGCATTTTCAAAACCGCATTCTGGCAGACGGTTCCCCGCCTTCTTTCTATTCAAGTCCCGGTTATCCCACGCACGCATCTGATTTGAAGCCGTGGGTGATGAATCACCCGGGGGAACGCGCGCAGCAAATCTGGGCGAGTGCGCTTTACATGAAGACCAACTACGCTGTGAACATCAATTACGGAGTCATCTATAACGAGCCTTCAATTGCCTCCACAATTCTCGCGGACGACATTAAAGCGCTCGGCCCGAGATTCATTACGCGGGGGTTGACGACCCGTGTGCAATATGCCGAGGCGGTCGCGCCACAGACGGATTGGAATTATATCACGCCGGAGTTGAATGACGGGGACATGTGGCAGTGGGTCGGAAGAATTTCCTTTCACAATTACGGAACGGCCGACCCGTATCGGTCTTATTTGCGCGATTACGGAAAAGCCCGGGGTCTCACCACGGCGCAAACGGAAATGGGAAACCCGACGTTTGATGATTTGTTCAACGATCTGACGTTGGCGGGCGTTTCGTATTGGGAGGTTGGTTATAGCGCCAATGTAACTTTGGTTCCCAGCGCGGGCCTGACCGGGTTTACTCCGTCGAGCACTTACTTTCGCCTCCGCCAATTGATGCATTACGTCCGGCCCGGCGCGTTGCGAATCGCCGCGCTTTCGAGCGACCCCTCGCTTCATGTCCTCGCATTTTTACAGAACGGAAAAATTACAACGGTCATTGAAAACAATTTGGCTGGTTCGCAAACGATCAATTTGAGCGGGTTGCCGCCCGGCAATTACGGGTCGTCCAGGAGCGCGTCGGGCGCGTCGTTATTTCAAGAACTCGGAATTCGCACGGTGGGCGCAGACGGCTTGTTGACGTTGACCAATGTTGCGGGCGGCTCGGCGGTTACCACGTTATACCCCTCCGCGGGCACGAACCTGCCGCCGACAATTGAAGTTTGGGTTGCCAGTCCGGGATTCATCATCGCACCCACAAACACAGCCACGCTTTCCGTCACTGCGAGCGACGCGGAACTCACGCCGTTAACTTACCGCTGGTCCGCGGCGAATCAACCCGTCGGAGCAAATGTCACTTTTGCAAACTCGAATGCCGCCACCACAATGGTCAGCGGATTGACCGCGGACGGACCTTATATTTTCAACGTGGCTGTGAGCGATGGAACCAATACGTCGTCGCGGCAGGTGTATTTGGTCGCGTATGATTCCAGTCCGCAGCCGGTTCTTGGGCAAACCGGTTTCAGAATTAACGCTCCCTACGGACTCGTCTTTGGCGATCCCACCGGAACGACGCACGCGGTCATCGAGTTGCCGACTTCCTCAGCAACGTTGCAGGCAGGCATTTCCGATCTGGCGAACAGTGATTTCACCGGGCGCGGCACCTGGAGCATGGTCAGCGAGCCGGCGGGCGCCAATGCCGGCGTAACCAGCACCACTTATGTCTTCGTGAGTCTGCGCGCCAACGTCACCAACATGACCGTGCCGGGTGATTATTTGTTTCAGATTAACGTGACGAATCCCGGGCATCCGGATCTCACCGCGCAAATTCTTTGCACCGTGAAGCCGGCGAGTTCCGCGCCTGTCATCAGTTCCATCACCGCGTCACCGGCCAGCGTCACTTTGCCGGTGAATTCCCTTCAACTTTCCGCGATTACCAGCGGCTCGACCAATCAGCCCTTGCGCCATTGGTGGGCGGTGAAAACAATTCCGGCTGGAGCCCAACCGCAGTTCGACCACCAGGGCGCGACCAACACGACCGTCAGCAATTTGAATTTGCCAGGCAATTACACGTTTACGCTGCGCGCGTTTGACGATTTGCACATGACGACGCTCGACAAAACGATTTCCGTCAGCGCCGCGCCGGGCGCGCCGGCGATCAACAGCGCGGCCGCGGCAAGCGTGATCGTGGGGACGCCTTTCTCTTACGACATCACCGCCAGTGGCAGCCCCGCGGGATTCAATGCGTCGAATTTGCCGGCGGGCCTGGCCTGTGACAATGGAGTGATTTCCGGCACGCCGCTGTTCGTCGGCACTTACAATATTCAACTCGCCGCCACCAACGCGAGCGGCGTGGGCTATGGGAATCTCGCGTTGACCGTGAAGTTGCCGCTGGCGGTCATCATCAGTTCCACCAACGCCGATGGCATCGTGAATGCCAATTTCAACTACACAATCCAGGCGACGAGCGTGCCGACAAGTTTCAGCGCCAGCGGCTTGCCCGCCGGGATCACGCTGAATTCGCTCACGGGCGCGATTACGGGCACGAACACGACGGGCGGCATTTTTAACGTCACCATCGCCGCCAGCAACTCGACCGGCTCGGTGACCAATTCGCTCACGATCGTCATTTATAACGCCGCCTCCGCTCCGCCGGTCATCACCAGCGCGCTCACAGCCACCGGCAGCCTGTCCGCCAGCGTCAGTTACCAGATCGCCGCGACCAATTATCCCACGAGCTTTTTTGTCATCGGATTGCCGCCCGGATTGTCTTTCGATCCGGCCAGCGGCCGCATTTTTGGCATCCCTTCCGTGACCGGAAACTTTTCCGTGACACTTCGGGCCATAAACCGAAACGGAACCGGCAGCGCAAACTTGAATTTGACCATCCTTCCCGAATCGCCGCCGGAGCTCGGTACTGTCTGGGCGCAAAACGGAATTGAAATGTCGTTCCTGACGTTGACGAACCGGCACTATGCGTTGGAATGGGTTGCCGATCTGCGGGACCCAAATTGGCTGGTATTCACCGACGGAATTCCCGGCAATGCGGCCACGCAAACCGTGGTCGATCCCATGACGAATGCCTCGACCCGCTTCTATCGTTTGAAAGAATATCCGTAGGCCCGATTCCGTTTCCTAAAAGCGCTGCTCGCCATGCGAATTAAATCTTTGTAGCTTGCGCGCATGAAAGCCCTCGTCCTCAAAGAATATCGCAAATTCGCGCTTGAGGAGTTTCCCGTGCCCGCCATCCAGCCCGACGAAGTACTGGTGCGCGTGCGCGCGTGCGGGATTTGCGGCAGCGATGTTCACGGCATGGACGGCAGCTCGGGCCGGCGCATTCCACCGATCGTGATGGGCCACGAAGCGGCGGGCATGATCGCAGAAATCGGCAGCGCCGTGACCGGCTGGAAAAAAGGCGACCGCGTCACGTTTGACTCCACGGTTTCCTGCGGCGCGTGTGGGTATTGCCGACGCGGCGAAATTAATTTGTGCGATAACCGGCGTGTGCTCGGCGTTTCCTGCGGCGAATACCGGCGGCACGGCGCCTTCGCGGAATTCGTGGCGGTGCCGCAACGCATCTTGTACCGATTGCCTCTCAATTTGACGTACGAACAGGCGGCGATGGTGGAGGCGGTGTCCGTGGCGGTGCATGCGGTGGAGCGAACGCCGTTGTCGCTGAACGCTTCGGTCGCGGTGATTGGCGTGGGAATGATTGGATTGCTGGTGGTGCAGGTGCTGCGCGCGCGCGGTTGCGGAGAAATCATCGCGGTGGATTTGGACGAAGGAAAGTTGAAGCTTGCGGGCCGGTTCGGAGCCACCCAAACAGTGAATGTGAAGGGGATTGATATGGAGGGGAAAAGCCTTCGTTTCACCTCCGGCGTCGATGCCGCGTTTGAGGTGGTTGGTCTGCCTCATACAGTGAAAACGGCCATCGATTGCGTGCGCAAAGGCGGCAGCGTGACGCTCGTGGGAAATCTCAAGCCGCAGGTCGAGTTGCCACTGCAAGCCGTCGTCACGCGCGAACTCACGCTCATCGGCACGTGCGGATCGGCGGGCGAATATCCCGCGTGCCTCGACCTCATCGCCAGTGGCAAAGTGAACGTGACCGAATTTATCAGCGCGACCGCGCCGCTGGAGGAAGGTCCGCAATGGTTTGAGCGGTTGTATGCGGGCGAGAAGGGATTGATGAAGGTGTTGTTGAAACCTTAAACGGGCGAAGAGCGTCAAACTGCCGACAGGTTTTGGAGTGCGGCAGCCCTCTGTCGCTTTTCAGCGTGCGACCTAACCAGACATTTGAATAGCGCCAGAGGGCTGGCGCAGTCCAAGACGCTTGCGCGCACAATCACACGTAGCATCATGCGAAAAATCAAAACAGCTCTGGTCGGTTGCGGCAAAGTCGGGCATTTGCATGCGGCGGCGTTGCAGACGCTGCCGGAATCGGAATTTGTCGCTGTTTGCGCGCGCACACCGGAGAAAGCACAGGTGTTCGCAGAAAAATATAGCGTCACTCCGTTCACGGATGTGCGCGACATGATTGCGAAATCGAAAGCCGAAGCAATTCTCGTTTGCACACCGCATCCGCAGCACGCTGAGCCGACAATTGCCGCCGCCAAAATGGGCGTTCACGCGCTCGTGGAAAAACCGCTGGCGTCCTCGCTGGCCGATTGCGATGCCATGCTCTCTGCCGCGCGCGCGAACAACACCCTCATCGGCACCGTATGCCAGCGCCGATTTTATCCGCCGGCCCAGCGCATTCGCCGCGCGATTGATGACGGCAAAATTGGCAAGCCGGTTCTCGGCACGGCCACGATGTTCGGTTGGCGCGATGAGACGTATTACCAGAGCGATCCCTGGCGCGGCAGTTGGAAGCACGAAGGCGGCGGCGTGCTCGTGAACCAGGCGCCGCATCAACTCGACATGCTCATTTGGTTTCTGGGTGAGATCGAGGAAGTGTTCGGCTATTGGGCCAACGTGAATCATCCTTACATCGAGGTGGAAGATACGGCCATAGCGGTCGTGCGATTCAAAAATGGCGCGCTGGGAAATATTCTGGTGAGCAACAGCCAGAATCCCGCCATCAATTGCCGCGTCTCCGTGCACGGCGGGAATGGCGCGTCCGTCGGCGTGCAGACCGACGGCGGCCAAATGTTTGTGCCGGGACTGGTGAATATTTCGGAAGCGCCGTACAACGATCTCTGGACTATTCGCGGCGAGGAAAAAAATTTGCCGCAATGGAAAGAGGAAGACGCAAAGCTGTTCAGCTCCGTGAACCCGATGGAATATTTTCATCGGCTGCAAATCCAGGATTTTCTCCACGCAATTCTCGAGCAGCGCGCGCCGGCGGTCACGGGCGAGGACGGGCGGCGAACGGTGGAATTGTTCACGGCGATTTATCGCGCGACACGCGACAAGAAAGCGGTTCAATTTCCTCTGCGCCCTGAATGAGCGAAACCGCGCCAGCCCGGCCCGCGGAAGTTGCGACGGAAGTGAAAGCAACGCGCGTCCGGTTCGCGGTGTTGACGATGCTCTTCGTCACGGTGGTCATCAATTATCTGGACCGCAGCAATATTTCCGTCGCGGCGCCCGCGCTCGCCCAAGACCTTGGTTTTGATCCGCAACACCTCGGCTGGATTTTATCCGCATTCGGCTGGGCCTACGCCACGCTGCAAGTCCCCGGCGGCTGGCTGGTGGACCGAATTCGTCCCCGTTATTTGTACGCGTTCATTTGTGCGCTGTGGTCGCTGGCGACCATGTTGCAGGGATCGGCTGGAACATTTCTGTTTTTGTTCTCGCTGCGACTGTTGCTCGGCATTTTTGAAGCGCCGGCTTTTCCCATTTGCAATCGGCTGGTGACGGCGTGGTTTCCGGATCGCGAACGCGCCGGCGCCATTGCGTCCTACACCTCCGGGCAATATGTCGGCCTCGCCTTCCTCACTCCACTGCTGGCCTTGACGCAAACGCACCTGGGCTGGCATTACGTGTTTATCTTCACCGGCGCGCTCGGCCTCATGTGGGCGGCGCTTTGGTATGCGCTCTATCGTGATCCGTCCGAAGCCCGCTTGATGAACGCGGCGGAGATTCACTACATCCGTTCCGGCGGCGGGCTCGCCGACAATTCTCCAAGCCAATCGACTTCGCTGCCGCGATTTTCCTGGCGCGACCTCGGCAAAACTCTTTCGCATCGGAAATTGTGGGGCATCTACCTCGGCCAATACGCGGTGACGTCCACGATGTGGTTTTTCCTCACGTGGTTTCCGACCTATCTCGTGAAATACCGCCACATGGATTTCATCAGTGGAAAGTTTTTGGATTCGCTGCCCGCGTCGCTGCCATTCCTCGGCGCATTTTTTGGAATCCTGTGCTCCGGATTGCTTTCGGATTTCCTGATGAAACGAGGACTCTCGGCATCCACAGCGCGGAAAATTCCCATCATCTTTGGCCTGTTGCTTTCAACGAGCATCGTGGGCGCAAACTTCGTGGAAAGCCCGGCGCTGGTGGTGATGTTCCTGACCATCTCATCATTCGGAAACGGCTGTTCGTCGATCAGTTGGGTGATGGTTTCCTCACTGGCGCCCAAGCGGTTGATTGGCTTGACGGGCGGTGTGTTTAATTTTTTCGGAAACCTCCCCTCCATCCTGGTGCCGATCATTGTCGGCAGCCTGATTCACGGCAACAACTTCAAGCCCGCGCTGGTTTATATTTCGATCGTGGCACTGATGGGGGCGCTATCCTACATCTTCGTCGTGGGACGAGTGGA
This sequence comes from uncultured Verrucomicrobiae bacterium, assembly GCA_963699145.1. Lineage (GTDB taxonomy): Bacteria > Verrucomicrobiota > Verrucomicrobiia > Limisphaerales > DASXHY01 > DASXHY01. The sequence continues at coordinate 256,550 of OY969416.1, forward strand.
ACGGGTTGAGGAATGAAGGCAGACAGGAGCGCGGAATTCATTCCGCGAGTTCTTTGGGAAAAATACCGACACGCGGAATGAATCCCGCGCTTCAATGCTTACTTCTTGTCGCTCGAGGATTCGGCGGCGTCTTTGCGTTCGGCACAGATCCAAAACAACAGGGCCGGTCCAAAGCAAATCGTCACGCCGACCGGCATCACAAGAATACTAACCCAAGCATCAAATGGCATGCGGATAGTATTCCTGTACGTGTTTTTGGGCGCAACTGGAAAAAAGTGTGATCTTTATGGTGATTTAAAAGAATTTTCAGAAACAAGAAGGCCTCGGAACGACACCTAATGTCAGCGAATCAATCAAACAAAGGGGGGAACGTCTCGCGCACCGTGCAGCACTCGCACAATTTCCACGCCTTCCCCGCCTTCGCGATAAAAGATAACATACCGGCCAGTCGAAAAACTGCGGAGGCCCCGTGATAATTCATCGCGAAGTCGGCCGATTTTAGACATGGCTGCGAGTTTGGAAAATCGCGAGAAGAAAGTGTCTATGAATTTATCAGCCGCATCCGGGTTATCTCGCGCTATATAGGACCAGATTTCATCGAGGTCGGCAGTAGCACGACTAGAAACCCGATAGAAATTCTTCATTCCTTCGGGCCTTTACGAGCTTTTGCCAATCGCTCCCGGCCTCTGCGTCCGATATCTTCAGCCAAACGCATCGCGTCTGATTCCGAACGAATCTCCTGATAGTTCCCGTTCTCTAAATCCTCTATTCCTGCGGCGATGTCCTGTTTAAGCGCAGCCAATTGTTTCTGTTTGAACCCATCGGACTCGATCCACCAACGGAAAAGATCGTACTGCTCATCCGGATTGAGTTTGCTCGCCTCAGCTTTAATTTTTTCCACGGCAGTCATGGCGCAAAATTAACACGATTCGCCCGGTTTGACAGGCTATTTCTTCTTCCCATGGACCTTCGCCGCCACCTTTAACCGCAGCGCATTCAGCCGGATGAAACCCGTGGCGTCGTCCTGGTTATACGCTTTGGTCGGGTCAGCTTCCATCGTCGCAATATGCGGGTTGTAGAGGCTCACGGGGGATTTGCGGCCGGCCACCATGATGTTGCCCTTATATAATTTCACACGCACGGTGCCAGTCACGTTTTTCTGGCTCTCGGTCACGAGCGCCTGCAACGCGAGCCGCTCCGGCGCGAACCAGTAGCCGTAATACACCAGCTCCGCGTATTTCGGAATGAGCGAATCACGCAGGTGCATGACCTCGCGATCCATCGTGAGCGTTTCCATTTGCCGATGCGCAAAATGCAGGATCGCGCCGCCGGGCGTTTCATACACGCCGCGGGATTTCATGCCCACGTAACGATTCTCCACCATGTCCACGCGGCCCACGCCGTGTTTGCCGCCGAGTTTGTTCAACGTCTGCATGACGCCGAGCGGCGAAAGTTTTTTGCCGTTCACGGCCACGCAATTGCCCTTCACGAAATCGAGCGTGACGAATTCCGGCTTGTTTGGCGCGTCTTCCGGGAACACGGAGAGCGTGGTAAACGAGCCGCGAAATTTCAAATCGCTCGCATCCATCCACGGGTCTTCCAAAATGCCCGCCTCGTAGGAAATGTGCAGGAGATTCCGGTCCATCGAGAACGGTTTCTTGGCGCTGGCTTGCACGGGAATTTTGTGCGCGGCGCAATAATCAATCATCTCCTGCCGGCCAGGAAATTCATTGCGATAGCGCTCGTCCCGCCAGGGCGCGATGACCTGCAAATCCGGCGCGAGCGCGGCCGCGGTTAATTCGAAGCGCACCTGGTCGTTGCCCTTGCCGGTCGCGCCGTGGGCGATGGCGTCGGCCTTTTCCTTTTTCGCAATCTCCACCATGCGCTTGGCGATGAGCGGCCGGGCGATGCTGGTGCCCAGAAAATATTGGCCCTCATAAATCGCGCCCGCGTGCAGCATGGGGAAAATGAAGTCGCGCGCGAATTCCTCCTGCAAATCGTCGATGTAGATTTTGGACGCCCCGGTCTTTTTCGCCTTGGCTTCGAGACCGCGCAATTCATCTTCCTGGCCGATGTTCGCGCAGAACGCGATCATTTCGGCATTATATTTTTCCTTGATCCACGAAAGCAGCACCGAGGTATCGAGGCCGCCCGAATATGCTAGGACAATTTTCATCGGGGGGAATTAATCACATGCAGCCGCAGGCGCAAGGGGAAACCGCACGCTGGATAGGAACGAAAAATCAAATTGTGATAGAATCGAAAGGATCTTGCGAAATGTTTTGTTCAACGCCGTGCGGCAGTGGTTTGCTGCAAGATACCTGCAGATTATTATGGCTTCTTCATTGGAATCTTTAATGGTGGCAAAGTGAGAGTGCCAGACCATACCCACCTGTTGGTTTCAGGACCGAAGTCAGAGGTTCCATGTTGCTCTTGCAGCGGTAAACCTGAATCCAAATCCAGCGGCACCCATAAACCTGTCCCCGGATCCTGCTTTCTCAGCCCGGCAAAAGTGAAGGTGCCGGAGAGGTAATATTCGTTCGTCGGATTCGGGTGCACATCCCAATTACCACGCGAGGCCAACGTGATATGCAGACCTCCATCCTCTAGTCTGCACGCAGCACCGAATGCACTGACACGCAAACGAGCACTACAATACGGCTGCAACGTAACCCAGCATGAAACCGGCTCCCCGCCACTGAATGCACCGCCTGAGTCGGGGATAAGCTTGCCGTTTTTGTCGCGGATATTGCAGCGCAGACCCGGTGCATCCTCAGGCAGAGTGTATCTGTTCAGCCCGCAATAGACTCGCGCCAAACTGACGGCAGACGAGAATTCTTGTAACTCCAGATAGACTGCTGTGTCGGTCCGCTTCAAAGAACTGGCATGGTCAGGCGTATCTAATATCAGCAATCGCCCGCGAATTGCGACTCCATCGGCAGTTGCGACTGGCTGCGACCAGTCACCTGCAGCAACCAAACTTGAGTCTTCGCCAGCCAACATCCGGAAAGTGGCAAATAAAATAATCAGCGCGATTATCTTCATAGAGCACGTAACTATTGTCGTGATCACGAACAACCTGTCGACCGAAAAATAACTTTGCATTGACCCGTAAGAGGCTGGTTGACTCGACGCCAATTCGCCTCAACATTGACACCCAAGGAAAGGTCAAAATGCAAACACGCAAACTCGGAAAAAGTAATTTGGAAGTTTCGGCCATCGGCTTCGGTTGCATGGGGCTGACGTCGTCTTACGGTCCGCCCCAGGACAAAAGCGAGATGATTGCCGTCGCCCGCGCGGCGGTCGAACGGGGCATCACGCTCTTTGACACGGCGGAAGTTTACGGACCGCACATCAACGAGGAACTCGTCGGCGAAGCGCTGGCTCCTTTCCGCAAGCAAGTGAAGATCGCCACGAAATTTGGCTTCAAACTCAATCCCGATTTAACTCCCGGGTGGCAGGGTCTCAACAGCCGGCCGGAACACATCAGGGAAGTTGTGGAAGGCTCGCTCAAGCGGTTGAAAATCGAAGCGATTGATTTGTTGTATCAACATCGCGTGGATCCCGACGTGCCGATCGAAGACGTGGCCGGCGCGGTGAAGGAATTGATTCGCCAAGGCAAGGTCAGGCATTTCGGTCTTTCCGAGGCCGGCTTGCAAACCATCCGCCGCGCTCACGCCGTGCAGCCGGTGACCGCGCTCCAAAGTGAATACTCGCTCTGGTGGCGCGAGCCCGAGGCGGAGGTGTTGCCGGTGTTGGAAGAGCTCGGCATTGGCTTCGTTCCCTACAGTCCGCTCGGCCGGGGATTTCTCACGGGAAAAATGGATTCCCAGACAACGTTCGGCGAGGCCGACTTTCGCAAGAACCTTCCGCGCTTTGCCCCTGAAGCGCTGCAGGCGAATCAAAAACTCATCACCGCGCTGGAGCAAATTGCGCAGAAGAAAAAGTCCACCCCCGCGCAAATCGCCCTCGCGTGGCTGCTGGCGCAGAAGCCGTGGATCGTTCCCATCCCCGGCACCACCAAATTGCATCGGCTGGAGGAAAATATCGGCGCAGCTTCCCTCGAACTGACGCCCGCCGATCTCCAGGAAATCAATAGCATTACTTCCAGCATTCCGGTGCACGGGGCGCGTTATGCGGAAAAAATGCAACAGCTTGTGGGCCGCTGATATCTCCCGTCACCGCTCCAGCATGTCGAAGACTTTGTCCAATTCCTCCGGCGTGCCGAATACACTGCCATTGGCACCGTAAGAGGATCGGATCTGCCCAACGTAAGCGAAAGCATCCGCGCTCTTCGTGAACTGCGCCGCGCCATCCGTGTACAGGACCGTATACCCCTGGTCTTTCAGATGCGCGGTAAACTCCGGCTTGATGTTGGTAATCACGTCGCAGCCGAACAGTTTGTGGCCCTCGAGCTTGGTGGTTTTTTCATAACGCCGAAGGTAATTTCCCTTAGCCGCATCCGCACAGCGCGGATTGTAAAAATAACTGGACCGCACCACCCCTTTCACGTGCTCGGAAGTCAGCAGCGGTTGGTAAAATTCCGACGAATACTCGCCATTGGCCAGCATCGGACAAAAAAAGATATTACCGTCGCCAATGTATTTGTTCGGATACAAAAATCCGGCGTTTTGAAAATGGCAACTGTCGGGCTGCGATATCTCAGGCGCTATCTTCCAGCCCAGGTGGGAGTGATCTTCGTCGAGCCAGACGTAGCGGCTGAAATGCGAGGCGCTCATCCAGTTCATCTTGCCCTCGTTGCTATACGGCGCGTAGCCACGCCAGGGCGGCAGAAATTCGGAATAGTCTCCCGCATACGTCATCGAGCCAATGCCCATTTGACGCAGGTTGTTCAGGCAACGCGCGCGTTTGGCTTTAACCTTGGCGCTCGACAGTGCGGGCAGCAGTAACGCCGCCAGGATGCCGATGATTGCAATGACCACCAAAAGCTCGACCAAAGTAAAGCCACGGTGTGACCTCATGGTGGTTTGACACTATACGGGCCGGTTCGTTTCAGCAATTCCCAATGGTCCCCGGCAAAATTCGGGCAGCGGCCTCCGACCCGCCACGAACAACGGCATTTCTTCAGCGCCCGTGAACACGCAAGGCACCCTCACCGGCCATCACTGCTCGCGGAATAGCACCACAGCTCGTTCTTATTAACGTCGTTGGCCTTCGACTGCCAATAATCGAGCCGCATGAGCGCGCTGGAACCGTCGAAGGCGCCATAGATGGCCACCGCGCCGTGGCGGGCGCTCACGTTTTCATCGGGACTGCTCGCGCCGTCGTTAAACAGCGTTTGATTGTCCTGCATCGTATTATTGGCGCATTCCCAGAAGGCCACGCCGGATGCTGGCAACGCGCTGATCTTGAGCGGAGGGTTAAGCCCGCGCCCGTAACCGCACACGGCGCCATTCATCACGTAGCTCGAAATTTTTTGCCCGCGCGCCTGGAACATTAAACTGTTGGTGTCGTCACTGGGGCAGAAATACATTTTTTGATCGCAGAGCAGCGGCCAAAACGAGCCGGTGTTGACTTTGAACCGGGCCGACCCGGACGCAGTGGAATCCAAAGCGTAAAGCCAGCCGGTCTGGTAAGTATTTTCTTCACCGGACATCCAATTCGGCCACGGCATCCAGTCCTGGTTGTCGGCGGTGTACAAATGAACGGCCACACCCGACTGCTTCAGATTGTTGAGATCGACCGAGCGCCACGCTTTTTGTTTCGCTTTCGAAAGCACCGGCAACAGCAACGCCGCCAGAATCGCAATGATCGCAATCACCACCAACAACTCAACCAATGTAAATGCCCTTGTTGCTCGCATGTTAAATAGACGTTCCCCAGCCGCGAAATGCTTCAAACAATTTTCGCCTTTTTGAAATGAAGCTCGTTGACGCCAAACATTCCGCATTCACCTGTTAATGTCCGCCGAAACAAAAAAGTAGACAGACGATTTTCCGGCGGATATTCAGCCGTCCAATCTGCGCCGGCACTTGGTCTCAGCGCAATCTTTTCGCCCTCACCATTCCGGCGACTCATACGCTCCGAGGTCCGGCGCGCTGCCACTGAAAGGCTGGCCGGTGTTCACGCCTTCATCCACGAGCCGTCCGCGAGGCACGGGCCGCAGAAACGGAAGCTCCGGCAGCGAACCATCATCGCGGCGCGGGCCGAGCATCCCACTGGGATCCACGCTTAACACATCGGTCGCGCTGGCTGCTGGTGAAACCACTTGCCAACTGTTATTCGTCAGCAATGAACCCGCCCGAAACGAATCGCTACTCCCACCGGCAATAGAGAGATTGTTGCGGATTACGTGCACGCCGATCATCGGCGCGTTGGTGGAGTCATGGTTCAGGTTGAAATTCTTGCTTCCATTATCCCAGGCGGTGCAATTGTCCACCGTCAACCCGGCCGTGTTATCGTTCTGGTCAAAGCCATTCACCTTGTTGCCGAACGCGACGCAATTCAGATAATGGTGCGGTCCGGGAGCATAATTCCCGCCCATCTTGAAGCCGTTGCCATTCCCGGCGAAAGCCGTGTTGGTCGAAGGATTCGCGTCAAAAACATTGTAGCCGTTGCTGAAGGTGATGCAGTTCTCCACGATGATCGCGTTCGTCGCCTCCCAAAAATCCCAGCCATCGTCCGAATTGTTCCACGTGCGGCAGCCGGAAAAAACGTTGCCCGGCCCGACCGTGAACTTCGCCGTAATGCCATCCGCGTTGCCGCCGGCGGGCGGGTCGTAGTTGCGATACGAATCGCAATTCAACACAAGATTGTAGCTGACCAATGCGGTCGAAGTGGTCAGGTGAATTCCCGAATCGCCCGATTCATGCACGACGCAACGCTCGACAATATTCGAACTGCCGTTGATCAAAATGCCGTTGTGCCCGGCGTGCTCCACCTCCAGCCCGTAAAGCTGCCAGCAGTTTCCTTTCAGGTTAATGCCGGCACTGCCTGACGGTTCGCCAGTGAAATCGAAGATGGGATGTTCGCCCGGAAACGCGCGCACACAAATCGGCTGCGGCGGCGTGCCGCTGTGCAACATCGCCACTGTCGCGGTGAAATGATACGTTCCTCCGCGGACGTAAATTAGATTTCCCGCGTTCGCCAGCCCCACCGCCTTGCTCAACGTGGCGTAAGGCGCATTCGACGACGTGCCCGCGTTGCTGTCGCTGCCATTGGTGGCAACGTAATAGGTCGCGTTGGTGACCCCCGCGTCGATCAATTGAACCGAGGCGCGCGCGAACCACATGTTTGTTCCCGGCAGAACAGTGGAAAAACTCTCGCGCACGGAGCCCACGGGATCGCCCGGTTGCGAATTCGTGGTCGTGCGCAGCCACCACGGGCGAAACCAGTTGCTGGAAATCAGATCGGACGTTAACCACAAATCAACCTGCGCGCCCGGCTGATGGCCCGCGTGCTCGAAAATTCCCAATGAAAAAATCCCATTCGTTCCGCTCGCCGCGCCGGACACGGGAACAATCTCGCCGCTGCCTGCGCCGGCTGTCGTGGGATCCGTGCCGAAGGCGAACTCCACGAGGTTGGCGTCCCCGTCACCATCGGGATCGTTGGTCGGCCCAGCCTGGGCGGGAGTTGCGCTGAAATAGCCGGCCGCCCAGTCATTGTAAAACTGCGCCGCCCACAGTTGATTTTGGCGAAGGGGACTTCCCAGAAAAAGAAACGTCAGCGACACTAAGATGGCAGATCGGAGAGGAGTCACACTATTGGAGTATAAGCGATTGGCCCGAGGAGGCAAGAAGGTGTGCAGGTCGGCGCATCCAAAATCAAGAATCTGCAAGGAAAGTTGAGGGGTTCGGTTCGACAACATTCAGAGACGGCAGGCTTGGGGGTTTTTGCTTCAAGATCCATCTTCCACTCAAAAGGGCGACTCTAAAAAGAGAATATTGAAAAAGAACTTCCTCATTTGAATCTGCGGCAAATGAGGAAGTTCAATTTTACAGCAAACCAGCTTACCTGTCGAACCAAAAAATGCCAAAAGAAATGTCAAAAAATGCCGCGGGGGAAAATTATTCTAAAATTGAGATTTATTCTAAAATTTAGATGTCAGCCTGCTGTGTTTTCTCAACTTTTGCTCGGCTCAATATGCACGAGCACGTCGCGCACGCGCGGCACCTGGGCGCGGACGTTGTCCTTCACGAGATGCGCGATTTCATGCGAGCGCAACACGGTCATTTGCGGATCCACTTCCACGTGCATGTCCACGAAATATTGGTAACCCATCTGGCGCACGAGACATTTTTCCACGCGCGAAACACCCGGCACGGCCTCGGCAACCGAGCGAATATGATCGATCACCTCCCGATTCGGCGAACGGTCCATCAATTCATTCAACGCCGGGCGCAGCAACCGCCAGCCGTTCCACGCGATGACACACGCGGCGGCGATGGCGGCCCAATCGTCGGCGGCGGCAAAATCCCGCCCGCCCGCCAGCGCGATGACGATGCCGATGGCCGCCGCGAATGACGTGATGGCATCGCTGCGATGATGCCAGGCATCGGTGGCGACCACGGAGCTATCCGTCGAGACCGCTTCCCGCAGCGCGAAACGAAACAGCAATTCCTTCGTGATGATCACCGCGACGAGAATGATCAACGTGAACGGCTTCGGCGCTTCGTGCGGCTCGGCGATGGCCCGGAACGCGCCGATCACAATCCAGATCGCCGCGAGCAGGAGCATCGTCGACACGACCGAGGCCGCGAGCGGTTCGGCTTTGCCGTGGCCGTAGGGATGCTCTTCATCCGGCGGTTCCTCGGCCACCACCACGCCGCGCCAGACCACGAGCGAGCTGAAAACGTCCGCCATCGATTCCACGGCATCGGCGATGAGCGCATGCGAATGGCCGAAAATGCCCGCGAGCATTTTGACCGTGGCAAACACCGCGTTCGTGGCCAGGCCAAGAAACGTGATGCGCAAACTTCGTTGGAGCCGTGATGCCGGCATGAGCCATCTATGACAGAAGGCGAGCCGCGGCGAAAGGGGCGAGTGAAATTTTGTGGTGATAATAAGCTTTGCGGTTTCTCTCTCCATCAAAATACAATAAATGAGAGTGTGTTGCGTGTTCCGTGTTGCGTAAACAATTGGTGGAGCGCTCTGCCGAATTCACGCAACACGCAACACGCAACACGTCCGAAAAAATCACCATTGCCAGAATCCCCAAAATGCGGAAGGCTTGAGGCGAAAGGTTGAGGTTATGTTCAAATTCGCGTTGATGCTCCTGTTTATCGTTTTGCCGATGATTCCGTTATTCGGCCAATCGTCTCCCGCAGCCAGCAGCGCCTCCACCCTCGCAACCCCGGCAATCAATGCGATCGGCGTCGATTTGCTGCACGCCACCAGCCACGCCGACCAAAACGCGTTGCTCTCCCCCTACTCCATCGAGTCCGCGCTTGCGATGACTTACACGGGCGCGGACGGCAAGACGCGTGAGGAAATGGCGCGCGTGCTGCACCTGAACGGCGATGCTGCGCCAATCGCGGGCGCCTTCGCGGCGTTGCAGGCGCAATTGGATGCCATCGTGCAAAACAGCGCGCGCGAAGCCGAGCAGTTGAAGCAATTCGGCCACACGAATGACGTGATCGTGCTGGACGTCGCGAATCGATTGTTCGGCGAAAAAGATTATGAATTTCGCCCCGCGTTCCTGGACCTGTTGAAAACGACTTTCAACGCGCCGTTCCAACCGATGGATTTCGTTCATGACTCCACCGGCGCTGCGAAAACGATCAACGATTGGGTCGCGGGCCAAACCAAAAATCGCATCCAGGATGTAGTCCCCGCGGGCGCATTGAACGGAGCGACACGCCTCGTGCTGGTAAACGCGTTATATTTGAAAATGCCCTGGCAAAATTCGTTTTCCGAACAAGCCACGAAATCGCTGCCCTTCCACGTGCGCGGCGGGGATCCCGCCGACGTGCCGACCATGAACATTCAAAAAACGTTTGGTTACGCAAAGACCAACGGCGTGACAGTGGTGAGCGTACCGTATAAAGGAAACGATCTTCAGTTTCTCATCATCCTGCCGGACGACACGAACGGGCTGACTGCGGTGGAATCGGGATTAACCCCGGAGAAGCTGAGCGCCTGGACTGATTTGCCGGCGCAAAATGTGAAATTGTTTCTGCCGAAATTCAAAATGCAGCCGCCCACACTGGCGCTCAAGGAGGCGTTGGAAAAACTCGGCATGACCACCGCGTTTGATCAGCCGCACGGCAGCGCCAATTTCGATCGCATGGCGCCGCGCAAACCGAACGATTACCTGTACATCTCGGACGTGCTGCACAAAACCTTCATCAGCGTGGATGAAAAAGGCACGGAAGCCGCCGCGGCAACGGCGGTGATCATGGCCACGCGGGCCATGATGCGGCCGATGGAGCCGGTCGAAGTGAGAGTCGATCACCCATTCCTGTTCGCCATTCAACATCGCGCGAGCGGCGCGTGTTTGTTCCTCGGCCACGTGGCGGACCCGAGATAATTGCTACCACGCGATGAAAATAATCACGCTCGGCCTTATGTTATTCCTGGCGGCCAAAGCGTCCGCCGCAGATTCCACCGCGCCGGCCGCAACGGCCATTAACTCAATGGGGGTTGATCTCCTGCACGTCGCCGCGCATACCAACGCGAACGCACTGTTCTCGCCCTACTCCATCCAATCCGTTCTCGCCATGACCTATGCCGGGGCGGACGGCGCTACCCGCGATGAAATGTCCAAGGCTTTGCATTTCGGCACGAACGAAGCGCAACTGCATGCTTCGTTCCGGCTGCTGCAGCGGCAGTTGCAATATCTGACGCAACGCAGCGCGAAATCGGCGAACGAAGAAAAAGACAACCCGTGGAACCACCACGATCCGATTACGTTTACGGTCGCCAATCGGTTGTTCGCACAATCGGGCTATCCATTCCGCGCGGATTTTTTAGATCGCGTCAGCAATTATTATCGAGCGCCGCTATTGCAAATGGATTTCAGCCGCGATCCGGACAAAGCCCGAAATCTCATTAACGAGTGGGTAAACACGGAAACAAGACAGCGGATTCCAAACCTCATCCCCGAGCCGGTGTTTGACGCCGAAACCCGCCTCGTACTGGTCAACGCGATGTATCTCAAGGCGCCCTGGGCCAGCTGTTTTGATCCGCGTGGCACCCGAACGAATTGGTTCCAGCTCTCAACTGGCTATGCGGAGACCGTGCCTATGATGTGGCAGCGCGAATCAGTCGGCTATCAGAAGTACAACGACTTCACCGCCGTGGCGGTCCCTTACGCCGGCGAGGAGCTTCAATTTCTCATCCTGTTGCCGGACGCGACCAATGGCCTCGCCGCGTTGGAATCGCGAATAACTCAATTCGCAGCTTACGCCAATTTGCCGAAACGCGAAATAATCCTCGGCTTGCCGAAGTTCAAAATGACCCCGCCGACGATGTCGTTGAATTCCACTTTGCAAGAGCTGGGCATGAATTCCGCCTTCAATTCGGCCACCGCCAATTTCCAACGCATGGCGAATCGTCCGATTTTCATCCAGGGAGTCTTTCACAAAGCGTTTATAGCAGTGGACGAGAAAGGCACAGAGGCCGCAGCGGCGACTGCGGCAGTCGCCGGAGAGGGCATTCCTGAAAAAACCCTCACGGTCACGGTGGATCACCCATTCCTGTTCGCCATTCAACATCGCGCGAGCGGGGCATGCCTGTTCCTCGGGCATGTGGTGGATCCGTGGTGACCGGTAGGAGACGAGGCCTGCCTCGCCGTAGCTTTAGCGAAGGCGGGTAACGAGTCTCTGATTTCACTCTCTTGCCAGGAATCGCAAATTTGAAATTCCGACCGCGCCAACGCGAGACTACAAACGCCTCCTCGTAGTTTCCCTCCTGTTCGAAAATCTCATGGGGTGTGCCCGCCCCGTGCGATTAAGGCGTTAACCCCGTTGTTGTTAGGCCTCATTCGTCAGAAAATCTTCCCCGAAGTATGAACATGTGTGCGGGAACATTTCTGGTTGGAGAAGTTTTTTCGCCGGCAATCACTCGGTCTCCCTATGAAAAATTCCCTCCACCGTCACGCTTTTAGCCTGCTCCGCTTTTGCCTCGTCGCCGGCATTCTCTGTCTCACCGTGCGCATCGACGCGCAGGACAATGTATGGACCGGCGCGGCCAGCGGCAATTGGCAGGACGCTTCCTGGTCGCTCGGGACTCTCCCGGCCACGAACCAGACGATCTGGGTGACGAATTACGGCTGGAAAGCGGTGCAAATCGGCGGGGACACCGCGAACAATTTTCCGCAATCGCTCAACGTGAACGCCATCAACCTTTCCTCGCCCACGAATTCCTTCAACACGCTGCTGTTGAATTATGCCGGCGGCGCCACGCCATTGACGGTGAAAACGATGACCGTGGCGAGCAATTCGGCCGTGCAACTGTTTTCCTCCGCGCTGCAAATCAATGGCCCGAACGGCACCGGCATGGTGGTCGGCGGCCTGGTCGAGCAAAATGATTCCACCGTGGCGGGCAACCAGATCAACGTGGGTTATATCGGGTCGGGCATTTACAATTTCAACAGCGGTTATTTCACCGTTTCACAATTGTGGCTCGGCGGCGGCGCTACTCCCGGCGTGTTCAACCAAAACGGCGGCACGAACGGCTTCGGCATCACGCATCTCGACGGCGGGACCTATGTGCTGAGCAACGGCTGGTATGGCGCGACGATTTATTTCGATGCGTTCGGACAATTTCAGCAGCAAGGCGGATTGCTGGCCAACGACCTCACGCTGTTTAGCGGCTCCTATTTGCTGGCCGGCGGCATCCACCAGGGCGGGGCGGCGATTCCCTCGCAAAATGGTTTCACGGGCGGAAATGCGAACATGCTGCAAACGGGCGGCACCAATTACGGCTCCCTGGATATCGGCTCTCAAGGCTACGGCACTTACACGATGTCCAACGGAGTTTCCTGCGCGACGAATTTATCCATTGGCCACGCCGGTTCCTATTTTCAAGCGGGCGGCGCTCAGGCCGTCACCGGCACGATCAGCATCGATGAACAGCAGGTCAATTTCGAAGCGTATGAAGGCGGCTCCTTCAATTTGAACGACGGCCAAATCTCCGCCAGCGCTCTCTACTCGAAAGGATATTACAACCAGACCGGCGGCACGAACGTGATTTCAGGCGATATCACGATCTCCGGCGTGGCCGACACCACGCTGACGATTTTCGGCGGCTTGTTGGCGGCCGATAATCTCAGCGTCTCCCCCGGCTTTGTCGGCGGAGTCTCGGTAAGCGGCGGCACGCTGATCATCACGAACACTCTTTCGGTGGCCGGCTCCAGCTATTTCCCGGAATGGCACGGATTTTCCGGCGGCGGCGAATTGGTGGTGTCCAATATTTCCCTCGCGCCCGACGCCATTTTTTCCTGCGGCAACGGCGTGATCAAACAATCCGGAACTTTGACGCTCGCGAACGCCAGTTTTTACTCCGGCACAAACTCCGTGCAGCTCGGCGCGCTCTGCCTCGCGAACGGCGGCAACACCAATTCCACGCTCTACCTCGTGTCGCCCACGAGCATTGTGAATTTCGCCAACAGCAGCAGCGTGACCTGGTCGAACGAACCGCTGTTGACTATCGAAGGCTGGAGCGGTTCGCTGCTGGGCGGTGGCGCGCAGCAAATTGTTTTTGGCAACGATTCCAATGCGCTGACGAGCGCACAACTCGCGCGCATTCAATTTCACAATCCCGCCGGCCTCACCAACGGGATCTATCCGGCGCGAATCCTTTCCCATGGCGAAATTGTGCCGGCGGTGGCCGCCGCCCTGCCGGCGAGCATGGCGTTGCAAGCGCGCCCGGGCGGGATGCAGGTGACCTTGCAGGGCGAAGCCGGTCGCACCTACGCGATCGAAACCTCGACCGACCTGATGCATTGGGCGCCGTGGACCAACGTGGTGAATTCGACCGGCACGATGACCGTGACGGACACGACGGCGGCGAATTGTCCCGCGCGGTTTTATCGCGCGCGCTTGATGCCGTGAGAGGAATTAGATCCGAAATTCGAAAGGCCTTCGAGCGTCGGATTTCCCCTCACCACTATTTCTTATATTTCCACGCCGAATCCAACATCGGCTGGTCGTAAGGCTGCGCCACGACACCTTCGGCGGCATACAGATACAACGCGCCTTTGTAGACCAGGCCGGCCACGTTCATCAGGTAGGACCAGATCATCATCGAAACCATCCAGCCGGCGATCACGATGCCGAGCAGCCAGAAATTATGCAGTTGCGCTGACACAAACACGGCTCCGCCAATCAGCACCATCGAGAAGATCATCACGATCGAGTTGATCGCCCCGAGGCCGATGTAGCCGATGAGTCCCTCGCCCCACGTCCGCGTCACGGTGCCCACGGATTTCTTGAGCATGGCGATTGGATTCTTCGTTTCCGTCTCGCGAACAATCACCGGGATGACAAACACGGCCGCGATACTCCAGGCCGCGCCGAGCAAACGCGCGATGATGCTTCCCACCAGGTTGCTGCGCCGTTCAATCGCTTTGATGATGAGTCCGATCAAGCCCGCGAACAACGTCCACATGAGAATCGCCTGCCAGCGCGAGCAGGCAAATTTCAGGCCGCGCGAGAGCGAAACCGATTGGCCACTCAACGCCGCCAGGATTTCATTGTAAAACGCGACGTTGAAAAACGTGGCGACGAACATTGAAACGAAATAGAGGAACACGAGATAAGCGCCGGCGAGAGGCGTCGGGCCGAAACCATCGTGGCCGCGGACTTTGGCGGGCTGAAAATACATTCCGGACAGCGCGTGCCAATGCTCCGCGGAGAAATACGAATGACCCGTCGGCCACAGCACCGCCGGGGCGAAGAAGAACAGAAAAATCACGATGGTCGCCAGAGACGTGACGATCGGGAAGATCAAGAGTTCCTTGTTCTTCACGATCACGTTCAGTGAGCTTTTAAACAACGTCCAGCTTCGTTCGAATTTATTCATAACTTTATCTCCTGGATACAGCAGTTTCGTTGCCGACAAATCTTCCGTGATTCCTTGGTTTTAGCACCAATTCGGCGGTTGTCAGTTACAATTTTGAGGAAAATTGTAACGCCCGTAGGACAGGCATCCTGCCTGTCTCCATTTGAAGCATTTTCTAACCGCAGATGAAGGACATTTTGCAAAACGGCTTGCCAACGTATTTTTGGACTATTAATTATGAGGCCATTCCCGCAATGCTGCCAACTTGCAATACGAGGTTCGCGATCACGTTTTTGACTTTGCTAGGGGCAATTGCCACCAATATCGTTTCGCGACTTTGGCGATATCCGAACGACAATGCATTCTTGATTGTTTTTATCTCAATTCCTTTCGCACTTTTCTTAATTCCAACCGCGTTAGCCAGGCGCCACTTCGCACATTTTACTAACGTTGGTTTTCTTATTGTCGCGACTTGGTTTGGCATTTCTGAGTACCACGGACACGGAGAAGGAGGTCCTGAGATTCCGACGATGTATTTTGCCATTCCAGTGATCCAGAGCATCCTTGTGCTTTTATCGTCAGTGGTCGCGGCGATTGATCTTATTATGGTAAAGCACAATAAAAGACGTATCGCATAATAAACCTCAGAATTTCGAATAGACACCACCCGCTCCCCTTTTTGTATGCACCACGCGCAAAAAGTTCCCACAAAAAATCAACGTGCGAACTGTTTATCATTGAACCGGTTTAGCTTGTCGTGTTGACTCTTCGCAGGTCCAAGCGATTGCCATTTCAAAGTATGCGGAGTCGCGGACCAGAGCATTGACAGCAAAGATGTATCGATGAGCAGCGAGGATTTTTGGTTTTTGGCGAGGCTTCGGTGAAGGAGCAGGTTTGAAAAACCCTGTGACTGAACCGAAACGACTTGTCCCGCCATAGCCTTGGCGAAGGCGGAAGCCAAAAACCAAAAAGACCGCTGTCCGCAGGATTAACTCATCGCTATAGCTTTGCTGGAAATGCTCTAACACAGGAGAACACATGAGCGAGCTTTCAGCCAAAGAGGTTGCCGAACTTCACGCGCGCATTCGCAGCGAACTCAATAACGTCATCGTCGGCCAGGACCGCATCCTGCGCCTGCTGCTGGCCAGTCTGTTTGCGCGCGGTCATTGCCTGCTCGTCGGCGTGCCCGGCCTCGCCAAGACGCTCATCGTCCGCACGCTCTCGGAAATTTTGCAACTCAGCTTCAAGCGCATTCAATTCACGCCCGATCTCATGCCGGGCGATATCATCGGCTCGGAAATTTTGCAGGAACGCGATCGCCATCTGGAACACGAATTCCAGGCCGGTCCGCTCTTTGCCAATCTCATCCTTGCCGATGAAGTCAATCGCACGCCGCCCAAAACCCAGGCCGCGTTGCTCGAAGCCATGCAGGAGCGTAAGGTGACCATCGGCGGCCAGACGCGCCTGTTGCCCGATCCGTTCCTTGTCGTCGCCACACAAAATCCCATCGAGCAGGAAGGCACCTATCCGCTACCGGAAGCGCAACTCGATCGCTTCATGTTTTCTCTGCACCTCGATTATCCCGAAAAATCCGAGGAAATCGAAATCGTGAAACGCACCACGCTGCGCGAGATGCCCACGCTCAAGCCGACCGTGAGCGCCGATGATCTTCTGCGCGTGCAACGCCTCGTGCTCGCCGCGCCGGTGTCCGATCACGTGATTGATTACGCCGTGTCGCTCGCCGCCGCCACGCGCCCGACGGATGCCAGCGCGCCACAGGTTGTGCAGGATTACGTCGAATGGGGCGCCGGCCCGCGCGCTTCGCAATACCTCGTGCTCGGCGCCAAGGCGCTCGCGCTGCTCGACGGCCGCATCACGCCCGAGACCGCCGACGTCCGCGATGTCGCCATGCACGTGCTGCAACATCGTGTCATCACCAATTACCGCGCGACCGGCGCCGGCAAAAAATCGCGCGACATCGTGGAGACCATTTTGACGAACGTTCCGGAGAAAGCGGACTAGTGTCCTTTTAACTAAATGGCGTTCAAAAAAAACAATCAGGATATTTTTCCGCACGCAGCGCGGCAGAATGACGACACCAAAGGTGTCGAAGATATTAGCCCGGGGTTGCCCGAGTCTGCGAGGGCTACCCCGGGTTTCGGTTCCATCGAGTCCATCACTTTCGCGCGTAGCGCGGCGAGCGGAGCGAGTATCTCAGGACGCTGCGCTGAGTCTGGTGCAGTGAGGCCCAAACTAATCATTTGGCTCTCGATACCAGTTGTTCTCGTCGCATTGGTGTTCGGATGGTTTTTCCTCACGCGCCATAAACTCGAGCGGGAGCGAACCGACTGGAAGACCGCAACCCTTGTGAAGCTGGCCAGTCTATCACTCACCAATAAGGACACAGACATCGTCGAGCAGTTGGAGCCATCAGGATTGAAAAATTGGGGAGAGCATCCTTGGATCGGTGAACAAGTACTTTTGATGTCCAATCATGAGTATTTGGTTTTTGCGTTCCGCCACGGATTTAACAACGGAGGACCACCTGTTTCTCGCGCGCGGCTCCGACGGACATTGGTATTACAGCACGTATCATTTCTGCAACGAAATGGCCATGATCGTTCAGACGATCAGCCGGGCTCGATCGCCGAATTTGCTTCGCGCTACGCCGTACACGAGTTCGACGGCAAGTCGGACGTTTGCTTGCAGCACACCTGGCCGCTGAAATGAGTGATTCTCTCCCAGGATCGAACGAGGCCTTCGCGCGCGCGGCGCGATTGAATCAATCTCTCCGCCAGGCGCCGCCCGGCAGCGTCCCGCCGATTATCTCCAGCCCACCGCCCCTTCCCTACCGCACCAAGCCGCCGCCGCTGCTGCTGAATCCCGCCGAACTCGAACGCTTCAGCGACCTGCTCGTTTTCGCGCGCTCCACCGTCGAGGGCTATTTCGCCGGCAAACACAAATCGCCTTTTCGCGGTTCGTCCGTCGAGTTCGCCGATTACAAGGAATACATTCCCGGCGACGATCCCAAGCGCATCGATTGGCGCGCCTACGGCCGGTCGCGGCGTTTGTTTGTCCGCCAATTCGAGGCCGAAACCGACATGTCCGTTTATCTGCTGGTCGATGTCAGCGCCTCGATGGATTACGCCGGCGCCAAATCGCAATCGAAATTTCTCCTCGCCGCGCGCATCGCCGCCGCGCTCGCATATCTCATGATTCACCAGGGCGATAAAATTGCGCTCGTGCTATTCACCGAACAGTTGAGACAATTTCTCCCGCCCGGCGGCACGCGGCGTCATCTGCATCACATCATCCGCGAATTGGAATCGGTCCAGCCCGCCTACGGTACCGGCATCGCGAACGTATTGTCAGAATGCGATCCGCTCTTCAAACGGCGCGGCAAGCTCGTCGTGCTCTCCGATTTTTGGGATGACACCGAACAAACCTTCGAGGCCTTAAGCCGTTTCCTGCATCGCAAATTTGAAATCCTGCTGTTGCACGTCGCGCATCCGCATGAAATGGATTTGCCGGAAGTGGCCATGGCGCGCTTTCACGATATGGAAACGCACGAGGAAATCGAGGTCGAGCCGGAGGAAATCCGTGCGGCCTATCGCGACGCGAGCCGGAAGCGTTCCGCCGCGCTCGCGCGCGAAGCGAACAGCCGCGGCATCACCTACGCGCTCGTGGACAGCAGCCGGCCATATCTGGACGCCATCGAAGCTTATCTCGGTTTTCGCGGTCGCAACACGCTGGTGGGAAAGTGAGCCATGTCATTTCTGAATCCAGCCCTGTTCGCCGCGCTCATCCCGCTCGCGGCGTTGCCGCTGGTGTTGCATCTGCTGAACAAAGGTTTCCCGCGCCATTTCAAGTTTCCTTCCATTGAACTGATTCGCCAGACGATGGCGCAACGTTCCAGGATCCATCAATGGCGCCATTGGATTCTGATTTTGCTGCGCACCGTTTTAATTCTGCTCCTGCTGCTCGCGTTTTTGCGGCCGGTGATGAAACGGTTTGGCGGCAACCCGACCGACCAGGCTGGCCGGCAGGTACTGATCGTTGTCGATCACTCGCTGAGCATGGAAGACAAGGGCGACGGCCCGACCTCGCGCGAGCGCGCGGCGCATGAGGCAACGAAGCTGATCGACTCCCTCAGCGCGAATGACTCCGTGAACGTCCTGCTCATGAGCCCGGGTCCGACGACGTGCTTCGTTTCGTTTTCCAAGGATTTCGCGAGCGCGAAACAATTCGTCAATCAACTCAAGCCCGAATTCGGCCGCGCCGACGTGAATCTCGCCAGCACCATGGCCGCGCGCCTGGTCGGCGAAACCGCCAAACGTCCGGAGGTTTATTACATCTCTGATTTTACACGAAAAAAATGGGCCGATGCGAATTTCAAAATGCTGCCGCCCGCGGCGAAATTGTTTTTCGTCGATGTCGGCCCCACCCGCCGCGACAACCGCGCCATCCTCGACGTGCATCCGTCGCAAACGGAAATGCTCGCCGGCGATACCGTGCCGCTGGAAATTTCCGTCGGCAATTTCGCCACCGCGCCGTTCAGCGGCCGCGTGACGGTGACGCTCGATAAAAAATTCAGCTTCGACCAGGAAATTTCCATTGCGCCGTGGTCCGAAGAAAAAATCACCGTGCCTGTGTCCGTGGGCGGGCGCGGCGTTCACCAGTGTGAAGTGCGCCTGCCGCAGGATTCGCTCGAATACGACAACCGTTTCGCGCTCACGCTCTCCGTGCTCGAAAAAGAAGAAGTGCCCATCGTCACCGATAACGTGGACGAGCGCCATGGCGGCGCGTATTTCCTGAAGGCCGCGCTGAATCCCTTCGCCAACGACGCCGGCTCGTTGCTGCCGCAGGTCATTGCTTCCAGCGAACTTTCCTCCACCCGGCTCGCCGGCGTGCAAAAAGTTTTTCTCACGAAAATCAATCGTCTCAACACTGACGAAGCCGACGCGCTCGCAAAATTTTTATTCCGCGGCGGCGGATTGGTCTATTTTCTCGACGGCTCCGCCGATCCTGAAAATCTCGCTGCACTCGAAAAAATCATCGGCCCGAATTCCCTACCCCTGCGCCTGTCGAATCGCAACGTCGCGACGAATATTCTTTCCGGCGCGCAACAAGTCGTGCGCGGCGATTTCAAATCGCCGTACCTGAAACTCTTCGCTGGCGCGACCCGCCAGGACCTCGCATTGCTCGAGTTTTACGATTACTACCACGCCGGCGCCACCAGCGCGGGCGGCGTGCTGCTAGAATACGGCGACGGCTCACCCGCCATGGCGTCCATGCATTACGGCCTCGGCACGCTGTTGATTCTGAATTTTTCCGCCGGCGAATTCTCGAGCAACCTCGCGCGCCAGCGCATTTTCCCGGCGTGGATGCAGGATCTCACGAAGGCGCTTTCCACCACCGAACCGCCACCCAGTTCGCATCTCGTCGGCGAAACGCTTCACACCGAAATCTGGCGCAGCGAAATACGCGCCGACCTGCTCGGCCCGGCGGGCGATGCGGTCACGACGCAACGCGAACTCACCGGCGAACGTTGCGCGCTCAGTTTCACGCCGCAGCAACTGGGCTTTTACACGCTCGGCGCGCCGAAGCCCACCTATGTCTTCGCCATCAATCCCGCCACCGACCAATCCGACCTGCGCCCGATGGACAAGAGCCTTTTGCCCGCGGAATTTTCCGATCAACACGAGGCGCATCTCGTCGCGGGCGGCGATGACTACGCCGAACTGGCCCAGGGTCACCCGATTTTCCAGTGGTTCCTCCTCGGCGCGCTCGCCGTCATTCTCGTCGAAAGCGCGTTTCAACTGCTCGTGCGGAGGAAGCCCGCATGAACACCACGGGCGGAATCATCTACGAACCCGTCCTGCCGCCGGTGGTCATCGCGCTGGTCGCCATCGTGCTGCTGCTCGCGACCGTCCGCATTTATTGGCGCGTCGGCGTGTCCATCGAACGCTGGCGCACACTGTTGCTCACGCTCTTTCGCCTCGCGGGCATTGGCCTCGTGTTGCTGTTGCTATTGCAACCGTCGCGTCGCGAATTGCTCCCGCCGCCGATTCGCGATCGTGTCACGCTCGTCGGCGTGGACAGTTCCGCCAGCATGAAACAACGCGATGCGGGCAGCAAAACCCGCATGGACGCCGCGAAAGATTTGTTAACCAGCGCCGACATCGTTGGTCAAAACGGAATCGCGGCCGATCCGCGCCTGCGCCTGTTTGAATTCAGCGACGACGCGCGACCCGTGCAACAATCCATCCTCGATCTCGCGCCCGCCGGCAAAACCACGCGCTTTCACAAGGCGCTCGGCACGATGCTCAACACGCCCGGGAACGACGAAGCCGTCAACGCCATCATCCTGCTCACCGACGGTCACGATTTCGAGCTCGTGAACCCCGCCAAAACCGGCGCGCTCGCGCGCAATCACCAGGCGCCCATTTACGCCATCGCGCTCGGCAAGCAAGGCAAAGTGCGCGACGTCGCCGTGCGCATCAGTGGTTTTCAGCCGTATTGTTACGTGAAACAAAAAACGCGCGTGAACGCCAGCCTGCGCGTCGTCGGCTGCGAGTTGGAAGACATCAACGTCCAATTGCTCCGCCAGGGCCAGGTCGTTCAAACGAAAAGAGTCAACGCGCAGCAACTCCAGGAAATTCCGGTGGAATTTGAAGTGACCGAACCCGACACCGGCCAATATGAATACGAAGTCCGCGCGCTACCGCTCGACAACGAAGCCGACACCGCCAACAACAGCGCCATCACCTATCTCAACGTCATCGACCAGCAAATTCGCGTACTCGTGATGGAGGGCGATCCCTATTGGGACACAACATTTCTCCAACGCTCGCTCATGCGCAACGACAAGTTTGATGTGGACGTGCTGATCAATTATGGCGCGAATCACATTCGCACCATTCGCAAAACGCCCGGCACCGGCGAATTGCACGCGCCCAAAACTCTCGACGACTTCGCCGCCTACGATGTCATCCTGCTTGGCCGCTCGATCGATTCGTTAATGGAATCCGCCACCCGCTCCAATCTTCTCGCGCAATACGTCAGCGAACGCGGCGGCACGGTAATCTTCAGCCGCGGCCGCGCCTTCGCCTCTGAGGACGAACTCGAGCCTGTCCTATGGGGCGAAAGATCCCGTGAACGCGCCCAACTCGACGTGACCGCCGAAGGCCGCGCGCTCTCGCCGTTCCGCGTGTTGAACGACGGCAGCGGCTTCGATGCCTTGCCCGAATTGCTCGACGCAAGAGACCCGATATTGGTAAGGCCGCTCAGCTCCACCTTCGCGGTCACCACCGATCGCAATGACCCCACGCCCGAAGCCGCCATCGTGCATCGCCGTTACGGACGCGGCCAGGTCGTGAGCATCGGCGCGGCGGGCCTGTGGCGCTGGGCGTTGAACTCCAAAGTCGACGGCGCGAATTCGCCCTTCGACCGCTTCTGGGACCAGATGATTCTCTGGCTGCTCGCCGGGCGCGATTTTATTCCTAATCATCAATTCTCGTTCCGCCCGAATTCGGCGAATGTTCTGCTCGGCGAAAAAGTTTATTTCCGCCTCGCGCTGCGCCAACCGGATCCGAAACTAAAATCCGTGCCCGTCACAATTCGTTACGGCGACACCGAAGTCGGCCGCGTAAGTCTCGCGCCCGCGTCCGAGAGCGCCGGGCGTCTCACCGCGGATTTTTTGCCCGAACGCACCGGGCGTTATCGCGCGAGCGTGAGTCTGCCGGACGGCACCACGCGGGAATCGCGCTTCATCGTCTTCAACGAAAACCTCGAAGAGACCGAAGTCGCGACCGACGCGCTCTATTTACGCCGCCTTTGCGAAAGCAGCGGTGGCCGGCTGATTGACGCCGCCGAATTGCCGAAACTCATCAAGGAATTGAACAGTGAAAAAACCGATCAGGCGCCGCAAACCATCGTGCGCCCCGTCTGGAATGTCGCTTGGGTTTTCTATCTCGCGGGATTACTGTTTGGACTGGATTGGTTTTTCCGAAGGCGGTGGGGACTATGTTGAGCGAGCTGCAAACATTGCTGGACCGGCTGGCCGCAGCCGACCACGAGCGCCAAAAGGAGGCCGGCGGCATCTTTTTGCTGCGCTGCGTGAAATTCACCTGCGCGTTCGTCCTGCTTGCGTTCGTTCTCGACGTCATCGTCCATCTGAATTCCGGCTGGCGCCTCACCATTCTCCTTGTCCTAATCGTCCTCGTCCTCGTCCTCGGGGGCTTCGCCTGGTATCTCGCGTTCGTCCGCCGCAACCGCGCCGAACACATCGCGCGCGTTCTCGAAACACGCGATCCCGCACTCGGCTCGCGCCTCATCAATCTCCTGCAACTGAGCGAACAAAGCAGCGACGCCTCGCTTGCTCCGTTAACGCGCGAACTCGCCCGCCAGGCCGTGGAGAATTACGCCGCCGGCATTCGCGACATCCCGCTCGAACGACTCGCGCGCACCGACGAATTGCAACGCCACGTCCGCCGTTCCGCCGCGGCGCTGCTCGTATTCGCCGCCATTCTCGCCGTGGTCTTTCGCATCAGCGCGATCGAAATTGCCCGCTTCGCCGATCCCTTCGGCGATCATCCGCCGTATTCGTTCACGCATCTCGCCATCACCGACCCCGGCCCCGCCGGCACGAACGTGCTTTACGACAAAGGCATCGTCCTGCATGTCAAAGCGACCGGCCACCAACCGCGCGAAGTTTTTCTGACCACCTTCCCCCTCGGCCATCGCGAGCAGGCCGTCACGGTCCCGATGTTCGAGAAAAACGGCGGCGGCTACGATCAATTGCTCGACAACATCCACGCCGAAACGCTCGCGTTCGCGCACACGAAAGATCATTCCAGCGAATCCAAGCAGGTGCACATCGGCGTCGCGATGACGCCGCAAGTGGAAAAAGTTTTCGTCCGCGCCACGCCACCGGCCTACACCGGCCTGAAGTCCGAGGAAATTCCTTACAACTTTAAATCACTCCAGGCGCTCGAAGGCACGGAATTGAAATTCCGCCTGCAATCCAATCGTCCGCTGCGCGACGGCACGCTGGAATTAACCGCCGGCGATCAACCGCCGCAGAAGTTGGGGCTGAAACGCTCGGCAGAAAAGGAAGTCTCGGGATTGTTCACCGCCGCCGATTCCGGCCGCATGCGTTTTACCATCAAAGACGTCGACGGGCTCCCCTCGCAAGCTGAGTGCGAAGGCGGCCTTACCGTCACGCACGATTTGCCGCCGGAAATTCATATTGCCAATCCAGATCACGATTCTTTTGTCGCCATGGATTTCAAATTGGAAGCGCTCATCGAGGCCAACGATGACTATGGACTGCGCAATATCCGATTTTTCCGCGCGCTCAACGGCATTTATTCCGCGCCGAAAGTTTTCACTTATACGAACATTGTTCGCAACAGCCACGAAACGTCCGATTTCGATTTTGCCACGCTGGGCGTGCAACCCGGCGACGTCATTTCCCTGTTCGCCGAAGCCATCGACACCGCGCCGCAGCCGCACCTCGCGCGCAGCCAGACTACCCGCCTCACCGTTATTAGCGTGGAGGATTATAACAACTTTATGCGCGAGCAAAGCGACATCGCCGATGCCGCCGAAAAATACGCGGATCTCAACCAGGATTTGCAGACGTTGATCGATCAACAAAAACAATTGGGTGATGACATCGACCAGTTGCAAAAATCGCTCGCAGGCGCCGACCAAAAGAAACGCGCGGACCTGGCCCGGCAACTCGACACGCTCGTCGCGAAACAAAACGAATTAAATCGCAAGCTGGAGCGCCAGGCCGAGCG
Source organism: uncultured Verrucomicrobiae bacterium (assembly GCA_963699145.1). Lineage (GTDB taxonomy): Bacteria > Verrucomicrobiota > Verrucomicrobiia > Limisphaerales > DASXHY01 > DASXHY01. The sequence continues at coordinate 281,320 of OY969416.1, forward strand.
CATGGAAAATTTTGTCCGCCAAAATCCGTTGTATGACGTGGAAAAAGATTTGCAGGAAGACCTCCGCCAGCAAGCCCAGGACATTCGCCAGAGCACCAAAACCAACGACACCGCCGCACTCGATGTCGCGCAGCGCAGCTCGCCGCCCGGCGGCCGGCAATTGAGCCCGGAGATGCTGCAGGATTTGAAGAAAGCCTCGGACGCACAGGTCGCACAATTGGGCGGTGTGCACGAACAAAACGAAAAACAGGTCGAGCAGCGCCTGGAAGACATGACGCAGATGCAGGAATTGATCAATGATTTCAACGCTTTTGAATCGCTCTATCACACGCAGGAGGAACTCGCCGAGCAGGCGAAGCCGTACGACCGCTCCGGACCGTTGACCCGCGAGGATCAGCTTGCCTTGAAGGATTTGGCCGGCACGGAGAAAAAAGTTTCGGACGCTCTGGACCAGCTTCGCGACAAGCTTCGCGACGATTCTGCTGCCGCCGAGAAATTATTTCCCAAAGCCGCTCAAAGCGGTCGCGATCTCGCGGATAAGATCGGTGCAAATCGTTTGAAACCGCTCGCCGACCAGGCCGCGGGGCAGATGCTCGCCGGCAACGGTGAGCAATCGTTTGACACCGCCGACCGATTGCGCGGCGAGATGGAAAAAATGTTCAGCCAATGCCAAAGCGGCAATTGCCCGAACGGCAGCGAACTCGACACTTACCTGCGATTGCAAAAAATGACTCCCGGCAACACGTTCGGCCAGATGTCGCGCAGCCGGAAGTTCGGCCTCGGACGCGGCCAGGGTGAAGGCGAGGGCGACAGCGAGTCGGGCAAGTCCGGTTACGCGATGCGTGACGGCTCCAACATGAAGGTGCTCGGCAACGAAACCTCTTCACACGACAGCAACAAAGGTTCGTCGCGCCAATCCAGCAAATTCGGCAAAGGCGGCGGCGCCGCTCTCGCCGGCGGCCAGGGCCAGACCACCGAGCCCGACACGATCAAGGGCTTGAATCCCGTGAACCGCCAATCCTCCGCCGTCTCCTCCGAATCCGTCATCGAGGAATACAACGACGTCGTGGAAAATTATTTCAAGACCATCACTACCCGAAAGGAGCCCGCGAATGAGAAGCAAAAGTGATTTCATGGACAGGAAAACATCCAACATCCAACATCCAACATCGAACATCCAGTGGCCGGCGCTCCGGAACTTATTGGATGTTGGGTGTTCGATGTTGGATGTTGGATGTTTCTTCGGTTATTTTTTAACTTTATTCATCCTGCTATCCACAACCGCATCGGCCCAACAAACCTCTACCACCCCACCCGTCCACTCCGATCTTACTCTCCTCCAATGCGGCAATTTGATTTACGCCGGCAACAAAAGCTCCGTTTGTTTCGCGGACAATTTTCTTGAGGACGTCACCAAACAAACCAACCTGCGCGTCAACCCCTCGTTCTGCTCCGTCCGCCTCGATGCCGACGCGCTCTTCGATTTCCCCTTCTGCGTCATGTCCGGCAATGAAACATTCTCGCTCACGCAAAAAGAGCGCGAGCAATTGCGAAAATATCTCACGCAAGGCGGCTTCCTGCTCGCGAGTCCCGGTTGCTCGGATGAGAAATGGGACAAGGCTTTTCGCCAGGAAATCAAAATCTGCTTTCCCGAATACACCCTGAAACAAATTCCGATGACGCACCCGATTTTTTCCATTGTGAACCGCATTCCGCGCCTCACGGAAAAACACGGCAAGGAAGTTTTCGTTGAAGGACTTGAAATCAACGGCCGCCTCGTGATGGTTTACTCCAAGGACGGATTGAACGACGTCCAGCACGCCAGCGGCTGCTGTTGTTGCGGCGGCAACGAAATCGAATATCCCGCGCTCGTGAACGTGAATGTCTTCACCTATGCGGTTCTATATTAGTCTGTTTCTCAAAAGAAATTTTCGAAAAGGTGGGGCAAACCTGCGGGTTTGCCACGAATCCCGGCAGGGATTCGCCACCTTTTCGAAAATTTCTTTTGAGAAACTATACCGGTCGGTTTTTCTGACCCTCCTGTTGCTCGCCGGCTGCAGTCGGCGCGCACCCACCACGCTAGACCTGCCGGTTTATTTCACGTGCGACACTCACGGCCGCATCGAGCCCTGCGGTTGTTTCACCGGCCAATACGGCGGACTCACGCGTCTCAAAACCGTGCTCGACGCTGAAGCCACATCCGGCGCGCTCCGCCTCGACATCGGCAACTCCGCTGCCGGCACGGAGGATTACGACTTCGTCGAATACCGCTACATGCTGCAGGCATTCGCCGCCCTGCACTACGACGCCATCAACATCGGCGCACGCGAAGCGCAATTCACCGCCGCCCAACTCCGCGAACTCAAAAAAAATTCCCCCACTCCGATTCTCTGCGCCAACCTCGTCGATAAAACCACCGGCGGGCAAATGTTTGATTCGTATCGCATCGTTGGACGTGGTGGCCAACGCATCGCGCTCATCGGCGTCGTCGATCCGCGCGCTACGCAAACTCCGGGCGCGGGCTTGAGCATCGGCAACATGGAAAACGCGATCGAGAAAACGCTCGCTGACGTTCGCGGCAAAGCGGACCTGGTCATTCTTCTGGCCTTCACGGACGAAGCCACGCTCGCGGAATTGGCGCGGCGATTTTATGAGTGCCAGGTCATTCTCGGCGGCAACGTCAGCCAACCCGCGCAGCAATTGCAGCGGGAAAATCGCAGCCTCATTTATTTCGTCACCAATGAAGCCCGCGCGCTCGGCGTCCTGCACTTGCGTCTCACCAAAGGCGCGCCGCTGCAAGTCGCCGGCAACGAAATCCGCCTGCTGACCGATAAAATCCCGCAGGACGACTCCCTGCGCGGCTTGATGCAAAAATATCGCGACGAAATCCGCACCACTCGCCTCGCGGTTGATGACCCCAATTATCTTGCGGCGGACACGATCCCTGGCGTGCACGCCGCCGCCACATACGTCGGCACTGAAAAATGTCTCACCTGCCACAAGGACTCCGCCGCCGCCTGGGCCGCATCCGCGCATGCGCGCGCGTTCGCAAGTCTCCTTGCGCACAAAGCCGATGCTGATCCCAAATGCATCGCGTGCCACACGATTGGTTTCGGCAGCCCATCCGGCTATCGCCGCGAATTCGCCGACGCGAAACTCGTCAATGTCGGCTGCGAAAGTTGTCACGGTCCCGGCAGCCTGCACGTCCGCGAACGCGAGGGCGATACTTCCGTGCACTTCACCTTCCGCCCGCTCGATGGCGGCGACTGCGTGAAATGTCACTACGGCGAATTCAGTCGGCCATTCGATTGGCAGGAACTCTGGCCGCTCATCAAACACGGCAAAGAACCGCAACGCACCGCCGCCCTCTCCATCCCAACGCCATGAAACGATTCGTTCGCATTCTACTTTTGCTCGCAAGCCTCACGGCCGCGGCCCACGCCGAAACCGTCGCCGGCTGGAGTACCAACACCAACGCCATTTCCGGCATCGCGGGCTCGAAACAGCCCGTGCTGATTTTCTTCACCGCCGATTGGTGCACCTACTGCAAACTCATGGAACGCACAACGCTGACCAACGACGCCGTGAAACAGATAATTACCAACCTGACGCACATCGTGGTGGACATCGACGCGCATCAGGATCTCGCCGAAAAATATGGCGTCGACGGTGTGCCGACATTTCTCCTGCTCTCCGACACCGGCACTGAAGTGCGCCGCAGCAGTAGTTTTCAACCCGCGCCCGATTTCCTGCGCTGGCTCACGAATGGTGTGACCGATGTTCAGGTTGCCATCGCCCGTCGCGAGGCTTTTGAAAAGAAAATCGCTGACATCGACCAACTACTCGTCTCAACCAACACCGAGGCGTTTCGTGAAGCCGCTCTGCAACTCTTCACAGTCTGCGCCGAACGCGACGACGCCATCGCTCATGCGGCCGGGGAACGGCTGAAGAAAGTCGCCGCACACGATCCCGCCGCGTTGGTCGACGGCCTCGTGGACTCTCGCCTCGCTGCGCGCATCCAGATCGCGAATGCGTTGCGCGATCATTTCGGTGACGGATTTGATTTTGATCCCTGGGCCGATCTCGCGGAGCGCTCGCAGAGCGCGCAACACTGGCGCGCAAAGCTGACCTCCAAAGAGAATCCGTAACCGCCGACGTCAGTCGGCGCAAATTTATTACCAATCCTTTGATCAGCGCAGACTCACGTCTGCGGCTACCAATATCTATAGTGATTGCCAAAAGCAATTTCCGAAATGGTGGGGCAAACCTGCGGGTTTGCCTCGATTCCCCGCAGGGAATCGCCACCATTTCGGAAATTACTTTTGGCAATCACTAAAAACGGCTCTCCGCACATCGGCCGCGTTCCGCCCCACCTGAAACGTCGCGAGCACCACCTGCGCCTCGGCTGGATCATTGAGGCAAATCGCGCCCTCGCGAATCTTCGCCACCGGCTCGCCTTCGAGACGCAGCGGAAATCGTTCGCTCAGCGTCTGCGCGTAGCTCGAAAAATCTGCTGCTCCATGTGCCCGTAATTGCGCGCGATTCAACAATCGAAACACACCGCTGCTGCCTGGCGCTGCGTGCTTCATCAATTCCAGCGCGACCCGCCCCATCGTGTAGCGCGGATTGATTTCGACGACCGGTTTCACCCGCCGCTCGCCCGCCGCCGTTTTGTAAACGAACGCATCGATGCCCATCGGCCCCGCGAAACCCACCGCGCGCAGCTCAGCCTCGAGCACAGCAAAAATTTCCGCATACAACCGTTGCAACCGGCCGGAAATATCCGGCACCGCATCAAACAGCGCGCGCACGCCGTCGGGAACACGCCGCGCAGAATTTGGCTCCGCCCAGTTCGCCTGGAATTGTCCCTTGGCATCATTCAGCAACCCGGTGTAACCGCATAATTTCAATTCGCGCGCTCCCATTTCGAGCTGAACGGAAAAATCCATTTCCCGTTCCAACCATGGCTCGATCACCACCTGCTGGCCATTGCCGAAAGCGTTCGCGAGCCATTGCCGCTGTGTGTCCAACACCTCCGGCTCCCACAATCGAATCGCGCTCTGGCCGGCCAGTCCGAGCCCGAGTTTGGCCACGACGCGATGATGCCCCCGGCCGCGAATCGCCGCGATCGATGCCATCGCTTCCTCCAGCGTGTTGACCACCACACCCACTTCCTCCCGCGCGCACAGCCAACCCTCGCCGATCTCCGCAATCTTCCGATTCGCCAGCACCTGCTTCAAAAACTCCGCGCTCCACGCCTTCGAATACAGCCGCGCGAAGTCGGCATTAAATCGCCCGCTTGCCGCCAGCATCTCGCCGCTCACGTTCGCAAAGAGCGGTTGCAGCAATTCCACACTGTCCGGCCCCCACGCCCACGGTCGCAAGCCGCCCAGTTTTCGCGCGCGCACGCTGTGCGCCTCGTCCACGCGCCCGTCTTTCAATTCCACAAATTCCGGCAGCGCAAAACCCACCTGTTTTAGGCCGCTCAAAAATTCCGTCGTCGGCCGTTTCGGCACCAGCACGATGTCGTCCGCGCGGCAGAGAAATTGCGGCAGGTTCGCGAGGTCGCGCGCGAGCAGCGATTGATGTTTCACCGGCGTGAACCGTTTGCCGAGCGCGAGGTAACCTTCCGCAAAGGGATTGAACACAAACACCGTCGGCGTCCGCCCCTTCGAGTGCGAATACACGTTCAGTTCCGCGACGAAATTTTCATCAAGCCCCGCCGCTCGACGCCCTTCGATATTCAGCGCGAGCCCTTTCGCACGTTGCGGCGACAACGGAAATTTTAATTGCCGGCAAAACGCCTCCCAATCACTCTCACCCGGATTTTTCCACTTGCGGAACCATTTCAACCCGTACGCGACGTGGCCGATTTCATCGCGATAAATGCGTTCGAGCAACGCCGCCGTCTCGGCATCGCCCACCACTTGAAAGCCGCGCGCGAAGTGGCGGCAAAAATCGAGATTCGCCTGCTCGAACGTGAGGCTCAGCCGCGACACATAATCGAGCGGGCTTTCCATCGTGGAGACCGAGCGCCAGAAATAGCCGCTCACCGGCAGCTCGCCGAAGCGAATCCCGCACGCGCGCATGCGCCCCATGTAAAGCCGCGTGTGCGCCTGCTCGTCTTTGAGCGTTTGCAAGAGCCCGCGACGAAACGCCGCCGGCGCATCCGGAAAACGCAATAGCGCCAGCGCCATCAATTCCGTCGCGAGCAATTCGTGATTCGCAAAAAAATGCAGCAACCGCCCGCGCTCCTGCTCCTTTTCCAAATGATCCACGCCCGGAAAATCCGCCTTGCCCGAACCCTGCGCTTTGAATTGCAACTCCACCGGCCGGCCCGGCGCTTCCACCGTCAGCAACGGCGCACCGGGATGCTCGTCGGTAATGACGTCCGGCGCCCGAAGCTTTTCTTCGAGCGTCGTCGCCAACAAAACCCGTTCCGCAAACTCGCGCAGTTCCATTTTCCGAAACCAAGTTACCCGCTGGTGCTTGAGAATACCAGTTGCCCTTCGCAGGTTGCGATTCAGCCTCGCCTCACCGGGCTGTGGCCGCTAATATTTCCCACGCTCCATGCCCCATCCGTTTCCAGATCATTTGTCCTCGCCCCGCCTCCATTTGCGGCGATTGCTTCCAGCGGATGCCGAGGCGATGTGTGATTACCGTTCCCTGGTTGAACTAGCACGCTTTCAATATTGGGAATCGTTCGATCGGGACGACGCGGCGCGTCTCATCGAGGCGCAATCAACAGCCGAGCCCAACGTCCCCGGAACCTGGTTTCAATTGGCGATCATCAAGACGGAAACCGGATGCATGATTGGCGATTGCGGTCTTCATTGTCCAAAAGATCAACCGCACCAAATGGAAATCGGCATCACGCTCGCACCGCGTTATCAAGGCCACCGCTACGCCGATGAAGCGGCGAAATGTTTGCTGCAATATTGTTTTGCCGTGCTGGGTAAACATCGAGTGTTCGCGTATATTGATGTCCAGAATCGTTCGGCGGTCGCGCTTTGCCTGCGCCTGGGTTTCCGCCAGGAAGCTCACCTGGTGGAGCATCGTTGGTTTAAGAACAAGTGGCAAAGCGAGTATGTCTTCGCGATGCTCAGTCGGGAATGGGAAACCGCGCCGGCTCGGTCGCCGCGACGGATTTTTGATGCGGGCCGAGACTTCGGCAAATAAATTGTGGCATGAACAGCGATGAACACGTTCCGGGCGAATCCGGCGGGGCCTTTGGGCAAAACCCATTCGCGGGATTGAGCAGCGAGGGATTGCCCGCGGGCAATTCATCTCCCACTCACAAAACCGCCAGCGCTCGCTCCGGGCGCCCAAAAGACCGCGGTCGCGTGGATATTCTTCGCCAAACCGCGCATCGTGGCGGCAAGACCGTGACGGTCGTAAAAAATTTCGTTGGCATTGGTTTGCCGGAAAAAGAACAGCTCGCCAAACAAATGCAGAAAACGTGCGGCTGCGGTGGCACCGTGAAGGAAGGCCGCATCGAAATTCAGGGCGACAAACGCGAGGAAGTCGCGCGCATATTGACTGAAGCCGGCTTTCGTCCCGTGTTCGCCGGAGGATAAATCTTAACCGCAAAAACCACAGAGATCACAAAAATGTTTTCTCTGCGCTCTTTGCGTTCTTTGCGGTTTAATGAATTTTTAAATGAACAAATCGCAGTTGTTGAAAGAAATTGTCGCCGCGCTCGGCGAGAGCCTGGAAACACTCGAACGCGCTGCGCGCGCCTCGCACAACGAAGCCACGCACGAAAGCAGCCGCGCCGAAAGCAAATACGACACGCGCGGCCTCGAAGCAGCTTACCTCGCCGGCGGCCAGGCACGCCAGGCCCGGGAAATCATGGAATCCATGAAGCTTTATTCGTCGCTCGAAACACGTGATTTCGCCGCCGGGGATTTGATCGATCTCACCGCAGTGGTGAAATTGGAAACCGACGGCGCGCCGTTCCTGTATTTCATCGGCCCGAAAAGCGGCGGCGTGGAAGTGAATTTCAACGGCGACGAAATCACCGTCATTACCCCCCAATCGCCGCTCGGCCAGAATCTCGTCGGCAAAAAAACCGGCCAAAGCTGGACGGCGAAAGTCGGCGCCTCAAACGTGAAATATAAAATCACCAAAGTTTGGTGATTCAGAGCGCATCACAAAAAAACTCGCAAGGTAGGGCGCGTCACTCCGTGCGCGCCGTCGTTTCGCTGCAAGCATGCGGCGCGCACGGAGTGACGCGCTCTATCAGCCTCAATCAAATCAACATTTTGATACAATTTCTAAGGCGAACGCACGCGGTAAAAGCGCCGGACATCGTTGGTCACCGGTAGCGTGGTGAATTGGAACAAGCCCGCACCCATATTCGAAGCCGCGCCGAGCACGGTCCAATTGGACAACGGCGTGGACACATTGGTCGCAGTGAGCACGGTAAAGAGCGTGCTTTGATTATTGCTGAAGGAAAACTGAGCGACCGTATTGGAAAGCAATTTATATCCGGTGATCACTGGCGGAGTAATGGTGGTTTGTTGAGTGATCGGAACATTTTGCCCCAGCACCGTAATATTCGCCGTGCGCGTGGCGCCGGAATTCGCCGTGAAGGAAATCGTCACCACGCCATTGGCCACACCCGTGATATTCAACCAGGACGTGTCACTGCTCGCAGGTGCAAACGGCGGCAGCAAATTCACCGTGACCGGCAGCACCGCCGGCAGAGAATCCGTGCCCGCCGCGCTGTTTTCAAAGTGCGTCGCCGTATTCACAAAAGCGCGCGGCAGTTCGTGAGCGGCGCCATTGAAAACACTGTCCACAACGTAAAGATTGCGCGCGTCATCCACGCTGATGCCTCCCGGGTTGGATAGTCCGCTACTGATCGCGGTGGTCACACTCCCACCGACGGCCTGCCATCTCTTGATCGCGTTGTTTGTATCAGCGAAGTAGAGATTGCCTCCGTTATCCACCGCCAGGCAATCGACGGCATTCGTGATATTGAGCAGTATCGTGGTGGTATTATTTGCAGCGTTCCACTTTTGGATTGTTTTACTGCCGATATCATAAAAGTAAACGTTGCCCGCGGCATCCACCGTCACGCCATAAGGCTGGCTCAATCCCGAAACCACGTTCGATACGTTGCCACTCGCGGCAAACCATTCTTTGACCTTGTCGTTATCCGTGTCGGTGAAGATAAGGTTACCCGCCGCATCCGCTGCACCGTGAGTCGGGCCATTCAGACCGGACGAAACAATCGCGGTCATATTGCTATTGGCGGCGGTCCATTTGTAGACCAGGTTTTCACCGCCATCGATCAGAAATACGTTGCCCGGATTATCCACCGCGATTCCAAACGGAAATTTCAGGCCGCTACTGATGAGCGGAGTCAGGGTGTTGTTGGCCTTGGTCCATTTATGAACCGCACCCGTGTCGCTGCCGTCGGAAATATAATAATTTCCCGCGCCATCCAGGCCACAGACGCGTGGAAAATATAATGCGGCGCTGGAATCCACCAAAGTCGTCAGCGCTCCAGCCGTCACATACGTTGCGCCCGCCTGTATAATCGTGACTGTCTGCGCGCCGACCGCGATCCTGCCCGTCCGGGTGGGTCCCGCATTCGCAGTAAACCCAAAAATGATGTTGGTGCTGTCCGTGCCACTTGACACGGATAGACTCAACCAGGGGACATCAACCGTCGCCGCCCAGGACCTCCCCGGCGGGACCTTCAACACGACGCTGTCCGTTCCCGCCCCCGGCCCTTCCACGTAATTTGTCGTGCCGAAAACGTAATTCGTTTGGAAGTATAACAAATCGTTCGTGCTGAATTTTCCGGGATTGAAATCAAACAGCCGCACTTCATCCACGCGGCCCGTCAAGCATTGCCCGCTGCCGAAGGCAACCTGCGGCGGAGCGGCGATCGCGAAACCCGTATCCGGCACGTGCGGAGAAAAAAATGAAGTTCCTGCGGGAACGCCATTCACATACAAGGTGGCGTTGCCGCTATCGCGCACCAAAGCCACATGCGCCCAGACATTGGGAGTCGCCACACCCGTTCCAAATACCACCACGCCCCCGTACAACGCCTGGAACTGGCCGTTGGCCACCAGGAATCCCCACCCCGAAGTGGCCGTGCTGCCGTTGTAAACGATCACCTGTCCGCCGTTGACGTCCGCGCCGGGCTTGACCCAACACTCAATTCCAAAATCATCCGTGAGCGCGATAGGGACCGGTCCGCTGGCCAACGCGCCATTGGTAAACACCGTCGACAACGAGCTGCCCGTGCGGGCCGCGGCGGTGGCGTCGACATCATTCGTATACGTCGGAGCACCTTGAACCGTCAGATTGTCTGGGAAGGTGGCCGAGTCAACCAAGGTCGTAGCCGCGCCTCCAGAAATAGCACCGGGATCGCTCTCGCCCATGTGCCAATAATTCAGGACGAAGATGCTGGCCTGCGCAGTAAAGGTGGACGTGATGACCAGGCCCAAAATAAAAAAACGCCAAAGTTGATTCGTTTTCATAGTGGTAAATCCCGCTTCCCGAAGCGTCTTGAAGCGATGACCGAATCATAGGTTTCTCCTATTCCCCAGCAAGCAAATAATCCGCGAGCGTTAAAATGTAACGTAGAGCACTTAAACGGATCGGGTAGAAAAAAACCGGAACTCTTTTTCTCTCGCAAACAACGCTTCAACGCCGGTGCAACCAATGCGCCGCTACGGTACCGTGACTGAGGCTGTCTTGGTTTGTCCGCAAACCACCGCCGTGACCGTCCACGTGCCGGAAGCCGGGTTGGGACCGGAATTGTGATGGTGACCCGTGCCCGCGCTGATCGTAATCGCCGCTCCCACTGGCGGCGTCACCGTCACCGTGGGCACGCCGCAATCCGGTGTCCCGCCGTTGGGATTGTTCGCGCCGCCGGAATAATAGACGGCCGTATTCCCTCCGTCGACCGTCCCAAAGCCAATGGCGCACCAGGGAGTGCAATTGCAGAGGTTGGTCGGCGAAATCAGCGGGGCGGCCACCATGGCGGCTTTTATCATCGCGACAGTATAGGAGTTCGAAGAGGTGGTGTCTTTGTTGGTCACCGCAATATTGAGATTCGCTCCAATGGGATTGGTGATGGAAAGCCAATTCAATCCAATGGGCACGCGAGGAATTGAGTAATAGCCGCTGGAATCAGTGAACCCCGTCAACCCGCCATATTGCAAACCGATCGTGAGATTTGGCTGAGGTGACCCGCCATTATCGAGCACGATTCCGCCGATGAATTTGCCCACTTCCCGTGTCTGTGTAAAAAAGCCGGCATCCGGCATCCTCCTGACGCTGAACGTTTGCCCAAAGCCGATGGTGGACCAGGGTCCGGTAAGGCAAGAGGAGGATAGTAGCGGACGCATCGGTCCGCTCAACATCACCCATGAATTATTGATGGACGAAATCCGAAACAAAGGTGATTGATCCGTCACTGTTACCGGCACCGAAAACGGGTTGGGGTTGACCGCATCGCAACCGAAGCCGGTGGGAAGACCGGTTGCGTGCCACTCTCCGGTGATCGTCGCCGTCTCGGTGTGATTGGAAGGCGCCCGCAGAATCTGAACCAGAACCTCCACTGAATTCGCCGCAGTGGGTGGAAGCGGCTGCGCGTTAACCAGGGTTGAAACGGATGTGATATTCACAACCACGGTGCAGGGTTCGCCATAGCTCGGGTCTACAAAAAATTTCCCACTAAGTTCTCGCGGATAATAAAACACCATTGGGTTGGCGGGGGTATAACTGGTTGGATTTTCCATCCAATCCACTGTGTGCGCGTTGACCGCGCACACGGTGAGCAATCCGACCAATGCACGAAAAATGATGAGCGGAAAATTTCGCATATTTATCCTCCTGAGTGTGAAAATATCGCGGTGTTGTTATGGGAATTCTAATCGTTTCGGATTAGAAAGTGTTATGGGTTGAGTTAGATTGGATGCTTTAATCAAATACTTGTCAAGGGGAATACCGGGAGGGCTACCGGGCTCACGCGTTTAAAATGTAGCGCAGCGGTTCTCGGCTGCGAGTGTCGGTGGCGTCTCGCCGCCAGACGTTAGTGTGGTGTTAGGCAAGTGATGTTCCTATCCCCTTCCGGAAGCCGCGCAGAGGCGAAAGAAAATAGCCCACCGATTTATCCGTGGGTAACCACCAACCAGAACCGCAGTCCCACGGGGACGACAGAAGTTCCCGTTCCCCAATCGATTATTTATGAATCCGAGTTACCTGACACCACACCAGACTGTTTGCCAAAAGTAATTTCCGAAATGGTGGGGCAAACCTGCGGGTTTGCCTCGATTCCCCGCAGGGAACCGCCACCATTTCGGAAATTACTTTTGGCTAATACTATAAGCTTCCTCACCCACTTCTGATCACACCCTCCAGTTTGAAATCGCGGAGTCCGCGCCGCCGGCTCGTTATAAATCAAAAACTCATAAACCCGGATGGCCGCGGAAATTTACGCGCCCTTTATGCAATTTGAAGATTTCCCCTACCCGACGCCATTAGAATCACGCAGCCGCAATTCGGGACCGCCCGTTTTGACACTCCGACGCGTTATCGAATTCAATGGTGGCATCAATGCAATCCCAAACCGCCGCTCGGGAATCGGACTGTCGGCCACCGATGAATCAATTGCTCCTGAAAACAACCACACTGACTGCCATGGTCATTGCCATGCTATGCGGCTGCAGTAAATCCCCCCAATCCTTCCAGCAGTTCAGCGCAGAGGAACAATTGAATTTCCTCCGCGCCCAGACTGGCAGCGCCATGCTCACCGAAGCAACCAACGGCGTCCCCAATGTCCATGCCATCATCGAAAAAAACGCCGACACCTTCAGCAGCTCGATCGAACAATGGCACGGATGGGTGCGCCTGGATTACACGGATAAGTCCGGCGGAATTCAGCAGACGAATATTCCCCTGACCTTTGTCGCCAGCCCCGATGGACGTCTTTTCAGCCGCGCGCCATCCGCCTCCGGCTCCGCGCTCCTCGACATCCATTAGACTGCTGCCAAAAGTAATCTCCGAAATGGTGGGGCAAACCTGCAGGTTTGCCTCGATTCCCCGCAGGGAATCGCCACCATTTCGGAGATTACTTTTGGCAATCACTATAGAGCGTTTGCCTTTGCGATGTGATCAACTGGTTTGGTAAAGCGCCAGCAACGCCGCGCCGATGGCCTGCGACAAATCGCCCAACGCCGCCGGAACAATCTTCAGGCTGGCCCGCTGCGAAGGCCACACATAGTGCAGGGCGCTTTTCTTGATCGTGCCGAGGTAACGCTCGCGAAATTCCGTGCTCGTCGCTTCCGGATCCATCAACCCACCGCCAATGATCACAATGCTCGGATCCAGCGCGAGCGTAAGATTCGCGACGTGCAACCCCAGCGCCATCGCCTGAAAATCGAAAATCTCCACGGCCAACGGATCGCCTTTTTGCGCGCGGCCCCGAAGTGAAAGCGCTTTTTCTTTTGCCGTCGCCGTCGATTTCGCCAATTCGTGGTCGGGATATTTCGCCAGCTTCGCATCCAGTAAACGCGCCAGGCCGGAAATCGTGGTATACGCTTCGATGCAACCCCAATCGCGTCCGCAACCGCAGGGAAACGGCTTCTCGGTGATGCCGAGCAAATGCAAAGGCGCGGGCATGTGGGCGGTTTCCATTCCCGCCAGCGTGTCACCCTCCAGCGGCAAACCGTTTACCCCCACGAAAGCCGAACCCAGCCCGGACCCGGGCATCAGCATCAAAACGGACGCCTTGGAATCGCCACGCGCCAGCCGCGCCTCGGCCACGCCGCCGCATTTGCCGTCATTGCCCACCACCAGCGGAAGTTCACGCCCGGCTTGCAACGCCAGCGCGCGGCTGTACGCCGTGTAAACATCCCACCCCTTGAAACTCGGCGGCAGGTTCGCCGAATGATCCAGCACGCCATAGCGTTGATACGGCCCCGGAATCGCCAGGCCCGCGCCCTCCACCTGCGCCCACGCGAGATTATTTTCCGCCAAAAATTCTCCGATGGCCGAAATCCAGCCCGCCACCACGGCATCGGTTCCGTTTTGGGCATTGGTAGGACGCTGGAGTAGCTTCGTGGTGATCGCTTCTCCGTTTCCCCAAACTCCGGCAATTTTTGACGTCGTGGCTCCGCAGTCGGTGCCGATGAAGATATTCCGAGGCGTATGCATGTTGCTGGGCAAAGTTGAGGGCTGCCACCGTGAACGCAAGAACTTTTATTTAAGACCCCAGGATCAAATAGTCGGGGAAAAAAGAAGTGGAGCGGGCGAAGGGAATCGAACCCTCGTGTGCAGTTTGGAAGACTGCCGTTCTACCATTGAACTACGCCCGCATCCGGCGAACGCTGGAATCATACCGCCCGCACTTGCCTTGTCAATTCGCCAACGCTACGCTCATTTCCGGAATGAACGCGCTTCTCCTCACCGGCGGCAGAATCATCGACCCGGCTAATCGCCTCGATGCCCCCGCTGATTTGCTCATCGTTGATGGAAAAATCTCCACCGTCGGCAAAGACGCCGCCACCAAAGCACCCGCCGACGCCGCACGCCTGGACGTCAAAGGCCAGATCGTTTGCCCGGGCCTCATTGATTTGCACGTGCATTTGCGCGAGCCGGGCCAGACCGCCAAGGAAAATATCGCCACCGGCACCGCCGCCGCCGCGCGCGGTGGATTCACCTCCATCGTCTGCATGCCGAACACCGCGCCCGCCATCGATTCCGCCGGAACCGTTGCCTTGATTCGCGATCGCGCCGCGCAAGCCGGCATCGTCAACGTCTTCGTCACCGGCGCCATCACGAAAAATATCGCCGGCGAAGAACTCGCCCCGATCGGCTCCCTCAAACGCGCCGGCGTCGTGGCCATCACCGACGACGGCCATTGCATCCAGAACAACGAACTCATGCGCCGCGCCTGCGAGTACGCGAAAATGTTCGATCTGACCGTCATGGATCATTGCCAGGATTATTCGCTCGTGACGGACGGCGTCATGCACGAAGGCTACTGGAACACCGCGCTCGGCCTGCGCGGCTGGCCCTCTGCCGGCGAGGAAATGATCGTCGCGCGAAATATTTTGCTGGCGGAACTCACCGGCGCGCGCGTGCATTGCCAGCACCTCAGCGCCGCCGGCAGCGTCGCGCTGATTCGCGAAGCGAAAAAACGCGGCGTGCCCATTTCCGGCGAAGCCTGCCCGCATCATTTCGTCCTGACCGACGCCGCCGTCGCCGGCAGCCAGAAATTCTGGGCCACCGATGGCAAACCCTTGCTCGAGGTTCTGCCGCGCCAGGCCACCTTCCCCTCCTGGCCAAATTACGACACGAATTTCAAAATGAACCCGCCGTTGCGCTCCGCCAAAGATCGCGAAGCGATTCTCGAAGGTCTCACCGACGGCACGATTGAAATTCTTTGCAGCGACCACGCGCCGCATTGCGATTACGAAAAAGAAGTCGAGTTCGACTACGCGCCCTTCGGCATCACCGGCCTCGAAACCGAACTCGCGCTCTCCCTCATGCAATTGTATCACTCCAAACGCCTCTCACTCTCGGACGTGATCGCCAAATACACCACCGCCCCCGCGCGCCTGCTCAATCTGAAAAAAGGCACGCTGAGTGCCGGCGCCGATGCCGACATCACCATTTTCAATCCCGACGCCGAATGGCTTTTCGACGTCACCGCCAGCGCGAGCAAATCCAAAAACAGCCCCTTCCACAATTGGACATTGAAAGGCCGCGTCACCGGCACGATAGTGAACGGCAAGAAAGTGTTCGCCGACCAGGCCGAACTCGCGGCAGTCTGATTTCTTGGTAGGGCATTGCTGCCGCAATGCCCCATATTCCGTCGAGCGCGCAGCGCGAGACAAATGGCGGCTGTCCGCAAGGATTAATTCTTGACCGCGCCCCGCGTCGCTTTAGCATCGCGACACTTTGTAATGAAAGCAGTTTTGGCTCTTGAAGATGGTTCCGTGTTTCACGGCGAAGGCTTTGGCGCGCGCGCCTCAGCCTGCGGCGAGGTTTGTTTCAACACCTCCATGACTGGCTACCAGGAAATCCTCACCGACCCCTCCTACAAAGGCCAGATCGTCACGATGACCTACCCGCTCATCGGCAATTACGGCGTCAATTTGCAGGACGTCGAATCCTGGCGCCCGCACGCCTCCGGCTTCGTCATCCGCGAACTCTCGCCCGTCGTCAGCAACTGGCGCTCGGATTTCACGCTCGCCGAATATCTCGAAAAAAACGGCATCCCCGGCATCCAGGGCATCGATACCCGCGCGCTCACCAAAAAACTTCGCGTCCGCGGCGCGCTCAACGGCTTTATTTCCACCGAAGACGTTTCCGACGAGGAAGCCATTCGTCGCGCGAAAGAATTTGTTTTTCTCGGCATCGATTACGTCAAAGAAGTCACGCACCGCGAAGCATTCCTCTGGGACGCGAAAGACGAACAAAGCGGCAGCTTCAATCTCGTGCAAGGCACGACGAAAGGCGACGCCCGCCTCTTCCGCGACCCGCTCCCGCCCGCGGATATCCCGATCGTCGCCTACGATTTCGGGATGAAATACAACATCCTCCGACGCTTGCGGCAGCAGGGATTCAAAGTGCAAGTCGTCCCGGCCACCACGCCCGCGGCTGAGGCGCTCAAATACAAACCCGCCGGCATTTTCCTCTCCAACGGCCCCGGCGATCCCTCCGCGCTGGACTACGCCGTGCAAGCCACGCGCGACCTCGTCAAGAGCGGAGTGCCGATTTTTGGCATCTGCCTGGGTCATCAAATTTTAGGACAAGCATTTGGCGGAAAAACGTTTAAGCTCAAGTTCGGACATCGCGGCGGCAATCAACCCGTGAAGGATCTTGAAACCGGCCGCGTCGAAATCACGTCTCAAAACCATGGATTCGCCGTCGATGCGAAATCATTGCCGAACGACGTGGCAGTTGATAGAATCAACCTCAACGACCAAACTGTCGAAGGCATGCGGCACAAAACCAAGCCGATATTTTGCGTGCAATATCATCCGGAAGCCTCACCCGGACCGCACGATTCCACTCCGCTGTTTGCGGAGTTTCGGGAAATGTTGGAAAAAAGATAGTCGATCGAAAAAACATGAACCATTCCGAGCGAGGATTTTTAGCTTGCCCTGTCGAATGGTTAGGGTGTTTTTGAAATGCCCTAAAAACATATTGCGTGCTCCGTATTCCGTGAATACATTTTGCCGAACCTCCATTCGTGCGTCACGCAATACGTCACACGCAACACGTTGCGGTAGAATGTTTCCGTTTGACTTGAGTCGGGCAGTAGCGATAATCACTTTTGCTTGAAGTAACCTATGGCGAAACTTGTCGTCCTTAGCGCGGGATTCAATGGGCGCGCCCACGAATTGAATGTGGATAAAACCACAATTGGTCGTGTGGACGACAATACCTTTCAAATCGCCGACCCCTCTGTCTCGAGCCACCACTGCGAAATCGTCCTGCGCGGCAGCGACGTCGTCATCCACGACCTCGGCTCCACCAACGGCTCCTTCATCAACGGCGAAAAGATTTCCGAAAGCGTCCTGAAACCCGGCCAGACCCTGAAGCTCGGCCAGATCGAATTGCAATTGGTTCCCGAAGGCGCGCCCATGCCGGCGTCCAAATCCGCGCCCGCGCCGGCTCCAGCGCCAGGTTCGCCTGGCCCGGTCGCTCCGGCCCCCATGTCGTCAGCGCAGAAGCAGAAAATGGACTCCACCATGGTCGTTCCGCGCGGCGTGAACCTGAACGAACTCTCCGCCGAAGCCGCCCGCCCCACTGGCTTCGACACCTCCGGCAAAGGCTTCACCAAAAAGAAGAACAACGCGAACATGTTGTTCCTCTACGTCGGCATCGGCCTCGTCGTCGTCATCGGCATCGTCCTCGTGATCGTCTTCACCCAACTCCACTGAGTTGGCCGGAAGACGGATGCCAGAGGACGGATGCCAGATATCAGAGTCCGCCCTCTGACTTCCGACCTCTGACCTCTGACTTCCGACCTCCGACCTCCGACCTCACTGCCGAAGGCCCAATCAAGGTAGGGCGGCGCTGCCGCGCCGCCCCATCTTCCCGTTGGTGACGCAGTCACCAACGTTCCCCTCGCTGCACGAAAGCCCATGATTGCCGATTTTCGTCCCGCTCCGTCACCAACGAATCTCGTGAACCCTTCCAAAATACGGCCAATCCTCCGGCGTTTCTGCCAATCCATGCCGCACTGGATTCTCCCTCACATACCGCCATTTCTCCGAATAACTCTCACCGTCGCGCAATCGATGATGAAACCCGCCACTTTGAAATGTGCCTCCCGCACCGTATTCTTTTGCAAATCGATCCTTCCAAAAACCCATCCATCGTTCGACCGTAAATTTGAATTCGCGTGGCGCGCAAAACAAATGCAGGTGATCGGGCATCAGCAAATAATCGCTCACCAACCACGCCGTCGCCGCATGCTCCCAAATGCTGTGCAACGCGCGCTGAACCGGAGCTTGTGCCAGCCACCGGTCACGTTTGTCCGTGCAAACCGTCAGGAAGACCCAATTGGGACCGCCGGGTGAGACATGAACTCCCTTGGCCGGCGTGCGCCGCCCCGGCTCGAGAAATGGAACCTCTCCTGCCATGCGCAATTCGTAGCCGCAGTTTGTCGCTAGCAAAAGCCCTTTTCGTCCCGCGCTGAACGCGCGTGACGGACGATAGGGCGGCGCGGCAGCGCCGCCCTACCATTAAAGGTAGGGCGGACCTGCCGGTCCGTCCCATTATCCCGTTGGTGACGCAGTCACCAACGTTCCCCTGCGCCTCCCATTTGACACTCATGATATAAACATCTTGGATAGAAGGAGGGGCAAAAGGGCAAATGAGAACGGCAACCAAAGAACTTCGGGTAGGCGAATCCAACGGGATCTCCGCACGCCGCCTGTCCCCCTCAGCCAACATTCAATTGGTTCGACGCCTTAAAAATCCCACCCGGGCACTCTCACGACCCATAAAAAGCGCCAAAAACGTGCAAACGCAAGGTGCTCGAAACCAAAGTATTAGAAAATTAATCCCACCAAATCCCAGTAGATCCCGGTATAAAATAAAAACACGTTATGCATCAACTCGCAGCTTTCAGCTACCTCAAAGACTGAATTTCTCGGACGGTGACTTTGGACGATGGGCTTTGGACGCTGGACTATGCCTTCAGCCATCGTGCCGCATCCACTGCGGCGTAAGTAATAATGATATCCGCCCCCGCGCGGCGCATGGCGAGGAGGCTTTCCAGGGTGACGGCGCGTTCGTCGATCCAGCCGTTGGCGGCGGCGGCTTTGATCATGGCGTGTTCGGCGCTCACGGCATATGCGGCGGTCGGGTAGCCGAATTCGGTTTTGACGCGGTGCAGGATGTCCAGATAGGCGAGGGCGGGTTTGACCATGACGATGTCCGCGCCTTCCTGGATGTCGAGCGCGACTTCGCGCAGGGCTTCGGCGGCGTTGCCGGCG
Source organism: uncultured Verrucomicrobiae bacterium (assembly GCA_963699145.1). Taxonomy (GTDB): domain Bacteria; phylum Verrucomicrobiota; class Verrucomicrobiia; order Limisphaerales; family DASXHY01; genus DASXHY01. Next base: position 300,807 of record OY969416.1, read on the forward strand.
TCCATCTGGTAGCTGCGGCGGTCGCCGAATTTGGGCGTGGATTCCGCGGCTTCGCGGAACGGGCCGTAAAAGGCGGAGGCAAATTTCGCGGCGTAACTCATGATGGGCGTGTCAAGGAATCCGTCCTGGTCGAGTTGCGCGCGGATGGCGGCGACGCGGCCGTCCATCATGTCGCTGGGGGCGATGAGGTCGGCGCCGGCTTCGGCATGGCTGGCGGCGGTTTGGGCGAGGAGTTTCAGCGTGGGGTCGTTCAAGACCGTGGCGCCAGTTTTCGCCTTGTGCACGATGCCACAGTGGCCGTGTTCCATGTATTCGCAGAGGCAGACGTCGGTGATGACGAGCAGGTCGGGCAATTCTTTTTTGAGGAGGCGAACGGTTTGCTGGACGATGCCGTTGGTGGCGTAGGCGCCGGTGGCTTTGGCGTCTTTTTTGTCCGGGATGCCGAAGAGCAAAATGGCGGGCACGCCGGCTTCGTGGGCGGCGGTGGCGTCGCGGAGGAGTTCGTCGGGCGAGAGTTGAAAGACGCCGGGCATGGCGTTAATCGGGCGGCGGAGTTTGCGTCCGCTGCGGGCGAAGAGCGGGAGGACAAGTTGCGAGGGGTTCAACTGGGTCTCGCTGACGAGCCGGCGCAGGGCGGCGGACGTGCGCAATCGACGGGGCCGGTAAGTGGGAAATTGGCCGACGAATTTCATGGGGACACAGTAATGCAAAATGAAAAATTCAAAATTAAAAACTGCGAGCCGCAGGGGCCGGGAGTCCTTGCGGACGGCCACCATCGGAGAGCAGCACCGGCGGACCCGGAGGGCCGTAACGGTATGATTGAAACCGCAGATGAACGCCGATTCACGCAGATAGGATTCAGAAGCGCTGTCGGCATCTGTGTTTATCGGCGTTCATCTGCGGTTAGATTAAATCGAGATCGACTTCTCGCTTTGCAACTTTGGCAAACGCGGTAAGCTTCGCGGCATGAAACCTCAATGGCGAGATCGACTACTGATCGGCATTGGGCTGGTATTCATGTTGTGGATCGGTTTGAAGATTGGGCGGCATTTCAACAGCGGCGGGGCGCGGCGCGAGTACGACACGCCGGTGTTGCTCGAGCAGGTGCAGACGCTTTCGGAATTGGTGACTGTCAAATACGTGGTGGAGAAAGTGGAAATTTGGGACGATCCGCCGTCGGGCTGGCGGCAGTTTGTGGCGGGGGACAATCGCATTTTGTTGCTGGCGCGCGGGGTGGTGAAGGCGGGCGTGGATTTTCGCCAGTTGAAAGCCGAGGACTTGAAGGTCAATGGCAAAACGCTGTGGATCAATCTGCCTTCGGCGCGCGTGACGGACGCATATCTCGACGACAAGGAGACAAAAGTCATCGAGCGTTCGACGGGTTTTCTGCGTTCGTTCGACAAGGATCTGGAACAGAATGTTCGCCGCACGGCGGTGGACGACATGCGGACGGCGGCTATGCGCGGCGGGATTGTGAAGGATGCGAACGATCGCGCGCGGACGGAACTCGCCGGTTTTTTTCACGCGATGGGTTTCGAGCGCGTGGAGTTTAACGTTGCCAATGTAACGCTGCCGAATTTTGGGGGAGAAGAGCGCGGGACGTTGATTATTTCAAACTCATTACGAGACACGGCGGTGCCTCAAAATCAGCCACGCTGAGGGTGGCGCGGAAGGTGGCGCAGGGGAGAAAAACCTGCGCGAAAGCGGCTCAAGCCTGCTGATCTGGCTTGAGGAAAATGATTTGCACGGGAGCGGGTTGATCCTGGTCCCCCGGGTAAATGCGGATGGGCAGGCGGCGCCTGGGCAGCGCGGGCTGGAAGGCGCGCGTGCGCATCATGAAAAGCGCGGGCTTGGGCGGCACGCGATCGACTTCGCGGGTCGCGTCCATCTCAGTGAGGAGTTTCATCATTTTAATCTTGGTAGCCATACGCTCGTCCTCAATTTGTCCGCAGTAAACGTGCCAGTGCAACTTGGGGCGAACGGGTGAAAACCCGCAATCGTTAGAGCCCCGGCGCGCGGTGTAATTGTTAAAAGGAAATCCCGCTTGGCACGCCAGTTGAGTTCTGGTTAGCTTGCCGCACCCGATTTACTATTGAATGACACGACTGCCCATTATTGTTGCGGCCGCAATTTTCTTCGTTTGCTTTTCCGCCGACGCTCAGCAGTCGAATTCCGAAATCACCATCGAGAATCTGGATACTAATAACCCGGCGGGGATTTGGTACGAGGGGCTCACGCATATGGCGCACGGCACGAACGGCGTGTACATCCATTATAACGGAACGGTGCTGACGGCGGATTCGGTTTCGCTCAACAAAGATTCCCACGAAGCGACGGCGGACGGGCACGTGCACATTCAGCAAGGGGACCAGGTGTGGGTGGGCGAGCATGTCCAATATAATCTCGACACGCACGACATGGTGGCGGAGCAATTCCGCTCGGGCAAAGCGCCGGTGTTCATGGAGGGCCGCGGGCTGCACGGGAACATTGTTTCGAATAAAATGGAGCTGGGCACGTACACGGCGACGAATGGGATCATCACGACCGATGATGTGCAAAAGCCAGCGTTCAGGCTGCGCGCGAGCAGGATGAAGATCATTCCGAACGATAAGCTCGAGGCGTGGAATGCGGTGCTGTATGCGGGCGACGTGCCGGTGTTTTATTTTCCTTACTACGAACGCAACCTCGGGCCGCACGCGAATAATTTTGACGTGGTGCCGGGTTATCGCAGCGAGTTTGGGCCGTTCATTCTGGGCAGCTACACGTGGTATTGGAATGAGGAGTTGAACGGGAAATTTCACCTGGATTACCGCCAGCGGCGCGGCGTGGGGGTGGGGCCGGATTTCAATTACAACCTCGGGCGCTGGGGCGAGGGTTCTTTGAAATATTATTACACGCACGACGATGAGCCGAGCACCAATTTCGTCAACTCGCCGGTTTTTGAAAATCGCCAGCGGCTCAATTTCACTTACCTGGCGAATCCTTACACGAACGTCGAAGTGCGCGCGCTGGCGCAATACCAGAGCGACGAGGGTGTGGTGCGCGATTTCTTTGAAAATGAATATCGCCAGAACCCGCAGCCGAACACATTCATCGAAGCGGACAAATTGTGGTCGAATTTCAGCCTCGATGTGCTCACGGCACCGCGCGTGGATCCCTGGCTGGAAACCGTGGAGCGATTGCCCGACGTGCGGCTCTCCGGATTCCAACAGCAGCTCGGCAGCACGCCGGTGTATTATGAGAGCGAAAGTTCGATGGGATATTATCGCCGACTGTTTCCGGAAACGAACGGCATCGATGCCGATTTGTTGAACTACGAGGCCGGCCGCGCGGACACGTATCATCAGCTCACGTTGCCGGAAACATTTTTTGGGTGGTTGAACGTCACGCCGCGCGTGGGCGGGCGCTTCACGTATTACACCGCGTCCAGCGGTCCGGGCATTGACACCGATGAGGAAACGCGCGGCGTCTTCAACACGGGCGCGGAGGTCAGTTTCAAAGCCTCGCGCGTCTGGCCGGGCGTGAGAAACAGCCTCTTCGATGTGGACGGCATTCGGCACATCATTCAACCGTCAATAAATTACGTGTACGTGCCCAGCCCGAACGTGCATCCGAACGAGTTGCCCCAATTCGATTACGAGCTGCCCAGCCTGCGGCTGCTGCCAATTGAATATCCGGAATACAATTCGATCGATTCCATCGACAGCCAGAACGTGCTGCGGTTCGGTTTGCGCAATCAATTGCAAACCAAACGCGAGGGGCAGGTGAAGGATCTGCTCGACTGGCAACTGTATACCGATTGGCGTTTGCGGCCGCGGACGGATCAGCGGACGTTCGCGGATTTGTACTCCGACCTGAGTTTCGTGCCGCGTTCGTGGATCACGTTGGAATCGCAGACGCGCTTCGATCTCAACACCGGCAACGTGCGGATGCTGCTGCACACGTTGACGCTGCAGCCGAGCGATATCTGGAGCTGGACGCTGGGACATTTTTATTTGCGCGATGATTTCAGCCGGCTGCCGACGGCGTTGGGCGAGGGCGACGATGTGTTCACCAGCGCGCTCTTTTTCAAATTGAACGAAAATTACAGCGCGCGCGCGGTGCATCATTACGATGTGCGCAGCGGCCGTTTGCAGGAACAATATTACAGCCTTTATCGCGATATGCGGAGCTGGACGGCGGCCATCACCGGCAGCATTCGGGACAACGGCGTGGGCGCGAAAGATTACTCGCTCACATTCACGTTCTCCTTCAAAGCGAAACCGAAATACAACGTGGGTGGCGATTCGGTAAAGCCGTACTCGATGCTTGGGTTTCAAAATTAGCAGCGGCGTCGGGCATCGTTTTGAAAATTGCGATGCCGGTCATTCCATCGGATGATGCCGCCCCGACGGGGCTTGGGTTTGTTTTCGCTTAACTTCTACAAATATGTCGCTCGCACGGAGCTGACACTTCAGACTGAGTCACCGCTGACACCAGCCAGCGCAACTGGAGAGTTCGCAAAAAACTTATTCGGCCCAGACTTACGTTTGCGGCTGCAATCCGGAGATTTTTTCGAAAACTTATTTCGCCCTATTTTTTTATTTTGCTTCGGGCAAAAGACCCCATGGAATCAAGGGTTTTGCGATGCGAGCGTGCCCACGAAAGGAAAATGCCTGTCTATGTTAAATCTCAAAAAAATGTTTCTGGTGGGAGGAATGAGCGCGGTCTTCGCGTTAACCGGTTGCGAAATGTTGAACAATCACTCCGGTGATCGTACCGCAGGACGCACGTTGGACGACAAAACCATCACGTCGACCGTGCAGCACGATCTCAATCGTGAGCCGGTTTATAAGTTCAACGGAGTTGACGTGAAAACCTATGACGGCGTGGTGCAACTGAGCGGTTTCGTGGACACGGACGTGCAGAAGCAACGCGCCGGGGAAATCGCACGCCACTCCGAAGGCGTGACGCAAGTCGTGAACAACATCACGCTGAAGCCGCAAGGCAACTTGCAGCCGACCGGGCGTCCGTACGACAACAATAACAACAACAATTACCAACCGGCGCGTTAAGGCAATGGAAATTGCCTGGGTCGCTGGTGGTTTTGACAGACCACAGTCTGGGCGCGAGCCCAGCCTGTGGGGTCAAAAAAATCGGGGATGATTCTCAAAAAAAGACTTATGAAAAAATTACTTATTGCACTTAGCGCGGCGGCATTGCTCGCCGGCTGCGCGTCGCAGGACAACAATGGCATGGGCGGAACGAGTGATCAAAATGATCAAGACACGATGAAGACTGACTCGATCCATAACAACCCGGGCAACGGCAGTCAGCTCAATAATAATGCCACCCAGGGGACGGGCTCGGCTACCGCCCCAAACAACGCGACGGGAACGCCAGGAACGGATAATAATACCGGCACTCCTCAGCAGTAGTCGCACCTTACTTTCGGGTTCGGGCACCGGCGCATTGATTTGATCAATGTGCCGGTATTTTTTGTTAGTGGCACGGGCGTCTCGCCCGTGAGTTTGCAAATCCAGAATTAAGCCTGGATTCGCACGGGCGAGACGCCCGTGCCACCAGGCCATTTCGTGCTTCCAGTTTGGCAAAGCCGGCGTAGGATTGGATTTACCAATGAAACTCAACGCGGGTTTGCATCTGGCTTATTGCACGAATGTCCACCGCGGCGAGACCTGGGCGGAGACTTTCGAGTCGCTCAACACGTATACTTTGCGCGTGCGGGAGCGGGTTTGTCCCAAACAGCCTTACGGGATTGGCCTTCGCCTCAGCAACCAGGCCGCTCACGAATTAGCCCGGCGCGATGCCCTGCTCGAATTTCAACGCTGGCTCGCGAAGAACCGTTGCTACGTTTTCACAATCAACGGATTTCCTTTTGGCCGTTTTCACGGCGCGAAAGTGAAGGAGAATGTCTACGCGCCGGATTGGACTTCGCCCGAGCGGCTGGAATATACCAATTTGCTTTTCGATTTGCTGGCTCGGTTCACGCCGGAAGGAGTCGAGGCCAGCGTCAGCACGTTGCCGGGATCGTTCAAAGGTTTTCCGTTGCGCGGGGAGGATTTGAAAAAAATTCGCGAGAACCTCTGGCATTGCGTGGAGCACGTGGCGCGGCTCAGCGAACAAACCGGCCGCAAGATGCATCTCGGGCTCGAACCGGAACCGCTGTGCCTGCTCGAGTGCAGCAGTGAGACGATCCAGTTTTTTGATCGGATGCGCGCCGAGCATCCACGCGATCCGCGCTTGAGCGAGCATCTCGGTGTCAATTACGACACCTGCCATTTCGCGGTCGAGTTCGAGGACGCGCAGAATGCGCTCGGCTGCCTGCTGCAACGCGGCATCAAAATCAGCAAGCTGCATCTTAGTTCCGCGCTGAAAGTGCGGCCCACAACGGAAGCGCGCGCGGCGCTCGCGGCGTATGCGGAGGATGTTTATCTGCATCAGGTGGTGGTTTGCCGCGCGGACGGGCAACGATTTATTTATCGCGACCTCGATGAAGCGTTGGCGGGCGAACCGACGGAGACCGAGGAGGAGACGGCGAACGGACAAACCGCCGAATGGCGCATTCATTTCCATGTGCCGTTGCACAGCCCGCCGACGCCGGTGTTTGACACGACTTCCGATCACATTCTCGACACGTTGGATTTGCTGGCGGCGAATCCCGGCATGTGCACGCATCTCGAAATGGAAACGTACACGTGGGAAGTGTTGCCGGAGGAATTGAAACAACGCGACGTGGTGGAGCAGCTCGTGGCGGAGTACGAATGGACGCTGGGGAATTTGAGGGAGCGGGGGCTGGCTTAGTGGCATGGGCGTCTCGCCGGTGCGAATTGAATCACACAGGCGAGACGCCTGTGCCACTATCGAAAGATTGAACCGGTGGCGATTTCCAGCTACAAGCTTCGGCGCCATGCCGCGTTTGCGTACCTTGCTCGTTTTGAGCCGCGCTTCCAACCTGCCAACAGTTTGGTCAAACTGCCTGGCCGGATGGTGGCTCGGCGGTCATGCGAGCACCCGGAATCTTCCCTTCCTTTTCGCCGGCGTCACGTTGTTGTACGTCGGCGGCATGTATCTGAATGATGCGGTGGACGCCAATTTCGACCGGCAACGGCGCAAGGAACGCCCCATCCCGCGCGGCGACATTTCCAGCAGCGCGGTTGGGAAGTTGGGTTTGCTGTGGATCGCGCTGGGGTTGGCGTGCTTGTTCTGGATTGGAAACGTTACGGGGTTCCTGGGTGTGGCGCTCGTTTTCTGCATCCTGCTTTACGATGCGATTCACAAGCTGGTCGCGTTTTCTCCGTTGCTGATGGGCGCGTGCCGTTTTTTTGTTTATCCGGTGGCGGCTTCGGTTGGCGGGATGGTGACGGGCTGGGCGGTTTGGTGTGGCCTCGCGCTGGCGTTGTATGTCATCGGCCTGAGCTTCATTGCCCGGCGCGAAAGCACGCGCGGGCCCATTCAATATTGGCCGCTGGTCTTTTTGTGCGCCCCCATCGTGCTGGCGTTCGTGATGAATACCGGCGTATACCGGGAAAGCGCGGCGACTCTTTCACTGGTGCTGGGACTGTGGTTGCTGCAAAGCCTGCGAACGTATTTGTGGGCGGTGGACCGGCAAATCGGCCGGACGGTTTCGGGGTTGCTCGCGGGAATCGTTTTCGTCGATTGGCTGGCGGTGGCGGATATGCCGCGCTTGTTGGGGCTGATTTTTGTGACGCTGTTTGGGTTGGCCATTTTTTTTCAGCGGTTCGTGCCGGCGACATGAGCTTAAGTGGCACGGGCGTCTCGCCTGTGTGTTCGTGTTCGCACGGGCAAGATGCCCGTGCCACTATTGGAGCGACCGCAATTTCGCCACTATCGGCGGCAATTGTTTTAACACAAAATCCACTTCGGCTTCGGTGTTGTAGATGCCGAGACTGAAGCGGACGCTGGCGCGCGCGCGCGCGGTGTCGCAACCCATCGCCAGCAACACGTGCGAAGGATCCAACGACCCGGATGTGCAGGCGGAACCGCTCGAAGCGCAAATGCCTTGTTCATCCAACAGGAGCAAAATGCCTTCCGCTTCGATTCCCGCGAAGGAAAGATTGGATGTGTTCGGCAGGCGCTCCTGGCGCGAACCATTAATGGAAACGCCCTCGACGGCTTTGAGAATGCCGTTTTCCAATTTGTCGCGCAGCGCGCGGAAGCGGGTGTTCGCGCCGGTCAAATGCGCCGGGGCCAATTCCGCTGCGCGGCCGAAGCCGATAATGCCGGCGACGTTTTCCGTGCCGCCGCGACGGCCTTGTTCCTGACCGCCGCCGATGACGTAGGGCTGATATTTTGTGCCGCGTTTGACGTACAGCATGCCCACGCCTTTGGGCGCATACAATTTGTGAGCGGAGAGCGAAAGAAAATCGACGCCGGATTGCTTCACGTCGATTTTTATTTTTCCGGGCGCCTGTACGGCGTCAGTGTGGAACAGCACGTCTTTGCGGCGACAGATCGCGGCGATTTCATCGACGGGAAACATTACGCCGGTTTCATTGTTCGCGGTCATCACGGAAACGAGGGCGGTGTCCGTGCGGATGGATCGTTCCAGAAATTGAAGATCGAGCCGGCCGTGGGCATCGACCGGCAGGATGGTGACCTCGCGGCCCAGGTCCTTCAGGTGGGCGCAGCATTTGATGGTGGCCGAATGCTCGACGGCGGTGGTGACCAAGTGGCGCTTTTGCGGGCGCGTGTCGAGGGCGCTTTGCAGGGCTGAGTTGTTGCTCTCGGTGCCGCCGCTGGTGAAAATGATTTCGCGCGGCTCGGCGTTGATGAGCGCCGCGACTTTTTCGCGGGCGAGTTCGAGCGGTTTGGCCAATTGCCGACCGAAACCGTAAATGCTCGAGGGGTTGCCCCATTGCTCGCGCAGAAAGGGCAACATGGCATCCAACACTTCCGGCGCAACCGGGGTGGTGGCGTTGTTATCGAAATAAATCGGCGGTAAACTTTCCATTGGCCTCGGCTTTGCTCAGTTTGCGCGAAATCTTAGACTGGAATTTATCCCCGTCTTTTGCTAGGTAAAACGGTTTATGCCAATCGGCAGATGGCATTTGACAAAAGCCGGCAGGTTGTCGATAATCATTACTAACATTAGTAAATAACTTGTGATTGAGAAAAAGACAGCAGAACTAACGCATAACGAGGAGATTAAGGAAGCCAATCCACTCCTCGCGGGCACCATTGCGGCCGCGCTCGCCAATCCCGCGACGGACCAGTTTTCCGGCGATGACAACCAATTCCTGAAGTTCCACGGTTGCTACCAGCAGGATGATCGGGATCAGCGCGCCGCTGGGAAGAAATTTATCATGATGGTCCGCGGCCGCATTCCCGGGGGTGTCATGACCCCCCACCAATGGCTGGTCTTTGATGAACTGGCCTGGCTGTACGGCAACAACACGCTGCGCATCACGACCCGGCAGAGCATTCAATTCCACGGGATCCTCAAGGCCAATTTGCGCCGTCTCATCAAAAAAATTAACGAGGCTTTGCTGTCCACTTTGGCGGCTTGCGGCGACGTCAATCGTAACGTCCTCGCCCCGCCGATGCCGGCTTTCACCAAGGCGCGCGAGGAAGTTTATGCGGATTGCGTGCGGGTGGCCGATGCTTTGCGCCCGCAGACCCGCGCTTATTACGCCATCTGGATCGATGGTTTCCAAATTAAGACGGATGATCCGGTCAACAAGGCCTGGGCGGACCCGCTCTATGGCAAGACCTGGTTGCCGCGCAAATTCAAGGTTGCGTTTGTCATTCCGCCGGTCAATGACGTGGATGTTTTTACGAACGATCTTGGTTTCATTGCGATTGTCGAGAATGACAAGCTCGTCGGTTACAACATTGCTGTCGGTGGCGGCATGGGTCGCACGCACGGGATGAAAGTGACTTATCCCCGCCTCGCATCCATCCTGGGATTTATTACGCCGGACAAACTTATCGACGTCGCCAAAGCGGTCGTGACCATCCATCGCGATTTTGGTGATCGCACCGACCGCAAGCACGCGCGCCTCAAGTATGTCATTGAGGAACGCGGCGTGGAATGGGCGCGTGCTGAAGTCGAAAAGCGCGCCAATGTGAAGCTCGCTCCGGCGAAGCCTTACAAATTCACGACCGTCAACGATCTTTATGATTGGAACAAGCAGGTGGATGGCCGTTGGTTCCTGACGTTGTTCGTCGAGACCGGCCGCGTCAAAGACGTTCCGGGGCATGAGATGAAAACCGCTTTGCGCAAAGTGGCTGAGGCTTATCCGAACATCGAGTTTCGCCTCACCACCAACCAGAACGTCATTCTCGCGAACGTTCCGGAGTCCGAGAAGGCTGCCATCACCGCCTTGCTCGGTGAGTACGGAGTGAAAACTGAGAAGCAAACCACTCTTTTGCACGCCGCTTCGATGGCGTGCCCGGCGTTGCCGACCTGCGGCCTGGCGCTCGCGGAATCCGAACGCATGTTGCCTGGGTTGGTGGATCGTATTGAAAAACTTTGCGGTGATCTCGGCTTGACCGACGAGGAAATCATCATTCGCTCGACCGGCTGCCCGAACGGCTGCGCGCGTCCCTACATGGCGGAAATCGCTTTCGTCGGCAAAGCGCCTGGCCGTTACCAGCTCTGGCTCGGTGGCGACGTCGCCGGCACTCGTCTCAATCGCGTCTGGCGCGAAACCGTCAAAGACCCGGAGATCGAAAACGAATTGCGTCCCCTGCTCGCGCGTTTTGCGAAAGAACGCAATACCGGTGAACGTTTCGGCGACTGGTGCGACCGCGTCTTGTTGCAGGAAGAGAAGAAAGAACTGGCGACCGCAAACTAAGCGCGCAAGTCTTCAACGCATTTTCTATGAATCCCGAACGGATAGCTAAAGCCAACGCTGAATTAAAGGGTAAGTCCCCACTTGAAATTGTTAAGTGGGCCATCGCGCAAACCAACGGTCGCGCGATTGTCTCCACGAATTTTCGCCCGTACGAAGCGGTCGTTCTGCATCTCGCGGTGCAGGCGCAGCCGGAAATCCCGGTGCTTTGGGTGGATCACGGTTACAATCGCCCCGCGACCTACAAGCATGCCGAGGAATTGCGCAAATTGCTCAAGCTGAACATCAAGCCTTACCTGCCGAAGATGACCGTAGCGCATCGCGAGGCGGTTTACGGCCCGGTGCCCTCGACGGACGAGGAGGCGGCGCTCAAGCAATTCAGCGCGCAAATGAAACTGGAACCGTTCCAGCGCGGCATGAAGGAACTCGCGCCTTCGATCTGGATCACGGCGTTGCGCAAGGTGCAAAACCCGAATCGCGCCGAGCTGGACATCGTCAGCGAGGACAAAAATTTCGGCGCGTTGAAAATCAGCCCCGTTTTTTACCTGAGCGACGCGGACATGGAGGCGTATTTGAAACAGCACTCCCTGCCGAATGAGTGGGATTATTTCGATCCCGCCAAGGCGGATGAGAAGCGCGAGTGCGGCCTGCACGCCACCTGGGGCAAAGAAGCCGTGACCAGCGGTTCAGGCAAATAATTTCCTGTGAAAAGTAATTCCTATCATCTCGACCACCTCGGCTATCTCGAAACCGAGGCGATTCACATCATGCGTGAAGTCGCCGGCGAATTTGAACGGCCCGCCATTCTGTTTTCCGGCGGCAAGGATTCCATCTGCCTCTTGCGCCTTGCGGAAAAAGCGTTCCGGCCCGCGGATATTCCCATGCCGTTGCTGAACGTCGAAACCGGCCACGAGTTCCCGGAGTTGATCGATTTTCGCGATCGTCGTGCGAAACAGCTCGGCGCGAAATTGATCGTCAGCACCGTGGATGACGCCATTGCCAAGGGCACGGCGGTGATCACGAAGGGCAATATCAGCCGCAATCGCCTGCAGATTCCCGCACTGTTGAGCGCGATTGAGGAAAATCGTTTCGATTGCTGCATTGGCGGCGCGCGGCGCGACGAGGAAAAGGCGCGAGCGAAGGAGCGTTTTTTCAGCTTCCGCGATGGTTTCGGCCAATGGGATCCGAAAAATCAACGCCCGGAAATCTGGAATCTTTATAACGCGCGTTTGAATCCCGGCGAAAATATGCGCGTGTTCCCGCTCTCCAACTGGACTGAGATGGACGTGTGGGAATATATCCGGCGCGAGAAGCTGGAAGTGCCGACCATCTATTTTAGTCACGAACGCGACTGCTTCCGCCGCGGCGGCCAGTGGCTGCCCGTCCCGCCGGCGCACGCTCCCAACGGCAAGCCCGATCCCTTCGAAGGCGGACGACCGAAGGCGAACGAGCCCATCAAGAAACTCGTCGTTCGTGTGCGCACCATCGCGGATATGATCAGCACCGGAATGCTGGAATCGCGGGCTGACAGTTTGGATGACATCGTTGCTGAAATTTCCGCCGCGCGAGTAACCGAACGTGGTTCGCGTGCGGACGACAAAGCGAGTGAGGCGGCGATGGAAGACCGGAAAAAAGCGGGATATTTCTAAATCTCAACCGCAGATAGACGCAGATGAACGCAGATAAACACAAGTTGTTCTTACAGGCGGGGCGCGTTGCTCCGCGCGCGCCGTTTGTTGCATATCCAGCAGCTGCGCACGCGGAGCGACGCGCCCTACCTATTCGCATCTGCGTTCATCTGCGTTCATCCGCGGTTTAAAATTTTTCAGCATGGCACCCTCACAACACTCAATCGAAATTCTCCGCTTCAATACGTGCGGCTCGGTGGATGACGGCAAATCGACGCTCATCGGCCGGCTGCTTTATGACTCCAAAAATTTGATGGAGGACCAGATTGAAGCGCTCGAACGCAGCGCGGATATCACCGGCGGCGGACAAATCAATCTCGCGAATCTCACCGACGGCTTGCGCGCGGAACGCGAGCAGGGCATCACGATCGATGTCGCGTATCGCTATTTCGCAACGCCCAAGCGCAAATTCATCGTCGCCGACACGCCAGGACATGTGCAATACACGCGCAACATGGTAACCGGCGCTTCGACCGCGAACCTTTCCATCGTACTCGTGGACGCGCGGCAGGGTGTGATCGAGCAAACCCGCCGTCACACTTACATCGCGGCGCTGCTGGGCATTCCGCACATCGTCATCGCGGTAAACAAAATGGACCTGGTTGATTGGAGCGAGGAGCGCTTCCTGGAAATCCGCGAGGAGATTGAGAATTTTTTACCGCGCCTGGATGTGTTGAAAGACGTGAAGTTCATCCCCATCAGCGCGCTGAACGGCGACAACGTGGTGGATACGTCGAAACACACGCCGTGGTATCAGGGCCCGAATTTGCTCGGGCACCTGGAGACGGTGCACATCGCCAGCGATTGGAACCTGAGCGCGTTTCGTTTCCCGGTGCAGTGGGTGAATCGACCAAACGATCCGACCGATCATTCGTTGCATGATTTCCGCGGGCTCAGCGGACAGATCGCCGGCGGCCTTGTCAAAAAAGGCCAGACCATTCTCGCGCTGCCGAGCGGGCTGAAGAGCAAGGTTAAGGATATCTGGACGCTCGACGGCTCCATGGAAGAAGCATTCTGCCCGCAGTCGGTCACGATTTGCCTCGAAGACGACCTCGACATCAGCCGCGGCAACATGCTGGTGGGTTTCGAGAATTTGCCGGGATTGAATTCGGATCTGCACGCCAAAATCTGTTGGATGCATCCGAAGCCGTTGCAGCAGGGCAAAAAATATTTCATCAAGCACACTTCACAGACGGTGCAATGCGTGGTGACCAGCCTGGAAAGTAAAATTCGCCTGTCCACGTTTGAGACCGAACCGAATCCGCCGGAACTCGCGATGAACGACATCGGCACGATCCGCGTAAAAACCGCCAAACCGCTGGTGTTCGACGGCTATGGCACGAACCGTTTGACCGGCTCATTCATTTTGATCGAGCAAGGCACGAACGCGACCGTTGGGGCCGGGATGTTTTCGCCTCCGACCGAGACGGTGAAAATGGATGATGCGGATTTCGCAATTTGATAGCGGCACGGGCAAGATGCTCGTGCCATCATTTGCTCAGTTCATCCATTCTGATCCAGCGGGCGCGGTGCCCCAATATCTTATTCGCCGCTGGGAGATTTTACTTGGTGCTCGCGGAATGGCACCTGGTCCTCGTCGTGAGGAACTGAAATTCCATGTTCCGCGAGCAGTTGCCGGCATTTCTGCGCTTCGGCGCAAGAAACGAGCAGTGATCCCATGGGATGCTCCTGGCCGTGGGTGTCCTTCCATTTCCCCAGAAATCCAAAGCCGAACCGCTCATAAAATCCAAAAGATTTCGCCACGGCGAAAATCAAAACGCGATGAACGGGCTCATTCTTTTTCAAAAGTGCGAGCCGCGCGAGCAACAGGGCGGCGCCAATTCCCGTATTTTGCTCCCCCGGCCGCACCAGGCCGAAACACAAAACTGCAAGATACGGCTTTTGGAGGTAAGACATGCCTCCGGTGGCGACGACCCGGCCGTTTCTTTCCGCCACCAGAAAATACGAACTCTGCTCGCGCAGACATCTTTCATATTCGCTCAGCACTCCCTCGGGAAATCGCCCCGGCTCGTTCAGTTTATAAATCTCCAGGCACTCGGTAACATCCGCAGCCTGAATGCGTCTAAAAGTGAGTGGTGAGAGGCGTCCTTCCCAAACTGCCGGGTGCAGAGGATTGGGCCCCTTGATGAAATGCCCCAGACGATTCAAAATACTCGGGTGGCGGTTCGGCACTGCCAGCGAGATTATAAAAACGCCTCGGCAACGCAACTATGGAGTGCGTGGCGGAAGGTCTTTGGCACGCGAGATCCCCTCTCGTTTCTATTGGATTTTTCCTTGGCGGTGGCATTAAATTGAACATATGGCAGAAAAGAGTGTTAACGAGATTTCCCGAGACGTCAGACAGATTTTTCAAAAGGGCAACGATGCATTAACCCGCGAGAACTACGATTACGCGGTGGATTTGCTGATGCAGGTGTTGGAGAAAGAGCCCGGCTTCTACGAAGGCCGCAAGGCTCTGCGAACCGCGCAGCAGCGGAAGGCGGGGGGCGGAAGCAGTTTTTTAAAAAAAGCCTGGAACAGCGCGAGTTCAACTCCGTTGATCGCGAAAGGCCAGATCGCTTTGCGCAGCAACCCAGCGGACGCGCTGAGCATCGGCGAGCAGATTCTCAATAGTGATCCCACCAGCACCGGGGGCCATAAGTTGATTGCCGAAGCCGCGCTGGCGCTGGGCATGCCCAAGACGGCGGTGATGTCCTTCGACGTGCTCTTCAAAAATAATCCCAAGGACAAAAACATCACGATTCAATACGCGAACGTGCTGGCGGAAATCGGCCAGTCGCAACTCGCGGAACGGATTCTCATGGAATCGTCGCGCCTGAATCCGAATGATCCGGAACTGCACCAGGCGTTGAAGGATTTGTCCGCGCGCAAGACGCTGCACGAAGGCGGTTACGCTGCCCTGGAAGGCGGGCAGGGTTCGTATCGCGATATTTTGCGAAATGAACAGGAAGCCAAATCCCTCGAGCAAGCCAATCGCGTGCAGAAAACCGAGGACCAGGCGCAGAATCTCATCGAAGAATATACGACCCGGCTCAAAAGCGAACCGAACAATGTGCGCCTGCTGCGAAACATTGCCGAGCTTTACACGCAGAAGAAAAAATTCGATCTCGCGCTGCAGTATTACGAGAAGATTACCTCGACGGATGCCGGTGCGAATGACGCCTCGGTCGCGTCGGCCATTGCGCAGACGAAAGCGAGGCAGTTCGATTATCAAATTGAGCAACTGGACGCCACGGCGCCGGATTACACCGAGCGCGTCGCGCAGGTGAATGCGGAGAAGCAGGCGTATCGCATTGCGGAATGCCAGAAGCGCGTGGACCGGAATCCGACCGATCTCGCGATTCGTTACGAGATGGGCGTGCTGTTTTTCAACGCGGGACAAATCACGGAGGCCATGGGGGAATTTCAAAAATCGAAGAACAACCCCAACAAAAAAGTCGCGTCCATGAATTACCTGGCGCAGTGCTTTGCCAAGCGCAAGATGTATCCGCTCGCGGTCAACACTTTCCAGGAAGCGATCAAGGAAAAGCAGATTTTCGACGAGGAAAAGAAGGAATTGGTTTACAACCTCGGCACCGCGTTCGAGGCGATGGAGAAAAAGAAGGAATCGATCGAGCAGTTCGAGCAGATCTACGCCGTCGATATCGGGTACAAAGACGTGGCGGCGAAGGTGGATAAGTTTTATTCGGAGCAGTGAACTCGAACGGCTGAATGAAGGAATTTCTTTTGCTTTTCCTTTGTTTGGCGATCGCCGGGTGCGGTTTGGACGAAACGACTTATCGCGCTGATAAACCCATTTCACGGGAAAAGGCTTCTAAAGACCTTGATATGCCCCTGCCAATTTCAGCCACGAATGTTTATTACGTCGTACACGCGGGTGGCCTGCAGGAATTCCAGTCGTTCATTCGTTTTACGGTTGGACCGGGAGATGAAAGCAATGCGGTGGATGCAATCATAGCTGATCACAGCAAGAGAATGCAGGGGTATGATTCTTATCCTGCAGTTTCACTTTCAAACAGGATGAGTTCAGCCGATCGAGATTTATCGCCAATGCCATGGTGGAATCTCGATTCAGTTACCAATGGTTATTGCCGTGAAAGCACGAGCGGCCAGCCTTTTTACATTTGGGCCGATTTATCTCAGCACATGATCTACGTTCACGCGTCCGATTGATTTGAGGCTGCTTTACTTGTCTCTCTTCAACAAAAACTCCGCCAATCCCTCCAGCGCCTCGGCTTTGCCTTTGAAAATTCTCAGCGCCGCGAAAGCTTTGTTCGTCAATTGCCCGGCGATCTTTCGTGATTTGTCCAAACCGACGATGGATGGATACGTCGCCTTTTGCGCTTTGGTATCTTTGCCGGCGGTTTTGCCGAGTTGCTCGCTCGTCTGCGTCACGTCGAGGATGTCGTCGATGACCTGGAACGCGAGGCCAACGTGGTAGCCGAAATCGGTGAGCGCCTTAAGCTGCGTGGGCGTGCAATTGGCGCTCATGCCGCCGAGCCGCACGGAGCAGCACAGCAATGCGGAAGTTTTGCGCTCGTGAATGTAGCGCAGTTGTTCGACGGACGTTTTCTTGCCTTCGCCCTCGAGGTCGGCGACCTGGCCGGCGATGAGTTGCAGCGAGCCGGATGCGTGCGCGAGTTCCAGGATAATCTGTTGATGCGAATAGCGCGGCCAACCCTTCGCTTGCGCAGCGATTTCGAATGCCTGCGTCAGCAGCGCATCGCCCGCCAACACCGCGATGCCTTCGCCGAAGACTTTGTGGTTGGTCAATTTGCCGCGGCGATAATCGTCGTTGTCCATCGCCGGCAAATCATCATGCACGAGCGAGTAGGTGTGGATGCACTCGACGGCGCAAGCGAGGGGCATCGCGCCGGCATCGGTGCCGCCACAGGCCGCTGCGGCCGCCAGGCACACGGCCGGGCGCATCCGTTTGCCGCCGGCGAACAGCGAGTAGCGCATGGCCTTGTGGATGGTGGCCGGTTTGGTCTTTTCCGACGGAATAAATTTATCGAGAGCGGCGTTGACGGACGCCGTGCTGGCGGCGAGGAACTTTTCCAGATCGAAACTGCCCGTGGTTGGATTGCCCGAGTTCTTTTTCATCACAAATATGCGCATGGTGTTGTAGGCAAAGGCCTTTTCGGGCGCAAGCGGAATCCGAAATTTAGATATTGCTTTAAGCTGGTTTACGGCTACTTTACTGCGCTCGTTTCGAAACTAGGAATTTAATACTTTGAACGCAGAATTGACGAAAAAAGCTTTGGAGAAGGTTGGAAATCCCAACGTTCTGGTGAATTTAGTCTCACGCCGCGTGCGCCAGCTCAACTCTGGCGCGGGAGCCATTAGCCGCCCGTTGATCGATGCCAGCCCCACCATGGGCGTGGCGGATATCGCGCTTTCCGAAATCATCGAGGACAAAATCGGTTTCGAATTGCCGGAATTGGTTGAGTTGACCCGGCCGACGGCGAAGAAACGCGGCAAGAAGAAATAATTCGGTTCACTTTAAACAAAGAGCCAGAAGAGTGATCTTCTGGCTCTTTTTTGTCGTGACAACCGGCAGGTCACGGGCGACAAGTTAAACGTGTTTTCGTTGTTTGCCACACGCCGCTCATCATCGATCTAAATGTCTGACATCGTCACCAATTCGAAAGCGCGGCGCGATTATCACATCGTCGATACGTTCGAAGCGGGGATTGTGCTGCATGGCACCGAGGTGAAGGCGTTGCGCGCGGGCAAAGGCCAGATCAGCGACGCCTTCGCGCGCGTGGAGAACAACCAGGTCTATCTCTACAACGCGCACATCGACGAATACGCGCAGGGCAATTTCCAGAATCACGAGCCCAAGGCCGTGCGGAAACTGCTGCTGCACAAATCCGAAATCCGGAAGTTATTCAGCCTCGCTTCGGTGGAGGGCAATACGCTCGTGCCGCTGTCGCTTTATTGGAAGAACGGCAAGGTGAAAGTGGCGCTCGGCGTGGGCAAGGGCAAGGCGCAGTATGACAAACGCGAGGATTTGAAAAAGCGCGATTCCGACCGCGAACTCAAGCGCGCGCAGATGCATCGGTTCAAAGGCCGATAATGCCGGAGCGGGCGTGAGGAGGCTCTATAGTGCTTGCCAAAAGTAATTTCCGAAATGGTGGGGCAAACCTGCGGGTTTGCCTCGATTCCCCGCAGGGAATCGCCACCATTTCGGAAATTTCTTTTGGCAAGCAGTCTAATCTTTCCCACGAAAAAGCGTGAGCCTCCTCACGTCGGCTGCTACAAGTTTTCTCCAATGAACACGCGAACTTGTTGGATGACGGCGTTTGCGCTCTTGCTGATCGCAAATTCATCTTTCGCCGGCTCGACCAATGACCTCAAAACGCGCCCGGCGAATTGGGCGGCACCGTTGAACGAACCCGGGCTCTCGAATTTTTACGAAGTCACCACCAACCTTTACCGCGGCGCTCAACCGAGCGCGCAAGGAATGAAGGAATTGAAGTCGATGGGGGTTAAAACCGTTTTGAACCTGCGCAGCTTTCATTCCGATCAACACCTGGTATCAAACGGTGACATGAAGCTCGCGCGGTTGCACATGAAACCGTGGCACGCCGAGGATGAGGACGTGGTGGCGTTTTTAAAAATTGCGAGCAACACGAATAATCTACCGTTGTTCGTCCATTGCCAGCGCGGCGCGGATCGCACCGGGATGATTTGCGCGATGTATCGCGTGGTTCTCTGCGGCTGGACGAAGGAAGATGCCATCCAGGAAATGAAGGAAGGCGGTTTTCATTTCAATCCCGGCTGGGAAAATCTGGTGGATTACGTCAACAAGGCCGATGTGGAGGCGTTGAAGAAGCGGGCGGGCATCACGCCTGACACTCATTGAAAAAGTAGGAGACGAGCTGACGAGTCTCTAATTTTTACGCGAAAAAGATCAGAGACTCGTCACCTCGTCTCCTACATAAGAATCACACACAGAAAATCGTCAGCTTCTTCGGGCCATGGGCGCCGAGGACGAGGATGCGCTCAATGTCGCCGGTGCGGCTTGGTCCCGTGATGAATGAAATCATGCTAGGATAATTGCCGGTGTATTTTTTCTTCAGCAACTCGAACCCGGCCGGCAGATCGCGCAGCAATTGCTCGCGGCGGGCAATCACGACATGGTGCGGCGGCAACACGGACAAGGCACGCCCGCCGGCGCTGCGATTCGTCACCAGCACGCTCCCGGTTTGCGCAATGAGCGCGTCGCATTCCGAGATGCCAACGTCGCAGGCTTCGAGTTCGTTGACATCATACTTCTGGTCGGTGCGGCACACGGGTAACCCCAAGGAATTGCACGCGGCATCAGTCAGTTCGCCTTCGTGTGAGGCCACTTTTTTCCAACCTTCCACGTCGCGCACTTCGAGCAGTAATTTCGCCAACTCCTCGCGATTGTTGGCGAGATAAAACGTCGCTTTGAGGTCCGCGGCATTCGCGCGAAAGCGCGCAAGACGTTCTTCGAAAGTGTCGCCGGTCGGCGGGAGCCATTCTCGCGCATGGGTCGAAGGCGCACCCTTGAACGACGGATGATGCCCGGTTTCATCGTGATGTCCCGGCAGCGGCGCCTGAACGGTCAACGCTTCGCGGATGCGCGCAAAAATTTTCTCGCGTTCAGTCATACGACGATCTGGCGCAACGCAGACTGATAGTCTGCTGTATCGCCGACTGGCAGTCGGCAGAGTATGAAAGAATCTAGCCCGCAGATTTCCAATCTGCGATACAGCAGGCTGTCAGCCTGCGCTACAGTTGAAGAAAGCAGGATCATTTCCGATTCCTCCAGTATTCCTTGAACGACTGCGGCGCGATCTTTGGCGCTTCACGCGTTTTCGTCCACGAATACGCCGGGTCCAGCTTCGTCCCTTTGACGAGCGGATGCAGTTTTTGCCCGATGCGGCCAAAGGGCGCGATCCATTTGTAGAGCGCCGGGCGATTGAAAACGAACGAGAACATTTTGAAGCCCGTCTTCCAGATGAATGACGGCTTTTGAGCGGAAGCGTTGCGGCGGTTTTGCAGGAGGTGATGCGCGAGGTCGATTTTCACCGGGCAGGTCTCGGTGCACGCACCGCAGAGCGAGCTCGAAAACGAAAGATGCTTCCAATCCTGCAAGCCGCGCAGGTGCGGCGTGATGACCGAGCCGATGGGGCCGGAATACGTGGTGCCGTAGGTGTGGCCGCCGACATTGCGGAAAATGGGGCACACATTCAGGCACGCGCCACAGCGGATGCAATGCAGCGCATCGCGTTGCTCGGGATCGGCGAGGAGTTCGGTGCGGCGATTATCGAGCAACACCACGTGCCATTCCTCGGGACCATCCGTTTCGCCGGGTTGGCGCGGGCCGCCATACATCGTGTTGTAACACGTGAGCGCCTGGCCGGTGCCGGACGTCGCCAGCAACGGCAGGAACAACGCGAGATCCTCCAGGCGCGGCAGGACTTTTTCGATGCCGAGCAGCGTGATCATCGTTTTCGGCAGCGCGGCGGTAAGGCGGGCGTTGCCTTCATTTTCGGTGATCGAAACCATGCCGGTTTCGGCGATGGCAAAATTCGCGCCGGTGAAACCGATGTCCGCGTGAATATATTTTTGGCGCAATACGCGCCGTGCGACCATCGTCAATTCCTCGGGATTGTCCGTTGAGTTGGACTTCAGTTCGCGATTGAACAATTCCTGGATGTCTCCGCGCGTCAGGTGCATTGCGGGAAACACGATGTGATACGGCGTTTCCTTGCGAAGCTGGACGATGAATTCGCCGAGATCCGATTCGACCACGTCAAAGCCCTCGTGTTCCAGCGCGTGGTTGAGATGAATTTCCTCGGAGGTCATCGCCTTCGATTTGACGATCGAGCGCGCCTTTTTCTCGCGAATAATGCCAAGGATGATGTCGCGCGCCTGCTCACCGGTGGTGGCCCAATGCACTTTGGTGCCGCGCGCTTCGAGATTTTGGGTAAGTTGCTCGAGGTATTTATCGAGATGATTGATGGCTTCCCACTTGGTTTCGGCGGCCGCCTGGCGTGCCGAGCGATAATCCTGGAACGCGCCGCGAGTTTTATCGCGCACGACCTCGTATTTGCGCAACGCGGTCTGGACGATATCGCGATGCCGCAGATCGTGCGTGAGCACTTCGGCTTGTTCTTTGAATTGTTGGAAGGGCGAACTCATTCCAGAGAAATTTTAACCACGGATGGACACGAACGAACACGGATTAAGAAATTACGCGAATTGCGCGAATTATCGCGAATTGAAAAATGCCACATCGAATTCGCGTTCATTTGCTCGTCAGCACCTCGGCCAGGTGAATGGTTTTCAATTTGCGCCCCTGTTTGTCCAGCAAGCCTTGCACGTGCATCAGGCAGCTCGAATCGTTCGAGACGATATATTCGGCGTTCGTTTCAGCGGCGGAGGCACACTTCACCTCGCCCATCGCGGTGGAAATCATCGGAAATTTTGCCGCGAACGTGCCGCCGAAACCGCAGCAGGTTTCGGCATCGCGCATTTCTATCAATTCGAGGCCGCCGACTTTGGCCAATAAATCGCGCGCCTGCCGTTTATTGCCCAATTCGCGCAAGCCGTGGCAGCCGTCGTGAAAGGTCACCTTGTGCGGAAAACGCGCGCCGAGATCCGTGACGCCGAGTTTGGTCACCAGGAAGTCTGAAAATTCGTAACACTTGGCGGAAAGTTCTTTCGCCGCTTTTTCGTGCTCGGTGCCGGCGAAGAGTTGCGGGTAAAAAACCTTTATCATCGCACCGCACGAACCGGAAGCGATGACCACCGCTTCGGCATTTTGCAATCGGCGCAGGACGGGCAGCGCGACTTCGCGCGCTTCGGGCCAGTAGCCGGAATTGAACGGCGGCTGGCCGCAGCAGGTGAGGTCCTCCGGGTATTCGACCTGGTGCCCGAGCTTCTCAAAAATCTCGACGATGCTGATGCCGACGCGCGGGTACATCAGGTCCACGAAGCACGGGATGAAAAGGGTTACTGTCATTCGGGGCGGTTAAATCAGTTAAATCAGTTAAATAGGTTAAATGAGGAGGACATGCGCTTCGATCTATTACTGATTTAACTCATTTAACTAATTACTAATTTAACCATTTAACGTTCATCAATGCGCCGCGATCGGTTTCTGGCCGCGTCGCACACGTTTAAATAATAAAACCAGCGGAAGGCAAACCAAGCATAAAACACCGAAGAGCCGGAAGTTTTCCACGAACGCCCACAAACTGCTTTGTTGCAACAGGGAATTATACATCAATCCAAGCGCCTGCTCGTGCGCGAGCCACGAACCGCTGGTCGCCGTGAGCGCGTGCTGCGCGGCGGCGAGTCCCTGCGTGTAGGCCGGGTCGTAGGGCGTCATGTGGCCGACCATCATCGCCTGATGCACCTGCGCGCGACGCGCGACGATGGTCGTGACGGCCGCGATGCCGAAGCTGCCGCCAATGTTGCGCATGAGATTGTAAATGCCGGTGGCGTTGCCCATTTGTTCCTGCCGCAAATGGCCCATGGCGGAAGTTGTCAACGCCACGAAAATGAAACTGATGGCGATGCCATTCAGCACGCTCGGCCAGATGATGCTCCAGACGGAAATCTGCAGGTTGATATTGCCGAGCCAGAACGACGATAGCGCGAGCAAAACGAATCCGATCGAGATCAGCACGCGATTCGGCACCTTGCCGATCAAGCGGCCGACGATGGCCGTAGTGATCAATGCGCCGATGCCGCGCGGACTGAGCGCGTAGCCACTCTGGAGCGCGGGATAGCCCATCATCGTTTGCAGAAAAATCGGCAGCGCCGCCGTGGTGCCGTACAACACGCCACCCAGGCACGTGATGAGAATGATTCCGGCGACAAAGTTGCGATTCGTCAGAATGCTCAAATTCACGATTGGATGGTCGGTGCGCAGTTCGCGAATAACGAACGCCACCAAACAAAACACGGATATAATCGCGAACCAGGTGATCCACGTGGAAGCGAACCAGTCCTCCTGCTGGCCTTTATCCAGCACGACCTGAAGTGTCGAGAGCCAGATCGCAAGGAAGGCGAACCCGAGCCCGTCCACGCGCTCGACTTTTGCGTTTTTGATATATGGCGGATCCTCGATGAACGCCTCCGCCATCAACACAGCGGCGATTCCCACCGGCACGTTGATGTAAAAAATCCAGCGCCAGGAATAATTATCCGTGATCCAGCCGCCCAGCGTCGGGCCCAGGATCGGCGCGACAATCACGCCCATGCCATACACGGCCATGGCCACGCCGCGTTTGGCGGGCGGAAAACTTTCCAGCAGCACCGCCTGCGCAATCGGCTGCATGGCGCCGCCGCCCACGCCCTGCAAAACACGCGCGATGATGAGAAACGGCAGGCTGGGCGCCATGCCGCACAGAATCGACGCGATCGTGAACAGCGTGACGCACATCACCAATAAGTTTTTCCGGCCGAAACGCAGTCCCAGCCAGCCGGTGATGGGCAGCACAATGGCGTTCGAGACGAGATAGCTCGTCAGCACCCAGGTCGCTTCATCAGTGGTGACAGAGAGGTTCCCGGCGATGTGCGGCAGCGAGACGTTGGCGACCGAAGTGTCCAGGACTTCCATGAACGTCGCCATCATGACCGCGGTGGCGATAAGCCACGGGTTATGGCTGGGCCGCCATTCCTGCTGGCCTTTGCTGGGGAATGCGTCTGCCATTTACTTCGCCGGTTGCTTGCTCGCGGCGCGCCACCAAAGGAATCCGATGCCCAGCGCGAGCACGACGGCGACGAGGATCACGATCGGTTCCGCAATCGGTTTGCCAATCTCCACGCTCGGCTCGGCGGACATGCCCGGCCCAAGCACGTGTTCGGCTTCGACCGGATTATCAAAAACAATTTTCACCGGCACGCGCTGGACGACTTTCACGTAATTGCCCACGGCATTTTCCGGCGGCAAGAGGCTGAACGCCGCGCCGCTGCCGGCCTGGATACTCTGCACGCGGCCAGGAAACGTGCGGCTGCCGAGGGAATCCACCAAAATTTCAACCGGCTGATTCGTGCGAATTTTTGCCAGCTGCGTCTCTTTGAAATTCGCCACCACCCAGATGTTTGTCGGCACAATGGCCATCAACTTCTGGCTGACCTGAATGTAATCCCCCTGCTCCACCGCCTTGCGCGTGATGCGCCCATCCACTGGCGCCACCAGGCGCGTGTAGGAAGCGCTCAAGTTCGCCAGGTCGACGTCCACCGCTGATTGATCCGCTTGTGCCTGGGCGCGAGTGAGCGCGGCGCGACCAGCCTCCAGCTCCGCTTTCGCCTCATCGATTTTCGATTTATCACTTTCGGCTTTGGCCTGGCTCGCTTTCAATGTGTTCGTGGCCGCATCCGCTGCGGATTTCGCCGTGTCATATTCCTGCGGCGAAATGATTTTGCGCTGAATCAAATCTTCGGCGCGCTTCAAATCGGAACCAGCCTTGTCGGCTCGCGCCTGGTCGGCATCCGCCTGCGCTTTGGATTGCTGAGCGGTGGCTTCGGCCGTCATCACTCCTACTTCAAGCATCTGGAAACTGGACAGAATGACGTTGGTGTTGGCATTGGCGGCGACCTGCGCGGCTTTTTTTTGCGCGACGGCGGTGTCGAAATCACGCGGATCGATTTGCACCAGCGGATCACCCGCCTTCACGATCTGGTTGTCATAGACGAAAACCTTGGTGACCTGGCCGGAAACTTTTGGCGCGATGGAAACGATGTCGGCCGCGAGAAAGGCGTCATCCGTGCTCTCATGTGAAAAGCCGCTGGCCACCTTGCCGCAGCCCCAAATCAGGAGCGCGGCGAAGGCGAGCGTGCCGATAACGATGACCGGCCGGCGCTTCCAAAAGGAAGGCTTGCTCACATCGTCGTTTTTTCCACCGTTTTGTTTCTGAGAATCGGCCTTCTGAGTCTGTGGTTCATCCATACCCTGTAATAGTTGGTAACCCGCCCGCGGTTGTTCTTTCATTTACCACGGACGGTGTGCAATTTCAAACTGCCTCTCCAGCGAGAGGGTTATAACTAATCGGTTACTTCCGGGTAAATGTCCAATTTAAAATCACATCGCTTGGGAGGGGGATGCAGTGGGGGAAACTACCCTGCGATCAGCTTAAATATCGAATGACGAATGATGAATGAAACCGGATGCGCCGCTCAATTCGTCATTCCAGTCCAACTCCGGGAATAAACCGCGCTCTGCTAGGGCATCCCCGGTGATTTGTACGCGTAATACGAGCGATTGGCGTCGCTGACGCACCACATGCTGAGAGGCCATAACGATTGGCCGTACTTGATGAACCGCGAACTGCCGTCCGCCATGGTGTAGTTGGAACCGCCGGAACCGGTGTTTGGTCCGCGGCTGTCGTGGCGGCTTTGCTCCAGAATGCCCGACCAGTCATTGCCGCCGTTTTCGCCGAGATCCATGTAGAAATCGCCGTGATCAAATTCCTTTTCGCCCAGGACGACGGTGTCGCTCGAATGAATGATGTCGGTCTGCCGGATGCCGAGGCCGTTGGTGATCATGTACGAATTCAGGTTTCCGAAGTCATTCACCGCAAGGCCGGATTTGTCGGCGAAATAATCGTTGAACCCGTTGATGAAGAAACTGCGGTTCGCGGCGTCGGCGACATTGTTCGAAGGGCTCATGCCGATGCTCAGCGGATAGGGAGTATCCTGGCGGTCATTGGGGCAGAGCAGCAATTTCACGGCCTTGCCATAATTATCATAAAGGCGATCCGGCCAGCGGCTGCGGCCATCGCGCGGCGGATAAAAATCCTGGCTGTCGGTCACATACATTTCCGTGGCGAGGCCCAACTGGCGGAGATTGTTCAGGCAGGAGGTGCGTTGCGCGGTGCCCTTCGCGCGGCTGAGCGAGGGCAGCAACATGGCGGCGAGAATCGCGATAATGGCGATCACCACCAGCAATTCAATCAATGTGAATGCAAGCCGCTTGCTGTGCCCTGCGGAATTGTTTTTAATTTTCATAACGTTTCAGCTCCCTGCCGCGTCTGAATAGGTGGTTCGACGGCGGTAGCAGCCGTTCCATTCAAAGGTTTATGAATAAAAAAAGTTGGATTCTCATCACTGTCGCGATCGTTCTTGGCGCTGTATATATTATTCATTTCAGTGGTTGGTTCAAACCCAAAGTCATGGCCATCGCTCACAACGGGCGGTTCGGCCGCATCAACTTCTCTCTCGGCAACTCATTTAAACTGACATCCATAAAAGTTGTTTCGGTATCCGCTTTGGAGAGCAATAAATATGCCCTTCCGGTGTGGGAACTGAAATCGGACTCCAATTCTGTCCCCGTGAAATTATTTTCTTATGGCGAGCGCATTCGCGGAATGAAGCCCGCCATCGAAAGCACGCGGCCGGAACCGCTGGTTTCGGGGACTGCTTACCGCATCTTCGTGGAAGCCGGTTCGCTCAAGGCCCAATACGATTTCACGCCCGCCGACGACCCGCGCGCGCCGAACCGCGCACGTTCTGCCAACTGACCGCGCAAACATTGCGCAGCGAAGCCACTGCTCGCCAACCATTAAGACGAGGAAAATGGGGAAGAGTTACGGGGGAAGTTGGGGGACGTGAAACGTGATGCGCGATGCGTGATGCGTGAACTCGTCAGAGAGCTTTGGCAGGTATTCACGTTTTACGTTTTACGTTTCACACCACACTTCAGTCAATCTCGCGTGCGCGAATACACGCCACTTGCTGACTCTGGGAAAAATCCTCCAATGCGGGCACGACACGCTCGCAATCCGCGACCGCATACGGACATCGCGGATGAAACGGACAGCCCGGCGGTGGATGAATCGGCGAGGGCACATCGCCCGGCAAAATGATTCGCTGCCGCTTGGAATCAGGATCGACGACCGGCACCGCCGAAATCAACGCTTTGGTATAAGGATGTTTCGGCGCGTGCACGATGGTTTTGGCGTCCGCCAATTCCACCACTTTGCCCAGATACATCACCATCACGCGGCGGCTGATGTGTTCCACCACTGCGAGATCGTGCGCGATGAAGAGATACGCGATGCCATGCTGCTGCTGCAAATCCTGGAGCAGATTGATGATTTGCGCCTGCACGGAAACATCGAGCGCGCTGACGGGTTCATCGCAAACGATCAGCTTCGGTTCCACCGCGAGGGCGCGGGCGATGCCGATGCGCTGGCGTTGGCCGCCGGAAAATTCATGCGGATACCGCTGCGCATAACTGGCGTCCAGCCCGACCGCTTTCAACAATTCCGCAATGCGTTTTTGCCGCGCGGATTTATTTTCAACAAGCCCATGAATATCCAACGCCTCGCCGACAATATCCTCGACCGTCATGCGCGGGTTCAGCGAGCCGTAAGGATCCTGAAAAATCATCTGCAACTTCCGCCGTTGCGCGCGCATTGCCGCACCTTCCAGCTTGGTAATATCCGCACCATCTAGCGAAATGCTCCCGGAAGTCGGTTCAACGAGCCGCACGATCGCACGGCCGAGCGTCGTCTTGCCGCAACCGCTTTCACCGACGAGCCCGAGCGTTTCGCCCGGCGCGATGCTAAAACTTACATCGTCCACCGCGCGCACGAATTCCTGCGCAGCCTTGAACATCCCGCGTTTCACGGGGAAATGGACTTTCAGGTTTTTGACTTCGAGGAGGTTCATGAGTTTCGCGCAAGCAATATAGAAACGTCATCCGGCAATGCGCCCGACTGGTAACGAACCAAAGCCATCAACTTTTCGGCCGCGCTGTTAAATTCAGCGGCAGAAATGGCTTCGGCTATTTTTCCCTGACTCGTGTATTTCAACAACCCATCACTCGCAACCAAAAGTGTTCCTTCCAGTGGAGAACTATTGAATCCAACCGGCAGCGCACCGCCCGTGCCAACAAATGGTTTTCGAACCTGATTGTCGGTAAGATTTCGAACTCCGTTTTGCGAAAATAACAGCGCCCCAAAATCACCCACGCTGGCCCCCACAATTCCGCCGCTCGATAAGCTCACAACTACGCACGTTGTTTCTCCAAATTTTCCACTCGTCGCCATTTCACGGTCGAGCGTGATGAGCAAATGGCACAACGCCTTAGCGCTTAAATCCAAAGAATGAATCCGCTCCTTTATACTTGCCACCACAAATTCTGCCGCTTCCGCGCCACCGCTTCGCCCGCCGGCACCATCAGCCAACACTAAAATCAGATCTGAGTTGCACCAAAAAAACTCAGCACGGTCTTGAAGTTCCTGACCACCCTCTTGGATCAATTTTGAAACTTTGAACATTCTATTTGGCGTAGAGGCACCTCACCCATCGTTTCGGCTCCACTTCCACCAGCTCCGGCATGGTGTTGGCGCATTCCGGTTTGGCGCTGGGGCAACGCGGGTAAAAACGGCAGCCGGGCGGGAAATTTCCGATGCGCGGGACGTTGCCGGGGATGGCGGAGAGGCGCGTTGCCTGGCTGTTCAGTTGCGGCACGGAATTCATCAGCGCTTTCGTGTAGGGATGCAACGGGCGCCGCAACAATTCGCGCGCGGGCGCCAGTTCCACGATTTGCCCGGCATACATCACCGCCACGCGATCGGCGATGTCCCCGACGATGCCGAGGTTGTGCGTGATGAGCAGGATGCTCATGCCGAGCCGCTGTTTCAGGTCGAGCAACAATTCCAAAATCTGCGCCTGGATGGTCACATCCAGCGCGGTGGTCGGCTCATCGGCCACGAGCAGCTTCGGCTCGCTCGCCAGCGCCATGGCGATCATCACGCGCTGCTGCATCCCGCCTGACATCTCGAAGGGATAATTACGAATGCGCGATTCGGGGGCGGGAATGCGCACCAGTTTCAACAGCCGGATGACTTCCTCGTCGGTGGCGTGCCCGGGCCGATGCAGTTTGAGCGCTTCCTTGATTTGTTTGCCGATGCGAATGACCGGGTTCAGCGAGGCGCTCGGTTCCTGGAAAACGTAACTCACCACGCGGCCGCGAATGCCCTGCAATTCCGTGGATGACATTTTCAACACATCGCGTCCGTTCAGCAAAATTTCGCCCCGCACGTAATTCGCCGGCGGCGTCGGCACCAAACGGCCGATGGACAGCGCCGTGACGGTTTTGCCGCAACCGCTTTCACCGACGAGGCAGACCGTTTCGCCGGAATCGACGTTGAGCGAAATGCCATCGACCGCGCGCAGGCTGGCATCGCCCGAAAGGAAATCGAGTTGCAGGTTTTTGATTTCGAGCAAAGCCACGCCAGAGTTTTAGACGGCGGGCGCCGTGTGTCACGTTGAATTGTTTGTAGTTGCGCCGCGTCAATTCCACTTGCCCGAATAACTTTAGGCAGTAATTTGCACGCAATTACTATGCGCTGGAAATTTATGTCTTTTCTCGCTTTCGCCTCACTCCTCGCCGGTTGCAGCACCGTTTCTCACGAACCTGCGCCCGCGCCCACGCCGATAGCCGAGGGCAACCTCCAGGAATTCATCAGCCGCACGGCAAAATTTAATTCCACCATCGCCGTCCCGACTTTCGAGACCACCACGAACCAAATCAATGCCACGGTCGAGAAGGCGATCGCCGATGGCAACGCCGCGCTGGATCGCATTGGGAAACTGACCGCCGCCGAAGTCAATTTTACGAACACGGTGCGCGCGCTGGATGATTTGGGCTCCCAACTCTCGTTCACGGACAATCGCCTCACGGTGATCCAACAGACCAGCACGAACGCGGACATTCGCGACGGCACCACTGAGGCGCTGCGGAACCTGGAGGGTTGGATGGTGAAAATTGATTATCGCGAGGATGTCTATCGCGCGTTGAAAGCGTATGCCGACACCCAGCCGAACCTGCAGGGCGAAGACGCCAAGCTGCTATTTGAAACGATGCGCGATTATCGCCGCGCCGGGCTCGATTTGCCGAAGGCCGACCGCGATGAGGTCGAGCGCATGCTCGTCGACTTATCCAGTGTCTCGCTGGATTTCGAAAAAAACGTGGAAGACGCCCGGGCGACGGTGACGTTTACAAAAGAAGAGCTGGAAGGTTTGCCGGATGATTTTCTTCAGCACGTGAAGACCAACGACGAATACCGGGTCATGGCGAATGTCACCGTCGATTACCTGCGTGTCCTCGACAACGCCAAACGCGAAGACACCCGCAAACGCATCACCATTGCTGCGTGCAATCTCGCCCGCGAGCAAAACATCCCGCTGCTGCAAAAAATGCTCGTCCTGCGCGATGGCATTGCCCACAAGCTCGGTTACAAAACCTACGCGGATTACACAACGGAAACCAAGATGGTCAAGAACGCCGCGACGGCGGTTACCTTCGAGGAAAAGCTCACGACCGGCCTGCAACCCAAGATGGATGCTGAGTTGGAGGAGTTCCGCAAAATGAAAGTGAAGGACACGGGCGATGCGAATGCCAAAATCAACATCTGGGATTGGCGCTACTACGCGAACCAATTGAAGATCCAGAAATACAACGTGGATGCCGAACAATTGCGCGTTTATTTCCCCTATCAACAAGTGCTCGACGGGATGTTTGCGATTTATCAGCACATCTTCGGCCTGAAATTCGAACGCGTGGAGCCGCCTTACAAATGGATCGGTGATTTGCAACTCTACGCTGTTTCCGACGCGAAGACGAGCGAGCCACTGGGCTTGTTCTATCTCGACATGTTTCCGCGCGACGGCAAATACCATCACTTCGCGCAATTCGGCATCGTGGAAGGCAAATTGTTGCCGGACGGAAAATATCAGCGGCCGGTTTGCGCGTTGCTCTGCAATTTCCCGACGCCGACAGCCGGCCGCCCGTCACTCATGTCGCATGACGACGTGGAAACCATCTTCCACGAATTCGGCCATGCGATGCACACAATTCTCACGCGCGCGAAATATTCCCGGTTCTCCGGCACGAGCGTGCCGCAGGATTTCGTCGAAGCGCCCTCGCAGATGCTCGAAAATTGGGCGTGGGACAAATCCGTGTTGGATACCTTCGCCGCGGATTATCGCGATCCCTCGAAGAAAATTCCGGGCGACATCCTGGCCCAGCTCAAGGAAGCACGGCTGGCCACGGAAGGCTCGTTTTATCGCCGCCAGCTTTCGTTTGGCATGATGGACCTCGCGTTGCACACGCAAATCCACGCCAGCAACGCCGATGAAACGCTCCCGCTCTCTAACAAAGTCCTGGGCGATGTCTTTCTGCCGATGCCGCCGGACACTGCATTTGTCGCCTATTTCGATCACATCATTGGCTACGGCGCGGGCTATTACGGTTACGCGTGGTCGGATGCAATCGCCGCCGACATGGCCACGGTGTTTGAAAAATCGCCCGACGGTTATTTCGATGTCCAAGCCGGGATGCGCTTGCGCAAGGAAATCTACGAAGTCGGCGATTCGCGGGACCTGAATATTTCCATTGAGAAATTCCTCGGTCGCCCGCGCTCACTCGACCCGTTCCTGAAAAAGATCGGCATCGACAAAACCGCCGAGGAAAAGAAGTGAATTGCCATGCTTGACGCCAACACGGATCCATCCCAAAACCTGCTGACGTTCGCTTTTTCCGGGCAAGTAACCCGGAGCGAGACCACGCGTTGGAAAGGCGAATTGCCGGCCATGCTGGCCACGTTGAAGTCCGGCTTCAAATTATTGAGCGATTTCAGCCGCGTGGAATCTTTTGATCTGTCCTGCGCACCCGACATCGAGGAAGTGATGGATTTGCTGAACGAAGCAGGCCTCGTGAAAGTCGTGCGCGTCATCGCTCATCCCCGGCAAGACATCGGCCTGAGCATCATGTCCGTGTTTCATTATCGGCGCTGTGTCTCGATCATCACCTGTGAGACGGCAGAAGAGGGCTTGGCGGCGTTGGCGGATGAGTGATCGTGGCACGGGCGTCTGGCCCCTGAGAATTAGGGTGGCGTATGGGTCGGAACAATTGCTGAGACGCGCTTGGCAAATCGATCCGCACGGGCAAGATGCCCGTGCCGCTATTTTTCCAGTCTGGACATCAGCGCGATTTTTCCGTACGCAGGAGAGGCATACGCATGGCAACCAATCCTTCCGCCACAGCCGGGTCCGGCTATTCGACCGCCCCATTGAAGACCGACAAAATGCCGCCGGGCATTTTTTACATCGTCGGAAACGAAGCCGCCGAGCGCTTCAGTTATTATGGGATGAATTCCATCCTCGTCGTTTTCATGACCCAATACATGATGGACGCCTCCGGCCACGCCGATCATTTGACTGACACGCAAGCCGACGCGTGGTATCACACTTTTGTTTCGCTGGCCTACTTCCTTCCGCTCCTGGGAGCGTTTTTAGCGGACGCTCTCATCGGCAAGTATTGGACCATTCTATCACTATCGATCGTTTATTGTTTGGGCCATTTCACACTCGCGATCAATGACACGCGAATGGGCCTCATGGCTGGTCTGGCGATGGTCGCGCTCGGCGCGGGCGGCATCAAACCGTGCGTGAGCGCCAACGTAGGCGATCAGTTCGGCCCCGCCAACCAGCACCTGCTTCCAAAAGTGTTCAGTTGGTTTTATTTTTCCATCAACGCGGGTTCGGCGTTTTCAACCTTGTTGATTCCCTGGATGCTGAAATACCATGGGCCAAAATGGGCCTTTGGCACTCCGGGAGTTTTCATGGTGCTCGCGACGATTATATTCTGGGCCGGACGAAAGAAAATCATCCACATTCCTCCAGTTGGCTTAGGTAATTATCTGAAGGAATTCGCCAATCTCGAAACTCTCAAAGCGTTGGGCAACCTACTCATCGTTGTGCCCTTCGCAGCGATGTTCTGGGCATTGTGGCAGCAAAATTTCTCCTCCTGGATCAACCAGGCCGAAAAGATGGATCGCCATCTATTCGGACATGAGTGGCTGTCGGATCAAATTCAAACGGTGAATCCACTTTTCATTCTGATAATGCTGCCGCTGTTTTCCTACGCGGTCTACCCGGCCATCGATAAGGTGTTTCGCCTGACGCCGCTCCGGAAAATCGGCATGGGGTTGTTCGCGGTGGTCGTCGCCTTCCTGATCGTCGCCTGGATTCAAATCAAGATCGATGCCGGGCAGCACCCGAACATCATCTGGCAAATCCTGGCTTTCCTGGTGCTCACCGCTTCCGAGGTTTTGGTTTCGGTCACGCATTTGGAATTTGCCTACACCCAGGCGCCGAGAAAAATGAAGTCCCTCGTCATGTGCACCTATCTCGGCGCAGTCGCGCTCGGGAACGTCTTTGTCGCGGCGGTGAACTTTTTCATTCAAAATCCGGATGGCTCGGCAAAACTGTCCGGCGCGAGCTACTTTTTCTTTTTCGCCGGCGTGATGTTTGTCACCGCCGTGATATTTGTGCTCGTCGCCGGATTCTATCGTGGCAAGACTTACATCCAGGACTCGGACGAGACGCAGCCCGCTTGAACCAGCAATCCCCCATTGCTTTTTTCGAGAAATAACGTTTCTTAAGTATCGAACACGTAATGCAGTTCGAATTCAGCCATCTTTCGCGCCGCCGCTTTATTCGCGGCCTCGGGGCGATGGCGGCTTTTTCCGCGTTGCCCGGCTGCAGCGGACACCAGACTCTCGTCGAAGCCGGTGATCACCTGCAAATTTTTCAACTTGGCAACGGCACCGAACCGCAGGACCTCGATCCTCATGTCATCACCGGCGTGACCGAGCATTACGTCGCCATGTCCCTGTTCGAAGGGTTGGCAACGCAAGACCCGGTGGATTTGCATCCGATTCCCGGGGCCGCGGAGAGCTGGGATATTTCGCCGGACCAAAAAATCTACACCTTCCATTTGCGTAAGAACGCCAGGTGGTCCAACGGCGACGCGGTGACCGCGCGCGATTTTTTGGAATCCTACAAGCGCATTTTAACGCCTTCACTGGGCTCCGAATATTCCTACATGCATTGGGCGGTGAAAAATGCACGCGCCTACAATGAAGGCAAGCTGAAGAATTTCGACGAAGTCGGTTACAAAGTGATCGATGATTACACCCTGCAAATCACCCTCGAAAGCTCCACGCCCTATTTTCTTTCGCTGCTCAACAATGACGCCTGGTTTCCGGTGCCAATGAACGTCATTCGCAAATATGGCGATCCTTATTTGCGCGGCAACCGCTGGACGCATCCCGGTCACTTCGTGGGCAATGGACCATTCGCCCTGGCAAAATGGCGAGTCAATGACGTCGTTGCGGTTAAAAAAAGTCTGACCTATTGGGACCATGAAAACGTGCGGTTGAACGGAGTCAATTTCTTCCCGATTGAAAGCGATGACACGGAGGAGCGCGCGTTTCGCTCCGGCCAATTGCATGAGACCTACACGATGCCGCTGGCGAAGATTGATTACTACAAGGAGCATTATCCCGAGATGCTCCACATCAGCGCCTATCTCGGCAGCTATTTTTATAAATTCAATGTCAACAAACCGCCTTTGAACGATAAACGCGTGCGCCGCGCTCTCACGATGGCCATCGACCGTGAAGCGATTGTGAAGACAGTCATGCGCGGCGGCCAACTTCCGGCGTACAATCTCACTCCGCCGGGGACTGCTGGTTACACGTGCCGCACACTCGTTCACGAGGATGTCGCCGAAGCCAAACGTTTGCTGGCCGACGCCGGCTATCCTGACGGCAAAAACCTGCCAACGATTGAACTGCTCTACAACACGCTCGAAGCTCATCGCACGGTTGCCGAGGCCATCCAGCAGATGTGGAAAAGCAAACTCGGCATTGATGTCCGGCTCGTCAATCAGGAATGGAAGGTCTATCTCGACGCGCAGCGCACGTTGGATTATCAGATCTGCCGTTCTTCGTGGATCGGCGATTACGTGGACCCGGACACATTTCTCAACATGTGGCTCACTAACGGCGGCAACAACGAAACGGGCTGGTCCAATGCGGAGTACGATCGCCTCATCGACGAAGCCTCCCACACCGTCGATTCCAAGGAGCGATTGGAGGTATTTCAAAGGGCCGAGGCGATTCTCATGGACGAGTTGCCCATTCTGCCGATTTATTTTTACACCTCCACCCACGCCATTCGCCCGGAACTGAAAGGCTGGCATCCCAACATCCTGGACATCCACCCTTACAAATTTCTTTACCTCGAGAAAACGCAAAATAGCTGACCTGTGCTCCGCTACATCATCAAACGAATTTTTGAAGCCATCCCGGTGTTGCTCATCGTGGCGACGGTTTCGTTTTTCCTGATGAAGATGATGCCGGGCGGGCCGTTCGACACGGAAAAGGTCACGACGCCCGAAATTAAGCTGGCGATCGAAAAACAGTATGGCCTGAACAAACCGGTGTGGCAGCAGTATGTGGATTACATGGGGCATTTGGCGCGCGGCGACCTCGGCCCGTCTTTCAAGTACGCGGGTTGGACCGTCAACGAATTGCTCGCCGGCGCGTTTCCAGTTTCGCTGGAGCTCGGCTGTTATGCGCTCGCCTTCGCGCTCGTGGTCGGCATGGTGGCGGGCATTATCGCTTCGCTGCGCAAAAACACGGCCAGCGATTACGTGCCGATGTCGCTGGCGACGCTCGGCATTTGTTTGCCGACCTTTGTCACCGGCCCGCTGCTGATTCTTTTCTTCGGCATCTGCCTTCACTGGTACAACACTTCCGGCTGGTATCTCCCGAGCGACCGCGTGCTGCCGTCGATCACGCTGGGCCTTTACTACACCGCATATATTTCGCGGCTGACTCGCGGCGGGATGCTGGAGATTTTGAATCAGGATTTTATCCGCACGGCTCGCGCCAAAGGCGCCACTGAATGGCGCATCGTCTGGAAACACGCGTTGCGGGGCGGCATGCTCTCGGTCGTCTCCTTTCTCGGACCGGCCGTTGCCGGCATCATCACCGGCTCGCTCGTCGTCGAATCCATTTTCCAAATTCCCGGCCTGGGCCGCTTTTTCATCATGGCCGGGTTCAATCGTGATTACACGATGGTGATGGGCACGGTCCTCTTTTTTGCCGCGCTGACCATTTTCGCCAACCTGGTCGTGGACATTCTCCAGGTCTGGCTGAATCCAAAGTTGCGTTTTGAATGAGCGCCGAATTTCCAACCGTCACGCAACACACCAGCGAGGTCGAAGTCGGCCAATCGCTGTGGCAGGATGCGTGGCATCGGCTGCGGCAAAATAAAATGGCCCTCGCCGGAGCGATTTTCGTCCTGCTCCTGGCCATCGCTTCCTTCCTCTCGCCGCTCATTGCGCCCCACTCCTACGATCAAACCAATCTCGCCATCGGCGCGACTCCGCCAAGTTGGAGTCATCTGTTCGGGACGGACGTGCTTGGACGCGATTTGTTCTCGCGAACACTTTACGGCGGCCGCATTTCACTTTCGGTCGGCCTCGTCGCCACCGCGGTTTCGGTCATCATCGGCGTGCTCTACGGTTCCATTTCCGGTTACGTGGGCGGGCGGCTGGATGTCGTGATGATGCGCATCGTGGACATTCTCTATTCACTGCCGTTCGTTATTTTCGTGATCCTGCTGATGGTGATTTTCGGGCGGAATATTTATTTGCTTTTCGGAGCCATCGGCGCGGTGGAATGGCTGGACATGGCGCGCATCGTGCGCGGGCAGGTGATGTCGCTCAAAAAGCAGGAATTCGTCGAAGCCGCCGTCGCGCTCGGCTTGCGCAAACGGCGCATTATTTTGCGCCACATGATTCCGAATGTTCTCGGCATCGTCATCATTTACAGCACGCTCATTGTGCCGAGCGTGATGTTGCTCGAAGCGTTCCTGAGCTTCCTTGGTTTCGGCGTGCAACCGCCGATGAGCTCGTGGGGCACGCTCATCAACGACGGCGCCAAGAGCATGGAGGAATATCCCTGGCTCCTGATTTTCCCGAGCCTCTTTTTCGCGATCACACTTTTTTCGCTCAACTTTGTCGGAGACGGCCTGCGCGACGCACTGGATGTGCGCGCGTCCAAGGATTGATATGCCGCTGCTCGAAGTCACCAACCTGCGCACGTCGTTCCACACGCGCTACGGCGTCGTCCGCGCGGTGAACGATGTTTCGTTCGCGCTCGAAAAAGGCGATACGCTTGGTATCGTCGGCGAATCGGGCTCCGGCAAATCCGTCACGTGCTACTCGCTGATGCGCTTGATCCCGCAACCGCCCGGAAAAATCGAAGGCGGCATGGCGATGTTCGACGGCATCGACCTGCTCCACACCACGCCTGCGGTCCTGAACAAAATCCGCGGCAAACGCATCTCGATGATTTTTCAGGACCCGATGACTTCGCTGAATCCGTATATGCGGATATCGGAACAGATTATCGAGCCGTTGTTGATTCACGAAAAAATCAGCCATGCCGCCGCGCTCGAACGCGGCATCGCCATGCTGTCGGAAGTCGGCGTGCCCGACGCGGCAAGTCGCATCCGCAGTTATCCGCACGAATTTTCCGGCGGCATGCGCCAGCGCGTGATGATCGCCATGGCGCTCATCACCAAGCCCGAATTGCTCATTGCGGACGAACCGACCACTGCGCTTGATGTCACCGTGCAGGCGCAAATTCTGGATCTCGTCAAAAAAATGCAACGCGAGCTGGGCATGGCGGTGATTTGGGTCACGCACGACCTCGGCGTCGTCGCCGGTTTTTGCCAGCGTGTGCAAGTGATGTATGCCGGGCGCATCGTGGAGCGCGCCGCGACGGATGAACTCTTCGCGCGCACGGCGCATCCTTATACGCGCGCGTTGCAAAAATCCATTCCGGCGCTGCAACCAAAAGGCGCCGCGCTCTACACCATTCCCGGCATGCCGCCGGATTTGTCGCGCCCGATCGAAGGCTGCCCGTTCGCACCGCGCTGTGAATTTGTGCAGGACCAATGCCGCCAACCGGTCGCGCTGAAAGACATCGCGCCCGGCCACGCGACCGCTTGTTTGCGTGTGCAGAAAGGAGAGCTTTCACTCTGATATGGGCTGGAAAGCAAATTGCATTTTGTTGAGCGAGAAAGGCGACGCGGTTTTTGCGACGTTTCCAAAGCATCAACCAGAGCGAGCGCGAGAGGTGGTGGAGGAACTGCAGCTTGGTTGGTTTCCGGAGGGCACCACTACTTTTGACGACGTCATTTATCTACAGGGCGGCAAGCACGCCCTGGGTGTGTACGACGGTGGATTAGTTCTGTGCGGCATGGATGTTGATTATCCGGAGAAGCAATCAACTGCTGAACTCGTAAAAGCGCTGTATCGTCTATACCCGTGCGCGACAGTTCTTGAGTTAGGATTGCACAGCGTAGTGAACTTTTTTCATTACAAACTCTGGGTGGACGGCCAGGTAAAGCGCCACTTTGCAGGCGATTCCG
Organism: uncultured Verrucomicrobiae bacterium; assembly: GCA_963699145.1. GTDB lineage: Bacteria > Verrucomicrobiota > Verrucomicrobiia > Limisphaerales > DASXHY01 > DASXHY01. The sequence continues at coordinate 339,622 of OY969416.1, forward strand.
ATAACCGCGTGACGGCGGATGTGGGTGAACTATTGCCGGTCGAAAAACCTCATTTCGAAAAGTCCAAACTGCGCAATGGCGAGCGTTTCTTCTTTACCGAAATCAACGGAAAAGAACATGTATTTGACGTCTCTGCATACGGAGAGGAACTGTTGTTCAACGTTGCTGGGACGTTGCTGGGGGTGCCTCTAGATTCTTATGAAGCCGAGAAACTGGAGGTGGAGTTCTTTGCGCCACCACCCTCGCTCGTCTCGTCATCGTGGTGGAAATTCTGGAAGCGAACCACTGCAAAATCATGAGCGGTTTTCTCGAAATCAAAGACCTGAAAGCCCACTTCCCGGTGGAGCGCGGGATTATTTTTCGCCGCGAGATCGGCACCGTGAAAGCCGTCGATGGCGTTACACTCACGCTCCAGCGCGGCGAAATCCTCGGGCTCGTGGGCGAATCCGGCTGCGGCAAATCCACGCTCGGACGCACGATTCTGCAATTGATTCCCGCGAGCGAAGGCGTCGTGGTGCTTGCCGGGAAAAATCTCACACAACTTCGCGGTTCCGAACTCCGCCATGCGCGCGCGGATTTCCAGATGATTTTTCAGGACCCGTACGCGTCGCTCAATCCGCGTATGACCGTTTTCGACACGCTTGCGGAGGCGATCCAGACGCACGCTGACATTCCCCGCGCCGAAATGCCGCGCCGCGTGAGCGAACTCATGGAGAAAGTGGGCCTCTCGCCGCGCTTCCTGAAAAAATATCCGCACGAGTTCTCCGGCGGCCAACGCCAGCGCATCGCGATTGCCCGTGCGCTCGCGGTGGAGCCCAAACTCATTGTCGCCGACGAACCCGTCTCCGCGCTCGACGTCTCCATCCAGGCGCAAATCATCAACCTGCTCGCCAAACTCTCGCGCGAGATGCAGTTGACGCTGATTTTCATTTCGCACGATCTCTCGGTCGTCAAACACATCTCCGACCGCATCGCGGTGATGTATCTCGGAAAAATTGTCGAGCTCGGACCGGCCGCAAAAGTTTTCGAGCGCCCCCTGCATCCTTATTCCAAAGCGCTCGTCAGCGCGGTGCCGATTCCCGATCCCGTGCGTGAGAAAAAACGCGAACGCATAATCCTTGCCGGCGACCCGCCGTCTCCCATGAACCCGCCCGGTGGCTGCCCGTTCCATCCGCGTTGTCCGTACGCCATTGCCGATTGCGCGCGCATCGTGCCGAAGCTGGAGAATTTTGACGAGGATCAGCAGGTGTCGTGTATCAGGATGCGGGAGATTAATTGACAATTTCGAGGCGTGAAACGTGATCCGTGAAACGTGAATGTTGGCTGAGGCGTTCTGACGAGTTCACGCGTCACGGATCACGTTTCACGCAACCGTAACAACCTCTCCGAAATTGCCGTTGAACCGGCAACGTATCCACGCTAGGTTCCCGCCCGATGAACGTTTTTCTCACTGGCGGCGCGGGATACATCGGTTCGGTGTGCACGGAAGAACTGCTCAACGCGGGCCACGCCGTCACGGTTTACGATAATTTGACCGAAGGGCATCGCTCGGCGGTCGATCCGCGCGCGAAATTCATTCTCGCCAAGCCGGAGCAGGAAGGCGACATCCTCAATGCCGTCAAATCGACCCAGCCCGACGCCATCATGCACTTCGCGGCCAGCGCGCTGGTGGGCGAGTCGATGACAAATCCGAAAAAATATTTTCATAACAATCTCGTCAACGCGCTCAAGCTCGCCGATGCCGCTGTGGAATGCGGCGTGAAGAAATTCGTGTTCAGCTCCACCTGCGCCACTTACGGCCCGCCAGATCGCGTGCCGATGACGGAGGATTTGCCGCAGCGCCCCATCAATCCTTACGGCGAAGCGAAATTGATGTTCGAGAAAGTGCTCATCTGGTATCAGCAGATTTACAAATTGGATTTCATCGCTTTGCGTTATTTCAACGCCGCCGGCGCGAGCGAAAAATTTGGCGAACATCATCGCATCGAAACGCACCTCATCCCGAACATCCTGTTTGTCGCGCTCGGTAAAAAAGCGAACTGCGAAATTTTCGGAACCGATTATCCCACGCCCGATGGCACCTGCATCCGCGATTACATCCACATCCGCGATCTTTCACAGGCGCACATCCTCGGCCTGCAACCGGGCAAGACCGGATTTTACAATTTGGGCAACGGTGACGGCTATTCCGTGCGTCAGGTGATCCAGATGTGCGAAAAAGTCACCGGCAAAAAAATCGCCGCGATTGAAAAACCGCGCCGCCCCGGCGACCCGCCGAAGCTCGTGGCATCGGCCGAAAAAGCGATCCGCGAATTGGGCTGGAAACCGCAATTCCCGAAATTGGATGACATCGTCGCTACCGCCTGGGCCTGGCATAAGAAGCATCCGGACGGGTATGCGGATTGATAGATTTTTTGGCTCCTTGACGCCATGCCGTTCTTCAGTCAAACACCGTTAGGTGCGACATATTTGTAGAACTCAGTTTAACAAACAAATAAGCTGCGTAGAGCGGCATCGCCAGAGTTTGAAACAGAATATCGCCGCCCTACGGGGCTTGGCGTTTTCGGGAAACGGTTGCTACAAATATGTCGCGCCTACGGCGCTGAAATGTGTCTAACGGAGATTTCTCAATTCTCCCAAGTTGATATCTCCCCGGACAACACTCCATAACGCCGGCCATTCATCAATTGAATACCTCCGAAGCAATCGCCCCATCGTCCGGAAGAAAGGCGTGCCGTGTCCGGTCGTGCGAAAACGCAATCGCCGAGTGATCACGTCGGCGTTCGGAAATTCGTCGCAGAGTATCGCTGGGCAGCCCGCCGTCAGATGAATTGACCCCGCAACTATGAGCAACATCGGCAGCATCCCGAGTAAAATCACGCATGCAATAAGCCTTTCGATTAGTCTTATTGGATTACCCCTTTCCTCACTCATTCCTAAATCATACGCCCATTCTTGAATCCCCGCAAGACGTTTTTCGTTTCCGCCAATTTCGGACTGTGGGGTCATTCCTCGGAAATTCTGCGCGCTTGCCGGTCTTGCGCTCGGGCATCGCTAACGCATAACTTGGCGCGCATTGCATGAGCGAAATTTTTGTCATTGGCCATCGTAATCCGGATACCGACGCGATTTGTTCGGCGGTCGGTTATGCCGAATTCAAGCGGCGCACGGGGATGCCCGAGGCTGTGGCGGCGCGTTGCGGGGATACCAACGATCGAATCGATTTCGTGTTGAACACTTTCGGCATGCCGGCGCCGCGGTTTGTCTCGACTGTCTCGCCGACAATTGCCGACGTGATGCAGCGCCAGATCATGAGCGTGAAACCGACGGTCACGGCGGCGGATGCGCTCCACCTGATGGATACAAACAACATTCGCATCCTGCCCGTGCTGGACGAAAACCGCCGTTGCCGCGGGCTGCTGTCGCTGTTCAAGCTGTGCAAGTTCCTGTTTCCGGCGGCGAATCATCTCGGCGATTCGCGCCGCATTCTTTCCTCACTGCAAAATCTCGCGCGCACGTTGGAGGGCGAATTGCTCGTGAAATTCGAGCACAAGCGCGAGGAGGATTTGATCATGATGATCGGCGCGATGAGCGTGGACTCGTTCGCCGAACGGTTGGAAACATTTTTGCGCGAAAAAGTCATCGTGGTGGTCGGCGACCGCACGGATATCCAGGAGGCCGCGATCAAGGAAACGGTGCGGCTCCTCATTGTGACCGGTGGATTGAAGGTGGAACCGCGCATTCTGAAAGCGGCGGAGCGCAATGGCGTGAGCGTGATGTCTTCGCCGCACGACTCGGCGACGACTGCCGCCTTGTGCCGCGCGGCGGTGATGGTCCGGCACGTGTTGAACGAGGAATTTGTGAGCTTTCGCGAGCATGAACCGCTCTCGGCGGCGCGCGAAGAAGCGCGCGCTTCCGGCCATCACGTGTTCCCGGTGATCGATGCGGAAAGCCGCGTCGCGGGCATTTTTTCCAAGGCGGACTTTCTCAAAACGGTCACGCGCAAATTGATCCTCGTGGATCACAACGAACTCTCACAAGCCGTGCAGGGCGCGGAAGAGGCGGACATCATCGAGATCATCGATCACCACCGCATCGGCTCGCTCTCCACGCAGCAGCCGATTTTGTTTCGCAATGAACCCGTCGGCTCGACGAGCACGATCGTGGCGGATTGTTTTTTCCGGTTCGGGGTGGAATTGCCGAAGCCGATCGCAGGCTTGCTGCTGGCGGGCGTTGTGTCGGACACGTTGAATCTCACGTCGCCGACATCGACGCCCCGCGACGCTGAAATTTTGAAAAAGCTCGAGGAACTTTCCGGCACGAACGCGCGTGAGTTCACGGAAAAACTGTTCGCGTCAGGCTCGCTCCTCACGTTGAAGACCGCGCCGCAAGCCATCACGACGGATTGCAAGGAATACGTGCAGGACGGCGTGAAATTCAGCATCGCGCAGATCGAGGAAATCGGTTTCGACCAATTTTGGAAACGCAAGACCGAGCTGCTGGACGCGCTCGAAACGTATCGCAACAAGCGCTCCTATTTCTTTTCCGGCCTGCTCGTGACGGATGTCGTCATGCAAAATTCGCTCCTGCTCGTGACTGGCAATCCCGATTTCATCAAGCAAATCGATTACCCGCGCGTGGAGCCGGGCATTTACGAATTGCGCGACGTGGTTTCGCGCAAGAAGCAGTTGCTGCCGTACTTCACACACTGTCTGAAACAAGTGGGAACGAAATCCAAATAGAGAAAAAGGAGAGCGAGCCTTGAACTCGCTCCCCTTGCTTCATTCATTCAGGAAAAGCTTCCATTCTGCGACGCCGTGAGCATTACGGATCAACGCGGACGCGGGCAGTTCCTTCGGCGCGCGCGGCACGGTGAGCAGCTTGAGGCCGGCTTCGTGCGGGAGACGGTCGGCCTTGCGCTGGTTCACTTCCTTCGCGGCCCACACGAGGTTTTCCCAAGTGTCCCGGCCGCCGCGCGAGCGGGGCAGGACGTGGTCAAGGCTGCCTTCTTCCGGCTTGAGCAATCGGCCCGTGTATTGGCAACGGTTGCCGTCGCGTTCGCGAATGTTCTTCGCGCTCAGCTTCGGGCGCTTCTTCGGCACGCGGGCGTAATTCACGGACACGATGACTGTCGGCACGCGGATCGTGCCGCGCGCGGTGCGCACCTGGTGGTCACCTTCGCGAATCGGCAGAGTGATCCATTCGTTCCATGCAACCGGCCTGATGTGGTTCTTGCCTTCGATTTCCAGCGCCGTGGCCACGCCGGTTGCCATCTGGCAAAACGCCTCCTGTGGCGTGCGAATGTTAATCGCCTGCCAGTTTCGATTCAGCACGAGCACGATGGCTTTGTTCAGGATGGTCATAAATAGTTAAATGGTTAAATCGGTTAAATGAGTTAAATGAGGCGCGCGTTTCAGCCTGATTTAACTCATTTAACTTATTTAACAATTCACACACCTCGGTGTTTGTTCTTTGTTGGCATGGCCCACTCCATAAATCTGGCTTTCTGCGGGAAACTTTTTATGATTCGAGCCCAATCGCGGTCCCTACCGCACCAATTAAAATCAAACTATGAAATCACCGAGATACCTGGTGCCGGATGGAACTTACATGGCCGACCCCGCCGCGCACGTTTTCAACGGCCGCTTATACATTTACCCTTCGCATGACATCGAATCGGGGATTCCCGAGAACGATCTCGGCGATCATTTCGACATGCGCGATTACCATGTGTTGTCCCTGGATTCCATCGACGGCCCGGTGACCGATCACGGCGTGGTTCTGGATCTGAAAAATATTCCCTGGTCCGGCCGGCAGCTTTGGGATTCCGACTGCGCGCATAAAAACGGCAAATATTACATCTACTTTTCGCTGAAGGATAAAAACGATGTCTTTCATCTCGGCGTCGCGATCAGCGATCGCCCGGAAGGGCCGTTCATTACGCAGGAGAATCCGATCAAAGGCAGCTACTCCATCGACCCGTGCGCGTTTGAGGACAAGGGTGCGCATTACCTGATCTTCGGCGGATTGTGGGGCGGACAATTGCAGCGCTATCGCAACAATAAAGCGATCGAACGCGGCCAGGAACCGGCCGATCACGAACCGGCGCTCTGCCCGAAAATTGCCCGGCTCACCGACAACATGCTCGAGTTTGCGGAAGCTCCGCGCGACCTCGTGATTCTCAACAAGGATGGCCAGCCGCTGAAAGCCGGCGATCACGACCGCCGATTTTTTGAGGCGTCGTGGATGCATAAATACAACGGCAAATATTATTACTCCTATTCGACCGGCGACACGCACTTCCTGTGCTACGCGACGAGCGATACTCTTTACGGGCCGTTCACGTATCAGGGCGTCATCCTCACGCCGGTGGTGGGCTGGACCACGCACCATTGCGTCTGCGAATTCAAGGGCAAATGGTATTTGTTTCATCACGACTCGCGGCCATCGGGCGGCAAAACGTGGCTGCGCAGCCTGAAAGTCATCGAACTGGAATATCTGCCGGACGGCTCGATCAAGACGATTGAGGGCCAGCAGTAATTTGAGTTCGCGGACAGAAATTGGTTGCCTCGCCTGGTTTTGCTCCAGGTCCTCTGGTGTCAGAGACCAGCGCACTCCTGATTATGCAACGAGGCAATAAAAATGGTCGCCCGGGAAGGTTCTGCCCCTCCGACTTCTGGGTGTAGGCCAGACGCGATGCTATTTCACCACCGAGCGGATGTTCGATTTGCCGAAATTGGCTGCCGGGGATGGATTCGCACCATCACGGTCGCCTTCAAAGGGCGGTGTCCTGCTAATTAGACGACCCGGCAGAAATTTTTTGATTCGGTCCCTGAATTCGCGATGATTCCGACATGACCAAACCGTTGGACCAGTGTTTGAAGGACGAATTAACCGACCGCGCCACCGTCTTTGCGCCCGGAGAGGGCGAGGTGCTCGAAATCAAGGGCGGCCGCATCACGCTCAAAATCACCAGTTCCATTTCCAACGACCAGTTGGGCGTGTACGAAATTGTTTTGGAACCGGGCATGGTCGGCGCGACGTTGCATTTTCATCGTTATACGGACGAAACGTTCATTGTCATGGCAGGAACGCTCTCCGTGACGCACGGCGAAACCAAAGTCAGCGCGCGGGCCGGTTCGGTGATTCATGTGCCGCGATTCACGCCGCACGCGTTCGCCAATGAATCGGACCAACCGGTCACGTTGATGCTCATTTTCAATCCTGCACAAAATCGCGAAGGTTTCTTTTATGGGTTGCAGCAAATCTTCAACGCGCCGAATTTCGACGCTGCTGCCTTCACGGCTTTGAATCATAAATACGACAGCTACCCGGTGATCCATCGAACCAGCGCTACCAAGTAAGCGCGCAACGATTGGAAATTGATGGAGCCGGAGGTAGTTGCAACCTCACCTTACCGGATTAAAAGTCCGGTGCCGGTCTACTGTGGCCTCGACTCCTTTGGTGCTCGCGGCAGGTCCCGCCCCGGCACTGGCGACGCCCTCAACCTCGTGTCTCTTCTATTGGACTACGCGAGCGAAAAATGGATGTGTCCTGGGAGATACTCTTTTTCTCGGCAAAAAATAATTACCCGTTAAACTTGCCGCATGCCGCAGACTGAACCGATCGCGCCACCCAAACCGGCGGAACCCGAACCGGCTCCATCCGCGCCGCCCGCCGAACCGAAACCGCGGCCGGATCCGTTCAATCCCGATTGGCCCGGCACCCGACCCACTCCTCCGCCGAAGGCGTAAAACCATGGGCGACGAGCAGCTTCAGATTCAAAAACGGCTCACGCTGAATTGGCTCATCCAAGGCGCGGCCCAGCACGCGGGCATGACGTTTCATCATTTGGTCCGCGATGAGTTGACCGCTTTGCATCCCGAACTCGTGCAGCTGTACGATCAATACGCGCTCATCAACCTGCTGCAATATTGGCAGCCCTCGACGAAAATGCTCCTGGGTTCGCCGAGCCGTTTTTGGCAGCGCTCCACCACGCAGCCGGACCACCCCTTCTATCAGCATCCGCTGCTTTCGAAATACGGCGGCATGCTCTCGGATATCAGCCGAAAACGTGGGCTGGAACGATCCAAAGAAAAAGGATTCACGATCTCGGGCATCGGCTTTTCTTTCCAGGCGGGGCTCATCATTCAACAACTGAAAGCTCTGGAGTCCACTCATCGCGTTGAACTCGCGCAAATCGCGATGCGCACCGCTTCCAGCGTGTGGGGCATTCCGCGAGAACGGCTCGATGGCGCTTTGGAAACTCGCGTGACTGTTCCCTCAGATTTTCCTGAACCGAAGACCGTTTGCGGAAAAATTTTTCGAGCATGCGTTGTCGGCTTGGGCGGCGTTGAACGGCGGAACAATCAATTCGTTGTGGTCGCTCGCGGGACCAATTGGCAATTGCTCGCGAAGGAATTGGTCAAAGGCACGGCGGAACTCATTTGCCTGCACGGGCTCAACCGGCTTTCCGACGACACTTACCGCACCGTGATTGACACCACGGATCGCATCGATCTCGAACCGTGGATGCTGCAATCCGGCGGCGAACTGTGGCGCAGGCTTTTGGCTGCGCTGCCGGATAAGGCGTCGCTCGCGCATGTCCTGATGCATCTCGCGCGGCTTCCCGCCGGGCAATTGCATTCGGTCATCGGGGAAGTGATCGAAGACCCGGGAGCGGCGCGCGGGCCGCTGGTGGCTTTGATTCGAAACGCCGACGCTTGATAAGCTGGAGACGGCGCTCGTCGCGACGAAGCGTAGCGAAGGCGGAGGAGCCTCTGATTCGCCTTCAAAATTCCAAAAGTTAGAGACTCCTCACGTCGTCTCCTACTCTGCAAATGTGGCCCACCACCAAACCAGGCTCAGGAAAAGCAGATTCAAAACCACCATTCCGACGGAAGATATAAGGAGTTCACATGCTAAAATGATCTCCAGTGAGTTCATCACAATCAGCGCCGCCGTTTGAACCGAGGCGCACCACACCGGCTGCCAGTTGGTGATGACCCATACCCCCAGGAGCAATTCCAACAGGCCAATCGTCTTAGTTGCGATTCCTGCTCTTTCGGTTCCCAGAATCTTTCCAACAATTAAGCGATGACGCGGTATTCCATTGAGAATTTTGCTGTAGAGCCCGTGAAAAATCCAAACTGATCCGATCCCAATCTGCGCTGCCAGGTGAAGCCGTTCGGGCTGGAGATGGAGCATCCTTATTGTCTAAAGGAATCTTCGCACTCATGCAACCGTGCACAAGCTGTTGCATGAAGGCAAAAACGATCGGGAAAAAGTTGGTGCGCGCGTCCGGTAACGCTCCGGATCCAGGCACTTATCAAGTGCGATGCGGGTTATAAATCCGCCTGCTCTCTTTGAGCTACGCGCGCGAAGGTCCTGACTGTTCCGACGGCACTTTTCAAAAGACGCACTCGCGGATACGCTCGGCATATCAATACTGCATCGTCCCAAGACTCAGTTGCCAAGCCGGGCGAAACCCGCGCTCCCCGTACCCGATGGATGGCCGCCGCCGCCATCGTCAGCCTCATTGCCGGGACTCTACTGGCACACATTACCGAACCGGGCGTGAGGACTGAAAAAGTGATTCTCGCGGGAAACACTCCGACCATTCATCTCTTTCCAAAAACATCCGGGCCACATCCGGTGGCGCTACTCGCTCATGGTGTCACGGCATCCAAGGAAACCATGTTTCGTTTTGGCGAAGCCCTGGCCAGGGCCGGATTTAATTGTTACGCCGTGGATTTGGCGGGACATGGAGAATCACGACTTCGATTTTCCCGCGCCGAAATGGCGGCTCAAATGCGCGACATCACACGCGAGCTTGGCCACGTGGACGTTTTCGTCGGCCATTCGATGGGAGCGGGCGTCGGCCAGGCTGGCGTTCGGAACGGCGACTTGAATCCGAAGCTATTCATTGCCGCCGGAGCGAATCCCAATCTGGGCATGCAAGGGCCACCGCTGCTTCTATTGGCCGGCGATTTTGAGGAATTGGTTTCCCTAGCCAGTCTAAAGGCGCGCTCCGATGCGCGTTTGGTGTTATCGCCATGGTGTGATCATGCCCTCGAAGTATTTGACCCGCGCCTGGTGAATGCCGGCGTCGAGGCCGCCTGCGCCGCAGTCGGAAAAACGCCGCCTCCCGCTCCGCGGTTCTGGCTGTGGCGACTGGCAGGAGTGGTTTGCGGAATGATGGGCGCACTCGGATTGATCTGGAGTTTGCCGAAACTCGATCCCCGGTTGGAGCGTGCGCGCGGCGTTCTTGTCCCGGGTGCCATCCTGATGGCGGTCGTGCTCACGACGGGCCGATGGTTTGGCGCGAGCCCGCACCTTCACCGCATGCCTTTGCAGCTCTCGATTGGGGTCTTCGTCTGGCTGGTGCTCGCAAGCCTTGGCAAGCTGAGGCTGCCACGATGGATCCTGGCTGCCGGCGTGGCCGCATTCACGCTTCTCTGCATTATTGTTCAAATCATCCCGGCTGTTGGATCCGGAGATGGGAGAATTCCTTTCCACCTTCTGGCCCTTATTGGAGTGCTGTGCACCTTGTTCGCAGGCGCCGGATTGGTGGTTGGCAAAATGGCGTCGCGCGGCTCGCAGCGCGGTGGTGACCTGGCGATAGCGATTTTTTTGGGTTATGCCATCGGCCAGTGGATGCCCAAATTTTTCTGACAAGAATACTCGTCCTGGCGCGAGAGCGAAAAAATGGCGGAATGCCGTGGGCATGCTCCACTTGCCCGAAGGCACGCACTCGTTAGCACCGAGGCCCGGACCTTGTCCGGTTGACATTCCAAAATTGGCTTGCCGAGCCGTAGCTTCAGCGAAGGCTGGTGCCCACGGCCGGATTTGCACCGGCACTGTGCGCATTTTAAGTGCGCTGTCTCTACGTTGGACTACATGGGCTGCCGACGCAGGTCAAATTGGTGCCGCGTGAGGGATTTCCACCCACAACCTCTCCGTTCTGAGCGGAGCGCCTCTGGTAGTTGGGCTAACGCGGCATAAATTGGTGCTCCCGGCAGGACTCCCACCTGCAACCGCGACGTTCGAAGCGTCGCACTCTGATATTTTGAGCTACGGGGGCGCTGAAATTGGTGGGGTGACCACGGATTCGCACCGTGTTCTCGCCGGTTAAGAGCCGGGACTTCACTGTCAAAGTTTGCAACCCTGACGTGGCCGTTTGCCAAATCTGATGTGGCCACTTTTGGTGACGCGAACGAAAATTCTTTTCCGTGAATCTCGCTGCGCGGTTTGGTAAACTGCGCGCAGATGAAAATCTGCCCCCTGCTTTTTTGTCTGGCATTCCTGCCATCGCTCACCTCAATCGCGGCCACCGACTCCACCGATCCGCTGGCGTCCGGCTTCCAATCGCCGCCCGCATCGGCGCGGCCGCAGACGTGGTGGCATTGGATGAACGGCAACGTCACCAAGGAAGGCATCACCGCCGACCTCGAAGCCATGCAGCGCGTGGGTATTGGCGGTGCCCAGATTTTCAACGCGAGCGAAGGCATCCCCGCGGGGCCGGTGAAATTCAATTCGCCCGCGTGGCACGAAATGTTCACGTTCGCGGTGAAGGAAGCCAACCGACTCGGACTGCAACTCTGCGTGCACAATTGCGCGGGCTGGTCCAGCAGCGGCGGGCCGTGGGATTCTCCGGAGCATTCCATGGAACACGTCGTGATGACCGAAACCAAAGTTGCCGGCGGCGAAAAATTCTCCGGCACGCTGCCGCAGCCGCGCACGGAATGGAATGTTTACCACGACGTCGCGGTGCTCGCGTTTCATCAGCCCGATGGCGAAGTGCAATCGATGCGCACCGCCGCGCCGCGAGTTTCCGCGAGCGTCGCAGACATCAATGGCAACGCGCTGCTCGACAACAGCGCTCTCACCATGGTCACACTGCCCACCAACAGCCTGCCGCAATACGTGCAATTGGAATTTCCGCAAGCCTTCGCCTCACGCAACGCCACGCTGACCTTCGGCCAGGGGGCCGGCGAAGTGAAAGGTGTGATCCAGGTTTCCGATGACGGACAGAATTTTCGCGATCTCCGCGAGTTCACGACGCCCAATCGCCCCACGCGCCCGCTGACGTTTGCGTTCAACGAATCGATTTCGGCGAAATTTTATCGCGTCAAATTCATTTCCATCGGGTCGCGCACCCGCGCTTTGGAGATCGCGGGTATCGACCTCAGCCCGCGTTTGCGCATTGAAGATGTGGAGGCCAAAGACGGCGATACCGGCGCATTCGTGAATTCTTCCGACGCGGCCGACAGCGCGCCAGAAAGTCTTTTGATCAAACATGACGCCGTGCTCGATCTCACCAGCCGCATGGACGCCAGCGGCAAGCTCGAATGGGATGCGCCTGCGGGCGGGGATTGGATCGTGCTGCGTGTTGGCCGCACGCCCACCGGTCGCAACAATCATCCCGCGCCCGACGAAGGCACCGGCCCCGAGTGCGATAAATTCAGCACCGCTGCGCTCGATGCGCACTGGGCGGGCTTCGTGCAGAAGTGCATCGACGACGCCGGTCCGCTCGCCGGCAAAGGCAAGACGTTCAACAATGTGCTGATCGACAGCTACGAAGTCGGCGGCCAGAACTGGTCGGAAAATTTCCGCGCGGAATTCCAGAAACGCCGCGGCTATGATCCGTTGAAATTCCTGCCGGCATTCACGGGCCGCGTCGTGGACAGCCCGGAAACTTCCGAACGCTTCCTGTTCGATGTGCGCCGCACGATTTCCGATTTGTTCGCGGACAATTACTACGGCCATTTCAAGGAACTGTGCGATGCGCACGGCATGTTCGCTTCCATCGAGCCTTACGTCGGCCCATACGAATCAATGCAACAAGGCGCGGCGGCGGAAATCCCGATGGGCGAATTCTGGGTGGACGCCAACAACGTCGATTCCTCCGTCAAGCTGGCGTCGTCGGTCGGGCATGTTTACGGGCGCAACGTCATTGGCGCCGAGTCTTTCACCGCCCGCCCCGGGAACCACGGTCGCTGGCTCGATGATCCTTGCGCTCTCAAAGCGCTGGGCGATAAAATTTACACCTACGGCATTAATCGCTACATCTTCCACCGCTTCGCCATGCAGCCGTGGACAAATCGCTGGCCGGGCATGACGATGGGCCAGTGGGGCACGCATTTCGATCGCACCAGCACCTGGTGGGAGCAAGGCCGCGCGTGGCTGCAATACGTGGCGCGCTGCCAATTCCTCCTGCAACGCGGCCGGTTCGTGGCCGACGCTGCGTATTTCTGCGGCGAAAACTCCCCCGCCCAAATGCGCGCCGGTGATCCCGCGCTGCCGACGGGCTATGATTTCGATTCCATCGGCGCGGATGCGTTGAAAGGCGCGACGGTCGAGAATCATCAACTTGTTCTGCAAAGCGGGATGCATTATCGCGTGCTGGTTTTGCCGCCGAGCGACCGGGATATTTCGCCGCCGCTCCTGAAACAAATCGGTGCGCTGGTTAAGGACGGCATGACGCTCGTCGGACCGCCGCCGGAACATGCGCCGGGATTGGAAAATTATCCGCAGTGCGACCAGGACGTGAAAGCTATCGCCGCGGAAATCTGGGGCAAATGCGACGGCAAAACGACAACGGAAAATCGCTTCGGCAACGGCCGCGTCTATTGGGGCGCCACCATGCTAACCGTGTTGACTGACCTGAACGACAAGCCCGATTTTGAATTGGTGCCCGATACAAAATCGAAGCTGGTTTACATTCATCGATTGGACGGCGAGACGGAAATTTATTTCGTTTCCAACCAGCGCGACCGGTTTGATTCGGCAGAGTGCACGTTCCGAGTTAGTGGCAAAACACCCGAGCTTTGGCATGCGGATACCGGCGTCATGGAGCCCGCGCCCGTTTGGCGCGAGGAAAAAGGCCGCACGATTGTGAGCCTGGATTTCGATCCTTCCGGTTCCGTGTTCGTGGTGTTTCGCAAACCCGCGAGCAAGAACCACGTCATCACGGCTTCCCTGAATACGTCCGACAAAAACTCCACGCATGTGCCGAAGCTCATCATTCATAGCGCCGTTTACGGCAATCTGCAGAGTGAATCGCCCAAGACCGTCGATCTGACCGCAACGCTTTCCGCACTCGCAGATAACGGCTCACTCGTCGCGCAAATCAACAACACGCTCGCCGGACGCGATCCCATCGATGGCCAAGTGAAACAGTGCCGCGTGGATTACTCGCTCGATGGCGTGCGCAAAACCGTCACGGTCGCAGAAAATGATACGCTTGCCATCGGCACGGTGGCACAAGGCCAACCGGAATCGCTCGTGTTGCATGCCGATGCGAATGGAAAAATCATCGTCTCCGCCGCGGCTCCGGGCACGGTGACTCTAACCCTGCCTTCCGGCAAGAAAACCATCACGCCGATTGGTTCGGTACCGCTCGCAACGGAAATCTCCGGTTCGTGGAATCTGAGTTTCCCGCCGAATTGGGGTGCGCCCGAGAGCGCCACGTTCGACAGCTTGAAGTCGTGGACCGATTCGACCGATGAAGGCATCAAGTATTTTTCAGGCACAGCGACCTACTCAAAAGAGATCGACATCCCGGCAACCGATTTGGGTGTTGGCCATTCGCTGTGGCTCGATTTGGGCCGCGTAAAAAATCTTGCCGAAATTTCGCTCAACGGAAAATCGCTCGGCATTTTGTGGAAACCGCCGTTCCGCGTGGACGTGACGAGCGCGGCGCAGCCCGGCAAAAACAAATTGGAAATCAAAATCACCAACCTGTGGCCGAATCGCCTGATCGGCGATGAGCAACTCCCCGACGATCGCCAATGGAACGGCAAACGGCTGCGCGAATGGCCGCAGTGGGTGCTCGACGGCAAGCCGAGCCCGACGGGCCGCTACACCTTCACCACCTGGCATCACTGGACGAAAGACGATGCGCTGCTCGAGTCTGGTCTCATCGGACCGGTGCGACTGGTGCCCGTCATGGACGTGCCAGTGGCCAATTGAAATGACTCGCCGAGCCGAGGCCTCGGCGAAGACTGGTCGAGCATCAGGGTATCGCGCCCTGTACTACGGTTTGGAAGACCGGCGTGTATCTATGAACACCTATGCTCGAAAAATAGCGCGTTCGAAAATGCTCTAAAAGCCTCAGAAAACAGTTTTCTCATTGGCCCTTTGCTCGAATTCACTGCGTGCCGGGCGCAGTCTCTCAGCGCTCAACTCTCCGCTCTCAACTTAATTGGAATCCCGTGCTGGAGTTACACCAGCCTCTGCGGCTTTGCAGGCCGCCGCCTGAATTGCTCGGCCAACGGGATATCACAGCTTTCTAATACTAAAACTGCCCGTCAAATTGTTGTAGTAGTGAACGTTGACGGGTAAATCAGAAGCGACACCAACGATACATGCTCAAAGACATGCAACTGGTCTGGCGGTTCAACCGTGGCCACACGGAAGCGCTGCGCGACATTTATGAACAGCACAAGCACGAACTCGTCACTTTGGCCGCGGTGCTCCTGGTTGACAAAGCGGACGCGGAAGATGTCGTTCACGATGTCTTTGTCGGCTTCATCCGCTCGGGAGGCCGGTTCCGGCTCACCGGCAGTTTGAAAGGATTTTTGTGCACCTGCGTGGCGAATCGGGCGCGCAACCATAACAAATCGAAGCGCAGACAAACCGCCAACGAACCTGCCGCCGCTGAACCCGCCGCGCCGGATAACGAACGTCCCGACCAGACGGCAATGTTCGGAGAAGAACTGAAATGCGTGGGCCGGGCGCTGGCGGAATTGCCTTACGAACAACGCGAAGTGGTCGTGCTGCGACTGCGCAGCGGGATGCGTTTTCACGCGATTGCCCGTATGCAAGGCGTCTCCCTCAACACAGTCCAAGGCCGTTTCCGCTACGGCGTGGACAAACTGAAAACATTATTGGATGGAAAAATAAGCCTATGAAACAGACAGAAAATCTTTCGCAAATCCTCCGCCAAATGCGCGAGCCGGCGAGTTCAAAGCTCGATGAACGCGTTCACCATGAAATTGACGATGCGGCAACGGCAACTCCCGCCGTGCCACTGACTCTCGGGCAAATGTTTGCCTCGATTCTGGGACGGCAATCCATCCGTTACACCGTGGCCACCACGTTGGTGCTGGCATTTCTGGCGGCGCTGGTTTTGATTCATTCGACCCCGTCCGCCTGGGCCATGGACCAGGCTGTCGAGGCCATCAAGAAATATCGAGGCCTGCAGATGTCCGGTGACTTCACCAAAGACGGCAAAACCTTTCCGATCGAACTCTGGTTCCGAGCTGAGGCGACCGGCAATTTTGTCGAGGCCGCTTTGGCAAAAGTGGGAAATGAAGCAGAGGTTTGGACCAGGGACAACAAAACCTACACCTACGACCACGACGACAAAATGGTGTACGTCGAGCCGGGCATCACTTTGGATTTGGGGACCTGGCCCGGGCGAGAGTTCCTCACCGAGGTCTCGAAAGTAAAAGATTATCGGGCGCAGGAAGGCGACGATCCAGCAACCGGACGGAAACGAGTCGTCGTGACCTGCAGTTCGCAGGGCGTTGCCGGGCCGCAATCCTTTGTTCTCGAATTTGATTTCCAAACCAAGCTGCTCGTCAGCATGAAAATCTGGGGCAATTCCAAGCGGGAAGGAACGTCGAAATTTGACCTCGAGAAAATTCTCTATTTTGAGGATTTGCCGGACAGCACGTTCGACTTCCAGCCTCCTGCGGGCATTCCTTTCACGAACGCGCCCTTGGGGATTCCGGATGCGGGCGTCGACTTTCCGGCCATGAGCGATCCCAACAATGGAATTTCCGCTGACGGGATGACTCAGGAACAAGCGTGCCAGGAAATTCTTCAACAGGCATGGGCGGCTACCCTCAAAAATGATTTTCCGCGCATCCGCCGGCTTTTTCCGGTTGCTGCCGACGCGACCGACGAATCTCTCCGCCTGATAAACGAGCGGGCGGGAGTCGTGCAGGTGTTAAAAATCGGCGGCATCGAAAAAACCGGCCGCTCGAAACTCGGCCCGCTGGCGCTGGTGCCGAGTTGGGTCCGCGCCAAGGATGGCACCGTGTCGGAAGTATGGATGATCGTGCAATTCCGCGAAACCGATCACGGAACTTCCTGCGTGCTTTATGCGGCCCATGGTTACGCGCTGAATGTGAAGGAGTAAAATTGGCGGGCCGAGGCTTTCGCTTCTGCCCGCCCTGATTTTACCAACTCTCCGTTGCCTCACGCCGCGCCGCGCAGGCTTGAGTCGGAGTCCTTGATCACGAACCGCGCCTTGAGCCGGGCGACTTCGCTCGCGAGCCCGGCGGCTTTCACCGAATCGAGCACCGCGTCGAAGTCCTTGTAGGCTGCCGGCGCTTCGTCCTTCGGATACTGACGACAATTCGTCAGGATGTCGTTCGTCGTGAACTCGTCGTCCACGGTTTTCTGATCCAGCGCGCGGTCGGCTGCCTTACGGCCCATGGCACGGCCCGCGCCATGATTCACCGAATAGGCCGCCACGTGAGCGCCGGCGTCGGCGACCATGATGGAACTTCCCGCCGTGGGATTGCCCGGTAGCAGAATGGGATGGCCGGTTGCGGCGAACAGCGTGTTTTGCAACGCCGGATGACCCGCGGGAAATGCGCGGGTCGCGCCCTTGCGATGCACCCAGCCCTCGCCTTTGAAGCCGCCGTTCCCATCCGGGAGCAATTCACGACGCGTGATGTTGTGGCTGATGTAATACACCAGCGATCCCTGCACGCCGGGAATGATTTCCTGGAATGCCTCCAGCACGAGCGCATTGATGAGCAGGTGATTCACGGTCGCGAAATTCGCGCCGAGCGCCATATCATCCAGATATGCCTCCGCTTCGGGCGTGCCGAGCGGCGCATAGACGAGTTCCTTATCGTCGCCGGGCAACGGGATATTCCACTGCGCGAACTTGTGTTGCAGATCGTGGAACTGGCCGCTCGCCAACGCGTGGCCAAACCCACGCGAACCGCAATGCGACAGGAATCCCACGCGGCCATCGCGCAGGCCGAAGACCGCCGCCGTTTCCCGCGCACGATCGTTGTCCAGAACACGCACAACTTCGCATTCACCGAAATGATTGCCACCGCCATACGAGCCGAGTTGGCCGATTTTCTCGATGAAGTTCGAGAAACGATTCGCGCGCAACCAGTCGAGACGCGTTGCGAGCGCATCGCGGGTGTCGTCATGACCAACATGCACCGCATCTTCACAGCGTTGCGCCCATTCGAGCGGAATGCCCAACGCGTGCAGGACTTCGCTGGTAGCGCCCTCCGTGACAACTTTAATCCCGAGCGCTTCACCAACCTTGCGGCCTTTGCGAACGGAGCGCTGGCCGCGACCCGGGCCGGTCGGCGTGCGCTCCAGAATGGCATTGATCAGCGAACGGCGAACCGTTTTTTCGGCCACTTGATCCGCGGGCAGGTCGAGCTGCAGGAAGCTCATGGAACATTTGATGTCCACTCCGACCGGGCCGGGATAAATATGCGTCGGCGAGGTGAGCACACAACCCACCGGCGCGCCGTAACCGGCATGAGCATCCG
This sequence comes from uncultured Verrucomicrobiae bacterium, assembly GCA_963699145.1. GTDB lineage: Bacteria > Verrucomicrobiota > Verrucomicrobiia > Limisphaerales > DASXHY01 > DASXHY01. The sequence continues at coordinate 358,161 of OY969416.1, forward strand.
GGTTGAGCACGAGATCCGTCACGCCAGGAGCGTTGCGAGAGTTGAGCGCCTGCTGAAGGCAGATCGCATCAAACCCCGCACGAATGGAGTTCGTGCCGATGACCGTGATTGGCTTGCCCTTGTTGTCCCGCGCCGGAATAAAGCCCGTCGCCTCTCCCGTGGCGTGGATTTGAACTGGGGTCGTTGTGTTCATAGGATGTCTGGTTTATGGTTTCAAAATTTCCAATTGAATGAAAGTGCGGGCGGAAGCTTTCGCCTCCGCCCGCTTGTTTGCCACCTCCTGTGGCGTCCTTGAACTCTCCGCTATTCGCGGAAAAAAGTGGTGCCGTTTGGCGCCGTCGTAGCGGCCGGAGCGGAGGCAGCACTTCTTAAAAGCTGCGTCCGGACCCGCACGGGCACAGATCGTTGCGCCCGAGTTTTTCGCGCAACTCTTTGTTTCCGTGAACCACGCGCACGCCACGTTTCACCCGCGTTTCGGAGGGGAATCCTTTGCGACGTTTGCTGGTGATTTCGTAATTCGATTCATTTGAGTCGGGGATGTGGTTTGCCATACGGCCTCCTGGTTGAGGGTTGCGGTTTGGAGCGTCTTAAAAATATTTGTGGTGGCCAAAATCGGAAGGCAGGTCTCGAACCTGCATCTCCCGGACATAAGTCCGGGCGTTCTATCGCCGTTGAACTACCTCCGTATTCGGTTCCGTTCTGGTTGCGATAATCCACACGAGTGGCTTATCGAAATAAAATTGGTCAGGAAGCCGGGATTCGCACCCGAACCGTTCGCTTCACGGGCGAAGATGCTGCTGTTACACCACAATCCTGAAACGAGTTTATAGTTGAGGGGTTGATAGTTGATAGAGCCGAGCGCGCGCCTATCAACTATCAACTAATTACTAGCAACTGAAATGGAGCCTCTGGTCGGACTCGCACCGACGATTAGCGGTTTACGAAACCGCTCCTGTGGCTGCTGAGGCACAGAGGCGAAAAGCAAATGGCGCTCCCACGTGGAGTGGACTTCCCAAGTCTTGCATATGGTTTCCCCAACTAAGCCGGTTCGCTATCGCGAACAGCAAAGCACCACGAACTCGCCTTCGCAGAGCGGCGTGCAGAACTAATTACGCCTTGAGAGCAGAGTTAGTTGATAGTTGATAGTTGATAGTTGATAGGACGCGCAAAACGTTCCCCCCTGGTCTATCAACTATTCACTATCAACTTTCCAAAAAAGTATCCGTGGCCGGACTTGCACCGGCTAGGCCCGGATTGAAAATCCGGTCGCGCGAGCTGCTTTGCATTCACGGAAGCAATTTCTCTATCAACTCTCAGCCACAAACTATTAACTGAATTGGTCCCCGAGGTTGGTAGCGCGCCAACGTCTCCTCGGCTTCAGCGAGGCGCTAATCTTCCTCAGCTACTTGGGGGTCCGGGCGGACGGCCACCATTTGCTCAATGCAAATAGAAGCCCAGTCTCAGCTCAAAGATTGGCTTGCCGATCCGTAGCTTTAGCGAAAGCTGGTCGTCCCGCGCGGTAACGCTCCGCGGTCTTCCGGTTATCAGCCGGAGGCTCTACTTTTGAGCTACAGGACAGTGCTGGCGCACCGCCACCGTGACGAACAGTAATTAAGGTGCCTGCTTCACTATGGCGGGTGGCCGCATCTTGTGGATGGCCAACTTGGTGCGCCACGGCCAATTGGGAATTCACTTCGAATCGCATTCATGGGTCGTCATTTTTGGTTTCACTCCAAAACGCACCGGGCGAAATCTGAAAATCAATTTCCCCGGCTTGATCCGAAGACGATTCGGCTTGTAGCTCTTGCGAAAGAGCAATTGGCTTTGGTAACGGAGAACGGGTTTCATGAGCCTTCCTTTCTTTTAAACGATTGTTTTTGTTTGCGGAGTTTCTGTTTTAAATTGATGTTTCTTACGAGATTGCCATGCACCACGACAAAAAGGATCACGTGGAAAATGACCTGAACGATCGCCTGTAAGTTATCTTCCATGGAACCTCCATCGGTTGAATTGTTGGCGGAAGGCCACCAGATATCTGTTTGCCTTCCAAAATTGGCTGCCCAGGCTGGACTCGCACCAGCACCGTCCCGCTTAACAGGCGGGCGGACTACTATTATCCGACTGAGCAATGGCGCTGCCGGCGGGAATTTCACCCGCATCGTTCCGCTTAGAAGGCGGATGCCTCATGATTCGGCCACAGCAGCATCAGACTTGGATCGATGGATGAATGGATATGTGGGTCGTAAATCCAATAATCCAACTAGCCATCAATCCATTTGAGAGAATGGTCGGAACGGCAGGAATTTCACCTGCGACCTCGCGGTCCCAAGCCGCGCGCTCTGAAGACTGAGCTACGCTCCGATCTAAAGTGGCGAACTCGAAGGGATTTGCACCCTCAACCCTCCCGCAGACAACGGGGCGCTCCGCTGTTGAGCTACGAGTCCGAAATGGTGGGAAGTGCTGGTAACGCTCCAGCTCGTCACTTCCGACTTTATTTAATGACACCCGATTTACAGTCGGACAGCCGGATCACTTCCCGGAAATTGGCTTGCCGAGCCGTAGCGTGAAAAAAACGTAAAGCATACTTTCGTGTGGCCCACTCTCACGACGCTACGGCGCGGCAGCCTTCTAGCGAAGGCTGGTAGCGGGAGTGGGAGTTGCACCCACCTGAATGAGTTTATGAGGCTCATCTCTGTGCTTTGGTCGAGTTTCCCGCAAAAAAGAAATGGAGCCGGTGGGTAACGCTCCCACATAAACTTGCTTGCAGGGCAAGTGCATTGCTTGTCTGCCACGACCCCGGATTAAAATGCAGAATGATGAATTGGCACGCCGCCTTGGTGCTGCCCCAAGCAAACGGAGTTTTGGAGACTCTGTCGCGCGCTGGCGCCCGGCGTAAAATAAATTGGTGCGGTAGCCGGGAGTTGCGCCCGGACATGCTCCCTGGCGAGGAGCCATTCTGCTGTTAAATCACAACCGCTGCGAAGAGTTGATGGTTATTAGTTAGTTGATAGTTGAGAGGAGCGCGGAGGGCGCGCTCACTCACATGGAAAATTAAAGGGCCGAGGATGTCATTGCATCCTCGGCCCATGCCATTTCAAAAAAGAACAAACACCTCTTGCTATCTCATTGAGATACCAACCCATGGTTTCACGGTGGTTCTTTCGGTGTTTTGGGGCACACCTCCTCCGAAGCCCTTAAATTGTAAAAGCGTTTCAAATCGTCTTGGCGCGCGCTTTCGCCCCGCGTGGGCACACCACGTCGGTGGAATGTCATTGCATTCCGGCGCCGTCATTCGTCTGGCACTGTCAGGCATCATCTAGATGCCACTTTCCTCTCATCCACAGACACTTCACCTTTCGTTTGCGGCCACTCGGGCCATTTCAGGGAAACAAAAAACCCTGCTTACTTTGTGGTAAGCAGGGTTGGAGAAATTCTTTATCTATCTTCAAAACCTGCCTACACCGGGTCTATCCAAATTTCCTTCGGGCTGTTGGCCCGCGGTCGCCAGGGATAGACCAAGGCTAAACGCACAGCCTAAGCTATACCGATTATGACGTGTCCCGGCTTTCACCGAGACTCGCATGGCCGGCCAACTCGTGGCTGATATGTTGATGCAAGTTTTCATCGAACGTGTAAGACGTTTATCACAATACAATAGTTACAGTCTACTTATACCTTTGAGGGTTCCAGCATTTTAAATGGTTATATCCGAATAGATTGATGCGAAACTATGCTACGATGGATTGGACGGCTTCCCTTGTGATGGCTTTTCCTCCCACCCTTCCGTTGCCTTCAACGCCTTTTTCCTTTTTGTCGCGGGCAACATGGCCGCGATAACCAATGCAGCCAAAGCTACCAGTTCGTGATGCACCAGAAACGCCGCGATCGATGTCGCGATGAGAACTACCCACACAATCATCTGCAATGCCGCGGCCGGAATCACTTCATCCGGTGTCCGCCAGGTCGCGCGGAAATTCTCAAGTGACTGCACCAATCGCCAAAGACCGAACAGCAATAAGCAACCGATCACCATATAAGCGTACGGCGGAACCGTCCCACCGGTTTTCACTGGGAAGCCGCGTTCGGTTTGAGTGCTCAACTGCCACAGAATGGCCGCTTCACCCAGCAAGGGAGCATCGCTCAAGTTGGAAAGCAGCCGCGGAATCGCAAGCGCGCCATTCGGAAGTTCGACGACCGTCGCCAGCATTTCTGCCGAGAGCGGATACGCGCGGTCGAACCGCCCATTTTTTCGCGCCGCCCCGATTCCAAAAGCATTCGCCGCCACGCCATGACCGGCAATCACCGGCCCGGCATCCACATCCATCGTCCATTCGGAATTGGGATAGTCTTTGGCGAACTCACGATAGCCAGTAGTGATGGCGCGCTTTTGCCAGAAAGACGCGTCATACAGCTCAAACCAAATCTTCGCCTGCGCCGGCCACAATTCGGGCGCGGTGAGTGCCATGTAGGAATTACCGCAACCGCGCGCGTCGGAGGAAGGCACACCCGTATCAGCGTTGGCCGAATACGGCGGCAAATGAAAACGTGTTTCTCGTTTCCCAATAAAGCCGCGCACGGAGCGTTCGATGAACTTGGAATGGTCCGTGCCCAAAACAGCGTCCGCACGTTTGATGCACATGATCGCCGCCATCACGTCACCGGGATAACATTGACCGGGGTAATCGTCCAAAAGCCCCGTCTTGGAAGAATCCAACTCCTGCGAGAAGCTTTCCACCTGGTCGCGCAACAAATCCAGATGCGCGCCATCGTGAAGCAAGTTCGCCCGACTGGTGAGCGCGCCCATCACGAGCATGCGATAGAAAACATTTTCGTGATGGAGATAATTCGTGCCCCAATGTTGCTTCACCCACGACGCGTGTTTGGGATCGATCACCAACTCGGACGCCGCAATGATCGCCTCCCGCCCGTAGACTTTCGGCTCAACCCCCGTATGATTGCCGGCGTCCCAGGCTTTTTGCAGATTCTCCACGCCCCACAAGTAAAACACCGAACCGAACAAGGGCCATTCGGTGCCTGGAATATCTTCGATCGACATCGTTTCAGCCTTGCCTTGCGCGACGCGCTCTTTCACCCAGGTTGCGTAGCGCGGTGTCAGGTTGTGAAACAGCCGCCAGGCCACTTTCGGCGTGCCGGGCGACTTCAACGCCGGATCGCGAATGTCCAATATCGCGCGAATCGCCGGATAGATGCAGAAACACACCGCCAGCAACATCATCACCACCGAATTGAATCGAATGATTTTGCGCATCATGATGGCGTTACGCTTCAGCTTTGACCGGTCGCAATTTGCTTTTGTTCATACGCGACACAAATAAAGGATCGGCAACGGCGTGCCAAGGTTGCGGCAATTCGCGATCGTTCGGCACGCTGGCACCGGCTTGCCATGGCCGTTTCAAATATTCAATCAACTTCGGTCCGCGCTGAGTTCGGCGATCGTGGAAAAGCCACTGCCAGATCTCATAGGTCCAAACGCGCCGGCCGATGTTCGAATACCAGCGCATGCCGGCGCGCAACAGCGGATCGGGATGCGCAAGCACGCGGAAAAGAGATCTGGGCCGGAGTTGGCAAATCGCTTCGATGGATTTCACCCACAACAACACGCGCCAGTTCGGCACGTTCGCGCTTTCCAGCACCTGATGCTTGTAATCCCACCGGCTCATGTCAGTTTGCACGACGCGGTGATTGCCTTCCTGCACCGCGAAGGGCGTCCAACTGTGCGGTGTCGCGTAAAGCGCCTGGACCTGATCGGGGTCGTAGGAAATCAATTGCCGCAGCGTGCGCCAGTAATCGGCGTCCTTCTCCTGCGCGAATCCCGCCACCCACGCCGCCATGGAAATAATGCCGTGCTGGCGCATCAGTCGAATCGCCTCGCGATCGATCGCCTTCGTGCTGCCTTTGTGAATCGCCTGCAAGGTCTTTTCATCCGTGCTTTCCATTCCGAGCAGAAAGCGCGCAACGCCGGCCTGCCGATAGAGATGAAGAATGTCCGCGTCGCGCACGATATCGCCGGCGCGAGTGGTGCCGATCATCACGAGCGGAACATTTTCTGCGATCATCGCCTTGAGAAAAGCTTCCCACGCAGTACGCGAAGCGGTTGGATTTTCATCGGCGAAATTAATCAACTCCACGCCCTGCTCGCGATGCAGTCGTGCCAGTTCGGCGGCAAATTTTTTGGGATCGTGATGCCGCCAGGTGCGCCAGAAATTGTGCTGGCCGCAATAATTGCAGCGATGCGGGCAGCCGCGCGAAAATTGCACCACGACGGCGCGGCGTTTGCCGTAATACGTGTAGCGACGGTGATCGATCAATTCCCAACCTACCCGGCACGCGTCCAGGTCACGAATGATTGGGGCGGGCTGCGTCGCAATGATTTTGAGGTCGCCGCAGTATTCCACAGCGAGCCTATTACGCGCACTTTGCGTTCCAAAGCGAAAGGCGATGCCGGTGATTTGCTCCAGAGATTCACCGTTCTCCAAGGCCGTAATGAGGCGGACAATCGTTTCCTCCCCTTCGCCGCGCACAATGAGATCGAACGCCGGCTCGTCCTCAAGAATATCGCGCCAATGATACGTCGGAAAAACGCCGCCGTAGATGATCCACGTTCGCGGAAGCGCGGCACGCACCGCCTGTGCGATACGAGTAGCCATAGGATGGGCCGAAGTGGAGCCGGAATGGCCCAAAAGCACGGCTTCAGGCCCAAATCGCTGCACCTCAGCCAGAATTTCGTCCAACGCCATCGGCCCAAACTCCGCATCCAGCAGCTTGATTTCGTGCCCGGCATCGATCAGCGGGCCACCCAGTGAAAGCAACCCCAGCGGCGGCAGATGTTCGCGCGGAATGCGGCTGCCAATCGACGGGTGCGCTGGATTGATTATCAGGATTTTCATGTGTTACCTCCCGTTTTACGTTTATTTCCGAAAATCACCCTCTCCTTGCCTATTGCAGAAGAATACGTCATTATACTTTGTATGACAAAGTAAAAGACAAAAAGTTTCAAAAAATGTTCGAATTTTTTTAAAGGCGGGATGGCGACGTTGTCAGCCACCGGCTGAGGGGGCAAATGCGCCGCTTGCACTCCGTTGAAACGCAGGCGGCGACGCCTGCTCGCCGTAGTCTAACGAAGGCAGGTGAGCAGTCTCTGAATAATGGCGACCCGCGTGGGAATTTCAGAGACTCGTTGCCCCGTCTCTGCCAAAAAGCGAGTGGTTATCGGCCAAATTCCCGGCGAGCCGCATCGAGCCCGCGCCCGTAAGCGGCGATCAATCGGTCCCAATTGGCATTGGCTTGATTATCGACGAGCTGCCGATCGGGTTCCGCGTCATACCAGGCGATGCTTTTGGCGACGCCATCGCGAAGTTTGGTGGTAGCGACGAAATCCGGGACGAAGCGCTTGATCTTCGTGTTGTCCATGACAACCGAACTGGCCTTGTCGCCGTGAAGACCGCCGGTCATTTCGGGCAGGCAAGCCGTGATGAAATCGCTGGCGATGTGGACGAGATTCAATTCCCTGACACCCGCGGCGTCGGCCACGGTCTGATAAATTTGATTCCACGAAAGCACTTCGTCGGAGGTGATGTGAAACGCGTGGCCGATCGTGGCGGGATTGCCGAAAAGGCCGACGAAGCCGCGCGCAAAATCCGTATTGTGCGTCATCGCCCAAAGCGAGGAGCCGTCCCCGGGCACAATCATCGGCCTGCCTTTGCGCATCCGATCCACGCCCGTGAAATAAAATTTTCCATGGCTCGTCACGGCGAGCGGAATGACCGTGTCGCCGTAAGTCCAGGATGGGCGCACGATCACGCTGGGAAAACCCTCCTCGCGCAACGCGCGCAAAAGGCGGTCTTCACAGGCGATTTTGGCCCGCGAATAATCCCAGAACGGATTGGCGAGCGGCGTGGATTCCGTGACGAGGTAATGCGTGACCGGCCGCTGATAAGCGCTGGCGCTGCTGATGAAAATGTATTGCCCCACGCGGCCGCGGAAAAGTTTCAAGCGTTGCTCCAACTGTTCGGGCGTGAAAACGATAAAGTCCGCCACCACATCCCAATGTTGCGAACCGAGCGCCGGAGTAATCGCCGCCGCCGGATCCGAGATGTCCCTGGCGATATGATGAGCACCGCGCACGGAGCCACTTCGGCCGCGATTGAGGAGAGTCACGTCGTGACCGCGGGCGATCGCCAGTTCCGCGCAGGCTTTGCTGATAGTGCCCGTGCCGCCGATGAAAAGGACTTTCATGAGCATCTTGTCTACCGTATTTAAGAGTCATTTCAAATCCGGAACGTTTCGGAGAACGCATCCGCAGAACTTACCCGGTAAAACACCCGACGGTTGCCACTAAAAGACCAGACGGGTCCAACGCCGCTTCCGAACACCTCTTGTAGCCCGCGAACTTCTTTGCCACGATGCTGCGCATGGCGCGTTACAGTCCCAGAGGACGGCTTGATTTGGATTTGCCCAAGGCGAAGCTCACGAAGGAAAACCTGCGTGAAGTTACGGTGCTTTTTTCCTATCTCCGGCCGTATCGGGGACTTTTAATGGTCACTTGCTGCGCGTTGGTTTTATCCACCTCGCTGGGTCTGTGTTTCCCCTTTCTCGCGGGCAGCCTCGTGGATGCCACCAAAATCACTACTTCCGCTCACAATCCCGCCTGGCTTCCGCACAGCATCAACTCGATTGCCATCCTCATGTTGTGCCTTGTCACGATGCACGCGACCCTGGCGTTTTTTCAGGGATGGTCGATGGTCAAGATCGGCCAAAACGCGGTGGCGGATTTGCGCCGCGATACCTATGCGCGACTGATTTGCCTACCGATGACCTTCTTCGGCCAGCGCCGGGTGGGCGAATTGAACAGCCGCATTTCGGCCGACCTCACCCAGATTGAAGCCACGCTCATCATGTCCGTGCCGCAATTTCTCCGGCAGATTCTTCTCCTGGTCGGCGGGATCACTCTCATCACCGCCACTTCCGGGCGGCTGACCTTGATCATGCTCTCGGCGATCCCGCCCGCGATCATTCTGGCCGTGGTGTTCGGGCGGAAATTGCGGAAAAATTCCCGCGACACCCAGGACAAACTCGCCGAGACCAGCATCATCGTGGAAGAGACGCTCCAGGGCATTTTCAACGTGAAGGCGTTCGTGAACGAAGCGTTTGAAATCGCGCGTTACGGCCGCAGCATGGATGCCTTTGTCCGCGTGGCAACGCGCGGCGCCGTTTTGCGCGGCGGTTTTCTGGCCTTCATGCTGTTCGCGCTATTCAGTTGCGTGGTGGTGGTGTTGTGGTCCGGCGCATCGATGTTGCAAAGCGGCCGCATCACGGAAGGCCAGATGACCCGGTTCGCGATGTACACCTTCTTTGTCGCGGGCGCCATGGGCCAGTTTGCCGATCTTTACAGCCAGATGCAAAAAGCCGTCGGCGCGACGCACCGCCTGCGCGAACTTTTGCAAGAACAACCGGAATTCTCCGTGACCGCAGCCGCCCCGGCGTCGATCTCGCAGGAACCGTTGCGCGGCGAAGTGGAGTTTTGCGACGTGCATTTCCGTTACGCGTCGCGCCCGGAAGTCGAAGTGCTCAAAGGCATTTCCTTTGACGTCCAGCGCGGTGAAAAAATTGCGCTGGTCGGCCCCAGCGGCGCGGGCAAATCAACCATCATTTCCCTGCTGCTGCGCTTTTACGATCCGGAGCCGGGCAAAATTTTGATGGATGGCCGGCCCGCCGCGGGTTATCCGCTCGCCTGGCTGCGCAACCAGATGTCCATCGTCCCGCAGGAAGCGCTTCTTTTCGGCGGTACGATTTACGAGAACATCGCCTATGGCCGGCCCGGCGCGAGCGAGGCCGAAATCATGGAAGCCGCCCGGCAGGCACATGCGCATGAATTCATCGCGCCCTTTCCCGAAGGCTACCAGACGCTCGTCGGCGAACGCGGCGTCAAACTTTCCGGCGGCCAACGCCAACGCGTCGCCATCGCGCGCGCCATTTTGAAAAACCCGGCGATTCTCATTCTCGATGAAGCGACCAGCTCACTCGATTCAGAAAGTGAGCGCCTCGTGCAACTGGCCCTCGACAAATTGATGGAGAATCGCACGACGTTCATGATCGCCCATCGCCTCGCCACCGTGCGCCGAGTCGATCGCATCCTGGTCATCCAGGACGGCAAACTGGTCGAGTCCGGCACTCACGCGGAATTGAATCAACAGGACAACGGTCTTTATCGCCGCCTGGCGGAATTGCAGTTCAACATCACGAACGATCATTGAAAGTGGAAATAGGTGCCTGGGATTCTCTATTGTTTTATCCCCAGCACCTTCATTCTCTGCTCACGTTGTTGAAGCAACTGTTTGGTGTTCTCTCCCTCAAGGAATTGAAGCGTCTGTTGTTGTACTGGCGTGAGGAACTCGGAGGCGACTTGCAAGACGTGTTGCTCATGGTCGGTCACCATCTGCGTCCATTCAGCCACCGGACGGAACAGGTCGGTATCATCCATACTATTGGCGGCAACTTCGGCCTTGATGGCGCTCTGTAGCCGATCACTTTGTTCCTGGGTCAAAGGGTTGTTTCCCATGTTGGCCTGGATGGCGCCCGTCAAATTCTTCGCGACATCATTGCGCATGCCATCCGCGATTCCCTGCAAGGCGGCCCAGCCATCCGGCCCCAGGAGTTCGCGCCGCTGGTCTTGCTGCTGCTGGTAGGCCTGATCACGCTGGGTCACGGCATCGGCCACGGACAGGGTGCCGTTTAACAGCCCTGCCATGCGCTCGTCCTGGCGCCGCTTCATTTCGATCTCCAGATCGACATATTGATCGACCTTTTCGGGCGATAGCTTGGTCAGCTTAAAAAACACGTCGAGATTAGCTCGTGTTTGGTTGCGTTGATAATCCCGCTCCACCTGCGATGAATCAGAGTTGAGAGCTTTCGCCACCGCGTTCCCCATGCTCTCCGTTTTGGTTGCTTCATCCGCGGTGGCTTGCGTCGCCGCGGCCCGCTCCCGCATCAATGGCAGGAGCACTTCATTTCCCGCGCGACGTTCGGCTTCGAGCGTCGCGGAGTTCTTTTCCTGGGCCGCCGCGAGCGCCGCGCGCCGGGATTCCAATTCATTTCTCTGCGCCGCCGCCTGCGCTTCGACGGAGACCAACTGTTGGTTTTGGGAGAGGTGCCGGTGAAACTGCCATACCACCAGCAGTCCGCTCACGGCCAGCAGGACGATTTGAATTGAGCGTCTCATTTTGTTTTCGACCCGCGAATTGGCCGGTGGTTCATAGTTTCCGGAGCATCTGTAAAACGTTTCGTTTTTGGGCGCTGAGATTGACGGTCTGCATCAGCTTCAGCGATTCCACCTGGTCGGGCGTGAGAAAGGCTCCCGCCTCTTGAAGGAGCTTGGCGTTCACGTCGGCTTCCTGATTAAACTGTTGGCTCAGTTCTTCGGGGAAAACCAACGACCGGACAGTGAGGTCCCCGGTCAGGCCTGACGTAACGTCGAGCGGTTCAGCCAGAATCAGCTGAGACAGTGCGCTTCGTTGCATCGCGTTAAGCGGAAAGGCTCCCAGCTGCTTGTCGAACTGCTGGACCAGCGCCCGCGCGGGAAAGGTTTGCTGGCACTCCTCAAATTTCGCAAATCCCGCTTCCCCGAGCAGCAAGTGGATCTGGTTCGTGCTGTCTCGCTCGGTCGCGGCCTCGGCTTGCGCGGCAGCGTCGGCTGTCATCCGGCCTTCGGCTGCGGCGGCCACTGTTTCGAGATTCTTCAGGCCCCAATCAGCGTCGAGTTGTATTAACTTATCGCTGTCCGCCGCTTCGAGCTTTAACGACTCGAGCAGCGGGGCCAGGCGAAAGCGAGCTGCGTCCACCAACCCCTTGCGAAGGATTTCCCGGGCATCGGGGTCCTGCAACTTCGCAGAGAGCAGTGTGACGGCGGAGCTGCTGGTCAAGGTTGACCGCTCTGCCATTCGCCTCGACTGGAGCCTTTTCAACTCCTCCTGCTGGCTGATGCGGGTCTTAAGAATCGAGGCGGTATCCTGGTCCAGCTCCGTAATTTTGGCTTCCTGCGTCGCGAATTCGCTCTGCCCCGCACTCAAAGTCTCCTGAGCCGAGGTAAGGTTCCGCGCCTGAACCGAATTCTCATGATATTGCACCGCGAGCAATGCAACCACGCCCGCGCCTATCGCTAACCTCGCCTTGGTCCACGCCATAAAATTCATCGTTCCTTTCACCAGGGATAGAGTTGACGCCGTCAGCGACACACCCTGCACCGCCGTGGCTGCCACTTTGGTTGCCAGGCCGAGCGGCGCAGCCTGCGTTCCACAAGCGCTGATCATTCCACCCAGCGCCATTGCCGTGACCGTTACACCTCGCTTCGCAAACATTCCCCGCAGCTTCTCTAACGCTCGGCTGACTCGCATCTGCGCCGCTGCCTCGCTCCCGCCCATCGCGGCCGCCACGTCCTTGAATTCTTTACCCTGTAAAAAACGCAGGACGATCGCATCGCGCTCTTTATCTCTCAGGCTGCCCACAAGTTCATTGAGCAGCGGAATGATCTGATGCCAGGCCTCGCTGGAATCTTCGCTGGGATGGGATTGGATATAAGCCTCCTGCTCTCGGCGGGCGCGCCGAATCTCTGCCCGCATATGATTTGCAGCCGTCAACCGCGCCGTCTGGAACAACCAGCCCGCCAGGACTGTTTTCGGGCCCAGGCTGCGCGCTTTGCGCGCCAGAACAATGAATACTGCCTGGGCAATTTCCTGGGCCTGATGGTGATTGCCGACATGGCGCAACGCCGTGGCATATACCATGTCGAGATGCCGCGACACCAGCGTGGCAAATGCCGTTTCCGAATTTCGCAACGCATATTCTCGCAGCAGTTCCGTGTCGTCCGACGCCAGCATTTACCTATAAATGTCCGCCCACGGCCAAAGACAACAGAAATATTTTCAGAAACTCCAAAGGGATGGAAATGAAGAGGGAAAAATGGAGCGAGCGAAGGGATTCGAACCCTCGACACTCACGTTGGCAACGTGATGCTCTACCAGGCTGAGCTACGCTCGCTTCCAAAAAGCTCGATGAAACTACGGGAAATCTCCCGAATTGCAAGCCCGTTTTTCAGCGTTTATTTCTGGGGAATAAATGCAAACGCCACAGCCGCCAGCACGCACACGAACGCCGCCACGTAATTCCACCGGATTTGCTCCTTCAAATAAACCATCGCAAAGACGCAAAACACCGTCAGCGTGACAACTTCCTGGATGACTTTCAGTTGTGCGGGCGAATACACATTGCTGCCCCAGCGATTCGCCGGCACTTGCAGGACGTATTCAAAAAACGCGATGCCCCAACTCGTCAGGATGACGAACAGGATCGGCTTTTCCTTGTATTTCAAATGGCCGTACCACGCGAACGTCATGAAGACATTCGAGCAGATGAGGAGGACGACGGGGAGCCAGCGGGATTCGGTGAGTGAGTTCATAAATTATTCTTCAGCAGATTCAATCTCTCCCAACGTCAGACGCGCGCCGTGGCGCACGTGCAAGACGTGGACTTCATCCCGGATTACGATGAAAAGAATCCGGTATTTGTGCTTACGGCGACCGTGGAAAATTTCACGGATTTCAAGATTGAGGAATTTGCTTTCCGGAGCAAGTGGACAGCGTTCGGGAAATAACTCCAATGAACCAATGATATCGTAAATGGCGTCAAACCATTTGTCCGCTGCATCAGGATTGCGTTCGGCCAGCCAAAGATGCGCTTCCGCTATCTCTTGCTGGGCATTCAGTTCAACAACGACGTTCCACCGCTTCATTTCGAGCGGCGTGGAATTTTATGTTTAGCACGTATCTCGTCGAGCGCCCGGCGATAGGGCTTGCCCGTGCCGGCCTTCATGCCTTCCAGCCCTCTTTGAATCCCGCGAATAGCGTCCAACGTTTCTTCGAAAGCCGCCGCATCCTGCACAATCAATTCCGCTTTGCCATTGACCGTCAATACTTCGGGCCGGCCGGTTGCCTTAAGCTTTTTCAGATGTGCTTTTGTGTTACGCTGAAAATCTGTCAGCGAATGAATGTCTTTCAAGGCAAACATAACATCGAATTAAATGTTTTATTCATGTTTCCATCAACAACGCACAAAAGCAAAGCGAAAAAATCTATTTTGTTTTTGTCGAGACCTGTTGAATCAATTTCTCACAACGCTGACGAAGATCGCCATAAATTTCAAAATCAGCATCGAATTTTTGGTGGTTCTCTAAAATATAATGAAGCGCGGCGGCTAATTGAGGGGCGATCGGCCGAACTTCTTCCGGTTCATTCTCCCACCGAAATTCTAATAGACCAACAAAGCAATTAATTGCATCAGAATCGCCATTCGATTTTTCGCTTTGAAGATATCGAATTGCGGCTGGCACATAAAATCGAAATCCCACCGGTCCCATCCACATCAGATCTTCCTGCGCTTGGAAGAAGCTTTCCCGAAACAAACCTTCGGCTTCATCCAATGTTTTGCCCAAAAAGCTCTCGCAGGCCGCATATTCGTCAAGCGAGTTGTAGACATTGATCTCCTCGCGTGTCGGCAATTTCATCGCTAAACCCTCACTGAAATCTTTTGCTCCGCCAAATACTTCTTCACGTCGCCCACGGTGTAAGTCCCAAAATGGAAAATGCTCGCAGCCAGCACAGCATCCGCTTTGCCTTCGAGCAACACGCTGGCCATGTGTTCCAACGTGCCCGCGCCGCCGCTGGCAACCACCGGCACTCCTACCGATTCGCTCACGCGCCGCGTGATCACCAAATCAAAGCCGGCTTTCGTGCCGTCGGCGTCGATGGAATTTAAAACGATTTCACCCGCGCCAAGGCCTACCGCTTTCTTTGCCCATTCAATGGCATCGAGGCCCATATCTTTCCGGCCGCCATGCGAAAACACGCCCCACTTATCCGGCCCGATTTTTTTGGCGTCAATGGAAACGACGATGCATTGGCTGCCGAATTTTTCCGCGCCCGTGCGAATCAAATCGGGATTGGCGAGCGCGCTGGAATTGATGCTGATTTTGTCCGCTCCCGCGCGCAGCATTGTGTACATGTCTTCCACGGATTTGATGCCGCCGCCAACGGTGAGCGGCATGAAGCATTGATCCGCGGCGCGTTCGATGACATCCACCATCGTGGCGCGACCGTGCGCGCTGGCGGTGATATCAAAGAACACCATCTCATCCGCGCCCTGCTCGTTGTAACGAAGCGCGAGCGCCACCGGGTCGCCGACGTTGCGCAGTTCGCCCGCCTCGGCTTTGCCAAATTGGACGCCGCGCGTGACTTGGCCGTCATGGACATCGAGGCACGGAATGACACGTTTTGCGATCATCACTGAAGATTGAACTGGTTCGGAGACGGAGAAGCAACTGAGAATGAATGCGGTTCAGGAAGACCGCAGGGACAATTGCTCTTCAGAGTTCATTTTTAACACACGTATGGTCGTGCGCCCCACCGGAGTTTTGCCCAGGAGGTAAATGCCTCGCCATCTGAAGTGATCGTCCCACGTGTCTCGTCGAGGATGAAACAGCAGAGTGATCTTTTGGGTTTGCGGATCCACGCCCGTGAGATTGGGTCCTTTATGCAAATTGCAATCGATGCACGCCAACGCGAGATTATCCAGGCTGTCTGTCCCGCCATGAGCCTTGGGAATGATGTGCTCGATATGAAGCGTTGCGAGAGGTGAATCAGTTGGCAGAACTCACAGCGGTACCCCGCTCGATTGCGAACGCGTGCCTTCGTGCGTTCGTTCATCCGTTTAAGATTTCGCGGCTAATTGGCGTGCCTGGCGCTGAAGGACGGCGACAAATTTATTGGCGCGGACATAACCGGCATATTCGGCTTTTTCCGCTACCGTCAACTTCCCTTCGGTATTTTTAGCGGCCAACTCCTCGATGCGCGCTTTCAGTTTTACGGAGGGGCGGAAGCCAAGCACGGCTTTTGCCTTTTCGGGCAAGACAATCTTCATGACGGGACGCACTCCCCTCTCAAAGGCAACGGCTTCTGGTGTTGCTGGCATAGGTGGACATTAACATGCCCAGTCTCTGCTCGCAACGTCGAGCTCAAGTTTTGCAGCAAGAACGTTTCGGGAGTGAAGGCAAGGACGAATGGGCACGAGCTAATTCATGAATTAAGTCACATTCACTTCTCTTATTCGCTTCTCCGAGCATTTTTTTGACGCTTTTTTGTTTTTTATAAAAGTTTCTTTTGTTACTGTTGATCAGGCGGTTACATTCAGGTTGGAGATTTGGGTTCATAAACAAGATTAATCAGGTGGCAAAATGAAATATTGGGATGTCGCGGCAACTGTCTTTCTTCTAGGGCTTTCCGTTTTTACGCCCGTCGCGCACGCACAACCACAGCCAAGGAGCCCCAAAACAGTTCCCTTTCAAGGGGTTGGCGGGCGCGATATCTCCCAAAGCCCATGGCAAAACTGGGACGCTCCGGTCAGCACAGTAGACCCTGAGCGATTGATTCAGAACGATTCGAGCAATTCAGCGGCGGGCGCGGCAGTTCCGCTCAAATCCGATTCGCTCCCACTGGCGAATGTTTTCAAGGATGGGAAGCCGATCCAGGTGGAGGAGACGAAACCCATTGAAAGGATCGAGATTGGAAACGCCGATTCCAGCGCCCAAGCCCCGGCTGTTGTGGCTACGGCAGCGCCCAAACCGAAGAGCAATTCAAAGCGGATCCTGATCGTGGCCATTGTCTGCGTGGCGGCATTGGCCTATCGCAAATTCCGCCGGGCAAACGCGAGACCCTACCCGCCGAAACCCAGTTTCCTGTAGAAATCTTGGTTTTTGCCCAATAAAACCGCTTTTTCGGCGAATCCGCGCTTGACCCAAAGCCAATTCTGCCGATACATTCCTCGCAGTGTTAAAGATTCGACAAGTCGCCCTGGTAGTCGTCGTTGTAGAAAACGACGCCGTTGGCGCTTGTCGTTAAGTAAGATTTCGACAAGAACCCACGGCTGGAAACAGTCGTGGGTTTTTTATTGGGCCCGCGACCCAGCCACAACCAAGAATTGGATGAGTGGATTACTGGATAGTTGGATTGATGGGAAGAGCCGCTTGGCGCTGATCTCCATAATCCATAAATCCATTTATTCATAAATCCAGCGAAGTAGAACATGAGCAAGACAACTGAACTCACGAAGAAAAAAGCCGCGAAAGGCAAATCGCCCGCAAAACGAGCGGAACTGGGCACCGCCATGTTTGGCCGCGATATCCTCGTCGAAGCTCTCGAACGCGAAGGCGTGGAAGTTATTTTCGCGTATCCCGGCGGCGCGAGCATGGAAATTCACCAGTCGCTCACGAAATCCAAAATCCGCACCATTCTTCCGCGCCACGAGCAAGGCGGCAGTTTCGCGGCGGAAGGCTACGCTCGCGCGACCGGCAAAGCCGGTGTTTGCATGGGCACCAGCGGCCCGGGCGCCACCAATCTCGTCACGGCCATCGCCGATGCCTACATGGATTCCTGCCCGCTCGTCGCCATCACCGGGCAGGTGAATCAAAACATGATCGGCCGCGGCGCGTTTCAGGAAACGGATATCATCGGCGTGACTTTGCCGATCGTGAAACACAGCTATCTGGTCACGGACGTGAACGACATTCCGCGCATCGTGAAGGAAGCGTTTTACATCGCGCAAAGCGGGCGTCCCGGCCCGGTGGTGATTGATTTGCCGAAAAATGTGCAGCAAACGAAAACCCAGCCCGTCTGGCCCACGATCGAGCAAGTGAAAGCGAACCTGCGCGGTTACACGCAACCGGATTTGCGCGCGGACGATCTCGCGTTGAACGAGATCATGGGCTTGATCGAGAAAGCCGAACGCCCGGTGCTCTATTGCGGCGGCGGCATCATCACCAGCGGCGCGGCGGCGGAACTCAAAAAATTCGCCGAAGCCACGAACATCCCGGTGACCACCACCATCATGGGCGTGGGCGGATTCCCGGAAACGCATCCGCTCTCACTACGCTGGCTCGGCATGCACGGCGCCGCATTTGCGAATTGGGCCGTGAACGGCGAATTCGAGCTTCGCAAGAGTTTCAACGACCCGATGGTCAAAATCAAAGACGGCGCGGATTTGCTGCTCGCGTTCGGCGTGCGATTCGATGACCGCGTGACGGGCAAGTTCGAGGAATTCTGCAAGTCCGGCACGATTGTCCACGTGGACATTGATGCGTCTGAGTTGAACAAAAATCGCCGCGTGAACCTGCCGGTGGTGGGCGATATTAAAGACACGCTCACTCGCCTCAATGCGATGCTCGCGAAGCGCCCGCTCAACAAGAAGCACGACGCGTGGCTCGCGCAAATTGCCGAGTGGAAAAAGAAGGGCCCGTTCTTCTACAACGTGACCAAGGAGATCGTGAACAGCGATCACATGAAGGATCATCTCAAGGGCCACGAAAACGAGATCATTCTCCAGCAAATGGTCGTGGAAGCGCTCTACGAATTGACCAACGGCGACGCGATCATCACCACGGGCGTGGGCCAGCACCAGATGTGGGCCGGCCAGTGGTATAAATATAAATTCCCCCGCCAACTCATCACCAGCGGCGGTCTCGGCTCAATGGGTTACGGCTATCCGGCGGCTCTCGGCGCCAAGGTCGCCTGCCCGGACAAGGAAGTGATCGACATCGACGGCGACGGCTCGTTCCTGATGAACATCCAGGAACTCGCGACGGCGCACGTCGAAAAAATTGCCGCCAAGGCGATCATCCTGAACAACCAGCACCTCGGCATGGTGGTGCAATGGGAGGATAATTTTTACGAAGGCAATCGCGGCCACACCTATCTCGGCAACCCCGACAACCGCGCGCAGATTTATCCCGATTACGTCCGCGTGTGCAATTCCTTCAATGTGAAATGCGAGCGCGTGATGTACAAAAAGGATTTGCGCCCCGCCATCCAACGCATGCTCGAAGCCAAAGAGCCCTACGTGCTGGATGTCATCGTGCCCTACACCGAGCACGTGCTGCCGTTCATTCCGGCCGGCAAAACGGTGGCGGACATGATTTGGAAGGAATAACCGCCTGGGACCGCCGGCGCCCCGCCGGCAAAGGTCAATTTTTTTCAGAAAAGCGCCGAGCAATGCTCGGCGCTTTTTTTGTAGCCGCAGACGTTAGTCTGCGCCAATTGATCTTCCTCCTGACGAAAAAATTGCGCCGCCTAACGTCGGCGGCTACGAATTCTACTGCTTCACCACCTTCACCGCACCGGTATTAGGATCATAATCCATCTTCATCCCGTACGGCGCTTCGGGCACTTTTGAAATATATTTTTCCGTGACCAATTCATTGAGGTCCTTCGGGTAACGGCCTTTGTCCACCTGAAATTGATCAATCGCCGGTTTCAATGATGCCACATCCGCGGTCGCGCTCGCGCTCCGCTCCGCTTTGGCCATCGCGCCGATGTACGGAACGTTGTCCGCCTTGGTGGCATTATCGGCGGCATTCGTGGATGACTGGGAAGAACCGCCGGACTGGCCGCAGCCCGTGAGCAATAACAAAGCAACGACCGGAAGTAGAGCGATGGTTTTCATGCGCGCCATATTACCTCGTGACATTCAAATTCCAAGCCCAGCTTTAGCGGCACGGGCGTCTCGCCCGTGCGAATCCAATCACACAGACTAAGCCGCCCGTGCCACTACAAAAAAAGAGGCCGGACAACACATCGTCCGGCCCGTGATCTCCAAAGATTTTGGAAATGGTTTACGGCTTGTTTGTGTCCGCGGGAGCAGCCGGAGCGTTCGTCGCCGCAGGCGTCGTGGACGGCGTGCTGCTTTCGTTGTTGCAGCCGCTAACCACCGCGCTCAAAGCGAGGCCCAATAGTACCACCAAGGATAGTTTCTTCATAGGTACGCGTAACCTTTCCTGTTTCGCAAAAAAGCACAAGTAAATATTTACCCCATGCCACTGACAATCTCCCGGGCCTGCCGAATGAGATCCAGGTCCTCCACCAGATTGCCAAAACGAAAATTCGGCATCCCGCTTTGTTCGCGCCCCAATAATTCGCCCGGCCCGCGCAATTTCAAATCCTCTTCCGCGATTTTGAAACCGTCCGTCGTTTGTTCCAACACCTTGAGCCGCACACGTGTAGCCGGATCGCCCGCATCCGAAATCAAAATGCAATACGACTCGTGCGCGCCGCGCCCGATGCGCCCGCGCAACTGATGCAACTGCGCCAGGCCGAACATCTCCGCATTCTCGATCAGCATCAACGTCGCGTTCGGCACGTCCACTCCCACTTCAATCAGCGACGTCGCCAGCAGCACGTGCGCCTTGCCCGCACGAAACTCCGTCATGACCTGTTCCTTCTCGCGTCCGCTCAATCGCCCATGCAAAAGTGCCACTCGATACGGCGCGAGCAATTTGGTGAGGTTCGCAAATTCCTTCGTCACCGCCTTGATGGCGATTTCGCCCGTATCTTCCACGCGCGGATAAACCACATACGCCTGCCGGCCCGCCGCGAGTTTCTGGCGCACGAACTCCCAGACCTTCGGCAATTTATCCGCCGCGCGAACCAGCGTCTTCACCTTACCGCGCCCAGGCGGCAATTCATCGATCGCCGAAAAATCCAGCTCGCCATACAGCGTAAGCCCGAGCGTGCGGGGAATCGGTGTCGCCGTCATCACCAGCAAATGCGGATAATGCCCTTTGCGCACCAGTTGTTCGCGCTGCGCCACGCCAAACTTGTGTTGCTCGTCGATGATCACGAGCCCGAGGTTCGGAATATCGAACCCACCGGTCAGCAACGCATGCGTGCCGATGAAGAGCGTGACGGGTGACGGGTGACGGGTGACGGGATTGCGTGCGGCAGCTTTCTCGCCACTCACCACTCGCCCATCGTCACCTTGGATGTTGGATGTTGGATGTTGGATGTTGGATGTTTTCCGACTCCCCGTTTGCAGTTCCACCTTCACTCCCAAAGGCCGAAACCACTTTTCAAAATTCCGAAAATGTTGTTCCGCCAAAATTTCCGTCGGCGCCATCAAGGCCACATTGAAACCACTTTCCAGCGCCATCAATCCCGCGCACGCCGCGACGGCGGTTTTTCCCGAGCCCACGTCGCCTTGCAGCAACCGGCGCATGGGATGCTCACCCCGCATATCGGCGCGGATTTCGCGCAGCACCCGCGTTTGCGCATCCGTCAGCTTGAACCCCAGCGCGGCAAGAAACGGTTTGATCAGGTGATTATCTCCGCCTGCCGGCAACGCCTGCGCGTTCGCCTCGAATTTTTTTCGCCGCTCACGAATTTGTTTTTGCAGCACGACAAATTCATCCACTGCCAGCCGGCGGCGCGCGATTTCCACATCCGAGAATTCCTCCGGAAACTGGATCATCCGCACCGAGTTTGCACGCGAAGGCAGGTTCGTAGTCCCGCCTTTAGGCGGAACCACAAACGGTTCCGCAATATCCCCCTCAAACTTTTCCAGCGCCCGCCACACCAACGTACGCATCACACGCGCCGTCAAACCTTCCGTCAGCGGATGAATCGGCGCGATGCGATTCACGTGAATGAACTCGTCGTCCTCCGGCTCGACCAATTCCGTTTCCGGATGATCGATGGTGCGTGGGCGCAGCGATTCCACCTTGCCGAACACGACAAACTCGCGCCCGACCGCGAAATAATCCTCCATCCACGGCTGCGCCTGCCACCACCGGCAATGCAGCAATGCCGTGCCGTCATCGAACACGCATTCGAACATTGCGCGCGTGCCTTTTTTCCAGCGCTTGATGCCCGCCGCCACGATTTTCCCACGCACCGTCGCGGTTTCCTTCACCTGCAACTCGCGGATGGAAAGAAATTTTCGCCGATCCTCATAACGTCTCGGCTTGTGGAGGAGTAAATCCTCGACGGTGAAAATATTCAGCCGCGCGAGCAATTTCGCCCGCTCCGAACCCACGCCCCACACCGCCGTCACCGGCTGTGCCAGCGGCGAGACGATTTGGTTGGTGGATTCGGCGGCCATCGTCCGCACGATACAAACGCCGCGATGTCGCGACAACCGGGAAAGCGCGTCGGAGCGCGGAATTCATTCCGCGAGATGGTGTTCAGGAGCCGGCCAACGACGTTTGCTACTAACAAGCACCCCATCAAATCTCAACTAGCGTAATTTCCGGGCGGCAGTTGAAGCGGAGCGGATAATAAAACCAACCAATGCCGGCGTTCACGTAGAGCGGCCCGGCTTTGGTTTGAAAAAGGCCGAGATCGTATTCATCCACCAGAAAGGGCACCACGATCGGTCCATAAATTGGGAGACGCACCTGGCCGCCGTGCGAATGACCCGCCAGCACAAGGTCGAATTTCGCATCGAACGCCTTCGCCCAGGCAGGATAATGAATGAGCAGAATATTTTTCACTCCCGGCTTCGGCGACGGCATAAGGTGCTTTGGCCCCAACAGCGCCACGCCCACTAAATTAATTTTGCCGTTCGCAATCATCCGATCTTCGTCCTCCAGCCACGCACCGCCGGTGGCGGCGAAACATTTGGCAATCGGCTCAAACGGCGCCTTGCTCCAATAGTCGTGATTGCCGGGAACGCCGTACATCGGCACTTTGATACCCGAAAGAATATCCAGGATTTCCGGTAAAAATTTCGCCTCCTCGATCAGGTCGCCCGTGAAACAAACAAAATCCGGCGCGAGCGCATTAATCTTTTTTACCACTGATTCCGCGTACGCGCGGTCGCCTTTGTGATGCAGGTCGCTGAATTGCACAAACCGGTGCTCGGGTTTGTCGGTGAGCCGGAGATGAGTTGTTTTGACCCAGTGCGGTTCGATCGCTCGCGCATCGGTGAGGACGGCGCAAGGTGCGAGCACACACGCAGCGCGAATGAATTTCCGTCGGCTGAATTTCCTTGGTTTCGTCGTCGTCATCCGCGCAACCAGTGTAGTGCCATTGAAACCGGGCCGCAAGAATTGCGCTTCCGCTTGACCCTTTCCTTGTAGCAGTCGACGTGAGGAGACTCAAACTCAGCCCACCCGAGGACAAGAATCAAAACACAGCCTCCTCACGCCGGCTCCCACTAAAAATTCTAGTGCAGCGACTGTTCCAACGTCTCGAACAATGCATTCCGGTTTTCGATGTGGACGCTCGATCCATTTCGATTCACCAAACCAAAACCGTCGCCGTAAGCCGGCCCGTTGGCCACGCATAAGTGCGTATGGCATTCGGCCATTTGTTTTTGCGCGGCCTGAATGACACTTTCCCGGTTTCCATCCACTTCGTATTTCCAACCGGTGATCTGTGCGTGAGGAAACCATTCCTTGAGATGGGAAATGATTTTCAAGGTGGGCACCAGTTCAGCAAGCAAAGTCCCCTGGCGCGTGGAAATTTTACCGGCCTTCACTTCGAACACTTCACCCGACGCAGTGCGTTCCCAAACTTTGCCGAAAGCAAAATCACTGACCGCTGCGGCGTGAAATACTGCCTCCATTCGTTTGCCGCCATGCGCTTGCAATTTCTTTTGCAAATCGCTCGTGGTGGAAAAAATTTCCACCTGCCGAGCGCGGCGAGCCCCTGCGTAAGTCGATTGCGCGCCAAAAAGCAACGTGACATCGTGGCCGTGATCGGTGAGAAAATTCGCCAGTTCAGCGCCGAGCTGCCCCGTGGAAAAATTCGTAAGCCGCCGCGCGCCGTCCAGCGGTTCGAAAGTGGGTCCTGCGGTCACAAGGCAAATCACGAGTTGAAAATAATGGAACTGGCCCGAAACGCAGCAAGAATCCTTTGCACGATTCGTGTGTATTTGTGTTCATTCGTGGTTCACATTAAACGCAGCGCATGAGCAAAATTGTTGGCATTGATTTGGGCACCACGAACTCCCTCGTGGCCACCGTGGATTCAGGCATCCCGCTCGTCATCGCGGACGCCGATGGCCGCCGCCTGACGCCTTCGGTCGTCCATATTCCCGCGCTCGATGCCCCGCCCGTCGTTGGTTTCGCCGCGAACCGCACGCGTGTCGTCAAAACCGCCGAGACCGTTTATTCCGTCAAACGCTTCATGGGCCGGCGCGGCAGCGAAATTTCCGCCGAGGAAAAATCCGTGACGTATCCGTTGAATGCCGCCAGCGGCGGATCGGTCACCATTCCCATTCACGGCAAAAATTTTTTGCCGGAGGAAATTTCCGCCGAGGTCCTGAAAAAACTCAAACGCGACGCCGAAACGTATTTCGGCGAACCCGTCACGCGCGCCGTCATCACTGTTCCCGCTTATTTCAACGACGCCCAACGCAACGCGACCAAGAAAGCCGGCGAGCTGGCCGGTTTCACCGTCGAGCGCATCGTGAACGAACCAACCGCCGCCGCGCTCGCCTACGGCCTGAATCGGCTTCACGAGCACGCAAAGATTGCCGTTTACGATCTCGGTGGCGGCACGTTCGATCTTTCGATTCTCGAATTGAACAATGGCGTGTTCCAGGTCCTCTCCACCAATGGCAACACGCGCCTCGGCGGGGATGATATCGACAATCGCGTCGTTGAATTTCTGATTCGCGAAGTCGAAGGAGCGGGCGGGCCCAAGTGCCGCACTCACGCCGGCAGCGCGGGCATTCTGGCGCGCCTGCGCGAAGCCGCCGAGGAAGCCAAGATCAAGCTCTCCACCGAAACCGAAGTTGAGATCACGCTGCCGTTCCTGACGCCCGAATTCAGCTTCGAATGCAAGTTCACGCGCGCGCAATTGGAAACGCTTTCGCGTGATCTCATCTTGCGCACGCGCGAACATTGCCTGCGTTCGCTCGCCGACGCGAAGCTTGAAGCGAAAGACCTCCATCAGGTCATTCTCGTCGGCGGCCAGACGCGCATGCCGCTCGTGCGCGAATTCGTTGCCGAATGGTTCGGCTGCGCCGATTTCGAAGAAACGCGCGGCGGGATTCGACTCGGCACCGAGTATCACAAAGCCGGCGGCCCGCAACTGAACACGTCGCAAAATCCCGATGAAGCCGTCGCGCTGGGCGCGGCCATTCAGGCGGAGATTTTATCCGGCGGTTTCCAAAACGTGCTGCTGCTCGACATCACTCCGCTGTCGCTCGGCATCGAGACCTTCGGCGGCCTGATGAATGTCATCATTCCGCGCAATACCACCATTCCCGTCAAAGCCGGTGAGATGTTCACCACCGCCGTTGACAACCAGCGCGACATGCTCATCCACGTCTTGCAAGGCGAACGCGAGCGCGCACAGCACAATTGGAGCCTCGGGAAATTCACCTTGGAATTCACTCCCGCGCCGCGCGGCGTGCCGCGTGTGGGCGTGCAATTCGAAATCGATGCCAACGGCATCCTGCATGTGCTTGCGCGCGACATCGCCACCGGCAAGCAAAAGGTCGTGGAAATGAAGTCTGCGGTGGACGTCGATGATGCCGCGGTGCAGCAGATGGTGGAGGAATCGGTGGAGCATGCGTTCGAGGATCTCGCAGCGCGGCGCTGGGTGGAGGCGAAACTGAAAGCCAACGAATTAATCTCAGCCACCCGCAAAGCATTGGCGACTTGCGCGGACGAATTGGAACCGGATTACAAGGGGCGTGTCGAATCCGCGCTGCAGGCCGTCGAGAAAACGGCAGCCGATGAAGATTCCCAGACGAAGATTGGGAATGCCAAACAGCTCCAGGCCGATTGCGCGGCGCTCGATGAAGTGACCAAGCCGCTGGCTGAGTTGCTGATGGATAAAGTTACCGAAGCGATGCTGCGGAAAAAGGGATTGGTTTAATTTAACCGCAAAGAACGCAGAGATCGCAAAGATTTTGGTTTCTTTGTGTTCTCTGCGTTCTTTGCGGTTAAACTAATTAGGAGTCCGACGGCAGGGCCGGTTCAATCGGCAGTGAAATCCGCACGATTCCGGATTGCCCGGTTTTGCGCGGGAGGATTTCCAGTTTGCCGTGGTGCGTCTCGATGATCTTGCGGCTCACGGTCAGGCCGAGGCCGAGGCCGACATTGCGCGTCGTGAAAAATGGCGAGGGCGCCTTTTGCGCGGCTTCGGGCGAAAAACCGACGCCGTTGTCCTGCACTTCGATCTGCAAATCGTGGACGACGCCGTTGCCGTTGGAATCCGCGTGCAAACGCACGCCGATTTTCGGATCGGACGGATTCGCCTGCAGCGCGTTAAGAATTACTTCCGTCAGCGCGTGTTTCAGCGCCGCGCGGTCGCCGGTCATCACGATCGGTTTCGCTTCGTCTTCGTATTTGAATTGGGCGGCCTTGACCGGCTGATGTTTCCGCGCCTCTTCGGTACGCTTCCTCGATCAACGGATTCATCGGGAACGCCTCATGGGAAATCAGGCTGTCGCGCGCGAGGAACCGCATTTGATTGATCAATCGCGTCACGCGCTTCACGCCATCGGCGAGCGCGACATCCAGCGACGCGCGGAATTCCGGGTCCTTGTATTTGTCGGCCAGCAATTGTTGATGCGTCGAGAGCGGCACCATCGCGTTGCCGACTTCGTGCGCGAGGCGATCGGCCATGGTGCGGACGAGGCGCAGATTCGCGGCCTCGACTTCGAGCCGGCGCAACTGTTCGCTTTGCGAGAGGTCCTCCACCATCAACAGCGCGGAAGCCGGCTGGGCCGTGTTCTGGCGCTGGAAGGGGACGATCGTGACGTTGAAAACCGTGCCGGCCTCGGGCTCGAACTTGAAGGTCGGAATGCCCGAACCGGTTTTCAGCACCTGGTAAATCTTCGAGCCGACGATCTGCGGCAAATCACTGAACTCCATTTCGCCCGTGCGCTGGTTGGAGACGCCGAAGAACCGCCGCGCGGCTTTGTTCGCATGGAGCACGGCCAGGTCGCGATTCACCACCACGCACGCGCTGCTGAGTTCGCGCAGGATTTCCGCCATCATCGTGTGGCTGCCGGAAAGCTGTTCGTGCAGCCAGATATTCTTGACCGCGAGGCCGAGCTGTTCGAGCAGGTGAAAAATTAATTCCAGCTCGGGGTTGCCGAGCGGTTCGCCGGTGATGTGCCCATCGAACAACGCCACGCCGATCACCGTTTCGCGGTCCAGAATTGGCACCGCCACTTGCGCGCCGAGCAATTCAAATTCCTTTTGCGCCTCGACATCCAGCCGGGCTTCCTCACTGGTGCGGCGCAAAATGCGCCCCAGGCGCGTGACCTGTCCGCCGATGCCGGTCTCGAACGACAGCTCGAAATGCTCCAGCAACCCGGGCGAGAGGCCGAGGGCGCACGCGGCGCGCAAACGGCGATTTTCGTCGAGGGTCAGCCGATCACCGGCCCAGTCAGACGGTTGCCGCAGGAAAACGGCGGCGCGATTGATGCCGATCAACTCTCGCAACAACAGCAGGAATTGTTTCAGCATCGCATCCGCATCCAGCGAATGCGTCAGGATGGCCGAGAACCCGCGCAACGGGCTGAGGCTTTGGAAAGCAGTTTGCGTCGCGGCCGCGGGAGCGGCGGCGGGTGCGGGCTTGGAATACTCCGCGGGAGCGGCGGCCTTCGCGGCGGCCGATACCAGAGCCGCACCGGGAGTTTCCCAAAGGCGCTCGAGCACGGCGGTGAGCATCCGGATACGGACGGGCTTGGTCAGCACGTGCGAGGCGCCGTGGAGATAAGCTTCCTCTTCCCATTCCCATTGTTTGGCGCCGGTATAAATAATCAGGGGACAGCGGATGGAACGGCGGCGGAGTTTTTCGAGAACCCAAACTCCCTGCACACTGGAAAGTTCGACATCGACGACGCACGCGTGGGCGAGGCCATGCGCGAGCAATGGTTCCGCCTCATCAACGGTGGTGCGGTGGACAATCCGGTATTGTTCCGGACTGAGGCCGGCACGCAGCGACTCCGAAAGTTCCGGATGAGGAGCAAGAACCAGGAGCGTCTTCATTTTTCGAGCGGCGTGGCATGAGTAAAGTAGAGCTGTTGGCGCTTCGGCTTGGTTGCCGGCTGTTGAACTCCCGTGCGAGTCACCAGCTTTTTGCACCCCACCACCTCAGTCCCCCGACCGTCGCTGGAGACGACCAAGGTCTTTCCTGCTGCCATCACAATCATCAGATGATCCATACGATTCCCAATCCGGTCAAATTGTTTCTTGAGAAGTTCTTGCGAACTCTGCAACGACAATGACAAGGCGGCGTCGCCGATGCAACGACATGGAATACCGATTTGGTACTCTGGGGGATTACTTAGCGAAAACCAAGGGAGGTACCGGGGCTCTTCCCGTGGGACCGGGAACATCGAACATCCAACATCCAACGCCGAACATCGAATGGCTCGGGGGCGCCGCATCCCTGCCACGATCGGGCACGATGGGGCACGACGCTCGGTTGAGGGGAGAGGGTCGAAGCTCGAGGGGAGAGCGGCAAAAGTCGGACACCTTCCGGTGGCATGGGCTGGCAAGGGCTGGAACTTAGGAGAGCGGAACGCGGAACGGGTTCCCTCCACCCATATACGATTCGGCACGATCGGGCCCGATTGGGCACAATGGATATTGATTTGGTGAGAGTTGCGACGGGAAAGGCAAAGCTCAGGGTTTAAAATGGGTTCGTTTTTTTGAACCACGGATGGACACGGATGAACACGGATTGGGGAAAATTGAACAGGAGGAAGCGGAGGGGGAGGGAAAACAGCTCGGGTTGGGCGCCGCGTACCCGGGGTGGAATAGCTTGGAATAGGTTGGAATGATTTGCGGGACAGTGGGTTGCGTGTGCGAATTTGATGGGGGACCGGCGAGCGAGAGGCGCGGGTGGCTCGGGGCGGGGTGAAACATCCAACATCGAACATCCAACAACCAACATCCAATGAACGCGGGACGGAAGGGCGTGAGCCTCGGCGCGAGCGAAGCTGTTTTGTTCCCGTTTCCATGTTCCCTTTGGCCCTTCCTTTTGTCGGTTTTGTTATAGCATGGCTGTCAAATGGGTGACGGCCACAAGGGTGGGCTGGAGGAATTCAAGTAAACGCATGGACTCGATGAGGAAAATGTTGCATTACATCTCGGACCTCTCATGAAGCCAATGGATGTCACACTCCCCGAGCCGCTAAACGCATTCATCCAACGCGGCAACGACACTTTTCAGTGCGACGATGGCGATTGGAAAATCGAATTCAAGCCAGCCGCTGCGGATCCCTCCAGTGGAATTCCAGCGGAAGCATTGATTATAGCGAAAAACGGTTTGGGTGATTTGCTGTTTCTAAAGCCGACTGGAGAGGGATCAAAGGTCTTCGGGGAGACCGTGCATGCCTTTTGGCATGAGGAGCAGCTTTGTGAAATGTTCTCCGAAGACCGAAGTGCGCATCGGGGACAAAGTCTCCGTTCGGAGCTTCCTGGTTCGCCGAACTGGAACCGTAAGTTACGTTCCGGGTGTCAGCCCAAAGCAGCGTGAAATGGAACACCACGGCCTGTCGTGGGTTGGGATAACATTGGATCAGGGCGGCCATGCGAGTACCGGTTATCATAACCGAAACACGCTCTCTCAAGGCCAGCGT
The DNA here is from genome assembly GCA_963699145.1 of uncultured Verrucomicrobiae bacterium. GTDB lineage: Bacteria > Verrucomicrobiota > Verrucomicrobiia > Limisphaerales > DASXHY01 > DASXHY01. The sequence goes on from OY969416.1 coordinate 387,606, forward strand.
TAAGCGGTTGAGTTCCTGAGATACTCGCTGCGCTCGCCGCGCTGCGCGCGAAATGGAGGGGGTTGAATGGCTCTGTACCCAGGGTAGGCCTCGCTGACTCGGCCAACCCTGGGCTGGAGGACTCGACACCTTTGGTGTCGCAAGGCAATCCATTTCGGGGTCATCGTCGTTTGCTTGCGCCACGTTTTCTTACGGTGATCTTCACCTTGTTCACTTGCGGCCGCTTTTGACTCGATGCCAGAACAGCCCGCTAAGTCCCGTGACAAGTAGAACCGCTGATGAGGGTTCCGGCGCTTGGGTTAAGGTTCCCTCCCGAAACCAAAAATCACGATCGGTATGCGCCGTACCGCTGTAGATCGCGTCTCCGCCAGAGTACTGCAGAAACGTTATATTTGCTCCGACGCCGCTGCCGCCAACCGGGGCAACTTGCAAAAAGTATTTCGTGCCTGGATTGAGCGTGATTGAATTGGGAAAAAGGAAATCGTAAAATCCTGGGGTTCCCGTGTAATCGACGGAGGCGGACCTGGCGAGAAGTGTTCCGATGATTGAGCCGCTAAACAGATCGACTTGAATCGCTCCTGACGCACCCGGGCCGCCCGCGAGATAGAACTCGGCAAAATCTACCGAACTGAATGAAGGAGCAAACGACTGACCCAACGGCTGCTGCGTCAAAGAAATTGTTCCATCCACAATATTTGTTTCCTGCTGATCGTAGACAAACGTGCCTTGCGCACCCGCCAAATCAGTGCCCAAAATGAAGAAAGCCAAGGCCAGTTTGAATTTCATATTTCTAATGCGGAACAATCCTCTTTCGACACAAAAACAGCGCGCCAACTCCGACCACAAGCAAAGCTGCGGACGAGGGTTCGGGCACGTTGCTAACGACGCCTTCGCGAAACAAAAAGTCGCGGTCTGTAAACGTGGTTCCATTAAAAATTGCATCACCACCCGTATATTGCTGGAACGTAACAAACGCCCGGAAGCCGCCGCCGCCCGCCACGATCGGTTCAAGATAGTATTGAGTCCCGGGCGTCAGTGAGACAGGATTTGAAAAGAGGAAGTCATAATAGCCGGCCAAGTTAGGTGTGAGGGTCATCGGCGAAGTCGTATCGAGAATCGGGCCGGTGATCGATCCGCTCCGTATGTTGACTTGCATTATGCTCGCGGTGGCCCCGTCGGATAAATAGAAGTCGACAAAGCCGATCACATCGAGCGAAGGCGTGAACGACTGACCGAGCGGAGTCTGAGTCGACAGAATCGACCCGTCAGCCGGGCCCATTGACTGCTGGTCGTAGACAAACGTGCCTTGCGCACCCGCCAAATCAGTGCTCAAAATGAAGACAGCCAAGGCCAGTTTGAGTTTCATATTTCTAATGCGGAACAATCCTCTTTTTCTAAGTCCCGCTCCAGACGAAACGGTCTTCAGCATTACGGCTGCCAGGTAGAATATTCTTTCATGACGTGGCCGTTATTGAGGTTTTCGGGGTTTTTGTTTTGTCGTGTTGGATGCATCCGTTGCGGCGGCGGCAGTTTCACGCATTTGCGCGGGAAAATCACGCAGGACCGAAGGAAAGATATCTAACCGCAGAGAACGCAGAGAGCGCAAAGAATTTGCAAAACCGAGGTACTCGCTGCGCTTCCGCCTTGGCTCAGAAGCTTCCGGCTTCGCTAAAGCTACGACGGACAGGATGGCGGGACTAGCGCCGCGCTGCGCGCGAAAGTGATGGGTTGACTGGCGTTCCATCCAGGGTAGGCCTCGCGGACTCGGGCAATATCTCAATCATCCAATGTGTGATAACTTCACACATTTCATTTGACACGGCGTATGTGATGTGTGAAACTTTCACACATCAGCATGAATTCGTTTAATCAAAATGAGCTCGAGGCGCTTCGCATTCTTTGGGAGCACGGTGAATTGAAGCCGGCGGAGATCCAATCCCGATTTGGCTGGCCCATTGAGAATGCCACCTTGCGGTCGGTATTGGTGAACCTGGTGGAGAAGAAGCAAATCACCCGGCGGCTGCAGGGGAAGGCGTTCTTTTACGCGGCGGCGGTTCCGAAGGCCACGTTGCTGGAAAACACGGTGCAAACGCTGGCCCGAATTTTCGCCGGCGGCTCCCGGCAGGAACTCGTCATGCAGCTATTGGAAAAATCCGATCTCAAACCTGCTGATCTCGATCTGCTGCGGCGAACGGCGGCGGGTGTTCCGCCGAAATCAAACAAAGGAAAATCGAAATGAACCCGAGCGCCATACTGACTTCGCCCGCGATCGTTCTCCTGTTGAAGTGGACCGGATTATTGGTGCTCGCGTGGGGCGCTCACGGCCTTTTGCGGCATCGGGATGCGCGCTGGCGTTTGATTCTTTGGCGCAGCATGTTGTGCTTCGGTCTCCTGCTGCCGCTGTTCCAATACCTGGAATTGCCCGGCCTGAGAATTCCCCTGGGGACCAGCGCAGCGGCTGTGGGTTCGGGTTCAAACCAGGCAGCAATCACCGCGACGCGAAATCCAGCGCTGCCGGCGGCAGGCCTCGAACCGGTTTCCACAAAAACGACCACGGCGGTTCGCAGCCCGGAAGGCACCGGCACGTTGGCGGTGGGAACCGAGCCTGCGTTCCGAGCAATTTCCTGGAAAGAAATCTTTGCCAGCATTTGGGTGCTGGGTTGTGGAGTGGGAATTGCCCGGCTGACGTGGCTGCAGGTGACCCTTACGCGTTTGCGGAATCGTGCCGTGCGGCCGAGTTCGGACGTGGAACAATTGGCCGCAGAGGTTCGAAACGCGCTTAAGATACGGCGGGACATTCAAATCCGGACCACGGGCGCGATTTCTTCGCCGTTTGTATGTAATCTCCTGAGGCCAACGATCCTGTTGCCGCAAAAACTTGTGCAATCATTGACTCCCACGGAACTCGGCGCCGTGTTGAATCATGAGATGGCGCATATCCGCCGAAATGACCTGGCCTGGTGCGTGGCGTGGCAATGGCTGAAGGCTTTTTGCTGGTTTCATCCGTTGATGTGGCGCGTGCCGGCGGCCCACAATTTGGCCTGCGAACAGGAAGCCGATCGGGTGGCGTCGGCACAAATGACCGAACGCGATTCTTACGTGCAGGTGCTGGCGCGGCTGGCGCTCAAGGTGCTGGCGCTGCCAGCGGTGGAGACACGTTTGACGGTCAACGGAAGTTCACAAATTGCCCAACGGCTGCTCTGGCTGGGCCAAGCGCGGCTGGCCCGCTGGAATTGGCGATGCGCACTGGCGGCGTTCAGTGTGAGTCTCGTTTTATTCCTGGCCGTGGCGGGTTGCAAACCTGACGCGAACAGCAGCCCCGGCCCGGCGGGTTCAGCCAAGATTGAATTCAAGCAGGTGCTCGTGGTGGTGCAGGACGATGACGGCAAGCCGATTGCAGGCGCCACCATCACGCCACAAGGTTTGCGAGTGAAAGGGATTCATGCCGCGGATGCCTATACGTGGCGCAAAGATTTGTTTGGACCGCCAGAAAAGGTGGTCACCGATGCTGAAGGCAAGGCCTATATCAAGTATCCGGTGGAAGGAATCCCGGAGGAGAAAGAATATACCGGCAAACTCTTCTTCAGTGTTACCCATCCGGATTATTCGACGGTCCGGCCCCAGGAATACTCCGTGGACACCCCGGAAAAGCCGATTCGCATGACGCGCGGGATTCACCTGAAGGTTTCCGGCTACATCGGTGGCGACCACCAATCCGTTCCCGAGCTGGCGCCGATGCTAAACGAGGAAGTCATTCACACCAACGATTGGCAAAAGGTGGAGGGCAATGCGTATCTCTTCAACAAAATGTCTCCCGGCGGACATTTGCTTCAGCTTATGGGTCGTTTGTCTTCCGGCCAGATCGTTTATAGCGAGGTACAGGAATTTACCGCCGAAAAAGGAAAGGACTATAGTTTTGATCTGGAAATGAAGCCGGGCATCCGGCTGGAAGGGCGGCTGGCTGACAATGTACCGCGACCGGTGAAAAACGGCCGGGTTTTAATCAGTGTCCGGCCAAAGGAATTTCCGGCGTGGACGACCAACTGGGACCAGGTAAATCCGGTGTTCGACAAATTCCCGAACGTCTCCTTCTGGAAGACTTATCGGCCGATTGCGGCGGATGGCTCTTTTGTTTTTGAATCGGTGCCGCCAGGCGAGGTGGATGTGATCGTACACGGGGACGGATTCGCTTCCAAAGACGGCGGAACCGCCAGCCACGGTTTCGGCGTGCCACAGGCCTTTGCGCTCGAAGCGCCGACGACGAGAATCGAAGTTGCGACTGAACCCACGGCGACCCTGGAGTTCACCGCGAAAACAAAGGACCAAAAACCGGTGGAAGGCGCCACGGTGGACCTGAATCCAAATGTCATTCGCATTGGCGGCATTTTTGGCGACATGCGACGATCCAGCGAGGAGCCCTTTAACAAATTGGCGCCGCTGGAAAATGTGCCCTACTCCGCCAAGACAGATAAAAACGGCGTCGCGATTATTCCGAATGTTCCCGCCTGCACGGGCGGGATGGACGTGGAACATCCGCGGTTTGAGGTCCCCTTGCAGGACCCCAAAGGCTGGCGCAACCGGTATGTTCGCGTTTCGTTTAGGGCGGGAGAGACCAATCACCTGACCCTGGTGTTGGAGCCGAAAGGGTCAGACTTTATTGGATCCCCAAGGTAAGCAGAGATGTAATCGCACGGGCGAGACGCCCGTGCCACTACTTATTGTTTATTGCGACGCGATCAGCTTTTCCCAGAGTTTGTCGTTGAGCAGGACTTTGCGGAGGAATTCGGTGTCGCCGCTGTTGCCGGTCGGGGCGGTGTCGGGGTCCATGGGCAATCGGATAGTAAAGGTGGTGCCTTTGCCGTCTTCGCTGCGGGCTTCGATCTTGCCGCCGTGATGGTGCACGATGAAATAGCAGGCCATCAAATGGATGCCGTATTCCATGGGGCTGTCGCTGCGGACGACGAAGGGGTCGAAGACCAGGCGCAAGGCTTCCTGCGGCAGGCCGGGGCCGTTGTCGGTCACCTGGATGGCCACTCCCGGGCGCGAGGAGCCGTTGTACGGTTCGGCTTTGAAGACGACTTCGCAGCCGGGCGGCAAGGTGGCCAGTTCGTCCTTCAGCAACAAGTCGAACAGGCGGTAAAATTTCGGCTTGTCCACTTTCATGGAGGGCAGCGAGGCCGCAATTTCGTTTTTCACCTGGATTTTCTTGGCGTCAAACGCGGCTTTCTGCTGCTCAATGCAGGAGTTCACCACGTCGCGCAACTGCACTACGTCGGTGAATTCGAAGGACGGCTTTTCGGAGGCGGTCCAGAGGTCTTTGAGGAGATTATTGATGCGCTCGATCTGACCCTGGACGCTCTGGTAATATTCGCGCCAGAAATCCGGGTTGCGGATGCTTTCCGTGTTCAGCTTTTCCTCGGCCATTTTGCTGGGGGCGAGGTCGAGGAACGTTTTCACGGCGACCAGGGAATTGCGGATGTGATGGCTGAGGCCGGCGGCGAGCAAACCGAGGCTCACGATGCGATCGGCGATCATCATGTTGTGCAGCACGGACATTTTTTCGCGCAACAACTGGTCGCGTTCCTGTTGCACCATGAAAAATTCCATGGCGCGCTTGAGCGTTTCCTCCAACTGCCCCGGGTCCCAGGGTTTGGTGACGTATTTGTAGATGGCGCCGGAATTCACGGCATCGATGGCGGCTTCCATGTCCGAAAACGCGGTGGCCAGGATGCGGATGGTGCGCGGATGCAGCGAGCGGGATTTTTCCAGCAGCCAGACGCCTTTTTCGCCGGGCATGCGCTGGTCGGTCATGAGGACGCCGATGTCCTCGCCGTGTTGCTCCACGAGCTTCAGGCCTTCCTGCGCGCTGTTGGCGGTTAAGACCCGAAAGTGCTCCCCAAAAGCCCGCGCGAAGTATTTCAACGACTTCTCTTCGTCGTCGACGTAGAGAATGGCGTACTTCTTATAGTCGTATGAATTTTCCATGCTGATGCGCTCTTATTGTCATCCTTTGACGGGATAATCCAGCGTAAACTCGCAGAATTTGCCCGCTTCGGTGTTTACGGAGATTCGGCCGTCACATTCCTGGACGATGCGGTACACAATGCTCAAGCCCAATCCCATGCCGGCGCCGACGTCCTTGGTGGTGAAAAATGGGTCGAAAATTTTATCCAGGTGCTCAGCATCAATGCCCGGGCCGTTGTCGCGGATGCGGATGATACTCCGGCCGTTCTCCACTTTGCCTTCGATCTTGATCGCGGGCTTTTCGCCGTTGGTGAATTCCTTTGACCGCAAGGCGTCCAGCGAGTTTTGGAACAGGTTCGTGAAGACGTGAATCATCTTGTTCTTGTTGGCCCAGACGGTCTGGTGCGGATCCAGCGCCTGCAGCATATCCACGCGGTCCTTCCATTCGGCCGCCAGGAAACGCAGCGCGGAGCCGATGACTTCCGCCACTTCGACCTGGTCGCGGCTCTCGGTTTCCGGATGCGTGAACATGCGCAGATCCGAAACGATGGTTTTCACGCGTTTGATGCCTTCCTCGACGTCACTTAAAATCTCGGCGTATTCCTCCTGCTGTTCGGCGGCGAGGTATTTGCGCTTGTTGCGCAACGTATATAAGCCGGTGGTGGCGAAATTCAACGGGTTGTTGATTTCGTGAATGATGCCCGCGCTCATGCGGCCGAGCGAGGCGAGTTTCTCGGTCTGCACCAGTTGCGATTCGGTGTCCTTGAGCTGTTCGATGGTGGATTCCAGCGCCTGGTTTTGCTTTGAAAGCTTGGTCTGGTATTGATGCGATTCCACGAGGTTTTTGATGCGCACGTGGAGTTCGGTGGTGGAAAATGGTTTCGGCAAAAAGTCGCTGGCGCCCGCGTTCAGCGCCGCGAGTTTGGTTTCCTCATCCGCGCGGGCGGTGAGCAATACGATCGGGATGCTCTGCGTGGAGGTGCGCTCGCGCAATTCGCGGCACGCCTGCAAGCCGTCTTTCTCCGGCATCATCATGTCGAGCAGGATGATGTCCGGCAGAAATTGCGCCGCTTTTTCCACGGCTTGCTGGCCATCCACGGCTTCGAGCACTTCGTAATGTTGCGCGAGTTGCGATTTGAGGAAGCGCAGCATGTCCGGCTCGTCGTCGGCAACGAGCGCCTTGGGTAGATGGCCGTTGCGACCGGTTTCGACGGCCTTCAGCGTGTCCTGCAATGGCGTCATGGCGGGGAACAATTCCGCGCGGCGATACAAATTGGCCAGCCATTCCTCGGACGAAACCGTGCGCGTATCGCCGTCGGTTGGCTCGTCCTCGGGTTTCAATTCCGGTTTGGCGGCCGGCTCGGCTTTTTGATAGGGCAAGCGCACGGTGAAGGTGGTGCCCTGGCCTTCGGTGCTTTGCACGTCGACGGTGCCGCCCTGGATTTCGGTCAGTTCCTTCACCAGCGCGAGGCCGATGCCGACGCCTTGATATTTGCGCTTGGAACTGCCGTCGGCCTGCCAGAAGCGATCGAACACAAACGGGAGATTTTTCGCGGAAATGCCCATGCCGGTATCGGCCACGGTGATGACGAACGCGTTTTCTTTTTTCTCGGCGCGCACTTCGACGCGGCCGCCGGCGGGGGTGAATTTCAGCGCGTTGAACACAAGGTTCAAAAGGATTTTTTCGAGTTTGTCGCGGTCCGCCACGACGGGGCCGAGTTCGGGATCGACGATGGTTTCGAGGCGCAGCCGCTTGTCGTCGGCGACCTGGCGGGCCGCGCTGGCGAGGCCTTTGACGAAATCGACCACGTTCAACGATTCGTGTTTCACTTCCAGCCGGCCGGATTCGAGGCGGACGAGATCGAGCAGGTCGTTGATGAGTTTCAGCAGGCGCATGCCGTTGGAGTGCATGGTGGAGAGCACTTCGCGGGTGTCGGCGTCGAAGGAGCGGTTGAATTTCTGCATCAACGTTTCCAGCGGCGCGAGCAGCAAGGTCAGCGGCGTGCGCAGTTCGTGGCTGATGTTGGCGAAGAAGCGGCTCTTGATCTGGTCGAGCTCGACGAGCTTTTGATTGCTCTCCTCGAGGGCCTTCTTGCTTTTGTCCAATTCATAGCGGAAGGCGAATTCGCGATAGCGTGTCTTGCTGTGAAAATAACTGCCGGTGATGACGATGATTCCCGTGAGGGTGAGGAAGTACAGGTTGTTCACGAACAACCCGAAGTTCGCCATGATGCCGCCGTGGGCGAGGGCGGCGGCGGCCGCATACAAAACAATCACGAGAACGGCCGCGCAAAAGCTTTCCCAAAACGTCCAGTGCAATACGAAGGCGAGCACCAGCATGACGAGATTGAGCCCGGCGTAATACGGCGAGGCGGCGCCGCCGACCGACACAACGCTGTCGCGGCTCGCCAGAATCATCCAGGCGATGAACGACGCCGGCAGCATGAACAAGGTGACGCCGAAGAAACGGTAATTGCGCCGGCCGAACGGGGTGATCAGCACGCGCAAAAAACTGGCGATCAAGACCGAGCAAAGAAATCTGGCCACCAGGAACGAGGCCCATTGACCCGGGTACACGGCGCGGTCGAGCACCACGCCGGCCGGCATCAGGAGAGCGCCAACCACGCAGGCGACTTTGAAGTTATTGACCGTGACGTCACGATCATACTCCGCAAACGCTTGTTGCACCTCTTTATCCAGGTCGCTAGGCATTTTGTGGTTTGCGCGTTTCGATGAAGATGTTGACGCTCGTGCTGTCTTCCTGGAATTTCGCTTCGTCCGGCTGCACTCCATCCGGGAGCAGGTTCACCGCGGTGTTGCGGTTGCGATAAATCAGGTGCCAATCGAGCACAAACTCCAGCATATGGCGGAACGGTTTGGTGTCGTTGACATTCGTGGCGAGCAGCAGTCCACTCGGCGCCAGCCAGCTATAGAAAATATTCATCAATTGCCGGCACGTGCGGTCGGTCAGATAATCGAACAAGCCCGCGCAATAAACGAAATCATACTTCGCGGAGTTGGCGCCCACCGACGGCTTGGTGCCTTCCTTGATGATTTGGTGCACGGATTTCTTGATGACCTGGATTTGCGTCTGCGCGCCGTGTTGCCGCCTGATCTGCTCCAGCAACGCCGTGGTGTGGCGGACGGTTTCCTCGTTGAAATCCACGAGTGTGAGCTGGACGTTGTTGCAAATCGGCGCTTCGGTGAGGAATTGCTGGATCTCCCGCGCCGGCCCGCAGCCCAAATTGAACACCCGCAACGGCCGGCCCGCGCGCATGCTGCTCAACGCCTCGCGCCGCAGCGTGTCTTTCAAAAAATCGATGCGGTTGCGATGCGCCGCCGCCGGCCACTGGCAGAGGAACCAGTAGTTCATCACCTTCGCAAACAACGAGCCGCCTTCGAACGGATCGCGCGCGATCATGTTCACCATTTCGTAATCGCCCGCGTAACCGAGCGGCTTGGCGTAGGTGCGATAGGCGAACGGCGAGCACAGCGTCAGCGGATGCAATTGGCGGCGCGACAAATTCTGATGCGCGGGGCGCAGTTCTTCGGGAACGTTTCCCGAGAGCTCCTCCAGCCGCTCGTGCAGGTTGTTGAACGCCGGGACCATGGCTTCGCCGATTTCGCGCACGACATCGCGTTCCATTTCCCCGCGGTCGCCGCTGGGGGAGGAACGGATTTGCAATTCCATCTGGTCGAGCCACAGGCGCAGCTCGGACAGAAACGTCTGCATGTCGGCCAGGATGACTTTGAATTCCGGCATCACCTTGTAAATCGTCTGCCATTGCCCGATGAATTCCCGAAAATTGTCGCGCATCCCCGCGTCCGGCGATTGGAGCGAGAGCACGCTGAAAGACGATTCATTGAGCTTCACTTCACAAATGAGCGTGAGGCCGGCGTTGACGAGGCTGCGCACGACGGCGCGGCCGGAATAAATCGTGCGGTCATGCACGACGATTTTGAAATTATCCAGCACCTCCGACGTGCGCATCACCAGCGCGGGGTTGTAAATCTCGAACACCGCCGAGTAACGGGTCAGCCGCACGAGGCTGGCATGAATTTCCGCCCCCTGGCTGGTATTGCCGAGTACGACGCTGTCCTTCAACTCGCCGTTGCCATTGTGATTTCCGTTGCCGTTATTGGTAGCCATGCAAATTACGTCGGTTCAGGTGGCGCGAAAGGCCTTTCCGCGCATGACCTTGATACCATTTTCCGCGCCAACGGACAAAACAATTCAAGTGTTTGCGCGGGTCAAGGGGCTGGTGTTTACGCGCTGGCACCAGTGTTGCTAAACATCGTGCAGCGCTCAAATGCACCCGGCGGCACGAATTGCCTTCGGTAGAACGCTTGAAAACCAGTCGTTTCCCTGTGAGGCTTTGTCTCGACGCGAGACAAATTCACGGCCCTTGGGCTGGATTCAGGCAAAACATTCCGGGCGAAACCTGACTAAAAACATGAAAAACGTAACTGACTGCTGGAAAACCCTAATTTCTTGCCGGGCGGTGGGCAAAAGTTTGCCTACCCTCACGCTCGCGCTGCTCTGGTGCGCCAGCGCCAGCGGTGTCGGATTGCGCGACCCGAATCAGGATCCGGAAGGCATCGCGCGCGGCAACGCCTTCGCGGCCACGGCCGATAATCCCTCCGCCATTTATTATAACCCCGCCGGCATCACGCAACTCCAGGGCAACAACGCCCGCGTGGACCTGTATCTGATTTCCGCCAACACGGATTATCGCGCCAATGGCGTCCAGGCGCACACCGATGACGCGGCTCAGCCGGTGCCGAGTTTGTATTACGTCTACGCGCCGACGAATCTTCCGCTCGCGTTCGGCCTCGGTGTTTACACGCCGTTCGGTCTTTCGCTGGATTGGGGCAAGAAAACGCCGTTCACCAGCCTGGCGGAAGACGGCCAAATCCTTTACGTCTGCATCAATCCCGTGGTGGCCTGGCGTGTGAACGACAAACTCTCGCTCGCCATCGGCCCGGACATCAATTACTCGACGGCCACGCTGAACCGCGGCATTTATGGCGTGCCGGGCGGCCAGTTCCATTTCAGCGGCAACGGTACCGGGTTCGGTTTCAACGCCGGCGCGCGCTGGCAGCCGATCGATCAATTGGCGTTCGGCGTGAATTATCATTCCGCCTCCCAGATGACTTACAAAGGCAGTTCGGGCACCAGGCCAACGCCGCCGTTGCCCGGGCCGTCCGACACGCAGGCGACCGCGCAATTTCCGCAGTTCATTGTTGGCGGCATTTCCTACCGCCCGACGGAGAACTGGAACCTCGAAGCGGACATCGACTGGACGGATTGGGACACGCTCAACACGGTTTTGTTCCGCGGCACGTCCGTCGGCAATGTTCCGTTCGTGTTCAATTACAAATCGAGCTTCATGTATGAATTCGGCGTCACGCGGCAGCTCGGCAAGGGTTACTTCGTGAGCACGGGATATATTTACAGCGAAAATTCGAGCCCGAACAAAAATTTCAACCCGATCGTGCCGGACTCCGTTCTGCACCTCGGCAGCGTGGGTCTCGGCCATCACGGGCAGCGTTGGGATTGGACGGTGGCGTATCACTTTGCCTACGGCGACCGCGACGTGACCGGGAACGTTCAAGTCGGCACCGCTGAAACCGCGAACGGCCATTATCATACGTTCAACAACGCGATCGATCTGGCGGCGACGTTTAAGTTTTAAGGAAAGCAAAGTTTAACCGCAAGGAACGCAGAGAGCGCAAAGAAGCGCACTTTTGCGTTCTTTGCTTTTTGGTAATTCAACGCGCCTGAACTGCCACTGCCTGGGAAACGCCGTTGAGCAAAAACCCAACCAGACTGATTGCCAAAACAAATTTCCGGATAGAAGGCCGAAGCTTCGCCCCCTGAACCCTAAGCCCCACCTCTCCCCTGACCCTCTCCCCCGCTTCGTGTAAAGACCGGGTACATAGTGGACGGGTGTGCGGGGACATGGTGGACACATTATGTGCATGGGTTTTGGTTCTTGGGAGCGGTTGTTTTTGGCTGGCGCAGGTCCAACTCTTTGATCACCTGGGTCAGAAAGAGCACCTCCAGGACGCCGTCGGTTTGCGTGGGACGCACGCCCATGGTTTGGCCGCAAAAAGCCCGTCCCACTTTCCATTCATGCCCGCGATAGCTGAACCAGCCGTTTTCATCCACTTGTCTGGTTTCCACGGTGGAAGCGTATTGCACAGGCGGCAGGGTTTCGGGATAGCTGCGTTGGCTGACACAGTAACGGCTCACGGGTGTTTGCAAAGCCAATGCTTCGTGTGGGCGTTCTGTATTGTAGACGGGTCTCCATTGGTCAAAGGCCGTTTGCACGTGTGGGCAATTACTCCAGCCTCCCCGGGCCAACACTTCTGCTTCCAAAGAGCGATGGAAGCGCTCTTCTTTGCCCTGGGTTTGAGGATGATACGGCCGGCCATGACAGGACCTGATGCCCAGACGCATCAACCAGACGTCCAAACCGGTGAACTCCGAGCCCGTGCAACCCCAGGGAGCGCCATTGTCCCACAACACTTCGTCGGGCAATCCATGCACTCGGAAACTCGCGATCAAATGTGCCTGCACGGTTTCCTGCCGTTGGTCCTCACAGGCCGCCAGCACCACGTTGTATCGGGAGTGATCATCGAGCGCGCACAAAGGATGGCACCGGCCCTGACGCAGGGCAAAATGACCTTTAAAGTCCACCTGCCACAGTTGATTGGGTGCCGAACGCTCAAAGCGTTGAAAGGGCTGGGCAGCGCGGCTTTGCTCCGGCGCTATCAATTGGTGCCGATGCAAAATCCCGGTGATGGTGCTGGTGGCAGGCAAATCCGTATGCCCAAGATCCTGCAGGCGGCGGCGCAACTTGCGCGCTCCCCAAGCCGGATGTTCCCGGCGCAGCGCCACCACCCGATCTTCGATCACCACCTTGGTTCGAGCCGGACTGGATTGCGGCCGGCGCGAACGATCGGCCAAACCTTCCAGTCCACTGCGGTCGTATCGTTCCAGCCACTTGTAAGCCACCGTGGGGCTGATGCCAAACCGACGGCACAACAGCCGTATATTCGCATCGGGTTGACGAGCCAGGTTCACAAACTCAAATCGTATCGTTATCAGATCTTTCACAGGCCAAGGCATAGTGACCACACACTGCCAACTCTCTCGGCCATGTGTCCACCATGTCCCCGCACACCCGTCCACTATGTACCCAGTCCATACACTTCGCGGCGGAGAGGGAGACGGATGGCTGTGGATGATCTGAACGCTTCACAAGAGGTCGGGGTTCTCGACTGAGCCGTTCTTTTCGAAAATCTATTTTGGCAATCGCTATACATGCATCTGCCATGGTTGATTGACGGAATCCCTTTGGGATTCTTGAAAAGATTGAACGTGATGCGGGTAATGACAAGCCTGGGGGGAGAGGACGTGCTTGGTCACGCGTTCAGAAGACTCGACGAATCACAGGCTCGATCCAGCCAACGGTTCTTCGAGGGGGTTACTACGCCGCATTCGCCACGGCCGGCTTCGACGACAGGCTGCTCACGTCCAATTCGATTTCGCGCACCCAATTTTCCACCCACGCTTCGGCCACTTCCGAATTGATGGTCAGCTCGGGATGCAGATGAACCGTGAGCGTCAGGCGGTTTTGGAACGTCACGCAACCGGCGCCAACCAATTGGCAGCGCAACACCGGCGGGCAAAACAGCCAGTCGCCCTGGCATTCCGGCGCGGTGATTTTCTTTTCCGCATCCCAATCGCCGAGGTTGGAGAAGCCGCCGAAATTCCATTCGGACATCGCCAGTTCCCTGGCGATCAAAAATTTTCGGATGCCGTGGCTCGTGACTTTCGAGAGTTTGTAAACCTGCCAGTTGGACCAATGCTCGCCCCGGCCCAGCGCGGCATAAATATTTTTGTGAATGTCCTGCACCGTTTCGTACGAGCGCACTTTGATGCCCACGTAGCTCGAATGGTTATCCACATCGCGATCCATGCACACCTTGCCGCGCATGTTCACCGGGATCATCCACGGCACGATGGACGATTCATCTTCGAGAAACGGGCGAATGGCCTTGGTGAGGTGCTTGATCAGAAATGAATTCACCGTGAACCCGGCGCGGCGGCAGATGCGGCGAACGGCCATCGTCGTGGGCTCATTGAACGCGTGCCACGCGACGGCTTGCGGCGGTTCCTGGTTGGTGCTGATTTTGGTCTGGCCTTTGAGCGCGCGCAATTTGATGCGCTGGCGCGGCTTCATGAATTTGGGCAGCAGCTTGGCCGCGGCGAGACTGGAGGGAGGATAGGGATGTTTGAGTTGCGGAAGGCGCTCGAGTTGCGCGCCGCGTTGCCGCAATAATTCCGCAAACCCGCCGATGCCGTCGGTCTCAGAGTGCCGCAGAAAAATCCACTCGGGTTTGGACGCGCCCGGCGCGACTCGTCCGAAGCGAATGCCGATGTACTCCCCCAGTTCCTCGGCGGCGAGAAACCATGGACTGATCGAATCCACTGCTTTGTCAGCCATATCTCAGTACTAACAATTTACCACGGTCCCGTCAACTAAGCGCCGCGGGGTGGCGGGACAACGTGCTGCGTGCTCCGTGTTCCGTGAAGAGGGGAGGCGGCGTCGCGACTCAACGTGATATTTGCCCAAAGCATCATTCCGAACTCAGGGATCACGAATCACGCCCTTTGCTGGGCAAACACCCCACATACAAAAAGCCCTCTTCGCGAATACATTCGACGCGGCATGGCCCGAGTGTATGCAGGATCAAGCGTTCATTTTAATTGCGGAGGATGAGGAAGATTACGTCTTGCTGCTCAAACGGGCATTTGCGGAGGCGAAGATTCCCAATCCGATTTTCTCCGTCTCGACCGGAAAAGAAACCATCGCTTACCTGAAAGGCGAGGCGCCATTTTCCAACCGCGACGAATATCCGTTGCCCGACTTGCTGCTGTTGGACTTGAAGCTGCCTGGTTTCTCCGGAATGGAAATTTTGCGCTGGCTGCGCTCGCAACCGGGACTGGCCGGCCTGCGCGTGGTCGTGCTCACGTCTTCCGAGCAATTGAAAGACGTGACGGACGCCTACCGGCTCGGCGCCAATTCCTTCCTCATGAAACCGTACGACTTCGAGGATCTCGTTCATCTGGCCAAGGTGATCCAGGAATACTGGCTGCACCTCAGCAAGAGCCCCGACAGTTTCCGCGAGCCAAAAACAGATTCGCCCAAAACGAAGGGGCGAGGCTCCGTGGAGCCCTGATTTTTCCGCCGATGTTAGAGGCTGGATATGAGCCTTTTGCCTTCTTCCTTTCCGCCGGCATGGGGTGTTTACCCGATTTCCAAGGTCTCTTTTTTGTACGAAACTCTGCGAATCACGAGCGAACTGAACATGAACCCGACCGAAACGGTCTCACGCAGTCTGCGGGTGCTTCACTTGGAAGACGACCTGACGGATGCGGAGTTGATCCGCTTGGAATTGGAGAAAAATTACGTTCCGTGTTCCGTCACGGTGGTTGCTTCAGCCCATGAGTTCGCGATCACGCTGCGCGAACGCCCCGTCGATCTCATTCTTTCGGATTCGAGCGTGCCCGGTTTTGACACGTTGTCCGCGCTGAAACTCGCCCGCGAGCACCAGCGCGATCTGCCGTTCATTTTTATTTCCGACAACAGCTCGCCCAAAATCCGCGCCGAAGCATTGCGCCTGGGCGCTTCGGACTTCATCAGCAAGCGCGAAATCTCCCGGCTGCCGGGCATCATCACGTCGCTGGTGTTCGGAAAAAACCCAATGCGCGCCGGACTTACCCTGCCGGAAATTGGCGTGCCGGTCATCGTGCAGTGCGAGGAATATCGCTGCCTCGGTTTTCTCGGCGCCGATGGAAAATGGCGCGACTTCTGTTCCTCGATGGAACTCCCGTCGGTCTTCAGTTGGGCGGAGGTTTAAACTGCGACGTTGGGCGCAGCCATTAAGGCGGCGCCCCCGATGCCTTTCCGCACTTGGTGTTATCTTAATGTAAAAAAGTGTTACCGGGCGAAGACGCAGGTCAAAAGCGGTAGAGGGCTACCGCAGTCCAAGACGCTCCGCGAGGGTGGGACGTCAAACAGCGAGCCAGCGTCTTGAACTGCACCAGCCCTCTGGCGCTTTCCACCACGGCACTGCCAAGCCAAGCATCATAAAAATCCGCATTTACCGGTTCAATCGAGGTCGGTCTCGTTTTCTATAGTATTTCTCAAAAGAAATTTCCAAACGAAATCAGAAACGATGTGGGTAATGGCAAAGCGTGAACGCCGCGCTCCGATCTGGCGAGTCGCCAGGCGCGCCTCTTCGGGCCGTTAAACTCTCGCCTTTGCGGCAGGCGCGCCGTATCATTCCCTTCGATGAAAAAAGGCAAGGTCAGCCGG
Source organism: uncultured Verrucomicrobiae bacterium (assembly GCA_963699145.1). Classification (GTDB taxonomy): domain Bacteria; phylum Verrucomicrobiota; class Verrucomicrobiia; order Limisphaerales; family DASXHY01; genus DASXHY01. The sequence goes on from OY969416.1 coordinate 403,961, forward strand.
TTCAGCGTTTCATTGCCATCTTCGCTTTTGACCCAGTTGGATGAAATGGCGTCGGAGAAAGGCTATGACAATCGCTCCCTCGCGATTGCCGACATGATTCGGGACAAACTCGTGGAGCATCACCAGAGATTGAGCAACGAAGACATCGCCGGCACGATCACGCTCGTCTACGATCATCACCGGCAGAATGTTCAGGCCGCGCTGACCGATATTCAGCACGATCATCACGACATCATCATTTCGACCATCCACGTCCACCTCGACCACCATAATTGTCTGGAAGTGCTGGTGGTGCGCGGCAAAGCGGGCCTCGTGAAGAAGATCGCCGACGAACTCATCGCGGCCAAAGGAGTCAAACACGGCAAACTGACCGTCACGACCACCGGCGTCGAGATGCCGGCTTGAGGATCGCACCGGACTGGTTCCGTAACCGCATCTGGACGCAGCGCGGAGTAGAACTCTGTTGTCCGGCCGATTTGCGATCGGCCGGCCGTTTTAGAGCATAGTTCACCAACTCATTTCCACGCCGGCAGAATATAATTCTGCGATACAGCAGATTACAAATCTGCGCTACGAAGGTGGTGGGGTTTAATTCAAATGGGGACGCTTGGTGGGTGAACACCGAAGCTTGACGGGACCGGCGCGGGTGTTACGCTGGCAGGAAAACGTGTTACACTTATTCACAAACTTAACCGCAATTTTACCGCCGAGGGGTTCGGAATTGTTTTATGCCTAGCGCCAGGTTTGCGCCGCTTTCCACGCTTTTGCAAATGACCGGCGCGCCGGCCACGTTGAAAAGCAGGATCCTTTCGATGTACGCGCTGCTTCTGGTCGCCAATGTGGGGGCCTGGATTTGGGCGCTGATCGCTTTTCGCGAATACCCGGTTCTATTGGGCACGGCATTTTTGGCCTACACCTTCGGCCTGCGCCACGCGGTGGATGCCGACCATATCGCGGCGATCGACAACGTCACCCGCAAGCTCATGCACCAGGGGCAGAAGCCGGTGGGCGTCGGTTTCTTTTTTTCCCTGGGCCATTCTTCCATCGTCTTCGCGCTGTCCGTGGTCATCGCGACGACTTCCGTTGTGCTCAAGAATCGGTTTCCGTATCTGCAATCCGTCGGCGGAATCATTGGCACGTCGGTTTCCGCTTTCTTTCTGCTGGCCATTGCGGTTGCCAACCTCCTCGTCCTGGCTTCCGTGGTCAGAACCTTTCAGCATGTCAAAGGCGGCGGACAATTTGTGGAGGAGGATTTGAATCTGGTTTTGGGAAAGCGCGGATTCTTTGGGCGGATTTTCCGAAACTTGTTCCGGCTGATCGATCATAGCTGGCAAATGTATTTCATCGGGCTTCTGTTCGGCCTCGGTTTTGACACCGCGACGGAGGTTGGGCTGCTGGGCATTTCCGCAACGGAAGCCGCGAAGGGCCTTCCCATCTGGTCGATTCTGGTTTTCCCCACGCTGTTCACGGCGGGGATGGCCCTGGTGGATTCCACGGACAGCATTTTGATGCTGGGCGCGTATGGCTGGGCTTTCGTGAAACCCATTCGCAAGCTCTATTACAACATTACCATCACGGTGGTTTCCGTATTGGTGGCAGTGATGGTGGGCGGCATCGAAATACTCGCGCTGCTCGGCGACCGCCTGCAAATGCATGGGAGGATGTGGGATTTCATCGGGTCGCTGAGTGATAATTTTGGAACCGTTGGTTTTGTGGTCATTGGAGTGTTTGTGGCGAGTTGGGTGATTTCGATGATCATCTATCACGTCAAACGCTACGACGACATAGAGGTCAATACGACTCCGGATGCGACGTCGTAAAGCGGTCGCCTGCTTTGCTCCGCCTGCAGTTTTTTTCCATCGTCACGCGTTCTGAACTTCAGGGCTGACGCATCTAATTTTTAGACTATTTCTCAAAAGAAATTTCAAAAAAGGTGGCGAATCCCTGCCAGGATTCGTGGCAAACCCGCAGGTTTGCCCCACCTTTTTGGAAATTACTTTTGAGAAACGCTCTAATTTTTAAAATAATTTTTTCCCGCGACATTTTTTGGCTCGACATTGAATCGTTTCAGTTTAAAATTTGACTCTCCCCATTTGTCCCAGTTTCAAATGGGGAGAGTCATTTTCTATATTCTATTTTTTATGAGATGATACCTTCGATAAACAATGCGGCAGTGCGTGTTACTCTGTGTGCGTTACTCTGTGTGCGTTACTCTGTGTGCGTTACTCTGTGTGCGTTACTCTGTGTGCGTTACTCTGTGTGCGTTACTCTGTGCGCGTTACTCTGTGCGCGTTACTCTGTGTGCGTTGCGCGGCGTCACTCCGTGCCGTTGCGCGGCGTCACTCCGTGCCGTTGCGCGGCGCCACTCGGGGCAACAGATAGACTGATTGCCAAAAGTAATTTCCGAAATGGTGGGGCGAATCTGCGGGTTTGCCTCGATTCCCCGCAGGGAATCGCCACCATTTCTGAAATTACTTTCGGCAATCACTATAGTGTCAGCGATGTCGTCCGGTCTAAAGCGTCAGTGATGTTCCCGGTTCATGCCGAGTGACGCGCCCGACCCGAGCAATGGTTCGCCAGCGACATAATTCATTTTTTGCAGTCGGCCTCCAGGTAAGGTATCCATTTTGAAGTAGAATTCCCCAAACCTTCGGTCTTTTGAACGCCGTAGAACTGAATCCCCTCTGCTTCCTCTTCAGAGTCCTTTCAATTTTAGGCGCGCCAGTTCCGCATACGGGGCCAAAGGCTCGCGTTTCCTTCAAATCAGCAGTGCCAAACTTCTTTGTCAGTTGCGCTATCTCTGGACGTCGGCTTAACTGGGGGTATTGTCCAGTTGCGTGAACCGACCCTACACCGATTAACGAATGGCCAGTGCCCCCCCTAATATGGGACGTCCGGGGTTGAGCTTTGAAGACTTGTTGCAGACATCCTGCGCCTGTGGCGTGTTGTCCATCGAGCCCGGAGGCGCCATCACGTTCATCAGTCCCGAAGCGGAAAAAATTCTGCGCCTGACCGCGGGCCAAACCACTCTCGACGCGCTTCCCGCCGCATTGCAGGCGCTCGTGAGGGAATGCCAGTCCACCGGCCAGGCCATCAACGATCGCAAAATCGCGCTCGAAGCAGAGCGCGGCAATGCGTCTTCCATTTCTGCGACGGTGATGCCCGCGGCGGCGCGCGAGAAGAAGATCATGGTGCTGCTGAAGGATTTTTCCTCGACCAAAAAACTTGAGCGCAGCCTGCGGCGGCTCGATCGCCTCGCCAGCGCCGGCACTCTTTCCGCGGGGATGGCGCACGAAATCCGCAACGCGCTCGTCGCCGTCAAAACCTTCGTCGATTTGCTCCTGGAGAAAAATAAAGAGGAAGAATTGGCGGAGATTGTGAGCCAGGAGATGGTGCGCATGGTGTCCATGGTCAGCCAGATTTTGAAATTCGCGGTGCCGGCGCATCCGGTGTTTACGGCGATCTCCGTGCACAAAATTCTCGATCGCACCCTGCTCCTGGCCCAGCACCGGGTGGAAGGACGCCAGGTCACTTTCGAGCGCAAACTGGAGGCGCAGACGGACGTGCTCGATGGCGATGCGCATCAATTGGAACAGGCCTTCGTGAATTTATTGCTCAACGGCGTGGAAGCCATCAACACCAGCGGCACGTTGGCGGTCACCAGCGAACTGCTGCCGGGGCGAAGTGGGGCGAATTGCCGAAGCGCTGGATGCGCATTCGCGTTTCGGACAGCGGCGGGGGCATCACGCCGGAGAACATGGGCCGGTTGTTCGAACCGTTTTTCACCACCAAACAAAACGGCACCGGCCTTGGCCTGGCCGTCACGCGCCGCATCATTGAAGAACACAACGGCAGCATCCAGGTGGAGAGCGAGGCCGGAAAAGGAACGACCTTCACCGTGATGCTGCCGATGAAGGGTAAACCCGTAGAGAAGGCGTGAGGGGTTTCTAGTATGGTGTCAGGTAACTCGTATTCATAAATAATCGATTGGGGAATGGGAACTTCTGTCGTCCGTGTGGAACTGCGGTTCTGGTTGGTGGTTACCCACCGATAAATCGGTGGGCTATTTTCTTTCGCCGCTGCGCGGCTTCCGGAAGGGAATAGGAACATCACTTGCCTGACACCACACCATAACCGCCATCGAAGGCTTAGATGAGGCTCGGCTCCTACCTCGATTATAGGGAAAATCCCCAGAGCAGCAGCCCGCAATCCGGGCGAGAATCTGGAAAAGGAAATACTATGAACAACATTGTAGGAATCGCAATTCTCGCGCTTGGCGTCGTGCTGTTAATTTTCGGATTCAACGAATCCCATTCGTTCAGTTCCGACGTTTCGCGCACGTTTACCGGCAATCCGACCAATCATTCGATGTGGTTGATCATTGGCGGAGCGGTGGCGGTTGTGGCCGGCCTCGCGATGTCATTGACGGGCCGCCGCCGTTCGTAATCGGCGCGCCATTTTTCGAAGCAGCATCGCTGGCGAATCCAACGATTCGCGGGCGATGCTGTTTTTTTGTTTGAGGAGATCTGAAGTCTGCAAGTGCTTTGTAGAAACCATTTTTTGTCGCGAAGCGACGGCGGAAATTAGCCAGCCACGCAGCTGGAAATTTCGGCGTCATCTTACGTCCTGAAAGGACGGTGGAAACGATGTGCTTTTCCAATGTCCTTTCAGGACCTAGCTCCAACATCGTCCTACCAGCCACCTTGTGGCGGGCTAATATCCTGGTGTCGCTTCGCGACAGGAAAAGATTTCTACTGAGCAGTCTGCAAGTTGAACACGGTTTGGGAGCCTCTTCACCTCGGCGCTGCATTTATGCTCAATAGTTCATTGACGGAACGCGGCTTGATTTTAGAATGCCCTCACTATGCCAGCGAACGAAACACTTGTAGGGATCACTTCCGTCTCGACCGAGAAGCGCGTTTTCAAGCCCGCGAAAACATTTTCCGCCAGCGCGCGGGTGCGTTCGCTCGCGGAATATAAGAAACTCTATAATGAGTCCGTCCGCTCGCCGGAGAAATTCTGGGACAAGCAGGCGAAGAATGAACTCGTCTGGTTCAAGCCGTGGCGGAAGGTGCTCGATTGGAAACTGCCGTTCGCCAAGTGGTTCGTCGGCGGCCAGCTCAACGTCAGCCACAATTGCCTCGATAAATGGCTGAACACGCCCCACGCCAACAAGGCGGCGTTGATTTGGGAAGGCGAACCCGCCGCGCCCGGCAAGGCCGGCGAAGAGCGCACGCTCACCTACAAACAATTGCATCGCGAAGTGTGCCAGTTGGCAAATGTCCTCAAGCGCAACGGCATCAAAAAAGGCGATCGCATCATCATTTATTTGCCGATGATTCCCGAAGCGGCCATTGCCATGCTCGCTTGCACGCGTGTCGGCGCAGTGCACTCGGTGGTTTTCGGCGGGTTCAGCGCGCAATCCGTTGCGGACCGCATTGCCGATTGCCAGGCCAAGATGGTCATTACGTCCGATGGCGGTTTCCGCCGGGGCGCGGTGGTTCCCTTGAAGAAGAACGTGGATGACGCGCTGGTGCTGAAAGATGCGCAGGGCAAGCTGCTGTCGAAAACGATTGAACGCGTCCTCGTCGTCCGCCGCGCGGGAAATGAAGTGACCATCACCGTTGGCCGCGACGTTTGGTGGCACGAAGAAATGGCGCAAGCGGACGCGCATTGTCCCGCCGAGAAAATGGACAGCGAAGCGCCGTTATTTATTCTTTATACCAGCGGTTCCACCGGCAAGCCCAAGGGCATCCTGCATACCACCGGCGGTTACCTGCTGGGCGCGAAGATGACCACGAAATATGTGTTCGACCTGCGCGATGAGGATGTTTACTGGTGCACCGCCGACGTCGGCTGGGTGACCGGCCACAGCTACGTCGTTTACGGGCCGCTGGCGAACGGCGCGACGAGCCTGATGTATGAAGGCGCGCCGAATTTCCCGGAACCAGATCGCTTCTGGCGCATCGTGGAGAAGTATGGCGTTACCATTCTTTATACCGCGCCGACGGCCATTCGCGCGTTTATGAAATGGGGCGTGGAATGGCCGAAGAAACATAATTTAACTTCGCTTCGTCTACTGGGTACGGTCGGCGAGCCGATCAATCCCGAAGCGTGGATTTGGTATCACGAAAACATCGGCGGCAAACGCTGCCCGATCGTGGATACCTGGTGGCAGACGGAAACCGGCAACATCATGATCACGCCGCTGCCGGGCGCGACGCCTACCAAACCGGGCTCGGCGACGTTGCCGTTCTTCGGCATCGTGCCGGAAGTGGTGGACGAGCAAGGCAAAGCGGTGCCGCGGAATTCCGGCGGCAAACTGGTGATTCGGAAGCCGTGGCCCTCGATGCTGCGCGGCCTCTGGGGCGACCCGGAGCGTTACCAGCAGGTTTATTGGACCGAAGTGCCGGGGAGTTATTTCACCGGCGACGGCTGCCGGCAGGATAAGGATGGATATTTTTGGATCGTGGGCCGAATTGACGATGTGCTGAATGTTGCCGGCCATCGCATCGGGACCGCGGAAGTGGAGAGCGCGATTGTGAGTCATCCGAAAGTCGCCGAAGCGGCCGTGGTCGGCCGCAACGACGACCTGAAAGGCCAGGCGCTGGTGGCGTTCGTGACGCTGAAAAGCGGCGTGAAAGCGGAGCCCAGCCTGCGCGAGGAACTGCGCAAACATGTCGGCAAGGAAATCGGGCCGGTGGCCAAGCCGGACGATATTCGCTTCGCCGAAATGCTGCCCAAGACGCGCTCGGGGAAAATCATGCGGCGGTTATTGAAACAGATCGCCGGCGGCGGCGAAATCAAAGGCGACACAACAACGTTGGAAGATTTTAGCGTGCTTGCAAAGTTGAGCCAACATGACGAATAATGGCGATTGAATGAAAATTAGAACGGCGGCTCTGGTGGCGGTCGGGTGTTTACTCGGTCGGATGGCTTTTGGCTCAACAAATCTGGTGGTCAACGGAGGTTTTGAAGCGTTTTCCCTGGGATGGCAACCGTTCAATATGTCGACGGTTCAAATCATCAGCAACCCGCTCCAGGCGCACAGCGGCAATAATTTTATGGAGATCGGAAACTTCTCCGGCGGCAGCAGCAGCAGCCAGGAGGGCGCGCTGCAAATTGCCACTGTCCCCACCAACACACTCCTGCTCCGGTTCAGTTATTGGTGGGGATGTTCCATCGGGAACGATCCGGCCGGAGTCGACGCGATGTCTTCGTTCATCCAGCCCAACGGCTCGACCTTTAACTATCTAAGCCCGCACCTGAGCGCGAATGGCGGCTATTTTTTTGACACGTTCGATTTGGCCGGCTATGCCGGGCAATCCATTCAAGTCGGCTTTCAAGTGGACGCGAATACCGCCGGGGTCGGCTCCCAGACTTTTTTCGCCATGGATGACGTTTCCCTGATCGCTTTCACGACGGATGATATTCCCGCGAATGACAATTTCGCGAATGCCACCCAGCTCATAACCACGACCAACATCAGCGTGCTGGTCACCAACGTGGTCGCGGGGAAGGAAGCGGGCGAGCCCAAGCATGCGGGAAATTCGGGCGGACATTCCGTGTGGTGGAGATGGGTCGCGCCGGCCAACGGCGCGGTGGTCATTAATACCAGCGGCAGCGCCTTCAACACGCTGCTGGCGGTTTATACCGGCACCGCGGTGAGCAATCTCACACCGGTCGCCTCCAATGATGATGCGTTGGGCAATGGCCTCAGCCAGGTGAAATTCAATGCCACCGCCGGACAGGAATATAAAATCGCGTTGGACGGAAAAAACAACGCTTCCGGAGTGGCGCAGCTTAATTTGTCGTTCTCACTCGACACCAAACTGCCGACGGTCGTCATCACCTCGCCGAAAAACAACACCAAAGTGACTGAGCCCAGCGTCAACCTCAAGGGCACCGCCACGGATAATATTGGAATCTCGAGCGTGGAGTACCGCCTGGAAAACGCCGCCGGCACGAATGATTTTCAGGATGTCACCGGCACGAAATCCTGGACCGCGACGGTCACCGGTTTGATTCCCGGCCCGAACACAATCCGCGTGCGCGCGTTTGACACGAGCGATAACCAATCGAAGGACGCCACCTGCGTGGTCAGTTACGTGGTGGTCAGCCCGCTCACGGTGAACATCACCGGCACCGGCACGGTGTCGCCGAATTTGAACGGCACGCAGCAACCGGTCGGGAACACGATCAAGCTCACGGCCAAACCCGGCACCGGCCAGTCGTTCTCCAATTGGATGGTCGGCGACGACTCGGTCACGACCGCGGCGTTGTCGTTCACCATGCAAAGCAACCAGGTGGTCACCGTGAACTTTGTCCCGAATCCCTTCGCTCCGGTGGTCGGCACCTATCAAGGCTTGATTTACGACTCCGACGGGCTCACGCCCCAAAGCTCGGGATTTTTCAATGCGAAGCTGACGGGCAGTGGCGCATTCAGCGCGAAGATTATTTTCGCGGGCAAAAATCTGCCGCTGTCCGGACAATTTTCCGCGGGCGGCGTGTTCTCCAACAGCATTCCGCGCAAAGGTTCCACCCCGCTGTCCGTGCAACTGAACCTGGACATCGCCACGGGCGATCTCACCGGCGTGTTCAGCGATGGCACGATCACCACGAGATTGATCGCTAATCGCACGGTGACCAGCGCGGGCGCGGTTGCGGGCAAATACACGCTGTTGATTCCGGGCGGCACGAACGGCGTCGCGCAACCGGGCGGCGACAGCTACGCGACCCTCACGGTCAGTGCTTCGGGCGCCATTTCTCTCACCGGCGTGCTGGCCGATGGCACCAAGATCGCGCAAAAGGCGAACTTGCTCACGACCGGCCAATGGCCGTTCTACGTGCCGCTCTATACCGCGCGCGGCTCCATCCTGAGCTGGCTGAACTTCAGCAACAGCGTCATCGATGGAACCACGTATTGGTTTAAGGAAACGGGCGCCGGCAAACTTTATCCGGCTGGATTCACGAACGTGACCGACGCGGCGGGTTCGGTCTATGTGTTCACCAAGGGCGTGCCGGTGTTGAATTTTTCGACCGCCACACTGGAATTCTCCAATGGCAACCTGTCGAATGCTTTCGTGGCAGGAATCGCGCTGGATTCCAACAGCAAGGTGACGAGCACGAATGCCACCGTCAAAATGACGATTACGACTGCGACCGGTTTGTTCAAAGGAACCGTGAAGGACCCCGTGTTGGCCAAAACCATCTCCTACAACGGCGTGGTGTTGCAGCAACAAAACGCCGGCGGCGGATTTTTCCTCGGCTCGACGCAAGCTGGCCGGGTGGCCATCAGCCCGTAAATAGACGGCCCATGAAAACGCTGGCTTGTTTTGTCACGACGTGGATCACCGCGACCGCTTTGCTGGTCTGGCTGGCCACGCGACACAACAGCCAGCAACTGGACCTTTTTCCCGGCGCTCAAATCACGCTCACCACTCACCCGCACAGCGGCCACATCTTCTGGCACAGCCTCTGGGTGGCGGGCGTGTTCAGCATCCTGAACACGTTTATCGTGCGGTTTTGGCAGATGCAGTGGGAGTTGAGAGAAAAGGGAAGTTAGGTTGTTGAGTAGGTTAAAATAGTTAAATAGGTTAAATAGGTTAAATGAGTTAAATGAGTTAAATGTGGAAAATAGCGCGGACGCTTATTTAACCTATTTAACTGATTTAACCCATTTAACTAATTCAGCTCTCCACGCCCCAAACCGCCTTCACATGCGCGATGCCGCGCTTGGTCTCCTCCGACGCGATTGAGGAATTGATTTTAACTCCACCATGACACGCTCAATTCCCGACCAATCCCAAAGGGATTGCGTCCTCCAGCCCAGGGTTGCCGAGTCTGCGAGGCTACCCTGGGTCAGCCCATGATTTCACGCAACCCCAACGGGGTTGTGCCCATTCCCCGCAACATCAATCCCACACGTACCGTTCGTCCCATTCCATATTATGTTTGCGTAAGAGGGCTCGCAATTCATCTTGAAAGCCAAGTTTCCGATGATGCTCCTCCTGATGAAGAATGTATTCACGTACTTGATCGAGATTCGATTGACTCACCGAAAAATCCGCGTATCCGCCTTGCCAATGGAAATCGTGAAAATCGGGACCTTGTTCCTTCAACCAAATGCTTGAAACGCGTTTCAATTCTTTAACCCATTCGGCCTGCGTAATCGTGCGCCCGAAACGCGCGAGCAGATGCACATGATCTTCAACCCCACCGACCAAAATCGGTGAGCAATCGAGTTGTTTCGAGATCTCGCCCAGATACGCGTGTAAAGAGCTGCGTATTGATGGATCGCGCAACCATGGACGACGATCTTTGGTCGAGAAAACGAGACGGATGTAAACGGCCGAGAGAGATTGCGGCATGGCAGGGATGATGCAGGAAGGCGGGAAGGGGCACAACCCCGTTGGGGTTGTGTATTTGTTGCCATTGCACCCAGGGTAGCTCGTTCCTCGCAACCCTGGGCTGCAGGACGGAATCCCGTTGGGATTCTCAAACCGCGCGGACCCTCATTTAACTCATTTAACTGATTTAACTGATTCAACCCATTTAACTAATTCAGCTCTCCACGCCCCAAACCGCTTTCACATGCGCGATCCCGCGCTGCGCATCCTCGGGCTTCATGGAGGGGCTGAACTCAAACACTTTAATGTGCACCGGTTTCACTGAGGGCTTGAGGGCGGCGAAATCGATCATTCCGGAACCGGGCGGGCAATGGTCTTTGCCAGGGTATTGCACGTCGTGGATGTGGAATCCCGCCAATTGATCCCGCCGCGATTCCAAATGCTGCCGATGATTCAGGAAACCGAGGTTCTCTTTGATTTGCGCGTGGCCGGTGTCGTGCCAATAAACGAGGCTGGGGCTCGGGATTTCCTTGAATAACGCGTCGTAATCGCTCTCGACCGGCAATTCCTCCAGCGCTTCGCGATTTTCCACGCCCAGGCGCAGGCCGCGCGATTCGGCTTCGGGCACGATTTTTTTCAGCGACTCAATCGTGCGTCCCCAAAATTCTTTTTTCTTTTTGTCGCGTTTTTCCACCAACTCGGCGCACAACTTTTTGTATTTCGGCGAATCTTTTTCGCCGGCTTCGATCATCTCCAGCAGTTTGTCCGTATAATCCTTCAACTGAATGCTGCCGACGTGCAGCACCACGAGTTGGGCTTTCACGCGCACCGCGAAATCGAGGGTCTTGAATGTGTGCTTCAACGCGAGTTCGCGCTCGCGCGGGCGTTCGTCGGAAAACTGATAGAGATTCGGCGCGGCATGATTCACGCCCATCGGCAGCGGACAAAAATTGTGCAGCGTCGAAATCTTTATCTCACCGGCCGCGACGGCATCGAGGATGCCGGGCATGAGGCTGATGCGCGTGCCGTGGCTCAGTTCGGCGTAGTCGAATCCCAATTCGCGGATCTCGCGCAACATGGCGCGGCCATCCGTGTGGCGATGGGAATTCCAGCAGGTGGAGAAGGAGAACATGGCAGGCGGTTAAATAAGTTAAATGTGTAATTCGTTAAATGAGTGTTGTGCTGCGCTCCAGATTTAACTGATTTGACTCATTTAACCTATTTAACCAAACAAGAGACCGGAACGGGCTTGGAACCCATTCCGGTCTGGATAAGAACCTCACAGATCCGCGTAGCGAGCGGCCAACATGGCCGAAAACCGCGCGACTTTTTCCTTGCGACGGCGCTTGGCGCTCGGCTTTTCAAAACGCCGATTGTCGCGGACGGCCTTCAGGGTGCCTTCGCGATCGATTTTTTTCTTCAATCGCCGCAACGCACGATCCACTGGCTCGCCTTTTTTTAACTTAATCTCTGTCAAAACAATTCACTTCCTCTCCGAAAAAACCCGGGCGGAACCAGCCTTCATGGCGGGTTCCCCTCTTGGGTCAGGGTCGTAAAGAATATTTTTGCGCGGCAAAAAGTCAATTGGCAAAAGCAAAGAAAGCAGGACGGCAAAAACGTCCGGTCAGCCGCCAACCCTTAAAATCGACATGTTTTGCGTGAATTCTTGAGCAAACCGCTTGCATTTAGGCCCCGATTGCGCTTCGTTTTACTTATGGAATTATCAGGGCAGGCAGTGAACCTTTCTGCAGAGCAAGTCGCAGAGCTGAACAAACAGCTCTCGAATTTTCGTCACGACGTGAATAATAACCTCGCGCTCATCATCGCGGGATTGGAAGTCCTGCAAACCAAACCGCACCTGGCGGAGCGGATGATGGCCACCGTCCGGGAGCAGCCGCCGAAAATCGTCGAGGCCCTGACGAAATTTGCCGCTGAATTCGACAAAGCGCTGGGCATCAAGCGCTGACGGCGCCCGTTGGAGTTCAAGCTTTAGCTTGTTCGGAGGACACGCTAAAGCGTGAACTCCAACAGGAAATCCGCGCCGGTTCGAGAACGCCTCACCGCTTGTAACTTCAGCTAAACGGCATCGTCTAAATAGAAAGGCCCTGGTGGCCAACTTATGAAATTTTCGCATTTTGTTCTCCGCGCATTCACCCCCGCCGTCCTGCTGGCGATGCCCCTCGCCGTCGCCGCGCAACAAGCCGAACCGACCGCTCCGCCGCGCGCCCAGAGGCCCGGCGGCAATCAGCAAATGAACGTGCAGGGTTTTGCGCTCGGCGGACCGGTGGGCGTTTTGGACGATCAACAGCGCGCTTCCTACCTGGCGGCGATGGGCCGGCAGCGGGCCCAAATGGTGGAATTGGACGCGCAACGCCGGGTCGCCCAGGAGGCTTTTGCGGCGGCGAGCGTCGATCAAAAATTCGACGAAAATAGCATGCGGCAAAAAGCGATGGCGGTGTATCGCGCCGAAGCCGAAATGGCCGTTCTGCGCGCCAAAGCCTTGTCGCAGGTGCAACCGCCGTTGACGCCGGAACAGATCGAAAAAATCAAAACCGGCCAGCCCGGTCCCATGCGCCAGATGCGTCCGCGCCAGCAACTCGAAAATCCCGCCGAGCGCGCGCCTGCGGCCAGCACCAACCAGGATATCAACGGTCTGCCGCCGAAGAAATAATTTGCCACCGACGGAACGAGCGTCCCGCAGTCCCACCCGCGAGGGCTTAGGAAACGGCTTCCGGTTCATTCCTGGCTGAAGGCAGGCGCATCTTAAATTTTGTAAACGGCGCTTTCACAAATTCTTTTCTCCACTTATTTTTCGGAGCATTAAAATTTCAGCCGTGCCATTTGCTCCCATTGCCCCTCATCAAATGGCACGGCTGTTTTTATAGGCTGGAGGTTTTAAACTGCGGTTAAATTCTCATCCGCTGGATTGTTGTCCTCCATCCACCCTCTTAATCCGGAAAAAATCTCTTTGTGCCCTGCCTACCTATGCCGTATTTCTCGGATTTAGATGCGTGTGCCTTGATTCCTGGCTTTCGCTGCGTTGATTTTTGGGCGCAATCCAATAGAATGGCGCCCGTGAATCCGGCCAATGCGATTTTTTGTAACCTCCGCCCGAATTTTCTTAAGTAGCAGTCAGGGCATGAAATTATTGAAGACTTTACGATTGCCAATAGCAACCACTCAGCGGTGCGGTCCGCGAATTGATCCATTGTGAGCAACGTTAAAATTCAGTGCAGTTGCGGACAAAAGTTTGCCTTCGACGTCGAACCGATCCATGGCCAAATGCCGTGGCAGGTCCATTGCCCGGGTTGCGGTGCGGAGCAGACGAATGCGGCCAATGAGATTCTGGCGCGGGAGGCGGGCGGGCAACCGCCGCTGAAATTGCCCAATCGCCCTGAGCCGCCGCGTCCGGCGCGGGACCCGGAGTTGATTGGCGCGCACGGGACGATGGCATCCAATCCGGCGAAATTGCGCGTGAATTGGGCCAAGGCTTATGCCGCCCGGCCGGCTCCGCTGGTCGCGAACATAATGGTGATCCTGTTCGGAGTGGTGGTTTGTTGCGCGCTCGCGCCGCACGTTATCGGGCTCATTTTCATCTTCATACCCCTGATCGTGTGGCGAAATCACTATCGCGAGGTGCGGCAGAAATTTTACGCGGGCGATGTCTGCCCGGGAATGGTTATCGCCAAAAATCTGGTGGCAGTGATGACGGATTTGCGCACTGGGGCGGTGCAGCGGCCGGCGATCAAAGTAATACGCTATCCGATGTCGCATATGACGGGCGGTCGACCTGAAGTTGGAGCGCGAGTGGCGACGGTGGCGCTGTATCGCGGGCCGGCGCAAGATAACGCGTGGCGGGATTTTTCGCCGGAGGTCATTGCCTGCTGGGTGACGGACGAAAATGAAATCCAGCGCGTCACGAATTGCATCACCGAACCGGAATGGCGCCAACTCGGCGTTCTTCTCGAGCGGCTGCCGCAAGCGGCGCCCGGCCTTTACAGGATGTGGGGCGCGAATGCGGGCAAAGCGAAGCCCGCGATGAATCCATTCCTGGAAGTGTTGCTGACGATTGTGGCCCTTGCCGCCATTTTTGTGGGGCCAACCTATGGCATGGTGCATCAATGGAAATTGAAACATCCGAAGCAAACGGCCAGCGCCCCGGCGCAGCCGCAGCCTGCGACGGAGGAAACTCCCGCTCCGGACAATTCAACTCCCGCGCCGCCCGCCGTTTCTGCGCCCGCTTCCCGGCCGGCGCCGCGCGCGGCGACTGCGCCGAGGCCGGCTGCGCCCGCGCGCCCGGTGGCTCCGTCCGCGATCGATCTCGCCGGGCAATTCATGACCTTTACCAATCTCCAGGGAAAATCATTTGAGAATGTTCGTTTGGTGAAAGCCGATCCGCGCGCCGGTTTGGTCTATTCCTTCGAGGGCGGGGCGGGTTCGGTGCCGTTCAACACGTTGCCGCTGGAATTTTTGGAACAAATCGGCGTGCCCACCAATTGGCCGGGAGTGATGCCAGGGCGGGCGGTTGCGGCTGCGCCAACTGCGGAGGACGCTTCGCCCCGCAATTCGCCGGGATTTGCGGTCGGCGACAAGGTGGAAGTGCAGTGGGCGGGAAAATGGCAGCCGGCAAAAATTGTGGGCTTCGTTCCCTACAACATCACCGTTCGCTTTTCCGATCCGAATACGATCTTTAAGAACGCGATGAATGTCCCCACCAATTGGGTGCGCAAGGCGCCGTAGTGGCACGGGCATCCTGCCGGTGCGTTGCGTTCCCCGATTGTTCGCACGGGCAAGATGCCCGTGCCACTACGACCCTGCCGATTGCAAATCGGCGATACAGCAGATTACAAATCTGCGCTACAGTTAAATGCGTTTGCCCTGCTCAGAATTGGCTACAGTATTTTTTTTGACCGCTCTAGACTGCACGCGTGTCAAAGATGTTAAAGTCGTCCGGCGTTCTCGCCGGGGCTACGCTCACCAGCCGCATTCTCGGTTTGGCGCGCGACACCGTTTACGCGAATTTCATGGGCACGAGTGCGGTAGCCAGCGCGTTCATGCTCGCGTTCCAGGTGCCGAATCTTTTCCGGCGGCTGCTCGGTGAAGGCGCGCTGTCGGCGGCATTCATCCCGATTTTCAAGCGCAAGGAAGTGGAGGAAGGCGAGCGCGAAATGTGGCGCGCGTCCAACGCGGTGTTGTGCGGCCTGTTCATTTCCGCCTCGATCGTCAGCGCGCTCGCCGTGCTGGGAATTTCCCTCGCGTTGGCGGTGCATGCCTTCCAGCCGGAAACCGAACTGATGCTGAGCCTGCTGCGCATCATGTTTCCCTACACGCTGCTGGTCTGCCTCGCGGCCGCGCTTATCGGCATGGCGAATGCGCGCAATCATTTTTTCCTTCCCGCACTCGGCGCTTCAGCGCTGAACATTGTCATGATTGCCAGTGTCTGGTTTCTCGCGCCGCGCATGGGGAAAACGCTGGACCGGCAAATCTTCGCGCTGGCCATCGGCGTGCTGGTCGCGGGAGTCGCCCAGGCGGCGTTTCAGTTGCCGGGCCTTTATCGCGAGGGCTTTCGTTTTCAGTGGATTTCGCCCTGGAACAACCCAACCGTCCGCGAAGTCGTCCAAAAAATGGTCCCCGCATCGATCGGCGTGGCGGCGTTCCAGATCAACATTCTCGTGACGCAAAGTTTTTCCTTCTGGTTCGACAAGGACATCGTTTCGATTTTTTATTACGCCACGCGGCTGATGGAATTTCCGCAGGGCATGTTCGGCATTTCGCTCGCCACTTATTTGTTGCCCACGCTTTCCGGCTTGGCCTCGCAAAAAAATTATCCCGAATTCCGCACCACGCTGAAACAGGGACTTGGCTATCTCGCCTTCGTAAATTTGCTCGCGGGCGCGATGGCTTTTGCGCTGGCGACGCCGATTGTGCGATTGATTTTCGAGCACGGAAAATTTGGCTCGGAATCGACGGCACGCGTCGCGGGCGTTTTGATGGCACTCGCGCCGGGATTGTTGTTTTTTTCCGCGGTGAACATCCTCGCGCGCGCTTTTTACGCGCTGCAAGACGTTCGGACGCCGATGAAGATCAGCGTCTTTTGCCTGGGCATAAACCTGTTTTTTGCGGTGCTCATGGTGCAACGCTTTCGCGAAGTCGGCCTGGGCGTGGCGAACACCATCAGCGCCGTTTTCAACGCCAGCCTGCTGCTGTACGCGTTGCGGAAAAAATTGTCGCGGCTTGAGATGGCGGATTTGCAAGGGCACCTGGCGAAGCTGTTCGGCAGCGCCGTCGTGGCGGGCGTGGCGGCGTGGTTTGCTTACCGATGGTTCGACGGACGTTTCGGCCATGCCACATTCCGGATGAAACTGGGCGGCGTTTTTGTGCCGATGGCTATCGGCGGCGGAATCTGTTTCGGCCTGGCGCTGGCGATGCGGGTGCCTTATGTGCACGATATGTTCGCGATGCTGCCGGGGTTTCGGCGGGGGAAGGCTGCCAATTAACGCAAAGGCGCAAAGAACGCGGAGGAGCGCAGAGTGGGAGAATTTCTCGGCGGACTTGGCGGCGCTGCGTTTATTTTGGGAGGTCGTTTCGCCGGGGCGCTGCGGATTTGGACCTTGAACTTTGGGCTTTGGACTACAATGGTTGCCATTGACACTCGAAAGTTCGCTGATATGCTCCCGCGTTCCGATTTTGGGGGGGGTTCCCGAATTCGTTGATGGCGCGAGGATCGCGCCTTTTAACTGAACACGATTTTATGAAACGACAGTATCAACCGTCCAAACGTCGCCGGGTCCGTCAGCATGGTTTCCTGGCCCGCAATAGCAGCAAGAGTGGCCGCGCCACTTTGGCCAATCGCCGCCGCCAGGGCCGCAAGCGCCTGACGCCGGTGTAATCGGCCATGCCCGCCCAGCCGCCCAGGCTGAAGTTCGGCCGCGCCATGCACATCAAGCAGGGTCGGGATTTTTCCCGGGTGCGGCAGGAAGGCCAGCGGTTGGTTTACGGCTGCATGATCGCCAATTGGCGCAAGCTGGCTCCGGAAGCCACTCATCGGCTGGGTTTGGTCACGAGCGGCAAGATCGGCAATGCGGTGGTCCGCAACCGGGCGCGCAGATTGTTACGGGAGGCGTTTCGCCAGCATCAACACGATTTGACGCAGCCAGTGGACCTGGTGTTGGTGGCGCGGAATTCGATTGTGGACAAGGGCTTCGCCGACGTCGAAAAGGATTTTTTGACAATTTTGCGCAAAGCCGGACTGTTAGCACCGAAATGAAGCAGGTAGAAGGAAGAATGCAGAATGAAAACGCGCTCAAGCGCGTCGTTCATTTTTTCTGCCTTCTTCCTTCTGCCCTCTGCCTTCTGCTGGTGCGTTTGTATCAATTGACGCTTTCGCCGGCGAGAACGGTTTTGCTGGGACCGGCGGGGCATTGCCGGTTTGAACCGAGTTGCTCGCAATACGCGGTGGAAGCGCTGAAATCCCACGGCGCGCTCAATGGAAGCTGGCTGGCGGCGAAACGCATCTGCCGATGCCATCCCTGGGGTGCGCATGGCGCGGACCCGGTACCGCCTGTTCAGTCCACAGTCCATCCGCCTTCGCCAAGGCTACGGCGGAAGAGCAGTCTAAAGTCCCGGCGGCTGAACTTCGGGTTTCGAATGTTGGATTTCTTTAATTTTCATGGATCGTAAATCAATCGCGGTTGTTGTTGGATGCGGCATCCTGCTGGTGCTTTGGGTGTTTGTCATCACGCCGAAGTATCTGACCAAGCCGCTGCCGCCGGAGCCCACGAACGTGGTGAATTCTGCCCAATCCGCTGTCGGCACGAATGAGGTCGCGGCCGCCGGCACCAATGGCGCTCCTGCCATTACCACTGCTTCGACGACTCCCGCGCCGCAATTGGAAGTGAACGCAAACACCGCGGAGCAATTGCTCGTGGTGACCAACGAGAATCCACTCTATACCAACCAAAACGCGCGTTACACGTTCACTTCCTACGGTGGCGGTTTGAAACTCGTGGAACTGCTGAGCTATCCTGAGACAGTTCCTTCCTGGCGGAATAAAAAAGCCCAGGCCGACGGCTTTGCGTCATTGAACAGCTACGCGCCCTCACCCACGCTCGCGGTGCTCGGCGGCAGCGCGGTCCAGGGTGATGGGATTTTTACCCTCACGCGCACGGCCACGGGTGTGCGCGCGGAAAAAACGTTGCCGAACGGTTTGGTGATCGTGAAGGATTTTACGCCGACCACAAATTTTCTGATCAACGCAAATGTCTGGCTGGAGAATCATTCCACGCAGGCGCTCGCGTTGCCGCAGCAGGAGTGGACCATTGGCACCGCCGCGCCGATGAATGCGGATGACCGCGGCACGCCGTACATCGGCTTGATGTGGTCGGACGGGGATAAGTTCACGGATATGCCGGGAATAAGTTATTTTTCCAAGGGCGCTTTCGCCTGCCTCGGCATGCCGCGAGCGATTCCCACCGAATATCGCATCACGCAGTCCACGAACATCACGTGGGCGGCGGTGCATAACCAGTATTTTGCGCTGGCGGTGGTCGCGCAGCAGACGCCCGCGGGCGTGGTCATGCGCAAGGTGGATTTGCCTTCCGCCAAGAGTGACGATGACGAAGTGAAGAGGTATTCCACGAACGGCTACACGGCGGCGTTGGTTTACCCGGCGACCACGCTGGCCACGAATCAAACGGTGGCGCGCAGCTTCGTGCTCTACGCGGGGCCGAAGGAATATAAAACCCTCGCGCAGGTGGCGTCTTCGTTGAACAACAACGTGGATGCGATCATGAATTTCGGGAAGATTCTCGGGTTTTTGTCCAAGGCGCTGCTGTTGACGATGAACTTTGCCCACGCCGCCTTCAAGGTGCCATATGGCTGGGTGATCGTGTTGATCACCGTGGTGTTGCGGGCGGTTTTCTGGCCCCTCACGGCTGCGAGCACGCGTTCCACGAAACGAATGCAGGCGTTGCAGCCGCAAATCAAGGCTCTCCAGGAGAAGTACAAGGACGACCCGATGAAGCTGCAGAAAAAGCAGTGGGAGATTTACAAGGAAAACGGAGTGAACCCGATGGGAAGCTGTTTGCCGGCGTTGATTCAATGGCCGGTGTTCATTGGTTTCTACACGATGATCCGCACGGCGATTGAATTGCGCGGCGCGCATTTCCTCTGGGTCGCGGATCTTTCGAAACCGGACACGTTGTTCCTGATTCCCGGCATCAATTTCCCGGTGAACCTGCTGCCGCTGTTGATGGTGTCCGTAATGGTCTGGCAGGCGCACCTGACGCCGCCGTCACCGGGCATGGATCCCGGCCAGCAGAAAATGATGCGTTTCATGCCGGCGATCTTTTTGGTGTGGTTGTATTTCTATTCGTCGGGCATGGCGCTTTACATGTTTGTCAGCACGCTGCTGGGCATCATCCAGACGAAGATGACCAAGACCGCGCTGGCTCCGGCAGCGGCCACTCCCGCCTTGACGCCGGCGCCAAAAAAGAAGAAATAACGCCCAGCGCGACTCTCAACCATCAACCCTCAACTATCAACTTCCCCATGGCCGCCCAACCCAAAGAGACTCTGGAGAAAATCATGGACCTGCTCGGTTTCACCGCCACGGTGGAGGAGCACAGCATGGAAGACGGCATCCTGCTCGATGTGAAGACGGAGGATTCCGGCCGCCTGATTGGCCGCCAGGGCCAGACGCTCGCCGATTTGCAATACATCGCCAATCGTTTGATTTTTCAACAGGACCCGGCCGCGCCGAAAATCATGGTGGACGTGGGTGGCTACCGCGCCCAGGCCCGAGATGCCCTGGTGAAAAAGGCCAAGGACGCCGCGGAAAAAGTTCGCCGCTGGGGCGACGTGGTGGAACTCGAGCCGATGACGGCTTTCGACCGGCGCATTATTCATCAGGCTCTGAAGGACGATCCCGGCGTGGAAACCGCCAGCGTGGAAGTCGAAGGCACGGAGAAGAAGGCGATTCTGCTGCGGCCGAAGCATTAGGGCTTATTCAAAAACCGTAGCCGCGGACGTGAGTCCGCGCTGACCGATTCTTCGCCTTGTCCATTCAGATGGCGCCGACTGACGTCGGCGGCTACGGAATAACTTTGAACTGCACTATTGGGCTTGCGGCAGCGCGTGGCCAGGGATGGAGCAGGTCGGCGCTTTGTTCACCGCGTTCATCGTGTAGCGCCCGCCGCTGGGGCATTGGGGAAATTGGCCGCCCGGGATGTAAGGCGTTATCTCCTGGGGCAGCGGAACATCATTTGGCGTCTTGTTTTTCTCCAAAGCCCATTGTTGTTTGGCCGCGTCGATGAGCCGCAAATAATTAATGCAGGTGCCGGCGGCCGCTGCATTTTGCCGTGACTGTAAAATCTGTTGTTCGGCCATTTGTTTCGCGTTTTCCGTTGCGCGCGCCTGGACTTGCTGGACTTCCGCCTGGGACCGTTCGGCCTGCGATTGCGCGGAAGATAGTTGCTTGGCCAATTGCGCTTTTTCATCCTGCATTTGCCGCACCTGGCCGCGCAGCTTGAGTAATTCGTCCTTGTCCTTCTGCATCGCGGCCATTTCATCGGCGTTCGCGGCGGCTTGTTTCTGCAGGTCGTCCAACTGGGTGCGCAAACCGTCCATTTGCGAGACTTGTTCGCGGAGCATGGTCAATTGCTGGTCCTTGGCGGAACCGGAAAAATAAAACGCGCCGGCGCAGGCGGCGAACGCGACCACGAGTATCCAGGGTAAAATGGTCTTCATGAACGAGGTTCTTTTCGCTCTTTTAACGGCGGGCGTCAAAACAAAAGCGGCTTGTGAACCGCGAAAGAGGGGACTGTAGTCAATTTAATTAGATTTAAAATCTTCCATTTGGTTAAATGCCGGATAGGTTCAATTTCGTTTTCGCATGAAAAAACAGCGGAGCATTAAATATTTTCTTGGGGGTTTGGTCGCATTTGCAGGGATCGTCACGTTTGCCCAATCACAAACAAACTCTGCAACAACGACGAAGAGAATCGACCCTTACACTGATGACCGGGTATTCACGGAAATTGCCGGAACCAATGCAGCAGAGAATGAGACTCTCAAAAAGGCTTTGAAGTTTATCGGTGAATTCCATTCCACACAACAACGACCGCTATTACCTCCGGGCCTCACCCAATCTGATATTTCAAACGCCCAATACAAAGTAATAGTTTGGCAGAGCACGGTCCCCCCGAAGCCAATCAATTTTTACGGAAAAGTTTTGGACGAGAGCAACGAACCAGTCAGTGGAGCGATTGTGCATTTTTCTTGGGACGGAACGGTAACCAATAGGAATACCTTGGAATTTAGGGATTGGCCGACAATTTCTGCGGAAACTACCAGCGACAACAACGGACGGTTTTCAATTACAGGCAAATCAGGAACGGTATTGAACGTATCAGTGGCAAAAGCGGGCTACTATTCATCCCGGACAAATCGAAGCAATGACAATTTTAAATATTCCAAAGATAACCTGGCCAGTCTATTCGGCTCGACGAACTATTTTCATCCAGATTCAAATCACCCAGTAATTTATTACGTGAGAAAATTCGGTATCGGTGCAAACACACTCCTAACATCTGAACGAGGCGTAAGGGATGGTTTTTGGGTAACCGTGCCGCGAGACGGCACTGCTGTAACAGTTGATTTATTAACGCAAAAAGCAGGGACTGGACCGTTGGAGATAAGAACAAGAAAACCGGATTATCCAGCCCACGGAGGGGCGCTTGATCGCCTTAGCCCTGAACACCAGGCAAAACCGTCAGCGGCAACAAATTGGTCTTTCACGATGAAATTATCAGGCGGAGGTTTTTTGGAAGAAAAGGAAGAATTCGCATTTACTCCGCCGGCATTCGGATACCAGCCTATTGTGACATTCACTTTTCAAAAGGGGGCGACTGATTGGACAACAGAATTTAAAAGGGACTTTTACATCAAATTTGGCAATCCCCCGGTTTATGGACAGCTCAATGTTGACACCAGCAGTTTTCAACAAACAGTGATTTTGACTTATGTTATCAATCCTGATGGCTCAAGAAACCTGGAGCCGCAGCAACGTTAATTTCCATCAAGCTCGCGCTGGACGCATTGATCGAAATTTGGTGTGGCGGTGGCGCGTTGCCAATTAGCTCTTCTTCAATCCCCGTTGCAGCAGGTCGAAATGATAGAGCGCCACGACCACCAGCGGATGTTTGATTTTTCCGGAGGCGACCAGGCCGGGCAATTCAGCGACGGGCACGAGTTTCGTGATGAGTTCCTCGGCATGATCCCATTCGAGTGGATGCACGCAACGGCAGTTCTCGACCAGCACGGTGTAGCAAATGTTGCTCATGATGGCCGGGTTGGCCCAGACGTCGCCGAGCAGGCGGGCGTTGGTTCCTTCGTAGCCGGTTTCCTCGCGCAACTCGCGCGTGCCGCAGATGACCGGCGAGGCGTCTTTCGCATCCATCATGCCGCCGGGAATTTCCAGTTCCACCGTGTTCGAGCCGTGCCGGTATTGTTCCACCATGACGAGCTGCTGGTCGGGTGTGACGGCGATCACGTTCACCCAATGGACGGAGTCGATGATGAAAAAGTCGTGCTCCTTCCCGGTGCGCGGTGAAAGTTTGGTGTCGGCGCGAACGGTGAAAATCCGGAAATCACCCAGGGGGCGCGAACTGATTTTTTTCCAAGGCGATATCATTTATGATTTGCGATTGCCGATTGCGCGCGAGAGAATATCGGGCGCGAGTTGGTTCACGGGGATTAGCTGCCGCAATTTGCCAGGCGAGGTATTCGTCTCAGTGATCATGACCAGCATAGATCCACATCGGCTCCGTTTTACCAGCTCTCTCGAACCCGCACTTACGATAGAATTCGATCGCGCGTCCATCGGCAACGAGCATGTGCTGGTGAAAACCAGAATAACGCGCCATCAGCCGACGCATCAATTCGGTGCCGACGCCGCGTCCCTGATATTCGGGCAAAACAATCAGATGCGGATAATAAACCACCAAAAAACCATCTGAGATCGCGTTGCCAACCCCGACCAGCCGGCTGTCATCCCACGCAGAAAACAAAGAATGAGATGCGGTCAGTGCCTTGTGTAATAAATCCGGCTTCTCTGCCGATGACCACTCATTGGCTCGGTAAAGGACAATAAGACTATCACGCGACAAATCCCGTCTGTCGCTGTACTGAATGTTGCTGGAACTCATGGCCTGAAGTCTCCTGACACGTCAATCGTATATCGTAAATCGTAAATTCAAACTCCTTTTTGCTTCGCCGCCCAGCCTTGCGCCATGAGTTTCAAGAGATGTTGGAGGGCGTCGTCGTAGGTGCGGTTTTTTTCTTCCGCCAATTGCCGGGCGCGCTTGTCCAGTTGCTCGGCCATCTCGGCGGACTTTTCCGGCGGACAACCCAGGGCGACTAAAATCGTGGCTAGTTCTGGCAGATTCACGACAGCATTTGCGATATACGATTTAGGATTTACGACCTGAAAGCGAAAGACGCGCCCTTGGGTCTAAGAGCGCGTCAATCGTATCGTAAATCGTAAATTCGAGTTTACTTCACCGAATCCGCCGGGACGATCTTCACGCTCTCCACATTCATGCGCTTGACCGGGCGATCTTGCGGGCGGGTTTGCGTGGTGGCGATTTTTTCCAGGACGTCATCACCTTTAATCAATTTCCCGAACGCGGTGTATTGTTTGTCGAGAAAACGCGCGTTGTCGTGGCAGATAAAGAACTGGCTGCCGGCGGAATTCGGGTCCTGCGAGCGCGCCATGGAAAGCACGCCGCGATCATGATGGCGGTCGTTGAATTCGCCTTTGATTTTGTAACCCGGATCGCCCATGCCCCAGCTCGCTTCCTTCTTGGGATCTTTCGTATTGGGATCGCCGCCCTGGATCATGAAGCCCTTGATGACGCGATGGAAGCAGGTGCCATCGTAAAAGCCCTGCTTGGCGAGTTTCTTGAAATTCTCCACGTGTCCGGGCGCGACGTCCGGCCAGAATTCGAGGACCATATCGCCCTCGGACGTTTTGATGACGGCAACTTCGTTGTTAGCGCTCATATTGAAATGGATGGATCGGTTTAGAGGATGGTGGCGGATTTGATGTAATCGAGGTTCGGGAAATTCTTTTTCAGATAATCGATTCCGTTGTGTTCGATTTCGTTCTGGTCGGGAGATTCTCCGTATTCGCTGTTGATTTTGTCCACGACATCCATGCCCTCGGTTACTTTGCCGAAGGGCGCAAAACGGTCGCGGTCCAACCGGCTGTTATCGCCGAAATTGATGAAAAACTGGGCGCCGCGGGAATTGGGCGTGGGCAATTGCGCGAAAGTGATCGTGCCCCGGGTGTTGCTGCCTTTGACGGCGTCATCGGGAATGCTGGCGTGATTCCAAATGGCGGTGAGCTTCGGGTCGGCGCTCATGCCGAATTGCGCCATGAAACCGGGCAGCACCCGGAAAAACGCGATGTCCTTGAAATAACCCGCTTTCACCAGATTGTAGAAACGGTCGGCGCCGTGGGGAGCCAGCGAACGCGTAACTTCCACAGTGAAAGCGCCTTTCGTTGTTTCAAACTTCGCCTTGAAGGTGTCCGGCGCCTTTTCCGTGAGCTTGGAAGGGTCGGTTAAGTCCGCCTTGGAAGCGGCTGCCGCCGGCTTGGTTTCCGGGGCTTTGGTTTCGGGTTTATCCTGGGCAACGCCCGTCAATCCAGTCGCGAGGAGCGCGCTGACCGCACAAATCCAAATCGATGATTTCATCCCCCAGACTTGGCATGAACCCGGGTCATTGTCACGCGAAGAATGATGCGGGTTTTGCCCCAGTAGGCGGTGCGGAAGGGATGTAACCAACCGGCGAATTAGCCGTCTTAGAAGGTGAGCTGAATCAACGGGTTAACAACCAACAAAAAACATAATAGATAATTGGAGTTCATGAAAATCAACAAACTCTCGATGGCAATCATTGCCGCGACGGCACTCCTGGCAGTCAGTCCGGCTGTCATGGCGCAAACCACCAACCAGGCAGCGGGCGGAGCGGCCACGGGCGGTGGCGGTCGCGGAATGGGTGGCCGCACCAACATGATGACGGTGGAATCACTCGACAAGGCCGTGACCTTGACGGATGCCGAAAAGCCGAAAGTGAAAACCGCTTTGGAAGATTATAACAAGGCGTTGACAGAAGCTCGCCAGGCGGATCAATCCGAGCGTCGCACGAAGATGACGGCCGCCCGGACGGATCTCGACAAGAAGATCAAAGATATCCTGACGCCTGAGCAATACACCAAGTTTGAGGCCATGCCCGGCCGTAATGGTGGCCGTAATGGCGGTCGCAATCGCGCCGGTGGCGCGGGCGGCGGCACAGGTGGTGGTGCAGGCGGCGCTGGTGCTGCTGGCGCGACCGGCGGCGGCGGTCAATAAGCACTCCGAAGTTAATTTCACAAGGACGGCCTTCGGGCCGTCCTTTTTTGTTTTGGAGCGCCGATTTTTAATCGGCTTAGCGGTGGACAACCCGCCGGGCGCGCCGAGTCCAAAGCCGATTAAAAATCGGCGCTCCGGATGCCCTGGTTTCCGATTATCACACTTCCGACCGCAAAATCGCCAGCGGCGGATGATTCAATATTCCGCGACTGATGAGCAGTCCGGTGATGACGGTGATGGCCGGAACGCCCAGCAAGGCGATGATCAGCGGAATCCACGCGATCGCAAACGAAACTTTGAAGACCAGCGCGGACAACGCCCACGCCGCGAGGATCGCGAGCAGAATTCCCGTCAGCGCCGACAGAAAACCCAGCGCGAAATATTCCACGACGAGAATTTTCAGGATTTGCCCGCGCGACGCACCCAGCGTGCGAAGCAAAACGCTTTCGCGGACGCGTTGGTAGCGGCCCGTCACCAGCGCGCCCACGAGCACGAGCAATCCGGTCAGCACGGTGAACATCGCCATGAAGCGCACGACGAATGAAATTTTGCTGAGGATGGAATCCACCGTCTGCAGCACGAGCGTCAGGTCGATGATGGAAACGTTGGGAAACGCTTTCACCACCTCGCGCTGCATGTGCGCGGATTCGTCGCTCGAGGCCACGCGCGTCACGAGCACGTGCATGGCGGGCGCGTCGTCGAGTGAGCCGCGCGGGAATTCGACAAAAAAGTTCGGCTGAATGCGCCGCCATTCGACGGTGCGCAAACTCGCCACGCGTGTTTTTATCGGCACGCCTTGCACGTCGAAAATAATTTCATCATTCAAGCCGACGCCGAGTTCTTTCGCGATGCCTTCCTCCACCGACACCGGAATCATCTCGGTGCCGTTCGTCACACTGGGAATGAATTTGCCGGCGATGATTTTTTCGCCGTCGCGCAAATGATCGCTCCACGTGCTGCGGTATTCGCGGCGGAACGCCCAACCGCGGCCGCGTTCCCGGCCCGGCGAATTGGTGTTCGTGCTCACCTCGCGGCCGTTCACCGAGCTGATGCGCATGGTGATCAGCGGCATTTGGTCGATGATGGGCAGGTTCAGTGATTGAATTAATCTCGCGACGGGCTCGCGTTGCGACGGTTGAATGTCGAACAGCACCGCGTTCGGCTGATTTTTGCCGCCGGAGGAAATCAGATTCGTCAGCAGGTTTCGTTGCACGAGATAGAGGCTCACCATCAAGAAAGTTCCGAGGCCGAGTGACAGCAGGAGAAGCAGCGTGCGATTGTTCGGGCGATGCAAATTGGCGAGGCCCTGCCGCATGGGAAACGGCAGTGCGCGCGGCACGAAACGCCGCGCGGCAAAGGTCAGCGCCGCGGCGGTGACGGCGAGCGCGGCGAACGCGAGGCCGATGGCCACGGCGAAGCCCAGCCCGATGCGCCAATCGCGCGTTTGCGAAAATGCGAACGCCAGCACGCCGCCCGCGAGCACCGCGCCGGCGAGCCAGCGCAACGGATCGCGATGCGGACGATCGGTTTCGGACCAGGCGCGAATGGCGGCGAGCGGCGACACGCGCCGAACCGCGAGCAGCGGCATCAGCGCGAACATGACGCAGATGGCGAAGCCAAGGCCCATCGCGCGCGCAATCGCGAACCAGGCGGTGTGGAATTGGAAACTGAACGGGATGAAATCCGCGAGCACCCGGGGAATGAGCAATTGCACGACGATTCCGAGCGCCGCGCCGATCACGTCGCCGAACACGCCCAGCGCAATTCCTTGCGCGAGATAAATCGAGAACGCCTGCGAGACCGGCGTGCCGAGGCAGCGCAGCACGGCCACCGTGTTGAGCTTTTGTTTGACGTGCACATGGATCGCGCTCGCCACGCCCACTCCGCCGAGCAGCAGCGCAATAAAGCCCACGAGATTCAGAAAGTGATAGAGATTATCCATCGCGCGGCCCAACTCGCGCTTTCGTTCGTCGACCGTTTCGGCGTGCAAACGTAATTTTTCTAGTTGCGCCTTGCGTCCCAGAACAATCTCGATGGCGTTTGTGGTGGGGGGCAGTTTGAAATAAATTTTGTATTGCGCGAGGCTGCCTTCGCCGAGCAGGCCGGCGGAAGCGAGGTCGTCCATCGAAACATAAACCCGCGGCGCGATCGCGGACAGCGCGACGCTTTCGCCGGGAATTTTATCCAACCGTGCGGCGACGTGGGTTTTGAGATTGCCGATGCGAATTTCATCGCCGGCCTGCACAGCGAATTGCGCCATGAGCGATTGCTCGACAAGCGCGCCGCCGTTCGGTTTGCGAAATTCCGCGGCGGCGTTGGTGGGCACGGTTTCGAATTGTCCGTAAAACGGAAAACCGCCGCTCAATCCGCGCGCGGCGGCCAAACGCGTGCCGCCGGTGCGCGGGAAATAAATCATCGTCGCGAGCGAAATTTCGCGCGACTGTTCGCCGCCGATTTGCCGGAACAAGGCCTCCGCTTCGGGCGTGAACGGTTCGCGCGAGTTGATCACCAAATCCGCGCCGAGCAGGGACTTGGCCTGCTCCTCGATGGCACGATTCAGGTTCACGCCCAGCGAGCCCACGGCCGCGAGCGCAGCGATGCCAAGAATGATGGAGCAGGAAAATAGCAGGAGCCGCTTGCGGCTGGTGCGGCTGTCGCGCCACGCCATCGTCCACGTCCACGCGGAAAAAATGTGGATGAACGAATTTGTTTTTGGCGGCGCGCTCATGGTTCGGCGACGACGGCGCCGCCTTTGAGGCGAATAATGCGCTGGGCGCGTTGGGCGAGTTCCAGGTCGTGCGTGACGAGCACGAGCGTAGTGCCGGCCTCGGCATTGAGTGCGAACAGATTTTGGATGACGAGTTTTCCAGTTTCGGAATCGAGATTCCCGGTGGGTTCATCCGCAAAAAGAATTTTCGGGCGATTGATGAACGCCCGCGCGAGTGCGACACGTTGTTGTTCGCCGCCGGACAGTTGCGCGGGATAATGCGTGAGCCGTTCCCCGAGCCCGACGCGTTTCAGCAACTCCACCGCCTGATCGCGCGCATGATTTCCGCCGCGCAATTCCAAAGGCACCATTACATTTTCCAATGCCGTCAACGTGGGCAGCAGTTGAAACGTTTGAAAAACGAAACCGACGATGTCGTTGCGCACGCGCGCGCGGCCATCTTCGTCGAGGGAGCCGAGCGAGACGCCGTCGAGGAGCACTTCGCCGGCACTGGGCAGATCGAGTCCGGCGCAAAGGCCGATGAGCGTGGTCTTGCCGCTGCCGGACGGGCCCACGATGGCGCAGGACGCTCCCGCTGCGAGTGAAAAGCTGATGTCTTTGACGACCGTGAGCGTGTCATTGCCGCTGCGATAACTCTTCGTGAGTCCCCGGACTTCCAGCATGGGTTGTGAATTCACTGTGTTCTCAATACCTCACTCCGGGCTGGCGTCAAATTGGATAATGCGGGGGAGCGCGACCTTCAGGTCGCATCCATGTTGCCGGGTCAGCAATTGCGGTCATTCCAATGCTCTCGATGATGTCACGTTGAAGCGGCCTGAAGGCCGCGCCCCTCCTGATAAGAGACGGCCTCGCTGCGCAGTTCATTGACGAACGGCTCCATTTCGTGTTTGGTTGAATGGGATCGGCGGATGAATGTGAAGAATTCAATTTGCGGTTTGCTCTCGTGCTGGCTCTGCGTGTTCGTGTGTTCGCTCGCCTGGGCGGGTGGGGCGCAACCGGCCACCAACACAACCGCAAAAGCAGCGGCAGCGCCGAAAACAGTCGTGGTCCTCGGCGACAGTATCGCCGCTGGTTACGGCGTGGAACCTTCCGAAGCGTATCCGGCGTTGCTCCAGGAGAAGATAACTTCCGCGGGATTGGATTTCACTGTCGTGAATGCCGGCGTCAGCGGCGATACCACCGCCGACGGGCTTAACCGCATCAACTGGCTGCTGCGGCGTCCGATCGATGTGTTGATCCTCGAACTGGGCGGTAACGACGGCTTGCGCGGATTTCCCGTTTCCACGATCGCGACCAACCTGCAAATGACTATCGACCGGGTGAAAGAGAAGTATCCGCAGGCGAAAATAGTCATCGCCGGCATGCGGATGCCGCCCAACCTGGGTGAAGCCTACACGAGCGCCTATAAGAATATTTTTCCCGCGCTGGCGAAAAAGAATGATGCCGCGTTGGTGCCATTCCTCCTCGAGGGCGTGGGCGGCCGGCCGGAGTTGAACCAGCCGGACCATGTTCACCCGACGGCGGCGGGTCATCGCCTGGTGGCGGAGAACGTTTGGAAGGTGCTGAAGCCCGTGTTGACCGAGGCGGCGGCGGACTGATGCGGAACGATGCATTTGAATTTGGGGAGCGCACGCGTCCCGCGTGCTGACGAGGGCGTCTCGCCATCGGCTCGTACCCACCATCTTGGCCCACCGTTTAGTTTGGAAAAGTGGTGAGACGAAGTTTGCGGCGAGACGCCGCAAACCACACGCCGGAGGCGTGTGCTCCCCTCTTTTCAATTGCATTGTTCCGGCTGATGCGACGAACCGACGGCGATTCTCAATGAAGGTAGCTAATCATCGCCCTCCGCGGGATGGAAATGTTGGCGCGCGTAATGAATTTTCATGACTGGGCGCCGGCCCTATATAATACGACATTTGGCCGATTGTGACTCAGACCGCTTTCTCAAATAATCCAATACGAAATATGCGAAAATTCCTTTCTCGCGCGCTGGGCGCCAGTTTACCGGTGATGGCCTGCGTTGTTCTTGCGGGCTGCCAATCTGAAAACGACCAGACCTCAGCAGCGCCGGCTCAGTATTCGACAGCATCGACGACGTCCACAACATCGACGACATCGGCGACGACGGCACAACCGGTTGCGGTGTCGGCGCCGGTGCAAGTGACGGCAACGACCACGGCCGCTCCCGTGAGCGCGACGACCATTCGCGTCAAAGCCGGCGCCACGGCTCCCTTCAAGGATTCCAGCGGCAATGTCTGGCTGGCGGACCAGGGCTTTGATGGCGGCGACACGGTGGAACGCCCCGACGCGCCCATCACCAACACGAAGGATCCCGCCCTCTATCAATCCGAGCACTACAGCATGAATTCGTTTTCGTGCAAAATCCCGAACGGGAAATACGTGGCCAAACTGCATTTCTGCGAAACGTTTGAAGGCATCACGGCCAAGGGCGATCGGGTGTTTTCATACACCGTGCAGGGCCACCCATTCAAAGACTTCGACGTTTTCGACAAAGCCGGCGGGGCGAACAAGGCTTACGTGGAGACCGTGCCGGTCGAAGTGACCAACGGGACTTTCAAGATTGATTTCATCAGCAACGTCGAGAATCCGCAGATCAATGCCATTGAGATCGCGCCGCAGTCGTAGGCCCCTCCGGGCGGACTGGGGCTGTTGGATTTGTTAAATAGGTTAAATGAGTGATTGGTTAAATCAGGTAGCCGCGCATCCACTCATTTAACGATTTAACGTGTTTAACTTATTTAACTGACCCAACCCCAACCAACCATGAGCGCAAGCGTCGAAAACACCCCTTCGGTCGGCAGCGGCAATCCCACCCTGAGCGGCGGGGCGCAAAAGCTCTCCTTCCTGGAAAAGGCCGGCTATAGCTGCGCGGATTCCGCCGCAAACTTCGTCTTCATGACGATGGTGCTGTTCCAGCTCAATTTTTACACGGATGCGTTCGGGCTGACCGGAACGGCGGCGGCCATGATCCTCCTCTGGCCCCGCCTGTGGGACGCCGTCGTTGATCCGATTGTCGGCATTCTCGCCGATCGCACGGACACCCGCTGGGGCAAATTCCGGCCCTGGATTTTGTTCACGACGGTGCCGTGGGTGGTGGTAATGATTCTCGCCTACACCACGCCGCATGGCTGGAGCTACGGAGCGATGATCGCCTACGCGTGCATCACGAACATGTTGTTGATGACGATTTATTCGATGAACAACATGCCTTACGCCGCGTTGGGCGGCGTGATGACGGGTGATGTCAATGAGCGCGCGAGCTTGAATTCGTTCCGTTTCGTCGCGGTGACTGCGGCGCAATTCATCGTGGGCGGACTAACGCTGCCGCTCATGGGAAAATTTGCGGTTCAACATATGGCATCGGCCGGGAGGTCGTTGGAAAACGGGATTATTCCGGCTCTCGACCAACAATATGGCTGGACGGTGACGATGAGTATTTGGGCGGCACTCTGTCTCGTGCTGTTCCTCATCACCTTTGCGACGACGAAGGAGCGTATTAAACCAATCTCGACGCAGAAATCCTCGCCGAAGGAAGATTTCTCCCTGCTGCTCAAAAACAATCCCTGGAAAGTGATGTGGTGCTGGACGCTGGTGCATTTTGCGATTCTGTCGTTCCGCGGCGGCGCACTCTACAATTATTACCATCATTACGCGGACAAAGAGGCGATGTTCAACGCGGTGAAAACATTCGGCCTGGTGGTGCCGGCCGGTGCACGCGGCAATGGTTTGTTGGAATGGCTCGGCTACATCGTCCATGGCGATGCTTCCGCGGCGAATGTGGCGAACGTCTTCAACAGCATCATCAACATGGAGGGCACCGGGCTCATCATGATCACCATCCTGCTGTCGCCGTCGTTGGCGAAGACGTTCGGCAAAAAAGCCGTGGCGGCGTGGGGCTTTGTGTTCGCGACCATTGGCACGCTGGCATTTTATTTCCTGAGCCCAACCAGCGTTTGGGGGATGATCGGGCTGACGGCATTCATTTCAATTGTTTACGCGCCGACGATTCCGCTGACGTGGGCGATTTTCGCGGATGTCGCGGATTATTCCGAATGGAAGACCGGGCGGCGCTTCACGGGAATGGTATTCGCGACGATTGGCTTCGCCTTGAAATCCGGACTGGCGCTGGGCACCGCCGGGTTTGTTGGGGTTATGGAATTGTTTTTCAAATACAACTCGAAATTGCCCGACGACCCTTCGGCGGTGCAAGGTTACCGCGTGACGAGCGGTCTCGTGACCGGGATCCTCTTTGCAATTTGCACCGTGTTGCTGGCGTCCTACCAGTTGAATAAGAACACGACGATCCAAATGGCGAACGAGTTGGAAGAGCGTCGCAGGAAAATGGCGACCGCTTAAACGAATCAGAACTATCTAACCGCAAAGAGCGCAAAGAATTGGTATCTCTGCGCTCTTTGCGCTCTTTGCGGTTAAAGTTTAAATCGCGCCGATGGATTTCAGTCCCGCATTCAAATATCCCAGCGCGTAAGCCATGCCGGCGTGCCAGGGCGCGGCGCAGGTCATTTGCGGCGCGTGATCGGGAATGACCACGCCTTCGAAATTGTTTTTCTTCAGAATCTTCAAGACGCGCAACACGTCCACTTCGCCGTCGTCGATGAACGTCTCTTTGTAATAAGGAACTTTGTCGCGGACGTTGCGCAGATGGACGTACGCCAATTTTTGCTGGCGGCTGTAGGTATCGACCGCTTCATAAACATCGCCGTCCTTCATTTCGGCGATGGTGCCGACGCAGAATTCCAGTGCGTTGCTGTTGCTGGGCCTCAGGTCGATGAGCTTTTGGTAAAGCTGCGGCTGCCAGACGAGTCGTGGTTGGGCGCGCACGGTGGGCAGCGGCGGATCGTCGGGATGCGCGGCGAGTTTTACGCCGGCTTCTTCGGCGACGGGAATCAGTTCATCGAGAAAATATTTCAGGCGCGACCAAAGTTGTTCGGAAGTTGCCGAGGGAATATTTCCGGCCGGGCAGTTATTGTCATAAACCATGTTCCAGACCATGCCGTTGGGCAGCGGTTTGTCGAGCGGACCATCCATGCCGACTGCTTCGGCCTCGCCGCGCGCGAATTTTCCTTTCACGCGCCCGGCCACGCCCGCGATGGAAAAGTTATAACCAAAAACCGGTATGCCCGCCTTGCCGACATTGCGAATGATGGTTTTGAGATTAGTGATCTGCGCCGCTTTTTTTGGGCCGTCGAGCAGGATGTCATACCAATGCGCGGGATCGAAATTTTCGATCGCTTCCAACTCGAGCCCGTGGGCATTGATGTCCTTGCGGATGGCGGCCAACTCCTCGTAAGTCCAAAGCTTGTTCGGATCGCCTGCCAGGCCCCAGCCGGCGTCATCGCCGCAGGGTTGGTCGCCGGGCTGATTGCTGCGCGACGAGCGAAAATAATCCACCAGGTGAATGACGAGGTGCGTGCAGCCGCATTGTTTGGCGAAGCGATAATGCTCCGCGTTCAGTTGATGGCGGTAGAGGCCGAGGCCGAGGTGCATGGGCTGGTTAAATGAGTTGAATAGTTGAATTAGTTAAATCAGTTAAATGGGTTAAACCGTTAAATGAGTCAACGCGGCGTTCACCTTATTTAACTATTTAACCCATTTAACCTATTTAACGCCTTTAGTTCCCTGCCCGATGATAACTTTCCGGGGGCCCGAGATAGCTTTGCCGCACGCCGCCCGTATTCACCACGATTTTTTCCACCACCACGGCGGGGTCCACCATCCAGATTTTCAACGTGTGATAACCCGGGCTGGTAATGGCGTGCGTGGAGAGCACGTCGCGGCCGTTGTATTCCACGGAATCCTCCCAAGCGCGATTGCCGTTCTGCGCCTTGAAATTCGCAGGCACGATGGTGATGACCTGCGGCGTCTCGTCGTCGAAGGAAACGGCGTAACGCAACGGGCGGCCGGGAATAAAATTCAGCGTCGCGCCCACGGTCGAATCGACTTCCACCTTGCCGCTGTGGAACAAATACATTTTGTATTCGAGGCTCGGCGAATCCTTGCCGGGCGTGGCCTGCACATCCACCGGGCCATCGGCGCGCATGGCGGAAAGCGTGTGGCCGTAGTCGGGAATTTTGATCCAGCGATTTGCGCCGGCATCTTTTTTGGCGGTGAAATGTTCCGGCTCAATGGAAACGCAGCCGTCCCCTTCCACAAACCCGCGCAATGACCGGCGCGTCGGTTCGGCGGGATTGAACGCCGTGATTTTCACGACGACTTCATTGCTCGCGCCGGAGATTTTCACTTCGCCGCTGGCGAGGCCCGCCGGCACGTTCGTCCAATTCACGCTCACGCGGACGCGTTTATCTTTTTTCACCGTTCCATTGGTTGCGTTCAGCAGAATCCAGGGCTGATTCGCCGAAATGGAATAGTCCAGCGGCGCTTTGCCTTTGTTGAAAATATCGATGTGATAATGCTGCCGGTTGAAGGCGTCGAATTGCGGCAACGCGGCGTCGTTCGTCGCGCCCGGCCACGCGGAAAGGGAGCCCTCGACGGCGACACCGAGCGCGGGGGCGGCCGGCACCTCGATTTGAGTCAGGCGCAGGGCGTTGGTGTTGTTGCGGGGCGGATCGTTCCAACTCGTGTAACCGATATACGCCTGATCCATGAAATGATCCCACTTTCCGCCAGCGAAGGTGCGGTTGAAATAATCCATCAGGTTCGTTTGCGCCTGGAAAAGCCTGAGCGCCTGCGTGGCGAAATCGTTGGCGCTCGCGCGGCCCTGGCGGGCGTAGAGTTCGTTCCGGCCGGCGGCGAGATAAAGCGCGTTTAATTGCGCGCAAGCCTTGGTTGGGAACAGAACCAATTCGTAAAACGCATCGCGGCTTTCCGGCGGCAGTTCGTTGCTCAGGTCTTCCGCCTGCTTCGCGAGCGCGGTGTAATTGGCCGCCACACGCTCCGCCTCTTCGTAATTGATGAGGCTGTACGTCAGCGGTTCGAGCAGCTCCGGTTTGCGGCGCCCGTTGTACTTCGTGTAGGTCGTGATGATATCCGCGATTTCCCTGGCGTGGTCGGGGCCGAATTCGCGTTCCGCCCAGAGGCGCGTGTATTGCTGGAGATGGTCGTTGTTCCATTTCGTCGTGTCCCACGCGAGGCGCAGGAAATATTCCAGCGGAAATTCGTAGCCCTTGAAGTGGCCGACGTTCACGATCCAGATGCGGTCCGCGCCGTATTGCTTTGCGAGCGACATTTGATCCCAGATTTTCGGAATCGGGCTGGTATTGATCCATTGATAACTGCGCGGTCCGCCGTGGTAATCAAAGTGATAATAAATCCCCGCGCCGCCGCTGCGCTGGCGTTCCTCGGGAGTGGGCAGGCGGCGAACGTCGCCCCAATTATCCTCCGCCCACAGCAGCGTCACGTCATCGGGCACGCGCAAGCCTTCGTCGTAAAAATCCTGCACCTCCTTGTAGAGACACCACGTTTGCGGGACCTTGCTCAAATCGGGATTCATCTCTTCGGCGAGAATTTTCCGCTGCACGCCGACGATTTGTTCGGTCAAATCCTTGCCGATGGGCGAGCCGGCGTCATTTTCCGCGCGCAACCCGAGCGTGATGATGCTCTCGAAATCCTTGTTGCGGCGAATGCCTTCGCGCCAGAAGTCCTGCAGCACGGGTTGTTGGTTCGTGTTGTTGTAATTCCAATTGCCGTAAGTCCGTTGCAGCGAGCGATCCCATTCCTTTTGCGCGCGCAACATCGGTTCCTGGTGCGAGGTGCCCATCACGATGCCGTATTCATCGGCCAGCCGCGGGTTTTGCGGGTCGTCTTCGTTGAAGGCGTTGTTCCACATGGCGGGCCAGAGATAA
Source organism: uncultured Verrucomicrobiae bacterium (assembly GCA_963699145.1). Lineage (GTDB taxonomy): Bacteria > Verrucomicrobiota > Verrucomicrobiia > Limisphaerales > DASXHY01 > DASXHY01. The sequence goes on from OY969416.1 coordinate 440,292, forward strand.
TTGGCGCGGAGACGGAGCATCAGTTCAAACAGGTTCGTGTAAAAACCGGGGCCGTAATTGGCGGCGTTGGTGTAGCCGGGCGCGTTCCTAAATTTGGCGTGGATCCAGTTGCTGAGATCCGGCGCTTCGTCGTTCAGGAACAGGCCGCGATATTTCACGGACGGCGGACCTTGCACGAACGTGCCGGCCTTCACAAAAAGCTGGTCGTGATGCGTGGCGGGAACATCGGCCCAATAATGCCACGGAGAAACGCCCATGTGCTCCGAGACATCGTAAATGCCGTAGATTGTGCCGCGTTTATCGCTGCCGCAAATGACGAGCGCGCTGTCGATTCCGGAAAACGGTTTGGCAACCACCTCGACCAGGAATGATTCCCATTTGCCATCGATGGCTGAGACGTCGATTTTCTTTTCGCGCGCGAGATTGTCGATTAATGCGTTTTTGCCGAGCGTGCCGACGAGAACCAAATTGTTGCCGGCGCTTTTCCAAGCGCTCGCAATTGCCGGCGAACGGCCCGTCACGCGGTTCACGTCGGTTTTCAAGTCATTCGCGGCGCGGATCACGCCCGGCCAATCGTTTGTATCGACCACAATTCCCGCCACTGCGCCGGATACGAGCGGGAAACTGCCGGGTGCCGCGTTCGTCTCAATATAATCCGGTTCGCCCAGCGCAAAGACCTGGTGCGAACAGCAAAGGAATGCAAGGAGCAACAGAACGGCGCGCCGAATAGTCTGGGTTGGGCGATATGGCATTGGATTAGTGGCCGTGAAAATCGCGGAATTGGTGGGAAATATCTAGCCGCAAATTGGCAGGCCTTGGCTATACGTCGTTTGTCGGACTGTGGGTGCGAAACGTGAAACGTGAAACGTGAAGGCGTCCCAACGCGTCTGATGAATTCACGTTTCACGCACCACGCATCACGATGAATACGACATTTGTCGGATATCGAACAAATTCAGCGTGTGGCACGGTGGCAGTCGTGTCCCAGACCGGAATTGCCGCACCGCTGGCGCATTTGAAATGCTCTAAAACTGCTCAACCCATAGGAACGCCCATGCACATCCCAAATCCGCGGTTTGCTCTCAGAAATCGTTTTGCCGGTCGCTGGCTGTTTGCGCTCATCCCGATCCTCGTCGCATCGGCATTGGCCCAGCCGGCGCCGTCTCAATCCAGTTTCGATGACCATCAAAACATGATGGACCAGCTCGGGGTGAAAACATTGCGACACGGCCCCGACCCGAACAATCAGTCGACGTTCGACGAAGCCACGGCCAATCCCTACACGAACAGCCTGCCGGACGTGTTGACGATGAAGAACGGCTCGAAGGTCACACGCGCGGACCAATGGCCGGCGCGGCGCGCGGAGATTCAGGAGGATTTCGAGCGGGAAGTTTACGGGCGCATTCCCGCGAATACGCCCAAGGTGACCTGGGAGGTCACGGCCACCACTCCAGGCACAAACGGCGGCATTCCCACGATCACAAAAACTCTCGTCGGCCACGTCGACAACAGCGGCGACCCGGATATCACAGTTAATATTCAGGTGAGCTATACCGTTCCCGCGGAGTCCAAAGAGCATCGGCCCATCATGGTTGAGTTCGGTTTTGGCGGCGGCGGCTTCGGCAACTTTGGCGGACCCGGCCGAGGTGGTCCGCGCCCGGAACCTTCCTGGCACACACAAGCCATCACGAACGGTTGGGCTTACGGCTCCATCACGCCGACGAGCGTGCAGCCGGATAACAATAAACTCAGCACAGGGATCATCGGCCTCGTGAACAAAGGCCAGCCGCGGAAGCCGGACGATTGGGGTTCGTTGCGCGCGTGGCAATGGGGGGTGAGCCGGTTGATTGATTATTTTGAAGCGAATCCTGACTCGATGGTCGACGCGAAGAAAGTCGGCATCGAAGGGCTTTCGCGGTATGGCAAGGCGGCGATTGTGACCGAGGCGTTCGAGCCGAGAATCGCGGTGGGACTGATCGGTTCCTCCGGTGAAGGTGGTGTGAAACTGCATCGGCATATTTATGGCGAGGCGGTCGAGAACCTCGCGGGCGGCGAATATTATTGGATGGCCGGCAACTTCATTAAATATGGCGCGTCCGAGCCGCTGAAGACCGTCGCGGATTTGCCGGTGGATTCCCACGAACTCATCGCGATGTGCGCGCCGCGTCCGTGCTTCATCAGCTACGGCGTGGTCGAGCACGGCGATGCGAAATGGGTGGATGCGCACGGCAGTTTCATGGCGGGTGTGTTGGCGGGGCCGGTTTATCGGTTGCTCGGCAAAAAAGATTTCGGCACGCCGGGAAATTATCTCACGGATGAAATGCCGCCGGTCGGCCAGCTCATCGGCGGTGATTTGGCCTGGCGCCAGCATGAGGGCGGGCACGATGTGACGCCCAATTGGCCGTCGTTCTTCAAATGGGTCGCTGCCTACATCCAGGCGCCGGCGGCGCCCGCGCGCGTGGCCATGGCGGCGAGCGACGCGCCTGCAACTTCTGACGCGGCTGCGAAACCAGCGGCGGCAACCGCAGCTGCATCTCCGACTGACGCTCCCGCAGTCCGCGCGAACACGGCGATCATTCCGAACCTGTCGCCCGGTTTCCGCAAAGCGCATACGAACAATGTGGAAGTCGCGAAGAAAGGCGATATCGACCTGCTGTTCATGGGCGATTCGATCACGGATTGGTGGCGAAATCCGGGCCGCGGCGAGCCGATTAACGGCGCGATTCCTTACGGCGGCAAGGCCGTGTTCGAAAAACATTTCGGTTCGATGAGAACCGCGAATTTCGGCATCGCCGGCGACACGACGCAGGGCGTCCTGTTCCGGTTGCGCGACGGCGAGGGCGAAGGGTTCAAGCCCAAGGCCATCATGCTGATGATTGGCACGAATAACACCGGTCGCAATTCCGCGCCGGAAATTGCGATGGGCGTGGCCGACGTGGTTTTCGAATTGCGAAAGGATTTTCCGGACGCGAAAATTCTATTGCTCGCCATTTTCCCGCGTAGCTCCGGCGCGCAAAAGGAAATCAATGAGATCAACCCGATGATTTCAGCACTGAACGACGGCCAGCACGTGTTCTACATGAACATCGGCTCCAAATTTCTCGCGGCGGACGGCTCCATTCCGAAGGACATCATGAGCGACGGACTGCATCCCACTTCCAAGGGCTACGAAATCTGGGCCAACGCTGTTCAGGACAAATTGATGGAGCTGATGCAAATAAATTAAAATGACAAAATCACTGATTCGAATTCTGAGCCTCGCCGCCATCGCGGCATTGCCACAATTGTGCTCCGCCCAGAATGCCCCGGCAGACGCCGCCACCAATCCGCCGCCGGCACCGCGCCGTTTTGGTTCGATCGCCCGCGGGGCCGACCAGCCGACGCCGCGCACCGATAAAAATTCGCAGCTCGCCCACGAGCAATTGGTCGCGAAAGCGAAGCTGGGCGGCATCGATGTTTATTTCGAAGGCGATTCCATCACGCGCCGCTGGGGCACGAGCGATTTGCAGTGGAAGGCGAACCTCGAGAACTGGAACTCGAATTTCTTCGGCTGGAACGCGGCGGATTTCGGTTGGGGCGCGGATTCCACGCAGCACATTTTGTGGCGGCTCGAGAACGGCGAATTGGACGGCGTGAATCCCAAAATCATCGTGTTGCTCGCAGGCATCAATAACGTCGGCACGTTTCCCGGCGGCGATGAAAAAGTCACGAACATTACGCGCGGTTTGCAGGCCATCGTAAAGGTTATGCAGGAGAAAGCGCCGAACGCGGTGATCATCCTGACCGGATTGTTTCCCCGCAATGACAACATGGCCGTGATTCCCGAGATCAACAAAATCAACGAGAACCTGGCGAAGATGGCGGACGGAAAAAAGATTCGTTATATCAACGTGAACGACAAGCTCGCGGATGAAAACGGAAAGTTGTATCCGGGCATGACGGTGGACCGATTGCATCCCACGCCCAAGGGTTATCAAATCTGGGCCGACGCATTGAAACCGATTTTCACAGAAATCCTCGGTCCGCCCGCCAAGACCGATCACGCGCCTCCACCAAGCGCCGATCCCAGCGCGAAGCCGGCTGCCGCCGCTGCGGCGCAATGAACGCTGGTGCGGCGCTGGATTGAGTCTATGACTGATCAAGTTTCCGAAAACGCGACACAGTTTCACCCTCTCCCCGGGGGAGAGGGCCGGGGTGAGGGCGAGCGTCAACATTCAGCCGTCCAACGGGTTTCCTGTCCCGCTTTGGTGACCGCACTTTTTTTGATTGGCTTGCCAACGCATGCAGCAGCCCCAACGGAGGCACCCCGCGAACGCGTTTCCATCGATGACAACTGGCGGTTCACGAAAGGCGATCCGACCAATAACACGGTGAGCCTGCTCTACGACGAACGGAAATCGCAAAACGTCCGCCGGTTCACGCAGGAAGCCGACGGCAATTCCGCGATCAATCAATCGGCCACGAACGAGACCACGAACGCGAGCGCCTTCATCAAGCAATGGATTCTGCCGACCGGCAACGATTTCATTCAGGACGCCGCGCGCAAATTCACCCGGCCGGAAGGCAATCCGGGCGAGAGCGTCGATTACGTGCGGCCGGATTTCGACGACAGTTCGTGGCAAAAAATTAATCTGCCGCACGATTGGGCGATTGAGGGACCGTTCACTCGCTCCGGCGGCGGGGGCATGGGACGATTGCCGACTGCGGGCGTTGGCTGGTATCGCAAGGCGCTCGACATTCCCGCGAGCGACGCCGGCAAATTCCTTTTTCTTCAAATGGACGGCGCGATGTCTTACGCAACGGTCTGGCTGAACGGGCAGATCGTGGGCGGCTGGCCGTTTGGTTATGCATCGTGGCGCATGGACTTGACGCCTTACGCGAAGCCGGGCGGCGCGAACGAACTCGCCATTCGGCTGGACAATCCGCCCAATTCTTCGCGCTGGTATCCGGGCGCGGGAATTTATCGCAATGTCTGGCTGGTCCGAACGGAACCTGTGCACGTGGGCTTGTGGGGAACGCAGGTAGCCACGCCGGACGCCTCGAAGGAGCGCGCCACCGTGAATTTGAAGGTGACGGTGGAGAATGATTCCAAAGCTGCCGCGAACGTGAGCGTGGCGACAGAGATTTTTGCGGTCGATGCGAACGGAAGAAAAACCGGCGAGGCGCTGGCAACCATTGCGCCGGTGGATTTGCAAATTCCCGTGGGAGGCAACTCGACGGCGGACGGTTCGGCCACCATCGCGAACCCTAAACTATGGGGTCCGCCGCCGACGCAAAAACCAAATCGTTACGTGGCGATGACGACTGTTTCGCAGGGCGGCAAAGTGGTGGATATGTATGCAACGCCCTTCGGCATCCGCACGCTGAAGTTCGATCCCAACACCGGCGTGTGGATCAACGGCGAGCATGTCGAATTGAAGGGCGTGTGCGATCACCACGATTTGGGCGCGCTCGGCGCGGCGGTGAATGTTCGCGCGTTACAGCGTCAGTTGGAAATGCTCCAGGAGATGGGCTGCAACGCCATTCGCACGAGCCACAATCCGCCCGCGCCGGAATTGCTGGAGCTGGCGGACGCGATGGGTTTTGTCGTGATGGACGAGGCGTTCGATTGCTGGGACCGCCAGAAAACGCCGTTTGATTTTCACCTCATTTTCGCGGACTGGCACGAACAGGATTTGCGCGCGCAAATTCGCCGCGACCGGAATCATCCGTCGGTCATCATGTGGAGCATCGGCAACGAGGTGGGCGAACAATTCACCGGGCCGAGCGGCGGCGTGATAGCGAAGGGACTGTGCGACATCGTTCACGCGGAAGATCCGACGCGCCCCACTACCACGGCGATGAACGTGGCGCATCCCGGCGATCCGCTTCCGAATACAGTGGACCTGATTGGTCTCAATTATCAGGGCGCGGGCATTCGCGGCATCCCCAGCCAATACGATGCCTTTCATCAGAAGTATCCGGACAAAATGATTTACAGCAGCGAATCCGCCGACGCGTGGAGCAGTCGCGGCGAATACATGTTCCCGGTGCCAAATACGAATGGTGTTTCCGCGCCTCGCAACGTCGGCGAGAACTGGACCAATCACCAGATGAGCGCTTACGAATTGTTCAGTGCACCGTTTGGCTCGGCGGCCGATCGCGTGTTTGAATCGCAGGAGCGGCATCCCTTCGCCGGCGGTGAATTCGTCTGGACCGGTTGGGATTATCTCGGCGAACCGTCGCCGTTCGATACCTCGCGCAGTTCTTATTCGGGCATCATCGACCTCGCCGGGTTCAAGAAGGATCGCTTCTATCTGTATCAAGCGCATTGGCGGCCGGATTTTCCGATGGCGCACATTCTGCCGCATTGGACGTGGCCGGAGCGCGTGGGCCAGGTGACGCCGGTGCACGTGTTCACGTCCGGCGATGAAGGCGAATTGTTTCTCAACGGCAAATCGCTCGGGCGAAAAAAGAAAGGCCAGTTCGAATATCGGCTTCGCTGGGATGACGTCGTGTACCAGCCGGGCACGCTGAAAGTGGTCGTTTACAAAAACGGCAAGCCATGGGCGACGGACGAAATGAAAACCGCCGGCCCGGCGGCGAAACTGACGCTGCAGCCCGATCGCGACACCATTCGCGCCGATGGAAAAGATTTGTCGTTTATCACGCTGACCGTGACGGACAAAGCCGGGTTGATGTCGCCGCGCGCGGACAACAAAATCCATTTTGACATCGAAGGCCGGGGAGAAATTGTGGCCACAGATAATGGCGACGCCACCGATTTTGATTCCTTTCCATCCCACGATCGCAAAGCGTTCAACGGCCTTTGCCTGGTCATCGTGCGCGGACACGCCGGACAGGCCGGCAAAATCAAAGTCACCGCCATGGCCGACGGTTTGAAATTGGCGACGGCGTCCCTCAAAACCACCAGCGGAGAAATCTCGCGAAAATGAAAACCGTCGGAACAAATCATTTGCAGAAATGTTCGTTATTCGTTGGCGCGGCGTTGCTAAGCGCTGTTCTTCATTCACCCGCTGCCGGGACGAATTTGTCAGGCGCATTCGCTACGGGCCATTATCGCAATTTATTCGCCGAAGCCGGCCATTCGGAAAAGGAAATTCACGCGAAGGTGGATTCCGCGTTTGACCAATTATTTCACGGCGACCCGGAAAACCAGGCGATTTATTTCGTCGCCGGCGACAACACCAACGGGCCGCTGGCTTACATCACGGACATCAAGCATAACGACGTGCGCACGGAGGGATTGTCCTACGGCATGATGATTGCCGTGCAGTTGAACAAAAAAGCCGAGTTCGACGCGCTGTGGAATTGGTCGAAAACGTATCTCTACGTCTCGCAAACGAATCATCCCTCCTTTGGTTTCTTTACGTGGCAGGCACGAAGGAGCGGCGCGCGCATGAGCGAGTTTGTGGCGCCTGATGGCGAGGAATATTACGTGATGGCGCTCTATTTCGCCGCGCATCGCTGGGGTAACGGCGCGGGCATTTACAATTACCAGGCGCAAGCCGATGAACTGCTCTCGCGCATGGTGCACCGCGAAAAAATCACCGGCAAGGTGCCGTTTCGCAACGCGCAAATGGAGGTGTCGGCTGGCTGCCTGGTCGATGTGGAACACAAAATGATCCTGTTCTCGCCCAGTTCGGAGCGGAATCGATTCACGGATCCATCTTATCATTTGCCGGCATTTTACGAACTTTGGTCGCGATGGGGACCAAAAGAGGACCAGGAGTTTTGGGCCGGAGCCGCGAAGGCAAGCCGCGATTTTTTCCCGAAGGTCACGCATCCAGTGACGGCGTTGGGACCGGATTACGCGAACTTCGACGGCTCGCTGACTGTCCGCACTAATTTCAGTTACGATGCCTTTCGCATTGCCGGCAACTGGTCGGTCGATTGGTCGTGGTGGGCCGCAGAGCCACGCGAGCGGGAGTTGAGCGATAAACTGCAGGCGTTTTTTGAATCGAAAGGCACAAATTACGGCTGTCAATTCACGCTCGACGGCACGACGCTGGAAGAACGCCACGCGCAAGGGCTCGTCGCGGTGAATGCCGTCGCCAGTCTCGCCGCCACCAATCCGCGCGCGAAACAATTCGTAGAGGAACTTTGGAATACTCCCACGCCTGACGGGCGCGAGCGTTATTACGAAGGATTGCTCTACATGATGGCCCTGCTTCATTGCAGCGGAGAATTTCGGATCTGGCCGCCGAAATGAATTGTTCAACAGAGGTGCGGTTCTCGCAGTGATTTTTTTAAGGAAAATGACATTCAAATATTTAAGGGCGCGAAAAAAAATGCGCAGGGCGGCAGGGCGCGTCACTCCGTGCGCGCCGCCGTCGAGCTTGTTCACGGCGCGCGCGGAGCGACGCTCCCTACCCGCTTCGGGTCGCAGACACGCTTGGTTACAAGGTCTAACTTTAGTCTTCGCGGCAACGTTACTTTTTACTGCGGGCGCTAACGCCGCCGAAACCAATCGCGTCATCAGCGCCGACGTGAAACTCGTGAAAGGTCCGCGCTCGATGATCTGGCAGGATTGCGTCGGCGCCGGGCGCGTGGCGGAAGGATTGCGCGGAGGCTGGCGGCAGCAACTGGAGGATGCGCATCGCGAGATTGGTTTCAAATACATCCGCATGCACGGATTGTTGCAGGATGAGCTGGGCGTTTATTCCGAGGGCCGCGACGGCGAGCCGCATTACAACTGGCAATACATCGACGACGTTTACGATTTCCTGCTGTCCATCGGCATGAAACCGTTTGTGGAATTCGGCTTCATGCCCAACGCGCTCGCGTCCGGGAACGGAAAAATTTTCTGGTGGAATGCGAACGTCACGCCGCCGAAGGATTATGCCAAGTGGGACGCTCTCATCACGGCGCTGGTGAGACATTGGACCGAGCGTTACGGCGAGAACGAAGTGAAAACGTGGCGTTTCGAAATCTGGAACGAGCCGAATTATCCCGGCTTCTGGCATCCGCCACAGGGCACCACGCCGAAGGATGCTTATTTTGAGATGTACGTCCACACGGCGCGCGCGGTGAAAAGTGTGAACACGAATTACGCGGTCGGCGGGCCGGCGGGCGCGGGGCCGGTTTGGACGGCGGAACTCATCGACCTTTGCCAGCAGACGAACGCGCCGATCGATTTCATCAGTTATCACGCCTACGGCCTCGGCGGCGGTCCGAGCGGGTTGGATGAATACGGCAACAACAAATTGTATCTCTCGCCGAACATCCATTCGGTCGCCGACACCGCCAACAGCCAGTTGCCGATCATCAAAAAATCCGCGCGGCCGAATTTGCCGGTGCACATCACCGAATGGAGCGCGTCGTATTCGCCGCGCGACCCGGTTCACGACGCGTATTTTTCGGCGCCGTTCATTTTGGATCAATTGCGCCGCACCGAAGCGATGGCGTCGATGAGTTATTGGACGTTCACCGACGTGTTCGAGGAGAACGGTCCCGCGCCGCGTCCGTTTCACGGCGGCTTCGGGCTCATCAATTACGAGGGGATTCGCAAACCTTCGTTCTGGGCGTATAAATTTCTCGCGTCGCTGGGCGGCACGGAATTGCAGAATGCCGACGACTGTTCCTACGTGTGCGCGGATGAACACGGCGCGCAGGTGTTGTTGTGGGATTTGACACATCCCACCGGCGGCAAAATCAGCAACCAGGAATATTTTTTCAAAGAACATTCCGCGGTCGCGAAGGGCGAGGTGACGGTCAAATTGAAAAATCTGGCGCCCGGCAACTATCACCTGATCGTCCAGCGCATCGGCTATCGCCATCACGATGCCTACACGCGTTATCTGGAGCTGGGCCAGCCGGCCGACCTCTCTCGAGAAACGACCGCCGAGCTGAAAAAGCTTTCGAATGACGGGCCGGTCAGCGAAAGCAACATCCCGGTGACGGCGTCCGGCGAGTTCTCAACTTCCTTGCCTTTGTGCGAGAACGACGTTTACTTTCTGTCCCTCGCGCGGGAATGAGCGCTTGATAATTTGTCACCATGCCGAAGAACGCTTTTAATTTAACGGGCCAAACCGCGCTGATCACGGGCGGCGGAACCGGCCTGGGTTTTGGAATGGCACAATGTTTCATTGCCGCTGGCGCGAAGGTAATCATCGTTGGCCGCCGCCAGGAGGAATTGGAAAAATCGCGCGCCAAACTGGGCGGGAACGCGTTTGCGTTGGCGGGCGATGTGACGAAACTCGAAACCATTCCCGGGCTCGTGCAAAAGGCGGAACAACTCGCCGGGTCGATTTCGATTCTCGTCAACAACGCCGGCGTGCACCTGAAAAAATCGGCGCTGGAAACTTCCGACGCGGAATTCGCGACGGTGTTGCAAACGCACGTGTTCGGCGCGTTCGCGCTTTCGCGCGAAGTCGGCAAGGGCATGGTCGCGCGCAAGAGCGGCAGCATTTTGTTCACGGCGTCGATGACCACGCTCATGGGCATCCCGCTCGTGGTCGCGTATTCCACGGCGAAATCGGCTTACGCCGGCATGGTGCGGACGCTGGCGGTGGAATTGGGTGCGCAAGGCGTGCGGGTGAACGCCATCGCGCCCGGGTGGATCGAGTCGGACATGTTGAATGAAGCTTTGAACAACGATCCACCGCGCAAGGCGAAAATTCTCGGCCGCACGCCCATGAATAAATTTGGCCAGGCGGAAGACATCGGTTGGGCGGCCGTTTACCTGTGCAGCCCGGCGGCGAAATTTGTCACGGGCGTCATCCTGCCCGTGGATGGTGGCGCTTCCGTCGGATTTTGAAATGTTACTATTGAAGTCACTTTAAGAATCATAAAACCTACAACCAAATGAAGACCGCGTTTCCTGACGTCGAAAAAATCCAGTTCGAGGGCCCGAAATCCAAAAACCCGCTGGCATTCAAACATTACAATGCCGATGAAATCGTGGCGGGCAAAACCATGCGCGAGCACCTGCGGTTCGCCGTGGTTTACTGGCATACGTTCCGCGGCACGGGCAGCGATCCGTTCGGCGCGGGCACGATGATTCGCCCGTGGGACGACGGCACGCAATCCGTCAGAAACGCGCAGAACCGCGTGCACGCGGCGTTTGAGTTCATCGAGAAACTCGGCGCGCCTTACTACTGCTTCCACGACCGCGACGTCGCGCCCGAAGGCGGCTCGCTCGCGGAGACGAACAAGAATTTCGACGCCGTCGCCAAGGTCTTGAAGGAAGAGCAGAAGCGCACCGGCATCAAATTGCTTTGGGGCACGGCCAATGCCTTCTCGCATCCGCGTTACGTGCACGGCGCGAGCACGAGCTGCAACGCCGACGTTTTCGCCTACGCCGCCGCGCAGGTGAAGAAGGCGATGGAAGTGACGCATGAACTGGGCGGCGAAGGTTACACGTTCTGGGGCGGCCGCGAAGGTTACCAGACGCTGCTCAACACCGACATGAAACGCGAGCAGGAGCATCTCGCGAAATTCCTGCACATGGCGGTCGATTACAAAAAGAAGATCGGCTTCAAAGGCCAGTTTTACATCGAGCCCAAGCCGAAGGAACCGACCAAGCATCAATACGATTCCGACGCCGCGGCGTGCCTGAACTTTTTGCGCGAATACGATCTGCTGGCGCATTTCAAACTGAACATCGAGACCAACCACGCCACGCTGGCCGGCCACACGATGCAGCACGAGCTGGAAGTCGCGGGCGCGGCGGGCGCGCTCGGCTCGATCGACGCCAACACGGGCGACGAGTTGCTCGGCTGGGACACCGACCAGTTCCCGACGAATATTTACCTCACCACTTACACGATGCTGAGCGTGCTGAAATACGGCGGCTTCAAGACCGGCGGCGTGAATTTCGACGCGAAAGTGCGCCGCGAAAGCTTCGAGCCGATCGATTTGTTCCACGCGCACATCGGCGGCATGGACGCCTTTGCGCGCGGCCTCAAAATCGCGGCCGCCATCCGCAAGGACGGACGTCTCGCGGATTTCGTGAAGCAGCGCTATGCCTCGTGGGACACGGGCATCGGCGCGAAGATCGAAAGCGGCAAGGCGAGCTTCGAGGATCTCGAAGCTTACATGCTGAAGAAGGGCGACGCGACGCCCAACACCAGCGGCCGGCAGGAATTCCTCGAGAACCTCATCAACGAGTTCATTTGATAGGGCGGAACGCAAATATTGTTCGCGGGTAGGCAGGGCGCGTCGCTCCGCGCGCGCCGTGGAAGGCTCAATCAGCCCGTCGGTTGCATTTCGGCGTCGGCGCGCGCGGAGCGACGCGCCCTACCGCCTAACGCATTTGTTATGCGTTCTAAACAGTTGCGCCGCTCTTTCAACCGGCGTTAAATAAGGCAATGCTTCACGAGTTGACCGCGCGCGCGTACGCCAGCGTGTTGCTATTCCTGTTGGCAGTGGCTGGGGCCGGAAGCGTGTTGGCTCAAGACCTCGCGCCCGGACCCGCGGCCACGGCGCAGTCTCCGATCACCAATCTTCTACAACTCGTTCAAATCGCCAATGCCGAGACGCGCGCGGTGCGCGAGGTGAAGCTGGAAGGCATCGTTTGTGCCGCGACCGATCCCAGCATGGGCGTCATCATTCTGCAGGATGATTCCGACGCGGCGCTCCTGGAACTGGGCAACGAGCAACCGAACCTTTCCGCCGGTGACCGAATTCGCATTGAAGGCCAATGCCTACTGCGCCGCCGGGAAATGGGCATCAAACTTTCCACCCTGGCAGTCGTGGACAATGACGGCGTCCACGGCGCGGTGACCAACTACGGCGAAATCACGCTCACCGCGGGCCGGCATCCGGTACGGCTCGAGTGGTTCAATCAGCTCCGCGAGTTTTCCCTCCAGGTCGCCTGGCAACCGCCGCAGGCCCCGTCGCAGCCGATCCCGCCCGACGCGCTTTCGCATCGCCTCGCGCCGGACGCCTCGGGCAAATCCCTTTTTGCGCCGGGCCTGCAAGTGAACGCCTACGAAGGGAACTGGACGACCATCCCGGATTTCGAATTATTGAAGCCGGTCAAATCCGGCATCGTGACCAATTTCGATTTGTCTTTCCGCACCCGGGACCCGCTGGTGGCGTTGCAATTCAACGGATTCATCGACGCGCCTTCGGACGGCCGCTACCGCTTCAGCACTTCTTCCGATGACGGCAGCATGCTGTTCATCGGGCCGCCGACGATGAAAGTAACCCGGCTGGATTCGGCCGGCGTGCCGCCGGCGGCCGGGGCCATCATCGGTGAATCGATGATCACCAATACCTGGCAACGCTGGTTGAGCGTCGAGGGCCGCGTCAATTTTGTATCGCCGTTGGGCAACGGGCTGGAATTGAAATTGCGCTCGCAGGGAGATTCGATGCTGGTGCGCATCGCAGACGCGACCGGATTGGATGCCACGCGGCTGATGAATTCCCGCGTGCGCATCACCGGCGTCGGCTTCGGCATTTTCAATCTGGACCAGCGTATCGTGCTCGGCGAATTGTTCGCCACGACCGCGCGGGATTTGAAGGTGCTCGACGTCACGCCCGGGCAATCGGCGGAAGGGGTGCCCTTGCTCACGGCGAAGGAAGTCCAGAGCCTGCCTTTGGAGGATGCCACCAATAATTTGCCGGTTCACCTGCGGGGAGTGGTGACGAGCACGGGCCCGCGTTATGACCGCTGGCTTTCCATCCAGGACGATACGCGCGGCATCTTTGTGAACCTGCGCGCCATTTCGAATAACTTTCCGGTGCCGGGAGATTTTTGTGAGATCGTGGGCCACTCCGCCTCGGGTGATTTTGCTCCCATCGTCATGGCGGACGCCATTCAGCGTCTGGGCCGCGGCGATTTTCCGGAGCCGGCGCGCCCGGCCTGGCATGATTTGATCAATGGCAGCATGGATGTGCAATGGGTCGAAATCCAGGGACTGGTCACGGATGTCCATAGCAACGCGCTTTCCATGCTGCTGGCCGGCGGGCAATTGGATGTGCAGGTGGACCAGTACGAAGCGCGCCTGGCGCAATTCGAAAAATCCGTCGTTCGCGTCCAGGGCGTGTTGTTCGCGGATTATTGGACGAATCGCGAAGTGCGCGTGGGAAATGTGCGCGTGCGCAATGCAAGCATTACCGTGGACGTGCCCGCGCCGAGCGATCCGTTTGACGCCGCCGTGAAAACGCCGCGCGAATTGTTGCAATTCGACACACAAGCCACCGCGTTTCGTCGCGTGAAAGTTCCCGGGCAGGTGGTTCACGCCGACGCCAAGCAAATTTTCCTCGCGGAGGATGGGTTGGGCATCCGCGTGTTGCCCACGGAGACGAACACATTGAGCACCGGCGATATGATCGAAGCGGTCGGCTACCCGGATATCACCGGGACCACCTTGATGTTGCGCGAAGCCATTGTTCGGAAAACCGGCCACCGGGATTTGCCGCCGGCGAAAAGCCTGAAGGAAACGGAACTCACCGATGAAGGCCTGGATTCCACGCGCGTGAATGTGGAAGGAACGCTGCTGGAATGGCATGCCGAGCAAGGTTTTCCCGTGTTGGAAATGAAGTCCGGACAGTATCTGTATCTCGCCCGCCTTCCCCGTGGTGAATCGGTGCAAATGTCCCTGCGGCCCGGCAGCGAGCTGGCGCTCAACGGCATTTACGTCAGCCACGGGCGCAATTACCGCCCGGGCGCAGAGGCGGAATCGTTCGAACTCCTGCTCAATTCGCCCGGAGACGTCGCGGTGCTTTCGCAGCCGCCGTGGTGGACGTTGCAACGGATGCTTGTGATCGTGGGTTTGTTGCTGGTTGTTTTGACCGTCGCCGTGATTTGGATCTCGCAACTGCGCCGGCTGGTTGAGCAGCGCACCGCGCAACTCCGCCAGGAAACCCGCGAACGCGAACGCGTGGAACGCCAGCATGCCCTGGAAGCCGAACGCACCCGCATCGCGCGCGATCTGCATGATGATCTCGGCTCCAGCCTCACGGAAATCAACGTCCTCGCCAGCACCGGCCAGCGGCCGCATTCGGACGAGGCCAGCCAGGTGAATCTGTTTCACGCCATCGCCGGCAAGGCGCGCAGCCTGGTGGCCGCCCTCGACATCATCGTGTGGGCGGTCGATCCTGAGGATAATTTACTGCAATCCCTGGCCGATTATCTCACGGGTTACACGGGGGAGTTCTTTTCGCACACGAACGTCGCCTGCCGGTTCAAGGTGCCCGTGTCTTTCCCGGCGATAAATCTGGATGGCCGCGTGCGGCACGATTTGCTCATGGCCGTGAAAGAGGCGCTGAATAACGTCGTGCGCCACGCCGAAGCGACCGAGGTGGAATTCCGCATGGAAGTCGCCAGCGGCGGCCTGGAGATTGAAATCATCGACAACGGGAAAGGCTTTGAAACCGGCTCGGAAAAAGGCCGGCACGGGTTGAAGAATCTTTCGTCCCGGTTGCTGACCCTGGGCGGCAGTTGCACCGTGGAATCGCGCGTGGCCGGCGGCACCGTGGTCACGATCCGCCTCCCGCTGCCTGCGCCTTTGTCAAAATCGGCACTGGGTGCGAATTAGAATTTTTTAAAGATTCCAAAATACGACATTTGACGGATACTTTACCTTAAGCACTGAACTAATGTGGTCATTGAACCGTAAGGCCCTCAGGGCGCGCGGCGAAATGACATGTCGGCACAAGCAACACAAAGCATCGGCCAGGATTTAATGACGAAAGTCGCCATTGTCGAAGACAACGCCACGCTCCGCAAATATCTTGCCGAGGTGATCAACAACACTCCCGCGCACCGCTGCGTTTGCACCTGCGAATCGGCTGAGGAAGCGCTCGTGCAGATTCCCCTCCAGCGCCCCAACGTCGTGCTGATGGACATCCACCTGCCGGGCGAATCGGGCATCGCCTGCACGGCGCGCTTGCGCGAAAAGCAGCCGAACCTGCAGGTGATCATGCTGACCGTCTACAAGGACATCAAAATGATTTTCCAGGCGCTCAAGGCGGGGGCGTGCGGTTACGTCTTGAAACGGTCGGATGACAACGAAATTTTGGAAGCCATCGCGGAAGTCCGCGCGGGCGGCGCGCCGATGACCAGTGAAATCGCGCGGATGGTTGTGCGCTCGTTCATGGAGCCGGCGAAAACCGCGGATGCCAACGGCACGGAACAATTGTCCGCGCGCGAAATGGAAATTCTCGCGCTCGTCGCCGAAGGCTGTCCGAACAAGGAAATCGCCTCGCGCCTGTTCATCAGCAACGCCACGGTGCGTACGCACTTGATGCACATTTACGAAAAGCTGCACGTGCGTTGCCGGACCGAAGCCGCGGCCAAATACCTTCGCTCCAATCCCTCCGGCCCGGTCTCCAAGCAAGCCGGGTAGGACTAAACCGCAAAGAACGCAGAGATCGCCAAGAGATTTCAATTCTTTGTGCTCTCTGCGTTCTTTGCGGTTAAAGTCCACGGCAAGGTTGGATTGTCCACGTGTAGATTCTTCAATGTTTTCTGCTAAAATTCAAAGTTCCTTCCCTCGGCGTACCCCTCCATAATGGCGCTGTGTTCGACATCCATTTTAAAAATGCTCTCAGCTTGTTATTCGCATTCACCATTTGTGGATGCGCCAGCGTCGGCGTGAAACAAGTCTCTCCCGCCTCGCCGGCGATTCCCGCCTACTCGGTCACGTTGACAGAGTTCGGCGCGGTGGGAGATGGCCTGACGCCGAACACCGGCGCGTTTGCAAAGGCCTTCGCCGCGTTGGCAGCACACGGTGGCGGCCGCCTCATCGTGCCTCCGGGCATTTGGCTCACGGGTCCCATCAAGCTCGCCAGCCACACCGATCTGCACCTCGAAACCGGCGCGTTCGTCAAATTTTCCGGCGATTACAAATTGTACCCGCTCACCGTGATCGACCTGAAAGGCGAAAAGGAAGTCGATTCCACTTCGCCGATCATGGGCGAAAATCTGGAGGATGTCGCCATCACCGGCAACGGCATCCTGGACGGCGGCGGCGATGCGTGGCGGCCGATTAAAAAGAATAAATTGCTCGAAGACGACTGGAAGAATCTCGTGAAATCCGGTGGCGTGTTGAGCGAACGCGGCGACACCTGGTATCCGAGCCGCGACGTCATGACCGGCGAACGAGTCGTCCAGGCGTTGCGCAAAAAAGAATCTCTTAACCTGGAAGACTACGAACCGGCGCATCAATTTCTCCGCCCGAAAATGCTCCGTCTCATCGGCTGCAAAAAAGTCCTGTTGCAGGATTTCACGATCCAGAATCCGCCGAATTGGACGATGAACCCCGTGTTGTGCGATGACGTTTCCATCTTGAAGGTGCAGGTCCGCAATTCGCCCATTGCCCAGAACAGCGATGCGCTCGATCTCGAATCGTGCCGCCACGCGGTCATACGCGATTGCATTTTTGACGCCGGCGACGACGGCATTTGCATCAAATCCGGCAAGGACGCCGCAGGACGCCGCATTGGCGTGGCCACGGAGGATGTGCTAGTCGAGGGCTGCACGGTGTATCACGCGCACGGCGGCTTCACCATCGGCAGCGAAATGTCCGGCGGTGTGCGTGACATGCGCGTGAGGAACTGCACGTTCCTCGGCACGGATGTCGGCTTGCGCTTCAAGAGCACGCGCGGCCGCGGTGGCGTGGTGGAACGCATCGATATCTCGAACATCCGCATGGAGGGAATCACCGGCGACGCGATTAATTTCAATCTCTATTACGGCGGCCAATCCAGTCTCGAACAGGGCTCCGGAAACGGCGATGGAAGTTCAGTGGCCGTGAACGAAGGCACGCCGCAATTCCGCGACATCCATATCGAGGACGTGATTTGCCGCGGTGCGCGCAAAGCCATCGTGCTGCAAGGCCTGCCTGAAATGCCGGTAAAAAATATCACGTTGAAAAACGTGGACATCACGGCGCAGGAAGGCGTTTTTGTGACGGACGGCGACAATATCTCCTTCGACCACGTGCGCGTGGAAAATAAATCCGGCGCCCCGCTCACCGAGACGCGCGTGAAGAATTCCCGGCTCGACCTGTTGCAATGAAGAAAGTCGGAAATACGCGCTGGGTGATTTGCGGATTGTTGTTCGCACTCGTCGCGCTCAGTTACATCGACCGCCTCATCATCGGCATTCTCAAAAACCCGATCGGCGAAACACTCGGCTGGTCGGACACGGATTACGGCTACATCGCCGCGGGTTTTTCTTTTGCGTACGCGTTCGGTTATCTGTTTGCCGGGCGCGCCATGGATCGCCTGCGCGTGAAACGCGGCCTGCCGATGTTTTTCTGTGTGTGGTGCCTCGCGGTGGCCTCGCATGGCTTCATCAGCTTCATCGGCAAAGACGAAATGATGCGCCTGCATTACCCCTGGTTCTCGTGGACCGAAAAAGGTTTTCAAGGGATGACGCTCATCATGCCGATGACTGCGTTCGGGTTTGTGATGGCCCGGGTGGTTCTGGGTTTGGCCGAAGGCGCGAATTTCCCGGCGGCCATTCGCACCGTGGCCGAATGGTTTCCGGTGAAGGAACGCGCTCTGGCGACGGGATTGTTCAATGCCGGCACCAATGTCGGCGCCGTTCTCTGCCCCATCGCGGTGCCGTGGATTTATAAAAGAATCGGCTGGCCGCCGACGTTTTATTTGACCGGTGCTCTGGGTTTTCTCTGGCTGATCGGTTGGTGGTTTCTCTACGACGAACCGGAAAAGCATCGCCTGTTGACGCCGGAAGAACTGGCGTACATCCGCAACGGGCAACCGCCCATCGTGCAGGCCCAGCGCGTCCCCTGGCTCGCCTTGTTCGGCTACCGGCCGGTTTGGGCGTATCTGTTGGCCAGCATTCTCGCCGCCCCGGCGTGGGGCTTCTATCAATTTTTCGTTCCGGATTTTCTGCAAAAGCGTTTTGGCTTGAGCCTGCAGGAAACCGGCTGGTGGACGGGCGGATTCTTTGCCCTCACGGCGATTGGCGGAATCAGCGGCGGTTGGCTGGCGGGAGCCTTGCTCAGCCGCGGTTGGAGCCTGAACTCAGCCCGAAAAATCTCCCTGCTGCTCTGCGCCGCGGCGGTGGTTCCGGTGTTCACGGCGCCGTTTGCCGGAACCGTGCTGCTCGCCGTGCTGATCGTCGGTCTCGCCGGGGCCGCGCATCAGGGCTGGTCCGCGAATCTCTACAGCGTGGTTTCCGATACGATGCCCAAAGAGACGATCAGCTCGGTCATCGGGCTGGGTGGGTTCGTTGCTTATTTCACCGGCGGTTTTGTCAATGGCCTTACGGGCATCATCCATCAAAAAACGGGCAGCTACGTCTACGTGTTCGCATACTTCTCGGGCATGTACGTGCTTTCGCTCATCTTTCTGCAACTGCTGATTCCGCGCATTGGCAATGATCAGCCCAAACCACCGGACGCCGGTGCGCCCGCAATTTCCGCCGAACCCGTCGGCGGCCGGATCAAAGCGAGTCCTTGATTTGATGCACACAGTTTCCCCTACTCAACCCGTAGTCAAGCCCGCCAGCGCGGCCGCAGGTTCGTTCCCGTGGCAGCCCGATTGCGGCGACGGCACGTACCGTAATCCAATTATTTACGCGGATTATTCCGACCCGGACGTCGTTCGCGTCGGTGACGATTTTTATCTCGTCGCGTCCAGTTTCAATTGCACGCCCGGCCTGCCGATTCTGCATTCCAGGGATTTGGTGAACTGGACAATCATCAATCACGCGGTAAAAAACCTTCCGCATCCGCGCTACGCCGAAGTTCAGCTCGGTTGCGGCGTCTGGGCGCCCGCGATTCGTTTTCATGACAACAAGTTTTGGATTTTTTTTCCAACGCCCGACGAAGGCATCTACGTGACGACCGCGACTCATCCCGCCGGCCAATGGAGCGAACCGCATTTGCTGCAGGCCGGCAAGGGGCTGATTGATCCCTGCCCGTTGTGGGATGACGACGGCCAGGCCTTTCTCGTGCACGCCTACGCCGGATCGCGCGCGGGCATCAAGCATCGCCTGCGCGTCTGCCCGATGGCGCCGGACGCATCGCGTTTGTTGGGCGAAGGCAAAATCGTTTTTCACGAACCGGAAAAACATCCCACTCTCGAAGGCCCAAAATTTTTGAAACGCGATGGCTGGTATTATATCCTCGCACCGGCGGGCGGCGTGGAAACCGGCTGGCAATTGGCCTTGCGCTCGCGAAATATTTACGGGCCTTACGAATGCAAAATCGTCCTTGAACAGGGCAATACACCCGTCAACGGTCCGCACCAGGGCGCGCTCATTGACACGACCGATGGCGAATGGTGGTTCGTGCATTTTCAGGACGCCGGCATCTACGGCCGGGTGACCCATCTGCAACCCGTCCAATGGCGCGACGGCTGGCCGATGATGGGCGAAAGCCGCGATGGCCTCGCCGTGCCGGTGCTGCATCACGCCAAGCCCGCCGCCAATGGCCCACTGCTCGCCCCGCAGACGAGCGATGAATTCGATTCGTCCACGCTCGGCCTGCAATGGCAATGGCACGCCAATCACCTCGACTCCTGGTGCGAGCTTGGCCGCAGAAAGAGCTGGCTGCGATTGCATTCGCAATTCGTCGTTCACGAAAAGCTCGCGCACATTCCGAATCTGCTGTTGCAGAAATTTCCTGCGCGCGCGTTTACCGTGGAGACGGCCTTGGATTTTTCACACGCACAACCGGGCGAAGAAGCGGGGTTGATTGTCGCCGGCGAATCTTCCGTGGTCCTGGCGCTCGAAAAAACCGCTGCCGGCACGCAGCTCATTCTCCGCAACGACTCCGGAAAAAAAGTTTTGCAAAGCGGCGTGCCCGACAGCATTCGGTTGCAGGCAACCGTAGAGGACGGCGGACGTTGCACGTTCAGTTTCGCTTTCGCCGAGGGACTCGTTCCGGTCAGCGAAACATTTCAGGCAAAAAAAGGCGTGTGGATCGGCGCGAAGGTTGGCTTATACAGTGTGCGCCGACAGGAACCTGAATCCGCCGGCCACGCCGATTTCGATTATTTCCTCTTCAAATAAATCTCAGTGCACCGGCTGAAGTTGGATCATACCGGCATCGATGGGTGTCCAAGCTTGACCCGCGGGCACGGTAACCGGGACCTCACCTTCGAGCGCGATGATCCGTGCCGGAGCGTTCGAGCCGGTGAGTTCGTACACAAATACGGAAAACCGGTATTGGCCCGGTTGCACTTCATTCGCGACCAGCTCATTTTCGCCGACCTGCGTGGCCTCAAACGAGTGGGATTTTTCCAAAGCCGCCTGGTATTCAGGCCTGTCAATATAAGCCTTCCGTGCCACGTCGTTGGTCCGAATGGCGAACGGCATCGGCGGCAGAGTGGCCACGAACCCGCCGATGCGCCAGTCCGGCATCCGCTGCATGCCCGCAGGCCACTGAAAGTGCGCCGTCACAGTGTGCTCCAACGCGCCAAAGTCGAGCGTCGTGGTTTCGCCCGGGCGGATTTCAAACGGAGTTTCATCGCCGGTGGACCACGATTTCTCTGTGGGCGAGGTGATGGTTATATGGATCCGCGCCAGCTTGTGATTTCCGGGCGGCAGTTTGTCGACGACGATGCGACCATTGGCATCCGGTTCGAGTTGTGCGATGCCGTAATCGAAATAAGCCGTTTGCAGGGAACCGCCGCCGAATTCCACCTCGTAATCGCGTGCTTCTGAATTTGTGGCGGGGCTGCACATGACTTCCAGCCGACCGAGCGGTTGCAAGTGCATCACGGGATGGGCGAACAACTCGGCAGGTTTGGCTTCCGCATATCCGTCGAGTGTGTAGACGATCACGCGTTGGATCGAGTCATCGGGCTGTAGTTTGAATTGACCGTTGCCGTCGGTGACGAGCAGCGTGCCGGCGCTCTGGATGTTTGCGTGGGAGATGCCGCCGAAAAACAGCCGCAACTGCGAGAGCGGTTGAACCAGGCCCACGTCGGCATGGATGGCCAGTTGCGCGTTCGGGTTGTATACGGTCACCGTCACTTCCTTGGCAGGGCGCAAGCTCACGTCCAGTTGCACATGGCCTTCGTCCGGCCCAAGCACGCGCGAAATGAACGGCGCGTAACCTTCCGCCGTGAATTTCAAAATGTAACCGGCATTGGTGGCCTCGACGATTACCGGCTCGTCAAAGGTCTGGTGATAGCTGCCACCGGCATATCTGTGGCGAAAACGGTCCAAGGTCGACCAGGTCGGATTGGTTGCGCCCTCCGTGGAATCCCAGGGATATCCTTCCAGCATCTGGAATTGCGGTATCAATTCTCCCGTCGAGGCATCCCGCACCGTCCCGGAAACCACCAACTCAGATTGCTGTTTCAAGGTAATGACGTGATCTTCGCCATCCGCGGTTACCTGCGCATCCGCTTCGGCAAATCCGTTCGCGGAGATGTTGAATTTCAATTCGCCCTCGGGCGCATTGGTCCAGACAGCTTGACCATTTTTATCGGATGTGAACGATGCATCGGCTTGAACCCGGCTGGGTTTTCTCAGATCCGACTCCTGCGGCTCGTAACCGACATAAGCGTCCGGAATGGGATTTCCGTTCTGGTCCGCAACGTGAAAGCGCAGAATTTTGCCGGGTCGCAAGGTGAGGCGAATAGGTTCGGAATCGTCGCCTAAATTGGCGTCCACAGTCGTCACGGCCAGGCCTTTCACCTCGGCGCTCACCATTTGTTTACCGGGGCCGCAGCCGGCGATGGAAAAGGTGCCATCGCCGGCCGTTTTCGCGCTCCGCGAATCTGAATCATGGATTCGTCCCACCGTTACCTTGGCGTCTGAAATCGGATTTCCGTCCGCGTCGACCACGAGACCGCGCGCGATGACCGCGTGTCCGAGTTTAAATACCAGGCTTCCGTCGCGCAGTTGATCTTCCGGTTTGCGATCGTTGCCGGAAGAAACCAACGTGCTGCGCGTAAAGTTACTGTGGCTCGCACGACCAAAAAGATGGGGGATGAGCTCTTCGGCGATGCGGTTGATTTGCCAGCGTCCATCCTGATCGGTGGTGGCGTTGATGCCCTCGGCAACGTGGCTTTCCGGTGCCTGGAGTGTGCTAATGAACATGAACCCTTGGTCCTGTTGAAAGTCGACATTCGCGCCAGCCACAAGATTGCCATCCGGGTCCACCACCCGGCCGCCAATCATCACCGCTCGATCCACTTTGAGAACGTAGTTGGTCGGAATCAAATCGCCATTCGGTGTCTGCCAGGTCAGGCGCGTATCGGCAAAGCCTTCGATTTGCGACGTTAATTGCAGCTCGGTGATGTTCGTCGGATAACGAACCTCGCAAACGCCGAGTTGATTCGCCTTCAGCTGCTGGTCGCCCAGGTAATCTTCCCCGCTAAAGGCGCGATATTGAATCAAGGCGAAGGAAATTGGCCGCCCGCTTTCTTTGGCGACGATTTCGAGATGCACCATTGGGCCTTCCGCGCGCTGCGAAGCTGCCGATGCATCGACTGAAGTCTCAGGTGAATTCGCATTCGAAGTTGCCTCAACCATAGCCGGAGTATTGGTGGACGCGATTGCGGGAGCCGGCGAAGTCGCCTCGGTCCGCCGGGGATGCTGCGCCTGACGCGCGGTCAAAATAATCGCCGCCGCGGCCGCGATGACAATCGCACCAGTCACCAGTTGAACTTTGGAAAGCGCCAATACCTTCGCGATGAGAAGAGAAGCGCCGCCGGCGGCAGAGGCGGTGATTGCTGTTTGCGCGACTTTCGCAGCCAGTTGAATCGGCGCGGTTCCAACTGCATGCGCGGTGAGCAGCCCCGCCAGCACCAGCGCGGTCGACGTGACGCCGCGTTTCGCCAGCGCCGCGTGCAATTTCCCCAGCGCGCGATCCACCCGCATGCGCGCGGTATTTTCGTTTAGGCCGAGCCGCACGCCGATGTCCGCGTAGGAACAGCGCTCGAAGTGGCGCAGCAACACGGCTTCGCGGTCGTCCGCGTCCAGCGCGTGCATGGCTTCGTCGAGCAGCGGGCGAATCCGGCCCCAATCGGGTTCCGGCTCGGGATAATTAAGAATGGAATTCATAGCGTGAGCCTCCTGTTCACGAGAGCGGCGGCGCTGCTCGGTGCGGCGAACCGTCGTGGCGGCGAAGCGCGTGCTGGTGTAGAGCCAGCCGAGCAGCGAGGTGTGTCGGACGAGGCTGGACGCCTTGCGCGCCAAATCCGTGAAGACCGCCTGGGTCACGTCTTCGGCCAGTTGCGCGTCGCCGCTGACCTGGCGGAGCGCCGCCGAATAAACCAGGTTGATGTGGCGCTGCACCAATTCTCCGAACGCCTCTTCGGATTGCCCGCTGGCGTAGCGCTGGAGAAGTTCACCATCATTCGCGTTCATCTCATCTACCTAACAGCCGCCGAATTCCAAACCGCACAACTTTTTCAATGCCTGGAAGAATCGCTCACAAAGTAATTATCGTGTCCGGGAATGATCAGGTCCGCCAATTCCGCGATTTTGTTCATGGTCGCGCCTCCCTGTTTGGGATCGGTCGCATTGTAGAAGTTTTGCCGATTCCGAAAGAAATCGTGGGTCGCAATGGCATCGCCGGCCGCAATGACCGAAAGCCCGTCGCAATCAAAACGCAGGCTATGGTGGGACGGCGTATGGCCTGGGGTCGGTAGAACTTCAATCGCTTCAAAGAGCTTGCCGGTGACGGGCTCAACGCGTCGCGTCAATTTGCCGGTTTTATTCAAAATCTCCGCTGCGCCCGGCCCCGCCATCCATTGCGCTTCGGGGAAATGCACCAGTCCGGGCCAGTGATCCGAATGATCGTGGGTGACAAACACCGCGGTGATGTCTGCCAATTTCAGTCCGGTGCGGCGATCCAGTTCGCGCGCCATATCCGCAACTTCGGTTTCAGACGGGTCGACCAGCAGTCGAAAGCCGTCGCCGCTGATGAGTGTGCAGGTGCAAAGCACCTTGCGGACGGCTTTGTCGTTGGGCTCGCCCCAATATTGATTGCGCGAAAGATTTCCAATCGTGATGACATCCCAGCGTTTTACTTTGGAATTCGCAGTGCTTTTTGCAGAGCGCAGCGAGGGTGCTGTCTCGGCGGCCAGGATGCGAGCGGCGGTCAAAGTGCCGGCCAACGCAGCGCCTGTTTGAGCCAGGAAACGGGCGCGGGAATATTTGGAAGTGTTGGTTGGATTCATAAACGAGATCGCCTTGGCTATTGAAAAGTGGCTCCGCCAAAATCGAGTTGGTACAGCATTCCTTCGTAGCCGACGATGTAGATGTTCCCGCGTTCATCCGTGCCAAACGAGGCGATGCTTTGCGGGCAGGTCCCAATTTGCCGCACGGTATCCAGCAGGCGATCGTGTTGTTTCAAAGCGAAGATGCGCTTGGAAGTATAATCGGCGAAGATATAGGCGCCATAAAACGGTGAGGATTTGTCACCGCGATAAACGAACCCGCCGACCACGCAAAATCCGTAGCGTCGGTTGTAAGCAAAGACCGGCGGCACGTAGCTCTCGCCTTCCTTCCGATGGTCATTAGAGAAAGGTTCGAATCCTTCGTAAACATTCCAGCCGTAATTCTCCCCACGGCGGACGATATCCACTTCTTCAATTCGATCCTGTCCCACGTCACCGACCCATAAATCGCCCGTGACGGGATCGAAACTGAATCGCCAGGGTTCGCGCAGGCCGTAAGCCCAAATTTCGGGCCGAGCGTTCGGTCGTCCTCGAAACGGGTTGTCTTTGGGGACGGCGTACCCGAGTCCTGCATCCTGGTGGTCCACATCAATGCGCAGCATTTTGCCGAGCGGCAGTGAAAGGTTCTGTCCGTGGCCTTCCGGATCGCCTTGCGGGCCAGTGTCGCCCATTCCGATATAAAGATACCCGTCAGGACCAAAAGCAATCCCGCCGCCCGTGTGGTTTTGCGTCGAGGTGCCGGATTTCCAAATCAGCCGCGAGGGCTTGCTTGCGTCCGCGCGAAAATCCGCTGACGCTTCGCGTTCCATGACCGTGGACACGATGTTGTCGTCTTCGAGGATTTGGTAATTGAGGTAGTATTTGTGGTTTTGCCGGAAGTTCGGATGAAACGCGATGCTCAACAAACCGTTTGGTCCGCGCTCGCTGAAGATTTCCTTGGAAAGATCGACGAATAAAGTTTTGGTTTCATTAGTGGCGTTCTTTTCCAGCAACCAAATCTGTCCAGTTTCATGAACCACCAGAAACGTGTTGCTGATCCCTGGCAACTGGCCAAACCAGGTCAACCCGGAGCGCACACCTTGTCCGTTCTCCACGACGGAATGCGGAAATCGCAGCTCTTCACCGATGAACGGCCGCACCACGATGGGTTTGGGAATTTCTGGAACGTTCGCGGGCATGCCGCGATTACTGCTGATGGCTGAGGCCGGTTGTTTCAGCGAGGCGAGATATTCAATGAGATCAGTGAAATCTTGCGGGGACATAACGGCGTACAAACCCGCCGGCATCAGAGAAATTTTATTGCCGTGCCGGGAGGCGATGTCGCTGGTCGAAAAGCGAACAAGTTTGCCATCGATATTCATCAAGCCGAGATACGATTCGTTGGCCTGTTTGATGACGCCGGTGTATTCCTCGCCGGATTTCGTTTCGATGGTGGTGGACTCATAACCAATCGCAATGGTTGCTGACGGATCGAGAATCGCCGTGATCAAATCGTGACGCGGGAATTTGTCACCAATGAATGAGAGGTCCGGCCCCGCTTTGCTGCTCGATCCATCCACGGTGTGACACTTGATACACAGCATCCTCTGCCCATTGTTGAAGAGCTCCTTGCCGTGAGCCACGTCGCCTTGATTACGCATGGCGAAATCAGAGTAGCGCGCCAAATCAGATGGCAGGTTGGTTTGCGCCGCACCCGTTAAAACGCACGCGAACAGGAAAACGCAGCAAACTTGTAACGGGCAGCGAAGGCCCGTGCGATTATTTGGTGGTGGCATGTGGGAACTGGTTGGTCGCAGTCTTCAAATCGTGCGGGTACACTTTGATCACGTAATACGTCACCGGCGCTGAACTGCTATTGCGCCAGCCGTGCCATTCATTTGAAGCACAAAAAACCATTCCGCCCGCGCTCACCTGGTTGGTGACGCCGTTCTGCATCACTTCGAGCGTTCCTTCCTTGATGACGAGCAATTCCTCCTCCGGATGCTGGTGCGGAGGATGCGGTTCTTTGCCGGGATTCAACGTCGTAATATGGCAGGAATAGCGGTCGAGTGTCGCGGTGGGAGAATCAAAAACATTTCGAACAGTGCTGATGTCAGAGGAACTTGCCTGCATCTGGCTCCATTGAAAAACGCGCGAGCGCATCGGCGGCTGGGCCGGGTCGAAAGGAGGATCGCTCATCACAGAAGTAGAGGATGAACTGCGGCGTCCTTGAGCGCAGCCGCTCAGCAAGGCGATCAACAGAAATCCGTGCCAGGCGTAGATGCTTCGAGCTTTCATAGGCGTTATCACGAGTCGGAAACAGACATTCGGCATTCTTGGAAGCTAAATACTTTGTGTCTCACATGTTCAACGTTAAATACTTTGTGTCTCACATATTGATATTTGTGAGACACAAAAATTTTGATGTCCCAAACATGAGACTCAAAAAACCTTCTTGCCTTCGGCGATATTTACTAGCTCACGGAACGCATAAATTCCCGCGCGCCGCCCTCTACCTTGCCGCAGAGGAACCAAAAGTTTTTTGTTTCGAAGCACGCTAAGAATACGTGCCGCAGTCGGTTTCGGGATTTTAGAATGATCAGTAAACATTGGAGCTGTGAAAATAGGCGTCTCAAAAATAAAATCCACCGCACGAATAGCATGTTGCGAGTGAGTCAAATCAACCACCTCGGTCTTCAATCGATTGTAGAGCGTAAGAATTGCCCGTGCCTTCTGTTCATTTTCAGCAGACTGCTGAACCACTCCTTTTAGAAAAAATTCACACCAATCAGTCCAGTTATTATCGCGTGACACTGCTCGCAAGCGCTCTTGATATTCTTCGCGGTTGGACTCCATATAGCCGCTCATATAGAAATCGGGACTGGAAAGCATTTTACGCTGAAACAGAAAGAGAGGTAGCAGCATTCTTCCTAAACGTCCATTGCCATCCTTAAACGGATGCAATGCCTCGAATTCAACGTGGATAATTGCCAATTGCGTGAGCGCATCCGGCTCTTCGATGCTGCCAAAATATTTTTCCCAATCATCCATACCCGATTGCAAGTGCGCCACACCGATAGGCACAAAACTGGCCTCTGTGATCGGACAACCTGTCGGACCAATCCAATTCTGATCGGTGCGATAACTGCCAGGATTTTTATCCCGCCCACGTACACCTTTCATTAGCAGTGCATGTGCCGATCTCAAAATCTGTTGCGAGAACGGGCGCTGCCCCATTTCGCTCACACAGGACCGCATCGCATTCCGGTAATTTAAAACCTCCTCCGCTTCGTCACGCTTCGTTTGTGTAAAAAGTTCTGGTTGGACCGCCGCTTCGATTTCCAACACCTCACCCATTGTGACATGGGTGCCCTCAATCTTTGAGGATAACACCGCTTCTTGTGTTGTTAGTGGTGATAGCAGCACGTGAACATTCGGTATGGCTGAAAGCAGACCCTCATAACGAGCCAGTCCGGCATTTGCCGGTCCAATCAAAGGAATGAGCTTTGCCCAATCAATCTCCTTCGGGGGAAATTTACCGAGATGATATCTAACTGGCATAGATTCAATATTTATCGAAATGGCATCAAATCACCAGCAAAGATGGCAGGCACCGGCAGACAGCTCAACTTGCCCACAGTTACTGAATTGGAGTCATCCGCGCAGTGGCAAAAGAGGGTGATCTGACGCCTTGTTCATTCAGAAAAGAGAAAGCATTTTATGGAAGCGTACGTCTGGATCATTGCACGCGCATCACAGAAGACTCAAGAAGTGGTGCACCCACCAGGAGTTGAACCTGGAACCTTCTGATCCGTAGTCAGACGCTCTATCCAATTGAGCTATGGGTGCGACCAACGAGCCGTAAAAGTTAATGGCCGAACGCGCGCCATGCAAGTATTTTATGGCTTTCCTCAGTTTCGGCGTGCGTTTCCTGGCCTCGCTTCCTATCCTCCCCGCTTCATTTATTTATGGCTACTTTGAGACCTTTTGCAGCGTTGCGCCCGAAATCGGACCTCGCCAGTCGAGTTTGTGAACTGCCTTACGATGTGATGTCGTCGGACGAGGCGCGCGCCATGGCTGCCGGCAATCCGCTCAGCTTTTTGCACGTCAGCAAACCTGAAATCGATCTGCCGGCGGGCACGAATCTTTACTCGCCCGAGGTTTACGCCAAGGGCAGGGAAAACTTTCAATCGCTCATCGCCCAGGGCGCGCTGCGGCAGGACGCCCAGCCGTGTTTTTATCTGTATCGCCAAATCATGGGCCAACACGCGCAGGTGGGATTCGTCGCCGTCGCCAGTTGCGAGGAATATCTCAGCGGCATCATTAAGAAACACGAGTTGACTCGCGTGGATAAGGAAGACGATCGCGTGCGCCACATCGAAGCGCTCAATTCCCAGACTGGTCCGGTGTTCCTGACGTATCGCGCACAGGCGGCGCTCGACGAGTTCATCGCCAAGAAAACTGCCGAGCAGCCGGATGTGGATTTTACCGCGGCTGATGGCGTGCGTCATACGTCCTGGGTCGTGAACGATCCGGCGCAAATCAAGTTTATTGAAACTGAATTCGCACGCGTTCCCGCACTTTACATTGCGGACGGGCATCATCGCAGCGCCGCGGCAGGGCGCGTTTTCCAGGCGCGCAAGGGCGCGGGCGGGAGCGGTTATTTTCTCAGCGTGATTTTTCCGCACAACCAAATGCAGATTCTGCCCTACAACCGTGTGTTGAAGGATTTGAACGGGCTCTCGCCGGAGCAATTGTTGGAAAAGCTCGACGGCGTGTTCATCATCAAATCGCCCGGCGCAGCGACGCCGGTGCGGAAACATGAGCTGGGTTTTTATCTGCAAGGCCAGTGGCGCACGCTGAATTTTCGCCCGCGCTTTGCGGCGACGACGGATCCGATCGAAAAGCTCGACGTGACCTTGCTGCAAAAGTACGTGCTCGATCCGATTTTCGGCATCAACGATCCGCGCACGAGCACACGCATCAATTTTGTCGGCGGCATTCGCGGGACGGCGGAATTGGAGAAGCTGGTGAAGAGCGGCGCGTATGCGTGCGCGTTTTCCATGTTTCCGACGAGCATTGAGGATTTGATGGAGATCGCGGACGCGGGTGGCATCATGCCGCCGAAAAGCACCTGGTTTGAGCCGAAGCTTCGCGACGCCATGTTTTGCCACTTGATTTGATTTGCGAGTTCAAGTGGCGCATGGAACAGGAGGCGGGATGCCTCCTGAACTCGCAGGCGAGGACGCCAGCGTTACCTGCGCTGATGTTATTATTTTTCTTCTTTGCGTTTGGGCGCGCTGAAGCCAATCACGCGGGGTTGCAGCAGCCAATCGAGCGTGGCGCATTTGCCGCAACTTAACACCTGCAAATCCAACCGGCACAAGGCGCCTTTCTTGAAGACGATCGGCAATCCGGGTCCGCCGGTGATGAGCAGCGAAATGAACCCGCTGAGATAGGGCTCGTGGCCGACGAGCATGATCGCTTTTGGCGACGGGCGGATCGTGTTCAACTGGTGCACCAGGTCTTCCATGTTCCCCGATGGCGCGAGGTGTTCGCTCGTGCGCAAATCTTTTTCGATCTTCAATCCGTGCGCCATGATTTCCGCTGTTTCCCGCGCGCGCGTCAGCGGGCTGGTGACGATGGCGTCCATGGTGATCTCCATTTCGCGGAGCGCATGCGCGAGTTGCTTGGTGCGCTGAATGCCCTTCGTCGTCAGCGGCCGTTCTGCGTCCTTGTAGCGCGGATCGCCGGCCTCACCGGCATCGCCATGGCGTAGAATGTAAAGTTTCATAGGCTCAAATATGTAATTCAGCGGCGCCGGGCCGTGGATCTTTCGGCTCGAATTCCATAAGTTCGTGGATGCGTTCCATCAGCGCATCGATGGCCCGCTGTTCGCATCGCTGCAATTCTCCTCGCAAATTTTTCACGCACTCGGCGGGGATTTCCTTGTGCTTGATGTCCTTATCGACCCGCTCCAGCAGCACGGCCACGTCCTGGATATTTCCGGCGGCGTCCTGGAAATCCTTCATGCGCTCGAGCCGTTGCGGCGTGAAATCCGGCAGAAACGGCTGCAGCAACTCCGCGGTGTAACGGAATCGTTTGAAGGCCACGCGCATGCGGTGAATAGTGGCGGGTTTGCTCCGGCGAATTTGCCGGCGCAACGCCAGCACGCGACGGAACGCGCCGCCCAGCAGGAGTTGCGATTGCGGGCCGCTGGCGCCGGTGGGCCGGCGGGTGGCGCATTGGCGCAGGCATTTTTCAAGGTCCTTCAGACACCGGTTCAGTTTTCCGGATTTCGCGGTCTTGATGTGGCGCGACATCTCGCACTCGAGCCGTTTTTCGCATTTCCGCAAATGCCTTTTGAAGTCGCGCGCCTCCGGAAACTTGTCCCACATCGGTTTCAACAGCACGCGCTGCACATGCGTGTCGCGCAGGTCATCGAAGGCATCGAGGCGCTTTTTGAATGTCTTGCTGAGCTTGGCGGGAGACTCGCCGAAGTGAAGCGCCTCGAGCAAATCCAGCAGCGCGAGGATGCGGCGGGTGTCGATGCGCAGATCGTGAACGGCCTTTTCCGAAAAATTTTTCTGGCAACACCCCAACCGCTTGCGGTAGCGGCGCCGAGCGGCCCGGACACTCTCCGCCAGGTGGGCGGCGAGTTTGGGAGGAAAGGTCGGGTTCACAGGCTTGCCCAAACATAAAGGATTCGCCGCAAAGTGAAAAGTGACGATTCTTGCTCGAATCGTGCCCTGAAAATCCAAGAACGCGGAATAAAGCCGGGAACTTTGAACATCGAAGGACCGATTGCCCAAGCTAAATCGGGCAAGATGAAAAAAAACCTGTCACCTCCGGGCGTGACTCGACCACTTATGTTTGATATAATAACCAGCAAAGCCATGCCGATCGCAGCGCCAAATGATGCAATTGGTCGACCAAATCACGGTGAAACGATTTCCAGTTTGAATTCATTTACAAGAAGCAGTTGCATTCTGAAGGAATGTGACTTTTGATGTGTTTCTGGCTTTATGAAGCAAGCTTTGCAACTTTGGCTAATAACATTGTTGACGTGCCTTTCCACCTCTTGTGCAGTGTCAACCCCTGAAGGGCAGATACGTCGGAGAATACCCGTCGCAGTTGAGAGTGGCAAACCGATCAAGGTAAAGATCAGTGTTAACAGTCCCAGCGGTTGCAGTGAGGTCGGCATTCGTTGTCCGGATCGGTTGTGGAATATCCTGACTAACAGTCCACAGGATATCGATGTTCGCCTCATATCATCGAGATGGAAGGGCGTTAGGGTCCAAAAAATTGCACCAATATATGGTCCAACTAATGCCATAAAGTCACTTCACCCATTGTTCTTTTTAGTTGGGAATAACAAACTTTTTAGCAGCGCTATAGTACAAATTGTATTTCCAGTTGCGCCGCCAGGGATTACGGAGGCAGAAATTCTAGTGTGCGGCATGCCACAGGACACCCTTTGACTTGTAGGAAAGATCTGAATTTTGATTGTGCGTCGCGTTTGCTTTTTCGTCATTCGCGTCTACCGGGGGCGAATGACGAAAAAGTGGGTTAATTTGGGCGGTTACCCAGAGTTGCGGCTGCTCCGCAGCCTCACTCTGGGCTACCATCTGCCGCCCCTCCGGGGCTTCATAACGGTCGCCGAAGGTCCGCGAGGGCATTTTCTGCTGGACTGGCTCGCAGGGACGGGCGTAGATGTTGTGAGTGGGCAAAAGTTGGTCTCGTCAGCCTATGAAATTCAACCTCTCTATTGCGATTATCACCATGTCCGCATTGCTCTCCACGGGAATTCGTTCGGCCGCAGCCGAAGCCACTTCGTTGGGATTGTTTGAAGCGAATGTGGATGTGGGCGCGCCGAAGCTGGCGGGCTCAGCGGGCTATGACGCGGCCAGGAATGAATACACGCTTTCCGGCGGCGGCTCAAATATGTGGACGACGAACGACCAGTTCCAATTTCTTTATAAAAAGATGAAGGGCGACTTCATTCTGCGCGCCCGCGTGGAATTTATTGGCGCCGGAAAAAATCCGCACCGGAAGATTGGCTGGATGGTCCGGCCGAACCTCGAGGCGAACGCGCCGTATGTGGATTGCGCGCGCCACGGCGTGGATCTGACGTCGCTGCAATATCGTCTAACCGCCGGCGCGATCACGGCGCAAAAACAACTCACGATCAAGAACCCGGATGTGATCCAGTTTGAGCGGCGCGGCAGCAATTACATTTTTTCAGCGGCGCATTCGGGTGAGATCATGGAGAGCACGAATTTTTCCGGCATCGATCTTCCCGATGAAGTGTACGTCGGTCTGTTCATTTGCGCGCACGAGGGGGACACCGTGGAGAAGGCGATTTTCCGCGACGTCCAAATCATCACGCCGATTCGGGCGAATTTCACGCCATATCGCGATTATATTGGCAGCGTGCTGCACATCCTGGACGTGAAAAGCGGGAAGCTGGAGGACATTTACAGCGGCACAGTGCCGTTTGAGGCTCCAAATTGGACGCGTGACGGGAAATCGCTCATTTACAACGTGAGCGGCCGAGCGGCGGGATGGGGTGGATTGATGAAGTTCGATCTCGCGACGCGCACGCCCACGCTGATTGACACCGGTGCGAACAACAAGAACAACAATGACCACGTGCTTTCGTTCGACGGCAGGATGCTGGGCATCAGCGACCAGAGTGCGGGCGGAAGCAGTTCCATTTATGTGGTGCCGGTGGAAGGCGGAACGCCCCGGCGGGTCACCAGCAAGACGCCGTCTTATCTGCACGGTTGGTCGCCCGACGCAAAGTTTCTGGTGTTTGCCGGCCAGCGGCCAATCAATGGGACGAACAAGTTCGACATCTATAAGATTCCCGGTCGAGGGCGGGGAGGAAATCAAGCTGACGGATGCGCCGGGGGTGAACGACGGCCCCGAATTTACTCCGGACGGCAAATACATTTATTTCAATTCTTCACGCACTGGCCGGATGCAAATCTGGCGGATGAAACCGGACGGGCAGGAACAGGAACAGGTCACGCATGACGATTTCAACAACTGGTTCCCGCACATTTCGCCGGACGGAAAATCCATGGTGATCATCAGTTTTCCGGCAGACATTCCTGCCGGCGACCATCCTTATTACAAGCACTGCTATCTCCGGCTCATGCCGCTCACGGGCGGCGAACCGAAGGTGATAGCCTATCTCTACGGCGGCCAGGGATCCATCAACGTTCCCTCGTGGTCGCCGGACAGTGAGAAAATCGCTTTTGTCAGCAATACCGGGATGTAAGTGTGAGGCTGAGTATCGATTGACAAGTTTTCAGGGGCAACCCCCTTATGATCCCGAAGGGATGTCCGAAAATAGCCCGGCGATTTATCGCCGGTGGAACTTATCCCTCAAAACGGTCGCTCGGCGACTTTCACGGTGGGGAATTTGTTTTTGGCGGAATTTTTTCCGGCGCCGTTTTCCTGGCCGGTGGCGAGGGCGATGAATTCGAACTGGCTGCGGTGCGCTTTGCCTTGCTTTTCCATCAACTCATACGTGCCGTCGCTCGAGAGTATTCGCGCGCGCGCGTTGTCGGCCATCGTGATGGACAGGACTTCGTTGATGATGCGCTCGCGCAAGTTGCCGTCTTCGATGGGGAACACGACTTCGATGCGCCGGAATAAATTGCGCGGCAGCCAGTCGGCGCTGCCTACGTATACTTCCGGCTGGCAGGCGTTCTCAAAATAATAAATCCGGCTGTGCTCCAGAAAACGGTCGATGATGCTGCGCACGGTGATGTTTTCGCTGAGGCCTTTCACGCCCGGTTTCAGGCAGCAAATGCCGCGCACAATCAAATCGATTTTCACGCCGGCTTGCGACGCCTTGTACAACGCCTCGATAATTTGCGGTTCGGCGAGTGAATTCACCTTGGCGATGATGCGCGCCGGCAAATCCTTCTTCGCGTTTTCGGCTTCACGCTCGATCAACTTCAACATGCGCGCGTGCAATTCAAACGGCGCGACCAGCAGTTTGCGCATCGGTTGGTATTGGCAAATGCCGGTCAGCAGGTTGAAAAAATTCGTCGCGTCCTCGCCGAAATCCGGGCGGCTGGTGAGCAGGCCGATGTCGGTGTAGAGGCGCGCGGTGCTGGGATTGTAATTGCCGGTGGCCAGGTGCACGTAGCGGCGGATGTGATGTCCCTCGCGGCGTACGACGAGGCAGGCTTTGGCGTGAATCTTGTAACCGACCAGGCCGTAGACCACGTGCACGCCGTTTTCTTCAAGGCGCCGCGCCCATTGGATATTGTTCGCTTCATCGAAACGCGCGCGCAACTCCACCACGGCGGTGACCTGTTTGCCGTTGTTCACGGCGTTTTCGAGCGCGCCGATGATGCGCGGATCGCCGCCGGTGCGATACAACGTCTGCTTGATGGCCAGCACATCCGGATCGGCTGAGGCTTGCTCGAGGAAATCCACGACGCTGTTGAAATTTTCGTACGGGTGATGCAGCAGAATATCGCGCTCGCGAATGGCCGCGAACAAATCCGCCTTGCCGCGCAGCGCCGGCGCGACGGGCGCGACGAAGGGCTTGTAACGCAGCTCGGGCGAATGATCACCCTGCGTCAACGTCATCAGGCGCGTGGGATTCAGCGGGCCGTCCACGAGGTACAAATCGTCCTCCGTGAGCCGGAGTGTTTTGAGCAGCGCATCGCGAATGTGGCGCGGACAATCGTGTTCGATTTCGAGGCGGACGGCGTCGCCCTTGCGGCGGTTGTGCAATTCGTTTTCGACGGCCTTGAGCAGATTCGCGGTTTCTTCCTCGTCGATGTAAAGCTCGCTGTTGCGCGTGACGCGGAACGGCCAGCAGCCGAGAATTTTTGTGCCCGGAAATAAATCGGCGAGGTTGTGGCTGATCAATTGGCCGAGATACACGTAATCCTGGCGGGCGTCCGTGCGCGGGAGTTGAATCATGCGCGGGAGGATGCGCGGGATTTGCACCACGGCCATGTGCTTGAGCATTTCCTGGCCGCGCGCCAGTTCGAGGCGGACGATGAGGTTCAGCGATTTGTTGAGCAATTGCGGAAACGGATGCGCGGGATCGATCGCCAGCGGCGTCAGCACGGGCCGGACCTGGGCGTGATAATATTCCTGGAGCCACGCGAAATCCTCGCGGTCGAGGTCGGTGATTTCCAGAAGCCGAATGCCGTTTTTGGCGAGATTCGGCTGAATGTCTTCGCGCCAGCAGGTGTATTGATCGTTGACCATGCGCCGCACGCGCGTGCTGACGGCTTTGAAAATTTCGGTCGCCGTAAGCCCGTCGATGCTGCGGGAAACGATGTCGCTTTCGATCTGCTGTTTCAGGCCGGCGACGCGCACCTCGAAAAATTCATCGAGATTGGAGCTGACGATGCAGAAGAATTTCAGCCGTTCGAGGAGCGGATTGTCGCCATTGCGGGCCTCGTCCAGCACGCGCTGGTTGAATTCGAGCCAGCTCAACTCGCGGTTGAGAAAGTGTGCGGGTTTGGCGGTATTGGCGCTCATAAGGAGTTCAAAGTATCCGCGAATCATGCCCCAGGCAACCCTCGCGGGAAAGTTACGATACGGTGACGGGTTATTCACCGGAAGCAGTAGAACACCCCAGGAAGAACGTCAATTTGTTGGGGAAAACGCTGTTTTTTGGAGATTTAGCCGGTGAATAACCGGTGAACGGAGGTTCACTCCTTTTTAACTTGGGCTGAGCCGCCCGGATTGCTCTAATTGCGGCATGTCGTACACCCGCCGCGCCGTGATTGACGTCGGCACCAATTCAGTGAAGTTGCTCGTGGCCGATGTCGAGGGTCACGATGTTCGTCCCGTTTGTGAAGAGAGCAAGCAGACGCGGCTCGGGCGGGGGTTTTACGAAACGCATCAGTTGCAACCGGAGCCGATTGCCAAGACAGCCAGGGCGGTGATGAATTTTTCAAACCAGGCGCGCGAGTTGAACGCGGCTTCGATCCGCGTGATTGCCACCAGCGCGGCGCGCGATGCGGTGAACCCGCAAGAGTTGATCTCCGCCATCGAGACGGCCGCGGCGTTGAAAGTGGAGATCATCTCGGGCGATCAGGAGGCCGAATGGGCGTTCCAGGGTGTGACGACGGACCCGGAACTGGCGAAGCTGCCGTTATTGCTGCTGGACGTCGGGGGCGGCAGCACGGAGTTCATTCTGGGCAAGGGCGAACGCAAACATTTTCGGCACAGCTTTCCGCTCGGCACCGTTCGCCTGATGGAAAAAGTGCCGCACGGCGACCCGCCGAGTTTGGAGGAATTGGCCCAGTGCCTCGATTGGTTGAAAACATTTTTAAAAAAGGAAGTCCTGCCGAAACTCGGCCCGAAAATGGATTCGGAAAAAAAGGCCGACAAGACGAAGGCGGGTTTGCAATTGGTCGGCACGGGCGGCACGGCGAGCATTCTCGCGCGCATGGAATTGAAGGCGGACGATTACGATCGCGAGCGCATCGAGGCGACGCGCCTCAGCCTGGAGTGCGTGCGCTGGCATGTGGAAAACCTGTGGAGTGTGCCGTTGGAAAAGCGGCAGCAAATCGTGGGGCTGCCCAAAAAGCGCGCGGACGTGATTTTGACGGGCGCGGCGATTTATGAAGCCGTGATGGAACAGTTCGGTTTTTCGGAATTGCGCGTGAGCACGCGCGGGCTGCGCTACGCAGCCGTGATGGAAACGTGAATTTCCGTCGATTGCTAAAAATAAATTTCCGAAATGGTGGGGCAAACCTGCGGGTTTGCCTCGATTCCCCGCAGAATCGCCACCATTTCGGAAATCTATTTTGGCAATCGCTATAAAACCGTAAAAATAGACCGGTGTTTAACCGCGAAAAGCGCAAAAGGATTCAGCGCCGGTCAAAACGCACCTTCTCAGTGGGCGGTGGCCATGGCGGGCTCGGAGGTTTGCTTTTCCGCTGTCATTACGGAGGCGATTTCCTTCTGGGCCGCGACAAAATCCGAACGAAATTTATCGTTGGTCTTCAATTCTTTCACAATGGCTTGTGCCAGCACGCGGCCCGCATAGATATCGGTTGGATAATGCCGCGCGATTTCCACGCGGTGCCAGCCGATTTCCCGGCCCACCGCGAGAATAGCGTCGCGTTTCTCCGGAAATAGTTCCACCAACACCAGCGCGAACACGGTGCCGCGAGTCGAATGCCCGCTCGGATAGCTGAAGGTCTTCTCGAGATCAGTGGCCCCGCGCGCAAGGTCCGGATTCACCGTGTACGGACGCGGCCGTTTAAAATATTCCTTGCCCGTATCCTCCACCGCTTCTGTGTCCTCCTGGACTTTTTTCAAAAATGCTTCGGTCTCCGGTAATTTGCCGGGTTGAAAAATGGAGCCTATCACCGGTGTGAACGCAAAAAT
This sequence comes from uncultured Verrucomicrobiae bacterium, assembly GCA_963699145.1. Classification (GTDB taxonomy): domain Bacteria; phylum Verrucomicrobiota; class Verrucomicrobiia; order Limisphaerales; family DASXHY01; genus DASXHY01. The sequence goes on from OY969416.1 coordinate 478,722, forward strand.
CGAAAGTTTCTGCTCGGCTTTTGCCGCGGCGTCACCCGCCGGCCTGGGTTGCTCATGGATGGCCACGGTTTCGGCCATGTCAGCGGATTGCTCCGCTGAACCCGCAATGGGTGGCGGCGCCAAAAGCGTGATGACGTCGGGCTTTTGCGGCGATAGATAATGGAGCTCGGAGTGTTTGGCGGCTTTTTTGGCGCCTGCTTTCGTGTCCTGCGCATGCGCCGGCAGGGTGCCGACGGCCACCAGTGATACGGCGAGAATCAAACTGCTAAGCGATTGAAAGCGTTTTTTGGCGGGGAACATGGGTATTGAGTGGGGTTGGACTACGGTGGCGAAAATTACGGAACTCTCAGGCCGTCGGCATCCCAATTAACCTCCGGATTGCCGGGGTCCTTGCCGGGCGCAATGTTGGGGTTTTGAATGCCGTCGTTCACAATATCTGTGTATTTATAAAACGCGGAATGCCCGTCGCTAAACGTGATGTTTCCCCCTTTGTTGTGGCGCGAAGAAAAGCGCGTTGTGTAGCTATGCGGCGTGGCGAGATGGGTGACGTTGTCCGCCGCTCCGTAATACGGCGTTTCCGCCGAGCGCCAGCGCACGTCCGAGAACAGCACAAATTGCGAAGGGTGGGCGACCACGGCCGTTTTTAAAACTGCATTCACGTTGTTGATCTGCTCATTCGCAAGTGATTTCGAATTCATGCCGTAGCCAAATAACGGGCGCTGCTTGGGATCCATGTCTTTGCTGCCGTCGGTTGTGGGAGTCGCATCGTTGGGATCGATGCCTTGGTTGACGGCTGTCGGGCAGGTGAAAATGGACTTGGATTCACCAAACGTCACCGGATCGTACGCCCACACGTACATCGGCTTATTGCCGACATAGCCTGGCAGAGCATTGAACCACACATCGTTGCCCTGGCCGAGATTGTGATAGCCGTTAATCGCCAGCCACGACGGGGTATCCTGGTCCTGGATGCCGGAGACTTGAAACCGCGGCAGGGGAAAAGCCTCCGCGTTGTCGTTCACGTACATGGTGTCCGCCAATCCCCATTGCCGGGTGTTGCTCAGGCACGACGCCTCATTCGCGCGATTTTTGGCCTTTGCGAGAGTGGGAAGCAGCATCGCCGCGAGGATGGCAATGATGGCGACGACCACCAGTAATTCGATCAATGTAAAACCGCGCTGGCGCTTAAAGTTCATAATAGAAATCAACACTTCACCACGCGACGGCTTTTTCAATGAAAAGCCGCCTTGCCTATAAGGAACAAGTCTGGGATTTCAATGTTACGAATTGGTGGCTGCGTTACGACAAATGGGTGACAAACTCATGATCAAAAATTAATATTGATTTCTAGTCATTTTCGGAACAAAGAATCGTCGCCCAGTTTGGCTCCGCTGGGAAGGGGAAGCAGCGGAAATCTGCCACCAAAATATTGATAAACCTTTTATTTTACCGGGCCTTTTAGAAATCGCCCATTTGTCACAGAATCGCCATAGGTTTGTTTCCTGCCTCAGTTCTTCTAGGCGCTTGCTGTCACCTTTTTAACATGAAAACAATTATATTCGCGCTCAGCGTCGCTGCGCTGATGACTCTCGGAGTACATGCCGACACAACCATTACCGCATGGACTTTTGACAATGTTTCCCCAGGTCTTAATGCCAGCCCGCAGGCTTCCACGGGCTTGGGGACGGCCAGTGCCTTGGGCATGGGCAATTCGTTCAACAATACCAATAGCGTCAGTAATCCGGACGTGCAGTCTTTGGCTGGCAGTTCCACCGATCCCGTAGGCCCGAATGCCTGGCGCATTCGCGGCTTTGGCGCGGCTCCGAACGGCGGCAACGGTTGGTCGACCAACGCCCCCATCGGCACGCAAGGCGCCAGGTTCGCCGCCAGCACGGCCGGTTTTTACAAAATCAAAGTTGCCTTTGATGTGAATGCGACGCCCGACGCCGAGGCCAATCTTTTGATTCAATACACCACCGAAGGCAGCATCTGGTTCAATGCGTCCACCATTTCGGTGGGCACATTGGGAGTTGTAGCCACGAACTCGCTGACCAACAGCACGGTCATGGGCACCTACGTGATCCTGACCAACAACGGCGCCACGGGTTGGAACAATCATATCGTGGCCGACCTGAGCGGCATCTCGGGCGTGGATAACAATCCGAATTTCGCCGTGCGCATCGTGAACGCTTCCACCGGCACCAATTGCGTGGACACGACGGGCGCGCCATTCACCGGCGTTTCGGGAAATTGGAGCTTCGATAACGTGACGATTTCGGGTGTCTCCTTCGACACCGTCGCGGGCTGGACATTCGAAAGCGAAGGCACCACGGCCTTTGCTCCGCATCCAGTGCCGGAATTTGGTTCGGGCACGGCGACGTCGATTGGTTTCGACACGAGCTATCATTTTGCGGATGGCTCAATCGGCAGCACTAACAAACCTGATATTCTCGCCAACGGTGTGCCGTTTAGCTCGTCAGGCGCTTCCGGCCAGTTCGTCTGGCGCGTGCGCGGCCAGGGTCCGGGCAACGGCTGGGACACCCAGGCCCCCATTGGCACCCAGGGTGGGCAGTTCGACGTGCCGACGGCCAATTACAACGACATCATGGTTTCGTTCGACCTCTTCTTCACTTCGCAGGGCGAGGCGAAAATGTGCGTTCTTTACACGACCGACGGCTGGGCCACGACGAATGTAGCGAACAACTTGTTCTACGCGTCCAACCCCACGTTCATTTTAACGAACTCGGTCTCGAGCGTGCTCTATAGTCCGGACACCGTCAACGGAACCTATTTCTATCAGACCGTTGGCCAGAATTTTTACAACAATCTGGTCGTTGATTTCACTGGCGTGCCCAACGTGGCGAACAATCCGCTGTTCGGCTTCCGCATCGTGAACGCCGCGCAGAACGGCGATTGCGTCGCTTTCAACGGCGGCACCTACAACAACTCCTCAGGCAATTGCCGATTCGACAACGTCATCGTCAGCGGCACCTTTGTCGGTTCGACGGCCCCCGCGATCACTGCCGATCCGAACGCCACGGTGGATGCCCCGTTCACCAATACGTTTACGGATAATCCCGCCTGGCGCGCGGCTATTACAGCGATCTACGTCAATGGCACGCAGCTGACGAATTCCGCTTATAGTCTCACGACTCCGGGACAGATTGTTTATACGCCTTCGGCTTCTGCTCTCCTCAAAACCAGCGGCACCAAGAGCATCGTGATCTTTGCGACGGGCTTCAGCAACGGCAAGGTCTCGCAGCCGCTTTCGGCGGGCGTGGCGACAAAACTTTCGCTCCTCACCCAGCCGTCGGCGCCTTCGGCCAGCGGCGGCACACTGGTCGTTAATCCCGCCTTGTCCATTACCGACCAATACGGCAACGGCACCGCTGCCGCGCCGAATACCAACGTCACGGTCATCGCAACGGTCGGCGGCACCGGCGCATGGAAGCTGGGCGGTTCCACAAACCAGGTGGCGACGAATGGTTTCATGTTCTTTACGAACCTGACCGCAACGGTAAATGGAACTACGAATGTCGCCGGCGCGTTCATCACGTTTACCGTGAATGGATTTGGCGGTGCGGGACAGATTACCACCACGAATTCCTCGACGTTCACCATCGGCGCGCCGCCGGCGAATTTCACGCGCGGCAATCTCGCCGTCATCCAGATCGACAGCATTTCGAACAACACCACCTTCAGCGTCATCGAAATCAAACCGTCAGGTAACAAACAGACGGCGCCCGTGAACATCATTCCGATCAGCGCCACGGGCACCAATGCTCTGCGCATGACCACCGCCGGAAGCGCGGGCCGGTTGTCGCTCAGCGATGACGGCACGTTGATTTCGTTCGTCGGTTTTGCGGATGAAAGCTCGGTGTCGCCTGACGAAACCTTCATCCAGGATCGCGCCGTGGGAACGCTCAATTATACCAACGGGTTCACTGCGCCGATTAAATACTCCTCCATTTCGTTTGGCGGCAGCCAGGGCCGCTCCTGCACCACGGCAGACGACGTCAACTGGATCGTCGTCGACAAAGGCGGCCTCTACATCGACAACTCCCTGTGGAGCGCCCAGAACAACGTGGTCGCCCGCACCTTCGGTGGAACTCACTATGTCGAAACACAGAAGACTGCCGCGGGTTCGCCCATCCCGGTGGTTTACGCGCTGGCGATGAGCAACCCGGCTAACATCGATCATGCGGTTCCCAACAACCTGCTGACGGATCCGATCGCGGTCGATTTCTACCTGGTCTCGACCAACGGCGGCAGCAGCTACGACGTGCTGTATATCCTCGACCAGATCGGTTCGGCGCAGGGCGTGATCCATAAGTTTTCATGGGTCCCGGATAGCAGCCAGATCCTGGGCTTCGGCTGGGCGGACAATGGCTCCGTCACGAACAACAACGGCGCGGACAGCCTCTTTGCCACGACCAATGGCAACGGCGGCGTTTACCTGTATTACACGACGGGCGGCGGCGGCACGGCGGGCAACAGCGTCGTTCGCCTCACCGATTCCGGCACGTTCAACGCGCCGATCAACATCATCTCGAGCAATGTGATCTATACGGCATCGTCAGTGACCTCGATCAAGGGGCTCACGTTCGTTCCGCAGCAAACAGCTCACGGGGCTGAACTCATCCCGCCGCCGGTGCTGGTGCCGCAGAACAACGCTTCCGTCAGCAGCACGTTCACCGTCACGAACAGCCCGGATGACCCAGCCTGGCGCACGAACATCACCAGCGTTACGGTCAACGGCACGGTGTTGCCTCCGTCCGCCTACGACCTGACGCAAGCCGGCCAGATCGTGTTTAACCCGGCTCAATCAGCGCTGCTGCAAACTTCGGGCACCAAGACGATCGTGTTGAGCGCGCCCAATTACAGCACCAACTCGGTCGCGCAACCGCTCGTAGCGGGCGCGGCCACGCAATTGGTGATCACCAAACAACCCACCGCGCCCGCTGGTGACGGCGGTGCTCTCGCCCAGCAACCGGTGGTTGTGGTGAAGGATCAACTCGGCAATACGGTGACCAACAACGTCACGATCACTGCGGCCGCAGTCCTGCCAGCTCCGGTGAATTGGACACTGGGAGGCACCAAGACGCTCACCACGAGCGGTGGCACGGCGACGTTCACCAACTTGACCGCGTTCAGCACGAACTCAGTCACGGGCGCGGCGATCTCGTTCACGTCCAGCAGCATGTCAATCACCAGTTCGCCGGCGTTTAACATCCCGGTGCCGATCCAATCGACGTTGACTGGAGCGGCGGAAGTCGCGGCTGGCAAATTCGCGTTCAACTTCACCAACGCCACCGGATTGAGTTTCTCGATCCTCGCGACCAATGACATTACGGCGCCCATCGCGACGTGGCCGGTGATTGGAACGGCAGTCGAGAGCCCGGCAGGTTCAGGCCACTATTCGTACACGAATTCGGCCGCGACCAATGGCCTGCAGTATTTCATCCTGCGCCAGCCATAATTCAGAATCATCAACATTACGCGACGGGCGGGGAATTTTTCCCCGCCCGTTTTATTTTCGACACCTCGCTGGTTCGCGCTTAGATTGCGCCGACAGGCGATGTCTGCCACCAGTCTGACAACTGAACTCTCCGTTTCGGGAATGACGTGCGGCAATTGCGCGCGCCACGTCACCGAGGCCATCCAGAGCGTGCCCGGCGTTCACAGCGCGACGGTCAGCCTGGATTCTCACAGCGCTGCCGTGCGATGGTCGGCGGGCAGTTCGCGCAATCCCACAGCGGTGGTCGCTGCCATCGAAAAAGAAGGCTACCGCGCCAAGGTGATTGAGGCTCACGAACCCGATGCCGCACAGCACGCGCTGGCGGGCTGGCACTTTAACCTCGTCATCGCTGTGCTCGGCACTGCGCCGCTGATGATTGGCGAATGGGTTTTTCAACAGGGCATGAGGCCGTGGTTCCAGTGGTTTTCCTTCGTGCTAGCCACCATCGTGCAGATTTTTGCCGGCGCGCAATTTTATCGCGGCGCGTGGAACCAATTAAAAGTCCGCAGCTCGAACATGGACACGCTGGTGGCGCTGGGCTCGACCACCGCTTACGCGTTCAGCGTCTGGGCGTTGTTCAGCGGCTTCAAGACGCACCTCTATTTCATGGAAGCCGCGTCGATCATTACGCTGATCAGCGTGGGGCATTGGATTGAATCGCGCGTGACCGTGCGTGCCTCTGATGCGCTGAAAAAATTGCTGAACCTTGCGCCGCCAACCGCGCGGCGCGTGGGTGGCAGTGGCACGGGCGTCTCGCCCGTGAGTTCCGATTCGCACGGGCAGGATGCCCGTGCCACTAATGGCGTCGAAGAACAAGTTCCCGTGGCAGATTTGAAAATCGGCGATCTCATCGTGCTCCGCCCCGGCGACGCCGTTCCCACGGACGGCAAAGTTATCGAAGGCGCTTCCGCGGTCGATGAAGCCATGCTGACCGGCGAATCCGCGCCGATTGATAAAACCACGGGCAGCGATTTGTTTGCCGGCACCGTCAATCTCAACGGCCGGCTCGTCATGCGCGTGACCGCCATGGGCGATGAAACCGCGCTCGCGCACATCATTGCCTCCGTGCAACGCGCCCAGACCAGCCGCGCAAACATCCAGCGGCTCGGAGATCGCGTCAGCAGCGTGTTCGTCCCGATCGTGGCGTGCATCGCGTTGGCGGCGGGATTGTGGTGGGGACTGAATCCCGCATCCGCCAATCACGCGCATCAGTGGCTTGCGAAATTCCTCTGGCACGCGCACCCGCCGGATCCAACGGCGGCGGGGTTCATCATCGCGGCGGCGGTTTTGATTATCGCTTGCCCGTGCGCGATGGGTCTTGCCACGCCGGCAGCCATCATGGCCGGGTCGAATGCCGCGGCGCGGCGCGGGATTTTGATTCGCGATGGTGTGGCGCTCGAAAAGGCGGGACAAATCACCGCGGTGATTTTTGACAAGACCGGCACGCTGACTTTTGGCAAGCCGGAGGTTGCGGCCATCGCCGCGCCGAATACTGCCGGTGGCTGGGAGACTGTGCCGCCATCCGGCGCGCCAGTCGCGCTTGCGGCTGCGCTCGCGCGTCATTCCACTCATCCCATCAGCCAGGCCATTGCAAAATTGTCCGGCGAAAAAATTGAGGTGAATGAGTGGAAAGAACTTCGCGGGGCGGGAGTGGAAGGAAACATCGAACGCCGAACGCTGAACGCCGAACGCCGAAGTGAAAAATTGCGGCTCGGATCGTTGCGATGGTTGCGCGAGACGGGATTAAGCGTTTCCGTTGCGGAAAATTTCATCAAGGAATGGTCGGAGCAAGGCGCGACTATTGTCGGCCTGGCGAATGACACGAGTTGGCTCGCCCTGTTTGCCGTAAAAGACACCGTCAAGCCCGGCTCGGCGAAAGTCGTCGAACAGCTTTCGCGGCAGGGTTTCAAAACCTATCTGGTTACCGGCGATAACGCGTTGACGGCGGCAGGCATCGCGCGGCAAACCGGCATTTTAGCCGAAAATGTTTTTGCGGAAATCCGACCGGAACACAAAGCGGAGTTCGTCAAAAAACTGCAGGCGCAAGGTGAGCGCGTGGCGTTTGTAGGCGACGGTATCAATGACGCACCCGCGCTGGAGCAGGCGGACCTCGGAATCGCCGTGAGCCGCGCGAGTGATGTCGCGCGCGAGGCGGCGGACATTATTTTGCTGAAATCGGATATCGAAGCGGTGCCGGAAGCGCTCGGGCTCGCGCGGGCGACGTTGCGGACCATCAAACAGAATTTGTTTTGGGCCTTCTTCTACAATTGCATCGGGATTCCACTCGCGGCGTTGGGGTTCATGAGCCCGATTTTGTGCGCGGCTGCGATGGGATTCTCGGACCTGATCGTGATCGGAAACGCGCTGCGGTTGCGGGGAAGAAAGTAGGAGACGACGCCTGCCTCGCCGTAGTTCTAGAGCGTTGACAGAAATGATGTAGCGGTGTGCAGCGAGGATTTTTGATTTTTGGCAAGGCTTCGGCGAAGGAGCAGGTTTGATAAACCCTGTGACTGAGCCGAAACGAAGCCAAAAATCAAAAAGACCGCTGTTCACACCACCAACAACACACCGCTACAGCATTTATGGAAACGCTCTAACGAAGGCGGGTGAGGAGTCTCTGAAACTCAAAACATCGTCAGAACAACTCTCTGGATCAATCGCGAAATACCCCGGCTTGTGCGGCAGTCTCGCCTCGTTCAGCAAGCACGCGCATGATCCACTTAACGACCTGGTCCAGGTATTGGGGATTCTCCAGATCAACGTGATCATTTAACAAAACCTCCAATGTGTCCTCTCCAACCTTCGACACTTCAGCAACCATGTCCTCATGCTCCTCCAAACACGATTGCACGAGAGACGCTTCACGTAACCCGGACAATTGCAGCCTGGTCTTGCGCGTAGGATGGAGTGGTCCGCTCACATGATTTCGCGGAACGGTGGCTTTAAGACGCTGGATGCCGCAGGGTAATGGAGCACATGTTCGTGCAGCTTTCCTCTTCCAGCGCTTGCGGCGGCGCGTTGGTGGCGGCCGGCTTCTTGTGCTGCTGCTGCTTCTTCATGAGGTCGTCGAAAGTCTTCTTCTGGTCCGGCGTCAATTCCTGGCAGACTTTTTTCTGAACATCATCGTATTCGTCATGGATGTCCGGCGCCACTTGGTCCCAAAGATCGCGAATGCGTCCCTGCGAGTCCTCGATGATTTTTTCGATGCGCGCGTGTTGTTCCGGAGTGAGGTCGAGATCCTTTTGCACGCGACCCATCAATTCCACCTTGCGCAGTTGCTCGAGCGAAAGCGGCGGTTGCGAGGGATGGTTGCCCGCGTGGAGCGCGTTGGCAGCGATGGGTGCGGGCACGGGCTTGGCCGCTTCAGACATCCGGGTCGCGACGTGGCCGGTGACGAATCCGGCGCCGAAAATCACCAGCACCGCAAGAATGGCTTTCCAGGTGTTCACTGGGCCGAGTTATCGCTCTGGTCCACCGCTGCGAGCAACGTGTTGTCCAATTGCTGAGCCAGGTCCACCGTGGGAGTTTGGTTGTTTTTGGAGGATTCGACGAAAGCCCAGCCGCTGAAGAGGAGCATGATCGCCACGCAGGGTGCGGCCGCATACCAAAGAGCCTTGGCCCAGACCGCCCAGACGTCCTGCACCGGCCGTCCCGTGAGAAGAGCCATGATGCGTTTCTCGAACGCCAGCGGCACGCGGTCGCTCGGCGGATTCGCGCGCGCAACGGCGATCAACTTTTTTTCCAGATCAATCAGCTTCATACTGCTCATAACTTTAGACGCCTCGTATTTTAGTACAGTTACAGATACTTATCTTTTGCGATTTTCGCCAAAATCTTGCGCATTTCCGCCCGGGCGCGAAAGGCCCGCACCTTCACCAGCGGCACCGACCAGCCGGTCAATTTTGATATCTCTTTCACCGAACGGTCTTCGATTTCAAGTAGGGTAATCACCAGCCGCGCTGGCGGCGATAGATGTTGCAGCACGCGCTGGACCAATTGTTGAGCCGCCTCCGCATCTTCCCGGATGGCGCCCGGCTGATGGATGAATCGATCCAACCAATCGTCCTCCGGCTCGCTCAAGTCCGAAAACGCCGATTCCCGGTTGCGCTGGTGGCTGCGCAAAAAGTCGTAGCACGTCCGCACCGCCAGGCGCATCAGCCAATGTTCGAACGGCGCTTCGCCGCGAAAACTCCCCAGTTTTTGATAGGCTTTGAGCCAGACCTCCTGGACGATGTCCTCGATCTCGCTCTCGCGGCGGGCGTACCGCCGGGCGGTGGCAAAAACGCGGGGGGAATACTTCTCAATTAACGGCTCGAAGCTCGCGGCATCGCCTTTCAAGACTGCCGCGATCAGTTCGGCTTCGGTCCGTTCCATTGATTGCGAACTATGCCAGACTGTTGCTGAAGTCCAAAAGGGGTTTTTTTTGCAGGCCGTTTAAAAAACACCAAATCCTTACCGCTCCGGGGAACTGAACTTCGTGGGATCGAAGAGAACGGGCCTGGATCTGAAGCGAGCGGGTGGGGCGAGCGTCACTGCCATTAAATTAAGGAAAAAAATGATGCGAAATAATCGAGACGCATGTTCGACTCCCTCCCCGTGAACCTCAGGGCAAACGCATCTAAATTTCATTAACACCGCGGCTTTAGCCCGGTGTCTGAGGGGTTTCGCTCATTATTTTGGGGCGGTTCCATCTGTTCCAAAGTAATTATTTTGTATATTGAAAATCCCCCTCCTCCTTAACTTAATGGCCGTGGGGCGGCGTCCTCGCGAGCCGAGCCGCAGATGAGCGGCTTGTCCGGAGGTTCAACCGAACTTATGAAACCACTTCTAAATCTTTTGCGAGTAACGCAGAATCTTGAAATCCGGCGTGTCGCGAATTTCTTCCGCCAACTCGAACCGATCCTCAAACGCCGGGAAAAAAGCGTCGCCCTCCACCTCGCGTTTCACCAGCGTCAGATACAAATCCGAGCACAGCGGCAACGCCTGCGCATACACCTGCGCGCCGCCACAGATGAACACCTCGCGCGCTTCGTGCACGACATCGATCTGGCTCAAATCCGAAACCGTGCGCACGCCGGGATAGGCAAATTGCGAGCGGCTGAGAATGATGGTCTCGCGATTCGGCAACGGCTTGCCGATGGATTCAAACGTCTTGCGCCCCATCACCACCACGTTGCCGGTGGTGAGTTGTTTGAACCACTTGAAATCCTCCGGCAAATGCCAAGGGATCCGGCTCCCCGCGCCAATGACGCGGTTAAGCGACATGGCAGCGATGGCTTTGAAGTGTTTGTTGGAGTTCAAGCTTCAGCTTGTTTGATTTCGGACTACGAAAATCGTTTTAAAATCTGGCGCACCGCCGCTTCGCACACGTCAGCAAAAATGCCCGGTCCCCGTTGGAATTCAAGCTTGTTGCTTAGTCGGGGATGAAGCTTCGGCTTGTTGCATGGTTGGAGTTCAAGCTTTAGCTTGTCCCTCCTCAATGGCGTGAACGAACAAGCTAAAGCTTGAACTCCAGCTACACCGCAATCGGAGCCTTGATGCCCGGATGCGGATCGTAACCCTCAAGCGTGAAATCCTCGAACTTGAAGTCGTGGATGTTCTTCACCGCGGGATTCAATTTCATCGTCGGCAACGCGCGCGGCTCGCGGCTGAGCTGCAACTTCGCCTGCTCCAAGTGATTCGCATACAGATGCAGATCGCCAAACGTGTGGACAAATTCGCCGGGCTTCAGGTCGCAAACCTGCGCAACCATCAGCGTCAACAACGCGTAACTCGCGATGTTGAACGGCACGCCCAAAAATAAATCCGCGCTGCGCTGGTAGAGCTGGCAGCTCAATTCGCCGTCCACCACGTAAAATTGAAACAACGCATGGCACGGCGCTAGATTCATCTTATCGATCTCACCGGCATTCCACGCGCTCACCATGTGGCGGCGGCTGTCGGGATTTTTTTTGATCTGCTCGATGACCTGGTCCACCTGGTTGATGGAGCGACCATCGGGCGTGCGCCAATCCGACCATTGCGCGCCGTAAATGCGCCCGAGATCGCCCTTTTCATCCGCCCATTCGTCCCAGATGGTCACGCCGTGCTCGTTGAGATATTTGACGTTCGTCTCGCCGCGCAAAAACCAGAGCAACTCGTAAATGATGGATTTAACGTGCAGCTTCTTCGTAGTGAGCAGCGGGAAATTCTTTTGCAACGGAAACCGCGCCTGCGCACCGAACACGGAATACGTGCCCGTGCCCGTGCGATCGGACTTGAACCTGCCCTGATCGAGCACGAGGCGGAGGAGATCGTGATATTGCTTCATCTGCGCGGCTGATTAAATCGGCAAAAGGAAATTTCTGCAAGCTCGGGACTGATTGGGCTAAGCGCTCGGTGGCTCAATCAATCGGCGCGGTAAATCGCGGGAGCCATGGACGAGACGCCAAGCTTGTAGAACATTTCCTTCAATTTTGTAAAAAACAAGTAAGTTCTGAAATGGCCGACCGACGTGAAATGAACGAAGATTTTGAAGCAAAGGGTGTCGAAATCTCTGTAGGCGTCCAAGTTCAGGCTGGGTTGCCAACAGCGGCAAAGTATCAGCCACCGCGCGCAGAAAGCGCTCTGCCACCGTCGCATCGGCCTTAATTAAGTACCAACGGTATTGCTGGTCGAAGTCGGCGTTGAAATCATCGGAGCGCTCTATCGACAGCTTCATTTCTGTCGTTTTGCTCTGTGTTCACGCAATGCTTCGTCGGCAATCTCGCGAAGCTCACCTTCGCGATAAGGCCTGAAGGGGCCATTGGCTGCTTTTAGCAATTCTGCCTCGAGTTCCGGACTATCTTCGTCCAAATCCAAAGCCACACCGGGAAACAGCGTCACTTTTTTTTCACCATCCGAAACGACAATGATTTCGCCTTCGAGCGCTTGGGCAATAAGTTTACCGAGCTGCCCCTCAGCTTCCTGGACGGTTACGGCTTTCATGGCTTCATTCTACCCTTGCGCAGGCAGTGCTGCAAGCGGCTTCGCTGCCGCTTCACTCCCCAAAAAACTTCTGAATTTCCTTCAACACCTCCACGAGCCGATCGATTTCCTCCGTCGTGTTGTAGAAATAAAAGCTCGCGCGCGAAGTCGATTCCACGCCCAGCTTGTGCATCAGCGCCTGCGTGCAATGATGCCCGCCGCGCAGCGCAATGCCGCGCTGATTGGCCAACTCCGTCACGTCATGCGCATGCACGCCATTCAGCAGAAAACTCACCAGTCCCGCGCGACCCACGTGCGGGCCGAACAGCCGAATGTTTTTCAGGCCGGAAAGTTTTGCGAACGCATACGCCCCCAATTCCAAATCATGCGCGGCAATTTTGTCGCGGCCAATGGCATCGAGATAATCCATCGCGGCGCCCAAACCGATGGCTCCCGCAATGTCCGGCGTGCCCGCCTCAAACTTATGCGGCGCGTGTTTCCAGGTGCTCTTCTCGTATTCGACGTTCAGAATCATTTCACCGCCACCGTGGTACGGCGGCATTTTATCCAGAACCTCGTAGCGACCGTAAAGCGCGCCGATGCCCGTCGGTCCGCACATCTTGTGGCCGGACAACGCGAGAAAATCGCACCCGATTTCCTGCACGTCGAGCGGGCGATGCCCCGCGCTCTGCGCCGCATCCACAAACGTCGTCACACCCAGCTTGCGCGCGCGCGCACACAACTCGACCAGCGGGTTGATGGTCCCCAGCGAATTCGAAATGTGCACCAGCGAGAACATCTTCACGCGCGAGGTGAGAAATTCATCCACGCGGTTCATATCCAACTGCCCGATGTCGCCCGTCACCGGCAGGAACGCCAGCTTCGCGCCCGTGCGTTCAGCCAGCATCTGCCACGGCACGAGATTGCTATGGTGCTCCATTTCCGTGAGCAAAATCACATCGCCGTCCTTGACGTTCTGATTGCCCCACGCGGTCGCCACAAGATTCATGCCCTCGGTGCTGCCGCGCGTAAAAACGATTTCGTCCGCGCTGCGGGCATTCAGGAATTTCGCCGTGCGCGTGCGCGCCGCTTCAAACGCGTTCGTCGCGCGATTGCTCAACTCATGGATACCGCGGTGGACATTCGCATTGTCGTGCTCGTAATAATGCACCAGCGCATCGATCACCGCGCGCGGTTTCTGCGACGTGGCGGCGTTGTCGAAATAAATCAGCGGATGCCCATGCACCTTTTGGTCGAGGATGGGGAAATCCTTCCGCAGGCTGGAAAAATCGATTGTCTTTGGGTCTTTCATCTAAAAATCAACCACGGATAAACACCGATGAACACAGATAAAAACTAAAGCCAATCTTCATCCGTGTTTATCCGTGTCCATCCGTGGTTAAAATTACATTAATCCGAGCTGCAGTTTCGCCGCTTCGCTCAGCATGCTCTGGTTCCACGGCGGTTCCCAAACAAGTTCCACCGCCACGTCATCCACCGACTCGAGGCTCAGCAATTTATTTTGCACGTCCTGTTGCAACACCGGGCCCATGCCGCAACCGGGCGCGGTCAACGTCATCTTTACCCCCACGCGATAACTGCTCTCCGCGATCGGCTCGATGTGGCAATCATAAATCAACCCCAGGTCCACCACGTTCACCGGAATTTCCGGATCGTAACACGTGCGCAATTGATTCCAGATTTCCTTCTCGACCTGTTCCTGCGTGACGGGGCCGGACGCTGTGCCGGTTTCCTGCTGCGCGACTTGCATGCCCAGCGCGTCGGCGTCCTTGCCCTCGATGCGGAACATATTTCCATTCACGACCACGGTATAACTGCCGCCGAGCGACTGCGTGACGGTCGCCTGCTCGCCTTTTTGCAGCGTGACCTTGGTGCCGATGGGAATGACCGACGCCTCCACATCGCGGCTCAACGTGATTGGTTCTGAGTTGCCATGCATAAATCCAAAATAAACCGATTTCCGGTCTTTGCCAGTTTGTAAATCTGCCAAGGTGGTAGGGCGCGTCGCTCCGCGCGCGCTGCGGCGTGTGTCCGCTTAACGGCGCGCCCTACCCGCCACAGGCCAACAGCTCATTTTCCGCAGGTTTAAACCTGCTCGTTCTCCGTGCTCACCGGTTGCTGCCCCTCGCCCTTCAGCGCCGCCATCAACGCATGCCACGAAAGAATCGCGCACTTCACCCGCGCGGGATATTTGTGCACACCCGCGAACACCGCCAGCTTGCCCACGTCGCCATTCACCTTGCCCGTCATCACCATTTCATGGACGAGATCGAACATCGCCTGCACTTCCGCCTTCGATTTGCCTTTGATGTTATCCGTCAGCAACGACGCCGACGCTTTCGAAATGCAACAACCCTCGCCGACGAAACTGGCGTCCGCGATTTTATCGCCCTCCACCGTCAAAAAGAGCTTCAATCGATCGCCACACAACGGATTGTGCCCCTGGGCCGAGCAAGTGGCCGCCGGCGCTTCGTGAAAATTGCGCGGCTTCTTGCAGTGATCCAGGATGACCTGCTGATAAAGATCGTTTAGGTCGTCGAACATCGTGAATAAAGCTCCAAATCCCAAGCTCCAAGATCCAGAGAAGCTCCAAATCTAAAACACCCACCCGGCGGCTTGCTCCGAGCTTTGGTGCTTGGAGCTTGGTGTTTCTCTGGAGCTTGGATGTTGGTGCTTGGAGCTTTCATTTCTGCTCCGTCACATGCGGATTCGCCTCAATCCGGTCCCACACCAGCTTGTCCAATTCCTCGCGCGCGCCCCGGCATTGGATGCGCTCGATGATTTCACCCGCGAACGCATGGATCAACATGCGCCGCGCCGTCTCCATGCTCAGACCGCGGGAACGGAGATAAAAAATCGATTCGTCGTTCAATTGCCCGATCGTCGCGCCGTGCGTGCATTTCACGTCATCGGCATAGATTTCCAACTGCGGCTTCGTGTCCGCCGTGGCGTCGTCGGAGAGCAAAAGGTTTTTGTTCGTCTGCTTGGCGTCGGTCTTCTGCGCGATTTGCCGCACCAGAATGCGCCCGTGAAAAACACCCTTCGATTTGTCATCAAGGATGCCGTTGAAATATTCGTGGCTCGCACAATGCGGCTGCGCGTGCTCCACGATCATATGATGATCCGCGAGCTGCTCATCCTTCGTGAGATACAAGCCGTTCAAAATGCACTCGAGCCCTTCACCGGCCAGCTTGGCGCGGATGTTATTGCGCGACAGCTTCGCGCCCATCGCGAACGAATGCACGTTCACGTGGCTGGTGCGGCCAAATTCCCCCTGAATCGTGGCGATGTGATACGCCGCCGCGGATTCATCCTGAAATTTCACATGCTCGATACGCGCATTCTCGCCGGCCACAATTTCCGTGACCGCATTGGTGAAATACGCCGCATTGCCGGAGCTCAAGTAAGTTTCCAACACCGTCGCGCTGCTGTTCGCCTCAGCGATGATCAGGTTGCGCGGATGGATGGTATCCCCGGCTTGTTTCGCCGTGGAAAGGAACACGAGCTGAATCGGCTCCTCCACCGCGGCACCCTTGGGCAGATAAATAAACGCGCCATCGGAGAAGAACGCCTGGTTCAACGCCGCGAACGCATTGCCCTCGCCAATCGCGTAACGGCCCAGATGTTTTTCCACCAGCGCCGAATCGTGGGCGAGCGCGGAAACGAGATTCGAAACCTTCGCGCCCGCCGGCAGCTTGCCGACGGAGGACAATTCCGAGGCGAAATGGCCATTCACGAAAATCAAGCGGCTGCCCCCCAATTTCGTGAACGCCGCGCAGGAAAGGATATCCGAGCCGGACTTATCTTTCGCGCTTTCGAGCATGGGCTTGAAAGGCAGGCTCGCGATCGGAGCCACGTTCGTGAAACGCCAGTCCTCATCCTTGAGCGTGGGAAAACCCTGCTCGGCAAAGCAGGAAATGCCAGCTTTACGCAGGGGGAAAAGCCATGCGGGCTGGTTCGATTGCTTTTCGAACCGCTCGAAGTTTTTAAGATACGGGTCGGTGCCGTTCATTGAGCCATTGTCCATCGTCTGAGCCATAAATTGAAAAATCGAAATCACGCGAATTGGGCCGCGTCAAGCCACCTAGTGTTCCATGACCGGGGGTGGAGCGCAAGTACGCGTAGGGCGCCGGGTGCGACAGAAAGTGAGGGTCATTTGACGGCAACTTCGGCTCCGTCTCCCTCTCCGCGCGCAGCGCGCCACACGGACGACACCAACGGTGTCGAAGCACTTAGCCCAGGGTTGGCCGAGTCGGCGAGGCCTACCCTGGGTACCCGGTCGTTGCGACCCATCCATCTCGCGCGCAGCGCGGCGAACGCAGTGAGCGTATCGGGCCATGCGATCAATCGAAAACCCAAATTTCCCGCCCGCGCAGCAGCGGGCGGAACTTCTGCCCACCACGGTGGCAATCACGCCCCACGTTGCGCTGCTGAACCCAGCGCCAACGGCGCAAGCGCGCCGTCCCTACCCTGTCATGACCCTCAGCTTCTGTCACACCCTGGGGCGACTTTTAGTGAGCGGCGGACTCCGTAGTTGCACGATATTGACGGCCAAACGAGGTTGAAGCAAAATCGCGGCATGGCCCCCGACGGAAAACCAAAATCCGCGCTTTTGCTTTGTATTCAGGGTCCCGACGCCGGCAAGCGTATCTCGGTCTCGGAACAGCCAGCCACCATTGGCCGGACGAGTGCGTGCGAAATTGCGAGCGACGATCCGGAAGTGGGTCAACAGCATCTGACGCTTCTACTCGAAGGCGAAAAAGTAACCTTCAACACTTCACCAGACTGCCTGACGTTCCTGGATGGACAGCGTCTTGCCAAGGGAAACATCAACCCGGGGCAACAATTGCGCATTGGCCGGTCGCTCTGGCAAATCCAGGCTGGCGCCGCCGCTGAGGTGGCCGGCGCCAAAGGGGATCTCTATTCGTTTCTCGGCGGACTGGGAGATCGGATCAGCGAAGTGGCCGGAGGTGAGAAAATCGAAGGATTCAAGATTTCAGAGATGTTTTCCGAAATCTGGCGTAAACGCACGGATGAAGACATGGAGAGCTATTTCGCGGTCGGCACGCCGTGCAACACGCCCAAACTCACGGAGGTCGACCCGAGCTGGCCAAAACCCTGGTTTTTCTTTAAGACGTTCATTCTGGCCGTTTTCGTTTATTGGGCATTCGTCTTCGCCTATGACCAGTTTAAGAATGACAACCTTCTGCCCGGCCTGTTGGTCATGGGCTCTTTCGTGATGCCAACGACGTTGCTGATTCTGTTTTTCGAAATCAACGTCTTGCGCAATGTGCCACTCTATCAGGTTCTGAAACTGGCCCTTCTGGGTGGCATTCTATCGCTGATTCTTTCCCTGTTTCTTTATCAATGGACCAAGCTGGGCGGCACCGACAACTGGTTCGGGGCGCTGGGCGTCGGACTGGTGGAAGAAACCGGCAAGGCCGCCGCCCTGTTGCTGGTTTTGAATAAATTAAAATATCGATGGATCCTCAATGGCATGCTGTTCGGGGCCGCCATCGGGGCGGGTTTCGCCGGTTTCGAGTCCGCGGGCTACGCCTATCGTTACGGGCTGGACGTGATAACCACCCGCGGCGCGCTGGCGATTTGCGGCGGCCACGTCCTGTGGACCGCCCTGGTCGGCGGGGCTTTATGGCGCGTGCGGGGAGATCAGAAATTTGAGTGGCGAATGTTGTCGGACCCTCGCTTCCTGCGAGTCTTCGGTTTGGCGGTGGCCATGCACATGGTTTGGGATTCTCCATTGGATCTACCCCTCCACCTGAAAAGCATCGCGCTCGGCTTCGTAGTTTGGGTCGCGTTGCTGAGTTACATCCAGACCGGACTGCGCCAGATTCGCGCCGCGCAAACCGCCGGCGCCACCGAATTCTTCAAACGCGAGAAGGAATTGCTGGCACAGGCATAGGCGACGACGTTTTCCCATCCATTCTCAAGCCCTGTAAGGGCGGCACATGATAGCCCAGGGCAAGGCTGCGCAGCAGCCGCCGCCCTGGGTAACGAACCAAATATGACTCTGCTTTTTTCGTCATTCGCCCCCGGTAGAGGCGAATGACGAAAAAAGCAAACGGTCGACGCGACCTGACCTAAAACAACAATCCGGATCTTTGCCCCGAAGCGCCCGAAGACATTTGACACCCATGGTATAAACATTGCCCTGGAAGGAGGGCAGAAGGGACAAATGGAAATGGACACGTCAGCCGAAGCCGGGTGCCTCCGGGCAACCCGAAACTCAGTCCTGCTCCCATCCGAGGTGCCAGCCTATTCCAACCCTTGCCACCGGGTGCAGCCGGTCCCGCTATCAACCATCAACTCTCAACCATCAACCAATCGCAACTCGCAACTTGTTATGATTCAACGTCCATCGTGCCCGATCGTGCCGGATCGTAGTGGCGGAGGAAAGGCACGACCGGCATCCGCAACCCGAGGTCAGTTCCAAACCACACCACCCCCGTCGGTTCATTGGAATTTGGACCTTGGAACTTCTCTGGAGCTTGGAGCTTGGGATTTGGAGCTTCGCAACCGAACTTTCAAACGCCTTGCGTTCACTTGAGACTCGGGCACAGTGTATCACCTTTATGCCGACAGAAGATGACATTAAAAACGCGTTGAAAGCGGTCAAATACCCAGGCTTTTCGCGCGATATCGTTTCGTTTGGCCTGATCAAAGAGATTTCCTCCAGCAATGGCGCGGTGACCGTCTCCATGGAATTGACCGGCACTCCGGAAGCCGCCCAGCAAGTCAAAACCGAGAGCGAACGGGTATTGAAGAATTTGCCCGGCGTGAGCGCGGCCTTTGTGCAAATCAAACAAAAAGCCGGCGGACCCTCCGCAGGTGGCGGCCAATCTCCGTGGGCAAATCAAAACAAAGTCCCGGGCATCCGCCGCATCATCGCCATCGCCAGCGGCAAGGGCGGCGTGGGCAAATCAACCTGCTCCGTCAACCTCGCCTGCGCGTTGACCTACCTCGGCCATCGCGTCGGCATATTGGACTGCGATATCTACGGCCCGAGCATCCCGCTGATGATGGGCGTTCACGAAAAACCGACCATCAGCGCCGACGAAAAGCTGGTCCCGCCCTCGAATTATGGCGTCAAACTGATGAGCATGGGCTTCCTGCTCGAGGACGATCAACCGGTGATTTGGCGCGGGCCGATGATTCAAAAGACCATCCAGCAGTTCGTCATGGCCGTCGATTGGGGCGAGCTCGATTTCCTCCTCGTCGATTTGCCGCCCGGCACCGGCGATGCCCAACTCTCCTTGTGCCAAATCGTACCGTTGGATGGCGGGGTCATCATTACCACGCCGCAGGAAGCGTCGCTGGGCGTGGTGCGCAAAGGAATTGCCATGTTCGAGAAAGTGAACGTGCCGATTCTCGGCATCGTGGAGAACATGAGCTATTTCACCACGCCGAACGGCGAGCGGGTGGAGATTTTTGGCCACGGCGGCGGCCGGCACGAAGCCGCGCGGAAGGATGTTCCCTTCCTCGGCGAGGTGCCGATCTTCATCGAAATCCGGGAGGGCGGGGACGCCGGACACCCCGTTGTTGTGTCCTCCCCGAACAAACCCTCGGGGCAGGCATTTATTCACATTGCCGAGGCGCTCAAGCAACGATTCCGTTAAAACCCCCGTCAATACCCCCCTTTCGGGGGGTTGCACCCCAGCGAATATAATGTAAATTGCCCGTGAAAAGTGTGAGAATAACATGATGATAACATCTCACAAACCGTTGCAATTAAAGGTTGTCACCGACGGCAACCCTGTCTAGACTTTCATTCCACCAAGACACTTTCGGTCTGACTATGCCTAACGATGCTAAAGAGCCAGTTCAGCCAAACGACCTGCTGAAGAATTCTTCGCTTTACCGCGAATTTCAGGCCGAGCGCGAAGAGATTTTACGGCACAAATGGATCGAATCCGAGAAGGCCGGCCGCGACATCGGTTTCGAGCGAGCCCTGACCGATTGGATCATTAAGCACCGGTCCAAATGGCGCAAGGCCCGGCAGCCGGTTGGTAGTCATTAACTGAATTTTTAAGCCGGTAAACGCTCCTTTAACGCAACCCCGCGAGGTTGCGAAGGAATGATGAAAACTGAATTTATAGCCACGAACAACCCCGCCCGGGTTTGTTCGTTTTTTATTTTCGGTATGGGCCTTCACCCCTCGACCCTCGACCCCCTCACCTCCTTCGATGCCTGACCCCGCCATCATCCTGAACGCCCAGGCGACGCAACGTGCGCTCACGCGCATCGCGCACGAAATCGCCGAGCGCAACGAAACCAGCAACGAAATCGTGCTGGTGGGCATCCAACGCGGCGGCATCCCGCTCGCGACCAAGCTCGGCGAACTCCTCGCCGACATCTGGAAACACCCGGTGCCGACCGGCCAATTGGACGTCTCCATGCATCGCGACGACCTCGGCCAGCGCGCCGCTCCCGACGTGAAGCCCACCGTCATCCCGTTCGATATCACCGGCAAGACGGTCGTGCTCGTGGACGACGTGCTGTTCAGCGGCCGCACGATTCGCGCCGCCCTGGATGCGTTGAACGATTTCGGCCGGCCCAAACGCATTCAACTTGCCGTCTTGATCGACCGCGGCCATCGCGAACTGCCGATCAAGGCTGACTTCGTTGGCAAGAATGTCCCGACCTCGCTCGATGAAAAAATTTCCGTGCGTGGCAATGAAGTGCTTTTGGAGAAAGGAGGAGCAGCTAAATGAGTTCTGCTGGTTAAATAAGTAATTCGTTAAATGGGTTAAATGAGTATTCGGCTCCCGTGTGTTCAAACTTATCTAACTGATTTAACCAATCACTTATTTAACTCATTTCAAGAATTACTCATTTAACTGACACCCCATGCCCTGGACCCGCAAACATCTGCTCGACATCGAATCGCTCACGGCGGAGGAAATCTCGACCGTGCTCGACACCGCGCGCGCGTTCAAGGCCGTCGGCGAGCGCGCCATCAAAAAAGTTCCCGCGCTGCGCGGCAAAACCGTGGTGAACCTCTTCGTCGAGCCTTCCACCCGCACGCGCATCAGTTTCGAATTGGCCGAACAACGGCTCTCGGCGGATGTGATTAATTTTTCCACGGAAGCGTCTTCGTTCAAGAAAGGCGAAACGCTCAAGGACACCGCGCTGAACCTGCAGGCGTTGAACGCGGATTTCATCGTCATTCGCCACAGCGCCTCCGGCGCGTCCCATTTTCTTTCGCGCGTGCTCGACGCGAGCGTCATCAATGCCGGCGACGGCGCGCACGAGCATCCCACGCAGGCGTTACTGGACGCGTTCACCATCCGCGAGCGGAAGGGAAAGATTGAAGGGCTGAACGTCACGATTCTCGGCGATATTCTTTACAGCCGCGTGGCGCGCTCGAATATTTGGGCGCTGACCAAACTCGGCGCGAAGGTCACGCTCTGCGGGCCATCCACCCTGGTGCCGCGCGTGTTCGAGCAGATGGGTTGCCGCGTCACCTACAACGTGGAAGAGGCGATTCGCGATGCGGATATCATCAATCTCCTGCGCATCCAGCACGAGCGCCAGCGCAAGACGATGTTCCCGAGCATCAACGAATACACCACGCTCTTCGGCCTCAACAAGGCGCGCCTCGAGAAAACCAAACCCGACGCGCTTATCATGCATCCGGGTCCCATCAATCGCGGCGTGGAGATCGACAGCGAAATCGCGGACGGCGATCGCTCCTTGATTCTGGACCAGGTCACCAACGGCCTCGCGGTCCGCATGGCCGTGTTATTCCTCGTCAATGGCGGCAAAGGCCCGCAGGAAATCGCCGCGTAGCCCACGCTAATTTAATTAACCGCAAAGAACGCAGAGAACACAAAGAAAATTCCTCTTTGCGATCTCTGCGTTCTTTGCGGTGAAAAAGTTCATCACACGGGCAAGATGCCCGTGCCACTATTCACTTCTCCGGCACATCAATCACATCCCCATCGCGCAGCCAGAGATCGGCCTGAGTGGGATTCGTGCAATCAATGGTCCACTCCATTTTCTTTTTTGTTTCCGGATCGATGCGCGTGACTTTCACGCGGGACAAATCGGAGGAGACGCGGACCAATTTTGAATTATCCAGCACCGAGCGAAGCATGAAGGAGGCGTGTGCAACTTCAAGCCTATCATTCTCTGCGGGAGTGGAGGTGGATTGTACCGTAAATTCGGGCTTGAGTTGCAATGTCGTACGAACGCCCTTTACCGTAACGGTCACCTGCCGAGCGAGGCAGTTCGTCAAAGCCGTTACTGTTGGATTCATTAATCCCGGCCAATGCTGATCCACCGGATGATCCGACTCAGGGATTTCAACGACATCGCCCCATTCCAGCCACATATCCCGCGAACAGTCGCCGCTGTTTAGGATATCCTCCACATTGACGTCGATGGCCTTTTGCTTGGCTGATGCCTCCGTGCGCCGGTAAATGATGACGTTCTTAAAATCCGGAAAGTGCAAATCTTTGGCCCATTGAAGCTCTCGAATAGCCCCGTATCTGTCCCATTCACCGGCCACGTTCTGGCTAAGCAGGCCGTACTCGCCGGCAACCAATTCCAGCAGACTGTAACGATTCCAGCCATGTGAATCTTTGGTGAAGACCATCATCCCTCCCGTCGAAGCCCGCCGCACTTCGATACGATTGCGTTTGGGCAGATTCGCCAGGCCGCCTGCTTGTATCAGGAGATCAGCGATGTCCTTCTCGTATGCGCGATTGACGCCAATCCCCGCAGAATTCGCAGTCCACAATCCACCTTCGACAACGCCGTTGATTGAACCGCTTTTGGCAAGGTCGAGGGGGGTGTAGCCGGCGTTATTTTGAATGTTCGGATTGGCTTTGTACTCGAGCAACACGGCAACTGCCCCGAGTTGGGCGCTAATCGTCCGGTGATGCAGGGCGGTGTTTCCGTTGGTATCCTGCAAGTCGGGTTTAGCGCCGGCTTCGAGGAGAAACCGGACATAATTTGTCTCGTAGCCAGTCATGAGAGGGGTCAATTGACCTTGGAAGCGGGCGTTCACATTCGCTTTGTGGCCAACGAGCCAGCGCCCAACTTCGGGATCAGAAGTGCGGGTTAAAGGAATATATCCATCTTTGTCTTTCGCACTCGCATCCGCGCCCTTGTCCAATAGCAACCGGACGATCCTTTTGTCTCTTCCTGCCGTTAAAACCTTGCTCAACGGCGGACTCCCGTCTCGATCCGGGCTATTGGGATCGGCTCCGTGTTCGAGCAACGTCTGGACGGCGTCGACGCGATTATGCTGGATGGCGGTGAATAGCGGGACCTCATACTGCCAGTCGCGGTTCGGGTTGGCGCCGCTATCGAGCAACAATTTCACGATGTCATCGTTGCCCTTCCAGATCGCAAAAAGAATCGGCAGCGATCGCTTCCATTGGTTTTGATCAAAAGGGTCCGGGCCCCTGCCTTCACGGTTAGGATCGGCCTTGTGCTGACACAGCACGCGCGTCGCGCTGGTCCTGTCGTTCGCCACCGCGAGCATCAATGGAGTCGTGTCCTCGCTGTTTGTAGGATCCACGGTGGCACCGGAGTCCAGTAAAAGGTAGGTCATCTCCGCCTTGCCCGCCCGCGCCGCCTCGTGCAAAGGCGTATTTCCGGAACGATCTTTTGCGTTAATGTCCGCCTTCGAAGCAAGCAACAATTTGGCAGCGTTCGTATTGTTTTCCCCGGCCGCAATTTCCAGCGCGGTCCAAGTGTTGGCGTTTCGGGCATTCACCTCAGCGCCATGCTGGATCAGCAGCTTGAGGAGTTCGGTCTGGCCGTTCTCCACCGCCGCAATCACAGGCCCGCCGACAGACGGCGAATTCACATCCGCCTTATTCGCCAGCAACACCTCGGCGACCGCCATGTAACCGTTCTGAACCGCCTCAATGAGAGGATTGACGCCGCCACGACCGTTCACATCTGCACCGCGCGAGAGCAACAACTCCACCATGGCTTTGTGGCCGTTCTTCGCCGCCGCTGACAATGCCACATAAAAATGATTGCGGGTGGAGGCATTCACGTCCGCACCATGATCGAGCAGATATTTCGCCACTACCATCTGGCCTTTAGTCGCAGCAACGATCAACGGCGTGTTGCCGTCGCCATCCGGCGCATTAATCAAATCCGGGCTGTTTTGGATCATGAGCTGTATCCGCCGGATTTCCTGCTGCTCCTCGTCGGTCGTTACCGGATTCCCGCCTTCCGCCGCGACGCCTTGCGAGGCCTGCAGTTTCTCTTCGAGCAAAGCCAGACTCGCATTTTCCGCATCGATTCTTTTCTTCAAATCAACGACACGGGCATTGGTCGGGAGAAACATTTTCGAAAGTTCCTGCAGATCCCCTAGGTCGCTGGCGATTTGCTCGCGGGTCCGCTCAATTTGCAAGCGTAACAAGGCGTCGCTTAAAGTCGCCGGCCCATTGCCTCCGCCTGACGCCGATTGCTCCGTTTCGAGTGTGAGCGCGCGCGACATTCCGTCCAGCCGCTCTTTGATTTTATCCTGCAACGCGGCTTGAATGGCTTTTTCTTTTTTGACTTCCGCTTGCTCCTCGCCATGATCGACTCGCAGCCGAATCAGGTCGAGTTCGCCCTGGTTATACTGATAAATGAGATTGATGAGCGTGGCGTCCGTTAAGACCGTGGGAGCCACCTGCCTGACCTCGCTGAGCGGCATCGCCTGAAGTTTTTTCACCCATTCCAACTGCCGCACCTGCTCGGACACGATTGGATTCGACGCCGCTACCGCTGCCCCGCCACCCAACCCCGCCAGATTTTGCCGGCTCAACGTCACCAGCGTGTCCTGGTCGCTGAACTCTTTAATGATGCGTTGATACTCGGCCGATGCCTCGTTGGTCTTGTTGAGTTTGCGATAGCATTCGCCCAGGCGGAAAATGGCCGTGGCGGCCAGTTGTCGATCCTTGTCGAACGCGCTCGCGAGCGATTGGTAATTCGCGATGGCCGCCGGTAAATCGCGATTGGCTTCCTCCTCAAACAATCCTTTCTGCAACAAGCCGGTAAGGTCATTGGTCGCGCCGCGCGCCACAGTGGCGAGCGCGAGCATCATGGCGAGCATTAAAAATTTCAATTTCATAAATTTCTCCACCCTTCGCTCCACACCTTAAAATCTTTGCCTAACTCAGTTGTCACGCTTTTGCAAAATCGGGCCGGGCTCAACGCAGAGGCGCGGAGAGCGCAAAGATTCGCAGAGAAAAACCAAATCTTGCCGAATTCTTTCCCCTCTGCGCTTCTCCGCGTCCTCCGCGTCTCTGCGTTAATTTGGTCATACATCCAACCGATACCCCACCCCATGCACCGTCTTGATCCACTTCGGCGCCTCCGGGTCCGCCTCGATTTTTCCCCGCAGGCTGGCGATGTGATTATCCACCGTGCGCGTCGTCGGAAACGACGCGTAGCCCCACACCACATCCAGGAAACGCTCGCGCGTGACCGGTTCGCCCGGCGATTCCGCCATCAACCGCAACATCGCGAATTCTTTCGCCGTCAAATGAATCGCTTTCCTCCCGCGCATTGCCGTCTGCCGCGCGAGATCGATTTCCACATCGCCCAATTTCAGTTTCGCGAGCGACTTGGCGTGCTTCTGAAACCGGCGCAGCAACGCCCGCACGCGCGCCAGCAATTCCTCCGTGCTGAACGGCTTCACCAGGTAATCATCCGCGCCCGCGTCCAGCCCGGACACGCGATCTTCGATCTGTCCCTTCGCGGTGAGCATCAGGATCGGCACCGGATTCGCCAGGCGCCGCAATTCCGCGCAGACCTCGTAGCCATCGAGCTTCGGCATCATCACATCGAGCAGCACGAGATCGGGCTTTTCCTCCAGCGCGCGTTTCAACCCGCTCTCGCCATCCGCGGCCGTGATGGCGCGATACCCTTCCGTCTCGATAACGTCCTTCAACGCGGTGCGCATCGGCGTTTCGTCTTCGATGATCAAAATTCTCGGCATAGCTTTTAACCGTGGATGCGCGCAGAGGCACGCAGAGGCAAAGGAGCGCGGGCTTTAGCCCGCTTCAGCTCACGCGCGCCTGCTGCACAATTTTGGGCTGAAGCGTGATCAACTCCACGCTGCCCGTTTCGATTCGTCTTATCTGCGTTCATCTGCGTTCATCTGCGGTTTAATAGTCACCGGCAACACAATCGTAAACCGGCTTCCTTCCCCAATGTTGCTGCGCACGGTGACGTCGCCACCGTGCGCCGCAACGATATGCCTCACAATGCTGAGGCCGATCCCCACCCCCTGCGTCTCCCGGCGCAGCTCAGAGCCGAGCCGGTAAAATCGCTCAAAAATTTTCTCGTGCTCCGCCGGCGGAATGCCCGGGCCGTGATCCTCCACATAAAGTAGGACAGGCCTCCTGCCTGTCTCTGAAATTTCTTTTTGAAGCATTGCGTCCGGAGTGCCGCCTTGAATATCAGAGACAGGCGGGACGCCTGTCCTACAGTCCGCATCCAATCCAATCGTCACGGCCTGTCCCTTGGCGGAATGCTTGATGGCATTATCAATCAGGTTCACCAACGCCTGTTGGATGGCGCGCCCGTCGATTTCCAATTCGATGTTGGATGTTGGATGTTGGATGTTCCCGCCTTCGCTGCGCTCCGGCGCGGCAAGCGATGTTTCTAATCTGAGTTGAACCCCTTTCTCCTCCGCGTACGGCTCCATCAACTTCACCGTTTCGCGGGTGAGCGCGAGCAAGTCCGTGGGCTCGAATTCATATTGCTTGCGGCCCTGTTCAATCCGCGAAAAATCCAAAACGTTCTCAATGAGCGACGACAGCCGCCGGCATTCCTGCACGATGAAGCGGAAATATTCGCTCTGCTTCGCGCCCCCCGCGACCTTGCCGCGCTCCAGGCTCTCCGCCATCAAACGCACGGAAGCTATCGGCGCGCGCAACTCGTGCGACACACTGGAGACGAAATTGGACTTCTGTTCATTCAATGATTGCTGCCGAATCAAGGAACGGCGCAAAATAATCGCCGACGCCAGGCCCGCCAGCAACGCGCCGATGATGAGAGCGGAAAACAAAAATTGCCGGCGCTGCACCGCGCGATAATACGTCTCAGGATCCTGCAACTGGACGATCAAGCTGATGGGGAGATTCGCAGAATGCAGTTGCTGCATATCACCAGATGCGCGTCCTGCCGCGACGGCAAACGCGTTGTTCAAAGTCCGCGGTGACCACCCGCCAGACAATAAAAGCATTTTCCCTTCAATCACAACCCTGATGACAAAATCATGATGACGATCCAACTCCTGCCAGCGATTCGAAAGCTGCTGCAAAAGCCATTCGTACCTAATGATTGCGTAAATCGTTTCGTCAGTCTTTTCCATCGCTCCCGCGGGCCAACCAGCCGGCGGAGTTTGCTTCACAGCCAGCCACGATTCCGGCCCTTCGCCCCAAAAAACCTCCGGCCAAGTGTTCGTGCCCATCTGCGCCACCGCTTCACCGTAAAATTGCCTTGCTTCTTCAGAGCGATCCCAGAGATCGAAAAGCGTGTTGGTCGAGAGCGGCGGTGTCGCCGCGCTTATCAGGGCGGGCGCAATCCGCCGCAACCGCTGAATCGCCTCCTCGGTAATAGGTGACGCCGGGCCGTTTTGCGCGAGCATGGAAACGACAAATTGCGGATTGCGTCGCCAGTCGTCGGGCAGCGCTTCGGGATTGTCTTTGGCCAAATCGAGAATTTTCAAAACCGCCAGCGGCATCAATCCGACTCCGGATTCCGAAAGCTCCTCCCCCCCAAAGTGAAGCCGTCAAAAACATCGTTGTAAGCCGCGATGGCGCCCGGCACATCACCGGATTTTTCCACGGACGCCGCCCGCCGACTCAATGCAATTGGCCGAAAACGGCTGTCGGCAATCCCCTCATAAAAATCCGCCATCGGCTGAGACCCCGTGTGCCGGCGCCCGCCGAGAAATGCCAGGTAAAGATCCGCCGCCCGCTTCCATTCACCGGCGGCAAAAGCGTTTTCCGCCTCGTTCCACTGCGACAGTTTGTTTGATTTCAAGTTGCTGAAATCCCTCGCCGTCAGCGGAGCCGGTTGCGGCGGCCAGACCCACGGTCGCGGTTGAACCAGGTCACGGTTGCGATTCACCGCGATGATGTTTTGCCCTTTGGTCACCCCGTAACCGTTGGTTTCGAACCGAACAATTTTCAAATCATCTTCCGCTGAGGACATGACGGCGGAGGCGATTTCATCGGCGCGAGCCTTGGCCTCCTGCCGTGCCAAACGGCGATCCGAATTCAGCGTCCAAACCGCGAGCACACCCAGGACCACTAGCGGCGCGAGCACGACGACGAGCGGCCAGAGAAGTCGGGGAAATTTCAACAGAGCAATCGTCCGGGGTTCTTCAACCGAAACGTTGGAACGCTGCCGATACAGCTCGCGGCAAGTGAATGCCACCGCCAACGCAATGCTGGCAAGCGACAAGATTTGCATCCAACCGAAGTGACCAGATCGCGAATGGAGAGAGGTGAAAACAACAGCTAGAGCGGTGATCGGCAACCAAATTACAGTGAAAATTTGGATGCGGTATTTAAACCGCAGCGGTCTCCTGCTCCGCATCATGCCCACCCGCGCCAGCATTGCTACCAGAAGGATGGCCACAAAAAGCATTGCCACCAAAACGAGCCCCGCCAAGTGTGAGTTCAAACTCATCTTCCGGCGCCAGCTTGGCGTTTGCGTTCCAATTGCACAAGGGCACGCTAATCCGAGCGCGCCTCGCAATTGTCACGGTTTTGCAAAATCCTCCAATGCATCACTCCGCGACCTGACCGGTCTTTTGCGCTTCTGCGAAGTTTTTCCTCAAGGTATCGATGGACGAAAGTTCGATCGCCAGTTCCGCATCCCACCCCATCATAATCCCATCCATCCGCTCATCGATTTTCTGCCGAAGCTCTTTTATCACGCCCTCCTCACTTTCAAAGTTCGTGTGTTGCGCGGGAAAACTCGAGCGGGCCTTGGCAAATAAATTTTCGTAAGAGTCCAAATTCTCCGTCAGGGCTTTGAGTTGTACGTCGGTAGAAACTTTCGGCAGTGTCTGCTTGAAATCTTCCCGGCTCATCGACTTCAATTTGTCATAAAGTGTTTTCTTCTGGTTGTATTCCGCCTCTTTCTGCACGAGCAAGGCCGAGAGTTCTTTCAGCCTGTCTGCGTTGATCGCAACCGTATTCGTCCCGAAATTCGCCGGACGTAATTGAGCATCTGCGACCAGATTTTTCTCCAGATCGCGAAAGACCCCGTTCTTTGGATCAATGATCGCCGCCGCATGCACCATCGCCAGCGCATCCGCTTTGCGACCTGATTTCACCAGAAAGTCCGCATAGCGAAACACCACTTCAGGCGAGGAAGGGCAAATGACGAAGGCCTGCTTGAACGCTAAATCAGCCGCCCGCGACAGCTTTTGTTTTTCCGTATCGCTCTTCGCCACATATTCCGAGGGCATCTGAACCATGCCGAACCCGAGCCGTGACATATAAACACCCGCGATGGAACTCCGCCACTTCGAAAACATTTTCGGCGCGTAAGCATCGGAAACAAATTCGGGATCGCCCGTGAACCCATCCAGATTTTTGCGCCCGTAAACCTTCGTCGCAAAATCAATCACCGTTTCCAGGGATGTGTCCGGCGTCAACCACTTGCCCAGCCAGCCATCCACGTGGCTCTGCCAGTAATCCAGATCTTTTTGAATGACGTCATCCGGCAATTGTGCCACCGGCTCGCGATTGATTTTCATGATCAACCCATTCGGCTCGAGGTGCGGATACATCCAATCGAGCGGAAAGCTTTCCTCCACGTAAAAATCGCGATTGGGATTTTTGTCGAAGATAAGTTTCGCCACCCGCGCATTGATGGCCATGACGGCGACCTGGCCATTGGCCTGCACCTGGCCGTTGGTGTCCACTTTCACGTCTTCTCCGGGCTGCAACTTCTTTTCCGCAATCCGTTTTTTCGCGTCTGCGGAATAATCCGCAAACGCTTTCTGCACGTCGTCGGTGCTGGGCATGTAAATCACCTTGTCCGCAGGCCACGAATTTGCCGCGGCGGAATTATCATTGGTCGCAATTGTTTTTTGCACACGAGCCAGCGCCCCCTTGATGTTCGAATTCAAATCCTCCACCGCCTTGTCCGCCGCTATGCGCGCCGCATCGTCGTCCGGCTTGCTCATCTCGAGCGAAAGCGCCTTTTGCTCCGCCACCCGCAACTGCCGGTCGAGCTTCGACAATTCCTGATCCACGTGCCGGGCTGCTCCCAGTTGGGCCAG
The DNA here is from genome assembly GCA_963699145.1 of uncultured Verrucomicrobiae bacterium. Classification (GTDB taxonomy): domain Bacteria; phylum Verrucomicrobiota; class Verrucomicrobiia; order Limisphaerales; family DASXHY01; genus DASXHY01. The sequence goes on from OY969416.1 coordinate 509,486, forward strand.
CGTGCGCCGTTCTTCACCGTACATCTTCCGCAGATACTCCTCATACGTGCCGTCGGCGAGTGGATTTTGCGAAATGGTATAGAACGGGTCCGCGTCCACGTGCGATTTGGAAAATGCCGTCGGCAAACCGCGCCCGGGATCCGTCCCGCCAAAATAAATCGCACCCGCCGGGATGAAATCAATGATGCCGCGCGCCGCCTCCTGGGTGTATTTCGAATCACACATCGCGAATTGATCATAAACCAGTCCGAGTTCCAGCATCGGTTGCCAGTAACTCGTCCGATACGCCGGGCGCTCGTCCTGTGCACCAGCACGTTGATACTGAGGATGGTGCTCCTTGAAATCTGCAAACATGTTCGTGACCGTTTGGAAATCTCCCTGCTTGGCGGCGTCAAAATACTTCTGGAATTGTGGGACAATGGTTTCACCCGCTGCCGCCGCCAACATCCTGGCTTGCGCCTCTTTTTCCATCGCGAAGTTTTCGATCTGCGTCAGCGTTTCTTTACTGACCGAACTGGCCCGGTCGTTGTCCGCCGCATTCGTTTTGTAGCCGCCGATGTAGAGAACCACCGCCGCGGTCGAAATCAAAATTCCCACCAGCCCGGCCGGCCGCGATTGCCGCGCGCGCGAAACATCCACGATCGCCGTGACGCGTTGCTCCAGGTTCGAACTCCGCGCCATCGCAATTCCCGCCGCCTGCGGCGCGCGCCGAAACGTCGTCGCGATGTCCACCAGGTGCCCCGCGTACTCCGACGCCTTGCAGCCGCCGTTCAGCACCAAATCATCGCACGCGCGCTCGCGCTCGACGCGCATTTGCCGCGCCGCAATCCATGCCAGCGGATTGAACCAATACAGCGCGCACACGAATCGCGTAATGCTTTGCGTGAGGCAATCCCGCCGTTTCACATGCGCCAGTTCGTGCAGCAAAACAATGCGTCGCCGCTCGGCCGGCCATTGCTCCGCTTCCACCGGCATCAACACCTTTGGCCGCAGCCATCCCCACGTCAGCGGCATCACGTTGATGCGCGCTTGCCAGAGCGCGACTCGCCGCCGCAGGCCGAGCAGCTCGGAAGTTTCCGCGAGCAGCGCAGTCCATTCAGCCGTGTTCAATGCGCCCGCATTTCCCGCGATTTTTCCCAGTTGAATTCGCCCAACCATCGGATAGAGCAAAACGAGCCCTGCGCCCAATGCCCAAATTCCAAAACCGAATGCAACCCAATTGCGCCTCACCCGCGCTTTGAACAATTGCCGCCCGCTCGCGGGCGCCGCTCGCACCGCTGAACGCTCCGCCCGAGCAGCTTCGGCGGATGCCGGCGCCGGTTTCGCCGGTCCCAGTTCCAGTGACAACGCAATTTCATTTCCGGAAACGTGTCCGCCCGAAACCGTCCAAAGCGGGCGCGGAGTCGTCGGCAGCACAAACGGAAGCAGTGGCAATAAAAGCAATCCGGCGATGCCCAAAAACCAAATCAAATGCCGCGTGGCCGCCGCCGCCCGCCGCCACGCCAGGCACAGCCCGCCCACAAACGCGAGCACCACAAAACTTTTCACCAGCGCATCCAGCCACACCGTGGCGAGCCACGGATTCAAGTTCGATTCCATCCAGGCGTTCATTTTAACGGCCCTCCTTTTTGGCTTGTTTGATCATCTCCTGCAGCTTGTTCAATTCCGCATCGGAAATTTCCGCATCGGAATTTTCCAGTAACGCCGCCATCGCCTCCGAAATCGAGCCCTTGAAAAAAGTGGAGACCACCCGCCGCAACGCCGATTTGCTCGCCACCTCGCGCGAGGCCCGCGGCAAATAGACATAACGCGCGCCATCCCGATGATGTTTCGCGTGCCCTTTATCCTCCAGAATGCGCAACAAAGCCCGCACGGCGGAATAGCTGGGCGGATTCGGCAGCGCGGCCAAAACTTCGGCCGCCGTGGCCTGGCCGCGCGCATGCAGCACATCCATGATTTGTCGCTCGCGACGGCTGAGGTGAGTTTCGGTGTTCATTGGAATGCTAAAAAATTAGCAGACGTGTTCGCGGCGTCAACAAAAAAGTGCTAAAAAATTACCACCTTCGTTTCCTCGAATGATTGGCGGGTCTAAACGTAATTCAGCATCAACTATCTCCGCGACCCGATGATGCAGGCGTGCCGGGCTCGCGTTGGGATGGCCGGACCGTTCAAAGCATTATCCTGTTTTCCCGTCGCAACTGTCTGGCAATCGTCGATCTCGAATCCGCCCTGTTCAAAAAGCCCCGCCAACTCCTCTTCGGTGAGCGCATAACCGATCAACCGTTGCACATAGATACTCGCACGCGCAAGAATGCCGGCCCAGTCGGCTTTTGGGATGGAATCATTCGCCCGAAGTTTTCCTTCCAACGCTTCGCAAAATTCCCGCCCCTGTTGTTCAGAAAATTTTGTTTCCGCTCCCGACGGCGCGGGCCGCACGCGATTCACCAGGAACACCTTTCCGCCGGGGACGAGCGAGCGCGACCATCGCCGCAGCAGTTCCGCCCTGCGTGTCGGGGGAAATTGACTCAGGAAACCGTGGCTGCAAATGACGTCGAAAGGAGTTTCAAAACGATGCTGAAAAATGTCGGCCTGGATCGTTTCAATCTGCACTCCAGCCTGCTCCGCATACCAGCGATTGAAATACAGCGGAGTCTCGCATAGATCCGCCACCGTGATCTTTGCCGTCAAACCATTTTCCGAACACGCTGGAAGAACGTGGTCGAGAATCGCATAATCCGCCGAGCCGGAAATCAACACCCGCACCGGCCCGCGCGGAAGCCGCGCGAAAGCGTTGCGAAAAAAATCCGCTTGTTGCTCCGGCGTCGCCGCAAGGCCGAGCAGGCGCAAATCCTGCCACAGGCCGTGATACCACGAGCAATCTTCCCCCTGCGCCGGGCCTTTCCGGCACAGTTGTGGCGCCAGCCGCCGGGCCAGCGCCGCGCCCTGCGCGAACATTTCATGAGATGGCGAAGGCATTATATTTTCCGGCAGACCAATTCTCCCCGGCCAATCGGCACCACCACGGCATCCACTCTCTCATCGGCCAACGCGCGCTGGATCATCGGCCGCAGCGCCTCCTCGTGGCTGGTCACATTATCCGCGGCCAATATGCCGCCCGGAACCAGCTTGGGAACGATCGCCTCATAGCAAGGCGTGTAAGTGTCCTTGTCGGCATCGAGAAAACAAAACGCGATATTTTTCAGATTCGCGACCTGTTGCAACGCGTCGCCGTGAACGAAGTGGATGAAATTCTCCATGCCGGTGAGGCGGAATGTTTCGCGGGCGAGCGCCGCCTTCTCGGGCAAAATTTCAAACGTGGTCAATTTGCGCCCGGACAATCGGCACGCCATCGCCAGCCAAAGCGTGGAATACCCGGCGCTGGTGCCGATCTCAATGCAGTCGCCGGGCGGCGCCGACGCCGCCAGGATGGCCAGCAATCGGCCCACTTCCGGCGTGACTTGCTTGAGACGTTTGGCGAGGGGCGTTCCGTCAGCCCGGTCGCGCGCATCCGCCTCTTCCAGGAATTTCATCCGGCGCTGAACGGCTTCAGAAATCTGGTGGAACATAGAACGTAAAATATCACACGTACCAAGTGTCCGATGGAACTGTCACGTTTTTAATCGCCGCCCCACGCACGCAGGCGCAACCTGGCACACCCGCCATTTCAGGAGCACGGCGTTCACGCCGCTTCAGCGCCCGCATCGAATCGCTTTGGAATAATCCGGAGTCTCTCTTGCCGGTAGAGTTGAAGCGGGATAAATCCCACCCTCCAATGCGCGTGCCCGGTTACCCCGCCACGCAACACCCGCGACGCGCCTCTATTTGAAATATTGATAAAGCCCTTCCGCCCGATAACGCCGCCCCGCCACTTTCTGCGGGTCGCTGGAAGCCGTGACGCCGCCCGTGGTTTTATTGGCATCCAGCAGGACGGGTTTTCCTTCGTGAATCACGTAATCGAATTTGCCGTAATCAAACTTCATGGCCCTGGCCATTTTCATGATTTCCGGATGCGGCTCGACTCGCTCCGAGCTGATCTGTGTCGAACCGTTGACGATCGGCTCCCTCGAAGCGAAACGCGTGCACGTCGCGCGATCTCCCAGAAACAGCATCGCGCGCATGAAATAAATCCCGTCTTGAAACTCCGGCTGAAATTTTTCAACGACGACATTCGGGTCGTTGAAAAGCCGGGGATGCACCGCGTCCGGGCTGTCGTAAACCTGGTAGTCCAATGGAGAACCAAAATAGGAACTCGAGACGCCGCGCGGATCCCACGGCTGCCCCAACGCGCGCTCCGGTGTGCCCGCGAAATTGTAGTTGGATTTGACGATCACTTTTCCCTGGTAACCGTCTCCCGCTTTCACCAGCGATTGGCTGATGGTGGATTTCCGGATATCCCGGACCTCGCCGTTGAGCACAATCGGGAAGCGCCGCGCAAAATCAAGATACTCCTGCGGCACCACCGTCAAGTCCACATGCACAATCACGAGATCCGCCGGAACAAATTCCTCCGTGCCAAAAATAAAAACGACTTCGTGCCCATCCTCCCGCCAGAATTCAGCGTAATGATGAATGAGATAATTCATCTGCTGCCCCCGCTGTTTTTGATGGAACAGAACGGCAATTTTGCGCGTCATCACCGCAGGTTCCAAAATCACACCAGACGAGGACAAGAACAAACATCAGGAAACCCTCCGTGTGGACCGGAGCGCGAGTTGTCTTCGGGGAATTCTCTGCCGGATAAAACCGCAAACTGCGTTCCCAGAATGCCTTGAATTAGAATTATTCCAAATCTTGACAAGGACAGGGAGGAGCCATAAGTTAGCCCAGGAATGTCGCGAGTCGAACACAAAAAGTTGGATGAACATTTGAGCCGGCAGCTCTCCACGAGCGGCTTTCGGTTCACGCCGCAGCGTCAGCACGTCTATGATGTGCTGATCGAGGAGCGCGATCATCCCACGGCCGAGGAAGTCTTCATCCGCGCCAAGCGCGAGATGCCCGATATTTCCATGGCGACGGTTTACAACTGCCTGGATGCCCTGGTGCAATCCGGCATGGCGCGCCAGGTGAACGTGGACCGCGGCGCGACCCGTTTTTGCCCGAACATGCGCGAGCATTGCCACTTTTATTGCGACACTTGCGCAAAAGTGTTCGATATTGATTTGCCCAGCGAGGGACCGGAAGGCATCACTTTGCCCAAGGGATTTAAAGCCGCACGTTTTGAGATTGCGATCCACGGCCTTTGCGCCAAGTGCGGCAGTCCCATTAAATAAAGATAACCGGTTAAATGAGTTAAATCCGCGAAGAGACCCATTTAACTCGTTTAACCCATTTAACGGATTTAACCGATTTAACGAACAGCATGAGCACGGCAACAGAGACAATTGAAGGTCTAGTCCAGCAGGAATACAAATACGGATTTGTCACGGACGTCGAAACCGAGTCCGCGCCGCCCGGCTTGAACGAGGACATCATCCGGCTGATCTCGCACAAGAAAAAAGAGCCGGAATGGCTGCTCGAATGGCGCCTCAAGGCGTTTCGTCACTGGCTGACCATGAAGGAGCCGAAGTGGCAGTTCGTGAAATATCCGCCGATCAATTTCCAGGACATCACGTATTACTCCGCGCCGAAGCAAAAAACCGACGGCCCGAAAAGCCTCGATGAAGTCGATCCCAAGCTGCTCGAGACCTACGAGAAACTCGGCATCCCGCTGCGCGAACGCGGACGGCTCGCCGGCGTGGCGGTGGATGCGGTGTTTGATAGCGTATCGGTCGGCACCACCTATCGCGAAACGCTCGCCAAGCAGGGCATTATCTTCTGCTCCATGAGCGAAGCCGTGCAGGAGCATCCCGATCTCGTGCGCAAATATCTCGGCCTGGTAGTGCCGTATACGGATAATTATTACGCGGCGCTGAACTCCGCGGTCTTCACCGACGGCTCGTTTTGCTACATCCCCAAGGGCGTCCGTTGCCCGATGGAACTCTCGACTTACTTCCGCATCAACGCGGCCAAGTCCGGCCAATTCGAGCGCACCCTCATCATCGCGGACGAAAGCGCGCAGGTGAGTTACCTCGAAGGTTGCACCGCGCCGATGCGCGATGAAAATCAATTGCACGCGGCCGTCGTCGAACTCATCGCGCTCGACAACGCGCAAATCAAATATTCCACCGTGCAAAACTGGTATCCCGGCGATGCGCAGGGACGCGGCGGCATCTATAATTTCGTGACCAAACGGGGTTTGTGCCGCGGGCGGAAATCCAAGATTTGCTGGACGCAGGTCGAGACCGGCTCGGCCATCACCTGGAAATATCCGAGCTGCATTTTGCAGGGCGACGATTCCGTGGGCGAATTTTATTCCGTCGCCGTCGTGAACAACTTCCAGCAAGCCGATACCGGCACGAAGATGGTGCACATCGGCAAAAACACGCGCAGCACGATCGTCTCCAAAGGCATTTCGGCGGGCCGCGGCCAAAATAGTTATCGCGGACTCGTCAAAATCCAGAAGACCGCCGCGAACGCGCGCAATTTCTCGCAATGCGATTCGATGCTTATCGGCGACCGCTGCGGCGCGCACACGTTCCCTTACATCGAAGTGAAAAACACGACCGCGTCGGTGGAACATGAAGCGACCACGTCCAAAATCGGCGAGGACCAGATATTCTACTGCAACCAGCGCGGGCTTTCCACGCAGGACGCCGTGAACATGATCGTGAACGGCTTCTGCAAGGAAGTCTTCAAGGAACTCCCGATGGAATTCGCCGTCGAAGCCCAAAAGCTGCTCGGCGTGAGCCTCGAAGGCAGCGTAGGATAAGACCATGAACGATAAGCAAGTCGCCATCGAAACGATCAATCATTTGCCCGAAGGCGCATCCATGGAGCAAATCGCCGAGGAGTTGCATATCATGGCGGCGCTTCGCAAAGGCAAAGAAGACGTTAAAGCTGGGCGCACGAAATCTCATGCTGAAGTCGAAAAATTAGTCGAGGCATGGATTTCAAGATAATCTGGACCGAATCCGCGATTGATGACTTGAAGGATATTTGCACGTATATCTCACGCGATAATCCTTCGGCGTCAGCGACTACGGGAAAGGGAATTCTAGGTCACGTTAAAATTCTTGAGACATTTCCGTTAATCGGTCCTGCGTATCCGCGCCGTTCCAGCGGGGTGATTCGCGAAATTGTTTACGGCAACTATCGAATTTTTTACGAAGTGTTGAACGAAACAAAGACTGTTCACATCCTGCGCGTGTGGCATGGCGCGCGGGGCGAACCAAATTTTAGAAAATGAGCAAACCTATTCTTGAAATCAAAGACCTCCATGCGGGGGTCGAAGGCAAACAGATCCTCAAGGGCGTCAGCCTGACCATCAATGCCGGCGAAGTCCACGCCGTGATGGGCCCGAACGGCAGCGGCAAGAGCACGCTCGCGGCGGTGCTCGCCGGCCGCGATGGCTATGATATCACCGGCGGCGAAGTGACTTACAACGGCCACGACCTCCTCGATCTCGATCCCGAAGAGCGCGCCCGCGAAGGCTTGTTCCTCGCGTTCCAATACCCCGTCGAAATTCCCGGCGTCAACAGCACCTATTTCCTCAAGGCCGCGCTCAATGAAATCCGCAAGGCCAAAGGCCAGCCCGAACTCGACGCGATGGAATTCCTCGCGCTCGTGAAGGACAAAATGAAACTGCTCGAGCTCAAGGATGATTTGCTCAAGCGCTCCGTCAACGAAGGTTTTTCCGGCGGCGAAAAGAAGCGCGCCGAAATTTTCCAAATGGCCGTGCTCGAACCCACACTTGCGATTCTCGACGAAACCGATTCCGGCCTGGATATCGACGCGCTCAAGATCGTCTCGCAGGGCGTGAACAAATTGAAGCGCGTGGACAATGCGCAATTGGTCATCACGCATTACCAGCGCCTCTTGAACTACATCGTGCCTGATTTCGTCCACGTGCTCGTCGAAGGCCGCATCGTCAAATCCGGCGACAAAAGCCTCGCGCTCGAACTCGAAGCCAAGGGTTACGACTGGATCATCAAACATCCGGTAGCAGCGTAGCGATGTCCTGTAGCGGCGGTCTGTGACCGCCGCAATATTCGCCGGCGCCCCCGCACCGTCAGCAGGAGCGCGGCGTTCACGCCGCTTCAGCGCCCGCATGGAATAATCTTTGGAATAACCTGGAATCGTCACCAGTTTGAAGCGGGATAATTCCCCGCTTTCACACGGCGGTCGAAGGGCGCCGCCGCAATGTAAGCTTGCGACCGCAAAACCCCGCTTTTACGCTGGCTCCAATGCGTCTGATTGATCGTTACCTGCTCCGCGAGTTTCTTTTCTGGCTCGCGGTTTTTTTCGCCGGGTTCCTGATGATCTGGATCGCCTTCGATCTCGGCCTCGACCTGCATCGCTTTCAGCAGGCTCACCTGCGCGGCAAGGACATCGTCGCCTATTATATCTACGAAATCCCGGAATTCATTCCCATCGCGCTGCCGGTGGCCATTCTGCTGGCGACGCTTTATGTCGTCACGAATCACGCGCGCTACAATGAAATCACGGCCATTCGCGCCGCGGGCATCAGCCTCGTGCGATTGTGCATGCCGTATTTCGCGGCGGGACTTTTCTTCAGCGCGCTGCTGTTCGCCTTCAACGAATACTTCGCCCCGCAAGCCGGCGACAGGGCCGATGAAATTTTAAGCGTGGACCCAACCGCGAAAGCGGAGCGGAATCTCGTGAAGCCGTTGAACTTCGTCAACCTCGGCATCGGCGGCCCCGGCCGCAAATGGAACGCGACCATTTACAACACCGTCACCCACGAAATGACGCTGCCCGTGATCGTGTGGGCCGGAACGAACGGCCAGGATTTCAAACTTTCCGCCACTACCGGCGTGTGGACGAATCACACCTGGGTGTTTACCGGCGAAGTAGTGGAAAATCTCGGAACGACGCGCCGGGTGAAAACGAACCACCTCGTCCTGCCGGAATTTTCGGAAACCCCGGCGGAAATCCAAAGCGACATCAAGGTGAACAAATATCACGGCACCATTTCCAAAACCCGCCGCGCGGACATCCCCCTTTCGGATATCGTGAATTATCTGCGGTTTCATCCGCACCCGAATCGCGAGATGCGCAACTGGCTGTTCACGGAATTGCACGGCCGCTTTGCCGGTCCTTTCGCCTGCCTCGTCGTCGTCATTGTGGCCATCCCGTTTTCCGCGCGCTCCGGCCGCCGGAATATTTTCGTCGGCGTGGCCGCGAGCATTTTCATTTTCTTCGTCTATTTCGTTCTGCAACAAGTCGGATTGACCTTCGGCGAAACCGGCTGGATGCCTTCCTGGCTCGGCGCGTGGTTCCCCAACTTATTCTTCGGCGTCGGCGGATTATATTTGATGTCGCGCGTCAGGTGAGGCGCCGTGCATTCGCCAGCGTGAGATTTCTTGAGACTTGAGTGCCGCGCTGGTATCAACTCTCCATCGACTCTGAAGCGCAATCTGAACTGGAACAATTGAAGCGGCGTTACGAGCGGCTCAGCCTGCTTTATCACGTCGGCAATGTCATCCACTCGACGCTCGACCCGCAGGAAGCGCTGCAACTCATCGTCAATGAAGCCGTGCGCGTCATGCGTGCCACGTCCGGCTCCGTCGTGCTCATCAATCCCACCACAAATTTTCTCGAAATCCAGGCCGCCAAAGGTTTGCCGGCAAACGCCGCGGAATTGAAACTGCGCGTCGGCGAAGGCATCACCGGCTGGGTGGCCCGCGTCGGCCAGCCCGCGCGCATCGGCGATGTCGCCAATGACCCGCGCTACATCATGCTGCAACGCGGCGTGCGCTCGGAACTCGCCGTGCCGCTGGAAGTGAACGGCGAAGTCCGCGGCGTATTGAACGTGGACTCGGACGCCGCCAACGCCTTCAGCACCGACGACCAGGAATTGCTCGAAGCCCTCGCGCTGCAGGCCGCGCGCGTCATTCAAAACACCTGGCTCTATGAACAATTGCGCCTCAAAGCGCGCCTGTTCGAGGCGCTCGCCAACGTCAGCCGCATCATCAATTCCACGCTGAACCTCGACGACGCGCTGAAAGCCGTCACAGCCGAAACGTGCCTGCTGATGCGCGCCAAAATGTGCTCGCTCATGATGCTGGATGACGCGCGCGAGTGGCTGGATTTGCGCGCCAGCTACGGCGCGAGCGAGGACTATACCAGCAAGCCGCGCTTGAGCGTCGCCGAGAGTTTGGTCGGCGTGGTCACGCGGCGCAAAAAGCCGTTGCAGGTCGAGAACGTCCAGATTTCCACGCGCTACCAAAACGTGGAAGTCGCCCGGCGCGAGGGATTGGTGTCGCTGCTGAGCGTCCCGCTGCTGTTCGCCGGCGAAGCCATCGGCACGCTGAGTGTTTACACGGGCGAGCCGTATAATTTTTCCAACGAGGAAATCCGCATCCTCTCCGCACTCGCCGAACTTTCCGCCATCGCGATCGAAAAGGCGCGGCTCTACGAACGCATCGTCGACGTCGAGGAACAGTTGCGTCAGAACGAAAAGCTTTCCGCGCTCGGCCTGCTCGCCGCCGAGGTCGCGCACGAAATCCGGAATCCGCTCACAGTGATGAAGATGCTCTATCACTCGCTGGATTTGAAATTTCCGGACGGCGATCCGCGCAACAAGGATAACCGCATCATCCGCGAAAAAATCGACCACCTGAACAAGATCGTGGAGCAAATTCTCGATTTCGCGCGCACCAGCGAACCGCGCCTGGCGCCGGTGAATTTGAATCAACTGCTGGACGAACTCGGATTGCTTGTGCGGCACAAACTCAAGAACCAAAACGTCGCCTGGAAAACCAGGCTGCAGCCGCACCTGCCGCCCATTTCCGGCGACGCAACCCAGCTCGAGCAGGCGTTTCTCAATCTCATTCTCAACGCCGCCGAAGCCATGCCCGGCGGCGGCACGTTGACCATCGCGGCCAAGGCGACGACTACCGGGCGCGCGGGCGCGCGCACGTCGCTCGTCATCGTGGAGTTCCGCGACACCGGCGAAGGCATGACGGAAGAACAACAGCAACGCGCCTTCACCTCGCTGCTGAACACCACCAAGCGCTCCGGCACCGGCCTTGGGCTCGCGATTGTGCACCGCATCGTCGAAGCGCATCACGGCAAACTCACCCTGCGCTCGAAACGCGGCGAAGGCACGGTCATTCGCGTGATACTGCCGCTGTGAAATCCGAGCAAGGCCGAACGCAGAGACAACCACACAAATCTCGCGCTCCTCTCCATTCCCGCTCGCCAAATTTCCCAAATAAAATAAAATACCCCCATGGCCGTTACGCGACATTGCTGGAAATGCGGGCGCGAATATACGCTGGCTGGCACGCCCGGCCGCTCCGAATCGTGCATTTGCGGTGCGGACTTGAAAGTTTGCCGGAACTGCGCCAGTTACGATCGCACCGTCGCGCATCAATGCCGCGATCGCCGCGCGGAACCCGTCGATGAAAAGCACGTCGCCAACTACTGCGAGTGGTTCGAAATGGTGCGGCGCGAGTATGTGCCCCCCTCCCAGGACGCCTCCGACGTTTCCCGGGAATCCAAGGCGCGGGACGCCTTCAAAAAATTATTCGGAGACTAACCATGCTGAGCGTCTGCATCATTGCACGGAACGAGGAAAAAAATCTGCCGCGCGCCCTCGCGTCCGTCCGCGGCCTGGCGGATGAAGTGGTGGTCGCCGACACGGGCTCCACGGATCGCACCGCGGAAATCGCCCGCGAACTCGGCGCCGTCGTCTGCCACTTTCCCTGGCGCGATGATTTTTCCGCCGCGCGCAATTTCGCCATCGACCACGCCAGGGGCGACTGGATTTTCTGGCTCGATGCCGATGAAGAGCTGCTGCCCGAATCCGCCGCCGAAGTGCGCGCCTGCCTGGCGCGCCCGGACGCGCTCGCATTTTTTGTCCGCCGCCAGGATCTCAAATTCGCGGATCGCCTTGATTATTTTTCCATGATGTGGCAATTGCGGCTCTTCCGCCGCCGCGACGATTTGCGGTTCCGCGGCCGTTGCCATCCGGAATTTCATCCGCCCATCGGCGAGATCGAGGCGAAAACCGGGCTGGGCGTGCATCAATCCACCATCACGATGCGGCACTACGGCTACGTCGGCGAAATGCTTCCCGCCAAGCTGCGCCGCGGCGCGCGACTGATGGAGTTGGAACTGCTCGACCGGCCGGGCCAGCTTTATTACCTCGTTGAATACGGCCGCACGCTGCTGATGTTGGAGGACGAGCGCGGCATCGAAGTCTTGCGCGAGGCCGCCCAAAAAATTCTGCCGCACGCGCGGGAGGCCGAGGCGCCAATGCCCATCGTGAGCCTCCTGCTGGAGCAACTCCTGCAATTTGCCCCGGAACAACTGCCTCCGGGTTTCCCGCCGGAACTCGTGGAGCAACTCGCCCGGCGCTGGTTCCCCACCAATCCGCCCTTATTATGGCTGCTCGCGCGCCAGGCCGCCATGGCCGGCCAATTCGACCACGCGGAGCGAGTGCTGCGCCAGCTCGTGCAAATGGGCAGGGACCACAGTTACGATCTCTCGGTGAGTTTCGATCCCGCCATTGTCGGTGACAGCGCGAAAGCCAATCTCGGCGCATGCCTGCTCCGCCTGCAAAAACTGGACGAGGCGATCGCCCTCTTCAAAGAACTGCTCACCAGCCCCACCCACGCGGAACAGGCCCGCGCCAATCTCCAGGCCATTGAAGATTACCTGCAACAAATGGGTTTGGGCCGGTGATCCGCCCCCGGCTGGAACCGCTCCCTCTGGAAATTTGTTTTAAATTGTTTCTCAAAAGAAATTTCCGAAAAGGTGGGGCAAACCTGCGGGTTTGCCACGAATCCCGGCAGGGATTCGCCATCTTTTCGGAAATTTCTTTTGAGAAATAGTCTGGAGATCACCCTCGTCGTCCCTTCCCGCGTCTCCTCCGCACAACAAAAAACCCTCCCGGTTTCCCGGGAGGGTTGTTGAGAAGCCCTAAAATTAGAACTTGTAGATGACTTGCGCCGCGAGCAAATACGCATTGCGGCGGCTCGGGCCTCCGGCTGAGGTATTCGAGTTCGCGCCGAAGTACTTGCCGTTGTCGCCGTGATCCCAGCGGAATTCCACGCGGCTGATCACGTTCTTCCACAGGTCATATTGAGCCGTGGCCGTGCCGGACCAGATCTTCGCGCGCGGGAAAGCGCCCGTCAACAGGCCGGTCGAATCATCCGTGAATTCGCCACGAGCGCTGAAGCTCAGCTTTTCCGTCGCCTGGAAGGTCGCGTAGAGCGCGCCGTCCCAGATCGTGCCGTCCGAGAGACCGGCATGAGCGGGGTTGTGCACCTGGACGAAGTCCAGCGCCGCACCCAGTTTCAACGCGGTGATCGGCGTATTCATCGTCAAACCACCGTACACATTCGCCTGGTTCGCGCCGAAGCCATTCACTGCGCTGTTAAAGCCATTCACGACACCGAACGAGAGCGTCGAACCACCAGCCCAACCCCAGCTTGAGGGAGCGGTGAGAGCGACTGCGCCCATGTAGGTTTTCGAGGATTCAGCCAAGGTATGGCCGCCGAGGTTCGGGCCCTGGGCTTTCTCGTTGATCGACGGTCCGATGGTATTCGCGATACCAGCGGAAATGTTGATCATGTCGTTGACTTTGTAGGTGCCGAGAATGCCCGTGTGCGTCGTCGGCTCGATGGTGAAGCCGTACGAATGGGTGTAGTTCGGGTTATTGACCGAAGCGAGCGATTCGTAACCGATGATGGTATCGAACACGCCGATTTTCCAATCGAGGCCGTTGCCCACCGGAGTGCGCAACGAGACATAGGCCTGGCGGATGGCGAAATCCGAAGTAGAAGGCGAATTGATCGAGGCCGTGCCGAGCCCGTTTGCGTCGGGTCCGAGCCACAGGTCCACATGGTAACCAGCCGCCCATTCACTTTCATCCATCGGCTTGTCGAGCGAGAGCTGGACGACGTTCAGGTTGAACCCGTCTGCCTTGCTCGCGCCGCCGAAAGAATAAGGCGGGTTATGTGCATTGCCCGTGCCCAGGTTCCATTGGGCCGAGGTATCCACATATCCGCTCAACGTTGTCGAAGAAAGAGCCGTCAACACAGTTGCCGGCGCTGCTGCGGCTGTATCATCAGCCACCGCTGCGGAATTCCAACTAACCAATCCGACTGCTGCCAATCCTAATGTCCATTTATTAAACTTCATTTGGTTCCTCCAGTTTAGTTTATATTTTGGTACACGTTTTTGTACGCTACGAATTGGGGTAAAAACAGTTTACCCCCGGCACCAACCCGGTGCATTTGCCCGAATTGATATGTAAAATCGCGGGGTTTGACAACAAGTTTTTTCAATCCAGCCCCTCCTCTTGTGGTCAGCCCAAAAACGAGGCACTCCCATCCGGCGCCCATTTGTCCATTTTTTAAGCGAATTCTTCCTCCCAAAGCACAAATCCCGGAGCGCTCCCCGCACATATTCAGCATTCCCGCCCATTTAAACGGATTGGAACGGGGACTGCTGACAAACCGCCAGCTTAGAAACAATAAGCACCAGCAATTTATGGCCTCATTCATGTATGTAGCGCGGGAAACCTCCTCTGGCAGGGAGATCCGCAGTTCGGTCGAAGCCGGCACTGAGCAGGCTGCCATCGCCGCTTTGTTGAACCGCAACCTGCTCGTCGTCTCCATCCAGGAGAAGGTCGGCAAAAAAGGCAAAACCTCCGGCGGCAAGGTCGCCCTCGCCGACCTCGTCATCTTCACCCGCCAGCTGGCCACCATGATCGACGCCGGTCTCGCGATGGTCCAATCGCTCCAGGGCTTGGCCGAACAGACCACCAACAAAGTCATGCGCGACGTCATCAAGGACGTCTGCGCCCGCGTGGAAGCCGGCGATAGCTTCTCCGAAGCCTTGCAAAAGCATCCCAAAGCTTTCAATCGCCTCTATGTCGCATGGTGGGCGCCGGTGAAAAAGGCGGTTTGCTCGCGGAAATTCTCGCCCGCCTGGCCACCTATTTGGAAAACACCGCCCGCCTGCGCAAGAAGGTCAAATCGGCCATGATGTATCCCACCGTCGTCAGTGTCGTGGCCGTCCTGATCACCATCTTCCTGCTGGTCAAGGTGGTGCCGGTGTTCGGCGATGTGTATTCCGGCTTCGGCGCCAAGCTGCCCGCCCCGACCCAATGCCTGATCGACATCAGCAATTTCATGAAGAGCTACATTCTTTATTTCATCGTCGGCGTCGGCGGCATGGTTTAGGGTTGGCTTTACTTCATCAAAACCCCGGCGGGCCGCGAATTCTGGGACTCACGCCGCATCAAGCTGCCCGTTTTCGGGGCCATCGCCCATAAAATCTGTCTGGCCCGCTTCACCCGCACGCTGGCTTCGCTGGTTCGCAGCGGTGTGCCCATCCTGGAAGTCCTGCAAATCGTCTCGCAGACCGTCGGCAATGTCGTCATGGAAAAAGCCATCCGGGTGGCGGCGGGCGACATCGAGCGCGGCCAGAGCATTTCGTCAGCATTGTCCAAGCACCCCGTTTTCCCGAGCATGGTCATCCGCATGATCACCGCCGGCGAACAAACCGGCAAAATCGACAACATGCTCGAACGCATCTCCGACTTCCTCGATGAAGAAATCGAAACCGTGCTTGTCCGGATTGACCGCGATGATCGAGCCCATCCTGATCGTGTTCCTCGGCGTCGTCATCGGCGGCATGGTGATTTGTATGTTCCTGCCCATCTTCAAGCTGAGCGAAATCGTCAGCGGCAACAAATAAGAATCTGACTTGGTTCCAGCACGGGGCGGGAGGCAACTCCCGCCCCGTGTTTTTTTCTTCCTTTCGGCGTTCCGGTTCCTATCATCCCCTTTTCCGACCGGGCCACTGCCGGTCATTGAACTCGAACTTGAACTTATGCCATTGACTCATACCCGCGAGCTATTCGCGAAAGCCCTGAAAGGCAAATACGCGCTCGGCGCTTTCAACGTCAACAACATGGAACTGCTCCAGGCCATCATCGAAGCCTGTGAGGAGGAAAAAGCGCCCGTGATGCTCCAGATTTCCAAAGGCGCCCGCCAATACGCCAACCCGGTTTACCTCAAGAAACTGATCGAAGCCGCCGTCAGCCTTTCCAATATCCCCATCGCCGTTCACCTGGACCACGGCGATTCCTTCGAGCTTTGCAAGGAATGCATCGATGAAGGCTTCACCAGCGTCATGATCGACGCCAGCCATGAGCCCTTCGAGAAGAACGTCGAGGTCTGCAAAAAGGTCGTCGACTACGCCCACAAACATAATTGCGTGGTCGAAGGCGAACTCGGCATGCTCGTCGGCGCCCAGCACGATGACGGCGAAGAAGGCGGCGGCTATTCCAAGGGCGGCGCTTACACACACCCCGAGGAAGCCGTTAAATTCGTCAAGGAATCCGGCGTGGATTCACTCGCCGTGGCCATCGGCAATTCCCACGGCGCCTACAAATTCAAAGGCGAACAACACCTCGACCTCGAACGTCTCAAGGCCATCAAGAAAGCGCTCATGGATGCCGGCCTCGGCGATTATCCGCTCGTGCTCCACGGCGCTTCCAGCGTTCCGAAGGATTTGGCCGAAGAAATCAATAAATACGGCGGCAAACTCGGCACCGACACCGCCGGCGTGCCGGAAGCCGACATCGAAATCGCCCGCCGCGTGGGTTGCACCAAGGTCAACATCGACACCGACTTGCGCCTCGCCATGACCGCCGCCATCCGCAAAGTGCTGTTCGAAAACCCGAAAGAATTCGATCCGCGCAAATACCTCGCGCCCGCCCGCACCAAGGTGAAGGAACTGGTCCGCCACAAAATCAAAAACGTGCTCTGCTGCGCCGGGCATGCGTTTGATTGATCAATGTAGCGGCGGTCTGTGACCGCCGGAAATATTTAAGAACGCGGTCTTGCTTTAGGTGAGACCGCGTTTTTCGCTTACAGTTTAGTAAAACGACGTCGCCTGTTTTGTTTATCCACTGGCGGTGATGAAAGTGTTCTGATAGAAAGTCGACGTGAAAAAAGAAGGGCATTCGGAAGGTAAATGATGAATCCTGTGAAGCGGATTTCTATTCTGATAGCCTTCTGTTTCGCTGCTTTTGCTGCATTTGCTGATCGTGATGCAGATTTCTCCCGATATCTTGATAGCGGCTTGGTGAAATTCGCCAAGAAGGATCTTGATGGTGCGTTCGCCGATTTTACCGAAGCGATTCAAATCAAACCCTATTCTTTCGAGGGCTATAACCGACGCGGCGTGGTGAGACACGCTAAAGGCGACTTCGACGGCGCAATATCGGATTATGATGAGGCGATCAGACTAAATCCCAATTATTTAACCTACTTCAACCGTGGAACAGCAAAAGTATCTAAACGAGACTGGGACGAGGCAATCGCTGATTTTACTCAATCCATTGAATTAAAAACTAATTACTTTGAAGCCTACAGTGAGCGCGGAAATACTCTGCAAGCGAAAGGCGATTTAGATGGCGCCATCGCCGATTTTTCCAAGGCGATTGAAATAAATCCAAAGTATGCCGATGGATTTTACAACCGCGGAAACGCACGGCGACAAAAACGCGATTTGGACGGCGCCTTGGACGACTACAACAGAGCGATTCACCTCAATCCTGATTTCGTCTTCGCCTATGAGAACCGTGCTTTCGTGGAGCGAGTAAAGGGCGACTTGGATGGGTCGCACGCCGACCTCAAAAAAGCTCGTGAACTCAAGGAGAAGAACAGCCGGCCGACAAAGGATTAGGAGTTCCTTCAAGTCGCAGGCGAATTAATTAATGCTATTCGGCGCAGGCCCAACAGAATTCGTGTCCGCATTTCCCTTCACCGGCACCGCCTCCGGCAAATTCAACTCCTCCGGTAAAATCGTAATCGCTATCCGCCGGTTCTTCGCGCGCCCTTCCGGCGTCGCATTATCCGCCACCGGCCGAAATTCTCCATAACCCACCGCGCCCACGCGCTTGGGATCCACCCCCGCGCGTTCGGTCAGGAAATGCACCGCCGCCAGCGCCCGCGCCGTCGATAGCTCCCAATTGCTCGCAAACCGGCTCTGCGCCGTCTGCCGGATCGGCACGTTATCCGTATGGCCGACCACATGAATCGCGAGTTGGGGATGCTCCTGCAGGATTTGCGCGATCTTCCGCATCACCACCTCGCCATCCGGCTTCAACACTGCCTCACCCGAATCAAACATCACGCGATCCACAATATTCACCGTCAGCCGCCCTTGCAGCTTGGAGATCGTCACATCCTTCGATTCAAGCTGTGAACGCATCTCCTCCTCCAGCGATTTAGAGCTCTTCGACACCGCTTCCTTCTGCTTCTGCAAATCCGCAATTTGATTGGTGAGTGATGCAATTAAATCCTCGTTCGTCCGGTTTTGCGCCTGGGAATCGGCGAGAATCCTGTCCGACGCAGCCGCCGCAGCCTGTATCGACAGCATTTTTTCAGCGTCTTTTTGATGCTGGGCATTCGCAGAATTCCACATCCCCACAAAAACCGCCGCCACCACCGCCAGCACAACCGCGACCATCCACCCACTCCACGCGCTCGCCGAAGATTTGTTCTTCCCCGTGACGTGATCGGTGAATGGTTGCGGGCTTGCGCTCATGCTTCTAGAAGATGTCCGCTTTCTTGTGCCTTCAATAAAGAAAAAAATGAAAAGGGAGCGTTTTCTGCAAAAAGCCGGAGCGCCGGTCTCCGACCCGGCGCGAACTTCGCTATTTCCCCGGAAACATTCTGGTTCCTTCGTCCCATTTGCACCGCCACCGCTCTCCATGCGAGTATAAAGTTCCAAAACTAAATCAGGCCGTTGAATACTCGTTGGAAAAATGGTCGGCGACCTGGGCGTGGCGAGCGGCGCGCTGGTGTCCTGGCGATCGCCTCGGCCTCTACCGTGCTTTGACCGAAATCGGGCCCGCAGACTCCACGAAACTCGCCAACCGCGCCAAACTGGATGAACGTTACGTTCGCGAATGGCTGGCCAACCAGGCCGCCTCGGGCTACGTCAACTACGACCCGGCGACCGGCTGTTTTGCGATGAGCCCCGAGCAACAGGCCGTCTTCGCGGATCCCGATAGCCCCGTCGCCATGACCGGAGGCTTTTACGCCGCGGCGTCGATGTATCACGATGAACCGAAAGTGGCGGAGGCCTTTCGCACCGGCACCGGCTTTGCCTGGCAGGATCATCACAACTGTCTTTTTTGCGGTGTGGAAAAGTTCTTCCGCCCCGGCTACGCCGCCAACCTCGTTCAAAACTGGATCCCCGCGCTGGACGGCGTCCAGGCGAAATTGAACGCCGGAGCGCAAGTCGCCGATATCGGCTGCGGGCATGGCGCGTCGACCATTATCATGGCCAAAGCCTTCCCGAAATCGCAGTTCACCGGCTTCGATTTTCATCCCGGCTCGATCGAACGCGCGCGCCAATGCGCACGCGAAGCCGGCCTCACCAACGTTTCATTCGCACCGCCTCGGCCAAAAATTTTCCCGGCCGCTATGACTTCATCACACCTTTGACGCGTTGCATGACATGGGCGACCCGGTGGGAGCGGCCGCGCATGCGCGCGAAAGCCTGGCGGCGAATGGCACCTGGATGATTGTCGAACCCTTCGCCGGCGATCGCCTCGAAGAAAATCTGAATCCCGTAGGCCGCGTCTTCTACGGATTTTCGACCATGATCTGCACCCCCAATTCGCGCAGCCAGGAAGTTGGTTTGGCGCTCGGAGCGCAGGCGGGCGAGCGTCGACTGCGCGGCGTGATGGAAGAAGCCGGGTTCCGCCAATTCCGGCGAGCCACTCAAACACCCTTCAACCTTGTCCTGGAAGCGAAACCGTAAACCATCTATCACGATCACTGCCATTACCCGCTTTGCCGTCCCCGCCAATTACAGCGCCGGCTCCATGGTCCATCACATGAGGAATGCCGCACCGGCCTTCCGCAACGTGCCCGGTCTCATCCAAAAGCAGTTTCTTATCTCGCCCGATGGCCGCACCGCCGGCGGCGTTTACCTGTGGGACAATGAAGAAAAGGCCTTCCAGTTCATGGAACAACACGTGGCCCCAATGATTCGCGAAAAGTTCCATGTCGAACCCACCATCGAATTCTACTTTTCGCCGGTGATTGTCGAGAACGACTCCAAAATGTCGGCGTGAACCGGTAAAGCCATTTCCAAACTCTCAAAGATTCCTCGTTTCTCCAAATCAACGTAGAGACGCCGGATCCGCAGAGCCTCGCTGTAAATTAATCCGTCCTCTCCGGCGCACTGCGCCCTCCCGCGTCTTTGCGTTCATCGGCCTCCGGGGAAGGCGAGCATAACATTGACAGGATGTTCCCCCACTACTATCAATGGCACTCCCGTTTTGAGCCCTTTTGTATGCCGGGCCGGGCGGCTGGAGCATTGACAGAAAGCTCCAATTGAGAAAAACGGCCAATTATTTTGTCCAAACCTGACTGATGAAAATCTCGACTCCGCAAAGCTCGACGAAAATCCCGCGCCTGATCCTCTTTGGAGTGCTCTTCGTCATCCTCGTCTGCCTGTTCTGGAAAAGCTTTCTGCCGCAATGGATCATCTTCTCCAACGACGGCTCCTACGCCGTCCAGAAAATGCAATGGACCCATCTGCCGGAAGCATTTCTTGGCTCGTGGTATGACCAGTACTCGATCGGCGTCAACGGCGGCGCCGTGGTTCCGAATTTCACCCAAACCTTCCGCTGGTTTTTCGGCGCGCTGGGCTACTCGAAATCCATCGCCCCCATCAGCCTTTGGTTCTTTGGAGTGGCCGCCTTCTTTTTCTTTCGCCGCGCGGGATTGTCCGCCATGGCCGCCGTCCTCGGTGGCATCGGCGCCTGCTTCACCACCTCGTATTTTTCCAACGTCTGCTGGGGGTCCGTCCCGCCCACCATAGCGTTCGGCCTGGATTTGCTCGCCATGGGCGCGCTGATAAAACGCGATAATCTTCCCGTTTGGATCGCACCCGCCCTCGCCGGCCTGGCCGTCGGCATGAATGTCGTCGAAGCCGCGGACATCGGCGCGCTCCTGAGTCTCGTGGTTGCCGCCTTCGCTTTGTTTCAAGCGCTGGCCGAAGATGGCGCTCCACTCGCGCAACGCGCCATTCGCGGCATCTGGCGCACCGCCGTCGTCTCCATCTTCGCCGGCTTCATCGCCGCCTACGCCGTTTCCGTTCTCATTACCGCCAACATCACCGGCATCGCCGGCACGAATCAGGACGAAGCCACCAAAGCGCAGCATTACGATACCGCCACTCAATGGAGCCTGCCCAAAAAGGAAACGCTCGCCTTGTTCGTTCCCAATCTTTTCGGCTGTAACGTCATCACGCCGGCTCCCGCCAATTATTGGGGCAGCATCGGCACCGACGCGTCCTGGGACCGCTATTTCGACTCGAAAGGCCCGTTGCCCTCACCCCGGGCCTACCTTCGGCACACCGGTCGCGGCGTTTATATCGGCGCCATGATCGTCTTTATTGCGTGCTGCGCGGGAGTGCAGTCGCTCCGCAAAAAAGATTCCGGATTCACCGACCTGGAACGCCGACACATTTGGTTCTGGTGGGGAGTCGCATGCGTTGCGCTGCCGCTGGCCTGGGGTCGTCATGCGCCCTTCTTTCAAATCGTTTATCACCTCCCCTATTTCTCCACCATCCGCAATCCGGACAAATTCCTCTACATTATGACCCTCGCCATGGTCATTCTCTTCGGCTACGGCATCCACGGCCTGTGCCGCCGATACCTGGACGTGCCCCTGGCGCCCGCGACCGGTGGACGCTTCAAATCCTGGTGGGCCAAAGCCCCCCACTTTGAACGCCGCTGCGTCATCGGCCTTATTGGCGTCGCGTTGTTAAGCGCTCTTGGCTGGTGCGTTTACGCCGCCATGCGCGGGCATGTGGAAGATTATATCGTCACCTGGCAAAAGCTCGATCTGCTGCGCAGTGGCAGAGAGCTGCAAGGCAAGGGACTCGCCGCCGCACAGGATGCGGCTGCCGCCCAGGTCACCTTCAGCCTTCAACAAGCCGGCTGGTTTGTGATCATCATCGGCGCCACGGTCGGCATGGTGCTGGCCATCATGTCGGGAGCCTTCGCCGGCCGCCGCGCCCGTTGGGCCGGGGTGTTGCTCGGCATCATTCTCGTTGGCGACCTCGTCCGCGCCGACCTGCCCTATATCAATTGGTGGAATTACAAAGAAAAATACGAAGTCGGCAA
Source organism: uncultured Verrucomicrobiae bacterium (assembly GCA_963699145.1). GTDB lineage: Bacteria > Verrucomicrobiota > Verrucomicrobiia > Limisphaerales > DASXHY01 > DASXHY01. The sequence continues at coordinate 531,723 of OY969416.1, forward strand.
TCCCGAGCCAGTGATCAAATTCCTCGCCGATAAACCCTACGAACATCGCGTCGCTTATACGCCCCCGATCCCGATGGGAACGCCGGACGCCTTCGCTCAATTCGAAAATCTCTATGACCTCGAATGGAAGCAGCAACTCTTCCCCGTCTATTACATCCCCACCCTCGACATCGTCCAAATGCCGCGCATGCCGGAGGACCTGCAAACCTTCAACCAGACGATGCAGCTTCAGTACAAAACCAATTCCGACGGCAGCATCATGGTGGACGCCAACGGCCGCCCCATGCCGGACGAGTCAACCATCTTCCGCATCGGCCGTCTCTGGCAATTGAGCGCCACGCGTTATCTCGTCGGCCCGGCGCCCTACTTGGGATTGATGAATCAACAATTTAATGCCGAGCCCAATCGCTTCCGCATCATACAACCCTTCGACCTCGGCCCGCGCGAGGGAATTGACCCGCGCGACATCACCCAATACTCGCAAATCGCCGCCGTGCCGACGAACAGTCCCAACGCCATGTTTGCCTTGTTCGAGGATACCGCCGCCCTCCCGCGCGCCACGCTCTTCTCCAACTGGGAAATTGTCACCAACGACGAAGCCGCGCTCGCAAGGCTGACCGAACAGTCATTTGATCCCACGCACGCCGTACTCCTGACCAAATCAATGCCAGCGCCGCCGGCCGGCGCAAACCAGGATTTGACCGCAGTCAAAATTACCAGCTACAAGCCGGCCAACATTTACCTCGAAGCCGCGCCCACCAAACCCTCCGTGCTCATGCTGGCCGACAAATACGATCCCGACTGGCAGGTCTTCATCGATGGAAAACGCGGCGAAGTGCTCAAGTGCAATTACCTCATGCGCGGCGTCTACCTGGAACCCGGCCATCACGAAATCAATTTCCGTTTCCGCCCGAACATCCACATGTTCTACGAAAACGTCGTCGCCCTCGTCGTCGGCTTCTCCCTGCTCGGCTACGCCCTGGTCACCATCCGCAAACGCCGCGGCACTGGGCTCGAAACGAAATAGCGCCGACAACTTAACCGTAGCGAGCGCAAAGAGCGCAGCGACACAAAAATCTTCGGCTAGAGCGTTTCCATTTTATATGTAGCGCAGACATTCTTGTCTGCGGGTTCGGGCGACTTTCCAGTCGCCAGTTCGAACACGGGACTGGAAAGTCCCGTGAACCCACAGGCTGGAAAGCCTGTATCGGAAACCAGGAATGGGAATGCGCCCGTCCCCGGGCGCAGCAGTGTAATAGTATCAGGCGCGCCGAAGTTTCACGCAGTATGCAACTTTCGTATTTGCGGCCGAGACGCCCGCACACCCGCATTGTGAATGGAGCACTCCCAATTCTCTGCGCCCTTTGCGTTCTCTGCGGTTAAAAATAAGTCGTCGCCTACCTCGGCTTAACCGCCTTGATCATCAAAAAATGCCCGCGCCACGGAAACATCCCCTCAAACGACTCACTCACCGCGTCCGGCAAGGGCAGCAGCCCGATCGACGTTGACTCCGTCACAAATCCCACGCGATCGAAAATCTCCTTCCCCTGCGGCACCGACAACGCCCGCACGTGCCCCGTCACACCCGAAAACGCCGGGTTATCGATCGGCACATACATCGGCGAATCCTTGTCCGGATGCAACCCGTACGGATTGCCCACATTCCAGCCGCAGCAATTCGCGATCGTAAACGGCGTGTAGCCCAGCATCATCGCCCCGAGATTCAGGAAGCTGCACAAATTCTCCGTCGTGATCACCGCCGTGCCGCCCGGCTTCAACACGCGAAACGCCTCCATCGCGAACAACCGCGTGTTGTGCAAATGCTCGATCAAGTAGGCGCAATGAATCACATCAAACGACTGGTCCGGATACGGCCATTTGCCATTCAAATCATACGCCACCACCTCGATGCCCCGCTTTTCCGCCAGCGCCTTGTGCGTCGGCGACGCCTCCACCCCGCAAAATTTCTCCGGCTTGTGCTTCAAATAATCGAACAACTTCTTCCCGTCGCCACAACCGATGTCGAGCAACGCCGCCGGTTTGAGATCGGCCACGATTTTGCCCGCCCAATGACTCGAGCGCAAAGCGCCCTTATTCCATTCCGGGAGAAGCTTTCGTTTGAGTGCGTCTAGCATAAAACTATTTTATATCGTGTGGCCGAAGTAATCCCGGGTCAAGCAGAAGCACCAAATCCCAAGCGCCCAAGCTCCACAGAAACTTCAAACATCAAGCTCCAACCACGACGCCTTCACTTTGGAGCTTGGACTTGGTGCTTCTCTGGAGCTTGGACGCTTGGTGCTTGGATCTTCTCCTCACAGTCCCGTCGGATAATTCACAAACACCCACGGCACCTTGAACTTTTTGGAAAGCTCCGCCGCCAACGCCTTCACCCCAAACGTCTCCGTGAGATAATGCCCGCCGTGAAAAACATTCAACCCCAACTCCTCCGCCAGCGCATAAGTCCAATGCGGCCCCTCGCCCGTAATCAACGTATCCACGCCCGCCGCCACGCATTCCTTCAATCCATCCCCCGCGCCGCCCGTCACCACACCGATGCACTCGCACATCGGGTTGCCGCCCGGAATCAACAACGGCTTGGCCCCCAGCGCGCGCTGCAAACGCGCCGCCAATTCCGTCCGCGAAATCCGCTGGCGCGTCTTGAGCCCAATCAACCCGCCATGACTCGGAAAAAACGGTTTCAGATGCTTCAACCCCAGCGCCGCGCCGAGCTGCGCATTGTTGCCCAGCTTGGGATGCGCATCCAGCGGCAGATGCGAACTGTAAACCGCCAGATCGTTTTCGATCAGTAACCGTATCAGCTCGTATTTCTTCCCCGTCCACGGATGCGACGGCGACCAAAACAACCCGTGATGCACGATCAGCAAATCCGCCTTCGCCTCGATGGCCAGTTTCACCGTCGCGAGGCTCGCATCCACCGCGGCCGCGATGCGCGCCACGCCCCCACGATTTTCCACCTGCAACCCATTCACGCTGCCGTTGTAATCCCCGATTTCACTGGTGCGCAGAGTGCGGTCACAATAGTGGACAATGGCGGAGAGAGAAGCTTTCATAAATCCTGTAAGAGACGACGCTGCCTCGCCGTAGTGGCACGGGCGTCTCGCCTGTGCGAACGAATTCCCCGGAGCCTTCATTCCTCCCCCGGTTTCTCGCGATACAGCATCCCTGAAGGGAACCAAATTTCCGATTGCATGCAAAGCGCGATTCCACCCATCCGGCCAACCCCCATTTGACAGCCATGCTATAAACGGAGCCGGAAAAAGGAGGGACGAAGGGAAAATGAAAACGGGAACGAAACAACCGCCGGTCCGCAAATATTTTAACCGCGTAACCAGTGCCATTTGTCGAGTCCTCTCGCGCTACACCGCCGCACCCCGCAACTTTGGACCTTGCACCTTGGACTTTGGACCCGCCAGATCCGGCCAAATCCGGCCAAATCCGACCAATTCCAATCTAAAAAAATATCTTTTTTCTTGCGGGTCCGCCCCGACTCCGCTTCCTCCTGCTAACCTATTCCAAATCTGCGTTCGTCTGCGTTCGTCTGCGGTTAAAAACCTATCCCAAAATAAAAATTACCAAACGAACCCATTTGTGGTTTGCGCGCAAATCCTCTCCCTCAGCAACTTGCAACCCGGCGGAATTATTTCCCCGCGGAAAACGAACCCATTTTCATCCCCGCGAAAACGTTATCACCTGTCGCATTTATTTATCACAGTACTGATTGCTTTCCGCGCACAGACTTTTATAGTGCGTTCGATTCATGCCGAGCAATGAGTAATTCGACCGATGCCAATCCCGGCTGGGACATCCCGGCCGCGCGAAACCTGTACAACATCCAACGCTGGGGCGCGAAATATTTCGACATCAACGACGCCGGCCACGTGGTCGCCAAGCCGCTGCAGGACGCCGGCGCCCCGGTCGACATCACCGACGTCATCGAGGAAGCCCGCGGGCGCAACCTGAGATTTCCGCTGCTCATCCGCTTCCAGGACATCCTTCGCCACCGCGTCGAATCCATCAACCTCGCCTTCCGCAATTCCATTTCCGAATTCAATTACCAGGGCAAATATCGCGGCGTGTTTCCCATCAAGGTCAACCAGCTGCGCGAAGTGGTGGAGGAAATTCTCGATGCCGGCAAGCCGTTCGATTTCGGCCTCGAAGTCGGCAGCAAGCCGGAACTGTTCGCCGGGCTCGCGATGCAGAACCAGATGGGCAGCCTCATCATCTGCAACGGCTACAAGGATTCCAGCTTCATCAAAATGGCGTTGATCGGCACGAAGCTCGGCAAAAAAGTCATCATGGTGGTCGAGAAGCTCGAGGAGCTTCGCCAGATCATCACAGTTTCGAAACAACTCGGCGTGGAGCCGCTCATCGGCATTCGCGCGCGGCTGCTCAGCAAAGGCGCCGGTCGCTGGGCCGAAAGCGGCGGCGAAAATGCGAAGTTCGGCTTGAGCACGGCGGAGTTGTTGATCGCCACGGAAATGTTGAAGGCTGAAAACCTCGGCCATTGCCTGAAGCTCCTGCATTTCCACATCGGCTCGCAAGTGCCGGATATTCTCACCGTCAAAAAAGCCGTCCAGGAAGCCGCGCGCTTCTACGCGAAACTCTACAAGATGGGCTTCAAGATCGAATACATGGACGTCGGCGGCGGGTTGGGCGTCGATTACGACGGCAGCCGTTCCGCGTTCGATAGCTCGACGAATTACACGCTCCAGGAATACACGAACGACGTCGTGTATTACATCGCCGACGTTTGCAACGCGGAGAAAGTCCCGCATCCGGACATCATCAGCGAGAGCGGCCGCGCCATCGTCGCCCATCACAGCGTGCTCATCGTGGAAGTGTTCGGCACGATCGAAAAAATCCGGCCGAACGACATTTTTCAATACGGCGACAACGAGCACGCGTTGGTGAAGGAGTTGCTCGACATCAAGAAGAACCTCGCCAAACCCACCACGAACAAGCTCGAAGCCTTCCACGACGCGCACGAACGCCGCGAGGACGCCCAGCACATGTTCACGCTCGGCGTCATGGATTTGCCCGACAAGGCCAAGATCGAAAATCTCTATTGGGAAATCAGCAGTGAAGTGGTGCAGAGCTTCAAGGGCCAGGCGTATGTGCCCGAGGAAATTCGCAAGCTGGAAGACAGCCTCGGCGATCAATACCTCTGCAATTTTTCCGTGTTCCAATCGCTGCTCGACCATTGGGCGCTCGGCCAGCTTTTCCCCATCATGCCCGTGAGCCGTTTGACTGAACGCCCCGATCGCGAAGGCACGCTGGTGGATATCACCTGCGATTCCGACGGGCAGGTGAACAAGTTCATCGATCTTCGCGACGTCCGCGACACCTTGCCGCTGCACAAGCTCAACACCAACGGCAACGGCCAACTCGAGCCTTACTACATCGGCTTCTTCCTCATGGGCGCCTATCAGGACATCATGGGCGACCTGCACAATTTGTTTGGCCGCGTGAATGAGGTGCACGTGTTCCTCGATCCCGATGAAGCCACCGGCTATTACGTCGAGGAAATCATCGAAGGCACGACGATTGTTCAGGCGCTCGCCTCCGTGCAATACGACGAAAACGAATTGAAGCGCCAGATGAAAGCGCAGATGGATGAAGCCATCAAATCCGACCGCATGAAACCCTCCGAAGCCATGCGCTTGCTGGACGATTACGAAAAGGGCTTGAAGGATTACACGTACCTGAATTTCCAATGACGGGTTCCGAATGACGAATGCAATTCTTTCCGCCGATCCGTCGCCGTCAACTCGTCACTCGTCACTCGTCACTCGTCACCTCCCGCATGCCTGACGCCGCGCCGAACCCGGAACTCCTGCATTCGCTCGGCCGTCTTGTGCGCGGCCTGTCCGCGTTGTTCTGGGGATTGCCCGTCGCGCTGATCGTCTGCATCGGCACCGCGGCCGCCGGCTGGTTCCCCGTCTACGGCATCGCCCCGCCCCTCGCCACCACCGCGCTGCTGCTGTTCGGCTTGTGGCAATTGGATTCATTCCAGAAACAGGAACGTCCCTGGCGTCATATTCTCGATCGCGCAAAAATGCTTGCGCTCATTAACCTCGGCCTGAGCCCGTTTGTGTTCTGGTGGAATCGCCATCCCGAATCTTTCTTCTTTAATATCTCGCTCGGCGTCCTGGCCTTGTCCGCGTGGCTGTTCCTTTTCAGCCTCAACACCGTCCTCCTGCGCCTCGGCGCGATGCTTCCGGATGAAACGCTCCGGTACGAAACGCGCCAGTTCACTTCCGTGAATCAAATCCTGCTCCTGCTGTTGCTGGCCTACGCCGCCTTGCGCGTTGCCGTGTTGAATATCCCGAAATTGCCCGAGACGATTGTTGCCCTCGGGGACCGTAGTGGATTGGCGCTGCTGGCCTTGCTCGGGCTCCTCCCGCTGGCCATGACGATGGCTCTACTTTGGAAAACCAAGGAAGTGATTCTCGACAGCGTGTTTGGTGTGAAGAAACACTGAGCGCTCGAACGGCCCTCAATTCACACTCTCCGAAACCTTGTAGCGAAACATCCGTTTCTTCATCCAGCGTACCGCGATCAAATCGTAAAACGAAGCGAAGAGTCGATTGCCGATGCCGTAATTGCTTTTGCCAGCCATGCGCGGATTCGTCCGCACATCCACTTCCGTCACCGTGTAGCCTTCGATCTTGAACAGCGTCGGCAGGAACCGGTGCATGCCCTTGAAGAATTTCAGGTTGTCGATGCACTCGCGCTTGAAGGCGCGGTAACAACAACCCGCGTCGCTGATGTTTTCGCCGGATAATTTATTGCGCACCCCATTCGCGATGCGCGAGGAAGCCACGCGCACCCAACTGTCTCCCTCGCTGCGTGCGGCCACGCGGCTGCCGCACACGCAATCGAAATCCTTTATCGGTGCGAGCAGCCGCGCGAGGTCCTGCGGATCGTTCTGCAAGTCGGCATCGAGGGTGACGATGATTTTGCCGCGGGCGGCTTTCATGCCCGCCCACATGGCCGCCGATTGGCCGCAGTTATACGCGAACCGCAGCCCGCGCACGCGCGGGTCCGCCGCGGCGATTTCCTTCAGCACCTGCCACGAGTTGTCCTTGCTGCAATCATCGGTGATCACGATTTCGTAGGAACGCTGGAGCGGCGCGACCGAATCGCTGATCGCTTTGACCAGGGCGCGCAAATTGTCCTGCTCGTTGTAGCAGGGGATCACGAAGGAAAGTTCCGGCGTCTCAGTCATCATGCTTGCCGCCAAAGATTCGCAAATGTTTGCGGAAGCGTCGAGGCAGATTCAATGTCAGCCCGGTTCAGAAGCGAATGGAGACATCGATGCCGCCGCCGGCATCCAGTTGGTGGTAACCGCTCACGGCTCGGTTGCTGGAGAACATGACGTCGTAATCGGCATAGGTGCGCACGGTGAAATTCGGGCAAATGATCCAATACAAACCCGCGCCGAAGGAATTGAGATAATCATTGCGCGGGCCTAAAGGATACGAGCTGAAATGTGTGAATTGCATCCGGTAATACGGCTGGAAAACCGCGTGCTGACAGAGCACCTGCGTCAGCGTCAGTTCGACGCTGTGATCGGTGCGGTCGGTCGCGTCCGTCCGGGAAAATTCCAAAAATTCCCGGTCGCTGTGCGTCCAACGATAATCACCGTCGTAACTCACCGCGAACGCGGATTTATCGCACAGCGGCAACGTCCAACGCGCGGTCCAATTGGGAACGAGCTCCTCGTAAAACTGATGGTAACCGTCGGTTTCCATCAAGCGCGTCCATTCCACGCCGCCGCCGAAGGACCAATGGCCGCGGGTCCAAAGCGCATCGCTGAAAACCGTTTCGGCGTTGAAATCGAAGTCGCTTAATTTAAGGAAGCTGAAAGGGAACTTTTCGCCGTCCAATCCAAAATCGAACCATTCATGGCGATATCCGAGACGCGGCGCGAAGGCGCCGCCGCCCAATGGATACGCCGTCGGAGCCAGCGCCGCCTCAACCGTGCTGGCCAGCACGCCGGTATCTATTTTGGTTCGGTCGTCTAAAAGCAAATTGTCGGTGTAAAAATATTGCACGTCGGCATACGCCTCAAAAAGCTTGCGCCGTTCGCCCGTCTTGACCACCGATTGCGGGCCGACATCACTCTCTTCCCCGTCATACAGTTCCGGGACGGAATTGCTCTCCGTCACTGCCGCTGCCGCCGTCCGATTCAATTGGCTGCGATTCTGCGATGAGTCCACCTGATTCACCGCGCCAATTTGCGCCCGCGCGTTGACCGCACCGAATCCTGCAATGAGACTCGTGAGTAGAAGAATTTTTTTCATTGGAAGCTTAGGAATCAGCCTTTAAAGAACTTGAGTTCGGGAAGGATCAGGTTGCGATACGTGTTGTTATCGATCGTATCCGTGCCGTTCCCCGGGCCCGGATTGAAGTTTTCCGGCGTGACCCCCGTATCATTCAACTGTCCATTCTTCAGCTTCTTGTTTTGGTCATCAATCGCGCTTTGAATCAGCGGCATTGAAGACAGCGGATGGGAAAAACCATGCACCAATGTTGAGCCTCCCACGAGCTTGCCGAGATTGATCGTGAGCACGTGGCCAAAATCCATTTGCCCCGGCAGCACAAACACCAATTGCCCCGCCTTGAGCGTCGTGGATTTTCCGTTGGGCAACGTCACCGTGCCTTTGCCTTCCAGCAAAATCACTTTGAACCCGCCCGAGCCGGTGGAGGAAACGATCAGCGTGGTGCCCAGCACCGCCGCCGCCGCGCCGCCGCTGCGAATCGTGCCGCCGCCTTTGCCGGCCGGCGAATGAAACAACACGTTGCCCTTTTCCAGGTTGATATCGCGCCCGGTCGGCTCGAAGGAAAACACCGTGTTCGCGCCGATGCGCGTCACGGTCTGGTCGGCGGCGGTCAATTCCGCGCGCGATTGCGGACCGGTGCGGACGAGGTCCGGCGCTTTCACGAGTTCATTGACGCTGGCGGCCTGCGCAACCTTCGTGCTGGCAGCGACCACGTTCACGTCCTTCACGACTTCGGTGAAGGTGCTTTCGGTCAACTGCGCGGCGAAGGCCGGCACGCAGGCGCACAATACTCCCGCGAGGAGAAGTTTTGTTTTCATAGGTGACACGCGTTTTTTAACGGCTGAATTGAATTTCTGCCAGTGAAATCCGCATCCGCAATTTCTGAGGATGCCCACCCCCTTACCTTGATTCACCGTGTTTTGGTGTGTTTTAGCGTGTTTCACTTTGATTTACTTGGGGAATTTGGGACAAATAGGCAGGGCTCACGCATTTGAAATTTAGCGGCGTCTCGCCGCCAGATGTTAGGCGTATCGAGCAACGGTTGATCCTGGCACCGGGACGGTGCGGGAACTCGAAGGCGAGGACGCCTGCGTTACCACGATGATTTACTGCGGGAGCGTTGGCCAAATAGGGGGTTTGCTTTTCGATGTTTTGATTTCGCGAAGTTGCCGAACGGTTTTTCGCAATAAATGTTGCGATTGGGAGATGCCCGCTGAACTGCTCGTTTATAGTGATTGCCAAAAGTAATTTCTTAAATGGTGGCGATTCGCTGTGGGATATCGAAGCAAACCCGCAGGTTTGCCCCACCATTTCGGAAATTACTCTTGGCAAGCAGCCTAAGTCCCTTTTCATTGCCCTTTCTTTCCTCCTTCGCGTCTATGTTTAGCACACGTGTCAAGGCGTCGCCGAACGGGAGCCAGGGCTGACGCAGCCAAAACTCAAGATTGCTGAAAAGAAAACTCAGGGATTCAGTTCCACGGCGTTCAAAGGACGGGAAGCATAAGGGGATGTCTGCTTCAAGATCACAGCTTACTCCAGCTTACTCGCAAGGAGGACTGAAAATAAAAACACGAGTCTGAAAATGAACTACCCAAAAATACTGCGGAAAAACTCTTCTACAATTTAGATGCGTCAGCCCTGCCCCGGGTCGGAGAAATCGGCTCGCGCGTGAAGTCAATGAAGAGATTGGGATTCGAGGTTGGCGGAAGATTTCCACCCGTCAAATCCAATCCCGCAGCCACGACATCGAACGGCGCAAACGGCGGCGCGGTGCCATTCGCGATACTTGTGTTTTGCTGCTGAATCGCATCGTTGATGGCTGGCAACGACGAGAGCGGATTGGAAAAACCCTGGATCAATAACAAGCGCCCGACCAATTGCTGGATGTTGAAATTCATAATTCCTTTCCCGAAACTGTTTCCATCGGGAGGAATCACGATTAATTGACCCGCTTCAAGCGTCAGCGTTGATTCATCGCGGAGCGTCACGAGGCAACGGCCCTCCAGCACCATGATTTTAAAACTGCCATCGGCGAGGATGGCTCCGATGATGGTCGTGCCGAGAACCGCCGCGGACGCGCCGCCGTGTTTGATGGCGCCGCCGCCTTTGCCCGGTGGCGAATGAAACAGGATGCTGCCTTTTTCCAAATCGATCGTCCGGCCCGAGGATTCAAATGTGAAAACCGTATTGGCCCCAATGCGTGTGATGGTGTTGTCCGCCGCGGTCAATTCCACACGCGACGCCGGTCCGGTGCGCACGAGGTCAGGCGCCTTGAACAATTCATTGGTCTTGGCGGGAGCAGCGGACTGGGTGGTGGCAGTGACAACTTTGGCGTCGTTGACGATCTCGGTGAAAACACTTTCGGTCAGCGGCGTGGCGGCTTGCGCTTTAAGGCTGCCATAGACAACAAACAATCCCAGAAAAAGAAATCTGATTTTAATGTTTGTTTGGGGGTGGTATCGTTGCAGCCATCTTTACACCCCGAAATGAGTTGTCAACGCAATAACGGCGCAGACTTTACGGACTCTATCAAGAGTCCACGCGCCGTCAAACGATGAAACCCACGACTAAACGGCTCATTGTCTTGTTCGCAATTTGCACACTTTTTACACTCGTTTTTTCTGCGCTCTATTGTTTCCAAGATTTGATTAGACCTCTACAAAACGCTGAGTTTTCTGCACACGACTGGCTTGTGCGTTACGGGCGCACCAATGCAGCCGATCCTAAAGTGGTTTTGATCGGAATTGATCGGCTCACTTACGCCAATGTGAATTTCTTTCAACCGGGTGAATATCAAACCGAACCGGCGTTGAAAATGATGGAGGAGAATTGGCCTTGGTCTCGGGCTGTATGGGCGCATTTGGTGGAACATCTCGTTAAAGCAGGCGCTAAAGTTGTCGCGATAGATTTGATCTTTGCCGCCCCCGGGCCAGGCGATGAAGAATTGAAGCGGGTTCTGGACCAATATCACGATCGAGTGGTCATTGCCTACGACATTGTCGAAACGAAGAGCGACAGAGGCGAGATAACTTCGCTGCAAATTCCGAATGACAGCATTCTTACGTATTCAGACAAGACTCCTGCTGTCGAAGACGATCGTTTGGGTTGCGTCACAGTGTTACCTGACGCCGATGGTGTTTTGCGGCAATGTTATTACCGGCATGCGGGCGATCAGGTCAGAAATATACTCGGGCCTGATGTGGTAATGGAGTCACTCGCTGCCCGGATGTTAAGGAAGTCTGGAAAGGCCGAGTTAATTCCACCGGGGTTCGAGAACAAAAACCTGCGTTTCACGGCTCCTCCCGGATTTGGTTACAAGCCAATTCCAATTGGCGCCGTCATGTCTCCACGCCTGTGGAAGACAACTTATAACAATGGAGAATTTTTTCGCGACAAAATTGTATTGATTGGCCCGATGTCCGAGTTGTTTCACGACTATCACACAGTGCCGTTAGAATCTCGCATTCCAAAGGGCGAACAAGAAATCGCGCCAAATGAAATGCCAGGGCCAGAAATCCACTTAAATATTCTTGGAGCCGCTTTACATCGTGAATTTATTGCAGAGCCAAATTCATTTTGGCAACTCAGCCTTATCGCATTGACGGGACTCGTTGCATTTGCGCTTTGCGTGCTTGCGCAAAATCCGCTCAAGCGGTTAGTAGGCCTCGCCGGAGCGAATGCCGGCTACATAGCGTTGGTTTTCGCGTTCTTCGATCGTGCCAACGGACTTTTGCTTCCACTCGCGACGCCCCTATTGGTTCTGAATATTAGTGGAATCACAACTTCCGCTTATGATTATTTCCTGGAACGTCGGGATAAACGCCGCGTCCGCCGAACGTTGGAACGCTACGTATCGCGCGATGTCGTGAAAGAGCTGCTGGATAATCCGCAAACTTATTTCAATGCGCTCGGCGGCGTGCGCAAACCGGTGACGATTCTGTTTTCGGATATTCGCGGGTTCACCACGCTTACGGAAAGCGCTGATTCCTCCGGCCTCGTCAAACAGCTTAACGAGTATTTCCAGGAAATGGTGGCGCACGTGTTTCATCACCAGGGATCGCTGGATAAGTTTATTGGTGACGCAGTCATGGCGGTCTGGGGCAACATCGTCAGCCATGGCGTTGACCATGACGCACGCAACGCTGTAGCCACCGCTCTCGCGATGAGACACAGTCTGCGCACGCTGAATGAGGATTGGAAAAAGCGCGGGATGCTGGAACTCGCGTTTGGCATCGGGATCAATCACGGCGAAGTCATCGTGGGCAATCTCGGCTCTTCCGAAAAAATGGAGCTGACTGTCATCGGTGATCCCGTGAATGTCGCCTCACGGTTGGAAGGCCTGACCAAAAAATATCATCTGGACCTTCTGCTCGGTGAAAGCATGGCCAAGCTCGTGGGCGACACTTACATTTTGCGCACGGTGGCGTTGGTTCAGCCCAAAGGTAAAACGACGGCGGCGAATATTTACACGGTCATCGGCGATGGCGCAGCCCAGACGGTTTCATTGCCGGTCTGGCTCGCGCGTTATGAGGATGGGGTCCGGCTTTACCGCGAGCGAAAATTTTCCGAAGCAGCGGAAGAATTCAAACAATGCCTCGCGAAACAGCCGGAGGATTATTTGAGCGCGCGTTATTTGGGCCTTTGCGAAGCACTGATCAAGAACCCGCCGGAGGAATCGTGGACGGCGGCGGAGGTGATGACCGACAAATAAAACAACCGATTTAAAACCGCAGAGAACGCAGAGGGCGCAAAGAATTAAGTCTCCTTTGCGAGCTTTGCGTTCTTTGCGGTTACAACATCCTTCCCAACGGTTCAATTCAGCAGCCGATACCAGTTGTCCCGCTGGTGCGGTTCGTAGCCGAGTTCGCGGATGAGGCGTTGCATGTCGGCGACGCCCATGCGGAAGGTGGCGCCGGCTTGTGAGACGACGTTTTCCTCAATCATGATGCTGCCCAAATCGTTCGCGCCGTATTTGAGCGCGACCTGGCCGATTTCCAGGCCTTGCGTGACCCAGGAGCTTTGCACGCTCGGGAAATTATCGAGATAAATCCGGCCCAAGCGCTTGCGTGCGCAAGTATTCGTGCGCGCCGACCGTCGGGGCTTTCAGCATCGTGTGCTCGGCCTGGAAGGTCCAACAGATGAACGCGGTGAACCCTTTCGATTTGTCCTGCTGCACGCGCAGGCGTTCGAGGTGCTCGATGCGGTCCTCAATCGTTTCCACGTGGCCGAACATCATCGTGGCGGAGGAATTCAAGCCGAGCCGATGCGCGACATCCATCACTTCGAGCCAATCGTCGCTCATGGCTTTCAGCGGCGAGATGCGCTGGCGCACGCGGTCGACGAGAATTTCTCCGCCACCGCCGGGAATGGAGCCGAGGCCGGCAGATTTGAAATCGCCGATGATTTTTTCCAGCGGCTCGTTGAACACTTCGCGGAAATGGATGAACTCGCTCGGGCTGAAACCGTGGATATTGAAATTCGGATACTTGCTTTTGACGTGCGACAGCAAATCGAGATACCACTGCTTGGTCAGCTTGGGATGATGGCCGCCTTGCATGAGCATTTGCGTGCCGCCGAGCGCGATCGTCTCCTCGATTTTCTTGTCCAGCTCGTCGAGCGTGATGACGTAGGAATCGTCGTCCTTCTCGGTGCGATAGAACGCGCAGAATTTGCAATAGACGTTGCAGACGTTCGTGTAATTGACGTTGCGATCGACGATGTAGGTGACGATGTCGTTGCCGCGGCCGTCGTAGGCCGATTGGCGGGCAAGCTGGCGGCGGCGGTCGGCGAGGGCGCCGAGTTCCTCGAGCGGCAGGCGATACAAGCGCAGGGCTTCCGCCTGATTGATGCGCCGGCCATCCCAGACTTTCTGCAGCAGCTCATCCAATGACGCGTCGTGAATCACGGGGAGAGCGTAAGATATTTCGGCGGTTGAAACAAGCCGGGTGACGATGCTATTTAAACAAGCGAGCGCCCATAAATACGGTAGCCGCGGACGTCAGTCCGCGCTAATTTCAAGCGTGTGCAAACCTCTGTCGATGGTTCGGCCAAACAGAAGTCACGCTCAGACTTCTCCCATTACCTCCCTCGCCTAAAACGCGAATTCTATCAAGCCGATGCCGTGATATTCTGGACCATGCCCATTCATCTGCGGCAGCAAGGCTGGTTGAACGACCAATTTCACGCGTCGTTTCGAGAAATGATGTTGCACACCGCAGCGCGCGAAGGATTGTTGTGCCCTGCATACTGCCTGATGCCCGACCACGTGCATTTCGTCTGGATGGGATTATGCCGCGATACCGATCAACGTAACGGCATAAAATTTCTGCGCGCACAACTGGGTCCGTTTCTCAAGCCTGCAAAGTTTCAACATCAGGCGCATGACCACGTTCTCAAACCAGAGGAACGCCATCGGCAGGCGTTCAGTCTCGCTTGTGCAGAATATGTGCTGCTAAATCCGTTGAAGGCGAAACTCGCGCACAGGCCAGACGACTGGCCATACGCTGGAGCGGTGATACCAGGCTACCCACGTGTGAATCCATTCGAGAGCGAATATTGGCCTTGGTTCTGGAAGCACTACTCCGATTGTCGGGAAAAAGGAATTGAAGAGCGCATCCTTCCACCGCGGGAGATGGAGTAATTGCGGACTGAATCAGTTAGCGCCGACTGACGTCGGCGACTACTTTACTCTTTTGCGCGGTAACCGGGCGGATAGGGCGTCTCGCTGGCGACGCAGGCGAAGATGACCAGCACGGCGACGATCAAACCATTCCACAGGTAAGGTTCCTTCGAAACCCTCGCCGCCCATCCGAAGGCCGAGCCGTAAAGCCAGCCGGCCTCAAGAATGATGAAAATGCGCATCAGCCCGTTGCGCGAACTGGCGAAGGCCAGCAGGATTAACACGATTCCCGAAACGATGTTGTTCAGCAATCCCAGTTTTTTCGTCGGCGAAGCCCAGCACGAACGGCGAAATAATCAGCCACGCGCCCAAAAGCAGTTCCGCCCAGCCAAGCCCCAACGAAATCGGTCCGGTTTTCCAGATGTTATTCATACGAGTTATATTCTGCAGATTCGAACGAAATTACATTAGCCAAAATAACCTCGCACCTCGCTGAGTCAATTCGAATTAGGTGCTTCCGAGGCGCACATTGCAAGGCGCATCGCCGCTCATTTGACATCGCTCCGTTCTCGCTTACTGGTGTTTAACCCCAGATGAAACTGGGGCCAGTCTATGAAAAACGCTGAACCAAACTTGAATGTCGCGCCGGTTATCAGCCCCACCGATAACCCGGCTCGCGAGGACTCTCGCCCGACCGATGCCACTCAAACCGCGCGGCTTTCCGATGGCGCATTGCTGGATGCCTATTCCAATGCCGTGGTGACGGCGGCGGAGGAAGTCAGCCCCGCCGTGGTGAAAATTGACGTGGTGAAAAACGGCGCGCGCGGCGGTCGCGAGGCCGCCGGCAGCGGCTCCGGGTTTATCATCACGCCGGATGGTTTTATTTTGACCAACAGCCACGTCGTGCACGGCGCGGATAAAATCGAGGTGACGCTCGCCGACGGGCGCCGGCCGGATGCGCACGTGGTCGGCAGCGATCCGGACACGGATTTGGCCGTGGTCCGCATTTACGCGCCGAATCTCAAGCCGGTGCGGCTGGCGGATTCGGATCAACTCCGCGTCGGGCAGCTCGCCATCGCCATCGGCAATCCGTATGGCTTTCAATACACCGTGACCACCGGTGTGGTGAGCGCGCTCGGGCGGTCGTTCCGCTCCAATTCCGGGCGGCTCATGGACAACATCATCCAGACGGACGCCGCGTTGAACCCCGGCAATTCCGGCGGACCGCTGGTGAATTCGCGCGGCGAAGTCATCGGCGTGAACACGGCGGTGATCCTGCCGGCGCAGGGGCTTTGCTTCGCCATCGCCATCAACACGGCGAAATTGATTGCGGGCTGGCTCATCAAGGACGGCGTGATTCATCGCGCGTTCCTTGGCGTGGGCGGGCAGACGACGAAAGTTCATCGGCGCGTGGTGCGGCATTTCAATTTACCGCTGGAATCCGCGATGCTCGTCCTGGGCGTGGAGCCCGGCAGTCCGGCGAGTCGCGCGGGATTGCGGGAGGGCGATTTGATTGTGGATTTCAACGGCCACCCGATCGGCGGCGTGGATGATTTGCACAAGCACCTCACCGGCGCTCAGGTGGGTGTGCGCTCGCCGCTCACGGTGATTCGGCGCACGGAAAAATTGCAACTCGAAGTGGTGCCGGAGGAATCGCCGAAGGTGAAGTTGAATTGATGCCGCAGGCAAGACGGCGAAGCCGTCTTGCTTTGCTCTCTGCAAAGTTTATAATTCAAGCATGAGTTCCGTAATGGAAA
The DNA here is from genome assembly GCA_963699145.1 of uncultured Verrucomicrobiae bacterium. Lineage (GTDB taxonomy): Bacteria > Verrucomicrobiota > Verrucomicrobiia > Limisphaerales > DASXHY01 > DASXHY01. The sequence goes on from OY969416.1 coordinate 548,405, forward strand.
TTCAAGCGGCGATTCAAAAGCTTTCGCCGAAAGAGAAGGCCACTCTCACCACATGGCTCGAATCCCAGGAGGAATCTCTTCTATCCGAAAATGAAGAAGCCGCCCTGTTAAAGAGGCTCGACGACGCAGCCAAACAACTGGACGACGGAAAAGGTGTTCCCATTGATGAAGTTCGAAGCCTCGTGAGCAAATGGGCTTCAAAGTAATTTTCGCTCCTCAAGCCATCGAACAGCTCGATGAAATCGTTCGTTACATTGCCAAGGATAATCCCACTGCAGCTGAAAAGTTTGGCATTCGTCTGGTGGAACGAACTGCGTTGCTGGCCGATTTTCCTGAAATTGGCAAACCTTATCTCAAACGAAAAAATGTTCGCAGGTTATACTGCCAGCCCTATTGGATTTACTATCGCCTGCAACGCGAGAAGCGAATCGTCGAAATAATGGATTTTTGGCATTCAGCACGGCGCAATCCTTATATCGAAACAGATTGAGACAATCGCTTCGCCATCCGCACCACTGGTAAACTCAAGCCCTCCGCCATGGGCGCTTCGTAACGTTCAACCACCGTATAGCCGAAGCGCGCATAGAGCGGTTCGCCGGCGAGCGTAGCGACGAGTTCGGCTTGGTGGAATCCGGCTTTGAGGGCGGCGGCTTCGCAGTGAAGGAGGATGCTGCGGCCGATGCCGCGTCGCGCCCAATCGGGATGCACGAAAAAGGCGCGGATTCGGGCGGGGTCCAGTTGCGGATTCAATTCGGCGTCTTCGCCGGCGCGATCGCGGTCGCCGCCATAAAGAGTTTTTCGTTTGCTCCAGCCACCGCAACCGACAATGCGGCCGGCATCTTCCACCACAAAATAAGTTCCGTCGCGAATGAGTTGCCGGTCGACGCCGAATACCGGGCCGAGTGCGGCGTTTATTTGTGCGGCGGAATAGTGAGCGGCTTGCAAACTGCGGACGGAAAGGGGAATCAACGTTTCCAATGCGGGGATGTCGGCATCGGTGGCGGGGCGGGGGGACCAGTTCACAGTTTTTGTTAGCAGGCGACACTCGGCTCGCGAGGACGCTCGCCCCACCAGCGTTTTACCAGATCGCTGATTCAATTGAAGACAGATGCCGAAGTCGGGATCCTACCTTATTTCCGCAACATCTTCGGGATGCCGCCGCCCATGCGGGTCATCATTTTTTGGAACTTGCCCATCTTCTTCATCATTTGCTGCATCTGGTTGAATTTATTGAGCATGGTGTTGACTTCGGCAACGGTCACGCCGCTGCCTTTGGCGATACGGATGCGGCGTTTGGCGTTCAGGATTTGCGGGCTGCGGCGTTCCTGCAGCGTCATCGCGCACACCATTCCTTCCATGCGGCGAAATTCCTTTTCCTGCTTCGACAAATCGCCCTGCTGTTTCAGCATTTCGGCGCCGCCGGGCAGCATGCCGACGATGCTTTCGAGCGAGCCGAGCTTTTTCATCTGGCGCAATTGCTCGAGAAAATCCTCCAGCGTGAACTGGCCCTTGCGCATTTTCTCCTCGAGCTTCTTCGCGTCCTCGAGATCCACGGCTTCGGCGGCTTTTTCCACGAGGCTGACGACATCGCCCATGCCCAGGATGCGCGAGGCCATGCGTTCGGGATGAAACGGCTCGAAGTCCTCCAGCTTTTCGCCGGTGCCGGCGAATTTAATCGGCTTGCCGGTGACGGATTTCATGCTGAGCGCCGCGCCGCCGCGGGCATCGCCGTCGAGCTTGGTGAGAATGGAGCCGGTGACGTTCAGCGCCTGGTCGAAATGCGTGGCGACATTGACGGCTTCCTGGCCGGTCGCGGCATCGAGCACGAGCAAAATTTCCTGCGGCTTGACCAGATCGCGCAACCGAACCAATTCCTGCACCAGCGGTTCGTCGATTTGCAAGCGGCCGGCGGTATCGAAAATCAAAACGTTGCGATTGTTCTCGCGCGCAAAATCCAGCGCGCCGCGGGCGATTTTCAGAACATCGGTTTCGCCGCGCTTCACGAACACCGGAATCTCGAGCTGTTTGCCGAGCGTTTCCAATTGGTCCATGGCCGCCGGGCGATACACATCCGCGGCGACCAGCAACGGTCCGCGGCCTTGTTTGTGCAGGAGCCGCGCGAGCTTGCCGCTGGAGGTGGTTTTGCCGGAGCCATGCAAGCCGACCATCAGGATGCAACTGGGATTGCCGTTGAGATTCAGGCCGGCATTTTGCGAGCCGAGCAGGTCCACCAATTCATCGCTGATGATCTTGATGATCTGCTGGCCCGGATGAACGCTTTGGACGACTTCCGCGCCGATGGACTTGGCTCTGACGCGCTCGATGAAATCGCGCGCGACCTTGAAATTGACGTCGGCCTCGAGCAGCGCGAGCCGCACTTCGCGCAGGGAATCGCTGACGTTATCCTCGGAAATTTTTCCGAGCCCGCGCAAATTGCGGAAGGCGTTCTGGAGCTTACTGCTGATCGAGTCGAACATTCGGGTAAGTTAGGACAGTGGGAGCGGTTTTACAAGCGAGGGGAGGACCAGATATTGCCCGATAAACGCAGAGCCGCGGAGGCCGCAAAGGTCGCAGAGGAGAATCCAATAATCCTTTCCCCTTTGCGCGCCTCTGCGTTCTCCGCGTCTTTGCGTTAATCGGTTGCCACTGCAGTCCGTAAGCCCGGCCCACCGCTCGGCGTCCGCAGTATAAATAAATTATTTTCGAACTATTTTCCCGTTGCCCGGTCAAAGTGGCAAAGGTGCTGTTTGGGGAACAGGCCGCAATAAGCAAGGCGCTGGTCGCCTTATGCTCCCCGATGTCGTCTTCACCCGAGTTTCACATCGCAAAACTGATAGCCATATCGCGTAACCATTTTACTCGATGCCTTCAGCCGTCAAACCGGGGAACCGCTTGATCGGCGCTGAAGTCGAGACGCCACGGAGGTGGGGCACCGGGCGGAGTTCATCCGCTCGGTGTTGTTTTGCGATGAATTGGGTACCTGTGAGCCAGTGGCAAATTCAAATGACACACAACCCCCTTGGGGTTGCGGTTGAAATCCCATGGATCCCAGGGTAGCTCGTCCCTCGCAACCCTGGGCTGGGAGGCGCAATCCCGTTGGGATTGTTGATTGGGTCTCAAGAAATTGACGCACGCCCAACCGATACAGCCTCGCTGGTAAAATCGTTTCCACACGAAGTCGTTTTTGATATCTTTCCGGCAACAAAAACGCCGACCCCCTATTATGAAAAACTGGCTGCCGATTCTTTTCGTTTCCCTCTCTGCGCTTGCGTTGAATTCCTTCGCCGCCGAGACGCCGGCCATTGAAGTCACAGCCCGGATGGATCTTTTCAACGGAAAAGATTTTACTGGCTGGACGTTTTTCATGCGCGACAACGCTGATCCCAAGGAGACCTGGACCGTCACGAACGGGGTGATTAAATGCACCGGCAAACCAACCGGGTATATCCGCACTGAGACGAGTTTTCGTAATTACAAACTCACGGCAGAATGGCGGTTTGTGAAAATTGCTCCCAAGGCCGACAACGGCGGCATCCTCGTGCACATGCAATTGCCGGATAAACTCTGGCCGCCGTGCATCCAATGCCAGGGCAAGCACGACGCCGTTGGTGACTTGTTCATGATGGGCGGCGCGGAAAGCAAGGAGCACAAGGGCAAGGACGCCAATACTCCCCTGGTGAAACAAGGTGACTCGGCGGAAAAACCCGTGGGCGAATGGAACACGTGCGAACTCATTTGCAGCGGCAACTCGGTGAAAATTTTCGTCAACGGCAAGCTCATGAACGAAACCACGGAGTCCACGGTGACCTCGGGGAGAATCGGTTTCCAATGCGAGGGCGCGGAATTTGAAGTGCGCAAAGTGTTTATTGAGCCGCTGAAGCCGTAATTCATTTCATGAAAACCTTGATCGCAACGCTCGTTTTCGGTGTGGTGCTCGCCGCCAATTGTTTCGCGCAGGACATCGCCCTCACGCCCACGAAGCGCATTGATCTTTTCAACGGCAAGGATTTTACGGGCTGGAAATTCACCGCGCGCGGCGATACGCCCGCCGCGGAAACATGGGCCGTGACCAACGGCGTCATTCATTGCACCGGCCAGCCTTACGGTTACGCGAGAACGGAAACGCCTTACCGCGATTACAAGCTGACCGTGGAATGGCGTTTCGTGAAAATCGCGCCCAAGGCGGATAACGGCGGCATTTTCGTGCACATCACGGGGCCGGATAAAGTCTGGCCGGCTTGCATCGAAGTGCAGGGCGCGCATGGGAAGCTGGGCGACTTGCGCATGAATGGCGGCGCGACCGCGAAAGGCCACGAAACCGCCGAGACGAAAAACGTCGACTCACAGGCGCCTTCAAATGAAAAACCACCCGGCGAATGGAACACGTTCGAGGTGGAATGTGCCGGCGACGCCATCAAGCTTTGGACCAACGGGAAGTTGATGAATCAAATCACCGGGTGCAGCGCGTCCAGCGGAGAAATTGGCATCCAGAGCGAAGGCGGCGAAGTCGAAGTGCGAAAGATGTTTTTGGAGCCACTGAAACAATGAGAATTTAACAGAAGGGAACGAAGGCAGGCAAGAATTATGGGGCTCACGCATTCACATGAGTCATCGGACAATTGCGACGCACGCAGAATACAATTCTGCGATACAGCAGATTACAAATCTGCGCTACGGATTTAGGCGGTTTTCCAATAAATTTAAATGCGTTTGCCCTGGCAAGAATTACAAATTTGAAATTTTAGATTTCAGATTTCAGAACGGGAATTTTTAACCACGGATGGAAACCGATGAACACGGATTTTTACAGAAGGGAACGAAGGCGGGCAAGAATTATAGATTTGAAATTTCAGATTTCAGAGGGGGCTTTTAACCACGGATATACACTGATGAACACGGATTTTAATTGAAGGTTTTTGAGGGACGTGAAGGACTAAAGGGACGAAAGACTTTTACGCGAATTGCGCTAATTAACACGAATTTTTTAACCAGGGATGGACACGGGTTTTTACAGAAGGGAACGAAGAAAACGAAGGGGACATAAATTCCGACTTTAAGCCTTCGTTTCCTTCGGTAGAGATTTTTCGAGGCATTGGCAGCGGTTTGGGCTAGTGCAGGGTGAACAGGATGACTGGCACCAAAAAACTATGAAATCCAAACTTAAAATTTCGGCGGCGATCGTTCTCTTTCTCGCTTCGGCAATCACTTCTTCTCTGGCGCAAACAGGGGCCATCAATCCAGCGAGCGGATTGCCCATCCAGGTGATGCCGCCGCCGCAGTCGTTTGATCCCACCACCGGCCAGCCGATAGCGCAGGCGGGGGCCGAATGGAAAGATGCGAACTGGAAGGATCCGGATATCACGTTAACGAACGTTGCGTTTGACAACATTCCGCTCTCGGAAGTTGCCCATTACCTCACCGATCATTTCAAGCAGCAATTCGATGTGCTGCTGCCGGATGATGGCGGAGGAATCGCTTATATGAATGCCCAGACGGTCCGGATCGCGTGGCAGCACGATTGGGGCACGCAACCCGTTAACCTGCGGTTGAAGGATGTCACCGCCAGCGAAATTTTCGCCGCGATGAATCTGGTCTTTGAAAACAACCGCACGCCGTTGCGCTGGGAGTTAAAGATGAACGGCCATCGGCAGATTGCCTTGCTCCGCGTGCTCATCGATCCCACGCCCCAGGTGGACCTGACCGCTCCCTTGCCAGGCCAGGAAAAACAGCGGCGGATTTTTTTCGTGGGCAACCTGATCGGCGACGAGAAAGATGGCGGTATGACCATGGAGCAGATCATCAAAACCGTGACTGATGTCTGGGAAATGGCGGATGTTTCCGGCGGCAACATTAAATTTCATAAGGATGCGGAATTGCTCGTCGTCACCGGGACCACAGGCCAAATGGATTTCATGGAACAGACGCTCAAGGCGCTCCAGCAAAAGGTTAACCTCCATCGACCCCCGGCTAAAATCAACGGCGCGATGGATTACGGGAAATAGTTTCAGGAATGACCGCCAACACCACCTCCATGCCCTTGCTCATTCGCGAGCAAACTGCGCACGTGACCGTGGAATCCCCGAGTGGACAATCCGCATCCGCTGCCGACGCCGAGGCGCGCGCCCTGGCGGCGGCGATTGCGCGCGGTGACGAGCAAGCCTTTCGCGTGCTCTATGATCGTTATCACGATCGGCTGTTCCGGCTGGCGCTCGTGCTCGGCCGTGGCGATGAATCGCTGGCGCAGGATTTGGCGCAAACGGTCTTCGTGACGGCCGCCAAAAAACTTCACCGCGTCGACAGCGAGGAACATTTGTGGAACTGGCTCGCGCAAGTGGCGCGGCAAACTTCCTCAAAAGCCTGGCGCAAACGGCGGCGCGACCCGGCGATGGCCCACGCGGAAATGTTGACGGAGGATTGTCCCGCGAACACCGAACCGGATACTTTTTTGGAGGAGAAACTGGACGCTGCGGTGAAGTCGCTCGATGGTGACGAACAACAGCTCGTCCGCATTTTTTATTTCGACCGGTTGAGCCACAAGGAGATTGCCGATCAACTCGGCACCACTCCGAAGGCTGTTTCCAGCCGCCTTGAACGCGTGCGCGAAAAATTGCGTTCATTGATGAAACGCGCGTTGTCGCATGAAACCTGAGAAGCAAAATTTAATCCGGGATTTGCTGGAGGAGAATTCGGCCCGCGAAGCGACTCTGCTGGCGGGCGCGCAAATCCTGCGGCGCCGTCGGCATTGGCGCGCCGCCCGGCAGGTCACCGCCGTGCTGGCGCTGGTCGCGATGGTGGTGGGACTGGTGTTGAGAAAAGAGAATCGGACGTCCCCTCCACTGGCGGTCGCGACGCCGAAAGCGCCTCCGGTCTCGCAGGTGCACGAAATGACGGACGATGAATTGCTCGCGCTGTTTCCCAATACACCCGTCGCGCTGGCTTCCTTGCCCGATGGTAAAAAGCGGCTTCTCTTTCCGCGGCCTGGGGATGCGCAAAAGTTTATCAACCGGCTGTGAATAGTGGCACGGACGTCTCGCCCGTGAGTTTTTGTTTCTGATCTCCGGCTTCAAAACCCACGGGCGAGACGCCCGTGGCACTACTTACGCTGCCGGTTTGCGCAGGAAAACAATCGTCGCACCCCAGCCGCCGTATTGCGGGTGATCCAGCGTGAAGGAAATCACTTCGGGATGTTTCTCCAGGAGGGAGTGCACGGTGCGGCGCAAGTTGCCAATTCCTTTGCCGTGAATGAGGCGCACTTGAAAAATGCCGCGCGCGCGGCACTCGGCGAGATATTCCAGCACCGCGTCTTTTACTTCCGCCGGCTTGAACGTGTGCAAGTCGAGCACGCCATCGATCGGGAGTTGGATGGGTTCGTCCACCGCCTGAATTTACTCCGTTTTTCGCAAATGGAAAGATTTGCTTCCCACCCGCTCATCGGATTAAAACAACATCACCGCGATGCGCTGCGCCATCCAACCAATGACTCTCGCCGATTACGACGATGTCCTGCGCCTGTGGCAACAATCCGAGGGCGTGGGCTTGAGCGAGTCGGACACGCGCGCGGAGATCGGCAGCTTCCTGAAACGAAATCGCGGCCTGAGCTTCGTGGCGCGCGAAGGGATTGGATTGGTCGGCGCCATCCTCTGCGGGCACGACGGGCGCCGCGCCTGTTTGTATCACCTGGCGATTGCGCCGTCGCATCGGCGGAATGGATTGGGAACGAAGTTGGTGCGGCGTTGTCTCGCGGAATTGAAAAAGGCCGGGATCCCTCGATGTAATATTTTCTTTTACGCGAAAAACACGCAGGGGGAGCGCTTCTGGTTGAAACTCGGCTGGAAAAAGCGATCGGAACTTTGCATGGCGCAGCGAAAAGTTGGTTCGCCACGAGTCCCGCGCTGCTAATAATATCTCCGACGTTGCTTAAGATGAAAAATATCGCCGCAAATATTCTCTGGTTCCTGGTCGCAGTAGCGGGCGGTTGCGCCTACGCGATGCTGGCGTTTTATCGCGGCGAAGGGCTGAATTCCGCCTACATCCTTGTCGCCGCGCTCTGCACCTACGCGATCGGATATCGTTTCTATTCCAAATGGATCGCCGCGCGGGTGCTGATGCTCAACGACCGCCGCGCCACGCCGTGCGAAGTGCACGACGACGGCAAGGATTTTTGCCGGACGAACAAGTGGATCGTGTTCGGCCATCATTTCGCGGCGATCTCCGGGCCCGGCCCGCTTGTCGGCCCGGTGCTCGCGGCGCAATTCGGTTATCTGCCGGGCACGCTGTGGATCTTAATCGGCGTGGTGCTCGGCGGCGCGGTGCAGGATTTTGTGATACTGTTCGCGTCCATCCGGCGCAGCGGAAAATCGCTCGGGCAAATGGTGAAGGAGGAATTGAACACGCCCGCCGGTTACATTGCGCTCGTCGCCATTCTCGCGATCGTGATCATCCTGCTGGCGGTGCTCGCGCTGGTGGTCGTCAACGCGCTGGCGGAAAGTCCGTGGGGCGTGTTTACGGTCGGCGCGACCATTCCCATCGCGATGTTCATGGGCGGCTACATGCGATTCTGGCGCGTGGGAAAAATCCTGGAAGCTTCGGTCATCGGCATCGTCCTGCTGCTGCTCGCCGTGTGGGGCGGGCAATTCGTCCACAGCCATGCGGAGTGGGCGCATCGCTTCACCTTCAAGGCGGAACCGATCGCGTGGACGATCATTATTTACGGCCTCGCGGCGAGCGTGCTGCCGATCTGGCTGCTGCTCGCGCCGCGGGATTATCTCAGCACGTTCATGAAGCTCGGCACCATCACGCTGCTCGCGCTGGGTATTTTCCTGGTACTGCCCCAACTGCAAATGCACGCGTTGACGCCGTTCGGCAGCTCGGGCGATGGGCCGGTGTTCGCGGGAAAACTCTTTCCGTTCTGTTTTATCACCATCGCGTGCGGGGCGATCTCCGGGTTTCACTCGCTTATCTCGAGTGGCACGACGCCAAAAATCATCGGTCGCGAGCAGCACGCGCGCACGATTGGCTACGGCGCGATGTGTCTGGAATCGTTCGTGGCCATCATGGCGCTCATCGCCGCCTGCACGCTGGAACCCGGCGTCTACCTCAGCATGAACATGAAAGGCGACGCCGCGGCCACCGCGGCCAAAGTCGCGAGTCTCGGTTTCCCGGTGTCAGTCGATCACATGACCGAACTGGCGAATCAACTCGGCGAAAAAACGCTCTTTGGCCGCGTGGGCGGCGCGCCGACGCTCGCGGTGGGCATGGCGAATATTTTTTCCAAAATCTTCAACGGCGCGGGTCTCGGGCTTTGGTACCACTTCGCCATTATGTTCGAGGCGCTGTTCATTCTCACGACGCTGGATGCCGGCACGCGTGTGGGGCGTTATCTGCTCCAGGATTTTCTTGGGCACGTTTGGAAGCCGCTGGGTGACACGAAAAAATTTGGGCCGAATCTTTTTGCGAGCACATTGATGGTGCTGGCGTGGGGATATTTTCTGATTCAAGGCGTGCGGGATCCGCTTGGCGGCATTAATTCGCTCTGGCCGCTCTTTGGCATCGCCAACCAGATGCTGGCGGCGATTGCGTTGTGTCTGGCGGTGACGGTTATTCTCAAAATGCAATTGGTACCCGCGGAGCAGTCCAATGTCCAAAGCCCAAGGTCCAAAGTCGGAAGGCCGGCGTTTGCGCTGATTGCATTCATTCCGCTGGCTTGGCTGATGGTAGTGACGATGACGGCGGGGGTGCAGAAGATTTGGAGCGCGAATCCAAAGATTGGGTTTTTGGCGCAGGCACATTCTTTAAAAATGCAAATCAATCTGGGCAAATACGGCTATTCTGTTTATAGCGGACCCCGCCCCCCGAAAAAGACCCCGCTTATCTTCAAGCAGTCGACCAATTATCCAAAAACCGGGTTCTCTACTTCAACGCCATGCTGGACACCGCTGTCACCGCAGTCTTCCTGATACTCGTCGCCGCAGTTTTTTTAATCAGCGTTCGCGAATGGATTCTCCTGCTCGCGCGCAAAAAAGCGGCTGACCTGCGCGAGACTCCGCCGACGTGGTTGCCGGATTACATGCTCGCGCAGGCGAAACCGTTGAGCGCGGTCGCGCTGCTGGCGTTGGCATTTGCGCTGACGAAGGAACTTTCGGGTGAGGCGGATCTCGATCGCGCGCGGCAGGCTCACACGTGCGCGCGCGCGGAAAAATCGGATGTGAAGATTTACAACGAGGTGACCGAGGAGCGGTTCAAGGGCGTGCGGCGTTGCTGTTAGAGGGACGATTTTTTAACCGCAAAGAACGCAGAAAGCACAAAGAATTTTACCCTCTTTGCGATCTCTGCGTTCTTTGCGGTTATTCCTCTTGGTGCTTGGGATTTGCAGCTTTCCTTTATAATCTGCCGCCGTGCAGAAAATCGGTTTATTCGGCGGTTCGTTTGATCCGGTGCATCTCGGGCATTTGCTCGTGGCGCAGGCGGCGCGGGAGGAATTGCAACTGGACCGATTGTTCTTCATCCCGGCGGCGCAATCGCCCTTCAAACCGGACAGCACACCCACTTCGAGCGCCGAGCGCCTCCGTCTGCTGCGGCTCGGGTTGGCGGGAAAATCCTGGTGCGAAATCGACGAACAGGAGCTGCAGCGCGGCGGCGTTTCCTACACCATCACCACGCTGCGCGATTACCATCAGCGGTTTCCCGAGGCGAAAATCTTTTATCTCATCGGCGGCGATCACGTGCAGAAACTTCCAGCGTGGCGGGATGCGGAAGAGTTGGCGCGGCTGGCGGAGTTTGTGGTCGTGCCTCGCCCCGGCCAAGTGGAGATCCCCTTTCCCGCACCTTTCCGTGGTCGCGCGTTGAAAGGTTTCCCGCTGGGCGTTTCGTCCTCGCAAATCCGGGCGCGCGTCAAAGCGGGTGAGCCGATTGAGCATCTCGTTCCGGCGACGGTGGCGGAGGCGATTCGGGGAAGCTCGTTGTATCAGTGAACGTTTTTCCATGAGCAAAAAGAAAACATATTGGGGTGCGCGGATTCTGGCCGGGCTGGTATTCACGCTGGCGTTGCTCGGCGCGGGCTTTGCGCAGGCTCAACCCGTGCTCGAGACCGTTATGCATAGTTTCACCAACAATCCTGACGGGGAAAATCCCGTCAGCACTCCGGTGGTCGGCAAAAACGACGGCGCACTTTATGGTATCACTTTCGCCGGCGGCACTAACAGCAGCAGAGGCATTATTTGGAAACTCAACCGGGACGGCTCCGGCTACCGGATATTGCACTCGTTCTTTCCCAACGATAACAGCGGCACTGCCAGCCTGCTTCAACCACAACCTGCCTTGATACAAGGCAGCGATGGCTTGCTCTATGGAACAACACCGGGTGTCGGATTCACGGGAACGGACCCCACAACCCAGTATGGAACGGTATTTAAAATAACTCCTGACAGCGGACTTTTCACCGTGTTGCACAGTTTTACCGCCAGTGACAGCGCGCCGGATTCCCTGGTTCAGGGGAGCGACGGCGCACTTTATGGCGCTGGGCTTAATTCTATTTTCAAACTCAACACCGATGGAAACAATTACACCGTCCTCCACACTTTTAATGCCGGCACCGATGGCTCGAGTCCGGTGGGAGCGCTGATCCAGGGCAGTGACGGCGCGCTGTATGGAACAACTGTCGGTTCCGGTCCCAATAGCCATGGCACGGTGTTCAAGCTCGACACAAATAACGCCTTCACCGTTTTGCACAGTTTCGGCAGCATTCCCAATGACGGCCAGCAACCTTTTTGCGGCCTCGTGCAGGCGGACAATGGCGCGCTCTACGGTATGACCCGAATCGGTGGTTCGAATACTTTCGGAACGTTATTCATGCTCAACACCGACGGTGGAGGATACACAAACCTGCACCATTTCGGCAGCCCTGCCGGCGACGGTGCTCATCCTGTTTTCGGAAGCCTGACCAAAGGATTGGGTGGCGTGCTCTACGGAACAACAGAGATGGGGGGCCAGCAATGACGGAACAATTTTCAAAATTGGCCTGGATGGGAATGGTTACAATGTATTGTACAGCTTTCTGGGCGGTCAGTTTGACGGTGCCAATCCGTACGGTGGCATCGCATTCGGCCCGATAACGGGAAACATCGGAGTGTTTTACGGAACCGCTGAAACTGGCTATGGGTCGGCTCAACTCGGCACTGTCTTTTCCATGCTGGTGAATCCACCCGTGTCTATCACGCCTGTGAGCGATCCCTCCGGGACCAATGGGACGGTCGTGTTCTGGCCGCAATGGGCGTTCAACTACACGCTGCAAATGACCACGAACCTCTCCTCGACCAATTGGGTGACGGTGAGCAATGCCGCGCCTGTCGTGGGCGTGCAATTAACCAATACGCCGCCCGCTGCCTATTTCCGGCTGATCCATCAGTAAGAGCCTATAACAATGCAGTTGAAAAGAGGGGATCACACGCCTCCGGCGTATGGTTTGCGGCGTCTCGCCGCAAACTTCGTCTGACCATTTTTCCAAACGAAACGGTGGGCCTAGATGGTGGGTACGAGCCGACGGCGGGACGCGTGCGGTCCCCAAATCCAACTGCATCGATCCGGCTAAGCAGGAAAATCTGTGTTCATCGGCGGGCATCTGTGGTTTATTATAGCGCGCACTGGGAGCGCCGCTTGAGTTCGCGGCGGCCACAGGCCGCCAGTTTGCGACGGTCACAGACCGCCGCTACAGATTAACTATGGATTCAAAAAAATTAGCCCTGCTCTGCCGCGAATTGGCGGACAATCGCAAAGCGGAAGACCTCGTCGTGCTCGACGTGCGCGAGCTTTCGACGGTGACGGATTATTTCGTGATCGCTTCCGGCACGAGCGAACCGCATTTGCGGGCGATTGTGGCCGAGATCACGGACACGTTGCGCGAGGAGCATGACCTCCGCCCGCGCGCCGTGGATGGCGCGTTGCACACCGCGTGGGTCGTGATCGACTTCTTTGACGTAATCGTGCACGTCATGAAAAAAGACGTGCGCGAGCGTTACGATTTGGAAACGCTTTGGGGCGACGCTCCGCAGTTGAAACCAAAAAAAGCGCCGCGCAAATCAGCCAAAGGGAGTTAACAGCACTTAAGCCGACAGGCGTCGGGAAGCGGAAGGGTTCGCTACCGTTTGGTTATTCCGGCTTTTCAGCCGGAGGAGGCGTTTCAGCCGCCACCTTTACCATTTCGTCGAGCAACTTCTTGAAATCTTCCAGCCCGGGAGCCGGAATGATGATCGTGTCGCGTCTTCCGCCCACGTCTTCCGTGATGCGAAGGAAACGGCCACGAACATTTTCTTTCAAGGTGAACACAAAAGTTTTGCGTTCGATTTGAACCTTGTCTGTCTTCAGAGTATCCTCATTGACAGGTGGTCTTGGTTGCCCGAACGAGCGTGGGTTGTGGTGGTGGTGCCCGTAAGGTGATGGTCGGTCGTTTGAGATCATACTTATTTCCCGCTGACACCCCGTTGGTGTCTTACACATAAGCTTTGGCTTCAAAGGGTTTTTGTCAACCCCGGAATTGTACGGGTCGCATAAACCGTAGGGTATCCGAGGCGCTGGAAACACGCGAAACGTAGACCACCAATCCTCCTATAATAAGCACGTTCAAAGCGATCCCTGTGACGTGCAAAATCCGGAAATGCTTCCCCGCCGACTCTCGTTCCGCCGGCTGCGGCGCGGTGTAATGGTTCCGGTTCAACCGGACCAACGAAGGCTCAACCGCGCGGCTGCCAATGAGCGTCAGGGCGAACAACCCCGCCACCAACCCCAGGGAGAATCTGCGCCGCGGCCGCCCCATGTAGAGCCATTCCGCCAGGAAATGAAGCAATGCTACTACTGCGCACGCCATCATCAGACTATAATAGCGGCTCATGACCACTCCTGAAATGGCCCCCGGAAAATAAGACTCCGCCGGCGTGCCCAAAGCCGCGCGCATGCCAGCGGAAAAGCAGGCTGGCTCCGCTGCAAACGTGAAGAAAATTGCTGTCCCCAGCCACACGGCGGCATTTGTGATCCCGATGAATCGTAAGAAGCCAGTCACAGGGGAACGTTACGGAAAACGTCTGGGACTGCCAAGTCTGGAAAACTGTGGCGTGAAACGTGAAACGTGAGGCGTGAAACGTGAATTCGCCAGGAGCGCCACAAAAGATTCACGTTTTACGTTTCACGTTTCACGCGGCCCGCTTTGTCCCCAACCACCGAATCGTCAAAGTATGTTCGCCGCCAACTCCGCCAACTCCGACCTCTCCCCCTTCTGCAACTCGATGTGCGCGGCCACCGGCTCCGATCGGAATTTGCTGACGATGTAATTGAAGCCGTTCGATGAGGAATCCACGTAGGGATTATCAATCTGATAGGGGTCGCCGGTGAAAATAATTTTCGTGCCGTGGCCGACGCGTGTAATGATGGTTTTCACTTCCAGCGGCGTGAGGTTTTGCGCCTCATCGATGATCATGAATTGATTCGCGATGCTGCGGCCGCGGATATAACTCAGCGCCTCCACCACAATGCTGCCGGAGCGCATGAGGTCGCCGCTGCGGCGATGCTCCTGGCCCATGTTCAGGTCGCTCAACATTTCCAGAGCGTCATGGATCGGCTGCATCCACGGTGCGAGCTTTTCTTCGAGCGACCCGGGCAGGAAACCGAGTTCCTTGCCCATCGAAATGGTCGGGCGCGCCACAACGAGCCGGCGGAATTCCCGGTCATGCACCGTGCGCTTCAGGCCGGCCGCCATCGCGAGTAATGTTTTGCCTGTGCCCGCCTTGCCCATCAGCGTGACCAGCTTGATGCGATCGTCGAGCAACGCGTCGAGCGCGAAGTGTTGTTCGCGATTACGCGGTTTGATGCCCCAAACGCCTTCGCGGCAATCGATGATCGGCACCAGCTTTTTGCCGGTGGCATCGACTTTCGCCAGCGCGGCTTTCTTCGGATTCGTCTCGTCGATGAGCGCGCAGTATTCGTTCGGAAAATATTTTTTGCCGCCGTTGATCTCGAGTTCGCCATTCGCGCGGAAGGAGGCGATGTCGGCGGACGGCATCTGGATTTCCAGCATGCCGGTGTAAAGATCCTTGATGAACACGCGGTCCGTCTCGTAATCCTCGGCCTGCAAGCCGACCGCGTCCGCCTTAATGCGCAGGTTGATGTCCTTGCTGACGAGAATCGTGGCGTTGCGCGGCTGGGCTTTTTGAATGCCGGACGCGATCGTGAGAATGCGATTGTCGACCGTGTGCGGGTTGAACATGTTCTCTCCGTTGCCATGGCCATTGCCATTCCCGTTGCCGTTTTTTTGGAAAACGATTTTCAGCTTCCCGCCGGTCGGCAATTTCACGCCCTCGCTCAGGCGCCCCTCGCCGCGAAACGAATCGAGCATGCGGGAGACCGCGCGGGCGTTCTGGCCGAGCTCGCTGGATTCGCGTTTGAACCGATCGATTTCCTCGATGACTTCGATGGGGATCAGGACCGAGTTTTCCTCGAAACTGAGCAATGAATTGGGGTCATGGAGCAGGACGTTTGTGTCGAGAATGTAGTTTTTCACGAGCGATAATTCGTTTCAATGTGGACATCTGTGCGTGCCACGTCCGGATTTCCTTGTGGCACAAGGGAATTTTGTAATGACCGCTGTAGAGGAAATTCTCCAGCATTCCGAAAAGGTCAAAGTCAACAAAGCGCGGCGTCTCGCCGAGCAAAAACGTGTTGTGCATCAGCATCTCCTCGAAGGGCATCAGCGCGGCTTCGAGTTTCTTGAGCCACTGGCGCTGGTCGGCGCGCCATTGCTCGATGCAGCCGCGGCCGAATTTGCGCTCCTTGAAGCGGAGATACTGCAATTGATCGGCGGCGCGGACGTTTTCCTGGTAATAAATATCGTTCAGGCGGAACGTGGCGCCTTCCACGTCGTTCTCAATGAACCGCCACAAAATGCTTTGCACGCCCTCGAGTTCCGCGGGAAACAGGCCCATGCCAAGTTTGGAGTCCAGGTATTTCGCGATGACCTGGGTGTCGTCGCTGAGCTCGAACACATCGGTCCGGCCATCCATGAGCAGGGGCACGCCGTAGTAGCGTTGGCGGGTGAGTTTCCAGACGAGGGAGCGGTCTTGCGGGGGGACATTGACCAATTTGAACGGCGTTCCCGAATATTCCAGAATGCGTCGCTGAACCAGGCAGAACGGACTCCACGGAAACTGAACCAGTTCAATCATGTCAATTTTTGTCTAACCAAATCCACTTTAGTACTGGGATGCAAACGTGACAAGCGGAAATCGAAAAAATGAATTCACAATCGGAGTGTTCACGTGGTTGTAACATTGCACACGAGCATATCTTTTTCGCACTTAGAGCCTATAACAACCGGTGGGGGCGAAACTCCGTCGAGCCGTGACTTCATCCGCGTTCATCCGCGTTCATCCGCGGTTAAAAACTACCTCACCAACGTAAAACTGTAAGGATATTTATATTCCTTGCCCTCGTTCGCCTTGAGCCCGGCAATGATCGGAAAAATCAATCCCGCCAACCCGACCAGTGGCAACAGGAAGAAAAACAAAAATCCCACGCAGAAAAATGACAGGATGAATGCCACCACCGCAACCGCAATGGCGACGATCAAGACGGTGAGCTGAAAATTCAGCGCGGCTTTCCCATGCGCTTCGACCGAGGGAAATTCGTTCTTTTTAATCTGCCACACGACCAGCGGCCCAATCACCGACCCGAACGGTACGACCAAACCCGTAAGGGCGCTCAGGTGACACCACATGTTCCATGTGCGCGCCCGGGCGTCGCCGAAAATCGGCGGCGGAGGCGGACTCGATATTGGGGGAGGTTCGTTGTCAGGCATGGTGTCCCTTTCGTTGTGGCTGAAATACGCCCGTTTCGCCGCCGTGGCAACTCAAATTCCCAGCCGATTCGCTTGCGACATCCGCGTCTGCCTGTAACTTCTTGGTTGTGTCAGTGTCGGATACCATTCGCAAAAAAGTCAGCTCCCTGCCGCATAAGCCGGGCATTTACCTGATGAAAGACCGTTTCGGGACGGTCATTTACGTCGGGAAGGCCCGCGATTTGCGCAAGCGGGTGAGCAGCTATTTCCAGCCCTCGCGCCGGCTCGGCTGGGATCCGAAATTCCGCGCGCTGGTCGATGGCATTTGCGATTTCGATTATCACACCGTCCGCAGCGAGCCCGAGGCGCTGCTGCTCGAGAGCCGGCTCATCAAGGAATTTCACCCGCGCTACAACGTCAGCTTTCGCGATGATAAACGTTACCTGATGCTCAAGGTGAACCTGAACGATCCCATCCCGCGCTTCACCCTCACGCGCTTGAAGCAGGATGACGGCGCGAAATATTTCGGGCCGTTCCCGAACTCCGGCGCGCTGCGCAGCACACTCGCGCTGGTGCGGCGGCAATTTCACCTGCGCGGCTGCCGTCCGCTCACGCCGACTGAGCGCGACTATCGCCATTGCCTTTACGCG
Source organism: uncultured Verrucomicrobiae bacterium (assembly GCA_963699145.1). Classification (GTDB taxonomy): domain Bacteria; phylum Verrucomicrobiota; class Verrucomicrobiia; order Limisphaerales; family DASXHY01; genus DASXHY01. The sequence continues at coordinate 565,871 of OY969416.1, forward strand.
CATCTGAAATATTGCACCGCGCCGTGCATCAACAACGTGACGCGCGATCAATACCTGGAACAGGTCAACGCCGCGTGCGATTTCCTCGCCGGCCAATGCGATGAGATGCAGGAATCGCTGGAATCGGAAATGAAGAAAGCCGCAGCGAACCAGGAATACGAGCGCGCCGCGGAATTGCGCGACATGCTCGGCGACCTGAAACGCACCACGCGCAAGACCGAAAAATTCGAGCGCATCCCCTACAGCCTGCCGCTCGCCATCGACCCGACTCGCGACCTGGCCGAACTTGGCGAAGTGCTCGGCCTGCCCGGCCCGCCGCAGCGCATCGAGGGCTTCGATATTTCGAACATCAGCGGCACGTTCGCCGTCGCGTCCATGGTGCGCTTCAAAAACGGCCGCCCCGATCGCGCGAATTATCGCCGCTTCAAAATCAAAACGGTCATCGGCCAGAATGATTTTGAGAGCATGGCCGAAGTCGTGCGCCGCCGTTACACGCGGCTGTTGAACGAGTCCAAAGTCCGAAATCCTGAACGATCCGAAGACGGCGGCGAAGCCATTCCGGAAGCGATGCAGGAATTGGTGGATGACGTCAGCGCCGCAGCAAAACGCCGCGGCAAAGTAAAGCCCCACACCGATGCGTCCGCGATGGACGTCCGCGCCGGGCGAGCGCCGGGGCAGGACGACAAAGCCAATCAGTCCGTCGAAATAAATCGGGACGATGAAACACAACCGTTCGCCGAAATCACCGAAGCGCCTGATTTTGAAACCACCGCTGGTGATTCGTCTCCCTCTCCGCCACGAAGTGGGGGAGAGGGCCGGGGAGAGGTGGTGCTTAGGGCTCAGGGGGAAAGCACAAACAAAGCCGCTAACATGCCCGACCTCATCCTCATCGACGGCGGCAAAGGCCAGCTCGGCATGGCGGTGGCTGAATTGAAAAAACTCGGCCTCGAACACATCCCGGTCATCGGGCTGGCGAAGGAATTCGAAGAAATTTATCAACCCGGCAAAAGCGAACCGCTCCGGCTCTCCCACGACACTGGCGCGCTCAAATTGCTGCAACGCGTCCGTGACGAATCGCATCGTTTCGCGAATACCTACAACGCCCAACTGCGCCTCAAGCGCATTTCGGAAAGCATCCTGGATGAGTTCCCGAACATCGGCGAGCGTCGCAAAGCCGCGCTCCTGAAAAAATTCGGGTCTGTGCAGCGCATTCGCATTGCCACCCTCGAGCAAATCGCCGAAGTGCCGGGGTTTGGTGGAAAAGCAGCAGGGGAGTTGAAGGCGTTTTTGGAGGCGCGATCGTCAAATCAACCCGCGGCCCCAACCCCGTAGCCGCAGACGTCAGTCTGCGCCAATCCATTTTTGTCTCAGGGCGCGGATGTGATTTGCGCCGACTATAGCGATTGCCAAAATAGATTTCTGGATAGAAGACCGAAGCTTCGCCCCCTGAACCCTAAGCCTCACCTCTCCCCTGACCCTCTCCCCCGCTTCGCGGCGGAGAGGGAGACGGATGGCTGTGGATGGTCCGAACGCTTCACAAGATGTCGGGGTTCTCGATTGAGCCGTTCTTTTCGGAAATCTATTTTGGCAATCGCTATAACGTCCGCGACTACTTGGTTTCGTAAAGCTTCGCCGTCTCCGACAAGATTTTTTCGAGCTGATTATAATAATCATCTTCTTTCAACTGACTCTTCCGATCGCGCAGCGCGCTCAGTTGCGCCTCGAGTTCGTCGCGACGCGCGCGCAGGGCGGGGGAGAGTTCCTGTTCATTCGCGCTGCGCACGAGATTCATCTGATGCGCGCGCACGCCATCCACGGTTTTGCCATTCGCCGCTTTTTTCACCGCGCGCACGCCGCGGAAAAAATCCGCCGGCGTGCCCAGGCCATCGCCATTGTCATCGATCAACGCATGCTCCGTCGCCAGCCGCCCGGCGTCCTTGTAAAAATCCTGCGTTTGCCGCGACGCCATCAAGAACGCCTCGAGCAACGACGTCTGCCCGTCCTTGTCCAAATCCGCCGCCGGATCCGCCACATCGCGCGCGAGATAATTCCCAAAGCGCGTCACATTTTCCTCATAACCACTCCGCGTGGCCGTGATGATCACGCGCCCGGGCGCTGAGAGCGCATTGATGAACGGCCCGCTGGCCGAGGCGCAATCGATCACTGCCAGCGGGCGTTTGCAGGGCTTGAGCGCGGCGGCGAGTTCCTCGGCCGAAATATCCGGCCCGCGCAAATTAAATTTCGCCGCGCGCCCGTCAAACGTGCCGTGGCCGATAAACACGATCCACAATTCCTCCACCGACTGCTTGAGTTCGTTGGTCAACGAATTCAACAACGTCACGCGATCCTCGTCGTTCGTGCTTTCCCCGATCACGGAAATTTGAAACCCGCCGTTCGTTCCCGCCCGTTTCCACAAATCCGCCGACGCCTCAAATTGTTCGCCATACTCCGATTCGCCCGCCGCGCCAACCACCAGCAGCATCGAACGCTGCTCGGCCGCTTTTGCAAACGGTGACAACCAAAATACACAGAAGGAAACAAAGAAAACGAAGATGAAGAAAGGAACCAACAGAGAACGTTTTTTGCCCGATGTCGAACTTCGTTTCCTTCGTTACCTTCTGTAATATCCTCACGGCATTCCTTTCCACCGCCGGATTCCCCATTCGGTGACAAAGCACGCCAGCGCAAACACCAGCACGAGTGGCGTGTGCCACAGCGGTTTGCTCCAGGATTCCATCACCGGCGAACGGCGCTCGGGAAGTTTTTTGACGAATTTTTCCAGGTCCGCCATCGCCACGATTTCGCCGCCGGTTTTCTTCGCCAGATTTTCCAGCAGTGCGCGATTTGGTTTCAGCGACCGGAATTCCTCCGCCGCCGGGTCCGAGGTCCAACCCGTCGCGGCGTGCCCCGCAATTTTCCCATCCGCGTCCGTCACGGTCGCTTCCGCCGAATACGCTCCCGTTTCGTGAGCAACATACGTCGCGGTGTAAACGCCCGGTTCGCTCGCCGAAGGATCGGCGGTCAATGCCACAAAATTATTCGTGTCCGGTTTCGAGTTTTGCGTCGCGGGCCCCTGCGCGACCGGCCGAATCATTATTTTCACGGTCGCGTTATCCAGCGGTTTGAATTCCTCATCGTGCGCTTTCACCGTGAGCCGAAATTCCGAAGGATCACCGCCCGGCGCGGCGTCCGCCGTGACGGAAATGCGCGGCGGCACATCGGACACCAGCCAGCGAATCATCTGCCGCCAGGCTTTGGCGAGGTCTTTTTGTATTTCTTCATCCTGCAAGCCCCAGCGCCACATGTCGCCGATCATCAGCGCCGCCGAGCGCCCGAGGCCGAACCGCTGCACCGCGAGCGCGGGATACGTGTGGCCGCTCGCATCCGAAACCGTCGCGAGCACGCTGGCGCCGGGTTTGATTTCGTGCAACGGATTCAACACGCTGAAAATTCGGCACCGCTTCCATGCGCGTTTGCTCCTCGCTTTCCACCGGCCGCAATCGCGTCCACGGCTGCAGCCAGCCATCGCGCGTGAGGGTGAGTTTGAATTCGCCGGGCAATTTCGCCTCGACCTGGCGATCCAAATACACCGGCAGCAAGCGACGCGATGGGCGTGCCGGCGTAATTGCCTTCGCGAAACGATTCCGCGCTGCCGAGCATGAGAAAACCGCCGCCGCGTTCGGAAACGAAGCGCTGCAACAACGCCATCTGGTCGTGCGTGAAAAATTCCGCTTCGGTGTCGCCGATGATCACGGCCTGGTAGCGATACAACTCCTCCGCGGTTTTCGGAAAACCGCCGCGCAATTCCAGCGCGTCCTTCGCGTTCAACCGAATCAATACCGGCTGATCGTAACGCGCGGTCTCTTCGTCGTTCGTGCCGAACCCGCGAAAGAGCGGGTTGCTCGATTCGCCCTCGCGCCCAAGAAATTCGAATTTCGGCTCGCGCTTCGCCACGCGAATCAGCGCGACCATTTGCACCTGCGAATCCTCCTGGATGGCGCGATTGAGAAATTTGTATTCCCAATTCGGCCGGCCCGCGACGTAGAGAATGCGGAACGGCTCCTGCCCGCGATCGACCACAATCATCCGGCTATTATTCGCGAGCGTCGCTTCGCGCGATTGCGCGCCCGGCGTATCCACTTCATCCGCCGCGCGCGATTCCACATGGTAAAAATGCAAACCCGCCGTGGCGGGATGAATTTGAAAACGAAAATTCAGCGTCGACTCGCCGCCACCCGCGCGCTGGGTCGATTGCGCCACGACGTTCGTCACTGCCGTGATGCGCAGAGGCGCGTTGGAACCATTCGCATTCGTGTTCGCGCCGCCGGCGGCGACCTCAATCAGTCGCGTCGTGATGCCCGAACCATCGAAACCGCTCGCGTTCACTTCCGCCTGCACGGTGACGGGCGCATCCTCAAACGCGGTCTGGCTCACGCCCACTTTGTTCAAGGCCACATCCTGAATGGCCGCATCGCTGCCGAGCACGACCGGATAAATCGGCGGACAACCGTCCAGCGCGGGCAAATCAGCGCCGATATCCGTCGCATTGCCATCGGTAAACAACAGCACGCCGGCGACCGGCTGGCCGCGCCAATATTCCAATGCCGTACGCAACGAATCGCCCAAGGCCGAGGCGCGCCCCTCGAAATTCAATTCGCTGAAATCGCGCGTGTTCTGCAGGCGCGAATCAAACGTGTAACGGCGCACCTGGAAATTTTCGTCGAGCGCCGAGCGCCAGCCTTTGGCGCCGCCAATCAATTGCTCGCGCAACACCTCGCCGCGCGAGCGCGTTTCCTGCGCGTCCTTCATTTTCAAACTCTGGCTGTTGTCCGCGATGATTCCGAAAATATTCGCGCCCGGCCGCGCGCGTTCACCCACCCACAACGGATCGAGAAAGCAAAGCGCGAGCGCCGCGATGCCGGCGAGTTTCAGCAACATGCATGCGCCCGCCACCCATCCCTGCGCGGCGCTGCGCCGCCACGACCAAACGATCGCGCCGCCAAGAATCACGACGCCCACGAGGACGGGAACCATCCACGCGCGATTGGAGAAGATGATGGCGGCGAGGGCGGTCAAATTGCGAGTCCTCCAAATCTTCCGCCAGGGGAATTGTTTACTTTCGGGACTCGCTGGAAATATCTTTCATACCCGGCGTTAAAATGCCGGGCTATTTTCACTTCGTCCCTTGGGGACAATGCTGGTTTCGAGAACGCGACCATCACTGCGCGCTCCCCAGTTTTTCGTAATACTTGCGCACGAGTTCGGAATAACTGTCCGGCACCGGGTCGCGGTCCAGCGGCACGAGGCTGTTCGCATTTTGCTGCCGCGAGATTTCCTCCTGCAACCACACCCGCACCTGCGTCATGGGCTCGATGATTTGTTCGCGCACGACTTGTCATCCGGCCGCCGTCCGTTCACCCGGAATTGCGCCCGCAACGCGCTCGTGCGTTCACGCACGGTGGTCAATTGGTTCCGCAAATCCTGCGGATCCAACGCCTGCTCCACGTCGCGCATGCGATCGGCCCAATTGACGTAATCACCGCCGGTGATCGGGCCGCCGCGCTCGCCGCCATAGGCATCGCCGCCGGCTTGCTGATTATTGTTGTTCAAATTTCGCGCGACCTGCGTCAAACGATCCCGCGCGCCCGCGCGTCCGCCGTTTTGACCGTCCTGATTTTGCTGGCCGTCTTGATTGTCCTGACCCTGCTGGCCGCCTGGTTGGCCGTTTTGGGCCTGCTGGCCATTCTGTCGCCCATTCTCACCTGGTTGACCGTTCTGACCCGGCTGTTGATTTTGGGCTTGCTGGTTGTTTTGCCCCGGTTGACGGCCCTGTCCCTGACGTTGGCCTTGGCGCTGCCCCGGTTGTTGGCCTTGCTGCGATGAACCATTTTGTTGTTCCTGAGAATTGTTGCCGGCCATTTGCTGCGCTTGATTGCCCGCCTCGCCGTTCTGCGTCTCAGCATTTCCTTGCTGCCCGTCCTGACTTTGTTGCCCCTGTTGCCCCGGTTGACCTTGCTGACCCGGTTGCTGATTTTGCGTGGAGGCGCGCTGGCCTTGATTTCCATTTTGCGGATTTCCCTGCTGATCGCGGGCACCTTGCTGGCCCGCCTGGCCGCGTTGCGAATTATTCTGCGCCTGCTGCGAGCCGCCGTTTCCGCGCTGAGCGTTCGCCGCCGATGCCAGTTCATTCGTACCCCTTTCGCCGGCCGCGCCTGCCATTCCATTCGTCCGTCCCGCTCGAAATTGTCCGCTCGCGAGCCGATTGGTCTGCCCCGCTGCACCGGCCCGCGCTGAGCCCGCCGTTCCATTCGTTCCCGCCGCGGCAATTTCGCGCTCCATCTGGCGCGTGAGATCATCCAGTTCCTTTTGCGCGTACTTCAGCGCTTCGGTTTCATTTCCCAGCACACTCTCAGCGGCGGACTCGACGCCCTGCCGCAATTCATTGATGTTCGTGCGCGCCGCGCGTTCCACTTCGCTGGTTTGCGGCAAAAATCCGCGCTGCGCGAGTTGCGAACCCATATCCAGCAAATTATCCGTGCGGAGCGGATCGACGCGGCGCAACGTATCGTAAAGTTTTTGCGACAGCAGCGGCTCGGCATTTTCGGATTGCTCGCTCAACGCGCGCATATTGCCGAGCAGATTGGTGAGCGCGGATTCCTGCTTCGCCAGTTGATCGGACAGCGCCTTATTGTCCGCGGAGGTGTCCAGCTTGTGCTCGCCGTTTTGCAGCGAATCCAATTTCTGCGCGATGTCGTCCTCCTGCTTCGCGAGTTCGCGCGCGTCGTTGCGCATCTGCCGCATCTGGTCGCTGAACTGGCTGGAACTTTGCTTGCGCAAATCGTCCCGCAAATTCTGCATCTGCTGCTGCGCGCGCGTGCCGGCGGCCAGCGCCTGCGAAGGCGAATTGCGCTCCATCTCCTGCGCCGCGCGCTGCACGTCCGAGCGTGTTTGGTCCAATTGATCCCGCTGGTCGGAACTGGCGTTCGGCGATTGCTCCATCCGCTGGCGCACCTGGTCGACGTCCGCGAGCATCTGTCGTTCTTCATCGCGCAATCGTTTCAACTGCTGCTGAATGTCCTCGCGCTGCTGATCGGTCTTCGCGGCCTGCAACGCGGTCTGCAATTCCTTCAAGCGATCATTCAAATCCTGTTGCCGCTGCGCCAATTCCTTCAGGCGGTTCGCGGTCTCGGTCTGCTCGCGCTGCTGTTGGGTGGGCGCGGCGCTGGCCTGGCGTTCGGTTTCGTAACGATTCGCCTCGTCCTTCAAATCGAGTTGATCCATCTGCCGCTGATTGGGCTGGCCGGAATTGCCCGCTTTGACCCTGTTGCCCATTGCGCTGCCGCGAGACGCGATACTCCCGCGGCGTGGCCTTCAACAACGCCTGATACGCCTGCTGCTCGGCGGTCAACGCCGGCCCGAGCTTTTCCGGCGAATTCTTCGCGACCTCCAATGCCGCCTGCGCCTTCTGCATTTCTTTGATCGCAGTCTCCAGCGACGCGCGCACCTTGTCGTCCTGCGCCTCGGCCACGGCCTGCTTCGCCTGGTCCAACGCCTGCTCCTGCGCGTCGATCACCGTGGCGACGTCCGATGGGTAATTGCCGCTCGTCTTCGGCGCGCCTGGCGGTCCGCCGATTGGCGACGGCGACACCGGTTGCGCGAAGGTCATCGTCGCGCAGCACGTGACGGTGAACAAAACTAAACTCACATGATTTTTCATAACTGCCTCATTTCTTTGGCGGACTGTGTTGGTCGCGTTGAAGCCTCCAGGTCGCTATGACAATTTCCTTCTGCAATTCCGCCAGGCGCGTGTTCTGGTTCCCGCCGCCGCCCTGCTGGCCCTGCTGGCGTTGGTTCTGCCCGCTCTCGGATTCGCCGGATTGATCCGCGCGGAAAATTTCATCGAACGGCCGCACCTCGGCAAAATACATGTCGCTGAACGTCCGCCGCACTTCGCCGTCGGGCCCGTAATCATCCGCCCACGCGAAATACGAAACCACCTGGTCCACGTCCACGCCCAGTTTCTCCATGGAAATCATGTTCGTAAACTGGCGTTTTTCATTCGCGCGCAACGCCCCGCCCAGCTCCACAAATTTTGGGTCCTGCCCCGCGATGCCGAAACCCACGCCATATTTTACCACGCCAAAATCATCCTGCGCCGACGCCTGCAATTGCATCTCCTCGAGCGGGGAGACGCGTTGATCGCCGCGCGGAAAAGCAATCTTCACATCCGGCGCGCGATTGGTCAGGACCTGGAGGGAAAAATCCGATTGCATCCGGTTCGTGCGGCCCTCGGCGTCCACCAATTCCAGCGAGTAACGCCCGCTGTTCGTGAGCTTGAAGGCATTGAGCATGGCCACCGCGTTGGTCTGCACCGCGAGGGGTAGCGACGCGCCGCCGTCCTTCGCCACGAGCCGCGCCCGCGTGACCGGCTTGTTGAGTTCGAGCGTATAAGTCAGGTGCGTGCCCTCCACCGCCGTGACGCGCAACGTGTCGGGAATCGTTCGATTGGTTAGGCCAGTGTAGGACGGATATTCCAGCGCGGCATTCGCGCGGGAGAGGGCAGGGTAATCGAAAACCGTGATCTTAAAATCGCGCGTTTTCTTCGTCTCGTATTCCACGCGATACAAACCGTCTTCATCCACCTCCAACAAACTCGCGCCGAAAACCGGATCGGCCAGGTGGCGCTCCAACGGGAGGCGTTTCGTTTTGCCGGACGCCGTCACTAATACGAGTGTGGCATCTGGCGGAGGCTTGCCGCCAAACCGCGCCGAAATTACCAGTCCGGTTCCACGTTCGACTTTTGTGTCGCCCGGAGTGACAGCGACTTCTTCCGAACCCGAAGATGATGGTGCCACGGCGGAATGATGCCCACCAGCAAATTGGGGAGTGATGAAAAGAACCGCGATAAAGACAACCAACGCGCCGGTTTGAAGAAACATCGCGGAAAACAATTTCCGTTGCGCTTCCTCCGTCCAGAAGCGTTGCTGCGGGTGTGTGATGACCTCGTTGATCAACCGGCGTTGCAGGAAGTGAAATTCGCCGGTCTCGCGATCAGGCTGTTGTTCGATCGCAGTCGTCAACAGCGGGTGCAGGCCGGGATCTTCCCTTTCAAGCGCCGCAGCGAGCGAGCGGAAATCCGGCGGCCGGCTTTGCTCCATTACAAACACAAACAGAGCCGCCAACGCGCCGACGCAGATCGGCAATGTCCAGACGAGGCTGGAATTCCAGCCCGTCGCGCGATGCGCCACGAAAAGCAAAATGCAGAGAACCGTCGCGCCCATCCAACACCGCGCGAGACGTCGCCACAGCCGCGCCCGGCGGAGAGCTGATTCCAGCCTGCCGAGTTGCATTCGAAGGCGCGAGTCCATCATGCGGCCACCTCTACGGTTCTGACGCGGCGCGCAAGCCAGCCGCCCAGCACAATCTCCCCCAAAGTAACGGCGAGGACGCCCGCAATCAACCAGCGCCAGAGCTTTTGCCGATTCTCCAATTCCGCCTGCTGCAAGTGCCGCTTAATCGCTTGCGCCCGAGGCGCTGGCAGGTCCGCCGTGAGCCGCAGCGGCACGCCCAGCCGAGCCAGTTCATCCGGCGCAATCGCCGCCGTGCGGGCTTCATCCACGGATAAATTCACCGCATAACGCCGCTGCTTGCCGGCGCTGGTCGCGGTGTAAATGCCGGGCATGTCTGTTTCGGTGAATGGCGCGCCCGCAGCGAGCGTGATTTTTTTTCCGTCGGGTTTTTGCCATTCGACGCCGGGGGTTGAAGATCGAACTCGCCGGCGGGACGCCGGCGGTCCCAGGAGCTCCGGGAATTGCATCGCCCGTCAAGAATTGAAAACGTTCCACCGAATCCGCTCCGCTCCAGTCGAGCAGCCGTTGCATCAGCGGCGGGAATTTGCTCGAGACGGCGAATTGGCTGTCGCTCGGATTCCAACCGGACGACAACACGAGCAGGTTGCCTTTGCCCAGGGTCAACTGCACCAACGCCGGCGAGTCGTCATCAAATTTCGCGAGCACGTGAGCCGCCGCGCCGGCAGGAATTTCCCAGCGCCGATGCCTCCAAAAATGCACGTGTGTGAAATCGCTATAGCGCGGGTCGGCAAATGGCGCGAAGAGCGGATGCGAAAAATCCACCTCGCCGAACAGCGCAAAACCGTTGGTGATTTCGGTCATCTGCGGCTCCGGAAAACCGCCGAGCGCCGCGAGCGTGGGGGCCATTTGCTCGTCGGTCAGCACGAGCAGCGCCGATTTGCCGGCGGCCAGCCAATCGTGGACGGGCGTGATTTCCTCCGGCGCGAGTTTATCGGCGATGACCGCAAACGCTGCGCGGCCCAGCATCTCCGGGGAGAACGCGGAGTTCGTATAAGGCCGCACGATTTCCACCTGCTGCGCCGGCCCCGCGAAAACGCGCTCTATATAATAGCGGAGTTTTTCCGGATCGTTCACGGATTCCTTGCCAAACCACGCGATGCTGGCGCGGTCGTATTCCGGCGCGGCGTAATACGACGCGTTATCAAATGAATCCACATCGCCGCCCAGCTTCAATTCCGCCGAGGGTTTTGCCGCTGCCAATTTCGGCGCCGTGAACGTGCGCGCCTGGCCGGCCGGCAAATAAATTTCCATCGGCTGGGCCGCCGCGCCATTCTCCGCGACCCACGACAATTGAAATTTCTCGCGAGCCGAATCGCGCGCGTTCGCCACTCGCACGTGAATTGAATCCTGGTCGCCGACTTTTTCCTTCGACGCGGCCAAAATCTCGAGGCCGGCATTGCCCTTTCGCGACGGCTCCACGCGCTCGATGCTCACCTTCGCGCCCGTCGGCCAATCGTGGCCTTGCAGGCCGTCGAGCTTTGCGCCTTCCTGCAAGTCGCTGATCAAAATCACGTCGCGATGCTCAATCGATTTATTCGCGACCGAATCGTTCATCATTTGCTCCGCCGCGCTCGTCAGCGCAAGGCCGAGTTGCGTGCCCATCCAGCCCGGATTCACCGCGGCCAATCGTTGACGCGCATTGGACACGCGTTGATCGGCCGGCCACGCCGACCATTCCGCGAAACTCACCAGCGTCCGCGGCTGGCGATCGAAAGTCATGACCGCGACTTGATCCGCGGGATTGGCTTTATCCAAGTACGATTCAGCCACCGACCGCGCCTTGTTCCAAAGCCCTTCGCGCCGCATGCTGGCGCTGGTGTCCACGAGCAAAACGATTTGCCGCACATCACTGGCAGCCGACGGCAACGTGACATCCTTCATCAGAAACGGCCGCGCAAAAGCTGTGGCGAGCAACAACAACGCGAGGCAGCGCAACAGCAGCAGCCAAAAATGCTCGAGCTTGCTGCGCTTGGTGACCTTCGGCGGGGTGGGCCGCAAAAACATCAGCGAGCTGAACGGCATCCGCTCCCGCGCCGCGCGCCGGATCAGGTGAAACACGACCGGGCCGGCGATGGCCAATCCGCCGAGCAAAAACCATGGAGCGAGGAAATTCATGCGTTGCTAAAAGCTCCAAGCACCACCATCCAAGCTCCAAGGAAGCTCCAAACTTCAAATCCAAAAATCCGAGCGACGCGCCGTTGGAGCTTGGAGCTTGGGATTTCTCTGGAGCTTGGAGTTTGGGATTTGGAGCTTTTCATACGCCTCCTCGCATTGCGCCTTGTTGCCCTCGCCGTCGAACCATTTTTCCCCGGCTTCCACGGCTGCGCAGAAAATCCGACAAGGCCAATTCCAGCGGACGATCCGTCGTTACGCGATGAAACGAAATGCCCAGCCGCCGGCAAATATTCTCCACGCCCTCACTGTGCGCCGCGAGCTTGCGTTGATATTCCGGCCGGATGGCGTCGGGATCCAAATAAAGATCGCGCTCGCTCTCGATGTCTCGAAACAACATCGCGTTGTGAAAATCGAATTTGAGTTCGTTCGGGTCCAGCACCTGGAACAAAACCACCTCATGCCCGGCGGCGGTCAGGCGGCCGAGGCTGGGCTCGAGTTCGCTGACCGGCGCGAACAAATCTGAGACAAGCAGCACCAGCCCGCGCTTGCGAATGAGTTCCGACACGCGGCGCAGCGGCGCATTCAAATTGGTCTCGCTGCCGCCGCCCTGTTTTTCCAGCGCCAGCATCAATTGGCGCAAATGCCCGTGCCGATGTCGCGCGGGCAAATATTCGCGCACTTCCGCGTCGAACGTGAACAACCCCACCGCATCGCCCTGGCCGTTCAAAAACCAGCCGAGCGTCGCCGCCAACGTGCGCGCGTAATCCGATTTGGTATAACCCACCGAGCCGTATTCCATCGAGCGGCTTTGGTCCACGAGCAAATGGCAACGCAGGTTCGTCTCGTCCTCAAATTTTTTCAGGTAATAACGATCCGACCGCGCGAACAAACGCCAATCGAGATAGCGCGTGTCATCGCCGGGGGAGTATTGGCGATACTCGGTGAACTCGACTGAGAATCCGTGATACGGACTGCGATGCAATCCCGTCCAAAATCCCTCCACGACGACGCGCGCGCGCAACTCCAGATTGCGCATGGCCATGAGCGCCTTCGGGTCGACGAAGGCTTCGTTGCGGGCGGATGTGGAGGGAGAAGGCATCAGTCAATAAAGGGAAAACATCCAACGCCGAACGCCGAACATCGAAGTAAAAGTACGCGCGCGATACCGCAGACCTTCGGCGTTCGACGTTCGGCGTTCGATGTTCGATGTTTCTTCAAGCACTTTCCTTCACCGTTTCCAACAGCCGCCGAATAATCGTCTCCACATTTGTGCCTTCGGCTTCGGCGCGGTAATTCACCAAAATGCGATGCCGCAGCACCGGCCCGGCCAGCGCGCGAATGTCCTCGACCGTGACATGCGTGCGGCCTTGCAGCAATGCGCGGGCTTTGGCGCCGAGCACGAGAAACTGGCACGCGCGCGTGCCCGCGCCCCAACTCACCCAATCGTTGATGAACTGCGGCGAGCCGTTCTGCTGCGGGCGCGATGCCGCCGTCAGCCGCACGGCGTAACGCACCAGTCCATTCGCGATCGGCACCTGGCGAATGAGTTCGTGAAACCGCAGCACATCTTCACCCGTAAAAAGCGGCTCGATCTTCGGCGCGCGGCGCGCTGTCGTTTGTTGTACCACCGCCACCTCATCGTCTTCCGGCAGATAATTGATGACCACGTTGAACATGAAGCGGTCAAGCTGCGCCTCGGGCAGCGGATAGGTGCCTTCCATTTCAATCGGGTTTTGCGTCGCGAGCACAAAAAACGGCTCCGGCAACGGATGCCGCACGCCCGCCGCGGTGACCTGGTGTTCCTGCATGGCTTCGAGCAGCGCGGATTGCGTCTTGGGCGGCGTGCGATTGATTTCGTCGGCGAGAATCATGTTCGCGAACACCGGCCCTTTCACGAACGTCAACCGCCGGCCGCCTTCGATTTCCGAAAGAATTTCCGTGCCCGTGATATCGGCCGGCATGAGGTCGGGCGTGAATTGGATGCGCTGGAATTGCAGATGAAAAATCTGCGCGATGGATTTCACGAGCAGCGTCTTCGCGAGGCCCGGCGCGCCGGTGATGAGGCAATGCCCGCCCGAAAACAGCGCCAGTAAAATTTGCTCCACCACTTCCTTCTGGCCGACGATGACCTTGGATAATTCGGTTTCGACGCGTGCGCGCCCGGCGATAAGTTTCTCCACGGCTTGCGCGTCGGAGGAGTTGATTTCAGGTGCAATGGTTGTTTCCACAATGCCTTTCGATGGTTAATGGGTCATGACGTAAAAAATAACGTTGATCGCGAGGGGATAGGCCCGCGTTTCGGAAAATGTATGGAAATAATCAACGTTCTCGCCTTCGCGTTCCAAGCCGTCGCCAGTATCGGTGTTGTGCAGGGCTATGACCATGATCCTCTGCCGGTCATCGAGCCAGGCGCGGACGTGAAAATCACGCGTGTCTTCGCTGCCGCGATAAGTTATGCCACCGCGCTGCCAAAAATGAATGGTTGGCACCTGCAATTTATTTTTGTCGTTCTTGAGGTCAAACACGCAGTGAAAAATCGGATGATCCATCGGCAATTCAACCCACGAACGTTCGGGCAGAACACGCTTCATTTCATTTTCAAAATCCTCCCATTCGCGATCACCCCAGAAATCGTCCACCATTAACACGCCGCCCGCGCGCAGGTATTTTCTCAGAATCGGAACTTCTTCGTCCGTCAATTCCATGTGGCCGGGTTGTGCCATGAAAATGAACGGATAATCGAATAGGTCCGGACAAGTCAGCCTGAGTACGCGACCATTGGGATCAACTTTCATCGAAGTCAATTGTTGAAGGCGGAAGGAAAGATTCAAATCGCTGTCGGGATAATCGTTGATCCAGCCCAACCAACTCGGGCCTCGATTTATTTTGTAAATGACCCGCGTGAACGTGAATACATCCTTCTCGAAACCGGGCGCGTTAGTCCAATCGGGCGTCATGGTGCTGTGCTCCGCAGTCTCGCGGGCCGTGCGAACGGTGTCTTCATTCACCAGGTCACCGCCTTCAGTTTGAACGATTGGGCCGGAATTATATCCCCAACTGCGCCGGCTGCCCGGACCACGCCAGTTTTGCGCCGCGCAAATGCCCACCAGGAGCACGGGAATTGCACCCAGCAAATAAATGGAGCGGCGCGTTTTCATCTCAATGAGTCATGACGTAAAAAATGACGTTGATGCCGAGCGGATAGGAAATCTTCTCGGAAAATCTCGCAAAATAATCGTGGTCCTCGCCTTCGCGCTCCCAGCCGTCGCCGTTGTCCGTGTTGTGCGTGGCCAGCACCATGATGCGGCCCTTGTCGTCGAAGATCACGCGGTGATGCGTTTGATGAGCATCCGGCTTTTCCCAAGTTACGCCGCGGCGTTCCCAAACGGTGATGCCCGGCACCTGGCCCTTGGATTTAATGTCGAACACACAATGATACAACGGATGATCGAGCGGCAGTTCCACCCATTTGCGATCGGGAAAAACTTTCTGAAGTTCTTCTGCCATACCCTGCCATTCATCCTCGCCCCAAAAATCGTCAACCCACAGAAAACCGCCATTGAGCAAATATTTGCGGAGACACGCCACTTCTTCATCATCGAGCGAAAGCGTTCCCGGTTCGACCATATATATAAATGGGTAATGAAATAACTCCGGATCGGTGAGCCACAGATACCGGCCCCTGGGATCGACCTTGATCGAGGTCACCTGTTGCAGGCGGAAGGATAAATTCAAATCACTGTCGGGCGTGTCGGTCGACCACATGCCGCCGGGCGCCCATTTGCGATTACGCCGGATGCGCACGAAGGTAAACACGTCCTTGTCGAATCCGGTCTTGTTCGTCCACCAAGGCGTGCCGGTGCTGTGGGATTCCACGTCGCGCGCGGTCTTCGCGTCATCCGGAACATAACTTTCGCTCCAGCCGCCACCGCCGCCAAAACCACCGCCCCCACCGCGAAAACGCCGCTGCGCGTAAACCGCCACCAGGGCGATTAACAGCAGGAACGTAATGAGGAAAACCTTCTTCATGAGACTTCGGAGCGCGGAGCATCGCTCCGCGCGAAACACGTGCGCACCTCGCAGAGCGATGCTCTGCGCTCCGCGGAATGGCGCATTTTGGGAAATCTTCCTTTCATGGACTCATCACGCTAGACGCCGACGGTGGCGTCGCAGGTTGCGGCGTATTTTTTTCCAGCTCCAACAGCAGCCGTTGCGCGTCGCGGAAACGCGGCGCTTCCTCCAGCGCCTGCAACACGTTCCGCCTGGCTTCCGCTTCGGCATTGCCGCGCGCATGCAGAAGCTTGGCCAGTTGATAATGCGTTTCGGAAGGGTCGGGCGGATCGAGCGACAGCAGTTTCTTATACGCCACGATGGCCATTTCATTATTGCCCAGCGCCACGCCCGCTTCCGCCAGCCCGCCATGCGGCACCGGGCTCAGCGGATTGATCGCCAGCATCCGGTCGGCGTAATTGGTGACCGAGGTCCAATCCTTCTTTTGTTTGCACAACTCAACCAGCCGGCCGAATAAATCCGCAAAATCAGATTCCTGCGTGGCGAATTTTTCGAGCGTCGCCAACTCGGCGTTGGTGTCATGCAAATTCCGTTCGGTCGCCGCCAGCATCCACATCGGGTTCTCGGCCTTGCTTTCGCCGTGATAAATCTGAATCGCCGATTCGAGGATCGGCTTTGCCTCCGCCCATTTTTTGGCCTTCATCAGGTCGGTGGCGTTTTCAATTTTCACATAATAATTATTCGGATGCGCCATGTTCCAAATGTCGCGCTCGGGCTCCGAATGCAACTCCGGCGGCTTGGTGAGGTCCGCGCCCGGCGCGAGCTTCGCGGCGGCATCCCGCGCAAACGCGTCGAACTTCTTTTCCAAATCCGCCATCGGCTCGGTGTGCGCGGCAATCGCCGGGTTGATTTCCACGCCGTCATGCAAATCGGCGAGGATATGTTTCAAGGAATCGAGCCCATACTTGTCCACGATGAATTGCACGACCAGCGACGATTCATAATACGCGAACAGCAGGTGCTCGTTATTGGTCGCTCCGAGAAACGCGCCGCTGAGCTTGCCAAGCGGCGTGAGTTCGTTGTTCACGATCAGGTCGTGATACGCGAGGTTCATTTTTTCGCCCCATAACGGATTCGCCTGCCGCTCTTCGTAAACCGAAATGCCTTCGCTCAGCCAGCGCGGCATGCGATTGCGTGTGGCCGTGAGCGTGATGACGTGCGTGAACTCATGCCACAGGACGTCCTCCCAATTCGCCGGGTTCGGCGCCTGCGAGGCCGGGCTGTTCGCCGTGATGACCGAGCCGAAACACACGCCGAGGTAACCGGGATTTCCCGGCATCCCGAACGTGCGCACCGCAAAATCCTTTTGCTCCGGGAAAATTTCGACCTCCGTTTGCTGCGTCAACTCCACGCCGTATTTTTTCGTCAACCGCTCCCGCGCGCGCTCCAGCAAATCGAGCACGCGATCGCCATACAACCCCGCTTCCGAAGGCGACATGTGCACGATGAAATGCGCGTTGGTAAGCGTCGCGAATTTCTCCATGCGATCGTGGAGCATCGTCAGGTTGTAAGCCGTGACGTCGTAGGCGTCCTTTTTGTGCGCGCTCTCGGCCAGGTCCCAACCGGCGTCGTTCTGGCCCAGCCGCAACAAATCCTCCGCCAGTTCGCGTTGCGCGGGCAAAAAATCGGATTCGAAATCCAGCGCGCGCCGCTGCGCTGCCGCTCCTTCGACAAACCGGTATTTCTGCGCC
This sequence comes from uncultured Verrucomicrobiae bacterium, assembly GCA_963699145.1. GTDB lineage: Bacteria > Verrucomicrobiota > Verrucomicrobiia > Limisphaerales > DASXHY01 > DASXHY01. The sequence continues at coordinate 583,119 of OY969416.1, forward strand.
AGCTTTTTGCCGATCAGATAATCCACGTCGGGATTCGTCTGGTAAAATTTCAACGCCGCCGCGCGCGACGCTTTTTCCTTTTCGAGATCGTTGCGCAAATGCGCCAGCACCGCGCGATACGCCAGCGCCTCGGGCTGATTCGGATTCACTTTCAGCACGAGGTCCAGTTGCTTGTCCGCCTCATCGTATTGCTCCGCATCAATCAAGTGATCGGCCAAAATCAGCAGCGACGGCACGTGCTGCGGATTCACCTTCAGCGCCGCATCGATTGCCTTCATCATTTCCTCGCGGTCGCCGGATTCAAATGCCTTGGCCAGGCCAGCGTTCATGTCGGGATCGTCCGGAAATTTTTTCAGCCCGGCGCGAAACGCATCTGCGGCCAGCGAGTAATCATGTTTGTTGAGCGCCAATTGCCCGCTGGCCAGGAAGGCCTCGCGCGGCGGCGGGTCCGCCCGTTCCGCCTGGCGATAACAATTTTCCAGCACGATCTGCGGTTCGACTCCGAGCAGGATCATGGCTTCACCCATCGCCACGAGATTTTCGGTGGTCAGGGAACGGGGATCACGCCGTTGCTCGATGAAATCCTGCACTGCCGACAGCATTCGGTTCGCGCCGCGCGGATCGTTTTGATACAGCGCCACTTCGCGCGCGAGCAGGAACATGCGCAAACGAATCGGGTAATCCGTGAGCCCGTTCTGCGCGTTGGTGTAAGCCTCGCCGTAACGCCCGACCGCGAGCAGCGATTGCACGAGCAGAATCCGCCAGTCGCTCGAGGACCCTTCGGCGACCTGCTTTTTCGCCGTCATGATCACGTCCTCATATTTGCCCTGAAGAAATTTCTGCTGGGTATCCTCCAGCGTTTGTGCGCGCGCCGCGGGAGCGCCGAAGAAAATGACACCGCAAAACAGCCAAAATGAAATCGGCATCCACCGAACCATCAGCCGCGCTGTTCTGTGCAGAGACATGGCGATGCAAATTCATACGCTGATTTCGTGTGCGAAGCAAATGCGGTTATTGAGTGCGCATTTTTTGCGCAATGGGGGGAGGCGTGATGCGTGAAACGTGAAACGTTAATACGGCAGGACGCCCCGCTAAGATTCACGTTTCACGCATCACGCATCACGCAGCCCGCCACGCCGTCTCATGCCCAAAACCACGCCTGATAGATCAATTCTGTCCCGCCGCCGTCCCGCCGCGCAACTGATCGATCTGCGCCTTCGCCTGCGCGAGCAAATCGTAGAGTTTTGAAAGCTGGTCGGGCGACAGCGGAATTCCCTTTGCGTAATGGCTGCCATGCAGGACGAACTTAATCTGGCCTTTGCCCAGATTGGTGTAGGCGGCAATCCTCAATCCCGCCCGGGTCGTGTACCCGGCTGAGAAATTCGGGAGGGAACTCACCGACGCATTGGCTTTGCTGACATAATCAGCGGATTGCAGCAATGCATCCAGTTCGTCGTAGTCGACGACGGTGGCGTCTTCCATATTGCCGGATTTCAAATCGACCAAAATTCCGTAGAGCTTATTCCCGCCGGTCGGGAGAGAATCTTCCTTGCACACCACCGTCAGCGTGGTCGATCCGATTGAGAGATCTCCACTGACCGCAGTCCCTTTGACCACGAGTCGCCCAGTCGCGTTTTCCACGGTCTCAAGCTTCGTCAGTGGATAAGCATTCGTACTTTGGGCGGGAGATGGAATGGCGATCGCCAACCAACCGACGGCCAACAAGATTGAAATTTTGAATTTAAGCATAATTTCCGATTCATTTCGCCGCACTTGAGTTATTTGCAGTTTTGACGGCGGGGGGGTGAAAAAATTCATTCGGGAGAAACGGACGCGTGAAACGTGAATCTTAGCGGTGCGTCCTGCCGTGTTCACGTTTCACGTTTCACATTTCACGCCGCCTTGCGCCAAATACGACGCCTGTTATGATGGCCCCTGTGCGCAAGGCGCTTACCAGAATCCAGTTCGGCCACGTTTTCCTCGCCGCCTTGCTATTCCTACCCGCGTTTCGGGCTCCGGCTTCGGTCAATGACGATTGGTTCGCCCGCCCCTGGCGCTCGGATGAAGGACTCCCGGACAACAACGTCTCCGGCATCGCGCAAACCTCCGACGGTTTCCTCTGGGTAGGAACCGTGGGCGGCCTCGTGCGGTTCGACGGCGACCGGTTCGACGAGTTTTCGCCGCTGAACGTAGGCATCCCGGTTCGCGGCATCCGCACGCTCCTGCTCGACAAGCAGGACCGGCTCTGGCTTTCCATGGATCGCGGTTTCGTCGTTTGCGCGGAGCGGAGATCCGCCAAAATACTCACGTCGAACGATGGCTTGCCCAGCAATGCCCAGGTCCAGGTTTTCGCGGAGGACGGCGAGGGCGCGATCTGGATGGCTTACGGCACGCGGCGAAACGTGGCCTTCATCAAGAATGACCGCATCACGGTGCTGGGCGAGACAGACGGTATTCCCTCCGGCCAAAGCTGGATTGCCACCGACGTCAAAGGCGCCGTGTGGCTGGCTAAAGGCGGCCACTTGTGTGTCTTTCGGGATGGGAAATTTCAGGAATTGGCCACCTACCCGCAGTCGGGCTCCGTGCGCATTGTTGCCGCGCGCAAAGGCGGGATGTGGATTTTCACCGGCTCGAAAGTGTGGAAATTTCAGGAAGGCAGCGCACTGGAACCCGCAGGCGAATTTACCGAGCGCGTGGGGGCCACAGCGCTGATGGAAGACCACACGGGGGCGCTTTGGCTGGGGACCGCTGCGCATGGATTGTTCCGCCGCGACGCCTCCGGAACCATTCAGGCCATGCCCCGCTCGCACGCGCAGATCGAATGCCTCTTCGAAGGCCGCGAAGGCAATATCTGGGTGGGCACGACCGGCGGCGGCCTCGATCGCCTGCGCCCACGCGCGCTGCAATTGGTCGGCACCGATGAAGGTTTGCCCTTTGAATCCGTGCGCTCCGTCTGCCAGGACTCCACCGGAGCCATGTGGACCGTCACCCAGAACGGATTGCTGGCTTCCAACCAGGGCGGAACAAATTGGGCCATTCTGAACCAGGGCACGAACTGGCCCGGTGGCACCCCCGTCTGCGTGGCCGGTGACCCGGCCGGCGGCATTTGGATTGGCACCACGGCCAACGGGCTGATCCGCTATCAGGACGGAGAATTCAAAAGCTGGCACTCTCGCGATGGGCTCGCTTCCGAAAATATCCACGGCATCGTGATCGAACATCCGGGCGAAGTTTGGATCAGTTTTGCCAGCCATATCCAGCGGTTTAAGGACGGCGTTTTCCAGACGTTTGATCTGCCCATCGGCACGCGTTACTTCCGCGCCATGGCCATGGATGCCGCCGGAAACGTGTGGGGCGGCACTTCCGAAGGCAGCCTGCTGCGCATCCACGATGGTGTCGTCACCGACGAAACCGATCGCATCCAGGGCGGCCCGGCCTCCATTCGCTGCCTTTACGCCACTTCGGACGGCGCTTTGTGGATCGGCTACGGCGAAGCCGGCGGCGGTGAAGCCGGCGGGGGCCTCGCGCGCTACAAAGATGGAAAATATGCGCGGCTCACCACGCGCGAAGGGCTGCATAACAATTTCGTCTCTCAAATCGTCGCCGACAAAATGGATCGCCTCTGGCTCGCGGGCAACGGCGGCATCTTCGAACTGTCCATGACCGACGTTTCCAACGCCGCCGACGCCATCGCCAATGGTCACAAAGCGCGCTTGCGTTCCGTTCTCTACGGACGCGCGGAAGGGCTCCCCAGCCTGCAAGGCACCTATGACACGGTCCCCTCCACCGCGCGCACCGCCGATGGCCGCATCTGGATGACCACCCGCACGGGACTTGCGGTGGTGCACACCGAGAATATTCACGAAAATCGCGAAGTCCCGCCCGTGCTGGTGGAGCGCGTCATCGTCGATGGCGACCCCATCGCGGTCTATGACAGCAAATCCCCGCTGCGCGACCCGGAAATTCACGATTTGACCGACCTGCACCAGGACCACCTCGACCTGCAATTCAGCCCGCACTATCGCAAACTTGAAATCGATTTCACCACGCTCAGCTTTCTCGCGCCGGAAAACGTGGCCTTCCGCTATCGTTTGGAAGGGTTTGACGATCAATGGAGCGAAGCCGGCAGCAATGAGCGCAAAGCCACTTATTTGCACCTCGGCGCAGGCAGCTACAAGTTTCACGTCATCGCCTGCAACAATTCCGGCGTCTGGAACGAGATCGGCGCCACGCTGAATTTCGAAGTCCAGCCGTTCTTCTGGCAGCGCTGGTCCTTTCAACTCGCCATGCTCGCGATGTTCACTCTTTGCGTCATCGCGATTGTCCGCTACGTCTCCTTCCGCCGGTTGCGCATCCAGGTCCGGCAGCTCGAACAGCAAACCCTCCTCCACAAGGAACGCGCCCGCATCGCCAAGGACATCCACGACGATCTCGGCGCGAACCTTACCCAGATTGCGTTGCTGAGCGAATTGACCCGCCAGGACATGGCCGCGCCGGTCAAGGCGGGCGAGCACGTCGAAAAAATTTCTTCCACCGCCCGCCAGGTGATGAAGTCGCTGGACGAAATCGTCTGGGCCGTGAACCCGCGCAACGACACCCTGCCGCACCTCGTGGATTATCTCGGCCAATTCACGCTGGATTTCCTCCGCGGCGCGCCCGGCATCCGTTGCCGCCTGGATTTGCCCGAGCACCCGCCCGAACTCAACGTCCCGGCGGATATTCGCCACAATTTGTTCCTCGCCGTGAAGGAAGCGTTGAACAATATCGTCAAACACGCGGCCGCCAAGGAAGTGCGGCTCGGGGTGGATGTTTCGAACGGAAAACTGCGGGTGGTCGTCACCGACGACGGCCAGGGCTTTGAACGCCCCCCGCAGGATGCCTGGGCGGATGGCTTGCGCAACATGCGCCAACGCATGGCGGAAATCGGCGGCGAATGCGCCATCGAAAGCCATGCCGGAACCGGCACGACCATCACCTTTAACGTGCCTTGGCGCGATTAACGAAAAAGGACGGTGTTTTGCCGCGAAAATTGGCGGCATCAACAGGCTGTAAAAAGCGACGCGATTACAACGTTTGTTCGATTGACCGAATGCATTATTGAGAGACACTGGAGCTTGACCGAATGACAACAACAACGACCGCCACCACGCCGATAACCGTGGCCATTGTGGAAGACAACCGCGGCACCCGCGAGGGGCTGGTGGAGCTGCTGGGCCGCGCTTCAAATCTCCAGTGCGTCGGCGCGTGGGCCAACGGCGAGGACGCCGTCCGAGAGCTGCCCTCCCACAAACCGAAGGTCGTCCTCATGGACATCAACCTCCCCGGCATGAGCGGCGTGGAATGCGTCGCGCGATTGAAGCAATCGCTCCCGCAATCGCTGGTCCTGATGCTCACGACCTACGAGGAAAGCGATTTGATTTTTGCGTCCCTGCGCGCGGGCGCGAGCGGTTACCTGCTCAAGAACATGCACCCCGCCGAACTCACCCAGGCCGTGGAACAGGTGCATTCCGGCGGCGCGCCCATGTCGATGCAAATTGCGCGCAAAGTGGTGAACCATTTTCAGCAGATCAAAGCGCCTGCGTCAGAAATGGAAAAACTGACTAAGCGCGAGCTGGAAATCCTGACGCTGCTGGCCAAGGGATATCTCTACAAGGAAATCGGCGATCACCTCGGCATCACGTTGAGCACCGTCCGCGCGCACCTGCACACGATCTATGAAAAACTCCACGTGCAATCCCGCACGCAGGCGGTTTTGAAGTTCCTGGATCGCTGACCCGCTTCCCTCATGGACGCTCGCAAGTGATGGCCGAAAACCATCGCAACCTGCCGCCAAAATCGATTTTTCAACCTCTTCCATTCCTCTTAGGTGCTATCCCCATACCGTTTCGGAGCTTTTTGAGCGAGATTCAGTCCACGGCAAATTATGGAAGTTTATTTCAAACAATTGATTTCGAAAGACTCGTCACTCGACAGACTTGTGGATGACTTGGAACGCGTGGTCCAGGGCGCAGATGATCTCGCGAAATCGCTGGAGTCGAAACTCGCCGAGCGGCCGGAACTCGCCCAACGCGTCCAGCGCCTCCGGGCCAGTTGCGAACGCATCAACCAGGAAATCATCGAACGCGCCCAGGCCACCGATAAGTTCGTGCGGCGCAACCCTTATTATTTTGTCGGCGCCGCCGTCCTGGTGGGGATGCTCGTGGGAGCGAAGCTCTCTTCCAGAAAATAACGAACGCCCGACTTACTTCTTCATCGGCACCAAACACGTCACCAGTGTGCCGTCCGGATCGCCCGGTTTGATTTCCAACGACGCCCCGATCAGGTTCGCCCGGTAATTCATGATGCGCAATCCCATGCCCGCGTTGCGCCCCACCACCGAGGGAAACGGGGCGCCGCTGTTGCGGATCGTGAGCGACAAGCGATTCGAACCGTTGGTGAGTTGAATGCTCACCTGCTTCGCTTTGCCGTGCTTGATGGCATTGGTCAGCGCTTCCTGCGTGATCTTGTAGAGCTGCCGGATCGTGTTGGTCTCCAGCGGCGGAATCACGTCATCGGTTTTGAACCGGCACGTGATGCCGAAAGCTTCCTTCACGTGCGCGGCAAGTTTCTCGATCGCCGACGGCAAATCGTTTTCGCTGAAATCCAGCGTCGCCAGGTCGCGCGCCAAATCCCGCGCATGGCTCATCGCCTGCTCGAGCAATTCGTGAATCTTCCCGGCGTCGGTGGATTCCGCGGCGCGTTGCTTGGCCAGCCGCAATTGCAGGCCTTTGGCCATCAACGCCACCCCCGCCAGTTTCTGCCCGAGATCATCGTGCAAATCCAGGCCGATGCGCCGGCGTTCCTTTTCCGTGATGTCCAGCAACTCGTGCTCAAGGCGCCGCCGCTCGGCGATTTCCGATTTCAACCGCGCGTTGGCCGTGGAAAGATCCGCCGTGCGCTCTTCCACGCGGCGTTCCAATTCCTCATGCGATTTGCGCAAGGCCGCCTCGGCTTTTTTGCGCTGGGTGATGTCCGTGATCGAACTGAGCCAGCCGCTCACATTGTCAAAACTGTCGCGCAACGCGGTAATCAGCACGAGCACATCGAATCGCTCGCCGTTGCTGCGGCAAAAACGGAGTTCAAATCCCTCCGCCGGCACCCGTCCCTCCAGCACCTGCGCCATCGCCGCCGTGATCGTCTCCACGTCCTCCGGCGGCCAATACGCAAACGGCGCCTTGGTGCCGATGAGTTCCGATTCGTTCCAACCCACCATTTCGCAGAACGCCGGATTCACGTACGTCTGCTTGCCGTCCAGGTTCAAAACCACGATGCCCGAGGGAATGGAGATTTCTATCGCCGAGCGGAAGGCGTGTTCCTCCCAAAGTTTTTTCTCCGTCAACTTGCGCGCGCGGCGCACTTCCACATCGCGCAATTCACGCTCCACGGCCGGGCCGAGCCGCGTGAGATTATCCTTCATCACGTAATCATGCGCGCCCGCTTTCATGGCCGCCACGGCGGTGTCATCCGTGATGTGGCCGGAAACGATGATGAACGGAAGATCGAGGCCCTTTTCCTTCACGACCGCCAGCGCGCTCAAGCCATCAAACTGCGGCATGACGTAATCGGCAATGACCACATCCCAGTCCTGCTTGTCCAATGCGGCCGCCAGGCCCTCGGCGGTTTCCACGCGTTCACACTGGGTGGAGAACCCGGTGCGTTGCAAAGCGAGCTCCAGCAAGGTGGCGTCGTTTTCCGAATCTTCCACCAGCAATACCCGCAATGGCCGGACGGTGTTCATTTTGGTGACGGGGCTGGTTGATTCAACATCAGCCAATATAGTCCCAATTGGCCCACTGCATCCATGAATGCGCCGAAATCCACGGGCTTCTGCACAAAGCTGTTGGTGCCGAGTTTGTAACCGTTGATGACATCCCGCTCCTCATTCGAAGACGTCAGGATCACCACCGGCAACAATCGTGTGCGTTCATCGTCGCGCACACGGCGCAACACTTCCAACCCATCCACCCTCGGCAACTTCAAGTCCAACAATACCACAACCGGCACATCCCGCACATCCCGATCGGCGTGCGACCCGGTGCAAAAAAGATAATCCAACGCCTCCACCCCGTCGCGCGCCACCACCACATCATTGGCCACGTTATATTTCTTCAGCGCCCGCAATGTGAGGTACTCGTCGTTTGCGTTGTCTTCGACCAGCAAAATCGTTTTCCTGCCGTTCATGCGCCTTGAAATGACTATTCTAGTTAGAAAACCCCGGGTCGGCTGGCAAGGTAAAATAAATCGTTGCCCCGGAGTTCACTTTCGCATCCGCCCAGACCTTCCCACCATGCCTGTTAATAACACGTTGCACAATGGCCAACCCCACCCCGGACCCGCCGAATTCCGCCGCCGAATGCAATCGTTGAAACACCCCAAACAGCTTTCCCGCGTATTGCATGTCAAAGCCCACCCCGTTGTCGCGAACGTAATAGGCCATTGAATCCCCATTTTGCCGACCGAACTCTATGTGCGCATTTGGCTGTTTTTTGGTAAATTTCCAAGCATTTCGGAGTAGGTTATCGATAACGGTCCGCAAAAGCCGCTCATCTCCGTTTGCCATCACTCCCGGAGAAATCGCGAACTCCACGGTCCGATTTGGCTCACTCCGCATCAATTCTGACGCTATTTGCTGAGCAATGTTACTTAAATCGATCTCCCCCCGTTGAATATCACTTCGGGCAAGCCGCGAAAGCTTCAACAGATCTTCGATCAGCTTGTCCATCTGCAAACCGGCATCGCACGTTCGCCGCAGGTAATCCTGCCCGCGGGCATCGAGCTGGGGCTTGTATTGCTCCATCAAAACCTCGCTGAAGCCCCGGATGGTCCGCAAGGGCGCGCGCAGATCGTGCGATACCGAATAACAAAACGCTTCCAATTCCTTGTTCGTGCCCTCCAACTGCGCGGTCCGGTCCCGCACGCGCTGTTCGAGTTCCAGGATCAGGTTTCGCACTTCGTCCTCCGCTGTCTTGCGTTCGGCCACGGCTGCTGCCAGCACCAGCGCCGAAAGCGTCGCCACGCAGATGAACATTTGCAGCATTAACAACGAGCTATTCTGACCCAACACGGCAAATGTTCCCAACCCGTGCAGCGTTCCATTGATGGCGAGACAACAAATCACCGAAACAAACGCCACCGCGCCCCGCGCCTCAAAACGCAGCGCCGCCCACGCCAGCAACGGAAAAAATAAAAACGCCAGGGGGTAATGATGGTCGCCCATCTGGAACATGTTCGAAAAATTGAGCGCGGAAACCACCAGCAACGAAATCAACAGCAGCAACGCCTCAAAAGCCCGATTAATCCCAAACCGCACCGTGGGATTGGCCGCCCAAATCACGATGAACGGCCCCACCAACACCGCGCCGGCCATATCGCCCATCCACCACGTCAGCCAGGCATCGCCAAAAACCGGCTTGCTGAGCAGTCCGCACGACATGAGCGTCAGGGTGCCAATCGTGGCGCTGATCGCGGTGGCCAGCGAGCCAGCCAGCACGATGTACCGAAACACATCATTCGCCCGGAGGAACGCCTTATGTCCATTGGCAAAACGGCCCACCAACCAGGCGCCCGATACCGCCTCCAAGGTGTTTCCGCACGCAATACCCAGTGCCTGCAAGATGCGAATCCCCGCGGAGGCATCGTGCCCAACGGTCAAATTAACCAAAAACGCCCCCACAAAAATCGCGGGCCACAATTCAATGCCCCACAAAAGAAGCGCCGCCAGCGCCACACCCGTGGCCGGCCACACCGGGGAAACACTCGCGTGTACGTGCGCCAACATCAACCCCAGCTTGCCCACCACCAGGTAACCCCCCGCCAGGATTGCCATCCGAACGCTTTTGGAAATGACCGGATTCAATGCCAAACTATTAATATAAGTGTCCGGGAAAATAAATCCTTTCGGTTGCACCTGTTCTGAAGGTAACCGAAGCCTCACTTCATTGGTTGGCCGCAAAACAGTCTGCGGTATGCGCATCGGCGCCGAATCATCGTAATGCAAAAGACACTTCTTTCTCTAATCGATCTCCACGATTCTCTTAAATCCGACGCCCCCAACCCATAGGGTGACCACCCCAAATACCGATTTACGATTTGCGGTTTACGATTTACGATTGCCCCGTGGAATTAACTCGAACTTTAGAGCGGCGCTAGAAGACACAACTCATAACTCACAACTCCTGACTCACTAATTTCCCATGCCTCGCCTCGACGTTCGCAAAACTTACAAACTCTACATCGGCGGAAAATTCCCGCGCAGCGAAAGCGGCCGTTATCTCCCGGCCAAATCCTCGCGCGGCGAGCACCTCGATAATTTCGCCCACGCTTCGCGCAAGGATTTCCGCGATGCCGTCGTTGCCGCCCGCGCGGCCGTCGCTGGCTGGAGCAAGGCCTCCGCGTACAATCGCGGTCAAATTCTCTATCGCGCCGCGGAAATGTTGCAAAACCGCGCGCCCGAAATGGTCCACGAAATCGCCCGCTCCACCGGGGCGAGCGCCGCCAAAGCCAGCCGCGAAGTCGCCACCGCCGTCGATCGCCTCGTGCATTTCGCCGGTTGGACCGACAAATATTCGCAGGTCTTCGGCAGCGTGAACCCCGTGGCCAGTTCGCACTTCAATTTCACCACGCCGGAACCGACTGGCGTCGTCGTTGTGGTCGTGCCGGATGAACCATCGCTGCTCGGGCTGGTTTCATTGGTTGCGCCGGTGATCGTCGGCGGCAATTCCGCCATCGTGGTTGCCTCGGAAAAATTTCCGCTGCCTGCTGCCACGTTTGCCGAAATTTTGGCCACCAGCGATTTGCCCGGCGGCGTCATCAACCTCCTGACCGGCAAGCGCGCCGAACTCGCCCCGCACATTGCCAGCCACATGGACGTGAATGCGATTGTCGACGGTTCAGGCGACACCGAACTCGGCGCCAAACTTCAAGCCGGGACCGCGCTCAATCTAAAACGCTACGCGAATCGTTCGCTCGCCACCGCCGACTGGTTCACCGCCAAGCCCGAAGACCCGTATTGGATTTTGGATACGGTGGAGTTCAAGACGGCGTGGCATCCGATAGGGCTGTGAGTCGGTTAAATAGGTAACTGGTTAAATGAGTTAAATAAAGCGTGCCGCTTGCCACTCATTTAACTTATTTAACCTATTCAACTAATTTAACGAACCAACTCCCCCCTTGCGCGCTCTGGTCACAAAACGCATAATTCGCACTTCATTTTAACGCTATGAATACTGCACCCATCCGAGTCGCGATTACCGGCGCTGCCGGTCAAATTGGTTATTCTCTTCTCTTCCGCATCGCCTCCGGCGCGATGTTCGGCCCCAATCAACCCGTCATCCTGCACCTCATCGAAATTCCCGATGAAAAAGCCATGGCCGCGCTGCAAGGTGTCTGCATGGAACTCGATGACTGCGCATTCCCGCTGCTCAAGGGAATCGTGCCGACCTCGAACCTCGACGAAGGTTTCAAAGGCGTGAACTGGGCGTTGCTCGTCGGCGCTGTGCCGCGCAAACAGGGAATGGAGCGCAAGGATCTGCTCGGCATCAACGGAAAAATTTTCACCGGCCAGGGCCAGGCCATCGCCCGCAGCGCCGCCAGCGATGTCCGCGTGCTCGTCGTCGGCAACCCGTGCAATACCAATTCGCTCATCGCCATGAACAACGCGAAGGGCGTGCCGAACGATCGTTTCTTCGCGATGACCATGCTCGACGAAAATCGCGCCAAGACGCAGCTCGCGAAAAAAGCCAGTGTGGACGTCACCGCCGTGACCAATCTCGCCATCTGGGGCAATCACAGCGCCACGATGTATCCCGATTATTTCAACGCCAAGATCAACGGCCGCCTCGTGCCGGATGTCATCGGCCATCGTGAATGGCTCGAGAAGGATTTCATCAGCACGGTGCAGCAGCGCGGCGCGGCCATCATCAAAGCCCGCGGCCTCAGCAGTGCCGCCAGCGCCGCCAACGCCGTGGTCGACACCGTCCGCAACCTCACCACGCCCACCAAGCCCGGTGAATGGTTCAGCGTGGCCGTTTGCACGCCCGGCGATTACGGCATCGAAAAGGGCCTCCTCTTCAGCTATCCGATCCGCACGGACGGCAAGAAGTGGGAAATCGTGCAGAACGTTCCGCTCAACGAATTCAGCAAAGCTAAAATCGCCGCGACCGAAGCCGAATTGAAGGAAGAAAAAGGCCTCGTGAGCGACCTGCTGGCAAAGTGACAGAGTTCCAGCCATCGGATCTGCCGCGCATCATCGAGTTGCCGCTCTGGCGCGTGGATGCGACGGCGAAAGATATCGAAGAAATCTGCCGCAAAGCGCGCGAACAGAAACTCTACAGCGTTTGCGTGGCCAGCTCGCGCGTCGAGCTGGCTGCTTCGCTCCTCGACGAATCGGAGGTCAAAGTCACCGCGCTCGTCGGTTTTTCCGGCTCCGAGGAGGGCGACGTTAAACGCTACGAAACCGAAATCGCCATTGATTACGGCGCGCAGGAAATTGAAGTCTGCCTCAACGTCGGCAAACTGAAAGACGGCGATCGCAAATACGTCCTCCGCGAATTGCGCGACGTCGCCGAAGCCGCGGACGAACGCATCGTCAAAGTCGAAATCCGCCCAAAACTACTGACGCGCGACGAAATCAAACTCGCCTGCGAGTTAATTATCGATTCCGGCGCGCATTTCGTTTCCGCCAAATACATCACCACGCCGAGCATCGAAGACATTCAAGCCTGCCGCGAAGCCGTCGGCCCGCAATTCGGCATCAAAGCCGGCGCGGAAATCCTCGAAACCAACGAAGCCCTCGCCCTCGTCGCCGCCGGCGCCACCCGCCTCAGCGCCGCCAACGGCGCGCCTCCGCTTTCCGAGTAGGGCAGCATCCTGCCTCTCCATATTTACTCTGGTAGAATGCGGATGACGTGTGTCATCAAAAGTGGGTGCGTGTTTTTAACGATGAAAGAGCTCGCCTCATTTATCGGCTTTATTATATCCACGCTTTTCCCACACTTTAGATGCCTACAAAAAGTTATATGCCATTTGAAGTGCGGCAAATGGCATATAAAATTTTATCCAAACCAGTCGCAGTGTCGAGGAATTGTGGAGGATAGATTGCATCCAAATTATTGAACCGTTTTTTTCGCTGCCTTTTCATTCTTCACCCGCTTTTTAATCACGCCCTCCCGACGAGCGGAACCTTCGTCCGCCTCATCCATCATACCTAGTGGCGTGAACTCGAAACCCGCGCTACCGTTGACTAATGTTTATCACAGGCCTTGGAACTGCCGCACCGGAACAGCGTTACACACAAGCGCAATGCTGGGACGCGCTCCAAAATTCCGAACGCTTCCAACAACTCACGCCCCGCTCCCGCGCCATCCTCCGCAAAGTCCTCACCGGCGCCAATGGCATCGCCACCCGCCACCTCTCGCTCGATAACCTGGCCGATGCTTTCGACCTGACTCCAGACGCCTTGCACGCGCGTTTCACTCACAACGCGCCCCTGCTCGCCACCCAGGCCGCCGAACGCGCCTTCACCGAAGCGAAAATCAAACCAGCCGAGATCGACGCCATTGTCGCCAGCACCTGCACCGGTTACCTTTGCCCCGGCCTCACGAGCTACGTCGGCCAACGCCTCGGCTTGCGCCCGGATGTGATGACTTTCGATCTCGTCGGCCAGGGCTGTGGCGCGGCTCTGCCGAATCTCCGCGTCGCCGACGCCCTGCTCGCCGCCGGCCGCGCCAAACACGTTCTCTCCGTGTGCGTCGAAGTCTGCAGCGCCGCGATGTATCTCGATGACGACGTCGGCGTGCTCATCAGCGCGTGCCTTTTCGGCGATGGCGCCGGAGCCGCGGTCCTGTCCAGCGCGCCCGGCGAAAATCGCGAGGTGAAATGGAAAATCAGCGGCTCAATGCTCGAACCCAACCAGCGCGACCTGCTGCGATTCGAACAAAAAAGTGGCATGCTCCGCAACATCCTCACGCCCGAAGTGCCCGCCCTCGCCGCGCAACACGCCGGAAAACTCTTCACCGACACCATCGCCCGCGCGAACGTGAATCGCTCCGACGTTGCCGGCTGGGTGCTGCATCCCGGCGGACGCGACGTGCTCGTCGCCTTGCGCGACACGCTCGGCCTGACCGACCGCGACATCCGCTGGAGCGAAGCCGTGCTGCGCGAATATGGCAACGTCAGCAGTTCCTCCGTTTACTTCGTTTTGCAACACGCCCTCAACGACAGCGTGCCTCCCGGCCTGTGGTGGATGAGTTCCTTCGGCGCCGGTTTCAGCTGCCACGGCGCATTGCTGGAAGTTGGGTGAACGTCAACGAAATGATCCGCACCCTCCATCCCGAACTGCTGGATGATTTACCCGCCGACGAGCCCGCCGCCATCGGTTCCCGCCGCGACTTGCGCCGCCTCAATACCCTGATGGGCCACGCCGCCATCATCGCGCGCTGCCTGAAAAACATTTTCCCTCACGAACCTCCCTCCCGCATCCTCGAAATCGGTGCGGGCGACGGCCAACTCCTCCTGCGCGTCGCCCGGCGATTGCATTCCTCACGCTGGATTAACTCTCAACGTTCACATCATCCCGAAAGCGCGACAAAGTTCCCCCCTCTCTCCGAGGGTGAAAGGGAGGGCGCCTCAACGACTACAACCGTTTCCAATCCGCCGCTCACATCCGCCGCCGCCCTCGTCGACGTCCTTTTCATCGACCTGCAAAATCTCCTGAGTACTGACACCAAAATCGAATTCGCCGTTTTAAACTGGCGCGTCCGCTCCGTCCAAGCCGACATGTTTGATTGGCTCAGTGATTCCTCCGAGAAAACCGACGTCGTCCTCGCCAATCTCTTCCTGCATCATTTCACCGACGCGCAATTGACCCGGTTGTTCTCCGAAATAGCAGAAAAAGCCGACGCCTTGGTCGCCGTCGAGCCGCGCCGCGCCCGCTGGCCGCTGTTTTGCGCGCGCCTGCTCGCACTCATCGGCTGCAATGTCGTCACCTGCCACGATGCACCTATCAGCGTGCGCGCCGGTTTTACTGATCGCGAATTGTCCGCGCTCTGGCCACGCAACGAGGATTGGGAATTAACCGAACGCCGCGCCGGCCTGTTCAGCCACCTGTTTGTCGCGCGGCGGAAAGACCGATAGTGACCTCGCCCCGAAACATCACGATTATCGGCGGCGGGCTCGCGGGCCTGACGCTCGGCATCGGCCTGCGTCAGCGCGGCATTCCCGCCACGATTTTCGAAGCCGGCCATTACCCGCGCCATCGCGTCTGCGGCGAATTCATCAGCGGCAACGGCCCTGCGGTTTTGGAGCGACTCGGCCTGCTGCCGCTGCTTGAACGCGCCGGCGCCGTTCGCGCCCAGACCGCCATGTTTGTTTCCGGCGCAAACCATTCTCCGGTTCGCGACCTTTCCGCGCACGCGCTCGGCCTTTCGCGTTACCTGCTCGACTCCTCACTCGCCAACGAATTCCAACGCCTCGGCGGCGAACTGCATTCTGGTTCGCGTCGGCAGGAAAATGATTTTGGCGAGGGCACCATCCGCGCCAGCGGCCGTCGCGCGCAATCCACCGAAAACGGCTGGCGCTGGTTCGGCCTCAAAGCCCACGCGCGCAACGTGACTCTCTCCGCCGACCTTGAGATGCACGTTTCGTCCAACAATTACGTCGGCGTCAATCGCATCAACGACGATGAAGTGAATATCTGCGGCCTTTTCCGCGCGCGCCCCGGTGGAACGCGTGAATCGGGATTTGAATTGCTCCGCGGCCAACCCGGTTCACCCTTGCACGAGAAACTCGCCGGCGCGCAATTCGATGAACACTCCTTTTGCTCCGTCGCCGGCCTGTCGCTGACGCCCCATCGCGCCGCTGACAAAAACGACTGTTGCATCGGCGACGCCGTTACCATGATTCCTCCCGTTACCGGCAATGGAATGTCCATGGCCTTCGAATCCGCCGAAATTGCCCTCGACCCGCTCAGCCACTACAGCCGCGGCGAAATGACCTGGCCCGAAGCGCGCGATGCCATCGCTCATCAATGTGATGCCGCCTTCGCCGAACGTCTCACGTGGGCGCACCGCTTGCAATGGCTGATGTTCTCACCCTTGCTGCGCACTCCGCTCGTCAGGATTTTGCTCAACTCTGACGCGATTTGGAGCTTTATGTTCGCCCGGACCCGTTGATACCTCGCCGCAGAGTCAAACTTTCTTCGGCCCCGTGACCGGCTCCGGATGGATCTTCATCAGGTAACGCGTCTTGGCCAATTGATCCAAAAACACCGTCACCACGCTCTGCAATTTCCGCCGCTCGCGTCCGACAAACCAGGTGAAGAGCGGCAACGTCAACAAAACGAGCCACGGCCAGAAATTTCGGAAGCCAATCATGCCGATGAACACCAGTTCCAACGCGAGCAAAGCCCAAAACACGACCTTCGCCTGGAATGACCACACCCCGAGCAAACGGCAACGCACCAACTGCCGTTTCTCCGGATAATCCTCCGCGACGGTGAGCAGCAGCAAATGACTCCAGCGGCTGCCGATCACTTCCACGTCGAAATCGTTCCAGCCGCCGTCGGATTTATTCGGCCAGCCGCGCGCCTGCATTTCGTTCACAATCGCCGCGATGTAATCCACGCGGTCCATCCGCTCATTGGCCCAATACTGCACCTCGTCCAGCGATTGGTGGCCGTGGAACAGCGCGAGCGAATCCAGCGATTCCTGCGAGGCCATCTTTAGGGGGCTTTGCGCGAGTCGTCCCTGGTAACGCGCGAAGCCGCGCACGATGGGTTGCAACAGAAAGAGCAAGGCCACCAGCGGCCGCGACCACCAGTCGGTTTTATTTTTCGGCAAGGCCGCCTGGGCTCCGGCGAGTGCGCAAACTCCCACCGGCAACGCCAGCGCCACAATCGCGACCGGCAGCAATTGCTGGAAAATGCCCGTCAAAATCCACAACGGCAGGACTACGAACAAATGATATTCCAGCGTGGTGCACAGCATCAGCGTCGTCGCCGGTGCGGACGCGTAAATTTTTTGAAAACCCGCCGTGCCGAACAGCCCGTGATAAATCACCGGCGCGCGCAGTTCCACGCCGAACTTCGACGGCGCATAAATGCGCCCCTGCCAGATGCCGCCGCCGAACGTGTTGAAATTTTCCGGATGCTTGCGCACGAGCAACGCCTCCGCCTCACCGTAACCTTCCTGTTGTTTCAGATAGGCTCCCACGGTGGAGCGCCGGTAGTGCCACACAAATGCCGACGGGCTGAAGCCGATTTTGCAACCCGCTTGTTGCAGGCGCCAGCAGACGTCCACGTCATCGCCGGCCTTCGTGAAAATCGGATCGAAGCCGCCGATGCCTTCCAGCGCCCGCTTGTAAAACGCCATGTTGCAGCCGGGGATGTGCTCGGCTTCGCGATCGGTCAGCATCACGTGCGCCGGTCCGCCGGGCGACACCATCACCGCCGCAGCCACGCGCGAATCCTCCGGCGGCAACAAATTCGGCCCGCCCACTCCCACAAATTCACTGCCCTCGAGGCTGCCGATCAAATAATGCAGCCAGTCTTCATCCGCGCGGCAATCCGAGTCCGTGAACGCAACAATCTCGCCGGTCGCTGCCGCGATGCCCGTATTGCGCGCCACCGAAAGTCCGAAATTTTTTTCGTGCCGAATGTTAACCATCGCCGGGTAGGGCGCGTCGCTCCGCGCGCGCCGATCTTCACCTGCCAACAATGGCGCGCGCGGAGCGACGCGCCCTACCTCCTCAACAATTTTCTGCGTGTTATCCGTCGACCCATCGTCCACCAGGATGATTTCGTAATCCGGATAATTCAACCGCTGCAGCGACTCCAGGCACTGCTTCAACGTGCGCGCGCCGTTGTAGCTCGCGACGATGACCGAAACTTTCGGGCATCTCGCAAAAGGGAAATACGGCGCGGCGCGAAACTTTCTCTTCACCGCTGAAAAGGAATCTTTCGGCCAGCGATCGATCGAGACCAGCCCCATTTCCCAACCCTCCACCTGCTTGCCGTCCTTGTGCCATTCGTCAGTAAAAGTGAAAATAATCGCGCCGGCGAGTCCGGCGCGAAATGCATCTTCAATCTGCCACGACAGCACTTCGCACTTCCGTGCTTCGCCTTCACGCACCGAATCAATGCCCGTTTCGCCGAGCAACAACGGCTTGCCGTCCGCCACCATCTGCAGGCGCGCGAGATAATTTTTGAAGGCTGGCTCCTGGTGCAGGTAGACGTTGAACGTGACAAAATCCACCGCGCGCGGATGCAGGAATTCGGTCGGCGGATAATTGCTGTAGGTGCAGAGGCATTCCGGGTCCACGCGCCTTGCTTCGTAAATCAATTCGTCGATAAAATCCGCCGCCGCCGGCGCGCCATTCCAGCGAATGATGTCGGGCGGAATTTCATTCGCGATGCTGAACGCGAACACCGCCGGATGGCGCCCGCACGCCGACACCGCGTTGCGCACCGCTTCCTTCGCTTCCGCGCGGCGCGCCTGCGTATCGAAGCTGAGATGCTTGTTCCACGGGATGTCGACCAGCACCTTCAGCTCGCGCGTTTCCGCCAGGTCGAGCAGCCAGCGCGGCGGGATGTGATAAACACGAATTAAATTCGCGCCGAGGTCGCGAATCTGGTCGAGGTCCAGCGCCGTCTGTTCCGGCGAGGCAAAAGGCTGGCCCTGCGCATTGGGCGAAAGCGGCCCATACGCGATGCCTCTGACATAAAATTTTTTGTCGCCCAGCCGAAAAAATTTACCATCCACCACAACGCGCGGCCGGGACGCACCAGCGACTGCCATGAGAGTTAGACGGCGCAAAGGCCGGGTTTAATCATTTCCGCGTGGATAACAGATGGGTGCCGATGAAGCAAGGAGGTGATTCTGACATTCATGTTTCACGTTTACGTTTTATGCATGAAAATCGTGAAACGTGAATTTGTTACTTGCCCCCCGGCAATTTTGACGCCCTATTGCCTCCATGAAAGAATTGCCTCACACGCACTCGTGTTTCGTTTGCGGCGAATCAAATCCGGTCGGGCTCCGCCTCCGCTTTGAGACGGACGGGCGGATTGTCCGGACGCGCTTCACGCCGCGGCCGGAACACATCGGCTTCAAACAGGTCGTTCACGGTGGACTCATCGCCACGGTGCTCGACGAAATCATGGTGTGGGCGTGCGTGACCCAAACGAAACGGTTCGCGTATTGCGCGGAATTGACCGTCCGTTTCCAAAACCCGCTGCGGCCGGGCGAAGAAACCCTCGCGACCGCCGAATTGGTGGCCAATCGCCGCGACAAAATTTTTGAAGTAAAATCCGAGCTGAAAGACAACGCCGGAAAAATTCTGGCCACCGCGACGGGAAAATACATTCCGGTGAAAACCGTGGAACTCGCCGACATGGCGACGGATGTTATCGGCGATCTCAGCGTTTTGAAAAATCCGTGATCGCCCTACTGGATTTTCAAATCGAGTTTAAGCCGCTCAAACGTCGAACCCTCGTCAAAGGACAGCGTGGAAATATCCACATTGTAATTGGCCAGCGCCTCGATTTCCTGAAAGCGGGCGGTGGTCAGCTTGGATTGGAGGCCGAGAATATCAAACAGCGTGCTTTTGCCGTTGTCATACTTCTTTTGCTCCGCATCGAGCGCGGCTTCGGCATAAAGCGTCGCCGCGCGGGTGGACTGCACTGAATCGTAATCGCTGCGGATGGTGGCGACGTCATTCTCGACGCTGATCAATGTGTTTTGCTCCTGCATTTTCAGCGTGAGCGCCTGTTGGTCGCGTGTGGCTTTGGCCGCCTTCAGGTTATTGCGCGCCGCCGTTTGGGTCAGCGGAATGGACATCTGCGCCCCGACGGACCACGCCGGCGCGGTGCGATTCTGAATCTGGCCGAAGGCATCGCTGAATTCCCTGCCCTCGCCGGAGTACCCATAGGAGCCGGTGACGTCCAATTCGGGAAAGAGTTGGTTTTTCTGAAGCCGGATGCGCGCATCGTTTTCCTGAAGGGTCAATCGCAACTGTTGCAAGCGGACGGGATTGCCGCCCTGCGCCAGTGCCCGGCGCCAGCTTTCCTGCAGATTCAATTGTTGCGGAATGGCGAGCAGTTTGTCCTTCGGCTGGATGACAACATTCGACCATTGATTGGTGTATTCGTCTGTGAGCAGGCTTTTCAAAACGCGCTGCTGGGTTCCTTCCGCCGCCTGGGCTCGTAACAAATCCGAGCGGCTGCTGGCGGCGGCGGCTTCCGCCTGCTGTTCATCCAGCGGCGCCATCGCGCCCACCTGCACCCGCTTTTTGTTCTCCGCCAGCGTGCGTTCGGCCAATTCCAACGCCTTCACCTGCGCGAGCACATTCTCATCCGCCTGAATCAGCCGCAGATACGCGGTTTCGACCTGCGTGATGGTGCTCATCATGGTATCGCGAAAATCCGCTTCGCTCTTCTGCAATTCCTTTTTGTTCACGTAAATGGTGAATCGATCGGCATCAATCCAAAAATTCCGCAACAACGGCTGGCTTAAAGTCAGCGCGGCCGCCTGGGCAGAGGTTGTTTCCGTCGTCACCACACCCGGGGTCGTCGCAAAAGTGGGATTCAGGAAAACGACCGGATTCGTGGCCGCGTCGAAAAAAATGTTGGTGGAAAATCCCGTGATATTGGTCGAGTTCAGCAGGGAGGGCCGGCTAACCGTCCGATCGCTGGCAGTCAAGCCCAGGTTGTAGCTCAATCCCCAGGGCAAAAAACCTGACAAGCCGGAATTAATATCATCCGCCTCCGTTTGCGTGCCGGTAAACGGCCGCCCCTGCGCATCAATTCCTCCCGGAGCAAGACTGTATTGATGATCATAGCTGGCGGTAAAATTGGGATCATAAACTCCGTAGGAGCCCCACAGGGTGTAGCGAGCGAGCGCCGGATTAAATCGCGCGATCTGAATGGTGAAGTTATGCTTCAAGGCCATCGCGATGCAATCCTCCAAAGACATCGGACGCGCGGTGATCTTCATGCTGGTATCCGCCGCGGACACAGAATTCGTTACTTGCGCATAATACTGTTCGGACGTCTCCGGCAGGTTCGTGTTAATGGTTAACAAATTCGCATCCTGCGCGGTGGCGCCAAAAGCACACCAAACGATCGCCAACAAAATTCCTATCCGTTTCATCGAGCGTGAAGATTGGGCCATCCGCCTGGATTCGTCAAACAAACCGTTTCTGCGTCTTTGCATAGTTGTCTCGTTCTCTCTCAATTCCGTATTTGGACCGCGCCGGGCTGCTTTCCTCATGGACGCTAGCCGGACGAAGCACGTTTCAACCGATCCCCAATCGCCCGCCATTCACTCGTCTCCGGCGGCGCTTCCACGACGATCAATTCCGCCCCCAATTCATCGCAGCGGTGC
Organism: uncultured Verrucomicrobiae bacterium; assembly: GCA_963699145.1. Classification (GTDB taxonomy): domain Bacteria; phylum Verrucomicrobiota; class Verrucomicrobiia; order Limisphaerales; family DASXHY01; genus DASXHY01. Next base: position 604,535 of record OY969416.1, read on the forward strand.
AATTCCCCGTACAACGCCCGCGCAAACGCCTCCGCGTCGTGCGGAATCACACTCACGCCGCTGAACCCGGCCTGCGACGGTATGTGCGTGTGCGCGATCACGTGCGGCCGGGAAAGTTGAGGGTTGATAGTTGATAGTTGATGGTTCAAATCCATCTCGTCTCGCCATTTCAACACAAGCAACTTCGCTTTCGGTGCGTAATGCTTCGTTAACTGGCCGGGGCTCTTCAACACTTCACCGCTTTGTGTTCCGCCCACCGCCAGCCGCCCGGTCACCGCCATCAATGCCTGCTCGTGAATCATTCCCGGCCGCAGCAACCGCGGCGGATTCACCGTCAAATCAATCACCGTGGATTCAATTCCCACCTGCGCCTGGCCGCCGTCCACAATCAATTTGATTTTCAACTGCTTCGCCACGTGGCCCGCGTTCGTCGGCGAAATCTGGTTCGACAAATTCGCGCTCGGCGCCGCCAGCGGAAAATCGCACGCGCGAATCACTTCCTGGATGAACGGATGGCTCGGCCACCGCACACCCACCGTTTCGCCGCCCGCTGTAACGATGTCCGGAACGTTTTTTGCCCGCGGCAACACCAGCGTCAGCGGTCCCGGCCAGAAGGCCTTCGCCAATTTTTCCGCGGGCGCCGGCCAATCCGCGACGCAACGCTTCGCCATCTCCACACTCGCCACGTGCACAATCACCGGATTGTGTGCCGGCCGGCCTTTCACTTCGTAAATGCGCGCGACCGCCTTCGCATCCAGCGCATTGGCCGCCAGCCCATAAACCGTCTCCGTCGGCAACGCCACCACTTCACCCGCGCGCAACAACTCGACCGCGCGCGCCACCGCTGCAAGGAACAACGCCCGCGTGTGCGTGGGCAGTACCTCGGTCTTCATCATAGTGGCACGGGCGTCCCGCCTGTGCGTTTCAGAATGCTCGACATGATCTCACCGGCGCGGACGACGGTGCCACTATTCGTATCGCAACGCATCAATCGGATCGAGTTGCGACGCCTTCCACGCCGGGTAAAATCCAAAGCCAATCCCGATCAGCGCGCTCGAAGCAAACGCCGCCACAATCCACACCACCGGCGTGACCGAAGGCGTGTTTCCGACATACGCAATCAGCAGCGAGATCAACATGCCGAAACCGATGCCGATCAATCCGCCAATCGCGCTCAACGTCACCGCTTCCATCAGGAATTGCACCACGATGTCCGCCGCGCGCGCGCCCACCGACATGCGAATGCCGATCTCGCGCGTGCGCTCCGTCACGCTCACCAGCATGATGTTCATGATGCCGATGCCGCCGACAAACAGCGAAACCGCCGCCACGCCCGAGAGCAAAAATCCCATCGACTTCGAAGTCGCCGTCACCGCGTTCATCAGTTCCAATTGATTGCGGACGGTGAAGTCGGGCTCCTTGCTGCGGTGCCGCGCGGAAAGTGTGTCCGTGATCTCCTGCTGCACCTCATCAATGACCTGGTCATTGGCCGCCTGCACCAAAATGGAATTCACAAACGTGCGGCTCGTGATGCGGTGCATGTGGCTCGTATACGGCACCAGCACGATGTCATCCTGGTCCTGCCCAAACAGGTTAAAGCCCTTCGCCGCGAGCACGCCCACGATGGTGAAAGGAATATTGCGCACGCGCAGTGTTTGCCCGAGCGGATTTTCGTTCGGGAACAACTGGTCCACCACCGTTTTGCCGATGACCGCCGTCTTGGACAGGCTGCGCACGTCCTGCTCCGTGAACATCACGCCGCTGGCGATTTTCCAATTGCGGATTTGCGGATAATCCGGCCCCTCGCCCTGCACCTGGGTGTTCCAATTCAATCCATTCGCGAGAATCTGCTCGCGATCGCGGACTTCGGGGCTCACCGCGACGGCATTGGGAAGTTGCGCAATCGCCGTCGCGTCCTCCACCGTCAACGTCGGCGCGCTTCCCCAGCCGCCGCGCGTGCCGCCGCTGGTGAAGTTGCCGGAAAAAACCGTCAGCACGCTTTCACCCAGGCTCTGCACCTGGCTCTCCACCTGTTTCGTCGCGCCGGTCGTCAGGCTCACCGCCGTGATGACCGAGCCGACGCCGATGATGATGCCGAGCATGGTGAGCAGCGAACGCATCACGTTTCGCCGCAAGGCGCGCAACGCTATTTTAATTGTGGCAATAATTCGCATCATACGATGACAACTTTCTCGAACTGAAACTCGTGGATTGCCAGAAACTGGATCAAGTTCCACGCTCGTGAACTTCCGAAATCGCGACACAGCTTCCCCCTCTCCCCGGGGGAGAGGGCGAGCGTAAACTCTAAATGAACACTTTCGCTCATGCCAAATTCACCGCCTCCTGCGCGTTGCGCAATTTGCGCAGTTCATCTTCGGCGTTAAATCGGTTCTTCACCACTTCATCCGTCACGACTTTGCCGTCGCGCATGATGATGTTCCGCTTCGTGTAACTCGCGATATCGAGTTCGTGCGTGACCATCAGGATGGTGATGCCCTGTTCGTTGAGCTTTTGAAACACGCCCATGATTTCAATGCTCGTCTGGCTGTCCAAATTTCCCGTCGGTTCATCCGCCAGCAACAACGCCGGCTGGTTCACCAGGGCTCGCGCAATCGCCACGCGCTGCTGTTGCCCGCCCGAAAGCTGGTTCGGATGATGATCAAAACGCTGCGCCAAACCCACGATCTCCAGCGCCTTCATCGCGCGCTCGCGTTGTTCCTTGCCGGAAATCCGGCGGTGCACATACAACATCGGCAACTCCACGTTTTCCAACGCCGTCGTGCGCGCCAGCAGATTGAATCCCTGGAATACGAAACCGATTTTCTCGTTGCGGATATCCGCCAACTCATCTCGTACCAGCGACGAAACATCTTTGCCATCGAGCAAATAGCGGCCCTTGCTCGGCTTATCCAGGCAGCCCAGCATGTTCATTATGGTGGATTTGCCCAAACCGCTGGCGCCCATGACCGCGACAAATTCGCCACGCTGGATCTCAAGCGAGACACCGCGCACCGCGTGCACATCCACTTCGCCGGTGTGGTAAATTTTGTGAACTTCTTCGAGTTTGATTACCGGAGTCATCGGGATTCTTTCATTCTGCCGGCTTCACCTGCTCGTCTCGCGCTCGAACAATCAGCCATGTGACCAGCGCCGCCGCCGCGCACACCACCGCGCCGATCGCCACCGTCCACCGCACGCCCACCCAATGCGAGACCGCTCCCGCTTCCAGTCCGCCCAAAGGCATCATGCCCCCGAACACCAGCGCCCAAATGCTCATCACCCGCCCGCGCATCTCGTCCGATGAGTTGATTTGCAACAGGGTGTTGACCGTCGAGAAAAACAGCAGCATTCCCCAGCCGCCGATCGCCAGCAGCGCCAACGCCACGTAAAAATTGCTCGTGAACGCCAGCAGGAACAACATCGCGGAAAAAATCCACAACCCGCCGAACACCAGCACCCGCCGGCTCACGCGATGCCCCATCGAGGCCACGGTCAACGCCCCCACCAGCGCGCCCAAGCCATTCGCCGTGAGCAAAGCGCCATAACCGCCCGGGCCGGTGTTTAGCACCTTCAACGCGAACGCCGGCATCAGCACCGAATACGACCAGCCAAACACGCCCACGACCGCGAACAGGAGCAGCAGCGTTTTCATTTGCCGATGCCGCCAAACGTAGGAAAGTCCTTCCTTCACATGCGCCCAGGCCGATTCCGGCTTCTGCGGTTTGACGAATTTCGGCAGCCGCATCATCAACAGCCCCGCGATCACCGCCAGATAGCTCAGCCCGTCGAGGAAAAAGCACATCGCCATTCCGACCCGCAGGATCATAAACGCCGCCACCGAAGGCCCGATCACCCGCGCGGCGTTCACGATGGAACTGTTCAGCGAAATCGCGTTCATCAAATCCTCGCGGCTCGTCATTTCCACCATGAAAGATTGCCGCGCCGGCATGTCGAACGCCATCGCCAGCCCGCGCAGGCCGGCGATCACCAAAATTTCCCACGTCGTGATTTGTTTGCTCCCTACGAGCGCCGCGAAGGCAAACGCCAGAGTCATCATGCCCGTTTGCGTCCACAGCACGATGGTACGCTTGGCGTGCTGGTCCGCAATGGAGCCGCCCCAGATCGAGAACAACAGCATCGGCAGCGTATTGACCGCCGTCACCACGCCCAACAGCCACTCGGAATGAGTCAGGTCGTACACCAGCAGGCCCTGGGCGGTGTTTTGCATCCAGGTGCCGATGAGCGACACCAACTGGCCGCTGAAGAACAGGCGGAAATTCCGGTGACGCAGCGCCGAGAAGGTCTGCCGCAACATCAATTCGCCCAACACCAACCGCCGCGGCTGCCCGGTCACCTCTTCGGGCACGCGGGCGATCTCGTCGGGCGCTTTCCCTTCGTTCAGCGGCATGGCGCATCAACATAAACGCACAAAAAATATTCGCGACTGGGGAACTTCTTCATCGATGTCCCCGTTTAGAAACGCCGAAACCCGCCACCGCCACCACCACGGCCGCCGCCAAAGGGATTCGACTGCGATCCCGCGGCGGAATCCGGCTGGCTCAAGCCCGTCACCACCTGGTCCCCTTCGTTGAGTCCGTCGATCACTTCGGTATAAACGCCGTCGCTGATGCCGACTTTCACCTGAACGGGCTTGATCTTCGTCGGATCATTTTTGTCAGCTAAAATATAAACCGTGCGCATCGGCTGATGCTCAGCGTGCGGCCGCCCGCCGCCCGGTCCGCCACCGCCGCCGCCGCCACCACCACGACGTCCACCGCCTTGGCCGCCGTAAGCGCCACCCGGCCCATTCGAGCCGCCGCCGCCCGGCCTGCCGCCGGCAGCCGGCGCATTGGCAGCCATGGCTCCCGTGCCATTGGTACCGCCCGCGGTGCCATTGGTTTTCACGTCCTTCGAAAATACTTCCGGCGGATGAAACCGCAGTGCGGCGTTCGGCACTCGCAGCCCGTCTTTTTTCTCGGCGATGATGATCGAAACATTCGCCGTCATGCCCGGCTTCAATTTCATGTCCCGATTGTCCACGCTGATGATGGTGGTGTAAGTCACCACGTTCTGATAATTCGTCGGGGCATTGCGAACCTGCACCACCTGCCCGACGAAGGTGCGAGTCGGAAATGCATCCACGGTGAAATCCACATTCTGGTTGGTCTCCACGCCGCCCACATCCGCCTCCGCCACGTTGGCGTCGATTTCCATTTTCGTGAGATCGTTCGCTATGATGAACAGCGTCGGCGCGCTCAAACTCGCCGCCACCGTCTGGCCGATATCCACGTTGCGCGAAATCACAATTCCATCCACCGGCGATTTGATCGTGCAACGGTCCAGGTTGACCTGCGCCATATCCAGCGCCGCCTGCTTGATCTTCACCGCGGCTTCCGCCTGGTGCAAAGTGGCAATGGCCGTGTCATGGTCGGACGCGGACATTAATTTGGAATTGAACAATTCGTCGTCCCGTTTGGCCTCGATCTGGTTCAGCTCCAGCGTCGCCTGGGCGCTTGCCAAATCTCCGTCGGCTTGCGCCACCTGCGCCTTATAAGTGGCGGGGTCGAGTTCGGCCACGATTTGGTCGGCTTTCACCGGCGTATTCCAATCCGCGTTCAGTTTCAGGATGATCCCCGAAATCTGGCTGCCGACCGTGACATTCGTCACCGGCGCCAGCGAACCCGTGGCGGTCACCGCCTGAATAATATCGCCCCGCGTCACATCCTGCGTCTGGTACTGGGGTTCGGTATCGCCGTGCTTCATGACGCGCCAGGCCACGATTCCCGCCACGCCGCCGACAATGACCAGTACGATTAGCCATTTGAACCATCTGGAACTTCCGTTATTCGCCATAAATTAAATATGTTCAGAATCAGACAGAGACTGTAACTAGAAGGTTACTTTATTCTCAAACTCTATTTCGATAGGGGCGCATATTTTGCGGATAAGGTTTTTGATTTGCCAGCAAAATGCGTTATACCGTCTGCACCCGCGCGCGATTTTGGCGCTGCCCGACGTAGCGCAGGCTGGGAGCCTGCTGTGTCGCAGATTGGAAATCTGCGCCGCGTGCACCGGTTTTGAAAACGTCAGCAAAGTGAGCCGCGCCGAATGCCGTTCGGCAATACGGCAGCGTGCCACTCTGCGCCACGAAGTCTCGCCTTTGCTCTTTTCCGGAGGCTCTGGCAAAATTGGACCATTAACAATGACATTGGACCGCTTAATCACCGACCTCGCCGCTCGCCGGCACCTTTCGGACGAGCAGGCGCACGTCGCCGTCGAGCAAATCATCGATGAAAACGTCCCGGCGGCGTTGAAGGCGGATTTCCTCTGTCACCTCGCCCTCAAAGGCGAAACCGTCGAGGAAATCGCCGCCTTCGCCCGCGCCCTCCGCGAGAAAGCCGTCCCACCGCCGCTCGATCCCGCCTGGAAAAGCGCTCACGACATTCTCGACGTCTGCGGCACCGGCGGCGATCGGCTGAACACGTTTAATATTTCAACCACGGTCGCCCTCATTTGCGCCGCCGCGGGTGTGCCGGTCGCCAAACACGGCAATCGCGCCATCACCTCGCAAGCCGGCAGCGCGGATGTCCTCGAAGCGTTGGGCATCAAGATCAATTTGCCGCCCACAGAAGCCGCGCGTTCCCTGCAGGAGCGGAATTTCGCCTTCTTTTTCGCGCCCAGCTATCACCCGGCGTTCAAACACATCGGCCCCGCGCGCAAACTCTGCGCCGATCGCGGGCAACGGACGATTTTCAATTTCCTCGGACCCTTGCTGAATCCCGCCCGGCCCGGCGCGCAATTGGTCGGCGTGCCGCGCCCGGAACTCTGCGAACCGCTCGCCCACGTGCTGCAATCACTGGGCGCCCGCCGCGGAATGGTCGTGACCGGCAAAGTTCCCGACGCCGATCACGCCGTGCGCCATCTCGATGAGCTCTCCACGCTCGGACAAAACCACGTCGCCGAGTTTTACCAGGAACGCGGCTTCACCGCCTCGACGCTGGACCCCGCCCGTTTTCCACTGCAACCCGCCACGCTCGCCGATCTCGCCGGCGGCAATCGCGACGTGAACGCGGAAATTGTCCGCCGCATTTTGCACGGCGACGAACGCGGTCCCAAACGCGACGCCGTGCTGTTGAACGCCGCCGCCGGATTATTCGTCGCCAACCGCGCCAAATCGCTGGCCGAGGGCTGGACGCTGGCCGAAGGAATTATTGATGGCGGCGCGGCTGGCAAAAAGCTGCAAGAGCTAACGGAGTAAAAGCTCCAAGCATCAGGATCCAAGCTCCAGAGAAGCACCAAATCCCAAGCTCCAATTAAAATGCATCGTCGCCCTTGGAGCTTGATGTTTGAAGTTTCACTGGAGCTTGGAGCTTGGATTTTGGAGCTTTCCATTCTACAATCTTTTCATGTATCGAATGATCGGCGCCGACGGCAGGGAGTACGGCCCCATTTCCGCGGATCAATTGCGACAATGGATCGGCCAGGGGCGCGCCAACGCCGCCACCAGCATTCTGCCCAAAGGCGCCTCCGAATGGAAACCCCTCGGCTCGCTTCCGGAATTTTCGATGCTGTTCGCCGCCCCGACTCCATCCACAACTCCTGCGCCCGCCCCGGCCCCGGCATCGACGCCAGTCACTCCCTCGGTTTTCCCGAGCTACCCGGTTCCGGCGCTGAAAACCAACGGCTTCGCCATCGCCGCGCTCGTCCTGGGAATCTTTTCGGTCATCGGATTTTGCTGTTGTTACGGCCTGCCGTTCAGCATTACCGGGCTCGTTTTCGCCATCATTGCCATGGGACAAATCAACGCGCATCCCGAGCTTTACACCGGCAAAACGATGGCCCTCATCGCGATTGTCTTGTGTTGCCTGGGCTTGTTGATTGGGATTGTTTTCTTCTTTCTCGGAATTGCCGGCACCGTTTGGCAACCCGGTTCACACCATGCTTACCGGCTCTGAAATTCCGCCCGTCATCTTTCCTGCGCGCCGGATCCTGCTGATCGGCGGAATCGCCGTATGCGCGCTGGGGGCGCTGGTATTCTTTGCGTTCGATCCCACCCGCGTGCCGATTTTTCCGCAGTGCCTGTTTCACCAGGTCACCGGGCTGGATTGCCCCGGCTGCGGCGCGCAACGCGCTTTGCACCAATTGCTTCACGGCAACCTCATCGCCGCGCTGCGCCTCAACGCCATGTTCGTGCTCTCGCTGCCGCTGGCCGCGTGGTACGGCCCGCGCATGATTCTGCGCGCGTTCACCCGCCAACCCTCCGGCTCACCTCCGCGCTGGCTGTGGTTTTATATCGGGGCGTGGATTGTCTTCGGGGTTGCGCGCAACCTGCCATTTCCCGTGTGCGCGTGGTTCGCGGCCTGAACTTGCTTTAACCATACCAATCGGTTAAAAGCTCCAAGGCTAAGGAATTCGCATATGTATAAAATCATCGGAAACGACCAGAAGGAGTATGGACCGGTTTCTTCCGATCAGATCAAGCAATGGATCGCTCTCGGCCGCGTCAACGTCCAAACCAAAATCCAGCTCGACGGCGGCGAATGGAAAACCCTCGGCGATTTTCCTGAATTCGCAGCCGCCCTCAGTGCGGGCGCTCTCCCCAAGGGTCCGCCCCCGCTCACCCAGACTCCCCCACAACCCGTCAAGACCAACGGTCTGGCCATTGCCTCGCTGGTTTTGGGGATTTGCGGCATTATTTCCTGCGGCCTCACCGCCGTGATTGGCCTCATTCTCGGCATCGTGTCGATGAAACAGGTGCGCAAAAGCAACGGCACCATGGGCGGAGGCGGCATCGGGTTGGCCGGCACCATCGTTTCGGCCGTCTTCATCGTGTTCGCCATTCCGATGGGCGCAGCGCTATTGCTGCCCGCCCTGGCAGCAGCCAAACAGCGGGCCATGACCATTCAATGCCTGAACAACGTGCGGCAACTTTCCCAGGCCGCGCGTCTTTACGCGGAGAACCACGAAGAACATTTTCCGGCGGCAACCAACTGGTGTGATGCCCTCAAGGAGTACGTCGGTAACAACACCGTGGTTTACAAATGCCCCGCCGCGAATTCATCCGAGGGCTGCGATTACGCATACAATTCTCAAGTGGCCGGTTTGGACATAAAAAATGTTAATCCGCTGACGGTTCTTTTCTTCGAAAGCAAAGAGGGATGGAACCTCAGCGGCGGCCAGGAAGTCCTGCTGAACCAGCCGCGTCACCGAGGCCGGGGACGGCTTCGCGTCACCTCGGTGACCTTCGCGGATGGACACGCCGAAGAAGTGACTCTGGATCGAATCCCACTATTACGGTGGGAACCATGAAATAAACCAACTCGCAAGCACGACTATGTTTAAAATCATCGGAGCCGACCAAAAGGAATACGGGCCAATCAGCGTGGCGCAAATCCGCCAATGGATTACCGACGGCCGCCTGAACGCCGCGACACAAGCCCAACGCGCCACCGGCGGCGATTGGCAGCCGCTCTCGGCATTCGAGGAATTCGCGGACATCTTCAACCCGACTCCCGCCGCCTCGCCCGGAACCCCAACCCAGGCCCAGGCCCCGTCCGCTTTTCCTGCCGGCGCACCCATCCCCACCGCCTCGCGCGAAATGGCGTTGTCCGCCGTCAAAGGCCCGGCCATCGCGTTGATCATCGCGGGCGCGCTCGGTGTGGCTTTTTACCTGTACAACACTATTGTAATTCTCGTTCATCTCGGTCGCTACCAACCCATCCCGGCCGGAACGACTCCCATGATGCGCTCATTCATCGGCGGCATGCACGGGCCGGGCGCCATGGTGTTCAGCGTGTTTCTGTTGGCGATGAACGGCTTCATCGCCTTCGGCGCTTCGCGCATGATGAAGTTGCAGGGCCATTCGCTCGCCATCACCACGTGCATTCTGGCGATGATCCCCTGCACCTCCGGACTGTGTTGCCTGCTCGGGGTGCCCTTCGGCATTTGGGGCATCGTCGTGCTCAACAAACCCGAAATAAAATCGCAGTTCACGAATTAATTTAAGTACGAATATCGACTTCCGCATGCCGAAAGAAATCCGAAATCTGAAACCCGCAGCGTCCTCGTTCGATCCTTTTCGGATTTCGGTCTTCGGCCCCCGGATTTTCCACTCTCATGTATAAAATTATCGGCGCAGACCAAAAGCAATACGGCCCCATTTCCGGCGACCAGATCCGCCAATGGATTTCCGAAGGCCGCGTGAACGGCCAAACCGTGGCCTGCGCCGAAGGCTCGGAGGATTGGAAACCGCTCGCCCAATTCCCGGAATTCGGTTTCACCGCCGCACCCGCTCCGGCCGCCAAACCGCCCTCATTCGCCGGGCCCATGACCCCCGGGGAAATCCTCGCGCGCGATTACTCTCTCGACATCATGGGCTGCTTCAGCCGCGGCTGGGCGCTCTACAAGGAAAACTTCGGCACGATGTTCGTGACATTTCTTTTGTACATTGTCCTGTTCTTCGCGACTGGATTCATCGTGGAGGCGGTGTTGATGGTCGTGGGAATTAACCATCTTCCCGCCACCAAACAACTTTATTTCCGCCCCGTCATCATCATTTTCAGCTCGCTGGTGACCGGTCCCGCGCTCGGTGGCGTCTTTTATGTTTTCCTTTCGCTGTTGCGCGGCCAGGCCGCGACCGCGGGAGAACTGTTCACCGGTTTCAACTCCTTCCAGGATCTCTTTCTCACCCGGCTGCTCATCAGCCTGCTCGGCGGCGCGTGCACGTTTCCTTACTTCATGTCCGTGACCGCCAAGCTGGAACCGACGCTCACGCACATGCAACAAAATCCCACCGGGTTCAATCCGCACGAATTTTTCTCCACCTTTATTTCAGCCTACAGCTCGGCGCTCCCGCTCCTGTTGATCGGATTGATCCTCGCCACCTACTTTTTCGTCAGCTTTTATTTCACCGTTCCGCTCATCATCGACAAACAAATGGGATTCTGGACGGCGCTGACCACCGGTTTTAAAATGGTGCACAAACATTGGTTTCACGTGTTGGGAGTGTTGATCCTCGCCAGCGTGGTCAATATCTCCGGGCTTTGCGTCTGCTTGATCGGCTTTTTATTCACTGCCCCGCTCGGCCTTGCGGCTATATGTTACGCGTATGAAGATATTTTCGGACGCCAAAACGCTTAGTCCGGCCGCCGCGCGGAATTGCCTGTTGATGAACCTGTTCGCCACGCCCGGGCTGGGCTCGCTCATGGGCGGCCGGATCATCGCCGGCCTCGGCCAATTATTCCTCTTCCTCATCGGCTTTGCGTTCATCACCTATTGGTTCATCAAAACCATCAAGGAATATTACAGCCTGATGGACGAAGACATTCCCGTGCGGATCTCCTACGCCAAATATTTTCTAGCCGGCTTTTTGTTCGCCGCCGCGTCCTGGTTGTGGTGCCTGCTCACGAGCATCCGCATGGTGCAACAAGCCAAACCACCCGAACCCGCCGCGCCCGGCACCGCGCCGCCGAAACTGAGTTGACGAAATCGCCCCGTAGCGCAGGCTGCCAGCCGGCCGTGTCGCCCACTGGCAGTCGGCAGGGCGATCCTGGAAAAAGATTCCGAACCGGCAACAATTACAAAACAACCGAACAAAAGTAATGGTAAAATTTCCATTTGGCTGCAGGATAAGGACGAAGGTATCATTCAACTGACAACTGACGGCCGCAATGGTGGCCGTCCGCCAGGACATGTATAAAATCATCGGAGCGTGATGTGGAAGTGCCCATACATATTCCCGGAAATAATGGAGACCGAATATGAATAAATTGAAGCTTTTTGGTTTGTTGTTTTCAGTTTTAGTCGTTGGCCTCATCGTCGGTGGTTATTTCGGCGCCTTGTGGTCGTCTCACGTGCTGGCGCGAGTGCAGTTTGCCAAGCCCGAAACAGATTTGGCATTTCTCACGTCGCAGGAATCGCAGTGGGCAGCCTTCCTGCGATTGGGCGAGACCAATAACGCAATTTCCGATTTGGAGAAAACCATCGGCATTCAGTTGGCAACAGTTGCTGGCTGGGAATCCGTTACGCCACCAGATGCGCAAACCCGGACAAAAATCGACGGCTTTTTGATTGATGCCAAGACGTATCAGAAAAGTTATCCCATCGGTGGTGCTGATACAACCCAGATCAGGGCGTTGCTGGCTGCCGTGCCAGACCGGGATCCGCACAGCTATTGCAAGAGCGGCGTGTGCCGGCTTGACGATTTACGGCTCGTCAAGGTGTCAGCCCCCACTCATTCACCGTAAGAAAGGGATTATGTACAAAATCATCGGAGCCGATGGCCAGCAATACGGACCCGTCAGCGGCGAGCAAATCCGCCGGTGGCTCGCGGAAAACCGCGTGCGCGCCGAAACCCTCGTCCTGGCGGAAGGCTCGACCGAATGGAAGCCGCTCAATTCCTTTCCGGAATTCGCGGACGTGCGCGCCACTCCGCCCACCATCACGCCGCCCGTTGCGTCCTACCCCGCGCCCAACCCGCGCGCCTCGAACAAAATTCCCGCCGGCATTTGCGGCGTCCTTTTGGGCGGATTTGGCGTGCACAAATTCATCCTCGGCTACACCGGCACGGGCCTCATCATGTTGCTGGTGTCCATCCTTACGTGCGGCGCGTTGTATCCGCTCATGCACCTCATCGGCCTGATCGAAGGAATCATTTACCTCGCCAAATCCGACGACGACTTCGTCCGCACCTACATCGACGGGCGCAAAGAATGGTTCTGATTTCGTGGCAGCCGACGTAAGGAGTCTGCATTTTTGACAAACGACGGAATTCTCACAATGCGCGAATCGTTCGGGGAATTCTCGCCCCAAGGAGAGGGCCGGGGTGGGGAGGAAGAGAACGTGAAATCCACCAACGTCACTTCACCGCATCTGTCGACTTCGCCTCAGCCACCGCCGTAACCGGTTGAGCCTGGCGCGGACGGCCCAGTTCAAATTGATGCTTGATTTCTTCCATCGAAAGCGGCCGGCTCAACAGCGCGAAATCATCCATGCGCCCGTGAAAATTCCGGATGATATAATCCGGACCCGGCGTCTTGGCTGTGGTGGTCCAATTTCCCAACTCCAGCGTGCCCAGCGTCAGGAGCGTTTTTTTGCTCATGAATTTCCCGGCCACAATTCGCCCGTTGAAATACAGGGACATCATGCCGGTCTTGCTGTCGCACACCGCCGCGAGCTGAATCCATTTGCCGAAATACGCCGGCGTGATCACCGGCGGACTCACCAGGTGATCCCACTCCGTTTTGCCCGGCTCCACACGCACCGATAATTCCAGGCTGCCGTCCCGGCGGATTTGCCAGTGCGTTTCACCGGACCGAAACGTGTTCACCAGCGCGAGCGCATTCCAGCGATTCGGCAACCGATCCACGCGCACCCACGTCAGGTACGTCAACGCCTCGTATTCGCCCGGCACCGAGAGACGCACCCGGTCATCAACGCTGTTGAACTCCAGCGCCGCCTTGCCCGGCCAGCGGCCTTCGCCCCAATCGCAACCGAAAATAATCGCTCCATTGCCCGCCTTGGTGTTGTCGACCCGGTTTACCAGCGTGCGATCCAGGTTGTGCTCATCCTCAAAATTGAAATGCACCAGCACGGACGGATCATTGTCCAGCCAGCGGCCGACCTGCCGCCAGCTCGCGTAGCGCGCGCGCAATTCCGCCGATTCCCGCCGCGCCAATTCCTGCGCGCTGAGAAAATCCTCGCGATCGCTGAACGGCATCAATTGCACTTTCTGCTCGCTCACTTCCACGCCGTCGCCCGCGGTCAAAACTCGCGGACGATTCGTCGCCGCCGTCGCCAGCTCCACTTTCCCCTCGAACACTTCGAGTTTCACCGGCTGCGCTTTCTGGAAATTCAATCCGAATTCTGTTCCCAAATCCGTCACCGTTCCTTCCGGCGTGTAGACCTTGAATCCATGCGCCGGCTCGGGCACGCGCGCGCTCAACTTGCCGTAATCCAGCCGCGCCTCGCCTTGCGACACCAACTGCAACGACGCCGGGCCTTCCAAAATCACCCGCGCTCCGCTGTAAAATTCAATCTGCACCGCGCCGGATTTTAAATGCAACCAGCGCGATGCAAGTGAGGAACCGATCTCAACCGCGTTCGAACTCCCGTCCCAAACCACCGCCGTGCCACGGGTCAGCGTCGCGATGGAATTCGTCTTGCCGAGCGGCTCCGCCAGCGCCGCCACTTCGTCGCCCGTGTCGTCATCCGTAATCGGCGGTTGCAGCGCCCGGATGCCCAGCCAGAGCACCAGCGCCGCCGCGCACGCGCCGCCCGCGTAAACCAATTTCCAACCCAGCCGGCTCACGCGCGTCAGCCAATTGATGAACGATTCGATCGCCAGCCCGCGCAATCCCCGCCATTCGCGCGCCAGCTCTTCCGCCGGCTTCGCTCCATAATTCACTTTCGCCGCCGCGTGCGTCCAGCCGTGCAGGGAGGCGCGCTGCCAGAATTCCCGGCGCGCCGCGTCCGATTGCAACAGCATCCGCTCGAGCTCCCGCTTTTCGTCCGGCGTGATCACGCCGTCGAGGTAGGCATCCAGCAAAACGATGAGACGCTCGTCTTTCATCGCGACGCCTCCTTCCGCATCCGGCGTTCGAGGCACTCCTGCAAAACTGTTCGCGCCCGCGAAAGCGCCACGCGCACCGCGTTCGGCGTCCACGACACCAGCCGAGCGATCTGCGCCGGCGAATGCTCACCGTAATACCGCAGGTACATCATCTGCCGCGCCTTGGGCGCGAGCTGCTCCAAACAACCCTGCAAAATCACCAGCCGCGAATCATCAAACTGATGCTCCGGCTCGACCGCGCACAACGCCTCGATCACTTCCTCGGACAATGCCTGCGATTTCGCGCGGCGGCGCAGCAATTCCATCAATTTGAAACGCGCGATGGTGCAGCCCCACGCAAAAAAATTCGTGCCTTCCTGGAATTCATTCGCCTTGCGCGTGATGACCAGGAACACCTCCTGCAGCAAATCCTCGGCGTCGGTGAAATTCGGCTCGAGCGATAAAATGAACGCGCGCAGCGCGAGCTGATGCTTCACAAAAAGCTGCTGCACCCGCATCGTCTTTTCAGACAACGCAGCCGCATCGCCGCTTTTGGGAAGCGCTCCAGCTAAGGAGTCGTCAGCCATGATAGAATCACCCGGTTTTACAATCACTTCGCAATTAAAATGCGCCGGGCGGGGCTATCATTAGCATATCATTGCAATCGAAGCAGGTAAAATAACCTCCCGGCGCCGGGTTCGAGGGAATTTGTGAATGTGAAGTAGCCGGACGAATCAAAAACATTTGTCTCACTAATTTTCCAAGCGGAAATTGGCATTCCGACGTTTGTCGAGCTTAACACTGCATATGGCCATTGAGGGACACCGTTGCTGCCAGACAATACCGCGCTCGCTCCCAAAATGGACAATTCCGAAATTTCCGGCTGCGGCACGGGCGATGCCACCCCGTTCAGGCTGAACTGTTGGTGCGCGCCGCCGGAATAAACCTGCTGATCCAGTTGCGCCCCCGTCGCGGTGACCGGCACTTCCAGGCAAAGGCCGCTCAGGCGATTCACAAAATAATAAAGTCCATTCCCGGCCGCCCGCGGCAGCCATTGATCATTTTTGCCGGAGCCGAACGGATATTGAATCACCTTCGCGCCCGGATTGAGCGAGGCTCCGCTCACATTCATCGCCAGCCCGCTCTTCAAATTCATGAGGCGCACATAACCGCTGTCCGTCGGCACCAATTGCCACTGATCATTTTCCAGCGCGCCCGCCAGCCCGATCACAATCGGAGTCAGGCTGTTCGTCGCCGCGCCCTGCGCCTGCGCCGCGAACCCGCTCCCGCCGTCCTGGATGAACAAATTGCTGCTGACATCCGCGGAATTGAAAAACGCCTCCGCGCCCACCGTCGAAAGCGAGCCGCCCGCCTGGTAATTCTGCGAGTAATAATTCTGCGTGCCGTTCGTCTCCGACGAAATCGACGCGTTCATGACGGCATTGTTGAAAAAGAAATTGTGTGACGATGCCACCGTGTTCGTGCCGGTCGAGCCGTTGCGCAGCCCGTTGTTTCCCATCAGGCTGTTGCCCACGATGCTGTTGAACGCCGTGTCCGCGCGCGGCGTGGCGCTGTTGTTGTAAACATTGATGTCGCGCCCGTCGTTGTTGCAGATATTTCCCAGCGCGAGATTGTGCGCGGCGCTCTGCTCGAAAAACACGCCGTAACGCACCAGGTCGTGGCAGTAGTTGAATTTCACCACGCTCCCGCTCGTCGATGAATCGCAATCCACCCCGTCCTGGTTCACATTGCTCACTTCGTTGTCGGAAATCACGCTCTTCACGCCGCTCAATTGCAGCCAGATGCCACGCGCGCTGCCACCATTGATCGTGCAGCGCGTCACGATGTACGGCAGCGAACCGTGATCAAAATGCATCACGTCCGAACCGCCCGCCCGCGGATTCGCCGGCCCAAAATTTCGCAACGTCATGCTGTCGATCTGCAGCATGGAACTCGAGGAAAACTGGATGGCATTGTTGCCCGTCAAATTTCCGCCATCGATGATGCCGCCCGAAAGGGACACACGGCTCGGAGTGTTGTTGTCGGAAATCGCCGAACTCGCCGTCGTGGAGGAATTAATCTGGATGGTCCCGTTCAGCAGCACGCAGGTGTTGGAGGCCAGCGTCAACGGCGCCGCGCCCACCATGAAAGTGCCGTTCAAATGCAACACGATGGCATTATTCGCATTCGCAGCGCGCGCGGCGTCATATTGGTTTTGCACATCGTCAATCGTCGTCGACCCAATCGTCAGGTCCGTGCGACCCATGCCGTTGGCAATCGCGCTCGCGTGCTGGTCATCAATCAACGGCGGATAAAAATAATCCTGGCCCGGCGCGTTCAACGGAGTTTTGTAAGCGACCACGTGATTTCCCGAACCCGCGCTCGTAAAATTCGCCGCGTTGCCGGCCCCAAACAAATTATCGGCAAACGTGTTCCCGGCGCCGCTGGAGCCGACGCCGGCGATGGAATTATTTCCGGCTTCATTCGAAACGATCAGGTTGTTGGATGCGCCCGCGCGAATGCCCGTGCCATTGTCATTGCACGTGTTGTTCGCCACCACGTTGTCATTGCCTCCCGCGATGTTAATGCCCGTCGCATTCGTTTCGCACGTGTTGTTCGCCACCGTCGCCCACGCGCACGAAAGATAAATTCCCACGAAACCGTCGTGGCAATTGTTGTCCGTCACCACCGCTTGCGTGCAGTTCTGGATGCTGATGCCCGCGTGCGCCGGGCTCCCGCCCGCATCGCATCGCGTCACCGTCATTTCATTGTCGTACGTTGAATTGCCGTTTCCCTTCAACAAAATGCAATCCAGCCCGCAATTTCGCACCACCACCTTGTCGATATTTACTCGCGCCGCCGCCGGCGCGTAAATGGCCTGGATATTCGCGCCGCTGCCGTCCCATACGCCGCCTGCGATCGAAACATTCGTCGAACCTGGGGCAATCGTGAGCAAGGATGCGGTCACCGTCGCGTCCGCCGCCCGAATCGTCGCGCCGCTCGCCACCAGGCATTCATGAGAGCCGAGCACCAAACCCGCGCTGCTCACCACATACGTCGCGTTCGTCAACCGGATGATGAGGACATCCGTCGGATTCACCGCGCGGGCATTATTGATCGCGGCTTGCACCGATGAAATCGAACCCGAGGCATCGTTGATATTGATCACCACCTCTCCCGAAGTTCGCTCCACGAACGTCAGGTTGGGTGAGGTGTACAGCAGCCGCGCGGCGCCTTGTCCGGCGAAAAGATGGCCCGCCAATAATGCCGCCGTCATCATGGCAAGCAGCGCCGGGGAACGCTTTGAGGAACGCGAACGCAGCCACATAATCAGGATCCGGGCTCTCGCTCGCCGGAAGGCGAAACTGCGCACGCAATCAACAAGGCCATGCTTCCATCATCCACTTTTCGCGCGACCCTGTCTTCTAGACGTTTGTTCGAGAAGCCGCTTTGGAACCGGAACCATAAATAAAAAAGCCCAGCCACCCGGCTGGGCTGCTTCAACCACAAAAAACTAAGGGGTAGGGGTTGATGGTTCGCAGGACGGTAGGGGGCGCCCTACGAAAAATCCGCAATCATGTTTACCAGAACCGCGCACGATTTAAATAGAACGTTCGTTCTAAAATTTTTGTCATAGACTGCTTGCCAAAAGTAATTTCCGAAATGGTGGCGATTCCCTGCGGGGAATCGAGGTAAACCCGCAGGTTTGCCCCACCGCATCGGAAATTTTTTGAGGAACAAAAAAAGCCGCCGGACATTTCTGTCCGGCGGCGTGCTCACTGCGAATTTTCCACTCCTTACGGAGTCGCTTTCACATCGATGTATTGCTGCGGCCTGCCGGGCACAATCGGATTCGTGTAATCGAATGTCCCGTTGTTGAACGTGTTCGTGTACACCGGCGTCCAGTTGCTCAAGCTCGTCGTCAGGTTCGTGGTGGTCAGCACCACGAAGCGTCCCGTGTTGTTCGGCACGTTGTTGTTCGTGCCGTGGACCAGGAGGTTCGTGCCCGAAAGCGTCACGCTCGTGATGCTTGCGTTGGTGGTCGGAGCCGTGACAATGACATTGGCGAGGGTAATGGACCCATTCGCGCCCAGGTCATTTTGCCATTGATACGTCTTCGAGTTCGCCACATTGGACAGCGGCAGGTTCACCGCGCTGAAACCACCCACCGCCGCGCTGAACAATTGGAACTTATCGCCGGTCTGCAAATCGGCGCCCAGGTTCGTCACCGTCAACGTTCCGGAAGCCGCGATGCTCGACGCCACGATTTCGTCGTTCGTGACTCCCGATCCGCGTTTCAGGTTCATGATCACACTGCCGTTGAGCGTGGCCGCATTCGAAACCGTCAGCACCGCCGGGGTGAGACCGTTGCCCGGATTGACTGTCGAATTGGCATTCTCCACCAATGCTCCGTTAATCACGCCGCCGCCCGCGAGCAGTTGCGGCCTCGCCGCGCCCAGCGTCAACGTGCCGTCCGTGCGCGCGCTGACATCCAGGGTGGAGCCCGCCAGGACAATGCTCGGGCTGTTGGTGAGGTCCGCGGTATCGGAGAGCAGCAACGTGCCCTGATTGATCAGCGTGCTGCCGCTGAAGATCTCCGAGCCACCATTGGTCTGGAGCAACGAGAGCACCAGGGTGCCGGGTCCCGTCTTCAGCAGGCTGCCCGGCCCGCTGAATTCGTTGGCGAACAGCATCACCGTGCCGCTGCTGATGTTGAACGTATTGGTTCCGTTCAACGTCGCCGGCCCGTCGAATTCATTCGTTGCTCCGTGCTGCGCCAATACCGATGAACCATCGTTCATGATCAGAACTTTGCTCACGGCGTTGGACATATCGAAGAACGCGATCGAGGCTCCGTTGGACACGCTCAAGGTCCGCGCCGGGTCACCCAGGCTGGGCATTTGCCATTGGAATCCGAGCGTGCCGCCGCCGACCAGGATATCGCCCAGCGTCGAGTCGATTTGCACACCCGCCATTTGCAGCGCGTTGGTGCCCACTTTAATCAGGGATGGTCCGCCGCCCGTGGTGGTCAGGGTGGCGTCCTGCGCCGTGGCGCTGCTCGCGCGGAAATCCAACCGGCCCGCACCGCCAAACACGATGTTGGTCGTGATGGTCAATTGCGAGAAGTTCGCCGCCACGAATCCGCCATTGTTGGCGCTGTTGATGATCGCGCCGTTGCCGCCGATGCCCGAACCGGATGCCGTGATGGGCTTCGTCCCGAGGTTGACGTTGTTCGTGATGTCCAGCGTCGCGCCGTTGCTGACGATGACCTGGCCGAACGCCGTGCCCATGGCCGTGGCGTTCAGCACGCGCAAGCCGCCTTTGGCAATGATCGTCGGGCCCGTGTAGGCGCTGGCGCCGCTCAAGGTCACCGTGCCCGTGCCCATGTTGGTCAGCGCTCCCGCGCCGCGGATCACGTTCGGCACCACCAGGCTCGAATCGCTGCGATTGAACACCAGCGTGCCGTTGCTATTGGTGATGACTCCCGAGCCCAGGTTGCCGCTGGTGCCGCCATTACCGACAAACAAATTGCCGAAGTTGATGTAGATCGGTCCGGTGAACGTATTGGTGCCCGAGTTCGCAATCGTCAACTGGGTGCCTTCGAAATCCAACCCGCCCGGGCCGGTGAGGCTGCCAGTGCCTGAAAACGTATACGCGCGGCTCGCGGCTTGCTCAATGATTCCCGAATTGGTTCGCGTCCCGATGATATTCACATTGTTCACCGTGGACGAGTCGTCGAACGTCGCCACATCGCCGTCATTGAAATTCGCCGGCACTCCGTTGCGCGTCCAGTTCGTCGTGGTGATGTCCCACGCGCTCGAGACGGCGCCCGTCCACAAATCATTGCCCTCAGCTTTCAGCACCTTGACTTGGATCGAGCCCGGCGTCGTGCTCGGGTCAACCACCGCGAAGGTGAACAACGCGTTCACCGACGTCACCCGCAATTGGTTCGTCGCGCTCGAGGGCAGCGTCGCTCCCGTGTAGGTCACGAGGGTGTAGGTGTCGCCCACGTTCATGAAGGACAACGGCGAAAGTTGCAGCGTATTCGTGCCCAGCACATTCAGGTTGCCGGCCGCCAGCAGATCATTGCCGCTGGAAGGTGTGGTCGACACATCCAATGCCACCGTGGCGTTGCTCAACGTCAGGGCGCCCACTGTCAAGGTCCCTTGCGGGGAGCCGACGCTATCGCCCGGCGACAAAGTGCCGCCCAGCACGGATACATTCCCGCTGATCACTCCGTTGCCCGCCAGAATGCCGTTGGTCACCACCGTCGTGGGGCTGGACAACGTGCCGTCCACCATGAGCGTTCCATTGCTCACAGTCGTGCTGCCGGCATAAGTCGCCGCCGAACCGCCGCTGATGAAATTGGTGCCCGCGCCAACTTTCACCACGCTGCCGCTGCCGGTGATGGCTCCGTTGAAGGTCAACATCGTCGCGGAAGCCGCATCCAGGAGGCACACGCCGTTCAAGGTCACCGGGCTCGAAATCGTGCTCACGGTGCCATTGCCGCACAGCAGCACGTCGTTGGTACCCGTGCCGTTCAGCACGATGTTCTTCGACAACTGCGAGGAGGCGTTATACATCTCGAACGTGGCCCCGGTTTCCACTGTCAGTGTGCCGTTCGGGTCGCCCAGTCCGGTCGTTGCGCCTTCGTAATCGAGCGTGCCCTGCTTGATATCGATGTTCAGAATTCCGGAATCGACATTGGCTCCCACGATGCCGATGAAGTTCGGGCCTACCTTGGTGATCGAGTAAGGACTGCCCGCGGGAGACGTCAGCAACTGGGGTGAGGTGCCGCGGATATCCCAGCGATTCGTGCCGCCAAAGGTCGTGTCGCCCGCCAGCGTCACCGAGAGCAACGCGTTCTGGTTGGCGGCGCCGGAATTGATGATCGCGCCCTGGTTGTTGATTCCCGTGCCGGAAACCGTGACCACCGCCGTGGTGTCCAGGGTCTGGCCGTTGACATCCAGCATCGCTCCGGAGTTGATCGTCGTCTGGCCCGTGCCGAAAGCGTTGCCGCTGCCGGCTTGCAAGGTGCCCGCCTGCACGCTGATCGGTCCCGTCAACGTCCCGTTGTTGCCGCTCAACGTCAGAACTCCGGTGTCCTGCTTCGTGATCGTGCCCGCGCCCGAAATCGAGTTCGGCACCGCCAGGTTCGCGCCACGGTTAAAGATCAGACTGCCGCCGTCCGCGACATTGCCGCCGGGCAACGAGCCCGCTCCGGCATTCAAACCGACCTGCACAATGGCGCCGCTGGAAATTCCCACGCCGCCCGTGATCGAATTGTTCGCGCCGAAGACTACCGTGCCGCCGTTCACGGTCACGCCGCCTTTGTAACTATCTCCGCCGGTGTTGAGCAGGGTGAGCGAACCGGTGCCGCTCTTGACCAGGCCGGCAGTGCCGACCAGCGCGCCCGTGCCGTTGAAGGTGTAATTCACCGAGCTATTATTGACCGTCAGGAAACCGGGTTGCAGCAATCCGATCAGGTTGATGGAATTCGCCAATCCGGTGTCATCAAAGTTGACCGGGTCAGCCGTTTGGAAGGCCGCCGGCCCCTGGTTCGCGCTGCCTTTGAACGCCAGCCAATTGGTCGTCACGGTATCCCAGAACGTCGGGTTCGTCGGATCGTTGCCCACCCAGGTCAGGACGGCCGGGCCGTTGGTCAGCACCAGAACGATGCGGCTGTGGGTCACATCATTCGAAACATACCCGCCCGTGGTGGAATTGGGCGTCGCGCCAATCACAAAATTCAGGCCGCCGGTCAATGCGCCCGCATATTGCACCACTGTGAACGAAGCCGGATAACCGGTCACGCCGTTCACCGAGGAAATGTTGACCACATTCGAGCTGCCACCGACCGCCAGGCTGGTAGCCGTGATGTTCACCGTGGTGGGAGCCAGGTCCAGCGTCAGGGCGCCGTTGGTCATTCCCAACGCCCCCACCGAGCCGTTGCCGGCGAGCGTGCCGCCCGTCAATTGCACCGGGCTGCTCACCGCAAAACTGGTCGCGCCGCTCACGTCCAGCGTCGCGCCGGCATTGACCGCAATGCTGGCGCTGCTCGCGATGGTGCCCGCGCCGCTCACCGCCAGCGTGCCGCCATTAACAATTGTCGCGCCGGAATACGCATTCGCGCCGCTCAAGGTTTGGATGCCGCCTCCGATTTTGGTCAACGCGAGCGCCCCGCCGGCATCGGTGATCGTGCCGCCGAACGTTCCGGATTGATCGTTGTTGCCCACCGTCAATGTGGCATTAGTGCCGGCCGCGGCGTTTTGAATGGTGGTCGATGCGTCGGTGCCGGCGCTGAACAAGCCGTTCACAGTTTGATCAAAGCCGTTCAAATTCCAGGCGATCGTGCCCGTGCTGAACCCTTGCAAGGTCACGTTGCCGTAACCAAACCCGTTCGGGATCACGTTCGCGGCGCCGCTGGTCACCGTGTTCGCGCCGGTATTGCTGCGCGCAGTCATGATGGTGTTGCCGGTCCAATTGTCCGCCGGGCTGTTCAATGTCGCGCCGCCGTTGACCGTCGCGGCGGAACCGAGCGTCACATTAAACGGCCCCACAATCGGGCCGTTGAAAATCGCGTTGCCACCAAAGCTGGCGTCGCCGATCAGCGTCACCACGCCGGAGTATGTGCCTCCGCGAAACGCGCCCAGCGGCTCGTGCGCATCGCCCGCGCCCGCCACGAACATCGCGTTGGTGATGGCCGCCGTGCCAATGCCGCTCGGGAACAAATAAGCGCCCGGCAAAACGAAGATCGGACCGGTGCCGCCGCCATCCGGATTATTGTTGCCGATTTCCGAACCCGCAAATTGCACGCGGCCTTGCAGGAGATACAAGCCGCCCGAGAACGTGTTGTTTCCGTCCAACTTGATGCTGCCCGGCCCCATCTTCACCACCGTCACCGCGCCGGCGCCGTTGTCGGTAATCTTCGATTCCAGAATCGTCGTCCCGCTGGTTTCGCTGGCGTTGTTGGCCACGATATTGATTTCACCGGGCGTATCAATCGTGGGGCCGCCCGCCGTGAGCGTACCGACATTGGCAACGCCCGTCGTTCCGCTGCCGGTTTGCGCCGCCGAGTTCGGGCCGCCGATATAAACCGCGTTGGCCGTGCTCGGTCCATTGCGAATAATGCCGCCAAATTTGCCGAGGCGCAGCGTATTGCCCGTGCCGATCGAAATGCTGTCAAATCCGCCCGAGAACGTCGTCCAACGAATCGCGTTGAGGTCGTTCACCGTTCCCGCATTGTCCGCCGCTATATTTACCACCGTAGCCGCGGCCGTATCATTGATCGCGATGTTCGGCTCGACGCCGCCGGCCACTTGCGCGGCCACTGTGCCGCTGGCTGTGACATTCGAGTAACCTGAGTAATTGACAATGTTACCGCTGCCATCCACCGCCGCATAATTGGTTCCCAGAATCAGCGTATGCCCCGTGTCCGTGAACGTGGTCGCCGCATTCTTGTCACCGCTGATCAGCGCGTAACCACCCAGGATGCCGTTCACATTGGGAGAAGTCGTCGTCATATGCCCGCCGCCCGAGGCTTCCGGCGTGACAAAGGCGATCGTGCCGCCCGGGCTGTGGCTCAATGCGCCCAATCCGAGATTCACCGTGCCGCCCGTGCGATTGGTCGCCACGACGGCCGAGCCGCCGAACGTTGCAAAGGTCCCGTTGAAATTTTGAATATCCGCCGCCGCGCCGCCGTTCATGATCAGTTGCGCCACGTTTTCCGCGCCGCCACCCGCGTTGCCGCCGCCCAACTCCAGCGAGGAACTCGCGTTGATGATTCCGCCGGCCGGCGAGCCCGCCTGGCCGAAATCGAGGACCATGGTGCCGATCGTGTTCGAGGTGACACCGCTGTAGGTATTCGCCCCGGACAGCGTCAACGTGCCGTAGCCGCTCTTGGTCAAACCGCCGGCGCCGCCGTTGTCGGCAATCACGCCGCCGTAGCTCAAAGTCAGGCCCGAGGGCACACTGATCCCGCCCCAACCGGGTCCCACCGCGATGCCGCGGCTCGCGTTCAACGCAAAACTCGCCGTGGAGGCCACCGTGCCGTTGTTCAAAACCAGGTTGCCCGCGCCCAGGTTCGTGTCCGCGCCGATAACCAATGTGCTGGAATTATTAACGGTGAAACCGCCGCTGAAGGGGTTGGCGCCGCCCACATTCACTGTGCCCCCGCCCGTCACGACCACGCCGTTGGCGCCCGAAATCTTCCCGCTGATCGTCAACACGCCGTTCGGCACCACGCTCACCGTCGGCGTCGTGTTCAACAACAGCGGCAGACCGATCGTTTGCGCCGTCACCACCTGGTTGTTCGTGATATTCCCGCTCAGGCCGATTTCATTGCCGCCGAGGAAGAAAAATCCGGCCGGGCTGTTAAACGTTAAATGGTTGAACGCGGTGTCGGCGGTGAAATTATTAGTCGTCGCCGTGTTTCGCGTGCCGCCGAAAAATAACGAATCGCCGGCCACCGGCACTATTCCTCCCGACCAATTGCCGGGTGTTTTCCAGAAGCGATCCTGCCCGCCGCCGGTCCAGGTGTCGTTCGCCGCGCCGGCCGGCACAGCCGTTCCCAACAGCAGGCTGGCGGATGCCGCCGCGAGGGCAATATGACGAAGATTCTGTCTGCGAAGCGAATCAAGTTTCATGTTCATATCGTAGGGGTTGTTATTTTCTCGTTGGGGGGGGGTTGTTTTCGACTAAAGGGCCACCGTAAATTGCTGCTCGTCCCGGCACACCGATGCTCTCAGATGTCTCAACCGTATGTAAGATGGATGGTTTGTATGAGCATGCCTGGGGCGGGGCGTTCTCAATCAATTGGATTTCTGATGCGGTTCGAAACGTTCTTCTGGTTCCCTCATGCGCCGGCTAAAATATTTTATCGGAACGATCTTCCGAGCCGGTTTGCTTTCTGGGGAATTCAAGTCTTGGTATTATGCAACGAAGCAAAAATTTTGGAATAGAACGTACGTACTAACAATTCCTGGCCGCGGTTTTATTTGATTTTTTTCGCGCTGGCACCGTGGCTTTGTCCATTCATATGCTGCTGTCAGGCGCGCCGCCCGCTCCTGGAATCGCGGCGATGTTTTTGCAAATGTTCACACCACGAAAATTCGCGCGGCGTTCTTCAGGCAATAGGCCGAATTCTCCACATACTTCTGCGCCCAATACTTCACCCCTGCCCGCTCCACGCGCGTCAACTTGCGCACCACCTTCGCCGGCGCGCCCAACACCAGCGAGCCCGGTGGAATTTTCGTGCCCTGCGTCACCAGCGCTTTCGCGCCGATGATGCTCTGCTTCCCGATCACCGCGCCGTCCAAAATGATCGCCCCCATCCCCACCAGCACCTCATCGCCCACCCGGCAGGCATGCACAACGGCCGAGTGCCCAATGGTCACGTAATTCCCCACGAGGCACGGAAAATCATCCGCGAGATGCAGCACCGCATTGTCCTGAACATTCGAGTGATGCCCCACCACGATGCGATTGATATCGCCGCGCAACACCGCGTTGTACCACACACTCGAAAAATCCCCGATCGTGACATCCCCTAGCACCGCCGCGCCGCGCGCGATGTAGACTCCCTTGCCAAGCTTCGGTTTTTTCAACAGGAACCGATCAAGCTGCTTCCGCAATTTGCTCATCGTCCCAGCCTGCAACTTCCCGCCAAAAATGAAAACGAAAAACGTGCTTATAGTGGCACGGGCATCTTGCCCGTGCGAATCGATCAAAAAAAAAGCCCGCCGGTTTTTCACCAGCGGGCCTTACCCCTGTTCCTCCAAAACTCACCAGCGTCCGTGACGGTAGACCGGACCATAATGTCCGAAATCAAAACCAAACCGAACCACGGGTGCGGGCGGGCAATAAACTCTCGGTGCCGCATACACCACCGGCGGCGCGCAGACGACTGGCGGCGCATAAACCACCGGCGCGGGTGCCACACAGACCGGCGCCGGAGCCGCATACACCACCGGAGCGCGCACCCTCACCACCGGCGCAGGAAACCCAATCGAGAACCTCACGCCTGCGTTCGCCGTGGAGGCTCCCACTGCGGCTAATCCCATCACTGCCACTGCTGCTAAAATAATCTTTTTCATATTTACCTTTCGTTCCTTCTCGGCCTTTTCGGCCATATCTTTCTGACGCAGGCATTTGATTTTTATTCAATGCGTGTGTATCAGTAACTTATACAAGGTAGGGCGGTGCTGCCGCGCCGCCCCATATTCCGTGGAGCGCCGTGCGCGAGACGACAGTAGGACGAAATACGATTTTTACGAGGACCAACATGCCAAGACCGCCGGGACCAAAAAAACAGCCGCTGCCCAAATCGTTCAAAGACCTCACGCCCGCCAAACATTTCAACCCGCGCACTTTCTTCCACGAAATGGTTTGGAAAACGCTGCTCACCCGCCGCACCGGGCAGCATCGCCGCCCCGTGTTTCCGAAATTGAGCCACGGCCAGGTCGCCATCACCTGGATTGGCCACGCCTCGTTCCTGATTCAATTCACCGACCTCAACGTCCTCATCGATCCCAATTTCGCCAACTGGCTTTTTCTCCTCAAACGCATCAAACGCTCCGGCCTGAAAATCCGCGACCTGCCGCCCATCGACCTCGTTCTGCTCACGCATGCGCACTTCGATCATTTCCACAAACCAACCCTGCGCCGTCTGCCGCATCCCAAGATCGGCATCATGCCCTGGGGCGTTGGCGACCTCGCGATGAATCTCGGCTTCGAACGTGTCATCGAACTCGACTGGTGGGAAAGTTTTTCGAACAACAACTGGAAAGTCACCTTCACGCCGAGCAAACACTGGGGCGCGCGCACGCTGCGCGACCAACACCGCGGCTACGGCGGCTTCATACTCGAACATCAAGGCCGCTGCATCTATCACGCCGGCGACAGCGCCTATTTTCACGGCTTCAAAGAAATCGGCCGCCGCGTCGCGCCCGAGATCGCCCTGCTGCCCATTGGCGCATATCACCCGGAAACGTTCCGCAAAGTCCACATGGGTCCGGATCAAGCGATGAAGGCTTTCAAAGATCTTCGCGCGAAACAATTCGTGCCGATGCACTACGGCACGTTCAAACTCTCCTTCGAAGAAATGGACGAGCCGCCGCGCTGGTTGTTGGAAATTGCCGAAAAAGAAAAGCTGACGAACTGCATAAAGATTTTGGAGGAAGGCGCGCCCGTCGTTTTCTAAAGGTAGGGCGGACCTGCCGGTCCGCCCCATATTCAATCCCGCGCCTCCAGCGCGGGATAAAGAGCCGCCAATAGACTCTATGTCACACCACTTCGACATCCGCCCCATGGTAGAAAAGTATAGCGCGCTCCCAATGGACCGCTTGCGAGTTGAAGCTTCAGCACCGTCTCTTCGAGTGGTTCCAAGCTCATAAGGGTGTTCTATCGTTTCGGTTCCAGTTTGCGAGGCCATAATATCATGGACGAGAAATCTGCGCCTGATATTAAAAGAGCAGACTTCCCATGAAACTCACAAAGTCTCAATTGAAATTCCTGCGCGCCTGGCTCCTTTTCTATCATTCCGGATTCACCTTCGGCCAGTGGTTCCGCCTTAACTGGAAAGTGCTGCTCTTTTTGGCAGTGCTGCTGGTTTGCTCCGCCGTGCTTATCACTGCGATACCGCTTGTTGGCGGGATTCTTTTTGGTTTTTATCTCGGCACAGCCCTTCGCGACCTTACCTATTTTCGCATCGCCCGCCGCCGTTGGCCAGTGATACTGGATATCGTCAATTGGGACCGCGTGCAACAATTGGTCGACGCCCACGAAAAACCTGCCGGACAAAAATAAAAATGCAGCAGTCCGAAACTCGGACAACCATGATCGACAAAGTTTCTGCACAACGTCTCGCCGTGGCCTTTCTTCGGAAGTCCGCCACCAAGACCCGTTTTCTCTCAAAACCCGCAAAGTCCATAGCGGTAGGTTCCCATTTTCTTTTTGATTTTTACCACCCTCAATGGCGAACTCTTCGACGCAAAAACAAGACGCCGTTCGGCATGCAAATCGCAGTCGACAAACAAACCGGCAAGGCCGAGCATTACGCCACCCTTCAAAAATAAAATCTTCGGTCATGAGATCCTTTTTAAAAATAACGGTGCTGCTTTTCTTCATCGTCCCAGCTATTGCCGGCGCTCAAACGAACACTTCGGCGCCATCCGCGCCAACCAACCGCTTCGTCATGCGCTTCACCGAGCCCGACCCGCTCGATTTCAACGACCACGACGGTTATCAACCGCTCTTCGACGGCACGAGCCTCAAGGGCTGGGACGGCAATCCGAAATTCTGGCGCGTGGAAGACGGCGCCATCGTCGGCGAATCCACCCGCCAAAATCCCAGCGGCAATTCCTACATCGCCTATCGCGACATGAAGGCCAGGGATTTCACGTTGAAATTCGAAATCAAAGTCGTCGGCAGCGGCGGCAGCGGTTTTCAATATCGCAGCCTCACCGGCATCCCCTGGCTCGCGCCCATCAGTCCCACCGTCACTTCCAACGTCGGCCCGGTGAATCTCGATTGGATGATGACCGGCCCGCAGGCGGATTTCTGGCCGAGCCGCGTTTACACCGGCCAATTCTATTCCGAGAACACGCCCATGCGCATCATCGCCTGGCGCGGGCAGGTGGTGGAAAATTTTGGCGCGGCGAAAAAACGCCTCCTCGGCACCATCGGCGACCGCGCCGACCTCGGCAAATTCGTGAAGACAAACGATTGGAACCAATACACCGTCATCGCCCGCGGCCCCGTCTGCATGCACATCG
The DNA here is from genome assembly GCA_963699145.1 of uncultured Verrucomicrobiae bacterium. Lineage (GTDB taxonomy): Bacteria > Verrucomicrobiota > Verrucomicrobiia > Limisphaerales > DASXHY01 > DASXHY01. Next base: position 633,857 of record OY969416.1, read on the forward strand.
TCAACGGCCAACTCATGGCCGTGGATATCGACGACGACCCTAATTCATCCAACAACCAACCCGGCTACTTCGGCATCGAGATCGAAGCCATCACCAAAGTCTCCGTCCGCAACATCTGGGTGAAAAAATTGGATTAATAAAATCGCGGTTCGAGCCCCGCTTGCCGCGTCGGAGCTCCAACTAAGACGGGTCGAGCCGTTCATCTGCGTTCATCTGGGTTAAAACATCTGCGCACTCCGCGCCGCTGCGGGTAACTGCGTAATCCTAAAGCATTATTTTACGCTTTCCGGCAGGGGACTTCCCACCTTTCAAAATCGCGCCGCCAGCCTGACGTTGCCCCCTGATGCCAGAGAAATGCGGAAAACAATTCTCACTTGCGGACCCTGAGTTCCACCCGGGCAGGCGCGCGTTGCGATCTTCCTTCAGCGTCAGCCCGTCGCTGGCGCACTCACCCGTCATCGTATTTCACTCTGCCTGTCACAACCAAACAACCGTTCAGCCATGTCACCTTATATGAAAACGAATCTGCAAATAATTGCTGTGCCTGCTGCCGTCGCGGCCAGCTTCCTGGTCGGATGCGGCGCACCCCGGATTACCGCCCGCACGGATCCCGGCCGGCCGAGTATCGTCCAGGTCCAGGAGGGCTACGATACCGTCGGCAGAAGATGGGAAGACCAGGCCCCTCCGCTCCAGGCCGCCGCTCAGCCCCAGCCCCAGCCCATTCAGCCCGAGCCCGCCGAATCGAAAATGATCACCCGCAATGATGTCTCCGTCCAAAACTTTACCGGCACCATCACCGATATTGATTACGGCGCTCGCGAGTTGACGCTGAAGAATTCGGAAGGCCAGCTCCAAACCTTCCGGGTGGATCAGGACGTGCAACGCTTCAGCGAAGCCAAACTCGGCGACCAAATGTCGGTGAGTTATTATTATGGGTTCACCGCCGAAGTCCGCCCACCCACGGCGGAAGAGCGGGAAAATCCGCTCGTCATTCTGCAATCCACCGGCCGCGCCGGTCCCGGTGAAGCCCCCTCCGGCTCGAACACGCGCCAAATTCGCGCCGTCGTGACCATCGAAGGCCTGGATCGCGCCGAGCAAACCATCACCGTCAAAGGCCCCCGCGGAAAATATTACATGGCCCGCGTAAACGACCCTTCCCGCTTTGACGACGTGCACATCGGCGACACCATCGTGATGACCTTCACGGAAGCGGAAGCCGTTTCGCTGACACCGGCCGGAAAATAGACGGAAAATTAATCTCTCTGAAAAGGTGCGGCGCGCCCAATGCCGCCGCGCCGACGCCCGGTAGCAGCGGAGCCATCGGGAAAATCTCCGTGCGGTATATTTATATTGTTTCTCAAAAGAAATTTCCGAAAAGGTGGGGCAAACCTGCGGGTTTGCCACGAATCCCGGCAGGGATTCGCCACCTTTTCGGAAATTTCTTTTGAGAAAAATTCCAGGTGAAAAAGTTGGATTCACCACACAAATATGTTTTTATTTCCCGGTGCATAAGCTGACATCCTGGGTTGCCGGATCTTTGATCTTTCTTGCCTCCGTCGTCGTTTCGCCCGGCATCGCTTCCGCCAAAGCCCCTGCGTCAACCAACGACTTGAATGTGGGGTCCGTTCCAGTCGGAACCACCTCCGGAATACTCCTCACATTCACCAACATGGGCGCTACACCCGTGACCGTCAGCAACATCACCGTTCCGGACGGTTTCATCTCCGACTCTTCGGTCACAATTGATCCCGGCGCCACCGCCCACTTTTCCATTCTGTTCCGCCCGACGGCGATCACCAATTACGAAGGGCCCGTGACGATCCGCTCCGACGCCACCGATCCGGTGCTGGTCGTCCTCACGCCCAACGCCAATTTCACGAATTCGCCCGACGGCATCGCTGAATTTTCCATCACGGGAGCCGGCGTTTATCCCACCGGCAAGTTCGAAGGCCTGTTCATGCCGACCAACGATCTCGCCGTCGACAACTGCGGATATTTTACCGCCCACGGCACCGCCCGGGGCAAACTCCTCGGCACCCTCATTCTCGCCGGCATACGCTACCCCTTCTCGGCGCCCATTTCTCTCTCGAGCACCGCGTCCGCCACCATCGCCCGAAAAAAGCAGCCGCCTCTAAACCTATCCCTTCAGTTTGGCCGCAACTCCAGAGGCTGGTGGGGCACCATTGACGGGGGCACCTGGACTGCGGACGTGATGTCCGAACCGGCTCCTCTCCTTCCCAAGCATTCGATCCGCGAAGTTCCCGCTGGCCGATACACTCTCACCCTGGCCGGAAGCACGAACGCAGCCGTCGCCCCGACAACGCCGGGGACCGGCAGGATGAGCATTGCCACCTCCGACGCCACGCTCCTGACGGCAACCCTGGGCGACGGCACCCGATTTTCACAAAACAACATTCTCTGCACCGCGCACCTTCCGGTTTACGCGTCGTTATATGGCCATCGGGGCGCAATCCTCGGCTGGATCGGCTTTCCACAACCGCTCCTTCCGCCTCCACATTTGGCGGACGCCGCGCCTTCGACCTCACCCCAACTTCAAATCACCGGCAGGTTGTTTTGGTTGAAGCCCCCCGGCATTGATCGCAATTACCCCGACGGCTTTTCGGTCCAGACAACCGTCACGGGTTCGGTTCCTTGATCCCGTCTTCAACACGCGGTGGGGTGAGAACTCCGCTTGCCCCGTCGTAGCCAATGCAATTGAGATGGAATACAGCCTGTTTTTCGTGGGAAAATTCGGCGTAAGCTGCGTTTTTTGTAATCGCTTAAATGGTTAAAAAAGGACCGTCCTTTGCGTAACAAAATGAACTTATCACCTGCGGCTGGTAGGGCGCGTCGCTCCGCGCGCGCCGTCGCTGGAGATGAAACGAACGGCGCGCGCGGAGCGACGCGCCCTACCACCAAAGGCATTTTGTTACACGCTCTCAGTTTGCTTTCACTGGAACGTAACCACTTTCGCGGAGGACGGATTGACCTTCGGGAGAGAGAAGCCAATGGAGCAATTTCATCGCCGGGCTTTTGGCAGGTTCGTCGGCGCGATAGGCGGCGTAGACATCCGCAGTGAAAGGATACTTGCCGGAAGCGATCGTTTCCGCGTTCGGCTCAATGCCATCGACGGCTATGGTTCGAGTGAAGGCGCTTAACGCCATGAAGTGCTCGTAGTAATAGACCGAGTAACCGAGACCATGGTCATCCTCCGTCACTTGATTGAACGGACCGGCCATGCTGTTCGCGTAAAGCTGTGAGGAAAATTCGGGTTCGGGCAGGGGTCCCTGGGAGACGAAGTGATCGAACAATTCCCGGCTGCCGGAATTGTGCTCGCGCCAATAGGCGTCGAGGTTGGTGGCCGCTCCGCCCAACTGCGTCCAATTGGTGAGCTTGCCCTGGTAAATTTGCAACAGGTCGCGCTGCGTGAGGTTCTTGACGGGGTTTTTCACATTCACGATGAAGACGAGCGCGTCTTTCGCAATCGGCTGCAGTTTAATGGTGACGCCATTTTTCGTAGCCAGTGCCAGTTCATCGTCGGTGGGAGCGCGCGCGGCGAGGTTGAGGTCGCATTTGTGGACAACGAGGTTGGAGTAGGCGTCGTGTGTGGAAGTGCTGATGGCCAGAAGGCTATTGATCATGATGGCCAGCCGTTCCTGCCCCGGTTGAGGTGGCTGGGCGACGACACGCGAGGCGGCCAGTGTGAATTCCATGCTTTTAAAGTCAGGAAACTCGTAATCGTCGTACAGGAAAAGGTCGTCCGGTATTTTCAAATGCGGCGCCCAAGGCGAACCGGATGGCTCGGGATAAATCCATTCATACGGAACATTCAGCACGCGGCTGGCGAGGATGACACTCAATGGATAGGTCGATGTGGAACCGTCGAGGCGCGGGAAGGTCAGAACGTCCAATCCCAGTTTGTGCGCGGCGGGTGTTTCCCCCGCGGCGAGGCGTTTGAGTTCCTGGTGCCGGGCGGCGTAAATATCTCGCGCGGCGTCGGCGATGATCTTTCGTTCCTGCAGCCATTGCTTATCGCGCGCATTCCAGAGTTCTCGCCGGCGTTTATCGAAATCTTTGTAGGCGGGCGTTTCTGCCAGCTCAAAATATTTTTGCCGGGCTTCTTCGCGAGCTTTATCGAGTCCGTCCCTGGCCGCATCGAGTTTTTTCTCGTTTTCGCTAATCTGCCGGCCGACGGGAGACTCCTCGAGTTGACGGAGTTCTTCGTCGATTTTCTTCGTCTCGGCCAACGGGTCGGGGGTTTGGGCGGCGACCGAAAAGAAACTGAGTAATATCAAAGCGAATAAGAATATTCGACAGCCGAGAAATGCGCCTCCTGTTCTCATCGTTCGCAGCGTAGCCAACACCCCGATATTTGGCACGCTGGAAATTCCGCCTTACAAACATAGAGAGGCTGAACATATTAACAATGTGTGTTTAAGAATGCATCCATCCTTAGCTTTGACTCCGATACCATAATCGCTGTCTTTCTTTGTCCCACTTTAACCTGTGCGGGTATTATCTCATGAAGTGAACGCTTTAACCGACCAGCAACTTTTGCGCGACTATGCGGAACGCCGTTCCGAGGCGGCCTTCGCGGAACTCGTGCGGCGGCACGTGGATCTGGTTCATTCCGCCGCCGGGCGTCTGACGGGCGATGCGCATTCGGCGGCGGATGTGACCCAGGCGGTGTTCCTGGCGCTCGCGCAAAATGCCGCGCGGCTCAGCCGGCATCCCGTGCTTTCGGGCTGGCTGCACACGACGGCCCGAAACCTGGCCGCCAAAACCGTTCGCTCCGCCGCCCGCCGCCAGTTCCGCGAACAAGAGGCCGCTGCCATGAACCTAACCTCCGCCAACGAAAACGAACCTCTCTGGGAAGACGTGGCGCCGCATCTCGATGCTGCTCTCGGGGAATTGAACGATGCCGAGCGGGACGCAATTCTGCTCCGTTATTTTGAAAAAAAATCCGCACCGGAGATCGCCGCGCTCATCGGCACCAGCACGGCGGCGGCGCAAAAGCGTGTAACCCGCGCGGTGGAGCGATTGCGCGAATCATTTTGCCGGCGCGGCGTCGCCATCGGCGCGGGCGGGCTCGCGCTGGTGATTGGCGCCCACGCGGTGCAAGCGGCGCCGGCGGGGTTTGCCGCGGCCATTTCCACCGCCACGCTGGCCGCCTCGGCGGTTCCGGCTTCCACCCTCATTGCCACCACGAAAGTTATTGCCATGACCACACTCCAAAAAACGATCGTCACCGCTTCGCTCGCGCTGCTGGCCGGCGCGGGAATCTACGAAGCCAGGCAGGCCCAGCAGTTGCGCACACAAAACCTGGCGCTGGAGCAACAGCAAACGCCGAAGACGGAGCCCATCCAGCCTTTGCCCACTGCCGGCGATGATCCGGCGAACGGCCTCGCCAGCCTGCGCGAAGAGAACGCGCGGTTGCGAACGAACCAGGATGAGCTTTTAAAATTGCGCGGTGAAGTGGCCGCGCTTCGGACGCAGGCGAATGATGCCGAGCGAAAGGCAACAAAGGCGGAACAAAAGCTGAACTCGATCATGTCATCGGCCTCTCTTTTCAAAGCGCAGGAAACGGCCACCATCAACGGGGCCAAGCAGACGTCGCTGATCATGCGCGTTTTTGCGGACAATCACGAAAATCGCTTCCCGACCGAGGGGGAGTTGATCCAGCAGTTGCGCGACAATAATAATTCGGCCGGCATTGGAGCCTTTGAATACGTAACTCCCGGGGCCGACTGGCGGGATCATCCCAGCACGGTGGTGCTTCGCCAACGAATCGCCCAGCAGACTGTCAATGGCACCTGGGAGCGCATTTATGCCTTTGCGGATGGGAGCGTGCAGACGGCGCTGTCGAACGACGGCAATTTCGATGCGTGGGAGAAGATTAATACGTACTCGCCGGCGACGAATCAAAATCAGTGAGGGGTTGAATGAGCGGGCGTCATCCAGGTTCGATTGCGCGCAAACGCGGCTCGACAGCAGGCTGGGGGCGGATTAACAATTCGCCCAGGCATGCAATCGCTGCTGGCAGACTTCGAACCGGGCACGTTGACGGCATTGTATATTTTTGCCATCGGGGGGCTGGTCATCGCGGTGGCGCTGGTCGGCTCGGGACTCATGACGCGGAAAAAGGATCGCAAGGCGGCAAAATTCTACCTGATGGCAGCGGCGGTTTGCAGTGGCGTGTCGCTGTTGCTGATCCTGATCGCCATGGCTTTCGGGAAAGAGCTCTACTCGCGATGAAACCGTATCGAGCGGTTCTCTTCGATTTTTTCGGGACGCTCGTGCCGAATTTCCTGTTGTCGGATCATAAGGCGATGCTGCGCGCGATGGCGATCGCGGTGGGCGCGCCGGGGGAACCGTTCGTGGAGCGCTGGCTGGCGACGTTCGATGAGCGGGCGACGGGTGTGTTTCCGACGGCGCGCGAGAATATTCTCGCGGTTTGCGCAACGCTCAATGTCCGGCCGACGGAGGAACAATGCGCCGAGGCGGTGCGCTTGCGGCTGGAGTTTGAGAAGCGGCACATTGTGCCGCAGCCGGCCGCGCTATCGACGTTGCGCGCGGTTAAAGCGCTGGGGCTGAAGACGTGCGTGGTTTCGGATTGTTCGCCGGAGTTGCCGCAGATTTGGAAGGAGACACCGTTTGCGCCGCTGTTCGATGCGACGGTTTTTTCCTGCGACGTCGGCATTCGCAAACCGAATCCGAAAATTTATCTCGAGGCTTGCCGGCGATTGGGCGTGGAACCGGACGCGTGCCTGTTCGTTGGCGATGGCGGGAGCGGGGAATTGACGGGCGCGGCGGCGGTGGGGATGCACGCGGTGCTGATCGCCTGGCCCGCGGAGCGGTTGAATCCCGACACGCACCGTATCGATGCTGAAGAGTGGCGCGGCATGACGATTCAGGAGTTGAAGGAGGTGGTGGTTCTGGTGGAGGGCAGTGCAATGGTAAAATGAGTTAAATGGTTAAATCGGTTAAAAATGGGCGTTCAAGGCGGGTTCTTGGGGTTATCTCCAAAACCTATTGAATCACAAGTGCTTCTACTATCCAGCCAGTTACTTATTTCTTGACGCCACAATAATTAGTGTGGTACATAAAAGCCAACCACCATTAGCAGTGGGAATATGCGTTGCCCCAAATGCGGTTGTCAGGATGACAAAGTTATTGATTCCCGCGCGTCGCGCGAGGGAGCCACTATCCGCCGACGACGCCAATGCATTGCCTGTGGCCATCGCTTCACGACTTACGAAGAGATTGAGCATCAAGGGTTAATGGTGCTTAAGCGCGACGGCCGCCACGAGGAATTCTCCAAGGAAAAACTGCTTTCCGGCATCAAGAAAGCCTGCCAAAAACGTCCCGTGAGCCCCAAGGTCATGGAGGATCTGGTCGAGCGGATTGTGGACGAGGCGACGAGTAAATATGAGCGGGAAGTGCCCGGTGACGTTATCGGCAAGATGGTGATGGAGGGGTTGCGCGCGATTGATGAGGTCGCTTATGTGCGGTACGCGAGTGTGTATCGGCGGTTCCAGGAAGCGACGGATTTCGTGCAGGAAGTCAAAAAACTGGAGGCCAAACAATGATCGCACTCGCATACGATTGCCTATTGTTCCAAACCAGCAACGGCGAAAGCATTCCGTTCTCGGCGGAAATGATTTCCGTGGAATTAACCGGCGAGGGGATCGGTTCGTTCGACCCGGAATTTCTCAAACACGCGGCGAGCGCGGTGTTTCATTATTTCAAGCACGACCTTGGGCGCGTGACGGTGACGGTGGGGGAATTTGCCGGCGCGCTGGAAAAGGTGTTGCGCGGGTTTGGACTGCAAACCGAGGCGGATGAACAAAATGGGGAGCATCTCGATGAATTTCCCGCGGACAAGGACGATGCGCCATCAACGCCGCGCGTGCTGAAGTCGGATTTGCGGTTGCTCGCGTGCGAATCAGGCAAGGGGTTTGAGTTGTTTTTCTTCTCGCGCCTGCGCGATGAGTTGCGGCTGCAATTGTTGCAGGAGCCGGAGGTGCTGCATTTTCGCGGCTTGCGCAGTTGCGTGAAGCAATTGACCGGGGCGCGCCGCTGGGGTCCGCGCTGCCAGACGTTGCAGGATCAGATCGTGGAGTATTTGCGCAATTGCTTCACCAGCGAAGCGAGCCAGCCGAATTGCGCGTTATTGGTGGAATAAGCTTCGGTTTACTTCGGTTTAGGATTCCTCGGCCGCGTCATTTGCAATGAGCATAGCAGTCGAAACTTTTCCGGTGATGCCAAGCCGACCTTGTAGGTTTTGTCTTAGCTTGCAGGGAGGCAGTGTCTTTGCCGACTTTGATACGGACGAAGCCGATATTATCTTCCTTCGTAGGATTTCGTTCGACGGCTTCGGCTGCTGCAACGTTGAAGAGTCCATTATGAGGATGAGCGTTGATGACTCGTGTTTTCTTCTTGATTCGATTGCTCATGGCGAACTGGGGAGCATTGAGGTCGAAGAAGCCTTGCGAAGATACTTTCGACAGTACAAGGGCGTTATTTGGAGCGATGCTCTCGCGAAGCATGATTTACTTTGACTGCCGCTCGCCACTCTCTTTGAATGTTCTAACAGGTCGTCGCGCGCCTGGACGCGTGAGGCCACATTAACTCGAAACCACAAAGGATGAGCATGACTTTATTCGAGAAAATCATCGCGCGGGAAATCCCGGCCAAGATCGTTTACGAGGATGACAAGGTGATCGCTTTTCACGACGTGAAACCGCAGGCGCCGGTGCATGTGCTGATCGTCCCGAAGAAGCCGATCCCGCGCATCGCGGAGGCGCATCCGGATGATCACCAGGTGCTGGGGCATTTGCTGATCAAGGCTGCGGAGGTCGCGAAGCAATTGGGGCTCACGAAGAACGGGTTTCGGTTGGTGTTCAATAACGGGCCGGATGCGGGTGAGGCGGTGCCGCATTTGCATTGTCATATTATTGGCGGCCGGAAGATGGAATGGCCGCCGGGTTGACCATGTTGCCCGCGGGAACATCCAACATCCAACATCCAAGGGTTGGAGTGTCGAGGGTCAGGTGAATTTGGATGCTTCTATATTCTGAGGTCTTTGGACGACGTCTAAGAATCTTTCCATGGCGGTGTCGAAGCCGGGGCTCTCCCAGGCTTCATCGTTATGGCGGCCGCGCAGTTCGCAAAAGAACTTCGGCTCGTTCGCGGCGGCGAAATTTTCCTGGCTGTGGCGAAAGCCGATGAGGCCGTCTTCCTTGCTGTGCATGACGAGCACGGGGATTTTCAGGCGCGGGAGTTTGCTGCGCGTGTCGTATTTGATGGTGCTGAGCAAGCGCACAGGAAGCCACGGGTATATTTCGCGGCCAATCTCGGGCAGGCTGGTGAAGGTGCTTTGCAGGACGAGCCCGCCGACTTGTTCGCGCACGCAAAGTTCGCTGGCGATGCCGCCGCCGAGCGATTCGCCATAGGCGATAATGTTTTGCGCGGCGAAACCTTTTTTGCGGAGCCATTGATACGCGGCCTGGGCGTCGAGATAAGTTCCCTCTTCACTCGGACTGCCCTGGCTCAGGCCGTAGCCGCGGTAGTCCATTGAGAAGACATTCGCTCCGAGAGCGAGCAATGCCTGATAAAGGCCGAGGCGATGGCTGATGTTGCCGCCGTTGCCGTGGCAATTGAGGAACACAAGTTGCGCGCGCGCGGAATTTGCTGCGGCGGGAAAGAACCAGCCGTTGAGTTGGAGGCCGTCGCTGGTTTGAAAAAAGACGTTGTCGAAGGGACGGCCGAGCTCAGCGCCGGTAGCCTCTAATTGGCGCGTTGGATGATAGACGCGGCTGTTTTCAAACCAGCGAAATAACATTATCCGTATGATGCCATATTGAGGGCACGTTGGCGAGAGGAGGAAAAAACGAAAATCTGTAATTATCAAAAAAATGATTCTCAGAGATCCTAAACGCATTCCGAAAGTTCTCCGGCTAATTGAACAGGTCTGGGAGAAAAACCCTGATTTAAGATTGGGGCAATTGCTGCTTAATCACATGAACCCCGATTCGGCGGAGCCCGAACTTTATTACCTCGAAGACGACGCGTTGCTACGACGTCTTGGAATTCAAAATCCGCCGCCTGTCAGAAAAAGGTAGAGCGGACCGAATTTTCCCGGCTTTGTAGCCGCCGACGTTAGTCGGCGCTGACTTTCCAGTCGGATATTTGCGCCGACTAACGTCGGCGGCTACGAATTATTTGGGCCCCATCTCCAAATGCCGATTTGCTTGCATAGATTATCCGATGGATTAAAACTCGCTCATGGCCGGTGAGAAAAATTCGGATGCTTGTCCTCTAGATTCTACCGATGCGGATGAACCTATCGCGGAACATTGGCGCTGGTGTCCGCAGTGCGGGCATGAGTTGCACAATGAGAAATGCAAGCTGCGATGTCCGCGCTGCCATTATTTCATGAGTTGTTCGGATTTTGATGTGTGAGGCGTGACACGTGAAACGTGAATGGGCGCGTGTTACGTTTTGCGTGTTGCGTGAATTCACGTTTTACGTTTTACGTTTCATTTCCCGCCGATTGCTTTCACCAGTTTTGTGACGCGCTGCGGATCCACAGGGTTCGCGAGCTTGCCTTCGGTTTTCAATGAGCTTCCGACGATGAAGCCGTCGGCTTGGGAATAGTTGCGGACGTTTTCGGCGGTGACGCCGCTGCCGAGAAGAATTTTTGCTGTCGGGCACGCGCGGCGCACGGTTTCCAAATCGGAAACGTTCGTGGCTTCGCCGGTGCCGGTGCCGGAGACGATAAGGGCATCGGCCAGGCCGCGTTCGAGCGTGTCGCGCGCGGCCATGTCGAGCGGCCAGTTGCCGAGCGTGACGGCGTGTTTGACGTGGACATCGGCGAGGATTTCAACGCCCGGGCAAATACGCTCGCGGTAACGCAGCGTTTCGTAGGCGTCGCCTTCAATAAGGCCCTGATCGGTGAGCATGGCGCCGGTGTGGACGTTCACGCGAATGAAATTTCCGCCGCAGGCGGCGCTTAAAGCGAGCGCGGCGCGGGCGTCGTTGCGCAAGACGTTGAAGCCGATGGGCAATTTCACTTTGGCGCGGATGGCGCGGCCGGCTGCGGCCATCGCGGCGATGGTTTCCGGGGCGACACTTGATTTGGTAAACGGGACGTCGCCGAAATTCTCCACGCATACGGCGTCCGCGCCGCCGCGCTCGTAGGAGTCGGCATCGTTGACGGCGAATTCGATGAGTTGCTCGAGATTGCCCTGCCAGCGCGGCGAGCCGGGCAACGGGAGGAGATGGACGACGCCGATTAGGGTTTTGCGGCCGGGGGTGAATAGGGATTTCATTTCTTTGCGAGTTTAAAAAGTTCCAAGTTCCAAAATCCAAGTTCCAGAGAAGCCACAAATTCCTAACTCAAACGTTTCATCCACGGCTGCAGCTCCAGGATCTGCTTAGGCATCGTCGCTCTCCTCCATTTCAACGATATCGATCGGCGGTAGCATAGGATACTTCTTTTCTAAAATGTCGCGGACTTTGGCTGTGGCTTTCCGAACTTCGCGTTTGTGAATCCCGCGAATGTGAAACTCTGCTACGGCGTGGTCGATTTCCTTAATCGAAACATCACACTCATCGTGCAGCGCCCGCCAAACATCCTCACCGAAATCCTTGAATCTCGAAACTAAATCCCCGACTAAAAGCGGATTAGGCACGTTGTGTTTGATTTTCAAGGTCCTCATTGCTTCACGATGGCTGCATTTCTTGCCGGCGGGACGCCGGCACTCCCAGGCTACGCGCTGACTTCGTTTTTCTCGCGCAACTTCACCAGTGCGGCGAGGGCGGCTTCGCTTTCGGCGGCTTTTTTGCTTTTGCCGCGGCCGCGCGCGAGCTCGACGCCGGCATGCGAAACGGTGCATTCAAACATGCGATCGTGGTCGGGACCGGTGGCGGAAAGCACGCTGTATTGCGGCGCTTCGGCGGAGACAGCCTGGAGCAATTCCTGCAATTCGCCCTTGGGATTTTCCATGATGGGGATCACGCCGATGTTGACGAGGTTGCCGCTGAATTCGCGCAAAATAAATTCGCGCGCGGCTTCAAAACCGCCATCCAGAAAAATCGCGCCGACCACGGCTTCGTAGGCATCCGCCAATGCGGAGGGGCGCTCGCGGCCGCCGTGGGTTTCTTCGCCGCGGCTCAGCGTGAGGTGCGCGCCGAGATTCAGCACGGCGCCGTGCGCGGCGAGCGTTTGGCGATTCACCAGTTTCGCGCGGGCTTTCGTGAGCGGGCCTTCATCGAAGCCGGGAAATTTTTCGTAGAGTTCGCGCGTGAGCACGAGTTGCAGGACGGCGTCGCCGAGGAACTCGAGGCGTTGATTGGTCTGCATGGGGGCGCCCTGCTCGTGGGCTACGGATGGGTGCGTCAGTGCGAGCTTCAGCAACTCATGGTCGCGGAAGACATATCCCAGTTCTAATTCCCGGTTTTCAGACTCCGACACGTTGCTAATCTGCTTTGGTTTCAACTGCCGCTGCGACGGGAGTGGCTTCCATCGCGGCGGATTCGGGCTGCGCGGGCGAAGTGGCTTCCGCCGGTGGCTGCGCGGGCGGGTTCAACCCATGCTCGAGCAATGCGGCCACATCGCGCTGAACCATTTCGAGCTGGTCCAGGCGCAAATTGGGATCGGCGATGGTGAAGACATCGCCAGTTTTGGGATGTTCGTAAATGAAAATGCGCTGGCCATCGCGCATGATCTGTTCCTTCACCTTCAAAATGCGTTTGCGCTCGAGCATGACGGCGAGAATGTAACCGGCCGGGGCGTGCGCGGGATCGTTTTGCTCGATGAGTTTGCGCAGGAGGGTTTCGGCGGTCTCCTTTTGAATGGCTTCAGTGACCGGCGGCGGGGCCAGGTAAACGCCTTGCCAATGGGAAATCAGGCCGGGGAGCGATTGGGCGTCGGCGAATTTGGCCGGCCAGCAGGTGGCGCAAACGTCGGAGCGCCGAAATTCAGATTTTTCGTCCACCAACAGTGTGTGATACGACTCTTTGTCCGCAAACTGGCGGCCGCACACTTCACAGCCGTGCCCGCGCGATTGTATGTTCCACTCGGTAATCAAGCGGGGTTAGAATACCGCGTGAAGCGGTGGAACTGCAAGCATGGTTAAACAGGCCCGTTAAATAGGTGATTGGTTAAATGAGTTAAATAAGAACACGCGCGCTCGGCACTCATTTAACTTATTTAACCATTTAACCCATTTAACAAATTACATTATACTGACCACGCATGCGCTTTGGCCCGCTGACATTGCCCTCGAATTTGTTTCTCTCGCCGCTGGCGGGATATACGAATTTGCCCTTTCGTCTCGTCGTGCGGGAATTGGGCGGCGTGGGGCTTTGCACGACGGATTTGGTGAATGCCCGGTCGCTGCTCGAAAAACGCGAGAAGGCGTTCAAGCTGATTGAGACGCGCCCGGAGGATTCGCCGCTGGCGGTGCAATTATTCGGCTCGGTGCCGGAGGAGATGCGCGATGCGGCAATGTTCGTGGAATCGCGCGGGGTGGCGTCGATCGATATCAACATGGGTTGTCCGGTGCGGAAGGTCGTCAATGTGGGTGGCGGGTCGGCGATGATGACGGAGTTGGTCAAGACGGCGGCGCTGGTGAAGGGGATGGTAAACGCGGTGAAGATCCCGGTGACGGCGAAGATGCGGCTCGGCTGGGATGATAAAAATATCACGGCGCCGGATTTAGCGCGGGCGCTGGAGGATGTGGGTGTGGCGGCGATTTTTATTCATGGGCGGACGCGTGAGCAGGGTTTTTCCGGCACGATCAATCTCGCGGGCATTCGCGCGGTGGTGCAGGCGGTGAAGACAATTCCGGTTATCGGCAATGGCGATATCATCACGCCGCAGGCGGCGAAGAAGATGTTTGACGAGACGGGCTGCGCGGGTGTGAGCATTGGGCGCGGGGCGTTTTATGATCCGTGGATTTTTCGGAGGACATTGAATTATCTCGGCGCGCCCGGATCCGTAGTTTCGCCCGAACCACCATTCGTAGAACGGATTCGGGTGATGTCGCGGCATTTGGATTTGATGGTGGAGGTGTTTGGCGAGGAATTGGGATGCCGGATGTTCCGCAAAGTGGCGCCGTGGTATGCCAAACGGTTTGGGCCGGCGGCGGAGTTCAACCGGCATGTGGTGCGTATTTCCACCCGGCAGGAATTTCACAGCGTGCTGGAGAATTATTTGCGCTGGCGGCAGCAATTCCTCGACGATTCCGGCGAGTTAAAGCAGAAATTCCAGCCGCCGCCCATGGTGGCTTCATTCATGCTTGAACCTGAGGTTGCCGGTCGGCAACACATCCCTGTCCCGAAGGGGCCAGTGGAAGTGTGGTAAAAACAGGACACGTAGGCGAACAAGTGTTTGAGAAAACAGAGTCGAAGTTTGCGCCCCAAGCGCAGGGTAAATCGAATCGGATCCTCTGGGTGGAGGCGACCGCGTTTTCTTTGGTCATTGTGCTTTCATGGCTGACGGAGGCGATCCGGCTTCCGCACCTGCTCTATGGCGAGGCCTTCACGCCCAATTGGTATCGCGCGCTTCTGCGCACGGTGGTAATCGTGCTGATCTGGATTTGGGTGCACCTGGCGACGAAAAAGTTACTGCGACGCTTGCACTACCTGGAGGAGTTCCTCCGCGTGTGCAGTTGGTGCCGCAAGATTTCCTATGGGAACGAATGGATTGAGATGGAGCGGTATTTGAATTCCAAGTTTGCCACCAAGACTTCGCATGGCATGTGCCCGGATTGTTTGCGGAAAAAGAAGGATGAAATCGCCTCCGGGGACAAAGCGACGACGACAGTTTAGCTTTGCATCCCGTCCGCGGATGTGATTTTTCTCAAGCATGCCTGTCGACGACGCAAACCCTGGCAACCCTTCAAATGAGGCACCGGCTGATCCCGGCTCGAACATCGCCATCGGACAAATTGTTTTAGGGGCGTTGGTAGGGATTATTCTGGGAGTTCTCGCCAGTCATTTTGTTCACCCGCCTCCGCCCGCTCCGCGCGCTGCCCCAGCGGTGGCGCGCACGACGCATTATCATTATGCGGAGAACGGGATGAAGGACGTGGAATGGCGTTACAAAAATGGGAGGCTCGTTTCGCGCAGCATCGACCGGAACCTCGATGGTTCTTTCGATTATTGGGCGTACTATGATACCGAGGGTAATGTCGCACGGGTCGAGGAGGACAATAATTTCGATGGCAAACCGGATGAGTTTTGGACGTATTCCAACAACTCCGTTGTCAGCATGGAGAAAGATACTGATTTTAACGGGGTGCCGGATGAATTCTACACTTACGAATTTCATCTTCCCGTCCAATTGGATATCAAGCCGAACGGTTCGAAATTCACCACCGTGCGGGAAATATTTTCCAACGGCATCACGACGGAAATCTGGAGCGGAGGAGATAGCAATGGGAATTTCCGGGAAAAGGTCGCTTACGATCCCTTCTTCAATCCGATCCACACGAACGTCTTTTTTCATCCTCTGTTATCGGTGCCTGAGCATTGAGCGGGCGGACCCGGCTGGCAGAGAACATCACCAATGAGCAGAGGGCGAACACACCTGGAGCGAAGCGTTCCTCGATCGTCATGGCCGAGCCGCCAAAAAACGAGAGCATGTTCGCGAGAACGTAACAGGCCCAGATATTGCCGATTTTTCGTTGAGAGTGTTTGAGCATTTCGATCAGGCCCGGAATGCCGGCGAAGCAGATGCCCATCGTCGCCGAAATGGTGGCGATTTTCGGTCCTGCCAATTTCCAGCCCATGACGCAACCGATGACCATAAGCAGGATGACCGTTTCGAAAAGCCTCCATCGGAATTTTCCTTTGGCCAGCAACAAAACGACGAGCGAGATATCGCCGAGGGCGAAGCCGAGCGGCAGATAAAAATTTCCGCGTTGTTCGATGACGCTGATGGTGAGGATGGTGTCAAGCAGGCCCCAAAGAAACCACGTGGCGCAGCTCTGGCCCGCGGCGCCTTCCTTCAGGATGACGCGGATGAGCGGGATGAAGAGGAGCAAGGCGAGCGCACCGCCAGCGATTTTCAGAATGACGTGGTGGTCCATCACACTATTTCCACCGGGCACTTGGGCAGTGCTTCCAGGAAGGCTCGGCCGTATTGCTTGGCGAGGACGCGGTTGTCGAGCACGACGACGATGCCGGTGTCGGTTTTGGTGCGAATCAATCGGCCGACGCCCTGGCGGAATTTCAGGATGGCTTCGGGCAAGGAAAATTCGCCGAAGGAATTTCCGCCGCGCGCTTCGATGGCTTCCACGCGCGCTTCGATGAGCGGATGGTCCGGCACGGCGAACGGCAGGCGCGTGATGATGACGTTGCTGAGCGCCTCGCCGGGAACGTCAACGCCCTGCCAGAAGCTGTCGGTGCCGAAGAGGACGGAGTCGACGTCTTCCTTGAATTTCTCGAGCATCGTGGAGCGCGGCGTGCCGGTGCCCTGGACGAAACAGGCGACGCCGAGCTGGTCGAAGAAAGGTTGCATCAACTCCGCGACTTCCTGCATCAGCTTGTAGCTGGTGAAAAGCACGAAGGCTTTGCCGTGGGTCATGCGGATAAAATGCTCGATCCAATGGACGAGGGCATCGCGATAGCCGGCATCCCGCGGGTCGGGCATTTTGCGCGGGACGAACAGTTTCATTTGCTGCTCGTAATCGAACGGCGTGCCGACCTGGAGTTGCGTGGCGGATTCGGCACCGATGCGTTTGGTGAAGTAGTTCAGGCCGGAGATGTTGCGGTTGCGGGACGTGTTGCGTGTTGCGTGTTGCGTGTTTTCGGGCGATGCGTCACGGACCACGGAGGAAGTAGTGGATAAGGTGGCGCTCGTCATGATGACCGACGTGTCGCTTTGGAATAAGCGGCGGCGCAGGTATTCGGCGACGTCGATGGGCGCGGCGTTGAGGGCGAGGTTGCGCTGGGTTTTGCCGGAGCGCTCGACCCAATACACGTAGTCTTCGGCGGTCTGGCCGAGAAACATCACGACTTCCTCCCGCAGTTCGGCGAGGCGGCGATTGCATTCCATCAATTCCTGGCCGATGTCCTTGTCCTCACTGGTTTTGATGAGATCGCTGACGGATTCGCGGAGGCGCTGGATGGGAAGCGTGACGTTGTCGGCCACGAGCTCGGCGCGGCGAATGCGCAGTTCGGTCCAATCGCGGCGGCGCTCGCCGGCGCCGAAACTTTTTTGTTTCGCCAGCTTTTGGAGTTCTTCGCAGGCGGATTCGACGTTCGCGAAAAAATCATCGGCCTGGCTCAATAAATCGCCGACGAGTTTTACGGAAGCGCCCTGGCGGAGCGTGGCGAGCAGGCCTTTTTCCGTGCGCGGATTCCACAAGCGATTCAGCGCGTAACGCATTTGCCCGCTGGAAACACTGAGGCCGATGTGCTTGGACGCGACACTTTCCATCGTGTGCGCTTCGTCGAAGATGACGAAGTCGTTCTTGAACAAAATGCCGCCCTCCTGCTCTTCGCTCAGCCCGCCGAGCAGTGTGAAGAAGAGCGTGTGATTCAGAACGAGGACGTCGGAGGATAAAATCTTGTTGCGCGCGCGTTGGAAAAAACAGACGGGATGATCTTTGCTGAAATCGGATTGATAGCCGCAGACTTTCGGCGAGCAGAGGCCGCGTTCGGAACAGACTTGCGACCAGACTTTTGGGTCGGGCTCGATGTCAAAATCGGAGAGGCTGCCGTCCTTGGTTTCCTTGGACCATTCGTAGATGCGCCGCAATTCCTCGCCTTCGGACGAAGTGAACAAATGGCCGGATTGCTGCATGGCTTTTTGCAGGCGGCGTGTGCAGAGGTAATTCGCTCGGCCTTTGAGCATGGTGAATTGAAAATTCACGGGCTGCGGCAACGCGCCGAGAACCATCGCGAGCATGGGCAGATCTTTTTCGGTGAGCTGCTCCTGCAAATTGATGGTGTGCGTGGAAATGACGGCTTTTTTCTTTTCCTGAACGGCGAAAAGAATCGCCGGGACGAGATACGCGAGGCTTTTGCCGACGCCGGTGCCGGCTTCGACGGCGAGGTGCTCCCGGTTTTTGAGCGCGCGCGCGACGGCGACGGCCATCTCCTGTTGCTGCGGGCGGAACTCGAAATTTTTTGCGCGCGACAGGATGCCTTTCTCGGAAAAGATTTCCTCGACCTGTTTGACGAGGTCGAAGGGGCTGCCACCGGGCTGTGCTTCGGCAAAATCGATCATGCGCGGCGCGCACTGTAGCGCGGAATTGAACAGGAGGGAACAGAGGAAACGGAGAAAATGCGTTTTGGAAGGTGCAAAAGTTGGGCTACGTTATTTCCAACGGAGGAACTTTTATGATTCGACGACTTAAAGCAGGCGGCTACCGGTTATATTCGCGAAAGAAAAATCCGAAGACGAACAAGCGCCGGAATCTCGGCACTTTCAAAACGCTGCAGGCGGCGAAGAAACATGAGCGGGAGGTGCAGTATTTTAAGAGGCATTGAAGGCCAAAAACTAAATTGGAGACCGGCAGGATGCCGGTCCTACGTTTTTCGTGCGATCACTTCCAGCACCGCCTTGTTTTTCGCAATCACATTCGCCGCCAGAATGCCGCGCCAGTTGCTGCCGGGGTAGATCAGGGAGTTGCGGCCCACGATGCTGCCGGGATTGAGAACGCTGTTGCAGCCGACTTCGGAGAAATCGCCCAGCAACGCGCCAAATTTGCGCAGGCCGGTGTCGAAGGGTTTGCCGTCGATCTCGATTTTGATATTGCCGGGGAGCGATTTGAAATTCGAGAGCACCACGCCGGCGCCGATGTGCGCTTTGTGGCCCAGGATGGAATCGCCGACGTAATTAAAATGCGGCGCGGCGGCGTGGTTGAACAGAAACGCGTTTTTCAGCTCGGTGGAATTTCCGATCACGCAGTTGTCGCCGATGATGACGTTGTCGCGGATGTAGGCGTTGTGGCGGATCTCGCAGTTGCGGCCGATAATCGCGGGGCCTTTGATCATTGCGCCGTCCTCGACAATCGTGCCTTCGCCGATGAAAACGTTCTTGCCGATGAACGCGACGCCTTCGCAGCGGTTTTTCAGTGCCGGCTTGAGATTCGCGGCGAGGTAATCCTTGATGCGTTTGAGCGCTTCCCAGGCGTGATTGCAGCCATCGAAAATGGCGGCGTGTTCGGTCTGCTTGAGGTCAAACAAGTCGGCGGGCTTGAACATGAGGGGAATATGAAGTTCCAAGTTCCAAGTTCCAAGTTCCAAGTTCCAAGTTTTCTCCGGTCCAGGGTGCAGTCACAACATGGGTAACACTTCAGGTTCAACACATGGGTCACACTCTGTGTGACCTTGTTTCGTTTTTTTGTCTTCAACCGGCACGAGATTGGTTGGGAGAATTTCCTTTTGTGCTTAAAGTGATGCTCATTTTTTCTCGACAAGTGATTTTTGAATTTGTATTCTGCCCGCATTGCTCCTCTTTCAATGCGGGCAGAATACAAATCGATTCAATTGGTTTTTTGATTTTTTAATTCTTCTTTGGTTCTTCTCCAGTTCTTCTCTTATTCCTCTTTTATCTGTGGTTTCGTCGTTTAGTTTTTGATTGTCCCGTCTTTACCTTACTCTTAGAAATCCCAGCCGCATCCTGCCGCTTCGTTTTCGCGCTTCCGAGTTGGCGGCTTTGAGTTAGATTGGCGGCGGTGAAGGAACAATACATCGCCGCGAAAGAGCGTTGGGCGCAGAAGATGGCGGGGAAAGCCCGGCCGCAGGTCCGCTCGCATGATCGGCTGCCGCCAGGGCAGCGGTCGGTGCATAATTTCCCCGTGCTCGATCTCGGCGTGCGGCCGGATATGCCGCTGGATAAGTGGACGCTGAAAATTGGCGGCAAGGTGGAGAATCCGGTGACGTTGAATTGGCAGGAGTTTCTCGCGTTGCCGCAGTTTAAGGATGTCAGTGATTTCCACTGCGTCACGACCTGGAGCCAGTTTGACATGGAATTTGAAGGTGTGGCGTTTTTCACCCTTGCGGAATTGGTGAAGCCAAAGCCGGAGGCGTCGCACGTGTTTTTCAAGAGTTACGATGGGTACTCGACCAATAATCCGCTCGAGGTGTGCATGGATGATGATGTGTTGATTGCGCACACGTGGAATGGCAAGCCGTTGACGGCGGATCATGGCGGACCGGCGCGGGTGATTATTCCGAAGCGGTATGCGTGGAAAGGCGCGAAGTTTATACGCGAGATCACGTTTCTCGATCGGGATATTTTGGGGTTTTGGGAAGTGCGGGGATATTCGAATACGGCGGATCCGTGGACGGAGGATCGGTTTGCGAAAAGCAATTTGCCGTGATGAACTTGCCGGCGGGACGCCGGCGCTCCCAGGCTGCATGCGCTCAATTTATTTCGATTACAACGCCACGACGCCGCTCGACCCGCTGGTGCGCGAGGCGATGCTGCCGTTTTTGGGTGAGGTTTGGGGCAATCCCTCGTCGGTGCATCACGTGGGGCGCAAGGCCCGGGCGTTTCTGGATGATTTTCGCGAGCGGACTGCGAAAGTTCTCGGTTGCAGGCCGAGTGAGGTGATTTTTACAGGCGGCGGGACGGAGAGCGCGAATCTGGCGATTTTCGGCGCGGCGCGAATGCTGAAGCCGAAGGGGCGGCATATCATCACGTCCGCGGTGGAGCATCACGCGGTGCTGCATTCATTCCAATACCTCGCCAAGCACGACGGTTTTGAGGCGACGATTTTGCCGGTGAATCGCGAGGGACTGATTTCGCCGGATGATTTGCGCAAGGCACTGCGGCCCGATACGGTGCTGGTGTCGCTGATGGCGGCGAATAATGAGATTGGGTCGATTCAGCCGGTGGCGGAGTTGGGGAACATTTGTCGTGAGCGCGGAGTTTTGTTTCACACGGATGCGGTGCAGTGGTTCGGCAAGGAGCCTTTCGCCGGCGTGCAGCAGTTTAACGCGGATTTTGTTTCGGTTTGCGCGCATAAGTTTCACGGGCCGAAGGGGGCCGGCGCATTATTTATCAAATCTCCGTTGCATCCGGACCCGATTTTATTCGGAGGCAGCCATGAAAATGAGCGTCGCGCCGGCACCGAAAACATGGCGGCGATTGCGGGTTTCGTGGAGGCTTTGGAGCGATTTGTCACTGTTCCGGTTTTTTCTAAGGAAAAACTCGCTCCGCTTTCCCTTCGTTTAATTCAGCTTATCGATCGTCTTCCGGGCGTTCATTTTGTCGGTTCGCGCGAACATCGGCTGGCGAATACGGTTTCATTTTTGGTGGAAGGCGCGGATAGTATTTCGTTGTTGGCGAATCTCGACCTGGAAGGTATTTGCGCGTCGAGCGGTTCGGCGTGCTCGGCGGGGTCGATCGAGCCGTCGCATGTGATTTCCGCGCTGGGTTACGATCGGGAGCTGGCGAATGCGCTGGTTCGGTTTTCGTTGGGGCGCGATTCGAGCGTTGAAGAAGTTGAATTAACGGAGAAAATTTTGCCCCTCGTCATTCGTCAGGTACAACGTACCGAAAAAGCCGGGTAAACTTTGTGAATGACTTGTCGATTTTGTGAACAAGACCGAGTTACCGGATTTGCTGGCCGCGATTGTGAATTCTCTTCGCAGCGCTATGGCGCATAAACATTCGGCGGAATCTTGACACTGTGCGTTGTTTGCCTTATTCACACCCCTTAATACTGATAGAGTTGTACTGATAAGAAATCATCTATTATAGGTCGCATGAATTTAACCATCTCGAAGGAGCAAATTATGAACGGCCTGCAGGCTGTTCAGAACGTCGTCAGCAATCGCACCACGCTGCCGATCCTGTCCAACGTTCTCCTTCGTGCGGAAGGCGACAAGCTGGAGCTGACGGCGACGGACCTGGATGTGACCATAGCGTGCAGCGTGGAGGCCAAGGTGAAGAAGCCAGGGGCCTCTACGGTGCCCGTTAAAAAGCTGTTCGGGATCGTGCGCGAGTTGGGCAATTCGGAGATCGACCTGGAAGTGGACGATAAAAACGTCTGCAGCATCCGCTCGGGAGCTTCGTTTTACAAAATCAACGGCTTGAGTTCGGATGAATTTCCGCCGATGCCGAAGTTCAAAGAGGACAAAAAGGTGGAGCTGCCGCAGGAAAAAGTCCGCAGCATGATGAAGAAAACGTCGTTTGCGATTTCCACCGATGAATCGCGCTACGTGTTGAACGGTATTTTTATCAGTCTCAAGGACCACAAGATGACGATGGTGGCCACGGATGGCCGCCGGTTGGCAATGGTGGATGAGGAAGTGGATGTTTCTGAGAAGAGCCAGGGCGAATTCATCGCACCGGCCAAGGCGGTCAATGAATTGAACCGGTTGCTGCAGGACAAGGGCAACGTGGAGATTCGCTACACGGACAACCAGGCGTCGTTTACGTTGAAAGACGAGAAAAACGGGTCGGTGTTGATCGTGTCGAAGCTGATTGAGGGCAATTACCCGAATTACCGGCAGGTGATTCCGACGGAAGTGAAGGAACGCGTGAGCCTGGCGCGTGAGGAATTTCTGCATGCGCTCAAGCGCGCGGAAATCATGACGAGCGACAAATCGAACTCGGTGAAGCTGACGTTCGGCAAAAACAACCTGGCGATCACGGCGAATTCACCGGAAGTGGGTGAAGCGCGGGAAAGCATCGCGATCAATTACAAGGGCAAGGAAATGGCGATCGCGTTCAACCCAAAATACATGATTGATCCGCTGAACGCGCTGGCGAACGACGAGGTTTTTATTGAATTGATCGATGAACTGAGCCCGGGCGTGTTGAAGATCAACGGGCCGTTTCTTTACGTGGTGATGCCGATGCGGTTGAGCTGAGGCGGAGGCAATCACGGAACCGGAATTGCCAGCAAGCTGCTTTTCTGAGATATTGTTGGTATGAGCAACCGAGAAATGGTAATCGAGCTTGTCTCCAAGTTACCGGAGAACACGCCATTGGAACAAATTGCTCGGGAAATTGAGTTGTTAGCCGGAATTAATAAAGGTCGTGAGGAGGCCAGGCGAAACGAGGGAATTTCTGCTGACGATGCCCGAAGACTTGTAAATTCATGGGCTTCCCGGTAATCCTTACACCGCAATCTCAACGGGATCTTCAAAGCATTGTAGCTTTCATAGCGCGCGACAATACCGAGCGCGCCCGTTCATACGGAAACGAATTGATCGACAAGGCACTATCCTGGCGACTTTACCACAGCGGGGCCGGGTAACACCTGAACTGCAAGGTGGAGAGAGGTTGTTATTTTCGGCGCTTCGAGAGCGATCACTGAATATCCAGGCGGTAAAATTGTTGCGATCCGAGGGGCGGGACCGTTAACACCGTTCGATTGCTGACGATGCTGCTCGAAAGGAGGTTGGTGACGATCACCCAATTCGAAGGGGTCACAGCGGCATTCTGGCGAAGCAAATAAGGAAAATCAGGTGTGGGAAAGCTCAGCACGAAGGTGGGTGTGCTGGCGGTGAGGCTGAATTTTGGAAAGAAACCCGATTCCACTGCCCAGCCGCTGCCGAAATTCGCCTCCATGACTCCCAAGGTCCACGCGGATCCAGAGTCCACCGAGCCGCTGGTGTCCAGGCTCCAGGAATACGACCGGGACGCCGGGGCAGCCGAGGCGACGATCCAATAGCGGGAATTGGCCGCGAGCTTCAGGGGAGGCGTGTTCGTATAGCCGTAAACGCCGGTGTTGGTCGGGTAACTGTTCCCGGTCAGCACGGCCAGACTGGTTCCGGGCGAACCGCCGGAATCGTCGTAAATCGAAAGCGAGAACGGCTGGAACGAGCCCGGAGCGGGTTGAGGAATCTGCATGGAGACAGAGACCGTGTTCAGCAGCGCCTCCCGGCTGCCGGTCACAAAGGAAATCGCCGTCGGGCTGGCGGGTCCCACGGCGGCGGAGCTGCTCGTAGACTGGCCGAGGTTTGAAATGGCGGCGAAATTGGTTTGCGCGCCCACGCCGGCCGAAAGCGTGAGCGGGGGCGGGAGGGGCAGGACTTTGATGCTGTACAACGGAGCATGGCCGGGAAAGATGGTCCAAGGGTTTGCGGCGATTTGGACGCCGTTGCTGCCAAGACTCCAGAATGAGCCGGGGTCGGGTATGGTGTCCGGCCCCTCAACCCAACGGTAATTCGCGCCGCTGCCGACGGATCCAGGACTGGAGATGACCAGCCAATACGTCGTATTCGGCAACAGCGTGAGCGGTGAGGTGTTGGTGTACGTGTAGTCACCCGCGTTGGTGGGAAATGTTTTGCCCGAGAAAATGGCGGGAAGAATTGCGCCGGGCTTATTGCCGCCGTCGCTGCAAATGGATAGCTGGAAAGGTCCGGGCGCATTGCTGGGTATGTAAGCGTCAAAGAATCTGAGCAAAACGGATACGAGCTGGCCCGGGGTGTCATCGGTCTTGAATGCGGTGGTGGACTGGAGACTTTGGCCCGAAAGGTCGCCGATACCCTGGTATCCCGTCTCCGGATGCGCCAACGTCGAAAGCACGGTTACGTTGGTTGCAGCCGACGCCGTGATGAGGGCGCAAAAGAGCGCGCAGATGACAACGACAGTTTTCATGGTAGAGCTCTATTTTCCTCGCTTTTAAAAAAACGCAAGAAAAAACGCCCGCAGGAACGTAAACGCGAGCGTGGGTTCCAGGTCGTAATCCTTTTTATCGGCCTGGAGGAGCGGACGGAAGGCCGTTGTCGAAAACGAAAAAGCCGGAACTGAGTTCCGGCTTTTTTGTTCCTGTAATGTGGAGAGAGATTATTTCCGGCGCTTCCAGATGACGAGTCCGGCCAGACCGCCGGCGATGCCGAGGGCGACTGAGGAGGGCTCCGGAACAGTGAATACAGCTGCTTCGCCGAATGTGTTGGCGACATCAAGATTGTCGGCAACGACACTCGGAGCGTTGGCTGCGGTTCCCTGGCGGAAATTGATGCCCGCAACGGTTGTTTGCTCTGCGGTGGTTCCATTCCAACCGCTGGTCATGTAAGGAGTGTTGTTCCCTTCCACAGAGGTGTCTGAGGGGTTTACGTAAAGCGTGAAGGTGTCATTGAGTGTGCCAGCCACGGGAGTGTACTCGAGCACGAGACGGTAGTCCTGGTTCAGGCTCAAGACAGTAGAACCATAGGCCGGCGTGGCGACCGTGCCACTGCCGTAACCCAAAACAAAACCCGAACCGGAAGATTTGGCGTACAGCCGTTCCAGAAAGAGACTGGAGTCGCCAACCGTGGGAGTCCAGTGCAGGAAATAATCACCAGTCGCTTGCGCAGCGGTTAAAGTCACGTCCACGCCGATATAAAATGAAGGGCTGCCATTGACTGGGAGGGGCGTGATCAGCGGCGCGTAAACGTCCTGACCGGTGGGGCCGAGAACGACGTTACCGCTGGCAGACACCTGAACAGGTGAAGTCGCGGTCGCGCCGGTCTGTGCCCAAGGGCCCTGGCCGACGAGATTCGCATTGGCATAGCCGTCGAAGTTATCAGAGAAAAAGATGGTGGCGACGGCGCTGTGACAGGTGGCGATGGAAGCTAAAGCTAACAGACTGAGTTTTTTCATGTTGCAACGGGTTCTTCTGGGTTTTGCCAACGCGGTTGATTCAAGAGCTTGACGTGAATTTGCGCAAGAGGGAACAGCGTAAAGTTATTCACAATTTCCTGAAAGGGTTTGACGACATCGTACAAACCCGTTCAACCATCACGGGAGCGTAGGCAAAAGGCGTCTCGCGCAGATGACGGAATTGTGCCGTTTAGGTGAAGAATTCCAGCGCCGGGCTGCACACGATTTCGGCTCGCGAGGACGCTCGCCCACCAGCTTTACAGCCAATCAAACCGCTTTCAAAATCTAGCCTACATCTGCTCGACGGTTTCGATGGCGAGGGCGCACCAGGCCGGCGGGACGCCGGCGGTCCCAGGCTTACATCTGTTCGAGGGTTTCGATGCCCAGGGCGGTCAGGCCTTGCTTCAGGACCTGGGAGGTGAGGTCGCAGAGGACGAGGCGGCTTTCGCGGGTGGCGCCTTCGCTCTTGAGCACGGGACAGTTTTCGTAGAAGGACGTGAATTTGCCGGCCAATTCGTAAAGATAATTGCAGAGGAAATTCGGACGGCATTCCTCTGCGGCGGCTTCGAGGGTTTGGCCGAAGTTCAACAGGTGTTTGGCGAGCCCGAGTTCTTCGGGAGCGGTTAACTCGATGTTCCGTGTTGCGTGTTGCGTGTTGCGTGTTTCCGATTCGGCTTTTCTGAAAATGCTGCGAATGCGGGCATACGCGTAGAGCAGATAAGGCGCGGTGTTGCCCTGAAGCGCGAGCATTTTGTCCCAACTGAACACGTAATCGCTTTGGCGGTTGGGCAGCAGATCGGCGTATTTTACGGCGCCGATGCCGACGACGCGGGCGATTTCCGGCCAGAGTTTTTCCGGAAGCCGATCCGCCTCCGGTCGCTCCATTTGTTTTGTTTTAATGACTTCCAGCGCGCGTTCTTCCGCTTCGTCGAGCAGTTCGTTGAGTTTCACGGTGCCGCCCGAGCGGGTTTTGAAGGGCTTGCCGTCTTCACCCAGGATTTTGCCGAAACCGACGTGGACCATTTTCACGCGTTTGACCGCTTCGGGTTGCCAGCGAGCAAAAGTGAGGAACAACTTTTTGAAATGCATCGATTGCCGGTCGTCCACCACGTAGATGATTTCCTGCGGCAACCAGCTCTTGATGCGGTAATCCACGGTCGCCAGGTCGGTGGTCATGTAGTTGAAACCGCCATCGCTTTTGCGGATGAGCGCGGGATCAGGCACCCATTCGCCGTCGCGGTTGACGAGGAACGGGTCTTCCTTGGGCGGCAATGAACCATCGCTGAATACGGCGACGGCGCCTTCGCTTTCGCGGGCGATGCCGCGGGCGAGCAAATCGGTGACGATGTTGCCGAGTTGCGGATTGTAAAAACTTTCACCGAGCGTGTGGTCGAATTTCACGCCGAGGCGGCCGTAGATTTCGTCGAATTGTTTTTCGGACAGGCGAATCATTTCCTGCCAGATGCCGGTGTTTTCTTTATCACCGGCTTGCAGCTTGACCAATTCCTGCTTGGCTTCTTCGAGGCGCGCGGGATTCGCGTCGCACTCGGCATTGATGATTTGGTAAAGGCGTTCGAGTTCAGCGATGGCGTCTTTTTCCAGAGCGGGGCGATCCAGAATTTGTTTCCAGCCGAGCAGCAGTTTGCCGAATTGCGTGCCCCAATCGCCGATGTGATTGTCGCTGATGACGCGGTGGCCGAGGAGGCGAAAAATGCGTTGAAGCGCATCGCCGATGCCGGTGGAGCGGATGTGGCCCACGTGCATGGGCTTGGCGACATTCGGCGAGCTGAAATCGACGACGACGGCCCGGGACTGAGTGGCTTTCTCGAAAAACAAATGTTCACCGCGCGCGGCAGATTGGAGTGTCAGCGCGAGAGCGGCGGGTTTGAGGCGGAAATTCAGGAAGCCGGCGCCGGCGATTTCGACGGGCTCGCACCATTCGGAGACATCGAGCTTGGCGACGACGTCGGTGGCGAGCTGGCGCGGATTGAGCTTGCGCGTCTTCGCCAGCGACATGAGGGCGTTGCTTTGGTAATCGCCGAATTTGGGATCGGATGAGGGGCGGATGAGGACGGCGGAGACGTCGGCGTCGGGGAGGACGGCGCGGACGGCTTGCTGCAGGCTTTTCTCAATTTGTTTATGCGGAAGCACGGGGGAATTTAGCCGGATAGGTAGCGAAAATCCATTCTCAACCGTTTTGGCAGCGGTTCGAGAAGCGAGATTCTTTTGATAATCAGTCAACAGTTCGAAAGCAGCAGCGGCGCTGGGCGCCGATGCCAGTGAATTGCGGAATTCGACGCTATGGAGCAGTTTTGCAATATTCGCAAGCGTGTGGAGGTATTTTTGAAATTCTGCGGACGGAACGAGAAAGAGCCAAACAGTATGAACGGGTTTTTGGTCCAGGGAGTTGAACTCGATACCGGCTTTAGAGCGGCCAATGACACCAACAACATCGGAGACGAAAGGGGTGGATGCGTGCGGAAGGGCAATGCCGAAACCGATCCCGGTGCTCATCGAGGTCTCGCGCTTTTTGATTGCGGCGATGATAGGATCGCGATGTTCGGGTTTGACGCGGCCGGCGGAAACGAGGTGATCGATTAAATCGTCAATGGCGTCCCACCTGTCGTTGGCGTTTAGATCAATAATCACTTTGAATATTCTTAATTCAAATCTTGTGGAGAGTTCACGTTAATTCGGACGCGTAAATTCGGCCGTCCCTTCGGGACTTGGCTGGCTGTGGCTTAAACCCACCGTTGAAACGGTGGGCTATTTTCGGTTGTTCCTTCGGAACGGAGTAACGCCTTATTTTTTGCAAGCGCATCGCGAGTTTCTCGGCTTGATCGGAACAACAATAAAACGTATGGAATTAGGCTGGCCTCAGAGATTAAAGGATTTGTTAAATCCGCTTTTTGAAGTTAGGCCCTACAGCACATGGGAAATTTCTACACGAATTTTGAAATTGTCGGCGGAAATTCTGTCGAGGTCACGCGAGTCGTCAAAGAACTCGGTCGACGGGCCTTCATCGTTTTGGACAGGAACGGCGACACATTGCTTTTCGATGCTGTTTGTGATGAGCAGGACGTCGCGGAGATAGAGCGGCTTGGAAAGGAGTTGTCAGCCCAACTTCGCTTGCCAGTCGTGGCCAGCCTGAATCATGACGACGATCATTTGCTGCTTTGGCTGTTTCACTCCGATCGTGTCATGCATTACCAGTCGTGCTTGCATGCCGTGGCATTTGGATGGGCGCTGGCAAAGATTCGCGGAGGTATTCTGTCGTATCCGTTCATAGCTTTGGTGTTAGCCTGGCCAGTTTTTATTTTTCAAGTCTTTCGACATTTGCTTTTGACTAAATTTACCGGACTTTCCTCAATCTGTGCGGGCATGGGTTATACAAGTCTCTCGCGGGGAGAACGTCCGCCAGGATTAACTGACGATGACATCAAACCAGCATAATCCAGAATTATTGAAGATTAAGTCCGAAATCCGAAAGAAGGCCGAAATTCGAAATTTAAAAATGAAGGCAAAAGTTAATCTTTTGGACCGGAGGCAGCGCGAATTATTCTGATTTCGGGCTTCAAATTTCGGATTTCCTTCACTTCTTCCCATGCTCGCGAATAATCTTCAGCATGGCTTCGGCGTCGGGGGCTTGTTCGAGGGCGGTGCGGAATTCGGCTTTGTGCAGGAGTTTCGCGATGTTCGCGAGGGTGTGCAGGTGTTTCTGAAATTGACCCTGCGGGACGAGAAAGAGCATGACGAGATTCACGGGCTGATTGTCGAGCGCGTCGAAATTAACACCCTTGCGCGAGCGGCCGAGCGCGCCGACGACTTCGGTGATGAGATCCGTGCTGGCGTGCGGGATGCCGATGCCGAAGCCGATGCCCGTGCTCATGGAGGATTCGCGCTTTTTGACGACGGCGGCGATGGCGTCGTGATGCTCCGCTTTGATTTTGCCGGTGCTGACGAGGTTTTTGATCAGCTCGTCGATCGCCTGCCAGCGGTCAGCCGCCTGCAAATCGGTGATGATCTGCTCTTTCGAAAGAATATCGCCTAAATCCATAGCATCAGAATGAATCTGCCGAGGCATTTCGCCTGAAGCAGCCGGTCATATCAAGGACAATTAACAGCATCCGGGCGCTAAATCAATTGTGTGATGCGATGAATCAATTCGCGCGTGCAGGTGTACCACCAGCCGAGGGCCGTGGAAACAGCGACTTTGGAGGCCAACAACGGGATGCCGAGCAGCAGGATAATGATGTTGCCGAGAAAAATGACGACGGCGGAGAACAAATAACCCTGGTCGGTAATGTCCGATTGTTCCGTCTTCAAAATATGAGCCGTGAGCGTGAGGTGAAAGGCGTAGGCGGCGCCGAGGAACAAATCAAACAACATCAGGTATTGGTGCCAGTCCCAAATCAGATGCCCGATGGCGAACACGGCGATGACGATGACCGCATACAGCGGAAAAAAGTAGGGCGCGAGCGCGATGAGAAAATTGCTTTTGGTGATGTGCACGTGGCCGCCGCTGGAGGTGACTTTGATTTTTTTCACCTGCCCGCCGAAGAGCCAGGCCCAAACGGCGTGGGTGAGTTCGTGGCCGAGGACGTAAAGCCACATCGGTTTCGGCAGAATCAAGAAGACCACGATCCAGCAGGCAGCGCCGGCGAGCAACGGCACCCAGGTGGTATCGGCTGAGCCGCTGTGTTGAAGGACCAGCCACAACGCCTGTGCCGCGCCGACACAAATCGGCAGCAGCAGGAGGGCGATGACCATTTTGACCCATTTGGGCATAAGTCGGAAATCAGAAGACAGAAATCAGAAGACGGAAGCTAGGAGAAAACAGGGGTCACGAAGGCGCAGGCATTTTAGTAGTGCCGGCTCAAGAGGGGACGCGTGGACGCAGACCGCGTGAACGCGGAACTACTAACCGCGGAACTACTAACAACGGTGCGACACTCTTCGCTTGAAAGTCAAAACTCGAAACCTGAAACTCGTCGCATGACCAAAGATGAAGTGTTGCAAATTTTTCGCGATACCGGGGCGTTGCTCGAGGGGCATTTTGTTTTGCGCAGCGGGTTGCATAGCCGCCAATTTTTTCAGTGCGCGCTCGCGTTGCAGCGGATGCCGATCGTTGAGAAACTCGGCGCGGCGCTGGCGGCGAAGGTGCGGTCGCTGGGGGCTGTGACGGTGGTTGCGCCGGCGATGGGCGGATTGGTCATCGGCCAGGAAGTGGCGCGGCAACTCGGCTTGCGGTTTATTTTCGTGGAGAAGGAGGACGGGAAATTGGTGCTGCGGCGCGGATTCAAAATCGCGGCCGGCGAAAAGATTTTGATCGTGGAAGACGTGGTGACGAAGGGCGGGCGGGTGCAGGAGACGATGGATATCGTGCGCGCGAACCAGGGCGTGGTAGCGGGCGTGGCGATGGTGGTGGATCGCTCGAATGGCGCGGTGGATTTAGGCGTGCCGATGTTCAGTTTGCTGGCGTTGCAGGTGGAGGCGTTTGAGGCGGATAAGTTGCCGCCGGATTTGGCGAAGACGGCGGCCGTAAAACCCGGGAGCAGATGACGAATAACGAATGGGGGAAGAACGCAGAGAGCGCGAAGGGCGCGGAGCGGATTTTGAGTTTAAATTCGGGAGACCTCAGCTCATAAACGTCTGAAGCGCGAGGAGGAGGGCGATGACGATTAAACCGGCGAAGACGTATTTGCGGAAGTTTTCGAGCGGCAATCGGTGATTGACCCCACGACCTAGCAAAATCGCGGGCAGCGTCACCGGCAGGCTCCACTCGTAGTAATGAAGGAGTTGCTGGTTCCAGAGGCCTTGCCAGAAATAACCCGCGAGGCCGATGAGACTGGCGGGGAGAAAATATCCCTGGAGCGTGGCGCGGAAATGTTGCGGGGACCAGCGGCGCAGGGCTCCGTAGACGGCGAGGGGCGGGCCGTTCATGCCGTAGGCTCCGCCCAAAATGCCGGCGAGGAAGCCGCAGGAGAGCAGCCATGGTTTGCTGTCGTGTTTGAGTTCCGGCAGATGAGTTCGGCTGAGGAAATAAACCGCGAAGCAAATGATCAGCGCGGCGAGGAGGAGTTTGACGAGTTGCTGGTGCGGACTCAGCAATAGCCACAAACCGAGCGGAATGCCGAACAACGTCGGGATCAGCAGCCAGCCAGCGCTTCTGAAATGCACTTTTTTCCAGTCCTGAACGATAATCAGGGCGGCGATGGTGACCGACACCATGACCGCTAACGGCGCGGCGGTCCGCAAGGGAATGCGCAACGCGAGCAAGGGCACCGCCACCAGCGCTTCGCCAAAACCAAGGGCGGAGCGGATCAAAGTGGCGACAAAGATGACCCCGAGCACATAAAGGAGCAGGTCGTCTGGTTTGAACAAAGGCATCGTTCTTGTGATTATGACGCGGGGCTCAAGAATACTTAAGGATGAATTTTTTTGGCGGATTTTGAGTTTCGGCGGGTTTTTATTGATGGATTGATGATGACGGACAGCCAACAACTTCTGGCCGCGTATGTGAAGACAGGTTCCGAGGCGGCGTTCCGGGAACTGCTCGAGCGTTATATCGACCTGGTGTATTCAACGGCGCTCCGATTGGTGCTGGGTGACACGCATAGCGCGGAGGATGTGGCGCAGACGGTTTTCACGGACCTGGCGCGCGAGGCCAACAAACTTTCCTCCGACACGATGCTTGGGGGCTGGCTCCATCGCGATACCTGTTTCGTCGCCAGCAAATTGATGCGAGCGGAGCGCCGGCGTCAACTGCGGGAACAACAAGCCACCGAGATGAATGCCTTGAATCAATCGGACAGCGATTTTGAGCATCTGGGTCCAGTCTTGGATGAAGTCATCAATGAACTTCCGGAGGCCGATCGCATGGCGATCCTGCTCCGGTTTTATGAGCGGCGTGATTTGCGCTCGGTTGGGGAGGCTTTGGGAAGCAGTGAGAACGCGGCCCAGAAACGGGTGACGCGCGCCCTGGATCAACTGCATGGAATGCTCACGCGCCGAGGAATTGTGCTTTCAGCCACGGTCCTGGCTACCGCGCTCGCGGCCAAGGCGGTGACGGCTGCTCCAACGGGACTTGTGGGGACCATTGCTGCCGCGGCGCTTTCCAGCTCGACCATCACTACGGCGACAGTCATCGCCGCAACGAAAACCGCCACTATGACCACACTTCAAAAAGCTGCCATCGTTGCCGCCTTTGCCATCGTGGCCGGGGCAGGGATCCAACAAGCTTATCAAGCCTCGCAACTTCGCAGCCAAATCCAGGCGCTGCAGCAGCAGCGAACATCGATGGGCGAGCAGACTCAGCGGTTGCAACGGGAACGAGATGACGCGGCGAATCGACCGGTGGCTGAGACCGTTGGGAAGGGTGATGAGGCGGAATTGTTGAAGTTGCGCGCCGAGGTGGGAGCGTTGCGTCAGGCGGCGCGGGAACAATCTCCAATCGATCCTGTCGCCCGGGACTGGACGACTCGGATCGCTTCGCTCAAACAAAAACTGGACCAGATGCCTGAGAAACGAATCCCGGAAATGGTGTTATTGACTGAGAAAGATTGGGCCGGATCAGCTCGCGATGCCAATGTGGACACGGACGAAGGAGTGCGCCAGGCCCTGAGTGATCTACGGAGCGTGGCTAAAAGTCACTTTCAATGGGCATTGAAAGACGCTTTTAAAAAATATGCCG
This sequence comes from uncultured Verrucomicrobiae bacterium, assembly GCA_963699145.1. Taxonomy (GTDB): domain Bacteria; phylum Verrucomicrobiota; class Verrucomicrobiia; order Limisphaerales; family DASXHY01; genus DASXHY01. Next base: position 667,114 of record OY969416.1, read on the forward strand.
AAGCAGTCAATGGCGGCGAGCTGCCGGAGGGCATGGCTCAGTACGCAAAGGCCCTTAACGCTAACAGCAGTTTGTTGCCGACCGACCTCGCTCAACTTAAGCCCTATTTCGATCAGCCGATTGATGATGCGGTTTGGCAGCGTTATGAATATAAGCCTCCGGCAAAGTTCCAGGACAATCTCTCGGGAATCATGGTGACGGAAATAGCACCACCAGCCGACCTCGAGTACGACACGCATCACGAATTTGGCTTGAATGTGGGCGGCACAGGGAAAGTCAACTTTGCACAGGACCAGGTAAACGCGGCGGCCAAGGCGTTTGCGCAAGCAAACAACGGGCAGGTGCCGGCCGATCCCTCCCAAATCGCTCCCTATCTAAAATCCCCGCTTGATGCCGCTCTCGTGCAAAAGTATTTCAGCAAGCTCCCCACTCCCGTCTCGGCTTCCGCCAAATAAGAGAATCCGGTATCAGCAGCACGGCACGCGCTCGCGTGTCGATTGAGCCATGGAAAGTGTGCCACGCCCTGCCCTTATGTGCCAACATGGCCCTATTCGGAAAAAGAGGCGAAACGTTCATTTAGCGACAAGTGTCTGGTGATAAGTTGGTTGTGAGTTGGTTCTCAATCTGGCACTAGGTTTGCAGGGAGTTTGATAGGATTTTTATCGAAAGAAAAGATTTATGGCAAAAGTATTAGGCATTGATTTGGGAACGACGAACTCTTGCATGGCCGTCATGGAAGGCGGCGAGCCGCTCGTTCTGGAAAACTCTGAGGGCCGGCGCGTGACGCCGTCTGTGGTCGCTTTCACCAAGACCGGTGAGCGTCTCGTGGGCGACGCGGCCAAGCGCCAGGCCGTGACGAATTCGCGCAACACGGTTTACTCCATCAAACGTTTCATGGGCCGCAAATTCGACGAGGTCCAGGAAGAACTCAAGCGCGTCCCTTATAAAGTGGTGCGCGCCTCGAATGGTGACGTGGCGGTGGAAGTCGACGTGGAAGGCAAGCCGAAGCAATACACGCCGCCGGAAATTTCGGCGATGATTCTCGCGAAACTGAAATCCGACGCGGAGATGCGTCTCGGTGAGAAAATCACCCAGGCCGTGATCACCGTGCCGGCTTATTTCAACGACTCCCAGCGCCAGGCGACCAAAGACGCCGGCAAGATCGCGGGGCTCGAAGTGTTGCGCATCATCAACGAACCGACGGCGGCATCGCTCGCGTACGGTCTCGACAAGAAAAAAGATGAGAAGATCGCGGTGTACGATCTCGGTGGCGGCACGTTTGATATTTCCGTTTTGGAAATCGGCGACGGCGTTTTCGAAGTGAAAGCGACGAACGGCGATACGCACCTGGGCGGTGATGATTGGGACAACCGGATCATGGATTGGATTCTCGACGAATTCAAAAAAGAAGCCGGCATGGATTTGCGCAAACAGCCCGACGCTCTCCAGCGCATCAAGGAAGAAGCCGAAAAGGCGAAGATCGCGTTGTCGAGCGCGCAGCAGTACGACATCAACCTGCCGTTCATCACGGCGGATGCCAGCGGGCCGAAGCACATCCAGAAAGCGCTGAGCCGCGCGAAGATGGAGCAGCTCTGCGATGACTTGTTTGAGCGCACCATCGGGCCGGTGAAGAATTGTTTGAAGGACGCCGGCATTGAGGCGGCCAAGATTGACGAGCTCGTGCTCGTCGGTGGCATGACGCGCATGCCGCGCGTGGTGGACACCGCGAAAACGCTCGTCGGCAAACAGCCGCACCAGGGCGTGAACCCGGACGAAGTCGTCGCCATTGGCGCCGGCATCCAGGGCGGCGTGCTCAAGGGCGAAGTGAAAGACGTGTTGTTGCTGGACGTGACGCCGCTTTCGCTCGGCATCGAGACGCTGGGCGGAGTGTTCACGAAGCTCATCGAACGCAATACGACCATCCCGACGCGGAAATCGGAAATTTTTTCGACGGCATCGGACAATCAGCCGGGCGTGGAAATTCACGTGCTCCAGGGTGAGCGCCAATTTTCGCGCGACAACAAGACGATTGGAAAATTCCAGCTCACGGACATACCGCCGGCGCCGCGCGGCATGCCGCAGATCGAGGTCACGTTTGACATCGATGCGAACGGCATCCTGCACGTGAACGCCAAGGATCTGGGCACCGGCAAGGAACAGAAAATTACCATTACGGCGAGCAGCGGTCTCTCGAAGGATGAAATCGAGAAGATGCGCAAGGACGCCGAAGCACACGCCGAGGACGACAAGAAAGCGCGGGAAGAAGTGGAGACCCGCAACGAAGCCGACAACGCGGTGTATCGCCATGAGAAATTGCTCAAGGACAACGGAGACAAAATCTCCGGTGATGTGAAGAGCAAGCTCGAGAAGGCGATTGCCGACGTGAAGGAAGCGTTGAAGGGCAGCGACTCGGCCGCGATTAAATCCGCGAGCGAGAAGCTGAACGAAATCGCGCAGTTGGTGGGGCAGGAGCTGTATAAAGCGGCGGCGGATAAGTCGCGCAGCGGTGGTCCGGGGCCGGAGGCCGGGGGGCAGAGGCCGGAAGCCGGAGGACCGAAGCCGGAAGACGGCAAAAAGGACGAAGGTCCGATCATCGACGCGGAAGTTGTGGACGAGAAGAAATAAATTTCTTCACCGGCCATGATTTCAATTGAGCTTCAAAGGATGCTGGTGGAAGGCGGCTCAGCCGTCGCGCCAGCATCCTGGAGTGCGCCAGCCCTCTGGCGCTTGGTGCGGGTGGAAAGCGGCAGAGGGCTGCCGCAGTCCAAAACCTGGCGGAGTTAACACCCGCCAAAACTACCACACCCCATGGCCGACGAATATAAACGTTATAAAACGATTCATCATACGAAGCATCAGGATTTGGATGACGCCATCACCAAATCGTTAGGGATGGGCTGGCAACCTTGGGGAAGTCCGTATATAGTGAACGACTCGCAAGGACCCATCATTTGTCAGGCGATGGTTTCCACCATAGGGCCGATGGGGGCAACGCAGGCGAAATAGGTTTTTGCGGTTTCATTAACGCCGTGGCTTCAGCCCGGTGTAAAACGCGAAGAAAATACGACGAACCGTTTTATCGGTTTGTTCCAGATACGCCGTTGAGACGGCCAGGGTGGTTGGTCGGGTCGGGAACATCGCGCTGAAGCGGCGGTGTTAGTGAGAAATTGAAGAAATATTTGAGACGGATCGGAAGTCTGTCTTACGGGCAACGAATTTTCCCACCGCGAGTGCGGGTGGGATTTGATTACGAAAACAAACAACAAACCAAACTAGAACTATGGCACTAAACGTTAAACCTCTCGGCGATCGCATCCTCGTGGAAGCCGTCGAAGAGAAGGAAGTAAAGAAGGGCGGCATTATCATTCCCGATACCGCCAAGGAAAAGCCGATGGAGAGCATCGTGGTGGCGCTCGGCACCGGCAAAACCAACGACGACGGAAAGAAAGTTCCGTTCGAAGTGAAAAAGGGCGACCGCATCCTCGTGAGCAAATACGGCGGCACCGAAATCAAGCTCGACGGCAAGGAATACAAAATTTTGAGCTCGGATGACATCCTGGCTGTGATCGACTAAGTCTCTCAACCATCAACAAATAACTATCAACTGATTTTATGGCAGCAAAACAAATCGTATTCGACGAGACAGCTCGTCAGGCGCTCCTCAAGGGCGTCAGCAAACTCGCGCGCGCCGTCACCGCGACGCTCGGCCCGAAAGGCCGCAACGTGGTGCTCGACAAAAAATTCGGCTCACCGACGGTGACCAAGGACGGCGTCACGGTCGCGAAGGAAATTGAACTGGAAGATCCGTATGAAAATATGGGCGCCCAGATGGTCCGCGAAGTCGCGAGCAAGACCAGCGACAACGCCGGCGACGGCACGACGACCGCGACGGTTCTGGCCGAAGCGATTTTTCGCGAAGGCTTGAAGTACGTGACCGCCGGCGCGAACCCGATCGGCGTGCAGCGCGGCATCACCAAGGCTGTGGAAGCCGCGGTTGGCCAGCTCGACAAGATCGCCAAGAAGGTGAAGGACAAAGAGGAAATCAAGCAGGTCGCGACCGTTTCCGCGAACTGGGACACCACCATCGGCGAGATCATCGCTGACGCGATGGATAAAGTCGGCAAGGACGGCACCATCACGGTGGAAGAAGCGAAGTCCATCGAGACGACGCTCGACGTGGTGGAAGGCATGCAGTTCGACAAGGGTTATCTCTCGCCGTACTTCGTGACCAGCGCGGACACGATGGAAGCGAAGCTCGAAGAGGCTTACGTCCTGAATTACGAAAAGAAGATCAGCAACCTGAAGGACTTGCTGCCGATTCTCGAGAAAGTCGCGAAGCTCGGCAAGCCGCTCCTGATCATTGCTGAAGACGTGGAAGGCGAAGCGCTCGCGACCCTGGTCGTGAACAAGCTCCGCGGCACGTTGAACATCTGCGCCGTGAAGGCTCCTGGCTTCGGCGATCGCCGCAAATCCATGATGGAAGACATCGCCGTCCTGACCGGTGGCAAATGCATCACCGAAGACCTCGGCATCAAGCTCGAATCCGTCGGCCTGGAAGACCTCGGCCGCGCCAAGAGCATCGTGGTCGACAAGGAAAATACGACGATCGTTGAAGGTTACGGAAAGAGCTCGGAGATCCAGGGCCGCGTGAATCAAATCCGCCGCCAGATCGAAGAGACAACGAGCGATTACGATCGCGAAAAATTGCAGGAACGCCTGGCGAAACTCGCCGGTGGCGTGGCTGTGATCAACGTCGGCGCTGCGACCGAGAGCGAAATGAAGGAAAAGAAAGCGCGCGTGGAAGACGCGTTGCACGCGACTCGCGCGGCTGTCGAAGAAGGCATCGTGCCTGGCGGCGGCGTGGCGTTGCTGCGTTGCTTGCCGGCCATTGAAGCCGTCAAAGGCGCGAACGAAGACGAGCAGATCGGCGTGGATATCATCAAGCGCGCGATCGAGTATCCGGCCAAGCAGCTCGCTATGAATGGCGGCTATGAAGGCTCAGTGGTCGTGCAGGAAATCAAGAAGCGCAAAGGCAACGAAGGCTTCAACGCCGCCAGTGGCGAATACGAAGACCTCGTGAAAGCGGGCGTGGTGGATCCGAAGAAGGTCACGCGCAGCGCGCTGCAAAACGCGGCATCCATCGCGGGCCTGTTGCTCACGACCGAATGCTTGATCACCGAGATTCCGGATAAGGAAAAACCGGCAGCGGGCGGTCATGGCGGCGGCCCTGGCGGCATGGGCGGAATGGATTACTGAGTCGTCCAAGGCTTGCCGAGTCGTAGCTTGGACAGAGTGCAAGAGGGTTTCGGCCCGCCTTCGCTCACGCTACGGCGCGGCAGCCTTCACTCGCTCACGCGAGCGAAGACTGGAGGAATCGAGGGCGAGGCCGGAGAAATCCGGCCTCGCTTTTTTTATTGTACGGAAAAGAGACGCTGACTTTCTACGGCTGATAAAAATCCGGCGCGATGGTCTTAAAAAAATTCTGCAGCCAGGCGCGGGTCACTTCGCCGGTCCCCGGATCGCGCACGGTGAATTTATGCGTGCCATTATATTTGCAAGGCACGGGCGCGTTATCATATCCCTCCAGCATTAGCTCAATCGTGACGGTCTGGTTGGTCGGGTTGAGAATTGCGTAGCCGGAATTAATTTTGAGCTTCCCATTCTGATACGCCTCCAATTGGTCGGCTTCGAAGCGAGGTCCGTGGCTATCAAAAAGGAGGGTGACGCTGTCATCGTAGTTCCAGGGTGAACCGCAAGGTCCCAGCTCCAGGAAATGATTATGGCTGGCTGCTGTGAGCATCTGGTTCTGCGGGCTGTAAATGTATTGCGAGCCGGCGCACCCGGCGAGCAACGCGGCGCTCGAAACGGCGGCGAGCGTGAGTTGAAGAAAAGTTTTTGCGCGCATGGTTTTTGCGATTTTCTGAAGTGTTTACGGCCTATTTATATTGGGACATTTGGGCGCGGCTCACGCCCTTTCTTCCGGAAGCTAAAATAAAAAACAAAAAATCCGCAATGCTAACGAGTCGACTCGCGTCGACATTATGCCAAGATGACAATTTTGTCATTTAGAGTGAAACGTCCGGAAGCAAACGGACGTATTGGTGGCAAGTAACGGAATCATAAGTTCGTTGTTTATAAAAACACTATAAGGGTCGGCGAGAAGTTTGATCGAGTGGAGAAATGGAATTGCATGAGAAAATGTCAGGTGGTGTGCGCAGCAGTGGCGGTTTTGATGTTCCTGTCGTCGGCGGTAGCGGCGGCGCAGTTGGAAATCAGCGAGTTTATGGCCGTCAATCAAAAGACGGTCCAGGATGCGGATGGGGATTATTCGCCGTGGATTGAAATTTATAATCCGACTACAACGGATGTGAATCTGACCGGCTGGTCGCTGACAGACGACACGAACAACCTGACCATGTGGCGGTTTCCGAACGTGACGATCCTGGATGCCGAGGATGCCAACGAGTCCGATAATATCATGGTGGTGTTTGCCTCGGGCAAAAACCGAACCAACAACGCCGCGGAGTTGCACACGAATTTCCGGCTGGGGACCAATAACTTCCTCGCATTGGTGGATCCGAACACGAACATCGTCGCCGTTTTCAATTCCTATCCCGCGCAGCAAGCCGATGTTTCTTACGGAGTGGACCCCGCCGATGCCAACAGCGTGGGATTTTTTGCGATTCCAACACCGGGGAATCCGAATGCGATGACGGGCGCGACCGCGGCGCCGGCGGTGACTTTCTCGCAAGGCGGCGGCACGTTCGTCACAGCCTTCAACCTGCAACTGACTGCTTCGGGCGGCGCGGCGATTTATTTCACGACCAATGGCACCATACCGACTCAGAATTCGACGCTTTACCAGGCGCCGATTGCGATCACGCAAACGAGCTGGATTCGCGCGCGGGCTTTCGTGCCGGGATTGATGCCGGGAGCGATCGGGAGCGAAACGTTTTTGCAACTGGACGCGGGATTGGCGCAGACGAATTCCAACCTGCCGGCGATCGTCATTTATAATTTCGGCGCGGGCGACGTTCAGGATGCCACGGATCAACTCGCGAATATTTCCTTTTACGAACCGCAAAACGGGGCGACGAGCCTGTCCAATGCGCCCACACTGACTTCCCGCGCCACGATTCACCTGCACGGGTCGAGCACGCTCACGAGCCCTAAAAAATCCTTCGCGGTGGATTTTTGCGATGAGTTGAACAACGACCTTGATGTGACGCCGCTGGGTTTCCCCGCTGACTCCAGTTTCATCCTGTATGGCCCGGACTCCTACGAACCGGTGTTGATGCACAATCCGTTGATGTATCAATTGAGCAATGACGCGGGCCGCTACGCCTCGCGGACGCGTTTCGTGGAGGTGTATCTCAACATCAACGGCGGACCGGTGACGGCGGGGAATTACAACGGCATCTACGTGCTCGAAGAAAAAATCAAGTGGGGGCCGGATCGCGTGAATGTGCCCAAACTGCATTCCGTGGATGCGTTGCATCCGCAGGACAACAGCGGAACGAATGTCACCGGCGGCTACATTGCAAAAGTGGATCGGCTGGACGCAGGCGAAACCGGCTTTGTCGCGGACGGGCAGCTCAGCGAGTATGATTATCCGAAGGAAGAGGACATCAAGACGCCGCAACGGGGGCCGCAGCAGCAATATCTGGTGAGTTACATGACGAACTTTGCAGCGGTGGTGAACAGCACTAATTTTACCGATCCGGTCCTGGGCTACCGGCGGTTCATCGACGCGCCGTCATGGATCGATTACCACATTCTCAATGTCGTGGCGTTCAACGACGATACGCTGGCATCGAGCGCCTATTATTATAAAGACCGCAACAGCGTTTTGTATTACGGGCCGATTTGGGATTTCGATCGCTCGCAAGGATCCAAGTCCTCTTTTGATTTCAATCCGCAGTGTTGGGCGCAGCCGGTGACGGATATGTTCCGCAAGTACTGGTGGGCGCGGATATTTTCCGACCTTGAGTTCTGGCAGGCGTGGATCGATCGCTACGAGGATTTGCGCGAAACCACGCTTTCGACAAATCATATCGATGCCACGATTGATATGTTCGCGGCGCAGGTGCGGCCGGAAGAACCGCGGGAAGTATCGCGTTGGTCCTCGCTGACGGCCCCGCGCTCCGGGCGCACGACCATCAACGGATACACGTATGTTTTTCCGGGCACTTACGATGGCGAGGTGGCGTTCCTGAAGCAATGGTACTCGGACCGGTTGAGTTTCATTGATACGAACTTTGTCGCGAAGCCGGTTTACAGCGATGTCGACGGCGCGATTCTTCCAGGAACGACTTTGACTATGACCACCACGGATACCAACGCGACGATTTTTTACACGACTGACGGCTCCGACCCGCGCTTGCCGGGAGGCGGCGTGGAGGCCGGCGCGTTCGTTTACACGGGACCCCTGCCGCTGACAACGAATGTGAGCATCAAGGCGCGCGCCTGGAATCCGTTGCACGCAAACATGACCGGCCCGAATAATCCGGTGGTGTCCAGCACCTGGTCGGGATTGGCGAATGAATCGTTCAGCGTAGTGACGCCGCCGACAATTCTGCAGAGCCCGTTGGGCATGGATGCTTATGTGGGGCAGACGGCCACGTTCACGGTGGGAGCAACCGGGGCGCCGGCGCCCGCGTATCAGTGGTATGTGAACGGCAAATTTTTGGACGGGCAGACGAATGTGCAATTGACGTTGCCATTGACGGGCACCGATCAATCGGGCACTTATTCGGTGAGCGTCACCAACCTGGGCGGCGGCACGAATATTTCCTTTGTCCTGAATGTGACGCCCAAGCCGAATCTCGTCATCACGGAAGCGGAGTCGAGCGAAGCCAAGGCGCAAAAAATCGTGTCATCGGATTGGTGGGAATTGAGCAACCTGGGAAATTTTTCGGTGAATTTGCAAGGCTATCGCTTTGACGATGATCACGATTCGTTCTCGGACGCGTTTACCATTACCAACGCCGTCAGCATCCAGCCGGGCGAATCCATCGTGCTGGTGGAAGACATGAGCGCGGCCGATTTCCGGAGCTGGTGGGGAACGAGCAATCTTCCGACCAGCCTGCAAATCATCACGTATCCCAGCATTGGTTTTAGCTCCGACGGCGACCAGATTCATTTGTGGGACGCAGCCGCGACGGCGGTCAACGACACCGTGGCGGACGCGACCTTCGGGGCTTCGACCAAGGGCGTCACGTTTGGGTACGACGCGCCCACGCGCACGTTTGGGGGATTGAGTGTCGCGGGGCAGAACGGAGCGTTAGCGTCCGCGTTGAATGGGGACGTCGGGTCGCCGGGTGCGATCACGATTTCCCCGACGTTGCTGCGGGCGATTCGTTTCCCGAACAGCTTCAATATGAGATTTGAAACGATATCGAACGTGAATTACGCGGTGGAATACAAAAACAAGTTGCTGGATCCGGGTTGGATGGTGCTGACGAATTTTGTGGCGACGTCGAATTCCTTCCTGCTAAGGGACACGAGCGCCGGAACAAATGCCGCGCGGTTCTATCGCATTCACGTTTCGCAATAGAAGACCAAGAAACGCTTCGATGACAGCACCGGAAAATCGGCGCGCTTCGATGCGCTACGAGCGGTTGATGCCGTTCAAGACGCCGCCCTCATTGCTCGCCGGATTTCAGGGCGGGCCGTGAACGGCCTTTGGACGAATCAATCACCTCGCGAACTTTCCGCGCGAGGCCGGCTGGCGAAAATGGTTTTTCCAGGAAACTCAGTTCCGGCCCCAGCACGCCGTGGTGAGCCAGCGAGTCGTCGGTGTAGCCGGACATGAACAAGACTTGTATGCGCGGGGCGATGACTTTGATTTTGTCGTAAAGCTCCTTGCCGCTCATCTTCGGCATGATGACGTCGGTGACCACCAGGTCAAACGGCTGTTTCGCTTCAATGAGCGACAGGGCTTCGGCGGCATCGCGCGCTTCCTGCACCTGATAGCCGACGCCGCGCAGCACGGAAGCAGCGAGGCGGCGCACGGAGGCTTCATCTTCCACGATCAATACTGATTCCGCACCTTCGGGCAATGTTTCGGGATCGCTGGTAACGGTGGTGGTGGTCGCGGGCAAATCCACGCGGGGCAAATAAATTTTGAACGTGGTGCCGCAATTCAGTTCGCTGTAGACGCGAATGTCGCCGTCGCTCTGGCAGATGATGCCGTAGCAGGTGGCGAGTCCAAGGCCCGTGCCGCGGCCGACGCCCTTGGTGGTAAAGAACGGCTCGAACAAGTGCGCTTTTACTTCTTCGGTCATTCCGACGCCAGTGTCGGTGATGGCCACCATGACGTATTCACCCACACCCAGGTCGCGATTTCGGAACCGGGTTTTTTGATCGAGGGTGACATTGGCGGTTTGAATGGTGAGTTTGCCACCACGCGGCATGGCATCGCGAGCGTTGACGCCGAGATTGAGGATGACTTGTTCGAACTGGCCGGGATCCGCCTTGACGCGCCCCAGATCGGGCTCGAACAGCGTGCAGAGTTCGACATCCTCGCCAATCAGGCGCCGCAGCATTTTCTCCATGCCGCCAACGGTTTCGTTGAGATCGATGATGCGCGGTTGCAGCACTTGTTTGCGGCTGAAGGCCAGCAGCTGGCCGGTGAGCGAGGCGGCGCGTTCTGCCGCGGCCTGGATTTCTTCGGAATACTTCCTGAGCTCATGGCCCTTTTCCATTTGCCGGAGCGACATCGATGAATAACACGTGATGACGGTGAGGAGATTGTTGAAATCATGAGCGACGCCGCCGGCGAGGCGGCCGACGGCTTCCATTTTTTGTGATTGGCGCAATTGCTCTTCACTGCGGCGCAGAGCCGCTTCGGCACGGTCGGCTTCGGTGATATCCTGGGTGGTGCCGATGATTTTAATCGCGTGGCCGTGTTCATCCATGACCACTTCGCCCAGGCCGTGCAGCACGCGAATGGTTCCGTCCGGCAAGAGCGCACGATGGTCGCAAACATAGGGCCCGCCGGACCGCAGAGCTTCCTGAAGCGCGAACTGCACTTTCGCGCGATCCTCGGGATGAACCCGCTCCAGGCATTGCGCCATGTTGATGCCGAGGTCCTGATTGGAGAAGCCATACAACCGCCGGGTTTCGTCGGACCAGGTCACCTGGTTTTGCGCGACGTCCCAATCCCAACTGCCGAGGCGCGCGATGCGTTGGGCTTTGGCCAATTGCGCCTGGCTTTGCTTCAGACCGCTTTCGGCGAGGCGGCGTTCGGCGACTTCCCGCGTTAATTCCGCGGTGCGCTCGGCGACGTTGCGCTCGATGGTTTCGTTGATGTTTTCCAATTTGGCCTGGCGCACGGCAATGGCGAGAGTTTCCCGGAGGCTGTTGCGAATGGAAATGATCAGGAACGTGACTTCAAAACCAACCCAGCCGGCGTGTTCCAGGGAACGCCAGATCGGCGCATGCACGACGTTGAAGACGGATTGCGGCCAGAAGATGCCGCGCACGAGATGGTCCGCATACACGACCACGGAAGCCGAAATCAACACGCGCCAGTCGCGATAAAACGCGAGAATGGCCAGCGAGCCGAACACGTGGAAGTGAGTTTCAATGCGGCCGCCGGTGAGATGAATCAGCAGGGCGGACATCAGCATTTGCCCAATGGCCACAGTGTGGCGGGTGAGCGCCCTGCCGGGTTGGCGCAAGGCCATCAGCACGGGCACCGCCGTGATGAGGCCGCCGAGGAAAATGGCCGCCAGCACGTGAATATGAATCCGGCTTTGCGTGCCGGCCCAGGTGTGAGGCGAAATCAGCACCGAGGCGGCCACCGCTGCCACCCACTGCCAAATCATCAGGCGCGCGAAAATCGAATCCGTGTGCTTGGTGACGGCTTCCTGCATTTCCGCGAAAAGTTCCATGGCCCTGGGACTTATCGCCAGGGATTCTCGTCGTATAAAACTAGTGTCAGCCGTCGTTTTCATTGGTCAGTGTTTCCGTCGGAACCGAATAAATCGCATCCGTAAACATGGGAATGGGTGAGGGGCAGAGTGCTGCCGTTGACCAGCGCAATAACGGCGTCTTCGCCCGGGTTTTGGCCGGCATGACCACGGCTGCCCGTGATGCCGCCGCTGAAAAGCAATTCGCCCTTGGGACTGTAGAGCACCACGTAGCCGGAAGATTCAGCGGCGAATCGCCGGGCTTCCTTGCCGTCGCCGTCCAGCGACACGCAGACGCCGGGAATGGATTCCGCCGCTCTGCGCAAGGACGTCCTGGCCCAATCATCGGCGACTCCTTTGGGCCGGACGAACAGCACGTTGACCGAAACGGAATATTGGCATTGCCCCAGAAGCCGATTCAATTCCTCGATGCTCGCGCGCGAACAAGGGCAATAAGGATGCAGGAACATCAGCAAGGTGGCGCGATCCGGTTGATGAGCGATTTGGGAATCGGCCGGCCACGCGGCAATGGTTTCGCCGGCGCGACCGGGCGTATTTTCATAGCTCAAAAGCCCCCACGTGCCGGCTCCGGCCAAAGCGAGCCAAAGCAGGCAAAGCGCGACATATCGAGGAGCTTTCACACGAAGAAATCAGCAATGGATATGCCATGCAGGGCCCAATTGGCGGTTTTAAAAAGCTCCCCCGGATATCTCGAAAGAGCGGGGTGAATGTGTCCAAGAGTTGTTGCTTTTTAAGGCAAAAAGCGAAAACCATCCATCGTTCGTTAACGGTATCGGAAAGCCTGGAGCGAACCCTTGACCCTGCGTCGGAATCAGGCGAGAATGAGACCGTTCCGCAGATGGGGGCGTACTGGTTTCGACCTGATGGATACGCCAGAGGCGGCATGCCGAGGACGGTTCGTTGGCCTCGTTAATCATCGAACCAAAAATAAGTGCTAACCAAGAATTAGCTCTCGCGGCCTAAGTTGCCACGACGTTCACCGGCTGACACCTGCTGGGCCGGATGAACGCTACAGCAGGCATGGTTGAAGGCGGAGACTGCGCGCCGGCAGCCGAGAAAATTCCATGCAGACTAGGCAGTGCGACTCGAGTTCGGACGTTATCGCATAGCAGAAAAATCTCTCCGAACTAAGCATGTAGTCGCGGCTGGCAGATTTGTCTGGGACGCGGGTTCAACTCCCGCCGCCTCCACCATCTTGAACATTGCGAGGAAAGCTCGTTCGTGCGTTGCACGTCGAGAACGGTTTCAGCCAATAAAGACGCGGGTTTTTTGAAGGTGACGGTCAAGGTTTGAGCACGCAAAATGCGGTTCGAGCCGTATTTTTTCAAATACGCGCGCATTTCCTGCCAGTTTTCCTCCTTAACCCATTTTTGAGCCTGATTTGCCTCAAAAATGAAGTTTTTGAGGGGTTCGAGCCGGTTGGCTTTGCTTTGCTCCAACTCGGCGAGCTTTTGCTCTAAACCCGTTTTAAACGGGACGAGGGGATTCTTGAGTTCTTTGAACTCCACAATCTCAAGCGAGCCGTCCGCAAAGGCGTTATTGAGCCGGTCAATCTTGGATTTGACCTTGGCCAATTCGCCTTTGATCCGATCAATCTCCGCTTGTTTCTCAGTGGAGGCTTCTGCCTCCCATGTTTCAATGCGGGCGGAGAATTTCTCGAACCACTCATCGGGAATCGAAGCCGTGAAGGTGTTCCGCTTCACCTCCGCCTCAAAGACATCATCGCGGACAAATGCACGGCCATCGCAATGCTGCTTCTTGTTCTTGTGGGTGCAACGATAGTAATGATACTCGCGCCCGCTCTTTTTGCGATGGCGCTCACCAGTGATGCAATAGCCGCACGACCCGCACGTGGCGAAATTCAGAAAATTAAATCCCTTTTCGGTGCGAGGCTTGCGCCCTTTGCCGACCTTCACGAGTGCGGCTTGAATGTCGTCCCACGTCTTCTTTGAAATCATAGGAGCATGGATTCCTTGGTGAAGTTCGCCTTTGTGAAGGAACACGCCATAATAAAACGGGCAGCGGAAAAGATGGTTGATTGATGCGAGCGGCAATGTCCCTTTCAAATTGCTTTTATACTGCCGCCGGGGAATGGCGACAGCGGCCATTTCACGTTGGATTGCAGTCAGGGTGTATTCGCCAGTCGCAAACATTTCCATGATGCGCTTCATTTTCGGAAATAGTTCGGGATGGGGTTCAATGGTGCGCAAGCGGGGTTCGTTGACATAACCCAATGGAGCCCGCCCGTTAAATACGCCCCGCCGCACCTTTTCACGGATACCGCGACGGATGTTCATGGACAAGTCGCGGATGTATTGATTCGCCATTCCGAACTCGACTGAAATCATGAGTACGTTATCAGTCGGCAGATATACTTTCTCGAAGACGCGAATTTCCTGAATCGTCCCACGCTGAAGCATCCCGATGATTTTGCCGCCGTCGTCGAAGTTGCGGGCAAGGCGATCTAGTTTCCATGTTAGAATGGCGTTGGCCTCGCCGCGCTCGATGCGGCGAATCATTTGATTAAAGATTTCGCGCCCTGGTTCTTTGGCGCTCTTGTTCTCAATGAAAGTTTCTGTCACAACGAGACCGTTCGAACAGGCAATGGTGTTCAATTCGGAAAGTTGCGCGTCAATCGAGAGTATCTGGCGATCTTCGTCTTCCGTGGATTTGCGACAGTAGATGAAGTATTTGAGCATAGCCAAAGTATAGCAAGTGACATAAATAATTGCGAACACAAAATGAAGCGAACCTCCAAAAACGTATTAACTAAAGGCATCCAGCAGCAGCTTCGTGGCGAAACCCCTCGCGAGCGTTTGCTGCACCGTTTGCACAGCGTCGTCTTGGTGTTAAGCGGCTATTCAGCGAGTGAAGCCGGCCGGATTCACGGCGATTCTCCGCGAGCGGTGGCATATTGGGTGAATCGCTTCAATGACAAAGGAATGGCCGGCTTGGAAGACGATCAACGCCCTGGCCGTCCCTCAAAACTGGATGAGCACCAGATTAAAAAGCTGCAAATATTTCTTAAACAGGCGAAGCGAAAAACTGAATCAATAAACGCCGAAACGGTCGCCGCTTTCATCTTATCAGAATTTGGAGTTTCGCTCACTGCTCGGCAGTGCTGGCGAATACTCAACAAATTAAAATCGTGAGAACGTTTTCATCGCTGCTTTTTCTCGGCTCGGCTGCGCTCTCCTGCGCAGAACAAAAAGTGATTTTTGTCTTCGCATGCGTGCTCAAACCTTGACCGTCACCTTCAAAAAACCCGCGTCTTTATTGGCTGAAACCGTTCTCGACGTGCAACGCACGAACGAGCTTTCCTCGCAATGTTCAAGATGGTGGTGCTTTCTGAAGCTTGCTCGGAAATTCTTTGATGAAAATCCAGTGTTCTGACCTATCCCCACACCTGTCCCCACGGTGGAGACACCTGCCCGTGTCGATCCGTCCTTTGTTCATCGTTGTTTTGTCGGGCTTTCGCTGCCTTGCAGCATGCCCGATTTCGGTCGGTTTTATGGCTCGCGCGGCGGTGGATATTTAAGCCGCGCTCGCCAAAAACCTCCCTCATCGCTGACGCGAAAACGAGTTCACCGCCGGACGGGTTGTGTGCTTTGCTGCGAACGATTAGTCGCAGAAAAACGCCGTATAGGCGTCACGCAGTTTCATCCTTTGCGGGATCTTTACGTCTCTTTGCGTCTTAAAAATGAAGTCGGAATCGGAGATAAATTGAGCCTTTATACTTTCAAATTTCTGGTGGAGCTGACGGATATCTTTCCATAGGCTATCGTTGCGGTCAGTGATCTGCTTAACCAGTTCCGGGCTTAAATCCAGCATTGAATTGGCGGTTTCGATTCGGATCAAGAATTCGCTTCGTAGTTTGACCGCGGCGGCTAGATGTTTGTCGATTTCGGAAAGCCGTCGCGAGTGCTTTTTAAACGAAGACCGGAATTCAGCGGTAACGTTCTGAAGCAGAATCTGGTCGTTAGGGGATGAGCGCAATTGTTCAGCCAATGAAATCATTCTTTGGGCGTGCTCAATTTGAGTCGTCCAAAGTTTCGCGTAGTCTCGCATTACGGTTTCAATCGATGCGGCTTTTTGGGTTAGATAATATTCCTCAGGTGGTCCGCAGAGAATCGACTCCAGTTCACTTTTGGCGGCTTCTGTTTCGATTTGTCCCATACCGAGCCGGGATCTCAAAGATTGAAGACGGGCTAGCCGACAAGAAACCCGAACGCGTTGTCTGCCTCGACGTAGGCTTTGCTGAAAATGATCAGCTAAAGACGAACGCCGTGCAAACGATGAAAGCAAAAGGCGTTACGAAGTTCCAAACGGTATGAAGTTACAGTTTGACCCAAAACAACCGTTTCAGAAGCACGCAGTAGATGCTGTGGTTGATCTCTTTGATGGCCAAGCTTTAAACAAGGGGGATTTCCAAATATCCTTTGAAGCAAAGGGTAAGGGACTTTTCGGAAGTCTGGTGCAAACAGAATTGGGGCTTGGCAATGCACTCATGATTGATCGCGAGACAATTCTGAAAAATCTACAGTTGGTCCAGGAGCGAAACGATCTGGACACGGACAAACATCTTCTGCCTGAAAATTATGATGCGAACGCTCCCGCGCCGCTAAATTTTTCCGTTGAAATGGAGACTGGCACAGGTAAGACCTATGTCTATCTTCGTACGATTTTTGAACTTAACAAGAAATATGGATTCAAAAAATTCATTATCGTTGTGCCAAGCGTGGCAATACGCGAGGGCGTCCTGAAGAATCTCGAAATCACCAACGAGCATTTCAAAGCGCTATACAACAATGTCGAATCGGAATATTTTGTGTACGACGCAAAAAAAGTGAATCGGCTGCGTCAGTTCGCGGTGAGTAATCAAATTCAAATTCTCGTCATCAATATTGACGCCTTCAACAAAAAGGACATCGCTGTAATTCATAAAGAAGCAGATAAATTATCAGGGCGTAGGCCGATTGAATTCGTTTGCGCGACGAATCCCATTGTGATTATTGACGAACCACAAAGCGTGGATAATACAGAAAAGGCACAAGAAGCCATCCGTTCGCTTGTGGTCCCAACTTAATTATGAGACCAGATTTTAGGAAAAGTGGGTGACACATTTTCGGTTTTGTTTTGGCGAATGGCGATCAGGCCCTGGCGGCGTAGCCAGGATTCCACAGTGACCCGCCACAGAGTGGCGGGTTTGGGTTGATGTCCATCGGCCGTTTTTTCGATCATTGCTCCGAACTCGTGGAGCAGCAAACGAAAAATGGTTTTGCGTTGGCGTTTGGTCCAGCGCAGATATTGGGCGTCGTCGTGAAAGACGACGCAGGCGGTGCGGCCCTTGAGGCAGCGCCGCGGGTGGTGATTGAGTTCGTGGGCGACGACTTCAGCGAGCAAGCCAAGTTCAGATGATTTCCGGGACTGGCGCAAGGCCAGGGCGGCTTTAAAGTCGCGGATACTTTTTTCCATGCCGCCGTTGTAGCGGGGAAAGTGCGGTGGATTATTCAAGGGCAACACGCCGAAGCGGGCAAGCACCTCATCGACCTGTTGGTGATTGAAGGGTGAACCATTATCGCGTTTCAGGAACAACGGTGCTCCGTGTTGGCGGAACAGGTTTTCCAGATGGAGGGCGATTTGGCGGCCGTCGAGCCGGTGCAGCAGCAGCGGCTGAAAGCGATAGCGCGAGGCCAGATCTTCCACAGGGATGATTTGGTCATCGCCATATTGGGTGGCATCACACGACCAGGCTAATCCAGGCCGGAGCCAGTCAATGCGTTTCATGGCATGGAGTTGATCCTGACGACGATCCTGCACCAACCCGGCGAACTGACGACGAGAGATGGCCTGGGCGAACCGTTGATACAGTTCGCCCGTGCCTTGCGTGCGCACCCGGCCGTGGTTCAGTTGCCGCAGGAGCGGATAAAACTCCGCCCAGTTCAACGGCACTGACTTTTTAGGGCCGGGACATTGCCACAAGGGCAAGCCGGTCCGTTGCCGGTGGCGCCAGCGCATGACGCTGGAGTAAGGCACCAAGCCGCAAAGTCGGCGCCACGAAAAATGAGTTTCCTTTTTCGTGCGCTCGAGTTGATGCAGGAGGTCGCGGATCATTTTGGGTTTTTTTTACTGGGCTTCAGATCGCTCTGTTCCCATTGGTTTAACAACTGGCACAGGTGTTCCTTCTGTTGGTAATCCTGCACCTGTTGTTCGAGTTGTGCCACCCGGCATTGGAGTTGTTCTTTCTCCGGGTTCGTCGGGATTTTGGGCCGGCCCGTTGGCTGATCCTCCAGCGAGGAGAGCAGCGCTTGCAGGGCTCGTTGTTCCCACTGGTAATATTGCTGGCGGCTGATGCCCAGCTCCTGGGCTGCCGCCGTGGCTGTCATCTGGCCGGAGCGGACTTTGAAGATGACCTCCGCCCGCTGTCTGGCTTTGGCATTCATCTACTCCGTTTTTGCCGGAAGTGAGGGCGGGCTGGCAAGCTTGTTTATCTGTTCCAAGCGGTTGGTTAGTTTTTGCGCCGTCGCTGAACGTTGCCGGTTCTGGAGCAAGGCCTGGAGCCGTGGGCTCAAGGCTTCGCCCTTGGTCAGGTTGACCCGGCTCTCCAGAGCCTGGAGCATTCCTTCCATCGCCCGGCGTTGCCAGTGGTTGAAGGTGATCCAGTTGATGTTGAGCTGCCGGCAGACCTCCGCCGGCTTGCAGCGTTCCGTCCACACCGCCAGCACTGCCTGGACCTTGTCCTGTGCGCTGTGGTTCGCCGTGTTGCTGCCCTTCTTTTTGCGTTCCGTCTTTTCGTTGGGAGTCTTGGTTGAGGTCATAGACAAGTTCTTGTTCCTGGTTTTGCTGATCGCTGACGCTGAGTTTGAGTTTGCCTTTTTCGGCGCGGAGCACGACGGACTGGCCGTCCATGCGGCCAACCATATAGAAGGGTGCCTGCGGTTTGCCGCGTAGCGCCAGTTCCAGCAGGTTCTCCTGAATGCCCGCTTCAATGGTCTTACGCAGTTCACTCTGGATCTCGAAGAAGCGGTCCGCTGGACATAGCCCCTCGATCCCCTGGTTGGGACGCTTGTGGTTGTAATGTTTGATCCAGAGTTTGATCCGCTCGCGCGCCGTCTCGAAGCTGTCGAACTGGGCACGCACCAGGAAGTCCTGCCAGATCGTGGACCAGAAGCGTTCGACTTTGCCGAGTGTCATCGGATGTTGCGGCCGGGATTTAAAGTGAGCCACATGATCCTTTTTCAGCTCCGCTTCGAAGCGGCTGGTGCCACGCCAACTGGTGTATTGCCGCCCGTTGTCGGTCAGCATCTCCCTGGGTGGCTGATACTCGCCTACCGCCACCCGGTAGACTTCAATCACGGCATTGGCCGTGGGACTGCGGAACAAGTCGGCCCCCACGATGAAGCGCGAGTAATCATCCATGAAGGCGATGAGATACGCATAACGGCCACCCAGCCGGAAGGTGAAGATGTCCGTCTGCCACATCTGGTTGGGTGTGGCCCGTTCGAAGAACCGGGGCCGCGTAATGTTCCGTTGTTTGGGCGGCTTGGAGGGCGGCATCAACTCGGCTTCGTGCAAATGCCGGCGCACCGTCTCCGGGCTGGCCGGTAAAAAGAAGCACCGGCGCAATAGCTGACTGATCCGCTTGATGCCGAAGCCGGGATTTTGCTGCTTCAACTCGACGATCTTCTCCGTGATCGGCGCGGGTAACTTGGGGGCGCGCTTACTGCTTTCAGTCTTTTGCAGACCTACCTCTCCGAACTTCTGATACCGATGGATCCAATTATGCAGACAGCTGACGGCCATACCCATCTCGCCGCAGACGTCCTGCACGCTGAACCCTTCCTCGAGCCGCAGCCGGACGGCTTTCAGTTTTTCGTCCGGCGTATAACGGCGCGATTTTTTCGCGCCGCCAGCCCCCCTCGGGGGGCTGTTCCTCTTCTTCTCTACTACGGTCTTCTCTTTCATGTTAACACTCCCTCTATCATTGGAGTGTCAACCACTTTATCCCCTAAGCCAGTCTCACGATCTGGTTGTTAGGACAATCATTCCCGGCACTAAAAATTACGGGCCGGAACAGAGCCTCGTTTATTCGCATGGTGAAGGAAATAAGTTGGGAAAAGCACTCTCGTCACAAGGATGGTCTCATATCCATCTCATTGCACACAGCGCCGGCGCCGGTCTCATTCAGGCCGCAACGGATGTAATTAAACCAAGCGCAACGACAGTACATTGCACGTTTCTCGACCCGTTTGTTGGTTTAAAATTCGAGGAGAAAACGAAATACGGAGCCAACTCTGATTGGTCGGATCAATATTATTCCCATGATCTGGAGACAGGCGGCAGTCTTTACGCCGTGACGGAAACTCTGCTTAATCATGCCTACAACGTAAACGTTACGCAGCTCAATAGGGTGAGAAATTACGGGGCTTTTGTCTCTGCTGGAAATGGAGTAACCGAGCCATGCTATCAGTCCGCCACGTCTCATGGCTGGGCTATCGACTTCTATTCCAAGAGCATTACAGGAACAGGCACCTCGGAATACGATGGATTCGGATTCCCATTGAGCGAAGAGGGTGGCAACTGGAGCCATGCTTTGTCTAGCCTTACGCCTGGAAATAACCCAGCGCACGTGCTTGGAACACCGGATGACAACTGTGTTTCCTTAGCCTCTGTAGACCCACAGACCATGTTGAATGTCGCGGTTTCTTTGACTCCGTCGGTGCAAATCGGTGATGTTGCACAATATGACAATGGATTCACGGCAACTACACATTCGCCAGCTTGGATTGACATGGTCATTGTTCCCACGAACGTGATGAACTTCGTCTCTCTGGATGCTGAATTCCTCAGTGCGACAAATGCGCAAGGATTGCTGTCAGTTTATTGGGATGACAGCACCATCGGCTCAATCGATGAGCAGGCGGTACAGCCAGGACTGCAACATTACACGTTTGCGTTCCCGGCAGCGGCGATGAACAGCACTCACATGCTCGGGTTCAGAATTGACCCGTTCACGAACGTGCAATCAATTGTCCTCGTCACAAATATTGTTCTCGGCACAATCGGACCGAGCCAGCCGTTCTATCTGACTGTGACGACAAATATTATCAGCGGCTCACCCGTGTACGAATTGGCAGGTCCAGCGGGCTTCAACTATAACATTGAAGCCTCCACGAACCTGATCAATTGGGACATGATTGCGACGCTCGTTAACACAAATGGGGCGGTACAGTTTCTTCGATCAGAGCGGTACAAACTTTGATCACAGATTCTACCGGGCCATTGTGCCGTTTGAGTTAGCTCACTAGTTCCAATCGCAAGGCTTGCTTAGCAGCAGGCCTTTTTTATACGTGCATGATTGCGTAATAAAGAAAAGCGATCAGAGCAATTACGATTAATAGGTAACTCACTAATACGCTAGCGTTTATTTTATTATTCTTTTCATCGGAAATGCTCTTTTTGCGGGTGAAAATCAAAATAATTATAGGTAACACGATAGTGATAACAGGTATTACTGTTATCGAGGTGAAGACTGCTCCCCAATTGAAATCAAAATTTTTGGCAACATCCAACGTATAAACAATTCCTAATAATAAAACTGTCCAGACAATCCATTTCATCGCTCTGATGCTTGTGGTCATGCGAGTGATTTTACCATGTTAAGGCGCATAGCATTTTTCGGTTATCCACAGCCATATTCGAATGACGCGAACGCCGCGCCGTGCGGCAACGGATGAAATCCGTAACGGCTGCAAGCCGGGGTTCGGAAAGCCCCCTTGGGGGAGGCATCCGGCAAGGGGGTTTGGGGGTATCGGGGAGGCCGTCGCCCCCCCCCGCGTGGGATTTGCGTTTCTCTTTGCACGAAAAAACCCCGCCCGAAGGCGGGGTTTTCGCGCGAGTGCTATAATTTTATAGCGGTGGGTAGGAAACCGATGACTATTCGGCCTTTCCGTAAGAACCGCGTCGGCGGCTCTGTCCCTGGCGCTTCACCGTTGTGCCTTTCTGGCCGGCGGTGATGCCATTTCTGTAGCTTTCGAGAAGCTTCTCGCAAACCCATCGAACGATGGTTTCGGACTTTTCGGAGCTAAGGAGTTTCTTGGTGAACTCCGTCTCAAAATCTGTGATGTAAGACATCGAAGTTTTTGAATTGGCTTGTAATGCGACCTTTGTGCCTGCGTTCGGACGAACGCCTGCACTCTCGGAATGACATGCGTAGTCAAGGTTGGGCGAGCGCGGTGGAACGCCTTCGACCGGGATGGGCTGGAACGACCTTGACCGCATGATAAAATGGAGAGAGGGCGGCGGAGAAACGAATGCTGTGATTCGCGATTCTGCGATTGCGGGGGGGCGACGGACTTCGGGGCAATCAATCGGATGAGGCGAAGCCGAATTCATTCTTGAACGTCTAATCTTCCAAGCGACCGCAATTTCGCCGGATCGCTTTTTTACTCGTGCTTTGACTGAATTGTATTAAACCAATAGGCAGCATGTGCAATGCGTGGAATCACTCGCCTGATTGCGATTGCGGCTGGGGCGGCAATGGCAACTTTGGTGGCTACGGTGGGCATGGTGGCGGCGGTTATGGAGGAGGTGGCTATTCGACAGGTCGCGTAACTTTTGAGGGCACGCCCTTCGAGTTTCCGTACGTTACGTATCCCAGCTATGTAAATCCAAATGCAGAATGTCCCGTCTGCGGGGCGAGCGTTTATTTTTATCAGTCGCCATACGGG
Source organism: uncultured Verrucomicrobiae bacterium (assembly GCA_963699145.1). Taxonomy (GTDB): domain Bacteria; phylum Verrucomicrobiota; class Verrucomicrobiia; order Limisphaerales; family DASXHY01; genus DASXHY01. The sequence continues at coordinate 689,780 of OY969416.1, forward strand.
GGGAGAGTGTTTTTCGACGAGCTCGGTCCACCGTGGCCGAAACATCCCTGCACCGATAGTGGCGACCCGTTGCGTAATTTCTCCACCGATGAAAATCGAGCACGCTTTCGTCCTGTCGGCGGCAATCAGAGAATCAAATCGGAATCTGGCGAAGGGGATGCGGCTCAGCCGCTCGTGCCGAAGGTTGCGGCTGTGCAGCCAGTCCTTGCCCCATGGGTGGAGGCTGGCTGGATGCCTTTTGTAGTGACGCGAATTCTTCCCCGGCGAATCGGAATTGAGGTGGAGGGCAAATTATTTAGCTCTGCCGGAAGTGAAGGCGTTGCGTTTCGAATCGAGCAGACATCACCTGATGCCCGATTTTATCGTGCACGAGCAAAGCTCTGGATAGGGTATTCACTCGTTCAGAACACGAGCCTAATTCTCTCCGCGTTGAATGAGTGTCCGATTCTGCTTAAGAAAGACCCGGATTTGCAAAACCTCGCCTTGAGCTCGTTCATTTTGACTCCTGCGCGGGCTGTCGAGGAAATCTCTTTTAACGTATTTGGGTTTGATCTGGAATAAGGACAAACCAGAGCTCGGTCAAACGACAGCGTCGCTGTCGTCCTTATTCAGTTTTGAAAACGTGAAAACCGCGCTCTTGAATTTCCTTTTCGGCAGCTTTCGGATTTACGCCGATTATCCCTGGCGCTAATTCCACGGTTTTCCAAAATTGTAATGATTCGAGTGCGTCGAGGTTATTCTGCGGCACGGATGAGAAGGGTTTCCCCTCAGGTAACATCAAATATGTATTTTTCTTACCAGTTTTATACATGTCGGCTTTCATACGCGCACTTTAGCGTTTCATGCCCGCTTATGACAAGCGGGACATGGCCATTTCTAGCCATTAACTCGTCCGGGCGCGATTAGCACCAACCCGTTCCCAAAACACGTCGGGCGGATCAGGGGAGCGGAAGTGGGTTTCCGAAAACATGGAGGAAAGCCCACTTCTGCTCACCCCGCCCGCATTGCGGTCGGAGTCTTGGGAGTTTCGAGGCCGGAGGGTCTCCGACAAAGGGGTGTGGGGGCTTTGGCGGATAGCCCGGAGGACGACGAAAGCTCCTAAGTCTTCGACCGCCTCCCTCACTCGTGAAGCCGTCTGAAACTCGTTCCCAATACCCGTTTACCCGTCAAGGACATCGCTGTCCTTTACGGTTAAAAACCCGTCCGGCGGTGAACTCGTTTTCGCGTCAGCGATGAGGGAGGTTTTTGGCGAGCGCGGCTTAAATATCCACCGCCGCGCGAGCCATAAAACCGACCGAAATCGGGCATGCTGCAAGGCAGCGAAAGCCCGACAAAACAACGATGAACAAAGGACGGATCGACACGGGCAGGTGTCTCCACCGTGGGGACAGGTGTGGGGATAGGTCAGAACACTGGATTTTCATCAAAGAATTTCCGAGCAAGCTTCAGAAAGCACCACCATAGAGATGCACCAAGGCGCAGTAACGCGCATGGTTTCGTCATTTGATCAGAAGTTGATTCTTAGGCTCGCGGTGAATGTTCGGCCTCTCGGGAGGTCTGGGTAAAGATTCAGCGGATTCAGGCGAAAATCCCGATCGAAGATATTCAAGACGCCTAAACGGATTTCGGCGTAACGGCGTGGAAAACGGTAGCCAGCGAAGAAATTGTGCTGCCAGAAATCACTGTCCGCGAGTGACGGCGAGCCGGAGTTGTTCTGGTGATACCAATCCGATTGCCACTGGCCGAAGAATCCACAAGGGAGATTCATATTGGCCGCGAGGGAAAGTTGCTGCAGCGTGGCGCGATCATTCTGTTCGAGAGCCGAGAGCCCGTTGATGCCATTGGGGATTTCCGGGAACTGCGATTCCAAAAGCGCTTCGCTTAAGCGATACCGGGCGCTGACGGCAAAATTATTTCCGAGCAATTGGCCGGCGTAGGCCGACACATCCCGTTCACGGAAATTTAAGGCCTGACGCGTTCCTGAAGGAGAATCCGGTATTCCGAAAGCAAACGCGTTGGTCAGGACGCCCGTGGCGCGGGCGCCGTCGGAAGTGAGCCACTCGCCCTCGACTCCGAAGAAGGTGCCACTCTTGAGAGATTGATCGAAGCCGACACCGGCCGTTTCGAACTCAGCGCCGGGGACGATGCCCTCCACACTTTCGGGAATCAAACTGCGGAAGGCCTGATTGAAACCGCCCACTTGCGTTGGTTCCAATCGCACGCTGTTGTCGAAAAAGAGGCCGCCCAGTGACTTCGTGTAGTCCGCGCGAAAGAGGCCGCCCTTCCAGGGCGCGAACAGCAGGCCCGCTTTGGGAGAAACCAAATCCCGTGAGCGCTCCTGATTTGAGATCGGCGGAATATCGGTGTTTTCCGGGAAGCGAATATGGTCGTAGCTCGCGCCGCCGATCAACTGCAATGAATCAAGAATTCGCCAGGTGTAATAGCCGTAAACATCGCCGCGTTGCAGCGAGCCGTGTTGGTTTTGATCCGCCACCACCCCGGTCAACTGCGATGCCAAAATCGCGTGCGTGTCCACCTTGCCGGTCTGCCCGCGGGCGCCGACGACCAGGCTTTGATGCGGGGTTTCCCAGATTTGCTGAAATTCGGCTGAGTAAAGCGTGAAGTCGCTTTTTAAATCATTCGTGAACGGGGGCGTCACAAAATCGTGTGGCGCTCCGCCCGCGAAATGAAGAAAGAGGGCGTCACCGTTCGGGTCGTGTAGTTTCAGTTCGTCAGTCAATCTTCCGAAGAGGAATAACGTATGGCTGCCGGGCGACCAGGTGTGATGCCAGCCGGCCAGCAGCGTGGGCTCCTGTTGCTCGTGGACGTTCAGCTCGGGTTTAGCCTGGGTGGGATCATAATAGTTCGCCACATCGCCTGCGTGGGTGTTCAGGGTTCCGATCTGGAAATAGAACTGGTCGTCTGTGGTCACACGCTGTTTGAGGGTCAGCGCGAACTGGCGGCTATGGAGCGCGTTATTCGTGCGCTGGCCGTTGAGGCTATTATATTGCGCATCGAAGGCGTAACTGAATCCATCGACCGTTCCAAACACCGTGCCGGCTTCAGTCCAATTCCCGCCGCTGTCATATTCGGATAATGAACTGAGGCCGAACGGCTGCGGGTCGAAAAACTGCAGGTGTTGCTGTTGCGAAAGTTGCTGGGAAAGATTTCCGGCGCCGGGCGGCGCCAGGAGGTTGGCCACGAGCAGTTCGCTTTCCCGCGCCGTTTCAAACCGCAAGTCAAAGCGGTCTACGTTTTCCATCACCTGCAAACTGTTGGCGAGAAAGAGGTGTCCGGAAAAATTGGCGTAATCTTCGGCCACGGCACGCACGGCGGTGTGACGGCTAACATCGCCGAGGCCGGCGTCGTCGTAAATCGCGGCGAGATCGGCGCTCGCCACGGAGCGATCCTGGTCCAGCAGCAGCCGGGAACGAAAGGGGGCGCGGTAATCGTTGACCGCTTCGGCCTGTTCGAGGTCGCGAATGGATTCATTGATCCGGTTCTCCTGCCAAAGATGCAACGCGGAATAGAGCCAGCCGGTTGGATCATAAGGATCCAGTTTTTTCGCGAGGCTAAGTTCTTTTTCCGCAGCCTGGGCCTGCCCGAGTTCACTATTGGCTTTGCCGAGGTACGCGCGGAAGACGGCGCGTTGCGGTTCGAGAGCGGCCGCCGCCTGGAACGCCGCGCGGGCATCGGTGAAATTGCGTTCGTGCAATAAACAAAGGCCGCGTCCCAACCACGCGGGGCCGAATGCCGCATCGAGTTCGCGCGCACGATCAAACGCTGCCAGCGCGGGGGTGATATCGCCCTGGTCCAGCAGGACGAACCCGCGCATTGCGAGGGCCGGGGCAAGCCGCGGGGATAACACAAGGGTTTGGTCCAGTTCAGTGAGCGCGGCGTGGCGATTGCCGAAGGCGAATTCCAGTTCCGCGAGCCGGGCGTGCGCAAAGCCAAATTGCGGCGCGAGTTCCATGGCCCGGCGCGCGGCGGCGTGGGCGTTCGGCAAATCCGCCGCCGCCTGCAGCGAGTAGCAGCGCGCGAGAAAATCACTGGCGGTGTGAGGAGGTGCGTTCATCGAGATTTTTTCACCTTTGATGGTCGCAATCAATTCGTGCAACGCGGACGTGCCGGCCGCATCAGCAGGCAGTTGCTGCAACATTTGTTCGACGGCGGGAACATCTCCCACGGACAACAGGAGGGCGGCGTGGAGCGTTTGTGCGGCCGGACTCATTGAGGAGTTGTCCGGCCATTGAGCAAGGGCCGTCAACAAATCGCCGGCACGATAGGAAGCAAGGACTTCGGCAAGATCATTGGTTTCTTTTGAAGAGAGCGAAAGATCATCGGGGTCGAGAACAGCGGGATAATAGAGTGCCCACTGGATGGCGCTGTTGACGTTCACGAGCGCGGTTTTAGACGGAGCCTGGCCGGAAATCAGATCCAGATTTTGGCCGCTGGCGAGAGGTATTTCGCCGCTCGAGGTGTTCAGTGAAACTGCGCCGTCGATCAGGGCGAGTCGCAAGGCAGACCGCTCGCTGGCCATCGACAGCAGGAATTCTGTACCGCGAATCGCGCCGGCGGCCAGCGGAGTATCGAATTCGACATCCATCGGCTTTTCGCGGTCGAAGAAATAAACTGCGCCATCCGGCAAACCGAAACGTTTCTTCTCCGCATGCCTGGGCGGGAGAAGTTCCAGCGTGGTGCGTTCGTTGAGGCGAATGACGCTGTGATCGGAAAGTTGGACCGCGGCGCGACTGTGTTCCCGTGTGCGGAGACGATCGCCGGGATACAACGCCGAACCAGTTACCGCCGCATGCCAGTTGGTGGTGGTGGCAGTCAGGCACTCCACCTGGCCGGCCACTTCAATCAGAACGCTCTGATTGCTGTTGGTGGCAACTCCGCCGGAAGATTGCGCGAGCGTAGTCAAAGACATTGACCAAAGGCAAAGCGCGACGGCGCTTCGCGAGCACCGATTAAAGAGGTTCAGGATTTTTCTCAACAGATTCTTTTAAGCAACGGCCTTGCCACGTCATTCTCTGCGAAAAAAAAGGCTTTTAACCAGCAGATCGTTCCGCTTTCGGAACAAATCGACCAGGGCGTTCCGGGATTGATCGGTTCACTGCACGCGCACGCGGTAAAAGCCGTTGGCATTTATCGGCAGAGCGATGGTCGCGGTTTGGCCGCCGCCCGAGAAGCTCTGACCATAAGGCTGCCACGGGCCCCCAAGATCCAGCGCTTCTTCGACGGTATAAGTCAGTCCAATTTGAGTCGGGAACGTCAGTTGCAAACTGTCTGCTGCAGTCTGAATCAGGCTACAGCCCGGCGGTATCACCACATGCAGAGGCATGATGGTATTCGCGGAGCCGAGATCGTTGGTGATCCTGACGGAGTAACTTCCGGACTGGGCCGGAGTCACATGGGGCAGGGAAAGGGCTGGTGAATAGTTATTGGTCATCGGCACGGAGTTGGTGCTCCAGAAGAAATGAAACGGCGGCGTTCCGCTGACGGGCGGAACGAGAAGCACATCGGCGCCGTTGGTTACCACCAGAGGCTGCGGTGAACTCACAACGGAAGGCGGCTGAGGCAATTGATTTGTATTGAGGCTGTAGTTTAGAAAAGCAGTCCCTTGCGCGCCGTTCACACCGGCGATGACGACCGCATATTGCCGGGTTTTCGTAACGGCCAATTGTACGCGGGATCCGCCGACGACACTGCCATGGTCGCACGTGAGCGAGATCATGTCCTGGTAAGTGACCGGAGGAACATTGTAGCTGTAAATTTCCATCACCGTATCGTAAGTGCTCCCAATGGTATCGAGCGTGATGGTTCCATTTGCGGGCGGTTGATAGGCGAGCCAGTAAGAATAGCCCCCGATAACCGAGCAATGCATCGGCTCGGCGGGATCGGTAGTGGCGAACGTGGTGTTGAAAATTTGACTGCCATTATAGCCGCGCACGACACCGAAAGCCTGGGGCGTGGCGGCGGCGTGGATGGTAGTTCGAACCAGTCGGGATACGATCAACGTTCCGTCGCTGCCCACCAACTCCGTGCCGGGCGCGTCGGGGAATTTCGCCTGCGCCAGCGCATTCGCGCCTTCCGTGTTGATTTGCAGTTCGGTGGAAAAGGTGAAGAAAGTGATATGTGAGCCAACGTCAATGAGGAGTTTGTAACGGCCAACATTGGCCACCTGCATTGAGGAGATGACCAGGTTCGTCGATTTCTGGTCCAAGTCTTCGACCCCATTGAAATACCACTGGAATTTCGTGCCATTAGGAACATTCGTCAGCACGACGGTGAGAGTGATCGGGTCGCCAATTTTCAGGGTGGTGTCGGGTATGGTGCTGAGAATGGTTGGCGGCGGAGTTGCAGTGACGTCGAGAGACCATGTCAGCTTGATTGTGCCGACCGCGCCGTAATAGCCGTCCACGGCGATTTCATAGCGTTGCCCCGCGGTGACGCCAAAGGCGATTTCGCTTTCGCGATCGCCGAGTTCCTCCGAGTCGTCGTTGCGTGCAGTGATGGTTAATTTGTCAAAGGTGGTTTCATTGGTGGAATTGAAGTGATAGGCCGCCAGCAGCGTATCGAAACCGCTGGTCTCGGTTTTGAATCGCGCCACGCCATTGGTCGGCGCCACCCATGAAATCCAGAGCGAATGCCCGCCGGGTTTTCCCGCATGCAACGGTTCGCCGGCTTCAACGGTCGCCGTGGTGTTGTCGCCATTGAGCACTCCGGAGGCGGTGGTAAACGTCTCGCGATTGGTGAAATAATCTTCGAAGGCCTGCGCGCGGCAAAACTGGACCAGGCCACACCAGGCCAGGACGAATGCCAAAACACGCGCTTTAGAGGTGCTTGTCTTCACCGTTATACGACCATCGCTCTTGGTAAGAGGCGGGAGCATCAATTAAGTTCCTAAAGCAGGCCGGTTGCCATTCGATTGGGGGAAGGCAAAACACTCTTTTTTTCACAACTAGACGGGACGAATCACCCTTCTCAAAGGCGAAACACACCAGCGACCGGGCCCGGCCGTTCCGAAACCGGAACAAATATCTTTCGTAACAACATCAAACGGTTTCTTTGGTACCGCGCAGTTCCGGCCACTTCTCCAGGCGACGCAACAGCGCTTGCGGTGACATTCCCAGCTTGGTAGCCGCCCGGCGGATGCCTCCGTTGGCCTGGCTCAAAGTTTCGCGAATGAGACGATATTCCTGCGCCTCAAGCGGCGACAGTTCGCGATCGATCGGAGCCGCGGCCGGCGCCGGCGCCGAGGCGGCCGCTGATTTCGCGGCACGGTTCAGCCAATTTAAATCCATCGCGAGCCAGCGGCTTTCGGCATCGGTTCTCAACAGGGAACGCTCCAGGACATTGCGCAGTTCGCGAACGTTCCCGGGGAAACTGTGTTTGTTCAACGCCTCCAAATCCTCGGCTTTCAATAACGGTTTGGTCCGGCCGTATTTGGCCGCGAGCTGGCCGAGCAATGATTCGGCGAGCTTGGGAATGTCCGCCCGGCGCTGTCGCAAGGGCGGAAGTTCGATGCTGAACACATCGAGACGATAGAGCAAATCTTCGCGGAACCGTCCGGCTTTGACTTCCGCAGCGAGGTCTTTGTTGGTGGCGGCCACGAACCGGCCTTCAAACTTTAGATTCTGCGTGCTGCCCAGCGCGCGATATTCGCGCGCCTCCAAAAGCCGCAGCAACTTGGTTTGCATTAGCATGGGGACTTCGGCGATTTCATCAAGAAACAAGGTTCCCTTGCCCGTGGCAGACACCAGGCCTGCGCGGGCTTTGTCCGCTCCCGTGTAGGCGCCGCGTTCGGCGCCGAACAGTTCGGCTTCGAACATTTCAGCGGGAAGGGCGCCGCAGTTGACCGCCACAAAAGGGACTTCCTTTTCGCCGAACGTCAATTGGTGCAGAACGCGCGCGGCCAAATCTTTTCCCACCCCGGTTTCGCCTGTGAGCAGCACCGTGCTTTCCGGGTGTTTGGCGGCCTGACGAAGCTGCGTCATGATTTCGCGCACAGCCGGCGAGTCGCCAAACATTTCTCCGCCATCCAACTGGGGGCCGCGAGTGGCGAGGCGAAGTTTTGCCCGGCGCAGGCAAGCCGCGAGGGCATCGACGCCCAGGGGTTTGGTGAGGTATTCAAAAAGACCGTTGCGAGTCAGCGCGACCGCCTCGCCGAGGTCGGGTACGCCGGTAATCATCACGATCGGAGCGTCGGGATTTCGCCGGGCAAGCTGTTCAAAGAATTCGTAGCCTTTGCCGTCGGGCAAATGATTATCGAGGAGCACAACGTCATACGGTCGTGCGGCGACCACTTCCCGCGCGGCCGCAACCGAACCGACGCTGGTCGGTTCGCCGCCCACTTCACGGACCACTTGCGCTGCCATGGACGCAAACGACTTATCGTCCTCGACAATAAGACACGTGAATTGGCTCTGATTTACCGTTGTGCTGCTGGCTGCCATGCGAAAAGAACGGTAGCAGAATGAGTGATATTTCCAAGACGGAAACTCAGGCGGGGGGGTGGGTTTCTTTAGCCAGTTTTTGCTGTATCGAGGCCAAAATATCGCCGAGTGAGAACGGTTTGTTGACGACGGAGATGTTGGATGCCTTGGTTTCCTCAGCCTCGCCGCTCGTCAGGATAACCGGCAGGTTGGGCTTCAGTTTTCGCAGGGCGGTGATTGCTTCCAGGCCGTTGAGGACGGGCATGGCGCCGTCGGTGATGAATAAACGAACCTCCGCCTGGTGCTCGCGAAAAAGTGCGACGGCTTCGGCGCCGTTGTTGGCCGCGAGCACGCGATAACCGGAGGACGTCAATTCCGAGGTGAGCAATTCGCAAATGGCTTGTTCGTCGTCGGCGATTAAAATCAGTTCCCCGTTGCCGCGGGCCAGGTCGATAATGGGCTTTTCTTCAATGGCGGCACTCTCCGCCGCGCGCGGCAGGAAGATTTCGGAAGTCGTGCCCTCGCCGGGCTGGCTTTCGACGCGCAGGAAACCGTTGTGGGATTTCACCAGGCGCAGAACGGTGGAAAGGCCAATGCCTGTTCCCCGGCCTTCGCCTTTGGTCGTGAAGAAGGGCTCGAAGATTTTCGCCCGCACCTCCGGAGGCATGCCGGTTCCAGTGTCGGAGACGAGGAGCGAGACGAATTGCCCCGCGCGCCCATCGGGAATGGTGGCGGCTTCGCTGGCATCCAGGTCGACGTTGTCGGCAACGAACGAAAGTTTTCCACCATTCGGCATCGCGTCGCGGGCGTTGACGCAAAGGTTCAGCAGCATTTGGTGCAACTGTGTGGGATTTCCCTGAACCGGCCATAAATCGCCGGGGAGGAACGAATCGACCGTGATGTTTTTGGGGAAGGTCTCGCGCACCATTTTCTCCAATTCCTTGAACAGCGGACCGAGTTCCAGCCACTCGAACTCGCCGCCACGCCCGCGCGCAAACAGCAACACCTGCCGCACCATATCGGCGCCGCGATGCGTGCTGGTCTCCATCAATTGCAACAAATTGCGGACCTCGTCATCATTGCTTTTCCGGCGAAGCAATTGCACGCCCATCAGGATCGGCGCGAGGGCGTTGTTCAAATCGTGGGCCATGCCGCCGGCGAGGGTGCCGATGGTGTTCATCCGTTGGGTGCGCAGGAATTGGACTTCCAATTGTTTTTGCTCGGTGACATCTGTGTTGATCATGAGCAGGGCGTTCGGCTTGCCGTTTTCGTCCCGGATCAAAGTCCAGCGGCTGGCGACGATCACGATCCGGCCATCGCGCGTTTGCTGATGCAACTCACCGTTCCATTCGCCGGTTTTCAACACCGCATCGCGGGCGGCTTTCGTCGCTCCGGCGTCCGGCAGGAAGATCTCCACCGCCGAACCGTTGCGCTGAAGTTCATCCACGCTCCATCCGTAAAGTCGCTCCGCGCTGGGATTCGCGTAAAGGGTGTGGCCGTCCAGCGCCTGCACGAGAATGGCGTCGTGGGCTTTTTCAATCAGGGCAGCTTGTTCGCGGATTTTGGCTTCGGAAATTCGTTTGGCGGCTTCGAAGCGTTTGCGGGCGCGATACCATTCGACCGAATTGAACAGGACGGAACCCGCCCAGGCTGCCGGAATCTCGACGCCCGCAACCAGCAACCACGGAAACCAAACGCCATGCGCGAATCCAAAACTCGAGACGCCCAGAACCAGCACCGCGCTGGCGAGGGCGACGCAGGTAGCCGGAATCGGTCGCAACCACACGAGCCCGAGTCCAAAGAGTGCGGCACAAAAAACCAGCCCAAGAGATTCGGCGCGACCGCTGAACCGATGAAGCGCATCGCCGCGGATTAAGTTGAGCATTTCCGTCGCGTGAACTTCCACGCCCGGCGTAAAGAGTCCCTTGTTGGACCAGGAATGAAACGGGTTGCGAAATTCATCCTGGCGTTCATGAAATTGCTCAAGCCATGGCCGGGCGCCGATGAAAACGATTTTATCGCGGAAGAAGTTCTTCGGAAGTCCGGCCGGGTCCAGCGCTTCGCTGTAGGTCACATGAGGGACGGAGAGCGGCGGTCCGTAGTAGCGGATCCAGTTGCCGTTGGCGTTCTGCAGCGTTCCCGCTCCTTGCGTGATGGGAAGGTGAAGCCACGCGGCGGCAGCCCAGGTCAATGTCGGTTCCGAGTCGGCAAATCCGGCGACGTAGCGCCGCACCGAGTAATCGTCATCCACCGCCTGGAGCGCCATGCCGATAGCGGCTGCTTCGCGGGCGAACATGTCGGGGGGCGGTGTGATGGTGTGGCTGAGCGTGCGGTCTCCGGTTCCGGTTGCTTGATGACTGGCGTCGTAATTGCATTCGGAGGCCAGCACCACGCGGCCATTTGTTCGAATCGCATCGGCGAACGCCTGGTCGGCAGCCGGATTCGGGCCCGCGCCGCCGAAGATAATGTCGAACACGACGCCCCGCGCGCCGTCTTCGGTGAGGCGCTGCAGCAATTGAGCATGCAGTGCGCGCGGCCAGGGTTTCAGCGGGTCCAGACCGCGAGCTTTGTAGGAGGGTAAATCCAAGTAGACGATGACCACCGGGGGGTTCGAAATCGACGTTTCGCCGGCGAGTCGGTGCAGCCAGTCGTAACTTGCCTGGGCCGGAGCATCGCGCCAGGGCGTTGCACGATTGAAAAGAGCGATTCCCAAACCTGCGGTGAACAGGAATAAAAAGAGTCCGACGACGAAACGCTCGCGATTGGCTTTAAAAACGCCCATCTGGCCGGCGATGTTACCGAATTTTTTCAACGGAAGCGAGGCTGCAAGTTTTTGAAAATAACGGGCGAGTTTCGGGCAACACACACGATGGTTGAGACCCAAACCCCGCCCTTTCCTCACACGAGGAAATTTAACTCAGATTTTTATCAAATCTGAAACGGCGTCGTCGGTACCGTGATGCTGCCGCCGGAACTGCTGATGATGACGACGTCCACCGGGTCAGCGCCGACGTAACCCATAACAGTGCCGCCATATCGGCTGCCGCCGCCGTTCTGGACTTCACCGAGGTAAGTGCCCGTGGGCGTGTACGCATGGAGATGTGCCGTCGTATCTGAACTGCTCGCTTTGATCAGCATTTCACCGGTTGGGGCGTCGTAGTAGCACTTGCTCACTTTGATAGAGTCGGTTTGAGTTCCGCCGCCACCACCGGAGCTGGAGCCGCCGGAAGCGAAAGTCTCGTTAGGTGTCATGGTGATGAATAGCGCCAGGACGAGGGTGAGGAGGCCGGCCACCAGGGTCGCGGCGTTGGTTTTGATAGTTGTTTTCATTTGGATGTGGGTTGACGGTTAATTGCGGAAAACGAGATACGTATAAGTCTGGCCCAACTGAACGACCGTGCCGGTCATGGTGGCGCCGTCAGGATTGAGCGTTCCGGAGATGGGCAAAGTGCCTTCGCCATTGAAAACAACGCCGCTGAATTGAATGCCGTCCAACGTGACGCCGGTAAGTTTCAAGGTGGAATCGAAGATGGGCGCGCCGAAATGCACAGCGCCGCTCAGGCTGCCGACGGATTGGGAGATTTTCATCGTAAATGCACCGGTGCCGAACGAGGTGGAGATCGTGCCGCTCCAGTTGCCGGAAAAATTCACGACCTTGACCCCGCCGCCACCGCTTCCGCCGCCAGTGCCACCGGAAGCGAGGGCCGCGTTCGGCATCAGGTTGAGTGCCACGATGAGCGTTACCAAGCCGGTCACAAAGGCCGCGCCATATCTTTTTGTGTGTTTCATGTATTGGTTGTTTGGTTGATTTGTTTTTATGTTGGGAAACTGATTCGGATGGATATCAGTGGGCGAACTCCCGCAGGATGCCATGCCAATGCCAGCACGCCTGGGCCGGGCGCCGCCGCAGGCACAGCGCGTGCAGAAGCACTCGGCCGGATTTTGTTTTGCTGAAAGAGTTCACGATGGGTCCTTTAGCACCAGGAGTGCCACGCGTTTAACATGCGAGCTTTGAATGATTGCCGGGATTTTGAGCGAGCACACTTGGACTCGTGATCCGAGGGCGGAACGAAGCGTGAAAACTGTTCCAGTTGCGGAGCGATTCTCTCCTTGAGCAGCTTGGAACAAGTGCTTGCCGGAGCAAACGACCACGTCCGGAACCGCTGAGGGCGATTCCGGACGTGGGTCAATCAGGGTTCAGCTTTTCTTAGGGCAGAACTTCAATCCGATAGAAACCACTGGTCAATGTTGGCACGTCCGTCTTGGAGGCGGTGTTGCCGGTGGCAGTCACGTCGCCGGGCAAATCGATCCAGACATCGGCCAGGTTCGATTTGAATTGGACGCGGTAAACGGCGTTGCTCACCGACGTCCAGGTGATGACCACGTTCGTCTTCGTGATGACCGGGTTGAACACCGTCGGCGCGGGCGCCACGATCGTAAGGAGGCCGTTATTGAAGCCGATCGTGTAATTGCCACTGGTCACTCCGCTGGGCGTGATCGCGTAGGTGCCGATGCCTTCGCCGGACGCGCGCGCGAAGGCCAGGGCGCCGCCGAGGCTGGCCGCGGTATCGCCGTTCACAAATCCACCGAACGTGGCGCTGAAAGACGGGTCAACCGCGCCGAAAACTTTGCTCGCAGAATTGGCCGTCACCGAGAGGGCTGCCTTGGTGATGTCGAGGGTTCCGGTATTAAAGGTGATTGTGTAATTCCCGCCGGTCAGGCCGCTCGGCGTAATCAAATAACTTCCGACATTCGAACCAGGGGCGCGGCTGATGCTCAGTGTTCCGGCCAAGGACGCGGCGGTATCGCCGTTGACAAGACCGGCAAAGGTGGCGGTGAAAATCGGATCGGCTGCCCCGTAGGTAATGCTCTTGGCATCGGCGTTGATTGAAAGCGGAGCTTTAGTAATCGTAAGAGTGTTCCCAGTGAAGGCGATGGAGTAATTGCCATTGGCCGCCAGTGAACCCTGACCGATGGCATACGGACCGCCCGCCACTGTCTCACCGGCCGCACGGCTCAACGCGCCGCTCAAAACGCTGGCGGCGGTGTCTGAAAATTGCAGACCGCCAACCGAGAACGTCAGCGCCGGATCCGCTGCGCCATAGACTTTCGTTTTCGCATCAGCGGTGATGTTCAGCGGCGCCTTCGTGATGCTCAGCGTATTGGCGTTGAAGGTGATGGCATAATTCTTTGCGGTCAGACCACTCGGAGTGATTTGATAGTTTCCGGCATTTTCTCCGGCCGCTCGGGTGATGGATAGGCTGCCTGACAACACGGCGGAAGTTTCGCCGTTAACGAATCCAACAAAACTCACCGTGAGTGCCGGATCGGCTGAGCCATAAACTTTCGTTTTCGCATCCGCGGAGATGCTCAGCGACGCCTTGGTGATGCTCAGCGCGTTGGTGTTGAATGTAATGGTATAATTGCCGCTGGTCAGGCCGCTCGGCGTAATCGGATACGAGCCCACATTTTCGCCGGCGACGCGGCTGAAGGCCAGCGTGCCGCCCAACACTGCCGGAGTTTCGCCGTTGACGAATCCGGAATAACTCGCCGTAAATGCCGGATCGATGGAGCCATAGACCTTTGTTTTCGCGTCTGCCGTGACGGAGAGCGCGGCTTTGGTAATGCTCAGTGTTCCGGTGTTGAACGAGATATTATAATTGCCGGTGGTCAAACCGCTGGGAGTGATGAGGTAATCGCCCACCGTTTCGCCCGGCGCGCGAGTGAACGCCAGCGTGCCGGCCAGCGCGGAGGCCGTGTCTCCATTCACATATCCCGAAATAGCCGCCGTGAACACGGGGTCATTTGAGCCGTAGGTCTTGGTTTTCGCGTCAGCGGTCACGCTCAAGGCGGCTGGCGTAATCGACAGGGTGTTGGCGGTGAAACTGATGGTGTAATTCCCGTTCGCCGTGAGCGTCCCCTGGAAAATGGCGTAAGGACTGCCGGCCACGTTTTCGCCGGGCGCGCGTGAAAGCGCACCGGTCAAAACAGCGGCTGCAGTGTCGGTGAACTGCAATCCCGCGACAGCGAATGTAAGCGCCGGATCAATCGAGCCATAGATTTTGCTCCTGGAATCCGCGGTGATGGCCAGTGTCGCTTTGGTGATGCTGAGCGTTCCCGCGTTAAAGGTTATCGCGTAGTTCCCGCTCGTAAGACCGCTGGGAGTAATGGAATGGTCGCCAACGTTCTCGCCGGATGCGCGGACAAAGGACAACGTGCCGCCCAGTGCTGACGAGGTGTCGCCGTTGACGAAGCCCGAATAGCTTGCCGTAAATGCGGGGTCGGTGCTGCCATAGACCTTGGTCTTGGCGTCAGCAGTGACCGACAAAGCCGCCTTGGTGACGCTGAGATTTCCCGCGTGGAACGTAATCGCATAGTTTCCGCTGATCAGCCCGCTCGGGGTGATTGAGTAGCTGCCAACGTTTTCTCCTGGCGCGCGGGTGAACGCAAGCGTTCCGCCCAGGACGGAGGGCGTTTCGCTGTTCGCGAAGCCGGAATACGTGACGCTGAAGGCGGGGTCGCTTGCGCCGTAAACTTTTGTGGCATCCGTGGCCGCGATCGACAGCGCAGCCTTGGTGATGCTCAAATTGCCGCGGTTGAAACTGATGGTGTAATTGCCACTCGTGAGCCCGCCGGGTGTGATTGAATAGTTGCCAACGTTTTCGCCCGGGGCGCGAGTGAACAATAAAGTCCCGCCCAGTACAGCCGGAGTTTCACCAATTACAAAACCGAGAAAGCTCGCGGTGAATTGCGGATCGGCGGCGCCATAGATTTTCGTTTTGGCATCCGCGGTGATGGACAAAAGCGCGGGTGTGATCGACAGCGTATTGCCGGTGAAGCTGATCACGTAATTGCTGTTCGCGAGCAGGGTTCCCTGGGTGAGGGCGTAAGGCCCACCCGCCACGGTTTCGCCGGCCACGCGAGAAAGCGCACCCGTGAGGACGCTGGCGGCGGTGTCCGAGAGTTGCAGGCCGCTTGCGCTGTAGGTCAATGCCGGGTCGGCGGCACCGTAGGTCTTGCTTTGCGGGTCGGCGGTGATGGCGAGGGTCGCGGGAGTAATCGCGATATTGAAAGTTGTGCTTACGGAAAGACTCGGGGTCCCGTTATCGGTCGCGGTGACAGTCACGGGAAAGACACCGGCTTGCGTTGGGGCACCCGAAATGGTGCGGGTGAGGCCCGAGAACGTTACGCCCGGCGGGAGACCTGAGGCTGTGTAAGTCAAAGCGTCGTTGTCCGGATCGGAAAAAGTGTTCGCGGCAAATTGGAAGTTCAAAGACCCGCCGTAGGTAATGGCTGCCGGGTCGCTGATGGGGTTCGCGACGACGGGTTTGAGGTTGGTAACTTTGACTGAAGCCGAAGTGGCGTCGTAGCTCACCTGCATACCGAAATCATTCGAGGGAAAATTGAAAGTTGTGAAGGTCCCGGCGCGCGTGCCCGCCGTCAAAAACTTAAACGTGGCGCCATTTGTGGGAACAAATCCATTTGTGAAAGCAACGTGAAGCGTGCCGTTGAGGTTGGCGGTCCCGCCCGCGCCTCCGGCTGTGACCGTGATCAGGTCGAAATTTGTGCCGGGCGAATAGCCGCCTAAATCAATGTTCAACGTGCCTGCAACGGTCTGCTGGTAATTGCCGGCGATATCCAGCTCCCCGAGCGGCAAGCCGGGGCTGATGGAGCTGGAATTGATGACATTTTGCGCATTGGCCAAAGTGATCGAACCGGAACCGACGAGACCGCCGCCGGAGATTTGCAATGGCTGCGCCTGCGCCGCGAGGTTGCCGCCATCCAGGAGAGTTAATCCTGCGGTTTGTTGATTGATGCCATAACGCAGTGTGTTCGTCTGCACTTCGACGGTGCCCGTGTTGATGAATTGGAAATCAATCGAGGTCGTGCCGGCTAATGCGGTTCCATTTGTTTTCTCGAAAGTTCCCGCATTGACGAACACAGGAGTTGTACCTGCGCCCACGTTCACATTGCCATCAAAGGAATTGATAAACGAAGCGCCCAACAAATTGCTGATTGCGGCGCCATTGAGGCCGACAATATTGCCGGCGCTCCAAACCGCGTTGGTGGGATTGACGAGCTTGGTTCCGTTCAAGGTCGTGTTTCCCGTCATGGCGATTCCACCGTTCGCCGTTACCACCATATTGGAAATTGTCCCGCCACCCAGCGCGAGCAAACCGGAGACGTTTATGGGGCCGGTTCCGCCAAGCAAACCAGCGGACAGGTTGAGTGCGGCGACTGGACTCGCGCTGTTATAAATCACCGTCGCGCCAGCCGCGGTCAGGTTGAGCGACGTCCCACTCACCACGCAACTCGGCGCCAGGGTCGCAGCTCCTGCCGAAACGCTTAAGGTCGAGCCCGACCCAAACGTGCCGCTGGCGTTCAGCGTCGTGGTGCTGGCCCCGACAGTTACCGAACCTGCGCCTGTTACTGAAGATGCTGCGGTAAAAACGTGATTGCCGCCGCCGAGGTTCAAAGTGGCGCCGGGAGTATTGCTGATAACACCGCTATCGGTGCCGCCTAAATCCAAATTTAATGTGGAGGCGAGCACCTGGAGCGTGGCACTGTTGTTAAACGGAGCTGTGACAATGGTTCCGGTGGTGCCGGCGGTTTGCCGGAAAAGGCCAGCGTTATTCACTGGCGTGGCCGCCGAACCGCTCAGGCGCCCATCAGCGGTAACATCAAACGTTCCGCTGCCTTGATTGTTTAGCGTCGCCCCAGCCGCGAAAGTGAAGTTTCCGCCGGCCCAGGTGGCCGCTCCAGAATTGTTCAATACTCGTCCCAACGTCACTCCGCCGCTCCCAACGGCCATCGTCCCGCCGCTGGCGATGTTCAATGCTCCCGAACCATTGATCGTGCCGTTACCCCAATTCAATAAACCGCTCACATTCAGATCACCGGTGCCGGTGATGACGGTCTGCGCCACCAGCAGGGAGAGTATGCCGTTTGAGTTGACCGAAATTGCCGTGCTGACAGTCGCGGTCGCGCGATCAACGGCAAGTGTCTGGCTGCCGCTGGCGCCGCCCACGAC
The DNA here is from genome assembly GCA_963699145.1 of uncultured Verrucomicrobiae bacterium. Lineage (GTDB taxonomy): Bacteria > Verrucomicrobiota > Verrucomicrobiia > Limisphaerales > DASXHY01 > DASXHY01. The sequence goes on from OY969416.1 coordinate 707,249, forward strand.
GATGCTGTTCGCGGTCGCGCTCGAACCGGCGGGCACGGTCACGACATAGGTCCCGCTGTTGGTGATCCAGGCATTATCGGCGGCGGTGGGAATTTGCGCCGGGCTCCAGTTTCCGGCCACATTCCAATTTCCGGTGGCGCCAATCCACACCAGGTCAGTAGCCCGGGCCGCAAAACAAATGAAGGCCGTTGCCACCGCGACCGCGATCGATTTAACAATGAGTTTCATAGTCTGATCTTTCTTTGGAGCCAATGCAGGCAAAGCGTCGTGAGCCTTGAGCAATAACCGCGTGGTTCCGGGTTTGGTTCTGAACCCCTTAGCATCGGCCTTGCCACACTCGGCGCGTTGCGAGAAACCGGGCAAATACAGGGAATCTGGAAAACACCCTCGGAGATTCGCACCGAAAGATTGCCGCGAACATCCGCTCGCGGAACGAATGTTCCAATTGCGGAACGGAATCGCAGCATGGCAAGCACGGGCGAATGATCCACTCCGACGAAAAAGCAGGAAGGCGCTGCCTGAGCAGCGCCTTCTTTTACAAAACTGTAAAGTCTGAGAGCTTCAGATTGTCATCTTCGTGAGCACAAGCTCCCCAATCAACGGCACCGACGAAACGCTGTCCGTCGCCGAGAACATCGCCAACTGGTCGGCATTGAACAGCAGCACATCGCCGGAAAGCAGCACGTTGCCGCGCGAATCAATAATCGTCAGGTGCGCCTGTGGATTAGCAAACGGCTGCGGAGCGACGGCCGCCGTAAGCGTCCAGACTCCACTGTCGGTCGTGATCGCTCCCGACGACGACTGAATGGTCGCTGTAAAAGTGCCGTTGTTGTTGAAAGTCACCGTGAGGATGGTGTCCGCAACCAACGATTCCCACGGACCACGAAGCACGTTCGCGATGGTGGGAAGGGAACCGCCCCCGCCGCCACCACCACCACCGCCGCCACCGCCGCCACCGCCGCCTCCACCCGGTCCGGACGCGAGCGCGGGCGGCACGATACTGAGTGCACTTGCCATAACCGCCAACCCAAGCAGGGCAACGGTTAATCTTTTGGCTGATTGTTTTAGTTTCATAGCTTGGCCTTTCGTTTGTGTTGTCGGGATTCGGTTCAACTCACCTAGCAGCGGAGATGCCAGCGTGTCGTTGTGTTAAAATTGAAGAAATTCAAGGAGTTGCTATTGAATCGAAGCGGCGATGTTTCCGCTTTCGGAACATATCACCTCCCATGTTCCGCACGCGGAACAGTGACATTTCCGAACGCGCTGCGGGAGCTTAGGTTGAATCGTTCGGCGAGCGAAAAGCTCTTTGTTTTAAAAAATTTCTGAACCATATCCATCGGACCTTTGACAGCGCCCAGCCAAGCGGACCCCCCCGCCCACTTCGTAGACGGGACAAGACGGGACAGGAAAAGTTCATGTTAGTGCATCTTGGGGTGAAAATAGAGAAAGTCGAAACGCACCAACATCCATATCCATGCACGCACTACGCTCGTCGCGAAATTTTTACTGCTTTCAACTCCCGCCGCCTCCACCAATCTTGAACATTGCGAGGAAAGCTCGGTCGTGCGTTGCACGTCGAGAACGGTTTCAGCCAATAAAGACGAGGGTTTTTTGAAGGTGACGGTCAAGGTTTGAGCACGCAAAATGCGGTTCGAGCCGTATTTTTTCAAATACGCGCGTATTTCCTGCCAGTTTTCCTCCTTAACGCATTTTATTGACCTCCAGCGCGGCTGTGCATGTTCGCCAGGTCTTCCCCCCAAGAGCCCGATGAATCATTGGGACACCATGAAGCCGACAATCGCGGCGAGCGATCCTGGAACGAACCATTTCGCTTTCATAAATTTTGAAACCGGTGGTTGTTTTTATTTGGGTACCTGTCCTTGAAACCGCTCTAATTACTGTTTGTCATTATTCACACGAACAGCTTTGCCCCGGCGGAGGATCAAGTATGTGACCGGTGTCGCGACCAATGAAAGCAGGACGGACACGGCCAACGCGCCAATGACGGCGACCGCCAATGGCCGCAGCATGTCCGCGCCCGCGCCTATTCCAAAAGCCAGCGGCAACATCCCGAGCGCCGCGGCCAGGGACGTCATCAGCACCGGGCGCAACCGGCGCAGTCCCGACCGCACGAGCGCCTCCACCAGGTCCACGCCTTCCGCTTCGATATGCTGGACGAAATCCAGCATCAGGATCCCGTTTTTCGCGACGATTCCCATCCCGATGATTGCGCCGAGAAAAGAAACGATATTCAGCGAAATGCTCGTGAGCCACAAGGCGACAACGGTGCCGAACATCGCCAGGATGGCACCAAAGATGATCGCGATGGGTTCGTTGAAGGAGCGAAATTCCACCAGCAGCACCATGAACACGAGCAAAATGGCGGCGAGCAACACGGCGACAAGGTTGCGAAAGGATTCCTGCTGCTGCTGGTAAAGCCCGCCATATACCACAGCGCCGGCAGGGAGCCAGTTTTCCTTGCCCAATTCCGTTTGAATTTCCTTCATGGCACTGCCGAGGTCGCGCCCCTCCAGGCGCGCCGTGACGATGACGTCCTGGCGCAGATCGTCACGGACCAATTCCACTTCACTCGGTTCGATGCTGACATCGCACACCTGGGCGAGGCGGACGATCGATCCGTTTGGCGTGCGCAGAGGCAAGTCGCGCAACTTGTCGACCTCATTGACACTCCCGGCTTCAGCCATGACGCGAATGTTAATGACGCGGTCTTTTTCCAGCACGTAAGAGGACACCTTGCCCAGCAGGGCGGCATTGGCGGTGTCAGCGACGTCTTGAACGGTCAGGCCAAAACGCGCCGCCTCCGCCGAGCGAACGCGCAGGCGGATGGAGGGCCCGGTTTCCGTGAGGCCGTTGAACGTATCCACGACGCCGGGAATTTTCTGGATTTGTTGCTCCACGCGGGGCGCGGTTTTCTTGAGCCATTCGAGGTCGGGCGAGAATAATTTGATTTCAATCGGGTCGGGCGTGAGCTGCAAGTCCCCAACCACATCGGTGAGGATTCCCGGAAATTCCCAGCGCATCATCGGGAATCGTTCGGCAAATTCATGGCGCACGGCGGCGATCACCTCATCCGTCGTGTGCTCGCTGCGGGGCTTGAGTTTCACGGCGAAGTCGCCGCGGTAAGGTTCCGTGATGAACATGCCAAGTTCTGTGCCCAGTCGCCGGGAATAACCTTCCACGTCGGGATTCGCGCGCAGGATTTCTTCGGCCTCGCTCAGAATGCGCGAGCTCTCGGCGAGACTTGTGCCCGGCGGCGCCCAGTAATCAATCACAAATCCGCGCTCGTCGAACGCGGGCAGGAAGTCGGATTCCAACCGTTGGTAAATAAAAATCCCGATGACGAAAACCAGGAGACAACCCAACAAGGTCAGCCAGCGATAGTGCAGCGCGCAGCGCACCGCGCGTTCATAAACGCGCAACGTTCGCCGCAGGATAAATCCGGCTTCGATGTCCCCCCCGTCCTGGGACTTTGCGTGGGCGGGTTTTCGCACAAACCACCCGGCCAGGGAAGGTGTCAGGGTCAGCGCCAGGAGCACTGACGTCAGGAGCGATACCACCATCGTGAGCGCCAGCGCGCGAAAAAACACACCCGCCACTCCCGTCAAAAATATCAGCGGCAGAAACACCACCACCGGCGTCAGGGTTGAGCCGATGAGCGGACGCAGGATTTCGCCCACGGCCTCCTGGATGCCTTCGAGTTTCGGACGCCCGGCGGCAATTTTCACAAACATGGCCTCGACCACTACAATCGCGTCGTCAATGATCAGCCCGATGGAAGCCGCGACGCCGCCCAGCGTCATCATGTTGAAACTCATGCCCGCCAGTTTCATGGCCACAAACGTCATGAGCACTGAAATCGGGATGGTGACGATGGCGGTTAAAACGCTCCCCCAATTTTTCAGGAAGAAAAACAGGATCACCACGGAGAGAATGAGACCGAACAGGATCGCATCCCAGACACTGCTGACCGAGTCGCGCACGAATTGAGATTGATCGTAGAAAAAACCGAGGCGCATGTCGGGCGGCAGTTCCCGCCGGAGGTTTTGCAATTGTGCTTTCAAAGCGTTCGCGATGCCCAGCGCATCTCCATCGGGCTGGCTTTGGATGTTCAACAAAACCGCAGTGCGCCCCTGTGCGGTGACCACGGTATAAGCGGGAGCGGGCCCGCGCTCGATGCGCGCCACGTCCTTGATCTGGACCGGATGATTGCCTTGCACCGCGATGACCAGCTTGCCGATCTCCTCAGGCGACCGCACCGCTCCGTCCACCGTAGTGAGATAAAGGTGATAATTTTCCTCCATCATCCCGGCGGGCGCCACGAGATTGTTCTTCTCCAACGCATCACTGACGGTTTTCAAATCCAGATGCATGGCTTGCAACTTCAAAGGATCCACGATGACGTGATATTCCGGCGTGTGTCCGCCGGTAAGTTCCACTTTGGCCACGCCGGGGATTTGCAGGAAACGAGGCTTCAAATCGTAATTGGCCGTATCCCAGAGGTCCGTCAGGTTGCGGTTGGTGCTGGTGAGGCTGATGCCGATGACGGGAAAAGCGGAAAACGTAAGTCGTGATACTTCCGTGGAGATGGTCGGGGGCAGGTCGGCGCGAATTTCTGAGAGCCGACTGAGCACGTACAGCTCCGAGCGCTGCATGTCCACGCGCCAGTTGAAAAAGATATTGATCTCCGCGGAGCCTCGCTTGGTGGCCGAGCGCACGGAAAGCGCGCCGGGGATTTCCTTCATCGCTTCTTCAATGGGCCGCGTGACGGTGGCCATCATTTCTTCGGCGGGCATGATGCCGTTGTCCACGAGGATGACCACGCGCGGGAAATCGGTCTCGGGAAAAACCGATGAGGGCATGTGCAAAGCGGAATAAATCCCCGCCAGGCACAAGACCACCGCGATGAACGTGATGGCCAGCGAATGCCTTGTGGCGAACCGGCCCAGGGGGGAGACGTCGCCGGGCTTCATGGTTCAGCGGTGGAGTTGGAAGACTTCTCGCCGGCGTTTTCGTAACGAATTTTCACCTTGTCCGGCAGGCCGTACGCGCCGACCGCCACGACGGCGTCACCCTCCTTCAAATCCGCTCCTTCAATTTCCACCCAGCCATTCTCCCGCAATCCCGCCTTCACCGGCAGTTGCGCGGCATTCTCGCCTTTCACCAGTGAAATGACACTTTTGCCCTCTTCATCCGTGACCACGCTTTCGATCGGTGCGGCCAAACGATCCGAATGCACTGCCGTTACGATTTTCAACGGCACAAATTGGCCGGGGCGCAATCCGCTGTCCGGCGGCAGCAAAGCGGTCACGGAAACCGTGCCGTCGTTCGTGTCCACCACCGGGCTGACAAATGCGAGCGAGGCGTTCACGGGGGGATCAACCGTGATTTGAACTTCCTGGTTGGTCTTTAACTGATTCGCGTCGGCTGCCGAAATGGACGCGACCACCGAGAGCCGATTCAAGTCCACCACTTCCGCGACGGGCGTATTCACATCCACTGCGCCACCAACTTTCGCCGAAATGCGGGTAACGGTCCCCGATATGGGAGCGACGACTGTGAGGGCGGCCAGTTGGGATTCGGCGTCCTGCAAATTTTTCAAGGAAGTGTTTTGTTGTGCGAACAATTGTTTCTGCCTTTCCAATTGCGCCTGCGCATAACCAAAAGTCGCTGTCCCGGAGTTTAATTCGATGAGCACGTCCCCGGCTTTGACCTGCTGCCCTTGTATGACGGAGACCTTGGCGGCCACACCCGCCGAAGGAGAAAACAACGGTCCACCGGCAGCCGGTTGGTCCGCGATAGCGGGCGCAGGTTCCACCACACCGTAACCGCTCACATAACCATGAAAGGTCATGCGTTTCAGGACATTGGTATGCACCGTGACGACCGGAACGACATTTTCCGGAGGCGCGTCATCGGCGTCTCCGCCGTCTCCGCCGGCCTTGTGAAACTTGACCAGCCCGAAAATGGCCAGGCCGGCGCAAGCGACCATCAGGATGCCGACTGCAAGTTGTTTCAGTTTCATTTTAAGGTTCGGACGAATGGTTTTGTGCCGCGCGAATTTCCGCCTGCGACAACGTCAAAGGGTTCTGCACAGCATCTTCCAATGCCCCCAGCGCGCGCTGGGCCCCGGCCTGGGCGTCCAATTTATTTTGCGCGGCGGTGTAGAACGCAACCTCGGCGTTGGCCAAAGCGAGGGCATCCGCTTCCCCGGCCTGAGCCTGGCTGTGAACCGAATCCAATTGCTTCTGCAAATCCACGGACAAATTTTCCGCGGTGGCCGATTTTTGCAGCGCGGCGTTGTAGGCGGCCAGGGCACTGTCGATTTCCGCAATCGCGTTTGCCTGCACTGCCAGGAAATGGGCGGCGGCTTCCGCCCGTTTGGCTTTTGCTTCGGCGATGCCTCCCTGATTCTGATTCAACACCGGCAAATCGACGGTCAGGCCGAGCGACCATTTGTTGTCGGTTTGATCCAGTTCGTAACCGGGATTGAGATGGACGTCGGGGTACTGTTTGGCGATTTCCAATTGCAGCGCGGACTGGCTGGCCGCGTATTCCGCAAGCGCCTCGCGGACATCGGCGCGATCCACCACCGCCTGCCGCCGGATTTCCGGAGCCACCAGAGCCTGCGGAAATTTTTTCAAGGCGCTGAAATTGAATTCGGTTCCCTCCAGGGCCTGCTGCGGCAGCCCGAGCGCACCGGCCAATTGAACCTCACTCTGGCGGACCTGCCCGATCGCTTCCTGTCTGGTTAATAGCGTCGTGTCCAGCGCGACCCGCGCCTGCATGATTTCAAAACTGGAAACGACGCCCGCAGCAAGCTGCCCCTGCAACAGGTTTAACGCCTTGCGTTGCGCCGCTTCCGCCTGCGCCAGCAGGGACTCATTTTCCCGGGCCGTGGACAAAGCGAGGAAAGCAGCGCGCACCCGGCTGCGCGCCTGCCACGCGGCAGCAATAAAACTCCATTTGGCCGCCTCCGATAATTCCTTTGCCTGCGCGATGCGCTTGCCGCGTTTGCCCGCGGTTTCCAGCGGGATGTCCCAGGTGACTCCGAAGATCCACGGCGGCGGCGTGCTCGTGTCGTAGGTGGGCGTGAAACCGACCGAGGGATTCGGGCGTTCGCCCGCGGTGATTTCCGCCGCCTGGACGGAGGCGAAGTGAGCGCGCGCTTCCGCCAGCGCCGGGTGATAATAGAACGCTACGAAAGTGAGCGCATCGAGGTCCCAATCCCGGCGCGGCCATTCATTCGCGACCTGGTTCGTCTCCAGGAATGAATGCAGGGTTTCATTGGTGAGCGAGCGCGTGCTGAAATCGACCGCGGTCGTTTCAGGTGAAATGGGTTGAGGCCGGAAGTGCGCGCAACCGGCGAGCAGCACGGCGGCGAGCATCCCGGTCCCCAACTTCATGCAGCGTTCGACCATCACGATTTATCCATGCCGTAAACCAGAATCTTGAATGTGTCCGGAATCATCGCGGGACGGCCACGCTGAGCACTGGCATTGGTTTTATTGGTGTTAGTCTCAAAATCGGCGCACGGCAAATAAATTCTATGCGTCGCCGGGTCGAGCGCCATGGTCCGCGCGCCGGAAGCGGTTTTCAATTGTCTGCCCGACCGTTAATTTGCTTTTTACGAGTCTATTTTGGCCAGCGCGAGCGAAATCACATAGATGACAAAAATTTCATTTTGAATCTGCAGCGAATTCATCCCGGTTTGTTGAAATACCACCGTCGGATCAAGCGGATCTGCTTCGACTGATCAAGGGCGATCAACGGGCAGGGATTGCCGCAAACCAAAAAAATGCGAATTACCCAGAAGGATGCGAACGAATCGCGCGCCGGTCACGATGGAAGAAGCGGGCGACGGGAATTGCTTTTCCAGCCGCTGAGCGTTTGCCGTTACCCGTTCCTGCGAAAGAGGCGGATTATAAGGCGGCGTTTAACCGGGACCTGCGCGAGCTTCGGAAGTACCGGCGGCAAATGCTTTGAGCGGCGCAACTCGTGGACCGGGAGCAAGTTTCTCAAAAAACGGCAATTCGAAACACCCAGCATGATGATTCGACGCAGCGGCCATGGATTTGTTCAAACTTTCGAATCCAGGATGACGACTTTCCTCACCGCACGAACGGTCTTTCGTTCGATTTTCAAAGATTCGTGCCTCATTCAGGACACCATGTTCATTTTCAATTCATCCCGCGACTTAATCCTGGGAGGCAAAATGACAGAGAATTCATTTTTGTTCTGTTCAATTTTTCTATTGATTGGTCAAATGGCGTGATTGAAGAGCGCCCCGTTTCCAGGCTCCCTTTTTTATTAAATCCATGCGCGTACTGGTTGTTGAAGACGAAAAGAAAACCGCCTCGTTCATTCGGAAGGCGCTTCAGGCGGAAGGTTTCGCGGTGGACATTTGTCATCGCGGCGATGAGGCGCTGGCGGCGGCTTCCACCATCCCATTCGATGGCATCGTTCTCGACGTCATGCTGCCGGCCCGCGACGGCCTGAGCGTGTTGCGGCAATTGCGCGAGCAGCAAAACCGGACGCCCGTCCTGCTGCTCTCCGCGCGTGGGGCGGTGAACGAACGCGTGGAAGGTCTGAACACGGGCGCCGACGATTATTTACCCAAACCGTTTGTCATCGCCGAATTGGTGGCGCGCGTCCGGGCGCTGGGCCGGCGGGGGAGCGAATCCAAATCCACTCTCTTGCGCGTGGCCAATCTCACATTGGACACCGTCTCACATCGGGCGCAACGCGGGGACAAACACTTCGACCTGACGGCGCGGGAGTTTCGACTGTTGGAATTCTTCATGCGTTCGACGGGGCGGATTTGCGGGCGCATGAGCATCATTGAAAAAGTGTGGGATTATGATTTCGATCCCGGGACCAACCTGGTGGATGTTTACGTAAAGCGCCTGCGGGAAAAAATCGACGACGGGTTCGAACCCAAGCTGCTCCACACCGTGCGGGGCGTGGGTTACGTTTTGAAAGAATGAAAATCCGCACGCGATTGACCTTGTGGTATGCGGCCATCCTGATTGTTTCGTTGGTGATCATGGGCGCGGGCACCTATCAGGAAATTTCCGAACAGTTGCGCCATGAGCATCGCAAAAAGATCTGGGAATACGCTCTCGACGAGACCGGCGAGATGGTTCTGTGGGTGGGGCTGCCGGCCGTGTTCCTGGGCGTGTTGGGCGGTTGGTGGCTGACGCGCAAAGCGCTGGCGCCCATAACCGCGCTGACGGAAACGGTGGAAAAAACAAACGACGGGAATTTGGGCGATCAATTACGGGGAACGGGGAACGGGGATGAACTGGATCGCCTCACCGAGGTTTTCAACGCCATGACGGCACGGCTGAACGATTCCTTCCAGCGCGTTCGCGAATTTACCCTGCACGCGTCGCACGAATTGAAAACGCCGCTTACCGTCATGCGCGGCGAATTGGAAACGGCCCTTCGCGAGCAACCGTTGAGCGACTCGCAAAAAGAATTGTTCCTGAGCCAGGTCGATGAAATTGAGCGCCTGGCTAAAATCGTGGATGGCTTGACGCTGCTGACCAAAGCCGACACCGGGCAGATCAAATTGAATTTTGAACCTGTGCGGTTGGATGAACTGGTCCGGGAAAGTGTGGCGGACGCAAACATCCTGGCGCAACCACAGGCGGTCCGGGTCAACCTTTTGGATTGCCCGGAAACGATGATTTCCGGCGACCGCCATCGCCTCCGTCAGTTGTTGTTGAACCTCACCGACAATGCCATCAAGTACAACCAACCCGGTGGCATGCTGAATATCTCCCTCTCGCATGCCGGCAGGATGGCGGAATTGAAAATGGAAAACTCGGGCGCAGGACTGTCGCTGGAGTTGCAGCCGAAAGTCTTTGAGCGCTTTTTTCGCGGTGACGCCAGCCATAGCAATACCGTGGAAGGCTGCGGATTGGGATTAAGCATCGCGCAATGGATTGTCAACGCGCACCGGGGAACCATCCAGTTCACTTCTGAACCCGGGAAAATCACCACGGTGGCGATCACGTTGCCTTTGGCTTAACGACTTTAAAGGTCGCATAATCGCTAAATGATGGTGGTATTGATTAAATCATGATCGCCACCACAAACGGTTTCAGCCAGGACTTCGAGACTCCCGCTATCTCCGCCACTTAAACTTCGGCGCAATGGTTGTTTGTTCCGAGCCGGGAGGATTCCATCGCAATGACCAGCCCTTTGCCAGTAAGGATTCCTTTGGCTTGTGCCGCAAGAGCTCCGGGGAGACAATTGCCAGAGCCCGAACCTGCACAATGAGAGCGGCGCGACAATTATCTTGGCGATGTCTCTGATCGAAAATCGTCTGAAGTCATGGCTGGCGGAACCCTGGCGCCAATATGCTGCGGCGCTGGTCACCGTGTCGGTTGTTTCATTGGTCGATAATTGGGTGCAGAATTGGACTGGCTATCAATCCCTCGCGCTTATCTATTTGCTGGCGGTCGTGTTGCTGGCGCTGGTGGTCGGACGCGGTGCGATATTGTTCGCGGCGGCGTGGAGTGCGCTGGCCTGGAGTTTTCTGTTCGTCCCTCCCCGGTTTTCCTTCCACATTGCGGGTCTCTACGACAAAATAATGTTGGCGACCTATTTTGTGGTTGCCCTCGTCGTCGGCCAGTTGACCTCGCGGTTGCGCACCCAGTATGAAATTGAGGTCAAAGCGAAATTGGCCGTGGAGTCGGAACGGCTTGGGCGCACGCTGCTCAATTCCGTATCGCACGAATTCCGCACGCCGCTTTCCGCGATCATGGGGGCGGCGGACAATCTGCGCTCGGAAGGAGGTCTTTCTCCGAGGCAGGACCGGTTTGTGAGCGAGATTGGATCTTCCGGGGCGCGGCTGAATCGGATCGTCCAGGGTTTGTTGAGTGCCGCGCGGCTCCAGTCGGGCCAGCTCCAGCCGGGGCTTGATTGGTGCGAGGTGCGCGATATCATCCAGGCAGCGTTGGAGGAGTCGGCGGCGCTGATCGGGGATCATCCGGTCGAAACAAAAATTGCCGCCGGTCCGCATCTTGTTAGAATGGATTCTGTGCTGATGCAACAGGCCTTGAGCAATCTGGTGGTGAACGCGGCGGTTCATACGCCGCCGCGGACGCCGATTGAAATTTCCGCGCGCTTCGAAGGGAAGGATTTATTGTTGCAAGTGGCGGATCAGGGGCCGGGTTTGCCGCCGGGCGAAATCGACCGCATTTTTGAGGTGTTCCACCGGTTGCCGAATGCGAAGCCGGGCGGCACGGGGCTCGGGCTGGCGATCGTGAAAGGATTTGTGGAAGCGCAGGGCGGGCGGGTGAAGGCGGCCAATGGAGCGCAGGGCGGGGCGATTTTCAATATTTATCTGCCGGCTTCGGATGTTCCCGAAGTTCCGGAGGAGACGCCATGAACGCCACCGCAACCACGCCGCAGATTTCCGCGCTGGTCATCGATGATGAACGGGCCATTCAGCGGCTGATGACGACGATACTCGAAGTCCACAATTATCAGGTGTCCACCGCCGGCAGTGGTCGTGAGGGACTGGCCATGGTTGCCCAGCACCGTCACGATTTAATCATTCTGGATCTGGGCCTGCCGGATTTAAGCGGCCTCGAGGTCCTGAGACAAATTCGCGAGTGGACGCAAACGCCGGTGGTGGTCCTCACGGTTCACGATACCGGGGCGCAGAAAATCGAGGCGCTGGACAGCGGGGCGGACGATTACGTGACCAAGCCTTTCAACAGCGGGGAATTGCTGGCGCGGTTGCGGGCGGCGCTGCGGCGCGCGGACAAAGGCAAGGTGGAAGAACCGGTGGTGCGCTTCGGAAATCTCACGGTCAATTTGGCCGCGCGACTGGTCACGCGCGGCAATGAGGTGGTTAAATTGACGTCAACGGAATACGCGCTGTTAAGATTGTTCGTCCAGCATGTGGGAAAAGTGCTGACGCATCGGCAAATTCTGCGCGAGGTCTGGGGGCCCGAACACGAAAATAAGACCCACTATCTTCGCGTTTACGTGCAGCGCTTGCGCGATAAATTGGAAGTGAATCCCAATGCGCCAACGTTCTTCCTTACGGAAGCGGGCATCGGTTACCGTTTTTTTGCGAATTGGAAAGCCAACGCTGTCAGCGATGCTTCTTGAAATACAGGAACATCACGAAGAACCCGAGAATCCACAGGAGAACGAAAATAATTATCAGGGGAACCAGCCGAAAGCGGGATTTCCAAACCTGCGGTGAGCGCAGGCGCTCGTAACGCTTGGTAAGCTGGACAATTTCGTAATCATCCAGTTCCCGTTTCATTTCGGCGGCGGATTGAAATCGCCGCTTGGGATCGCGTTCCATCGCATGGAGGATGATTTCTTCCATTACCGGGGTGAGTTTTGGATTGGCCTTGCGGGGAGCCACGGGGTCTCCGGTGACCCGCGAATTCATGATCACGTAGGGGCTGTCGCCGCCAAAAGGAAGTTCTCCGGTCGCCATCTCGTAGAGAATGGCGCCGAGGCTGTAAATGTCCGTCCGATGGTCGCCGCGGCTGCCTTTGACCTGCTCGGGCGCCATATAGTCGGGAGTTCCCATTGCCGGAGTGAAGCCCACGAAGGTGAGCCGTCGCGAGGCGAGCGACTTGGCAATGCCAAAATCCATGATGCGGAGGGAGCCGTCGTTGCACAGCATGATGTTTTGCGGTTTTAAATCGCGATGAACCACTTCGTTTTTGTGCAGGTATTCCAGGGCTTCACAAATGCGGCTGGCGATTTTGGCGGCGTCGGGTTCGGGCAGCGGTCGAACGCGATTGAGGAGGTCGTTGAGGGTCTGGCCTTCGAGATACTCCATTACGATGTAAGGCCGGCTCTTCTTCCTGACCGGAAGAATTTTTAAAATGTAGGGGTGATCGAGTTTCAACCCTATTTCCTCTTCGCGGCGGAAGCGGTCAAGTCCGGCGATGTCGCTTTCGATCTGGAGGTGGGGAATTTTCAACGCGACCGGCCGGCCCGTTTCCCGGTCGTTGGCTTTGAAAAGCGAAGCCATCCCGCTCTTGGCGATGACATCGGTAATTTCGAAACGCTCGTCCAGCAGCGTGCCGACACTCACTTCTTTGCCGGTGGGCTGGGAAATGTTCATGGCTGTGGCGGGCGCGCCGTTTGACGGACTGGCGTCCCAGACTTGAATAAGTTGCAGGCTGACATTGTCGCTGGCTTGTCGTTTTTCCGCGAGAGCAATTAAATTTTTACACGCCTGGCCGGGGTGAAATTTAGTAATAATTTCCAATATCTCATTATCCAAAACGAACCCGTAAAGGCCATCGGAACACTGCAACACCAGGTCGCCGGATTGAACGGGTTCGCTGGCGATATCGTAATGACAGATCGGTTCAAATCCAAGCGCCCTTGTCAGGGTGGAACGGAGCGGGCTGGTCATGGCGTTGCGTTCCAGCAAGAGGCCCAGTTTGACCTGAAGGGAGGTATAAGAGTGATCACTGGTAAGCCGCTTGATCTTTCCGGCCCGAATCAGATAGGCGCGTGAGTCGCCGACGTGGGCGATATTTACTTTGTCGTTGCGAAAAATCGAAGTGACCATCGTGGTGGCCATGCGGCCTTTTTCGCGGGCGGCCGAGAAGATTTTCGCCGACGCGGTGTCGTAAATCTGACGGAAAACATCGACCGGCGGGACCTCGGGCTTGGCTTCGCGAAAAATATCAATCGCCGTTTCGGCGGCGGTGCGGCTGGCCACTTCGCCGTTGCCGATCCCGCCCACTCCGTCGGCGAGAATGGCGATGCTGCCAACGCCCTGCCGTTGATGAAAATCATCCGGCTCCCAAAAAACGACGAAATCTTCGTTGTGGTCGCGCATGGCTCCCACGCTCGAAACCTGGTAACATTTGACTTTCATGGAGGGGTGAAAATTGAAAGTGAACCCGGCCACCCCATTCAAAAGTGGCCGGGTTCCTGGTGACCGCTTCCCGACTATGAAGCTGTAGCCGGTTTCTGGGTCAAAAGAATTTCCCTGCCCGATTTCTTGCTTCGTTTGATGAAGTAGAAAGCTCCGTAGATGCCCCACAAGGCGACGACCCCCAGCGCGATATAAGGCTCCTTGACGCTCATGCCGGGAACCATGAAGGGGCCGATCAAATAGAACAACATGCAAGCCAGGTTCGCCAGCAGTCCGAAGACCGGAATCACAAAATGTTTGATGCCGTGGAAGGTGTGGTGTTCCTTGAACGCCACAATCGCCACCAGGCAGGTGGTCATGTAGAGCAGGAACGTGCCGAAATTGCTGATGAGCGTGATCAGAACCAGAGTGTTGGGCATCTTGGCATAGGTGGTGGGATCGCTGAAGATTCCGACGCTGTACCAAAGATTATGTTTGTCCAATGCTGCCGGCGTGGTGCCGCCCAAATAGAGCCACACGGTGGCGATGCCGATGAAGATTGAAATGATGGAAAGCGTCCACACCGCACGATGCGGCGAGAGCGTCTTGCCGTGAACCAGCCCGAAATGTGAAGGAACTTCCTCGTCCCGGCCCATGGCATAAGTCACCCGCGCGCCGGTGTTCAAGCAGGACAGCGTGGTGCCAATCAGGGCGAGGAACACGGTGAGAGCTTCCACGATCATGAACGCTTTGCCGGCGGAGGCGCTGCCGAAAGCCCAGGTGCCGACAATCATCATCATATCGCCCAGCGGCGCGCCCGAAGCGCCGGCGTTGGAGATGGTGTAGCCATTGTTCAGAAAGTAGTTCGCGGCGAAGTATTCAAACAGATAACAGACGGCGCCTTGAATCGCGAGCGAGAGCAGCACCGCGCGACCGATATCTTTCTTCGGATTTTTCGCTTCTTCACCCATGGCGGTGACTGATTCAAAACCGACCAACAGGAGGATGGCGATGCACGCCTGGATGATGATGAAGCTGAAGCCGTGAGGAGAAACCACCGACGCGGCGGATTTATGGTTGTTGAACGTCAACGGGTCCTTGGCGTCGCCGGCTTTGCCGGAGAAATCACCCGTGTAACTGATGGTGAACGGATCCGCGATCGCGTGGCCGTCTTTGTCGAGCTTAAGCTTTCCGGCGTCATCTTTTTGAAAGGCGGGATACGGGTCACCTTCGGCAAGGCCCATCGCGGTGAGTGTTCCCAGGATCACGGCGTCCGTGTTTTTGTCTTTGTTGAGGTCGTCGGCAGTGACCTGGCGGTCCTGGGTTTTGTAAACCGGCTGGTTTTTGTCATCGGTCTTGGGTGAGCCATCGGCCCACGTGTCCTGCACGGGTTTGCCCTTGTCGTCAGTCACGTTCACGGAATCCACGTTGTAATTAATGGCGGTGCCGTTGGACAAATGGATCGCCTGGGCGCCTTCCTTGTGGCTGGTGCGATAGGAAATGGCCATTACGGAGAACACCACGAGTGCGGTGATTTGAACCACATTAATCGCCATGTTAACGGCGGTGGTGCCGTTGACGCCGCGGAAGGCAATGTAGCCCACGCCCAGGGAGAATACGGTGCAGAACAAGACCATGAACAGCGGGCTGTCATAAACGCTGCTGAAGGCGCCCGGCCAGAAAATGCTGGCCAGGTAACTGGCGATGAGCGCCGTCACCCCCACCATCAGGCCCGGATAGACCCAGTAGTAAAGATGGCTCGCCCAGCCGGTGAAAAACTTTACCACGCGCGCGAAGCGATAGGCTTTCGTCTTGGAAGCAAACGCCTGCTCTGCGTAGAGATAGGATGAACCGGCGCCGGGATAGAGTTTGGACAATTCGGAATAGCTGATGGCGGTGGCGAAGCACAGGAGCAGTGCCGCCAGCAGACCGAACCACATGGCGGAGCCGGCGAGGGGCGCGCCATAGAGGGATTGCTCCTGGAAAGTGAGCCAGAGAAAGGCTCCCGGCGCGATGAGCGCCATGGCATTTATGGTGAGTCCGGTCAATCCCAGAGTCGCTTTGGTGGTCGGCTTGTTGCCCCCTCCGGTTGGTGTTGGTCCGTTTGTCATAGTGTGTTTCTGCGTTGAGTTTTTGGTTGCGGTGCGGTGGGTTAAATCGCTAATTCGTTTTTCTCCTCGGTGCGGATGCGGACGGCGTGCTCGATCGAAGTGACGAAGATTTTTCCGTCGCCAATTTTGCCGGTGCGCGCGCTTTTGAGGATGGCGCTCAGGGCGTTGTCCAACTGGGTGTCTCCGATGACCACCTCAATTTTTACTTTGGGCAAAAAGTCCACCGTGTATTCGCTGCCGCGATAGATTTCCGTGTGGCCTTTCTGCCGCCCGAATCCTTTGACCTCACTGACGGTCATGCCGTCGATGCCCAATTCGTTCAGGGCATCTTTGACTTCCTCCAGCTTGAAAGGCTTAATGATGGCTTCGATTTTTTTCATACTTTTTTCGGACGTGTACACACCACGTGCGTTAATGGCGGATACTACTTTTAAGCTTGGCTCAACGGATCAACGCGAGTGATCTGCGAGATTGGTTTTTGCCGTCAACATTGTTGAATTATTTTCAAATCAACAGCGCTGGAATCTCTTTAGCAACAGAGATGCCAGTATTTGCGCGAAGAGCTAAGGGCGTTGAAGGCGAACTAGTTGGGAGATACAATGAATTTTTGTTTACACCTCATTGAGCTATTCTCAAGCGGCGACTTTATTACTCATTTACGGTTTGAGTGTAGGGATTTGCGCAGCCCGTCGCCTTTTGAACGGGTGGTCCGTTCCGGGGGATCAACTCTACGAATCAACGGGTGCCGAACTGAATGACGGCGCCGCCAATAATGATGATCGCAAGGCCGATCCAGGTGGAGACGGGAATCAATTCCTTGAACACAAACCGGCCGGCCAAAATGCTGATGAACGCGAACACACAAACGTAAACGCCGAGCAGCCTGGAAAAATCCCAGCGCACGGTATTGACGACGATTCCATAACCACCCAGCACGAGAAACCCCAACGCAATCAATAGTGCGCCGCCCCCGCGCAGGCCTTTGCGAATGAGGGCGTCTCCGGTAACCTCCATGATCGCGGCGGCCAGAAAGATTCCCCAAACAAACAGGTTCATGCCGGTGGACGTTATAGCCAGAGGGCCAAAACTGCGAGCACCAATCCCGTCCAGAGCCCTATCGCCAAAGTATCGACGTCAGGAAAATAAAACTCGAAGGACCGATTGGTGAAGGTTTGTATTTTCATGATTTACGAAATTGACTGCGGTGTTGCGGGCGTGCGGGGATGGACTGTGCTTCCCATCCCGCGCTGTGTTGTCCGCTGAAATCAATACGACCGCGCAGGGAGCCTGCCGGATCACGTTCGACGCGGTATTGCGATGCAGCCATTTCAACCAGCGGCGATGAGGACGCGCGGACAGGACAATCGCATCGGCGGCGAGCCGCCGGGCGGCCTCCACGATGGCCTCGGTGGGACGACCGTCGGACACGACCACTTCCGTCAACACATCGTCTCCGACCAGGGCGGCCAGTTGCTTCAACTCGAAATCCGCGGCGCGGCACAGTTCAGACAACAACCGCGTTCGGTGTATCCCGCGTTCTTCGCCGGCAATATTGAGTTGCACCACATGAAAAAACACGAGTTGAGCGCGCGACTTCCGTGCCAATTGCGTGGCGAGCGCCAGGGTGTCTCCCGAACCGAGCGATAGCTCAATCGGAACGAGGATTTTTTTAACTGACGGAGCGGGCGGCCTGAATTTCGAGTCAAGGGTTTCCCGCGGCGCGAAACCTGGAATCCGTTGGCGGTCTAAGAATTCGTGAACCTGCGCCCGGCAGGTTGGCTGCGGGACGCCGGGAAGTTGAGAAAAAATAGTTTTCATATCTTACCTTGATTGCGGAGCCGTAATCACGACTCCGGAGGGTGCGACACCGTGCGGATGGCTGCGATGGCTCAAGTACCAGAACAGGAGAAAGAAAAGTGCAACCTGTGCCGCCACGATCAGGGCGATTTTCAACAGCAAGGGCAGGCGCGATTTCCAGAGTTGCGGCGGCCGTAATTTCGTGACGCGGTCGGTGAGTGAAACTTCGCCATAATCATTCAGCTCCGCTTTCATGGCGGCGGCGGACGAAAAGCGGTTGGACGGATTGCGTTCGAGAGCGTGCAGGATGATCTCTTCGATGTGCGGGGACAAAAGCGGGTTGCGGCTGCGGGGCGCTTGCGGATCGCCGCTGAGCCGTGCGTTCATGACCACGTAAACATTATCGCCCTCGTAAGGCGGAACGCCGGTCGCCATTTCGTAGAGCATCGCTCCCAGCGAGTAAATATCAGTCCGCGCATCCCCGCGTTTTCCCTGGACCTGTTCGGGCGCGATATAATCGGGAGTGCCCATCGGCGCCGTGAAACCGGCGAACGTAAGACGCCGCGCGTGTTGGGATTTGGCGATGCCGAAATCCATGATGCGAATGCTGCCGTCGTCGCAGAGCATCACATTCTCCGGTTTCAAATCCCGGTGAACCACGCCTTGGCGGTGCAGATAATCCAGGCCCGCGCAAATTTGAATCGCGATGCGGACGGCTTCCGCCTCCGTCAAACGCGCTTCTTTGCCGAGCCGCGCGGCCAGCGTTTGTCCGTGGAGATATTCCATGACGAGGTAAGGCCTGCTCTTTTCCGGAGCGCCAGGCAGCAATTTCAGAACTTGGGGATGATCCAGCGTGAGGCCGATGTTTTCTTCTCGTTGAAAACGGGAATAGAATCCGGGCTCACTTTCGAAACGGAAAAAAGGAATTTTCAGCGCCACCATTGTTCCGGTTGGCAGGTCCGCGGCCTGGTAAATGCAGGCCATGCCGCCGCGGCTGATGACGGCGATAATTTCAAACCGGCCGTCGAGCGTTTGTCCGGGCTCCAGTTCATCCGGCAGGGCAGACGACAGGGCACGATTATTTTCGGAATCAACTGCATCCATAGGCGAGCCTGGTTGAGAATGGATCGACGGCGCGACCAGGGCACCCAAGGCGAACCCTTCGTCCACGCTGCCAATGCCATTTAAGTTTTCCACGGACGTACTTTTCCACGTCCCGGAAATCAGGGGTAATTAAAAGATGGCTGAACCTCGTCAATAGAGTGTCAACATGCGCGGAAGGGGGATCGGTTTCCCGCGCGATGACGAGGTTTTGACGCGGGCTGCCGCCTATTTGATTACTCCGCGGAGAAAAATGGAGGCATTCTGAACCCATGAAACCCCAATCTTCGGTCGCATGAAACCCAACCTGGTGGTATTGCTCGTTGATGCTGACACGCGGACCCGCAAGCTGCTGCGGGCCGTGTTTCAGGTGCTCATTGCCCGCGTTCGCAGGAAGTTGGAGGCGGAGGGAAATCGGGCATTGGTCCGGACCGTGGGACGTCTCGGTTACCGGCTTTTTTATCCTGATGGTCGAGCGGGTTGCTGAAGACATCTTTCGTCACGTGCCTCCTGATAGGCAGTGCGTCGTACAGTGATTTTGAAGTGCCGAACACGCCGGGTTTGCAAAACGATCCGGCGAACTTTTCCGCGCCCGGCAGCGCGCCCGGGTCTTCCACCGGGGAATCCCGACGACGTTCAATTCGATCGCGCCCACGAAAACTTAACTGCTTTCAACCCCCCCCCGGATCCACTATTTTGAAATTTATGCCTCCGCTGCTGTTGAGGATTTTCAAATGCGCTGAACAAACCCCAGGGCAAACGCATTTAAATTTATTGGAAAACTGCCCAAATCCGTAGCGCAGATTTGTAATCTGCTGTATCGCAGAATTGTATTCTGCTGGGCGTGGCAAATGTTCGGTGACTCATCGCGCTCAAATGGCCAGCCGATTGCAAATCGGCGATACGGCAGATTACAAATCTGCGCTACATTTAAATGCGTTGGCCCTGGAACAAACCCTTGCAAAAGTTGCGGGCGTGTGGAGAATCGGCAAAAGCCTGATTTCATGGGATGAACCGAGGGGAGATCGTGTTGAATTGAAGGAACCATGAAGCCACTTGCACAGTCATTCCAAAACTTGGGGAAACAGTGCGTCTGGATGGTCGCGCTATTGGTATCGGCCGCGCCCGCCTGGGCGTCGTCCCTGACGGTGACGAACACGGCTGACAGCGGCGCCGGCTCCTTGCGTGCCGCCATCGCCAGCGCCAATACCGGCGATAGCATCCGATTTTCAGGCGCGCTGGGCGGCCAGACCATTCATCTGACCAGCGGGCCATTGGTCATCGGGAAGCGCGTCATCATTGACAACACCGGCGGCGGCGTGCTGTTCATCGACGGCGGCGGCCAAGGCGGCCAGGATACGTCGGTGTTCGTCATCACCAACTCCGCCGACGTCGATTTTTTCGATATTACTGTGACCAACGGCAATAACTTCGCCGGGAAGGGTTACGGCGGCGGCATTGACGTGGATTCCGGATCACTGGTCCTCTTTGGCTGCACTGTTTCCGGCAATAGTGCGGCCAACAACGGCGGCGGTATTTATTGCAATCAAGGCGCGGCCATCTACCTCGAGAACGGTTGCACCGTGTCCGGCAATTCCTGCTTCGGCTATGGCGGCGGCATTTGCGCGTCGATCGGCAGCACCGTCTCCATCCTGGATACCACCGTGACCGGCAATTCCAGCGAGACGGGCGGCAACGGGATCGCGCTGCTGTACGCGACGACGGCGACGCTGGCGGACTCGACTGTTTCGAACAATTTTGATGAGCTTCCTCCGGCTCTCGGGGGCGCCATTTTCAACGAATCCGCCACGCTTACGATCAGCAATTGCGTTCTGTCCGGGAATTTCAACCAAATCGGTGCCGGCGGGGCGGTGGAAAATTTTAACTCCGGCACGGTCAGGCTCATCAACTCCACGTTATCCGGCAACATCGCCGGCACCGGCGGGGCGATCGAGAACGAGTTCGGATGCCTCCTCACGATAACCAACTGCACCATCTCCGGAAATTCTCTCTCCGGCAATTCCAGCGGCATGGGTGGGGCCGGGATATGTAATTTGGGCACGATGATCCTCGACCTATGCACTCTGTCGAACAATATCGCGGGCAGTTTTTACGGCGGGGGCGTTTACAATGGTGGTCTGGCCACGCTCGACAATTGCACGCTGTCCGGCAATTCCAGCGTCCGGGGCGGCGGCATGGAAAATCAGGGCTCGGCCACGGTCAACAATTGCACTGTGTGGGGCAATTCCGCGACTGCTTTTGTTGGAGGCGGCGTCCACAATGGGAGCGGGTTCACGGTGGCATTGAACAACTGCACGCTCTCGGGAAATTCCGCGGGCAATGCTCTTGGCGGCGGCATGGAAAATGACGGCACTGCTGCCAGCTTCATGATGACCAATACGGTAGTGGCCGGCAACCTGCCGTCCGGCAATGACGTTTTCGGTAACTATTCCGGCGCGAACAACGTGGTCGGGGGCAACCCGAAGCTGGCCCCTTTGGGGAACTATGGGGGCGCGGTGCAGACGATGGTGCCGCTGTATGGCTCGCCGCTGATTGATGCCGGCACGGATTCGGCCACGAGCTTTCTGGCGACCGACCAGCGCGGTTACCCGCGGTTGTCCGGGGCGCATGTGGATATTGGCGCGACCGAGGCGCAGTTTGCGGCGTCGATCCATCCGCCGCTGCTGATCCAGGTTGTGCAATCCGGCACTCAGCTTCAATTCGCCTTCACCAATGCTCCGAATGTTGATTTTACGGCGCTGATGTCCACGAACCTCAATTCGCCGTTGAGCAATTGGACCGTGCTGGGCAACGTCACGGAAGTTTCATCGGGTGAATATCAATTTACGGATGCGTCGGCTACGAACCGGGCGCAATTTTACCGCGTCGTCTCGCCGTAGGCCGCGGGGCAAAGCTGGGTTGGAGGGTTGAAGCGGCAAATTCGACCGCGATCCGCCTCCGTCCGACTTCGGTGCGCCCGGGGGATCGGCTTTTGTTCCGGGCGAAACCTGTTAACCTCCGCGGAACTCCATGACACCATCAGGCATTGCTCTTATCCTGGCCGCGGCGTTCCTGCATTTTGTTGCGTCCGCCGAAATAATTCGCGACGTGGAATACGCCCGGCCGGAAGGTGTTAGTTTGAAACTGGATGTGAATGTGCCGGAGGGCAAAGGACCTTTCCCGATCGCGATTCTCGTGCATGGGGGAGGATTTACGAATGTCGATAAGCAGGAGGGTGTCACGCCGCTTTTTGCGCCGCTTACCGCGGCGAAGTTCACCTGGTTCACGATCAGTTATCGCGGGTTGCTCTCGAATTCCTATCCGGCGTGGGTTGAGGATGTCGAACAATCGGTTCGCTGGGTCAAAGCCCATGGCACGGAATATAAAGGTGACACCCTCCGCATTGCGCTCATTGGCGAATCGTTCGGAGGATATCTCGTGAGCCTCACGGTCGGGCGTGCGACCAATGATACGAAAGTGAACGCGGCGGTCGTTTTCTATGGACCTTTTCTCGATATGGCAGCCATCGCGCAGAAGAACGGACACATTCCGGAGCAGCAAAGGAAAGTGTACGGGATTCAGAAGGATGAAGATATGCAGAGAATTTTGCGCGAAGCCTCCGTTCCAACTTACGTGAGGCCCGGGTTGCCGCCGTTTTTGCTCATCCACGGCACGGCGGACGAGAAAGCTCCTTATTCGTTTTCCCGTGGAGGCCCGGAAACGGCTCTCCGCCGCCGGCGTGCCGTGTGAATTGATTTCGGTCACCAACGCCCCCCATGGAATGGTCAACTGGGACCAATACGATCAGAGCTACAAAACCGAAATGGTTGCCTGGCTGGAAAAAACGCTGGGGCGGGAGAGTGCGCGATAGACTGCTTGCCAAAAGTAATTTCCGAAATGGTGGCGATTCCCTGCGGGGAATCGAGGCAAACCCGCAGGTTTGCCCCACCCTTTCGGAAATTACTTTTGGCAATCACTATAGTGTTCGCGCCACTCGCCCGCCGCGCGTTTCACCCGGCGCGTTTGTCCGCCTCCGCAGATTTTTGTTTTTCCGCCGCGCGCTCTTTTTTGCGCGCGATGATTCCGGTGCCGACGATGAACAGCAGAAGAAAAATATAATCCGCCACTCCGATGACAGCGAGAATCGTATCTGATGTTGGCATGGTCTCAGTTTAAAGCGCGCCGCGGCAATTCGTCTGTAGGGCTCAACCTTTTTATTTTGTACGGCGCCGCCGTACACGAAGAATGCTTTCCTTCCCCGCGGGCCTTGCTGCTATACTGCGGTGAAAATTTATGTCCGGCTGGACCCAAAGACTCGAACAGAAGTCCCGCGTGCGGGTCATCCTGCTGGCTTTGTTCATCGTGGCCACGGTGGGCGTCCTGGATTTCATCTCGAGCTGGGATTTTTCGTTTTCAGTTTTCTATATGCTGGCGCTGGGGCTGGCGGCGTGGTTTGTCGGATTCCGATTCGCGTTGTTTATTTCCTTGTTGAGTGTCGCGGTGGCGCTCGTGGGCGATCTGGCCAACCGGGAGCGTTATTCGAGCCGGCTGATTCCCTGGTGGAACGCGTTCATCGCGCTGGCGTTTTATCTGGTCGTGGTGGCGCTCCTGACCAAGCTGCGCGCGGTTTACGGGCATTTGGAAGCGCGAGTGAAGGAGCGCACGCTGGCGTTGACCCAGGAAATGGCGGAGCGCGAACGCATTGAGCGCGAGTTGCTGGAAATCAGCGAGCGGGAACAGCGGCGCATCGGGCGCGATTTGCACGACAGTCTGGGCCAGCATCTCACGGGGGTGGCGCTCGCGGGCCAGGTGCTCGAGGAAAAACTCGCGGCGCGCGGATTGCCCGAGGCGAAGGACGCAAGCCACATGGTGGAATTGGTTCAGGAAGGCATTTCGCTCTCGCGAAAAATGGCCCGGGGCCTGCACCCGATCGAGATCGAGGCGGACGGTTTGATGCAGGCGCTGGAGGAATTGACGGCGATCAGCAGCGATTTGTTTCGCGTCTCCTGCCGCTTCGAATGCGATTTGCCGGTGCTGATTCGCGAGACGGCCACTTCGGGCCATCTGTATCGCATCACGCAGGAAGCCGTGAGCAACGCGGTGAAGCATGGCCAGGCAAAAAACATCGTGGTGCAACTGGAGACGCTCGATGACGCCATCGCGCTGCGGGTGCGGGACGACGGCGTGGGGTTGCCCGAAAACGGCGCGCGCAGCGGAGGGATGGGGCTGCGGATCATGGCGCATCGCGCGAGCATGATCGGCGGGACATTTGACGCGCGGCGAATACCGGAGGGCGGCACCGTCATTTCGTGCGAAGTGCCGCAAATTCAACCAGCACCCAGAAATTCGCAATGAAAACGAAGGCAAGAATTTTTCTGGTCGATGATCATCCGCTCGTGCGCGAATGGCTCACGAACCTGATTCACCAGCAAGCGGACCTGGAAGTGTGCGGTGAAGCCGAGAGCGCGCCGCAGGCGCTGGACGCCGTCCTGAAATCGCGCCCGGACATCGCCATTGTGGACATCTCGCTGAAGGGCGCTTCGGGAATTGAACTCATCAAGAACATCCGGGCCGTGGTGCCGGAGGTGGCGGTGATCGTTCTTTCGATGCACGACGAAAGTCTTTATGCCGAGCGTGCGTTGCGGGCCGGAGCGCGGGGCTACATCATGAAACGCGAGACGGCCAAGAAGGTGATCGCCGCGATCCGCCAGGTGTTGCAGGGCAAATTGTATTTGAGTGAATCGATGCGGGTTCATTTCGCGGAGAAATTCGTGGGTGGCGATCCGCCCGCGACCAGCCTGCCGGTAAACCAGCTCAGCGATCGCGAGCTGGAAGTGTTTCAATTGCTCGGGCAGGGCTATGAGACGCGGCAGATTGCGGCGTCCCTGAACATCAGCATGAAAACGGTGCAGGCGTTTTGCGCGCGCATCAAGGAAAAGCTCAGCCTGACGAGCGCGACGGAGCTTTTGCGCGAGGCGGTGCGCTGGCACGACAATCAACAGATTCGTTAGTTATGGCGAACGTGAATACTGACCAGCAATCGTTTCGATACCGTATGTTGCGGAGCGAGCCGCCTGCCGCCTCGACATCGGGCTCGAAACTGTCGACAATTCTTTCTCACCAATTCAAAAAGCATGGCCCGTCCATTTTTCTTTCGATGCCGTTGACCGACAATCATCGTATCAAAACGTTCCTGGCCCCGGTGTCGCGCCAGTATTTCGTGGCCCTGGCGGTGGTGTCTATCGTGACGGTGATCGGATACCCGCTGCAGCCGTGGGTCAATTACCAGACGCTGGCGCTGATCTATTTGCTGGCGGAGGTGCTGCTGGCGCTGGTGGTGGGGCGCGGGGCGACGTTGCTGGCGGCGGTGCTGAGCGCGGCGATTTGGGACTACATCTTTGTGCCGCCGATGTATTCGTTTCACATCGATGATATCTATGACGGGACCATGGTCATCACGTACTGTGTGGTGGCGCTGGTGGCGGGCGAATTGACCGCGCGGCTGCGCACGTACCAGGAAACCGAACTCCGCGCGAAGTTGTTGTCCGAATCCGAACGGCTGGGGCGCACGTTGTTGAACTCGGTCTCGCACGAATTCCGCACGCCCATCTCGGCGATTGTCGGCGCGGCGGGAAATTTGCGGACGCAAGGTGGACTGTCGACGTCGCAAGAGCGGTTCATCGGCGAAATCGAATCGGCCGGAGCGCGGCTGAATCGGATTGTGCAGAGTTTGCTGAGCGCGGCGCGCATCCAGGGCGGGCAGCTTCAGCCGCGATTGGATTGGTGCGAAGCGCGGGACGTGATCAATGCCTCGCTGCGTGAGTCGGCGGAGTTGCTCAAGGGGCATCCCGTGGAGGCAAAAATCGCCGCCGGACCGCAGCTCGCGAGAATGGATTTTGTCCTGATGCAACAAGCCTTGAGCAATCTGCTCGCGAATGCCGCCACGCACACGCCCCCGCAGACGCTCATCGAAATCACCGCCCGCAGCGAGGGCAAAGAATTGCTGATACAGGTTTCGGATCGCGGGCCGGGGTTGCCGGCGGGTGAGTTGGAGCATGTGTTCGATGTGTTTCATCGGCTGCCCAACTCAAAGCCGGGCGGCGTGGGCCTGGGGCTGGCGATCGTCAAAGGATTTATCGAAGCGCAAGGCGGCCGGGTTTCTGCCACGAACGGCGTGAACGGCGGCGCACTTTTCAATATCTGGATGCCGGCCGCCGACAATCCGGAACTTCCCGAGGAAAATTATGAATAACGTAACGAATAACACAGTATCCGCGCCGGACCTTTCGGCGCTGGTGATCGACGACGAGCCACAGATTCAGCGGCTGCTCTCCACGGTGCTGGAGGCGAACCATTATCGTGTGACGACAGCCGGTTCCGGACAGGAAGGCCTGTCCACCAGCGCGCGGCAGCGGTACGACCTGATCATTCTTGATCTGGGGCTGCCAGACATCACGGGGCTGGCGGTTTTGAAACGGCTCCGCGAATGGACGCAGGCGCCCGTCGTGATCCTGACCGTTCAGGATTCGGAGCCGGAAAAAATCGAAGCGCTCGATGCCGGCGCGGATGATTATGTGACGAAACCGTTCAAAAGCGGGGAATTGCTGGCGCGTTTGCGTGCCACGGTGCGGCGCGCGGATCGCGGCAAAGCGGAAGAGCCGGCGCTGCATTTCGGAAACATCACCGTGAACCTGGCGGCCCGCCTGGTCACGCGCGAGAGCCAGGCGGTCAAATTGACGTCCACGGAATACGCGTTGTTGCGGTTGTTTGTGCAACACGTCGGAAAAGTGCTGACGCATCGGCAGGTGTTGCGCGAAGTGTGGGGGCCGGAACATGAACAGAAGACCCAATATCTTCGCGTCTACGTGCAGCGCTTGCGCGACAAGCTGGAGCCAAATCCGGACGCGCCGGTTTTCTTTTTGACGGAGTCGGGAATCGGCTATCGATTTTCGGCGAGTTGAGGGGAGTGGAACAGAAGGGATTCGGCAGGTAGGGCGCGTCGCTCCGCGCGCGCCGTCTGGTTTTCAAATCGAAACGGCGCGCGCGGAGCGACGCGCCCTACTCCTAGCGGGCCGGCAACTCGCCCTTGCCGATTTCAGTTTGATTCAATGAGCCGGTAACCGACGCCGGATTCGGTCAGCAGCATATCCGGCTGACTGGGATCGGTTTTTAATTTCTCACGCAATCGCGCGATGTAGACGCGCAGATAGTGGCTTTGGTTCTCGGCGTTCGGTCCCCAGACCTCGCGCAGCAGAAAGCGATGCGTCAGCACCTTGCCCGCGTGGCGCACGAGCAGGCGGAGCAGATTGTATTCGGTGACGGTCAGGGAAATTTCCTTTCCACCGACGGTGACGTGTCGCTCGGCGAGATCCACGACCAATGGGCCGCTGCGGAAAATCGGATCTTCATTTGGCTTCTCGGCATGGCGCAAGGCGACGCGCAGGCGCGCGAGCAATTCGGCCGAGCCGAACGGTTTGGTCACATAATCATCCGCGCCGGCATCGAGCGCCGCGGCTTTTTCCTCTTCTCGATCGCGCACGCTGAGAATGATCACCGGAACGCGGCTCCATTCGCGCAGCCGTTTGAGAACATCGAGGCCATCCATGTCCGGCAAACCGAGGTCGAGCAGAATCACCCGCGCGCGGCATTGGGCGGCCTGGACCAGGCCCTCGGCGCCGGTCGGCGACTCGACGACATCGTAGCCGTTGGCCTCGAGTGTCACGCGCAACAAACGGCGGATTTGCGGCTCGTCATCGATCACGAGCGCGATGGTTTTTGGCTGGCCGGGTTTGCTCATGCGAGCGCCTCCAAGGATGGCGCAGATTCGGTTTGCGGCAAGCGAATCGTGAACAGCGCCCCGCCGCTCAATTTATTTTGCACATTGATCGAGCCTCCCTGCGCCTCGACAAATCCTTTGACGATGGCGAGCCCCAGGCCGCTGCCGCCGGCGGGAGCGTTGCTCGCGCGGGAGAATTTCTCAAACGCTCGCGGCAGCAAATCCGGCGGCAAACCAGCGCCGTTGTCTGCCACGCGCACCACAAAATCGCTTCCTTCCCTCAGCGCCTGAACTGAAATCGCCGTTCCGGGGGGCGTGTGCATCACCGCGTTCAGCAGCAGGTTGGAGAGCGCCTGTTGCATCAGGGTGAAATCGAAGCGCGCGAGCGGAAGTTTTTCGGCGATTTCGACAGTGACATTGCGGCCGGATAATTCACGTTGCAACGAGCGCACGGTGGTCTGGACCACGTCGCCGAGTTCGTGCCACTCGAGCCTGGCTTTGACGTGGCCGGAGGCGAGGCGGGTGACGTCGAGCAAATTGCCGACGAGACGATTCAATCGCGCGGCGGCTTCCTGGATTTCGGCGGTCATCGAGCGTTGCAGCTCGCCATCGCGCGCTTCGGACAACGCATTGGTCGCCGTGGTGATGGCGGCGAGCGGCGTGCGCAATTCGTGCGAGATGGAATTCAGCAGCGCATTGCTGAGCCGCTCGGATTCAGCCACGAGTTTGCTTTGCTCGGCGGTGGCGCGCAGGGCCACGCGGTCCAGCACGAGCGCCGCCTGCCGCGCGTAGGCTTCCAGCATGTCGCGTTGGGAAAGCGACAGCGTTGGGCCGGGCGGAATCACCGACAAGACGCCGAGCACGGCGCGTTCGGTGGCCAGCGGCAGATGCATCGCTTCCGCGCCGGGAAGGTTATCGGTGAATTTTCCCGTGGTCTGCCGGTGTTGAAAGGCCCATTCGGCCACGTTGAGTTCTTTTTCGCTCAACGCGAGCGGGCTGTCCGGATGCGCGGCCAAATGATGGTTGAAGGGCAGCAGGACTGCGGCGGGCGTCTGAAACGCGCGATTCAACTCGGCGGTGAGTTGCCAGACAACTTCATCGCGCGTGCCGGCCTGGGCGAGTTCGCGGCTCAATTGATACAGCGCGGTGGCGCGTTCCTCGCGATGGCGTTCGGCCAGTTCCTGGGCGCGGATGCGTGCGACCAATTGGCCGAGCACGATGGCGACGGCGAAATAAAGCCCGAACAAAATCGCATCTTCGGCGCGCGCAATGATGAAGGTGTGGCGTGGCGGCAGGAAAAAATAGTTCCAGATCAAAGCGCTCGATGCGCCCGCGAGCAGCACGGGGCCGCGCCCCAGAAATAGCGCGAGCAAAACCACTGTGAGCAGGAACAGGAGTCCCGGAACGCGCGGAGCGCTGGACGTGGGATCGATGATAAAGCTCATCAACGCGACGGCGGCGATGATCCCGGCGGCGAGGCCGTATTGACGCCAGTTGGTGCGCAGGGGCCGCCGCCAATGGGGTTGCCGGGGACTCGTGCCCGTTTTTTCCGCGCGCACGACGTGCAGATCAATGTTGCCGCTGTCGCGGGTGAGCCGGCGCAGCAGTCGACCCGCGCGGAGCCACTCGAGCCAGTTGGCGGCGGAAGGTTTGCCCACGACGATTTGGGAAATATTGTGCTGCTGAGCCACGCGCAACAATCCACGAGCGAGATCCTCATCGGTGGTGGCGATGACCTCCGCGCCGAGCGTTCGCGCGAGGGCGAGATTTTTTTCCAGGCGCGCCTGCGCGTCTTCGCTGAGTTCGCGCGAGCTTTCCACGTGAACGGCGAGCCAGGGACATTTCAAACTGTCCGCCATGCGGCGCGTCCAACGGATGAGCGGTTCGGAAAACGGGCTCGCGCTGACAGCGACCAGCAGACGATGCCCGGTTTTCCACGGTTCGGCGGTAATTTGCGCGCGATGAAACTCCTGCGTTTCCTCCCCTACGTGATCGGCGACAAGTCGGAGCGCCAATTCGCGGAGCGCGGTGAGATTGGCTTCGCGGAAAAAATTCTCAGCCGCGGCCGTGGCACGTTCGGGAACGTACACCTTTCCTTCCTTGAGCCGCTGGCGGAGTTCGGCGGGAGGCAAATCGATAAGTTCCATTTCCGCCGTATCGAGGACGCTGTCGGGAACGGTCTCGCGAATTTCCGCGCCGGTGATTTGCCGCACGGTGTCGGCGCGGCTTTCGATGTGCTGGACGTTGCAGGTCGTGAAGACATCGATGCCCGCTTCGAGCAACTCCTGCACGTCCTGCCAGCGTTTGGGATGGCGCGAGCCCGGCGCATTGGTGTGCGCGAGTTCATCGACCAGGACAAGTTGCGGGCGGCGAGCGAGGACGGCGTCGATGTCCATCTCCTGCAGCTTCATGCCGCGGTAATCATTCTCCACGCGGGGAATGATTTTCAACCCGGCGAGCAAAGCAGAGGTTTCGGTTCGACCGTGAGTTTCGACGAAACCGACGACGAGGTCGCGGCCGGCTTTCAGTTCGCGTTGCGCGGCTTCCAGCATGGCGTAGGTCTTGCCCACGCCGGGGCTCATGCCGAGAAAAACCTTGAGCCGCCCGCGTTTGCCCTGGGCGGCGTCGCTTTGAAGCGCGGCCAGCAAGGCATCCGGACTTGGGCGCTGCGGCTCAGTCATGCAAATAACTTAAACATTTCGCTGGCAGATTCAGTTAAAATTTCACGCAACATCAGGGGCCTTTCTCAAAAGTAAACCATCTCCAGAGCGGCAATCGCTCGGCATCCCTGGCGGCATGCAAAGAATCAGTGCTGGGAGTTCCAACGGCGTCATCTTTCGGCTCCCGGCGCTGATGCTGCCTGGCTTCAACACCCGCGAGCTCTTCGCCGCACGGCACAAAGATGACGACGAATTGGTTCATGTTTATTTTTCGGCTGCGGCGCCATTGAGATCGTCCAGCGCGAGATTCAATTTGAGAACGTTCACGCCGGGTTCGCCGAGGAAGCCGAGGCTCGGCGGGTCGATATTGAGGCGCACCAGGTCCAAAACTTTTTCCGGCGCCAGATGGCGGGCTTTGGCGACGCGCGGCGCCTGGAGTTCCGCGTTTCGCTGGCTGATGTGCGGATCCAACCCGCTGCCGGACGCGGTCACGGCGTCGGCGGGGACGGGGTCGTTGGTGCCCAATCCGTTTTGGGAACGATAATCCGAGATGTTTTGCGCGATGGAATCCGCGAGTTTTTTGGACGTTGGCCCGAGATTGCTGCCGCCGGAACTGGTGGCGTCGTAGCCGTTGCCCGCCGCCGAGGGGCGCGGATGAAAGTATTTGTCGGCGGTGAATTGCTGGCCGAGGAGTTGCGAACCGCGAACATTGCCGTCTTTGTCCACGATCAAGCTTCCGTTGGCCTGCTCGTGGAAGAGCGCCTGGGAAATTCCAAACACGACGAGCGGATACACGCCGCAGCAAACAACCGCGAAAATCACGGTCGACACAATCGCCGGCCGAAGCTCGATAAATATTCTTTTCATAAATCAAACGAGGTGAAGGGCTGTGATGATGAGGTCGATGAGCTTGATGCCGATGAACGGCAATAGCACGCCGCCGCCGCCGTAAATGATCAGGTTGCGCTGCAAGATCGCGAGCGCGCCGATGGGTTTGAATTTCACGCCGCGCAACGCGAGCGGAATCAGCGCGATAATGATGAGCGCGTTGAAAATGACGGCGCTCAGGATCGCGCTCGTCGGGCTGTGCAGGCGCATGATGTTCAGCGGCGCAATTGCCGGGAACGTGCCCATCAGCATCGCGGGAATGATGGCGAAATATTTCGCAACATCGTTTGCGATGCTGAAGGTCGTCAGCGAACCGCGCGTGATGAGCAGTTGTTTGCCGATTTCGATGATCTCGATGAGCTTCGTCGGGTTGGAATCGAGATCGACCATGTTGCCGGCTTCCTTGGCGGCTTGCGTGCCGGTGTTCATCGCCACGCCGACATCCGCCTGGGCGAGCGCCGGAGCGTCGTTCGTGCCGTCGCCGATCATCGCCACCATGCGCCCGCCCTCTTGCTCGCGGCGAATGAGCGCGAGCTTGTCCTCCGGTTTCGCCTCGGCGAGAAAATCATCCACACCCGCTTCCACCGCGATGGCTGAGGCCGTGAGTTTATTGTCGCCGGTGATCATGACGGTTTTGATGCCCATTTTGCGAAGCTGCGCAAAACGTTCCTTGATGCCGCCTTTGACGATGTCTTTGAGATGCACGACACCGAGCACGTCACGGCCTTCCGCGACCACCAGCGGAGTGCCGCCGGAACGGGAAATATTTTCGACGCTCTGAGTCACGGCGGGCGCGAATTGGCCGCCGGATTTTTCCACGTGCGCGCGAATCGCTTCGGCGGCGCCTTTGCGAATGCTTTGCGCCGGATCGCCGTTGACGGCGGGGATATCGACGCCGCTCATGCGCGTCTGCGCGGTGAAGGGAATGAAATGCGCGGGCGGCGAAACGACTTCGCGACCACGAATGTTGAAACGTTCCTTGGCCAGCACCACGATGCTCCGGCCTTCGGGCGTTTCATCGGCCAGCGAGGAAAGCTGCGCCGCGTCGGCCAACCGATTGGCCGCGATGCCGGGCGCGGGGAGAAAATCTGCCGCCTGGCGATTGCCGAGCGTGATGGTGCCGGTTTTGTCGAGCAACAGGACGTCGACATCGCCGGAGGCCTCCACGGCGCGACCGCTCATGGCGAGGACATTATGCTGAAGCAAGCGGTCCATGCCCGCGATGCCGATGGCGCTGAGAAGGCCGCCGATGGTCGTGGGAATCAGGCAAACCAGGAGCGCGATCAACACCGGCACGGAGAAATCCGTGGCCGAATAAAGCCCGAACGGTTTCAGGGTCACGCAAACGAGGAGAAAAATAATCGTGAGCGCCGAAAGCAAAATCGTGAGCGCGATTTCGTTCGGCGTTTTCTGGCGTTTCGCGCCTTCAACGAGTGAAATCATGCGATCGAGAAATCCTTCGCCCGGATTGATCGAGACACGGATTTTAATTTCGTCCGAGAGCACGCGCGTGCCGCCCGTCACCGCGCTGCGGTCGCCGCCGCTTTCGCGGATCACCGGCGCGGATTCGCCGGTAATGGCGGATTCATCCACGGTGGCTGCGCCTTCGATGACATCGCCATCGGCGGGTATCACTTCCCCGGCTTTCACGAGGACCAAATCGCCCTTGCGGAGTTCGGTGGCGCTCACTTCCTCGACGCCGCCGTTTTTGACGCGGCGCGTGGTGGTTTGGACACGCGTTTTGCGCAAGGCCTGCGCCTGGGCTTTGCCGCGGCCTTCGGCCATGGCTTCAGCGAAATTCGCGAAGAGCACTGTAAACCACAACCAGATGGCGAGTTGGATCACGAACCCGCGCAGTTCGGGTTTCGCCGTGAAAACGCCCGCAGTGGTCAACGCCGCGCCAACCATGGTCACGAACATGACCGGGTTTTTGATCATCAACCGCGGGTTGAGCTTCTTGAAAGCGTCGCCGATGGCCGGGCCGGCAATTTTCCAATCGAACAATGATGGAGCTTGGTGAGTCATAAAATTACAGGTGAAACAGAAGCGAGGTTGTGAATATCGGGATCATTAACACCGGGCTTCAGCCCGGTGTCAGCAGGCGAATGAAAATCTGAAACTGTTTTAACAGTTTTCGTCGCCAGCGCGAAAAACCGTTGAAACGGTTTTTGTTTCCGTGCGGATTCGCTCACCCGGCTGAAGCCGGGTGTTAATGAAATTGCGGGAATCAGTTTCATATTCAGACGCTTTTAAAACAACGTGCCTTTCAACATCAGGAAATGTTCCACGATGGGACCGAGCGCGAGCACCGGCAGAAAATTCAAGGCGCCCACGAGCACAATCGTGCCCAGCAGCAGAATGACGAAGGTGCCGCCGGTAACCGGAAATGTGCCGGCGCCGGCGGGAATCAGTTTCTTTTGCGCCAACGCTCCGGCCATGGCCATGATGGGAATAATCATCAGAAATCGGCCGATCAGCATGGAGATGCCGAGAGTTGTGTTGTACCACGGCACGTTGGTGGTCAGCCCGGCGAAGGCGCTGCCGTTGTTGCCGGTGCCGGAGCTGAAGGCGTAGAGCATTTCGCTCAAGCCATGCGGGCCGCTGTTGTTGAGTCCGCCCACACCCCATTGGCTGACGGCGGCCCAGGCGGAGAAGGCGAGGATGTCCAGCGCGAGCACCAGCAGAGCCAGCATGGCCATCTTCACTTCAAACGATTGAATCTTTTTGCCGAGATATTCCGGCGTGCGGCCAACCATCAGGCCCGCGATGAACACCGCGAGCACGATGAAAACAATCATTCCGTAAAGCCCCGCGCCGACGCCGCCGAAAATGATTTCGCCCAGTTGAATATTGAACAGCGGCACGAATCCGCCGAGCGCCGTGAAGGAATCGTGCATGGCGTTCACCGCGCCGCAGGAGGCGTCGGTGGTGATCGTGGCGAACAACGCGGAATTGAAAATGCCGAAGCGCACTTCCTTGCCTTCCATGTTGCCATCGGACGCGAGCACGCCGAGGTGTTGATGAACGGGATTTCCCTGCGCTTCCGCCCACCAACAAAACACAACGCCACCGAGGAACAGGATGGCCATCGCCGACCAGACGGCCCAGCCGTGCCTTTGATTTTTCACCATGCGCCCCAGGTAATAAGTCAGGCCGCTGCCGATGGCGAAGATCGAGAGCATTTGGATGAAATTGGAGAGCGGCGTGGGATTCTCGAAGGGATGCGAGGCATTTGCATTCGCGTAACCGCCGCCGTTTGTGCCGAGCATTTTAATCGCGACTTGCGAGGCCATCGGTCCCTGGACGATGACTTGCTCCTGCACCATTTGATCCTCCATCACCGGCTTGCCGTCCTTGTCGAGAACGGGTTTGCCGTCCTTCTCGGTTTTGGCGACGGAAATTTTCATCGGCTCGACGAGCTTCGCCTTGGTGTAAGGCTTGAAATTCTGAATCATGCCTTGCGACACGAGAAAGACTGAGAACACGAGACAAAGGGGCAGCAGCAGGTAATACGTGAGGCGAACGAGATCCACCCAGAAATTGCCGATCCCTTTCGTCGAATGCCGCGCGATGCCCCGCACGACGGCAGCGGCGATGCCGATGCCCACCGCGGCCGAAGTGAAATTGTGGATCGTGAGCGCGACCATTTGCGATAAATAGGACATGGTCGATTCGCCGCCGTAGCTTTGCCAGTTGGTGTTCGTGGCAAAGCTGACGGCGGTGTTAAACGCGAGATGCGGTGTGAGCCCGGGCAATCCTTGCGGGTTCAACAGCGATTGCAAGGGCAGTTTGTCCTGCAGGCGCAAAATCGCGTAGGTGAAAATGCAGCCCACCAGGCTGAACAGGAGCATGGCCCAGGTGTAACGGCGCCAATCGTGTTCTTCCTCGGCGCGCACGCCGAGCAGGCGATAAGTGAGGCGTTCGCATGGCTTGAGCACCGGATCGAGCCAGGTTTTTCCATGGGCGTCGAGCACGTGAAACAGATACAGGCCCATAGGCTTGGTGATCAGCGCGAGCACGCCGACGAACAGGGCGAGTTGAATCCAGCCGGAAGTTTGCATAGAAAAGTGCGTCAAAAGTTTTCCGGCTTCAGCATCGCGAAGAGCAGATACGCGAAGAGAGCCAGCGAGATGAGTCCGGCAATGATGTTTTCCATAAGCGTCCTTAAAGTTTCTCGCACCCGTGAGCGTAGAACTCGCTGGCGAGGAAAAAGACCACGATGATTCCGATGTAAATCAAATCTGTCATGCTTCGACGGTCGCATGGCCACGCGCAGGCGGGTAATCAATTGGCAGGGCCAGGAGGTAAAAAAAACCTCAATAGAACCGATCACCCTCTTAAAAAGCACGCAAAAGCCCGCCCCCCGGGCGTTTCCCGGGGATAGTTCGCAGAGTTTTGACGTTCGGCTCACGGATGCCGAACGAGAATTCCTCGGAAGTGTTGGAACTGCTTTCTTCGCGACGGAATCGTTTACACTTTTTGCGACCTATATCGCTTAAGACCCGCATACTGCGGCGCCGAAAAAGGATACTTAAACCTCTCTCTGATAGTCATTTCCAAATCCAACGCGTCACGAAATCTCCGGATGGCACCAAAGTCGCTAAATAGAAAGCATGAGTAAAAACTTGTATCGCAGTGTGTTACGGAGATTGACCCCGGGGAAAATCCTGGTGGCAGTCTTAGGATTGGCAGGCATGACCTATCGCGCGGCCGCGGTTCCGGTGACCGTAGAGGAAGTCGGAATTGGTTCGCACGAGACTGTGGAAATCTTGAGTTCCACTTTGGGAGACCAGTGGGTCTATGCCGGACCAGTTAATTTATTGGTGAACGGCGTTGCCATCCAGGGCTTTTGTATTGATCCGTTTCATTGGAGCATTGGCGGGCCGCAGTCGTACACGGCAGAACCGCTTGCGTCGGGGCCCAAGGCGCCTGTCAACGGAATGGGCGCCGCCAAGGCTTTGGAGATCGAGCAGCTCTGGGGGCAATACTATTCGGCCAGCATGAGCGATGAAACCGCCGCCGGGTTGCAGATTGCGATTTGGGACATTGTCGGCGACTCGAATTTTCAACTCAAATCCGGCATCGATTACGGAGCGGGAGATATGCTCAACTGGGTTGCTGGCAATAAGGACGCTCCCGTCGTCAGTTTGATCGCAGTTACCGGCCCCGGCCAGGACTACGTCATTCCGAACAATCCGAGCATTCCGAACCTTACGAACGTGCCGGATGGCGGCCAGACGGTGGCTTTGTTGGGAATGGGCCTCGCGGGAATCGCACTGTTGCGTTCCAAGTTTGCGCGGAAGGCGTGAACAACCAATCAGTCGTATTTGCTCAAGCCCGGGGCTTTGCTCCGGGCTTTTCATTTCCGCGGGCGTGTTCCCATGGCGGCGATGAATTTCAGGTATTGGTACGCAGCGCCGCGGTCGTGAGGATTTTCCCCCGCAATCCGCCGCGATGGGGCAACGCGCCTTCCGCGCCGGGCGCGATCGATTTGCGTTCGAACTTCCCGTTGTCGGCCTGGCGGCCATTTTTCTGCCGCCATTTGCCGGGGCTGGTGCCGAAACGCCGCGAGAACATGAGATTGAACAGGCTCAGGGATTTGTAACCGCTTTCCAACGCGACATCGACGACCTTGCTATCGCTGGTGGCGAGCAGCTCGCGAGCGCGGGCCAGGCGGATTTCGGCGCGCTTGTCGCGAAAGGATTTGCCGACGAGATCCCGAAAAATGCGGCTCAGGTGGCGCGAGGTGCAATTGGTCAATCGCGCCAGTTCGTTGAAGTCCATTTCGAGCAGCTCGGACGAGGGCGTTTCATCGAGAAAAACCCGGAGACGTTCCCGCGCGTCCGTGGCGGCGGTGGGCGCGGCTCGCTGCTCCACGTCCTTGCTGAAAAGCTCGACGAAGAGCTGGAATAATTTCAGGCGAACCGGCAGGGTGGCGGGATTTCCACTGCCGCACATTTCCTTCATGCCGGCGGCGACGGGATGTTGCGGCGGAAAAATTTTCAGCGCGAAATCCTTGCGCGAGGCGGCGGCCTGGAAAAAACTTTGTTCGCTCAGCGTCAGCAATCCCGTCAAGCGCGTGGGCATCACGGTGAACGCGTGGAGCGTGAGCGGGCTCAGATTGCTGGCGCGGATGACGCCGGGCATTTCGCCATTGAGGAGAATCAGCGCGCCGTTTTCCAACTCCTGGTTGCAATCCGGCTGCAGGCAATAACCCGCGCCGGCGGTGACATGAATGAGCGTCCAACTCGCCCAATGCGGAGCCCATTCGGCGCCGGGCCGCAAGGAAATTTCCCGCAGGCTTAAATGAGGCTCGTAGGTTCGATTCGGTTTCTTCATGCGTCGCAGCGCCGGGCAAAAAAATCCGGCGGAATTTCCGGGAATGGCCGCAAAACGAAACGCAGATTAAAGGCCGCGAGTTACGGACAAGCGACGAACGGGAAAACATCCGGAAAACTGTTTCGTTGCGCTATCGTCACCTGTCCGACGGAAATCTGTAATATGCGTTTTTCAAGGTGGGTCGGTGCTTTTCTTGCGCGCGCATAAAATCCTGATTTTGTTGTTCCTTTGTTGCCGGCAGGCGGCGGCCTTGTTGGCTGCCGATGCCAATGAGGAGGCCATTTCTCGTTTCGACGTGAGGGAATATGCCATTGAAGGCAACTCGCCAATCCCCGCCAACGCTCTCGCGACGGTCGCTTCAAAATTTACCGGCACCAATGTGGACATGGCGCAACTGGTGCGCGCGGCGACGGCGGTGCAGACGGAATATTTCGATCACGGTTTTCCGTTGATGAGCGTGGTCATCAGCGAGCGGTGGATTACGAACGGCATCGCGACGCTGACTGTGTTTGAGGGAGCGATTCCGCAAATTGTGATTTCCGGCCGGCGTTATTTGATCACCAGCAACGGAGTCGAGATCGCAACGGAGAACGGTTTCCTCCCAGTGTTGTCCGCAGCGCAACCAGCGCGCACCAATGCCGGCCCGCACTTCGAGGTGCAACACTACCAGGTCGCCGGCAATACCATGCTGTCGCCGACCGCAATCGGCGCGGCGTTGACGAATGCGACGGGAGCGTTCGGCACCAATGTGAGTTTCGCGGGCATTCAATCCGCGTTGGCGGAATTGCAGGCGGCGTATCGCGCGCGCGGTTACGTGACGGTGTCGGTCGGATTGCCGCAACAGAAGCTCACCAACGCGACGGTGAAAATCAAAGTGACGGAAGGAAAACTGGCGCAGATCAATGTGACGGGTAATCGTTACTTCAGTTCGAACAATGTCGCGCGCGCGTTGCCGAGCCTGCGTACCAACACCATTTTGAACGGGCTGATTTTTCAAGCGGAGTTGAATCGCGCCAACGGCAACCAGGACCGGCAGATTTACCCGGTGATCAGCCCGGGCGCGGAGCCGGGCACGAGCGATTTGACGCTGAAGGTGAAGGACCGTTTGCCGGTGCATGGAAAAGTGGAGTTGAACAATCAGAATTCGCCCGGCACGCCGGATTTGCGCATCAACAGTTCCGCGGTCTACAACAATCTCTGGCAGCACGAACATTCGCTGGGGCTGCAATATAGTTTTTCACCGGAGGCTTACAAAACGGACGATCAATGGAATTTCTATGACAAACCGTTGGTGGCGAACTACAGCGCGTTTTACCGGATGCCGCTGGGGAGCCCGAATGCGATTGAGCAGACCGTGGAAAGCCAGCCGGGCACGTTTGGTTACAACGAAGCCACGCGCAAATTCAATTTGCCGCCGCCTTCCGGACAGGCTGAACTGAATTTTTATGCAAGCCGCGCGGCCATCGATACCGGCGTGGAACAGGAATCCGCAACCAACCTGGTGAACGTGCCGGGCGTGCGGCAATTGCGGGAGGAGCAGTTTCAGCAGGACATTACCATCAACGAGGTGTTGGGCTTCCGCTTCACTCAGCCGGTGACGCCGTCGGAGAGCATCGTTTCCTCTTTTTCCGGCGGACTGGATTTCAAGCGTTACGTGACCAGCGGGCATCACACGAATTCCTTTGTCGATACGGAAATCACTTACGATGAAAACGGAAATCCCATCACGCATACGGCGACGGATGCGATCACCAGCGACGTGCGGAGAAATTTGGAATATCTGCCCTTGTCAGCGGCTTACAATCTCACCTGGCGGATGCCGCGGCTGACCTTCAGCCCCGGGTTGGGAGTGAGCGCGAACCTGTGGAATTCCGGCTCGCGCAGCAATTA
The DNA here is from genome assembly GCA_963699145.1 of uncultured Verrucomicrobiae bacterium. Classification (GTDB taxonomy): domain Bacteria; phylum Verrucomicrobiota; class Verrucomicrobiia; order Limisphaerales; family DASXHY01; genus DASXHY01. Next base: position 746,687 of record OY969416.1, read on the forward strand.
CGCGAGCCTCGCCAGTTTGACGAATCGGCCCGCGTTGGGGCATTGGGTCACGCTGACGCCGAGTTTGACGGCGGATTTCGTGGTTTACACGAATTGGATTTTGTCCGCGCGGCTGAACGGCCAGTGGGCGAGCGAGCCGCTGATCAGCAACGAACAATTCGGCGGCGGCGGCGTCGGTAGCGTGCGCGGTTATCACGAAGGCGAAGTGTTCGGCGACACCGGCTGGCACGCGTCGCTCGAGCAGGAGACGCCGGCGGTGCTCGTGGGGATGCTGGCGCAACGTTTTCCGGTGACCCTGCGCGGCTCAATTTATACCGACTACGCCGAGACGTATTTGCTCGAGCGGCAGGGCCGGCCCGGCACCACGACGCTGTGGGGAACCGGCGTGGGCGGTGTGATGTCGATCGGCACGTTCTGGGACGCCCGGTTGCTGTTCTCCGTGCCATTGAAGAACGCCGGCACCACGCGCGCGTATCAGCCGCTCTTCAATTTTTCGCTGACCGGCCAGTTTTAATGTCACGCAATTGTCACCCGATTCGGCACCCGGCGAACTGATTTTCAGATAAACTGACGCGAGGATTTTTTGTCATGCAAAGGTCGACACTGTCTAACAAAAGGCGCTCATGGCCTGCGGCCGATAGGGCGCATCGCTCCGCGCGCGCCGTGCTCGACCTGTTTGGCGGCGCGCGCGGAGCGACGCGCCCTACCACTAGAGGCTTTTTGTGGCGCGCCTGGCGAGGCGGTTATCAGGGCCTGTTCATTGCCGGGTTGATCGCGGCGGTTCAACCGGCGCGGGTGCAGGCGAATCCCAAGGGCGGCACGGTGGCGCAAGGTTCGGCGTCGTTTAATACGTCCGGCTCGCAGTTCACCGTCACCACTTCTGCGCAATCGTTCATCAACTGGTCGAGCTTCAATATCGATGCGGGCGAAACGACGACGTTTGTTCAGCCTTCTTCCTCTTCGGTCGTGTGGAACCGAATCAATGACCCGAATGCATCGCAAATTCTCGGGACGCTGAATGCGAATGGCTACGTGATCCTGCAAAATTCCTCCGGCTTTTTCGTGGGCGGACAGGCGGCGATCAATACGCACGGGTTGCTGATGACCACGGCGCCGCTCGCGATGCCGAGCCTCACCGGCGGAGGCGCGTGGCAATTCGATGCCCTGCCACCGACGGCGAAGATCGTCAATTTCGGGCAGATCAACATCGCGGGCGGCGCGCCGGCGTTTTTGATTGCGAGCGATATTCAAAACAACGGTTCGATTTTCAATCCCGGCGGAAAAATCGGCCTGTACTCGGGACAAAAAGTTTTGGTTTCAACCAGCCCCGATGGCCGCGGCATCAATGCTGAAGTCACGCTGCCGCAAGGCTCGGTCAACAATAGCGGGCAACTGGTCGCGGACGGCGGGAGCATCGTGATGCAGGCGCAGGTGGTGAACCAGGGCGGATTGGTGCAGGCGAATTCGGTGAAGGACGTGAACGGCACGATCGAATTGATGGCGAGCGACAGTTTGAATCTCGGCGCGAACTCCGTGATTTCCGCGAAAGGCGATTCCGTGGGCGTGAGCGCCGGCGGCACGGTGGCGTTGAAGGCCGGCAATACTTTTTCCGATCAAGCCGGCTCGCTGATCAATATTTCCGGCGGCGCGCAGGGCGGCAACGGCGGCCAGTTGGAAGTGTCGGCGGCACAACTTGGCGGAATTCAATCAACGATTCAGAGCGCGGCCGGCGCGGGATTCGTGGGCGGCAAATTGACGATTGATCCGACGGATTTGCTGTTGGACAGCTCGATGGTCAGTTCGTTGAACAGCCAGATTGCGGGCGGACTCTCGCAAGTCGATTTGCAGGCGGATCACGACATCATTTTGAGCACGACCTGGACGTTGGCGGATCAATTGTCCAGCGCGACGCTGTCATTGTCGGCGGGGAACGACATCACGTTGAACAACGGCTCGGCGATTCGCGCGGGAAAGAATTGGAATTTGGATTTCGCCGCGGGCACGGCTTTGGCGCCGGGCGAGACGCCGGTCTCGGGCAGCGACAGCATTTATCTATGGGGCAGCGCGCTGATTCAATCGGTCAATGGCAACATCAACCTGCGCTCGGCAAACGAAGTGCAGGTCGGCTGGTCGGGACAGAGTAGCGGACAAGGCGTGGCGAATGCGGGCATCGGGCGCATCACCACGATCGGTGGCGGCTCGATCGATGTCACGGCAGTGGCCGGCGATGTGAACACCGGCAGCGGCACGTCGGGATTCAATTACATCAAGAGCGCGCCGTTCTACACGCCATTCACGGTGAACCCGATCACCGGCGCGATTGGAACCACGACGACTCTCGGCGGCATCAGCACGGCGGCCGGAGGCGATGTGGACATCAGCGCGGGCGGCGATGTGACGAGTTTTTATCCCACCGGCTCATCGGGAAAATCAATTCAGACGGCCGATCCGGGCACCGGCGCGTTCGGTTCGCAGGCGGGAAATGTTTCCATCACCGCGGGCGGCAGTGTGTTTGGGCATTATGTGATGATGAACGGCGCGGGCAGCATCACGGCGGGTCTGGACGCGGGCAGCGCGAGCCAGAACATTTCTCTGAGCGGCGCCAAAGGGCGTTGGCTGGTGAACGCGTCGCGGGATATTTATTTACAGGAAGCGCGGAATCCGAACGGCGTTTTCAATAATCAGGGCGGCACCGCGAGCGCCGCGTATCATTTATTCGATTATGATCCACTGGCCGCGCTGGGATTGACGGCGGGCGACGGCGTTTATTTGACGGGGCAGAATATTCCGCGGCCGAACGACAACGTGCCGATTCTACTGCCGCCTTCGCTGAGCATTTCCGCGGGCGGCGGCGGGATCACATTGGAAAATAACATGACGATATTCCCATCGGCTTCCGGGGAATTGAACCTGGTGACGCGCGCGGGAACGGGCGGAGATTTCTTGGCGGAAAACAGTTCGAGCCTCGTGATGTCCGACAGCGCGCAGACACATTGGTTCGTGAGCAACACCGGCGTCCAGCCGTTCAGCCCGAACGATCACGGCAGCACGCCCACGGAAATCAACAACCCGAATGCCGTCACGGTCAGCATCGATGGCAACATGAAAAATGTCATCCTGCAAACGAGCAAGGCGACCCAAATCAGCGTCGGCGGCGACATGGTGAACAGCAGTTTCACGGGGGAGAATCTGCACCCGGGTGATACGACGTCGATTAATGTGAAGGGAGATATCTACAACGCCGGCTCGTTCAACTGGGTGTTTCTGCAACAGGCGATTCAGAATCTGCCGCAGCAGGATCTTCCGCCCGGCGTGGTGAACAATTGGCAGACGGCGCTGGCGCTCGCAGTGGACCCGGCGAAGATCGCCCAGGTGACGATTCCGAAGGGCACGGACCCGGCGCAATATGCGACGTTGGTGAACCAGGTGCTGCTGTTCGGCAATTCGCTGCAAACCAGTTTTGCGTACAACGACGCGAGCAAAAAACTCACCTTCGTGGGCTCGATGTCTTCGGCGGTGGAAGCGGCGCTGGAGCAGCCGACCTTGAGCGTGGTTCGCTACGATAAGAATGGCCAGCCAGTGGTGCAGAACGGGCACTTCGTGACCGACCAAATCAGTTGGGTTCCCGCAAACGCGATCGCGGCGCTTTACCAGGCGAGCCAGGGCGCGCCATCGATCGAGAATTCCGGCGGCGGCCTGGTCGTGGGCGGCACCGGAACATTCGATGTCAGCGCGCGTTCGATTTCGCTGGGCAATTCGTATGGCATCCTCTCGCTGGGCAACGGCGCGCTGCTCGGGCGCGATTATACCTTCCTCACGCCTTACATTGATTCCGGCGCAACGATTGATGTCACGGTGGATCAGGACGTCGTGCGAAATGGCGTGGCCTTGCCGAGCTTGAACATGCCGAGCTCGACGATTGCGGCATTGGGCGGAGGCGATGTGATGGTGAACAGTCTGCACGGTTCGATGGATTTGGGCTCGTCGGAACTGGTGGAATTTGAGAGCCGCATCATGAAGGCGGACAATCTCGGTCTGGGCATTTACACCACGGGCGGCGGCGCGGTGAAGGTGACCGCGCTGAATGACATCGACGTGGATAGCTCGCGCATTGCGAGTTTCAACGGCGGCGATGTCTTTGTGGAATCATTCGAAGGCGATGTGAACGCCGGCAGCGGCGGCGCGGTGGCGATTCCCGTGAACGTGTTCTCGCCGCTCTACGCGCATCCGAAAACGCCGTTCGAATATGTTTACGCAAACGGCATCGTGGCCGAGACGTTGGTCAATCCCGCGACGGTTCCCGGTGCGGCGGCCATGCCGGGCAACATCACGGTGCTGACGCCGCAGGGCGATATCATCGCGAGCGCCGGTGGCATTTTGCAGCAGTCGTTTGATGCCAACGCAGCTTCCTTTCCGTCAGAAGTTACGCTGCAGGCAGGCACGCCGGGCGCGGGCGGTTTCGGTTCTTCGGATCCAGCGCTTTACCTGGGCAATATCGACGTGGATCCAGCCGGTGTGATCGGGATCAATGTCGATTTAAAAGCGACTGGCGTCATTAAAGGGCTGATCGTCGCTGTGAATATCGTGCATGTTTTGGGCGATCTCGGTCCCGGCCTTATCCTCGGCAAAACGATCGACTACCATCAAACCGGTCCCGGCGACGGCCAGGGACCCACGATTATCGGCACCAAATCGGTGAGTGGTGACGGCGGTATTGCTCCCACGGATATCATAGCCCCCAGCAGCGCCGCTCCCGTCACCGCGACGACCGCCAGTCAATCGGCCGCGCAACAATCCAGCAGCGATGTCGCCCAAACCGTGGCGAGCAACAAAACGGATGACAGCGACGACGAGAAGAAGAAGAGCAAAAAAACGCAACCGTTGCTGAAGCACATCAAACGCGTGACGGTAATTTTGCCCCAGGCGACATAGGAACTTCTAACCGCGCGCCAAACGATGTCGCGAATAAAGGGTGAAGGGGATTCTGCTCGGTGTTAAAAGTTGAAAACGCAGAGGATTACCGCCGATCAGAATGCAGCCGGAAAATTCTGCCAGCGGCAAAGTGCGGTCGCAATGGAGCGCGCGGATAAACTCTTTCGTTTTCTTGTTCGCGTTAGAGCGTTTCCATTTTATATGTAGCGCAGACAAGAAGGTCTGCGCTACATAATAGGTGGAACTGCTCTAGCGTCCTGGAGTGCGGCAGCCCTCTCTGAGCATTACCCACATCATGTTCATTTTTTCAAGAATCCCGAAGGGATCCAGTCAATCAGCCCAGGGTTGCCGAGTCTGCGAGGCTACCCTGGGAGGTGGAACGTAAAACCGTATTCAACCCTGAAAGGGTTGTGTCGAACCCCCTTTCGCACCATAACTCCCGGTCTGCTTTTCCGCAAAACGCGAACGGCATCCCAAATGTCGGGACGCCGTTCGTTCCTGTGGCGTTTAAAAAAACTTCTTTAGTGAGCCGTCACGCGATAGAAGCGGGAAGTGTCGGTGGTCGTGTCCGTCAGCGAATTTGTGAATCCGTTGCCGGTGACGGTGTTTGGAGAAATCGACCACGTGGCGGCGGCCGTCGGAAGTCCGCTCGAGGCGGTGTAATTCAAACCATAGATGTAGGAGCCGTTGGTAGTCGTGAAATAAACGGTCGAGGTGTTCCCCGCGCGCGTGATGGCGACGATTTGCGGCGGCGGCGGCGGCAAAACCACAACGCCGGAGCTGCGCGTGAAGGTCATGGTGCCGGCAGGATTCAATGTGAAATAACCGACCCAATACGCCGCGCCGCTGGTGGCGCCGGAATTCGGATCGGTGTAACCGGCGGGCACCACTTGATACAGATCCGAACGCACCGCGGCGTTGAAGGTGGATGGCGTGGTGTTTTCGATTGTCGCCGCCAGGTTGCCGCTGAAATCGCCGATGGTCACATCCTGAGGGTCAGAGATAAAGACGCTCAGGTTCAGGCTATGGCTGTCGCTGGTGGATTCGCGCACGAGCACCGCATTGTTGTCGTTGTTCGTTGAGCCGAAATTGACGGAGGTGGTGTGACCGCCTTTGCCGATGGAATCCATGAGCGATTGCACCAGGGATTGGGCGGAAGCCGATTTGCGCGTGGGCGGCGTGGATTGGGTGTTGACGTCGGCGCGCGGTGCGGTGAACCAGATCGTATCGAGCTGATATCCCGCGTAGGTGCTGTTCGGCGGACCGGTAAACGTCGCGAACGCAGACCAATTCATGCTGCCGTAGCTCGAAACCGCATCCGTGAGTTGCGCGGGAGAAAAGTTGGTGACGTTGATCGTGGCGCCGGGAGTCAGCGCGACGAAATTTGTGACGTTCCCAAGATTCACAACCAGTTCGAACGCGCCGACGCCCGGTTTGCGGAACCCCGCCATCAAATCGCCTTTTCCGGAGTAGGTGAAAAATTGGGCGCGGGCGGAGTGAGCGCCGGCCATCATCGCCAAGGCGGCCAGCAGCGCCGTTTTGGAGAACAGTCGGGGACTATGGGATTTCGTCATAAATTAGTTGGAACGCAAATTTATGACAGGACCGTTGGCGCCAACCACCGTTGTCAGGACTTCGACAGCAAGCAATCGGACATGGCGGGATTTTTGCGCGAGCCTCGTGTTTGGCCCGTGGCGAGCCAGAATTTTTCTCTTTGTGAATAAAAACCGCCGCGCTTCATGCGATTGTAACAAAACGACGGCTGACCTGCATCCAACCGTAACAATCGCGTCGCAAAACGTAACTTGAGCAGGCGATTGGCGGTTCAATAGGTTTGGGATCGTGAACCGGGTTGTGACGCGAATTGTTTCTCAAAAGAAATTTCCCAAAAGGTGGGGCAAACCTGCGGGTTTGCCACGACATCCCGGCAGGGATGTCACCTTTTTGGAAATTTCTTTTAAGAAACAATTCAAGGGCATTTGCTTTGCGTTGGTGATCGTTCCGCTGGCTTTAGTCGGCTGCGCTTATCCGCAACGGAACGCGGAAAGTTCAGCAGATGCCCGGGCACAGTACGCGCTCGCGACGCAGAATGCGAAGCAGGGCAATTACGCCACGGCGGCGGTGTGGCTGCGGAAATCGGCGGAGCAAGGATTCGCGTACGCGCAAACGGAGCTGGGCTCATACTACGCGCGCGGGCTCGGTGTCACACGGGATTACACGGAGGCGCTGCTCTGGTATCGCCAGGCGGCTGCGCAGGGAGATCCGCTCGCGCAGTATTGCATCGGCTATGCTTGCGCCCAGGGTGACGGTGTGACGCAGAATAGGGATAAAGCGGTTAACTGGTGGCGCAAGGCCGCTGAGCGCGGCCAAGTAGAGGCGCAGAATGCGTTGGGGCAATTTTATTTTCAGGGCGAAGATCAAAAACGAATCGACTATGCCAAAGCGGCGTATTGGTTGCAGAAGGCTGCCGAGCAAGGTTATGTCGCTTCCATGAACAACCTCGGTTTTTTGTATCAGCAGGGATTGGGCGTGGAAAAAAATCTGCGCGAGGCGGTGCGATGGTATCGCGTCGCAGCGGAAAAGGGTGAAGCCAAGGCGCAGGCGAATCTCGGATTGATGTATCAGGATGGCGCGGGCGTGGAGTCGGATTTAGTGGAGGCTTACAAATGGTTCATGTTGAGCGCGGAACAGGGCGACGTGGTGGGCAAACACTTTTTCGACGATTACAACGAGCACCAGCGGCTTGATGGCGCGCAACTCGCGAAGGCGCAACAAATGGCGGCTGACTTTCGCCGGGCTACTTCGCCAGTTCGTCGGGATTGATGGTCACCGGACCGTCGCCGGCGTTCAACATCACTTGCTGGAAGTTCGAAAAATAATGCTGCTGCTGGTAGGCGAGATAAGCCTGGTTGCCGAGTTGCGCGCGGAGCGCATCGTCGGCGTCTTGTTGCGCGGTTTGCCAGCGAGCGGTGTAAGCGGGATCGGCCGGGTCCTGGTTTGCGCTGCCGATGGCATCGACAAACTGCTGCTGCACCTGGCGGACGGCGGCTTTTTGATTTTCGGTCAGGCTGGAATCGTTGCGCACGGCGTTTTGAAAAACAACCGGGTAACTCGCGCGGAAAATGGGTTGTCCCGCCGGCCGCGTCGAGGACGGTTGCGATGGCGAAGTGGTGATCGAGGATGCAGGAGCAACGGTTTCTTCAGCGTGCGATGAGCCGGCGGTTTCGCCGAGCACGCTGGCAATGGCTTGCTGCGTCGTCTCTGGTGAAAATTGTGAAGTGCTCTTGCCGGCCAGTTCCAGGCGATGCTTTTCGAAGGAAATGGCGGCGTCGAAATCTGCGGTGACGATGGCGCGAATCGTGGGTTCAGGGCAACCAACGGCGCGGAGATTCGCGACGTAAGAACGATAATCATTCGTCGCTTCCAATTGGCTCCAACGAAACGGCCCGGCGGATTCAACTGCTGGCGGGGGATCCGATTCCGGAGGCGCAACCGCAACGACCGATGCCGGCGCTGGCTTCTCGCGATGCGCCAAGGAAATTCCCAGCGCCGCCAGCAATATCCCACTCAACAAAATTGAGAGCGTCAGCGACGTTTTAATTTTCATACGGACTTGTTTCTCAAAAGAAATTTTCGAAATGCTGGGGCAAACCTGCGGGTTTGCCACGAACCCCGCCAGGGATTTGCCACCCTTTTCGGCAACTTCTTTTGAGCCACAGTTTAACGGCAAAACCAGCGCGGACACTCGTCCGCGCTGGTGAACCAGGATCGACCAACCAACCCAACACCCAACACACCGACAAATTAATTCCGGGTGGGGAAAGCGACGTCGCTCGACTTGTCAGCATGCATGTACTGCAGCGCGATGCCGGGCGAGTGCGCGCTCGGGACGCTGCCGGAAGTGCCCAGCGCGGTTTGCACGCCAGTGAAGAGCTTGCCGCCGACGGTGTCCTGGAATCCGCTGACGTTATGCTTGCCGAACAGATGTTCGTGGCCCCAGAAAGCGTATTGGCCTTCTTCGATGGCGCCGTCCGATTCAAGCACACCTTCCACGGTGAGAAACGGGAGGCTCTTCGAGACCGCGTCGTTGATGCCCAACATGCCAATGGCGAACCAACCGGGGTTCGAGGGAAAAAACGGATCGGCCTGGCCGCAACTGCCATTGATGGCCAGCGCACCTGCCACGCCGCCGCCGCTTTCATAACCGTTGTCGGCTTCGTAAGCGAGAGTCAGCGTGCCGTTCGCCGCGGTGGAAACGCCGCCGCCGATGGAGAATTGCTGCACTGTGCGGGTGGTGCCGTAGCCGCTGTCCGCCAATTGATTCGCGCGCGTGCCGGAACCTTTATTGCGGCCCACGAGATAGACATTGTTTTGCGTCTGCGAGGCGATGCCCGTGAAGAAAGCCGCTTGCTGGAAGCCCTGGCTGAGCAAAACGTTGATCTGCGGGATGGTGAGGTTGGTCATGGAATTCCACTCTGCCGAAGGGCTGCTATTGATGTTCTTCGCCCAGGTAAACGTCACGACGCCGACCACGCCGTAGTCTTTCAAATCCGTGGAGGTATTCGCCACGCGCGGCGTCAGGGAGACGGCCTGCGAGGTATCGGCCATCGAGAGGTCCGCGCCGTGGCTCGAAGCTTCCAATTGCGATCCGGTCGGGGCGCTGCCCAGCAAGCCGGACATCGCGATGGAACCGTCCGCTTTCAGCCACGTTTCCGGCGACCCGGCGAGCGGCGAGCCGTCGTTATCGATGGTCACGTTCGACGCCGAGGCGATGCCGGCTTCGGAACCGCTCCAGGCGCAATTGATGTAAGTCGCCGTGCCATTGATGTTGCCGTGAAAGAGCATGTAGTTGGCGCCGCTTTGGGAGGAGCCGAATTCCGCTTCGGTGACTGCGCCGTCGAAGACCGTGCCGGGCGTGTGCAGGGCATTGTAAACCGTGCCGCGAAAGGCGGTGGAACCGGTGAGATAAACAACATTGTCCGCGCTGGCAACGGAAACGAATCCGAGGGCCACGAGCGCGGCAGTGAGGACTTGGTTAGCTTTCATAGTTTCTTAAGTGTTGGTTTTCGGTTGGTTTGAAATTGGGTGTGATCGATCAGTTGTTTTTGCGGTTCAATTTGCGGGCGAGCGCGAACCAGGCGACGCCTCCGACTGCCAACAGCGAAAGGCTGCCCGGTTCCGGCACGCTGGCGACGGGCGTGAAGGTCAGGTCGCCCTGGTTCGCGTCCATCGTGATATAGCCGAGATAGGTGTAGCTGGTCGGTGTGGCTTTCCAGAGGTCTTCGTAAAGAACGCCCGTGCCGTCAAACGCGGAACTGGGATTCACGCCCGAAGCGCCGTAGAAGGAACCCGCGCTGAACGTCGGCGAGACATTCGCCTGCCAGGATTTGTTGGCGTCCACGATTCCGTTGCCCGCCGTCGGAAACGCCACGCCCGTCAAGGTGGAGTAGGCGGTCGAGAGGGTGCTTTGGCTGTGGTTCGCGCCCGTCAGATCCGATCCGGCCACTCCCGGGATGCCCGCCCCGCCGGTGCGGAAGGTGGTGGCGTAAAGATCGTAGCTCGAAGGAAAGGTGCTTTGCCCGCCGACCGCGCCCATGCTGACGCCGGTGAATCCCGACGTAAACGTGGAGTTGAACAAAGTCATCGAAAAATCTCCGCTGAGATTGACGATCGAGGAGCCGCCAACGCCGACCACGCCGGGTTGGCCGAGGTCGATCAGGTAATCGCCGGTCGCCCCCGAGGAATAAAAGCCGAGATAAATGTCATTTGCCGTGGTTGCAGCCTGGGTGAATTGAGAGATCAGTCCGATTGCCGCCGCCAGCATCGATGCTTTCCAAAAGTTTTTCATAGGTTAGGTCCTTAATTCGCGCTGAATAAATGTTTGACGGCGCAAACTATAGGCGGTGCGACTCAAAGAGACTTCATGCTGGAGGACATGCGGCGTCAGGTTTGAGACGCGAATGAACACGCTGGATTTCGGGCAGCCGAAAGGGCTCGCACCCGCGCCGACCCACCTTCAACGCTGGCAAAGACAACCTTTTGGGAACACAACCCGGTTCGGCGCATCTGTCTTGCGGCGGGAAATCGTCCGGGACGTGAGGGGTCCGTCGCGAAATTGTAACACGTCCAGCCGTTGACACACATTGGCCGCGCCCGGTTAAAGTTCAGTTGTGAAGAAAATCAGTTTTGCCGCCGCGCGGTTGCCCAGGATGTTTCGCGCGGCGATGTTTGTTTTTGGAATTTTGGTTTTGCTCGAAACCGCGCTGAGTCAGGCCGCGACGAGCAACGTGGTCGCCTGGGGCGCGGGAATGATCGTCAAGCCTTCCGACAATAATGATTACGGCCAATCTAAAGTGCCCGCCGGTCTGACGAATGCGAGTTTTCTGGCGGCCGGCTGGCGGCACAGTCTTGCGCTCAGGCGAGGCGATTCGCTGATTGCGTGGGGTGACGATCAACTTCTTCAGACGAATCTGCCGCCGATGAATAATTACGTCGCGCTCGCATGCGGCGATTTTTTTAGCATCGGGCTCAAGACCGAGGGGACGCTGGCGGCCATCGGCGATGATTATTATGGGCAGTTGGAAATTCCGCCGTTGAGCAATGTGGTCGCCATCGCTTGCGGCACCTATCACGGGCTCGCCTTGAAGGCGGACGGCACGGTGGTGGCGTGGAGCACGAACGGCGCGGATCTCGGCACGCAGGAATATCACCAAACGCGCGTGCCACTGGATCTGTCAAACGTGGTCGCGATCGCCGGCGGCGGCTGGCACTCACTCGCGTTGAAATCAGACGGCTCGCTCGCCGCGTGGGGCCGGAATGATTATGGGCAGGGGTCGATTCCGATCGGCATTTCAAACATCGTCGCCATCTCGGCGGGCGTGGCGCACAACCTGGTGTTGAAGTCAGACGGCACCGTGTTTGCGTGGGGATTGGATACCTACGGGCAAACGGATATTCCCGCCGGCTTGAGCAACGTGGTCGCGATTGCCTCGGGCGGCTGGCACAATCTCGCGTTGAAGAGCGATGGCACGGTCGTCGCCTGGGGCGCGGGCAGTGGCGCCAATGTGAATGTCGATTACGGCCAAAACACGCCGCCGCCGAATCTCACGAACATCGTGCAGATCGCCGCCGGCAAAGTGAACAGTCTGGCGTTGATGGGTTCGGCGCCGCCCGTCACGCAAGTCATGCTGACAAATTTTAATTTCGGCGCGAACGGTTTCACGGTTTCAGTGCCGACCCTCAATGGACGCGTGTATCGATTGGAGTATAAGGACGCGCTCGCGGACGACGTATGGACCGCGCTGCCGTTGCAGGCGGGCACGGGCGGCGCGTTGCAATTGACCGCGCCGGACGTCTCCGCCTCGCAGCGATTTTATAGCGTGCGCCAATGGTAGATTGTCGCGCAAAAGAAATCTTCCAGACTGCTTGCCAAAAGTAATTTCCGAAATGGTGGGGCAAACCTGCGGGTTTGCCTCGATTCCCCGCAGGGAATCGCCACCATTTCGGAAATTACTTTTGGCAATCACTATAAAAGGTGGAGCAAACCTGCGGGTTTGCTAGCGGGTTTGCCACGACATCCCGCCACGGATGTCGCCACCCTTTTCGAAAATTTATTTTGCGTGATGCGCGCGGAGGATTTCGTCACGACATCGTCACCGGCGCGCCACGCAACCGTTGCTTCGTTCATTTTACGATGTTGCGATGCGATTTTCAGGAAGCATTCCCGGGACGAAGTGTCCCCAAAAGCCGTCTCGTTTTGGATTTTCCCGCGGTTGGCTGGCTGGTTTGGCGGTCTTTGCTCTCGTATTTCCCGCCTCCGCGCAGCCGACCAACTCGACGGTGAAGCAATCGTCTGACCCGTCCGATCCCATCATTAATTTGTTCCTGGAAAAAGGATTCATCACGCAGGCCGAAGCGGCGAAGGCGAAGGCGGAAGTGGAGGCGATTCGCACCAATGCGCCGCTGGAGTCGCTGCCGCACGAGCAAGCCTCGCGCTGGAAACTCAACGACGCCGTGAAGAAAGTGCAGTTTTACGGGGACCTCCGGCTGCGTTTCGAAGATCGCCGCGCGGAAGATCCCGCGGGCGGCGACATCGAGCTGCAACGCTTCCGCTACTCGGTGCGCCTGGGTTTGGAAGGCGATTTGTTTGATGATTTTTATTACGGCTTGCGCGTGGAAACGTCCGCCAACCCGCGCTCGCCGTGGGTGACCTTCGGCTCCTCGACCAGCGGCACCCCGTATCAAGGGCCGTTCGGCAAATCGACCGCCACCATCGCTTTCGGCCGGCTTTACGCCGGGTGGCATCCGTGGGATTGGGTGGACCTCACCGTGGGCAAAATGGCGAACCCGCTTTACACGACTCCGATGGTGTGGGACCCGGACATCAATCCGGAAGGCGCGGCGGAGCGGTTCAAATATACCGTGGGCGCGGCGGATTTGTTCGCAAATTTCGGCCAGTTCCTCTATCAGGACGTGAATCCGAGTTCGGCTTCTGGCGGGCTGGGTTTCAACGGCCTCACCGGCCAAAACGCGGATGATATTTTCCAACTCGCGTTCCAGGCCGGGTTCACTTACCGCATCACGACCAACATTTCCTTCAAGGCGGCGCCGACGTTCTCTACAAATACATCGGCCTGCATCGCAGCTCGGTGAATTCGCCGAACGTGAATTCTCCATTCTTCGGCGACCCCTATATCGGCGAAGGCACTTATCTCGGGCCGGGCACGGGCACGACTTTGGGCGCGAGTGGTTTCGGCACGTCCAGCACGTTGCCGGGTTATGGGAGTTTGGGATTTCCGCTCAACCAGGTCGGCGTGGCGAACCTATTGGTCGTGGAAGTTCCGTTTGAATTGGATTTCAAGGTGCGGCACCTGGACGCGAAGTTGTTCGGCGACGCGGCTTACAATCTCGAAGGCGACGATCGCGCAAAAGCGGCCGCCGCCGGTTATGCGAATTGGCTCGCGAGCCAGGCCACGCCTCCGACCATCAGCGCGTTCTCGCCGCAGAAAAATGAGGACAAAGCCTGGCAGCTCGGATTGTCCATCGGCAACGAAGGCGGTTGGACCGGCCCGTCGCGGCATCCGTGGGAATTCCGAACCTACTGGCAGCACATCGAGCAATACGCGCTGGACCCGAACCTGATTGATTCGGATGTCTTCGAAGGCCGCGAAAACATGGAAGGCATCAATGTGGCGCTGGCCTATGGCTTCACGAAAAATGTGATCGGCAGCGTGCGCTACGCCCACGCGGATCGCATCAACAAGAAGCTCGGCACCGGCGGCAGCAACCAGGATATCCCGCAGATCAACCCGATTGAACACTACGATTTGTTACAACTGGATTTGACCCTGAAATATTAACGCAGCAGCGCCACCTCGCTTCTGACAACTCGAGAAAATTATGACTGGCTTGTTTATGCATCCCTTGTTCGCCGAAAACGCCGCGACCTATGCCATTAAAAACGCGACGATGGAAGGCAAGATCACCGTCGTCGTGTTGCTGTTGCTCTCGCTGTTCAGTTGGACGGTCATCCTGACGAAGCTCCGGCAGATTTTGATCGCGCGCAAGATGACGAAAAAATTCCTGGCGGCTTATGCCTCCACGCGCGATCCGCTGGATATCCTGAAAAAAGGAGAGGACTTCGCTGGCGCGCCGGCGTTCCAGCTTTACCTGCGTGGAACCGAAGAATTGGCATATCATTTGAAGAATAATCCCGTGACGGTGAAGACCGCGGTGTTCCAGGCGGGCACCGAGCACACCAACACCGATATTCTCTCCAAGACCACGCAGACGAAAATTACTCCGGCCTCGTTCGAAGCGTTGAAAGTCGTGCTGGAAGAAGCCGCGGGCGAGCAGGCGATGACGTTGGAAAAAGGCATGATCATTCTCTCGACAGCCGTGGCGGGCGGGCCGTTCATCGGGTTGCTGGGCACGGTGTGGGGCGTAATGTCGACGTTCGCCGGCATTGCCGAAAGCCATTCCGCGAGTCTCACCACGATGGCGCCGGGCGTGGCCGCCGCGCTCGTGGCGACGGTCACGGGATTGCTCGTCGCGATTCCGGCGATGTTCGCCTACAACATGATGGTCACAACGATTCGCTTTCTCACGCAGGAACTGGACGGCTTCGCCAGCCGTTACGCCAACCAGGTCGAGCACGTTTATGTGGCGCATCGCCCGCTCGCGGAGGAAATTGCGCGAGGCCAACGAAGTGCTCGCGGGCCGCATCGTGGGTGCGATGAAGACCAACGAGGAAAATCGCGCCAATGATGAAGTTCAAGCCCGCTTTGGCGTGAAGGCTTTAAGCATGAAAAAGTGTTCGCGATCAGCGCATCATTCGCTGACGGAGTTGAACATCACTCCGTTGCTCGACCTGGCGTTTGTGCTGCTGGTCATTTTCATCATCACGACCGTTCCGCCCGTGAACGACATGGATTTGAAATTGCCGGACGCGGCCAAGCGCCTGAAGGATCCGCCGCACAAAGCCAATTACATTTCCATCGACGCCAACGGCGCGTTGTATCTCAACAAAAAGAGAGTCGCCGACGCGCAGGACATGCTGCCAGTCGCTCGTGGCGCTGCGGATGGATGATCCCGACTTGAACATGATTGTGCGCGGCGATGCCAAGACGAAGTATCGGCAGATTCGCGCCGTGATCGATGTCTGCCAGCAGGCGAACGTGCCGAAAGTGGATTTGGCCACTGAACCTTTCAAGTGATATGGTGCCGCAAACCCAGCCGCGCAAACCGCGCAATTCGTCACGCGTCAATTTGCTGATCTCGTTTTCTTTTCACGCGCTGATTGTGATTGTGGGATTTTATTTCGCGGCGCGCGGCGGGTTGCTCGGCAATCAGATGAAAAAAATCGCGGTGGAAATGGTGAAGGAAAAGCCGCCGGAAAAACCGAAGGAACCCGAAAAACCCAAAGTAGAACCGCCCAAAGTGGAGATACCGAAGGAATTACCCAAGGTGGAAGTGCCGAAAGTCGCGGACGCGCCGAAAATGGCAACACCTTCCCTCACCGCGCCGCCCGCCGTCGCGCCGCCCGCGGCGGAATTGCCGTCGTTTAATTTTGAGGGCGGCAAAGCCGTGGAGACCGCCTCCAGCCCCGTGGATGTTTATCGCGGCCTGGTGCAATACGCGTTCACTTCCAAATGGAACAAACCTGAGGATGAAGCGGACGATAAATTCGTGGCGGAAGTGGAGGTGTCGATCGCGCAAGGACGGCCGGATCAGCAATCCGCAGTGGCTCAAGAAATCCGGCGACACGCGCTGGGATAATTCCGTGCGCCAGGCGCTCGCGGCTGTGTCGAGCATGGACCATGCGCCGCCGACGAATTTTCCCCCGCGCGTGATCATCCGCTTTGACGTGGCCGCGGAACAAGTCGATTCGGTCCTTCAATAATTTGTGAAAAAGACTTCGCAATCCCAGCACAGCACGTTGAACGAACTCAACATCACGCCGCTGTTGGATTTGGTGTTCGTGTTGCTCGTGATTTTCATCATCACCACTCCGCAAATGATGAACAACCTGGAGATGACGCTGCCTTCCGGCAAGCCGCCGCCGAAAACCGATCAGCCGAAACCGAAGCCGAATCGCATCGTGGTCGACGCCAAGGGGCAGACATTTCTGAACGATCAATTGGTCACCGTGGCCGAGTTGAAGAAAAACCTGGAGCAACTCAAGGCGGAGAATCCGGAGCTTGACCGTCGTCGTGAAAGGCGCTGATGACGTGGAATATCAAAACATGATCGGCGTGCTCGACGTGCTGCAGCAATTGGACATCACCAAAGTGGGATTGGCGACGGAGGCGGGACCGTGAGCAAGGCGGTCGCCGGCGGCA
Source organism: uncultured Verrucomicrobiae bacterium (assembly GCA_963699145.1). GTDB lineage: Bacteria > Verrucomicrobiota > Verrucomicrobiia > Limisphaerales > DASXHY01 > DASXHY01. Next base: position 763,459 of record OY969416.1, read on the forward strand.
ATCGGCGCCGAATTTCGGCATCCGTTCGCAAGCGGCCGGTGGTGAGAATTCTGGCGCGCAATCCGCCGCGATCGCGCAACGCGGCTTCCGCGCCGGGCGCAATGGCCTGGTCCATCCAATAACACGGGCGGCATTCCTCGGTGCCACAAAACCGCACGCCTTGCAGGGTGAATTCCCGGCCGATCAACGTGTTCAAATCGATGCCGGACGTGATGACGTTCCGGCGGGTCAGGCCGGGATGTTTGCCGGCCACACCCAATCGCGCACAAACCTCCGCGAAAACTTCGGAGGCAAAAAACGTGATTTGGCCGGCGTGATTTTCTTTGTAATCGAAAAAGCGATCGCCGGCGACGCCGCGGCCCGCGACGCACACGATTTCCTGTTGTTCGATCAATTCATGCGTGCCCGCCGGCTTGCCGTGCTGGCCAAAAAAATTATGCCCGCGCGAGGTATAGAGCCGCGCGATGCGAATGTGCGGATGCGCCGTCATGATTCCACCGAAAACATCTCCTGCAAGCGCCCCACCTCGTGGCGATTGGTAAATTGCTGGAACGTTTCACGACCCTGGCGATGATCCAGGTAAACCCGCAGCATCTGCTCGAGTGTGCGCGATAAATCCGTGGCTTTGACGCCCGCAAAGATTTGCCTCCCCACCGCCTGATTTTTTCCAAACCCGCCGCCCACGAAAACGTGGTAAGCATCGACACTCTCACCGCCGACTTTCGTTTTCGTTCCGAGGCAGCCGATGTCGCCCATGTAATGTTGCGCGCAGGAATTCGGGCAGCCGGTGAGATGAATGTTCACGGGTTGATCGAGCGCCAGTTTTTTCTCGAGCCATTTCGTGAGTTCCAGCGCGTGGGCCTTGGTGTCGGATTGCGCAAATTTGCAATAACGATTTCCCGTGCACGCAATCACCCCGCTGGCGACATGCGATTGCCTGGTGGCGAAGCCCGCTTTTTCCAGCGCTTTTTTTAACGTCGCCACGAATGCGTCCGGCACGTTGGGAATAATGAGATTTTGCCAGACGGTCAGGCGAACTTCGCCGCTGCCGTAACTGTCCGCCAAATCGGCGAGACGCAACATTTGCTTGGGCGTGATTTGCCCGATGGGCACCGCGACACCGATGTAATTCAAGCCGCGTTGTTTCTGTGGGAAATCGCCGATGTGCGAATGCGGCAACTCCTGGTCGGCCCAGCGGATTTGCGCCGCATCATACGGCGCGCGGCGGAGCTGCGTGCCGATCAGTTTCTCCACTTCCGCGAGATATTCCGCGAGCGGCATTTTTTCCAACAGATGCTTCAGCCGCGCTTTCTTGCGATCCGTCCGGCAACCGCGCGCGATAAACACGCGCACGATCGCGACGAACCACTTTGTTGATTTCGCCCGGCGGCACGACCACACCCAAATCGCGCGCAAACGTTTTGTGACCCGTCGCGCCGCCGAGGGCGATGCGAAAGAATACCTCGTCGCCGAGCTTCACCGCTTTTACGCCGATGTCGTTCGTGTCTTCAACCGAGCCAATCAATCCGCCGCCGTCAAATGCGATATTGAATTTGCGCGGCAGATCGTAAAACGCCCGGTCGTTGATGATGATTTGCGCCAGTTGATTGACGAACGGCAGAACGTTGATGAGTTCGACGGGATCGACGCCCGCGGTCGGATTGGCGGTGAGATTGCGAATATTATCAGCGCCCGCGCCGCGCGTGTGCAGCCCGACGCTTTGAATGCGATGGAGCACCTCGGGCGCGTCCTTCGGCTGGATGAGGCGGATTTGGAAATTCGCGCGCGTCGTGATTTGCACGTAACCCGTGGTGAGGTCGTGTGCGATGCGCGCAAGTTCGCGCAACTGATACGTCCGCACCACGCCGCCGGGAATGCGCAGCCGCGCCATGAACGCGTCCTTCACGGGCGTGAGAAAAAACAAGCCATTCCACTTGAACCGAAAGAGTTCTTCCTTGTCCGGCGCCTTGTTGGTGATTGCGTTCTCGACGAGCTGCGAATAGGCATCGAGCGGGTGCGACTCGCGTTTGACGCGCTCCTCGAAAATCAAATCAGCCGGCTGCGGCGCGGGTTCCACGTCGGAAAATTTCTGCCCGCGCACGGCCGCGCCGGCGAAGAGTCCCGCGAGATATTCCTTTTGCTCGGCGGTGAACCCCGCTTGCAAAATCGGTTCGGGAAGAGTCGTGTTGCTCATGGTTCCTTAATAAACATCGCGTTGATAGCGCTTCTCGGACTTCAATTTCGCGACGTAGGTTTTCGCTTCGTCCGCGCTTTTGCCGCCTGCGGTTTCGGCAATGCGATGCAACGCGGCATCGACATCCTTCGCCATGCGCGAGGCGTCGCCGCAGACATAAAAATGCGCGCCGGCTTCGAGCCACGACCACAGTTCAGCGGCGTTTTCGAGCATGCGATCCTGGACATAAACTTTCGCGTCCTGATCGCGCGAGAAAGCGAGGTCGAGACGCGTCAGGTGCCCGGCGCGCTGCCACGCGCCTAATTCCGCTTCGTAAAGATAGTCGGCGGCGCGCTTTTGATCGCCGAAGAACAGCCAATTTTTTCCTCTCGCACCGCTCGCCTGGCGCTCTTCGAGAAACGCGCGGAACGGCGCAATGCCCGTGCCGGGGCCGACCATGATCATCGGCGCCTCGCCGTTCACGGGCGGTTTGAATCCATGCGACGGTTGCACGAATACCTTCACGCAATCGGCGTCACCGATGCGGTCCGCCAGAAACGTGGATGCCACACCCTTGCGGCCGCGTCCAAAGCTTTCGTAACGCACTGCGCTGACGGTGAGATGCACTTCGTCCGGATGCGCCTTCGGGCTGGAGGAAATGCTGTAAAGCCGCGGGGCGAGTTTGCGAAGCAGGAGGACGAGTTCCGCGGGTGAAAACGGTTTGTCGACGAGGCGAAGCACATCAAGCACATCGCGGCCCCAGAGAAACTTTTTCAAATCATCGCGGCGTTCCGCCGCGAGCAAGGGCGCGAGTTCGCAAAGAGGAGAACGCGCAACGACTGCGGCCAGCAACTCCTGCGAGGGCTTGCACACGTCCAGGTGGCCCGTGAGGGCTTCGCGCAGCGGCATCGCGACGTTGTTGATTGAAACTGTTTCGGTGCCGGCGCATTTCAGCGCGGCGAGCATTTCGTCGACGAGTGCGGGACAATTGACCGGCACGATCCCGAGCGCATCGCCGGCTTCGTAAGTCAATCCGCTGCCCGCGAGGCTGATTTCGTAGTGGCGCACTTCCTTGGCGGAGCCCGGTTTGTTGAGCAAAACGTTTTTCAACAACTTCGCCGGGAACGGATTCGTTTTGCTGAAAGCGATTTTCGTGGCGTGGCCATTCGTTGAGGCGGTGTGGCCGTTGGTGTGAACGATGTGTCCGTTCGTAGCGGCGCCGTTCGCCGAAGGCGTCAGTTTTTCCCAGAGACTATCCACCCAGGTTTTCGCCGAGGCTTCGTAGTCGCTGTCGCATTCGCCCCGTGGCACGAGCCGGCGCGCGCCGAGATTTTCGAGGCGTGAATCAAATTTTTTCGCCGCGCCGCAAAAATCAGAATAATTTTTATCGCCCAATCCGAGCACGGCGAATTGCAGGTTTTCCAGGCGCGGCGCATCGGCTTGCAACCACGACCAGAAATTCGTCGCGTTATCCGGCGGATCGCCATCGCCCCATGTGCTCGAAATAATGATCGCCTTGCCGCCCTTCGCGAGCTCGGCCTGCGAGTGGTCGTTGAGCGGCAACACGACGGGAGCGAATCCCCGTTGCGCCGCCTCTTTGGCGATGCGTTTGGCAAGGCCCTCGGCGGTGCCGGTCTGTGAGCCGAACAGGATGGGCAGCGGATCGCCGGCTTTCGGGGGGGCGCTGAGTTGAGGCGCATCAGAGCCGCCGCCGTTGGCAAACAGGCCCGCCAGGAAGCCATTCAGCCACGCGCGTTGTTCGAGCGAAAACGGCGCGGTTTCCGGAATGTAAGGAATCTTCGTCATGAAATCTTCTCCAATCGCACCGCGCAATGCTTGTAGCTCGGCTGGCGCGAGTGCGGGTCGAATTCGGCCCGCGTGAGTTTGTTGGCCACGTCGTAATGCATGGGAATAAATACCTGCCCGGGCTGAACCGTGCGCGTAATGACCGCGGTGCATTCCACGCGCGCCCGCCGCGAGACGAGCGTCACCGGCCCGTTCGCGACCAACCCGAGTTTCGCGGCATCGGCGGGATTGATTTCCACGTAAGCGTTCGCCGGGTAAAGGGTCCGCAAGACCGCGGATTTGCCGGTCCGCGTGTTGGTGTGCCACTGCGCGCTCGTGCCCCGGCCGGACAATAGGACAAAGGGAAATTCTTGATCGACCGGCTCGGCCACCGGGCGTGGCGGATCGAACAAAAATTTCGCGCGCGCATCGGCGGTGTAGAATTTTCCATCCGCGAAGAGTCGCCGTTCGCGAGCGGGAACAGCGCCTGCGTTTGCGGATTTAATGGTGGCGGACCACGGCCATTGAATGCCCCCATTCGCATCGAGGTCGCGATAATCTTCGATTCCAGTGATATCGCACGGCAGCCCGTCCGAAAGCCGTTTCAAAATTTGAAACACCGCCTGGGGCGAAGTCCATTCGCTGAACAAACCGGCGCAGCCCCAGTATTCGGCCACGAGCCGGAAGATATTGAAATCGCTCAACGCGTGGCCGGGCGCGCGCGAAACTTTTTTCACGTGACCGAGCCGGCGTTCGCTGTTGATGAACGTGCCTTCCTTTTCGCCCCAGCCGGCGGCCGGCAAAATCAGATGCGCTTTGCGCGCTGTATCCGTGGTGGTGAAAAGATCCTGCACGACGAGGAATTCGAGCTTATCGAGCGCGCCGTTCGCGCGGGCGGAATCGATCCACGAATGAGCCGTGTTGGTAGCGATGACCCATAGCCCTTTGATGCGCCCCGCGTCGATGCCTTCCATGATCTGGTCGTAAGCGAGGGAATTGCGCGCGGGAATTCTTTCCGGCGCGATGCGCAGGATGCGCGCGACCGCGGCGCGATGTTCGGCGTTGAGAAAATCGCGCCCGCCAAAGAGACCCGAAGCGTTCGCGTAAAGCCGGGAGCCCATCGCATTGCATTGGCCCGTGATGCTGTTGGCGCCGGTGCCGGGCCGCCCGATGTTGCCGGTCATCAGCGCAAGATTGATCACCGCCTGGGCTGTGCGCGTCGATTCGTGGCTTTGGTTGACGCCCATCGTCCACCAAAAACTCACCGCCTTGCGCGTGCCGATGGTCTCCGCGAAGCGAAACAATTGCCGGACGCTCAAGCCGGTTTCCGCCGCGACGCGATCCGGCGTGAATTGCCGCACGAACTCCGCAAACCCGGCAAAGCCCGTCGTGCAACGCTCGATGAACTCGCGATCAATCCAATTATTGTGAATGAGGAGATGCGCGACGCCGTACAGCAGCGTGAGATCCGATTTCGGCGCGAGCGCGAGATGTTGCGTCGCGTTCATCGCGGTTTCGGTGCGGCGCGGATCGATGACGATGATTTCGGGATTCTTTTTATTTCGCATCACGCGCTGCCAAAGAATCGGATGCGCGATGCAAATGTTCGAGCCGATGAACACCAGCGCGTCGCTCTCTTCAAAATCCGCGTAGGTATACGGCGGCGCGTCGAAGCCGAAACTCTGCTTGTAAGCGACGTTGCTCGTGGCCATGCATTGGCGCGTGTTGGAATCGCTGTGCAACGCGCCCATGCCGAATTTCCACAGCGCGCCGAGAAACGCCTGTTCCTCCGTGCACATCTGGCCGGTGCTCAAAAACGCGACGCTCTCCGGCCCGTGCTGATCCATCAACGCCTTGAACTTGAGCGTGAACACCTGCATCGCTTCGTCCCAGTTCACCGGTTCGAACGCATCCGCTTGTGATTTGCGCAGGAGCGGTTGCGTGGCCCGGTCGGGCGCGGCGAGCGGCGTGAGCGCCTCCCAGCCTTTCGGGCACGCCATGCCGAGGTTCACGGGATAATCCACCGTCGGCGTCAAATTAACCGCCACGCCTGACTGCAAATGAACGTCCAGCGAACAGCCGGTGGAGCAGAATCCGCAGACCAGGCGTGTCGTGGCGTCCGGCCGCAAACGCTCCGGGACTTTTCCCAAACCGAAATCGCCGGGATGCAGCGTCAGGTCTTGCGTGAGCGGCCCGGTCCAGCGGCGCAGGACAGAGTTTTTCGCGGTCCGGCTGCGCGGTGTTGATTTTAAATTTTTTGGAGGCGCACTCATGATGCCAGGCCTCCGGGCATTTTCTGAGTGACGACGGCGGTAAAAAACAACTGGCGCTCGAGGAATTCTCCTACGATGCAAAATGCGAACGCGGCAACCGCGACCAACGGGTGGATCGGGGAACCGGCCGCGATTTGTCCGACAACGATCGCCGGCAAAACCAAGCCGCCCATTATTCCCAGTGCGATGCGCACGCGGACGAAACCGTTCAATTCTCCCGCGAGCAACCGCGCGGTTTTGTTCAGCGGCGTTTGCACCGGCGTCTCTGCGTCCACGAGGTGATTTAAAATGCGTCGCTCGAACGCGAGCTTGATCAGCGTGAAGACGGCGAGTGCACCCGCGGCGGCGATGAGGAACGCGGTCCGGCCGGCGACGGCTGAGGTTGTCAACGCCGCCGCCGCCCCGAGCAGCAAAGCGGTGCCGAAGAATTTTCCGAAAGCCTGGGGCGCATCCCAAAACTCGCGGCGCGTTTTGACGTAAATCATCGCCGAACACAGGACAGTCAACGCGCCGGAAACAGCGGCGAGCGTCGTGAGATATGTTTCAAACGGTTTCGCGAACCACGCAGCGCCGGTCGCGAGCAGGATCAGGAACTCGAACGCGCCCAGCGCAATCACTTCCCGGCTGAACCAGGAATTGCGCCAGCCCAGAAAAGAACGCCACGCCTTGAGCGGCTGGCCGAGATGGAGCGAACCGGCGGCCATCGCCACCAGGCCGGCCGCGGAAGCCATCACCAGGAGCCCCACGGCGGGTTGCACAAATATCGCCGCGATGCTGGCGCCGATGGCGAGTTGCGAAACGACGAGGAGAATCGCCAGCGGCAAATGCGCGTCGGAACGGCGCACCGCCAATTGATCGCCGGCGAAAAGATTTTCCGGAAACGCGCGTTGCGTGACAAATCGCGTCGTCGGCAGCGTGATGGCCGGGTTCGGCGACGCCGCGAGAAAATTATTTCGCCCGGCGGCCGTGGAGGCGGGCTTGAACGTGGACAACTGCCGATATTTGGCGCGCACTTTCGCCTGCTCAACCACCTTGATGCTGATGGCTTTGGTCGGGCACGCCTGCACGCACGCCGGCGCTTCGCCCACGGCGAGCCGCGAGTGGCACATGTCGCACTTGCGCACGATGCCGCGCGCCTTCGAATACTGCGGCACTTCGTACGGACACATCATCACGCAATATTGGCAGCCGATGCATTGGTCATCGAGATGCCGCACGATGCCGGTCAACACGTCCTTGTCGTAGGCGAGCACGGGGCAGCCGTTCACGCAGCCGGGGTCCACGCAATGATGACACGCGGTGGTGATGTGCTGTTGAAAACCGTGTTGGGCGCGGCGTTTGGCATCATGAGGATCGGCAACATCCATCAACAAACCGACGCCGCGCCAGGTTTCGTGGTCGTCGAGGCCGTTCAAAGAATGGCACGCGCTCACGCATGCTTTGCAGCCGCTGCATTGGTCGAGATTCACCTCAAAGGCGTATTGCTCGCCGGGCGCGGGCGGCGTGGCGGGCAACAGGTCGCGATACATTCCGCGGCGAGCGTGGTGGGAATCGTGCGCGCGGGAAAATTTCTCGACGGCAGTCAACTCCTGCTGTTCCGCGAGCAAGTCGTCGATCAACGTGCGCGCCGCAGACGGATTGGGTGCGACATCGGTCATGGCCGGTTAAACCGCGTTGACTTCCTTCACCCGGCCGTGCTTGCCGATCCAGACGCCGACCCATTCGGTTTGCACGACGGAGAGAATGACGAGCGCAACGACCGCGAGAGCCGCGAGCATCGCGAGCCCGCTGGCGTAGCTGCCGGAAATCTGTCTCAACCAACCGAGCAGCGTCGGCAGAAAAAATCCGCCGAAGCTTCCCGCGGCCCCAAGAATACCGGTGGCCGCGCCAACGCGTTTTCCGTAACGATGCGGCATGAGTTGAAAAACCGAGCCGTTGCCGAGTCCGAGGCACGCCATCGCGGCGACGAACAGCCCCACAGCCAATGGCAACGCAGGCAATTGCGCCACGCCCATCGTCAACAACGCCACAATGCCAAAAAGAATGTTGAGCATCCGAATGCCGCCAATGCGATCGGCGAGCAATCCGCCGAGCGGCCGCATCAGGCTGCCGGCCATCACACCGAGCGCCGCCAGTTCGCCGGCGCGCACTTTCGTCAGGCCGTATTGATCGCCGAGCAGGATGGAAAGGTAACTCGCAAAACCAACGAATCCGCCAAAGGTCACGCCGTAAAATAAGCTGAACAAGACCATGTCGCGTTCGCGCAACACGTCGAGAAATTCGGCCAACGTTTGTTTGCGCGGAGTGCCCGGTGCGTCCTTGGTGAAGGCGATAAATAAAACCGCGACCACCGCGAGCGGAATCAGCGAGTAGCCGAAAACGTTTCGCCAGCCAACATGCTCAGCCAGTTTCGGCGCGAAAAAGGTCGTGACCAATGTCCCGGTCAGGCCAAGACCAGCGAGGCCCATGGCGAATCCCTGAAAGTGCGGCGGATACCAGCGGCTCGCCATCGGCAGCGCCACGACAAAACTCGCGCCGCCAATGCCCAACAAGAATGCGACCACGAGCAAACTGGTGTACGAGTTCGCCCACAACCAGCCCATGATGACCGGCAGGGCGGTCAATCCCAGCACGATCACGCCAGTTCGTTTTGCGCCGATGGCATCCGACAGCCAGCCGAAGGGCAAGCGCAGCACGCCACCACCGAGCAGGGGCAGCGCGGTCAGCAAACCTTTTTGCGAGGGCGACAATTTGAATTCCGCAGCGATATGGCTTCCCAGCCCCCCGATCAGCAGCCAGCACATCGAGCAGACGCAAAAGCAGAGGAACGCTCCGCACAACGTCGGCAGATGCCCGAGCCGCCAAAAAGAGTTTTTGGCGTCATTTTGGGGCTGAATATTTTTGGTCAGCATATGTCATTTCCCTGCTTAAGCCGTGAACGTGCCAATAACATACAAAGGGCGGAATGAATGTTTTCTGGAATTAGTTGGAAACCATGAATGGATTTCATGGGTGAGTTTCGTGCTGGATTGACGCCGGGATTGTGCGTTGTGGCACGAAAAACCAGGCGAACCGCCGGGCGCGCAAAAAATGACAATAATCGATCTATCAAGACTTTGAGTCGAGAACGGAGATGTCGGCTTTTGGGCAGATTGCGCAAAAAGCTTGTTCGGGTTCAGTCGCAGAAAATGACTGAATTGAGACAATTCTTACGTTTCGTTGACTTTGGTTCACTGGACCGCAGCGCGCGCTGCGATCCGGTGAAGGGAAGACGTTTATTTTGTGAAACAGTCTAGAAATTTACCGTGGCTTGCGTGTAGATGTAATCCGCATCGCGCGAGCCGACCGCGGAAAGCGATTGGTGGATGTAATCGCCGGTGAAGAAATGCCCGTAACCAACTTCCAGTTGCGCGAAGCGTGTGACCGCGAAGCCGGCGATCGCGTCGAGCTCGGTGCCGACGAACGCGTTGTAACCCGGGTTGATGCCGTAATTGCTTCCCCCGCCCGATGAGAGGCCGGCGCCGCGCGGGGCGCCGCTGACGTTGTAGAAACTGTCATGCGTGTTCGCGAGCCAGAAGCCATGGCCTTCAATCGCGATGCTCAGGCGCGGCATCGGCTTGAGTTGAAAAATGCCGCGGGCATCCTGGATGTTCTGCAGCGAGAAAAAATTCATGTAGCCGTAAAACTTGTGCGGCGTGGGAAACAGGTTGTCGAACGTGCCGTGCGTGTGATCGTTTGGATTATCATCACCGGAGGAATAAGAATACTCCGCGCCCAGACGCGGCGTGGCCCAGGCGTTAGTGAAAGTGTAACCGCCTTGCAGCACAAACATGAATGCGTTCTGCGTGAGCCGCGGCGAATCCACGCCGAGCCGGCGGTCGCGGAAATCGCCGAATTGATAGGCGCCTTCGAGCGAGTAATCCCAGTTGCCCACCTGCCCGGGTTGCGATTTGAACCGGCCGCCGATCGTATAAATATCGCGCGCGCTGGGCTGCGGGAATTGCGGGCGCGGTTCGGCGGCGATCGCTTCCGGCGAGGAGTTGCGCGAGAAGAAATAAACGTCGAGCAGATGCTTGGGAATTTTCGTCGTGGTGGCATACATGCCGGAAAACCAGTCGTAATCGTTCTCCACGTTGAAGCGGCCGTCTTCAGGAATCACGGGGCGGCTCGTGAAAAAATCCGCGCCGAACCATTCATTTTGCCAGCGGAGTTTCACGGCATCAAAGACGCGGCCAATGTTGTTCCACGCGAACGTGCCCACCAGCCGTTCCTCGCCGTAGCTCATTTCCTGCCGGCCGGCTTTCAGGGAGAGCGGAAATTCCTTGAGATTGCCGATGGTTACATATGCCTGGTGCAGATCGATCACATCCGCTTCCGGACCATCGCCCTTGGTTTTGAAAGTGCCGGGCACCGCGGGGTTGTCCGCGTAGGCGAAACGTTCGTCGCTTTGCTCGAGGCTGCTGCGACCCTCGGCGTAGGCGCTCCACCATTTGCCGGTGTAACCGGCGTGGAAGCGAATGCGTTCCATGAAATATTCGTCGCTGGTGTTCGCCGGATCATTGCGGAAATCGATCGACGGCACCGGTCCGGTGACACCCTGGATCGCGAAGCCTTCTTTGACTTCACTGCGGAAGCGGGCGTTGCCGCCGAAATCCCACTGGTTCATGGAGGGATCATTCTTGCGGAGATATTCGTTGAGAAAACCGGCGAACGGCGCGGGCGGTGGCGGCGGCGTGTATTGCGCGTGGGCAATGCCGGTAGCGCTGGCGGCGACGGCGCTCAGGACGAGGGATCGGGTGGTGCGATAACTCATTTTGTAGATGGATGGATGTTTGGTTTGCGATTCGCTTTCAATACGACTCATTGCGGTAAGATAGCGCCAGGGACGGGCAGAGTCCTTGACCCAAATCAAGCCTTTCGTCGGCGTTTTTCCGTTGCACACGCGTTGAACGAATCCGAGCGCGGCCGTTCTCGCGCCCGGCAGTAGCCGAACACATGCCAATTCCAGGTTTGCCGCAATGAACGCTTCGGTGATTTTCAAATGGAAATGATGAATCGAATTCATGCATGAAATCGTCGGTCGTCGAGGCGGCGGGGAGGCGCGTTCCGCGTGCTCGTGCGCGGGAAGCTTCACCGGGGCGGTGCGCCAGCTGCCTGCGATTCAGCCGGGTCATCATTCGCTCCATCCACATGTTGGAGCACAGGCCGGATGTTGGCTTTTGGACAGGTTGAGCAAAATGGTCTAATTCCCGCGCCGCACAAGCCGAGCTGACGGCATGCGCTCAGGTTGCGGTTCGGAAGCGGATTCAAATTCCGCGGGCGCCGCAAGTTCCGAGCCGTCGCGAGCCGCGAGTTTGCCGTCATGTGTCGCGACGTCCTCCACGGTGTAAATGGTTCCGTCCGCGTGGCGATAAAATTTTTCCATCTCATCCACATGAAATGGCCGCGAGCCGCGCCGGCCAAACACGACGGTTTGGTTTCCGGTTTCATCTACCACGCGATCGCGATCCAGGCCGCGCGACACCGCCAAGGCCGGGCCGCTCGTGTGATACGTTGCGATTAATTTCGGATTCGGCGCCGGGCTGAATCCCATGTGGCCGGGCACGTTTTCCGGCGAGATGAGCTGGAGCACGCGCAAACCGTTCTTGCCATCGGCGACGAGCGCGAATTCCGAGGCGCTGACCGAGCCGATTTGCACCGCGCGAACATCGTTGAGCGCGCCATCAGCCGTATACAGCCGCTCGAGCCTCGGTTTTTCCGGATTGGTAATGTCGATGAACGCGAGGCCGTCCTCGCCATCAGCCACGTAAGCGTACGTGCGCGCGAGATAAAACCGCTGCGCATGTTTGAGCGGCACGGTGGCGCCGGGAATTAATTTTGGATGCGCCGGATCGGAGACATCCAGCACCTTGAAACCGTCGTCATCCGTCACGAACGCATAACGGAATTGCACGCCCACCGCGCGCGGATTTTTGATTTCACCACCGCTCAATTCGGCGAGCATCGTGGGCGCAACCAATTCCGTGTTGCTGAGCCCGAGCACAAACAAGCCGTTCTTGCCGACGACATACAGATTCGTGCCGGCCATGAACGAATGCATCGCGCCGCTGAGTTTGCCATCCGGGTTGTAGCGAATGATTTTTTCCTTATCCAAAAAATTATTCTCCGGATCACCATCCACCAGCGTTCCCACGCTGCACATCACCAAACCTTCCTCGCGGTCGGTGATGAACACCCACGCGTAGATCGGGCTGACGGGCTGCTCTTCGTTCCCGGTGTAAATGTCATTCGTTTCACCCTGACGAATTTCCGCTTTCGAAATTTCCGGATAATGTTGGCGCAACGGATCAATTCCCAGCGTGCTCGGCAACGTGACCGAAGTCGCGTATTTCGTTTTGACGTAAGTTCGCTGGCCGAGCGGCGAAACCGGCGAACTCACCATGCGTTCCGAAAAACCTTTTTGATCGATATTCGCGACATCGAACACTTCAAAACCGTCTTCGCCATTGGCGGTGTAGAGATATTCGCCGCGCAACGCGAGATCGAGAATCTCCTTCCCGTGATGATGATAAGCCTCCTTCAATTCACCGTGATTCGCCTCGGCGTGCTGCACGTAGTTCGAAGGATAGGCAATTTTTTGCAAATGGCTGCCCAGCGCCGCCTGCGGTTCCTCGCGTTCCGTCCACACGACGGCGTCGAAACCATTTTTGCCTTCCCCAACGTAAGCGTAACGGCCAAAGAAATTCACCGTGCCCGTGCCGAAGCCGAGCAATTGCGCCAGCCACGCGTTGTTGTCATTCTCCTTCGAAATATGGCAGTCGCTGCAGGTCTTCGTCGTGCCCACGCCGCTGGTGGTGTGTGGAAAATGCGGATTGAACGCCTGGCCGCTGTAACCCTCGGCGCTCACGGTTTGCTGCTGCGAATAAACCCACTCACGATTGGCATTTTGCGAGCCCACAATCACCGCCGAAGACGAGCGCAGCACCGCCAGCCGGTGGTCTTTGTAAGTGGCATCGATGCCGAGTTGAAACACGTCGTCGCGAATAACCTGCGGATTGTAGGTGGTGTAATTGCGCGTGGTAACGCCCTCGAATTTGTTCAACGCCGTCCGTTGATTCGCGCGCATCGGCAGATGACAACCGAAACAGCTCGTCGCCCACGAACTGTGGCAGACCTGGCACGATATGTTGGAGTTATCGTGTGCGAGATCGCGCGGGCAGTTTTTTTCATCCGGCACATCGCCCCAGATTTTTCCATCGCGCCGCAACGTTTTCGCGTAAGCCGATTTCGGATTGTAATGCGACGATTGCGGATCGATGGTGTCGATCGTCTGCGGCACTTCCCACCGCACGTCCGGGCTCATCATCGAGCGTTGGAAAAGTTTTTTACCTTCCCAAACAAAACGCGGACCCCACGCAGTGGAACTTTGGTTCAAATCAATCTGTCCGCCGTTGCCGGTGGTGACGAGCGTCGGTCGCTTCGAGACCGTGCCATGGCAATCGATGCACTCGATGGTCGTGGCCGCGCGCGGATCGCCGTAGAGATTGCCGTTGCCGTGCGCGTCCGCTTCGAAATGACAATCGACGCATTGCATCCCGTGCGCGAGATGCGCGTCTTTCAGGTGCACGGCCTTCGCCAATTTGTCCGGGTCGTCGTGCGGAATGATGTTGTCGTCGAGATCGCGAAGATTGCCCTGGCGATCGTGTTTGAACACCGCGCGGAAAATCCAGCCGTGGCCGTGATAATCCGCAAACTGCGTGTTCTTCAATTGCGGATTCAGCTCGGCCGTTTTTTCCAGAAAATCCAAATCGCCCCACAACCCGCGCGCGGCGGCGGCTTCCGGATTGTTGCGAACCGATTTCACGAATTCCTCATCGGTTGGATCGTGTTGCTGCGTCATCTGCGCGAGCGTGCGGCTGCCGCGAAAATGCGGATCGTTCGCGATCGGGTTCGCCGGATTCGGATACATGAATTCGCCATCGCTTTCCTGGTCCCACCACGTGTAGCCGAGATACGGGTTCACAAACATGTTGCCCTGGTGCATGTGGCAACTCATGCATTGGCTGGTGGGAATCGCGCGCGTCAATTCGTGGTGAATCGGATGGCCGCGCTCGTCGTGCCGCAGGCCGGATTGATCGCCGCTGAAGCTGAGGCCCTGGTTGCCGTATTTCGAATACCAGCCGGACTGCGATGGCGAGCGGTCGTTCGCATAAACCACATGGCACGCCGTGCAACCGCTGTTGCGATAATCGCCCGGATGATTGTTCGAGCCCATGAACCCCAGCAACGGATCGTGCAGCCGCATTTTTTGAATGTTCAGAACCACGGGATCGATGCGGTTCAACGTGCCCAGCCCGCGCTCGGACAAACGCCGCGCCGGATGGCCCGGTTCTTCTTCCGGATTCGGCACGCCGAGTTGCAATTGCTTCTCGCCGCCCTTTTCGAAAATGCGAAGGATGTTGCCCGGTTGCCCGATGGGAAACTGCGGCGGCGGCTCGATGAACGGCAACACCCCGTGCAGCCGCGTTTCCTCCGGCGTGGGCGTGTGCGGATTGATCAGCCGCAACGGCTCTCCATTCGGGCCGTACGCCTGGCCGAAGCGATAATTTTTCAGCGGGAACGCGCCGTTATTATAGAGCGCGGCGCCCCAAAGCATCGCGCCATGGTTCATCATGCTCAGCCAAACGTGCTCGACAGCTTCTTGATGGCACACGCCGCAGGTTTTTTGCGCGACCCGCAAATCGCCCGGATTCATAAAGCGAATGAATTCGGGCGACTCCTGGTTCAGCAACACATCGGCATCCGCTGGATTGGCGGAGGTGGGCCAGAATTCCGGGTGCCGCGGCGGCACGTGTGCCTTGGCCTGGGTGAGCCCGGCCGACGGATTGCCGCCGTGACAATCCGTGCAGCCCAGCACGACATTCTGGCTGACGTGCATCGAAGGATTCTCGATGCCCTTATGGCATTCCATGCAACCGAGGCTCTTGTGCATCGCCTCCTCGCGCGTTTGATCAATCCAATTTTTTGCGGGAAACGCGTGAGAATTTGTTTGCGGCAAATCGCGAGGAACGGAAATGGGAGGACCGAAACCTTCGGTGGAAGCTCCAAATCCCAAGTTCCAAGCTCCAGAGAAGAACCAAATTTCAAGCGCCAACCGGATCGCGAGCCCCGCTGGGATTTGGGGCTTGATGCTTCTCTGGAGCTTGGAGCTTGGAGCTTGGAGCTTCCGGTTTCGCATGGCTTCAATAAGTAAATGTCACGGACAACACCGCGCTGTAAAGGAAATCATCCACCCGTCCGCGCCCCGGATGGCCGTAACCCGCCACCGGGTCGGTGCTGGTTTTGTAAATATCGCGATAACCGCTGCCCGGCAGCAGCGTCCCGAAGCCAGTCGAAATGATGATGTTATCGGTCAGCAACGGGCGATATTGAAAACCGAGGCTCAGGTCGTAACCCAGTTCATGCGCGACTTTGTCGGTGAGCAGCGCGGTTTTGAGCGGGTCGGTTTCCATGAAGCGGATGTAATTCGCGTTCACAAAACTGCGCAGCTTCGGCGTGAGATCCATTTCCGTTCCGACGCCCAGCAGCAAGACACCCGGATTCACGAAATTCGCCTGCCCTTCCGTTTTGCTCGAGCGCAAATCCGGAATCAGGCTGTCGCGTTGTTTCAAGCCCACGGACGTGCCGCCAAGATTGAATCCCTGATGCACATACCAACTGAATGGCCCGCCCGTGAAATTGGGATTGTCCACGATGGAATCAAAACCGTGCGCCGTGTGGTCGGTGGCCTTGTCGTCGCCGGACGCGTAAAACATCGACGCCTTGTAACGGATCCAGTCGCGGTCGTAGGAAAGTTCCAGCGCGCCCATTTGCGCATTGATATCCACCGCGTGCCCGGCGAGGCCGTTGAAATCATCGCGCCCGACCGCTTCATAAAACGCGTGGCTCAAATTCAGCCGCCCGATGTGTCCATCGCCCGCCCAGCCGAAATAAAACGCGTTTACTTCGTGCGGCGCCAGCGTTCCGAGCGGTTCGGGGCGGGTGAGGTTGCCGTTCTCATCGTAATGCGTGCCGCCGTGATCGAGGTTCGCGTGAAAACTCAATTGCGCCGTGTAGCCGTGCCAGATGAAATCCTGCCGATACACATTCGCAATGAAAACATTCTGGCCGCGCCGCGCAAATTTGTTCAGCTCGGAGTTCGTGTCCTTCTCGTCCATGTCAAACGCGATCACGTTGTATTGCCAGCGATTGTTGTCGTAGTTGCCGAAAAACCGCGCGGCGAGATTCACGTCATTGAAAATAAATCCGCGAAAATCGCTGTTGAACGCCTGGTTGCCGAAGCGGCTCGCGACGAAATCGTAGTTCTCGGATAAATCCCGCAGGTGCAATTCGATAAACGCCTGTTGCAACGCGACAAAATCATCGAAACGATCCGTCCCGCGTTGTGGATTGGGCTTAACAAGATTATTTTCGCGCGTGTCGGTGTAATTCACGTTGAACACCGGCTCGAGCCGCAGCGCCCAATGCACGGGTTGAAAAACCGTGTCGCCTTGGAACAAATCCATCGTGAATGAAAAATTATTTTGCACGAACAACTGTTCGCTTTTCCCGTAAAACTCGGCGCTGTTGGGATCGGACGTGCTCACGCCGCTCGGCACCGGCACGCGACGCAGCTCGAAGGTCGTCTCCGAGCCCGCCGTCAGGTCGAGGAAAATATCCTGGCCCCAAATCGGCGCATCGCCCTTGAGAATGCTTTGCGCGTAGGGCTGCCACAGCAGCGGCTTGGGCGATTCATACGGCTGCTCGATATCGCCGCTGGTGTAACGCCGCCACGGCATGAAACCAATCCGCCAGCGATTGGTCTCGGGCTCGGCGAACGGCGGCAAGCCATACGCGTCGTCGGCCTTATAGCTCGGGTTCTCCCATTTTTCCTTGATGTAAAGATTTCCACGCGTGTTGGTGCGCGGCAATTCCAAGCCGGGCGGCAACGGTTCCAGGCCGTAATGCCCCGCGGGCGCATTCGTGATTTCAATTTCTTCGCTGCGAACATTCGTTCGCGGCAACGCATACGCGCGCGGAATCGCTTCACCGCTGTAAGCCGGCGGCGGCGCGAATGAATTCGTGAAAAACGGCGTGTTCGTTTGCTGCAATTTCAGCATCGCGCCCGGATCGGGATTGAACACCGAAGGCGCGCTGGGTCCGGGAGCGGCGTTGGTAATCCACTGGGTTCCGATGCCAGTTTGCGGCGGCGGATTTGGATTGTACCGCGATAGCGGAGCGCCGAAATCCGGATTGAACTTCGCAGGCGAGGCCGGCGGCGAATTGCTGGTGATGAATTGATGCGGCGGAAGAGTATTCGTGTTCACTCCGGAAATCGTCTGCGCAGAGGCAACGAAAGCGCTCGCGAGGAATTCAGTCACGAAAACTAAAAAGATGATTTTTCGGACGGGACGCGACGGCTCACAGGCGAACTCAAACCGCTGGATAAGATCGACACTCAATCGGCCTGCTGAAAACGCGATAACCTTTCTCCCTCTCCCTAAGGGAGAGGGCCGGGGTGAGGGGGAAGTGAACGCACACTCGTTCATGGGCGACGAATCGACACGAGTTCTCTCTCCCACCGCCTCGTTACCTCGGCGGCTCCAGAGCGCAGCGAGTCGTCCGCGCTTATTTCGTTTCCAAAAAGCCAGCGACACTCGAATGAAAGGTGTTCAGGTCGTTTGCGAATTGGTCGGGATTAAAATCGGGAAGCGATTGCGCGTCGGCGAACAGCTTATTGAGCGATTGGTTGACCGCGGTGTTTGTGGCGATGTTCGCGCCAATCGCCAACCGGTCAAGCGCGAGCACGAGTCGCTCGGCGCGGCGCGCCTGGATTTCAGGAGACACACTCTTATCTTTGAAATCCGGCGAAGTCGAAGCCAATTGAGACAAAAACCTGCGTGTGAGTTCAGCGTTCGAAGTAAATAGAACGGATCCTCGCCCTACGAGCCGCGCATATTCATCGACAACTACTCGGTACGAATCGATGTTTTCTCGGTCCAACGAAGCGACCACCGGTTGCTGGTCTGCGATCCAGGCATGTCGCATCAACCAAACCAGCGCTGACCAGCGGTTGGTGAGATCAGGCGTGGGCGGTTGGGTCTGGACTAATTGCCAGCTCATCTCCCGCAATGCAACGAGTTGCCCGGTATACCAGATCGCGACGTGTTGTTCGGGTGTTTCCGGCTGCCAATGCCTCGGCATCGTGACCGATTGCCCATCCAACTCGAAAATCAACTCCGGGTGCCCCGCCGCTCGAATCTCCGGATCAATATTCTGATGACACGCCACGCAAGTATTCGCGCGCACATAAAGATTTTTCAAATCGCGCATCCCGGTCGCCACGCGATCCGCGTGCGTGTAATCCAGCCGCGTGTGCGAGCGAATCCAGTTTTCCGCCGGCCCATGGCAACTCTCGCACGAAACGCCTTCCGTCACGGCGGCATCGTGCCCGAGCCGCTCGGCGGACACGGTGGCAAACGGCGCATGGCACACGGTGCAACGCGCGCTTTGCATGGGGTTTCCGATCTTAAGAACTTCCCCGATGCGCTCCGAGCGCGCCGTTTCGAGCGTGGCATAAGGCCGCGCGTGATGGAAATCGTGCGTGGACCAGATGGTAAATTGCTTGCTCTTTTCACCCGCGCCCCCGTGGCAACTGCTGGAACTGCAGGTTTGCGAGCCGAGGAATTTGGCCCCGGAAGTAACAGAGTTCGTTTCCTGGGCACGAAGCTGCAGTGCCAAAACCGCAAAAAAGAATAATCCCAGAACGAAAGCGGCAGAGGACTGCCGCACTCCAGGACGCTGGCGCGAGTTGGAATGCGTGGGAAGCTCCGCCAGGTTTTGGACTGCGGCAGGCTTCTGCCGCTTTCGCGTGAAATGCCGGACGACCGTGGTTAAATGTTTGCCGGGCACAGCGCCTTGTTATATTCTGCGTTGCAGAAATGCAATCCCTTATCCAACAGATGCAATCTGCATTTGGGGGAAACGTCGGCCTATTAATCGGTTATATTTTGCTGGGCGTGCTATCCATCTACGCCGCATCTCTTTGCTACGGAACGTGGCGCCGGCTCGCCTTCGAGCGCGAGCAACAATCTCTTCAACGTCAGCGGCTCAAAATCGAAATCCAGGCCGCCCGCGCAAAAACCAAGGAAGTCGAGCAAATCAAACTTGTCTGGAACGGCTATCGAAAATTTCAGGTCGCCAAAAAAATTCACGAATGCGAGGACGTCTTCTCGTTTTATCTCGTGCCGCACGATGGCCGGCCGTTGCCCCAATTCAAGCCCGGCCAATACATCACCTTCCAACTGAACCTGCCCGGCCAGGGCAAACCGGTCATTCGCTGCTACTCGCTTTCCGATTCGCATCGGCCGGATTGCTACCGCGTCACGATCAAAAAAGCGTTGCCGCCAGCGGATTGCACGGGCGCCAAATGCGGCATCGCCTCCTCTTATTTTAGCGACACGGTGAAGGTCGGCGACATCCTCGACGTGAAAGCTCCGAGCGGACATTTCTTCCTCGATATGTCCGAGGAAAAACCGGTCGTGCTCATTTCCGGCGGCGTGGGCATCACGCCCATGGTCAGCATGCTCAACGCGATTATTGAGAGCGGACAAAAGCGCGAGGTCTGGTTTTTCTTCGGCGCGCGCAATCGCAAGGAACATATTCTCAAGGAACACCTGGAGAAAATGGCCGCCGCGAATGAAAACGTCCGCCTGCACGTCTGCTACAGCAAACCCGGCAGCGACGACGCAAAAGACAAGGATTACCAGCACGAAGGCCGCGTGACGGTGGATCTATTCAAACAACTGTTGCCGTCAAATAACTACGATTATTTCCTGTGCGGCCCCGGCGCGTTCATGAAAAGCATCACCGACGGCCTCGCCCAATGGGGCGTGCCGGACGCGAACGTTCATTTCGAGGCGTTCGGTCCGGCCTCAGTGAAGAAAGCCGCGCCGCCCTCCGCCAGCGACACGATGATGCTCTCCAAGATCACCGTGACGTTCGGCAAATCCAACAAAACGCATCATTGGGATCCCAGCCTCAGTTCATTGCTGGATTTTGCCGAGGCGCGCGGCATCAAGATCGACGCCGGTTGTCGCGCCGGCAATTGTGGCACCTGCCTCGTCGCCATCAAATCCGGCGAAGTGGATTATCTCACCTCGCAAGGCGCGAGCGCCGAGACCGGCTCGTGTCTGACGTGCATTTGCAAACCGAAATCAAACCTCGTGCTGGATGCGTAAATGAAAATGAAAACATCCAACATCGAACATCCAACACCGAACATCCAATTACCGACGCGTGTTTGGCTCATTGGATGTTGGATGTTGGATGTTGGTTATTCGATGTTCCCCTCCTAAAAAATGGCCTCCTCCTCCACTCTCGAACGCCCGCAACGCTGGGATGCCGCGTTTGACCCTGAGATGACGGACGCCGGCGTGGACCGCTTGCTCGCCATGCCGCCGTTCTCGCAGATGAATCCCGAGAACTTTCCCAAACGCGCTTCGCTCCGCGACATTCTCAAGCACGACACGCGCGTCAAAAGTTTCAAGCGCGGCGAAATCATCGTGCGCGAAGGCGACTACGGCACCTCGGCGTTTCTCGTAATGTCCGGCAAAGCGCGCGTCGTGCTCGGCCCGGAACTTCCCCCGTCCGTTCTGGGCCGCCGCGAGTCCGCGCGGAAAGGCATCTTTCGCGTGCTCGCGCAATTGTGGAGCAACTCCAAAGAGCCCGAGAGCGTCACGCCCGCTCAATTGAAACAAGACAGCCGCGTCTCGGCGCGCCGCGCGGGTGACCAGGTCAAAATTTTTCTTCAGGACGTCCCGCGCATTCTCGATGAGCATCGCACCGCGACGCTCGAGCACGGTGATTTTTTTGGCGAGATCGCCGCCCTCAGCCGCATGCCGCGCACGGCATCGATCTTTGCTGAAAGCGAACAGGCCGAGTTGCTCGAAATCCGCTGGCAAGGCTTGCGCGATTTGATGAAATACGATGATTCGTTGCGCAAACACATCGATGAAATTTATCGCGCGCGCGCGCTTGAAATCGCGCTGCTGGAAATTCCCATTTTCAAAAATCTTTCGCCCGAGGCGTTGAAAGAAGTCATGGCGAAAACCGAGTTCGGCACGTTCGGCGATTACGATTGGTCCGGCGATTACAAACGCCTCGCGCAAACCGGCGAAGGCCAGCGCAAGCAGGAGCCGATCATTGCCGAGGAAGGCGATTACCCGAACGGCGTGATTTTAATCAAAGCCGGTTTCGGACGCGTGAGCCAGAAATTCGGCAATGGCCATCGCACGCTGAATTATCTCGGCGCGGGCCAGATTTACGGCCTGCAGGAAATCGCGCACAACTGGCAGAACCCGCAGGCGCCGGTGCCGTTGCAATATACTTTGCGCGTCATCGGCTACACGCACGTCATCGTGATTCCGACCTCAGTGATGGAAGCGGTCGTGCTGCCGGCGTTGCCGCCGGAGGAATTGCCGCCGCGCGTCGTCACGGTGACCGAAGAAGACACCGCGCCGCCCGCCGCGGTGGATGCGAGCGCGAAGATTGGCGCGGACATGCTGGAATTTCTCACCGAGAACCGGCTCTTCAACGGCACCGCGACGATGATGATCGATTTGGATCGTTGCACGCGTTGCGACGATTGCGTCCGCGCCTGCGCCACCGCGCACGACAACAACCCGCGCTTTCTGCGGCACGGCCCCGTGAGCGGCCGTCTCATGGTGGCCAATGCCTGCATGCATTGCGTGGACCCGGTGTGCATGATCGGCTGCCCGACCGGCGCGATTCACCGCGACGCTTTCGGCGGTGAGGTCGTCATCAATCCCGCCACGTGCATCGGCTGCAAATCGTGTTTCAACAATTGTCCCTACGACGCCATTCGCATGGTCGAGATGCGCGACGAAGAAGGCGAATTTCTCGTCGACAAGGAAATGAAACCGATTTTGAAGGCGACCAAATGCGATTTGTGCGTGGAACAAATCACCGGCCCGTCCTGCCAGCGCGCGTGCCCGCACGGCGCTCTGGTGCGAATCAATTTGAACGATCTGGATGCGTTCGCGAAGTGGCTGAAGAAATGAAATTCAGAAACATCCAACATCCAACGTCGAACGGGAACCGCAGAAGCCAACCCTTTGTCGCGAAGCGACGCCGGAAATTAGCCAGCCACATGGTGGCTGGAAATCCAGAAATTTCGTCGCGTCCCGAAGGGACCAAGGAAACGGAGTGCTTTTCCGATGTCCTTTCAGGACCAGGCTCCAAAACCGTCACACCAGCCACCTTGTGGCTGGCTAATATCCCGATGTCGCTTCGCGACCGGAAAAGGTTTCTCCCAAGCACAATCAACAACGAACATCCAATGGCTCAGACCTTGGATGTTCATTGGATGTTCGTTGTTGGATGTTGGATGTTGGATGTTCCCAAGACATGACCGCCTTCTCCAAACAACGCGCCGCCGGACTGACGCTGTTCCTCCTCAGCTCCGTGCTCGTGGTTTCGTTGCACGCCGAATACGCCGACGCGATCCCGCGGCTGGCCTATCTGAGTGGCTGGCTTTTGTTCGCCGTGATGCTAATCCTCACCTTTTACAACGCGCGCAAAAAACTTTCGTTCCTGCCGCTGCTCACGTCGGAAGGCTGGCTGCAATTCCACATCTACGCCGCGCTGTTCACGGCCGTCCTGTTTTGCGTCCACATCAGTTACAAAATCCCCACCGGCTGGTTCGAGGGTGCGCTCGCGTGGCTCTACGCGCTGGTGATGTTAAGCGGCTTTTTCGGCCTGTTCGCCTCGCGCGGCATTCCGAAACGCCTCACCACTCGCGGCGGCGAGGTTTTGTTTGAGCGCATCCCGGGCATTCGCCGCCAATTGCAGGAACGCGCCGAAACGCTCGCCTTGAAATCCGTGGAGGAAGTGAAGTCCGCGACCATCGCTGATTTTTACGTGCGCGAACTAAAGGAGTTTTTCGACGGCGCGCGCCATGTGGTTCCGCATTGGTTCGAAATTCGCACACCCTTGAATTTGCGGCTGAACAAAATCACCGACTTGAATCGTTATCTGAATGAATCCGAGCGCGCGACCATGGGTGAAATTGCCACGCTCGTGCGGCAGAAGGACGGGTTGGATTATCATTACTCGCTGCAACTCGTGCTCAAGCTCTGGTTGTTCGTCCACATTCCGCTGACCTACAGCCTGCTGCTCTGGACGCTCGCGCACATCGTGCTGGTATTCGCCTACTCGGGAGGCGCGCGATGAACGTAGCGCAGATTGCCAATCTGCTGTGTCGCCGGCTGGCAGCCGGCAGGGTTGGAGATGCCTTCAAAGCTTGCCGATTGCCAATCGGCGACACAGCAGGCTATCAGCCTGCGCCACTCGGGAATGGAGGCGCGCGATGAAAGAGCAACTCCCCGCCCCCGACTTCAATCGCCATCAATACGAACGCCCGAATCAAAACTGGATTTGCGGCCACGCAGCGGAAGGCAAGCCCTGCCGCATCGGTCCCGACGGCAAAGGCCATTGTCGCGCCGCGTACGAATGCCAGCCCGCGCTCGAGACCAAACCCGGCGAGGCAAAAGGCCGTTACCACTGCACGCGCCCGGCGGAATACGGCGGCCCGTGCGCTTCCGGGCCGCTGCCTGATGGCACCTGCTGCCGATGCATCGCAAAATGCGTTCCCGTGCGCAGCTTGCGTGCGAAGCGGAAGTTGCTCTCGATTTGTGTCACCGCTTTGACCGCCGCGATTCTGCTCATCGGCTTGTGCGGGCCATTCCGCTCGCAATTCATCAATCCCGGCCAACTGTCCTCGCAACATTCAACCGCTGCGTTTGCAAAAATGGCGGGCGCCAGGAACAGCGATGCAGAGACATGCGTGGCGTGTCATCGCAGCGCCCACGCGGGACCGCACGGTTTGGTGAAAGCCGCGTTTAGCGCGAAGCCCGGCCCATTTCAAATCCACTCGCTCGCTGCCAAAGGCCCGGCGGACATGAACGAAATGGATCACAATTGCGAGCAATGCCACGTGGCGCATTCGTTCCATGAACCCAACGTGGTGAGCGTGCATTCCTGCTCGGCGTGCCATCGCGAACACCAGGGCTCCGGCCTGATGCCGCACCCGACGGATGCCAATTGCCTCGCCTGCCACGCGAACGCGCAGGTCATGCTGGCGTCGCGCGAGATGGCAAAGAACCTCTCGCCGGCGGCGTTTGGTTTTCGACCCGCGCAAGGCCGTGTCGTGTTCCAGGCGCCGCGGCCCTCAAGCGGCTACACCGAATTGATTCACAGCTTCGCGACGGACCATCCGGAATTCCAGGTGCTCGCGGAAAAAATGAAGGACCCCGACAAATTGAAATTCAATCACGCGCTGCATCTCACTTCGGCCAATATTCCGCCGGTGAATGGCCACAAACTCGAATGCGCCGATTGCCACAAAGCCGATGCCGCCGGAGTTTATTACCTGAAAATTTCCTACGAGGAGAATTGCCGGATCTGCCACTCGCTGCAATTCGACGTGAACAACCCGGAATTGCGCGTGCCGCACGGCAACGCCGAGCACGTCCGCGCGTTCCTGCGCAGCCTGCCTGAGCAATATACGGAATTCGGCGCGAAAAAGGGTATCGCTCCCGCCAACTTGCCGAATTTCGTGCAAAACCAAATGGCGCAAATGCGTGAACGCTACGGTTCCGGCGAGGAACTCGAGCGCCGCATTTTCTTCAGTGACGCCAACTCCGGCCCGGTGACGCAGGTTGCCGGCGCGAGCGCCCACGGTGCCGCGAATTTTCCCGGCTGCGCCTATTGCCACGAAGTGACCGCGTCACAAAATGGCGCGCCCATTGTCACGCCGCCCGTGATTCCCGATCGCTGGCTGATTCGCGGACAATTTGATCACAGCAAACATTTCAAAATCGCCTGCACGCAATGCCACGACGCGCCGCACAGCCACGACACCGCCGACATTTTGCTGCCCACGAAAGCAAGCTGTGTCGAATGCCACAGCCCGAAAGGCGGCGTGGTGAGCAATTGTTCCACCTGCCACAGCTATCACACGCCGCAGAAAAGTGCTGAACGGCTGGCGCGCGATTGAGTACCGGTCGCTCTGGAATTTCCAAAGGCGCGACAAAGTTTCACTCTCTCCTCGGGGGCTGAGCATTACCCACATAATGAGCATGTCTCGGTTTCTCGGACAGCTTACCCCAACCTGTCCGAGAAACCGAGACATGCTCATAAGATTCAATCTTTTCAAGAATCCCAAAGGGATTCCGTCAATCAGCCCAGGGTTGCCGAGTCTGCGAGGCTACCCTGGGACGTGGATCGTAAAACCATATTCTACCCTGAAGGGGTTGTGTCGAATTGCCTTTCGCGCCGCAACCCCGTGGGGCTTTTCGCCGTTAGACTGTTTGCCAAAAGTAATTTCCGAAATGGTGGGGCAAACCTGCCGGTTTGCCTCGATTCCCCGCAGGGAATCGCCACCATTTCGGAAATTACTTTTGGCAATCACTATAATTACAACGACGGATTCCTCGGAAACTTCGCATACGGCAATCGCGCTCGCCGAAAAATAATTTGGTCCGCGCGAATCGCCGCCGGCGCCAGAAAATTCACCGTGCCGGACGCCGCAACCAAATCGTCCTGGTCCACACCGTCACCGCTCACCCCAATCGCGCCAATCAATACGCCATTGCGATACAGCGGAAATCCGCCCGGAAAAATCGTGATGCCATTCGGAAGATTCGGGTCCGGCGCGGTCAACGGCGGATTCGCGGACGTAAAGAAAACGCCGTTCAAAATATTCGTCACGCCAATGGGCAGCAGCGAAAAGTTTTCCTGCAAGCCGAGCAACGGCCCGGGTGATTTATGCTGGATGCCCGGCGGATAAAGGCTTTGCGCGAGAAAACCAATCGCGCGCGTCGAGAGCGCTTTGTTTTGCAAGTCGGACGGCAAAACGCCATTCGCGAGCGGGCTCGAAAAATACCAGGCGGTGCGCGCCTTCTGCACCGCCACATCCCAACTGAAAATCGTCGCATCGCCCGTGCGGAAGGTGCCGAGCACAGTCGGCGTCACGCCCGGCGAATTCGGGTTGTTCACGACCGTGATGAAAACCTGCGCTGCCTGGCCGCGCGGCAAACGGATTCCCGCGCGCGTTTTGGCCGCGCGCTGCGCCGCGAGCGCGAGAATGTTCGTCACTTCGCTGGCGGACAGTCGCGGCTGCCCACTGATCGTCCCCGCGATCGGATCATCCATGATCGGCGCGCGCAACTCGCCCGAAACATTGCTCAAAGTCATCGCCGGATAATTCACCGGCGGCGAATTCGTGATGTCGTACGGCGCGACCGGCGTCCCCACCGCGCCCAGCGGCAGCGCGGGGTCAATTTTAGTTTTGCTGTTCACGTAAGCCAGCCGAATGCCGTTGATCGTCACTTGCGATCCAATAAATTTTTTCTGCGGCGCAAAACCAGCCTGTCCCGCAAGCGCGACGTCTTCATCAATGTCGTAACGCTGTTTAGTAGTGATTTGAATATCGGCAAGCTCGGGAATCGGCGGCTTGCCCGTAATTGCCACGCCCACACCGCCGATCAGATGAGCATTCGCATCGTACAACGGCACACCACCGGGCGAACCCGCCAGACCCGAGAGCGCGGAAAGGCCGAGCGGCGTGATGGGCGCGCCGTTCGTTCCGCCGCCGCCGGGCGCAAGTGGATCATACGTGTGCGGATCTTTGAAATGATTCACGTCCGAAAAAGACAGGTTCGAAAAATTCACGCCGACGAGCGGGCCGGGCTCGCGATTTTTTATTCCCGGCGGAAAATGTTGTTGCACGATGAATCCCGCCGTGCGCGACGTGAGCGCCTCCTGATCGCTGCTGAGAAACGCCGCCGTCCCGGCCTTGGTGATGGCGTCGATGACGTCCAGCGCCGACGGGCCCGGTGCGAGACTCCAAACCCCGAGCACAAAACCCTCGCGATCCACCACGGCCACAACGCCGTTCGTCGTCGCGCCGGAAACAACGAAATCATTCGCGCGCGTGAGCGCCTGCGCCATGACCGTCGCGACCTGGTTGGAAGTCATCTGCGCGGATGCGGAAACGCTCGCGATGAGCAAGGCCAACAGGATTCCGGCGCGTGGTTTCACGTTGCGGATTCTGAAACAAAAGGGGAAGCAAACAAGAGAAAAGGAGCGCGGAATTCATTCCTCGTGTCCCGCCTCCGCCACTCAACGGCAACTCGCGAAATAAATTCCGCGCTCCAATTTCCAAATCGTTTCCGCTATTATCCCGGCGTGCAAGTGCGCGATTACACATTTGGCGTGGTCATTCTCGCGGCGGGCGCCTCGCGGCGAATGGGCCGGCCCAAGCTGTTGTTGCCTTGGGGACCAACCTCCGTGCTCGGCCATCTGCTGCAAAAATGGACCCAATTGGGCGCCGCGCAAATCGCCGTGGTTTATGCCGCGGATGCAAAGATGATCACGGCGGAATTGGATCGGCTCGAATTTGCACCCGCCAATCGCATTCAAAATCCCGCGCCGGAGAGCGGCATGTTCGGTTCCATCCAATGTGCCGCCAATTGGGAAGATTGGAAACCTGAGTTGACCCATTGGATCATCACGCTGGGCGATCAACCGCACCTGAGCCCCACGACCCTGCGGACGCTTCTCGAATTCGGCGCGCGCAATCCCAACAAAATTTGCCAGCCCATGCGCGGCGAACGGAGGAAACATCCCGTATTATTCCCGAAACGTTTTTTCCACGAGTTGAAAAATTCCAACGCGCGCGATTTGAAAATTTTTCTCCTGGAACAAGCGATCAATTTGAGCGGCTTCGATTCCCATGACGTGGGACTGGATTTCGATATGGACACGCCGGAGGACTATGAGCGCGTGAAATGTTTTTCCTTCCTGTAATTTCTCGCGGCTATGGTATTTCTCCAAAGAAATTTCCGAAAAGGTGGGGCAAACCCGCGGGTTTGCCACGAATCCCGGCAGGGATTCGCCACCTTTTCGGAAATTTCTTTTGAGAAAGACTCTACCACTCCACGATGACGGTCGGGCACACCGGATAGCTTCCGCACTCCGCGCCGTAAATGGTCAGGCCGCCGACAGGCAGCGCATCCGGCGGCACAGCGCAACGCAGGCGCAGGCTGCCATCCCCATCCTGGCTCGCAATTTGCCGCAGCAAATCACCTTCGGCGAACGCGTGCACGAGATACCCATACGCGCCCACGCCGCCTCGCAAATAACTCAGCACCCCGCGCGCGTCGTGTGGATGATTTCGCAGCACGCCGTGATACACCGGCACGTTGTTCAACGAGACTTGCATCGTGGTCGGAAAAATGTCCGCGTCCGTTTGCGGATTGTCGATGCGGTGCGATGACGCCTCACAAACCACTTTCACACGGTGCGCCTTGGAAATATCGGCGCCGTTGAGCGGAAGTTTCCACTCGAAATGCCCATGGCCAA
Source organism: uncultured Verrucomicrobiae bacterium (assembly GCA_963699145.1). Taxonomy (GTDB): domain Bacteria; phylum Verrucomicrobiota; class Verrucomicrobiia; order Limisphaerales; family DASXHY01; genus DASXHY01. The sequence continues at coordinate 792,175 of OY969416.1, forward strand.
ATCCGTAGCAACTGTCCTCGGCGCGGGATTTGGCGCGGTCACCGAACTCGCCTTCCCATTGCGCATTTTCCCAATTGGCCGGCAAACCGCGCAGCACCAGCGCGCGGGGAAGTTCCTCGCGCTCGGGCGGGTAAATGCCGTTGCAGAAAAAATTCACGAAATTTTGCGCGAGCACCTCTCCGTCAGCCGTGCGGGCCGATACCAACAGCGTGCACAACATCGGCCCGTCGGGCATTTTCAACTCGAGCGTGTGCGCCGGCGCCACCTGGCGATGCGGGAAATCAATCGGCGCCCGGCCCAGCGCGAGGTCCTGGTAAACGCGCCCGCGCGTATCCATCCCGCCCATTTCCCAATGCAGCGACACATTCTTGAAGGCGCGCGAGGAAAAATGCGAGGACGCCACCGCGAGCCTCAGCGTCTTGCCCGGACTGGTATGCACGATGGGCGGTGCATCGATCGGCAGCGTGTTGCTTTCATTGATGAACCGCGGGTCATATCCAAACTCCTTGGGCGTCCGATCGTAATTCAAAAAGCCGTTATACTCCCATTCCACGTCGTGCAGTTCGGTGTAAATGTACGCGGCGATTTGCTGATAGCGCCGCAATTCATTCGTCAGAAATTTGAAACTCCAGCTCACGTCGCGGTCGCCATCGAGCGCGCCGATGCCGCCGTATTCACTGTTGATGAGCGGCTGTCCTTTGTGCAGGAAGCCCGGCACGTAGTTGAAACTTGAGCCGATGAACGTGGACTTAACGATCTTCGCGATGTGCTCCTTCGCCTTCTCGTAATCGTTGATGTAAAAATGCCACGAATTGATGTCCGTGTCACAATGCTGATAATACTCGAGGTGATCCCAATGGCAGACGCTCATGTCCTCGACGAGCCGCGTCGGGTCCAATTGCTTCGCCAGTTCCCACATCTGCTGCACCCAATCCTGTGGGCGCGACAATTCGCCGGAGGCTTCCGATTTCTTTTTCGCGGTTTCAGCCAGAAGCTTTTCATCGCCGGCAGCGGTCGCGGGACTCGGCGCGAGCAACTTGTCCAGAAAACTCATCTGACCGCCAAAACCCCAGGTCTCGTTGAACAAACACCACGCGAAAATCGAAGGATGATTAAAATCGCGCTCAATGCCTTCGCGAACCATTTGTTCAAAACGCCGCCGCCCGAGCGCCGTGTCGCCGCCCTCGCCGAAATTCGGAAAATCCGCCATCAGCAACATGCCCAGTTTATCCGCCCAATAATATATCAGCGGATCATCGACCTTGATGTGGATGCGGAGAAAGTTGAAACCAAATTCCTTCGCGCGCGAAATGTCGTTTTTGATCACGTCCACCGACGATGCCGTGTAAACACCGTCCGGATAAAACGATTGATGCAGCGCACCGCGCAGATAGCGCGGCACTCCGTTCAATCGCAACGCCGTCGGCACGCCCGATTCCCTGGCGATCTCGAAATCCACTTTGCGCATCCCAAAATAAGTCCGCACGTGATCGTGCGTCGCGCCGTTGCGCAACCGCAGGCGGACATTATATATATTAGGCGAGTTGGGGTCCCAGAGATGCACTGCGTTCAGCTTCACCGTCGTCGACGCCATGCCGTCTTTGACTTTGGCGGTCGCGGTTTGCGGTGCGGGGGGTTGTCCGTCGTTCGCCGGCACGGCTTTGATGCCGCGTTCGCCATTCACGGGCGCACAAACCGTGGGGCTTACCGGCGGTGTGATTTCGATCTCCACCGCGCAGCCATTTTTCGCATTCGCGCAATGGATGTTGAATTGCGCCGTGCCTTGGTCGATATCGCTGAGAATTTGAAATGACTTAATGTGCGTTTCGCTGCGCGGCTCGATGAACACCGTTTGCCAGATGCCGCTCGTGGTCGTGTACCAACGCCACTGTTTGCCCACTGGCTGTTCGCGATTGTCCATCGGGTCCTCGACGCGCAGGACAATCTGCGCCACGCGCCGGCCGTCTTTTTCCATGAGCGCGTCGGTCAGGTCGAATTCAAAGGGTGTGTAACCTCCCTCGTGATGCCCCAGGTGTTTTCCGTTGCACCAGCAATCGGTGAAAAAATCCGCCGCGCCAATCGTGAGGATGACGCGCTTGCTTTTCCACGCCTCCGTCCGGGGAATTTCGACGACGCGACGATACCACCCAATTTCGTAACGCAACGCCGACCGATGATTCTCGCGCGTGACCTCCAGCGGATTGCGAAAGACGCGCGTGGCGTAGTAATTATCATTGCCTGCGGCATCGCCTTCACCCCACGCGGCGAGGGATTCCCAGCAAAACGGCACGATGATTTGTTCGCGCCATTCCGGCGCCTCGGGTGCGAACCACTGGTGCTGCAGGCCGTCGCGATTAACGTCGAAACGAAATTGCCATGGCCCGTTGAGATTCAGCCAATCGTCGCCTTCAATCGTGCCGCGTTGCCGGTCCGGTCGTGGATATTCGGAGCGTGGATAGAGGAACTGCGTCGGCATAATTCATAGCTCCGAGATTTGATATTCGAAAGCCGACAGGCCGGAGTTCGATTTCGCGGGTTCAGCGTTCGCGTGCCCTGCGCTCGACGCGGTCGCAAGCAGCGCGCCGCGTTTCGGGCGCGGGCCGAAAACCTTTTGCCATCGCCGCAACTCCCGCGCGAGCGGATCGTAAATGGCGCGATGGCCATTCGCGTCCGGATAATCCCAAAGACCGTTGTGGCAATGACGCCCGTCATCCCACCCGGGATGATTCAAAATCGGATAGAGACACATCCCCTGCACCGGCACCCCGGCTTGCATGGCGGCGCGCGTTTCTTCGCAAACGTAACGAAACCAACTCGCGCGAAGCCGGCTTTCCGCACCCGTCTCGGCGATGAAAATCGGGCGCCTGTAACGCGCATGCACTTCGCCGAGCATTTCGCGAAATGGCCGATAGGACGGATGCTTTCGTGTGATCGGCGTGAAACGCCGGATGCGACGATAATCTTTCAAATTATAAAACCACTGATTGTGCGGATAAAAATTCGCGCCGATCAGATCCAGATATTTCTCGTGGCCCCCGAGTTCGGGACACAACCGGCCGCTGATCATGTCCCACGATTGATATTGCGAAAGCCGGTACGCTTCCGCGTCGGGCTTGTCTTCCGGGCGTTTCAGCGCGGCAATCACGTTGATGATGGGATCCACATGCGCAAAACGCGCTTTCGGCATCACGCTGCGGATGGCATCCATCGCCCGAATCGCCGCGCGCACGAGGTGCGATTTCAATTCGAGACCGCGACCCACCGCGAACGGATAAATGGAACCTTCATCGCCCGCCGCCCAGGAGAAAAACGAGATTTCATTGACGGGCACGAAGTAACCGGTCTCGTCGGTTTCGTTTTGCAGCCATTTCGCGAACGCAGCGCCGTAACTGCCGAGGGCCGTGATAAATTCCGGCGAGAAAACATCCAGATGATCCGGCCAGCCGAAATGGCACAGGTCCCAAATCACCTGCGTGCCGGTGGCGCGGGCCGCACGCACAATCGGCAGCGCGCTCGAAAAATCATAACGGCCCCGCGTCCGTTCCACCAAATGCCAGCGCAAACCTTCCCGCGCAAAACCGAGCTGATGTTGCTTGAGCCGCTGATAATCCTGCCACGCAAACGTGTCGTGACGCGTGGCCGCCACGAGATCCAGCCGCGGTCGGTTTTTCGGATAATGCGTCGAACATTCAAACCCGCCCCCGAAAAATGTTCTGAGCGCGGAGGGATGTTCCACGCCACGAGAATTTTTCTCTTTCCAGTTCATAAGCCCCAGGGAGATTTCAAGGTTCCACCGCCACCACCGGTCGCCGGACGCGTCGCGGTTTCACCAAGCGCGGGAAGGTGACGGTCGTGAGCGCCGGTTCCGCACGCAAGCGCGTCGCTTCCGCGCGCGTCGTGTTTTCCAGTTTGGCATAGAGCGTCAGCGCCTGGGCCACCACCTGATCCATGTTGTAATATTTGTAAGTCGCCAGCCGCCCCACGAAATGCACCCCCGCCTGTTCCGCCAGCGCCTGGTAACGCCGGTATAATTCCGCGTTCTCCTTGCGGGGAATCGGGTAATACTCGTCGCCGTCGGCCTTCGGAAATTCGTAAACAATGCTCGTCTTCGCGTGCTCCTGTCCCGTCAGATGCTTGAATTCCGTCACGCGCGTGTAGGCGTAATCGTTCGGGTAATTCACCACCGCCACCGGCTGATACTGCGATTGGTTCAATGTCTCGTGTTTGAATTCCAGGCAGCGATACGGCAGTTTGCCGAAACGAAAATCGAAAAATTCATCCACCGGCCCGCAATAAATCACTTCGCGATGCGGAATAATGTCGCGCACCGCGCGGTAATCCGTGTTCAGCAAAACATGGATGTTCGGATGATCCAGCATGTTCTCGAACATGCGCGTGAATCCGCGCTTGGGCATGGCCTGATACGTGTCCGTGAAATAGCGATCGTCGCGATTCGTGCGCGTCGGCACGCGCGCGGTGACCTGCGCATCCAGCTCGGACGGATCCAGCCCCCATTGCTTGCGCGTGTAGCCGCGAAAAAATTTCTCATATAATTCGCGCCCCACCGTTCCCACCACCACGTCTTCGGACGTGCGCGCGCATTCGATTTTTTCCGCGCGGCTCGCCAAAAATTCCTGCATCTGGAACGAATTCAGATTCAGCCCGTAGAGCCGGTTGATCGTGTCGAGATTGATCGGAATCGGCACCAACTGCCCGTCCACCTGCGCCAGCACGCGATGCTGATATTGCCGCCACTCCGTGAATTGCGAGAGGTAATCAAACACCTCCTTCGAGTTCGTGTGAAAAATGTGCGGGCCGTATTTGTGAATTAAAACTCCCGCGTCATCGAAGCAATCGTAAGCGTTTCCACCAATATGCGGCCGGCGGTCAATCAACAAAACCGTTTTGCCCGAACCACGCGCCAGGCGCTCCGCCAACACGCTGCCGGCGTAACCGGCGCCGACGATTAAATAGTCAAACGCAGTGACCGCGGCTGAACGCGAGTGGCCGTTGCCATTCGCATGATCGTTATTTCCATTTTCATTCTTCATGCGAAGGCCTCATTCTTTTGTTTTGGCGCCAGGGCGTCGGCGATGTGCTGCTCCAATTGGGCGACGATACTGTCCCACGAATTCTCCGCCGCTTGTTTCAAGCCGGCTTCGATGCGAGCCGCGTCCGCTTTTGCGATGGCCTCCCGGCAAAGCGAAATGAACTCCTCATGCGACCGCGCGATGCTCACCACCGCGCCAAAATTCGTCACGACGTCCGCCACCGCTGAACTCACGATCGGCTTTCCCGTCGCCATGTATTCCAGCGCCTTGGTCGGATTGATGAATTCCGTCGCCTCATTCAACGCGAACGGCATCATGCAAACATCGAACGCTTTGCAATACGCCGGCAGCTCCGTGTAATTTTTCTGCCCCAGCCAATGCAAATTGGGGCGCTGCGGAACTGAATCCACCTTGATCTGCGGCCCGACCATCGCAATGGACCAGTCCGGATTCGCGTCGGCCAGTTTCACGAGCAACTCGTAATCCATCCGCTCATCCACCACCCCGAAATAGCCGAGGATCGGTTTTTTCAAACTCGCGATGTCGTCGGGAATCTTGGTGTCGTCCTTGCGCGCACTGCCAAAATGCGCGACATCCACGCCGCAGCCGTAAAAATGGCAGTTCTCATTCTGCAATTTCTTCGCCTGCCACAATTTGTGGCCGCCCGCGAAAACCACATCCGCCGCCGCGAGCAATTTGCGCTCGCGAATCTTGATTTGCGGCGGCGCGCAGCGAAACTTCGAAAGCTCATCCATGCAATCGTAGACCACGCCGATTTCATCCATTTGCCCGAGGAACGCCGGCACCCCCATCGGATCGTAAAACCATTGCACCGGATTCTCGAACTGCCCCGCGCCCGGACCCGCCACGAATTCCTTCACCAGCCGGCGCCGCTCGCGGTCCACGAAGGCGCCATCCGACCAGCGCCACGCCGGGAATTGCAGCCGTAAAACCGTGACATTCGGAAAATTCGGCGCCGCCCAGAAACGCGCCACCGCCGAGGACAATTGCGGATCCGGCCCGATCGTTTCGACGAACAGGATTTTGTGCCGCGCACTCAGGCGCGAAAGAAATTGCTGCGGCCGTTGCCACACCCAATCCCAGCAGAGATGACAGTGCACGATGACGGGAAAGTCCGGCCGAAACGAACGCGGCTGCGACTCGGGGATTGGCGGAACGGACAAACGTCTGGAGCGTTTGGGGGAAAGCCGTTCGGGAAATGAAGAGTGTTCAGGGGCAAGGTTTCCATTTGTCACAATCAGTTCAGAGCCCAACGGCGCGTAAGACATAGGTAAAAATTTTGACCGTATTCATATCTCGGGAGGTTGCTCCCGCGCGTTAAACCAATGGGAATAACACACTCCATTTAAAGGACTTCAGCAGGGTGCCTCTCTCAATGGGGTGATTCCCGCAAATCGAAAAACTTCCCGGAGGACGTGCTAAAAAGGCCGTGGATATTGGTTATTATTCGAGTCGCGCTCCCGGCCTCCCCGGCGAAAAAAGGAACTGCGTTTTTCCCCGGCTGCACTACACTGTGGGGAACAAAATCGATACATTTGCAATGGCGACCTTATGACTCTGGACGAAACGCAAAGAAAAAAAGTGGCCGGCTGGATCGCGGACGGTATGAAGCTTTCGGAAATTCAAAACCGTATCGCTTCCGAACTCGGCGTGCGCATGACGTACATGGATGTGCGATTGCTCGTGGATGATTTAAAGCTCACGCCCAAAGATATCGATCCGCCGAAACCCATCGTGCCGGTCGCCACACCGGCGGCAGTGCCGCCGCCAACACCGGGTGGGGGTTTGAAAGTGGAAGCGACTCCCGCGCCGGAAAAATCGGTGAGCGGTGTTTCGGTTGCGGTGGATCAGCTCGCGCGCCCCGGCGCTGTGGTCAGCGGCAAGGTGACTTTCACCGACGGAAAAAAGGCGGATTGGTACATCGACCAGACCGGTCGCCTCGGATTGGCGCCCCAGGAAGCCGGCTATCGCCCTGCCGCCGCCGACGTGCAACAATTCCAAATCGCTCTCGAAGCCGAGCTCAGCAAAATGGGAATGTAAAACCTACCAATCGGTAGGTCGGAAAACATCCGCGCCCTCGCGAATCTGTTATCCGCAGGCTTCGGGAAACCAATACCCTCTTTCAATTCAACCCCCGAGTATGCGTGGGGAAACGACCAAACACGAAAACGGTAACGTTACCGCAATTTAAAACGCCTCCATTGCATCAATTCCCATTCGATTTTGGAATTCGGATTTCTTTCGGATTTCGGCCTTTCGATCTTCGAATTTAGATCGATCACTCCCGGTCTACGCCGCTCGCCGCCGCTGCCCCCACCCTTTTCAACCAAACCGTTAGTATACTAATGTCCGCCGGCGACACCCCGGAAATTCGCGACGCCTGGCCCAGGGTTGCCGGGCGCAGTTTCGTGAGCTTCTGCCGCGCCTCATGGCGCAGACTGGGCACGACCGCGTAATCGAACGTATCCGGAATCTGTTTGCCTTCCAGGCCCTTGAACTTCTCCACATCCGATTGCTGTCGGTCGATGTAGCCCGCGTATTTAATCGCAATCTCGACTTGCTGAATCACTTCGCCTGACAACGAATCATCCCGCTGCGGCAGGTCCTTATAGGTCACTTCCGGACGCTTCAAGATCTGCTCCAACAGCTCAGTGCCGATTCTCGTCTTCCGCAGCCGGGTCAGTTCAGTATTGACGGCAGTCTGCTTCGCTTGAAATGTGTCATAGTTCCGCTGAGGCAGGAGGCCAGCGCGAAAACCAATTTCGCTGAGTCGCACATCGGCGTTGTCCTGGCGCAGGAGGAGTCGATACTCCGCACGCGACGTAAACATCCGATAAGGCTCCACCGTTCCCTTCGTGACCAGGTCATCGATGAGCACTCCGATATAAGCTTGATCCCGGCGCAGCACGATCGGCGGTTTTTCCTGGACGCGCAAGGCGGCGTTCATGCCAGCCATCAATCCCTGTGCCGCCGCTTCCTCGTAACCTGAGGTGCCGTTGATCTGGCCGGCCAGATAAAGATTCCCGCAAACCTGAGTCTCCAGCGACGGATGCAACTGGGTCGGAAACGCGAAATCATACTCGACCGCGTAAGCCGGTCGCATAATCTCGGCCTGCTCACACCCGATGATGGTCCGCACCATGTCGACTTGAACCTCGAAGGGCAAACACGTCGAGAAACCATTCACATAGATTTCGTCGGTCGCGATTCCTTCCGGCTCCAGAAAGATCTGCTGGCGTTCCTTCTCGGGAAACTTGACGATCTTATCCTCGATGGACGGGCAATAACGCGGCCCCACGCCTTCAATCACTCCGGAATACATCGGCGACTTGTGCAGATTGGCCCGGATTATCTCGGCGGTCTTGTCCGTGGTGTATGTAATATAGCAGGGAAGCTGCCCGTCTATTTTGTCCAACACGGAACCGGGCGGGTATTTGCCATTGGAATGGCCAAAGTCCTTCGGGTTGGTCCCGGAATGTTCCACGTGGAACAAATCGTCCTTCCAATAGGTGAAGTAGGGCACCGGCTCATCTCCCGACTGGGGGTCCGTTTTCGAAAAATCAATCGAACGCCGCAGCAAACGGGGTGGGGTGCCTGTTTTGAGTCGACCCAATTCCAACCCAAGTTCCTTCAGCGACCCCGACAGGCTCATCGCAGCCGATTCTCCCGCTCGGCCTCCCGATTGTTGATTCGAGCCAATGTGCATCAGCCCGCGCAAGAACGTCCCCGTCGTTACCACCACGGTCTTGCCGTGATATTGGACCTCAAGAGTCGTCTCCACCCCAAACGCCCACCCGTCCTGGTGCAGAATCTTCGAAGTCTGCCCCTGCTTCACATCCAGGTTCGGCTCCCGCTCGCACACCCACTTCAAGCGGAATTGATACGCCTTCTTGTCGCACTGCGCCCGCGGAGCCCACACAGCCGGTCCTTTCTTGGTGTTCAGCATCCGAAACTGCAGCCCGGTCATGTCGGTGGCCTTGCCCGTCTCGCCGCCAATGGCATCGATCTCCCGAGCCAAATGCCCCTTCGCCAAACCGCCAATCGCCGGGTTGCACGACATCTGGCCAATGGTATCGGCATTGATCGTGAGTAGCAGCGTCTGGCAACCCATGCGGGCAGCCGCCAACGCGGCCTCAACGCCGGCATGGCCAGCGCCCACCACGATCACATCATACTTTTTTGGATATACGAACATGTACGGACAATAAATCAGTATTTACCACATACGATAACGTTAACTCTGCGCACAATTTGGCGTGTTTCGGCCAAGAATAGATTCAGATAACGTTATTGTCATGCAAACAAAAATTCAGCACGCTCGAAACGCTAATACATGTAAAGCGCGGATCGAGTTCGGCGAATCGCCTCGAATGCCAAAGCTCCCCACTATCATACAAGCTTCCAGAATAACACGGAACGCCCGAGGAGAAAATCACGAACCGCAAAAAATGAAAAGGTTTAACTGCCCATCGCGAGCTGGGGCTTCCGCCGCGTAACATTTTGGTGACGGCAGGATTTGGGGTTGAACGGCTCTCCACCTGTAGCAAAACTGATCGCCCAATGCGCACGTATTTCGCGACCGTTCTTTTCTGCCTTTCGGTCATTCGCTGTGTCCACGCCGCGCCAGCCTCGGAGCGGCACGTGGTCTTGATGGTTTGGGACGGCATGCGGCCCGATTTCGTGAACGCCACGAATACACCCACGCTTTTCGCGCTGGCCAAGGGAGGGGTGTTCTTCACCAACAATCACCCGGTTTACGTCAGCTCGACCGAAGTCAACGGCACCGGCCTGGCCACCGGCGTTTACCCGGAACACAGCGGCATCATCGGCAATCGCGAATTTCGCCCCAGCCTCGATCCTTCCGCGCCCATTGCGACCGAGTCCCTCGACGCCATGCGCCAGGCGGATCTGCACGGCCATTATCTCGCCGCGCCGACAATCGCGGAGACGTTGCAACGCCAGGGTTATTCCACGGTCATCGCCGGAACCAAGCCCGTCGTGTTGCTGCACGATCGCAGCGACCGTTCCGAGGATGCGACCAACATCGTTTTGTTCGAGGGCAAAACCTTGCCGGACAGTGCGGCGGGCGAAATCACGAATGCGCTCGGCCGATTTTTTGATAAAGGCGGCTCGAAAACGAATCGCGATCTGTGGACGGCGCGCGCGCTTACGGAAATCCTCTGGAAAAAAGGTGTGCCCGCGTTTTCACTTTTGTGGATGGCCGAACCGGACAACACGCAACACGCCACAGGAGTAGGCTCCGCGCCGGCACTGGCCGCCATCCGCAATTCCGATCACGCGCTCTCCCTGGTCGTCGACGCCTTGAAAGCCAAGGGAGTTTTTGACCAGACGGATATTTTTGTCGTCTCCGACCATGGTTTTTCGAGCATCTCTACAACTGTGGATATGGTGCAGCATTTGCGCCAGGCCGGTTTCCCCGCCTTCCGGAAATTCGACGCTCCACCGGCCCGCGGTGATGTCCTGCTCGTGGGCCTCGGCGGCTCCGTGCTTTTGTATGTCACCGGGCACGATGAAAAAACGATTGATCGACTCGTCAGCTTGTTGCAAACGGAAGAATCCGTGGGAACGATTTCTTCCCTCGGTCCGCGCCCCGGCACGTTTTCTTTGGACGATGAAATGATTCATTCTCAGGACGCGCCAGACGTCGTCTTCTCGCTTCGCTGGACATTGGCGACGAATGCCTACGGCGCGCCGGGCACGATTATTTCCGAAGCGCAAGGCTCCAACCTCACGACCGAGCAGCAACGAGCCACGCACGCGAGCCTGAGCCCGTCCGACATGCATAACACGCTCATCGCCGCCGGCCCGGATTTGCGGCAGGGATTCGTGGATTCCACTGCGTCGGGCAACGTGGATGTCGCGCCGACCATTTTGAAAATTCTCGGAGCGAAACCGCCGGCCACCATCGACGGACGCGTTTTGTCGGAGGCGCTGAATGCATCCAATGCGAAGCCGCCGACCGTGGTGAAGAAACAACTGCGCGCAAACGCAACGTTGCCAACGGGTGAATGGATGCAAACACTCGACGTGGTCGAAGTCAACGGCGTGCGTTATCTGGACCAGGGCACCGGAAAATTCACACCCAAAACTCAATCGTCGCGATAGCGCATTTAATAATTGCTGTCGTCCCCGCTACGAAAAGAGCCGCTGTAGAAATCGACGCTAGAGCGTTTCCATTTTATATGTAGCGCGGACATTCTTGTCTGCGGGTTCGGGCGACTTTCCAGTCGCCCGTTCGAACACGGGACTGGAAAGTCCCGTGAACCCGCAGGCTGGAAAGCCTGCGCTACATCATAGGTGGAACTGCTCTATAGCGATTGCCGAGATAGATTTCCGAAAAGAACTGCTCAATCGAGAACGCTGACATCTTGTGAAGCGTTCGGACCATCCACAGCTATCCGTCTCCCTCTCCGCCACGAAGTGGGGGAGAGGGCTGGGGAGAGGTGGTGCTTCAGGGTTCAGGGGGCGAAGCTTCGGCTTTTATCCGAAAATTCATTTTGGCAACCACTCTATCGTAAATTCGCAAACCCACCCCCGCGAAACACCACTTCCGCAAATGTGGTTACAAAAAACACCGCGCTCACCACTGCATTCAGCCGGAAGAAAGCGATGTTGATCCAATTCAGACTGCGCCTCCGCGCGATCCAGTGTTCCGTCACGAGGCAAATCAAAATGATCAGCCAGCCGATGATGTAAGCAATCGGTCGCAGGCCGAAGCTCAGCACGCCGAACGCGAGCAGCGCGCCGCACATCAGCATGTGCGCGAGAAACGCCGCCTGCAGCGCATTCTTCGGCCCCCACGCCACCACCAGCGAATGCAGCCCGTGCGAGCGATCGAATTCATAATCCTGCAACGCGTAAATAATATCGAAACCGATCAGCCACAACACGACCGATAGCGCGAGCATCGACACCTGGATGATTTCCATCACCGTCATCTGCGTGCCGCGTACCGCCAGCCACGCACCGATCGGCGCGAGCGCCAGCGCGAAGCCGAGAAACACATGCGTGTAATCCGTGAACCGTTTCGTCAGCGAATAAAAACAAATCACGATCAAGGCAACCGGCGAAAGATAGAAGCACACCGGATTGAGAAAATAACTGGCTGCCACAAGTCCGGCGGCCGTGAGCGCGCACAGCAAAATCGCGCTCGCGAGACTGATGTGGCCCGCGGGCAGATGCCGATTGGCCGTGCGCGGATTCAGCGCGTCGAACTTGCGATCCACAATCCGGTTGAACGCCATCGCGCAGGTGCGCGCACAAACCATCGCCGCGAGAATCAGCCCGCAAATTCTCCAGCCCGGCCAGCCCAGGGTTTGCCGCGCCGCGACAACCATCGCCGCCAGCGCAAACGGCAGCGCAAAAACCGTGTGCGAAAACCGCACGAACGAACCCCATTTTTGAATCGCGGATAACATTTTAACCACGGATGAACACCGATGAACACGGATCAACGCCGACCGAAGACGGAGCGCGGAATTTATTCTGCGTGTTGCGATGGAAAGCTGACACCTCACAAAATGAATTCCACGTTGCGGCGAAATTCTTTTCGGAGCGCGTCGCCAAAAGAAGTTGCGAGGTAGGGCGCGTCACTCCGTGCGCGCCGTCGTTACGCTGCAACCAAACCGCCCGCGTGGAATGACTCGCCCTATCAGCTAACGCCACCTCGGCATTTTGACACCGACCCTTAAATTGGAAGTTCCCATCAAAAACAAATATTGCAGGCAGATATCCGCCTTTCAATCCGTGTTCATCCGTGTTCATCCGTGGTTACTCCTTCTCCTCCGACCACCGCGGCGCCAGGGTGTTCGCCACGCCCAAATGATCCAGTACCCGCGCCACCACGGTATCGACGACATCCACGATCGTTTTCGGTCCGGCGTAAAAACTCGGATTTGCCGGCAGAAGAATCGCGCCGGCCAGCGCCAGCAATTCAAAATTCTTGATGTGCACCAGGCTCAACGGAGTTTCGCGGGGAACCAAAATCAATTTTTTCTTCTCCTTCAACACCACATCGGCCGCGCGCAGCAGAACATCCTCGCTGTAACCGTGAGCGATGCGCCCGAGCGTGCCCATGGTGCAGGGAATCACGACCATCGCATCCGGCGGATTCGAGCCGCTCGCGAACGGCGCGTTCATGCTTTTGATGTTGTGGGTCTTGACGCCCGCCGCGAGGCGCAGACCCTCGGGCAACTCCTCCGCCACCACCTGCTGCGCGTAATTGCTCAGCACGACATGAATTTCATGCTCGCGCGGATCGAGATTATCGAGCAGGCGCTGCGCGTACAGCGCGCCGCTGGCGCCCGTGATGGCAACAAGGACTTTCACTCTATTTTCGGCAGTATGGCCGAGCGCGCCAAGTGGAACAAGCGCCATTGAACCGCGCCCCGCCGGACCTTATGAAACCACTTCTAGACACAAAGAGATTTTTCGAGAGAAGAAGCTGGATGGAGGACAGGAATCCCGCGGATAGACTGTTTGCCAAAAGTAATTTCCCAAATGGTGGGGCAAACCTGCGGGTTTGTCTCGATTCCCCGCAGGGAGGGAATCGCCACCATTTGGGAAATTACTTTTGGCAATCACTATAAAAATTTATCCGCAGCGTGAAACCCGGCTTGAAACCCGCAGTCTTCAAAACAACAGCCGTGCCATTTGATGAGGGGCAAATGGCACGGCTGAAATTTTAAGACCGCGAAAAATAAGTGTCGAGAAAAGAATTTGCGATCTCGAGAAAAGAATTTGTGCTCGCGCCCTCGACCGCCCCTGCGCGAGCGACCCAGTGCGTTCTCTCCGCAAATCTATTTTGCAATCACCTTAATAAATGCACTTCCGAACCGAAACCGCTTGAGTCGCTCGCGCCCTTCCGCAAAATGACCGTGTGCCCAAGCTGAGTATTTTGTTGGCGGTCGCGGTGGTTCTGGCGCTGGCCGGATGTTCGACCTCACACGTGAAAACCACCTACGCCGATCAACCCATGGTCCCATCCAAGGAGCCGGTGAAGGAACCTGTGGAAACCGAACACATCACCGAAGGGCCGGCCCTGGCGCCGCCGCCGGGCAGCGCACCGGAAGCATTTCACGTCCCGACGAACCGGCTCGTGAACGGCTGGATTCCGTTGCGCAAATGGAGCGAAGATCACAATGCCGGTCCGGTGCAGCGAATTTCCAGCGGCACGGTGCCCACCTTCGCGTTGAAGTCGCCGAGTGGCCTGCTCATTATTCGCGCCTACGATCAAGTCGCGTATTGGAACGGCATGGAATTGCATCTCGGTTTTGCGCCGCAAGTCGTCAACGGCCAGCCCCTGCTGCATTCCCTCGATTTCACGAAAAACATCGAACCCTTGATGCGTCCGCTGACGCTTCCCGACCGAACCAATCGCCTCATCGTGATCGATCCCGGCCACGGCGGCTCCAATCTCGGCACCAAAAGCGTCGTGGATGGCTCGTATGAAAAGGAGTTCTCGCTCGATTGGGCCCGGCGGCTGGCGGCGATTCTCGAAACCAACGGCTGGAAAGTCCTGCTCACCCGCACAAGCGATGTCGATGTGTCGCTGACCAACCGCGTCACGTTTGCCGATTTGAACAAAGCCAATTTGTTCCTCAGCCTTCATTTCAACGCCGCGCCCTCGCCGACGGATCATGAGGAGGCCGGCATCGAAACGTTTTGCGTCACTCCCACCGGCATGCCCTCCACGTTGAAACGCGATTGGGAAGACGACGCCACCCTGGTGTTTCCCAACAATCGTTTTGACGCCGACAATCTGCGGTATGCCATGCAGACGCAGCGGTCGTTGTTGAAAATCAGCGGCGCCAAGGACCACGGCGTGCGTCGCGCGCGCTTCATGACCGTGTTGCGCGGCCAGAATTGTCCGGCCGTCCTCGTGGAAGGCGGTTACCTATCCAACCCCCGCGAAGCCCGCCGCATCGCCGATCCCACCTATCGCCAAAAACTGGCCGAAGCTGTTGCCAAGGCATTGATTGAACCCGCGGAGTCCAAGGCCGGTGATGTGGCAAAAACAGAGGATGGAAAATAGAAAATAGAAAATAGAAAATAGAAAATAGAAAATAGAAAATAGAGGATGGAAGATGGCACTCATCAGAAGTTTTCGTGATCTAAAAGTGTATCCGGGTGCCAGGCGCGAGGCCTCCGGGATTTTTAAGCTCTCGCAGGCTTTTCCGCGCGAGGAACGATATTCTTTGACCGACCAAATCAGGCGTTCGTCTCGCGCGGTAAAATCAATGATCGCTGAAGCGTGGGGCCACCGACGGTATCCGGCCTCTTTCGTGAGCAAGTTGACAAATGCATTGGGTGAAGCTACCGAGACACAGTCATGGCTTGATGATGCTCTTGATTGCGGTTACATCTCTGAAGCGCAATACCGTATTCACGATGCGGCCTGGCAAGCCCTCGGCGGAATGATTAACAACACCATCGAAAGTGCAGATGACTTCTGCCGAAACGCAAAATGAAATGTTGGCTGCGCTTTTTTTTCGCCATTCGAATTTAGAAGCGTTTTCCATCTTCCATTCTCAATTATCCATCCTCCATTCTGTCTACTTTTCATAGCGTTGGAAAAATCAAGCCGCCAATGCCACCCTCCACCCTCCATCCTCCATCCTCTTTCGTTCTCGTTACCGGCGGCGCCGGCTTCATCGGCTCGCATTTGGTTGATAGGCTCTTGTCCGAGGGTAACCAGGTGTGCGTTGTTGATGATTTTTCCACGGGAAATCCGGAGAACTTGCGATCAGTGGCCGGACATAAAAATCTGCGAGTGATTCAATCGACGATTTCCAATTGCGCCGAATTGCGCCAACTGACCGCCCACGCGCACGCCATTTATCATCTGGCCGCCGCCGTCGGTGTGGAATTGGTCGTCAAATCGCCGATTCACACCCTGGAAACGAATTTGCACGAAACGGAAGTGTTGCTCGAAGCCGCCGCCGGCCACTCGGCGCCCGTGTTGCTCGCCTCCACCTCCGAAGTCTACGGCAAGAGCGAGAAACCGGTTTTCCACGAAGAGGATGACCTGCTCATCGGGCCGCCGAACAAGAGCCGTTGGGGCTACGCATGCTCCAAATTGATGGATGAATTCCTCGCCCTGGCCTATGCGCAGGAAAAATCACTGCCGGTCACCATCGTGCGCTTGTTCAACACCGTGGGTCCGCGCCAGACCGGCCGCTATGGAATGGTACTGCCGCGCTTTATCGGCGCTGCCAGGCGCGGCGAACCGCTGCTCGTTCATGGGGATGGCCTCCAATCGCGCTGTTTTTGTTACGTCAAAGACACCGTCGAAGCGCTCTGGCGGCTCCAGAATTGCCCGACCGCGCGCGGACAGATATTCAACATCGGCAGCAGCGAGGAAATCACCATCCTGGACCTCGCGAAACTAGTCATTGCCACCCTCGGCTCAAACTCCCGGATCGAGCACATACCCTACGCCCAGGCCTACACCCCCGGCTTCGAAGACATGCGCCGCCGAAAACCCAGCCTGGAAAAACTCGCCGCCTTCACCGCCTTTCGACCCGCCACCACTCTCAAAGAAACCATCCGGCAGACCGCGGAGAATTTCGCGTAAGCAATCAATCCCGAAAAGCGGCTCAACAACTCCTGTAGCCGAGATTCGTGCGGAAGGCAAAGGCAGTGCGCGCCATCTGAGCCGGATCTACATCTCAGCTTCATTGTTGAATCCCAAAGGGATTCCGCAGCAAAGCCCAGGGTTGGCGAGTCCGCGAGCCTACCCTGGGTTATAGCGATTGCCCAAATAGATTTCCGAAAAGAACGGCTCAGTCGAGAACCCCGACATCTTGTGAAGCCTTCGGACCATCCACAGCCATCCCTCTCCCTCTCCGCCGCGCAGCGGGGGACTTTCGCCGCTTGGGAAGCGGCGAAAGGAATCCGGCCGAAGGCGGAGGCCCGCGAGGGCCGAGCGAGCGGGAGCGAGCGAGTCACTGGGTCAGGGGAGAGGTGGGGCTTAGGGTTCAGGGGGCGAAGCTTCGGCCTTCTATCCGGAAATTTGTTTTGGCAATCGCTATAATGGCAAAAAGCCCAACTACCCCAACGGGGTTGCGGCGCGAAAGTCCGTTCCACACAACTCGACCCGGCGCGAACATTTATATTTCCTCGAAAAATACCCAGTAAGATGCGGTGCTTCAGGGGAAGGGGGCGAAGCTTCGATTTTTAGAGCGTTGACAGAAATGATGTAGCGGTGTGCAGCGAGGATTTTTGATTTTTGGCAAGGCTTCGGTGAAGGAGCAGGTTTGATAGACCCTGTGACTGAGCCGAAACGACTTGTCCCGCCGTAGCCTTCGCGGAGGCGGAAGCCAAAAATCAAAAAGACCGCTGTTCACACCACCAACAACACACCGCTACAGCATTTATGGAAACGCTCTAGCCGGAAATTCATTTGGACAACCGCCCTAAAGTTTTCGCTCGTCTCCGACCAAAAGAAAAGGCGCCCTTTCGGGCGCCTTCCTGTTAGTCGAAACTGAAGCTATTACTGATCAAAAGAACTCGATCACCGGGATCACCACGGTGTTCGTGGCGTTCTGCATCGCCTGCTTCAGGCCGGTGATGCTGACTTGTTGCACGCTGCCGTCGGAGAGGGTCAGGTTACCCACTTTGTTGTGAGTATCGATCGTCCAGGCCCAGCCACCCGTGTTCAGGCTGACCGCCGTTGTGGTGATGGTCTGAAACGTCGTATAGCGGGTAGCCGCAGGAGTGCCGGAACCGGCCGCGGCCTGCGCGCCGATGTTGATATCACCGTAAAGCAGCATCTGCGGGTCGGTTTCAGTGGCATCACAGCCAATGAAAAAGCTGCACTTGCCGGTGCCGAAGTCGGCACCCGTGCCAGTAGCCGTGAAGTTCGTTGCCGCCACGGTATGGAACGTGTCCGCCGGGCAAACCAACACCTTCGGAGTGCTCAACTCATTGGACATGACTTGGAACACTTTGCCTTGAGCAGGAACTGCCGTCTGCGTCGGGTTGATGATCGGCGTGCCGGCATGGTGGACGTATTCATACGCGCCACCCTGCTGCGAAAACACCGCCGTAGGATAACGATCGTTGTTGTCGCCTTCCCACACACGAGTCGCCAGACCGCATTGTTTGAGATTGTTAACGCATTGGATGCGCAGCGCACGAGCTTTGGCTTTGGCCAGCGCGGGGAGCAACATGGCCGCCAAAATCGCGATAATCGCGATGACGACCAGCAATTCGATGAGCGTAAACGCCCTTATTTTACTGATTTTCTTCATATGACTTGGTTTTGTTTATGTTTCGGCAACAGTCTGCGAACTCTAGGGAATCCGCCTTTACAGTCAACCTGTTTTTACAAAATATTTAGCACCCATAATGCCAGGCGATTTTCATTCAAAAACCCCAATGAAATCGCATGTGCACCAAAACGCCCACCACCCTTGGCGTGAAATTTTCACGCATAAAGCGTGAGAATCACGCGCCCTAGTGGCACGGGCATCTTGCCCGTGCGAACCAACTGCTCGGAGCCCCAGTCTCTGATAAACATTAGGAGCGTGCTGGCGAAGGAAGGCTTCCCAAAAAGAAAAGGCGCCCTTTCGGGCGCCTTTCTGTTTGTCGAAACTGAAACTAATGCCAATCAATTCCAGAACTCGATCACCGGGATCACCACAGTGTTCGTGGCATTCTGCATCGTCTGCTTCAGGCCAGTGATACTGACCTGTTGCACGCTGCCGTCGGAGAGGGTCAGGTTACCCACTTTGTTGTGAGTATCGATCGTCCAGGCCCAGCCACCCGTGTTCAGGCTGACCGCCGTTGTGGTGATGGTCTGAAACGTCGTATAGCGGGTAGCCGCAGGAGTGCCGGAACCAGCCGCGGCCTGCGCGCCGATGTTGATATCACCGTAAAGCAGCATCTGCGGGTCGGTTTCAGTGGCATCACAGCCAATGAAAAAGCTGCATTTGGCGACGCCGAAGTCGGCACCCGTGCCAGTAGCCGTGAAGTTCGTTGCCGCCACGGTATGGAACGTGTCCGCCGGGCAAACCAACACCTTCGGAGTGCTCAACTCATTGGACATGACTTGGAACACCATGGCTTGGGCAGGAAGTCCCGTCTGCGTCGGGTTGATGATCGGCGTGCCGGCATGGTGGACGTATTCATACGCGCCACCCTGCTGCGAAAACACCGCCGTGGGATAACGATCGTTGTTGTCGCCTTCCCACACACGAGTCGCCAGACCGCATTGTTTGAGATTGTTAACGCATTGGATGCGCAGCGCGCGCGCCTTGGCTTTGGCCAGTGCGGGCAGCAACATAGCCGCCAAAATCGCGATGATTGCGATGACCACCAGCAATTCGATGAGCGTGAACGCCCTTATTTTACTGATTTTCTTCATATGACTTGGTTTTGTTTATGTTTCGGCAAACAGTCTGCGAACTCTTGGGAATGCGCTTTACTGTCAACCCGTTCTAAAAAGCCTTTAGCACCGATAATGCCAAATGATTTTCGTTCAAAAACCCTAATGAAATCGCATGTGCGCCAAAACGCTCACCACACTTGGCGTGAAATTTTCACGCATAAAGTGTGAGAATCACGCGCGGTAGTGGCACGGGCATCTTGCCCGTGCGAACCAACTGCCTGGAGCGACGGTAATTTTAACTGAGGGTCGAATGACGTGGCGCTATAGTGGTTGCCAAAAGTAATTTCCGAAATGGTGGGGCAAACCTGCGGGTTTGCCTCAATTCCCCGCAGGGAATCGCCACCATTTCGGAAATTACTTTTGGCAAGCAGTCTAATCGCCCCCGCGCGGACCAACTTGATTGACACTCGTGCTATAAAAAGTCCCGAGGGGGAGGCCAAAAGGGAATGAAAAAGGGAATCGCCGAAAAAAGACACCACCGGCTATCGCGCCTCCGCATGTCCCATGTAGCGCAGCCGTCTCGGCTGACTCCCTCCCCCTGGCTCCGTCGTGCTCGTCGCACCCGAAATCCTCTTCATAAACCCCTCGCCTTCAACGCCCGTCGTGCCCGATCGTGCCGGATCGCAGAGGCTGGGGGAGGCACGATTCCCGATCACGCCAGCCCAAACTCGGCAGCACGCCGCACGCTCGCCCCACGCAAAGATTGCGACTTCACCCCGTTCTGGTACGTTCCGCCCATGGCTTTCGATTCCTTCCGTGATTTTCTCAAATCGCTCGAGGCAGCGGACGAATTGATCCGCATCCCCCAACCCGTCGCCACGGAACTCGAAATCACCGAACTGGCCAATCGCCAGATGAAATCACCCGGCGGCGGCAAAGCTTTGCTCATCGAAAAGCCCACCGTAAATGGCGTCGTCAGCCCGTTTCCATTGGCCATCAACACGCTTGGCTCCTGGAAACGCATGGCTCTCTCCCTCGGCGCACCCAGTGTGGACGCCGCCGCCGCCGAATTGGGATCGCTCATGAAAGCCAAACCCCCGACCAGCCTTCGGGAAACGCTCAAGCTGCTCGGCACCGCCATGGATTTGCGCCACGCCAAGCCCAAAACCGTCAAAACCGGCCCCTGCAAAGACGTCATCCACCGTTTTGACGCCCCCACCACCCGCACCGCCCCCTGGCCCAAAGCTCCTGATTGGCAAAACCGTCTCGGCCCTCGACCCTCGACCCTCGACCCTCCTGGATCTGCCTATTCTGCAATGCTGGCCCCTCGACGGCGGCCGATTCATCACCCTGCCTTGCGTCGTCACGCAGGACCCGGACACCGGCGAGCGCAACGTCGGCATGTATCGCATCCAGATTTACGACGACCGCACCACCGGCATGCATTGGCAATTGCAAAAAGTCGGCGCGCGCCATGGCCGCCGGTATTACGAAAGCGGCACACGCATGCCCGTCGCGATTTTCCTCGGCGGCGACCCGTTGTTCACCTTCGCCGCCACCGCGCCTTTGCCGGACGGCCTGGACGAATTTCTATTGGCCGGTTATCTTCGCAAAAAATCCATCGAACTCGTCAAATGCGAGACCAACGACCTCGAAGTCCCCGCCAACGCGGATTTCGTCATCGAAGGCTACGTGGATCCGAAGGAACCGCTGCGCGAAGAAGGCCCGTTCGGCGATCACACCGGTTATTACACCTTGCCCGAGCCGTACCCCGTCTTTCACATCACCGCCATCACCCATCGGAAAGACGCCGTTTATCCGGCGACCATCGTCGGCATCCCGCCGATGGAGGATTTTTACATCGGCGGCGCCTCGGTGAAATTATTCCTGCCGATCTTCAAAATGAATTTCCCGGAAATCGTGGACATCGCGCTGCCCGCCGAAGGCGTGTTCCACAACCTCGTGTTCGTGAGCATCAAGAAAACCTACCCCCTGCAAGCCTACAAAATCATGCACGGCCTCTGGGGCATGGGCCAGATGATGTTCACGAAATACATCGTCGTGGTGGACCATGACGTGAACGTCCACAACACCAGCGAAGTGCTCTTCCACCTCTGCGCCAACACCGACCCCCAACGCGACAGCATTTTCACCAAAGGCCCCGCCGACGTCCTCGACCACGCCACCAGCGAAATCGCCATTGGCAGCAAACTCGGCATCGACGCCACCAAAAAAATCCCCGGCGAAGGCTTCCAACGCCCCTGGCCGCCGTTAATCAAAATGGATGAAGCGGTGAAAGCAAAGATGGAAAAACTTTTTGGCAGGATTTAAAGAAAAACTTCGGGCAACTATAGCGATTGCCAAAATAGATTTCCGAAAAAAACGGCTCAGTCGAGAACCCCGACATCTTGTGAAGCGATCGGACCATCCACAGCCATCCCTCTCCCTCTCCGCCGCGCAGCGGGGGAGAGGGTCAGGGGAGAGGTGGGGCTTAGGGTTCAGGGGGCGAAGCTTCGGCCTTCTATCCGGAAATTTGTTTTGGCAATCGCTATAAACCACCTCAAACCAAACCTTCGCTGACAAAGCCTGGGACCGCCGGCGTCCCGCCGGCCCGGATTGACTGAGACCTGCCGGCGAGACGCCGGCGCTCCCAGGTCACCCCAACAACGCATGTGTCGCATGTGTCACCGCTCCACCCGCGCGCAAAGACGCCGCCACCATCGTGGCCTCCACGATTTCCGCGTCGCTCGCTCCTGCCTTGCGCGCATTGTTCGCATGAATATCGATGCAATAGGGGCACTGCGTCGTCACCGCCACGGCCACCGCGATCAATTCCTTGTATTTCACCGGCATCGCGCCCTCGGCCACCGCTGCTTTGTCGAAAGCCCAAAACGCCTTCATCACCTCCGGCGCGAGGTCGTTCATCTTCTTGATCTTTGCCAGGGTTTCTTTGTTATACATAGTCGTCGAATTAATTTCGTTGTTTTGAATTCAGCCATTGGAGGATTCCATAATTGCATCGAGGTTCGAAATGGTCCTTTGGGCCCATGCGTGGAGCGCTGGCCATCAGGCATTTGTAACATAAAACTTTTTGCCAAAGTTTTTTTCGGTGGCAATGTCCAGAAAGCCCCCGCTCATTCGTCGTAACTATGAAAGCACGATAAAACTTTTAGAAAAAAACAACCTATGGCCAAAACGACGAAAAAATTACCGGCCAGCATTTGCTGGTTTAACGTTCCCGCCGACGACCTCAAACGCGCGCAGAAATTCTACAGCGGCCTGTTCGGCTGGAAGATCAAATCCTTTCACGGAATGAAGGATATGATGGAAATCGAAACCGGCGGCGCGGATGCCAGCCCGAACGGCGGATTGACCGGACGCAAAGGCGGCGAGCAATCCATCCTGAACTACATCAGCGTGGAATCCGTGGATAAATATTCCGCGAAGGTCCAGAAACTGGGCGGCAGAATTTGCGTGCCCAAAACCGCCGTGCCGAACATGGGCTATTTCGCCCTCTGCCAGGACACGGAAAACAACGGCTTCGGCATTTGGGAACCCAACCAGGACGCAAAATAATTGTCCTGCACAAATAAACTGGTTCGTCTTATAATTGAAACAAGCACAACGAATAGAGAGACAAAGGAAAGCTATGAATACGAAGAATCAATATCTGCTCCTGTTCAGCGGCAGCGAGTGGTACAACCGGCTGTCCGCGACGGAAATTCAGGAAGTCCTCGATAACAGCAAATCGTGGTTCGAACAACTGGCGTCTACCGGAAAAGTCAAAGGCGGACAGGGGCTCGCGCGCAGTGGCGCCACGATTTCAGGAAAAAATGCGCGCGTCATTTCCGATGGTCCTTTCGCCGAAACCAAGGAAGCCATCGGCGGTTACCTGGTGCTCGAAGCCGACAGCATGGAAGAGGTCATTGCCATCGCCAAAGAGAACCCGTCCCTTCGTCACGGCACCACCATCGATATCCGTCCGCTCTCCGTCGAATGCCCGCTGGATGCCCGCGCCCGCCAACTCGGCTGCCAAGGCAGCTTGGCTGAACTGCAAGTCGCAACGGCCTGAAATCTGGCCTTAACTATCAACCATCAACTCTCAACTATCAACCAACATGAGCACACAAACGCACGAACACGGATACATGCTGATCTTTCGCGGCACGGACTGGTACAAAGGCCTCTCCCCGGAAGAAATGCAGCAAGTCAGCGACAAATGGATGGCCTGGTTCAAGGGCCTCATGGCTTCCGGCAAAGCGGTCGCCGGAAATCCCCTCGAACGCGAAGGTAAAATTGTCGGCAAAAACCGCGTCGTCTTGGACGGCCCGTTCGCCGAATCCAAGGAAACCATCGGCGGATATTTCCTGCTGAAAGTGGGCACGATGGATGAAGCCCTCGCCATCGCGAAAGATTGCCCCGGCTTGCCCTTCGGCATCCGCGTCGAAGTGCGTCCGGTTGCCGGCGAATGCCCGCTCGTTGACGAAGTCCGCGAAGCCCAACTCGCCGCGCAGGCGTAACGGTTGGTGGCACGGGCATCTTGCCCGTGCGTTCCAACCGGCGCAATCGGACTAGCAGTTGGATTAAGTGAGTGGTATCCGAAATTTGATCAGCATGACAAAGTTTCCCCCTCTCCCCAAGGGAGAGGGCCGGGGCCTGTCCCGCCATAGCTTCTGAGCGGCGGCGGATGAGGGGGAAGGACGTGAAACACTGGAATAAAATTAAGATTATAGCGATTGCCCAAATAGATTTCCGAAAAGAACGGCTCA
The DNA here is from genome assembly GCA_963699145.1 of uncultured Verrucomicrobiae bacterium. GTDB lineage: Bacteria > Verrucomicrobiota > Verrucomicrobiia > Limisphaerales > DASXHY01 > DASXHY01. The sequence continues at coordinate 816,369 of OY969416.1, forward strand.
GTCGAGAACCCGACATCTTGTGAAGCGTTCGGACCAACCACAGCAATCTGTCTCCCTCTCCGCCACGAAGTGGGGGAGAGGGTTAGGGGAGAGGTGGTGCTTAGGGTTCAGGGGGCGAAGTTTCGGCCTTCTATCCGGAAATTTGTTTTGGCAATCGCTCTAGAAATAAAAACGAAAAACATGAAAACATCGCCCATCTATACTCCGTCGAAATTACTCATCGGCGACACCGAACTGGTGCGCCAGCACGCGCTCACGCGCTGGATGTCTCGCGACCTGATGCAGGCCGCCGGTGATTTCTGCCGCAACCTGGGTTTGTTGCCGTGTTATTGCGAAGTCTCGCCGGATCATTTGACGCGCTACCTGTTTTGGCGCGCACCTCAGGGCGCCTTGATGGAAATCCGCTCGGGCCGCACAAAAGATAAATTCGAGGAGTTCGACCGCGCCAATCACGACCGGTCGTGGCGCCTTCTCTCCCTGCACATCAACGAGAGCGAGCTCCACTCCGCCGTGTGGATCACGCCCGATCACTTCGAAACCGCCAAGGCATTCCTGCTGGCGCACGGCATCACGCCCGCGGAGCGAAGCGACGCCTGAAAGGATTAATATGCCTCAATACGTGGATGGATTTGTTTTGCCGGTGTCGAAAAAGAAACTCACCGCCTATCGGCGCATGGCGCAGAAGACCTGCCGCATTTGGAAGGAATACGGCGCGCTCGACTATAAGGAATGCGTGGGCGACGATCTGAACGTCAAAATGGGCCTTCCGTTTCCCCGTGGCATCAAGAGCAAGGCCGGCGAGACCATCGTGTTCGCGTACATCCTTTATAAATCGCGGGCGCATCGCGATAGCGTGTGCGCCCGGCTGATGAAAGACCCTCGCATTGCCGAGATGTGCGGCTCAAAGAACATGCCGTTCGATGTGAAACGCATGTTGTACGGCGGGTTCAAAGTAATCGTATCACTGTAAAACTTCGTGAAACACGATCAGGCGGACTCGAAAGAGCGGGTGCGATTAAAAGTGGTGAGGAATATCGTTCGTCCTCGTCGTCGCCCTCGTTATCGTGCCCTCGGAAACCTGGGAAATTCGAGGATGAGAAGGACGGCGAGAACGACCCCGGGGGCAATCCTTCACCCACTTCTAATCACACCTCGCAAGAGCCCGCCTGTTTATTTTAATTGCGCGCGATAAAATCGGCTTGGATAATTTGTCGCCAACGTATCCGTCACCTGGAGCGTGCCGATGGGCAAAGGATTCGTCGCGATGGGAGACCAGTCCTGGAAATTGGTGCTTCCTGAAACCACCGTGTTCGAGCCCGCCGGACCAATCAGGCTCATGACGAATTGATTATTTGCCGGCCCGAAATTGCCGTTGGTCGTGACGAATTTTAATTCCGGTGAACCCAAAACGCTCGCGTATTTAACCACCGCAAAATTTCCATTGCCACCGACGACATAGGTAAACGCGAGCAGCGTCAGTTTTTTCATATTGGTGTGGCAGCCTGATAACAAAGCGGATTGATAAATCCCAGTAGATTTGTTGATTTTGCGCGAAAATGGATTCAGTTTATCAGGCGGAGCCCACCGGTGGCAAAGGGCAGACCACAATGAGCTTGTTGAGCGCGGAAAATTAATTTGCAAAATCCCGGGGTGGCTTGTCCTGAACGGCGCACCTCGTTCGTCGTAATAATGAAACACCGATAAAAACAGCTAAAACTCGAATAGAAAGGCACTCCTATGTTGAACATCATTTTAATCGCGCTCGCAGTGATCGTGGTGTTGCTCATCGTGGTCGTCGCCACCCGCCCGTCGAATTTCCGCGTCACGCGCACCGGCCGCATCAGCGCCCCGGCGGACGTGGTGTTCGCGAATGTAAATACCTTGCGCAATTGGGAAGCCTGGTCGCCCTGGGCCAGGATGGACCCGAATGCCAAAAGCACCTTCAGCGGCCCCGACTCCGGCCCCGGTTCATCCATGCACTGGTCCGGCAATAAGAAAGTCGGCGAAGGCCGCATGACCATCATGGACAGCAAACCCAACGAAGTGATTCACATCAAACTCGAGTTCCTCCGCCCGATGAAAGTCACGAACATCGCGGAATTTTTGTTCAAAGCGGATGACAACCAAACCACCGTTACCTGGAACATGTCCGGCAAAAATAATTTCGTCGGCAAAGCCTTTCACATGATCGTGGATTGCGACAAAATGATCGGCCGCGATTTTGAAAAAGGATTGGCCAACCTCAATTCAGTCAGCCAGTCGATGGTAAAAAGCTGAAAATATTTGAAAGGGAAAACTATGACTTCAACAATTGAACCCATGGAAAAGCACTGCAATTGTGAACTGGAAACGTCGCGCCTCCTCAATGCCTCGCGCGAGCGCGTGTTCGGCGCGATCAGCGATCCGAAGCAACTCGCGCTCTGGTGGGGCCCGAATGGGTTCACCAACACGTTTGAGGAATTTGATTTTCGCGTTGGAGGAACCTGGAGCTTTGTGATGCACGGGCCGGACGGCAAAAATTATCCAAACAAGCACACGTTCCTCGAAATCGTGAAACCGGAACGCGTCGTTTTCCACCACCTGACGAGTCCGCGATTCAAACTGTCTGTGATTTTGGAGGACGCCGGAGCTGGCAAAACCAAAATCACCTGGCGCCAGCGCTTCGAGAGCGCGGAGGAATGTGAACGCGTCAGCAAATACGCCATTCCCGGCAACGAACAAAACCTCGATCGCCTGTCCGCGCACCTTGCGAAAGCCGCCGCAGCCAATCCGTTTGTTGTTTCGCGCACGTTCGATGCCCCGCGCGAGTTGATTTGGAAAGCGTGGTCCGAACGCTACCGCCTCATGGAATGGTTCGGCCCGAAAGGCTTCACCATGCCCGCCGCAAAACTGGATTTCCGCCCCGGCGGCGATTTCCACTATTGCCTGGCGGCGTCGAATGGTCAGGAGATGTGGGGACGATTTCTTTATCGCGAGATCGTCGCGCCGGAAAAAATCGTGCTCGTGAGTTTCTTTTCCGATGAATCCGGCGGCGTCATGCGCCATCCCATGAGCGCCACCTGGCCGCTCGAAACGCTCTCGACGTTTACCTTGACCGAAGCGAATGGCCGCACGACCGCGACCATCGAATGGACACCCTTGAACGCGACCGATGAAGAAATCGCCACCTTCAACGGTGCGCACGAAGGCATGAAACAAGGCTGGACCGGCACCTTCGATCAACTGGCAGCGTATTTGGCAAAGGCGTCTTAATAGAGCGCGCCAGCGTCCCGGACTGCGGCAGCCCTCTGCGGCTTTTCATCAAGAAATTAAAAGCCGCCTACGCCGGGAAAACAAAATAGGGCTGAAAGCCCGAAACAGGATAGCCCAGGGCGAGCGAAGCGAAGCCCTGGGTAGCGACACAAATTGAATTTCGTAGCCCTGTAAGGGCGAAACAATTCGGACCGATTGAAATCAACGCCGTAACAAACCAAAAACCCAATCGAGAAAACCATGAGCAAAGTACGAGTCCTGGTCGGCACCAAAAAAGGCGCGTTCGTCCTCACATCGGATGGCCAACGCAAAAATTGGGACGTTAGCGGCCCGCATTTTGCCGGCTGGGAAATCTATCACGTCAAAGGTTCGCTTGCGGACCCGAACCGCATTTACGCTTCGCAAAGCAGCGGTTGGTTCGGCCAGATCATCCAACGCTCCGATGACGGCGGCAAAACCTGGACCCCGCCCGGCAGCAATCCCGAGGACTTGAAAAGCCCCGAGGGATTTCCCAAAGGCGAAAGCAACAAATTCGTCTACGAAGGCAACGTCGGCACGCACATGTGGTACGACGGCACGCAACACCCGTGGGAATTCAAACGCATCTGGCACATCGAACCATCGCTCGATGATCCAGACACGGCGTATGCCGGGGCCGAGGACGCCGCGATTTTCAAAACCACGGATGGCGGCAAGACCTGGAAGGAACTCCCCGGCTTGCGCGGCGCAAAAGCAAATCTCTGGCAACCCGGCGCGGGCGGCATGGCCGTGCACACCATTTTGCTCGACCACAAAAATCCCAATCGCATCTTCGTCGCCATTTCCGCCGCTGGCGCGTTCCGCACGGATGACGGCGGCAAAACCTGGAAACCCATCAACAAGGGATTGAAATCGCCCTACCAGCTTCCCGACCCGGACGCCGAAGTCGGCCACTGCGTGCATCGCATTGCGTTGCATCCGTCGCGGCCGGACGTTTTGTTCATGCAAAAACATTGGGACGTCATGCGCAGTGACAACGCAGGCGATCAATGGAACGACATTGGCGAAAGTCTCCCGACTGATTTCGGTTTCCCGATCGACGTTCACGCGCACGAACCGAACACGATTTACGTCGTCCCCATCAAAAGCGATTCCGAGCATTACCCGCTCGACGGCAAATTGCGCGTCTATCGCAGCCGCTCGGGCGGCAACGAATGGGAACCACTCACGAAAGGCCTGCCGCAAAAAGATTGCTACGTGAACGTGTTGCGCGACGCCATGTGCGTGGATTCCCTCGAGCCCTGCGGCATTTATTTCGGCACCACCGGCGGCCAGGTCTACTGCTCGCCGGACAGCGGCGATACCTGGGAACCCATCGTGCGCGATCTGCCGCCAGTGTATTCCGTGGAAGTGCAAACGTTGAAGTAATGCGAGTCCTCCTGCCATTTCACTTGAGAAAGTTGGCGCAAGTTGAAGGCGACGGTGTAGACCTCGACGTGCCCGCACCGGTCACCATCGCCGCCGTGCTGGACACGCTGGAAGCGCAATATCCCGTCCTGCGCGGAACCCTGCGCGACCACGGCACACTGAAGCGCCGCCCCTTCATCCGCTTCTTCGCCTGCAAAGAAGACCTGTCGTTGGAACCGCCGACCACTCCGTTGCCGGAAGCCGTCGTAAAAGGCGACGAACCATTCTTAATCATCGGCGCCATGGCCGGCGGCTAGCCTGGGACCGCCGCCGTCCCGGCGGCAAGACTCTAAATCGAATGAAACCTATGAACACAAACATTGGAACCGAAACTCCGCAAAAAAAATCCTTCACCCGTTTCTTCCCGCCCATCGCGAGGATTTTATTGGGGCTTGGATTTATGATATTCGGGCTGAACGGATTTTTGAATTTCATGCCCGCGCCCAAGGATCTTCCCGCGGACATGTTGACCGTCATGGGTGGCCTGATGAAAGGCGGTTATCTCACCGTGGTCTCCGCAGATGAAATATTGGTGGCGGTGATGTTGCTTACGAATCGTTTTGTCCCGCTGGCCCTGGCGCTCCTTGCCCCGATTATCGTGGGAATTCTGACCTTTCACATTGCCGTGGCTCCCTCGAGCATTGGAGCTGGAATTTTTGTAACCTTGCTCGAGATTTTTCTCGCCTATTCCTATCGCAAAGCCTACTGCCCCATGCTCGCCGCAAAAGTCTCTCCGAGCGAAAAATGTGGCGAATGAATTAGCACTTGATAGTTAGTGCGCCCCCGTGACTGGATTAAATTTGATGTTTGCGATTATCCGAGCGTGACAAAGTTTCACCCTCTCATGGGGGGCTGAGCATTACCCACATCCTGTTCAATCTTTTCAAGAATCCCAAAGGGATTCCGTCACTCAGCCTACCGCCCCATGCTCGCCGCAAAAGTCGCCCCGAGCGAAAAATGCGGCGAATGAATTAGCGCTTGATAGTTAGTGCGCGCCCGTGACTGGATTAAGTTTGATGTTTGCGATCATCCGAGCGTGACAAAGTTTCACCCTCTCATGGGGGGCTGAGCATTACCTACATCCTGTTCAATCTTTTCAAGAATCCCAAAGGGATTCCGTCACTCAGCCCAGGGTTGCCGAGTCTGCGAGGCTACCCTGGGAGATCGATCGTAAAAACCGTATTCAACCCTGAAGGGGTTGTGTCGAACCGCCTTTCGCGCCGCAACCCCGTCGGCGTTGGTGGGTGGGGGTAATGCTCAGCCTGGGAGAGAGAGCCGGGGCCTGTCGTGCCGCAGCTTCTGAGGCACGGCCGATGATGGCGCGTTTTAAATCCTTCTGTGAATAACGCGTGAAAACTTTTCCTTTGGCATCCGTCGGCACCTAAACCACAATCAAATCATGGCAACGGAAGAAAGAGTGCTCTGTTTTGAACGCAAACTCCTCGAAGACCTCGGCGTCTTTCAGGGACTGAGTCTCGACGTGGACAAATATCTCCCCGTCGTCACGGCCTCGAAAAATATTCTCTACCGCAATCGCAGCGAAGCCGAGCTCGACCGCCGTTACAAGCAACTCATTCCGTACGTGCTCATCATCTGCAACGGCAAAATCCTCCGCTATCGCCGCGGCAAAGGCGGCGGCGAAAAACGCCTCCACGGCTTTTATTCCGTCGGCGTCGGCGGCCACATTTCCGAAGAGGACAACGGCCTCTTCGCCGAGTCCGTCGGCTACCACGACAGCATGCGGCGCGAATTGATGGAAGAAGTCGCCATCGCAGGCGCGAAAGACGTCGCCGTGGCCCTCATCAACGACGATAGCTCCGACGTCGGCTACGTCCATTTCGGTGTCGTGCACGTGCTCGAGGTGAGCAATGAAGACGTCGCCGGCAATCGCAGCGGAATTCTTGCGCCCGAATTCGTCCCGATCGCCGACGCCACGAAAGATCTTTCCGAATACGAGTCCTGGTCGCGCTTTTGCCTCGAGCAACTAACCGTGCTCTTGGAAAAAGCCGCCGCCGCCGGAGTAGCGGCATAATAGTGGCACGGGCATCTTGCCCGTGCGAACATGCCTCCGACATATTGCCGGAAGATCAGAAGCTTTTTCGGATCCGCACAGGCGAGACGCCCGCACCCCTTTCACCTTTTTCTGGCCCGTTAATCCATTGCGGTTATATTTCGGGCCGTGAACCCGACCGAAAACGAGCCACCGCGCGAAGTCTCGCAAGTCGTCGAGCACCTTTTCCGCCACGAAGGCGCGAAGATGGTCGCCATGCTCACCGGCATTTTCGGCGTGGAACACCTCCAACTCGCCGAAGACGTCGTGCAGGAAGCGCTCGCCCGCGCCCTGCAAACCTGGCCGTTCTACGGCGTGCCGCAAAATCCCTCCGCGTGGATCATGCGCGCCTCGCGCAACCTCGCGCTCGACGTCGTCCGCCGCCAGAAAACATTTCGCGACAAAGAAGCGGAAATCGTCCGCATCATGGATCGCCCCGAAGCCTCGCCGGATCAAACCGTGCTGCTCGATCGCGAAATCGCCGATGACCGTCTGCGCATGATGTTCGTCTGCTGCCATCCCGTGGTGCCCGCCGAAGCGCAGGTCGCGCTGGCATTGAACACCCTTTGCGGATTCAGCGTCACCGAAATCAGCCGCGCCTTTTTGACCACCGACGCCGCCATCGCCAAACGCCTCACGCGCGCGAAACAAAAAATTCGTGAGGAAAAAATTCTGTTCGAAATTCCCGTCGGCGAGGAACTCTCGCGCCGATTGCCCGTCGTGCTCAACTCGCTTTATCTCCTGTTCAACGAAGGCTACAAAGCTTCCAGCGGCGAGAAACTTGTGCGCGAGGAAATCTGCCAGGAAGCCATCCGGCTCACCGCCTTGCTCGTGGAAAATCCCGCTGGTAATCGCCCGGAGACACAGGCGCTGCTCGCCTTGATGCTCCTGAACGCCGCGCGTTTCCCGGCGCGCGTGGATGACGAAGGCAACCTGCTGCGGCTCCAGGAACAGGACCGCTCCAAGTGGGACCACGCGCTGATCGGTCGCGGCATGTTTCACTTCGCGCAATCCGCCGCGGGCGACGTCCTCACCGAATATCATTTGCAAGCCGGCATCTCCGCCGTGCATTGCGCCGCGAAGGATTACGACTCGACCGACTGGTCGCAAATCCTCGCGATGTATGACCGGCTCCTTGAACTCGATAATTCCCCCATCGTCGCCCTGAACCGCGCCATCGTCGTCGCGAACATCCACGGCCCCCAGGCCGCCCTGGACGCCGTCGCCGCCATCGCCGACGTCGACAAACTGAAATCGTATTACCTCTACTACGCCGCGCTCGGCGAATTCGAAGAGCGCCTCAATCACCGCGAAGCCGCCGCCGCGCATTTCCGCAAAGCCTTGGATCTTGCTGAATTGAAATCCGAAAAAACGTTTCTCTCCAAGCGCCTGCAAGCCAACGAAGGCGTCGCCCGTCTGATCCGCTAATGTAGCGGCGGTCTGTGACCGCCGCCATCTTTTCTCCCGGCTCTGGAGCGCTGAAAGCGCGAAATTATAAATCCCGGGCTGAAGGCCCGGGTAAAAGTTCCCGGGCAACCACAGCCCTGAAAGGGCGAAACAAATCACAACCAACTCAATCCTTGACAACCCTAGCACCGCAAGGCATAGTGCCGCTATGCTTTCAAAGGAATTAGTGGCGGCGTCCACGGTGCCGCTGGTTTTGTCGGTGCTGACGGAGGGCGAAATCTACGGTTACGCCTTGATCCAGCGCGTGCGCGAATTGTCCCATGGCCGCATCGAATGGACCGAAGGAATGCTTTACCCCGTCCTGCACTGGATGGAAAAAGAGGATTTGATCGAGGCCGAATGGCGCGACGCCGAAACGGGCCGGAAGCGAAAATACTATCGCTTGCGCAAAGAGGGCCGCAAAGCGCTGCAGCAGGAACAAGAACAATGGATGACCGTTCACGACACTCTCTCCAAATTATGGAAACACAAACCACGTTCGATCTAAACTTCGCCATCCGCCGCTGGCGCGACGACCTCGCGTCCTCTGTCGCGTTTCGCAGCGAAAACCTGAACGAATTGGAATCACACCTGCGGGATTCGATCGACCGGCTGCGAACGCCGCAATTGTCTGACGAGGAAGCATTCCTTATCGCCAGCCGCCGCATCGGGTACGCACCGCGGCTCGAACAGGAGTTCGGCAAAGTGAACGGCACGGGTGTTTGGTTCGACCGATTTCTCTGGGTCCTGGTGGCCGTCCAGATCTGGAGTTTAATCACGAGCACGTCGTATCTGCTGTTGGGTTTCATGTTTCCGTTATGCGCCTGGTTGAATGAATTCCTGCCCGGATTCGGTCTGCACAAAATCGGGGAAGATTGGATTCAAACCGCGCCGGTCTTGATGTTCTCTCCACTTGGCATAGCCATCGTGGCGGCGCTCGTGTGGCGATATTTCATCTGGCCGAAACGGCGCGGCTCGGCGTTGGTGAAACGATTGTTGCGCCGGCCCGGCAATTTGGCTGTGGGCCTGTTCCTCGTGTGTGTTTTATTCCGTGTGGCAGGCGCCTGGGTAATGCAGACGTGGTATTACCCCTCGGTTTATCACGGTGCATATCCACGACCGTTCCGGCTGTTCGTTATCGGACTGCCGTCCGCGGTGTTGTGGGCTGCTCTGACATTCTTCATCGCCCGCAAACGCCTCCGCAACTCTGCCGCGTGATGGACGCCAACTTTCAATTTATGGAAATCCAATCTTCGTTTGACCTAAGCATCGCAATCCAAACCTGGCGCGAAAACCTGGCAAATTCCCCCGCGTTCCGCCGCGAGAACCTGAACGAACTGGAATCGCATCTCCGCGATTCCGTGGCCACCCTGCAAACCCGTGGCCTCTCCGCCGAAGAAGCGTTCCTCATCGCCACCCGCCGCATCGGCCAAACCCGGCAACTCGAATCCGAGTTCGGCAAATTGAATCGCAACACCATCTGGCTCGATCGCGCCATGTGGATGCTTATCGGTATTCAAGTGTGGCCGTTTTTTGACCGTTTGACGTCGGGCATCGCGGGTGGTCTTTTCGCGTTGGGATGGAAAACCGAGCCCCGGGACTTTTCATCTGGCGTTATTTCGCGACCGGTCCTGTTTTCGGCATTAATCCAATTGCCTGCGCTGGTTGTGGCTGTTTGGTTAACATGGAAAGTGCTGAGAAATTCCGGCAAAGTCGGCCAATGGGTTGCCAAACAACTGCCGGAACGCTTCTCCTTCGTCCTCTGCTGCGTGATCGTCTCTTCGCTGGCTTTTCTGCTGTATGCACTCGTGATTTTGCTTCCCTCATGGTTGGATCAATTCTATCTGCTTCCACTAATCCCCAACCAGATCCCGATGCGAGTCAGGGCTGCCATTGGCATTTCCGAGAGCCTCATCGCACCCGTGCGTCTGATTGGCTTTACCGTTCTCACCTTGCTGATCGCCCGCAAACAATTTGCTCCGAAAAAACCCCCATTGGAACTGTAGCGGCGGTCTATGACCGCCGCCATTTTTTCCGCCTCCCGCAACTCCAGTTTGCGCATTCTGTTTTTTTCTGTTCTATTTGAGACATGACAGTTCGCGCTTTAGAGAAGCAGGTCATGGATTTGCCGCCGCGCTCCCGGATCCGTATCGCCGAGAAAATCATCGAGAGTGTCGATGATTTCACCAGCAAACAGATTGAGGCCGCGTGGTCGGAGGAAATCCAGCGGCGCGTGAATGACATCGAATCCGGCAACGTAAAAGGCATTCCCGCCGCGCAGGCAATGGCCAAGGCCAGACGCGCTTTGAATGAAGCCCGCAAAATTTCATCCTCTCGCCGAAAGTGAGATGATTGGTTCGGCGAGGTTCTACGAAGACCGCCGGCCTTTTCTCGGAGACGAATTTCTGAATTCAATCGACGAAACTCTCGCAAAAATTCAGCACATGCCCGCAATGGGAAAACCGGAGAAGCTTCAAACACGAAGTTGGAAGATAAAGCGGTTTCCATTTCGAATTTTCTATTTGATCCACCCCGGTCGCATTTGGATTGTTGCAGTTGCGCATTTGAGCCGAAGACCCGATTATTGGCTGAATAGATTAGATTAGATTGAACATGAATTTCTTCGTCCAGCGCAGCGATTTGCGCGACCTTTATGACAAGGTCGCCGCCGGCGAGCGCATTTCCGAAGCGGACGCCCTGCGATTGTTCGAATCCAAGGACCTGAACGCCATCGGCGCCATTGCGGATCTCGCGCGCCAGAAAAAAGTTGGCAATCGCGCCAGCTACATCGTCAATCGCTACCTCAATTATTCCAATTACTGCATCCTTTCGTGCCAGTTCTGCTCCTTCGCGCGCAAGAAACGCGACGCGGACGGCTTCGAGCTCACGGTCCCGCAAATGGTGGAAAAAGCGCGTGAAGCCTTGAAACTCGGCATCACCGAACTGCACATCGTCGGCGGCCTGCATCCCTCCCTGCCCTTCAGCTATTACACCGACATGCTGAAGGAGTTGAACGCGCTCAACTCGAGTAGCAGCCGACGTGAGGAGGCTCAAACTGAAATCGGCAATCGGCAATCGGCAATCGGCAATGGTCAGAGCCTCGTTACCTCGGCTGCTACACCGAGAATGCATCTCAAATGCTTCACCGCCATTGAAATCCTGCACCTCGCCTGGCTCGCGAAAAAATCCGTGGAACAAACCCTCCGCGAATTGAAAGCTGCCGGCCTCGATTCCCTCACCGGCGGCGGCGCGGAAATTTTCCGCAAAGAAGTCCGCTCCGCCATCGCGCGCGGCAAGGAATCCGCCGAGGAATATCTCGATGTCCACCGCACGTGGCATCGCATGGGCGGCCGCAGCACGTGCACGATGCTCTACGGCCACGTCGAATCACTTGCCGACCGCGTGGATCATTTGCGCCAATTGCGCGCACTCCAGGACGAGACCCACGGCTTCGTCGGCTTCATCCCGCTCGCGTATCATCCGCAGGACAACGACATCCCCGTCGAGCACGCGCCCACGGGATTTGATTCGCTGCGCACCATCGCCATCAGCCGCATCTACCTCGATAATTTCGATCACATCACGGCCTATTGGATCGGCCTCAGCCTGAAACTCGCGCAAGTCGCCTTGAGCTACGGCGCGGATGATCTGCACGGCACGATCATCGAGGAACACATCTTCCACATGGCTGGCGCGACCTCCCCGCAATTGCAAACCGAAGCCGACATGATCAAAGCCATCCGCGAAGCCGGCCGCACGCCCGTGCAACGCGACACGTTTTATCAACCCATCAAAGTCCTGGAGGACGGGCACCAAACCAACGGGAACGCCGCCGATTCCGCTGCAAGTAAATCGAAGGTGCTGGAAGACAATTTAGCCACGGGCTGAGAGCGGCGGCGATATTCTGGGTTAGCAGACGACGTGACTGATCGCAAATCTATAGCGATTGCCAAAATAGATTTCCGAAAAGAACGGCTCAGTCGAGAACCTCGACATCTTGTGAAGCGTTCGAACCATCCACAGCCTCCGTCTCCCTCTCCGCCGCGCAGCGGGGGACTTTCGCCGCTTGGGAAGCGGCGAAAGGAATCCAGCCAAAGGCGGAGGCCCGCGAGGGCCGAGCGAGCGGGAGCGAGCGAGTCACTGGGTCAGGGGTGAGGTGGGGCTTAGGGTTCAGGGGGCGAAGCTTCGGCCTTCTATCCGGAAATTTGTTTTGGCAATCGCTATAGTTACTCAGTGTTATTGTAGGAACGAAATGTTTGTCCGCGAAATGTCCAATGGCGGCGACCACGACTGGTTTTCTCATTATTTTTAACGACCCTCAATCCAGCTTCATTTCGCCAGCGCCGGAACTAATCTTTCTGCCAATTCATCAGCCGCATTGACCAACGCTTCCCTGGCGGTGGTTTGTTCCCCCAGCCCGGAAGCGGAACTACGTTGCGAATCCAGGGATACGATGTTCCCAGTGGCCAACTCGCGTGCTTTGATCTGCAATGTGGCCGGTGCGAAAAAAAGCTCCCCGCGTTTCTCTGGCTTGGCAGTGACGGCGTCTCCGGTGATCAGGATATCCGCGTGCTGCCCCGATTTTTCATCCACGATCGTGTATCCCGCTTTTTGGAGGATCTTGCCCAACTCGTTTTCCGTCACATGCGACGGTTCATGTTCGTTGGAAATGATTTCATCAATTTTAATCGCGACTTTGCCCAGCTTTTTGCCTTTGACGGCTTCGATGGTTGCCTGAAGTTTCTGGGCGCGCGCGTCTTCCCGGTTCGGCAGCAGCGTGTCGGAATGATTAGTAATTGTCTCAGTGACGTTATCCGCCAGTTGGGAGACCAATTTCACGAGATTCGTGAACGTTCCCTCCACCGTGTGAGAATAAGTCTTCCCATTTTCAGCCCCGACCACGCTCGCGATGACTATGAGACTCGACTCAGCCGTGCCGCCGTTGAATTCCCGGCCGACGATGAGAATTTTTGCGCCGGTCAACTTTCCAATATTGGCCGCAGATTCGGGAGTGATATTGCCGGATTTTCCCAAAGACTGTTCGGATAGGATTTTGTCCAATTCAGCGCGTTCCACCAAGGTGAACCGTTGGTTCGCAGACAGATCCGCGGTGAGCAACGCGGTCAGATTGTTGTTCAAAGTCCTTCGCGGGCCATCAAAGTGCAACACCGCCACCGGAATCGGCTCCGACTGGGCGTGCGCGAGCCGCGTCAGGCCGCACATCAATAATAGAAGGGCAATCTTGGCTTTCATTTTTTCTTTGAAACAGGTTTCGCCGGCGAATTGACGCAGCCTGCTTTGGTTTACTTAATGCCTGGTTTTAAAGATAGGACAAAAGCGGGCGACGAATCCTTTGCGTTTTTTCGACCGAGCAAGTTCATTGGAAACAAGAGCTTAACTTCCGAAGGCAGACACATTTAACATGTGGTTGTGAAAACGTAAGGATGCGGGGGAGGAAAAATTCAATTTGTGATTGAGAGATTTTCGGGATGAAAGACTGTGCGGGACGTCTGTTTGCCCAACGGCATTTCGTCGGAATCCAAACGGGTTGTTATTTCGCTACCCAAAGCACATTTGACATCCATGGTATAACCACTGGAGAAGGAGGGCAAAAAGGGTACATGAAAACAGACCGACACGGCGACGGCGGCCGCAGCAAAACAAAGCACTTACGCCGAAAAACTCCACCTCGCAAGCGCTTGAATCTCAACAGCGTTCCTGCTCAATCCCACCTAATCCCACCAAATCCCAGTAGAGAAAAATATAAGAAATCTCCCAGTTTAAAGCTGTTGCCCGGAGTTGATTTCTACGACGTCCGGGCGGCCAAAGGCGCTGCGTCGGGGAGAATCTGCGCTGAGGATCCACGGCACATTGTTTCGTTATGCAATCCATTAGCCGCGAGCATGCTTCCCGACAGTGGCGTTTACCTATTTGACCGAGTTATGCCCTTTTCCTAGACTGCCCGTTCTATTTTATGAAAGTGCTTGTTTGCGACCCAATCTCACCCAAAGGCATAACGCTTTTGCAGCAACGGCCTGAATTCCAGGTGACGGTGCTGCCCAAGAAGCTCTCCGAAGCTGAACTGTTGCCGCTCGTTTCCGACGCCGTGGCCATGATCGTGCGTTCCGAAACCAAGGTGACCAAACGCATCATCGAAGCCGCCCCGAAACTTCGCGTGGTCGGCCGCGCCGGTGTGGGCGTGGACAACATCGATGTGGAAGCCGCCACGCAGCACGGCGTCGTCGTCATGAACACGCCCGGCGGCAACACCATCACCACCGCCGAATTAACCTTCACAATGCTTTTGAGCCTCGCGCGCAAGGTCCCGCAGGCCCATGCATCCATGATGGCCGGCAAATGGGATCGCAAGTTGTTTCAAGGCGTCGAACTCGCGGAAAAGACGCTCGGCATTCTCGGCATGGGCCGCATCGGCGGCGAAGTGGCCAAGCGCGCCATCGCCTTCGGCATGCGCGTGCTCGCGTATGATCCGTTCCTCTCGGAAGCCCGCGCCAAAGCCATGGGCGTGGAATTGGTCGCTGAACTTGACGCGGTTTATCGCGACGCGGATTTCATCACCGTCCACATGCCGGTGACCGAGCAAACCAAAGGCATGCTGAACGCCGCGGCGTTCGCGAAAATGAAGCCCAAAGTCTGCATCGTGAATTGCGCTCGCGGCGAAATCATCGTCGAAAACGATCTGCTTGCGGCGTTGGATTCCGGCAAAGTCGCCGCCGCCGGCCTGGATGTTTTCTCCGAGGAACCGCTGGCCGCGGATCATCCGTTCCGCAAACACGCCAATGTCACGCTCACGCCGCATCTCGGCGCCAGCACGGCGGAAGCGCAGGAAAAATGCGGCATTGAAGTCGCGGAAGTGGTCGATGGGTTATTTGCTCACCGGCGAGGTCCGCAACGCCGTGAACCTGCCTTACCTCGACGCCAAAACCTACGAGCAGGTGAAGCCGTATCTCGTCCTCGGCGAAAAGCTCGGCAAATTGCTCGCGCAACTGGCCCCGGCGCAGGTCGACCGGTTGCACATCACCTACGGCGGCAAGGCCAAGGATTTGCCGAACATCGACCCCATCACACGCGCGATTTTGCAGGGGTTTCTATCGCGGGCATCCGTAAAAGATTTGAACAACGTCAACGTCCGCAGCGTCGCATCTACTCTCGGCTTAACGGTCGAGGAAAAGCGGTCGAACGAGCCCGTGACGTTCAACGAATGGCTGCATGTGCAGGCGTCGAATGGCGGGGTGAAGGTGCTTTCGGCCGGCGGAACGTTCTTCGGTTCGGCGGAAAATCCGCGCATCGTGCGGGTGTACAGCCAGCCGACGGAAATTGTGCCGTTTGGTGTGGTTTTGCTGCTGAATAACAAAGACCGTCCGGGCATCGTCGGTTACCTCGGGACCTTGTTGGGCAAGCATAAAGTAAACATTGCCAGCATGAGCCTGAGTCGCGATACTGTTGGCGGATTTGCCCTGACCGCATTAAATTTGGATAGCGTCCCGCCGAACGAAGTTCTGGACGAAATTCGAAAAGACCCCGACATCAGCAACGTGGCTGTAGTCAAATTATAGAACAATGATAGAATAAACGGATTGTTATGAAAAAAATGAGTCAATTATGTGTTCTGCTGTGCGCAATTACGCCGATGGCGGCATTTAGCGTCACGCCGGACCAGACGGCTTCCACCAACAAGCCGAGCCTTGATGCGCTGTTCGGCGATACCGTCATTGCCAAGGGTAAAGGCGTGGAAGTGAAGCGCACCGATCTCGACGCCATGGTCGTTCAAATGAAGGCCGGACTGGCCGCTTCGCAGACACCCGCTCCCGCGAACCTCGAATCCGCAGGCGTTGAAAAACCTGGTCATTCAGCAGTTGATCCTTTCCAAAGCCACGGCTCCGGATCAGCGCGAAGGCAAAAGCCGATTTCGACGAATGGGTCGCCAAGGTGAAGAAGGCGAATAATTTCACGAACGACGAGGATTTCGACAAAGCCGTCTCCCGGCAATTGTTCGGCGGCGAAACGCTCGACCAATGGAAAAAACAACGCGTCGATCAGATGACCATTCCCGTCGTGCTCGAGCGCGAGTTGAAGGTCAATATCACCGACGACGACATCAAGAAATTCTATGATGATCCGGCGAATATTTCGGACTTCGAACAGCCCGAGATGGTGCGCGCCAGCCACATTCTGTTGCTGACCCAGGATCCCACCACGCATGAGCCGCTGCCCGCGGACAAAAAGGCCGAGAAGAAAAAGGAAATGGAAGACATCCTGAAGCAGGCCAAGTCCGGCACTGATTTCGCTGAGCTGGCCAAGAAATATTCCGAAGACCCCGGCTCGAAGGACAAGGGCGGCGAATACACCTTCCCGCGCGGCCGGATGGTGAAGGAATTCGAGGACACTGCGTTCTCGATGAAGACGAACGAGATCAGCGACATCATCGAGACCAGCTACGGCTATCACATCATCAAGCTCAGCGAAAAGATTCCGGCCAAGAAAGTGGACCTGAGCGAAGTGAAAGACGGCATCAAGGAACATCTGGTGCAGGAGCAATTCCAGAAGCTGGTTCCCCCCTTCACCTCCAAAATGGTGAAGGACGCGGACATCAAGATCATGGATGACAAGTTGAAGAACACGGATTTCTCCATCGAAGCTCCGAAAAATAACGAGGCCCCGGCGGCAGCGCCCGTAACGGCGCCGAAGCCTGCGACCACGAAGTAAGGCAATTTCGAAACAAGAGGCCCGGCGCAAGCCGGGCCTTTTTTATTCGCCTGGGACCGCCGGCGTCCCGCCGGCAAGTTGTATCGCAGATTCGTTCGCGTGAAGAGGTCAAGGACCTCCCTGCCGCTCAACGTGGCGTGTCTCCGCAAAGCGGCAGAGGCTGCCGCGCTCCAAAACCTGTCGGAAAATCCCGCGCCCCCTGCCTCGCGCGAGCGTCCTGGACTGCGGCAGCCCTCTCTGAGCATTACCCACATCCTGTTCAATCTTTTCAAGAATCCCAAAGGGATTCCGTCACTCAGCCCAGGGTTGCCGAGTCTGCGAGGCTACCCTGGGAGGTGGATCGTAAAACCGTATTCAACCCTGAAGGGGTTGTGTCGGACCGCCCTTCGCGCCGCAACCCCGTCGGGGTTGGTGGGTGTGGGTAATGCTCAGAGCCCTCTGCCGCTTTTCGTGGCCACCATCGACGCGTTCGATGTCGCAAATGGCCAATTCAATATTTCTTCGTAAACTTCTTTTTCGATTCGTCATCCGTCGCCGGCTGGGCTGGCGCTTCAATTTTATTTTCCGCCGGCGCTTCGGCTGGCTTGGCTTCGGGCTCGGGCGCTTCGACAGACTGCACAAACGCCATGCGCAACCCCATGAGGCTTTGTTTTAAAAGCTGCTCTTCTTCCTTCGTGAGATTGCCCTTGGTCTTCGCCTCCAGCATTTCCAGTTGATCGATGAACAAGCGCGCGGCTTCGACGTCGCGCATGATCTGGCCGGTTTGCGGGTGCGGCACTTTGCCCATCAGCAGCATGGCCATGTTGGATTGCTGCACGACGAGTTGGGCGAAGAGCGCGGACATCATCTCCTCGCGGCTGATGGGGCCGAGATCCTGGGGCGGCTGGGATTCGTCACTCATAGGGTTTTCGTTTTTTTGCGAATTTCCGCGATCAAAAATTGGATGAGCCGTCGCAGGCGGGTTTCGACGTCGATCGTTTCCAGAATGGCCTGGCGCTCGGCGCCTCCGGGCAGCACGGCGCAAGAAACCAAATCCGCCGTTTGCTCCGGATCCTTCAACGAATCGAGATAACCGAGAATTTCCTTCGGCGAAAAAGACGGCGCGGGCTCGTTGCCCGGCGATTTCGAAGACACCACGGGGAACGGAAACGGCAAGCCGAGCGCGATGCGTTCCTGGAGCAGTTCGCGGACTTTCGCCAGCAAAGCATCCACCGCCACGCTGTCGCACGGCGGCGTTTCCAGCGGGCGAATGCGCTGCACGCGATACGGCCTGTAACGGACGGTCTGGTCGAGTTCCACGCGCGCGATGCCTTGCAGGATGAGATGCGACGTCTCATCCTTGTGCTCCACGGAAACGCGAATCAACCCCAGCCCGGCGATGGGCGACGGAGTTTCCCGCGTGTTGCCCGGCTTCTGCATCGCCACCGCGAACATGCGGTGCGATTGCAATGCGTCCGCGAGCATCTGGCGATAGCGCGGCTCGAAAATATAGAGCGGCAGCAGCGCTTGCGGAAAGAGCGTCGCATTCGGGAGCGTCATCACTGCGATTTCGCGCGGCAACTTCATAAACAGAGGTAATCTAGAAGAGGCGTGGTTTTATTCAAGTGGAGATGGACGCTTGCCAAATTTCGCACGGGCAAGCATCTTGGACGCGTTATGAAAAATAGAATGGGAATCATCATTTTGACCCTCGCCTGCGTTGGGCTTGCGATCACTTTGATCGTGAATCAATCGAATGCGACGAAGAGCCAAAAGCTCGCGGAAAGCACGATTGCCTCCCAATCCAATGGCTGGGTGGTCGCCGAAGGCCAACTGGAAGATGAACGCAAGCTGACCAGCGCCCTCACCAACGATCTCGCCGCGCGCACGAAGGATTTGGCCGCCATGACCAACCAGGTCGTGGAGACTTCCAACACCCTCGCGAAGGCCCAGGATTCCTTGAAGGCCGCGCAGGATGAAGTCGCCAAGCGCGACGCCCAGATTGCCGATCTCGAGACCCAGAACAAGCAACTCGATGACAAGGCCAACGACCTCGGCAATTCCATCACGAACCTGCAATCGCAGATCGATACCACGCAAAAGAAACTGGCCGCGTCCGAGGGCGACAAGGCGTTTTTGGAAAAGGAACTGCAACGGCTCGTGGCGGAGAAAGCCGAATTGGAACGGCAGTTCAACGATTTGAAAGTGTTGCGCTCGCAGGTGGTCAAGCTGAAGGAGGAAATGAATATTTCCCGGCGCCTCGCCTGGATCCGCGAGGGCATCTTCGCCCGCGACGACCAGAAAGGCGCGCAACAGTTGATGCAAAAAACCGCACCGGCTTTCGGCACCAATTCGGTCCCGACGAATGCGCCGCCCAGGCCGGGCAATTACGATCTGAACGTGGAAGTTAATTCGGACGGCACCGTGCGAGTAGTCCCGCCGACCAATGCCGCTCCGACGAATGCGCCGGCGAAATGACTCAGCCCGATTTGTTGGTGGATTCGCACGGCCGCGTCTTGCGCGACTTGAGGGTTAGTGTCACCGACCGGTGCAATTTCCGCTGCCTGTACTGCCTGCCGGAGACGGAGGCGGCGCAAAATTTCTATCGCGGCCACTGGGCGCGCATGCCCAACTCCACCCCCATAACTCAGCAATGGGTGCCGCGCACTAACCTGCTCAGCTTCGAGGAAATCGAGCGTTACGTCCGCCTCATGGTCGCGCGCGGCATTCAAAAAATCCGCCTCACCGGCGGCGAACCGCTTCTGCGCCAGGATTTGGAATTGCTCGTTTCACGCCTCGCGAAAATTCCCGGCATCGAAGACCTGGCGCTCACCACGAATGGATTTCTTTTCGCCGAAAAAGCGCGCGCCTTGCGCGATGCCGGATTGCGCCGCGTGAGTTTCAGCATGGATTCCCGCGATCGCGATAATTTCAAAAAAATGACCGGCCGCGACGGGCTGGAGAAAGTTCTGCAAGCCATCGATATCGCGCAGCAACTGGGATTCGGCCCGGTGAAAGTAAACGGCGTGGTCATTCGCGACATCAACGATCACGAAATCGAATCGCTCGCGGAATTTGCGCGCGAACGCGATCTGAGTTTTCGCTTCATTGAATTCATGCCGCTGGATTCCGCGCAGGCGTGGCAAAAAGAAATGGTCGTGACCGGCCGCGAAATCCTGGAGCGGCTGCAAAAACGTTTCGACCTGCAACCCGTCGTCTCCGACAACGCCTCCTCCACTTCCAAACGCTGGCGCTTCGCGGATGGCCGCGGCGAAATCGGCATCATCGCGCCGGTGAGCGAACCCTTCTGCGGCCATTGCAACCGCATCCGCCTGACCGCCGATGGCAAAGTCCGCACCTGCCTCTTCAGCGTGGTCGAACACGATTTGCGCACGCGCCTGCGCAACGGCAGCACAGACGAGCAGATCAGCGAATGGCTGAACAGCGTTGTGGCGCAAAAAGAAGCGCGCCATCACATCGGCGAGCCGGATTTTCAACCCGCATCGCGCTCGATGAGTTGTATTGGGGGATAAAATAGTGGCACGGGCGTCTCGCCCGTGCGAACACTGCGGTTCTGCACACCCCGTTCGGTTTTGGCCGCTGGATTCGCGTCCTAATAGCGGCAGAGGGCTGCCGCAGTCCAAAACCTGGCGGATTGTCCGCCGCTCCCCGACTCGCGCCAGCGTCTTGGAGTGCGGCAGCCCTCTGCCGTTTTTGCTCCGCAAACGACAAGGCAATCTGATTTGCTCTGTCGCGACCCTTCAACGGAAACCTTGACCCCCATCACGCCCCCAGCTATTACAATACTTCTGATGCCAACTTACGAATACGTTTGCTCGAAGTGCGGGCATGAATTTGAAAAATTTCAGTCGATGTCTGATAAGTCTCTAACCGTTTGCCCCAAGGAGCTTTGCGCCCAAAAGAAATGGGGCAAGGGCAAGGTCACCAAGAAAATCAGTGCTGGTGCCGGCTTGATTTTCAAGGGCAGCGGCTTTTACATTACCGATTACCGCAGCGACAAATATAAAGAAGCCGCGAAAAAAGATTCCGCCGCTTCCAAGCCGGCCGAGAGCAGCAAACCGGCCGAGAGCAAGTCTGCGGAAAGCAAGCCGTCTGAAAGCAAACCGGCGGCGAAGTCCGAAAGCAAGCCGGCCAAAGCGACGCCGAAGAAATGAAGAGCAAGCAACATTGCTTCGAGCATTGAGACCTGAACCACTCATGGAAAACAACCAACATCCAAAAACCGCCGCCCAGGAGACCAGGGGTTGCCGCTTGTCGGTTATTGGATGTTGGATGTTGGATGTTGGATGTTGGATGTTGGATAGTCCACGACGCCAAGCGAAAGCCATCGTCCCCATCGCCGCATTGTTGGCGGCTTTGAACGTCGCGAGCGCGCAGGTGCAGCCGTATGTTGCCCCGGATTCAGCGCCGAAGGTCATCGGCAGCAGTTCGGGACAATTCTACATCAGCACGCGCGGCCCGGTTTCGCCCAACACCCTCGAGCTCGCGGTCCGGTCCGATCTGCTGGCGCTCGAGCCCGCGTTGCTCGCCGTTTCGTGCGACCGCATCAAGGCCGAATTGCTGCGTCAGCTTGACATGGGCGACCATTGGCGCGGGAAAATTTTCATCTCCCTCCATCCCGCCCGTTCGGCGGATGAATCCATCCAGGTTGTGGCGGAAAGATTTGGCGGCAACTGGCAATGCATCGTGGAATTGCCGGACGCGGTCGATCGCAATCGCCTCGTGGAAGCGGTGGTGCGCGCCACCCTGCTGGAGATTGCCAATCGGAACGCCACCCAGCGTTCCGCGGAAATTCCCGAGTGGCTCGCGCGCGGTTTGGCACGGCAATTGATGGGTTCAAGCGAGTTGAAATTGATTCTGCCGCCGCCCGCCCGGCAGAAGGACGGCTGGAACATCTCGCGCGTCACGATGGATTTCAGCGACGACCCGCGGCCGTCCGTGTTTCCCACGCGAAAACTGAATCCGCTCACGGACGCCTCGCCGGTGCTGCGCACGAACGAACCGCTGACGTTCGAGCAGTTGGGCTGGCCCACGGACGATCAATTGGCCGAGACGAGCGCCGGCCTCTTCAGCAGCAGCGCGCAATTGTTCGTCAGCCAATTGCTCCAGACCAAGGAGGGCCCCGGATGTTTCCGAAATCTGCTCGCGGATCTGCCGGATTACCTGAACTGGCAGCTCGCGTTCGAGCAGGCCTTTCAGCCGATGTTCAAAACGACGCTCGAGGTGGAAAAATGGTGGGCGCTGGAAATCGCGCAATTCAGCGGACGCGATCTGCTGCACCTGCTCACCCGCGAGGAAAGCGCGCAACAACTCGATGCCGTGTTTCAATTTCCCATCCATGTCCAGATCGGCCAATCGGCGCCGATGCGTACGGACATTTCGCTTCAAACCATCATACGCGGCTGGAGCCGCACCCAGCAATTGGAGATGGTGAAGAACAAAATCTGGGAACTCGGCGCCCTCCGGTTGCGGATTTCGCCGGACTATATTTCGCTCGTGGACCAGTATTTGAACGTGATGCAGGAGTATTACAAGAAGCGCAGCTCATCCACGCGCATCCTCGCGGCAGTTGGACTTATTTTGGACAAATCGGAGCAGGAAGCCCTCGCGCAATTGGACCAACTGGACACTGTGCGCGCCCGGATGCGCCCGGAGGCGTCACCCGTGGTGTCGGTCGCGGAACCGGTTGTGCCTTGAGAGGTTGCAACGCGCGATGGGGCGGTCTTCCCGCTTTTGGGGAGTGTTATACCCGGTGGCCCGCTCGCTTGACAGGTGGCCGATCAAATCTATAGTGCGCTAACTATTCACCGAACAATGCACAGCGAAACTTCACGGGAAAATGGCGAGGAGCCGCCAGCGCGTACTTCCAATTCACTGAAACAATTTAAATCTGCCGGCCGCGGTTTCTGGAGCAATGTTTCCGACGCGGACTGGAACGATTGGCGTTGGCAGCTCAAAAATCGCATCACCACGGCGGAGCACTTGCAGCGGCTCATGCCGACCCTGACGCCCGAGGAATTCGCCGGCGCGAAACTGGCGAATCACAAACTGGCGCTCGCCATCACGCCGTATTTTTTCAACCTCATCGATCCCGCGGACGAAAACTGCCCGATTCGCTGGCAGGTCATCCCGCGCATCCAGGAAACGCACACGGCCTCCTGGGAAATGAGCGATCCCTGCGGCGAGGATTCGCACTCGCCCGTGCCGGGATTGGTGCATCGTTATCCCGACCGCGTTTTGTTTTTGGTGACGGATCGTTGCGCTTCTTATTGCCGTTATTGCACGCGCTCGCGTCTCGTGAGCAATGCGACGGGTTACGATTTTCATCCCGAGTTCGACAAACAAATCGAATACATCGCGTCGCATCCGGAGATTCGCGATGTGCTTTTGAGCGGCGGCGACCCGCTTTTGTTCAGCGATGACAAGCTCGAAAATCTTTTGAGCCGGTTGCGCGCGATTCCGCACGTCGAATTTTTGCGCATCGGCACGCGCATCCCGATTTTTCTGCCGCAACGCATCACGCCGGAGTTGTGGGCGATGCTCAAAAAATTCCACCCGCTGTTCCTCAGCGTGCACACCAATCACCCGCGCGAATTGACCACCGAAGTGCGGGACGCGCTCGGCCGCCTGGCGGACGCGGGCATTCCGCTCGGCAATCAATCCGTGCTGCTGCGCCACGTGAATGACGACGCCGAAATCATGAAGGCCCACGTGCAGAAGCTGCTCATGTGCCGCGTGAAACCCTATTATTTGTATCAGTGCGATTTGATCACCGGCTCCGCGCATTTGCGCGCCAGCGTCCGCAAAGGTTTGGAAGTCATGGAAGCCCTGCGCGGCCACACCAGCGGTTACGCGGTGCCGACCTACGTCATCGATGCCCCCGGCGGCGGCGGAAAAATTCCGGTCAACCCCGAATACGTGCTCTGCCACAACGACGAGCGCGTGGTGGTGCGCAATTACGAAGGCAAGATCTTCGAGTACCCCGAAGCCGCCGACGGCACGCCGCTGGTGGAGGCTCCGTGCGAAATCGAAGAGCCCGAATTGTGCAAATGCTGATCGACCCGGTTCAGGGCTCGCGCAGCTAATTTCCCTCGTAGCGCGGGCGTCCTCGCCTGCGAGTTCCGGCACCGTCTCGGTGCCGGGATCAACGATTGCTCAGTAATGCTTCCGACGTTTGGCGGTCTTCGGCGTTGGCTGAATCCGTAACATTCTCGTCCCGAATACCGGCGATTTTTGTCGCCCGTATTCGGTCTTTTGCCCATAATCCGCACGCTGAAGCCTTTTAACGCTTTGGTTGAATCAGATTGCACGACCCTAAAAATGGACAAATGAAACACAATTATTTTTCATCATTGATCGCTGTGGCATTGCTGGGCAGCCCGCTGCTGGCCCACGCCGCCGACGCGACTCCCACCACCACGAACCAATGGCAAAGCAGCATTGCCGCCGGCGCCACGTTGACCCGCGGCAATAGCGAAACATTCCTCGGCACCCTCTCCGCCGGGACCGGCAAGAAATGGGACCAAAATGAAGTCGCTCTCGGCGCGGATGTGGCTTACGGCACGACCAAGAACACGACTACCGGTCACGACGATACGACCGCCGAAACCATGCATGCGTTCGGCCAATACAACCGCCTGTTCACTGAACGCCTGTATGCCTTCGGACGGATCGAAGGATTGCACGATGGCGTGGCGGATATTGATTACCGCCTGAGCTTCAACGTCGGCGCCGGTTATTACTTCATCAAGACCAAGCAAACGCAACTGAGCGGGGAATTCGGGCCGGGCTTCATCGTCGAGCGGCTCGGCGGGGAGGATAAAAGTTACGCCACCCTCCGTGCAGCGGAAAAATTCAACCAGGCGCTCAGCGACCGCTCGCGCTTGTGGGAAACAGCGGAAATTATTCCTCAAGTCGATGACTTCAACAACTACATCGTGAATTTTGAAATCGGTGTCGAGGCCGACTTGAATTCCAGCCAAAAACTTTCGCTGCGGGTCTATCTCGATGACACCTACAACAACATCCCTGCGCCCGGTCGCAAGAAAAACGACCTCAAACTCGTCGCGGCGATTGCCTATAAGTTCTAATCGCACTCGTCGCCGCTCGTCGTTCGGCGAGGGCTGCAAGCCCGCAATATTAAAGCCCGGGCTGAAGGCCCGGGTAGGGCATAATCAGGATCCGCAAGCCCTGTAAGGGCGGAACAAATTACGCTATAGCGATTGCCAAAATAGAATCCCGAAAAGAACGGCTTCGTCTAGAATTCCGACATCTTGTGAAGCGTTCGGACCATCCACAGCCTTCCGTCTCCCTCTCCGCCGCGAAGCGGGGGAGAGGGTCAGGGGAGAGGTGGGGCTTAGGGTTCAGGGGGCGAAGCTTCGGCCTTTCCGGAAATCTATTTTGGCAATCGCTATAGCCCCTCAAGCCCGCGGCTCGACCGCGGGCTTTTTTTATTGTCTATTGTTCGCGTGCCACGCGAAACCTTTGAAATCAAAAAAGCGCGCGCGACAAAAATCATCGCGGCGTTGCAGAAAGTGTATCCGAACGCGCATTGCGAACTGAATTTTTCCAACCCGCTGGAGCTCCTCGTCGCCACCATTCTTTCGGCCCAATGCACCGACAAGCGCGTCAACATTGTCACGCAAGAACTCTTCAAAAAATATCGCACGGCGGCGGATTTTGCCGGCGCAAAATTGCCCGAGCTCGAACAAGCCATTAAAACCGCCGGCTTCTATCGCAACAAGGCGAAGAACATCCAGGCCGCCGCGCGCTCCATCGTCGAAAAGCACGGCGGCAAAGTGCCCAACACGATGGAGGAATTGGTCGAATTGGGCGGCGTGGGCCGCAAAACCGCCAACGTCGTGTTGGGAAACGCGTTCGATATTCAATTGGGAATCGCCGTCGATACACACGTGGCGCGCCTGTCGTATCGCTTCGGTTTCACCATCGACACCGACCCGGTGAAGATCGAGGAGACCTTGATGAAACTCGTGCCGCGAGAGCAATGGACCATGGTCAGCCATGTTATCATCTGGCACGGACGCCGCCGCTGTTTCGCACGCAACCCGGATTGTAAAAATTGCGAAATCTTCAAACTCTGTCCACGGATTGGAGTAAAAGAAAAACTTTGAGCGCGAATCACGGAGCACGAATCACGGAGCATTGGCGGTTGATTTCTTCTGGCCGCAAACCGGCGGATTTCAATATGGCGACAGACGAAGCGCTCCTCGACGCCATGCCGCGCTGGCAGAAACCGGTTCTGCGTCTTTACGGTTGGACCGAACCAGCCGCCTCGTTCGGCTATTTCCAGAAATACTCCGACATCGAACGCACCACGCTGCTGCGGCCGTTGGTGCGGCGTCCCACGGGCGGTGGTCTGGTGCCGCATGATGCGGATTGGACTTACAGCGTCGCGTTTCCAACCGCACACGAATGGCATGGCGTGAGTGCGATCGAAAGTTATCAGCGGGTGCACGAATGGATTCAGGCCGCGTTTGCGGAATTGAACCTCGCCACTGAACTCGCGCCGTGCTGCCGGAAATCCGAGCCGGGCCAATGTTTTGTGGGCTACGAAAAATTCGACGTGTTGTGGCATGGAAAAAAAATCGCCGGCGCAGCGCAACGCCGGAATAAACTGGGCATGCTGATTCAAGGCTCCGTGCAGCCGCCGCCGCTGGGGTTGGAGCGCGCGGATTGGGAACGCGCGATGCGGAGTGCGGGCGCGAAAATGTTTGGCGCGGAATGGAGCGATGCGAAACCGGATGAAACGTTTTCAGCGCGCGTTGCGGAATTAGTGCGCGAAAAATACTCGCAGCGGAGTTACAACGAGAAGCGCTAGTAGCACGGGCGTCCCGCCTGTGCGAATTCTGTTTTGCTTTTCATTCCCCATCCCCCCCATCGCACGGGCAAGATGCCCGTGCCACTATTAATTCGTCAGCCGATAAAACGTCGGCATCCCCAGATTCGTTTTGATCACGGACACATTCGTGCCGCTAACGGTCCGCGACGTCGAGTCATTGGTCCACGTGTGCGCGGAAAGATTTGTGCTGGATTGCAGCGTGAAACCGCTCAGCGGCGACGGCCACGAAATGCGTATCAGGTCGTTGCTCATCAGGTTGGTGATGGTGAGCAAAGGCAGCGGCCAAACCGTCGTGGTGGTGGTGACGCTGTTGTTGGCGGGGTTGAAATCAATGGAATCGGAGCCGACGGACGCGATGTTCTCGATGGTCCCGGTCGCCGTGGGCGTGACCGTCAAAATAATTTTGACCGAGCCTTGATTCACGAGATCGCCGAGCGTGCCGATGATCGGGTTGGAGTTGGTCGCCAGCGTGCCGGCGGTGGTGGTGGCCGATGTCAGCGTGACCGATCCCGACAAAGTGTTGGTCAGGCGCACATTCAACGCGGTGATGGGGCCGGCATTGGTGATGACAATCGTGTAAACGAGATTGCTGCCGATGAATACCGGATCGGGCAAATCGGTTACGGTGATGCCGAGGTCGACCGCATCGATGAGAAAATCAGCCGCGCTTTGAGCGGTGCCGCCCGGCGCCGTGACGGTGATCTTGCCGGTGGTCGCTCCCTCAGGCACGACGGCGCTGAGCGTGGTGTTATCGACGACGGTGAAACTCGCGGCGGGCGCGCCGT
Source organism: uncultured Verrucomicrobiae bacterium (assembly GCA_963699145.1). Taxonomy (GTDB): domain Bacteria; phylum Verrucomicrobiota; class Verrucomicrobiia; order Limisphaerales; family DASXHY01; genus DASXHY01. The sequence continues at coordinate 843,931 of OY969416.1, forward strand.
TGAACGCGACCGCGGAGGCGTTCGTGAAACTGTTTCCGTTAATCGTCACGCTCGTGCCCGCCACGCCGTGTGTGGGATTGAAACCGGTGATGGTCGGCGCGACGTAAAACAATTGCGTGCTGTTGGTCGTCCCGAACGGCGTGACGACGCTGATGGGCCCCGACTGAACGCCCACGGGCGCGATCACACCGATGTTATTGTTGTTGGTGACGACGAAACTGGCGGTGACGCCGTTGAACGCCACGGCCGAGGCATTGGTAAAATTATTTCCCTGAACCCGAACCAGCGTCGCGACCGCGCCCAACGTCGGCGCGATGTTCGTGATAGCCGCGGGCAGATAGAAAATCTGGCTGCTGGTGACGGAGCCGTTCGTGGTTGTGATCGTGATGGGACCGGAAGCGGCGTTGGCCGGCACATTGAACGACAGCGTGCCCGGCGAGACGGTGCTGAACGTGACCGCCGCGCCGCCGCCGATCGTGACATCCGGGTGCGGCGATTTTTCGTCCAGGCCCGAGCCGGTCACCGTCACGAGTGTGTTCGTGGAACCGCCGCCGGGCGTGAAACTGGAAATGCTGGGCAGGATTTTGAAATCAGTGGCGGATTGGACACTGCTCAGCAGCGTTCCGCTGGGCGGCGAGACCGCGATCCGGCCGGTGGAAGCGCCTGCGGGCACCGCCACGCGAATAGTCGTGTTGTTCGAAATCGTAAAATCGGTGGCGGGCACGCCGCCAAACGTGACGTTCGAGCAACCGATGAAATTCGCGCCGGTCAAAATCACGTTGGTACCCGCGCGCCCGGAGGCCGGGGCAAAACTGCTGAAGACCGCCTGCACAAAAAAGTTTGTCGCAGTGGTGATCACGTTGCTGATGGTGCTGAAGTTGTGCGTCGCGCCGAGTTTGGATTGAAGAATGATGGGTCCGGTCGTCACGCCGCTGGGAGCACTGGCCGTGGCTTGGTTATCGCTATCCAAATGGAAGCTCGCGGCCCGGGCGCCATTGAACAGCACGTTCGTCACGAGGGCGGTTTGGAAATGGACACCGGTGATGACCACCGGCGTGGCATTGCCGCCGAAATTGGGGCTTAAGTTGGTCGCATACGGCATGTTCGTGGGCACCACGACGAACGTCGGCGTTTGAGGAGCTTGAACGCCGTTGATGAATACGTGGATGGGACCGGTGGTGGCCGTCGAAGGAATATTCGTGATGTCGATTTCGTAGGGCTGCACCGCCGAATTCGTGGCCATCGTGGAAATAACTCCATTGAAATCGACCTTGAGAGTATGCGGCGGAAGGTTTCCCGGCCAGAAACCGTTGCCTTGAATTTTGACGACGACGAATTCACCGTGCCCACCGATGGGCGGGACAACGTTGGTGATGGTTTGTGCGTGAATCGTGATGGCGAAGAGAAGACACGCGACAATGCCTAAAATACTTCTAGCTTTCATGTGATCCTCGACTTAATTACGGCATCGGCGCCCGGCCAATTCCTTTAGAGTCGCATAGTTAATAACAAAAAGCGCTGCGAAATCAATGCTTATTGCGTCCATCGGCGCCATATTCCTGTAGGAGACGAGGTGACGAGTCTCAAACTTCCAAAATTTTCCGCGCCACCCGGGAATGGCGGCGGTCACAGACCGCCGCTACAATATCCTGTCCGGTTTCGCGAATGGCGACGATACACTTGTGAAGATGAACGATATTGACCAGCAATTGCTTCAACGTTACTCGCGAGATCACGCGGAAGACGCCTTTGCGGAACTCGTCCGCCGTCACCTCAACCTGGTGTATTCCGCCGCGCTTCGGCAGGTGCAATCGCCGCAATTGGCCAAGGATGTTTCGCAGTCGGTTTTCAACGATCTCGCCCACAGCGCCAGCCAACTCAAGAAGAACACGGTACTGAGCGCGTGGTTGTATGAAGTAACTCGCCGCACGGCGATCGATTTCATCCGCCAGGAAACGCGCCGCAAAATGCGCGAACAAGCCTATACCGAAATGAATGTGATTGATGCTGTCTCGGACGAAAATTGGCGTGAAGTTCTGCCGCATCTGGACGCTGCGATGGAGGAGTTGGAAAGCGCGGATCGCGCGGCGGTTTTGCTCCGGTTTTTTGAAAACAAATCGCTCCGCGAAGTGGGCACTGAACTGGGCGTGAGCGATGACGCCGCGCGCAAGCGCATCGAGCGGGCCGTGGAACGCTTGCGCAAATTTTTAGCTCAGCGTGGCGTGGCGGTCGGCGCTGGCGGGTTGATTGTGCTCGTGAGTGCGAATGCGCTCCAGGCCGCGCCGGCGGGGTTGGCCGCGAGCATCGCGAGCGCGGCGTTTGCGAGCGCGTCCGCTTCCGCGGCGGCGGCATCCGGCGCGGCGAAGATATTGGCCAAAGGCGCGTTTCAGAAAGCGCTCATTGTTGCAGGCGCGGGAGTCGCGACGGTGGCGGTGGTGCTGGTTTGGGCGCACTCGGCTCGCCTGAGCAAAACAAAATCCACCGCGGCCGCGATTTCAAAACCTCCAGCAGTTGCAAATGAACCAGCGATTCAAACGGCGGCCGCGCCCGCCGAGCCGCTGAAGCCGGATGCGACGCAGTTGTTGAGGGGCGTTTTGCAGGCGCGGGAGCAAATTCAATCCGGAACGCTGGAGTTTGAGGACGCCGTGGACCGTTTCAGAAATGGCCGCAAGGATCCGAGGCAATATCGCTTTGCGGCTTCGTTTGACGGAGGAAAACTGCGGTTCGAATCGTTCGGCAAAGAATACGCCTATAAGTTTGACGAAGATGAAGCGAAACAGCAGGAGATCGAAAAACAAGTCGACAGCATGGATCGGGATGCCGCCGTGCGGGCGGGTTTGTCAGAAGAATCCACCGTTCATCACACCTTGGTCAGCGACGGAACGACGGTATATGATCACTATCAATCGAGCCGTCAAGGTGCGAATGTGTCGATCAGGGCAGTTACCAACGGAATTGGCAGTTATATTTTCGATCCGCGCGGTCTCGGATTGTCCCTTTTTCTTCGCCTGCAATTTTCTCCCGACGACACTTTTCCGAGAAAGGGTGCTGAACTGGTGGGCGAAGAAGAATTGGACGGAGCGGTGACGTATCACATCCACATCAATGGGGACGGAATCGATTACTGGCTGGATAAGGCTCATCCCGAGCGGCTACTGCAGTTGAAGTACGGCCAGGACGTGGTCAAATCAAAATATAATGAAGCCAACCTGGCCGACCCCATACCGGATGAGGTGGACACGGTTGCATTTCGGAATGGAGTCATGACGGATGAATCGCACCTGGTGTGCACCTCCAAAAGTTACAACACGCCCATGGATGCCGAGTCCTTCACGCTGGCCGGCATGGGATTGGCGGTCGGCACGGATGTTGTCGACTATCGTACTTCCCGCAATATCGGTTATTGGACCGGCTCGGGCCTTTCCGCGGATTCCCCTGGCAAAAAGCAAAAGGCCACTCAAGCAGCGCCGAGGTTGGAGGAAATGCTCGCGGTCATGGAAAGCGATCCGGCTTCGAGCAACGCGTTGCAAAGCGCCATGTGGATTATTCTGAACACGCCCGACGGCGACGCGGTGCAGAAGGCGGCGGATGTCATCCTGCGCGAACACGTGACGGAGACGAATCTGGCAACACTTTGCCAGGAACTGGACCGCGTGCGCCCGAGCTGTTCTAAAATTCTCCTAACCGGATTGCTGGAAAAAAATCCCAGTATTGAAGTGCGGGGAAACGCTTGTTTCACGTTAGCGACGCTGTGGAAGGACGACGCGAAGTTTGGCCAAAACAAGGAGGCCACGACGCAGGCGATTGAGAAATACCAGCAAGTCATCGCTGAGTTCCGCGGCGTGAAGCAACGCGGTTACTCTTTGGCAGATCTCGCGAAACCGGAGTTGAACGAATTGCAACACCTCATCATCGGACAACCGGCGCCGGATACGGAAGGAGTGGACATGAATGGACAACCGCTGAAGCTGAGCGCGTATCGAGGACGCGTGGTCGTGATTATGTTCTGGGCCGGGCAATTCACGGAGGCGTTGAAATTTCAGAAGCTCAACGAGGAGATGGCAGGCAAACCGTTTGCAATGATTGGCGTCAATTGCGATAACGACGCCAGCAAGGATGCCGCCTCCATTGCCAAAGTCACCTGGCCGAGTTTCAAAGACGGTCAACAAGGTCCGATCTCCAAACTCTGGAACTCAAAAAGTTGGACAGATACCTGGATTTTGGATCGCAACGGAGTGATCCGCTACCGTGATGTGCGTGTCTGGGATGTGAAAGACGCGGTGAACAAGTTGCTCGAAGAATAAATTTTTGCTGACGCCGAGGAGGTGGGACGCCGCACTGGGATCGTCTCGCGCTATGCGCGCGACGGAATATGGGGCAACGCGGCAGCGTTGCCCTACCGGACGGAGATTCGCACGGGCGAGACGCCCGTGCCACGATCAGACTTTCCCGATCCACTTGCGGTCTTCCCAAACCGCTTTGATGGAAGTGAGATTGCGGCGGTCGAAAATGTTTTTCGCGGCGGCGCCGAGCTTGCCTTTTTTCACGTTGTTGAAGGCGTCACTGGCGCTGATGGCGACGAATTGCAGGATGCTCGGGTCGCGGTAGCAATCGATCATGCAACGCGTGCAGCCGTCGCGGATGAGTTTCGATTGATCGAACTCGTAAATGTTGCACATCGGCTTTTCCCAGAAATGGCACCGATACATGTTCAGGTTCCAATCGAGATAAAAATATTTGTGCCCGCCGAGGCAGCCGAATTGTTCCTTCTCGCCGCGCAAATGGCGTTGCATCTCGTGCAGCGATTCGGTCGGGTTCACGACCGGGTAACCGCTGTTGTGCTTCATCTTTTTGATGTTCTCAAAAAGCTGAATGAGTTCCTCGTTGTTGTAATTCACCAGGCCGCTGTCGCTGAAGCTGAGATAACTGCTGGCGAGCGACGTGAGCGGGTAACTGAACGTGCAGCTCTTGAAATCGAGCGCTTCGAGAAACTCCGGCAGCTTTTCGTAATCATCAATGAGCCGGCTGGCCGTGATGCTTGCCGTGGTCTGGATGCCGACGGAATGGAAAAATTCGTTTGCGCGTTTGATCTTCTTGCACACGTCCGGCAAGCCGCGATTTTTCTCGTGCTTGGCGACGTCGTGCGCGTCGATGGACATGATCACGCTGCTGAGGCCGTCGCTGGCGAGGCCGCGCATGTTGTCGTCATTCCACAACCCGCCGTTGGTGCAGATCATCGGATGAATGCCGCGCTCAGCCGCGTAACGGGTCATCGCGCGGAGGTCCCTGTGCACCATCGGTTCGCCGCCGACGAAGAGCAGGTAGCCGATGTGATTCTTCACCGCGATGTCGATGACATCCTGCGCTTCTTTCAACGTCACGCTGCGGCGGGCCTTGGGATCGAATTTCGAGCGCGCGAAACCGCAGAAACCGCAATCCGCATTGCAAATGTTCGTGATGGCGAATTGCAGGTAACCCGGGCCGCCGTGTTCGAGCACCTCGCCCACCAGTTTGAAAAGACTTTTCTTGGGACGGACAACGGGCTTGGAGAAATCGACGGGCGCCGCTGCGGAAGCGGTTGGCGAAGCGGTGGCCGTCGACACGGCCTTCTCGGACACGGTTGGACTCGCGGAATTCATTCGTTAAACTCGCGCATTTTGGATGGAAAGCGAGCTTCTAAGCAATCCTTTTGATTTTTGATTTGGTTCGATCAAATTTCAACCACGGATGGACACGGATGGACACGGATGGACACGGATGAGGCAGGGCAATGAGTTGTTGGCTAATGAATGCGGAAATATCGAGTTTCTGGTTTCTCATCCGTGTTTATCCGTGTCCATCCGTGGTTTTATAGCAGAAAAGGTTTGTCTCTTTTCACCGGAGGGAGTTTTATTTTGGGAGCATGGCGAAGAATATCGTCTATTTCGATTTGGAAACGCAGAAGTCCGCGGATGAAGTCGGCGGGTGGGACAAAATCAGCGCGATGGGCATGAGCGTGGGTGTGACTTACAACACCGGCACCGGCGCGTACAAAATTTACCACGAGAAACAGGTGGACGATCTCATCAAGGAGCTGCAGCGCGCCGACCTCGTGGTCGGCTTCAACAATCTGCGGTTCGATTACGAAGTCCTGCATGGCTACACCGCGTTCGATTTGCGCCAATTGCCCACCCTCGACATGCTCGTGGAGTTGCAAAACAAATTGCAGCACCGGCTCTCACTGGACTCCATCGCGACCGCGACGTTCGGCGTGGAAAAAACGGCGGAAGGTTTGCAGGCCATCGAGTGGTTTCGCCAAGGCAAGCTCATGGATATCGCGGAATATTGCTGCTACGACGTAAAAATCACCAAGCTCGTGCACGAACACGGCGTGCACCACCGGCAGTTGCATTACCACAATCGGTTTGGGAAGAAACTGACCGTCGCCGTCGAATGGTGAACGCTCACGCAAAAAGGAGAAGATATGAAAATGAAAAAGGCGAGCCGGCGGTTCATTCAACAATTCTTTTTGAACAGTGCGCTGTTTTTCGCAGGCTTTTATATTTTCGCCCAGCAGACCTCGACGGCACAAGTGTGGGAGCGTTCTAATGGGAAATGGGTGCTAAACACAAATGCCGTTATTGACCCCCCTGTTCCTCCTGGTGCTGATCTTCCCGACGAAGCTCCACCGAACCAAGTGGAAGATTTTCGCAATTTCAAAAAGGTTGCCACTGACAAAAGGAGCTCGGATGAGAAAATCTTTAGGGCTGCGAGCAGCTATCTCGCTAATTGGTGCTGGGAGGAGGAAAATGGTTTCGAACCGGTGATCAGGGTTCTCGGCACAAACCGGCCTCCATACCTGATGAAATTGATAAGAGGAAATCGTTTCGTTGGCCTTGCGTGGTATGCGCGAGGAGGCGAATTAGCAAGCGAAGTGCCGGCGTCGCAGTGGCCGATTTTCGAGGCGCATTTAAAGAGAGCAGCTACTGAGCTCGAGGCGGCTTGGGAATTGAATCCGAAGCAGCATTTGATTGCGGAAGAGATGATGTCAGTTGAGCTAGGCCAAGGGAAAGGGAGAGATCAATTGGAACTTTGGTTTCAGAGAGCGATGCGACTGGATACAAACAACGTTAATGCCTGTTGCAATAAATTGCTCTATTTGGAGCCCAAATGGTATGGCTCGGCGAAAGATGAAATTGCTTTTGGAAGAGAATGCGTCGCCTCAACTAATTGGGGCGGAAAAGTTCCACTGATGCTTGTGCGAGCTCATCGTGCACTGACGGAATATCTTCCAAAAGATAAAGAGAAACGCGATGCCTATTGGCAGACACCTTCGGTTTGGGATGATGTGCAAAGCGCTTACACCAAATATTTCAAAGCAAATCCCAAAGACTTGAAAGAACATAAAGACTATGCCGTCCTGGCATATACCGGCCAACATTGGGATGTTTTGAACGAGCAACTTACTGTATTGGGGCCAGACAATTACGGTTTACTCGGCGACGAAGATAAGATTTATGACATCGTTGGTGCTGCGAAGCGACACGCAGTGAAATCCAATGATTAGCGATTGAGTTGCTCCCGCGGTGGTGTGTGTGGCGAGAGAAAATTACACCACCCGCATCTGCACCGCGTCCACGATTTGGTCGCCGGTAAGGATCGAGCCGATAATCACCACCGTGGCGCCTTTATGCAGCCGGCCTTGCTCGGTGAGGCTTTTCAACCCGGCTTCCACCGTGTTTTGCGGGTTGATCATGTCGAACGGGATCACGAACGGCGTAACACCCCAACTCAGCGCGAGGCTGCGCGCGATGTCATCGAAGGCGCACAGCGCGTAGACGGGTGAATATCGCGGCCGCAGCCAGCCGGTGTGGCGGGCCATGTGGCCGTGCCGGGTGAAGACGAGGATGGCTTCGGCCTTGAGTTCGTTGGCCATGACCACGGCGCTCTTGACCAGTTTCTGGCGGGCCGTGGCCAAATCGGCATTTTCAAAAAAATTCGCGCCACCGGAGCGCTCGATGCGCCGGGAAATGCGGTCGAACACTTCAATGCAGCGCAAGGGATGTTTGCCCACCGTGGTCTCGCCGCTGAGCATGATGGCATCGGCCTGTTCGTAAACCGCGTTGGCGACGTCCGTCACCTCCGCGCGCGTGGGCGACGGTGAATCAATCATGCTTTCGAGCATGTGCGTGGCGACGATGACCGGTTTGCCTTGGCGCAAACAGGTTTTCACGATGCGGCGCTGGACGATGGGCAATTCCTCGTAAGGAATTTCGATGCCCAAATCGCCGCGCGCCACCATGACGGCGTCCGCTTCGCGAACGATTTGTTCAAGATTCGCAATGGCCTGCTGGTCCTCGATTTTCGCGACGACCTGCGGATGTTTTTTGAAATCCTTGAACAACTCGCGCAACTGCAGCAAATCGCGGGCTTCGCGCACGAACGAGAGCGCCATGAAATCGACTTCCAGTTCGAGGCCGAGTTTGGCATCGGCGATGTCCTTCGCCGTGAGCGCGGGCAAACTCACTTTGACGCCGGGCAGATTGATGTGGCGGCGGCTGCCGAGCTTGCCTTCGGTGAGCACTTCGCATTCGACCTTGTTGCCGCTTTTCGCGAGCACTTTCATTTCGATGGCGCCGTTGTCGATGAGCACGACGTCGCCCACGTTGATGTCGTTCACGAATTCGGCGTAATTGACGTCGACCGAGCGTTCCTCCTCGCTGCGTTCGCCGCGGACGGTGAGGGTGAATTTCTGGCCGGGCTGCAGATCGAGCGGCACGCCGAGTTCCCCGGTGCGGATGGCGGGACCCTGGGTGTCCATCATGATGCCCGCGTGGCAATCGGCGGCGGCGCTGGCGGCGCGGATATCTTTGACGACACGGCGCACCCAATCATGCGGCGCGTGGGACATATTCAGGCGGAAGACGTTGACGCCGGCCTTGAGCAGCTTGGCGATCATCTCGGCGGAATCGGTGGCCGGGCCGAGTGTGGCAACGATTTTTGTTTTGCGCAGTGCGCTGGATTGCATCGCGTGAGGATAAGTTGATCGACGCGGATGAAAAGAATTTTTGTTGGCGGAGCGAAGGCGAAAGCGTTGGGAAGTCAAAGTAGCGGGCTGTAGTCGCGGACGTTAGTCCGCGCTGATCGCTTGCCAGCCTTATGCACGATATGGTGAGGAAATGGGGCTTGCCATGTCCGGTGGTGGTGGTCAATATTGCGTCACCTAACAAGGTTTATTTTATGGCTGATGTAGCAAATAAATATCCCGAAAATACCGGCGGAAAATATTACGTGGACAACCAGTGCATCGATTGCGACCTGTGCCGCGAAACCGCCCCGGACAATTTCAAACGGAACGATGACGGCGGTTATTCCTTCGTCTACAAGCAACCCGAGAATCCCGATGAGGAAGCGCGTTGCAAGGAAGCGAAGGAAGGTTGCCCGGTCGAAGCGATCGGCGACAACGGCGGTTAGTCCGGGTTTGAGTGAATTCAGCCGCAGGCTTCACCCTGCGGCTTTTTTCTTCGGGACGTAAGGAATGACGAGTGACGAATGGGCGGCAAGCCTCCATTCGGAAGTCGTCATTTGTTGTTTTGGTGGAGGCTTCTTGCCGACGGGACGCCGGCGCTCCCAGGCTAGGAAACCGTGGTGATAGTCTGCGTTATGCCGGCGCGGACTTCGTATTGGGGGAGGCGGCCGCCGTCGAGACAAAGGCGGATGGCTTTCAATAGCGCGGGCAGGTCGTAAGGTTTCGGAAGGAAATTGATGCCTTGCGAGAGGAGCGAATCCTGTTTCAAAATTTCGGGGCTGTATCCGCTGGTATAAATGATCTTCAGTTTGGGGTTGCGCTTGATGAGTTCCTTCGCAAGTTCGCCGCCGCTCATGCCATTGGGCATGACCATGTCCGTGAGGACGAGGTCCACGGGGCTGGAATTCTTTTGCCAAACATCGATGGCGGCGGGGCCGTTGGGGGCGTTGAGGACTTGATAACCGCGTTTGCGCAGCGCCATGCACGCGAGTTCGCGCACGGCGATTTCGTCTTCGACTACCAGGATGACTTCGCCCTTGCCCTCGGCCGGCGCGGCGGCTTTTTCCGCGGCCTGGGCGCACGCGGGCGAGTTATGGGACGCGGGGAGGAACACGTCGAAGGTGGAACCTTGTCCGACTTCACTGGCGACTTCCACCCAGCCTTCGTGCTGTTTGACGATGCCGTGAATGGTCGACAAACCGAGGCCGGTGCCTTTGCCGACATCCTTGGTGGTGAAGAACGGATCGAAGATGCGCGAAATGATCTGCGGCGTCATGCCGTGGCCATGATCCTTCACCCGCATGCAGGCGAAACGGCCGGGACGGGCGTCCGGATTGCGCGCGGCGTCGGCCGGGCTGAGGGTGACAATGCTCGAACCGATTTCCACCGTGCCGCCGTTCGGCATGGCGTCGCGGGCGTTGAGCACAAGGTTCAAGAGAATCTGTTCCAGGCCGCCTTCATCGGCGCAGAGCGACACGGAATCGCTTTCGCCATGAACTTTGATTTCGAATTTTTCGCCGATGAGCCGGCTGAGCATCTTCTTCGTGCGCGTGATGACTTCGGAAAGATTGAGCACGCGCGGTTGCAGGACCTGCTTGCGGCTGAACGCCAGGAGTTGCCGCGTGAACGTGGCGGCGCGCTGGCTGGCCTGCATGATCTGCTCGAGCAACGCGGCGCGGTCCACCTGGCTGGGGCTGGCGGATTGCAGCAGGCCGACATCGCCTTGAATGACCGTCAGCAGATTGTTGAACTCGTGCGCAATGCCGGCGGCCATGCGGCCGATGACTTCCATTTTCTGCGCCTGGCGGAGCTGCGCCTCAATTTTCAGTTGCTCGGTGATGTCCTCGATCAGCAGGAGCAGGCACGGGATGGAGCCGAGCGAAAGCGGTTCGGTGGACAACACCACCTGGCGGGCGGAGCCGTCCGGGCGGGCGAGCGTGCAGGATTTTTCGCGCAGCCGCGTGGCATCCGTGGACGGTTGCGCGTCGGAAATGGCGCCCCAGAGATGCAGGTCGGTGGCGGTTTTCCGGAGCAGTTCGTCTTTGGGATAGCCCGTGAGATTGCTGAAACTCGCGTTGGAATCGATCACCGCGCCATCGTCGCAACGAATGATCGCCAGCGGAATGGGGCTGGCCTGGAACGCCTTCGAGAAACGCTCCTCGCTGGCGTGCAACTCCGTCGTGCGCTGGCGGACCATGCGGTCGAGGTCGTCCAGCCGCAATTTCGCCTGGCGGCCAAGCGTCCATTTTTGCGCCAGCGCATGCGCCATCTGGAGGACCTCCACCGTTTCAAACGGCTTCTTGAGAATCAACAAACTGTCGGTCTGCCCGAAACGCCGCGTCATTTCATCCCATGAATAATCCGAATACGCGGTGCAGATGACCGCCTGCATTTCCGGAGCCACGCGCCAGATCTTTTCGAGCGTTTCAATGCCGTCCCAGCCGGGCGGCATGCGGATGTCCACGAACGCGAGCACATAGGGATCCCCGTCGGCGACGGCTTTCTTCACCTTTTCAAACGCCTCCTGGCCTTGATGGGCGGAATCGATGCGGAAGCCTTTGTAATCGTCGGACGATTCGTTGGTTTTATTGCCGAAGAGTTCGCTCTCGACATCCTCCAGGTGGGACTGGGCGTCGGTTTTGGCTCCGAGAATCTTGCGGAAATCTTCGTGAATGGACGGGTTATCGTCGACGATAAGGATGCGCGGCGGTGGGGCGGGGTGTGGGGTTTGACTCATTGGGATTCGTTCGGGTGGGGCGGATTTTCGGGCAGGAGCAGAATGAAGGTGGCGCCTTTGCCGTCGCCATCACTGTGGGCGGTGAGCGAGCCGCCGAGTTCCTTGATGGCGAGGGCGCTGCTGTGCAGGCCGAAACCGTGGCCATTGCGGCGCGTGGTGAAGCCGTGGCCGAAAATGCGGGTGAGGTTTTCCGGGGGAATGCCCACGCCGTTATCGATGACCTGGATTTTCACATGATCGCCACCGTTGCGTCCGAGCTTGATGGTGAGCAATTTGTCGGTCCGTTTGGATTCGTCAAGCGCGTATTTCGCGTTGCGAATGAGGTTCACCAGAATTTGCAACACGCGATGTTTTTCGGTCTGGATCATCGGCACCGGATCGAACTCGCAACGCAATTGTACCTCGTGGCGCGTGAGCGCCGCGCCGTTGATCTGGATGGCGTCATCGACCAGTTGCGTGGGGTTGATGGTCTCGATGACCCCGGCGACTTTAGCGTAGCTCTGCTGCATGGCCACGATTTGCTTGATGTGCTCGACATGCTTCAAGAGCTGTTCGAGTTCCTGCAGCAGAGCGGATTGTTCGTGGCTGAAATGATCCGACAACGCGGACAGATACGTGGGAATCTGCTGCGCGCGCGGGTCATTGGCGAAAAATTCACTCAGGCGATTCTGGTTTTCCATCAGCAACGAAGCGGCCTTCGCGAGATTGGCGATCTTTGTGCCCTTCACGCGGTCGATGGTCAACGAGCACGTCACGTTCACGCTGTTGAGCACATTGCCCACGTTGTGAAGTACGTCGGTCGCGACTTCCGCCATGCCGGCGAGCCGCGAGGTTTCGAGGAGCCGCTGATGCGCGGATTCGAGTTCTGTCTCCGCCTGCTTGAGTGCGGTGATGTCCTTCGAAACACCGAACGTGCCGATGATGTGGCCGTCCTTGTCCCGCCAGGGAATCTTGGTGGAAATGCACCACGTGACTTTGCCGTCGGCCTGCGGCGTGCGCTCGACTTTGGCGATGATCGGTTCGCCCGTCTTGATGATTTGCTGTTCGTCTTCGTGCGCTTCCCGGGCGCGTTCTTCCGCGAACGTGTCGAAATCCGTTTTGCCGATGAGCCACGCGCGAAACGCCTCCTCCTCGCGAAGATGCTCGGGATAATCCTCCGGTTTGGCTTCCGGGTGCTCCGCGGAATATCTGGCCTGTAGAATGTCCATCGAGGAGGTGACCTTGGAGCGGCTCACGCGCACGAAGCGGGACTGCAGATCCTTGAAATAGATCACATCCGGGAAGTTTTCCAGCAACGCATGAAAAAGATCGCGTTCATAGGCGAGCCGCGACTCGGTGTCCTTCGCCGCGGTGACATCCTTGGAAATGCCGAACGTCCCGATAATGTTCCCGTTGCCGTCGCGCCAGGGCAATTTGGTCGTCAGCGCCGAAGTCACGCGCCCGTCGGCGTGAGTTTCCGTTTCGACCTTGCCGATGATCGGCTCGCCCGTGCGGATGATTCCCTGTTCATCCTGAAAGGCTTCCCGCGCGTGCTCCGTGTCGAAGAAATCGAAATCCGTTTTTCCCGTGAGCTCCTTGACGTCGGCGACATGGAACAATTTTTCAAAACCCTTGCTCGCGCGGACGAAGCGGGATTGGAGATCCTTGAAATAAATCGAGTCGGGCGAATTCGAGAGCAACGTGTCCAACAGGTTGCTCGCTTCCGCCAACTGGGCTTCGGCCAGCTTGCGCTCGTTGATGTCCATGGCGGTGCCGAGGATCGAGGGCTTGCCGTTGTAAAGGCCCGGCGTGCCGAGCACTTCGACGTGGATGTGCGAGCCATCCTTGCGCCGGGCGCGGAACGTATAATGCGCGCTGGCCAGTTCACCGGACATGCGGCGCTGGATTTGTTTCTCCACCGTCGCCCAGTCATCCTGATGGGTGGTTTCGCGCACCGTGAGCTGGGCCGACGTGAGCTCTTCGATGGAATAGCCGTAAATGTTGGCCATGCGCGGATTGGCGTAAACGAAGCGCCCATCCTGCACCACGTAAACGCCCACGAGCGATTGTTCCACGAGCGATCGGAACTTCGCTTCACTCTGCTGCCAGATGGCGGTTTGTTCGGCGACTTTCCGGCGAAGCAGCAGAACCCAAAGCAAGGCGAGGCAGGCAATGACGACGAGTGTCCCTATGACGATCATGGTGTGTTGAAGAGTCCAGGCGGAGGCGTGAGTGCTGAGGGCGGTGACCGAGACCGGCGCGGAGGCAAACAAATGGGCCGCCGGTTGTCCCTTAAGGTTCGGACAACCTGCTGCCAGCGTCAAAAACGCGTAGAAATTTTTGGTTCGCATCAGAGCCATAACGACGCACCCGGTCCGGAGACCAAATCCCGGCCAGCGCCACCGCCGGCGCCAGCTTCCAGAATCCCGTGCCGCGTTCAGTCATACCAACAAGCAGCAGATAGGAGCAGCTACTATGCCCCGAAGGCCTGCAAAGGTGAGCGTTCTTGAGCGTCGAGCGAGGTAAGCCATTGGACGGCAAATTCCGGGAGCGAAAGGCCCCTCTTTTGTCCCATTATCTGACAGTCCCGCAATCGATGAAGTTTATATGACAACGACTCCATCAGGTCGCGGATTGTGATCGCACCACGCGCAATCGAACAATCCAGCAACCTTCCGTCTCCCTCTCCGCCACGAAGTGGGGGAGAGGGCCGGGGAGAGGTGGTGCTTCAGGGCGCAGTGGGCAAATTTATTGGATGTTGGATGTTCCCAACGCTTCCCCATTTTCCGCCTCAAGCAGCGCGAGCAATTCCCCGAGCGCCTGGTCGGAAGTTGCCTGCTTGAAAGCGAGACGTTCGCCGGGATTGAAACGGCGCCAGACTCGAGTCTCCTTCGGCGACGCCAGGCCGATGAACACCGTGCCCACCGGTTTTTCCGTCGTGCCGCCCCCGGGGCCGGCGATGCCGGTGACCGCAATGGCAAAATCCGTCTGGGCCGCGCGGCGCGCGCCCTCGGCCATTTCGCGAGCCACCGGTTCACTGACCGCCCCATGCGCAGCGAGCGTTTCGGCGCGCACGCCGAGAAAACGTTGCTTGGCCTCATTGCTGTAAGTGACGAAGCCGGCCAAAAAAACATCCGAAGCGCCGGGAATATTCGTCACGCGATGCGCGATCAACCCGCCCGTGCAGGATTCCGCGAGCGCGAGCGTTTGTTTGCGCTCCGCGAGCAAGCGGACGATTCGAGTTGAAAGCGACTCAGTCATCGGTTCTGAGGTCGGAGGTCGGAGGTCGGAATACAGAGGACAGAGGCCGGATGTCTGACCTCTGACCTCTGTCCTCCGACTTCTGACTTCCGTCCTCTGACTTCTGCCCTCACTGCGTCCTCGGCATATTCGGCACGCTGGGCGCGCGGCCCTTGGTCGTGGACGGCTTGTGAATTTCGGCGCGGAAATTTCCCGCCACAAAACTCTCCCCCCCATCCGGCAGGCAGAGAAAAATCCTTCCCGGCATCACGTTGTTCGTGATGCCGCCGAACTCCACCTTCATCGCGTAACCGCTGCGGAACGTCTGCGATTTTTTCTCACCCTCCAACCAGTGCAACACCACGCGCGGCGCGACTGGATCGGTGGGTTTCACCTCCGCGGTTTTGCCGGAAAGCTCCTCGGCCTGGCGATTGAAAAAATAAATGTTCACACCCAGTTCCACCGGGCCCTTGCTGCCGACGCGCAGGGAAAGGTTGCTGACCGTGAGCGTGGCGCGATCCAGATCAAACGCCCGATGATGCACCGAGCCGCTGACCGGCGCCTCGGGGAATTCGACATCGGCCAGGTCGAGCGTCCAGCGATTGGTGCCGCTAAATTCGGGTTGGGCGGAAGCTTCAGTTTTCGGCTCGCCGCCCTCGGCATTCGCGTCCTCGGCCGGGGGTTTGCCGTGCCCGTGCAATTTACCGCGCAGCAAAAACAGCGTCGCGCCCGCCGCGCAGGCGAGCACAAGCAGCAGGATGAGCGCCGGCGGAATCGCGGTCTTTTGCGGCGCCGCCAGCGTGGCATCCGGCGGCGGAATGGTGCCCGTGGGGCGCGGTTTATTGGCCTCGCTGGCGGAGAGGACGAATTTCGGATCGGCCAGCGTGGGCGCCTGGGGCACCACGATTTTGCGATAGCACGTGGGGCAAGTGATGGGCGAGCCGGCGTTATTCGAGTCAGCCGTGATGTGCTGGCCGCAGATGGGGCAGGCAAATTTGAACTCGCTCATGGCCGTAATTCCAAGGTTAGGTTAAGGTCGGAAGTCTCCCGCGAAAAGTCGAGGCCAAATGTGGACTTTCCCGGAATGTGGGTATGATTAAAAGTGGGTGAGGAAGTTGTTGAAATCCTCATCCCGAAGGGATGGGTGAGAATAGCCCGGCGTTTTAACGCCGGGGATCGCGCAGCCAATCACAAGTCCCGGAGGGACGAATGAAGGAGGCACTCAGCCGTTCCTTCGGAACTTGAACTCCCAAACCTTCATCCTGGCGTTGAAACGCCAGGCTATTGTCAAATGTTCCTTCGGAACAGAGCCCTCAGGTTTCATCGGCGAGCACAAAACCTTCACTGCATCACCCACTTTTAATCACACCCCCGGAATGTAACCATGGGGTCGAAAAGTCGGACGTGGTTTTGGTACGGGAAGTTACGGCTTTTTGGCGTTTCGCGGACATTGACTGCAAGCAGTCTAAATGACTCATTCACAACCCAACTATCTAAATCCCTCCTTCGCCACCCAACAACAATCCTGAAAGGATTGAATCATTCAGCCCATGGTTGCCGAGTCTGCGAGGCTACCATGGGTAACGCACACCAGAAGACCTTTCCAACCCTGAAAGAGATCTCTGCAAAAGTCGGAGCACCGGTCTCCGACCCGGCACGAACAATTAATTTCTCTGGCAAAACCTTTGACCACCCAGTTCCAATCCTGAAAGGATTGAATCACTCAGCCCAGCGTTGCGAGGAACGAGCTACGCTGGGTGTCCGGCCCATAAATTCCCCTACCCTGAAAGGGTTGAATCACGGCGAATTCAATCCCACAAATACCGCTCATCAAATTCGACTTCATAACGCTTCAACAATGTCCTGAATTCATCTTGAAACGAAATCTTCCGATGATGTTCCTCCTGTCCGGCAATGTAGCTTCGCACCGGTTCAATTTGTGAAAAACCAATCGAAAAAACTCCGTAACCGCTTTGCCAGGCAAAATCCTCCAGCGCCGGATTTTTCGTTTTAATCCATAGCGACGAACCTCGTTTGACCTCTTTAATCACTTCCGCGGCGTTTCCGGTGCGTGACAAAACACACAGGATATGAACATGGTCCTCGGTGCCGCCGACGATAATAGGCTGACATTCGAGGTTGGTCAGAATACCGCCCATATAATGATGCAATTCTTCGCGCAGAGCCTTGTCGCGCAAAAAAAGGCCGGCGTTCCTTGGTCGAGAACACCATGCGGACGAGAATTTTCCCGAGCGATTGGGCCACGGAAAAAGGATGCAGAAATCACAGTCTGGGTTCAACCCCTTCAGGGTATGAATTTTCCTGAACTTAACCCAGCGTACGTCGTTCCTCGCAACGCTGGGCTGAATGATATCAATCCTTTCAGGATTTGTTCGCCTGCGATTCGGTCGTCATTTTTTCCCCTCCCTATTTGACAGCCATGCTATAAGAGACCCAGAAAAGGAGGGCAGAAAGGGCATATGAACTGGGGAACGGAACTACGTCAGCTTCGGAAAGGCAGCCATCTCACCGGCAACGCCCAAACCCGCGAATTTCACCCCCCGCAACTTATTGCGCCAGAGCGCAGTACCAGTAAATCCCACCAAATCCCAGTTGAAATTTTTTCCTGGCCAACCGAGCCGCTCGGCAAACATAAAACTACCAAACGAACCCATTTTGGATTTTTACATATTCCCTGCAAACAAACGGGATTCTTCATCAACCCCACCCATGCCTCAGGAAAAACGAACCCATTTTGCCGCACCCGCCAGTCGCGCCGAACTCTCACGAAGGCCCCCAACGCTCTTCTTGGACCCTCGACCCTCGACCCTCGACCCTCGACCCTCGACCCTCGACCCTCGACCCTTGGCCCTCGACCCTCGACCCTCGACCCTTGGCCTTCCACCCTGGCATCGCAAGTCAATATCGTACAGTTACGGAATTTGTACTTGTGAAAGTACCGATTTTTGATAATGCTGTATATTAATCAGAGAAGAATTCAGCCTTAGGAACGACCGTGATTGCCGAACATCATTCGACCACGACGGCCTCGTCAGAGGCGATTGCACCTGAACCGCAACCGCCATTGCGCCGCAAGGGCACGATGCTGGTCGTGGATGACGAGGAGGGGCCGCGCCAATCTTTGCGCGTCATTTTCAAGGACGATTACGAAATCCTCATGGCCAGTGATGGCAAAACCGCCATTGAAATCGCGCAGTCGCAGAAGGTGGATGTGGCGGTGTGCGATATCCGGATGCAGGGGATGTCGGGCATCGAGGTGTTGGAGCGCTTGAAGTATGTGGATCCGGGGATCGAGGTGATCATGATGACGGCGTTCGAGACGACGGATACGATGCGGCAGGCGCTGCGGTTGCGCGCGTGTGATTACATCAATAAGCCGTTTGATATTTCGACGATGCGCGCGGCGGTGTCGAATGCGATGCAGCGGCGGACGTTGGAGAGTGAGATTCACAATAACGCGGAGCAGCTCCAGGGGATGCTGGTGGAGTTGCAGAATCAGAAGATCGAGGAGCAGATCGCGAATACGCGCGGGGAGATTTACGCGAGCATCATTCATGATATCAACGGGCCGCTGACGGTGATTTCCGGTTTCGTGCAGTTGATGAATCAGCGGTTCGGCAATGCGACGCGGATGGATGTGGAGGATTTGGAGTTCGTGAAGGATCGGTTGAAGATCATCACGCGGCAGGTCACGAATTGCATCGAGATTTCGCGGCGGTATCTGGGGTTTTTGCGGCGGCAGGCGGATGAGGCGCCGCGGGTGCCGGTGAATCAGTTGCTGACGGATTTGCATCAGTTGGTGAATGTGCATCCGGCGCTGGGGAACAATGAATTTGTGGTGCATCCGTTGACGGAGGAAATCGGTGTGCGGATCAATGGCACGGATTTGATCCAGATTTTGCTGAACCTGACGGTGAATGCGTTCCAGTGTTCGCCGCAGCCGCATCTGGTGGAGATTGATAGCCACTCGTTGCGCGAACCGATGGATTTGACGGCGTTCAAGGATTCCGAGGAGGCCCGTTTTTTGAACGTGGAAAATTTTGATAACACGGCGCCGATTTTGCGGGTGTCGATTCGCGACAATGGCCCGGGCATTCCGGCGGAGGTGTTGCCGAAGATTTTCCAGCCGTATTTCACGACGAAGAGCGCGCGGCAGGGCACGGGGCTGGGCTTGAATATCGTGCAGCGGCTGGTCAAGGAGGCGAAGGGGGCGTTGCAGGTGGAGACGCGCATGGGTGAGGGCACGACGTTTTCGATTTATGTGCCGGGCGCGCCGTTGGGGAAGTGAGGGGGAGTTAAGGAGTTGAAGAGTTTGGGAGTTGAGGAGTGGGGTATTCGCACCGCCGGAATGAGTTCCGCGCTCCGGGTGGCAAACTTGCATTTCACCAAAACGAGGGGATGTTTTTGTGTGACGAAATCCAATGTAGCCATCCTGGCAATGCTAATGGTCAGCGCATCGATGGCCGTTGGGCAGGCGACGAACAGTTTTCTTTTTCGCAATCGTTTTCCAATCATCAATGACAGTGTGCGTTGCGATCTCGCTCCTCTTTATGGCTGGTGGGCGAATGAGTTGAATCCAAAAACGAATGCCCCGGCGAGCGGCGAAAACGGCGTCTCGGCGAATGTGGGCGCGGATGACAGTGTCGATCGGCCGATGGCGCCATGGTTTCATATCACGGGGCAGATTTTCAATCAGGACGAGCCGCAGGGTTGGATTGTCGAGGCGATGGTGGAGCGGGCGCCGGGAAAGAGCGTGCCGGTCAGAATATTATTGATTCATCCGCCGCGAAAGGAGTTGGAGCGATTCAATCAAAAAATGAATCTGTTGAATAATCCGCTGCCGCAGCCGGATTATTCGTCGCAGGAAGCGGCCATCAAGACGCAAAATGACCGGGCGTTTGTGGCGGAGACGCTCGGCGATTGGGACATGGAGGATATGTATCTGGCCGCGGAGGCGGACGCGAAGCGGGAACTCGAAGCGCAGAAAAAACGGGATCAAGCGGCCGCGGACCAAAGGGACCAGGCGCTCGCGGCGTTGGGGGATTTTCCAGCGGATTGGCGCGTGTATCGGGTGGACGTTTTTGCGTTCAACACGGGCCGGCAAATCAAGGGGTTGCCCGCTTTTGATGCGGGGTTGTCTTTTTCGAATTAGAGTATTTCTCAAAAGGAATTTCCGAAAAGGTGGGGCAAACCTGCGGGTTTGCCACGAATCCCGGCAGGGATTCGCCACGTTTTCGGAAATTTCTTTTGAGAAACGATAGAGGCCTCACTTTTTTGCGGCTTTGGTGATTTCGGCGACGAGGTCTTCGGGTTGCCAGGTGTTGCCGGTGAAAATTCTCTGCACGTGACCGGAGGAATCGATGACGATGGTGCGGAGGTTGTGGTTGATGATGCTCCCCTGCTCTTTCCAGAAGATGAGGCCGAATTGCTCGCCGATGGCGGTGATGTCGACGAGTGCGCCGGTCGCGTAAGTGGCGTGCGCGGGATCGGAATGATGCGCTTCGGCGTAGGCGCGCAAGACTTCCGGCGTGTCGTTTTCCGGGTCGAAGGTAATGGTCAGCAGATGCCAGTTGGTCGGGGCGTTGGGGTTGGTGAGAAGTTTGCGCGCGACCTGGCTGAAGTTGTTCGCCATGAGCGGGCAAAAATTGGGATACGGGCAGCGCGTAAAGAGGAACGTGATGGCGAGGGCCTGGCCTTTGAATTGCGCGGTGCTGATGGCTTGGCCGAGTTGATTGGTGAAATGATATTCCGGGAGGAGATCGCCTTCGCTGAGTTGTTCGACGTCGCGGACGGCGCGAAACGGGCCGGTAGTGGGCGGGGTGTTTGATTTTACGCCGGTTTCTTTGATCTGATCGATCCAGCCTTCATTGCCTTGCACCACGATGCGGAAGGTGATCACGTCACCGGGAGTGAGGCCGGTGAGTTCGTTCGTGTCTTTCACGTCGAACGGCATGGTCATGGCTTGCATGTAGCCGGGAATGGTTTCGTGTTTGATGGTGACTTTTTTCCCGGTGGGAGTGACTTCGATGACGACGCCTTTGGCGGGGTGAATTTCCTGGTTGGTTTGCGCGGTGGCGGTGAGCGCAAACAGGGCGAGAATCAAAAACCAAAACGGACGTGACATAGTCCAATAAATTGTACGGTAGGAGACGAGGTGACGAGTCTCAAATTGTTTGGATCCGGAAAGAATTCAGAGACTGCCAATGGGCGGATGGATGTTTACGCTCGCCCTCACCCCGGCCGTCTCCCCCGGGGAGAGCGGGAAACTTTGCCGCCTGTTCGGAGGCTCGGGTTCCTCTCGTGTCGTCTCCTACTCGGAACCATTCAGCGTTTTGAGGAAGGGTTCGCCGGTTTGGGCAAGGCGTTGTTCAAGGCGGCGGGTGCAGTCGCAATCGCAGCAGGCCCAGGGTTCGGTGCCGTTTTCGTGGCGGCAATTTTTGCGGTTGTGGGCGTCCTGCACTTTTAGGAGGTCGAAAAACTTTTCCCAATACGGACGTTCTTCGGCGAGCGGCGTGGCGCAGAAACACGTTTCCACCCAATGCGCGACGCCGTCGCTGCCGAGGCGCGCGTTTTGCATGTCGTAATTGTATTCGTCGCCCGCGATGGAGCCGCGGCCGAGGGAGCCGTCGCGAATGGCGGCGAGGAGGGATTTTTCGCGGCCGGGTTTGACGCGGGCTTTGACGAGATAACGCATGGGAAAAGATAGTTCAGGTCGCGAGGGGTGCAAATTGGTAGGAGCCGACGTGAGGAGGCTCTAAATTTTCAGCGAAAGTATAAACCTGCCAACGAACGGATGGATGTTTACGCTGGCCCTCATCCCTATTTAAATCCAAAAATCGAATGACGAAATCCGAAAGAAATCCGAAATTTGAAATCCGCCCCCGGGATAGCGGGAAACTTTGTCGCAGCTTCGGAAGTTCGGCCGCAACGTGACTCCATCCAGCGGTGGTCCTTCGTTCGTTTTGTAGCGCCTGTGCGGAGGCTCGAGCTCTCCTCGCGTCGGCTCCTCTCCTGAGCCAAATCTGTTTTGGCAATCGCTCTAAATTTTCAACGAAAGTATGAGCCTCCTTACGTCGGCTGCTACAGGTTTAATTTAATGCTCGTCGCAGGTGTGGACTTCGACGGTGATGTGGACGAGTTCTTCGTGGATTTTCAGGGCGGCGCGGTATTCATCGGGCGTACGGGGATGGTGCGCAACGACGCCGATGATGGCAGCGAATTTTCCGGCGCCCACTTGCCAGATGTGCAGGTCGGCGATTTTGGAATCGCCGTCCGATTCGATTCCTTCGCGGATGACCACCGGCAAATCCGAGCTCGCCGGAACGTGATCCAAAAGAATCGAGCCCGAATCCCGCAGCAGCGTCCACGCCCAGGACAAAATCACAATCGTCCCGACCAACCCCATCGCCGGGTCGAGCCAGACCCAGCCGAAGAAATACCCGGCCGTCAATGCGAACACGGCTCCCAAGGCTGTGAACGTATCTGCCAGGACGTGGATGTAAGCGGCCTTCAAATTCAGATCGTGATGGTCGTGCGCGTGGTTGTGGTCGTGTCCGTGATGGTGATGATGGTCTTTCAGCATCAAAGCGCTGAGGAGGTTCACGAACAATCCCACGATTGCGATAACAATCGCCTCGCGGAAATGAATCGCCTGCGGCACCAGCAACCGATGAGTGGAATCCACGGCGATCAGCACGGCGATGATCGACAAAACAATTGCGCTGGTGAAGGCGGCCAATACGCCCACCTTGCCGGTGCCGAAAGTGAAGCGCGCGTCCTTGGCGTGGCGGCGGCCGTAGGAATAAGCCACGGCGGCGAGAGCGAAGGCGGCGACGTGGGTGCCCATGTGCCAGCCATCGGCGACCAGCGCCATCGAGCGGAAAAAATATCCGGCGACGATTTCGATCAGCATCATCGCGCCGGTCAGCATTACGACGCGGAGCGTGCGTTTTTCCGCCGACGAAGTGTCGGCAGTGAAATTATGCTCGTGTTTCCATGCGGAAATGTCGGTCGTATGCATAGTCGGCGCTCGGCGAGGAAGTGTCGGCTCGCGGACGGCGGAAATCAACTGGGATTGCGGAGATTCGCACGGGCAAGATGCCCGTGCCACTATGTTAGTGCAGGAGGCCGGTGAACAATAACAAGCCGTCGTCTTGCTGGTAATGATTGAACTGGTTGAATTGGTTCTGGCGGTCCACAAATTTTCGAGCGCTGGCGTCGGAAAACAAGGTGTTGTAATACGAATCCTGGTGGCATTTGGGCGCGCCGAAAAAGGTGCCGAGATAGTTGTCATCGTTTCCGGTGTCCCAGAAGAACACGTCGGCCGCCACGCAAAAACAAACATTGGTCCAACTCATTTTACGCGGCGCCAGGTAGGTGTAGGAACACTCCACCGTGGCTTGGGAGTTGGAAGGGTTCCACGAGGACCAGCCCATACTTGTGTTCGGCGGGCCGTCGATGGAAAAACGATCTGAGCGTCGCGACGGGCAATACGCGACCCCCGGCGCCACCGGCAACAAACCGTGGCTCATCAACGCGCCGATTCCGACGGGGTAGCCGTAGGCCATGAGGTTCGCCGTGGTGAGGGAGTTTTCGCCGGGCCAGGGCTCGGTCCAATATCCCACGGGGAGCCAGTCGTTGTTATCGCCGGCGTAAATCGTGGTGGCGACTCCGGTTTGGCGAAGGTTGCTCATGCAATTGACCCGCCAGGCGCGCTCCTTGGCTTTGCTCAAGGCCGGTAGAAGCAGCGCGGCGAGGATGGCGATGATGGCAATCACGACCAACAGTTCAATCAATGTGAATGCGCATTCTCGCTTCATGGAGTGATTAAAAAAATTAGGGCGAGCGGAAGCGATAGAGGCGCCCGGGATAATTCGCCCATTGCGGGTCGCTGAAAAATGACGTGCCGTCGCTGGATAGAATGTTGGTGGATACCGGCAGCCAGGTTGGATGCGCCAGGTCCGCGCAGGCTTCCACCACAATCGTGGCGTTGGTTGGGCCGGTGATGTTAAATCCGAACCGGCTTCCGTCCGCGATGAAAGTTGTCGCTTGTGGATTCCACAACGCCGCCGGAGCGCCGGCGAACGTGGTGTCCCAACCCGTTGTTCCGGGCAGGTAATAAACCGTCGCGTTGCCGTCCCCGCCGAAAGCGTCATCAAAAAGATTGGGAGGGTTCCCCAGGAAATAGATTCCGGTCAAGCCGGGGCAACTGGCAAAGGCCCCGCTTCCGAGTAGGGTAAGACTCCTGGGGAGCACGATGGTGGTCAGACCGGGACAGTTCACGAACGCGCCATCTAAAATGGTGGTGAGGCTCGTCCCGAAGGTGAGGTTGGTCAGGCCGGCGCAGTTTCTGAACGTATCATTGCCGATGCCGACAACCTTGTTGGGAATCGCGAGGCTCGTCAGGCTCGAGCAGCCATCGAAGGCGAGGTCCCCGATGCTGAGGAGGTTGGGACCGAAGCTGATGCCGGTCAGGCTGGCGCAACCGAGGAACGACTCATTGCGAATTTCGGTGACGCTGTCGGGAACTGTGTAACTTCCGCCGCGCGCCCGCGGATATTGGACGAGTGCGGTTTGGTTTTTGTCGAACAGGACGCCCGCCATGCTGCTAAAAAAGGGACTATTGGCATCCACGTTTATCTCGGTCAGATTTTGGCATCCCGAGAGCGCGCTGTTTCCATATCCGATATTGGTGATGCTGCTGGAAATCGTCACGCTGGTCAGATTCGGGTTATTGAACGCGTGAAACGTGATGCCGGCGACCGGGCGGCCATTGATGGCGTCGGGCAGAATCACCGCGCTGCCGGGGCCGGTGTAACCCAACAGGATAATCGCGCTGCCATTGGTCGCGTAAGTCACCTGGCCGTAAACGCCGGTGGTGACGTTGGTCGCGTTGGCGGTGACGGCAACAATTTGATCGGCCGGCTTCGCCCAGCCATTGACCGGCCCGTAGCTCACCGTGTGATTGCCAACCGCCAAACCTAAAACTATCGCTCCGTTGGTTTGGGTGACCCCGCCGTCCACTCGCCATTGCGCACCGTTGGTGATGGTCGAAGTCGGGGAGAACGTCACTTGCAACAAACCGGCCGGGTTAGGAGGGTTCAACATCACCGCCGGGCGTCCAGCAAACGGAGAGATCCATCCGCTCGTTCCGGGCAGATAGTAGTTGGTAGCATGGCCGTCACTGGCGAACACATTGGCGCCCACAAGCGGGGCGTTGCCGAGGTAATAGACTCCCGCGAGTTTGACGCAGGAGTCGAACGCGGACGCCGCGATGCCGGCGACACTGCTGCCAATCGTGACGTTCGTCAGGTTGACGCAGAGATTGAATGCCGAACCCTCGATGCTGAGGACACTGTTCGGGATCGTGACGGTGGTCAATTTCTGACAGGAAGAAAAGGCCGCGCCCCCGATGTTGGTGACCGTGCTGGGAATCGTGTAATTTCCGCCAAGCCCGCCCGGATACTCAACGATGATGGTTTGGTTTTTGTTGAACAAGATTCCGTTGGTGCTGGTGTAAGAGGGATTGGCCGGATCCACCGTTATCCCGGCGAGGCTGCTGCAACCATAGAACGCCCCGGCGCCAATATTCGTGATGCCGCTGGGGATTGTGACGTTTGTCAGACTGGTGCGGGATTGAAAGGCGAAGCCTGCGATGGCCGTGACCGGCAGGCCATTGGTCGTCGCGGGAATAACCACTGCGGGGTCGGAACCGGAATATTGCACGATCGTATTTACTCCATTGGCAGTTGAGAAAACGAATTGCGCATGGCCCACCAACGGCGCGGCCATAAGCGCGAGGAGTGGCAATACTTTCATAGATACGTCCTGTGTTTCCGGACCCTGGAAAAGCCGCGAGATTCCCACCTCCTTGGCGAGGTTTAAAAACCTTTAAAATCGCGACGATTCATCTCTTACTGATAGCTCGTAGGCCTGAAGGTGTTTCTTTCAGAAAATCTTCACTTTTTTCTAAATAAGTGCGGCGAGAAAAAGAAGTTGGTTTGAGATTGCAACACGTTATTGAAGAATGCTTTGCAAAAACAAGCGGGTGAAACTGTTTTGTAGAAAAATCGTTTTGTCGCGAAGCGACGACGAAAATTAACCAGCCACGCAGTGGCTGGAATCGCATTGCCTTTGAGCTGAAACCACATCCCGCAGGTTTGAACTCGCGGGCAATTATTGTCCGTGTTCCAGCAGCCAAAGGAAGCGTTTGACCGCGAGCGTAATAACCACGGCAGCGATGACCAGGCCACTGATAGCCACGAACTGGAGCAACCGACGGTGGGCTTTCTCTTTGCGCGGATTGTAGTTGGAGAATTGGAAGGAGACGACGGCAGTCAGCAATTCCTCAGCGGATTGGTAGCGTCGCCCGGCGTCGGCTCGGCAGGCCTTGAGGACGATTTTGTTGAATCGCACCAGGTCGCGATCTTCCGCTGTGTCCGTCAAACTCTTCGGCAGCTCCGGGTAATCGTTCCGGTCCCGGCCGGTGCTGATTTCGTAGAGAACTTTGCCCAGCGAATAAATGTCCGCCAGGGCGGTGCCGGCTCCTTCCGGCGGGATAAAACCGATGGTGCCGATCTGGCGGCCGGATTCGGAAATTTCCGAGACCAGGCCGATATCGGCGAGCTTGGGAAAACTGTTCACGAAAATGATGTTGGAAGGTTTGATGTCGCGATGGAGGAGATCGTGCCGGTGCAGGAACCCGAGCGCCGAGGCAATCGCGGCGCCGAGGCGGACGCATTCCCCGATGGGCAACTGGCCGCGGCGGTTCAGGTCATGGGCAAGGGAGCGCGGGACGTAGCGCTCCGGAACAATCAACTGGCCGGAGTCAATGTCGTCCGCCACTTCCATGACGTAATAGAAGTAACCGGCGGCTTCGCTGCCGCCGACCTGGAGAATATCCACCAACCCATCGTGCAGGCGCGAGACGGGCTCGAACTTCAGGACGCCGTTGAGTTCGGTTTGAAAATAATGGCGGCGCTCAGACGATCCGACCGGGATGATTTTGACGGCGCGAAAAGTCCCCAGGGTATTTCTCGCGAGCCAGACTGTACCGCTGCTGCCGCTGCCGATGGGGCGAATCAGTTCGTGCTCCGGGATCGGAGGCGGAGAGGCAATCGTATCCGGGTTCAAATCTCTTCCCATTGCTGTTGGAG
Organism: uncultured Verrucomicrobiae bacterium; assembly: GCA_963699145.1. Lineage (GTDB taxonomy): Bacteria > Verrucomicrobiota > Verrucomicrobiia > Limisphaerales > DASXHY01 > DASXHY01. The sequence continues at coordinate 871,070 of OY969416.1, forward strand.
GCTGCGCACTTCTTTTTTGATCAAGGCAGCGACGCGATGTTTGGCGAGGTAAACCCGGGCGGCGCTCACTCCGAGAGTGCTGCTGATGCGGCTCACGGGCCATTGGCGGAGCACGTAGAGATCGAAAATCTGGTATTGTTCCTCGCGGACTTGCAGTTTGACGCGGTCGATGGCTGCCTGCAAGAGGTTGGCTTGCCATTCCTCCTCCCACCGGAGATCCGAGTTGGGTTCGGGCAAGTCGGGGAGAAATTCCGGGGGTGCGGACTCGCCAGTGTCCGAGAGCTCCGGCTCGAGAGCCTGGCGCGAGCGTTTTCTTAATTGATCCGCGATGCGCCAGCGCGTGAGGTTGCGCAGCCAGCCTTTGAAAGAGCCGAGTTTGCGATCGAGCCGGAATTTTTGAATATGTTTGGCAACCGAGATGACGGTTTCCTGAACGACCTCCTGGGCTTCGACCGCCGACAGGCCGGATTTTCGCGCCACGGAGTAAATCAAATGCCAATAGGTGTCGAAGAATTCCTTCCAGCTTTCATTGTCGTCCCAGTCTCGCAGCCGACTCAATAATGTATATCGAGTCGGGATGAATTCCTCCGTCGCAACGGTTGATTCACGGCTCATATACCGCGGAGCCTGCGGTTCCGGGAATGAATGTCAAGGGTGAATGCCTGTGTGCAACAATCACTGAGCAAGACAAGCGACGATCCGCGCAAGACGAAGTGATTTTTTTGGAAGTTGACCTCTGAAGCTGAGGGCGTATAACGAAATTCATGGTTAGAACAAGGGGAGCGGAAATCATTTTACGTGACTCAGTTCCAGTCGTCGGCGGCGATCACGTGAGTATTGGCAAACAACCCGGTTTAAAGTAATACATAACAGTCGAACGGTGTTCCTTGATGGCTCGTTTCCGGTCGCCAGCAATTTGAGAGATGTGCGCTTATGATTTGTCCGGGTTGCCAGACCAATTCGATTCCTTTCGCCAAATTTTGGCTCAAGAGCGGATTCGGCACGTATCGGTGTCCGAGTTGTGGAGCGGTTTGTCGCATCAAGAAATCCACCCCGCAAAGACTCGCTTCGATGTGTTTGGGCGCATTAGGCGGAAGCGTCTATTTGTATTTCAGGAGTTGGGGTATCTTTGCGGTGGCTCTGGTTATTGTGCTGTTGATCGACGCGCTGAAGGATTACAAATTCCGCCGGCTGGAGTTAACGGGAACGCAAAATGAAGGAGTGCGCACCTGACCGTGCCGGTCGTAGGCCACATTTCATCTCTCATGCGCACTTGTGATTACTGTGGAAAAGAAAACAGCGATGCCGCCGTGAATTGCGCCGAGTGCGGCACTTCATTGGTGGCGTCGGCCGACGAAGTTAATCAGTCCACGGAAGACGGCGTCAGGAATCTGTTGAGGGCGGCCTCGTGTTTCTTTGGGATTTTGTCGCTGATCGCGGTGGTTTTTATTTTCGTGGATGGGAAGGAGAATACTTTGGGCCTGAGGCAATGGGTGGGCTTTTGTTCAATGATTGCTCTTTTCCTAGGCTATGGATTTGGAGGGAATGCTTGGGCCGCACGGTTCCTCATTTTTTTTACCGGCCAAAATGTCCGACGCACGGTGGGAAAAGATCGCGAGAAATCAAAAAAGTGATTAAAGCCGGGGTTGAGGAGTTAAATTAGTTAAATGGGTTAAATGGTAGCGCGGGCCGGACTTATTTAACCATTTCTGTTTTGAACTAAAACTCCCAATGCAACCGCGCGCCGATGACGGACACCGGCCCGCGATCCCGATTGAACGCAGGGTTGGTTATGAATTGATAATCCATGGCTATGTGAATCGTCTTCCAGATTCCGGCGTCGTAATAAGTTTCCAGGATCTTTTCCCAACCGTAAGATAATTTCCCGTCACCGGCCAGGATGCCCGTTCCTCCGGCCTCCAGGAATTCCTGATGGACTCTTGAAATTCCATTGAAGATTCCCGCGAGGCCGAAGGTGTCATTCGCCCGCCGCCATGACTCGCCTTTAATGCTGACACCCAAAGTCGCCGTGCGGTCCACATCCGAAAAGACCCATGCCTCATTTTCACCGTCGCTCCATCCCAATCGCGAAAAGACTCCGATGTTCTTGTAGATTTCTTGTTCGACGTTGAGTCCAAAACCATATTTGGAACGGTAGGCGCGGGTGGCTTGAATGTCGGCGGGACGAGTGGGGTCATTAATCGCGGCCTGGTAACTGCCCATGTGCGCCCGGTTAAAATACGACAGCAATCGCACCGCGCCGGGATGATTCTTCACGGCGTAATGGCGCTCGACCTCCAGGACCATTCCCCATGCTTTGAGATAATTTTCGTCCTGCCTGACCCCGTTGGAAAATTTCGGCATCTGGAAGAAGCCGTAACGCGCCGTCCATTGGGGCTGGTTCAATTCGGCGGCAAAACCGGTTTCAAATCCTATGCTATCCGCTGGATAATCCCAGGCCTCGTTGGCCATCAGTGCCCAATTCAAAAATTGGGTGCGCGGATCGTTGGCGTAGGTATTGTTGTCAAAAATGTCTTTGACGCTTATTTTGCCGAGCGTCAGCGTCAGGCGCGAAATATCCTGTTTGCCGGCGAGTTGCAGTTGGTCATCCTCCACATCCTCCTGATCGCCGCCGAAGCCGATGGTTTGCCGAATGAACACTCGAGTGATGTTCACATTGGGAATTTCGTTGCCGGTGCGAAACGCCTCCCCGTTAGGGAAACCATCCACCCCGCGCGTTTTGCTCAGACCAAAACCTTGCCACATCAATCCGTCAATGTGCGCTTCCGCGCCGTGCCAGAGTCGAACACCTGCCAATAAGTCGAGCGATACCGTTTCCCTGACCTCTCCGTCGCTATCTAAACTATTCGGGCCGGAGTATTTGGCGTGGAACCCCGGATCACCCTGAACAATATCCGTATTTTGGACGTGCCAGTTCCAAATTTGCGGCCGGGAATCGAAATTCGTCACCGCCTCTTGCGACTTCGCGGAGAGGCCCACGGCTGCCAGCAAGACAGTAAGCGTAATTCTATTTTTCATTCGTTCTTCCCGCTGTGGCTGGTTTGAAAAAGAAGTATTGCATCCTCGATACATCGCAACCCTTTTGAGGTCTTGACAGGAAACACGATGCCATATACCCCTACCCCCTATAGAGGGTCAACTGCTATCTTTTGGCGTTTATAAGCTGTTTATGAAATCAAAACACGTCCGTCCGGGTTTGGAAAAAAGAGCGCTCGTCGTTCGTTTGCGGAGAATCAAAGGTCAGATTGAAGCCATTGAGAGAATGGTGGAGGTCGATGCCGATTGCTCTGAAGTGCTGATGCAGGTCGTCTCTTCCAGGCGGGCGCTGAAGTCGTTCAGCGAGGAAATGATCCAGTCTCATTTGCACGACTGCATCGAAGGAGTTGCTACCCAGGCTGAAGGACGGCGCGAAATACGCTCGCTGTTGGAAGTTCTGAAACGCTACGCGATCTAAAGCCTATGCCTGCCGTAAAATATCCGGACGGACAAAGCGTGTCTGACCTGATGCACGATGCCGCGACGAAGGATGTCGCGGAGTTGTTGCAACGCCTTAACACGGGACCGGCAGGTATAAGCGATGAGGAGGCCGCGGAGCGTTTGGAAGTCTTCGGGCCGAACGAAGTCGCGCAGGAAGCGAAACATACATGGTTGCGGCGGCTGTGGACCGCCACGCGCAACCCACTAGTGATTTTGCTTACTGTTCTTGCCGTCTTGTCGTATGCCACTGACGATTTTGCTGGTGGCACAGTCATGATGCTCATGGTGGTGTTAGGGGTAATGCTGCGGTTCGTTCAAGAGACACGGGCGGACAATGCCGCGGCTAAACTCAAAGCCATGATCAGCGTCACCGCCACGGTTTTGCGGAACGGCCAGGCGAAGGAAATTCCGCTGCAACAATTGGTTCCTGGCGATGTGGTGAAACTCTCCGCCGGCGATATGATACCCGGCGACTTGCGTTTGATGGCCTCCAAGGATTTGTTCGTGATTCAAGCCACGCTCACCGGTGAATCCTTGCCCGTGGAAAAAACCGATGTCCGTGATGCGCGCCCGAACGTGTCGCCAATCGAGCACACCAATCTTTGTTTTCTTGGGACGAGCGTTGAGAGCGGAGCGGCCACCGGCGTCATTATCGCTACGGGGGTGCAGACTTATTTTGGGAAAATCGCCAGCAGCCTCACCGGCCAGCAGACCGACACGGCATTTGAACGCGGCGTGAGCAAGTTCACATGGCTGATGCTTCGTTTCATGCTCGTGATGGTGCCCCTGGTGTTCGTCATCAACGGAATCACCAAGCATGATTGGAAAGAGGCCTTTTTCTTCGCGCTGGCGGTCGCAGTTGGCCTTACGCCGGAAATGCTGCCGATGATTGTTTCGGTATGTCTCTCGAAAGGCGCGCTGGCGATGTCGAAGAAAAAAGTCATCGTGAAAAAACTCAACTCCATCCAGAACTTCGGCGCGATGGACGTGCTCTGCACGGACAAGACCGGCACGCTCACGATGGATCACGTCATTCTCGAAATGCACGTGGACGTTTTCAAAAACGAAAGCGAGGCGGTGTTGCGCGACGCCTACCTCATCAGCCATTTCCAAACCGGCTTGAAAAACGTGCTCGACCGCGCCGTGCTGAAATACAAGGAATTGCATGGTGCGCTCGAAATCGAAACTTATAAGATGGTGGACGAAATCCCCTTCGATTTCTCGCGCCGCATGATGTCCGTCGCCATCGAATGTCCCACTGGTGAGCGCCAGTTGTTGACCAAAGGCGCGCCGGAAGCGGTCTTTGCCAAATGCACGTACTTCGAATGCGACGGCGAAACTATCCCGATGGAGCCCATTCTGGCGGGCGATCTCGTTCAGCAGGTTAACGAATTGAGCGAAGACGGTTTTCGTGTTCTCGCAGTGGCCACTAAAAAACTCGGGGCACAAACGACGTTTACAAAAGCCGATGAGTGCGATCTGGTTTTAACCGGCTATCTCGCATTCCTCGATCCGCCCAAAGAAAGCGCCATCAAAGCCATCGAAGCGTTGCGACAGCACGGAGTCACGGTCAAAGTTCTGACCGGAGATAATGACCTCGTTACCCGGAAAGTTTGTAGCGAAGTGGGCATTCATGCGGAGAAGATTTTGCTCGGCAGCCAGGTGGAATCATTGACCGACCCGCAATTGGCCGAAGCGGTTGAGACGATGGATGTCTTTGCGAGACTTTCGCCCGCGCACAAAAAGCGCATCGTGCAGGCCCTCCAGAAAAAGGGGCACGTGGTCGGTTTTATGGGAGACGGGATTAACGACGCCCCGGCGCTGCGCGCCGCCGATGTGGGCATCTCGGTTGACAACGCTGTGGACATCGCGAAGGAGTCCGCGGATATGATTCTTCTGGAAAAGAATTTGATGGTGCTGGAGGAAGGCGTGCTCGAAGGGCGCAAAGTGTTTGTGAACATCTTGAAATACATTCGCATGGGCGCGAGTTCCAACTTCGGAAATATGTTCAGCGTGATTGGCGCCAGCGCGTGGTTCCCTTTCGTGCCGATGCTGCCGATTCAAGTGCTCACCAATAATTTGCTGTATGATTTCTCGCAGGTGCCGATACCCACCGATAACGTCGGCCCGCAGCAAATCACCGCACCGCGCCCCTGGAAAATGGGCGAAATCGCCAAGTTCATTATTTTTATCGGCCCGATCAGTTCCATTTTTGATTACACGACCTATTGCCTGATGTGGTTTTATTTCAAATGCAACAACGCTGGCTTGCTGCCGTCGGGCGCATTGGCCGCGCGGTTTATGCACGTCACCAATCCGGATAAAACCTATGCGGCGGCGTTGTTCCACACGGGCTGGTTTGTGGAATCGCTAATGACGCAAACGCTTATCATCCACATCATTCGCACGAACCTTATTCCGTTCGTTCAATCACGCGCCAGCTGGCAACTCACTGTGACCACGATTTTGATTATGGGCATTGGCGCGGTGCTGCCGTTTTCACCGCTGGCACAGTTTTTGGGATTCGTGCCGTTGCCGTGGCAATTCTGGCCATTCTTGGTCGTAACACTTATTTGCTACGTGGCGCTCACCCAACTAGTGAAGGCGTGGCTCCTCAAGAAACGATGGGTTTGATCCAATGAGCGAACTCCCGGAATATAGGCCTCCAAAGAAGCGATCGCAGGCTGTCATCTTGATGTTCGCCCTAATTGGGCTGGTGCTCGCGAACCTGGCCGCGCATTCTTTCGTTTCGGAGAAATTACCGGCCAAAGGCTGGGCGTTGCTGGTTGCCGGACTCGCGAGTCTCGCCTTCGTGCTTTGGCGGGCAATTCAGAACCGAGGGCGTTGATTTGCCACTGCTGAGAAACGATAATTCACTTTTTGCTTCGATGAACTACCGGCCTGCGGTCTCGTGCGTTGCCCTTTTGCCATCTGCAAATCAAGGCCTTGAGTAGCCCCTACCCTAACCGTTGGAAGTGCACACAGACAGCAGCGGCTGAACCTAAAATGATCGGAGAGCACTTGAAACGGCGCCGGTTGGAACTGCACTTGATGCAGTCTGAAGTCGCCAAGCGAGTGGATGTTCATAAAGGCTCGATTCAGAATTGGGAACGTGGCGCAGGCACGCCGGCAAGGCGTTATTATTCCCGGATTAGGGAATTCCTTGGCGCTCCGTCTAAAACTGGTTAGACGGTTACGGGCCTTGAAGGGTGGTCGATTGCGTCCAAGTCTCCCGGCCCGGAAAGGGTTAATATCAGAAGCGATTCTCCATCGAGCGCTGCAATCAGTTCATAGCCGAGCGCTTGCGAGAACGCCCGGGCGAGGGACAAACCGAGCCCGCTATGGTTTCCCTCTCGACGACGCCCGTTCCACTTCGCAAACCTGCGCGCGCGTCACGAGCGGACACTTGCGTTTCAACAACTCGTGCCTGCCCGGACAATGAGCACGGCGGCGGCAGCGCGGTTTTCCACGCCGAGCTTGTCCAAAATTTTCTCCATGTGTTTTTCGATCGTGCGCACACTGGAACCCAGGATCATTGCTATTTCCAGGTTGCTCTTGCCCGCTCCCAGCCATTGCGCGATTTCATTCTCGCGCCGGGTCAGGCCGTAGTCCGCCAAGGGCCGGGCGTCCGTTGCCAGCCGGGCGCTGGTGCGCCGTGCGTTGCGATGCGCCTGGTCAAAATGTTTGCGCAGCAGATCCAGCATCAGCCGGTCGCGTTCGTTGAAATCGCGCTTTTTGTCGCCAGCCCCGATGCCGGCGGCGGTGCCCGGCCGGCTGTTCACGGGAACACTGAGATTAAATTCCAGCTCCCAGGGACCGTAAACCCGCTCGTAAATCTCGGAACGGTGCAACTGGCTGCGCGTGAGAAAATCCGAGAGCTTGAGTGTTGTCTGCGCGCCGCCCTGCAGGAAATACTGTGTGAACGGATGTTCCATGATGAGTTCACCCATCAGCCCCGCGAGTCGAGGCTGAATGGTCGGTCTGGATTCTGAGAAGAATGACAGCTTCTGCTTTTTGGCCCGGGGATCTATGGTGTACTCCGACCAGAAAAAATAATCACACGGGAAAAGTTTAACCAGCAACTCAGGCGCGTCCCGCTGGAACTGCTCCAACGTCCGATATTCGTAAAGTTCGAAAATCGTATTCTGTAACGCGTCGAAATCTTTGGGCGAAAGTCGCATAAGGTCTCTCCCTGCCGGTGTGAATTTTACGTAGTTCCACGTATTCCCAGCAGCATTCAGTGGGGTTATTCGTACCGTTAGCTGAGTTTACCACCCCTTCAGCGCCTTGTAAATCGGTCAATTTGAAGCCGCTCAAACCGGCCAGCACAACCAGGCCAAACCATGGAAAATAATATTTTGAAGTCCACTGTGCGGTTGAAAACAAACCTTGCCCGCCTTTTTTTGGCGGGAGCACTCGTATGTCTCGCCGCGCCGGCTTCCGCGACGGATCGGTTTTGGACGGGTTCGGTGAGTGCGAATTGGAGCGAGCCAAACAACTGGAACCCGGTAGGAACCCCGCAGAATGGTGACAGCCTGTATTTCGATGCCAATTCTCACACGGCCACGGTGAATGACGTGGTCAATCTATCCGTCAACACCTTGTATTTCCTGCAGAACACAGATTTTTCAGTGAGCGGCAACACGATCAAATTATCTCAACTCGATCTGCAGCCCACCGGCTCCGCCACGGTGACCATCAATTGTGCCCTGATCTTTCCCGCCAATGGATTCATATATGCAGGAGCGAACGTCCCCCTAACAAGCGACAACGTTGGCACACTCCATTTAAACGGTTCGATCACTGTCAATAGCGGGCCGCTTATCCTTGAGGCCAACGCCATGCGCGATGCCCCTACGGCTTCGGATATCGGCCACATTTACATAGCTGGCACCATTTTCGGGAGCGGTGATGTCCTGGCCGAGACCGCAGGCGACCAGGATTCCGCGTCCATCCAGTTTGATGCGGGCTTTGACAGCGCCTACTCCGGCACGCTTTATCTGGCCACCGTTCACGATGCCCGCATCACGTTCAACAACCCGTCGGGACCGTTGATCAACACCGGCATCGCGGTCACCAATGGCTCACCAGCCAGGTTGAACCTGAGCCAGTCGGATCAAATCGGACATAATGCGAGCGTGATGATCAACTATGGCAGCCAGTTGGTTCTTTTCGGTAACGATGCGACCATCGGCACGCTGGTACTCACCAACGTTTCCGCAGACGCTCTGCCTTCTACCTTGGACACGGGTAGCACCACCTGGACGATCCAGAACGGCATCACGAGTTATGTGGATAATTCCTCCGTCACTCCGACCGTGAAGGGCAAACTTGCGCTCGCCACCGGCGGACGCGCTTTTTCTATCAACGGCACCGTCTATGGCGGCTTGGACATGCAGGCGCCCCTTTCCGGCACGGGCGGCATCGTGGAATCCGGCAATGCGGCCCTCCTGTTGGAAACCAGCAACAGCTTCAGCGGGCAGGTTTTCGTGACCGCTGGCACCATCGACGTCCGAAACGATCACGCACTAGGCACGACCGCTGGCTCCACCACCCTCACGGGAAGTGGACTTCTCGTCTTGCGCAGTGTGTCCATCTCGGGTGAAACGCTAAACGTTCAAGGTAACACCGCCGTGACAGCGTTTACCACCGGTTCACAGGTAAATGCCATCGGCACCTGCAACTGGCTGGGACCCATTGCCCTGAGCAGTAGTTTGAACCTGTTCGCCACCGACCTCGCCATCACAGGTCCCATCACTGGCGGGGGCGGGTTGGAATTGTCGTTCGGCGACATCGAACTCGCCAGTGCGGGCGCGGACAATACTTTTACCGGCACCACCTATGTCCATTGTCCGCTCGCTGAATTTGATAATGTGAGCCATAAGGCCTTTTCCGGTCCGCTCGTTGTGGGAGGTGTGGCGGTCGGTTCCAGTGAAGCGCGCTGGCTGATTGGTTCGCAGGGATCAGCCCAGAACCTCACGGTCTTCACCAATGGCATCGTGAACCTGAACAACTTCAACGACACCTTTGCCTCGCTCACTTTCAACGGCGGGCTCCTGGAAAGCGGTTCAGGAACGGTCACCGTCAATCAGAACATCACCGCCAATGCGACTGCCGTCACCGGTTTCATCACCGGCAACCTCGCCTTCGCCAATGGTGACTCAGCGTTTTTCAACATCGCCGATGGCGTTGCGGACCCTGACCTGGAAGTGGATGCCGCCATCTCCGGCGCTCCGGCCAAAATCACCAAACAGGGCTTGGGCAAATTGACCTGGACCGCCGGCAACTCCTTCACCGGCCTGACAGATGTGAAGCAGGGCATTCTCGAAGTGACCACCGGCACGGCCCTCGGTAACACCAGTGCCGTTAATACCCTCACCGTCGAGACCAACGCCACGTTGCGACTGAATGGCAGTGGTTCATCGGCAAAACTCATCACGCTGGGCGGCACCGGTGCTGCCGGGACGCCCGGCGTCATTGATGCACCGGCCAGCGCGAGCTTCACTTTGAGCGGCAATATGACGATGACTGATCCTTCCACCATAAGCGTCGGTACCAGTGGTGGCGTGGCCCTCAATGGTATCGTCAGCGGCACCGGGCCGCTTACCAAGGTCGGTGCGGGCAGCCTCACCCTGGGTGGGGCTTCGGCCAATACTTACAGCAGTAGTACCGTGATCAGCAACGGCACGGTCAACCTGAACAAGTCCGGATCGGTGGTGGCTGTCCCGGGCAATCTGGTGATAGGGCCGGCCAGTTCGTTTGCGACGGCAGTGGCGTTTGGACCCAGTGAGATCGGTGGTGGCACGGTGACGGTCGATGCCAACTCCACGCTGAACCTGAACGGCTTTAACCAGACGGTGGACCAGTTGAACTTGAATGATGGGGGCAGCGTCCAGACTGGCGTGGGCACGCTGGCATTTTCCGGCAACGGCCAGGTGTCGGTGGGTTCGCTGTCATTTCAAGGTTCCCATGTGGGTTCCACGTTCAGCGGCGTGATTGGGCTTCCGGCAAACGGCACGCTTAACTTTGCGGTGAGTGCCTATGCGCCCCTGGGAGGTGGCGCCGGTCCCGAACTCGACGTGTCCGCGCTCATTCCTTCTCCGATTGAGAACGGGGCATTCTCGCCCGCCGGTATCTCCAAGTCCGGTTCGGGCCAGATGCGGCTCAGCGCGAATAACTCTTACAAGGGTGGCACCGACCTTACTGCGGGCACGTTGGATGTGGAAGGTTCACAGCCCCGCAGCCAGGTCTTTATCGACGGCGGAACATTGACCGGTTCGGGCACGGTTGGTCATCTTTATCCGGAGGCGGAGTCTGCCGTTGTGTCCCCGGGTAACGGCCCGGGCATCCTGACCTGCAGTAATTTCAACGCGAGTGCTTCAGGCCCGGGAATATTACAGATGGAATTGAATGGCACCACGGCTGGCACCGGCTACGACCAGCTCAATGTCCGCGGCACCGTCAACCTCACCGGTATCACGCTGAACCTCTCGCTCAATTTCGCCTCCTCGATCAGCGACCAATTTGTGCTCATCAACAACGATGGCAGCGAGGCCGTGACCGGCACTTTCTCCGGCCTTCCGCAAAACGCCGTTCTCGGCCTCAACGGCCAATATTTTACCGTGAGCTACACCGGCGGCAGCGGCAACGATGTCGTGCTCACACATATCACCACGCCCCCGATGCCGGTGCTCAAGATTCAAAGCGTCACGACCAATTCCGTCCGACTGTTCTGGCCGACGAACGATCCGGCGTTCAGCCTTCAATTCAACACGAACCTCACGACGCCCAACTGGTCCACGGCCACACCGGTGCCCGTGATCACGGGCACCGACTATTCCGTGACCAACATCACGAGCGGCGGTCTGAAGTTTTACCGCCTGTCCAAACCTTGAATCCGCTGTCCGAAGACTTGCGGTCGCATCCCGAGGGACAGCCAGCTGTCCCTGACAATTCAAGTCCGCAACAGTTTGAGCTTGGAACTATCACCTAAAATGCAACTAAGGTTGCGAACGTCGAGAATCCACTGCTCGCTCGGTTGCATTCTAAGGAAGAAAGATTACCAAGAGGTTATCGGTTGCTTATTAAGCCTCGTCGGAAAATGTAAAATCATTCGCCGATAATCTTAACCAGGACGCGCTTTCGACGGCGGCCGTCGAATTCGCCGTAGAAAATCTGCTCCCAGGGGCCGAAATCCAATTTTCCCTTCGTGATCGCCACGACAACTTCCCTTCCCATGATCTGCCGTTTGAGATGCGCATCCGCATTGTCTTCCCCCGTCCGATTATGTCGATACTTTGATGTCGGCGCATGCGGCGCCAGTTGTTCGAGCCAATCATCGTAATCCTGGAGAAGTCCATTCTCCGCATCGTTTATGAACACCGACCCGGTGATGTGCATGGCGTTCACGAGGCACAGGCCTTCCTGCACGCCGCTTTTGCCGACGAGTTTCTCAACGGTATCCGTGATGTTGAGGTAATCGCGGCGGTGCGGAGTTTCGAACCAGAGATGTTCCGTGAGAGATTTCATAGGTCAGTTAAATAGGTTGTATCGGTTAAATGGTTAAATAAGTAATCGATTAAACGAGGCGTTCGGTCCACCTCATTTAACCGATTTAACTGTTTAACTTATTTAACCAACCTATTGCCCCGCGAGCTTCTGTCGGAGCTGGGGATCACTCGGGAATTTTTGCGCGCCGAGTTGCCAGGTGGCGATCGCTTCGGCGGTCTTGCCCATTTTCTGATATTGATTGCCGAGCGCGAGGTAGGTCATGGCGAATTCCGGCTGAGTGGGCATGGTGTCCTGCTGGTCGATCAAGCCCGCCAACATCTGGGCTGCCTGGCCGTCGCGCGCTTCGTTGGGTGGCCAATAAAACATCGTGGACGCTTTTACATATTGCGCTTCCCAATTTTTGGGATCGATTTTTAGCGCGTTGTTAAAACTTTGATCCGCTTGCATGGCGAGAATGCCGACCTGGTCTTCATCGCTGCCGGATTCGTGAAGCTGCCGCACCAGATTCAGTTGAGCCTCGCCGAGAGTGGTCGGGATTTCCGCGTTTTTTGGATCCGCGACGGCGCGCTGTTGCAACTCGCTGATGACACCTTGCAATTGTTCCTTGTTCAATTGCTGAAACATCTCGTGCTTGCCTTTGCGTGCGCTCAGGAGGTCATCGACGATTTTATGGATGGAATTCGTGGTGTTGTCGGCGATGGCTGCAGTGTCCGCGAGGGGAGCTGGCGCCGGTGCCGGGGCGGCAGGCGCGACAACCGGGGCCGGTTGCGGTTTGGGCGTCGAAACGACTTCCTGCGGCTGCGGTTCGGATTGTGCCGGCGCGGTTTCGGCGACCGGAGCGGGCGGCGGCGACTTTTGTTTGTTGAGATAGACGAGGGCGCCAGCGATTCCGGCGCAGACGATGATGAAGAGAATGATGGTTTTTTTCATTTTAAATTTGGATTAAGCACTGGCCATTTCACGGTTTCGTCGTGCCCGGCCTATGATTCGCGCTTGCAGCGTGACGGGAATGACCCACAGAAGCATGAGAAAAATGCCGTGGTCGGCCACTATTTTCGAGACCCGGGAAAAGAAATCCTGCTGGAAAAATCGATTGGCGATTTCCGTATTGGCTTGTGCGGCGCGAGCGAAGCCGCCCAGCGCAAAATCGCGCGCAGCGACCACCCCGCCAGTGGCCGAGTGCCAGGCCACTCCGCAGCCGCAGAAGATTTGCCAGCCCACGGCCATCCCGCCATAGGCCCAGATGCCGACGCTGCCCGCGCCCACGGAAAGGATACCCAATGCGAGGGCGCCAAAGGACACCATGCCAATGGCGATGCCGCCAAAACTAATCGGTGCAATCGCAATTCCACCGGAAGCAAAGATTAATCCCACGGCGTGGCTGCTGCCGATCGCGATCCAGGCTTTGACCGGCGGGCGGATAACGTCAAACCGGTCGCCGATGCGCACGTGGATGAGCGGCCAGCCGAACAGGCTTGCCTGACTGCGGTATTCAAAAGCCGCCTTGGGAAAATCGCCTCCGTGTTTTTCCGAAAGGATGGCTCTGAGATATCTCTTTCGCCCCGGAAGCGTGGCCAGAATGGAAACGAAGACGGCCAAAAAATAAATGACGATGAATTGGCAAACCAGAATGGCCACAAATAAAGGCAGGGAATCGTAAGTGGCGCCTCCGAGAAGCCAATAGGACGGCCCACTGAGTAGCGCGGCCAACACCGCAGCGGCAATCAGCGCGGAGAGGAAAAGCTTCCGGATGTTATGACGTTCCTGGTCGGTATGAGCTTCGTTCATGCTCATTCGATAACTTGCGTAATTGCCAAAGATGGCCAGCAGGGGCGTGAAAATCGCCCCGAGTACGCCGAGCATTCCCGCGCTTTTCGCGGCGGCGGTTCCTTTGACGGCCGCTCCGCTGAGGGCGGCGGCTTTGGCGGAAAGCGAGAGCGCGGGCAGCGCGGACAGAACCGAAAGCGTGAAAGTCGGGCCCGGGTTCGTGTGCGCCAGCGCGCCTTCGACGAAGCTGAGGAATTGTTCCTGCAACAATTTCCGGCCGCGCGAAAGGCGTTGCTTGGCGGCGTCCTCGGTCAAATCCAGTTGGGCGGCGACGGCTTCCACGGATTGATGTTCGCGATAAAATAAGATGAGCGGTTCGCGGTAGATGTCGGGAATTTTTTCGAGCGAACGCCACAGGATGGCCGCCTCTTCCTTGCTGATGGTGTGGTCGACGGGCAACGGTTCGGGCGAGGGACCTTCGGCGATTTGCTCGAGCGACTCGGCGCGGTGGCTGGGTTCACGGCCTTCTTTGCGCAGAAAGTTGTTGATGAGATGGCGCGCGATGCCGCAGATCCAGGCGCGGAGTTTTTCCGGCTCGCGCAAATTGCGGAGTTGCTTCCACACGGTGACAAAGGTGTCCTGCGCGAGGTCCTCGCTTTGGCTCAAGCTGCCGGTGGCGCTGTAGGCCAGCGAGCAAACCAGGCTTTGATACCGCGAAACGATCTGGCCAAACGCATCGCGATTGCCGGAAAGGCTGGCGGCGACGAGTTCAGCATCGTTTTGCGGAACCGTGGAAATCATGCTGCGAGTTATCATAACGTCGCATACGTGGTGGGAAAGGGAGAAAAGGTGACAAAAGATTTACGATTTAGGATTGGCGGTTTACGATTGCGGCAGGCGGTATCGATGTAGCACTTCGAGCTGAAGGGCTTGCGCGGAGGAACACGCCGGGATCGAGCAAGGCGCGGCTTGGGATGTGCGCAGTGCGCAAAAATTGCGCGGTCGCCAACGGCTCTTCGAGCAGGATTTGCGCGCGGCTGTTTTGTAAACATTTGGAAATCAATGGTTTTTATGGTTGGCACGTACTTTGCGTATGGGAATTCACGCGCGGACACATCGTGACGGGTGGGCCGCCATATAAAAAACCAAAAAACGATAGAAAGAACACAGTATGAAAAAAATGTTAGCGTTGTTGGCCGTAGCCGCCGCTCTGTGTGTGAGCGCGGATTGTGCTTTAGCCCAAGGTAATGGCGGTGGCGGTGGTGGTGGTGGCGGTGGTCGTCGTGGCGGTGGCGGCGGCGGTGGTGGTGGTTTCGGACAAATGGACCC
This sequence comes from uncultured Verrucomicrobiae bacterium, assembly GCA_963699145.1. GTDB lineage: Bacteria > Verrucomicrobiota > Verrucomicrobiia > Limisphaerales > DASXHY01 > DASXHY01. The sequence continues at coordinate 886,175 of OY969416.1, forward strand.
GGCCCAGCGCCAGCAAATGATGATGGACCGTTACAAGCAGGATTTGGGTTTCACCAATGACACCGACTGGAGCGCGGTTCAGCCGCTGGTCCAGAAAGTTGCGGATGCCCAGCGTGAAGCCTTGATGGCGCGATTCGCTCGCGGCGGCCGTGGTGGTCGCGGTGGCGGCGGCGGCGGTGGTGGCGGCGGTTTCACCCCGCCCACGGATCCGGATCGCGATGCGCTGCAGCAGGCCATTGATAACAACGCTCCGGTTGCCCAGGTGAAGGCGGCGTTGGATAAATATCGCGCTTCGCAGAAGGCCAAGGAAGCCAAGCTGGAATCGGCGCAGGCTGACCTGAAGAAAGTGCTTTCGCAGAAACAGGAAGCGGCCGCAGTGCTCTCCGGCTTGCTGAATTAAATTAACCGTCACTGAGAAGCTGGCGTCTGGCTAAAGTTGTATGAGTGAAAAAGCTGTCATGGATCCGTCCCTGAAACAATTGCTCGACCGCATGGTAACGTCGCGGCAGTTGTCCTCGATTGATGCCGATGCGCTGGCGCGCGTAGCGCCCGCCGTCAAAACCGAGGAGGACGCGCTCCGATGGCTGGCCAATGAATATGGCCTCGCTTATACGACCCTGGAAGATCTTGAGCCAGATCGCCAGCTTCTCTCTTTATTTCCCGCGCGCATTTTGCTGAAGGAGGAATTGCTTCCGCTCAAGCGCACCAACGGCACGGTGGAAGTGGCCACCAGCCGCCTTTTCGCGACGCAGGGTCTCGATGCGTTGAAAACGCTCACGGGCCTGAATCTCAAGCCGATTCTCGCCTCGAGCGAAGCGATTCAACGTGAAATGAAGAAGCGCCTGGGCGTCGGCGCGGATACGATCGGCTCGCTCGGCGAGGAAAAAGGCTTTGAAGTCGTAGACGAAAATCCGGATGGAGACAACGATCTCGACGGTGTGGAGGATGAAGCGTCGATTATCCGCTTCGTCAACCAGGTGCTCAAGGACGCGATTGAATTGCGCGCGTCGGATATTCACCTGGAGCCCTTTGAAGATGAATTTCGCATTCGCTACCGCATCGACGGCGTGTTGCAGGACGTGCCGGTGCCGCCGCAGTTGAAACAATTTCAGCCGGCCATTGTGTCGCGCGTCAAGATCCTGAGCCATTTGAACATCGCGGAAAAGCGCTTGCCGCAGGACGGGCGCATCAAGATTCGCATCGAAGACGCGGAAGTGGATATCCGCGTGTCGGTGATTCCGATGTTGCACGGGGAAGCGGTCGTGATGCGTTTGTTGCGGCAGAATTCCAAATTGCGCGGCCTGAAGGATATCAGCATGGACAAGCGCGAGTTGGAATGCTTCCAGCGCGTGCTCCAAATGCCGCACGGCATCATCCTGGTGACGGGCCCCACGGGCTCGGGCAAAACCTCGACCCTTTACACGGCGTTGAATGAGATCAATGATTCCGTCCGCAAGATCATCACGATTGAAGACCCGGTGGAATATCAATTGAAGGGCGTCAATCAAATCCAGGTTTCGGAAAAATCGGGCCTGACGTTCGCGCGCGGGTTGCGCTCGATTTTGCGTCACGATCCGGACGTGGTGCTCATCGGTGAAATTCGCGACCAGGAAACGGCGCAGATCGCCGTGCAGGCCTCACTGACCGGTCACTTGGTGTTCTCGACCTTGCACACGAACGACGCACCCGGCGCGGTGACGCGCCTCGTCGACATGGGCGTGGAGCCATATTTGGTGGCGTCCTCGCTCGAAGCGGTGCTCGCGCAGCGCCTCGTGCGCGTGCTTTGCAAACATTGCAAAGTGCCGGACAATGCGCCCACGGCGCAGGCGCTGAAGGAAAAGATTGGCATTCCCGCGAATGCCGTGATTTACAAATCGGTCGGCTGCCGCGAATGTCGCAACACCGGATTTTTCGGCCGGCAGGCGATTTTCGAATGGATGGATTCGGACAACGAAATCCGTCAATTGGTTTTAAAGGGCGCCTCGTCGGACCAGATCCGCGACGCCGCCCGCAAGCAAGGAATGAAAACGCTGGCCGAGGACGGTTGGCGCCTGGTCCGCCTGGGGGTGACCACCGTCGAAGAAGTTTTGAGTGTGACTACCGCCAAGGAGGTGGCCCGCACCACTCACAACGAAACGATGGATGGCGCCACTGCGGCCAGCATTGCCATAGGATCAAAGGAATGAGAACGAGATTTACCAGTTTGTTGGAATCGCCCGACGCCAGCGAAGGCACGAATGCAAAATCGAATTATTCGATGGCACGCTCGCCCCGGACCGCCCTGTTGTTTGAGGCATCACACACCGTGTTGCTGCCGATGGTGCGGTTTGTGGAAGTGATGCCCTCGATGGAAGAGTTGTTGGATGCCGAGCGCAAGGCGGGTTGTTCCGATCAGGAGCAGCACTAATGCCCACATTCACCTACAAAGCCATCCAGTCGGATGGCACCATGGCCCAGGGCCAGCTCGAAGCGGCCGGCCGGCCGGACGCCTTCCGCCAGATTGAAGGCCGCGGACTTCGTCCGGTGAGCCTCGCGGAGCGGGCGGCGGCCAAGAAAGGTTCTTCGGCGAAAGCCGGGGCTTCCTCCGCGCCGGCGCAGGGCCTTTCGCTCAACTTCGGCTCGCAAAAAGTTTCCGCCAAGGAACTGGAGAATTTCACACGCTTGCTTTCGAGTTTGCTCGCGGCCGGTGTGCCGTTGAGCCGGGCGCTCACGATTTTGGTCAAGGAATCGTCCAACCCGGTGGCGTCCGCGAAATGGAAGGAAGTCCACGACATGGTCATCGACGGCATGTCGTTGGCCAACGCGATGGCGAAATCGCCGGACACATTCCCGCGCGTTTACACTGCGATGGTGGAGGCGGGCGAAGCCGGCGGATTTATTGACGTGGTGCTGGCGCAGATCGCCGATTTTCAGGCGCGCGAAAAGGAGCTCAAGGGCAAGGTGCTGACCGCGATGCTGTATCCGTGCATCCTGCTGGTAATGGCCATCGGCGTGCTCGTCGTGTTGCTGACGTTTTTCATTCCGAAATTCCAGGCGGTATTCAACAGCCTGCACGGCAACCTGCCGTTGATCACGCAAATCATCATCGGCGCGAGCCATGTGATTCGCTCCTACGGATTGATCGTGGGTGCGGCGATCGTCGCGATTGTGTTGCTGGTGCGGAATTGGTTCGTTTCTGAAAAAGGCCGACGCGTGTGGGAATTGATTTTGCTGAAGGCGCCGCTGGTGGGGCCGTTGACGGCGCAATTCGCGATGGCGCGTTTCTGCCGGATGCTGGGCACGCTGCTCGGCGCCGGTGTGCCGCTGATCCAGGGCCTGAACGTCGCGCGCAAATCCATCGGCAACCAGATTCTCGTGGACGCGGTGGAACAATCCATTCAAGCCGTGCAGCAAGGCGGGCGGCTGGGCGAGAGCCTGGCGGCATGCAAAGGACTGTTCCCGGGTTCGGCGCTGGAAATGATTTCGGTGGCGGAAGAAAGCGGCAAGCTGGACGTGGAACTGGTGCGCATTGCGAATACCACTGAGGGCGACCTGGATCGTAACCTCAAAACTGCGGTGGCGTTTGCCGAGCCGGCGATGTTGTTTTTCATCGCCGCTTTCATCGGCGTGATTTTCATCGGTATGCTGCTCCCGATTCTAACTATGAGTGAACACATCAAATAAAATCTCTTATGAAAATACAAACCCTCTCAACACGAAAAAACGGAAAACGACGCGGCTTTACGCTCGTGGAAATCCTGCTGGTGGTGACCATCATCGGCATCTTGGCGGCGCTGGTGATCCCGAGAATTGCCGGACGCAGCGATGAAGCCCGGAGAAAATCGGCATTTTCTGACGTCAATGGCGGCATCAAAACCGCGCTGGGAATGTATGACGTCGACACCGGAAGATACCCGAGCAGCCTCAATGACCTCATGACGCAACCGTCGGACGCGAAAGGATGGAAAGGCCCTTATTTGGATAATATGCCGGTGGATCCGTGGGGCCATCCTTATGTGTACGTTTTTCCGGGTCGCAAAAACACGAGCGGCTTCGATCTCTATTCGATGGGACCCGACGGCCAGGATGGAACCCCGGATGATATCGGAAATTGGATGACCTCGGCGGATCAATGACGATCGCGTTGGAGTGAAATGATTGTGCGGTTCGAGAGATGTTATGAAGTACAGCAGCAAAGCGGAGCGGCAAAACCGTTCTCCGCTTTGCGCCCTTCTTTGCATCGCACGGGCAGGATGCCCGTGCCACTAAGGTCTCGAGGGTTCACGCTCATTGAGCTGATCCTGGTGATGGCGCTCATCGTGATTGGGATTTCGTTTATTTCGCCACACTTGGGTGGATTTATCCGTGGGCGTGCGATGCAATCCGAAGCCCGCCAGATCATTTCCATGACGCATCAAGCGCAAAGCCGGGCAGTCTCGGGCGGCGTGCCGGTGATTCTGTGGTTCGATAAAGACAAAAACGCCTACGGCTACGAAGAAGAGCCGGGTTACACCGACAAAGACCCGAAAGCCGAAGAATATACGGTAGGCGAAAATCTGAAGCTCGAGATTCCGGAAGACGAGAACGCCATTGCGCAGCCGTCGGTCGAAAGTGACAACCCGCACATGAACCTGCCGCACATCACTTTTCTGCCGGATGGAACGGTTGCCGACGGCAGCCCGCGGACGATTAAGTTGATGGACGATAACGGACCGACGCTTTCGGTGACGCAGGCGAAGGATAGAAATCAGTATGAAGTTGCTACGACACAAGACCAGTGACGAGTGGCGAATGACGAGTGATGAGAAGGCGCTCGCGCTGCGTCGCTTGCGTCGTGCTCATATGGCGGCCTTCACCCTGGCGGAGGTGCTGGCGGCGTTGGTGTTTTTGACAATTTTGATTCCGGTGATCGCGGAGTGTTTGAGCATCGCAACTCGCGCGGGCGAAGTGGCGGAACGGAAGACCGAGGCCGTGCGGGTGGCCGACCGGATTTTGAATGAGAGCATCGTGACGACGAACTGGAACCAATCTTCCCAGAGCGGCACGGTGAACGAAGGGGTTCGCACGTTCGATTGGACGTTGAACAACGAGCCGTGGAACCAGGATCCGATGCGTTTGTTGACGGTGCAGGTGAAATACACGGTCCAGGGCAAGGAATATAACCTGCAATTGAGCACCATTGTGGATGGATCGTTCTCGTCCTCGATGACCAATAATTGAGCGCATGAAATTGCCGTTCAACAAAATGACAAATGACGAATGCCGAATGGCCGCGGAAAGCCATTCGTCATTCGGTATCCGTCATTTTTTTGGCGCTCACTCCACTCATGCTCAAAATCCGCAGGCCGCGATCGGCCGGCGCAGTCCAGGACGTAAGGCGTTATTCAGCTCAGTTCACCCGGCGCCCGCGTCTTGGACTGCCTCGGCCGGCTTCACCTTGATCGAAGTTCTGCTGGCACTGATGATCTCCGCGATCGTGCTGGTGATCATCGGCTCGTTTTTTGCCGGCGCGTTGAAGTTGCAGCAGCACGCGAATTCCAGCCTGGACGAATCGCTCCCGATCGAGCGCGCGCTGACGGTGTTGCAGAAGGATTTGAAAAATGCGGTCGCGCCCGGCGGGATGCTTGCGGGGCCGTTGCAAAGCGGGTCCGCGGACGGCGGCGTGGACGCCGGCGGCGGCATTCAGATTTATACCACGACCGGTTTGATGACGCCGAATTCGCCGTGGAGCGAAATCCAGAAGGTCACTTACGCCCTGCAAGCTCCGACCGATAACACCACCAACAACGGCAAGGATTTGATTCGCACCGTCACACGGAATTTGCTCACGACCGGCTCCGAGGATGATGACGAGCAATACCTGGCGAGCGGCATCGAGAGCCTGACTTTTTCGTATTTTGACGGCAACAACTGGATCGATTCGTGGGACGACAGCACGGAGACGAACCTGCCCATGGCCGTGCGCGTGAATGTGCAAATGGCGGCGGCGGATCAGAATGCCACGCGGCCCGACCCGATTCAATTGCTGGTGCCGTTGATGGTGCAGACGCACACGAATCAGTTGGACAACTCGGATGAGGGCACGAACAGCGCGGCGGGAGGCGGACAATGAGAATTCGAAATCCGAAATTCGAAATCCGAAATTCGAAATCCGAACAAGGCTCGGTTCTCGTGTTGGTTCTTTGGATCGCGCTGGGGTTGGTGACGTTGACGATGTATTTCGCGAATTCGAGCTCGCTGGAATTGCAGGCGGCGGACAACCGCAGCTCGGGCGTCATGTCGGAACAGGCGATCGACGGCGCGGCGCGTTACGTGACCTTCGTGTTGGCGAATTACGCGACGAACGGCGCGATGCCCAGCCAGCAATATTATCAATCCGCCAACGTGCCGGTGGGTGATGCCCATTTCTGGCTGATCGGACGCGATACCAACAGCCCGCCGACCAATCCCGACCAGGTTTTTTTTGGACTGACCGACGAGAACGGCAAATTGAACATTAACACCGCCACATTGCCGATGCTGCAATCGCTGCCAAATATCGATCCCCAGTTTGCGGCGAATATCATCACATGGCGCACGAATGATGACGGTGACACATCCGGCGGCGTGGGGCCGGAGGAATACGCGATGTTGAACCCGGCTTACGCGCCGAAACAGCAGCCGTTTGAGACCACGGAAGAATTGCGCCTGGTCTACGGCGCGGATATCTCCGCGCTGGTGGGCGAGGACGCCAATCGCAATGGCGCCCTGGACCCGACGGAAAAAGATTTGAATCGAAACAGTCAGGTGGACCCGGGCATTTTGGAAGACGTGACGGTTTACAGCAAGGAACCGAATACGAATCCGGACGGCTCCGCGTTGATCAATGTCCGCACCATCAGCGGGCAGGCACAGCAGGACTTGCAGAGCCTGCTCGAGACGAATTTAACCTCCGACCGCGCGCAAACGGTCATGCGGCAGTTGACGGGAGGCGGTGGCGGAGGAGGAAGAGGTGGCGGCGGCGGTGGTGGGGGAGGCGGTGGTGGCGGCACAACGTTCCGCAGTCCCTTGCAGTTTTATCTCAGCAGCGGCATGACGGCGGATGAGTTTGCGACGATTGCGGACCACATCACGACGGTGACGAATAGTTTCATCGATGGCCGCATCAATATTAATACCGCCAACGCGGACGTGCTGTATTGCATTCCCGGCATCAGCAATTACGTCGCCCAGGTGGTTTCCTACCGGCAGGCGAATCCGGATAAATTGACTTCGATCGCATGGGTGATTGACGCGACGGGCTTGACCGGCAACGATGCCACGACGTTGGCGACGCAAATCGGCAATCGCATCACGACCAAGAGCTATCAGTTCATGGCGGACGTGGCGGCGGTGGGGCCGTATGGCCGCGGATACCGGCGCGTGCGTTTTGTTTTTGACACGAGCGGCGGCACGCCGCGGATCATTTATCGGCGAGACATGACGCACCTGGGCTGGGCGCTCGGCAAGAATGTCCGGCAGGTTTACCTCGCAAACAATAGCAACAATGATTGACCTAACCAAAATACCCGGGTTCAAACGGCAGCGCCCTTCGACGGTGCTTTCGCTGTCCTTCGACGGCACCCAGATGGACGGCGTGGTGCTGCGGCGCACCAATGGCTCGATCCAGATGCTGCAATCCTTTTCCACGACGCTGTCGCTGGACCCGCTCACGGCGGACCAGGAACTGGTCGGGCGCGAAATCCGGAATCACCTGGACACCGCAGGCGTGCGCGAGCGCCACTGCGTCGTTTGTGTGCCATTGAAATGGGCGCTGACGGCCCACACGGAAATCCCCGAATTGCCGGAGGCGGACGTGCCGGAATTTTTGCAGCTCGAAGCCGAACGCGGTTTCCATGCGGATGCGTCCACGATGTATTTTGCGACGTCGCAATATTCGCTGGGCGCAAAGAAACACGCGGCCCTCGTCGGTGTGCCGCGGAACCATGTCGAAGTGATCGAGAAAGTGCTGCGCACGGCGAAGCTGAAGCCGTTGAGTTTTTCGATCGGCATGACGGTGCTGCAACCCCCGTCGGCGGAGAAATCGAATTGCGTGCTGGCGCTGGTGGTCGGCGAGAGCAGCGTCGGTTTGCAGATCACCTGCGGCGGCGGCCTGGCGGCGTTGCGCGCGCTGGAAGGCACGGTGGAAATGGAAGGCGGCCGGCGCGTGCTGCACGTGGACGTGGTGGTGCGCGAAGCGCGCATTACCTTTGGCCAATTGCCGCCGGAATTGCGCGAGAAAGTGCGCACGGTAAGAATTTTTGGACCGCGTGATTTCGCGCAGCAACTGGCGGACGAGCTGGAATTGAAGCTGGAGTCGCTGGCTTTAAAGATCGAAGTGGTGAAGACCTATCCGCCGGGCGAATTCGGCGTGGAAATTCCCTCCGACGCCCCGGTTTCGCCGGCCTTCAGTTTCGGCGCGGAATACGTGGCCGGGCGCCCGACGTTCATCGAATTCTTGCCGCCGAAAGTTCCGGCCTGGAAACAATACGCGGACCGATACGGCACCGGCCGCGCGCGCAAGGCCATCGCGTTGGCGGCTTTGGTGCTCCTGATTCTGGCCGGGATGTTCGGCTACCAGCAAATTCAACTCAGCCGCTGGCAATCCCAGTGGAGTAAAATGTCAGCGGATGTGACGCAACTGAAAGCGATCAAGGACAAGATTGAAAAGTATCAACCGTGGGCGGACAAAAACGTGACCGGGTTGACGATTTTGAAAGAGATCGCGACGGCCTTCCCGAAAACCGGGGAAGTGACCGTGAAGAGCCTGGAAATTCGCGATTTAAACACGGTGGTGTGCACGGGCGTGGCCCGCAGCATGCCGTCGCTGACGCAGACGCAGGGGGAGTTGCGGCGGACGCAGGGAATCGCCGGCGTGAGCCTGGTGCAATCGCGAGGTCACGCGCCCAATTTGCAGTTCACTCTCAATATCCAGTACAACGCAGGAGCCATACGTGCAAATTAAGAATCGCCAGCAATTTCTCACGATCCTGACGCTGACGGCCGTTGGCCTGCTGGCGCTGGATAGAATCGTCCGGCCGCCGCTGGCCAAGATTTGGGATGAGCGCGCCACGCGCATCGCCAAGCTGAAACGGGACGTGAAGGAAGGACAGGGTTTGCAGCAGCGCAAGAACTGGCTGCGCGGACATTGGGAGGACATCCAGAAGTCGTCGCTCACCAACGACACGACGGCGGCCGAAGGGCAGCTTTGGAGCAGCCTCAATAATTGGGTGATCTACAGCGGCGTGGTTCTCCAGAACGTTGCGCCGACGTGGAAGCAGGGCAACGACCCGGCTTACAAGACGCTCGACTGCCGCGTGGATGCCTCGGGGAGTATCGACCGGTTGAGCGAATTTTTGTATGCGATGGAGACCGACAAAATGGCATTGCGGGTGCAATCGATTGAAATGACGTCGAAGGACGCGAACGGAGGCACCATCGGCCTGGGCATACAATTGAGTGCGTTGGTGCTGGCGCCGGTTGGCGACGTGAAGAAATAATCTCATGAACATGGAACCGCAAACAATGAAAACAGAACCTCGAACACATGGAGCCTGCCGGGCGGTGCTGGGCGCGCTGGCGGCCGGATTGGTCCTGAGTTCCGTCGCGCAGACGAATACCAATTCCGCGGCGAGTGAGAACCAGTGGCCGACGTTTGATACGTTCAACATCGTTCAGCAAAACAACATTTTTGATCCGAACCGGAGGCCGTGGCGCGACAATTCATTTGCTACCCCGACGGTGCGGCACGTGGAGGGCTTCGCCTTGCGGGGCACGATGAGCTATCCCAAGGGCACGTTCGCGTTCTTTGACGGCACCAGCGATGAGTATAACAAGGTGCTGGAAGTGGGCGGGAACATCGCGGGCTACACGGTGAAGGACATCACGAAGGATACCGTGACATTGGCGGCGAACGGAAAGGATTTTAAAATGCCGGTGGGCAGACAGGTGCGAAAGATGAATGGGAACTGGCAAATGGGCCGGCCGATTGAAGAAACGAATGACGACACCAGCGCAACCGCGGATCAAACAGACGGGGCCTCGGCGACCGATCCGTCGGCGCTGCCGGCAACAGCGAATCCTCAGATGAGCGAAGTTTTGAAACGATTAATGGCGGCAAAAGAACAGGAGTTGAAACAGTTAAAATGAAAACCTTAAGTTTAAAAGTCCTCGGGTGCGCAGCCGCATTGACGCTGCTCACAAACGCGCGCGCGCAAGACGACGTGCAGGCCGTTCCGCCGCCGGACACGAATGCTCAAGCCACCGACACCGCGCCCGCGCAGCAGCAAACCGCGCCGCCGGTCGTCATCCTGCAAGTGCCCGCGAACGGCGCCGCGAACGGGGGCGGGAATAATGACGCGCAGCCGGACAATGGGGCCGGTGCACAGTCGCAAACGATTCAAAACAACCAGCCGAACCAACCGAACCAACAATTCCGCTACAATCAAGGCGGCCAAAATCAAGGGGGCTCAAACCGGTTCAATGGGGGCCGCACTCGGGGCAATTTCGGCAATCGCGGCAATGACGTCGGCGGGCAGCGCGGCGGCGGCATCAACAGCGTGCCGGTGGGCGAGCCCAGCAACTTCATGCCGCCGATGACCGGCGGGACGAACGGCACGGACGGCCTGATTCTCAATTTCCGCGACACGCAGATCGACCAGGTGCTGAATTACCTGAGCGACGCGGCGGGATTCATCATTGAACTCGACGTCCCGCGCCTCACCGGCACGGTCTCCGTTTGGAGCGCGCAGCCGGTGAACCGGAACGATGCGGTCAACATCTTGAACTCCGCGTTGGCCAAGAATGGCTACGCGGTGATTCAATCGGGGCGCATCCTCCGGGTCATGAATAAAGAAGACGCGCTGCACGAGGTCCCCGTGATTATTGGCGCTGACCCGGACCAGATTCCTCAGACGGGAGACACGGTGACGCAAATCATCCCGATTCGCAATGTGGCGGCGCGGCAATTGATCTCGGACCTTTCGCTGCTCACGCCCTCCACATCCACGATCATGGCGAATGACGCCGGCAATTCCGTCATCATCACTGACACGCAGCAGAACATTCATCACCTGGCGGAACTCATCAAAGCGATCGACGGCAGTGCGGAAGAGGTGACCGAAGTGAAGGTGTTTCCTTTGAAATATCACGACCCGGTGGAAGTGGCGGCCCTCTTGACCCAAATCTTTACTGACCAGGGCGGACAAAATGGCGCGCAATCCGCGCCGGTTCGTTTTGGCGGATTGGGCGGATTAGCGGCGCTGGGCGGCTTTGGCGGCGGTGGTTTCGGCGGCGGCGGGTTTGGCGGCGGTGGGTTCGGCGGCCGGGGCGGTGGTGGCGGTGGGTTCGGCGGCCGGGGTGGCGGTGCTGGTGGATTGGCGCAGTTCTTTGGCGGCCAGGGCGGCCAAGGCGGTCGCGGCGGCCAGGGTGGCCAGCAAGGCAACGTTCGCCAGCATGCGAAAGTGGTGGTCGTGGCCGACCAGCGCATGCAATCCGTGCTCGTGACGGCGCCGAAAGATGTGATGGCGCAAGTGGAGGAAGTCGTGACACAAATTGACAAGGAATCGGCCAAGGTGGCGCAGGTGACGGTGGTTCCGCTGGTAAACGCGGATCCAACCGCTGTGATGAAGGCTCTGCAGGACTTCCAGTCAAACAATGGCCGCTCTACTACTGCGAACCAAAACAGCATTTTGACAACCCGCGCAGCCGGGGCACTTAACTCCACCACCTCCGGATTCGGCACGAGTAGCTCCGGCGTTGGGGGCGGCGGCTTTGGCGGCGGCGGTGGCGGAGTGGGCGGCGGTGGCTTTGGCGGCGGCGGCGGCGGCGGTGGATTCCGCGGCGGCGGTCAGTAAGCTCTCAGAAGGACATTTACAGAAGGAACCATGAATATGCAACTAGTGAAGAAATTGATCGGCGGAGCAGTCGCCCTCGCGTTGGGCGCGGCTGTGCAATCGCAGGCGCAGCCAAACTTTGGCGGTGGATTTTTCGGCGGCGGCGGTGGCCAAAATCGCTCGGCGCAGTCCTCCTCCACCTACAACCCCGCCGGAGGCGTGGGCAATGCGCAGATCAGCATTGATCCGGACACGCGTAACATCATCCTCAGTGCGGACGAGGCCACCACCAAAGCGATGCTCGAGGTCATCAAAAGCCTCGACCATCCGCAACCGCAGGTGTTGATCAAGGTGGTATTCCTGGAAGTGACGCATAACGACTCGCTCGATATCGGCATTGAAGGCCAATACAACGGGCAAAGCAGCGCCTTCGGGAGAATCGCCAGTTACCTGACCAACTACGCGATCTTCACGAACACGACGATCACCAGCACCGGTGGTTCGACGACGACTTCCCAAAGCACCGTGATTCAACCCGGCACGCTCTTCCCGCAGTCGAACAGTTACATCATCGGCCAGAATTTTCTATTGCAACAGCAGGGCAATAATCCCAACGGTGCGGGCACCTATTCGCTGCTGGGCGCGGATTTCTCGGCCACGTTGCGGGCCATCGCGCAGGCGGGCAAGGCGCAGTTGCTGTCACGTCCGTCCGTATTGGCGCGGAACAATCAGCCGGCGACGATCCAGATTGGCCAGAACGTGCCGCTGATCACGAACGTGCGCTATGACACGTTCGGCAACGCGGTCAATTCGGTTACCTATCAACCCGTGGGCATCATCTTGAAAGTCACGCCGTTCATCACCAGTGACGGCATGGTGCAGATGATTGTGCAGCCGTCCACCTCGGCGATTGATCCGTCGTTCTCGATCCCCATTTCGGCGGGTGTGAGCGCGCCGGTCATCGATGTGCGCTCGGCGGACACGGTGGTCATTACGCCGGATGGGCAGACGGTTGTCATTGGCGGCCTGATGCGCAACGACAGCGGCGAAATCATCACCAAGATTCCCGTGCTGGGCGATATCCCGCTGCTCGGCAACTTGTTCAAGCACAAGACCAGTCAGACAGAGAAGACGGAATTGATGATTTTCCTGACCCCGCACGTGGTGCAATCGCCCACGCAATTGGCCTCGATTGCGGTCCACGAGCAGAACCACATGCTGATTCCGAAGTCCTATTCGGAACAGGAATTGGATAGATTCCTTGAAAAAGTGCCAGTGAAGCCTTTAGATACGAAGAAGAAATAAGCGCATGGATCTCCGCCTCCGCAACACAGCCATTTACGGGTTCCTGCTCGTCATCTGGCTGCTGGTGGTGGGCTGGCAGGTGGAGGAGCATGTTCGGGTGCGCGAAGCGGCCAAAACGGACCTGCGCAATCGCGCGGGAGTTTATGCGAACTTCCTGAGCGCCACCATTCGCGGTCAGCGTTTTCGCTCGACCTTGTTCCGGGAACGGCTGGAGCCGGTGCTCAAATTGCTCGTCAAGGGGGGCACGAACGAACTGGTCCGTCCCAGCGAGTTGATTGCGGTGACGCTCTTGAATTCGGCAGGCGACCCCGTGGTGGCCGTGGGTGACACAAACGTGATTCAATCCGCAGTGACAGAAGGGGAGAATTGGGGGCCGAAGGTGGTTACGTTTGTGAGCGCCATTCCGGGCATCCGGATAACCGATGGGGATACCACCAATCCGGTTGTGGTCGTGGGGCGCGGGGATTTCACCAATGAAATGCGCAATTTCCGGCGTCCGGACCGTCCTCCCGACGATACCAATGCCCCGGAAAACCTGGTTTCTTCCAATTCTGTCAACGACGCGCACGACGGCCGTGATAATCATGACGATCACGGGGGGCACGAACCGCGCCGCGAAGGCATGGATGGCGGACCGCCGCCTCCGCCGCCGGACTTGGGCGGCGAGCCGCGCCCGGATGGCCGGCGCGGCGGACGAGGACGTCCACCGTGGATGAATGCGATGACGGAGGACGATCTCAAAAGACTTTCGCAACGCGAATTGCACGGCCTGGTGTTGGCGATGTCCACCGAAAAATATCGCGCGATGCTGGTTGGCGACATCTGGCTGCGGTTCGTGATTGTGTTGCTTCGGGGGCATTTCCGTGGCGGGATACGGCCTGGCGTGGCGGACGGTGGGGCGGAGTTCGGAATTGCAAATCCGCCTGGTGCGCGCGAGCGAGATGAACACGCATTTGCGCGAAATGAACCTCGCGGCGGCGGGCTTGGCGCATGAAACGCGCAATCCGTTGAACATCATTCGCGGCATGGCGCAGATGCTTTCTCGCCAGTCGGACGCGACGCCCGAGATCAAGGAGAAATCCGCGGCGATCGTGGGCGAGACGGACAAGGTCACCGCGCAGTTGAATGAGTTCATCAATTATTCGCGCCCGCGGGAAATTCGCCGGGCGCCGCTGGCGTTGCCGGCCGCGGCGCAGGAAGTGGTGCGCGCGCTGAATTTCGACATGGAAGAAAAGAAGGTGAAACTCGAGGTCAAGGGCGACGCGGTGACTGTCGAGGCCGACGAGCAATTGTTCCGGCAGATGCTGTTCAACCTGTTGCTGAACGCGGTGCAGGCGTTGGAACCGGGCGGTGAGATCCAGGTGGTCACCGGCCGGAAAGGGCCGGAAGCGTTTCTGGAAGTTCGCGACAACGGCCCGGGCGTGCCGCCGGAGCGGCGCAAGGAAATCTTTAAACCCTACTTCACGACGCACCAGAAGGGCACCGGGCTCGGCTTGGCGGTGGTGCAGCAGATCGTGCTCGCGCACGGCTGGGAAATCGAATGCCTCGGCAACGAGCCCAGGGGCGCGGTGTTCCGCATCACTCACTTGAAAGTCACGGGGTAGTGGCACGGGCGTCTCGCCCGTGCGATTCAAAGTGAGGAAGCAGGAAACTCACAGGTGCGGACACCCGTGCCACTAAAAATCCGTGCCGCCAGAAATTTCTTTTGGCCCTCGACGTAATTGACATAGTTTGAGCATATGCCTGAATCCGGCAAAGCCGAACCCTCGACTCCCCGCATCCTGATCGTCGACGACGATCCCGGCCAGCGCAGCCTGTTGAATTCCTTCCTGAAAAGCCAGGGCTTCGAGACGGCGGTGGTGGATTCCGGGATGAAGGCGCTCGAAGCGTTGCGCGGCGGTGCGTTCAGCATGATGATTTCCGACGTGCGCATGCCCGGCCTCTCCGGCCTCGAAACGCTGCGGCAGGCGCGCAAGGAACAAATCACTGGTGCCCGTGCTGCTCGTCACGGCGTTCACGGACGTTCGCGATGCCGTTGCCGCCATGCGCGATGGCGCGGTGAATTACCTGGCCAAGCCGATCGATTTGGATGAATTGCTCACCACGGTCCAACACACCACGGGTGTGTCAAAACCGACGGGAATCGTTCAGAGCGAGGACAAGCCGTTGCCGGATTATGTCATCGCGCGCAGTCCGCTGATGCTGGCGGTTTACCGGGAAGCGTCGCTGATTGCGCCGTCGGAGACGCGCGTGCTGATCACCGGTGAAAGCGGCGTGGGCAAAGAGGTGCTGGCGGATGTGGTCCACGAATGGAGCTCGCGCGCGAAGGGGCCGATCGTGAAGGTGAATTGCGCGGCGATCCCGGAGACGTTGCTGGAAGCGGAATTGTTCGGGCACGAGAAAGGCGCGTTCACCGGCGCGCACGCCCAGCGCATCGGGCGTTTTGAGGAGGCCAATGACGGCACGATTTTTCTGGATGAAGTCGCCGAGATGTCGCCGCAATTGCAGGCGAAGCTGCTGCGCGTGACGCAGAACGGCACCTTCCAACGCGTCGGGTCGAATCGCGAGATTCGCACGAATGCGCGCATCCTGGCTGCGACCAACAAAAATCTCGAAGACGAAGTGAAAAATGGACGGTTTCGCGAGGATTTATTTTACCGGTTGAATGTGGTGGAACTGAATATCCCGCCGTTGCGCGAGCGGCGCGAAGACATTTTGCCGCTGGCGAGCCATTTCATCTCGGAATTCGCCAAAGGCCGCGCGCGATTTTCGGAAACCGTCGCGGCGTGCCTGGAAAAATATTCCTGGCCGGGCAACGTGCGCGAATTGCGGAATGCGATGGAGCGCGCGGTGTTGCTCTCGCGCAGTGAATTGATTTTGCCGGACCATTTGCCGACGAAAGTGCGCGAAGCGGTGGCGGAGCATGCTGCTCCGGCGGCAGCGGCGACGGATGCGCAGCAGTTGGAGGAAATCGAGCGCCAGGCCATCCTGCAGGCGCTGCGCAAGCATGATTTCAATCGCACGGAGACGGCGAAGGCGCTGGGCATCAGCCGGCGGGCGCTAATTTACAAATTGCAACGGTTTCGGAACGCAGGCTATGCGATTGATGCGGAGTGAATAGTGGCACGGGCGTCCTCGCCTGTGCGATGCAATTAGAAGTAAAGCAGGAAACGCACAGGCGAGGACACCCGTGCCACAATCACCGCGCAAAAATCTTCCGGATAACATCTTCGATCGGCACTTCCTGGATATCGATGTCGCTGACGGGCAATTCGTCCAGGAGCGCTTTGCAGGCGGGGATGACGCGGTCGCGTTTCACTTTCAAGGTCAGGCAGCCCGGGCTTTGCTCGACCACCTCGCCGTATTTGGCCACGGCTTCGGCGGAATAGGTGGCGGTGCCCTCAAAGTGAATGGTGATGAGCTTGAAATCGGCGAAACGATCCACGACTTCGCTCAATTGGCCGTCGAAGGAAATGGCGCCCTTGTCGATGATAATCACGCGCTCGCACAATTCCTGGATGTCCGTCATGTAATGGCTCGTGAGCAGGATGGTGGTTTTGTTCTTCGCGTTGTGTTCGCGGAGGAATTCGCGGACGGTTTTTTGCGAAACGACATCGAGGCCGATGGTGGGCTCGTCGAGAAACAGGATTTTCGGCTTGTGCAGCAGGGACGCGATCAGCTCCATTTTCATGCGTTCACCGAGGGAAAGTTCGCGCACGGCGACGTTTAGTTTTTCTTTTACCGCCAGCAACTCAGTCATTTCGCTGACGGTGCGGTTGAGGACGTCGTCGGGAATGCCGTAAATTTTGGCATTGAGCTCGAGCGATTCGCGCGCGGGAAGATCCCACCAGAGCTGATTTTTCTGGCCGAGCAACAGGGCAAACTGGCGGCGATACCCGTCATCGCGCTCCCAAGGCGTGTAACCCAGCACTTTGGCGCTGCCGCTCGTTGGATAAAGCAGGCCAGAGAGCATTTTCAACGTGGTGGTTTTGCCGGCGCCGTTCGGGCCGAGGAAACCGACCAGTTCGCCGGGCTCAACTTTAAAACTAACGTCTTTGACCGCAAGGGTTTGCTCGTATTCGCGATGGAACAGCCCGCGAATGGCGCCGGTGAAGCCGGGAAGCTTTTTGTAAGTCTGGAATGCTTTGGTCAGGCCGTTGACTTCGATTGCGGGCATAGTTCACGCGCAAAGAAACATAAAAAGGCGGAAATGCAAAAAGTTATTTGGGAGTTTTAGTGGCACGGGCGTCCTCGCCTGTGTGTTTCAGAAGGTTCATTGCCGACGCCGGGCACGTTCAGCAAAACGAGATTCGGCGCGATGTCCTTGACCTTCTGGTGTAATGCCCAAATGGGAGCCATAATCTCTGCCCAACTGAGTTGCTTGGAAACTTTTGGCTGACGGCGGGTGGAAATTGCTTTGCTTCCCCATAAAACGGTCATGACACCTTTCGGATGCACGTCAATCGAAGGGGAAACGCACCAGCGGGGACGCCCGTGCCACTAACGAATTGCGGCATCAACTTTTTCCGTAGGAGACGAGGTAACGAGTCTCAAATATCTCGCTTGCAAGAAAAAGTTAGAGACTCGTCACCTCGTCTCCTACCTGTTCTCAGCGCATCAACTGCTTCTCAAGATAGCTAACCACCTGGCGGACGCTGGAATCGACTTCCATGCGGTCTTTCACGAGGCGGCAGGCGTGCAGCACGGTGCCGTGATCGCGACCGCCAAAGGCTTCGCCGATGGAACTGAGCGAGCTTTCGGTCATTTGGCGCGACAGGAACATGGCGATTTGGCGCGGGAAGGCGATGTTTTCCGGGCGGCGCTTGCTGGTCATGTCGGCCAGGCGGATGTCGAAATGTTCGGCCACTTTCTTCTGGATGACTTCGATGCTGATGGAATAGCGGCCTTCTTCATGCAGCACTTCGCGCAGCAGTCCTTCGACCACTTCGATGCTCAGCTTCTTGCCGGTCAACGAGGCGTAGGACGCCACGCGGATGAGCGCGCCTTCGAGGCGGCGGATGTTCGTCCGGATGCGGTTCGCGAGGAAATTCATGATTTCCTCGGGGAGCGTGACGCCCATGATCTGCGCTTTCTTGTTCAGAATCGCGAGGCGCATTTCGATGTCCGGCGGCTGCAAGTCGGTGACCAGACCCCATTCAAAACGGGAAACCAGGCGATGCTCGAGGTTTTGAATTTCGCTCGCGGGCCGGTCGCAGGTCAGGACGATCTGCTTATGGCTCTCGTGCAGCGCGTTGAAGGTATGGAAAAATTCCTCCTGGATGCGTTCCTTGCCGGCGAGGAATTGGATATCGTCGATGAGCAGCACATCGGTTTGGCGATATTTTTTCCGGAACTTCACCAGATTGTTGTTCTGGATGGCGTCGATGTATTCGTTGGTGAATTTTTCCGACGAGACGTAGGCGACGCGCGCGCCTTTGCGGTTGTTGAACACGTGCTGGCCGATGGCGTGCAGCAAATGCGTCTTGCCCAGGCCGACGCCGCCGTAAAGAAACAGCGGGTTGTAGGATTTGCCGGGCGATTGCGCCACGGCGAGCGCGGCGGCATAGGAGAAATTATTGTTGTTGCCGACAACAAAGGTGTCGAAGGTGTTCTTCGGATTGAAATTCAAATCCGAGTGCTGCGAATTTTTTTCGACCGGCTCCACCAATTTTGGTTTCGGAGCCGCAGCGGCCACCGGCGCCTGCGCGAGCGTGCCGTTGGCGCCAAGGCTGCCGACTTTGAATTTGATCTGAAGCTGGCGGCCGGCGGCGAGCGCCACGACGTCCTGAAGCAGGCCCATGTAATTATCCTTGAGCCACACTTCGCAAAAATCGTTGGAGACTTCCAGGACGAGCGTGTTGCCGTCCATCGTGACTGCGCGCAGGGATTCAAACCACAGTTTAAAAGTATCCGCGCTCAACATCGAGCGAAGATGTTGTTGCGCGAAATCCCAAATTTTCTCAGCGGAAGCTTGCATTTTTAAATCCTAAAAAGCCCGTTTTTTGGGCGTTTTATTCACCTAGCTTCTGAACAGCCCTTTAACACTGCTTTGCCCGTCCGTTTTAACACCAAAATTGTCCTGCGCCAACAAAATCAAAAAGCTTGACAGTTTCGGAAGCGGACAAAAATTTTGGCGTCTGATGTAAAGCATACAAAATCAATTACTTACGACGAAATCCCCAGACGGCTGTTGCGCGAACTCTGTTGGCTGTCTCCGGCGGCGAAAGATTTTCCGTTGCCGGCCCTTTTTCTAGTCAATGCGCACCCAAGATACGAGGACAACATATTAATTTTTATTCACGAGTTATTCACAGCGTGTTTGGGCCAATAAAATCGGCCTTTTCCAAAGAGTTGGCCGAAAAAAGCGCCTCTAAAAAGAGGCGCGTTTCGTAAAATTTTTTCTTATACATCGTAGTAGAGAAAAAATTCATGCGGATGCGGGCGCAGGCGAATCGCGTCGTGCTCTTTTCGCTTCGCGGTGATCCACATGTCGATGAAATCGGAAGTGAACACGTCGCCTTTCAACAGGAACGCGTGATCTTTCTCGAGGCAATCCAGCGCTTCGCTCAGACTGCCGGCCACGTTCGGAACTTTCTTCAGTTCTTCCGGCGGCAATTCGTAAATGTTTTTATCCAGCGGCTCGCCCGGTTTGATTTTGTTTTGAATGCCATCCAGTCCGGCCATCAACAATGCGGCAAACGCGAGATACGGATTCGCCGCCGGATCCGGCGGACGATATTCGATGCGCTTGGCTTTCGGATTTTCGCTGTAAGTCGGGATGCGCACCGCGGCGGAGCGGTTGCGCGCGGAATACGCGAGATTCACCGGCGCTTCGTAGCCGGGCACCAGGCGCTTGTAGCTGTTGGTGGTTGGATTGCAAATGGCGCAGAGCGCGCGCGCGTGTTTCAGCAAGCCGCCAATATAATAGAGCGCCATTTCGCTGAGCCCGCCGTATTCCTTGCCGGCGAAGAGCGGTTTGCCTTTTTTCCAAAGGCTTTGGTGCGCGTGCATGCCGCTGCCGTTATCGCCGAAAAGCGGTTTGGGCATGAAACACGCCGTTTTGCCGTGTCTCTTGGCGACGTTCTTCACGACGTACTTGTAAATCATCATCCAATCCGCCGCGGTGACGAGCGTGTTGAAGCGATAATCGATTTCCGCCTGGCCGGCCGTGGCGACTTCATGGTGTTGCCGCTCGATCTTGACGCCCAATTCCTCCATGACGAGGCACATCTCCGTGCGGATGTCCTGCTGCGTGTCCACCGGCGACACCGGGAAATAGCCTTCCTTATGGCGAATCTTGTTGCCGAGATTCGGCATTTCGTCGCGGCCGGTGTTCCAAACGGCTTCCTCGGATTCGACGGAATAAAAGGTGCCGTTGCTGCGGCTGTCGAATTGGACGTTGTCGAAAATGAAAAATTCCGCTTCCGGGCCGAAAAACGCCTGGTCGGCGAGGCCGGTGGAGAGCAAATGCTGCTCGGCGCGATTGGCGATGCCGCGCGGATCGCGGTTGTAAGTCTCTTTCGTGCCGGTCTCGGAAATGGTGCAGGTCAGCGAAAGCGTGGGGACGGCGCAAAAAGGATCCATGAACGCCGTGTTCGGGTCGGGCATCGCCAGCATGTCCGAGGCTTCGATGCTTTTCCAACCGCGGATGCTGGAGCCGTCAAAACCGAAGCCTTCCTCGAAAATCTCCTCGGTCAATTCCGCGATGGGACAACTGAAGTGCTGCCAGGTTCCAAAAGTATCGACAAACTTGATGTCGACCATCTTGGCGCCCTTCTTTTTCGCCAATTCGAGTACGCTCTTGGGTGTGCTCATGGATTTCAGCTTTCTCTTTATGTCAACGCCGCCGCCGGGCGTTTGTTTCGGAGCGACCACCAACCTAAATTAAACGGCCTGTTCGCCGGTTTCTTCCGTACGGATGCGGACCGCGTTTTCAATCGAGCTGACGAAAACTTTCCCGTCGCCGATCTTGCCGGTCTTCGCCGCCTTCACGATGGCATCCACCGCCGCCTGTACATTTGCGTCCGCGAGCACAACCTCGAGTTTCAACTTGGGTAGAAAATCGACGGTATATTCGCTGCCGCGATAGATTTCGGTATGGCCTTTCTGGCGGCCAAAGCCTTTGACTTCGGAAACGGTCATGCCCTCCACACCGATCCCGGCCAAAGCTTCTTTCACGTCTTCCAGTTTGAACGGCTTGATGATGGCTTCGATTTTTTTCATGTCCTTCTCGGTTGCAGTCGCAGAGGGCGATACTAACAACCGGTCGGTACCTGTAAACAGGAATGTCGAAATTTTTTTACGGATGAAATTTTTTCACCGGAAAAATTATTTTGCGCAGGGCAAGCGCAGCTAAATGAATGTAGCGCAGATTTGTAATCTGCTGTATCGCCGATTTGCAATCGGCAGGCCGTTTTAGAGGGCTAAGTCACCGAACAATTTCCACGTCCGGCAGAATACAATTCTGCGATACAGCCACGAGTGTCCGGTTGTTGTGATGGGCGAGGGAGCTTTCATTCAATGTTGATGCGGTTAGAGTGTGAACTGGAGGGTGTGAGCGACTTGAGCTTGGCGGGCTCCATTTCTGAGGCATGGCAGCTATCCTGCTGCCATGTTCACCGGTCGATTCGTAATTTCCCAACTCTTGGATTTTATCCATCCCCAACAGTTTCACCGCTGTGTCGAGCGTTACGGTGGCGACTACAAAGTTCAAACCTTCTCGACGTGGCAACAATTTGTCTGCTTGGTCTTTGCCCAACTCACCTGGCGGGAAAGTTTGCGCGACATCGAAGCCTGCCTCAATGCCCGGGCCGATCAGCTCTATCATCTGGGACTGCGCGGGCCGGTCAAGCGCAGCACGCTGGCCGATGCCCTGGCCAGTCGGGACTGGCGCATCTTCGCCGACTTGGCGCAACTGCTGATCCAGCAAGCCCGAAAGCTTTATGCGTCGGAACCCGTGGCGCTGGATTTGAAGCAAACGATTTACGCCCTGGATGCCAGCATCATCGATTTGTGTTTGTCGGTTTACCCCTGGGCGCGCTTCGACGCATTGCGTTCGGGCCTCAAGATCCACACGCAACTGGAACTGCACTCGCATTTGCCCGCTCAAATACTGGTCAGTTTGGCCACTTTTCAGGAAGTAGTCTGGCTCGATCAACTCACTTACGAGCCGGGGGCCTTCTATCTCATGGATCGGGCGTACGTGGATTGGCGGCGGCTTTATGCCATCGAACAGGCTCGGGCGTGGTTTGTCGTGCGCGCCAAGAAATCTCTGAGCTGTTGCCGGCTGCACTCCCAAAGAGTGGACGCCGACAGCGGCTTGCGCAGCGATCAAATCATCAGCCTGCGCGGCTTCTACGCCGCCAAAAAATATCCGGACAAATTGCGGCGAGTACGTTTTTACGATGTGGACCACCAACGCGCGCTGGTGTTTCTGACCAACCACTTTGGCTTGCCGGCACTGACCGTGGCCAGGCTTTACCAACAACGTTGGCAGGTCGAGTTGTTCTTTCGTTGGCTCAAGCAACATCTGCGCATCAAAACGTTTTATGGCACCACCGACAACGCGGTGCGAGCGCAACTGTGGGTCGCCGTGTGCGTGTATGCGTTGGTGGCCATGCTCAAAAAACGGCTCGGCAGCGACGCCACGCTCTACGAAATTCTCCAAGTTCTCAGCGTCAGCGTTTTCGAGAAAACGCCCGTCAATCAACTGTTTCAAGCACTTTCTTCTCAAAATGAATCAGGCTCCTTTTCTAAGCAGTTGTCATTGTTCGAGTAATATCCGGACACTCGTGGCGATACAGCAGATTACAAATCTGCGCTACAGGTAGATGCGTTGCTCTGTTGTTTTGCGAATCCATTGATGGCAAAAAATGGTTGGTCCTCGAGGTAATCTGTTAGCTTATTTGAATATCAATTCCACTTAATACCTATCGTCACCCCTTTGACAGAAGACCGAAACAATGGTTTAATCTTGCTCGAGACCCAATGAAGATCGTGGGTGTGGTTTTTTGAGATTTTAGAATTTCGGCTCTGATTGCAGTACCAAAACAGAGCCGATGACTACAAAACCCCACTCAAGTACTGAATTCGAAAATTCCCCGGGCCTTTCGGTCACCCCCTGATCGACTGGCCCGGTTTTTTTTGTACTTTAGTTGCACGGGCGTCTCGCCTGTGCGTTGCAAAGGATGATAGTATTTCTCAAAAGAAATTTCCGAAAAGGTGGGGCAAACCTGCGGGTTTGCCCCGAATCCCGGCAGGGATTCGCCACCTTTTCGGAAATCTCTTTTGAGAAATACTACAAAGCAGAATGAACGCACGGGCAGGATGCCCGTGCCACTAGGCCGCGCTGGCCATTTCCGGCTTTTTCTCCCAACGGCGCTGGACGCGCTCGGGCAAAGTCGTATCCACCTTGGCAAAATAAGTTTCCTCGCCAAACAATTCGTCGGCGGCCTGCTGTAATTCGCGCGAAGGAGCGACGAAATAACGTTCGTGCGTCTCCACGAAGATTTTTTCGCCGGTTGGCTTCGCAAAACACAGGAACAGCGGGCAGCGGCCCGGATGCGCGGCGATGAGTTCCCGCACGGATTCGATATTCTCCGGCTGCAAATGCGCCATTTGCAAGCGCAGGTAGACTTGCTTCGTGTATTTCCGCGGCGCATCTTCGAGCGGCATGATTTCCTGCGGGAAGATTTTCGGGCGATCTTCGCCGGTATTGACTTCGCCAATGACGAGAATCGCTTTGTTCGCCACCAACAGCGACTGGTATTTGTCGTAATTCTCGTTCATGCAAAGGATTTGCACGGAGCCTTCAAGATCCTCCAGCGTCACCATCGCGTAAGGCTTGCCGCTTTTCTTCGAGAAACCGCTCTGCACAGCGGCGATCATCCCGCCGATGCGCGTCAGGGCGCGGTTCGGCAATTGCGCGAGCGTGACGGTGTTGTTGAGCGAATATTTTTCCAAAATCGGCGCAAACGGCGTGAGCGGATGGCCGGTGACGTAAAATCCGAGCAATTCCTTCTCGTGCGCGAGCAATTCGTGCTGCGGCCACTCGGGCAAATTCGTGGCCGCTTCGGGCATCGGCACGGTTTTTTCTTCGAGCGCGCCGAACAATGAGCTTTGGCCGCGTTGCCGGTCGGAGATGATGCTTGCCGCGCGCGCGAGAGTGCGGTCAATTTGCGCGAAATGCGTCGCGCGGGTTTGCTTGAAACAATCGCAAGCGCCGGATTTAATAAGGCCTTCGAGGATTTTCCGGCTCACCGTGCGCCCGTCGACCTTCTGGCACATATCGGCGAGCGTTTCAAACCTCCCGCCCTCATCGCGCGCCTTCAAAATCGCCTGCACCGCCACTTCACCAACGCCTTTGATAGCCGCGAGGCCGAAGCGGATGGCCTGTTGCGCTTCTCCATTCTTTGTTTCTTTGCCTGAATTTGGAGCCGGCGCAAAATAAACATGACTCTCATTCACATCCGGCCCGAGGACTTCGATGCCGAAACTGCGCGCTTCGTTGATGTATTGGCTCAACTTCGCCGTGTCGCCCATGTCGTTCGTCATCATGGCGCAGAAGAATTCCACCGGATAATTCGCTTTCAGATACGCGGTCTGATACGCGACGATGGCATAAGCCGCAGCGTGCGATTTGTTGAAGCCGTAACCGGCAAATTTTTCCAGCAAATCGAAAATCTGGTTCGCCTTGGATTCAGGAATGTGGTTCTTCTCCTTGCAACCCTTTACGAAAATGGCGCGTTGCTTCACCATTTCCTCGACCTTCTTTTTACCCATGGCGCGGCGCAGCAAATCCGCGCCGCCGAGAGTGAATCCGGCCAGCACCTGCGCGGCCTGCATGACCTGCTCCTGGTAAATCAAAATCCCGTAGGTTTCGCGCGCAATCGGCTCAAGCAACGGATGCTCATACTCGATTTTCACCTCGCCATGGCGGCGTTTGATGAATTCCGGAATCAGATCCATCGGCCCCGGGCGATACAACGCCACCAGCGCCGTGATGTGTTCGACGGAGCTGATCTGAAATTTGCGGCACAAATCGCGCATACCGCCGGATTCCAATTGGAAGATGCCGAGCGTGTTCGCCTTATTCAGCAAATCGTAAGTCTTGGCGTCATCGAGCGGCAGGTTGTCGATGTCAATTTCGATGCCGCGGGTGCGTTTGACCATTTCGCAGGTATTGCGAATGACGGTCAGCGTTTTCAGCCCGAGAAAGTCCATTTTCAACAGGCCCAGATCGCCGACGGGATTCATCGGATACTGCGTGACGATGGTGCCCTCGTCGTCCGTCTTCAGCGGGAGGAGATTCACGAGCGGTTGATCGCCAATGACCACGCCGGCTGCGTGCACACCGGCGTTGCGCGCGAGATCTTCCAGGACGAACGCGGTATCCACCAATTCCCGCGTGACCTCCTCCGTCTCGTAAGCTTCCTTGAACTCCGGTGATTGCTTGAGCGCCTTGCTCAAATCCATCTTCGAGATCCGTCGGGATCATCTTCGCCAGGCGATCGCAATCGGCATAGCCCAGGCCCATCACGCGGCCGACATCGCGCACCACGGATTTGGCGCCCATGGTGCCGAAAGTGATGATTTGCGCGACGGCCTCGCGGCCGTATTTCTCGCGAACGTATGCGATGACGTCCGCGCGGCGATCGTCCGCGAAGTCGATGTCGATATCCGGCGGATTGACGCGTTCGGGATTCAGGAAGCGTTCGAACAGCAGGCCGTAACGGATGGGATCGACGTTCGCGATTTCGAGCAAGTAAGTGACGATCGAGCCTGCGGCGGAACCACGCGCCACGCACGCCACGCCCATTTCGCGGCCTTTGCGCACGAAATCGCCCACAATCAGAAAGTAGGAAATGAACCCGGTTTTCTCGATGACCGTCAGCTCAAGCTGCAAGCGATCAATAACTGTCTTGATGGCCGCAGCAACCGCAGGATCATTGATATCGTAGGAGACGACGCGAGGAGTCTCTGATTTATCTGTTGAAACAGGCGCTTTAAAAGTCGGCAACCGCCGCGGATCCTCAATGCCCTCAATAATATATTCCTGCCCCTCCGCGCGCGCGCGCAGCGTGTAACGCCGAAACAACCCCTCCGCCAGCAGATGCCGCAAGTAACCTTCGCGCGTGAAATGTTCCGGGGGAGTGAAGACCGGGTAATGCAACTTGCCGAATTCGATCTCCAGGTTGCATTGGTCGGCCACTTCACGCGTGTTCAACACCGCTTCCGGCACTTCGGCGAAGCGCGCCTTCATTTCTTCCGCCGAGCGCAAATAAAATTGCTCCGCCGCGTAACCGGCGCCCATGCGCTTGGGATTGCTCAACAAATCCTGCGTGCCGATGCACACCAGGCAATCGTGCGCATGCGAATGGCTTTTCTCGACGTAATGCACGTCGTTGGTGGCCACGAGCTTGAGGTCGAATTCCTTGGCGAAGGCGATCAATTGCCGGTTGACCTTGGCCTGCTCGGGCAATGCCGTGATTTTGCAGTTCGAGATAAAAATTCTCCGCACCGAGCGTTTGCTTGAACCAATCCACCGCGTCGCGCGCCTTTTGGATCTGATCCTTGCTGATCAAATCGGGAATTTCGCTGGCGAGACAGCCGGACATCGCGATCAGGCCCTTGCTGTGCGCGGCGAGGATTTCCTTATCGATGCGCGGCTTGTAATAATAACCCTCCAGATGCGCGGAGGTCGTGAGCTTGATGAGATTTTTATAGCCCTCCTCGTCCTTCGCCAGCAATCCGAGGTGATGATAAATGTCGCGCGTGCCGCTGCCCTGTTTCTTGTCCAATCGCGAGCCCGGCGCGATATACATTTCGCAGCCGACAATCGGTTTGATCCCTTTCTCGAGCGCCGCCTTGTAAAAATCAATGACGCCGAACATGGCGCCGTGGTCGGTGATGGCGAGCGCGGGGAATTTCAGCGCATGGGCCCGGTCCATCAGGCGATCAAGCCGGCACGCTCCATCGAGCAGGGAATACTCGGTGTGGAGGTGCAAATGAACAAAGTCCGCATGCGACATGGGAACAAATTACTCTCGGTACACTAACGCCGTGCAAGGTTGGGTTGCTAACAAACCATTAACACTCGGCGAATTCGTTCAAAAGCGACGAGATGGAGAAAACGCTGGAGACCAGCTTCTGCCTGAGCACCGTAGGCGCGAAATATTTGTAGAAGAAGTCGGGCAAAATCCGCAAGCCTCGTTAGGGGCGACATAGCCAGAAAGTAGTTTTGAGTCCGCTGGAAGGAGTTCTCGAACGATGCCGCTCCTACGGAGCTTCGATTTTGAAGTGCTTTTTCTACAAGCATTTCGCTCCTACGGAACTGGAGTCCGCCGCCATTACTAATCCGGATTCTGCTGCAACCAATTCGTCATGTGCGAGCCCCACGAATTCCAGTCGGTGCCGTAATCTTCGCCGAGATAGAGTTCCAACAGGTCTTTGGCTTCGTCGTGCTTGGCGTTGTTCTCGTCGCTGGCGACGGACAGCAGCACGGGAAGTTTCAGGTTGTTTGGGCGATTCAGGACATCGGCCAGCAATTCATCGAGCACGCCTTCCGGAAGCTTGTCGTTTTTCAACATTTCACCGAGCGGCGCGTAATCTTCGTCGTCGACGAGATTGGAAAGGTGTTGCGCGACTTCCTCCTGGCCATCGGGCGGCAGGGTGGGAAAGAGCGCGTATAATTTCGCAACTTTGTTTGTGTCGGGATCGTCGGAACCGACGATGTCATCGATTTTTTCCTCCCAATCGTTGGTGCCGGCCGCATTAGTGGCGTTCAACGCGATGGCGGGGACGTTTGAAATCACGAGCGGCGGCAAATCGGCGTGAGTGACGTCCTGGGTGATGGCGGGTTCGTGCGGCGGGAGGGTTGGATGACTCCGGTCGGGCATCTGGGGATTCGAATTGTTGGCGACGGTCGGCGGCGCGGGCGGCAAGTTGGAGGAGTTGCGGGCGGCCAGCAGCGCGACGCCTACGCCCACCCCGATGATGACCACCACGGCTAATCCCACGATTAGAATCTTCGAACGCATAATGTCCTACACTATTTCTTAAACTTCGCGCGCTAAAGCAACTGGAATCGGTGGTCCATGGCCAGGCCGGCTCGCGAGCGCATCCCTCGTAGCGCAGCCGTCTCGGCTGCGAGTTACGGCGGCGTCTCGCCGCTGGTTCCAGACCACAAGCATCGCGACGGGTGCTTGAACTTGCCGGCGGGACGCCGGCGGTCCCAGGCTCGGCTCAGCTTTGAGATTGCAGCGCATACAATCTCTGGTAAACGCCGCCGCGCTGCATAAGTTCCGCGTGTTTACCGGTTTCAACGATTTGGCCTTCCTGCATCACGACGATAACATCCGCCTTTTGAATGGTGGAAAGACGGTGCGCGATGCAAATCGTGGTGCGGCCCACCATCAGTTTCTCCAATTCCTCCTGGACGGCGCGTTCGGATGCGGCATCGAGGGCGTTGGTGGCCTCGTCGAGGATGAGAATCGGCGCGTCCTTCAGAATCGCCCGGGCGATGGACAGGCGCTGGCGTTGCCCGCCGGAGAGCATCATGCCTTTTTCGCCGACGATGGCATTGTAACCATCCTGCTTGTCCATGATGAACGCGTGGGCGCTGGCGGCGCGGGCGGCGGATTCGATTTGGGCATCGGTCACGCCATTGCTACCGGCAGCCAGATTGCTGCGGATCGTGTCGTGGAACAGAATGGTTTCCTGCGTCACAATCGCGATCTGACGGCGAAGATCAGCCACCGCCACGTCGCGGACGTCGGTATTGCCGATACGGATGGCGCCGCCTTGGGGATCGTAGAAGCGCGGGAGCAAATTCGCCAACGTCGTCTTGCCGGAACCGCTGCTGCCGACGAGCGCAACGAGTTGGCCGGGTTTCACCGTGAGAGTGATGCCGCGCAGCACGGCTTTTTCGCCGTAACTGAAATCGACATTTTCGAAATGAACTTCCGCGCCGGCAGCCTTCAAGGGCACAGGATTCGGCGGGTCCACGATGTCATTTTTAATCGCGAGCAACTCGAACACGCGCGCACTGGCGGCTTGCGCCTGGTGAACCTGGTTATAAAGGCGGGTCACGTTCTTAATCGGTGCGTACATCACATAAATGCTGCCCACGAAACTAATCAAGTCCCCGGCCTTGATTGTGCGATCTCCATAGACAGAGAAAATAACTGCCGCGATCCCAATCGATCCCAGCACTTCCATGACCGTGCCCGGCATTTCATTGGCGCGCACGATGCGCATGATTTGGCCGACGTATTTCTGGGTGGTGGCACGGAATTGCGCCGCCATCGTGTCTTCGAGGTTGTAAGCCTTCACCACGCGGTTCCCGGTGAAAGACTCGTGCATGAGTTTGGAAAGACCGGCCGCGTGGGATTGCAACTCACGAGCGGAACGGCGCACTTTGCGGCTGTAAATGGAGATCGGCACGATGCAAATCGGCAGCACAATGATGGACAGCAATGTGAGCTTGGGGTTCTGGTAAAAATTGTAGAACAACAGGCAAATGATCGTCAGTGGATCGCGGATACTCGTGCTGATGGCGTTGTTGAAAATGCCCTGCAGTGTCTGCGAGTCGTTGGTGATGCGGGAAATCAATTCGCCCGTGTTCGACTGGGAGAAAAAACTGAGCGGAAGATTTTGCAGATGTTTGAACAACTGTAAACGCAGATCGGCAATGCTTCGCGAGGCGCACCACGTCATCAGATAGACATTCAGATAACCGAACACGCTCCGCAGGAGCATCACAAACGGAATGAGCGAGACCAGCAACAACATGCCGGTATTGGTATTCGGCGGCGGAATGGTCGGCAAATGCGCGACGATGTAATCGAAAAAGTGTTTGAGCCAATCGGGCAGATGGCTGACTTTTGGCAATTGCTTGCCATTTGCGTCGCCTGGAAACACCACGTTGATCACGAGGCGAACAACGCCAATGAGCGCGACGTTGGTGAGCGCGAACAGGATGCCGCAAATCAAACCCATCGCGAGCCGCGCCCGGTAGGGCTGCACATAAGACCAAAGGCGGCGCACGAATGAAATGATCATTGTGCGCCAGCTTATGTCGGCGCGGAGTCGGATGAAAGCGAGTTTTTCGGAGGAGCGGTTGGCAAGGTAAACTCGACACGCGCGTTGGAGCGTGGGATTTATCCCGCCTCAGTGTGAAAAGCCAGAGAGCAACCGCGTTTGCCCCGCGGAAAATTGCTTTTTCACGCCATTTTTTTCGTGGACGCTGGGCGGCATTTTTGTGAATAGTGGCACGGGCGTCTCCCCTGTGCGAATTCCGGTTCGCGCGGGCGAGACGCCCGTGCCACTAAAAGCCATGATCGTTTGTCTGCACATACCGAAGACGGGTGGAACGTCATTCAATGTCATCCTGGAAAACAGCTTTGGCATTCGGAATTGCCATACGAATCAGACCAACCGGAGCACGTTTACGCAGGCGGATTTTGAGTTCGCGAGAAAATGTTACCCCGGTTTGCGCAGCCTTGTCGGCCATAACCTGGTGGACCCCGGCCAATTGAAAGTCCCGCATCCATTTTTCATGACCATCCTGCGCGAGCCGATCGCGCGGGTGATCTCGCATTACCAATACAGCATTCAAAACGGCCATAACCAAAAGTCATTCGAAGAAACGGTGCGCGCCAGCGAGAACCTGGAAAATCTGCAGGTGAAATTGCTCGCGGGCGGACGCGACCTGGACAAGGCGAAGCGCTTCCTCGAGCAATGCGCGTTTGTGGGACTGACGGAAAAATTCGATCTGTCACTGCGCGTGCTGGAACGGCTCAGCCCGTGCAAGCTGCAGTTGAATTACGAGCGCAGAATGGTCGCCCGCGGCAATGACGTGAAGGATTCTTTGAAAAGCGACGCGCGCATGCTCGAACTGGCGCGCGAATACAACCAATTGGACATCGCGCTTTACGAGTTCGCCGTGAACGAGGTGTTTCCGCGCTTGTGCCGGCAGGCGGGCGTCGATCCCGCGGAGAAAGTGCCGTCGTATCAAAGCGAGGGGAGCACAAAGCGGATGAATTACCAGTTGAGCCGCGTTTACAGCAAACTGTTCCGCCACCTGTGCAACCTGCGTTACAACGTGATTTTGCGCGATCCCCGCCCGCGCCTCGGCAATACCGCGCAGGATATTTTCGGGCCGTTATTAGCACGTGACCCCGCCCGCGCCGTATGATTTTATCCTATTCATCCGGTTTCCTTTTCGTGCACGTCGAAAAAGCGGCGGGCTCGAGCATTCAACAAGCGTTGCTGCCGTTCGCGAACGTGCCGTCGAACAGCCGATTGCGTCGGCGGTTGGCGCTGCTGGGGCCGTTGAATCGTGTGGGCGGATTGTATCGCGCGTTGCAGTTTGGCGAACACGCCACAGCGAATGACGTGCAGCGCTGTCTGCCGCCGGACGCGTATGCGGCGCTGTTCAAATTCGCGTTTGTGCGCAATCCCTGGGACCGGCTGGTCTCGCGCTACGCGCATTTGCTGCGCAGCAAGGATCGTCACCGGCACGGCTTCATCAGCAGCCTGGAGAAGTTCGAGGATTTTTTGCAGTGGGAAATCCAACGCGGCAGCGCGAATCAATATGTTTACGTGACAGACGCACTGGAAAAGCCGATTGTGGATTTTGTGGGGCATTACGAGACACTGGCTGAGGATTTCGCGAAGGTGTGCGCCCGGCTTAAGATCCAGGCGCAATTGCCGCACGCGAATGTTTCCGAGCATCGCGATTACCGGACGTATTACACGCCCGAAACGCGCGCGTTTGTGGCGAAACAATTCCGGCGCGACATTGAGATGTTTGGCTACGATTTCGACGGGCTGCGCAAAGCGTGAAAATCAGCGGGTTCACTTTTATTCGCAATGGCCTGGTGCTGGGTTACCCCTTCGTGCCGGCCATCCGCTCGCTCCTGCCGCTGTGCGATGAAATCATCGTCAACGTGCCGCGCTCCACGGATGACACGCTGGCCGCCGTGCGGCGGATCGGTGATCCGAAAATCCGCATTGTCGAATCCGAATGGGACGAAGCGATGCGCACCGCCGGACTGTCGATGTCGCATCATACGAATCTCGCGCTTGAGCAATGCACCGGGGATTGGTGCGTGTACATCCAGGGCGATGAGGTGTTGCACGAGGACTCGCTGCCGGCGATGCGCGCCGCGCTGGCCCGGAATGTGAACGACCCGGCCGTGCAGGGCTTGCTGGTGGATTACACGCATTTCTACGGCAGCTATTGGACGTATGCCTATTCGTTCGGGTGGTATCAGCGCGAAGTGCGGGTGGTCCGGCGCGGGGCGAACATTCGCTCCCTCGGCGACGCCCAGGGCTTTCGCACGGTCAACAATGAAAAGCTGCGCGTAAGACTCTCCGGCGGAAAATATTTTCATTACGGCCACGCACTATCCCCCGAGCAGGCGAGAATCAAACGCGTGAATTTTTTGAGGCTCTCGCGCAGCGACGAGAAGGTGGCGCGCGAGATCGAAAACCGGCCGGCGCAATTTTACGACGAAGATCAAAAGGTGAAAAAATTCACCGGCACGCATCCGACGGTGATGCGGGAAATCGTGGCGGCGGCGGATTGGACCTACACCTCGCGCGCGCCCTTAATCCGTTTCAAGCGCAAGTATCGGCGTAGCTATTTCTGGCAGGACGTGGCGATGCTGCTGAAGCGTTGCACCGGGATCACGCTGGGTGTGCACAAGAATTACCGGCTGATTCGGTGATAATCCTCGCCGAGCGCCGCTCGCCCTATTTCGCCGGGGTCGTTTTAGCCGGCTCCAGAAACTCCACGGCCTCCTTGGCGGCATCGCGGACCGCAGGATTGGCGTCATTCACATAATTCGCGAGAAACGGCGCGACGTCGCCATCGGCATCGCGCACGGCTTCAATCGCGAGCACTTTGGCATTCGCGGGCACATCCGGTGAATTGAGATAATTGCGAAAAAAATCCTGCGTCTCGGAGAACGGCCGCCGGCCCAGGCCGTCCAGGGCGCTTTCCAGAATGTCATCGTCGTGGATTTGCGAGATGGCGCGCGTGAGCAGGTCCTGGGCGGCGGGAAGGTTGACATCGCCCAACGCCAGCGCCGCTTCGGTGCGGACGCTCAGCGGGGTTTGATCGTTGAACAACAGCGTACCCAGCGAATTGGCCGCGTCGGCGTCGCCGCGAGCCGCGAGTCCGCGTGCTGCGCCGCGGGCGATGGTCTCATCCTTGCCGTTGGCAAGTTCGTGCAACAATTCCGTGGCTTCGGGATTGGAAATCTGGCCGAGGCTTTCGGCGATGGCGGCTTTGACGTAGGGCGGAAGATTATTGGTCAGGCCGGATTTGAGCGCGGCCAGCGCCTGCTCGGTGCCGATGCCCGCGAGCGAACGCGCTGCTTGACGCCGCACCAGCACGGGGCTGGCGTTGTTGAAAAGCAATGCGGTCAGCCGCTCCGTTTCCGGCTCGGCGCCGGCGGACGTTTGTGATGGCGACACGCCCGCCGTGCGCGGCGGGTGAGTGAAGGATTTTTGTGGAGCTGCCGCAGTATTGGAACTGACGCTGGCAACGACCTCGTCCCCGGGCGGTTTGGCGCGATTGGCGGAATGGGATTTCACCAGCATCGCCGCGATGAGTCCCAGCAGCGCGAGCGGCCCGAGGAGCTTCAGCCGGATGCCGTCGCGGTTGTGAGCGGATGGATTGGACTTCATCGTAATCAGCAAACCACATTCGCGCCGCGCAAGCCAGCGTGATGTCCAGGCAGACACATCTAAAATTCAAGAATCCTGAAGAAGAAAACTGAGGGGATTGAGTTCGGCGGCATTCAAAAGACGGAAAGCTTGGGTGATTTCAGCTTCAAGATCACAGCTTACTCCCCCGACGAACTGCAAATAAAAAGTGACAATGAAAAATGAACTCCCCCATTTGAATCTGCGGCAAATGGGGGAGTTCCAATTTTAAAGCGAGCCAGTTGACTGTCGAGTCAAAAAATGCTGGAGGAATTCCTTTAAAATTTAGAAGTTGTCTGCCCGGGCGTGATGCTGAGTTTTGCGCGAATCGAAAAACGCTTACTGGTTGAATTGCAGTTTCTGGCCGAGCGCTTTGCCCTTGATGGAAAGGATGGAAAGAGTGTTATTGAGGTTTTGTTTCCTCACGGAGAATTCCAAAGCGCCAGAGGGCTGCCGCACTCCAAAACCTGGCGGAAGATCCTACGCTCTCTGACTCGCGATAGCGTCTTGGAGTGCGCCAGCCCTCTGGCGCTTTTTGCGCCCTCAACTTTCACTTAAATTAGCGCGCCGCCAAATGTCAGGAAGCATTCGTGAAAAAATTCTCCAACTCAGCCAGCCCGGCCGGCGAGCCGATTTCGTAAAAACGCTCATGCACTTCGAATCCGGCCAACCGCCCCGCCTTCACCAGTTGGCTCATAACGTCGGCGAGGTCAAACGGTTGGTCGGCGGGAAAGCTGTCGAAGGCCGCGGCCCGAAACAGGCTCAGCCCGTAATCGATGTGACGCATTTCCGGCACGCGATTTTTTTTGTCGTAAACTTTGATTTCGTTATCCGCGAAAACCACATTGCTCGTGTCGTATCGGCCTTCATTGCGATACACCGTCATACAGCCGAGTTTGCCCGAGCGCTGGAAGAATTCGGCGACCGGCTGGTAATCAATCGGCAAAAAAGAATCGCCATACAGCACAAAAAACTCTGCGCCGAGCGACGGCAAGGCGCGCTTGATGGCACCGCCCGTGCCCAGCAGTTGGGGACCGTCGAAGGAATAATCGAGTTTGATGCCGCAGGCTTCGCTGCCGAAATCGCGCTGGATCATTTCGCCCAGGTGCCCGACGCAGAGGACGGCACGGCGAATGCCACGCGAATGGAGCAGTTCGAGTTGGCGCGCGAGAAACGGTTTCCCCGCCACAGCCACAAGCGATTTGGGAATTTTTTCAGTGACCGGCCCGAGGCGTGTGGCCAGGCCGCCGGCGAGAATCGCAACCGGAATTTCCAACGGCGCGCTCACGAGATGACGAGTTTGGTCCCCTCAAAATCGAAACGGAACCGCACTTCCTGGAGACCGGCCTCCGCCATCGCGTGTCGCAGCCGCGTTTTTTCCTCGGCGTAAAACATCAAAAAACCGCCGCCACCCGCGCCGATGAGTTTGCCGCCGAGCGCGCCGTTCGCGCGCGCAAGGTCATACCATTCGTTGATTTTCGGATTGCTCATGCCGCCGCTGCGCTGCTTTTTGCGCTGCCAATGGACATCCATCAGGCGCGCGAATTCCTCGAGCTTTCCGCCCTCCAGCGCTTTCTGGCTTTGCAGGCCGAGGTCCTTGATGAAATGCAGATTGTCGATCATCTCCTGATCGTTCGATTTCGATTTCTGATCCTGCTCGATTAGAATCGCCGACGCGTTGCGCGAGTAACCGGTGAAAAATAACAGCAGATTGTCTTCCAGATTATCGCGGGTTTCGCTGGAAACTTTCAAGGGCCACGCCTCAACCGTTCCGTCCTTCAGGAATTTAAAACACGTGATTCCGCCAAAAGCCGAAATGTATTGGTCCTGTTTGCCGATCGGTTCCTTGAGCCGCCCCAGTTCAATCTCGCAAGCCTGCGCGGCGAGTTCGGCGGGGTGCACGAGATTGCGTTTGTGCGCGTGCAACGCCTTGAGCAGCGACGTCGTAAAACTGCCGGAAGAGCCGAGACCCGTGCCCGCCGGAAGGTCCGCCATCGACGTGAGCTCGAGAGATTTCCCGCTGACGCCGACGAGATCGAAGGCTTCACGGAGGATCGGATGCTTCAGTTGCCGGGCCTCAGGCACGCGTTCGAGCTCGGAATATTTCACGATCAGGTCCGGCACGAACGTGTCGTGCAGGGTGATGTAAATGTATTTGTCGATGGCCGCGGCGATGAGGAAGCCGCCGAATTTTTCGTAATAGGAAGGCAAATCCGTGCCGCCGCCACCCAGCGTGACGCGAAGCGGTGAACGCGCGATAATCACCGGGACATGAAATGCGGAAAGCGCGAAAGCGGAAAGCTAAAAACGCGCAGGAATTTCTTCCAACGCTTTAGTGGGTCTGAAACGGCGGGGGAAGACTTATTTCAAACGCGCCGATGTCGGTGCCGTCGCCGCCGGCAGCATTGGGAACAGCGGGAAGGTCGACGCGCCGGTGTTTGCCGCGTTGATCCTGGGTCATTTTGAAACTTTTACCCTGGTCGATCGCCGGACTGCCGTCGAGCAACGCGTGCGTGGGTGTGGGGCCGCCGTTCATTTGGAGCGGGCCGATCAAGGGATCGATGGGGGAATCCTGGGTGCCCACCATGTCGGAGTTCGTTTCGCTGCCAAAGCCGATGCCGATGAGATTGAAGCCACCCGAAGCGATGGAGCCGCTGCCGTCCGGACCGAGACCCCCATAGCCGCCAGGGCCGCTGATACCGGTCGTGTTCAAAGCGAGGAGCGTGTTGCGAATGGTGACTCCCGGCGTCAGGCCGTAGATCCCGCCGCCATCTCCAGCCCAGCCGCCCGTGCCGGGAAGGTTCTGGTGTCCGGACGAATTGGTTGCAGTTGTAGGATTGCCGCCGTTACCCCCGTTGCCGGTCTGGTTCAGCACAATCGTGCAGCCGGTGAAGGTGGCCGTTGCGATATTGAAAACGCCACCGCCATTCCCGCTTTGACCACCGATACCCGGAAAATCCGATCCGGGTCCGCCGTTGCCGCCGTTGCCGGTGAAATTCGAGCTGATGGTGGAATCATTGACGGTAAGGATTCCTTGATTGAGGATTCCTCCGCCTTCCCCACCCGCGCCGCCTCCGGAGCCAAAAATGCCGCCGTCCGCGTCGCCACCGTCACCGGCGCGATTGGCATAGATCGCCGAAGCGTTAATTCGCAATCGGCCAAAATTGAAGATGCCTCCGCCGCTGCCGCCATATCCACCATAACTGCTGGAGCCATTGTCGCCCGCGGGGGTGACGCCATCCACGCCTCGGGGGCAAATGTTTCCGCTCACGACGCATTTGCTCAACTGCATCGTTCCCGAATTATAAATCCCTCCGCCGCTGCCCGAGGTGCCGCCCTCGCCATGGAAACCCCCAACCGCGCTTCCGCCCATGCCGCTGGAATTGCCGGTGAGCTTGCACAGGGTCAGCACGCATGTTCCATCATTCCTGATGCCGCCACCGTTTCCGCCCAGGCTGCCATTGGTTCCGGTGCCGCCGTGATTTTGCGCGATGGTGCAATTCACGAGCACCGCATTGCTCGAATTGTAAATCGCACCCCCGTCATCCGCCGGGCTGAGCAGAGGCAATCCGCCGTCGGCCACGCCATCGCCGCTGGTGTTGTTGGTGAAAACGCATTTTTGAACATTAAGAATTCCCGCATTGAAAATCGCGCCGCCATCACCCCTGCCTCTCTCGACAGTGCCGGGAAATGCGGCATTCGGCGCGTGTCCTCCTGTGAGAGTCAAATTTTTCAGCAAAAGCCGCGCGCCCGGATGCACGCGAAAGATGCGGTCGCCCAGCCCGG
The DNA here is from genome assembly GCA_963699145.1 of uncultured Verrucomicrobiae bacterium. Taxonomy (GTDB): domain Bacteria; phylum Verrucomicrobiota; class Verrucomicrobiia; order Limisphaerales; family DASXHY01; genus DASXHY01. The sequence goes on from OY969416.1 coordinate 923,812, forward strand.
TCGCGTCGATGACAATGTCCTGCCGCAGGCCATTGATCGTCAGCGTGCCTTTCGTGATATCCAAGTCGCCCGTTTGCGCGTGATCTTCCAGCGCGCCGGAAAGAGTCAGATGAAAGGTCGTCGCGCGGTTTTTGCCCGGGCTATTGCTTCCTTGCAAAATAATGGTGTTATGTCCGCCCAATTGGTTGGCCGCGATGACCGCGCCGCGCAGGCTGGTGATGTCGGTGGAATCGGTTGTGTCGGTGACCACGAAGACGCGTGCCTCACTTCGGAAAGTGACCAAAGTCAATAAACCGAACAGGATAATAACAACGCTCAACCTTTTCATAGGCGGACGATAAGCAGAACTTTATTCTGCATCAAGTGCATACGCCTGGAGACGAGGCGCGGGATTCGGAATACTATTGATTGCGCGCGTAAATTTTCTCAACAATTTCCAACGCCGCCCTGGCTTCTCTTAACCCTGCGTCGGATGCCCGCTTGTTCCGCACGTCCTCTTCGAACTCACTCAATTCCCTGTGCCAGGATTCGTCCGCGCCCGGGAATTCGTAGACCTTCGTGTCCGGAACACCCATCTCCGGTTTCATCTGGTAATGATACAATTTTTCCACGCCATAACTCCCGCCCAGCCCTTCGATGTGCAATTTCGCGCGGCGGCCGTAGATCTCGAACGAAAAAAGATTTTTCCATTCCGTGCAACTGACCTGCAACCACGCGGTTTGTCCTTTCGCAGTTTGCAAACTCAGGAAAGCGTTGTCATCCACGGGCATGTTCCAAAAATAAGTGGCGGCGTGGCCTTCGACTTTTTTGAACTCGCCAAGAAACCAACTGGCAAGATCGATCAAATGAATTCCCTGGTCGATCAATTCGCCGCCGCCGGAAAGTTTAGGGTCCGCGCGCCATTCCTGTTCGTAACCAATCCGCCCGCCATGACCGTAACGCGCGCGGATGAACATCAATTCACCCATCACGCCGGATTCAAAAATTTCGCGCGCCTGGAGGAACGCCGGATGATAGCGATGGTTGAAACCCACGCGCACGCAGACCCCGTGTTTCTTCGCGAGCGCGATCAGTTCCTCGATTTGACCGGCGGAAATGCCGGCGGGCTTTTCCACCAATACGTGTTTGCCGGCGCGCATCGCAGCGGCGGAAACTTCGGCGAGCGCGGAATTAATCGTGGCGACGATGACCGCTTCAACCCGTGGATCGGCAATCGCTTGATGAAAATCGGCAACCGCCCGTCCGCTTTGCGCGAGTTTGACCAACGCCTCCGCGCGGGCCAAATCCGTGTCGCACGCAACCACAAGCTTTGAGCCGCTCGGCAATCCCGCCAGCCGCTTTTTCCCGATCAACCCGCAGCCGATGATCGCGTAATTCATTTGTCGCCCCACGTTTTGCCGCGGTCCTTTGGCACGATGCGGCGCAGCGCGTAGATGTCGCTGTTGAGGTCGGCTTTGAATTCGTGAAGCTTCTCCCACGGATCCCATTGCGCGCTGATGAGCTTGCCTGTGATGCCGTCGCTCTGCGCGCTCGCGAGATAAACCGCCAACGCCGCGCCCAGCTCCAGCGGTGTGGCGCCCTTCTCCTTCCACTGCTTATTCTTTTCGTAAAATGCCGCGCCCACGCGTTCCGGGCCGGCGGCCAAAACTTCATCCACCAAACGCGTGGCAAGCGCTCCCGGCGCAATGGCATTCACATCGACGTGATGCGGCCTCAATTCCTCCGCCAACGTTTCCATGAGTCGCACCACCGCCGCTTTCGACGCCGCATAAGCGCTGATGTTCGGCAAAGGATTCGTCGCCCCGCCCCCGCTGAGAATGATGATTTTGCCGTGAGCTCCCGCTACTGCGTAGGAGCCGACGTGAGGAGGCTCAGACATCTTTTTATTTTGAGCCTCGTTACCCCGGCTGCTGCCGAATTGAATCTTAAAATGCGGAATCATCGCCCGGCACGGCAACAACACGCCATACAAGTTGATATCCATCGCGCGCCGCCACTCCTCCAGCGAAACAGATTCAGTCGGCCCCATCGGTCCGTAAATGCCCGCGTTAAGCACGAGAATTTGCAGTGCGCCGAATTCCCGCATCGCAAATGCAACCAGCGCGTTCACGTCCGACTCATCGGAAACGTCGGCACGCCTTGGCAATCACCTTTTGCGCAGGAAATTTTTTCGCGAGTTCATCGCGCGTGGCGAGCAGGTCTTTTTCCGTGCGCGCGCACAAAGCCACATTCGCGCCTTCGCGCAGGAACTGCTCGGCAATGACTTTGCCCAACCCCTGGCTGCTGCCCGTGATGAGTGCGTTGAGGTTTTTGAGTTTCATGCGGCGCGACCGACCGAAAGATGCTCCAGGCTGTCGATGTTTTTCAATTCGTTTTCCAGAAATCGATTCGCGTCGATGATGATGCGCCCGCGCATTTGGGGAAGGATGCGCGCCCAATCCGCCTGGCGGAATTGCGGCCACTCGGTGCAGATCACGGCGGCGTCGGCGCTTTGCAAGGCGCCGGAAATATCCGTCGCGAGAGAGATTTGTTTCAACTCTGGAGGCAAATGTTTCACCGCGGGATCGAAAGCTATAACCGTTGCGCCGGCAGCCAGCAGTTGCTGGGCAAGCTCAATGGCGGCGCTGCGGCGCAGCGTATCCGTATTCGGTGTATACGTGAGGCCCAGCACGGCGACAATTTTGCCGGAGAGATCGCCCCAACGCGATTGCAGCCGGCGAAAGGCCCAGGTCCGATGCGCATCGTTGCTTTCCTTGATCGCGGGAATCACGGACACATTTTCCTTTTTCGCTGCGGCCAACGTGGACAGCGTGACGACATCGCGCGCCAGTGTGCCGCCGGCGAACGGTCCGCCCGGTGCGAGATAGGCCTTGGGACCGATGCGCGGCTCGCTCTTCAGCCCGGCGGAAACTTCTTTGGCATCTGCGCCGACGTGTTCGCCCAGGCGCGCAATCTCATTGATGAAGGTGATCGACAGGGCGAGAAAAGAATTCAGCGCGTGCTTCACCATTTCAGCCGATTCCGTGCGCATGAACAGGACCTGCGAAGTGAACGGCGCAAACAATGTTTCCAACAACGGCCGCGCGGAGGCATGGCGCACGCCGACGATGACGCGCTCGGCTTTTTCAAAGGAATCGATTGCCTTGCCCAACCGGAGGTTCTCCGGCGAACAGGCGAATTGAAATTGCGGAAACTCTTTTTCCAATTGCGCGCAAGTGCCCACGGGCAGTTGCGCGGAAATCAAAACCAGCGCGGTCGTGGGTAGATGCGGCAACGCGCGGCGGATATTACCGAGCACGAAGGCGACGTCTGACTCGTCGTTTTCATTAACGGGCGTGTCGTACGTGACCCACAGCACATCGGCGTTCGCGCAGGCATTTTTTGGATCAGTTGTGAACGAAAGATTTCCGCCTTTGAGGCCTGCGGCGAGCAGTTCGTTGAGGCCGGGTTCGTGCAGGGGCGCCTGGCTCTGATTCAGTTTGGCGATAGTCGACGCATCGAAGTCCAGGCCCGTGACTTGGAAATGCCTCGCGCAACAGGCGGCGGTGACGCTGCCAAGGTGCCAAAGGCCGAGCACGGTGATTTTCATGGGCGCGCTTCGTAAGTCCAGGCTGCGCCGGTGATGAAAATGCATTTCATACGGTGCTGCAAGTTGGGCGGGTTGGCCGTGTTTGGCAAGTATTACGAGGCAGGCGCGGAATCTTAAACGCGCGCTTCGAGCAAGGTCGGATTCGCGGTCAAATATCGAACGGTGCGACGAACGCTTTCCTCAATGGCTGTCATGGGCCGCCATCCCAGCGATTTGATGAGCGACGTATCGAGATGAACCAGCGGACTGTCCCCCACCCACCCGCGTTTTCCGCCGGCGAAATCCAGTTTGACGTCGGGGAGTTTCAATTCATCGAGAATCACGCGCACGACTTCGACCACCGTCAGGAAATTGTCATGCCCGAGATTGTAGACATTCTTCAAATCCGGACTCTTCTCGATGGCCTGCATGATGCCGCTCACCCCGTCCTTTACGTAAAGGTAGGATTTCTTTTGGGTGCCATCGCCCAGCAAAGGCAGCCGTTTGGAATCTTGCCGAAGCTTTTTCAAGACGTCGAAGACGATCCCGTGCGTGTAGCGTTCGCCCATCCAACTCACAAACCGAAAACTGAAGCTGCGGATATCGTAATATTCGGAATAGGCCTGGATCATGGCCTCGCCCGCCAATTTGCTGGCGCCATAAAGCGAGGTTTGCTTGGGCGCATACGTTTCCGGCGTCGGAAAAACTTCCGGCTCGCCGTAAATCGCACTGCTGCTGGCAAAGGCAAATCCCTTAACCTTTTGCATCCGCGCGGCCTCCAGAGCGCTCCAGGTGGCAATGGTATTCTGGTCCAGGTCCACCTTGGGTTTGTCTTTTCCGCCGCGCACATCGGCGTTGGCCTGTATGTGAAAAACAAAATCGCAACCCTTCATGGCGGCTTGCAACGCGGCGGTGTCGAGAACGTCACCCTTTACGATTTGCAGGTTCGTATGTTCCGGCGGAAGAAAATCGCGGCGGCCCGTGGTGAAATTATCATAGACGATGACTCGCGCTCCTCGCGAAAGCAGTTCGTCAACGATATGGCTTCCAATGAAACCTGCCCCGCCCGTGACGAGAGTCGTTTTAAATTGCATAGACGTTCGGGGAAATCATGGATGGCAAACAAGGCAATGGTCAAGCAAGGTTGCACGTGGACTCAGGGCAAACGCATTTAATTTAAGGGAAAACCGCCAAAATCCGTAGCGCAGATTTGTAATCTGCCGTATCGCAGAATTGCATTCTGCCGGGCGTGGCACTTGTTCGATGACTCGTCGCTCTAAAACGGCCAGCCGATCGCAAATCGGCGATACTGCCGATTACAAATGTGCGATACATTTAAACGCGTGCTCCCGCATGTGTGACGAGATCTCGCGCATTTAAAATTCAAGAGACTAAAAAGAAAGCTGAGGGGATTCGCTTCGCGACATGCAAAGACGCAGGGCTTGGGGATCTGCTTCAAGATCACAGCTTGCCCTCAAACGGTGACTGTTAAAAAAGAGAATATTAAAAAGGGGAATATCGAAAAGTTGAATAGTAAAAAAAAGAAACTACCCATTTGAATCTGTGGCAAATGGGTAGTTTCAATTTTACTTCGGCTCAATCCACTGTCGAGCCAAAAAAAGCCGCGGGAAAAATTATTCTAGGTTTTAACTGCGTCAGCCCTTGCGTGTGAGCGCGACAGGAGCGCATGAAAAAGTAGCGAGTCCCTACCCGGCGGCGAAATAAATCCTCTGCCGGCGCAAATGCGACACACATCATAAATCTTTCTCTGAACCATCACGGACACGTTTTAAGAAACACGAAACCATTTCGCATTCTCCGGAATCGATTGATTCTTAGTCGTTAAAGAATGGGCAGTCGCCTTTTAGCCGCTAAAAAATTCGTTCGTTTACGCCTCTTTTTTCTCAAAAAATAAAACGCATCTCATTGTTTGATAAAAGCTTCCGCAAAAAACATCACCGTGAGTTTTTCCGCAAACGGTATCCATGCTAAAACCACTCCAGAGCATTGACATAAAAGATGTAGCGGTGTGCAGCGAGGATTTTTGGTTTTTGGTGAGGCTTCGGCGAAGGCGCAGGTTTGAAAACCCTGTAACTGAGCCGAAACGACCTGTCCGCCGTAGCCTTCGCGAAGGCGGAAGCCAAAAACCAAAAAGACCGCTGTTCATCCAACCACCGGCACATTGCTACAGCTTTTATGGAAATGCTCTAAATGAAAGGAGGATGCAAGTGTTTGTAGCGGCGCTCTGTGAGCGCCGCCATACAGATTTGAAATCTCAAATCTCCAATTTGAAATTCCCTCGTCGCGCCGTAGCGCAGCGAAGGCGGATCTGCGTCCATCTGCGTCCATCTGCGGTTAAAAAATGCATCCTATGAAATCCCGAACCGGAAAAATCGCCCGCCTGCCCAAAAAAATTCGCGACCAACTCAACCGCCGATTGCAGGACGGCGGTGCCAGCCTTCAACTCCTTGAATGGTTAAACGCCTTGCCCTCAGTGAGACGGGTCCTGCGCGAATACTTCACCGGCCAACCCATCACCGAACAAAATCTCTCTCAATGGCGCAAAGGCGGCTACCTTGATTGGTTGCGCCACCAGGAAACCCAGTTGCAAACCCGTTGGATGATCGAACGCTCGGACGACGTCCCCGCTCAGGAAAACGGCCAATACCTTTGTGAACGCCTCGCCCGCATTCTCACCGCCGAACTTGCCCAACACATCCACGAGTTGGATTCCATCAGCAGTCGCGGGGAACGCTGGAAACAATTTCGCGAAATCTCCGCCGAACTCTCGCGTTTGCGCTACGGCACACATTACGCCCGCGCCATGAATCTCTCCTGGGAACGCTGGGGCCGGATCGTCGAAAAAGAAGACGCCGCATCCCGAACTCGAACGCGCTCAAGCTGCCAGAAGCGAGGAATCGCAGGAGGAATATCTCGAACGCCTGATGAACTTCCTTCATTGGCCCGACATCCGGGAATGGATCAGAACCGATTGGACCAACAAAGAAACCGAAATGGCTCGGCTCCGCGAAATCTACCACCTGCGCCCCGGCTCGAAAAACACCCCCAAACATCCCTCCCAACAAAGTGCCGACGCCGCCCGTCGCGGAGCCGTCTTTAACTATCCGCCTCCAATCGAATCAAAGTGAATCACACCAAATCGCACCAGATCAAAGTAAATCAAGGCAAGGCGGTCCCGGGCTTTGCATTTGATTGTTGGACATCCTCACCGGTAAGCTCGCCGAGCCGATGACGGCTTTGAGAGCCTCAAATCGAAAGAAAAGAACGAATGCCGCCTGACAAACCTTTAGCCGCACCGGCTGCAGCCAGCCATCCGCCAGTCGTTTTTTTCGTCAACGGCATCTACACCAGGCACATCGCCGGCAGCGACATTTATTTAACGCACATGGCGCGCGCGGCGATCGCGGAGAATTACCCGGTCCATTTCTTTGGCGGCCATGCCCTCACCTGGTTCTTGGAGCGGCAAGGACTCCCTCTGAACCAGACGTTGACGGACAGCAAAGTCGCCAACCTGGGAGACGCCAGTTCAGTGGGCGGACAGCTCGGGCTGCTGATCGACAACACGCGACGATTCTTTGGAACATTAAGGCGCTTAAAAAAGGTTGGCCGGCAAAGCATCGCCGTCGCCATCTCGGATTTTTGGTGGGACACACTGCCGCTGATTCTGTGCGGAGCACGCGGAAAGATCCTTTATCTCGGCATGACGGCGCCGTCGCTGCGGCAGGTAATATTCAGGACGCGCGCGGATGTCCCGGCCTCGCGATTTGGGTCATTGCACTTCTGGTTTAGTCAGCAATTATCCTTGCGATGCTTTCGATTTTGCCGCGGCGGCTTCGTCATTTACGGGCATCCGGAAATAAAAGAATATCTGTTGCGATTTGGCTATCACGAGTCGCAATTGGTTTACGTAGGGAACGGCATCGATGTGTCCGCCGCCCAAAGCGTGCCGGACCAACCGAAGCAATTTGATGTGGCCTGGACGGGACGCGTCCACCCGCAAAAGGGCATCGATGATTTGCTGGCGACGCTGAAATGGCTGAAGGATCAATTGCCGGATTTTCGCGCCGTCATTATTGGAAAGAGCAAGGACGCGTTGGAAAAGCCGGTGCGCGACCTTGGGTTGGCGGCGAACGTCACCTTTAGCGGGCTGGTTTCGGAAGAGGAAAAATTCCGATTGCTGAAAGCCAGCCGGGTTTTTGTGATGCCCAGCCATTACGAAAGCTGGGGATTGGTGGTCGGCGAGGCGGTCGCTGCCGGAATCGCAGTGGTCGCCTACAAACTACAATGCTATCCCCTGCTCTTCGGCGATTTTATCCGATACGCAACCCCATTCGATACGGACGAATTCAAGCGAATGGTTGAAAACGAAGTGCGAAATCAGCGCGCAGGCAACAGCTACCTCGCCGATATGAACCGAAACCCGCTTTTGGAGTCATTAAGCTGGCAAAGTTCACAGCGCGGGTTTTGCCAATTGATGGCAGGGATGAAATATTGTCGGCTTATATAGCCTGTCTACATCAGATTATTTCTGAATCATAATTGACATTTCGCGGCCCGCCCATTTTCCGCAACGAGCAATAAGACCATGACTTTGCGGCCACCATCCAATCGCCCTGAACCCACAGTGCTCAACCAGATTTTGCAGTCCACGCGGTGTGAAATCTCGAATGTGGCCAGAAGGATGGAATCGCTCCAATTTACTTTGCATACAAGTGGGCCAAAAACCGTACGTAATCTTCTCTGTTCCAATTTCAGACCCGAGTGGTTGACTTCCGAAAACAAACAATAAGCGATTTACCCATGCGGCAATGTTCGGCACGCTGATCAGACACAATCCATCGGGCCTTAAGACCCGATGGAATTCTCGCACAAGCTTTTCCGTTTCAAATACATGTTCAAGGACGTGATTGCATGAAATAAAATCAAAAATCTCGTCCTCGAACGGAAGCAAATTTCCGTCGGTGTCATGGATGCGAAATTCGAAATTAGATATTTCATGGAAAACATTCGAGGTGCTTCGTACCAAGTCAATTCCAGTTACGCGACAGGGCTTGATTTGCCAGCGCTGATCCACTCCTTGAACGAAATCCCTTATGAAAATGCCACGGCCACATCCGACATCTAAGAATTGCAGGGTTTTGGTTTGCCGGATTGCCCAAGTTCGTAACGGGTCTGAAGTCCACAAACTTTTCATGTGATAGGAGCCACCGGAATACTCCTTATCCGTTTTGTGAAGGCTTTCGTAAAAATTTCCGACAGATTTCATAATTTGGAACGAGTCATTTCGACAGTATAATCGTGCAACAAAATAGTTTTGCTGTCCTTTGTTTGAAGTGCAAGTCTGTACGCTGAAAATTGGGCAAACTTCGACTGCTTGCTTTTGATTGAACAGAACCGGAAAAACTGCAGTTGGCAAGATGGACACCCACCCAAGAAACCTCTGGTGAGATTATTAGGCGCAAGGGTAAAATCTCAGTAGTTGACGAGGAGTTTCTTTGCTGATAGCGAATGATGCATTTGAAAATGTTCACAGTTTGAGGGAATTAAAATGAGGATTCTTGTTTTGTCAAACAAGGTGGACATTAGCACTACCTCCATTCAGCCTCCAACGACTCCCAAATCGTGTTGGCGATCCGGTCCTTGATGACATCGCCAATGATTTCCACCGGGTTGAGTTCCGGGCTTTAGGGAGGCAGCGCCGAACGAGTGCGAAATTTGGTTTCATATCCTTGGCTCATCAATCAGCTAAACGCTACCGTAGCGGGGAATAGTGCAATTACGTACTATAGTGATTGCCAAATCTTATTTCCGGATAGAGCAGATGGAAGCGGTTTTGACGGGTTGATCCATCAAGCTTCTGAGAGCCTGGCAGAGGCGGTTGGTTAACTCGTCGTGGGTGCGGGCGATAAAGTCCCAAAACCAGTCAGCCTTGAGGCGCAACCAGAGCCGTTCGATCGGATTGAAGTCCGGCGAGTAGCCCGGCAAAAACTTCGCCTCGAAATGATGTCAGTTGAGCCGGGCGGCTTTGTGCCAGGAGGCATTGTCCAAAATCAACAATTGACGAACGCCTTCCCTTTTCCGAATGGCTTTGGCCATCTCAATCAAAAAAAACTGGAAGACGTCGGTGTCCACGCCATCGACGATCAGGCTGAAAAACGCTCCACTTTGCGGGGCTACAAAGCCGATAATGTTTTGCCGAATGTGATCGCCCAGATAAGGCACGGTTCGCGGCTTGCCTGGCTGGACGCAACGGCGGCGCGGGGATCGCCTTCGATTCCACATTCGTCCCCAAACCATAGTTCCACCTGAGGATCGCCACTCAAGGTGCAGCTTCTCCAGAAAAGCCTTTCGTTTCTCTTCCTTCTGCCGTTCCGGCCAAGGTTACGGAACCCGCAGGTGATAATCGAGCTCATGCAACCACCGGATGGTTGCTCGATAACCCAAGTCGATCGCCAGTTGCTCCTTCAAATAGCCGTGCAGCTTGACCCCCGTCCAATGTAATTGGCCGGCTTGAGCCGGATATTCCAATACTGGCACCAGTAAATCCTTCACACGCTCCAGCTTCACTTTCCGGGGTCTGCCTCCTTTGGGCCTGCTGATCAGTGCATCGGTGCCACCCCGGTTGAACAGCTCGATCCACAGGCGCATCATCCGGTCGGTGCGATTGAATAGCTCACAAACTGCCGCCCGGCTCTGCCGCAGCAACAACGCCCGCCTCGCACACCGCCCAATGTAAGAACGCCGATTGGGCGCAGCCTCCATCGCCACCTTTAACTCCTCCACTGTGGCGTTCTCCGCATTAGGCTCCAACTCAGGCGTTCGCAATTACCCCTTTTCAACCACTTCTCCCCAAAAATTACCAGCTCAAAATCATTCCCTATCCGGAAATCTATTATGGCAATCGCTATAGCACTTCTGGCTGGTCACAAATCCGAAATTTATTGAACTGAACGGATAAAATTCAAAATGGGCTCAATGATACATGTCATTTGCGATAAGAATTACTCGTGAACAAATATGATTTTACTGCCTTGGGGTTCGAATTGGAAGGCGACGGGGCGGAGGTCGGTTAGTTCGCAGGTGATGGCGTCGTGGCGGGCGTGGGGGGCGTAGAACATCAGGAAACCGCCGCTGCCGGCGCCGAGGAGCTTGCCGCCGATGGCGCCGGCTTTGCGGGCGCGATCGTACCAGTCGTCAATGGCGCTGCTGCTGATGCCGCCGGTAAGGCTGCGTTTGAGTTCCCAGTTTTCGTGGATGATTTCGCCGAATGCTCCCAGATTGTTTTTCTGCAATTCCGCCTTGAGTTGGTGCGCAAGTTCGACCATGCGTTTCATGGTTTTTTGTTTGGCCTTGTCCGAGGCGACTGCTGCGCCTTGGGTTTTTAACAGCGCGGAGGCGCTGCGGGTGATTCCGGTGTAAAAAACGAGGGTGTTTTCCTGGAGTTGCCGGAGTGTTTCGCGCTTGCAGATGATTGGTTCAACGCTCACGGAATCGTCGGGGTTGAATTCGATCAGGTTAAAGCCGCCGTAGGCGGCGGCGTATTGATCCTGCTTGCCGATGGGTTCGCCGCAGCGTTCGATTTCAATGGCGCAACTTTCCTGCGCGAGTTTCTCGGCGGGGGCGTAGCGGTTGGCAAATGCATGCAGGGCGTTTAACAGGCCGACCGTGAATGAACTCGAGGAGCCGAGTCCGGTGCCCTTGGCGGGAATGTCGGCGATGGAAGTGATTTCAATGCCGCCGCGGATGCCCAGCATCTGCAGGGCTTCGCGAACGAGCGGGTGTTTGATTTTATCGGCGGATTTTGCGTCTTCGGTTTTCGAGTAGCTCAGGCGGATGCGGTCGTCGAACTTCTGGTTGACGGTGACGTAGACGAATTTGTTGATGGCGGTGGACACCACGGCGCCGCCGTATTTGCGGTAGAAAACCGGGAGATCGCTTCCGCCGCCGACGAAACTCATGCGCAATGGGGTTTTGCTGATGATCATTTGGTTTGCGTCACAATAAAGTCCACCGCTTCGTTCAGCGTGTCGAATGTGAAATCCGGCGGCGCATTGTGTTTGCCATCTTTGCCAGCGGAACCGGTGCGCACAAGGATTGATTTTACGCCGGCGTTGCGGGCGGTTTGCACGTCGGTGGTGGTGTCGCCGATGAACCAGGATTGCTGCAAATCGATGTTCAAATCCGTGACGGCTGATTTAATCATGCCGATTTTGGGCTTGCGGCAGTCGCAATCGATTTTCAGGTCCACGCGTTCGCCGGGAAAGCCTTTCTCCGGATGATGCGGGCAGAAATAGATGCGGTCCAAAAAGGCGTGTTCACGGCCCAATAGGGTTTCGAGCTTGTTGTGGATATTTTGCAGTTCGGCTTCGGTGCACCAGCCTTTAGCGACGACGGGTTGGTTGGTGACGAGGACGGCTCGCCAGCCGCTGTGGTTGAGGCGATGCAAGGCATCCGCGACGCCGGGCAGCAATTCCAAACCATCAGCGTTGCGCAGGCAATCCTTATCCGGCACGAGGGTGCCGTCGCGGTCCAGAAACACGGCGCGTTGGGGAGTGGCAAAGCTACTGCGGGCGATGACCCCGGCGGCATATTCGCCGCAGATGCGATCGTATCGCTGCGGGGTGCCGATATCTTTGATGTATTCGGGGGAGTTGTAGCCAAAGAGATTTGCGCCCTTTTGAACGACGGCGGGGAAGACGTCTTTGCCGAAATCCAAAATTCCCGCGTGTTGCGTGTTGCGTGTTGCGTGAAAGGGGGCGAGAGCGCGTTTTTCCAGGACGTACAGCCCGGCGTTGACGAGGTTTTGGCGCCAGATGCCTTCGGCGTGGGGGCGGTTGTGAAAGGCTACCACGCGGGAATTGGCATCGATTTCGACCAAATCGGAATCGAAGGGGTGGTCGTTGGGGTGCAGGAGCAATGTGGCGTCGGTGTGATGTTTTTCGTGGGCTTGCCAGATGCGATCCAGATCCACGTTCACCATGGTGTCGCCATACATCACCAGGAAACGGTCGGCGAGCGAATCGAAGCCGGCGAGCACAGCTCCGGTGGTGCCGAGGGGTTCGGTTTCGAGAAGGTAACGGATTTGGACGCCGAATTTTTTCCCGTCGCCGAAATGTTTTTCGATGAGGTCGGCGTGGTAGTGGACGAAGAACAGCAGGTCGGTGAAGCCGTATTTTTTGGCGAGCTCGACTTGATGTTCCAGCAACGGTTTGCCGGCGACGGGAATCATCGGTTTGGGCAGATCGCCCAAGCGGTCTTTGAGGCGTGTGCCTTTGCCGCCTGCGAGGATTACCAGTTGCTTCATTGCTCCGTTCTTTTTAATTGAGTTTTACGCTCCGCTAAAGGCGGTTCGACACAACCCTTTCAGGGTTGAATACGGTTTTACGATCCACCTCCCAGGGTAGCCTCGCAAGCTCGGCAACCCTGGGCTGATTGACGGAATCCCTTTGGGATTCTTGAAAAGATGGAACATGATGTGGGTAATGCTTAGCTCCCGGCGAGAGGGTGGAACTTTGTTGGTCGCGGCAAATCGCTGACCAGTGAATTAATCCAGTCTGTGGAATATTCATGGGAGAAATTAATTCAAGTTGGCGAGGTTTTCCTTGATGGCAAGTTCCACGGTCTCGTTCGAGGTGAGGCGCGGTTTCCAGCCGGCGGTTTTGAGTTTTTCGATGGAGTATTGAAATTTAGCGACGTCGCCGATCCAGCCTTTGGAGCCGCCGGTGTAACGAATTTTCGCGCTGGGCGCGGCCAGGCGAACGGTGGCCTCCGCCATGAAGCGAACGGTGGAGGCGGAGCCGTCCGGCGCGATGTTGAACACGTTCAGGCGATTTTGTTGCTTTTCGTGCAGGAAAACCATGGCGTCGGTCAATTCGTTGACGTGCAGGTAAGGTTTTTCCTGCGAGCCATCGCCGAGCACTTCGAGTTCGGCGGGATTTTTCTTCAGCTTTTTTAGAAAGTCGTAGATGGCACCATGGGTCGCACGGCTGCCGACGACGTTGGGGAAGCGGTAGATCCACGCTTGTTTCAGAAAACGCTCGAGCGCGGCGGTGATGACGCCTTCGGAGGCGAGTTTCATGGCGCCGTAATTGGAGATCGGGTGCAGCGGGCCGGACAGTTCGGTGAGGGCGCCGCCGAGTTCGCCGTAGATGGCGGAGGTCGAGGCGAAGATGAACTGCGGGATGTTGAATTCCTGCGCCATCTTGAGCGTGTTGTAGGTGGTGAGAAAAGTGCGCTGCAAATCGATGTCGGGATCGTTGCCGCCGGCCTGGATGTCGGAGTTGGCGGCCATGTGCCAGACGGCGCCGATTGGCTGGCCTTTCGTGTTGGCCTGCAAAAAACCGCGGAAGGCTGGCAGGTCGTTCACATCGAGTTCCTGGAAGGTGAAATTGGGCGATTTCAGCGCGGCGGTGATGTTGGCGCGTTTTCCCAAAACCATGTTGTCCACACCCAAGACGCGATAGCCTTGCGCCAACAGCTTGTCGGTCAGATGGCTGCCGATGAAGCCGGCGGCGCCAGTGATGAGACAGTTTTTCGACATGACGCGGGGACGATAAGGGTTTAGGGCGGAAGACGGAAGACGGAAATCGGAGGCCGGAGGTCGGATGGAAGGAATTCGGCCTGTATACCGGGGTGGCAAGGGTTGGCACCGGCTGGCAGTTGGGGGGAGTTGATAGTCGGTGGTTGATAGTTGATAGCGGGAAGGTGTGCCCCCCTTCCCCTCATACGATTCTGCACGATGGGGCACGACGGGCATTCAGATTCAACGACTTGGGATGGACAAAAATGGAGTTGAGTCGTGCGATTCTGAGGAGTGGTTGTGAAATCAATGGATGCGGCAAAGCGCCGTCGTCGCTGCGCTCTGCCGGCGCGCTCCAAAGTGCTTGGGTTTTTAATGATGAGGCCGTTTCCCTTGTTTCCCATTTTGCCTTTCCAACTCCTTTTGCGGCTTCGGTTATAGCATGGTTGTCAATCGGCGGGCGCGGACGGTACAACTGGCCAGCGGGACGCCGGCGCTCCCAGGGTAATTGCCACTTGCCGCCGCAAGCGGCTGTGGCAGCATTCTGTCCTGCGCGGAATGCGCAGGGCGGAATATAGGGCAGCGCAGCAGCGCCGCCCTACCAGGCTTATGTCTCAACGAGTTTTGATTACGGGCGGCGGCGGTTTGCTGGCTTATGCGTTGCGCACGCTGGCTCCGGCGGATTGCGAGATGAGTTTTCTTTCTCGCGCGGATTTTGATTTGACCGCGCCGGCGCAGATGAAGGAGCGGTTGGGGGCGCTGCGGCCGGATTGGGTCGTCAATACGGCGGCGTATAATCTCGTTGAAAAATGCGAGCAGGAGCGCGAGTTGTCGTGGGCGGTGAATGCGACGGGGCCGGAAGCGCTGGCGAAATTGTGCGCGGAGAAAAACGCGCGGCTGATTCATTACGGCACCGATTACGTTTTTGATGGCGAAAAAGGCGCGCCTTATGTGGAGGCGGACCCGCCGAATCCTTTGAATCATTATGGCGCGGGAAAACTCGCGGGGGAGCAGGCGGTGCTGGCGGCTTCTCCAAAGCATGTGGTGATGCGGACGAGTTGGGTGTTTGGGTCGCATCCCACGCAGACGAAATCCTATGTGCATTCGGTTCTGCGCGCGGGGCGGGCGGGGAATACTCTCAAGGCGACCACCGACCAGGCTTCGGCGCCGACGGTGTCGGATGACCTGGCGCGGTGGACGATGGAGGTGATTCGGCAGGGCGGCGCGGGGCTGTTTCATGCGGTGAATGACGGGGGAGTGAGCCGGTTCGATTGGACGGTGGCGATTCTGGAGGAGGCAAAAAAACTGAACCTGATTTCCCAGGAAATCGTGGTTGAGCCGGTGACGTCGGATTTTTTCAAGTCCACGATGCGGCGGCCGAAACAGTCGCTTTTGGCCAATGGCGGGCTGACGGGGCTATTGGGGCATCCGTTGGGATCATGGCGGGCGGGGCTCAGGGCCTGTTTGGAAGAATTGGCGAGGCCCGGGTAAACGATCCCGGGGGCGATGGCATCGCTGCGCTTGCCATCGTTGGAGTCGGAGCAGACCTGCAGGTCTGCCCTACCTTGCCGGGGTGAGAAAAATGCTCGCGCAGGAAGCCCGGCGTTAATTAGATTGTGCACCCTTTGAAAACCCAGTGGACAGAAGTGAAGGTGAGCGGTGTCTCGGAAATTCCGGGGCTGCCGGGCGTGCGCGTGGAGGCGCTGCCGGTTTTCAAGGATCCGCGCGGCTCGCTGCATGAGCTATTTCGAGTGGATGAAGTGCCCGCGGGCTTCCAGCCGCTGATGGCGTGTTCGTCGTGGTCGCATCCGGGTGTGGCGCGCGGGCCGCATCAGCACGTAGGGCAGGATGATTATTTTACGTTTGCCGGCCCGTCGGAATTTCGCGTTTATCTGTGGGACGATCGGCCCGGGTCGGGAAAGGCGGAGCGCGGCTGGGCGATTCCGACCGGCGAGAGCGCGCCAGCGAGGATTTATGTGCCGCGCGGGGTGGTCCATGCGTATCACAACGTGGGAAAATCGCCGGGGCTGGTCGTGACGGTCACGAGCCTGCTGTTCAAGGGCGAGGGGCGCAAAGAGCCGGTGGACGAAATCCGGCACGAGCTTGACCCGAATTCACCTTATCGTTTGCCCGAAAAATGATTCACGAACGAAGCCACTGCCGCACCTGCGGCTCGAAAAACCTCACGTTGATCCTCGACCTGGGGAAGACCGCCCTCGCGAACGATTTTCTCACGCCGGAAGAAGCGCCGAGTTATAAAATCTCCCTGCCCTTGCGCGTGGTGCTGTGCCGCGATTGCTCGCTGGTGCAACTGGCGGACACGGTGGATCCCAAGGTGCTGTATTCGCGCTACGCTTACATCACGAGCACATCGAAGACGATGGACGCGCATCTTTCGGAGCAGGCGGCGCATTTGCTGGCGACGGGCAAATTGGGCAAGGGCGCGAAGGTTTTGGAGATCGCGAGCAACACGGGTGTGTTCCTGAAAAAATTCCAGGAGCGCGGCTGCGAGGTGCTGGGTGTCGAGCCGGCGACGAACATCGCCGAGGTGGCGGTGAAGGATGGTGTCGCGACGCGGAATGAATTTTTCAATGCGGCGAATGCGAAGAAACTGCGCACGGATTGGGGCGCGGCGGATTTGATTTTAGGGCGGCACGTGTTCGCGCACATCGATGATTTGAAGGATTTGATGGTGGGGTTGGAGGCGATTTCGCATCCGAAGACGCTGATTGCGTTTGAAGTGCCGTACCTCGTGGATTTCTTTGAGCATACGGAATATGACACGATTTATCACGAGCATCTGTCGTATGTCTCGGTGCGCGCGCTGGAGGCGCTGGTGAAGGATTCGCCGTTTGCGCTGGGGCGAATCGATCATTATCCGATTCATGGCGGGTCGATTTTATTTCATTTGCAACAGCGCACGCCGGGATTCAAGGCGCATGAGAGCGTGGCGGCGGCGTTGGAGAAGGAGCGGAAGCTGAATTTAATCGATGCCGCGACGTGGAAGCCGTTCGCGGATCGCGTGGCGCGGATTCGGAGCGAGTTGCCGGCGCTGATTCGCAAGTTAAAATCTGAGGGCAAACGGATCATTGGCTACGGCGCGTCGGCGAAGGGCAACACGCTGCTGAATACGTGCGGGCTCACGAAGAACGAACTGGATTACATCATCGATAACACGCCGTTCAAGCAGAACAAGATTGCGCCGGGCTCGGGCATCCCGGTGCGGCCGCCGGAGTCGCTGCTGGCGGATCAGCCGGATTACGCGTTGTTGCTGGCGTGGAATTTCGCGAAGGAAATTGTCGGGCGCGAAACGGAATACCAGAAACGCGGCGGGAAATTTATTGTGCCGATTCCGGAGCCGAAGATTGTGCCGTTCCCAAGTTGATTGCATTCCCATGGTTGATGTGAGTTTACGCTCGCCCTCACCCCCCTCTCCCGCGGGGAGAGGGAGAAACTGTGTCGGGCTTCTGGATTTTTGGAAAGTGTGGAACTTAATCCAGCGTGTGGTTTGTGGAAACCTGCTTCGCCCCCTGAACCCTAAGCACCACCTCACCCCAACCCTCTCCCCCACCTCGTGGCGGAGAGGGAGATGGAAGGCTGCGGGATTGATCGAGCGCATCTCTGCACAATGAGCCTTTCCGCTTCTACATCTCCAGCGCCGCTCGTGAGTGTGGTGGCGGTGAATTATAACTGCAAAAAGTGGCTCGACCGGTTTTTTCCTTCCATCCAGGCGCAGACCATTTTCGATCGCATTGAGCTCGTGCTGGTGGATAACACGTCGACGGATGGGTCGGATAAAATTTGCCAGGAGAAGATGGCAGGGTGGACGAACGGCGTGTTTTTGGCGACGGGTGGAAATTACGGCTATGGCGGCGGCTGCAATCGCGGGGCGGCGGCGGCGCGGGGGAAATATCTTTATTTTGTGAACCCGGATGTTTGGCTGGAGCCGACGTGCCTGGAGGAACTGGTGAAGTATTGCGAGAGCAGCGGCGCGGGGATTGCGTCGCCGCGCGTGCTGGATTACGACAGTGATGTGCTGCAGGTGCAGGGCGCGTTGGGGTTTGATATTTTTGGGTGCATGACGCGGGAGCGCGAGGGGGACGACTTGCCGGAACCGTTTGCGGTGGCGGCGTTTTATTTCATCACGAAGGAGATGCTGCTCAAGGCCGGCGGATTCGATGACGAGTTTTTTCTGTTCAATGAAGAGATGGATTTGTCGTGGCGCGTGTGGATCATGGGCGAGACGATTCGGCAGGTGCCAACGGCGCGGATACATCATCAGGGCGCGTCATCGGGGGACCGGACGGCGGAAAATCGCACGAGTGAACAGAAACGATTTTGGGCGAATCGGAACCAGTTGCTCACGTTGATCAAGAACGGGCGGTTTTTGCTGCTGGGGTTGGTGTTCACGCAATTGGCATTGATGACGGCGGAGGCGATTGCGGGGGCGATCATGGCGCGGCGATTTTCTTTTGCGCGGTGGTCGTTGTTGAAGCCGATCGCGGATTGCTGGCGGTTGCGGAAGCATATTTTGACGGAGCGGCGGCGGATTGCCGGATATCGGAAGCACGGGGACCTTTGGATTCTGCGGAAGTTTTTTACGTTTCGTTTTGGGCGTTGGATGGATGTGAAGCGGTTGATGCAGGCGCGCGGGGTGAAGATTGATAAGGCGAGGTGAATTGAACGCGGAGCGCGGAACTCGGAACGCGGAACATCCAACAACCAACATCCAACATCGAACGTCCAATGAAGGGAAGGTTGGGAACATCGAACGCTGAAGGGCGGAATTCGAGCATCGAACGATGAACGGGCATCGAAGAATTGTCTTCTGAATCCTGAATCGCTGTCGGTTGGCCGAGATACTCGCTTTGCTCGCCGCGCTACGCGCGAAATGGGTGGGTTAAGGGCATGGTACCCAAGGTAGCCCTCGCAGACTCGGGCAACCTTGGGCTGAGTGCTCCGACACTTTCAGTGTCGTAATGATGCCGCGCTTCGCGCGGTGGAATGGGCCGGATTATGCCTGATCTTGCCTCCTCCCACACCCTGTCACTTCGTCATGCGGCGGGCGCGGGTGGGGTCGGCGTGTGTTTGACGAGGAGCGGGATGCTGGCCTGGGGTTTGCCGTCGAGGGAGACGTCGATGGAATAGAGGCCGGGCAGGTCGAATTTCAATTGCTGAAAGGTGACGATGAAATTGCGCGTGCCAAAATGAGAATCGCCGGGCAGCACCACTTCGGCGGGGAGATCGATGCCGGGCATGATGAAGCGGCCGTCGGCGTCGACGAAATTCAGGCGCAGTTTGTGCGAGCCTTCGTCTTCGTGGCCGAAGGTGACGCGCAGCGCGATGGAGCATTGCGGGTGCGTGGCGGGAATCTGCTGGGCGATGATGGTGTCAAACGCGCCGAGCAGGTTGAGCTTGCCGTTTTCTTCCGTGGCGGCATCACACAAAACAGCAACTTGAATATTCATCCTGCGGAATTTAAGCACGAAACGGGCCGGTTTGGCACGACATTCTTTGGGGAGTTTGGAGTGGTTTTGGACGTAAGCGGTTTCTTTGCGCGTACTGCTGCTCGGAAATCTATTTCGGCAATCGTTGTGGTGTCATGTTAGAGAAGTTTTAAAAAAAGAGGCATTGATCGGTTAACCTAACGGCAGGAGGATACTCGCTACGCTCGCCGCGCTCCGCGCGAAAGTGATGGGTTTGATGGTTTTGAACCCGGGGTAGCCCTCGCGGACTCGGGCAACCCCGGGCTGAGTTCTTCGACACCTTTGGTGTCGTCAGTATGCCGCGCTGCGCGCGGAACAAGGTTGATCGAGAATTTGCAAAAATAATTGGCCCAGCAGGTCAATCGATTCTAAATTTGCCGTTTATTTTTTGAAGAACGCCTTGATGACTTCCACGACGCGCTGGACTTGGCTATCGGTGAGTTCGGGGTAGACGGGGAGGCTGAGGCATTCGCGGGCGGCTTTTTCGGAGAGGGGGAAATCGCCGGGTTTGTAACCGAGCGAGGCGTAGCATTTTTGCAGGTGCAACGGCACGGGGTAATGCATGGCACTGCCGACGCCGTGGGCTTCGAGATAATTTTTCAATTCATCGCGGCGCGGGTGGCGGATGACGAAGCAATGATACGCGCTTTGGGCGTAGCTGGCTTCGCGCGGAAGTTGCAACGGTGTTTCGGAGAGCAATTCGCAATACATTTTCGCGATGGCGCGGCGGCGTTCGGTCCATTTGGCGAGGTGTTTTAATTTCACGCCGAGCGTGGCGCCCTGGATGCCTTCCATGCGATAGTTGTAGCCGATCTCGTCGTGGTAATAACGCACCGTGGCGCCGTGTTCGCGCAGGGCGCGGGCGCGGGTGGCGTAGGCGGCGTTGTTGGTGACGAGCGCGCCGCCTTCTCCGCAGGCGCCGAGATTTTTCGCAGGATAAAAGCTGTAGCAGGACATTTCGCCGAAGGTGCCGACGATTTTGCCTTTGTAAGTCGCGCCGTGTGCTTGCGCGGCATCCTCCACGAGCGGAATTTTTTTGCGGCGGCAGATTTCGAGGAGGGGATCGATGTCGCACGATTGGCCGTAGAGGTGCACGGGCAGGATGGCCTTGGTGCGCGGGGTGATGGCGCGTTCGATGAGCCTGGGATCGAGGTTGAACGTGGCGTCTTCGATATCGACGTAAACGGGTGTTGCGCCGCAATAGGAAATGGCCCAACTCGTGGCGACGAAGGTGAAGGGCGTGGTGATGACTTCATCGCCGGGGCCGACGCCGAGCAGGAGCATGGCAATGTGCAGGGCGGAGGTGCCGCTGTTGAAGGCGACACAATGTTCCGCGCCGATATATTTGGCGAAATCCTTTTCGAATTGGACCACGTCGGGCCCGAGGCAGAAGGAGCCCTGGTCGAGAGTGCGGGCAATGGCGGCGTCGAGGTCTCTGCGCAGGCTGCGAATTTGCGCCGGCATGTCGAAATAAGGAATCGGTTCGGTCATGGAGCGGGTATCTTTGATGAGATTGGGGTTGGACGAAAGTTTAAATTCGGGTTGGAACAGAAGGGAACGAAGCCATTGCGGCGACAATTTTCGAATAGAAGGAAGCGACGTTCAGTGTTGGTGGCAGAGCGGAGGTGCCGCCATCGCCAATTTCAAGAATGCGCTGCGCGCCATCGGCTGTGACGACAATATCTGCTGTAAAAAATCGCGATTGAATTTTCGTGGCGAGAAAAGAAAAATCCTGTAAGGCAGCGGCATCTCCAGTGATTCGATCATACCCGGTTCGGGCAATTAGTTCGCCACCAAAGAAGAAAAGACGATATTCCTCGAAGATCTGGCCGCCGAATGGGTTTTCGGCCAAGTGTCGAAGTTTTACAAGTGGGCGAAGGACAATGCCGCCCTCGAATCTGTCTCCGCGATAATCTCTCAATTCGTCAATCGAGGTGGCCATGCTCCGTTCAAGATCAGGGCCATCGACAATGCAGCCGCGAGGAGCAATCTCTTTCGCTGATTTGGCGAAGTCCTTAATGAAATACGGCGGAGGAGAAAGTGCCAGGGCGGCGCGGAGCGCTTCGATGGGATCGGAACCGAGAATCCAATTGGCCGGAATAGCGTGGTTTTGGATTGCCGGATACCAATTAGGGAAAAGCAAGGCCACTTCATATTCGGGGGGCCGTACCAGAAGGTGAAGCCCTCGTTTCCGTAATTCCTGGTCGAGTGTTTGATATTCGGCTGGGTGAAGTATTGGTCCTCGGTAAATGACGATGGTTGAAGTGGCGGCATTAACAGCCCAAAACGCTTTCTCGAAATCTCCACGAATCAATGCAGCAATATTGATGACGTGAAAAGGTATACGACCCTCTTCGAGTACACGTTGTTCTCGATGAAATTCGGGGTCGGGTTCCCGGAGGGCGTCAGAAAATGCGGGAAACAAAACCGCAAAGTGGGGGTGGTCATCCATGGATTATTTAGGGCTGACGGTATTTGGTTTTCAAGTCGTTTTCTGTCGTCCCTGCGGGACTCGCTTTCGTTGTGGCTGATCCCACCGTTGAATCGGTGGGCTATTTTCTTTCGTCCTGTCGGACTGAGCGGTGGGATTGGAGCGCATGAAAAGAGAATAAGGTTTGTTTCGCGCTTACAGCGCTCGCGTTTTTTTGGAGGAGCATTCCCAGGCCTTCAGCCCGGGCTTTAACATTGCGCGCTTACAGCGCGGGGATTCGGGTGGGTCGCACTTTTGCCAAAAGGAGGCGGAAGTGTTGGCGGAGCACGGCTCGCGAGGACGCTCGCCCCACCAGCGGGTTGGTTTGCCGGATGCTTCCCGGATTGCTAAGCCGGTTTCTAGAAAAAGGGGCTCGAGCTACTTCTAAAGGTGAATCCTGCGGCGTTTTTTGGGCGAGAGGCGAAAATTTTTTTCGGTCAAAAAAACCGCGCAGAAACCGCTTCCAATTGAAATGGTTCTCCTCGGAAAAAGGGCGTGGCGTTTTTTTTTCGCGGGGTCGGCACCCAACCGGGTTCTGCGCACTTTTCCCCCCTTTAGCATGGTGGCGCGCTGGTGTCTGGTTACTGCCGTGACTGTGTTGGCGCGAAAACGATTATGAATTTTTTAATGACCATCCTGGTGGGTTTGATTGTGGGTGTGATTGCCAAATTGCTGATGCCGGGCCGAGACCCGGGCGGGTTTTTGATCACGATCCTGATCGGCATCGCGGGAGCGGTGGTGGCGCGATGGATCGGCCGCGCGCTGGGCTTCTATGGGCCGGATGAGGCCGCGGGGTTTTTAGCGTCGATCGCGGGCGCGATTCTTTTGCTGGCGTTGTACCGGTTTTTCCAGCGGGCGAAGGCCGGGGGTGAGTGAAGCAGGCGTGACGAGCCGGCAGTGATTTAAATTAACGGAACCAAAGAAAGGCAAACGTATCATGAAACCGAAATTAGCGGGTGGCCAGATGGCGCTCGCAGCAACGGTGGCAGCCGCGCTCACATTTGCAAGCGGCTGCTCCTCGGACAAGGGAGGGTCGGACGGGTCGTACGAATATACAACGAGCACGACCACCAGTTCCAGCACAACTCCCGCGGCGGGGGAAACCAAGGCGGTCATACCGCTCTATAAAGAATCAGTGGATATCGGGAAAAAGGAGGTGGATGCCGGCACTGTGCGGGTGAAGAAGGTGGTGAAAACGGATGTCGTCAATACGCCGGTGGAACTGCGCCACGAGGAGATCGTGATTGAACGGCAACCGGCCTCGGCGTCGGCGAGCGACAGCGCGTCGGCTGACTCGGCGTTCCAGGAGGGTGAAACGGTGATTCATTTGACGAAGGAAGAGCCGGTGATTCAAAAACGGACTACCAGCGCGGGGCAGGTGGTGCTGCAAACCCGTTCCGAATCGATGCAGACGAACATTCAATCCACGGTGCGCAGTGAAGACGTGGATGTGGCGAAATCGGGCGATACTGGCGACGCGACCATGACCCAGGGCCAGGGCGCGGCGGAATCTCCGTCCGGCAATGCTGCTGGCAAATCGAGCAGCAGCGCGAGTGCTCCGGCGGTTTACAGCAGCAGCGATGCGGCCGGCATGGAGGGAGCAGCGGTGCAGTATACGAACCGGAAAGTGCTGAGTGTCATGGGCGATCAATTGACGTGCATCGACGCGGGCAACGGGCATCCGATGTATGTTTACAGCAAGTACGGCGCGAGCCGGCTGAAGCCGGGGGATTTCGTGAGCGTGACGGGGGTGGTGAAAACGAGCGCGGCGGACATGAAGGGAGCGACGGCGCAATTTTTGGGTTCGCAATCTCAATATGTATACGCGAAAACTATCGATCGGTTGAATTGATGATGGGATGGGCCTCGGGCCGCGAGAGGGCGGCTCGAGGGCGGAAGAAAGTTGGCATTTGAGAAACGAGAGCGGGGGGACCTGCTCTCGTTTTGTTTTTTTTGGGAGGCGCGTGGGGCAAGGAAGAATGAAGAAACGAATTTTGAGACTCCTTGCGTCGTCTCCTGCTAAATAACGGCTCCGAGTCAGAGGGCGAAGGAATTCTCCGGCTGGGTTTTGAACTGCGGCGGGCTTCGGGAGGTTTTCTCAGGCATTTATCCACAGGGAAGGACGGCGGGGACTGCCGTGACGGCTCAAAAAAATTCGTGCAAAAAGTTTCAATCTGTGGATTAATGCTTCCTCTGAGTCAGTTCACCGCTTCTCATCTGCAAAATGTGTTGTTGTAAGGTTCGTTGCACGATTATGAAAAACAAAAAAATTGGCATCCTCCCCCGTGTCGCTTCATTACTGGCGCATTATAAGTTCACGATACCGCGTGTTCCGGTGATGGTGGCTGCGGCAAGCCTGGCCGTGTCGGCCATGGCCACTTCCGCGCTGCCATTTTATGAGCCTTTCCCGTCCACTTACGGCGAAAATGAGAATTTCGGATTGGCGGGCAGCAGCGGGGTGGTGTGGGATTTTGGCAATAGCGTGAGCAGTTCCTGCGGAAGAATTACGGCGGCGGCGGCGCAGATGTATCCCGGGATGCTGACCGATAACAATTCCTCAAAAGGCCTGCGCTCGAATCCGACGGGTTCTGGCGCGAAAAATCGCGGGGCGTCTCTAACCATCCCGACCAATACGACGGTTTATGCCTCGGTCCTGCTGAAGGTGATCGGCACGAACCTCGACAACCGGCCTTTTTTTGGGTTGAGTACGGCAACGAGTGGCAGCGGCGTGAGTTTGAATGGCGCGGTGATTTACCTGAACCAGAATTTGATGCTTTCGCTCGCAAAGAATTCCAGCACGCCCGACGCGACGGCGACCTATGGGCCGTTGACGACGAACACGACGTATCTGCTGGTGTTGCGTTATAAATTCAACAGCGGAAGTTCGAGTGATGATTCGGTGGATTTATGGGTGAACCCGAACGGGGCGCTGGGAGTTCCCGACGCGAATATTCCGGCGCCGACTATTTCCACCACGGCCAATGCGGACGTGGCGGCGCTGAACAGCGTTGCGTATTTCCAAAATACTTCCACGCCGGGATTGTTTTACCTGGATGAAGTTCATGTCTCGACCACCTGGGCGGATGTGACCCCGGTGGCGTGCACGCCGGGAACGCGGTATAACTTGACTGGCGGCGGTGTTTCCTGCGGTGGAACTGCGGTGAGCGTGGGGTTGTCCAGTTCGGACGCGGGCATCGATTATTATTTGTTGGCGAACAATCTGCAGGTCGCGACGATTTCCGGCACGGGCAGCGCGTTGGATTTCGGTCCGCAAACCAACAGCGGCACCTACACGGCGTATGCGAGCAACACGGTTTCGGGTTGCACGTATTGGATGAGTGGAAGCACCGCGGTATCGATCAGCTCGCCGCCGACGGTTGTTTCTCAACCAATCTCCGCCTCGGCGGTGAGCGGCTCGACCGTGACGCTTTCGGTCGCGGCTTCCGCGGGTCAATTTACGTATCAATGGCGGAAAAACGGCGTTGGTCTCAGCGATATCGGAAATATTTCCGGATCAGCGACGCCGACTTTGACGATCTCGCCGGTTGGCGCCGGGGATGCGGCGAGTGCAGCCAATGGTTACGATGTGGTGATCAGCGGCAGTTGCCCGCCGGCGGCGACGTCCACGCGCGTGGCGCTGACGATCAAGCCGTTGTCAAATCTGGTGTGGGTTGGCGATGGCATCTCGAATTTGTGGGACGTGGCAATTTCCACGAACTGGCTGGATAACGGCACGCCGGCGGTGTTTAACTTCGGGGATAATGTGATATTTGACGACTCGTCGCTCAATCCAACCGTCATTCTCGCGAGCAGTTACCTGAGTCCGTCGCGGGTGACTGTGAGCAATGAGGTGGAAACTTATACGATGGGCGGCACCGGCGCGATCATTGCGCATAGTTCCATCATCAAAACCGGCGCGGGCACGTTGGTGATCACGAATGTGAACAGTTTCGTGGGCGGCAGCAGCATCAGCAACGGCCAGGTGACCATTGCGGGGAACGAAGCGAATGCGACCACTACCGGCGGGCTCGGGGCGTTCGGGCAGGCGACGAACCAGATCACGTTTTACGGCACGGCGTCCGGGAGCGCGGTTCTGGAATTGTTCGGATACAGCGGTTCGACGTCGCCCACTTATAACAGCTTCCGCAATCCGCTGAACATCCCGGCGAACAATTACGGTGAACTGCACATTCCGCCGCGCGGCGCGACGGCTGCCAGTTTGACGGGCGCCGGCACGCTGAATCTGAAAGTGAATTATATCCGTGATGACCTGACTGGCGATTGGTCTGGGTTCACCGGCAATATCAATGTCAGCATGCGCAACGGGTCGGGTGACCAATTCCGCGCGAACAATACCAACGGTTATCCGAACGCTTCCATTTACGAGAATAACGGCGTGGCGCTGGATAATGTGAGCTCAGCGAACACGGTTGTCGTCGGCGAATTGGGTGGTTCCAGCGGGGCGTTCCTGGGCGGCGGCGATTCCGCGCGTCCCAACACCGAATTCCGCGTCGGCGGCAAAAATACCTCCACGAATTTCGACGGAGTGATTCGCGATGGCGGCACGGGGACGAACACTTCCATCACGAAGGTCGGCACGGGCACCTGGACGTTGACGGGCCTGAACACTTACACGGGCTCCACCATCGTGAGCAACGGCGTGCTGGCCTTGAGCGCCGGCGCCAACGGAGACGGCGCGTTGAGCAGCACTAACATCACGGTGGTCGCGGGCGCAATCCTTGGTGTCTCCGGCCGTTCGGACGACACGCTGCCCTTAAGCAGTTCACAAACCTTGAAGGGCGGCGGGACGATTCGCGGCAGCGTGGATGCGAGCGGTGGTGGGAATGTTGAACCTGGCCCGGGCATCGGCATTCTCACGGTGACGAATGCCATCACGCTGGGCGGCACGACGACGTTGGAAATCAGCCGGCCCAACAATGATCGCATCGTGGCGAAACAGATTAATTATGGCGGGACGCTGGTGGTCACTAACATCGGGGTCAAACTCCAGGCTGGTGATACGTTCCAATTATTCAGCGGCAGCATCGCAGGGGCGTTCGGGTCCGTCACATTGCCCACCAACGATGCGACTGGCGCGACTTACACGTGGCAGGATGACACGGCGACGCTGGGATCGATCAAGGTGCTGACGGCGACCGGCGGCGTGGCCACAAATCCGACTAACATCACCACGAGTGTGAGCGGGACGAACCTGACGCTGACGTGGCCGGTGGATCACACGGGTTGGTTGTTGCAGGCGCAGACGAACAGTTTGACGGGGCCGAATTGGTTTACGATTCCGGCTTCTTCGGGCACGAATCAATTCTCGGTGCCGATTGATTCGGCGAATAAGAGCGTGTTCTTCCGGCTGTTGTTGCCGTAAGGGACGCGATAAAGACTGTTGAACGAACGAGAGTGGGGAAACCTGCTCTCGTTTTGTTTTTTTTGGAGAAGAAGGTTAGAGCCTCCTTACGTCGGTTGCTACGGAAGAAAGGCTCGCGAGGACACTCGCACCACCAGCGTTTTGGTTTATGGGGTGCTCGGAGGTCTTGGGCGCTTCATCTTTGTTACGATTTTGGGCGGGGCTTCATCGGTCTTGGCAATTGATTTGCCAGCTTCTACTCTCCGCGGAATGAAAGGCATTATCCTTGCCGGCGGCGCGGGCTCGCGGCTGTATCCACTCACGCTGGTGGCGAGCAAGCAATTGCAGCCGGTGTTCGATAAACCGATGGTTTATTATCCGCTGACGACGCTGATCGAGGGCGGCGTGCGGGAGTTTTGCCTGATTTCCACGCCGCAGGATTTGCCGCGGTTCAAGACGTTGCTGGGCGACGGCAAGGCGTGGGGGTTGCAGATTGAATATCGCGAGCAGGCGAAACCGGCGGGTATCGCGCAGGCGTTTTTGATCGCGGATTCGTTTATTGGCAAGGACGCGGTGACGTTGATTCTGGGTGACAACGTTTTTTACGGGAGCGAGAATTTTTACAAGGCGTTTGCGGAGTTCAAGAGTGGCGCGACGATTTTTGGGTATCACGTGAATGATCCGGAGCGTTATGGCGTGGTGGAGTTTGATGCGGGTGGGCACGCGATTTCGATTGAGGAAAAGCCGGCGCGTCCGAAGAGCAACTACGCGGTGCCGGGGTTGTATTTGTACGATAATGACGTGGTGTCGATCGCGAAGAATTTGAAACCGTCGGCGCGCGGCGAGTTGGAGATCACGGATGTGAACGTGGAATATATGCGGCGCGGGAAGTTGCGGGTGCATCGGTTGAGCCGCGGGTTTGCGTGGCTGGATGCGGGGACGAGCAGCAGTTTGCATGAGGCGTCGGCGTATGTGCAGACGATTGAGAAGCGGCAGGGTGTGAAGATTGGATGCCCGGAGGAGGCGTCGTTTCGGAAGGGGTTTTTGTCGCTGCAACAGTTGGAGGAGTTGGCGGGGAAAATTCCGAAGTGTGAGTATGGGAGTTATCTGGCGGAGGTGGTGGCGGAGGCGAAGCGGCTGAGGTGAGGCCCTGAGTCGGGGAACAACATCTAACATCGAACATCCAACATCGAACATCCAATGAGTTGCGCGCGGAAGCCTGGGGCGGGTTCCTGACAATGGACGGGTGGATGTTTACGCTCGCCCTCACTCCGGCCCTCTCCCCCGGGGAGAGGGTGGAATTTTGTCGCGCGTTCGGTAGATCGGTGGCGGAGTGACTCCATCCAGCGATGGTCATTCGTTCGTTTCCGGCCGCCGGTTCGATGCGCGAGTTGTTTTCTGGGAATTCTCTTTCTGGGGAAGAGAATTCCCCAAAAGATTCGCGCATTGAGCCCATGAACCAATAGGAAAGAATTGAATTTCGGCGTTGGCTACGCTGAGACGAGTTCGCACGGGCGAGACGCCCGTGCCACTAGGTTTTGCGGATGGTCACTTAATTCAGAAGGATAGCGTTTACATTTGAGAGGGTTTTTTGAGAAGCTAGAAAAACATGATCGTTGTTCTTGGTGCATCGGGTTATATCGGCGAGGCGTTTGTGCGCGAGTTGGAAAACCGCGGCGAACGGTTCCTCGCGATTTCGCGCGCGCAGTTGGATTATGCGCAGTTTGATGAGCTGCTCGCTTTCCTGCGGGACAAGAAGCCGGAGTTTCTCGTGAATGCGGCGGGTTACACGGGCCGGCCGAATGTGGATGCGTGCGAGGTGGCGAAGGCGGATACGCTGCAAGGGTGCGTGCTGCTGCCGACGGTGATCGCGCATGCGTGCGATGTGGCAGAAATTCCGTGGGGGCATGTGTCGTCGGGTTGCCTGTATTCCGGCGCGAAGATTTTAGAGGGCAACCTGGTGCGCGTGGAAAAGGATATGACGCGGCCGGAGATGCGGGCGTTGATTGAGAAATCGCCGGCAGCGATTCGCGGGTTCACGGAGAACGACGCGCCGAATTTTTCGTTTCGCGAACCGCCGTGCAGTTTTTACAGCGGCTCGAAGGCGCTGGGCGAGGAGGCGATTGCGGGCGTGGGGCAGAATTATGCGTGGCGGTTGCGCATTCCCTTCGATGAAGTGGATGGGCCGCGGAATTATTTGAGCAAGGTGCAGCGCTACCCGAAGGTGTACGACAACCTGAATTCGATTTCGCATCGCGCCGAATTTGCGCGCGCCTGCCTGGATTTGTGGAAGCGCCGCGCGCCGTTCGGCATTTACAACATCGTGAACCCGGGGTTTGTGACGACGCGGCAGGTGGTGGACCTGGTGCAGAAAGTTTTGCATCCCGACCGGGAGTTCGAGTTCTGGAAGAGCGACGAGGAATTTTATCGCGTGGCGGCGAAGACTCCGCGCTCGAATTGCGTGCTGGACGTTTCGAAATTGCTGGCTACGGGCGTCAAGATGCGCCCGGTTCTGGAGGCGCTGGAGGTCTCGTTGCGCGAGTGGAAATCAGAAACCAAAAACCTCGTTCCTTTTCCTGCATGAATTTGCTGATCACCGGCGGCGCCGGTTTCATCGGTTCCAATGTTATTCAGCACGTGATTGAGCGGCCGGAAGTGACCCGGTTGATCAATCTGGACTGCCTGACGTACGCGGGGCACCTGGTGAACCTGGAAAAAGTTTCGCGGCATCCGAAATACGCTTTTGAAAAGGTGGATTTGCGCGACAAGGCGGCGGTGCTCGCGGTGGTGCAGAAGCATGCCGTCACGCACGTGATGCACCTGGCGGCGGAATCGCACGTGGACCGTTCGATCACGGGGCCGGGGGATTTCATTCACACGAATGTGGTGGGCACATTCAATTTGCTGGAGGCGTGCCGGGCGGAATGGGGGAAGGCAGCAGGCGGAATGCAGAATGCAGAGTTTAAATTTCACCACGTTTCGACGGATGAAGTTTATGGCTCACTTGGCGCGACGGGATTTTTCACGGAGACGACTCCGTATGCGCCGAATTCGCCGTACTCATCGAGCAAGGCGTCGAGTGATTTTCTGGTGCGCGCGTATCATCACACGTACGGGATGCCGTCGGTGATTACGAATTGCTCGAACAATTACGGGCCGTATCAATTTCCGGAAAAATTAATCCCGGTGGTGATCCAAAGTGTAATAGCGCGGAAGCCGGTGCCCGTTTACGGCGACGGCATGAATGTCCGGGACTGGCTTTACGTGCGGGATCATGCGGAGGCGTTGTGGACGGTGTTGCGCGGGGGGAAATCGGGTGAGACGTATAACATCGGCGGGCACAATGAATGGGCGAACCTCCGGATTGTGGAAGTGATCTGTGATTTGATTGATGAGATGCAACCAGAGCTCGGGGGCAAGTCGCGTTCTTTGATTACCTTCGTCAAAGATCGCCCGGGGCATGACCGTCGCTACGCTATTGATGCGACGAAAATTCAGAAGGAACTTGGCTGGACTCCGGCACACCACTTTGAACAAGGCATCCGCGAAACTGTGCGTTGGTATTTGGGGCACCAGGAATGGGTGAAGGCGGTGCTGGGGCGATAGCAAAAAGTGGTTGGCACAGCGGTGTTTGGGAGTTGTTCCCTTTCAAGACAAATTGTCTTAAAAATCCTGTAAATTCCCAAATTCGGTACGCATCGGGCTTTCCGCGACAATTTTCTGTGAGGGGTCTTCTAAACGTTAAACACGGGGAAAAAACGATTTTTGCCGGGTGGGCCGGGAAAAATTCCCCCTGCATCCGGCAGAATAATCCGACTTGGCAGCGGTTTTGCGAAGAGAGCGCTGTGATGTACTATGTAACAACAGCAGCCCGAATCAAAAGGGTGCTCGGGGCACTGTTGGGGGGAAGCTTATTTATATTTTTTTCACTGACTTCCCTGGGCGCCGGTGTGGAGCTGTCGTGGAATCCCAGCGCAGCCGGGGACATCGTCGGATACAATGTTTATTACGGCACGGCCAGCCACAGCTACCAGATGCTGGTGCCGGTGGGCACCAATCTCTCGACGAGCATTTTGGGATTGGACGCCGGGACGACGTATTATTTTTCATTGACCGCAGTGGATGTGTTTGGCGTCGAAAGCGATTATGCACCGGAGTGGGTGGATCACACGGCGGGGAATGCAACTCCCACGATTTCGGCAATCGCCGACCAGGTGGTCATCACCGGCCAATCCACGGTGGCGATTCCGTTCACGGTGTCGGATGTGGAGACGCCGGCGGGGAGCCTGGTGGTCACGGCCGGCGTCTCGGATGACACGTTGATTCCGGATGGGAGCATCGTGTTGGGTGGTTCGGGCGCGAACCGGACGGTGACGGTGACGCCGGCAGCGGGATTGACCGGTTCAACGGCGATTACTCTCACGGTCAGTGATGGCACGAACACGGCGAACCGAACGTTTGCCATTACGGTGAATCCTTCCGGATCGTCCACTCCGAATACGCCTCCCACGATTTCAACGATTGCTTCCCAGACGGTGAACCAGGGCCAGGCGACGGCGGCGATTCCGTTCACGATCGGCGACGCGGAGACGGCGGCGGCGAGCTTAACGCTGACGAAAGCTTCTTCTTCGACGACGGTGGTGCCGACCGCGAATGTTGTGCTCGGCGGCAGCGGGGCGAATCGCACGGTGACGGTGACGCCGGCGGCCGGACAGAGCGGTTCGTCGCAGATTACCATTACGGTGAGTGACGGAACGAACACGGCGAGCAGCAGCTTTACGGTGACGGTCCAGGCACCGGCGCCGAATACGGCCCCGACGATTTCGACGATTGCCTCCCAGACGGTGACCGAGGGCCAGGCGACGGCAGCGATTCCGTTCACGATTGGCGATGCGGAGACGGCGGCGGTGAGCCTGACGCTGACGAAGGTCTCTTCTTCGACGACGTTGGTGCCGACGGCGAATATTGTCTTTGGCGGTTCGGGCGCGAACCGGACCGTGACGGTGACACCGGCTGCCGGCAAAACCGGCGCGGCGACCATTACGGTGACGGTGAGTGACGGAACGAATACGGCGAACAGCAGCTTCACGGTGACAGTCCAAGCGCCGGCGCCGAACACGGCTCCGACGATTTCGGTGATTGGCTCGCAGACGGTGACCTCCGGGCAGGCGACGGCGGCGATTCCGTTCACGATCGGCGACGCGGAGACGGCGGCGGCGAGCTTGACGGTTTCGGGTACATCCTCGTCCACGGTGTTGGTGCCGACGGCCAATATTGTGTTCGGCGGCAGCGGAGCCAACCGCACGGTGACGGTGACGCCGGTCGCGGGCAAAACCGGTTCAGCGACGATTACGGTGAAGGTGAGCGACGGAACGAACACCACCGGCAGCGCCTTCACGCTGACTGTTTCGGCGACTCCGGTGAACACGGCGCCGACGATTTCAACGATTCCTCCGCAAACGGTTTCGGTGGGGCAATCCACAGCGGCGCTGCCGTTCACGATCAGTGACGCGGAGACTCCGGCGGCGAACCTGATGTTGTCGGCGGTGGCGATAGACACGGGGCTCGTGCCGAACGGGAATATTGTTTTGGGCGGTTCGGGGGCCAACCGAACGGTGACGGTGACGCCGGCGCCGGGCTCGACGGGCAGCACGACGATCAAGATTTCGGTGAGTGACGGCACGAACACGACCATCTCGAGTTTCCTGCTGACGGTGCAGCAGCCGGGAGTGAACACCGCCCCGACGATCTCGACCATTGCGGATCAAAATGGATATGTGAACCAGGCGGTCGGGCCGGTGGCCTTCACGATTGGCGATGCGCAGACGGCGGCGGCCAATTTGAGTTTGTCCGCGGTGTCTTCGGTGGAATCCGTGGTGCCGAGCGCGAGCATCGTGTTGGGCGGCAGTGGGGCGAACCGCACCGTGAGCCTGACGCCGGCAGCCGGGCAGACCGGTGCGACGGTGATTACGATCACGGTGGGTGATGGGACCAACAGCGCGCAAGCGAGCTTCAATGTGACCATTACGCAACCGACGGTGATGACGAAGTCGGCCCTGCCGGCGACCAGCACTTACAACGGGCTATTCTATGAGAGTGCCGCCGTGCTCACGCGCAGCGCGGGACAATTCAAGGTGACGGTGAGTTCGTCGGGCAAATATTCCGGTTCGCTCATCATGGCGGCCGGCAAGTATTCGTTCACCGGACAGTTTGGCGTGTTGTGCCAGGGGACCAATACGATTGTGAGAAGGGGCGCCACGACGTTGCTGATGCATTTCAGTTTGAATCCGGATGGATCGATCAATCCGTTTGCGGGAGATCTTTCGGATGGAACGTGGACGGCGGGAATGCAGGGCGCGCGCGCCACGTTCAATGTGAAGACGCATCCGGCGCCATTTGGCGGCACGTATACGATGGCGGTGCCGAGCGCGGATTTTGGTGACTCGATGCCGGTGGGTAATAGTTACGGCTCGGCGAAGGTGGACGGCAGCGGCAACGTGAAATTCAGCGGCGTGCTGGCGGATGGTACGAAGATCACCCAGGCGGCGCAGCTTTCGGACGACGGCCTGTGGCCGTTGTTTGTGCCGCTGTATAAAGGAAAGGGATTGCTGATGGCGTGGGTTTCGTTTGCGAGCCGGGAGAGCGATGATTTGCATGGCGGGATAAATTGGCAGAAGGGGCCGGACCTGCTCTCGAAGTATTATCCCGCGGGATTCACGCTGGAAGGCGACGCGGTGGGTTCGCTGTTCGCGCCGCAGTCGGCGCTGGTGCTCAACGCGCAGGTCGCGCGGTTGCAATCCGGCAGCGCGGCCAACAGTGAGGTGACCTCCATCAAAGTTTCTCCATCGACCGGCACTTTCAAAGGCAAGCTGATGGACAAGACGACGGGCAAGCCGTCGAGTTTCCAGGGCGCGCTGTTGCTGAAGTCGGATACGGGGTACGGATTCATTCTGGAATCGGGGCAGAGTGCGCCGGTGACGTTGACGCAATAACGTGGGAAAGCTCCAAGGACCAAGCTCCAAGCACCAGAGAAGGACCAAACTCCAAGCTTCAAGTTCCACGTTTCAAACTCCTTGAGGACGCGGCATTCTTACGTAAAACCAGGTCCGTTGGTTTCCCGCTTACGGGCATTACGGATGGTGATTCCTACACGATTTTTTGGGCACGAATAGAAACCCCAATTAATTCGCACTTTGCGTTTCGAATTGTAGGACGCATTCGGACAATACAATCAGAGGATTACGGGTATTTTTGGGGTCACTCTTCGTCGACACTGGGCGCGTTGTGAAGTACTTGAGTTGTAAGAAATTGGTTGTCGGTTTTGGCGCGGTTTTGGTGAGTCTGCTTGCGTGTAGTCCGGCAAAGGCTGCGGGAAGCGTCGGGATAAATTGGAACCTGGACACAGATCCGTCCATAGCGGGGTACAACGTCTATTACGGCACCGCGAGCCGTAATTACAGCACGGTGATCAATGCTGGTAATACCAATAGCACCGTGGTGAGCGGTTTGGTGGAAGGCAAAACGTATTATTTTGCTGTCACCGCCTACACGTTTGACGGCATCGAAAGCGATTTTTCGCCGGAATATGTGGATCTCATTCCGGGATTTTTGACGCTGACGCCGGGAGCAACCCCTTCTTCCCCGATGCAAATTCGTTTTCCGGTCGCCACCGGCCACTGGTACGAGTTGCAGGAGTCCCCGGATTTGGTTTTCTGGGTGACTATCTGGCAAACCACGGGAATGTCCAATGTGTGGGTGGAGTTCGACGCCCCCGCAAATACTTCTCAAGCCGCATTTTACCGTGTGGTCCTCCATTAGTTTCTCCGGAGGTGGAGAATCTGTTTTGAAATCCTACACAATATCAATGGTGGAATAGTAGCTTTACGGATATGGCCGCCTCTGGCGACGGACTTGCTGGGATTAACGTGAAAGCCATTGTTTTGGTTTTTCCAAAAGCGTGAAGCTCTCGCATAACAGTCCGAAAAAGTCCCGCATTCTGCTGGTGGATGATCACCCATTGGTGCGCCGAGCGCTCAAGCAAGCTATTGACGCTGAGGGTGATATGGCCGTTTGCGGGGAAGCGGAAGACCGGGGAGAGGCGTTGGCGCTGATTAGTGCGTCGTCGCCGCACCTCGCTATTGTGGATCTCTCGCTCAAAACTTCGGACGGATTGGAGTTGGTGAAGGACATTCGCCGACAGCATCATGAAGTTGTAAGCCTCGTATTATCAATGCACAACGAATCTTTTCACGCCTTGCGTTCGGTGCGCGCGGGTGCGAATGGATACATCTCCAAACAGGAGCCGCTCCAGGAGGTAATGAAGGCGATTCGGAAGGTTCTGGCGGGGCACATTTACTGGCCGGAACGGGTGGCGGCGGAGACGGTCAATCGCCTTGCCAGCAAGGGTTTTATTGCGAATGGGGAATTGGCCGGACGGTTGTCCGAGCGGGAGTTGCAGGTGTTTGAATTAATCGGAATTGGATCGACACCGGCACAAATTGCCGCAATTATGGACGTTGAAGTAACGACAGTGGACACGTACCGCAGCCGCATCAAAGAAAAGCTTAGTTTGAAGGGGGCAAAAGAGCTACGATCCGAAGCGATTCGTTGGAATATCGCCAAAAATACGCGGTAGGCGGATTTAGCGCGATAACGTCAACAATGGCTTTTTGTTTGCTTGATGGGTAGGTATTGCCCCCGGGGCTTGTAGTGGTTTTCCACTACGCGAGACGTCGTGGTTATTGGCTACAACAAAATATGTAGAAGTCACAAGTTTCCCGGAAGGGAGATTCGTGGTTGAATCACACACGCCCAAGAACTGTGGTTGGTTCGGTTGGTGATTCCGGTTGGTTCGAAGTGAGAAATATGTCCGTTTTTGACAATACAATTCGCGAGATTGGTGTGCACGGAAGCCCTGCAATCACAGAGATTCCAGCGCTTTCGGCCGCTCCATTGGACGCGACTGATTTTGCGTGGTACTGCGCGCGAACGAAGCCAAAACATGAGCACATTGTGGCGGCCGGCCTGAAGCGGAATATGGGACTGGAGGTGTTTCACCCACGTTTGCGGATGGAGCGGCCCACCCGTCGCGGCGTGGTGCGGGTCGTGGAACCGCTGTTCCCTTGTTACGTTTTTGTCCGTTGCAATATCAGCGAATGCCTGGACAGTGTGCGCTATGTGAACGGAGTCAGCAGCCTGGTGCATTTTGGCGATCGCATTCCGGTGGTGCCGGACCATGTGGTGGAGGAATTGCGGCAATGTTTTGAATCCCAGGAACTTTTGGATGTGGAAGAGCATCTGAGGCCAGGCACCGAAGTGACGGTGGGCGAAGGTGCGTTTCATGGATTTAACGGGATTGTTTTGAAAGTTTTACCCTCGAAACAAAGGGTTCAGATACTCTTGGATTTTCTTGGCAGGACGACTTTGGCGGAAGTGGATCGGAAATCCCTGGTCGTCGAGAACCGGTCCATGGCGGAGATGATGCCATCGCTGGCGATGGAGCGGTAAAAAGCGGTCAAGTCTCAATGGTTTGAGACCGATGAAAAATGGGTGCCCCCTGACGGAATGGGGCGGGGTCGCAAAAAGTTGGCAGGGATAACTCTGGCCTACAAGTGCGGAGCTTTGCAGATGTTCCGGAGGAGCCGTCTCTTGAGGTCCGATTAGTGATTGAACGCGGTTTTCTTAACAAAAAATGCGGTTTACAATGATGAGTCGGAAAGCGGTTGCGATGCTGTGGTTTAAAGCGTCGCGTCTTTTGAGGAACTTTATCTTCGCCGGTTACGGATTGCCCGCGCCGGTGGAGCAGGAGAACGTTCCGTTCACTTTTTTCCCCACTCGCCAGTATTCGCGCAGCCGGATCTCACGGAAATGAATCAATTTTCAACAGTCAGCACTTCTCGTCTGCAAACGGTCTCCCATGCGGGGGGCATTCCCTGGTGGAAACGGGCGTTGGATGTCGCGTTGATCGTGCTGGCCATGCCGATTTTGGTGCCGGTGGGTTTGTTTGTGGCGGCGGTGATCAAGCTGGTTTCGCCGGGGCCGATTTTCTTTCAACAGGAACGAGTGGGTTACCGCGGCCAGCGCTTCCTGTGTTTCAAGTTTCGCACGATGACGGTGAACGCCTGCACGGTGGTGCACCAGGAGCATCTGGAGGATTTGATGACGTCGAACCGGCCGATGTCAAAGCTTGACGGCCAGGATCCGCGGGTGATTCCGGGCGGCATCTGGTTGCGCGCGCTGGGCATCGACGAGTTGCCGCAATTGATCAATGTGTTCCGCGGCGACATGAGCCTGGTCGGCCCGCGTCCGTGTTTGAATTACGAGTACGAAAAGTATCTGCCGCGTCATCGGGGCCGTTGCGCGACGTTGCCGGGGTTGACGGGTCTGTGGCAGGTGAGCGACAAGAACAACACGACTTTCGAAGAAATGATCGACCTCGATTTGCAATACGTCCGCACGCAATCGCTCGGTCTGGATCTCAGTATTTTGCTGCGCACAGTTCCCGCCGTCGTCTGCCAAACCTACCAGGTGCGCCGGAAGAAGAGAGAAGCTCGGAACCAGGCAAAGGCCGTTCAGCCGGCTGCTGCCGAGTTGGTGAAGTAATTTCGCTTTCGCGGATCCCGGTTAAGGGAGCGCTGCAAACGTTCCAAAGGATTGATCGTTATGTCTAAGCCTATCAAGGTTGGTGTTGTTGGTTGCGGCTATTGGGGGCCGAACCTCATCCGAAATTTCCGTTCGCTGCAGGATTGCACACTGAAGGTGATGTGCGACCTCAACGACGAGCGCCTGGAGCATCTCAAGGCGCTGTATCCGGAGGTGAAGGGCGAAACGGATTTCAATAATCTCATCAACAATTCCGCGCTCGACGCGATAGTCATCGCGACGACGTTGAAATCGCATTACACGATGGCGAAGGCGAGTTTGCTGGCGGGCAAGCACACGTTCATCGAGAAGCCGATGGCGGCGTCGCTTGAGGAATGCCAGGAGTTGAACGAGATCGCGCAGAAGAACGGCCTCGTGCTGATGGTGGGGCACACGTTCCTGTATTCGGCCGCGGTCAAGAAAATCAAGGACATCATCGACTGGGGCGATCTCGGCGAGATTCGTTATATTTCGGCGCGCCGGTTGAACCTGGGATTGTTCCAGCAGGAGATCAACGTGGCGTGGGACCTGGCCTCGCACGACATTTCAATCATCCAGCACATCATGGGCGAGCCGCCGATCAGCGTGAATTGCCGCGGCAGCGCGCACATCACGCCGGGCGTGGAAGACGTGACTTCGATGTGCCTGACGTTCAGCAAGAATCGTTCGGCGATTGTGCACAGCAGCTGGCTGGACCCGCGCAAGGTGCGCGAGATGACGATCGTGGGCAGCAAGCGGATGATTGTTTACGACGACGTGGCGCCGCTGGAAAAAATCCGCGTGTTCGACTCGCGCGTGGAGCGTCCGCCGCATTACGACACGTTCGCGGAATTTCATTACGCGTATCATTACGGCGATGTGTATGCGCCTTATATCAAGCAAGAGGAGCCGCTTAAGATCGAGTGCCAGCATTTCCTGGAATGCATTCGCGAAAGCAAGACGCCGCTCTCGAGCGGGGTGCAGGGAATGGAGACGGTGCGGATTCTCGAGGCCTCTTCGCTCTCCTTGAAATACAACGGCAGCGCGGTGCGCCTGGATCAACTGGATGCGTTGCGCCACGAGTTGCGGAACGGCAATCACACGGCCAACGGCGTGGCGATTGCGCGCAGCATCGCGAACGGCATTTCCAAGGCGGCGCGCGCTCCGAAGGCCAATGGCCTGAAGGTGCCGCGTATCCCGAAAATGAACGGCGCGTCCAAGAGCGGCACGAATGGCCACGGACGCAACGGCAACGGCAATGGGAATGGCAATGGCAATGGGAATGGGAATGGGAACGGCAATGGGAATGGGAACGGCAACGGTTACGCCAAGCCGCCGTTTCCGAATCTGTAATTTGGCGGTTCGCTCTGATGAACCAGGGTTCGCCATTTCAGCAGATCGCGCCGGACGTCAAGTTGGGCAAGAACGTCCGTATCTTCGGTTTTACGAACCTGTATGGGTGTGAGATTGGCGATGACGTGAAGATCGGCACGTTTGTCGAGATTCAAAAAGGGGCGCGGATTGGGAGTCGTTGCAAGATTTCCAGCCACACGTTCATTTGCGAAGGGGTCGAGTTGGAAGACGAAGTGTTCATCGGGCACAACGTCACTTTCACGAACGATCTTTTTCCGCGCGCCACGGATGGGAACGGCGCGTTGCAGGGTGATGCGGATTGGAAATGCATTCCCACGCGCGTCAAACGGGGCGCGTCCATCGGTTCGGGCGCGACGTTGCTGTGCGGGATCACGGTGGGCGAGCACGCCCTGGTGGGAGCGGGCAGCGTGGTGACGAAGGACGTGCCGGCTTACACGGTGGTGGCGGGCAACCCGGCTCGCGTCATGAAGAAACTGGCGCGGGAATAAGCGGTTGGCGGTTGGCAAAAGAATGAACGCGGTTGTTTCATCCATTTCCGAGGGTTCCATGGCCTCAGCGATTTCCGCGGCGCCTTTAAGCGCGCCGGTGGTGGTCAATCCGCTGGAGCAGTCCCAATGGGATGCGCAACTGGCGGCGCTTCCGGAAACCACGCTCTTTCACGGCACGGCCTGGGCGCGCGTGTTGCGCGATACTTACGGGCATCAGCCGGTTTATTTTTGCCGCTACGCCGGCGGGCAGTTGCAGCAGGCGCTGCCGGTGATGGAGGTTTCGAGCGCGCTGACGGGGCGCCGGGGGGTTTCGCTGCCGTTTGCCGATTTTTGTTCGCCGCTCAATGGGGGCGTGGAGGATTTGGGCGAGCTTTACGCGTTTGCGCTGGAGCACGGGCGCGCGCGCAACTGGCGATATTTTGAAGCGCGGGGACGGTTCAATCGCTGGCGCGGCGCGACGGCTTCGGTTTCGTTTTTCGGCCACACGATTCATCTGGGCGGCGACTCGGGAATGTTCCGGGAAATGGACGGGGCGATGCGGCGGGGGATTCGCAAGGCCGAGCAGGCGAAGGTGGAGGTTGAATTCGACAGGAGCGCGGAGGCCATGCGGGTGTTTTTTGCGTTGCACCGCCACAGCCGCCGCCGCCATGGATTGCCGCCGCAACCGGTGGAGTTTTTCGATAACATCGCGCGGCACGTTTTTGAGCCGGGTCACGGGTTCGTGGCCATTGCGCGCCATGAAGGGCGCCCGGTCGCGGCCGCCGTGTTTTTCCACACCGGCCAATCGGGTCTCTACAAGTTCGGCGCGTCGGATTACCAGTTCCAGCATTTGCGCCCGAATAATCTGATGATGTGGGAAGCCGTCAAGCATTGCGCGACGCTCGGGTTGACGGAATTGCACCTGGGGCGGACGTCGTTGTTTAATGACGGGCTGCGGCATTTCAAGCTGGGATTCGGCGCGGTGGAAGAGACGATTGAATATGCCAAATATGATTTTCGGCGGAGCGGTTTTGTCTCGGATGTGGATCGTTCCGAAGGACCTCTCAATGCCATGTTCCGCTGCCTGCCCATGCCGTTGCTGACGCAGGCGGGCCGGCTTTTATATCCACATCTTTCCTGACCCCAACTGCGAAGAAAAACATCGAACAACCGATTTCTCATCCGGTCTGATGAGAATAGGTTAAAGACTCAATGAACGCGAAAAACACACGTCCCCAACACCCTCCCATGATTGCGCTGGGGGACATTTATTACACTGTATTCCGGCACAAGAAGAAGATCGCGTTGCTCGCGGTGTTGGGAGTGGTCGGGGCGCTGATTCTGCCGCTGGTGTGGCCGCAGTCCTACCAATCCACAGCCGAGCTGATGATCAAGTATGTGGCCGATGCCGGCGCGCCGATGGGCCCGAATGGCGATGGGTCGCGGACCACGTACGTCGATGTGAGCGGCCGCAATATCATCAACACCGAAATGCACATCCTGAGCAGCCTGGATTTGGCGCAGGAAGTGGCGACGAATGTTGGCGCGGCAAAAATCCTCGGCCAGGAAGGCTCGGCGGTGACGGCGGCGGCGGTGATTCATGCGAATATGCTGGTGGACAATCCGGATGGCAGTGACGTCATCCGCATTCGTTACTCGCACAAGGACCCGATCCTGGCGCAGATGGTTTTGACGCAGGTGGTGAAAACGTATTTGGAAAACCACGCGAAGATCCATCAGCCGGGCGGCCAGGATGACATGGTCACGGCGGAAAGGGACGAGCTGGCGACGCGGCTCAAGAAGACGGAAGACGAACTGACGTCGATCAAGACCAACCTGGACATCGTTTCCTTTGAGGACACGCCAAAAATTTTCGGAGATCAAATCTCAAAAATCCAAAATGACCTTTTTGATTCGCAGGACGAACTGGCGCAGCACAAGGCGATCCTGGCGGAATTGAACAAACACATCGATGAGGCCAGCCCGCATACCGCGAGCACGGATAAA
Organism: uncultured Verrucomicrobiae bacterium; assembly: GCA_963699145.1. Lineage (GTDB taxonomy): Bacteria > Verrucomicrobiota > Verrucomicrobiia > Limisphaerales > DASXHY01 > DASXHY01. Next base: position 965,706 of record OY969416.1, read on the forward strand.
GTGGACGGGACGAATACGATGGCCGCGGGCACCAACGCTGTGGTGGCGGGCACGAATACCGTCGCTGCCGGCACCAATACTGTTGCCGCGGGCACGAACACGGTGGCGCTGGAAGCTCCTGCCAGCGCCGGCAAGCTGCCTTCTCCCGAGGAGGTTTTGGATTACAAGAACGTCTGTGACTTGATTGATACCTATCGGAGGGCGGAAACGGAATTGCTGAAAACGTATCTGCCGGAGAGTCCGCACGTGAAGGACAAGCGCGCCCAGATCGCGGCCGCACTGCAGCAAAAGAAGCAAATGGAGCAGGAATATACGAGCCTCGTGGCGGCGGCGCCGAGACGGGAAATTGCCAAGGCGGCGGCGGATGGCGCCGCTTCCACGGCGCTGGCGGACAAGTTGTTGGAAGAAAACACGCGCATTGCGGCGTTGCAAACGAAAATTCAAAACCTGACGGAACAAATGGCGTATGTCCGCAGCCGTTCCGCGGCATTGGATGCGCAGTCCTCCAGAATTTCGGAATTGCAGCGCACCCGGAAAATTGAGGCCGACAATTTCAATTATTTTCAGATGAAGCAGTTGCAGTTGAGCATCGATCAAAACTGGTCGAAGAACTCGAACATCATTGTGATTGAAAATCCCTCCGCGCCGTCGATGGACAGAAGCAAGTTGAAGAAGGCGGAATATGGCCTGGGGATCGCGGGTATTTTGCTGGGGCTGGGGCTGGCGTTCCTGATCGAGATGTACATTGACCGCACAATCAAACGCCCGGTGGATATCGAATCGAAGCTGGGAGTGCCGTTGTTCCTTTCGATCCCGTATCGGAACGGCAAAGGCAAGCAGCGTTTGCTGGCGTCGCCGCCTTCGACTTCGTTGACGCTCCGTTGGCAGGCGAAGGATCGGACGTTCACGCTGAACGGCACGAAGACGACGATTGGCCGCAACGCCAGCAGCACGGTGGCCGTCGACGACGAATCCGTTTCGGAGCATCACTGCGAAATTTTCAAGCGCAACGACGAGGTGCTGTTGAAAGACCTGGGCTCGGCGAGCGGCACGTACGTGGACGGGCAGCGCGTGATGGAAGCGACGCTGCGTCCGGAGCAGACGTTGCGCGTGGGCACCGTGGAATTTACGATCGAGAAACACGAAGTGAAGGCGGTGGAGGCAGCCAAGAAATCCGCGACGGCGATGCCGCCGTGGGATCCGCGCCATGCGTTGCGGCCGTTCTATGACACGTTGCGCGACCGGTTGATCACTTATTTCGAGGTGAAGAATTTGACGCACAATCCGAAGCTGGTGGCGTTGACCAGTTGCGGGGACAGCGCGGGTGTTACTTCGACGGCGGCGGGTTTGGCAGCGGCGCTTTCGGAAACCGGCGAAGGCAACGTGTTGCTGGTGGATATGAACGTGGAACGCGGCGCGGCGCATCATTTTTACAAAGGCCATCTTTCGTGCGGCATCGATGAAGCGCTGAAGAAAGACAAGCGGGACGAAGCGCGGGTGCAGGACAACCTGTATGTCGTGACCGAGTCCAATTCGGATGATGAGAACAGCCTTCCGCGCGTGTTGCCGAAGCGGTTCACGAGCCTGGTGCCGAAGTTGAAGGCGAGCGATTATGATTACATCATTTTCGACATGCCGCCGATGAGCCAGATCAGCATCACCCCGCGCCTGGCGCGGTTCATGGACATGGTGATGGTGGTGGTGGAATCGGAGAAGACGGATCGCGAAGTGGTGCAGCGCGCGGTGAACATGCTGACGGAAGCGCGCGCGAATGTCGGCGTGGTGCTGAACAAGCGGAAGCGCTACGTGCCGAAACAACTGCAGCAGGAACTTTGATCGGGGCGATGGTTTGGTTGGAGTTCAAGCTTTAGCTTGATGGTTCATGCTCCGTGGGCGGGAACAAGCTAAAGCTTGAACTCCAACGGCGGGTGAACGGGTCGGCGGGTTTTAACGACGTTCTTTCTCAATGCTTCGCAATCGAGTTTATTATCGAATCAAGCCGGCGATACCGCGTGCGATCCGGCTTTCGATTCGCCGCTGGCTGGCGTTGCGCAAGCGGAGCCGGGTGCAGGATATTTGGCCGATTGCGCCGGGCTCGCAGCAGCCGCCGGCGAACTGGCGGGGCTGGTCGGGCGGGAAAAAATTCGCGCTCGTGCTGACGCACGATGTGGAGAGCCAATGGGGCCTGGACCGGTGCCGGCAATTGATGCGGCTGGAGAAAAGCCTGGGTTTTCATTCGTCGTTCAATTTCATTCCGAAGGGCGGTTACGAAGTTCCGGAGCAACTCCGGAATGAGCTGGTGCGGAATGGATTCGAAGTGGGTGTGCACGATTTGCGGCACGACGGCAAGCTGTATCGCACGCGCGCTGAGTTTTCGAAAAACGCGGAACTGATCAACGGATTTTTGCGTGATTGGGAAGCGGTGGGGTTTCGGTCGGGGTTCATGCTGCACAACCTGAACTGGCTGCATGATCTCAACATTGAATACGATGCCTCCACGTTCGACACGGATCCGTTCGAGCCGCAGCCGGATCATCGCAATACGATTTTTCCGTTTTGGATCGACGCGCCGGAGGGTTCCAAAAATCCCCGGGGCGGTTATGTGGAGTTGCCTTACACGCTGCCGCAGGATTCGACCATGTATCTCCTGTTTCGGGACAAGAGCCCGGAGCTCTGGATGCGCAAACTCGACTGGGTGGCGCAAAACGGCGGGATGGTGTTGCTCAACACCCATCCGGATTACATGGATTTCCAGAACAAACACACGATCGGGGAATATCCGGTCGCGTTTTATCAGGAATTCCTCGAATACGTCCGCGCGAAGTACGACGGACAATTCTGGCACGCTCAGCCGCGCGAGGTCGCGGGTTTCGTGCGCGCGCAATTGCCCAATGCCAAACCGGTGAAGGAAATTTCCCCAGCCAGCCCCGACGAGCCGAAGCCGAAAGTCTGGATCGATCTGGACAACACGCCGCACGTGCCGTTTTTCGAGCCGATCATCCGCGAGTTTCGCGCGCGGGGCTACGATGTGCTGTGCACGGCGCGCGATGCGTTCCAGGTTTGCGATCTCGCGCGGGCGCGCGGCGTGGAATTCATCCAGGTCGGCAAGCATTCGGGCAAGAACCGGATGCGCAAGGCGGTGGGGTTGTTTCATCGCGCGGCGCAATTGCTGCCGCTGGTGTTTCGCGAGAAGCCGCTGCTGGCGATTTCGCACGGGTCGCGGGCGCAGTTCATTGCCAGCAACCTGTTGAATATTCCGTCGGTGTTGATCGAAGATTACGAGCACGCGGATTATCCGCCCTCGATGCGGCCGGATTGGGAGATTGTTCCCGAAACGATAGGCGACGAGGGATTGTTCTGCGCACCCGAGCACGCGCGCCGTTATCCCGGGTTGAAGGAACATGTGTATGTGCGGAATTTCCGGCCCGACCCGGCGGCGGTCGCGCAGTTGGGATTGAAGGACCAGCATTTGGTCGTGACGGTGCGTCCGCCGGCGACGGAAGCGCATTATCACAATGAGCGCGGCGAATCGCTGTTCTTTGAGTTGATGGCTTTCCTGTTGAACGACCCGCGCGTGCGGATTGTGCTGATGCCGCGCAACGCGAGGCAGGCGCAATGGATGCGGCAGAACAAACCGGGTTGGTTTTCAAACTCGCGCGTGGTGATTCCGAACGGGGCGGTGGATGGATTGAATGTGATTTTCCATTCGGACCTGGTGGTCAGCGGCGGCGGCACGATGAACCGCGAGGCGGCGGCGTTGGGCGTGCCGGCGTATAGCATCCTGGCCTGCGAAGTGGGCGCGGTGGATCGCGCGCTGGAGAAGAGCGGGCAACTGACGTTCGTAACCTCGCCGAAAGATTTTGTGCAAAAAATCCGGCTGGTGCGGCGGCCGCGGCCATTGACGGCGCCCAATTATCCGACCGGCGCGCTGGAATCCATCATGGCGCATCTCGAGGAAATTTTGTCGCTGGAGCACGTGAAAAAATCGATTCGCAAAGCGGCGCCGGTGGCGCAGCCGAGCCGGGTGGGCGCGGCGTCCTAAAAAGTTTTCCCATGGTCAAACCCATCAAAGTCATCATCGTTGCGGGCGCGCGTCCGAATTTCATGAAGGTGGCGCCGATTTTGCACTGCATTGCGCGGCATAATAAAAATGCCGTGAACGGCACGCCGCAGATTGTTCCTTTCCTGGTCCACACCGGCCAGCATTACGACGAGAAGATGTCATCGGTCTTTTTCGCGGAACTCGGCATTCCCGCCCCGGATGTGAATCTCGAAGTCGGTTCCGGTTCCCACGCGGTGCAGACGGCGAATATCATGACGCGGTTCGAGCCGGTGTGCGAACGCGAGAAGCCGGATTGGGTGCTGGTGGTGGGGGATGTGAATTCCACCATGGCGTGCGCGTTGGTGGCGTCCAAGTTGCGCATCAAGGTGGCGCACGTGGAGGCGGGCTTGCGCAGTTGCGATCGCAATATGCCGGAGGAAATCAATCGCTTGGTGACCGATTCCATCGCGGACCTGTTGCTCACGCCGTCCGAGGATGGCAATGAAAACCTCGTGCGCGAAGGCGTGCCGATGTCGCGCATCAAACTGGTCGGCAACATCATGATCGATTCGCTGCTGTCGAACCTGGAGAAGGTGGCGCAAAGCACGATTCTGGCGCGGCTTAAAATCGAAAAGCGCCGGTTCATTTTCGTGACGCTGCATCGCCCGTCCAATGTGGATGCGAAGGAATCGCTGGTTTCGATCATGCGCGCGTTTGCGGATATTTCGCGCAAGATGCCGGTGATTTTCCCGATGCACCCGCGCACGCGCGCGCGGCTCACGGAATTTGGAATCGATCTTGGCGACAGCAACATCACCATTCTCGACCCGGTTGGTTATCACGATTCGCTGGCGTTGACGCAATCGGCGCGCTGCGTGGTGACGGACTCGGGCGGCTTGCAGGAAGAGAGCACGTTTTTCAAGACGCCGTGTTTGACGCTGCGTCCGAACACCGAACGCCCGGTGACCATCACTGTGGGCAGCAATCGGTTGATTAAGACGCACGAAGTATTTGAGCGGTTGGATGAGGTGTTGCGCGGCAGCGAAACGCTCGGGCAGATTCCGGAATTTTGGGATGGCTCCACGGCGGAGCGCGTGGTGAAGGCGTTGCTGGAGTATCAAGATGTCACGATTGCCGGCGGGACGCCGGCGGTCCCGGGCAGGAACGGCGCGGCTTCGCCGGCGCGTTCGATGGTGGTTGCCCATTCATAATCCCTTTCTCAGAAAGACTCTCGGCCCATGATGCGGCTTCGTCATAAGCTTTTAATTCATTCCTTCCGGATTTTCGACCAGGTGATGCTGGTGGTGGCGCTGGCGGTGTGGATCGCCATGATTCCGGAAGGCGGCAGCTTCCGTTACGTTCACGAGCTGCTCGGCGAAACGTACGGCTGGCGCGAAATCGTGGGGTTGATGGGGCTCGTCGGCGGCTGGATGATCATTTTCAATTTCATCATTCATTATGATGCGAATCGGTTCACCACGCTGACCTCATCCATCTGGGCAATGGTGAAAGCCACGACCTGCGCGGCGTTCCTGCTGTTTGTGCTCGGCACCAGCCTGGAAATTTCGAAGCTGCCGGCCAAGGTTATCCTCTATTTCTGGGCCACCACGACTCTGGCCGGCATCGCCAGCCGCATCGTGTTGCGCTGGATTTTGACGGCGGTGCGCAAGTCGGGCTTTAATTGCCGGCAGGTGGTTTTTGTGGGAACGGACGAGCACGCGCTGGGATTGGCGCGGGATATTGAATCGCATCCCGAACTGGGCTGCCGCGTGGTTGGTTTTATCGGCGGCGACGAGAAAGTCGTGGGCAAGCCGGTGAGCGAAGGCGCCGCGTGGCCGGTGCTGGAGAGCATTGAAAACATCCAGGCGTTTTTGGAAAAGGGTTCGGTCGATGAAATCATCATCTGCCTGTCGATCAAAGAGGGTTTTAGCGAGATCTTCCGCGTGTTCGAATTGTGCCGCGAACTGGGCGTGGTCGTGCGGCTGATTCCACGCGAATCCGACCTGACGGTGCTGAGCCGGTTGCAGATCGAATCGTTCGGCGATTTCCGCGTGGTGACGTTCTTCCGCGAGCGGCTGTTGTTGCAGTTGCTGATAAAACGCATCATGGACGTGCTGATTTCGGGGATCGGGCTGATTATGATCTCGCCGCTGATGCTGATCATTGCAGCCATGATCAAGTTCACAAGCCCGGGTGGCGTGTTCTTCGTGCAGGAGCGCATCGGGATGAATCGCCGGAAGTTCAAGCTGTTGAAATTCCGTTCCATGTGCGCGGATGCCGAGGCGCGCAAGAAGGATTTGGCGGCGGCGAATGAAATGGACGGCCCGGTGTTCAAGATCAAAAACGATCCGCGCATCACGCCGATTGGCCGGTTCATCCGCAAGACGAGCCTCGACGAGCTTCCGCAGTTGATCAACGTGCTCAAGGGCGAGATGTCGCTCGTGGGACCGCGCCCGCCGTTGCCGAGCGAAGTGGACCAATACGAGTGGTTGCATCGCCGGCGCTTGTCCATCAAGCCGGGCATTACCTGTCTGTGGCAGGTGAGCGGCCGTAATACGGTGACGTTCCGCCGGTGGATGGAGATGGACAAGGAATACGTCGAGAACTGGTCGATCTGGCTGGACATCAAAATTCTCGCCCGCACGCTGCCGGTGGTTTTGCTGCGGCACGGGGCTTCGTAATCGGTTGTAATTTTTAACGGTTGATCCACTCAACCTTTCCTTTCACTTCCCTAAATCACGCATTTATCATGGCTTCTCCGACAACTGAGCCGAATCGTTCCGCCACACTGACGCAGGATGCGCAACGCCAGGCGCGGCGCACTAATTTGATGGGGTGTCCGGTGGATAAGCTCACCAGCGCCGCGTTGCTCACGGAGCTTTCGCAGGTGATCGACGGCCAGAGCGGCCCGAAGGTCATCCAATTCATCAACGCCAACAAAATCGCGCAGGTGCGGCAGGACACCGACATGGCGCGCATCATGTGGAAGGCGGATTACGTGCTGGCGGACGGACAACCGATGCTGCCGATGGGCCGGTTGCTGGGCGTGAAATTGCCGGAGCGCATTGATGGCATCGGTCTAATGGGAAAACTGTTGAAGCTTGCGGATGAGCGCCGTTACAGCATTTATCTGCTCGGCGCGAAACAGGAAGTGCTGGATACGTGCGTGGCGAAGATTCGCCAGCAGTATCCCAACCTGCGCATCGCCGGTTCGCGCAACGGATATTTTTCGGAGAAGGACACGCCGGGAGTGGTGGCGCAGATTCGGGAGGCGAAGCCGGACCTGTTGTTTTTGGGAATGGGCTCGCCGATGAAGGAACGGTTTGCGGACCGCTACGCGGTGGAGTTGGGCGCGACGGTCATCCAGGGCGTGGGCGGCAGTTTTGACGTAATGGCGGACCTGGTGAAGCGCGCGCCGGTTTGGCTGCAGCGCATCGGTATGGAATGGCTGTTCCGGGTCATTCAGGAGCCGCGGCGGATGTTCTGGCGTTACACGACCACGAACGCCACGTGCCTTTCAGTTTTTGGGAGAGCGTTTGTATTGCGGCTCGCGGGAAGGAAGTAGCCGATCCGGCGACGGTGCCCGCGCGATGCGCGGACTTTTCCGCAAGTGAAACGAGCGTTTTCCAAAAAAAATCTGTGGGAGAACACCCCGGTCGGACTTAAGCAAGTCATCGGCGCGGGGTTGTCGGTGGTGCCGTTGCCGTATTTGTTGGGCGGAGATTTCCGGCGCTGGCGTGAATTCGCAAGGGGAGCCGACCGGTGGGATGCCGGGCGCATTCGCGAATTTCAACTGGCGGAACTCCGGAAGATGCTCACGCTCGCGTACGAAAAAACCGGGTATTACCGGAAAACCTTCCGTTCCGTGGGATTCGAGCCGGGCGACTTGAAGTCGCGGGAAGATTTGGAACGGTTGCCGACGATCGACAAAGTCGCGGTGCGGGAGAATTGGGAGCAGATGCTCACGCGGCCGATCACGGATCGCAGTGTGGATCTGGTGACCACGGGTGGGACGAGTGGGGAACCGATGCGGTTCTACATGCCCTCCTCCCGGAGCGCGCCGGAATTTGCGCATTTGACGAATTGCTGGGCGCGGGTTGGTTATCAGCCGGGGGATGTTTTCGCGGTGCTGCGCGGGCGGGTGATTACGAAGCCGACGAATGGGATGTATTACCAGTATGATCCGTTGTTCCGGTATCATTACTACAGCACGTTCCACATGTCGCCGGACGATCTGCGCCGGTATCTGGAGCACATGAACCGGGTGCAACCGAAGTTTCTCCACGCGTATCCGTCCTCATTGTTCGCGCTTTTGGAATTTTCAGCAGCCGAGGGAAGCGCCCTGCCTAAAAGTCTGCGCGCGGTGTTGTTTGAGTCGGAAGCCTTATTCCCGCACCAACGCGCGTTGTTTCAGAAGAAATTGGGCGTGCCCACGTTTTCGTGCTACGGCCATTCCGAAAAATTGATCATGGCCGGCCAGTGCGAAAAGTCCGACGAGTATCACGTGGTGCCGAGTTACGGTTATTGCGAAGTCCTGGATGAAGCAGGCGCGCCGGTGGCGAACGGGGAAAAGGGCGAACTTACCGGCACGGGATTCATCAATGACGTGATGCCGTTTATTCGCTATCGCACCGGGGACATCGCGACGCGCGGCGGCGACGAGTGCCCCGCCTGCGGCCGCCAGCATCTGATGCTGAAGGAAATCCAAGGCCGCTGGGGCCAGGAATTTTTGGTGAGCCGCGACGGGCACACGCTCATCTCGATGACTTCGCTGAATCTGCATGATGACACGTTTGATGGGATCGCGCGGTTCCAATTTCAGCAACGGGAGCCGGGCAAAGCGGTTTTGAAACTGGTGACGGCCAACGCCAAAGTGGTGAAAGATGCGTCGAAGTTTCAGCGGCATTTCGCCCCCAAACTCGGGCACGCGGTGGACCTGGATATCCAGTATGTGAGCGAGATTCCGCTCACGCGCATGGGTAAACAGCCGATGGTCGATCAGCGTTGCCCGATGGGCCATCCGGCGGGGCAACCGGTTGAATTCGTTCAACCGGAACACACAACGAGGGAATAGTTCGACGGGTTGCGGTGGTGTCGCTTCCCGGCGGTTCCGGTGGAATTGTCGTCAGTGGTCGCAAAAAATTGTTTTATGTCCGCGAACAGTCTCTTTTCGAATTCCGGCGTAGCTGCACACTGGGAAGGTGATGCGAAATACCCGGCCAATTCGCCCTTCCACCCGCATACGGCTTATCCCGAGTACGCGATGAAAGCAATTGGTGGACAAAACGCCGTGTATCAAGGTGTTCGCAACCTGCTGCATCTGCTCGGTCTCGATGAAGAGAATTACGGGACAGCTGCCTGGAATCCTTTCGGCAGCTTGATACGCTCTGGCGACCGAGTGATCATCAAGCCGAATCTCATCGGACACGCGCATCGGTATGATCGCAGCCAGTGGGAGCAGGTCATTACGCATGGCTCGGTCGTGCGCGCAGTGGCGGATTACGTGTTAATCGCGTTGAAGGGCAAGGGTGAGATTTGGATCGCGGACGGCCCGCAGCTGGATGCCGATTGGAGCGAAATTTTGCGGCGCACGGGGTTGGATAAAGTGGTCGAATGGTACAACGCGAACGGCTCGGTGCCGGTGCGATTGCTTGACCTGCGCGACGAGCGGGAAGATATGCGGGGCGATGTTCTTTACGGCACCTACCCGCTGCCGGGTGACCCGAATGGGTCCACGGAAGTGAATCTCGCGGCGCGCAGCCGGTTCGCGGATCGCGAGGGCCTGGGCCGGTATTACGGGGCGAATTACGACCAGAAAGAAACGAATTATCACCACTCGGAAGGCCGCCACGAATATCGCATTTCCAAAACGGTCACGACTGCGAATGTGTTCATCAATCTACCGAAGGTGAAGACGCACAAGAAAGTGGGCGTGACGCTTTCGTTGAAAAATCTGGTCGGCATCAACACGGGCAGAAACTGGCTGCCGCATCACACGGACGGTGAACCGGCAAATGGCGGCGATCAGTTTCCGGTGGCATCCACTCGCAATCGGTCCGAGCGGTTGGGCGTGCGCAAGCTGGAACGGTTGACCAGCAGTTATCCGCAACTTTTCGCGCCGGTTTACCGCTTGGCGAAACGGGTAGCGACGCCATTTTGGGGCCACACGCGCGAAACGATTCGCAGCGGCAACTGGCACGGCAACAATACCGCGTGGCGGATGGTGCAGGACATTAACCGTTGTTTTTTTTATTCTGACGGCAAGTCGTATCCTACGGCGCAACCGAAGCGCTATTTCACGCTTTTGGACGGAATTGTGGCCGGCGAAAAAGACGGGCCGGCTGCGCCCGACCGCATGGACGCGGGCTTTCTAATAGGTGGGTTCAATCCGGTGGCGGTGGATTGTGCGACCGCACGGCTGATGGGTTTTGATCCGATGAAAATTCCTGCGTTGCGCGAATCATTTGCACCCTCCGATTTGCCGCTGGCGCCATTCGCGTATGGAGAAATTACGATTGCCAGCAACCGCACGGAATGGAGGCGGAAAATCACCGACATCAAAGACGGAGACACGCTGCACTTTAAGCCTCATTTTGGCTGGACGGGCTCAATTGAGTGGCATGACGAGGCTATAGCAGTTGAAAATTCGACAGTTGCTAACGCATAATCACGAACCGATTCCAGCCAGTTACTGATGTCAATCCGAGTCCTTTTTTGTTTCGCGCTGGTGCTGGGCTTTTCCTTTTACGCCTATCGCAACTGGTTTGTTTCCCTGTGCGCGGCGATCGGGTTGATGGCCTTCATGAAGCATCCCGATATGCCGCATGCCGTGGCTGGCATTCCCGGGGCGAATCTCTGGAACATCCTGATCGTGAATGTGCTGATCGCCTGGTGGAAACAACGTCCGTATGAGAACCCGCTGCCGGTGCCGAGAAGCGTCAAGATCGCGCTGGTATTGTATGTAGGGGTCATCACCGTGTCGTTTCTAAGATTTTTTATCGATCCAACGGATTATTACCAAGGCGACCGGCAGGATATTTTTCAGGAATTCCTGGTGAACTCGCTCCGGCTTTTGATTCCGGCGGTTTTGCTTTTTGACGGCTGCTACAATCAAAACAGGGTCAAGGGCGCACTGGGAGTGATTGTGCTGCTGTACTTCCTGCTGGCACTCCAGGTGATTCGCACCATGGGTTTTCATCCCGATCTTTCGGGAGCGGAGATGAGCGGGCACGCCTCCAAAGCCATTCAGCGCTCGGTGGGTTATGACCGGGTGGACATGTCGATGATGCTTTCGGGGGCCGGGTGGGCGGCGGTGGCGTTTTCAAATTTGATCGAAGGGAAGTTGTTGCGCTGGGGCGTTCGCGGTGCGGCGCTGGTAACGGTGCTGGCGCAGGCATTGACCGGCGGCCGCATGGGATACATCACCTGGGGCGCCGTGGGACTGATCCTTTGCACCATCCGCTGGCGGCGCATGTTGCCCTTTATTCCTGTCGCGGCACTCGTGGTGGTGACACTGGTGCCGGGTGTGACCCAACGCATGTTTATCGGGTTTGGCGGCGAACAGGAGGGAATTGTGTCGCATCAGAACGATTTTGCCATTACTTCAGGCCGCAATCGGGTGTGGCCGCTGGTGATCGACAAAATCAACGAGAGCCCGATTATCGGTTACGGGCGGCAGGCGATGCAAACGACCGGCCTGGCGGCTTACGTGACCGAGAAGCTGAACGACTCATTCCCGCATCCGCACGAAGCCTATCTGGAAATGCTGCTCGACAACGGGATCGTTGGATTCCTGTGCATCGTTCCGATTTTTTTCATCGCCTTGAAACGCAGCATCAGTTTGTTCCTGGATCGGTCGGAGAAGCAGTATGAAGCAGTGGGCGGCGCGGCCCTGGCGCTGGTGCTCGCGTTGTTGTTCGCCAGTTTCGGCGCGCAAACGCTTTATCCCCGTGAAGGCGTGGTCGGCATGTGGGCGGCGGTCGGCGTGGCGCTCCGGGTTTGGGGGAACCGCAGGCGCAAGCAGTGGGGTGAGGACGAGGAAACAACCGAGGAGTTCGGGAAAACCGAGGAATTCGAAGAAGCAAGTTACGCGGAAACCCCGAGGATGGCTCTCGGCGAAGTGTAAATCAGAAACGCGGAGAAATTAAAACGAACCTAAAATGGCAAAACGTGTTCTAGTCACCGGCGCAGCAGGATTCATCGGCAGCCACCTGTGTGAGTTGCTCGTGCGGGAAGGTTTCGAGGTCCGGGCTTTCGTGCATTACAACTCGCACGGACGCTGGCCGCATTTTGAGCAAATGTCCGCCGAGACGCGCCAGCACATCGAAATCGTGCCCGGCGATGTGGCCGATGCCGGTTCGGTGTCGCGCGCGGTCGCGGGTTGCGAATGGGTTTTCCACCTCGCGGCGTTGATCGGCATTCCGTATTCGTATCTGGCGCCGGCGTCCTACGTGCAAACCAACGTGATCGGCACCTTGAACGTGCTCGATGCCTGCCGCGCGCACAACGTGGCGCGCCTGTTGCACACCTCCACGAGCGAAACTTACGGTTCCGCGCAGTACGTGCCCATCGATGAGAAGCATCCGATGGTCGGGCAATCGCCATATTCCGCGACCAAGATTGGCGCGGACAAATTGGCGGAAAGTTATTTCCTGAGTTTCGGGACGCCGGTGACGGTGGTGCGTCCGTTCAATACCTACGGCCCGCGGCAAAGCCAGCGCGCCATCATCCCGACGATCATTGCGCAGGCACTCAAGGGCCCTGCGCTGAAGCTGGGCAATTTGGATCCGGTGCGCGATTTGACGTTCGTGACCGACACGGCGGCGGGTTTCCTGGCGGCGGCGCGTTCGGAGAAGGTGAAAGGCGAAACGATTAATCTCGGTGTGGGCTATGGCGCATCCGTCCGCGAGTTGGTCGAGAAGATCGGGAAACTGGTCGGCCACAAACTCGAAGTCCAGCAGGAGAACGAACGCATGCGGCGCGCGGGCAGCGAAGTGGAGCGCCTCATCAGCAATAACAGCAAGGCGCGGTCATTGATGGAATGGGCGCCGAAAGTGGATTTGGATGCCGGACTCGCCCTGACGCTGGAACACATCCGCAAATATCCGCAGGATTATCAACCGCGCGGTTACGTGGTTTAAGACGGCCGATTTTTCAACCGCAGATGAACGCAGATGGACGCAGATAAAGAAGATTGTTCATCACCGTCTCCCCGTCTGCGGTGAGTAATTACTGAGCGATGCAAAATAAAAACACAACCGGCGTTCGCGCCGTGATTCTGGCCGGTGGCAAGGGCACGCGCCTGAAACCGTTGACGGCGGTGTTTCCGAAGCCGCTCGTGCCGCTCGGCAACAAGCCGATCATCGAAATTCTGCTGCGGAGATTGGCGTCGTCGGGTTTGACCGACGTCACGATTTGCACGGGCTATCTCGCGGAATTGATCAAGGCCGTCTGCGGCGATGGCAGCAAGTTCGGCCTGCGCATCGAATACGTCGGTGAAGAGCAGCCGCTCGGCACCGCCGGTCCGCTCTCGTTGATTCCGAACCTCACGGATCCATTCATCGTGATGAATGGCGACTTGCTCACGACGTTGAATTTCCAATCAATGCTGGCGTTCCACAAAAAGCAAAAGGCGGATTTCACGGTGGGCGTGTTTCCGCGCGAGGTAAGGATTGATTTCGGCGTGATTCAATTCGACGAGCACGGCGAGTTCAATGGTTACCGCGAAAAGCCGCGCTACAACTATGAGGTCAGCATGGGCGTGAACGTGATTTCGCAGGCAGCGATGAAACACGTCGTGCAGGGCAAGTATCTCGACATGCCGGATCTCGTGCTGAAAGTGCACGGATCGAAAGGCCGCGTGAAATGTTATCGCGAGGAATGCCGCTGGCTGGACATCGGGCGGATGGATGATTACGCGCTGGCTCAGGAGGAGTTTGCGCAAAATGAAGAGGCTTTTTTAAATGGCGCGACGTCAAAAAAGAATTTGGATCACCGGAGCCGCCGGGTTCACCGGTAGGCATCTGATTCGTTTCTTGCGCGCGCTGCCCGGGCCGGTCCAGTTGGTTGGATTCGATCTGCGGCCCGAAGCGCCGGAGGGCCTCGATGCGTATCACCCGTTGGATCTGGGTGATGCCGCGAAGCTGCGCGAACTGGCCGAAACGCAGACGCCGGATCGGGTGATTCACCTGGCGGGATTGTTGCCGCCGGCGGCGGAACCGGATCTGTGGCGGGTGAATGTGGCGGGGACATTGAACCTGCTGCAGGCGTTGGCCGCCGCGAAAAATCCCGCGCTGCGGTTGGTCACGGTGGGTTCGGCGGCGGAGTACACGAATTATTCGACGGGGCGCATTCGCGAAGATCATTCCGCCGGCGGCGCGAGTCCTTATGGCCGCACGAAGTGGGCGCAATCCACGCTCGCGCTGGCATTCGGCGCTGAACACAAAATGAAAGTCATGGTGGCGCGCACCTTCAATCTTATCGGCCCCGGCACGCCGCTGTCGCTGGTGCCCGGCGCGTTGTGCGCGCAATTTCTGAACGGTGAGGTCGAGGTCAAAGTGGGCAATCTCAAGCCAGAGCGGGATTTTATTGATATCCGCGATGCCGTCGCCGCGTATTGGGCGATTTGCGAAAAAGGGACGGCCGGCAATATCTACAACGTCTGCACCGGCAAAACGGCGAGCATCAAAACGTTGGTCGAATTATTTCGTAAAAACGCTCCCGTCGCCAAACGTGTGCGCCGGGAAGTGGCGCGTTCGCGCAAAAATGATTTCAATCGCGTGTGCGGGGACAATAGGAAATTGCTGGCGCTTGGCTGTCGGGCGAACATTTCGCTGAAGCAATCCGTTTGCGACATGCTGGGCAAATAGTGGCACGGGTATCCTGCCCGTGCGAACTTAACATTTCTTGTCTGATTGAAATGACCTTTTCCGCAAAAACAACGCCGACTTTGGAATCCGCGCCCGCGCAAACGATGGTTGCAGGTGGTGGCGTGGAAGCCGTTCGGACGGGGTCGCACGGGCAGGATGCCCGTGCCACTACGCTGAGGGTCTGCATCATCGGATTGAAGTGTTACGATCATTTGGCGGAGAAACCGATTCCGCGCTATCTCGGCGGCATCGAGACGCAGATGGCGGTGCTCGCGCGCGGGTTGCGCAGTGAAGGTTGCGAGGTTTCCTTGATCACGTTCGATCACGGCCAGGCCGACGGGGAAATGTTTCACGGCGTGAAGGCATTGAAAAGTTATCCGCCCACGGGCGGGATGCGCGGCGTGCGCGGGTTCACGCGCGCGAAAGCGCTGTGGCGCGCCATGCGCCGCGCGGACGCGGACATCTATTTGCAAATGGGTGCGGGCAGCGAGACGGGATGGGTGGCGATGGGTTGCCATTTCAAATCTTCGCGCGCGCGCAAATTTGTGTTTTGCCTGGCGAGTGATGTGGATTGCGAAGGGCCGATGGGCGCGAAAAAAATCAGCGTGGAGAACGGCTTGTATCGCTACGGCATCAAGCGCGCGGGATTGATTGTTTCGCAGACGACCAAGCAGAAAACGAATTTAGAAGCATCGCTGGGATTGAAGTCACGCATCATCCCGATGGCGGTGGCCGCGCCGACGGCGACGGGTGAGCGTCGCGCGAATCAGGTGTTGTGGGTGGGCCGGTTGATGGTCGAGAAGCGATTTGAGTGGCTGCTCGAAGCGGCGCGACGCTGTCCGGAGCTGGAATTTAACGTGGCCGGCACGCCGAATGCGCCATCGGGCTACGCGGCGGAATTGATGGCGGCGGCGGCGAAGATTCCGAACGTGAAGGCGCATGGCCGCGTGTCGCGCGAGCAATTGGACAATTTGTTTCAAACCAGCGGCCAATTGTGCTGCACGTCGATGCTCGAAGGATTTCCGACCACGTTCCTCGAAGCGTGGCGTTGCGGGTTGCCGGTGGTGACGACGTTCGATCCGGACAACATCGTTGCGCGCAAAGGTCTGGGACGCGTGGTGACCACGATCGATGAACTCGTGACGCAATTGCGTGAGGTGCCGCAGAGCGCCGATTACGCGCGCATGTCGGCGGCGGCGAAAAACTTTTTCCTGGTGAACTACAGCGTGGAGACGGTGTCGCGGCAATTTCGCCGCGCGTTTGAAGAGGTGGTGCGGGCATGACGGCAACGGAAACCATTTCAAATGCGACGGCGGTCGCGGCGACGGATGCAAAGCCGATCACCGTTTGCCTGCTCATCAGCAGCCTGGAATTCGGCGGCGCAGAGCGCCAGGTCGTGGAGATGGTGCGCACGTTTGACCCGAAGGTTGTGCGGCCGATTATTTGCACGCTGTCGTCCAAGGTGCCGCTCGCGCGGTTTTTGTCCGGGAAAAAAGACGAGTTGAACATCGTCGAGAAACGCGGGCGATTCGATTTCACGACGGTCTTTCGCGTGGCGCGGCTGCTGCGCAAGCATCGCGTCGATGTGGTGCACGCGTTTTTGTTCGATTCGGAAATGGTCGCGCGCCTGGCCGCGCCGCTCGCGGGCGTGAAAGTCGTGGTCGCGTCCGAGCGCAATACGGAATACGTCCGCCCGCGGCTGCACACCGTGTTGTGGAAAGCCACGGAAGGTTTATACGACGTGATGGTGGCGAATTCGATGTCCGGCAAGCGGTTCAACATCCGCACGCTCGGCCTGGCGGATGCGAAGATTGAAGTCGTGCACAACGGCGTGGACGTGGAAAAATTTCGGCCGGACCGCGCGGTGGGATTGGCGTTTCGCGAGAAGCTGGGCATCGGGCCGGAGACGCCGCTGATCGGCATGGTGGGAAGTTACAAGCGGCAGAAGGCGCAGGATGCTTTTCTGAAAATGGCGGCGCGGATTCGCGTGGACGTGCCGAGCGCGCACTTCGTGCTCGTGGGCGAGCCGCTGCGCGATGATTTCGAAGAGACCAGCCGCTTCCAGGGCGAGGTGCAGGAACTGGCGAAGACGCTGAAGTTGTCCGAATGCGTGCGGTTCCTCGGGAACCAGCAGGACATGAAAGCGGTTTACAACGCGTGCAACGCGACGGCGCTGTTGTCGATTCGCGAGGGCACGCCGAATGTGGTGCTGGAATCGATGGCGTGCGGCGTGCCGGTGATCGCGACGGATGTGGCGGACAATGCGCTGATTATCGCGCATGGAAAAACCGGGTTCATCGTGCCGGCGGGTGGACATGAGACGGCGGCGGCGTTTGCCTCCCGCATTTTGCTGAATCCGGCGCTGCAACGGGAGTTGAGCGCGGCGGCGCGGACGCACGCGTGCGAGCAGTTTTCGCTGCGCACGGCGGCGGGCAAGCTGGAGAAGATTTACACGCGTTGTTTGCAAAACAAACGCACTGGTTAATTGATTATGCCAACCGAAACTTCAACCGCACCGATGGCGCCGACGGCGAGTTCCAGGAACGCCGGCGGGGTGAATCTCGCCTACATTCTCTCGGCAAATTATTCCGGGTCCACGCTGCTGGCGATGCTGCTGGGCTCGCAGCCGGAAGCGTTCACGATGGGCGAGATGCGCGTGCCGGCGTTGCAAAATCCGGACACTTATCGCTGTTCGTGCGGCGAGTTGATCAAGCAATGCGGCTTCTGGAACGAGGTGAGCAAGCGCATGGCGCAGAAGGGAATTGCGGGATTCACCATCGTCAATCCGAGGCTCAGCATCCACGACGTCGAAAGCCCTTACGTGACGCGGTTGCTCAATGCGATGCCGCGCGGCCCGGTGCTGGAAGGCGTGCGCAGCGCGGCGCTCTCGTTTTCGCCGGCGTGGTCGGAACGCACTTGCGTGAAGTCCATGCGCGCAACACGGCGCTGGCCGAAGTGTTCCAGGACATGTCGGGCGCGCGTGTGGTGGTGGATTCATCGAAGCTGGCGCTGCATTTGAAATTTTTGCTCAAGAGCGACCGGTTGAAAATCAAAGCGCTGAACTTGATTCGCGACGGGCGGGCGGTGGTGACGAGCATGTTGGGCCATGGATTCCAGCGCGCCACGCGGGCGGAGACCATCGCCGGCGCGGCCAACGAATGGAAGCGGACCAATGAAGCGTCGGAATGTGTTTTGAGCGCGCTGCCGGCGAGCCAATCGATGACGTTTCAATATGAGGAATTGTGCCGCCAGCCCGAGGCAACCTTGCGGAACATTTGCAAGTTCCTGGGGATGGACACGCAGCAGATCAATCTCGATTTTCGCTCAAAGACCCAGCACGTGCTCGGCAATGACATGCGTCTGAAGTCCGGCTCGGACATCCGGTTGGATGAACGCTGGCGCACGACGTTGACGCAGGAAGACCTCGCGGTGTTCGACCAGGTCGCGGGTGAGATGAATCGCAAATACGGCTACGCCTGATGGAAGCAACGGCAACAATCAAGGAACCGGCAGTGGAGCCGGCTGAAAAGGTGGATCGTTCCGGCCGTTCGCGGCTGGTGTCGAACGTCCTGTTCACGTGGGGTGGGCAGATGGTCTTTTTCGTGTCGGGCTTCATCATGCCGCGCATGATGGATCGCATGCTCGGGCAGAAAGTGTTGGGCGTGTGGGATTTTTCGTGGTCGCTGGTGGCATATTTTCGATTTGTGGAAATGGGCGTGACGTCGTCGGTGAACCGGTATGTGGCGCAGCATTGGGGGAAGGATGAAATCGAGGGGATCAATCGCGTGGTCAGCTCGGCGACCTTTGCGCTCGTGGTCGCGGCGATAGTGATTATGATCGGGACGGTCGTGGGAGTGGCGACGCTGCCCTACTATTACGGATCGCGTTCGCTGGAATACCTGGCGGTGACGCAAAAATCCGTGTTGTGCCTGGGCGTCATGCTCGCCGGACAAACGGCGTTGGGCGCGTTCAACGGCGTGTTGACCGGCTGCCATCGTTGGGAGTTGCAGACCATGCGGAACAGCCTCTGGCAATTCATCGCGGTAGTAGGGATGCTGGTGGCGTTGTGGCTGGGATTCGGCCTGGTGGCGATGGCTTTGATCACGGCGGTCTGCCAGATCCTCGGGCAGTTGACGATGGTCTCGCTCGCGTATCGCGCGTGCCCGGGGTTGAAAATCAAACGCTCCTACATCCACTGGAGCACGATCAAGGAATTGTATTTCTATAGTGGCAAAACGCTGCTGCCGACGATTTGCGAAATGTTTGTGAACCAGACGACGAGCGTCTTGATCAACGGCGTCCTGGGGCCGGGAGCGCTGGCCGTGTTCACGCGTCCGCGCTCTTTGCTGCGGCAGATGGACAGTCTCCAACGCAAAATGGGAATGATCCTGATTCCCACGGCCAGTTCGCTGCAAGGCGGCGGTGATATGGCCGAGGTCCGGCAATTGTTGCTCAAGTCCGTGCGTTATGCCGTATACCTGGTCCTGCCGATGTTGTTGGTCATGATGATTCTGGGCGGGCAGGTGATGAATTTTTGGATGGGGCCGAATTACGCGGATCCGCTGCTGCCCGCGATTCTTGCTTTCGGTTACCTGGGCTGGGCGCTCGCCTTGCCGGTGTTGTCCGCATTGAGCGGGCTGAACACCCATGGCCGGGCGGGGGTGGCGGAAACTGCGGCTTTGATTTGCTCGCTGGTGTTGACGGTTCTGGTGCTGCGATATTCCGGCTGGGGCCTGATAGGTGTCGCGGCCGCCGTGACATTGCCGATGATCGGGGTCAACCTGGTCTATCTCCCGATCATGGCCTGCCGGGATCTTGGCCTCGATCTTTTTGAGTTTTATCGCCGGAGTCTTTTCGAGCCGCTGCTGCGGGTGACGCCTTTCACCATTTGCCTGGTCGCAGCGCGCCTGCTCTGGGGGCAATCTCTGCTCGCTGCCCTGGGAATCATCGCGTGCGGGTGCGCCATGCTCGCCCTGCTCTACTGGCGTTATGTATTGCCGGATCGCTTGAAGACGTGGGCGCGCAATTTCGTGATGAAACGGGCGGGCCGGTGGATTGGCAAAACCGCTTGAGCCATGGCGACCCTCCCCATCGAAAAGCAAAACCTGGGAACGTATTCGGCCCAGGAGGTCATCGATTTCTACGATGCCTCGCAAAAGATGGAGCTGCCGGAAAAAACGATTTTTGAAATACTGAAACCGGAACTGTCGGGGATGACGATGCTCGATGTGGGGGTCGGCGGGGGCAGGACGACGGTGTTTTTTGCGCCGCACGTGAAGTCCTACACGGCAATTGACTACTCGGCGGGCATGATTGAGCGTTGCCAGCCAAAGTTTGCCAAACAATTTCCCGAGGCGAAATTTTTCGTGGGTGACGCGCGGGATTTATCGCGATTCGGCCGGGCGAGTTTTGATTTTGTTTTGTTCAGTTTGAACGGCGTCGATTACATTCCCGGGACTTCGCGGAGCGAGTTTTTTCGCCAGGCGAGAACGGTCCTGAAGCCGGGTGGTTACTTGAGTTTTTCGACGCACAATCTTGGCTTTCTGAAGCGCCTGAAAATCTTTTCCAGCGTTCATGTGCGCATCAATGTTTTCGCGATGCTGAAGAAAATGGCACACATCCGCAGCCTTCAGAGAATGAATGCCGAGGCATTGCGCGCCGCGAAAACGAGTGATTATGTTTTTATCAATGACGGGGTCCACAACGGCGGCCTGGCGCAGTGTTACGTGAGAACGCAGTTCCAGGTGGGCACGCTGCGCGAATGCGGGTTCACGGATATCCGCGTGTTCTCCAGCGAAACGGGGAGCGAGTATTTGGGACAGGACGCCTGGTTTTCCGCGCAGGACCCGTGGTTGTATTACCTATGCAAGTGAAGGAAAATTTGGAAGCTGGCCAGTCTGACAAAGCCGCGACGGAGCATGCAAAGCTCGCAGGGTCGCCGGCGAAAGAACCGGCCACCGGCGACGCTCCGCGGGACAAGGCGTCTTCGGCGCCGCGCGCGGGGGCGCAACCGGAGCGAGGTTTCGTGGCCGTGTCGAGAAGCGAGATTGGCGCGGACCGGTGGAATGCATTCGCGGAAAAGAGCCCGTCCGCGTGGTTGTGGCATCGCTACGACCTTTCCGAAATCTGGGGTGAATGGAACAAGCGGGAAGACAAGAGCTTTGCGCTGATCAGCCGGTCCAATTCCGAGATTGTGGCGACGGTGCCGACGTTTCTGGACGGCGGCCGGATTGCGAAATGGTTTCCCTGGAATTCCCTGCATGTCCTGGGCGGACCGGCAATTGATCCGCAAGTACCGCGCAAAATGAGAACGGAGGTTTGCGAGACCATTGCGCAACACCTGGAGACGATGGCGCGCGCGAATCAGGTTCAGGAAGTGAAGTATTCACTGGCGCCCATGACGCCGAACATCCGCGGTGAAGCCTGCCCGAGGATTAATCCGTTGTGGGAGTTTGGCTGCGCCAACGCAGTGGGCCAGACGTGGGTCTGCGATCTGCGCAAGTCAAAGGACGACCTCTGGCGCGGGATTGGCAAAGGCGCCAAGAGTTCGATCAGCAAGGCGCAGAAGCTGGGGGTGCAGGTTCGCCAGGCGAATGGCAGCGCGGATTTGGATGCCTATTACCGGTTGCATTGTGAAACCTACAGTCGCACCGGCAAAGGGGCGGATCCGCGCGTGCATTTTGAAATGAT
Source organism: uncultured Verrucomicrobiae bacterium (assembly GCA_963699145.1). Lineage (GTDB taxonomy): Bacteria > Verrucomicrobiota > Verrucomicrobiia > Limisphaerales > DASXHY01 > DASXHY01. The sequence continues at coordinate 987,306 of OY969416.1, forward strand.
TTGGAAAAATTTTGTCGACCGGAAGCTGGCCGTTGTTTTTCTGGCGGAACATGAGGGCGCGGTGGTGGGTGCGGCAAAATTGGCTGTTTATAAAAAGGGCGCCTGGTATTGGACCGGTGGCTCTAATGCGGCGGGTTTGAATGCGGGCGCGAATGCATTGATTCAATGGCATGCGATCCAGTGGATGGTGGATAACGGCGTGGAATGGTATGAAGTGGGCGAAGCGCATCTGGGCCTGAAGAATAACAAGCTGAAGCAAATCAGTGATTTCAAAAAGGATTTCGGGGGCGAGCTTTATCCGTTGTTCAAGGGAACCATCGACACGAAAACCCGGCTGGGAAGAACGCTGGCGTTGTTAAAGGATTTTCGGGGCTAGGTCTTTATTTTCACGCCCGCGCGGGATTTATTTCCTCTGCGGCTGATACTTTTGGATTTTGACATGGAGACAAACGTGCACGCCACAACCGCGAGGGCTGAGAGCCCAAAAAAGGAAGCGCCCGCGCGTCCTGTGGTTGCTCTGGCAGCGCGGGTGACGCCGGAAGCTGCGCCGCAATACCGAAGCGTTTTGCGCACGGCGGTGGACAAGGCGGAATGGGATGCCTTGGTCGAAAGCAGCGATACGGCGTGGTTTTATCACCTTTACCATTATTGCGAGATTTGGGGCGCGTGGCCGAATCGGTCGGACTTGAGCTTCGCGCTGGTGGATCCCGGTTCGTCCAAGCTGGCGGCAATCGCGCCCGCTTTCAAATTGGACGATAAATTGCAGCGTGTGCTGACGTGGAATACGATCGATGTCTTTGGCGGAATCACCTGCTCGCCGACGCTGAATGATAGAAGCCGCCGCGCGGTGCAGGATGCGGCGGGCGGGGAGTTGCGGCGGTTGGCGCGAGAACACCGCGCGCAGGAGATTCGATTTTCCGTATCGCCGATGACGCCTTTTGTGCGCGGAGATAATTGCCCGCGCATCAATCCGCTGATGGAACTGGGCTGCGTGAACACGATGGGTTGCGCGTGGGTGGCCGACCTCAGGAATTCGAAAGAGGATCTTTGGAAAAAATTCGGCAAGGGCGCGAAGAGCTCGGTCAACAAGGCGCAAAAATTGGGCGTGACGACGCGGATGGGCCAGAGCGAACAGGATTTGGAGCGGTATTACGCCATTCACTGCGAGACGTATCGCCGCACCGGTGTCGAGCCGCAGCCACGGCATTATTTTGAGGGCATTTGGAAACATTTTTTAGGCACCGGACGCGCGGTGATGTTTTTTGCGGATTACCAGGGCGAAACGATCGCGGCGGCGAGTTTTGTCGTTTACAAAAAAGGCGCTTATTACTGGACGGGCTGTTCGAATGCGGCCGGGTTGTCCACGGGCTCGGGAGCGTTGCTGCAATGGACGGCGATGCAATGGATGCTCGCCAATGGCGTGGAATGGTATGAAGTCGGCGAAGCGTATCCGTGGGCCAAGGAGGGAAAGTTGAAACAATTGAGTGATTTCAAAAGAGATTTTGGCGGCGACTTGTTCCCGGATTTTCGGGGGACGCTGAATACCAAAAACAAGTTGCAGAGCGCCGCGGCGGCCTTGACGCTGCTGAAGAGCGCGATCACGGGCTAAAGTTTTTGACAGACAATGAAAAATCTCGTATGTCGATGCGGACGTGCGAACGTTGATTCAATTTCCGGGGCTGTAGCTCAACTGGCAGAGCGGCATGCTGGCAACAGCGTGACGATGAAGGTTCAATTCCTGTCCAGCTCCACCATTTCAATCGGTCCTCTATTATCCCAGTGACCATGTCCAATCACGATAGCAAGCCCCTGTGGCAGGGGTTCGTTGACAGCGCCGCCAAATTTCCGGATCGGCCGGCGCTGGAAGTGGGCGGGAGCACGTTCACTTACGCGCAATTATATGCGCAGGCGGCTTCGCTCGCGGCGACGTTGAAAAAACATGACGCCGGCGTTGAGCCTCCGCTGACGGCGGTGTTCGCCTATCGCACCGCGACGGCGTTTGCCGGCGTGCTCGCGGCGCTGTTTCGCGGGCATGGTTATGTGCCGCTGAATCGTACGTTTCCGGTGGAGCGTTCGAAAGGGATGCTGACGCGTTCGCAATGCCGCGCGGTGATTGTCGATGCCCAATCCGAGTCGCAGCTCGAATCGTTGCTGGCGGATGCGGCGGATTCGTATCTGATCGTTCTTCCCGAACGCGCGGCGGTGGGCGACCTCGCCGCCCGCTGGCCGAAACATCGGTGGCTGGGCAAGGCGGATCTCGAGCCGGCGCAATCATGGAACCGCGGTGATTTTGGCTCGTGCCAATTCGCGTATCTGTTGTTCACGTCCGGAAGCACCGGAATTCCGAAGGGCGTTTTGGTGTCGCAGGCGAATGTTCAAGCTTACTTGAAATGGACGATTACGCGATACGGCATCACGGAGCAGGACCGGCACTCGCAGACGTTTGATTTTACGTTTGATTTGTCCGCGCACGATATGTTTGTGACCTGGGAAACGGGCGCGTGCCTGTGTTGCCCAAGCCAAAAACAGTTGATCAAGCCCGGCGCGTTCATCCGGGATTCGAAGATCACGATTTGGTTCTCGGTGCCCTCGACCGGCGTTTTTATGCGGCGGCTGGGGATGTTGAAACCGGATATGTATCCCAACCTGCGCCTGACGCTGTTTTGCGGCGAGGCGTTGCCGGTGGAGACGGCGCGCGATTGGGCCAAGGCGGCTCCGAATTCGGTGATCGAAAATATTTACGGGCCCACGGAATTAACCATCGCCTGCACGGCGTATCGCTGGAACGAGTCCACGTCGCCGGCGGAGTCGGTGAATGAAACGGTGCCGATCGGACAGCCGTTTGACGGGATGCGAGTGCTGGTCGCGAATGAAGAATTGAAAGAAGTGGAGCCCGGGCAGGATGGCGAGTTGTTGATGACCGGGCCGCAGCTCAGTTGCGGTTACTGGCACGACGAAGCGAAAACGAAGGCGGCTTTCGTGACGCCCCCGGGAAAAAATGAAGTGTTCTATCGGACCGGCGACCGCGTGCGCCGGCCAAAAAATGGCGAGCCGCTGGTTTACCTGGGCCGAATTGATAACCAGATTAAAATCATGGGCCATCGCGTGGAACTTGGCGAAATCGAAGCGATGATACGGCGGTTTTCCGGCATGGACGGAGTCGTGGCGCTGGGATGGCCGCTTAACGCGGGTGGCGCGGATGGCGTGGTGGCCTTCGTGGAGACCGAGACTTTGGACTCGGCGGCGCTGGCCGAAAATTTAAAAACCAAGCTCCCGCCCTACATGGTGCCGCGCGCGTTTCATGCGCTGCGTTCGCTTCCCTTGAACGCGAATGGCAAATATGATCGCAAGGCACTGACGGAAATTTTGAAGAGCAACGCATGAGTATGATCACGGCCGAAAATATAAAAGAATTTCTCCTGAAGAAATTCGAACCGGTCCTGCGCGACCAGGGCATGGGGTTGGACAAGGTGACGGACGATTTTGATTTCTTCGCCGAGGGAATCGTGGATTCCGTGGGCGTTTTGAATTTGATCAGTGACGTCGAGAAGACATTCAACGTGAAGCTCGACATGGAGCAAATGGATGCCGAGCAGATGACCATTGTCGGGCCGTTTTGCCGCTACGCGGCCGAACACAGCCAGCCGGCGGGAGCGAATGGGAGCTCGGCGAACGGGCACGGTTTGAGTTTGGAAGCGGTCCAGTCCGATGTGCGCAATTTTATCCGGCAGAATTATTCCATTGCCGCCGATGACCGGGATTTCACCGATGATGTGCATCTTTATAATGCGGGATATATCGATACGATGGGCGCCGGCACTTTGAAAACGTTCGTGGAATCGAAGTATGCGATTCAAGTGACGCCGACCGATCTGGCCGCGCAGCCGATGAACACGGTTCGCGAGTTGTCGGCGTTTGTGGTCAAGCGCCGCAAGGGTGAGCTTTAACAGCTCACGAGGTCGCGCGGAATCCCGAATATGAACGGCTGGAATGGACTTCTGGCGTGTGCAGTTTGTCTGACGGTTGGAGTTGTCTTCGGAATTGGATTTGCGCTGGCGCGGCCGGGGTTGCTGCGGCGGGTCGCGAAAAAGTTGGGATTGCCGGACGGAAACCAGCGATGGTTTTATGAGCAGACCGTCGCCTTTCATCGGAGAATGGATGACTGCGTTCCCGACCAGGCCGTTCTTTTCATTGGCGACAGTTTTATCCAGGGCCTCTGCGTGACGGAGGTGGCTGCGAAGTCCATCAATTACGGGATCGGCGGCGATACGACCGAGGGCTTGCTGGCGCGGTTGCCGCACTACCCATCGCTGAACCGGGCCCGCGCGGTCGTGGTGAGCGTGGGAGAAAACGATTTGCGCAAAGGCCGCACGCCGGCGGATATCAACCTGAGTTACGGGCGGATTTTGGCCCGATTACCCGAAAAAAGTTTCCGTGTTTTTCTGTTCCCTGACGCCTTGCACAAAAGCAACGGCCAGCCCGTTGAACGATGCGGCTCTGAGTTTGAATCCCATCGTTCGACAACTCTGCGCGTCGCGTCCGAACTGTCATTTTGTGGATTTGAATGAAGCGTTGTGCGGGAGCGACGGTTTTCTGCCGGCTCAATATGCGGAATCCGACGGGGCGCATCTGAACGCGCGCGGCAATCGTGTGTGCATTGAAAAATTGAGAAAGCATTTGGAGAAAACGATTCCGAATTTAGGAACCGGTTGACAATCGTGTTATAACAAGATCGCAAAAGGAGGAAGTTGGGAATGAACGAAACAGGGCGAAGAATGTCAGGACCGAAAGAGAGGAAGGGCATAAAACCCAATTATCCCAAAAATCCACTTATCCGATTTTGGCCCGTCGCCCGAATTGCAGCCGGAGCGGGACAAAGAGGGATCCCAGAGCGAAATTCAGCCTTGGAAAAATGTCAAAGAATCCAAGTCAATCCAAGTGAATCAAACTGAATCAAACTGAATCAAAGTGAATCAAACCAGGGGGGTGCTGGGGCCGAGCGAAGGAGAATTCAAAAAATTACCAAACGAACCCATTTACAAGGGCGCATCAACTCTTCAATTAATCTCCTGTGAAAGATCGGTTAAAAAATTGGCTGCATAAAACTCTTGGCGATTTTGTTCCGTATCAAATGGCCGTCGGCGGCTATCGGTATTTTCTCGCGGGGCGTGAAAATCCCCATCCGCCGGAATCCTTTCTGCATTTTGGGAAAAACGTCAGGATAGAGGGTAACTCGGCGATCACGGCTCCGGAACGGCTTTATCTCGGTGACAATACAAGCTTGTCCCAGAGCGTGCAAATCAATGCCGTGGGCGGCTGCCATATCGGCCGGGCCTGCCAGATCGCGACGGAGGCCATGATCCTCACGGTGGATCACCAATACAGCGAAGGGGAAGCGCTTCCGTATGATCGCGTGCGGTTGGTGAAGCCGGTGGTGATAGAGGATTACGTCTGGATTGGCGCTCGCGCGTTGATCGCGCCGGGCGTGCGCATCGGTGAGGGGGCCATTATCGGCATGGGCGCGGTCGTGCTTCAGGATATCCCGCCACTGGCGATCGCGGCCGGGAATCCGGCCCAGGTGTTGACGTACCGCTCGAAGGCTGAGTTTGATCGGGCGAAAAGCGCGGGTGAAGAGATCGATCCTTATAAAGAAGTGCCGTTGTTAAAAGTCCCGGCGATCACCAAACGGAAGTTCAAAGCGGAATTGGCGGCCTTTGGCTTCGATGTGTCCAATGGCCAGGAGTACTTTTGTTACGATAAGCGTCAGAAATTGAGCCAGCGTCTCGTTTCCGTTAAAGGTCCGGCCGCTCCGGGAAAAACAGGCCCCTAGCAATTACAATGACCGCTGTTATCGTGAAACTCTGGATTATTATGCAGTTTTTGGCAAAGAACGGCCCGAGGGGGCATGGTTGGGGACGGCCCGGGTTTGACGGGGTGCGGAGTGCCTTGGCATTTGACCTGCTAATTCGACCCGTTGTGAATGTGCATTGTCGTACCGTCGTAAAATATTCATTAACAACTATTTTTGCCGCGTTCGTTTTCCTCATCGGTTTATCGGTGAATAGCCGCGCTGCCGATTTGGTGGTCAGCAATAATGCGATCATTAACATCTTCGGCGATTCGCAATTTACTGATAGCACTGCTCCCAGCACTGGGTTTCGGTTTCCTGATTTTCTGGAATCCTATTTTCAATTGAATTATCCGACCTCCCACATTCACGTGTATAACATCAGCCGATCGGGGGGGACGATGGATGACCGACTGACGAATAGCGTGCAGAAAAACGGCTTGGGATTGTGGGGATATCAATTCAACAACTTTCAGCACATCGGAATTTCGGAGTCGACGGAGAATGGCTCGCTGACCAGTAATCAAATGTACCTGGCGCAGAGCAATCTTTTTATGGCTCCGGCGTTGATGAGTGATGGAGGTCCAAATTTAGTGGCCCATAGTGGATGGGCGGCAAATCATCCGGTTCAGTGGATTGGGCTGGGCCAGATTCCCGGAGGCGCGTTGGGTGATTTGGGCGCACAGGCGGTCAATGACGGAGGCACCAACGCCGGGTGGACATTGGGAGTTCGCGGAGTAGATGATTGGCATTGTCTCTTGCAACCGGAAATCAACGATTACGTCAACAATGGAGGTTTATCCGCCGGATGGTTTAAAGGAGGGCATCCCGGCGCGGGCATGGAACTGGCGATGGCGTTTGTCTTTTTGAGACAAATCACCACGGACACGAATATCTCGACGGCCGCGGTGGATTGGAACAGCGCGACTGCGGTGAGCACCAATCATTGCGTCATTTCCTCGGTCAACCGGAATGGAAATGTGCTGACGTTCAATCGCCTCGATGACCGGCTGCCGATGGCGTGGGATATCAATCCGTTGATGGGCATTACGAACGATTGCATGCAGGCGTTCGTGTTGGATCCAACCTTTGCGGACATGTTCAAGTTCACCATCCGGGTGGCCAATCTCCCGGCCGGACAATATGCGGTGCTTATCGATGGACAATTGGCCGGCGTGGTTGCGGATACGGTTCTTTCCAGCGCGAACGGGTGGAATATGTTTACGAACATCAGCGGCCCGTATTGGGCGCAGCGCACGGAAGTGTTGGGACGCATCCGCGACAAGGAGCACGTGGATCGATATACGCGTGTTCCCGGCAGTGCGGGAGATCAGCAGGGAATGGTCAGCTATGGGTCCTATGCCAATGCGTATTGGAGCACCAACGGCCGTGGCGATGCGTTGATCAATCTTCTCTCGAGCCGGGTGGCGAACGTGATGGCGCTGGACGCGCTCACGGCGCAGGCCGCGCAGCCGACGAATCACACGTTCACCATCATGCCGTTCGCGCCGACGGCGATCGTCAAAGCGTCAGCGTTGGTTAACGCGCTGAATGTGCCGGTCATTCTCGACGGCTCGGCCAGCGTCAAGGCGACGAATTATTATTGGGAACAAGTCAGTCCCACGCTGCCGCAACTGGATATGATTGGCCAGGGCACGGCCAAGCCGATGTTGATCTCGGTGACCAATGCCGGCACTTACACCTTCCGCCTGACGGTGGATGACGGGCAAACCTTGAGTTCGAACCAGGTGACCTTGACCTTTGTGCCGCCGGCCGGCCGAACGATTTTCGTGGACGGCCAGCTGGCGGCGAATTGCCTGAACAATAACTATTCGATCGCGAATCGCAACGCCAGTGGCTCGGATGGCAACGCTTACACGACCATTCAAGCGGCCGCCAACGCGACCAGGCCGGGCGATGTGGTCTATATTCGCGGCGGGCTTTATACGAACGCGCCGGCCACGGCGAATCAGAATCTGGTGATGTTGACGGTTTCCGGAACGGCCACGGCGCCGATTCGATACGAGAATTATAATGGCGAACACGTGACTCTGGCGGGGTGGGGCTTCTCCGATGTCGATACGAACGGCGACGGCTTTGCCGACGGGCCTACCTATCCGGCGTGGCGGCAGACTTTGTTCTTCGTTCCCTATGGAATCGATTATATCCAGGTCAAAGGCCTCGAACTGACGAACTCGCAACAGACGGGGTTAAACGTTGAAGGCCGCTTCTGCTTCGCGCAGGAATGCAGCTCCCATGACAATTGGACAGCCGGCGCAGCCATCACGCGCGCCCGGCTCGGGACGAACACGATTTGCGGCACGGTTTTCCGCTGGATGGAGGCTTATCGGAATCGTCATTTCGATGGACTTTGCTTTGAGTTGGAGGATCAACAAACCTTTGGTTTCATGTCGGATTGCGCGATTGTGGATTCGGTTTCTTATCGAAATGGTTACCAGCCGGACGGCCGCGAAGTCATGCCGATCGGTGGCGATCCGCAAGGTGGCGGCAATTCGGATGGATTGGGAGCGACGAAGTTTTTTGCCGACGACGCCAGCTTTTCTCCTCAATATGGCGTGCGCAACTGGGGCACAAACCTTTTCATTATTCGCAATATCTTGTTCAATAACTGTGATGACGGCTGCGATATTTCTTGTGCGGCATCTCTGGTGGAAGATAACCGCTCTCTGTTTAACGGCCCTACCGGCACCATGGGCTACAAAATCTTTCGCCCGACACAGAACATGATTTATCGTGGCAATGTCGCCTACGGGAACATGGGGCGTGGATTTGAGATGCGAATCGACACGAACGCCTACATACAGGTCTACAACAACACGTCACTGAAAAACCAGGAGCATGGGTTTTACATCGCGGGCACCGATGCCCGGGGGACAAATAATGTGGCCGCTTACAATGGCGGCCCGGACTGGCCGCTGACTCAATCTCCCAATTGGGCCGCTGATGGCGGCAACGCGACCGCCGGAATGTCGGGAAACCCGATGCTGCTGAACACAAATGTGTCTCTCTCGAGTGCTTTTGTGCCGACCTGGACGGTGCGCCAAAAGCACGATTACCTGGAGGGACAGATTCGGCAGGCGCTCTCTCCCGCAGTGGGTAGTCCGTTGCTGGGCGCGGGCGTTTTCATTCAAAGCTACCATTGCCCGCGCGCAGACAATGATCCGAATTCCCCGATGCTGCTGAGCGCTCCGGGACGGCACTGGAAGCAGCCGGCGCCGAATTTGGGCGCGTTGGATCTGCAGACGACGACTGGCACTCCCAAACCCCCGACGCCGACCATTAATAGCCTGACGAATTTGTAAGGCGAACCGGCGGCGGTCGTTCCGGGATCATTCTTTCGGTTGAAAACTTGCGCGCTTAAATAGCGCGCAGGCCTCACCCCTTTCAGACAAAAAAGGACGGTTCGTAATCAGTTTGAGCGATGCTCGCTAACCCTAAATAACACCAATATGAGTAATAGTTTGAAAAAAATGGTTCCGCGGCCGGTGATTCTTAAGATCAAAAAAGCCCGGGATGATGTGCGCCTGCTTAAATCGGGGAGCTATTATCGGCGCGGGTTTCAATTCGCCCAGAGTTGGAATCAAGCTTCCGCGGCGGCGCCGCGCGCCGGCATTCAAGCGGCGCCGGTCGCCGGCAATCCTTTGTGGGAGTATTTCTCCCAAAATCTAAAAGGGCCGGGCATCTGGAAATGGCATCACTATTTTTCGATTTATCACCAGCATCTCGCGAAGTTCATTGGCAAGCCGGTGAAAATGCTGGAGATCGGCATTTTCAGCGGTGGCAGTCTGGGGATGTGGAAATCCTATTTCGGCCCGCAATGCCATATTTACGGCGTGGACATTGAAAAAGACTGCAAGATGTATGAATCCGAAAAGGTTTCGGTGTTCATTGGCGACCAGGAGGATCCCGCGTTTTGGGACAAGTTCATCAAGGAGGTTGGCGATGTCGACATCGTGATTGATGACGGCGGCCATACGCATGGGCAGATGATTGTGACGATGGAGAAGATGCTCCCGCACCTCCGTCCGGGAGGGGTGTTTATTTGCGAGGATGTCCAGGGACTCCACCACAAGTTTACGGAATTCGCGTGCGGCATGGTGAGTGAGTTGAATCGTTTGGGGGCAAAAAACCAGGAAACCTTCGCCGCATCCGGTTTTCAAGCGTTTTGCCACTCGATTCATTTTTATCCAATGGTGACAGTGGTCGAACGAACCGCCCAACCGCGCAATGAATTCTTCTCGATCAGGCGCGGCACTGAATGGCAGCCGTTTTACAAGAAATACGAATAATGGCCGGTGGTTGGAGAATGAGTCATGCCTTCAGCGCAAATAACTGAACCGCGATCGCAGGTCGGGCAGAAGCCTGCTCCGGTGGTTTTATTGGGGAAGTACGACCCCAAGGCGCTGGACGGGGAAATCATGACGGTGGTGGGCCAGGCGGATGGCCTGCATAATGCCGGCGTCCAGGTGGAGGTCTGGTCGTTCTCTCGATTCAACTCGGAGCCGAAACATTCCACGACGCGGACCGGGGCGGATATCTGGGAATTGCCGCTGTTCCGGCAAAAAGTCGTGTCGATCTGGACCATGCCGCGCAACACGCGCCGATGGATCGAAAGCCGGCTGGGTGAAATTCAGATGTTCCATTGCCATGGCGTCTTTTCGCCGATTCACAACCAGTTGGCGAAATTCGGGAAACCATACGTCGTGACGCCGAACGGGGGATGGTCAAAGGATGTGTTCAACGGAAGAAACCGGCTGGCGAAACGTGTCTGGACGCAGGTGAGCGAGAAACAGTTCTGGGCGGGCGCGAAATTTGTGCAGGCAGTCAGCCACGGCGAGCAGCAGCAATTGAAGGACTTGCCCGGGATCGCGCGCATTGAACAAATTCCCAACGGCGTTGATTTGCCGGCGTTAAATTTCGTGGTGGAGAGGGATGTGTGGGTGTTCATGGGCCGATTGGCTATTGATCACAAAGGCCTGGATCGCATGGTGCGCTCGTACTCCCTTTGTCGGAAAAAAGGCGTGTCGCTCCCGAAGCTGGTGCTGGCCGGGCCGGATTTTCGCGGCGGCCGTCAGTTTCTGATCGATTTGATCGCCGCCCACGGTTTGGAAAAGGACATTGAATTGCCGGGGCCGGTGAAAGGGAAGGAAAAGGAGGCGCTGTTAAGCCGGGCGTCATTGTTTCTCCATACGTCGCGCTGGGAAGGTTTGCCGCTTTCGATGCTGGAGGCGATGGCTTACGGCGTGCCGTGTTTCGTGACGCAAGGCACGAATTTCACGGATATCATCAAGGAAACGGCGACTGGATATTGCGCGGGCGAAAGCGATGAGGAAATTGCGTCCGCGATGGCGGCGGTGGAGAGCCAGGCGAGTTCGCAAATGGGAATGCGCGCGCGGCAATTGGTCGAGAAGGAATATACGTGGCAACGGGTTTCGGAGCGATTGGTGCAAGCTTATGAACGCTCTTGTGGGGCGAAGTTTACGACGAAGCGGATCGGCTGACGATGAATTCCAGAACCATCAGTCAACAGCGCGGAACCTTTTTTTCCGAACGCCATCCATTTAGGGATGCGAGCCGGTCGCGGATCAAAGGGGCCATGGGAGACGTCACGGCCATTGTAACCGCCATGACGGATAGCGAGCGGCCGTATTTGCGGGCGTGCCTTGAGGCCGTTCTTAGCGAGCCGGAAATAGTCCGGGTGATGATTTGCGTCCTGGATGCGAACATGTGGATCGAGGAAGTGTTGGAAACCGTCGGCGCGGATTCGCGGATTCAAATTCTCCGGATGTCCATCGACCCTCCGGGTGCCGTGCGTAACGAAGCCGTGAAGCATGTCGAAACCGAGTGGATTGCGTTTTGCGACGGCGATGATGTTTGGTGCAAAGGCAAGACGGCCATCCAGCGCGCCTATGCCGCGGAACACAATGCCGATTTTGTGGCCAGCGACCATTTTCTCACGGACGAGGCGGGGCGCATTCGGGCCGTGGCGCTCGCGAAGTATTTGCCGATGCTTTCCACGTGGATGATTCGCACGAGCGTGATGCAGCAGTATCCGTTCAAGGATGTCCAATGGGAAGATCACGAATGGTGGTTTGATACGAAGGAAACGGTGAAGAAGGATCGGTGCCCGAAATTGCTGTTGCGGTATCGCGTCCGGCCGGTGAGTTACAGCACGGCAGAACCCTCCAAGGCGCGGAAAGCGCGCTTCGTCGCATGGGGCAGCAAGCCGGTGATTGGTTGGTGCGTGTTCATTTTGACTGGTTGCCTGTGGCTTTTCAATCGCAGCCGGTCGTATCGCCCGCTGCTGAAGTAGCGGCGCGTGTTATTTAGTGCGAGACGGTTTGGCCGGAAATTTCTTCCATGAATTCAGTAAGCATGCGACCCAAGGTCATGGTCACTTCCTTCACCTGCAAGGCGAACGGAAAGTCCGAGACCTATGTCGGCTATAAATGGCTGGAGCAGATCGCGCGTTTTTGCGACACGACGCTGATCACGGCTGACGACGAAGCGATTTCCCCGAATTGGAAGAAAATTCAAACCTGGCGCCAGGTCCGGCACACCAACAAATTGATCCGCCGTTTGAATGGCGAGGTCCCGTTGGATTATTTCCGGTTCAATCACCAGAACGGGCGACAATTCAAGCATTCGATCGCGGAATACGACCTGGTGCATCACGTGGTCCCGGTGGCGCCGCGTTATCCGAACGCCCTCGGTTGCATGGCCAAAAAATTCATTCTCGGCCCCACGGGCGGCGGTCTCAAGGTGCCGGATAGTTTTCGCAAGGAAGTCGAAGGCCACGAGGAATGGTTTCTCAAGCTGCGGATGTTCGATCGCGCGCGGTTTGATTGGGATCCGTTCCTGCGCCGCACTTACAACGCCGCCGACCTGATTCTGTTGGTGGGCTCCTACATGTATGATCTGCTCCCCGAGCGCTATCATCACAAATGCAAGGTCATGCTTGAAGTTGGCGTGGAGGTGAACGAATACAAGTCCACGCGGCCCTTGTCCGCTGATAACCGCCAGCCATTGAAGCTGCTTTATGCCGGACGCATCGTTCCTTACAAAGGATTGATTTACGCGTTGCGCGCGCTGGAACGTTTGCCGGCGGAAGCAAAAAGCAAAATTGAATTTACGGTTATTGGGGATCGCGGGGAGACTGGCTACGAACAGGCCTGCAAGGATTTTGTGAAGAGCCACGGATTGGAAAAGATCGTCACGTTCCTGCCGTTCAAGCCCAAGCACGAAATTTTGGCGTATTACGACGCGAGCGATATGTTCGTGTTCCCCAGCCTGGCGGAAGCGGGCGGAACGGTGGTGTTGGAAACCATGGCGATGTCGCGCCCCATTTTGGCCGTGCGCCGCGGCGGTCCTGCGGAGACCGTTCCGCCGGAAGCCGGGTTTCTGATCGACCCGCGCAATCCGGAATATCTGGTGGAGCAAATGAAGGAAACCTTTTTGCAAGTGCTGGCGGACCGCGAGTTGATCGTCGCGAAAGGCGCGGGCGCGCGGAAAGTGGTGGAGGAGCGTTTTGATTGGAAGAAAAAAGGCGAAGCGCTGATGGCAATTTACGAGCAGGTGCTGGGCAGGCGCGTTCTCCAGGAAGTTCAATAGATTTAACATGAGTCGTTCCATTCCCACGGTGGTGATTGTGCGCGATCGCGCGAGCTCCGGCGGTGGCATTTATAATTATTACAAGTCGGTCACGCCGCACTTGAAGAGCCGCGTGGTGCTGTGTGATTCCGGCAAGCCCTACGTTTTTTATGGCGACCACAAGGGGTTCGGCGCGCGGTTGTTGGATATCACTCCGCTCCGGCTGATGCTCGACTGGTCGCGATTGGCTCTGAAGATTCTCCGTTACTGGCCGGATGTGGTGCTGCTCAACCCCTGCCTGGATCCTCCGACTTACAGGTCACTGCGCCGCGACGCGGTGAATATAGAAATTGCGCGATTTTTTCGCCGGCGCGTGTTGAGTTTCTGGCGCGGTTGGGAAAATGCCTACTCGGGCCAGCCGGAATTTCCCGGCGGCAACCAGAGCAGCTTATGCCGCATTTATCAGAAGGCGGACGAGCACCTCGTGCTCTCGGAGCGGTTCCGGCAGGATTTGCTGCGTTGGAATTTCAAAACGCCGGTCCAGGTGGAAACAACCGTGGTCGAAGACCAATGCCTCAACGGCGCGCCCAATCCGCCCGCGCCCGGCAAGGCTCGCACGAATCTGTTGTATCTCTCGCGCGTGGAAGTGGCGAAGGGCGTGTGGGAATTGCTCGACGCCTTCAAGATTCTCAAGAGCCGCAATCCGGCCTACACGCTGACGATCGGCGGCGACGGTCCGGATCTCGAAGCGCTCAAGGCCTACGCGAAGGAATTGAATTTGTCGGATGTGACTTTCACCGGTTTTCTCAAAGGTCAGGCGAAAGTCGATTGTTACCGCGAGGGCAGCGTGTTTTGTTTCCTGAGCTACACCGAAGGCATGCCGAACGCCGTGCTGGAAGCGCTGGCGATGGGTTTGCCGATCGTGTCGAGCGACGCGGGCGGGTTGCGGGATATTCTCCGCGACCGCGAAAATGGGTTCATCGTGCTGCCCGATCACAACGCGCCCGCGAAGAAAAAATTCGATCCGCAGGCGGTGGCGGATGCGATTGAAAAACTGGTCGCGACGCCCGAATTGCACGAACGCATCAGCACGATCAACTGGCGTTACGCGCGGCAACGGTTTGCTGCGCCGGTGGTGGCCAAGCGGTTGGAAGGGCTCTGTTGCGGGCTCATGTCCCCAGAGTTTGCGCAAACCAAAACTACCAAACCTGTATGTGCGGAATAGCCGGTCTCTGGTTTGCGAAAGGTGAGGGTCGCGAGCGTTTGGAGTCGAGCGCGCGGGCCATGGGCGGAGCGATGAGCCATCGCGGCCCCGACGCAGAGGGGATTTGGGCTGATGTCCCGCGCGGACTGGCGCTGACGCATCGGCGGTTGTCCATTCTCGATTTGACGGAAGCCGGCGCGCAACCCATGCATTCGCACTGCGGACGTTACGTGATTGTTTACAACGGCGAATGCTACAATTTTTCGGAACTACGCAATCAACTCATCGCGGTCGGGTGCACCTTTCGCGGGGGCAGCGATACGGAAGTTATTGTCGAGAGTTGCGCGCGTTACGGAGTCAAGAAGACGCTCGAGCATCTGAACGGCATGTTTGCATTCGCGGTTTACGACAAAGAGACCGGCGAACTGACGCTCGCGCGGGATCGCATCGGCATCAAGCCGCTCTTTTACGGCTGGTTCGGCGGCACCTTCTGGTTCGGCTCGGAACTGAAAGCGTTGCGGGCGATCAAGGAATTCAAACCGGAATTGAACATCGACAGCGTTGGGCAGTTTCTCAAATACGGTTACATTCCGGCGCCACATTCGGTGTTCAAGGGAATTTATAAATTGCCCGCGGCCAATCTTTTGACGATGAAATCGGCCTCGGAAAAGGTGTCGCCGGAGTGTTACTGGTGCCTGGTGCGCGATTTCGGGCGGGACGGCGCGCACACGTTCAAGGGCTCTTACGAAGAGGCGCAGGAGCAACTGGACCAGATGCTGCGCAAATCGGTGCGCAACCAAATGGTGGCCGACGTGCCGCTCGGCGCGTTTCTATCCGGTGGAATCGACTCCTCGACCGTCGTGGCAATGATGCAGGCGCAGTCGAGCCGGCCGGTGAAGACGTTTACGATTGGATTCGAAGAGGCGGGTTTCAACGAGGCCGAATACGCACGTGAAGTGGCGCGTCATCTCAAAACGGATCATACGGACCTGGTGCTGACGGCGGGAGAGGCGCAGGCGGTTATTCCGATGCTGGGCCACATGTTTGACGAGCCGTTTGCGGATGCCTCGCAAATCCCGACGTTCGCGGTTTCGCGGCTGGCGCGCAAGCATGTGACCGTGAGCCTTTCGGGCGATGGCGGCGATGAAATGTTCGCCGGCTACAAACATTACACAGTGTCGGCGGACCGGTTGAATCGGATGAACAAGATTCCGTCGGTCGTCCGCAATCTGGCCGCTGGCAGCGCGCAGATGATTTCGGAGCTGGGTTGGGATCGTCTCTTCAGCGTCATTCCGAAAAGCGGCGGCGCGCTTTCCGGATTCAAGATTCACAAATATGCATCGTTGCTGGGCCAGGAGGATGCGATGTCGCAGTATGACGTGATCAATTCCCGCTGGTTCGCTCCCGAGACAGTGGTGCGCGGACTTTCAAATGAGATGGGTTACGGAATCGGCCACGCCAGCGCTGCCGGGCTCGATCTGATTGAGTTCATGGCGGTGGCGGACCTGAATCAATATCTGCCCGAAGATATTCTCGTGAAATTGGACCGCACCAGCATGGCGGTGAGCCTCGAATCGCGCGTGCCGTTGCTGGATCACGAGGTGGTGGCATTCGCGCTGAGTTTGCCGCTTTCGTATAAGCGTTCGAACGGCACGGGCAAAATTATTTTGCGCCGCGTGCTGGAGAAATATGTGCCGCGAGAAATGATTGACCGCCCGAAGAAGGGATTCTCCGTGCCAGTGGCTGCGTGGATTCGCGGTCCGCTGCGCGATTGGGCGGAGTCACTGCTGCAGCAGGGCCGGACGCAGCACGGCGGCATTTTCGACCAGGAAGTTATTGAGGCAAAATGGCAGGAACATCTGGCGGGCCGCCGGGACAACTCGGAACTCTTGTGGCCGGTGTTGATGTTCGGAGCATGGGCGGAAGAGTGGTTGTAAGCCGACGGTTGAGCCTTCTCTGCAATTGATAAACAAACATATGGACCACCTCTCAAAACTCGAAAATCAAAGCGTCTACATTCTGCGCGAGGCGTATAGCAAATTTGAAAACCTCGGGATGCTGTGGAGCATCGGCAAGGATTCTACGGTAATGCTCTGGCTGGCGCGCAAGGCGTTTTTCGGCCATGTCCCTTTTCCGCTCGTGCACGTGGACACGACTTACAAGATTCCTTCGATGATCGAATATCGCGACAAGCTGGTGCGGGATTGGAAGCTGCAACTGGTGGTCGGCAAAAACGAGGAAGTCTTGCGCAGCGGAAATACGTTTCCGAATAACAAATTGACGCGCGTGGAATGCTGCGGCGCGCTCAAGAAGGACGCGCTCAAAACCGTGCTCGATAAACATCGTTTCACCGGCGTGATCGTCGGCGTGCGCCGCGATGAGGAACCGACGCGCGCGAAGGAGCGTTATTTCAGTCCGCGCGATAAAAACATGGAATGGAATGTCGAGGACCAGCCGCCGGAATTGTGGGACCAGTTTAAGACCGATTACGAGCCGGGCACGCACATCCGCATCCATCCGCTGTTGCATTGGACGGAGCTGAACATTTGGGAATACATCGAGCAGGAAAATATCCCGGTGATTCCGCTTTATTTTTCGAATGACAAGGGTGAGCGGTATCGTTCCATCGGTTGCTATCCCTGCACGTTTCCCATCCAGTCGAAGGCCAGCACCGTGCCGGAGATTATTTCGGAATTGCGCGCGACCAGGACGCCGGAACGCGCCGGGCGCGCCCAGGACAAGGAAAGCGAGGACGCTTTCGAGAAACTGCGCCGCGACGGGTATATGTGAGTTGCGCCGGGTTCTCGCAGGAGACGAGGTGACGAGTCTCAAATTATTCGAGTCTTGAAATGGAAGTTTGAGACTTCTTACGTCGTCTCCTACAGGCTAAAGAAATAAAAATATGATCTCCACCACTCCAGTTTTGGCGAATCGCGACAAAAACGGCGGCGCTGCCACGTTGCCCACGGGTGACACGGCAGTCGTCGACGCTTCCGGTCGCCAGCTCAAGATCGTCATCGTGGGCCACGTGGATCACGGCAAGTCGACGTTCGTGGGACGGTTGTTGCACGACACGGGCTCGCTGCCGGAAGGCAAGCTGGAGCAATTGCAGAAAATCGCCGAACGCCGCGGCATGCCGTTCGAGTGGGCGAACTTGATGGACGCGTTGCAGGCTGAGCGCGACCAGAATATCACGATTGATACCGCGCAGATTTGGTTTCGCACGAAGAAACGGCAATACGTCATCATCGACGCGCCGGGCCACAAGGAATTTCTCAAGAACATGATCACCGGCGCGGCGAACGCGGAAGCGGCGCTGCTGTTGATCGACGCGCAGGAAGGCATCCAGGAAAATTCCCGCCGCCACGGTTACCTGCTGCATTTCCTCGGCATCACACAAATCGCGGTGTTGGTGAACAAAATGGATTTGGTTGGTTACTCGCAGGAACGGTTTGAGGCGATTGAACACGAATATCGCGCGTTCCTGAAATCGCTCGGTGTGGAGGCGCGCATTTTTGTCCCGATGGCCGCGCGCGACGGCGAGAACATCGCGGCGCCCAGTCAAAAGATGCCGTGGTGGACGGGGTCGACGGTGTTGAACGTGCTCGATCAGTTCCGCACGTCGGACCCGCCGTCGCATTTGCCGTTGCGTTTCTCGGTGCAGGACGTTTACCGGTTTGATGAGCGCCGCATCCTGGCGGGCCGCGTGGAATCGGGCATGATCAAGGTGGGCGACCGCCTGCAATTCTGCCCCACGAACAAAGTCAGCGTCGTGAAGAGCATCGAGCGTTGGAGCGCACCGGCGGCGGAGGGCGCTTCGGCTTCGGAATCGATTGGCATCACGCTCGCCGAACAAATTTTCGTCGAACGTGGCGCGGTGGGCGCGCGCGAGGAGGCGCTGCCGTATACTCTGAATCGGCTGAAGAGCCGCGTGTTTTGGATGGGCCGCGCGCCGTTTAAGAAAGGCAAACTCTACAAGCTGAAACTGCTCGCGCAGGAAGTGGATTGCGAAATCGATTCGATTGAAAAAGTTTTGGACGCCTCCACGCTCGAAACGGTGCGCCGCGATGACAAGAACGCGCACGTGGGCCGTTACGAGATTGCTGAATTATATTTGCGCACCAAACGTCCGGTGGCGTTCGACGCGCATTCGGAAATTATCACGACGGGTCGGTTCGTGATTTGCGACGATTTCGATGTGGTGGGCGGCGGCATTGTGGTGGAAGACGCGTATCCGCGGCTCTCGTCGGACGCGCATCACAAGAGCCACAATATTTATTGGACCGAAGGCAAAATCGCCACCAAACAGCGGGCGCATCGCAACGGCCATCTCGGCCGCGTGGTGTGGCTGACGGGTTTGTCGGGCGCGGGGAAATCGACGGTGGCCACCGAACTCGAACGCGAGTTGTTCAACCTCGGCATGCAGGCGTATGTGCTGGACGGCGACAAGGTGCGTCACGGATTGTGTTCCGATCTCGGCTTTTCGCCCGACGATCGCCGCGAAAATATTCGTCGCATCGGTGAGATGGCGAGGATCATGGCGGATGCGGGATTCATTTGCATCACGGCGTTCATTTCGCCGTATCGAGCCGATCGTGACACCGTGCGCGAGCGCATGGAGCCGGGCCAATTCGTGGAAGTGTATGTGAACACGCCGCTGACGGTTTGCGAAACTCGCGATCCGAAAGGCTTGTATGCGAAGGCGCGCGCGAATGAGATCAAGGAATTCACCGGCATTTCCGCGCCCTACGAAGCGCCGCTGAAGCCGGAACTGGAAATACCGACGCACCAGTTGAGCCTCCAGGAATCGGTTGCGAAGATTGTGGAATATTTGCGGGAAGAGGCGGAGTGAAGGCGGGGAGCACACGCCTCTGGCGTGTGGGTTGCGGCGTCTCGCCGCAACCTTCGTCACACAAACTTTTCTCGTTAAAATGCAAAAGATGGTTTAACAAAATCGACGGCGGGACGCCGTCGATAGCACGCGAGACGCGTGCGCTCCCCAAAGACTTTGACGAATAATCGCAATGACATCTGATCATCAGTGTTCCCACGCGCATTGTGGCTGCGCTCCGCGCCATCTTGTGGTGAGCGTGGATTATGAAATCTTCGGCAACGGTGAGGGCGACGTGCGGCAACATGTCGTTGATCCGACCGAGCGCATGGCGAAGTTGTGCGAAAAATACGGCGCGGTGTTGACCGTGTTTTTCGAGGTGGAGGAGTATCTCGCGTTCGAAAAATTTCGCGACACGCTCGTGAAACAACTCGGCTACGACCCGGCCGCGTTGATTCGGGCGCAGGTCATCGATCTCGCCAGGCGCGGCCACGATATCCAATTGCATTTGCATCCGGAATGGCATCGCGCGGATTACAAAAATGGAAAATGGATTCTTCAGCGCGACAAGATGACGGTGGATTCGCTGTTTGAAACGCAGGAGGAGACCACCGATTTCATCGCCGCGCGCAAAGCGGTGATTGAGAAAATGCTCGCGGAAGCCGGCCGCCAGGAAAAAGTCACGGTTTATCGCGCGGGCGCGTTTTCGGCGCAGCCGGGAGCGAAGCTGTTGCCCGCACTCGCCAAAAATGGATTCGTCATTGATTCGTCGGTTGTGAAAGGGTTGGTGGCGCCGAAGGCTCACGGCGGCAGCGGGCTGGATTATCGCAACGCGCCCTCCGCCAAGGAACCGTGGCGCGTGAGCCGCGATGTGATCGAGGTGGATCCGGCGGGCCTCATTTGGGAAGTGCCGATCTATTCAAAAATGGGACGTCGGTATCAGCAGTTCACCATCCGGCGATTGCGCGCGAAGTTTTCGAAGAACATTCCCAAGGCGCAAAGGCAGGACATGGTGCAAAAGCTGGGCGTGAAGAAAGACCCGGTCAGCATTTTGAAATTCCTCGCGCAGCCGATTCCGATCAAACTGGATTTTCATAATCAACCACCGTCCACGCTGGTGCACTGGAGCAAATCCGCTCCGGCGTCACCGAAAGGCAGCCCGGACGTGGTGGTGCTGATCGGTCACACGAAGGAACACACGGACGACGCCGCGTTTGAAAAGTTTTTGGCGTTCGCGAAACATATCGGCGGGCTGAAGGTGTCGGGCTTTGGAGAGATTGCGGAATTATTGCGGCCCAAATTGAACGGGTCTGCGAGGACAACCGCGCCGGCGCTCTCGGCGGCGAACTAATTTCAGGATGGATTCCACGGCAACAGTTCCGATGCAAAACGAAACAGCGACCAATCGCGTGCGCGACGGGCGTGTCCCGGCGCGCGACGCGGAGGCGAGCCGTTTGGTGGCCGGGGGCATCGCGCGTTTCGAGTCGTGGCTGGATAAAAACGGTTTCGCGAGTTTCGATCCCTACGATGTCTGGGGCACGAAGTATGGCGTGTTTGCGCGGCGGGTTTATTACGAGAAGGGCAAAATCGCGTTGCCGCTGATCGCGCCGATCCTCGCGCTGGAATTTCTGTGCCCGTCCCTGCGCAGTTGGTTCGTGAAGAAGGACCGGTTTGCGACGGCGGACGGCCAGTTGACGACCGCGTTTTTGAATTTGTATCGCGTGAGCGGCGAGCGGAAATATTTGGAGACTGCGATTCGGCTCGGCGAAGACATGCTGCAATACAGCGTGCCGGGCTATAGCGGCAAATGCTGGGGTTACCCGTTCGACTGGCAAAACAATCGCGGGCTCTGGAAGAAGAACACGCCTTACATCACGTGCACGCCATACTGTTTCGCGGCGTATCTCGGACTTTACGACGCAACTGGCGAGCAGCGGTATCTTGACATCGCGCGCTCCATCGCGACGTTCGTTTTCACGGATTTGAAGGACACGCCGACGGGCGCGGATGCCGCCGCCGCGAGCTATTCGCCGATGGACGCGACCAAGGTGGTGAATGCCAGCGCCTATCGCGCGTGGGTGTTGTTCGAGGCGGATGCGCGATTCAACCTGCCCGAATACAAAGCCAAGGCGCAGCGGAACTTGAATTTCATTTTGCAAAGCCAGCGCGCGGATGGAGCCTGGTTGTATGCCACGGAGGGCTCGGGCGAGGGATTCATCGATAATTTTCACACGGCGTTCGTGCTGAAAAATCTGTACAAAATAAATCAACGACTGAAGAATCCCGCGGTGGATGCCGCGATCAAAAAAGGCTGGGAGTTTTATCGCCGCGAATTGTTCGATGCGAAGGGCGAACCCAAATCGTTCGCTCTCGAGCCGCGCACGCAGATCGTGAAGCTGGAGATGTATAATTTCGCGGAAGGCATCACGCTGGGGGCGTTGTTGAAGGATTTTGTCCCGGATGCTTTCGCCTTCGCGCAAAATCTGGCCGCGACCTTGTGCAGTCGTTATCAATTGCCCCAAGGCTATTTCGTGACACGCGTTTTTAAGTAACGGATTCCAGCACACCTTTCCGTTCCTGCGCTGGCCGCAGGCGCAATTGTTCTATTCGCTGACCAATTTGTTGCAGGCGTCGCAGGAAGGCGCGCAGCCATGATCAAAAAGCGAGGTCCGAACGCATCCCTGGCCACTCCGCCTCCGAAGGCCGAACCGAAAAAAGACGCGGCCAAAGCTGCGGAAAAACCGAAGCGACGTTTTTTTGGATTACTCCGGCGCAAAGAAAAATGGGTGCTGTCGTGGCGCGGGCGATTTGTGTTTTGGGGCGGGCTGGCGGTGCTGGGTGTGATTTGCATTTTGAGGATTCACCCTTTTCTTTGCGTGACGAATCGCGCGGACACGCAGTATCTGGTGGTTGAAGGCTGGGTGCCGAATTATGCGTTGCAGGAAAGCATTGCGGAGTTCAAAAGCAAACCATACACGAAACTGTTTACGGTGGGCGGGACTCCGTTGACCGGCAAATACATTGAACCCGCCGACAGTGTCGCCCAGGAAGCGTGTAATCGCCTTAAATGGATGGGCATGAGCCCCGACGTGCTGCAAGCCTGCCCGGCGACGACGGAATATCGCAATCGCACGTTTGAATCCGCGCGGGCGCTGAGAAAATGGATGGAAGACAACCACGTGCCGGCCACGAGTTTTAATTTGATGACCCTCGGGGCGCACGCGCGGCGCAGCCGGCTGTTGTTTGAGGAAGCATTTGACGGAAAAGCGAGCGTGGGCATCATCTCGATCACCAACCGCGAATATGACCCCAGGCATTGGTGGAAATACAGCGAAGGCGTCAGGGAAGTCATCGGCGAAAGCATCGCCTACGTTTACGCGCGTTTCTTTTTCCATTACGAAGATAATGACACCAACTGAATCATTGTGAACGCCATCGAACAACTGACCGAAAACCTGAGCGGGACGCGCCAGAACTGGCTGCTGACGGGCGCGGCGGGCTTCATCGGCTCGAACCTGCTGGAAGCGTTGTTGCGCGCGCAGCAATCCGTGGTCGCCCTCGATAATTTATCGACCGGCTACCAGCGCAACCTGGACGACGTGCGCCGGAATGTGGGCGAACAGTTGTGGGAGAATTTCACGTTCATCCGCGGTGACATCACGGACCTGGAAACGTGCCGGCGCGCGTGCGCCGGGGCGGAATTCGTATTGCACCAGGCCGCGCTGGGCTCGGTGCCGCGCTCCATCGATAATCCGATCGCCACTCATCAGAACAACGTGGATGGTTTCCTCAACATGCTGGTCGCGGCGAAGGAAGCGAAAGTGAAACGCTTCGTGTACGCCTCCAGCAGCTCGGTTTACGGCGATCATCCGGTGTTGCCGAAAGTCGAAAACGCGATTGGCAACGGACTCTCGCCTTACGCGGTTTCCAAACGCATCAACGAGATGTATGCGGATGTTTTTGCGAAGTGCTATAAGACGGAATACATCGGCCTGCGCTATTTCAACGTCTTTGGCCCGCGGCAGGATCCCAACGGCGTTTACGCGGCGGTGATTCCGAAATGGATTGCGGCAATGCTGCAGGAGCAGCCGGTTCACATCAACGGCGACGGCGAGACGAGTCGCGACTTCTGCTTCGTCGCGAATGTCGTGCAGGCCAATTTGCTGGCGGCCACGACTCAGAATTCCGGCGCGCTGAACCAGGTTTACAATATCGCCGCCGGGGATCGGACCTCGTTGAACCAGCTTTTTGAATTGTTGCGCTCACGGCTCGCGCCGCGGTTTCCGCACTTGAAAGATTTCCGGCCGGTCTACCAGGCAACGCGCGCCGGCGATGTGAAACATTCCCATGCGGACATCAGCAAGGCCCGGGAATTGCTGGCTTACCGTCCGACGCACGATGTGCAAACGGGATTGGATGCGGCGCTGGATTGGTATGTGGAGCATTCGGCGGCGCCGGCGAGCCGATAAAATTTGCGGTAGTTAAAACACGAAATCAGAAAAACTGCGTTTATTCATCTAAATACAGACAAACCACCTATTATGAAGATAGCCATTGTTGGTCTCGGATACGTCGGTCTGCCGTTGTCGCTGCAATTCGCCCGTTCGGGAGTGAGCGTGCTCGGGCTCGATGTCGACCCGGCCAAAATTGAGTCACTCAACGCGGGCCGCAGCTACATCAAACACATTGAATCCTCCGCGATCGCGGAGCATGTGAAGGGCAAAATGTTCGAGGCATCCGCGGATTTCAGCCGCATCAAGGAAGTCGAGGCCGTGATCATCTGCGTGCCGACGCCGCTGAATAAAAACCGCGAGCCCGATATTTCGTTCATCATCAACACGGGCAAGAGCATCGCGCCGCATTTGCACAAGGGCATCCTGATCGTGCTGGAATCGACGACCTATCCCGGAACGACGGACGAAGATTTGCGCTATGTGTTGGAAGCCGGTTCGAGCCTCAAGGCGGGCACGGATTTTCACCTCGCGTTTTCACCCGAACGCGAAGATCCGGGCAATCCGAACAGCAAAGTGGCGGTGATTCCGAAAGTCATCGGCGGTTACACTCCGGCCTGTCTCGAACATGCGAAGGACGTTTACGGGAAGGCAATCAAGACGTTGATTCCGGTTTCCTCGTGCCGCACGGCGGAAGCGACCAAGCTCACGGAAAATATTTTCCGCAGCGTGAACATCGCGCTCGTGAACGAGCTTAAGATCGTTTATTCCGCGATGGGCATCGACGTGTGGGAAGTGATTGAAGCCGCGAAGACGAAGCCGTTCGGGTTCATGGCGTTTTATCCGGGGCCGGGTTTGGGCGGTCACTGCATCCCCATCGATCCGTTTTATCTGACGTGGAAAGCGCGTGAATATGTGCAGAACACGCGCTTCATCGAACTGGCCGGCGAAATCAACACAGCCATGCCGGAATATGTGGTGAATCGCGCCGCGGAAGCGTTGAACGCGCAGAAGAAATCGATCAACGGCAGCAAGGTGCTCATCGTCGGCCTTGCTTACAAAGCGGACGTCGACGACGACCGCGAATCACCGAGCTACGTGTTGTTGAATTTGTTCCAGCAGCGCGGCGCGGAAGTGGCCTACTACGATCCGTACGTGCCGGTGATCCGGCCGACGCGCGAGCACCCGCAGTGGGCGGGCATGAAATCGGTGGCGTGGAACAAGGAAACATTGGGGGGATACGACGTGGTGCTGATTGCCACCAAGCACGCGAGTGTCAATTACCGCGAATTGGGCGAATGGTCGCGCTGCATTGTTGACACCCGCAATGCGATGAACGGAATCCCGTTGAAACAAGGCCAGCTTTGGAAGGCATGAGCAGGATTACGGGCTCCGCGCTCCGTATTTTGACGGAAAAGGTTACACTTGAACTTGTAACTCATTTGTTACGATACGAGCGTGAGTCAATTGTAAATTATTGTTGTTAAGCAATTTGTAAATAATCTTTTATAAATTGCTTATGTGGGTATGGCTACTGCTAGGGGTGAGGGGCGGATGCTTGAAGTCTTTGAACCGGACTGAGAAGCATAGAATGGAAACCTGAACCCGAAGCTATTTGTATTGGCATGCTGACTCTTCTTCTAGGGGCGACTGGTTATATCGGGCAGGCTTTCTCGCGCGAACTGCGCCGCCGCGGCGATTGTTTTATCCCGCTCACGCGGAGCGCCGTTGACTACACCTGTTTCGAGCATCTCTTCGACTACGTTCGCAAGATGAAGCCGGAATTCGTGATCAACGCCGCCGGTTACATGGGGAAGCCGAACGTGGACGCCTGCGAACTGGCGCGGGAGGAAACGTTGTGGGGCAACACGCTGTTGCCGCAGACGGTTGCCCGCGTTTGTTTGATGACGAACACGCCGTGGGCGCATATTTCAACCGGGGACATTTATACCGGGGCGAAAATCGTGGACAGCAGCGGCACGCGCGTGGTGCGGGATTTAAACACGCCCGAGATGCGCTGCCTGTTCGAGTTGAACCCGGGTTTGTTCCACGGCTTCACGGAACGCGACGAGCCGAATTTTTCGTTCCGCAGCGCGCCGTGCAATTTTTACAGCGGCACCAAGGCGCTGGCGGAGGAGGCGGTCGCGAAGATGGGGCAGAACTTCATCTGGCGCTTGTTGAATCCGTTCAACGAAATCGACCGGCTGCCGAATTTGTTTTCGAAGCTGGAGCGATATTCGAAGGTGTACGATCACGTGGGCTCGTTTTCGCAGCTTGACGATTCCGTGCGGGCCTGTCTTGATCTTTGGGAAAAGCACGCCCCGTATGGAACGTATAACGTGGCGAATCCCGGAGCCGTGACGACCCGCCAGATCGTGACGATGATGCAATGCATTCTCAGGTCCGACCGGAATTTTGAATTCTGGAAGGATGACGAGGAGTTTTACCGTGACGGCGCGAAGGCGCCGCGGGCGAATTGCATCCTGGATGTGTCCAAGCTTCTGTCGCAGGGCATCCGCATGAGGCCCGTGCAGGATGCGATGGAGGATTCGCTGGAACGCTGGCAGGCGGCGGCGCGCCCATTGCAGCGGCGGACCGCGCATTCGGAGCCGTTGCCCATTGTAGGTTGAACCAACACCACTCTATGCATTTGGACGGCCGATCGCGCCTGCGCCTCGGAGCCGCCAGCAACCGGCTTTGCCGCTGGCTGGCAGTTCTTTTTCCCGCCACCCTGGTCGGAAGTGTTTTCGGCCAGAGTTATCTTGCGCCCCCGCCCGGTTTCGGGGGAGCACCCGCGGTCCCCGCGATGGGCAATGCGACGCCCGGCGCAGTCCAGGGAAACGGCCAGCTCAACAGCCAGACGCTGGACCAGATCAATGCCCAGGCGAATGGTCCGACCAGCTCTACCGGGCTGCCGGCCAATGGTCAGCCGGGTACTGGTGGCAGTGGGACGACGACTGAAGGAGGCAAGGAAGTAACGGCTGCGGCGCCCATGGCGGCACCGCTGGATGCGCTGGCCCGCTGGGGCGCGGTGCACATTCATCCGCACGTGAGTTACCAGTTTTTGTATGCCACCGGCATTCACAACCAGCCGGGCAACGAGGCGGATACCTACACGCAGACGGTCTCTCCCGGAGTGACGATTGTCCTGGGGCCGCATGCGACACTGGATTACACCCCGAGCATTCGATTTTTTTCGGAGAAGGATTTTCACGACACGGTGGATCACTCTGTGAATTTTCACGCGGGCTACAACATCGGGGATTGGACGCTGGGCGTCTCGCAAGGCGTTTTGATCGCCGACGAGCCGCTGGTGGCGACCAGCAGCCAGGTGGAACAATCGAATTATCGGTCGGGATTGCTGGCGTCGTACAGTGTGAACGACAAGCTTACCCTGGCCACCACTGCGAGCCTGAGTTTCCTGGATTCCAGCGGCGGCGGCACGACCAATATATTTGTGGGTGGACCTCATGGCGCGGCGGCTCAATTGACCGATTCCCAGGATTACGCCGCCACCGAAACGCTGGATTATAAGTTCAACGACAAATTTTCCGGCGGCATGTCGGCGTCGTTCGGTTACACGGCCCAGACCGCCGGCTTTCGCTCGTTTGAACAAAACTACGGTCTCCACATCGGCTGGCACCCGGCGCAGAAATTTTCCGCCACGGTGAGCGGCGGGTTCGAGGAGCGAAATTTTTTGGACTCCGAAACGTCAACCGCCTGGAACCCGGTGTACTCGGTGACGCTCGGATACCAAATGTTTGAACAAACTTCGTTAACGCTCTCGGCGAATCGTTCCACCGACGCATCGATCTTTGACCACCAGTTGACGCAAGACACTTCGGTCGGGGTGGCGCTGCAGCAACGACTTTTGGGATTCATGCAACTGTCGCTGGGGGTTGGTTACAACAAAACCGACTATGAATCGACCCAGACCACCGACCTGAGCAAGTCGCGCAGTGATGACAGCACTACTTTCACCGCGGGTCTCACGGTTCCATTCCTGAGGCGTTGCAGTTTGGCGATCTTTTATCAATACGCTGAGAATAGCTCGAGCCAGACGGGCTTCAGTTACGATAGCAGCTCGATTGGCGCGGTATTGTCCTGGTCCTACTGAGACTCTTTTTCGCTGTGATTTCAGGCTGCACGCTTTAGGCTTCCCCAGGCACGCGTGAAACGTGAAACGTGAATTTCCTGTCGCGCTGACGCAGCCTGAAAGGCGCCGGCCGCTTTTGCTTCACCCTGCCGGTCTAATCGAAAACAAATGAATTCGCCAACGAGCCACTTGAATCCAGCCCCGTCCTCAGTTGACTCTCATTCGCCGGCGGCGGGGAATGGTTTCGTGCCGTCGTGGCGGCAGTTCAGGGGGTTGATTATTTTTGCCGTGGTGCTGAGCGCGGTGTTTTGCCGGCCGTTGCTGGGGTTGCTGGAGTTCGCGCCGCACAAGGAGTTGTATTCGCACATTTTGTTGATTCCCTTCATCAGCGGCTATCTCATCTGGACGAAACGCCGGGAAGCGGTGCCGGTATCGCGGCCCAATCGCGCGCTGGCGGTGTTGCCTTTCCTGGCGGGCGTGGCGGTGCTGGGGCTGTATCGGTTCGGCCGGGGACGCGGTTGGGCCTTTGAAGACGCGGATTACCTGGCGGTGATGACGCTGGCGTATCTATGTTTCCTGTTGAGCGGCGCGTTTATTTTCGTGCAGCGCAACTATCTGAAATCGATCACTTTTCCGATTGCCTTCCTGATTTTCTGCGTGCCGTTCCCGACATTTTTGCAGGATGGACTGGAAACATTTTTCCAGCGTGGCTCCGCGCACGTGGCGTATGCGATGCTCTCGGTGTCAGGGATGCCCGTGTTGAAAACGGGAACGAACCTGCTTTTGCCTGCTTTTGTGATGGACGTGGCGCCGGAGTGCAGCGGGATACATTCGAGCCTGGTGCTGTTCATCACCAGCCTGGTGGCCGCGTATATGTTTCTCGAAACGCCTGTCCGGCGCTGGATTTTCGTGTTGAGCATCGTTCCGTTGGCGCTGTTGCGCAATGGATTCCGGGTGTACACGCTGGGAGAGCTGGGCGTTCATTTTTTCCCGAACATTCTCAAGTCCTGGTTTCATCACCATGGCGGGCCAATATTTTTCCTGTTGTCACTCGTGCCGCTATTTCTTTTATTGGTATACCTGATGAAAGGTGAAGCGCGCAAACGGGCAGCACTGGCCAATCGAACCAAATGAATATTATGCAAAAATCCACTCGTGTCCTCTTGACCGTTTTCAGCGTCTTGCTGGGCGCCGCGTTTCTGAGCGGTTGTTCTGTCAAAGCCAAGGTTGCCCGCCATCAGCAGCGGGCGGACAATTATTACGCTGCCGGCGATTTTTCGAAAGCGGAGGTGGAGTACCTCTTCACTCTCCGGCTGCAAAATGAAAACAAGCGCGCGGTGTCCCAGTTGGGCGACATTTATTTTCAGCAAGGCCGGTATAGCCGCGCCTACGCGTATGTCCAGAAGGCCTGCCAATTGGCGACCAACGACGTCAACATGCAGGTAAAGCTGGCCACGATTCTCCTGATGATGAAAAAAAACCCGGAAGCGCGGAACGCGGCCGAGTATGCGTTGGCTCTCTCGCCGACCAACAGCGAAGCGCCGGATATCATTGCCGAAAGCGCCGTGACCCGCCCGGATATTATAACCGCCCGAAAAATTCTGGAGGCGTATGAGAAGAAAGTCGGCGAGACGGCGCCCATGGAACTGGCCTTTGGCATTCTGGATTATGGTTCCGGGGACGAAAAGGCGGCGGAAACCGCGCTGCAGCAAGCCATTAAAATGGATCCGAAATTCAGCGCCGCCCACTACACGCTGGGAAACCTGTATCTGAGGAAAGGCATGCTGAAGGAGGCGGATGCAGAATTAAAATTGGCGGCCGAGCTCGCGCCCAAACGTTCCCCGCGGCGTCTCAGTTACGCCAATTTCAAAATCCAAACCGGCGATGTTGCCGAAGGCAAGCGGTTGATGGCGGAGATTTCCAAGGAATCTCCGGATTATATTCCCGCCTGGGTCCGGCAGGCGGAAATCGCATTGGCCGAAAAGCGGTACGACGATTGCGACTCGTTATTGGATAAAGCCCTGGCGCATGATGTGGATAATTACGACGCTTTGTTCCTGCGCGGGCGCATGTATCTCGTGACCGGGAAGGTCGACAAGAGCGTGGCGGAATTCTCACGGTTGTCGGCGCTGTACGACCAGTCGCCGGAAGTATTCTATCAATTGGGCATGGCGGAAGCCGGAGCGAAGGATTACACCAAGGCGATCACGGCATTGAACCGCGCGTTGTTCCTCCGTCCGAAATACAGCGAGGCAACGATGCTGTTGGCTCTTTTGAACGTCAGCAAAGGGGATACCGGCGCGGCCATCAGCTCCCTGACGCGGTTGCTCAAAGATTACCCGCGGTACGGCCAGGCGTACCTCCTGCTGGGTAACGCCTATATGGCCGAAAAAAATCTCGATGGAGCCTACCAGGCGCTCGGGAAGGCTGCCGATATCTACCCCAAAAATCCCGAAATACCGTTCATGCTCGGAACCATCCTCACCGAGAAGAAGAACAACTCCGGGGCACGCAAGGAATTTGAGCAGGCGCTGGTGCTGGCCCCGGATTCGTCCCGCGCCTTGGAGGAATTGGTGAACCTCGACCTGAGCGAAACCAATTTCGATGCGGCGCTCGCCCGCATGGACAAGTTCACGGACGCAACGCTTGGGCCGGCGCGCGAATTGATCCTGGCCAAGATCTATTCGGCGCGCGCCCAATACGCCGCGAACAAGGCCAGCGGCGGCCCGAACGGGAAACTGGACTCACCCGCGGCGCAACCGGACGTCAACCTGGCGGAAGCCGCGATGTTGAAGGCGATCGACCAGAATCCCACCGCAGTGGGGCCGTATTTGCTGCTGGCAAAATTGTATGTTTCCGCCGGCAAGCAGCAAACGGCGCTGGATCGCCTGAACACATTGGTCAGCAAAACCAATAGTGCGTCCGGGTACCTGCAAATCGGCGTGATCTACGAAGCCATGAAGGATTACCCGAAAGCGCGGGATGCCTATGAGAAGTCGATCTCGATCAGCCCCAATTTTGTCGCGGCACTCAACAACCTTTCGTATCTTTACTCCGAGCGATTGAACGATCTCGACAAGGCCGCTGCGCTGGCGAAGAAGGCGACCGACCTCGCTCCGGGAGATCCCTCTTCCGAGGATACGCTGGGATGGATTATCTATAAAAAGGGTGATTACGCGCGGGCCCGCGCGTTGATCGAAGATGCCGCCGGAAAAATGCCCCACGAGGCCGAAGTGCAGTATCACCTGGGCATGGCCCGCTACATGATGGGCGATGAAGCACCCGCGCGGCAGGCGTTGCAACAGGCGGCGGCGTCCCCGGCGGATTTCTCGGGCAAACCGGAGGCCACCCGCCGTCTCGCCACGCTTGCCATCAGTGCGAAAACCGCCGACGCCAGGACGCAGGCGGATTTGGAACAGCGCTTGAAAGATGAACCGAATGACCCCATCGCCGCCGAGCGTCTGGGCGAAATTTATGAACGCGCCGGCGCGCTCGACAAGGCGGCCAGGACGTACGAACAATCGCTGAAGCAGGATCCGCAAAATGGGCCGACGATGGGCCGTTTGGCGCAGGTTTATTTGCAACTCAATCAGAGCGACAAAGCTCTGGATATGGCCAAGGATGCCCACAAGTTGATCCCCGCCGACGCCGGGATTTCCGCGTTGCTCGGGCGGTTGGTTTTCCTCTCGGGCGACTACAACTGGTCGGCCAGCCTGCTGGAAGACGCGGCCGGCAAACTCCCCGATCAACCGGAAGTGCGCTACAATCTCGCGTGGGCTTATTATGCCCAGGGCCGCGTGGATGAAGCCCAGCGCACGATGCAAAGCGCCGCGTCGTCTTTGACCGGAGCGCAGCAGAACGAGGCGAAGCAATTCCTCACGTTCGTGGCGGCGGCCAAGGATCCCGCGCAAGCCGCCGCGCTCCCGGCCACGCAAATTTTGAGCACGAACGCGGATTATGTGCCGGCGATGATGGTGGCGGGTGTGCAGGCCGAAAAGCAGGGCAAACCGGATGATGCGGTGCAGTTTTATTCCAAAGCGTTGGCGAAGTATCCGGCGTTCTCGCCGGCCGTGCGCAACCTGGTCGTCATTTATTCCAAAAATCCGAACGCCCCCAGCGACCAGAAAACTTACGATCTGGCGATGAAGGCCCGCGCGAATTTCCCGGACGACACCGCGCTGACGCGCGCGCTCGGCGTGCTGGCGTATCGCCGGGGTGAATACCAACGCGCTGCGTCCTTGTTGAACGACAGTTCCCAGACGTTGACCACCGACGGCGAGCAGTTCTATTTCCTCGGCATGTCGAATTACCAATTGAAAAAAACGCTGCCAGCCCAGCAGGCGTTGAACAAGGCGCTGGCGCTCAATGTTCCCCCCAAATACGCGGACGACGCCAAGAAGGTTCTTCAGGAATTGAAGAAGTAGTCTATTCTGCAGACGGCATTCCATTGAAAAGCGCCGGCCTCCGGGCCGGCGCGCACTGGAGCTTTGATGGATATGCTCCCAAGTCTTTGACGCAAATCATCAACTGAACACGATCTATTTATGACCATACGTACCCTCCTCACGGCCGCGATGCTTATCAGCGGTGTTTCAAGCGTTGCCGCCGGCACGTTCACGTTTTCGAACACGAACACGATCGTGATCAACGACAGCACGTCACCACCCACGATCGCCACGCCGTATCCCGCGACCAATATCGTCACTGGGCTCAACGGATCGGTCATTTCCAAGGTGACCGTGCAAGTGCGCGGCTTTGGCCATGGATTTCCGAGCGATGTCTCGATCCTGCTGGTGGGGCCGCAGGGGCAGAACTCGATTCTGATGGCGCAGGTAGGGGGTTCCACCCGGACGCCGGTGACCAACCTGGATTTCACGTTTGACGACGACGCGGCTTCCAATATGCCGCTGGAAAGCCAGTTGGTTTCCGGCACGTTCAAACCGACCACGAACACGTTTTCGTTCCCTTACCCGGCCCCGGCGCCGTCCACGGACCAAATCATGGGCGCATTTTTGGGCAATTTCAAAAACACGGAACCCAACGGTGTCTGGAGTCTTTTTGTGGTCGATGACTACCCCACGGATGCGGGCATCATCACGAACGGTTGGAGCCTGACGATCACCACGACGCCGCTGGCTCTGGCGATCGCGAAATCGCAAACCAACGCGGTCCTTTCGTGGACCAATGCGGTGAGTGGCTACACCTTGCAAGCTTCGCCCACACTGTCCCCGCCGGCCTGGACCGATGTCGGCATCGCGCCGGTGGTGGTTTCCGGAAATTACGTCGTGACGAACGCGATGACGAACAAAACGTTGTTCTACCGACTGGCAAAGTAGAAGCTCCCAATCTCAAGCACCAGGCACCAGAGAAATCTCAAATTCCAAGCTCCAAATAACGCCGGACAGTGTGATCGCAATTGAAGTTTGGAGCTTCTCTGGAGCTTGGATGTTGGTGCTTGGAGCTTTTCCTCCGTCATGTTCTACTGCACCCATAGCATCCAGTCGTCCGCGAAGGTTTGAATTGAAACTGTGACAAGCGGCACATTTCTCGTTTTTGGCAGCGCGATCGTCAGCGGCATTTTGGCGCTTTCGGTGATTGTGCGGCGCGACCGGTCGCTGGCGCATTGGGCGTTCTCGGCCGGCATGCTGGTGTTTGCGGCGGCGAATAGCGTGTACGGTTTCGAGTTGGGCTCAACCGATTCGGAAAAAATCCTCAATTGGCAAAGCGCGCACTGGCTGGCGCTCGCGTTCATTCCCGGCCCGTGGCTGTTGTTCAGCCTCACTTATTCGCGCGGGAATTACCGGGAGTTTCTGAAACGATGGAGCTTCGCGCTCACCCTCGCGTTTTTGGCGCCACCAGCCCTCGCGGCGGTTTGTTGGGATTTCACGACGGCCAGCATCCATCAGGAAAACCATCATTGGTTGATGCGGTTGGGCGCGCCGGGCATTGTCCTGAATCTGCTGGTGTTGTTGTCCGCGCTCGTGGTGTTGATGAATCTCGAGCGCACCTACCGGGCCGCGGTGGGCACGATGCGCTGGCGCATCAAGTTCATGGTGCTGGGACTCGGTGTGATCTTCGCCGCGCAGGCTTACACATGCAGCCAGATCCTGCTGTTTCGGTTGGTCGATCTTTGGTGGCCCATCGTCAATTCCGGCGCGGTTTTCCTGGGCGGGTTGCTCATCGTCCGTTCGCTGTTGCGCGAGGGAAATTTCGCGACCGACGTTTTCCCGTCGCACTCGGTGTTGCAGAATTCCATCACCGTGGTGGTCGCGGGAGTGTACCTGTTGATCGTCGGCGCGCTCGCGCGGTTGATCGCGTTTTTTGGCGGCAACGCTTCCTTTACCATCAAGGCCGTCGTCATCCTGGTCGGCCTCGTGATGCTCACGCTGGTGTTGTTGTCGGACCGCGTGCGATTGCGCACGCGGCGTTTCATCAGCCGGCATTTTCAACGGCCGTTTTACGATTATCGCGATGTCTGGCGCCAATTCACGCAGGCCACGGCGCGGCGCGTGGAGCGGCGGGAGTTGTGCGTGGAAATCGTCAAATTCATCTCCCAAATTTTCCAGGCATTGTCCGTGACGGTTTGGCTCATTGAAGAAGGCCAGGGCCAGCTCAGCCTGGTGGCGTCCACGTCGCTGACCGAGGAGCGCGCGCGGGAGTTGGAACTGGACGCCGCGGAAACCGCCCAAATCATGGCCGTTCTGAGCGCGCAGGTGGATCCGGTCGACCTCGACGCCTCGGCGGAGAAATGGGCGGCGACACTGCGACGGTTGCAACCGGATGATTTTCACAAGGGCGGCAATCGCATCTGCGTGCCGCTCAATGCCGGCGGTGATTTGCTCGGTGTGATGATGCTCGGCGATCGCGTGAGCGGCGAATTATTCTCTTTGCAGGATTTGGATTTGCTCAAATCGATCGGCGACCAGATCGCGGCGAATTTGTTAAACATCAAATTTTCGCAGCGCCTCTCGCAGGCGAAACAACTGGAAGCCTTCCAGGCCATGTCGGCGTTCTTTGTTCACGATTTGAAGAACACCGCGTCGACGCTCTCATTGATGCTCCAGAACCTGCCGATTCATTTCAACGACCCGCAATTTCGCGAGGACGCGTTGCGCGGCATCGGCAAAACTGTCACGCATATCAACGACCTCATCAAACGGCTGAGCATGTTGCGCGAGGAGTTATCCATCAAACCGGTGGAAGCGGATTTCAACGCCGCGGTAAGCGAAGCGCTCAAATGCCTCGACACGACGCCGACGGTGGAATTGCAAAAGGAATTGCGGCCGCTGCCGAAAGTGCGAATCGACCTCGCGCAATTTCAAAATGTGGTGGTCAATCTCGCCCTCAACGCGCGCGACGCGGTGAACGCGCGCGGAAAAATTCGCGTGGAAACGGCGCAGCAAAACGGCTGGGTGGTGTTGACCGTGACCGACAGCGGCTGCGGCATGAATCCCGAGTTCATGCAGCGCTCGCTTTTCCGCCCGTTTCAAACCACGAAGAAACAAGGGATCGGAATCGGGATGTTTCAGTGCAAGATGATTGTCGAAGCGCACCACGGGAAGATTGAAGTGCAGAGCGAATTGAACAAGGGCACCACCTTCCGCATCCTGTTACCCGCGCTGGGAAAAAATTAAATGAAACCACGACTGCTGATTGTTGACGACGACGAGGAGATACGCACCCAGATGAAGTGGGGGTTGACGCAGGATTACGAAATTTTCCTGGCGGAAGACCGGCCCACCGCGTTGGAGATGCTTTCCGACCACCGGCCGCAGGTGGTGTTGCTGGACCTGGGCCTGCCGCCCCGCCCCGCCGAACCGGTGGAAGGCCTGGCGGCGCTTTCGGAAATCATCAGCCGCGATCACCTTGTGAAAGTGATCATCATCAGCGGCCAGGGCGAACGCGATAACGCGCTGCAGGCCATCGGCGCCGGCGCGTACGATTTTCTGCCGAAACCGGCGGATCTCGAAGTGCTGAAGCTGCTGCTTAAGCGCGCATTTCATGTGGCGTCGCTCGAGCGCGAATATCGCGAGATGCAGCAACTGCAGGGTGAGACGTTCGAAGGGATGCTGGGCACCAGCTCGCAAATGCAGCAGGTGTTCAACACGATTCGGAAGGTGGCCACGTCGGATGCGCCCGTGCTGGTGCTGGGAGAAAGCGGCACCGGCAAGGAAATGGTGGCGCAGGCGATTCATCGGCAAAGCTCGCGGAAAGACGGGCCGTTTATCGCGATCAATTGCAGTGCGATTCCGGAAACGCTGCTCGAAAGCGAATTGTTCGGGCACGAAAAAGGTTCCTTCACCGGCGCGCATGTGCAACGCAAAGGCCGCGTGGAGAGCGCCAGCGGCGGGACGCTGTTCCTGGATGAAATCGGCGAATTGCCCGCGTTGCTGCAAGTGAAATTGTTGCGGTTTCTTCAGGAACAATGCATCGAGCGCGTCGGTGGCCGGCAGCCAATTGCGGTGGATACGCGGGTCGTGGCGGCGACGAACGTGGATTTGAAAAAAGCGATTCTTGAAAGCCGGTTTCGGGAAGATTTGTTCTATCGCCTGGCGGTCGTGGTGGTGAACCTGCCGTCATTGCGCGAGCGCGAAACCGACGTCCGCCTGCTCGCCCAGGAGTTTCTGCGCCGCTCCGCCGCCAAGATCGGCAAGACCGGTTTGACCTTCGATCAGGAAGCGTTGCGCGCGTTGAAGGATTACGGCTGGCCCGGCAACGTGCGCGAGTTGGATAACCGCGTGCGCCGCGCCGTCATCATGGCCGACGGCAAACGGTTAACGGCGGCGGACCTTGAATTGGGAGATATCTCCGAACGGCCTCATGCGGCGAATCTCAAGGAAGCGCGCGAAGCGGTGGAGCGTGAGATGATCCAAAAGGCGCTGCGCAAGCATGGCAATAAAATCGCCCCCGCCGCCGCCGACCTCGGTATCAGCCGGCCCACACTCTACGAATTGATGGATAAACTCGGGTTGAAGCGCGACTGAGAAGGGGATTTAAGGAATGGTTTCGGAATTGCCCGATTTCCCAATCTGTAAGAAACAGATAAAAGCGTCGGAATGGTTTACACTTACATGGAATTGGAGGCTGCGTAGAATTACGAAAACCAGTCTCGCAACCACCTACATTTCAGCTACTTGGCCATTGAGTATTTTTACGGGGTTAATGAATCATCAATTGGCCCGCTTAATGCGTAGTGTGTGAGTAACCGAACTAGCGCCAGAGAATAAAAGTTGTTATGAAAGTTAATTTAAAATCGATAGTGGGAATCGCGGCAGTGTCCGCCGCGGGGGTGTTTAACTCTGCGGCTTCTACGGTCACTTATGAATTCGGCGACGTGTCGGCTGGACCTAGTCCGGCGGGAACGCCGCCGTGGGTCCAGGCATCCTTTAGCGACGTCGGCATGCCGTCGGATACGGTGCAATTGACGTTGACGGCCGAGAATCTCGCTGCGGGTGCTTATGTGAGTTCCTGGTATTTCAACGTGGATTCCCTGTTGGTTCCGACTTCCCTCCAGTTCGCGCAGACCGCGTCTGCCGGCTCATTCGGGGGACCAACGATCTCAACAGGCGCCAACGCTTTTAAAGCCGGCCCCGATGGCAAGTTTGATATTCTCTTCGCCTTCAACTCGACCGGCGATGATTCGAGTCGTTTCACCAGTGGTGACTCCGTCACGTTTACCATCAGCGGCATCAGTGGCTTGACCGTTCAGGAATTCAATGAACTGAGCACCACCGCAGGGGGCTTGAGCGCCTATACGTCGGCGGCGCATATCGAGTCCGCCCCGAGCGATTGCCCCTCCTGGGTCAATCCGTCGGCCATGACGCAGATTCAGGGAAATGCGGACACCCGGGTTCCGGATGCCTCCGCCACGATTTCGCTTCTGGGCGTGTCCCTGGCGGGAATCGAAGCCTTGCGCCGGAAGTTGAAGTCCCGCTTGGCGAAGTAACCAGTGCCAATACATTGTTTCCAACCGACGAGGCCCTCTGGATTTCAGAGGGCCTTTTCGTTTTTCGGACTGTTTCTCAGCCTCCTGTGGACTGCTCGGAAGAAGCCATTTTTCCGGAATTCGATTAAACCCAAGAAAAGTGCGAGTGACTTTAGCGATAACGTGCATTTCTCCAAGAAATTCCTGGTAAGCCTGCTTGCGGAGCCGAGCATGGCGATCGCGCGTGATTCCGGGCCTTTTAACACCCCTTTTACTCGTCGGATTCACTTACGAACATCGCTTTTCAGTCAAAACCGGCTGTTGATCAGTTGCTTGCCCGTTGAAAAGTGTGGCGGGCTTAACACTTTGTCGGAACTTCTTACGGAATGGGGCTGGGTTCTATTAGGGGCGACTCAAAAATTCTCAAATCATAAGCTGTTAACAACAAGCTATATGCGATATGAAAACCCTGGCTTGGCATACGCTTTTTCGGGTTGGCACACACCTTGCATATAGCTGGCAGGACCAAGTTCTAAAACAGAAAGACAAAACATGAAAAACAAAATCTTAATCGGGGCGTGCAGCGCAGTCGCAGTGCTGGCAATGGCCTCTTCGGCTCATGCGACGAGCAGTATCGGTGTCGAGGTTTCATTTAGTGACGTTAGCGGCGGCGCTTTTTCGGCACCGGTGATTGTGAATGACGGTGGTCCTGGTGACATTCTTTCGGGAACGCCGGGAGCTGTTGCAATGTTCTTTAGCTTTAACGGTCTTACCGTTGCGGCGATTTTGGGTAACGGGACTTCCAGCGGTAGTACCTGCTCCCCAGTTGACCGTTCAGATCACTGATAGTGCCCTCCAGGTCGGCGAAACCGTGAAGGTTCGTTTTTCGGCCGCAGGTTTCTCACTTCCCCTGAATGGTCACGCCGAGCTTTCCGATACCGAGAATGCTCTTGGAAGTACTGGAAGCTACTCGTTTGCTGGGTCGGCGTCGACAAGCCAGACAGGCGGCGCACTGTTCGACATGAGCAATCCGATGATTACGGATGCCACGCTCAACACGTTGAGCACCACCGAGAACACTGGAGTGCTTCCGCTTCTCACGAGCAATCCGTATTCGATCACGATCGAAGCGGACTTGCATAATACGGGCACCGGCATTGCTACTGTGAGTGCGACCGCGGATCTCGCCACAGTTCCGGACGGCGGCAACACTCTGATGTTGCTGGGTTCGGCTCTGTCGATCCTCGGCTTGGGCACGTTCCGTCGGAAGGCTGTCAAGGCCTAATCGAAAACGTTTAGAACTTTGGTATTCCCGGCGAGTAGCAATACTCGCCGGGATTTTTTTCATATTACAGGAATTGCCAAAAGGGATTTTCGAAATGTCGTCCCGTTGAATGGGCAAACGATCCAATTCATTTCCCAAGGCGTGGATTCGTCTGCCGGTGAGAGGGTGCTTCAAAGTGTTCCTTCACCGGAAGCTCGCCAAAAACCAAAAGTCATCGCTGCCGAGCGCTACATCCGTTCTGTCAACGCTACAGGCGCAGAGCAACAGGGCGAACGCATTTAAAAATAGCGCAGATTTGTAATCTGCTGTATCGCGGAATTGTATTCTGCCGGGCATGGAAATTGTTCGGTGACTTATCGCTCTAACTCGGCCTGCCGATTGCAAATCGGCGATACAGCAGAATACAATTCTGCGCTACGGATTTGGCAGTTTTCCAATAAATTCAGATGTGTTTGCCGTGCGCACAGCAATGCCCCGCGCTTTTTTCTTTAGAGAACCTGGTCCAAATAGACTGCTT
Organism: uncultured Verrucomicrobiae bacterium; assembly: GCA_963699145.1. Lineage (GTDB taxonomy): Bacteria > Verrucomicrobiota > Verrucomicrobiia > Limisphaerales > DASXHY01 > DASXHY01. Next base: position 1,027,074 of record OY969416.1, read on the forward strand.
GCCAAAAGTGATTTCCGAAATGGTGGGGCAAACCTGCGGGTTTGCCCCACCATTTCGGAAATTACTTTTGGCAATCACTATAGATGGCTTGCAATACTTGGGCACGGCCTGTCTGCATTCATATTTCCGATCGACCGTTCATAGGATTTTTACGGACGGAGCCGAGGCTGTACGGAATGAGGGATGCGTGGATGTTTGGCAGGCTGGGTTTTCCGAGAGTCTGGGTCTGTCAGAATTATCTTAAATTCGTCGGAAACACTGACAGATTTCTGCCGGCAAACTCCCCACGAAAAAATATTTTTCTCTGACATATCTGACTTTTAAGGGGTTAACAACATTTCCTGTCGCGGGGTTCGAAGCGGGAACAGTGTTTGCTAAATAGAAACTCAATTAAAGCGAACGAAGTCAACCGATACCGATTTTGTACGGATGGTACCCGTACCGGGATTTAAATAGGTAGAATCCGTTCGTGCTCTAAACCGGCTTTGCGGTTTAAAACAAATGATATGAAAATGCTGAACAAAATACTACTCGCGTGTGGTCTTGCGGTCGCCTGCCTCTTCCAGGCGAGCGCCGCGCCGACCATGCGTCTGTCCGCCGACGGCGGCTTAACCTGGACGAACGTCGTGGATAACGGACCCTTGGATATGGATACGGACCCGGGCGTCGTCACTTACGCGGGGCCAGTGGGAAATTGGCTCGTGGTCATCAGCCAGGGCCTCGGCCTGCCGGCGAGCGGCACCTCGATAACTCCCATTATGGACATGAGCACGACGGACCTTTCGGCAGGCCCGGCGACGCTGATTGTCCAGATGTCGGATACCAGCTTCGTTCCTTTTCCGAATGAAACCTTCCTCGCCAGCGTGAGCACGACGACTGCAGGCACGCTTACTTACAATGTTTATCGCGATTCCGGCAATGTGCTATTCGGATCCACCGCGAACTACGGCAACCCGGGCGTGAGCCCGAGCCCCACGGCAATTCAATTGTTCAGCGAAGGCCCGCTTTCCGGCAGTGCGACTGGAAGCAATGGCGTGGCGGTGGCCAATGGAGGCAGCGGCCCTTACTCATTGACAATGGAAACCTTGCTCACGCATACCGCTTCGGGAACCACCGTCTCGGATAGTCTCCTGACGGCTCTTCCCCCGCCGCCGTGCAATTGCACGCTGACCTTCAGCGGGCCATCGACGGTCACGATCTGCCAGGGTGACACCATCCCGGCCATCACCGCCAGTGAAGACTGCGGCACGGGCACCCTGACCCCTCTCACGCCGAAGCTGGTGAGCGCGACGACGAACGGCACCTGCCCCTCGATTATTACTCTCACCTACTCCGCGACGACTGATTGCGGCGATACCAAGACCTTCACTCAGACCGTCACCGTCAATTGCCGCGGCAATATCTGCGGCCATGTGTTTGCGGATTGCGACGGCAGCGGTGATTTGACCGCGGGCGACGTCGGGCTTTCCAACGTCGTTGTGTCCTTGCTGGATTCCATGAATCATTTGATCGGCAAGGCGACCACCGATGTGAACGGCGGATATTGCTTCAACATGCTGGCCGGCGGCAACTACACCGTGTCAGTCACTCCGCCCTCGGGCTATAGCCAGACTGCGGCTTCGACGAGCTATCACTGGAAAGACAACTACGGCCGCATCTGCTGGCAGGAAAATGACGGCTACGTTCATTGCCTGAACAGCGGCACGGAATGCTGGTGGGACAAATCCAATACCTGCCACTGGAAAGACAGCTACAATCGCGATTGCTGGAAGGACAACTGGGGCACGACTCATTGCCAGCCGCTCTGCTACAGGAGCTGCAATGCCCAGACCTACAACAACACCATCTCGGTCTCGCTCACGAATTGCACGAGCCAGAATGATGTGGACTTCGCCTACACCGGCACCAAGCCCTGCCTGTCAGTTAGCTGCAGCGGCCCGAGCTACGTGAAATGCGGCTCGACCTGCTCCTACACCTGCACGGTGGTCAACACCGGCAACGCGTGTTTCACGGGTGGCAACGTCTGCACCACGGTCGGCAACTGCAATTACTGGGGTGGCTGGAACAACTGCAACAACTACACCAGCAGCTGCCCTCCGCTTAGCCCGGGACAGAGCTGCAAGATCACTGTGAAGTGCTCGTTCAATTCCTGGAATTGCGGCACCGTGACCTGCCAGTCGCAGGCGAGCTGCAATCACAGCTTCGGCACCTGCACGGGCCAATCCTCCTGCAACTCGCAGTGCGGTTGGTAAGCTGATTGTTTGATTACGCTACGGGCGCGGAGTGCAAGCTCCGCGCCCGTATTTTTACGAAGGGACTTCGTGGTTTCTTCAGCGAAAATGCGCCGAAAAAGGCTTTTCAGGGGGCGGCTTTTCGGTCAACATTTGTCAGGAAATCTCGAAAAAGGAACCTATGAAAATGAAGTCACTCATCCATCGCATTGCTTTTTGGCCGCTCGCTCTTTCGATGCTGGCATCGGTTGTCCTGGTGGTCCTCAGCGGCTGTGGAACGACGTCCACGGAAAGGCCGCCGGATTTTAATGCCAAAGATATCGCGTTGCCGCCGCAAAACACCAATGATGTAGTCATGAAGGAGGGTGACGTGGTTAAGGTCGTATTTCCCAACGATGGCGAAAGATTAAATACCGTCGCGACCATCCGGCCTGATGGAAAGATCACCTTGCTGGACGTCGGCGACGTGATGGTTTCCGGCAAAACTCCCGAACAATTCCGCAAGGAACTGGCCGACAAGTATTCCAAAGTGATTGTTTCTTCGCAGGATATTTCCGTCATCGTGGTGTCGTCTTCATTTCAAGTCTATGTGATGGGCGCCGTCCTGAAACCCGGGAAGGTGCTGTCCGATCACATGCTGACGGTCCTCGATGCGATCATGGAAGCCGGCGGCTTTGACCCGGACAGAGCCCAGTTGAAAGCCATAAAAGTCGTCCGTACCGAGCATGGCAGGACACAAACCTTCAAGGTGAATATCAAGGGTGTGCAATCCCCTGGCGCCCCCGTCGAGATCTTCAATTTGCATCCTTCTGATATCGTCATAGTGCCTCAGAAGCTGGTGATATTTTAAGTGGCTCCGGCCCAATAGGCGCGTTTATCCCGGAACCGGCGCGTGACGCCGAAGGTATTGTTTTTCCCGCTGATTTTTTTATCCGTGCTTTGGTTTGTCTCGGCGCGCGTTTTCTCAATTGCGAACCGGCGTTCCAAGTCAAAGCAGCTCCGACGCGTCCCCTCTGTACCAAGGGAGGGCAGGGCTCAAACTGCACCCAAAATCTTGTAAATAACTTTCCGCATAGCGTAATTTACTTCTAAAAAGCGTCGGCTATTTTTACACTTTTACGCACCCTTTAGGTGTCTTTTTTTATCGATAATAATTTTTACAAAATCCTATTAACGAACCGTTTGCATGTCCAAATCAAGACGACGCTTTTACGTTTGGCACGAATTCGGCTCGGTGCGGGGTAGAAAACCGGGTGGCATGAACCATTTGGTGGGAATACGTATCGGGGCGCAATGCAGCATTGTCATACGAGATCTTTATTTTGTCCGCTCCATGAAATCGAAAATGAGCCCAGAGCCCGATACGGCTCAGCAGAATTCTTTTTCAGCCAGCTCCCAAATTGATGGTGAGTATCCGGCTGCATCACCTGCGAATTACATCCGTATTTTGTTGGTGGATGACCATCCCGTCGTTCGCAAAGGCCTGAGCGCGTGTCTTTCGGATCGCGCCAACCTCGTGATCATCGGTGAAGCGGCCGATGGCATGGAAGCGCTCCGGAAAGTGGCGGAACTCTCACCCGACCTGGTTTTGATGGATGTGGAGATGCCGGTGATGAACGGCCTAACCGCCACGGAATCCATTTGCAAGCGTTATCCCAAAACCAAGGTGTTGGTGATTTCCATGCACAACAATCCCGATTACGTGGTCCAGGCCATCCAGATGGGCGCGCGCGGATTTGCGCTCAAAACTGCACCGTCGGAGGAGTTGTTGAAGGCCATCGATATTGTGCAGCGCGGTGAGCCGTTTTTCCCCAGCCAATCGATCTCCAGCCGGCGGCAGGCATCCAAAAACACGGCCGCCGGACCCGACGGACTTTTCGAACGCGAAAAGGAAGTGCTCGTTTACCTGGCCATGGGTTACAGCAACCGGGATATTGGCGAATTGCTGGCCATCTCCGTGCGCACGGTGGAATCGCATCGCGCGCGGCTGATGCGGAAGCTCAATATTCACACCATCGCCGGCCTGACGCGCTACGCGCTTGCCAAGGGCTACATTTCGCTGAATCCCGCGGCCACGTTTTCGCCGCTGGCCGATGAAGCTGTGCGTCTCCCGGATTCTCACGGGCTAAGAGTTTGAGCGGTCGAGCCCGTGAGCGGCTTTCGATGTAGGAGCGCGGCATTTATGCCGCTTCACCTTTCATATTTCAGATCCGCTCGGCGATATTCACCTCGCCTTTTTCATTCAGATCCACCAGCAAGCGGGCGCCCGGCGAATTCAAATTCGCAATCTTCCAACGTGCCAGCGGCGTGACCACCAGTCGTTCGATCGCTCGTTGCAACGGTCGCGCGCCAAAACGTGGATCGTATCCTTCATGCATCAGCAGTGCGATGATCTTGTCCGTGTATTCAATTTCGACGCCGGTCAATCCCTCGCGTTGCGTCATGTCCGCAAGTTCCTTGCGAGTGATGCGTTCAATTTCATCGCGCGCCAACGGCTTGAACGCAATGACTGCATCCAGCCGATTGAAAAACTCCGGCCGGAAAAATTTCGCGACTTCCGATTCGTAGCTCGGCCCGGCTTCAGTGGAGAATCCCGCGCTGGCCGATGCCGTCGCGCCGAGATTTGAAGTCATAATGATGATGGCGCTGCGAAACCACGTCACGCGGCCATAGCGATCCGTCAGCCGCCCTTCATCCATCAATCCGAGCAGCACATCGAAAACATCCGGCGCGGCCTTTTCAATTTCATCGAACAGCACCACGCAGAACGGCTGGCGGCGCACGCGTTGAATCCACGCGGCGGGCTGGCCATGCGGGCCTTGCAGCAGCCGTTGGGTCGCGCCCCATCCACTGTATTCGCTCATGTCCAACCGCACGAGCCGGTCCTTCTGTCCGCCCGCTTCAAAACAATATTCCACCAGCGCCTTGGCCAACGCGGTTTTGCCGACGCCAGTTGGGCCGCAGAATAAATGCACGCCCATGGGCCGCGTTGGATCCGTTAATCCCGATTTAATGGTCGTCACCAGCCGCGCCGCCGCGAGCGTGGCATCCGCTTGTCCGATGATTTTCGACGCAAAATGCGCGCGCACTTTCTCGCGCGCCAGCAGCAGATCGTCGCGCAGAAAAAGTTCCGGCAAACCGGTTTGCTCGATGAATAATTGAATGACCTCGCGCGCGGAGACGGTTTTGCCGGTTTGTTTTTCGTTTTTCGCGCGGCGTTCGCAGAAAGTCCGGATAAAATCAGCGGCGGGTCCCGGAAAAGCGGAGTAAGGCTTCCAACGCTTGTGCAATCGATGAACCAGCGCAATCACGCCGGGTTCAATTTGCAGCCGAAGTCCGGACATTTGCGCCAATCCCACCCGGTGAAGAACGCTAACCGCCGTCGCGTCGTCCATGCTCGGCACTTCGATGATCTGGAAAAAATCCAGCAGACCGGGCAGCAATCGCCGGCACGCTTCGACCTCCGCGGGCGTGGCCTCGGCAACCATGCGGAATTCGCCGCGTTGCAAGTAAGGCAGCAGAAACGCCGCGACGCTGTCGCCCGGACCTTGTCCGCCGACCTGCGCCAGTTCGAGCAGATTTTCCGCGCAGAAAACGCCCTCGATGGCTGCTAATTGAGCAATGAACGCCTCGCAGCGCTCCTCCCATTCGCCGAGATAACGCATCCCGGCAATCATCCGACCGCCACTGCCGCGCCAATAACGGTACGTGCGCAACTCCTTGGCGGGACTTTTGTCGTCGTCGTTTTTGTCTTTCGCGGTGGGGGCGGATTGCCGCGCGAGTTGTTTGGCGGCGTCGAGCAGGATGGTGGATTTGCCCGAGCCCGATTCGCCGACGAGCAGCACGTTGGCTCGCTCGCGCCCCGATTTTTGCGCCACCTGTTGGACGAGATGTTCGCGGCCATACGCCGCCGAAGTGGTTCGCTTGCGACTGGTATCGTGCAGCAGCGGATCGGCGACCGTGAAAAGGATCTTCAGCTCCCGCCCCTCCGCGACCGGTGGGCGCGAGAGGCGATGCGAGGAATCCCGCAAAACCAATTCCTTCAGCGTGCAACCGCGCGGCGGCAAACAGCCCGCCAGTTGCGCCGGCGAAAGCTGCTGCAGCGATTCCTTGACGTAATGGCCGACGAGACTCTTCAGTTCCGCCGGATCGCGATAGCTGAATTGAAGGGAAAAATGCGGCACGATGCACAACCACAAACCGTTCGCCTGAAGGCCCGTCACGCAAGGCACGAGCAGCCAGATGGTTTCCGGGCAGGGGATGATGCGTTTGCGGGTTCGGTATTGAGGACGAATTTCCACTTTCACCTCGAACAGCGAAGGCTGCTCCAAATCCGGGTCGACATTCCAAGGCTCGTTTTCGAATCGCCACTCAATCAGTTCCCGCAACTGGCGCAGCACGTCATCTTCCGTTCCCGCGCTCGCGGCGACCGTCTCGAAATCGCCGACCAACGCGCCGGAAATCGCTCCGGCGCCATCGCGCCACAACACCACCGGATAATGATAAGCAGCCATAACGTGCTAATTATTTTTCAAAAGAATTTTCCGAAAAGGTGAGGCAAACCTGCGGGTTTGCCACGACATCCCGGCAGGGATGTCGCCACCCTTTCGAAAATTTCTTTTGAAAAACATTCAGGATTCCAAAGCCCGCTCCACTTCTGCCGGCAACGGCAGCGCCGAAAGCAGCAGCGCCCGAAATTCCTCAAGCGACGGACGCGCGGGCACGACCAGACCCGTGCGAAAATCCGTCAGAGTTTTGTTCTCAGTAATGATTTGAAACACCGGGCCGTAATCTTCGGGTTCCGGCGCATCTTTCACTTCGGAAAGTTTTTTCGCTCGTTCGCGCGCTTCGGCTTCCGAGGCGATCGGCTCGACGGACACGAGCACAATGCCCACGCTGTTATCGCGGCGGACCAGCACGCAATGCGGTTCGGACGGGATCAATCGCTGAAGGTTCAAGCCCTTCACATAAAAAGCGTGGAGACGCATGTCGATTCCCTGCCGCAACTGCCTGAGAAAGGCTTCGTTCACGCTGGTTTCTCCGAAAACTCGCGTGACGGTCATTCCCCAAATCTGATTCAGGGCTTCGCTGTAACTGTGCGCGAGACCATGCGCAGTATGGATGTCGTTCGCCACACTGGCGCGAACCGTCAGCATGGCCGAGCCGCCGCCCGGCGGTTTCGCGGCCATCGCTTCCAGCAACGCGGTCTCGCGCAAGCAAGCCATCAAGGGAGAATCCGGCACGTCGAGTGTCTCCTGCTCCAGTTCCGCGATGTTCTGGCGCAAGGTAATCGCCTCGATCTCACGGTCGAACCTCGGCGTGCCCGAAGCGAATTGGCGAATCAACAATTTCGTTGGCTTCGCCTTCGGCATTTTCGCCGCCGAAACCGGCCGCCTGGGCGTGGCGAGCGAGCGTTCCACCGCGCGAACCAGATGGTCCACCTTCTTAAGTTGTTCGCGGCAGAAGAAATAGCGCGCATGCTCCGGAGGGAGATTGGTCAGTTCGATTTTTCCCGCCGGCGCAGTGGATTCAATGTCGGCCTCGATTCGATCCAGCGCCGCAATAACCCCATCCAGCGCGCGCGAAGTCCATTTCGCCTGCTCGCCTGCCGAGCGTTTGGCAGCGGCCTTCCCGGTCCAGAGAACGGAGCGTTCCACCGGTCGCAACTCGCGGAGATTGACCGCAAAGGAATCGCCCTCCCGCGTAAAGCTGGCGAGCATCGGCACACCCGGCGGCAACGCGGCCAGCTTCTCGCCCAGCGGATGCGCCAACTCGCGCTCGACCACGCGCTTGAGGGCGCGCGCGCCCAGTTGCGGGTGATGCCCCAACTGCACCAACCGCTCCATCGCGTCCTTCGAAATGTTCAACAGGCCATCGCGACGTTGCAACCCATCGCGCGTAAACATATCGCGCACGAGTTGCCACGCAATGCCTTCCAGGTGTTTGCGATCGAGCGTACGGAAAGGAATGATGCGATCGAGGCGATTGAAAAATTCCGGGCGAAAGAATTTCTCCGCCGCGCTCACGTAAATGGCATCCTCCGATTCCGCATTTGCGGAATCCACGCTGAAGCCGAGTCGGGAACTCGCTTCGCGGACGCCCAGGTTCGAGGTGAGCAAAATGACCGATTGCGTGAAATCCGCCACGCGTCCGAGCGAGTCGGTCAGCCGCCCTTCATCGAGCACGGCCAGAAGCAGGTCAAAAACTTCCGGTGCGGCCTTTTCGATTTCGTCGAACAAAATCACGCTGAACGGCTGGCGGCGAATCGCGGCGGTGAGCAGGCCGTCCGGTTCGTCCGGGGTGCCCGTCAGGCGCGAGACGCGTTGGCCATCCACGTATTCGTTCATGTCGAACCGCAGCAAGCGCTCGCTGCTGCCGAAAAGATAGCGCGACAAGATTTTCGCCGCCTGTGTCTTGCCGACGCCCGTCGGGCCGAGCATGAGAAAGGAAGCCAGTGGCCGCCGCGGATCGTTGAGTCGCGCCTTGAGCGTGAGCACGATGTCCGCGAACGCCTCGATCACGTGCCCTTGCCCGACCAGTCCATGCCCCAAACTCTCGACGATCGATTTGCGCTCGAGCGATCTCCGCGGGTCGATCAACGCGATTTGCATCCCGCTTTCGGATTGAAATTCGGCGAGCGCAAACCCCCGTGTGATTTCGGCGTTGCGCAAGGGCGCGAGGCGAACCGCCAGCCGCCGCAAAAATCCGGCAGCTTTCCCGGGAAACGCGGCGTCATTGGAATAGCGGCGATAAAGCTCGTAAGCAGCCGGCACGACTTCCAAATGAAAACGGCCGCCGTGCTCGTCCTCCAATTGGCGGCTGACATCGACGAGGATGCGCAACGTTTCGGATTCGGACGGTTCGTGGACGGGAATCACGTGGAACAAATCGGCAAACGCGCGATCGCGCTCGCGCAGGACACGCCAGGCTTCGGGCGTGATTTCCGCGATCACACGCACCGCGCGTTTTTCCAGCACCGGTTTCAGCACCTGCGCCACGTTCAAATCCGAAGCGCTGCTCCGGCCCGCGAGGAACAAGCCGAGCAGGTCGTCGAAATACAGCACGCGATCTTTCTTTTTGGCATGCTCGAGAATCGCCAGCACGCGGTTCTCCCACTGGCCCAGGTAACTCATGCCGCTGATCAGGCGCATGGGCGAGACCAGCCAGACCTCGCGGTTGCCTCCAAAGCGTTCCTTTTTCCACTCGCACATTCGCCAGACCAACTCGTGGAGAATCGCGGTTTTGCCAACCTTGCGCGGGCCCACCAACAGAATCGGCCGCCGATCAGAACTGGCCAGCAGGCGCGCAAGTTCCTCCACTTCATGTTCGCGGCCCAGCGCGCGTGCGAGATCGTCCGGATACATCGAATGCAGCGGCCGGCTGGTTTTGCGCAACTCCTGCTCGCCGTCCATTTTTTCCTCGCCGCCAAACAGCAGGGCGCGCATCGATTTTTTCCGCCGCTTCGCGTTGACGGCGGGATTCAGCGTGATGTCCAGCACGGTCAGCCGGGCTTTTCCCTGCAGGGCGTAATCGTCGAAATTGATTTCGCCCGCTTCACGCTCCAGCTCCCGGAAATGCCGTGTCAGCACCTCGGTGGCGCGGTCCGCCAACGATTGGCCGGCGCGCACTTCAAAACGAAGCTCCGGCAGCGTGGGCGTGAAGAATAATTTGCGCTCCAACGCCGAATAGCCGACGAAGAAAAACGTGCGCCGCTGCGAACCGGACGTGAGCTCCAGCCGCAGTTCCAAAGTCGTTTCTTCAAACCATGGATTGAGCGTCCATTCCGCCAGCGCGTCATGGCGCGGTTCCTCGCCGAGCGCGCGCAGCACTTCGAGCAGGTCATTGGAAAGTTTCGTCAACGCGCGGCTGAGCTTTTCCGCGCGTTGCACCGGTTCGGCGTGGAACAATGGCCGCGCAATAAAAGTCGGCGGCCGCGCCGGGCCCGACGAGCGCTCTTCCACAAAAATGGGAATCGAAAAAATCATGCGATCATTGCGTCCATGATTTTTCTCAACCGCTCCTCGGTGACGGTGGCCACACAGCGGCTGAAGCCGAAACTGTTCCAGGGCTGTTCTCCGAGAACATTGTCGCGCAGCGTGTTCTTCTCGCAGTTGAACGTGCGGACAATCGGCGCGCCTCTCTCCTTGATGGCGCCCTGCCGTTCAATGCCCTTCGGCGGATCGTATTTCGCGAGCGGGGGTGTGGCGGTTTCGATCAGGCATTGCCGCTCCTCCTGTTTTTCCTTCCTCACGTGCATTCCCGCCTCGCTCTGAAATCGCGGGAGAAACAAGTCGCCGCGCAAATGCATGACGATGCCGACGACTTTTTCCGGCGGCGTCAGAAAAAACTGCTCCAGCTTTTTGGGTGTTTCACGCAGCGGCTTGCTATGAGCTGAGCGTGCGCCGGGCGGCGGCGTAAAATATTCGAGCGCCACCGCTTCACCCGCATCTTCGGCCAATTTCCAGTAAGCGAACGCAAATTCGAACAACGTCTCGCGATGCTCGCTGTAAAACGCGAGCACGACGCCATCCGGATGCTCGAATTGAGCGCGGAAAATCTCGCGCATCAAGCCGCGCCGCTTTTGTGCCAACGCATCCAGTTTCGGCAGAAAAATATTTTCATCAAGCTGCTCGCGCGAATAAAGAATTCCCAGCGCTTCCGTTTCCAAACCGCGCGCCTGCTCGGCAGCCGTCGTCAGTGCTTTCACGCACTCACGCAGTTTCGGCAGACGGGACAAGCGCTCCAGCATCGCCGGATTTTTCCATTTCGTTGCAATCAGGCGGCGCTCCAGTGATTCCAGCAAGGCGACTTCGTCCTCGATTTTGCTGGTGGCCGCGCAACGCTGCAGGCGGCCAACCGTTCGGCGCTCGTTGACAATGGAATCGGCCAGTTCGTTCGTTTGCTGGGCCGCCGCAGTGCGAGCGCTCGTCTTGCGGTGCTCATCGCGCGCGTGGACATTTACTTTGATGCGGCCTTCCGCCATTCCGATGTCGACCGCTAGCAACGTCTCCGCCTGGTAGGCGCTCAACGCGTCGGCGAGTGGGACGAGCAATTCGCGCTCGAGCGCGCGCTTGAGCGGGCGCGCCCCGTAGCGCTCGTCGTAGCCGCGCCTGGCCAGATGCTTGGCCACTTCCGGGCGGATGACGCATTCGATGGGCCGCAGCCGGAGACCATCGCGCCGTTGAATCAGTTCAAGATGACGCTGCGCAATCGCGAGAATCACGTCCTGGGTGAGGCCGTTGAACGGAACAATGGCGTCGAGGCGATTGAAAATTTCCGGTCGCAAAAATTTCCTTACTGCGGAGGTGAAATGCTCGCGAATTTCCGACGCTTGCCGGCTCTCGCGGAACCCCGCCGGCCCGCGTTGAAAATCCTTCGCGCCCAGGTTGGAGGTCATCACGATCACGCAATTGCAAAAATCCGCCACGCGCCCGGCGGCATCGGTCAACCGGCCATCGCCCAGTACTTGCAGGAGCAAATCAAAAAAGGCGGGATCGGCTTTTTCAAATTCGTCGAGCAGCAATACGCTAAACGGTTGTTCGCGAACGCGCGCGGTCAGCAGACCTTCCGTGGTTCCGACCGCCGGGCCGCCGATGAGCCGTTGAATCGAAACCGGATCGCTGAACTCATTGAGATCGAAACGCGCCAGACGCGCGGCATCGCCAAACAAAAACTCCGCGAGCGCCTTCGCCAATTCCGTTTTTCCCGTGCCCGTCGGCCCGATGAAAAGGAACGACGCCAGCGGTTTGCCGGGCCGCGCGAGGCGGGCTTTGATCATCGCCAACAAATCGAGAACGCGATCCAGCGCTTCGGGCTGGCCAATGACTCTTCCCGCAAACCATTTTCGTGTTTCCTCCAAATTCAAAGGAACCCGGTCGTCGAGCAGCATCAGCGGCAAACCGGTTTCGCGGGAAAAACCGGCGGTGACGCCGGCTTCCGTGATGATTTTTTCCGGAAATTGATCCGCGAGCAAATTCTTCAGGAAGCGCAACGGCCGGCCCGGGTTGGCGGAATAGGTCGCGTAACGCAGGTGAAGGCGATGCAGGAGATCCAGCGCGGCGGCGGCGGAATCCGCGTCCGTGGAAGCCTTCCCGGCGCTGCTATCAAAAACCTGGCCGAGAATCACGCGCGTTTGCTCCGGCGTGCGTTGCGGCAGGGAGATCTGCTGGAACGCAGACAGCAAATGCGGTTCGTCGCGTTCGATGGCGCCGAGTTGCTCCGGCGTGCATTCGGCGATGGCAATCACCTCGCGCCGCGCCAGCCACGGACGCAGAAAACTGCCCACGCTCTGCTGGCCGCGCGACGCTTTGCCGACGTTCAGCAACTCATCGAGATTACCCAGGTGCAGCACGGCGTTCAGCTTCGCGATTTCGCGGCAAACCTGCTGGCAACGCTCCTGCCACATTCCGAATCCAATCGGCCCGCTCATCAGGCGCGCGCCGGTCGTCGACCAAAACGGCGTCTGGCCGAGAGCGAAATCTTTGCGACGGCGCGCCAATTCGCGCACGAGCGAAGTCTTGCCGCAACCCGGCGGCCCCACCAGCAGCACGCTTTGCCGATGCGGCCCGTTCAGCGCCTGCGCCAGGATTTCCAACTCGGAATCCATGCCAAACGCCGCTTGCGGGATGGACCGCGATTCAATTTTCGGACTGGCTTGATTTTCACCGGCGACTGAAGGGCGGCTGATGGTTGGCGACAGTTCCTCCGCCATCTTGTCGAGAATCGATTGCTTTTCCGGCTCTTGTCCTCCCGAGGTGGCAACCTGCTTCGGCGTTTTGCGATTGGCGTTGACTTCGATGCGATCGAGCGCGAGCCCCTGGACGCGGGATAATTGCGCCAGCTGCACCAGGTTCAACTGCTTTTGCCGCCCGGCGAGCACGATGCGGACATGCTCCGCGACGCGCTCGGGAATTAGATTGGCGCGCGTGGCGAAAACATGAATGCGCAGCGCCGGCACAAACGCGTGGTGCAAATTCTCCTCGATCCAGCGCGCGAAATGCACGCGCACCGTGACCGGCTCCTGCCAATCCGGCGTGCGTTTCGGCGGTTCGAAAACAATGTCGGTGGAATCGAGTTCCACTTCCGCCACCAGTCGCCGGCGATGCAGCGAAATCGCGGGACTCAGGTCAGAATCTTCCAGGATGGCCTTGGCCTTGGCGCCGAGAGCCAACCGTCGCTTGCGTTCCGTCTCGGCCAGCGCGGAGATTTCCGGAAAGCCGAGCGCCTCCGCCAACTCAACATTTTCTGCGAGCGAACGGGTGAGCGTGAAAAGCTGAAACACCTCGTTGGACATGTCTCTTGATTCGCCAAAGTCTAACCATCGGTATTACACTTGAGTCAAACCCTGATTTAAACTCAACTCGAAGCCAGCCATGCGATACATCCTGTCTCTCGATGCGGGAACCACCAGCGTGCGCGCCATTATTTTCGACCGCGAAGGCCGCGTCCGGTCCGTGGCGCAAAAAGAAATTCGCCAGATTTATCCGCAACCGGGCTGGGTCGAGCAGGACCCGCAGGAAATCTGGTCCTCGCAAATCAGCGTTGCGGTGGAAGCGCTCGGCCGCGCTCGCGTCAAACCGGGCGACGTTTCCGCGCTCGGCATCACCAACCAGCGCGAAACCACCGTCATCTGGGATCGCAAGACGGGAGAACCGGTCTACAACGCCATCGTCTGGCAGGACCGGCGCACCGCGGGAGCGTGCGACCACCTCCGCGCCGCCGGTCACGAAAAAGAGATTCGAAAACGCACCGGTCTGCTGCTCGACGCCTATTTCTCCGCCACGAAAATCGCCTGGATCCTGGACCACGTGTCCGGCGTTCGCAAACGCGCCGAAGCCGGCGAATTGCTCTTCGGCACCATCGACACCTGGCTTGTTTGGAAAATGACCAGCCGCAATCCGGTGCACGTGACGGACCCGAGCAACGCCTCGCGCACGCTGCTCTACAACATTCACTCGGGCAAATGGGATGAAAAGATGCTGAAGCTGTTCCGCATCCCCGCGAGCCTGTTGCCCGAAGTCCGCAGTTCCAGCGAAGTCTACGGAGAAGTCAGCACGTCACTTGGTTTGCAAAAGCTCGTCATCGCCGGCATTGCGGGCGACCAGCAAGCGGCGCTCGTGGGCCAGATGTGCGTGCATCCCGGCCAGGCGAAGAACACCTACGGCACCGGCAGCTTCCTGCTGCAAAATCTCGGCACGAAAGCGATCACTTCGCGAAACCGTCTTTTGACGAGTGCGGCGGCTCAGTTGGGCGCTCATCGGCAGTTCGTGCTGGAAGGCAGCGTGTTCATTGCCGGCGCCGTCGTGCAATGGCTGCGCGATGGATTGAAGATCATCCGCTCCGCCGATGAAGTGAATCAGCTCGCGAATTCCGTCCCCAACAACGGCGGTGTGTATCTGGTCCCCGCGTTTGCCGGGTTGGGCGCGCCGCAATGGGATCCTTACGCGCGCGGAACCATCATTGGCATCACGCGGGATACTTCGGCGGCGCACATCGCGCGGGCCGCGCTGGAAGGAGTGGCGTATCAAGTCGCCGATTTGCTGGATGCCATGCATGCGGACACCGGCAAGCGTTTGAAAGAATTGCGCGTGGATGGCGGCGCGAGCCAAAGCGCGTTTCTCATGCAATTCCAAGCGGACATTTTGCAAATACCGGTCGTGCGCCCCGCCGTGACCGAAACCACCGCCTTGGGCGCGGCCTATCTCGCGGGCCTGGCGGTTGGCTATTGGAAAAACATCGAGAACATCGCGAAGCAATGGCGGGTCGAGAAAGTTTTCGAACCGAAACTGCCGCGAGCGCAAGTAGACGAGTTGCGTTCGCGTTGGAACGCAGCGTTGTCGCGCGCGCGAGATTGGGAGCCGCATTCGTCCGTGGGGCTAACCCATTTAAAACGCGGTAAAAAGAAGCGGATTAGTCGCTGAAAAGCGAGCAGAGGGACTGTTTCTCAAAAGAAATTTTCGAAAAGGTGGCGACATCCCTGCCGGGATGTCGTGGCAAACCCGCAGGTTTGCCCCACCTTTGCGAAGATTTCTTTTGAGAAACAAATAAAATCGAATGAAACGCGAGCAAATGCTCCAGCAGGCGCGCGAGCGGTCTCAACCGTGGGACCTGATCATTGTCGGCGGTGGCGCGACCGGCGCGGGCATCGCGGTCGATGCCGCCACGCGCGGTTACGCCGTTCTCCTGCTCGAACAGCATGATTTCGGCAAAGGCACTTCCAGCCGCAGCACCAAATTGGTTCACGGCGGCGTGCGTTATCTCGAGCAGGGAAATATTTCGCTCGTGATGGAAGCGCTGAAGGAGCGCGGACGCCTGCGCCAAAACGCGCCGCATCTCGTGCATGAACTCGCGTGCATCGTGCCGCGCTACGCGTGGTGGGAGGGGCCGTTTTATGGCATCGGCCTCAAAGTGTACGAACTGCTCGCCGGCAAATACGGCTTCGGCAAATCGCACTCCATCTCCAAGGAAGAAACCCTCGCGCAACTGCCCAACGTCAACCCCGACGGCCTCACCGGCGGCATCGTCTACTACGATGGCCAGTTCGACGACACCCGGTTGCTGATCAACCTCATCGCCACCGCCGCGGATCACGGCGCGACATTGTTGAACTACGCCAAAGTCACCGCGCTGACGAAAGGCGGCGATAATATTGTCAACGGTGTGCAATGGCAGGATCTCGAGTCCGGTGAAATATTTCGAACACGCGCGAAAGTCGTGGTGAACGCCGCCGGTGCCTTCACCGATTCCGTGCGGCAACTTGCCGAACCGAACGTCGAGCAAATGATCGCGCCCAGCCAGGGTGCGCACCTGGTGCTGGATCGTTCGTTCCTGCCGGGCAAAAACGCCATCCTCGTCCCGCACACCAAAGATGGGCGCGTCATGTTCGCCATTCCGTGGCACGGGCATACGCTGGTTGGCACCACCGATACGCCGATTCAGGAGCCTTCGTTGGAACCCGTCGCTCTCGACAGCGAAATCGATTTCATGTTGGAGACCGCGAAACTTTATCTCGAAAAGAAACCGTCGCGCGCGGATATCAAAAGCGTCTTTGCGGGAATTCGTCCGCTCGTAAAATCCGGCGGCCGTGGCAAAACGGCGGCGCTCTCACGCGATCATGTGATTCATATCGATGAAAGCGGTCTCTTGAGCATTACCGGCGGCAAATGGACCACCTATCGTCAGATGGCGCAGGACTGCGTGGATCAAGCCGCCACGCTGGCGAATTTGCCCGACAGCCCGTGCCGCACGCAAAGCTTGAGAATTCACGGTTCGAATGCCGATGCCGCCGCGCCCAGCGCCCTTTCATTTTACGGTGCGGATGCTCCCGCCATTCGCAAACTCATTGCGGAAAATTCAACGCTCGGTCAGCCATTGGATTCTCAATGGCCCTACGTCGCCGCCGAGGTGGTTTGGGCTGCACGAATGGAAATGGCGCGCACTGTGGAAGACGTCCTGGCCCGTCGCACGCGCGCTTTGTTTCTCAACGCCCAGGCAGCCATTCGCATGGCGCCCAAGGTCGCCGAAATTCTCGCGCAAGAACTCGGCAAAGACGAGCGCTGGCAAGCCGAACAACTCACTCGTTTCAACCAAACCGCCAATGGATATGTGGTCAAAGCTTAGAGTATCAGAAGTCACGCGAAAATTAACTTCGATGTCCGGCGTTCAGCGTTCAGCGTTCGATGTTTCCGGTTCACTATATCTCACTTCCGTCTTTCCGCTCCCGCGATTGTCTGGTAGCGTCCGCCCGTGAATTTTCTCGTAACTGGCGGCGCCGGCTTCATCGGATCGCACGTGTGCGAACGGCTGCTCAACAGTGGCCACAGCGTCTGGGCCTTCGACGACCTCAACACGTTCTACGATCCGCAACTCAAACGCCGCAATCTCCGCGACATCCAATCCCTCGCCAAGCCGTTCGAGTTCGTTCAGGGCGACCTCACCGACCGCGCGGCATTGGATGAACTTTTCGGCAGCGTGAAGTTCGAGCAGGTCATTCACCTCGCCGCGCGCGCGGGCGTGCGTCCGAGCCTCGCCGAGCCCGCCTTATATCAACGCGTCAATGTTGAAGGCACCGTCAACATTCTCGAAGCCGCGCGCTTGACCGGCGTGAAGAAAATCACCATCGCGTCCTCGTCATCCGTGTATGGCGTGAATTCCAAAGTGCCCTTCGCCGAAAGCGATCCCATCTTTGCCGCCATTTCGCCCTACGCCGCCAGCAAGCTCGCGTGCGAAGCCCTGGGCCATGTGTATCATCACGTCTACGGCATGGATGTCGCCATGCTGCGTTTCTTCACCGTGTACGGCCCGCGCCAGCGCCCCGATTTGGCGATTCACAAATTCGCCAAACTCATCAGCGCCGGCAAACCCATCCCGGTCTTCGGCGATGGCTCGACGGCGCGCGATTATACCTACGTCACGGACACCGTGGACGGCGTCATCGCCTGCACGCAGAAGGAACTCGGCTTCGAAATTTTCAACCTCGGCGAATCGCAAACCGTTACGCTGAGTTACCTGATTGAATTGATCGAAAAGGAACTGGGAAAAAAGGCCATCATCGATCGCCAGTCGCCGCAACCCGGCGATGTGCCAATCACGTTCGCTGACGTCTCCAAAGCCCGCGCCAAGCTCGGTTACAATCCGCACATCAAAATCGAGCAAGGCATCAAACTGTTCATCGAGTGGTTCCGCAAGAACCAGTCGTGAGCGTTTGAAATTTAGAAACGGTTTGTTCAGTCCCGTAAACCCCGGATCAACGCAGAGGCGCAAAGAACGCAGAGTTTCGCAGAGAAGGACAATGCCGACGATCCCGAGGCACGCGCCGAACTCAGCAAAGGAATTCTCTCTCTGCGCTCCTCCGCGTTCTTTGCGCCTTTGCGTTATGCTTTTCCGCTCCGAAATAAAAAGGACGGCCCGTAGGCCGTCCTGGGGGGGTGCGCAAACTAAATTAATGACCGCCGGAAGTTTTCATTCCCACTAAGCCTTCTGATTGGCTGAGCTTGGGCCAGAAGAAACCGTAGGCGGCAATAAAAAGAAAGCACGCCAGCGGCATCAGGAAGCTGATCGACATATTGTAGTTGTCTCCCAGCTTGCCCATGATTTTCGGCATGAGCGCGCCGCCCGTGATCGCCATGACGATAAAGGCCGATGCCTTTTTCTTGGAATCCGGTCCCAAACCAAAGATGCCAAGCGCGAAGATGGTCGGAAACATCAGCGACATAAAAAAGAACGTGCCGAATACGGCGAACACCGATAACCAGCCCGCTTTCATCATGACCAAACCGCAAAGAGCGAGATTGATGAGCGCATAAGTCCCCAGCGCGCGATGAGCCCGGGCCTTTCGGAGAAGCGCCGAACTGATGACTCGGCCGATGAAGAAGAAAAAGTAGGCGACGGTTTGCATCCGGCTCGCGCCGGCGTCAGTCAGGTGCCAGCCGCCATCGGTTTGAGTCGTGCCGTCGGTCTTGAGGAAAAAGTGCACGAGGCTGTTGTCGTGGATGGCGTTGGAAATCGCCGGCAATTCGGCAATCATGTAGTTAATGAAAAAGCTGAAAATACCTGCCTGCGCCGCGACGTAGAAAAACTGCGCCAGGGCGGCGGCTGAGAAATGCGGATGCGCCCAGATATTGTGCGACGAAAGCTGTCGCGAATAAATCCAGAGGCCAGCGGCGGCGACCGCCACCGGAATGAAGAAAATCCAACCGGGCACGTTCATTTCCATCACGAAATGCATGATGGCATACACCGAAAAAACGATGACGCTCGCGCCGATGAGCATCAGCAGAAAGGCGAGGCCTTTATTGGTGGGCTTTTCTGTCGGAGCGTCCGGGCCCTTTTGGTCCGTGTGGTACTCGTCCTGGGTTTTGATCTCCGGCAATTTTGATTTCCAGAACACAGCGGCGAGGACGAGCACAAAGACCGCGATGATGAGATACGGAATATAGAGCGTTTTGTTCGCCGCCTCGGCGCCGCCCGTGGTTGCATAAAAGAAAAACGAAGCGATGTATGGTCCGGAAATCCAGCCCAGCCCGTTGAAAGACTGCGCGAGATTAATGCGGAACGTGCCGTATTCTTTCGGGCCGAGCACGGTGGTATAGGGATTGGCCACGGTTTCCAGCACGGTGAGGCCCATGGCCACCACGCAGACACCGAGCAGAAACGCCCAGAATTGTGAAATGTGCGTTGCCGGCACGAACCAGAATCCGCCGACGGAAACGAGCATCAGGCCGAAAATGATACCGCCTTTGTAGCCGATTTTCCGGGTGAGAAAACCCGCCGGAAGAGCCATCAGCGTGTAGCCAAAATAATGGGCCGTTTGCACCCAGGCAGAATTGGCCTTCGTGAGGTGCAGCAGATCCTGGAAATGCTTGTCCATCGTATCGATCAAGCTGTTCAGGATTGCCCATAGCAGGAACAATATCGCGACCAGGAAGAATGCAAACGTTGCCAAACTGCCATCCGGCAAAGTGAAAAAACCTCTCTTATCGGTGCTTGTAGGGGGATTGGACTCAGCAATTGTGGCCATAAGGGTGGCTGGACCATTACAAAACCACCATCCATCGTCAAGCGGAACGTAACAATTTACCTCTTATTTACGTATAGAACATTAGTATGACGATTGTAGTACATGCGTCGGCAATGGTGCCCGTCGCCCGGGCAGGAATGAACCAATTTCTTGATCGCAGCGAAACCAAAAATTTGGAATAATGACCGCTGTTGTTGTTCAACCTTTGGCTTGCTTTGGGGAACACCGCGCCGACAAGCTGAAGCGTGGATTTCAATACGAACGCCCAGTGAGCGACGATGCTGAATTGCTGCAGCGAATTCGAAGCGGCGCGCGCGAAGAATTTGCCGAATTGGTTCGCCGTCACCAGTCCCATGTCTTTGCCATACTCTATCGTTACGAGAAGGATCATCACCGGCTCGAGGACCTTGCGCAGGATACGTTCCTCAAGGCCTGGCGTTCGCTCGAACAATTTGACGGCCGCGCCCCCTTTCAGCATTGGCTCAGCAAAATTGCCGTGCACGCCGCGCTCGATCATTTGCGGAAACAAAAACGCAGCCAGAAGGAAATCGGTTTCCCGGAACTCGGCGAGGACGCGCTGGACTGGCTGCACAACGACAACAAGCAAAGCGATCTCGACGCCAGCCAGGCTCGCGAGATCCTGGGCAACGCCATGCGCAAGCTTTCGCCGGAAGATCAGCTCGTGTTAACGTTGCTGGAAATTGAAGACCGCAGCGTGAAGGAAATCAGCGCCCTGACCGGGTGGACCGCCGTGACCGTGCGCGTCCGTGCATTGCGCGCCCGGGCCCGGCTGAAGAAGGCTTTGGAAGGATCAAAATGAACGACCGAAAATTGAATCAATTATTCAACGCCGCGAAGAACGAGACGCCCGCCGCGCCGAATGAAGGCTTCGCGTTCCTGGTGATGCAACAAATCCAGCGCCATCCCACGCGGCCGGAACTCACGGTGTCCGACGTCATCGGCATGTGGTTTCCGCGCCTCGCCGTCGTCGCCGCGGCGGTCATCGCCATTTGCGTCGTCGGTGAAATGGTGTTTGCTTCGAATGCACCCAGCCTGAGCGAAAGCGCGGCGCAGCTTGCCGAACCTCTCGTCGCGGAAAACTGAGGGCATGAAGACCGTCAAAGTCATCGGGGTGCTCGTGCTGATTTTTGTCGCGGGATTTTCCGGTGGCATCGTCGCCACGCGCATGATGGTGCGGAACATGGTGCTGGAATTGAGGCGCGACCCGGACAAGGCGGTGATTACCGTGCGCACCAATGTTGAGCGCAATTTTTTCCGGACGCTTCGCCTCAGCCCGGACCAGCAAAAACAGGTGCACGAAATTCTGAAGGATTCCCGCGACCGCATGCGCCCCATCCGCGAGCAATTCCAGCCGCAACTCGACGCGATTGTCATCGAGACGCGCAGCAATATTTTGGCGACGTTGAAACCGCAACAACAGGAGCTCTTCAAAGAATTCCTCTCCGAAAACCGCCAATTCCTCCCTCTCCGCGAACAGCAGCCGAGGAAGGATCAGTCTTCAAACACCAATTCCCCGCGGTAGCAGCCTGGGACCGCCGGCGTCCCGCCGGCCCGGACTACCGCTTGCGGCAGCACCGCAATTAAACCCTAAGCTGGTGTGGAGAGCGTCCTCGCGAGCCCGAACGTGACAATTCACCGGCTTGTCAAAACTCAGCCGGTCTCCCAAAACCAACCAGGGATACTTTTACTTCCCTCGTTTCTTCCCGCTGGTCGAGGACGCCGTCTTTGTTTTCGCCGCCGGCTTTTTCTTCGGCGCGGATTTCGCTTGGCTGCTGGCGGAAGCTGTGGATTTCGCGTTGTCCGGCTGGCCCTTCGGCGCCGTATATTCGTGAACTGTCTGCCGGGCCTTATCCAATCCCTGATCCACGGCAACCTTTGCGCGATCCAAAGCGCGCTGGCTCATATTCACCGTGTCCGTCAGAATATCGCACCCCCGGCGGATGCCATTCGCATAGGAGCCTTCCTGGACATCGATGCCCTTGGACTTCAGGAAACTTTTTAAATTGCCGAACATTTCTTCTTTTTTGATATTGCTCATAGTTAACCTCGTTACGAATTAGAATCGCAAATCCTGGGAAAAAGACAATTACACGGAGGAGGTTATTTTGTAGCGGGGCGTTGCCCCCCAGGCGTCAAAAATCAATCCATCCTCAACCGCTGCTTCAATAACCCAAATGTCTGCAACATCTGCGACCGATCCGCAGTTGCATAACGCTCGGGCAAATAACGTTTATCCGAGCACGCCAGCACCGCCGCCAATTCCTGCAGCGCCAGCAAATCCGGATCGAGCGCGTCGATAAACGAATTCACCGCGTCTTCCAAATCCTCGCGCCGCACGTCAGTATCACGCTGCGCGAGCACGGCACGTTCCTGCGCGCGCACCAGCACGGCCTCCACATCGCTGCCGGTGAGCGGGCGCTGGCCGAGATTTTCGCGGATGTATTTCGTAATCTCATCGCTGAGCGTCATCTTCCGCGAACGCGCGACGGTATTGAACAAATCCGCCACGTCATCCGGCCCTTGCGCCGGAAACAGCGGCACGCAAAGGCCGAAGCGCCCTTGGCGTTTCATGTCGATGGCCAGCAAATCGGGCCGCGAGGTCATGGCCACCCACAATTCGCGCCCGCGCAAACTGGAATCGCCGATGTGCGCCGCGAACGCCGCGAACACGCGCCCGGAAATCCCGCTGTCGCCGCCATCCCCGCCGCGATTGCCGAACACCGCATCCGCCTCGTCCACCACCACGATCACCGGCCCGAGCGCGCGGATCGTCATCAGCACCCGCGCCTGCTGGCGTTCGGTGTCGCCGACCCATTTCGACCGAAATTCGCCAATCTCCATCACGGGCAAACCGCATTCGCTGGCGAAGCAATCGATTAGAAACGATTTGCCCACACCCACGCGCCCCGGCACGAGCACGCCGCGCTCGAGCACCTCGGTCTTGGCATTGCGAATCAGCCAAGCGAGATCGCGCAATTTCTTTTTCGCCGCCACGTGCGTCGCCACGCAATCGAGCGTCACACCCGGCTTCGGATCCTTGAACCGCACCAGCCCCTGGCAATATTCCTCGATCAGCCGTTTTTTGCTGTCGGTCAAAAGCTGTTGCGTCACGCGCGCGCCATTGCGAATGGCCTCCGCGAGAAAATGTTGCACGCGCAATAAATTCAAACCCGCCGTCCGCGCCGCGAGATCCTCCGCCGACAAATCGCTCCACTCAGAAATCGCCTTGCCGCCCGCAAGCGCTTCGGCCCAGCCGGATTGCAGAAAACGCAATCGCTCGTCGGCCTCCGGCAAATCAATCCGCACCTGCGCGACATGCGGATTGCGCAACAGATCGGCCGAGAGGGTGCTGGCCGACTCCGTGATCAACAACACGCCGACGTCGATGCGCGCCAGCTCCGGCGCCGACGCCCATTTCATGAACGTGACCAGGTTCATCCGCTCATCGAAACTCGAACTCGTCTCGCTCGCAGGAATCAGCATCTCGGGATAATCAATGACCAGCGTCACGCCCTTCCACTTGCGCTGATCTTCGGCGACCTTGAGAAAAAACCGCGTCAACAGCGGCGCGAGCGCCTCAAAATCCTTCGGCAGGCCCTGCTGGTGAAAATTCGTATTCTCGACGCTGTCAAAAATCTCCAGCCACTCGAAAAACATTTTCTGCATCTCGGGCGAACCAAACGTGAGCCCGCCGGAAATATCGTAAAACAACAGGCATGAGCGGTCGGGAAAAAGCCGCCGCGTCAGAAATGTTTTGAGCGGCACGTAATTGACCGAGGAATTTTCCTGGACCGGAAACAGATCAAAAATATTCCCGTGGAGCACGAAGAGCGAATATGTGCTGCCATTCCAACGCCGCGCCAATTCAAGCGCCCACCCGCGCAGCGGCAAGCGTGAGGGCGGATTTGCAGGAGTGGTGGGCATAATTTTTTCAGCGTAGGAGCCGACGTGAGGAGGCTCTAATTTTCAAAAGATTGTGAGCCTCCTCACGTCGGCTGCGACAGATTGAATTGGTCGTTGTGCTCACTTCACCTTCATCCGCATTGGCGGACGTTGCGATCCCTGTTGCATCACTGGCGGCACCGGCGGCGGCACCTTCGCCGCATACCCAATCCGCTTCGATGAATCCGGCATCTCACCGACCATATCCCGAAAATCACTCATCTCCGACAGCCACTTGTTCGTTTGATCCAGATGCTCCACCGTCGCGTCGATGCGCGCCGAAAGCGTATCCGCGTTCTTGCTCGCAATCGCGTCCGCGCGGATTAGCTTCACCTGTTGCTCCAGTCGCTCCTCTTCGGAGACAACCAATTCCAAATTCGACTGCGCCTGCTGAATGCGCTCCTGCCGCTTGTGCAACACGTCGAGCTTTTCCAACTTCGAATCGAGCAAGCGCTCCTTGGGATCAATGATCGCCACGCTCGCGCCTTTCTTTTTCAAATCGTCAAACTCCGCTGAAAGCTGCGCCACTTCCGCTTCCGCATTTTTGACGATTCCCGGCACGTCCTCGCGCCGCTCGCATTCCAGAAATTCCTTGAGCGAATCCTCAATGCCCAGCAGCCGCAGATACGTCCACATCAACTCATCGAGCTTGCGCAATCGCGGATCCTCATCGGAATTGTCCGGCGAGAGCGGCGTGTCGGCGCTGGCGGCCTCGATGTCCTTGCACACATTCGCCAACGCATCGTAACGTATCCGCGCCCCGCTGGTCAGCCTGGCAATCTGCGCGTCGCGTTGCTGAACAAACTTGGCGACCTGCGCCTGGGCCACGGCGTCTTCGGCCGCTTTGCCACGCCGATCCACCCAGTTTTTGAAGAACGGCATGTCCGGCATGTAAATCCATCCAAGCGCGTAAGCCGCCACGCCCACCAACAGAGCGAGATGAATCGTCGCGCCGAGAATGAATCCGCCTCCAAGCGTCACCAGCGCCAAGGTGGCGTGCTGCGGGCTCTTGAAGAATTCACCGCGATAAGATGTGGACTGGTCGGGCATTTAATGTGTTACGGAAGCGTGCCTGATTTTGTGCTGGTGGGCAACAAGCTACAAAAGCATGCCCATTGAGCGTAGCGCAGATTTTTAATCTGCTGTATCGCCGCTGTATCGCAGATTTGCAATCTGCGACGCGTCGCAAGTGCCGGCGTTTGGGATTTATCCAGCGCCCGCCGAATGCAATTCGGCAATGCTGCAGAGTGCAACTCTGCGCTACAAGCGAATGCATATCCTTCATTCCACTCCCGGAAATTTCGGCGCCGGCTGCTTCGGTTCGTCGTGCCGCCGGAACAACATATACGTGCCCCATTTGAGCAGCGCAAAAATCCCCGCCGCCAGCGCAAACAACATCGCAACCGTTCCGTGGAACATCACCCAGATGCGCGTCTTGTCGATGATGAGCGCGATCACAAAACTGCAGCCGATCATCATCATGAGCCCCGAGATGCGATCGAACCCCGGCACATTGTCGAAGTTCACGGTTTTGTGAATGAAAATCAGCGTCACGATCATCGAAACGATCGGCAGAAAATAAACCGCGATGTTCGCGTTCAACAAATCCGCGCGCTGAAAGAAAAGTTCGTAACCGGTCAGCACGCTCGCGAGCAGGCCGGGAATGCACACGAGATAAACGAGCACGGAATAAACATATTTCCAAGGCGCATTGCCGCCGTTGCCGCGCCCGTGCATGACGCCGCAAAGCCACGCGATGACCGGCGGAGCCACAAAGAACAGCACCAGCGCCAGCAAGTGTCCGTTCGCGAGTTTGATGAGATCGTTGATCGTCATGTTATTCGAGCATGAACCATTGCACTTCGACGCGGCGATTTTGCTCCGGGTCCGTGCCGATGGGTTCCTCCCAGCCGCGCCCCACGATGTCCACGCGATTGGAATCCACGCCGTATTGCTCCACCAACAGGCGTTTGATTTCCGCCGCGCGATTTTTGCTCAACTCGACCGAGCGCAACGCCATCGTGCGCACATACGCCTCGCCACCCGTTTTGCGAAATTCATCCACCTTCGAATTATCCACGTGCCCGCGCAGCAGCACCGTCGAGCCGGGACTGACCTGCAGCATTTTCTTGATCACCTCGAGATTTTGTTTGTTATCGGCGTCATTGCCAGCCTCGAGCGTCGCTTCATTAGGCGCGAACAGAAACCGAATGTCCTTGCTCAACACCGGATCGCCCTCGACCGCCGCGCCGCGCGCGCGAATCGGTTGAATGAGAATTTTCTGGTCCGCGAATTCGCCGGATTTTTCCAGCGCCTTCAAATATTTCAATTCCGCGAAATGATCGGCGTCCACCGGATCTTTGATGAGATCCGTGCCGTACGAGTAAACCGCCGCTTGATAAATGCCCCCAAAACTTCCGGCGGCGTCAATCGCGCCCGAAAAGAACGCGAGATTTTCCGGCAAGTTGGACAAATGCACCTTGGCGAGTTCGCTCTGCGTCTTCGGGCGATCCCACTTGAACGCCTTGCCAATCACATCGTATTGCGCAGCCGGATTGTCGCGCACTAGGCGATTGCCCTGCATGAGTCCGTCCACGAGCCCCGCCACCATGTCCGGATGCTCCTGCGCAAAGCCTTTGTTCACGATAAAAATATCCGCGATGATGAGCAGGTTGACGCTCGTGGTCAGGATATGCGCTTTGCCGCCACTGCCCTCAGCCACTTCACCTGTTTTCGGGTCCCACGTCACGCAACCCGCAATCAGCTTTCCGCCGTTCGTCATGTCGCGCAAAAACAAATCCCCCGCGGCATCCTCGTCCTTGCAATAAATCAAATTCAACTTGTCCGGGTCCGGCGCCGTTTTGAGATCCGGCATCGAATGCACCGCGAGCCCCGCTTCCTGCGCCAGGTAACGAATGAAAAAATCCGCCTCCGTAAATTGCGACGACGCGAGGATCTTTCCTTTCAACGCATTGATGCGCTTGAGCTCGCTGCGCACGACCACGCCATCCGCCCCGCGCGAATAGCCGATTTGCGCGGGCACGATCACCTGGAATTGCTTCCCGTAAATCGCGAGCACGTCCGCCGTGGTCGCTGACGCCGCCATCTTGCCGCTATTCAACGCCGGCCAACTCTCCTCCTCGCTCAATGTCAGATGAACGAGAAAACCATGCTTCTTGAAGAAAATGGAATTTGTGTTCGGCTCCAGCCCGCCGTTGGCCGCGATGAATCCCGCGTAGCCCGCGTACTCGCTCAACTCCACCACGACCGTATTGCTTTTGACCTGATACGCCGCCGGCGGCGGCAGTGTCGGGACTTCAGCCATGAAATCCGCCAGCTCCGGTGTCTGCCCGTTCTTGGTATTCGCGACTCCGTTTGTGCCGCCACTGGTGCTCGCAGTCGTCGGCGCGGCCCCATTCAGTGGCATGAGACGATCCCACCATTTCCAGGCGCCGAAACCGGCGACGCCCAAAATCAAAATCGTCAAAACAATTTTCCCGCGAGCAGTCATACGTCAGACATCTTCGCTTTACTCGAGCGTGAACCATTGCGCCTCCACGCGGCGATTTTGAGAATCATCGGTCGTGCTGAGCGGTTCCTCCCAGCCGCGGCCGATGGTATCGAGCCGCTTCGGATCCACGCTGTATTTCTCCACGAGCAGGCGTTTGATTTCATTCGCGCGTTGCTTGCTGAAATCAACCGCCCTCAGTGCCTGCTGCCGCACAAACGCCTCGCCGCCGCGTTTGCGAAATTCCTGCACCATCGAACTATCCACATGTCCGCGCAGCAATACCGTCGAGCCCGGGCTGACTTGCAGCAGGCGTTTGATGGCGTCGAGATTCGTGAGGTTATCCTTTTCGTTCATATCCAGATTCGCCGAGTTCGGGGCGAACAGGAAATGAATATCTTTGCTCAACAACGGATCCGTTTCCACCGGCGCGCTGCTGCCGGAACGAATCGGCGCAATCGCAATTTGTTGTCCCTTGAAATCGCCGGATTGATCGAGCGCCTTCAAGTATTGCAAATCGGCGAATTTATCACTGTCCGCCGGGTCTTTGATGAGCTGATTGCCGTAGGCATAAACCGCCGATTGATAAATGCCGCCGAAACTGCCCGCGGCATCGATCGCGCCCGAAAAGAACGCGAGATTCTCCGGCAAATTCGCCAGATGGACCTTCGCCAATTCATCCTGCGTCTTCTGGCGATCCCATTTGAACGCCTTGCCGATCATGTCGTATTGCGAGGTCGGATTATCGCGCACCAGGCGATTGCCTTCGAGCAATCCATCGACCAGTCCCGCCACCATCTTCGGGTTCTGTTGCGCGAATCCTTTGTTCACGATGAAAATATCCGCCACCACCAGCAGGTTCTTTGTCGTGGTGATCACGTGCGCCTTGCCGCCGCTATCGTTGGCCACCCGGGTTGTGGTGGGATCCCACGTGACGCAACCCGCGAGCGTGTTGCCGCCTTCCTTCATATCGCGCAAAAATAAATCACCCGCCGCGACCTCGTCCTTGCAATAAATCAAATTCAACTTGTCCGGGTCCGGCGCCGTTTTCAAATCCGGCAGCATGCTGACTCCGAGCCCCGCTTCCTGTGCCAGGTAACGAATGAAAAAGTCCGCTTCGGTGAATTGCTCAGCGGCGACGATTTTCCCTTTCAAATCATTGATGCGCTTGACCGATGTACGCACTACCACGCCGTCCGCCCCGCGCGAATAACCGATTTGCGCTGGCACGATCACCTGGAATTGCTTCCCATAAATCGCCAGCACATCCGCGGTCGTCGCCGACGCCGCCATCTTGCCGGTGTTCAACGCCGGCCAGCTCTCTTCTTCGCTCAGGCGAATCGCGACCTTGAAACCGAATTTTTTAAAGAACACGGAATTTTCGCTCGGCGCCAATCCACCATTCGCTGCAATGAATCCCGCGTAACCGGCATATTCGCTCAACTCCACATCCACGGTGTTGTCCTTCGGCTGATACGGCACCGCCGCCGGCAGCTTGGGCGTCTCGGTCAACGTCTCCACCACTTCGCTCGCCTGTAGATTGGCTGGCTGCCCGGGAATTGACGCCGCTGGACTGCCACCGGCTGTTGTCGTCGCAGCCGGAGCGTTCGGAGTCGCGCCGCCATGTTGCGGCAGGAGTTTATCCTTCCATCTCCAAACTCCAAAGCCGAGCGCGGCCAGGATGAGGAGGGTAAATACAATTTTTCCTTTGGCTGTCATAATAGATTCCTCGTTGTTTTCGGAATTTGCGATTTACGATATACGATTGACGAGCGTGCGGATTGGTTCCCCCCGCTCGTAAATCCAAAATCGTATATCGCAAATCCGAAAAGAATTACTGCTCCGCGATCTTCTGCCGCTCCGGCGTTGCGGGCGGAGCGGATTGCGTCGCGGCGGCGGCATCGGGCTGTACCATGCCCATTTTCTTTTTATATTCCTGGAACAACATCGAGCCGCGCGCCTTGCGCATTTCCTGCTGGCGTGAAATATCCGAGCCCATCGCCTTCGCCAAATCCAGCGTCGCGCGCATCTGGCCCTCGCCGCCCGCGGCGGACTGCCGGAGTTGCTGCATCGATTGGCTCATCTCGCCGCCCATCATGCCCTGCAATTCCGTGATCGAGCTCTTCATCATGCCCGACAAATTCTCCAACGACCGCCCAATCGCCACCTTCGTCTTGGTCGCCTCGAATTCCTGCTGGAACTTCTGAATCTCGCGAATGCTCTGCGCGATGATCTGCGTATTTTGCTCGTAGAGCTGCTGTAAATTATCCGCCTGCGCTTGGTTGTCCTTCAGGTCGCTTTCGAGCGTGGCGAGTTGCTCGGCGTACGCGGAGCCGTTGGCTTCGTCATTCGCCGCGGCGGCGGCTTGCAGCATGCCCTGCAAATCCTCGCGCTGCCGTTGCTGGCGCTTGATCTGGTCCTTGAGCAGCGCAATCTGCCCGGCCAGTTGGCCATTGGCGTAATGCGCCTTGTCGGCCTTCGCCTTCGAATCGCGAATCCCGCGCTCGACCACCGCCTCATTGATCGCATCGGTCTCGGTGGCTTTTTCAGCCATCAATCCCATCCAAATGAATAATCGTTTAATAGCTCTGAACATAGGGTTTATTTGGTTGACGGTTTTTCGAGCAGAATCTGATTTTGCAAAATGAAATCCAACTGTGAATTAAGCTCTTTCTCATCCGCGGCGGATGCCACACTGGCGCCCTGATTTTTCACGCCGTTGAATACTTTCGCATTCACGTCGAACGCAATGAAGTGGACGAACACAGTGGTCTGTTGTTTTTCCGCCGACTTATTGACCGAAGGCAGTATCGCCGCCGGATCAGGCCCCACGGTGTTCTCGCCGTCCGTGATGATCAACACATGTTTGTGCGGCATCGGTGAATTGAGCACGTCCCGCGAAACGGTGCGGAGCGCGTTTCCCAGCGGCGTGCCGCCGCTCGGCTTGGAAAAATTCGTGGTCCAATTCTGAATCGCGCCCGCATCGAACGCGCTCAACTTCACCACCTCCTGCGCGCCGTCCTTGCTGAACGTGAACAAACCGACATCCACTTTGCGCGGCGCGCCCGTGACGCCATTCGTCATGTAAGCTTGAATCTGTTTCACCACCGCGAGCAGCGCGCGATTGGCGATGACATATTTCGGCGAAGAAGAACCGTGGCTGTTCGGCACCGGGTCATTCATGCTGCCGGAAGTGTCGTAAAGAATCCCCAGCGCAACGCCGTCGTCATCGGCGGCGAAAACTGGCAGTGATCCCAATCCCAGGAGGAGGCCAACCATCACCACCGCGAGTGAGGGAATAATTCTCATGTTCGACCTTCGGGGTCTTTCGACCGGTCTATTTGAGCCACGGCGCATAGTTATCAACGGGTTCATGCGATGTCAACTTATCGTTGGTTTCCCGAGGCTTTGCAGCTACAAAGCGTGAAAACATTTGTAACGACCCCGTCCAAGTAGGAGACGAGGCCTGTCGCGACGAAGCGCAGCGAAGGCGGATGGCTAGTCTCTAAAATCATTTTGATGAATCTTTTACAATCGCGATCGGATGGAAAAAAACCGCTTCAATCTTCAATCGCAAATCGTAAATGGAAATGGCTTAAGCTTGCTCCCTGCAAAAGTTTGTTGTTAAACCAAATTGTGCCCGAAGTGCCCGAAGCCAGCGCCCGCCCGTTCGCCCCACGAAACCCGTGGCCCTGGATACCCACGCTTTATTTCGCGGAAGGTCTGCCCAACGCCATCGTCACCACCATCTCCCTCGTACTCTACAAAGCGCTCGGCGTCTCCGACGAACGCATCACGGTTTACACCAGTCTGTTTTACCTGCCCTGGGTGCTGAAACCGTTCTGGAGCCCGGTAGTTGATATTCTTAAAACGCGGCGGCTCTGGATCTGGCGAATGCAATGTGTGCTCGGCCTCGCGTTCGCAGCCATCGCCGTCGCGCTGCCGAGCGCGAATTTTGTCCTGCTCTCGATCCCACTCTTTTGGATCATCGCGTTCAGCTCCGCCACGCACGACATCGCCGCCGATGGTTTTTACATCCTCGCGCTGCCCGAAGATGAGCAGGCATTTTTCGTCGGCGTCCGCAGCACGATGTATCGTCTCGCGAATTTGTTCGTGAACGGCCCGTTCATTTTCATCGCCGCGGAAATCAAGGAACACACCGGCAGCGAAACTCACGCGTGGGCGCTGGCCTTCGCCGGAATGGCGGCATTCTTCGGGTGCCTGGGTGCCTATCACGGCTTCATCCTGCCGCGTCCGCCAATGGACAAACCCGGCGAAACCGGCTCGCTCCAACGATTCTTCGACGAATTTTTCCGAACCTTCGGCACGTTTTTCCAAAAATCAAAAATCGTCGGCCTCCTGGCTTTCCTCCTCCTTTACCGTTTTGGCGAAGCGCAATTGCTGCCCATCGCAAAACTCTTCCTCCTCCGCGCTCGCGCGGAAGGTGGCCTTGGCCTGACCGAACAACAATTCAGCATCGCCTACGGCACCGTGGGCACGATTGCGCTTTTGGCCGGCGGCATCATCGGCGGCATTTTGGTATCACGCCACGGCTTGCGCGCGTGGATTTGGCCGATGCTCCTCGTGATGCATTTGCCGGACGCCGTGTTCATTTATCTTTCCTACGCCCTGCCGGAAAATCTCCACCTCATCAGCGGCTGCATCGCCCTCGAGCAATTCGGCTACGGCTTCGGTTTCACCGCCTACATGCTCTACATGATTTACATCGCGCGCGGCCAACACTCGACCGCCCACTACGCCATCTGCACTGGATTCATGGCGCTGGGATTGATGCTGCCCAACATGTGGAGTGGCGAATTGCAAAAAGTTCTCGGCTACCAACACTTCTTCATCTGGGTCGTCCTCGCCACCATCCCCGGCTTCATCGTGACCGCGTTAATCCCGCTCGATCGGGAGTTTGGAAGAAAGAAATAGTGGCACGGGCGTCTCGCCTGTGCGTTTCAAAAAATGACTTTCGGGGAGGACCTCACGGGCGAGACGCCCGTGCCACTATTTCTTCACAAACAACGCCAGCGACGCCGTGAACCCATGCAGAAAATTCTTTTCGCCGATGGGCCCGATCTCGCCGTTGCAGAAAAACCCCGCCAAACCAATCGGCCCAAACCGTTCCTGCACGCAATGCGCATCGTGATTCGGCCGGCCGAAAAGTCCAAACCCGCGTCCATTGCAACTGCACAAGCACGCTCCATAAACCGTCGCGCCGTTCAGTTGTTTCGCCGTGCGGCCAAGTAATTCGTCCATGTCCTCCATCGCCGCCGCTGCCGAGCGCCGCTGAAATTGCATCGTCTGCCCCGCGCGCGGAAAGGCCCCCACCGCGATGCTCCCCGACCGCGGATCCACCACCAGCAAATTGCGAATCAAAAAATCGCCGCGATGAAAATCTTCCAGGTATTCGTTCACCACGAGCCCGACAAACAGATTATTGCGCGCAATCTTTTGTTCCGCGGGCGTGAGCCGGTTGAACGTTTCCTCGAGAACCTTGTAAGCCGGCCGGTTTCCGATTTCGTGAATGATGTTGTCCTCCACGCGCGTCAGCGTCCATGTCTCGCCGATGGGCGTGCAGCCCTGGGAAATCACGCTTGCCAGCTTCACCTCACCGCCGACCGAAATCGCCACGCCACCCTCCTCGTAGACATCGCCGTTCAGGTAAACCTGCGTGCGTTGCTCCGTGAAATCGCCGCTCGCCAGCCCGCCCATCACCGGCAAGGGCGCGTAAGCCTCATTCCACGTGTGCAACCATGCCTCGCTGTCGAGATGAAACGGGTCAATGAACGCCAGCCAGCCGTTGGTTTGCTCCAGTTCAATGCCGGTCTCCAGCCGCCAATAACCCGGCCCGTTTGCCTCCTCGACCTGTTCCTGCGCAAAATGAAACGCTTTCAGGTCCGCGCCGGGCAGCGCGTAAAGCCCAAGCGTGAGCCCCGGATTCTCCTCCAGCTCCTCGCCATTCGCGATCAGGCTCTGGCTCGAGCAACCGACCAACAGGGGAATTTTCGCGTGAACCCGGAGAATCTCGAGAACCTGTTTGGCGTTTGGAAAAAAGCGTGGCGACATGAACACGAGCCCCAGGCTCACCTGCGGTGCGGTGAGTTGGGCGCGCAAATCCGTCGCCCATTTTTGCAGGCCGATTTCGTTAAAATCATCCGCCCAATGCGCGGCAACTGAAAATCCAGAGGTCACAACCACAAAGTTAATCACCGGCCCAATAATTGCAAAGCCGAAGGTGAAATAGTGACACGGGCATCTTGCCCGTGCATTGTTGTTCTTAGGAGTTTTGAAACGCACAGGCAAGCTGCCTGTGCCACTGCCAGAGCGGGTGGCTCATTTCCAGACTTGAACGCCCCGTGCGCTTTCAGAGAGCATGGCCTGCGGCATCCACATGCAATCGCAGCGCCCCAAAATTTTAACCGTCCAGTTCAAATCACTCGGCGACACCGTCGTGAGCATCCCGGCGCTGATAGCCCTCCGCCAGCGCTTTCCCGATTGCGAACTGCACGCGCTCGTGCCGGATGCATCCGTACCGCTGCTGCAGCATCACCCGGCCGTGACTCGCGTCTGGGGCGTGCCGCGCAGAGCCGGCCTGGCCCAGTACCTGGCCCCTTATACGCGCGCTGCGTGCCGAGCACTTCGACCGCGCACTGGACCTCGGCTGCAACGATCGCAGCGCCATCCTTACTTTCCTTTCCGGCGCGCGCAAACGCTTGGGCGCATGGCAGGACACCGGATTTTTAGGCAGACGTTTTTGCTTCAATCAATCGGTTCCCATGCCGCCGGCAGACCGCCACGAATCGCTCCGCTTGTTGCTCATCTTGTCAGCCTGGGACATTGCGCCTCCCTCAAAAATTGAAATCAAACTGTTTACCGACCCGGCGGTGGTGAACCCCGTGACGCGCGACCTGTCAAAACGCCTGGTGCTTTGCAATTCCGGCGCCGCGTCGGAAAAAAAGCAATGGCCCATTGCCAACTGGGTGCGCTTCCATCAATTGGCCACCGCCCGCGGATACGAACTCGTCTATACCCATGGCGTTTCCCCGGTGGAGGAGCGATTGATTCGGGAACTGAAAACGCAATTGCCCAATGCGCGTGTTCTGCCAAAACTCGACCTGCCGCACCTGCTCGCCGCCATCCAATCCGCGGACGCCATGATCTCCAATGACACCGGCCCCATGCATTTCGCCACCGCCCTGGGCGTGAAAACGGTGGCAATTTTCGGACCCAGCCCGGAAAAGCGATGGTTCCCGATCGGCGCCGAGCACCGCCTCTTGCGCGCCGCCAATTGCGAATGCATCCGGGGCACATTCGTCTGCCGCCGCACCAATCATTGCCTCGCCGAAATCACCGCCGAAGCCGTGCTTGAGAATCTGGAAAGCTTGTTCCCCTAGTGGCACGGGCATCTTGCCCGTGCGATTACTGCGGGAGAGATCGGCAATCGGCTCTTGCTTTCTGTCGCACTTCTTCGCGGCGTTGCGTCCTCGTGGCTTTGCGTTAAACTCTTTCCGTGAAAGCCCTTCAACTCGTCGCCCATGGCGCGCCCGGAAAATTTGAACTGCGCAATGTTCCCGACCCGCAACCCGGTCCCGACGAAGCTGTCGTGCTGGTACACGCGTGCGGCCTGAATCATCTCGATCTCTGGCTGGAGGAAGCTGGCCTGCCGGTCCCAGTCAAATTGCCGCGCACTCCAGGCGGAGAAATTGCGGGCGAGATCGTGGCGTTGGGACCGCCTAGGAGCGCCGGTGTAGCGTCGGCCAGCCAGCGAGACGCTGGCGGTCCCAGGTGGCAAATCGGCGATCGCGTCGCCGTCCAATCCAATCTTTTTTGCGGCGCATGCGAATTCTGCCGGCGCGGCGAGGATTCCATGTGTTTGCGCGGCGAAATTCTCGGTGTCCAATGTGACGGCGGCTTTGCCGAGAAAGTTCTCGTGCCGGCGCGGGCGCTCGTGCAATTGCCTGAAGGCGTGGACTTCGACACTTCGGCCGCGTTGACGCTCGCCGGCAGCACCGCCATGCACATGCTCACGAACCGCGCACACGTGAATCCCGGCGATTGGGTCCTGGCCATCGGCGGCGCGAGCGGCGTGGGCTCGGCGGCGATTCAAATTGCCAAAGAACTCGGCGCGCGCGTCATCAGCACCGGTTCCAATGAAACGAAACGCGCGCTCGCCAAAAATCTCGGCGCGGAATTTGTCGTCGATTCCAACGATGCGAAGTGGCCGGCGGAAATCCGCAAGATCACCGACAAGCACGGCGTGGATGTGGTCGTCGAACACGTCGGCGGCGATGTCCTGGGCAAATGTTTCGATTGCCTGGCGCGCGGCGGCACCATTGTGACTTGCGGCGCGACCGCGGGACGCGAGGTGCCGTTCAATTTGTGGCCGTTCTTCGTGAAACAACATCGCTTCATCGGCAGCTACGGGCGCAATCGCGCCGATCTGGATGCCACGCTGCAATGGGCGGCTGCGGGAAAATTGAAGCCCGTGATCGATTCGATTTTTCCGCTGGACCAAACCGCAGCCGCCTTCGCCAAGCTCCGCTCGCGGAATTTTTTTGGCAAGATTTTGGTCCAGGCGAAATCGGACTAAAGTTTGTGGTTCCGCGTTTACGCGGTTGGGGAAAGCCGCCAACCCCTATAGGCGGAACTACAAACCTCTTCAACCGTGAAATACGCCAAACACGCTAAAGGGAACAGTTTAGGGACGATCCCCTTTTCGCGTATTTCGTGTATTTCGCGGTTATAAAATAGTGTCTTACTTTTCAGTTGCCAATTCTTACTTTGCGATGCAAAGTGCGGGCATGGAAACAGATTGGGCGGCGGAACATTTACAAACGATTCGCACACTGATGGAGCGTTCGGCGGTGTACCGCCGCGCGCTGGCGCCGATCATGTTGTTTGTGGGCGCGCTTGGCATTGTCGGTTCTATTGCTGCTCATTTTCTCCAGCTGAATTCCGTGCGGTCTTTCGCGACGGGGTGGCTGGTGATTGCTTTGGTGACGATAGGCGGAGCATTCCTGATCGCTCGTCGACAGGCGTTTAAGGAGCGGGAAGAATTCTGGTCCCCGCCCACGCGGCGCATCGCACAAGCCATGGCACCACCGCTGACGGTTGGACTATTGTTTGGCATTGTCTCGGCGTTGGAAAACACGGTGGATCTTTTTGGCCCGCTGGTATTCGTTTGGGCGCTGCTTTACGGTTGCGCCGTTCACTCAGCGGGATTTTTTATTTCTCGTGGAATGCGGCTCTTCGGATGGGTTTTTATTATTCTGGCGGGTGCGTTTATACTTTTACGTGAGCATTGGGGCTGGACGATTAATTACCACGAGATGATGGGGTTCTTCTTCGGCGGCCTGCACCTGGCTTGCGGCATTTATCTTTACTCAACGGAGAAACGAAAGAATGCGGCGTGAATCCCGAAGATTTTCTTCAGCTCGATCGCGTGATTCACGAGAAGGGGCGGCTGGCCATCATGTCGATGCTCGCCGCCTCGCCCGAACTGTCTTTCACCGAACTCCGCGACGCCCTCAGCATGACCGATGGCAACGTGACCACGCACATTCGCACGCTTCAGGAAGCCGGCTATGTGACCGTGGCCAAGTCCTATCAAAACAAGCGTCCGCTCACGACGGTTTCATTGACTGCCGCGGGCCGCAAGGCCTTTGCCAGTTACGTGGATTTGCTGGAAAAAATCGTCCAGCAAACGCGGAAGATTAAATAAATTTTCAAAACGTTTGAACGAAATTGAATCCGCGACGTCTGTTACTTTGTAATACAAAGTGAGTGAGAAATACCAAAGGAGAATTCGGGAGAAATCCCAGATCGGGATGGGGTGGCAATGCATGCGAAATGCTGAACACGCAATACCGTTCCCCTTCTCCCTGGGGGAGAAGGCCGGGATGAGGGGGAACGAAGCGTGTACCTGGTTTCGTCAATACACCGTCAATCGCACAAAATCAGAAATATGGAGACAGGCGGGACGCCTGTCCCACGTGAATTGTTATGAAAATCATTCGTGCTGAACATCTGGGAATGTGTTTTGGCGTCAAAGACGCCATTACACTCGCGCTGGAAACCGCGAGCCGCGAGTCGCTGACCATTCTCGGCGACCTCGTCCACAACGATAATGTTTTAGCCACACTGAAAGCCAAGGGGGTGGTGATCGAGCAACAAGCCGATAAGGTAACCACGCAGACGGTGATGGTCACGGCGCACGGCGCCTCCGAGCGCGCGCTGAAGCAAACGCGCGCGCTCGGCTTCAATGTCCTCGAAGCCACCTGCCCGCTCGTGGTCGTGGCGCATCACGCCGTGCTCAAACTCGCCCGCGAGGGATTTCATCCGGTCATCGTGGGCAAACGCGATCACGTGGAGGTGCGCGGGTTGACCGGTGACCTGGATGAATTCGATGTCGTGCTGAGCGAAGGCGATGTCCTCGCGTTGCAAGAGCGCCCGCGTTTTGGTGTTGCCGCGCAGACCACGCAACCGATTGAAAAAGTGCGGCTGCTCGTGAACCTGCTGCGCATTCACTTCCCCGATTCCGAAGTGCGTTTCATCGATACCGTTTGCCGCCCGACCAAGCAGCGCCAACACGCCGCCGTCGAACTCGCGCAACAATGCGACGTGGTCGTCGTGATCGGCGGTGCGCACAGCAACAACACGCGCGAATTGGTGGAGACGTGCCGTCGCCATTGCGCCCGCGTGCATCACGTGCAAACCGCGGACGACCTGCGGCCGGAATGGTTGGAAAATGCGACCACATTGGGCATCACCGCCGGGACTTCCACGCCCGATGACGTCATCGATGGCGTTGAGAATTCGTTGCGCGTACTGGCCGCGCAGCGTGAAGTCCACTGTTCGCCCACGCCGTAAACGTAAGCCGACGAGGAGAGTTATGACGCTGAAATGGTTCAAACAATGGGGCTGGTTCTACGTGCCGGCATCGGTGCCCGGCTTCGCGATCTTGCTCGTGACGCTCGGGTTTTGCGCGTCCGTTTTTCTCGCCGTCGATCGCCACACTCATTCGGTGAGCGATACGCTCTACGGCGTGTTTCCCTTTTTCACCTGCGCATTCCTGTTGTGGGATTGGATTGGCGCGCGGACCAGTAATTGAACCAGGCGACCATGGCCAAACTGATTCCATTTGCGATGGCAACAATGCCTCTCGCGATGATTGCGATTCTGGTGTTGCTGCCGCCCCTGCTGGAAAAATCCTGGCGACGGTTGGTGATCAGCCTCGTTCTGACTCCCTTCGCTGTCATTCTACCGCTCGCGTTTTTCTTTTTGAGCACGGTGCTGGCGCCCGATTCAAAGGATGCTTGCCATTATGGCGCGCTCGATTGCTTCCATGTGGGCAAGCTCGCGTTGACGCCGTTGGTTCTCTGGGCCACTGGCGCGTTATACGCGGTCGAGATTCTTGAAGTGCGCGACCAGTCGCGCTCGTGGATCACCCAGGGATTAATCCTCGGCGCGATTATCAGTTCCGTGTGCCTGGTGTTTGGCGTGCTGAAGCATTGGCCGGAAGACATGTCCTCGAAGGTGTGCCTGATCGTGCCGCTCTACACGTGCATCTGGTATGTGGCGCGCGCGAGTTACGCTGTGCGCACCCAGCCTGTGGACTCGACCAAACTTACCATCGCCCTTACCAGCTCGCTGCCATTTTGGGCGGTGAGCGCGTTGTGGTCGTACACCACCTATCTCTCGCTGCCGCAACACACGCCGGATTGCTTCGTGGTCACGGCTGCTTCGCGCGGGCATCGGAAATTTGTTGGGCCGTTCCACAATGTCACACACCGCGGTTGCAATCGCATCGCCAATCGACAACTCGCCACGCTCTGGGCTTTTGAAGCGCTCTGGCGCCAGCACGCTCCGCGCAGTCAGGCAGCGTTTCGCCGGGTTTACAATGTCGTTGGTCCCATCGTCGCACGACGAATCGCTTCGCCATGGATGGCGGATGCGGTTTACGTGGTGCTGAAGCCCGTTGAATTATTCGCGCAATTTGCGGTGAAGGTGGCTGCGTTTCCAACCGTCAAATCAGAGACTCGTCATCCGCCTTCGCTGCGCTTCGTCGCGACAGGCCTCGGCTCCTACATCCTAAAGGCGCGTCAATCGTAAATCGCAAATCGTAAATACGAACATGAACTCCAAAACTTTTTTTCCTTCGCGCTGGACCATCGTGGTCATTTACGCCATGGCGATGGCGTGGGTGGAATCCGCGGTCGTGTATTACCTGCGCACGATGATCCATCGGCTTGACCCTTATCAGCCCAATCCGCTGCCGGTGATTGGCTATTTGGGCCCGGTCGAAGCAATTCGTGAAGCCGCAACACTTGTGATGCTCCTCATGGTCGGGATGCTCGCGGGCCGCAATTGGCGCGCGCGCCTCGGTTACAGCTCCATCGCATTTGGTGTGTGGGATATTTTTTACTACGTCTTCCTCAAAGTCATGTATGGCTGGCCGGATTCGTTGGCCAACTGGGACATTTTATTTTTGCTGCCGCTGCCGTGGTGGGGCCCGGTCTGGGCGCCGATGGCCATTTCATTACTGATGATCATTTGGGGCACGCTCGCAACCGAATTTGAAATTGCCGATTCCATTCGCCCGCTGCGCCGGCTTTGGCTGCTGAACTTCACCGGCATGGCCATCGCTCTCTACGTGTTCATGGCCGATTGCATTCACGCGCGCTCCGGGGGCATCGATGCCATCCGCAATGTCCTGCCGCAGCATTTTAATTCCACTGCGTTCTGCGCCGCGTTAATGCTGATGGCTGCGCCGGTGGTCCATCTGGGCTGGCGAATCTGGTCGCCACGCTTGAAGAAAAATGCTACGGTTCTCGTCGAAGAGGAATTCACATGCAAGGAGAACCCGCAAATATGACCAGCGCACCCGAGCGCTCGCGACTCGCGCGGCTCAGCCTGCTGTTGCGTGGTGAAGTCAAATCACTCGAAGCCTGGAGCGCGCACTGGGATTCGCAGCGCATCGTCTGGCACATCGGCATCATCATCATCGGCGCCGGGCTCTACGGCGCGGCGATGGGCTGCTGGCGCGATCCAATGCAGGCGCTCTACACCGCCATCAAATTCCCGCTCATCATCCTGCTGACCGCCACGGCTAACGCGATGCTCAACGCGATGCTCGCGCCGCTGCTCGGGCTCAACATCCCCTTTCGCCAATCGTTCCTGGCGATCCTCATGAGCTTTACGATTTCCGGCGCGATCCTCGGTTCATTCGCGCCGCTGGTGGCGTTCGTGATTTGGAATTCGCCGCCGATGACGACCAATGTCGAACAGTCCGCCGGGCCTTACTCCTTCATCCTGTTCACGTTCGTGGTGATCATTGCATTCGCCGGCATCACGTCGAACCTGCGCTTGCTGCAATTGCTGCGGCACCTGGCGGGCGGGCGCCGGAGTGTTGCCCTCGGTGTTCTGCTCGCATGGCTGGTGGGCAATCTTTTTTTTGGCACGCAATTGTCCTGGATTCTGCGGCCATTCATCGGCGCGCCCGGGATGCCCGTCCAATTCCTGCGGGCAGACGCTTTGCACGGAAATTTTTACGAAACTATTTTCCGCACCGCCGTGCACCTTTTCACTTTTCACTGAGACGAAACATCAACTCCCAACCTTATGAACGAGAACAATCCAACTCCGCCACAGTTCCCGCAAAATAATCCGCAGGTGCCGCCGTTACAATCGGCCCCGCCCATGCCCCCGATTCCGCCCGTGACCTCCTATGCACCCAAGCCGCTGGGCGAAAACCCGGAGGAACGCGTGCCGATCACCAGCCCGATCCAGGCCATCGAAGCCATCCTGCGCCAACCGCGGCGCGTGATGTATCAATTGCAACAGCCGGGCGCGGGCGCGCTGATGATGTATTTGATGATCATCGCGATTCTTTGCGCCGTGGTTTACGGCGTCGTAGTGGGCACATTCACCGGGCACGATCAATTGTGGATCGCGCCGGTGAAAGTTGCCGGCGGCATGCTGGTCTCCGCGCTCATCTGCCTGCCGAGCCTTTACATCTTCGCATGCCTGAGCGGTTCGCAGGCGCGGTTGTCGGAAGTTTACGGGCTCGTCATGGGCATGCTGATGCTCACGACGATTTTGTTGATTGGCTTCGCGCCCGTTGCGTGGCTGTTTTCGCAATCGACCGAATCTCCGAATTGGATGGGCACGCTGCACCTCATCTTCTGGTTCATCGCCGCGCTGTTTGGATTGCGCTTTCTCAACAACGCATTTTCGCATTCGCACGCCAAATCGAATGCGGGCTTCAACACGTGGGTCGTCATCTTCATGCTCGTGGTCGTGCAAATGACCACGGCGCTGCGGCCAATCATCGGCAGCCCCGACACCAAAGCACCCTTTTTCCCAGCGACGAAACAATTCTTCCTGAGCTATTGGGCGGACTGCTTGAAAGAGTCTGCGGATGCTGCGGATAAGAACAATTCCGAACGGCTGAATGCCGACCGGAACGATTCTCAACGGCGCTGATTTAATTCGCGTCACGCCATGCACGCCACCTCGCTCAACCCGCGATTCGTGAGCGTCTTCCTGCGCGCCGACGCGGGGACGTTCTACGAATGGGTGGTCAGCCGCCAATCGCAACTGATCGGCTTTTGCGTGCTGGCCATCATTGCGGGCGCCGGAAGCTACGGCGCAGTGATGGGCTCGTGGTCGTGCCCGGCGCAGGCGTTCTACGCCGGGATCAAATTGCCGCTCGTCATTCTGCTTACCACGCTCGGCAACGGATTGCTGAACGGCATGCTCGCGCCATTGCTCGGGCTCAATGCCACTTTCCGCCAATCGCTGCTCGTGGTGCTGATGACCTTTGCGATCGCGTCGCTGATTCTCGGCGCGCTCAGTCCGGTCGCGTGGTTCCTGGTTTGGAACACGCCGCCCCTCACGGCTGGCACCCACGCGACCTCGATCGAATACGGTTTGCTGCAATTGACACTCGCGGTCTTCGTGGCCTACGCGGGCATCGTCGGCAATCTTCGATTGCTCCCAATGCTGGCGCGGTGGACGGCCAACCTCGGCGTGGCGCGCCGGGTGTTGTTTGCATGGCTCGCGGGGAATTTGTTTCTCGGCAGCCAGATTTGCTGGGTCTTGCGGCCGTTCATCTGGGACCCTTACGGGCCGCCGCGATTCATCGGCCGCGAGTTCATGCACGGCAGTTTTTTTGAAACCATCTTTCAAATCGTGCGACGTCTCCTGTTTAATTGATTATGCAGCGACTCAAACGAACCGTCATCGGACTGCTCGTTCTGGCGATGGCGGCGGCCATCTGGGTGCCGTGCCTGCATTTGGTTTTCGCGCGGCCGGTCACGCAGTTTCGCCAACCCGACGGGCTCTCGCCGAAAACGAAGCAATTGGCGGCGCGGCATCTCCAGTTGTGGACCGACCCGGCCACGCGGCAAAAGGAACTGGATCGCATGCGCGCGAGCAACGCCGAGTGGGATTTCATGGGACGGAGTTTTCTGGTCTGGTCGCTCGCCAACATGGGCCTGCGCGATCCGGCATCAAAATCGGTTTACCTGAAGACGATCGATGAAATCATCGACGAAACCCTGCGACTGGAAAAAGAAAAGGGCATGTATTTTTTCCTGATGGACTACGCCTCGGCGGCGAAATACGTCATGAAACCGGAACGCAGCCTCTTTCTCGACGGTGAAATCGCCCTGATGCTCGCCTCGCGGCGCATGCTCGAGGAAAAGGAGGAATACAAACCCCTGCTGACCGAACGCATCAATATCATCACGGAAGAATTCAGCCACAGCCCGCACCTGGTTCTCGAGAGTTATCCCGACGAATGCTGGACGTTCGATCACTGTCTCGCCCTGGACGCGATGAAGATGGCCGACTACCTCGATGGCAGCGATCACTCGAAATTGATTCGCGACTGGGTGGCGATGGCGAAGAAAAAACTCATCGATGCGCAATCCGGATTGTTGGTGGCCAGTTTCACGACCGATTACATCCCGCTCGGCGGCCCACAAGGCTCCACGCTCTGGATGGCCGCGCACGGGTTGCAAATTCTCGATGCCGATTTCGCGCGCGATCAATATACGCGGGCGCGGCAT
The DNA here is from genome assembly GCA_963699145.1 of uncultured Verrucomicrobiae bacterium. Taxonomy (GTDB): domain Bacteria; phylum Verrucomicrobiota; class Verrucomicrobiia; order Limisphaerales; family DASXHY01; genus DASXHY01. The sequence goes on from OY969416.1 coordinate 1,070,373, forward strand.
GAACTCGGCGAAATCACCTGCGGCTTCGGCTACGCGCACGAATGGCCCGCGAGTTGGAAGGGCCCGGCGAATATTGATTCCGGGCCGATCATTCCGGTGTTCAACATCAGCGCCGGCTCCAGCGGCATGGCGTTCATTGGGGCGAGCGCGTTCAACGATGAACCGTTCCTCAAATCGCTGTGCTCCACTTTGGACTTCGTCGGATTCCCCACGCGGAAAGCGGGCGGCCTGAAATATAGCGCCAGCAACCAGGTGGGCGACGCCGCGCTTCTCTACGCTTCCACGCTCGGGCCGTTGTGGGAAAAAATCGAAGCGCGCGAACACGCACAAACAAAACCATGAGCAAATTCTTTTCACACCGCCCGCCGACCAAAAGGCCGTTGCCATCCGCACATTATTTCCTGCAATGGGCCGGCTTGCTGACGGCGCTGTTCCTCATTGTAAATATTGCCGGGATGCGCCCGTTCACCAGCGTGTTGAACGGCACCATTGGCTCGACGACGCTCGATTGGCAGACCGCCTCTTTTCTTGGCGCGGCATACGTGATGGTGTATCTCGCTTTCGTGCTGGGCGCGCCCACGCTGATCATCGCCGCCGGCATTTTGACGTTGTGGCGCAAGCTGCGTCGCAACCAGGAAACCAATGACGAACCAAAATCATCGGCTTAAACGGCTCAAGGCGCTGACGTGGCTGTTCATCATCGGCCTATTCATCAGCGGCGCGACCGCGCTTCCGTTGCAAATCGAATTGGACGCCTTCGCAAAGTTCCTGGGCGACTCTCAATCCGGTTTTACGTTTTGGATCTTTAAAGTCCGCGACGCCCTGGATCATACTTACGCCGCGTACCCATTTTTGGCGTATGGCACGGACTGGCTCGCATTCGGTCATTTTGTCATCGCGCTCGCGTTCGTCGGCGCGCTGCGGGATCCGGTGCGCAACCGCTGGCTCTACCAGTTCGGCATGATTTCGTGCGTGCTGGTGATTCCCTACGCGATGATTTGCGGCGGCGTGCGCGGCATTCCGGTTTACCGGCGGCTGATTGATTGCTCCTTCGGCGTGTTTGGATTTATTCCGCTTTGGTTTTGCTGGAAGTGGAGCGGCGAGCTGGAGAAATCCTAGTGGCACGGGCGTCTCGCCCGTGCGTTCCCGAAAAACAAATCCCAACTCACGGGCGAGGACGCCCGTGCCACTACGAATCCAATGCTGACATCCGCCGGCAATCCGTGTTTCATTCCCGCCATGGCGCGCGAGCACAATGAATTATTGACCGACCTGTTGAAGGCGGTTTCGCGCTCGTTTTATCTCACGCTCCGCGTCCTTCCCAAATCGATCGGCCCGCAAATCGGCCTCGCCTATTTGCTCGCGCGCACGACGGACACCATCGCGGACACGGAAATCGTCGGCGTCGAGCAGCGGTTGAAAATGTTGCAGGCGTTGCGCGAACGCATCCTGGGCACCAGCGCCGCGCCGCTTGATTTCGGCCAACTCGCCCGGCAGCAAGGCCTGCCCGCCGAACGCGTTCTGTTGGAAAAATGTGAAGCCAGTCTCGCGCTCCTCGAGGCGCAATCCGAACTCGACAAGAGGCTCATCCGCGAAGTCCTCGATGTCATCTCCGGCGGTCAGGCGCTCGATCTGCAACGCTTCGGGAATCCCTCGCCCGGGAAACTCATCGCGCTCCAAACCGATGCCGAACTGGATGATTACACCTTTCGCGTGGCCGGCTGCGTCGGCCAATTCTGGACGCGCATCTGCCTCGCGCACCAATTTTCCAGCGCGGCCAGCACCCTGCCGTCGTTCGAGGAGCTGGGCGTGCGTTTTGGCAAGGGCCTGCAGTTGGTGAATATTCTGCGGGATATCCCTGCCGACCTCGCGAAAAGTCGCTGCTACATTCCGGCTGAAAAACTGCAAACAATCGGTCTCACTCCCGCTGACTTGTTGCGCCCGGAAGCGGAACCGAAATTCCGGCCGCTCTATAATCAATACCTCGACCTCGCCGAATCGCATCTCGCCGCGGGTTGGGAATACACGAACTTGATTCCGCTGGGGCAGATGCGCGTCCGGCTGGCCTGCGCGTGGCCGATTCTTATTGGATTGCAAACCATTGCGCGATTGCGGGGCGGCAACGTGCTCGACGCCAGGCAGCGGATTAAAATCGGCCGCAAGGAAGTGCGCGGCATTCTGTTGCGCTCGATTTTCTACTATCCGTTTCCGTACTGTTGGCGACGATTGGCCATGTCAAATCCTGTTGCCATCAGAACGGTTTTATCGTAAAAAAGATATTCATGCAGATTTCACGACACATTCTGTTGACCTGCGCGGTCGCAGCATGCCTCACCCCGACTCTGGTCCATGCAGCCGACAACGAAGCGCAGATTCGCGCCCGTCAGGCACTGGAAGATAAAATGAACCAAATGCCCGCGGCGACCGCCCCGACCAATCCCCCCCCGGCGGTGTCGAAACCAAAAACGGCCGCCGCCAAACCCGAACACGCGCCGAAACCTGCGCCGCCGGTCGTGACCGCGACCCCCAACAGCACGACGGTTGAAAGCCAGCCGTCCGCCACCATTCACGTTGCCACGCCGTCCAATGATGATGCCACCCAGCAAAAGCTCGAGGAAGCTTTGCACCAAAACGCCTCACAACCCCAGCCCGCCGTCCAGCAGCCGCCGGTTGTCGAAAAGCCGGCCCCGGTAGTCCAGCAGCCCGCGCAGATGGTAACGCCAATCGCGCCTAAAACCGCCACCGTTGAAAGCCAGCCGGCGCCGTCCATGCCTTCATATATCTCTACGCCGTCGAATGACGACGCCACGAATCAAAAGCTTCAGGAAGCGTTGCGCCAGAAAATGGAGCAGACTCCAGCCGAACCGACGCCCCCGGCGGTAGCGGCCCAAAAACCCGCGAAGCCGGCGAAAGCGCCCAAGCCCACCGCGGTCACTCCCGCCCCCGCCCCGACCACGACCGCGAATTACGCGCCGCAACCCGCGCCGACCCCAGCGCCGGCAGCGAATTACGCACCCGTGCCCACGACCTCCTCCACGCATCCGAATTTGCCGGAACAACCGACGCCCCAGCCCGGTCCCGCGCCGGTCGCAGCTAAAAATCAACCGCCCACTCCGCCGTCGCTGAGCCTCCCGGCGTTGCAGGGGCCTGCCACGGGACTCTCGTCCGCGAAGGAGCAGAAGCTTAACGAACTGCTCAACCAATATCGCGCCGATCAAATCACCCCCCAGCAATACCACGAGCAACGCGCCAAGATTCTTGCCGAGCCGTAATCCGATTTTTGCGATTCGAACCCGCCGGATGGAATTCGGCGGGTTTTTGTTTTATGATGGCCAGCCCGGCACGGGCTTTCGAACCTTGAACTTTGTCGTGCCGACCCTAAACTGAACCTTTATGCACGGATTTCATTACCGCGGAAAAAAGTTGTATTGCGAAGGCGTTGCCATTGAATCGCTGGCGAAAAAATTCGGCACGCCGCTTTACGTCTATTCACAGGGCACCCTGACCGATCATTTTCAAAAGCTGGACCGCGCGCTCGCGCCCCTCAATCACCTTGTGTGCTACGCGATGAAATCCAACTCGAACCTCGCCGTGCTGCGCGTGCTCGCCAATCTCGGCAGCGGCTTCGACATCGTCAGCAGCGGTGAATTGCAGCGCGTGATTGCCGCGGGCGGCGATCCGCGCAAGTGCATTTTCGCCGGCGTCGGCAAGACCGAGGAGGAAATTGAATTCGCGCTCAAGAAAGGTGTTTATTCGTTCAACGCCGAGAGCGAGCCGGAATTGGTGCGCATCAACCGCGTGGCCGCGCGCCTGAAAAAAATCGCGCCCTTCGCCGTGCGCGTGAATCCGAACGTGGAAGCGCACACGCACGCCAAAATCACGACCGGCACCTACGAAAACAAATTCGGCATCGCGTTCGAGCAGATCGAAGCCGTGTACGCGCGGGCGAGCAAATTGAAGAACCTGCGCGCGCGCGGATTCCAGATGCACATCGGCTCGCAAATCACGGATGTGAATCCGTTTGAAAAAGCCGTGCGCAAAGTGTTGCCCCTGGTGCAGCGTCTGAAGGACAAACACGGCCTCGAATTTTTCAGCATCGGCGGCGGTTTGGGCATCGTTTACGACCCGGCCCTCGCCAGCGGCGCCGCGCAATGGTGGAACTCCAAGCCGGCGAAGAATATTCTCACGCCGCAAAAATACGCCGACCGCCTCAGACCGTTGCTCCAGCCGCTCGGCCTGCGCATCCTGATGGAGCCCGGCCGATTCATTTCCGGCAATGCCGGGATTCTCGTCACGCGCATTGAATACGTGAAACGCACCGGCCAGAAAAACTTCCTGATCGTGGATGCCGCCATGAACGATTTGATTCGCCCTTCGTTTTACGAGGCCTACCATGAAATCGTGCCGCTTACCCAACGCATTGGCGGCATGATTAAATCCGACGTCGTCGGCCCCATCTGCGAGTCCGGCGATTTCTTTGCCAAAGATCGTCCGCTGCCGAAGCTCGGCGAAGGCGATCACCTGGCGCTGCTGAGCGCGGGCGCGTATGGCTTCGTGATGGCGTCAAATTACAACACCCGCTCGCTCGCCGCGGAAGTGCTCGTCAAAGGCAATAAAGCCGCCGTCGTGCGCGAACGCCAACCCGTTGGCGAGATTTGGGCCGGCGAATCGATCGCGGGCTGGCTGAAGGAAGACGTGTTGCGTGTCCGGTGAGATGTAGCGCAGCCGTCCGGCATGGGGCAAGGACATGGGTGAGGGTTAGAGCATGGACATAGGTGAGGGTGATATAGTTTCCTTGGGGGCTTTTGGCGGTCATGCCGTGGAAGACTTCTTCTCTATTGGAAGCGCGTGAGCGCTTTGTTCTCTCCACTCTGCGCGGTTTCAAGCCGGTAGCTGAACTGTGTGCTGAGTTTGGGATCAGTCAAAAAACCGGTTTCAAATGGCTGAACCGATTCCGTCGTCTGGGTGGTGCCGGGCTGGGTGATCGTTCTCGCCGTCCGCGACACTCTCCCAGTCGTACGGCTCCCCGCTGGGTCGAGGCGATCGCGCAAATTCGCCGACAACATTCCTCTTGGGGTGCGAAAAAGATTTATGCACGTTTGCAGCAACAGCACCCACGTGCCCGCCTTCCCAAAAGGCGCACGATCACCGAGTGTTTGAAGCGGCTGGGCTTGACGCGACGCCGTCTAATCCGATCTCGGCGCGGCCCAAAAGTGCCCCGTACCCCGTTGACGGTTCCGCAACGACCCAACGAGGTTTGGACGATCGACTTCAAAGGCTGGTTCCGTACTCGCAATGGTCAACGGGTGGATCCCTTGACCGTGCGCGATCTATGCAGCCGTTTTATCCTGGGTATCGGCCTGCTCCGCTATCAACACGAGCCGGTATGCCAGTATTTGCAGCGAATTTTTATCCGCTATGGCCAACCCACCATCATCCGGGTGGATCATGGCTCGCCCTTCGCTGGCGAAGGCGCCTTAGAGCTATCGCGGTTGTCGGCCTGGTGGTTGCGCTTGGGCATCCAGGTGGAATTTACAGGTCGGGGCCGCCCGCAGGACAACGGAGCCCATGAACAAATGCATCGTGTTTACAAAGCCGAAGTAGCCCGGCCCCCTGCGGCCAACCCGCGTGCTCAACAGTGGCGCACCACGCGCTGGGTCCATTACTACAACTATGACCGGCCTCATGAAGCACTGGGGCAGCAAGGGCCCGCTTCTCTTTATCGCAAAAGCCGGCGGCCTTTTCGTGCGCCTCGGCGTGAACTCCAGTATCCGCGGCGTTGGCCCACCAGTCGAGTCACTGCCAGCGGTCATGTTCGTTGGCGCGGACGTCTGCGGGTCATCGGCCGCGCTTTTGGCGGAGAACGGGTAGGCTTCAAGCCGGTGGCTGCGGGCGTGCATGAAGTTTATTTCATGCGCCATCTCATCGGCTTGATGTACGACACTGATCCCGGCGGTATGCGCCCGGCTCGATGGACCAAAACCTCAGACTCCGCTTCTTCACCCTCACCTATGTCCTTGCCTTAACCCTCACCCATGTCCTTGCCCCATGCCTCCCGGCTGCGAGTTCCGGTGGCGTCTCGCCACCCGGAACCCTCTGCTCTTTAGAGGCTTAAAAACTTCTTGTAACCTTTCCCCGCTTTTTCTTCTGTAAGGGATTGGAATGACTACTAGAATCATACCCAGGCGATGACACCTATATTCCCTAAGATTCTCATGATCATGGTAATCCTGGGGGTTGCCATTTTCGGAATGTTCGGACTGGCCCTGCTGGTGTACGTGTTGATCAAACGAACTAAATCCACTGCGCCGAAGCCTTCGCCGGCTCAACCCACGCAGCAAAGCGCGCCTCCGGCAAATGTGGTCCAACCAGTAGCTCGCAAATATGCACTTTGGATTTTGCTGGGGTTGCTGGTCGTGGGTGGCGGAACGATTTTGGCGGTCGCGATCCACAATAAAATCACCACCGGCGAACATCTGAGCCCCGCCGGATTCATGCAAATCCTCAATTCTAAGCGGATTGTCGATGCAACAATCAATTACAGCCCGCAGTCGCCACTATACGAAATCACAGGCACCTATAGAAAGACTGATAGCCCCGATGATAAGTCGGTTTCACGATTTACGGTAGAAATGCCCCTGAGCGATAAGCTACTGGACCAAGTGGAAGCGTTACCGAACGTCATGGTCAGGAACCGGTCAGCTATGGGGTTTTCAATCCTGGTCGCGTTTCTATCTTTGTTGGTGCTGCTGCTTCTTTTCTTAGGCCTCATTGTATTTGTCATAATTGTCGTCATTCGCCTGAAATCCAGAGACCGCTTCACGCCACTGCCGGCGCCCACCCCACGAGCAGGCCCCATTCAACCCGCGCTCCGCAACTGCCCAAAATGCGGTTCCATCCTCAAACCCGACGCGCCCGAAGGCCTCTGCCCTGCGTGCCTGCTCCAACACGGCATTGCCACCGAAGGCGGCGCGCCGCCCGGCACACCGGCCTTCACACCGCCGCCGCTGCTGGAACTCGCCAAATTATTTCCGCAATTGGAAATCCTCGAAATCATCGGCCAGGGCGGCATGGGCGCGGTTTACAAGGCGCGCCAGCCGTCACTCGACCGCTTTGTCGCCCTGAAAATCCTCGCGCCGCGTTCCGGCGGCGATCTCGATTTCGCCGGTCGTTTCAGCCGCGAAGCGCGCGCCCTCGCGAAACTCAGCCATCCAAACATCGTTAGCGTTTACGATTTCGGCCAGGTTCAACGCGCGCCCGCTGCGGACCCTCGACCCTCGAGCCTCGAGCCTCAATTTCTGAGCTACTTCATCATGGAGTTCGTCGACGGCCCGAATCTCCGCCAGGTCGAGCAGGCCGGCAAACTCACGCCGCGCGAAGCCTTGCAAATCATCCCGCAAATTTGCGCCGCGCTGCAATTCGCGCACGACGAAGGCATTGTCCACCGCGACATCAAGCCGGAGAACGTATTGCTCGACAAAAAAGGCCGAGTGAAAATCGCGGACTTCGGACTCGCTAAAATTTTGGGACAGGAAGCCGATTTCCGGCTGACCGGCGCGCGCGACGTCATGGGCACGCCCCATTACATGGCTCCGGAGCAAGTCGAAAAGCCACAGGAGGTGGACCACCGGGCGGACATCTATTCGCTCGGTGTCGTTTTTTATGAGATGCTCACCGGCGAATTGCCGCTGGGCAAATTCGACCCACCCTCGCACAAAGTCCAAATCGATGTCCGCCTCGATGATGTCGTCCTCCGTTCGCTCGCGAACAATCCCGATCGCCGCTATCAAAAAGTCAGCGAGGTCAATACCGAGTTGGAAAGCATTGCGCAGACGCCGGAATCAGGCACAAAGGCGCCGGTTTCCGAGTCCACGCATTTCCTGCGGACCGGTTTTGGAATCGCCATCGGCGCGTTCGCGGCTGTGTTCGTTATTGCGGTCCTCGGAATGTTCGCCGGCATCGCCATTCCGAATTTCATCAGGGCGCGGAGCGAGGCCCGCCAACGTGCCCACGCGCGCGCCGAAAGAGATAACAGCAACGCGATGCCCGAGGTAAACATTGCCACCAATCCTCCCGCCTCCGCCGAAACCTGGACGCCAACTTTTGCGCCGGGTGAAAAGCCGGATCTGCAAAAGATTTTGGAGGAAGCCGATGACCTGATGAAACACGGCCAATATGAAGAATCGCTCGGACGTCACATCTGGTTGCAACGCCATCAAATCGAATACGGCGGCTCTTATCAAAACACCTCGGCAATTATAAGTTGGGTCGAATTGGGCCGCCGTTATCCCAAAGCGAAGCAGGCCTTGCTTGAAATTCGCGATGGCGAAGCGCGTGAATTCGCAGAGGGCCGTGGTTATAGCGACCTGTTTGGAGATATCCAAAGCATTAATCATCAACTGCAGGATGATGACGCCACCTATGACTTGTTCAATGCCATTCGCAAAGGCGATCCCCAACTGGCTGACCAGTGCCGTTTCTATGCTGCCGGAGTCATGTTCTCGAAGGGCGAATACCAATGGTGTTACGACACGATGGGCGATCCGCAATCGCTTTTGTCCTCCGCAAAAGGCAATTTTGACAGGGAGGTCGGGATGGCCAAGCACATGGCTGAAAACCAGGAAAAGTCCCGACAGCAGATGGCGGAATTCAATCGCCAACACGGAATGACCAATCTCCCGCTTCCATCCTATCCCGACACCTCGGGGATGCAGTTCACTTCTGCCACGAACCGTTTCGTAAATGCCGTCACTATGGAAATCGAAGTTTTGCTGGGCACGGACCACTCAACCCAGGCTGAACAGATTCGCGACCAGGCACTCGCTGTCATGCAGGATCCGCGCCTTGAATCGGCAATAACCGACGCGGAGGCACGGATTCAAAAACACAAAGCTGCCTCGCCCGAGACCTATCGCCAGGGGACGAATTCCGCTTACGCCAAACTCAAGATCCCCGCACCTGGACAGTGGCATCCGCCCGCCACAAACAAACCCGATGCCTCGCGCGAAACATGGGAACCAACCCTCGCGCCGGGAGCCAAGCCGGATTTGATGATGATTCTTCAGGAGGCAAAAGATTTGATGACGCGACAAGACTATGAAGGCGCGTTGCAGCGGCAGATTTGGTATCACAATCATTCAATTTCCGATCCCTCTCAGTTTGGCGTGCGCAACTCCTCCGCGCTGGCAGACTGGGTCGAACTGGGCCGGCGATATCCCAAGGCCATGCACGCGCTGCTGGAAATCCGCGACGAGAATGAACGCAAGATTTCCTCCGGCGACGGTTACTTCGACCTGTTCATGGAAACCGCTTCGATGAATGACGAACTCGGAAATCAGGAACAAACCTACGCGCTCTTCAAAAATATGGCCGCATCATCCGACCAGGAGTTGGCCCGACAGTGTTACCCCATTGTGGAAGGGCTCCTGGCGAGCCACGGCGATTACGAATTGTGCACGAACTACATCGGTGAGCCGGAGAAACGGTTCCAGAAGCTCCAGGAGCAGTGGCAGCGATCCAAAAAGTGGGAGCAACAACAAGATGATCGGCGCCGGCAAATGGCCGTCCCGCCGCCCGGGATTCCGTCGCCACCTAAATTGGCGGACAAAACGTTTGTCGCACAAACACGGCAGTTGATTGAAATCCTCGTTGGGGTCGACCACAAGAGCGATGCCGAGAAGATCCAGCGAGAGGCGATTTTGCTGCTCGAAGATCCCGCGCTGAAATCGGCCGTGGATGATGCCGAGAAAAAGATTCATGGCGCGAAGCCATCCACTCCGCAGAATCGGGCGCCTTCATTGGGTGCCGTTGCGCCGCCGCCGGTTTTACCCCCGCCCCCTGTGCGACCTCCGCCAAACCTGCTTCCGCCTGAAAACGTCGTTCGCCCCCTTCGAACGCTGCCCTTTCGCCAAACCAACCTGAATTCTTTCACACAAAGCAACCACACGATAACGCCAGAGGAGCAAGTGGCTATAATTGAAATTCAAAGAACAAAAGCGTTGCAAGAAAGCAACCCCATCGCCGGCTTCCTGCCGCCGATCGAACTCACACGCGCTGTTCATTCCACAAACCGCGCCTCCTCCACAAAGATTGATCCGCTCACCGGCATGCCTGTCGCCGGCACAAACCGTCCATAAACATCAAAAAACTTCATCTTCGAGAAGTCTGCGGATTGACATCTGGACCCCATTTGGCAGAATCACCGGCCCGCAGTATGGTTGGTTCGGCTGGTAGGTTACCCAAGTGGCCAACGGGGGCAGACTGTAAATCTGCTGGCTTACGCCTTCGATGGTTCGAATCCATCACCTACCACCATCTTCAAAACAGGGGAGAAGCAGCCGTGTTCACGGTGGTTTTGTGAGTGCTCTTATTTTTCATTCGTGCCCTTTGTGACCCCTGGCGTCTCTTGCCGACTTTTCCAGAACGATGCTCAGAAAGCAATCAAATGGAATCTCCTAACTCTTTTGGACTATTGAGCTGTCCTGCCGGAATTGGTTTACTTTGACGAGAGCGGTGATCATTTGATCATTGCTATGATTTTGACAGTTCCGAAAAGACTCCATCCGCGGTGAACTACATTTTTATATCCGGCCTGGTCGCGTTAAGTCTCTTCCGTGTGGAAGCTCAAACGAACCAGCCCTTTTCTATTCAACAAGAAGGCCAAACCTCCTGGTTAACGAAACCCAACGGACAAAAGTTTTTTTCGCTCGGTGTTTGCGTGGTAAATCAGGGCGCACAGCCCGAACGTCTCAACCCAACTAATCCGGCCTTCGCGGCTCTCCAACAATACGAAAATTCAAATCGCTGGGCTGAGGCAACGCTGGACCGACTGCAATCATGGCATTTTACAACTGTCGGCGGCTGGAGCGACTACGCGGCTCTGGAGCAATGCCGTCACGCGGATGTTGCCTTCATCCCCGTCCTGGCCGTCGGCATGTCCTGCGGTGTGCCTTGGCTCGACATGTGGGACACGAACGTCATTGCCCGGATGCATCAAATAGCCCGGGAAAAAATTTTACCGGTGCGCGATGATCCGCGCCTGCTCGGATATTACACCGACAACGAGATGGGCTGGTGGAACGCGGCTTTGCTCAAGCTGACCTTGCAACAGCCGTCCTCGAGCGGTCAACGGCGGCAGTTGATGCGGTTGCTCCACGAAACGTATCACGATAGCTGGGCGGAACTGCAAAAGGATTTCGAGTCGGACGGCGCCGGAAATTTTGAAGAGCTTGATGAACACGGAATGCTTTACCTCCGGCCCGGCAGCAAGGGCATTCATGTTTACCGGCGCTTTCTCGGGCTGATGGCCGAGCGCTACTACGCGTTGGTGCGCGAAATCGTGCGCACGTACGACAAGCGCGGCCTCATTTTGGGGGATCGCTACCAATCGTTTTATTATCCGGAAGTGGCGCGCGCCTCAGCGTCAATGGACGTGGTTTCCATGAATCTTAACGCCGGATGGAACGACGGCACATTTCCGCGCTGCTATCTTGATTCGCTTCACGCGCTGAGCGGTCGCCCCATCATCGTGAGCGAGTTCTATATGTCGGCGGAGCAAAACAGCACGGGGAATAAGAATTTGACCAGCACGTTTCCAGTGGTAGCCACACAAAAGGAGCGTGCGGTTGGTTTTCGCAACACGGTTGAAGCACTGGCGCATCTACCTTACATCGTTGGTGCGGATTGGTTTCAATATTACGATGAACCTCCTCGTGGACGCGATGATGGCGAGGACTATAACTTCGGATTGGTGGACGTCCACGACCACCCTTACGAAGCGCTCACGAAGACTGCACAGTCGCTGGACTTGATGGCCATGAAAAAAGCGACTCGCACCGCGCGCCCGGATGCATCGCTCGGAGTGCCTCCGGCTCCGGCCAATCCGCTCGGAAATTTCACCATTCGAGTCGCGTTGAAAGATTGGGATCGCGAACGGGGATTTGTAAAATCCACTTCCCAATTTCCGGTCGCAGATTTGTATGTGTGTTGGAACCAGGACGCCATTTATCTTGGTCTGTACGCGCAAGACTTTGCGGAGGACGCCTTTTATCGCGACCAGAAAATCCCCGTGGAAGATCGGGCTCAGTGGATTGTTTCCGCCGCGGAAAACAAAAATCCGATTCAGTTGCGGCTCGGCCCTGGCGACGCAATCTGCGACGAACCAACGGTCCATTTTGCCAATCTTGCCGGCGTCTACATGAATACACGAAACATTGCCGCGATGGAATTGCCCGCAAAATTATTTGGCAAGACGCAGTTCAAAGCGGGCGACACGGTTGAATTCGGGTCAACGTTCTTCACCCACGCACGCGCGGATCGCGTCGAGTGGAAAGGCAAATTTACTTTGCACGATTGAAGGACTCGGCTTCGGACGAGATGATGTTTTTGGAATGACGACTTTCACGCGCTCTGACGGATGCGCTGGCCGACCGTAAGCCTGGTGACTCAGCGTTAACTGTGATGGTGCCCGGGACGCCGGTTGATTGAATGATCGCAAGACAAAGGCCGTTGAAGGCACTGCGCTGGCTGGCTTTATCGGGCTCGTGGCAATAGGGGTCGCCGTTTCCGACGCCGATCAATTTACCGGGTCCCGTCACGGTAATCGAAACCTTGTTGTTCGCCACCGGAACAGTCCGCCCGTTGGCATCGGTAATTTTCACGGCGACGAGCGAAATATCAGAACCATCTGCGACAAGCGTTTTCGCGTTGGGATCGAGCGCGATGGCTGCGGGTTCGCCGGAGGTTTCGACGCGAGCTTGCGCCGTCACTTTGCCGCGGTCGTCGTATCCCACTGCGCTCAACGTGCCGGCGGCATATTTCACCGGCCACTCGAGATGCGAATATTGCGGCATCGATTTTTTGCCGAGGCTTTGGCCGTTGAGGAATAATTCCACTTGTTTGCAATTGCTGTAACACCAGACGTCAATGCTCTTGCCCACTTTATCGGGCCAGTTCCAATGCGGCAGCAGGTGCAGCACGGGCTTGTCGCTCCAGCAGGACTGGTAATAAAAATAAGAGTCCTTGGGAAAGCCGCAGGTGTCCATGATGGCATATTGCGAGCTGATCGCCGGCCACACAAACGGGGTCGGTTCGCCGCGATAATCAAATCCTGACCACACAAAACCGCCAGCCAGCCAGGGGCGCTTCACGACTTCCTGCCACGCGGTTTCTGCGGTCTCAGCCCAATAAGGTGCGTTAAAATCATATGCCGCGACCTGGCAAAGATTGGAGTTGCCCTGATATTCTTCGGTATCTTTTGAAACGGTAAATTTTTCCCGCGCATAAACGCCGCGAGTGCTGACCGCGGCGGCGATTTCCGTGCAAACCATCGGCAGTTTGGGAAATTTGTTATGCGCACTATCGTAATTGTCGGGATGATAATTGAAGCCCTGGACGTCCAGCACCTCGGTCAATCCGTGGCCGATTCCGTTATTCATGGCAGCGGTTACTGGCCGCGTGCTGTCCAACTTCCGGATCAAATTCACCATCGCGCGCCCTTGTCGCGCTCCAATTTCACTGCCTTGCTCTTTCTCTTCGTTGCTGATCGACCAAAGCACGATGCTGGGATGATTGCGATCACAGCGCACGAGGCTTTCAAGTTCGCCAAGCAATTCCTGCGATTCACCCAGATGCCGGTTCTCCGCCATCACCAGCATTCCCAGCCGGTCGCACGCCTCCAGAAGTTTGGGCGCCATCATATTGTGCGAAAAGCGAAACGCGTTCGCGCCCAATTCCTTCAGTTTCTCCACGCGCCAAACCTGGAGCCGGTCGGGCAAGGCAATTCCCACGCCGGCGAAATCCTGGTGATTGCAGGTCCCCTTCAACTCCACACGTTTGCCGTTCAGGAAAAATCCCTGGTCCGGATCGAAGCGGATCGTGCGCACTCCAAAATCTGTGGTCACTTGATCGACGGTTTTTCCTCCAACCGAAACGCTGGTGCGGAGCGTGTAGAGATACGGGCGGTCGCAAGACCATAAATTTGCGCGAGACAATGCCAGGTTTTGCTGAAGCTCAGCGGATTGACCTGCCGCAACGTCATTTGTCGTGCGATCCGTGGCGATCACGGCGCCCTCGGCATTGATGACTTCGCTCAAAAGGGTCGCACGACTGTCGGTCGCAGCCTCGTTCGCGAGACTGGTCGTAATTTGCAACATTGCATCGGCCCGCACGCCATCGCGAGGGTCATCGACTTTTGCAACCACATACACGCCGCACGGCGCGACATGCGTGGGAGCAACTGACACCAAACGCGCATGCCGATAGATTCCGCCGCCCTCGTACCACCAGCCTTCAAAATCCGAGGGATCTACATGAACTACCAGCAGATTATCCGTGCCCGGCTTGGCAATTTCAGAAATGTCATAGCGGAAACTGGTGTATCCACTGCGGTGGCGACCGAGGAAATGGCCATTGAGCCACATCTGGCTGTCGCGGTAAACGCCGTCAAATTCCAGCCACAAGTGGCGGCCATTGTCAGACGCCAGGATGGGAATTGTCCGCCGATACCAACTCGGCACCGGCGGCAATGAACCGTGCTGGACGTCTACTTTCGGATCAAACGCGCCTTCAACCACGTAATCATGCGGAACGTTCACTTTCTCCCACGAAAAATCGTCGTAGTGGGCGTCGAGAAAATCTTTTGTTGGCGACAGGGGCTGGTTCGTTGCTGAGTCATGCAACACACCCGGGATTTCGCCCCGATGAAAACGCCAGTTGAAATCGAGGGAGGTGATTTCACGCGGCGCCGCACTTGCGCTACTCAGGCCAAGCACCAATGCAAAAACAGAAATCAAAAAACGATGCATGAGGGGAAATGCGAACGACATCCGATTCGGTTTGAAAACACTTAAACGACAAAAGGCCATGCCACCATAGTGTGCCATGCGTTATTTATCCCAAGAATAGTCCAATTGAGCTATAGGTCACACGTTGAAAGCCTGTAAAAATGAGACCGTCAATGATTTCGAAATTTGCTGCTCGTTTAAAAAGCTCCCTCATCCCACTGCTTTTCGCATTGGCAGCTTTTGGACTTTTTCATCCGGCTGATCTCACGGCAGAAACCACAAATCGTTACGAATCTTTTCGCTTTGGCGTGTGCTATTATCCCGAGCAATGGTCGGAAAGCGTTTGGGAAGAGGATGCGCGCCGGATGCAGGACTGCGGCGTGAATACGGTGCGCATGGGCGAATTTGGTTGGGCGGTGATGGAGCCGCGCGAGGGACATTACGATTTCAGCTTGTTTGATCGGGCCATCAAGACCTTTGGTCGTCACGGAATCAAGGTCATTTTCGGCACACCCACCGCGACGCCGCCAAAATGGCTCACGCACAAATACCCCGAAGTCCTCAACGCAGCAGACACAGGTCAGCCGGTGAACGACCAGTCTCGCCGGCAATATTCCTATAACAGTCCGGTTTATCGCCGGCTCTCGCGGAAGATTGTCGAAGCCCTGGCGCGCCACTACCACGACAACACCAATATCATCGGCTGGCAGATCGACAATGAGATGAACAACGAAAACCCGGAATCGTTCAGTGCGAGCGATCGCAGCGCATTCCGCTCCTGGCTGCGGCAGAAGTATGGGACCTTGGATGCCTTGAACACGCGTTGGGGGACGGTGTTCTGGAGCCAGACCTATTCCGATTGGAACCAGATTGATCTGCCGTTTCCGACACCCGCGTTTCACAACCCGGCATTGATGCTCGATTTCAAGCGATTCCTTTCCGATTCAGCGACCAGTTACTTGGATGAGCAGGCGGGCATCCTGCGTCACTATCGACCGAATGATTTCCTCACCCACAACGGCGCGTTCAGGAACATCAACTATTACGACTTCAGCAAAACTTTGGACCTGCACGCATACGACAACTATCCCACGTTCGAAGGAGCGCCTCGCTATCCGACGGGCGCCTCGCTTACCGCGGTGCGCGGCTTCAACGGCCGCATGATGATCATGGAAGAACTTACCGGTCCGGCGGGGCAGACGTACATGCTGCGCACGCCGCAACCTGGTCAGACGCGACTGTGGGCGATGCAAACCATCGCCCACGGCGCGGACGGGTTGTTGCATTTCCGCTGGCGCGCCGCCCGGCGCGGAGCCGAGGAATATTGGTACGGTGTGCTGGACCACGACAACATCCCCCGCGCGCGCTTCGAAGACTTCAAGAAGGAAGGACAGGAATTGGGAAAAATCGGGCCGCAGGTCGTCGGTTCGAAAATCATTTCGGACATCGCCGTAATCAAGGATTTTGAAGATGAGTGGGTGTTTGATTTCCAGTTTTTGACGACGGAACTGAAAGTCAACGCGGCTTACAATGTCTTGTTCCAGGCCGCATCGGAGCAACGGCAGAATATTGATTTTGTGAGTCCGGACGCTGACCTGGACAAATACAAGATCGTCTTTGCGCCCACGCTGGCATTGATGGACGAAAAACTTTCCGGCCGCCTCCAACAATTTGTGCGACAAGGCGGCACGCTGGTGATGTCCGCACACAGCGCCATCAAGGATCGCGACAATGCCTTTACGGGGGCGACCATTCCGATGGGATTGACCAACGTGTTCGGCGTGGAACTCGACTCGTTCCAGACCTATCAGCCGCCTTCGCGCACGAACAATTCTCTTTTGTTCGGTGAAGATGATTCCATCCCGGTCAATGTCTTTGCCGAGGTGCTCCATCCCACGACGGCGCGCGTAGTGGCTCATTGGACGCGCGACTATTTCAAAGACCTGCCTGCCGCCACTGAACAGTCATTTGGAAATGGGAAAGCCGTATACTATGGGTCGCTTTTCAACCTGGACGCGGCGCGTTATCTCATTCGGCATTACGCCGCGATGGCCGGATTGAAACCGCTGCTGGCGGATGTGCCGGAACAGGTGGAAGTGACGCGCCGCACTAAAGGCGCGACGGATTTTTATTTTCTGCTCAACCACGAGGACTCGGCCGCAACGGTCAATGTGGGAGACGGATTCGAAGATGCGCTGACCGGAAAAGCGTCCAGCCCAACGGTGAATCTGGCTCCCTTTGGATATGAAGTGCTCCGACGAGAACGATAGAATCAAGTACATAAAATTGTTTGATATGACCGGCAACAGACACCTGGCGACGAAGGCACGCTGCGGGCTTTTGTTCGTCAATGTTCTCGCGCTGCTTTGCGGGCTGGAAATAACGGTGAATGCGCAATCGGCAGCGATACCGGCGCGTGACATCGAAAAAAAAGTCTCCGCTTTGGAGGCCCGGATGACTCTCAGCGAAAAGCTCGGACAACTACAGCAACTGTGCGGGTCCTGGGAAGGCGACAGCCTCCCGGAAGATTTCGAATTTGCCCGACAGGGAAAACTGGGCTCGACGATTTTCATTCGCGGCGCCAAACGAACTGCTGAGTTGCAACGCGCGGCGGTGGACGAATCGCGATTGCACATTCCGATCCTGTTCGCCTTTGACGTGATTCACGGCTATCGGACAATCTTTCCGGTGCCACTGGCGGAAGCCGCCAGTTGGGATCCCGCCGGCGCGGAGCGTTCGGCCCGCATTGCGGCCGAGGAGGCGTCCGCCGGAGGGATCCGGTGGACATTTGCGCCAATGGTGGATATCGCGCGCGATCCGCGCTGGGGCCGGATTGTGGAGGGCTCTGGTGAAGACCCGTTTCTCGGCATGGCCTTTGCCGCCGCTCGCGTTCGGGGGTTTCAGGGAACAGGCCTGAGCGCTCCGGATAGCATTGCCGCTTGCGCGAAGCATTGGGTCGCGTACGGCGCGGCGGAGGGTGGACGTGATTATAACACCGCGGAAGTTTCCGAGCGCACGTTGCGGGAAATTTACTTTCCGCCATTCAAGGCGGCGCTGGACGCGGGCGTGGTCACGTTCATGAGCGCGTTCAATGATCTGGACGGAATTCCTGGCACGGCGAATTCATTTACCCTTTCCCAGGTGCTGCGCAAGGAATGGCGTTTTGATGGCGTGGTAGTCAGTGATTATAACGCGGTGAAAGAGTTGGTCACGCAAGGCATCGCCGCGGACGGCAAGGAAGCGACCGGTGAGGCGCTGGCTGCGGGTGTCGACATGGACATGTTCAGCCGCCTTTACAATGAAAACGCGGAGCAATTGCTCAAGGAAAAAAGAGTGTCCCAGGCCACCATTGACCAGGCAGTGCGACGTGTTTTGCGGCTGAAATATCAACTCGGTTTGTTTGAGCGCCCTTTCGCCGATGAAGCGCGTGAAAAGGCTGCCCTGCTCAGCAGCAGCCATCTCATCGCCGCGCGGGAACTGGCCGCGCGCACCTTTGTGCTCTTAAAAAACGACCATAATACCCTGCCGCTTAACCGAGAGTTGAAATCCATCGCGGTCATAGGTCCGCTCGCTGATGACCCACAGAGCATGATCGGCCCGTGGAATGGCGACGGCCGCAAAGAGGACGCGGTCAGTTTGCTCGCGGGCATTCGCGCAAAAGTTCCCGCCGCCACGAAAATTAATTATGTGAAAGGCTGTGATGTGGCGGGAGATTCGGCGGCAGGCTTCGGCGAAGCAGAAGACGCCGCGAGGCAATCCGATTTCGTGATTGTTGCCGTGGGAGAATCCGCCGATATGAGCGGTGAAGCCGCCTCGCGCAGTTCATTGGATTTGCCGGGCCGACAACTCGAGCTGATTCAGGCCATCCATGCAACCGGAAAACCCTACGCTGTGGTGCTCATGAACGGGCGGCCGCTTTCCATCAATTGGGTGGCCTCGAACGCCCCGGCGATTTTGGAAACTTGGTTTGCCGGAACGCAAGGCGGCAATGCGATTGCGGATACGTTATTCGGCGACGCCAACCCGGGCGGCAAATTGCCCGTGACGTTCCCCCGTTCAGTGGGGCAGGTGCCCATTTATTACAACCACAAAAATACCGGTCGCCCGGCGGGCAGTGATCCCAAATCTGCCTCCCAATATATCGATATTCCGTGGACGCCGCTTTACCCGTTCGGTTATGGCTTAAGCTACACGCAATTCAAACTTTCCAATCTGCAATTGAGCCATTCGCAGATACGCAAGGGCGGCAACGTGATCGTCTGTGTTGATGTCAAAAATGCGGGTGACCGCGCCGGGGATGAAGTGGTGCAATTATATATCCACGATGTGGCCGCAAGCGTGACCAGGCCGGTAAGGGAGTTGAAGGGCTTTCAGCGCGTCAGCCTGCA
This sequence comes from uncultured Verrucomicrobiae bacterium, assembly GCA_963699145.1. Classification (GTDB taxonomy): domain Bacteria; phylum Verrucomicrobiota; class Verrucomicrobiia; order Limisphaerales; family DASXHY01; genus DASXHY01. The sequence continues at coordinate 1,089,544 of OY969416.1, forward strand.
GCCCGGCGAAAATCGTCAGGTCGCATTTACGCTGGGACCGCGGGAACTTGGCTGCTATGACCGCGCCATGCATTTCGCCGTCGAACCAGGCATCTTTAAAGTCATGGTCGGCGAGAGTTCAGCAGCCGGATTGGAATCGAGTTTTGAAATTGTCAAAAAATAGTCGCAAATCTGAATCAACCGCTCGACTGCCTGATTTAATTTCCTTTTCTTCATCTCGCGGTTCGATGATTTTATTTGATAGAGCCCGAAAGCTCGTATGATGTGGTTCCGCGTGTTCAACTCCTGCCTGCAGATCGTGATCTCCATTATGTTTCTGGCCGGCGGTGGCATTGGCAGCCGTGCGGCAGAGGCGAGCACCAATTCGGCGGTACTCACGAGTGCCGAGCAAATTCATCGCCTGAGCCAGCAGGAAGCTGAAACTGGCCGGCACGTGCGTATTCGCGGTGTCGTTACGTGTGCCTTGCCGCAGTTCGAAGCCGCCGTGGTGCAGGATGGTGCCACCGGAATTTACATTAATAACGTCAACACCTCCTCCGGCGGCATGCCCGAGGTGAAGGATCTGGTGGAAGTCGAGGGAACCACCGATCCCGGTGAGTTCGCGCCGCGTGTGAAGGCCAGCCGGATCGTGCGCCTGGGCCCCGGCGAATTGCCGCCGCCGATTCATCCATATTGGGACCAGATGATTAACGGCAGCCTCGATACCGAATTTGTTGAGATTGAAGGAATCGTCACTTCGGTTCTTACCAACGGCGTCACCCTGCGGACCCATGACGGCAAGATCAACGTTTTGGCCCACGAAACCGTCGGTGGCACCAACGAGGTTGCTTTGAAATACCGGGAAGACTCGCTCATTCGCATGCGGGGTTGTTTGTTTGCGTCATGGGACAAGGCCACGCGCCATGTGAAGGTGAACGAAGTCTACATGTACAATCCCACCGTGACAGTGGTTGAATCGGCGCCGAACGAAGTGTTTGCGGACGCGCTGAAAAGCGTGCCGGATTTGCTCCTGTTTGATCCGCGCGCCAGCGCGTTGAGGCGGGTCAAGGTGTCCGGACAAATCATGCATCAGGAGGAAGGAGAATACTTCGCCATGGATGGCACCAATGGTTTTCGATTCATCCCCACAAAAACCGTGAGCCTCGCCGTTGGGGAATTGGTGGAAGTTGCCGGGTTCCCCAGACTGACCGGCCCCTCGCCGGTGTTGGAAGAGGCGGTCGTGCGGAAAGTCGGCACGGCACCGTTGCGCGACGCCCGGCCGCTCGACGCGAGGTTTTTGTTTCGCGCTCATAATGACGCTGTCCGTGTGAAAATCGAAGCCTTGTTGCTGAGCTTGAGTGACGACCATCGCACTCTGGAATTACAAACCGGCTTGAAACGGTTCGTCGCCCGGCTGGATGGTGACGCCTCAAACGGGGATCGTTTGAAGGATATCAACTTTCCCGTCGGGAGCCGGCTGGAATTGACCGGCGTTTACGCGGGCAACGGCGGGAACCGCCCGGATGGACAGGATGTGGCCAGCTTCGAACTGCTGGTGAATTCCGTGACAGACATTCGCATGCTGGACCGGCCGCCGTTTTGGACCTTGCAGCGGACGCTGATTCTTGCCGGCGTCCTTTTGGGAATTCTTGCCCTGTCCGTGGTTTGGATACGGCTGCTGCATCATGAAGTGCAACAGCGCACGGTTCAACTGCAGGCCGAAGTCCAGAACCGTGAACACGTCGAAAGGAAACACGCGCTGGCGCAGGAGCGGGCGCGCATCGCGCGGGACCTGCACGACGATTTGGGCAGCAGCCTGACGGAAATCACCATGCTGGCAACTGTCGGCCCGAGCCGGGAACTGCCGGTCAATGAGGCCACCGAACGCATGGAATCCATTGCCGGAAAATCCCGTTCCCTCGTCAATGCGCTGGACGAGATTGTCTGGGCCGTGGATCCCGAGCGCGATACGTTGGCTTCCATGGTGCGTTATCTCGCCAGCTACGCGGAGGAATATCTGACTGGGACGAAAATCACCTGCCGCGTTCAGATTCCCAATTCATTCCAGGACCGGCCGGTCCCAGGCCAATTGCGCCATCATCTTTTCCTCGCCGTCAAAGAAGCGCTCAATAACGCCGTCCGTCACAGTCGCGCCACCGAAATTGGTTTTCGCGTCCGCGTGCAGCCTGATCAACTATGTCTTGCGATCAGCGACAACGGCACGGGTTTTGATCCTTCAGACCGATCGGAGGGGCACGGTCTCTCCAATCTGCGTGAGCGGCTGGAGCAAGTTCACGGTTGCGCCAAAGTGGAGACCTCTTCGGGAGGTGGAACCATTGTTTCGCTCGAAGTTCCTTTTTCCGCATTTAGTGATGCCCTATGACAACTGTTGCGATTGTAGAAGATAACGCCACCATCCGGAACACCTTCCGGCAATGGATTGAGGCCGCTCCGGATTTTCGTTGCGTCGGCGCCTGCGCCTCCGCCGAGCAGGCGCTCCTCGAAATTCCACGTCTCAAGCCGGATGTCGTCCTCATGGACATACATCTGCCGGGAGCAACCGGCATCGCCTGCACCGCTCAACTCAAAGAGAAGCTCCCGAACCTCCAGGTGATCATCGTCACGGTTTATCGCAACCACGAACTGATTTTCCAAGCCCTGGAAGCGGGCGCCTGCGGTTATCTTTTGAAACGCTCCAGCCCGGACGAATTGTTGAAAGCCATCAACGAAGTGCGTTCCGGCGGAGCGCCGATGACCGGAGAAATCGCCCGCATGCTCGTCGAGGCTTTTCAAAAAAAACCGGGCAGCTCCGCCTCCGGCGATGGATTGACGCAACGTGAAGAAGAGATTCTCATGTTCCTGGCCGAGGGCCTCAGCAACAAGGAAATCGCCGACCGCGTCAAAATCAGTTACGACACCGTCCGCGCCCACCTCAGGCACATTTACGAAAAGCTCCACGTTCGCGGGCGAACCGAAGCCGTGAAAAAATACCTCACTTCCCCCAAGGCTGTGACCATGAAAATGCGCGGCGAATCACGTCCGGCGGAGAATTCGGGCCGCTGAAACTTCGTATGTACCTGCCTCTCAATCTCCAGTGGCTGCCCCGCCATTATAGTCCAATCGAGCAATAGCGGGGTGGGCAGGACATTGTTACATTTAGGTGGTATTGATTTATGTTGTCCTTGAAACACCCCACCCGCCGTGCGCCGGATTCCAGTGAATGCAGCCGCGGCGAATTAAAGACCGCCGGCGCTTTTACCTTGATCGAACTCCTGGTGGTAATCGCCATCATTGCCATCCTTGCCGCCATGCTGCTGCCCGCCTTGGCCAAGGCCAAAGCCCGGGGCCAGGCAACTCATTGCATGAACAACAGCCGGCAACTGATGCTCGGCTGGATTCAATATTACAATGACAATGACGATCGGCTGGTGAACAATTTCGGCCTCCAATTTGCCGCCTTTGAAGAACAGAACAAAACCTACCGCAGTTGGGCGAACAACTATATGACCTGGTCCACCACGGACCCGCTCGGCAATTCCGAGAGCGACGTCGACGGACTGACACAGGCGCCTTTCTTCAGATACACCGGCAGCGTGGCCCTTTACAAATGTCCGGCGGATATGTACGTGAGTTCGCAACAAGGCGCCGCGGGAATCACCCGTCCGCGCTCCTACTCGATGAACGGGTTTTTTGGCGCCACCACACCCATGCAGACAACCTCGGTGAACAGCGCCTTTCCGACGTTTCGCCAATTCCTGAAGGCAGGCAGCATCACCACTCCGGCCGATCTTTTTGTGACCTGCGACGAACACCCCGACAGCATCAACGATGGCTTGTTGCAGGAAGACCCCCATGCGGATATCACGCAATGGGCTCCGCCCTCCTGGAACGATTTGCCGGCCAGCTATCACAATGGCGCCGCTGGATTTGCTTTTGCGGACGGCCACGCAGAAATCCACACCTTCAAAAGCAGAGTCTGCACCATTCTTCCGGTGCAATTCGATTCCTTTCACGGCGGCGGCCGGACCATTCCACCCTATACTGCCGATAGCTCCGGCCTCGCGGCGGCGGATATGTTGTGGGTGGGAACCCGCTCCAGCGTGCCGATCCCTTGAAACCGTGCAATTTTCTTCGAAACGATCTCTTTGAAGAAGCCGTGGCAAAACATCCGGAGCAACTGAACCACTTATGAAAAGTCACTTCACAAAGAACAGCCGCGCCGCAATGACGTGTGCGGTGGCTGGCGCGGCGACGCTGTTGAACGGCCATGCCACGGCCCAATCCTATATTGCCGCCGACTACGCCACCAATTCCATCTACAACAGTGGCTGGACCTCCGGGCAAAACGGTGGCTACGGCTTCGGCGCGTGGAGCTTTAATGGGACCGACGCCACCCCGCCCGGCGCCTATCAGGGAATGAGCAGCTCGTCCTCCTTGGGAACAGCCTGGACCCTGCTGGATCAGTCGTCCGATGGCGGCCTCGCCAATGTTGGACGAGCGATTCCCGGCGGATTGCAGGTGGGGCAGACGTTCCAGACCATCATCCAAAATCCTGTAAACAGCGCCGGCATCTACACCTATCGCGGTTTTGACATTCTTTTCACCAGCGGTTCTGATAACGATGTCCCCGGCGATAATACGTCCGCCTTGCGGCTGACTGTGTTCGATTATTTCAATCCAGCCATGAACTGGGCGATCACGGATGCGGATAATCCGCCCAAAAGCAACGTGTCCGCCATGACTACCGGCGCCTCGGGAATGCTCATTGCCCTCACGCTCACCTCGACCAACACCTATACGCTTACGATGTCCCCCGTGAGCGATCCGAGCAACCCGTACTTAAGCCACTCCGGCACTCTTATTGCGGCAAACCTTCCCATAAATTATTTCAATGTTCGTTTGTGGAATACTGCTTCCGGCGGGCTCACTGACACGGCTGATAATTTTGAAATCAGCAGCGTGAGCATCCTGAGCGCGCCGCCAGGCCCGACGTTGAACGCCCGGCTTTCCAATACGAATGTGGTGGTGTCGTGGACTACGAATGCGACTAATTTCGTCCTGGCCTCCAGCCCCAGCCTGACCAATGCCGTCTGGAACACGAACCTCGCCGCGCCCGCGGTCGTCGGCAATCAAAATGTCGTCACCAATCCGATCTCCGGGCCGCAGCAATTCTATCGCCTGCAACTCCCGCCATCCCCCTGACGGCGCGATCTGCAGTGCCAGCGGCGAATCGAATGAGTCATCAGCAGCCTGAGTTTTCGCGGAGGAAATTTCTGGGAACTGTTTCCCTGGCTGCGGCGGGGCTGGCGATGCCGGCAAATGTGTTCGCGGGTTCACCAACGGGCATTCGGTTCGCTCCCCTCGGGCAGTTTGATTACGCTGATGTCACGCTTTCGAGCGAACCGCACGAGCACCAATTAAAGGAGACCCATGCGGTCCTTATGGGCTTGAGCGATGACAGTTTGTTGAAACCGTTGCGTCTCATGAGCGGCCAGCCGGCTCCGGGCGAGGACATCGGCGGGTGGTATCGATACAATCCCGATTACAAGTATGGCGACGCGGATGGGTTTGCGCCGAGCTGCACGTTCGGCCAATGGGTTTCGGCATTGGCCCGGATGTACGCCATCACAGGAGACGAAGCGACGCGCCAAAAAGTCCTGCGCTTGAATCGCCTCTATGCCAAAACAATTTCGGGGGATTATTATGACAAGAATCGATTCCCGACGTATTGCTACGATAAAATTGTTCGCGGACTGATTGATTCGCACAAATATGCCGCTGACGGCGATGCTTTCTCGATTCTCGACCGTACGACCGACGCCGCGCTGCCGCATTTTCCCGGGCACGCCGTCGAGCACGGAACCGCCTGGCGGCCAAACACGGATTTTCAGTGGACCTGGGACGAGTCCTACACCATTTCGGAAAATCTTTTCCTGGCATATCAAGGTGGCGCCGGGAAACGCTATCGCGAGCTGGGGCGGCAATACCTGGACGACGTGTATTACGATCCCCTGGCCGAAGGTTGGGATGATCTCACCGGGCGCCATGCCTACAGTCATGTCAATTCCCTCGGCTCAGCCATGCAGGCCTATCTCACGCTGGGCAGTGAGAAACATTTTCGCGCGGCGCGAAACGGCTTTGACATGCTGGTGAAACAAAGCTTCGCCACGGGTGGCTGGGGGCCCGATGAAACACTTTCCGCCCCCGGCAGCTCGGACCTTTACAACAGCCTCACCAATACCCACGCGAGCTTTGAAACACCGTGCGGTTCCTATGCGCATTTCAAACTCACACGCTACTTGTTGCAGGTCACGCGCAATGCCCGATACGGGGACAGCATGGAGCGGGTCATGTACAACACGGTGCTGGGGGCAAAGCCGCTTCTGCCGGACGGTCGGACGTTCTACTACTCCGATTACAATTTCAAAGGCAGCAAGTTCTACCGGGACAATCAGCATTGGTCCTGCTGTTCGGGCACGCTGCCTCAGGTCGCCGCTGATTATCGCGTCAACACCTATTTCCGTGATCCGAATGGCGTTTGGGTGAATTTATACATCCCCTCCACGTTGCGTTGGAAACAAAATGGGGCGGACATGGTGCTCAATCAATCGAGCCAATATCCCTTTGAAAGCGCCGTGCAATTCGATCTTCAGATCTCGCGAGCGCGAGAGTTTACGTTGAATTTCCGCATTCCGGGCTGGGCGCAGGGCGCTTCGATTTCGGTCAATGGACGCCGCCTGACGAATGACACTATTCCCGGCGCGTTCGCGTCGGTTCATCGCGAATGGAACACCGGCGACCGCGTTGAGTTGAATTTGCCGATGAGGACGCGACTTGAGCCCATCGACCGGCAACATCCGGACACGGTCGCGCTGCTGCACGGGCCGCTGGTGCTCTTCGCCCTGACGGACACAACCCCTGCTGTGACCCGGGCAAATCTGTTGGCAGCCAAAAGGACCGGTCAGCGAAGTTGGGAGGCGACAACCAGCGGTGCGCCACTTAAGCTGCTGCCTTTCGTGGAAATCGCGAACGAACCGTATTCGACTTATCTGCGCACGACCGGTTAAGCAACCAGCGGAGCATGAAAAATTTTCCATTCGCTGCGGCCGCATTCATTCTCTGCTTTGGCTGCGCCACCGTTTTTGCCGAGCAGAGCTTCTCGGTGGTAAATGGGGACTTCGAAAAAGGACTGACGGCCTGGAGCGCCCGCGGAGCCGCACATCTGGAGACGAACAGCCCGTTGGAAGGCAAGGCTTCGGCAATCCTCGGCCCCGGCTCCGGCTCGCTGCGGCAACGCATTGAGATCGGCAGCGGCAATGATTTCACGTTGTCTGCCATGGTCCAATCACCGCGCACCAACGGATATGTTTTTGCCATTCGCTTCCTGGATCAAAGCGGCCACGAACTGATGAAGGTCGATTCATTGGACGACATCCACCGGGACAAAAAAGACCCGCGCCTATTCAGCCATTTCATGCAGGCGCATCCGCTGACGAAGTGGATGGAGATTGAGTCTTTCCAAGGATGCCTCTCCCGGTTCCGTCGTCGTGGACCAGGTGAAACTCGAGATGACGGATGAAAACGCCGCCGACCTGAAACCAGCTTGCAATCTGGATGAAGCCATGCAGCCATTTTGGCTCGGCAAAAAAATCAGCCGGGAGGCCGTGCTGCTGTTCTCGGAGCAGGGCAAACCGGCCACGGGCCAATTGATGTTTCATCCGACGCGAATCATTTCAGTCGAGGACTACGGGCTCGCGACGAATTATTCCGAAGGCGCGGACTACACGCTCGCCGGACGCACCCTGGTTCGTACCGCATCATCGCGCATGACGCAGGTCCGAAGTGAGGACCTGTTGAAAGGCGAGTATCAGTGGAATGTGGTCGGGGGAAAACAGGTGATGGTGACCTATGAACATGATGACACCTGGGACCATCCACTTCCTCGCTTCCTGGGCGATGATTTGCCAAACACGCTTGGGAAACTGCGAAAGCAAGCGCCCCTCACGGTCGTCGCGTACGGCGACAGCATTACTCACGGATTGGGCGGAGTCGGCTGTCGCACATTCGGCCCTATTTGCCGCCCTGGCCGGAGCTCTTTGTGCATCGGGTTGGAGAGATTTATCACGACCAAAAGATTCAATTCTTCAACTCTTCCCAAAGCGGCGGTGATTCCAAATGGGCGGAAAAGTTTGCGCAGCCGATGGTCGCGTCCTTGAATCCCGACCTCGTCATCATCGCTTTTGGGCAAAACGATTTTTGGAGCGTTCCGGCGGACACGTTTTCAAACAATATCGCAGAGTGTCATCAAAACGGTTCGTCATCAAAACCCGAAGGCTGAGTTTCTGCTGGTCTCGACCATGCGATTCGATCCGGCGTATACGACGAACGCGCAATACTGGAATGCGGTCGGGGATTACGCCAAGTGTTTGCAAGCGATGACGGGACCGGGCGTGCAGTTCGTGGACATGACCGCCATCAGCCAATGGGTTTATGCGGCCAAAAAACCGAAGGATTGCATCAACGACCCGCTGCACCCGAACGATTATCTCGCGCGCTGGTACGCGCAGAGCCTGGTTGCCGCCCTGGATCCAACCGCGGAAGAACCGTCGGCGCCGCGGAATACTGCAACCAACGGAACTGCGTTCGATGCGGCCCCTTTCGCTATTCCTTTGGCTGAAGGCGATGGCCTCATGTGGGACGACCCGCGGGAAATACATTCTGTGAGCGTTGATTTTGCCGGGCCTGTTTCACCAGGGTCAAAGTTGCGGCTGGAATACTGGGGAAGCCATTGGCCACAGGAACATTTGCCCAAAGACCGCGAACTGGGCAATGGCTGGTCCGGCTGGTTGGAACTGGGAAATTGGTACAACGGCGGCTGGCGCGTGGCGGACGCAGAACAATCGATCTCCGGCAACTCGGTGCAGTTCACCTTCCGCCCAATCAATGAGCACGAATTCCCGAACCTCACGAATTACACTTCGATCGGCCGATTTACGCTGAAGGTTCGCGTGACGGCAGACCAGGCGCTGCCGAAAATCCTCCAAATTCGCGCCCGGACCGATTCCACCGTCGCCGACCGCATCGCGCGAATTGCCTGGCGGCAAGCTCCGGCTATGTCGGATATTCGCGTCGAAGCATTCAATGGAGCAGATTCTGGGCGTCACGACGAGAGGGGCCGATTCCACGTTGCGGGTTCGAACGGCGGTCAATAGCGACCCAAATACCTTTGATCGCACCCTGGTGACCGTGAGGAACGGTACCAACACATTCACTTTTCAAATGGATGATCTGAAGGCGGGTGCGCTTTTCCTGCCGGAGTTCGGCGCAGCCGTGCTGCCGGAAAATGACACACGCGATTTTTCCGCCGTGGCCGCCGACGTGCATCATGCCGGCCAAAAAACTTTGTATGACCGCATCGCCGAATTGCCCGAGCAAACGTGGAACTCCGCGTGGAACGGCATGCCGCCCAAAAAAACCCGCATTTCTTTCATCATTGGAGAGGATGGCTCGCGCCAGAAATTCTGCGTGGATCGTGATGGCATGCTTTCCTTTCGCCGGAACGACCACTTCATGGAAGTGTTGCCCGCGCGCGACACGCCTCGTCTCGCTTTGGAAAAAGGGTGGGTTAAATTCGCCTTTGGCCTTCCGGATAAACCAGTCGAGCGCCACATCGAGGAGGAATCGATTCCAACGTTAATCACGACTTGGGAGCGCGATGGGATCCGCATCACTCAGACCGCTTTTGCCACTTCGCTCGAAGGCGCGAAAACGGATGTGACCCCGGCGCCGGATGCGACCGCCGTCGCGATGCTGCGGTTCGATTTTACCAACACAACGGACACGCCGCTCACCGCTACTTTGCCCATCACGGTCACCAACGGAACCGCCGGCATCTCGCTTCAGGTGGATGCGCAAGGTTTGCTTTGGAATGACAAACAACTGCGCGGCCAGATCGTCGCCGACCCTTTGCCAGCGGTCGCGACGAATCGACTCAATTGGAGCGTGTCGCTTGGCGGTCATGAAACCAAGACTGTGGTAATCAAAGCACCGTATTTGCGTTTGACGGAAAGCTGGGAAACCGAAGCGTTGAAGTCCCTGGATTTTGCGCGGGAACAGAAAAACACGGGCGATTACTGGCGCCGTGTTTTGGACAAAAGCGCGCGGCTCATCACTCCGGAACCCGTGCTGAATGATTTTTATCGCGCCGCCGCCGGCCATCAACTCATCAATGCAGAAAAGGATCCGGGCAGCAACAACCGCTTCGCCCGCGTCAGTTCCTTTAATTACGGTGTCTATGGAAACGAATCGTGCATGATGGTGCTGGACCTGGATCGCCGCGGTTATCATCAGGAAGCTGCCGACTGCCTCGAAACGTGGATTCATTACCAGGGAACGGTGGAACTGCCGGGAAATTTCGATTCCAAGGAAGGCGTGCTTTACGGAGCCGACGGCTACGAAGCCGGCGGCTACAATCAACACCACGGTTGGATTCTGTGGACGTTGGTCGAGCACTATCGATTCACGCGCGATGAAGCGTGGCTGCGCCATGCGGCGCCGGCGATCATTGCGGGTGCGGACTGGATCATTCGCGAAACTGCTCGCACGACCAACCGGATGGATTTGGCCGAGGGCCTTTTGCCGCCGGGCGACCTGGAGGACATCGGGGATTGGTGGAACTGGCTTTCGACGAGTTGCTATACATGGCGCGGCCTCGACAGCGCGGCTTGGGCGCTGGAACAAATTCATTCTCCTGAAGCGACCCGCATTCGCACCGCCGCCGATCGTTACCACCAGAAATTACTGGAACATTTCCTCGCCGCTTCAGCACGTTCTCCGGTCGTCCGTTTGCGCGACGGGACGGCGGTTCCGCAAATTCCTTCTTACGTGCAGCGCCGTGGGCGGAGCTTTGGCTGGATTTGTGAAACGCTCGAAGGAGCCATGCATCTCATCATCACTCGGGCCATCGATCCCAAATCCATTCAAGCCCAATGGATTTTGAAAGACTACGAAGACAATCTTTTCCTTTCTCCTCAATACGGTTATACGCTGGATGATTTCGACAAATATTGGTTTGGACGCGGAGGCATGTCGATGCAGGCGTGCCTGTTGTTCGATCCGGAGGCGTATCTTTATCGCGATGACGTCAAGCAGGCGTTGCGCGCCATCTTCAACGCCATCGCTCTCAATCATTTTTCCGATGTCCATATGAACACGGAACACGCGCTCCCGGAAATGGGAGATTGGGCGGGCGACCAATACAAAACTTCCGACGAAGGCAACGCCTGCGGCTGGTTGCGCGAAATGTTTGTCCGCGAGGAAGGCGACGGTCTTTTAATCGGGCAGGCTGTTCCGCGTGATTGGCTCGCGCCCGGCAAACGTTGTGGAATCGAAAATACTGCCACTTACTTCGGAAACACGTCGGTGATTTATGAAGCGGGGCAGGGGACCATCTCCGCCAAACTTCAAGGCCCCACGCGCAATCCACCAAAAACCATCCGCCTCCGGTTCCGGATGCCCGGAGAAAAGTCGCTCAAACTCGTCACAGTGAATGGGCGGCCGTGGCGCGATCTTGACCGCGATTGGGTTATTCTTCCTGGGAACATCGGCGCGGCAACCGTCACGGCCACCTATTGAGCCGCCGGCTTTTACCTTGCTTCCGACACAGCTCAAATTCTACCGTTTCATGCGCCGCACGATATGAACTGGCTCGCCCGAAACGGACCGAATCCGGCTGTTGAAAGACTCCAACTGGAAGCAAGCATGGCTTGGGAAAATCTGGAATTCGAGAAAGCCATTCTCTTGCTCGAACGAGCCGCGCGCAAGGAGCCCGGAAACCCATCCCTCCTCCTGAACCTCGCCCAGGCGCATGTGCAACGTTACGAATTTGCCGAGGGCGAACGTTATATCGAGAAGGCGGTGAAACTTTCTCCGAAACCTGTCCAGACCCTCGAAAAAGCAGGACAACTTTGCCTGGGATTGGAAAACGTTGAAATGGCATTCCGTTATTTCAAGCGCGCCACCAAAAAAGGGGAAGTCTCCACCGGCACCTTGCTCAACCTGGTGGACATGTGCATCCGCGACCGACGATTAGAGGAGGCCGCCGAATGTCTGGCCCGCGCCAACCGCGAGGATTCCCGCGTGCGGTTCCAGGTGGCCGACCTCCTGCGGGCGCAGGGCCACACCTCGCAGGCCGAAACACATTTTCGCGATCTCCTGGCCAATCCCGCCACCGATGGCGAAGCGCGCGTCCGCGCGTTGTACGCGTTGGGCGGTATTCTGGACACCGCTGGCCAATATGACGCGGCCATGGCCGCCTGGCGGGAAGCCAAGGCGATTTATAGTCTTCGTGCGGCGCCGCTCCTGGCCGACCGACAGGTCATGCAAAGCCGCGCGGCGGAAATGGAACAGACCATTACTTCCGCGGTTTTGGATCGCTGGCGCGCGGACGCCACAAAACTCCTCCCGTCCCGGCGCATCGCCCTGCTCTGCGGCCATCCCCGTTCCGGCACCACGCTGCTCGAGCAGGTGCTCGACGCGCACAGCGACATCATCAGCGCCGAAGAAACCAAGCTCATGCACGATGAAGCGTACCTGCCGCTGATCCGGGATTTGCCTGAGGGAACCGACATTCTCCCGGCGTTCGACGCGGCGTCACCTGCCGTAATCGCCCGGTCGCGTAACAATTATTTTCGCTGCGCCAATCTGCTGCTGGGCCAACCCATTGGCGGGCGTTTGTTGCTGGACAAAAATCCCGCTTTGAATTTGTTGATTCCCTTGGTGGTGCGGGTTTTTCCCGAGGCTAAATTCCTCATCGCCGTGCGCGATCCGCGCGACGTGGTCATGAGCTGCTTCATGCAGGCCCTGCCCCTCACGCCCGTCAGTTCCACCTACCTGAGCCTGGATACCACCGTGACGCAGTATGCCAATGTCATGGGCTTCTGGTTGGAGATGCGCCCGCGCATGGGAGACCAATGGAAAGAAATCCGTTACGAGGAAATGGTCAACGACCTGCCCTCCGTCGCCTCTTCCACCCTCAAGTTCCTGGGCGTGAATTACGAGGAAAACGTCCTTAAATTCCACGAGCATGCCCGCACGAAACGGGTCCTTTCACCTTCCCACGCAGACGTGAAAAAACCGATCTACCGCAGCGCGGTCGGCCGATGGCGTAATTATCAGAAATACCTGGAGCCGCACCTCGCTGGTTTGGAGCGGTTTATCAAAGCCTTCCACTATCAATAACCGTCCGGTCCAAACGCCCGCCATTGGCTGTAGTCCGATTGAGCAATAGCCAAAACGCCTCAAATCCTGATAGATACACCCTTGACCCTAAGTGAGGCCGCCCCAGTGGGCCTCTATATGCAACCTGTAAATCATCCTACCAATCCTTTATGAAGAGTCATTTCAGAATGAGCGGCACCGCGGCGGTCGCCTGCGCCGTATCCGGCGCCACCGCATTGTTGACGAGCCATTGTTCGGCACAAGTGCTCGCCTTCGATAGCGCCACCGATCCCACTTACAGCGGCGGTTGGTCCGCCGGGCAAAACGGCGGATCCGGTTTCGGCGCCTGGAGCTTTAATGGCACGGACCCCACGCCCGCTGGAACCTACCAGGGAATCAGCACCACCTCCGCGGCCGGTACGTCCTGGACCCTGATGGCTCATGATTCCAACACGGGTCTCGCCAATGCCGGACGTTCCATTACCGGCGGATTGCAGGCCGGCCAGATGTTCCAGGCCATCATCCAAAACCCCATCAATAACAACGGCGCCGGCTACACTTTCCGCGGCTTTGACATTCTGTTCACCAGCGGCACCGATAATAATGCCGGCGGCGATAACTCCTCCGCTCTGCGGCTCTCGGTGTTCGACTTTTATAATGCCGCCCTGAACTGGACTATCAATGATGCCACCCACACCTCCTCCGCCATCCATACCGGCTTGTCTGGTGTCATGACCGGTGCGTCCGGCATGATCGTGGATTTCACACTCAGCTCGCCAACCGCCTATACGCTCAGTCTGGCGCCGCAAAGCAGCCCGGGCAGTCCCTACTACACCGTTTCCGGCACCGTTGCTTCGCCGATCAATTATGTCGATTTCCGGAATTATAACACCCCTTCCAGCGGCACTTCGGACAACGTGAACAACTTAAACATCAGCAGCATGGAAGTCGTGAGCGTCCCCGAGCCCTCCGCCTTCGCCCTCACGGCCTTGGGAGGCCTTAGCTTCCTGCTCTATCGCCGCCGGAAATAACCTGAATCTCTCCTACTGCCGGGCCGTATCCCTCCTGGATCGGCCCGGCATTCTTTTACGCGGACGCTGGAGCATTGACAGAAGAGAGGTATCGGTGTGTGGCGAGGATTTTCTGTTTTTAATGAGGCAGCAACGGTGGAGGCACAACGAACGACGCCGCTCGCGTGCCGAAAGAACTGGGCGCCGGATATCCAGAACCTGGCAAAATCGGAGTTCTCCCCGCCTATGGAATCTATGCGCGCCACGTGATGTCGAGACCCGTGCGATTCCTAAACGCAAGTTTCCTGTTTCAACGCGAAAACTCGGCGTGCCTGGCGTTTCGGTTTGTCCTTTCAGACACCATTTTGCGCGTGGCTCTAATCTGGACCTGGAAGCAATGAGCAGCCCAGGGCGCCAGATCGACGAACAGTCCGGGAGCGAACATTTGATTTCCGTCCCGCTCGTAGGTTGCGGGCGACAATGCGTCGCTCAGGCGGCAATGACTTTCCTGCAATTCGTCCCATGGAACTTTTACCAGGCCTTGCGCGGCAGCATCGCTCAGATTCACAATGATCAAGTATCGATTCCCGCCATCCGCCCAGCACCAGGCGAGCAGATGTTGAAATGACGCATTATCGGGCCATCCGGTGCGTTCGCAAAGCTGCCAGTGGCCGTTGCGGAAAACAGCGTGGTTCACTGCCTTCAGCAGTTTAAGGTGGAACTCCCGCAAGGCGGAATCGACCGGCTCCTCGGGTCGCCGGGAGAGAAAGACCGGCAATCTCGTCCTTCGTCCTTCAATCTGGCCTTCGTGGACCAGTCTTGCTCCTGGCAACGTCAACGCCACGGTCGCGGCCGCTTGTTCTTTTCCCGGTGGAAAAGTGGCGGCTGCCCGGGGCTCGTCGTGATTCTCAATGAATCGAACCAGCCGGTCCTGATAAGCCGGCTCCGCCAGCAAATGCAATCGTATGTGTTCGGCGTCTTCATGGCAAAGACGGTCGTAGAGGGTTTTGTCGTAGCAATAATCGAAGCCCTGCCTTTGCAACTGCCACTCCATGTCCCAATAAGCTTCAGCGATGAAAATGAAGTTCGGGAACTTTTTCTTGATCGCGGGAATAACGATTGCCCAATACTCGCGGGGCGGCGGCGTTCCCGCCCGGCTGCCCCACGTCTTCGCGAAGATTTCGTTCAGGAGAAGCATCGCCATGTCGCAGCGGACGCCATCGGATTGCTCCGCCTGGGCGGTCAGCGTCTCAATGGCGGCGTTGCGCAAACCTTCGTTGAAAGCATTGAGTTGCAAAACATCGGGCCAGGCCGGGAAAAAGGGATCGCGGCCGCGGGCAAAAACGTTTCCGCCCATCTCGAAAAACGAAGCCGCGTCTCTGCCCAAATCGTCCTTGTCGCCGCGAATAAAATATTCGGGATGATCGGCAACCCAGGGATGATCCGGCGCCACATGGTTGGGCACCAGGTCGACGATCAAGCGAATCTTTCGGTCGGCGAGATTCTTCCGCGCGGCCGCGAGGCCTTTGGTTCCACCCAGTTTTTCATCCACCGTGTAACGCCGGACGCAGTAAGGTGAACCGACGATATCTTCCGGACGCACATCGGGAAACGCCCGCCGGAAATCCTCCTGCAACGACTCGTTCTTCAAGGCGATGGCGCGTCCGGCGGGACTTCGTTCCCAAACGCCCATCAGCCAGACCGCATCCATTCCGAGTTGTGCGAGCGCATCCCATTCCGCCGCGGGAATGTCCGCGAGGGTAATTGGACGACGATGTTTGCGGCTCAGTTCGTTAAGCCAGACCCAGGTGTTGATCTCGTAAATGAGGGGGTATTTTGGCCAGTTCATGTTTGCACCTCCTCGAAATGCTGGAGGGGCTCATGGAAGCCCACCGGTTTTTTCCCGATTTTAAGGAATGTTTTTGCGTCCATCTTTCCGTGAAATTCCAGAAGCTTTGCCACCAGGCCGGTCCAGCCGGTCTGATGACTCGCGCCCAGTCCGGCGCCGTTGTCGCCGTGAAAATATTCGTGGAAAAGCAGGTAATCCTTCCAGTGAGGATCGGTTTGGAATTTCTCCGTTCCGCCATAGACTGGCCGGCGGCCCTGTTCATCCCGCAGGAAAGTGCCCGTGAGGCGTTTTGAAATCTCCTCGGCGACCTCGAAGAGATTCATCATGTTTCCCGACCGGGTCGGACATTCTATTTTGAAGTTATCGCCGTAATAGAGATAGAACTCCGCCAGCGCCCGGATGATCAGGACATTTATGGGAAACCAAACCGGGCCGCGCCAATTCGAGTTGCCGCCAAACATCCCGCTGGTCGATTCGGAGGGCGCATAATCCACCCGATATTCCTGGCCGCCGACATGGAAGACATACGGATGATCGGCATGATAGCGCGACAACGATCGAATGCCGCAAGGGCCCAAGAATTCCTCTTCATCGAGCATCTTCGACAGGATGCGGCGCAACCGGTTCGGATTCACCAAGGCGATGATGCCGCGGTCGGCAATCCCGAAATGGCCCGGGCCTGTGGGATGGATGGAATGGAATAATTCCGGCATCTGCCGCATGCGTTGCATCAACCGATCCACCACCTGAGGCACGCGGTCGCGCTGCCATTTCTCGGTCGCCGTCGTGGCGCAAAGCGGCAAAAGCCCCACCAGCGAACGAACTTTGAGCCGGGTGGCTTTGCCATCCGGCAGGCGCAGCACATCGTAATAGAACCCGTCCTCTTCATCCCACATCCCTTCCTGTCCCACCCGGTTCACCGCCGTCGCAATCCAAAGAAAGTGCTCGATGAATTTGTTCGCCATGTCTCCGTAGGTTGGCTCGTAAGCGGCCAGTTCGACGGCCAAGGCAGCCATGTTCTGGCAGAAAAATGCCATCCACGCCGTGCCATCAGCCTGTTCGAGACAACCGCCCGTCGGCAGCGGCGAACTGCGATCGAAGACCCCGATGTTATCCAGGCCAAGGAATCCGCCTTCAAAAACGTTTTTGCCAAAACGATCCTTGCGGTTGACCCACCACGTGAAATTAAGAGCGAGTTTGGAGAAGGAACGTTTGAGAAAATTCAGGTCCGTTTCACCGTGCAAGGTCTGCTCCATTTTGTGCAGATGAAAAGTCGCCCAGGCATGCACCGGCGGATTCACATCGCTGAAATTCCACTCGTAGGCCGGCACCTGTCCGCTCGGATGCAGATACACCTCTTTCAGCATGATCTCGAGCTGATCCTTGGCAAATTCAACATCAACAGTGGAAAGGGTTACGGCATGGAATGCCAGGTCCCAGGCTGCGTACCACGGATACTCCCATTTGTCCGGCATGGAAATAATGTGATCGTTCACCATGTGGAACCATTCCTTGTTCCTCGTCTCGCGGGGCCCCAGCAGAAGCGGACTGGCCGATCGCTCTTCCAGCCACTTGTTGACGTCGAAGAAATAATATTGCTTGGACCAGAGCATGCCGGCGAGGGCCTGCCGCATGACCCGTTTCTCATCCTCCGTGAGCGTGGCCGGTATTACGGAATTGTAGAATTCGTCTGCTTCGCTCAGGCGGGAATCGAAGACGGCATTGAAATCGGCGAATGGTTTTTTCCCGGCCGGAACCTGCTTGTCGCACAGGCGCAAGCGAATGACCGCGCTTTTTCCCGGACCGATATTCAACTGGTAATTCGCGCTCGCCTTCGTGCCGGCCTGTGCCGGATTCACGGCCTCCTTTTGGCCGTGAACAACGTAATCGTTGATCCCGTCCTTCACCCACGGACTCACATTCGTGCCGCCGAACAGACGGAGATTGTTCGTCTCGTTTTCAGTGAAGAGCAGCGGCGCGTCCCCCTCGCAATACAGGAAACGATTGCCCAGCTCGGGATGCGACGCGCCGACGGCTCGCGCATTGCCCGGCCCCTGAATCTCTTTCAGCAGCGGCTTTCCTTTTTCCGGCCACCAGGACCAGGTATTGCGGAACCAAAGTGTGGGCAGCACGTTCACAGTTGCCGCCTCCGGCCCCCGATTATGGACGGAGATTTTGATCAGAACCTCTTCGGGCGCCCCCTTGGCGTATTCGACGAAAACATCGAAGTAACGATCGTCCTTGAAAATCCCGGTGTCGAGCAGTTCATACTCGAATTCCGTTTTGCCCCGCGATCTGTTTGAATTTATGAGCTGCGTGTAGGGATAGGCCTGTTGCGAATATTTGTAGAGGTACTTCATGTAGGAATGCGTCGGGGTGCTATCGAGATAAAAATAATACTCCTTCACATCCTCGCCATGGTTGCCTTCACCATTGGTTACGCCGAATAATCGTTCCTTGAGGATGGGGTCCTTGCCATTCCAAAGCGCGAGCGCAAAACAGAGACGTTGCTTTTCGTCCGAAACACCGCCGAGGCCGTCTTCGCCCCAGTGATAAGCGCGCGATCTCGCCTGGTCATGAGTGAAATAATTCCACGCGTCGCCATTATCACTGTAGTCCTCGCGCACCGTTCCCCACTGCCGCTCGCTCAAGTAAGGCCCCCACTTTCGCCAGGGGATTTTGTCGAGTCGCGCTTCGTTCAGCCGAATATGCTCCGCAGTTTCGTGTTTCATGGTTTGCCTTTTGTGTGCCCGAATTTTTTAAACATTTCCCAGGATTTTCCTTCAGTTGTGGCCTGTCCGATAAGTCATCCCGGAGCTTGTTTCAAATGGGGGGTTGGGCCCGGAAATGGATGGGCTGATGTGCGCATACCCTGCGCAGGACGAAAAAAAACACGTCGAAATCAGGCGTTGCTTGCGCGTCGAAAACAGAGCTTTTTCCGAGGGCCGCACGCTACGCACCCTTCCCCCGAAGGTTTCGCTACCTCATTTTAAATTGCAAAGAAAGCCCGCAGCCGGGCGGCTTTTGAGAAAACGTTGAAACTTCGATTTAGAGTCTATAACAACAGTTGAAAAGAGGGGAGCACACGCCTCCGGCGTGTGGTTTGCGGCGTCTCACCGCAAACGTCGTCTGACTATTTTTCCAAACTAAACGGTGGGCCAAGATGGTGGGTACGAGCCGACGGCGAGACGCCGTCGGCAGCACGCGGGACGCGTGCGCTCCCCAAATCCAACTGCATCGTTTTGGCTTAACCGGCAGAAAGTGCCCTGCGCAGGTTTGCACAATACAATCGCTATAGCCCCCAGCGAAAACATCATTCAAAGCGATTCCGCCGAAATGATCGACGGCGCCTTGGCCGCGCCATCGCAGCCATCACACTTTCGGCTCAGTATTTCTCCAGTTTCCAGTGGTCGGCCAATTGCCTGGCTTCACTCGCGGTCAGGGAAATCACCGATCCATGCTTGGGCGAGGAAAAGTTCGTGGCTTTCATGACGCCGTCATTGAAATAGCCGAGCTTGGTGAAGGTTTTGAAATCCGTGGTTTCGCTGAAACCCATGTTGCTGGGATGCAATCCGAAGACGTCGTACATCAACACCCATTTGTTCTCACCGTTGCGCTTCCAGATGTTTGGCGCCTCGCATCCCACCGTTTCCGGATCCACCTTGGCCGCATCGAACACATAATCCTGGTTGATCTTGTCCGAAACGGCCTGCTTGATGCCGCCGCCGCGTTCCTGGGCGACATACAAAAGATGAAACGTGTCGCCGACTTGGGTGATGTCCCCATCCAGAATCTGCGTATTCTCGCGCGGATACTTGAAGAGTTCCTGCGGATACGTTTCGAGCTTGGTAAACGCGTCGTCCGTGTAGCTGTAATAGAGCTTCGTCCTCCCATGACCGAGCCGCATGGTGAAATAAATCATCATCTTGCCCTTCACCGGGTCGTAGATGGTTTCGGGCGCCCAGACGCAGCCGAGTTCCTCCAGGCCGGGAAACGACTGGTCCACGCGCAAGTCCGTGTGCGACCAATCCACGAGATTGGTTGACTTCATCAGCACCAGCGCGCGGTTGTTGCCCCAGTCGTATTTGGCGGCATCGCGCTGCCATTCCGTCGTGCGAAAACCCATTTGTTTGCCGAACAGATGCAGGTCCGTCATGGACATATAAAACGCATTGTCCGGGCCGCGAACAATGTGCGGGTCGCGAATGCCTTTTTGTTCGGCGATATCCTCGCCTTTCACGATCGGCTGGCCGTGGTTCACATCCGTGAAACTATATCCGTCCGAGCTCAGCGCGAAATGCAGGCTGTGATCTTTGTCCAAAAAATAAACCAGCAGATACGCCGCCAAATCTTTTTCCGCCGGCACACCCGCGCGAGCGCACAGGCTGGCGGCAAGCGAAACGATGGCTAGGGCGGCAAAAAAAACGGACCGGGCAGGGGAGAGTTTTGTTTTTGTAAACCGGATTGATTTCATATCGAGCTTTTGCGTTTTGGCTGCGCCATGATTACGCAGAAACGCGAAATCAATCCAGACAAAGAGCGCTGGACTGTCCGAAAATAGCGTTCGGTTTTTACAACGAGAAATTGCCGGTGTCGGTCTCGAAGAGCGCTCCCGAATTATCGAACACCATCACCAGGTATGATCCGCTGGTCGCCGTGGCAAACGTCAATTGCAAATACGCCGACTGTCCCGCATCCGCCGCCGGACTGGTGAACATGGCCGCCAAAGCCCCGCACGTCGGGCTCAACCGGGTATAGACATACGTGCCCGCGGTCGAGCCGCTGCTGGAATCATTCGCCGGCGTCTTCGTGAAGGCCGTGGAGCTGTTCGTTCCAGTGTCGAAGCGCGCCGCTGGAAGCTGCTGACACAGGTTGGCCGCCTTTGCGTCGCGGCGGGAATCACCGCGAAATATCCGACTGCTTTAGCACCGGAAATTGATGCTGCTTTAGCACCTGCTCCGCCACCTCATTGTCTTCCATGCTCAGGCCGACAATCGATTTGCCGTTGGGATGCGGAATAAACGAGTAGAGATAATTGATGTTCAACTCCGCCTGCAACAGCGCGGCTATCAGGCGATTCATTTCCTCCGAGGAATTCACCTCCACCACCACCAGCGCGCTCTCCGTGAAGGCAAACCCCTCCTGCGCCAGCAAATCGCGCGCACGGTCGGGATCATCGAGCACCATCCGGATGATGGAACTGTCCGTCGTGTCCAGCACCGTCAACGCCAGCACGTGAACGTGGTGCGCGCCGAGAATTTGAACGAGCTCGTTGAGCCGGCCCAATCGGTTCGGTATGAAGACGGAGAATTGAACCACTGCGGACGCTTGTGGAGCCTTGATTGCCATTGCCATGCTTTAAACTTCCACACTTTCCGCGACTATGCAGCAGGAAAATCGATGGTTTTTATCCGCGTTTACGCGCCGGACCGCCTGAAGGCGGAACTGCAAACAATCGTGGAAAATCGCGTTGTTCAGCTCGCCATTCGATGTTACCAGTGCTGGATGTCCCGGTTGCTATTCATCGGTTTGCTGGTATTCGCCTCCTGCGCGACGCGCGCCGGCGAATTCCCCGATTCCTGGACCTGGGACGACGTTCCGCAAGCGCAGGCCACTCGCGTCCACGAAGGCAAGCCGATGCCGGCACTGAAATTGTCCGGCTGGCTCAACGGCAAAGTCACTCCCGACGAAATGAAAGGCAAGGTCGTGATGCTCGATTTCTACACGACCTGGTGCCCGACCTGCATCACCGACATTCCGCACAACAACGCGCTCTTCGAGAAATACAAAAGCCACGGCCTCGTAATGATCGGCATCTGCACCTCCGACGAGGGTCTTGAGGATATGCCCGATTTGGTGCACGCGAAAAAATTAAAATATCCCACCGCGCTCGATCTCCACCTCGCGTCCGCCAAAGCCTGGAACGTGAGCATGTTTCCCACCTACGCACTCATCGACCGCAAGGGCATTCTGCGCGTGATTTCGTTGAGACCGGAGCATCTGGAGGAAGTCATTCAAAAGCTGCTCGCGGAAGGGACGTGAGCGGTGGTGCGTGAAACGTAAAACGTGAAACGTGAATGTTGCTTCGGCGCTCTTGCCGCATACACGCAACACGCAACACGCAACACGCAACACGCAACACGCAACACGCAACACGCAACACGCAACACGCAACACGCAACATGCAACACGCAACACGTTTCACGCAACACGTTTGGCATTTCCCACCCGCATCCTCCCCACCACCACCGCCCCTTCCTCCACTATCAGGCTCGCCGCCTCCACATCGCCGAACAATTTTGCCGTCGCTTTCACAATCACCTGATCCGTGGCCAACACATCGGCTGCCAATTCTCCCGCAATTTCGACCGAGGCGATTTTCAACTTTTCCGCCCATCGGAAATGATTCGCCGCCGGGATCACTAATCGCGCCGCGGTGAACGTGCCCTTGATTTCCGCCGTCGAATAAATGGTCAGCGATTGCTCCGCGAACAATTTCCCCAGGAATCGCCCTTTGATCACCGCCTCTTTCACGACGGCTTCGGTGTTGAACACGTAACCCTTCGGCTCGATCACGAACGAACCCTTGGTCTTGAAGTTTTTCGACACCGCACTGTTGATCACGTAATTCTTCATGTCGATGTAGCGGCTGCACTTCTTGCACATCGTGGATTCCGCGCTCACCGGCACTTCCAGGTCCGCGCCGCATTCGAAACACGTGATGTGTTTGCGCTCCGGCCCTTGCGGCGCGGCTTTGGGGGTGGGGCGGAGGATTTCCTGGACACGAAGATGCTCGCCGCACTTCTTGCAAACGCTGGAAATGGCGGTGCGCGGCTCGGGTTGCTGGTGGCCGCAACGCGGGCAGGCCACCAGGACCGTGTCCTGTTTCTTCGGCGGCATCTAGCTTGAAGCGAAGATGAAGCGTCGGCTCAACGGCCCGGAGGTTTGCCCAGCTCGGGACTTTTCGGAGTCTCGGGCAGGCGCGCGGAAGGAGTCGGGGAAATCTTATTGGGATTAACTTCCGTTTTGCCGACAAACGTCACGCCTTCTTCCACCGACAATTTGGCGGCGCGAATATCGCCGAACAATTCCGCCTTGGTTTTGATTTCAATCTTCTCCTTGGCGCTGATGTTCCCGTTCACCTTCCCGCGAACTACCACCGTCTGCGCATTGATGTTGCCGTTGACCACCGCGCTGTCGCCGAGGTTCAACACGCCATCCGTCTGGATTTCACCATCGATTTTGCCGTCAAACGTCAATTCACCCGAAAACTTGAGGTTCCCTTTGATTTCGACATCCGAAGCCAACACGTTCTTTGCTGCACTTGTTCCATTCATAACATCTTCCTGTTTCCGAGTGGAACTTCACTTTGATGCATCACGCGAGCAGCGTCAAAAGGTTTGTCCAAAAAAGTTCTCAGCGTGAATTTTTTTTGCACAATTTTAGATTGGATTTCAAACCCCTTACTCCGCATCAAAATCACGTTTCACGTTTCACGCATCAAACGGTCACTCATAAATCTCGTAGATCGTGCCTTTCAATACAAATTGCACATTCTGCCCCAACGCCAGCCACGGCAGCGATTCCGGTTCCTTCGCCGCCAGCGCGAAATATTCCGCGGAATTAAACTGTATCCGCACGTGCTTCGCGTTCGCTTGCTTTTGCGCCAGCGAATCCACCCATTGATTTCCGTTTTGGAACGCATTGCGTCCCGCCACAAATTGTCCCTGATCCTGGTTGGCGTACGTGGCCAGCCGGGTATTCGAATCCGCCGCGCTCACGGCTGCGGGTGACAGCGACGGCACGACACCACCACTGCCGCCAACGCCACCACCGCCGGCCCCGCCAAATCCCAATGCACGATTCGCGTCTTTCGCCGCATCGCTCGAAGCAAATGAGCCGTTGGCCGTTTTCAACGTGTTCCCATAACGCGCTCCCGCCACCGCCCGATCCCCGCCGCTTTCGTTTTTAAAATAATTCCAGTTCTCCGCCGCCGATTTCTGCGCTTCCTGATCCGTGCTTAATCGGGACAGGGATTGCATTTGCACCGGCACCTCACGCCGCTTCTCGTCTTCCACGATCAGGTAGGCCGTGTAGGGCGTCACGATGCCGTACTGGCGCGCCAGGCCCGTGACTTCATCTCGCAATTCCGCGTTCTCGCCGTGCAACCGGATTTCATCCAGCAAATAACCGACGCGGCGCGTCGCCCACAGTTTCGGAATGAATTCGTTATCGGAAGATTTCTCGGGAAATTTCACATCCTCGCTAAACTCCCGTTTTTGCCCGTTCACTTTTCCGGCAATCACCGCCGCCGAACTGCCGTGCCCCGAATAGCGTCCCACCACCACCTGTTCGCCGCGGAAAAGATCCGGCAACGGCGCGGGATAAAATTTCGTCGCGTGAATATCGCCCGTGAATTTCAACTCCGGATCGGTCAGCACCGGTTCCTTGATTTTCGCAAAGAAGCTCGAAACCTTGAGCTCCAAATCCTCCTCTGGCAGCACGTATTGATTGAACGCGCGCGTCGTCTCCGCAATTTCATCCAGCAAATGCGTGTTCACATCCGTGCCGATGCCGAAGGAAAAAATTCGCGTGCTGCTGCTGTTCTTTTTCACGTGCGCAACAATCGCCTGCGGCTCCGTCACGCCTACTGTCGGCTGGCCATCCGTCAAAAATACCACCACGAACGGCCGCTCCTCGCGCTCCGTTTGCAGCGCCAACGCCTTTTTCAACGCGTCATCAATCGCCGTGCCGCCGATCGGTTTCAAATCCTTCACAAAATCGCGCGCCTTCTCGCGGTTCGCCTCCGAAGCGCTCACCAGCTTGTCGAAGAGCGGTTCCACCTCCGTTGAAAAGCGAATGATCTCGAAGCGATCGTTATCATTCAAATTTTCAATGCAGAATTGCAACGCCTTCTTCGCCTGTTCCAGTTTCTTGCCCGCCATCGAGCCCGAAGTATCCAGCACGAACGCGACATCTTTCGGCAACACTTTTTCCTTCACCTCCACACCCGGCGATGCGAGCAGCAGAAAATAACCGTCCTCATCCCCGTGCCGATACGTCAGCAGGTTCACGCCAATGTCATTTTTCTCCGGCGCGAAATAGAGCGAAAAATCCGTGTCCGGCGTCACCTCGCTCGCTTCGTAACCCACCGTCGCGTGTTTCGAGCCGTCGCGTTTGATTTCCACCGAATGGCTCGGGCAATAAATCGTTTTGAGCGGCCGGTCCGATTTCACCTCTACCTTTACGCTCACATCCTTGACCGGCTTGGCCGAAAATTTTTCCGTGTTCAACGGATAGGTGTAATTGACCAGCCCATTGTCCGCCTTCAACACTTCCGTGTAGGTCAGCGTGATGCGTTTGCTGCTGTGCGGCTCGATCGGAAACACGCGGACCTTGAACACATCGCGCCCCGCATATTCCATCAGCGCCGGGTCGCGCATCTTGCGCACGATGTCTTCGTAAATCTGCCGCGCCTTGTCCGCCGGCAGCAATTCCGCCTCCACCTGCTTGCCACCGATATCCATGGTGAACTTGTCGATCTGCGCGCCCTTCGGCACCGGAAACAAATACGTGCCTTCCAAGCGTTGCGCATTGGGATTAAAAAATTCCTGGTCCACTGACGTCGTGGCAATCTGCCCGTCGATTTTGACGTCCACGTGATGATACGACACTTCGAGCGGCGCGAACGCGTAACGGCGCGGCCTTGGCCAATCGGGATGCGGCCAGTTCGGCGTGTCATCACCGACGATGTGATCAATGACAATCAGTCCATCCGCCCGCGCGGAAACCGAGCCGAACAACGCGAGCACCAGCGAGAGCAAAATCCACCGTTTCATAACCCGTTAGACGGTGGGCGGAAAAGAATACTCCCGAAAAATGTAGAGCGCGGAATTTATTTCGCGATGTCAGGCAAGGTAAGGGCAAATGACGAATGGGTTGTTTCTCAAAAGAAATCTCCTAAAAGGTGGGGCAAACCTGTGGGTTTGCCACGACATCCCGGCAGGGATGTCGCCACCTTTTAGGAAATTTCATTCGAGAAACAGTTTAACACCGTCAATTCGTCGGCGCCGCCGTCACGCTTCTCATCGGCGAGCCGCCTGATGATTGCGGGCGCACCGGAAATCCCACCGGCATGATCGGCGCCGCGGTCACCAACTCGCGCCATTTCTGGCGTTCTTCCGGCGTCATCTCGCGCCACCGCTCGGCGTTCTCCAAAAATTGTTTCCGTTCCACGACGCTCATCTGCGCAAATTTCTCAAACGAACTGATGCACAGCTTGCGTTGTTCCGGCGTCAGGTGTTGATACGCCGACAGCGTCTGTTCCATCTGGTTCCGTTCCTCGTCCGAAACCAGGTTGAGCGCGCTTTCCTTCTCCTCGGGGGTCAGTTCAAAAAATTTGTTGAAGCCCGCGAGCGCTGCCTGCCGCTGGTCGTCCGACAGGCCGTTCCAGCTTTTCAGCCCCTTCTCCAACGCCTCCCGGCGCTCGGGCGGAATCGCCGCCATTAAGTCGTCAAGCTGCCCCTTCGTCGCGAACCGTGACTGGGCGAAGTAATCCGCGATCAAATCGTTGTCCTTGAATTGCTGCTGCAACTCCGCCGGCAGCAAATCCCACATCTGGATTCGTTCTTCCACCTGCGCACGTAGCTCCGTGGGAATCGTTGCCAGTGCCGCCGCGCGATTCGTGGACGGCTCGTCCATCAACGGGCGCAAATACCACCGCAACTCCGTCTCGCGCAAACGCAACTCGCGCAATCCATCCGGCAGCAACTCGTATTGGTTCAGCTTTTCGAGAATGCGCTTTTGGATATCCGGCGGCCGGATCGCGATGGCTTCCTGCCGCTGGTCCGGCGTCATCGCCAGCAATTCGCGGAACAGCGCCACCGGCGATTTGTTCGTGGAACCGCCCGCCGGCTGGGCCAGCAAGGGCGTGCCAAGAAACGCCAGCGCGGCGGCCAGGGCAAAAATTGTTCGTCGGGACGAACTCATTTCATCAAGGCAATCAATTCCGGATCAGGACCCGTCGAGGCGGGCATCTGGCGAATGGTATCGAAATCCTGCAAAATTTCCGGGCTGGGCAGCGAGGACACGTCCGATACGACTTTGACACCCTGCACCAATTCAGCTCGCCGGGAGGTCGTCGTCGTATGCTCGTGATACACCATAAAGATGCCCAGGGCGACCATCGCCACCGCAAGTCGCGGCAGCAGGATGCGCATGAACCGCGGGGCGCGATTTATCGATGATGGCCGTGGCGCAGCCACTTCGATCGCCTGCAACACGCGGGCCGTGAAATTGCTCGGCACCGGCACGTCCAGCAATTTTTCCAAAGCCTCCGAAAGCTGCGTTTCCAGGTCCCAATCTGCCCTCGACTCCGGATGCTGCGCCAGCCAGGCGCGCACGCTCGCTTCCTCGGCCGCCGTCAGTGGATGCAGCCAGCGTTTTTCCAGGAGCGTTTTGTAATCGAATTCGTTCATTGGTTCCTTTCCATTTCAACACTGTGTTTCATTGAAAGTTGCGTTTAATCTCCCTTTTTCCATTCTCCCGTCCTCAGATAAGCCTTCAGCCGTTCCTTCAAAGTCTCGCGCCCTCGGTGAATCAGCGATTTCGTCGCCGAAACCGAGCAGCCCAGCGCCTCGGCAATCTCCTCGTAACTCAACTCGTCCTGCCGGCACAACAGGATGGCCGCGCGCTGGTTTTCCGGCAAATCAGCCAAAGCCCGGTCAATCTGCTGCGCCAATTCCCCCTGCAACAGACTTTCCGGCGGCGAGAACGTCTTTTTATCCTCGTACTGCTGCAACGGTTGGTCGTCCTGCTCGGGATGCGTTGCGTCCAGCGATTCCGCCGGATGCCGCGAACGCCGCCGGATTTCGTTCAGGCAAAGATTCCGCGCGATGGTGAACAGCCACGTGGAAAATTTCGCGGTGCTTTTGTAGCGCGCCGCCGATTTGTAGACCTGCACAAAAACATTCTGCGCCAAGTCCTCCGCCTCGGTCATATCGCGCACCGTGCGATACGCGAGATTCATGACCGGCTGTTTATATTTCTCGACCAATTCGGTAAAAGCACCCGTATCGCCCTGCTTCACTCGGAGCATCAGGGCGGCATCGGGGTCGAGATTAGAAGACATGGGTCGCAACCGCGGCCAGTTTAGGTTAACACCGGAAGAGCGACAAGGTTGCGGGGACTGTTAAATCGGTTAAATGGTTAAATGGTTAAATTAGCTTCCGCGGGAGCCCTTATTTAACCCATTTAACTTATTTAACAACTTAACCCTTCCCACCCTAAACTTGCTTCCGATGCCTTTTGCACCCAAAGTTAACGCGCACATGCAGTCGTTGTTCGAAAAAATTGAGGCCAACGCCGCCACGCGCCTGACCCTGCCGCCGGGCAAGCTCCCGGCCGAGGATCTCGCGCGTTTCAAGGCCTTCCTGAAGGTCGAAACTCATCGCGTCAAACTCCTCCACCGCTCCGGCGGCGGCGGACGCGAAGTCTGCCGCGCGCGCGCCGTCATTCTCGACGTCCTCCTGCGCTACCTCTGGAACGCCGCCAAAGCCAGCCTCTCCGAGCAGGCGCAAAAGGAATTTCCTCCGCTCGCGCTGATCGCCATCGGCGGCTACGGCCGCGCGGAATTGAATCCCCACAGCGACATCGATTTCATGTTCCTGCACGACGGCCAGGTGGTCCTCGGCGGCCGCAAACCCTTGCCGCATCTCGCCAAGCTCATCGATGGCATTCTCTACCCGCTCTGGGATCTCGGCCTGAAAGTCGGCCATTCCGTGCGCAGCATCGAGGATTGCGTTTCCGTCGCCAACACTGACATGCAATCCAAAACCTCGCTCATCGAAGCGCGGTTGATCGTTGGCAACGATGCGTTGTTTAAAAAATTCCAAAAAACGCTGGTCAACAAATGCGTCCATGGCCACGTCGAGGAATACATCGCCATGCGCCTCGAAGACCAGGCGGCGCGCCGCGCCAAATTCGGCAACTCCGCCTCCATGCAGGAGCCCAACCTCAAAAACGGCTGCGGCGGATTGCGCGATTACCAGAATCTGCTCTGGATGACTTTCTTCAAATACGGCACGCGCTCCCTTGAAGAACTGCAAAAACAGGAGTTCGTCAGCGACGCCGAGCGCCGCCAGCTTGAGGCCGCCTACGATTTCCTCCTGCGCGTCCGCACGGACATGCATTACCACACCAACCGCGCCAGCGACGTCCTGACCAAAGCGTTGCAGCCCTCCATCGCGCACAACCTCGGCCACACCGAACGCTCGCCGAGCAAGCGCATCGAGAAATTCATGCGCGAAGTCTACACGCACTCGCGCAACATCTACATCATCACGCGCACGCTCGAGCAACGCATGGCGCTCGTGCCGCAACCCGGCTTCGTTTCCTCCAGGATTTCCAAGCTCACCAAACTGCTGCCCGGCAAGCGCAAGGTCGTCGCGCAGGAACCGATTGACGGTTTCAAATTTGAGAAAGGCGAAATCCACGCCACGACCAATCGCGTTTTCCGCGATCAACCGCGCCGGCTCATGCGCGTGTTCCTCTACGCGCAACAACGCGGGCTGCGCCTGCACCCGGACCTCGCGCAACTCATCCGCAAGGAACTTTCGCTCGCCGACCGTTCTTTCCTGAACGACCAGCACGTGCGCGAAACGTTTCTTACCATTCTCGCGCAACGCGGCAACGTCGCTCCCATTCTCCGCGCCATGCACGAAGTCGGGTTGCTTGGCAAATACGTGCCCGAATTCGGCAAGCTCACCTGCCTCGTGCAGCACGAGTTCTATCATCAATACACCGCTGACGAACACACGCTGGTCTGTCTCGAACAGGTCGATAAAATTTGGGAAGCCAAAACGCCCGCCGTCGAGGCTTACTCGCCGCTGCTGCAACAGCTCGAACGGCCCTTCCTGCTTTACCTCGCGCTCCTGTTGCATGACACCGGCAAGCCCGATGGCCACGGCAACCACGCCGAAGTCGGCGCCAATGTTGCCATGCGCGTGGCCCGGCGGCTCAAGCTCGACGGCTCCGCCAGCCACGTCCTGCGCGTGCTGGTGGAAAATCATTTGCTCATGGCCAGCATTTCGCAACGGCGCGACCTCGACGACCCGCTCGTCATCCGCAATTTTTCCGCGCAGGTGCAAACCCCGGAAACTCTCTCGCTTCTGACGCTGCTCACCTACAGCGATGCCCAGGCCACCAGTGACAAATTGTGGAACGGCTTCAAGGACGCGTTGCTCTGGTCGCTGTATCAAAAAGCCGTCCCTCTTCTGACCGGCGGCAGCGAATTCATCCGCGCCGAGGAGAAGCAGCGCGAATTATTGATGGAAGAAGTCAGCCGCCTTGGCAACGGCAGCGTCAGCCTCGAGGAACTCGAAGCGCTCTTTGCCACCTTGCCGTCGCGCTATTTCCAAATCCACACCGCGCGCGAAATTTTCGAGGACCTCATCGTCGCGCATCGCTTCATGCGGCTCCAGATTTCCGAGGAGGACAGCCCGCTGACGCCCGTCGTGAACTGGCACAATGAACCCGATCGCGGCTACAACACCGTGAAAGTCTGCACCTGGGACCGCGCCGGATTATTCACGAAAATCGCCGGCTCATTCAGCTCCATGGGCCTGAACATTCTCAGCGCGCAAATTTTCACGCGCACGGATGGCATCGTGCTCGACGAATTTTTCGTCATCGACGCCAAAACCGGCAGCCTCGCCGACCGCACGCAGCGCGATGAATTCGAGAAGCTCCTCAACAAGGTCTTGAATGACGAGGAAATCGATTTCAAGCCGCTCATCGCGAAGCAGAAAATCACCCGCCCGCTGTACCAGGCCTACACCGGCGAGCAAATGCCCACGCGCATCCATTTCGACAACGAAGCCTCCGAAGCGCGCACGCTCGTTGAAATTGAAACCGAAGATCGCGTCGGCCTGCTGTACGCCATTTCCGAAGTGCTCACGGAATTCGACCTCGACATTTCGGCCGCCAAAATTCTCACCGAGAAAGGCGCGGCCATCGACAGCTTTTACATCCGCGAAATCGACGGTGGGAAAATTCTCGATTCCGCGCGCCAATCCGCCATCGAGCGCAAACTCCAGCAAGCCATCGCCCGCCTCGACGCCGCCTGAACGTAGTGGCACGGGCGTCCCGCCCGGGCGAATCAAATGCCAGGCAGGAGCCGCTGCCGCACTCGCTAATTCTCGATGCCCGCCACCGGCCCGTGCGTGATTATCCGCGACGTCGAATTCAACCAACGCTGTTTCACGTCCGCCGGCAAATTCAATTGAGCAATCCACGCCGCTGCGGTGTCGTGATCCGATTGCAACCAATTCCGCGCCACATTTTCCAACGCGCTCGTGCGCAGATCCGGATCCGTCACCGCCAGCGCCCACGGCGCCGCCGTCTCCGGAGCTGAAGAGGCAAGCTGTTGCGCGTACGAAGAAATCGCCGCATCCTTGGAATTTCCCGCCGGCAAAGATTGCAGCCACTTCGCGCCCGAAGCCGGGTCGCTTTCCGCCCAACTGGTGGCAATTGACGAAAACGCGTCACTGCGCAACTGGCTCTCCGCAAAATCGCCTGCCCACTTCGCGGCCGCTGCCGGATCTGCCGAAGTCCATTGCTGCACCACCGACAATGCCGCGTTGTTCTGCAAATCGCCCCCGGGCATCGAGGTCACATATTTCGCGGCGTCGCTGGGAGACTTCTCCGACCATTTTTCCAGCACCTGCGTCATGACGCTTTCTGTGTCGCTCGCCGGTAACTGGCTCGCCCATTGCATTGCCGCCGCCGGGTCGCCGCTGGCCTTTGCCGTGGCCACCGCGCCCAACAGAACCTCGCGCGTCTGGCCGGTCGGCAGATTCAAGGCATAACTGGCCACGCCATCCTGATTCTGCGCCGCCCATTGGCTGCCGAGACTTGCGAAAGCGCCCGCCTTCGCCTCGCCCTCCGGCAATTGCGCCACCCACGCCACCGCGCCGGCCACGTCGGTTTCCCCCCACGAAGCGGCGACCCGTTCAATGGCATCCGTCCGCCCACGCCCCGGCGTCAGCGACAAAACATATTGGCTCGCCGTTTCCGGGTCCGAGTTGGCGAGCCGGCCGCACATATTCAGCAGCGCCGATTGTTTCGCCGTCCCATCCGGCAATCCTTTCACCCACGCGAGCGCCCCTTCCGGATCGCTCTCCGCCCAGCGATTGGCGATTTGATCGTATAAACCATTCTTTTGCTGCCCGTCCGGCATGACCTTGAGAAAATCCAGGTCTTTTTCCGGGTCACCGCTTCGGTTCTGCACGATCGTCTCAATCGCGCTCGTTTTCGCGCTGCCTTCGGGCAATGAATTGACCCAATCCAACACCGCCTGATGATCCTGCGCCCCCATCCCGCTCGCCATGCCTGCGATCCAATTATTTTTCGCCGTATCAGTCGTGAGCGTCTGAAAATAGCCCATCGCCGACTTCAAATCACTTTGCACCCACTCAGTGGCAATCGAAGAAAGTGCCGTCGACTTCGCCTCGCTGTCCGGCAATTGCTGCGCCCACAACAGCGCCGCGTCCGGGTCCTGCTGCCCCCATTGTATCGCCACGTTCTGCATAAATTGATTGCGCGCCTGCCCCGCCGGCACAGTCTGCGCGAAAGCCGCCGCCCCCTGCGGATCCACGGAGGCAAACTGGTAAATGCTGCTGTTTAGCGCATTTCGTTTCGCCGGCCCTTCCGGCAAACTGTTTACCCACTCAAACGCCGCTTTCGGATCGGTCTGCGCCCAGGCGCTCGCAATCTGGCCGATCACTCCGTTTTGAAAAGAACCGGGCGGAAATGATTTGGCGAATTCCACTGCTTCCTGCGGATTCTCCCGGGCGAGGTTCGATAACGCTTCCTGCATCAACTGCTGGCGCATCCGTTTGTTCGGCAACGCCTGCGCCCAGGCCAGTGCGCCGCGCGGATCGTCTTGGGTCCATTGCGCATAATTGCCTGCCAACGCCTCCATTTTTCCGGAGCTGTCCGGCAATTGCAGCACCCACGTCATCGCGTTGGTGGGATCCACCTCCACCCATTGCCGCGCCACGGTTGAGAGAACGTTATTGAGATTTTTGCCCGGCGGCAGCAGCGACATCAGCCCCGCCGCCCGCGCCGGGTCCAACGCGGCCAATTGCGTGATGACGCCCTCAAGCGCTGCCCCTTTGTCTCGCGCATTCGTGAGGCTTTTCGCCCAATTGATCGCCGCGTTGGCATCCTTTCCCGCCCAGCCGCTGCCGATACTTTCAAAAGCCTCCTCGCGTTTTGCCGCTGGCAGTTGCGCCGCTTTTGCCACTGCCGCCTGCGGGTCCTTGGCCCCCCACAACGCGAACACGTCACTATCCGAGCCGGCTTGCGACAACGCCGCCGCCGCTTCAGGATTTTTTTCTGCAATGACCGTCGCCAGGGCAGACATTACCTCGTTCCGCAATCCGCCCGCCGGCAATTTTTGTGCCCATGCCGTCGCGCCATCCGGGTCTTTTTCCGCCCACCCCGCTGCTGCAGCAGCAACGGCCTCATTACGCAAACCCGCTCCCGAAATGGCCGACGCATACGCCAAAGCGGCCTTGGGGTCGGATGCCGCCCAGCGTTTTTCCAGGATTGAGGTCATCGTTTGCCGGGCTTCGCGATCTGAATTCGCGTCCAGGTAACGAAGAAGCTCGGGAATGTCTTCCGCGCGGATATCCTGCGCGACCCGCAACGAATCCAATTCTCCGAATGAAGACGCGGCAACATTCGCCCGGGCCTTGGCCACGACCGATTCCGCATCGGCCAGCGACATCGTGCCCGGCGCTTTCTCGATCTCAGTCGATTTCGGAAGTTCTCCGACCGGCGGCAATTCCACCAACGGATTGCGCGCCGCCGTCGCCGGATGCGATGGTTTGAAATTGAAGCCATGGCGGCCCGCGGCGAAGCCCAGCGCGAACACGACCCCGATCATCACCGCACCCGCAAAAATCTTTTTCATAAGCCTATGGAGTGACTCCTTCGTTCCCCTGGGACGGCGCCGATTTTAAACCCGTACGCAAATTCATCAAGAAGGTTTTGGCAACACGTCGATAAAAACAGACGCTTGGGGTTTTTCCCGCCAACTTTCCACTTTGAAGCAGGCTCATTTGTAACTATCCTGCCTTGATGAAACATTCCGGAAGGGCAAGGAAAGCCGCGTTCAAGATGCTGATGATCACGCTGGCGCTCGTGATTTTGCTGCCGGTCGTGGGCTTTTTGGGCTGGTTGGTCAGTTCGGCCATGATTGCCGTTTCCATCTTCGTTTTCATGGTCTGGCTGCTCTTTGCGGTCTTCACCCTCTATTTCTTCCGCGATCCCAACGCCCGCGTGCCTTCCGGTCCCGGACTCGTCGTCTCGCCCGGCCACGGCAAAGTGGATGTCCTCGACACCCTCACCGAACCGCAATTCATCGGTGGCGATTGCCAGCGCATTTCCATGTTTCTCTCGGTAGTCAATGTGCACGTGCAAAATTCGCCCGTCAGCGGCAAGGTCACCTATCTCAAGGAAACCGAAGGCCAATTCCTCAACGCCATGAAGACCGAATGCGCCACCTGCAATGAAAACGTCTACATCGGCTTCCAATCCACCGATCCGCAGAATGAAAAAATCGGCATAAAACTCATCGCTGGCGTCATCGCCCGGCGCATCATCCCGTTCGTGCAGGTCGGTGATGACCTCGCGCGCGGCGATCGCATCAGCCTCATTCAATTCGGCTCCCGCGTGGATGTCTACCTGCCGCACTCGGCAAAAATCAAAGTTAAAATCGGCGACCGCGTCGTCGGCGGCGAAACCGTGCTGGCCACATTTGAGTAAATATGGCAAGCCGACTTCGAGTTTCTCACGAGCTTGCGCATGAAGGTAGGGCGCGTCACTCCGTGCGCGCCGTCGTGATACAACCCAGACGCGGCGCGCACGGAGTGACGCGTTCTACCCACTAAACCAAAGATGGCGACAGTCCCCCCAACGCCGCCGCAGGAATCGCCCGAGGGCAAACTAAAAATCTATTTCCTGCCCAACCTGCTCACGGCTGGAAACCTGTTCTGCGGTTTCGTCGCCCTCACAAAAATTGTCGAAGCCGATCTTTCCTCGGGAAAATACGGCGACATCAAACTCGCGCTCGCGTTCATCCTGCTCGCCTGCATCTTCGACCTGTTCGATGGCCGCGTCGCCCGCATGGGCGGCGTGGAAAGCCCCTTCGGACGCGAATTCGATTCGCTTGCGGATTTAATTTCCTTCGGCGCCGCGCCGGCATTCCTCGTCCATCGCGTCGTGCTGCACGACGTCTTCACGAGCGATGCTTTTTATCATCCGGAAATCGGCTGGTTCATTGCCTCGATTTATTTGTTGTGCGGCGCGTTTCGATTGGCGCGCTTCAATTGTCTCGCGGCGGAGGCCGGCAGTGGCGGCGGCAAGGAATTCCTCGGCTTCCCCATTCCCTCCGCAGCGGGGTTGGTCGCTTCCCTCACATTGATGGTTATCAAACTGAATGAAATTGCGATTAAAAACCCGGACGGCACCTTTGCCACGGGCCGTACCGAACTCGGCGCGTGGAAATATTTTCTCGCGGTGGTGTTGCTGTTCCTATCCGCGATGATGGTCAGCACCGTTAAATATCCCACGTTCAAATCGCTCGGGTTGCGCTCCACCAGCACATTTTCCAAGGCGCTTCTCGCGGCCTTGTTCCTGGGTGTCATCATGGTGTTCCGGGAAAAAATTATTTACTACCTGCTGCCCGCGTTTTTCACGCTCTATTTGCTTTACGGCTTCATTCGCCCGCGCATTTCACGTCGTATGCGCCACGAAATCGAAGAAGAGGAAGACGAAGAGGAATTGCCGTTGTAGTTCATGGACGCGATCAACCCCATCGTGCGCTCGGCGCTGACCGGCTTTTTCAGCGCGCTGCTGCTTGCCATCCCCGTCGGCCCCGTCAATCTCACCATCATCAACGAAGGCGCGCGCCGCGGCTTCAAATGGGCCGTCCTCATCACGCTCGGCGCGACCACCATGGAAGTCACCTACTGCTTCGTCGCCTTCACCGGCCTGGCGTCCTTTTTGCTGACCGGCGAATTCATCCGCGCCGCCATGGAAGTCTTCAGCTTCGTGTTCATGCTGGTATTGGGCGTCAAATTCCTGATGGCGAAATCGGGCAGCATCCAGCTCAGCGCCACGACCGACCGCCTCGAAGCGCGGCTGGGGGAAAGACTGCACCCGCGTTCCGCCTTCATGACCGGTTTCGTGCGCGTGCTCGCGAATCCCGGCGTGATGGTCGGTTGGTTCGTGCTCGCGGCCAATTTCATCTCGCGCGACTGGGTCACGCCGGAATTATCCGGCCGCATGGCCTGCGTGACCGGCGTCGGCCTCGGCACCATTCTTTGGTTCCTCGTGCTTGCCTACAGTTCCTCCCGCAGCCTGCGCAAATTCAGCGAGCAAACGCTGGTGAAAATCGAGCATTGGTCCGGAGTCGCCCTCATCATTTTCGCCCTGCTCGACGGCGTATGGATTTCCAAACAAATGGTCGACCACCACCGCGAAATCAAATCCAACCCCGCCGCCGCCGTGCATCAGCCCTAAGCCTGGGACCGCCGGCGCCCCGCCGGCAAGGTCGTCACCTGGAAATCTTCCCCTTGAACGGGCCTCAAAATCACCGATTATATTTCATGCCCGAACAACCCGCTGAATCAGTCTCCGCCCCGCGCCCCAACCAATCCCTCGCGTGCGAAATCTGCGGCCACTTCGGCGCCGTGGAATTCGGCGACCGCCTGATCTGCCCCGATTGTTACAGCCAAAACTGCGCCTCCTGCTGTCCCGAGTTCGGTCGCGAGGAATCACCTTCAGGGCGAAACAATTCGATAAAATCCTGACGGCCGCTGCGCCGCGTTTGTATCCGTCCAGGTATCCGAACCGGTCGGACTCGAGTTGGTATAAACGTCGTGCCAGTTGTCCGTAATGTTGGTGCGAAACTGCACGCGATAGCTCACGGGTGGATTCAGCGTCACCTTCAACGCGATCCCGCCATTTCCCGACATCATTGCGCCGGCTAAATGCGGAATCCCGTCCGCCACGTCGCTCTGCAGCAACATGCCGTTATCACCCACAATCCAGAAACTCTGGTTGAGATAGGCAATCGAGCGAACGTTTGCAGTGGTCGGAATTTTCGTGCTGATATTCTGCCAATTGGTTCCGTTGGTCGAAGTCAGGAAAATATCTCCCGTCACCGGAACTGTCGTATCGTTGGTACCACCGACGAAGTAACCCCCGTTCCCATACGCGATGGACTGCAACGTGAGCGTTGTGCCTGAATTCTGGCTGGTCCAATTCACGCCATCCGGCGAGGTAATAATGGTGCCGCCCGTGCCGACCGCGGTAAACAGTCCATTCTGAAACACAATTCCAAGCAGGCTGTTTGCTGTTCCGGCAAATTGAACATTCCACGCCGCGCCATCCGATGACGTAATCACCGTTCCTGAATTTCCTACTGCCACGTAGCTTCCGTTGCCGTAGACCACCCCGTTTAAGTTATTCGCGGTTCCGGCAGAGCGCAAAGTCCACGCCAGCGTGTTGGGAGAAGTGATAACCCTGCCTCCAACTCCGACGGCGACCCAGCCCGATGCCGCGTGACAAATGGCCAGCAGCTTTCGATCGGAATTGCTCGTTCTATTCACCCAATCCGAGCCATTGGTGGACGTCGATACAGCACCACTTGCCGTCGGCCCGAGCGACCCTCCGACCGCCACAAAGTTCGTACCATCAAAAGCCGCAGCCACAATCGGACCTGCCGGAGGAGTAGTGCTGTTGCTGAACGTCAATCCGTCGGAGGAAATCAGCATAGGCCCCGCAATGACGAGATTGCCGTTGCCCTGAACGAGTTGGTAAAAAC
Organism: uncultured Verrucomicrobiae bacterium; assembly: GCA_963699145.1. GTDB lineage: Bacteria > Verrucomicrobiota > Verrucomicrobiia > Limisphaerales > DASXHY01 > DASXHY01. The sequence goes on from OY969416.1 coordinate 1,127,495, forward strand.
TCGCGCGGCTTCCGCCATACGTCGCGACCCAATTTGTCTCGTCCGTCGAGACCCAGGATTTGCCGTTTTGTTCGATCAACACATATTTGCCATTGCCATAGGCCATCGATTGGGCGTTGGAAGCGTTGGTCGGAGCATATTTCGTCGCGAAGCTGGTTCCATCGCTCGTGGTTGAGATAGCCACAAAACCATAACTGGATTCGTCAACCACCTCATGAAACGAGCCATTGAGAAAAACCAGGAACAGGTGATCATTAAAAGAAATCGGTCCAAAATCCATCGGCGTCTTCCGAAACCAATTGGTGCCGTCCGTCGATCCATAAAAAGCAGCTATCAACCCTGAATGACCCGGGTCGGAACTTGAATCACCACTCGCGACCGCAACGAACATCCCGTTGCCGTACTCCACTTGGTAAAGAGTATGTGGCCATGAGTAACCGAGGAAAGGCAGTCCGAAGCTCGCCCAGGTCAGACCGTCCACAGAAACTTCCACGCTGGCGGCTGCACCTCTTGCGACGAATACACCATTTCCGAACGTGATCCAGAACGCTCCAACCGGGCCCGTTCCCAGCGTCCAATCGGCCCCGTTGCTGGAAACCGCAAGCTGTCCGTCTAATCCGACCGCCACGAACTTTCCGTTTCCATAAGCCACGGCATACAGATCGTTGGACGCGCCAGAATTTTGCACCGTCCAATCCGTCCCGTTGGTTGAAGTAATGATGGTGCCCGCATTTCCCACGGCCACAAATTCGCCATTGGTATAAATGACCTTATTCAAACCAAAAACGACCGGCCGCCGGCCGCTATCCCAAGTCGTCCCGTCTGTGGACGTATGCACCACTCCGCCATCCCCCACGGCCACAAACTCTCCCGCCCCAAAAGTGATACTATGCATCGTGTCGGGAAAAGGACTTGGATTGCGCCAATGCCAGTTATTCAGGATATCAGCCTGAACCCATGTTGAAGACAAAAACGACAGAGTGACGAAGAGAGCAGCGAGCCACTTGGAGCTATTCTTTGATATCATAGGTTAAGTTCCCCTTGCGACCGTGATTAAAGGTGTTAATTGCCAAAAATTGCAAGGCTAAACTACTGGGTCTAACCGATATACGAGCCCGACACCGATTGTTACAGAGTCCTTGTTACCCTTCTGCTGGCCGTCCGCTAGGACCTCGACGCCCGCGCCATTATCCATTACCTTCCCCGCATGAGTTCGACAGCCACAGTTCCTGACGCCACCGGCCATTTCGGCCCCTATGGCGGCCGTTTTGTGCCGGAAACCCTCATGCACCCGCTGCAGGAATTGGAGGCGGAATATTTCCGCGCGCAAAAGGATCCCGAATTCCAACGCGAACTCGCCTATTACCTCGAGGAATTTTGCGGACGCCCCACGCCGCTCTATTTTGCCGAACGCCTCACGCGCGAGCTCGGCGGCGCCAAAATTTATCTCAAACGCGAAGACCTGCTCCATACCGGCGCGCACAAAATCAACAACGCCATCGGCCAGATCCTCCTCGCCAAACGCATGGGCAAAACCCGCATCATCGCCGAAACCGGCGCGGGCCAGCACGGCGTTGCCACCGCCACCGTCAGCGCCATGTTCGGGATGAAATGCGTCATCTACATGGGCTCGGTCGATTGCGAGCGCCAGGAGCTGAACGTCTATCGCATGAAAATGCTCGGCGCGGAAGTCGTGCCCGTGCATGCCGGCCAAAAAACGTTGAAGGAAGCCGTCAACGAAGCCATGCGCGATTGGGTCACGAACGTCCGCAACACCCATTACATTCTCGGCACCGCCTACGGCGCGCATCCCTATCCGGTCATGGTGCGCAATTTCCATCGCGTCATCGGCGATGAAGCCCGTCGCCAGATGCTCGAGCACGAAAAGCGCCTGCCCGATTTGCTCATCGCCTGCGTCGGCGGCGGCTCGAACGCCATTGGATTATTTTACCCGTTCCTGGAAGACGCTTCCGTGAAAATGGTCGGCGTCGAAGCCGGCGGACTGGGAATCATTCCCGAAAAACACGCCGCTCGTTTTCACGGCGGCTCGCTGGGTGTATTGCAAGGCACCCGCAGCTACATCCTTCAGGATGAATTTGGCCAAATCCAATCCACGCACAGCGTCAGCGCCGGCCTCGACTACGCCGCCGTCGGCCCGGAGCACGCGATGTTGCACGACCAAAAGCGCGTCGAATACACCTACGCCACCGACGACAAAGCGCTCGCAGCCTTCATGAAACTCGCGCGTCTCGAAGGCATCATCCCCGCGCTCGAAAGCTCCCACGCCGTCGCCGAAGCCATCGTGCGTGCGCCCAAAATGCCCAAAGATCAACTCATCATCGTGAACCTCTCCGGTCGCGGCGACAAAGACGTGCAACAAGTGGCGGCGAAGGTGGGATTGAAAATGCCGAAATAGTCAGCCGCGAGGACGGTCAGCGAAATGCATGCTAAGGAGCTTCACGTGCTTGTCTGCATGATCCTGCCAAAACTTTATCGCGAATTTTGCCACAGATGTGAATATCCACCCGCCGACCGTCACTGTCATGTTCGACATAATCGGAAAAGCGGCCGGGATAATCTTGAATGGCTACGAAGCGATTCCGCAGAGCAAATCGGTCTTTGCGCGGAAGACTCTCCATAAACTCAATGACTTCATAGTCAATGAAGAGCCGATAATTCATTTCGCTTGATCGTCGTCTGAAAGATTTAATCGACGGTCAAGCTCTTCAAGGGTTGCAAAATCAGAAGTGGGCTTATCAATCTTCTCAGTCAATTCTTTTTGGTAAGCGCTATCCCGGGAATCCTGAAGCGAAACGAGAAAAGCAGTCATCTTTCGCTGATCCTCAGCATTCAGCGCCGACAGCTCCTGTTTCAGAACTTCGATACTCACAAGCCAATTTTACGCTTCAATAGCCGAAAATCAAATATCGTTCATTTTCGATCTTTGTCTGGCAATTCCGGCGGCGCCGTCACAATGATCCGCGCACCCCGCTTATACACAAAATACGAATACACCCAACTCAGCATCACCGAGATTTTGTTGCGAAAGCCGACCAGAAAAACCAGGTGCACAAACAGCCACGTCAGCCACGCGAGCAGTCCGGAGAATTTGAACCGGCCCACCTCGGCGACCGCCTTTGACCGCCCAATCGTCGCCATCGTGCCCTTGTCCCAATACTTGAACGGCGGCCGCGGGCATCGCCCCACGCCCAAATCAATCTCATCCTCCACGATCTTCGCCACGTGGCGACCCTCCTGCATCGCCGCCGGCGAAACGCCTGGCACCGGTTTCCCATTCTGCTGCATCAAAATCGCCATGTCCCCCAGCACGAACACTTCCGGGCGCCCCGGCAAACTGCAATCGGGATTCACTTTGATGCGGCCAGCCTTGTCGAGCTCCACGCCGAGTTTCTTCGTAAGCGGCGTCGCGGATACACCCGCCGTCCACAAAATCGTCCCCGCGCGAATCACCTCGCCGCCCTCCAATTCCACTTCGCCGTCGCGAATGTCCTTCACGCGTGTGCCGGCCCGCACGTGCACGCCCAGACCCTTCGAGTTGTCGCTTCGCGCTCTCTTGCAGGTCCGGCGGCAAAAACGAAAGCACGTTCGGCGCGCCCTCGATCAAAATAATTTTTGCCTGCGAAGGATCGATGTGCCGAAAATCCCGTTTCAACACCGTGCGCGCCAGTTCCGCAAACGCGCCCGCCAGTTCCACGCCCGTCGGCCCGCCGCCCACGATCACGATGCTCAACAATTTTTCGCGCTCCGCCGCCTCCGCCTGGTTCTCCGCCTTTTCAAATGCCAGCAACACCCGGCTGCGGATGCGCAACGCGTCATCGAGCGTTTTCAGTCCGGGCGCGAATTGTTCCCATTCCGGATGCCCGAAGTATCCCGTGCAACTGCCCAGCGCCAGCACCAGGTAATCGTAGGCAAGCGTATTTTCCTCCAGCAAGACCTTCTTGTTTGTGAGGTCAAAATCCACGACGTTGTCCAGCAGCACCGTGATGTCCGGCCGGTCGGAAAAAATCGCGCGCACCGGTTGCGCAATTTCCGTCGCGGAAAGCCCGGCCGTCGCCACCTGGTAAAGCAATGGCTGAAACAAATGATGATTCTTGCGGTCAACCAGCGTAATGCGCGTGTTGGGGCGGCGGAAATGTTTGCAAAACTCCAGCCCGCCAAAACCCGCCCCGAGCACAACCACGCGATATGTTTTGTTCTCCGCCATGACTTAATTTGAATGATGCCGCAAAAAAAGCAACCGAGCGCGCAAGCAGTAGAAGCGAGCCTTGGTCACGGATTATTGGGTCTTATTGCCCTGCCAACAAATGAGAGTTGATAAAAGCACACCCCGCCTGCGCCTCCGTGTGACCGCGGCTGCCGAGACACAGTTGCGCGCCGGTCACCCGTGGGTTTTCGGCGACAGTGTCCGCGCACAAAATCGCGACGGCGCCCCAGGCGAGCTCGCTGTCATTTTCGATCGCCAGGATAAATTCCTCGCCGTCGGATTGTTCGATCCCGATTCACCCATCCGTGTCCGCATTCTCCACGCCGGCAAACCGCAAACCATCGATGCCGCCTGGTGGACCGTGCGGCTCGCTCAAACCGTCGAGCGCCGCCGCAATCTTTTTGATGAGCGCACCAACGGCTATCGCTTAATCAACGGCGAAAGCGACGGCTGGCCCGGCCTCGTTTTGGATCGCTACGACCAAACACTCGTCGTCAAACTCTACACCGTCGCCTGGTTGCCGCGCTTTGAAGAAATTTCCGCGCTCATCCGCGCGCAACTCAAACCCGAACGCCTGGTCCTGCGGCTCAGCCGGAATATCCAATCCGCCGCGCGCGAAATGATTTCCGTGGAGGACGGTCAAATCATCTCCGGCGCAAAACTGGAAACCATCCCAACTTTTCTCGAAAACGGCATCCGCTTCGAAGCGGACGTCTGCCACGGCCAGAAAACCGGTTTCTTTCTCGACCAACGCGAGAACCGCTGCACCGTCGAATCCCTCGCCGGGGGCCGCCGCGTCCTGAACGCCTTCAGCTTTTCCGGCGGCTTTTCCCTCTACGCCGCGCGCGGCGGCGCGACGTCCGTCACCGACCTCGACATCAGCGCGCACGCCCTCGCCGGCGCCGAACGAAATTTCGCGGCCAACCAATCCCTTCCCGCCATTGCGCAATGCCGCCACGAGCGTGTGCAAGCCGATGCCCTCGATTGGCTCGCCGCCAAGGAGCAGCGCACCTTTGACCTCATCATTCTCGACCCGCCGTCCTTCGCGAAACGCGAGGCCGAACGCGCCGGCGCCATTCGCGCCTACGAAAAGCTCGCCGGTTTGGGGATGCAACACCTCACGAAATCGGGAATTTTAGTCGCGTGCTCCTGCTCCGCCCACGTGACTGCGGAAGAATTTTTCGAAGCCGTCCGTCGTAGCGCACTGAAATCAGGGCGCCGCTTCGAGGAACTAAAAACCACCCGCCACGCCCCCGATCATCACGCCAGCTTCAAAGAAGCGGAATATTTGAAGGGAATTTATCTGCAGATCACATAAATCGAGACCGTATCGGATTCGTCAGGGGGAATGTGGGGCAGGGAAATGCAACGGCTCTATAGTGATGCCAAAAGTAATTTCCGAAATGGTGGCGATTCCCTGCGGGGAATCGAGGCAAACCCGCAGGTTTGCCCCACCATTTCGGGAATTACTTTTGGCAAGCAGTCTAACCATTCTCCGTCTTCCTCGAATTGATTTCGCGGCGCACCCGGTCCAGCACCAGCACCACAAACTCAAACAGCAAAAACCGCATGCTGGAGTTCCAGACGAATACTTCAATTTGCGCAAAGGACTCATCCAGCTTGCGCACCAGCGCCGGCCCGATGCACGACGCAATCATTGCGGCGACCGTTCCCCAGCGCCCATTGATCGTCAGCGCCAGGATCGCGCAGGGAATCATGTAAAACGGCAGCAACGAAAAATGCGGATCCACCGCATCAATTAATCCCAGGCCCGCGGTCATGAAATACGCCACCGCAATGGTGATCCAATGCCGCGCAATTTGTTCGCTCAAGGACCGCTTCGGCTCGGCACGCTCGTCGCGACTTGAGAAAAACCAGTGCGCTGCTCCGCGATAGGTTTGCAACCAATCCATCGGCATAAACTCGAACAAGACCCGCTTGGTATCATCCCAGGTGCAGAGCAGCTTGCCCGCAATCGCGTGCCGGGCTCGCTCAAAAAAGGACGGCTCCCGTTTGTCGCCGGCCATTTTTGTCGCGGCAAACATTTCCGGACTCAGCCGGTTCCAGCGATTGCGGAAACGCTCCAGTTTGCGAACGATTCGCGGTTTTAAAATCTCGTTCGTCAACTTCTGCCGTTGAATGACGCCCCGGCGCAGATAATCATGCTGCGCCGCCTGGTAAACCGCCGACAGGTCGGCCGAACTCAAATCCAGCATGCGCGGCTCGAACGGCACTCCCAGGAACTTGCAAATGCCATCGCAAACGCCCGCGGTATTGTCAATCAATCCGGAGTAAGTAACATGGTGAACGCGCGCGCCCATTTTTTCCAACGCCGCCGCCTGCTCGATCATCTTTTCATGATACCGAATCAACCGGCTCAGCATTCCCGGCCGTCGGAAAAAGCGAGTGGCGCGCCCGGCGTGCACGATGCTCCGATAAATCTCCACCGGATCGCGCCAGATCAAGACGAAGGGGCTTTGGGGATTTCGCTCGGCCAGATGCTGCAGGCGGCAGCAATAAAAGGGTGACTTCTCACCCCATAACGCCGCGCCTTTGCCCTGGCCGAATACTTCGTATAAATCATCCGGCTTGCGGATGTTCTCCAGGCCGCGCAAGCTCCGGCCGTAAACCAGCCGGTGCCGGGACAGAGACTGGTTGTAAAACTCCTGCCGCTCCAGCCAATTGCCCCTGAATCGCGCCCCGGCAAGCATTTTCGGAAAATTCCAGGCGTCGCACTCATACATGAACGCCATTTGCGGGTGCTGATTCAACAGCGAATACAACAGCGAAGTTCCCGACCGCAAAACGCCGACCACGAAAACCGGGTTTGTTAGTGCCTTTTCCTCTCGCATTTCTGATTTAAGTGACCCTTCCAATACCACGCTCATCCTGGCAAATTCTTCCTAATAGGTTAAAACGTTTTCTGAAGCAGAATGTTTCTTTTTATTTATTTATTAGCAACTTTTCGATCGTAATTTCCTGCGCAGCAGTTGTAAGGCCAGAAATCACTTGGTTCCGGCTAATTTTGCGGGCGCATGGGGATACTGACATCCACGATGCCCTCAGGAGTTTCCGAGAAAATTAACGCCAACACATCGCCATCAAAATGAAATTCCAAGTCGCCGTATTTCCAAATACGGGAAACCCCATGTTTTCGAGAGGTTCCGCCAACTGCATCCGGCTCGCCGAATAATGCCCGGATTTCGTCACGTGTGCAACCCAATCGAACCGGACAAATATCGCCAGTCGCCCTGAATTTTTTGTGCCAAACTGCAAACGCTTCCGCAGCCATGGCTCACAACAAACTGTTCACCGCGATTCCCAGCACGCTCAACGGCCCCTGGTCCTCGAGACCTTCCGTCGCCTTATCCAGCTTCTGCAAGGTCAGCTTCGCGTTCTTATAAAATTCCTGGTCGTTGATCAATTTTCCAACCGAACCCTGCCCCTGGTTCACTTTCTCCAGAATCTGATGCGCGCTTACCATGGTCGCGGTCGTTTCATTATAGAGCGTCGGATCCTTGATCAGCTTGCCGACCGTGCCCTGGCCTTCGTTGATCTGATCCACCACCTGTCGCGCATGCGCCACCGTCACTTGCGCATCGGCCAGTGTCGATTGCAGGTTCGTCACCGTCGCCAGCGCGGAATCGTACAGCGTCTGGTCGTAAATCATTTTGCCCACCGTGCCCTGGCCTTTCGCGATCTGCGCCGTCACTGAATCGATGTTCGAAATCGTCGCCGTCAGCGGCGCGCGATTGTCCTTCATGAAATCGATGAACGGTCCGAGCAACTCGTCGATCTTCAACCCGGAAAAACTCTTCGTCAGGTTTTGCACACCCGTCGCCACGTCATCGATCTTCGCCATCACCACCGTCAAGTCCGGTTGCTCCTTGCTTTCCAGCAACGCGCCGTCAGTTGCGTAGGTGCTCGCGCTGCCGAAATCGAGCGACACAAAATTCTGCCCCATCAGGCCCGTGAACTTGACGGTCGCCACGCTGTCCGTCTTCACTTTCACATTGTGCTTCATTTTCATGATCACCAGTGCCTTCTCGCCTTCGAGCTGGATTTTTTCCACCCTCCCGACCTCGACGCCGGCCATTTTCACGCGGTCGCCCTCCTTCAACTCCTGCACGTTGTCGAATTGAGCCTTCAACCGATAACCGCGCATGAAATGTTCCGGCCCGCCCAGCATCTCGATGATCACCACCGTGGCCACCACCGCAAGCGCGACGAATATGCCCAGCCGGCTTTCCAATGAATTCTTCATAAATTAAACTTTCGTTTGGCGTTTGATATCTGCGTGCAAAAATTTCTGAACCAGCGGATCCTGCTTCGCCTTCACTTCGTCCGGCGTGCCGATCGCCACAATATTCCCCTCGATGATCACCGCGATGCGATCCGCGACGCCGAACGCCAGGTCGCGGTCGTGCGTGACGACAATCGAAGTTACGTGCGTGCGCTCGTTCAACCGCAAAATCTCCTCGCCAATCACCATGGCGGACACCGGATCCAGTTCGCTGGTCGGTTCATCGTATAAAATCAATTGCGGCTCCACGATCAACGCGCGCGCAATCGCCACGCGTTTCTTCATGCCGCCCGATAATTCGCTCGGCATTTTGTCCTCGGTGCCTTTCAGCCCCACGATCTCCAGGTTCTGCGCCACGATTTTCGCAATTTCATCCGGCTTTTTCAGCCGGTGTTCAGCGAGATAAAGCCCCACATTTTCGCCCACCGTGAGCGAATTAAGCAGCGCACCCGATTGAAACACCATCGCGATCCGGTATTTCTCCATCACGTCCGGCGATTGCACGGATTCGCCCGCGACGAGGATTTCGCCCTCATCCGGCAAATCCAGCCCGATGATTTGCTTGAGCAACACGCTCTTGCCGCTGCCGCTCGGCCCCATGATCACGAAAATTTCGCCGGGCTGCACCTTGAAGTCCAGGCCCTTGAGCACTTCCTGGCTGTTGAATCGCTTCTTCAGGCCGCGCACCTCCACGTCCACGCCGTTTTGATTGGAATTGCCGTCGTTCATTTCAACAACACGCGGGTCAGGATGTAATCAAACACAATGATCAACACGATCGAGTTCACCACCGCCTTGGTGACCGACCGGCCGATGCCGCGCGGGCCGCCGATCGTGACCAACCCTTGATGGCACGACACGATGCCGATGATCAGCGCGAAACAAAAACTCTTGAACAAGCCGTTGCCCACATCGCGAAACTTCACGATCTCCGACAGGTTCTTAAAGAATGCCTGGATGGGAATATCAATGCGATTATTCGCCGCGGAGACAATGCCGCCGCCGACCCAGCCCACGAGGATCGCAAATAATACCAGCAACGGCAGCGCGAATGCAATCGCCACCATGCGCGGCAGAATCAAGTAGTGGATCGGGTTGATGTTCATCGTGCGCAAGGCATCGATTTCCTGGTAAACGCGCATGGAACCGATTTCCGCCGCCATGGCCGAACCGCTGCGGCCGGCAATGAGGATGGCCATGAGAATGGGCGCCAGTTCACGGCACACGGAATAGCCCACAATGCCGCCCAGGTAGCCGCCGAAGCTTTTTTCCGCCAGGAACGGCCCGGTTTGCAAGGCCGTTTCGCCGCCGATGAAAAAAGCCAGCACGCAAACCATCAGGAGACTGCCATTGCCGATTTCGAAAAAGTTCTCGAAGATTTTCTGCCGTTGACGCCAAGCCATCGGCAGCGCCATCAGCGTGCGCCAGAACAGCACCAGCATTTCACCGATGTTCTCAAACATAAAATTTTATATTCCCGCCCATCCGAAATTCTGGATGATCCGCGAAACAATCGCGCGTCTTCGAACTTCGATAACCACGCCGCGATGTTGCGACAATTCGGATTTCGAAACTCGATATAACAAATCGCATTTGCACAAAGTCGGCCAGTCCAAACCGTCCGCCTCGTCCAGGATTATTTCGTTTGCTTCAGCTGCGCGCGTCGCACGCTTGCTGGAGCATAACAAAACATTAACAACCGGCTTGTTCGCGACCCGTTCCGGATGGGAGACGATTACCGCCGGATGCTTCCCTTCGGGGAAGGTCCAGGTAAAAATATCCCACTGTTTCATTCGTCGAATTCAATCGGTTTCTGGCGCCCCACAGATTCCGGCTCTTGCTCTTCATCACGTTGTTTTCGATATACCCGAGTTAGAGCACCTTTCGGTAAAGGTGGTGGATTCAAATAATCCTCCTGTAGATATTTCTCTTCCAAAGCCTTTAGGCCCGCGCGCACGACTTCGCTGCGGTTTGCAAATATCCCAGAACGGATCAATCGGTCGATGACCTTTTCATAATGAGTTGTCAAAGCATGCCCCATGTTAGGATTATTCAATAGTTGGCAACTATTGTCAATTATTTTTGAACTCGCGGGCTCTGCCCCGATCTGCTGCGCCCGATTTCTTGTTCACCACGGGAATGTAGAACAATCGCACACGTTTGCCGTCAGCGCCCGATTGATACTGGAAAAGTCCGAACAGGAGCGAGCATTTTTTGGTGCCCGGCGTGGTCTGCCGGCGATATAAATTCCACAGCAACGATTGGCTCCTCGCCCCGGTCTTTGGGTTATGCTCTTGTCGCCACACCGACCACACCGGCGAATAATCCCGGTCCACGCTCTTGCTCGTTGGCAGGATCGGCTCCAGCGGCGCGAAGATCTGGAAATAGGTGTTGCCGTTGTAATCATGCCGATGCGTGTAGAACGGCCAGAAATCCCGCCGCCGCTGGTATTCCGCCGTCTCCGTGTTCTTTTGGATCGTGTCCGAATACAGGAAAAACAAAATCCGCATCCGCGACCGGTCGAGCGGAGCCACTTTCGCGCGGTTGAATTTGTAAACCGGCCATAAATACCAATCGCTTTCCAGGTATTCCGTGTGCGCCTGGCTGAAAAACGGCCACACGCGATGAGTCGTCTTGCCTTCGCCTTTCGCAAAATCTATAAAGGGAAACGGCGTTTGCCACTCCGTGTATTTCTTTTCGCGATCATCGATGTGCGAGAAAAACGGCCAGATCACCGTGGTCACATCGCGTTTCGGCGAACGGTCCTGGTAATACGCCGGCAAAATCGCAAAGCTTTTCTCCGGGTTATCCGTTCCGACCCCCGCTTGCGACTCAAGATAAATAGGCCATAAAACAAAATGATTGTCGTGCCCCGGCACGGTTTCCACATCACCAAATCCGTTCGTCCGCGTTGTTACGTCCTTGTGTTCGTGCCCGATGATCGGCCACACCTTCCAGCCCTCCAGTTTATCCCCGTGCCGCAGCGAGAAAAACGGATACACATAATTGTCCGTCACCACATCGCCCTTCCGCGTCTCGCTGTAGAGCGGAAACATCACGAAGAAAATGTCATCGCGAAACAGCCGGTTCTGCAAGTGCCCATAAAACGGCACCACTGCCGTGTAATTCTCCTCCGGAATCGCCGAGCGTTGCTGGAAATAGAAGGGGAACAGCGTGAACCGCCGCGCATTCTTTTCATCGTCGTGCAACCCGCCCGCCCAGGAAAACAATTGGATCAATTGCCAGCGCGACTCCGTCCCGTAACGCCGATACGTCAGCACCGGATACGCGAAATCGTACTCGTGCCGCTCCGTCGCCGGGTCCTTCAAATCCGAAAACAACGGCGGCAACGCCCACAGCTTTTCCGTATCCCGTTCCTGCGAATAAAACAGCGGCCCCAGCACTTCCGTGCGATGCCCCTCCTCCAGCGTCAAATCAAAATGATCGTAAAGCAATCCCGCATGCAGCCAATCCGCCGCGCGCGACGACACCGGTTGGACAACTGCCAGGCCAATACAGCCTAGAATTAAACTTAAGGTCCGTTTCAAATTTATTTATACCGCAATTGATTTTGGCGCATGGAATAACGTCAGCCCGTTTTCCGGTCAATGGGCGAATTGCATAACTTTAACGTTATTGGCATCCAAATCCGGGCACTTTGTTCCCATTTAACATAGCAATTGACTTTAAAGCCGTTTTTTTCTATTCTAGTCACACACTTGAGGTTTTTACCTCGGTTCCTCCTGACCCAGTGTCGATAGTGCATTGTCGATACTGGGTCATTTTCTTTTCCGCGTCATCAAATTCAACAACGTCGGCAAAAACATCAGCGCCGCGACCATGCAACAAGTCACGCCCGCCGCCATCACCACACCGAGACTGTGAATACCGCGGTCTTTTGCCAATACCAAACTTCCAAATCCTGCAATCGCCGTCAGCCCCGACACAAACACCGCTTTGCCCGTGCTGCGCGACAGAATGCTCGGCGTCTGCTCTTCCGCGTATCGGTTCAGGATATGAATCCCATTGGTCACGCCAATGCCAATCACCAGCGGCAAAATCATGATATTCGCCGGGTTCAACGGCACATGGAAGAATCCCATGAGCCCGCCCAGCCAGATCGAGCCAATCACCACCGGCAGCAATGACAAAATCACCGACGACACGCTGCGGAAATGGAACAGGATCAACAGAATAATCGCCGCCAAAGAATAATAGGCCGCCTGTACGTAGCTATCCTTCAGCAATTCCGTATACACGTATAACTGCACCGGCATTCCCGTCAAATCCGGATACACCTTGCTCACCTGATCGATGAATTCCTTCTGGTTCTCCCGCGCCCAAACGTCCTTCTTCGGATATACTTGCACCAACTGTTTCCCGTTCACACCGATGAACATCGCCCGCATCGGCCCCGGCAAATCCGCCACCTTCAACCCCGAACTGTCATCCTGGTTTTTGAGCGCCTCGAAGGTCTCGCGCAAATCATTGAACAACGCCCGCTGGAATTCCCCCAGCTTTTGCCCGTGTTCGGCCATCTCCCGGTCGCTCCCCGCGCCCATGTCCACGCGCAAGGCCTGCACCGTGTCCTGCATGGATGCGAATTGCGCGCTCAACGCCGGATCATTGGTGCCAATCGCTTTGATCGCCTGGGCGCAATAACCTCCAAAAGAATACAGCGTCCGGCTGAAATCCGCGATATCCACCGGCCGCGCATCCGGCTGCTTGAACCGCAACGGCTCCAGGTCGCGTTTGACCTCGCCGATCAACTTCAATTTGTTCGTCGGATCTTCAATCAGGTAATTCGCCATCGTCACCACCGACGCCACCGCCGGCAAATTCGTCAATTGCTCCTCCAGTTTCACCGCTTGCTGCGGCGTATCCGCGATCACCGCGCCGTACAATAGCGATTGCCCCGCCGAGTGGATCAATTTGTCTTCCGTCACCACCGACGGCAGGCTCGTGCTTTGCAGTTTCAGCACGTTGTAATCGAAGCGCACCTTGCCGATCTGCGTCGCCGCCAGGACGCACAACGCAATCGTGATCGCGAGCACCATCCCCGGCCGCGCGAGCCACAGATTTTCAATCTGCGCGCGATGCTGCGGTTCGCCCTTTGCGGAATCGATCACATTCTGCCGCCCGCGCAGGAGCAACACCGGCAGCAATGTCATCATCGGGATAAAACACACCGCCAAACCCCCGCCGCAAATCAGCCCCATTTCCTGGATGCCCTTGAACCGCGTGAACCACATCGCCAGAAACGCTCCCGCCGTCGTGAAGGCGCCCGTGAAAATTCCCTGCCCGGTGTAAACCATCGCTTTCGTCAGCGCGGCTTCCTGGCTCATGCCGTGCCGCAATTCCTCCTCGTACCGCGTGATCAAATGCACGCCGAAATCGATCGCCAACCCCACCAGCATCGGCACGAAGGTCACCGTCAAAATATTCAAATGCCCGATCGTGATCGTCGCGAACGCCAGCGTGTAAGCCAGGCCCACAATCAAACAAATCGTGGCTTTGATCGGACGCCCCGTTTCGTTGTAGCCGTAAATGAAAATCAGCGCGCAAATAATCACCGACACAATGCTCGCCACCGTGGTGTCTTTCTGCGACTGCACCATTTCGTCGTAATCCAGCACCGGCATCCCCGTCACCCCCGCGTTCACGCCCGGCACTTCCAATTGCGTCTCCGCCAGGAGCTTCCGCAATTCCTGCACGCAATCCGAGTTGTGATCGTCCTGCTCCTTGCCCATCCGTATCGCATCCGCGCCCGGGACATTCGTCACCGTCGGCTGCGCCGTGAGCACGAACAGCCGCGCTTTGTCGTAGGTCACGTAAATATTCGTCTGCGCCGCGCCGGTCGGATCAATAAACGCCGTTATCCCCGGCGATGGTGGAGTGCCCGGCCGGCTCAAACTCGCGTCCGCCTGTTGCAGGATGCGTTCCAAAGCCGGCAGCGCGCTCACCAATGATTTCGTCTGTTCATTTTCCTCCTGCGGCGACGTGCGGAACTCGTGATTGATCAAATCAAAAAACGAAACCAAGTTCGTCGTCCGGCCAAATTTCTGGATGAAGGGAATGTAGCCCTTCAACTGGTTGCGCAAGTCCTCCAAATCGGAATCCGGCACAAACAACAGCGCCTTTTTGCCAAGCATTTTCAGGTCGTTGTTGAAAATGACGTTCGTGAAATACGCCGGCTCCGCCATCACCTTCGCCCCGAGCCGTTCGATGAATTGCCGGTTCTTCTCGATATCCTCGCTCTCCACCACCACCGCCAAATCATCCTGCGAGGGAAACTCCTTCTTATATTCCAGGAAAGCGTGCTGATACTTTTCGTTCTGCCCGACGAGATTATCCCGGTTCGTGTCAAACCGCAGATATTTGTAGGCGATCAACACGCTGACCACGAACAGGATTACTTGCGAAATGACGATCAGCTTTTTATGACGGAACACCATGCGCGCAAGCCACGCCAGCACTCGCGCCAATAGTGTATCGTCCGTCAATTTCTTCATGATTTAAGATCGCTTCCGGAAAATGCCATGCTAAAAAGGCCTTTTACGCGAATGGCACGAATTCTCGCCAATTAAAAAAGCAAATTGAATTCGTGTTGGTTCGCGCCACTCGCGTAAAAGTTCCCTCATCCGTGTACATCAGTGTCCATCCGCGGTTAAAAAGCTATTCGGGAAACTCCCCATTCGAATAGACATCCTTCACGTCATCGTTTTCTTCCAGAGCCTCAATCAGCTTATTGACGGCGTCCGCCTGCTCGCCATTCAACGGCACCGTGATCGTTGGCAGCGAATTAATCTCCGCCATCGCCGGCTTGATCCCCTTCGCCTCGATCTGCTTGTGCACCGCCTCAAAATTCCCCGGCTCCGTCAAAATCTGGTAACCCTGCTCGTCCGCCTTGAAATCCTCCGCGCCCGCTTCGAGCGCCACCTCCATCAATTGATCCTCATTCGCCGCGTCGCGCGCCACGATGATCTGCCCCTTGCGGTGGAACAACCGGGTCACGGAATTCGCCGTCGCGATCGACCCGCCCGCCTTCGTCACCAGGCTGCGGATTTCCGACGCGACCCGGTTCCGATTGTCTGTGCTGATTTCCACCAGCAACGCCACCCCGTGCGGCGCGTAAATCTCGTACATCAAATCCTCGAAATTCACCGTCTCACCCGCGCCCGTGCCCTTCTTGATGGCGCGCTCGATATTTTCATTGGGCATACTCGCCGCGCGGCAGCGCAGCAGCACCATGCGCAAACGCGGGTTCATATCGGGATCGCCGCCGCCGATTTTCGCCGCGACCGTGATTTCCCGGCCCAACTTCGAAAAAATCTTGCCGCGCTTGGCGTCAATGCCGCCCTTGAAATGCTTGACCTTCGCCCATCGACTATGTCCGGCCATAATTATTTACGATTTACGATTTACGATGTCCGTCTTCCGTCTTCCGCCTTCCGTCCTCTGACCTCCGTCCTCACGCTTTCTCCACAAACACCGCCGTCCCATAACAAAGCACCTCAGTGATCCCCGGCGAAATCTCCGTCGCGTCGTAGCGCACGCCAATGATGGCATTCGCGCCCATTTGCCCCGCGTGTTGGATCATGAGGCTGAACGCGTCTTCCCGCGCCCGCTCGCACAATTCCGTGTAGAGCGTGATGTTGCCACCAATCAGCGACTGAAGGCTCGCGCCAATATTCCCAATCACCGACCGCGAGCGCACAATGATGCCTCGCACCACCCCAAACGATTTCACGGTGCGATAACCCGGCAATTCAAACGTCGTGGTAGTCAGAGGATGCGTCTGGCTCATAACAGAGTGTCATTAAACACAACCGTCGAACCATGCAGAAGTTAATTTTTTGTCACTGGACCGGTGCTGCCGAGCCTGGGACCGCCGGCGTCCCGCTGGCAAGTTCATAATCCCTTCCGGAAGCCGCGCAGCGGCGAAAGAAAATAGCCCGCCGATTTATCGGTGGGTAACCGCCAACCAGAACCGCAGTCCCACAGGGACGACAGAAGTTCCCATTCCCCAATCGATTATTTATGAAAACGAGTTACCTGACTCCACACCAGGCACGGCATATTTGCAGCTCGACCGGGAGACGCTGTCCCAAGCTGTATGGAGCGGCATATTTCGGCTCACGAGGCCGGGAAACGTCACCCACTTTTAATCCCGCCTCAGTCGCGTCCCGATTGCCAAGGCTCACGCATTTAAATGTAGCGCAGATTTGTAATCTGCTGTATCGCCGATTTGCAATCGGCTGGCCGTTTTAACGCGATGAGTCACCGAACAATCGCCACGCCCAGCCGATTACAAATCTGCGCTACGGATTCAGGCGGATTTCCCATAAATTTAAATGCGTTTGCCCTGTCCCAATTACGCTTCCCGATTGACCCCGTTCGTTATTTCGGCTACAACCACACCAGCAAAGGGAAGGGGATGGCATGAGTCAATCAACAGTCGCCCAAAAAACCGTTTTTCCACGCCCATACGGATTCACCCTCGTCGAACTCCTCGTCGTCATCGCCATTATCGCGATTCTCGCCGCGATGCTCCTGCCCGCCCTCGCCGGCGCCAAGGAACAAGCCCGCCGCATTCAATGCATCAACAACGAGCGGCAACTCCTCATCACCCACCACCTTTATTGCAACGACAACAACGACAAAATGGCCCTCGCCAACGGCGGCGGGGGCAATTCGCAAACGGATCCGCAATATCCCGCCGGCTGGCTTTACCAACCCGGCGAAGTGCTCCGGTCCAATCCCAATTTCTCCGGTCCCACCCACGGTTTGTTCTACCAAAGCATCCGCAACTGGGACACCTACATTTGCCCGGATGATCGCAACACCAACACCACCCTCTGGGCCACCCGCGATGTCGGGTTCTCCAGCTACATGATGAACATTGAAGTGGTCGACCGTGCCCCCAACTCCACCATTCAATGGGATTCCGGATTGCGGGGAAATACGCTGAAAGAAACTCAATTCTCGGGCGGAGACGTGCTGTTCGTGGAAACGGATGAGAACTCCCCCGGCTCCTTCAATGACGGCTGCCAATTTCCCAACGAAGGCTTCACCGCCCGTCACTCAAAAGGCGCCGTCTTCGGCTTCATGGACTCGCGCGTGGAATACGCGAAAAAACGCCTTAGTGATGGCTGGATCGCAGACCCCGCTCGCAATTGCCTCTGGTGCTATCCCAATTCACCGGACGGCCGATAGACTGTTTGCCAAAGCAATTTCCGAAATGGGGGGGCAAACCTGCGGGTTTGCCTTCCGTCTCCCTCTCCGCCGCGAAGCGGGGGAGAGGTTCAGGAGGCGAAGCTTCGGCCTTCTATCCGGAAATTACTTTTGGCAATCGCTATATACACTGCGCGACCTCCAATAATCTTCCAGCACCATCGCCGCTGCGTTTGCCAAAAACTTCACGCCCTGGCGCTCCCGGTTGGTCGGCACTCGAACCTCGCGATAATAAGTCCCGAACGTCCCCAGCACCGTCCCAGCGGATGATTTGATCGGCATGCTCCACGCGCCCAGAAAACCCAAAGCCATCGGCAGATGACGCAGTTCCGCCCATTTGCCATCCGCCCGGAAATCCGGCGTCAACACCATGCAACCCGTCGCCGCCGCGCTCGCGCACGTGCCCAGGTCCGGCCGCGGCTTCAGCCCGTCAATCGCCGCCATATAATCCTTCGGCAACCCCGGCGACGCGCCGTTTCGCAACAAACCTTTGTCGTCGAGAAGCAAAATGGAAACCACCGCACCGGTCCCGGCCAGTTCCTCCCCAGCCCGCGCCAAATACGTCAGCACCTCCCCCTGCGGCGTACCCGCCTTCAGCAATAGCCGGATCCGCTCCGTGGTTTTGGCCACAAACGCGTCGCCCATTGGCTCTGTCGATTCCGCTTCGTCGCGGAGTTTAATCTTTTCCATGTGCACAGCCTCGCCTGACGTTTACCAACCGCCCATATCCAATGCCAGTAGGTGTCACACTAATACGACAAACCGTTGCCATTGAAAACGACTATCTTGTCAGAACTGACTGTTGCCACCGTTCTCCCTGTTCCCCCCACAATCCGCGCAGACGCGAGGTTCGCTCTACGCGTTCCCAGTTCCGCGTGCCACACAACTTTCTCGTTTAAATCCTCCAATTTGCGTTTAGACTGGGTTGACGAAAAATGACCTTTTACGACAAATTGAAATTTGACGCGCAAGGCCTCATTCCCGCCATCGTGCAGGAAGCCGGCACTGGCCGCGTCCTGATGATGGCGTGGATGAATCGCGCTTCCCTCGAAAAAACCGTCGCAACCGGCAAAACCCATTTCTGGAGCCGCTCCCGCCAGAAATTCTGGATGAAAGGCGAGGAAAGCGGCCACACCCAGACCGTAAAAGATATCGCGTTCGATTGCGACGGCGACACGCTGCTCATCCAGGTCGAGCAGATCGGCGCCGCCTGTCACGAGGGTTATCGATCCTGTTTCTTCCGATCCATTGACACTGGCGATACCTTCAAAACCACCGAGCCAATGCTTAAAGCGCCCGGAGATATTTACAGCAAGAAATGATGGCGTATCATAAAAATCGAAGAGGACTTGGGTTCCATTCGTCATTTATGATTGGTGATTAATTTATGGACGACTTCGTCAGATTCGGCAGTCGCGACTTTTGCCTGATGGTCCTGCTGCTCGCCTTTGCGCGTGGCATGGACTTCCTCAGCACCTGGGTCGCCACGCCGAACCTCGTGCTCGAAGGCAATCCCATCGCCAGAAAACTCGGCTGGCGCTGGGGCGCCGTCGTCAACATCGCCATCTCCGCCGGCATGGCCTTCTGGCCCGCCACCGCCATCGCCGTCAGCACCATGAGCGTGCTCGTCGCCTCGCGCAATTTCCAATCCGCCTGGCTCATGCGCACCATGGGCGAGGAACGCTATCGGGAATGGCATGTCGCGCGCATCCAGGAAACACCCATCGTGCTCTATTTGACCTGCCTCGCCGGCAACACGCTTTTGGTCGCCGCCGTGGGTTTCGGCGTTTTATTTTACGCCGGCAATTCTATGCCGGCGTCGAGCCTGATCGCTGCCGTCGCGCCGATGTCCCTGGGCATGGGCATCATTGGCTACGCGGTGGCCGTGGCATTTTACACCATGCTCGCCGTCTGGCGGCTGCGCCGACCATGGCGCCGCAAATCACAAGCCCTTCCCGCCGCGCCCGCCATTTTGGTCAACAGCGCCGCGCTGAAAACGCCGCTCGCCGATTCCTGCGCTTGCGAAACGGGTGAGATTCCCGGTAAATAACCGCGCGATGTATTCACCCACGCTCGAGGAATTCCAAAAGCTCGCGGCTCAGGGCAACCTGATCCCCGTCACGCGACGCTTGCTGGCTGACATTGAAACGCCGCTTTCGGCCTACCGAAAAATCCGCGGCGCGGGTGAATCGTTCCTGTTCGAGTCCGTGGAAGGCGGCGAACATATCGGTCGCTATTCCTTCGTCGGTTGCAACCCCCGCGCCCTCATCCGCCAAACCGGCTCCCGCGTCGAAATCATCGAGAACGGCAAAACCGTCGAAACGTTCCAGGTCGACAAAAACGCTCAACCGAAATCTACCGCGCCAGACCCAGCGGCCACCACCTCGCCCAACGCCGGAACAACTTCTCCCTCTCCGCCGCGGAGCGGGGGAGAGGGCCGGGGTGAGGTGGCTCTCAGGGCTCAGGGGGAAAACCATTTTGTCAAAGACGGCCTCGAAGTCGTCGAGCGCGTCATGAAAAAATATCGCGCCGTCGCCGTCCCCGGCCTGCCGCGCTTCACCGGCGGCGCCGTCGGTTTCATCGGCTACGAATTCATCCACGACGTCGAACCCGTCGTGCCCCGCCCGCCCCAGGACGACCTCGGCACGCCCACGATGGTTTTCCTCATCGCCGACCAGCTTTTGATTTTCGACCGCGTCGCCCAGACCATCACCGTCCTTGTCAACGCCGTCCTCGAAGACTCCGCGAATCCGGAAGAAGCCTACGAAAACGCCATCGCGGAAATCGACCGCCTCGTTTCACTGTTGGAACAGCCGAGCGAACATCGCCCCGTCAGCGTGCCGAACGAAACACCTTCGGTTCCATTTGAGTCAAACGTGCCGAAGGAAAAATTCTTCACCAACGTTTCCAAGGCCAAGCAATACATCACCGCCGGCGACATCATCCAGGTCGTCGGTTCGCAGCGTTTCTCCGCGCAGTTCAACGCCAGCCCTGTCGATCTCTACCGCGCCGCCCGCAGCATCAATCCCTCGCCCTACATGTTTCTGCTGGAATTCAGCGGCTTCTCGCTCGTGGGCGCCTCGCCGGAAATTCACGTGCGCTGCGAAGATCACACAGTCGAAATTCGTCCCATCGCCGGCACCCGCCGCCGCGGCACGACGACCGATGAAGACCTCGCGCTCGAAAAAGAATTGCTCGCCGACCCGAAGGAACGCGCCGAACACGTCATGCTCGTCGACCTCGCCCGCAACGACCTCGGCCGCGTCTGCAATTTCGGCTCCGTGCAAGTCCGCGACCTGATGATCATCGAGCGCTACAGCCACGTGATGCACATCGTCTCGCAAGTCGAAGGCAAGCTTTCGCCCGACAAAACGATTTACGATCTCATGCGCGCCACCTTCCCGGCGGGCACCTTGAGCGGCGCGCCGAAAATCCGCGCCATGCAAATCATTTCCGAAATGGAGCAAACCGCGCGCGGCCCCTACGGCGGATGCGTCGGCTATTTTTCCTTCAGCGGCAACCTCGACACCTGCATCACCATCCGCACCGCGTTGGTAAAAGACGGCAAAGCCTACGTGCAAGCCGGCGGCGGTTGGGTAAACGATTCCACGCCCGAAGCCGAATTCCAGGAAACCGTGAACAAAGCCAAAGCCATGCTCAAAGCCGTGGCGCTTGCCGAGACTTTTGCCAAAATCTGAGGCTCGTTTTAGCAGGAGACGAGGTGACGAGTCTCAAACTTTATCGATTCTCAGATAATCAGAGACTCCTCACGTCGTCTCCTACGCGCTTCGAAATTCGGTGTGCGATTCCCCGTCTCTTCGTCATTTATGCAACGATATCAACGCCGAGTCCGGCTCCAACCGCACCCCCGCCCCCTTCGAAACCGCCGGCCTTGACGCCGCCACGGTCCACGCCGACGGACTGTCTTCATTACGCCACGCAAAATATTTGCCGGTTCCGCCGGGCGGCCGATCCATCGGCCCCGGCACAAACAACCGGATGACTGGCAGCCGCAGGAATCGTTGCGCCCGCGTCAAATCCTCCTGCGGCGGCAACTTGCGAAATCCCGCAATCAACGGCCCGCCAATCACAAAATCACTTTTCCCCAGCGTGATCACCGGCGCATCGCGCTTGGCAAAGATAAAATCCACCTGCCGCTCGCCAGCCGTGATCGGAATTCCTGGCCGCACGCTGGAACTGAATTGCGTCGGCGGATCTCCCGCCCACGCCGTCCATGCCGCTACGAAACACAGTAGCAAAACAGTTGTTTTCATAAGAACTCTCCCGCCGAGAACCAAGATACACCCCAACTCCAATTTCGCACACCACACCTTGGACCAACCCGCCCGAAACTTCGTTCAACGGCCCGCCCCGTAGCGCAGATTTGCAATCTGCTGTATCGCCGAATTGCATTCGGCAGACCGTCGCAATTGGATGGGCGTCCGCAATTTTCCCCACACATTTTCCTCGCCCTAATCCTCGCCCCGGTTTAAACCATCCCGCATGTCCGAGGGAATGCGCCTCAAGGATCAGCCCGTCAGCGAACGCCCGCGCGAACGCCTCATCGCCCGCGGTCCGGACGCCCTCACCCACGCCGAACTCATCGCCATCCTCCTCCGCACCGGCTTGAAAGGCGCCAACGTCGTCGAGATCGGCCGCCGCCTGCTCCAAAAACACGGTTCGCTCCACGCACTCGCGATGGCCTCCATCGACGACCTAAAACGCGAACCCGGCGTCGGCCCTGACAAAGCCGCCACGCTCGTCGCCGCCTTCGCGCTTGCCCGCCGTATGGAATCCGAGAAACGCGACGAATCCCCCGTGCTCGACAACCCCGCCACCGTCGTGAATTTCCTGCGCGAGACCAACCGCATCAAAGCCGTGGAGCAATTCCAGGTCCTGCTGCTCAACACCCGCAAGCGCCTCATCCGTGTCGAAAAAATTTCCGACGGCACGCTCGACACCGTGCTCGTCCATCCGCGCGAAGTCTTCAAATCCGCCATCGCCGCCAACGCCGCCGCCATCATCCTCGTGCACAATCATCCCAGCGGCGATCCCACGCCCAGCGAGGCCGACGTCAAAGTCACGCGCGACCTCATCCGCGCCGGCCAGCTTTTGAAAATCGACGTCGTCGACCACATCGTCCTCGGCCACGCCACCAGCGAGCGCGCCAAGGATTACGCCTCATTGCGCGAACTGGGCCACTTTTACACCTGACCCGGTGGTGTCTCCCGATGGCAATTCCCCTCTTGAGGCTTTGGTTTCTCGCCGTGCTGTTCGGCTTCATCCCGCCCCCGAATAAACGATACAAACCCACTGCCCAGGCAATACACTCGTCCCCTCAATCGTAGCGCGGGCTGTCAGCCTGCTGTATCGCCGACTGGCAGTCGGCATTGCGTTCATTTTTGAACTGAATCATAAACTCCCCACCCACTCCCACACTTGGCAGCGTGATCCTGTGCGTAAAAGAACGTCTCCCCCACCTGAGGGCTTCCTCGTCGAACTCTGCACGCTCCCGCCGCGAGCGGTTTTGACTTGGCAATCCCTTTGAATCGCTCACTTTCTAGGCTGTGATTCATCCGACCGCCGTCATTCATCCGAAAGCGAAGCTGGACTCCAGCGTCACCGTCGGTCCTTACGCCGTCATCGACGAAGCCGTCGAGATCGGCCCGCGCTGTGTGATCGGCCCCCACGTCTATATCACCGGCGTGACCACGATCGGCGCAGAAAATCATTTTCACGCCGGCGGTGTCATTGGCGACGCGCCCCAGGATTTGAAATACGACGGCGCGCCCACTCGCGTCCGCATCGGGGACAAAAATGTTTTCCGCGAACATTTCACGGTTCATCGCGCGACGAAACCCGAGGGCGAAACCGTGATTGGCTCGAACAATTTCATCATGCAACACGCGCATGTGGCGCACAATTGCGTCCTCGGCGATAACATCATTCTCGCCAGCGGCGCGCTCCTCGGAGGGTACGCAATCGTGCACGATCGCGCCTTTATTTCCGGCAACTGCCTCGTCCACCAATTCGCCCGCATCGGCACCCTGGCCATGATGCAGGGCGGCTCCGCCGTCAGTAAGGACCTGCCTCCTTTCACCGTCTCGCTGCATCAAAATGAAATCTGCGGCCTTAATATCATCGGCCTGCGCCGCGCCGGGTTCACTTCCGGGCAGCGCTTGCAACTCAAAGCCGCCTATCGCTTGCTCTTCCGCAGCGGAAAAAACCTGCGCGCCGCCGTCGTCGAAGCTCAAAGCCAATTTCCTGACGGCCCCGCCCACACCTTGGTTGATTTCGTCGCCGCCGCCAAACGCGGCGTCTGCAGCCACGTGCGCGGGCGGAAAGAAACGGATATGCCCGAAGAGTAAAGCGGATTAGAATAGCTATCGTAAAAACCGATTCCCGAAATCCGAACGCTCATTTTGGAAATTGGCAATTGTAAATCGTAAATCGTAAATACCGTGGGCTCCGAAGCCGAATTGCTGGAACGATGCCGTCGCGGGCAAGCCGACGCCTGGGACGAACTCTTCGATTTGCACTACGCCGCCGCCGGTCGCTTCATCTTTCAGCTCGGCTCGGATTTCTCGCACGAGGATGCCGAGGAAATTTGCCAGGAAGTTTTTCTCGCCGTCATCCGGAACATTCAATCCTTTCACGGCGACAGCCAGTTTCAAACCTGGCTCTTCCGCATCGCCGCCAATAAAGCGCGCGATTTCCGCGAACGCCGCAACGCCGCCAAACGCGGCTCCGGCCACGCGCCCGTTTCGCTCCAGGCCGAGGACCCCGAAAGCGGCCTCACGCTCGACCCCCACGCCGAATTACCCGGCCCCGACGAACTCATCATGAACGCCGAAAAAATGGCGCTCGTCCGCGAAGCCCTCGACCAACTCGGGGAGCCCTGCCGGGAAATTATCGAACTCCGTTACTTCGCCGACCTGAGCTACGAGGAACTCAGCCACACGCTGAAATTGAACCCCAAAACCGTCAGCTCGCGCCTCAGCAAATGCCTCGATCGCCTCGAAGGCGCGGCGCGCAAAGTTTTTTCGCGGGAAAAATCAGGCCTTTTCCCGTCTAACACCTAGTTGAGCATGGAACCGGAACGTAAAATCGAAAAATGGCTGCGCGCCTTCGCGAAAAAACGCCGCGAACAGGCGGGCGAGCCCATGGAATTGCGCCCGGCCACGCGGCAACTCTTGCAGCGCGAAATCGCGCGCCAATCCGAGGAAAAAAGCCATGGCGGCTCGTTCTTCAATTTCCTTTTCGGCCCGCGTCTCCGGCTGGTCTTTGCCGCCTGCTTCACCGCGCTCGCGATCGGCGGCTGGTTTATATGGCGCGAATCCGCCGGTCCGCAGCCGGCTCAATTATCCATGAACAAAACCTCCTACCCGGAGATGGCGCCCAGCGCACCCGCGCCCGAAGCCCCTCCAGCCGTCACCAGCCCCTCGCTGGCCAATGCGGATAAAAAGGTCCCGGAAGAAATGGTGAAGTCCGTCCCCATCGCGCCAACGCCGCCTCCAGCCACCGTCCTTTCCGCCAATCGCGCCCCCGCCGAAACATCAAAAGCGGAAACGAGAGCCGGTGGTCGCGCCGAAGGCACAACCACTCAAAAACAGTTAATCGTCACGGCCGCCGCCGCGCCAACTCCCTCCACCAACACACTGTTCGCTTATAAAAACGCAACCGCGGCGGAGTCGCTCGCTCGCCCCGGTGCGGCGGCCAAAGACTCCGAAGGCACGATTTCCTCCACGCCCATTCCGCAAGCGAACAGCTTCCTCGCCGACGCACTCACTTCCAACGCGAACGCGCAAACCGCGCTCGCTTATCAGAAAACGCTGGCTGCTGCTCCCATCTCAACCAACAAGGACTTATTCGACCTCGCCAAAACCACCGGCGCCGTCACCGTCTCGCAAGTATTCAATCGTTTGGAAGTTTCCCCGACGCAACGCCGCGCCGCCGGTTCGGTCGCCCCTTCCGCACCGGTGCTGGCCTCCTTCCGCGTGGAACAAAATGGCAACAACCTGAAAGTCGTCGATGGCGACGGCTCCGTTTACACCGGTTCCGTCCAAATCGCGCAACAGGAACCTGCCTCCGACGCCTCATTTGCCGCAGCCCGGAACCGGCCCGGCGGCGCCGCCACCCGCTCGCTCAAAGCCGATGCGCCCACGTCGCAGAGTTATTTCTTCCGTGTCGCCGGCACCAACCGAAACCTGAATGAGAGCGTTGTCTTCTCCGGCAATTTCGTTCCCTACACCAACGGCCAATCCGTCGCCAGCGCTCGCAGTTTCGGAGTCTCTGCCCGCGGTGGTAATGGTTTCGGCGGCGGCGGTGGTGGCGGCGGTTTCGGTGGCGGAGGAGCAGGAAGCGATCAAACTGCCAGCCAGCCCATTCAGGCGGTGCTTTCGAATTCCCAAATCAACGGCAACGTCGTCATCGGCGGCCAAAAACCAGTGGATCTCACCGCGACTCCGGTGCATTGAAGTGTCACTCCGGGGTCGCCAGCGCCGGCAACGTTCGCACTAACTCGACCAGCGCCTCAAAACCCACCGGCTTCACCAAATACGATTTCGCGCCCAAATCATACGCGCGCTTCACGTCCGCATCGTGATTCGAGGAAGTCAGCACCACCACCGGCACGCCTTTCAGTGAATGTTCCGACTGCAACCAATTGAGCACATCGAAGCCGCTCACGCGCGGCATCTTGAGATCGAGCAAAATCAAATGCGGCAGTGGATGCTTCATGCGATCCGAAAAGTCATTGAGACCCCGCAGATACGCAATCGCCTGGTCACCGTCGTTCACCGCCTGAAGATCGAAAACGACCCCGGCCTTGCGACAGGCGTGCTCAAACAGCAGCGTATCATTCGGATCGTCTTCAACGTGCAAAACCGTGGTCATCTTTGCCGTCATCTTCTGTGTTAAATTTAACTCCGTATTACCGCCGCGCAATGCCAATTGCACCGTTCTCGACCCAAAGCCGTGCAAAATTGTCACCACTGTCGAGCCAAAAATGCCGCAAGAAAACTCTTCTATAGCGATGGCAAAATAGATTTCCGAAAAGAACGGCTCAGTCGAGAACCTCGACATTTTGTGGAGCGTTCGGACTTTCCACAGCCATCCGTCTCCCTCTCCGCCGCGAGCGGGGGAAAAGGGCAGGGGAGAGATGGTGCTCAGGGCTCAGGGGAAAATCAATTAGATGTTCGAGGTGCTTTGTAGAAGCCATTTTTTGTCGCGAAGCGACGGCGGAAATTAGCCAGCCACGCAGTGGCTGGAAATCTCGGCGTCACCTCACGTCCTGAAAGGACGGTGGAAACGATGTGCTTTTCCAATGTCCTTTCAGGACATAGCTCCAACACCGTCATACCAGCCACCTTGTGGCTGGCTAATATCCAGGTGTCGCTTCGCGACAGGAAAAGATTTCTCCTGAGCAAGTTCGACGTTCAATGTTCCCAAATTCAGGAACGAAGCTTCCGCCTTCGATTCCGGATTTTTTGCGCCAGCTTACACGGAATGGCGAGCTGGCAATCGTCCCTCTCACCTATTGCCCGCCCCGCCATTCCAAAATCTGCAGGTTACCAATGGAGCCCGATCATGGCTGCAGGGGTGGCTGCTGTTGCGGCGTGGTGTTCTCCTTTTTTTGCGCGCCTTCACCCTTGATTTCGCCCGCCGGCGATTCCGCGCTGCCCATCGGCGCTTTGTCCATCGTCGCGGCCCCCGGCGTCACGCCGTAATACGCATAAATGCGCTGTTGCCACTCCGACTGGCTCAGGTCCGAAGCGCTGACGCTTGGCGCAGCGGTCAATTTTTTTTGATCCACGTTCTTCAACGTGAACGTCGGCTTTTCCGTGCTCGTCAGGTATTGCGCGGAGGAGGACCCGCTCGTTTTCAAGAGCGACCACGGCACCGGCACGAGTTTGTTTGGCGAAGTGGAACTGTTGCTCGCGTTGCTTTGCGTCGTGGCCGCATCGGCGGTGTCATTCAGCGACAACAATGCGAAATCAACCCGCCCGGCCGCGGAATTAATGATCGTATCCTCCATCGTGGCGATGCGTTTGCCGGACGCATCATTTACCGGCGCGCCGGTCAACTGCGTGGCGCGCACGCAGTGATCGTCATCCCTTCCCGTCGCGCTCAAATGTTTGGTGCTCCAACTCCGGGTGACGGGCGAATCGCTGGCGGGCTGGCCCTGTGGCTCCGCTTGCGCCCACGCCGACGCCGCCAGCATCGAGCACGCGGCGCACACTCCGGTGATTTTCAGAAATGCCTTTGTCATACAAATTCAAGGTTGCTGATTATGTTCGAAGAAATCGACACTGACTCAGCGCCGTATTAAAACAACTTAAGATAGAGCCTCGCGGGGACCGCAAACATGGGGACTACACCCGCCCCCCTGATTTTTGTGGCGCGGGCGTCCCGCCCGTGCGAATCAACCGGAACGCGGAATTCATTCAAAGTAGGGGACGAGGTGACGAGTCTCTGACCTTATTCTGCGAGCAAGATATTTGCGACTCGTTACCTTGGGGTCATTTCACCTCAACACCTTCAGCAAATCCTCAAAATCCTTCGGCAACGGCGCTTCAAAATGCACCCGCTTGCCCGTCCGCGGATGAATGAACGCCAGTTGGAACGCGTGCAGCATCACCCGCGGCGCGGCAAATCCCACCAATTCCTCCAATCGACTATTCTGCCGCTGCCCGTACGTCAAATCACCTGCCAGCGGAAAACCCAGAAATTGAAAATGCACCCGGATCTGATGCGTGCGGCCCGTGTGCAATTCCGCCTCCACCAGTGTCGTCGCCCGCAATCGTTCCAGCACGCGATAACTCGTCCGCGCCTCGCGCCCCTTGTCTTCACTCGCCGCCATGCGTTTGCGATGCGACGGATGCCGCGCAATCGACGCGCGAATCTCACCCTTGTCACGCGTCATCTCCCCGCAAACAATCGCGTGATAAATCTTCCCCACCTTCCGGCTCGCGAACTGCGCCGAAAGCGCCACGTGCGTGTCGTCGTTTTTCGCCACCACCAGGCAGCCGCTCGTTTCCTTGTCGAGCCGATGCACAATCCCCGGTCGCGCCACCCCGCCGATCCCGCTCAACTCGCCCTTGCAATGATGCAACAACGCATTCACCAGCGTATGCTCCTCGTGCCCCGCCGCCGGATGCACCACCAGCCCCGCCGGCTTGTTCAATACCAGCAACGCTTCATCCTCGAACAAAACCTCAAACGGAATCTCCTCCGGTTGCGCCTCCGCCGGTTTCGCCTCCGGCCAATGCACAGCCACCTGCTCCCCCGCGCGCGGCGTGTGCGTCGGTTTGACCCGTTTGCCATCGACGAGAATGTGCCCCTCTTCAATCAACCGTTGGATCGCGCCCCGCGAAGCCGCCGGAAATTTCCCGCGCAGATAAGTATCCAGCCGCCCGGACAGCAGCGTCCGGTCGATGACGATGGATTCAGTGCGCGAGGACATGGCTCAGTTAGTGGCACGGGCGTCCCGCCTGTGCGAATCGAAAGAAGCGGAGAACTTACTCCGAAGCCGACTCAACTGGTTTCGGAGCTTGCTCATGGCGCCACGTCATCAGAAAAACCAGCGTGACCCCCACGCAAATCGCGCTGTCCGCCACGTTGAACGCCGGAAACCCGGTCTCGTTGCCGCCGCGTGGCTGCACATAAAATCGCAAAAAATCCACCACGTGCTGGCGAATAATCCGATCCACCAGATTCCCCATGATGCCGCCAATCACCAATCCAAAAGCGAACTGGCCCAACATCGTGTGCGAATTGAAATGATGCCGGCTGAAATACAGGATCACCAACGCCGCCACCGCGATCAACGCCAGCAATCCGTTCTTCCCGCTGAACGAACTCCACGCCGCGCCGGTATTCTGCCAATGCACAAATTTGAAAAACCCGTCGATCACCGTTTTCTCATCCCACACATTCGGCAAAAACCGCAGCACGAGCGCCTTGGTAAACTGGTCCACGGCTAGAATGACGAGCGCAATCGCTGCAATGCGGCGATTCGGCGTGCCCAATATGGAACTGCTTGAATTCATCACGGTCGCCGATGATTTAACCCGCAACCGCCCAAAAAACAAATCCTTTCCACACCCCAGGGAGGGGGAGGATTGATGGATTATTGGATTATGGATTTATGGAGAGCTTTCGATATACGGCCGTTAGGTTATCCATCAATCCAACAATCCATTAATCCAGCCCATAATTTCCTTGGCTCCCACCCCTCGTGACGCTTAACTCCGGCATGGCCAAACTGGTCTTCGACATCGAAACCTCCGCGCTGCCCATCGACCGCTTCGACGAAACGCAGCAGGAATATCTCTTCCGCGAATGCGAAAAAATCGCGGATGAAACCGCCCGCGCCGAGCGCCGCGCCGAACTCACCCGCCAATGCAGCCTCTGGCCCTTCACCTCGCAGGTCGTCTGCATCGCCATGCTCAACGTCGAATCCCAGCGCGGCCAGGTGCTCTTCACCGCCGAGGATTTTGAGGAGGACACCGCCGAGGCCGGCCCCGTCGAGTTCGTTCCCTGCGCTGATGAACCCGAACTGCTCACCGCGTTTTGGGACGTCGCCAAGCATTACGACACCATCGTCACCTTCAACGGCCGCGGCTTTGATGTGCCGTTCATTTATCTGCGCTCTGCCCTGCTCAACGTCCCCATCACCCGCAAAGACTGGCTCGGCTACCGTTACCAAACCGACCCGCATTGCGACCTCGCCGAGCAGCTCACTTTTTACGGCGTGAGCGGCCGCGACGGCGCCGCCCGGCGCTTCAACCTGGATTTTTACTGCAAAGCCTTCGGCATCGAATCCCCCAAAAGCCACGGCGTCACCGGCATGGACGTCGGCAATCTCCTCGCCGAAGGCAAATTTCGCGAAATCGCCGAATACTGCCTGCGCGACGTGAAAGCCACCGTCCTGCTCTATCAAATCTGGAAGGAGCGTTTGAGTGGAATCAAATAAAACAGGCGGCAAAACCGCCGCGCAAAAAAAGATCACGCTGGTTTGTTTTGCGGTGAAGGAAGAAGCGGCGCCGTTTCTGAAACTCGTGAAAAACAATCCCGGCATTTCCGTGCTCATCACCGGCATGGGTCGAAAGAATTCCGAACGCGCCCTGCTCCAAGCGTTGCCGCAAATCCTCCCCGGCCTCGTGCTCACCTGCGGCTTCGCCGGCGCGTTGGATCCGCGGCTCAAAATCGGCGATGTCGTCTTTGAAGCCGACGCTGAAAGCCGCCTCACGCCCGCGCTCCAGGAAGCCGGCGCGGCTCCCGCAAAATTTCACTGCGCGCCCCGCGTCGCCACCACCATCGCCGAAAAAACCGCGCTGCGCAAAAGCACCGGCGCGGATGTCGTCGAAATGGAATCGCAATTTATCCGCCAGCTTTGCCGCGAGAAAAAAATCCTCAGCGCCACTCTCCGCGCGATTTCCGATTCCGCCCTCGACGACCTGCCGCTGGATTTCAACGAGTTGATGACGGATGATGACACGCTCTCGTTTTCCAAACTGACGCTCGCGCTGATGAAATCGCCCGGCAAAATCCCGCAGTTGATGCAATTGCAGAAAAACACCCGCCTGGCCGCGCAAAAACTCGCCGCCGTCCTCGAAAAATTATTGAGTGACCGTCGTTGACGCCACATCACCCGTTGCCGGCGCGGCCTTTTTGTGTTTCTCGCTCCACGCCACCAACATCGCCCCTGCCACGATCAACGCCACTCCGCTCCAGCGCAGCGCCGAAATATCCTCGTGCCGAATGAACTTCGCCGCGACCGCCGTGATCACAAACCCCAGCGACGTCAGCGGCCAGATCAAACTCACGTCCCGTTGCGAGAGCAAATAAAGCAACACACCGAAAAACGCCGCTTCAAACGCCACGCCCAGCAGAATGTGCTTATTGGTCGCGCCGCGCCCGATCACCCGCGCGATTTCACCCGCCGAGATGCGCTTCACTTCGCCAATTTCATGCAATCCCTGGCTCAATAAAACCACGCCCACAGCCTCGAGAGTGAGACCCGCGACGAGGATTAAAATTAACTTTGTCATAAACTTATAATGGTAGGGCAACCCTGCCGGGTTGCCAATGTTCGGCAAGCGAACCGCTGTTCACTATTTCAAATCCTGATACCGAATCAGCGTAATCCCCAGCCTCTTCACCTGTTCCTTCACCCGCGCGCTGATCAGGCCATCGAACTCATGTTTAAATTCGTCCAGCGATGGATGCGAGTAAAGCTCGGAATCTCCGCGCGGCAACACCGGCAGCAATTTCGAAATATACGCCTCGTCCACGCGCGCATTCTGCAACAAACCAAAAACACGTTGCGTGTGCCGAATGCGCCTTTTCGCCAGGCGCGCCCCCGCGCATCCCGCCAACACAAAATAAATCATCGCATGCATCGCGCGATACACCCGCTGCCCGCTCGCCAGCGGCAGGTCCGTCCAGAACGGATCCCGCGTCAATCGCATCCGCTCGATCCCCAATTTCTCTGCGTCCTCCATCAGGATGCCAAACACCACCGGATGCAAATGCATGTGCAAATGGCCGTTCACATGGTCGAGCGTCAAGCCCGTCGCGCGAAACCGCGCGAACTGCGCGTGAATCTCCCTCCGCAACTGCTCACGCAACTCGCGTCGAAAAAAATAACGCATTCCCACCTTGACCGGATCGTTGGAAAATTCCCCGCGTGCGTTCACCAGCCCGGAAATTTCTCCCGGTGGCAGCGCGCAGCGCCCCATCAACAACGTCAGATGCAGCCCCACGCCCAATCGCGGATTCTCCTTCGCCCATTGCACCGCCTCGCCGCATGAGGGTTCGTTCACCATCAAACTCGCCGTCGTGAGAATCCCCTCCCGATGCGCACGAATCACCGCTTCATTGATCGAACGCGAGCGCCCGAAATCATCCGCATTCACAATCAGCCGGCGGTTTGTCGTTCCGCCTTCCGCCGGCTTCGCGTCAACCGTCTCCTGCGCCGCCACCCCCGGCAATTCAGACCGTGCCATAATTCGGAGAAGTCGCGCCCAGAACGAACCGGCACCACGAGCGCAAAATCAGCAACAACTTCTGCGCTTTGCTGAGCCGCGTCGGTTTCGGGCCAAAAACATTGAACCGTTGCCGCTCCAGTTTCCGCAGCAACTTCCAATAGACCTCGCCCATCAGGTTGGCCGCCACCATCGAGCGCCGATCCTCCGGCGGCAACGTCTCGCGTGCCAGTTGATAAAAATGTTTTGCCCGCGCCGCGACGCTTTCGGCCAAAGCCCGGAACCGGTCCGAATATTCGAAATTCAAAATCTCCCGTTCGGTCACCTTGAACCGCGCCAACTCCGCTTGCGGCAAATAAATTCTTCCCCGCTCCGCATCCGTGCGCACGTCGCGCAGAATGTTCGTCAACTGCAGCGCCTTCCCCAGATAAATCGCGTAGTCGCGGCTCTTCGGATTGCGATAACCAAAAATCTCGATGCTTAACAAACCCACCACCGACGCCACGCGATAGCAGTAAAGCTCCAACTCCTCGTAATTTTCGTAACGCTTTTTCTCCAAATCCATCTCGCAACCCTGGATGAGCTCGTCGAACAACGAAAACGGCAGATGAAATTGTTTCGCCACCGGTTGCAATTCGCGATTCACCGCGAATTGCGGCGCGCCGCCGTCCGTCGCGCGCCGCGCATCCTCGCGCCACGCGCCCAATTGTTCGCGGCGCTTCTCCGTCGGCGCCTGCTCCTCATCCGCCACGTCGTCCACTTCCCGGCAGAACGCGTACAGCACAGACATCGCGTCCCGCCGCGCCTTCGGCAGCATGACAAACGCCAGCGCGAGGTTGGAGGCGCTCTTTTGCGTGATGGTCTGGCTCTCTTGCATGCGTCAGCGCGGCGGCTCCTCCGGGTCGCGCGGCGGCGGCAACCCGCCCACTTGCGACAGTGTGGGATTCACCGGGCGGTCCCGTCCCGTGGTCCGCTTCCGGCGATGGCGCTTGCGTCCGAACATCCGGCCCACCCCGGACCGTTTCCGGCGCCGCCCCGATCCGCTGTGATCGTCCGAATGATAATGCGTATGGCTCTTGCGCGGCGTCCGCACAATCGCGGCCCACGCGAAAAATACCAGCGCCACCACAATCACAATCACCACCACCAGCAACAGGTCCTTGGCATTCGAACCCGGCGACGTGAAGAAAGCCCACGGATCGGTATCAACCTGCATGAACATCACTCTCATCATTGCGAAATTTCCTTTCCTGCCCCCGCCTTTTCATCCTCCGCCTCGCCCGGCAAAGTCAGGTTCAACCGTTGCATCCGGTAGCGCAAGGCGTGGCGGCTGATTTTCAATTGCTCCGCCGACTTGCCGAGATTGAACCCGTTGCGCTCCAAAATATCCACGATCAATTGTCGTTCAAACCCGGTCACCAATTCGTCCAGCGATTCGTTGCCCGTCATCTTCGGCGCCGCGGATTTGTGTAACTGCGCTTCCACCTGGAAATCCGGCAGGCTCGCCGCCTGGATTTCCTCCGACCGCTCCAAAATCAGCGCGCGCTCGATCACATTTTTCAACTCCCGCACATTCCCCGGCCAATGATGTGCCAGCAGCTTCCGCGCGGCCGCCGGTGAAAGCGCCTTCACCCGCTTGTTCATGGTCGCGCTGAAATGCGCCAGGAAATGTTCCGCCAACAGCGGCACGTCGTCCTCGCGCTCGCGCAACGGCGCCAGCCGGAACTGCACCACGTTCAACCGGTGAAACAAATCCTCGCGAAAATTCCCTTCGCGAATCGCCTGCACAATATCCCGGTTCGTCGCGGCAATCAGCCGCACATTCACGCGCATTTCCTGCGTGCCGCCCACGCGCGTGAAGGACCCGTCCTCCAAAAATCGCAGCAGCTTCGCCTGCAAGGGCCGGCTCATGTCCGCGATTTCATCCAAAAAAATCGTCCCGCCATTGGCCTCTTCCACCAGCCCCGGCTTTTGCTTCACCGCGCCCGTGAAGGCGCCCCTTTCGTAGCCGAACAACTCGCTCTCCAGCAGATTTTCCGGAATCGCCGCGCAATTGATCCGCACATAGCGGGCCTTGCGCCGACCGCTCAAGCTGTGCACCGCACCCGCCACCAATTCCTTGCCCGTCCCGCTCTCGCCCAGGATCAGCACCCGCGCATCCGTCGGCGCGATGGTCTTGATCAACTCCCGCACCTCGCGCATCTTCGCGGATTCGCCAACGATGTCCTCCAATTGCGCCGCCCCGCCCGCGCGCGCGCGCAAGTCGGCGTTTTCCTGCAGCAACCGATACCGCTCCGCACAACCAGCTACCTTATGGAGAAATTCTTCCGGGGCAAATGGCTTGGGAAGATAATCGATGGCCCCGGCTTTGATCGCCTCCACCGCCAGCTTTGGCGTCGCGAACGCCGTAATCATCAACGCCGGAATCTCCGGCCAGAGCTTGCGCAGGTTCGCGAGAAATTCATACCCGCTCATTCCTCCCAGTCGCGCATCCGTGATCACCATGAAAAACGTCTCGCGCGTCAGCAGCACCTGCGCCTCCTCCGCGGACTCGGCGGTCTGCACCGTGTAACCGTCATCGCTCAACATCGTCTTGAGCGACAGGCGCATATTTTTCTCGTCATCCACGACGAGCACGGGCGGCAGCTTCATAGTCCAGGGTCCAATATACTATGGAGCAACCATTTTTTAGTCGCGAAGCGACGGAGGAAATTAGCCAGCCACGCAGTGGCTGGAAATCCGGGCGTTGCGCCACGTCCTGAAAGGACGGTGGAAAAAATGTGTTTTCCCGATGTCCCTTCAGGACATGGCTCCAAAACCGTCATGCCAGCCACTTTGTGGCTGGCCAATATCCTGAGGTCGCTTCGAGACTGGAAATGGTTCCTGCAAAAAAGGTCCGGAATCCAAAGTCCAAAGTCAGCGGCCCGCCCGGCGCGCGACAAACCCGAACAGTTTGCCTCGCACAACGTTGGACTTTGAACTTTGGACTTTGGACTCATCATGCTTTCATCACGGTTTTCGCAGGAAAGGTTAGAATAAATCGGGCCCCCTTTCCAAGCTCAGATTCCGCCCGCACCCGGCCAGCATACAATTCCACGTTATGCTTAACAATCGCCAGGCCCAGGCCCGTGCCCTTCTCTTTCGTGGAATAATACTGCTCAAAAACCCGCTCAATCTTTTCCGGCGCTATGCCCGGCCCATTATCCGACACGATGATTTCGACCGACCCTTCATTGCGCACGGACACCGACACGAAGACCTTGCCTTTCCCATTGAGCGCCTCGCGGGCGTTCTGGAGAATGTTCACCAGAATCTGCGAAAGATGCTGCCGTTGCATCAGCAACGGCGGCAAGTGCGGCGCATACCGCCGCTCAATCCGCACGCCCGTCACCACCGCCGCCGGAAACGTCTCATCCACCGCGCGGTTCACCTCATCCACCAAATCCAATTTCTCCACGTGCCCATCGCTCAACTGCGCGTAGCCCATGATTTGCGTGATAATCTTGTCCGAGCGCTCCACTTCCTCGCGGATGATTTCCAACTGCGGCAAAATATCCGTGCGCCCGGCCTTCACCGCGCGCTCCAGCGAAAACACCGCGTTATTGATGATCGCCAGCGGGTTTTTGATCTGGTGCGCAAACTCCGCCGAGAGCCGGCCCGCGTACATCAATTGGCCCTCACGCACGGCAAACTCCCGCGATTCCTCAATCGTGCGCCGCAGCACCTGCGCGCCGTAACAGCACGCCGTCAACAGCCACAACATGAATACCTTTGGAAAGTCGGGTCGCGAATCAATCTCGTCCTGCTTCGTCGGCGGGGTGGTATCGCGCTCAGTGCCTGGTCGGAAAGGCTGGCCGTCACTCTGATTCTGCCTTGTCGGCGGGTTGGTCGAACCGATCAAATAACTGTGCGCCAATCGATTAGTGCCGCCCACCCTTGTGGAATTTGTCCCTTGTCCGGAAAAGTTCGTTCTCACCACACCATTGCTGACGGCCGGAGACACGGAGTTGGTCTGTTGGCGAAGCAGCAGCGAAGTGTCATAGACCGACAAGGGCACCTTCGGATACAACAATCCCGCGCTCAAATAGAAAAATCCCAGCAGCATGTTGAGCACGATCTGCGGCGTCGCCAGCGGGATGCTGATCGCATTGAGCACGATCAGGATCGGGTACAGCCAGAACGCGATGCTGGCAAAACCATCCGTGATGATCACCAACCCGGACACAAACAAGCCGTCCAGCAAACCCAGGATGAACACCAGCCATTGAAACAGCCGCACCGGAAACCGACGTCGATACACGAACAACGCGCCAATTCCCAGGTTGCACGCCGTATAGACAAGAAAATATCTCCTCAAATAATCGAGCGCCACATCGTGCGCGCTCGGCGCCTCCACCGTCCAACCCGAAGTGAAAACGTAGGCCAGAATGACCGCGATGATTCCCGCCTTCGCCGGCAGCACAATCCGCAACTGCATATTCACGATGCGCCGCGCCTGTTCCTCCGGCTCCGGCCGGAAAGTCAACAGCCCCCGCATCCATCGTGAATCAGCAAACTTCACAAAAATTTATTTCGCACCTGCGCAAAACCAGGCGCGTCCGGACTTGCCAAACGCTGGAACAACTTCCCTTTCTCCCATCGGATGTTCGATGTTGGATGTTCGATGTTTCCAAAAATCTAACCCACCATTTCCATCGCCCGCTCCGCCACCTTCTCCACCGGCCACAACCGCCCGATTCCTTCATACCCGCACGACAACAATCCCTCCTCCGGCCCGATGAACTCCGCCCCACGACTCTTGAGCGTCGCCACATTCTGCTGCGTCGCCGGATGCAGCCACATCTTTCCGTTCATGGCGGGCGCGATCAAAATTTTCGCCTGTGGATTGAGCGCCAGCGCGATGCACGTCAGCGCGTCATCCGCAATCCCGTGCGCCAGCTTGGCAATCGTGTTCGCCGTGGCGGGCGCGATCAGCAACAAACTCGCCTCATCCGCCAGCTTGATATGCGTCGGCTTCCAACCCTCCTCCTCGTCGTACAA
This sequence comes from uncultured Verrucomicrobiae bacterium, assembly GCA_963699145.1. Classification (GTDB taxonomy): domain Bacteria; phylum Verrucomicrobiota; class Verrucomicrobiia; order Limisphaerales; family DASXHY01; genus DASXHY01. Next base: position 1,165,287 of record OY969416.1, read on the forward strand.
ATCCGTCACCACTGGATGCCGCGAAAGCGTCTTGAATGGCAGCGCCGTGATAAACCGCAACGCATCCGCCGTCATTACCACATGCACGTCGCCGCCCTTTTTCGTGAGCAAACTCGCCAGGTCCGCGGCGCGGTGCGCTGCGATGGATCCGGTCACGCCGAGGACAATATTTTTGCTCTTGCTCATAATGTGCGGTTTTCAATCGTGAAACGTAAAACGTGATTCACGTTTCACGCTCCACGTTTCATCCGTCATAATTCCGGCGGCACCGCCCGCGCCGAACGCATTTTTTCCGCTTCAATGATAAACTGCGTCCGCCGCACATCCTCTTGAATGGTGTCGCTGATAATCAGGTAATCGAAGTTTTTCCACTGGCCGATCTCCTGCCGCGCCACGCTCAAGCGCTTTTGAATCGTCGTCTCGGAATCCGTGCCCCGCTTCCGCAACCGTGCCTCCAGCACGGCCAGCGACGGCGTCGTCAGGAACACCGAGACCAGCGCCCGCTTCAACTCCGCTTCCTCCTGCGCGCGTTCGCGAATGGTTGCCGCGCCCTGCACATCCACACTCAACAACACGTCTTTCCCCTGCCGCAGTTTGTTCAGCACCTCATGTTTCAACGTGCCGTAGCTGTAGCCGTAAACCGTCGCGTGCTCCAAAAAATTTCCCGCCTGCACCCGCTTGAGAAACGATTCCGCATCCAGAAAAAAATAATCCACTCCATCCTTCTCGCCGGGCCGCGGCGCTCGCGTCGTGCACGTGATGACTCGCGTCATATCGCGCCGCGCTGCCAGCAACTGCTGGCACAACGTCGTCTTCCCCCCGCCCGAGGGCGCCGAAACCAGCACCAGCAGCGGGCTCACCGTCGGGTGCTTGGCCGGGTTCTCGGATTTCATCGCCTCGCCTTTTTTCGCTGCCGCAGGTTGAACTTCAGCTTTCATTTTCGTTTTCTCCTGGCGTTTGGAGTTCATTCCACATTCTGCGCCTGTTCGCGGAATTTTTCCAATTCCGCCTTCAGCGTTACCACCTCGCGCGAAATCAAACTATCGTTCGCCTTCGAGCCAATCGTATTGATCTCGCGATTCATCTCCTGCGCGAGAAAATCCAGCGTCCGCCCCACCGGTTCATCCGTTTTCAGGCAATCCTCGAACTGCTGGAAATGACTCTGCAACCGCGTCAATTCCTCCGTGATATCCGAGCGATCCGCAAAATAAACCACCTCTTTCAACAGCCGGTCATCATCCGCCGCCGGCGCGGGCAGGTTCGCTTCCTTGATGCGCTGGATGAGCTGCTCGCGATAACGCTCCGCCACCTTTGGCGCGTGACTCTGCACCTGCGTCGCCGCCTTCCGCATGATCGCCACGCGCTCGGACAAATCCTTTTTCAAATGCCCGCCTTCCCGCTCGCGCATTTTCACCAGCGCCCCCAGCGCCTTGCTCAACGCCTTCTCCACCGCCGGCCAGAAATTCTCCTCCTCCGCGATCTGTTCATCCGTCTGGAAAACCCCCGGCGCGCGCACCAAATGATCCAGCGTCACCTCCCCCGCCAGCTTCAATTGCTTCGCCAGCTTGTTCAACTCCTTCGTGTAAGCCTTGGCCAGCGGCACATTCAAATGCATCCGCGCCGCCGAATTCCCTCCCGAATGCAGCGTCACCCGCGCCGTCAACCGCCCGCGCGCGATGTGCCGATTGATGGCATCGCGCATCTGCGCCTCGAGCATCTCCACCTCCCGCGGGAGATTGATGGAAATTTCGCTCTGCTTGCGGTTCACGGAGCTCAGCTCGACAGTGATTTTGAACCCATCCTGCGAGCAATCCCCGCGACCATATCCCGTCATCGACTTCATTGATCAAAATTAGGCAGGAAGCCCCTAAATGTCGAATGTCGAATTGCCGCCCCGTAGCGCAGGATGGTATCCTGCTGTATCGCCGAATGGCATTCGGCAGTGCGGCCACTGTCCACGCGTCGGGAGATTCCCAACGCCTGCGGATTCCAATCCGGACACCTGCCTCCGCAACTGGGAGCCCCTGACCAACGACCAGGTCACCGCTCCTCGGCCGCACCGCCGACGCCGCCAAAGACGGCAAATTCGAACTCTTCAAAACCACCATGAAATTCGACTCCACCGCCCAACACCCCGAATGGCTCGGCGAAGAAACGTCGTAGGACAGGCGTCTCGCCTGTCTCTGAAATAAGCCTGAGAGTGCGGCGTAAAAAACATCCTTTTTTATACTGGGACTTGGTGGGACTTGGTGGGATTTGGTGGGATAAGGTGGGATAAGGTGGGAACTCCATCCGCGAATCCCGGCATTCCCTGGCACTACGATTCAGCACGATCGGGCACGACGGCGATTGAATACCAACGATTTGCGCGGGTGCGACAGCATCCTCCAAGCACGACTCGCTGAGTGACGGCACCGCGACGTGGAGTTTGAAGAAGCTGAAAAGTCGAGGGACGAGACTCTGATTGAAAGGGCTGAAGGCCCGAAAGAAGATAGCCCGGGGAAAGCTCGTCGGACGAGCGCAACCCTGGGTAATCCGCGACATAAATCCCCAAGCCCTGACGGGGCGACAGAAATTCCCTGCAAAAAAGTGGTGGCGTGTCGATGTGTTGCCCTCGCGACTTCGAAATCCCTTCGTTCCCGTTTCCATTTGCCTCCTACTTTTCCTGTGGCTGTTATAACACAGGTGTCAAATCGCAGTGAGGTGGTGATTATCCGACCGTCGGCTTCCGCTTGATCGGCTGCCAATTACAGAATTGAGACTTGGGCCAGTTAGTTAGTGAAAGGTTGAATAATCGAATGAAGGAAATACTTATATTCCATCACACGCGACCAGCGCGGGACGAAAACCTACTCAAATCTGTTCCGAAGGAACAACTGAAAATAGACCAGCGTTTTAACGCTGGGTAAACGCGTCGCCTCCCCAAGTCCCGCAGGGACGGTCGGTCTTGCAGCCGCGCCGAAATTTGTGAAGGCGGGAACGCCGCATTCTCCGTCACGCCGGATAGGTAGGGCGGCGCAAGGACTTTCAGTCCTAATTCCTAGGCGCCGCGGTATCCCCTCGGAGATTCAAGGAGTCTCAACTGGGGCTCAACGTGGCCGCGTCGATGGGCAACATTGTCCCGCGAATTCTGTTCGACGTCTTCGTTACCCCACTGATCCCATCCCTCCCGCCTGAACCGCGCAAATAGCTCCAAGTACGGACCGGGAGAACACGATTCGATGATATTGTAAATCTCATCCGGTTTGCGGGAATGCTCTCGCTTTCGAGTAGCCAGCATGTTTACTTGCGTCCTTCCCGGTTTCAGCGTTCGCATACTCCCTCTCACTCCGAAAAGGACCAACTCTGTTACATTGCGAAAGTAGAATCCCACGCCTCGGCCATCAGGCCCCCCATCTTTTCGAATCTTAAACCACACAATGTTTGACTTATATGTAAACCCCCAAGCTTTCATCACCTGTAGCCCCTCCATCAAGAGGGCGTTCGGTACCCACAAATATAAATGAGACCGGGCGGCGGCGAGCCTACCTACTGGCAAATCCATAATCTCCTTGAGTTCCATTGTCGGATACCGCAAGAGCCTTCTGTGCTCGGGGGCAACCTTGCCCGTCCGGTTCTGGAATTGCCACGGAGGATCCACAAGGATCGTCGAATGCGGTCCTTCCATTTTCGTCAACAAGTCCTCCGAAGGGTTTAGTTGCGGCACGCCGATAATTTTGCTCATCTCTGGTTTAGTTTAGTCGGTTACGACGGACTTAGGAATGCCAATCAACAATAACGGACAAGGGTTACCGACACCTCGCTTTACACGGTCTTCCAGCTTCCTCCAATGAGTCGTTGCCTCTCCAAATTTGTCGGAGACAAACGCGTGGGACCATCCTTTCGGAAAACTGCCCATCGATCCGGCACATTTTTCGTACATCTTTCGCTGACGAGGCGTGGGCGTATAGAATCCCCCGAGACCCTCAATGCTGTTAATTCCATTCTTAACCGCAAAATGCTCCATGAGTTCACGCATTCCATCGTGGAGGGACTTGCCGCGCGTGACAATCGCACCAACTGAGATTACGCCGTCAGCGTGAAGTCGTTTAAAGTTCTCCAAATCTCTGTCGAAGAAAGGGTCTTTATTGTTCCACTCGATTTCCAAAGCGAGAACTCCGGTTTTGAAGGTTCTCACATGGTCAATTTCGTGCGAGATTGATTCCTTTTCAACCCCATCAACGATCTTACGAATTTCAAACCAATGCTTTTTCCAGCCTGCCTCCGCCAATGTATTACGCAACCTTTGTGTGCCTTTTCCTTCGCCTCCGCCCCCTGCAGCCAACTCGGCAACAGGAACTTCAATTTGCGAAAGGATCATCTCCAAATCCTTAACGGCCTGCGGCATATCATGCTTCAGAATGGCCTCAGCATGGTGCAGCGTCAAAATTTCAAATCCCTTCGTCTTCAGTTTCTCAAACATTCCGTGCGCACCATCTTGAGAACGTTCGCGAAGATTACAAGCCGGAAAGTCAGCATGCCAGAGACTACATCTAACCGACGTGTAATCATTGAAAAAGCGGTGGCAGGACCAGGAATCGAACCGGGAACACAAGGATTTTCAGTCCCTTCAATATATTTGACACCCATGTTATAAAAGTCGCGGACAAAAGGAGGGCAGAAAGGGAAAATGAAAAACGGGACCAAAGGGCGATTTCGCCAGCGCATTCACCGAGCACCGCGGCCATTCGCGCTCATTAGCGATATTCGCGTAAACCCTCGCATCCCCTTCACGTTCCCCAACCAATTCCGGCTAAATCCGACTCAATCCCGCCTGGAAAAACATATTTTCCCTCCGCTTCCAGTCCACGCCCTGCCACGCCTCACGTTCCAAAAGCCTCCTGTCACCCAAACTGAAACACGCCAAATCAAGGTGAAACACGGTGAAACACGCCAAATCACGCCAAGGGAGTACCCAGCCCGCCGTCTCAGTCCCCCGCCACTCGTCCTCCGCCACCCGGCACAACCCCCTGTCCCCCAACGCCGATCGTGCCCGATCGTGCCAAATCGTACCTCGGGGGAGGGTTACCATCCACCATCCCCGCCCCAGCTACGGACCACGAACTACGACTACGGACTAATACACATATCATCAAATCAGGATGCGTTGATTTTATGCTTGCGCCAATTTGGCGACTCCGCTATTTTCGCCCCAACGATTTGCACCGATGAGCAACACAACTAGCACCCAATTGGTTCGGGACATTTACGCCGCGAAAATCGCCGCCGGCAAGCCGGTGGTTTCCTTTGAATTTTTCCCGCCCAAAACGCCAGAGGGTGACCAAAATCTGCTCGAAAAAACCATCCCCGCCTTGCTGCAGGCCAGGCCGGACTTTTGCTCCGTCACCTACGGCGCCGGCGGGAGCACGCGCGAGAAGACCCTGATGATTGTCGACCGCATCCAGAAGCAGCACGGCCTGACCGCCGTGGCGCATCTCACGTGCGTCTCCGCCACGAAGGACGAGATTCGCGGGTTGCTGGAGCAGATCAAATCGCTCGGCGTGCGCAACGTGCTGGCGCTCCGCGGCGATCCGCCGGGCGGCGGCGCCTTCCAGATGACGGCCGGCGGGTTCGAATATTCCAATCAACTCGTGGAATTCATCCGCGGCCTGGATCATTTCAGCATCGGCGTGGCGGGATTTCCCGAGGGACATATCGCGTGCAAGGCGGGCAAGCACGTCGACTGGGGTTATCTGAAAAACAAAATCGATGCCGGCGCGGATTACGTGCTGACGCAATTGTTTTTCGACAATGCGGATTTTTACGAGTTCCGCGAGCACCTACGCAAAAACGGCGTAAAGATCCCGGTCGTGCCGGGCATCGTGCCGATTCTCAACGCGAACCAGATCAAACGCTTCACCGCCATGTGCGGCGCGCGCATTCCCGCCGCGCTCTCCGAAAAGCTCGACGCCATCGGCGATAACGAAGCCGCCGCGACGGAATTCGGCATTGAATACGCGACGGAACAATGCCGTGATTTATTGAAAAACGGCGTGCCCGGCGTCCATTTCTACACGTTGAACAAATCGCATTCGACGTTGCGCGTGTTGAAAAATCTCGGGCTGGCATGACAACGCGCGCGAAGCTCAATCTCAGCAGTGGCATCTCGAGCACAATGATGCTTCTGATCGTGTTTTCGAAGCCGCTGCACATTCCCGACGCGTTTCAGTGGGTCTTGATGCTGGGAGTTTTCATCCCGCTCGGGCTGCTGTTTTATTTCATCAAGAAACAGAAACAGGAGAGGCTCGCGCCCGCCGGCTCAGTCGATGCCGCGCCGCCAGCCGCAGAATCCGTCAAAAAGACCAGGAAGCGCTTGATCCTGCTCATGGTCATCGGCGTGGTGATCGGCCTGTGTACGCCCTTTTGGATGCCGCTGACGGGAACCACGAATGGCCCCGTGGTGGATTTGATTTGCGGCCTGGTTACAGCGTTGATTGTGTGCATCATTTTCGGCCTGCGATTGAAAAAATTGAGGTGACGTTATTGGCTGGCGCGCACCGATGAATTCGGTAGGCTCGCGCCATCCACCACACCATGAAAACCAAACTGACTCGATGGCTGGCGGGCGTGATGTTGCTGGCGCTCGCGCTCGGCAGCGGTTGTCACAAGGCAGGATCCAGCACCTCCGCGAACGGCGATGATTCCGACGATTCCTCAGGCGGTTCCATGGAAGCGCGCATGGATCATCACGGCGACGAGGTCATGGCTTCCGATACCAAGGCCGAAGCCCGCAACTGGATGAAGCGGCCCAGGCACGTGTTTTTCAAAGCCGATGCCAAGCAGGTGGGCCAATTCGTGGAGGATTTTTACGGTGCCGGCGCGACGCAAGTGTGGATCTGCGACGTCGAAGAGCATGAGGGTACTTATTACGGCGAAGGCTTGCTGGTGGTGCTTCCAAAAGACAAGGACGCGCGCGCGAAGCTCTTCGAAATCGGCTCCCGCGCCGACACTGCCTATCAGAATGATCCGACGACGGATAAAGGGCAGAAGTATTTGTATTATTCGCTGGATTGAAACGCCCCGGGGTGGGCCGTTATAATCGCAACCGCTCGCCGCAGTAAACCGTCACGGTCGAACCTTCTGCCAAAAAAGCGGAGCACGGTTTGCCGCAGAGGGATTCTTTGAAGGGCTCGCCGTAGAGGGCAGCGGCATCGCACTCCAGTTCGGTATCAATCGCGTCAAGCACACGCCAGCGAGGGTGTTCTACTTTGTATTCCATCGTCGAACCATCCGGTTGGCGCGAGTAACCCCAGTAATGTTCAGTAATGAATTCGGCCTCGGAGCCGGTGATGAGTTCCTGTGATTGGCCTTGCACCTTCACTTTGATGCGGTTTAGCCGGCCGCGAAAGCGCCAGGAATATTCCGCGGAGTGCGAATCGATTTTGTGGCCCATGGGCAGGGCAACGTAATTTTCGTTGTAAAATTTTCGCGCGGCAAACGCGATCGCGGCACGAGGAACAATTTCCTTGATGAAGACGACGCCGCGACGCCAACCATCATCGGCTTGACGGCGGACGTAGAAGCGGAGGTTGATTTCCTCGAAGTTGCCGTGGAATGGGAACGCAATCCTCCACACCCGGGTTTTGAGAAATCGGAAGCCGACGATGCTCACCAAGGTTTTGCCGTTCCACAAATCGAGTTCGGTGCCGGCGGGGAGCCAGGGTTTGAGGTACTGCAGGGGCGATTTCGTAATTGAGCATCGCGAGCTGGCGCCATTCAGCGGTGAGGAAAATTTTTCTGTGTGTGATGGACATTATTTTTTAACCACGGATAGACACGGATGAACACAGATTAATGTGGCAAAAGAAAACGGGCCACTTTTTATGGTGGCCCGTTAAGCCGGGATCGTTCCGCATTCGCGGAACGGGATTATGGGGCATCGCGGCAGCGATGCCCTACCATTTGATTATTAGGCGATCTTTGCCAATTCGGCGTCGAACAGTTCGCGTGTCCTGGACTGCACTTCGGCCAGTTGCAACTCGCCCTTGTCGAGTTTCGTGACCAGCGCTTTTTGCGCGAGGTAATCCTTGTTTTGCACGCCGGCCTTGCTTTGCAGCATGCGCCAGGCTTTGCGGCGTTCGACGGCGAACAGCACCATCTGGCGCGACACGGCGAAGAATTTCAGCTTGCCGCCGATCTCGGCCTTGATGTAGCAACCGAAGTTCGTCACGTAGCTGCGATGGTTCGGGTTGAACACGCGGCGATAAATCACGTCGTCCTGCGTGATGAACACGAGCATGTCATCGAGCGGGATGAGGTCCGCGGCTTCCTCTTCCTTGATGGCCTTGATGTGCTTGCGGAAGCGCGCTTCCGTGAGCGCCCAATGCGCGACGGTGTAGTTATATTCCTCGCCGTTGCCGGCGTATTTGGTGCGCCACCAATCGCGGTTCGGCGTCGGGTTGCCTTTGAGGTCGAACGCTTCCTGCGCGGTCTCGCCGTTGCGCGGGTTGAACACGAACTCCGGCATGCCGCGGGCGTCGCGGACGAGCTTGGCCTGGTCGGCGCTCATGTTGTCCGGCACGCCGTGCTCCGGCTGGCAGGTTGTGTAAGCCTGGAAGAACGCGGTGCCGCGATATTCGATACCGTCGAGCATCGCTTTGTAAAGTTTCGCGGCGTTGGCCATCGAAACCTGCGCGACGAACGGCGAGCCGTGTCCGCTCGTGAAGGCTTCCGCGACGTTTTTCTTCTCGATCAACTTGCCTTGCGACGCGACGCCGAACTGGTTCATGTCGTAGCCGCCGAGCATGGTGGATGAGTCGGAATTTTGTCCGCCGGTGTTCGAATAGACCTGCGTGTCGAGCATCAGCATCTTCACGTTCGGGCGATTTTGCAGGATCACCTTCGAGACGTTCTGGAAACCGATGTCGCCGAGCGCGCCGTCGCCGCCGATGACCCAGACTTTCGGCAATTCGCGAATTTCCTGGTCGGTCATCAACGCGTCGTCGAGGTGCGTGAGGGTAAACAGGTCGGCTTCGGAGACGACGTTGTCCTCGCGTTCGAGGAGCATGTCGGCGATGCGTTCGGGGACCACCGAGCGGCGGGCGTGATTCAAGATCAGCGATTCGCCGAGCAGCCAACTAATCGTCGCGCCGTCCTGGAAGAGCGAATTCATCCACGGATACGGATGCGGATTCGACGGCGGCGTGGAGCCGTAGACCGTATTGCAACCGGTGCTCGCGCCCATGAACATGACGCTCATGCCGTTGGCGCGGCGGCCATCGATGGATTGCAGATCGCGGTGATTGAACGCGTCCTGGCGCATGACGGCGGAGATGTTCTTGATCAATTGCTCGTCGGTCACAGCGCCGTGCTTCGCTTCGTAAGCGGCGATGCGCTTGCCTGTGTCGGCGTCGTTCTCGCCGCCGAGGCCCATGATGGCGTGCAAGATCGCACGGCGGAAACGATTATAATCCGCTTCGCTGCGCGCCTTGAGTTTCTGAATTTTCTCGAGGCCGCTGTTTTCGAGGTGCGTGGCTTTGGCGCGCAGGCGGTCGGCTTTCTTGTGATACAACGGGCGCATGTAGGCTTCCGTGACGGAAGCGGCGGCGCGCAGCACGCTCTTCTCGCCGCAACCGGCGCACGCGCCGTCGCCGCTGACGAGCGCTTCATAATTCCGGCGCACCATCAGGTGATTGCGCAAGGCGGCTTCGCGCGAATTCGCGGCGTCGTTGTCGTTGTAAAGGCCGAGGTATTTCTGCGGCGTGTCGGGCAACAGACGCGAGAAAATTTGCGCGGTCGTCAACTCAGCGTTCAAATCCTCCGTCTCACGCGTCATGCGCAAGGCGTCGTGATCGCCGCAGACCTGCACGCATTCGCCGCAGCCTTTGCAAAGGTCGCTGACGAAAATCGAGAACAAGCCGCCGGCGCCGGGCGTCTTGGCTTCGAGCGAACGGAAAATGGCCGGCACATTGTTGTACGCCAGCGGGAGTTTGGCGATGATGCCGGTGAATTCCGTTTTCGCCTGGTCGCTGATGTTCGCGAGTGCGTTGACTTCAGCGGCAATGATGTCCTTGAACGGCAATTTCGCGCGTGTCTTCACGGCTTCGTTCATCCTGGCGCGCGAACGTTCCTCGAGGCCTTTCAATTCGCCGGCGAGCTTGGCGCGATCGTCGCTGCTCGTGACGTAATAATTCAGCGCGGTCTTCAAAACCGTGCTCACGTCCTGCGATGTGTTCGGCAGCGCGGTGTCAGGGCACGCAGTGATGCACTCCATGCATTGCGTGCAATTTTCCGCGATGTAAACGGGCGTCTCACGACGGGCGACATACTTGGATTGCGTGGCGCCGCTGCCGGCGGCCATCACGCCCAGCGAAGCGAGCGCGCCGGCGGGTTGATGATAGCCGTAGCCGTTGCGGAATTCGGAATCGAACTTCGCGAGTTTCTGGAACGCGTACCGCGGCGTTTGCTGCGCCGGGGTGGGCATGCCCGTGCCGCAGGCAGTGCCGCAACCGGCGGTCGGGATGATCGGCGTGTCGCCAATCGGACGCACGGGCGGATTGCGCATCGAGGAAAAGTCCGGATCGTCGAACTGGCCGTATTTGATTTCCTGCACCCGCGAGAAACCTTCGGTCATGACCGTCATGTTCGAGGTCACGACGTCGTCGCCAAAGCGTCCGAATTTTTTCTGGTACTGCTTTTTGACCGTCGTGTGGAACTGGTCTTCGGTGATATTGTTATGCCCGAGGAACGGCGACACGCGGAAGAACGCGCCCAGGAAGCTGTTGCCCTGCATGCGCAGTTGCAATTCCGCCTTGTTCGTCGCTTTGCGCGCGATCTCGAAGCCCGGCAGGATGTAAACGCGAATATTGTTGTCCTTAACAAATTTCCTGTGATGCGCGGGAATGCGTTGCCAGGCGGTTTCGGGAGTATCGCTCGATTCCCAAACGAGACAGCCGCCCTTCTTGATGCCTTCGAGCGGGTTCGTGTGCGTGAAGGCCTTGGGATCGCAGCACAGCACCACGTCCACGTGGTTCAATTCGCAGTTCACCTTGATCTGCTCACGGGCCACGGTGAGGTAATAATTGGTCGGCGCGCCTTTTTTTTCCGAACCGTATTTCGGGTTCGCCATGATGAACAACTTTTCCTTGAGCTGACCGTTTTCATCACGGTCCGCGTCGCGCTCTTTGATCATCTCGCCGAAGTTGCCGACGATTTCGCCCAGGTTTTTGCCGGTTGTGATCATGCCCCAGCCACCGATGGAATGGAATCGCACCGCGATGGCCTTGTCCGGCAGGAGCGAGGGTGTGTCTTTGGAAATCACCGCGTAAGGATGATCGACGCCGAGAACGAAATAGGTTTCGCCGTCCGCCGCGCCGCGACCGTCTTTGCGCTTGGTGGCGCCAGTCGCGAATTCATACGCGCCGAGCGTGTGTTCGGGACGGAAATCGCGCGAGCCGATGCCGTACGCGCCACGGAAAAGGCGCGGCGTTTCCTCGGGCGTCAACCCCGGCAATGTGCCGCCATACTTCACCACTTCGTTCGCCTTCCCCAACGCCACGCGAATATCGCGCGCGAGCGGATTATCGCCCGCGAGGGCTTCGTCGGTGCGCTCGAGGATGATGACGTTCTTCTTGCCGCGCAGCGCGTTGATGACCGCCGCTTCGGGAAACGGGCGAATCACATTGATATGAATCGAGCCGACTTTCGCGTTGCGTTGATCGCGAAGATAATCGCACGCGGCTTCGATATTATCCGCCGCGCAACCGAGCGAGACGAATATCGTGTCCGCATCATCGCATTTATATTCAGTGATGAGGCCGTAGTTGCGGCCCGTGAGCCGCCCGAACTCTTCGTAAGCCTGCTCGAGGAAACCGAGGATCGGTTCGTTGAAATTATTCCGGCGCGCGACGACGCCGTTCATGTGATGCTCCTGGTTCTGCACCGGGCCGAGGAGAATCGGGTTTTTCAAATCCATCATTTCCGGCACGCGCCGGCGTTTGGGGCCGAACAATTCGCGCTGCGCGGGCGTGGGGCAATCGATCATTTCGTCGACCGCGCCGAGATACTCGCGGAGCAACTCCGCCTCGGGCGCGAGATACGTGCGCTCGCTGTGCGTCGTGAGCATGCCGTCCTGGATGTTCATGCCGGGATTGAGCGCGAGCTCGTTCACCTTGCGCAAAATGATCGCCTGGTCGGCGGCCTGTTGCGCGTCCTTGCTGACGAGCATGGTCCAGCCGGTGTCGAGCGCGGCGTAAAAATCGTCGTGGGCGCAATGCACGTTCAACGCGTGCTTGGTCAACGCGCGCGCGCCGATTTCGAGCACCATCGTGGAAAATTTTCCGGGCGCGTGATAATACTGTTCCATCGCGTACACGATGCCCTGGCCCGAAGTGAAATTCACCGTGCGCCGGCCGGCGACGGAGAACGCCGTGGCGCCGCCTTGCGCCGCGTGTTCGCCTTCGGTTTCGACGGCGATTTTCTGCTGGCCCCAAACGTTCAGTTCACCTTGCGCGTAGGAACCCTGATAAATTTCGCCGCCTTCCGTGGAGGGCGTGATGGGATAAAACACGCCGCCTTCGGTGATGCGGGTTTCCACGTATTGAGTGACCAGCTGGTTCCCGTTACAAGTAACGCGGACGCCGGGATATTTGGGGTTGTTGCGAGAAGCGGGCGTCTGGGAACGGCCGCTGGATTCCGCCGCGGGTGTCTGGCTCATATATAAAGACAGTTGTTTCGCCGACCACCCGGGCATGGGCCGACCATAGTTTCCCGGATGGAAAACAAAAATTGCAGGGTGAGCATACGCCCACCGTCCAGAAGACTCAAGGAAAAGGAAGGCAAATAGATCTCAATTTTCGGCGGAGCTTCATGAGGTTGTTTAATCCACAAAATTACCCAGCCAGCCTGGGACCCGGTCCGTTTGTTGCTCCGAGTACGGCTCAAAATCGGACACGACGGGAATTTAATCCACCGCGAATGAAGGTTGAGGATGAAGGAAAACCCGGTTATTTAAGGCAGAAGCGTTGCAAAAGTTTAAACATAAATTGCCATGCCTTTCAAGGATTTAATCTTCGGCAAAAAACTTTTACTTCTGGCGCTGATGGCATATCGCGTGCACCGTAAACGCTGACAGTGAACGAAAAGTTTAATATCGATCCAGTGCAGCCCTTCCAGCCGGCGCAGGGTGAGCCGACGGATTGGCTCGGCAATTGGCATCCGCTCGCCGAACAACTCGGCTCGACCAATGGCCTGGTCGCCCTCAGTGACATCTCGGCTTCGATGCAAGTGCCGCTCGTTCACGATCTCGCTTCACTGAAACATTTTCTGGCGGCTTACCAAAAACAATTGCTGCTGCCGATCGAATTGCCCGCGATTCAACGCGCGTTCGATCATGCCTGCCGCCATGAAGTGCGCGAGCTCGCCGAGTTCGATCGCCAACTCGCCGGTGAGCCGGCGCTGAAACCGTTTGCCGAAGCCAGCAAGCGCATCGGCCAGATGGAATTGCTGAAGCTGCGTCCGCTGCGCGATGAGCGCATCGTGCGCCGTTATCTCGAATACGTTGAGCGCAACGAAGCCAATGCGTGGCACACTCTGGTCTACGGCCTCACACTCGCGCTCTACTCGATCCCGCTGCGGCAGGGATTGCTCGGATACGGTTTCCAGACCACGCGCGGATTTATTTATTCCGCGGCAAAAGGCCTGCAGCTTTCGGAAAAGGATTGCCGCGCGCTGCTGAATGAATTGTGCGACAACCTGCCGGCAGCGGTGGAGGGGTTGATTGCGCAGCGGGTGGCGGCGTAACCCCTCTTTGCCTATGTAAGGCAGTTCTAACTTTTTCCGCTCTTGGCATTTAGACTGCTCTTTTAAAGAGTGGTCTATGGTCACAAAAATCACAAAGTGGATACTCTTTTTGTTACTTGGAGTGTGCAGCGCCTGCAGCCATGCGCCGGGACGGCACGTACATGATCAGGTTGCACTCAAACCTCCGGTTAATTTCAAAACTTACAAGCAATCTTCTTTTCCACTGTACGACAATCTCTTTGCCAAAGCCTATCTTCAGGTTGGTTCGCGAAATCCCAAATGGGACGCTGACGTCGTCACGGCTCTGAAACTTTGGTCGTATCAGCAATGCGATGAGGGCTGTGTCGTTGCCGGGCCAGAGTTTTATACAATGATCGACGCGCTTCGGCGGGCGGTGACGAACGGCTGTGACGACCCGTTGGTGCTTTACCTGGCAGTTCGCCTGGACGAGGTCAAAAACACGTTCCACACGTCGACTCCGGATTTGCTTCCACAAAATTCCCACGCTTCCTATGCGCGAATTATGGAGGGCCTTAAAAACCATCCGTATCCCGCGATCGTGCAAATCAAGATTCATATCGAGGGCGCGCTGGACGCGATGTCCTACAGCGCGGGTGATTCGATTCCGCCTTTGGTGCAGAACCGGTCCAATTGGGTCGACCACGCCGTTAGCCTGGCCGGCGAAGTGGATTTCGAGCAGACAGCACCGGAGCAATATCGAGATGTCATGGAGAGGTTGATAAACACCCTGTGGATAGGAGGGGATAATAAAACGAATAAAACGCAGTTTGACCGACTCGAGGCAGTGCTGAAAACAAACAAGACCTGCAGCAAGCCGATTTTGCTTAGCCTTGAGGGTGCTTTCTACCACGAATGGGCGTGGACGGCGCGCGGCGTCGGCTACGCTGACACGGTCACCGAGGAAGGGCGGAGATTGTTCCGCGAACGTCTTGAAGTCGCGCAACGATATTTTGAACAAGCATGGGCTTTGAATTCCTCGAATGAATACATCTGCAAACAACTGGTGCAGATATCTGGTGCGCAATGTGACATGGATGCATTGGAAAAATGGTTTCAGCGCGGGAAGAAATTGAATCCTGATGACGAAATGCTCTACATCGCCAAACTGAATTATTTGCAACCGCGCTGGGGCGGTTCTGTCGACGACCTGCTGCAACTCGGGCGCGAATGTCTGAAGGAAGGCCGCTGGGATTCGCAGATTCCGTTCGTTCTGCTGGAGGCCCATGATATGTCTGCAGGAGATACGCTGGATGAGAAGCGGGCTTATTTCGCCCAACCAGACGTGTGGAAGGAAATTGAGCCGCTCTTTAAAACTTACCTCGCGCGCTATCCGATGGACTACAGCAAGCGCACCAGTTATGCAAACTATGCCGCCTGGGCCGGCAAATGGGATCTGGTCGCTCAATTGGTACGCGAATTGGGTCGGGACGAAATGACCTCCGCGTGGAGAGATCCCTCACTGACACCGAGATTGATAAAAATCAAAAATTCGATGCTGACGTCGACCAATCCGTCGAAATGATTTTTCCAATCGTGCGAGCATTCGGAAGTTTGATGTTTGGTCTGCGATTTTAGTTGTCTGCGCGCGATTGTCTGGGACATTTGAACTTGAATGAGTCTGGTTCGCATTTTGGTGGATGGCTACAGCCTCCTGCATAGCTGGCCCGAGCTCGCGCCGGGCAAGGCTCGTTATTCCGCCGCCGCGCGGGACGAACTCGTGCATATCCTCACGCTCTACCGCGACGCCACCCTCACGCCGATCACGATTTTTTTCGACGGCTCCAGTCCTAAAATCGACGGCGTGCCCCAGACGCGGTCGACACCCGAAGTGGAAATCCTTTTTTCGCGCGCCGGCCAGACCGCCGATCAAATGATCGAGCGCGCGGCGGTTCGTTTTCAACCTTACGGCAAAGTGCTGGCTGTCACCGACGACTCCGCCGAGCGCGACACAGTCATTAATATGGGCGGATTGGCGTCCAGTTGTTGGAATTTCATCCAAACGGTACAAAATACGCTGGGAGAGCTGGATGATGAGATTAAACATCATAATCGGCGCGAACAAAACAAGTTCAAGCGCCGATCCTAGGCGGTTCGCATGAGGAAAATGGACAAAAACGACACAATAATGGACCGCGTTCGCTTGAGCGCGGTCGTTCGTCATTTGTCATTGGTCACTTTGCTCGGTCTTTTTTGCCTGTTGCCGGCGGCAAATAGTTTCGCGCAATCCTCCAACCGCTGGCTGTTCGTGTTCAACACGTCGGCGGCGATGCGCGACCGCACCAATGGCATGCAAGCCGTGACGCAGGATTTGCTGAACACCGCGATGCACGGGAACCTGCGCGCCGGCGATACCATCGGCATCTGGACTTATAACAGCGAGTTGCACGCGGACGAGGCGCCGTTGCAAACCTGGTCTTCCAACATGGAGCCGGCCATCGCCTACAATACGTTGCTGTTTCTCCAACAACATTCTTTCGCAAAATCCGCCAAGTTCGACAACGTGCTGGCGAACATGCTCCGCGTCATAAAAATTTCGGACACCATCACGATCATTTTATTTTCCGACGGCGCGGAGAACATCAAAGGCACGCCATTCGATGCGCAGCTCACCGCCTTTTACAAAGCGAATTATCAGTCGCAGAAAAAAGCGCACCTGCCGGTCGTGACCGTCCTCCGCGGCGAGAAGGGAGTCCTGACCACCAACACACTCGGGCTCGCGCTCGCGGCGGCGGATATCCCGCAAGTGCCACCGCCTGCCCCGGTGAAAGCAATGGCGCAAAAGCCCGCACCGGTCGCGTCTCCCCCTCCCAAGCCGGTGCCGTCACTCGTGATCATCGGAAAAAAAGCGGAGACCACTTTCAATGTGCCGACGGATTTGCCGGATCATTCCGGCGAACCGTCCGTGCAACCTCCCACCGCGCCGCCGCCAACGGAGGCCGCTCCGGTCGTTGCCAAAACGGAAACTCCCGCGCCGCCCGCGCCGGAACCGGCCCCTGCGCCGAAGGTGGAATCGAAACCGGTTGTGGCCACAACCACACCATCTGCTCCTGTGGTTGCCACACCGTCCCCCGCGCCGTCCGTCGCAGAAGAGCCTGTTAAGACCGTTCTCGCACGCGAGATTTCTGTTCCCCATGCTCCTGCGACCAATGCGCCGGGCGAGACTGTCGCTCCGGCGACTTCCGCGCCCACACAAATCGCCACCGTCACTCCGGAAAAAAATCTTTTCAGCGGCCGCAACATCGGGATTGTCTCGGTTGTGTTCACACTGCTGGTGTGCACGCTTCTCATTCTCAGCGCGCGCAACGCGCGCCGGGCAGCGCGGGCGAGCTTGATTACGCGGTCGTTGGATCGGGAGCGGGAGTAGGAGACGACGTAAGGAGTCTCTGAATGTCCGTTCAAATTTCGAAGAGATTTTTGAGACTCGTCACCTCGTCTCCTACTCAAAAAAGGTGTTGAACACGCCTCAATCGATTTTTATCCACACGGTTTTCAAATACGCTGGCTCCGCGCGTGACACGGGAAAATCGGGCGGCTGCGGCACATAATGCTGCTTGAGGATTTTTCGCTTCGCGGCGCGCAAGGATGCTTCCACGGTCGCGAGAAATTTTTCCGGGGGCCAATCTGCCGCGTTCGTTGAGGCCAGCAAAACACCTTCTGGCTTCAACAACGGCAATGCCGCGCTCACCAATTCGCCGTAATTTTTTTCCACCCGAAAGACGCCGCGCTCTTTTGATTGTGAAAACGTAGGCGGGTCCAAAACAATCACGTCAAACACGCGGCCTTTTTTTGCCAGGCGCCGCATCCAATCGAAAGCGTCACCGAAAATGAAATCGTGTTCCGCCGGATCGATGCCGTTCAGCGCAAAATTGCGCCGGCCCCAGGCGAGATATTTTTTGGAGAGATCGAGGCTGGTCGTGCGCAGGCCCGCGCGCGCGGCGCAGACGGAGAAGCCGCAGGTGTAGGAGAAGACGTTGAGAAGTTCCGTGATCCGTGATCCGTGATCCGTGATCAGCAACGGGAAATCCGCAGCAATATGGCTCGTCAGCAAGCGCCGGCGGTTATCGCGCTGATCGAGAAACAGGCCGACCGAATAGCCTTCGTTGAAACTGAGTTCGAACTGAATTCCGTTTTCGCGAATGGCAAATCGCTCGGGCGCTTTTTCGCCGAACACCAACTGCGGCGATGCTTCGGTCGCGCTGGCACCACGAACGTGGCGCGAGAGGATTTTGTGATACGCGCCGCGAAGGTTGGGACCGAATTGTGCGAGATGCTCCTGCTGCGCTTTCGTCAGCGGCGCTTCGCTTTGGGAGAGCAAAAAATCTCCCAACCGCTCGACATACCATCCGGGCCAGCCATCGCTCGCGCCGTGGATCAATCGAAACGCATTCGTCTCGTCTGAATCAATGACGGCGGCGCGCAAGCTGGCTCGCGCATCCGCGGCAAAATCCGCGGGGGCAGTGAACGTGAGCGATTCGCCACTCGCCGGATGCTGGAAGGTGATTTCCGCCGCGTGCAGGCAAACACGCGCGAACGCCGTGCCGTCATAGAGCGTATCTCCCAGAATCGGGAACCCATTTTCCGCTGCGTGGACGCGGATTTGATGCGTGCGACCCGTCAGTGGTTCGGCCTCCCAAACTTCGTAGGAGCCGACGTGAGGAGGCTCTAATCGTTTGGAATCTTTTATGAGCCTCCTCACGTCGGCTCCTACTTTTTTGAAACGCGTCTCGGCCAATTCACCTTGCGCGCCGCTGACATAACGGTCACCTGCGCGGGCAATTTTGGATTGGGCGACGAATTCGTTTCGCTTCACGGCACGATCCGTGACCAGCAAATATTTTTTGTGAACGTGGCGGTTGGCGAATTGTTCCGTCAGCGAGCGGTTGGCGAGCGAGGTTTTGCCGAAGACCATCACGCCGCTCGTTTCCTTGTCCAGGCGATGAATGATGGCGAGCGTTGCCCAGCGTGGCTCACGGTGCCGCAGCCAATCGTAAATTCCTTCACCGGCGTACGGACTCGGCGCGTGCGTGTTCATGCCGCCGGGTTTGTTGACCACCAGCAAATGCTCGTCTTCGAAAAGGATGCTTGGTACCACGGTTGGATAAGTAAATCAGTGATTAGTTAAATGGGTTAAATAAGTGCGAGCGTCTGGATTCATTTAACCGATTTAACTCATTTAACCACCTGACTGATTACCAAAAATGCCACGCGCCCCGGGCGACAATCCACAAGCCCAGCAACAAATTGGTAATCGCATGGGCAGTGATGGCGTCGCTGAGCCGGTTTTTGCTGATGACCAGCCATTGATACGCGAACCCGCACAATATTCCCGAGAGCCATTCGTGATGCTCAAAACCGAAAATCACCGAAGTTACGATGAACGAGGTGGGATGAAACCGGTTGAAGGGCATATTCAGAAAATCGGTTCGCACGAAATAGCGGTAAAGGAATGAGCGGAAAAAAACTTCCTCCAGCGGCGGCACTACCAACGTCATGCCGAGGATGTGACCGACGATATAGATGGTTGCCAGGGGCGAGTGCTCGCCGAATTGCGCGTAGGGGTTCAGGGGCTTGGCGTCGGTATCCCCCATGTGGGTGTAGAGACCGTCGATTCCGATCCACATGATGAGGACCGCCACGCCAATCGCGAAAGCCTCGATGTTAAAGCTCCAGCGCATTTCGGGAACCAGGTCCCACATCTGCCAAATCAGCCAGGCGCCGACCACCGATTTGCCGAGGTAAACCCAATACTGACCCGCTTCCCCGAACATGGACTGCGCGACCGTCAATAGAACAAAAATCACGAAGGGCGCCACCCGTGCGTAAATCGGCGACGTCTGCATGTTCTGGCGAAACGAACTCATCGGCGCAAATCATCCCCGACTTGTCGCGAAGTCCAAGCAAAAACGCTCAGGAAAATAAAGAATCACCTCTTGAACCGCAGATGAACGCAGATTAAAAATGAGCAATCTGCTCACTCCGTTTCCAATGTCATCACATTCGTTTGCGTGGCGCTGATGAGGGTAGCGCTGGTTTGCGTGATGGCCGCGACGCGGAAGCCCTTGAAATTGTCACCAGCGTGCACGGTTTTGCCGCTGATGATGGCCGAGGAATGTCCCGGCGCGTAAAAAATTGCCTGCAACTTTAATGGTGGCGCGGGCGCGCTGACCACCGGAGCGGGCGCCGGTTTTTCCGCGACCACAGCCACCGGCGCGGGCGGTGCTGGTGGAGGAGCGGTTACCGGTTCAACCGGCGGTTTCGTTTCCTGCGCGGCGACAGCCGGCGTTGCCGGTTTCGGCTCAACCACGGGCTGCCGCGCCTCGGTCTTTTGACGGTTCTTCCAAATCAAAACCAGTCCCGCGACCACGACCACCGCAATGATCACCGGCATCGCCAATCCCACACCCTGCTTTGGCGGCGCTGCCGGTTCCGCCGGACGCAACGCCGGACCGGGCGCGGGCGGTTGCGCATTTTTTTGCGCATCCTGCGCGCGCCGCAAGGCGTCATTGACCAGGCTCATGCGTGGAGGCTCCCCTCCAACTCATCGATTGCGATGCCCACCGTGCGATAATCGATTTTTTCCCGCTGCTGCACGTAGCCGGCGAGCAAGGCCTTGTCGCAAATTGCATTCACGAGGCGCGGGATGCCCTGGCTGTATTTAAAAATCCGCCACAACGCCGGTCGCGTGAAATACGGCGAGCCCTTGGCGCCGGAAATTTCCAGGCGATGCTGGATGTATTGATTCACCTCGCAGCGATTCAACGGCTGCAGGTGATAACGCACCGTGATGCGCTGGCGCAATTGCCGCAGTTCATGTTTGTTCAGGCGATCGCGCAACTCCGGTTGACCCATCAAAACGATTTGCAGCAGCTTGCGATTGTCGGTCTCGAGATTCGAGAGCAGCCGGATTTGTTCGAGCATGGCTTCATCCAAATCCTGCGCTTCATCGATGATTAACACCGTCTCCTTGCCCTGCTCGACTTGCCGCAGCAAAAACTCGTTGAAGACCGCAAGCGAATCGAGCCGGTCCAAATTCAAGCCTTGCACCGGCAAGCCGAATTCCGTGGTGATCGCCTTCATGAGCTGGTCGGCGTTCAACGCGGGATTCAAAATCAGCGCCGTGGAGTACGCGCCGTTGAGTTGCTCGAGCATCGCGCGGCACAGCGTGGTTTTGCCCGCGCCGACTTCGCCGGTGAGTTGGACGAAACCTTTGCGCTCGCGAATGCCGTAGAGCAAGTGATTGAACGCTTCGCGATGCTTCGGACTGTAAAACAGGAACCGCGGGTTCGGCGTAATATCGAAGGGCGGTTCTGTCAGGCTGTAATAACTGAGATACACTGAAGTTTTCTCAGCAGGAAAGGTGCCTGATTAACGATAAACCAGCGAATTAACGTTCGCGCGCCCAGGAGCGCCGAGTTTGACTCGGCTTAGCTCTCAGCCTGTCCAAAAGTTAAAAAAATGGAGGGTTCTCGTGTCTCAACGTGATGCGCCGGGATCACAGAATCACAATCGGAAACTCCTGTCATTTGGCAACCTTCACCACAAAATATAAAAACGTCCCGTCCACCGCCGTGAACTGATGCGGCACCCCGGGAGGGATCACGATCACATCACCCTTCTTCAAATGATGCTCTTCACCCCCGGCAATTTTCGGCGCGCGAATTTCGCCGGGCGCCGTGGTATGCTGGTCCGCCGCGGTCCCGCCGGTCACGAAAGTTGCCGCGCCTTCGGTGACGTAAATCACATCGGTATCTTTCTCGTGAATCTCCACTTCGCCCGGCGCGACGCGTCGCCCGGCCATGACTTTGTAATTATTCGTCTGCAGCAGCATTCCACCTTTGGCAAACGTCTCGGCCACTTTTTGATTGTCGATCTGAATCACACCGGTCGAGTCTCCAGCGATCGCCGCGCCTGCGAATCCGGAAATAAGAACAGCCATAAGAATTGCGATTTTCATAAATGCCTTTGCGTTGAGGTTTGAAGATAACTTGAGTTCTCGAGCGACGATTGACGAGCGCAAAAGTTTGCCTGCGGCGGTAGGGCGCGTCACTCCGTGCGCGCCGCTGCAACAAACAAATCGAACAGAAGGAAACGAAGGTCACAAAGGTCTGGTGGGGGCAGCTTCGTTTCCTTTGTTCGCTTCTGTGAGTTTTTCGGCGCGCACGGAGTGACGCGTCCTACCCTTTTCCCTTGCCTAAATTCAAACTCGGGAGTTTGATGGCGCCTCTATGACCGCCCGCATTCTTGCGCTCTTCATTGGACTCTTCATCGCCATCAATTTGCTCGGCAACGTCCTTTGGCCCGGCTTCGACGCCAACGGTTGGTGTATTCATTTCGCGCGCTGGATTCCGGCGTGGCTCGTGAAAAACTCGCTGGCGATTTCGGCCGTCACACTAATGATTTTCGCTTTCCGCAATCGCCGCCGCTGGCAACGCGCGCGCTTAACCGCCATTATTGCCGCCGCGCTGGCGATGGTTGCCCTGGTTAACTCCATCAGCTTTTATTGGCTGCTGGCCACAGGCCGAATCGAGGCGGGATTGCCACTGCCGTTGTCGCTGTTTATTTGCGGCGCGTTGGTTTGGATTGCCCGCGCTGCCTGGGCTGAAGCTCAATCCGATCAATGCGCTCCGCGATGGGTCATCGCGAGTGGCGGCGCGTGTTTGTTCGCGAGTTTCCCAGTCGCATTGATGATCTTTTTCGGCAACACCGATTACCGCCGGCCGGCCGATGCCGTGGTCGTGTTCGGCGCGCGCGCTTACAAGGACGGCCGCTTGTCCGACGCTTTGCAGGACCGCATCCGCACTGGGTGCGATCTTTACCGTGCCGGTTTCACCAAACGCCTCGTGCTTTCTGGCGGGCAGGGTGAGGGCCCGATTACCGAAGCGGAAGCCATGCGCAATTACGCGCTGCAACACGGCGTGCGCGCCGAGGACATTTTCATCGACAACCAGGGCGTGAACACCGAAGCCACTGTTCGCAATACCACGCCGCTCTTTGAGCAATGGCACGCCAAACGCGTGCTGGCCGTGAGCCATTTCTATCACTTGCCGCGCGTGAAACTGGCTTATCAGCGCGCCGGTGTGGAGGTGTGGACGGTGCCCGCGCGGCAGGGCCGGTTCCTCGGTCAAATCCCTTACAATATGGCCCGCGAAGTGGCGGCGTTTTGGGATTATTATTTGAAGGAGAAGCCTGTGGAGAAGCCGGCGCGGGCGTAGCCACATTGAAAGTAGGAGACGAGGTGACGAGTCTCTAGCTTCGCACGAGAAATTGAAGTTTGAGACTCGTCACCTGGTCTCCTGCAAAGAGAGAATGGCCTTCACCGCGCGAACCAACGCCGCCGCTTCCTGCGTCCTACCGATGGTGATTCGGAGATAATCTTTTACCTCAGGATAATGGAACCAGCGGACGAGAATTTTTTTCTCGCGCAACTTTTGCAACCAATCCTTTGCTGTTAAGGCGCCGCCGGGCGGTTTCGCCAAAATGAAATTCGTCTGGCTGGGCAGCACACGGAAGCCGAGCAACGTCAGCGACCGGCTCAATGCCTCCCGCGTCGCGATAATCTTCTGAAAATTCGCGCGGTAATATTTCAGATCTTCCAGCGTCGCCACGGCGGCGACCTGGCCGAGGCCGTTCACATTGTAGCTGTCGCGGATCTTGTCCAGCGCAGCGATCAATTCCGGATGGCCGACAAAATAACCGACGCGTTGAAAGCAGAGTGAATACGCTTTCGAAAATGTCCGCGCCACCAGCACGTGTGGATATTTCAGCGCGAGATTCATCGCGTTTTCGCGCGCGAAATCCACATACGCTTCGTCCAGCACCACCACGCCGTTCATTGCGCGGCACAGTTTTTCCAACTGCGCCGTCGCATACCCACACCCGCTCGGCGCGTTGGGCGTGGTTACGAACGTCAGCGCCGCGTTGAAATCCCAAAGGCCGCCTTTCTTTAATTCCGCCACGCTCGGGAGCGTGAAATTTACATTGAGTGGCACCGCATTTTTGGCGGCCCCATGAATATCCGCGAGCACGGGATAGAGGGAATAGCTCGGGTGAAAGTATTGCACCCTGCATTCCGGCCTCCGGCCTCCGGCCTCTGACTTCTGACCAGGTTCGACGAACGCGCGCACGGCCAGCGCCAGCACTTCATCCGATCCGTTTCCAATAATGATATTCTCGGGTCCACACCCGTGCAGCTTCGCTAACTTCCCGCGCAGCAGTTGCGCGGTTGGGTTCGGATACAGCCGCAAGCGTCCATCCACCACCGTTTTCACCGCTTTCAGCACGCGCGGCGATGGTGGATAGGGATTCTCGTTGGTGTTCAGTTTGATGAGCCCTTTGATCTTCGGCTGCTCACCGGGAACGTAGGCGTGCAGGTCGTGGACTAGCGGGCGGATGAGTGAATGCGGCGATTTCATTTGATGCGAATCTCCGCGCTGCGCCCGTGCGCCCCCAGGCCTTCCATCTCCGCAAACTTTTTCACTGCGCTTAACGCCTTCTTCAACGCGGCAGGATTGTATTCCACCACGCTCGTGCGCCGCTGAAACTGGTCCACCGTCAAGCCGGAGAATGAAGCGCCCGCGCCGCCCGTCGGCAGCGTGTGGCTCGGGCCGGCGACGTAATCGCCCAGCACTGTTGGGGAGGACGGGCCGAGGAAAATCGCGCCCGCAGTCAAAATGCTTTCGGACAATTTCCGCGGGTTGCGCGTCATCACTTCGCAATGCTCCGGCGCCAGTTGATTCGTGAGCGCCACGCCAGCTTCGATCGTTTTCACCTGGATCAACCACGTGTTGTGATCCAGCACGCGCCGGATGAATTCACGCCGTGCGAGCTTGGGCAATTGCTTTCCGATCTCGCCCTGAACGGCTTTCAGAACTTTCGCCGAAGTCGTGATGAGCCACACGCGCTCATGACCGGAGCCGTGCTCGGCTTGCGCCAGCAAATCGGCAGCGGCGAATTTCGCATTTGCCGTTTCGTCGGCCAGCACCAGCACTTCGCTCGGTCCGGGCAGCAAATCGATGGCAACGTAGCCGACGAGCAGGCGTTTAGCTGTGACGACGTAGGCATTGCCGGGTCCGAAAATTTTCTGCACGCGGCGAATCGTTTTTGTGCCGTAGGCCATAGCCGCAATCGCCTGCGAACCGCCGACGCGATAAATTTCCGTCGCGCCGGCTGCGCGCGCCGCGAAGAGCAGCGCGGAATTGATTGAGCCATCCTTGCCGCAAGGCGTGCACACCACGATTTCCCTGCAGCCCGCTACTTTCGCGAGCGTGATGGTCATCAGCGCCGTGGAAACCAGCGGGGCCGTGCCGCCGGGGATGTAAATGCCCACGCGTTGAAAGGCATCGAACTTCTCGCCGACTTTCGCGCCGTGGGAATTTTTCGATTCCCAATCGCGGCGCATCGATTTCTTCGCGAAGGTCGCGATGTTTTTTTCCGCTTCCGCTACTGCGTCACGCAATGATTCATCCGCCTTTAGCGATGCCGCCATTAGTTCGGCCTGCGTCACCACCAGTTGGTCCACGCTCAATTTCGCGCCGTCGAAGCGCTCGGTGAATTCCAGCAAGGCGTCATCGCCGCGCGCATGCACGGCGTCGAGGATGGCGCGGGTGCGCTGCTCGATTTCGGCATCAAACAAACTGGACGGCGCGGTGACTTCCTGCAAGCTAGTGGGGAAATCCGCGTCGGTGTGACGGATCACTTTCATCGCGGGGAGGCTAGAGGAAGCGGCGGGCAAAGTCAAAACGGGGGCGTGCGCTCTTCTGCCGGGAGGGGGGTTGCCTTGTTTCACTTTGTTTTACTTTGTTTCAGTTTGTTTTTGGGCGGTTAAAAATGGCCGCTCACCTTGATTTGCTTTTGATGGTGGGAAAATAAAGCTTTCAAGAGTGTGAAAAAACGCCCGTTTGATTGTTGGCTACCAGTGGAGCCTTGGCTGCGGAGCCGTTCGTTTGTGCCCGTTTTCATTTCCCTTCTCCCCTCCTTCACGTGCTGTTTATAGCACCTGTGTCAAATGTGACAGTTTCTTTCCCCATTCATCGGCAAAATATGGAGACAGGCCGAGGCCTGTCCTGCGGGAAATTTTCACGCACCTCGCGTGGAATTCACGCGCGTTCGGTAGCGCTCTCAAAAGCCCCTTCTCGCGTTCTTCGAAAATAAACAACTCTGTGCGGCGAAACGCCCGTTCCGCGCTTGGCCCGGCCTGTGCTAAATCAAAATCGTCGGTTCAAGGACTGAAACGTTCGGAGGCAATATGAACGAACAAAACGAATCAGAACAATCCGCACCGCCAAGCATTTACCGGTTGCATCCGCGGAATCAATTTCTCCGGGGCCGATGGGACATGTTTATCCTGCCTGCTGCCTCCATACTGACTGTCCTGTCAGGCCCCGGCAATTATCTCATCAGCCCGCTGCGCTCTGCGCCCGCAGGCTTGCTGGCGGTCATTGGCAGCTTCGTGCTGTTCGCGCTGGGCACCGGAGCGGCGCTGACCAAACATCGCTGGCACAGGAACTCGGCTTAACATGAAACATCCAAAGACACAGGCTGATTCAGAGTATCTCTCGGAATGGAACGCAGCCACTGCCAATCCAAATGGCACGAAACTAAAAAGCAAGACCGTCTATATCAAATTACATCCGAAACCGAATGCGCCACGGCACCCCGCGCTGAAACCAGTACGCGTTCGTCTTCAGCCGCAGTAACCGTTTTCATTTATGAACTACGAAGAATCATTCAAAAAGCGGAAAACAGTCCGAATTCGTTTGCAACCGAAACCAGCCGCACCCCGCCACCCACACGCCATGGCTCGGGCAGTTTCATTACCGAACCCGGTCAGTGACTCGCAACGGAAGCATAGCCCCTTTATTTTTCCGATACTCCAAGTCAGTATCGCTTCCATTCTCTCGGCGATGGTACTGGACATGGGCCAGTGCTCGCACGTTGTGGGCTACGCCGCGCTTGGCTATCTGGCCGGCCTTCTGATGATGGCGCCGCGCAGAGATGCGCTGACGGCTGTGGATGAATTCCTCATTCGTTGGGGTTTCGTCATCTTCTTTATTATCTCATCCGTGATCACGGCCATCGTTTGGCCGATGCGAGGACTGCGGATTTAACGCCATGCCGAAGCCACAATGAACTTCTTTCCCACCACGACCCGCGACCGATGGCTGCTGTTGCTGTTTCCGTTTAAAGCCTACGTTTTCGCGGCGCCGGCCTGTTATCTGGTGTGGGACCTGGCCACGACTGAGCATCGAATTCGCGGTGGGAGAGAGGAAGCAATGGGAATGGTTGCGTTCGGTTACATGGCTTGTTTCCTGGTGTTCGCAATCGCGGGAGTATTGGGAATATTTTTGCGCCGCACCGGGATTGCAGTGAGCGCCGCGATGTTTGCACTGTTCGCTTTTTTCTTTCCGGCGTTGATTTTTCAAAATGCGGGCATGCTGGTCGCAATCATTTCGGTATTCGCTTTTGGTATGAAGTTCGCGCGAGGACGTCACGTATTCACGTCTTCCGTGAACTCGCATGAGTATTCTTTTGATTGCCCAGCCTGCGGAGCCATCGTTCCCGCCCAATTGCAGAAATGCCCTCACTGCGCTTGGACCTATTCAGAATGACTCAATGCCTCCAAAGCACGGCAGAATCATCGCACTCCAGGACTTCGCGGAATCAATAACGGCTTTCGGCTCGCGCTTGTGTCTCTCCCCTGATTATTTCGACGTCTCTTACCCTTGCGTCGGCTCTTTTAGGGGAGTATTTATGGGCTATAGACTGGATCCGAGTGATGCATCAGACGCGAAAAGACATGTCTCGGGAATTGCTCGCCTTGCAGGAGCGCTTGCGGGCGGTTTTGCGCGCCAACATGGGCAAAGCCCGCCCCACGAGGGCGCTTCTTCGCGACACTGAAAGAAAAGTTGAAGAGCAGCTCGGCCATTTGGATTTCAACGAGAGTTCCTGGTACATCGCCGGCAAAAAGTTTCGGAAAGAGGCCGGGCAGGGTGCCACGCGCCGGCTGTAGTTCAGACCTGCATTTACCCTTCGCTGTCCGGCGTTCGAGGTTGGAGGTTCGATGTTCCAATTCTTCATTCCACCTTCTTCCTTTCGGTTCGTTGACACCCTCTTTTTCCGCTGTTACTTTGCGCATCCTTTGCGATGGATTATAAAGACACATTGAATCTGCCCCGCACCGACTTTCCGATGAAGGCCGACCTCGTCACGCGGGAACCGGAACGGCTGAAGAAATGGTACGCGGCGAAGCTCTACGAGAAAATCCAGGCTCAGCGGGCCGGCGAACCGAAATTTGTGCTGCACGACGGCCCGCCGTTCGCGAACGGCGACGTGCACATCGGCACGGCGCTCAACAAGATTCTCAAGGACATCATCGTCAAGTATAAGACACTGCGTGGATTCAGCGCGCCGTATATCCCGGGCTGGGATTGCCACGGATTGCCCATTGAATTCAAAGTGACGCAGGAAATGCGCAAGGCGGGCGATACTGCCGCCGACGCCGCGACTATCCGCAAAGCGTGTGATGCTTACGCGCGCAAATACATCGATATCCAGCGGGAGCAATTCAAACGCCTCGGTGTGCTGGGCGATTGGGAAAATCCGTATCTCACGCTGAACAAGGAATACGAGGCGGACGAACTGCGCCTGTTCGCGGATATCGTCGAGCAGGGTTTTGTGTATCGCGGCAAGAAGCCGGTGTATTGGTGCATCCCGTGCCGCACGGCGCTGGCGGACGCGGAAGTGGAATACGCGGACCACGTCAGCCCGAGCATCTACGTGAAGTTTCCCGTTGTCGGCCGGGCCAACACGTTCGTGGTCATCTGGACGACCACGCCGTGGACGCTGCCGGCGAATCTCGCGGTCGCATACAACAAAAACTTTCAATATGTGCAGGCGGAAGTAGTGGCACGGGCGTCTCGCCCGGGCGATGTCGCAGCCGATTCGAACGCAACAAAGGAAGAAACGCACGGGCAAGATGCGCGTGCCACTACCGAAAAATATATTCTGTTTCGCGGCTTGCTACCGATCGTCGCGGAAAAATGCGGGTGGAAAGACATCAAGGAAACGCCGATCGACATCGCGGAATTGGCGAAGCTGCAATACCAGCATCCATTCTGCAATCGCACCGGGAAATTGTTCCCCGCTGAATTTGTCACGAGCGACACGGGCACGGGGTTTGTGCACATCGCGCCCGGCCACGGCCTCGAGGATTATGGCCTCGGCTCGCAAAACGGTTTGCCGGTTTATTCGCCGATCGATGACAACGGCAAACTCGCCTACACAAACGATCTGCCGGTCGAGCAGCAAATGCCCGCCGAACTGATCGGCAAATCGATTCTGGAAAAGCACGGCAAGAGCGACGCGAATGAGGCGGTGCTGCATGAATTGCGGTTGCGCCATGCGTTGTTGCACCAGGAAAATTATCATCACAGCTACCCGCATTGCTGGCGCAGCAAAAACCCCGTCATCTTCCGCGCGATGGACCAGTGGTTTATCGAGATTGATCACAAGGTTGTTTCGATGACGAAACCAAAAGTTTTATCTGCAGAAGATTCTGCTGAGGCGTTTTCGAGCGCGGTTCCGTTTCGTCAACGTGCGGTCGCCGAAATCGATCGTGTGAAATGGATCCCTGAATGGGGCGTGAATCGCATCAAAGGCGCGGTTGAATCGCGGCCCGACTGGTGCATTTCGCGCCAGCGCACGTGGGGCGTGCCGATTCCGGCGTTTTATGACGCGAAGGGCGAGCCCATGCTGGACGCGGAAATCATCCGGAAAACGGCGGACCTGATTGAGAAGCATGGGTCCAATGTTTGGTTTGAAAAGTCCACGGCGGAATTGTGGGAATTGGTGAAGCCATTTCGGAGTTGTCCCGCACCCGTGACAAAATCGAATGACACACTCGACGTGTGGATCGACTCCGGCTCGTCGTCGCGAGCGGTTCTCTATCGTCGCGAAGAGTTAGAACACGCCGACGGAGATTTCCGCGCGGACATGTACCTGGAAGGCTCCGACCAGCATCGCGGCTGGTTCCAGTCGTCATTGCTGCTTTCGCTGGCGGGCAATCGCAAGGCGCCGTTCAAGACCGTGCTGACGCACGGATTCATGGTGGACGCGGATCGTGAGAAAATTTCCAAGAGCAAACAGGGACAGGGCGCTTACGAGAAACCGCAGACGGCGGAAGCCTATGTGAAGCGCTACGGCGCGGACATCGTCCGCTTGTGGGTGTCCTCGCAGGATTTCCGCAGCGACATCGTCGTGAGCGAGGAGCGCATCGCCAAAGTTGCCGAGACTTATCGCGGCATTCGCAACGCGCTGCGTTATCAGCTCTCGAATATTTACGATTTCGATCCCGCGAAACATTCCGTGGCCGATGAAAAACTCACGGGCCTGGATCGCTGGATTCTCGGCGAATTTGCGAAACTGGAAAAAGAAGTGGTCGAAGCGTTCGACAAATACGAGTTCCACGTCGTTTACCAGAAGGTCAGCCAGTTCATCGCGGTCGAACTGTCGTCCATCTACCACGACGTCATCAAAGACCGGCTTTACACCGACGCGGCCAATTCGCATCGCCGCCGCTCCACGCAAACCGCGCTGCATCGGCTCGTGACCGGGCTCTGCAAAATGCTCGCGCCCATCCTGGTATTCAGCGCGGACGAAGCGTGGGATTTTGTGCCGGGCAAGACGGTCGAGTCTATTCACCGCACGGGTTGGCAGCCCTCCACTTTTGCCATTTCCGAATCCGAAATGAATCTTTGGAAGGCGCTGTTTGCGATCCGCGACACCACTCTTCCTGAACTGGAGAAAGCCCGGCAGGCAAAACTGATCGGAAAATCTCTGGACGCCAAGATCGAAATTCCGAAAGCAAATCTCGAAGCAAAGATGGAGCGGTTGAATGATCTCCGAGAGTTGTTGAACGTTTCTCAAATCAGCCTGACCGATTCGCCGACGCCGATTGTTTCCAAAGCCGACGGCGTCAAATGCGAGCGCTGCTGGCATTGGGAAACCGACGTGGGCTCCGCCCCGGAACATCCCACCATCTGCGCGCGCTGTGTCGAGGCCGTCCAGCAAGCGGGCGGAAAATAATTACGGTCGGAGTGGTGGCGGCATTCTTTTGGCCCGCAAGGCGGCGACTTCGGTCTCCGTCATTTCGACCCATATGCCTCGGCGAATTTTGTCGTCGTAAACTTTCCGAACCAGCTTGTCTTCGAAGGCGGCAACCTGCTCAAGACCCACGAACATCACGGGCGGATTGCCCGTCTGCAAAGCCTGCAGCTTTTTCTGGTGTCGCTCCCAGAGACCGGAGGGACGTTCGCCAACATGGCGTTCAACGGCAACTCCCGGTAACGGGTTATAATCCCGTTTTTTGTTCGTGGTGCCCAAAATTGTTCCGTCCGCCAGTTCGCTTTCAAACATGGTCACTTGAACTTGCCGGTTGCGGTACAGAGCATAGAGCACTTTGGCGATGGTTGTTTGGGACGGATGCAATGCCGCCAATCCGCAGCTGATTCCTCCGGTCAAGGAATCTTTGGCGCCGAAAAGCCAGAATTGATCGAAGCCCAACCGCCGGAGATCCTCCGCCGCTTGATCAAACCTTTCCCTCATCAATGGAGGAAGACTTTCTCTGGCAACTATCTTGTCCCGGAATGGTTGCGGCCCAGGAATTCCGGAGATTAGATTCATCCGCCGCCCCAGAATTTTAAGGAGCCACGCAATCAAAAACTTGCTTCCCCGCACGCTGTGCCAATACTCGCGAAAGGAAATTTTGCGGCTGTCTGTTTTGTAATATTTCACGCGAATCGGTCAGTATACCGGGACCAAATAAGTCTCTTGGAAGTCCGGCCCCGGCATGCTGAGGTTCACCTCGAATTCCCAATAGAAAGTCTCCGTCCCGCTCAGGCAAGTGGCGGGAAGACCGGCGGCGGGCGGAAATTCCAATTCGATGGTTTTGCCCGGCGGAAAATTCTGCGGTTGGTCCAATTGCCAGGTGCCGCTCCACTGCTCCTCGTGGACAATGTTCCGCGTGCGATTACTGCCCGTGCCGGTCGTCTCGTAAAATTCCCGGACGCAACGCAGCGTGAAACTTCCCTTATCAGCGCGCGCCATTCCGGACGGCGTCAACCAGCGGACGGCAATCGTTTCGCTCGCGCGGTAGGGAAAATGCACAAACTCAACGCGTGAATCGCCGAAGCGCAAAGCGCGGCTGAGCGTTAGCAGTGCCTGCCATAAGGCAAAAGCCAGCCAGAGATCGAACAAGCTCACGATGATTTTAACCGGCCATGGGCCCGGAGCGATCCACGCCCACCAATTAAACATCGAAAGAAAGAGCGCGAGAAATCCGGCACCGGCGAAACTCTTGATCGTCTTCGTCCAGCAATGCGAGCGGAAGCCACGCGGGTCCCACTCGTAATCCTCCAACGCCGGTTCGTTAATGTGCCGTGCCAGAGCAACGGCGCGATGACGGTTCGCGTGCCATTGCTTCCAGGCCATGCGCCAAATCATCAACCCACCCAGACCAAACACCAGGCCGAAGGCAATCAGCACCGAGTAAGGCGCGTGCACGGAGGAGGGTTTTACCGGCACAACTTTCAAGCCAATCAACGCGACCACCACGCCGACTCCCGTGAACGGCACTCCAAAAAGAAACATGCCCGCCGTGGAAATCCCCGTTTGTGAGCCGCGTTGCTGGATCATCCCGGAAAGGCGGCGTTTTTCGTTGGATTGCGTGTAATTGCCGAGACCCATCGGCAGCACGATAAACAGCCGTGACCGGCGAGCAAACTAATTATCACCTCCCGGCAATCATCCACACCCCCCACACCATAAAAAGCACGCCCGCCAGTTTCCCGAGCATCAGTCCTCTCGGCGCGACCTTTTCCATCAGCACCAGCACCGTGAGGATGGCGATCCACCAGACGTTCATGACGCCGGCGACGAACAGCAGCAGCATCAGGAACCAGCAACAACCGGCGCATTGCACACCGTGTTTCAGTCCCATCCCGAACGCGCCCCATTTTCCCTCGCGCCAACTGGTCATTAAAAAACTGAGCGGCGAACCGCAATTCTTCAGGCACGAGTTTTTGAGGGGCGTCCATTGAAAAATTCCCGCCGCGATCAGCAGCGCCCCGCCCAGCCACGGGCTCGTGCTCACCATCATCGGCGAGACCAGCGCGTGGCCGTGCAGCACCCATTGCATCGCCGCCGCCAGCGCGCTGAACCCCGTCCAGATGACGAGGTAACCCAGAAGAAAAATTCCCGTCGCCACAAACGGCCGCTCCTGCTCGCGACGATGGCGCTGCACTTTGGCAAACGTCAGGATCATCGGAGTCGCTGAAGGCAGCATCATCGCGACCATCATTTCCGCCCACATCAGGAACAGCGGCGCGAGGGTTGCAGTGGACCACGGGTTGGTGTCCGGCCCGGACATTTTCATGCCCGCGCAGCAGCACATGCCGGTGAGATTCATCCCGCGCGCCTCGTGCACCATGTAGCCCCACGCGGGCAGGATCGTCGCCGCCAGCGCGGCGAGGATGATCAACCGGTCACGTTTGAGGATGGCTTCCATTCGTCGTCATGCAGGGGCCGACGTGAGGAGGCACTGACTTTGGCAAGAGGGTTGAGTCTCGTCACCTCGTCTCCCGCGAAATTAGTTCCCATACTTAATTTTTGTCACGAACGCCGCCTTGTTCGGCCAGGAAAAAATCAACTCACCCGCCTTTACATCCATCTTTGCAGCGGACACGCACTCGGCATCCTTGAAAATAAATCCCGTCGAGTGCTCGATGCGCACGCTTTCCGGCTCGCCGGTCACCGGATTCTTGATCGGCTCGACGGCCAGGTTCATGATATTGCCGACCTGCACGCTGGAATTGCGTCCGTTGAAATTGAATTTGAACGCTGCGTATTGCGGATCGAGAATTTTGCTGAACGTGGTCACCAGGATTTCGAACGGCATCCCGCCGGCCTGTCCGCTGCAAATCTGAAGCAACGCCATGCGTTGCGGTGGCGTGGCGCGCTCATCAAAAATCAATCCGCAGGTGCCATTGCCCTCGTGGATCGCCTTGGGCCAATGCGCGGCAAACGCAACTCCGAGCCCGTCCAGTTTCACCTCGCCATAGCTGCCGGTGGTGATGCGCCAGGCGCCGATGCCTTCGCAAAAGCCGGTGGTGGGCGGCGCGCTGAATTCGCACGGGCAGCCGTAATCGCAATTGCATGCCTGGAGGAAATCTGCTTCCAGACTCCATTTCGTTTTATCGCTCATAAGTTAGCCTTTGATGCGCCAATGCACTGATGGTTCCAGGTTCGAATTGGAATTTAGACCCGCACCAGGATAGCGGCAACTTGAAACACGGGCCGGGCACGCCGCGAATCCGCTCGCACCTGCCGAGCAGGTGCCCGGCGCTCCGCATCCATCAATTAGTCGTCCGATAAAACCGATAACGAAAATTCGTGGCGTTCGTGTCCGTGAAAAGGAAATTGCCGCCGATATCTCCGGTCGCCAGGCCGAGATTCGTCCACTGCAATAAATTCGTGCTGGCCTGGATGGTGTAAATGGTCGCGCTGCTGCCGACGCCGAGTAATTTGAACGTCTTATTGGTGTAACTGCCGCTGGAAAGTTGCGGCCCGGCGCCCGTGCCGGCATCGCGCACGAGCACCACATCATTGCCATCGCCGCCGGAATAATGAATGCGGAACGGCTGGCCGCTGAGGGTGAGTTGTGCGTTCTCGGGCAGGCCGTTGAAAGCGCCAACCACTGGATTCGCCGTCGTGTTCGTAACAATGACGAATGTCGTGCCCACCGGCACACTCGGCAGCGAGGTCACCTGCAGCGTGGCATTGCTAATGGCCAACGCGCCAGCGACGGAAAGCTGATCGTAGGATACACCGGGAATGGTGCCGGTTCCATCGAGAGCAAGAATTACATTGGTGCCGAGCGTTAAACCAAATTTGAATTGAATCGAACCCTGCCCCGGGCCGGGCGCAACCGTTCCGCCGTCGAAGATTGACGCCACACCGATGGCTCCGGAGCCGTCGAGCGTGCCGCCGGTCATGCCCAAGTTTCCCTGAGCAGTCAGCGTGCCGCCCGCCAACTGAAGTTCGCCCGCCGCATTCGTATAGTTGAACGGCATCTGCAAAGTGCCCGTGGTGACGCGGACAATGCCCGATGGCTGATTGAAAAAGGTGGCTCCGGTAAACTGCATGGTTCCGCTGCCCGCGTTTTTTTGCACTGTGCCCGAGTTGGTGAAAGTGGAAAAGCCGACGCCTCCGTAGCTCATTTGCCCATCGCTCATGGTCCAGTTTCCCCCATTGGAAATGGTCGTGTTGCCGACCTGAAGAAAGCCGCCGGTCCAGTTGACCGTGCCTTGATTCACGAGATTGCAGGAGTAAAGCTGGCATGCGGATGCGGGAATCAACAATTGGCCGGTGGGCAGAACATTCGGGTTATCCAGCAAATCTCCGGAGTTCACCGTCACCGTGCCCGCGATACGGTTGGTGCCGCGCAAATTCGCGCCGTCCAGCGTCAGATTGGTGATGGCGCCCGCCTGTTGAAACGTGGTCGTTCCGGCAATATAAACGTCGCCGCCCACGAACTTGAGGTTTGGGATCGTATTGGTGCGCAAATAAAAAGTGCCGCTGGTGAATTGAATCGCGCCGCTGCCCGAGGCCGTGCCGCCCGCATCGGTCTGGGTGTTCTGAAAATTCAGGATGCCGGGAGTGGTGGCGGTGAATGTCCCGCCCAGAACATTCGTCTGAAAAGCTGCGAACTGAAGCGTTCCGGAAAGAACATCCACGAGCCCCGAGGGCAAATTGATCAAATCCATGCCGATCGAACTGACACCCGTGCTGTTCAATTTTCGGATGGTGCCGGCGTTGAAAATGGTGGATCGGCCACCGCCTCCGTAACTCAGATTGGCATTACCCGTAACTTGAAACAGGCCGCTATTGGTGAGATAAGTGAACTCATTATTGCTGCCGCCGATGGACATCAAACCGTTGGACCAGGTGAGAGTGCCTTGGTTGGTCATGGCAAAGCTGTAAAGCTGCATGCCGGGCGAATCCAATCTCAATTCACCTCCCTGCTTGATTGTCAAAGCACCGTATAATCCCTGGTTGGTCACTATCAGCACCCCGTTTGCCTGCACAATGCTGTTGGTGAGGCCGAGTTTGGTCGCCGCGGTTCCGTAGATCAGGGTCTGTGTTCCGCTGGCGCCACCCAGCGTAATAGTGGCCGTCGCGACGGTGCCCGTCGCCACCAGCACCGTGTAAGTGCCGTTGTTCGTGATGAACGCAGCATCGGACGCGCCGGGAATGGCATTGGGCGACCAATTCGTTCGATTGAACCAATCCCCGCCGCCCGTGTTTGTCCAATTGATCAGCGCGGCGCTGGCATTGAACGCGCCAAACCCGCCGTACACGAACAACAAACCAAAAATAAGTATCCGTGTTAAAGAGAATTGCTTCATGAGTTGCGGGGATGGTTCATGACACTAATGCAACTCGCAATGTAAAATTTAGAATACTTATCCGACAAAATGCAGGTTCTCGCGCAAAATTGCGCCAGGCATGCTAACAGTTGTTTCACGAGTATCCTCGCCGTCGTCCTCGAAACAACTAGGACGAGGACGAGCACGAGGACGAGCACGAGGACGAGCACGAGGACGATTTACTCAATAGCCGGCAAGGATTTTACGAAGCACATTCAACCTTTGCCACCCGAGGATTTCCCACCTCCGCCATGCACGCAAGGGATGTTGGTTATTGGAGATTGGAGGTTTCAAAGACTCGAGGCTCAGGCCGGCTTGCTCCCATTTGATCCGGTTTCGTTCAAAGCGGGAGAGGGCGCCGTTTTTTCGCTCCCAAACTTTTCCGGCCGCATTGAATTTCGGCGCCAGCACGCAGATCAATAACTCCTCGCGCCGCCGCGCGGCTTCCTCCGTCGGGCATTCGTCCCATTCGATGCGCCGGACCTGGTGCAGCAGGCGGATGGTGCGGCGTGTCATTCGCTCCGGATTCGCCACGCGATAACTTCCCAACCGTTTGCGCAAATTCCGCGCTTTGCCCACGTACAAAACGCCCTCGCCTGCACCGCAAAAGAAATACACGCCCGGCCCCGTGGGCAACGCGGCAAAGAACCGCTCGCCGAAGCGCTCCACAAGCGGTTTCGGCGGATCGAACAGCCAGAGTTGACCGACGGCCATGCGATGATTTCAGCACAAGTGCAATTCACAGTGCAATGGTGAATCGACTTTGTGCGCAATTAGCTTTCCGCACACATCTGACCTTGGCATTTTGCCTCGTTCCGGTCATGCTGCCGACGAGAGGAAGCTTATGTTCAGTCCGTTTTTGAAAAATGAGGGTGTCCAACCGGCCCAGGGATTCATGCTATTTTCCAGGTGGAGCGGGTGGGGTTTGTTTGCGTTTCTGATCGCCTTCGCATTGGTTTCCTGCCGGAGCGGAACGGATTCCCACCATCAGGCCACGGCAAAATCACAAGGGAAAACGCCGGAATCCGCAGCGGCGTATCACGAGCGCGGCCTGGAGAAATCTGTTCGGAAAGATTTCGCCGGCTCCATCGCCGATTATGATCAAGCCATCGCTCTCAAACCGGATGCGACCGGGGTCTATATTGATCGCGGCATCAGCCGGGATTTAAAAGGAGATTGGGATGGCGCACTTGCGGATTACAACAAAGCAATTGAACTCGATCCTCAGAGTTGGGTCGCGTATCACAACCGGGCTTTGCTTCGCGAGGAGGTAGGCGATTTTAAAGGCGCCATTGCCGACTTGACGAAGAGCCTCGAAATCAGGCCCGATAACGCGCGGGCGTATTTCGCCCGCGGCTCCATAAAGGCGCGCCAGGGCAAGCCGGACGACGCCATCACTGATTTTTCCATCAGCCTCAAATTCGCGCCGCATAATTCGGAGGCGTATCGCGCGCGGGCGGCGGCAAAATTCAACAAGCTCGATTTCACCGGCGCGCTGAATGACTGCGATCAAGCCATCGAACTCGGGCCAGACTCGGCGCCCGCTTACAATCTCCGCGCCTGGCTTGAATTTCTGCAAAATAAATTCGACGCCGCGTTCAAAGATGCTGATCTCGCGGTTCATCTGGATCCGAAATATCCCAACGGCTACGGCACGCGAGGCTGGGCCCGACACGTTAAAAACGATCCCGCTGGCGCGCGGAAGGATTTGCAAAAAGCAATTGAACTTGCCGGGCCGGATGCTGTGGAAACCATTGAGGACCAGGGACTGCTCCATTTCATGGATGGCAATTACGAAGTGGCCGTTGAAACGTGGCAAAGCGCCATCGCGCGGGAACCCGCTTCGCAATTTGAACTTCATCCCTGGATCGAAAAAGCGAAATCACAACTGAAGAAATAGCCCGGCATGCGAATCGTTCAATGCACCCACGACCGCCACGCGGACGCCATCCTGGCGATCTTCAACGACGCCATCCTCCATTCAACGGCGCTCTACGATTACAAACCGCGCACGCGCGAAATGATGACCGCGTGGTTTGAGATCAAGGCGAAGGGCAAATTTCCCGTCATCGGGATCGAGAACGATTCCGGCGAACTCATGGGCTTTGGCAGCTATGGCACGTTCCGGGCGTTTCCCGCTTATAAATACACCGTCGAGCACTCGGTCTATGTCGACGCGCGGTTTCGCGGCCAGGGTGTTGGCAAACGTCTGCTCCAGGAGGTCATCGCCACCGCGCAGCGACACGATTATCACGTGCTGGTGGGGGCCATCGATGCCGCCAACGCCGTGAGCATCCGCCTGCACGAATCCCTGGGGTTCACGCCGTGCGGCACCATTCGCCAGGCCGGGTTCAAATTCAATCGCTGGCTGGACCTGGTTTTTTATCAATTGATTCTGAAGACGCCTGGGGAGCCGCGGGATGGGTAAATCCAACCCGTAGCCGCCCACCGCAGTCGGCGCAAAATTCTTCAGCAAGAGAAGAAATCATTCAGCGCGGACCGACGTCCGCGACGACAGGGAAAATCCGAGTTCAAAAAATTACGATTCGTGTTAGATTTTGCGTGTGCCAATCTACGAATACGAATTAACTGATGGCAGTTGCGCCGTGTGCGGTGGAAAGTTCACCCTGCGTCGCCCGCTCTCTGCCAAGCCGTTGACAAATTGTCCGGCGTGCAAAAAGCCGGTTCGCAAAATTCTCTCGAGCTTCAATTCCCCCATTAAGCTGAAGCCGCTTTCCGTGACGGATGCCAAAAAGGCAGGCTTTACCGTCCTCAAGCGGGTTAACAAAGGGGAATACGAGCGGCAATGACACTCAAAGAAGTCATCGACCGTAAAGGATTCGGCTTTTCCTTATAGATCTATTATTAACACCCCCTGTTACTTCCTACGCACAGGTATAAAATAACATTGCGCCAATGACATCGATTTGGCTTCATCAAGGGCGTAATTGCCCCGAGGAAACGGGAAAAAGCCCGTTTCGCCTTAATTTGATAGCAGGCCTGCCAGCCGGCGAAGGGAAATGAAACGCAGCCGGATGCATATTTTTTACTCGGGAAGCGTGCAGGGCGTGGGCTTCCGTTACACTGTGAAAACGGTCGCGGCCGGTTTTGAGGTCG
Source organism: uncultured Verrucomicrobiae bacterium (assembly GCA_963699145.1). Taxonomy (GTDB): domain Bacteria; phylum Verrucomicrobiota; class Verrucomicrobiia; order Limisphaerales; family DASXHY01; genus DASXHY01. The sequence goes on from OY969416.1 coordinate 1,204,685, forward strand.
TCGGCATTGTGCGCAACCTGATCGATGGCCGGGTCGAATTGGTCGCCGAGGGTCCGAGGGAGGAGCTGGAAGCCTTCCGTACCGCCATACCCGAAGCGGGTCTGGGCCATTTTATTCGGAACGAAGAAATCAAATGGAGCGAAGCGACAAGCGAGTTTCGCGGATTTGAAATTGTGAGATAATGAAGTTTGCAATCATAGCCGATATCCACGCCAATCTGGAGGCGTTGCAAGTGGTTTTGGAAGATACCAAAGCCCAAAAATGCACTCATTACGCCTGCCTCGGCGACGTCGTGGGTTACAACGCCAATCCCAAGGAGTGCCTGGACATCATCCGCACCATGGGCATGCCCTGCGTGAAGGGCAACCACGACGAATACTGCTCCGCGGAAGTCGGCCTGGAAGGTTTTAATCCCGCCGCAGCCGAAGCCGTGGAATGGACGCGCCAGCAACTCAATGAAACCGACCGCGCCTGGTTGCGTGACTTGAAATACATGCGCATGGTCACGAGTTTTTCCATCGTCCATGCCACGCTCGATGTCCCGCAGCGCTGGGGGTACGTGTTCGACAAGCTCGCGGCGGCAGCCAGCTTCACCTATCAGAACACCGCCGTCTGTTTTTCGGCCACACGCACGTGCCGGTCGCGTTCATGCGCGACACCGTCGTGCGCGGCGGCACCTATTCAAAGTTCAAAGTTGAGCCCGGCAAAAAATATTTCGTGAACGTCGGCGCCGTCGGTCAGCCGCGCGATAACAATCCGAAAGCCGCGTATGTCATTTACGACATGAACGAAGGCACGATTGAACTGCGCCGCCTGGACTACGACATCGCCACGGCGCAGAAGAAGATTCTCGCGGCCGGGCTTCCGGAGCGGCTCGCAGAACGCCTGGCGTACGGAAGATGACTGGTAGTGGCACGGGCGTCCCGCCCGTGCGAATCCAAATCAAATGGCAGGCAGCCCGCCCGTGCCACTAAGCAGATATTGCATTCTCTCGCATCACTCTTCATTCTGCATTCTTCCTTCTGCCTTTGAAAATATTGATTCTCAAGCCCAGCTCGCTCGGCGACGTCATCCAGGCCATGCCTGTGCTGCGTCTGCTCAAGCTGCATTGGCCGGAGAGCGAAATCTTCTGGTGGATTGATTCCAGCCTCGCTCCGTTGCTGGAGCATGATCGGGACCTGAAGGGCGTCGTCCGCTTCAAGCGCCGGCGCTGGGTCAAGCCGGTCAACTGGCCCGAGGTCGCGTACAGCGTCCGCTGGCTGCGTCACCAACACTTCGATCTCGTCATCGATCTCCAATGCCTCTTTCGCAGCGGCATGTTTGCGTGGCTGGCCAACGGAAAACTCCTCGTCGGCCTCGACGAAGCCCGCGAGGGCGCGCGCGGTTTCTATGACATCGCCGTGCGGCGCGATTCCTTCCACACCCACGCCGCCGATTGGTATCTCGCGGTGCTCAAGCGGCTGAACATTCCCACGGATCGAGAATTCGAGTGGATTCCCGAGCGTGCGGCCATTTCCGCTGAAGTGAAACGCAAATGGTCCACGGACACGGCGCGCTGGGTCATCGTGCAACCCGGCGCCCGCTGGCTCAACAAGCGCTGGCCGGTGGAAAATTTTACCGAACTCGTCCGGCGCATGGCCGCCGCGCGTCCCGAATTTCGTTTCGCCATCATGGGCAGCGCGGATGACAGCCCCGCCGGTGCCGCGATCGTTCAAGCCGCACCGCAGCAATGCCTCGATTTGACGGGGAAAATATCGCTGCCCGAAATGATCGAATGGATTCGCCTGGGCGAACTGATGATTTCCAACGATACCGGCCCCATGCACGTGGCCGCCGCGCTCAACAAGCCGGTGATCGGCATTTTCGGTCCCACCGAACCGCGCCGCACCGGCCCCTACGGCCAGTTGCAAAATGTGATCCGCATCGATTTGCCCTGCGCGCCGTGCCTGAAATCGCGTTGTCATTATTTCAAGCCCATGGAGTGCCTGCGCGCCATCTCGCCCGAGATGGTTTTTACCCGCGCAATGAATCTCCTGTCAGCGCATTAAACTGCGGAGGGGACCAGTGCTTGCGCATTTACGGTTGATCCCGGCACCGGGACGGTGCCGAAACTCGCAGGCGAGGACGCCCGCGCTACCGGGGAATCATCATTGCTCAATAATATTTCTATAGTGCTTGCCAAAAGTAATTTCCGAAATGGTGGCGATTCCCTACAGGGAATCGAGGCAAACCCGCAGGTTTGCCCCACCATTTCGGAAATTACTTTTGGCAAGCAGTCTAACGTCTTGCGGCGGGACGGCGGGGTGCGATTCAAAGTGATGGGCGGACGGAAAATTTCCTTTCGATAGAGATTGGATATAGCGCCATTGAATGTGAGGCGAAACCCCTCATCCCCGGCCTTCTCCCCGCTTGGGCGGGGAGAAGGAGACGAAGCACGCGCGTCTGACATTTGACCATCACTTTGAATCGCACCCGGGACGGCGCCGACACTTGCAGCCGAGATCCGTTACATTTTAAACGCGTCAGTCCTGCGCTCCACCCGTTGGATGTTCGATGTTTAATTTTTCGTGCTAATTTTGAATAGTCTACCGCCATACCCCGTCAAACCACCTCTTTTGCGGCTTGCCAGTTCAACTGGCCTGCCTAAAGTATTGTTTGTGAAAAACGCTGGATTCATATTGGTTGTCCTGCTGTTTGCGTCCCTCGGTCGCTTGTCCGCGCAAGTGACCGTGGAACTTCTCACGGATCAGGACGAGTTTCTGCCGGGCGAAGCCGTTCCCATCGTCGCCCGGATCACAAATCGCTCCGGCCAGACGCTGACGTTCGGCCATGAGAAAGGCTGGCTGAAATTTTCCATTTCGGCCCATGAAGGTTACGTGGGCATGCGCCAGGAGGACATCCCGACGGGCGACGAATTCACGCTGCAATCCTCCGAACGCGCGAACGTGCGGCTCAACCTCGCGCCGTACTTTGAGTTGAACAAAGCCGGGCATTACCAAATCACCGCCACGGTTTTAATCCCGGAATGGAAACGCCAGATCAACAGCGACGCGAAAGGCATCGACGTCATTTCCGGCGCGCGTGTCTGGCAACAGGAATTTGGCGTGCCGCGGGCCGACAGCGACACCAACGGCCCGCCCGACCTGCGCGTTTATGCGTTGCAGGAAGCCAATTATCTGAAGCGAAACCTGATGCTCTACGCGCAAGTCACCGACAGCGGCGGCCGATACAATCGCGTCACGCCCATCGGCCCGATGATTTCCTTCGGCCAACCCACCGCGAAGGTCGACAAAGTCAGCAACCTGCATGTGCTCTATCAGAACGGCCCGCGCAAATTCAGTTACACGATCATCAATCCGAATTGCGAAATCATCGCACGGCAAACTTACGAATATACCAGCCGTCCGCGGATGGTCGCCGATGCTGATGGCAATATCACAATAGAGGGTGGCACCCGCCAAATCGCTCCCGACGACCTGCCCTCTCCCAAAGCTCCCGTAGTCAATGACGTTCCCGTACCGCCGACCCCATAACTTATTTTTTCATCCCCTCTGGGTGGCGGTGCTGCTGGCATGCGCGTTCTGTAGCGGAGCGCGGGCTCAAAACGTTATTTTGTATCTCAAAAGCGGCGACCGGGTGAGCGGTCGCATCGTTTCGGAATACACCAATCGCATCATCCTTTCCAATAGCTGGACGAAAGAGCTTTCCGTGCCGCTGGCTGAAATTGCGCAGCGGGAAATCATCCTCGCCTCGGGCACGAACCACCTCTCCGGCACCAACGCCATCGCGAAAATCAAACTGCCCTCGGCCCCCGCAACGCCGCCGTTATTCAAGCATTGGAAAGGCGAGGCGGAAGTCGGAGTGGATTATACTGACAGCGCTTCAGACCAACGCACGTATCACGGACGATTCAAGCTGTCGTATGAGTTGCCGTACACCTCGAACCCGAAAAATTTCTTCCGCAATTCACTCGATTACGAGGTGGCCTACGGCAAAACGACACAAAAAAACGGGAGCACCAATACCACCCTCATCTCTTCCGACCGCATGGGCATGAGCGACAAGACCACGGCGGATTTCGACACGCGGTGGTACGGTTACAATCTCGGCGGCGTCGGCTACGATCGCTTACGAAACATCGATCTCGCCGCTGAATTAGGCCCGGGCTTGGGTTATCACCTGTTGACGCGCTCGAATCTCACCGCGAATGTCGAGTTCGGTGCCAATTACCAGATCCAGGACAACACCGACCGGACTCACTCGCGCGATTTCTTCCTGCGCGTGGCCGAGGATGTCACCTGGAAACTCAACCAGCGCACGACCTTCACGGAAAAGGCGGAGTTCTTCCCCCGCGTGAATTTTGCGGAATACCGCCTGCGCGCGGAAGCGACACTCTCCTACAATTTGTGGCGTTACATCTATTGGAACACCACCGTGCGCGATAACTACGACACCACGCCCGCCGCCAACGTCCAAGGCAACGAATTTGAAATTCATTCCGCCCTGGGCGTAAAGTTTTGAAGAGTGCGATGTCCCTGGGGCCGCCGGCGTTTCGCCGGCCTCCCCATTAGAGTGTTTCTCAAAAGATATTTCCGAAAAGGTGGCGAATCCCTGCCGGGATTCGTGGCAAACCCGCAGGTTTGCCCCACCTTTTCGGAAATTTCTTTTGAGAAACGATATAGATGTTCCCGCTGTCGCTTACTGCAACAAATCATCCAACGACGTCACGCGCGGCTCCATTTTTTTAATCATCGTTTGTGATTTCACCAGCGCTGTGTCCTCGATTTCTCCCGGGAACGCTTTCATCACAAACACCACCGCGGCGACGGCATCACCATTCCGGTCGCGCAACGGCGCCGTCACCGTCACCGTGCCGGCCTTCTTGTCGCGGCCGAAATAACTCCTGGCGTTCTGGATGACGTCCGCCTCCACTTTTCCACCGGGTTGACGCAAATCCTTCGGATCCTTCGCCGCCACAACCACGGCGTTGGTGTCGCCCGGCCGGATCGCAAAAATCTTCATTCCCAAAACCCGGGGATATTCCTCAACCGTGCTCGACACCAGCAATTGCGCCAGCGTTTCGCGCGGCGTGAAATTCACCTTTGCGTCCGTGAAATAAACGACCGAGTCGGACTTCGTCCAAAATCCCACCTTGCCGTTGCTGAAGGAATCATCGGTGATCATGGGGATGACTTGTTTGCCGTCAAACAGGCAGTTGATGTGGTTTCCATCGCACTGCACCGAAATGTCGTGCCACTCATCCTTGGAAATTTCAATCGCCGGCCCGATCAATCGATCCGAGCGAACCCCGTTCACGATCTTGAAAAACCAAAAATGTTTGTCGAGCACGCTCGCCACCAGCACGTAATAATTTTTTGCATCCTTGTAGCGAAAGACCATGCCGCCCATCTGCGCCATCGCTCCGCCAACGATTTTGATGCGTGTGCTGAACGTGAAGTCGTCGAACTTTTCGTCGTTATAAGCGAGCACCGGGAAATGCTGGTCCAGGGCAAAACGCTCGAGTTGCGCCAGGACGGCGTGCTGAGTCGTGGCGGGCGCATTCGTGTCGCGCGCAGGCATCATTGAGGGCGCCTGATCCAGTAAGATCTTCCACTCGCCCGGTTTGCCTCTTCCGGTGACGGCGCTGACGAAATTCGAAGGGGTTTGATCGAAGGGATATTCGCCGAAATTGAAAACGCGTTCCGCGCCGGACGCAGTCCATGCCAGCAACGCCACCGCCAGGAGAAAACAATATCGCATTGCCGCGCAGCGTAGCAAAAAGAACGCGCCTTACAAGGCGGGAGAAAAGGTCCGAGCGTCCAAGCGCCAAGCTCCGGGGAAGCTCCAACTTCCAAACACCAAAAATCTCTTGCCGCCGTCCCGAGTTGGAGTGTGGAGCTTGAAGTTTCTCTGGAGCTTGGTGCTTGGGATTTGGAGCTTTACCGCCCGATCAATATCCGAGAACAGCCGCCCCATCCCGCGCCAGATTCAACACGCAATTCGGCACCAGCCCCAGCCACAGCATTCCCGCGATGCACACAAAAATCGCCAGCCGCGCCGGCCACGACATCGGCACCGGCAGCTTGTCATTCGACTCGCCCCAGTAAATCACATGCACCACGCGGAAATAATAATAAATCGAGATCACCACACCCACGAGCGCCGTGAATGCGAGGCAATAATAACCGTGATTCACCGGCCCCAAATCGATCACCGATTTGAGCAGCAGGAATTTGCCGAAAAATCCCGCCAGCGGCGGCAAACCGGCGAGCGACACCATGGCCAGCGTCATCGTGGCCGCCAGCAGCGGCGAGCGTTGGCTCAGGCCGGAGAACCCTGAAATGTCTTCCGTCTCCAGGTGCCGCATCACGAGCGTGATGACCATGAATCCCCCGAGCACCGTGAACAAATAACCCGTGAGATAATACAGCATCGCCGCCCCGCCATCGGTGGATTTCGCTCCCGCCAGCGCCGCCACGCCCAGCAGCAGGTAACCCGCGTGGGCGATGCTCGAGTAACCCAGCAACCGTTTTACGTTGAACTGCCGCATGGCGCAGAGATTGCCGTAAAGAATCGTGATGCCGGAAATAATGATGATGATGTTCACCCATTGTGACGTGATCGCCGGGACCGCCTTGAACAACACGCGCAGGAGCAAAACGAAACCCGCCGCCTTGGAACCGATGGCGAGAAAAGCCGTCGTCGGCGTCGGCGCGCCCTGGTAAACATCCGGCGCCCAAACCTGGAACGGAAACGCCGCAATCTTGAATCCCAACCCCACCATCACGAACAGCAAACCGAACAGGAACAATTTGTTCCCGCCCATTTGCCCGGCGATGGCCGCGAGGTCGGTAAAATTAAACTTGCCCGACGTGCCCCACACCAGCGCGATGCCGAACACCGTGAACGCTGTGGAAAGCGCGCCGATGATCAGATATTTCACGCCCGCTTCCAGCGAAGAAACGCGCGCGCGTTGAAAACTCGTGAGCACGTAAAATGACACCGTGATCAATTCGAGCGAAACGAACAGAAGCGCGAAGTTGTTTGCCGACGACGCGAACAGCATCCCGAGCAGCGCGAACAGCGTGATGGAGTAATATTCCGAAATGCCCCCCGCGATGCGGTCGGAGAATTCCGCGATCATCAGCAACACCAGGATGGCCGCGAGCAGGAAGAAACGGCCAAAGAAAATCGAGAGCGGGTCCTGCGTAAACATGTTGTTGAATGCCAGCCCCATTTCCGTGCATTTGCCGAAGCCGCTCAGGTTGATGATCAGCAAAAATGTGAGGCCCGCCGCCGCTGCGTAGCCGAGGAGTTTCTTGCGCTCAACCGGCAGCCACAGGTCCGCAACCAGGACCACAAGGCCGAGTATCAGGACGCAAACTTCCATGCTGATTAGGGACAAATTCATCTTTATTTCGTAGCAGCCGAGGTCACGAGGCTCTGATTGATGGAGTTTACCTGCGCCGTTTGAGTTTGGGGAACGTCCGACGGATTCATCATCTCGACAATACTCTGCGCGCTCGGCGTAATTTTCTCCGTCAACAATCGCGGGAAACATCCAAAGACCAACAGGCTGGCGAGCAACAGTGCAAACGGCAGTTTCCGCCACAGATGCGCGTCCTGAATCTTCGCCCATTGCGGCGGCAAATCCGCGTGCAACATGTTCCGCACCGCGCGCAGCATGTAGACCGCGCCAATAATCAACGCGCCCCAGCACGCCAGCACCGTCACCGTGCGCAGCGCCGGCACGCCCCACGCGCCGAATAGCACCGTGATTTCACCCGCGAAATTCGCAAATCCCGGCAAACCGCATCCCGCAAACGCGGCCATGATCAACGCCGTGCCGATGAACGGCAGCCGGCGCAGCAACCCGCCCAATTGCGGAATCTCCAGCGTGCCGGTTTGCTGATACACATAGCCACTCAGCGCAAACGTCAGCGCCGCCAGAAAACCGTGCGCAATCATCACCAGCACCGCGCCGGTTACGCCCACGAGGCTGAGTGTCGCGATGCCGAGGAAAACGAAGCCCATGTGCGCCACGCTCGAGTAGCCAATGAGCCAGTTGAAATTCTTTTGCCGCATCGCCACCCAACCGCAATACACCAGGTTGCCGAGCGCGAGCCACGCGATGACTTGCACCCATTGATGCGCCGCGTCCGGCATCAGCGGCAGCGCGATGCGAATCAAACCGTAGAGGCCGAATTTCTTCAGCACGCCCGCATGCAGCATGGCCGTCGGCGCCGGCGCTGAACCGTAACCCATCGGCGCCCACGTATGAAATGGCCACAGCGAAACGAGGATTCCGAATCCAAACAGCAACAGCGGGAAAATGAAATGCTGCGCGCTCGCTGACATCGGGTGGCTGCGAACGTATTCGGTCAATTCCGGAATATCGAACGTCTGCGCGCCGGATTGCGTGTAGAGCGCAATCAAACCGATCAACGCGATCAACGCGCCGATGCTGAGATACAGCGTGATTTGAAAGGTCGCGTAATTCTTGCGTTCGCCCATGCCCCACATGCCGATCATGATAAACGTCGGCACCAGCGCGAATTCGTGGAAGAAATAAAAGAAGAACAAATCGAGCGATGCAAACGCACCCAGAATTCCGCCCGTCATCACAAGGAGCAGGATGTAAAATTCCTTTTCGCGCCGATGGATGCTCCACGAGCAGCACGCCGCCGCGAACGCCACGATCGCGCCCATTAGCACGAGCCCCACATTGATGCCGTCCACACCGACGTGGTAACTGATGCCGAGCGACGGCACCCAACTGACTTGCTGTTCAAATCGATATCCAGTCGGCCCAACTTGAGCGCCTTGGAATTGCGTGAACATCACAACCGCCAGCACTGCGGACACGAGCGTCGCCGCAATCGCCACGAAGCGCATGATGACCGCAAAGCTGCGCGGCACAAACGCGAGCACAATCGCTGCGAACAGCGGCACACCCAATATGTGAGTCAGGATCGACATTTTTAACGCAAAGGCGCAAAGGTACAGAGACGCAAAGAGTTGATCGGAGCGCGGGCTTCCGCCCGCTTCAAGGTTAAAGCGGCCGAAGCCGCGGATTTCACCGAAGCACTGCTGCAACTCGCGCTGAAGCGGCCTGAAGGCCGCGCTCCTTCGCGCCTTTGCATCTTTGCGCCTTTGCGTTGAAAACGATTCGATTTCATCTGCCCAAAATCAAAAACAGCAACAGCGCCACGCCCGCCGCGAAGAGGAACGTGTACATCTGGAGATTCCCGTTCTGCAACAGTCGCAGCCCGCGCCCGGTGAAATCTGTTCCGCCGCGCACGAAGCCGATGAACACATTTTCGATGCACCAATCGATGCCCGCGGCGACCGCCGCCAGCGTGTCGTGCAACCGAATTACCGTCGCTTCGTATAGTTCATCGAAGTAGAACCGATTGCGCATCGCGCGGGAGAGTGCGCCGAGTTTTTCCGGCAGCGGGTCTTTATCCGCTTTTGCGTAGAGCGCGTAAGCCGCGAAGAAGCCCAGCAATAATGCCCCGATTCCCAGACATGCCGGGATCGGCGCTTCTTTAAGCGGCTCAACCAATCGCGCCAGGCCCACGGCCTGTTCCGTCATTTCCTCCGGAAATTGTTTGAGATATATTTCTTTAACACCAATAAATCCACCCGCAAGGACGCTTGCCACCGCCAGAATGCGGAGCGGCCACACCATTACGCCCGGCGATTCGTGCGCATGGCCGGCGGCATCGGTCCTCGCTTTGGTAAAGAACACTACGAATACCAACCGAAACATATAGAACGACGTCAGCATGGCCACAAACACACCCACGCCGAATAAAATGTTGCCTTGCAGGGTGTGCAGTCCATACGCCTGGCCGAGAATGGCGTCCTTGCTGTAGAACCCGCTCAACAAGGGGCATCCCGCCAACGCCAGCGTGCCCACCATGAACGTCCAGAAGGTCGCGCCCATTTTTTTCCGCAGCGCGCCCATGTTCCAGATGTCCTGCTCATGGTGCATGCCGAGAATCACCGAGCCCGCGCCGAGGAACAGCAGCGCTTTGAAAAACGCATGCGTGGTTAGGTGGAACATTGCGGCCGGCGGTCCTTTCAAACCCACGGCCATCACCATGTAGCCGAGTTGTGAGAGCGTTGAATACGCCAGGATGCGTTTGATGTCGTTTTGCTGCACGGCAATCAATGCTGCGAGCAACGCCGTAAATCCGCCGATGTAAGCAATCACTTCCAGCGCGTCCGGCGTGAAAATGAAATACACGCGGCACAGCATGTAAACGCCGGCGGCGACCATCGTCGCGGCGTGGATCAGCGCGGAAACTGGCGTGGGGCCTTCCATGGCGTCCGGCAACCAGACGTGGAGCGGGAATTGGGCGGATTTGCCCGCGGCGCCGCAGAAAATCAGCAGGCCCGCGATGGTTGCAATCGTGCCGAGCGCATTCGGGTCGGCTTTCAATGTGTTTTGAAGGCCGACAAAATTCAACGAGTGCAACGTCACCCAAATCGTCAGGATGCCGAGAATAAATCCAAAATCCCCCAGCCGATTCGTGAGGAATGCTTTCTTCGCCGCATCCGCCGCCGAGGCTTTGCCGTACCAAAACCCGACCAGCAGATAGCTCGACACGCCGACCAGTTCCCAGAAGATGAACAGTTGCACGAAATTATTCGCGAGCACGATGCCGAGCATCGAGAAGGTGAACAGGCTCAGGCACGCGAAGAATCGTGAGTAGCTTTCGTCGTCGTGCATGTAGCCCATCGAATAAATATGGATGAGGCTCGCGACACCAGTGACGATGAGCATCATCGCGAGACTCATCGGATCGAAATGCAGCCCGAAATCAATGTGCAGCGGCCCGACGGAAAGCCAATTCACCGCTACTTCCGATACCGCCGGCTGCCAGCCACCCATTTTCACGAACATCGCGGACAGGATGAATCCCACCACCACGGCGCCAACCGAGAGTGTCGCGCTGACCTGGCGATTGCGCTGCGTGAACAGCGTGATCACCGCCGCCGCGGCCAGCGGCAGGAACAGAATTATCCAGGGTAAAAGTGCCAGGTGCATCAGGTGATACAGGAACATCCAACATCCAACATCCAACAACGAACATCCAATGTGACCCGAAACACCCGCTCATTGGGCGTTGGATGTTGGATGTGGGATGTTGGATGTTTTCTCATTTTCACAGCTTCATCGTGGTCAGATCTTCCACATGCGCCGTCTGCCGTTTGCGATAGAGCGCCACGATCAATGCGAGGCCGACCGCCACTTCCGCCGCGGCCACGGTGATCGTGAAAAAGACCAACAACTGGCCGTCGAGATTGTTGTTGAAGCGCGAAAACGCGACGAGCGTGAGGTTGGCCGCGTTCAACATCAATTCCAGGCACATGTAAATCACCAGCACATTGCGCCGGATGATCACGCCGAAAAGCCCCAGCGCGAACAGCAGGAAGCTGACGGCCAGATAGTGTTGGAGACCTACATGGTTCATTTCAGGTCCTTTTTGCTCAGGAGAATCACGCCCACCATCGCCACCAGCAGCAACACGGAGACGATTTCAAACGGCAGGAGGTATTGGGTAAACAACAGTTTGCCCAGCTCCGCCGTTCCAGCCCGGAAATTCGGATCGAGGGTCACGTCGAGCCGCGTGCCATGGAGGCTTTTAACAAAAATGGCGAGAATGGTTCCCACCGCGATCACCGCGCCGGCGATGCCGAGCACTTTGATTTTCCGCCGCTCTTCCGCTTTCAAATCGAGCAGCATGATGACGAACAGGAACAACACCATGACCGCCCCTGCGTAGACGAGAATTTGAATCGCCGCCAGGAAAAATGCTTCGAGCAGCACGAACAATCCCGCGATCGACGCAATCGTCAGCACCAGAAACATCGCGCTGTTCACCGGATTGCGGCTGATGAGAATCATCACGCCGCAAATCAGCGCCAGGGCGGAAAAGATAAAAAATAAAATGTCGGACGCAGCCATGGTTAAAAATCCGAAATCCGAATGTCGAAATCCGAAACAATTCCGAATGCCGAAGGACGAATCCCGGAGAATCCCAAACTGCCCGTTCGGATTTCGAACTTTGGGATTCTTTCGGATTTCGGATTTCGGATTTCGGATTTCATTTAGGGCTTCACCGGAAAATTCTCCTGCTCTTTGGCTTCCTCGGCCTTGTGCTTCCATTTCTCAATTCCCGCGTGCTTTCCGCCGAGCGCGAGCAGCTTTTCTTTGTTGTAAATCAATTCCTGCCGCGACGAACCCGTCAGCGAATAATCCTTTTGCAGGAAAATCGCTTCTTCCGGGCAGACTTCCTGGCAGAACCCGCAGAAAATGCAGCGCAGCATGTTGATCTCGAATTCCTGCGGCATCTTTTCCGCGTTCGAGCGATCCGCCAGTTTTCCATCCACGCCCGGCGGCGTGATTTTGATGGCCTTGGGCGGGCAGACAAATTCGCAAAGCTGGCACGACACGCATTTCGTGTTGTCGTTCTGGTCCTTCACGAGGTAGGGCGCGCCGCGATAGCCTTCCGGCACGGTCCATCGTTCCTCGGGATACTGCATGGTCACTTTCTTTTTGAAAAAGTGCCGCAGCGTGACCTTGAACCCGCCGATTACTGCCGGCAGGTAAAGCCGCTCCCAAAGATTCAGTTTTTTACGTTGAACAATCATTCGTTCTTTTCTTCGCGTTTCACGCGTCACGTTTCATTTCGATGCCTGAAACGTAAAACGTGAAATGTGAACTCAACTCTTTGCCCACAAAATCACCGCTGTCACCAGGATGTTCGCCAGCGCGAGCGGCAGAAAACGCCGCCAGCCCAGGTCCATCAATTGATCATACCGGAACCGCGGCCACATCCACCGCACCCAGATGATCATGAACAGCACAAAACACGTCTTCGCCAAAAAGATCAGGATATGCAGGATGCCGATGCCGATCTGCCCCACGCCTGCGGGATGATCGAGTCCCGCGAACGGCAGCGTCCAGCCACCGAGGAATAGCGTCACCATCATCGCCGACGCTGCGGTCACGTTCGCGTATTCACCCATGAAAAATAGCGCGAATTTCATGGAACTGTATTCCACGTTGTAACCGCCGGCCAATTCCTGCTCCGCTTCCGGCAAATCGAACGGCGTGCGATTCGTTTCGGCGAGCGCTGCCACCGCAAAAATGATGAATGCGATCGGCTCTTTAAAAATCAGCCAGTTCGGAAGCACGGGAATCAAATGCCACCAGCCGGCCTGATAAGTGACTACCTGGCTCAGATTCAACGTGCCCGTAATCAAAAACACCGCCACGACTGACATGCCCATCGCGATCTCATACGAAATCAATTGCGCGCTCGAGCGAATGCCGCCGAGGAACGGAAATTTGGAATTGCTCGCGTATCCCGCCAGCACGATGCCATAAACGCCGAGCGACACGATGCCGAACGTGTAGAGAATTCCAATATCCAGATCCGCAATCACCATTTTCTGATGGCCGATGGTCGAGCCAAACGGAATCACGGCCATCACGATAATACCGGGAATCACTGTGATTGCGGGCGCCAGCCAGAAATAAACCTTTCGCACATGCGCCGGCGTGAAATCTTCTTTCAGAAATGACTTCACCGCATCCGCCGCCGGTTGCAGCAACCCGAACGGCCCGAAGCGATTCGGCCCGCGCCGATCCTGAATGGCCGCAGACACCTTGCGCTCCACCCACACCGCGTACGCGACAATGGTCATCAATACGGAGAAGACTCCGATGATTTTAATCGCGCTAAATATGACAAAATTCCAGTCCATTTTAGATTTGCACCGTCACTCCCGTATCCCCAAGGCCCGCCCAGGTGAGTCCGTTGAAAGCCGGGACTTCTTTCGCCATCAAATTAAAGAGGCCTTCAATCGTCGCGTAACCATCCTGGCCCGTGACGTTGAAAACCAGCTCGTGCAAAAATTCCCATTCCGGCCGGGCATCGCCGCGCGGCTGAAGCGCCTGCATAAACTTCTGCACCCGGCCCTTGCCGTTCGTGAACGTGCCGCGCTTTTCCACATGCGCGCAGCCGGGCAACAAATAATGCGCCAGCTTCGTCGTCTCGTTCGGCAAAATGTCGCTCACAATCAACGCATCCAATTTGCCGAGCAGATTCGCGCCGAGACCGTGCTTCGTCACGTCCTCGCCAAAAACAATCAGCGTTTTGATTTTGCCCTGCTCGATGCCGCTCGCGATTTTCGGAATCTGTTCGCCCATTTTTTCGCCGCAAATTCCGGTCAGCCGCGCTCCGTTTGAATTCGGATTACGATCCGCGCTCAACAGCAACTTGTCGCTCTCGCCCGTGCGCGGAATGGAATCCGTGATCGCACCCAGCTTCGTCGCGAGCTTTTTGAGCAGGAACAACTCTTCATTCGTTTGCCGCGCTGAAGCGATGATCGCGACTGAACCTTTCTCAGCTTTGTTCAAAAGCTCCGAAATCGACTTGAGCGCCGAATTCCATCCTCGACCCTCGACCTTCGACCCTCTCACCTCGCGGAGCCGATCCTCGCGATTGATCCACTTGTAATTCAGCCGTCCGTAATCGCACATCCAGGTGGAGTTCACCGCGTCGTTTTCGCGCGGCTCGTAGCGATACATCAATTCCTCGCGCGAACCGACGATGGTGTTGCAGCCCGTCGCGCAACTGGTGCAAACGCTCTTGGTTTCCTTCAGGAACCACACGCGCATCTTGAAACGAAAATCCTTTGACGTCAGCGCGCCCACGGGACAAATGTCCACCGTGTTCAACGTGTAATTGTTGTCGAATTGCTTGCCGGGGAACGCCGTGATGGTGTTGTAACTGCCGCGATTCACGATGCCCAGCGCGTCGTCGCCCGCAATGTCCTTCGTGAACCGGATGCAGCGCGTGCAGAGAATGCAGCGCTCGTCGTCGAGCACAATGCGCGGCCCGAGGTCCACGCGCTTCGGCTTGTGCACCTTCGGCTCCACAAAGCGGCTCTCCGATTTGCCGTAATCCACCGAATATTCCTGCAGCTTGCATTCGCCCGCCTGATCGCAAATCGGGCAATCCAGCGGATGATTGATCAGCAGGAATTCCAGCACGCCCTCGCGCATCTGTTTCACTGCGGGCGTGGCCGTGTAAATTTCCATTCCCGGCGAAATCGGCGTCGCGCACGCGATGGCCGGCCGCGGCGATTTTGCTATCTTCGGCGTGCCGTCGGGGTTCATCACCGGCTTGCGGTCCGGCCCCATCGCCGGCGTGCCGAATTCCACGAGGCACATGCGGCAATTGCCGGCCACCGGCAGCTTGGGATGATAGCAATAATGCGGCACATCGGTCTTCGCCAACGCACACGCCTGGATCATCGTGGTCGGGATTTGTTTCCCGGTGAGCGGATCCGCCGTCGTCTTCGGCACCTCGATTTCACGACCGTCCACCTTCACCTTGATCTTTTCGATCGCCGGCGGCGCAGGCTTGGTTTCAGTTGTCGGTGTCGCTGACATTATTTCATTTCTGGCAGATTAATACCTGGGAAACCCCGAAGGATTTCAAAAAACTTTTTTCACACCCATTGGCGACCGCGCGAAAGAATTTCTTGAAGCGCGAGATGACCCAAAGCTGGCGGCCCGAGATATTCTCGAACGTCTGCCAGATGTAGTCGGTGTCGAGCAACCGGAAACCGGCTTGCGCCAGCAACCCGCGCAATTGGGCCGGCCAATAATTGCGCGCCCAATAGCGGAACATAAATTTGCCCAGGCCAATCGGAACATAGGGCACCAACGGCACCCACGGCGGAAGCTTGGATTCAGAGCCCTTCAGGTACACGCCGTGCGTTTCAAATGGGAACCGGCGGTTGGGCGAAAAAACGATCAGCTTGCCACCCGGCTTCAACACGCGATGGATTTCCCGAAGGCCGCCCAGTTCATCCGGCACGTGTTCCAAAACTTCATTCAGCAGGACGGCATCAAATCCCGCATCGCCATAGGGGAGATGTTCGATATTTCCCTGCTCGACGTACGGCGCCACATCCGGTTCGGCTTTGGCCTGCGCCACCTTGGCCTCGAGGTATTCGATGCCGATGGCATCAATGCCCAATTTTTTCCGCAGCAAACGCACATACCCGCCGCTACCGCAGCCGCAATCCAACATCCGCGTGGCGGCGCCGGGTTGCACGTAGCGCGCGATCACGCGCAGCCGCTTTTCCATGCTGAGCGGCATGTCGGTGTCGCCCCCGGCGATCGGTATGGCCTCGTAAGCCGTCACCCGAGCACCTCCGCGGGTTTTGTCTGGCGCTGGGCATTGCGCCGTTCTTCATCCGCTTTACCCTTGGCTACAAATTCATCTTTGAACTTCGCGACAAAACTCTGCACCGGCCACGAGCACGCTTCGCCGAACGCGCAAATCGTCCGGCCGCCGGGAATGTTGTCCGCGATCTTCACGAGGTAATCCGCATCGGTCGCGCGGCCTTCGCCGTGCGTCATGCGATGCAGCGCCTTGCTCATCCAGAGCGAGCCCTCGCGGCAGGGCGTGCATTGGCCGCAGCTTTCGTGCGCGTAAAATTCGCTGAGATTCGCCAGCGCTTCCACAATGTCCACGCTGTCGTCCATCACGATGATCGCGCTCGAACCGCTCATCGAACCCGCTGCAATCAGCGAATCGAAATCATACGGCAAATCGAGCATGTCGACTTCCACTTCGGTGTCCTTGCCGTCGACTTTGCGCTTCAATTTAAATTTCTCGCCGGCCTTGAAAACCTTCGCGGACGAACCGCCGGGAATGACCGCTTTCAATTTGCGTGCCGGCCTGCCCGGCTCGGGCTCGCGCAAACCGTTGCCAAAAATCGGATCGTTGATCAATTGCCCGATGGTCACCTTGCCGACTTCAATCTCGTAATAGCCCGGCTTCTTCACATGGCCGCTCAGGCTCACGATGCGTGTGCCGGTATTATTCGGCGTGCCGAGCTTCGCGTATTCCGCCGGGCCCATCGTCACGATGTGCTTCACGTTGCACAACGTTTCCACGTTGTTCACGATCGTCGGGCACATGTAGAGCCCAAGCACCGCCGGGAAAAAGGGCGGCTTGATGCGCGGATACGCGCGCTTGCCTTCGAGCGATTCAATCAAACCCGTCTCTTCGCCACAAATATACGCGCCCGCGCCGCGATGCACGTGAATCTCCAGGTCGTAACCGCTGCCCAAAATATTTTTGCCCAGGAAATTTTTCGCGCGTGCTTCCTGCAATGCCTGGTTGAGCAACTTCGCGCCCTCCGGCATCTCGCCGCGAATGTAAATGTACGCCAGGCGCACGTCGTTCGCGTAGCACGAGATGATCATGCCCTCGATCAACTGGTGCGGATCTTTGTGGATGATCTGCCGGTCCTTGAAGGTTCCCGGCTCCGACTCGTCCGCGTTGCAAATCAGGTAAATCGGCTTGCCACTGCGGCGATCGACGAAACTCCATTTGAGGCCGCACGAAAAACCCGCGCCGCCGCGCCCGCGCAAGCCCGCCGTTTTCACGTCTTCGCGAATCTGTTCCGGACCGGACATTTTTTTGTTGTCCGGCAAATCCTTCGGCTGGATGGCCAGCGCCTTCTTCAGCGCGTCATAGCCGCCATTGCGCAGATAGCAATCAATGTCGGGCGTGTAACCCGGCTGATCGGCATATTTCAAAATCAATTTGAATTCCTGCGGCATGGTTATGAAACGTAAAACGTGAAACGTGGATCAAACGCGCGGCTTGACTGGACGCGCAAAATCTCTAACTTACCAAACGCTCCGGCTTGCCCGATGGTGTAACGGTAGCACAGCAGACTCTGGATCTGTTTGTCATGGTTCAAATCCATGTCGGGCAGCCATTCCAACCCGGAGCTTAAAACGCGGAACGCGGAACTCATTTGCAACCCCCGAGGATTTCGTCCGCCTTCTGATTGCTCACACCCTCGTGGAAGGCGTCGTTGCACATCATCACCGGTGCGGTGCCGCAGCTAGCGAGGCATTCGACGAATTCGACCGTGAACTTCCCGTCCTTCGTGGTCTGCGGACCGTGCCCGTGCGCGTCCAATCCGAGCTTCTCGCAAAAATGTTTGTGCAATGCGTGCGACCCGCCCAGCGCGCACGGCAGCGTGCGGCAAACCTTGATGGAATACTTGCCCTGCGGCTGCTGCCGAAACATCGGATAAAACGTCACCAACTCGTAAATATTGATCGGCTGCAACCCGAGCTTTTTCGCCGTCCACTCAATCGCATCCTGCGAGATCCATCCGAAATGTTCCTGGATGGCGTGTAGCAGCATGAGCGACGCGCTCCGTTTCACCGGGTAATGCGTGATCAACTCATCAATCTCCGCCTCCAATGCGGCGGGCACGGCGAAGCCCGGCTGCGGCTGCAACGGATTTGGAATTGATTCTGTTACGGTTGAATTCATTGCAAAGCTCCAAATCCCAAGCTCCAAGCCCCAGAGAACATCCAAACTTCAAATCCCAAAACTCCCGCCAATGCGCGAGCTGGTGCTTGGCGCTTGGTGCTTCTCTGGAGCTTGGATGTTGGTGCTTGGATCTTTTTCATCGGTCGCATTCTCCCATCACGAAATCGAATGAACCGAGAATGGCCGTGATATCGCTGACCATGTGTCCCGGCAACAAATGCGACATGATGCTCAGGTTCACGAATGAGGGCGACCGGATCTTCATGCGATACGGCGTGCCGCCGCCTTTGCTGTGGATGTAAAAGCCCAGTTCGCCCTTCGGATTCTCTGCGGCAAAATAAATCTCGCCCGGCGGCACATTCACGCCCTGCGTCACGTTGATGAAATGATGGATCAACTCCTCCATCTTCGTCAGCACGCGCTCTTTGGGCGGCAAAATCACTTTCATGTCCGGCACATTCACCGGGCCGCCCGGCAATTTGTCGAGGCACTGCCGAACAATTTTCACGCTCTGCCGCATTTCCTCGATGCGAATCAAGTAACGATCATACGCATCGCCCTGCGTGCCATACGGCACATCAAATTCCAATTGATCGTAGACGAGATATGGATGCGCCTTGCGCAGGTCGAAATTCACGCCGCTCCCGCGCAGGTTCGGCCCGGTCAATCCAAAATCAATCGCATCTTCGCGCGATACCACGCCCACGCCTTGCGTGCGGTCCGTGAAAATTTTATTGCGCGTGAGGAACGTTTCCGTCTCGTCGAAGTTGGTCACCACTTCTTCGAGAAATTTCCGGCATTGCTCCACCCAGCCCGGCGGCAAATCGCGCGAAAGCCCCCCAATGCGCGTGTAGCTCGTGGTGAACCGCGCGCCCGTTAGCGATTCAAAAAGATTATAAAGTTTCTCGCGCTCCGTGAACGTGTGCAGGAACACCGTGATCGCGCCGATATCCAGCGCGAACGCGCCCATGCCCAGCAAGTGCGCTGAAATCCGCGCCAGCTCGCAGCAAATCACGCGAATGAATTGGCAGCGCGGCGGCAATTGCTTGTCGATGCCCATCAGCTTTTCCACCGCCAGCGCGTAAGCGACGTTGTTCGCCAGCGGCGCAAGATAATCCAGCCGGTCCGTATACGGAATGAACTGCGTATACGTCATGTTCTCGGCGATCTTTTCATCACCGCGATGCAGGTAACCGACATCGGGCGCCGCTTTCGTGATGATCTCACCGTCGAGTTCGAGCACAATGCGCAACACGCCATGCGTGGCGGGATGCGACGGGCCCATGTTGAGCACCATCTTCTCGCCCTGCATATCCTGCAATTCATCCGCTGCCGCCGCCACTCGCGCGCCCGGCTCCGGAATCTGTATGTCGCGAACTTCAGGCATTATTCTGTAGTGGCACGGGCGTCCTCGCCCGTGCGATGCATTTCAGTTAACAAATTATTTCTTCGGTTCAATCGGCCCCGGCCCTTTGCCTTCGCCGTGAGCGTCTTTGATGTCCGCGCGGCGCTCCACGCGATTCGTCGTTGCCAGCGCATCCGTTTCCGGAATGCGTATCCGCGGCTCGCGCGCAATCGTGTCCTTGCCGCCGGCAATCGTCACGAACGGCCCGCCCGCCATCGGCGAGGGCCGGCTGAAACCGACTTCCGGCAAATCGCTCGATTTGCCCGCCAACGGAAAATCCTTCCGCAACGGAAAATAAGGATATCCTTCCCACATCAAAATCCGCCGTAAATCCGGATGCCCGCGGAAGCGAACGCCCATCATGTCGTAGATTTCGCGCTCGTGCCAATCCGCCGTGCGCCACACGGTCGTCACCGTCGGCAACTCGCTTTTCTCTTCGCTCACGCTCGTCTTGAGCCGCAGAGACTGATTGTGCCCGTAACCGTAAACGTGATAAACGATCGTCCAGCGCGGGTCTTCGCCGTAATTATCGACGCTCGAAACGTCCACGAGATAATCGAACCCGAAATTCTTTTTTAACGCCACGCACACGTCCACGATGCGTTCCGCATCCGCCACGGTTACCGTCAATTCGCCGCGAAATTCGACCGGTCCGGAAATTAAATCTCCGAACTGCGCTTTCAGTTGAGTTGCGATTTCGCCCGAAGTCACAGGAAGTTTTAGGCGGCGACCTTTTTCTGCGTCGCGATCACCGGCTCATTCGCGACTTTGTTTTGCAGGCGAATCAACGCGTCCAGCAACGCTTCCGGCCGCGGCGGACAGCCCGCCACATACACGTCCACCGGCAAAATTTGATCAACGCCCTGGAGCACCGCGTAGCTGCGATACATCCCGCCGGTCGAGGCGCAGGCGCCCATGGCGATCACGTATTTCGGCTCCGCCATCTGGTCGTAAATGCGTTTCACCGCCAGTGCCATCTTGTAAGTCACCGTGCCGGCGACGATCATCACGTCCGATTGCCGGGGCGAGAAGCGCATCACCTCCGCGCCGAAGCGCGCGATATCAAACCGGCTCGCGCCCGCCGCCATCAGCTCAATCGCGCAGCACGCCAGTCCCATCGGCATGGGCCAAAGGGAGTTTTTGCGGAAAACATTGATGCCCTTATCGGCCTTATTGCGCAGCCAATCGATGGCGGTATCCGAGCGCGTGTGAATCACGTTCCCTTCGCTGCGGGTATCAAAACCATATTCAGTATTTGGACTCGTTTGCATAATCCAGGGTTCCCCGAATGGGTCTGGTGAAGTGAACCTAATCGTCACCAAAAACTCAGGCAAGTTGAATTTGTGATTTTTTTCACAATCTTTTGGTCGACGATGGCAAAAAAGTGAATCGGTGGGGGTGGGCGCAACTCGACCACGTGTTCGAGGGGTACGCGGTGCGAGGCTATCACGTGGCAAAGATTCAATAAGCCAGTGTGGATTTGCTCGGTCCCGACCGCGCCGCGTTGACGCTGTAGTTGAAGCAGGAAGCGTCCGGCTTTTTCCCTAATTTTCGGTCGGCGCGGCATTGACAGCGGCGGGGCATGGGATTTTAGTTTTACTATCCACGCGGCCTTACTTAGTTTGCCGCGATGACGTCTGTTGACGATTCCGACCACAGTTTTGTTTCTCGAAATGAGACCAGGCTGGCCGTCGCGATTTTGGGAATATTTCTTCTGATCGGTTTGCTGGTGGCCACCCGGAGCCCGGGCTTGTTTGTTGACGAACCGATGTTCTGCGATCCAGGCGCAAATCTGGCGGCGGGCCGCGGCCTGACATCGACTCTGTGGGGACAACCGCGCGATGCTCTCTGGACGGGCAATGCGGGGCTTTACCCGATCCTCCTCGGGTTTTGGATGAAAATCGTCGGTTTTGGATTTTTTCAGGCGCGCATTCTCAACCCCATTTTTGCAGCGGCAGGCGCGGGTCTGATTTGGGCCGGAGTGAAGAAATCGAGACTCCTCGAGCGGCCCTGGCTCCGATTGGTGAGTCTTGGGCTGGTGTTGTCCGGTTATACCATCACCGTGTCGTTCCGCACCATCCGACCGGATGCCACCATGTATCTGCTGTGTTCGACGGCCTTTTTTGCTTGCTGCCTGCGCGATTGGCGGCCGTGGAATTATCTGCTCGCGGCACTGGCGGCGGCGTTCCTGGTGCCAACGGGGCTGTCCATGGGGCCTTACGTTTGCGTGGCGGGGTTCCTGATGGTGGTTTTTTTTCGCTGGAGATTTCTGCCGTCGGTTTTGGCGGTTGGCCTCGGAATGGTGGCGGGAATTGGGCTGATGGCTTTGTTCTACGGGCATTTCTCGGCGTGGGGAACTTTCCTCGGCCAGGTCCTGACGCTGACATCGCTTGGTTCCGTGCATCACGCATCCGCTCTCCACTCCCGGATCTTCGGGAGGCCCGGCTTTGATAGTCTGTTCACCTGTTTTTTCGGCAATCCGCTGGTCACGATGGATCCCATAACGATGTGTGATTACAGCGCGCTGATGCTGTTCCTGATGTTGTGTCTCCTGGGCGCGACGGCATGGAAAACGGCGGCTCGGGAGGACCAACGATTCTTCCTCTTTGCCGTGGCGCTGACGTTGACGGTGCCGCCCGCATTGCACATGACCGGCCATTATCGCTCTTTTTATCGTTGGATGACTTACGTTCCGCTGTGCATCACCACGGTGAAGCTGCTTGAGATGCACTTGAAATCCCGAGTTTCCGTGGCGGTGCCGAAAATCGCCATGGGTGTCATGGGAGTTTCGTTCCTGCTGGGTGTGCCGCTGCGAACGGCGGTGGCGTTGCCGGGATGGTCGCAGCGCTCCATGCAACCGCTGGTGCAGGCAGCGCAGGGAGTTGCGCAGCCCGCGGATATTGCGCTCGTGGATCGGTTGGCTTATTTCGCGGTGCGTCCGCGGGTGCAACTGATTTATGCCTATGGGATCTCGGCGCGCGGCGATTTCAGCCTGACGGTTGATTTCCCCACGAACCAGGTTTCGCTGTTGTGCCTGAAGCCGGGTGAAATCGCCGAGATCACGAACCGCATTGGTGGCAATTGGGAAAAAATCCCGTCGGATAAAATTCCCGACGCCGAGGCGATGGCGCAAACGCGGTATGCGATGGAGTTTTTTCGGCGGCGCAGTGGGCCGTGATGTTGGTTGGTAGTTGCTGCCGACGCGAAGGCTCCCGCCTTCGCCGACTTCGAGGAGACGAGTGGGCGCGACATGGGTTCATCCTCCTCCGTGCACGATTTAGCACGATCCGGCACGATGGACGTTGATAGACAATTGGTTGTGACGAGTGGCGGGTGGCGGGGTGGCGGGGCTGGGTATACCCCCTTGGCGTGATTTGGTGTGTTTCACCGTGTTTCACCGTGATTTGGCGTGTTTCAGTGTGGGTCGGTACGAAGCTGATACTTCGGGGTTCGAGGCGGCGGGTAGTTGTGAATTGAGCCAGGGGTCGGGAGTGCGCCTGAACCCGGTTTCGTTTTCGTCCCTTTCCATTCATCCCCTTTTGTCTCCTTTTGCTGGTGCTGTTATAGCATACGGGTCAAGGGGGGGGCGGGGGGTCGGAGGTCGGAGGTCGGAAGGCGGAGGGCGGAGGTCAGAGGTCGGAGGTCAGAGGTCGGAGGTCAGAGGTCGGAGGTCAGAGGTCGGAGGTCAGAGGTCGGAGGTCAGAGGGCGGAGGTCAGAGGGCGGAGGTCAGAGGGCGGAGGTCAGAGGGCGGAGGTCAGAGGGCGGAGGTCAGAAGGCGGAGGGCGGAGGTCAGA
Organism: uncultured Verrucomicrobiae bacterium; assembly: GCA_963699145.1. Classification (GTDB taxonomy): domain Bacteria; phylum Verrucomicrobiota; class Verrucomicrobiia; order Limisphaerales; family DASXHY01; genus DASXHY01. The sequence goes on from OY969416.1 coordinate 1,228,280, forward strand.
ATGGAGTTCCCCTGAAAAAGTGGACAAGGCGGAGGGCGGAGTCGCGGGCTAAGGGGGCGTATCCGCGGGTTGGCGGTAACGGCGCTGGGCGGCTTGGGACGCACCGGTGGAGCGAGGCGGCGCCGCGCGTAATAAACTTTGTTCCGTGAATCCGAGCACCGTTTCAGGGGCCGTGGCTCAGGAGTTGTGGCGGGACAGCCTTTGGCCATCTTCTCCGCTTCCACCGGCGCCAAAGGCCAGGGGGGACGGATGGCTTCAGGATTTTTAGCACGGCCTTATAAATAGGCCGCTGGGTCAATGGCGCCCGGAGCCGATTCTCAGGGACGACGGCGACCGCGGCCCCAATAAAATCCGCCGCCACCCAGCAATAACACGATCAGGATAACGATGAGCAATGTTTCTGTGTCCATGGCTAAAACGTAGCATTTTCAGGCTTTGGGGGTTATGGGCTGTAGTGATACCAGTTGATAGGTAATAGTTGAGAGGCCGGAAGACGGAGCCTGATGAGCGAACTTCCCGAGATGCTCGCTTGGAGCTCGCCGCGCGGCGCGCGAAAGTGATGAGGATGAATGGCCGAAAACCCGGGGTAGCCCTCCCGGAGTCGGCCAACCGCGGGCTGAGTTCTTCGACACCGTTGGCGTGGTCATTATGTCGCGTTGCGAGTGTATCCGATTGAATGCCGCGGCTATTTTAGCCGTTCCAGACGGGAGTTTTTGTGTTGATCATCACAGGTCAGCGCGAAGGTGCCACTTATTCCGTCGGTGGTGACAAATTGTTGGAGCAGGGAAGCCGGAAACTGAACGTTCTGCCCGGTGGTGCATTTGACGACGACGTGGCGGGCGGTTCCACGATAATAGTCCAAATATTGGTCGGCGGTGAGGCGAAGGTGAAACTCGTATCGTTTCATGGGATCATTCTCTGCCAGCAAAACCCGAATCAGGCGCGAAAGCAAGGATGCCGGAGGGCGGAGGGCGGCGGGCGGAAGGCGGAGGTCTGAAGTCCGCAGATCGCCCGGCCTCTGCAGTGAGCTACGGCGCGACGGGGTGGAGGGTATCCGCGCGAGGCAAAGGCATTTTCGAATTGAGCGAATGCTTGTGCTATTGTACTCAAAAGAATAGTTTCTCGGCAAAATTCGTATTTTGTTGGTTTTTGTGTTGGACCGCATTTGTCCAACCCAGTTTTTTAGCGTGGGTGCGCAATTGCCATGAGCTATAATCACAACACGGAAGCTGATTTCGCAGCGTCCGAACTCGCACGCATGTTCGTTGCCGATCCCGCTTTGTGTTATTCAGCGAATCAGCTGCCTCGCGGGCTGAGCGCCAGCGCATCTTATGAACCGCCTTCCTCGCCTTGGCCGAAGGCAGACGGGCTCATAACACTTTTGGAGACGGGAGGACAACGGCAACGAGACATCGCAGTTGAATATAAGCGACAGCAAGAAGGGATTCATGGTTTGCTCACGGCCATCGGGCAAGCCCAAGCATATCTGCACAAGGGTTACAGCGGAGCCGTATTAGTTCTTCCAAGCATCTATTCTTCACTGGACGGGCTGGCAGCTTACGTCAAAGAGGTTCTCGATAACGCCGGAACAGAAAGCGGGATTGGCGTTTTCCGCTATGACCCGCCAGATTCCACTATTGCTAGTCCATTTTTGAATCGGCTTCACTGTATTCGACCAATCTTGGTGAGGGAGCAAAGAGCACAAATCGCGAGCGCACGCCCAAAAACCCAGTGGGTCCATATGCGCGAAGGCTCCACAACGAGAGATGCGTTCTTTCGTTTCTTGCAGACTGCCAAGCGGCTTTCTGCCGGCAATGCCGAAGTTCCTCCTCAAATACCTCAAGGGCTAAGAGATGCTGTCACACGAATTGCGCCCGGAAGAACTGCCGAGGATTATTTATCAAATACAGTCGATGGTAACAAATTTCTTAATCAAGTTTGGAGGCGCTTCTGGTTTGATTGGGTTGCAACGCCGGATGTTCTTACCCCTTGGAGAAAGGACGACAATAATAGATACACGATCCCAGGGGCCTTCACTCGAATATTGAAAGATGACAATACTGGCAAAAGTCAAATTTTTGAAGGACGCTCTACTGCGCTTAAACAATTGATAGTCGATCAATTAAATCGCGAAGAGATTGATGAAAACACTGGATGGGAGCAGTTCGCTGATGGGATTCATCGAACTGGGAGGCAAAAAACGCAGGGAGTTAGAGAACGGGCACACAGTTATCGGGAAGATTTGGATAGCTCCCTCGCTCAGCTAGACTGGATTGATGCACACGGCCACCCTACAGATTGCGGCTACCATTACATGGCCCTTTGCGAACGCTTTGGGGGTGCCAACTCGCAGGCCGGGATTGAGTATGTAGGTGCCACGCTATTGCAAACCGGACATTACGCTTCTTTCCTGCATTATGTTCATCGCCTCTCGGAGGAGTGGTTTTCGGCAAATCCGTTAGCTTTTTCAAGGTTTCGAAACGGTCAGCCAGTCTTTAACGACATCTCCTACGGCGAATATCTTATGAAGTTAGAAGATGAATTAAGCGATAATTTGAAGGTCATGCGGAAAGTTTCTGGGCGTTCTCGCCCCAGACACCGAACTCCGTTTCAGGCAGAATTGACCCTCCTGCGAAACTACGGGTTTGTCAGCATGAAACGTTACAGGTTGGGAGTCGGAATTCCTATTGATTGGGAAAAAGTTCATGAAGCAATGAGTATCGAGCTTTAACAGTATGTTCCTTTCGGATAATAATTACAGCAATGGATTTGCAACGGAGTCCACCGAAGAACGGGTGAAACGCGCTAGAACGGTCCGAGGTATTCCAACGGCCGTCGGACTTTTTGTCGGCGGCGGTGGCTTAGACCTTGGTTTTCGTCAGGCAGGATTTCGAATGCTTGCAGCGACTGACTTTGAGCCAAGTGCAGAAAAAACGTACAAAACAAACAATCCAGAAGTACCGTTCCTTTTAGAAGACATTCGGAAACTCCGCGTGGCAAGTATTATAGAGGCAACGGGAGGACGAAGACCGGATGTGGTGATTGGCGGTCCGCCTTGCCAAGGGTTTTCGACCTTAGGAGACAGGCTGTCCGCCGACCCCCGCAACGATCTGGTGGATGCACTAATACGGATTGTGGACGGATTGAGACCTCAAGCAGTGGTGATCGAAAATGTTCGTGCTATTGCGACTGAATATAAGGGTCGTTACCGTGATTACATTTTGAAGCGGTTTGCACGAATCGGTTACAATATGCATTTTGCCGTGCTGAATGCGGCTGATTTCGGTGTTCCTCAACACAGAAGACGAGCTCTTTTTGTCGGTTTTGCCGATCCCAGAGTAGAATATTCATTTCCTTCTCCAACGCATGGGGAGGGTGTTTTACCGTACGCTACTGTTGGAAACGCCATCAACGATCTTACGACACGGGGCGTTGAGGTGGCAAACCACATTCCCCTGCGGCATTCAGACACTGTGATGGCCAGATATCGCTTTATTCCGGAGGGAGGGATGCTTCCACCACCGAATCAATTGCCCAAACATATTCGGCGTGAAAATTTTGGCAGCACATATAAACGATTACATCGAGGAATGCCCTCACTGACGATTGTCCCGGGAAATAATGCTTTACCTATCCATCCGATTTTAGATCGCAGCCTGACGCCCAGGGAGGCAGCACGCATTCAAACTTTTCCGGACGACTACATTTTCGAGGGCGACCGCCGCCGTCAATGCATCTTGGTTGGCAATGCGGTACCCCCGCTGCTGGCGAGGGTAATCGGAAAATCAATTTGGGACCGAATACTTCCGCTTCGAGGGCCAGCAGCGCAAATCGAAACGTCAACTTTGCGAAAATCAAATTGGAGGCGTATTGGCAAAACCGATTTAGTTCCAGCATTAAAGGAGGCCCATGCGCAAGGCTTTGTGGATTTGTTTTCTGGCGCTGGAGGATTTAAACTGGGGTTTTCCCGAGCTGGCCTTAAACCTCTCGTTTGTGCCGACATAAACAAAGCCGTCAAGGCTACCCATGAACTAAACTATCCAAAGGTGCCTTTCGTTCTTGGTGATTTAGGATTGCCTGAAATTCAAGAGGCTGTCGTCAAAACTGCTGGAAAGGATCCGTTTGTTGTGGTGGGCGGCCCGCCGTGTCAGGGTTTTTCCGTCTTCGGAAAACGTCGTTTGGCTACGACTAACGGCCATGACCCTCGCAAAGACCCTCGGAATCGGCTCGTTTTTTCTTTTGTGGATACAATCGCCAGAATCAACCCACGTTGGGTAGTGATGGAGAATGTCCCGGGATTCGCTTCTCTTGATGAGGGGTCGTTTGTCCAGCGCGTCTCGCAAGAGCTCGTCAGCTTAGGCTACACGACTATCGGGCACCGAATAATAGATGCCGCTGATTACGGAGTGCCACAACGTCGGAAACGTTTCTTGCTCATAGCGAATCGTACCGGCCACATCATTCCTTGGCCAAAGCGGAAATTTTTTGAAAGCCCCAACGACTGGCAAAAACCTTTCCGAACCGTCGAAGAGGCGATAAGTGACCTTGCTGAACCATCGAGTTACTCCAAATTTACGTGTCATGTGCCTATGAATCACAAGCCACTTCAAGTTGAACGCTATAAGCGCATTCCTGAGGGTGGGAAGCTTGACGTCAATTCTCTTCCGATTGATCTGAGGAAAGGATACCGGACCGACGAAGTGAAGAATTTCAGCCATGTATTCAAGCGGCTCCATCGAAATAAACCGAGTAACACACTTGTGCCCGGACACAACGCGTTTGCTATTCATCCTTATTTAAATCGAGCTCTGACCGTACGTGAAGCAGCCCGACTCCAAACTTTTCCCGACGAAATCATCTTCAAGGGTTCCCGCGAGGATCAGTGCATTCAAGTTGGCAACGCCTTTCCTCCCATGGTTGCCGAACTTATTGCTAATAACATCATCAAGGCTGAACGCAACAATTGGCGTCGTGGTGCGGTGCCAAAGCTTGCGCAATATTCACTGTTAGAACTGCAACCGACGCAGACTGACGTGTTTGAAGAGTTTGATATCGACAACGGCTAATGCGTTCCCTCGTTTTGCCCTTGCTTTTCCACTTCCGGGGCCTATCTTTTACCCCGCCAGAACCCTGCGTGTGCAGGTGTTCATGTAGGCTGAGAAAAGTCGTTAACGTATAACCTAACCCTTAACCTCTGTTGCCACGGCAGCGCTTTCGGCGTTGCGCGCGAAACGGGTGGTCGTTAGGCAATGGAGCTTCGAGAGGTAATCCCCCTCCCCAAGTCTCCTGAAGTTCAATCGGTTCGTATTATTATGCTCACAATGGAAGAAGCCATGAAGCAAGCGTCTATGCGCTTTGCGGCTGGCGAAATCGTCAAAGGTCACGTCATCGAGGTCCGCCCCAAGGAAGTATTGGTGGACATCGGCTACAAAAGCGAGGGTGTCATTGCCGGGAATGAGTTCGATGACATCAAAACGGTCAAGGTCGGTGATGAAATCGATGTCTTGATCGAGAAGCTCGAGGATAAGGAAGGCATGGTCGTTCTCTCCCGCGAGAAGGCTGAGTTCAAGAAGAATTGGGAGCGCATCCTCACGATTTGCAATGAGGGCGGTGTGATCAACGGCAAGGTGAAGGCTGTGGTCAAGGGCGGGTTGTTGGTGAACATCGGCGTGGAGGCGTTTTTGCCGGCTTCGCAGATTGACATCACGACGCCGAAGAATCTCCAGCAGTACGTGGGGAATAATTATGATTTCAAGGTGGTTAAGATCAATCAGGAGCGCCAGAACATTGTGCTCTCGCGCCGTGAGTTGATCGAGCAGGAGCGCACGGAGCGCCGGCAGAAGTTGCTGGGCGAGATGACGCCGGGCGATATCCGCAAGGGCACGGTGAAGAATATCACCGATTTCGGCGCGTTCATCGATTTGAACGGCATCGATGGTTTGCTGCACATCACGGACATGAGCTGGGGCCGTATTGGGCATCCTTCGGAAGTGTTGAAGGTGGGCCAGGACATCGATGTGGTGGTGCTGGATATCAATCGCGAGAAGGAACGCGTGAGCCTGGGTCTGAAGCAGAAGATGGCGAATCCGTGGGACCAGATCGAAACGAAGTTCCCGATCGGCGCGAAGGTCAAGGGCAAGGTGGTGAACCTGGTGCCGTACGGCGCGTTTGTGGAATTGGAACCGGGCGTGGAAGGTCTCGTGCACGTGACGGAGTTGTCCTGGACGAAGCGCATTGCGAAGCCGTCGGATGTGTTGAAGCAGGATCAGGAAATTGAAGCGGTCGTGTTGGGCATCAACCGTGAGGAGCAGAAGATCTCCCTCGGCGTGCGCCAGCTCGAAACAAATCCTTGGGACAAGGCGCAGGAGAAGTATCCGCCGGGCACACGCGTCAAAGGCAAGATTCGCAATCTCACCAGCTACGGTGCGTTCATCGAGCTGGAAGAAGGTCTCGATGGCATGATCCACGTCTCGGATATTTCCTGGACGCGCAAGATCAATCATCCGTCGGAAGTGTTCAAGAAGGGCGACGAGGTCGAAGCGCAGGTGCTCGAAGTCGACAAGTCGAACCAGCGCATTGCGGTCGGCGTGAAGCAGCTCTCGACTGATCCGTGGGCGAATATCGACCAGCTTTATAAGGTGGGCGATCTCGTGACGGGCAATGTGACGAAGCTCGCGAGCTTCGGTGCTTTCGTCGGGTTGCAGCATGATATTGACGGTCTGGTGCACATTTCGCAGATCAGCGAAGAGCGCGTGGACAAGATCAAGAACGTGCTGAAGGTCGGCCAGGAAGTGACGGCGCGCGTGATCAAGATCGACAAGTCGGATCGCCGCATCGGTCTCTCGATCAAGGCCGCGAATTACTCGCAGGAGCAGTTGAAGGCCGAGCAGGCCGCGCTGGATGCGTTGAAGCCGGGCGAAGACCTGGTGGCGCTGCAGCACGCGTTCGATGCCGCGGACGAAGCGGTGAAGGACGAGCCGAAGGAGTAGTCCTGGCGGACGTCGACCATTTCAAATTAATTACGCGACAGGCGGGCCAGCAATGGTCCGCCTGTTTTCTTTTAGTGGCACGGGCTCCTCGCCTGTGTGTTGATCCTGAAAAATGGCAACGCACGGGCAGAATGCGCGTGCCACTGCTGATTTCCTCCTTTCCTGCGCGTGCGATTCACCGCATCTTCAGGCCGGAAATGAGCGTGGATCGATTGAAAGATTTGCAAATTGACCCGGAGCACAAGCGACGGAGTCAGCGGCCGTTTTGGATTATTGTGGCCACCGTGCTCGCGTTCACGGCGATTGCGCTGATTATATGGCAGCCGTGGAATCCGGAGAAGGTGCGAAAGATGAAGGGGGCGAGTGCGACGGATGCGAGTGCGGTATCATCGACGAATTCCACGAGCGAGACAACGACGGCTTCCACCAATGCCTCGCTTGCGGCGAATGACGACACGGTGTTGACGGTGAGCGGTTATATTATTAATCGCGAGCGCATTGAAATCAGCCCGCGGTTTCTGGGCGTGGTGAAATGGATTGGCGTGAAGAAGGGAGACCCGGTGACGAACGGCGAGGTGGTGGTGTTGCTGGACGATACGGAATACAAGGCGCGGCTGGCGCAGGCCGAGGGGCAACTCGCGAACGCCCAGGCCATGATGGCGAAGGATGAATTGGGCTATCAACGCATTCATCAACTGGCGGCGACGTCGATTGAATCCAAACAATCTGAGGACGATGCGCGGCTGGTGCTGGAGGCGGATCGCGCGGCGGTAACGGCAGCCAAGGGCGGGGCGGATGTGGCGCAGACGTATGTGGATTGGTGCACGATTCGTTCGCCGATCAATGGCGTGGTGATGGAAAAGCTGGTGAACCCGAATGAGTTGGTGATGCCGCAGAGTTTCGGCGGCGCGCGGGGGCCGAGCACGGCGTTGATGGCGGTGGCGGACCCGAAGGATTTGCAGGTGGAGATTGATGTGAATGAAGCGGATCTGTCGAAGATTTCACTGGGGCAAAAGTGCCGCGTGAGTCCGGAGGCGTATCCGGATAAAACCTACGGGGGCGTGGTGGCGGAAATGGCGCCGGAGGCGGATCGCGCGAAAGGGACGTTGCAGATCAAAGTGCAGATTTTGAGTCCCGATCATTTTCTGACGCCGGAGTTGAGCGCGAAGGTGGAGTTTTTGAGGCAATAAATTTTGCAAGCAGAGGCGAAGGACGTTCGGTAAATTCAGTCATTCCTCCGTGATTCAATCCAGCGGGCCGAGATACTCGCTTCGCTCGCCGCGCTGCGCGCGAAAGTGAAGAGTTGAATGAATCGAAAACCCAGGGTAGCCCTCGCGGACTCGGGCAACCCTGGGCTAATATCTTCGACGCCTTCAGCGTGTCAGAAGGCCGCGCTGGACGCGGTAAGTAATACGGATTTTGGTTTGGCTTTATCCCACTCGATCCGCACATCAGTCTGACAGTGCTACGCGGCCGTTATGCCGACTCCAAAATCATGTTGGCGTATTGGGTCGTGTCGCCGGTGCGGATGAGGCCGATGGCGTGGGGGACGCGTTTTTTGAATTCCACGTGCGGCTCGAAGGTCAATTCGGCGCCTTTTAATTCCGTGATGAATCGATTGCGCGTGCTTTTGGTGTTGGCGCGGACGAATTCCTGGGCCATCCAGGCTTTGCCGACGACGAAATTCGGGCGGAGGGCGCGGAGCACGTCCAGCACGCTGGGGATGTTGTCGCAGAGGGAAATGTCCACCGTTTCGATTTGCGGCCAGAACGGGAAGCCGCGGTCGGAGATGACGATGGTGTTGGTGTGGCGGACGCGCGCAAGCAGCGAGAGAATGTGCGGGTTGAGAATTCCGGTTTTAAGCATAGTCATCGACGAATCGATGGGCGATTAATAGCGAATTGGGCGGGGGGTGAAAATGAAATAACGCAGCTTCAATTTCTGCGCGTATGTTTTTTCAAATCCGTCTCGTATATCTCGCGCTCCTAAAGCGCCAGAGGACTGGCGCACTCCAGGACGCTGGCGCGAGTCATAGGCGCCGGACTTTCCGCCAGGTTTTGGAGTGCGCCAGCCCTCTGGCGCTATTCTCGACACGACAGAAAACTCATTTCCCGATCAGACCTTTCCGCGCCGCAATTGCTGCAATTCCTCCAGAAACGCCACTTGTGCCGTGTTGATTTTTTGTTTGGATTCCGCCAGACCGAAAAAGCAGGCGCGGTCCACTTCGGGGCAGGTGGTGAATTTGCCGGAGCGCGGTGGCCATTCCATCTGGAACGTGTTGCTGCGAATGTTCGTGGTGTCGCACTCGCCTTCGAAGGCCCAGGCGTGGACGATTTTGCCGCCTTTTTGCGTGATGGGCTTCAGTTCGATGAAGCTGCCCTCCGGCCGCATTCCAATTTCTTCTTCGAATTCACGCTTGGCGGCGGCGAGGGGTTCTTCGCCGGGTTGAATTTCGCCTTTGGGGATGGTCCATGCGCCAGCGTCGCGATCCTTCCAGAAGGGACCGCCGGGATGCGCGAGGAGAAATTCCAATTCATTTTCGCGCACGCGATACATCAGCAAACCGGCGCTGATTTTTGCCATGCGCGGAACGATAATGATTTTCCGCGCGGGTGACAATCGCGGAGAGAATAGTGAGCGCGATCGAAAACGAGAAACGGTTTAGGTTATAGTGCTTGCCAAAAGTAATTTCCGAAATGTTGGGGCAAACCTGCAGGTTTGCCTCGATTCCCCGCAGGGAATCGCCACCATTTCGGAAATTACTTTTGGCAAGCAGTCTAGACTATCCGCTTCTGCAAATTTTCTATCCCTTCAGCGCCGCCTCGCGTTCCAACAAAGTGGGATGCGAATAATAGAAGCCGCTGTAAAGCGGATGCGGCGTGAGATTGCTCAAATTTTTCTCGTTCAATTTTCGTAACGCGCCGATCAGCGATGCCGATTCATTCATAACCCCTTTCGCAAATGCGTCCGCCTCGTATTCGTAGCGTCGCGACCACCAATGCGCGAGCGGCGAGAACCAAAACATCACCGTGCCGGAGAGCAGCGTGAATAACAGCAGCGCGGGCGCGATGTTCGTGGTGTTATCAAATCCAAACGCGCGATAAAACCAGTCCTGCTTCGCCAGCACCGACACCACGTAAAATCCCGCCAGCGAACTGAATGCCGAAAACAGCAGCATCTTCGGGATGTGCTTCTTTTTGAAATGCCCGATTTCATGCGCCAGCACCGCTTCCAATTCCGATTCATTCAATTGCGAAATCAACGTATCGAACAGCACGATTTTCCGAAACCTGCCGAACCCCGTGAAAAACGCGTTCGAATGCCGCGACCGTTTGCTGCCGTCCATCACCTGGATGCTCTTGGCGACGAACCGCGTGCGTTCCGCGAGCTTCAGCAACCGCTCGCGCAGGGAACCTTCCGGCAGCGGCGTGAATTTATTGAAGAGTGGCATGATCAACACCGGCGCCAGCACCATGATCAGTAATTGAAACGCCAGCATCGCGCCCCACGCCCACAACCACCAGGCCGCGCCGGTCCATTCCACAATTTTAAGGATCAACACCAGCAGCGGATAACCGAGCAGAAGTGCCAGCGCCAAACCCTTCACCCGATCCAGCCACCACGTCATTGGCGTCGTCGTGTTGAAACCAAATTTTTCCTCGAGTCGAAATTGCGCATACCAATCCAGCGGCAAACCCGGCAGCGACATCGCAAAACCAATCACGAACAAACACGCCGCCATCGACCACGCCGACGTTCCATGATGATGCGCAAAAAAGTGAAACGCGAACGGCAACACGCTGCTGAACAGCACGACCAACAAAACAATCACGCCGTAAGTTTCCTCGATGCTCCCGAACCGCGCCTTGGCCAGCGTATACGCGACGGATTTATTGTAAGTCGGTTCATCCACGATGCCGCGGAAAGCCTCCGGCACCGCGTCCGCGTGCGCGAGCACATGGCGACGATTGAGGTTGGAGAGCCACAATTCAGCGGCCCAGCGGGCGAGGATCAAAAATATAACAATCGCAGCGACCAAGGTCATTTTTTAACTTCTATCAACGCATGAGAAAAATTGTCCCGCAAGCAATTTACCAGTTCCAAGATATTCACTTTCTCCCCGATTCCAAGATCCCACGGCTTCTTATCCGGGCATATCACGCACAAATGGGGATGGCAGGAGTCGCGCGCGTCGACCGTAATCGACTGGATATCTTTTGGCAGACGCCAGCCGACGGAATTGCCGTGCTGGCGGGTAATTCCTTTGTGATTGATTTGAATCAGCGGCGGCAAAAACCAAATCAGAGCTACGAACGAGCCAAAATAAATTGCGAATACTCCGAGGCTTGCGGCCAGCGCGCGGAACCAGTTGAATTGCAGATCGGGCACGTCTTTTTTGACGGCATACGCCATTCCTGCAGTGATTAAAATTACCCACAACATAATGCGCAGCCACAGGTCCACGCGGAAAACCGTCGCCAGTTCGGATTTGAGTCTGGCGCGATAACTCCAGCGCGGCTCAGCCCAACGAATTTTTGAATGCTCCTGCACGCACGGAGCATCCGCCAACCCCTAAATGGGGACAATTATAGCCGGGAGGATTATTTGTAACGCTTCATGTCCTTATTCAGCCTCGCTCCGCCACACGCATCACCTCGCCCGCCAATCGGTCCACCGCCACCGGTTTGTGCAGCACGAGCAACTCGCCGAAGTCGGCAAGCTTTTCGCACGGCGAATCACATCCGTTGCCCGAAATGAAAATGAATCGCGCCGCCAGAATGGGATTGCAGCGGCCAATGGTCGCGTGCAGCAAATCCGCCTCCAGCCGGGCCACGTGCAAATCGCAAACCACCGCATCGAGCGTGTGTTCGGAAACGAATTTAAGCGCCAGCGTGCCTTCGGGAATAATGGTGGCGTCGTAACCGCAACTTTCGAGCGCCTCTTTCAGGGGCCAGGCGAGAGCAATGTCATCGTCCAGGATGAGGACGTGACGTCTGCGAGGTGTGCCATTGGTGGTCATGACAACCGGCCGCTGGGAACAGCGTACGCCTCGCCAGGGGCAACGCAAGCTTTTAAAGCCTGGGACCGCCGACGTCCCGCCGGCAAGTCCGCTGCTGGATTCCCGGGGCCGGCGGGACGCCGGCGCTCCCAGGCTCAGGGCTACCGCGTCACCGAAAAAACGACGTCATAATGTATCGGATTCTCTGCATCCTTCGGCTCCGGTTCTCCTTGGTCGTCCGTGAAATCCGGCCCCACGCTGTAAACAGCGTATCCACGCTCCAACTTCTTGAAGCGCAGGTCATGATCGTCAAAAGGATCTTTGGGCACTGATACCAAATACTCCGGAACCAGTGCGGATAAATCTTCTGGCAAACGGCCCGCATGCGCACGACGGTATCGCTCAATCGCAATCGCGGTCACCGCCGCCTTTTCAAAAGCAATAGTCTCAGTTTCTTCAGCCAGCAAGTGGCTCGCCTTAGGTTTCCCTAATAATGACACCAACGAAATTCGTTGCCCAAAAAATGATCTGAAAAGCCTTGAGCGGCGATTCGCTTCAATGATTTGATCTTCTCTCGCATTCTGCAAATTCTCCAATTCGACGAGTTTTGGAATTGCATTCGACAACGGCCAATTCATCGCCGCCAAATTTGAATTGGCTATTTCCAAATATTCCAGAAGGTCCTGATCTCGATAAATATTCTTACTTAATGATGGATGCTGCGATGCAACCTGATTCGCCGCCGCTCTCAACTTCTTCACCTCGCTCAAGTTGAAACCCCGTTCATTAATAAATAACTCCTTCGCGAATCCGCTGTCCACCAAAGGGAAAAGATCGGAAATCTTTTTGAGATCGGAATCTGGCATTTCCGCCCGGTTAAGAATTTGATTCAAGGATTCACACGCTCGTTTGCACATGATTGCCCTCAACAATCCATGCAAGATTATGTCGTTCTTATAAATTCGCCCGATCAACAGCGACTTTTCGAGCGACTTCGCAGCTCCGGAGGAATCTCCTGTCACCCCTTTGAACACTGCATCCAAACACAGTAACCGCGACAAACAGCTTATGCTCGAAAGCGAAGTTTTCGGCTGATTGGTGAACCCATTTGCAAACCCGCAGCCGATCCATGCGGGTTTCAGTTCATCATCAGGAACCAACTCCAACGCAGTTTTGTTAGTCTCCAAAATTGCGCGTAATGCGGTGAGAAGTTGCTGATTGAACGGGGCGTCTATCGACGGCCAGCCGCCGCCAAAATATGGGAGATTGTCGGAATCTTTCGGCTGAACGAGAGCCATCGCCGCGGGTTTCAAAAGCAATTCAGCATCATGCTCCGGCGGCGGATCAGGATAACGCGCCGCGAGATCCTGAAATGAAATCGGCTGGCCCGCTTGGCGAAGCGCAGCCAGCCGTTTTTGAACTTCTTTTTGCGCCGCGTCCTCTTTTGCCTTGGCATCAGCTAATTGGACGGCCCACGCTATGACCACAAGGGCAATGCCGATGAAACCGACGGCCAGTAATCCCAGCCATTTCTTTCCCGGCACTTTTCCCTCGTCATTCACCACTTCAATTCCTGCAATCGGCGCGCGACCTCTTCCGCGTTCGCGCGGCTGTTGAACGCGCTGATGCGGAAGTAGCCTTCGCCCTTCGAGCCGAAGCCACTGCCGGGCGTGATGACCACGTTCGCCTCGCCGAGGATTTTATCGAACGCCTGCCAACTCGTGAGGCCTTGCGGGGTGCGCACCCAAATGTACGGCGCATTCACGCCGCCAAAAACTTTCAGGCCGGCTTTCTTCGCGCCATCGCGCAACACTTTCGCGTTGCCGAGATAAAGATCCACGAGCGCCTTCACCTGCGCTTTGCCTTCGGAGGAGTAGAGCGCTTCGGCCGCGCGTTGAACCACGTACAGACACACCGTTGAACTTCGTCGTCATGCGGCGGTTCCACAGCGGATGCAGCGGCTTCCACTCGCCGGTTTTCGTCTGCGCGTTCAGCGATTTCGGCACGATAGTGTATGCGCAACGCGTGCCGGTGAATCCGCCGTTCTTCGAGAAGCTGCGGAACTCGATCGCGCACTCGCGCGCGCCGGGAATTTCGTAAATCGAATGCGGCACCGCCGCGTCCTGGATGTAAACCTCGTACGCCGCATCGAACAAAATGACCGCTTTATTTTCGAGTGCATATTTCACCCACGCTTCCAATTGCTCGCGCGTGGCTGTCGCACCGGTCGGATTATTCGGCGAGCACAAGTAAATTACATCCACATGCTTCTTCGGCGGCACGGGAATGAAACCGTTGCTCGGTTTGCACGGGAGATAAACCAGCTTCGCGTACGCGCCCGATTCATTCGCCTCGCCGGTGTGGCCGGCCATCACGTTCGTATCCACGTAAACGGGATAGACCGGATCGCTCACGGCGATTTTATTTTTTGCGCCGAGAATATCGAGAATGTTGCCCGTGTCGCACTTCGCACCGTCGCTGACGAACACCTCGTCATCGGCCACGTCGCAGCCGCGCGCGCGAAAATCATTTTCCGCGATCGCATGGCGCAACCATTCATAGCCCTGCTCCGGCCCGTAACCTTTGAAGGTCTCTCGCGCCGCCATTTCATCCACCGCCTTGTGCATGGCCGCCACCGCCGCCGCTGGCAGGGGCTCCGTGACATCGCCGATGCCGCAGCGAATGAGCCGTTTGGCCGCGTCGGGATTGGCATCGCAAAATGCTTTGACGCGCCGCCCGATTTCCGGAAACAGATAACCGGCTTTGAGCTTCAAATAATTATCGTTTAAATACGCCATGAAAATATTTGGTTAAATTCAGCCGGAGACGGTAGCGGATTGGGCGGAGTCGCGCAAGGCAGTCGCGAAGCGACGACCGACAATAGCCCGGCGTTTCAACGCCGGGTAATGCGCGCGCCTCAAGTCTCGAAGAGACGGCTGACGCCCCGGAAAACTCAACCGTTCCTTCGGAACTCGAATTGTTCACGGCTCTACCCGGCGATAAATCGCCGGGCTATTTTCAAACATCCCTTCGGGATGTCGATACTCACCCCCACAAATACCGCTCATCAAATTCAACGCGATGCTTCTTTAACAATTCCAAAAACTCCTCCTGAAACGTCATTGTCCGATGATGCGCCGGCTGCTTCCTGATGTAATCAATCACAACATCCAACTGCGAAACGCTCACACTGAATGCGCCGTATTCCTTCTGCCACGAAAACAAACGGCATTCCGGAAAACTCTCATGAATCCATTTTGAGGATCCGCCTTTGATCAATTGCACCGCTTTTGAAATGGCCATCGTTGACGGCAGAGAAAGCAACACATGCACGTGATCCTCAACGCCACCAATTTCCAAAGCCTTCATCTTGTTTGCGCGCGCAATGCCGCCAAAGAACGGCCACAACCTTTCCTGCAATTCCGGCGTAATGATCCGGTTGCCGTTCCTTCGTGCTGAAAACGCAATGAAAGTAGGAGGCGATGTAGGACATGCGGCCACATTCAGCCGTCCCTCCGGGACTTGTGCAATCCCAAACTGTTCCCGGCGTTGAAACGCCGGGCTATTCTCAGATGTCGCTTCGCGACAAAAACGTGCCATCAAAAATGCGAAACTGTTTCGCATTTCACGCAACAATCCACAGTAGACGCCCGGCAACGATTTCGACGCTTCGACCGTTTCCCTCGAGGTTCGGGTCAAGCGTGCGAAACCGAACGTTCGGGTCGAACGAAAAAAAAGTTAAAATAATTGCGGGGCGTAATTTGATTTGATGCGCGCAGTTTATGCGCAGCCAGCTTCAAGGAACGTTAATGAATACGTAATCAGCGAATTCTTTTCACATGGTGTGCAAATTTTTGCAACCGCCACGGCCTCCGAATCTTAATCAAGGCTTAAGGTGCCTCGTGCAAAACTGCGTGCATGAAAAGATTTGGAAAACACAGACAATTTTTGCCCAGCCTCGACAACCGGTTCCCGTGGCTCCTCGTCAGCGCGATTGTTTTCATCGGCGCGACGCTGAGAGCGCTTCTGTTATACAGCACCACGCTCGTGCCGAGCATCAACGGCGCCTACTACCTGGTGCAGGCGCGGTCGCTGATCGAGCGCGGCAAACTGGGCATTCCCGATTTGCCGCTGACGTTCACGGTGCAGGCGACGCTTGCGAAAATCGTGCAATGGATTTCCGGCGCATCCCTCGAGTCGAGCATCGTGTTCGCCGTGAAATGCGCCGACACGATCCTGCCGCCGCTGGTCGCGATTCCCGTTTTCGCGCTGGTGCGGCACTGGAGCCGACGCACGGGCGCGGGCAATTGGGTGCCGGCCTGCGCCGCGCTCGCGGCCGCGGCGGGCGCTCCCGCGCTGATGATGGTCGGCGATTTCCAGAAAAATTCGCTGGCGCTGTTGTGGCTCGCGGCCTTGCTCTGGAGTTTGCACCAATGGCTGGAGCAACCGTCCTTCAAACGCGCCGTATTGCCGGTTTTATTTTTGGGGTTGATCGGCATCACGCACATCGGCGTGTTCGGATGGGCGCTGGCGTTGACGGCGCCGGTAATGGCCATCGCGCTTTGGCGCAGCGGGCCGGAAAAGCGCCGCGCGATTTTGCCGTGGCTGTTTGTCGGGGGCGGCGCGTGCGCGCTCGCGGCGGGATTGGTGCTGTGGAAATTCGATCCGGCGCGCATCACGAAACTCGCGAATGCCGCGGCGCATCCGCTCTCCTATTTGCAACGCGATCAACGCCCCGGCAATCCACCGAAAAACGGCGCACGCTTCGCCGCTGGGGCTAACATGCCCAACGGCTTCCCTCCGCAATTTGCAAATGATCGCGGGAATCGAGCCGCGGGATTTTCCAATCGCTTTTCCGCGAGGCCGGGCGGGTTGTTGAATTGGAATTGGCTGCCGGGCGCGGCGCTGCTCGCTGCTTCTGCAGGCGCACTCGCGGCGGTTTGGTTCAAGCGGAAGAGTCTTCCGATGGGGACCATTGCCGTCATCGGCGCGTGCGGCCTGGTGTTGTTTGCGTTGTGCGGGCCGTGGGTCACGGGCGATAAGGTGATGCGCTTCCGTCTGATCGCGGTCGGACCGGCATTATTGTGCGCTTCGTTCGCATTGCTGCAATTGAATCCGCCAAAAATGCGCAATGCCCTTGCCGCCGTCATGATGCTCGCGCTCGTGGTGCCCGGAATCGTGCATGCGACGCAGGGCGGCCAGCCGGTGATCACGACGCAAGCGGCGGACGAGTTGCGTGCGATGTCTTCGAACATAGCGGCCCCGAACAAAACGCTGGTCGTCGCGCGGCACGGACTGGAATGGTGGACCGCGTGGTATTTGCACACGCACATCGCGCATGAAAACGCCGTGACTGCGGCGGATTGGAAGAATTTCGATAACGTTTATTTCCTGCATCAAAAAGCCGGGATGGAAATGCCCGGCGGACCGATGCCGGGAATGCCGGGACAGCCCGATCGGCAATTTCGTCGTGATGGCGCGCCGGATTTTGCGCGCGCGGGATTCCCGCCCACCGGCGATGCCAGCAGCCGTTCATTTTCGCCGCGCGGATTTTCCGGCGGTCCTGGTCCCATGGGCGAGCCGATGATTCCGGAGGCGGCGGACATCACGCACGACGGCGAATTCTTCACGCTCGCGCTCGCGCCGGCGCCGGAAGCCTTCGCGGCAAAAACGAACGCGATTTACGCGCAAAGGTGGTAGTTCGCAATCTGTAGCCGCCGACATTCGTCGGCGCATTTGTTTGATGGGCGCGGACTAACGTCCGCGGCTACGGCTTTTTGGCATCTTCATCTGTTCTTAAGGTAACTTCCGTTACGCTGGCGGCGGAAACTTTTCACCTGTCACGGGTGCGAGTTTGTGACACAGTCGGTTGAGCGCGTATCATGAGAATCCTGGTTGTTGAAGACGAAGCGGATTTGTTGCGCAGCATCGCGCAGGCGTTGCGCGAGGAAGGCTATGCCGTGGACACCGCCGCGAATGGCGAGGACGGCCTTTTCAATGCCGAGAACAGCGATTACGACGCCATCGTGCTCGACGTGATGATGCCGAAGATGGACGGCTGGGAAATGCTCGCGCGCCTGCGCAAGACCAAAAAAACTCCCGTGCTGATGCTCACCGCCCGCGACCAATCGCGCGACCGCGTCCGGGGCCTGGACACCGGCGCGGATGATTACGTGGTGAAGCCGTTTGATTTGCCGGAATTGTTCGCTCGATTGCGCGCGCTGATCCGCCGCAGCGCCGGCCAGA
Source organism: uncultured Verrucomicrobiae bacterium (assembly GCA_963699145.1). Classification (GTDB taxonomy): domain Bacteria; phylum Verrucomicrobiota; class Verrucomicrobiia; order Limisphaerales; family DASXHY01; genus DASXHY01. Next base: position 1,246,514 of record OY969416.1, read on the forward strand.
CGCGCAATGTGATTGAAGTCGGCGACGTGATGATCGATGTCGCCGGGCGCCACGTCGCGCGCGCGGGCGAAGCGGTGCCGCTCACGGCGCGCGAATATGCGCTGCTCGAATATCTTGCGCTGCATCGCGGCGAGTTGGTCACGCGCACCACGCTTTACGAGCATCTCTTCGATGAGAATGACAGCACGATGTCCAATCTGCTCGACGTGCACGTGTCGAATCTGCGAAAAAAATTGGGCGCGGAATTCATTTCCACGCGGCGCGGCCATGGGTATTGCATTGAATGAATGACCGATGAATGACGAATTACAAATGGCGAATGGCGGCAAGGAACCTGCGGGTTCGTCCATTCGTCATTCGTCATTTAGTTTTTTAAATTCCATTCGTTGGCGGTTGCAGATTTGGTACGGCTTGATCCTCGCGGTGCTGCTGGCTGGCTTTGGCGCGACCGCGTTTCAACTGATGCGCGGTGGGACGTATCGACGGGTGGATGACGAACTGCAGCACCGCGTCGGTGAATTGTCTCAGTTGCTTCGACAACCGCCGCGCAATCGCGGGCCGGAAGGCCGGCAAGGCGAGCGGCCATTCGATGGGCCGCCGGAGAATCAATTGCCTGACGGCCCGGGCGGTGACCGGGTGCGATTGTCCAACGAGCCGGCGCAGTTGCGCGATTTCAACGGTGGACCGCAGGGCCCCAGGGAGTTTCATCTTCCTCCCCGGCAAGCCCAGCTTTTTGACGAAACGGATACCAACGGATTTTATTTTATCATCTGGCGGCGTGATGGCACTGAGCTCGCGCGCTCGACGAATGCGCCGGCGCTGGAGCGAAAAGCGCATCCGGTGGCCGTGACATCCTATGGCCACGGGGATCGCAACGGAGTCAACGGATTTTCCGGTCCGCCAGAATTTCGTCACGGTCCGCCAACCCCACAGCCGCCGGAAATGAACGGGCTATTCAGGGAAACGGAAATGATCTTGCCGCCGGGCGACCGCGTATTGGTCGGCCGCTCCATCGCGCGCCAACTGGCCGAGTTGCGCAGCACAGCCCTGATGCTCACCGCGACGGGCGCGGGAATTTTGCTGCTCGGCCTCGTCGGCGGCTGGTGGCTGGCCTCGCGCGCAATTCGTCCCATCGAGGACATCAGTGCGACCGCGGCGAAGATTTCCGGCGGCGATTTGGCGCAGCGCATCAATGTGAGCGAGACCGAAAGCGAACTTGGCCGGCTCGCGGGCGTGTTGAATTCCACGTTCGCGCGGCTCGACGCCGCGTTCGCCCAGCAGCGGCAATTTGCGTCGGACGCGGCGCACGAATTGCGCACGCCGGTTTCGGTGATGCTCACCCAAACGCAAACCGCGCTGCATCGGGAGCGCAGCGCGGCGGAGTATCGCGAAACGGTTGAATCCTGCCAGCGCGCGGCGCAACGGATGCGCCGGCTGATTGAATCGCTGCTGGAGCTCGCCAAACTCGACGCCGGCCAGCAGCCGATGAAACGGGCGCGCTTTGATCTCGCCCAGACCGCGCGCGATTGCGTGGCGTTGATCGAGCCGCTAGCCGCCGCGCGTCATGTGAAAATTGTCTGCAACCTGTTGCCGCTGGAATGCGTGGGTGATTCCGAGCGTCTCGGCCAGGTCATCACGAACCTGCTGACCAACGCGATTACTTACAACCGGGAGAACGGCGAAGTGCGCGTCGAAGGGGAAACCAAAGATGGCACGGTGATTTTGCGCGTGAGCGATACGGGTGTGGGAGTTTCCGCCGAAGATTTGCCGCGCGTGTTCGACCGGTTTTATCGCGTGGACAGTTCCCGCACCTCGGGCAACACCGGCCTGGGCCTGGCGATTTCCAAAGCGATTGTGGATGCGCACGGTGGGCAGATTGAAGTGGCGAGCGAGCCGGAGCAGGGAACTGTGTTTACGGTGCGCCTTCCCCTATCGTAAAAGTTCCACGAAAGAAAACGAAGATTCGGGTCAATCCCAGGGCTGACGCATCTAAAATTCAAGAATTCTGAAAAGAAGACTAAGCCGGAACCATGCAGTTAGATAGAAAGGCGGATTAACGCAGAGACGCGGAGGACGCAGAGTTTCGCAGAGGATAAGCCCTGTTCCGATGGGCCACTGAATGGTGACTTTGATAAATATTAAAACTCCGCGCGGCTTTGCGTTCTCCGCGTCTCTGCGTTTGTTGGGGAACGGTTTGAACTGCATGGTCCGGCTAAGGGATTCAGTTCCACGGCATTCAAAAGACGGGAAGCATAAGGGGGATGTCTGCTTCAAGATCACAGCTTACTCGCAAGGAGGACTGAAAGTAAAAACACGATTCTGAAAATGAACTACCCAATTTATACCGGGGAAATGGGGTAGTTCAAATTTTAAACCGAATCAGTTCACTGTCGAGCCAAAAATGCTGCGGAAAAAATGCTGCGGAAAAAATGCTTCGGGAAAACTCTTCTACAATTCAGATGCGCCAGGCCTGGGGTTAATCCTCGTTTTTGACTGCGGCTGTTCCGTTCCTCACGCTTTTAGCTTTGCCAGCTTCTGTTCAAACCCCGCAACGAAGTAGTGTTTGCGTTTGTGCAAAATCTTGTGGCCTTCGGCCACCAGTTTTTTCTTCAGGCCGGGAATGCCGCCGGGATATTTCGGGTTGATTTCGCCGCCGGATTTCAGAGTGCGCCAATAACACGTTGTGCGTTTCTTGCCCTCGGTTTCGGCTTCCGCGGCGGCGTGCGCGGCGATCCATGCGAAAATACCGGTCGTGATCGGGCAGGCGAGGGTGGTGCGATGCCGCCGGGCCAGGGTGGTGCGCATTTCATCGATGGTGGTCAGCTTGCCTTTCGGCACGCGCCGCATGAGTTCGTTGACTTCCATGGGGCAAGGAATCACGCAGGTGCCCGGGCCCCAGCGTTTGCTCTGTTTGTCCGAGAGTTCGAAAACGGTGGGAAGCCCTTTGTGGTCGGCGAGTTTTTCCTGCCAGGATTTTTTTGCGTGGTTCATTTGGGGAATTGGTTGAATGCCGCTTGAAAAATAAAATGAGGCCGGGCCGCCGTTTGGGGCAGTCGCACGGAGCGGCGCCAGCTCAAAGCCGCGCCAGTCAGATATCTCATGAGTCGTTTTCTCATACCTAATGATTGGACGTTTTTCATACCGGACTATTCAACGTATTTCCAGAAAACTTAAGGTGTAGAGCTCGGGCAGCCAGTCTGCCGGAGCGATAAATCGAATTGACGCGCTGCGCAAGAAAAGTTCTGATTTCGGTCGCATGAAAATCCTTCCTTCGACTCTTTTGATAGCGTTGCTCGGAACGAAACTTTTGGCCCAGGACATGACTACTTCAAATTCAAACACCGGAACCAGCGGAGAGTTTCCCTTGTGGAAGGGCGCTGCGCCCGGTGCGCTTGGCACCGAGGCAAAGGATATCCCCACGCTTACGCCCTTCATTGCCACGAACGGCACCGGCGCGGCTTTGATTGTTTGCCCCGGCGGGGGTTACTCGCGGCTCGCCCCGCATGAAGGGCACGATTACGCGCTTTGGCTCAACAGCCGGGGCATCTCGGCCTTCGTGCTCAAATACCGGCTCGGCGCGGACGGCTATCGTTATCCCGCTGAATACCAGGATGTCGCGCGGGCGATTCGCCTGGTGCGCTCGCTCGCGAAGGAATGGAACCTCGACCCGGAACGCATCGGCGTGATGGGCTCCTCCGCCGGCGGGCACGTGGCGTCAATGGCGATGACGCATTTCGATGCGGGCGATACGAATGCGACTGATGTGATCGAGCGTGTCAGTTCACGGCCTAATCTTGCGATTCTTTGTTATCCGGTCGTTTCGATGGGTAAATTCGCGCATCACGGTTCCAGGGTGAATTTGATCGGCACGAATCCGCCGCCGGCGTTGGTGGAGGAAACGTCCAGCGAACTGCAGGTGAAGAAGGACTCGCCGCCGTGTTTTCTTTGGAGCACGGACGAGGACAAAACGGTGCCGATCGAAAACACGCTCGATTTCGCCGCCGCCTTGCGCAAAGCCGGGGTGCCGTTTGAGCTGCACGTCTATCAACGCGGTCCGCACGGGCAGGGTTTGGGCAGTCACACGTATGACCCGACGAAATTTCTGCCGTGGGTGGGCGAGTGCGGGCGGTGGCTGAAAGAGCAGGGATACGGGAATTGAGCTCCAAATTCCAAGCACCAAGCTTCAGAGAAACTCCAAGTTCCAAGTTCCAAATTTCAAAGGGCGCGGTGGTTGGAGCTTGGATGTTGGTGCTTGGAGCTTCTGTCCGCGGGCGGTCGAATCCTACGCCAAAATTGTAATTGCCTGTCCCCAGGCTTTGGCCTAGGTGTTAGATGGCAAAAAAGAAAGGTGAACTATGAGCGTACTTGGACTTGGTTTAATGATTCTGCTCGGCAGCCTCATCGTCCTGTTTTTCCTCGTGATGTATGTCGTCAGCGCCTACAACCGGCTCGTTTCGCTGCGCAATCGCTACAAAAACGCTTACGCGCAAATCGACGTGCAGCTCAAGCGCCGCTATGACCTCATTCCGAACCTCGTGGAAACGGCGAAGGGTTATATCAAGCACGAGCGCGAAACGTTGGAGAATGTGATCAAGGCGCGCAATGTCGCCTCCACCGCCGCGCAAACCGCTGCCGCGAATCCCGGCGATGCCGCTGCGATGAAAAATTTGGGTTCCGCTGAAACCGGCCTTGCCGGCACGCTCGGCCGTTTGCTCATGGTTTCTGAATCGTATCCCGACCTGAAAGCGAACCAGAACATGATGCAGCTCACGGAGGAATTGACCTCCACGGAAAATAAAATCTCTTTCGCGCGCCAGGCTTACAACGATTCTGTGATGAGCTACAACACGCAGCGCGAAGTATTCCCCGCGAACTTCATCGCCAGCTCCTTCAACTTCGCCCCGGCGGAATCATTCGTGATTGATAAGCCGGAGGAAAAGGAGGCGCCGAAGGTGCAGTTTTAGCGTCGAATGACGAATAGTCTGTAAATTATCCGGCTCGTCCCGGCCGAATTGCAGAGAGAAGGAAATAGGCGCGTTGCTTCACGATTTTGCCAGGCGATGATACGTTTTTCGAAAAGCAGGCTCTAAATTATGAACCACTGACCTTGGCCGCTGTGCGTTGACATTTCGGCTGAACCCGTTAGCCTTTAATCGTGACCGTAGATACCAAAGAATTTGAGAATCACCCGGCTGAATATCTCGGGAAAATTCAGACCACGGGCGAAAGCATCACCATTGTCGCGGAAGCGAAGCCGGTGGCGCTCTTGATTCCTTTGTCCGCGGCCAAATCCGGCAATGGATCGAATTTAATTGATCGGCTGATTGCCCAACCGTTGCTCGTAAAAAATTTCGCGCCTTTATCTCGCGCTGAAATTTATGACGCAGAATAACGGCCTCGCCTTTGCCGACACAAATATCTGGCTCTACGCGTTTATTCGCGGCCAGTCCGCGGAAAAAACACCGGTTGCCCAGTCGATCATTTCCAACCGGCGATTTATCATCAGCACGCAGGTCATTTCGGAAGTGTGCGTCAATCTTGTTCGCAAGGCGTCCTTCTCGGAACCACAAATTCGCGAGCTCATAGCGGCATTTTTTCAAAATCATACCGTCATTTTGCCCAATGAAGAAACGCTCCTCGCTGCTTCGAGGCTGCGCGAACAGCATGGACTGGCCTATTGGGACAGTCTCCTTATCTCCGCCGCCTTGAGCGCGGGCGCAACGCAGTTTTATTCCGAGGACATGCAGGATGGCCGGGTGTTTGAGGGCAGGCTGCAAATTGTGAACCCTTTTGAAAAAAGGGCTTCTGGATAGGCGGTCATGGACTTCTTCGAGCGACAGGAAAAGGCGCGGCGGAATACCAAGGTTCTGGTCGTTTATTTCATCGCGGGCGTGGCGATGTTGATCCTGGTGGTTTATCTCGTGGTGGCCACGGCATTCACCGCGGCTGGGTTGCGTCACCGCAATAGATCTAGCAACTACTACGATTACAGCACGCAGCTTGAGGCGCAACGCAACCCGCTTTGGAATCCAAAACTCTTTCTCGGCGTGGCGATCGGCACGCTGGCGGTGATCGGCATCGGCAGTGGCTTCAAAATCGTGGAACTGGCGCAGGGCGGCAGCGCGGTTTCATCCATGATGGGTGGCCGTTTGGTGAGCCCCAACACCACCGATCTGGACGAGCGCAAGTTGTTGAATGTGGTTGAGGAAATGGCACTCGCGTCCGGCGTGCCCGTGCCGCAGGTCTACGTGATGGACCAGGAGGAGGGCATCAATGCTTTCGCCGCGGGCCACACGACCAGTGACGCCACCGTCACCGTCACGCGCGGTTGCATGAAATTGCTCTCGCGCGATGAATTGCAGGGCGTCATCGCGCACGAGTTCAGCCACATCCTGAACGGCGACATGCGGCTCAACCTGCGATTGCTCGGAATCATTTTCGGCATCCTGTGTCTCGCGGTTATCGGCCGCGTCCTGTTGTATGCGCGCGGCGGCAACAGTCGCGATCGGAATGCATTGCCGCTGCTGGGCCTCGCGTTGCTCGCGGTTGGTTACGTTGGAGTCTTCTTTGGGCGATTGATTCAGGCGGCGGTGAGCCGGCAGCGTGAATTTCTCGCGGATGCCTCGGCGGTGCAGTTCACGCGCAATCCGCTCGGCCTGGCCGGCGCGTTGAAAAAAATCGGCGGCCTCGGGGAAAACGGTTCGCGCGTGGGCGCCGCGCATTCGGAGGAGGTCTCGCATATGTTTTTCAGCAACGGCATGCCCACGCCGCTGTTCGGTTTGCTGGCTACGCACCCGTCGCTGGAAGAACGCATCCGTGCCATCGAACCGGATTTCGACGGAAAATTTGTTCCCACGCGCTACGCGGAGGAGGATGATTCCGAATATCGCGCCATTCTGGCCGCTGCACCGTCGCGTCGCCCGGCGATTCCACCCGTGCTGCCAGTCGCCATGGCCGCGGTCATGCCGAATCTCGGGGAGCCGAATACGGCGCACCTGCATTATGCGGTGGAATTGCGCAATTCATTTTCGCCCGCGCTGAAAGACGCGGCGCGCGATGCCATGGGCGCGTCCGCCGTGGTTTACGGATTGCTGATGTCCACGGACTCTGCGATGCGCGCGAAGCAGCTCGATTTGCTCGCGCAAAACACTTCGGCGGCCGTGCGACAGGAAACGGAGCGCTTGCTGCCGCAAATCGATGCCGTGGCGACGAATGCCAAATTGCCGCTCGTGGATCTCGCGTTGCCCGGATTGCGCCAGCTTTCGCCCGCGCAATACCAGCAATTCAACCAGGCCACGCAGGCGCTCATCGAGGCGGACGGCGAAGTCGATTTATTTGAATACGTGCTGCAGAAAATTGTGCTGCGGCATTTGGATGGCCAATTCAACGGCGCGCGCCGGAGCATCGTGCAATATTACGCGCTCAAGCCGCTGGCGACGGATTGTTCCGTGTTGCTTTCCGCGCTTGCGCATGTCAGTTCCGAGGATCCCGCGCAATGCGAAGCGGCGTTCCAGAATGGCGCGCGCGACCTGAGCGCTTACGCCCAGGCGCAAATCGTCTACGTCAGTTCTGACGATTGCGATCTGCCACATGTAGACACCGCGCTGGACCGACTGAATCAAGCCGCGCCGCAAATTAAAAAAACCGTGCTGAACGCCTGCGTGCAAGTGGTCGCGGCGGACGGGGTCATTCAGGAAATGGAAGCCGAATTACTTCGCGCCATCGCGGATGCGCTCGATTGCCCGATGCCGCCGTTTTTGCAGGCAAATACCTAAAAGCGGCAGAGGGCTCTGAGCATTACCCACATCTCAAGTTCATTATTGCGCGGCAAAAAGCTCAACTATCCACCGGGGTTGCGGCGCGAAAGGCGGTTCGACACAACCCTTTCAGGGTTGAACACGGTTTTTACGATCCACTTCCCAGGGTAGCCTCGCCGACTCGGCAACCCTGGGCTGATTGACGGAATCCCTTTGGGATTCTTGAAAGGATTGAACATGATTTGGGTGATGCTCGGAGAGGGCTGCCGCACTCCAAAACCTGGCGGAAAGTCCGAGCGTCCATGACTCGCGCCAGCGTCTTGGACTACGGCAGCCCTCTGCCGCTTTCCTGCGGATTCGGAATATTGTTCCAAATCAGATAAGGGCTGACGCATCTAAATTGCAGAAAAGTTTTCCCGCAATATTTTTTGGCTCGACAGTAAACTGATTCGGTTTAAAATTTGAACTACCCAATTTAGCCAGTAGAAATTGGGTAGTTCATTTTCAGAATCGTGTTTTTATTTTCAGTCCTCCTTGCGAGTAAGCTGTGAACTTGAAGCAGACATCCCCTTATGCTTCCCGTCTTTTGAATGCCGTGGAACTGAATCCCTCGTTTTCTTTTCAGAACTCTTGATTTTAGATGGGTCAGCCCTGCAATCAGATCGTCTGCCATTTACCAGATTTGCATTTTCCCTTCCATTGGCTAATGCTGTTTAACTCATGGCCACCAACGGCAACATCGTCAGCATCCGCAATCTCTCGAAGCTTTATGCGCAGGGGGAAATTCAGGTCACGGCGCTCGACAAAATCTCGCTCGACATCGCGGCGGGGGAATTTCTCACGCTCATGGGGCCGTCCGGTTCCGGCAAATCCACGTTGCTGCACATCCTGGCGGGCATCGATCGCCCGACCAGCGGCGAGTGTCATGTGCAAGGCGTCGATGTCACGAAGTTGAATGAATCGCAACTCGCGGACTGGCGCAATCACAACGTCGGGTTCGTTTTTCAGACGTTCAACCTGTTGCCGGTGCTGACGGCTTACGAAAATGTGGAACTGCCCTTGTTGCTGACGCGCTTGAACCGCAGCCAGCGCCGGCGCCAGGTGGAAATTGCGCTGGAACTGGTCGGGCTCGCCGATCGCATGCGCCATTTGCCCAAGCAACTTTCCGGCGGACAGGAGCAACGCGTGGCCATCGCCCGCGCGCTGGTGACCGATCCGAAATTGATTGTTGCCGACGAGCCGACTGGCAATCTCGATTCGCATTCCGCCACGGAAGTGCTCGGCGTGCTGCGTTCGCTCAGCCAGGAATCGGGCAAAACGGTCATCATGGTGACGCATGATCCGAAGGCGGCGGCGTTTGGGACGCGGACGATTCATTTGGAGAAAGGGGAATTGTCGAAATGAGAAGCGCGTTAAATCAGTTAAATCAGTTAAATGAGTTAAATGAGTGGGGCACGGCCGCCGCTTTTTGCACTCATTTAACCCGTTTAACCAATTACCTATTTAACTAATCCAATGACCCTCGGCACGTTCATCATCAAAAATGCGCTCCGAAACAAGCGCCGCGCGACGCTTTCGATTTTGAGCGTCGCGGTCAGTTTGTTTTTGCTGGTGCTCTTGCTGGTGGCGCTGCGGGAAATCACGCTGCCGGTGGAAGGCGCGGGCGCGGAATTGCGCGTGGCGGTGCGCAACAAAATCTCCATCGCAAATCTGCTCCCGGCAAAACAATTGCCCGTCATCGAAAAAATTCCCGGCGTGGAAGCGGTGACGCCGTTCACCTGGTTTGGCGGCAAATACAAGGGCGAGCAGGCGACCTTTGCGCAATTTGCGATCGATCCCAAGGCCATGCGCGGTGTTTTCACGGAATTAAAAATGGCGCCGGAGAATTATGCAGCATTTGAAAGTGAACGCGACGCCTGCGTCCTCGGCAAAATCACGGCGGACAAATATAAGTTGAAAGTCGGCGACAAAATCACGCTCGAGAGCACGATTTATCCCGCGACCATGGATTTCAAAATCGCCGGCATTTACGCCGGCACGCCGGACGATCGCAACATGTTGTTCCGCCAGGATTATCTCGATGAAGCCGGCGGATTGGATGGCCAGGTCGGCATGTGGTGGCTCAAGGTGGATTCAGCGCAGGACATGCCGCGGGTCATTGCGGCTATCGACAAGGCGTTTGAAAACACGAGCGCCGAAGTGCGGGCGGAAAGCGAGCGCGCGTTTCAACTCAGCTTCATTTCCATGTGGGGCAACATCAAGCTGCTGGTGGGATTGATCTGCAGCGCGGTCATTTTCACGTTGCTGCTCGTCAGCGCCAGCACGATGAGCATGGCCGTGCGCGAACGTTTTCGCGAACTCGCCATTTTGAAGGCCATCGGTTTTCGCCGTCGCGAATTGTTTGCGTTCATTCTGGCGGAAAGTTTCGGGCTGGCGGCGGCCGGGGCGTTGATTGGCGTGGGCGGCGCGTATGTATTGTTCACTTACGGCGACGTCGGGAAGATGACAAACGGCTACTTCCCATCCTTTGAAGTGACTTCACGAATCATTGGCATTAGCGCCCTGGTCGCGGCGTTGCTCGGCATCGTGGCGAGCATTATGCCGGCGATTGCGGTGGCGAAGATGAGTGTGACGGAAGGGCTCAAGACTCTGGACTAAATGATCACCGATTCATGAAAGCTCCAAGCACCAACATCCAAGCTCCAGAAAAGCTGCAAGATCCAAATTCCAAACGGGAGCTTGGGCGCACGCGGTTTGGTGCTGGGTGTTTGAAGTTTCTCTGGAGCTTGGAGCTTGGGATTTGGAGCTTCTCTCGATGAATCCTCTCGTCATCGTTCTCGGCTTATTTTGCCTAGTTTTTATCGGCTACCTCGTGTGGCTGCTGTGGGCGGCGGTCACGTCACCGATTCCGTTGCCGTATAATTTCAAAAGCGTTTTTGTCCGCTGGCGCTCGACGGCGGCGACCATTCTCGGCATCGCGCTCGTGGTCACGGTGTTCATTCTCCTGAACGCCATGGCGGCGGGGTTGGAAAAATCCAGCGCCAACACCGGCGACCCGCGCAACGTAATGATCGTGCGCAAAGGTTCCACCGCAGAATCCAGCAGCGTCATCACGCTCGAGCAATTCAAACTGATTCAATACCTGCCGCAGATTGCGCGCGATCCGAAGGGCCAGCCCATCATCTCCGCCGATCTCGCCGTCATCATCAGCCTGCCGCGCCGCGACGGCACCGGGGAGGCGAATGTCACCATGCGCGGCGTGACGCCGATGGGCAAGGCGCTGCGTCCGCAGGTGAAACTCGTCAGCGGGCGCTGGTTTGTGCCGGGCAAACGCGAAGCGGCGATCAGTGTGAAAATGGCGCGGCGTTTTGCGGAGACGGACATCGGCCAAAAATTCAAGACCGGCGGGAAGGAATTGACGGTGGTGGGCTGGTTCGATGCCGGCGACAGCGCGTTCGATTCCGAAATGTGGATGGATGCCGACGAAGCGCGGTCGATATTCGATCGCGAGAATTACAGCAGCATGCTCGCGCGCCTGGCGAATACGAACGACATCGCTTCGTTTACCAACCGATTGGAAACGGAAAAGCGCATGGCGTTGCGCGCGGATTTTGAGACCAGATATTACATGGAGCAAACGAGCACGGCGGGGCCGATCAAATTTCTGGGTTGGTTTTTGGCCGTCGCGATGTCCATCGGCGCTGTGATCGCTGCTATGAACACGATGTATGCCGCCATCGGCGCGCGGACGCGCGAGATTGGCACGTTGCGCGTGCTGGGTTTTCGTCGGCGCGTGATTTTGGCCAGCTTCAACCTGGAAGGCGCGATTCTCGCGGGCATCGGCGGTGCGCTGGGCTGCGGACTGGCGCTGCTGACGCAATGGTTTTGCACGGCGTTCAACGTGCATTTTGGAACGCTCAGCTTCAACACGTTCAGCGAAGTGATTTTTCAATTCCGCGTCACGCCAGTATTGCTGATGGAAGGCATGGTTTTCGCCGTTGTCGTCGGCATTATCGGGAGTTTTTTCCCCGCCGTCCGCGCGGCGCGATTGCCGGTGATTGCCGCCCTGAAAGCGGTTTGATTCGGCGACGTCGACTGGAATATTTCTCAAAAAAACTCCGAAAAGGTGGCGAATTCTGCCGGGATTCGTGGCAAACCCGCAGGTTTGCCCCACCTTTTTGGAAATTTCTTTTGAGAAATACTATAGCGATTGCCAAAACAAATTTCCGGATAGAAGGCTGAAGCTTCGCCCCCTGAACCCTGAACACCACCTCTCCCCAACCCTCTCCCCCATTTCATGGCGGAGAGGGAGACGGATGACTGTGGATGGTCCGAACGCTTCACGGGGTTCTCGACTGAGACGTTCTTTTCGGAAATCTATTTTAGCAATCGCTATAGAGGGGCGACGGGATATGGGGAAAACACCCACCTTTTCCCAAAAAAGATTTCTAGGAGATTGTGTGTGAATCATTTGACGCATGCAGCAGAAGTTTTATCCGGTCCATATTCTTCCGAGCCAGTGTCCGCCCCGGACGGATACGTTATTGCTGGTGGAGGACAATCCGGACGACGTTTTTCTGATGCGCCGCGCGCTGAGGAAGAGCGGGCTCGAAATGCCCGTGCAGATCGTGACCGACGGGAAGCAGGCGGTGGATTATCTGAGCGGCTCGGGGCCTTACGGCGACCGCCAGCAATTTCCCCGGCCCGCCTGGGTGTTTCTCGATTTGAAACTGCCTTATTTCAACGGCTTTGAAGTGCTGCGATGGATTCGCAGCGACGTAATGAATCAGCATCTCGAGGTGATTATTCTTACCTCGTCCCCCGAGGAACGGGATAAGGAAACGGCCGCTCATCTGGGCGCCAAAGCTTACCTGGTGAAGCCTCCCACGCCGGAATCATTGCTCGAGGTATTCAACCAATTTCATCCTCTGGCGCAAATGCCCTCGATTTCTCAATACGCGGGCGCCTGATTTTAGAGCGTTTCCATAAATGCTGTAGCGGTGTGTTGTTGGTGGTGTGGACAGCGGTCTTTTTGATTTTTGGCTTCGTTTCGGCTCAGTCACAGGGTTTATCAAACCTGCTCCTTCGCCGAAGCCTTGCCAAAAATCAAAAATCCTCGCTGCACACCGCTACATCATTTCTGTCAACTCTCTAGGGTCAAATCCGGCCGCTTTTTAGATTGGGGGAATCACCCCGTAGGCAGGATAACTTCACGTTTAGTAAATAATTCGCGTCAATTCACCACTCGTGAGAACTGGAACAAAACGGCCCGCCGCTGTGAAACCCGCGAATAAGATCGTCGGCATCGGCGCGTCTGCGGGAGGGCTTGAGGCATTCACCGAATTGCTGCGCAGCCTGCCGCTGGATGCGAACGTTGCGTACGTGCTCGTGCAGCACCTTGACCCCAGCCACCGCAGTCTCCTCTCGGAACTGCTCGCCAAAACCACCGCCTTGCGCGTGCGCGAAATCATCGACCACACCCCGGTGGAAGCCAACCAGATTTACGTCATCCCGCCGAATTGCGACCTGGCGATCACCAACCGCGTTTTGAAGCTGTCGCCGCGCGAAAAGACCGGCGGCGCGGCGCGGTCCATTGATAATTTTCTGACCTCGCTCGCGGCGGACCAGAAGGAGAACGCCATCGCGGTCATTCTTTCGGGCGCCGGCTCGGATGGCGCCCAAGGGTTGCGCGCGGTGAAGGAAGCGGGCGGCGTTACTTTCGCGCAGGATGATCGCAGCGCCAAATACGACAGCATGCCGCGGGCGGCGGTGGCGACGGGGTGCGTGGATTTCGTGCTCGCCCCGCCGGACATCGCGAAGGAACTGACGCGCGTGATCCTGACACCGGGCAAGATTCGCACCCGGGCGGCCGCGAATGCCAAACGGCGCCGCAGCGGCAACGGCAGCCGGGTTCGGTTTGGGCGCTCGGCGAGTTCTCCGTTGCCCGCCAATTGGCCGGCCGCGCCCGAAGACCCGAACATGCGCCGGGTATTTCAATTGTTGCGCGCCAAGACCGGCTTGGATTTCACGTTCTACAAAACCAACACCATCCGCCGGCGGATGGCGCGGAGGTTGGCGTTGTGCAAAGTCAAGGAGCTGGAGGATTACATCAAAATTCTCCGGCATCATCCGACCGAACTGGACGCGTTGCACCAGGATTTGTTGATCAACGTCACGAGCTTTTTCCGGAACCCGTCGGTATTCGAGGCGCTCAAGAAAAAGATTTTTCCCAAGCTCGTCAAAAATATGACGGGTGCGGACTCGCTGCGCATCTGGGTGGCGGGCTGTTCCACCGGCCAGGAGGCTTACTCGCTGGCGATGGCGTATGCGGAATTCGCCGAGAAGGCCGAGGACAGCGTGCCGATCCAGATTTTTGCAAGCGATGTCAACGGCGCCGTGCTGGAAACCGCCCGTGCCGGTTGCTACAGCAAGGCCGATGTGAGCATGGTCGGCAGCGCGCGGCTGCAAAAGTTTTTCACGCTGGAAGACGGCCGGTATCGTGTCCACAAATCCATCCGCGACCTGGTCATCTTCGCGCAGCACAACCTCGTGCAGGACCCGCCGTTCACGCGCGTGGATTTAATCACCTGCCGCAACATGCTGATTTATTTCGAATCGGCCCTGCAGCAGAAGATAATTCCCGCGTTTCATTACGCGCTGAAACCGGAGGGTTTCCTGGTGCTCGGCTCCTCGGAATCGGTGGGCCAATTCCACAACCTTTTCAATACCGTCGAGAAAACGCAGCGCATCTACTCCAAGAAAGCGGCTTCCAACTGGCCGCGTTTCGACCGGCCGCCCGCGCTGTTGCCGGGCCGGAAAGGCTCGTCCAATTCTGTGGCGCAAATCGTGGAAGTCGGCCCTTCCGAAATGCAAAAGGAGGCGGATCGGCTGGTGTTGCAGAAATATTCCCCGCCCGGCGTGCTCATCAATGGGGATGGCGAAGTGCTGCAATTCCGCGGCGACATGGCGAATTACCTGAAGCTGCCCACGGGCAAGGCAACCTTCCAGATCCTGAAAATGGCGAAGGACAGCCTGGCCGTTGTCCTGGAACGCGCCATCACCAAGGCCAAGCGCGAGAACCGGATCGTCCGCGAGAAAAACGTGCGCATCGATACCCGCCGCGGGCGCGTCGACATCGAAGTGGTGCCGCTGAAATTGAGAGCGCAATCCTATCTCGTGCTCTTCGAAAAGAGCGAGACTCGCCATGCGCCCAGCCTCCCGGCGGGGTCGCGCAAAAGCGTGCGCGCCGGCGATGAATCCCGGCAATTGGTTGAATTAAGACAGGAACTCACCTCTACGCGCGATCACCTGCATTCCTTGCAGGAGGAGCACGACACCTCGATCGAGGAATTGCAAGCTTCCAACGAGGAAGTCCAGTCCGCGAACGAGGAATTACAAAGCCTCAACGAGGAACTCGAGACCTCCAACGAAGAACTCGAATCCGCGAACGAGGAATTGACCACGCTCAACGAGGAGTTGGCCACGCGCAATTCCGAGTTGCGGGAGAGCGAATTGCGGTTGCGCGAGCAGGCGCAATTGCTGGAGATGGCGCCGTTGCTGGCGCGCTCCGCGAAGGACCGGATCGTCCTCTGGAGCCGCGGCGCGGAGGAGATGTACGGCTACACGGCGGAGGAAGCCATTGGCCAGACTGCGCACATCCTGCTGGATACTCAAACACCGGAGCCGCTGCCGAAAATCCAGGCCCGGCTGCAATCAGCGGGCCATTGGGAGGGAGAAGTCAGGCACCGGCGCAAGGATGGGCAGGTATTGCACGTCGCAACGCAATGGGTCGTGCAGCACGATGAGCATAAACGCATCCGCGCCATTCTCGAGGTCAACACGGACATCACCGAACGCAAGGCCGCGGAAAGAGCCCTGGCCGAAAGCGAGGAGTTCAATCGCACGATCCTCGAGAGCAGTCCTGATTGCATCAAGGTGCTCGATCTGGATGGCCGCGTGATTTACGTCAACCCGTCCGGTCGGAAGTTGCTGGAAACGGGCGATGCGGAATTGCGCGCGAAACCTTACTGGCCCGGAGTGTGGGAGGGCGATGCGCGTGAAGCCGCGGAAAAAGTGTATCGCGCCGCGCTGGCGGGCAAGAGCGGGCGCTTTGTGGGTTTTCGCACGACGCCGCGCGGCACGCCGAAATGGTGGGATGTGGTGGTGCGGCCGATTGCCGGCGCGAAAGGGCAGATCGATCGTTTGCTCGCCGTGTTGCGCGACGTCACCGAGCATCGTGCCGACCAGGAAATGACTGCCGAACGGGCGCGGATGGCGCAATTGCGCGCGGAGGTTGCCCTGGAAACGACCAACGAGGGCACGATGTCCACGATTTTGCAACGGGTGTCCGAGGGGTTGCTCAAATTCCTGAATCTCGCGCAAGTCCGGGTCTGGGTGTTGGAACCCGGTTCCGATACGCTCGTGCTGCGCTCCAGCGCGGGCATTTACACCAACCTCGACGGTCCGGAAACGCGCATTCCGCTGGGTTTTTCCACCATCGGACGGGTTGCGGAACGCCGCAAAATATCCATCGACAACAATGTTCAGAACGATGGCGAAAGCGCGGATGCCGAGTGGTTGAAGATTGAGCGAGTCACGAGTTTTGGCGCCTATCCGCTGCAAATCGCGGACCGTGTTGTGGGCGTGCTCGCGGTTTATGGACGCCAATCCGTTTCCGAATTGGCCGGCAGTGAACTCGCGCTGGCGGGCAAGGCGCTGGCGCAATTCATCAACCGCAAGCAGGGTGAGGAAAAGCTCCAGCAGGCGCAGGAGGAATTGAGCAGTTATACCGGCAAGCTGGAAAAATTGACGGAAGAGAGAACCTCGTCGTTGCGCGAAGTGGTGCAGCAAATGGAGGAGTTTTCCTACACGATTTCACACGACTTGCGGGCGCCCATCCGCGCGATGCAGGGCTACGCGAACGCGTTGCTTGAGGATTACGGCGAGAAGCTGGACCAGGACGGACGCGAATACCTGGAGCGCATCGCGCGCAGTGGCAATCGCATGGACCGCATGATCCGCGAGGTGCTCACCTACAGCCGGCTCGCGCGGTGCGAAATCGTCGTGCAACCGGTCTCGTTGGATTCGCTGGTGCGGGAAATTGTGCAGCAATATCCCGGCATCCAGGCTTCCGGCAGCGAGATTGAAATTGCTGAGCAACTGGAAAGCGTCATCGGGCATGAACCCTCACTGACGCAGGTCATTTCAAATCTCTTGAGCAACGCGTGCAAATTCGTGCAGCCGCACACCGCGCCGCATTGCAAGGTTTGGACTGAGCGCAGCAACGGCCACGTGCGGCTCTTCATCCGCGACAACGGCATCGGCATCAAGCCCGAGCATCAGCACCGGTTGTTTGGCATGTTCGAGCGCATCCATCCCGAGAGCCAGTATGAGGGCACGGGCATTGGCCTGGCGATCGTGCGCAAAGCGATGGAACGCATGGGCGGGCAGGTCGGCGTTGAATCTGACGGGAAAAACGGCAGCCAGTTTTGGATTCAATTGCCGGCGGCGAAAGAAGAGGCGCAAAAGTCCGGCGGCCTGAGCACGAATTGAAATAGTGGCACGGGCGTCCGCGCCTGTGCGAACGTTTAAAGCCATTGCCAAAACAGATTTCAGGATAGAAGGCCGAAGCTTCGCTCCCTGAACCCTGAAGCACCACCTCTCCCCAATCCTCTCCGCCACTTCGTGGCAGAGAGGGAGACGGACGGCTGCAGGCGGTCCGAATGCCTTACACAATGCGGTGTTCTCGACTGAGCAGTTCCTTTCGGAAACTACTTTTGGCAAGCAGTCTAATCCCGTTGAACGCACGGGCAGGATGCCCGTGCCACTATAGCCATTGCCAAAACAGATTTCAGGATAGCAGGCCGAAGCTTCGCCCCCTGAACCCTGAAGCACCACCTCTCCCCCAACCCTCTCCGCCACTTCGTGGCAGAGAGGGAGACGGATGGCTGCAGGCGGTCCGAATGCCTTACACAATGCGGTGTTCTCGACGGAGCGGTTCTTTTCGGGAATTACTTTTAGCGAGCAGTCTAATCCCGTTGAACGCACGGGCAGGATGCCCGTGCCACTAACTCATCAGCAGCGTCCACGCGATCAGGCCGGCCAGCGCCGTGAGGGTCACGGGAATTCCCAGCCGCGCGAAATCGCGAAAGGAAATGGTTACTCCCAAATCCCGCGCCTGTTGCACACAAATAATATTCGCCACGCTGCCGAGAATAATGAAGCTGCCGCCAAAACTGTTCGCCAAGGCGAGCACATAAGCCGCGTGCGCGTGCGAGAGGTCCACCACTCTCATCAACAGCATCACCGCCGCGGAGTTGTTGATCAAATTGGAGAGCGCCGCCGTCGCGAGGGCGAGGTTCGCCGGACGATTCAGGTTGAACCCGCTTTGCGCGAGCCAATGCACCGCCTGATCGCCGTAGCCGGTGGATTGAAACGCGCCGGTGACCACAAACAAACCCATGAACAAAACGAGAATGGGCCAGTCCACGTATTTGAGCAGTTCCTCGGTGCGAAATTTCGGGCTCGCCAGATGAATCGCAGCCGCCGCCAACGCCACAATGTCCTTGGGCAGCGAGGTGAAGAATAATCCGATGACGAGGACCAGGATGACGATGCCCTTGATTGTGTGCGGGCGATTGAACTCGCATCCGTCGCCGGTGAGCACCGCATTGTTGACCGGGGTGGCGAGAGCGAGGTTGCGGCGGGAGAGAAACCAGATGAGGCCGTACGCCGTGGCCATCGCGAACAGCACCGGGATGAAACTCCAGAGCATGTACTCCCCTAAATTCAGGTGCGCCACCGAGCCAATCATCATGTCCTGCGGATTACCGATGAGCGTGGCCGCCGCGCCGATATTGCTCGAAATGGCGACCGCCACGAGGAACGGCACGGGATTCAGTTTTTTGCGCAACAATGCCGCGCCGACAATCGGCGTGAACACGAGGCAAACGATGTCGTGATTCAAAAATGCCGACAGTCCGCCGGTCACGGCCATCAGTGTGAGGAGAAAACGCGCGGGATGATCCGTCCGCGCCGCAATCCCATTCGCCACGCGATCGTAAAACCCGGACAACCGCAGTTGCGCCGAGATCACAAAAAAGCCGAACAGCAGGAACATGGTCGGGGCGTTGACGTACGACATTCCCTTTTCCGCCGTGACACCGCCGAAGATCATCATGGCGATGGCACCGAGCAAAACGATGCCGACGCGATTGAGTTTGAGCCCGGGGATGTGGCCGACCGCGAGTCCCAAATAGGTGACCACGAAAATGGCGAGGATGGACGAATTCGGCGCGTTCACCGCGCAGGAGTCTGGAAGGTTTCCGCCGGTGGGGCAATGACGAAAGCCGCCGCTGATTTCTTTTGCGAAACCGAGCCGGGATTACGACAAACACGCCCCGTTGGCAATGCGATCGTAAGTCAGCATGTCCGCCGCCAGCTTTCCGATCTCGGCGGCCGCGTGTTTCCGGGTTCGATGCTCCAGGACGAGGCGGCGCGTTTTTTCCTGAAGCGTGCCGGTCCCGCTGGAATAAACATTCAACGCGTGAGCTTCCTTCTCCGCCAGGCGTTCAGAAAAATTCTGCATTTTGTGCAACGCCATCCGAAGCTGGTTGATGCGCGTGACCGCGGCATCGACGGGTGTTTCCGCGCAACCGCCGTAAAAGCCCATGAACTCGCCGTCCGCGCTGTATTGCGGCATGCCGCGATCGAGAATCCATTGGTATTCGCCAAGCGAATCCTGCAGCCGATAGCTCATCGCGAACGAAGCCCGTTTCTCGAACGAACCGACATAGTGCTGGACGCAACGTTCCAGGTCCTCCGGATGCACCCCTTCGGCCCAGCCATTGCCGGATTCCTGTTCCAAGGTGCGTCCGCGGAAATTGAGCCACGCGTGATTGAAATAGAAGCAGCCCATATCGCTTCCGGACATCCAGATCATGACCGGAGCGCCGTCTGCCAGTTGCTGGAAATATTCGACATCCAGATTGGGAGCGCGCTCTGGGGGCGGATTGGAATTCATCGTGTGGCCCGAGGATAGAGGAGCGTCGTGCAATCGGAAGGAGGCGTTTGCCCCATGTCCGAGCGTTATTCGTTGATCCCGCCTTCGCGGGTCACGTCCGGGGAGGAATTCGGAGCGTTGCGCACGGCGTGAATCGTTTCGGTATGTTCCGATTCGGGTTTTCCGGAGGAAGCGGCGGTGGGTGGAATGGCAGGAACGAAACCGACGAATAACCGCACCTGGCTGAGTTGCGTGAGTTCCTGGAGCCGGAAAAGAGTTTGCCCCATGGAATCCAGCCGTTGCATGTCGCAGTCAATCAATACAGCCAGCGCGCTTTCGTCGGTGCGACGCTCGATCCATTGTTTCAACCATTTTTCCGTGCTGATTTCGAGGCCGATATCGCCGCGCAAGGAAAGCAGGACCAACGCGGCGTCGCTGGCGGCCTTGACCCCCTCGTCGCAGATCTCCGGCACGTGGAACATCTCCAATTTCCAAAGCGTGAGGCTGAGTTCCGCGTTGAGCTGGCAATGGTCGAGCACATGATTGAGGAATTGCCGCGCGTGCAATCCGGTGGGGAGGTCCTGGTAGGCCAGGGCCACTTCGAACCGTGGAGATTGCATCGGAGCCAACGTCCTTTCCGAACCGCCAATGCTCGCCGAATCCATAAGTTTGATCCGTTCTCTAACACCAGACTGCCTTGGGTTGTGTCAATTCACAAGGTAGACTTACTCACCGTTTCTTCACCGTTTATACACCGCGGGCAGGGGGGGGTTCGGGCCCAGGTCGCCAGCGGATATGAGGCCGTCTTTACTATAGTTATGAAGTGTCTGTTGGCGGTTGGTTCCCGGATGAAGGTGAATTTTCCGGAAATTATTCACAATAAGGAATTTTCAAGAAATCGGATAAATACCAGCCCGGCAGCGAAGGGCGTTCGTGCGGACGAAGCGGCGCTGGCCCGATTTTATGTAGCGATTGCCAAAAGTAATTTCCGAAATGGTGGCGATTCCCTGCGGGGAATCGAGGCAAACCCGCAGGTTTGCCCCACCATTTGGGAAATTACTTTTGGCAAACCGTTCTATCCTCCAAAGGTAGCTGCGAGAAATTCCTGCGAGAGCGAATCAAGCGCGGGCACGGCGGGGGTATCGTTGCGAACGACGACGGCGAGGCGCCAGCCGTCCGGCCGTTCGAGCAACCGGATTTGCCCTTGCTCAAAGGCCCACGTGCTCCATTGCGGCGCGGTGGGTTCCGCGACGGCCGCCGCGAGATTGTCAAAGTTGGCGAGAATGCTTTCAATAGCCGTCGTGGGGCAGGCGGGGTCCGCACTGTGGCTGAGGAAATTGCCGTCGGGAAGGCGCAAGGCGCACGCCAGCGTTCCTGGTTGCGCAGCGCGTTCCGTGAGCCATTGCAGGGCGGGATCGCTCATGACGTGGCGGGTTGGTGAGCGGTTCGCACAAAGACAAGACGATCGGCGCGCGCCTGCACAATGGCGCGCCCGTCCGCAAATTGCATTTCCAGCCGGTCAAAATTTCCCAGCGGCAGCATCTGCGCCAGTTCCGCGGCGTGCGCGGCGATGGTTTTCAGGCGCTCGACACGTCCCGCCACATCCGCGCAATGGGCATGGTAAAGCGGTTCACCCTGCCCGGTGCAAATGAGCGTTTCCACCACTGCCGCGGAAACCACCGCCGAAGTGGCGCCTTGGGCATTCGCTTTGGCCGCGGGCGGCTCCTGGGCGGCGTTTTCGTCGCGCACGCGGGCCGCTTCCATCAGCAGCGATTCCCACTGGCCTTCGATGGTGCGCTGCGGTGGCGCGGTATACGGCATGAGTTCGAACGCGCCGCCGGGCAGCGCCAGCAAATGTTGCAAGGCCGGTTCGCCCGCGAGCCCGGCGCCGTGCGCGTGAATGATGTTTCCGTCTTCGATGAAAATCTGCCCGTGCACTTGCTCGTAACGAACTTCGAGCACGGATGAATTGCGGCCCAGGCACTCCATCTGGATGACATCCTGCAAGCCCACGCGGCGCAACATGCCTTGAAAGCCCTGCTGCGGCGTCCAGCTCACGAGGTCGTCGAGCATCGCAAAGACGGATTTGAAGCCGTCGGGCGTGCGGGGTTTTTCAATGACGAGCTCCGCGCCGTTGGCGAGGCATTGGGAGCGTTTCTCCTCCGTGGCATAGGCGGTGAGCGTGATTTTTTTGAGATTGGGATAACGCTTGCCGAGCAGATTCAAAAATTGAATCCCATCCAGCAGCGGCATGTTCATGTCCACCACGGCGAGGTCCACGTGCTGGCGTTTGAGCAGGTCGAGCGCCGCATGCGCGCTGTTGGCGCAATAAATCACCCAGGTTCCGCCGCTCAACATCTCGAACGTCTCCTTCAGGGCTTGGAGAAAATCCGGTTCGTCGTCCACGAACAGGATTTGGCGGGACGTTTGATTGGTCTTGGCGTTGGCCACAGGTTGCATCAGGCGCGCGTTTTGACTAGGGAGCTTGCCATGTCAAGGGACCTGAAATCAAATCAGTTCGGAACTCATTTCCTTATTTAGGAGAGGGTTCCAGTGCGGCCAAAGCCGTTTGCACCGCCTCGCGCACGACTTGATCGGCATCGCGCAGCGCCATATTCAAAATTGAACCCGCGCTTTTTTCGCGCAATTGACCCAAGGCAGTAGCCGCGGCCAGCCGGAGATCGCGATCGCGGTCAAACAACATATCCGAAAGAATTGCGAACGCGGGGTGAACCTTGGATTTTGGTTCGGGCGCTGCGGCCGCTGTTTCCGGGGGCGGGCTGTTTGGATCAATCTTCAGCGCTTCCAACAACTTCAAGGCGCTGTGCTGCACCCAGTAGTCGCCGCTGTGCGATGCGGTCAGAATTTTCGGCACGATCTGGCGGAGGTCTTCCCGGCGGGTCCAGTTTTCATCGAGCCGCTCCACCACGGCCGCCGCCGCGGCGCGCACCGAGCTTTCCGAATCCAGCATCGCGAGCACCAGCGGCACCACCGCGCGGGCATCCTTCAACTGCCCCAACGCGTTGATCGCCGTCTCGCGGACGTCGCGGTCGGCATCGTTGATCAATCCGCACAGGGCTTCCACCGCGGAGTGCTCTCCCAGAGTGCCCAGGGCATTGGCGGCTGCGCGGCGCACTTCCCACGATTGATCTCCCAGGCAGCCGACCAGGCCCGGTATCGCGCGCGCTCCACCACAGCGCAAGGCGGCTTCGATCGCCGCGCCGCGCACATTGGCGTCGGGATCGCCCAGTAACTTTTCAATTTTCGGAAATGAATTGGGATCGGCGTGCCGCTCCAGCGTGCCCAGGGCGGCGATGCGCACGGCCACGCTGGTTTTGCCGAGCGCCTCGACCATCGCGGGCATGACGCGGGGATCGCTAATCTGGGCGAGCGCCTTGACGGCGGCAAATTGTTTGTTGGGTTCGCCGTTGCGCAACTGTTCGAGCAAGGGCGGCACGCTGTCCCCGCCGAGCTTCACGAGTTGCTGCATGTGGCCCATCGCGAGGAGTTGGATGGCGCGATGCGAATCGGTGGAGGGATTCCAACCCAGTTTGTCGAGGCTGCGGGCGGCGGCGGCACGGGCTTCCGAATCCACATCGCGCAGCAGGCCCACCAATTTGTTCACCGCGATCGGGTCGCCGAAGTGGCCGAGCGTTTCGGCCGCGGCGGCGCGCACCGGCCCCTCGGAATCCTGGAGCAGATGGATCAGGGAATCGAGCGCGCGTTGGTCATGAAATCCGCTCAGCGCCCTGGCTGCCGCGGCGCGCACTTCGGCATCCTTGTCCTGCAAAGCAAAAATCAACGGTCCGGCTGCGTCGGGATCGCGGTTATCCGCTAATTTCTGCACTACAGCCAGCCTGGTCTTGGCGCTGCTGACGCGTAACTGTTGATAATTCCACCACAACATACAAATTCCCAAATACAACTGCCCGTTTGGTCCGCAGGCGATTTCTTCGCCTTCAGAGGTCAATTTTCAGCAGCTATTATGCCGGAATTAAGGGAAAAGTAACGTGACAATTGCTGGCGGGGGGGGCGGGGTGCCGAGCACGTGCTCGGCCGCCGGAAAAACGCAGACCTGCGGAGCTGTGCTCGGCATTCCTTTACCGGGCCGTGCGTTCAGGCCTGGAGTGAAACCGCTGGTTTTATAGTTATGGAGAGCTCGGACCTTCCGCCGCCACGCGGTAGTAGATGGACTGCACCGTGCTCAAATTGCGCTGATCCGTGAAGCTGACGGGGGCGCCGGTTCCGGGGATGCCGTCGCGCAACAGTGTCCACGGGCCGGACAGGCTGGGGGACCAATCGATACGGTAAGTGCGCCCAACGACCGTGTCGAAGCTGAGTTGCGGCGGAGCCTGCGTCGAGGCCATCTCCACGTCAAACGTGGAATTGGCATTGGTTGGATTCAACCCGGCGTAGTAATCCTGCCAGACGGTGAACCCATTTCCGTTCGTGCTGATCAACTCGGCCGTGTCGAAATTATTCGTGAACCCGTAATTGATGAGCCAGGGATCGGCGTGCCATGCGGCGGCGGCGGTGCGGGATAGTTGGTAATGAAATTCACCGAGTTCGTGAGGTTGAAGCCGTAGAAATTCGTCCCCGCCGTGTTCGTGTAAATCGTGTTATCGATGGCAAACAAACTGAAGGCGTTGCTCGCGTTGATGGGGTCGCTGAACGAAAACGTCAGCAGATTGCCAAACGAGGCATAGGGAAGGCTGCTCGCCAGGTCGGTCGGATTTGGGCTCGTCAATAGCGCCCACTCACCCCCCGCACCATCGTTCGTTTGCGTCAGACTCCAGCCATCCAGCAATCCGCCGGTGTTTGTGGTGTTCAAGCTGAGGGTTACGGGCCAGTTGGCCTGATAGTGCACATTCAGTTGCCGGATGTAGCGCGGCACATAAATCGCGCGCAACGCGATGTTGTGAGGATTCACATCCGCATCCGCCGCCAGCCGCAGAAAACCGCCCAGTACATTGCCGGCGTACGTGCTTGGGTTATACGGGGGCAGCGTGTAATTGGTGGTGTACGTCAGATCCTGGTTGGTCATGATGTCGCCCGTCATGTTGGTCGTGTACGTAAAGTTGGTGCCACTGGGGAAGTAAGTATCGTCCGGTGACTTGGAAGTGAATCCCTGGTAGGTGATTTCGAACGTCGGCAGGAATTGAATCGCCGACCGTTTCAACGTCGCCCAGCGCAACACATATTGGCTGCTGAGATCCTTCCCGATTCGCGCAAAGTCGAGCGGCAATTGCGTAATGTCCGTTCCCGCATCATAAAATCGTCCCAGGGTGGTATCGGAAATATTCTGGAGCGTGGGTACGTTCTCTTCATCGCCGAAGCCGACGGTGTAGATTTGCACCGCGCCATTGGTTGCGGCCTTGAGCACGTTGACGAGCGTGTTCGTGCTGGAATCGTCCTGGCCGTCGGACATGAACACGACGTAATGAGTCTCATCAATATTCGTGGTTCCCAACCCCGCGACTGCCAGGCCCAACGCATCCCACGCGCGCGAAGCGGCCGGGAAGCCCTGCACGTAATTGGTCCAAATGCCGCCAATCTTCGCGGTCAACAGCGCCTTATCGGTCGTCAGCGAACTCACCTGCTGCGGCACTTCGTCGTCGCGATGGAATTCGTAAACGCCGATTTGCGAACCGGGCGGCTGTTGATTGACGAATGCCTGCGCGCTGGCGATTTCCGCATCCACGGCATCGGAAATCCCGTTGTGATCGGCGTCGCCGTTGGCGGCGATGGAAGCCACGCTCGCGGTGAAATCCAGGACGAGATAACCCTTCAGCACTTTGGAAGCCGCGGGTTGGAGAATCACGCCGGTTTCAGACGGGCTGACCTGGTTGCCGTCTTCAAAGGCAGTTACGGTCATTAAAGACGGCGCCGCAACCACTGCGTGGCTGCTGAGCGGATCGGCGCTGTCGCGCAAGGAGAAGGTGGCTTCGATCAAATAGGGCGAAAAGTATTTTGTCGTGACGTTGGTCACCGAGAGACCTGTTACCTGTAGATTTCCCACGGTCAGTTGCAACGTATTGCTTCCCACACCGTATCCGTTTGCGGCAAAAATCGGCACACTGTAGTTGCCCGCGTAGAGTGGAATGCCGCTGATCACGCCCGTGTTGGTATTGACGGTCAAGCCAATCGGTAAACTGGTTGCCCAAAATGAGTTCGGAGTGTTGTTCGCCTTGATCGTGTAACTGAAATTTCCCTCTTCCGTGCCGCTGGCCGTCAGCGCACTGGTGATCACCGGCACATTGGTTGCGAGAGTGATCGTCAACGTCTGGCTGTCCGCGCCAAATGCATTAAGTGAACCAATCGTGACGGGGAACGTTCCGTTCACCAGCGGAATTCCTGAAATGACTCCGCTGATCGGGTCCACCGTCAATCCCGTCGGCAACGGCGTCGCGGTGTAGGTCGCCGGATTGTTCGTGGCTTTGATGGTGTAGGAGAAGGATGTCCCCTGCTTGGCCGTCTTGGTCAGCGCGCTGGTGATGAGTGGCGCGCCCGAAGCCAGGTTCAGGTTCAACGTCTGCGTGGCGGCGCCGTAAAGATTTGTGGAGGTGATCGTGATGGCAAATGGACCCGCGACCAGCGGTATTCCCGAGATGATGCCGCTCGCGTTGTCCACACTCATTCCCAGGGGCAACGGCCCCGCGTCAAACCACGCCGGGTCGTTCGTGGCCGTAATGGCGTAGGTGAACGAAAAACCCTGCTTGCCGGTCGCGTTCGTCGCGCTGACGATGACGGGAATATCATCCGCCAGCGTAACCGTCAGATTCGATGCGGTGGTCGCGCCGCCATTCGTTGCGTAGAGAGTGAGGTTATAAGTTCCGAACACCGACGGGATGCCGGAAATCAACCCGTTGGTTTGGTTCACGCTCAAGCCGTCCGGCAGTCCGTCCGCGCCGTATGTAATCGGCGGCGTGCCGGAGGCGAGAATCGGGAAATTGAACGCATGCCCTTGCTTGCCGATGGTGTTCGTCGTGCTGGTAATCACGGGCACAACCCAAATCACGTTCAGAAAGACCACGTGACTGGTGGCGGAGCCAAACGCGTTGGACACTACGACGGAATAGACGCCGGCATCGGACAGCGATAAATTTTGGATCGCCAGGTTGGTCGAATCAGCGCCGGTTGTGCGACTGTCGTTTAGCAGGTTTGCGAAGTTATGCCGCCATTGAAAAAACAGCGGAGGCGAGCCCGCCGCCGTAATGCTGAAAGTCGCGTTGCTGCCCGGTTGACTGGTGCCGCCAACCGGTTGGGTAAGAATGCTCACGTGCACGTCCACGGTCAATTGGATCGTCGCACTGGAAAGGCTCTGCAACGGGCCGCCGCCGAATGGGTAGTAGAGGACTTTCGCAAAATAATACCCGGAATTGGTCACCTGGATGTTATCGAACACCAGCGCTCCCGTCTGCGCGACCTGCGTGAAAGGGCCTCCGCTCGTTGGAGACATGAACCATTGATAGCCTGCGATCGATTCCCCGCCGGTGGTGACGACGATGGCGCCCAGGGCCACGTGTTCGCCCACGGCGATGGTCTCGGTGCCGGGTTGGATCTCGATCGAGATATTGGCGCGCGCACGTTGAATTGGGAGGGAAAAGGTAAGAAATAGAATCAGCCCTATTGCGCCCTTAATCGCTGGGTTCATAAGAAGTTATCATTTGTCCACGGGCGGGTGCAACTGCAAGAACAAAAGATATATTTGGCTGCTTTTTAGTTGCTAATGGGCGCGCCGAGCGGGTTGGTTCCGTAGTTCTCCTGATGTGCGTCGGAACGCTCAGGTGTTTTTCACAAACAATTTCCCGGGCAGTTGTTTCACCAGCCGTTTCATTTCCAAACTGAACAACGCAACTGAAACCGCCGAGCTGGGCAGACCGCATTTGCGGATGACATCGTCAATCGTCACTTCCTCGCTGTCGAGCGCGCCGAAAACTTTTTGTTCGTTCTCGGAAAGATCCAGCGCGGGCAACACGCCGGTCTCGTTCGCGGAAGGCGGGCGATTGCTCGCGGGAAATAAATATTCAAACTCGCTGAGAATGTCCTCCACGCCTTCGCAGAGTTTCGCGCCCTTCTTGATCAATTCATGGCAGCCCTTGCTGCGCGGCGAGTCAATCCGCCCCGGCACCGCGAACACCTGGCGGCCGTATTCCGTAGCGAAATTCGCCGTGATGAGCGCGCCGCTCGTCAGGTTTGCCTCCACCACGACTGTGCCGAGCGTCATGCCCGCGACGATGCGATTGCGGATGGCGAAGGATTGCTTGTCCGCCTTGCGGTTAAAGGGAAATTGTGAAATCACGGCGCCATTCGCCGCGATGCGTTCAAAAAGTTCGCCATTCTCCGGCGGAAAAACGATGGCGATGCCGGTCCCCAGCACGCAGATCGTGCGGCCCTTTCCAGAAAGCGCGCCTTGATGCGCCGCAGTGTCGATGCCGCGCGCGCCGCCGCTCACGACGGTCACACCGGTGTAAGCGAGTTGATAGCCGAGCTTGCGCGCGACTTCGATGCCGTAATGGGTGGTCATGCGCGAGCCGACCATCGCCACGCCGTTCTTGTCCTTCGTGGTCAACTTGCCTTTGACGTAAAGCACTGTCGGTGGATCGTAAATTTCGCGGAGTAATTCGGGATAGTGGGCATCCGATTGAATGACGACTTCGCAGCCGGAATCCGCAATGCGTTTCATTTCGGCAGCGAGATCCACGGATTTTTCCCAGCCGACAATCGACTCGGCGGTTTCCTCGCCGATGCCGCGCACGTGGAGGAGTTGGTGTTTGGAAGCGCTGAGGATTTTCGCGGCATCGCCGAAGTGCTCGAGCAATTGCCGGACGCGCACGGGACCAACGTGCTCGACCATGTTCAATGCGACCAACGCTTCCCGGGAATCCATGCGGCGTGAATAGCGGGTTTGGGGCGCGGCAGCAAGGCGAAGTTAAAGGACCTCACAGAATTCTGAATCCCTTTTCGAAAGCGGCAGAGGGCTGCCGCACTCCAAGACGCTGTCGCGAGTCAAACTGCGTCGGAAGTTCCGCCAGGTTTTGGAGTGCGGCAGTCCTCTGCCGCTTTTTCACACCGCCTTCACCGGCAGAACAAAATTCGGATCGACGACGAGGTGTTTGGAAAGATGATTGAAATATTCCCCCGCACTGAAAAATCCCTAAAAGAACGGAGGAGTTCCACTGTCCTTGGAGTTTAGTTCAGCGACCAGGGATTCAATACAAATGTCGGTGGCGACTTGGACAAGGTAAATTTTACGGTCGCCCCGCCATAAACCTGAGGATCCGCCTCCACCCGCCTAAGATCGAAAAAGAAATTCTCCGACGTCAATAGCAGTAATTTGATGGCCAACGGAAGCATCCCGAATTCGGGATACGTCGCGGTAATGGATCCCTTCATAGGATAAGTAAGAGATAATGGTGGCGGAATTGTTCCCATCGGTTGAGCGGAAGGGCGAGTTCTTTGGGGTCAACTCCCCGTGGAGACGAGCGGCCTTGCGCCGGAAGTTCTTGTAAAGAGGACTTTTAAAATGAAAACACGCTTAGTTGAACGCAATACTTCCAGCCGCATGACCGAGCCGCATGCCAGTCTCAAGAGCGGCGAGGGAGAGAAACTGGAACAATCGATCATCATCAACCGCTCGCCGGAGGAGATTTATTCTTTCTGGCGGCAGTTGGAAAACCTGTCCCGCTTCATGCAGCACATCAAATCCGTCACGCAGACGGGTTCGGGCATTTCGCATTGGGTCGTGCAGACTTCGCACGGCGCGAAGTTCGAATGGGACGCCCGGCTTATCGAAGACAAACCTGGGCAGATGCTTTCCTGGCAATCACTCGACGGCGCGGACGTCGACAACGCCGGCTCCGTCTGGTTCACGCCTTCCAGCGACGGTCGGGGAACCGTGGTGAAGGTCGCGATGAAATATTCGCCGCCGGGCGGAAAATTTGGCGCGTTGATGGCCAAGGTTTTCGGCGACAGCGCGGAGAAACAAATGACGGAAGATTTGGTGCGGCTGAAAAATTTGATGGAATCACCGGGCCATCTGCCCGTTACGCAGTGATCGAATCAGGTAGCAGCCGAGGTGACGAGGCTCCATGGCCGCGTTGAAACTGGAGTCCCGCCACAGCGGCCGCTACTTTAAAAGAGCTTTATTTGCGCACGTTCCTTGGCGAGGGTATCGGTCAGGCTCGCGCCGCGACCGTTGCGCCGTTCGATGATGTGCTTGTCCATGGACGGGTCAAACTTCACGGGGTAGTTGCCGTCGTAACACGCCATGCAAAATGAGTTCTTCGGCAGGCCCGTCGCTTTCACCAATCCGTCCTGGGAGAGATAGTGCAGCGAATCGGCGTTCAGATATTTGCGAATGTCTTCGAGCGCATAATTCGCGGCCATCAATTTGCTGCGGTCCGGAAAATCGATGCCGTACACGCACGGGTTCATGTGCGGCGGGCAGCTTACCAACACGTGCACTTCTTTCGCGCCGGCTTCCTTCAAGCTGTTCACGCGCGTTTTGCACGTGGTGCCGCGCACGATCGAGTCGTCCACCACAATCACGCGCTTGTCCTTCACCAGTTCGCCGATGAGGTTCAGCTTCACGCGCACGTTGAAATCGCGAATCAACTGCGACGGTTGCAGGAAGCTGCGTCCGACGTAATGGTTGCGCACGAACGCCATCTCGAACGGGATATTGGACTCGAGCGAAAACCCGAGCGCCGCGCAATTCCCGCTATCCGGCACAGGCACCACGACATCGGCCTCAATCGGATTCTCGCGCGCGAGCTGCCGGCCCATTTCGACGCGCACTTTGTAAACGTTGCGATTTGCAATCGTGCTGTCCGGTCGCGCGAAATAAACGTATTCAAAAATGCAAAACGCCCGGCGTTGATGCTCCGGAAACGCCTGGAGGCTCGTCAGGCCGTCCTTGTTGATGATGACGATCTCGCCCGGTTCCACGTCGCGGACGAATTTTGCGTGAATCAAATCCAGCGCGCAGGTCTCGCTCGCCAGCACCCAGCCCTCGTCGAGCTTGCCAATGCACAACGGGCGGAAACCGTGCGGGTCGCGCACGCCGATCAATTCCTTCTCCGTCATGATCACCAGCGAATACGCGCCTTCGATTTGACGGAGCGTGTGCACGAGATGATTGCCGCTGCCGTTGTAATTGGGCTGCGCCATCAGGTGAAGAATGATTTCGCTGTCCACCGTGGTGCCGAAAATCGAACCTTTGGCTTCGAGATTCTCGCGCAATTGCGCCGCGTTCGTGAGGTTGCCGTTGTGCGCGATGGCGATCTGCCCGCGCGCGCAATCCACGGTGAGCGGCTGCGCATTGCGCAAGTGCGAAGAGCCGGTGGTGGAATAGCGCGTGTGACCCACGGCCATGTTGCCGACGAGGCCGTGCAGGACGTCGCCATCGAAAATTTGCGGGACCAGCCCCATGCCCCGGTGCACGCGAAATTGTTTGCCGTCGCACGTGACGATGCCGGCGCTTTCCTGGCCGCGATGCTGCAGGGCGTAGAGGCCGTAGTACGTGAGTTCGGCCGCATTCGGGTGTCCGAAAACGCCGAACACACCGCAATAATGTTTGGGGTAATGCTGCATGCTACAGGATACGGCTGCTGTGTTGACCGCTCAAAGCGAGCGCTAGTGTGACACTGTACTCGGACGGGTTCAAGCCAGCTTGCAAAGAATTTATTCACAATCGATTTGGAATGGGAGAAGGGTGAAAAATCCTTAACGTCGGGGAAAAACCCACGTGCTCGTTGCAGGCGATGCTTCGATGTGACTCAGACGACATCCCGCTCCTCTCACGAACGCACCACATTTCACTGCTTCTGAACGAGCCTGAAAAACTGCTGCAAACCGTTTTGCGGCACGGTCACGCTAAATTGATCCGCATTGGTGCTCACCGTTTGCAATACCGGCGACCACGGGCCGCTTATATCACTACTCGTCTCCAATTGATAACTCACCGCAAACGCCGGCCATGAGAGCGTGACGTCGGTGTCGGTGGCAACAATCGATAACGGCGGCCGCACGAGAATTTCCGTGATTTGCGTCGCCCAGGTCGACGACGTGAGCGGGAGCATTTGAATCGTCCAAAAACGGTCGGGGTCGGACGGATCAGGAGTGGTCGCGCTGTAATCACCCCACCGGCTTTCCTGCGCGCCGCCAAAAAGTTCGTTGAAATCGTGATAATTTCCAATCGTTCCCGCCTGGAGCACCGTCGGTCCCGTGAACGTCGTGACGCCATTCACCGTCAGGCCGGCGTAAGCAAAGGAACTGATTGGCCGGTGAATGCTGCTGCCATTGCAGCCAATCACGATCACGCCGCCCACATTCGCCGCGATGGACGGATAAAATAAATCCAGGTCCGGATCCGTGATGGTGCCGGACTCCAGCAGCGTTTGGTTCGTGGCGCTGATGCGATACCAGCGAATCGCCGCGCGACTGTTCACCTCGATGCTCTGCGCCGCGAATATCACCCCGCCCACCGTGTAAACGCGCGCGCTCAAACGCGAGTCATTGTCGGCGAGCGTCGCCGAACCGTCCGGCTGCACGGGATCGATGGGGACGATATAATCATCCACCGGAATTTTGATCGAATCAGCCAGCGACGCGTTGGTGGTATCGGCGTTCAGCACCTTCGAGAGAATCAGTGTGTCCCCGGAGAAAACATCCGCCGCGGCCAGGATGTCGCCACTGCTGCTCCCGTCCACGCACGTGACGGGTTGCAACACCTGTCCATGGTCCGGATAGGCCATCACGCCATACCAGGTGGCATTCGTGATGACTGCCGGCGTCGTGTCCAGCAGCAGGTCCGCCTTGGGAATGGACCAAAGCGACGGCCCCACCGCAGTTGAGGCGTTCATGAACATATCGCCGGAGATGTAAAGCGCGTTGGCGTCCACCCCAAGCGTCGGAAAATCCGCGAAATAACCCGTGTCCGGATCGGCCACAAAAGATTTGCCATGCCAGCCGCGCGTGGGATCGGCGGTGTCGGAAATCGCGATGAGAAAATTATTCGCCCAGGTCGTGGGATCGCTCACCGTGTTGTTGAAATCCACCTGAGATGCAAACCAGCGTTGCGATAGCGGATCGTAAATCACGCGGGGATCACTAATGGCCGCATCGGGCGAAATGACGACGCCGGCGCTGGCCCAGAATTGGTTGTCACTGACCCGGCGAATGCGCTGGCCGTTGGTCTTCGCGTAAATCGCGAAGACGCCGTTAATAAATTCGACGTAATGTTTTGGGCCGATGGCGCCGTTGCCATCGGCCGGCGTGATGCCGGTCTCGGTGTTATCGGAGCCGGTGAAATTCTGCCCGATCTGAATCTGAACCGCCGTCTGCGCCAGGGAAATCGAGAGCAACTGGCTTAAAACCCAAAGGATCGCAGCCCGGCGGACATAACTTCGCAATGGATGGTTCACGAACGCGGCCAGTTAACGGGATGGATTGACGAAAATCAAGTGATGTCGCGAAGGCCCGCAGGGCTCACGCATGTAACTTCCTGGTAGCGCGGGCCTCCTCGCCTGCGAGTTGCGGCACCGTCCCGGTGCCGGGATCAACGATGCTTCACCGCAGCGGACTAAAGTCCGCGCCCCTTCGGTCAAGTCGCTATCTCGGTCGATTCATTTTTTTCAGCCGCAACAAACTTTCCGGCAACGCGGTGAGTTCGATTTTGTTATCATCCGGCTGCCAGACGATGCGCCCATCCGGAAGAATTTTCCGCACCACACCCTGCAACGAACCCTTCAAGGTTTTCACCCGATCGCCCGTTTTGAAATTAGCCGCTTCCGCCAGTGACACCATGCCGCCCGCCACCGCCTCACGGTCGAGGACACCGGCGACATAATGTGCTGCGAGCGAGGCCGCTTCGCGCCGCCGCCCGCGGGGAAATTCCGCGAACAGGGCATCCGTGAGTGTGCGCGCGATTTCCGCAAAAGTGTTGCCGTTGAAAAACAGGAAGGGCGCTTTGCGGTGAAACGAGCGCAGCCAGTCTAGTGTTTCGAGGAGTGACCGTGCCTGGCCGCCGCCTTGGAGCCATTCGTCTTCGCAGCGCGCATGAGTTTCTGAATTCTTGCCGTGCTGCGCTCGGCCTCCGCGGCAGAGTCTTTCGTTGATGCGGACGATAGACTGCCAGTCCCAGTTTTGGAGAAATGGGGCTCGGCCTTGTAACGATGCTGGTTCGCCTGCGCTTCCTCCAGCGCCATCTTCGGCGTCACTTTCATCGCCAGGTCGTAGCGAAGTTTCATCGGCCATAATTTAACCCCTGCCGCAGTATTCGCGCAAGTGACGAATTGGACAAGGTGAAACGGAATTCGGAGCAGGGCTGACGCATCTAAATTGCAGGAAAGTTTTTCCGCAGCATTTTTTGGCTCGACAGTAAACTGATTCGGTTTAAAATTTGAACTACCCCATTTGGCCGGAAGAAATGGGGTAGTTCGTGTTTAGAATCGTGTTTTTATTTTCAGTCCTCCTTGCGATTAAGCTGGAGTAACCTGCGATCTTGAAGCAGACATCCCCTCATGCTTCCCGTCTTTTGAATGCCGTGGAACTGAATCCCTCAGTCTTCTTTTCAGAATTCTTGAATTTTAGATGCGTCAGCTCTGGAATTCGGAGCGCGGAATTCATTCCGCGTGTCGGTGTAATGGGTGAATGACGAATGACGAATGACGAATGGGAGGGCGGCGTGCACGTCCATTCGTCACTTCGTCGTTTAACGCTGCTCGAATCTTCATCCGAATTGGCGCTGGGGGCTTTTCATTGCGTCTTCGAAAAATCCTCCCGATACGCCTTATCGCTCTGATAAAGCTGCAACCTTTGTTGCATTTCTGGAACCGTCTTTTCCGCGCTCGCCATCGCCGCCACTTGCAGCGCTCTTTGGATCGTCGTTTGTGCATCTTTGAAACGACCCGCTTCGGCGTACGCCATCGCCAGCGTATCCAGCACGAACGGCTGCTCGCCACTGGTCAGGTTGGCGGCCCGTTCCGCCAGCGAGACGGCCTCCGCGCCATTGCGCACCGCCGGATTCTCATCCGCCGCCAGCACGCGCGCGAGCCACGTCAGCGTTTGAAAATCGCCCGGATCGCGTTGCAACGCCTCGCGGAAATGCTTCAACGCCTCCGCGCTCTGTCCGTGGCGCAGGCACGCCTTGCCCATCAAATAATACGACCGCGGGTCATCCGGCT
The DNA here is from genome assembly GCA_963699145.1 of uncultured Verrucomicrobiae bacterium. Classification (GTDB taxonomy): domain Bacteria; phylum Verrucomicrobiota; class Verrucomicrobiia; order Limisphaerales; family DASXHY01; genus DASXHY01. The sequence continues at coordinate 1,281,460 of OY969416.1, forward strand.
CCAGTTGCGCAGCCTTCGTGTATTCTGTCATCGCCTCCTCAAAGCGGCCCATTTCGGAAAGCAGCGTGGCAAAATTTATATGCGCCACCGCCGCCCCCGGGTTCAGCCGCAATGCCTCCTGGTATTCGCGAAACGCCTCCTCGCGCAGGCCCATCGACGCGAGCAAATTGGCGACGTTATTCCGCGCCTGGAAACGATTCGGCTCGAGGTCGATCGCCTTGCGATATTCCGCGAGCGCTTCCGGCTTGCGATCCTCCTCTTCCAACGCCACACCCAGGTTGATATGCGCAATGGCATTGTCCTTCGTCACCGCGATGGCGTGCGCAAAAAGTTTTTGGCTGTCCTGCCAGAACTGCAATTGATACTCCGTGACCAACGCGCACCCAACCAGCACCACCCCGGCCACCGCTGAAAGAGCCACCGCCGGAATGCGCCACCGCGTTGCAAGAACCTCGATTCCATAAGCCACCGCGATGAACACGCCAATAAGTGGAACATACGTATACCGATCCGCCAGCGCCTGGCCGCCAACCTGCACCAAGCCAATCACCGGCACGAGCGTGCCCAAAAACCACAGCCAGCCGATAAGCACCGGCGGCGCATTTTTGCGCACTCTCCACGCGAGTAATGAAATCAAAATCAACACGACCGCAGCGAGTGCGATTTGCCACTGCGGAATTTGACCTGGCAAGGGATAGATGATCGCCAGCTTCGCCGGCCACACCATTTTGCCGAGATATTCCGCGTAAGAAACCAGCGCATTCGCCACGCGCACGCCGAACGGCCGTTGTTCCAGCGACACGACCGCTTCCGTGCGCTGCGCCAGAAACGTGACCACACACGAAGCGGTGGTGAGCGCGAGAAACGGAAGCTTTTCGATGAGCACACGGCGTGTTGCGTGTTGCGTATTACGTGTTGAAGAATCCGCAGCGCCGATTCCCCACACTCGAATCCTCCCCAACGGCCAGACATCCAGCAACAGCATCACAAACGGCAGCGTGACCAGCATCGGCTTCGCCATCAGACTGAGCACGAAGAACCCAATCGTCCACGCATACCAGACTCTGGACTGTGGACTGTGGACTGTGGACTTCACATACCGCACATAAGCCAGCAACGCCAGCAATCCAAAAAACGTGCTGAGCACATCCTTCCGCTCCGCAAGCCACGCCACGGATTCTACGTGCAACGGATGCAGCGCAAACAACGCCGCCACGAACGCCGACGTCCACTTTTTTTCGGTCATGCGCAGCAACAGCACGAACAACACCAGTGCGTTCGCCGCATGAATCCAGACATTGACGAGGTGCTGCTTGCCCGCGTCGGGACCGAAGAGGCTCGCATCGAGCATATGCGAGAGCCACGTCAGCGGATGCCAATTGCTCGCGTGCCACGTCGTGAACGCCCACTTCACACCCGCCCACGTCATCCCCGCGCGCACGTGCGGATCACCGACATAAATCGGGTCATCGAAAACCACAAGGCCCGCATGCCGCACTGGCAAATAAACCAGCACGGTCAGCAAAGCGAGCAACAAGCAAATCGTCCGCGAACGAACCATCGCCCTTCTTTGTGGTTTATTTCCCAGATGGCAACAAGCGCGAATTGCGAAGCCAGAGCCTGGGACCGCCGGCGTCCCGCCGGCCGGTACAAAAAAACGGGACGAGCGTCAAACGCCCGTCCCGTGGGTGGTGGGTTCCGGCAAGCTCAATTATCCGGCGGCGGTTGCTGCGGCGCCGGACCGCCAGCGCCCGGGGGTGGTCCCTGGTGGCGACCACCACCTTGCGGGCGCGGCGGACGCAACTCATCGGGCGTCAATTTTCCATCGCCGTTTTTATCCAGCGTCTTCAAAGCTGCCGAAGCATTCGCGATTTCGGTGGCGTCGATAATCCCGTCGTGATTCGCGTCCAGCGCCTCCATCAGCGGCGAAGGCGGCATCATGCGCCGTCCGCCCGGGCCTCCCGGACCGCCAGGTCCGCCGCCGGGTCCGCCTGGTTGAAACGGGCGATCACCTCCCGGCGGAGGACCGCCGGCTCCGGCATCTTGCGCGTTCACGATCAATGCCGACGCGCTGAGTGCGATCAACGCGAGCAGGGTTTTCATTGTGGTTTTCATGTGTCTTTCCTTTTTTGGTTGTTGTTGGTTGTGACTGTTAAATCAGGTTGCCATTGAAAATTTGGAGAAATTGGCGGCGACATCCGCCAGGGTTCGCTTGAGCACGCCGATTGAAAATGGTTTGCAAAGCAGGCCGCAAAATCCGTCCTCGCGCGCGGATGCCTCAGTGAAAAGTCCGCTGCCCGTGGCGAGCAACACCTGGGTGGAAGGCGAAATGATCTCGACCTGCCGCCGGAAATCGACGCCGTTCATCCCCGGCATTTCAAAATCCGTCACGACCAAATCGAATTTTCCGGGTGCCTCCGCCAGCGCGTCGAGCGCCTGCCACGGCGAAGCGAACGAAGAAATCTGCGCCCCGCTCACCGCCGCGAGCAATTGTGCCACGGTGTTCAGCGCGAGCGTATCGTCATCCACCACCATCCAGCGAGCGCCTGTTTCATTTATCATGGCGCCACTCTACGCGAAGCCACCTTAAGAGAATGTGAAGATGAAAAAAAAACCTGTCGCAGCCTTGTTCGCAGAATGGCGGGCGCATTTCCAAGAGACTCCGCGAGAGTAGGTTGCATCAAACGGCGCACCAGCGTCCCGGACTGCGCCAGCCCTCTGGCGCTTTCCACCGGAGCGTTGCCAAGCCCACCGTCATAAAACCCGCGTATGGGGGAGAATCCTCGACTCATCACCACAACTCACAACCCGCGAACTACTAGAGTCCAAGGAACACTCCCGCAATCGCCGCGTTCAGCAGCGTTGCGGCGAAGCCGACGAAGAGCGCGCGCAGCCCCAGCCGCGCCAGATCGCTGCGGCGCCCGGGCGCGATGGCGCCGATGCCGCCGAGTTGGATGCCCACCGAAGCAAAATTCGCAAACCCGGTCAGCGCAAACGCCGCGAGCGTATACGAGCGATCGGTCATGAAATTCGGCGTGTCCTTCCAGCCTTTCATGACCAGGTAGGCGTAATGTTCGTTGATGGAAAGTTTCGCGCCGAGCAGGGTCGCGACGTGATGCACGTCCTTCGTTTCGACACCCATCAGGAATGCCGCGGGCGAAAACAGCCACCCGAACACAACCGCCAGCGACAGGCCGGGATGAATCCAGCCCAGGATCGCATCGAACATCGCCACGAACGCGATGAACACGATCAGCATCGCGGCGACGTTCAGCGCCAGCGCGAGGCCGTCCGTCGTGCCGGCGGTGATGGCGTCGATGCCGTTGACGAACGGCGATTTCACCTTGTCGCGATGAATGGTGCCGGCGGTTTCCGGCGTGCTGGTTTCCGGCATGAACAATTTGGAAAGATACAGGCTGCACGGGCACGCCATGATGCACGTGGTGAGCACCGCCACGGCGTCCGCGCCGTAACTGATGTAGACGACCATCATCGCGCCCGAGATGTGCGCCATGCCGCTGGTCATGAGCGCGAACAATTCGGAATTGGTCATGCGCGGCACGTAGGGTTTCACGATGAGCGGCGCTTCGGTCTGGCCCATGAAGACATTGGCCGCAACCGAAAGCGTTTCCGCGCCGCTCGTGCGCATGAGGTGGACCATGCCGAAAGCCATCAGCCGCACGATGCGCTGCAAGACGCCGTAATGATAGAGCATCGTGAAAAACGCGGAGATAAAGAGAATGGGCGGGAGCGCCTTGAACGCGAACATGAACAGCATTTCCTTGCCGGGGTTCAACGCGATATCGCCGGGCCGCGCGAGATTGCCGAAAACGAATTCCGCGCCTTTGTCCGAGAAATTGATGAACTGCACGACGACTTCTTTGGCCGTCTCCAGCGCGTGATGCACCGCCGGCACCTTCAGCACCAGCACGGCGAGGATGATTTGCAACCCAACTCCCCACCCGATCGTGCGCCAATTGACCGCGCGCAGGTTCGAGGAAAACATCGCGACGAGTCCGAAGAAACAAAATACCCCCGCCAGCGCCTGCCCGCGCAGCCCGATGACTTCCTGCATCGAATATGCAGCGAAAGCCAGCATGATAACGGCGGCACCGATGCCCGCGCGCCAGGTCCAGGGTGTGGGAGGTTTCTGGGGGAGAAGAGCTGCTGCCGCGGGAAGGCTCGCGGCCTCGGGCACAGACTCGGCTTGCATGGGCGGCACTCTAATTGGTTGAGAGTTAAGAGTCGAAAGAATTTACGATTTGCGATTGACGCACGGTGAGCAATGTCCCGGATACCTCCCAACGCCGGGGCGAGCGTCCTCGGGAGGCGCGGAGGTGTCCTGCCTCACGCGGCTCGCGAGTACGGCGCTCCGGCTTTTGCGAAGATTTCCTTCAAGATTCTTTCGGTGGCGTACGTCATTGCGAAAATTTGAGGCTTGGATTTGGAGTTTTTCTGGAGTTTGGAGCCTGGAATTTGGAACTTTTTCCAAATCCAACGCCTGCCATCCTTGATTTTCTGTGTAAGGTGGGGTTAAGTAGGTAGGTAGCCGTGAAAACTTTTTCAAGAAGCGTGGGGTTTCCCCTGCATTCGCTGACTCTCCTTGGGACCTCCGTGTTGATTTTTTTCGCCCTGGCATTTTCAGCGCCCGCCCAGGCCCTCCAACAACTGCACCAGCGCCATGCGCAGGTCACTAAAAAACTCAAGCCCGTCGACCAGCTCGCCGCCAATGCGCAACTGGACCTGGCCATCGGACTGCCGTTGCGCAACCGGGACAAGCTGACGAATTTGTTGGAGGAGCTTTACCAGCCAGCCAGCCCCAGTTTTCACCATTTCTTGACGCCGGATGAGTTCGCGAATTCCTTCGGGCCGACCGAAGAGGACTATAAGTCGGTGATTAATTTTGCCAGGGATCACAAACTGACGGTCAAAAGAACCCATAACAATCGCACGTTGCTGGATGTGAGCGGGGCGGTCGCTGACATCGAGAAGGCATTTCACGTTCACATGCGGGTCTATAAGCATCCGACGGAAGACCGGAATTTTTTCGCGCCGGATGCGGAGCCGACGGTGGATCTTGCCACGCCGCTGCTGGCGATCAGCGGTTTGGATAGTTACGTAAAACCCAAACCGAATATCCATGTGAACTTGAACGCGAAAGTTCAGCCGAAGGTTCATCCGTTGGGTGGGGGAGATGGCAGTGGCGGAAGTGGCAGCGGCGGCTCGGGTCCCTACGGTTTTATGGGCTATGATTTCCAGGCGGCTTACACACCGCAGACTTTGCTTGATGGCACGGGGCAAACGGTCGGGCTGTTTGAATTGAGCGGTTATGCTTCAGCGGACATTGATGATTACGTTTCGGAAACGAGCTTGCCGGGTGTGACGCTGGAAAATGTTTACGTCGATGAAACCGAAGGGGACGACTCGGATATCAACTTCTCGGTTGAATGCACCGCGGACATTGAAATGGTCATCTCGATGGCACCGGGATTGAGCAAGGTGTACGTGTATGAGTCGCCCACGCCGACGAACCAACCGACGGCGAGGCAAACTCCGGCCACGACTGCGCAGATCAATGATACGCTCAACAAGATGGCGACGGACAATCTTTCGCGGCAGTTGAGCTGTTCCTACGCGATGGATATCAACAATTCCACCGTGCAGATTTTTCAGCAATTTGCCGCGCAAGGTCAGAGTTTTTTCCAGGCCAGCGGCGACAACGGGGCGTATCCGGCATCGATTGATGAACCGATTGACGATCCTTATATCACGGTGGCGGGTGGGACGGCGTTGACGGTCGACACTACCGACACAAACAATCCCGATGCGTGGCTCTCAGAGTCGGTATGGAACACGCCGGCGGGAACGGATGAATTCGGCGATCCGACTCCCTATCAGGCCACCGGCGGCGGCATTAGCCGGACCTATCCCATTCCAGCCTGGCAACAGGGCATCAGCATGGCAGACAACCAAGGTTCAACCACCATGCGGAATATCCCGGACGTTGCCTCCGTGGCCGTGAATGTGGATATGGTTTGGGGTAACGATTATTTGGGTGGATTATTAGGAGGTTCAACTGATCTCCCAGTGGCCGGCACGAGTCTCGCAGCGCCGCTTTGGGCGGCGTTCACCGCTTTGGTGAACCAGCAGGCGGAGGCCAATGGCCAACCGCCGGTCGGCTTTATCAACCCGGCGCTCTACGCCATTGGCAAAAGCGCAAATTACAGTTCGATTTTCCACGACATCACTGATGGCGATAACACGTCATCCCGAAGTCCGAATAATTACTACGCGACGGAGGGTTACGACCTCTGCACCGGTTGGGGGACGCCGAACGATCCGCTGATCGATGCGCTCTTGCAGCCTCCGACTGAGAGCCTGGTGATCAACCCGCCCTTCGGCTTTACTTCGATCGGGCCGGGCGGGGGACCGTTCAGCGTCACTTCACAAACTTACACGCTCACGAATATCGGCGCGCAATCGTTGGACTGGAACCTGGGCAACAACGCCAGTTGGCTGACGGTTTCGAAGACGTCCGGCACGCTGGCTCCGGGCGAATCCACCACGGTGACCGTCAATTTCAATGCCGGCGTGAATAATTTCCTGATCACGAAAGCCATCGGCAACGTCACGTTTACCAACCTCACGAGCGGCACTTTCCAGGATCGGCAATTTGATTTGTACGTGGGCAATGGCGGGTTCGAAACCGGCGATTTGAATTACTGGACGCTGGTGGGGAACGTTCACAGCGTCTTTCCTTTGGCGGCGGATGATGTGGACGTGGCGGGCACGAACGCGCTGCCCACCGCGCCCGACGAGTCATTTGTCCGTTCCGGGCTGTATGGCGGTTTTCTCGGCGAGGTTCCGCCGGATGCTTCTCTCTCTCACGCCGTCATCACAGCTGCCGGCCAACCGTACGTCGTCTCCTTCTGGTTGACGAGCGTGGCGGGAAAAGGAAAGACCACGCCGAATCATTTTGCGGCGAAATGGAACGGCACGGTGCTTTACAATCAAACAAACCTGCCGGCATTCGGCTGGACGAACCTGCAATTCACAGTTCCCGGCGGGAGTTCGAGTTCAACGCTGGAATTCGATTTCAGCGACCAACCGGGGGCGTTCGGTTTGGATGATGTTTCCGTCACGACCGGTGGCGCGCCAGCGGGTCCGCTCGAGTCGATCGCGTTCTCATCCGGCAGCAACCTGACGATTTCGTGGCCGCTTTCTGCCGCGGCATTTCAACTCCAATCCACCACCGACCCGGGCAATCCCAGTTCGTGGTTGAATGTGGCCGCGCCGCTGACGACGAACGGCGGCCAGGTTTCCACGGTTGTGCCGATCCAGGGTGTGCAGCAATTTTTCCGGCTGAAACAGTAGCGGCGTCGATTCCGAAACACATTTGCGGAATAAATCGGCACGGATTAAGGTCTGCGCGGTCTAGATGAAAAAGGAACTGTTCACCTGCGTACGCGATCGCATGACTCGCTGGACATGATGCCGATACCAGAACCATTGATTTATGAATCCACCCGACAAGGAAACGCCGCCGATTGTTGAGATTCCGCAGTTTGACACTGTCGGCCGCAAGCTGCGCGAATCTGCCTCGCTCCCGCCGCCCACTTTGCAGGCCCAACGCGCGCTGGAAAGCACCGGGCGCCTGCCGGTGGCGGGGTATCGCTATCAAATGTCCGATATCCTCGCGCTCGCCACGCAGAGCGGCGCGTCGGATTTGCACCTGCGCGTCGGTGAACCGCCGATTTATCGCGTGGACGGGAAATTGATTCGCGCGGAAGGGCCGCCCATCGATGTGGACGAAATTTTCTCGCTGTTGCGCGCGTTCACGCCCGAGGATTCCATCCAGACCGCGCGCGACGTGGGGCAGGCGGATTTCGGCCTGGCCTTCGACCGGCATCGGTTTCGCGTGAATGTTTTTCGCGCGCAAGGCTACTGGGGCGGAGTGTTGCGGCGCATCCCGGAAAAAATGCCGCAACTGGAAGACCTGCTCGCGCCGCAAATTTTTTATGAGCTCACGCGTTTGCCGCGCGGGCTCGTGCTGGTGACCGGCCCCACCGGTTCCGGCAAAACCACCACGCTCGCCGCAATGCTCGACCGCATCAACAGCGATCGTTCCGATGTCCATATTCTCACGCTGGAGGATCCCATTGAGTTCAAGCACGAGCGCAAACAGGCCGTGATCACGCAACGCGAACTAGGGACGGATTTCCTGACGTTCGCCGACGGGTTGCGCGCCGGGTTGCGCGAGGATCCGGATGTGATCATGGTGGGCGAAATGCGCGACCCGGAAACGATGGAAGCCGCGATTAACGCCGCCGAAACCGGGCATCTGGTTTTTTCCACGGTTCACACGGTGGGCGCGAAAGACACGGTGGACCGCATCATCAACGCATTTCCCTCCGGTTATCAGAACAACGTCCGCGCGCAGCTCTCGTCGATTTTGCGCGGCGTGATTTCGCAAGCGCTCATGCCGCGCGCGAGCGGCAAGGGGCGCGTGGCGGCTTTTGAAATCATGATCGGCACGCCGGCGGTGGGAAATTTGATTCGCGAAAATAACACGCACCAGATTCCGGGCGTGCTGCAGACGCACAGCAAGGATGGCATGTGCACGCTGGACCAATCGCTGGTGCAACGCTACATCGAGGGGTTGATTAAACGCTCGGACGCCATCGACCGCGCGCAGGACTTGAAAGAGATGACGAAGCTGTTGATGAACACGGACCAGAAGCGGGGCGTGGCCAGTTAGAGCCTGCATCAAAATGCTGATTTGGCTGCGCCCTGCTGGAATTTCCGCTCTCGTGCGGTGTCAGGTAACTCGTATTCATAAATCATCGATTTGAGAATGGGAACTTCTGTCGTCCCTGTGGGACTGCGGTTCTGGTTGGCGGTGACCCACCGATAAATCGGTGGGCTATTTTCTTTCGCCGCTGCGCGGGTTCGGAGGGGAGTACGAACATCACTTGCCTGACACCACACTCGTCTCTTAGAAACTCAAGCCGGAGGGTTGGTTGGTGTCCGCCACGGCGTTGGTCAGGTTCAGGTGGATGACGGGCATCCAATCCTTCCAGGCGTCGTCCGGTTTGTCGTAGAGGCGGAAGAAGGCGCCGTCGGGGGCGGGCGCGCCGGCATCGGTGGGGGTGGCGAATTCAAGGCCGCCGCTCAAAAGCGTTTTGGCGGATTCGGCGCTGATTTCCGCGCCGCGAAAAAGGCCGAAGCGAAAATCGATTCCGCCCGCATTCCAGAATTTCGAATTCACGCGCACCAGCGGTGCGTAGTCCTTGTGGATGCGCGCCTGAATTTTTACTCCCTGCGCGTCATCGCTGAGTTGGTATTTCAACACCTCACCCACTTTGATGCCGCGATAATAGATGCTGGATTCCTCCTGCACCGAACGCAGGCTGGGGACCAGCAACGTGAGGTGCAATGATCCCGGCTCTTCCGAAATCGGCTCGCTTTCAGCGCCGACAAAAACATTCGTGCGCGCGCCATTGCCGGGCCGCACGGCGATGTATTCGCCGGAAATAATCGTGCGCAATCCGCTGATGGCGCCGACTTTGAATTCCGGGCGCACGATCCAAAACGTGGTGCCGGCTTTCGCGAGTTGCGCGGCGGAGCCGGCGAGCCGGGCTTTGACTTCCACGCGATTGCTGTCCTTGGTAAGGCCCAATTTCTTCACCTGGCCGACCGTGGCGCCGAGCAGGCGGATTTGGGTGTTGTTTTCCTCCAGGCCGCTGGCGTCCTGAAAATAAATCGAGATTACCGGCCCGGTCGCGATGTAGTCGCGATAGACAAACCACGCGCACAACGCGAGAGCGCCGAACGGCACAAGCCAGAGCCACCACGCGTGGCGCGTTTTTTTGATTTCAGCTTTGGGCAAGGCGCGAGACTGCTCGTCATCGGAATTGTTACTCATAACGTTTTTTTTCTGCCGGCGAATCCCAGATCAACCGCGGATCAAAACTCAGCGTGGCGAGCAGCGTCAGCGCCACCACGGCGGTGAACGAAAAAACGCCGGGCCCCGGGTGCACGGTGGCGACGCGGCCCATTTCGATGAGCGAAATGCTGATGGCGAGCAAAAAAACTTCCAGCATGTTCCAGGGATCGATCACGCGGATGACTTTGTAGACCCAGGTGCGGGAGCGTTCCCACCCCTTCCAATTCAGGGTGATGGAAATGAACAGGAGTCCGATGATTTTCAGTGCGGGCGACAAAATGCTGGTGCAGAAAACCAGGCCGGCGATGAAATATTGATGGTCGTTGAAGAGCGAATGGATGCCTTTTAAAATGGTCGTTTCGGAATGCAGCCCGTGGTATTCGCCGGTGACGAGCGGGTAAAAATTGGAGGGGAAATAGAGGATCAGGGCCGCCAGCGAAAACACGAAGGTCCGCAGGCGACTGTTCCGTTTGCGGTGCACCAAACGGAAATGGCAGCGCGCACACAGGGCGACCGCGTCTTTCGGCAGCGGGTCCACCTCCTGCACGAGCCCGCAAGTTTCACACGCAACAACGGAATCCATGAGTATTTTGCAATGGAATCAAGCCAATGTTGCCGAGGTCCGAAACAATTGCACTGGGGTGACATGCCCGCGTGAGTAAGCGCACTCACACCTGTCGAACCTAAACGGATTCATGAATCGCAGGCAACCCGCACCATTCCCCAAAACTTTTCATGCCATTGAACCTTTTTCCACCAACCGCATTCCACTGTTTGTAAATGCTGGGCGTGGCCGAGATTGAACAACTGCCCGTGTCTGAGGCCCGCGCCGGAAACGCCGCGGCGTGGGACGCGCTTTTCCGCCGCTACCAGCTTCCGTTGTATGTTTACATTTTTGAACTGGTGCGCGACGAGCAAACGAGCCTCGATCTCGTGCAGGAGACTTTTATCAATGCCGCGCGACACATCGGCAGCCTGCGCGAGGACGGGAAATTCGGGAGCTGGCTTTTCGGCATCGCGCATCAAAAATGCATCCAACGCTGGCGCAAGCAGGCGCGCGAGGAAATGCTGCGGGACGAATTTGCCAACGCGCCGATTGAATTCGAGACCGCGCCGGATGATTTGCTCATTCGCGAGGAACAGGAGGCTGAATTTATGCGTTTACTGAATCAATTACCGCCGCCGCAACGCTCGGTGTTGCTGCTGCATTTCGTGGAGGGATTTTCGCTCGAAGAAATCGCGGGCATTACCGGCGTGTCCGTTGGCACGGTCAAATCGCGACTGCATTACGCCAAAAAAGCGCTGCGAAAATTGCTGGAGGAAAAATCGTGAAAACGCCGCGCGATATTTTGTTGCAACGCCATCGACAGGCGCAGTCAAAACTCGATGCCATCCGCCAAGCCGTGCTGGCCAGGGAAGCTCCGTCCAAGGACACGCGCGTTTCTCTGCGTGAGGTAGTGCGTTCGTTGCGCTGGCACCTCGCGGGCATGAGCGCCATTTGGTTGTTGGTGTTGATGCTGCACGCCGACGCCGGCCATGCGCCAATGCTGGCGGCGGCCACCCCAAAACCGCCGCCGCCGCAGGTCATGCTGGCGTCAATGCGTGAACATCGGCGGTTGCTCTCTGAGATGACGGATGCGCATTTCGCTGACGCCGAACCCCGCGAGAAGTTCCTGCCCAAGCCGCGCAGTGAGTGCCGTCGCGAATGTTCAATCGCTTGAACTTATGAGCTGGAAAGAAATCAAAAAAAACTCCACGCAGCTCGTTCTGCCGAATCGCAAGACGGCAATGCGGCGCATCCTGCTCATCGCGGCCGTGCTGTTCCCGGTGACGTGGATCGTGAACGCGCTGCTGATCGGGAACTGGGATTTGCTCGACAATCGCGATGAGGAATCCTATCGCCACCTGCGGGAAGCGGCCGTGGTTTTTAGCGGCACGGTTTGCATCGTTTTTTTGTTCACGCTGCTGCCGGCGACCCAGCGTTTATTTAATTGGCTGTTTCGTTGGCGAACCATCCGGCGCGGGCTCATTGTGTTTGCCTGGATCATCACGTTCATCGCGCTGTTTTACGGTGAAGAAGACTGGCGGGGCAGCCGGGCGTGGAATCATTACCGCGACGGCCTGGTGGCTCAAGGCGCGCAGTTGGATTTCAAGGCGTTCGTGCCAACACCCATTCCCGACTCGGAAAATTTCGCCGCCAACCCGGAGGTTCAATCGTGGTTTGTTCGTGAGACGAACGGCGCCACAATCAGCTTTACGAACGTTTGGACATCGGATGCGTACACCGCCGGGAGGTCGTTGGTGGCGTCCGAGGGCAAATATGCAGGGCCGGAGATCCACGATACCAGGAATCCAGCGCCTCACCTGACGGATCTCGTCGCCTGGAAGATGGCGTTCGCCAGTGTGAAAGCTGGTCATGCCAGCGACCGGACGGAATTCAAATCGGACCAGATCGATCCCGCTGTGCGCGCCGAAGCGGCGACCGCGGTTTTGGAAGCTTTGAAACCAATCGAGCCGCGCCTGGAGGTGTTGCGCGCGGCGAGCCAACGGCCGGATTCGCTTTATCCCGTCGTTTATAAATTGGATGATCCCTGGGGTATCCTGCTGCCGCACCTCGCGAGCATCGAGGAGGTTTGCCTGCGCCTCGACCTGCGGGCGTGCGCCGAACTGGCGGCCGGCCAAACGGATCGCGCATTGGATGATGTGAAATTGAACCTGCGCATGAGTGATTCATTGAAAAGTGAACCGTTTCTGGTTTCTTATCTGGTGCGCGGGGCGGTGATCCATCTGGCCATTCATTCCATTTGGGAGGGTCTCGAGGAACACAAATGGTCGGATGCGCAATTGAAGGAGCTGCAAACGCTGCTGGCGCGTTACAATTTTATCGGGGACATGAAACGGCCGCTCGATTCAGAACGCGCCGCGGGAATCCTGACGGCAGACTTGCTGGAAAAAGGGAAATTCAGGCTCAACGCATTGACCATAGACCCCAATCCTACGCGCGGCTCGGCGGCCGATGCGTTCGGCAAAATAATTCCTCAAGGCTGGTACGATTTGGAGAAGTTGAATTATTGCCGTCTCTATACCTTGCAACTCGAAGGCGGCTTCGATGGAACTGCAAAAAAAGTGTATCCCACGAAAATCGCCGCCAACACCAACGCCCTGGAGCAGGCGTTTGCCGGACGCAACCCCTTTACCACCATCCTCACTCGTCATCAACTCCTCGCCGTCATCATGCTGCCCGCACTCAGCAACATTTCCAAGAAGGGCGCCGTGGCCCAGGTCGCCGTGGATGAAGCGCTGCTCGCGTGCGCGTTGGAACGCTATCGCCTGGCTCGCGATCAGTATCCGGAGCAGCTCGCCGCGCTCGCGCCGGAATTTATTTTCACCCTGCCGCACGATGTCATCGGCGGTGAGTCTTACATTTATCGCCGCAGCGAAGACAGTTTTGTGCTGTATTCCGTTGGCTGGAACGAAAAAGATGACGGCGGCAAGGTCGGGATGAAAGGTGGGTCCACGGATCTTTCCGAGGGAGATTGGGTGTGGGGAATTCCGCCCAAATGATTCAACAGAAGGAAACGAAGGCAACGAAGCCTGCTTGTTTCTTTGTTTCCTTCGTTCCCTTCTGTTCGCACAACCATTCCCCTCAGTGTTTTATCTTCTGTTAAATTCATCTAGACAAATCCCTGCCTGGGAAGCGTCATTGATGCAGAAGCAATGCCGGCTGCGCCCGACCTTGAACGGATTTACGATGAACACGCCCAGGCGTTGTTCGCGTTCCTGCTTAATTTCACGCGCGATGAAAATGACACGCGCGATCTGCTCCAGGAAATTTTCACCCGGCTCGCGCGCGAGCCTGGCCTGCTAAAAGGGGCGCGCGATGAACGCGCTTTTCTGATTCGCCTCGCGCACAATGCCGCGATCGACCTCATGCGGCCACGCGGCACGCGGCAGAAATATCACGATCAATTCGCCGAGGAGGAAATTTCGATTTTCGCCGCGGACGCAAATCCGGACGTGGCTGCCTTTCGCGAATCGCTCTCCCGCGCGCTGGCTGAATTGCCCGAAGACCAGCGTGCGGTGGTTCATTTGAAACTCTGGGAGAACCTGACTTTCGAACAAATTGCCACCGCACTCGACATTCCACCCAACACCGCGGCCAGCCGCTATCGCTATGGCTTAGACAAAATGCGCGAGCGGCTGCGTCCCATATACGAAGAGATAAAATGAAACCGGACGATTTTGAAAAACGGCTCCAAAGCCAGCCCCTGCGCCAAATTCCAAGTGAATGGCGCCGGGAGATATTGCAAGGCGCGACGGAGTCCAGATCCGCGACCCTCGACCCTCGACCCTCTCTGCTTTCCACTCTCATCCATCAACTCTCAACGATATTGTGGCTGAAGCCCGGAGCCTGGGCCGGACTCGCGGCCGTGTGGGGCGTGATCTTCGCGCTGCAGTCCACATCGCAAAAGCATGCGGGAATGGTCGCGACTGTTTCCGCGCCGCAGACTCCAGCTTTCATGATGTCGTTCAAGGATGAGCAGCAAACGCTGGTGGAGTTGATGGGCAATAATCCACTCGACGATATGGACCAACCGCGGCATGCCAACCCGAAGCCGCGCAGCGAATTGCGCAGCCGCTATCGAGTTGTCTGATTTATGAATGAACCCACCAATAGTCCTCGGCAGCAAATTTGGGAACGGCCGCGCCGTTTTTTCGCGCGGGCAACGATTCTTTCGGCTCTGGGCGCGATTGGATGCAGTTTTGTTTTCGACAGGCTGAATTTCCAGGGAAAGCCGATCAATAGTTGGCTTCTGGCAATGTTCGTCGCCTTCTGGGCCGCGTTTATCCTATCTCTGCCGGGATTGATTTTGTCAGCCATTCCGCGCACGCGTCCCGCGATGAGTTGGGTGTTGCGCCGCTGGTTTTTTAGCGCCGCCGCGCTGGCGACGTTGATTGCGCTTTTCTACGCTGAGGAGAATTGGCGGGGCCAGCGCGCCCTGGATCGTGCCAAACAGGAGGAGGTAGCCAAAGGCATTGTGCTGGATTGGGATAAATACATTCCCCCGCCTGTGCCGGATGAGCAAAACGTTTTCAAAGCGCCGAGCATGCAGGGGTTCGTGGGGCGGGGTTCCGCGGGATTGACCAGCGTGTTCGAAAATAAAACAAACTTTCCCGTCTGGGGCACTTCCCGAAAAATCGAAAGCGAAACTGAAGCCCGCGCCTTTCTTGCCTGGAGCGATCAGTTCCAGCCGCAATTCACGATGGTCCGCGAGGCCTTGCAACGCCCCTACTCACGCATGGACGGCGATTATGCAAATATCAGGACCATGCCGATTCCCAATTTTATCGCCATTCGAGCAATGGCTCGCATTCTGGCGCAGCGCACCCATTGTTATCTGCTCGTGCATGAGCCCGACAAAGCCGTCGCTGAACTGGCGCTCATGCATGACCTCAGGCATTTCACGGATGGTCGGCCAACGGGAAAACCCATGACGCTGGTCGGCGGCATGATCAATGTCGCCGTCATTGGTGTTTACGCCGACGTCATCGGGGAGGGGCTTCAAACGCACGTGTGGCAGGAGCCGCAGCTGGTTGAATTGCAACGGCAACTTTCCGAGGTGCACAGCTTGATCCCGGTCGCCGAGGCGTTCCAAACCGAACCCGCCGCTTCCGCGCGCGCGATCGAGACCGTTCCGCCGGTTGAACTTCTCAATGCCTTTCAAGGGCCGGGAGAAACATACGAACGAATTCTGTTCCGCATCGCGCCTCACGGCTGGCTGCTGCAAAATATCGCGAACGAAGTCCCCTTCCGTTACGCGCCGGGAGAGGCTATCGACGCCGAGCACGAACGAGTTTCGCCTGCTGTCCTCAACGACAACGAGGCGCGGCTGGAGAAATTTGTCCGCCTCAGGACTCCTTTCAGGATTCTCACGGCGTTGACGGTGCCGAATTTCAAAAAGGCGGTGCAAGTCATGGCGCGCAATCAGGCGGCGGCGGATCAGGCGCTGATCGTCTGCGGACTGGAACGCTATCGAATCGCCAACGGGTCGTATCCGAATTCGTTGGAGGCGCTGGGCCCGAAATTCCTCGATAGCCTTCCACACGACATCATGACGGGGGAGCCGCTGAAATACCGCCGCACCGATAGCAGCTTTGTCCTCTACTCCATCGGCTGGAACGAAAAAGACGACGGGGGAATGACGCCGCCAATAGTCAGCACCGGGAAGCCCGACGCCAATGAGGGCGATTGGGCGTGGCAGTTCGCGCCGAACTGATTCTGCGGAAGGAGCCAGTTCGATGGGTCGGGTGAAATTTCCGTGAACGCGAAGCGGGTCTGATTGTCTGAGATGCAGGAATGAAATCCCCGCGTTCGATTGCAATTGGAGTTTCTCTTTTGCTTGTGGGAGGCGTTCTGGCGGCGGCCGGCATCTCGAGGCTGCTTAAACGGGACGAGTTCAAATCCGTGGCGGCCGTCCAAATTTCTACGCCTCCAACCAATACTTTTTCACACCCTTATTTCCTTTTGACCGAATTTGAGGTGTTTCGGTCGCATGCGGTTCTCACAAACGTTATCGCTTCGCTGCACTTAAATGAGATATGGGGCAAAAGATATAATCACGGGCGAGTCTTGAGTGATTCTGAAGCCGAAGAGAGGATTAAAAGTCATCTGGAACTGCAGAATGTTCGGAATACGCGTATTGTCGAAATAATCACTTACGATGAAGACCCAGAGGAAGCAGCAAAATTGGCAAATGCGCTCGCTTGGAGATATGGGCAACTTCGAACGGAGGAATTCGAGCGCCGCGCCGCGGAACCGGGGAACGTGGGAATAATCGCGGATCCTATGGTCACCCTTATGGATTCCGCCGTGCCGGAATACCGTCCGGTGCGGCCGAACCGTTATCTCGCCGGGGTGATGCTGGGCTGCGGAATGTTTTTGATGATTGTGGGAATCGTTTGCTTAAGCGATCGCGGAGCGGCGCTGGCGGGTTAAGGCGCGTCACACTGTTCGCGCCGAAAAACTTTTACAGAAGGGAACGAAGATCCCGCTTTGCTTCGTTCTCTTTGTTTCCTTCTGTGCAAATCTCCAGCGTTCATTTCGCTGCGAGCACGGCGCCGATTTTCTTGCGGAGTTCCTGGGAGACGGCGTCGACGGAGCAGTTGCTGTCCACGATGGTGAAGCCGTAGGTTTTTTGCAGTTGCAGGAAGGCGGCTTGCATCGCGGTTTGATACTGCAAAAAGCTGTCGAACATGTCGCGCGAAAGGCCGAGGTCCATGCCGCTTTCCCAATAATCCAGCGTGGCGTTTTTAGAGAGATTGCGTTGCACGAGTTCTTCGGCTTCAACGGCGAGATAGAATACGGCGTCCGGCACGGGCGCGATGCCGTAAAGATTTTTCAGCCACGCTTCGTCCATGCCGCGGACCATGTCGCGCGCCATCAGCGTGTAAACGTAACGATCGGCGAGCACGATGAACCCAGCTTTGAGCGCGGGTAAAATGATGTTTTCCAACTGGTCCGCAAAATCGGTGGCGTAAAACAGGCTCAGCGTGGTGCGGCTGAGAATGTTTCCTTCCTGCGCGCGTTCCAGTTCCTCGCTGACGAGCGAGGAGCGTTTGAGGCCGACCTGGACGGTGGCGTGGCCGCTGGTTTCGAGCCAGTTGACGAGTTGCGCGATTTGCGTGGAGCGGCCGGAGCCGTCCGCGCCTTCCACGACGATGAGTTTGCCGACGAGTTCGTCCAGTTTGACGCCCGGGATGCCGTAGCCGTAAAACCGGCGCGGGCCGGGTTGCGGGACAACAATATTATTATGGCTTTTCTTTTTCATTCCGCCGGATCGTCTTCCAGTTCGACGGTTTTGGGTTGCACTTTTTTCAACGGCGGCGGCAGTGGGAGCGGGCTCTGGCGTTTGAAGCGCGAGAGGTCGATGCGCTGGCTGACCAATTGGCGCACAATTCCCTGCTGCACTTCCACGCGCTGGTTGGCGTCGATGATGTTGAAATTGAATTCCGTGCTCATCGCGAGGTATTGCTCGAGGATGCGGCCCTGGAAGATGCGAAAACTTTCGTAGGGATCGGCGGACAGGCGCAGGTCCATGCCGGCTTCGAAAAATTTCAGTTTGGGCCGGCCGTCGAGGATGCGCCGGAGCGAGACTTCGAGGTCCGCCTTGAAAAAGAACGTGAGGTCCGGCAGCGCGGCGAAATCATAAATGCCGCGCACCCACGCGGGCGGGCAGCCGCGGGTGACATCGCGGGCGAACGCGGTGAAAATGTAGCGATCGCAGAGCACGATGTAGCCGGCGCGCAGGAGCGGCAGCAGATGGCGCTCGTAGCGATCGGCGAAATCCGTGGCGTGAATGAGGCTGAACGTGGTGGGTGAAAGCAGCTCGCGTTTTTTGCCTTTGCTGGTCGCCGATTTCACGAGTTCGGAGGAATTCCATTCGCTGAAATAGACGCGGACGCCCTCGGCCTCGAGCCAGCGTTTAAGCAAATATATCTGGGTTGATTTCCCGGAACCATCGAGGCCTTCGACCGCGATGAGGCGGCCGGGAAAATGGCGTTCTCCAAACGTTTTCATTCCGTGGTGGAAGAATAGCGGGGGTTCAAGTGAATGCAATGGGGAACGTGATGCGTGAAACGTGAAACGTGAAGGGCAAGACCTGATGCGTGATGCGTGAACCAGTTCCCATGCCTAAGGCGATTTCTCGCGAAATGTTTGTTAGGGCGGTCTTCGTCATCTCACGCGGTTTGCAATTCGCGGATGAGGTAGCGCTCGAATTCACGATGGAATTGAGGAGGGATGCGCGCTTTGAAATGCGCTTTCTTGCCGTTGTAACGGCGCTCGATGACCTGCGCGACTTCGTGCAGGCGCGCGATGACGCCGGACTGCTCGTGCGGCACGGCGAGTTCGACGAATTCGCGCAGCGGGCGAATCTGGCTGCCCAGTTCCGCGAGCAGCGTGGGGATGCCATCGCCACTTTCGGCTGAGATCGCGACGCCGTGCGGGTAGCGCTCGAGAAAACGATTCAAGATTTCGCGGCTGCCGTTCAGCAAATCGATTTTATTGAAGACCATGAGCGTCGGTTTGCCTTCGGCGCCGATTTCCTTCAGCACGGCATCGACGGACTCGACTTGCTCCGCGGCCTGGGGGTGGCTTACATCGACGACGTGCAGAAGCAGATCGGCCTGCACGACTTCTTCGAGCGTGGCTTTGAAAGCTTCGACGAGGCCGTGCGGCAGCTTGCGAATGAAACCCACGGTGTCGGTGAGGAGCACGTTTTGGTTCGTGGGCAGGCGCAGGCGGCGCGTGGTGGGATCGAGCGTCGCGAATAATTTGTTTTCGGCGAGCACATTGGCGCCGGTCAATTTATTGAGCAGCGTGGATTTGCCGGCGTTGGTGTAGCCGACAATGCTCGCGATCGGCCATTGATTGCGCTGGCGGGCGTAGCGCTGCGTGGAGCGCTGGCGGACGACGACTTCGAGTTCAACGCGGATTTTCGCGATGCGATCCTGCACGCGGCGGCGGTCGGTTTCGAGCTGCGTTTCACCTTCGCCGCCGCGCATGCCGATGCCGCCTTTTTGGCGCGTCAAATGGCCCCAGAACCGGGTGAGGCGCGGGAGCAGGTGCTGGAGTTGCGCGAGTTCAATCTGCAATTTGCCTTCGCGGGTGCGGGCGCGGCGGGCAAAAATATCGAGAATCAAAGCCGTGCGATCGAGAACCTTGCAATTAAAGATTTTTTCGAGGTTGCGGCTTTGGGCGGGAGAAAGTTCGTCGTCAAAAATGACGGTGTCCACGTCGAGCTGCTTGCATTGGGCGGCGAATTCATCCGCCTTGCCTTTGCCAATGAACGTGGCTGCGTTGAGGGAAACCACCTTTTGGACGCCGTCGCCGACGACTTCCCCGCCGGCGGTGGCGGCTAATTCGGCAAGTTCCTCCAAAGAATCGCTGGTTTCCCAATCCTTCCGGTTCTTCAATTCAATGCCAACAAGAAAAACCCTCTCGGTCCTTGTGTTTCTGGTCTCGATTAATGCTTTCAATTCTTGCCTGTCTGGTGTGCTTGTGCGCTGAACAAAATACCACGGTTTTGGATTCGGGAAAGACTTTTGAAGAAAGGGTTTGTGCGGACGTTTGGCGGGAAATCTACCGCATGGGGGATTTTGAGCGCTCCGAGAATTCTTATGGATTTATTTGGGCTATTTGCGACACTGCGCGCCGCATGAGTCCGTTAATTAAACTTTTGCTCGAAGGCGGCAAGCTGAACACGGCGCAAATGGCGCAGGTGCTGAATTTGCCCGAAGCCGAGGTCAATCGCCAATTGGAACAGTTGCGCGCCGATCGCGTCCTGCTCGGATGGCGGCCGGTGCTCAACCTTGCCGACGAGGAAACGGGCATCGTGCGCGCCGTGATCGAAGTGCGCATCACGCCCGAGCGCGGCGGCGGGTTCAATCGCCTGGCCGATCGCATCAGCCGGTTTGATGAAGTCGAGTCGTGCTACCTGATGTCTGGCGGCTATGATTTGCTCGTGTTTGTCGGTGGGAGCAGCTTGCAAAAAGTTGCGGCGTTTGTTTCGGAAAAACTTTCGACGATCGAGGGCGTGCTGTCCACCGCCACGCATTTTCTGCTGCGTTCCTACAAGGAACAGGGTTTCCTGCTCGATATTCCTGCCGAGGACAACAACCGGCTGAAGGTGGCCCCTTGAAACCCCAGGAAACATCGAACATCGAACATCGAACGTCGAACATCGAATGTGCGTTTACTTATGAATGCCTCGGTGTTCGACGTTCGGCGTTTTCTTTTTAATTTCCACAATGGACACTACCCGCTACATCGCCAAACACGTCGTCAACCTGCCGCGCTCGGGCATTCGCGATTTTTTTGAAATTGTCGCGAAGATGAAGGACGTGATTTCGCTCGGCATCGGTGAGCCGGATTTTGACACGCCCTGGCACATTCGCGAGGCGGCCATTTATGCGCTGGAAAAGGGCAAGACGCATTACACGTCGAATCTCGGTTTGATCGAGTTGCGCCGCGCCATCAACAAGTACGTCGAAAAGAATTTCAACGTCAGCTATCGGCCGGAAGACGAGATCCTGGTGACGGTGGGTGTGAGCGAGGCGATTGATATCGCGGCGCGCGCGCTGATCAATCCCGGCGACAAAGTGATGTTTCATCAGCCGTGTTATGTCAGCTATCATCCGAGTGTCACGCTGGCGCACGGCGAAGCGATCCCGGTGCCGACGTATGCGAAGGATAATTTTGCGCTGACGGCCGAGGCGTTGAAGGCGGCGTGGGTGCCCGGTTGCAAGATGCTCATGCTGAACCTGCCGTGCAACCCGACCGGCGGCACGTGCAGCCGCGCGCAGTTGGAGGCGATTGCGACATTTGCCATTGAAAAAGATTTGCTGGTGTTGAGCGACGAGATTTATTCCGAACTCACGTTCGAAGGCGAGCACATCAGCATCGCGAGTTTTCCCGGCATGAAGGAGCGCACGATTTTCCTGCATGGATTTTCGAAGGCGTTCGCGATGACGGGTTGGCGCATCGGCTACGCGTGCGGGCCGGCGACGTTGATCGAGGCAATGATGAAGGTGCATCAATATTCGATGATGTGCGCGTCGATCATCAGCCAGGAGGGTGCGGTGGAGGCGTTGCAGCGCGGCGAGGACGGCATGAAACAAATGCGCGATCAATATCATCGCCGGCGCGATTTCATCGTGCGGCGCTTGAATGAGATCGGGCTGAAATGCCACCTGCCGCGCGGGTCGTTTTACGCCTTCCCGTCCGTGGAAATTTGGGGCATGACGGAAAAGGATTTCGCGCTCGGCTTGCTCAACGCGGAAAAGGTGGCGATGGTCCCCGGAACCGCTTTCGGCGCGAATGGCGCGGGTTTTTGCCGCGCGTGTTTCGCGACCGGTTACGATCAGCTCATTGAGGCGAGTGACCGGATTGATCGGTATGTGCAGTCACTCGCGAAGAAGCGGTGAAGTGCTGGTGGGAATTCCATCGTTCCCGATGGATTCCGTCGGGCAGCCTTCCAACGCTTTCTGGGCTTCGCGGATTTCCTGCGGATGCCAGACTACTTTTCCCTTTTCTTTGAGGCGAGGCAATCGAGGAGTTGCTCGTAGGAATTCCCTGGTTTCAATTCAATCCACTCGCAATTGCCGTGGCGGCGGAACCAGGTCATTTGGCGTTTGGCGAATTGGCGGGTTTTGATTTTTACGAGCTCCATGGTTTCCGGTAGCCCGCGTTCGCCGCGCAAATGTTCCACGACCTGACGATAGCCGAGGGCTTGCAGGGCGGTTTTGTTTTGGGCGAGGCCGTGGTCCAGGAGTTGGCGGGTTTCGTCAACCAGGCCGCGGGCGAACATGGTGTCGACGCGAGAATTAATGCGTGCGTGCAGGTCGGTATTGGTGCGCGAGAAGGCGATGATGGATGTGACGGGTTCGTTGGCATCGACTTGCCGGCGGGACGCGGGCGGTCCCAGGCTGATCCAGTCCGCGCGTTGTTCGGAAAATTTTTTGCCGGTGAGGCGGATGACTTCGATGGCGCGGATGATGCGACGGGGATTTTGACGATCGATTTTTTCGTGAGTGACAGGATCTTTTTCCGCGAGTTCGGCCAATAGCTCGGGCAAAGGCGTGGTTTCCA
Organism: uncultured Verrucomicrobiae bacterium; assembly: GCA_963699145.1. GTDB lineage: Bacteria > Verrucomicrobiota > Verrucomicrobiia > Limisphaerales > DASXHY01 > DASXHY01. Next base: position 1,304,055 of record OY969416.1, read on the forward strand.
ATTCGGCTCGCAGTTTTTCATCGCCGGGCGGCGTGTCGCCGAGGCCTTCGAGGAAGGCTTTGAAGTAAAGGCCGGTGCCGCCGCAGAAGATGGGGACGCGGGCGCGTGATTGGATGTCGGCAACGGCGGCGGTGGCGTGGCGGACGAATTGCGCGGCGTCAAACGGTTGCGTGAGCTCGACGATGTCGATCAGGTGATGCGGGACGCGGGCGCGTTCTGCGGCGGAGGGTTTGGCGGTGCCGATGTCGAGGCCGCGATAGACTTGCATGGAATCGACGGAGATGATTTCTCCACCGATTTTCTCCGCGAGCAGCAGTGCGATTTCGGATTTGCCGACGGCGGTGGGGCCGGCCAGAAAGATCGAATGGAGGATGGAGGATGGAGGATGGATAGGGGAAGCGTTGGCCATCTTCTATCCTCTATTTTCTATGCGCGTTTGGGCTGAAATTTTTTGAGCACGGCCCACATCGCGATGCCGGCGGCGAAGATGCCGATGCTGACGAGTTGGCCGGGGGTGAGGTTGAGCGCGCCATGAAGGTGGACGGGGCTGTAATCGCCGCGGAAGGATTCAACAATCGAGCGCGTGATGGCGTAGCAAAGCAAATAGGCGGCGAAGACCTGACCGTCGAATTTTTTGCGGCGGTAGAGCCATGCGAGGCCAATGTATAAGAGCAGGCTCAGCAGCGAATCGTAGAGTTGCGAGGGGTGCACCGGGTAATTGGGCGCGCCGTTCAGGTTGCCCTCCGGATACGTGACGGCCCAGGGTAGTGAGCAACGACTTCCGTAGCAGCAGCCGTTCAAGAAACAACCGATGCGGCCGAAGACGTAGCCGAGCGGGATGCTTGGCGCGAGGACGTCAGAGAGTTTCCAGAGGCCGAGGTGTTTTACGCGCGCATACAGTATCGTGGCCAGCGAGGCGCCGATGAGGCCGCCGTAAAAAACCAGGCCGCCTTTCCACACGGCGAAAATTTCCCAGATCGGATGCCCGGCGAACTCTTCGTTCCAATACGTGGCGACGTGCAATGCGCGCGCGCCGATGATGGTGCCGACGATGAGCCAGGGGCCAATGTCCAAGATTTTTTCGGCGGGGATGCCGGAGCGCAAGCCGCGTCGGCTGGCGGTCCACAAGCCGGCGATGAAGGCGATGGCCATCATCACGCCGTACCAGCGGACGGTGATGGGGCCGAGGTTGAATGCGATCGGATGCACGGGTGAACTTTAAACGTAAATGGAGGAGGACGCCAATGACGAATGACGGTGAAGGGCGGCGGGTGGCGCGTGGCGGGTGACGAATGACGAATGGCTCGGCCGGGGGACGAGTTCGTTCGTCATTTGTCGTTCGGGCCGGCGGGACGCCGGCGGTCCCAGGCTTGCGAGGCCTCGACATTGCGGCGTGGCGGTGGCATTTTAGCGATGTGTCTAAATTAGATCAGTTGCGTGACTTGCTGCGTTCGTATGGTTCCTGCCTGGTGGCGTATTCCGGGGGTGTCGATTCAGTGTTTCTCGCGCGGGTTGCGCGGGATGTGCTGGGGGATAAATCGCTGGCGGTGATCGCGGATTCGGCGAGCTTGCCGCGGCGGGAACTGAACGAGGCGTTGGAAATTGCGGAGCGATTCCAGATTCCCGTGCGCGTGGTGCGCACGCAGGAATTTCAAAATCCCAGTTACACGGCCAATCCCACGAACCGCTGTTATTTTTGCAAACACGAACTGTTCACGGAACTGGAGCCGATTGCGCGTGAGGAAAGATTTGCGGTGATCGCGTACGGCGAAAACGCCAGCGACGTGGGTGATTTTCGCCCGGGCGCGCAGGCGGCGAAGGAATTTCAGGTGCGGGCGCCGTTGAAGGAAGTGGGCATGACGAAGGCGGAGATTCGCGAATATTCGGCGCAGCTCGGGCTGCCCACGGCGGACAAGCCGCAGATGGCGTGTTTGAGTTCGCGAATTCCGTACGGGGAAACGGTCACGCCGGAGAAGCTGCGCATGATTGAAGCGGGCGAAAATGTTTTGCGCGACCTGGGTTTTCATGATGTGCGCGTGCGGCATCATGAATTGCGCGCGAGCGACGCGGTGCGATTGGACCCGAAGGCTTTGCTCACCACGCGTCACTCGACACCCGTCACTCATTTGGCTCGCATCGAAGTGGGGCCGTCGGAGTTGCCCAGGTTGCTGGAAAACGGGAATTCAACGAAGGTGGCGGAGGCGTTGAAGGAAATCGGTTACGCGCATGTGACGCTGGATTTACAGGGGTATCGGCGGGGGAGTTTGAATGAGGCGAACGGGAGAGCGGAGAAATAAGCGGTGAAGGCGTAGCGGCATTGAGGATTGTCAGGGGAATGGGCTGATGGTGCGGAGTTTCGTTGGAGGCGGTTGGGAACATCCAACATCGAACATCCAGCGGGGGTGAAGTTGCTGGCGCGTCGGCTTTGCGTCAGTTCGGAGGCTGGGGAGGTGCGTGGTTGACCAGTTCGTTCTGTAGTCTCAGTTGCTCCTGCGCCACGGACTTGATCTGGGCAAGGTCTTTGTTGTAGGCCTCGAGCGTGGCATGGTCTTTGAAGCGGATTTTGTCCGCGGCCGGATCGGCATCCCAACGGCCCCAATTCGTTTCCAAGGTATCGAAGACGTCCAACATTGCCGCGCCGTACTGATCGTCGCATTGCCGGATTTTCATGGTGACTGAGTTCTGGAATGCGGAGGACGCGTGATAGCCGGCGAGCAGGGCGTCGATTTTGGAGGAGCGGACGTGCGCCTCGGTGAGGTCCGCGCGGATTTGGTCCTCGGCGTTGGTGATGACCTTTTCCAGGGCGGCATTGGAGTCGAGGAATTGGTGAACGAGGTCACGGCGTTCGGCAAACTGGTCTTTGTTGGAGGAGTCAAAATTATACAGCACGCGCGCTTCGCGCAATTTGGCGGCGGATTCGTGGTAATTTCTGGCGGCGAACTGCATGCGATCCATAAATCCGGTCAGGGATTTGGCGAAAACGGCGTCGTCGCCGGTGGAATTGGCCGAGGCGTTTTGCAGGGTTTGCCGCAATTTTTCCATTTTCGCAAAGTCAATATTGGTAATCCCGGTCTTGGGATTGAAATCCTTTTTCATATCGGACCGCATTTGGTTTGCCGACGTGGCCACATTTTTCCACGCGGCGCGAGATTGCATGGTTTTCCGGTGCGCGACTACGGCGTACGCGACAGCGAAAGCGATTAGGGCGACAACGGGCAGGGCAATCAGGCTGGCCAGGAGAACCTGGCGCACGATTGGGCTTTTGCCTTCCGGTGGTGGTTGATAAGGGGGTGGATTCATGCCTTCTTGTGGCCAGCTTTTAATTGAACAGTTCGGAATTCTCAAGCATTGTTTTTGAATAATTCCAGGTTTTAAGGCAAAATACGGGGGTGCTTGAATGCGAATGACTAATGATTTCCTCATTTGAGCGCTCAGGAGCGCGGACTTTAGTCCGCTTCAGTGCGACTTTGCCGAGCGCCTTTGGAGGGTTCAGACCCCCAGAAAAAGGCCAAGCTGAAGCGACCTGAAGGTCGCGCTCCTTCGAAAAGCTGCAACTTTCGGCTGGAAGTGGTTTATTATTAAGAATCGAGTTTAGAGATATGCCTCAGTTTTCATACAAAGCCCGGCGTCGGTCCGGCGAAGTCGTCGAAGGCGTGCTGGATGTGGCTGACCGTCCAGCGGCGTTAGTGCAGATCGAGCGGCTGGGATTATTCCCGGTGATGGTGGATGCCGCCAAGGGCGGGGCTGCCGTGGCGCCGGAACGAGCTCCGGGGGCGAAGGTCAGTTTGAAATCCTTCATGCCGCCTTCCATGCAGAAGGCGATGTCGCGGCAGCGCAAGCCGAAGATGCAGGAGTTGGCGACATTCACGCAACAGCTCGCGAACCTGTTGAATTCGGGCATGCCGCTGACGGTGGCGTTGCACAGCATGACGCATTTGGAATCCAAGGGCATTCCGACGACGGTGAGCCGCGATTTGCGGCAGGAAGTCATGGAGGGGCGCAGCTTGTCCGACGCGATGGCGAAGCAGCCGGTGGTTTTTTCCGACCTTTACGTGAACATGGTGCGGGCGGGCGAGCAGAGCGGCGCCCTGGTGCAAGTGTTGCGCCGCATGGCCTCGCATTTCCAGCAGTTCGCCGAGGTGCAATCCAAGTTCGTCTCCGCGCTGGTTTACCCGGCGATGGTGGTGTGCGTGGGCATCGCGATGGTGGCGTTTTTCATGTTCTTCATGCTGCCGAAATTCATGGAAATGTTTAACGGCTTCGACATTCAATTGCCGTTACCGACGCGCATGTTGATGGCGTTCAGCCACGCCGTCACGAACGTGTGGGCGATCATGGGATCCGTGTTGGGCCTCGCCGTGCTGGCAATTTTGATGGGAAAATTTCGCGCGAGCCAAACCGGCAAGCGCAAGATTGACCAATGGAAGATGAGGGCGCCCGTTGTCGGTAAAGTGGTGCGGCTTAATTTGTTCGGTCAATTCGCGCGCGTGTTGGCGACGCTGTTGCAGAACGGCGTGCCGGTGTTGACGGCGTTGAAAATCACCGAGCAGGTGATGCCGAATATTTTGGTGAAGGAAGCGGTGGCGATGACCCGCGAGGCGGTGACGGACGGCAAGACGCTCGCGCAACCGCTGGCGCGCTCGAAGATTTTTCCGCAGTTGATGGTGGACCTGGTGAAGATCGGCGAGGAGACCGGCGACGTGCCGGGCGCGCTGTCGAATATCGCGGACACGTATGAGAGCGAACTGCAGGTGGGCTTGCGCGTGATGACCAATCTGATCGAGCCGCTGTTGATCGTCGGCATGGCGTTGGTCGTGGGCTTTTTGCTGCTGAGCGTGATGCTGCCGATGTTCAAGCTGATTGCGAACATCAACAACAGCGCGACGACTGGAAAATGATGCGCACGACTTTCATTCAGCGCGCGGTGCGAGGTTCGAGAGACTCGCGGAATCAATTCCGCGCTCCTCTGCACGCGTTCACGCTGATTGAAATCATGGTGGTGGTGGCGATCATGGGGATCATTCTCGCTGCGGGGATTCCGTCGTTGTATGGGTTTTTCCACAAATCGGGAATTCGCAAAACGATGACCGACGTTCAGGACACGTGCCGGTCAGCGCGGCAAAAAGCGATCATCTCGGGGACGGCCGCCGACCTGGTGATTCATCCGCGGGAAGGAACGATGGAAGTTGCCGGCGGCGCGGACACCGGTTACAGCGGGTGGGCCAAATCCGCGAAGATCGAAGGCACCACGCTTCGGGCGTTGAAAATCAACAACAGCCATGAAGACCTTTCGCAGGCGGACGAAGTGCATGTGCGGTTTTATCCGAACGGCACGTGTGATGAGATGATCATGATTTTCATGTCGGATAACAACGAGATGAAAGGGATCAGCCTGGAAATCACCACGGCTCTGCCCATGGTCTTGACGGACAGGGACATCCAGGCGCTGTCGCATTGACATGAATTCTCTTTTTCCAAAGAAACCGCCGGGGACCACACGCGCGCGAGCGGGTTTTACGCTGCTCGAAGTGATGATTGCGGTGGGGGTGTTGTTCATGTGCCTGTTCGCGGTGCTGGCGTTGCTGACGAGTTCATTGGCGAGCGCGCGCAAGCTGCAACAGCATCGCGATATCGACACGGGCTCGATCGCCGGCATGATTTACGTGCAACTGATCAATACGAATACCGTGAACGAGGGGCCGGTGGATGTGGATTTGGAGGAGATGTTTCCAGGCTGCAAATGCACTGCGGATTTGACTGAGGTCGGCACGAATGGCCTTTGCCAGGTGGATTTTGACGTTGAGCGGAACCAGAAACTGGAAGCGCAGTCGCACTTTTTCATTTTCCTGCCGAACTTCAAGTCGGGGCTATCTCGAAATCTGAAGCCATGAATTTTCCTGCACATCGAAAAGCGAAACGCGCGACTGCGCGCGGCTTTACGATCATCGAAATCATGACGGCGATGATGATTTTCGGGATGATCGTGGCGGCGATTTTTGCGACCTGGTCGGCGGTCGCGCATGGCGCGGTGGCGGGCAATAAAGCGGCGGCCACGGCGCAGCGTTCGCGCATCGCGTTGCGGACGATTGAGGATGCGCTCGGTGCCACGCGGTCATACGTGGCGGATGTGGATTATTACACGTTCAACGCGGAGAACGGCTCCGAGCCGTATTTGAGTTTTGTGACGAAGCTCTCGCCGTCATTTCCGCGCAGCGGGCGCTTTGGGGAATTCGACGTGCGCCGCGTGACGTTCTCGCTGGAAAGTGGCGGTGATTATACTTCGAAGAAGCTCGTGCTGCGCCAGGCGCCCGTGTTGATGGACATGGATGAAGACGAGCAGAATTATCCGGTGGTGCTGGCGAATGGCGTGAAGAAATTCGAGATGGAATTTTGGGACAAACAAAAAGGTGATTGGCTCGATGAATGGACGCAGACAAATCAACTTCCGCAGATGGTGAAGTTCACGCTGCAACTGAGCGAGGAACCGAATGAGATCACGCGCATTGTGGCGTTGCCGTCGGTGGCGGTGCAATCCATGTGGCAGATCCCCGGCTCCACGCTGGGCGGGCCGGGTTTTCGTTCAAGTAATGGAAACAGAACCGGCGGATTTGGGGGAGGTGGTGGGGGATTTGGCGGAGGAGGCGGCGGAGTTGGAGGAGGCATTCAGATTCCCGGGAGTTAACGCATGAACATTCGTTTTCAAAACAAAAATCGCGGCATCGCGCTGGTGGTGGTGATGATCGCGGTGTTCGTGCTTTCGGTGCTGGCGGGGGCGTTTGCGTATTCGATGAAGGTCGAAACCAAGCTCGCCTTGAACGCCAACAACCAGTCGGATTTGGAATGGATTGGGCGTTCCGGCGTGGAGTACGCGCGGTGGATTCTGGGGCAGGAAATGAGTTGTCCCTACGATTCGCTCAACCAGATTTGGGCGGGTGGACCGGGCGGCGCGTGCGACACCAATGGCGCGCTGGCGGATGTGAAACTCACGGATGTTCCGATCGGCAACGGGACGTTTACGATCAAAATCACGGACCTCGAACGCAAGGTGAACGTGAACACCGCGGATGAACCAACGTTGAACCAGGTGATGCGGGTGATCGGCGCGGATGCGAACGACGCCGGCGCGATCGTGGACAGCATTCGCGATTGGATCGACCGGGATGACAACACGCACATCAACGGCGCAGAGAGCGATTTTTACCAGGGGCTGACGCCGCCGTACAACGCGAAGAACGGACCGCTGGACGACGTTTCGGAGCTGCTGCTGATCCATGGCGTGCGGGAAAATCCGGAAATGTATTCGAGCGATTATGCGAACGTGGTGCAGGTGGACCGCTTTGGAAATCCGATTCCGCCCAAGGAATACGCGGCGCATTTGGTGGATGTTTTCACGGCGATTTCAACGGGGCGCATCAACATCAACACGGCCGATCGTATTGTGCTGCAAACGATTCCGGGCGTGGATGATGCGATCGCCGACCAGATTGTGCGCATTCGCGCCGGCCCGGACGGGGTGGACGGCACGGACGACGACACGCCGTTTGCGAATGTCGGGGAGCTGGCTTCGGCGGGGATTCCGCAACAGGCGGCGCCGCAAGTGCAGCGCTATTGCACGGTGCGCAGCGGCACATTCCAGGTGCAGATCGACGCGCAAATTGGCACATCGAAACAGACTTATTTTGCGATTCTTGGCCGCAATAATCAGCGCGATATTCAGATCCTGAGTTTCTATCCGAAATGAAAGCGCGCGCGCGCCAGCGGCCGGGGAAAATCATCTTCATCACGGGCACCGACACGGGCGTCGGCAAAACCATTTTCACGGGAATGCTTGTGCATCATTTGCGCGAACAAGGCGTGCGCGCTCTGGCGATGAAACCATTTTGTTCCGGCGGCCGCGCGGATGTGAAGCTGCTGCGCGCGATGCAGGATGCGAAACTCACGGAGGATGAAATCAACCCGTTTTATTTCCCGAAACCCGTGGCTCCGCTGGTCGATGCCAGGCGCAGCAAACGCTTGATTTCATTGGCTGAAGTGATCCGCGAAATAAAAACGCTGGCGGCGCGTTGCGAGTGTTTGTTGATTGAGGGCTCGGGCGGTTTGCTGGTGCCGCTGGGTGAAAAATATATGGTCAGCGACGTGATTAAACGGCTGAATTGCCAGGTGATCGTGGTTGCGAGAAATCAACTGGGCACGATCAATCACACGTTGTTAACGGTGAATACGCTAAAACGTTTTGGCGTTAAAAATATCGCGGTGGCGCTGGTCGGTACAAGCAAAAAAGATGCATCGGTGGAAAAAAATCGGGAGGTGTTGCGGGAGTTTCTGGGGGGAATCGAGGTGCGCGACGTGGAATTTTTAGGCAAAAACGCCAATAAAATCGGGGTTTTAAAAAAATCTGTTAAAAAAATGAAAAAAACTCTTGCGGGTTTTTGCCACTAGGATAGTTTGATGGCGTTCTTACGACGGCAACGGTTGAAGTAAATAATAAATCGTTGACAGTCGGCGCGATGCGGGTAAAACTGATTGCGTAACAAACGAAGGTCTGAGAGGCCGAGTTGTAAAGAGATAATCGGCTCTCAGGTTTTTTGTCCCCTAAATTGGGAAAAGACCTTTGAAATACTGAGATTTTTGGGTAGCAATACCCGTTGCTCATTGAAAATTGAATTGTGCGATAAGTGAGAGCCCCTTCACTGGTTACCAGTTAGTGGGAATCAGTGAGGAGTTTTAAAATTGTAATTCGTCCGACTAATCATCGGACAGGAATTAAACTAACGTTTTTTAACGGAGAGTTTGATTCTGGCTCAGAACGAACGCTGGCGGCGTGGATAAGACATGCAAGTCGAGCGCTAATTACAGGGTAGCAATATTCTGTAGTTGGAGCGGCGCAAGGGTGCGTAACACGTGGGTAATCTGCCATGAAGTCTGGGATAACTCGCTGAAAGGCGAGCTAATACCGGATGTGACAATTGGAAGGCATCTTCTGATTTTCAAAGCTGGGGATCGTAAGACCTGGCGCTTCATGATGAGCCCGCGGCCTATCAGCTAGTTGGTGAGGTAACGGCTCACCAAGGCTAAGACGGGTAGCTGGTCTGAGAGGACGACCAGCCACACTGGAACTGAGACACGGTCCAGACACCTACGGGTGGCAGCAGTCGAGAATTTTTCACAATGGGGGAAACCCTGATGGAGCGACGCCGCGTGGGGGATGAATGGCTTCGGCCCGTAAACCCCTGTCATTTGCGAACAAGTTGGTTCAATTAATAACTGAACCATTGATAGTAGCGAAAGAGGAAGGGACGGCTAACTCTGTGCCAGCAGCCGCGGTAATACAGAGGTCCCAAGCGTTGTTCGGATTCACTGGGCGTAAAGGGTGCGTAGGCGGTCGGGTAAGTCTGATGTGAAATCTCACAGCTTAACTGTGAAACTGCATTGGATACTATTCGGCTTGAGAGTTGGAGGGGGGACTGGAATTCTTGGTGTAGCAGTGAAATGCGTAGATATCAAGAGGAACACCAGTGGCGAAGGCGAGTCCCTGGACAACTTCTGACGCTGAGGCACGAAAGCTAGGGGAGCAAACAGGATTAGATACCCTGGTAGTCCTAGCCGTAAACGGTGCTTATTTGCTGTAAAAGGAATCGACCCCTTTTGTGGCGTAGCAAACGCGTTAAATAAGCCGCCTGGGAAGTACGGTCGCAAGATTAAAACTCAAAGAAATTGACGGGGGCCTGCACAAGCGGTGGAGTATGTGGCTTAATTCGATGCAACGCGAAGAACCTTACCTGGTCTTGACATGCAAGTGGTAGAACCATGAAAGTGGGACGACCCCGCAAGGGGAGCTTGCACAGGTGCTGCATGGCTGTCGTCAGCTCGTGTCGTGAGATGTTGGGTTAAGTCCCGCAACGAGCGCAACCCCTGTGTCCTGTTGCCACCCGGCCGAGAGGCTGGAGCACTCTGGACAGACTGCCTCGCTTCAACGAGGAGGAAGGTGGGGATGACGTCAAGTCAGTATGGCCCTTACGACCAGGGCTGCACACGTCCTACAATGCCCGGCACAAAGGGAAGCAAGACCGCAAGGTGGAGCAAATCCCCAAAAACCGGGCCCAGTTCAGATTGTTGTCTGCAACTCGACAGCATGAAGCTGGAATCGCTAGTAATGGCGCATCAGCTACGGCGCCGTGAATACGTTCCCAGGCCTTGTACACACCGCCCGTCACATCATGAAAGCCGTTTGTACCCGAAGTCGCCCCTTAAAAGGTGCCGAAGGTATGGATGGTGATTGGGATGAAGTCGTAACAAGGTAGCCGTAGGGGAACCTGCGGCTGGATCACCTCCTTTCTAAGGAGAAACCACGGGTCCGAGATAAAAATTGGACTTCCGAGGTCGAGTCCCGAGTTAAATCGGGATTAAAGGCTCAACATCTTATCGCACAATTCAGTTTCTCAGTGAGCAATACGCTCTTTGGCAAGTGGAATAGATCGAACTCTGACTCTGAATAATTTTCGGGGCTGTAGCTCAGTTGGTAGAGCGGTAGCTTTGCAAGCTATAGGTCAGGAGTTCGAATCTCCTCAGCTCCACCAGCTTTGAATTTCAAATTCAAAATTTGAGATTTGAAATCGCGCCTGGCGCGCTGGGCGTGTAGCTCAGTTGGTTAGAGCATGCGCTTGATAAGCGCAGGGTCCCTGGTTCGAATCCAGGCACGCCCACCACTTGCATAATACGATTTACCGAAATCAAGTCCGTTCGGGGCTGCAACCCTGGACCCAGACTTTCGGGACGTTCTTTGACATCTGCACATAGGTAGAAATTATATAGGGCAAATTACAGTTCGCTGAGTTTCTGTTGGGTAAAACCAACAGGTCAAACTTTGTGATCAAGCTACTAAGGGCTTATGGTGAATGCCTTGGTGCCAAGAGGCGATGAAGGACGTAGTAAGTTGCGATAAGCCACGGGGAGCCGCAAGCAGGCCGTGATCCGTGGATTTCCGAATGGGACAACCCAACCAGTTTAATAGCTGGTTATCGTAGGATGAATTCATAGTCCTACGAAGCGACACGCGGTGAAGTGAAACATCTCAGTAACCGCAGGAAAAGAAAATGAAATGATTCCGTCAGTAGTGGCGAGCGAAAGCGGAACAGCCTAAACCGGGAGGACTTGTCTTCCCGGGGTTGAGGGACCTTAACGTGGGAGTGCGAGAGTTAGCAGAATCTTCTGGAAAGTTGAGCCATAGACCGTGACAGCCGGGTATGCGAAAACTCAAACACCCCTAGAGGTATCCCAAGTAATGCGGTGCACGTGAAACTCTGCATGAATCCGTCCAGACCACTGGATAAGGCTAAATACTCCTTGGCAACCGATAGTGAACTAGTACCGCGAGGGAAAGGTGAAAAGAACCCCTGTTAGGGGAGTGAAATAGTACCTGAAACCATATGCCTACAATGTGTAGGAGCTGCCGCAAGGCAGTGACTGCTTGCCTTTTGCATAATGAGTCTGCGAGTTATTGTCAGTGGCCAGCCTAAGGTGTTTTGCACCGGAGGCGAAGGGAAACCGAGTGCCAATAGCGCGACCAAGTCGCTGGCAATAGACCCGAAGCGGAGGTGATCTACTCTTGAGCAGGTTGAAGCTGCAGTAACATGCAGTGGAGGACCGAACTCGTGGATGTTGAAAAATCCTGAGATGACTTGAGAGTAGGAGCGAAAGACTAATCAAACCCCGTGATAGCTGGTTCTCTCCGAAATCGCTTGAGGGCGAGTCTTATGGAAGTACCCGGCGGAGGTAGAGCACTGAATGGCTTAGGGGCCCCACCAGGCTGCCAAAACCAATCAAACTCCGAATTCCGTCGGTCTCAGTATCATAGGAATCAGGCCGTAGGGGATAAGCTTTACGGCCGAGAGGGCAACAGCCCAGACCATCAGCTAAGGTGCCTAAATGTGATTAAGTGGAAAGGATGTGACGTTGCTTAGACAGTGAGGATGTTGGCTTAGAGGCAGCCATCATTTAAACAGTGCGTAATAGCTGACTCATCGAGCGATGTCGCGCCGAAAATGATTGGCGATTAAATCACATACCGAAGCTATGGATTCATGACCGGTTCGCCGGACATGAGTGGTAGGAGAGCGTAATCAATGCAGCGAAGCAGAACGGAAACGGACTGTGGAGCGTTGATTAGTGAGAATGCAGACACGAGTAGCGATAAACCAGATGAGAATTCTGGTCGCCGTAAACCCAAGGTTTCCTGGGCCAGGTTCGTCCTCCCAGGGTTAGCCGGGAGCTAAGATGAGGCCGTAAGGCGTAATCGATGCACATCAGGTTAAATATTCCTGAGCTGGCCAGGGTTAAGACTATGAAATGACGCATGGGAAGACATCAACTAGGCAATCGAATGCTGAGCTTAGGCTTCGGCCGAAGCGCATTGGTGGGTTCCTGTGCCGAGAAAAGTTTGTAGTTGTTCCCCTGGTTACCCGTACCGCAAACCGACACAGGTGGGTGAGTGTAAGCGCACTCAGGCGCGCGAGAGAGACCTCTCTAAGGAACTCGGCACATTAGCCTCGTAACTTCGGGAGAAGAGGTGCCCTTCGCAAGAAGGGTCTCAGTAAATTGCGTTTAGCGACTGTTTAACAAAAACACAGCACTCTGCCAAGTCGTGAAGACGACGTATAGGGTGTGACACGTGACCAATGCGGAAAGATTAAAACATTGGGTTAGCCGCAAGGCGAAGCTCGGTGTCCAAGTCCCCGTGAATGTCGGCCGTAACTATAACGGTCCTAAGGTAGCGAAATTCCTTGTCGGGTAAGTTCCGACCTGCACGAATCGTGTAACGACTGAACGACTGTCTCGGAGAGGATCTCGGCGAAACTGTAACGGCGGTGAAGATGCCGCCTGCCCGCAGTAGGACGGAAAGACCCTATGCACCTTTACTGTAAGCTCGTATTGTGTTCTGATTAATTATGCGTAGCGTAGGTGGGAGACTTTGAAGGGAGTGCTTCGGTATTCCTGGAGTCGCAATGTGAAACACCACTCTTAGCTAATTAGGATTCTAACTCCATGCTGTAAGCCAGCTGGGGGACAGTGCGTGCGGGTCAGTTTGACTGGGGCGGTTTCCTCCCAAATGGTAACGGAGGAGCGCAATGCTTGGCTCAGTACGGTTGGCAACCGTACGTTGAGGGTATGGCTAGAAGCCAGGCTAACTGTGAGACCTACAAGTCGAGCAGGTACGAAAGTAGGCCCAAATGATCCGACGTTTTAATGTGGAATTGACGTCGCTCAACGGACAAAAGGTACGCTAGGGATAACAGGCTGATCGGATCCAAGAGTTCATATCGACGATCCGGTTTGGCACCTCGATGTCGGCTCATCGCATCCTGGGGCTGGAGAAGGTCCCAAGGGTCCGGCTGTTCGCCGGTTAAAGCGGTACGCGAGCTGGGTTCAGAACGTCGTGAGACAGTTCGGTCCTTATCCACTGTGGGCGCAGGAAACTTGAGGGGTTCTAACCTTAGTACGAGAGGACCGGGTTAGACGCACTTCTGGTGTGGCAGTTGTTCCGTCAGGGGCATCGCTGCGTAGCCATGTGCGGAAGAGATAAGCGCTGAAAGCATCTAAGTGCCAAGCTCCTCCCAAGATATTGTTTCCCGGGGCGCAAGCCCCCTAAAGACCACGGGCAGACCACCCGTTTGATAGGCTGGACGTGTAAGTGGAGTAATCCATTCAGCCGACCAGTACTAATCGGTCGTGCGGCTTGATTACTTTTTTTCTTCTTCGGAAGATTAAAAGATTTCGACTCGCGAATTGTAAGAGCCTTAATTAGCTCCTGTGTGCAGATTTCATGGAACTCCCGGTTTCGGGAACGTTCTTTTAAATAAAAGTTTTTGTGCGTCAGATGATTCTGACTCCTGTGGACGGCAGTTCACAGCGACACAAGCACTTTGGTGGCAATACCGCAGTGGTCCGACCCGTTCCCATTCCGAACACGGCCGTCAAACGCTGCTGGGCCGATGGTAGTAGTCCTATAGGTTCTGCGAGAGTAGGTAGCCGCCAGTCTTTCAATAAAAAGCCGGAGAAGATTTCTTCTCCGGCTTTTTTGTTTTCTGATTTCAATTCGGACCGCGGAGGCGATACACAGCTTCAGTTTCCGCTCCACTTGTAGTCGTATTCAGGTGGTGGATCGAAGGCGAAAGAGGATTGATGCAATCCTGAGGGATTGTTCGTGCCGGAGTAAATTCTCGAATAACTGACATGCCCGTCGGCGAACCCGAGCACATCCGGCGCATTATTGATCTTGGTGTCCCGCGGACGGGGAGGAGAATGCCAGGAGTAGGGCGACCATGCCGGCCATTCTCCGAGCAAAACGGTTTTATCCGGAGTTCTAATGGAAGCCAGCGTCGATCCCAGCACTCCCGGGAACATGTTCGGATACTTTTCCCGCAATGAGTTGCCCTGAATCACCGCATTCCCGGCGTTGAAGAGATAGCTGGAATAATTGACGTTTGATTGCGAGTGGAGGCTTTCGTTTACCCATACAGTGCTATTGCCGCGTATGTCATCGCGAAAGGTATCCGCCGGACAGGCGAAAATCTTGTCGAGCGGCGAAGGAGTGCCATTCCAACCCACATAGCGTCCGACCCACGGCACGTAAGCCGTCCATTCCTCGAAGTAAAAGACACTTCCGACGTTGCCGGGTTTTTTGAGGACCGGGAAAAGCGTGTCATGGCTGTCAGCGGCATACATCATCACCCCTGCGTCGATTTGTTTGACATTGGAGATGCAGGTGCCGCGGCGGGCGTGGGTCATGACGCTGTTCAGCGCGGGAAGCAGCAGCGCGGCCAGGATCCCGATGATGGCGATCACGACCAGCAATTCAACCAGTGTGAATGCGCCGGTTTTGCGCCTGTCATCTCTCATCTGAACTTGGACAGCTTGAAATGGGGTTTATCACGTTCCTTTCATTGGTGGTTTGTTCCAATCGTGCTATCTTGGCCGGTTCAACCATCCAGGAAAAATAATATGACAGCAAAAGAAGCTTTATGGGTTGCGCTGGAAGCCAAACCGGGCAAAGAAAAAGACCTCGAAAACTTTCTCGCCGGCGCTTTGCCGCTGGTTCAGGCGGAACCGGCAACGATCACCTGGTACGCCATTCGCATGGGGCCGGGTAAGTTTGGAATTTTTGACACCTTTCCCGATGACGCCGGGCGTCAGGCGCATCTTCAGGGCAAAGTGGCCGCTGCGTTGATGGCGAAAGCTTCGGAATTATTGGCCACGGCTCCGAAGATCGAGAAGATCAGCATCCTGGCGGCGAAGTAATCGGCGGGCAGCCGTGTTCGATACAATGGGATTTCAGCGAAGGAATTCGCGGAATGAGCTACGGCACCGTCACCAAAGACGGTTTCGGAGTTTTCGGCTGCACGTCCGGGACGCAAGGGCCGACGGCTTGTTTGAAATGGATTTTGGAACGGAGGAGCAGCGTGCCCAAACACAGATCCGCCAGCGGCATGACCACATTGAAGTTCTTGCCCATGTAGCGGTGATGCAGCAGGTGATGGCCGTTCAGCCGAAAGAAAATGCCCGTGCGCTCCACGGAGCGTTTGCGCGGCAAGTGCATGCACCAATGCAGGTATTCATAGGTCGCGTAATATCCGGAACAGGCCACGAAGGAACCGCAGACAAAGCCCCAGCTTTTCAACAGGAAGGCGGCGATCGCGAATGGAATGATGCCCACCGCAATCATCGCCGGTCCGTTCCACCAGGCCATGGGAATCGTGTATTTGTCCTTCTCATGAATCAGATGGTAGGTCTCATCGGCCTTGAAAATCTGGTGGTGAACCATGGCGTGTTTTTCAAAGGGGTAGGAAAAGAAATCCACCCGTTTGTGCATCACGAAGCGATGCAGAGCCCATTCGAAGAAGGACGCGAAAACTATGGTGATGCCGAAACTGACTGCTGCCCAGAGGAGGAACGCTGTCACAGTTTCAAATAATGGTTTTTTAGCGCAAGCGATACGTGATTCGCGCTTTGGTTAGGTCGTAGGGGGACATTTCAAGACGGACGCGATCGCCGACAGTCAGGCGGACGAAATGCCGCCGCATTTTGCCGGAGATATGGGCCAGGACTTCGTGTTGGTTATCCAGGACCACGCGGAACATGGTGCCCGGCAAAACCGTTTGAATCGTCCCTTCCAATTCAATGGGCTGCTCACTACTCATATTTCACTGCAACTGGATTTCCCCTCTCGGGGCTCCGAAAACTGCCTACGGACTCCCAACCTGGGATTTTGGCAGGAATCGTAGTGCTCGAAAACGTGGACTTTATGGGCTTTCAGCGCAAGCAATTATTGCGCGCGCCCGAACTTTTTCTCCAGTTCGCGGAAGTTCATTTCGATAAGGGTGGGCCGGCCGTGGGGGCAGGTATAAGGCATGGCGCAACGGCGCAAATCCTGGACTAAATTTTCCAATTCCGGCCCCGCCAACGGGTCATTGGCCTTGACGGCATGGCGGCAAACCGTTTTGGCAACCACATGTTCGCCCAGGCGAAGGGCATTGACGTCCTGCCCGGCGGCCTTGAGTTCATCGACCAGTTCCAGGACGAATTTCCGGGCGTCGGAGACCTTCACGAAGGGCGGGAGGGCGTCCAGCAGGAAAGTGCGCTCGCCGAATTCCGACAGGCCCACGCCGAGCCGGGTGAGGGTGGGCAGTTGGTCGCGGATGAAATTGGAATCCCGCGCGGAGAGTTCCACAGTTTCCGGCAGCAAAAGTTTTTGGGAATCCGCCTGCTGCTTTTGCTCGAGGCGCGCGAGCATTTGTTCGAATAGAATTCGCTCATGCGCCGCATGCTGGTCCAGCAACACCAACCCGCGGTCGGACTCGAGCACCACGTAGAGTTTTCCAATCACGCCGACGAGGCGGAGCGGCACGCTCAGGAGTGGGACGGCGGCCGAGGTCGGAGGTCGGAGGTCGGAGGTCGGAGTGGACGACGGCGGAGTCGAGGGGACGGCTGGGAATCGCGAAGTGGCCGGGGCAAAGCCCATCTGGAGAGACGGCTGTTCTGCAGGCGTTATGGGTTCCGGCGTGCGTTCTGCAGGCAACGGAAATTTCGGCAGCGATGGCGTGGGAACGGCGGGTCGACGCACCGTCGGGTCGGGATTCAACGCTGCGGGTTGAGGACGAGCGACTGTGGGCTGCGGACTGTGAACTGTGGACTCATTATGGAATTTCAGCAACGTCTCCCGCACCGCCTGCGCCGTGAGTTGGCGGACTTCGCGTTCGCGATGAAATTTCACCTCGCGCTTGGCGGGATGAATGTTCACGTCCACCGCCGCGGGATCGATTTCCAGGAACAAACAGCAAACGGGATAGCGCCCTTTCATGAGGGCGGTGTGATAGCCTTCGAGCAACGCGAAATTCAACCCGCGATTTTCCACCGGACGCCGGTTCACAAACAGGTGCTGATCTTCGCGCGTGCTGCGCGCGACGCCGGGCGCGCCGATGAAGCCCCAGAGGCGGAGAGTTGATAGTTGATGGTTGATAGTTGATGGCCCGGCGGTCGCTGTTTCGAAGCTTTCGGTTTCGTCGGGCTCGGCGTGGGGGGTGAGGGCGCCGGTGAAATTCACCGCCAGCAGTTTTTGTTCGCCGCCGTAGAGTGCGCGGAGGCGCTCGCGCAGGGCGGGCAGGCGCTCGGGGATTTCCGTGCCGGATTTGATCGCCGGTAGCTGCCAGACCGTTCGGCCGTCTTTCAGGAAGGTGAATCCGACTTCCGGATACGCCATCGCGGCCAGCGTGAGGTAATGCTGGATGTGCGCGGCTTCGGTTTCTTCGGTGCGCAGAAATTTGCGGCGCGCGGGCAGGTTGAAGAAAATCTGGCGCACCTCGATGGTCGTCCCCGGCGCGGTGCCGGCGGCTTTTACTTCGAGAATTTTTCCGCCGTGGATGATGATTTGCGTGCCTTCCGGTGAACCGCCGTCGCGTTCGCGTGTGGTCAGCGTAAACCGGCTGACGCTGGCGATGCTCGGCAGGGCTTCCCCGCGAAATCCCATGGTGGCGATGGCGGCGAGATCTTCGGCGCGCTGGATTTTGCTGGTGGCATGGCGTTCCAGCGAGAGCAGGGCGTCGTCGCGATTCATGCCGACGCCATCGTCGGTGACTTTCACCAGGCTGCGGCCGCCGGCCTGGATTTCAACGGTGATCCGCGTGGCCTGCGCATCGAGGGAATTTTCCACGAGCTCCTTCACGACACTGGCCGGGCGCTCCACCACTTCGCCGGCGGCGATTTGGTTGGCCACATGGTCGGGAAGAAGCCGGATGCGGTTCATGGCTGTTGGTTAAATTGGTTAAAGGAGTTAAATAAGTTAAATGAGGAAGTCACGAAGGTTTCTGACTTATTTAACCATTTAACTGGTTACTTATTTAACTGGCTTCCCTTCCAACGGCAGCGCAAACGCAAAAACCGCTCCGCGCCCCGGTTCGTTGCGCGCCCAGATCCGGCCGCCGTGGTCTTCGATGATTTTTTTGCAGATGGAAAGCCCCAGGCCGGTGCCGTGTTCCTTGCCGAAGGTCGCGAAGGCTTCAAACAGCGTGCCGGCAATCTCCGGCGCAATTCCGGAGCCAGTGTCTTCGATTTCCGTGATCAATTCGTTTTTGTCGGTGATAAAGCGAACGAAAACTTTTCCGCCGCCATTCATGGCGTCGATGGCATTCTGGATGAGATTGTGGAAAACGCGCCGCACACGTTTGGGATCGATGGCCAGCGCAATCGACGGCGCGGCTTGCGCTTCAATGCTCACGCTCCGCAATTCCGCGTCGGAGCGGATTTCCTCCAGCACCAACTGGACGAACGTCGCGTAGTTCGTGCTCCCGACGAGGGTGCGCGCTTTCGAGCCGTTGGTGAAATCGAGGATGTCGCCGATCAAATCGCCGATGCGTTCCACCTGTTTGCGGATGCGCCATTGCGCGGTCTCGCGCGCCTCCGGATTGGACGGCTGCATGGCGATCAACTCCGCGCTCATGCTGATGATGCTCAAAGGATTTTTCAGATCGTGAATGATGGAGCGCGCAAAACGGCCGATCACCGCGAGCCGTTCCGCCTGGATAGTTTCATCAACGTAACGGCGATTGAACTCGCGCAGGCGCTGGCTGATTTCGCGCAGCAACTGGAGCGACAGCGCCGGTGAATCCCCGAGCATGATGAGCAATTCTTCCCGGGGGATGAAATAGACCTGCGTGTCCGCGGCGGCGAGAGCGCTGGCGGAACGTGGTTTTAATTCGAGCACGGCCATTTCGCCAAACATCTCGCCGGGACCGAGTTTGGCGAAAACGCGCTGAGTGTTCTGGTTCATGGCCACGGAGATTTCCACCGAGCCCTCCTTGACGACGTAAATGCCGTCGCCGGCGTCGCCTTCCCGGAAAATCTGTTCACCGGCGGAAAAAGTCTTTTCGACCGCGATTTTGCGCAGCGCCTCCTGCTCAACCGGGTTGAGATTGCGGAACGGTTTGCTCGCTGCGAGGGCGCCCATGCCTTGATTTTAGAATGGGTTACGCCCGGTGACAAGCGGGCAAAGCGCCGGGTATTGAGCGACCGCTGATCCTGGGACCGGGACGGTGCCGCAACTCGCAGCCGAGGATGCCCGCGCTACAAGGGAAATTCACTGCGTGAGCCTGGGCGCACCTGAATAGACAACTTGACGGAGGGCGTGCGGAAATCTAGTGTGTTCGCGGTTGGTGGTCGTAGCTCAATGGTAGAGTCCAAGCTTGTGGAGCTTGCTGTTGCGGGTTCGAGTCCCGTCGGCCACCCCATCTTTTTCTCTAAGACTGCCCTGCGTTTTTATTACCACGCGTTTTGGCTCGATTTGAATGAGAAAGCAGCGCGCTTGTCTCATGACATGGCTTTACACCAACGGCAGGTTGCCGCATCCTCGTTCTCTCATGAAAAGAGGCACAGTTCCCGTGATACAGTTGACCGGCAATTGTCCATTTCCTTAATGCGTTGATGACTATGGAAACCGCTCCCTCACTTTCGCCGGCGCCCGCCGCCCGCCCTTCGGCTTCACCACCCATTATCGCCGCCGTGCCGGCCAAAAAACGGAAGAAGGGGCGCAAGCTGATTTATCTGATCATCGGCGGCACAATCCTGTTGCTGGTGGGAACCGCCATCGCGTTGCACGGGCGAAAACCGCCCATCAATGTGCAAACGGAAAAGGTTACCCGGCATAACATCACCGAAGTGGTGGTCGCCAACGGTAAGATTCAACCGGTGGTCCAGGTCAGCATCAGCCCGGAAGTGGCGGGTGAAATTGTGGCGTTGCCGGTGAAGGAAGGCGACCACGTTAAAAAGGGTGATTTGCTCGTGAGTATCAAGCCGGCGAATTACCTGGCCGCGCGGGATTCCGCCGACGCCAGTTATAAATCCGCCATTGCCAACAAGAATCTCGCGCAAGCCCAGCTCGAAAAGGCCGAAGCCGAATACAAACGCAACGTGGAATTGTTCCAGCAGAGACTCGTGTCGGAATCCGTCTTTCAGGATGTCAAAACGACCTTTGAAGTCGCCAAGCTCCAGGTCGAAACCGCCATGCACCAGGTGGACCAATCCAAATTCGGTCTCGACAACGCAACGGCGGATTTGAACAAAACCACGATTTACTCGCCCATCGACGGCACGGTGGTGAATTTGAAATCGCAGCTCGGCGAACGCGTGCTCGGCACTTCGTTCAACATGGGCACGGAAATCATGACCGTTGCCGATTTGAACGAGATGGAGGCCCGCGTGGATGTCGGCGAGATGGATGTGGTGCTGATGCAGCCCGCACAATGCGCGCACCTGGAAGTGGACGCGTTCAAAGATCGCAAATTCAACGGGGTCGTGACCGAAGTGGCGAACGCGGCGAACGGGTTTGGCCAGAGCAGCGTCGCGTCTCTTGCCGGCAGCAGTACCGGCGGCGACGCCACGAAATTCGAGGTCCATATTCGCATCAAGGAAAAGGAATTGTTCCGGCCCGGCATGTCGGTGACGGCGGAAATCGAGACGCGTTCGCGGACGAACGTGCTCGCCGTGCCAATTGCAAGTGTGACGGCGCGATTGCCGAAGAGTGACAAAACGAATTCAGTCGCCGGTGGCACGAATGCGATGGCGACGAACTCTCTGGCGGCCACAACGAATTCGCTCTCGGAAACCAACCTGATGAGGGCCGATAAAAAGAAGGAAGGTTCCAAGCAGGTCGACGTCGTATTCGTGCTGGAGGGCGACCACGTGAAAATGGTGCCGGTGAAGATCGGCATCAGTGACGACAATTATTGGGAGATCACGGACGGCTTGCAGGACGGCCAGGAGGTGGTGTCCGGCGGTTACCACGCCATCAGTCACGATTTGGAGGACGGCAAAAAAATCGTGAAAGGCAAAGCCGTGGCGGACAACGACAAGAAAGAACTCTAAAGCCGCGGTGTCGTGATGAATAGGATCTCACGGGCGAGACGCCCGTGCCACTAAAGACATGAGCCTCATTCGACTGGAAAAAATCTCCCGCCGCTACCAGATGGGCACGGAGACCGTGCACGCGTTGCGCGAGGTTTCGCTCAATATCCAGCGCGGCGAATACGTTGCCATCATGGGGCCGTCCGGTTCGGGAAAATCGACGCTGATGAATCTGATCGGCTGCCTGGATTCGCCGACGTCCGGGCAATACGAATTAAACGGCATCCAGGTGAGCGAGATGGATGACAATCGTCTCGCCGAAGTGCGCAACCGGGAGATTGGGTTTGTGTTTCAAACGTTCAATCTCCTGCCGCGCTCCGATGCATTGCGCAACGTCGAACTGCCGCTGATCTATTCCGGCATGCCGTCGGATGAGCGCCGGCAGGTCGCGCTCGAAGCGCTTGCCAATGTCGGGCTCGGCGATCGCATTCATCATCGGCCAAACGAACTTTCCGGCGGCCAACGGCAACGCGTCGCGGTCGCGCGCGCGCTGGTGAATCGGCCGTCCATTTTGCTGGCGGATGAGCCCACGGGAAATCTCGATTCGAAGACCGGCGAGGAAATCATGGGGTTGTTCGAGCAACTTTGGAAACGCGGCAACACGATCATTCTCGTCACCCACGAAGAAGACATTGCCAAGCACGCCCATCGCGTCATCCGCATTCGCGATGGCTTGATCGCCAGCGACGAAAGGTTGGTGAGAGCGGCATGAATTTTCTGACGGAACTTCGCGAAGGCCTGTCGATCTCGTGGAGCGCGATTCGCGCGAACAAGATGCGTTCCATTCTCACCACGCTTGGCATTGTCATCGGCATTGTCACAGTCACGCTGATGGGCACGGCGATTGAGGGGTTGAATCGCGCGTTTGTGAACAGCATTTCGTTCATCGGCGGCGATGTGCTTTACGTCGATCGCGGTTCCTGGATGCAATCCTATGACGAATGGCAGTCGGCGCGAAAACGGCCCGCGTTTTCGCCAGCGGATGCCGATGATTTGGCCGAAGAACTCACCCTGTCCAGCGCCGTCACTTCGGTCGGGTTCTCCAGTCAGCCGGTGAAATACAAAAAGCACAGCGGCAGCGTGACGGTGGTCGGCAGCACGGAAAACCTGATGTATACGATGGGTTTCACGGTGGCGGATGGGCGATTTCTTTCGGCTGCGGAATGCAATTTTGGCCGCACCGCCTGCGTGATCGGCGCGACGGTGGCCACCAACTTGTTTCAGCGCGAATCGCCGCTGGGCAGCAAGGTCGTGATTGGCAACATCCCGTTTGAAGTCGTGGGTGTGCTGGACAAGCAGGGCGGTTTGTTTGGTGACGGCATTGATAATCAGGTGATCATCCCGCTGCCCGAATTGCTCATGCATTTTGAAGACAGCCCCGATTTGGAAATTCAGGTGAAGGTGAAAGACATGGACCAGGTGGATGACGCGAAGGATGAATTGCGCTCCGTGATGCGCCGATTGCGCCGGTTGGCGCCCAATGAGCCGGACAATTTTGCCATCAATCAGTCCGATCAAATCCTCAGTTTATTCCATGCCATCGGCGGAACCATTGCTGCCATCGGGTTGTTTGTCACCGGCCTGTCGCTGTTCGTCGGGGGCATCGGCATCATGAATATCATGTTCGTGTCCGTGGCGGAACGAACGCGCGAAATCGGCATCCGCAAAGCCATCGGCGCGAAACGCCGCACGATCCTGCTGCAATTTCTCATTGAGGCCGCATCGATTTGCTTGATCGGCGGCGTGATCGCCCTGGCTATCGCGTGGCCGATGACGCTGCTGATGGGCAAGATAATGCCGGCGGTCTTGTCGTTGCCCGTAGTGGGCATCGCGCTCCTGATGGCATTGGTGACGGGAATTCTCGCCGGTTTTTTTCCTGCCTGGCGCGCGGCGCGGATGAATCCAGTGGACGCCCTGAGGAACGAGTGAAGCGTGATACGTGAAACGTGAAACGTGAATGAATGCGAAGCGAAAGGTAAGATTGTGAATTTTAGTGAATGGATGAATTCAATTCCGGTGCAAATAACTGGAGATTCACGGGAATGTCGGGATTGGTATTACAAAGGACGGCATATCCTTGCTGAAAAAGCCGTTCAGCATCGGATGGAGTTGATGACAGAAATCATTCGGCTTCTTCTGAAAACTGTTCCCGAACAACGCGGCAACACATTGAGAGACGAAACCGCGCCCTATTATTGTGAGGAGAACGGGGATGCAAAGGAGTCGGTTGATCAAACCCGAATAGCCGAGATCTTCGACAACATCCCGATGCCATGATCACGTTTCACGTTTCACGTTTCACGCCACCGATCCTGGATTTGGCGCCTTCGTCCCAATGAAAGCGCTCTCTCTCAGAATCCTGCTCGCCGAATTCGCCGACAGCTTCCGCATGGGGATGGGCGCGCTGGCGGCGCACAAATTGCGCTCGGCGCTGACGTTGCTCGGCGTGCTCATCGGCGTGTTTTCCATCATCGTGGTGATGACGGCGATGCGCGTGCTGAAGGCCAACATCGAATCGCAATTGAGCCGGATGGGCAGCCAGACGTTCATGATCCGCAAGATGCCGATTGTGCTTTTTGACAGTCCCGACGGCGGTTTCGAAAAATTTCGCCGCCGGCCAAACATCACCGTCGCGCAAGTGAAACGGCTGCAGGCCCGAACCGAATTGCCCGCGAGCATCGGCATGGAAACCAGCCTCTGGTCCGGCCAATTGGAGACACGCTACGCCAAAACCGCGCCCAACATTTCGGTGCTGGGCGAGACCGCCGGCAGTTTTCCCGCGCGCAATTGGAATGTCGCCGATGGCCGCCCCTTGATGGATATCGACGTGGATGATTCGCGCGATGTTTGCGTGCTCGGCAACAAGATTGCCCAGACGCTTTTTCCGCACAGCTCGCCGCTCGGCGAACGGCTCAAGGTCGACGGCATCAATTACACGATCGTCGGCGTCATCGAGGCGCGCGGCGGTTCGGTGGGCGGAGACCAGGATAATTTCGTGGTCGTGCCCATCACCACCGGCATGAACCGTTACGGCCGCTGGTCCCGCAGCATCAACGTGCTGGTTTCGGCTCGCACCGCCGATGCCTACGACGCCACGGTGGAGGAAGTGAGCGCAGCCTTGCGAGCCATCCGCAAAGTGCGGCCCGAGGATGCCAACGATTTCGATGTCGTGTCCAACGATTCGTTGATCGCGCAATTCAATAATTTCACCCGCGCCGTGCGCATCGGCGTCGCGTGCGTGAGTTTCATCGCGCTGCTGGCGGCGGGCATCGGCATCATGAACATCATGCTCGTGTCGGTGACGGAGCGGACGCGCGAAATCGGCATCCGCCGCGCGATCGGCGCCAAGAAACGCAACATCATGGCGCAATTCATCATGGAAGCCGTCGTGCTATGTGAGGTCGGCGGCGCGGTGGGCGTGGGCCTCGGCATTTTGGGCGGCAACGTCCTTGCGCTCGCGTTGAAACTGCCGCCGGCGATTCCGATCGATTGGGTCATCATCGGCCTGGTCATCTGCTCTGTGGTGGGAATTGTTTTCGGAACCTACCCGGCGTATAAAGCGGCCAATCTCGACCCGATTGAGTCGTTGCGGTATGAATAGGTAGCGTGCGCGGTAGCGCATTGCGAAAGCAGGATTCTGTCAAAAAAAGAATTGACGCGGAATTTGTCACATGCAACTATATCCGTAACGGATATATACGATATGCCAAGGACCGAAACCAATCCTGAACAACTGTTGCCGCTCACGCCGGCGGTTTTTCATGTGCTGCTGGCGTTGGTGGACGGCGAGCGTCACGGCTACGCGATCATGCAGGAGGTCGCGCAGAGCACGGAAGGGCAGATCAAAATGGGGCCGGGCACTCTCTATGGCACTATCAAGCGGTTGTTGGCGGCAAAGCTTGTCGAGGAATCCGATGAGCGGCCCGACCCGAATCTGGATGACGAGCGGCGACGGTATTATCGATTGACCGGCCTGGGACGGCGGGTGGCCCAAGCTGAGGCAGAGCGGCTGGCAGCGTTGGTTAAACTCGCCCAAGGCAAACGACTTTTTGGCAAACCTGCCCATTTTGCAGGGGGGCCGAATGTCTGATAGAGCCGAAAGCAAGGCGGTGGAATATTCGTGCGGCGTGTATCGTCGGTTGTTGCTGATGTATCCGAAATCCCATCGCGAGGAATACGGCGCGGTGATATTGCAACTATTCCGCGATCAATGCCGCGATGCGTGGAGTGCGCGGCGCGTCCGAGGGGTGATCGGCTTTTGGCTGCGCGCGATCGCTGATCTGCTGAAGACGTCAGTGCTGGAACATCTTTCAAATTTTAATTGGAGCCGGATTATGTCTATCTCATTTCGTCCCACGATCAAGCCTCTCCCCGCCTTTTTCGGAATCTGCGCGGTGATCTTTTTTCCAATCTTCCTCGTCAATGTGCTGATCACGTTCATGCTTCCGGAAACGTACGTCGGGGAGTCGACCATATTGATGAGTCCTCCGGCGGCAGCGTCCGCGTCGGATCCTGATTGGGTGCATACTCAGGTTAGAGTTATGCTTTCCGACGCTGTTCTGGAAAGTGCGGCGAAAAAATCGGACCTCCAGGATGTTTGGGGAAAAAAGTATAATAACGGCGGGCTCATGAATGCTGCTGATGTTGCGGCGATGCTCAAGTCCCGCCTGGAAATTTCCTTCTTAAAACGTCCTGCGACATCAACGGAAACAACGCAGTACGTTAAGGTTCGCGCTTACAGCGACAACCCTGAAGAAGCCGCTCGCATGGCCAATGCCATCGTGGAAAGTTATCGCGACCTTCGCGCGGCGGAAAGCCAGCCCGCGGGCGCAGCGCCCATCGAAAGGGGAGTGACGATTATGGACACGGCGATTCCCATCCAGCGACCGATCCGCCCGAACAAACAGCTCAATTGTGTTATCGGTGCCCTGGCGGGAATCCTTATCGGCGTTATCATTGCTCCACTGGTGCTGGGAGTAGTCGCTTCGATAAAAAAGAGCCGACGAGCAACTGGCCTTTCGCAGAAAGCCTGAGTAGGCAGACGCGTGTGCCGGTTCACTTCGGCCCCGGCACAATCGCCTTCACGTTCAGCAGCCGGTTTCCCAGCGACGTTTCGACGATCACGTAATTCGTCACCGTGCCGACTTTGTTCGAGAGATTGATGGTCGCGCCGAGCGTCCCCGTGCCGCCGCTGGGAATCGTCCACGGGTGTGAGGGCAGCGTGGCCACTGTGCAATCGCAACTGGTTTCAGTGTCGTAAATCACGACCGGCCGCAGCGAAACGTTCGTGAAGGAAAAGGAAAAGGGCGCGATTTTTTCCCCCGGGGTCGCGAAGTATTCTTTTGAAACGGAATCCCAGGTCAAAATGTTTGGCGCCATGCTGTCGGTGGAATGGGACGGGGCGGTGGGATTTGCGGGCAGCGGCGTTGGGGTCAGGGGCGGCGCCGGTTTTTTCGTCTCGACGACAGGCGGGGCAGTGACCGCCGTCGGTTCCGGGTGAGGATCGCCGCTCTTGCAACCTGGCAGCAAAACCAATGACCATCCCACCAGGGCAGCCGCGGCAGCGTGGCGTTTCAGTGAAAGCATCCTCGATTTGTAGTTCATTCGCCGCGGGCAAACAAGTTTGAGAATCAACCGCCCGCCACGATTTTCACGATCTCCAGGCGATCACCGGTCTTGAGTTGGCGGCGGGAAAATTCCGACGGCGCCACCGCCTCGCCGTTGTGCTCTACCACCACGCTGCGCGGCAGGAGATTTTGCGCGATGAGAAATTGCTCAATTGAGCAAGGGAGGCTGGCTTCGATGGGGTTGCCGTTGGCGATGATGGACATGGACGGATCAGGTTTCCTTGAGCTTGATTTTTCCACTTAACACTTCCTCCAATGTTGGGAGCACGCCAATTTCATTTGCCCAATGCTTTAAATAGGGCATCGCGATCAAAAGGGGCCGGGCGCAGCAGCCAAAAATCGACTTTGAGCGGTGATCGTGTATCGATCGCGTTAAATTGATGTGGCGGCTGGTATGCCGCACGCACCGCAGCTTCGTCCAGAATGAAACCGTCGCGGAAGGCTTCGACCATCCTCGATAGAGAAGAAGGCGGCAACTGGATTACAAAATCCAAATCGTGGGTGGTGCGCGGAATGCCCCAGAAATTACTTGCCATTGAACCCGTCAAAAAATAGTTCAAATTTTCGCGGTTCAGCCGCCGCAGACAATCCACCAGGAGTTCTCGTTCCGTCACGACTCCCTCACGAGTTCAAGGCGCTGCCGCAATAGACGATCGACTTCCTTTTCGTCTGCATTGGGGTGCTGCGTGCGGATGCCTTCGCGGGCGATTTCGCAGGAAAGCTCATGCAGATTCAATGCGATTGCCAGTCGCTGCTCCCCGCTCATCTCGCGGTAGCGTTCGATTTGCAAATCCAATGCAGCCTTGGGAGTCATGGTGCTATCTTAGTCGAAGTTTTACTGAATGTCATCATGCCGGCGAATGAGGCGTGTTCACGGCGGCGGCAACGTGTTGGTCGCGCTATTGAAAACCACATCGTCCGTGTCGCCGAACGTGCGATTCTCCCCGGCGGACGTGATGATGAAGCTGTTCGTCGAGTTGAAGGTGAATTTATACGGCGTGCCCCAGATATCCACCATTTGCCCGGCTTTATTGGTCGAAGACTCGAACAGATCGATCAGCCTCACTTGCTTGGGGTTGTCGCCGGTCAAATTCCTCGTGAGCTCGGCATTGTTGCTCGCGGGATAATTCTGAAACACCACGGCGTATTGAGCGATGGCATTGGCGAGTTGGGCCTCCTCGCTGCGTGTGGTCGTCACCGGGTTATGCGGCGCGGCGCTCAGAAAAGGGGCAAGAAGATAGACGCCCACGAGCAGCAAGCCGCAGCCGCCGGCCACAATCATGAGGCTTTGTTTGACCGTGTAATCTTTCATGTGGTGAGTGCGGCATCCCAATCTTTCCAAACGGGTTCGTAACCAAGTTTGCGAAGCAACGCCGCCACTTCCTGCGGGGAACGTTCATCGGCGATTTCAAATTGGCCGGTCGCGTTCGTCGCGCGGTTTTGTTGCGGCGCCCATTCACTCGAACCGGAGGCGAGTTCCACAATGCGGCCGCGTTCGGTGTGATGAATATTTTCCTTGCCCGCGCCCGTGTAACCGCCGGGCTCGGTGTGGCTGCCGGCGCTGATCATGGTGATGCCGAGCGGAATGAGGCCGTCGCGCAATTTCGCTTGCTCGCGCGTCGAGAGCACGAGGCCGATGTCGGGGAACATCAGGCGGAACGCGCAAATAAGCTGCGCGAGGTCGCGATCAGTCATGTGCGTGAGCGGTTGGAACTCACCCGCGCAGGGGCGCAATCGCGGCAACGAAATCGTCACAGACGCCTTCCAGCAATTGCGCAGGAGATAATCCGCGTGCGCGGCCACGCACAGCGCTTCATAGCGCCAGTCGGCCAGCCCGTAAAGCGCGCCGAGCCCGAGCCGGCGAAAACCGGCGGCGTAGGCGCGTTCGGGCGTTTCCAGGCGCCAATCGAAATTTTTCTTCGGGCCCGCCGTGTGCATGTCGTCGTAGATCGCGCGGTCGTAGGTTTCCTGGTAAACCACGAGTCCATCCGCGCCGGCTTGCACGAGGGGACGATACTCTTCGGTTTCCATCGGCCCGACTTCGAGCGAAATGCCCGGCCATTCCGCGTGCAGCGCCGCGACGCAATAGCGCAGATAATTTCCGGAAACAAATTTCGGATGCTCGCCGGCGACCAGCAGAATATTGCGAAAACCCTGCTCGTGCAGCGCGTTCGCTTCGCGGCGCATTTCATCCACTGTGAGCGTGACGCGCAGGATCGGGTTGTCGCGCGAGAAGCCGCAATATTTGCAATTGTTGATGCACTCGTTGGAAAGATAGAGCGGCGCGAATAGCCGGATGACTTTGCCAAAGCGTTGCTGCGTCAATGCGTGCGCGCGCCGGCCCATGTGTTCCAGAAGCTCGCCCGCGGCCGGGGAAATCAGCGCCGCAAAATCGGCCAGCGACATTTTCGGCTTGGCCATCGCTTCCCGCGCGCCGGCGCTGGCAAGCGTCTGCGAGCGCTTCGCCAATGAAGCGAGCGGCAGCGCATTAAATTCAGAAACAAAACTCACGATTTAATCGTAACCAATTGGCAAGCAAAGTCGAGGGGGTAGGAATGCCGTGCCGCGGCGGTTTCTCAAAAGAGATTTCCGAAAAGGTGGGGCAAACCTGCGGGTTTGCCTCGACATCCCGGCAGGGATGTCGCCACCTTTTCGGAAATCTCTTTTGAGAAACAATATTGCATGGCGCGCAAATCGAAAATTTTTGCCGGAGCGCCGAGCACCCGCTCGGTCAGAAGCAAATCTGCATTCAAAAAAGCCGAGCAGGTGCTCGGCGCTCCGTCACGTGGCACGGCTTCTGTAATGGTCCTCGGTGTTGGTTCGTTTGCTCATAGCATCGGGCAGGCGCTGGCGGATGCGGGCGCGAGTGTTTCGACTTATCTCACGCGTCATTACGGCCATTTTCCGCCGTCACTCGTGGGGCCGACGTTTTCGCGCGAGGCGCACGCCAGCCCCCTGCCGCTCATCCGCGAGCACGGCGTCGATTGCGTGATCCCGCAATCCATCGATTGGGCGCAAGCCCCGTGGGCGAAGGATTTGTTGAAGGCGCGCACGCCTATTTTCAGTCCCACAGGCGAGGCGATGCGCATCGAGCGTGAACGCGATTTCGCGCGGAAACTGTGCGCGGATTTCAAGATTCCGTTTCCGCAGGCATACGTCGCATCGAATCGGCTCGAAGCGGAAAAAATTCTGCAACAACATCCACAGCCGTTCGTGCTGAAAAATCCGCTTTGCTCGCCGACGAGCCCGATTCACACGATTTTGTGCGAGACCGTTGAGGACACGCGCGCGTGGCTGCGGCAGGTGAATTACGCCGAAGGCGTTTTTCTCCAGGAATATCTCGGGCGCGCGGAGGCCGGGCACATCGCGCTGGTGAGCGGCGGCGAAATTTATTCGCTCGTCACGAACCAGGAATATAAATACGCGTTCGTCGGCAACCAGGGCGTGATCGCCGGCGCGCCGCTGGGCGGGCTCGTGGAACGCGATCCTGAGCGATAAATACGGCCTCGCGCGGCAGCTTGCTGCATCCGCTGCGTCCGTGGTTCCGCAAGGTGAATTACAACGGGCCGATTCAGGTCACCGCGATCAAGCGCGGCGGCAAATGGCACGTCATCGAATACAACATCCGCATCGGCGTGACGTCCGGGCCGATGATATTGCGCATGTTGAAAAATTCGGTCGAAATCGTTTTGCGCACGACACAAAACCAAAAGCTCGATCCAAAATTCGACGAGAAAATCAAATTTGGCTGTTCGTTGACGCTGGCTGGTTACGGTTATCCATTCAACCAAGTGCGCGGCCCGCAATTTCCCATCGATGTCACCGGGAAATTCAGTTGCGATGTTTGGTGGAATGAAGTCACGCGCAATGACGAGGGTAAACTGATGGCGACCGGGCAGCGCATCGCGGATGTGATTGCGCTGGCGCCGAATTTGAAAGGCGCCATTGCGAATGCCTACGAGAACATCCGCAAACTCCGCGTGCTCAGCAGTTATTTCCGGACCGACGTGGGCCAAAGCTTGTGGCCGCCGGGAACGGTTTGAATTGTAGGAGACGACGTGAGGAGTCTCTGACTTTATTGAAAACCGAAGTTTGAGACTCGTCACCTCGTCTCCTACATTAAATGGAGACAGGCGCCTTTACGGACGCACGAGGCACGGCCGCTTCGGATCAAATTTCCAGCCGGGAATCAAAAATTGCATCGCCGCTGCGTCATCGCGCGCACCGAGCGACATCTTGCGATAAACCTCGTGAGCTTTTTCGATTTCCACCATGTCCACTTCGATGCCAAGACCCGGCGCGGATGGAACTTTGATTTTTCCGTTCACGATTTTCAACGGCTCTTTCGTCAATCGCTGGCCGTCCTGCCAGATCCAATGCGTATCGATCGCCGTGATTTTTCCCGGCGCAGCGGCGGCGACGTGCGTGAACATGGCGAGCGAAATATCGAAATGATTGTTCGAGTGCGATCCCCACGTGAGCCCGCCCCAATCGCGGCAAAGTTGCGCCACGCGCACGGAGCCTTGCATGGTCCAGAAATGCGGATCGGCGAGCGGGATATCGATGGCCTTGAGCTTGAGCGCATCGGCCAATTGCGTCCAATCCGTCGCCACCATGTTCGTGGCCGTAGGCAGGCCGGTCGCGCGACGGAATTCCGCCATGATCTCGCGGCCGGATTTTCCATTCTCCGCGCCGCACGGATCTTCCGCGTAAGCGAGCACCTGATGCTGATTGCGGCAAAGCGAAACGGCTTCGGCAAGCGACCACGCGCCGTTGGGATCGAGCGTGATGCGCGCGTTGGGAAATCGTTTGGCGAGCGCGGTGACTGCTTCCATTTCCTGCTCGCCGCGCAACACGCCGCCTTTCAGTTTGAAATCATTGAAGCCATAGCGCGCGTGAGCCGCTTCCGCGAGCCTCACAACGCTGTCTGCGGTGAGCGCTTCCTCGTGGCGCAGCCGCAGCCAATCATCTTTCCCATCCGGCGCGCTGAGATACGGCAGATTCGTTTTTTTGCGGTCGCCGATGTAAAATAAATATCCGAGTGCTTCGACGGCATCGCGCTGTTGTCCTTCGCCGAGCAACGCGGCGACCGGCACGCCGAGAAATTGCCCGAGCAAATCGAGCAACGCGCTCTCGATGGCGGTCACCGCGTGAATCGTCGTGCGCAAATCGTAAGTCTGAATACCGCGCCCCCCGGCGTCGCGGTCGGCGAATTTCTGCCGCACGGCGTTGAGCGCGGAATTGTAATCGCCGATTGATTTTCCGATCACGAACGGCTTTGAATCCTCCAGAGTTTGACGGATTTTTTCGCCGCCCGGAACTTCTCCCACGCCCGTTCCGCCAGAATTATCTTTGAGAATGACGACGTTGCGCGTGAAGAACGGCCCGTGCGCGCCACTGAGATTCAGCAGCATGCTGTCATGTCCTGCGACCGGGATGACGAGCATTTCGGTGACGATTGGCGTGTGCATGGTTTATCGAGGAAGGGGTTGCGGCACGAGCGGAGCCGAAGTGTTCTTCAGTTCCAATCGTTTGATCTCTCCCACGATGACCAGGTAACAAAAAATGGCGCCGAGCGCGTTGGCGCCCACATAGGCGAGCGCCGCCGAAAAACTGCCGGTCCAATGGATGAGGTAACCTATGATAATTCCCGTTGTGATGCCCGCCGTGTTGCCAAAGGCATTGAACATACCGCCACTGAGCCCGAGGATTTCCCGAGGCGAAGTGTCGGAAACCACGGTCCAACCCAACGCGCCGATGCCCTTGCCGAAAAACGCGAGGCACATGATGGCGATCACCAGCGAGTTGGTGTGGACGTAATTGCAAAGAATCATCACACAGGAAAGCAGCATCCCGATGACAATGGGAAGTTTTCGCGCAAACGTCAGCGAACGGCCGCGTTTCAGCAGCCAGTCGGAAAACTGGCCGCCGAGGATTCCGCCGATGCAGCCGCATAAGGCCGTGGACGCAGTGAGAACCCCCGCTTTGACAATGGTCATGCCCCGGCTTTCCAGATAGCCCGGAAACCACAGGACAAAAAAGTAAGTCACCGTCGTGATGCAGAATTGGCCGAGATAAACCCCAATCAACATCCGGCTGCCGAGCAGTTGTTGAACATGCGACGACTTGATGCTGAAGTGGGCACCGGTTTTTGCGCCCATGTCTGCGTTGACCAATCCGCCGCCTTGTTCGATGTGAGCCAGTTCGGCTTCGGTAACCCGCGGATGTTCTTTCGGCACGTAGATGATTTTGAACCATAGCGGCGCGACCAGGATTCCCAGCGCGCCCATGGTCCAGAAGACATACTGCCAGCCGAATTTATGAACAATCCAACCCATGAACGGCGCAAAGAGAACCAGCGAAAAATATTGCGACGAATTGAAAATGGCCGATGCCGTGCCGCGCTCTTCCGTCGGAAACCAGGCGGCCACAAAACGTCCGTTGCCGGGAAAGCACGGCGCCAGCGCAAATCCAATCAGGAACAACAAACCAAAGAGCACGGCGAATGCGGTTTTCCCCTGCAAATACCCGGTGAATCCCATCAGAAAAACCAAAAACGACCACAGAAAAATCGACACACCATAAACTCGTTTGGAACCAAACCGATCCAGCAGCCAGCCCGCGGGAATTTGCGCGATGCAATAAGACCAAAGCCACGCAGACATCAAATATCCCATCCACACGGAATTGAGCCCAAGGTCTTTCGAGAGGTCCGTTTTTACGATCGAAAGCGTGGCGCGATCCGCATAATTGACCGAACTGATGAAGAACAACATGAACACGATCAAGTAGCGCACGTGGTTCTTCATGCAGGGGGGTGGGTGGAGCGCAGTTAATGCGGCGATTTGTTTTCCGCGGCCACCCATTTCACACTGTGATCGCCGGTCACGGCCACGGTTTCCAGCGGGGAATCGATTCGGAAAAACGACCACGGGCCCGGGATGAACGGATATTTTTCGATGACGCGCTCGTCAATGTCGATGCCGAGCCCCGGATCTTTCGGCACGATCAACTCGCCGCCAAGAATATCGAACGGCTCGCGCAGAATTTCCTCCGCAAGCGGCCAGGGATACATCACGGGACAGCCGGCTTTGGTGTAAATCGGATACTCCAGCCATTCGACCACGTTCGCCGGCCAGCAGATTCCCAGATGCGCGGCGGCGAGCACTTCGAGAGCCGTGCCCCAACTGTGAAACGCAAAACGGAGATTTTTCTTCTGGACCGCGGCAAACACGCGCTGGCCCATCGCGAAACCGCCCTGGCAGCAAACATCCATCTGGATGTAATCCGCCGCGCCGGTTTCGATTAGATCGTAAAAGCCTTCCTCCTCCTGTTCGTGTTCGCCGGTGGCGACGGGCACGATTTTTTGCGCGCGCAATTTTCGATAGGCGTCGTGGTCATCGGGCGGCATCGGTTCCTCGAGCCACGTGATTTTTGATTTCGCCATCTCGCGCGCGAGTTCGGTGACCGTTTCGGGCGAATAACTTTTATCGCCCATGCGCCACCAGGAATGCGCATCGACCATCAAGCCCACATTCGGGCCGACCGTCTTGCGCATCAATTCCACCGTCTTCAAATCCTGTTCCGGCCCGAGCGCCGGGCGCATTTTGTAGGCGCTGAAACCCATTTTCGCGATGATGTCCGCTTCGCGCGCGTAACCTTCCGGCGACATATACATGCCCGCGCTGCCGTAGAGCTTGATGCGATCGCGCTTGCGTCCGCCGACGACTTCCGAGAGCGCGCAACCTTCGTACCGCGCCGCAATGTCCATCAACGCGATTTCCACCGCGCAATAGGTTTTGAAAATCTCGAGGTCACCGGAAAATTTCAGGTCCGCCCAACGCCGCGGATCTTTGCCGAGGAGAAAAGTGCGGATGACGCCGTGAATTTCCTTTTGCGCGCGTTCGTGCGCTGGACCCGGCGCGTAACCGGTCAGGCCGGTGTCCGTTTTTACGCGAATCAACATCGCATCGCGCTTCACGATGATGCGTTCGCCATTCCAGAACGGGAGCCGCATCGGCTCGGGCAATGGATACGACATCAGGAACGCTTCAACCGAGGTGATTTTCACGCGGGTGTTTTAGCACGAGCCCGCGTGCAGGCGAAAGCGCAATCGATTTTTTTGAGAAAATGTCCGGGACCTGAAGCTGGATTGAGTTCTTCGGCTACGGACTTCAGGGAACTCGACAAAGTTTCCCCCTCTCCCCGGGGGTTGAGCATCACCCACATCTTCGGTTGGAATGGGTTGCGCCGAAGGGATGAAAAGCATATTCGGCATGAGGAGGTTGAGTTAGTGGAGTCCCGGAGGGACTTCTGAGAATAGCCCGGCGTTTCAACGCCGGGTATGGAAGCGTACCCAGCAAGCCCCGAAGGGGCGGCTGAAAACCGTTCCGTTCAGCCGTCCCTTCGGGACTCGGTTCCTTAACGGCATTTAACCCAGCGTTAAAATGCTGGGCTATTATCGAAAGTTCCTTCGGAACTAACCCCTGACGACCGAAACCCAACGCAAAAGAATGCTAATCTCGTTTCGAAAAAGATGTGGGTAATGCTCGGCCCCAAGGGAGAGGGCCGGGGTGAGAGGGAAGGTGGCGTTAAATTGAAACCATCGCAGTGATCGCCGCCCCGTTCACACATCATCCTTCGTGAACTTGCCGTCCACGATGCGCCAGATGTTGCGCGCGTTTTTATTCTTCAATTCCGCCGGCAGCGCTGAGTCTGGGAAATTTTGAAACGCGATCGGCCGGACAAAGCGTTTGATCGCATAGGTGCCGACCGACGTGAAGCGCGAATCCGTCGTCGCCGGATAAGGGCCGCCATGTTGCATGGAGGGACACACTTCCACGCCGGTTGGGAATTGATTGAAAATCAAGCGGCCGGCCTTTTCGCGCAGAATCGCCACGAGACCGGCATGCTCGGCCAAATCTTCTTCGGTGCCGTGGATAGTCGCGGTCAACTGGCCGGCCAGGTTGCGGGCGATTTGTTCCAGTTCTTCCTTGGAGCCGCAATTCACCAGAAGCGTTGACGGCCCAAAAATTTCTTCGCTCAGGACGTGTTGTTGTTGGAAAGTTTTCGAATCGGTGTTGAAAATCATCGCGGGCGCGCGGCCCTGCGGCGCCTCAGCGGATGATTTCCCCGCCACTGTTACATTGGCGACATTCTTCATCCGCTCGGTGCCTTTGTGAAAACTGGCGCTGATGCCCTGGTGCAACATGACACCGGGAGCGACAGCGCCGGCGAGTTCGCCCATCTTCTGAACAAAGGCCGTCCATTCATCGCCTTGCCGGCCGAACGCCAGCCCGGGATTCGTGCAGAACTGGCCCACCCCCAGCGTGACCGATTGGGCGAGACCTTCCGCGATCGTTTTGCCATTTTGCTTCAACGCGTGCGGCAGAATAAAAACCGGATTGACGCTGCCCATTTCCGCGAAAACCGGAATCGGCTCCGGACGTTTCGCAGCGGCATCGAACAACGCGCGGCCGCCTTGCAATGAGCCGGTGAAACCAACTGCTTTGGTTCCCGGATGGGTCACCAACCGCTGGCCGATTTCGGTGCCGTCACCGTGAACCATGGCAAAGAGCCCGTGAGGCATTCCCGTGGCCTCGACGGCAGCCTGGATGGCGTGTCCGACCATTTCGGACGCGCCGGGATGCGCCGAATGCGCCTTGACGATCACCGGGCAACCGGCAGCCAGGGCGGACGCCGTGTCACCACCACCGACCGAATACGCGAGCGGAAAATTGCTGGCGCCAAAAACCACCACCGGCCCCAGCGGCACGAGCATCCGCCGCAGGTCCACCTTCGGCAGCGGCTTGCGCTCCGGCTGCGCGCGGTCAATCGTCGCCTCAAGCCAGGACCCTTCGCGCACCAGTTCCGCGAACATCTTGAATTGATTGACCGTGCGATTGCGTTCGCCGACCAATCGCGCTTCCGGCAAACCGGTTTCCGCGCTCGTGCGCTGGATCAATTCATCACCCAGTTTCAGGATTTCCTCGGCGATGCGATTGAGGAATTCGGCGATTTTTTCGCCGGGCAGGCGGCGATAACTTTCAAAGGCTTTTACCGCGAGCGCCACGGCGTCGTCGGCTTCTGCGGGAGTGGCCTTGTGAAATACAGGGCTGAGTTTTTCGCCCGTGGCGGCCGAGGTGCTGTGAAAAGTTTTAGCGTTGCTGGAAGCGACCGCTTTTCCGCCGATGATATTTTTGCCGTGCAGTTCCATAAGAGTTGTGGGCGCACTTTACTGCGGATTCGTCGGCGTCGCAACCGCAGGCTGTTTCAATTGATACACACGCGCATATTCGGGAGCCACATGGCCAAACGCGAATGGCAGCGGTCCCCACAGCGAGGAATAAAACCCGGCGCCCGTCAGCGAGTCCATGGTGTCCAGCGCGCCGGTGCGGGCGACCGCAACGGTGCCGAGCAAATCCGCGGTTGCAGGGCTGAAGGAACGCAAGTTGGTGTTGTCCGAAGGCACGGCGACGATTTCGCCCGGCTTCAAGTCGGAGTTTTGGAAATCGAGAGGCGCCCCGCCTTGTTCCTGCATATAATATTGGAAGCCCCAATGGCCTTGGAACCAAAGCGTCTGCGTGGGCCGCTGGTAGGTGGCAACAACTTTCGTCGCCAGCTCGCGAACGGCGTGGGCGAAATTGCCATCGGCTCCGACGACTATTAAAGAGAGCGCCGCACCGGCCGCGAGGCAAATGGCTTTCGATTGGAGGCGAACCGGGAATTGCTCCAATCGCCGCGCGATCAAGATGGCGATGGCCGGGACGAGCGGCAGGATGGAGCGGGCATTCACGGTCCAATTGATCAACGCCGTGAACACGAACGTGCCCCACACCCAAAGCGCCAGCAGCCACGACCCCGCATCGCGCCGTCGCCAGAGTTCCATCGTTGCGAGCGCCAGAATGCTGAGGCCGCCCAGCGCCCAGAACACAAATTGCACCTTCACCCCAACGGGGGTTTCAATGTTCGGATATTTCGTGAAAATGCCGCCGGCGATAAAAACCAAAATCACCACCGCAACTACCGCGCTGCCGATCACCACCGGCGTCTGCCGCCACACGAGCGGCGCGAAGAAAACCGGCGTCGCCGCGCAACCGCCGGCAAAGGCGAGCGCGACGGCGGAGGAATTCAATTTCGACACCTGGTAAAATTGCGTCGCGAAACTGGCGTAACGCCCCGCCGCGCTCAGCAACCCCGCGCCGTAAAGCGAATCCGTCCAGAGTTGATAAAGACAAATCACGGCAATCGGAATCAGCAGCGCCAGCGCCCATCGCCCGAGACGGCGTTGCTGCGCCAGTCCGTGCGCGGCGAGCAGGGGAATCAGGCACACACCGAAATATTTTGTGACGAGCGCCAGCGAAATGAGCACGCCGGAAATTACCAGCGGACGAAAGCGGTTGCTTTCCATTCCCTCCAGCCAAAAGGCAATCGCCCAAACCCAAAACGCCAGCATCAGCACGTCGCACATGACCGTGGATGCCGAAACTAAAAACACCGGCGTGAACAGAGTGATCAGCGCGGCCCATTCTGGCGCTTTGCAAAAGCGGCGCGCGACGCGATGCGCGCCAACGATCGTCGCAACCGCCGGCAACAAAAATGCGAGATGCAGTCCGATTTCGTGCCACCCGAAAACACTGGCGGCTAGCGCGAGATAATAACAGGCCAGCGGCGGGTTTTCGGTCACGCGCGACATGGGGAAATCCCGGCCATTCCAATTTACATTGAAACCGTAGGGGTCGGACGGATGCGCCTGAATGTGCTTCGCGGCCCAGACAAACAACGGGTCGTCGATGTTGAACGGCTTCGCCAGAAACGGCAGCAGCGCCGCGACGGTGATGAGCGCGAGCGTCCAATGCGGATGCCGGGCTGCCTGAGCGCGTAGTTTGTCCAGCATCGGGGTTCGCCAGAAAGAGGCGGAGATCAGGAGTTATCTGGAAATAGAAAATCGACGTCCGGCCACGAGGCCAAACGCCGACGGTCGTTTGTTAAATGCGGCAAGTTCAACATAGCGGCTTGCGCGCGAATAAAAAAATCGGGCAGCACCGGTTCATCTGTTCGCCCGGACCGGTATTGCCGGGAGGCTTTGCCTGCCCGCCAGGCGGAATCATAATCCAGCTCGAGGCGGGCAAACCCTTTCACGTCTTCGTCCACTGCTTCGCGCGTGCGTCCGCCTGCGGCCAATTCGGCATAGGTGACTGAGCTGATGGCGAGTTGGTCCCGTCCGGCCCAATATCGAATGGCGGCCCAGCATTCCTTGTAGTGTTTGTGTGTCGGATCAAGCCACGCGACGATGACAGACGTATCTACGAGGATCACGGCCGCGTCCTCCGCAGCAACTCTTCGCCGGAAATATCACCGTCCCACGTGCCGGCCCGGGCATTGATATGCTCCTGCATGGCATTCAGCTTGCCGCCGGATTTGTTTTTCCTCACGTAGTCCGCTGCCGCGCGTCTCAACACCGCGCTCGGGCTGGTCTTGGCGGCTTTGGCGCGTGTTTTCAACTCGCGCGCGAGGGTCGCCGGAAGGCGAATGGTCAATGTTGTTGTCATACACGACCATGTGTTACACCCGCTTTCCGCCCTTTTCAAGCTTTCTCGCCGCGACTCTGGCAGCTTTTTCTGGTACTTTTTTCTCGCCAAACAGCCCCCCGACAGGCAAAAAGTCCATTTCCGTTAAACCAAATACGCCCATGGTCGAAACAATTGTCATTTTGGATTTCGGGTCGCAATACACGCAGGTCATCGCGCGCCGCGTTCGCGAGTGCAACGTGTATTCCATCATCCTGCGTTACGACACGCCCGCGAAGGAAATCGCCGCCCTGAGACCGAGCGGGATCATCCTGTCCGGCGGGCCGTCCAGCGTGTATGCGAAAAAAGCGCCGCTGCCCGATAAAGGAGTTTTCAGCATGGGCCTGCCGCTGCTCGGCGTGTGCTACGGCTTGCAGTTGCTCGGCCATTTTCTCGGCGGCAAAGTCGAGAAGGGCGAGAAACGCGAATACGGCAAAGGGACGCTGCGCGTCACGGATAGTTTTTGCCCGCTCTTCGCGAACCTTCCGGAATCGCTCCAGGTCTGGAATTCCCACGGCGACAAGCTCACGAAACTGCCGAAAGGTTTCAAATCCGTCGCCGTCACGGAGAATTCGCAATTCGCCGCCATCGAAAATCGCGACCGCAAAATGTTCGGCCTGCAATTTCATCCCGAAGTGGCGCACACGCCGCGCGGCAAGGAAATCATCGCCAACTTCGTCCACAACATCTGCGGCTGCGGCAAAAATTGGACCATGCGCAGCTACATCGAGCAGGCAGTGGAGGAGATTCGCGCGCAGGTCGGCAAGGAGCGCGTGATCCTGGGACTGAGCGGCGGCGTGGATTCCAGCGTGGCCGCGGCGCTGATTCACAAAGCCATCGGCGATCAGCTCACCTGCATTTTCGTGAACAACGGCGTGTTGCGCGGGCGCGAAGCCGGCGTGGTGCGCGAAGTTTTCGGGCGCCATTTCAAAATCAAACTGCAATACGAGGACGCCTCGAAATTATTCCTGCGCCGCCTCAAAGGCGTGACCGATCCGGAACGCAAACGCAAAATTATCGGCGGCACGTTCATCGAAGTTTTCCAGGCGGCGACGAAACGCGCTGGCAAAGCGAAGTTTCTCGCGCAAGGCACGCTCTATCCCGACGTCATCGAATCCGTGCCCATCGCCGGCAATCCCGCCGCCATGATCAAGAGCCATCACAACGTGGGCGGCTTGCCCAAGAACATGAAGTTCAAGCTCGTCGAACCGTTGGCGCGTCTGTTCAAGGACGAAGTCCGCGAACTCGGTTTGGAACTTGGATTGCCGCGCGAGATCGTGTTGCGCCAGCCGTTCCCCGGCCCCGGGCTTGCCGTGCGCATCCTTGGCGAAGTGACGCCGGAGCGTTGCGAAATTCTGCGCAACGCGGACACCATCGTGGTCGAGGAGATGAAAAGCAGCGGCTGGTATTACAAAATTTGGCAGAGCTTCGCCGTCCTGCTGCCGATCCGGAGCGTGGGCGTGATGGGTGACGAGCGCACCTACGATTACACCATCGCCATTCGCGCGGTGGAATCGCAGGACGGCATGACCGCCGATTGGGTCAAGCTGCCGTATGAGTTGCTTGAGAAACTCGCGAGCCGCATCATCAACGAGGTGAAAGGCGTCAATCGCTGCGTGTTCGACATCACGAGCAAGCCTCCCGGGACCATCGAGTGGGAATAATCGGCGGCGCTATTGCCCTAGCGGGGTGCCGTCAACAACTGCAGATTTCCCCATAAGGCAATTTTAAGTGGCATCTTATTACTTATAAACAAGATATAACTAACGCCCCATGCGATATGGGGTTAGATTTAAATTGCTCCGTTCCTCCGTCTCCACCTAACATCACGACCCAAATTGAATTGGTAACCCGGTTTTCGTCCACTCGGCCGCGGTTAAAATAATCGGATGAAATCTTTATTTGCAGATTCTCGTGGTTGTCTTATCACCGGCGCCGTACTCCTGACGGCTGGTCTTGTGCAAGCCAGCGAAAACGTCCCGCACGCGCCCTACGCGGAATGGGCGAATGTCCCGGACCCCGGCCAATTGGTCACGCGCCTCACTTACCAGGAATCCGAGGCCTACCATTTCTGGGCAGGCAACACCCGCCACGCCGTCGATTTTGTGGATGACGGCGAGCATTATGGAATCGACATCAATCAAGGCTACGTCAGCCTGCAATATGGCATCACCGAAAAATGGGCGGCGGATCTCGCGGTCGGTTTCACCACGGTGGGCTGGCGCTATTTCGCCAACGGCGCCACGCCCGGCACCGTTCGTTCCACCACGGGTTTGATGGATACTGCCTTCGGTGTGCGCTACCAGATTTTCAAGGAAGGCGACGCGCCGCATGATTGGATACCCACCCTGACCTTCCGCGCGGGCGCGGTTTTGCCGGGCACGTACAATCAAAATATTCCGTTCGCGCCGGGCGACCGATCCACCGGCGTCGAACCCGAGTTGCTCGCGCGCAAACATTTTGGCTGGACCGGTCTGGGCGCGTATGCGGACGGTTTGTTCCGCTGGAACCACACGGCTGGCAATG
The DNA here is from genome assembly GCA_963699145.1 of uncultured Verrucomicrobiae bacterium. Classification (GTDB taxonomy): domain Bacteria; phylum Verrucomicrobiota; class Verrucomicrobiia; order Limisphaerales; family DASXHY01; genus DASXHY01. Next base: position 1,346,224 of record OY969416.1, read on the forward strand.
ATCATTACATCGTCTCGTTCGGGTTGTTCCAGCAAATCAAAAATTGGGAAATCGACGCCGGCTATCGCCATCTCGGCACGGTTAACGGAAGCAACATCCAATTTGATCCCGCCACGCAGAATATCCTTTATCCGCGCGAGGTTCGGGAAAACCAGGATTCCATCGAGGCGGGCTTTGACTACCGCACCAGCCTGCACGGGCTGCGCCTGGGCTTTCTGTCCAAGACCGTGTTTGACGGCGCCAACACGGACAAAAAATTCTGGGTCGGCGGTTTTGTGGAAATGCCCTTTGGACTGGTCAAAAACAAATAGGCCGCGGCGGCGAGCGTAAAACCGAATGGGCCGGTCATGTTCTCTTGACGTCCCCACCAATCGCGACGAAGTTTTCCGCGCTTGGCGCAGAATTTGGCAGAAACAGCGACAAGCGATTTATTCGCTCAGGTCTCGAAAACTCCCGCTGTGCAATCCCTGGCACGGCGCATGGAGAATGGCGGCGTGTTTTCCTGCGCCGGCATCAGCGAAGTCGCCCGGCCATTTTTCACGGCGCTGCTCGCGCAATTATTTCCCCGACGCCCCATCGTCGTGGTCACTGACTCGCTGAAAACGCAGGAAAGCTTCCAGCAGGATCTGGAGACGTGGGCGGGCATTCCCTCGACGAACGTTCAGCCGGCGTTTTCGCCGTTGTTTTATCCCGCCTGGGAAGTGTTGCCGCACGAAAATAAACTGCCGCATTCGGACACCATCACGGATCGCCTGCAAGCGCTCGTGGCGCTCGCGAACCGGGCGGAAAATTCCCCTGGAAAATCACAAATCGTCGTCGCCAGCGTGACGGCGTTGTTGCAAAAAACGTTCGCACCCGGGGAATTGAGTTCGCGCATGCGCACGCTCACGCGCGGTGAGCGAATCGATCCGCTCGATTTGGTCGAGTGGCTTGAAGCGCAGGGCTACGAACCCGAGGCGCAGGTCACGCAAAAAGGCGAGCTGGCCTTGCGCGGCGGCATCCTCGACCTCTTCCCGCTCACCAGCCCGTGGCCGGTGCGGTTGGAATTTTTCGGTGACGAACTGGAATCGCTGCGTTACTTCGATCCACAGACCCAGATGTCGCGCGAGGAAATTGCCACCGTGGTTGTCCCGCCGGCGGGTGAACTGGGCGTGCTGAAAAGCGAACTGGATCGCGGCGTTCACGCCGCTTCAGCGCTGACATCGCAAAGCGCGTCCGATATTCCAGCCCCTCAGGAAAATGTCACGTTGAAGCGGCCTGAAGGCCGCGCTCCTCTGGCTACACTGTTGGATTTTTTGCCGGCCAACACGATTTTCGTTTTGTGCGAACCCGAGGCGCTCGCCTTGCGCGCCAATGAATACGCGCAGCAAGTCAACCAGGGCGATCCGTTTTTCGTGCCGTGGGAGCAATTTCGCGAAAGCGCTGCGAGTAAAACAATTTTGGAATTGTCCGAAGCTGCGGATGAGCAGAGCGACTGCCTGGAATTGGAATTTGCGAGCCTGGACGCTTACCGCCCGCTCGCCGAGCGCGCTGTCGACCCGCAAATTGCCGAAGCGCAGCGTCGCGAATTTTTCTCCCAGCTTCACCGCTGGCTGCGGCAGGATTACTCCGTCCACATTTTTTGCAACAACGACGGCGAGCAGCAACGCTTTGAGGAGATTTGGAAGGAGCTCGTAGGACAGGCGTCTCGCCTGTCTCCATCTGATGAAAATCTGCAGAATAATAACAAAGACAGGCAGGATGCCTGTCCTACGTTGCACATCGGCTCCCTCGCCCGCGGCTTCATTTCTGAAGAAGCGAAACTCGTCGTCGTCACCGACGCCGAAATATTCGGCCGCTACAAAATCCAGCGCCCGCGCCGGCTGAAATCCCCGCACGCCCTCGCCACGCGTTCCGCGCTCGACATCGATTTCACCGAACTGGAGGAAGGCGATCTCGTGGTTCACTTCCAGCACGGTATCGGAAAATACTTAGGACTGAAAAACCTGCCCGGGACGGCCAGTGCGCAACACGCAGTACGCAACACGGAACACGCCACCGAATGCCTCGTCCTCGAATACGCGCCGTCCGATCCCACGCAAGCCGCGCCCAAGCTCTACGTCCCCGTCACCGAAGCGCATCTCGTGAGCAAATATGTCGGCGCGGGAAAAATTCGCCCGCCGCTGAATACGCTGGGCGGCACGCGCTGGCAGAAGGCGAAAGAGCACGCGGAGCGCGCCGTGCGCGATGTCGCCGCCGACCTGCTCTCCATCCAGGCCGCGCGCGAATCGCAGGAAGGCCATGCGTTCAAACTGGACACGCCGTGGCAGCGCGAGTTCGAGGGCTCCTTTATTTTCGAGGAAACACCCGATCAACTACGCGCCATCAACGAGACCAAGGCGGACATGGAACGTCCCAAGCCCATGGACCGCCTGATTTGCGGCGACGTCGGCTTCGGCAAAACCGAAGTCGCCATTCGCGCCGCGTTCAAGGCCGTGATGGATGGCCGCCAGGTCGCCGTCCTCGTGCCGACGACGGTTTTGGCGCAGCAACATTTCAATACGTTCCGCGAGCGCATGGCGGATTATCCGGTGCGCATCGAATTGCTCTCGCGTTTTCGCACGCGCCGCCAGCAGCAAAAAGCCATCAGCGATCTGGCCGCCGGCGCCGTGGATATTGTGATCGGCACGCATCGGTTGATTCAAAGCGATGTGGTTTTCAAAGATCTTGGCCTCGTGGTGATCGACGAGGAGCAACGCTTTGGCGTGATGCACAAGGAAAGATTCAAGATGCTGCGCAAGCTCGTGGACGTGCTCACACTCAGCGCCACGCCGATCCCGCGCACGCTGTATCTCGCGCTTACCGGCGCGCGCGACATGAGTTCCATTCAAACGCCGCCGCATGATCGGTTGCCCGTCGAAACCTCGGTGATCGAATACGACGAGCGCATTATTCGCGAGGCCATCCAGCGCGAATTGCATCGCGGCGGCCAGGTGTTCTTCCTCCACAATCGCGTGATAACCATCCACGCGATGCATCAGAAACTGCAGTCGCTCGTGCCGGACGCCCGCATCGTCGTCGGGCACGGCCAGATGCACGCCGACGATTTGGAAGAAGTCATGACCAAATTCGTGAATGGCGAGGCGGACATTCTGCTTTCGACGACCATCATCGAAAGCGGCCTGGACATCCCGAACGCGAACACCATCATCATCGATCGCGCGGATCGTTTTGGCCTGAGCGACCTGTATCAATTGCGCGGCCGTGTGGGCCGTTACAAACATCAAGCCTACGCCTATTTGCTTTTGCCGCGACATGCGCGCCTGTTGACGGACGTGCGCAAACGCATCAGCGCCATCAAGCAATACTCCACGCTCGGCAGCGGCTTCAAAATCGCGATGCGCGATTTGGAAATTCGCGGGGCCGGCAATTTGTTGGGCTCCGAGCAAAGCGGCCACATCACCGCGGTGGGATTTGAATTGTATTGCCAGTTGCTCAAGCAAAGCGTCGCGTCGCAAAAGGGCGAGAAAGTGAAACCGCGCGTCGAAGTGCAGGTGCGCCTCGATTTTCTCGGCGACCAGGCCACGCTCCCGGAAAATTACGCCACCGAGCCGCAGCATCGCATCGAGATTTATCGCAAAGTCGCGCAAGCCACCGAAAAGCCCGCGCTCGAGGCGTTGCAGAAAGAATTGCGCGATCGCTTCGGCCCGTTGCCGCCGCCGGTGGAATTGCTGCTGCTCCTCGCGGAAATAAAAATCCTCGCCAGCGAGCGCGCCGTGACGGTGATCGAAGTGAAGGAAGACAAGCTGATGCTCACGCGCCAAGGTGATTTCATCACGCTCGGAGGCAAGTTCCCGCGCCTCACAAAAAAAGACGCCAAAGGCCGATTGAAAGAAATCAAAAAGCTGTTGTTGGCGCTTTGATCGTTAACGTTTCCGCTTGTTTTTTTGCAAGTGATTTGTTCGTAGCTGTTTCCGCGCGTTTTGCGTTGGTTCAATGTTGTCGTGGCTTTGTAGGGCGTGGCCTTATTGACAGTCTTTGCAGGAAATGGTTTAATCAATCGTCAGCCACTCAGGCCTTAAGGAAAGGCTTGTTATGAAAAATTTCTCGCGCGTTTTTTCTCGTCAGGCGCTGCCTGTCATCGCGGCATTTTGGGCGCTGCACGCCACAGCCCAGCCCGTCCCGTTCTCCGTCGTCACGATGCACGCGCCCGATCCCAATGCGACCGAATCCGGCGACACGGCAACGTTCGAAGTGGATCGCACCGGTTCCGCGCTTACCGCGCTGAATATTTATTACGACATTCTCGGCACAGCTTCGAACGGCGTCGATTACGCGACGATTTCTCATTTTGTCACCATTCCGGCGGGCGATCGTTCTGCTTCCATTACCATCACGCCGCTGCAGAGGGGCATTTTGAACGCGACCCAAACGGTCGTTCTGCAACTCGCGCCTTCGCCTTTGCTGCAGCCGATGACCCCGGTAAACTATGCCATCGGCTCACCCAGCAATGCGGTCGCATACATCGTCGATGACGATTCAAATCCGCCGCCCGCGATTGCGATCATTTCCCCTCACGATGGCGCAACCTTTCCCGCGCCCGCCGATATCAATCTCATCGCCAAGCCGTTTGCCGCCGCCGGCTCCGTGACCAACGTAGAATTTTTCGCCGGCAGCAAAGACCTCGGCCCGGGCAAACTCCTGATTCTCGATCCACCCGGCATCGGCGGCGTAGTGGGCGCAGTCTATGTTCTTGATTGGACCAATGTGCCGCCGGGCACATACGGCGTCACCGCAATCGCCAATGGCGATAGTGGTTCTTTCACTTCACCGGTGGTGGTCATCCAGGTAACGCCGCCTCCGCCGCTGGTCAGCGTCACCAGCCCGACCAATGGCGCTGCGTTTGTCGCGCCAGTCGATATTCCTGTCGCCGCTACGGCGAGTTCATCCAACGCGGACGTCGTCGAAGTGGATTTCTTCGCTGATGATCATTTCATCGGTTCCGATCCCGGCACGAACAAATCTTCTTACAGCATTGTGTGGAGCAATGCGCCGCCTGGATTTTATTTTCTGCGCGCCGTGGCCGTGGACAGTTTCGGCGGCAAGGGCGCTTCCGATCTGGTGCGGATTTCCATCATGGGCACCAACCGGCCGCCCATCGAACCGATTGTGACCATTTACGCGCTCGATCCCATCGCGGTCGTAGGCAGCAATTGTTTGAGTTGTTATTCGAACAGCCCGGTTGCGGGCAACTGGAATTTCCGGTCAGTCACCAACACAGCATCGTTTATCGTGCGGCGCTCCGGCGGCACCAATGACAGTCTCGATGTTTATTATTCCACGAGCGGGACGGCTTCGAACGGCGTGGATTACGTCCAGTTGTCGGGCGTAGTGACGATTCCCGCCGGCCAACGCGCCGCGCGTATCGTCATCAATCCATTTGGTGAGGCCGTGCCCGAATGCCCCGAGACCGTCATCCTGTCACTGCAACAACCCACCAACCGGCCGCCAGCGTATTGGGTCGGCTGGCCGGATCGCGCGGCTGCGGTCATCGTCGATTGCAATTTCGTGCCGCCTTCCACTGCCATGATGTGCAACGGCGTGTTTCATTTCGTGTTCCCGCCCGTGACCGCCGCGCCGTTCTACCGGCTGGAGTGCTCGTCAGATATGAGGCATTGGTTGCCGGTTTGCACCAACAGCGCTTCGCAGCTCGGCATTCATTTCACCGACCCGCAATCGCCGAATTTCCCGAACCTGTATTATCGGACGGTGCCGGTGCCGGACGCGCCGTTGGACGTTCCGTAACGCATGAATTGGAGCGCGGATTTCATTCCGCGTTGATAATCAACACCTTAACCGATCCACCGCTGGCATAAGCGATGCTTTTTTGAGGCTGGTCTAACCTTAATAAACTATGAAAAGCATTATCGCAGGTGTGATTCTCATCGGCATCGGGTTTGCAACCGGTGACTCAGTATTCCTTGGTGACTTCAGCGTTCTGAGCCTCTTCTGGGACGGCCTGGGCCTTTTCTGGATCGGCAAAGGCGCTTTCGCTCTCTGGAGCCAAAGGCAGCGCACCCGCGAGGAAGCGTAGAAAACGCTTGGGGTTAGCGAGCCGCGGCACTCATTTCAACGAACCGGTGCGCGGAATTCATTCCGTGTTTTTTTGACGTGAGCACTCGCGGAATGAATTCCGCGCTCCGGATCTCAGCGATTGGTTGAATTGGTGGACGGAGCAGATGCGGAATTCGTCTGCATCGCGGCAGATTGATTGGACTCCAACACCGTCGGCTTCGCCACATTCGTCGGCCAGGCCATGTCTTCCCGCTGATCGCGAATGCGATGCACCAGCACCGCCATCCAAATGATCGCGAGCACGATTCCGAGAATCACTCCCGCCAGCACATATCGCGGCCAGATGTATTTCTGTGGTGGGTCCGCTTGATTCTGCTCATCCATACTAAATTCAGTATCCCCGATTTTTCACCTCCAACACCATTCAAAAATCAGGCGGTATAATCTTCCTGCCCGGCTCCGCGAGGATTCACGCAATACGCAATACGCAACACGCAATACGCAACACGACCCTCAAATGTGTTGCAACGCTCGCCCAATTTAACGATTAACTATTCAACGATTTAACTCATTTAACCGTCACCATGCACCTCGCCCATCTGCGACTCCGCGATTTCCGCAATTACGCGCGGCTGGACGTGGATTTTGCGCCGGGCTTCCACCTGCTGCTCGGCGACAACGCGCAGGGCAAGACGAACATCCTCGAGGCGATTTATCTCATGGCCACGCTGCGTTCCTTCCGCGGCGTGGGCGGCGCGCAAATGGTGCGGCATGGGCAAAAAGGATATTTTGCCGGCGGCAAAGTCGTGGCGCAGGGCGAACGGGAAATCAAAATGTATTGGTCTGCGGCTGAACGCAGCCTGAGTTTGGACGGACGGCCGGTGCGGCGGCTCACGGATTATCTCGGTGCGTTGCGGACGGTGGTTTTCTGCACCGAAGATTTGCAACTCGTCAAAGGCACCGCGCGCTCGCGTCGCCGCTTTCTCGATTTGCTGCTCACGCAAACGCATCCCACGTACCTGCCGCTGCTGCAGCGTTACGCCCAGGCGCTGCGCTCGCGCAACGCGCTCCTGAAGCGCTCCTCAGTCGATGAAGCCGCGCTCGAAGGCTTCACGCGCGAACTCGTGAGCGCCGGTGAGGAGATCATCCGGATGCGCCGCGAACTGGTCCCGAAACTTTCGCCGCTCGCGCGCCTCGCCTATCGCCGCATTTCGAATGACGCCGAGGAATTGCGCATCGAATATTTGCCCAGCGTGAAAAAGGATTTTGCCGTGGAACTCGCGCAAGCGCGCCGGCGCGAGTTGTCTTACCGCGCCACGCTCATCGGTCCGCACCGCGACGATTTGGAGCTCTTGCAGAACGAAAAATCCGCCGCGCAATTCGGCAGCGAAGGCCAGAAGCGCACGCTCGCTACCTCATTGAAAATGGCGCAAGCCGAATACCTCACCGGCATCCATGGCTCACCGCCGATTTTACTCATCGACGACATCATGGGCGAACTCGACGTGAAACGCCGCAGCGGTTTTCTCCCTTTGCTGGAGCGCGCCCACCAATCTCGCGGCCAGGTCTTCATGACCGCAACGGAGGAAAACTGGCCCAGCGAGCTGAGCCGTGAATTGCACAAATGGGAAGTGAAAAACGGCGGCCTGAAAAAGAGTTAATATTCGAATCTCTGTTCCCTCTATTTCCTCCTGTTAAACATAGTTCCTTCTTTCCTGCCTTCCTCATTCCTTATTATCCTGCTCCCATGCGAATTTTGTCAGGCATCCAGCCCTCAGGCGCGTTGCATCTCGGAAATTATTTCGGGATGATGCTGCCGGCCATCGAATTGCAGGAGAAAGGCGAGGCGTTTTATTTCATCGCCAATTATCATTCCATGACCTCGCTGTTCCAGGCCGACGAACGCCGCGCCAACACGCTGGACGTCGCGCTCGATTTCCTCGCCTGCGGCCTCGATCCGAAGAAATCCGTTTTCTTCAAGCAATCCGACGTGCCGGAAGTCACCGAACTTTCCTGGATGCTGACGACGCTCATACCTCTGGCACGGCTCGAACTCGCCCATAGTTTCAAGGACAAGATCGCCAAAGGCATTGCGCCGAATCACGGCATCCTGGCATACCCCGTCCTCATGGCCGCCGACATTCTGATCTATGACTCCAACGTGGTGCCCGTCGGCCGTGATCAGAAACAGCACGTGGAAATGACCCGCGACATGGCGACCCGGTTCAACGAAACCTACGGCGAAACGTTCGTGCTTCCGGAAGCGAAAATCCGCGAGGAAGTCGCCGTCGTTCCCGGCACCGACGGCGAGAAAATGAGCAAGAGCTACGGCAACACCATCGAGATTTTCGGCGATGAAAAAGCCATCCGCAAAAAAATCATGGGCATCACGATGGACAGTCGCACTCCCGCCGAGCCAAAGCCGGATGCGGAAAAGAATATCGCCATTCAACTGCTGAAACTCGTCGCTTCCGCGGACATCGCGAGCGATTACGAAACTCGTTTGCGCGCCGGCGGCCTGGGCTACGGCGATTTGAAGAAGACGCTGTTCGAGAACTATTGGAATTATTTTGCCGAGGCGCGCAAGAAACGCGCCGAACTCGCCGCCAATCTCGATCACGTGAACAAAATCCTGAGCGAGGGCGCCGCGCGGGCGCAACAACTGGCGCGAAAAGTCTTGAATCGCGCAAAGAAAGCCAGCGGCTTGGATTAGTCCATCGAGTTCCGCGTCAAGAGCGCCAGGCGATGAAATTAAACTCTGAAGCCGGGAAATTGGACGCTCCCACCGCAAACTGGTTTGCGCGCTTTTCTCAATGGAGCGCCAGGCATCCGGTTTTGGCCATCCTGCTCGTTTCGGCGATCGCGATCGCGATCAATTGTTACCCGGTCATTTTCCTCGGCAAGAGTTTCGTTGCCCCGGCTTATGGCGTGCCGATGTTGTACGAACGTTACCCGACGCTTCCGGCGATGGACCGCGACGAGCCGGTCGTGGCTCACGGCAGCGACACGGCCGCGATGCTCATCTGGGGCGTGCCGGTCGGTTTCATCGAGTCTCACAGTCTCTTGGACCACGGCGAACTGCCGCTCTGGAACCGCTACAGCCACGGCGGGGACACGCTCATCGGGCAGGCGGTCTCGATGTTCGGCGATCCGCTCCAGTGGATCGTGATTCTCGGCCGCGATTCCTCGCTGGCGTGCGACCTCAAATTCCTCCTCGCGAAATTTCTTTTTTGCGTTGGTTTCGGGCTGCTGATTCGGCGGCTGATGGCGAATGTCCCGCTGGCATTGCTTTTTTCGGCGCTCGCGGCGTATTGCGGCGCGTATTATTACATCTTCGATCACCCCGCGTTTTTCGTCTTTTCCTACGCGCCCTGGATTCTGCTGTCTGCGATTGAAATGCTCGACGTGTCGTCCCGGCATTATCTTCGCTGGGGGACCGTCTGGCTGGTGGTTTGTTTCGGAAGCTTCAACGGCGGCCACGTCGAGTTGGCAATATTGCTCATTGGTGGATTCAACTTCGCCGCCCTCGCGTTTGCGCTCCTGAGCAATCGCGGCATATTCCCCGCGGTCAAAATTTCCGCCCGCATGGCGGTGGCCACAATTCTTTTCCTGGCGCTCACTTCACCCGTGTGGGTGACGTTTCTCGTGGCTCTGCCGGGAACGTTTACGATTCATGAGGGAATTCACGTCGTGCAATTTCCCTTCGCCGAACTGCTGGGGATCTTCGACGACGTATTTTTCCGCCTCCCTGCGTCTGACCACCCTTTCAGCGCTCCCGCGCCGGCCTCGAGTTTTCTCATCATGGCCGGCAGCATCTACGGGTTTTTGAGTTGGCGAATGTTAAAGCAGGAATGGTTCTTTTGGGTCAACACCGCCGCCCTCGTATTGTGGGGCGGGCTGGTGTTTGGCTGGATTCCCGCCGGAGTCATCGCCGCGATTCCCATGCTCAATCGCGAGGCGCACACGCATACGGATTTGTCCTACCTCCTCGTCATTCATCTGACCATCCAGTGCGCTTACGGGTTCCGCTGCCTGGCGCGGGAGGAAAGTTTGCGCCGCGCGGGCTCGAAACTGCTATGGACCACGCTGGTCATCGCCGCTTTGACCCTGCTCTTTTTTTACGGAACTCAACACGCGGAAATGCCGTGGAACTATTTCTTTGTGGTGGTTGTTGGAGCCATGGCAGCGCTGTTGTTGTTTGCAATCTTGAGAAGCCGCTCGCCGGTTTCCGTTTTCGGCGCCATCGCGGTCGCTATCCTGGCGTTCGTGCCGAACTTCCGGTTCGCGTTCTATACCTTCGGCAATAAATCCCTGGTGATGGTTCCCGGAAAGCGCGTGAAATTCGATGCACCCAGCACGGCCATCGATTGGATCAAAGCCGACAAGGCCTCTCCCTACCGCGTGACCGGCGTCGAACTGAATTTATTTGGTGATTACAGCGCGGTGTATGAATTGGAAAATATCGTCTCCTCCGCGCCCCTCAGCGATGGCGAACTCGTGAATTTATTTCACGCGGCGCCGGGCCTGCTCGGTCAAATGGATTGGGTGATGCAAGTGACCAACGTCGTCGCCGCGCACCCTGTTCTGAATTTTCTCAATGTAAAATACGTCCTGACCCCGCCCGCCGTGGAAGTGCAGGAAGGTCTCGGCTATCGCCTTGCTCACCATAGCGATCTCGGTGTTTTGGAAAATCTGGAAGTGTGGCCGCGCGCTTTTTTCTGTGACAAAATTGTTCCACTGTCTTCCACGGAGGAATTTGTGGGTTACCTCTATGCGCACAGCCGCCAGCCATTCATCGCGTTGACACCTGCGGAAATCCTGAAGCAATCCGCACTGACCCAGGTGGAGGGCGCGAATGCCACCTTCACTTCCGCCACGAATTACGTGCGCCTGCCGAACTCGACCGCATTTGATATTCATGCAAACTCCGCCGGCGTCGTCTGCCTCACCGAAGGGCGGGGTCGCGATTTCGTTGCCACCGTGAACGGCGAAATCAAACCTGTCCTGACGGTGAATCGCGCGTTCAAAGGCATTTATCTGGATAAGCCCGGCGATTACCATATCCAGTTCACCTATCGGCCGCGCTACTGGCGAGTCACCTGGGCGACGTTTTGGGTCGCCGTCGCCATTTCGGTCGCGCTCGCGCTTTGCGGCTTTTTGAAATTCAAAAAGGTAGAGGTGCCGCCAAATCCTGATATACAAGGAGCATGACTCAGCCGTCCGGCGAAAGGCAGACCGTGAAAGCCTGTCACGTTTGTGAGGGCACGCGCATCTATTATCTTTTTTCGGCCGCGGATTATCGGGTCGTGCATTGTGACGATTGCGGGCTGATTTTTCTGAACCCTCAACCAAGTGACAGCGAGCTCGCGCACATCTACAGCGCCGATCCGTCGCCGGCCCGAAAGGCGCACGCCACGGATTACCTTGGCAAAATTTCCCGTTATCACGGGCCTGCTCGTGGACGCCTGCTCGAAATCGGCTGTGGCGACGGCGGTTTTCTTGAATCGGCCGAAGGCGCTGGCTGGCGCGTCACCGGCATTGAATTCTCCCGGGCGCGATGCGAGCGCGCTCAACGCCGTCTCAAATCGGGTGTGGTGCATCACCACCCATTGCATCAAGTGGGGCTCGAGCCGGAGCAATTTGATCTCTGTGTCATTTCCGATGTGCTCGAGCACGTCCGTTCGCCGCTCGAATTCCTGCGCGAAATACAGCGCGTGTTGAAACCCGGCGGCACGCTGGTCGTCGCGACGCCTTCCCTCGACGCGCCGTCGAACTCCTCGCGCCAGCGGGCAGCGAAATTCAACGCCCGCAATCTCGTGTATTTCGACGAGCAGACCCTGCAAACGGCGCTGTTCAAAGCCGGTTTTCGCGAAATCATTGTCGAAAGCGGATTGATGGCCTTCGCGCGCAAGGCGGCGGCGCGCCCGAAACCGGTTCTGTCCGTGGTCGTGCCGGCCTTCAACGAAGTGAACACCTTTCGCCCGTTGATGGACGCATTGTTGCGCAAGGAAATTCCCGGCGTACACCTTGAAATCATCGTCGTGGAAAGCAATTCGAAGGACGGCACGCGCGAGGCCGCGCTGAGTTTCCAGGAGCATCCGCGGGTGAAATTAATCCTGGAAGACCGGCCGCGCGGCAAAGGCCGCGCCGTCCGCACCGGCTTCAGCGCGGCGACAGGCGATTATCTCCTCATTCAGGACGCCGACCTTGAATATGACCTTGAAGATTACGACGGCTTGATCGAGCCGCTCATGGCCGGGCGCGCCGCGTTTGTGCTCGGCTCGCGCCATGGCGGGCGCAATGTCATGAAAATGCGTCAATTCGCCGGCGAGCATGGCCTCAGCATCTATCTCAATTTCGGCCACTGGTTTTTCACCACGCTCGTCAACGTCCTGTTTTTCCAGCGGCTCCGCGATCCGTTCACCATGTTCAAAGTTTTCCGCCGCGACTGCCTCTTTGGACTGGAATTTCAGTGCGACCGCTTTGATTTCGATTTCGAACTCCTCATCAAGCTCATCCGCAAAGGCTATTGCCCGATCGAACTTCCCGTGAATTATCGCTCGCGTTCGTTCAAGGAAGGAAAGAAGGTCCGCATGTTCCGCGATCCGCTCACATGGTTGCGGGCGCTGGTTCGGCTGCGCTTCGCGGAGATTGATCCCATGAAAGTGGCCGGGCAAATCCACAGTGGCACGCGCGGCGACGCATGAATGACCAGCGCAAACCGCCGGCGCACGATGACCGGCGATACTATGAGCACGCGGGGAAAATTCCCTTCGCACGCCGTCTTTCGGCCCGCGCGCGCCGGCGCGTTTACGAGTTGTTCCTGCAAAAAATGCAGCCGTCTTCCAGTGACCGCATCCTCGACATTGGCGCGACCGACGACACCGGCGTCGAGTCGAACATGCTCGAGCAGTTGTATCCGCACCGAAAGAACCTCACGTGCGTCAGCCTCACCGACGGCCAGGCGATTCTGGCTGCCTATCCTGGCGTGCAACATGTGCAGATGACGCTCGGCCAACCGCTGCCATTTGAGCGCAACGCGTTTGACATTGTTCATTGCAACGCGGTGCTGGAACACGTGGGCTCGCGCGAGCGCCAGCAGGAATTCATTGCGGAAATGTGCCGCGTTGCGCCGCGACGTTTTCTGGCCGTGCCGAATCGCCGATTCCCGGTCGAGCACCACACCGGCCTGCCATTCATTCACTATCTCCCGTCGGCGCAATTTCGAAAACTCCTGCGCGGCACCCGCTACGATGTGTGGTCACACGAAGAAAATTTGAATTACCTTTCCGCCGCGGAGATTTTGCGCCTCTGGCCCGCCGGAAACGTTCCAACCGTTGCCTACAGCGGAGTCGGGATCGGCCCCTGGAAATCGAACCTCGTGGTTTACCAGGCTTGATCGATGTTCACTGCGCCAATGCTTCGCGATGCGGCAAATTGTCGCGATTCCAACGACTAAGCGCGGCGTCCGTGGTGTCTTCAAAAAGAAATTTCAACGCCGGCGATTCCACGTGTCCGTCGCAGAAAACAATCTCAGCTTTGCCCTGGTGCCGCGCCTGCGCTCTTTTTGTGCTTCTGAGTTGGTCCTGCAATCCCGACTCTCGCCACAGTGCGTATTTGCCATCTTGAATAACACCGTTCGCGCCGCAGAAGCCATCCCCGATCGCCATCATTCCGCTCGGGTTGGCAACTTCCGATTCGCTTACCGGCGGCGCGGTAAATTGTCCGTTATGCCAGACATGGTGCCCGCCCAACCCGAGAGAATTTGTCGCGCTTTGCCCACTCACACCGTACCAGTTGTAACCGTAACTCAGATATCCCTGGTTCGGCGGCCAGTCAGCGGGGCGTTCCGCCGACGGGCATTGCCAGACTCCCTGGCTCAGGTATTGCCGGGAATTGATGTGGGTTTTTGCGGTTGAAAGTTCAGTCTGCAAATCCTGCACCCAACTGGGTTGGACCACCAACGGATAGGTGTTATTGGCAGCCACATGACCGCGCAGAGCGATGCCCAGTTGGCGCACATTGTTCACGCACTGGATTTGCTGTGCTTTTCCCTTTCCCCGAGCGAGCGCTACCGCCAGCAACGCCGCCATAATGGCGATAATCGCAATCACCACCAGAAGTTCAACCAAGCTGAAGCCCGATATTTTTCGGCGCATGCAATTTAAGACAGGAAAACACCTGGTTCGTCACGCCGCCGCCTACATGATCTTCCACTTCGGCAAATCCTGCGAATCCACCGAGCCCACCGGCTCGCGCTTCGCGTTCACCACGATCAAATCGTCGATATTGCGCTCGTTGAAAATTTTCAACGCCTCCACCGCGAGCGCGTCGTCGCGAATCGCAATCGGGTTTTCCGTCATCACCGATTTCAAGGGACGCGCCAGCAGTTCTTCATCGAGCGACATCCGCCGGCGGAAATCGCCATCGGTGAAAACTCCGACCAATTTCCCGCGCGCATTCACGATGCTCAGACTGCCCGATTTCGCGCGCGTCATGATGAGCAGCGCCTGCTTGACGGCCATGTTTTCGTTCGCCACGGCGTTGCGCTCGCCGATGCGCATGATATCGCCAATGCGCAGCAGCAAGGCGCGGCCAATCGCGCCGCTCGGATGATGCCGCGCAAAATCGCTCTCCTTGAAACCGCGCGCCTGCAGCACCGCCATCGCCAGCGCATCGCCCATCACGAGCGACGCCGTCGTGCTCGCCGTCGGCGCGAGGTTGAACGGACACGCTTCCTTCGCCACGCGCACATTGAGGATCACATCGCTGTGCGCGGCGAGCGCCGATTTTGGATTGCCCGTGAGGGAAATGATTTTGACGGAAAAACGCTTGATGGCCGGCAACAAATTCAACAACTCCTCGGACTCGCCGGAATAACTCAGCGCGAGAATGAGGTCGCCGTCATTGATGATCCCCAAATCGCCGTGCAACGCGTCGACGCTATTGAGCACCACGCTCGTGGAACCGGTGCTCGTCAGCGTGGCGGCAATTTTCTGGCCGATGTTGCCTGATTTGCCGATGCCCACCACGATGATTTTCCCGCGGCGCCGCAGCGTCTCCACGATCATCTCCACCGCGGCGCTGAAGGAGCCATCCAGTTGCGCGCGCACCTTCTTGAGCGCGGCAATTTCGATGTCGAAGACATTCTTCGCTTCGGCGAGATAATTCATCGTGCGGAGCATGCAGCGAACCCCGCGCGTTTTCAATGATGAATGGGTAATCTCTGGCTGAACGACCGCGAGAGCCAGTTCCGAAGAAACTTTTGAGAATAGCCCGGCGTTTTAACGCCGGGTAACACGGCCGGGAAGCGAGTCCCGAAGGGACGGTTGAAGGAAGTAGATGTCAGCCGCCTCTTCAAGGCTCCCGGTGGAACACAAAGATTCCCACGTTAAAACGTCGGGCTATTCTCAGTCGTCGCTTCGCGACTGGGGGGTTATCTCCCGCTCGCGCTGAACTGCTGGTTGACCACACCGAGCCGTTTGTTGTCGGCCCGAATGCGTGAAGCCAGCGTGCGGGAAGTTGCCTGCAGGAACGGCGTGGCCAGCGAAGGCGCTTCCTTGGCCAGCCGGTGAAACGCAACCGACGAGAGCCTCAGGAGCGTGCTGTCTGCGTTCGCGAGCACGTCGGCTGAGCGCGGACCGTGATCGAACAGCGCGATTTCCCCGAAAAATTCACCGGCGCCGAACGTTGACAAAATCGTTTCGCGGTCAGCAACCATCACCCGCGCGCGGAGTTCACCCTCGAGCACGAAATACATCGCATCACCGGCATCGCCCTGGCGCACGACGGTGGCCCATTGCGCGACGCGTTGGACTTCCAGGAAATCCGCCAGATGGCTCAGTTGGGCGTCGTTCAACTCGGCAAGAATCTTGATGCGGCGCAAAATGCCCGGCGTGATGGCCTGGCCATCGACGTCGCGGCTGAATTTCTTTCCGAAAAACATTTTCAATTCGGCGATTTCCGAAGCCCGCTGCCAGGTGGAGTCGCGGCGCGTAAAAATCCAGGAGTCCGCCAGCACGCGTTCATCCTTGATCCAATTCACGAGCGTGGGCAGTTCAACGGGGCCATAAGGAGAATCGTCGATTCCCCAAATGAAAAAGTCATTCAAATTCTGGCGCGACATAAAACCAACCTATCACTCGGGCGTTGTTTGGGAAGTCGAAAAAAATACGGATTGTTTGCCCGGGCGCAGCTTGGGAACGCAGGTTGGTCGTTCCCCGTCAGGGCGGTAAATAAGTTGCCCGGCGGTCAATTGCCTGAAGGTGGAACCGGCAATACGACTAAAACGGCCTCTGGATAGGTTCGAAATTCGAGTGCGTCGGCGGGGTATATCTGGGCGTAACGACCGGTTGGGGGGCGGGGGTTGCGGACTGCGAAGCGCCCGGCGAAATATCCGCCGCGGTGGGAAGGTTGGGCTTGAACGGAGTCGGCAGGCCCGGCGTGGAAGCGCCGAACAGCGGGGAGGAATCGATGGGGCCCGAGGATTGTGCGGCCACCGGAGTCGCCGCGCTGGCGGCCTGGTCGATGTTCCACAATTGCTTGAAACTTTCCATGTGCGCCTTTTGCTCCGTCTGGATGCGCGCTTCCTCCGGGGTTTGCGCGGGCGTGCTGTCGCTGCTCCCGAAAACACTTGCCGAATTGCGGGCGGAAATGGATTGAAAAACGCCCGTCTCCGGCCGGGACGTAAACGGGGTCTCTCCGAACAATCCCGACTCGGAGTTTCGCACCGCGTTGTCGAAATAATTGGTTGCCGCGCCCGAGCGATTCGGATTCAATCCGCTGAAATCGTTGGTCGCAGGTTGGGCGGATTGCTCCAGGCGATGGTAATACCGTTCCATCGCCGTCATGTTGTCGTCCTTGTCTTTATCGGGACCCAACAGGCGTTTGCCGGTTTTGGGATCCGTCGTGGCGTAATCCTCCGGCGTCATGAACACCCAATTGCGGCGGCGATCGAGCAATTGCTGCTCATCCTTGCTGATGGCCTGCTGCGGTTGTGGCAGAGCCTGCAGCCGCTGGGGCGACAAAGGCGCGATCGATTTGGGCGCCGTTGGACTCCACACTTTGGAACCCGGTGAATCTTCCGGCGCCGTTTGATCGAAGTTTGTGTCCAGCGAAGTGTTGTGGAAAGGAACCACTTCAATGTCGCGAGCGCCCTGCGCCCGCGCGGCTCCCACGAATGCCAGGCATGCCCATCCCGCCAGGGCGGCACGCCGGAAATTCAGATTTAAGAGCCGAAAACTCACAGTCGCAATCATACCCCAAACTTAAAAGCCGTCAAAGTGCATTTTGCAGGGCTGACGCATCTTAATTTTTCGCGATTTTTGAACGTAAAAGGTAAGTAGAGTGATTGTATGAGGGGAGATGCAAAAGCGATGCGTCAGCCCTGAGAGGGTCCGCCAGGTTTTGGAGTGCGGCAGGCCGCTGCCGCCTTCGGACAAGGCGTTCTCCATGAAAGAGATTTGGGAATTCAGGGCGCAACCGCTCTACCTTTCCCAAAACCGATACTGTTCCATTCCCACGAAGTAGGTCGTGTAGGTATCGATGCCCAGGTGGCTCGTGATGAAGAAGACGGTGTTCCAGAGTGCTTGGTTAATCGGCGCCACGTACCAAAGTGCGAGGAACAAAATCCACGTGGCCATGTTGGACATGGAAAACATTTGCTCGCGCGTGTGGTGCGGCAGCCAGGGCGCAATGGCTTGAAAGCCATCCAAAGGCGGAATGGGAAGCAGGTTCAACAGGATGGCGCAGACTTCCAATTGCAGCAGCAGTCCGAACGCGACGCAGGCGATGTTCGTCGGGTCATCCGGGATGATTCCCAATTTGAAAAATGCCGCCAGAAACAGAACCATCAGCCAATTGATCGCGATGCCCGCCAGCGCCACCGCGGTTTCCCACCAGCGCGAGCGGAGTAATTGATGTTCGATATACACCGCACCGCCCGGCAAGCCGATGCCGCCCATCACCATCATCAGGACGGGAATGAGGAGGCTGTAGACCGGGTGCGTGTAGTGAAACGGGTTCAGCGTCAGGTAGCCTTTTTCCTTTACCGTATGGTCGCCGCCCCAATACGCCACGATCGCGTGCCCGAACTCGTGCATGCAGACGGAGAATACCCACAGGACGGTGACAACGATGAAGACTTCCATGCGGTTATTTCACGGTGATGACGACGTAATTCTTCTTCCCCTTGCGCAGCAACACGTGTTTGCCGAAGAGCAAATCGGCGCTGGTGATGGCGCGCTGGGCATTGGCTTCGCGGACGTTGTTCACGTTCACGCCGCCGCCTTCGAGGTCTTTCCGCGCCTGGCCTTTCGAGGGGCACAGGCCGCTGTGAACCAGCAATTCCACCAGGGGCAATCCGGCGTCGGCCAGTTTCGCGGCCTCGAGTTCCCTGGTGGGAATTTCGCCGACGATGTCGTTGAACGTGGCTTCGGAAATTCCCTGGAGTTCGCCGCCGAAAAGAATCTGGCTGGCGCGAATGGCGTCCTGCATGGCGGTTTCGCCGTGAATCAAGCTGGTCATCACCTGTGCGAGCATTTGGTGCGCGGCGCGCGCGCCGGGATTTTCCTGATGCTGCTTTTCGAGTTCGGCAATTTTCTCGCGTGATAGAAACGTGAAATAGTTCAGGTAACGCACGACGTCACGGTCGTCGGTGTTGATCCAAAATTGGTAAAAGCGATAGACGCTGGTTTTTTTCGGGTCCAACCAGATGGCGCCGGCGGCGGTCTTGCCGAATTTCGAGCCGTCGGAGTTGGTGATGAGCGGCAGCGTGAGGCCGTAGACGGCGCGGCCCAATTTCTTGCGCGTCAGATCGATGCCGGCCGTGATGTTGCCCCATTGATCGCTGCCGCCAATTTGCAGTTCGCAATTCAAATCGCGGCATTGCACGTAAAAATCAAACGCCTGGAGCAGCATGTAGCTGAATTCGGTGTAGCTGATGCCGGCTTCGCGGTCTTCCATGCGCGCGCGGACGCTTTCCTTGGCGACCATTTGGTTCACGGAAAAATGTTTGCCGATGTCGCGCAGAAATTCCAGAAAGCTTACGGGCGCGGTCCAGGTGGCGTTGTCCAGCAGGCGGGCGGGATTCGTGCCGGTTTCAAAATCGAGCAACCGTTTCAACTGTTCTTTCACGTGCGCGATGTTGTGATCGAGCACTTCTTTCGTGAGCAATTGCCGCTCCTGCGTTTTCCCACTGGGATCGCCGATGGAACCCGTGGCGCCGCCGGCGAGCGCGATCGGATGATGCCCCAGCAATTGAAAGCGCCGCAGCGCGAGCAGGGGAACGAGGTTGCCGACGTGCAGGCTGTCAGCGGTCGGATCGAACCCGCAATAAAGCGTGAGCGGAGCAGCGGTGCGTTTGGCCAGTTCGGCCTTGTCCGTGCAATCGGCGATCAACCCTCGCCACTCCAGTTCTTCTAAAATGCTCATCGCGCCAAAGACTAAGTTGCCGTGCGCCCGTTGCCAATAGCTGATTGCCGTGTGAATCTCCAAATCCCAGGCACCAGGCTCCAGAGAAATTCCAAAACCCAAGCACCAAAAAAGGCGCAAGTTTTGGCCCATGATTGGAGCTTGAAGTTTCTCTGGAGCCCGGATGTTGGCGCTTGGAGCTTTTCAACGCATAGGGTAACTGCTGATTGTGATTTCGGCGGGGGGCGGGGATTTTGTCGGGGAATATGCGCGCAACTTCCCTCCCGGCTGATAGTGATGCTTCCGCCAGCCCGCGGCCGAGCTGGATTTCGAACAAGTGGAAATTGCTGTGCGTCCTGGTCACGGTCGTTGCGCTCTATTTGGTCCTGCGCCGGATTCCTGCCGCGTCCTTGCTGGAAACGATTGGGCACATGCGCGTCGGTTGGTTCATCGCCGCCGTGTTGCTATATGGAATCATGTTTCTGCCCGCGGCATGGCGCTGGCATCTCGCCTTGCGGATGAATGATTGCGAAGTAAACAATTCGGCCACCGCGCGCTTCACGATCATCGGACATTTCTTTTATCTCCTGCTGTTCGGCGGCGCAGGCGGGGATGCGGCGAAAGCCACGGTTTACGGACGGCGCTTCGGCTTGCCGGTTTCGAAAACGCTCGCGTCGGTTTCGTTGGATCGCCTGATGGGTTCCGGCGCGTTGCTGGTCGTCGCCGCGATTGGCTTCGGCATCACCGGCGCGCACGGCGGCTTTGGTGAAAACAAATCCCTGTCGATCAGCCATTCCGCCTGGTGGCTGCTGTTGCTGCTGCCGATCATCGCGGCCGTGCTGATTTTTCTGAAACGGTCGCGTCACGAATCGGTTTTCCGAAAATTCGCGGTCGCGTTTCTGGAGAGCGGCAAGCGGTTGCTGAAATCTCCCAAGGTTGTGCTGACCGGATTTTTTTGCAGCCTGCTGATGCAGGTGTTCATCAACGTGGTGCTGGCGTTGAATCTGCAAGCGGTGAGCCACACGCCGGTTCCGTGGATGCGATTGGTGTGGACGTTTCCGTTGATCACGGCCATCAGCGGCCTGCCGATCACGATGGCGGGAATCGGCGCGCGCGATGGGGCGGCGATTGCGTTGCTGGGCTGGTGCGGGATTGCGGCGGCGGACGCCGAGGCCATGTCGCTGCTGACGCTGTTCGTCAGCCTGTTGTGGGGGATCGTGGGCGGAGTTGTTTTGTGGCGCGAATCGAAGCGAGCCCGGTGATTCGATTAATTTTGCGCGGCCGCCGGCTTGGCGGGAGCAGCCAGCGTCTGCTTGATGAGCGCCAGGAGTTCGTCGTTATTGACCGGCTTTTGGAGATAGGCGATGGCGCCGGCCTGCAGGGCGCGGGCCTTGAATTTCGCCGGGTCCCCACCGCTGATCACGATGACCGGTGTGCCTTTGGCTTCGTCAACGCGTTGCAGCCACGCGATGACCTGGAAACCATCCCACGACATGCCGACGTCGTTGGGGAAATTGATATCGAGCAAAATCAAATCCGGTTTTTGCTTGCGGGCCGAAGCGATTCCTTCCGTCCCATCGACCGCCGTGAGGATCTCGTAACCGGCGGGCACGAGTTTCATGGACACGGCTTTAATGATCACCGGATCGTCGTCCACGATAAGAATTCTTTGTCGCTTCATAGTTGCTTCCACGGGCCTAATCGCATCAATACGAGGCATTTTTAGCAAAAATCGGGCCAGCGGCCGCAAATTTATTAACATGGCCGAAAAGCGGGTTCAACAACCGTTTGTGGATGAATTTTAGTCGCTTCCCTGCGCCTTTTGCGTCCATTTTGGAGGCGGCCGCCACAAAAACACCGATGACGAACGAGTATTACCAGCCGGGGGAACAGCGCGCCGCCAAGGTCGGCCAGTTGTTTGCGTCGATCGCGCGCCGCTATGATCTGATTAATGACATCCAAAGTTTTGGGCTGCATCGGTTATGGAAAAAACGCGTGCTGAACCTCGCCAGTGTTCGGGCGGGTGAACGCGCGCTGGACCTTTGTTGTGGCACGGGGGACATCACGTTTGCCCTGGCCGCGAAAGGCGCGGAGGCGATCGGTCTTGATTTCAGCGAGCCCATGCTTGAGGTGGCGCGGGAAAAAGCCGCGCGATTGAGTGCAGTCGGTGGCGCGAAATCTCCGGCGGCCAAAATTCAATTCATCCATGGGGATGCGCAGCAAATTCCGTTTCCGGAAAATGCGTTCGATGTGGTTACGATTGGTTACGGCTTGCGCAATTTAGCCGACCTGGATGCCGGACTGCGCGACATGTTTCGTGTTACCAGGCCGGGTGGGCGGTTGGTGGCGCTGGAATTTGGCAAGCCCGCGAACGGTTTCTGGCGAGCGATTTATTTTGGCTACTTGAAATTCATGCTGCCGATTTTTGGCAAAATATTTTGCGGCAACAGCGCGGCTTACGGTTACGTGCTCGAATCGCTGAGCCATTATCCGGCGCAGGAAGCGGTGGCGGAAAAATTGGCGCAACTCGGCTGGCGGAATGTTCGCGTGATCAATCTGCTGGGCGGGGTGATGAGCATCCATTACGCCGAGAAGCCGCGATAAAGAAAATGCCGCTCCGGCTTTCGCCGAAGCGGCAGGTGAGATTCGTTTTCCTTTACGGATGATACAGCCGGAAATATCCGCGCTGGCCGCTCGTTGGCAGCGTCATTTCGATATTGCCACCGTTGGTCGCGGGAATACCGGGGACGTTCGTCCAGTTGACGGGTGGCGCCAGGTCATCCGCAGATTGCAGAATGAAGCCGTTCGCCGACGCCGGCCAGGACAATACGGGTGACTTGCCCGAGACGGCCAAGTTCACGACGGGCTGCGAATTGATCGCCGTATGCTGCTCAACTTGTGACGGGGGACATTTGCCATTGGCGCCGGCGTTGTAAATGGCGCCGATTTCACTTTGGCTGAGCGCGCGATTATACAGGCTCAACTCGTCCAGGAGACCGCCGAGATGGGCGCCATAGGTCGCATCTTCGGGCGCATCATTTGGGCGATGACCCATCCAAAGCTCATAGGAGGTTTGCGGTGTGAAACTTCCCAGCGGCAATTGCGCGACGATGTTGCTGTTCGCATATATCGTGGCGATTCCTGACGATTGATCATACGTCAGCGCGACGTGCTGGAACCCATTCGTGCTGACGGAGCCACCGGGGGCATGGAACGCATGACTGGAGCCGCCGGTGTCAACGAGGTTGGCAAACAAGACGCCGGGAGTTTCTCCTGAGTAGGGGAGAATCCAGAAGTGAACGCCCGCGTGTCCGGCATTGTCGTTCCACTCCACGATGGGATGATAATCGGCGACGTCGGATACTTTTATCCACGCTTCCACTGTGAAGCTGCCGCCGGCTGCGATGTTCAAATTGGAACTGGTTGCGGTTAGGTAATCATTGGTTCCGTTGAGGAAAAACGCCCGGCCCACTTCGCCGGGAGCGAAGGTCGCGCCGCCGTGGAGTGTTGCGGTCGCGCCGCCGACGATATCCGCTCCGGTCCCCTCGGCCGGCCACCACGCGGCAATGTTCGTCGCCGCTGTCACGCATAACGGCGCCGGCGGATTCGTGATGGTCAATACGGCGTTGGAACTTTGCGCGAAACCGAATGAATTGGTGACGAATGCGTAGTAGGAACCTGCATTGGACGGTTGAACGTTGGACAAGGTCAGCGTGGATGAGTTGGCCCCGGGAATTTCAAAATTGTCCGGTCCATACCATTCATAATGGAGCGGTGCCGTGCCGCTCGCAGTCGCCGTGAATGTGACATTCGCGCCCGCAGTCACGGTTTGATTGGTCGGCTGGTTGGTGATCGTCGGAATGGTGCCCGAATCGGTCGGAGCAGATTTTCCGTTCATGCCCGCTTGGAAAATCGTTTGAATTTCACTCGAGTTCAGCGCGCGACTGTAGAGGCTCAATTCGTCCAGGACGCCATTGTAAACCACGCCACTGCCGGGAAACCCGCTGGCGGCGCGGATCCCGATGGACAGCGGGTAGGTGGTC
Source organism: uncultured Verrucomicrobiae bacterium (assembly GCA_963699145.1). GTDB lineage: Bacteria > Verrucomicrobiota > Verrucomicrobiia > Limisphaerales > DASXHY01 > DASXHY01. The sequence continues at coordinate 1,369,731 of OY969416.1, forward strand.
TGAGGCGTGAAGTTGCCGAAATAGTTGCTGGCAACCTGCACACCATTGATATAGAGAAAACTAGTCCCATTGGTTCGGTCGTACGTGACAGCCACGTGCGACAAAACGTTGCTGCTGAGACTCCCCGACGGAGAAATAATGGCGTGATCGTTTTCCGCAGTGTCTCTGAGGTTGGCGTAAAGCCGGTTGCCACTTTCGAAGTAGAAATGCACGCCAATACTCGAAGCTGTGTCGTATTCCACGATCGGACGGCCCTCTTCTCCGATTGGTCCGAGGTGGTTGGGTTTGACCCAGCATTCAATCGTCAAGCCGCTGCCCGCGCCTATATTGAGGCTGGGTGAAGCCGGGACGGAAATATAACCACTGGTTCCGTCGAAGAGGAAGGCATGGCCCACTACGTGGTCGACATAGGTCACTCCGCCGCTGATAGTGCCGTTGTTGCCATTGATGGAATCAAGGGTGTTGGATTCCGCTCGCCACCACGCGGCGATGCCGCCTGGAAGAGGCGTGCTGAAATTGGTTCCGCCGCCACCACTGCCGCCGGACACGGCCAGCACGGCATTGGAACTGACCGCGAAGCCAACCTGGTTGGTGACCAACACGAAGTATGCGCCGGCGTCGGCAGGTTGAACATTCGACAAAACCAGCGTCGAAGTGGTCGCACCGGCAATCAAGGTTTCGCTCGGTCCGTACCATTGATAGTGCAACGGAGCTGAGCCTGTGGCGGCCGCTGAGAAGAATGCGTTTCCGCCCGGAGCGACGGTTTGATTGGTCGGCTGTTGCGTGATGAACGGACTGGTGGCGGTGTTGGTGGTGTTGGTTGCCGCAGTGTAGATGATCTCCAGGACGTCTGCTCCCGTGTCCGCCGTTTCGGCATCGGTCGCATCCGGATCGATTGAAAACACGCGCGATACCGCATCATTTTCACCGGTGCTGTTGACGATGTTCTGCTCTACCGGGCGCGCGGGGATGCAACCATAAAGATTGCGGAGGTCGACCAATAGATTTCCCTTGGTTGGATCATACGCAAACGGTGTTTGCAGCGGGAGACTGAGATCAAACGCCTTGGTTCCGTTGCTGAGAGTGGTGAACGCCGTGGAAACGCTCGCGGCTCCACTATAGGCAACCGTTTCGTTGGTGCCGGTGTTCTGGGTGAATACCGTGCTCAAGTTGTCCGGGGTGGCCACCGTGGTGGAAAGTTTGATTTGGAGATTGGAAACAATAATCGACAGCGGCCCTCCCACATTCGCATCCGGACGCCAGCGGATTTCTGTGATCACAATCGGATGCGCGGGGAATTGGGAAGCGCCGTAAACCATTTGCATGCGCAAGGGCTGGTTCAAACTGCCGGCAGGGTTATAAACCTGGTTGGTTGCAGAGTAATTGGGCAGGACCAATTGCGTGGCGCCGGGGCCGGAGCCATTTGAATTGGTGCTGCCGCCTTTGCCGGCGCTGCCGGCATTATAAATCGCGGCAATTTCGCTTTGGCTGAGCGCGCGGCTGTAAACACTCATTTCATCCAGTCCGCCGACGTAATGGTATTGAGGTTCGTTGTTCAAATAAGTGCGTTCGCCGAGCAGAAGATTTCCCGTGGTATCCGGAGTAAAGGATCCAAGATTTTGCGTCGCGACCAAAACGCCGTTGCGATAAATCGAGGCCACACCGCTTGATTTGTCGTACGTCAACGCCACGTGTTGATAGTCGGCGGTAATGAGGCCCGGCGCGGAATAAATCCAGTGCGAGTTGAAGCTGGAGTCAACAATGTTGGCAAAAAGACAACCGGCTCCGCCAATGGAAGACACCCAGAAGTGCACGCCGTCGGCCGCGGTGTTGGTATCATATTCCCATTCGAAAACAGGCATTTGATTTTGCAGGTCGCCGGGTTGAATCCAGGCTTCGAGCGTAAATCCGGCTCCCTGGCCGACATTCAAGGATGGGGCGGCCGGAACGGCGACGTAGCCGCTCGAGTCATCGTATTGAAACGCGGCGCCCACTTCACCCGGCGCGTAGGAAATCAATCCGCGCGTAACGACACCGTTGTTGGTTCCCGCGGAGTCGAGGGTATTGTTTTCACCCTTCCACCAGGCCACCAGGCCATCCAATGGCGGCGTGCCGGGATTCGAGTTCGTTGTGGCTCCGGTCACGGTCAATACCGCGTTGGAACTCTGGGCGAAGCCAAACTGATTGGTGACGAAGGCATAATAGGAGCCTGCGTCGGACGGTTGAACATTGGACAAGGTAAGCGTGGACGTGTCAGCGCCGGGAATTTCAAAGTTGTCCGGTCCATACCATTCGTAATGGAGCGGCTGCGAGCCGGCGGCGGTCACGGTGAAGGTGGCATTGGCGCCGGCGGTGACGGTTTGATTTGTCGGCTGACTCGTAAGGGCGGGCGCGATGCCGGAGCTGTTACCGTCGCATTTTCCGGCCGCACCGGCATTATAGATAGAGGCGATATCGTCGGCGGACAGCGCGCGATTGTAGAGGCTGAACTCATCCAAAATCCCGCCCAGCGTCGCTCCGTAAGTCCAATCGCCGGGCCGATCGAAGGGCCGGTGCGCAATCCACAGGTTATACGATGTCTGCGGCACGAAACTCCCCATGTTTGCCTGCGCCACCGCCGCGCCGTTGAGATAGATTTTGGTGATTCCAGAGGCTTGATCGTAGGTCATGGCCACATGCTGGAATGCATTCGGTTGAAGAATTCCCTGAGGTGACGTCAACGCTTGCCGATTCGAATTGGTGTCGATCAGAACGGCCAACAGTCCGCCGCTCTCAAACGGAGACGAGTTGATCCAAAATTGCACGCCAAGCACATCGCGCACGTCGGAATACCATTCGGCAATTGGGTGCAAGCCGTCCACCGAAGAGACTTTGATCCAGCCTTCCATGGTGATGCCGCTGCCGGTGCCGATATTGAGACTTGGTGAGGCGGGCACCATCAGGTAGGCGTTGGTGCCGTTGAGCTGAAAACCTTGCCCGACTTCGCCCGGCCCAAATGTCACGCCACCCGGAAGAACGGGCGCATAGGCCGTATTACCTCCAGCGCTATCCAAACCGTTGCCCTCCGCTTGCCACCACGAAACCAAGCCGGAAGGAGCAGGCGTGCAAGTCGGTTGAGCTTTCGATGAAAACGCCGTGGCCACGGCGGCAAAGATTGAGACGACAAGCCACTTACGGATATTCGTAGACGTGTTCATGCTTCCTTTTGATCGCACAACGATAATGGGTTTTACTTCCTGCGCTGACCGTATCAAAAAGCCATAAATAGTCAATGAAATGCGTCGTAGATCGTCCCTACAGTCAAACTGGGGCTTTTCGCCTCTAAAACCTTGGCCTACTCAGAGATTGCCAAGCCGGAAATAGTTGCGCCAATATCTACCGGGTGAGTTTTCGCGAGAAGCTAATCTCCTGGGAGGCGCTGGCAGCCTGGCGCGCGGATGTCCGCGCCCGTGGCAAACGTCTCGTGGTCACCAACGGATGCTTTGACATTCTTCACCTCGGCCACGTCACGTATTTGGAGACGGCGCGCAATCTGGGCGATCTGTTACTCGTTGGACTCAGCGGCGACAACTCGGTGCAACAGTTGAAGGGACCAAACCGCCCGGTGAACAAGGAAACCGATCGCGCGTTGGTATTGGCCGCGTTGGAAAGTGTGGGTGGTGTTTGCATTTTTGCCGAAAAAACCGCCAGCCGATTTCTCGCGCTCGCTCAACCGGATATCTACGTCAAAGGCGGCGATTACACTTTGGAAACGCTCAACCAGGAAGAGCGCCGCATCGTGGAGCAAGCCGGCGGAAAAATCTCGCTGCTGCCGTTCGTGCCCGGCAAATCCACCACCGCGCTCCTGGAGAAGATTTCGCGTCTCTGATTTTTCATGCGTTTCCTGATGCTCAATTGGCGCGACCCGAAGAATCCTCTCTCGGGCGGCGCGGAACGGGTCACGCTGGCGCATCTTGCTGCGCTCGTGGAGCGCGGTCACGAGGTGTATTGGTACACGTATGATTTTCCGGGCGGCGCACGCGAGGAAATCATCGATGGCATTCACATCGTTCGCGGCGGAGGAAAAGCCAGCTCCATTTTCAAAGCCATCTCGTGGTATCGCCGCCAGGAAAAATTCGATCTCGTCATGGACCAGCATCACGGGGTGCCGTGGTTCGCGCCGTGGTGGTGCAAGACGAATTGCGTCGCCTATATCCATGAAGTGCTCGGCCCGATTTGGAGTGCATTTTATCCCTGGCCCATCAGCGCTATTGGCCGCTGGCAGGAGGCCTGGATTCAAGGGCTCTACCGCAACGTGCCGTTCTGGACGCCTTCCGAATCGACCAAAAAAGATCTGGCTGCGCACGGCATTCGCGATGTCACCGTCATTCGCAACGGCATCGATATGGTCCCCTTGCCGTCCTTGGAGGAAAAGCCCCTGCAAGCGCCGCTTCGGCTGATTTGCGTTTCCCGCACGGCGCCGAACAAGCGCGTGGACCACGCCATTCGCGCGCTGAAGTTGCTGGCGGATCGTGACGTTCCGGCGCGACTTCAAGTGGTGGGCGACGGCGAATGCCGGCCCGGCCTGGAGCAGTTGACCAGGACCTTGGGCTTGGAAGATCGCGTTCGTTTTACCGGCTGGTTGTCGGAAAAAGAAAAAAACGCGGAGCTGCGACAGGCGCATTTTCTCATTCACACGTCGCAGCGGGAAGGCTGGGGGCTGAACGTCATTGAAGCGAACGCGATGGGAACTCCAGCGGTGGTGTATCCGGTGGGCGGATTGATCGATTCAACTGTGCCGGGACAAACGGGATTGGTCACGGAGGCCGAGACGCCCGAATCGCTCGCGAACGCCTTGGCCGAAATTGTCAAAAGCCCCGGCGATTATTCGCGCTGCCGAACCAACGCGTGGGAGCGATCCAAAACTTTTTCCTGGCCGGCCATCCTTCCCGAAACGACCGCCTGGCTCGAAAGCCACGCTAAACGCAAGTAACGCCTCGATCCTCTACGGGTGTTGCAGGCGGAAATATCCGCCTTGAGCCGGCACCGGCAGGGTGAGGATGATATTCGATCCGTTCGTCTGCGCTGTGTAGAAAACATTCGTCCATGGCTGAGTCAGATCACCGGTCGCCTGCAGATTAAATCCGGTTCCCCACGTGGGCCAGGTGAAGGTCACGTTCGTGCTGGTTAGAGCGGGGGTGACGGTTGGCGGCGGATTGATGGTGACGATGCTGTTGGTGTAAATCGCGGCCAACTCTATCGCCGTCGGATCGGACACGGCGAGCAACACGGGTCCGTTTGTAAAGACAACCACGCCGTTGGTGGTGGTGTTCAGCGCCGTGAAGGTGATTTTCGCGATTTCGGGCTGGGTTCCATTGGTAAAACTATTTCCCGCTTGCAACGCCAGGATAACACCGACAATTCCGGATGAAGCCTGGTTCGAATTTACCAGCAGTGTCGCCGAGCCGTCCGCGCTGCCTTTGGTGGCGCTGACATATTTGAACACGGTTGGATCAAACTTCACACTGAAACCAACAGCGTTTTCATTTCCTTGGGATTGCAGCGTCACCGGCACGGTGACGTTCAAACCTTTCACCGCGATGCCGCCGGCGATGTTCACGATGCGTGGTCCGCCGGTGAGTGTCACCGGCGTGACTGGAGCGGTCGGACCGGAAACAAACCTCGGCGAATCGATGGCCGCGCCATAGCGGCCGGCTTGCACCCAATCGGTCACTTTCAACATGCCGTCGCCGCCAGAATTTGTCGGAGCACAATCGGCGCGCTGGAATTCCGCGGAATTGCTGACCGTGTCCAGACCCGCGACAAACAGGCCGACCTGGGTCCAATCAAAAATGTCGAGAGTGCGATCGCCGGTCGTGCGGGGGGTGACATCGCCTTCGAAATCGGTGACGCCGAGCGTGACGGTGGAGTTGACAAAGTTGGTGGCGAGTTTGACTCCGTGGAAGTCGAAGACCGCACGCGCGATGGGCAGGTTGGTAAAGTTCACCGGGGTTACGACGGGTGTGTTGCTGACGAATCCCGAAGTGAACGTGACGCGAACGACTTCCTGCGTGCCGGGCGCGAAGGTTTCACCGGACGGCAGTTGCATCGTGATGCCGACTCTACCGCTCGACGATTGGGTTATATTCGGAAACATCACGGCATCTGAGGCACCGCTGCCGAGATCGACGCTCGAGTAGGTGAGTCGTTGAATGTTGAAACCAATACTGAAGCTCAAGGCGTTCTCATTTCCGTTTGCGACCAGGAAAACCGGGAGGGTAAAGGGGCTTCCGCCCATGACATTGGTGGTGCCCATCAGCACATTGACCGGTGGATAGTTTAACGTCAAAACCGCATAGGTGCTGTTCGTAATTCCGAAAGCATTCGAAACGATAACCGAGTAGGTTCCCGATTGGCTGAACTGAAGATTGCTCAATACCAGTGACGAATTTGTAGCCCCATTGATCAACGTGTTGGTGTTGTAATACCATTGATAGAAGAGAGGCAAAGAACCCGCAGCGGAAACAGCAAATGTGAAATTCGTTCCTACAATTCCGCTGCGATTGATGGGCTCCGAAGTGATCGCCGGAGGATCCATTGTGATGGTAAGCATGGCGTTCGAACTGAGCGTAGAGCCATACATATCCGTGGCGCGCACCAAATAGACTCCCGCCTGGCTCGGCTGCAGGCTCGTGAGGACTAATGAAGGGTTGGTGGCGTTGTTAATGGGGTTGTTAGTGTCGGTGAATTACCATTGATACGAAATCGGAAACGCCGCCGCCGCAATTACAGTGAACGCATTGGAACCTCCGAGTGTCGTGGAAAGATCCGTTGGTTGAGAGGAAATGATGGGGGGAATTGGGAGTGGATCATAAACGATTTGCAGAACGTATCCCCCGCTATCTCTCAATCCTGAGGTTCCGTTGGAATCGCTTGTGAACATACGTGAGGTCCCATCCACACCACCGACGTTGTTGATAAAATTGGGCTCGCTCGGAATAGACCCGTTAAAATTGCGGAAGTCTAATAGTAGATTTCCTTGGGATGGGTCATAGTTGAATTCTGTTTGCAGGGGCACTCGCAAGTCGAAAGCCTTCGTTCCATTGGTTAGAGTTATGAATGCGGTGCTAAGACTTAGAGGTCCGTTGAAAACCACGGTATTGTCTGCACCTATATTTTGAACGAACGTCGCGTCCAATTGGTCGGGACTTGCTGTCGTTGTTGAGAGATTAAATTGGACATTTGGGAGTGTGGTCGAGATCGGTCCACCTGCTTGGTTATCGGGCCGAAAGCGAATTTCGCTGATTCGGATTGGATACGGTGGAAATTCCGAAGCAGCGTAAACGTCATCTTCTCTGAATACTTGGCTGAAACTGCTGTCGCCACCGACAGTCTGGTTACTTGCTGAATGGTTTGGAACAATCACACCAAAATTCAAACTGGCGATTGAACTACCAGTGCTTCCGTACATATTAGAAACTTGTACGGAATAAAGGCCGATTTGATCAAATTGAATATTGGTCACAGTGAGGGCAGAATTGGTTGCTGCAGCAATCAGGTTAGAATTGTTAAAGCACCATTGATAGGACAAGGGAACGCTACTGACGGCGGTTACGCTGAAAGTTGCGATATAACCTGGTGCCGCAGCTTGATCGATTGGTTGGGTCGTGATGAGAACCGGTACGATATTAAGTGCCGCATTTGAACTCAGGGTTGGTCCATAACTATTTGAAATTTGGACAAAATAAATCCCGGCTTGGTTTGATTGCACATTGAAAAGCGTTAAGGAACTGTTAGTGGCGCCATTAATTGGATGGTTGAAATCTTCGAAGAACCATTGATATTCAACCGGTGTGGAGCTAGCTGTCGACACGGTCAATATTGCATTGCTGTTGATCAGGACGGATTGATTTGTCGGCTGGAAAATAATCGAAGGTGGCGCGTCAGTTGGGACGTACGTAATTTGTATTACGCCGGCGCCGCTGTCGCCTCCCCCTGCGGATGCATCATTAACGTTCCCGTCCGTAGTGAATATCCTTGAGACAGAATCGGAAGAGTTGGCAATGTCATTGTCAAAAATGGACGGTGTGCCACCTGCGAAATTGCGCACATCAAGCAGCAAATTCCCTTTTGACGGATCATATGCAAATGGTGTTTGGAGCGGGACGTCTATGTCGAAGGCGGTAGTGCCGTTGCTCAGAGTGATAAACGATGTGCTCAGGACAAGCGTCCCTGCGAATACTTGAGTGTCATCTGTGCCGGTATTTTGCGCAAATACCGAACTTAATCTATCCGCGCTATTGGTGGTAGTCGACAGGTTTATTTGGATATTTGGGATCGAGGCGCTCGCGACTGAGCCTGATTGATATGTGTCTGGTCGCCATTGGATTTGGCTGATTACAATGGGATAATGTGGGAATTCGGATGCGCCATAGACGGCCTGATATCGAATGGTTTCATTAAATTCGCCCTCTGCGGAATTGGCCGTTTGAGCATTCGTCGCATAATTCGGTACCACGATTTGGTCGGCTCTTGCCGGCGCAATTCCTAGAAGCGGTTTCATAAGTCCAAAACCGTAAGTGATTTTGTACCTGGTACTTTGCAAAGGATTTTGTGAAAAACTGTGAATGCAAAAAGCATTCTTATCGGATGAGCAGTGGGCCCGTGTGGAACCGCTCTTGCCCAAGGAACGCAGTCGTGGTCGGCCGTGGGCGGAGAACCGGCGGGTGCTCGAAGGAATTTTGTGGGTGCTCAAGACCGGCGCGCGCTGGCGTGACCTGCCCAAAGAATATCCCAGTGCCAGCACGTGCTGGCGAAGGTTGCGCGATTGGGAACAACGCGGTGTATGGCTCAAAATCTGGCGAGCATTTCTGTCCGAATTGGACCAGCGGGGTAAATTGGACTGGAGTGAAAGTTTTCTGGATGGGAGCTTCGCTCCCGCTAAAAAAGGGGCTTCGGAGTTGGCAAAACCAAGCGGGGCAAAGGCACGAAGTGGATGGTGGTGGTCGACGGCCAAGGTGTTCCTCTGGGAAGCCGACTGGTCTCGGCCAGCCCGGGGGAAGTGACTCTGGCCGAAAGCACCCTGGCTCAAATATCTGTGCCCCGGGGTGGCCGAGGCCGTCCACAGAAACGTCCATTGCGAGTCGTGGCTGACCGCGCCTACGACAGCGATCCTTTGCGAGAGCGTTTGCTCAAACGCGGCATGTTGTTGATCAGCCCGCACCGCCGAGGACGCACCAAACCAGCCTTCAACGATGGCCGTTGGCTGCGGCGTTATCGCAAGCGTTGGAAAGTCGAAAGAACCTTTGCTTGGCTCGGCAACTTTCGTCGCCTGCTCGTCCGCTACGATTACCACCTTCAAATGTATGAAGCCTTTTTCCATCTTGCCTGCATTATTATTACGCTCCGATACTTATGAAACCGCTTCTAGCAAAAACATCGCCGCGAGAATCGCGGCCGTGAAATAAATATTCCGAGGTTTGAGTGGCGTCCTTGTCATGACAATAGTCCCACTGAGGGGTCATTCAGTAAGCAATGCGCAACCAATACACGCTTTTATTGGCGTGGGTCAAACTTATTTTCCTTATCTGTCGCCTCTTGGGCGCAACTTGACACTACCACCAAATGAGTGGTATCTGTTGGAGGATTCAACCATTCGGGCCTTGGTGCAACGTTTTGGGTGCCCGTGCTGAAGCGCAGACCACCAAATCCGCTGGCCGGCAGGTTCTTCCTCATTTTCCACCTTGGAAAGGCCCAGGATATGGTCTCGAACCCGGGCAGCGAACTTCCAAGCGGTAAGAGCGAGCCATTGGCTTCCATGTGGGTGCAGAATAACGACATTTAATTTACTCTCGCAAAGTAACCAGAAAAACCGCCCTGCGACATACACAAAGTGCTTTGTAAGCGGAAGCGCACGGGGCTTGTTACTTCGTGGAAAGACCCCAATTGACCGTCCCTTATCCGCGAGTAAGTAGGTTATATGAAAACATGTCGTTTGTATGCATTGATCGTGGCCGGGGCGGTGTTGTTCGGCAACCAGGCGTATGCGGCCGGGCCGCGGGATGATATTGTCAGGGCTTATTTCCTGATCAAAATGTCCAATAACAATTACTCAGGGCATCGGGATGCGGCGCTCAAGGAGTTGGAGTTGGTGGGGCATGAACTGGGATTGGATATGCGCAGCGGCGGGCAAAATAAACAGCCGCAGGGCCAATCGGACGCGCAGATGGATCAGGCGTTCCAGATCCTGAAGGCCGCGCGCGACAAACTGGATGCGCATGATCGCGAGCACGAGGCGGGGCATCTAGAGAAGGCGATGCATGAGGTGGATGCGGCGTTGAGGAAGAAGTAGGGGAACATCCGTTGAATGCGGACCCGCCTTCGCCAAGCTCCGGCGCGGCAGGGCGCGGAACTCGGAGTGTGGAAAAGGGCGCTAAAAACATCCACCGCCCAACTTCCAACGAGGGGGCCGGGGGGACGCCGGCGGTCCCAGGCTATTTCGCCTGGCGGATGCGGTCTTTTTTGTCTTCCAACTCGCTCTGAAGTTTTCGTTTGTCGTCGGCGAGTTGGCGTTGGAGTTGTTGCAACGCTTCTCCTTCGCCGGCGGCGGTGGCTTTATCCATTTCGGTTTTCAACGCGATTTCGCGTTCGGCGACTTTGGCGGCGTAGCGGGAATCGAGTTCCGCCAGTTCCTTCTTTTGGGCGGCAGTCAGTTTGAGGGTGGGCGATGATTTGTTGAGCCGCTCCATGGCGAGTTCGTAGGCGCTTTTCATTTTTTAAGAGAATTTAACCACGGATGGACACAGATAAACACGGATTTTTTGCGCGAATTTTCACGAATTGAAATTGAATCAGATTCGCGTTCATTCGTGTAAAAAGCATTTCAGCACGTCTCGCCCGGATATTTGGTTCGCGCGGTCAGGATGCCCGTGCCACTAGGGCTGCGGTTTTTTCTTCCATGGCATGTCGGGAAATTTTTCGGGCGCCTTGATGGTTTGTGGCGGGGGTTTGGCCATTTCCAGGTCGGGATCGGTTGCGGGCGCTTCGCCGGGTTTGGTTTTGTCGGATTTCCAGGAAGAAATTCGCGCTTGCATGCCGTGATGTTCGGCCACGGTTTTGTCGCCGGCTTTCATGTAGAACAACGAGAGGTTGGTGTGCACGAGTTGTTCATCGGGTTTCATTTTCTCGGCTTTATGGCCTTCAACGATTGCGGCCGCGTAATCCCCTTTGCGATAGTAGGCCATGCCGAGTGAGAGTTGGGCGTCGAAATAGTTCGGGTCGGCGGCGAGGATGGCTTTGAGCTTGTCGATGGCGCGGTCGTATTCGTCCGTGCTGAAATCGAACATGGCGTCGTCGTATTGTTCCTGGAGGGTCATCGCGTGGGGGTAACGTAGACTATTTTGTTTTGAGTTTCGAGTTTCTTCGTGCTCCGTGAAACGTGATGCGTGAAACGTGAACAAGTTTCGCCTGCAAATTTCACGTTTCACGTTTTACGTTTTACCAATTACGTTTTACGTTTCACGCTCATTGACTATGTCACTCAAACTGATTTCAACGGATTTTGACGGGACGATTTTTGCGGAGTTTGAAAATCCCCCCATCCCGGCGCAATTGCAGAAGATCATCGGCGACTTGCAGGCGCAGGGCGTGAAGTGGGTCATCAATACCGGGCGCGATATGTCGGCGTTGATGGAGGCGCTGGGGCGCGCGAAGATTTCCGTCGAGCCGGATTATCTCGTGCTCGTGGAGCGGGAAATTCATTGCCACGATGGCGTGCGGTTCGTGGGGCTCGAGCAATGGAACGCGGAGTGCACGCGGTCGCATGAGCAATTGTTCACGCGGATCATTCCCGATTTGCCGCGCATCACGGAATGGATCAACCAGCGGTTTCACGCGACCGTGTATGAAGATCCGTTTTCGCCGTTCTGCCTGATTGCGGGCAACCGGACCGACGCTGAGACCATCAATAAATACCTGGAGGAGTTTTGCCAGGGTGTTCCGGACCTGACGGTGGTGCGGAATGATGTTTATTCGCGGTTCAGCCATGTGGATTACCACAAGGGATCGGCCCTGGCGGAATTAACGCGGCGATTGAACATCACGCCGGCGGAAGTGTTTGCGGCGGGGGATCATTGGAACGATTTGCCGATGCTTTCGCGCAAATACGCGCATTGGCTGGCAAGCCCCTCGAACGCGATTGAGCCGGTGAAAGCGCAGGTTCGCGCGGAGGGCGGGCATATCAGCGGGCTCCCATGTGGTTTCGGGGTGGCCGAAGGTTTAATGATCTGCCTGGACGCGACCCAAAAGTGACAATACCCAGTGATAATGCCGGGTGGCCAAATTAACAACCCTAATGGATAAAAGTTTTATCGCCGGCAATATCGTTTAAAATCGTGTTAAGTATCTGATTCACAATTAGATATAGTTACATATTAGAAATTGACACGATAGGCAACAGTGATAGTGTGTCAAGGCGACGGTGATTCTGCCGATAATTCCTCTGCCGGCATGTTCCCCATAGCGAAAAATTTTAAAACGATACAGTCACTACAGTCACCATTTTCATGAGCGATACAACCACTGCCGCACCATCTACGGGCGGCGTCCCCAAAATCTCGAAAGTATCCGAAGCGGTTATCCGCATTGCGGGTAATTCACAGGACGGTATTCAGGCGATCGGCGGTTTCCTGGCGCGACTCGCCGGGCGCAGCGAGCAGGAGGTCATGACGTTTATGACCATTCCGGCCACGATTTCCGGCGGTCCCTCGATCTTCCAGGTGCGCATCGGCTCGGGCGAAGTCCTGAGCGCGGGCGACGAAGCCGATGTGTTGCTGGCGTTTTACCAGCATTCCTACGAAGGCCACATTGGCTCCCTCAAGAAGCACGGCATCGTGCTTTACGATGCCGATCACGTGGAGCCGAAGCCGGAGTGGAAAAATGATTATCATCACGTTGGCGTGAGGATTTCGTCGCTGACGGTGGAAGCCATCGGCGGCACGGCGAAGGATAAAGGCAAAAACATTTTCACGCTCGGCCTCGTGGCGCGCATGTTCGACCTGAACGTGCCGAAGATCGAGCGGTTGATCAACGAACGATTCGGCGGCAAGGACGAAAGCATTGCCAAGAATGCGCTGCTCGCGTTTCACGCCGGCTATGCGTATTCACTCGGCAGCATTGTTGACACGTTCAAGTTCGTCGACAGCACCAAAAAGGATCGTCACCAGGTGGTGATGAACGGCAACGAAGCCATGGCTTACGGCATCATCGCCGCGGGCGTACGTTTTGGCGCCGGGTATCCGATCACGCCGTGGTCGGACATCATGGAGGCGCTGCGCCGCGAATTGCCGAAGTACGGCGGCATCTTCATGCAGACGGAGGATGAAATCGCGGCGATCTCGATGGCGATCGGCGCGAGCTACGCCGGACGCGTGGCCGTGACCGGCTCGAGCGGCCCGGGCATTGCGCTCAAGTCGGAAGCCGCGGGCTGGGCGGGAATGGCGGAAATTCCGCTGGTGGTGATCGATATTCAACGCGGCGGCCCTTCGACGGGCATGCCGACCAGCGTGGAGCAATCGGATTTGAACATCGCCTGCTACGGCAGCCATGGAGATTCCCCGCGCGTCGTGCTCGCGCCGGCGAACGTGGAAGATTGTTTTTACACCGCGATTGAAGCGGTGAACATCGCCCGCAAATACAATGTGCCGGTCTTTATTTTGAGCGACCAGGCCATCGCGACGCGCATCGAAGCGTTTTCGGAACCGGATTTGGAAAAGATTTGCCAGGACATCACGCCGGATCTCTCGCCGGTGGCTGATTACAAGCCGTACGATTTGTCCGCGCCGGACCATACCGTGAAACGCGTGGTGCCGGGCACGCGCATTCTGAGCGGCAAATATCCGGTCGCGACCGGCCTGGAGCACGATGAAATGGGGCATCCGAGCGGCTCGCCGAAGGTCCACATGCAAATGTCGGCCAAACGCCGTAAGAAAATCCAGGCGCTGGCGGCGACGCTGCCGTTGCCGAAAATTCACGGCCCGAGCGAAGGCCAGGTGCTGCTCGTGGGCTGGGGTTCGACGGAAGGCCCGATTCGCGAAGCGGTGGACCGCGCCCGCGCGGCCGGTGACAGCGTTTCCTCGATTCACCTGCGTCACATCAGTCCGTTGCCGAACGGCCTGGAAAATATTTTCTCCGGATTCAACCACGTGCTGGTCGTCGAGATGAACGACGAAGGCATTTACGGCTGCGGCCAGTTGGGCGCAATCCTGCGCGCGCGTTATTGCAATGCGAATATCGGCGGCATCAACAAGACCGACGGCCTCACGTTCAAGGTGAAGGAAATCCTGGCGGCGGTGAAGGCCAAGGTCGGCACCGGCTCGAACGGCAATTAATTTTAACCTGATATTTTTGTAAAATGAGTTCTCCATTGACAGATATTCCCGCCCGCGGCGGAAACATTGTAGCCATCAACGCTCCCGCGGATACGGAGCGCAAAGGCCTGACCAAGAAAGAAATCGCAGCGGATCACCCCACGTGGTGCCCCGGTTGCGGCGATTTCTCGGTGCTGGCGCTGTATTTCAAACTGATCGAAAAACGCAAGCTGTGGCACGAAAAAATCACCACGGTCGCGGGCATCGGCTGCTCGAGCCGGTTCCCCTATTTCGTGCAGGCGCATGGCGTTCATTACATCCACGGGCGCGCGCTGGCGTTCGCGAGCGGCATTTCGCTCTCGCGGCCTGACCTGCATTTGTTCGTGTTCGGCGGCGACGGCGACGCCTTCTCGATCGGCGGCAATCATTTCAATCATACCGCGCGCAAGAACATCAAGATGACCTACGTGGTCATGGATAATTGGGTTTACGGCCTGACGAAGAAACAGACGTCGCCGACCTCGCCGATTGGATTCAAGAGCAAGACGGACCAATGGGGCGCGGTGGATTATCCCATCAACCCGATGAAACAGGCGATTGCCGCCGGCGCTTCGTTCGTGGCGCGCACCACGGCAACCAATCCGAATCACGTCCTGCAAATGATGGAAGCCGCCATGGACCATGACGGTTTCAGCTTCATCGAGTGCTTGAGCGAATGCGTGGAATTTTACGATGGCGCTTTCGATGCTGCGAACCCGCGCAAAGGCGGCGTGTTCAACGAAGTTCCGAAGGATCACGATGTGACGGACGAAATGGCCGCTTACAAGCTCGCCCATGAATCGTTCCCCGGCTACTTCGGCGTCTTCTACAAGAACGCGAAGCCGACCAAGAACGCGAAGGAAGCGAACATCGTCAAGACTTCGCAGGAAAAGGTGCAGGGGATGAAAGATTGGCAGATTTTGCAGAAGTCGTTTGATCGGCTGAAATAATTTCTCGAACCAGATGACCACATGAGTGCCCTATCCGATCGAACACCAGTTTCTCGCCGGCAACATCGAGCGCTGGGCGGGATATGGGCTCTCTTTGGTTTAGAAGCAGTCAAAGAGATGGTGCGACAACCTGTCCGGTCGGAATTTGAACGGTGGATTGTCCTGGTTCTTGCCTCCGCCTATATCGTGGTGGGAATAGGATTCAGCCTTCGTTATATCTGGGCGCGGGGCTCCATGTGGGTATTGATGGGAATTGTTGAGCTCTTTTTCGTTTACGGGATGCTCGCATTCGGCAGAACACTGGACTGTGTGGGTTTTGCGGTTGCCACATATACCTTTCTGTTCCTGGCGAATTCGGCGGCTTCACACTTTAAAATAATGTTGAATAGCGGCCGCATTTGACTTGGCACTTGTTGACGCTCGTAATTTGCGAGTCCGTGGAGAAATCCCGGGCTCTTTTTTTTACACTAATTTCACGAATTAACGCGAATTCTGCTGGAGAAATAATTGGTGAAAATTCGTGTAATTCGTGTCAAAGGTCTTACATGCCGATTTACGAATTTGCGTGTCCGGAATGCCGGAAGATTTACAGCTTCCTCTCGAAGCGCATGAATCCGGATCGGCTGCCGGTCTGTCCGAAGTGCGGCAATAAAAATCTCAAGAAGGAGATGAGCCGTTTCGCGATGACGCATGGGCTTTCGGAAGAGACTGGACCGAGCGAGGGCGAGGGACCGATGCCGGACATGGATGACCCGCGCATCGAGCGCGCGATGGCCGAGATGGAGCGCGATATGGCGCATCTCGACGAAAACAATCCCAAGCACATGGCGCAGATGATGCGCAAGATGAAGGACATTTTGCCCGCGGGCTCGGTGCCAAAAGATTTGGATGTGGCCATCAAGCGGTTGGAAGCGGGCGAGGATCCCGAGAAGATTGAGGAGGATATGGGCGATGTGCTGGGGGAGTTTTTGAGCGAAGGCGGCGGCGGAGCGGTCGGGTATGCGAAGGATGAGGGGTTGTACGATTATTAAAGTTCCCAACCCCAAGTTCCAAGCTCCAGGAAGATCCAAGGACCAAGCTCCAATTGGCGATTTTGAAATTTGGGATTTCTCTGGTGCTTGGAGCTTGGATTTTGGAACTTTCCCAACATGCCCCACATTCACGAAAAAATTGATTTTACGGTCGCCATCTTCGTAGTTCACGAAGCGCGCATTCTTTTAATCCATCATCGCAAGCTGAACGCGTGGCTGCCGCTGGGCGGGCACATCGAGCTGGATGAAGACCCGGAGCAGGCGGCATTGCGCGAGGCGAAGGAGGAGAGCGGACTGGAGGTGGAGTTGCTCGGTGAACGCCCGCCGACGACCGGGCCGGGCACGCGCGCGCTGATTGCGCCGCGGTTTCTGGACATTCACCGGATTTCTGACACGCACGAGCATATCGGAATGATTTATTGGGCCAGGCCGGCGGGACGCCGGCGGTCCCAGGCTGAAGTGCAATGCGCGACGGAGGAGCATCACGACATCCGCTGGTGTTCGGCGGAGGAATTGGACACACTGCAGCCCCGCATGTCCGAGGCGGTGAAATGGTATTGCCGGAAGGCGATTGAGGAAATTGATCGCTGATGTTGACTGGCGGCGCTCTGCCGAGGCGCCGCTACGGGATCGTGATTCAAATGCGCTCGCTTAAAAAATATTATTTCGCCCTCGCCGCGCTGAACACGCTGGCGACGACCTGGTATTCCAACTACATCTTCTTCTTTCTTCACGACCAATTCGGCTTCGGCAATCGGCAAAATTTGTGGGTCTCGGCTTTATACGGCCTCGTTTACATCCCGGCAGCCGTGCAATGCGGGAAATTCGCGCAACGGCGCGGCTTCATCACGAGCCTGAAGGTAGGCTTCAGCGGACTGACTCTCGCGATGGTTTTGGGGGCGGTGCTCCGCGGGACGATCGTGGGAAATCTTTTCGCGCTGGTTGCTTATACGATTGCCCTGCTGTTCATCTGGCCCGCGCTCGAGGCGTTGGTGAGCGAGAACGAGACGCAAGCGGGTGTGCAACATAATGTCGGCGTTTATAATTGCACCTGGGCCTTCGGCGCTGCGATTGCATACTTCCTCGGCGGAGGCCTTTATGATCGGCTGGGGTATGGCGCCGTATTTTGGGTGCCGGCAGGGGTTTTTGCGCTGCAACTGGCGATCGCGATGTGGTTGGGAAAACAAAAGGAACGAGGGTCGCGGGTCGAGGAGCAACCCGCCGGCGGGACCCCAGCGGTCCCAGGGCATCCGGAAGAGACAGCGTTTCACCAGAGAATTCCGCCAAAGCGGTTTTTGCAAATGGCCTGGCTGGCGAATCCGTTTGCTTACGTTGCCATCAACACAGTCATCGCGGTCATACCCGGCATCGCGCAAAAATTTCAGCTCTCGCCAACCCGCGTGGGACTGTTCTGTTCGGTCTGGATGTTCGCGCGGCTCGGGACATTTGCCCTGCTCTGGCAATGGCGTGGCTGGCATTATAAATTTCGCTGGTTGCTCTGGGCATTCGTTCTGCTCATTGGCAGTTTCATGCTGCTGCTGCTCGCGCCCCAGCTTTGGCTTGTGGTCGTCGCGCAAATCTTTTTCGGCTTTGGAGCCGGGCTGATTTATTATTCGTCGCTCTTTTACTCAATGGACGTCGGCGGCGAAACGCAGGGCGAACATGGCGGTTTGCATGAGGCGGCGATTGGCGTGGGCGTGTTCGCGGGACCGGCGGTGGGCGCGGCGGCGTTGCAATGGCTGCCGGCGCATTCGGGCAGCGGAGTTTTTGCGGTGAGTATTTTGTTGGTGTGCGGGTTGGCGGGACTGATTGGATTGAGGTTGAAAAAGGCGTAAGACTTCGTTCAATCCGGGCTCCATTGATAATCATATCCGGCGGGAGGATCATACCAGCAAGCAATGCCTTGGCCGGGTTTCCAATACATTTTGATGTAGCCGACATGACCGTCGACGAAACTGATCATGTTTTTGGAATCGTTGTATAACGTTCCGTCCACGTTAGCCGTGCCGTGGGATGATGGGTCGTGCCAGGAAAACGGAGCGAATGCCGCAACCTCGCCGACCAGCACGGTGCGATTGGGATGCTTCACGGCCGTTAATTTGACGCCGCTCAGGCCGGGATAGGATGGATTCAACCGGCCATATTTTCGGGGCGTGTTATCCCCGCCATTGAAAACGTAGCTGGAATAATCAAACATGGACTCGCCCCACGCACTCTTCTGCACGAAATGATAGGGCCACACCGAGTTGGTTTCGAACCAGGTGGGATAAAACGCGTCGGCGGGGCAATGAAACAGTTTGTCGCGCGGCGAGGAGGATCCATTGGCGCCGACGTAATTTTTGATGAGCGTTTTGTAGCCAATATACAGCGGGTCGATGTTGGTGGAGGTCAATGTCGCGCCGCCGGGAGAGGGCGCAGCGTCGTGCGAATCGTCTGAATACATCCGCACGCCGACGGCGATTTGACTCAGGTTATTGAGGCAAGTCATTCGTTGCGCCTTGCGCTTCGCTCCGGCCAGCGCCGGCAGCAGCAAGGCAGCGATCACGCCGATGATGGCGATCACGACGAGCAATTCCACGAGCGTGAATCCTTTCGTGAATGAGGAATCGCGTTTCATGCCAGCCGGCACCATACCAGACCGGAGCAAGCCACGCACTCGCCCGCGGCAAATTTTCGCAGGTTCTCCACACTTGATAACAAGGCGAATAGGCCCCATCTTTCCGCTGGTTACGATTTAACCATTTAACAATTTAACGAACTCATGTCCTTACTTTCCGGCAAACTTGGCATCGTCTTCGGCGTCGCAAACAAACGGTCCATCGCCTGGGCGATTGCGCAATCGTGGGCGCGCGAAGGGGCGAAGCTCGCTTTCACTTACCAGGGCGAGCGCCTGAAGGAAAACGTGGAGGAACTCGCCGGCACGTTCGGCGCCGACACACTTATCCTGCCGTGCGATGTGACGAAGGACGAGGACATCGCCTCGGTGTTCAAGACGGTGGGCGAAAAATTCGGCAGGCTCGATCTCATGCTGCATTCGGTGGCGTACGCGCCGAAGGACGCGCTCGAAGGGCAATTCGTGAACACGAGCCGCGAGGCGTTCCGCGTGGCGCATGATGTCAGCGCGTATTCGCTGGTGGCGCTCGCGCGCGGGGCGGCGCCGCTCATGACGAACGGCGGCAGCATCATTGCGATGAGTTATTACGGCGCGGAAAAGGTGGTGCCGCATTACAACGTGATGGGTGTGGCCAAGGCGGCGCTGGAAGCGAGCACGCGTTATCTCGCGTACGATTTGGGTCCGAAAAAAATCCGCGTGAATTGCATCAGCGCCGGCCCGGTGAACACACTGGCGGCGCGCGGCATCAGCGGGTTCACGGAAATGCTGAAGCATTACGAAGCGCATTCGCCCTTGAAGCGCAACGTGGTGCCGGACGAACTTGGCGCGACGGGAGCATTTCTCGCGAGCGACGGCGCGGCAGCCATCACGGGGCAGGTCCTTTACGTCGATTGCGGATATCAGATTATGGGAATGTGAGAAATTGGCGATTGCCGATTTCCGATTGATGATTGAGGCGCGAGCTTTGAGTAGGAGACGACGTGAGGAGTCTCTAAATTATTTCAAGAAAGTTGGAGACTCCTCACCTTGTTTCCTACTTTTTCTTGCTCAATCGCGCCACGTAGGCGCCGTCGGTTTCGTCGGCGAACGGAATCAGTTCGCGCTGCGTTTCCAATTGGAACCATAACTCGCGAGCGAGAAATTCGCGGATCACGCTCTCATTTTCTTCAGGCTCAAGGCTGCACGTACTATAGAGGAGCGTGCCGCCAGGTTTCACCATGTCTGCGGCCTGGCGCAACAATTCGAGCTGCGTCGCACGCAAGCGATCGATTTCTTCCGGGCGAATGCGCCAACGCAAGTCCACGCGGCGGCGCATGACGCCGGTGTTGGAACACGGGGCGTCGACGAGCACGCGGTCAAAACTGGAGGGTCGAGGGTCGAGGGTCGATCCGCCTTCGCTGCGCTTCGGCGCGCCAGGGGGGAGAACGGTTTGCGCGATGGTGACGCCGAGCCGGGCGCAGTTTTCTTCGATCAACTTCAACCGGTCAGGAAACGTGTCGTGAGCGACGAGTTTTCCCTCGTTGCGCATGCGCTGCGCGATATAAGTGAGTTTTCCGCCGGGCGCGGCGCAGAGGTCGAGGATGTTTTCGCCGGGCTGCGGGTTCAGTTCGCGCACGGCGAGCAGCGTGCTGGGGTCCTGGATGTAAAACAATCCGTGCTGAAAACTCGCGAGCTGGCCAAGCGGCGGATGCGATTTCAGTTCGAACACGAGGTTTTCTTCCAGCCAATCGCGGCGCACAAAATCGTAGTCGACGTTTTCATTGCGCCAGAGAGTGAGGAGGTCGCCGGCGCGCAGGGGATTGCGCGCGCTACCCGCTGCAGTCGAATCTGGCGCTGAAGCAAATTTTAAATCGTTGACGCGCGCGAAGGTTTTTGGCGCGGCGTTGTTCCACTCCATCAATTGCGCGGCTTTTTCGGCGCCCCAACGTTTTTGCCAGCGCGCGACCAGCCATTCGGGATGCGAGTAACCGAGGTGCGGTTGTGTGGTTTTGAGATCCGCGAGTGCGGCTTTGGTGGCGTCGAATTCGCGCAGGTAACCGCGCAGGACGGCGTTGATGAAACCCGCCTGCGGGCCGAAGCCGGCTTGTTTGGCTTGCTCGACGGTTTCGTTGACGGCGGCGTGATTGGGAATGCGGTCGAGCCAGAAAATCTGGTAGAGGCCGAGGCGCAGCAGGGTCTGCAACATCGGCTTCTGGTCGCGGCCCGGCGTTTTGCGGGCGATCAGCCAATCCAGCGCGGCTTGCCAGCGGACCACGCCATACACCAACTCCTGGCACAGGCCGCGATCGGCCGCGGAAAGATGGGCGCCCGCGAGGGCGACACTGAGGATATCCTCCACGAAATCCGTGCCGCCGCTCCGCCGCCGCAAAATCTGGGCAGCAATTTGTCTTGGTTTTTGCTCGGTCAATTCGTTTAATAATGGCAGTTCATCCAAAAGACGCGAGTGTTAAGGTAAATTATGCGAGAGGAATTTGAGAAATTAGCAGCCGCGGGTAAAATCGAAGGCCGTCATGTCGAGCCGCTGGTGCAGCTCACGACGAGCGGCTTTTGCATGCACCGAAGCTGGGGTTTCGGCCGGATTAAAACCGTCGACACCGTGTTCGCCCGTTTCACGATCGATTTTCCCAACAAGCCCGGCCACACCATGGACCTGGCTTTCGCGGCGGATTCTCTCAAGCCCATTCCCAAGGACCACATTCTCGCCCGCAAAGCGGCGGATATCGATGGCTTGCGCCAACTGGCTGCGACGAACCACCTCGAACTCGTCAAGGTGGTCCTTAACAGTTTCGGCGGCCATGCGACCGTGGATCAAATCCAACAGGCGCTCGTGCCGGACGTGATTCGCGACGATTGGAAGAAATGGTGGGAAGCCGCGAAGCGTGAATTGAAGAAGGACGGCCATTTCCAGGTGCCGCTCAAGAAGACCGACCCGGTCGTCTACCAGCACAAGGAAGTGTCGCTGCAGGAACGGCTCATCGGCGAATTCCGCTCCGCCAAGGGCCTCAAAGCCCACGTGGCGGTGGCGACCGAGATTTTAAAGAATGCTCACGACCTCAGCGACAAACAAGCCGCGGCGAAAGAAGTCATTGCCACACTGAATGGCGAAATTGCCACGTATCAGCGCACGCAAACGGCGGTCGCGCTCGAAGGCATTTTCATCCGCGATGACATTCGCCAGATGGCGGGCGCACCCGCCGGCGAAAATGAAGTGACGTCAAAGGTGATTTGGGGCCCGGACGCGAAACTGGGCGCGATCATGGAGGCATTGCCGGCGGTGAAGCATCGGCGCGCGGTGGAATCGTTCAAGGAAGCCAACCCGGATCGTTGGGCCGACGTGTTGCGCATCACCTTGAACAGCGTGAACTCGAAGTTGTGCAAGGAATTTGCCACGCTGCTCGTGGAAGGCGGCAAGATCAATGAACTGAAGGAAACGGTGGCGCGCCTGGTTTCGCAGCACCTGGCCAGCAGCGAATTGCTGCTGTGGCTCGCCAAGGAGCGGAATGATTCCTTCGCAAATATTCTCGGACCCGAAGTGTTTCGCGCCATGCTCACCTCGATGGAGCGTGATCAGTTCAATGAAAAGCGCTCGAACCGCCTGCGCGAATACATCCTGGACGACCAGGAATTGCTGCCGGAATTGACCGAGGCGGCGGAGTTGGACGTCATCAAGGATTTGACGCGCGCATTGCAACTCTCCCCGGTGTTCGACGACATGGACAAGCGTTCGTTGCTCGCGCGCATTGTGAAGGCCCATCCCGCCGTGCAATCGCTCATCAGCGGCGGTGAATCGCGGCAGGACAATTCGCTGGTGGTTTCCTGGGAAAGTCTGGAGCGGCGCAAACTGGAGTATGACGATTTGGTGCACAAGAAGCTGCCCGCCAACCGCGAGGAAATCGCCATCGCGCGCAGCTACGGTGACTTGCGCGAAAACCATGAGTACAAAGCGGCGAAAGAAATGCAGAAGGTGCTCACGCGCCGCAAAGACGAGCTGGAAACCCAGTTGCAAAACGCGCGCGGAACGGATTTTTCCAACGCCCGCACAGACATTGTCAGCATTGGGACCATTGTCCGCACGACCAACAGCGCGAGCGGGCAGAAGGAAACGTTTACGATTCTCGGCGCGTGGGATTCCGATCCGGACAAGGGCGTCGTGAGTTATCTCACGCCCGTCGCGCAGGGGTTGCTGAACCAGAAGGTTGGTGATGAGGTGGATTTTGAAGTCCACGGCGCGAAACACCGTCACCGGATCGAAAGCATCGAGCCTTTCAAGACCGCGCCCGCAGCCACGGCGGAACAGCCGGCGGCGTCCTCGCAGGCGCAATAAGCGAAATTCGAAGCGCGGAATTTATTCCGCGCGCCTTCGCGTTTGGGTGACTTGCGGAATGAATTCTGGGCGCGAGGCGCACCGAACAGCAGCCGGGGCGGCTGCGCTCCCCTCAATAAAAAACGGCGAAACCACTTTCGTGGAATCGCCATGCTCAAATCGATCAGAGCTCAGGCCTTGCCGCCGTAGCTGACGTAATCATCCACATCCAGGACGTTGAACCACGTCGAGATATCCTCGCGCTTGGGCGCGATTTTGGCGTGCATGCCATTGAGATATTCGCGGCCTTCCGGATCTGACGGCGCGCGTTGCTCGTGGTAGGCGGACCACGCCGCGATTTCCGAAGGCGTGCGTTTGTTTTTCGCGTTGGCTTGAATCCATTCCAGGATTTCTCCGTCGCCCTTTCCGGCCGCGAGTTCCTTTTTCATCGCTTCGGCATTCACGCCGGCGAACTCGAGGAAATGCTGGTCCATCGGGCAGTCGTAATGATATTCGCCGTTCTTGCCGTTGATGGTGGCGCGGCCCTTGTCGAGGCAACGCGCGAGGATGACGTAGCCGCCGAGACGCACCCGGGCGCTGCGCGGAGGTTGTTTGGTCAAATCAATTGATTGAATAGCCATAATATAGAGTTGAGTTTGATTGCCGCTTCCAGCCCATCTGGAGCGGCGGAGACACAACCTGCCTTGGGTTCGGAAAATTGCAAGCTGCAGCCCCGGATGGTAGTGGTACGTTTTGAAAAATCACTTTTTAGACCTGCGCACGATTAAGAGCAATAAAATCGAAAAACCATACAATGCGACTACCCCACACTGCCAATAAACAATTCTCAGGTCTCCTCGTTGATGCAACGGAATAATAGGAAGCACGAACGCGACTGCCGCTAATACCGTTAAAAATATCACCGTGATCTTAATGAGAATCCATCAGAGCAACTATTTCAGTCAAAGTCCAGACGTGACTGGCAACTCCTGCTTCCATTGCTGGTGTAACGCGCAAGGTTTGATGCACCCGGGCGAAGTTGTAATATATGAAGTGAAGGGCAATAGCGGCCTCATGGTTCTCCACCTTCTTTGAAAAGCCATTGATGAGGCGCGTAAACCGGCGCATGGACATACGCATTGTCAGGTTTTGCCGTTCGGTATGGCTGGTTGAAATGTGCTGATGCTCCGGCATGCCGCTAATGACCGCGCGCCGTGCCCCCGTGCATTGAGCCGGGCTGTAGCGAACTTCTCCGCCTTCGGGAGCATTGCCATAAATCTTTTGGAGCATCGCATAATCGACTTCCGAGCCGAAGGCATCTTCAACCGCGCTCAGATACGCTTTGTGTCCATCAGTGGTTAATTGCACGCGGTTGGCAAGGCGGTCTTTCAAATCGTGAATGAAATGATAAGCGGCCCCAGCGTCACGGGTGCCGACATACCAGCAGGGAACAAGTTTCGTGTCGGGGTCTAAGGCTGTCCACGTCCAAATATCGCCCCAGCCATTCCGCATGTGTTCGGTCGTTTCGACATTCTTCTGTTTGCAGCCAATGAACGCCCAAATTTCGTCGCATTGAATCCGCTTGCAAGTAAGGTTACTGAAAGCCTTGTCCTGATATTCTGAGCATGCCTTTCGGACTGAGGATTTTTGGCGAGGCTTCGGCGAAGGCGCAGGTTTCTTCGATTTGATGGAGTGGGCTTATTTTTTAACCCGCTCTGAGGTAGTGTCCTAATTTGGTTTTTCGATAGGTTTTGCGAGTACGAATCTGGCTTTGGAATCTCTAAGAATGTTAGCCCGATGCTCGTGTTTGGCACGATTTCACAAACCTACTCTCTCAGCATCGTGAATAATGCCCCAGCGAATATGCGCTATAGCCCTGCCGAAGTTGTCAGCATTGAAAAGAAGGTCGTTTCCGGTATGCCGGACGTGAGCCGGATTTCCACGTCTCATATCGAAAAGCAGAACCATACGCTGCGTATGCATTGCCGCCGTCTTACTCGACTCACGAACGCTTTCAGCAAGAAGTTTGAAAACTTTGAGGCTGCGGTTGCTCTCAATTTCGCGTATTACAATTTCGTGAAAACGCACGGTGCTATTCGCATGACGCTCGCACAGGCCGCTGGCGTGGAGCAAAGCGCGTGGACGGGTGCCGAACTGGTTGAACGCTGTGGCGAATAAACAAGACTATCTAGCACGATTACAGACGGCGGTTCAGCACTTGCACGGTTGCGCGGCAGTTCACCGCGAGACCGTGCCGGTGCATGAGGTGTTCCGGGGGGAAACCGTTTGGAAAGGTGAAGTCGAGGTTTACGATCTTGCGGGGCACCCAAAGGCGAAACGTGCGTATGCCTGGAGCCATCGCGAGGGAAAAAAACGACGAGCGAACTCGATTTGTTGCCGTGCTGGAAATTCCGCCAGTCGTTTCAGCGGAAACGGCTGTGAGGGTGCAAATCGTTAAGGACGTCGGGAAAGAAAAATGAAAAGGCGAGATATTCTGGTGATTGCACTTTTTCCGTTTCAATTAGCAGGCATTTTTCTTTGCGTTGAGCAATTAAGCGGCAGCCGAGAAGCTGCTTGGCGCGCGGTGGAAATCACCGGTGGAATATGCATCGTGGTAGGGCTTGCGATATTTCTTTCAAAGAAGCTCAATAAATCAAATTAGGACACTACCCGCTCTGACTACCATTTGACACCCGTGTTATAAAAAACGCAGAAGGAGGTCGTCAGGGCAAATGGGAACAGAACCTTTAGGGACAAATGGAACAATCGGACGCAACTACCCGGGGCACTTCCACGATTGGTCGCGCATCGCACCAGCTATCGCGCATCGCAACCTGTTCGTAATCAACCGCCGTCGTGCCCGATCGTGCCCGATCGTAGGGGCGGGGACACCACGATTACAGCCATGGTTTCCAGCGCTCAAGAGTGCCGCGCAGGGCCTCCACTTCGTCCGGCTTCAGGTCGGCGAGCGGAGGGCGCACCGGCCCGCCGACGAGGCCGATCATATCCATCATCGATTTCATCGCCGACACTTCGTAGCCCTTTCGTTTGGCGCGCAATTCGTAAAGCGGAATCACCAGCTCGTTCATGAGCTTGTTCAACTCGTCCGAATAGCCCGCCGAGGCCAATTCATGCAGGCGCAGGGAAAGCTTCGGGGCGACGTTCGCAATGCTCGAAGTGTAAGTGCGAATGCCCATCGAATAATACGCCGGCACGGCGTCATCGCCGGCGCCGCCAATCCAATGCAATCGATCCCCCACGCGCTGACGAATCATTTGATAGCGGCGGATGTCCCCCTGGCCGTCTTTCCAGGCGATAAGATTCGGGATCGCGCGCGCGAGTTTTTCCACCAGCGCCGGCGAAGGATTGAACCAATCACGACTGTAAATCAGCGCGCCCAGCGGCGTGGCCTCGGCTATGGTTTTGTAGTAGGCGACGATGCCTTCATCGTCCATCGACGAATAATACGGCGGAAAAATCAGGATGCCGCTCACACCGGCGGCCGCCGCATTCTTCGCGAGTTCGACGGCGATGGCCGCATTGAAACCGACGCCGGTCAAAACAGGCACGCGGCCCTTGACTTCCTCGACGGTCGCTTTGACGACCGCAAGATGTTCAGCCGGCGAGAGGCAATGCAGTTCACCCGTCCCCGCCGGCGCGACCACGGCGCAGATCGGATGTTGCAACAGCGAACGAAGATTGTTTCGCAAGCCGTCGAGATCGAGCGACAGATCCTTTTTGAACGGCGTGCAGGGAAAGGAGATGACACCCGCGAGTTTTTGCGAAGTTCGTTCGGTTGCATGAGCAGATGAAATATCGAATAGGGGCAGCGTTATCAAGCGAACACGCTCTCGCCCGAGAGCGCGCCTTTATAGCGATTGCCAAAATAGATTTCCGAAAAGAACGTCTCAGTCGAGAACCCCGACATCTTGTGAAGCGTGCGGACATCCACACCATTCGTCTCCCTCTCCGCCATGAAAATCGGGGAGAGGGTTGGGGGAGGTGGTGTTCAGGGTTCAGGGGGCGAAGCTTCGGCCTTCTATCCGGAAATTTGTTTTGGCAATCGCCATAACCTCCCATGTAGCGCAGGCGTCCCCGCCGGCGAGTTGCGGCCCGGTCCCGGTGCCGCCTCCCTCCCCGCGACGAAGTGGCGTTCAAAAATCAAAGTGAAACACACTGAATCACACCAAATCAAAGTGAATGAAAGTAAGGGCGTCCCCCAGACTTGTGCTTCCCCCAGAGGGGGTCACGACTCAAATTCTGCTTTTCCGCCAGCCATCACTGATTTTTTCGTGCCATTTGGTTTGTTTCGTGCTTAAACAGATGAACCGTTAAATGGATTTTAATTCGACAAATTTTCCGTTGCGCCCGGCCTGGACCGAGATTGACCTCGGCCGGCTCCGCCGCAACCTGCAACTCATCCGCCGCGACCTGCCGGCGAAGGTGAAATTAATGGCCATCGCCAAGGACGAAGCCTATGGCCACGGGGCTTTGGACGTGGCGCGCATCGCCCTCGAAGAAGGCGCTGCCTGCCTGGGCTTGAGCACGCTGGAGGAGGCGATGACGCTTCGCGACGCCGGAATCAACGCGCCGATGCTGCTGCTGGGCGAACGCCAGGAGGCCGAATTGCCCTGGTGCGTTGCCCATGATTTGACCGTTTGTGTCAATGAACCGAACACTGTCCGCAAGCTCGCCCAGGTCGCCGCCAGCCGCGGGCAAACGCGTGCCGGTGCACGTCAAAATCAATTCCGGCATGAGCCGTTACGGCGTGCGCTGGACCGAGGCGCTCGCGCTCATCGAACAGATTTGCTCCGAGAAATCATTGTTGCTCGAAGGCGCGATGACCCATTTCTCGCAATCGGATGAAACGGACAAGACGTTCGCCAATCTGCAGATTTCGCGTTTCGACGAAGTGATGGCCGGGCTCGGCCGAAAAAGGCATTCGCGTGAAATGCCAGCACCTGTGCAACAGCGGCGGTTTTCTGGATTTGCCGCACGCGCATCGCGACATGGTGCGCACGGGCATTTTGATGTTCGGCGTTTTTCCGTCGTCCGTGTGCCGCCGGATTCCCGGCATTGAACCGGTGATGTCGGTGAAGGCGCGCATCGCGGCGATTCAGACATTGGAACCGGGCGAAGTGGTCGGTTACGGAATGCGTTACACCGCGACGACGCAAGCGGCGCATCGCGGTGTTGCCGATTGGTTACGGCGATGGTTTTCCGCGCGTGCGCAACCAGGGCGGCGCGCTCATCCACGGCCAACGCGCGCCGCTCGTGGGCGGCATCGCGATGGACGCGTTGATGGTGGACATCACGGAAATTCCCGAAGCGCAAATGTGGGACGAAGCGGTCATCATGGGCCGCCAGGGCGATCAGGAAATCACCGTGCACGACGTGGCGAAACTCAAGGGCTCCGTGAGCTACGAAGTGCTTACGAGTTGGCGGTTGCGGTTGCGCCGCAAATGCGTGAACGGCTCCGGACTCCAGCAAAGCGGAGCACACGAGGGAGACTGTGCCGGTTTGATTGGCTGAATCGCATTGATCGGCCCAGCATGAAACTTCTTTTCTCCGAACAAACCTCCGATTACGACCATTACAATTTCCCTACGCCATTTGGGCCGTGCCGGAATCGGGCGAGGCGCCCTCGGATATTTTCAACGCGGGTTTTCTGCCGTCGTCGCGCAACCTGGATCGCTTTTATCTGTGCCGCCAGGTGCGGGTGAATCTCACCGAAGTTCAAGCCGTCGTCGGAAAATCGCCGCATCCTGCGCAAGGGCGAAGGCATCGAAGTGAAACTGGTTCCGCGCGACAAATACGATTACACGCCGGAACGCCGCCAATTTTTCAAGACCTACGCGGACATCAAATTCGGCAAAGACATCATGAGTTTTGAGCGGCTCGATGCGTTGTTCGCCTCGCCGATCATTTCGCATCTGCTGCTGTTCATCGATGTCAAAACCGGCGCGGAAGTCGGCGCCGCGACGGTGTATCTGGAAGGCAAGGAACTGGCGTTTTATTATTACGCGTTCTACGACCTGAATTATTACGCGCGCAATCTCGGCATGTTCATGATGACCTCGGCGGCGGCGCTGTTCGCCGAGCGCGGCTTCAAACATCTTTACCTCGGCACGTGCTACTCGCAAAACGCGCTCTACAAAACGCAATTCGCCGGCTCGGAATTTTTCAACGGCTTCCGCTGGTCGGACGACATGAACGAACTGAAATTCATCATCAAGCGCGACAAGAAGGACCTCGAGTCAGCATCTGCTCGAGACCGAAAGTTATCGCAAGGAATTTTACGGCGGCGATTCGCGAAAATCACGAGCGCGAGCGAGTTTCGGGTGAAGGTGAAATAAGCGTCATGACAAATCCACCGGATCGATATCCACCGCCAATGTCACGTCTTCGGGCAGGACCAGCGACTGAATGATTTTGGAAAGTTCGCGGCTGAGCGCGCTCATCCGTTGCGTGCGCAGCATGATTTGATAGCGATAAAATGTTTCCGCGCGCAGGAGCGGCGCGGGGGCCGGGCCGGCGATCACCAAGTCTCGAAGTAGGTCGGTATTTCTCGCGCTGTGGACTGTGGACTGCGGTCTCGACGACTCGCGCTTCAAATGGTCCGCCGAAAATTTCACTTTTTCCTCGTTGCGGCCTTTCAGCGTCAACAACGCCACGCGGCTGAACGGCGGATATTTCAGTTGCTCGCGGAATTCCGTTTCCTGTTCGTAAAATCCAAGAAAATCATGGCGCCGCGCGAATTGAATCGCGGGATGAAACGGCGTGAACGCCTGCACCACGACTTCGCCTTCGATATCTCCGCGGCCGGCGCGGCCGGCGACTTGCGTGAGCAATTGGAACGTGCGTTCGCCCGCGCGAAAATCCGGCTGATGCAACGCGAGGTCGGCAAAAATAATTCCGACGAGCGTGACGTTCGGAAAATGCAGGCCTTTCGCAATCATTTGCGTGCCGACGAGAATATCGATTTTGCCGACGCGGAAATCGCCGAGGAT
This sequence comes from uncultured Verrucomicrobiae bacterium, assembly GCA_963699145.1. Classification (GTDB taxonomy): domain Bacteria; phylum Verrucomicrobiota; class Verrucomicrobiia; order Limisphaerales; family DASXHY01; genus DASXHY01. The sequence goes on from OY969416.1 coordinate 1,400,023, forward strand.
TTTGCGGTAATCATCCTTGCGCTTCATCGTGTCGGCATCCATGCGATGGGTGCGCGCATCGGGAAATAATTTCGCGAGCGTTTCCTCAACTTTCTGCGTGCCGGTTCCGGCAAAACGGATGGCCGGATTTTTGCAACTTTCGTTCGGGCAAACGGCGGGAACTTTCTCGCTGTGGCCGCAGATGTGGCACGCGAGCTTTTGCTCCAGGCGATGATACGTGAGCGAGATGCTGCAATTCGGACAGCCGCAAACATGACCGCACTTGGGGCATTGCAGCGACGTCGAGTAACCGCGCCGGTTCAAAAACAAAATGGTTTGCTCGCCGCGTTCGAGGCGTTGCGTGATGGCTTCCTTGAGTTGCGGCGAAAAAAGCGGCGTGCCCTTGTCTTTGCGCGCGGCCTGTCGCATGTCCACGACGCGCACGCGCGGCATTTTCTGGTCGTCCACGCGCTCGGGCAATTCGAGCAGCGTGTATTTGCCTTTGCGGCAATTGAAATAGGTTTCAAGCGACGGCGTGGCGGAGCCGAGCACGACCGGCGCGCCTTCCATCTGGCCGCGCATGATGGCCACGTCGCGCGCGTGGTAGCGCGGCGATTCCTCCTGCTTGTAAGTGTGCTCGTGCTCCTCATCGACGATGATGAGGCCGAGCGGATCCACGGGCGCAAAAATCGCCGAGCGCGCGCCGATGACAATGCGCGCGCGGCCCTGGCGAATCTTGTGCCATTCATCGTGGCGTTCGCCGGAGGAGAGATGCGAATGCAGCACGGCGACGAGCGTTTGCAATTTTCCGGAGCTAAATCGCGCTTTGAAACGTTCCACCGTTTGCGGCGTCAGGGAAATTTCCGGGCACGAGCACGATGGCGCCTTTGCCCTGCTCCAGCGCGTGCGCGATGGCTTGGAGATAAACTTCGGTTTTGCCGGAGCCGGTGACGCCGTGAAGGAGAAACGTTTTGGAGACGGACGGAGATTGCGCCGTCGATGCGTTCCGCGTTCATCGCTTCCTTGATTTTCTCCAGCGCGGTGGCCTGCGCCGGGATTCAGCGGCAGCGGTTGTGTCGGCAAAATGTGTTCGCGCGCGTAGGGATCGCGTTCGGAAATTTGGTTGGTGATTTCCACCAGCCCGCGGTCTTCCAGCCGCCGAATCGTGGAGGCTGTCGTTTCGGCGAGTTCCAGCAATTCCTGCAACGGCAATTCGCGGCGTTCTTCGATGATGTTCCAGATTTCCCGCTGGCGTTTCGGCAATTTCGGCAAGTTCGCCGGCAACGGGCAGCGCCCGCACGAACAGGCGTTCGCGCCAGCCGCTTTGTTCCTTGCGCACCACTTCCGGCAGCACGCTTTTCAGCGCAATTTCCGGCGCGCAGCAATAATAATCCGCAATCCACCGCGCGAGCTTGAGCACTTTGGGCGTCACCAGCGTTTGCGCGCCGATGACTTTGATGATGGGTTTGAGTTTCGTGTGCGCGGATTCCTCGGCGAGCGCGGTCACGCAGCCGAGGACTTTGCGCGGGCCGAACGGCACCTGGACGCGGCTGCCCACATCCACCTGGCCGACGAGGCCGGGTGGAATGAGCATAATCGAATTCCTTGCGGAGCGCGATTTCGAGGCTGACGCGGGCAATCATTCGTCAATTGAGAGTTGAGTCTGGCGCGATGGCTGTCAAGCGCCGCTCCACGGAACGCGGCATTTATGCCGCTTCAATTCTCTCGAACAACCGATGCCTCAGATAATCCAAAAGTCTCTTTAAGTTCGTGCTGAAGCGGGCAGAAGCCCGCGCCCCTTGAAATTTGACATGCGGCATTTGCCCAGAGTCGCTAGAATCTCACTGTGAAATGGCGCCGCATCATTTTGCTTCTGTTGGGAGTTTGCGCCGCCGGTGTCGTTGCGATCTCCGGCTATCTGTGGTTTGCCAGCAGCCAGGGGCGGAATTTTGATCCCGAAATCAATGCGGCGGCGAAACGTTACTCGGTCGATCCCTTGCTGGTGAAAGCGGTCATCTGGCAGGAAACGCGATTTCATCCGGATCGCCGCGGCCGCGCCGGCGAGATCGGTCTGATGCAATTGCAGGAAGCGGCGGCGCTGGATTGGGCCGGGGCCGAGCACATCCAGAATTTTTCGCACGAGCATTGTTTTGATGCCGGCACCAACGTGCTCGCGGGGACGTATTATCTCGGCAAATTGCTGAAGCGTTACGCGCATACCGATAATCCCATCCCGTTCGCGCTGGCGGATTACAACGCGGGCCGCGGGCATCTGCTGAAATGGAACGGCGGCGCGGCGGCCACAAACAGTGTGGTGTTCATCGGGCAAATCGGATTTCCCGACACGAAGACCTATGTGAAATCCGTGATGCGGCGGTATGCGCTCTACAAGTTTCTCGCGAGATTGGGATAGGGTGTGCCAAAATAAATTCCAGATGGGGAGCGAACAGGCTATTTGGAAGCGGGTAAATTGGCGAACGGATGAGTGTTTTACGCTCGTCATCCCGGCCCTCTCCCCCGGGGAGAGAATTCCCTGAAAGATTCGCACATTGAACCCATGAACCGATCCCAAGGAATTGGATTTCGGCATGGGCTAGAATTCGCACAGGCGAGACGCCCGTGCCACTATATCAATCCGGCGAGACCCTTTTCAGCGTCTGTTCCAATTGCAGCCGGAGTTCTTCACGTTGTGCCTCCGTTGCTTCGCGGGGAATGCGCATCGGCACGCCCATGCGGAAGACGCAGCGCGAGAACGGCAACGGGATTTGAAACGCATCCCAGCTTTTTAATTGGATCTTCCAATGCGCGTGGAAGCCAAACGGAACGATGGGCCGGCCCGTCAACTGCCCGAGCGACATGGCGCCCTCCTGCACGACGTACTTCGGTCCGCGCGGGCCGTCCGGGGTGATGGCCAGGTCATAATCACGTTCCGCCCACGAGGTAAGTTCGAGCAATGCTTGCGGGCCGCGCCGGCTGGAGGAACCGCGCACGGCTAGAACTTTAAATCGTTCCAAGATCGCGGCGAGGAGCGCGCCGTCTTTGCTGGCGCTGATGAGCGCGGCCATGCCTTTGCCCATTTGGCGCTTTTTAGCATTCTCCTGGTAGGCCGCCACACACAGGACCAGTCGATTGTGCCACAGACAATAAATCGCCGGGCCGTTGATTTGGTCTCGAAGATTGTCCGGATCATCCCAGCGAATGCGCAGCGAAAAAACATACGCCCGCATGCTGCAAACAATGACCAACGCAATCAGTCGCTGAAACCAGCGCGGTTGGTTGGGCACCACCACGCCGGAGGAACGCTTGCGCGCTTTGGGCCTTTCTTGCGCCATTACGCCCCTTTTTTCAAGCACACTCGCACGAGTTCTTCCACCGTCGCCTGCGCGCCGAGCATCGCCTGGGCGCCGCGCACGGCATCGTGGGCGTCCAATTGTTTGAAGCCGAGCGCGACGAGCGCCAGCACGGCGTCGTTGATGCGTTGCTCATCGGGCGACAAGCTGTGTTTCGCACTGGCGGCTTCCCACGCGCCCGCCAATCCGATTTTGTCCTTCAATTCCACGACGATGCGCTCGGCAGTTTTTTTGCCGACCCCGGAAATTTTTGAAAGCGATTTGAGATCGCCACCCGCCACGGCGCCGCGAAAAGCGGTGACACTGATGCCGCTCAACACATTGAGCGCGGTCTTCGGGCCGATGCCGCTGACGGTGTGGATCAGCAATCGAAACAAATCGCGCTCCTCGGCGGACATGAAACCGTAGAGCGTGTGCGCGTCTTCGCGAACGATCAATTGGGTGAGGAGTTTGATGAACTGGCCCGGTTGCGGCAGTTTGTCGAACGAGGACAATGGGATGAGCGCTTCGTAGCCGACGCCGTTGACATCCACCGTGACGTGGGTGGGGAGCGCTTCGATGAGTTTGCCGTGGAGAAAGGTGATCATTGCTGAAAGGGGAGGCCGGCGAGACGGCGGCGGTCCCTGGGGAACATCGAACTCTGAATAGCAAACATCGAACATCCAACATCGAACATCCAACATGCAATGATAGAAAAGCTCAGAGCAACTCCGGAGTTCGGAGTTCGGAGTTCGGAGTTCGATGTTTCCATTTAAATCTTTTTCCGCGGGCTCAATGAATAGCGGCCGTTTTCCTGCGCGTGCGTCAAGGCGAGCGCGAGGGCGTCGGCGGCGTCGGGCGCGGGGATCTCGGTGAGGCGCAACATGCGCTGCACCATTTTTGCCACGGCGATTTTCTGCGCGGCGCCGTAGCCGACGATGGCTTGTTTCACTTTGCGCGGCGCGACTTCGTAAATCTCCAGGCCGGCTTCGCCGATGGCGGAGAGCGCGGCGCCGCGAGCTTCGCCCATGATCATCGCCGTTTGCAGATTTTGCGCGTAGAAGAGTCCTTCCACGACGCAGACCGTCGGTTGAAATTGTTTCAGGACGTCGCGAAGGGTCTGAACGATGCGGACCAGGCAGCGCGAGCGCTCCCAACTTTGTGAACAGGAAATCGTGCCGTGAACGAGCGTCTGCGGGCAGGGTTTCGCGAGGCGGATGATGCCAAATCCGGTACCGCGCAGTGAAGGATCCAGACCGAGGATGATTTCGTGCATGGCCGCAGGCCGTTGCAACGTGGGTTCAAAAACAGCCCGCGCGGCGCGTGGGGAACGGCCCAGGCGCTCTTCCATCCGTTTGAACTGCTCCGGCGTAATTCCCATCACGCCGATAATGCCAGCCGAAAGAATCTTTCAAAAGGAGAAAACAATTGGTCGTTCTCGTCGTCGTCCTCATCCTCGTATTTCATTGGTCCCGAGGGCACGATAACGAGGACGACGACCAGGACGAACGATATTCCTCACCCGTTTTTAATCGCAGCCACTATCTTCCGCGACCACCGCCACCACCCCCGCCGTTGTTATTGTTGTTGTTATTGTTCCCGTTGCCATTGTTGCCGCCACCACCACCACCGCCGCCGCCCTCCGAGCGGGCGGGGGCGCTGTATTGCGGGGCGGAACGCATCTCCGGCGCCGGGCGCACGTCGTTCATTCTCGGAGTGCCCTCAGAGCGCGCGGGCGGTTGATAGGACGGCTGTTGCCCCCGCGGAACATCGAACGAACGGCTTGGCGCTTCCTGCCGAGGTATCACCTGCTGCTGTTGAAACTGTTGACGTTGCTGTAGTTGTTGCTGCTGTTGTTGTTGGAACTGGCGTTGTTGTTGTTGCTGTTGTTGCTGAAAATCCCGTTGCTGCTGCGGGAGCGCTTGTTGTTGTTGCTGCAATAATTGCCGCTGCTGGCGTTGCGACTGCTCCAGGTCCGGACGCGTCACGGAAGGTTGATTGAGATCCCGCGTGGGATTTTGGCGGACGTCCTGGTTGCGAAACGGCTGGCCGCCGGGAGTCATGGGGGGAGTCACAACGCGAGAATTGTTATCGCGATCGGGCTGGTTGGGAACCGGGTTTTGCTCGCGAATCGGAGTCTGCCTGTCCGGCTGATTATTCGGACCGCGCATGATGAGCGAACCGGGTTTTTCGGAGTTCGGCTGGTTGAAGCGATTATCCCGCACGACATTCTCCGGCCGATTCGCATTCTGGCTGCCGATAATGGGCCGGCTTTCACGGGTGACGGCTGGAGCGTAGGGACCCGTGGGTGTGCGGGGCGCCACGGCGCGCGCCTGATTTTGTTCCACGCGATTATGCAGATTAAAGTCCGGCGCGGGTTTCACGCCCTCGCCCACCAATCTTGGCGCCTGGCCCGGCCGGGGTGCCGGCAAATTCGGACGATAGACCGCCAGCGAACGGCCGTCGCGTCCCAACTGCGGCGCTCTCGGGCTAGTTGCGTCCGCCTGGATGCGGATCGGCCGGATGGCCTGGTGCGAAGCCGCAGCCACGCGCTCCACCGGCACGCCGCGATTGATCAGAGTGTTGTTGTTGCCGCGGATGATCTGGTTGTTGATGACGGTGGTGTTGTAGATCTTCGTGACTTCGCGATGTTCGACCCGGAAACGGGCCGGATTGCGATCGTGGAAATGATTCATCCCCACGAAAGTAAAACTGTTGACCCGGAGGCCGAAGCCAAACGAGAAGCCCACCGAGCGGCCATAATAAGTGAAGCCGAACCCGGGGCGATAGCACGCGGACGGCGGCAATGGCGCCCAGCCGCAATAAGCATCGCTGTAACGCCAACTCACCCAGGCCGGCCCCCAAACCGTGTCCGGAGCCCAGCACCAGCCATAATGGGCGTTGTGAAACCAGCGGCCATAATGGAATGGCGCCCAGCCCCAGGAATAATCCGAAACCCAGCACCAACCGCAATCGGTGTAAGCCCAATGCCCACGGTCGCCATATGGCGTCCAACCGGCATTCGCGACCACCACGGTCGGCTGCCAGCACGGACCGTAACCATCGAGGTTTATCCAGTTGCCGTAGGGAGCCAGGGAATCGTAAAAATAGCTGTACGACGCATTGGGCGATTGTTGCACTTCCTGTTCCAGTGCATCCGGGGGAGCCATCGGCGGCGTTTGCACGGGAGCGGCGGCATTCATGTCGGCCGTGGAGGGTGGCGCGCCATTTTCAGCGCCGGCATACATATTCGGATTCATCGGCGGCGCGGTGGGCTCTGTGGTGTCAGGAACGGTGATGGTGGGTGCGGTCGCGGCGGTGCCGTTGATTTGTTGATCCTTCGCCAACATGGCTGCAACGACGGTTTCCGGCGCGCCGAGATCGTTGAGATAAAGAATATCGTCCGAGGACAGGTTGAAAGCGGAAGCCGAATTCGTGACATACGCCTGCAGCACGCTCTCACCCACGCCCGCCTGCACCAGTTTCACAAAGTCGGTTAATTGCGGGTTGTTGCTGACATTGGTGCCCGCGGTGTCGGGGCTGGAAATTAATTTGCCGTTGGCATTGTCCAGCGCGGCATCGGCATTCGTGCCGGCGGAGAGGTCTGCGGCGGAGATTGAGTTTGTGTCCTGCGTGGAGGCGTCGGCGTCCGCCGTGGCGGGATCAGGCGAGGTTTGGGCGTTGGAAACGTCTGCCGCCGCCTGGTTAACAGAAGCAGCGGAAGCGGATTGCCCGGCGTCGCATCCGCCGAAAAACGGAGTGATGGCCAACGCGAGAGCGAAACCGCATTTTTGAAACATACTGGCCTTCATAAATTCTCAATTAAACCTACGCCATTTCTAGAGCGTGTCATACAAAGTTCGACTCATTTTTGCCCCCGGCTATTCATTTCCGCCGCGGCCCAAAAATGGCCTGAAAGCGCGCCCAAGCCAAGACACAAAGACGTTTCCTTCTCCTCCGAAGCAAAACCGAATCCATTTGCTATCAGCACTGTGCGCATTAGGTGTCCTTGAATAAGAGGTTGCCGCACACAATTAGTTCCACCGAGGAAAAGCGGCTTCGGTAGGATTTGAGGAAAGGCCATCACGCCATAAGTGACGCCCCCATTCGGAATTGAGCCTGAATCCACGGGTTATTGAACGGGGATGCGCCGATTAAGAAACCCCCGGCCAATTCTCTGTGTCGCCTGTTTAGCCGACTTTCACGACTTGAAGATGTGTTGAAAAATTGCGGGACAGGCCCAGATGCCATTTTCTCATTTATCAACTGCTATGAAAAACTATCTCAATAAAACCATTGTTGCCAACGCGATCCGGAGAATGCTTCTCCTGGCAGCAGTTTTTTTGACCAGCAATGCTGTTTGGGCAGCCAATATACAATGGACGGGCGCCACCGACCAATTCTGGTCCACCGTCGGAAACTGGACGCCCTCCGGCCCTCCGGGCAGCGGCGACGCGGTGTTCTTTTTCGATACGGGAGGCGCGGCCTCAGCGGGCACGGTGGATAACGTCGTGGACACCTCTTTCACGATTGCTTCATTGCAGTATGGGAACACGAATAATTTTCACACCACGCAAATCAATTCGGGCCAGACGTTGACCGTGACCAACGGTCTGACGGTGGGCACCGAAACTGGCACAGCGAACAATGATCAGATCGTGACGGCGACGGTTACTGGACCGGGAACGCTTTCGGTTTCTGGCGGAAACATCATCGTGCGCCAATGTAACGCCAGTTCCAGCACCATTCGCACCGCCATGCTGGACATGTCCGGCTTGAGCAACTTCACCGCCAATGTCAGTTCCCTTCTGCTTGGAGTTCAGATCAGCGGCACTTCCCCCCTTACCCGTGCCGCCGGTGTGGTCATACTGGCCATGACCAACCAGATTACGGCCACCAACATTGTTTTGAATTTCAATCCCGGCAGCCCCGTTCTGGGAAACACCAATAATGTGTTGTACTTTGGCCAGACCAACGCGATTTTTGCGAATACAATTACGAATGGCGGCGACAAGGGACAGTTTGTGACGTTGATGGCCTTCAAACCGGGCTTGAATAATTCCGTGGCGTACATTCGTGGCGCGGACGGTGTAAGCCGGGTGCCAACCTGGATGACCGGCGACAATTCCCACGAGACAACCAGCGCAAATACAGCCAACGGCACGGAGGATTTTAGCGGCGGCACCGTGAACGCTCTGGTGGACACACTGGCGCTCGGCAAAAGCGCCAAAACAACCGGCGGTGCCGGATCCGGAACGCTCATTGTGGGAAACGGCACGATGGACGTGAATACCTTGCAGGTCGGATATCAGACTGCCAGTGGTGCCACGAGTGCCGGTAAAGGATTCGTAACGGTCGGGGCGCCGCAGGGAACGTTGAAAGTCAATACACTCATGGAAGTTGGAAAAGTGACCGGCGGCGCGGGAACGGCCAGCTCATTCGGCCTCGTCACGGTGACCAACGGCGGCACATTGCAGGCCAAGAGCATCGTTTTCGGCGCGGTCGCCCAAACGAACCTGTTCACCATTTCCGGCGGCAATCTCGTGGTTAACGACACCCCGGCCACCGTAATCGGAAGTTCCGCCATCCCGCTCGCGACTTTGGACATCACCAACAGTTCCCTGCGATTGAGTCTCGACGGCAGCACCGCCGCCACGCCTAAAATTTATGTGGGCACGCTAAACATCCCGGCCACGGGCGGCGCCACCACGTCCATCAACATTGATTCGATTGCGAACGTTTCGACGACCACCACGTTTTCCATCATCAGTGCCCCCACCCTCAACGGGGATCCGACCACCTTTGTGGTGGGAAATCTTCCGAGTGGCTACAGCGCGATCGTCACCAGCACGAGCACAGCAATTCAATTGCAGGTTTCGCCAGCGTCGTCGTTGGTTGTCTCCAGAATCGTGACCAACAGTGTGGCGATGGGAACGACATGGAAGATTGCCATTTCGGATTTATCGAGCCAGGCGGGATGGAACAATGGGGGCAGCAGCCCCATCAGCTTGAGCAGCGTCGGACCGACCAGCAATCTGGGCAAGAGCGTAACCATGGACAGCAATTTCGTTTATTACAACGCGCCGGTGAACGCGGAAGATTTCTTCAACTACACCATCGCTGATGCCAATTCCACAGCCAACGGCACGGTGTATTTGGAAGCGACCAATATCGTTTCGGCCTCACACATAGACAATCCAACGGTGAATGGCAGCGGCCATCCAACTTTTAACGGTCATGGCATCCCCGGCTACGTTTACGGGGTGGAGAGCAGCACCGACCTGACGACGTGGGTGAACGCGGGCCCGGACCAGGCCTCAAGCACCGTGACGGCCGGAGCGGATGGCTCGTGGAATTTCACGGACACGACCAAGACAAATCCGAGTTCGATCTTTTACCGACTCTACTATCCCTATTCGGCAACGCCGCCGCAATAAGATCATCAGCAGCAGACAACCTACGAATCAAAAGGCAAAACAATGAAAACAATCCAAGTTAAAGCGATAATTGTTGGCGCCATGCTGCTGGGCAGTTCGGCGATGGCCGGCAATTACAACTTCACCTTCAACAACGGGTTCAATAACGGAGGGGTGGTGCCCGATGGCAATCCGGTCGGATTGCCCATTACGACTAATCTGACGGGTATGAGCGGTTCCATTAGCAGCCTGACCATGAGCCTGAACGTCAGCGGAGGTTATAATGGCGATCTTTATGCCTATCTGGCCGGGCCCAACGGTGGATTTGCAGTGCTGCTCAACCGGGTTGGCGTGAGCGGCAGCTCGACCATGTTTGGTTACAGCGATGCGGGATTGAACGTGACGTTCAGCGATGCCGCGGCGAACGACATTCACTTTTATCAGAACGTGGGGGGCTACGACATCACGAGCGGGACGGCGGCGTGGCAGCCGGACGGTCGGAACCTGGATCCGCAAAGCGATCCGAACCTGATCTCATCGGCACCGCAGACGGCGCTGCTGAGTTCCTTTGCCGGCCAAAATCCCAACGGGACGTGGACATTGTATCTGGCGGACGTGTCCAGCGGGGGACACAGCACCTTGAACAGTTGGGGCCTGGATATCACCACGGTGCCCGAACCCTCGGCGCTCGGGCTAATTGGATTGGGATTGGGGATTCTGTTGATTCACCGCCGACGCTGTTGATTTTTCAACGGAATTCTTTGGCGTCAATTTCACAGGACGGCGTGCTTGATAAATCACCATCCCTTCAGAATCAATGGTACCCCCATTCGGAATTGAACCGAAATCAACGGTTTAGGAAAGAGTTTTTTATATTCACCTAATACAGACAGTGATTTCAAAATGTTTTTGAGGCCAAGAAAAGCATCATGTTTTCAATGGCTTTTTGAGAATGGAGGATTAGAAAAATTCAGCCTGTAAAATGTCAATTTTTTATAGGCCGTTCTGGATTTCTTATATGACTGGGAATTTTGTCAGAACCTGTCAGAAATTTATAACAAAAGACACTGAGCCAATTTCCCTTTTTGGCAGACAATCGGCATACAAGGAATATTCGAGCGAATCGTCTGTCTTTATCACAATACGTCAACGGTATTGGGCCAAAATGAAAGGGCGTTGGAAATCACGATAAACCTTGAAATTCTTTCCAATCCGGCTCTTATAGGCTCATGTAATCGACAAGCGTTATTCGTGCATGACACTTTCACTTCCAGAGCGGCTCATAGACAAGACCATCGGTTTTGGTGAGTCTTCCTATGGCGTAAACCGAGTCACACTGATTCTCGCCGATGGTCGGCGAATCCATGAGGTGTTTTTGGCGTGGGGACACGAAATTGTGAAAATTGGAAACCGAGCAGTTTCACTCCCAAATGAACTGGATTTTCAATTGGCGGACGTTGTGGATGTTATTTCGGAGGTCAAGCATTAGAAAAAATTTCAAACGGGCTTTCACACCATGAACTTACAAGAGCTTTCGTTACATCTTCGTCAGGAGTTCTATAACCCCAGCGTCTATCACGTTGGTTCAGGTTGGGAAGGATGTGGTGACACTTATTGTATTGAGCAAATTGGTGGAAAATTCGAGATTTTTTACGTCGAGCGAGGGCAGCGTGGAAAGACGATTCAGCAAATCGAGAGCGAGACAGCAGCTTGCGAGGCGTTTATAGCAATTCTCAACCGAGAGCGGTTTTCTCGTGGACACTGTGTCGGTTTCTTCACCGTGAAATCCGCTGCGGACGCTTTGGCTGAACGATTGACTTCCTTAGGAATTGGAGTTCACCGTGATGCGATTCCCTACAGCAGTTCGACCGATTTGCGTTATAGGGTTTTTGTGTTCGGGCGTGATAAGATTCGAGCTCAAGAGATTATTGACCGTGAGACTTCATCGGCCAAGCTGACGTAGTCTCTGGTCACCGTCACCGACGATTCGTCCACGGCCATCACGTGTCCGATTATCCCACGAATCATAGCGAGCAACAAGTTTTCCGGCTCCATCACGGAGCCAAATCCCCTCATAACGGCCAATGATTTTACCGTCTCGATTGCGGATGAATTGGTCTTTCATGGTATCAGGATCAGTTTAATAAGCGATGAACTTGGGTGGCGGTAAACTGACATCCACGATTTGTTTTAATCCCCCTCAAGTTTAGGGCGTTGGCGATTTCAGCCAACTTGGTCAAGCGGGTGACTTCCATCGTTTCTTTCACAATTCGGAGCAGTTCCGCATTCCGGTCGGCAGCAAGTTTTTTCCAAGCCTTATTGGCCTTCGGGATGGCTTCCTCGTATCGAGGATTCCCAAACTTCACCCCACGATTGCGGGCGGCTTCCAAGGCGGCTTTAGTTCTGGTCGAAATCATCGTTCGTTCGTGTTCGGCCACGGCGACCAAGATATGTATCAGAAATGGGGTGGCGTGCGGGTTGTCGGCGGCGAGGAAATCAACCTTGGCGTTTTGGAGGGCGGTGATGAAATGAAGATTGCGAGAGAGGCGGTCAAGTTTGGCGACCAGCAGGGTGCATCCGTTGGCCTTGCACTCTTTGACGGCCTCAGCCAACACCGGACGTTGAACACCACCCTGACGTGGACACAAGACGTTTTACGACACACGTTCGGGACAAATTATTACAATCTCCACAAAGATTTGGACCAAGTGTCTCACGATATGGGGAATAGTAACAAAGTTTGTAAAAAACATTACGTTCGAGAAGTTAAAAAAACGGACTGTGAGAAATTCTGGGGATTACGACCCAAAACTTGAATTTTCATCAAAACCAAACAACCTCCATCACTGGAGGTTTTTTTGTGCGTCCATCCGAAATCGATTTGTCAGAATTTTGTCAGAGGAAAATGATTATAAAAAGTGAGCATAACCCCCAAAACCCCTGCAACGAAGTGGTACCCCCATTCGGAATTGAACCGAAATCAACGGTTTAGGAAACCGCTGCTCTATCCATTTGAGCTATGGGGGCAGCCCTGTTGAGAATAAGAAAAAAACGGCCCGGTGCAAAGCTCTTCGGTTGGCTCAGCCAGTTTTTCGCCCAAACAACCGCGCCAGGCCGCAGATGAGAAATCGCACGATGCCGAGCAGCACGTAAAGGAGGATCGCCACTGCGAGCGTGATGTGCAGCGTGGTCAGCAACTCCTTCCACGCCGTTTTGTATAGGTGGATAGCATAAACATTGAGGGCCAGCGCGAGTACGAAACAACCCAGGAATATCCGTAGCTCGCGCGCCATGCGCCGGCCGGAGATCAACACGTCTTTCATATTTTGAAATCCTCCGGCCACGCAACTTCGCCGCCTTTTTCCATCGCGGTTTGCCCCATGAGCACCGCCACGCCGCTGCGGCAGGCTTGCTCCATCATGCCGGGGATCGGTTCGTTCAGGCGAATGGCGTTTGCGAACGCGGCCAGGGAAAGGCCGGTGCCATCGTCATTGTCGGGCGCCTTGGGAAAATAGGCTGCCTCGATATTCTTCTTCAAATCCGGCACCCAACTCGGGCCGCCGATGGGAATGGTTTCGAAAACGCCGCGCTCGAGGCCGTTGATGAGTTGCACGATGCCGGGCGCGGGCGGCGGCGTCTCGGAAAACATCCGGCCCGTTTCGCTTTCGATGGTTCCCTTCGGCCCCATCATCTGTACTTCCATGCCGTAAAATTGATTGCTGATGAGCGAATCGAAAATCACGTGCACGCCGCCGGGATATTTGTAGATGACGTTGACGTTGTCGTAGAGTTCGCGGCCGTCTTTCCAGTAATTGATGCTGCCGTAGCCGACGACGGAAAGCGGATGCGCGCCGAGAAACCAATTCGCCACCTGCACGTGGTGCGACGCGAGTTCGGTCATCAGCCCGCACGAATACGCGCGATACAATCGCCAATTCAAACGATGCTCCAGTTCCGGGCTGGGCACGGGATTGCGCCAGTCGCCATTGCGATGCCAGTAGGCGCGAATTTGCGTGATGCCGCCGAGCGCGCCATTTTTCACGAGTTCATGCGCGCGCAAATAGGCGGGGCTGAACAACCGCTGGTGGCCGATCTGAAAAACTTTTTTGCTGCCGCGATAGGCATTGGCGACGGCCTGGCATTCTTCGATGGTGTACGCGAGGCTCTTTTCGCAAAACACATGTTTGCCGGCGGACATCGCGGTCATCGTGAACTGCGAATGCAAATTCAACGGCAGCGCAATCAAAACACCATCGAGATTCGGCATTTCGAGCATCTTGCGAAAATCTGAAAAACCTTTCGCGCCTTGCACCCTCGCAAGCCCGGCATTCAGGTGCGGCTCGTAGTCATCGCACAACGCGGCGATTTCCACGCCGGGCGTGCGCAACAGGTGCGAGATGTGCAGATTTCCGCGCGAGCCGACGCCGACCAACCCGATGCGGACGCGATTAGAGGGAGCATCGCTCACCGGCTCGGCGCGCAACGAAGACCACCACGGCATTTCCGCGAGCAAGGCGGTCGAGCCCGCGAAGGCGGCCACTTGTTTCAGGAATTCGCGGCGACGGGTGCGTTGGGAAATAATGGAAGGAGAATCAGGTGTCATATCGCCATTGAATGCGCGGGGTAAATTGGTTGCGAGGTTCGTAAAGGATTTCGACCGCGGACGTGCCGGGATAGCCGGCAAGAATTTCGGCCCGTTCCGCTTCCGGCGTGACCAGCAGCGCGGTGGACAACACTTCGGCATCGATGGCGCTTGGAGCAGCGACGGACATTGTGCGATAACCCTCAATGGGCCGGCCATCGCGCGGGTTGATGATGTGGCCGAAGTTTTGCGGGCCACCGGTTTCATTGAATGGAGCGGTGCCGGAGGTGGACAGCGAGGCGTCGCGCAAATCGAATTTATGCACGTTGGTTTCGGGATGAAACATGTTCGCAATGCCAACAGGCCACACGGGGCCGTGTGGATGCGAGCCAATCACGGTCACGGAACTTTCGCCAAAACTGAAGAATGCGCGCGTGACGCCTTGTTCACGGAAATGCTCAGCGAGGCGTTCGAGAGCGTAGCCTTTGCCAAAGCCGCCGAGGTCCAGCACTATGCTTTCGGTGGCAAATCTCAAAGTGCGCGCCGCATCGTCAAATTGAAGCTGCTCCATTCCTGTCAGCCGGCGAGCCTCGCGGATTAATTCGTCAGACGGCACTTCTCCGCGTTGCACGCTTTCGCGCCAAAGCTGGTTCAACGGCCATTGGGTGATGTCGAATGCGCCGCGCGTGCGTTGCCGATGACTGCGACACAGCGCCAGAATTTTCCAGAGCGCCGGCGGGACCGCGACCGGTTCTTCTCCCGCTCGGAGATTCAACTCGGAAACAGGGCTGAGAGGATCGAAGCGGCTCATCAGGCGCTCTTGCGCGCGTAAATGGCCATCCGCGAATTCCGCCAGGGCTTCACCGGCCAAAGAATCCACGCTGGGCAGCACCATGGAAAAACGCGTGCCCATCGCGCGACACGAATGGTGAAACACTGTCGGTCGCGGTGCGGAGGAAACTTCGCCAGTCATTTTATTCAAACTGCAAGATGCTCGAGCCCGATGAAAGCCTTTTTTGGTTGGGGCCGGATTCGCTCAATGCATTCTAACAGACGGCGGTGCTGGCGGCAAAAGTTTCATGCAACCTTCGGAGCGCGGAATTATTTCGCGAATCCGCCTCCCTTCCGCGCACTTGTATTTTGCCCGTGAAATGGAATGCTATGCCGCTCATGAGCGTTCGAGTCAAAATCTGCGGCATCACTAACGTCCCTGACGCGCTGGCCGCCGTCGAGGCCGGAGCGGATGCGCTGGGCTTCATGTTTTATGAGTCGAGCCCACGCCGCATTTCGATCCCGCAGGCAGCGGAAATCATTCGCGAACTGCCACCGTTCATCATGAAGGTCGGCGTGTTCGTCGATGCGGAAGAAGACACGGTGATGCGCGCGATTGGTGATTGCGGGCTCACGATGCTCCAATTTCACGGCCAGGAATCGCCGGAGTATTGCACGCAATTCGGCCTGATGAACATGAAGGCGTTTCGGATGCGCGACGCCAAGTCGCTCGAGGCTTTGCAAAATTATCCCACGGACGCCTGGCTGCTGGATGCGTTCGTGGCGGATAAACTCGGCGGCACCGGCGAAAAATTTAACTGGGAGCTGGCAATCGCAGCGAAGAAATTGGGACGCCCCATTTTCCTCGCCGGTGGGCTGACGTCCGCGAACGTGGCGGAAGCCGTGCGCACGGTTCACCCCTTTGCCGTGGATGTTTCGAGCGGCGTGGAGGCTTCGCCCGGGAAGAAGGATCACGCGAAAGTGCATGCTTTCATTTCGGCGGCGAAAAGTGTCGAGTTGCCGGAGAACGCATTCTAGGCGACTTTAGGTCGGCTAATTCCTGCATCGACATTTCTCCGGTTAATCCGCACATTATCGTATGCCTTTTGCTAAGTTAGGTTTATCCGCTCCGGTTCTGGAAGGTGTGAAAGCCATGGGATATGTCGATCCCACGCCGATCCAACTTCGCGCCATCCCGTTGATACTTGAGGGAAAGGATGTGATCGGCAGCGCGCAAACCGGGACCGGCAAGACCGCGGCGTTTGCCTTGCCCATTCTCACGAAGATGGGCCACCACGATCCGCGCACGCGGATGCTCGTGCTGGAACCGACGCGCGAACTCGCCGCGCAGGTGGATACGGCCATTCGCGATTTCGCGCGCTTCACGGATTTGAAAATCGCGGTCATTTTCGGTGGCGTCGGTTATGGACGGCAAAATGACGCGCTAAAGGCCGGGGCGGATATTATTGTCGCGACGCCCGGGCGGTTGCTCGACCATTTGGAACAAGGCACTTGCCACCTCGACCACGTTCAACATCTCGTGCTCGACGAAGCTGATCGCATGCTCGATATGGGTTTCCTGCCGGACGTGCGCCGCATCCTCGATAAGTGCCCGCGCGCGCGCCAGACCTCGCTCTTTTCCGCCACCATTCCGCCGCAAATCGAGACGCTCATCAAATGGGCCATGCGCAACCCCGAGACGATTGAAATCGGCGCGCGGCGCACCCCGGCGGAGACCGTGAAGCATGTCATTTACCCGGTGGCCGACGCGCAGAAGACGGACTTGCTGCTCGCGCTCCTAGATCGCGTGCACTACGAATCGGTGATTATTTTTTGCCGGACGAAACACGGAGCGGATCGCATTTCGCAAATGCTTAAGCGCAACAATCACGCGGTGGCAGTGCTGCATTCCAATCGCACGCAACGTGAACGCGAGCAGGCGCTCAAGGGTTTTCGCGACGGGCGCTTTGAAGTGCTCGTGGCGACGGATATTGCCGCGCGCGGATTGGACATCGCCGATGTCAGTCATGTGATCAATTACGACGTGCCGCACCACCCGGAGGATTACATCCATCGCATCGGCCGCACCGGACGCGCGGAAGCGACGGGCGACGCCTTCACGCTGATGGTGGCGGAGGATTCGTCGCACGTGGCGGCGATTGAGCGGTTCATCAGCCAGAAAATCGAACGCGTGAAGCTGGAGAATTTCGAATACCGCTACACCGCGCTCTTCGAGGAAGGCAAACCGGGTCAACCGACCGGCCACGACCGGCGCGTGCAAGCAGTGCGCGTGCGGGGCGGTTATTTCTTCGGCCCGGCGAAGCGGAGAAAACGGTAGGTCGCCGGTCACTGGGATTCTTTGGAGCCTTTTAGAAACTGCGGATGGCTGCGTTCATGCACGGATGCCGAACACCTACTCAAATGTCAGACCGGGATCTTTTCCTGAAATCAAATCTTCAAGGCAACAATTTAACTGAGTCTTTATTTCGTCGTTAGTTCGATCATCCCCCTCCAGGCTTTGAATCAATAGTTTGGCCAATTCAATGCGGTCGGTGGGCGAGAGCGAAAGCGCCTCTTCAGCCACGGCAAGATTGTCGAATGCCAGGCGTTGAGGCTGCCCTCGAAGCTTGGCTAACGCAAGCGCTTACCGAATTCCGTGCTTGCAGGCGCGACGCTTCGTGTTTAGGAACGGGCGGTGATTTTGCATTACATCTTCGGCGGGCTCGCCGCGCTCAGCTTTTTTTTGCTGCTGTGGCAGTGGCTCGCCGCGCGGCGGTTTCCGCTGCACCAACGCGTGAGCGACACTTCGTTCGCGCCGGCCGTGACGTTGCTCAAATCGCTCAAGGGCGCGGATGCGGCCACGGAGGATTGCCTGCGGAGCTGGTTCGCGCAGGAATATCGCGGCGACGTGCAAATCCTGTTTGCCGTGGCGGCCGTGGACGATCCGGTGTGCGCCGTCGTCAAAAAGCTGCAGCAGGAATTTCCGCAGCGTGACGTGCATCTTGAGGTTGTTTCCACGCTCATCGGCGCGAACGCCAAGGTTTCCAAACTCGCCGCCATCGAGAAGCTCGCGAAGCACGATATTTTCGTGGTGAGCGATGCCGATGTGCGCGTGCCGGCGGATTTTTTGGCGAGTGCGGTCGCGTCGCTGCGCGCGCCGGAAGTGGGTCTCGTCAATTGCTTCTACAAACTCGCCAATCCCTCGACGACGGCCATGTGTTGGGAGGCCATTGCTATCAACGCGGATTTTTGGAGCCAGGTGCTGCAATCGCAGACGCTCAAGCCGCTCGATTTCGCGCTGGGCGCGGTAATGCTCACGCGGCGCGCGTTGGTGGCGGAGATCGGCGGGTTTGCGTCGCTCGCGGATTGCCTGGCGGATGATTATCAACTTGGCAATCGCATCGCGAAACGCGGGCATCGCATTCTGCTCTCGCCAATTGTGGTCGAATGCTGGGACCCACCGATGAACTGGCGCACGGTGTGGAATCATCAGTTGCGCTGGGCGCGGACCATTCGCGTGTGCCAGCCGGCGCCGTATTTTTTCAGCATCCTGAGCAATGCCGGATTGTGGGCGATGGTGTGGCTGGCGGAGGTTGCAGTGAAAGCAATCTGTTCGGCGCAAATACACAACTTTTCCGGAGGATTTGCCGCAACCATCCATTTCGGCCCTTGGGCGATGGTAGCCGGGACACTCTGCGTCGCGCGAATCGTCATCGCGTGCGATCTCCAATCGCGATTAACGCGTTCGTCTGACGGCAACGCTTACCTTTGGCTCGTGCCGGTCAAAGATTTGCTGCAAGGCGCCATTTGGCTGTGCGCGTTCAGCGGTAACCGCATCGATTGGCGCGGGCAGATGTATCGGTTGCGCCGTGATGGGACGATGGTCAAGACGGGCGGCTGAGGCTTACACGAATTTCGCGAATTAACGCGAATGGATACACTTCGGACGGATGCGTTTTCTCCGTTGGGAAGATTTTGGGTTGAGCACGCGTTAGTCTGTTTGCCAAAAGTAATTTCCGAAATGGTGGGGCAAACCTGCGGGTTCGCCTCGATTCCGCGCAGGAAATCGCCACCATTTCGGAAATTACTTTTGGCAATCACTATAGTCCAAGATGCTCGCTCCGCTCGCCCGGCCATGCCGGAAAGCGATGGATATTTTTGGGAGCACACCCCGGGCGGCGTTCGCTGCGCGAACTTGTCCGGGGCTATTGTCTGCCGCTCCTTCGGAGCTTAAGATTGGGCGAAGTCGGGAAACGATGTCCGCGTCGTTAACTCAGCGGTTACGGAAAACAGATTGCCGAGCGATGCGGGTTGGCCTATTGTCGGCGGAGTTGCGCGAGTAGCTCAATTGGATAGAGCGTCGGCCTCCGGAGCCGAAGGTTGTGGGTTCGACCCCCGCCTCGCGCACCACTTTTTCTTAGCTTCCAAAGAACGTTTGAGGCGCTGCTGCTTTTCTGCCAGATTGAGCGGACATGGCTGATGCCGATTTGCCTAAAGTCAGTTTCGTGATACCCACGCTCAACGCGGGCGGGATTCTCGGCAATTGCCTGCAATCAATCCGCCGGCAGGATTATCCGCAGGAGAAGGTGGAGATTTTGCTGGGTGATGCCGGCTCGAAAGATAATACGCGCGCGGTGGCCAAACAATTTGGCGCTCTTGTCTTCGATGATCACGGGCGAAATATCGAGGACGGCAAACGCGCCGCGCTTGTTCACGCCACCGGCGATTATGTCATCTTCGTGGATGCCGACAACGAAATCGCGCATCCGGATTTCCTTCGTCGCGCCGTTGATGCCCTGGCCAAAAATCCCGCGGCATACGGTTTGGAAAGTTATTATCTCTACACGCCGCGCATGAATTCTTTCTGCGCGTATCTGACGTGCCTTTTACACATCAGCGATCCGGTTGCGTGGATGATGAGCATTCAGCCGGTTTTTCTGAAGGCGGATGGCGATATCGAACACTGGACTTTTCCGAAAGGAAGTCTGGCGTATCCGATTGGTTCAAATGGTTCTGTGTTTCGGAAATCTGAACTCGACCTGGCGCATGCCGGCGAAGATTACTCGGACACGCACACGTCGGTGAACCTGATTCAAGTCACGGGCAAGCGCGAATGGCTGCGCATTCGTGATCGTGGCGTGTTTCATTATTATGTTTCAGCGCGCGGGTTTTGGGCGGCGTTGCGGGATTTTTTGAAGAAACGCCAGCGCGCGACGTGTCATTTCTTTGACATGCAGAAACAGCACGGGTTTTCCTGGACGGAACGAAAGCCCCGCATTCCGGGTTGGCTCGCGGTGTTGCTGTGCCTTACGGTTGTCGTGCCGGTTCTGCAAATGATCGTTAAGCTGATTCGCACGGGCGACCGCCGATGGTTTTGGCATCCGTGGACGTGTTTCTTTTCGGCCTGGGGTGTGATTTCCGGCGCCTTGATTTATTGGCGGCGAGGCAAGGACCAAAAACTCATTCACAGTTTGCAGCCGCGCCAGAAACTCGACGACGCGCCTCAATTGAAGGACGAGAAACGCGAGAAGGACGACGCTCGCAAATAGCGATTCGTTTTTTCGCCGTCTCTTCAGCTTCTCACAATGCAAATCCAGCCGCGGCGGCATCGGCGGCGAACATCTTGACGGTATCGAGTGAAAGCTCCTTTGGCTCCATGCCAACGAGTCGTTGCGCCTTGGTGAGAAGTTCGTGTGGAACGGTCACGATGTCGCAACCGCATTCGTCCGCTTGAAAAATATTCAGGACCTCACGAACACTGGCCCATAAAAGTTCCGCGTGGGGCAGGGCGGCCAGTTTCTTTTTGCTCGCGCGCATGTGCGGCAGGGGATCCACGCCGGAATCGGCGATGCGGCCCGCGATGATCGACACCACGGCGGGGGTTTTGGGATGCAGCGCCGCCGCCACTCCATCGACCTGTTCGGGTGTGGCGATGGCGGTCACATTCAGCTTCATGCCTTCCGCAGCCAGTTCGCGAACGAGCGGCAGCGCGATTTCCGCGCGCGTGTTCGTGATGGGGATTTTCACGTAAACATTTTTGCCCCAACTGCTGATCTTCATTGCCTGTCGGCGCATCTCGGGAAATTCGTCGGAAAATACCTCGAACGAAATTGGCTTGTCCGTGATGCTTTGCAGGATATCGCGCGCGAAGGCTTCGAAATTCTTCAACCCGGCCTTGCGCATGAGTGTGGGATTTGTGGTCATGCCTTTAATGAGCGGATTGGCATTCAGTTGCAGCATGCTCTGCTTGTCCGCGCCGTCGGCATAAATCTTCACCCGCAAAGTGGCGAGGGTTTTCATTGTCTCAAAGATTAGCTCGTTGCGGCATGCCACTCCATACATTATTTCGCCGCCAGAATGATTTGCGCCGCTTCGGCCAGATCCTGCGCGCGAAAATCCGGCGCGTGCTTCAATGCTTCCGCATAACCGCGCTCGATAAAAACGGTGCGGCAACCTGCGGCGAAACCGCAATCAATGTCGCGCCAGCGATCGCCGACCATCCAACTTTGCGCGAGATCGATGTGCAATTCCCGCGCTGCGGAAACCAGCAGGCCCGTCTTCGGCTTGCGGCAATCGCAGTGCGACGCGCCGTGGCCGGGATGATAACAAACACCGACGCGATCGATGGGCAGTTCGCGGCACATTTGCTCATGCATGGCTTCGACGGTTTCTTTTTTCATCGTGCCGCGACCGACTTCCGGTTGGTTGGTGACGACGATGAGCAGAAAGCCCGCTTGCTTCAATCGGCGGCACGCTTCCGGCGCTTCGGGAAGAATTTCGAAATCGTTTAGAGTTGTGGGAGCGAAAGGCAATCCGTTCCGCACGAGCGAGCGGCTGAGGACTCCATCGCGATCCAAAAAAATCGCGCGCGCTTTCTCCGGGTTGCGAGTTCCGCCTTCGGCGTTCACTTCACGCTTTCCCATTTTGTCTGGACCGCCTTGAGTTTGGGGTGGGAGACGAACAGGTGCCAGAGGACAGCCTGGAAAGCTTCGGTGTGCGGCGTCACGTGATGGGGATTCACGGTGGGAACGAGCACGCACGCGGTCGCTTCCCGCGCGGTGTAGCCTCCATCGCGACCGACGATTCCGATGATGGACGCGCCGATTTTCTTTGCCAATTGAATCGCGGTCACGAGATTGGGACTGACGTTTTTTTCGATGTCGCCGCCGCCGACGGAAAAAACGAGGATGCCGTCCTTCGCGTTCAACCGCGAACCTTTCAGCCACTCGGCGAAAATCGTGGCCCAACCTTCATCGTTCGTGCGCGCGGTTAATTCGGAAACGTTGTCCGTCGGCGCATAGGCTTCGAACCCGCAAATTTTGCGAAAGTCGTTCACGGCGTGGCTCGCGTTGGCTGCGCTGCCGCCGACGCCGAGGATGAACAAACGGCCGCCGCGTTCGCGCACGAGGGCCAGTTCATCCACGCAGCGCTCGATTGCTGCGGCATCGAGTTGCGCCGTGACTTGCTGCACTTCGGCGAGGAAATTTTGGGCGAAGCTCATGGATGAAGTAGGAAACATTCAACATCCAGTGAGTTGGGCAATTGGGAGGCTGTTTTGATAGTTGCTTTAGTCATGACCGGTATCGCTTTTGCGGCGCGATGCGTTGCGCGAGCGTTGGAAACTGCGCAGCGTTTCGGGATGTTTTTCGAAAAATTGCGCGAGGTCGGCGAGCACTTCCACGGTCGCGGGGCTGAGATGATGTTCGATGCCTTCGATGTCCTGGCGTTGCGTTTCGGCGTCGAGGCCGAACAGGGAGAAAAATCGCGAGAGCGTGATGTGGCGGTTCTGGATTGTCCGCGCCACTTCGCGTCCCTTGTCGGTCATGACGAGGCCGCGGTATTTTTCGTATTGCAGATACCCGGCTTCGGCGAGTTTCTGGACCATGCTGGTGACCGACGCCTGTTTCACCTTGAGCGAGGAGGCGATGTCGACCACGCGGGCGTAGCCCTTTTGCTCGATCAATTCGTGGATGCGCTCCAGGTAATCTTCGGCGCTTTGGCTGGGCGAAAGCTTCGGCATGTTGCAAGCGGATTAAACACGGTTTTTTGCAAAGAACAAAATTTAATTTTTTAAGCACGAATAGGCACGATTGGGCACGATTCACCACGACGCGTAGTTCGGGAAGGGGAAAGGGAAATTTTAACCGCAAACCCGCCTTCATCCGACTTCGGCGCGGCGAGTGAACGCGGATGGAAATACGACTGGCCGTGATTTTACTTTTTTTATACTTGGAATTGGTCGGAATTAGCCGGAAAAGGTCGGAATGACCGGGGCGAGGAATATCGGGTATCGCGTCACCAAAAGCCTTGGATATTTCCACCGCCCTTACAACTCGTTCGCTGTTCATTCCCTTTCGTCCCTCCTTCGAGAGCTTTTATAGCATGAGTGTCAATGGCCGGCGGAAGATGCGGAGATGATGAGTTTAACAGTTTGAGATGGCAGGGGCGAATCGTTCTTGCATGCGGCGAACACGCCACACTGATATACTCGCTTCGCTCGCCGCGCTGCGCGCGAAAGTGATGGGTTCAATGGCTTTGTACCCGGGGTAGCCCTCGCAGACTCGGGCAGCCCCGGGCTGGGAGACTCAACACCCTTTGGTGTTGTTGATATGGCGCGCTTCGCGCGGGGAAAGGATTGCGATGCTGGAACCGAACTCGGTGCGTCGATGGGGTAAGGGATGAGAATGCAATACTCGCAGCGCTTCCGCCGTCGCCCAGAAGCTATGGCGGGACAGGCGCCCGGCTCCGCCGGAAATGGATGAGTTTTATGGCGACTTAGCCCCGGGCGGCGTCCGCTGCGCGAACTTGCCCGGGGCTACCCTATGCCGCTCCCCCGGAGCTTAAGAGGGGAGTGTCGCGCGAGTCGCAGCAGCGATGGTTCAACTTATATTCGCGTCCTGAGGTCAAAGAGACGAAGCCGACTTACATCGGCAGCTATAGAATTCCTTTAATACCAAGTTCGATGGCCTGATGCAGAAATAAAATTTCGTTTTGGGCGGGCTGCGGCAGTATTGGAGATAGATGGCAGAGCTGAGAACAGATCGGGAGTTGATTCGTGAATACGCCCAGGATGGCTCGGAGGGCGCGTTTGCGTCGCTGGTGCAGCGGCATTTGGATTTGGTTTTCGCCACGGCGTTGCGCGGCGTCAATGATGAACGGGTGGCGCAGGAGGTTGCCCAAAATGTCTTTATTGCCCTGGCGCGCAAAGCCGCTTGGCTGGGCAGCGAAATCAGTGTGGCCGGCTGGCTGCACAAGACGGCGTTGCTCGAAGTCCGCCAACATTGGCGCGGGGAATTGCGCCGACAACGGCGTGAACAAACCGCGGTCGAACTGGGCACGCTTATGAAGGACGATGATTCCCTGCTGAAGGCCCTCTCGGCCGAACTCGACGAGGGTTTGCTGGAATTGCGCGAGGCGGATCGCCAGGCGCTGATGCTTCGTTATTTCGAAGGGCGCAGTCATCGGGAAATTGGCGCCTTGCTGGGGGCGCGCGAGGATGCGGTGCGGATGCGCATCGACAAGTCGCTGGATCGCCTGACGCGATTCTTCCGCCGCCGCGGCTATGCTGTTCCTGCCGTGAGCACAACCGCGACCGTGCTCGGCGCTGTGGCCAAGGCGGCGCCGGCGGGTTTTGCAACGGTGGCGGTGCAATCGGCCCTGGCGGCGGGCGGAGGGTCGGCCGCCGGCGGGCTTCACCTTTTTCTCATCAAACTTATGGCACTCACGAAAACACAAACCGCGGTCTTGTGTCTGGCGCTGGCGAGCGCTCCGGTATCTGGGAATGGCATGCGAATCGCGCTTCGCGAACCGAGGCCGCGTCCGCCCATGCGAAATTCGCCGCGCTGGGACAACAGAAGGAACAACTGTCGGCGGAGTTGGAGCGGCTGCGCGCGGAGTCGTTGGGTCTCGATGGAAATCTTGCGAATGCAGAGGCAAGCCGGGCGCGTTATGAGAAGGCGGCGGAAAAACTGGAAGCCATGAAGGGCCGCATACGCGGTCTATTAACGGATGCGAATTACCGGTGGCCGGCGGATTTGCCGTATGTCCGCGTGTCGAAGGAAACGGTCAAATCGCTGAAACTATTGGACACGGTGCCCGGCACTTTCTCTCAGACCGGAAAAATTACGCAGCAGGCGCAGGAGTTGTTGGGAATCACCGCCGATGAGAAAGTCCCGGTCGAACAGGCCCTCGCCAATTACTGGAGCACGGTGGAACACTTGATGAACGCCAATGCATATGAAACCAATTCACCTGCCACGTCGACCGGGCGGGTGACGATGACGGTCGTGGTTCCGCCGTTGGGTCAGCCGTTGAAAGATGTGGCTGAACAAACACGCTCGCAGCTTGCCGCTGTCCTCGGGCCGGAGCGGGAACAGCTTCTGTTCGGTAACTGGAGCGAGGGCGGTGTGCAACTCTTTTGGCCGGGCAATATCTGGAATATTTCCGAACAGCCGCAAATCTTCAGCGCGTGGGTGGATCCCAACGCTGCGGGGGCGGCGATGCATTGTGGGGTGGGTTGGTCCTTGTCCAACACCGGCATGGGAATGGGCACCGAATCTCAAACGGGCCAATCATTCGGCGCGTTGCCGCGCGGCATTGTGGCGCAATTTTTTGGTCCATGGGCTGAGCGTTATGGTGTCACGGTCCCAACGAGCTTTTATGGAGATGCGCATGAATAAATTCCTGCTGGCATCCTCGGTGATTTTGCTGAGTGTGATCGGGGTCTCCGCGTTGCGACGAGACACACAATCGACGCGTTCGGCCGCGCTCAAAGAAGAGAGCCAATGGCGATCAGGAACAAACGCCCTGGCCGACAGTCAGGCGGCGACCGAAGCATTGCGCGCGGAGGTGCTCGATAAGAAGAATCGTTTGCAGGAGGCGATGAACCATCCGGCAATTAGTCCGGAATTGCGCCGGCTTCTGGAAGGGGACACGCGGAATCCAGCGGCTTGGGCGGAATTGCGCCGGCAGCTCGGCATCGGTTGGGATGCCTCTCCGGATTATGTGCTGGTCAACAAAGCGGCGCTCAAAGATTTGCAGTACGACAGGTTGGTTTACCTGACGGGTGCCTCCGACATAACGAGCGATTTGCTGGGGCTCTCGCCCGCCGAGCAGTCGAGCGTGGCGTCGGCTGTTCAGCGCGTGCGGAAAGCACCGTGGGGGCAGGTGCAACGGGGTGAGCCCAGTGGAGACATTGTTGCGCAGTACACCGTTTCGCCGCCAGATCCTGGGGCAGAGCAGAGCATCAGCAATAATTTCAATGCCGACATTGCCGCTGCGTTGGGGCAGGAACGGGCCGATTTGTTTTTGCCCGATGCCTGGCGCGAGTTGAGCGCAAATTTGGCGCCAAGTCAGGCGCAGGCGATTACGATCCGCCGAACCGTCACCGATGGTGATCCGGATCTCGTTTGTGAAATCAGCCAGGGAGGCAAAGTCAGTTCATCGCCGGTGCGGTACGCGACGTACCCAATGTATCCAGCGGGTTGGTTCCTGACTATGTTTCCAGGGGGCTGGCAGGATTTGGCGAAGCGCGAAAACTTCGAGTTGCCGGCGAAATTTAACCCGCAGTGAGAGGGGATTTTTTTTACCGCAAAGAGCGCAGAGGGCACAAAGAGGTTGGGGGTAGCTAGCATTCTACGAATTCATTTCCGATTCATTTCTTCTTGGGCAAGTATGGCACACTTTATGAAATTACAAGCGCCACATGTGTGACATAATTACTCATTATGGTTTTGTGTAAAAATCACAAGTGATTGATAATTAACATCGTGTGGCTGTCTCGCGCATTGGCATCTTCGAAGCTTAATATCATTCGGAACGAAAACGATTTAAACACGAAAGGATATATCATGAATATAGTACGATGGAATAGGCCGCAGTTATCGACTTGGGGAGGCTTTGGCGGGCTTTCGACTTTGCGCAATGAAATCGACCGGCTGTTTGAAGCGCCGCTTTCTGAATTGGCGCGCGCATCTCAATTTCTTAGTGGCGCGGCTCCGGCGGTGGACGTTTACGAGGACAAGGAGAACTTCGTGGTGAAGGCGGAATTGCCCGGCATGAAGAAGGAGGACATCGATGTCTCCTTGCACGATGGCATGCTCAGCATTTCCGGCGAGCGAAAGAGCGAGGAGAAAGTGGAGAAAGGCGAGGTGTATCGCTCGGAACGGTTCTTCGGCCGCTTCCAGCGCACCGTGGCTCTGCCGACGACGGTGGATGCCGCGAAGATTAAAGCGCAATACCAGGACGGCGTGCTGACGGTGACGTTGCCCAAAGCCGAGGAAGCCAAGCCGAAACAAATCGATGTACAAGTGAACTAACAAAACCAACAAACCAAATCCATAAAATGCAAACAACTCTTGATAAACAAACGACCAACCCGCGGCCCGAGGAATACATCGCGCCGAACGTGAACATCTTCGAGACGCCGGAGGGCTATGTCCTCCAGGCTGAGATGCCAGGCGTCAGCAAAGAGGGGCTGGATATTACGGTGGAGGGAACGGAGATCACGATCACGGGACGGCGCAGTCCGGAGACTGTCGCGGGCCAGCCGCTCTTCCGCGAACGCAACACGGCGGATTACCGTCGCGTGTTCGAATTGGATCCGGCGATCGACACCGGCAAGGTTTCGGCGAAGATCAATCAGGGTGTCCTGACGGTGACGCTGCCGAAATCCGAGCGGGTGAAGCCGCGTAAAATTACGGTGGACTAAGTGCAGTTTAGGTTCATCGGTCCCGCGCCACGCATACGGCGCGGGATTTTTTTTAGTGGCAAGGGCATCTTGCCTGTGCGTTTTAGACTGCTTGCCAAAAATAATTTCGGAAATGGTGGCGATTCCCTGCGGGGAATCGAGGCAAACCCGCAGGCTTGCCCCACCATTTCAGAAATTACTTTTGGCAAGCATAGTTCGCACGGGCGAGACGCCCGTGCCACTAAGTTCTTGTTCCGGCGGGCGCGGCGCGTTTCAATTTGCGGATGAAGTTAATGCGGAAATGTTTTTGCGGGTTGGTTTTGTTGGCCGTGGTTTTGGGCACGGTGCGAGTCAGGGCGCAGACGAATGGGCCGGTGCAAATTGTCGAGCCGGAGGATGGCGCGCGGTTTAACCCTCGCACGAATATCATGCTCACGGCGGAGACTGAGCTCTCCGGGATCACGCGCGTCGAATTTCTATCTGGCAAGCGCGTGATTGGTTCGGTGAGCAACGAGCCCTATTCGCTGCTCTGGACCAATGTGCCACTGGGGCGGTACGTGATTATCGCTCGCGCGGTTCCCGCGACCGGGCCCGGTGTCGATTCGCCTCCCATCAATGTCCGGGTTTACAGCGCGCTCCTGACCTTTTGGTTGGACCTCGTTCCCTTTTTGAATGAAAACAAAATGTTCGACATTCCGCTGTGGCAATTTGCCGCGTCGCTGATTTATATCTTTCTCGCGTTTTACGTTTCGAAGCTGCTCGATTTTCTCACGCGCATCTGGCTGAAGCGCTGGGCGGAAAAAACCGCCAGCAAATTCGACGACCTGCTGCTCGACGTGTTGAACGGGCCGATCAAAGTAATCGTCTTCATCATTTTCCTGCGCATCGGGCTCGAGGTGTTTATCTGGCCGCCCGTGGTCCAGGCGGTGCTGACGAAAGGGTTCACGATTGTCATTGCCTGGACGCTTACCTACATGGCGCTGAAATTCATCGATCTGGCGATGAGTTATTGGCGGCAGCGCGCGAGGCCGGAAGGGAGCGACCGCGGTTTCGAGGATCAACTGTTTCCCGTCATTCGCAAAAGTCTGAAGGTGTTCATCGTCGTGGTGGGCGTGCTGGTGACGCTGGATAACATCGGCGTGAACATCACGGCGGCGCTGGCGTCGTTGTCGATCGGCGGTCTCGCCATCGGCCTCGCGGCGCAGGATACGCTGGCGAATCTTTTCGGCGCGGTGGCGGTGTTCGTCGACAAGCCGTTTCGCATCGGCGATCAAATCAAGTTGACTGATGTCGAGGGAACGGTGGAATCGATCGGGATGCGCAGCACGCGCGTTCGCAATCTCGACGGGCATGTCGTGACGATTCCCAATAAAACGATGGGCAACGCGGCCATTACGAATGTCACGCGCCGGCCCACGATCAAGACCGTCATTAATTTCGGCCTGACGTATGACACGACCACCGGGCAGTTGAAACGCGCGGTGCAAATTCTGGAGGAAATTTATCGCGGCCATCCGCAGACGCATGATGTGATTATTGCGTTCAATAATTTTGGCGATTCGGCGCTTAACATCAATGTGATCCACTGGTGGAAAGGGACGGACGGGCGGGCGTGCCTGGCGGGGATGCAGGAAATGAATTTCAAGGTCAAGGAGCGGTTCGAAGCCGAACGGCTTGACTTCGCGTTCCCATCGCGGACCATCTATTTGAAACAGGATTCAGAGCAAGCAACTCAACCCATTCAGAAAACGTGAATCACGGAACTCCCTGGACCTACATTTGGAACATAGTCGGTTGGACTGGCCAGTTGGTTTTCTTCTCCCGCTTCGTGGTTCAATGGTATGCCACGGAGAAGAAAAAGCAGGTGGTCGTGCCAAACGCGTTTTGGTGGTTGAGCATCATTGGCTCCCTGATGCTCCTGCTGTTTGGAGTGTTCTATGACAAACACTACGTGGTGATCTTCGGCTATGCGTTTTCGTGGATTCCTTATGTCCGCAATCTGATCATCAACCATCGCCACCGGGAAGCCCATCTGGATTGTACGAACTGCGGGAAATCCTGTCCGCCCGGAGCCAAATTTTGCGCGGAATGCGGCACGCGTCTGGTGCCGCGAAACGCAGCGGCTCCCGCCTGATTATTTCTTTGCCGGTGCGGCCGGCGCGGTTGGGGCGGTGTTGGTGCTGAGGCGATATTTCGCAAACACGACTTTCTGAAAGTCAGGATGCGTGCGGGCGAAGTCGGTCAGTTTCGCATAGGTGGCTTCCACCGTCTCATTGTCCTGTTGAACCAACCGGATTGACTCAGCCGCCGGGCCCTGGAGGGAGAGGAGGTCGAGGGAGGCGCGCCGGGCTTGGACGGCGAGAAATGCGGTCACGGTAAAACTCACGATGAGCAGCACGCCGAACATCAGGTTCATTTGACTGCGCAAGCTCTCGATTTTTTCGTTGGCGTTGTCGGAGACCCAGGCAGTGTCGCTTGGAATTTTTTCGGGTTCGTTCATCTTATTTTCCTCCTTTGGTTGCGGCTGCCGGCGCCGGGGTGGGGGCGGGGGGCGCGAGGAATCTGGCCATGTCGGCGTTGGTTCTGGCGTAGGCCTGGCATTCGGATGCGAGCATGGCCATGACGCTGCGGTTGTATTGCAGGCGGACCTGAGCGCGGGCGATTTGGACGTTATATGCCCGGGCCTGGCGTGACTTCACGATAAACCACGCCAGAAATAAAACGGACATCAGGACGCTGGTGATGAGCGCCCATTCGAAAAACGTGCGCAGCAAATTGCTTTTCATACAAGGCGGAAACTTTACTGGCTCGGGGCCGATTGTCCAAGGCGATTTTTCCTGTCTGAACGCAGCGGGGCGCTTCCTGGCAAACGCACCGGAGCGCGGAATTCGTTCCCGCCCCCTTTGTGAGTAAAATTGTTTCTGGTATTGATTTACTGCCACGCCGGTATTACCTTCAGGCCCGTGGAAACAATTACGTTGAAACTGCAGCGCAAGCACATAGCTCTGTTGAAACAGCGGGCGAAAATCCTCGGTCGTTCCCAGGCCGCGATTGTGCGCGATTTGATTGATGAACATCTGGCCAAAAAGCAAAGACCATCCTTGCACGATCTTTCCAAGGACCTATGCGGTACGGTGTCGGGTCCGAAAGATTTGTCCACGCGGCCTTTGACTGGCTATGGCCGCGATTAAAATTCTGGCGGACACGGGGCCTCTCGTCGCCTACCTCAACGAAAGCGATCAGTATCATCGTTGGTCCGTCGCCTGTTTTAGCTCTTTCTACGACCCGGTCTACACATGCGAGGCGGTTCTTTCAGAATCGATTTTCCTGCTGCGCTCTGTTGGCTTGGAAATTGAGGGTCTTCTGCAATTGATCGAGCGGGGGCTGGTTCGAACGGACTTTAACATCGAAGAAAATCGCCCCGACATTTTTAACCTGCTTCGGAAATACGCTGACCGGCCAATGAGTCTGGCCGATGCCTCTCTGGTTCGAATGGCGGAGCTGAACTCGAACTGCCAGGTTTTCACTACGGACAAGGATTTTTTGGTTTACAGGCGAAAAGGCCGGAGCGTCATTCCGCTTCTGGCGCCGTTTTAGCCGCTCAGTTCCGGCTTTCCGAAAATCTCATTCATTCGCGTCATTCGCGGTTAAACCATGCCTTACGCTTGCTCTGTGGTTCGCCCCTTGGCAGAGTGAGATGAATGCGAGAAAAGTGGCGCGATTGGATGGAATCTGGCGAAACGTTCATCCTCGAAGTGATTTTCGAGGAGCGGCGGGGGACCATCGCGGAGATGACGCGCGCCTCCCTTTTCTTTTTGTCCAAAATTTTCCAGGTCGCCGTCAAAACGCGCCGGCTGCTTTACAACCTGCGCATCCTGCGGGATTCCACGCTGGGCGTTCAGGTTATCGCCATCGGCAATCTCACGGTCGGCGGCACCGGCAAGACGCCAGTGGTGGAGAAATTCGCGCGCGAATTGCGCGATGAGGGGCGCAATGTGGCAATTCTCTCGCGTGGTTATCGTTCCAAGCCGACGCCGTTGCACGAGCGCATCCTCAACAAAATTTTGCTCCGCGCGGATACCACGCCGCCGCGCGTCGTTTCCGATGGCCGCTCGTTGCTGCTCGATTCCGAGACCGCCGGCGACGAACCGTACATGCTCGCGTCCAATCTCAAGGACGTCGTCGTGCTGGTGGACAAGGACCGCGTGAAGGCCGGGCGCTATGCGATCGAGAAATTCGGCTGCGACACGCTGCTGCTCGACGACGGTTTTCAATATTGGAAATTGCGCGGCCGGCGGCAGGACATTGTGCTGGTCGATTGCCAGCAGCCGTTCGGCAATGAGCGCCTGCTGCCGCGCGGTACCTTGCGCGAGCCGCCGTCGCATCTGGCGCGCGCGAGCACGATTTTCATCACCAAGAGCGACGGCAAAACCGCTGAATTGCGCAAGCGCATCGCGGAACTGAATCCCACCGCCGGCATCATAGAATGTGTGCATCATCCGTTGTATCTTGAAGACGTGTTCACCGGCCAGCGCCACGATCTCGCTCTCATCAAAGGCCGCAAAGTCGCCTCGCTCAGCGGCATCGCGCAACCGGAAAGCTTCGAGCATAATCTCGTGACGAGCGGCAGTGAATTGGTCTATTCGAAGCGCTTCGCGGACCACCATCGGTTTACGCAACAGGAAGTGCTGAACGCCATCAACCGCAGCAAGAAGCGCCAGGCGGAGATGATCATCACGACGCAGAAAGACGCGGTGCGCTTCCCGAAAATCGATCGGCGCGATCTGCCGATTCTGTTCATGCGCGTGGAGATCAAGATCGTCGCCGGCGCGGACGATTTCCAGGATTGCGTGCGAAAAATTTGTTTCCGATGAGTATAGTGGCACGGGCGTCCCGCCTGTGAGTTTCAAATGAATGGCTCACCAAATCGCAACGCACGGGCAGGATGCCCGTGCCGCTAACTGATGGATAAGCTGCTGTATCTGGTGGCCCGGGCAATCGTGGCGCTGATTCAGGCGCTGCCGTTGCGGACGGTCGCGCGCATCGGCAGAGTTTGCGGCGGGTTGGCTTATTGGCTGGATGGCCGGCATCGCCGCGTCGCGCAACGCCAGCTCACGATGTGTTTTGGCGATGAAAAATCCGCCGACGAAATTCGTGCGCTCGCGAAAGAAAACTTTCGGCGCATCGGTGAAAATTTCGCCTGCGCGGCCAAGACCGCGTCGATGACGTTTGAGGAATTACGGCCGCATGTGGAATTCGTGGGCCCGCCAAAATTGATGGCGCCGGCTGATCCCCGCGATTTGCCCAATATGGTGTTCGCGATCGGCCACTTTGGGAACTTCGAGCTCTACGCGCGTTTCGGCCAGTTTTGTCCCGCCTACAAATGCGCGACCACGTATCGCGGGCTGCGCGAGCCTTCGCTGAATCGTCTCTTGCAGGATCTCCGCGAGCGTTCCGGCTGTCTTTATTTTGAGCGGCGCACAGATGGCGCCGCGTTGAAGGCGGCGATGAATCAAACGAATCTCATCCTCGGTTTGCTCGCGGATCAACACGCGGGGAACAGCGGACTGCGCATTCCGTTCCTGGGGCACGATTGTTCCACGACCACCGCTCCCGCTGTGTTTGCGTTGCGCTATCATTGCGCGCTGCACACCGGGATTTGTTATCGCGTGGGTCTCGCGCAATGGCGCATTGAGGCGGGGCCGGAAATTCCCACGCACGAAAATGGTGCGCCGCGCTCCAGTGAGGCTATCATGCGGGAGGTGAACCGGGCCTTGGAACAAGCGGTCCGGCGCGACCCGGCGAATTGGTTCTGGGTGCATAACCGCTGGAAACCCATCCGGCCAAATCGGCGCAAGGTGAACAAACCGGCGCTCGCCAACGTCGAAGAACTGGAGTAGCGATGGAGAACACGGCCATCCAACTCGAGCCGCCGAGCTCGGCTTTGCAGCCGCGCCGAATCCTCGTGCGCGGCGTGAATTGGCTGGGCGACGCCGTGATGACCACGCCCGCGTTGCTGCGGCTCCGCGAACATTTTCCCGCCGCGCTCATCGCGATGCTCACGCCCGAGAAACTTCGCGGCCTGTGGATGCATCATCCGGCGGTCGATGAAATCATCACCTTCGGCCCGGAGGATAACGCGTGGGCGGTGGCGAAAAAAATCCAGGTCGTGATGTGGCCGGAGAGCAAAAAAGAAACCGTGGTCGATTCCGCGCGTCGCGCCGCCAACGCCATGAGCCCGCTGCACCGCGGCGGATATGATCTGGCGATTATTTTGCCGAACTCGCCGCGCTCGGCGCTCGAAGCGTGGCTGGCGCGTATTCCGGAGCGGGTCGGCTATGCGCGCCCTTGGCGAAGTTTTCTGCTCACCACCGCGGTTCCATCACGATCCGACGCCGCCCAGATGCACAAGCGTCCGATTCGCGAAATCAAACGGCTCGAATACGGCATTGGCGTGCCGGACACGTCGCGTTACACATTTCACGAATCGAATCATCAGATTTACGATTACCTGAACCTGGTCGCGGCGCTGGGCGCGAATTCCCAACCGCTGCCGACGCATCTGGCGGTCACGGCCGGCGAAATCAAAGCGGCCGCGCAGAAATTTAATTTGACCAGTCAGTTCACGAACGGCCGGCCAATCTTCGGACTGCATCCCGGCGCGGAATACGGCCCGGCGAAGCGCTGGCCGGCGCAGCGGTTCATTGACGCGGCGAAGGAAATTCACAAGCGCACGAAATGCCATTGGGTCGTGCTGGGCGGCAAGAGCGATATCCTGCTGGCGAACGAAATTCAATCCGCGATCGGCGTGCAATCCGCGGTGACGCTCGCGGGCCAGACGTCGCTGCGCGAATTGTTCGCGGTGATCAAGCAATGCCGCGTGCTGCTCACGAATGACACCGGGCCGATGCACATCGCGACGGCGCTGGGCACGCCGGTGGTGGTGCCGTTTGGGAGCACGTCGCCGGAATTGACGGGGCCGATTGTGTCTGCGGGCTCGAAGGATCAATTGATCAAATCGGATGCGCTGTGCTCGCCGTGTTTTTTGCGGCAATGCCCGATTGATTTTCGCTGCATGAATGGGATTACGGTGGAGCGGGTGGTGGAGGCGGTGGTGAAGGCGGCGGCGTAGTGGCACGGGCGTCCCGCCTGTGCGAATTTGACCGGCTTGAGTCGAGTCTTTATTCGCATTTGAAACGCACGGGCGAGGACGCCTGCGCTACGTGGAAACAAAAAAGCCGCTGTGATTTCTCACAGCGGCTGCTTTGCCTTGCGGCGATTTAAATTGGCTTAGGCGTTCCGGCGGCGATACGCGAGGAGAGCGGCGATGCCCACTCCGGCGAGCGCGAAGCTGGAAGGCTCCGGAACGGTGGCAGCGTAGAGTGCCAGTCCGGCAGTGCGCGGGGCTCCGCCAGCCTGACCGTTGCCGGCGAGCGTATTGCGGGGGCCTATTTCACTGCCGCCCGAAAACATCTGACCGCCCGGATCCGAACCGGAGCCGCGATAGATGGTAATTCCAGAAGCGCCGAGCGCCGTAGGTGTCCAGATCTCCAGCGCATATTCTTCATTCGCGAGCAGGGCTACTTGATCAGCGCCGGTAAGACTGAAGCTTCCCTGAACCTGGCCACCACTTCCCGAGAGACTGAGCGAAAGTCCGCTAAAAAGGTCGGTCCCGGGTGTATATGTGGCCGTGGTCGTAGTCGGAGAAACGGTACCGGCGACTCCTAAATCATAAAGATGCACCTGGTAGGTGCCGGGTGCATTGATGGAGAGCACCGTATTAAATGATCCCAAGCTAAATGCCGACGTCGGCGTAAAAGTTTCGGCCAGGATGCCGAAATTACCCGTGATGGTGGGATCGCTCTGAGCCGTCCCGCCGGAAATGATGCTGAAATTGGCGCTCGGGACAGAGGTATAAACCGGTGATCCATTCCATGCCGTGCCGGTGGCAGTGGAGGAAAAGCTGATTCCCGCTTGGGCCGTCGTCATTGCCGCGAGCGAAATGCCCGCCAGACCCGTGAGCAGTCGGAGAGAGTGATTCATATAGATGTATTAGCGGCTTTTTTCTGAGTTGCACGAATGTATTAGCAGGCAAAGTAATTACGGCCTATACGACAAATGTCGTATGTCTCAGAAGTCGGGCTTATCTTAAGGCGATTGGTTGCGCCGGGATTAAGTCTTTTAGCTTCGCTTGCCTTCGCACCTTTACTGCGGAATACTGCGAACCGTGCAGCTAACCGTGACCGAACTAACGGACCAACTCATCGCCTCGTACACCAGCGCCGGTGGCATCAACCATTTGGATGGCAAGAATCTACCGTCCAAACGCGCCATCACGAACATCACCGTGAACCTGTTGCGCCTGCTTTTCCCGGGTTTCTTTGACGAGAAATTGATTCATTCGTCCGCCATCAAAGCCGAAACCGCGAGTTTGCTGGAAACGGTGCTCGCCAGCCTGGAGGAGGAGATTTACAAAAGCCTGGAATATAATCCGCCGGAAGGCGTGGCGAAAAAGGAACTGCGCAAGCTGGCGCATTCTCGGACCTTGCAATTTCTCGGCAAACTTCCCGACGTGCGCCAGGTGCTCGGCACCGACACGGAAGCGGCTTACAACGGCGATCCAGCGGCGCTCAGCAAAGAGGAAGTCATCGCGGCGTATCCGTTTATTGAAGCCATCGCCGTGCAACGGCTGGCGCATGAGTTATATCTCGATGGCATTCCGCTCATCCCGCGCATCATGACCGAGTGGGCGCATAGCCGCACGGGCATGGACCTGCATCCGGGCGCGCAGATCGGGCGGTATTTTTTTGTGGATCATTGCACGGGAACCGTCGTCGGCGAGACCACGATCATTGGCGATCACGTGAAAATGTACCAGGGCGTGGGGTTGGTGGCGAAATCGCTCGCGGCGGGGCAGGCGTTGCGCGGGCAGAAACGCCATCCGACGATTGAGGATCATGTGACCATTTACGCCGGCGCGACGATTGTGGGAGGCGATACCGTCATCGGTGAGCACAGCACCATCGGCGCGAATGTCACCCTCACGCACAGCGTGGGGCCGCATTCATTGGTTGTCCAAAAAGACGCCAACATAGACGTCAAAAGCAAGAAAGCGCGGGCCAAAGGCAGCGGGTCGGAGTTTCAGATTTAAGTCCGGCTGCATTTGCAGGGCGAGGCGCCGGAAAGCTTGCGCGGGTTTTTAGGATGCTTGGCTTGGCAACGCCCGGGTGGAAAGCGCCAGAGGGTTGGCGCAGTCCGGGATGCTGGCGCGCTGTTTGAGGCAACACACCCTCGCGGAGCGACTCGGAATGCACCAATTCTAAAACCTCGTCAACTTCTCGAGGTCTTTTACGCGCGCGTCGATTTGCGAGCGCTTGACCTTGGTCGTGCGGTTCAATCCGAAGCCTTCACAGCAGAACGAGGCAGTCACGCTGCCGTAGATCATGCCGCGGCGGATATTGTCATCGATCGAGCCGCGCGCGGTGGCGAGGTAACCCATCATGCCCCCGACGAACGAGTCGCCCGCGCCGGTCGGGTCCACGACACTGTGCAGCGGATACGCCGGGCAAATGAAAAATCCTTTCGGGCCGGACAGGATGGAGCCGTGCGAACCTTTCTTGATGATTACGTATTTCGGCCCGAGCTTGTGAATTTTTTTCATCGCGGCGAAGACGTTGTCTTCCTTGGTCAACTGATGCGCTTCGCTGTCGTTCAGCACGAAGCCGTCGAGCCGCTTGAGCAATTTCAACAAATCGGGCAGGGCGATGTTCAGCCATAAATCCATCGTGTCGGCGACGACGAATTTCGGGCGGCGCATCTGGTTGAGGACGTGGTGTTGCAACGCCGGCGCGATGTTCGCCAGCAGCACGAATTGGGATTTTTGGTACGAGGCGGGCAACGTGGGGTTGAAGGTTTCGAACACGCCGAGTTCCGTGAGCAGCGTGCGGCGATTGTTCATGTTCACTTCGTATTCGCCCGACCAGTGAAAGGTTTTGCCGGGGAGAATCTGCAAGCCTTCGAGGTCGATTTTGTGGCGCTTGTAGAGATCGAGATAGCGTTTCGGAAAATCGTCGCCGACGACGCCCACGAGTTTGACCGGGCTGAGAAAGCTGGCCGCCACGGAGGCGTGGCTGGCGGAGCCGCCCAGCAATTTGGGATTTTCCGCTTTCGGAGTTTTGATGGAATCCAACGCGGTCGAACCAACAATTAAAACGCTCATATATTATATGCTAAGGGACCAATGACGAATGGCGCGAACAATACCAGACAAGCAATGGGAAGCAAGTTCGGGAAAATCCGGAGGGCAAATTGGTTAAAATAAGTCGTTACGGAATAACGCGGAGACGCGGAGAACGCGGAGGGGCGCAGAGAGGGAAAGTTATTGGATCATTTCTCTGCGTGGCTCTGCGTTCTCTGCGCCTCTGCGTTGTTTTGTGGAGGCGATTAGCGGCGTGGCGCAAGCGTCATTTCCTTGATCGGATGAATCGCTTCAGCGTGAGCCGGAATTCATCTATGTGAAATAGATACGTGAGGCCGAAATAGACGATTCCATAGACGCTGAGGATCACTGCGGCGCTCAGGATGGGGCCGTGATGGCGGAAGAGGAGTTTGACGGCCCAGGCGGCGGTGGCGGCGAGCGCGGCGGAAATCCACAGCCGGGCGATTACGGAATGTGGAATGCCCGTGCGGCCGATGCGCTGATTCATCGTCCGGCGCAGCAGGACAAACTCCACCCATCCGGCGACACCCGCCGAGGCGGTCAGCCCGACCATGCCCCAGCGCGCTTCGATGCCCAACCAGCGCGGCAGTTGGATGGCGCATAAATATCCGAGCACCGTGGTCAGCGCGACTCGCACCACGGCATAGCGCAGCGGTGTGCGCGCATCGCGCAAGGCGTAGTAGGTGGACGAATACAAACGTCCCAGCGTAGACGCGAGCAGCCCGACGGATGAGCCCGCCAGGATGGCCCAGACATAATCGGAGTCACTGTGGGTGAAATTCCCGGTTTGATACAACGCCGCCGTGATGACGTCGCCCAGCGCCAGAAACGCGGCGGCGGAAGGCACCACAAAAAACGCGATGCGCCGCAGGCCGGAATTGAGGCGCGCCTGCAGTTGCGCGGCCACCAGAGTGGAATCGCCGAGAGCGCTGGACATCGCCGGGAGTTCCGCCACCGAAATGGCCATGCCAAAGAGGCTCACCGGGAGCGTATTGATGGATTGCGCGTTCGTGAGAGCCATTACGGCCCCGCGGCCGGCGAGGCTGGCAATCACTGAATCCACATAGCTGCTGATCTGCACGGCGCCGCGGCTGAAGAAAACCGGCACGAAATTGCGCAGGACTTCGCGCACGTGCGCCGTGTCGGTATCGAAGTGCAGGCGCAGCTTGCGGGCGAGTCGTAGCACGACGGGCAATTGCACGCCGAATTGCAGCGCGCTGCCGATGACCGAACCCCACGCCAGGTAAACGGCCAGAGTGTTGAGCTGATTGTGGCCGAAGACCATTAGCGTGCCGATCATCGCCGCGTTCCAGATGACGGGCGAAATGTAGGAGAGAAAAAACCGGCGATGGCTGTTTAATATTCCGAGACACCACGCGGAGAAGACGAGCAGGCCGGCGCCGGGAAAAAGAATGCGCACCAACTGGATGGTTAGATCGCGCTTTTCT
Source organism: uncultured Verrucomicrobiae bacterium (assembly GCA_963699145.1). GTDB lineage: Bacteria > Verrucomicrobiota > Verrucomicrobiia > Limisphaerales > DASXHY01 > DASXHY01. Next base: position 1,439,455 of record OY969416.1, read on the forward strand.
CCGTGGAAGCCGGGCGCGATGATCCAGATGAGCCAGGGAGCGGCCAGTACTCCGGCCAGCACCAGCAGCGAGGCCGTCAGAGCCAGCACCGTTCCGATGGCTCCGGCTACGCGCCCCGATTCTTCCTCGTCGCCTTCGGCGAGCAGGCGCGAATAGACCGGGATGAAGGACGCGGAGAGCACGCCTTCGCCGAAAAGGTTTTGCAAAAGATTGGGAACTTTGAAAGCCGCGGTAAAAGCATCCGCCGCGTCGAAAAGTCCGAAGTAATGGCTGAAAATGCGCTGGCGGACCAATCCCACCAGGCGGCTGATCAAAATGCCGGACGCCACCAGCAAGGCATGATGGCCCGTGCGCTCGCGATTGGTGGCGGAGGGCGGCGCGGTTGTTTCTCCAGCAGCGCGATGGGTGGGTTCCGTGTGTTCAGTGTCCATGCGCGGTTAGTTTTCTTTTAAACTCCGCGCAGGCCTTTGCCACATCGGTTGCGTTCAGAATTGCGGACACGACGCAGATCCGGGTCGCGCCCGCAGCCAGGACGTCGTCGATATTCTGCAAATGGATTCCGCCGATGGCGAACCAGGGAACTTTTACATTTTCCGCGGCCCAACGCACGTAATCGAGCGTGACCGGTTTCGCGGTTGGTTTTGTGCCGGTCGCGAAAATGGGTCCGATGGCGAGGTAATCCGCGCCGGCTGCGACGGCGCGCTGTGCTTGTGCGGGCGCGTGGGTGCTGAGGCCGATTCTGACCTCCGACCTCTGACCTCTAACCTCGTCACAGTGCTTGTGGCCACTATCAAAAAAATCCTCCTGCCCCAAATGACAGAACTCCGCGCCGACTTCGCGCGCCACGTCCAGGTGATCGTTGATTACCAAACGGACATTCGCCGCGCGCGTGATGGGCGCAATCGCCTCGGCCATGCGGCGAATTTCTTCGACGGAGGAATTTTTCGCACGCAATTGGATTAAATCCGCACCGCCATCGCAGAGTTGTTGGGCGGTTAATTCAGGTGTGCGTCCATGGAGATATGCGGTGTCAACGAAGGCGTAAAGGCGGCAATCGGAAAGGGGTTTCATTGAGACACCTGAGTCCAGTCCTCTCAGTCTCGGAAATTCACAAACTGCACCGACACGGGAAATTCCTTGGCGCGCACAGCCGCAATCACCGCTTGCAAATCATCGCGGCTCTTGCCGGTCACACGCACTTCCTCGCCTTGGATTTGCGTGGTCACCTTGAATTTGCCGTCGCGGATGAAGCCGGTGATTTGTTTGGCCACCGCGCTTTCGATGCCTTGCTTGATCTTGATCGACTGGCGGGCGTGGCCCAGTGGCGAGATATCCGGCTCCGCTTTTTCCACGCTCTTCATGCTCACATTGCGCTTGGCCAGTTTTCCAATGACGATTTCCATCAGCGTGTTGATCTTGAACTGGTCCTCGGCGGTGAGCTTGATTTCACTTTTCTCGAGCGTGATCTCGGCTTTGCTCCCTTTGAAATCGAAGCGGTTGGCCAATTCTTTTTTGGCCTGGTTCACCGCGTTTTCGATTTCCATCGAATTGACCTGCGAAACTATGTCGAATGAAGGCATGGGATGAGCGTAGAAAAATCCGGCGAAAAAGAAAATCTTTTTGCCGAGGCAGATTGGGAAGCGCATTTGCGCGATATGCAAACGCACAAGCAGCCGGATTCGGAGTGGTTGTTCCCGAGCCCTCAACGTGGCGATGCGGTCGGCGGGGATGATTCAAAGCAGGTAAATGGTATTTTTAATCCTGAAAGTGCACGCCTCACCTATCGGCTGACTCACCTTCCGCGCTTTGGAAGTCTCTAAAAAAAGTTTTATGCCATTTGAAGTGCGGCAAATGGCATAAAAAATTGTATTCAGTAATAATCGTACTGTCCAGAAAATTGGGCAGGATTGGCAGCTCAAAATTATTGGATCGTTTTTAAAGTTGAGTTTGCGTGCTTCACCCACTTTTAATCGCACCCTTGGTTTGCCGTGTGTCAGAGGGAATCTGACAAAAAATTCATCGTGACAACCCTTAACCGGTCATTGACGCCCAGTATGGGAAGAATACACTGTGACCAATGGCCGAGAACGCTTTTGCGCAACCGCACACTATTGTCAGGGAACTGCCCGCGAGCTTTCCCCGAAAGGGCCATGAACTTACCCGCGCGACCAAACCGTTCGCGCGTGATAATGCCCTGAAGAGTTGGTGGTGCATCCTGTCGACTTTATTCCTGTTGCTGGTCGCGCTGGGCGGCGCCGTCTGGCACTTTCACCCGGTTATCCGGGCGGTCAGCAGTGTTTTCGCCGGGTTGTTGATCCTGCGATTTTTCGTGATTTATCACGATCAACAACATCATGCGATCCTGCCGAGATCCTGGCTCGCGGAAGGGTTGATGCGATTTTTCGGCATCCTCGCGCTCAGCCCCAGCAGCATCTGGCGCAGTTCCCACAATCATCATCACAATCACAATTCGAAATTACGCGGCTCGCAAATCGGCTCCTATCCTATCATGACGAAGGAGCAATTCATCAAGACACCCCCCGCCAAACGCCGCGGCTATCTCTTCGTCCGGCATCCGCTCACCATCCTGTTCGGATACGTGTTCATGTTCCTGTTCGGAATGTGCATCAATCCCTTTTATAACTATCCCAAGCGCCACCTGGATTGTCTCGTTGCCTTGATCGCTCACCTCGCCATCTCGGTCACGTTGCTCTGGTTCGGTGGATGGATGGCGCTCGTTTTCGGCCAATTCATCCCGCACTTCATTGCGTCAGCCATTGGTTCCTATTTGTTTTACGCGCAGCATAATTTCCCCGGCGTTTCCTTTAACGACAACGCCGGTTGGACTTACGAAAAGGCCGCCCTGGATTCCTCCAGTTACATGCGCATGAATCCGGTTATGGCGTGGTTCACTGCCAATATCGGCTATCATCACATTCACCACTTGAACCACCGCATTCCATTCTATCGGTTGCCGGAAGTTCTGCGCGGCATCCCGGAATTGCGTTGTCCCAAGACTACTTCCTTGCATCCCGCTGATATCATCCGTTGTTTGCGGTTGAAAGTCTGGGATGTCGACGCGCAACGCATGGTCGGCGTCCGCAATTTATGAAAACCCTTCGCGCCTCTCGCGAAGGCGGCACCTGATTCCAAACCACAACTCCGGCGGGCGACGGGTGTGAGGGTCGGGCCGGGAAAACCAAGTCATCCCATGTCATTCACCGTCGCTCAACTCGCAGAAAAACTCCGTGGCGAAGTCATCGGCAATGGCGAACTGCCCATCACCGGTTTCGCGTCGGCCGAGAATGCGCGCCCCGGCGATCTCACGTTCGCTGACAAGGAGGAATATTTTGTCGCGGCTGAAGCCAGCGCCGCCACCGCCATTCTCGTCTCCGGCACGTTCACATCTCCCAGCAAAGCCGTCATCCGCGTGCCCAATGCCCGCATTGCGGTGGCGCGATTGCTCCCTGTTTTTTTCCCGCCGGACGAGGCCCCGCCCGGCATCCATCCCAGCGCACACATCGCGGCGTCGGCGCAAATCGATCCCACGGCCCATATCGGGCCGGGATGCGTCATTGGTGCGCGCGTGAAACTGGGCGCGCGCTCGGTGCTCATGGGTGGAAATCACATCGGCCGCGATAGCGTCATCGGCGATGACACCTGCCTTTATCCCAACGTCGTGATTTATGCCCGCTCACAGATCGGCCACCGCGTCGCCATCCATGCCGGGACGGTGATTGGTTCCGACGGCTACGGCTACGTGTTTGATGAAGGAAAACACCGCAAAGTTCTCCAGGTTGGCAATGTCGTCATTCACGACGACGTCGAAATTGGCGCGAACGCCGCCATCGATCGCGGCGCGTTGGGTTCCACGGTGATCGGGCAGGGCACGAAAATCGACAACCTCGTTCACGTGGCTCATAACGTGGTCATTGGCCGGAATTGTCTGGTCATGGGCCAAGTGGGCTTCGCGGGGAGCACCAGGCTGGGTGACTATTGTGTGATCGCCTCGCAATCGGGCATCGCCGGCCACTTGAAACTCGGCCATCAGGCGACCGTCGGCGCCAAGTCCGGCGTGATGCGCGACGTGCCGGATAAAGGAACCGTCCTCGGGATTCCTGCCGCTCCGGATAAACAAGCCAAACGCCAATTTATCGCGATTCAACAATTGCCCGACCTCATCCGCCGCATGCGCGAGTTGGAGAAGCAGGTTGCGGAACTTAGCGCCAAAGCGGGTTGAGATCCCGGTCCGGAGCCGCATAGTCGGCAGACTTCCGAAAAATCCTGGTGTGCGTACAGACGCACCTTGCCCTTTCGTCGCACCGGCGCGAAACTGTCCGCATGTCAGGCACTGCCATTGAAACGTGGCTGGCGCACAAACAAAAAAGCGCACTGCTTCGCTCGCGGTTTTATTTCGTTGGCACCTCGGTGGTCGGCACGCTGGCATTGGCGCCAAATGCGGTCATTGCTTTCCTGGTCTCCAAACTGTTGTTGCTGCTCATGTTTCCCGCGATTCCTTTGGCGAACGTGGGAGCGGCGCTTCTTACCGTTGTCGCCATCGCCGCGCTGTTTGTCGATTGCGTCCGCGCTGAGCGCGACGACATGGCCGTCATCCCGTTCTGGCTCGCGCGGGAATTTTTCCACATGGGTCCGCGCACGATTTTTGATGGCTGTCACGAACTCGCCCGGGCGCGGCAGCTTTCGCGCCTCGATACCGCGATGTGCGCGCAATTGCTCGGTTATCTCGTCACGAGAGCCACGCCGACGCGGCGGGAAGAATTGTTGCGCGTGTTTCCAATTTGGAGGTGGGATCAGATCGTTCGGCAACTGCGGATGATTGAAGGCGTGATTGTTTTTCGCAATGAAATGTGCGTCTCGTTGCTCACGCCGTTGCGGCTGGAGTTGCGGCAATTGCTCGCGCATTTTCCCGAGGCGGAGATGCCCCACGAAGAAATCCCTCACGAACAACCGGAGGCCGCGCCGGTCAATGAACCGCACCAACTCAGCGCACATGAAATCCTGGGCGTGTCACCGAAGGCGACGGTTGCGGAAATCAAGGCGGCGTATCGGACGCGCATCAAGGATTGTCATCCCGACCGTTTTCCCCACACCGACGCGAAATCCCGCGCGCTCGCGGAGGAATGGACGAAGGCGCTGAATATCGCCTACGCGGAGATGCTTTCCGGCAACCGCGCGAGGTAGAACCAAAGATCGTAGCCGCGGACGTGAGTCCGCGCCGATTAATTCTTTGCCTGGTGCGCTCAAAGAAAAATGGGGCCGACTCACTCGGCGCCTGCGGAAGAACTGGAATCACTTTGAAAACGCTCAATGAAGCAGGGTTGAATTTTCCCGCAGCCACTTTTCCGCGGCGCGATATTCAGGGCACAGCCTTTCCACCTCGTGCCAGAAGCGCGGCGAGTGATTCATTTCGCGCAGGTGCGCCAATTCGTGGAAAATGAGATAGTCGCGGACGTGCGGCGGGGCTTGGATCAATCGCCAATTCAATGAAATCGTGCCGCGACGCGAACACGATCCCCAGCGCGTGCGTTGGTTGCGCACGGTGACGCGTTTCACGGGCAATTGATGCGGGGCGGCCAGTTCGAACACGCGCTCGGGGAATTCTCTCGCAGCCAGATTGCGAAGGTGGCGTTCAATCGATGCGCGCAAATCGCCTTCAATGTCGGCCACGCGGATCGTTTCCGATCCAAGGCGCACTGTGCCACTTTCGCCGTTCGTTCCGGCCTCGATTTTTATGGTTTCACCGCGCAGGAGAATCTCGGTTCCGATTGGCCATTCCCGCCGGATTTTCGGGCGGAGGGCGAGTTTCTCGATTTGTTGCGCCAGCCAGGAGCGGTTTCGTTTGGCAAAGCGCAGCGCTTCCGCCTGCGAACCACCGCGGGGCACGGTGACTCGAGCGACGCCATCGGGCCGTAAGCGCAACACGTAGCGCCGCGCGCGGCGGTTTGGAACAAACACCAGCGGGATTTGTCTCGAGCCGACGGCGAGAAAGTTGCCGCTTACCGGGCTGCGCACAGGCCGTCTGAAAAGAAAATCGAACTGCACGCAGTCAGTAAAAGAACTTCGGGCCGGATGCGCAAATCATTCCGGCGAGGCGCCCTTGAACTTGGAGCGCGAAACTCATGGGAATACGCTGTTGGAGTTCACGCTTTAGCGTGCTTCCGGCAAGCTAAAGCTTGAACTCCAACGGCGGAGACGCGGAATGAATCCGCGCTCCGCTTTTTCCAGAATGCCTAGCCTTTGGCTTCCGCGCGTTTGCCTTTTTGTAAGATTTCCGGACGCAGAACTTTCACCGCCTCCGGGATTTTGTAATGCCGTTTCAACCCCAGCTCGGACAACATGCCGGCGGGCGCGCGGCTGATGAATTCCGGGAAGCAGCGTTCCACGCGGTCACGCAGAAGTTTTTGGCCGGTCTTCGAGGCCCAGAAATCGTCCTGCGCTTTCGAGAGGGCGATGCCTGCCTCGTCGGGCGACATGTTTTCGCGCTTGGCGAGGGACCAGATCAATTCCGGATCGCCGGGCAGGCTGACGGGGAAGGACACGAACTTAAGCGCCACTTCCTGCTCGCCGGATTCTTCGGGCGCCACCGGGCGCACGGGTATCGTGGTGCTCAATTGCGTGCCGTCGGGCAGCGCCACTTCGACCGCGAGATTTTTTTCGGAGCGATCCGGTTTGATGGTGAGGTCGCCGTCGCCGAACGCGGCGTTCAACTGCAGCTTTACGTCGTCGATGGTCTTGGCCTCGAGATCAGGCAATTCGACTTTCGCGCAAAACTTTTCAAAGGCGTTTACCTTCGCCTTGCTCTTCAGTTCGGCTTCGACCGCGGAATAAATTCTTCCGGCCAATTCGGGATCGGGCGCGGCTTTGGGCAGGACCTTTTTGAGGAGTGCCAGCAGTTGCGCTTCGTCCGACCGTTTACCTTTGCTTTTCGATGTTTCTTTGGTTGCCATAAAATGAAAGAAACATTTTTGGCACGAACCTCGTGGTGAATGCAATGGTGATGTCGGTGTGAGCAAAGATTTTTTTCTTTTCAACAGCGAATGAGCCCGTTGGAGTTCAAGCTTTAGCTGGTTCGGCGAGCACGCTAAAGCGTGAACTCCAACGAGGTGCCTGCACGCGGAATGAATTCCGCGCTCGGTGCTCGTGTTTTGCGGGCCGTTGGCGGGGGATTTCCCGTTTCAACGTGCTTATGCGGAACTATCACGGAAGCTAATACCTGTGGGGAGTTTGAATTCCTCCTTGAAGAGAATATAAACAAAGATAAAAATGGCTATGGTGAAGGATTTTCGATATAAGAATCCGTGTGGCAAGATAGGAGTCGCGAAATAGCGGCAATGCATTTATTGTACAGTTGAGTTCAACATGAAATTTTTCAGGCAGCCTTATCTTCTCAATATCGATCTCCTCGGCGTTTGCAATTTGAAATGCCCCAGTTGTCCCACGGGCCGGCGGGAAAATGGCATCGTCAAGGCAACCATGTCTCCCGAAACCTTGGAAGCCGTTCTCCAAAAGGCCGATAAGGAATGCATCATTCACAGCATCGGGTTGATCAATTGGACCGAGCCGACGTTGCACCCTAAGCTGGGCGAGATGGTGCGGATTGCCAAAAAATACTGCAAGAACGTTGGCCTAAGCACGAATCTCAACTACGACGCTGATTTCAAATCCATTCTGGAAGCGGAGCCCTCGAATTTGCGGGTGTCGTTGTCGGGATTCACGCAGGAAGTTTACAAAAAAGGCCATCGCGGCGGCGACATCGAAGTGGTCAAAGAGAATTTGAAGAAGCTGGTTCAGTACAATGTCTCCACGGACATCGCGGTTTATTGGCACAATTACAACGACAATGCCCATGAGAAGCAGGCCATGAAGGATCTGGCGGCCTCGCTGGGGATTGGGTTCCACGAGAGCAACGCGATCCTCATGCCGGTCGAGGAAGTGATGAAAGTGTGGCGCTCCGATCGCGAACAGCCGGCTACCACGGATGTGGGCGCGTTATTGCCGCGTCTGTTGGAAGGGATGCCACATGCCAAAGCGGACTGTTCCAAATACAAAAGCATTCATTGCAGTTTGCAGACGCGGCAATTGGCCATCGACAGCGAAGCCAACGTGTCCGTTTGTTGCGCCTCCTACAACACGAAGCTGAATCTGGTTGGAAATTTTCTGACGTTGCCATTGAAGGAGATCGAAAGACGCAAGAACGACAGCGCGTTTTGCCGAAGCTGCAAGGAAATCGGCGCGCATGTTTACGTCCTGTATCTCCGCAACTGGAAGGACAGAATGAAATCGCGCATGGCGCATTTGTATTGCGGCATCCGGAAGCATTCGGTCTGACACGTTCAGGAACTTGCGGGATTCTTTCGTTCCCTTAAAATCCTTTCGCGCCGAACGTTTCGGACGTGTGAGAGACGCCTGCTTCCGCAGTCGCACTATTCCTCGGCGCACTTGCGGTAACACTTTCTCTGTGGATAATGGGCGCGACAGGGGTCGAACCTGCACGGATTACTCCACAGGATCCTAAGTCCTGCGTGTCTGCCAATTCCACCACGCGCCCATCAAGATTTGCTAAGAAACACGCAGGTTTTTAAGCCTGCGGGCTTTGGCCGGTGACCTTGTGCTACTTTGGGGGCTACTCTCGCGGGATGAAATGCATTGAAACCCAAAGCACTCAAATCGCAGCCGCACAAAGCGCTGTCAAACGTCAAAGCCGCGCTGCCAGCTTCCCAAAAGTATTGGACGGGCGCAAGCAAGCCTTCCGTGTCAGGATGGGTCGTAACCGGCCGTAGCCCGAACGCTCTCCATTGCACCCAGCAGTTCATCCAGGGAAACAGTGGCAAAAGTCGTGGCGGAATCCGACATGGCGTAGGGAATAATAAGTTCACGTCCGTGCAACAGCGCGCCGCAGGTGTAAACGACATTCGGCACGTAGCCTTCACGCTCGGATTCATTCGGTGACAGCAATGGTTCGCGCAAGCGGCCAAGCACGCGCGAGGGGTCTTTCAAGTCGAGCAGAAATGCGCCGAGACAATACTTTCGCATCGCGCCCACTCCGTGACTTAATACCAGCCAGCCTGCTTCCGTTTCTATCGGCGAGCCGCAATTGCCGATCTTGATAAATTCCCACGGTTGCGCCGGAGGCAGCAAAACCTTCGGTGTCTGCCAGAAATGAATGTTGTCCGAAAACATCAGCAGAATGTTCTCGTCGTCCTGGCGCGAAAGCATGACGTATTGGCCATTGATCTTGCGCGGGAACAGCGCCATGCCTTTGTTCTGCACGGCGGGGCCGTTTAGCGTGCTGAATTTGAAATGGGTGAAGTCCGGTGTCTCCAGCAATTGAGGCAGTGTGATCTTGCCGTCGTAAGCAGTGTAGGTCGCGTAGTAGGTGAAATTGCCATCGTCGTTCTGGAAGCGGACGAAGCGCGCATCTTCAATGCCATTGCTCTGGCTGGGCGCCGAGGGAAAGAGCACCCGCTGCGAAACGCGCGTATCAGGCGCAAAGTTCACTTCATAGTTTGATTCCGCCAAGAGCAGGATTCCCCGCGCAGCGCGAGCCGCAGTTGCGTCGGCCGTGTCCGTTGTCAAACCCGAGGCCAGCAGAACCTGTCGAAGTTCTTTCAAGGTGAAATCCTCATGAAGCTGGTGGATAACACGATCGCAAAAATCATTCTGCACGCCCGCTTCCTGGAGCTTGTGGATGAACAATCCCTTGTCATAAGCCGCATTGGGCACCCGCTCCGGTTCCGCCACAAACGGCACGGGAGGTGTGAGGGTGATGCGGTGTTGCGCGCTGACCACGCCGGTGCGGAATGTGATCGAGGAAATATGCCCTTCGCCCGTGGCCCGCAGACTCAGGATGAAACGCAGCGCTCCGCGCGGCACTCCAGACTGATCGGGATGCGGCACAATGGACGGATTGAACAACGCGGCTGATTCCGGGGAATACTCGTGCGTGAAGTAAGCTCCGATCAGCTTCTGCCGTTCGGTGGACGGCTGCGCACCGGGTTCGAGATAAAAGGCCACTTCTTCAAAACGCGCGCGAAAAATCTTCTCCACCTGTTCGTGCCGGTTGGCGAATTCGCCCAGTACTTGTTCCAACAGCCGGGAGACCTCTTCTTCGGGGAGCGCCATGACCCGTCCGATGACGCGTCGCGCGATTTCGTCGGTGGTGGGACGAAAGGGGCGCATGAGCACGCGCGCCCGGTCCGGAACCAGCGTCGGCCCGATGCGTTTGGCGTGGAGGATGGGTTTGGTGTTTTTGGTCATGAATTTATTTCCGCCCGGGAACCAACCTGGGTGTCAATTGACGATGGGTTCCTTGAAGCTTGCGAGTGTGTTTTGCAGCGCCCGTTTTTCCGCGAGAGCGAGCAAAAAAGCCAGCGTGGATTCCGCGCCCTGGTTCTGGCTCAACCGATCGACGTGCAGGCCATCGCGGCAGCCGCCGGTGCTCGCATCGTAAAGCGCCATTCCCAGATCGTTTCGACCGAGGAACCACTCGAAGGCGCGGCGCGCTTCCGCGACCCAGAACATGTCGCCCGTGGCATGATACGCCTCGACGCAGGCAGAGACCGTTGCCTGGGCTTCGATGGGTTGTTGGTCAAAGCGCGCGCGTTCCTTTCCACGCGGATAAAATCCATTCGAGCCGACGGGACGAAACGCCCCCGCCTCCGAAGTCTGAATCTTAACGAGCCAGCGCAGCGTCTTGAGTCCGAGTTCCAGCATGGGTGTGTTATTGAGGCAACGCCCACTGAGAATCAGCGCGTGCGGCAGTTTTGCGTTCGTATACGAAACCGTGTCTTCGAACCACTGCCAATCTCCGGTCGCGGCATCGGCGAAACGTTGCATGAGTTTCGCCGTGAGCGAATCGCGAAACTGGTTCGTGCGACGATCTCCGCCGAATCGCTGCAAATATTCGTCAATCCCGATCAGCGTGAAGGCCCAGGCGCGCGGCGACGTGAATTCGGCGGCCACCGGCAGCGCCTGCTCGAACAATTGCGCGGCGAGCATTTGAAAACTGTCCTGGCCCGCCTGCGACACGCACAATCCCAATGCCCACAGCGCGTGGCCCTGGCAATCCTCTGAGCCGACTTCTTCCAGCCAGTGCCGCTCAAAGCTCATGAAATTGCGAAAGCGTCCCAGCTTGCGATCAAACGCATGATTGATAAACGCCGCGTAGGTGGCTGCCTGTGCGCCGAGCCGCGGCGAACCGTGCCCTAACTTTTGCAGCATCAAGGCCAGCACCAAAGCCCGGGCATTGTCGTCCGTGCAATACCCTTCGGAAAAATTCGGCACGGTAAAACTCGCATGCTGGAAGATGCCGGTTGAATCACTCATGCGAAAAAGATGATCCAGTTTCAATTCCGGTAGTTGCCCCGGCGTTTCGTCGAGCGTCTTGATGGGAGATGTTTTCCGGCCGACAAAACTGTGATCGTGCCGGGCCCGCTCAAAAGACTTGGCGTAAAGTTGCGCCACGCGGCTCCAGACCATTTCGCGGCCCAGCTTGTAGGCGTTCTTGCGCATCGAGTGGCGCAATGGTTCGTCCCGCAGCAATTCCACCACGGCGACCGCGATGGCCTTGGCGTCGCGAAACGGAACGAGCTTGCCGCGCTCCGCGGTCAACAATTCCGCGGCGTGCCAGTAAGGCGTGGACACCACGGCATTGCCGGCGCCGAACGCGTAGGCCAGCGTGCCCGACGTGATTTGCGCCTCGGTGAGGTAGGGCGTGAGATAAATATCCGCCGCGCCGATGAACCGCATCAGTTCCTCCAGTTCGACGAAGCGGTTGAAAAAGACCACGTGTTTCTGCACGCCGAGGTCTTTGGCCAGCCGCTCCAGGCTCAAACGATAGGCCTCGCCTTCGTGCCGCAGCAAATTCGGATGCGTCTGGCCCAATACGATATAAACGACGTTGGGAAAATCGCGGATGATGTCCGGCAACGCCCGAAGCGCGAACTCAATGCCCTTGTTCGGGGATAACAAACCGAACGTCAGCAACACCTGCTTGCCCGCCACGCCGAATTCATCCTTAAAGTAATTGGGATCGGCGAACGGCATGTCGGGAATGCCATGCGGGATGAGATCAATCTTGGAAACGGGCGCGTGATAGACGTCGCGGAGAAATTCCACGCCCCGCTCGCTCATCACGACCAGCCGGGTGGAAAGCCGGATCAGGTCGCGCATCACCCGCCGTTGCTCCGCGTTCGGCTCACGCAATACCGTGTGCAGCGTGGTGACAATGGGCATTTGCAATTCCCGCAGCAGCGCCAGCACATGACTGCCGGCGGGCCCACCGAAAATGCCGAACTCATGTTCCACGCAAACCACATCCACGTCCGTGATGTTCAGAAAATCCGCAGCCCGGAGATACGACGGCAGGTCCTGCTCCGCAATTTCGAAACGCACCTCCGCCGGGTAATTATATCCATCGGCAATGTCATTAACCGGCACCACGAGGCATTGCGTCGCCGGAAATTCCGTCGCTATCGCGCAACGCAAATCCGTCGTGAACGTGGCGATGCCACATTTGCGCGGCAGGTAGTCTCCCAGGAACGCAATTTTTCGTATATTCGCAATCATTCCGCAATAGGCATTACTCAATAAAGCTGGCTGGCCCGGCGGCGAGGGCCCGATTGGCTACTGGGGGATTCTCCTTTCCACCACATTTCACTTAAAGTGAGAATGCCCGAAGAGAGAACTTTTCCGTTGAGCGCTTCAATGGCCGTCCGGGCACCTTCCGGTGTGATCATCGTCACGAACCCGGCGCGATCATCCGCGGCGATATGAACGTTCACGATATTACCATAAGCGGAAAACAAATCCGTCAACTCGTTTTCGGTGACGGAAGCGGGCAGGTTGTTAAAATATATCTTCGTGTTCATGGCATTTTCGTTTCATAGCCCGATTAATTTTCCTTCCCCAAGTATTTTGAGGGGTTACGGAGCCGGTCCAGCCGCTCCGCCTCGACTGCGTTTATGCTTACCAACCCGCGCTTCTTGCGCAAATTGGCCGCGAGTGTCGCGGGGAAGGCCAAAATCTGTTTGGCCAGTTCGAAAATTGTCAGGCAAATGACTTTAATTAGATGCATCAGATAACTCGCTTCAGAAGACGGTTCGCTCTCTGGGTTTGAAAAGCTTCCATGACCGGGAAACCTGGAATATGTCTTCTGACCCGCAGGTCCAAGCTTTCGTTAATAACGGAGGATGATTTCATATCCGTTCAGGAAATCGTGACTTCGATTTGCTGAGGTTTGGCTTTTTCATCTTTCATGAGGTGCACGGTCAACACGCCCTCTTTAAAATCCGCGCTGACTCGCGCGGGATTGGCATCGGGCGGGAGCGCGAAACTGCGTCCAAAAGTTCCGTAAGCACGCTCCACACGATGATATTTTTTTCCTTGTTCCCCATTTTCAAATTTGCGCTCGCCCATGATCGTCAACGTGCCCGCCTCGGCCGTGACTTTTACGTCCTCCTTCTTCACTTCCGGCAACTCGGCCTTGATGAGATATTCCCGTTCGTCTTCGCTGATATCCACCAGCGGCGACCATTCGGGCGCAACCGCCGGCTTCTGCAAAACACCGGCGGGGAGACTGGAGGAATGCCGCAATAAACTGTCCAGGTTGTGCTGGAAAGTTTCCCTGTCGGTCGATTGATTCGAGCGTTTGAGAGTATTCATAATGTTATTCTTCGGGGAGCCGGATGCTTCGTTGCACTCAGGACCAACCTCTTTCAGGTGTTTTCAGCCACTTTCCCCCGTCCGCTTTGGCGCTATCTAAATCGGTTTCATCCCGAGTACAGTGTCGGTCCCGCGGAGCGGGCCAGCCAATACCTTGTTTATCTTTCGCCAATAGCCTCCTGCTATGGGCGTTGCAACCGGGGCGCGTTTGAGATTTTGGACGGTTGGGGTAGCGGTTCATACTCCGGTTTCTGTGTTGCTTGGGCCACTGGATGAGCGGGTGGCGGATTCGTCTTGTTCACGTATTTGCGCACCAGCCAGTTCTTCTGCAGGGCTTCAATCAACCGCTCCAATTCGCGCATGGAAGTCTGCGTTTGGCGGACCAGACCGGGTAAATCTTTCGCTTCGTCGGCCAGAGCACCTGTGACTCCAGGCAAATCTGCCGCGGCGAGATTTACGTTCGTGACCGCGCCCTGCAGTTGGCTCATCGACTGGTTCGCCTTGGCCAGGAGTTCTTGCGCCTGATCCACGAGCGTCGTGTCGGTGATGAGTTTGCCAACGGTGCCGTGGCCCGCTTGGATGTCCGCCGCTATGTTGTCCAGGCGAATGGTTGCCTGATCCAGATGCACTCGGGTTTCGCGCAGATCGGAACCTAATTTTGACCAGGTTTCCAGGCCGGTGCCGGTTTTTTTCAAAACGTTCAGGGCTTCGACACGGATTTCCTCGACCGCAGATTCCAACGGGCTTTGAAACTGCTCATTGCAAACAATGGAAGCGTCGGCTTCCGGCAAAGGCTGTCCCGTGCCACGTGTGATTTCAAAAAACGAATCGCCCGCCACACCAAATTTCTTTTTGACGACCGCTGATGAATCCGCGCGCACGAATCGGAAAAAGTCCCGGCGAATGTTGGCCTCAGCCGTCATCCGGCCGGAAGGCTCCACATCGACGTAGGAGACGGATCCCACCAGTGTGCCCAGGAAATAAACTTCCGAGCCCTGCCGGATTCCCGCTGCGCCCGCTTCGGGCAAAGTGATCCACAGCGTCACCCGGCTTCTCAACCAGCGTTGGCTGTGGCCCATCCAAAGGACGGCCGCAATCAATAGCGCAACAATCACGAGGACGAACACGCCGGTAATTTCATTGACGCGGCGAAATTTGAAGGGTTCTTCCGGCCGGTTTTTCGCGGTCGCCTCCGAGTCCAGGATGTCGCTCGTTTGGTTCATGGCTAGAGGTAAGTCAGCAGCGAGATCACGGCGGAGATGACAAAAAGCCCGGCGACAGACCGCGTGAGCGCCCGTTGCGTGGCGAGCGGAATTTCGGTGACTGATTTGCCGACGCCCAATCCGCCAATGCAACAGGACGCGCCGGCAAACAGGGCGGGGAGAATGCTCTTGGCCACGATGTTGAACACGTCCCTGGGTTGGACCGCTCGTGAGACGGTGTCGACAAATAAAAGCAAATCCCGGCTGCCATTGCCCGTCGACGCGGTGAAAAAGTAACCGCTGGCAAACGCCACAAAGATAAACACGATCGTCAGGCAAAAAGTGGAGACGGCTGCTCCCAGCACCCGCGGCACGATGAGTTGCAGAAACGGATCGCTGCCCTCCGCTTCCAGTGCGCGGACGCCCCCGTCGATTTTCAACACCCCGAGTTCCGTGGTCATCGCGCTGCCGCTGCGAACGATCACCACGAGGTTTATCAGCACGGGGCCAAGTTCACGCGCCACGACGGTCACCAACACGGGACCAAGCAGTTGTGATTGGCCAGCCACACCGATCCAGGAAGAAAGTTGGACCACCACCGAAATGCCGACGAACACCGCCAATGCGCCAACAAACCACAAGGGCTCGACGCCGATAGCCATAATTTGCCGCGAAAACGCTGTCCGTACTGCGCGTGTCCAATAGCGGGGTCGAAAACCGGTGCCAAGCGCCGTCCCAATCACGGCCACCGCGTGTCGCAACTCGTGCCAACGTGTGCGAGCGGAGCTGCCGGCATCGGCCAGCATCCGGCGGCACACGCCGGATGAGGCGCGGGGCGTCCATTCGGACGATTGGGTTGTGTTCATTGGGAAAGAACCTCACTGACGGGCGACAGCTTGGGAACGTGATCGCTTACCACTTTTATGGAAACCAAAATCGGCAATGACAACAGGCCGCCCGGCACGCCCCAGAGCCAGATCCAAAAAATCAGCGACACAAAAATCACGACGGGATTGAGAGCGAAGCGCCGCCCGAGCAACACTGGCGTGAGCAGGTTCGTTTCCAAAAGATGCAGCAGCAAATACCACAGCGGCGGAAGCAGAGCCCGCCCCAGCGATGCCTCAAAGGTGAGCAACCCGACAGCGGCGAGAAGGATGATTCCGGCGACGGGACCGAAGTAAGGTATAAAATTCAGGACGGCCACAAATATTCCCCACATCGCGGCATTGGGCACGCCCATGAAATAAAGACCACCGCTCACCACAACGCCCAGGCCGACATTGATGAGTGTGACCGAAAGCAGGTAATTGGAAATGTTCTGCTGAATTTCGTGGCTGATTTCCACGGCGCGTTTCTTGTCGCCCAACGTCGGCATCACATGAACGAGTTTCTGCAGAAACAAATCGCCCGAAGCCAGCAATAAATACAGCAACACCAGCGTTTCAATCAGCCCCACCAAAAAGAGTTCCGTCCAGTTGATGACGGAGGTGGAACCGCGGTTGTCTTTGACCTGCACGGTTGGGGCGTTCTTTTGATCTTCCTTTTTTTCCGCTTCCGTCGCGCCGAGATTGTTTACCGCCGCGGCGGCGGCGCTGAATCGCGCGCCGGGAGGTAACAGCCTCTGAACGCGTTGCCGCAGCTCGGTCATGTGTTGCGGCGCATTGTTCACCCACGCCATCGCGGGCCGGTCAAACCGGCTGAAGCCGATCACCACGCCGCCAACCAAAAGCAGAAGCACAATCGCCGCGGAAACAGGCGGCGGAATACGGCAGCAGGAGGCCCACCGAATCAGCGGCTTCAAAGTCATCGCCGCCACGCAGGCGAAGAAAACTGGCAAAAGGACGGGACGGGCGAAATAAAGTGCGGCCACCACACCCAATACGATCAAAACGAGTTGTGCCAGCGCGGTTTTCGTCACCATGAGCGCGGCCGATAGAGCCGCCATCGCGGGCTCGCTTTTGTCCGACGAATCCAGGGTCGCAGCGGAAGGTTCGAAAGACTCCGGCGTGATTAATTGCTCTGACTGTTTCATTCGAATGCCAGCCTTGCTCGATGTCGTATTTCAGCGCACTGACCAAAAGAGCAATCCGGTTGTAAATCAGAATGAACGAGGGGCCCGTCTGAGGCTACCGGGGGATTTCCCCGACGAAGGGTTTAAAAAAATCCCGCGCGAGTAATTCATCGCGCGGGCGTTGCTCGGAACGAGCAGGTCTGATTAGCTGCAACCGCAGGAGGAATCGGCATCCTTGATGGCCTTTTCGATGGCTTCGCGGGTTTCGCCGGTACGCTTTTGAATCCGGCCGAACAATTCTTCCTGTTTGCCCGCGGCGTATTGGAGATCATCATCGGTGAGCGAAGCCCACTTTTGTTTCAATTTGCCTTTGGTGATGTTCCAGTCGCCTTTAATTTCAAGTGTAGTCATAGGAATGTTTGATGTTTCTTTTTGCATTTGCCGTCAACCCGACGGCGCAAATTTTGCCGCAACTTCCGGCCGGTTTTGCCGCGCGCGGCCTATCGCAACAACAGCACTATTACCACAATCAGGAGAACGAGCCCTATCGAACCTCCACCTATCCAAATAACGCTGCCCAGAAGCGGGGAGAATAAAAGATGCATAATGTTTTTTTGGTTTCGGATGGCAAGATATTCGCCAGCCGTTGGAGGAAAGGTATACCGGGCGAGCGGCGTTGGCTCCGGGGGATTCCCCCCGGGACGACTAAGGTCAATTCAGGCGCACCATCGTCCCGCCATCGAGGCGCTTGGACAAATCGATCGGATCACCCACGGAAACCTGTTGCGGGTTGACCTGGTAAGCCCAAACTTCGAAATGAGTCAACTTGGCTTCGCCGTAAATGGTCGCGAAAGCGCCATCCACGGCATCCGCTCCGTGCGCGACTTTCACCCGGCCGATGCGCGGGACGTTAAAACGCGGATCAAAAGTCACCCATTCGTTTCCCAGATAAACTTCGCAGTATGCGTGAAAGTCCATCGGTGTTCCCGGATCAATGAACCCGATATCGGGCAAATGGCCGGTGACATAGCGCGCGGGCAGGTTGAACGTGCGGCACAACGCAATGGCCGCGTGGGCGAAGTCGCGGCAAACGCCGTATCGCCGTTCAATGACCTCGGAGGCGGAGAGATCGGCGCGCCCGGACAGGTAGCGGTATTCGATATTGTTGTGCACCCAATCGCAGATGGCTTGCACGCGGGGAAGACCGTGCAGGACGGTTCCAAATTGGTTCCAGGCAAAATTCATCAGCTTATCCGAATCGCAATAACGGCTCGGCAGCGTGTAACGCAACAGTTCGAACGGAATCTGTTCCACCGGCAGCATGGGACTCAATATTTCCCGGCCTTCGGGCAAAGACGAGACGGCCACAACCGCATCGTGGCGAATCTCATTGCGGCCCGGCATCAACATCGAGCGATAAGTGGTGTTGCCATGAGAATCCTGAAATTCGTACGCCGGCAAACCGATGCCAAAGGAAAGTTTCTCCTGCATCACCAGAACCTTGCCCTCCAGGCGCGGCCGGAGCACGAACAACCCGGGCGTGGGCACCGTGGTTTCATAAGCGACACTGCAACCCACGCGCACGCTGATATTCAAAGGGTTCCAACTCATCATTCAGCCCGGATCGTAATTATTGATATAAAACAGGTGACTTAATTCCGGTTTCAGTTTGTGGCTCACTCCGGAGTCGCCTGGCGTCTATGATCCTCTTCCGCCTCGGCGATGCCTTCGTCGACCAATCTCTCATTGTCGCTTCGCCCTTCGTCATCCTCATCTTCGCCGGGAGCAGTCGGCACTTTGTCCCCGGCCGAACCGGCCACCGGATCCCAGCGCTGCGATTCAGGCGCTGCTTCGAGCGCTTCCTCCTTCGCGTCCGCGTCCGGTTTGCCCGTTAATTCCAGTTTAGCCTGCTCCCAATCGGATTTTGACACATCCTGCGCTGACCGGCCGTTAATGAGCGCCAGTTCGATCGCGCGCTCCTTCACCATTTGACGCGTCACCGTGCCAACGCCCGCGGAATTTTCGGTCAAGACTCCGTCTTTCAATGGATTTGTTTTCATAGCTGGACTATCGCACATGCGGGGGCGTTTGCGAACTAGGCGTGCTTAGCGCCGGAAACTTTCACGATCGTCTGCTTCCAGCCAGTCGAACGTGCTGTTGGTCTGTGGATTCAACCCGAGTTTGTGGCAATTCTCAATGAAGTAATCGCGCTTGTTCGGATCCTTCATCAGGCTGCTTGCTTCCACTTCATCGGACCAGGTCTTGATTTCATCCGCCGTCTTCACCGTGCCGTTGGCGTGCAACCAGATGCCTATTGCATCATAATCCTTCGCTGCCTGGACGGCGCTTTTGAATTTTTCGGCGGTGATGCCCTTGAAGGTGAAAAGCATGTTGTCGAGCGGGCAATCAAAATGATATTGGCCCAATGTCCCCGCCACGCTGGCGCGGCATTTATCAATCGTGCGGTGGGCGATTGCGAACCCCGCGAGGCGTTTGCGGGGACTCTGGGGCGCATGTTTGTTCAGGTCTCGGTCGGCAAAAGGTGTGCTCATAATTTATTGTTTTGATATGGAAGAGTTTGATGGGTGATTGCAATTGGTCGGCGGCGGGCGAGATCAAAGGATGATTCCCGCCGGAGCCAAATGACTTGCGGGACTTTGCTCGGACGCCTCCACATCGGGGCGCGCGAAGATTGTCGATTCGTCATAACTAATCCGTTCCACGCGTTTCGTCTCTATCAGCGTTTCATTGCCGGAAAGCCGGTGCCCGGTTTTAACCATGAGTTGATCGATGGTCCAATTTTCGGCGTCCATCATGAAATCAGAGACGTGGCCGATGGTTTCATCGCCCATTCGGACCAGGTAGCCGTTCACCGCTTGCGTGCTGCGCAGATGAACCTCCCGCTCCACGTGGGGCCCGATCATATCGGCTGCATTCCCCGTCCAATACGGGGGCAACCCAAAATACTTGTAATACTCCTCCTCGTGTTGCCGCGATACCGGCTTTTGAGAATCAATGGAAGGGCTATTTTCAATTTGTTTCCGGGTGAGGCCAACGTTCACGACTTTTCCCAATGCGGCAGGACTCGCCAGGGAGAGCGGCGAGAGAAGCACCTTGCGACTCGTCAGCCACGTGCCGGTGTCCGCCACCAGGTAACGAATGGTCCAGTCCTGATCGTCAAAATAAAAATCTTTGATATGGCCGATTTCGCCGTCCGTGGCGCCCAGTTTGTGTCCGTATAATTGTTTGAGGCTTCGTAACATAAATTTATCTTTCTATCTTCTAGTTTTCCGTTTGGTCGCCGCCGCGCGAGCGGAACGCCGCGCAAAGTGAAGCAACCAGTCCCGCGCCTTTGATGAGTGGCTGCAGCCAGGATGCTTCCGCGCCGTTTTGCGAGCCGCGTTTGTTCCGAAAGGTGCGCACGCCCGACGCCAGCAACGCCGCCGCCGAGGCTACTACACCCGCCGTCCGCGCGCCGGCGCTGAGGGTTTGATGCCATGCCGTAGCCGCGTCCCAGCGCTCCATCAATTGCACGCGGTTCAATTCGCTTTCCGCGATCAACAAATCTTTGCGCATTTGCAAAGGGCTTACGCCAGGTAGTTTTCCAGACACGCGCGGTCCTTTCTCAATTGGTCCAGTGTCGCGGGCAGCGTTTCCCAACTCCGTTGAAGAACCGCAAATTGGCGATACAAGAAAACCGCGGCCGCGCCGTAAAGCACGCCCAAGGTCAGCAACACGGCCAGCGGCGAAAGCGCCCACAGCAGGACTACCAGCGCGACGGTGAGCGCGGCTCCCGCAAGGAAGCCGAACACCGCCACACCGAGAGCCAGTAAAATCGCCCGCAACGCGCGTTCCCGCTCCTCCTGCACTTCTACCATCAGCAGTTCCAGCCGGTTTTCTGCAATCACCAGAAGTTGTCTGGCAAAATGTCTCGGCGGAACTTCTGGTGGCTCGGTATTATTGACAGTGGCGGGTCGCATGGCAATCAGTCGTTCTTCGAACAGCGGCGCGCCGCCAGATAGCCGATGACCGCACCGACACCGAGGGCAATGGCGATCGCCTGGTAAGGATTCTCGCGCACGGTTTTGTCCGCGTCTTTGACTCCCTGAACCGCCTTACCTCGAACGTTGCCGTAGATTTCTTTGCCGCTTTCCAGTGCGGCGGCGAGGCGTTTGCGGGCATCCGCGACTTTTTCTCCGGCCACATCAGCCGTGGCGGCCATTAATGCGCGCGCGTCTTCCGCGAGCGAGCCGAGATCATTTTCAGAAGCTTGTGATTGTTTGCTCATATATTTTTATTCTTATTGATTTGGATTCCCGGCCATCAAACCCGTCCGGGTTTGAAAACCACCAGGAGGATTCCGCCGACCAACGCGATGGCACCCACGGCGGGCGAGATAAAGTGGGTGACCGTCGTTTCAAAATGCATTCCGAGGAAGTCGATCGGCTTGCCCGGCGTGTGAAAGGTGATGCCCGAGTAAGCGAGCACGATCAGGCCCGCGATGATGAGGATAAATCCTATCGTTTTTGTATTCATGGTAATTTGGGAATTCGATTTTTTTGGTTAACGACGTTTCAGGTCAGCCGCCTGCGACCGGTAATGAGGTTGACCAGTATCATGACAATCGCGATGACGAGCAGAATGTGAATGAAGCCCCCCATCGTGTAACTGGTCACGAGACCGAGCAGCCAAAGAATCAGGAGAACTACCGCCAGAGTGTATAACATATAATCTCTTTCGTTGTGGGATCCCTGCCAACCGGCTCGTTCGCCGGCTGACAAGGAACGCCCATTAGTTGGCCGCGACGGGGACTTCGATCGTCATGTTGTTGATGACGCTGCCCACACCGTTGACGTCGGTGACGAGCTTGGTGACGAGGCTCTTCTCGGCTGCGTTTTTGGCAACGCCGCTGAGCGTCACCACGCCATTCGTCGTTTCAACCTTGGTTTTCATCGCGCTGGTGGAGCGATGAGTCATTAAGGATGATTTCACCTGGGCCGTGATGGATGCGTCGTCCATCTCCTCGTTCATCGTTTCGCCGGCTTTGGCGGGAGCCTTCGCGACGGTCATTTGATTTTTGACTTCTTTGACGTAGTCGATGTCCTTCGCGTATTCCGTGGCCAATTCCTTCTGCGCCTCGCTCGAGGCTTCACCGGTGAGGATGACGACGCCGTCTTTGACGTTTACGTCGGTCTTGGTCGCCCTGACGTTGCGATGGAACAACAGCGTGGATTTCACTTTCATGCCGATCCAAGCGTCCGAATGTTCGGCCGGGCTTTCACCTTTGATTTTCAATTGATTGTCCACGCTCTTGACGCCGGGCAGGCTCGCCACGGTATTTTCGGCCAATGCTTTATGGGAATCTTCCGCCACCGTGCCGGTGAGGATGACCGCGCCGTTTTTGGATTCGGTTTTGATCGAATCCTCCGCGAGATACGTTTTGAAAACGTAGGACCTTTTGGCCGATGACTCAATGCGGTCGTCCGTCTCGTTGGCCTGCGCCGCGGTGCCGAGCAACAGGACGCTGGCGGCGACCATGCCCAATATTTTGCCCGTGTTTACAGATGTTTTTTTCATTCTAATTATTTCTTAACTTGTTTACTGCGGAAGCTGACTGGCAGCCTCCATCCGAAATTCTTAAGGTTTGTTTTCGCGGTTTTGGCCGCCCTGGCGTTCTTCGTGATTGTCCCGTTTCGGCTGCGGCGGAGCCCACTTTTTTGGGTACTGCCTGGCGATCTCAGCATGGTGATTCGCGGGGGAGTCATGAAAACCGACATTCACCGATGGCGAGGCAAACAACACGTTGACGGAAACGTGCGGTGGTGCCGACCGTGAGACCCAGGAACGCCCGTCTTGATAGACGTATTGATGCCGATAGCTGCTGTAATAAACCTGGTAAGCCGGGTAATAGACATAGTCGTCCTGCACTGCCACGCCGGTCTCCACATACACCGATGGCGCAGGGGCGTACACTTCTCCGCGCGGCCCGTCCACGTAACCGACACATCCGGTCAGCGCGCTCAGGAGCGCCGCGCTGAACAGGAATCCGATTTTTGAGTATTCTGCGGTTTTCATGGAATTCTCTTTCTTAGGGGTTGATCTGATTGCGAATCGTGTTTGCATAAAAGCGTTTCCGTTTGCCAGGGTTTAAGGGCCTAATTGTATTTAATTACGACGTTGCCACCGGAGACGGTGATGTTCGTAATGGTAAGCGCTGTGGTTGCCCGGATGCGATAGAACTGCTGGCGGCCTGACATTGGAGCGGTGATGGTCTTGGTTGAAAGATTTATTGATTGCCCGATGGCGTCCACAAACGTCCCAGTGGGGACGACAGCCGATATCAACGTGGTCGCGCCTGCCGTGGCAGCGGGACTGGTAACCGTGCTCGAGTCCAGGGTAACCGCGGTTTGAGCCAACAGCCGGCCGTTGATTGAGGCGCCCGTTGCAAGGCTGATGGCGGATTGGGACAGAATGATTCCTTCAAAGTGAGCGGTTGTTCCCAGGGAGACGTCACCGAAAGACTGCCAGAAGACGTTTTTGGCGAGTGCGCCACCGGACAGAAAGACCTTGGTCCCGTTCGCCTGGGTGATTTTCCCAGCGATCTGGAAGACCCAGACATCGTTTGGGCCACCGTTGAGCGTGACGTCTGATGATATCAGCACATCGGTGCCCCACTTGTAGAGACCGGGGACGAGGGTCAGCCCGCCAATCTCGCCGGCTCCCAGTTCGGTGAAATCCGGGGTCGTTCGCCCGGCGGCATCCGTGTAAGCGGTTTGCATATCACCGACGGCGGTGGTGAGATTGACCGGAGTGGGAACCGCATAGTCTGATGCGTAAGCTTTTCCGGTTATTTGGAGCGAAGTCGCGAATTGACCCGTTCCATCCAGGATCAATGAAAATCCGGTCAGAGCGGTCGAGTCGATGGGGCTCACACCAATATTTCCGGTGATTGCGGAGGTCGGAATCGTGGAGATGCCTGATTTTGCCAGGATCACGAAATTGCCCGCCGTTCCGAGGTCGACGGGTGTCTGTGCCGCGGTTGCGGCATGCTGCACGAACATCAAGGCGACCGCCAGGCACACGCTCGTTCGCCAGAAATTAAAAGTCGTAATGTTATTTGAGTAGGTTTTCGTCATTATATTTTTTCGGTGTTGATTATTCATTTTGTCACGCCTCTTCACGGCTGGATTTTGTCGCTCAGCCATTGGCGAGCTTGCTGAAAACCGACCTTTGCTGAATCAAAGGCTTTTTGGGAAGTGGCTTTCGCGCTGTCCCACGTGGACTCGGTGGCGTTGCGGACGGCATCCAATTGTTTCGTCAATCCTGCCGATTGATCGCGCAGGGCCTGGATTTGGGGCTTGGCGTCAGTCTTGATCGCATCGCTCGAACTTTCGATTTTGGCGGCAAGCTGATCCAAATCCTTATTGAGCGCGTCCAGTTGCGCCTGCATTTTTGCGACGAACTCCGGCTTTTGCGCGAAGGTATAATCCTTCATGTCCCGCGCCGCGTCAGCGGTTTCGGCTTTGGCCTTGTCAATCTGTTGAGAGGTGGTCGGCTCCTGGTTGCAACCAACCGCAAAAGCGACGACGGACAGGAACGTGATGCCCAAAGTTTTGGATTTCATAATTTCTGATTTGTGTAAACCGCACAACCGAACTCACGCCCCGCGGCGCTGCCGAAGCGGCGCTCCTCCACCCATGGGTCGAGGCGAACGCTTTTTCGTTTGTGTGATTTTCCATCGCAGTAAGAGTATGGCGGAGGCCATGCGACAGATATGACGGGGTTCACCGTGGGGGACTTCCCCCTCGCCACGAAGTTTTTTCGGGGAATCTTCCGCCTTAAAGACGGCTCGTCACCGGGGGCAAAGGGCAACCAATCAACCAGCAGAATTTTCGTTTGCGGTCAGAACTGCTGAAGGCGCCGTGCTGGGAGTCCGTGCAGGCCTTTCGGATTTGCCGGTGCTCACGTGGAACTCGACGAGTTTCGTGACCAAGTGCCGGCATTCCTCCCGCAATTGGTTCAACCGCTTGCGGTAGACCATTAACAGGATCGAAAAGGTTACCACGGAAATCAGCGATGCCAGAAAAACGGCGTATAATATTGTGACGAGGAATTGAGATTCGTTGTAGGGAAAGTTCCCCTCCAAAATGGCCGTGTAGGCCAGGCCAACCATAGCCGCCAAGGCGAACAGCAGCGCTCCCAATGCCACACGTTGCACACAGCGCTCGTCACGCTGAACCTGCGCGATCCTTTTCTCCAGTTCGTGGTGTTCTTCAGTGTCACCGTAAACGATGATGCGCCTCAAGAACTCCGTGTCTTTTTGGTGCTCGCTCATTCTGATTAAACCCTTTCCCGCAACGGGCGGCAGACCGCTGCGGCAGTCATGGTTCTCTACCTAACCCCGTCAATGAGAGCCCTATTTCGCTGGCGTGGTTTTCCGCATCCAAAGAATACAATGGGGCATCCTAGCATGTAGACTGGGGGATTAACCGTGGGGTATTTACCCCCCTCCGCCGATGTCGAGTCAAGCAACCAACGGAGCCACACGGGTTAATTGTTGTTCCATTCAGAGATGAATCCGCTTGATTCCGTTTCTACTGCGATGCCTGGAGCGCCTGCTGCCAAGGCTCAAATTCTGCCGGTTAAAACCAGGACCAGCAGAATCACCACTATCAGTCCGAGGCCGCTACTGGGTCCGTAGCCCCAATTTTTGCTATGCGGCCACGTGGGGAAAGCGCCGACCAATAGCAGGATGAGTACGATGATTAAAATAGTTCCTAAGGGCATAATAGTTTTTCAGTAACAGGGTTATTATTTTTTATTCCGAACCGAGAGTGATTAGTCGTGGAATCATTGTTCCTGGACGTTGTCGCGATTTTATTGAGTTTCAGAATTGGAGTCGGGTGTGTCCAGGCTTCGCGCCGGATTCGCGGGCGGGATTCGGCGCGTGGCGGCCGCCTTTGATTTTAAAGTCAGGTTTATTTTGAAATGCAGAAAGCTCTCACAGGGGATCGTTTTTCCATCTTCCTGATCGCGAAAGCCGGGGCAGCGCACCTTGCCCTCAACGAACTTCTGACGCTCGGTGACGGCGGAACTCAAATTTTTGCTCAGGTCGAAACCGCCATCTTTGCACATCCCGCTGGGACAATTGAAATGAAGCAGGGACTTCGCTGTCTCCAGGTTTGCCCGATACCGGAGACCGTGACCCCGGGGGACGATATCCTGGTCGCAAAAAAGGAGATCCACGGCCAGGGTTTTTAATTGTGGATACTGGACGGCCAGGGTGACTGACTTCTCGACCCGCGCGAACGTTTTCTGGCGGTTCTCTTTCCGCAATTCAGATTTTGTGAGGGGCCGAGTTCGAGAATTTGGCCCGCGCCGGGACGTTGTTCCGGCTCCTTCATCGTTCAATGTTTTCATCGTGGTAGGCTGCTGTGTGCGGTTAGCCGGCAGGCGCATCGGGCATTGACGCGCACGAGGGCATAGCCGGCTGAATGGTTGTAGGATTCCGCCTTCACCAGGCGCTGAGAAACCGCGTACCGGGTTAAGGTTGCCACCTCGTGAATGTTCAATGTCTTCATGAGTGCCTGCCGATGCTTCTCCACCGTTTTGGCGCTGATGTTGAGCAACGCGGCCATTTGTTTGGTGGAATATCCTTCGGCAATTAATTGCACGACGTCCTTTTGGCGATCGGTTAATGCCCGGGCGGCGCTGGCCCTCGGAGGGCTTTCACGATTTGTCCGCTGTTCCAATAAACTCGCGGCAATCAGCGCGCTGAAGAAAGCATGGCCGCTTTTCGCCTCGTGAATCGCGTGAACTAATTCCCGTGAGGCGGTTTCTTTCATCACATACCCCGTGGCGCCGGCGTCCAGGGCTTGTTGCACGTGCGGGTCATCGCTGTAACTGCTTAGGATGAGCACTCTGACTGAAGGCGTTTCCAGGGTTATCCTGCGGGTGGCTTCAGTTCCATTTAACAAGGGCATGGCGAGATCCATCAGGACGACGTCGGGCTGAAGTCTGGCGGCTTCTGCCACGGCTTGGCGGCCGTGGGCGGCCTCACCGACGACCTCAATTTCTTTTTCCGCCTGCAAGAGCAGGCGCAATCCTTCGCGGAATATGGCGTGATCATCGCAAATAAGAACGGTGATTTTTTTCATGGCTGATCTCTCGTTTCTGCGGGCCACACTGCCTGGGCGGTGTTATTCCGGGTGACCATATACATGGTCTCGGGCCCGGTTGTGTGCGAAGTCGCCGGGCTCGGTGCTCGGTCCGCATAGGGGTCCCGTGGCAGAATATTATGCGTCAGCCAGAAATCCTTAATGGCTTTGACGATGTCATTGAGCCTGTTTGCCTCCGATGGTTTGGTGAGAAATCCATTCGCCCCCAGCTGATAGGCGCTTTTCACATCAGCCTCCTCGCCGGACGCCGTCAGCATGAGCACGGTCAAGTCGGTTCCCCGGTGTTTGCGGATCCATTTGAGCACATCGAGGCCCATTACGTAGGGCAATTTCAAATCCAGCAACACCAGGCAGGGAACGGGATATTTCTCGCGGTCCGCGAATTTTCCAGCCCCTTGCAGATAGTCGATGGCCTGCTGTCCGTCGCTCGCGACCTGAACCGGGTTCATCATTCCGGCTTTCGTCATGGCGTGTTGAAAAAGAAAGACGTCGTTGGGATCATCTTCCACTTGGAGAATTGTTTTCATGGTTTATCCCTTCTTTAATTGAATCCAGAAATTGCTGCCTGCGCCCAGCTCCGATTTGAAGCCTACTTCCGCGCCCATCCGGTGCGCTGCCTTGCGCACAATCGTCAAGCCGATGCCCGTTCCCTCGTATTCTGAGGTGGGGTGAATCCGCTCGAACAAACGGAAAATACGATTGTGGTTTTCCGGGGCGATGCCGATGCCGTTGTCTTTAAACCACACGCGGACCGAATCGCCGCCCATTCCTTCCGCTGAAATTTCCAGAAGGGGCCCCGTTCCGGAGGAAACGAATTTCGCGCCGTTGCTCAACAAGTTTGAAACGATCTGCGCCAAAAGCGCCTCGTTGCCGACGACCTTTGGCAGCGTGCCCAGGATATGAATCTCGGGCTTGATCGGCTGCCCGTTCGGAAACGCCGAGATCAGGTCCCGCACCAGGCGGTCCAGATCCACACTCTCCATCGGCAACTTGGAATGAAGCACCCGGGTGTAACTCAAGACATCCTGGATGAGCCGGTCGAGCCGGACCGCCGAGCGCATAATCTGCTGAAGGTAATTGATTC
Organism: uncultured Verrucomicrobiae bacterium; assembly: GCA_963699145.1. Lineage (GTDB taxonomy): Bacteria > Verrucomicrobiota > Verrucomicrobiia > Limisphaerales > DASXHY01 > DASXHY01. Next base: position 1,467,613 of record OY969416.1, read on the forward strand.
CTTTCTCATCCAGCTTGCCGCCGTATTCATCCACGAGAAAGGAGGCGTAGCTTTGCATCGCTCGCAACGGCGCGCGCATGTCATGCGATACGCTGTAAGAAAACCCTTCGAGTTCGCCGATCGTGTCCTGCAGTTCGCCGGTCCGCTTCGCCACGACCTGCTCCAGGTCGAGAGCGTGGCGGCCAATCTCGTTCTTGGCGGTCAAAAGCGCCTGCTCGGACAATTTGCGGTCGGTGATATTGGAAAAAAGGATCGCGACTTTGCGGTCCGCCTTCGCACCAATTTGAAAGGCAAAAACGTCAAACCAACGGTACCCCAGGGCTTTTGATTGTTCTGCAAATCGAACTGGCCTGCCCGTCAACGCTACCGCACCCAGTATTTTAAACCAGCTCCCTTCGAAATTTGGGATGAGTTCCCGCATCCTTTTCCCGGTCGCGTTCGGCGGCCCTCCCTGTTTCTCAAAACTGGGGTTTACTTCCAAAAACCGATAGTCCACCGGCTTTCCTTTGTTGTCCAAAATCATTTCGACGATGCAAAAACCTTCATCCATCGAATTGAACAGATCGCGATAGCGTGATTCCGATTCGCGCAACGCGTTTTCCGACCGTTTGCGGTCGGTTATGTCGTAAAAGGAATTGATCGCGCCAGTGATTTGCCCCTGTTCATCTTTGAGCGCAACGATATTCGCAACGCAGGTTATTTTTGAGCCATCGCGCCGCTCGATGACGATTTCCGAATCGCGCGCGCCGGGAATTTCACCGCTCAACACCTGCGCCATGGGGCACTGGTCATGAGGCAGGGGCGTGCCGTTCGTGTAATGCATGCGGAGCGAACCGCAAAACCGCTGCATGGTATCTCCCCGTTTTGGCCTTCGTCCCCATAATCGCGCGGCGCGACCGTTAAATTCTGCGATGGTTCCCGCGGCGTTGCAGGAATACACCGCGACCGGGCTCGCGTGGAAAAGCGCCCGAAAGCGTTCTTCACTCGCCCCCAGGGCGACTTCGGCGTGTTTGCGTGCGGTGATGTCGCGAATGTTGCATTGAATGACCTTTCGCCCGGCTTCATCGTACAGATTGCTGACGAATTCGACTTCGTGCCGCAGGCCCTTTTTGGTTTGGAGCGGCAAATCCTCATAGCGAATGAAATGGTTCTTTCGCAGCTCGCGGAATGCGGCCTGGCTCGCCTTCTCATCCTTGAGCAGGCCAATTTCCCAAAGTTCTTTACCCAGCAATTCGCGCCGCGGATAACCCAATAGTTCCGACATGAACGGATTGGCGTCCGTGATTTTGCGAGTGCCGGGGTCGAGGATCAAAATTCCGTCCCGGGCCGCTTCAAAAAGCCGGCGATAGCGAACCTCTGAGGTCCAAATGGCCGCCTGGGTTCTCCGCTGCTCTGTAATGTCTTCGATGAAGAGGAGAATTTTTTGGAGATGGTCCACTTGCCGGCCGCTCAAAAGCATCGTGCGGCGTCCAATGTCTTTAAACTCGTGCGTAACCTCGAAATCTTTGAAAAAACTTTTCCGCGGCAGGACTTTTTCCAACAAGGTGCGCAATTTCGGGATGTCCCATTGGCCGTTGCCGAGTTCGTAGACTCGGCGATTCAATGTTTGGTGCCGGGAAACCTTGAAACATTTGCAGAAGGACGCATTGGCCGTGAGCACCCGCAGTTGCTCGTCCAGCACCACGAGGGGCGGGACGGCCTCGATGATGGCTTCGGCATAATCGCGCGTGGCGAGCAATTGTTTCTGCAACAGGAACGCCTCTTCGAGCCTGGTTTCCTCACTGCGGCGGACACTTGCTCCCTTGGTCTGCGGTCGGGGCTTAACCTTGCGGATGGATGTTTTCAGATTCATGTTTTCCAGTCTCTCGACTTACTACGTAACGATTGGGTTCACGGCCGTGACCAGGGCGGCTTTGACCGCCAGGCCCCTGGCCATTTTGGCGCTGCACTCGCTGGAGGTATTCCAAAAGCTCGCGATCAGTCCGCCCGAATGTCAGCTCCGTCTTTGCCGGTCTGGTTTTCATCAACGAAGAGGATAGGCTGAAGGAAACAATGTGGATATCACGGGGTTGACCGTGGGGTAAATCCCCACCCCGCTGGGAACTTGCCGCGATTTCAATTGTGCGCGGCGGGGCCGAAAATGGTCTTGTTATCGGGCGCGTTTATGATGTCAAACAGTGGTCCGGTCTGCGTGAGGGCGAGCATTTGCTGCACGGACGAATTGGGATTGATGAGGTGCGTCACGCCCTTGCGCTCCCGGGTCAGCGTGCGGACCGCGATCAACGCCCCGAGTCCCGCGCAATCGATGAATATCGTTTTTGACAGATCGATTTCGATATCCGTGTGACCGTTCCAGGCGGCGCAAGCCGCTTTCCGGAAGCGATGGCAGTTGGCGGCTGTCATCTCCTTATATCCCGCAACCTTCAAAACTTGTTTTGAAGCGCCGAGGCCGTCCTGCCCGGCGTCATAAGCCGAGGCAGGTATGGGATGGGAAGTTTCCTCGTGGGCCGCCGGGAAGAGGTTGCGCAATTGGACGCCGTCCAAAACAGATGCGCCGGCCAGGCGTCCTGTTTGGGGAAATAGATTATTCTTCATGGTTAATAATAGGCCGGAAGCGCGCGCGCTTGTTATGGCGTGAGTACCCGTGGGGCATTCCCCCCTTGTGCAGGACAGGCCGCCGAAGATTTTTTCCGCAAGACCGTGTGCGCGGCAAAATGGTGAAGAGTCGTCATCTGCTGAGTCACCCGAGGGATGAGCGAATAAACGAGAGCGGGCATGGCCCAAAACGCCGTGCCCGCGACCTTGGCAGCAAGGAAATTTGCGGTGTGAAACCGCAAACGTAAATCAGTGCACGATGATTTCCGGCGGGCGCACGACAACGACCGGAGGTTCGGCCACGACTTCCTCGTGATGTTCATAATGCTCGTGATATTCTCCGTGACGGTGGCCGTCGGAAACAAGACAGCCACTGGTGGCGAATAAACTGAGGGCGCTGATGAGTAAAAGGATTTTCTTCATGCCGCGATGTTAAGGGACGCACATCGACTCCACTACGGGGGATACCCCTTAGGGTGTTTCCATCGTTGACGGAGGAACTGGAGTGTTTCTCAAAAGAGATTTCCGAAAAGGTGGGGCAAACCTGCGGGTTTGCCACGAATCCCGGCAGGGATTCGCCACCTTTTCGGAAATTTCTTTTGAGAAACAATATAGTGAAAGAGCTGAGGTGGGAAAACCGTCATACCCGCCACGCGTCGCCGCCGGGCTCACCCAGCACTTTTTTGACCGTTCCCAATAGATCGTGGAGAGTGAATGGCTTGGGCAAAGTCGCGGCCAATCGCAGTTCCAATTCTTCGGCATGCGGCACTCCGGACGCCAGGATGACCGGGACCGTCATGGCGGCGGCATTTAGCTTTTTGATCAACTCAATGCCGGTGAGGTTCGGCATATTGTTGTCCGTAATCAGAAGATCAAAGTGGTTCGTGTTAAGAGCTTCCCAGCCCTGTAAGCCGTCCACGGCGCCTTCTACATGATACCCGGAACCGGTCAGGGCTTCCGCATTGAGGCGGCGAATGTCATCATCGTCATCCACGACGAGGATGCGGCGGCGCGACACTTGGTGTTCCCAGCCCTCCGGGATGATCGCCGGCTTCTCCACGTGGGTAGATGATTTATCTTCCATTGCACGGTGAGGATAAGCGGGAGAGACACAATTTTAAAGTGGGGGCTCGCCGTGGGGGATTTCCCCAATGCCGGATTAGGAATTCCGGCGGGCTTGGCCTAGCGGATGGTCACGCGAACATTGCTCTCAATGATTCCTTCAGCGATGGCGTAACGGGTAAGCCCGGCGACATCGTGAATGTTCAGCTTGCTCATCAGGTGCTGCCGGTGCTTGTCCACCGTTTTGAAACTCACGCCGAGTTCCGAGGCGACTTGTTTGTTCGCCTTCCCCTCGGCAATCAATTGCAACACCTCCACCTCGCGGGAACTCAGGCAATTATTTTTCTTCGTCGGGTTGCCATTCCGGCTCAGCGATCCCCGGTTGCGGGCTTGAACGCGTTTGGAAATGGCGGCACTGAAAAATGTCTTTCCTTCATGAATCGCGCGAATGGCCGTGCCCAGTTCGTGCGAGGACGTTTGCTTGATTAAAAAACCCACTGCGCCCAACGCCGCCACCTGTTCGACGTACGCGTCGTCACTGTGCGCGGAGAGAATGAGCACCTTCGTTTCCGGGAATTCCTTTCGAATCTGCCGGGTGGCTTCCAGCCCGTTGAGCAGCGGCATGGCGATGTCCATCACGACCACGGCGGGACGAAGTTTGCGCGTCAATTGCACGGCCTGGCGGCCGGTTTCTGCTTCGCCCACGACTGCAATGTCGCGTTCGTGATTCAATAACGAGCGAAAGCCTTCGCGAACAATCTGGTGATCTTCCGCCAGCAGGACAGTGATGCGCTTCATAATCTTGTTAAAATGCAATTCGGTTGCCGACGCTTAGGGGCATCGCTCGCCCCGGCGACGGCGAGGTCGTCAGGGGAATTTGGGCCAGGACCGTCGTGCCTTTGCCGCGCGCGGAGGTGATGGTGAATCTGCCGCCAACCATGTCCAACCGCTCCCTCATGCCGAGCAATCCGAGCCGTTTGTTCTTTTTGGAGTGCAAAGTGTGGTCGGTGGGAAAACCTTTGCCGTTGTCTTTTATGGTCATGTACACCGCGCCATCCACTTTTTGGATCTTCACGTTCACCTCGCTCGCCTGCGCATGACGGCTCACGTTGTTGAGCGCTTCCTGCGCGATGCGGTAGAGCACCGTTCGCCTTTCGCCAGCCAGTTGTTCCACCGCTGCAAAAGCTGACAGACTGACCCGTATGCCCGTTTGCTTCCGGAAACCTTTCATAAAAGTGTGGAGTGCGGGAATCAGCCCGAGATCATCCAATACCGTCGGGCGCAATTCGCGGGCGAACCGGTGAACAATGCTTACCGAGCGTTCCACCAGCTTCTGCGTGCGGGCGATGTTTCGGTCGAGACCCTTGGTATTAACGGAGGCCTCCTTTTTGAGGTTCGCCAGCCGGACGTTGATGCCCGTCAACGTCTGGGCGATGACATCATGCAATTCCCGGCTGATTTTTTTGCGCTCATCCTCCTGGGCCGAGAGAATCTGGCGGGACAATCGGCGCAGTTCCTCCTGCAAATGATCGGACTGTTTCAGCAGGTGCGAATAATGGCGTTCACTGTTTTTGAGACGTTTCTCCACCGCCTTGCGCTGGGTGATTTCCAGGCTCAATTCCAGGTTGGAAGCCGCCAGTTCCACCGTGCGCTGGCTCAAAGCCTCCACGAACTTTTTCAAGTAAATGGTCGCCTGCCGCGCGCTGCGATGCGTGTCTTCAATGGGCGTGATCGCGGTGGCAAAGAAAATGCCCGCTTGTTTGACGAGCGCCGAACGTTTGCCCGGCAGGCACTGGGGCAGCACTTGAGTGACCAGCACTTGCTCATGAAGCTTGGCCAGGTCCAGCGTTTGCAGCCCTGCGGCCAAAGCTTCGCTGCCCAATCCCCGTGCTGACTCGAGGCCTGCGTGTGAGCCCGGCCTCAAGTGCTTTTTTAACGCGGCTTGATACCGTCGTGACAAGTTGAAAATCTTGCCTTTCATGCGCTCCGAAATTCACGGGCCACCCGCCTCACTGACTTGGCGGATTTTACCACCAAACGCTGCGTGGCGGCGATTTCATTTTTAAGGCCGTGAGTGTTGCCCAAGGCCTCTTGTTTCAGAGAGAGTAATCGGGCATTGATGCCCAACAATGTCTGGGCGATTTCGTTTTGGAGTTCGTCGCTCATTTTCTTGCGTTCATTTTCCTGCGCGGCCAACACCTGGTGCGTCAGTCGCCGCAGCCCCGCCTGAAGATGCAACGAATCCTTCAATAGTTTGATGTAATGTGCGCCACTTTTTTTCAAGGCAGCCTCCACGCTTTCGCGCCGCACGATGCCGCGCTGCAACTGCCGGTTCGTGGTGGCCAGTTCGGTCGTGCGCTCGCTCAATGTCTCCTTGAGCCGGTCCAGATTTAGTCTGCTCTCCCGCGCGGCGCGATGCGTTTCGACGATTGGCGTAATGGCCTCCGTAAAAAAAATCTCCGCCTGTTTGATGGACCGAGGCTTTGTATGGGAGGGCCCAACTGTGACGAATGCCCGCTCATGTATCCGCGCCAGTTCCAAAGTCTCCAATCCGAGGGCGACCGCCTGCTGTCCCAGCACCAACGCCGGCTGCAAGCGGGCGCGTAATCCCGCCCGCAGGTATTTCCGCAATGCTTTTGCGTACCTTTCGGACAATGCGAATAATTTACGTTTCATGAAAAAGGTATTACGCGACGCCATCCGGCGTCGTGTGGGTGGTTGCTCCACTTTCCGGAACGCTCGAGGCATCTCGAAGAACTAACAACCCGTACAACTGTCCGATGGTTGGTCCGAGCTGTCGATAAGGGAAGTCCCCGACCCCCGCGCGGCTACGCCGCCAGTTTGGCTTTTGCCACCGGCCCGACCTTCACCCAGCCTTGGGGTCGTTTGCGGCTCTGCGCCGCCGGGCGGACGAGTTCAATGATTTCCGGCATCTCGAATCCAATTTTCTCCTCAATGATTTCGGTCAAAGCAATATCCGCCAGACCAAGGTTTCCCGTGTTGCTTAAGAACGGCCTGGCACCGGCATTCAATTGCCGAACCCGGCGAGAAACCAAATTTATCAGGACGTGAGGGTTTTCGATTATTTCCGATGCTTTTTTAATGAGGTCAGCGTTCATGTATTATAATTTATGGTGGAAAGGAGTTTCTCACTGCGGAAGGCTTCCGGCCAATACCTTGTACGCGCGCCGCCGATAGCCGGCGGCTATGATACCGGGAGGGGCGAGGTTTCAGAGCGCCGCCTGCTTTTTCACGACCTCGATATACTGCAAAAGGGCTTTGGAATGGTTTTCCCGGTGCCACGCAATCCAGTAGTCAGCCTTTGCCGCGATTGCCAGCGAACGAAAAACCACGCCTGGGTGAGGTAAATTCTTGATTTGCTCGCGCGCGAGCGTCACACCCAAACCTTCGGCCACAAACGTCATCAGGCCGGATTCCAGATCCACGTCCTGCAAAATCCTCGGGGTAAAACCGGCTCCCTGACAAATGCCAGATAACCAGTCGCGTGATCCCGGATGGGTCTGTTCGGACATCGCGACAAAGAATAGCGCTTTTAAATCCGTTATTTTGATTTTGCTTTTTTTCGCCAGCGGATGAGTTTCCGGCAAAACCACGACGACCTTATGGCGAGCGACGCATTCCCATGACAGCCCGGCATGGTTCTTGTTGGCACCGGGCGGCCGCAGCCCCACAAAACCCAGATCAATCTTCCGCGCCTCCAACGCGCGAAGTTGTTCGGCGGGGGACATATCGAACAGGTTCACGGAAGTTTCAGGAAAAGATTGATAGAAACTCGCCAAAGTTACCGGCAGCAGGTCGAAATTGAACTTGAACAGATAACCAATGTTCAATTGTTCCGACTCGCCACGGCTGAATCGTTGCACTGATTTAACACTTTCGAGGCTCAAGGCCACCAACCGACGGGCATCCACCAGAAAACTGCGGCCTTCTTCGGTCAGGGAAACCTGATTCCGGCTGCGATCCAGAAGACGCACACCAAGTTCGTCTTCCAGATTGTGAATTTGGCGGGTGAGTGAAGGTTGCGCGAGACGCAGTTTTTCCGCTGCCCGGGTGAAGTTCAGTTCCTCAGCCACGGCAACAAAGTACCGCAGATGACGCAGTTCCATATGTGCAACCTTAGCTTATCCTCAACCTTCGTGAGAGCAATCAAAGAAGTTGCCGCCCGCCTCACGCCATAGCTCGGAGGTATGGCAATCGGACACACGAAGTATTGGTATGCCGTGTTTCATCACAGCATCGTACCGCGATGCAACTGATCATCCGGAAGGCGGCAGTTCAATGGAGGGTTGGCTCCAAAGGTGACACTCGCGTAGTGAGCACCGGGAGCGGCGTATTGAAAAACGCCCGTTACGCTTCCGGCACACCGCTCAAGGAAAACTCCGTCACGGACCCCGCTGAGCTGATTGCCGCCGCTCACGCCGGCAGCTTCTCATTGGCCTTGTCGAAGGAACTGAAATTGGCGCCCTCGGCTGCGGGCAACATCATCACCACCGCCACGGTAACAACGGAACATTTGGCCACCGGTTGGACGATAACGAACATCCATCTGAACGTCATCGCCATGCTTCCCAAGGTGACTCAGAGCGAATTCATTGATGCCACCGTCCGCGCCAAAACGAATTGTGTGATTTCGCAACTGCTTCGCGCCACTATCTCGATGAATGCAAAAATGGTGAACTGAAAATATTTGCCATCACAGCTTACGCACCAAAACGCTCACTTGCGCGTTTGCAGCAGGAAGCGGGTGGGCGTCCGCAGCGCACCAAATAACGGACGTGACTGACTCACAATTCCACTCGGACGCGCCAAACCACTTTGATAATTTGCGGAACGGCGAAAGTAACGCACAGCCGCCTCGGGGCGGCGTCTCGCCCTGACATTTTTTGTGCGCTTTGGGAGCAGCACACGGCACCGAGACGGTGCCGTAACTCGCAGGCGAGGACAGCCGCGCTACCACTGCCCGCGCTTTCGTCGTTGCGCAGGTCGGATTTGGAGTTTCCCTGGAGCTTGGAACTTGGGATTTGGAGCTTTTTTAACTGGGCACTTGCTTCAGCCGTTCCTGGATTGCGGCCACGCACTCCGCCAGACTCATCTTGTCCGTGCGCAATTCCAATTCGGGCAGCAGCGGCGGCTCGTAGGGCGCGGAGACGCCGGTGAAATTCTGAATCTGGCCCGAGCGGGCCTTGGCGTACAGGCCTTTCGGATCGCGTTGCGCGCAGACTTCCACCGGCACGTTGAGGTAAACTTCGATGAATTTTCCCGATTGCGCGATGCTCCGCGCCAGATCGCGATCGGAGCGATACGGTGAGATGAACGCGGTGATGCAAACGAATCCCGCCTCGGCAAATAACTTTGCCACTTCGCCGATGCGGCGAATGTTTTCCTTCCGGTCCTCGGGTGAAAACGCGAGGTCCGAGCAAAGCCCATGGCGCATGTTGTCGCCATCGAGGACGTACGCGTGTTTGCCTTGTGAAAACAACACCCGCTCCAGCTCCGTGGCGATGGTGGATTTCCCCGCGGCGCTCAGGCCGGTGAGCCAAACGACGCAGCCCGAATGTTTGTTTTGGCGCGCGCGGTCATCCGTGGTGACCTTGCCGCGCGTCCAGGTGATGTTTTCGCTTTTGTGACCTGATTCACCGAGTGCCATGGTTCCAGTGAACCCGTTTCCCGCGCATGTTGTCCAGCCGGAACGATTGCGGTTATTGCGGAATCTCGTGGCCGGGCATCGAGCACGTGGGCGCCTCGTTGTCCTTGCCGATGGTATATTCGCCGCCCTTCGGGCAGCGCAAGTGCGCGTATCCGCCCTCAATATAACGATTGAGGTCCTCGGCGGTGGGCACGTCATCGCCTGATTTGTGGTTTTCCAGCGCCCACTGTTGTTTCGCGCGATCGATCATCCGCAGATTGTTGATGCACGCGTTTTTTTGCGCGGTGTCCCGCGCCTTGATGAAATTCGGAACCGCTATCCCCGCGAGAACCGGTATCAGCGCGATGCTGATGTATCCGGTGACGAGCCCCGCGATCGCCAGGCCGCGGCCGCCGAGCATTCCGCCTGCCCGGTTAATTCGGCTGAGTGCGAGATGGCCGAAAATCACCGCTGGTATCGCGAGCAAAGGTCCGATGCGAATGATCGTCAGCACCAGACTGAGAATTCCCAGCACCAAACTGGCCGTGGCCAGTCCGGAATTTTTGGTGGCAAGAGGAGGTGGGGTGGTCATGGTGGCAATTAAATAAGTGATTGGTTAAATGAGTAACTTGTTAAAAGAGTTAAATCGGTTGAATCGTGATTGGTGCATGGAATGTCTGTCCCCATTTAACCCATTTAACTGATTTAACCAATCACTCATTTTACGATCTCGGGTTTCAACCATTTCACGAACCAATCGATCGCCGCGCGCTCGGAGTCCGGATTCACTTTGTGGCCGGTGTGTTCCTGGATGCGCACGGACAAATGATCGTCCGCCGCCGCGTCGTGATAGGCGTGGCGCGCCGCTTCAATGCATTCATCCACGCCGGGCAGGGGACAGTGCGGGTCGGAATCGCTATTGATGATGAACAATGCCCGCGGCGCGATGAGCGGCACCATCGCTGGGCCGTCGAATTCGCCATAGATGCCCGGCGTCACGCGGTCGTAAAATTTCTGCACCATCGCCGTGTCGAGGTTCGTGGCGCTGGATTCTTTGACGATGGTGTCGAAGGTTTTTTGAATCGTGCCGGTGCGGCCCTGCCAATCGTTGTGGTCCAGCGCCCAGCGAAAACTTTCCACGCCAATGAACGGCGCGGCGGCGGCGATGCGCGGGTCAACCGCGGCGGTGAGATACGTTTCGATGCCGCCTTTCGAAATGCCGGTGAGGCCGATGCGCGCGGGGTCCACGTCATCGCGGGTTTGCAGGTAATCCACGAGGCGCATGACGTCCCAGACGGTGTCGTAGAAAAAGGGGTGTTCGCCCGAATCGTGCCAGGCGCGCAAAATCGCGGCCTCGTAAGCGCCCTTGGTCGCGGCGCGTTCGCCGTGATAGCGCCCATCGATGGCGACGGCGACGAACCCGCGCGCGGCCAATTGCCGGCATTGGGAGAGCATGTCCCTTTTGCTGCCGCCGGTGCCATGCAGCGCAATGACCACGGGTCGGCGTCCGTGTGAGTCCGCGGATTTTGTCAGGATTCCCGGAACACGCTGGCTGGCGTCGGACGCGAAGGAGAAATGATACATTAATAATCCATTCGTGGCCGGCAATTCCTCAACTTTTGGATCCAGCGCCACGCGTGGCCGATCAATGAGCTTCAGAAAATCCTGCCGCGAATCGGTTGCGCGGGCGGAGCAGAGCGTGAAACAACAAAATGCGATTACAGCAGGAAGGGGAAGGCGTTTCACACACCTTATTTCTCGCAGTGCAACGGAAAAGACAAGCGTGTTTTTGCGATGCAGTAGCCGCCATGGTAACGAGGCGGATTATCGGCCGTTAAATAAATTCAATGCTCCAGTCCCAAAGGGACTTCCGGCAAAAGCCCGGCGTTTCAACGCCGGGAACTGAGCCATCACAACGCAAGTCCCATAGGGACGGTTGAACCGACTTCAGCCGTCCCTGTGGGACTTGGCCGTTTTGCATGCCTACCCGGCGTTAAAACACCGGGCTATTATCAGTGGTTCCTTCGGAACCGAGAGCAGTTGAGTTCTGGCTAAAAATTGAGAAACCGCCGCGCGCTTCCCCTGCCAATGTCCCACCTTGCCAGATATGTTAGATTCAATCTGTGCTACCGGAACAGGTCAGAGCCGCGCATCGCGGCGCGGCGGAAAATCCGCCGAATCGCTTCGAGAAAGTTCATCTCGAACGCGATGAGGATTGGAATCCGGAGGAAGACCCGCTCCCACGCACGCAATTTCTCAAGGATAATTCCAAAACAATCATCGCCTACAACGACAGCCCGGACATCGGCTTCGAGGCGAGCGTGAATCCGTATCGCGGCTGCGAGCACGGCTGCATTTATTGCTACGCGCGGCCGTTTCACGAATATCTCGGCTTTTCCTCGGGCATCGATTTTGAAACCAAAATCATGGTGAAGGAAAACGCGCCGCAATTGCTGCGCGAAGAACTGTCCTCGCCCAAATGGAAACCGCAGGTCATCGCCATCAGCGGCGTGACAGATTGCTACCAGCCGATTGAACGCAAATTGAAAATCACGCGCGGCTGCCTGGAAGTGCTGGCGGAATTCCGCAACCCGGTCGGCATCGTGACGAAGAATTTTCTGGTCACGCGCGACCTCGATTTGCTTTCCGAACTCGCGCGGCACAACGCGGCGCAGGTTTACGTTTCGATCACGACGTTGGACACGGAGTTGCGCAAAATCATGGAGCCGCGCACGTCACCGCCTGCGGCGCGGTTGGAGGCGGTGCGGCGGTTGTCAGAAGCGGGTGTGCGCGTGGGGATATTGATGGCGCCGATTATTCCCGGGTTGACGGATCATGAAATTCCCGCCGTGCTCGACGCAGCCGCGAAGGCGGGCGCGAAATCCGCCGGCCATGTGACCTTGCGGCTGCCACATGCCGTTGCGCCGCTGTTCGAAAAATGGCTGGAAACGCATTTCCCGGATCGAAAGGAGAAAGTGCTGAATCGCCTGCGCGCGATGCGCGGCGGGAAGCTCTACGATTCCCAATTCGGCCAGCGCATGCGCGGGAATGGCATTTTCGCCGACCAGATCGATCAATTGTTTGACGTGGCGCGGCGCAAAGTAGGCATTGCGGAGCGTGGTGGGGAATTGTCCGTCGAAGCGTTTCGCCGGCCGGGTGGTGCGCAGTTGCAATTGTTTGAGTAAATGCTCTAAAATTCGCGGGGTGTTCGCCAAAATTAAACGGGTTTTCTGCATCGCGCCGATTTTACTGCTCGCGCTCGGGTTTGGCTGCGGCAAATCGAGGCCGGCAATAACCCGGGCCGATGATTCCATTCAGTCGTCCCGTTCCGCCGACGCATCCAATGAACCGCCGCCGGACGTTCTTTTCGGCGACGAATCTCACGCAGTGGAAATCTTTGATAAAAGATTTGAACCTACTCAAGGAATGCGGGACCGATGGGATACTTCCAGATTCAGGCCCGGAAGTCCTCCGGTGCTTATCCGGAGTAATGATCAATCCATCGTTTATAAGGCGGACGCCATTGACGTAAGCACTTTCCCCGGAACGATGGATTTCATGGAAGCGCAAATCTACAGCCCTAAGATGACCCTCGATGAGACGCGCGTGCTGGGTTTGCGCCTGTGCGGCGTGTTTGGCTTCGACACCAACAAGTTTTCAGGCTGGTGCGACCGGGCCGCCACCAATGAATTGAGTGCGCCGGCCAATCCGCTGGACACGGTGTTTGGCAATGGCGGTCGCAGCCACTTTTTTTACGTCCGCCCGACGTTCAGTGACGAGAAGCCCTGGTACATCATTTTTACAATTCAGGACGAAAACGCCGCAACGAAGCTGCACGGAAGGCTTTCGCGCGGTTTCAATTAACACGAATTGACTGTGTCCTGCAGAAAAAAGTCATCGCTTGTCGATGAAGCGGGATTTGATCCGTCCGTCGAAAATTTTTATTTGCTGACGTCCTGGCTGGACTGCCTTTGTTTGAGCAACGCGATTTCCGGCATGATTGAATCCATCGGCACAACCCACACTCCGGGTTTGAAACCGGCTGGTTCCGAATTGCCCGGACCATCACCCAACGCCTCGCGACCGCAGAAGAGAAATTTTGGAGTGAAAAGCATCCAGCCTTTGGTGAGTCCGATGCCGGTAATCAACGGTCGCGAATCTGATCCGGAACCCGCCATGGGCGGACAACCGTCTGGATTATCAAATTTCAACAGAACCTTTCCTGCCGGCGTGCGGCCGCGTGAAAAGCAATACAGCGCGGAATTACAGCCGTCTTGAGGCAAAAATTTCTCTCCGGCGATAACATGGCTGACTTCCAAAGAGCCATCTTTGCGTATACCGCGTTCTTCCGCCACGATTTCCTGTTTTTCGGAATGGTCGGTCATGAGGAAGAGATCCGATTCCCAGTAAGCGGCGGATAAATTGGGCAGGCGCAATTCCGCCGGTATTTTCCACAATGGTCCAGGCGGTTCTTCAGAATTTGTTGTACGAAGGGGATACGTCCGGGTTGGTGGCGCCGAGGGAAGCAGGCATGTTTCGATGGAATCACTTCGTGTGTCGAAACAGGAAATCCGCGCCGGGCGGATGTTCCAATTGTCGGTCATGAACAAAACTCCGTTCGCAAAAACCGAGGGTTGATACGAGGTTAGAACCCCGCCCAGTTCCCGCCAATCAGCGCCATCCCAACGATACACTTTATTATGAACCGCCGCACACAAATTACTGTGGGCGTCCGTGAACAATACCAGATTCAACAGCCCGCCGTGCGAATCCAGGCTGGTGATCGCCGGACGGCGCTGGATGCTGGCGAGCAACCTTGTGCCGCGACCGTCCTCCGTGATTTGCTGAATCGAGTTCAAATCGGCGACGTAGAGCCTGCCGTTCAGATTGTAGAGTTGGTAGTTGCCTGATACTGGCAAAGCGTTCGTATGCCAGACGTTTTCTTTCCAGTCGAACTTTTGCACCTTGCCGTCATTGTTGGAATACAATTCACCTCGCCATAATACGCTGTTGTGCGCATACGGCGTTTCAGGCAGCGCGGCCACCTGCCAGAGGCTCGATGCCGGATCAAACAGCGCCACCCCGCAATAGGTTTTGCTAGCCGAAGACCGCCAATTTCCATTTTGGTCAAACGTATAGACCCACGCATCGTATTGAAAATCGAGCAGCAGCTTACCTTCAACCAATTGATGGCCGGTGATTCTAAATCCGGCCGGCTTGTCGCCGGGCAGGCCATCAGTCGGCAGAACGTAGAAGCTTTTGATGGTCACCACATTGCTGGAAGTCAAAGGTTTCGGTCCGGGCGATTCATCGATGGTTGTCGCCAAAGGGTTTGGCGATACGCGAGCTGGACCGACCGGAGACATCGCTCCGGCCCCAGACGGGCCACCCGGCCGATAAACACCGCCCGAACGCCGCTCCGGGTTGCCATTCGCCATGGCGAGAGTGTTTGTCGAAGGCGGTGCGGCGAGCGAGGGATTAAGAATCTTTTCGACCCGGGCTGCAACTTGCCCGACCCAGGGCCGGGCAAGTCGCGCTTGGAATTCTGGAAGGTTCTTTTTGTAATTCTCCAATAGCGATTTGATCTCCAAGGCCTGTTCGGGAGAGTAATCTTTGAACCCGAAAATAAATAATTGAGCAAAACTATTGTGGTCGTACGTTTGTTTGGTTTGTAAATATTCTTTCTGCTGGGCGAAAATCTCCAGATTGTTAGCTGCGGCCATAGCTTGTGCGAGTTCCTTGTCTTTTGCCGCCAGCTTGGCGGCGTATTCAGTTCGGTAGCGGTTTTGGAGCGCGTCTTTTGTGTCGGTGACAATGTCGCCGCCCATTCGGCTGATCAGGTCCTCGACTCCCCAATTTAAATGCAGAATGTCCACATTGTTCGTTCGGAAAGCGAGGCGGTTTGACACAAAGGCATCGAAAAAGTTGGTGAATGCGGAGGTGAGGTCCTGGTCATACACCTTGTAGGCGGCGCGATATGCTTCGTGTTCGCTGGTCTCGGATAACATCCTGGAAAGACTTTCTGTGTCCGCTAATCGCAATGCCCGCGCCTCCATTTGCAGTAGAACGTCTGGCGATTGTTTTAATTCTTCAACATAATCCTGCCAGACTTTGGGCAGACGATTCTGATCCTGTTCATTCCAGGCGATCAGACGATTCTGGCGCCAGGGCAAGGGATTGAGGAAATCCGCGTCTCGGAGCCAAAATGCAGTGTGCACATAACGGAACACCGGGCTGGACATAAGTTCACGATAGAGCGCCACTTCATCTTCCGGTGTTTCCTGCCACAAGCAACCGCCTTTGACCTCCAATCCATAAATGGATGGCCATTGCATGAAACCGGACAAATTATCGTAAGGGACTTTCCGGTTGCCTACATAGTAACTGTCATGCACCGACGGCGCGCGCGAAAGCAATTCTGCCGTTTCCCGCGCTTGCGCGCGTAGTTCCCTTAGCTTATCCGATACTGGAAGGTACGTTTCGGGTGACCAGTTGAATTGTTGCAGCACGCGTGTGGCGATGGTCAGGTTTTCCAGTCCTAACTTGTACCAGTCGGTGTCCGATTTCGGCTCGTCCGATGGCAAATTTTGGCTGAATTCCAGATACAACCTCGACGCCTGAATGGCATCGTCAATTTTCTCCGGCGGGGGCTTCTCCCGCGGGGGGTAATAAGTTATCGATCCGTCTGGCGGGGGCATGAATGTCCGCACGCGCAGGTTCATGCACTCACGATCGTGTTTACCCAGTGCCCACGCTGCTTCAGCGGCCTGCCGAGCGAGAGGAAAAATTTTCCAATCCAGGTCCCACTGTGCTTCTTTAAAAAAGTCTTCGGCTTCATCTGCCGTATTCCAAACCGAAGGAGTTGCCTCCAACTTCAAGGCCACGAGAACTTTTTCCGCCAACTGATTCACCACCTCGACGCAATTGGTCCGGCTGCCGCTGGACTCGATTAAAATCGGATTGCCTGCTGGCGGAATCAGCCGCGCGCTGATGGTTACTATATCGGGATTGAAACCATTGCGGTCAATGGCCCCATCCAGCAGGTATTTGCCGTTCCAAAACGGCTCTGCTTCCGCGCTGGAGATTTCCTTTTCTTCGGACAGCGCCTTCATCCTTCTTCGTTCCAGCACGAACAATCTTTTTTCGCGCGCCAATCTCTCGACAGTGAGGAAAAAAATCTGCCGTTCCAATTCAGCCGCTACCGGCGTTCGCACGCCCGCATGGAAGTTTACCACCGAAAGTGGGAGGGCATCCTGCGGTAGCACACTTAGCTTCGGCAGCAACGGTTCCAAATGGCCGACGACAGCCGCCGCCCATGCGGAAGCGTCGTGGCTGGCGCGAACGATGCGCTCGTCCGTTAGAATGACGCCGGGTTTTACAGCTACCAGTTGCGCGTCCACGAATGTATTCGTGCCCTCCGTCACGGATTGTAACGCCAGCAATCCATCCGCACCAAGCAAGTGTCCCAGCTTCAGGCGGTCCAGATTGTTCAATGACAATTGTTGTTCCCGGATGACCTTTTCTATTTCCGTCCGCTCCAGCAATTGCACGTTATCGTTCTTTGAAAACTCCGTCGTGAGCAAATCCGCGGCGGTTGTCGTGTCGGCGGATTCACTGACAATCGCCAGACGCACAGCAGCAGCACTATTTTGGGCAAACGGAATCAATCCGAGCACGGCGCAAAACAGGAGGGTGAAGCTTTTTTTCATGCGTCTCGGATGATCAATCTTACTCGGTCATAGGGCCATTTTAATGGATTAGACCATTGACGGCATCATTTCCTTTGAAAAAAGTCGAAAGGATTCATGTGCAAGTTGGCACTTTGGTGATGCTTCTCGCTATACGATTCTTTTCACTTGGCCCCAATTCCCATTCTGATAAACCCTTTCCGGCGAGACACAATGACCAGCAGTAATTCGCAACCGGATACCGTCCATCGCGGGGGCGCGCAATTCACGCCCACGCATTGGAGCGTTGTGCTTGCCGCTGCGGGGCAGGCCGATACGGTCCATGCGCGCGATGCGCTGGAAAAGCTTTGCCGCAATTATTGGCTGCCGATTTATGTCTTCGTGCGGCGGCAGGGCCACAACGCGCACGATGCGCAGGATTTGACGCAGGAATTTTTCGCGCGGTTGCTGGAGAAAAATTTTCTGGCAGATGTGCAGCGGGAGAAGGGGCGGTTTCGTTCGTTTCTGCTCGCGTCGGTGAAACATTTTCTGGCGAACGAATGGGACAAAGCCCGGGCCCAGAAACGCGGCGGCGGCCAGGTGCCGATCTCGATCGATGCCGATCTGGCGGAAAACTCGTTCGGGATGGAGGCCGTGGATACGCACACGGCGGACCGGATCTTTGAGCGGCGCTGGGCGTTGGCGCTGCTTGACCTGGTGTTGCGACGTTTGCGCGAGGAATACACGCTCGACGGCAAGGAGAAGCAGTTCAATGAATTGAAGTCCACGTTGACGGAAGGCAGCCGCACGGTTCTCTATTCGGAGATTGCCACGCGGCTCGGTACGAGCGAGGGCGCGGTGAAAGTGGCGGTGCACCGGCTGCGGCAGCGTTACCGCGAATTATTGCGCGCGGAAATCGCGGACACCATCGCGAACCCCGGCGAAATTGACGACGAAATCAGGAATTTATTCGCGGCGCTGGCCAATTAAAATGAGGCGTTATGAAAAAATTATATTGTTTCTCAAAAGAAATTTTCGAAAAGGTGGGGCAAACCTGCGGGTTTGCCTCGAATCCCCGCAGGGATTCGCCACCTTTTCGAAAATTTCTTTTGAGAAACAGTCTGAACGTTTTATTTATCCTGTCGCTGGTGGCCCTCGCGGCGTGTTCCAGTGTTCCCCCGTCCCACGATTCGAGCGGAAAGGATTCGCCGGAGACGGTTGAAATTACCTACCACATCAAGCTGGGAATGGAACCGCAAATGCAGGCGGTTCTGAGCCGCGCCTGGACGATTTACATGAAGGAACATCTGGTGTTTGCGCAGCCGCATTTCCTGGTCATGACCCGGGAATACGGCAACCGGCCGCGCTTCGTGGAGACGTTTATGTGGGTGAGCCATGCCGCGCCGGATCACGCTCCGAAATCGGTGAGCGATATCTGGAACGAAATTCAGGATTTGTGCGAACCGCGCGGCGGGCATGATGCTGTGGAGATGAACGAGATCAATGCGTCGGGACCGAAAAAGTGATGGGCGGTAGGAAGCCTATTGGAAATTGCGCCAACCTGTGCGAACTGTGCTCATGGAAAAATTAACCTCCGACCAAATCAAAACCGGGCTGGCGTCCGTGCCGGAATGGAAACAAAAGGGCGACGCCATCAGCCGCACGTTTCAATTCAAGGATTTTCCGGCGGCGATGAAGTTCGTGAACGCCGTGGCCGAGCCCGCCGAGAAAGCGAATCACCATCCGGACATCGATATCCGCTGGAACAAGGTCACGCTGGTGCTTTCCACGCATGACGCCGGCGGGCTGACCGAAAAGGATTTTAGTCTGGCCAAACAATTCGACCGTCTCTAACCTCCGCGCGCCTGGCGATTCACTCCGGGCGTTACCAGTCCTGCGAGATTATGGCGAACGATGTTCAGCAAGCACAGGCCGTCTTTAAAAAACATTTCAACCAGACCCCCACCCACGTGGTTTCCGCGCCGGGCCGGCTCGAATTGCTCGGCAACCACACCGATTACAACGACGGCCTGGTCATGTCGCTCGCGGTGGACAAATACATCATCATCGCGTCCTCACCGCGCACGGATGGAAAGGTGGAACTCGTTTCGTCGGCGTTTCCGGGCAGCGAGATTTTTTTCGTCAACGACCTGAAAAAAAATCCCGCCGCATCGTGGGCGAATTACCTCAAGGGCGTGCTGGATCAACTCCGCAAACGCGGCGTGCATTTCAACGGGTTCAACGCGGCCGTTCACGGCACCATCCCGATGGGCGCCGGCATGAGCAGCAGCGCGGCGCTGGAAGTCGCCACGGCGCTTACGATTCGCAAATTGTATCCGTACGGCCTTTCGGCCACCGGCCTGACCGCGCCGCCCGTGAGAAATGCCAAGGGCGAAATTCCGGCGCCGACGCAGGCTGAAAGGCTGGAAGTCGCGAAAGTTTGTCGCGCGGCCGAAAACCAGTTCGTGGGCGTGAATTGCGGCATTCTTGACCAGATTTCCTCGCTGTTCGGCAAGGCATCGAGCGTCATCGACATCGATTGCAGCTCGCTCGTGGTGGGAAATTCACCGATGCCCGGTGAAGCGGTGATCGTGTGCAACTCCGGCGTGAAGCACGAGTTGGTGGGCGGCGAATACAACGAGTTGCGCCAGAATTGCGAGAACGCCGCGAAGAAACTCGGCGCGAAATTTTTGCGGACCGTCGATCTCAAGACGGTCGAGGGGAACAAGGCGAAATTGACCGAGCGCGAATATCAATGCGCGCGGCACGTGGTCAGTGAAATCGCGCGCGTGGTGGCCGGCGAGCGTGCGTTACGCGAAGGCGATCATGCGCAATTCGGCCAATACATGTTCCAGAGCCATGCCAGCTCGCGCGATTATCTCAGGAACAGCACGAAGGAATTGGACATCCTCGTCGAACTCGCGCGCAAAGCCCCGGGCATTCTCGGCGCGCGGCTCACGGGCGGCGGATTCGGCGGCGCGACCATCAACCTGGTGTCGCATCACCAGGCGCCGCAGTTCATGGAATTCATGGCGAGCGAATATGAGCGGGCGACGGGCGTGAAAATGACGCCGCTGGTTTGTCAGATTGTGGATGGGGCGGCCTAAGGAGCGCCGATTTTTAATCGGCTTTGTGCTGTGTTCCAAATCGCGGCGGTGTTTTCTTTCCAAATAGAAAAAATATCGCTAGCCACAGAAGTGATACGCCAGTCCCAACGGCGCACCATTGCCCGAACACAAGCACCCAATAAATTATTTCCCCAATCCGCCCGGGGTGAGGACTGCCAGTAAGAGTCATAGCCACATAAGCTGCGAACACCTGGATCAACGCAAAAAAATATCTGACGCTCACAGAAGATGAAGCGAGGGGAGATGTGGGTGCGATTGACAGCCAACTCACCGTTGTCACGACAATTCCAAAGCAGAGCGCGAAGATGGCTTGGAATCGCAATTTGCGCGTAATTTGCGATGTTAGTGACGTTCCTGTAGCCACTTTCCGATTATAGCAAATTGGAATTGTCTAATCAAAGAGCATTCCCGCGGTAATTTTTGCCTGCAAAGTGGCTGTCTCGCGTTGAACGGATTTGCACGCGACGGGTCTAATTCGCATGGATGCTAAAACCCTCCGCACGCGGGCGCATAAATTTTGGCGCAAGGAAATCCGCCCGATGCTTATCACCGGCGTCATTATTTTTGCGGCCCGGTCGTCGTTTGCCGATTGGAACAAGGTGCCCAGCGGCTCGATGAAGCCCACCATTTTGGAGGGCGACCGCGTGTTCGTGAACAAGGTGGCTTACGATCTCAAGGTGCCCTTCACCACGTTGCATCTCGCCGAATGGAGCGCGCCGCAACGCGGGGATATCGTGGTGTTTTATTCACCCAAGGACGGCACGCGGCTCGTGAAACGCACAGTCGGTTTGCCTGGGGATACCGTGGAAATGCGCGCTGACGAATTGATCATCAACGGTGAGAAGGTCGCTTATCGCTCCATCGCGGATGATTTGTTGCAGGACGTGACGCCGGCGGATCGCGCGAATTCCGTGTATGCTTCCGAAGCGTTGCCGGGCCGAGCGCATCTCATCGCGGGGATTCCGGAGCTTCCAGCGATGCGCAATTTCGGGCCGATGCAGGTGCCGCAAGGTTGCTATTTCATGATGGGCGACAATCGCGACAACAGTTTTGACTCGCGCTATTTCGGCGTGGTGAAACGCAGCCGCATCCTTGGCCGCGCCACGGCGGTGGTGGCGTCGCTCGATCCCGAGCATCACGGGCGCCCCCGCTGGGATCGATTCTTTTCAGCGCTGGATAAACCGGCGAAGTAAAACAGGCTCGCAAGCCTCTATTCCAGTAGGAGACGACGTAAGGAGTCTCAAGCCTTATTCTTCCTTCTCAGAAATGGGAAATCACTCCGCCGACAAAACTGTCTTAATCGCCAGGCGAAATTCCGCGATCGTAAACGGCTTCGGCAAACAAATCTTGTTCTGTTGCTCGAGAAATTTCCGCGTGCGTTCGTTGATGATGTCGCCGGTGATAAAAATGATCCGGTCGCTCAGCGCCGGGTTCACCGCGCGGGCGCGTTCGTAAACCTGCTGGCCGCTCAAGCCGGGCATTTTCCAGTCGCACAGCGCCACGTCGTATTGCTTCTCCGCGAGGCATCGCAACGCCGTCACCCCGTCCGGAGCAATATCCACTTCGTAACCCTGCGGGGTGAGCGCCTCGCGCACCATTTGCAAAATCGGTTCTTCATCGTCAATCACCAGCACGCGCTTGCCCACGCCTTCACGCCCTTTGCCCAAATGAATCATCGGGTCGGGAGTTTCCACGGCGACTTCGGCGGGCTTGGCGGTCACGGGCAGTTCGATGATGAACGTCGCCCCCTCGCCGGGCCGGCTGCGCGGCACGATGGTTCCGCCGTGTTCCTTGATGATGCCGTACACGAGGCTCAAGCCAAGGCCGGTGCCTTTGCCCACTTCCTTGGTCGTGAAAAACGGATCGAAAATTTTCGACAAATTCTCTTCGGGAATACCAGGACCGTTGTCCTGAATGACAATCCGCACGCAGCCGTCAATCTGTTCGGTGCTCACTTTGATCCGGCCTTTCGGCTGGTGCGCTTCAATCGCCTGTCGGGCGTTGTTGATGAGGTTCACAAACACCTGCTGGATCTGGTGCGGGTCCACCATCGCGTGCGGGAGATCGGGATCGAGATCGAGAATCGCCTCCACGTTGCTGGTGCGCAATTGATAGAACAGGATTTCCACTGAAGCTTCCACGAGTTGATTCACGCAAACCGCCCTGCGTTCGGGCGTGCTGCGGCGCGCAAAGCCCAGCAGCGCCTGGACGATTTTCTGGCAGCGCAACGCGGATTTGTGAATCATCTCGAGGTAGCGCTTTTCCGCCGGCGCCACCGACGCGTTTTGCAGCAACTCGGAAAAACCCATCACGGAGGTGAGCGGGTTGTTCAATTCGTGCGCCACGCCCGCGATGAATTCGCCGATGCCGGAAAGTTTTTCGCTCTGGATCAATTGCGCCTGCGTGGTTTTGAGCGTTTCCACGGTCGATTCCAGTTGCTCGCGCGAATGCTTCAGATTTTCGGTCATGCGGTTGAAGACGCGCGCCAGCTCGCCGCATTCGTCGTCGTAGCGCACTTTCACGCGGCGGGAAAAATCACCGCGGCCGACCGCTTCCGCGGTGTCGCGCAATTCCCGCAGCGGCCGCGTGACCATGCCCACCAGGAAACAAATCATCAGTGCGCCGAGCACGATGGCGCCGGCATTGACGGCGACGAGAATCTGCTGTGTGGTTTGCAGCGCGCGCCACGAATCTTCGTAGGAATAAAGCAGCAAATAACCGGGAGATTCCGGGCGATCCGGCTTGAAGTGTCCCGCCGCGCAATAATAGTGATTTCCGTCAATCACTTCCTTTTTGATTTGGAGCGGCTCATCGGCGATGCGGATTCCGAGGGAAAGGTCTCGGAATAAATTCACGAAGCGGCGGTTGGCGTCGGTGGTCGATAGGGTATGGACGACGACATGGTTGCTGGCCAGCAGCACGATCTCGCTCCGAATGAAGTGGCTGATTTCATCCGCCTCCCGCTGGCCGATCTCCGTCCCGAAGGTCACCGCGCCGGCAACATCGCCATTGGCATTCAGCACGGGGAAGGAAACGAAGTCATACAGTTTCTTGCCCACGTGAATAATGTCCGCGGTATTGACCCCCTGTAACGCCTGCTGCACGGCAACGGCGGTGGCCGTTTCGAGTTCGGCTTTGGGGATCTGCGCGTCATCGGCCGTGGTAACCGGGCCATAAAGCTCCTTGGTTTGGCTCGTAAAGGCGACGAAGTTCACGCCGGAGCCGGCGGCTTTTAAAACATCAGACAATTTCTCCCTTACGAATTTGTCGCCCTTAAGAGCAATGGATTGGAAACGGGGGTCGCCGCTGCGGACGATCAAATTTTCATTGCGTTGCTGGCGCCACTGGCTGAACCCGTCATCCGCGTGGGCGAGCCTGTCGTACGCTTCATTTTCGAATTGTTTGTTGATGCGCCAATTCACCACCAGCGCGGTGACAACCAACAGACAGCCCATCACGAAAATCACCGGCACCAGCACTTTGGCTCGGAAACTCACCGCGAGGAATCTTCGAAAACGGCTCATACGACGGCGCGTTTAATATTTCGGGATTTTGATCATGCCAGCGATGTTTTGCTGACTCAGCACAACTGCAACGTGTTCAAATATCAGCTAAAATCACCCGTCGGCATTCGGGTGGCGCTAGTGGTTGACTGTGGCAGACGCTACCGGAAAAAGGGTCGCGAATCGAGCAAAAACCGCGTTTACAGTAATAGTACGGGTACGTCAACAGGACGAATTGCCCGTGGTTTTGCAGATTTGGCGTATTTGGCAGTTAAGAAACTAAATACTCGCCTTGACGTGTCGCAGGTCCGTTTCAGAATGGCCCGACCGTGAATCGGAAAATAAACAAACTCGTTCTGCTCATCACCGTCGGCTTGTTTTGTCATCTCGCGGCATTTGCCGTGGTACTTCCGAAGCCGGATATTGTTGTCGCCGCCGACGGCAGCGGCGATTTCAAAACGATTCAGGCGGCGCTGGATTCCATTCCCAAAACCAACGCGGAGCGCATCGTCGTTCTCATCAAGAGCGGCATCTACCACGAAAAAATCCGGGTGGATGCTTCGTGCGTCACGCTGCGCGGCGAAGGTCGCACCGTGACGCAAATTGAATTCCCGCAAGACGACACGGCTTTCAACAAGTCACCCGATGCCATCGGCCGCGCCGTCATCAACGTGAACCAGGCCAATGATTTTGTTTTGGACAATCTGACGGTTGAAAATACCGCGGGCGTCATCGGCCCGCACGCGATGACTATTTTCTCCACCGGCGACCGGGGAGTGGTCGTGAATTGCAACCTATTGAGCCACGGCGCGGACACGGTCGCGTTTTGGCGCGGGGACGCCGGCAGAACGTATCACGCCAACTGCCACATCGAAGGCTCAGTTGATTTTGTGTGCCCGCACGGTTGGTGCTACGCCACGAACTGCACGTTTTATGAAATGAAAGACACCGCCGCGATGTGGCATGACGGCTCGAAAAACAAGGACATGAAATTCGTGCTGCGCGATTGCCGGTTTGACGGCGCTGAGGGCTGGAACCTCGCCCGCCATCATCACGACGCGCAGTTCTTTTTTCTCGATTGCCAGTTCTCGCGCACGATGATCGACCGCCCGCCGTTTCGCGTCATCTATCCGCTGGACGGCAAAACACCTTCGCCCGCGGACATCCAACGCAACAAGGACCTGGACAAATCCAATATTTGGGGCGAGCGCAGCTATTATTACCATTGCCATCGCGACGGCGGCGACTACCCGTGGTTCGCCGATAATCTCGCCACCGCGCCAGGCGCGCCGAAGGCCAAGTCAGTCAATGCCGCGTGGACTTTTGACGACACTTGGAATCCGGAAAACTCCAGCGGCCCAAAGATCACTAACGTTGTCAGGGGCGACGGGTTGACCAAACTCATCTTCAACGAAAGTGTCACCGTGAAAGGAAAGCCCAAGTGGGAGGAGGCGGGTGACTCCGTCGATTATATTTCCGGCAGCGGCTCCAATACGCTGGTATTTCGCGGTGAACCCGCGTTCTTCTCGGTCGACCTGAACGGCGGTTTTATCATCGCCTCGCAGGCAGGCGTGACCACGCGAATGGCGGAGTTATCGACGCTTAATATACCATAAGAACAGCGCTCTAACTCACCCAAACAAATCCATCTGCGGCGGTGGGGCGAGTTTCTTGAGCTTATCGCGATCCTGCTGGCGTCGCGTCGATTGTCGCACCGTGCCCTCCGGCGTGAGTTCTGAATCCTCGAGGTTCCGCAAAATTTCCTTCGCGCGATCCAACACCGGCTTCGGCACGCCGGCCAATCGCGCCACCTGAATGCCGTAACTTTTATCCGTGCCGCCTTCGACAATCTTGCGGAGGAAAACAATTTGATCGTGCCATTCGCGCACGGCGACGTTGAAATTCCTCAAGCGCGGCAATCGCGCGGCGAGTTCAGTCAATTCATGGTAGTGCGTCGCGAATAGCGTTTTCGCGCCGACCTGGTTGTGCAAATGCTCCACGATCGACCACGCGAGGCTCAGCCCATCGAACGTGCTCGTGCCGCGGCCGATTTCATCCAGCACGATCAGGCCGCGCGCGGTGGAGTTGTTCAGGATGTTCGCCGTCTCGCACATTTCCACCATGAACGTGCTTTGCCCGCGCGCCAAATCGTCGCTGGCGCCAATGCGCGTGAAAATCCGGTCCACCAAATCAATCCGCGCTTCGGCCGCCGGAATGAATGAGCCCGTGTGCGCCAGCAACGCCAGCAACGCCACCTGACGAATGTAAGTGCTCTTGCCCGCCATATTTGGTCCGGTGATGAGTGCAACTTGAGGAGCGCGGCCTTCAGGCCGTTTCACCGCGTCTTGACTTTCCGACGCTGAAGCGGGCTGAAGCCCGCGCTCCATGGAACACAGTTCCGTATCATTCGGCACAAACCGCTCCTCGCTCAAGTTCTGCTCCAGCACCGGATGCCGCCCGTCGCGAATCGTCAGCACGCCTTCATCGCCGATCGTCGGCCGGCAATAACCGAACAGCCGCGCGATTTCCGCGAACGACCCGAGCACGTCTGATTGCGCAAGCGCCACCGCGGTGCGCTGCAGCGCCGGCAGTTGCCCGAGCACTTCCTCGCGCACGCGTTGGAAGAGTTCGTATTCCAGCTTCACGCTGCGCTCTTCCGCGCCGAGAATTTTTCCCTCCATCTCCTTCAACTCCGGCGTGATGAACCGCTCGCCGGTCGCGACGGTCTGCTTGCGCGTATAATGTGCCGGCACCTTGTCGAGGTTCGCCTTCGTGACCTCGATGTAATAGCCGAACACCGAATTGAATCGCACTTTGAGCGAGGCAATGCCCGTGCGCGCGATCTCGTCCATCTGCAATTTCGCGATCCAATCCTTGCCGCCGCGTTGCGCCGTGCGTAATTCATCGAGACCGGTGCTGAACCCGTCGCGAATGATGCCGCCTTCCTTGATCGCGAGCGGCGGTTCATCAACAATTGCGCGCCCAATCAGCTCCACCAAATCCGGCATCGGAGCAAGCTGCGATTCGAGTTCGCCCAGTAGGACAGGCATCCTGCCTGTCTCCATATTCTTGGTTTCCTCCTCCAGAACAGGAAAATCTTCAGAAGAAGTTTGAGACAGGCGAGACGCCTGTCCTACAGTTTTTAAAATCTCCTTAATCGCCGGAATCTGCTCCAGCGCCACGCGCAACGAAGCCAGGTCGCGCGCATTTCCGCTGCCGGAACTCAAGCGCCCAATCGTCCGCTCCAAATCGCGCACGCTGGCCAATTGCGCGCGAAACGCATCCAACGACGCCGAATTTTCAACAAACGACTGCACCGCCTCCTGTCGCCGCCGAATCGGCTCCACGGCCGCGAGCGGTTGCGAGAGCCAATCGCGCAGGCGCCGCGCGCCCATCGGCGTCACCGTGCGATTCAACGCCCCGTAGAGGCAGGCAGTGCGCGGGGCGTCGTGATGCAGCGGCCCGAGAATTTCGAGATGCCGCAGCGTGGTATAATCCAACGCCAGGAAATCATTGCGCCGATAAAAGGAAATCCGCGTCAAGTTCGCCACATCGCGGCGCAGGTTTTGCGTGAGGTAATGCAGGATGCCGCCCGCAGCGCCCACGGCCGCGTTTCGCTCGCGCAGCCCGAACCCGTCCAGCGACGTCACCTTGAAATGCTCCCGCACCGTGAACAACGCCGTCTCCGGCGCGAACGTCCAATCATCGTAAGCGCTCAAGCAGGGGAACGCCGCCTGCAATTTCTCCCGCACCGAAGCGTTCTCAGTGGGATAGATGATTTCCGCCGGACGCAACCGCTCCAATTCCGTCAGCAGCGCGGTTTCGTCCTCCAACTCCGTCGTCATGAAATCGCCCGTGGTGAGATCCGCGAACGCGAGGCCGAAAATTTTTCCCACCGGGCAAACCGCCGCGAGAAAATTATTCCGTTCCGCCGTGAGCATCCGTTCGTCAAAATGCGTTCCCGGCGAAAGAATCTGCGTCACCTCGCGTTTGACGAGCTGGCCCGGCCGCGCCTCCTCCACCTGATCGCAAATGGCTACCTTCCGCCCCGCGCGCAGCAGCCGCCCGATGTAGGCATTCGCCGCGTGGAACGGCACGCCGCACATCGGCACCACGCCGCGTTTGGTCAGCGCTACGTTCAGCAGCCCGGCGGCAACCTGCGCATCCTCGAAAAACATCTCGTAAAAATCCCCGAGGCGGAACATCAACAGCGCATCCTTGGGCAGTTCGCCCTTGATGCGGCGATACTGCGCCATCATCGGAGTGAGTTGCGCTTCAGCGGCCATGCGGCCAAACGTTAGCCGAAAAATTTTCCCCGTCGAAACGATTTTTTCTAAGAACTTTCGACCTCGGGTGTCGTTTATAACAGGATTCAACGCAAAGGCGCGAAGTCACCAAGACGCTAAGAGCGTCCAAGGGAATGAACGTGCCGCCTGCGGCAGGTAGGGCGCGTCGCTCCGCGCGCGCCGTTGCCGGATGTGCAACGAACGGCGCGCGCGGAGCGACGCGCCCTACCACCAGAGGCATTTTATTAGACGCTCTAAGGCAGGCCAAAAAGAAAAACTGGGTCAAAAGCCCCTGAATCGTTGCGCCTTGGTTCATTTGTGTCCTGGCGTTAAAATGTTGTGGTCAACAGAATTCCCCGGGAGCAATCTCCCCACATCCGCCGTCTAACGGGAGAGACATTATGAAATTGGAGCTTATTTTCGCGGTTACACTGGGTTTTCTGGCCAATGCGCTCGGCCAGTCCACGAACGCATCGCCGTCCAATTACGAATCCAATAAAACCGCCGCCGAGCAGTTCTATACCGACAAATCCTTCGGCAAGGCTCACGATCTCTACGCCAAAATGGACGTCGCCGCGCTCCCGGCGGAGGAATCGCGTTGGGTCGCTTTCCGGCTGGCGGACACCGAATGGCGCGCGCAAGCCGCCACTACTCAAGTCGACTCCACCAAATTCGACGAAGCCCACGCCTCGCTCGAACGCCAAATCCGCGATCTCACCCGCGAAGACCAGCACGACCGCATTTGGGCGGAAGTGCAGGAATCGCTCGGCGATTTTTCCTGGCGTCGCAATAATAACAATTGGGGCGAAGCATGGCCGCATTTTCAGGCGGCGTTGGACTGGTGGGCGGGCGCGGCGGACGTCGAACTCGCCCGCGAGCATTATCTCACCATCGTTTGGCGTTTGTCACGGCAGCCCAATGCTGAACCGGATTACTATTATAATTATTGGGGCAATTATCTTCCCGTCGATATCCTCGACAACGCGCTCAAAATCGCCCAGACCGAAAACGACAAGGCGCGTGCGCATTTTCTCGTGGCGATGGTTCTTCGCCAGATGGGCGGCAGCGAGCGCCAGCGCGCGCGCGTGCCCGAGGAATTCGAGGGCGCTCTCGCCGCCGGCAAAAGCACCGATTGGTATGACGACGCGCTCTACAATTACGGCGAATGGATGGCGAGCCAGGGCCGTTACCTCCCGCTCACGACCGGCGGTGGGCAATGGCAGCCGGATTATGTGAAAGCGCTCGAAATGTTCCGCCGCGTGGTCACGGAATTCAAAAAAGGCGAGACACGTTATTGGGATCAGGCGCAGCAACAAATTAGAAACATCACCCAGCCTCAAGTGAACGTGAGTGTCGGCAACGTCTTTCTGCCCGATTCCGAAATTCAATATCAGTTCAATTGGCGCAACGTGAAGAAAGTTGATTTCACGCTGTATCCCGTCGATCTGAATCGCGATATTCAAATTCCGGACACCGGGCGTCGCGAAATCGATTGGTTGCATTCCATCAACACCAGTTCGCTCGAGAAACTTAAAACCTGGTCGCGCGAGACCGGGGACAAAGGCGATTACAAGCCTGGTGGCGAAACCATCCGCTACGACGCCAAACTCAAACCCGGCGCGTATCTCCTCGAAGCGAGCGGAGCCGGACAGAGCAGCCGCGAATTGATCCTCGTCACGGATGCGACGGTGGTTTTGAAAACTTCCCGGAAGCAGGCACTGGTTTATGTCTGCAACGCGCTCGACAGTTCGCCGCTTGGTGCGAGCAAAGTGCGGATTTGGGAGCGTTGGACTGAGCATAACCAATGGCACGCGCGCTCGCAGATCAAGGACGCGGACACGAACGGGATCGCTGTTTTCGATTTGACGGGTGGAGCGGACAACAGCATCGAAGTATTCGCCAGCGCCGAGCGGGACGATCGTCAGGCGTACTCGGTGAACAATGCCTGGTATGGGCGCGAGGAGACGGATCGCTGGCGCATTTACGCGAGCACCGACCGGCCGGCTTATCGCCCGAAGGAAACGGTAAATTGGAAATTCATCGTGCGCCGCTACGATGGGTCCGTTTATTCCACACCCGCGAATCAAAAAATTCATTACCGCATTCACGGACCGGACAATTCCGTCGTGAAGGAAGACGACATCACGCTGAATGCTTTCGGCAGCGCCTTTGGCTCACTGGAACTCACCGATGCCATGCGCCTCGGCGAATACCGTATTACTTTCAAGGAAACCGACAAGCAACCCGAAATCGGATCAGCCACGCTTTTCCGCCTCGAGGAATACAAACTCCCCGAATTCAAAGTCGAAGTCTCGACTCCGGAGGAAAACGGCCAGAAGAAAATCTTCCGCGTCGGCGACAAGGTCGAAGTGACCATCCAGGCGGATTATTATTTCGGCGGACCGGTTTCCGCGGCGAACGTCGAAGTCGTCGTTCATCAAAGTCCTTATTACCACGAGTGGCACGAGCCGCGCGCGTATCCCTGGTTTTACGACGACTTGGACAATGAGAATTTGCCCTACGGCGGACGCTGGCGCGGGCGTTATTACGGCGGCGACCAGGTCATCAAACAGGAAACCGTCAAGACCGACGCCACCGGCAAAGCCACGCTCACGTTCGACACGCCTGAAAACGGCGGTCAGGATTTTGAGTATCGCGTCGAAGCGCGCGTGACGGATTCCTCGCGGCGCGAAATCACCGGCAACGGCAACGTCCGCGTCACACGCCAGGGCTATTACGTGAACGCCGAGCCCGCGCATTCCCTGTATCAACCAAACGAAAAAG
The DNA here is from genome assembly GCA_963699145.1 of uncultured Verrucomicrobiae bacterium. Lineage (GTDB taxonomy): Bacteria > Verrucomicrobiota > Verrucomicrobiia > Limisphaerales > DASXHY01 > DASXHY01. The sequence continues at coordinate 1,498,285 of OY969416.1, forward strand.
TGACGGTGAATTTCAAGGCGCTCGACGCCAACGAACAGCCGGTGAAGAACACCGAGGGCACCGTCAAAGTCACACGCGATTATTGGTATGAAATCTGGCTCGCGCCGGACGGCCACGAAGTGAAGGGCAACGATCTCAAAATTCTCCAGGCGGAACATCGCGTCTGGCCGCCGCAGCCCGACCGGCCCGATCAAAAAAACTGGCGTCTCAAATTCCGCGGCTACGAGCACGACGACATTCTCACGCGCGCGGTCAAGACCGATACCAATGGCGATGCGCAGCTCGAATTCACGCCGTCGCGCGAAGGTTATTACCGCGTCAGTTGGACCAGCGACGACACTTACAAGGAAACCATTTACGCCACCTTCACCAATCACATCAACGCCGATACTACCGTCTGGGTTTGCACCGGCCGCAGCGCGGATCTCGGCTATCGCCATGACGGCGTGGAGATCATCGCCGACAAGGACACGTTCCGCGTCGGCCAGGTCGCGCCGGTGATGCTCGTTTCGCGCACGCCGGATCGCTACGTCCTCTTCACCGTCGAATCCGAGGACCTTTATAATTACCAACTCGTCCACGTTACCGGCACCGTCAAACTCATCAATCTGCCCGTGGAAGAGAAACACGTCCCGAACATGTTCTTGAACGCGAACCTCGTGGATGACCGTCAGGTTTTCAGCGACACCAAACAAATCATTGTGCCACCCACGAAAAATTTTCTCACCATGGACGTGAAGCCGGATCAATCGAAGCACCAACCGCGCGATGAAGGCACGTTCATCGTCACCACCAGGGATGACACCGGCAAACCCGTTTCCGCAGAAGTGGCGTTTGGGTTGGTCGACGCCTCCGTGTTCTACATCCAGGGCGATTACGCCGGCGACCCGCGGCAATTCTATTTCGGCACCAAACGTCAGCACCCGATTCAGACGGCGAGCACCATGAACCAGAAGAGCTATCTGAAATTGGTGGTGGGCGATAACGATCAGTTGCTGGACGACCGCGAACTTGAGCGGCAGCGACTCATTGACCGGAATCGCGGCGAGCTTTTGGATTACAGTGCGGTAAACAAAGACGGCGTCGTTACGGCGGGCGCCGTAGGGGGTTTTGGCTTGAATGGTGGAGGAGGCTTTGGTGGCGGCGGAGCTGGGGGAAGAGACAGTTTCTACGCCAATCGCCTCGAGTCGGTGAACAGCGCAGCGATGCCGATGTCAGCCGCTCCCTCTGCGCCCACGGAGATGGCTAAATCTTTCAATCCCATCAGAGGCGCCATCGCCGGCGAGTCTCGGAGATTATACGCGCTGGGAGACATCCCGGGACAAGTTCAGGCCGTCGAACCTGAACCCGCCGTGGTCGTTCGCAACGATTTCCGTTCCACCATCGTCTGGCAGCCGGACATCGTGACTGACAAAAACGGCACCGCGACCGTGAAGGTGAAATATCCCGACTCACTCACGACCTGGAAAGCCACCGCGCGAGCCGTGACCGAAGCCAACCAATTCGGCATTGCCGAGACCAACACCGTCACGCGTCAACCGCTCATCGTCCGGCTCGAAGCACCGCGATTTTTTGTCGTGGGCGACACCGTCACGATCTCGGCGGTCATCAATAATAACACCGATCAACCCCTCGAAGCGAGAGTTGCGCTGACGACCGAGGGACTCGCCGCCGTCACTACTCAGGCGGCCAACGTGCCGATCCTTGGAAATATTTCTTATTTCAGCGGCGGCCAATTGCACGATGGCGTTCCGACCGTCAAAGTTGCGCCGAACAGTGAAGAGCGCGTTGATTGGACCGCGCAGGTGGAACATCCCGGCGACATCAAGCTGAACGTCTCCGCGCGCGGCGCCAAATACACCGACGCGATGGAAAAAACGTTCACTTCGTACGAACACGGCATCGAAAAATTCATCGCTAAATCCGGCAAAGCGCGCGGCGATGACATCACCGTGAAACTGGACCTGCCGCACGAACGCAAACCCGGTTCCACCACGCTCTCGGTCCAGGTCACGCCGAGCATGGCCGTGACAATGCTCGATGCGCTGCCGTATCTCATCGATTACCCTTACGGCTGCACGGAACAAACCATGAGCCGTTTCCTCCCGTCGGTCATCACCGCCAAAACCTTGCGCGATCTCGGCCTGCAGCCCGAGGACGTGATGAGCCGCGTTTTCGGCGGCATTGAAACCAATTCCGCCGCCGCCACGCATCCGAATGGCAAAAAGAATCTCGACGAGTTGAACGCCATCACGGAGCAAAGTTTGAAACGCCTCTACGATTTCCAACACGGCGACGGCGGCTGGGGCTGGTGGAAGGAGGGCGACAGCGATCATTGGATGACCGCGTATGTGGTCTGGGGCCTGTCGCTCGCGCGCGATGCGGGCGTGGACATTAAGCAGGACGTGCTGTATCGCGGTGCGCATTATCTGGATGAGCATTTGGTAGATGAGGAGGAGAATCCCGACATGCAGGCGTGGATGCTGCACGCGTATTCGGTTTACAGTGCGCCGGACAAAAACCATCCGGGCCAGTTCATCGACAAAGCGCAGGACAATTTGTGGGACCGCCGCGAGCAATTGAACGCCTACACCCGCGCGCTCTTTGCCCTGGCCGAGCATAATTTCGGCAAAGTCGATCGCGCGAAAACGCTCATCGAGAATTTGGAAAACGGCGTGAAACGGGATGAGCATCCGGATACGTCAATTCTGATTTCGGGAAACTCTCAACCATCAACTACCACCACTCAAGTTCCCTTGGGCACGGCGCATTGGGGCGAGGACGGCATTTACTGGCGCTGGTCGGACAGCGATGTGGAATCCACCGCGTTTGCCTTGCGCGCGTTGCTTGTGATCGACCCCACGAACGCGCTGGTCGAGCCGGTCAGCAATTGGCTCATCAAAAACCGCCGGGGCGCGCAATGGAACAACACGCGCGACACCGCCATCACCGTGCTTGCGCTCAACGATTATTTGCGCGTGAGCGGTGAGTTGAAACCGGACGTCGAATACGAGGTCTTCGTGAACGGCACGTCCATCGCCAAAAAGAAAATCAGCGGCGCGGATATTTTCAACGCGCCCAGCCGCTTCACGGTGGATCCGAAGCTGATCCAGGACAGCAACGCCATTCGCATCGTCCGCAAAACCGGCAATAACACGCCGATTTATTTTGCTGCCGACGCGAAGTTTTTCAGCACCGAGGAGCCCATCACGCCCGCGGGCAACGAAATTTTTGTGAAGCGCGAATATTTCAAACTCGCCGCGCGGCCCACGTTGCTGAAGGGCATTGTTTATGACCAGGAACCGTTGCGCGACGGCGATACCGTTCGGAGCGGTGAACGTGTTCAAACCGTGCTCACGATTGAAGCCAAAAATAATTACGAATATTTGCTCTTCGAAGACCTCAAGCCCGCTGGTCTCGAAGCCGTGGATATTCGCAGCGGTGATTCGCTTTACGCGAAGGAACTCAAATCCGGCGCGGTGGATCGCAAGTTCGCCGGCACGAACACCGTGACCGCTCCCGCCTCGTATTTCGTGAAGACCGGCGATAATCTCACGAGAATTGCCCGCGCCAACGGCACGACGGCCGCGGCGTTGCGTCGCGCCAACCATATCACGGGTTCGCAAATTCAGGTCGGCCAGCGGATCCTCATTCCGGGCAAAGAGTCGGCGCCGGAATCCGATTACACCGGTCGCACGCGCTGGGTTTACCAGGAACTGCGCGACCGCAAAGTGGCGTTGTTCATCGACAAGCTGCCGCAGGGCGTCTGGGAAATTCGTTACGATTTCCGCGCCGAAGTGCCCGGACAATTTCACGCGCTGCCGGTTCTCGGCCAGGCGATGTACGTGCCGGAAATTCGCGCCAACAGCGCCGAAGTGCGAATCAACGTGGAAGACGCGCAGAATAAATCTGACTGAAAATATTGTGGTCGCTGGTTGTCTTTGAAATAGAAGAAAGTGAGGTAGCCATGAAAAAGAAGATCCTGTTCGCAGTGTCGCTCGCTGCCGGCGTGACCGTCCTGTCGCTGGCCGCTGATCCGGTCGGACAAAAGCCTGCCGAAAGCGATGCCCTCCGCGAATTGCGCACGCAAATCACCGAACTGCGCGCCGAAGTCGAGACGCTTCGCCATCGCACCCAATCGTTGGAATCCACGATGGAGGATTTGAAGCATTCGCGGGTTCCCACTCCGTTGAATCTGCAACCGAACCCCGGTCTCCCGTCACCATCCACATTGATTCCCACACCCAGTCCTTCGCGCCCGCCGACAGTTTGGGGCCAGGGCGAAGTGAACGGTTGGACCTACTACATTGTCCCATGTGAGCAGCGGAGCCGTTGAATGGGTGTTGGTAGCACGCATTGGACGTTGGATGTGCTTTGTGAAACGCTTGCTGGTCGCGAAGCGACTTCAGGATATTAGCCAGCCACAAAGTGGCTGGTATGAGGTTTCGGGAAGCATGTCCTGAAGGGACATCGGAAAAACACGTTTTTTCCACCGTCCTTTCAGGACGTGACGCTGCATCCGGATTTCCAGCCACTGGGTGGCTGGCTAATTTCCTGTGTCGCTTCGCGACTAAAAATGGATTGTTCAAAGCATGTTCGGTATTCGATGTGGCCAAAGGGAATTCCCCCGGCACGCTTCGCGCTTCGTAAACAGTTGCCCGCCCGGGTTGGCTAAGGCACTGTAGTATCCGAATGTCTGTACCTGAGCCCGAATTGTCATTGCGCCCAGGCCGCCTGGAATACAAGCGGCTCGTCTGGGCATTGATCATTTCCCTCATGTTCCACGCGTTATGCTTCGGCGGTTATGAATTCTCCCGCACCATTCTGCCCGGCTGGCTCGCGCACATAAAAATGCTCGCCGCGCTCGCGGAGCAATTGAAGAAAAAACCGGCGCCGCCCGCGCAGCCGCTACATCCCACCGAAGTGCCGCTCATGTTCGTCGACGTCGACCCCGCCGCCGTCACACCGGAGCCGCCCAAAGACGCCAAATTTTATTCCGCGCAAAATTCAAAAGCCGCCAACGTGGACGTGGCCGACAAGGATGTTCCTAAAATCACCGGCCATCAGGAAGTTGTTCCCAAAGCGGAAGACATCAAACGCACTCCGGCGCCGTTGCGGCCCAGCGCTCCGCCCATGGAGGCGCAAAAGGGTCAGCAGGAACAGCAGCCGGAAAAGGAAAAACCCAAGCCGGTGGTCGGCGACCTGGCGATGGCAAAACCCGAGCCGAAGCAGCCAACGGAAACCGGCAAAGAAGAGCAGCCGCGCCCACGGACGCTGGTGGAAGCCCGCATGCGCGAGGCCCAACGCAACCAGGTCACCGGCGAGAAAATGAAACAGGACGGCGGCGTGCGGCGGCACCTGTCCCTTTCGGCATTCGATGCCAAAGCCACATTGACCGGCGCCTACGATCAGGCGATGATCGACGCCATCCAGCAGCGGTGGGATGATCTCCTCGATAGCCGGCAATTCGCGCTGGACCGCACGGGAAAAGTGGTCATTGAATTCACGTTGCACCCGGATGGCCGCGTTTCCGATGTGAACATCGCCGACACCACCGTGGGCGACACGCTCGCGTACGTTTGCCGGCTGGCCATCACGGACCCGGCGCCGTATCTGGCCTGGCCCAGCGAGATGCGTCTCCAGATCGGCGACTCGCGGCGCATTACCTTTACGTTTAGTTATATTTATTGAGGTTTGAACGGACGGCCGAAAATTCAGTCACAGGAACGAACATGGAATTCATTATCTTTATCCTGCTCGGCCTGACCTCGGTGGTCGGGCTGGCATTTGTAGTGGAACGCGGCATCGCGCTGCAATGGCGGAAGATCGTGCCCACGGAAATCGAAACCGCCGTGCAATCCTGCCGAAGCCGGGAGGATGCCGACATGCTCCGGCGCGTGTGCGAACAAAAACCCTCGCCGCTCGGCCGTCTGCTCATCCAATCCGCCGACCATCTCGAATGGCCTAAAGCTGAAAACGAGGCCGCCCTCGAAACGACGGCCCGGCATGAAGTCGTCCGGCTGGAGCGCGGGCTGGTCGTGCTTGAAATCATCGTGGGCATTGCCCCGTTGCTCGGTCTCGTCGGCACCATCGCCGGCATGATGGGGGCGTTCGGCCAAATCGGACCGAACGGTCCGGACGCCAACAAACTCGCCTCGGACATCGCCTACATTTTGCGCGCCACCTTGTGGGGACTTCTTATTGCGATTCCCGCACTGATCGCCTGGAGCTATTTCAGCAAGAAAATCGAGATCCTCGCCGTGGAAATGGAAACGCTCTGCGACCAATTTCTCCGCCGCCAATATCGCGAGGAAAAAGTGATCAAAAAAGAAGTAGAAAAAGAAACCAAGCCGGCAAAAAAAGACGCGAAAGAAACCAAGGAAGTAGCTAAATGATCGGACGCTTTCGACTCATTTAACCAGTTACTGATTTAACTGATTTAACTAATCACTCATTTAACGATCTCAGCCAAATGCAATTCCGCGCTCACCGACGTCGCCAGGCTCCCACGGTCATCATCGTGGCGCTCATCGACGTCCTCATTGTGTTGCTGATTTTTTTGATGGCGACCACCACCTTCAAGCAACAGCCTTCGCTGCGGCTTGCCTTGCCCGAATCATCCCAGGCACACAAAACCGGCGCGAACGAGCAGGCGCCACTGATCATTGCCATCGACGACAAAGGCAATCTCCGGATGGGCGCGGACTCGCGCCCCGTCACGCCCGAACAATTGAAAAGCGAGTTGTTATCCGAGATGGAAAAGAAACCGGAGTTGAAGGTCGCCATCGCCGCCGATAAATCCGCCCCCTTCGGCGAAATTTTGAAAGTCATGGACGCCGCCAAAGCCGCCAACATCAAAATCGTCAACGCCTTCGCCAAAGAAGCGCCAAAACCATAGTGGCACGGGCGTCTCGCCTGTGCAAACTCCTGGCAAGTCGGAATGAAACGCACGGGCGAGGACGCCCGTGCCCCTAAAAATCACTTCAGCAATTCCTCCGCGATCTGCACCGCATTCAGCGCCGCGCCCTTGAGCAACTGATCGCCGGCCACCCAGAACGCGAGCCCGTTTTCCAGCGCGCAATCCATTCGGATGCGGCCCACTTCGCAATTGTATTTCTCCGAAGTGTTCAGCGGCATTGGGTATTTCTTGTTCTCCGGCTCATCGACGAGATCCAGCCCCGGCGCCTTCTTCAGCACCGCGCGCGCGGCTTCCACCGTCACCGGTTGATCGAACTCCGCGCTCACCGCCACCGAATGCGACCGATACACCGGCACCCGCACGCACGTCACGCTCGCGCGGAATTTCGGGTGATGCATGATCTTGCGGCCCTCGTTCTCCATCTTCATCTCTTCCTTCGTGTAACCGCTCGGCAAAAACACATCCACCTGCGGCAACACATTGAAGGCGATTTGATGCGGATACACTTCCTTCGTCACCGGCTTGCCGGCTACGATTTCTTCCACCTGCCGCTTCAATTCCTCAATCGCTTTCGCGCCGGTGCCCGAAACCGCCTGGTAGCTCGACGCAAAAATGCGTTTGCAACCGAACGCCTGGTGCAACGGATACAACGCCATCAACGTGATCGCCGTGGTGCAATTCGGATTCGCAATGATGCCTTTGTGCAGCTTCACGTCCGCTGCGTTGATCTCCGGCACCACCAGCGGCACGCTGTCGTCCTGGCGGAACGCGCTGGAATTATCCACCACCACGCAGCCGGCCTTGGCCGCGATGGGCGCGAATTCCTTGGAAATGGTCCCGCCCGCGCTGAAGAGCGCGATGTCGATGCCCTTGAAAGAATCCTTCGTGAGTTCCGTGATCGTGACGTCCTGGCCCTTGAATTTCAGTTTCTTGCCCACCGAACGCGCGGAGGCAAGCAACGTCAGCTTGCCCACCGGGAAATTGCGTTTCTCGAGGGTCTTGATCATTTCGACGCCGACTGCGCCAGTCGCGCCGACTACGGCCACGTGCGGTTGTTTGTTCATAAATCTTACTACAAAGGCCGGCCAATGTAGCAAATGGGCCGGGGGTGTCAAACCGTCCGCAGCCGCCACCTTCCCGGTTTCAGCCTAAAATCGATATTGACTGAAGTCGCCGTGCGGCAATGCTGTACGCCATGCGTAGCCAAGGTCTGCAGCCTCATAAAGTCTCCTTTCAAGTTGCCGACGTGGCGCCGGGCACGGAGCGCCTCGGCGAAATCACCGTCCGCGAGGCAGTCGAACGAACCGCTCGAACAAAGTTGCTGACTCTTCGCGAGCCTTCCCGGATGGTGGTCGCCGGTGGGGATTTTCATCCGCTTATCGCCGCGGCGGCGATTGCCTATAAAAAACATTTTCCGCTCGTTTTGTCCCCCGACATTATCTGGCTGACGATTTTGCAGGGAGTAGCCCAGCACGTGGCGAATCACTCGGCATCATTACGGTCCCGATTGGTGACTCACCAAACAAAAATTGAACTCGTGGTTGACACGAATCTCCTGAATCTTCCGCAATCCGATCCGCAAATGATGGCGGTCACGCGGCCTTTTCTGCAATTGTTCGGGAAACATCTCTTGGCGGACAAACAGTTCCTGTTAAACGCCGAATTCAGCACCACCACCGATGCCGAGCGGATTGCGCACGCCATTGTCATCATGGATGCCTTCCAGCCCTACTTCGATTACGTGTTCAGTATCATTTGCGGAATTCCATCCATCACTTTGGAAGGAACAGTTGCGGACTGGGAGTTATTGCGGGCGAAGGTTCGCGCCCTTCACGAATCTGATTTGGAAATTTCCTGGTGGACCAAACATCTTTTGCCTCTGTGCGATCATTTTGTCAGCGCGGCCCAGGGCGATGCCGATCGGGAGCACTGGAATAATTTGTGCAAGTTGGTTGAGCGATACGGAGTCGACGATTTGAACGGCTGGCTGCTGAAGTTCATTCCCTATGTGAGCCGGAGGCGAAACGAACTTCCGCAAGAGCGCAATCCCGTGCTGGAACTCGAGAAATTTTCAGCCGACTCTGACCGGATGGGAGAAATAACCGGCTGCACTTCCAACATGCTACCCACCGGGTTGTCCTTTGCGCCCGTGACCTGTGTCCACCTGACTACTGCCGCCGCAATTCCGTATCGGTTTATTGCCGGTTTTACCGGGGTAACTCAATCTCCCGAAGATTTTGGCCTTCACCCGCTGATTGGCTGGGCGATCGCCGAAGCAGCGCCCATTGATCGGCTGATAGGGCGGTTGCGCTCTGAGCAGCAGGTCCTTCCGCCTGAACCTCACGACACGGAAGATGTGTTGCGAGCTTTTGAACGGAATCTTCCGGGCGATCTTTGGAGATTTTATGCCGAAACAGGCGGCGCCATTTTGGAGTCCAACCATCCCGAACGAAAAATTGTTTGCACCATCAACTCATTCAAGCAAATCAAACCCGCAGTCGATTCCATTCCAGCCGGTGATGACGAGCGGCGAAAATTGAGGCTGAGTTACTCCAATCTTCGCGTGTTTGCCGAATCAACCGAAGGCGCGAATCGGTATTTTTACGCGATCGGCAGTGATCCTGAGATATTTCAGGGCACGACGATCAAGGAAAGTCGTGGTAATATATTTCGCTGGACGGGCGAGTTTACCAGGGAGGCATTCGAACCCATCGCGCATTCATTTTCCGAATGGCTTGAAGGAATGCTCGACCGTGCCAAATAATTCAACGGATGGATTGGGCGGCATAACACCAGGAGCCGACGCTTCCTTGAATTTCAGCATTCTCTGCCACTGGTTACCCTTGGACATTGGACTTTAAACCTTGGACTGTTACTTTACTGCCATGTCCGCCGTGAGAAAAAAGATCGAAGTCAGTTACGATTTGCGTGTGCTCTTCACCGACCACGTCTTCGATAGTCACAATCTCACGCTCAAGCAGACCTTGGCGGACAAACCGGGCCAGGCGAAAAAGGCTTTGCTGGTCCTCGATGAATCCCTCGCGCACACCCAGCCCGCACTCGCGCGGCAAATCGAGAAATACTTCGCCGCCCACGCAGACTCTCTAAAACTTGTCTGCCACCCGCTCGTCATCGAAGGCGGCGAACGCACCAAGAATTCCAATTTCCACGTCTCCGAAATCCATTCGCACATCGACCGCCATCACATCGATCGCCACTCGTACGTCATCGCCGTCGGCGGCGGCGCGTTGCTGGACATGGTGGGTTTCGCGGCAGCCACGGCGCATCGCGGCATCCGGCATGTGCGCATCCCGACCACCACCTTGAGCCAGGCGGATTCCGGCGTCGGCGTGAAAAACGGCATCAACGCCTTCGGCAAAAAGAATTTCATCGGCGCCTTCGCGCCCCCGTTCGCCGTCATCAACGACTTTCAATTGCTCGCCTCGCTGGCGCGCCGCGACAAACGCGCCGGCTACGTCGAAGCCGTGAAAGTCGCGCTCATTCGCGACCTGGATTTTTTTGAAACCATCGAGCGTGATGCCCTCGCGCTGCGCGACTGCGCTCCTGCTGCGATGCGCCATTTGATCCGCCGTTGCGCCGAATTGCATCTCGAACACATCGCCACCTCCGGCGATCCGTTCGAATTCGGCACCGCCCGCCCGCTTGATTTCGGCCATTGGTCCGCACACAAACTCGAGCAGCTTTCCGAATATCAAATCCGCCACGGCGAAGCCGTCGCGATCGGCATTGCGCTCGATGTTATCTACTCGCGCCTCATGGGCTTCCTCAACGCCGCCGCCGCCGAGCGCGTGCTGCAATTGCTCGAAACGCTGGGCTTCGAATTGTTCGCCAGCGAACTGCTGCATGTGAACTCGCAAAACGCATTGCTCGTGCTCGATGGCCTCGAGGAATTTCGCGAGCATCTCGGCGGCGAATTGACCATTACATTGCTCAGGCAAATCGGCAAAGGCTTTGAGATCCACGAAATGCATCCGCCGAAAGTGGTCGAAGCGCTTTACGAATTGAAACAACGCCACGAGAATAGTGGCACAGGCGTCTCGCCTGTGCGTTTCGATTCGCACGGGCGAGACGCCCGTGCCACTACCGGATGACCCGCACCGCCGTCATCAACGTCGTCGGCCTCACGGACGCCCTCATCGGCGAACACACCCCGCGCATTCGCGACTTCGCCGCGCGCGGTGATAAAGCCAGCATCGAGCCCGCCTTTCCCGCCGTCACCTGCACCGCGCAATCGACTTACCTCACCGGCACCACGCCGCACGTCCACGGCATTGTGGGCAATGGCTGGTACAATCACGAACTCGCCGAAGTGCAATTCTGGAAACAATCGAATCACATTGTTCACGGCCGCAAACTCTGGGAGGAGTTGCGTGAGCGCGATCCGAAATTCACGTGCGCGAAACTTTTCTGGTGGTACAACATGTATTCCACCGCGGACTATTCCATCACGCCGCGCCCCATGTATCCCGCGGATGGCCGCAAGGTTTTCGACATCTACACGAATCCCGGAAACATCCGCCACGATATCCAATGCGACCTCGGGCCATTTCCCTTCCCGTGCTTTTGGGGCCCGGCTGCTGGCATTGATACGCCGCAAGGCTCCGCCGCCGCCGTCTCCCGCTGGATCGCCGAATCCGCCAAGTGGATTGAGGAACGTCACAGTCCGACGCTGAGCCTGATTTATTTGCCGCATCTCGATTATAACCTGCAACGGCATGGTCCTTACGTAGGAGACGAGGTGACGAGTCTCACTTTAAATAAAGAAGGCCAGTCAGAGCTTCCTCACCCGCTGTCGCCCGGTTCCGGCGCGGCAGGCGTCGGCCCCCGCAAAATCAATCCCGCCATCCACCGCGACCTCCGGGAAATCGATGCCATCGTCGGCGACTTGATCAAATATTTTCGCGAACGGTCTGTTCAAGTGGTCTTGCTTTCGGAATATGGCATCACGAATGCAAGCAATCCGATTTACATCAACCAACTATTTCGTGAAGCGAAGTGGCTGACGGTCAAAGATGAACTTGGCCTCGAAATATTGGACGCGGGCGCGAGCAAGGCTTTCGCCGTTACAGACCATCAAGTGGCGCATATCTATATCAACGACCATTCCCTCGAAGGCAAAGTTCGTGCGTTGCTGGAAAAAACAAAAGGCATCGAAGCGATTCTCGATGGGAAGACAATGGCCGATTGGGGTATCGATCATGCTCGTGCAGGGGATTTGATCGCAATCGCGAGCGAAGATTCGTGGTTTGTTTACTATTACTGGATATACGACAAGTTCGCGCCTGACTTCGCGCGCACCGTCGATATCCACCGCAAGCCCGGTTACGACCCGGTGGAACTTTTTCTCGACCCAAAAATCTCAAACCCCAAACTCAAAATCGCCTGGCGTCTGCTTCAGAAAAAACTCGGCTTCCGCATGCTGATGGATGTCATCCCGCTCGACGCCACATTGGTCAAAGGCTCCCACGGCGCGCGTCCGAAAAATAGTTCCGACTGGCCCGTGTTGATTACTGAAAAGGACGGGTTGCCTCCAAATGCCCAACTCCACGCCACGGACGTTTACCACATTCTCAAGCGTTGCATTTTGGATCGGGAATAACCCATGACAAAACTGTCATGTGCGCTTCAGGAAAGATTCATGTAAACTGCTTAACCTAACAGCCACTGAAACGAAGGTTTAACCAACTATGAAAATCAAACACCTGATTGGAATCACGCTCACGGCGGTCGCACTGGCCGGTTGCGAAACGGAAGGGCACAACAAAGAAGCCAAACAAGCCAAGTGGATGGCCGAAGCCAAAGTCAGTCAGTCGGATGCCCAAACCACCGCGCTCGCGCAGGCGCCGAATGGCACCGTGAAAGAATCCGAGCTGGAAAAAGAACACGGCAAACTGATCTGGTCCTTTGACATCGCGACGCCGGGCACGACGGACATCACCGAAGTGAACGTCGACGCCATCACCGGCAAAGTCGTCGCGATTGACAAAGAAAAAGCCGAGGACGAAGCCAAGGAAGCCAAAGGCGAAAAGGAGAAGGATTAATTTTCAGGCCGTAGCCGCGGACGTCAGCCCGCGGCTACGCCTCACGGCAGCACGTGGCCCGGGTAGGAACACGTGGGCTTATCGCTCATCGCTCCGAGTGTATATGTTCCGCCTGATGGACAGTATGGCAAATTTGTTTCGCCCCGATAGAAGGTAAGCTCTGCCCATTTCGGAGTGTCGGAATCGGTCTTATTATATTCCAAAGCCCATTGCTCCTTCGCGGATTTGATCAGCCGAAGATTATCGATACATGCGTTTCTCTCCCGCGCCCTTCGACGGCTATGGGCATACGCCAGGAGTGCGACGGTAATGCCGACACATACATACACGACTATATGACGGCCTGTTGATTTACCGCCGCGTTTCGATGCGGAGCCTCCCATATAAGGAAGAACAACACCGCGAATCCAGTTTCGTTGCGGCAGAATTCTTTTACCAGACGCATTCAGCAATCACACCACAAACTTTGGATCGTACATCTTTCCAACGTTGTGCTTGCGCAGCAGCTCAATGAATTTCGCGATGCCGCGTTTCTCGTCCGAGCCGAGATGATAATGAATGTGCCAGCCAAAATAATCCTTCCGGAAATCCTCCGTGTATTCCGTCCGATTGCGAATGATGTGGTCGATCGTATCGAGGCCGAACTCCCGCGCATCGGTTAATTGCCGGCGAAGCGTTGCGTTGTCCTTCCCGCGCTTCAACGCCCAGACCGCGTAAACAAACGGCAATCCGGTCATCTCAAACCACGCCCCGCCGAGATCGAAAATCTCGTGTTCGTGCGGGCCGAAAACAAAATCCAGCGCCGGATCGCCGATCAACATCGCGTAATCCGGCAGCGCCTTGAAATCATAACTCGCGAGCGGTTTGAATTCCGGTTTCAGCCCGCGTTCCGCCAGCAGCACGCGCAGCAGGTTCACGCTCGTCAGTGACGCCGTGTCGCAATAAACCTCGCGAATTTCCTCAATCGGCTTTTTGTGCGCCAGCAACACGCTTTTGACTTCGCCGAGCGAGGCAATGGCGGTGCCGTCCAAAATGTCGTAGCGATCGTTGAACAATACTTCCGTGATGCTGACGAGCGCCGCATCGAGTTCATCGCGTTGCAGCATTTTTGCGAGTTCGGACGGCGTGGCGAAAACGATTTCGTCTTCGAGCCCGCGCGTGAGCGGGACGGCGTTCAGATAGCGCACCGAGCCGACGCGAAAGGGCGCCAGCGATTGTTCCAGGCTGCTTTCGCGCTGGCGATTCGATGCGCGCTGCTCGTGTTCGAGACGGCGCGCGAGGTCCTCCGCGGTTTCCCGCGGCGCCATGCGCAATTTTGGAATTTCATCAGACATAAACTGCTATTGCTTCCCCTGCATCTTCGGCGACAACGCCGGGTTGCTTGCTTTCTCCGCCGGCGCGTTCGTTTTCTTATTCTCGCTCTTGAACGCCGAGCGCAGCAGCCAATGACGTTTCAAGCCCTGCACCAAATCATCCGTATCCACGACGGTCTTGGAAATATCGCTGAGCATGTTGGTGTTGATCTGCACTTGATGATTCAAATTGCTCGTCAGATCCGCGAGATGTGTCAGTGACTCGTTTAACGTCAGCAAATTCGTGTTCAAGTTCGCCGTGGCCATATCCGCGTTGTCCATCACCGAATCCAGCTTTTGATTCACATTCGTCGGCAGCAGCCAATCGCCCAACGCGCCGGGTTTGTTCAACTGGCTGAGCAGCATCGTCACATTGCTGATGGCCGGTTGCACGTTGATTGCCACCGTGTTCAGGTTTGAGGTCAATGTCGTCGCGCCGTTGAGCGTGCCGGCGAGTTGGTTCGTGAGATTCAAGATATTCGGCAGGGCTGCTTGCACTTCATCGACCATGGCCTGCACGCGATCCTGCAGCGACGGTGCTTCGTTGGGATCGATCCAGTAGGAGGCGGTTAGATTGGTATAAAACGCATTTGAGCTTGTAGTCGCTAATTTTTCGAGTTCCGTTTTTATCGTCCAATTGAAAAGCGAACGATTCGTGTGTTCCAGGTTCGGATTTTCTTTCGAAATATCCTCCAAAAGCTTTTTCCTCGCCTCGCGAGCGGGCCTCCAATTCAGCATGGCCAATGGATACTTCGCTTTATCCTCAAGAATGGTGGGAACGCCGGCTACACCTTTCGAGATTTGCAGCACGCGATTGCCCAGAAGATCCGACGAAACCGAAACTTGCGAGTCCGTCCAGATATACCCGTAATGCGGCTTGAGAATCACAAACTTGACTGTGATCCCGTAATACGCGTCCGGCTCATTCGGGACGATGTCAGTGATTTCGCCGGCGACCGCACCCATGATCTTCACGGGGTCGCCGATTTTGAGTCCCGATCCGTCGTTTAGCGAGGTTTGGTATTCAAACTTGGGCTTGAACCACCCCTTGCGCTCCGCCGTTTTGTAAATGTAATACCCAAAGCCGAAGAGCAGCAATCCCGTCGCGATCATCACAAACCACCCCACCGCCCGCTCCATGCGGCTCAGGCGCGTGCGAAGTTGAGGAGTGAGGTCTTGTAAAGCCATTGCTATTGATGATTGCCAATTGTCGATTGCCGATTGAATGGAATGTCAGCGCGTAAATCGTAAATCGTAAATCGTAAATTCATAATGGTTCCTGCGCTTCAACCGCTCTCATCTCGCGCACCAATTCGTCACTCGCGGCTTCGACCTCGGCCCAGCCGCCGAGCACGATAAACCGTTTGTCTTTCAATAGCGCGAACTGCCGCTTGCCGCCGCGCCACGGGCGCAAATCGTTCGCGGTCACGACCAGCGTCAAGGGCCGGCCGTTCATGCATTCGTGCCCGCGCGACAGTTGTTCCAGCAGATTGGTCCACCACGCGCGATGACGCAAATCCAATCCCGCGAGCGGATTATCCAACAGCAACACTTCCGGCCGCAGCATCAGCGCACGCGCCAGTCCCGCGCGGCGCTGCCAATTCCGCGCGATTGCGCCCGGCGTGCTGTCCGCCCACGGCGCGAGTTCTGTCAGCTCGAGCAATTTCTGCACTTCCGCGTCCGCTTCCTGCGTGCTCGAATTTTGATGATACCGCAGCGGCAGCGAAATATTTTCTGAGATCGTCAGGTGATTGAACAATTGCCCGTTCTCAAAAACAAAACCGAGCTTCAACCGATCCTTCAAGCGGTCATCCTCAAAAATCGGCATGGTCTGGCCGAAAAAACGGTACGTGCCGCCCGCCGGCGCCATCATGCCGCCCGTCAGCGTCAGGAAATCGCCTTTGCCCGAGCCTTGCAATCCGCTGATGACCCACCAATCCCCCGGCTTCACCGACCAATTCACGTCTTCCACCCCGATGCTGCTCAAATCGCGCATCGAGCCGACCGAAACACCGCGCATCTCGATGGCGAGTTGAGTGGAAGTTTCAGGCGGGGTGGTCATTTGGGGATGTATTCGAAGAACTCGCGTTTCGAGTCTGGAGCCCGCTTTCGCCACTCGCGATAGCGTCTGGGACTGCGCAGCCCTCTGCCGCCTTTACGGGCCACGAAAGCGCCAGGGGGCTAGCGCATTCCAAAACCTGGCGGGGTTTCGGATGGTCCGTCGAAACGTGGCGCTGAGGATTCATGAGTGTTAACTCGTCAAATAAATCAAAATGAACAACGCATCGATCAACACGCACGCAATCACGCTCTGCGCGACGGCCCGCACGGTGGCGGAGGAAACTTCCTCCAGCCGCAACGGCTGCGCCAGCCCGTGATAACACGTCACGATGGCAATGATGAAACCGAACAAAACTGTTTTGACCGCCAGCGCCACGAAATCGAGCACCGTCAGCGAGTTGGCCAGTTGCTCGAAATATTCGCCGGGTCGCAGCGGCACATCCTGCAGGAACGCCCAGATATAGCCGCTGACCAGCGCGCCGATGATCAAATAAACCGTCAGCGAGAAAATTCCGATCGCCATCCCGAACACGCGCGGCACCACGAGATAATGCACGGGATCGATGCCGAGCGCTTCGAACGCCTCCACCTCACCCGTCGCGCGGGAAGTGCCGAGTTCGACCACGTTCGCTGTGCCGATGCGCGCGAGCACGAGCAACGCGGAAATCAGCGGCCCGAGTTCGCGCACCACCACGAGCACCATCACTGTCCCCAGATATTTCGTCGCGCCAAAACGAGTCGTCCACGAAACCGTTTGCCCGATGACGAGCAACCCGAGCGCCGCCGCGATGAACAGGAACATGGGCAGCAACTGCACGCCCGAGCGGGAGATTTCGTGGTAGACCAGCGGTTTCATGACGCGCCGCGCCGCGCCGAATTTTTTGATCATCACACCCACCGTGATGAGCGCAAAGGCGCCGAGCCCCTGGATGGTCAACAGGAAGCGAAACAGTTTTCGCCCGAGGAAATTGGAAAAGAATTGGGGCAGGGGCATGCGCATGACGAAACGCACGCGGGGCGAATCGAACGTGCTGGCATTTCCCTTCTGCATCCGAGCAACGTAGATTTCGCGAAGAGAGAGGTCAAAGGGGAATTTGAGTAACTGCGGATGGACACAGATGAAAACGGATTAAAGACCGGGGCTTTGACGCGAATTTCACGAATTTGCGCGAATTACACTCGCCAATTGTTACGGTTCGTTCGTCCCGTTCAAGAATCCCAACGGGATTCCGTCTTTGAGCCCAGGGTTGCGAGGAACGAGCTACCCTGGGTTTGCATCGAATCTCCGTCACAACCCTGAAAGTGGTTGCGAAACTCTTGCTCTCCAATCGGGTTAATAAATATGAACGTAAGTACCGTGCCAACCGACCGCGTATCCTTGGGGAGTGCGAGAGTAGGAAATATTTGAGAGATCGCGAATCATTTCCCGTTCTTGAGCCGAGTTCGTGAAATCGAGATCCTTGACGGAATCGGGGTAATGTCCGTTCACCTGTTGATAAGCTTCCAATTTTTGCCGAACTGCCGAAATGACAATAATCGCTCGCTCATGCTCCCGTTGGGATTTATGGGCCTTGTAGGAATCAACGATAAGCATTGCTGCGAAAGCCAATACAGCCGCGATAATAATTAGGACGATGTGCCGTGATTTCATAACCAAAAAATTTCTGACCGATTCAATCCTCAATTTTCAGAATGGCAAAAAAACTGTCAGTGTCTCCGAGCCTTTATAGCAGAAAATCGATTGTTTTCACTTTTTCCCATATTTTGCGTTCTGAATCCCTCCCGGGTTACAATTTGAACCTTCCTTGCGCACAACATCTTCCACTTTTCCATTGCGAGGATGGGCAGATGAACTTAGAGTGCAGTCAAGAACGCACCGCGCGTTCCGAACCTATGTATTTCGGCGTTGATTACTATCCCGAACAATGGGTCTTTCCTTACGGCGGCTCCGCCGACGATCCCGAAGCTCAATGGCAGGAAGACGCTGAACTGATGGTCAAGGCCGGCGTCAACGTTGTGCGCATGGGGGATTTCTCCTGGGGCCTCTGCGAGCCGGAAGACGGCAAATTCGATTTTGACTGGCTCAAACGCGCGATGGACGTGCTTGGCCGCGTGGGCATCAAGACCGTGCTCGCCACGCCCACGGCCGCGCCGCCGTTGTGGCTTTCCAAAAAGCATCCGGAAATTCTTCCCATCGATGAAAACGGCCAGGTGCTGCGCGAAGGCACGCGTCGCGCCGTGTGTTTTAACAACGACGTTTATTGGAACCATGCCAAGCGCATCGTCGAAGCCATGGCCAAGGCGCTGGGCCGGAATTCGCATCTGGTCGCGTGGCAAATCGACAGCGGCATCGGGGGACACAATACCGAGTGGTCTTTCAATCGCGACACGCAGCTCGAATGGCAAAACTGGCTGCACCTGAAATATGAAACCGTCGACAAGCTGAACGAGAAACTCGGGTTGGCGTATCTCGGGCAGACGGTGTCGTCGTTCGATCAGGTGCCGATGCCCATGCGCGCGCCGACGGCGCACAACCCGGCATTGCTGCTCGATTGGGCGCGGTTCTGCAGTGATACCATCGTGGCGTTTGTCAGCATGCAGGCGGATGTCTTGCGCGAGTTATCGCCGGGCACTCCACTGACGACGAACCTGCGCGCCTTACAGCGGCGGTTCGATCATTTCGACGTCGCGAAAGTTGTGGATTTTGTTTCCGTCGAGAGCAATGCCGCGGTTAAAACAAAAGCGGCCGAACTCGCTTGCGACATCGATATCCTGCGCTCACTAAAAAAAGAGGACATTCGCACTCCGGACGGCGACGTGGGTTTCTGGGTCATCGAACAAAAAGCCGGGCAGGTGAATTGGCAGGAGGTGAATGGGCTGGTGCGCCCGGGAGTGGTGCGGTTGTTCACCTACCAGCTCGTTTCGCGCGGCGCATCCGGCGTGTTGTATTATCAATGGCGCCAGCCGCGCATCGGCAATGAGAAATTTTCCGGCGCGGTCATGGGGCATCACGCGCGCACGGACAACCGCACGTTCCGCGAGATTGCGCAGATCGGCGAGGAACTCAAGCTGCTCGCGCCCGCCCTCAAGGACACGCGCGTGGTGGCCGAGGCATGCATTCTCTACAGCCACGACAACGATTGGATGCTGCAGCAGCCGAATCAGCCGAACCGGGCGTTCAACCTGCGCCATCACATTCAGCTCATCTACAACGCGCTGCACGACCGGAATATTTCCGTGGATTTCGCGCGGCCAAGCGAGGATTTGTCGCAATACAAACTGGTTTTCGCGCCGTCGCTGCATTTGCTCTCGGGCGGCGAGGTGGACATGCTGAAATTGTACGTGCAAAACGGCGGCACGTTGGTGGCCACGTTCAACACGGGGCTGGTGAATGAAAACGGCATCACGCCGGATAACGGTTATCCGCGCGACATGACGGATTTGTTCGGCCTGGAAGTGCTCGAATTCGATCCGCTGCCGCCGGGTGAAGAGAACCACATGACATTCAAGGGCGCATTTCCCACGAGCCATTTGCATCCCGCGCGGCTCTGGTGCGACATCATTGAACCGAAGGAATGCCAGGTGCTTGCGACGTATGCGAAGGATTTTTACGCCGGCAAACCCGCCATGACCATGAACACGTTCGGCCTGGGCAGGGCGATTTATATCGGCACGCAAAGCCACGAGCATTTTTATTACGACCTCGTCGGCTGGCTGCGGCAGATGTGCAATCTGCATCCGCTGTTGAAAGTGCCGGAAACGGTGCAGGTGAGCATGCGCGAAAAGGAAGGGATGAAAGTCTTTTTCCTGTTGAACCACCAGAACTCGCCGGTGCGCATCCAATTCTACAAACCGATGCACGATTTTCTGACGGGCAACACTTTCTCGGGAAATTACGACCTGCCGCCCCACGGCGTTCTGGTGCTCGACGAGCATCCGGAGGTGAAGCCGGTGGAGGAAGAGGCGGTTGAGGGAGGTTAAATCGGTCAAATAGTTAAATGAGTGATTGGTTAAATGAGTTGAATTTTTGAGCGCACGGCGCGATACAACTTGGGTCACTTATTTAACCAGTTAACCAGTTACTTATTCAACCAGTTCACGAATCACTCCTTTAATCGGCCCCATGCCCTTTCCTCCGCGAAGAATTCCCCCGCTCGGCCCGCCGAAACGCTCGGCCCGGCAGCGCGTGCTCGCGGCCTGGCGCGGGACGGATCTTTCGCCGCAGGAAATCGCGCGCGCCAACCGCACCAAATCCGCCGGGCACGTTGATTCCCCATTTGCTGAAAGACCTGCGCATCGACACCCGCCAGGCCGAGGTCGAGATCGTGAAGGTATGGAATAATCTGATCGATCCCACCATCGTGGCACATGCGCAACCGGTGGGATTGCGCAAAGGTACGTTGTTCGTGACCGTGGACAGCAGCGTGTGGTTGGCGGAGATCGTGCGCTATCGCCGCAAGGAAATATTGGACCGGCTGCAGCACAGTTTCGGGCGCGATGTGATTGTGAGAATATCGTTTCGAATTGGTTAAGCAGGAGACGACGTGAGAAGTCTCTGAATTGGATTTTTTTGAAGGTGCCATGCCAGCCACTCAACTCAGCCAACTGATTCCCGTGCTGCAAACCGCCGTCGGGCCGGTGATCCTGATTTCGGGCATCGGACTGGTCCTGCTGTCGCTGACGAACCGTTTCGCCCGCGCGGCGGATCGCGTGCGGCAACTACTGCACGAAATGCGCAGCGCGCCGGAGGACATCCGCCAACGCCTCGCCGGGCAGGTGGCGAATCTTTACGAACGCGCCCGGCTCATTCAACGCGCGATTATTTTCAGCACCATCAGCCTGCTGTTCGCCGCGGTGCTCATCATCACGCTTATTCCTCACGGCGCTGATGAAATGTGAATCGGCGCTGGCCATCAGCGTGCTGTTCATCTGCTGCCTCGTGTCGCTGATCATTTCGCTGATCGCGTTCCTCATGGACATCCGGCTCTCGCTGCTGGCGTTGAAAATCGAGATGGGCGAGGAGAGTCACCATGGTGCGGGAACGGCGGCGTAGGCGATGTGCCACCCGCGGGATGAATTCCGCGCTCCGTTGCTGCGGCGCGTTCGCACGGGCGAGACGCCCGTGCCACTACGATCAACTGCCTGCTTGCGCTGGGCGCGTATCCTGTGATATTGGTTTCAGCGCTCAAACGAGCCCGACTGGCAGTTTCGGCTGCCGACCCGGAGCCCACGTGGCGGAATTGGCAGACGCGCTAGATTCAGGTTCTAGTGAGTAACATCGTACAGGTTCAAGTCCTGTCGTGGGCACCAATAAAATCAAGAGATTGGTTTTTTCACAATCCACTCGGACATTTCTGTTGAAAACGACCACGCTGAAATAAATGTTAAGGGAGCATTTCCAACTCTAGCGGGCGATGGGCCTGATATTAAAGGAGCGCGACCTGGCGGTCGCTTCAATGTGGAAGTGGCGTGGGTCGTCAACTCATCCACCACCCGTTCGCTGGGGGAGAATGCCCTAGCCGTTATCCGTGGAATTGGTCTTCGTGTTTTTCGGCGGTGGACGAAATGTATCGGGAGTCCGGCTCGCCTTGAACCAAAAATCGGCGATGAGCCGGCTGAGATTGGTGAAATCCTCGAAATCGAACGGCTTCACCAAAAATGAATTCGCGCCCAGTTGATACGCTTCGTTCACATCACGGATTTCATCCGAGGACGTGAGCACGAGGATGCGCAGTGCGGCGAGATTGGGTTGGGACCGGACCCATTTGAGCACTTCGAAGCCGTTGACGCGCGGCATTTTCAAATCGAGCAGGAAAATATCCGGCAGCGGGTATTCGTCGCGATTGGAGTATTTGCCTTCGCCCTTGAGATAGGAAATCGCTTCTTCCCCATTCCAGACCACGTGAATGGGATTGGGAATATGAGCCTTCGCGAAGACCTGCCGGATTAAAATGACGTAGTCCTCGTCATCTTCGGCTACTAAGATAACGGGGCAATCTCTCATGGTCCGGCCTGTGTCATCAGGTAAAGGACAGTCTAAGCGGCCCGAGGCAATTCCACATGGGGTGTTGACCCTATAATTGCTAAAACGGCAAGGTCGACATCGAGCCAGCCACAAACAAAAGCGAGCGAACGGCCGGCAGGAAGCCGACCGCACGTGGGTTATTTTTTCTTGAAGAATTTGCCGAGGCCCTGCGTGATGTTGGTGAGGGAACCGGAATTTTTGCCCAGGCCTTTGGTGAGGTTTTCGGCAGCCTTGCCGAGGTCGCCGGCCTGGGAACTCACGGCGGTCATGGAGGCCTTTTCAATCTCGGCAATAATTTTTTTGGTGAGTTCAGTGGCCGTGATGCCTTCCGGGCCGGTGCCCAAATTGGAAAGTTCGATGGTCGGCAACGTGAGAGAGATTGTCTGGCCGCCGAGGTCCGTGATGTGGGCGTCCAGCTTGGCGCCGGTGATTTTAAACTCGTCGACTTCGAGTTTTTTATTCGCCTTCTTTTGCTCCTTGGGCGTCGCGTTGACGACGTTCGTGCCGCCGGGGCCGCTGGTGGATTCGTTCAGGTTGGCGCGGATTTTTTTCAGGTTATTGCCGCTCAAACCGCCTTCAAACGTGATTTCAGGCGCTTCGACAGTCATCGATTTGATAATCAGTTTGTCGCCCAGGAGCGAGGAGGGTTTCAGTTCGAGCGCGACGCTGCCCACGCTGATGGAGTGCGGGGTTTTGTACGGTTCCGGGTTGCCCACCACCAGGCCGTTGATTTTGCTGGCCCCGGAAAGCAGGGAGATGTGCACGCCAGCGAGCTTCACGTCCACCTTCGTCAATTTGGACCCGACGCTTTCCACGCCGCGTTTCACGGCGCTATCGAGGAAAAAATGGATGCCGAGGGCGACGAGGACAATCAGAACCACCACCGCGACACCGATCCGAACAAGTATTTTTTTCATAATACGATGCGTTGAGTGGGAGCAGGCTGTCCGTCGCACTGTCGCCAACCCTCCGCCGTTCGTCAACTGTCGAGGAGCTTCTGGACGACGCTGATGAGCACGGCGGGCTGATACGGTTTTGCCAAAAATCCATCGGGCCTCAGGCTGGTGCCGTTGAAAACCGCTTCATCCACCGTGCCGCTGATCAGGAGGATTTTCTGTTGCGGATTCAGCCGGCGGCAGGCTCGGATGAGGGCCATGCCGTCCATTTCGTGCATCGCAAAATCCGTGATGATCAATGCGGGGCGTTGGGCGGCGTCGGTGTAGGTTTGGAGAGCCACCTCGGGATTGGTGAATGTCCGGACTTCCACGTGGATGTTGCTCAGTATTTGTGCGGCTAATTCCAGAAGAATCGGTTCATCATCAACGACAAAAACTTGAGGGCAGGACACGCCGTTCTTGTTATCTATTTTGCTGGCTCCCATAGTTTTATTCCGTCAATCGAATCTACTTCCGAATGCTCTCTTGGCAAGTAGATTGCGCCGGGTTGCGATACGGTGGTTTTGCGGTGAACAACTAAGTAAAAGTTCGGATGGT
Source organism: uncultured Verrucomicrobiae bacterium (assembly GCA_963699145.1). Classification (GTDB taxonomy): domain Bacteria; phylum Verrucomicrobiota; class Verrucomicrobiia; order Limisphaerales; family DASXHY01; genus DASXHY01. The sequence goes on from OY969416.1 coordinate 1,522,197, forward strand.
TCTGGAGCTCAATTGGCCGCGAAATGTCGCGCGGGTGAGGATATACTCGGCGCGCGGCCCAAAAATCAAATAACCGTTGCGCCACCGAAATACCGGGCGTATTCTCCAGCAGCAACCGCACCCCATTGCAAGGATTGTTGCCATGAAAAAGCCGAAGAAAACCGCCGCCGCCAAGCCGCTTTCCGTGCGGACGACGCGGAGTCGGGCCAAAACGGGTGCAAAAATCTCCAAAGCCAAGCCGGTAAAAGCCGCAAAGAAAACCGCCGCGAAAAAGCCTCGGAAGCTCGCAGCCAAAGTGGCCAAGCGAGTGGCGCCGAAGAAAACTGCGCCTTCGAAGTCAAAGCTCGCTGCCAAGTCGCAAGCCTTGGTCCCGGGCAAGCGCCAGGCAAAAACAAAAGCCGCCCCGACGCCGGAGCCCGTGGTTGAAGCCAAACCTCTTCAGCCGGTCGCTTTAAAAAAGACCTCAGGCGGCGCGAAGGCCGCGCCTCACACGCCGCTGTTCGACACTGAGCCTGTGCGAGTAAGAAAGGCGGCAGGAAAAATCATTTCGTTGGGCGGGCTTCACACGGGAACCCCCCTTAAGATGGTAGCCAAGCCGAAGCTGAAAGCGTCGGCAAAAGGCGACTCAAAACCCGAGCCGCTTCCTCCGGAAACCCCGGCGGACGAGAAGCCCGAGATGGCTGTGGAAATAATTTTTGAAAGGAAGAAGCAGCCTCCCAAACCGAGGGCGAAAATCAAACGCGTGACGAAACCCAAAACTGTCACGGCCCCTCCGCTTCCGGTGGAAAAGCCACCAGCCCCAGAATCCAAAGTGACGCCGCCGAAGCCGGTTTCCATCGTCACGCCGTCGGAAACGAAGCAAGCTTCGCGGCCTGTGCGCAAAACACCGGAAAAAATCCCCTCGATTTTGTTGGAAGGCGATAAACCTGAACCGGCTTCGGTCAGCGGTCCGGGCCACCGATACGCGCTCGGGCCGACGCCGCCAGTTGAGAAAATGCAAACCGAAGGCGAATTGCCCGAGTCATACGGCACTGGCACGATTTTGTTGACCGCGCGCGATCCGCATTGGCTTTACACGCACTGGGATTTATCCGGCGACCAGCAGCGCCGTTACAACGGCTTCTCGCGCGACGGCCATTTGATTGTGCGGATTTATGTCGATGCCGCGAAGGGCAAACCGGTGGCGCAAGTGCACGTGCATCCGGAATCGCGCCATTGGTTTGTGAACGTGGACCGCGCGAACACGCGTTACGTGGCGGAGTTGGGCTATTACTCGGCGGCGGACAAATGGAAGGTGATTGCGACCTCGGACGCGACGCTCACACCGCCGGATGCCGTTTCGGCGGACACCACCGCGGAATTCGGCACGATGCCGGAAGTGCCAATGGACAAATTGGTGGAACTCGTGAAGGAAGCGGTGCAGGAGAGCGCGCCGCTGGCGCAGGCGATTGCGGAATTGCGCCAGGAAGGGCATCCGGAATTGCCGCGCATCGAAGTGCCGCCGCCGGCCCTGCGCGCGTCGGGGAGCGAAGGGCTTGAAACATTTGAAGCTCGCCGGCGGCACGCCGGCGGTCCCAGGCCGGCGGCGACCGATAAGAAAACATCACGCTCGCGTTGGAAGCCATCCGCCTGGACTTCGGCGCAGGAGTGCGCGCTGGCGGAAGTCATCAGCATGGATCACGTGCGGCGCGTCTGGATGGGCTCGCTGGAAATCACCGAATTGATTCGCCGCCAATACGTGAACGAACTCGCCTCCATGGCTGCGGCGGAAATGGTTGAGTCGGCGCCGGGTGCACCTGCTTCGCCCGCGGAGGCGTTTGGCGGCATTTCCAGTCCCGTGACGAAACCGGGCGCGCGCGAAAAAGGTTTTTGGTTCAACGTGAACGCGGAATTGATCGTTTACGGCGCGACGGAACCGGACGCGACGGTTTCGATCGGCGGGCGCAGGATCAAGTTGCGGCCGGACGGTTCGTTCAGCTATCGATTCGCGTTGCCCGACGGAAACTACGAAATGCCCGTGGTCGCGGTTTCCGCTGATCAGACCGACGGCCGTGCGGCTGAGCTGAAATTCAGCCGCGGCACGGAATATCGCGGCGAAGTAGGCGCGCATCCGCAGGATCCCTCGCTGCAGCAAATGGCGCTGGAGAATTTCTGAGCGGATGAACCAGGACGAAGAACATTTGCGCCTGCTGTCGATTTTTCACTACGTGTGCGCGGGGTTGGCGGCGTTCTTCGCCTGCATTCCGATAATTCACGTGCTCATCGGGTCGGTTCTGCTCCTGCATCCGCAGGCGGTTGGCCCGCAAAACAACCAGCCGCACCCGGAGCAATTTGTTGGCCTGATTTTTGTCGTCATGGGCGGGATGTTCATTTTGCTTGGGTGGACTTTTGCCGCGTGCGTGGCCTACGCCGGCCGATGCCTCAGTCAGCGAAAAAACTACACATACTGCATGGTGATGGCCGGGATCGCCTGCCTGTTCATGCCGTTCGGAACGATCCTTGGTATTTTCAGCATCATGGTCTTGATTCGCCCGTCGGTTAAGGCGCTTTTTAACGTCCCGCCTCCCGCCCTTGCGCAATGAAACGAGCTGTACGCAGTTTGATTATAATCATCGGTGTGGCGGCGGCGCTTTTTGGCCTGCTCGAAATCGGTCTCGAAATCGCGCACCACCAGGTGCAGGTGCACGACCATGCTGACCCCGTCAAAAACAATATCTGGAGCTACGTGATCGGCGCTGCGTTGTTGTTTGTGGGATTCATTTTATGCGCCGGGAGCAATTCGTTGGCGGAACAATTGACGGATGATTTTGATGATGATGACGATGATTCCGAAACCACCCCCGAAGGTTAATGTGAATTTGCGCCCGCCCTCAGCCCGGCCCTCTCCCCCGGGGAGAGGGAGAAATTTTGTCGCGTTTTTCAAAAGCTTGGTGACGAGGGACTCCATCCAACGCGGGTGCCTTATTGCGCCGAAGATGCGAAACGTTGTTCGCATTGGATGTTGGATATTGGATGTTGGATGTTGGATGTTCCTCTAATTCCTCATGCAAGGATATCTCTCGCTCATCCTCCACGCGCATCTGCCATTCGTCCGGCATCCGGAACATGAGAAATTTTTGGAGGAAACCTGGCTGTTTGAAGCCATCACGGAAACCTACATCCCGCTGCTGCAAATGATGGAAGGTTGGGAGCGCGACGGTATGGACACGCGGTTGACGCTCACGCTCACGCCAACCCTGTGCTCGATGCTGCTCGATCCGCTGCTGCAGGAGCGCTACGTTCGCCACCTCGACGGGCTGATTGATTTGGCGGAGAAAGAAACGCATCGCACGCATTGGGACAAACCGCTCAACCAACTCGCGCAATTGTATCACCGGCGGTTTTTGGATATTCGCAATTTCTATTTTACGCGGGAAAAAAACCTGGTGGCGGCCTTCGCGAAATTTCAGGACGCGGGCCGGTTGGAAATCATCACCAGCGCGGCCACGCACGCGTTGCTGCCGCTGCTGGCGAATCACCCGCCGAGTTTGCGCGCGCAAATTCTCGTGGCGCGGGATCATTACCGCAGTTGTTTCGGACGCAATCCGCGCGGCATCTGGCTGCCGGAATGCGCGTACGTGGACGGCGTGGAACGGGTGTTGCAGGAGGCGAACATCCGTTGGTTTATCACGGATACGCACGGCCTGTTGCACGCCAATCCCAAACCGCGCTACGGCGTGTTCGCGCCGATATTGACGCCCAGCGGCGTGGCGGCGTTTGGCCGCGACCTGGATTCCGCGAAGCAGGTTTGGAGCAAGCATGAAGGCTATCCCGGCGATGCCAATTACCGCGAATTTTACCGCGACATCGGTTTCGATCTCGATTTCGATTACGTGAAGCCGCACTTGCCCGCGCCGGACAAGCGCGGGTTCACCGGCATCAAATATTTTCGCATCACCGGCCACGCGCCGGAGAAGCAGGTTTATAATCGCGTGGCAGCGCTGCAAACCGCCGCGAGCCATGCGCAACATTTTTTGGAAACGCGCATGGCGCAGATTCATCGCCTGGCTGAAATCATGGATCGCCCGCCGCTGGTATTGTCGCCCTACGATGCGGAGTTGTTCGGGCACTGGTGGTATGAAGGGCCGGAGTTCCTGGATTATTTCGTGCGCAAAGCGTATTTCGATCAACACGTTTTTACACTGACGACCCCGGCGGAATATCTCGCGGAATTCCCCTCGCACCAGATTGCAAAACCGGCGGCATCGAGTTGGGGCGAGGAAGGCTACTGGCGCGTGTGGTTGAATGAAACCAACGAATGGATCTATCCGCACCTGCACGTGGCGGAGGAGCGCATGACCAAACTGGCGCGGGAATTCCCCGAGCCCACGGCCCTGGAGGAACGCGCTTTGAAACAAGCCGCGCGCGAACTGTTGCTCGCGCAATCCAGCGATTGGCCCTTCATCCTGCGCACTGGCACGAGCCCTGACTATGCGCGCAAACGCGTGAAGGATCATCTATTCCGATTCATCGCGCTGCACGATCAATTGACCAAGGGCAGCGTGGATGAGAACTGGCTGAGCGAAGTGGAAGGGCGCGACAATCTTTTTCCGAACATCAATTACCGGTATTGGGCGTAGTTGGGACTTGCTGCACGCCCCATTGCATGGCCGGCAATTCTCCGTAAATCTTCATCCGCTCCCAGTAACTGGCTTGCTGTTGCGGGTCGAGGGAGATGAAAACGTTTTGATGTTTGGCGAGTTCCCGAATGGCGGCTTTTTGCTGCTGGAGTTCTGCCAGCCTTTGGCTCGGTGTCTCGCCGCCGAGAAAAGCATAGCTGGCGTTTTGGTCCAGCGCCGCGAGCACGAGGTTTTCGGACGCGATGCCCACCAATTGGTTGATGATAAATTTTCCGCTATCACCAGTCATCAGGTGATCGGCCAGTGTGACGCCGGCCTGCGCCAGGCTTTGTGCTGAAGCTGTATCGCCGGAATTCACATACTGTTGCTGGGCATCGCGGATGCCGACCGCAACGCCTTTCATGTCCGCCACCTCAGGAAGATTGTCGGAAGCCATGGCGGACATTGCCGAAACCTGCGCCATCATGCCCGAAGTGCCGTTGAATTGGCTGAAGTCTTCGCTATCAAGAATGGAATCCATCGAAAACTGGTTGAACTGCGGAATGGCCGAGGCCGCCAACAATTCCTTGACTCCCGCGTCCGACTGATGGTTTTTGAAATAATCCGCGGCGGATAAATACGTCGCCAATGAATTACTCGGCGAAGAGGTCTTGAAGGCGTCCAGCCATTTTCGGCGGTCATCAGGAAAAAGGTTTTGCGCGAGGACCGTCCGCTGCACGCGCGGGTCGTTCGGAAAATTCGTCGCCGCTTCGCGCAAATAATTTGTGTCCTGCAACGCGTGAAACGCCGCCAGCAAGCTGGCGGCATTGCGATCATGTTTGCGCAGGTATTCTTCGACTATTTCGCGCGGAAGTCGGGACGAAGTGTTGGTCCCGGACGGTTCTCTTGTTTCCATGGCGGCACCGGACAGGACCGGCCGAGGGACAGGCGGGCGGGTCACGGTTTGTTTTACGCCCGCGCTGGTATTTATTGGTTTAGCCGAAGGACCTGGCCTTCGATTGAGGTAAACACCGAAGCCAATGACAATCACCAATACCACCATGCCAATAATCAGCTTGTTCCAGTTTCGCATCAGTTTATTCATGTCACGGACGCTAATTGTCGCTGCCGCGGGCAGTGGCCGTTTGCTGCACCAGCCATTGCATGGCGGGCAAGCCGCCGTAAATTTTCGACCGTTCCCAATAGCCATTCATTTGATCTTCGGTGGCGAGGGCGGTCGCCGCGGTAAAACTTTTGTTGAGAGCTTGCATGGATGCTCTTTGTTGTTTGATATCGGCTAGCCGTTGTGCGGGAGTTTCGCCGCCAAGGAAATCATAACTCGTGTTTTGATCGAGGGACTCCATCACGATCGCTTGCGTGGCATTCGCAACGAGTAGGTTAATCACAAATTTGCCGTTGTCACCGGTGGCAATTCGGTTCCCAAAGTCGATTCCCATTTGTGCGAGTGACTGCACCGATATGGAGTCGCCGGAATTTGCATATTGGTGCTGCAAATCCTGGAGCGCGAGAGCTAGATTTTTCAATTCTCCCAATTGATGCAAATCGTAGGATACGGTTGTCATCGCGCCCGTGTGAGTGTCTGCGGCAGAACTTCCACTGGACCGATACAAATCCTCCGCGTCCAAAATCGATTCCATCGAGTAATCGGCGAATTGCGATTTGCCGGCAGCCGCCGCCATTTCCCTCAGCGCGGCCTCCGGTTGCTTGTTTTTAAAATAATCCTGCGCAGACAAATAGTTCGCCAATGAATTGCTGGGCGAGGAGGTTTTGAAGGCATCCAGCCACTTGCGCCGGTCTTCGGGAAACGCATCCCGCGCAAGAATCGTCCACTGCAACTGCGGGTCATTCGGGAAGTTAGTTGCGGCTTCGAGCAATAAATTGGTGTCCTGAAGCACATGAAACGCCGCCAGCAAACTTGCGACATCGCGATGGTGACGCCCCAGGTATTCCTCAACCTTTTCTCGTGGAATCTGCGGCGGACGGCTTTTGTCGGAGACTTCCGGTGCATCGACCGCTGCAGTCACGGCCTCTTGAAGACGGACTGGCGGGGGATTTGTCGCTCGGGCCGTAACGCCGCCGGAATGGGCGGGTTGAGTGACCGGCGCCCCATGCCTTCGATTAAGATACATGCCGAGGCCGATGACCAGCGCCAACGCGGCCGCTCCAATGATAAATTTGTTCGAATTTCGCATGAATTCGCCCGATGCGTTCAGGGAAATGGACCCGTCTCCGACCCAATCCTCACGAAAAACCCGCTTCGCGAACTTCCCTAAACGCCTCACATTCCGCAATTTCACGGATATTCACTTTTGGAACACATAAAATATTTATCATTTCTGATTGACCAGAACGGCCTATCTATGTCGAGATGATAGGCCGCTAGTTGTTTTAACGGGTCTCCGTCGCGCCGGGGCGGCACGGGGGAGACGCCACGCCGGTTTTTCCGCGCGGATTTGCTTTAATCAGAATGGCAAAGGCTCTAAGTAGAAACAGAAACGGCTCGCGCGCAGGCAGCACGAAATACGATGCGCACCAGAAAGTCCTCTCGCAGACTTATGGCGCGCTCGCCGATCTTCGGCGCGAACTGTCCGATTCCAAATCGGCCGTCGCCGAACGCGAAGAACTCCTGAACAGTTTTTCCACGTGCGCCGATTCGCAGCGGGCCTGGTTGTTGCTCGAGGATTACTTCGAGAAGCTCTCGCTTTCCCGCCGGGATTTTCCCGCGTCGGATTGGTGGCCGCGCTTGCTCGCCTCCCAGGGCAAATCGCGCCTGGAAGAACTCGCGTTCCTTTTTCTCCGCGCCCGCCGCTCGCCGCCCACGGAATTATCCGCTCACGCCAACCTGAATCGTTTCGCGGAAGTCGAGGAAGCCGAGCAGGAACAGAAACTCATCCGCGAACTCGAACACTGGCTCTTCCCGCCGAAGCCGGTCCATTTGGATTCGCCGCGCGCGACTTTGCGCGTCGTCTGCCAGCCGCAGCCGGATGTGGATAATCCATCGCGCTTCCGCCTCGCGGCGCAATTCCACCTGATGCGCCCGCGCACCGGCGAAAAGGTGCGGACACTGCGTGACATGGTTGAACTCACCACCCGCGCGGCGCATGAGCAGGAATTATTTCCGCCGCACGACTGGGAATTCATCCAATGGCTCGCGCAAACGCACGCGCAACGCCAGGACGGCGATGACACTTTGCTGCTTTCCAACGCCGAGCTGATGCATTGGCTCGCGCATTGGGGCCACACGACGCGCCTCGAATCGGCCAAGGACCAGAAGCCGCTGCAATTCCACGGCGAGATCGCGGAGCTTTCGCCGCATCTGCAAAATGGCGAGGGCCGCGACCTGTCGTTTACGCACCAGTTGAAATTGCCCGACGGCAAAGTGCACGCGTTGCCGGACGTTCATTTCTTCTCCAGCCAGCCGCCGCTCGCGCTCGCGGAGAATACGTTTTACCTGTTGCGCAACGCGCCGCCGGCTTCCGTGCTCGAATTGTGGAAGGACCGCCCGTCCGTTCCGGTGCGCAAACTCAGCCATCGTTTGCTCACGCATTTGCGGCGCACCAAGGCGAGCCACGGATTGGATTGGGAGGAATTGTGCGTGGCGCATCCGGCCAAGCCGCAATTTATTTTCGAGCTGCTCGATGACACCGTGCGGTTGCGGTTGCTCGCCAAAAGCCAGCGCGATAACAGCGTGTGGTTCTGGAACGGCCACGATTGGCTCTCGCACGAGCCGCGCAAGCGCCCCAGCGACAAGCCGGAAATTCTCGACGACCCGCGCCTGGAGCCCGCCACGCAATGGCTGCGGCAATTGGATTGGTTCACGCCCGAGCCGGGTCTCTGGGTCGGCGATGCCAACGAAAATTTTCTCGGTCTGCTCGCGCGCGCCTGGGCGAGCCGCCCGGCGGATGTGGAATGCCTCGGCAACCCGGCGTTTCATCGCTTGTTCCTGACGCCGCGCCAACTCAAGCCGCGCCTGATCGTCAAAGGCAGCGGCATCGACTGGCTATCGGTCTCGGCCGAATGGGAGCAGGAAGGCCTCAAGCTAAGCGCCGCCGATTTGCAGCGGCTCGCCGCCGCGACCAGCCGCTTCGTCAAACTGCCGGACTCGGGCTGGGTGGAACTCGACACCAACGCCGTCCAATCCGCGCACGAAGCAATGGCGGACATCGGCGTCGATGGATTGATTCCCGTCGCGCAACGCATCGGCCTCGAACAAGCCGCGCATCTCGATGAGGAGAGCCTCAAGCGCTTCGCCGATTCACCGGCAGCGGCGACGTTGCGCGAGAACCTCAAGAATTTCAAAGGCGTTCCGTCCACCGAGTTGCCGGGCACGGTCGTGGCCGGATTGCGGCCGTATCAGAAGGACGGCTTCGATTTCCTCTGTCATCTCACGCAGATCAAACTCGGCGGCATTCTGGCCGACGACATGGGTCTCGGCAAAACGTTGCAAACGCTCACTTGGCTCGCGTGGTTGCAGCAGCAGAACAAAAAGAATCATAAGCCGTCGCTGGTGATTTGCCCGGCGTCCGTGCTGCACAACTGGCGGCGCGAAGCGGAACGATTCACGCCGCACTTGAAAGTGCTCGTGCTCGAAAGCGGCGCCGCGCGCCATGGTTTGCGCAAAAAAATTCCGCAGCACGATATCATCGTCACGAACTACGCACTGTTGCGCCGCGACCTGGAGGAACTGAATAAATTTGCGTTCCGCACCGTGATTTTGGACGAAGCGCAATTCATCAAAAACCCTGGCGCGCAGGTCACGCAATCGGTGAAGCAATTGAAATCCGAGCATCGCCTCGCCCTCACCGGCACGCCGTTGGAAAACCGGTTGCTCGATTTGTGGAGCATCGTGGATTTCGTGCAGCCGAGCTACCTCGGCACACAGGAACATTTTCTAGAGACTTACGAACCGCGCGGCGGGGAGAATGCCGAATCCGCGCAACGCATCGCGCGCCGCCGCCTTTCGGCCAAGCTGCGTCCGCTGCTCCTGCGCCGCCTGAAAAAGCACGTCGCGAAGGATTTGCCGGACCGCATCGAGCAACGCCGCGATTGCGAACTGGGCGACGAACAGCGCAAGTTGTATCTCGCCGAATTGCGCCGCAGCCGCGACCAGGTCATGCAGGTGGTCGCGACGCAAGGCATCAATAAGAGCAAGATGCACGTGCTCGCCGCGCTCACGCGCTTGCGCCAGATCTGCTGCCATCCGAAACTCGTCGGCAATGATTCCGCGTCCGGCAAGACCGAGACGCTGTTCGAATTGCTCGACTCGCTGGTGGCCGAAGGCCAGAAGGTGCTCGTGTTCAGCCAATTTGTGCAGATGCTCGAGTTGCTGGAGAAGGAATGCAAGACGCACAACATCAACACGCACATCCTCACCGGCCAGACCAAGGACCGCCAGGAAGTGGTCAGTGCGTTCCAGAGTGACCCGAACGCCGCGGTGTTCCTGCTGAGCCTGCGTGCCGCCGGCACCGGCCTCAATCTCACCAACGCCAGTTACGTGGTGCTCTACGACCCGTGGTGGAACCCGGCCGTCGAGGCCCAAGCCATCGACCGCTCGCACCGCATCGGCCAGACGCAGACCGTGAACGCGTACCGCCTGATCTCGCCCGGAACCGTCGAAGAGAAAATCTGGGAATTGCAACAGAGCAAAGCCCAGACGATCTCAGACGTGCTCGGCGAAGAAGGCTTCGCGCGCAGCCTCTCGAAGACGGATTTGGAATATTTGTTCTCGGAAGATTGAGCGCCCCCTATGGCGTCGCCACTCTTCCAACGGATAAATGTCTCCCGGCGATCAATCTGGTTTCAAGCGGTGGTTCCCGGAGGGTCCGTCGCTCTGTGCCTCGCGGCTGCTTTGGTTTTCTGGATTCAACCGGACGCTTTCGCCGCTGTTCTCGTTCTGCCACGATGGCTTTGGATTTTTCCGGGCGTATTATTTGCTGCGCTCGGGTGGACTCGTGAATGGAAGCGATTTGCCATTGCGGCGCTTAGCCTCTGGTTTCTCTACGCCATCTTCTTCATGCAGGAATGGCGCAGCTTTTTTCGGTTTGGGACGGGAGCGATTCAAGCGGAGCTCGCGAATGGCAAAATGGTTCGCGTGGTTTCGTTGAATTGCGCCGGCGGAAATGAAAAGGCAGCGATGGAAGTCGCGGATTACCATCCCGACATTGTGTTGTTTGAGGAAACGCCATTGCGACCAATCATCCGGCAGATTGCGCCCAAAATTCTTGGCCCGGCCGCGGAGAATATCAGCGGCAGTGATGTCTCGATTGTTACAAACGGCAAGCTCACGCCCGTGTCCATGGAAAATTCCGAAAGCGCTCCCTTTAGCCATGGCCACATTCGATTGGCCTCCGGCCTCGAAGTGGAAGTGTTCGCAGTCCGTTTGCATCCGTACGGCATCCGCGCTGATGTGTGGTCGCCTGGTTGCTGGCGGGAACAACGCGAGAATCGCCAGCTTCAGCGCGAGCAATTCCAATGGCTCGCGCGCGAGGTTGAGAAGGTGCCCCCGGACGTCCCCGTGATTCTCGGCGGCGATTTCAACTTGCCCGCCGGCGACAAGTTGTTTCGTCTCCTGCCTAATCGCATCCGGGATACGTTCGTCGTTGCCGGTCACGGCTGGGGCGATACGTTGGTCAACGACTTCCCATTCATCCGCATCGATCAAATCTGGTGCGACACCCATTTCCAACCAATTTCAACCGTGGTGCGAAGGACCGTGAACTCGGATCATCGCATGGTGGTTTGTGACCTGTTGGTGACGGGAAACTAAACGCAGCCGTTCGGGAGCGCCGTAGGCGCGAAATATTTGTAGAATTCTCGCCAATAAGAATGAAAGCTCCGTAGGGGGGACATCGAACCGCACAATATGCCGCTCCTACGGAGTTTGGAATTTTGGATTCGAATTCTACAAATAGTGCAGCCCTACGGGCTTCGGAAATCCGAATCGTGGTTCGTGATCGTTAGTCTAATTGGTCAAACCGACTAATCATCATCCACCACCTTCACCGCCCAGGCCGGATACGGGCTTTCCGTGCCCTTCACTGCGCGCCAGAGGATTTGATTGAGCACGTCTTCGGGGCATTTATCGGGGAGCGTCAACGGCAATTGCGCCGAGACGTAAGCATCCTTGCGAAGCTGTGCGTCCTGAATATTTCGCGCCGGCGGGTTCATCGTGTCGAGCGCGACGTTATTGGTCACGGACTCGAACGGCGTGAAATTCGGCGTGGCCGTGAAGCAATCAAACATCGGCGTCGCGGTGGCGTCCATCTGGTTCATCGGCGGGATGCCGAGCATGAGTTCCATCGTGCGCAACACGCTCGTATGGTTGTATTGCGTGTTCACCACCGCGTGGCGTTTCGTGTAGGGACTGATGACGTAAGCCGTCGTGCGGTATCCGCTCACATGATCCCAACCATTTTGCGGATCGTCTTCGATCGCGAAAATGCACGTGTCCTTCCAGAACACGCTGTGGCTCACGGCCTCCACGATTTTCCCGACCGCCAAATCGTTGTCCGCGACTTGCGCTTCAGGCTTGGGCGAGCCGGCCTTGACGCCGCTCGTGTGATCGTTCGGCAGCCAGATAATGGTGAAGTCCGGTAAGCTTCCGGCCTGCTCATATTTTTTAAGATCCTCGATAAATCTCACGCAGCGCACCTGGTCGGGAATGTCCAGATTCCAGCTCGGATAATCCTGGCGATAATACGGGCGCAGCGTTTCCACATCCGGTTCGCACACATACGTCATTTGATTCGAGCCGCTCATGAAATCGTGATAAGTCTCGAGGAACGTAAATTTTTTCCGTTTCGGATCGGTCCAATGATTGTGGCCGGTGGTGAATTCGCCGTAATCGCGAAACGATTTTCCGTGTGCGAGCGCATCGTCCCAAATAAAACCGGCGGACGAATACGCCAGCGCATCCGCGCAATCCACCTCGCCGCCCGAGGGATAACTGCGCGGCCAGCCGGCGAAGGAGCGTTCCACGTAATCGTTGGCGATGCCCGTGTCGGTCCAGTTATGGCCGTCGGCGCTCAGCACGCTGGAACAATAGGTATTATCCAGCAGCGTGAACTCGCGCACAAGCTTGTGCTCATTCGGCGTCACGCGCTCGCCGAAGATGCACAACGAAGCGTCGCCATTCGCGTTCGTGATGTCGCCGAACACCTGGTCGTAGGAGCGGTTTTCCTTGATGATGTAGATGACGTGCTTGAACACACTCGGCTCGCCTGCGCGTTCGGGCACCGGCCGCGCGGCGGCATCGGCGCGCGGCGGCAACTTGGCTTGCGCGAGCAACGGGTAGCGCAAATCCGCCAGCGCGGTTTTGGTGTCAGCCGCAAGTTCCTTCGCCGTCGGCACGGGAATGAACGAGAGCGAGCCGGCATATTCCTTCGTGTTAAAACCCAGCGCCGTGCCGTACTGCATTTTCTGTTTTTTATCGGCCATGCTCTTGATGTTGGCGACGTAAATGTTTCCCTGCCGCGCATCGTGCACAATCGCGCCCGGGAACCAGCCCACGGGAATCAGCCCGAGCAATTGCGATGCTCCCGGCTTGAATTGAAACACGGCCACCGCGTTTTGCGTGCCGTTGCAAACGAAGAGAGTTTTCCCGCGCTTATCAAACGCCAGCGCGTTGGGCTGCGCGCCGAACAAATCGCTGGGATCCTGCCGCGCGCAAATCGTCTCGACGATTTCATCTTTCCGTGTGTTAATCACTGTCAACGTGTCGCTGCCGGCATTCGCGACCACGAGATAACGCCCATTCGGTGAAACGGCGAGCGCGCAAGCATGGATGCCGGTGAGGATTTCGAGCGCTGGATGCCCGACCCGGTATTGCTCCAGGGGTATCTGATGGCTGATATCCAAATCGCTGAGGTCTGGCGCGCTACCGGGGTCATTCAAATCAATCACCGACACCGACCCTTCATCCGCAATGTAGCGATTATCCACCCGCACCGTCGTGCCGCGTCCCGCCGGTCCGACAAAATCGCGCGATCCCGGACGACGCCCACCCCAGTTGCTCACGTAAACTTTATGACCCACGAGCGCGACCGCAAACGGCGCCACGCCCACGTCCCACATGCGCAGCACCTGGCCGGTGGCGGCGTCCAGTTCGGCGAGGCGATTGGAAAGGTTCAGCGCGACGTAGAGTTTTTTGCCATCGCGCGACACGGCGATGCCGGCGGGAATGTCGTTCGTGCGACGCGGCGCATTCGCCGGCGGCAGAGGAATGGAAAATCCCGGTGTCACCGTTCCGGCTTTGTCGACGGCGAAAACTTTGATGTCGCCGTTCACATTGGCGAGGTAAATCCGCGTACCATCCGGTGAAAACTCAAGGCCCGTAAAGCTGAGTTGCGCTTTGTTGTCCGGTTCGAGGATCGGCGCGTCCAGCGCGGGTTGTGCCGGCGCTTTGTCGGACGGGAAATCCACATGCTGCGATTTTTTGCCCGTGGCGATGTCGAGCACGATCAATTGATGATTCAAACCGGCGGTTACCAGCAATTTTCCGTCCGGGCTGAGCGCGAGCGCCTGCGGGCGCATGCCGGGCAGCTCAAGGGTAGTGCCCGCGGGCGTGACCAATTGGTTGGCCGGCGTCATCAAACCGTTCGTCAGCCGGCCGACCACCCCCGTGGTGGAATCGAAATCATCGGCCGCGGCTGTCAGGCCGAGGCAGCCCAGCAAGGCGAGAGAAATGACCAGATAACGCATGGACAAAGAATGCTCCTTGAGTTGTCTTTTGTGCAATTCCTAATCTAGGCTTTTTACTTAAGAGAATGCCAGCGAACGACTAGGAGTGGTTTCTCGCAGAAATCGGTGACTGGGGAGCAACGAAGCGGCCGGGCCAAAGACACCGAAAACGCCGCGCCGGACCTTATGAAACTACTTCTAATGCTTTAGTTGAATGGGAATCTTCCGGCCCGGAGGTAACCTCATAGCACCGCACTCTGTCTCATGAACGGGGTGAAGTTTCAGCATTCTAGATATATTTTTAATCTAAATAGTAACACGGGTAACTTGACTTATAGTCTAGAGGCCAATCTAATGAACGAACTATGAAATCAATCAGCAGTCTCTCAGCGGAACAGTTAAGACGGGCAGCGGCTATCAAGGAACAGATAGATGCATTGGAAAGCGAGCTCGGGAGAATTTTAGGGGGAGCTGCGGGATCGGGCAGCGGGCAGCGGGTCATGAGTGCCAGCGCGCGGGCTAGAATTGCCGCGGCGCAAAAAGCCCGCTGGGCGAAGGTAAAGAGCAGCGGTGGCGGTAAGTCGCGACGCCGCATGAGCACTGCCGCACGGGCGAAAATTGCCGCGGCGGCCAAAGCGCGTTGGGCCAAAGCCAAGGCCGCGGGCCGGAAGTCGCTCTAAACTTAATTGTTCCAATCAAATCACCGGCGGGCATTAGCGTGCCCGCCGTTTTTATTTATTCAACCGTAGAGCACACAGATAAACGCAGATGCCGAAGGGGCAGGGAGCCGGAATTTGTTGGATAGAGCCAGTTGGTTTCTCAAAGGATATATCGGAACACCTGCATTTCCCGGAGCAACTCGATTTCTATAGCAATTGCCAAAATAGATTTCCGAATGGGACGGCTCAGTCGGGAACCCCGAAATCTTGTGAAGCGTTCGGATCATCCACAGACATCCGTCTCCCTCTCCGCCGCGAAGCGGGGGAGAGGGTCAGGGGAGAGGTGGGGCTTAGGGTTCAGGTGGGCGAAGCTTCGGCCTTCTATCCGGAAATCTGTTTGGCAATCGCTATAATCTGCGTTCATCCGCGTTCATCTGCGGTGAAAAATTGATTTCACTGCGGCTTCGGCATGTAGCCGCTCGACGCAAACGAGAGCGCCGCGATTTGCCCGTTCTTCCACGGAATCCAGCCATAGGGTATGCCGCATTCGGCCGCGAGTTGTTTCGCTTTGATGGTCGCAGGAAACGAATCCTCCAGCGCAATGAAATCGATAAACACCGAGTTATGCGCCTGGGCGTTAAAGTAAGCGCGAATCTCCGCCGCGTTCCTCACGGGATCCAATCCTTTGCCCTTGATCGGCGCGGCGTATTCCGCTCCCAATTTTTCGGTCCACGTGATGTCGGAATTATTGCGGGTCATGTCGACGTTGCGGCAGAAATAGACCTTGCCATAGATGACAATTGCATACGCCGCCTGCCGGTCGGTGTCGTGCTCCTTGGGCAATCGCAGTTCGCGCTGCGAAAGTTTCATCGCTTCATCCATTTGCTTTTCCAAACCAACCAGCCGCGCTTCCATGCGTCTCTTTTCATCGCTGGCGGCGTCGAGCTTGTTTTGCGCGGCCAGTTTTTTCTTTTCCTCCTCGGCGAGTTGGGCGTCGGCCTGCTGCAAGCGCTCGGTCGGATCGGCCCCGGCGTTGGCGTCAATTTCGTGCGCGCTCTGGGCGGCGAGTTCGCGCAGGCGCTTGATGTCGTTCTCGAGTTGCTGGCGCGTGGCGAGCAGCGCGACTTGCGATTTCCAGCGATCGTCGTTGGCGGTGGTGTGGAGCGAAGCCGCGAGCTTCAGCGATTGTTGCAAATTCGTTTGCGCGAGCGCGAGCCGGCGTTGCAGTGTTTCGGAGGAATCGGCGTTGGTCGAACGCTGAATCTTCTCCTTGCTGGTGAGCAACACGACCAGCACCGCGAGCAGAATAATGCCGCCGAACGCGTTGCACATCGTGTCGAGCAACATGTAAAGGCTGTCGTGTGGTTTGCGATGGCGCAGGTTCATTCTATGGTGCAGTGGAAAAATCCGAATTCCGAAGACCGAAATCCGAGAGAAGCCCGAAAGTCGAAATCCGAATTCCGCACCTGCGCCGACAGCGTAAAGCCGCGGGCTTCTTGTTCACGAGCCCGTTCGGTCTTCAGATTTCGGATTTCTTTCGGCATTTGGATTTAGGTATTCGGATTTCAGCCTATCCCCAGCCATTCCAGCAGGCGCTGCCACCAGCTTTTTGGTTTCGGCGGCGGCGGCGGTTGCGTGGGAACGGAATTGGTCGCGCCCGCTTGCGCGGTTGCGTTCGTGGATTCCGCCGAACCACTGGTTTCGCCCACGATGTTCGTGCCTCCGCCAACCGGATTTGTGCCGCCTCCAACGCTATTCGTGCCGCCGCCCATTATAGTTGTTCCTCCACCGACAGCATTCGTGCCACCAGCGGAATTTCCTCCGCCACCGGGAAAATCGTCTCCGGAACTTGTCCCACCCTCACCGCCGGTGCCACCGCGATGTTGCGCGCTCGCGCTCCCGCCGGGACCTCCGCCTCCGCCGGTCGGCAACGGGCCGGGACCGCCTGAATTGACCTGCCTGCCGGACGGAACCGCTTGATTGTCGATCGGCGGCGGAGCCGTGAAATGAATTTGGCGATCCTCTTCCAGTGGGTCGAAGCCCACTTCAAAACCGTTGTCCCGCGCCACGTCGACCAGGTCGCGGAAAAGATCAATCCCGGACGGCCGGATCAGGAAAACCACATACTGTTTGTCGGTTCGGAGGCGACTAAGATACGACTTCAATCCGGAAGCCGCGCCGCTCTTGCTGAATTTCTCCGTCTGCTCCGGTTGGTTGAAGCGCGCAATTTGCAATTCCTTCCCGCTCACAATCGCCAGCACGGGTTCCTTTGTGGTGCCCGTGTGATCGGGAATCAGCCACAGCTCGCCCTCGCGCGCGCGATATTTCAGAATTCTTTCCTCGATGCCCGGAATACGGCTTTCCAGTGCCGCGGTTTCCTGATGCACAACTGTTTCCTTTTGCGCAAGCTCATCCATCTCGTTTGCGCTCGCCGCGGTGCGCTCCCGGACCGCGGTGATGCCCAGCACGCGGTCGCGCTCGATGAGATTTGTGCGGCTCGTCTCCAACTCTTCCGCAAGCCCGGCGTGCTTGCTTTTTTCCTCAGCCAATTCTACCCGCAATCGCGAGATGTCGGATTGCAACTTGTCCGGGGGCGGCGCGGTGTTGGCGGCCGTCAGCAGGTTTTGCAATCCGCGATTTTCCGCGTCCGCCTCGGCTTGCTGCGCGAGCGTCTCGTCGAGTTGCCGTTGCAATTCGGCATCGGCCGATTGCGCGCGGTTGTCCGTTGGCCGTCCCAGATCCGTCGCGAGCAGCAGTGTGATAAAAATGAGCATCCCGCTCACGGCCGTGATGATATCCGCGAACGCGAAGAACGTGATCTTGGAATCAAAACTTCTGAGCCGGTCTCTCATGAGGTGGCTTCCGCGAGCTTGGGAGCGGGCGCGGCTGCGGGTGTCGGGCGCGGCGTCACGCGCAATTTCGAAACGATGTGCGAATGGCAGTAATCATTGCATTCGTCGAGAAAACTCATTTCACGCTTTTGATTGAACGTGATGACCAATTGAAGAATGAGCGTGAACGTCAGCGCGACCAGTGTGGATTCGAACGCCGTCGCCAGGCCGCCGGTGACGCCCTGCAATGAGGCGCGAATTGCCGCAAGGTCGCCACCGGCTTGCAACGTGAGCGTGAATTTTCCAATCGCGAGGCTCAAGCCCAGCACCGTACCGATGAACCCGAGCACCGGGATCGCCCACACGAGTCCGTTCACGACGGTGTAACTCGAAGCGACCTGGTCCTCGTCGTTTTCCGCCTGCGCGCGCAGGATCGCCGAGACGTCGTTCACCTGGCCGATGTTTTTGAAATTCGACAACGCGCGATCGATGCGATTGAGCAGGACAAAATGCCGCGGATGATCCACGAGCGAATGAATGCGGTTCAAGACCGTCGCGGCGGTGGTTTCATTCAGCACGAATTCCGGTTCGGCGGGCACCGCGGAAAGTTTCAACGCTTGTTCCTGGAATTTCAGTTTTTTGCCTTTCAACAGCAGGATGGAAAGTCCGCCGAAAAAGAAAAACGTCGCTGGGATGACCGCGAATTGGTTCGTGGGCCGCATGTAAATCCTGGCGATGGTGGAAACGCCCGGGATGTGGATGAAGAAAAAAACCATCGACGCATAGAGAATTCCCGTGAGCACCGCGCCCATGAGAAACGCGAGCGTGTGATTGACGCTGGTGTAACGGCCGCCCTTGAAGCCGAGGCGATTTTCAATGTCGCCCTGCGACCAAGCGAGGAGTTCGGGATTGCCCGTCTTGGCCGCGGCGGTTTTGGGATCGATGGGGAATTGAGCCATAAAGTTAGTTGCTGGCGCGAAACAGCGGAAGCAGCGCGTTGGCGACCGTCAACGACGCGGGGTCGACTCCGGCCCGCGCGAGATAATCCGCCCGCGCCAGCGGCAGCGCGAAGAGCGGCGACAATGGCATGGTGGCATTGCGCACCAGAGTGGGTTTTTTCGTGGCCGCGTCGTAGCCCCAGACTTCCGCGGGCGTTTGCGCCGCAGTGAAAACCGGTTTGCCGTCGAGGTCCGCGAAGCCCACGAATTGCAACCCATCACGCGCCGCCGCTTGCGCGAGCATCAAATTGGCCGTGGCTTCCTTTTGGTAGGAGGAAGTCTTTTTCGGCGGCAAAAACCTTTTCCAACTCATCGCTCCACGCGTTGGTTTTTGCGGGCACCAACCAATCGCCGCTGCTGATTTCGCCGCCCGCGATTTGTTTGATGCGCGCTGCATCCGCGCGAAGGGAAGGACAGAACGAGAGTCCCCAATCGTCTGGTTGAAACTCCATTATCTTCACCAACTGGCAAACCAGGTAGGCGCGGCAAATCGGTGAGCCGTCATTCGAATTTTTCAGCGCATCCATCGCCTCCAACAGCGGCCGGCTGTAGGTGGCGCCGCCCGTCCAGACTTTTCCGAGTTCCGCCGCCTGGAAGGGCGCAGCTTCGGTCGGCTTGGGCAGATGTTCCAGGCGAAAAACCGGTGCGCGCGGGGAGAGTTTCCATTGGCCGGCAAAAAAACCGTAGTCGTGGTCAGAGAACACCGCATTGGTCGCGCCGGCGTCGACGGTCCAGGCCGGGATCGTCTTCCAACCGAGCGAGCCGTCGAGCGAGCCGGCCGTGATCCATTCCTCAGATTTCGATTTGTCGCTGTCGAGCCAGAAACGATAGCGCTCATGGTCCGCGCTCAACACGGGATCGGCGTTGAGTTGCTGAAGCAGCGTGCGCTCCACCGGCATCACGGCCTCGGGCATCATCGTTGGCGATTTGTCTTTTTTGATGAACGCCCACGTGGCGGGGTTGGTGGCGTTCAGCAGCGAACGCAACACATATTCCTCGCTTGCACCCAGTGATTGAATGCCGTTGGCCGCCACGGCTGCGGGCGCGCTGGAAAACTCCGACGACGCCATGGCCGTGATCGCGCTGGAAAAATCGGCAAACGTGCGTGCTTGTTTCAGCGACGCGATGCCGTCGTCGAGTTTTTTCAATTCACGCCGATAGGCATCGAATCGAGCCTGCGCGGCGGACGCGCGTTGGAGCAGATCACTGCGCAGCCCGATGACGTTGGTAAAATCCGCTTCGTAGCCGTTCACTTTTTGCATCGTGCCCGAAAGCGTGGCCAATTGCGCGGCGGTTTCGGCGGGTGAACGATAATCGAGCCGCGCACATAACTTTTCCGCGGCGGTGACGGATTGCTCGAAGGCGTTGTTCAAGGGTCCGGCAACTTCCGAGAGATATTGCTGCCATTGCCGGTCAAATTGAGCCACGCGCGGTTCGTTCTCGTTTTTCAAATCCGGCGCGAGCGCGTTCAACGCGGCGTGGGTCTGGCCGAGTTGCCGCGCGACGGCCTTCACGCGCGCCGCGTCGGCGTCGCCGCCCAATTGCGTCGGCAGGCCGGCGAAGGAGTTGTTGAAATTGGTGAGCAGGCCACGCTCTTTGACCAGGAACGAGTCCGTGTCGGCTGCCGCGGCCGCCACGGCCCCGGAATGCAGCAGGCGCTTCTCGGACGTTCGCGTCTGGGTGAGCAGTTGTTCCGCGACGCGGGTTTGACGCTGGGCGATGGCCGCTCTCAAATCACGCGCGCGCTGGTGCGCTTTCATCTGGCCCAACACGAACCAAACCAGCACGCCGCCGATGAGCAATACGACCGCGGCGGCGCTGAGAATCGCGCGGCGTCGCACCGCCATGCGCCGGGAAATTTCCGCCTCGAGCAAACCCGAGCGTTTGCGGAAAGCGGCGGAGGCGTCTTCGGGGATCGGCCGCGTGAAATCCAGCAACGCGCGCCAGACTTTATTCAGCGCTTCGTAATCGGCGCGCATTTCGGGCAGCTCAATATAGCGCGCGGAAGTGTCCTTTTCCTCGCTCTTCTGGATTTGGCGCTGCAGTTCGTTCAGGAGCGCGGCGAATTCCCGATTTTGCCGGTCCTTCTCCTGCTCGGCGCGCGTCCATTTTTCCAGTTCGGCCAATTGCTGCAATTCGCCACCGGGCAATTTCAGGTCGAGCTCCTTTTGCAACCGGCGAATCAATTCGATTTTTGAGAGCGCCACCGACCATTGCGACGCCGCTTTGGCCGTGTTGGCCTCCTCGATCAAAACGCTGCAACGCACGAGCGCCGCTTTGCGCCACACGTCGCCGTCGGGTTTCGCCTTGAAGCCGAAAGCCTCGATGCTTTCAATTTCTGCGACGATTTGCGCCGCGCTGCCAGTGTCGAGTAACAGCGCAAGTTGCTCCACGCGCGTGGCGAGAACCTTCGCGTCCATGCGCGTGAGCTCGCTCGCGGCGTTGGCATCGGATGGATTCAACCGCGCGATGCTCCGCAACGCATTCAGCGCCTCCGTGTCGTTGCGCGTGAGCGTGGCTTTGCGATAAGCCGCGTAGAGCGGGTGATCCGTGCTGATGCCCTGGCGATAACATTCGTTGAGCACCTGCACCGCGCGAGCATCGATGCGCTCCGCGACCGGCAGCCCGTTTTTCTGGCAGAACGCGCGCCACTCCACGCTGCCGCGCGACTCGAGCAACCCGATGAGATCGAGCAGATTCGGCGCGGACTCAGCGAGCTGAATCGCCTGCAGCCGGTCGTTCGCGCGAATCATCGACTCGCATTGCTGCAGGCGCAAATTCGCAGCGTGGCAGGCATTGGCGAATTCTTCCGCCAGGCGCGCCGCAGCGTCCGGAGTCCCGCCCGGCTGCATCACTTCGGCGATGCGGCGATTCAGGCGTTCGATTTCGAGCAGGATCATTCGAGTTTCAAATTTTTAATCGACACGTGGTCGAACACGGCTTCGACCGCCGTCGCCGTGCCGGAAGAAACCGCCAGGCCGGCCAGATATTCCGGTTGCGAAAAAGTGATTTGATTCGTGCCGAGCCAGATCCAATCGGAACCGTTGGTCGAATACGCGCCGCAAATGCTGTTGGTCTGGCGCATGAGCCGGAGATAAATCGGCAAGGGCGCGACGGACACCATGGTGAATTTACAAGGGCTCGAATCGGTATCCCGATGCGCCCAGAGGATCAACTGTTGCGACAAGCCTACGAAGCCAAACGAGGCGTCCGCGCGGAAAGAATTGCGCATCATGATTCCCTGCCGGCTCGCGTTTTTCTGGTCCGCGGTTTTCACGCGCGAAGTGAAGTCGACGGAATTGGACGCCGTCCGCTGCACGAAAAAGAAATTGTCCGTTTGCGGATCGCTGTTCTGGCCGGAGCCGTGCACGATGAACGCGTTCGTGCTGAACGACGCCCAGGTGTCCGCCGAAGGAGTTCCGATCCGTCTCGCCGTCCAGGACGCGGGAAGTTTGCGAACATTGTCGGAAAACGGAACGGCAGGTCCCTTCGCCGGCGTTTCGCTGGTGGAAAACGCCACGCTGGGCGGATTCGTCGGAACCGTTTTTGCCTCGGGCGCTTTCATTGCCTTGACGCTCGTATTGGATGACCTCGCCAAATTGGACAATGCAACATTCGTCTCGTGCCGCTCGGCGATCGGCGGTTTTTTTGAGCTGCTGGATAACAACGCGATCGCGCCACCAGTCAGGCCGACGAAAAGAATTCCCAACGTGATAAAAGGCCATTTGCGAATCGGTGCTTTGCCTTGCTCCTCCCCGGCTTGCAGGCGTTGCCGCTGGCGTTCGATTTCCTCCGGCGTGCGGACGTGCGGGCCTGTTCCAGAACTTCCCGCTCTGGGCGCCGCGGCTGGACGCGCGGCGGCCTGTGCTTTTGTTTCGACGGATAGCGTCACCACCTCGCTCGTGATTTCACCTTCGGAATTCGTGATGCGCACGACGTAACGCGAAATGCCCATCGGCGGATTCTGCACGACCAATTCGTTCGCCGTCGCGCCCGCGATCGGTTGCTGGTTTTTCCCTGTGCGATCCACAGTGAACCATTGATAGGTCGGCATCGGCATGCCTTCAGCTCTCGCGTAAAGCCGCGCAGACTCGCCAACAATGCTGCTGATATTTTGCGGTGGCTCGACGAAACGCGGCGCCTGCCTCCCACCGCGCGCAAGCAGCGCTTCTTCCTCCGCCACGCGCTGAGCGCGCACTTCCGAAAGCGCGCGCGTATCCGGCCCGGCAAATCGGCTCGCGACCGGATTGTCCGAATGCAAACAGCGCCAGCGAAAATCCGCCGGGTTATCCTGCTCCTGCATGGACGTGGTGAATGTGTATTGCCACGCCGTCGCACGGAAATCGTGCCGCGGATCGCGCAACTCCAGCAACTCCAGGCTCTCGGCGAACAACGCGAGCACCTGTTCATCGGCCAAATCATCCACGCGAAACGCGCTCCCCGCGCGCGCTTCGAGCAAACCGAAACCGTTCGCACCATCGCCCGTGAGTTGCTGCCACGCCGCTGCGGGCATCGCTGCGCGCGCGAGATTGGCCAGCGACGACCAATCCTCGTTCTCGAACAATTCTGGATCTTTGTTCCACGCATTCACCCAGCCGGGCCACGCACCCAATAGAATAGGCGGCGAAGGGAATGGACGAATTTCCTCCGGCGTGAACACGAGGTGATGCGCGAGAAAATTCGTGCGTCCGGTGAAATCCAATCCCGCGTCCTGGATGCGCGTGAGCACGTGATAACGCGAGCCGCGCAGATCGAGAACGCGGCAGCAATAGATCGGGCGCTCCTGGCCGCCGGCGAGCGAGAGGTGTTGATAATAACTGAGCTTTTCGAGTTGGAGCATCAGCGCATCGCGCATCGCGGCGCTGCGGGCCACCGTGCAATGCCCCGACCGCCCGGCGATCACCCCCCGTGGCGCGCTCGTGTAAATGAGTTGCTGTGGCATACTACGCGGACGCTTGCGGCACCGTGGCCTCGCTGCTCTTCAGGAGCGACGGAGAAATTTGCGACAGGATCCAAAGCAACGGCACTTCCACATGCACAGGCTGCAGCTTCGCCGGGTCCGGCACGTATTCGCTCGGTCCAATTTTCAACGGCGTGTGGCCGAAGGAACTCGCGTAGAAAAACTTCACGTTTGTGCTCAACGCCTCCGCGTTCGCCACCACCGCCGGGCACAGTTTTTGCAACAAGTCGCGAATCGTGTTCGAATTTTCCTCGAGCGCGGCCTCGTCGAGTTTCCCATCGTGAAACGGCTCACGCAACGCTTTGCCATTTAACAAGTGCAGCCAGACATCACATTTGCCGACGATGAACGCGACCGGCGTGTCAATCTGTTCGCCCGCGCGCAGGTTGCGGATCACCTGGATGCGCGCGCGCATTTCCGCGAGGATGATGTCCTGCTGATCCACGATGGGCCGCTCCATCTGCGGATCTTTCGTCTCGCGCATCACGCGGCGAAACTCGGGGCTGTTGAACGGATCGAATAAATACATGATGCCTGCCGCGCTCGCGACGTGCTGCGCGCCGGGTTGTTCCACAATGTTCACGCCCGGCTGAAAATGCTCCCCGGCGTTGTCGTAAAAAATCAACGCGCATTGCTCGCGCGTTTTTTCTTCGGACGTGAGCGTGTAGACAAACGGATGCGGCAGCGCGACCATGCGGCCCTGGCGCGGCAGGCGTTCATACATCGCGCCCTCGAAAACCGTCTTGGCGAGCTTCGCCTGCGCGGGCGTTTGCGCGCCGAAAAGCCCTTTGCGCATATCGTTCACCGGCGCATTGCCGGTTGGATCGCTGTCCTGGAACACGACGCCGAACTCGCGGTAGATCGTCGCGGGAAAAACTTTGGTGAGGACGCTGAGAAAATAGGATTTGCCCGCGCTCTGATCCCCGACCAGCGAAACAATATGGTGCGGCATCTCGAGAAAACCGGGCGGCAGCTTTCGGCGGCAATGCGGACAGGCCACTTCGGAGGAGGGCAAACCCATCGCATCGAGCGCCTGGCCGGCGTTGTTGAAACGCGTGGCGAGAAAACGTTGCTGCGCGTCCTCGCCGAGCATCGGATCGCCGCGGAGCGAATCGTGCACGGCGATGTGCATGACGTCGCCGGTATCGAATCGCAGCCAGCAAACCGGGCAGGTGAATTCGCCTTCCGTATTCGGCGTGACGAAATTCGGATCGCGCTCGGGCTCGCCGGGGGCAGGGGGTTTTGCGATGGTTGGAGCGGGGATGACAAATCCGGCTGCGCAGTGCGGGCAGTTCGCCTTTCGGCCGGATTCCTCTTCCTCCGCCTTTAACTTCTCACCGCAAGATGGGCACAAAAATCGAAATTCCATACGAATTCCAACCGGGTCGACCACTGACTAAATCATGGCGTCAAATCAGTGGATTTGCAAAGCCAAAGAAATATTGGCCCGCTTTGACACTAGGTTTGAGCGTAATCGGCAGATTTCGTCACGCGGGAACCCTTTAGATTTGACCGCAGATGACGCAGCTGAACGCAGATAATAATAGGTGCGCGCAATTCATTCCGCGAGGGCGTGCGTCGGATCTACCGGGGACGCGGAATGAATTCCGCGCTCTGATCTGGCATAGGTTTTATCTGCGTTCATCTGCGTTCATCTGCGGTAAAAAATCCTTTGTATGGTTGACAACCATCCACTCGCGTCGAATTGTGGGCTTATGATTTGGGTCGGCACGTCCGGATTTCAATACAAGGAATGGAAAGGCACGTTTTACCCGGAGACACTTTCCCTGGCGAAGATGCTGCCGTATTACGCGGAACGTTTTCCCACGACGGAAATCAATTACAGCTTCCGCCGCATCCCCAGCGAGAAGACGCTGGCAAACTGGTCGGCGAACACGCCCCTGAAATTCCGTTTCGGCCTGAAGGCGCCGCAGGAAATCACGCACTTCCGCCAGTTGCGCGACTGCACGGAAGTGCTGAACCGATTTTGCGATGTGCTGAAGACGCTCGGCGAAAAACTGGGGCCGGTGTTGTTTCAATTGCCGCCGTCTTTGAAAAATGACAACGCATTGTTGAAAGATTTCCTGGCAACCATTCCTGCCGGGCTTCACAGCGCCTTCGAATTTCGCCACGAATCCTGGTTCAACGATGAAACCTTCGCCGCGCTGAAATCGAAGAATGCGGCGCTCTGCATCGCCGACACCGAGGAACTCACCGCGCCGATGGTTGTCACTGCGAACTTCGGCTATTTCCGGTTGCGCAACACGGGCTATTCGAAAGCGGATATCAAGCGTTGGGCGAAAGTCATCGGTGAGCATCAGCGCAAAGCGAAGGATATTTTCGTCTACTTCAAACACGAAGAGACGGGCACCGGGCCGAAGTTCGCGCGCCAATTGCTCGATGAAATGGCGAGTGTCGAATGACGGATGACGGATGACGAGTGATGAGTGACGAATGACAAATGGAAACAGAAGCGCGTCCCTGTCTCCCTCTCCGCCACGAAGTGGGGAGAGGTGGTGCCAGGGTAAAGGGGGCGAAGCTTTCTTGTTAATGACACGCGGAATAAATTCCGCGCTCCCTCTATTCCGCAACCGGAATCGTCGGCGCTTCCGGATCCGCAACAATTTTTCCTTTCGCTTGCGCCCCGCCGCGAACGATCAAGACCACCGCCACGATGATCAGCACTCCTGCCACAAACATTTCGTGCGAAAATATTTCACGGCCGAGCGTGCAGCCCAGCAGCACCGCGATGAGCGGGTTCACGTAAGCGTAAGTCGCCACCCGCGCGGGAGTGCTCACGTGCAGGATCCAGATATACGCCGTGTAACCGATGAGCGATCCGAAGATCGTGAGATACAGCCACGAGCCGAACGACACGGCGGTGACCTGGGCGGGATGAAATTGCCCAAACTCGCCTCGCACAGCCGCCACACCGAAGAGGATCGCGCCCCCGGCGATCATTTGCATCGCGACGCCGAGAAATGGCGAGGCCGGTTTTTGCGCGGTGCGATTGAACATGGACCCGTACGCCCAGGTGAACGCGGCGACCATCACCACCGCCACGCTCCAACCGTAACCGGCCGCGTGATGTTCCCCATGCCCGCGCGCGAGCAAGCCGACTCCGACAAATCCCACCACCAATCCCGCCCCCACGAGCGCGCGAGGCCGCACGCCGCCGGGCCGAAGCCAATCGAGCAACACCATATAGAGCGGCGTCAGCGCGCACAGCAACGCCGCAGTACCCGAGGGCACCCGTTGCTCGGCCCAACTGAGACCGCCGTTGCCGATGACCAGCAGGAGTGTTCCCACAACGGCGGCGGCCCGCCATTGCGGCCAGGTGGATTTTGCCGCTCCGCGTAATCGGGCGAAAGCAAACAGAGCAATTCCCGCGGCGAAATGCCGCGCGCCCGCCATCAGGAAGGGCGGAATCGTTTCCACCGCAAACCGAATGCCGAGATAAGTCGAACCCCAGAGAGTGTACACCGCCGCGAATGCCGTCAGGACCAACCACAGTGGAGCGGGGTTGTGAGCCGGCGTGGTCGGCCGGCTCGCAGGATTTCGCTCGCTGATCTCGTTCGAACTGCTCGTTTCGGTTTTCATAAGGTTGCCCGCCGGCGGACGATGGCGGGCAAACAAAAAACCCACCGCCGTTTTTTGGCGATGGGTTGTAAATGTTTATTCGTCAACAATTCAACCGGTGATCGCCAAAGCGCAAGCAACTCCCGTGCGCAGCCAGGGGGCGTGCTTCGGCGTCGGCGTCAGGCTGGCGATGACTGGATTCATTGTGACCTCCGCACTCTAAACCAGCAATGGCGGCGGTCAACGAATTTTTGCGCAGGCTCACCGCTAAATACACAGGATACGGGAAATCGGAGTCTGACGTTTTTCATCTCCCTTCCTGCGACGCCCAATGGTTCCCGGGGTTCCCGGATTTTAACAAATTCTTTTCAATTGCTGCCAGTCAAAGGACATCGCGAAATTTGTAACGCATTCGTCAGCGCACTGACGCGTCCGTCAACTACTTGCTACAATCGTCACGTTTACTTTCATCGCGCGCGCGTGCTTCAGTGGAGAAGAACCACCGGGAACCAAAAAATAAAACACGTTATGAAAAAATTGAAAATAGATTGGTCAAAAAGCACGATGATGGCTGGCGCAGCCATGGCGTACCTCTTCACCGCGGCTCAGTCCGCGCGGGCAGGGAGCATCTTCGTGATTGCGATGGAAAATCACAACCTCACGCAACCGGGAACAGTTACCAGCCCTCAGCAGATTCTCGGCAATTCAGCCGCGCCGTATCTGAATAGCCTGATGACGCCGGGAAATCCAAACGCGATCCAGACGTCCTGGGCCATGCATTATCGCAACGCCGGCATTGGCGTGCATCCCTCCGAACCGAATTACGTTTGGGTGGAAGCAGGCACGGATTTTGGCGTCCACACCGACGCGGACCCGCGGGCCGCAAACAACAATATATTCACCGCGCCGCATCTCACGGCCCAGTTGAATGCGGCCGGAATTTCGTGGAAAAATTACCAGGAAGACGTGCAATTGAGCACCAGTCCCACGAACAGCGCGTCGGGAACGACCGGTCCCGTCAATCCCTATTACGGCACGACTCAATTCAACTACGCCGTAAAGCACAATCCCATGGCGTTTTTCCCGGATACGGCGATCCAAAACGTCTTTCCGTTATCGCAACTTTCCCTCGATCTCGCCACGCACAAGGTCGGGAAGTATAACTGGATCACGCCCAACCAGTTCAACGATGCTCATAGCGCGCTGACCGGTGGTTTCACTTATCAGGGCGTGCATTACACCGGAGACCAGTCGGCGATTGCGACCGGCGACAATTTCCTTTCGCAAATCGTGCCGCAAATCATGGCCACACCGGAATATCAGGATAACGGCGTGATCATCATTTGGTGGGATGAATCGGAAGGGGGAGACGACACGACCTTCGCGATTCCGGAAATTGTCATTTCCCCGCTCGCCAAGGGCAATGCTTATGCCAGCAGCGTTGAGATGAATCACTCCTCGGACCTCAAGTCGATGGAGGAAATCTTCGGCCTGCCGTTCGTGAACAACCCCATCCCGCCCACTGAAACCGAGGCTTCCGGAACCGGTTACAACAACGTCGCCACCGTCAATGACCTGGGCGACCTGTTCAAAGACGGCGTGATTCCGCAAGTGCCGAACGTCAGGATTGATCCGGGCGTGCAGATTCACCTGCCATTTTCGCACGACGTGTTCCAGCTTGTGCTCATCAAGAACGAGGGGACCACCACAATTCCAAACCCAATGTATTTGGTCCTGGATAATCTCAGTTCCAACGGAACACTCGTGAACGCGGATGGCGTCACGACCGTGCTTGCGCCGCTCGGAAGTCCTTTCGTTCAGGTGCCGGCCGGTGACGAAGACGCAGACGATGCGCTCCGACCGCATCAGACCAAAGTGTTGTTTTTGAAGTTCACTGATACGACGAAAGCTCCCATCACTTACACCACGCGGTTGCTGCCGGTCACACCGACGCCATAATTCGGGAAGTCATTCGCCAAGGCAGGCGCGTCCGCGAGGGCGCGCCTTGTCTTTTTTAAGAGCGAAACTTTTTCGGAAGCACAATGAATTCCGTGCTCCAATTATCGGGCTTGCGTTTTCAAAACCCCTGCCACACTTTGAGACAAGTTGGCGCGTAATTGCGAACGTTTCGCTATGCAGAAAAGGCACACATTCTGTGTCTAGGCCGCTGGAGATAAAGTATTTGCGATAGATTGAGAGACGAGCATGGTCCGATCCCTGGTTTTCACAACCCAAGGCAAATTGCACAGCCAGGACATTGATATGTTCCTGATGCCGACCCTGTTGTCCGACACCAATCTGTTTCTGTGGGTGGATTTGGAAAATCCTACTCCGGAGGAAACCAAATACGTTCTGGAGGAAGTTTTTCATTTTCATCCGTTGTCCATCGAGGATTGCGTGAACGTGAGCCCGTCGCCGAAGGTTGATGATTACGAGCCGAAGGAGGATGACAAGTTCACGCCGTATCTTTTCATTGTGATCCACACGGTGGATTACAGCCGGAAGGAATGCGTCTTCGCGACGCGCGAGCTGGATTTTTTTCTCGGCAAAAATTTTCTCGTGACCTATCACAACGTGCCAATCAAGAGCGTCGTGGTGACCGAAGAACAGGCCATGCGCGGGGCAATGCACATTGCGCGGGCGCCGGACCGCGTCGCTTACAACCTGCTCGATTCGATCGTGGATAATTACAAACCCGCGCTCGATGAACTGGCGCTGCAAATTGCCGACTTGGAACAGGAAGCCTTGCAGGCGCCCACCAAGGACACGCTCAACCAGATTTTGAAGGTGAAGAAGGAAGTGACCGCACTTGCGGCAAATCATCGGCCCGCAGCGCGAGGTCATCGCCCGTTTTGCGCGCGGCGAATTCAAACAGATCCGCCCCCACATGGTGCCCTATTACAAGGATGTCTACGACGCGCTCTTTCAGATCTCGGAAATGGCGCAATCGTACACCGACTCATTGACCGGCATTTTGCAGGTGTATTTGAACATGTCCTCAAACCAAACCGGCGAGGTGGTCAAACTCCTCACGTTGATCACCGTGATCACCACGCCGCTGATGATGGTCGGGACGTGGTATGGCATGAATTTCCATGACATGCCGGAGCTGTCGTGGAAACACGGGTATTTAATTGCGGTCGGTGTGGTGGCGCTGTCCACAGGCCTGACGTATTGGTATTTCAAAAAGAAAAAGTGGTTTTAATTTAGTGGCACGGGCGTCTCGCCCGTGCGAATCGAAATGAACGCACGGGCGAGACGCCCGTGCCACGAGATATATGGCTGTTAAATCGAGCTTTCTGGACAAAGTGCTGGGCCGCATCGGGCGGCTCGATACCGAAGGTCTGCAAACCGTGGTCCAACGGCTGGCGCGCGAGCGGAGTTTTCTCGAGACCCTCTTCAACACCATCGAAGACGGGGTGCTGGTCGTGGATGAACACGGCGAAATCATTTACTTCAACCAGGCGGTGACGCAGTTGATCGGCTTTCAGCCCAATGTCGAAGGGCAGTTGATCACCGATTTCCTGCCCGAGCTCGATTGGAAAAATATTTCCCGCCTGGACAACCGCGGCGGCCAGCGCGTCGTGCGGCATGAGTTTGAAGTGCACTATCCGCGCGCCCGGTTTATGCGCATGTACGCCGCGCCGCTGGATGGCGAGGCAACCGGCAGCTCGGGCGTCGCGCTCATTTTACACGACGCCACCGAAGCGCGGCAGAAGACGTTCGAAGCCATCGAGAGCGAACGCATTCAGGCCCTCACGCTGCTCGCCGCGAGCGTCGCGCACGAGATCGGCAATCCGTTGAACGCCCTGCACATCCATTTGCAATTGATGGAGCGGGAACTCAAGCGGCTCAAGAGCGACGAGTGGCGGGCGCCGGGTGGCAAGAAGCCGTTGCTGGGCAAAGGCCGCGAGCCAGTCGACATCGCTGCCGGCCGCGTGGATGACTCCGTGAAAAAACTGGAGCAATACCTCGGCGTGGCCAAGGGCGAGATCAATCGCCTGGATTATATCGTCACGCAATTTCTCCACGCCATCCGCCCGACCGCGCCGCAATTGAAACCGGGCTCGCTGAATGAAGTGGTCGAGAAAACGCTGGAATTGCTCCGGCCCGAATTGGAAAATCGCGGCCTGCACGTCAAAACCAAATTGCAATCACGGCTCCCCTTCGCGCCGCTCGATTTGACACAAATGCAGCAGGTGCTGGTGAATCTCGTGAAGAACGCAATGCAGGCGATGACCAAAGGCGGCACGTTGACGCTGCAGACGGGCGAAGGTTCCGACGGTGTCTGGCTCAGCGTGGCAGACACCGGCGGCGGGATTCCGCAGGACCAGATCAACCGCATCTTCGAGCCGTTTTTTACCACGAAGAAAAAAGGCAGCGGTCTCGGTTTGATGATCGTGCAGCGCATCATTCGCGCGCACGGCGGGAAAATTGAACTGGATAGCCTGGTTGGGCGCGGCACGACGTTCCGCATTTGGCTGCCGCTGCACGAACGCAAGCAGCGGCTGTTGGAGGCGCCGTTGCATGATTGATTTCGCAAAACTCGAAATACCCGCAGCAGAATGAATCCGAGCCTGATACTTGTTATCGCGATGCCCTTGCTCTTCATTGGAATTGGGCTGACGGTGCGTCCGCTGCCGTTGCGGGTGAATGCCTCGGAACCGGCGCAACGCGCCGCGCAGCATTGTCAGCGCATCTCTTTTTTTCTACTTACCGTTCCGGCAATTGTCATGGGACTCGTTGTTGCCCTCATCATTCATAGATATTCCGGCGGGCCGGGTCTGCTGGCCTATCGAAGCTCTCTTTCAGTTGCCGGCACGCTATGGAAAATATCCTCGATCGCGGGAATTCTTTCCGGCGCGGGCAGCAGTTACTTTTCGAAATGCCGTGGCCAGGGATTCGAGCTCGTCGCTGTTCACGCGATCCTGCTCATGATTATTATTGTGGCTCCGTATCTTCAATACGCAGGCCATCCCGACTAAAAATAAATTTGTGCCTGAACAACCCACATTACTGATTGTTGACGACGAAAAAACGACCCGCGAAGGACTCCGCGCGGCGTTGGAAGATCGTTATGACGTTTATCTCGCCGAGGACGCCAAAGCCGCGCTGGAATTGCTCGAACAGGAGCACTTCGACGTGTTGCTCACCGATTTCCGGTTGCCGAACGAGGACGGCATGAAATTAATCGCCCGCGCGAAATCACTTCCGAAACCGCCGATTTGCATTTTGATGACCGCCTACGGCTCGGAGGAAGTGGCCGTGGACGCGATGAAACGCGGCGCGGATGATTACATCGCCAAGGGCCGCCTGCAAATCGATGAGTTGGAAATGCGTATCGCGCGCGCCTTGCGACATCAAAAGCTGGAAGTCGAAAACGTCTCGTTGCGCCAGCAATTGGATTCGAAGTTCGGCGTGGAAAACATCATCGGCCAATCCCCCGCCATCCAGGAAGTGCTCGACATCGTGAAACAAGTCGCGCCCACGCGCGCGACCGTGCTGCTGCTCGGCGAAAGCGGCACCGGCAAGGAATTGATCGCCAAAGCGATTCACCAACTCAGCCCGCGCGCCAAACAACCGATGGTCACCGTGCATTGCGCGGCGCTCACGCCCACCTTGCTTGAGAGCGAATTGTTCGGGCACGAGAAAGGCGCGTTCACCGGCGCGCACGAACGCCGCGTGGGGCGCATCGAGTTGGCGCAGGGCGGAACGCTGTTTTTGGATGAGATCGGCGAAATCGATTCCACCATCCAGGTAAAATTGCTCCGCTTTCTTGGCGAACGCACCTTTGAACGCGTGGGCTCCAACAAAACGTTGAACGCCGACGTGCGGTTGATTGCGGCCACAAATAAAAATCTGGAAGAGCTTGTGAAAGCCGGCACGTTTCGCGAAGATTTGTTCTTCCGTCTGCGGGTGGTGGAGATTACGCTGCCGCCGTTGCGGGCGCGGATGGGTGATGTGCCGTTGCTGGCGCAAAGTTTTCTGCGGGAATTCGCAAAGGAAAACAACAAACCGGTGAACGAATTCACGGCGGACGCGCTCGAAACCCTGGCCGGTTACCATTGGCCGGGCAATGTGCGCGAGTTGCGCACGGCAATCGAGCATGCGGTGGTGCTGTGCCGCGGCGAAAAAATCAGCGCGCGCGATCTGCCGGCCTCGGTGCGCGGCGGCGCGGCGGCGGCGGACCCGCAACGCGCATTGTCCAAAAGTGATTTGACGGTTACGGAAGCAGAGAAACAATTGATCATTCGCGCGTTGAAGGAAACGCGCGGCAACCGGACGCTGGCGGCGAAAAAAATCGGCATGAGCCGGCGCACGTTGCATCGGAAGTTGCACATATACGGCCTCGAGGAATTTTGATATGCAGTTGATGACAAAAGTGCAGGAGTGGATCCACAAGTTGGAGAGCGCGGATAGTCTTCGCTATTTGAAGTTGTTGGTTTTCGTCCTGTTGCTGGCGGTGTTCACTCTTCGCTACGATTATCACTGCGCGCGGAACATGGCTTCTCCCGCGGCCATGGATGCCGCTCAACTGGGCCGGAACCTCGCCACCGGGCACGGTTTCACCACGGAATGCATCCGTCCCCTGAGCATGCATTTGCTCATGGAAAAAAACCGCGTGGCCGGCGATAAGGACCCCGCCCGCCTCAATGAAAATCATCCGGATATTTCCAATCCGCCGGTTTATCCGGTCGTGCTGGCGGGTTTGATGAAGGTGCTGCCATTTCATTTTGACACCGGTTTGAAAGGGAATTTTTGGAGCGCGCCGGATTCGAGATTTCCCAGCGGACGCAGAAGCTTGAGATATCAGCCGGATTATCTGATCACCTTTTTCAATCAATTTTTATTTTTCATCGTCGTGACGCTCGCATTTTTCTGGGCCTGGCGGCTCTATGATTTTTCGGTCGCCCGGACCTCGGCCATTGTCCTGCTGCTGTCGAACTTGCTTTGGGAGTTCAGCGCTTCCGGCCTCTCCACGATGCTGCTGCTTTTGATTTTCATGGGCCTCATT
Organism: uncultured Verrucomicrobiae bacterium; assembly: GCA_963699145.1. Taxonomy (GTDB): domain Bacteria; phylum Verrucomicrobiota; class Verrucomicrobiia; order Limisphaerales; family DASXHY01; genus DASXHY01. The sequence continues at coordinate 1,556,536 of OY969416.1, forward strand.
TGGTGTCTCACCTTGTGGGAATCCGAAATACGCGAGCCGAAATGGGGGCAAAAAGGAGCGATCCTTTTCAGCCTGGCGGCCGGCTTGTTGGTTGGTGTCGGCGGCCTGACTCGTTATTCTTTTCTGTGCGTCATCCTGCCTGTCGTGGCGTTTCTGCTGGTGTTCGGCGGACCGCGCCGTTGGGTTTACTGTGTGGGGACCCTTGTCATGGTGGCATTGGTGGTGACCCCTTGGATCATGCGCAACTACAGCCTGAGCGGCACGGCGTTCGGAACGGCAAGTTACAATGTCGTTGAATCGTTGTTGCCCGGTTTTCGATTGCAACGTTCGCTGCAACCGGAATTGCCGCCCTACCGCGTGAGTGTCTATTTCATGAAACTGCTGACGAATGCGTCCACCATCCTGCAGGGGGATATCATCAAGAATACCGGCGGCTGGATCACCGGTTTTTTCCTGGTGGGATTGCTGCTCGGCCTCCGCAACCCGGCTTTGCGCCGCCTGCGTTATTTTGCGGTGGGCTGCCTCGCCTTCCTGGTCATCACCCAGGCGTTGGGGACGACGAATCTCTCCGAGGAAACTCCCGACATCAATTCGGAAAACCTTCTGGTATTGATTTCTCCGCTCGTGGTTGTTTTTGGCGTGGGCCTCTTTTATTCCCTGCTGGAAAGCATCCCGTTTCCGTCTATTTGGTTGCGCTACGCAACCATCTCGTTGTTTGTCTTTTTGATCAAACTGCCGATCTGGTTTTCGCTGCTCCTGCCGGGAAAAGGGCCCATTGTCTATCCGCCCTACTGGCCGGACAAACTCCAGGAGAGCGCGCACGAATTGACAAAAAATGAATTGATGATGACGGACGTGCCCTGGGCCGTGGCGTGGTACGGCGATCGCGACGCCGTCTGGCTGACCTTGAATGCCACCGCCAGCGCGGACGATCCGGTCAGCTGGCAGGAAAGCTTTTTTGCCATCAACGACCAATTGAAACCGATTCACGCGCTGTGTCTCACCCGGCGCTCGCTGGACGTCCGCATCCAATCGGAATGGTTAAGTGCTGGACCGCAAAGCTGGTCGCGATTCATCGTGGAAACGCTCGCCCGCAAACAAGTCCCCGCCTCCTTCCCGTTGACGAAAACGCCGCCAGGTTATTTTCCTGAGATGTTGGTGCTTTACGATGTGGCCCGGTAGAACTTTGGCATCACACCATCATCGGCCGGCGATTGTTTGTGCCGTCATAAACCGTTGCTTGCGCATCACCAAAAGCATTGAGCAACCGCCAATCAATCCGAAGCTCGCCATGGTCGGGTACCAAACCCCCCAGCCGTAATGATCAATCAGCCGCCCGGTGATGGGCAACGCGACAGCCGCACCGTAGTATTGGAACGAATCAATCACCCCCGCCGCGAATCCAGCCATCTTGCGCCCGCCAATATCCATGGGAGCCGCCGCACCGACGATTGCATGGGTCGAATTCGCGGTGAGTGAGACGAGCACGAGGAAAAGGCAGCCGAGAAAAATTCCCACCGGCGTGGGCCCGACAATGCCCATGTGAATCACGATCGCAGCGCAAATGATGACGCAGCTTTCCAAAAAATAGAGCGTCATGGCGACGGGTGAACGGTGTCCTTTGAAGAATTTGTCGGATACCCATCCGGCCGTGAAGGAGCCAAAAACCGCCACGATCGGCATCAGGTTCATGGTATAGAAGACGGCCGGCGGCTTTTTTGCCAGGTCCAACTTGAGTTGTTGCACGAAGTAAAGCACCGCCAGTTGATCGGAAAGATTCCGGACTGCACCCGTGCATCCGTAAGCGACGGCGTAAAACCAAACCAGCGGATGCGTGAAGATCGTAACAAATGATTCCTTGAGACTCGCTCGGGTGCCCGTGTCCGATTTGCCGTCGCCATCGCTCACCACTCCCGGATAACCCGCGGCCTCCGGCGATTCTTTCGGCAACCAAACCACCAGGATTGCCATCAGCGCCGTGAACAAGGGAGGGATGCGGAACAACCAGCGCCATTCGCCTTTTGCCACGACGAAGATGCCGATGGAAAAACCGGCGAGTATGAAGGGCGCGAGATTATTGATGGCAAACTGGCCCAGTTGGATCATGAAGCCGAAAATGCCGGCGAACGTTCCGCGCTCGTCGCGGTTGAACCACGCGGCATTGATTTTCACCATGCCCGGCGCGCCAAAGGATTGAAACCAGCCGTTCAACAACCAAATGAGAGCGAAGGTCGAGAAGGTGCCGACGAAGGACGCGAAACCGAACGTGAGATTGATCGCGATGGTTCCCAGCGCACCGATGAGCATTGCCTTTTTTCCGCCGATGCGATCGGTCAGCAAACCATTGACAAGCTGTCCCGTGCCGTACGCGATGGACCACGCGCTGAGCATGTCGGTGATCTGGGTGTTGGAAAATCCGTACTCCTCGATCAAGCCCGGGGTGGCAAAGCGGAAATTGTAACGGCAGACGTAGTAGGACGCGTAAGTGAGGCCGAGGATGCCCCAGTTCAAACCGCGGCGAGCGCGAAAACCGCGAGGGTACTGCTTTTTCGCGGGGCTCGTCGGTTCAGCTTGCGTCATCCGCGGATTATGCCATGAACCGGCGGGGCGCGAAGGGGAAGTTATTGACAGTGAACGGCAAGATTGTGAATTGCGTTCCTCGCTTTCCGCCGGAAGCGAAAGACCTCACGAAGGTCGGCAGGGATTTTTTTACGGCAGATAAGCGCAGATAAACGTAGATTGCGGACTGCGGCAGGATTAAATAAGCACAGTTTGACGAGCTATTGTTCGGGCCTGCAAAATCGTTTTATCTGCGTCTAACTGCGTCCATCTGCGGTTAAACTTCGAACGTTAAACCAGACCGGCGCGGCTACCAATTCGCCAGCTCCGGCGCCTTCGGCGCTTCGGTTTCGGCAATGTATTTGCGCGTCGCCGCGGGCAGTTCCTTCCAGAGCTTGATCGAAATCACGAGGCCAATGACAGCAAACGGGATGACAAACATCGGCCACCATTGCCAATTGTGAGTCGTGAGTTTGCCAAGACAAATCGACTGGAGCCCGCTGCCGAGATACGCGAACCCATCCACAATGCCCGAGCAGGTCGCGGTGGCTTTGCGCCCGCCGAAATCCGTGGCCGCCGTGCCGGACATCAGCGAAGTGATGCCGATGGAGGCTGTGACGATCAGCACCGCCGACCAACCCACGGTCAGCGGCCCCGAGAATAAGACGGCTGCCATCAAACCGGCGAATACGAGAACCATCCCGCAAAGCAGGGCGGCCGGCGGCCCGCGACGGGATTGGAAGAATTTGTCGGAAATAATGCCACCAGCGAAACCGCCCACGACACCAAACAAGCAAAGCAGCAATCCCCAATGATTCAGGAAAAACGCCGCCGCGACGGGCTCGGTTTCCTTCGCGAACGTGCGATACCACTCGGTCATACTGTAACGAAACACGCCGGAGGTCAGTTCCACGACGGCGATGAGCAGCATCAACCGGCTCGCAAAAATCTTTTTCAAAAGGTCGAGAACCGAAAATTCAATGTGCATTTCGCCGGAGGACGCGTCGCATGTATCGAGATGCGGAAAGCCTGCCTCTTCCGGGGTGTCTTTGATGAGCCAGAGGTCGAGTATTATCCACACGACCAGAATCGCCGCGGGAATGAAAAACACAGCCCAGGTGGCATCGATAGTCGAGCCGGCTGGCACAAAGAGGCTTCGCAATAACTGTTGTAGCCAGCCGCTGCCCTCCGGCGGCTTCGCCTTGGTCATCGACACGATGCCCGCTCCCCAATCGAACGCAAAATAAACGCCGAAGGAAATCAGCGTTCCAAAAATCGCGCCGAAAATGCCGCGCTCGCGCACATGAAACCAGTAAGCCTTGACCTTGATGATGGACATCGCGCCGTAGCTCTGGAAATACATGTTCGCCGCGTAAAGCACCGAGAAGGACGCCGCGAGATGAATCTTCAAGTGCTTGACCAAAATCAAATACGTCAGCACGCCCATCGCGACATTGCAGACCGAGGCGCCCGCCGCCGCGATGAGAATGCCGCGCTTGCCGCCGAGTTTTTTATCGATCAGCGGCCCGTTCACCAGGAAGGACAACGCGTAAACCCACGTCCCGACGCCGAAGATGATTCCCAGGTCTTCCTTGGACATTGCCGAGAGCGCGTCCTTGGCGACGATCACGTTGTAACGGCCCATGCACAGGAACGCGTAAGTCATCCCCAGCGGGAACCAGTTCACGAACCGCCGAATCATGAATTGCCGATTGTGCTTGAGGGGATTGTTGTAAAAATAAAGCGCGATGACGACGGCGAGGCAGATGCCGACCAGAATTAACGGGGCGTGCAGGGCAATAAACTTCAAAATGCTCGACATGCTGTGGTGCTACGCGGGAAGAACGCTACGTCTCGCCGGCTGCGCGCCATGAGAGGCTATCGGTCGAGCAAGTCAGGTCAAGCTTTCAGAGCGCGGAGGATGTTACATTTTGGTGGATTACGGGACGGAGAGCCGGAAGGCGGCGAGACCTTGGCGCTGAAAAGCCGAATTCAGATTCGTGACGTGGCACAATTCGGCGTGTCCATCCACAAACCCGAGAATCTCGAACGAGCGATGCATTTCACCTGTCCAGGTGACATCCATATTCGTTTTAACTGTAAACGTTCCGTGCCCAACCGGTTGGCCGTTCGCTTGCAGGCTGCGATCCCCTAGCATGATCGATTTGGACGCATCTTTGGTGGAAATATCCGCGTTCAGAAAATAGCTAAGATTGCTGTCCGTGAGAGATTCGTAATTCGCCGCCGCTCGCCTATTTTTCTCCGCCGGGCAAATGAATGTGGTCGTGTCGTGAACATAATTTGAAATCTTTTGGTAATGCGGGGAGGTTTGGTTGCGCTCGAGAAATTCCATCGTGCCGCCATTGGTCACGGAAGTTTGTATCGTCCATTTACCTTGGTTATCGCTCGCATACATAAGGAATCCCACTGCAATGTTACGGACACGGTTCATGCATATGCCCGCCTGGGATTTGTGTGACCCGCTTAAGCCGGGAAGCAGCATGGCGATCAAAATCACCGCGCACGCGACCACGGCGAGCACCTCAATCAAAGTCATACCTCCATTGGCGCCTCGAGAAAAATTGGTTTTCATCGCCGGGAAAAAGCATGCCGGAATCCCATCTCACGGGAAATGGTCCTTTGGACGCACACCGTATTTGAGCATTCCCTGAGGGTGACTGTCGAAACGAAATGCTTGAGTTATCGCCCGGCTCTGTTTCCATGAGCTTCCAATTTTAAGCCGAATTTGAGCCAAATAACGATGATTGAGATTTTAGCCCATCGCGCAAACGTGGAGGGTCCCAAACCCGCACAGGAAAATTCCCTCGCGGCCACCCGGCGCGCGTTGGAATTCGGCTTCGGCATCGAAACGGATTTGCGGCGCGATGCCCACGGCCGCTTTTACATCGCCCACGATCCCCAACCCTGGACGGAGAAAAATGATTTCAAACAGTTCGCCGCGCTATTCCGGGAATTTCCCGAATGCGTGATCGCCATGAACGTGAAGGAGTTGGGCTACGAAGCGGAATTGATTGCATTGCAAAAATCCGGCGATCTGGGAAGTAAATCCTTCTATTTCGATTTTGAGCTGCTCGAGCCGAAAACACCCGGCCAGGCGCAACGGCGGATTCAGGGCTCGTCGGGAGGGGCGCAAACGGCGCTGGCCTCGCGCCTCAGCGACCGCGGAGAACCGATGGCGCAATGCCTTTCCATCCCCGCGCAGATCGTGTGGGCGGATGAATTCGACTCGCTCTGGCTCGAACGCGAGGCCCGGGAAAAAATCCGTGCCGCGGGCCGGAAGTTTTACGCCATTTCGCCCGAATTGCACGGTTTCAGCGAAAATGAGCGTTTGCAGCGCTGGCAGCAGTTCAAGGATTGGGGCATTGACGGCCTGTGCACGGATTACGCCTTGTCCGCGCGGGAGTTTTTTCTAGAATAATCGTGTGTCAACAATCAGAAAGCCGGGTGCCGCATTGGAACGCCATCGCCTCGATCAATTCACCAAAGGGTGGTTCGTGGGTAATTTCCATCCCACGCTGATCCAGTCGGACGCCGTCGAGGTAGCCGTGAAACATTATCAAGCCGGTGAGCACGAAGCGTCACATCATCACAAAATTGCCACCGAACTCACGCTCATCGTCCATGGCCGCGTCCGCATGTCCGGCGAGGAAGTCGGCCCCGGCGAAATCGTGAAAATCCATCCCGGCCAATCCACCGATTTCACCGCCTTGACCGACGTCACGACGGTCGTCGTCAAAATGCCCTGTGTGGCTGGTGACAAATATCCCGATACCCAATCCGCGTGAAAATCAAAGCTGTCCTTTTCGATCTCGACGGTGTGCTGGTGGACGCGACCGAGTGGCATTACGACGCGCTCAACCGCGCGCTCGGCCTCTTCGGCTACAACATTTCGCGTTACGAGCACCTCACCACCTACAATGGCCTGCCCACGCGCAAAAAACTGGAGATGCTCTCGGTGGAAAAAAATTTCCCGCGCGGCCTTCACGCCATCACCAACAAAATCAAACAGAAATACACGCGCGAAGAAATCCTGCGCAATTGCACTCCCGTCTTCGAAAAGGAATTCATGGTGCACCAGCTCAAGCGCGAAGGTTACAAGTTGGCCTGTTGTTCCAATTCCATCCGCGAGAGCGTCGAACTCATGCTCCGCGGCAGCGGCATCATCGATTTGTTCGATTTCATTTGCAGTAATGAGGACGTGAAGAATCCCAAACCAAACCCCGAAATGTATCTCTGCGCCTTCAAGAAACTCCGGCTCAAGCCCAGGGATTGCGTCATCGTCGAGGACGCCGGGCACGGCATCGAAGCCGCCAAACGCTCCGGCGGCCACCTTTGCCAGGTGACCGGGTTTGGCGATGTCGATTATCCGCGCATTCACAGCTTTATCGAATCCCTTGAGAAAGGCGGCAAATAATGCTCCAGATCGTTGTCCCCATGGGCGGCAAAGCCTCGCGCTTCCAGGAACGCGGCTACACCTTTCCCAAACCGCTCATCGAGATCGGCAGCCAATCGATGATCGAAATCGTGTTGTCCAACCTCGCGCCACCGCAGCCGAACCAGTTCACCTTCATCTGCCGCAAAGAGCATTTGGCGAAATTCTATCTCGGCGACATGCTCCGCCTCGTCGCACCCGGCTGCCGCATCATCCCGTTGGAACAGGATACTGCCGGCGCGCTTTGCTCCGTGCTGTTGGCCATCGATGAACTGGATCCCGACGCGGAATTGCTCATCGCCAATGGTGATCAATTCATCACCTCCGGCCTTTCGCTCTTTTACCAGGCCTGCCGCCAGCCGGGAATTGACGGATGTATCCTGACCTTCACCGCCACGCACCCGCGTTGGTCGTTTGTGAAGACGGACGCCTCCGGCCTCGTCACCGCCACCGCGGAAAAACGGCCCATCAGCAAACAAGCCACCGCCGGGCTTTATTATTTCCGCCGCGCGCGCGACCTCATCGAAGGCTCCGAGAAGATGATCGTCAAAGGTCTTTCCACCAGCGGCCAGTTTTTTGTCTGCCCCGTGTACAACGAGTTGATTCTCGCGGGCAAAAAAATTACCACTTCCCATTTGCCCGACGGCGCAATGCACAGCCTTGGCACACCCGAGGACGTGGATTTGTTTTTGAAGGAGTTTGGATCCAGCCACAAACTGGTGCTGAAAGGAAAATGACGACGGCAATGTCTCCAGGAAACTAAAAGAAATATTTTATCCGGCAGAACATAAACTTGTTACGAGGTTGATTTTTGGGCAATATCCGCCGACTGGGAGTCAGGACCGTTTCACGAACCAAAACCGTCTTTGTCCGCGGGGACATTGCCTGGTGTTTTTCAAGGGCCAATCATAAAAATGGCCGTCAGCGTTCAGGCGGGCATTGAACAACCTCTCAAAGCTGCGCTTTTCTTCAGTCAAAATTCGTTCCACCCAGGCTTGGGAGGGTCGAGTCCCCACACCGTCAATTGCCTGATCAAATACGTAGGAGGTTTCCTGAGCAGTAGGGAGAAAATATGGATCGTCGGAGTCGGAACATTCTGTTTCCAAAATTAGATGGTCACAACATTGGCAGGACTCCCGCAAAGAACGCTCAGGATTCTTGAGGTGATAAAGAACGCCAAAGTGGATGATAATGTCGTAATGCTCTTTCGAAGGGAGTCCATCGTTTAAATCGTACGTGATGGCTCTCAGGCTTTCGTATTTCCTGATAATCTGATTTGCATTCTTTTGCCTGCCTTCAACGCAAGTTACTTTTGCTCCCAATAAGGAAAAAAAGTTCCCAATGTCTCCATACCCGGCGCCAAGTTCCAAAAGCGTCTTCCCTTCAAAAAATGAATGTCCGTAGTGGTCAAGAATTGCCTGGACTCTTTTTGCTCTCCACCGTTCGTACGCGACTTGAAAATTAGTTCCTATTTTTCCAAGCAATCTGTTGGTATTGTATCGCAGAAAATTTCGTGTTCCGAAACCCATAATCGATTTTATTATGAAAGACGCTCGGTAAGGCTTGCAAGGCTATTCACAGGAAAGAAAAATGTTGTTTGACATCTTTAGACCGTATGATTACTCGAAAGAGTCTCATGGATCAGTTGCACTCACTCAACGAACAATATGCTGGCGACGCAAAGCTTTTGAAGTAATGCTTCCTCTCTTTCTTGTATCGACCGAGCATCGAAAGGCACTCGATCGACTCATTCCTCCGACGAGCGCGCGACCCGCAGCGTTCTGGATTAAAAGAAATAATGTCAACGCCTATTGATGACCTTTTGAGCCCGCCCAGCGAGCTGTTCGGCCACAACCGAAAACCGCGAGAATAGGCCATGCGCTACTTCCTCCGCCGCACCTTTGACTCTTGCGTGGCCGCCTTGCCGTCCTCGGTTTTGCGTGGATTTTTCAAAACCTTCACGACCCGGAATGACGTTGCCGAACGTGCCGGTTACCAGGTTTACCCCAAAGTTTTTTATTCGCCTTTCGCTGATCCGGCCGAAGTCAATCTCGCGGCTTTATCTGAACCGCGCCTGCTGCCCGGAGTGCCGATGGATCGCCCTCGCATCCTGGCTCTCGTCGAGGAGTTGGCAAAATTCAAAGCCGAATTGGATCAATTCCCTCGGAATCCGAACGGCTCCGTCATTTGGAGCCAGACGTATCCGAGCTTCGATACCATTGCGCTCTATTCCATGCTGCGGAAAATCAAACCGAAGCGTTACATCGAAGTTGGTTGCGGCTGGAGTTCGCGCGCCAGCATCGCTGCGCTGAAACAAAACCAGCAGGAAGGCGCAGCGTGCGAATCCGTTTTCATCGAACCCTATCCAGCCCCATATTTTTTGGAGTTGAAATTGCCCGGTGAATTTCTCCGGCAAAAAATCCAGCACGTGCCGCTGGACCGATTCACAAAATTGGAAGCTGGCGACGTTTTGTTCATCGACACCAGCCACGTCCTCAAAGTGCAGAATGACGTGGAATACGAATTGACGCGCGTCCTGCCCTCGCTGAAAAAGGGTGTGCATGTCCACGTGCATGATATTTTCACCCCGTACGATTATCCCGCGGATTGGCTCGTGGGCAACGGTCCGAACCGCGGCGCCAACAACGAACAATACGCCCTGGAAATCCTCATCAGTGGCGGCCGGGATTGGGAAGTGACGTTGCCGCTCTATTGGCTGTGGAGGCAGCATTGGCCCGTGATGGAACAATGGATGCCGGGAGCAACGGATCACCCCCAGGCCATCTGGATTCGAAAAAAGGAAAGCGCACCGTGAGTATTTTGCAAATCGTCGTCCCCATGGCCGGCCGCGGTTCGCGGTTCGCCAATGCCGGATTCACCACCCCTAAACCGCTCATCCCGGTCGGCGGACGTCCCATGATCCAATGGGTCATCGACAACATCCGCCCCCACCGCCCGCACCATTTCTCCTTCCTCTGCCTGGGCGAACATCTGGAAAAATATCCCGACGTGCCCGCCGAAATCAAAAGGCTGTGTCCCGGTTGCGACATCATCCCCGTGCCGGGAGTGACTGAAGGCGCCGCCTGCACTGTGTTGCTGGCAAAAAAGTTCATCGATTCCGACAACCCACTCATGATCGCCAACAGCGACCAGATCGTGGACTTGGACATCAACGATTACCTCGCTGCCGCCGACGCCCCCGACGTCGGCGGACTCATCATGACATTCTGGGCCGACCATCCGAAATGGAGCTACTGCCGGATGCGAGCCGACGGCACCGTCAGCGAAGTCCTGGAAAAACAAGTCGTCAGCAACGAGGCGACGGTGGGGATTTATAATTTCCGCAAAGGCCGCGACTACGTCCGCGCCGCGGAATCCATGATCGCAAAAAACCTTCGCGTGAATGGTGAGTTTTACGTGGCGCCCACCTACAACCAATTGATCGGGGAAGGCGCGAAAGTCATCACCATGAAGACCGGCGAAGAGCGCAAGGGCATGTATGGTTTGGGGGTGCCGGAAGATTTGGAGTTTTTCAAAACCACAAAATACTATAGGCGGCGCGCAAAATGACCGATTCATCGATTGCGATAACTCAGAAGGATCTGGCTGCAGCCATGCTGGATTTCGTCCGGCAAATTCCTCCGTCAGCCGATCTGGAGTGGGTCAAGGACTACAAATTCCTCTATTATTTCGAGGCCGAACGATTGCTGGTAATGAAGCAAGCCTTGCTCGACGCGGGTTTTTCACCCGAAAGCAGTTTTGAAGTCTTGGACTTTGGCTATCTGCATGGTTTGATTCCTGAATTTTTGCACCGCTTTTTTCCCGAAGCGCGGTTTACTGTTTTTGACCATCCCGACAGCCCAAATTTTCAAAATAAGGATTATCTTCAACTGATTAAAAGCAGAAGTTATCTTAAATTGGAACCCTGCGATATTGCGCGCTTGGATGAGCGTGAAGGGAAATTTGACCTGATTGTATTGGGTGAAATCATCGAGCATCTCGACCCGACGCTGGTCGCCAAATCGGTGGATGCTCTACAAAAGAAAATCACCGGGCGAGGGCGGTTATTAATTACCACGCCGAACGGCGCCGGAATAAAAAATCTTTTTTATACTCTCATCGGTCGTGATGTTGAGCATCCGGTGATTCCGAATGAAACTATGAACTATGGCCACATTCATATCTGGCCTCTCCAGCAGTTGGACAAAACGCTTCAACATTACGGGTGGAAAAACGACAAAACGTATTTCACGCACGGATTTGAGCGCCGCGCATTCTTGGAATCGAACCATCATTGGGGATCCTTGCGGCATCAGGTTTTCATGAAGTCTTTGTATTGTGCGGCGCAATTGATTCCCCGATGGCGGGGCTTTATGGTCTCGACCTGGAGATCAACAAAAACTGCGGCCTGATATCCCCCCAGAACAATGACCTTTGAAGTCCTCATTCCGGTCCGCAACGCGACCGAAGTTTTTGCCAAAACGATCGCATCACTCTCTGCGCAAACGGACAAAAACTTTTCCGTTCTCGTCAGCGACAATTTTTCGACCACCGGACGCGAGCACCTTGAGATGGCGCTGAGTCAATTAAGCGCCGCCGGCATTTCCGCCCGACGCATCCAGCCTCCCGCCGAGTTGGGACGGGTTGAACATTGGAACTGGCTGCATTATCAGTCGCAGGCGGATTGGTTGAAACCATTATTCGCCGGCGATTGGCTGGAACTGGATTATGTCGAGAGGGTTCGCCAGGCCGCTGCCTCGGAGCCACGTTGCGCATATGTCTACACCGGCTACCACTACCATCGCGGAACCGAAACCACCACCACCCAATCGAAATGGGCCGGACGCTTTTTCACGCCGCAGGAAATGCAGGAAGTGGTCTTGCGCTACGCCATGCAATTCGGCCCCCCCAGCGCGGCGGCGTATTCGCGGACCGCATTCCTTGCGCTCGGTGGCTATGCCGCTGAGCTTCCGATCACCGCCGATTCATTTCTTTTTTGCACCCTGGCCGCGCGCTTCGGAGCCTTCGGCGTTCCGAAGGCGCTTTGTCATTTCAATATTCATCCCAACCGGTTCTCCATCACGCTTCCGGACCAGCGAACGAACACCCATCGCGAAACCCTGACCTACATCTTCACACTGGCCTATCACGCCTGGACCGAAAAAGACAACTTTCCCGTGACTGGCTATTTGCGCCTGCTCGCGCGGGAGTACAAAGGGCGGTTCCTCCGGCAATAACCCAACATGCAACCCTGGCTGGAAATCATCATGCCGGTCCGCAACCCCGGTTCTAAATTAATCGAATCGGGTGCCTCGCTCATTGCGCAGACCGATAGAAGTTTTGGCGTGGTGCTCAGCGACAATTTTTCCAACAAAGGAACCGAAGTTCTAACCCAGTTCTGCGACGAACTGAAAACCGCCGGCATTCCCGTCCGGCGCGTCAAACCCGATCGCGAGTTGGGCCGCGTGCAACATTGGAATTGGGCTCACGCGCAAGGCCAGGCGGATTGGTTAAAGCCGTTGTTTGTCGGCGACCTGCTCAAACCGGAATACGTCGCCCGCGTCCGTCAACGCGCCGGAAAGCCGCAGGCGCACCTCGTTCGCTGCGAGTTTGAACTGCGCACCCCAACCGGCAGCACAGTTTCATCCACGCCCTTCAAGCACGAGAGCCTCAGCTCCGCTGAGTTTTTGAATTATTTCCCCGGCTTGGGCAATTGGCTGGGCGGCCCGCTGAACATGGCGTATCGTCGGATCGCTTTCCAGGTCACCGGCGGCTACGCGACCCAGCTTCCGGCTGCCGCCGACTACAAACTTCACGCCATGCTCGCCGCGCGTTATGGTCTGGAAATCATCCATCAAGACCTCGCCACCTTTCAATTGCACGAACAGCGCTTTTCCCATGGCATTCGGGGCCGCCGGGTGAATGGTTGCATCGAGCTTTGGCTGATTTTCCGGCAGATGGAGAATTTTTGCCGGGTCAACAAATTACCCTGGCCAAAACACGGTGTGCGCCAGGGCACTCTCCACCAGATCAGCGTGGACTATTGGTACCCGTTTAAATCGAACGTCAAACGCATGTTGGGCATCAAAACAAACTCCCAATGATCGACTGGCTTCGAAAAAATCGCACCTCGGCGCGGGTGGCGTTCGGTTTGCGTTTGTTTGTCATGGGCGCCAACGGCGTCGGTTCCATGGTCTGGACCCGCCTGCTGCTGCGCGCCATGGGAAACCAGATGAACGGCCTGTTTATCGCCTACCAGGCGGTCGTCTCACTCGGCGGCCTGGGCGACCTGGGCATGGGGGGAGCCGTCGCATTGAGGGCGGGGCAGGCGTTGGGCCGGCGGGATGAAACCGGACTGCGGAGCTTCCTGGCAAATGCCCGCTCCGTTTTCTTTATTTTAAGCCTCTGCACATTCGCGGCGCTGTTCGTGCTGGCGCCTTGGTTGCCCAAATGGCTGCACTTTAAACCCGTCCCCGGGGCAGGTTCGTACACCACTCTGTTTATGCTTGGTGCGGTCAGCGCCGGCCTGGTCATATTCAACAGTTATTTCCAAAATTTGAATTACGCCTGCGGCACCGTGGTGTGGCCCATTCTCCCTTCCTTTATCCTGATTCAACTGTCTTTGTTCTTTCATTGGCTGCTGGCGCGATCCGGCGCGCCGCTTTGGCTTCAAATCACTCCCTACCTGGGAATGGCGTTCATCATGTTCCTGCTCATAAAAGCGATGGTGAATTGGGCGCATCCCTCGCTGGGCAACCTGCTGCCTCTGCACTTCCAGTCGAGCGAATGGAAATTTCTCCTTTCCTCCAGTGTCTGGGCTTACTTGTGCAGCCTGGGAAACGTCATTTATACCAGCACCAACCGGCTGGTCATCAACGCTGGTTTTGGAGCGGAGATTCTTACTCACTATCACTACAACTACCGGCTTTGCGAGCTTGCCTTGCAGTTGGTGACCACCGCTTCTCTCGTCAGCATGCCGAAGGTCACCCAATGGATGGCCAGCACTCTGACGGCTGAACGGACACGGGCTGTTCGGGAAATTCGCCGCCTGAACCAATTCCAGGTTCTCCTCGGATGCGCCGCCGCCCTGGGATACCTCGTCATCGATGACGTCTTTGTGCGCTTTTGGCTGGGGCCGGGTTACGAGGCCGCCATCGGGTGGGAAATTGCGTTCGCTTTCAACCTCGCCATCTCGGCAGGCGGCGACACCGCCATTCAAGTGGCCGGACGTTGCGGCGCCAACGGAATTCGCAACGCCGGCATCGCCATCGGCTGCACCGGGCTGATCAATCTCATTTTGTCCATCGTTTCGATGAAACTCGGTTCGATCACCGGCATCGCTGTTGCCACCGTGATAGCTCAATCCATCCTGAGCTTCGTTCTCGGCGCATACATCTGCAGCCAATTGGGAATGGCCCGGCTGCAATGGTTTTCGAAAAGTTGGGGAGTGCCCATACTCATCGTCGGCATCGCCGCTCTGCTGAAGTGCTCCCTGCCGCGATATGGCCTTGCGCCGATTGCGTCTCTGGCCGCCTGTTATTTGTGTCTCCTGTTCGTCACGGCGTGGCTGGCGGGAATCAGCAAGGAAATGCTCCGTTCCGAAATCGCCATGTTCCGCTCCATGGCCAAACGCTAGAGCTTCGAGGGAATACTCCGGAAGCGGTTTCAGAATAAGCCTGCAGTTGCTGGGGCGAGCGTCCTCGCGAACCGAAATGGGGTGGTGGACCGGCGCGCCGGAGCCTCACCCGACCTTACGAACTGCTCTTCCAGCCGCCTCACGCCAGCCCCAAGTTTTTCAACTGCCTAAGGAACTCCTTTTCAAAATGCTCGAAGGACAACATCTGCGGGTCAATCAAAGTCCGCGGCTGATAATCCGGTTTCAAAATAAACTCCGCCCATTTCAACACCGCCTCGGCAATCGCTTTGGGATCCCGGATCGGCACAATCTCACCGCTGATTCCGGGTTGCACGGCATCGCTCGCGCCCGTGTTTACACTCAGAACAGCGGGCAACCCGCAGGCCATGGCTTCCGTCGCCGTCCGCGCCCAGCCATCCTCCAGCGAGGGCAAAACAAAAATATCCGCGCTGCGCAGCCGCTCGGCCAATTCCGCGTGCGGCAGCGCGGGCGCCCATTCAATCGGCAAATCCGAGAAACGCGACATCACTTCCTTGACGTCATCCTGGATGACTCGGGTCAACAACAGGCGCGCGTCCGGGATTTTCTTTTGAATCAGCCGGAACGATTCCAGCAAATACGGCGTTCCCTTGCGCAGCGAAAGGCTGCCAGTATTGATCAGCGTCAGCGGCCGGTTCTTCGGCCGCGGTTGGCCGTCCGGCTTGAACAACGAAAGATTCGCCGGATAAACATTTTTCAAAATTTGCTCCGGGCGGAAACCACGCGAAACAAATGACTGGGTCACATACGAACTGGGTGAAAGCACATAATCGGTGTGTCCCAACATCTCCAACGACCGCCGATAATGGTGTTCGGCAAACGGGGGACGGTGGTAGCCCCAGCGCCGGTGTTCCTCGCTGATAATCGTCCAAAAATTATCTGGATGCGAATTGCCGCCATCCAGAAATGTTTTCCCGCCGTGTTTCCGCACCCATTTAAAACACTCGTTGACGTAACCGTAACTCGAGATGATATGGTCGCCCGGTTGTAATTGTTTTTTCACCCAGCGATCCAGCCACGAGTTTAATCGAAAACGAAACGACTCGGCGCCATACATCGGCAACAACTTCCAGCTGGCAACAACCGCCAGGCCTATCGCGGGATTCAAACGCGTGTGCTCGCGGGAAACTCCCTCCGTACCGCGGCGCGTCCCAAGCGCAATGAAACGCAACAGTCCGTGACGCTCCAATGCCCGGGCATTGTCGTCGCAGACCGTCCGCGTCGGAGTCGCCACTATGAATTTGCGCTCAGATTTTTCCGGCGACACGTTCATAAATCTCAAAATGTCTCGCGGTCATTGTTTCCACCGTCATTCCGCGATCGCGAATCGACGCCGCGGCGGCCTTGCCCAATTGCCCGCGCTGAGTCGGGTTGTTCATCAGCGTTTCAAGGGCGCCGGCCAATTGTTCCACATTGCCCGGCTCAAATAACAAACCGTTAATTTCCGGTTCCACTAATTCCGGAATTCCGCCCACCCGGCTCCCGATCACAGCGCAGCCATGATACATCGCCTCTTGTAAAGCCAGGCCCAGAGCCTCTCTCAATGAAGGCTGCACATAGATGGCGGCGCGCCGCATCAACATTTCCGTGTCCGTTCGTTCGCCCAGCAACCGGACCTGGTCTTCGACTCGAAATTCCTCGATGATTTTTTGCACCCGCTCAAGCGTGGCATCAGTCCCGCCATGTCCGGCAAGTTGCAAGGTGAACTGCGGGTGCTTTTTGGCAATGCCGCCAAAGGCCCTGGCCAATATTAGCTGTCCTTTCAGCTCGGCGAAATGGCCGACGCACAATATCACCGGCTGGCGCTCCGTGTTCTCTTCGGCATCCGGCGCCTCGCGCAGGCGGGAATGATAAATTTGCACAAAACGAGAGCCGCACGGCCAGTACCAACGGCGCAATTTTTTCAAATTATCCTGCGAAACGGCGATCTCGGCCCGGGCGCAGAAAGTCTGCTGAACTTTTCCGAACCATGCGATCGGCAGCATCAACAGTTTGAAAACCAGAGGCTTTTCCGGACCGCAATAGCCGTCCAAAATGGTTTCGGCCCGGTGTGTGGTCCAAATAACTGGAATTCCTGCCCGGCTCACATAATAAGCCGGTGATCGAAACGGAAAGCGATTGCCCCACCCGTAATTTCCTCCCGCATGAAAATGCGCGATATCAATTCCAGAAGCCCCCAGTTGCTCCGCCAGTTTTCTAGCCATTGCGACCGAAGGCCGGGGGTCATTCCAATAAATATGCCGGTCGATCAGTTTGCCCGCCGCGCCCAGGCCCTCCGCTCGATCCGGTGAAACCAGGGTGATCTTGTGGCCGCGCTGTGCCAGTTGCAGGGCCAGATTCTCGACGATGATACTCACTCCCCCGCGTAATCCGAGTGGGTATTCGAGACACAGGGCAATGTTCATCAAGCGCGCGCGATAATTTATCAGGAAATCGATCAAGTCGAGCAGGAAGTCTATGGCTGGGAGATTTTTCTTTTCAACCAGCAAGAGGGTCGTCCAAATTAGTGTTCAGTATGGCAAACCGTGCAATAAGCGATAACGTCTCTCTGGAACGCTGGCGTGAAGCGCAAACCTGGGAAAGGAATCATTGGGTGACCGCCCAAAAGATGCGCGCCCGCTACTTCAAAAACGTCATCTGGCGCTTCCTTTCAGCGGCCCGCATGGTGCCAAAATATCGCGGCGATGATTGGAACTCCTGGTGGAAGCGGCAATTCGACGATTACCGTTTTCTCCCGGCGGAAATTGAAAATGCGATCGAGGTCGGCTGTGGTCCCTATACCAATGTGCGCATGATGTTCGACCGCTGCCGGATCCATCACCTCGTTCTTTCCGATCCGCTCATTCGGACTTATGTGGGCTTCAAACTGACGTTGGTTGCGGAACTCTATCGAGGGGTCGGTTGCGTTCTGGACGATCACCCCCTGGAATCATTGCCATTTGCTTCCGATTACTTTGACCTCGCCGTCAAAATTAATGTCCTGGATCACGTGCAGGACGCGCGAAAGTGTATGGAAAATTTGGTTCGCGTCGTTCGCCCGGGCGGACTCCTTGTCATCGGTCAGGATTTGACCAATGAAGACGACCTGGCAGCACTCAAGAATGATGGGGGAGCGGCCGGGCACCCAATTAAACTGGACGCTGAGTGGTTTGAAGTTTTCCTGAAAGACTTTGAACCACTGATAAAAAAGGTTTTGAGCCGGGAAGAGGGCAGGGAACCCACGAATCATTACGGCACTTTGATTTTTGTAGGTCGAAAAAAATAAGCGGGTTCGGTTTCAACTGTATGCGCATCGCCCAGCTCACGACCGACGCCCGCGAGCACTACAAGGATTACCAGAACCCGATCCCGTTTTTTGGAACCGCTCCCGAAGCGCTGCTTCAAGGATTCGCGCACCTGCCTGACCTCGAAGTGCATGTCATTTCCTGCACCCGCCAGCGCATGACCTCCCCGGAGAAACTGGCTCCGAATATCTTTTTTCACAGCTTGTTGGTTCCAAAAATCGGCTGGATGCGAACCGCGTATCAGGGGTGCATCCGCGCCGCCCGAAAGAAGTTGCGCGAAATCCAGCCGGACATTGTTCACGGCCAGGGCACGGAAATGGACTGCGGTCTTTCGTCGGTCTTTTCGGGATTTCCCAATGTGTTGACCATTCATGGCAACCTGCGGCTCATCGCTCAAATAAATGGCGAGAAGCCATTTTCTTTCAACTGGCTGGCGGCGCGCCTCGAGACATTTACCTTGCCCCGGTCCCAAGGCGTGGTTTGCATCACCCGATACACCCAACAAGCTGTCGCGGATCTGGCCAGGCGGACCTGGCTGTTGCCCAACGCTGTCGATTCTGCGTTTTTTGATGTCGAGGCAAAACCGCAGGCAGGCACACGGCGAAAAATTTTGTGCGTCGGCCAAATCTCTCTGCGGAAAAACCAAAATGCGTTCATCCGCGCACTGGACCCCCTGGCCGCGCGACAGGAATTCGAAATTTTGTTTTTAGGAAGAGCTTCCGCAGGGAGCGCTTATGATGATGAATTCCTCTCTTTGATTCAGACCCGGCCGTGGTGCCGCCATCTCGGATTTGCCGGACGCAACGAGTTGAGAAAGCACTTTGGCGAGGCGACCATGGTAGTACTGCCTTCTTTGGAAGATAACTGTCCCATGGTGGTCCTCGAATCCATGGCCGCAGGAGTGCCGGTCGCGGCTGCCAAAGTCGGCGGTGTGCCGGATTTGATCGACGATGGAATCACCGGAATTTTTTTCAACCCGCTGGACGCGAAGTCAATGTCTGACGCCGTGGAGAAAATTCTCACCAACCCTTCGGCGGCGCGCGAATTGGCCGCACGCGCCAAAGCCAAGGCGCGGGAACGCTTTCATCCTAAAGTCATCGCGCAGGGGCACCTCAAAATCTATCAGGAAGTTTTGAGGACAAATTCATAAACTCCTTTTAGCCGATGCGCGATATCTGCCCACGACGGGGGGCGGGCCGGACGTTTTAGTTGCGGGGCGGCATCATAAAAACGCCGCAAAAAGGGAGCTATCTGGGCGGGGGCGGTAACCGGACAATAAGACGCATCTTTCTCGAACGTGCAACGCGCCCAGGGTAAATCACTCAATAATAGCGGGCATTCACACGCGGCCGCTTCCAGCGCCGATAGACTGAGGCTTTCCATCGTGCTCAATAAAACGAATCCTCTGGCTTCGCGATAGATGCCCGCCAATTGCGCTCGGTCAGAAATGGCTCCGGCATAGCGAACGAGTTCGGGATTTTGCCTGCTCAGTTTCAGAAAACGCTGAGCATAAGGGTCGCCGTCGGCGTAAGGTTTGCCGATGATCCACACCGGAGTTTTTGCCAAAATCGCCGCTTCCGCCAATTCCAGAACGCGCTTGCGTTCCGTGATGGTGCCAGTGCAAACGAGCCATTGACCGCGCGGCACAGGCTGGCTTTCCAGAAACACGCCCTCAACGCCGTTGCCGACGACATGAACTTTTTTCGGGGACGCGCCGAACACGTACGTCATCAAGTGAGCTTCCCAGGATGTCAGGGCGACGGACGCTTCCACCTTCTCGAAAGCATCCCACCCGAAGGGATAAGTGAACATGCCCGGCAATGTCGCGCGCGCCAGGCGAATGGCGGTTCTCTGAAAAAGCAGCGCTTTGGCCGGCCGTGAGCCGAGCCCGGTCAGCAATTGCGCCATGACGACTCGGATTCCCTTCGCATGCGCTTGCTGGACGTAAGCAATGCTCGGTCGTCCGAAGTAATGGATGATGTCCGCCGGCTGCCGATCGTCCCACCAGCGAAGGTAATCCACCGCCACCCCGGCCCGGCGCAACGCCTCATACGTTTGCTCTATCTGAATTTGGAACCCGCCGTGAGTCAATAAAAACGGGTTCGGGTGGTCGAGGATTACTTTCATTGCAAAAATGTGCGCTGGAACGTAACAAGTCGATTCAGGAATAAAAAGCACTCTCTTTGCGGCTTATTGCGCGGGCGGGAGCGCCCGTATTTTTCCAGTGGAAAGCAGCGAAAATATTTGCCAATTTTCGACGGCTGAGTTCTAATTCAAGCTCCTGAATGGCGAAAATCATTGAAAATACTTTGAACAGCGGCGACGAATTGTTTGTCGTCTTAGATGCCAGCGCCCAGATATGACCAATAACCCCGCGATAGTTCGCTCACTCCTTGTCTACGCGATATGCCTGCCGGTGGCGATCTTCCTGGGCTTTTTGCTTTCCGACCCGCTGGACAGGAGTAACGCCCTGTGGTTCGCGGTCGGCGTTTTGCTGCTGATCCTGCCCCTTTTGTTGCGTTGGTACCACGCCTGGCTGATCGCCATTTGGAACATGACGATCACCTTCATTTATCTACCCGGCTTGTTGCCAGGATGGGTGCCGATGGCGTGCCTCGGTTTTGCCGTGGCCTTGGGCCACTATATTTTAAATCGCGAGCGAAAATTCCTCCCGGCGGAGTCGGTTTCCGCATCGTTGTTGTTTTTGTCGCTGGTTGTTTTAGTCACGGCCAAAATGCGCGGCGGATTGGGCTTTAGCGCATTGGGTGATGAATCCGTTGGCGGCAAGCGCTACCTTTTCGTCTGGGTGGCGGTGCTGGGCTATTTTGCGCTCATCAGCCAGCCGGTCCCTCCCCGAAAGCGCAAACTGTACACCGCGCTCTTTTTATTGGGCGCACTCACAGGGGCGGTGAACAATCTGAGCACCATGATTGGGCCGCTGGGTAATTTCCTATATGTTTTCTTCCCCGGAATGTCCAGTTCGGGAGACACTAATCCCATGGCCGAGGCAAACATCGAGCGTTTCGGTGGTATCGCTGGCGCCTGTATGATGCTCATGTTTGGTATGGTGGCTGTATATGGCATTGAAGGAGTGCTGAACCTGCGAAAAACCTGGCGGCCGATCCTTTTCTTTTCCGCGCTGGTAATGTCCGCTTTTGGCGGTTACCGCGGTATCGTCGTCATGGCGGGTATGACTCTGGTTCTCGTGTTTTGCTTTGAAGGCCTTCTCCGCAGTCGTTTGATGCCCGTGGCCGTGCTTGGGGTCATCGCCGCAGCGGGTTTAGTCATTTGTTTTTCGGACCAGCTTCCGTTGCCGGTCCAACGTTGTTTGGCTGTTCTTCCCGTCAAAATCAGTCCCATTGCCAAATTAAGCGCGGAAGCGAGTTCGGATTGGCGTCTGGATATGTGGAAATCGCTTCTGCCGGAAATCCCGCGTTACTTCTTCCTTGGCAAAGGACTCACCTTCGACGCCAATGACATGGCGATGTATTCCACGTTGGGCCAGGATCAGGTGGGTGGTGATGTCGGGGGTGGAATGAATTTGGCCGCCGACTATCACAACGGCCCCTTATCGGTCATCATTCCGTTTGGAATCTGGGGAGCGGCTGGTTTTCTTTGGTTCCTGATGGCTTCTATCAAGGTGTTGTGGAAGAATTACAAATATGGAGATGCCGATGCACACAAAATAAACACCTTCTTGCTGTGTTATTTTATCACAAAAACCATCATGTTCATGCTCGTTTTCGGCGGTTTTTATGGGGATTTGGTCGGCTTTGCCGGCATCGTGGGCCTGAGCATCTCCCTGAACCGTGGCGTGGCAGCCAAACCCGTGCCGGTCACTGTTCGTCCGCAGGTCGTTTTTAATCGCTTCCGACGGTTGCCCATCGGAAAACCGATGCCGAGCACCTAATCCAGGGGCGCCATGGAAACCCGGCGATGCGAACAACCTCCCTGAATTCGCTTCACATTTGTTGGTCAGCCCGCCAACCATGACGCCACCTGCGACCAAACCGCGGCTCCTTATCGTTGAACTCTGGGGTCTCGGAGATTTGCTGATCGGCACCCCATTCCTCCGGGCCGCAACCGAGAAATTCGACGTTACCATCGTCGCCAAGCCGTACGCGAACGAACTGCAAGCGCAGTTCTGGCCGCGCGTCAAGGTTTTGCCATTCGTGGCGCCCTGGACGGCGTTCCATCGAAAATATCGCGTTTTGCGATGGCCCTGGCGCGAGATATTCCGTATGGGCAGCGTGATTCGCGCCCATCGCTTTGACGTCGCCTTGTCCGCTCGGTGGGATCCGCGCGACCACTTTTTGCTCGCCCTCGGCGGCATCAAAAAACGCCTCGGTTTTCCGCGCGTCGGCAGTCGCGTTTTTTTGACCGACCCGCTGGCTCTCCCTGACCCGGCCTCCCACCGCTATGAGAATTGGCGCACGCTTGGAAAAGCCATCGGCTTGGATTTGCCACCCCGCGAGCAGATGACGCCTCCGCCGCGCGAGGGCAACCAGGACCGTCAAATCCTGATTCACACCGGGGCCGCCCAGCGAGTCAGAGTCTGGCCGCTGGAAAATTATCTGCAACTGGCCGCACGCCTTCGGCAAAAGCAGTACCCGCGTCCAGATCGCGTGCGACCCCGATCAGCGCGACTGGTGGCTGCGCCACGGCGAGGCGACCGTGGTCGCTCCGCACACAATCGCGGAACTCCTCACCTTGGTGAACTGCTCCACTGTCTTCATCGGCAATGATTCCGGGCCGGGACATCTCGCTTCGACCGCCGGCGTGCCGACGTTTACGCTTTTCGGACCGCAGGTGCCCGAATGGTTCGCGCCTTTACACCCGGCCGCCCGTTGGGTTGAGGGCAAAGCCTGCCCTTTCAAACCCTGCTCCGATTATTGCCGGTTTGCCCAGCCCCTTTGCCTCACGGGATGGACCGAACCGGAAATCTGGACCCACCTTGAGCCGTTTGTGGCGGAAGCATTGGAGCATTGACAGAAAAGCTGTGGCGACGCGCTAGTGTGGTGTTAGGCAAGTGATGTTCATAATCCCTTCCCGAAGCTGCGCAGCGGCGAAAGAAAATAGCCCACCGATTTATCGGTGGGTAACCGCCAACCAGAACCGCAGTCCCACAGGGACGACAGAAGTTCCCATTCCCCAATCGATTATTTATGAATACGAGTTACCTGACACCACACTGGAATCAGGCTCCGCGCCGTTCCAGAATTCGCCGTTGGCCTGCTGCCCCATGGAGAACCTCTTCGTAAACGTCCTTCATCTGATTTCCCTTTTTGTCCCAGTCGTAGTTCTCAAGAATCGATTGGCGAGCCGTTTTGCCATGCGCTAACAACAATTGGCGATCCTGATCGTAACGGCGGATCGCCCCGGCCAGATCTTCAATCACCCGTGCGCGGCTTTGCTCGACCGAAACCTTCACTCCGCAACCGTCGCGCACGCCAACCGCCGGCCCGGCGCAATCCAGGCAAATCACCGGCAGTTCGTTGAACATCGCTTCGATGACCGCAAAACCTCCCGTGTCATGCAAACTCGGAAACATCATGACATCGAATTCCTGGTAAATGTTGAGTACCTTTTCCCGCGGCAATTGCCCGAGAAACACCACGCGCTCACTCAACCCCAGTTTGTTTGCAATGCGCTGCGCCGTCGCTTGATAATTGCCCGTGCCGATCAGCGTCAACGTCGCGTTGGTGCCGGAAGCCTTCAGAGCCTCCAGCGCCAGACCGATTCCCTTGAGCGCAATCAGTTTTCCCACGAACAACAGCCGCAGCGGACCTTCACTTTGCCGATGGCTTTGGTGCGATAACGTGTCCGTTTCGAGCCCGATCGTCGGCATCAATTGGCTCTCGAAGCCAAACTTCGCGAACGCCTTTTGCATCTCCCTCGTCGAAACCAATATTTTTGTCGAAGCCGCCGCGCGTTTGGGCAATTTCGCGAACGGCGCCGCCTGGATCCAATTGTTCAGGTTTCGAAAAACTTCCACCGCTAAAGAAACCGGGTGCTCCCAGGGAAACAGTCGCGGGGGTGAAGATTCAATGCCGCCGATCGGCCCCCAAATGCTCGGCACGCCGTGGCCCCAGATGGCGGTGGGATACCGGAACGTGGCAATCGTCACGTGATGCATCACGTCAAACGGCTTCTCCCGATGCAGCCGGCTGATGACGCCATGAGCCTTTTTCTGCCAAAAAATGTAATAAGCTCGCAATCCAACCGAACCCTTTCCCAAACGGTGAGCCCATTCCGGCATATCGAAATAAACAAACTCCGGTTTCGGGCGATTGGCGGGCAGGGTTTTCAACACCTTTTCGACTGGTGCTCGATATTGGTGGCGGGTCAGGACGGTCACGTCATGGAAACGGGAAATCTGCATCGCCCACTGCCAGCCCACCTCCGGCTCGGAACCCTTGTACGGCTCACACGCGAAGGCAGAGAGGAGTACTCGTTTCCGGAGCGACATTTTTCAATAGTATGCGAGCCAGCCCATAACGTGGCAAGCGTTGAAGAATTGGCTGTTTTCAGCCCTTCAAGCTTGACGCTGTTTAATCCATCTCTAATTTCCATAGCCTGATTCATGAAGCAACTTCAAAGAATTTCTGTATTCGGCTTGGGAAAACTCGGAGGCTGCATTGCCGCAACTTTGGCTGCTCGAGGCTTCGATGTGCTCGGGGTGGATATTGATCCGGAAAAAGTCCGCGCCATCAACGAAGGCAAACCGCCCGTGCAGGAACCGCTGCTGGCCGAGACCATTACCGCCGGCCACGGACGCCTCCGCGCGACCACCGATCATCGCGAGGCGGTGGAAACCGATGCCTCCTGCTTCATCCCGCCATCCCCCAGTTTGCCCGATGGCAGTTTTTCCTCCGAATTTTTGCTCAAAGCCATGCAGCCCATCGCCAAGGCGTGCCGCGACGCCGGCAAAAAAGGGCATCTCTTCCTTTGCAATTCCACCACGACTCCCGGCTCGTGCGACTCGGTGTTGATCCCGATGCTCGAGCGCGAATTGGCCGGCAAATGCGGCCAGGATTTCGGCTTTTGCTACAACCCGGAATTCATCGCGCTCGGAAATGTAATCACCGGATTGCTCGAGCCCGACCTGGTCTTGATCGGTGAATCCGATCCGGAAAACGGCGCCGCCCTCGAGGCGCTCTACAAAAAATACAATCGCAACCAGCCGCACATCGCGCGCATGTCCATCATCAGCGCGGAGCTGACCAAGATTTCGCTCAACAGCTACATCACGATGAAGATCAGCTTCACGAACCAGTTGCGGATGATCGCCGAGCAATTTCCCAACGCGAACATTCACGACATCCTCGGCGCCATCGGCACCGACAGCCGCATTGGCAAAAAATACCTGCGCTCGGGCCTGAGCTACGGGGGCCCGTGTTTTCCGCGGGACAACCGCCTGCTGGCCTTCACCGCGCGCCAGGCCGGAGTGGAAGCGCCCTTGGCCGAAGCCTCCGACCGCGTCAATCAGCGCACCAACCAGGACCTGTTCGAAAAAATTGCGAAGCTCGTGGACAAGAAAGACACCGTCGCCGTGCTGGGATTGTCCTACAAGCCGGACACCTACATCACCGAAGAAGCCGCCGGCCTTTTCCTCGCGCAGCAATTGAAACGCAACGGCCATCGCGTGATTGTGCATGACTACGGCGCCACGCCCGCCACCGCGCCCTCGGTCCACGAGTTCGAATACCTGTCCGACCTTTCCCAATTGGCCACGCGCGATGATGTGAAAGTCGCGGTGATTTGCTGCCCCTGGCCGCAATATCAAACGCTTGCGTTCGCAAAAAATACGAAAGTCATCACGCCCTGGGATCTCAAGCCGAAGTGAAGCAATGAGTGCGCAAAACGACAGCCTGAAAGAGCAGGTCCAGCAATACTGGAACCGCCAGAGCTGCGACACGCACATTGCCTCCTCCAGCAAGTTTTCGCGCGAATATTTTGAGGAAATCGAGGCCTTTCGCTATCGCGATCAACCCTGCATTCACGCCTTCGCGCAGTTTACCCGTTATCACGGGAAACGCGTGGTGGAGGTTGGCTTTGGAGCGGGAACGGATTTTATCCAATGGTTGCGCGCCGGCGCGCGCGCGACGGGAATCGATCTCACGCAGGAAGCGCTCGATAACCTCACGCACCGCATTCAGATTTACGGCCTGCCGGCCCCGGAACGCATCCAGACCGGCGATGCGGAAAATCTCCCGTTCGAATCCAACTCCTTCGATCTCGGCTACTCCTTCGGCGTCTTGCACCACACGCCAAACACCGAAAAAGCCATCGCCGAATTGGTGCGTGTCGTCCGGCCGGGCGGCGAAATCAAAATCATGCTCTATAACCTGCATTCGCTTTGTGTTTTCAAGACATGGGTGAAGCATGCCTTGCTGCGTGGGCAACCGTGGAAGGGGCTGCGCTGGGCCTCGGCCAATCACATCGAGAGCGCCGGCACCAAGTCCTACACGCGTGATGAATTGAGACGGATACTCGGCGCGCTCCCCTTGAAAGACATCGAAGTCCGGACGGAAATCAACAGCGCGGATTACCTCGCGTTCTCCGATTTCAAACCAGCCAATTTGTTTTGCCGAATGCTATTGCGGCTCGGAGGCTACAATCCCGGTTGGAAACTGGCTGATTACGTCGCCGGCTCGATGAAGCGAGACCGCGAGCGCGGTATTCAATTTTGTGGCAATCGGCTCGGGTTCTTCCACTGCATTTCCGCCACTAAAACCGGCTCATAATTTATCCAGCCCGATATTGGAGGAAAAATCGGTCTTCGCCCGCATGTGCTTTTTGAGCAGCCACCTTCCCGGAATCAGATCGCATTTGCCCAGGATGAAGATTTTTTCCACCTGCCGTTTAAAGCGCGCGTATTGAGCCAGCACTTTCCCCATGAATCCCCCCGGCACGCCGTATTCGCGGCGGATTTCCGCGGACTCGCGTTTCATATTGGCCGTGATGCGTTCGTCAGCCGATTGGCCGTGCTGATGATAACGGTAGCGCACCACGTAATCATGAATGGTGCCGATTTTGCAGCCGCCATGCGCCATCCTCATCAGATATTCGTAGTCGCAGCAGTTTTTGAAATCCTTATGCCGCAAAAGCCCGAGCCGATCGTAGGTGCGTTTGCGAATGAACAGCGTTTGATGCTGGCCAATACCAAAGCCGAGCCGCACGATTTGCGGATCCCAATAAGCCTCTTCGCGGCGAAAAATTTCCTTCCCGTTATCGTCCACAAAAATCATATCGCCAAACACGCCGTCCCATTCCGGATGTTTCACCAGCGCCGCCGCCACTTTTTTCGCGACGCCCTCACACAGGCAATCATCCGCATTCATGATGTTGATGGCTTCACCCGTGGCCATCTGAATGCCTTTATTCATCGCGTGATAATGCCCCTCATCCTTTTCCGAAGTGACTTTGAGATGCGGATATTCGGCCAGGATTTTCAGCGTGCCGTCGGTTGAGCCACCATCCATCACGATATGCTCGATGTTCGGATAATCCTGGTTCTTGATGCTCTCGATCGTTTCGCGAATCGTGTGAACGCTGTTAAACGACGGCGTGACGAAAGAAATTTTCGGAAGATTTTCCATGGGATGATTCTCAGTTGCGGCCGGGATCGACAATGACGCCGGCCGTGAGCCGGCCTTTCCAAAACGTGGTCGGCCGCTCCGCATGCAGCACCACCCGCCGGTCAGGCGATGTCCGCGTATAGGCCGCGAAATCAAAAGGCTTTTTCCGCGCGCCCGCACGCAGCGCCAGCCGCAGGCGGTGTTGCAGCAAGAAAAAATATTTTCCGGCGCGCGCCATCGGCGGAGCCAGGCGCCATTTTAAGTCGCGTTCCCGGACCGCATTCGGTTTCTGGCTCATGTTATCGCCCGTATCCATGAAAATCGACGTCAAATGAGGCAGCACTTCCATCCGCACACCGCGCACGCGCATGTCGTGGACCCAGAAAAAATCACCCAGATCACGCCACTGTGGATCGAAAAAAAATTGCTGCTCCTGAACGACACTGCGTCGCACGAAGGTCGCGCAACTGAGGATGGGAAAACGCACCCACATGGAATGAACGCCCGGAACCAGCGCCGGCCGATGGCAAATATAATCCCCGTCGCCATTGGTGACAATGGCATCGGCAAACACCGCTTCCACCCCGGGATTCGCCGCAAAAAAATCGTGCACCTGTTTCAACGCTCCCGGCAGATACTGCTCGTCGCAATTCAGGTAGGCGAGAATGTCGCCCTGCGCGCGGCGGAACCCGCGGTTCACGGCGTCATACATTCCCGAATCCTTTTCGATGAACGCCTTCACTCGCCGCTCGTTCGGCAGCCAATTCTTCGTGTCATCCTCCGAGCACGAATCCTGCACGATGTGCTCGACGCTCACGCCGGCTTGGTCCGCCACGGACGCGATGCAAAGTTTCAGCCAATTCGAATTGCGAAAGCTCGGCGTGATGATGCTGAAATTCATCGTGCGGTGGCCTGGGAGCGCCGGCGTCCCGCCGGCGAGTTATCCGGCGCAGGTGCGATCTCTGCACCCGGTTGCTCGAGACTGTGAAAAGCGTTCGCGAGGCCCGAGAGATAACTTTCGAGCGCAAAGTTTTTGAGAAAAATTCCGCGAAGAACCTCCCCGTCTTCCGTCAGCGCCTTTAGCAAACCGTCCGCAACCTGTTCGGGCGAGCGCACCTCCGCCAGACCGGGGTAACCGGCGGGAAAAAGCTCCGGTAATGAGCGCCAGCGCGTCGTCACGATCGGCAGTCCAAAAGCCATCGCCTCAATCAAATTCACCGGCTGATTTTCATTCGGATAAAAAGTCGGGAAACAAAAAATGTCCGCCTCGCGCAGCAGTTTTTCCTTTTGGGCCCCCGCCACAAATCCCGCGTATTGAACGCAGCCCGAAATCGTCCCGTCCTTCATCAGTTGGTCAAATTCCGCTCGATCATCCGGCGTGACGAACGTTCCCGTGACTGTCAGCCGGAAATAAACCGGCGAGCCTTGTTGAATCAGTTTTTTGTTCGCCAGCGCCACGCCGCGCATCGCGTCGAAGGCGCCTTTCTCCCGCGTGCAATGCGCCAGGTAGAGCACCCGGACGATCTGGGGGTCCCCGCCGGCATTCGCTTGCTCCTGGGTCGAAAGCGTCTCGCCCGCTTGCAACCGCCGCCGCGCCTCCAGCCGGGCCTTCCGTCGCGGCAACACACTGTTTTCGTATCCGGCGCAGGGATCCGGAATCCCATTGCTGATCACTTCGATGCGTTTGGGAAACAATTTCTCCGCATCCGCGCGGTTGTAGCGCGAAAGCACGATGCTCAAATCCGCCTGCTTCATCAGGCGATACGTGAAGGCGCGCGCGCGGATTTGCGTGCAGGTCTCCAGCCACTTCGCCAGCCCGGCCGCGTGCCAATGCAGGATAATCCGCTTGTAAAACGGCCGGCACAACAGCATCACCAGCCAATCCCGGTACAGCGCCGACGTCTTTCCGGGAGTGGGAACGTAATAAAACGTATCCAGCCCGTAGCGAAACCGGCACCAGATCGCCCGCAGGCAAAAGAAAAACAGCAGAAAAATTTTCCCCAGCCGCAAGTCGCCGATTTCCTCCAGCCGTTGCGACAGCCGCACATCCACATGATAACACTCGATGTTATAGGGCGCGGTGGGCGGCTGGGCATGGCGCTTGCGTTGATCCCCGCCAAACCCATCCAGCATCAATTTCACCATGTAACTCTGGCCATGATGCGGCGGCGGCACGTGCGCAAACAGAAGCAACTTCATCTAAGGAAAAAGAATAAACAAAGTCAACGGACGGAGCAAATGGAACCGTGGTGCCCAGGGCTCAGGGGAAAATCAGTTGGATGTTGGATGTGCTTTGTAGAAACCATTTTTTGTCGCGAAGCGACGGCGGAAATTAGCCAGCCACGCAGTGGCTGGAAATCTCGGAGTTACCTCACGTCCTGAAAGGACGGTGGAAACGATGTGCTTTTCCCATGTCCTTTCAGGACATAGCTCCAACATCGTCATACCAGCCACCTTGTGGCTGGCTAATATCATGGTGTCGCTTCGCGACAGGAAAAGATTTCTACAGGGCATGTTCGATGTTGGATGTTTCCTTTCCGCGTTCCGCCAAGGCGGGAGAGGTGGTGCTCAGGGCTCAGGGGGCGAAGCTTCGTTTTTTATCCCGGAAATTCATTTTGGAAATCACTATAAACAAAAAAAACGGCGCTGTTTCCAGCGCCGTTCTTGTTGTTCTCGGTTACCAACCAAACTCTGGTGGCAAAGTCAATATCACGGACCGACGGTGATCGACGAACTCGTCGCCGCTGGCATCGTCGCGGACAGGTTCGTTGCCGTCACCGTGAAACTGCCGGTCGTGCTAAAGTTCATCTGCACCGTCTGCGTCCCATTCGCCAGCGCCGTGGGTGGCGGGATGGATGCCCCGGTATCCGACGAGCTCAACTGAATCAAATTCGCCGGCGCCGTGTTGACGATATGGTAGCTCGCGTCCACTGCGTTCACCGTCACGGCCACCGCGCCTGCATCGGTGCCGATGCTCAGGGGAGTCGGCGTTCCGATTTTGCCGCTCGCTGTGTTCGGCGCGTTCGTTTCACCCGGGAACAGAACCTGCAACTGGGTAAACGTGCGCTTCACCATCCCGAAGAAGCCAATCGGACTCGCAAACGCCGTGTTCGGCAGCAGCGTCCACTTCGATCCGGCCTGCGAAGTCGGTGCGAGGAGATTCGGAACCGAAGTCCAATTCGACACACCGATGAGTGACGGCCCCGTGATGAGGTTGAAGCTCGTGTCCGGCAGAGTCCATTTTACCCAATACGGAGCATTCGTGGGCACCAGGTTCACCACTCCCACCCCGTCGCTGTGGCCGAGATCCCACACCGTGGAATCGAGCTGGTTCGTCCCTTCCTTCGTGAAGTCTTCGTTGATCTGCGTGCCGGTGGTGCCGGAAACGGTGATGTTGGACCAATCATGAGGAATACCGCCGTTCGCCGGATTGCCGTTGTTCTGAATCCCGAAACGAACCTCCAGCGGGTTGCTGAAAGTGGCCATCGCATCCGCATCCGCCAGGTTAATGGAGAACGGAGCCGGAGCCGCACCCGGCGCCGTCAACGTTCCATTCGTGTCACTCAGGAACGTCAGCG
Organism: uncultured Verrucomicrobiae bacterium; assembly: GCA_963699145.1. GTDB lineage: Bacteria > Verrucomicrobiota > Verrucomicrobiia > Limisphaerales > DASXHY01 > DASXHY01. Next base: position 1,587,666 of record OY969416.1, read on the forward strand.
TCCACGTGCCCGCCAGCACTGAATTGGTAATTCGCAGCGCCACATTGGCCGGGTTCGACCCGGGCGCGTTGGTTTTCCAGGAAATGTTCGCCACGCAAGTGTTCGTGCCCGTGCCGCTGATGATTTGCAGCCACAGCACGTTGTTATCCGTGAAATCCGCGCCGGAATAACCATCGGTGCCCTGGATGAGATGAATGTGATAATCCAGCGCCCCGGGCGTCGTCGCATTATCCTGCACCGTGAATGAATAATTCACCGGGAACGTGCCGCCAATCCAGCTCTCGTTCTGATCCACCAACTGCACTTGCGCGCGGCCGAATTGTCCCGAACCGCCAAACGTCCGCAGTGCCGGATTCGCTTTCACTAGCGACAACTTCGGCGGTGCCGGCTTCGGAATGGCCCCAGTCAGTTGGATATTGTCGATCCACAACGTCTGCGGTCCCTTCAGCGGCGCGTTGCCGTAGTTCGCGGCATCCATGCCGAAGATCAGGTTCACCAGCCCGGCGCTCAAATCACTGTAGGTTTGCGCCACCGTCCGCAAATCCACACTGATATGAGTCCAATTCGTGTTCGGATTGCCATTGCCGTTCGTGGCGGGGATGGCAAAATAATAAATCCAGTCCTGGTTGAAGGTCGGGCTTCTCGATCCCATGCGCATAAAGCCGTAATCCAGCGAGCCTACCCCCTGCGACCCGTTCTGCCCGGCCGCGGAAGTGTTCGTGCGGACCGCCGAAGTGACATCATAGCGGATATCGAACGAGAGATTCGTCCAGGTGGCCAAATCCAGCGGCGCGTAGTTCGGGCTACCTCCATCCCACAGCACATACTGGCCGCCCCCGGGGAAATTCAGGAGCAACTCCAGTGCGCCGGAATTGGGATTATTGCTCGAATCATTCCCGGCATCCCAGGACACACCCTGGTAAACGGCGCCAAACCAATTCCCCCATGCCGAATTGTAAGGCGTGGCGGACACCTGGTCGGTGTCGAAGCTGTAAAGCGTGAAATTTGTAACCTGTGCCTGAAGTGAACTGGGGGCTGACATTAGCGCCATCGCTGCAATCAATCCCGCTGCGTGTTTTATTTTCATAGAGTTTCTACCGGTTGGAGTCTGGGCTGCTGGAACGGAACCAATGAGAGCCGCGCTAGACAAAAATCCGCACGGGTAACGCTCGCATTGGGCATGTGCAGTTTTGTAGCAAAGAGGCCTCTGATTGAACATGCGACAAAGAGCGTAGGGGGAAATGCCTATAAGCGGCAGTCGGAGCAAAATGGAACCGCAGGCGAGGGCTTTCAAAGGGAAAAGAGCTAATAATGGTTTTTTGCACAAAGCGCGGCAATTGAAACGCGTGTTATAACCACCTCCAGAAAGAAGGAAAAAAGGGGAAAATGGAAACGAGGACAAAGCAACTTCGAGCGCGTCCCGAGAATCTCACCAGACAGCACACGATTTTTCGCTACCCACTCCCGCCGCGTTCTCGCAATCAACCACGGCCTACGAACTACGGACTACGGACTACTGACTACTGACGACCGACTACCGACTACGGACTACCGACTACTGACTACCGACTACGGACTACCGACTACGGACTACCGACTACTGACTACTGACTACTGACAATAGACTTTCATGAAAAAAACGTGCTTTCGCACTGCTTCCGCCCTATTCTTCCCCGCTACATGAAAGTTTTGATCACCGGTTCGAGCGGTCTAATCGGTTCCGAAGCAGTGGCTTACTATGATCGCGGCGGCCACGATGTGCACGGCGTTGACAACAACATGCGCCGCGAATTCTTCGGGCCGCAAGGCGACACGCGCTGGAACCTGGAACGCCTCCGCAACGCCACCAAAAAATTCACCCATCACGACCTCGACATCCGCGACCGCGCCGGCATCCTCGATTTTTTCAAAAAAGAGAAATTCGAACTCGTCGTCCATTGCGCCGCCCAACCCTCGCACGACAAAGCCAAGGAAATCCCGCTCGTGGATTTCGATGTCAACGCCGGCGCGACCATCAATCTCCTCGAAGCCACCCGCCTCACCAATCCCGACGCCGTGTTCATTTTCATGTCCACGAACAAGGTCTACGGCGATTCCCCGAACGAAGTTCCGCTCCAGGAATTGCCCACGCGCTGGGACTACTCGCGCCCCGAGGATTATAACGGCATCAGCGAAAACTGCCGCATCGACCGCACCACGCACAGCGTATTCGGCGCGAGCAAAACCGCGGCGGACGTCATGGCGCAGGAATACGGCCGCTATTTCGGCATGAAAGTCGGCGTCTTTCGCGGCGGCTGTCTCACCGGCGAAAATCATTCCGGCGTGCAATTGCACGGCTTCCTGTCGTATCTCGTCAAAGTCGCGCAAGCCGGCGAGACCTACAACGTGCTCGGTTACAAAGGCAAACAGGTGCGCGACCAAATCCACAGCTCGGACGTGCTCGCGGCGTTTGCGGAGTTCACCAAAAATCCCAAGCCCGGCGAAGTCTACAATCTCGGCGGCGGTCGCGAAAACAGCGCCTCGATTTTGGAATGCATCGAAAAAATCGAAGGCTTGCTCGGCAAAAAAATCTCCTGGAAATACATCGACCAGAATCGCGTCGGCGATCACATCTGTTACATCAGCGATTTGACGAAATTGAAAACGCATTTCCCCAACTGGAAAATCCGCGTGTCGCTCGATGACATCCTCGAGCGCATGTGCCAGTCGCCCGTCTTGAAATAACCGGCATGAACGCGTCCTCAATTTGCGTTTTAGGGACGCCCTTGCAGACTTGCACCTACGCCAGCCTCGGCGCGGATTTGCAGGCGCGCGCGCGCGAGGCGGGACCGTTCGCGGTGGAATTTGCCAACACGCAAATCGTGGTGCTCCGCCGCCACGATCCATCCTTCCGCGAGGAAAGCCTCGCCTTTGATTATTTCATCCCCGACGGCATGCCGTTGATCTGGTGCCTGAATCGCGCCGGCGCCGGCATGCGCGATCGCGTCTACGGGCCGACCTTCATGCGAAAGTTTCTGGAAAGCGCGGACGAATCCACCCATTACCTCTTGGGCGGTTCCGAAAAATGCGGCGAAATCCTGCGCGAGAAATTTTCGAAATTGAACCCGCGTTTGAAATTCCTCGGCAGTTTCCACGGCAAATGCAAAGCCGACGGCATACTGGAGGGAGCCGCGGAACAGGAAGTGATCGACGAGATCAATCGTCTCGCTCCTGATTTTGTTTGGATTGGATTGGGCGCGCCCAAGCAGCAACAATGGATCCGGAAACACAAACACCTGCTGCGGCGCGGCGTGGTGTTGAGCGTCGGCTTTGCTTTCGACGTCAATGCCGGCATCAAATCCGACGCGCCGGAATGGATGCAACCGCTGGGCTTGACCTGGGTCTATCGCCTCTGCTCCGAACCCCGCCGCCTGGCGACACGTTACTTCCGTTATAACTCACTGTTTCTCTTCTATCTATTCTGGGATGGCCTGCGCGGAAAAGCCTGGAAGCGGCGGCAGTGACGAATCGTCATTTTGCCTCGCCCGCCGAGAGCGATTGGTGTCCGCCCGTTGTCAGCAGCACTTGCGTGGTCATTCAGGGCGCTTACGGAATGTCTTTAATCAGAATGTCCTGGTTTTGGTAAACGACCGGCCAAACGTCGACCTTCGGCGAGATATTTTCGGGATAAAAAAACCGTGTTCGTTTTGAACCTGGGTTGATTGCCTGGGCGGCAAATTGCGTGGGAGATTCGCTGATCACAATGAGTTTGTTAAAACCGAGCGACTTCAGGCGGCTCAGGTTTTTGTCGTCGTTCAACAATTCGACCAACCCGGTGACTCTGGGATCTTCCGGCTTGGTATTGAAAAATGCCACGGACAAACCGTTTCGTTCCGCGCGAAACAAGCTTTCGCCGCCCCACGGATGGTAGCCGCAATCGTAGATGATCAATTTATCTTCGGGGCGGGTGTGATCGTGTATGACCTCGCTCATGTCCTTGGTGAATGAATCGTAATCCACAGCGATTTTCGCCGCGATGACTCCATCAATGGCCGAGCCCACGAGGACAATGCCCGCGAGCGCAATGGCCAAACGCGGGCGCGCCAGTTCACCGGTCAGGCAGAATTCCCATCTTTCCAGGGTCGCACCACACAAAAGCGCGACCGCTGGACAGCACATCAAATAATAATGCCAATGCTCGAGCACGAGATGCGTAAAAATGAGCGTGGTGAGAAACGTTGCCACCAGCCAAAGTTTTGGAAACCAGTTTCCCCGGCGAAGCAGCGCGAATGCAAAGAGCGCGATGACCGGCAGCGCTCCCAAAGTGCCGTGCAAAAATCTCCAACCGCCCTTGATCCACGGCCCCGGGCTCAGGCGCATATGCAAATCGCCAAAATACCAGAAACGAATGGACGGATTTTGGTCGAGCCGCAACTCTTCAAAAGGAAAAACTGCTTCCGCTGCCAGACGGGTCGTGTAGTGGGTCCATGCGCCGAAGATGACGGCGGCAAACAATCCGGCGGTTGCCAGGAGTATCCAGGGCTTCTTCGCGCGAACACCATTTATCAAAAGGATGAACACGCTGCAAATTCCCGCGGACATGAAGAACGGCAGTTTGGAGACGGCGCTGCACGCCGCCATTGAAGCCGTCGGAATCCACCATTTTGCTTCTCCGGAACGAATCATTCGATCGGCAAAAAAGACAAACCATACCACAGTCACGAGGGAAAATCCGTCCGTGGAACCTTCCCCGGCGTTGATGACAACAATCGGTTCGGCGACAAAAAATATGAGACTCCACCAGGCCGCTCGCTCGCCCACGTATTGACGCGCGAGTTCAAAAAACGGCCAAAGTGCCGTCGCAAAAAAGATCAGGGACACCACATTGGCCCAGCCGTACCAATGTGTGCCGAATATTTTAAAGACCAGGCCCGCCGCCGCCTGCCAAATGGGAAATTCCAGGGCGGTGGGAGTGTCGGTCGCGTTGAAGCCAACAATAATGGGCCGAAAAAGATTGATGGGCCCGCGACCATATTCCAACGCTGTCCCCAAGTGACTTCCGCGAAAAAGCGGCCGGCCGCTGAGAGCTCCTCCGATATGGAAAACCACCACGAGGAGGCAGAGGGTCAAAGCAAGGAGCTTTAGGGGCCGGAGTGAAACTTCTTGGCTTTGCATTCGAGCTAGCTACGAAACCGTGGTGGCGTTGTCAAGAATGTCGGCAACTATGCCGGCTTGCGCGCCACAACCAGAAATTGTTTGCCGCCGATGCGCCAGAGAATTTTGAACTGCAAATACACCTTCAGAATCCACAACGGATATTCCGGTCCTCCCACGATGGTGTAGGGAAGAAATTTGGGATAACAACGTTCGATTTCAAAGCCGCGCGTCACCAATCCTTCGGCTAATGACATTTCTGTCAGCGCCAGATGATGATCCCAAAAATCCCAGTACGCGCCGTTTACAAACTTGATGTTCGGCCCCATCGCCACCAGCCGCCCGCCGGGCTTCAGGCAGCGAAACGCCTGGTCGAGCGTGTTGCCGAGCGCCTCCTTGTTTGGCAGATGTTCAAAAAAGTTGCTCGTGAAAACGAGGTCCAGTTTGCCCGCCTCCACCTGCCACGTCTGCGAACAATCCTGCTGCAGAAACGTGACGTCCGGTTTCAGGCGCGCCCGGGCATCCGGATTGAGGTCCATGGCCAGTTTCTGCCCGGCGCGGATGTTATTGATAAATTCACCGTAGCCGCAGCCCAGGTCAAGGACGGTGCCGGAGTCGCTGACGAATTGCTGGAAAAATAGCGGCACCAGCACTTGCCAGACGCGGCCGCGATACGCGCTGGTGTCGGCGAAGCGATTCGCATAGATGCGGGCCAAATCTTCCTGCGTGTGGGTGCTCATTGTTTCCGGCGGTAATCGCCGCAGCTAAAATATTTTTCCAACCACACGTAGAGGCAAATGAACAAATAGCGGCTGCCCATTTCACGGATTTTCAGTTTGGCCTCGCCCGTGCGGCGATTGCGCCAGGTGATGGGAACCACGGTCCAGGAATAACCGCGCACAATCGCTTTCAGCGGCAATTCCACGGTCAGATTGAAATGAGGCGAGATCAGTGGCCGGCAGCCCTCAATCACATCCCGCCGATACATCTTGAACGCGTTGGTCGTGTCGTTGAGCCGGATGCGAAAAACAACTTTAAGGAAAAAATTGGCCGCGCGATTGATGAACAACTTTATCTTCGGGTAATCAATCACGCCGCCGCCTTTAATGAACCGGCTGCCGAAAACGCAATCCCATCCTTTGTTCAATTCGTTCCAGTAGCGCACCACGTCCCGGCAATCGTCGGATTCATCCGCCATCATGATGACGACGCAGTCTCCTTGCATGTGGTTAAGCCCCGCAATCACCGCGCGGCCGAATCCATGAGGGGGCTGATTGCGCACAGGCGCAAGTTCCGGAAGCCGTTTGGCGAGTTCCGTGAGCAACTCCCACGTGCGATCGGTGCTGCCGTCGTCCACCACGATGATTTCATGAGGCACATTGTGAATCTTCAATTCCAAATGCAGATGCTCGACGGTGGAGCAAATGCAGCCCTCCTCGTTGCGCGCGGGGATCACAATCGAGAGCCGGGTCAACGGCGTCGTGGTGGTTGGAGCATTGTCACTCATGAAGCATTCGATAAATCCAGCCAGTCGGGATTTTTATCCGCATGATCCGCGATTTCGGCAAGAATCGCCTCGAGCGGAATGTTCGGACGCCAATTCCATTCCTGGCGCGCGCGCGCGGAATCCAGCACCAGCCACGGGATATCGAATTGGCGGTTTGTGGCATCTCCGCCGACCGTGTGCGGCCCGAATCGCCGTTCGCACCATTGGGAAAGATTCGCCAGTGAAATGCCGCTCTCCGCTCCGCCGCTGACATTGAGCACGCGGCCGGATTTTTCGGGCGCGCCCATTTGCTTCACGAGCAACGCGCACAAATCCCGCGGATGCAGGCAATCGCGAAGCTGATGGCCATGGCCGCCGAACCCGATGTATTTCAGCGGGCGTTTGTTCCGCCAGGAATGCAGCCAGAAACTGAAAATGCCCTGGTCAGCTTTGCCAAATTGACCTGCGCCGGCCAGCACGCCGCAGCGGTTGATGTGCACCGGAAATCCGAAGGCACCGCTGTAATCCAACGCCACCAATTCGGACGCCAGTTTTGCGCTGCCGTAAAGCGACAAGGGCGGTTGCGTGGAAAATTCCTCCGTGACGCCTTGAACGGAAATCCCTGGCTGCTGGATGGCGCCGAAACGCGGCACAAACGCGTTGTTTTTCGATTCCATCGGCAATCCCGACAAAGCCGCGAGCGAATAAACCCGGCTCGTGCTCAGCAGGATCATCCCGGCGCCATGCTGTTTGCAGTACTCCAGGGCGTTGACCGTGCCGAAGAGATTGTGCTCCATCAATTGCCGGCTGCTGGCCGTGGCCGAAACTCCCGCGAGCACGCTCGGATTCGCCGCCGCCTCGATCACCCAATCCACTTTGGGCAGATTCTCGATATCGCTGGGATTGCGCAGGTCCCCGTGGAAAAAACGTATTCCGTGTCTTTTGAGCAAAGCCCGATTGACTTCACTCCCGGGACGGCTGAGGTTGTCGACGCCAATAACGTCAACGTTTCCGACAGTTTGTTTCAATTCCAGAGCGAGGGCGCTCCCAACAAAACCGCAAATTCCGGTGATTAAAACCTTCATTCTCGATTCTGGTTTGGCTCGCGCCGGTGGCTGGTTGGAATTGTGCTAAACATGCGAATCCGCCGCGCCGAATAGTATTTCAAGGCCAAAGTGAGACAAGATTATTCAACGCCGCCGCCGAATTTGTTTGAGCAATCTCCCCCGATTTCGTATCTAACATCCTGCAAATGTGTGCGCATGGATAATCAGTCGACAACCGGAATCCTGGAAGAGTTTCAATCCGAGCTCGTGGCTGCCTGGCGGCAACTGCCGAACAAGCGGTTTTTCTTCATCCTGCTCGCGTGCTGGCTGGCCCTGTTCCAGTTTCTCGGAAATTCCACCTTCGGTTATCTCGACACCCATTCCCTGTTAAAATGGATATACGTGGTCGGCACCGTTCGCTCGGCCGAAGGCGAGACCGACGATAATCAGATGCTCATCGCCCCGTTGGTGGTGCTCGGACTGTTCTATTGGAAACGCAAGGAACTTTTGAAGCAGCCCATGGAAATCTGGGCGCCCGCGCTGTGGCTGGTTGCGGCCGGGCTGCTGATACATATTGCCGGGTTTCGTTTGCAACAATGCCGCATTTCCATCGTGGCATTGTTCACCGGGATTTACGGCCTGATGGGCCTGGCCTGGGGGCCGAAGTTTTTGCGCGCCAGTTTTTTTCCGTTTTTCCTTTTCCTCTTTTGCGTGCCGCTGGGAACGCTTTCCCAATTTATCACCGTCCCCTTGCGGTCGGTGGCGGTCAGCATTGTGGTGTTTCTTTCCCACCTCGTGCCGGGGATGGGTGTCATTCGGGAGGGTGTCAAATTGATCGATCCGAAAGGGCATTTCGAATACGAAGTGGCCGCGGCTTGCGGCGGCATTCGCAGTTTGATCATGACCATCATGCTGGCCATTGTTTTTGGCTTCGTTGTTTTCAAGGTCATGTGGAAACGTCTCGTTTTGATTGCGCTCGCCCCGCCGTTGGCCGTCGCGGGCAACGTTCTGCGACTGCTCATCGTCATCCTCGCCGCCAAGGTGGGCGGCCAGAAATTCGGAAACGACGTTCACGATAATACCGTCACCAGCCTGTTGCCTTACGTGCCCGCCATCATGACCTTATTCTGGCTGGGCGGCCTGCTCGAAAAGAAAACGCCGACCGATGCCCCCATGACGGAGGTGCCCGCATGAACCGCCGCCAGCGCATCCTCACCGTCATCTCGCTGGCGATGATCGCCGGAACCGCCGCGTTGCTCGCCATGGTTCCCCAGAAACTCGGCCGACCCGGCGTGAAAACAGTCCAAGTCGCCGGGACCAATCGCCTGCGGATCGATTTGCCCGAACACGTTTTGGATTTTTCCTCCACGAATCAGGAACCCGACGCCGAATCGGTGGGGATGCTCCCCGCCGACACCAGTTTTGGCGGTCGCGTGTATTTCAAGCCCCATTCCATCCCCTATGTTTCGAGCGTCGTCCTCATGGGCACCGATCGTACGAGCATTCATAAGGCCGAATATTGCCTGCAAGGGCAGGGGTTGCATATCGACCAATTCAGCCAGGACACCGTCCCTATGTCCCAGCCGCAGCCCTACGACCTGCCCATCATCAAAATCCTGGCCACGGAAACCGGCCAGATCAACGGCAAACCGGTGACTAAAAAATGTGTTTACGTGTACTGGTATGTGGCCGACGGCGCCCTGAGCAACGACCGCTCCGGTTTCGGGCGCATGTGGGACATGACCAAAAAATTGGTGTTCACCGGCGTCCTGCAGCGGTGGGCCTACGTGCGCTTCTATGCGTTTTGCGATCCCGGCCAGGAAGACGCCACCTATGAATCCATCAAGCGAATGATTACTGTGGCCGTGCCGCAATTCCAGACGACTCCGGCCTCGGCCGCCGCCACGATGGCTGCGCAATAGTACTGACGCACTTCCGGAGCGCTGAAGATTGCATTCGATGAGTTCTTTTGTTACAACGGCGATAACGGATTGGGAACCGGCGCACTTTCCGGCCCCTGGCGCTTTGCCGGGCGGCCGATGGAATTTACCGCGCCGATTCGTTGTTGATCCGATTATTTCTGACGGTTCAATAGTACGTTCAAACTGACGTTTATGTTGCGTCGAGATCGCCAGGTTAAAGTACAAGTTTTCCAATTGGTGGATGCGTGCATCTTCGCATTCAGCTTTTGGCTGGCGTTTCGTCTGCGCTCCGATCCCCGGATCATTTTTCATTTCCACTTGTTTCCCTTCACCAACGATTCCCAAATCGCCTTCGAAAAAGCTGGTTTGGATCTATCCGGTGCTCGTCTTCGTCTCGCCGCTGGTGCTGGAAAGCCAGGGGTTTTATTCACGCTCCATTTTATCGTCGCGCCGGGTGAAATACTGGCAGCTCTTCAAAAGCTGTTTCCTGATGGTGGCGGTCCTGGTTTTGGGCCTGTTTCTTAGCCGGGTGCTGGTCTTATTCGTAGCCCGCTGGATTCCGCTTTGGTTTGGGGCGATCGCCTTTTTCCTCATCGTGCTCCGCGAGGAAATCCTCCAACTCGTCACCCGCAGTCGCATAACCGGCCGCCAAAACCTCCGCCATTTCGTGCTGATCGGGAATGCCGAGGAAACCGAGCGCATGCGCCAGGAAATCAAAGCCCGTCCCGAGGAAAATATCAAAATCGTTGCCGCCTTGAATCTCAACGAAGCCACCATCCCGCAACTCCTGGACTTGCTCCACGAATATTCCGTCAACGGCGTCATTCTCTCGGCCAAACACGCCTATTTCGAGCACGTGGAACAGGCCATCCGCGCCTGCGAACTCGAAGGCGTGGAAGCCTGGCTCATTGCCGACTTCTTCAAAACCCAGATTTCCCGCACCACTTTCGACGATTTCTACGGCCAGCCGGTCATGGTCTTCCGCACCACCCCGGACAACTCCTGGCAAAGCGCCCTCAAGCGGCCGTTTGATTTTGTCGTATCCGCCGTTGTCCTGCTCCTGCTGTCCCCGTTTTACCTGATCACGGCATTGTTGATCAAGTTCACCTCGCCCGGTCCCGTCCTCTTCTGCCAGCAACGCTCCGGGCTCAACGGCCGGCCGTTCACCATCTACAAATTCCGCACCATGACCACCGACGCGGAAGCGCGCAAAAAAGAACTGGAATGCCGCAATGAAATGCGCGGCCCCGTTTTCAAAGTCACCAACGATCCCCGCATCACTCCTATCGGGAAAATCCTGCGCCGCTACAGCATCGATGAATTCCCCCAGTTCTTCAACGTGCTCCGCGGCGAAATGAGCCTCGTCGGTCCGCGCCCGCTGCCCGTGGATGAAGTGAAACGCTTCGATGATTTTTCCCATCGCCGCCGTCTCAGCGTCAAACCCGGCCTCACCTGCACCTGGCAAATCAGCGGACGCAACAACGTCGTCGACTTCAAGGATTGGGTGCGCCTGGACCTGGAATACATCGACAACTGGTCCCTCTGGCTCGATTTGAAAATCCTCTGCCGCACCGTTCCCGCCGTGATCGCCGGCGCCGGCGCGAAATAATGTAGGGCCAACGCCGCGCCGATGCAGCGCCAGCGTCCTTGCCTGCGAGTTCAAGCACCGTCCCGGTGCTTGTCGGCCGGAACAATCTTCGCTGTCCGCCGCCGTCCCGCCCGCCCCCTCATTGTTGGATGTTGGATGTTGGATGTTGGATGTTGGATGTTGGATGTTGGATGTTGGATGTTGGATGTTGGATGTTGGATGTTGGATGTTGGATGTTGGATGTTGGATGTTGGATGTTGGATGTTGGATGTTGGTTGTTGGTTGTTGGTTGTTGGTTGTTGGTTGTTGGTTGTTGGTTGTTCGATGTCGGACGTCCCCCAGCCTGGGACCGCCGGCGTCCCGCCGGCCCCCAATTGATGTTGAATGTTGGATTTCAAATTCCAGCCGCCCCCTCCATTAAAGATTGCAAACCCCACCCCCTGTCCTAAACCATGGACCCGCTTTACTTTTGGATTGATTGAATAGCCGACATGAAACCGAAACAACCCACGTCCGTTGTCACCGGCGCCGCCGGCTTTCTCGCCTCGCACCTCACCGACCTCCTGCTCGCCCGCGGTCACAAAGTGATTGGCATCGATAATTTCGTCACCGGCTCCGTCGACAACATCTCGCACCTCGCGGGCAACCCGAACTTCAAATTCATCCAGCAGGACGTCACCGAATTTCTGTTCCTCGACGGGCCCGTCGATTACGTCTGGCACTTCGCCTCGCCCGCCAGCCCCATTGATTACCTGGAACTCCCGATCCAAACCCTCAAAGTCGGCTCCCTCGGCACGCACAAGGCCGTGGGGCTCGCCTTGAATAAAAAAGCGCGCTTCCTCATCGCCTCCACCTCTGAGATCTACGGCGACCCGCTCGTGCACCCGCAACCCGAGGAATATTGGGGCAACGTCAACACCATCGGCCCGCGCGGCTGCTACGACGAAGCCAAACGCTTCGCCGAAGCCATGACCATGGCGTATCATCGCGAGCACAAAGTCGAGACCCGCATCGTCCGCATCTTCAACACCTACGGCCCGCGCATGCGGCTCAACGACGGCCGCGTCGTCCCTGCGTTCGTGAGCCAGGCATTGAAAAACAAGCCCGTGACGGTCTTCGGCCAGGGCCTGCAAACGCGCAGCTTTTGTTACGTCTCGGATCTTATCGAAGGCATCTATCGCCTCATGATGAGCGACTACGGTTTGCCCGTGAACATCGGCAACCCCGTCGAAATGACCATGCTGGAATTCGCCGAAGAAATCATCCGCGTCACCGGCTCGAAAAGCAGAATCGTCTTCAAACCCCTCCCGCAGGATGATCCCAAACAGCGCAAGCCCGACATCATCAAAGCAAAGAAGCTTTTGAAATGGGAACCGAAAGTCCCGTTGGCCGAAGGCATGGCGAAGACGATCGAATATTTTCGGAAGAAGGTCTGAAACGGAACGCGGAAGCACTTGAAAAACGCTGGGATGAAACGCGAAAAAGGTAGCGCCCGCGTCTCGCGGGTTCTTTTCGGCGTCTCGCCGAAAAGCCGTAACAACATACCACCATTCTTTCTTCCTCCTTCCGAATGTCAGGGTGCGCCGCAGCTGCAGCCTCGGGAAGCTGCCTTCGACACGGTCGTTGCAGGTGATTAGTCATTGGTCGATAACCGAGACAGCCTGGCGATTGCAAGTGGGAAGCTGGCCGTGTATTCCAACTTGTGGCGGCCATCGGGGACCGGAGATGAGGAAAGTATAAAATAGCCGGAATCGACCCCCGTTACGGACCGTTCGTGTTCAGCAGCCGAAAAAACGCACTGCTCGATGCAGGCGTGACGCTGACGCTCTTATTCGTTCCGTTGTCATTCATTGAGCCGTTAAAGTTTGACCACGTGAGCGCGTTCAAAGTCGAATTTTGTTGCAGCATGAAATTCGTGGCGTCCGATGGCCAGGAGACGGTCAGGCTGGCGCCCCAGGGCGTGATGTTCAACGACGGCGGCAACGGGAGAGCGATGGCAAATACCGTCCCACCACCATTCGTCCCCCCAGATGGCGTCGTTCCATACAAAGTGTTTCGGAGCAGCAGAAGTCCCGACCTGGTCCCGCCGCCATCGCTGTTGGTGAAAACGCCGCTCCCGTTGTCGGTTGGGGAAGAAAAACTGTGATACAAAGTGAAGTTGCCGCCGTTGGTGTTGATGGAATATACCACGCCGCCTCCGCCATTGGTGCCGCCCTCCAGGGTCGTTCCGTATAATGTGCTACCGTCCAAAATCAAATCCCCTTCCGGTGCCATCCCGTCGGCGTTGGTAGAGTTGTAATAGCCGTTCACAATTTCAAACGCATACGCAGAAAAACTTTTTAGCACCATGAAATTGCTGCCATCCGTGCCCATCTTGAAAATAGTGCCGGTGCCGTTTTTACCCCCGCCTGAAGTTGTTCCATACAGCGTATTGCCGGATAAGGCCAGGCCACCCGCCGGGCCGTAACCGTTGGTGGCGTTTTGACCGGTTGCAAATACGTGGAGCGTTTGAAAACCCGTGCCGTCGCTGTTGATTTTATAAACCGTGCCGTAGCCGCCCGTGCCGGGGCCGTTGCCGTTCGTTCCACCGAAGAACGTCGTTCCAAACAGTGTGTAGTTTGTGATCGTATTACCACTGGCCTTTGCGCCATCAGCCTTCACTTGGATTTTTGCGATTGAGCCGGATGCGCCGGGGTTCGCGGAAGCCACCAGTTGACCGACGGGATCAGATCCATTCGCGCCGGAGAAAGGCAGGAGATCTATAAGCACAATTGTATTGGCCAGGATTTTCAAAATAGCGCCGCTGTTGCCCATGCCGCCGCTTTGGCAGGTCAAAAATATGCTGCCATCCGGCCCTATGGTCACTCCGCTTGGATCGGTTCCGAAATTGGCGACTAAACTGATAATCGTCCGGAGAGTGATGGTGGTGGAGGTGATTGAAAAAATATCCAATGCGCCCACGCCGTTAACGCCTCCGCCGCTGCCCGCCACGCACATGTCCTGTGTTCCATCATCCTTGACAGGACTTATTACCGGGCCGGTCGATGGATAATTCGCGTCGCCTGCGGAAGTGCCAAAAGTATACCAACTGCTGGACATGTAGTTGACGGTGTCATTGCCATCGAACACTGTTAGGGCTCCGAAATAAGAACTGTGGAAGCCAGTATTGCCGGTCCCGTTGGCCACTACAAACGAGTCCGGTGACGTTCTTTCAACTTCTGCAGGCTTTCCGACGGGCACGCTCGGGCCCGTGTTGCCATCATATTCTTGAAGATTATAAAAACTCGGAGCGGCTGGCCCATGCCAATTCTGCGCTTCAATCCGCATGGCGACCGTAAGCGCGAATACGATTATGGTACATAGGCCTATTTTGGTTTTCATAAGGTTTCCTTGATATGGCTAATGCCGTGGGGGGGTGTTTTCTAATACGTCTTGCTTGGCTCAAAAGCAAACACATTTAGAATAGTGTGATTTTCCAAAACGGCTGACCAATGCGATATTTTTTTGGTCTCGGAGAAGTTCTTCTTTGTCAAAATTCTCTAACCACTCGTTTCACTGTTGACACCCGTGGTATAAAAAACCCGGCAAAAGGAGGGCAAAAGGGGAAATGAAAACGGGATCAAAGCAACTTTGGAGACGCCAACGCAGTGAATTCCTTCAAGCAGCGGTGCACGGCCAAATTCTCCAATGCAACCTCTTCACTACGAACGCAGTACCACCAGATCCCACTAAATCCCGGTTGAAAATAAAAATTACCAAACGAACCCATCTTGTCCCGCCGAAGCGAAGCGAAGGCGGATTGTCATTTTTCGATTTGCCTGTGAATACAGCGAATTCTTACCCTCCACCCGGCCATGCGGAAAAAACGAACCCATTTTGGATGTCTTTCCGGCGTCGCACCTGGTCCGTGGTTCGGCCTCCCATTATGAAATTTCTCGCGGCCGGCATTTTTGCGCTTTTCGTTTCTGCCGCCGTGGCAATGGCGCAGGAAAAGCCCATCCCGTATGGCGACAATCCAGCTGCAGGGCATTACTATCCGGTTCGCGGGATCAAGATGTATTGCGAGATTTACGGCACGGGCAAGCCGCTGCTGATGATCCATGGCAACGGTGGCAGCATTAAAAGTTTTCAGAAAAACATTCCTTATTTTGCCGCGCGCTACCAGGTCATTGTAGCTGATAGCCGGGCTCAGGGAAAATCGGTGGATGGCGGCGACTCGCTGATTTTCGAGATGATGGCAGATGATGAGGCGGCGTTGCTGGACGCTCTCCACATACAGTCTGCGTACGTCATCGGCTGGAGCGATGGCGGAATTGACGCGCTGCTTTTGGCGATGCGGCATCCGGAGAAGGTCATCAAACTGGCTGCGACGGGCGCCAATCTTTGGCCCGATGCTTCCGCCTTCGCCCCCGGCATCTGGGAAAAGGACAAGAAATATTACGACG
Source organism: uncultured Verrucomicrobiae bacterium (assembly GCA_963699145.1). Taxonomy (GTDB): domain Bacteria; phylum Verrucomicrobiota; class Verrucomicrobiia; order Limisphaerales; family DASXHY01; genus DASXHY01. The sequence continues at coordinate 1,603,286 of OY969416.1, forward strand.
CCAATAAAGACAAACCGCGCAAGACGGAGAAAGAAAGGAACGATTGGAAGCTATTCCTGCTGGACTGGAATGAGCCTCACATTGCGCTGGCCGACCTGCATGCCATTCAATGTCCGTCGCTCATCATCTGCGGGGATCATGATGCCATTTCCCTTGAGCACACGGTGCAGATTTTCGAGAATATTCCGCAGGCGGCGCTTTGGGTGGTTCCGAATTCCGGCCATGCGACGTTGATGGAGCATGCGGATGATTTTAACCGGACGGTGGATGACTTTTTTTCGAAGCCGTTCCAGCCGAAGAAAAGAGAATGATACGAATGAAAAATATGAAATGGTTTCGCTTTCTGGAAGACATGCTTCGCCCCCTGTTCCCCGAGCACCACCTCACCCCAGCCCTCTCCCCCATTTCATGGCGGAGAGGGAGACGGATCGTCGTGGGTGGCTCGAGTGTCTTGCTAGATGTTGCTGCTTTCTACAGGTCAAAATGGTTTTTGGTGTTGCTGGCGGCAACGGTTTGCGGCCGGGCGCAAGTCACCAATCAAATTAAATCGGACGTTTATAAGAATACTGGGATGAACGGCACCACGGCCTGTGCGGTGGGGTCGATGGTGGGTGGCGTAGCCACAGATTTCGCTCCCATGCAGGTCAACGTGGTTGCACTGGGTAAAGGGCCTTTGATCCAAACCACCGGTGGAGGTAACCACCCGGACATGGAGCAGATGATTATCGTCAAGGACGGCAGCTTGAAAATCACGATTAATGGCGAGGCGAAAACCGTGGGGCGAGGCAGCGTGGCCATCATTTTGCCAGGCGACACCCGCAGTTTCTCAAACGCAGCGGATGGCGAGACGACTTATTACGATCTGACGTATCGCTCGAAAAACCCGCCGGACGCGGAGCGCGGCAAGAAGGCGGGTGGCTCGTTCGTGATGGATTGGAATGATGTGAAATATATTCCGCGCGATGACGGCAAAGGCGGCACGCGCCAATTTTTTTCCCGCGCGACCGTGATGGGCCAGCGCATGGATTTACACGCCACGACCTTGAACCCCGGTCAGGCCAGCCATGACCCGCATCATCATCGCGCGGAGGAGATGATTATCATGCTGGATGGCGACGCCGAAATGTATCTCGGCCCGGCGGAGAAGGACGGCAGGCGAAAGCGGATCACCAATGGCGACATCGCCTATCTCGTTTCCAACGAGTATCACAACATCACAAACGTCGGCACGAAGCCGGCGTTGTATTTTGCGTTTCAGTTTGAGTAGACGTGGCAGACATCGGAGCAAAGACACTGAATTGTAACCGCAAAGTACGCAAAGAGCGCAAGGAAGCTGAGTATCTCTAGATTCAAATGAAAATCTCAGTTCGAAATCTATTACCGGTTCTGAGCCTCTGTTTCTCGGGCGGTGCTTCGCTGTGGGCGCAGAATACCAATTCCTCCGAGCCCATCCAGTATCAACACATCGTCCGTCGCGATCCGAATTCTTCCATTCACGTCGTAAAAATTAATCTGAAAGATCCGCGAGTCTCCGTGCACGTGGCGCGCGGCGGGGCGGATCCGGATGGAGATGGTCCGTGGCTCACGACGTTGCTGCCGACGAGTGAAATCGCGGAGCGCGAGCATTACGCGGTCGCGATCAACGGCGATTTTTTCGAGGCGCAGGCGACGAAGGATGTCGAGGGCCGGAATACGGGTTACGTGCGCGGCAAAGCGGCGGCGCCGGTCGGGATGGCCATGAGCGACGGCGTGTTGTGGCATCGGTCCAGGACGCCGCGGCCGTATTTGGAGATTACCAGTTCCAATGTCGCAAAACTTGAAAATGGTTCGGAGCCGATGGACCCGGCGGCGCGCGAGATGGTGGGCGGCAGCCAGATCATCGAGCGGGATGGCCGCGCGCTGACGTTCACCAATGCTTTCGCGACAGCGCGGCATCCGCGCACAGCGGTGGGCATCGATGCGAGCGGCACGGAACTCGTCTTGCTCGTGGTGGATGGGCGGCAACCGGAGTTGTCGATTGGAATGACGCTGGCGGAATTGTCCCAGGAAATGATTCGCCAGGGTTGCGCGTCGGCGATCAATCTGGACGGCGGTGGGTCGACGACGCTGGTGTATCGCAATGCGAAAAGCAAAAAGTTGGAGGTGCTCAATTCGCCATCGGATACCAAAGAGAGATCCGTGGCGGATGTGTTGGGGGTGGTGGAAAAACCAGAAACATCGAACACCGAACGCTGAACGCCGAACAGCGAAGGAAATTTTTCTGCGAACCCCAGCTGCCAGGTCACGGAGCGCCGCCCCGAACAAGAGTGCGCCGAAAGAGGGTTCGAATTCCGCGGGTCAAGTGCCAGCGCCACCGAGGAGCCGGCCTTTTCGCGAGTGACGTACGCGATTTCACTTGGTCTAACTTTTGTGAACCACCGTTAGTAAATTTTTTTCGGTTCGAGCACAATTTTTCCGCATGAATTGTCACAAAAAATCTTTTTTCTGTTTGACCCCATTGCAATTTTCCGATAACCACCACGGACTGTCTCGTGATGTGCCGAACCAGCGCTCCCGGGACGGGTTATAACGACAGCCAATGCTGCAATCTAAATCATTTCTTGCGGTGGACTTCGGCGCGGGCAGCCTCAAGCTCGCTGAATTTGAAGTCAATGAGGCCGGGGGATTGCGCTTAAGACAGTACGGAATCAAATCCCTTGGCCAGGAAGGCTCGCAGGAGAATGCCCGCGAAGCAACGATCCTCAAAGCGTTGCAGGCGATGATTTCCGAGCAGGGTTTCAAGCCCAAAGATTGCAACGTCTGCGCTCCCGGGTTTCACGTTTTCTCCAAGTTCGTCAAATTGCCGCCGGTCGAGCAGAACAAGGTCACGCAAATCATCCAATACGAAGCGCAGCAGAACGTGCCGTTCCCGCTTTCGGAAGTGGTGTGGGACTACCAAATCCTCGGCCAGGCCGCGGGCGGCGAATTGGAAGTGCTGCTGGTGGCCATCAAGTCGGAAATCGTCGAGGGATTGTTCCGCGTGGCGGACGCGTCGAGCTTGAAATTGCAGGTGGCGGATGTTTCGCCGGCGGCGTTGTGCAACGCGTTCAAGTTCAATTACGGCGACCTCGAGGATTGCACGATGCTCCTCGATATCGGCGCCAAGACGAGCAATCTATTGTTTTTCGAGAAGGGCAAGGTCTACTCCCGCAGCATCAACCTGGGCGCAAATTCCATCACGCAGGATTTCGCGGCGGAATCGAAGCTGAAATGGGAGCAAGCGGAAAAGATCAAGGTTGAAGAGGGTTTCGTGAGCCTGGGCGGCGCGTATGAAGAGCCGGAAAACCCCAATCAGGCGGCGATTTCCAAGATTGCGCGCCAGTTCATGACGCGGCTGCACATCCAGGTGAACCAGACGATGCAGTTTTATCGCGGCCAGCAGGGCGGCTCGCAGCCGGCGCGGTTGTTCCTCTCGGGCGGCGCCTCCATCATGCCTTACACGGCGCAGTTTTTTGCGGAAAAACTGAATGTGCCGGTGGAATATTTCAATCCCTTCCGCAACGTGCAGATTGATCCCGCGGTGAACCTGGAAGAGCTGGCCAAGGTGGCGCACTCGCTCGGGGAAGTGGTGGGCCTGGGATTGCGCAACCTGGCGCATTGCCCGGTGGAATTGAATTTGATGCCCGAGAGCACGCGCAAGTGGCGGGCGTTCAACGAGAAAAAGCCCTATATCATCGCGACCTTGTTCACGATCGTGGCGGTCGTGGCCGTGGTGGGATTGTTGTTTGCGCAGTTAAACAGCGTGACGGCAGGCAAGCTGGACGACATCAAAGATCCGTTGGCGAAGGCGGCGGCGAAGGACCAGCAATTCACCAAGGCGTTCGACGATTTGAAGAAGGAGACCAATCGGTTGGGCCAGCTCGAGACGCTGATCACCGACCGGTATTATTGGTCGGACACCCTGCAGGAATTCCGCAAAGCCCTGATGAAGGTGGAGGCGACGACTTCGAACAAATGGGGAACGGCTTCAGGCATTTGGATCGAGCAATTTGCGACGCCCGCCGGGCCGGATGCCGCAGGCGGGGATACGATGAATACGAGCGGCTCTCCCAGTGTCGGCTCTGCGATGGAGATGACCATTGAGCAGAAATATGGCATTGCCCCTCCTGCCGGCGCCGATCCGACCATGCAAACGGCGGCATCTCCGGTGGTGGACAGGGTTTACGTGGTTTGCCGCGCGGTGAAAGGTCCGAATGAAACCTCCAATTCCGAGTTGATGTACGCGGTTTTTGACGCCTTCAAGGCCAGTTCTGTGGCGGATCCAAAAACGACGCAGTTGGGCGAACGACTGCTAACGGATGACTCTCCGTACACATTCACTTTTGCAATTAAAATCGCACTCGCGAAACCGCTGACGTTCAAGTAACCGATATGTCCTGGGCCAAACGAAATTTATACTTCCTCATCAGCTGCATCGTGGCGGTGGTGTTGCTGGGCGCGGCGGGGTGGTATTCTTGGTCATCGCATGACGCTTACAACGCGAACACGGAAAAGTTGAAGGCTGATTACAGTCAGATGAAGCAGTTCGCGGATAAAAAGCCCGGCCCCGGCAACGACCAGGTGGATAACATCAAGACCGCCCGGGAGCAAACGGACCAGGCCAAACAGCGCGTCGCTGAGTTGGAAAAGTTTTTCACGCCGGTCAAGGGCATCCCGGACACGAACAAATTCAACGACCGCATGCTGGCGTTTGCGGTGCGGGAAACGGTGAGCCAATTGCGCAAAGCCGCCCAGGAGAAGAGTGTGATTTTGCCGCCGGTGACGCCGGAATTTGCGTTTTCCTTCTCGCTCCAGATGGGCAAGACCATCTACGACCCGAATGCCGCCGAGATGCTCTCCAAGCAAATGGGCGAAGTGAAGGTGATTTGTGACACGCTCTTCAACGCGCGCATCCTGAACCTGGACTCCCTTCAGCGCGAGCACACTTCGGACGACATTAATCCGCAGGGGATTGGCGGCGGCCAGGCGGATTACACCGACGGCATTTCGTTGACGAACGGCACCACCGTGATCACGCCGTACCAGATCACGTTTGAATGTTTCACGCCCCAGCTTGGCACCGTGCTTTCAAGCTTCGCGAACCAGTCTCATACGATTGTCGTCAAGACCCTGAACATCCAGCCGGTGGATGCCATGATTGGCGGGATGGAGCCGGGCAGGGAAATGAATAATCCCTACGGAAATACTCCTTATGGCGGCGCCGCCCCGCCGGCGGCGGCCACCCGGGGGGGCCCGTTGACGACCATCATTGACGAGAAAAAACTGAAAGTCATCATGCTGCTGGATTTCATAAAAATCACTCCAGCGCAGGGCCGATAATGCAATTTCTTAAGAAAAACTACGAAAAGGTCATCCTCGGGGTGGTTGTTCTCGCGACCCTGGTCCTCCTGGGATCCTTGCCGTTCATGGTGTCGAGTGAAAAGCAGAAGCTGAACGAACAGGTGAACACGGTGATCAATCCGTCGGTAAAGGCGTTGGACCCTCTGAACCTGACCAATGAAGACATGTTCATCGCCCGCGCCCAGAACGCAATCAACTTGAATCTGGAAAACCCGCACAAGATTTTCAACCCGGTCCGATGGCAGTTGAAGAATAACGCTGCCTACCGCAACCCGGCCGGTCAGGAAATTGAAAAACTGCAGGTGGTCAGGATTTCTCCGTTGTATGAAGTTTATTCGCTGGAGAGTGTGAGCACCTCGGAAGGGTTGCCCACGCATTATGGCATCGGCATCATTCACCAGGCCGCGGAAAGAGTCATCAATCGCAACCTGAAAACCACTTACGTGGCGATGAATCAGACGACGAATAATTTTACCGTCGTGGCCGCCGAAGGGCCGGATGGCGATCCGACTTCGGTGACCCTGGAGTTGTCGGACACGGGCAAGAAAGTGGCGATCTCGAAAGGCAAGCCGTACCAACGTCCGGAAGGCTACACGGCTGATTTGGTCTACCAGCCGGACAACAAGCAATTCCCCAACCGGCGCAAGACCGATACCTCGTCGATTTGTTTCGCGAATGAGTGCTATAAAATCGTAGACATTTCGGAACGCGAGGTTGTATTGTTGCAACTTTCGAATCAGAAGACATGGACCAAAGAATATACTAATTCTATTTCCTCAGCGCAGTCTCCTTAAACGCAACCGAACCCACAATGAAAGCCGTCATCAAGTCTCTTCTTCTCGTTACTCGCGTCAGGCTCCCTCGCCGTCGCACAACCTGTCGTGCCTGTTTCGGTGCCGCCTGACGCGTCGCCGCTCGGCAACGCTGGCGACGAAGCCGTCCGTCGTCAATTCGAACGGACCCAGTCCCGCGAGAAATTGGACCAGGCCCGCGACGCGGAATTGCGCAAGGATTTATTCACCGCCGCCAAGCTTTACGATGATGCGTGGGCCATGGCGGACCGGGTGGGACCGCTGGCCGACGCGGAGCGCCAGATGGCGGCCGCGGGCATCGCCTCCGTACGCATGCAATTGGCTCATGACGCGCAGCGCCGCGGGGATTACACCGAAGCCAGCCGCCAGGTTGCCGATGTCTTGCGCGTGGATCCGAGCAACCAGGTTGCCCTCAGCTTCAACACCATCAATAATCGCTACGTCGAGGCTAACCGGGGCATGATGCCGAGCCCTCCAACCGTGGATCGCTCCAAGGTGATTCACGAGGAAAACGTCGCGACCTCGCAATTGATTCAGGACGGCAAGCTGCTCTTTCAATTGGGCCGGAGCGACGAGGCGGAATTGAAATTTCAGGAAGCGCTGGATCGCGATCCCAACAATCAACCGGCTCTTTATTACCTCAGCCTCTGCAAACAACAAACTGATCGCCAGGTCAAAGACGCCCGCAACGTCACTTCAATGAATCGCCTGGTGCAGGTGGAAAAAGGATGGGCGGACAACGATGCGCGCCTGAAACTCCCGGTGCCGAATCCGTATGCGCATACCAACCTGGTTTACACCAGCCCCCAGCGCCAGCAGATCTATGAGAAGCTGAACTCGATCATGTTTGACAAGATCGCGTTCCCGAACCTGCAGCTCAGCGAAGTGATTCGCAATTTGACCGAGCAGACCCAGCGTCGCGACATCGACCAGCTCGGAATCAATTTCATTCTCAACAAGACCAAGCCCCCGACCGCTGTGACTCCCGCCAATCCCAATGGCTTCGGCGGCCCCGTGCCTCCGGCGGGTGCAACGTTCGACCCCACAACCGGCGCTGTGGTTCCGGCCGCAAACAACCAGGGTGGGGAAGATGTGGATCTGGCGTCGGTGACGATTTCACTCGATCCCGGCCTGCGCAATGTGCGCTTGCTGGACGTGCTGGAAGCGATCACCAAATCAGCCGATCACGCGATCAACTATTCGATTGTGGATTACGGCATTGAATTCACTTTGAAAGGTCCGGATCAGGCGCAATTGCATACGCGCAGTTTCAAGGTGGACCCGAATACGTTCTACATGGGCTTGCAAAACGTCAGCACCATTAACTTCGGCGCCGCGGCGACCGGTGGTGGTGGTGGTGGTGGTGGTGGCGGCGGTGGTGGCGGCGGCGGCGGCGCTGGCGGCGGCGGTGTGACCAGTATTCCGCACGTCAACGTGACCGGTTCGCAAAATGGCGGCGGCGGTGGCGCCCAGGGCGGCAACAGCGGCCAGGTGCAAGCGGTCAACCTCGCCCCTGGTGTCCCCGGCGCGCAGGCGGCGGCAGGTGGCGCCAACGGCCAGGGCCGTGGTTTGCGCTATGTGAGCGGTCTCGAAACCACGACGGAAATTCAGTTGGCGGTCATCGGCTTCTTCAACGCGGTCGGTGTGAATCTCGCGGCGCCCAAGAGCGTGTTCTTCAATGACCGCCAGGGCACCCTGACGGTGCGCGCCACGGACGAGGACCTCGAGCTTATCGAGCAGGCGATTAACACGCTGAACATTGCTCCGCCGGAAGTCACCATCAAGACCCGGTTCGTGGAAGTGAACCAGAACGACAACAAACAACTGGGCTTCGACTGGTATCTGGGCAATTTCCTGATGGGCAACAAAAGCATCGCGGCTTCGGGTGGCACTCAGCCCTCGTTCCAAGGCGCCCCGAGCGCGGCCAATCCGGAAGGCACGTTCCCCGGCAGTGTGCTGGGAGGCACGGCGCTGGCTCCTTCCGCCACGGACGGGCTGCTTAGCGGTGGCCTGCGCAACAGTTCGCAGAACAGCGCTCCGGCGATCGCTTCGATCACGGGCATCCTGACCGATCCGCAATTTCGCGTGGTGCTCCACGCGTTGGACCAGCGCGATGGCGCCGATTTGTTGAACGAAGGTGAAGTGACGACGCTCAGCGGTCGCCAGGCGAACTTCCAAGTGGTCGACGTCGTGACGATCGTCACCGGCGCGCCCGCCAATTCCACCGGCGGCAACGTGACCCCCGCCGCCGGCCTCGGCGGCAACGTGGTGCAGAACCAGGCGGCGTCGATCAACTACACACTCGACACCGAACCTTACGGCACGACCCTCGACGTGGTTCCTTACGTCTGCGCGGACGGTTACACCATCCAGATGACGCTGATTCCGACGATCACCGAATTCATCGGATATGACAACCCGGGCAATTTCGTGCCGACGATTCAAAGCGGCAACGGTGGCATTCCGTTGACCGGCCAATTGCCGCTGCCCCGCAGCCGCGTTCGCCAGGTGGTCACGAGCTGCACCGTCTGGGACGGCCAGACCGTGGTGCTCGGCGGTTTGATCACCGAAAACGTTCAACGCCAAAAGGACAAGATCCCGGTGCTCGGTGATTTGCCGGCGGTGGGCCGCCTGTTCCGCAGCGAGCAGAATATCACGCAACGGAAAAACCTGATTGTTTTTGTCACTCCGACGATCATCGATCCTTCCGGCAATCGCAAGAACCTGGATGACGACATGCCGTTTGCGAGGGCGCAAATTCAGGCGCCGCCTCCGACGAGGTGAGAAATGCGGCGCGGCTATCGAATCATTAGCAACGCAAAACGGTGAAACAGGCTTAAATATTTGGCAAAAAATGCGATTCCATTCAACAAAGCATGGACAAATAATTTTTGGCCTGATAAAAGCATACAAACGAATTATGTCATTTTCGCTCAGTGCTCGGAAGTTGTTGGCTTGCTGGTGTTCGATGGTCGCAATCCCGGTGGCAGTTTTCAGCCAGAACTCTTTTGTTCCAGTTGGAGGAGAATCCGCCCTGACGGGGGGTCTCCCGGGAGATCAGGTTCATCCGGCGGTGAATTTCACCACCAACGGTGGATTCGTCGTCTGGGAAGACAATTGGATTGACGGAAAAGGTCTGGGCATCGGTGCGATGCGGTTGCAAAACGATTTGACCGGCACGGGAATTCCCTTTCGCGTGGATTCGATGACCACCGGCGATCAAGAGGCGGCGCAAGTCGCAGTATTGAATGATGGCGGCGCGGTCTTCGCCTGGCAGAGCGGTCCTCGCGGTCGTCAACATATCTTTGTGCGCTTCCTGTCCTCGAGCAACAATTGGGAAACCGGGGACATCATGGTCAATTCCGCGACGAACACATTTCAAACCACACCAGTGATCGCAACGTTACTGAACGGCAACGTGGCGGTGGTGTATGCCAGCGTGAACCAGGCCGCGGACGGAAGCATGGCGGATGTTTATCTGCAAATGTTCGCGCCCGACGGCAGCCGGGTTGGCGGCGAGACATTGGTGAATCAATTTACCGCGAACAACCAGCGCACACCGGCGATCGCACCCCTGGCGGACGGCAAGCTGGCGATCGCCTGGGTCTCGGAGCAGCAACGCTGGACGGACGCCAGCAACGGCGTGCCGAGCGTGGATATTTTTGCGCGCATTTTCGATTCCGCCGGCAACGCGCTGGGCAACGAATTTCTCGTGAATCTTGCCAGCACCGTGTGCGCCGCGCCGGATTTGGCCGCGTCGCCCGACGGTGGTTTTCTGGCCACCTGGATGGAAAAGGATCTCGTGGTGAAGAACAACGGCTGGGACATTTCCGCGCGGCGCTTCAGCGGTGCGTGGGTGGGCGGCAATGAAACGCGCGTGAATACGCAGCTTTACGGCGACCAATACTCGCCGAAAATCCGCCGCTCCGGTTCCACCTATCTCGATGTCTGGACGAGCATCGGCCAGGACGGTTCGCGCGAAGGTGTTTTTGCCCGCTATCTCAATGATGACGCATCGACGAGCGGTGAAGATTTTCAAGTTAACTCAACCACCTTCGGCTCGCAGATGCACCAGGCGCTGGGCTCGGATGGCGCCGGGCGTTTCCTCACCGTCTGGACGACTTTCAATCCCGGTCCGACCGGCTTCGACCTCGCCTCTCAACGATACATCAATCCGCAGGTCGCGATGCTCGGCACCAACAACCCCGCGTTTAACGCCGATCCGAACGCCAATACGAACAGCGTGGATGCCGTCGCGGTCGGTGCGGCCGTGTTGCCGCCGCCCGCAGCCGGTCCCAAAATCACTTCGGGTCCCGCCGTGTCAGACACCATCATTGACGTCAAAGGCACTTATAACGGCTTGGTGGCTGACGCGAATAATGTGACCGGCGAAAACTCCGGTTATCTTTCGATTGCCGTCACTGCCAAAGGCCTCCAAGGCAGCTACAGCGCCAAATTGCAATTGGGCACCGCGAAATATTCCTTCTCCGGACTGATCGACTCGACCGGCGCGTTCAGTGTCACAAAACCTGTGAGCGGCCTGCAAATCAATCTCTCCGTCGACCTCCAGGGCGGTGATCTCATCTCAGGCACGATTACGAGCGGAAGCTCGACCCTCACGGTGCTGGCGAATCGCGCGGTTTACAGCAAGAGCCATACGACACCGTTCGCGGGTGACTACACGATGGTTATGCAGCCGATTGACGGCTCCATGGGCAACGGCGTGGGCACGGTCACGGTGGACAAGCTTGGCAATGTGAAGTGGACGCTGACGCTGGCGGACGGCACGAAGATCGGCCAATCGACGACGCTGGCCAAGGACGGCTCGTGGCCGCTCTATTCGGAACCTTACAAGAATGGCGGCGTGACAATTGGCTGGATGATGTTTAATGGAAGTCCGACCAACGGATTCAACGGGCAATGCGTCTGGGTCAAGCCGGGCGGGTCGCCGGTTTATCCCGGTGGCTTGACGAACAGCTTGAATGTCATCGGCTCGCCCTTCAAAGCGCCACCGAAGGCCTTTCCCGCGTTCGGCGAAGCGACCGTGATCTTGCGCGGTGGCGGCATGTCATCGCCCATGACGAACTCGGTGACGTGGGGAGCGAACAATAAAGTCTCATCCAGTTCCTCAGTGAAGTTGACCGTCAACGCCAAGAGCGGGTTGTTCGAAGGCACAGTGGCGGTCGCGCCGGGCAAAGGCGGCACGGTGCCTTTCCAGGGTGTGTTGTTCGAGAAGGATAACGTTGGCCTCGGATTTTTCCTTGGCTCCGGTCAGAGCGGCACGGTGATCTTTGGACCGAATAATTGATAGAATGAATTTTTGTATGCTGCGTTCTGTAAAAAATATCTTCTGGATGCTGGCCCTGGTGGCCGGCGCCCAGTCCGCTTTTGGCTTCGCTCTGATTGGACCGCCGGACACGACCGGAACCGAGGACGCCTTCATGACGGCGGCCCTTGGTTATAACGTGGGTGGCGCCGAAAACGGCACCCCGCGCTCCATAAAAGAGGAATTCCGCCGGAATACACCCGTGGTTTATTATTCCGTCGACCAGAGTTTCTGGAATTATTTCAACACCAATGGTGTCGCCGCGATCGACCAGGCGTTTGAAATGTATAACAGCGTGGGCAAAGTCTCGCAGTTGGACATCAACGATTATCCGGAGGATTCCCGGCGGGTGAATTTCCGCGCGCTGGCCGACAATTTGATCGATTTGCGCTCGTTCGTTGCGGGAATATTGAGCGAACAAGTGGGTCTTTTTGAACCAACGCGCTGGGTGTGGGCGCTGAGCGAGCGGTTTCAGCTTGCCCATCCTCCCGGCACGCCAGCCTGCCCCTTCAACATGGGCTATGCGGTTTACCAGCGGAACTACAGTATCACTCCCGTGGGCACCGATACTTACCCCACCACATCCTACGTGAACGGGGTTCTCTACAGCTATTTCATTGATGAAACCTGCGGTACGGTAAATCCCATTGCTGACGCCGTGGAATTCCCGGTGGATCCTCTGTCGCAGCCGTATTCGGCAGTGGCGGATTTTGAAAGTTTGGACTACGCCGGACTGGTGCCGGGAGCGTTCTATACCTCCCTGACCCGGGACGACGTGGCCGGCATGAAATATCTTTATGACCCGACCAACGTGAACAACGAAGCCGCAGGCGCGCGCGTCACGGAGTTTATCACCAACGACGCTCCGGAAGTCGTCACCACCCAGGATCTCGGAGCGCTGGCGGCGGCGGCCAAAGTGAATAACGCAGCGGCATTGCAGGCGTTGTTCCCGGGCATCACGGTCCTCTCGACTTCGAATTATTTCGGTTTTCAGATCACGACGAATGTGACGGAAACTCTCCACAATTCACCGCTTGATCCGGCCGGTGCGCCTCCGAGCCATCCGGTGTTCTCGACGAATTACACGACCAACGTGGTGCAGTTCTTCTCGCACACGATTGGAAACATTTTTACCAACAGCTTCGCCACCCGTGGCATTGTGGGTACGGTCATCTCGACCATAACCAATTCGCCTTTTGCGCCCGCCGGATTCCCTGCTACCACCAACACGGTGGTCACGCTCAGCCCCGCAACGGGCGTCTTTGGAGATTTCTTCGTTCTGCCCGCCAACGAATGCGGTGCGCTGGTCCTGTCCAACATGCTGACGACCGTGACCGCCGTGACGAATCTTCCCGTTGTCACTTCGAACACGGTCACGACCGGGACCAATGTAGTTATTACCTTTACACCGGGAAATGTGACCTTCACGACGAATCACACCCTGATCTACCTGCCGGTGACCTGTCCCACCAACCGTATCGCGCAACGCGGAGGCGTGGATCACCTTCAGTTTATCCGGCGTGATTATGACCCGATTACCACCCAGCTATGGGATCCGGTTACCAACAACTATACCCTGGTCGAATTGGATGTAACGAATGATGTGTATGTGGAACGTCACTTTTCCCGCCGCGTGCCACGTCCGGATTTGCTGTTCAGCTGCGCGAATTTATCATCCGGGAACCAAACTCTGGTTTATTCCAACACCGTGGATAACCTGACGGAAACGGTTACTTTTGGTCCTCCCACTGGACTCACAAGCCCGACCATCGGTCTTTGGGAAGATAGCTTTGGCCTGATTGGTAACCTCAATGCCGGCTTTGATGTGACGGCTCGTCCCGGCAACCAGGTGGGACCCGGCACCATCATTGATCAATTGGCATTGCCCACCATTTTCGTCTTCAACAACCAATTCCCGGTGTTTGAAAACCTGTCGCTCACCACGGGCGCGACCAACAGCTTCATCTTTACGACCGAGGCGCAACAAGCGCCGTTCGATGCCTGGGCTTCGTTTGATGGCACCACGAACGCGCCGGTCGTGTATCCGAACGGAACCGCTTTGACCGATCTGGAGAATCTCGTCCGCGGCCCGGCGCCGACCACACCCACGCTGCCCGACGGAAATATTGGGGTGCCTTATTCCGCACAACTCACGGCCCATGGCGGCACGGCGCCTTATACCTGGTCGCTGGCTCCCACTTCGCCCGGATTGCCGGCGGGGCTGAACATCAGTCCGGGCGGCAAGATTACCGGCGTTCCCAGCGGTCCGGCGTCGATTTACGATTTCACGGTGCGTATCACTGACTCGGCAGGCAAGATCCGCGATGTTCAGTACACCATCACCCTTTTCTGATGCGCATGAAATTCAGTTTGGTTTGTCCGAAACAAGTTAGTTTTATGAAACGTTTTCTGTTGTCCGGCGTGATGCTCCTCGCGATGGAGTGTGCGGCTTATTGTTACACGAATGACGCCGTCGTCCAGGTGCCGTCAATGAACCCGGATCTCATCCAATTGGATGACCCGATTTTCGTCAACAACGGCTCGTTCAGTGTCAGCGTCCAGCAATTCATCCCGGCGTCGACGGTCAATTATGAAACGAGCGATACGCTGACCTATATCAATAATGGGACTCTGACCGTGATTCCAGGATTCGACTTTGAGAATTTCCCGGCATCTGTAGGTCAGCGGCACTGGGCGGATACGTTCATTAACCATGCGAACGGGTTTGGCGGAGGGGTGATCTCGGCGGTGAACATTTATGGGGGCGCCAACGAGTGGGCCAACGGCGTCAGCACCATCGGAGGTATACCGCTCAGTTACGAAACTCCCGGTCTGGCGAATGTCATTGTCCGCGCCACGAATGTTGTCGACAACGGCTTGATCACGATGGACAGCACGGGGTTGATCGATATTTTGGGCAAAGAAGTGAACCTCGACCATGCCGTGTTCCAGATGACGGGGGGCGGTAGCGTTATCACCCTTGAAGGTGGCGGCGGCGGGTTTGGGACGAACACAGCCCACTGGACTCCCCAAGTGGATTTTTCGCCGAACCAGGCTGTTTCTCCGATTTTCACGAATTTCAATGGCGCGGTCGAACAAATGGCTTTGTTTGCGGCAACGTCTTACGTTCAGGAAACTCCTCTCCCACAGGGGGCAACCAATGGCACCATCGTCTGGCGCATTATTTACCTCCAGGACACGAGCCCGACCAATGTGTCAACGCAGGTGTTCTTTGGTAATCAAGGCTTCGGCGACGGAGCCTTCCATATTCAGTGGACGGGTTTTTACCGCAATCCATTGACTGGCAGTCCGATTACAAATTATTTTGGGATGTCCGATGAGCCGGCGGATCGGCGGGGACAGTTTTACTTCGATCCGGCGGTCAATCCCCAGAATCTGTCGGAATTCAACTTTCTCCAAGGCTCGACTCCGATTTTCCTCGGCCCTCCAGCCACCCCGGCATTCGTCCCGGATCCATTTGCGCCCGCGGTTGTGACCAACGATTTCGGGTATATCAACGTCCAGCCGACAGTAGCGTCCGTGGGGACCAACCAGGTGGCGGGTGGCAGCCCGACCAATATGCCGGGCCGGGTTCAGCTCACGAGTTCGAATTCCTTGAATCTCGCAAACACCCATGTCATCGGTGCAAATTATCTATCGTTGACTGCGCCGGTCAATTTCCAGGGTAATACGAATTCGATCGTTGAGGTGCCTTACTCCGATCTGAATCTTGGCGTGGAGAGTGGCTCGCTGACGGTCTCCAACTTGTTGGCGCCCCTGTTGTCCGGGTACTCAGGCGTGGTGGGCGCCCCCAATGCGGTTTCCGGCGCGACGATGGCAGGCCTCCAGGCTTTCAGCGGAAGTTATTTCTTCGTGGACGGAAATGGAATCACCAACGATGTCCGCATCCTGATGGTCAACAGCGCGCTCCAGCCGGATTTCGCGGCTTTTCAGCAAAATCTCACCTTCCACGCGACGCATGATCTGCAGATCGCCGACCAGTTCAACATCATCAACTCGTTCACCAGCGACACGGCGTCCTTGACGGTGACGACCAACGCCAACAGCGCCTACAGCCTCGACGGAGAGTTGAATCTCTATAATCAGGACGTCTTCTACTCGGCATCGGTGTTGCCGAACCTGCAGTATCTGACGAACTGGGGCCGGATCGTCACCACCAACCTGGCGAATTTCGCGGGCAACATCACCAGTTCGTTCTCACCGCGCGCCGGGGCGACGCCTTTGCAGGCATTTGTCAATCACGGGTACATTGCGGACCAGGGCATCTTCGTCAAAGCGAACTACTTTGAAAACAGTGGAACCATCGTGGAATTCCCCCTGGGCAACCTTGACCTCAGCATTGGCGGTGTGACCACGATCACCAACAGCGCGCTGACGGCCACCAATGGAGAGATCTCGATTGCGGGGAGCAGCATGTTGATCAGCAACAGCGTCATCATTTCCGGCCGCACCTTGACCTTGAGTCCGGGTTGTTTCCTGAGTGACGGTTATGCTTTTGGCAATGAGTTCGGCCATGCCACCAACGCCACCCTGCCCAACGTGGTCACCAACGGAAACACGTTTGTGATCGGGGGCGGCGTGCAAATTCTCACGGCGCCCACCACTGGCGATTTGCTCGGCACGACGATCACGAACATCGCCAACAACAGTTTGCAATCGATCAACGTCTGGCCGGGGCAGGATCGCGGTGTTTCGCCGGCGGGATTTGCCGAGAACCTGGCGCTGGGCCGGATGATCCTGAATTCGGATACCAATCCGGCGACTTTCACCTTCGCGCCTTCGAGCGGCAACAACGCGCTCTATGTGGACTCGATTGAATTCCAGGGCGGCGCGACCAACACGGATAACAACGGCAATTTCACCGCCATCACCGTCCAGCCGGGCATGAAGATCTATTACGCCCAGGCGCTCATGAACGGCGTGTCCATCGCCGAAAAATTGAATGGCAAAAACAACGGCGGCTTCCTGTGGGTGAGCAATTACGCCGGTGTGTTTAGCGGGACCAATCTCAACGGCACTCTCTACAACGAAGCCCTGGTCATCAGCCCGGACATCGATTCGGACAACGACGGCACGGTCAATCGTGATGATGCGACGCCGATCCCGGCCGGCTTGACCTTTGATGTTTCCAACCCGGGTCCGATCGCGTGTGGCGACGGCAATAATCCGCCCGGACAGGACCCGACGCAGGATCCGACCAACAACGTTCGTACGCCGGGAATTCTCCAACTTCCCCCGCAACAGCCAACTGATTCCGGCAGCGCTGTGTCGTTCGCCGTGGCGCAAGGGTCGTATAACGGATTGTTCTACGACACAAACGGTGTGAATCCTTCCAGCGCCGGCTCGTTCACTGCCAAGCTGAACGGCAAAGGAACCTTCACCGCCAAACTGCAACTCGGCAAATACAGCTATTCGTTTACGAAATCGTTTGATACCTCGGGCGATTTCGGCCCCTACACGGTCAACATCAAGAAACAGCCTGCGCTCACGATTACGTTGCACCTCGTGAATAACGATGAAATCACCGGTCAGGTTTCGGGCGACGGCTGGACCGTGCAATTGCTGGCGTTCAGCGCCGTGAAGAATGCGGCTTCGTTTGGCACCGGCAAACACTCGCTGGTGTTGTCGGCCAATGCCGGCAGCTCGACCACAACTTCCGGTGACAGCTACGGCACAATGACGCTCAACAAGAACGGAAATATCGACTGGACGGGCGTGTTGCCTGACGGGCGCACCGTCAGCCAGAAGAGCGTGCTGTCCAAGGATGGCGTATGGCCGGTGTATTCCTCGCTATATGGCGGGACCGGTTCGTTGATCGGTTGGTTGCAGGTGACCAACAGTTCCTCGGACATCGGGGGCTCCGTCATCTGGGTAGTTCCGGCCACGCCGAATGGACTTTATCCAAACGGTTTGACCAATGAATTGGATGCGACGGGATCGGATCTCACTTCGTCAGCCGGAGCGCCGCAAAAGACGCTCGTGCTCAGCGGCCCCCAACTGACCGCGCCGTTGACCAACAGTGTGACCATTTCGGGAAAAACCGGCCACGGTGACAATTCCCTGAAATTGTCGTTGGATGTTAAGAACGGATTATTCAGTGGCAGCGTGGTTGACCCAGGCAGCAATGAAAAGCTGTCGTTTCAGGGAGCGTTATTGGAAAAGAGCGGTGGCGGTGGCGGCTTTTTCCTGAACGCGGATAAAAGCCAAGGCGGCAAAGTTTCTCTGGCGCCCGCGAATTAAGCGGTAGCGCCGGATAAATTTTGCTCCCGAAGTTGCAAAAAATTTAAGTCCCGCAGGCTGCAGCCTGCGGGATTTAGTTAGATAACAGTCAGAAGGTGTATATGCGTAGATTGCGAGATAATCTTTTGGTGTCTGGTTGGCGAAGATTTGCCGGTGTTTTGGCGTTGACCATGCTCGGCGTCGGCAGTGCGCTCGCCCAGCCGGCCAACGACAACTTCACGGCCGCAACTTCCCTCGACTTGTTCCCGGTGCCCGGCACATTTCCGGGGGACAATACCGGCGCAACCCGCGAAGCCGGCGAGCCGTTGATTCTCACCAATTCCGGCGGAGCGTCCATCTGGTATTCCTGGACGGCAACCGCTGATTGCGTCGCCTCCTTCAATACCGAAGGCAGCAGCATCGATACGCTGCTCGGAGTTTATGTGGGAAACAGTGTCGATCAATTGACGCCGGTGGCGCAGGATGACAACTCGGGCGGCGGCGGCACGAGCGCGGTGACTTTTTCGGCGCCGGCTGGAACCAAGTTTTATATTGCCATCGACGGCTCAAACGGCGTTCAGGGAAACATCGTCCTCAACTGGTCCACCAATGGTGTGACGGCGGCGGGAACCAACGACGCGGTGGCCAAGGCCTGGGTACTGACCGGAGCGTCCGGCTCGATTTTTGACAACAACGTGCTGGCCACGGCCGAACCTTTTGAGTCATCCGGTGGTTTTACCGCGTTGTTTGGCACTAATTCCATGTGGTATATTTGGACGGCGCCGTCGAGCGGCGTCGTGACTTTCGATACGCGCGGGAGCAGCTTTGACACGGTGCTGGATATTTACCCGGGAACGAACCAGCCGACTTTCTTTTCCCGCTTTGAAAACGACGACTACCTCGCCCTGCGCACCTCCCAGGCCAGCCTGCAAGTCGTGGCCGGGCAGACGTACCAAATCAGCGTGAATGGCTTTCAGGGAGCGGCAGGTTTCATCCGCTTGAACTGGAATCTCATGCCGCTGTCGCTCAATGATAATTTTGCGGGCGCTACCACGCTGAATACCGTGCAGTTGTGGGGTTCGGTCATCGACAACAATATCAGCGCGACGGCTGAATCGGGAGAACCCTCGCACGCCAGTTTCCCCGCCAGCCATTCTCTTTGGTATAAGTGGGTCGCTCCGCAGGATGGTGAAGTGGAGCTCGACACCATCGGCAGCAGCTTCGACACGGTGCTGGCCGTTTACACCGGCAGTTCGGTTTCGACCCTGAGCCAGGTCGCGGCTAACGACGACCTGTATCCGACATTTTTTACTCCTGGGTCCGGCAATACCTCCCAATTCAACGAGGTCGGAATGATGTTTGATGACACGAATATTCCCGCAGGCCCGGGCGGATTGCTGATCACCAATACTCCCCCGCCCAGCTTTACCTTTGGCGCCGATAATTTTGAAATCATCCAGCCATTTGCCGGTGAGCCCGGGACGGCTGCTGCCGGCAGCGGCGCCAGCGGCCTGCGGTTTAACGCCCAGAAAGGTGTTACGTATTATTTTGCTGTCGACGGCAAAGAATCCAGTTCGGGGCAGTTCACTTTGAACTGGGGCTATCATTCCTCCGGTGTTTTCAAATTCGCGGGTGAAACGCGCGACCAGACCACCGGTGTTCCCTCGAGCAAGACTGTTACCGGCGCTGCCGGCGGCGGCGGTGTTATCCTCGTTGGCAATTCGAGTGGCTATCCTGGCATGTTGCTGTATCAGACGGCGGAAACGGAAGAGTTCGGCCTCCGCAGCGGAACGGTGAACGCAGCCCAGTACGACACCATGGTCAATACGGTTTATAATTATGACGTGCAAGGCGTGCTGGTCACGGTGACGCGTGTTGCCGGTTCTTCCGGCCGTGTGACCGTTGGTTACGCGACCGTCGACGGCGCAAACCTCCACGATCATTATAGCTTTGATCCCAATCTGGGCCTCATTCCAGACGGCTCACCGATTGCGCTCCATGGGGATGCTGCAGCCGTGGCAGGAACCGATTATACGCCGGTTTCCGGCACGTTGACGTTCGACGATTTCGAAATGAGCAAGACCATCCTCATTCCGGTCATCGACGATTCCGGCACGGTGCAACATAACCGCGATTTCGGTGTCGTCCTCTTTAACCCGCAGCGTGATCCGTCGGAATCCACCCTGGTTTCGCAGCCGCGCCTCGATGCGATTGATTCGCAGGCGCTGGTTCGCATCCTGGATGTGGATATCAACCCACAGGGCTTCTCCAAAATCCCGACGGTGGTGACCAATGTCGACCCGGTTACGACCAGCAATGTGGTGAGCACGAATCTCCTTTTTGTGCTCGATCCGACCAACGCCGTCTTCAATTTCATCAAGGCCAATTACTACGTTCCGGAAGATGTTTCGGATTTCTGGGGTAACACGCCGATCACGGTCTACGTGGGCCGTTACGGCACCAATACAGCCGCGGCGAGCATTTCTTATCGCATCAACTCCGACTACCTTACCAGTCAGGGCCTGCAGGATAACAACGAATTCCCGCTTCAGCCCGGCTCGGATTACGCAAATCCGGGTACTGCTGCTTCCGCCATTGTGAACCGTCCCCCGGTTGATTTCACCGGCACGACTACGGGAACTCTTTCGTGGGCCCAGAACGATAAAAATCCGAAGCCCATCACGTTCACGGTCAACAATGATACGGTTCCCGAATTCAATGAAGACTTCCGCATCGAATTGTATGATGTCGTGCTTAACCAAACCGTGCCGGTCGGCGCCGTCGGTGAGACCACGGTGACGATCATGTTCGATGATGAGGATCCGCCGGCGGGTTCGGTGGACCAGTTCTATAATCCGGACTTCAGCCTGGACATTATTCCACCCGTCAACGGCACCCTGCTCGGCAGCGAACCGCGGCAGCATCCTGGCACCGATGGGCAAAGCCAGGTGAACGCGCTCGTGGTGCAACCGGATAACAAAACGGTCATCGGCGGTGATTTCACCAGCTATAACGGAACGCAACGCAACGGCATCGCGCGCATTCAGACCTCCGGCGAACTGGATCCCACCTTCGATCCGGGCGACGGCATCAACATCGTTGGTGGCGACTTTATCAGTGACGTGGGAGTGCAGACAGACGGCAAGATTGTCGTGGCCGGCAGCTTCACTTCGTTCAACGGCCAGGCCTGCGGCAATATCATCCGATTGAACACCAATGGCACCATCGACACCTCGTTCCGCTCGACGGCCGGTTCGGGTGCGAACGGCACGGTTCGTTCGGTCGTGGTTCGCGCCGACGGCAAAATCATCATCGGCGGCGACTTCACCCTGTTCAACGGCACTTCCCGCAAATATGTGGCGCGCCTGAACGGCGACGGCACGGTGGACACCACCTACAATCCGGGCAACGCCCTGAACAACTCCGTCTACACTCTCGGACCCTCGCCGGTCGTGACGATCAATACGGGCGCCGCGTCCACCAACAACTTCGAAAACGACAACCTCGTCAATGTGAGCGAAATCGAAGGGTTGTTGACGTTGAATATCACCAACAGCACCTCGAGTGTGCCGGGAAACACTTTCCTCGTTCTCTACGGCGGCACCCCAATCTTTGGAACCACTTTGGAAGGCACGAATGTGTTCTCCATTCCTTATGGTCCGATCAACGGCGTGACCTCGACGGCCATCACGATCATCGTCAATTCGGGCGGATCACAGGGCCAGAACATCTCCTGGGGATACGCTGCCACACTTCAGAGCTACGCGGGCGAACGCTGCGTCGTTGGCGGTGATTTCACGTCCGCCGGCGGCGTGCTGGGCTCGGACCATATCGCACGCCTTGGGATGGACGGCACCATCGACCTCAACTTTGATTCGGGCTCCGGCGCGAATGACCGGGTTCGCTCCGTCGCGGTTCAAGTGGATGGAAAAGCGGTCATTGGCGGTGACTTCTCCATGGTCAATGGACAGGTCGTCACCCACATCACCCGCCTCAACGTCGATGGCACGCTCGACAATAACTTCTTCTCCGGCATCGGCACAGACGCCGGCATCTATCACCTCAGATACGTGCAGGGCGTGCAGGGCCTCAACGTTGGACCCCTGGACAAGATTTATGTCGGCGGTCCGTTCTCGAGCTACAATGGCACCCATCGTCTTGGCTTCGGCCGTCTGAATTTTGATGGTTCGATTGACACCAGCTTCCTGGATACCGCCTACAATCAATTCGCCGGCCTGCCTCGCCGCTTCTTCGGTGATCGCCTGAACGCGGTCTTTGCTTCCGGCACGCAGAGCGATGGCAAAATCATGATCGGCGGTTCGTTCGACCAGGTCGGGGGCGGCCAATTTGATCCGCTGATTCGCCCGGATTCCTTCGACGTGAATGAATATACGGAACCGAAGCAGCGCGTCGGCGTCCGCAACCGCAACAACGTCGCGCGCCTCATCGGCGGCTCGACGGAAGGTCCCGGCAACATCGGCTTGCTCACGGCCAATTACTCCGCGACGAAGAGCCAGGGTTTCATTTATCCGTTGATGATCCGCAATAATGGCTCGCTGGGTTACGCTTCGGCGAACTTCTCGGTGGTGCCGGGTTCCGCGCTCGCCGGATCTGATTTCGCCTACGGCGGCCAGGCCCCGATGTATCCCATCATGTGGGAATACATTGGACCGTCCCGCATGCACAGTGACGGTTTGTTCGGCACAAACACGGTGTTGAATGACAATTTCGGAGACATCTGGTCGCTCGGCATCAACGGCATGGACAGCGCGATCGTGACCATCAACAACAACCCGGCATCCTCCGGCAATACGCACGCCACGTTCCAATTGGCCAACCCGCCGCAAGCCGACCAGTTCTTCCTCGGCGGCGAAAACATTCCGGTTGGAGTCGGCCTGGGCCGCAGCTCATCGCCACTCAACATCGCGGATGACGGACGCAAGCCCGGCACCTTCGGCTTCACCTCGCCGACCTATGCCTCGAGCACCACCGCCATCATCAGCGTCACGCGCACGAACGGCAATTTCAACTCGAGCCCGATCCTGGTGGATTACGCGACGAGTGCCGGTTCGAATACCATCGCGGGTGTGGATTATTTCGACACGAGCGGCACGCTCACCTTTAACAACGGCGAAACGCTCAAGACCTTCCCGGTTCAGATCGTGCAGAGCAATTACATCAGCGCGGTCGAAAAGACCGTGAACCTGCGCCTGTTCGACTTCCCCGCCGGCTCTTCCACGGGCTTGACCAACGCGGTGCTCCGCTTGATCAATCCGAATTTTCAGGGCTTCCTGAATTTCGACTCCACGAATTACGTGACGAACCTGAACTCGGGCGGCGTCCAACTCACGGTCAATCGCAACGTGGGCAGCAAGGGCACGCTCGATGTGCAGGTCCAGACCGTGAACGGCACCGCGTTGGCGGGTGTCGATTACGTTGCCACCACGAAGACGCTGCATTGGGATAACGGTGACGTCACGGCCAAGACCGTCACGATTCCATTTATCAATGGCGGTGGCCTTGGCAGCAGCAAGACGTTCTTTGCCAACCTCGTCAATCCGCTCCTGAACGGCACCGGTGACTCCACCGTGCTGGGCACCACCACGAATGCCACCATCACCATCAACAACGACAATAATTATGGTATATTCCAATTCAGCACGGCCAATTACGTGGTGAACGAAGCCACCAATGGATTCGCGACGATCACGGTGCTCCGCACCGGTTCCGCCCTGAGCAACGCCACGGTCAACGTCTCGACCGTGAACGGCACCGCGGTGGCGGGTGTGAATTTCCTCGGCTTCACCAATCAAGCGATCTCGTTCGTGCAGGGCCAGACAGCCGCAAGCTTCGCGGTTCACGTTCTGGATGATGGCGTGACCAACACCTTGCCGTTCTTCTTCAACGTGGTGCTCTCGAATCCGAGCACCGGCGCGGTATTGGGTTCGCCGACCAACGCGCAGGTCGACGATGATTGACTCGAAGTCGTTCAACCGCCCGCCGGGCTCAGGCGATGTGACCTTTAGTCAGGACGGCATCAATTCCGATGTGCTGGCGGTCGGCCTCCAGGCGAACGGCATGATTGTGGCCGCCGGTAATTTCACCAGCGTCAACGGCATCCCGAGAGCCCACGTGGCGCGCTTCGCCAATAGCGGCAGCCTGGATACGGATTTCCTCACCGGTCTCTCCGGCATGGACGGCGCAGTCTCCGCGCTCGCAGTTCAATCAGACGGCAACATCCTGGTTGGCGGCGCGTTTGGCAACGTCAACGGCGTGGTGCGCAATCGTATTGCTCGCCTCGGCAGCGACGGCACGTTGGATGTCGGCTTCAGCCCAGGTTCCGGCGCGGATGGCTCCGTGTTCTCCCTCGCGGAAACGTTCGATACGGGCAACAACCGCAAACTTTACATCGGCGGCGCGTTCACGCTCTTCCAGAGTGTGTTCCACCCTGGCATCGTCCGCGTGAATAACAACGGCATTATTGACGTCGGGTTCGCCAACACGGGTGTGAATGGCATTGTGTATGCCATTGCGGTGTATCCGACCAACTCGATCTACGCCGGCAAAGTGCTGATCGCTGGTTCGTTCACCACCGTGAACGGCGTCAGCCAGACCAATATCGCGCGCTTGAACTTCGACGGCTCGCTGGATACGAATTTCGTGGCCAGCTCGGACGGCGTGATCCGCGCTCTGGCGATCCAAAACGACGGCGCAGTCGTGCTCGGCGGCGAGTTTAACAACGTCAGCGGCGTCCCGGCCAATCGCCTGGCGCGGTTGAATGCCAACGGCACGGTGGATACGGCCTTCGCCACCACCTTGACTCCGGGCATCGGCGACACCGTCAATGCCATTGCGCTCCAGAGCGACAACCGGATTGTGGTCGTTGGCCAATTCTTGAGCGCCAGTGGCTTGACCCGCCATCACATCACCCGCCTCCTGCCCAGCGGCGCGGCGGATCCGACGATTAATTTCGGTGACGGCGCCAACGGCGACATTGATTGCGTGGCCATCCAGCCGGGCGACCAGTCCATCGTCATTGGCGGTGGTTTCACCCAATACAACGATCAGTCCGCGCCTTACCTGACCCGCATCTACGGCGGTTCGGTCACCGGCTCCGGCAACTTTGAATTCACCTCGGCCGCTTACGAGGCGAGCGAGAACGGCTTGCAGGCCGCCATCTCGGTGCGGCGCGCCGGCGGCACTTCCGGACCGAATCCGGACGGCAGCGGCAATGTGACCGTGCAATTTGCCACCACGCCGGGCACTGCTCAGCCGGGGGTCAACTACTCGACCGTGGTAACCAACGTGACCTTCCCGCCGGGCGAAGTGCTCGAACAAGTCTTCGTGCCGCTGATCGATGACCAGGTCATCGCCACGAACAAGACCGTCGACGTGTCGCTTTCGAATCCGAGCGCGCCGGCTGGTTTGGGTGACCAGACCAACGCCGTCCTCACCATCTTGAACACGGATAGCGCGATCAGCTTCAGCTCGCCGACCTATCAGGTGGCCAAGAATGTCCCGACCGGATTGGCGACGATTATCCTCCTCCGCGCCGGCGGAACGGACAGCAGCCAGACGGTTGGCTTTGCCACGACGACCAATGGCACGGCAGCGATCGGCACCGATTACACGCCGACCAACGCAGCCATCACCTTCAATCCGGGCGATGTTTCAAAATCGATCCAGATCGCCATTACCAACAACGGCTTGTTTGAAGGTGACCGCACGGTGACGATGCTCATCAGCAATGTCCTCGACGCGACCATTGTCAGTCCGTCGAACGCGGTGCTGACGATCAAAGACACGACGTTCTCAATCGGCCAGCTCTCATTGGCCAGCACCAACTTCTTCGCGAACGAAGGTGACGGCACGGCGACCGTGAGCGTCATCCGCACCGGCGGTTCCTCCGGCTCGGTATCGACCTTCTATTACACCACTCCGGGCACGGCGACACCTGGCCTGAACTACATCTCCGTCAGCAATAACCTGACATTCAGCGACGGCCAGACCAATCGCACCTTCACGGTGCCGTTGATTGATAACTCCATCGCGCAAGGCCAGGTGAGCTTCAACGTCACGCTGCTGACCAACCTCAGCTCCGGCACGACGCTCGTGAGTCCGACCACTGCGTCAGTGTTCATCAGCGACAACGACAGCGGCTTCCAATTTAACACCGCTACGAACACGTTGCCCGAAACAGCCGTCCAGGTGGCCGTGAACGTCCTGCGCGTTGGCCCCACGAACAACAGCATGTCGGTAAATTACGCCACACATGATCTGACGGCGTTCGCGGGCACCAACTACACGGCGACCAGCGGCACGCTCACCTTCGGTCCTGGCCAGACTCTCAAGTCCATCCAGGTCCCGATCCTCGATGATCCAGCCGTGACCGGCGATGTGATGTTCACCATCGTCCTCAGCACCAATGCCAACTCGGCCGGGGCGCAGCTCGCCTACCCGAGCACGAACACGGTGGTTATCCAGGATGCGGACGCGGGCATCAGCTTCACAAACGACACGATGATCGTTCGCCGCGATATCGGCAGCGCGCTCATCACGGTGGTGTGCTCGAACCCGAGCATTGAGCCGGTCGTCACCGATTCGAACACGGTCCCGCTGTCAGTCCAATACACCACGGTGGACGGCACGGGTGTCGCGGGCGTGGATTACATCGCCACCAGCGGCACGCTGGTATTCACCAATGGCAACGGCACGAACACCTTCAATGTGCCGATCATCAATAACACCTCGGTGACCGGCGAACGCACCTTCAGCCTGAAACTCTTCAACCCGACGTCGCCCGGCCGGTTGGTCGCGCCGAGCAACGAAGTCGTGACCATTGTCGACGGCACGGCTGGATTCAAATTCTCGAAGAGCGCCTACTCGGCGAACAAAACCGACGGCACGGCGATCATCAATGTGATCCGCACCGGCCTGACCGATTCGGTGGCCTCGGTCGACTTCGTCGCCACCAATGGCTCGGCGATCGACGGCGTCCATTACTTCGCCACGAACGGCACGCTCCTGTTCACCAACGGCGTTACCAACATGACCTTCACGGTGCGGCTGATTGACACGCCGACGGTGCAGCCGAATAAGACGGTGGCGCTCGAGTTGTTCAACCCGAGCAACAGCATCGTGACCGCGCCGAGCGCGGCCACGCTCACCATCCGCGACAACACCGGCAGCTTCGTGGTTCCGGCCGGAGCCGCGCTGGTGTCGGAGAGCGGCCCGGTGAACGACGCGATTGATCCGGGCGAAACGATCACGGCGCTGTTCGCCTTCCGCGACGCCGGCGGCTTGAATGTCGGCAACCTGAGCGCGACGCTCACCGCCACTCCTGGCGTCACACCGGTGCCGATTCTGCAAACCCAGACGTATGGACCGTTGTTGACCCTCGGCCACTCGGTTTCGAAATCGTTCACCTTCACGGCATCGGGCACCAACGGCCAGGAAATCGTGGTGACCTTCGCGCTGCAGGATGGCACGACGAACATCGGCACGGCGGTGTTCGGCTTCCAACTCGGCACGTTGACTACGAGCTACACCAACAGTGCCACGATCATCATCAACGACCATGCCGCGGCTTCGCCGTATCCTTCGATGATCAATGTCAGCAACGCGCTCGGGTCGGTCTTGAAAACGACCATGACGCTGACGAACCTCGCGCACGCGTCGCCGGGTGATATCGATGCCCTGCTGGTATCGCCGGCACAGCAAAGCGTCCTGGTCATGGCGCATGCGGGCGGCCAGAATTCGGTCACCAACACCACGCTGACCTTCGATGATGCGGCGAGCACGATGCTCCCGCAAACGGGCCAGATTATTTCCGGAACCAACAAGCCGTCGGCATACCTGCCGGTGCCTGTCTTCCCCTGAGGAACATGAAAATGAAACACACTAATTTTCATATGAAATCAGGAAATCAAACAGGCCGTATTGCAGGCGGCGCTCAGAAAGAAACACGTTCAGTTTTTATGCGGAAGGATTTATTAGCCATTGGCCTCGGCATGGTTTTGTCGGGCGTCACCGTCTTCTCAAGTTTGGCCGCGGGCGGCACCGTCACGCTTCATGGCCATGTGCCGGTGGCGGTATCGTATTTGCAAACCAGCTCCTCGGGCCGGTTGGATTCTGAAAAGATGATGCAGATTTCGATCGGGCTGCCATTGCGCAACGAGGCGGCGCTCAGTAATCTCCTCCAGCAGATCTCGGATCCCGCCAGTCCGAATTACCGCCATTACTTGACTCCCGCCCAGTTTACGGATGCCTTCGGCGCTACCGAGAAAGATTATCAGGCAGTGATTGACTTCGCTGTCTCACACCATTTGACAGTGACTCAGAAGCATCCCAATCGCCTGGTGCTTTCGGTCCGCGGAAAGGCGGCGGATGTGGAAAAGGCGTTCAATGTTACGTTACGGACTTACCAACACCCGAAAGAAAGCCGCACATTCTTCGCTCCGGATACCGAGCCAAGCGTAGATGCGGGGTTGAAAATTTTGCATATCAGTGGATTGGACAATTATTCCATTCCGCATCCGAACCTTCATCGGATGGATTCGACGCAGTCCAAAAATGTCCCCATGATCGGTTCCGGGCCTGGCGGTGCTTATCAGGGCAGCGATTTCCGCAAAGCCTATGTGCCTAATACGGCCCTGACGGGCGCGGGGCAAAATGTTGGCCTGGTCCAGTTCGACGGATTTTTTGCCAGTGATATCGCTGCCTACGAAACCCAGATCGGTCTGACTGGCACGCTTCCGAATATCGTCGTTGTGCCCATTGATGGCGGCGTTCCCGTGCCAACACCAGTCGGGAATCCCGAAGTGTCATTGGATATCGAAATGATTTTATCGATGGCTCCCCAGGTTTCCAATATTTACGTCTATGAGGCGCCGAACCCCAGTCCGTGGGTCGACATCCTGAGCAGAATGGTGAACGATAATTCGGCAAAGCAACTCAGCTCCTCCTGGGGTAACTCGAGCGGCGCGGATCCGATTGTGGAACAACTTTTCCAACAGATGGCCGTGCAGGGGCAGTCTTTCTTTCAAGCCAGTGGCGATTCAGATGCTTACACCGGCGCGATTCCGTTTCCGTCGGACAGCCCGCACATTACTGTGGTCGGCGGTACGACTTTGACGACCACGCGAAACGCAAATTACACGTCTGAGACGGTGTGGAATTGGGGCATCTCCCTTGGCCTTGATGGCGAGGGAAGCAGCGGTGGGGTTAGCACCTTCTACCCGATTCCCAGTTGGCAAACAAACATCAACATGGTGGCCCGCGGAGGCTCGGCAACAATGCGCAATTTGCCCGACGTGTCGCTGACTGCAGACAACGTCCAGGTCAGTTACGGGGCCGGACAGGCGGGTGCTTTTGGCGGCACCAGTTGCGCCGCGCCACTGTGGGCGGCCTTCATGGCGCTGGCAAATCAGCAAGCGGCCTTGAACTCGCAGCCTCCCCTCGGTTTTGTTAACCCGGCTCTCTATTCAATCGCCCAATCCGGCAATTACAATGTCGCTTTTCATGATGTCACTACCGGAAATAACGAATGGAGCGGCAGCCCCAATTTGTTCTCGGCCCTGGGTGGTTATGATTTGGCCACCGGCCTGGGCACTCCCAACGGCACGAACCTGATCAATGCGCTGCTCGCTTCCAACAAGCCTGCCGTCCATATTTCTCCTCCTCCTCCGCCCTATGGCTCAACAATGGCTACCCTGAATGGCGGCAACCCGAATGGCCCATGGATGCTGTTCGTTCAGGACGACGCTCCGATCAGCAGCGGGTTGATTGCCAACGGCTGGGTCCTTAATTTGACCACGGCTGACCTGGTGGGTACAGCGGGAGATATCGAAACCCTCGTGACCACTCCCAGCACGAATGCTTTCGTCGGTCAAACCGCGACCTTCGTCGTGACGGTCACCAATTACGGGCCTTCCCTTTCGACCAACGTTACCGTGGTCGACACCATGCCGCTCGGCACGGTCATTCTGTCAACCAACGCCACCCAGGGCACCATCGCTCGCCTGGGCGCTACACTGAATTGGAATGTCGGCAATCTTGCGGTCAATGCCGGTGCCGCCATGACCGTTACCGTGAAATCGCAAACCGTTGGCACCGTGGCGAACTCGTCGACCGTCAGC
Source organism: uncultured Verrucomicrobiae bacterium (assembly GCA_963699145.1). Lineage (GTDB taxonomy): Bacteria > Verrucomicrobiota > Verrucomicrobiia > Limisphaerales > DASXHY01 > DASXHY01. Next base: position 1,633,180 of record OY969416.1, read on the forward strand.
ACCGGCACGCCGGACCCGAATCCGGATGATGATTCCTCCTTTGCAACCGTGAACTTTGTGCCGCTCAGCGTGAAGATGACTCCGCTTTTCGCCAACGGCAATTTCACGATCTCAATTCCCGGTCCCACCAATCCGAGCCTGACCGTGATCATCCAGGCGAACAGCAATCTGGTGAGCACGAACTGGGTGAACGTCTTCACCGGCCAGCCGCCGATCAACTTTGTTGACCCGGCTCCGAGCGGCAACGTCAGCCGCTTCTATCGCGCGATTCTCCTGCCGTAATTTACGGCTCGCTTTGAGCTTGCGTCCGGCCACGGGCGCAAGCATCAATGCGGCATGAAACTATTCGGGCTCACCGGCGGCATCGGCATGGGCAAATCCGCCGCTGCCGAAATCCTGCTCCAGCGTGGCGTTTCCGTGGTCGATACCGATGTTCTGGCGCGAAGCGTGGTCGAGCCCGGCCAACCGGTGCTCTCCGACATTCAGAAGACTTTTGGGAGTTCAGTCATTTCCACGGATGGTACTCTTCGTCGCGACGTTCTCGCGCGTATTGTATTTTCCGATCCGCAAGCCCGGCAAAAACTCGAAGCCATTACGCACCCGCGCATTCGTGATTTGTGGAAGCAGCAAATTGGACATTGGCGCGCTCAACAAGTCGCGGCAGCTTGCGTCGTGATTCCGTTATTGTTTGAGACAAACGCGGAAAGTGAATTTGACGCGACCATCTGCGTCGCGTGCTTGCCCGCGACACAACAAAAACGGTTGCTGGAACGGGGCTGGACGGCAGAACAAATCGCCCAACGCATCGCGGCGCAGTTTCCAGTCGACAAGAAGATCGCGAAAGCCAATTACGTGGTGTGGAACGAAGGTGGTCTGGATATTCTCGCGGCGCAGCTTGAGGTTATTCTGAATCGTTAAACCGACTCTCGGTAAGCATGTTAGGAATCGGTTGAAAATTGCCCGTAAATGGTGGACAATTCCTCAACCGCCGTATGAATGAGCCAAAGCCTAATGACGCGTCGCTGACGAATCCTGCCGTTCCCGCCAAAAGCGGCGACGTCTCTTCCGCAGCGCCGGGCGCATCGGCTACGCCGGAGCAGCTCACCAAGGAAGAGCAGTGGGCGTTGTTCGAAAAAGAACTGAAGGAAAGTGATTGGGGCCATCAGCCCTGCTGAAGCTTACGGCGCTTCCGGTCCCACGTCCGCTACCGTCAGAATCCGGTTGATGATTTTGCCTTCGCCGAATTGATCCGCGCCGATATCGAGCTTGCCGCTACGAGCTTTTCCGTCGATGTCCGTGGTCACAAATGGAAACGATCCCACGGACGCGCCAATGACCGGGCTGCTCTTTTGAAGGTGCATTTCGCCATTGCCGTCGCGCGTCAGCATCGGATCCTCTAATTTAAACCCGTCGTCCGGAATATTTCCCACGCCGTTCGTGCAGCCCCAGATGATGTTTCCCGCCCACACCGTGTTCGTGAGCGGGCCTTCGATTGCCACCGCCTTGCCGCTCGTCACGATGATATTATTCGCAAACGTGAAATCCTTGGCGCCCAGCCCACGATTGCGGCCGGCCATCATCAGGCTGTTTTTATTATCGATGAGCGTGTTGAAAACAACCAGAGTGCGATCGGGGCGATCGTGGCCGGTGAGTTTGTCGGGCGGAATGAGCGCATCACCGTTGCCGATGTGAATCGCCTTGCTGCAGTTCTCAAAATAATTGCTGTAGATTTTGTCGTCCTTGCCGAAGATGCGCACGCCTTCCGTCCCGAGGAAAAAATTGCCATAGACCACGTTAAAATTCCCGTGGCGCAAGGACAACTCGCTGCAACCCTCGCCGAACGTGTTGAAACGATACGTGTTCTCGCACGATTTATTGCAGATGTTTTCGTTCTCGCCACGGCAGCGCAGGAAGAGATTGGATTCCACGAGTGCGTGCCCCGAGGCCATGCTGCGGCCGCTGAGGCCGATTTGGATGGACGAGCAGTTGTTCACGCGCGCGTTGGGGAAGTTGGTGAAACAGTTATGGTGAATCCAGGTGCGCTGCGCCATCTGGTCCTTGCCGGGACCGTAAACGACAAGCATCTGGCCCTCGGTGAATTTGTTCTGAAACGTGTTGTGATCGATTTCCGCGTCGTCACCGCTGACCATCAGGTAATGCCCGCGCCCGGGAAGTTCAAAGGTGCAGCGCGTGTAACGTCAATGATTCGCGCCGGCGGCGATTTCTTCACCGCCCACAGCGTGCGTGAACTTGAAACCTTTGATGACGATGTAAGCCGCGGGCGCTTCCATGTGGAAACCCTCGGCTCCATTGATTTCCGCGCCGCCAACCGTTTCGGCAGCAATCGTGATGGGTTCCGCGGCAGTGCCCCGCTGCGCGACGCGAAGGGCATTGGTCGCAGTATAAACTCCGTTGGCCAGATCGATTTCCGTGCCGGGGGCGCTGTTGGCAATGGCGGTTTCGAGGGCGGATAGTGAGGTGACTTTAATGGTCTTTGCTGAGACGGCGTTCGTCGCCAAACCCGTCATCAGCAAAAGAAGTAGGGGCTTCTTCTGCATACCGCCTATGGACGAAAAAGCCGGCCTGAAGTTACACAAAGTTGGCCGGAGAACCATCAATCAGGGGGATTCGCAATGGGTTTTCTTTTCTAATGCCGATTTCGCGCCGTCTGCTAAATTTCAACTCATGGTACTGACCCAGGAAGAACTCCGCAGTTTAATCGACGTCAACAATCGTTCGCCGCATCAATTGCTCGGGATGCATCCATTGGGAGACGGTTCGGGTGTGGTCGTCCGCGCGTTGGTGCCGCACGCGTCGAAAGTCGAAATCCAGCCGGTTCACGAAAAGGACAAACCGGTGATCAAACTGGAACGCATCCCGAACTCCGATGTCTGGGAAGGCGTGACGAAAACTGCGAATCGCGTCTACGCCTACGACCTCGTCGTCACCGACAGGAAAAAACACACGCAGCGCGGACGCGATCCCTATTCATTTTTGCCGACGCTGGGCGAATCCGATCTCTATCTGTTCGGCAAAGGCGACGAGCGGCGCATTTACGAAAAGCTCGGCGGGCAATTGCGCACGATTGACGGCGTGGCCGGCACCAGCTTTGCCGTGTGGGCGCCGAACGCCCAGCGCATCAGTGTGGTGGGCAACTTCAACAACTGGGACGGACGCATGCACATGATGCGTTCGCTTGGGCCGTCGGGCGTTTGGGAAATTTTCATTCCGGGTGTGGGTGAGGGCGCGATTTACAAATTCGAAGTGCGCAATATTCACGGCCACATCGTTCTCAAAACCGATCCCTATGGATTCTTCTTCGAGAACGCGCCGAAGAACGCCGCCATCGTTTGGAACACAAAAAAATTCAAGTGGACCGACGAAGCCTGGCTGGAGAAACGCCGGAAACAGGATGCGTTGCGCGCGCCGTTGAGCATTTACGAAATGCACATCGGTTCCTGGCGCAAAAAAACCGCCAGCGAATCGCTGGGCTATCGCGACCTCGCGCGGCCGCTGGTCGATTACGTGAAGCAGATGGGTTTCACGCATGTCGAATTCATGCCGGTCGCCGAGCACGCCTTTTACCCATCGTGGGGTTACCAGGTCACCGGATTTTACGCGCCGACCAGCCGTTACGGCACGCCGGAGGATTTGAAATTCCTCATCAACTCGCTGCACGAGGCCGGCATTGGCGTGATCATCGACTGGGTTCCCGCGCATTTCCCGCGCGATGAATGGGCGCTCGCGAATTTCGACGGCACCGCGCTCTACGAGCACGCCGACCCGCGCAAAGGCGCGCATCAGGATTGGGGCACGTTGATCTTTAATTTCGGCCGGCATGAAGTCGTGAATTTCCTCACCGCGAATGCGCTGTTTTGGTGCGAACAATTTCACGTGGACGGCCTGCGCGTGGATGCCGTGGCTTCGATGCTCTATCTGGATTACTCGCGCAAGCAAGGGGAATGGATTCCCAACCAATACGGCGGCCGCGAAAATCTGGAGGCTATCGAATTTTTGCGCGCGTTCAACCACATCACGCACGTGGAATTTCCCGGCGTTATCACGGTGGCTGAGGAATCCACCGCGTGGCCGCAGGTCACGCGTCCGCCGTACATCGGCGGTCTCGGTTTCTCCTTTAAGTGGAACATGGGTTGGATGCACGACACGCTGAATTATTTTGGCCACGAACCCATCCACCGCAAATATCACCAGCACGATCTCACGTTCGCGATGCTGTATCATCACCACGAGAATTTCATCCTGCCGCTTTCGCACGATGAAGTCGTGCACGGCAAACATTCGTTGATCGGCCGCATGCCCGGCGACGATTGGCAGCGCTTCGCAAACCTCCGCGCCTTGCTCGGCTTCCAATGGCTGTTCCCCGGCAAAAAATTGTTGTTCATGGGCTGCGAAATCGGCCAGAGCGGCGAATGGAATGCCAATGGCGAAGTGGATTGGTGGCTGCTCGGCGCGGGACCGTTTCACCGCGGCGTCCAGAAGTTCATCGAGGACGCGAACAAACTCTACCTGCGCGAGCCCGGCCTGTGGCAGGCGGATTATGACCTCGCGGGATTTTATTGGATCGATTGCACGGACCAGGACAGCAGCATTCTCTCATTCATGCGCCAATTGCCGGATGGCGCGGGGCGCATCGCGGTCATCTTGAACCTGACGCCCGTGGTCCGCTCGAACTATCGCATCGGCCTCCCGTCCCCCGGCAAATGGCGCGAAGTGCTGAACAGCGACGCGGGCATTTACGGCGGCAGCAACGTGGGCAACTACGGTTGTGTCATTTCCGAAGAACACAAAATGCACGGCCAGCCGTACTCCGCGTCGTTGACCTTGGCGCCCTTGAGCATTATGGCGTTTCAGGAAGAGGCGTGACGCGGCGGATGAATGGATTTTTGGATTGATGGATAGGTGGATGGGCTGATTATGAGAGCGAAAATGAGTGTGCACGGTAATGGTTCCGGTCCGCGCTCGAACGCATATTCAAAAAACCGGTTTACGAACTGGTCGGAATATGAACCGTGGTGGCTGGAGATTCAGGCGGTTTTTAAACGTTTCGACGGAAGAATCGCCAAGCGACCTGCTTTTCCAAAAATTATCGAGCTAAAGGCGTTGGAGGGATTTATTCGTCCCTGTTCGGCGGGCGAAGTCGAGGACCAATTATTGAGGTGCCCCGCGGAGTTTTTGAAAGGTTTAAGGGCTGTCTTCATTCTTTCAGGCACCGTGAAGCAATTGAAAAGCTGGGGACGATCGACTACCTTTTTCGGCCACTATTGGAACGATTGCGTATTTCTTCACGCCTACCCATTTGGACGGGCGGATTTGGATTCACTTCGCCGGTTTTATTTGCGCAATGTATTGATCCACGAAATCGGCCATCACGTTGATTCCAATAATGTGACTCGCGAAGCGCGAGAACGATTCGCCGAGCGGTTCGTGAAAGAACACGGATAAATGGATGGTTGGATGAAGCTGTTCCGCCATTAATCCAAATATCCATTAATCCAACAGCGCTGCCCCCAAAGAAAAACCGCCGGCTTGCTTGCGCAAACCGGCGGGAACCAAACCCAATTCAGAAGAGCGTCAGCGTTGAACCGATCGCATTCCGGCGGATTTTAAGGAGGACTGGGCGCCTTCCTTGGATGCAGAAGGCGCGGAGCGATACAGAACTGTTGTCTGTAACTGTTGCATAAATCTTTTTTAGCAGAGTGTGTACCAACGTCGGCAGGCGCTGGTTGTCCCCGGGAGAAGACCCTCGGACCCCGCAAAACTGTCGTGGGATTGTCCCTGTCTTGTACAGAACAACTCACAGGCGAGACGCCCGTGCCACTAAAAGGACAGCCGCACCGCGCGTTCCTGCAATTGCGCATTCCAGCGGCTGAAATAGCTGAATAACCGGGACAACTCTTCAAGCCGTTGCAGGAGAGCACTCCGCGGGGTTGCGTCGGATTGCCAGGCGGCGTCGAGTTGTTGCAACTCATCGATCAACCGCTCGCTGATGGAATTCACCCGCTGGCGCAGAGCCTGAAGTTTATCGGCGAATTCCTGGCCGCGCTCGAAAAACGTCACTTGCAAGAGGGGCGAGGTCACCCGGGCTTTCTCGGCAAGAAATGCATCCGCTTCCCGGCAGGCCTTGCCGACTTCGAGCGACAAATCCATCAGGTCCGAGGGGATTCGTTGGATGTCCTTGGGCAACGCGCCGAGTTCAAGCTGGAGCAGATGCTGCAATCGCTCTTTGGGTTCGCGTAAACAATTGTAAGCCGTGTTTAACTCCGTGTAACGCTCCTGCGCAGTCGCCCGTTCGGTTTCACCCAAACTGTGAACGCGATCGGGATGAACCGTTGCGGAGAGCGTCAGAAATTTTTGCTTCAAAGCCTCCGCGTCCAGCCACGGACGGCGCGGTTCATTGAAGAGAGCGAAGTAGTCGGTCATGAATTAGTCCACAGTCCACAGTCCACAGTCCGCAGTCAAGACACCGCCGCGCGCTCTGTCTTGGAAATGACTGTGGACTGTGGACTCAGGACTGTGGACTGAAGTTACGCGCTAAAACTCTCACCGCACGAACAGCTCGTGGCGGCGTTCGGGTTCTTGACCTTGAAACCACCTTGCAGCGCGTCGAGGTAGTCCAACTCGCTGCCGGTCACGTAGAGCGCGCTTTTGGGATCCACCACCACGCGGACGCCGGCGGTCTCCACGAGAAAATCGCGGTTCGCCGGGCTGTCCTGTAAATCCATCTTGTATTGCAAACCCGAGCAACCGCCACCGACGACCGATACGCGCAGCACGCCATTCGGGCGGTTTTGCTTTTGCAGCAGCGTCGAGACGCGTTTGGCCGCGCTGGGAGTGATTTTGATCAACCGCTCATCGCTCACGCGAAAAGTGGGTTGGGCGGTTTGGGTTGGGGTCGGTTTGGCAATCATTGAACGGGCACAATCTAACGCAAATCGCTGGAATTAAAAACGAAAAATAGTCCTGTGCGGCGCTGTCTTTTTCATTTTGCATTTTTAATTTTTCATTTCTAATTGGCACGTGAAACTCATTTCCTGGAACGTCAACGGCCTGCGCGCGGTGCTGCGGAAAAATTTCCTCGAGTATCTGGAGAAAGAAAATCCCGACGTCCTCTGCCTCCAGGAAATCAAATGCGGCCAGGACGACATCGATCAACTTTGGCCCGCCCAATACACCGTGTTTTGGAATTGCGCGGAGAAGAAGGGATATTCCGGCACCGCCATCTTTGTGAAGAAACGCCCGGTGAACGTCGCCCCGCACATCGGCATTGTCGAGCACGATAAAGAGGGCAGGGTGCTCACGGCGGAATTGGATGATTTCTTCGTGGTGAACGTCTACGTGCCCAACTCCAAGCGCGACCTGACGCGCCTGCCGTATCGCGAGCGGTGGGACAAGGATTTCCTCGGCTACCTGAAAAAACTCGAAAAGAAAAAGCCGGTCATCTTTTGCGGCGACCTCAATGTGGCCCACACGGAAATCGATCTCGCGAATCCCAAGTCCAACGTGAACAACCACGGCTTCACGCCCCAGGAACGCGCCGGTTTTTCGACGGTTATCAAAGCCGGGTTCATTGACACGTTCCGCGAATTCGAAAAAGCCGGCGGTCATTACACCTGGTGGAGCGTGATGACGGGCGCGCGCAAACGGAACATCGGGTGGCGCCTCGATTATTTCCTCATCAGCGCGTCCCTGCGGCCGCGGCTCAAAAGCGCTTTTATTCGCCAGGAGATCGAAGGCTCGGACCATTGCCCGGTCGGTATTGAAATCGAGTAGCTCCAAATCATTTTTGGCCGCTGGTTGACGGAACACCGCGCTGCATATACTCTGGTCCTTAACGAGGCATCTCGAATAATGATATGAATTCTTATACGCAATCAACTCCAGTCATTGCGCTGGACGAAAACTCGCGCGGGCGTTTTATTGCGCGCGCTTACAATCACTTGTTCGGCGCGATTGTCGCTTTCGTGCTGCTCGAAGTGGCTCTGTTCAAGTCCGGCATCGCGGAAAGCATCGCCAGCGTGCTGTTGGGCGGATCCTGGCTGCTGGTGCTCGGCGGGTTCATGGTGGTCTCCTGGCTGGCCCGGTCGGTGGCGCATAAATCCACCTCGAAAGCGGCGCACTACGCCGCGCTCGCCGGTTACGTGGTCGCGCAAGCAATCATCTTTGTGCCGTTGCTCTATGTGGCCGATCATTATGCCCCGGGCGCGATTGCCAGCGCTGCGGCGGTGACGTTTATCGGATTTGTCGGCCTCTCATTGGTCGCGTTTATTACCCGGAAAGATTTTTCGTTCCTGCGCGGAATTCTCTGCTGGGGCGGCATCATCGCGTTGGTGTTGATTGTGGCCGGCGTCATTTTTGGCTTTCAATTGGGCACGTTCTTTAGCGTCGCCATGGTCGGCTTGGCCGGCGCCGCGATTCTCTACGACACGTCCAACATCCTGCATCACTATCCCGAAGACCGCTACGTTGCGGCTGCGTTGGAGCTGTTCGCTTCCGTGGCGTTAATGCTCTGGTACGTGCTGCGCCTGTTCATGTCCCGGCGCTAATTGCCGAACCAAAAGGTTCAATTCACATTCGAATGCCGCATTGCTTTAGGGCGATGCGGCATTTGTGTTCGGCAGGGTGAACTCTTCCGAGCTTGAATTTTTTGGCTGGCCATGTGTCCTTGGCGCGTGCTGACCACCATCCGCAAGGCTGAATACGCCGAGTTGATCGCGCTCTACCTGATCCAGGGCGTGGCGGCCGCCATGTGGCTGGTTCCGCTGACAAGCGTGCTCAACGCCCACGGCCTCGCGGAATTGCGGCCCTACGCGTATGCCGCCACGGGCGTGGCCGCGTTCATTTCGCCGCTGATTTTCGGCGCGATGGCCGACCGCCACGCGTCGCCCGTCAAAGTGCTGCGCGGCCTCGCCTTCGCCACCGCGCTGATGATTGTCATCGTTTCTTATGGGATCGGGGCGGGCTGGAATCGCTGGCTCGTGCTGGGATTGATTCAAACGTATTCACTCTGCGCCGCGCCGCTGAGCAGCATTGCATCCACCGTGATATTGGGGCGGATCGCCAATGCGCAGAAAGAGTTTGGCCCCATTCGCGGCATGTACACGCTCGGTTGGATCATCGGCTGTTGCATCATCAGCGCGTTGAACGCCGATGAGTCCACCCGCTCCGGCTACGCGGGCGCCGTCACGTGGTTGATCGTCGCGCTGTTCACGTTCTTTTTGCCGCCGCTGGAAACGCCGCGGACCGTGGCGCAATTGACCCTGCGCCAGCGGCTTGGCTGGGACGCGCTCGCGCTGCTCAAAAATCCCGACCATCGCGTCGTCTACGTCATCGTGGCGCTACAGGCGATTCCGCTGGCGGCGTTTTATCCGTTTTCACCGCCGCACATGCGCGAGCTGGGCCTGCAACACACGAGCGCGTGGATGTCCCTCGGGCAAGTGACGGAAATTTTCTGCATGTTCACGCTGGGCGCGGCGCTCATGCGCTGGCGATTGAAATGGATTTTTGTCGCCGGCCTTGGCTTCAGCGTGCTGCGGTTTGCGTTATGCGCCCTGAACAGCCGGTTCTGGCTGCTCGCCGGCGTGTTTCTGCACGGCGCATCGTTCACGCTCGTCTACATCACGGCGCAAATCTATCTCGATCAACGCGTAGATGCCTCCTGGCGCGCGCGAGCGCAGGCGTTGATGACCGTGGTGTATACCGGCGCGGGAAACATGCTCGGTTACCTCAGCACCGGCGCGTGGTTTAATCTTTGCACGGGTGCGGCGGGAACGCGTTGGACGACGTTCTGGGGTGGCCTGGCGGCTGCGTGCGTGGGAGTGTTGATTTATTTTCTAATGGTCTACAAAGGGCGCGCGCGAGACGGTTTTTCGTCCCGCGCTGAAAGCGCATGACGGAGAATGGGGCGTCGCTGCCGCGATGCCCCATATTCCGTTGGTGACGTGGTCACCAACGTTCTTCAGATCCCCAGTCGCTTAAACCGATTTCCCACTTCCTTGAGGTGGAAATCGAGTGAGCATAATTTCTCGAGCTCGCCGTCCTTGAAATGTTTCGCCACGTCTGGGTCGGATTTCAATTGCGCCACGAAATCCGCGTCGTCGCGGCCGGCGTGTTTCACTTCCCAGGTTTTCATCGCGTTGCGCTGGACGAGTTCGTAGGCCTGCTCGCGCGTGAGGCCTTTGCGAATCAACGCCAGCAAAACAGTCTGCGAATTCCACATGCCCAGGCTCAGGCCGAGATTCTTTTTCATGTTCTCCGGATAGACGTTGAGGCCGTCCATGAGCCGCGTCAGCAGGCTGAACATGTAATCGAGCAACGTGCATGAATCGGGAAAAATAATGCGTTCCACGCTGCTGTGGCTGATGTCGCGTTCGTGCCAGAGCGCCACGTCTTCCAGGGCGGCGACGGCGTTCCCGCGAATCACCCGCGCCAGTCCGGTGAGGCGCTCCCACGTGATGGGATTGCGCTTGTGCGGCATCGCGCTGCTGCCTTTCTGGCCCTTGGTGAACGGTTCTTCCGCTTCCAAAACTTCTGTGCGCTGCAGATGGCGAAATTCCACCGCCCAACGTTCAATGCTCGCCGCGACGAGCGCGAGCGTGTTCATGAATTCCGCGTGCAAATCGCGCTGCACCACTTGAGTCGCGATGGGCGCCGAGCGCAGTCCGAGTTTTTGGCAGACGTATTCCTCGACCGCCGGCGAGAGATGCGCGTTCGTGCCGACCGCGCCGGAAAGTTTTCCAATCGCCACGACCTCGCGCGCGCGTTTGAGGCGTTCGAGCGCGCGACGAAATTCATCGTGCATCAACGCGAGTTTCAGGCCGAACGTGGTCGGTTCGCCATGAATGCCGTGGCTGCGGCCGATGCACGGCGTCATTTTGTGTTCGTTCGCGCGTCGGGCGATGATCGGCAGCAGCTTTTCCACGTCCGCAATGAGAATGTCCGCGCTCTGAACCATCTGCACGGCGAAGGCGGTGTCCACGATATCACTGCTGGTCAGGCCGAAATGAAACCAGCGGCTGGCGGTGTCATTGATTTTTTCCGCCACCGCCTCGGTGAACGCGATGACGTCGTGGTTGCGCAGCTTTTCAATCTCCTTCGCGCGTTCCACGAACCCCTTCGGGTCGGCATGCCACTGCTCGGCGCCCGCCTTGATTTTCGCAAAATCTTTTTCCGGCACGACGCCTTCCTTCAACAGCGCCTCGCTGGCGAGCAACTCGATTTGCAGCCAAATATTGAGCTTATTTTCGTCGGTCCAGATAGCCCGCATCTCCGGGCGGGAATAACGTTGAATCATGCTGGAACTGTAGAAAGTCCACCATCAGATGTCGAGACGGCGTAGGAGAGATGCTTCGTATTGCGTGTTCCGTATTGCGTGAATTCGTCAGGACGCCTCACCCTGTGTTCACGCAATACGTAACACGCAATAGGTTTCACCTCTTCGCCATCTTATTCCGCGCCGCCTCCAAAACCTTGCGCTCGTGTTCCGTGAGGCTCTGGATGCCGTGCTGCGAAATCTTATCGAGGATCGGATCGACTTCGCGACTGATGAATTCCGCCTGGGTCGCCTCGCCGGGACTTTCCGCGGAGCCATGCGGCCATTTTGGAATTTTGATCGAGACTGATCGGAGCAGTTCGCGTTTCCGCCGCTGCGATTCGAACGGGTTCCAGCCGCTGTCCGGCGCGGTCAGGCTCAATTTCATGAAAACCACGCCCGTCAGAATGCCGCCCAGGTGCGCCGCGTGCGCCAGGTTCTGGCCGATTAAATTCGGGAAAAATATTCCGAGCACCGCCACACCCGTTTCCAGCCAAAGCAGAACCTTGGCCTTCATGTTTATCGGAATGACGAAGAACGCCAGCATCGTCAGCATCCGATTGGGCGCGATCATGGTGAACGCCGCCACCAGGCCGAAAATTCCCGCCGATGCCCCGACCACCGCGCCGCCGAACAGGCGATCGGAGACCAACGCGAGCAACGCCTGAACCAACCCGCCGATGGCGCCGCTGAGAAAATAGAGCGTCAGGAAACGCGGTTTGCCCAGCACCTCTTCCACTTCGCGGCCAAACATCCACAGCGTGAAGCCGTTAAAAAATAGATGCAGGAAATTCGCGTGCAGAAATTGGAACGACAGCAACTGCCAGACAAAACCACGCTTGAGGCCGTCCAGGCTGAGCGCGAGGTAATGGTTTTCAACACGCCGCGAAATGAGTGCCAGTTGAAAAACAAATGCGATCGCGAGAGCAATGACCAGCGACACCGTCGCCGAGAAGCGCCAGTGACTCGTTGGTTCACGCATGTAATGTCGGTCTGCCAATCCCATCTTCAGGGAAAGTAACCGTGAAATGAGACATTTCAAACCAGTATTGTTCCGCATTGAACCCGACGAGCCATCCGCAGACGGTTCAATAGGAATCTCCGGCCGCCTCCGGCAATTGAACATATCGCAGGAAATAAAAACGGCTGAACGCAAGCCCCGTCAAAATGCCGCCCAGGTGCGCGAAGTGAGCAATGTTTCCGCCCAGGAACGAGCGCGGAAAGGAAATGCCGAGCCCGGTAGTCAGAAGCAGGAGCGCGAGCAGATTCCGAGCCCGCATTTTGATTGGGATCACGAAGAACAGCAGCATGAGCAACGGTTGCTCGGGAAACAGCATCGTGAACGAGGCAATGATCCCAAAAAGCCCGGCGGAGGCGCCGACCATGCCGCCGTAAAAATAGTGGGGCCAAAGAAAACACGCCATGACTTGCAACAACCCACCGAAAATGCCACTGAGAAAATAAACCACCAGAAACCGCGTTTTTCCCACGGCCCATTCCACGGGGCGGCCAAAAACTAAGAGCCCCCAGCAATTCAGAATCAAGTGCAACCAGCCGCCGTGCATGAATTGGTAGGAGAGCAACTGCCAGAAATATCCGTGCGCAATTCCCGGCAGACTGAGAGCCAGATAATCCTCCATCACCCTTTGCGGAATCGCAAACTGACAACAAAAGGCGACGACATTCAGCGCTATGAGCGCAATCGTGACGGATAATCTCCATCCTGGGCGCGGTCGCGTAGCGTCATTTGTTTCAAACATCGTCGGAAAATACGGGCGAATCTCCCTTTTATCAACCGGCGCTGTAGTGGATCTTGCCCGTGCGGTTCAGTTCACGCGGCAAAATGCCCGTTAACTTTTCCGTTTCCACCACAGCATCAATTCCAAGCCGGTGCGGTTCGGATACGATCGCGGCACCCATTCTTTAGCCAGATCGAAGTGCGGCGAAAACCGTTGCCAGAGTTCATCGCGCGTGGTGCCGAACGGCGGGCCATCGGTATCCGGAATCAGGTAATTGACCGCGAGATATTGCCCGCCCGGCTTGAGCCACCGCAAAACCGCGCGCACGTAATTGTCCCGCTCGGCCACATCGATGGCGCAAAACAGTGTGTGCTCGAAGAGCCAGTCAAATTGAAACGGCGGCGCGTCGTGAAGGAAATCGCCCAGTTGAAACGTCGCCTTTAATCCCGCCGCCCTGGTTTTTTCCGTCGAAAGCTCAATCGCACTCGGCGCGATATCAAAACCGTAAGCGTCGAACCCCTCCCTGGCCCATTCGCGCGCATCATGGCCCGTGCCGCAGCCGGGAATGCACACCGTGCCCCGCGGCAAATCGCGATGCTCCGCGAGGAAATCCACCAAGCCGGGCGAAGGCGCGCCCTTTTCCCACGGCATGTCCTTGGTTTGATAGCGGTTTTCCCAATAGTTCAGGCTCATTGAATTTACGATTGCCGGGCGAATCGACAAGCGTGCGTCCATCGTAATGCGGAAATCGTAAATTTCAAATTACTGGATTTGTCCGTCCACCAAATGAATGGTCTTCGCCGCGCGCGCGGCGACGGTCGAATCGTGCGTCGCCATCACGAGCGTCATTTGGTGTTCTTCGCGCAGGGAGCAGAGCAGGTCGATGATTTCCTGGCCGGTGTGCGAGTCCAGGTTGCCGGTGGGTTCGTCGGCGAGGATCAGCTTCGGTTGATTCACCAGCGCCCGCGCGATGGCCACGCGCTGCTGTTCGCCGCCGGAGAGTTCGTAAGGCTTGTGTTCCATGCGCTCCTTCAGCCCCACGCGCTCCAGCAATTCGCGCCCCCGCGCCGCGGCCACTTGCGCGGGAACACGCGCCATCCGCGCCGGCAGGCAGACATTTTCCAAAGCGTCGAGTTCCGGCAATAAGTAATAGGCCTGGAAAATGAACCCGACCGCGCGATTGCGCCAATCCGCCAGGTCGTTGCGGGACATCGAATGCAACGCCCGGCCTTCCGATAAAATCTCGCCCGGGCTCGGAAAATCCAGCGCGCCCAGCAGATGCAGCAACGTGCTCTTGCCCGCGCCGGACGCGCCGCGCAACGCCAGGAAATCGCCGCGATTGATTTCCAGGTTGATGCCGCGCAACACCTCTAACTCGCGTTTGCCCAGCAGGTAAGTCTTGCCCGCGTTCCGGGCGGCGAGGAAAGGAGCGCTCATCGGCCACCTCCGTTAACATCGAACGCTGAACGCCGGACGTTGAATGTCGAACGCTCCGAAAACCACCGCCCGCTTCGGCGCTCGATGTTCGGCGTTCGATGTTCGATGTTTCCCGCCTTACTCATAGCGCAGCGCCTCCACCGGTTTGAGCCGCCACGCGCGCCAGGCCGGCAGCACGCCGCCGAGAATGCAAATGATCAATGCCAATCCGCAGATCAGCAGGATATCCCGGGGCACTATCTCCGCCGGCAATTTGTTGAACTGATAAATTTCCGCCGGGAACAATTCCATGCCGGTCACGCGCCGCATGAGAAAGAGAAATTCGTTGCGATAATGGACGGCGAGGAGCCCGATCCCGAGCCCCGTGAAAACGCCGATCGTCCCGATGAACGCACTCTGGCTGAGGAACAATCCGCCGACTTGAAAATCCGTCGCGCCCAGCGCCTTGAGCATCCCGATCTCGCGCGTTTTCTGCACCACAAACGTGATCAACGCGCTCAGGATGCACAGCGCGGCCACAATCATCACGCAAAACAGGATGATGAACATCACGTTCTTTTCCACGGCCACCGCGCCGAGCAATTTGTTCTGCATCCAGGTATCAATTTCATAGCGCGGGCCGAGCGCCTGGCTCAGGTCGCGGCGCACGTCCATGGCGGTGAATGGGTCATCCAGCTTGACCGTCAATCCCTGGATGTTGTCGCCCAGATTCAACATGTCCTGCGCGTTGGCGAGCGAGATCACGACCATGTTGGCATCGAAATCATTGAAACCGATATCGAAGATGCCGCGCACTTCGTATTCCATGGGTGGGATGGCCAGCTTTTCTCCCTTATCGACCGCCGCGCGCATTCTCATCGCGTCGGTGCCGGTGGTGAGATTCACCGTATCGCCGACCTGGACTCTCAGTTCCCGCGCCAGGATGCTGCCGAGCAAAATTCCGTGGCCGCTGATGTCGAAGGAGCCGTATTCGATGCTGCTCGGGAGCGTGCTGACACTTTTTTCAGCGTCCGCATCGATGCCGCGCAGATAAGGCACCTCATCCCGGACCACCGCTGAATGTTCATTGGTCGTGGTCTCCATCAACACCTTGGTCCCGACATACGGCGCGACGCCGCGGACGTGTTTGTTCGAGGAAACAATGCTCATGACCTGCCGATAATCGCTCATCGAATGGTCGGGAATGGTAATCTCCAGGTGCGCGTTGAAGCCGAGGATGGTGTCGCGCAATTGCTTGTCGAAACCGCTCATGACGCTGATGACAATGATGAGCACCGCCACGCCGAGCGCGACCCCGGCGACGGAGATCAGCGTGATGACACTCACGAACGTCCGTTTCGGCCGCAGGTAACGCAGCGCGAGCAGGAGTTCGAATGGCAACCCAGACATTCGCCGAAGCTAAACAGCCGGTGTTCCCATGTCAACGGAGGTGAGACCTTATCGGAGGGCCCACGCATTTAATTTCCCTGGTAGCCTGCTGTATCGCCGACTGGCAGTCGGCATGGGCTCTTCTTTTCCAAGCGTCAAAAGATTTCTACAACGCACCGAGACGGCTGCGCTACATTTAAATGCCCTGAACCTTATCGCCTGTGGCCGCGGCATGCGGTTTCCGGTGTCTGACGTATCACAAGTGGCGCGTGAGGTGATCTGCCGTAGTTCGCCACCCGCCACCCGTCACCCATCACGAATTCCATTGTGAATCGATTGTGAACAAAATTTCTGCGGGATTCTTGACAACTTTCGCGCTTCGGCTCACCCTGCATTACATGAGAACCCCGCGATTCTTAAGTGTTAAAAAGCTTGGAATTCTCTGCGTTTTCGTGGCGCTTTCCTTTGCGAATCTGCGTGCGGCCAACAGCGATTCCCCGACCAACGACAGCAACCTGCCGCCGCCGGTTTCGGGATCCAACGAAGCGTTGCGCGCCTATCTCCAATTGCAGGAACAGATTCACGACACGCAACTGAGCCTCGAGCACTATCGCTTGCAAGGCCTCCAGGCGCAGGCTGCGGCCGCGCAGGAACGGGCGGAGCTTACCAACCGCTTGAACACCATCGCGGAATCTTTGTCGATTCAGAAGGCCGATGACTTGATTGAAGCGGAGCACACGAATCGGATGTTAATGGGCGTGCTGGCGATTTTTGCCACGGTGGGATTGTTCGCCGTTTTGTTGATGGTCTATTTCCAATCGCGCGCCGTGAGCCGGATTGCCGAGATTTCCACGGCGCTGGCATCAGCCCGAGGAATGCAGTTCCGCGGCGCCTCCGCGCTGGAACTGGCGGAAAATGATATGCTGGGAAATGCCGCCGTCGAGCAATCCAATGCGCGCCTGGCCAGCCTCGTTCAGCATCTGGAAAAACGCATCGCCGAGCTGGAACAAACGGCTGCCTTGCCTTTGAAGGAAGTGGTGGTGACCGCCGGCGAACCCGCTCCCGCCAGATCCGAGCCGCACGTGAACGCCGCGCCTCAGGAAACTCCGTCGCAAATCGCGCAATTGATGGAACGCGGCCAGACGCTCGTCAATAATGACCGGCCTGAGGAGGCGATTGCCTGCTTCGATGAAATTCTCGCCTCCGATCCAAACAACGCCGAGGCGCTGGTGAAAAAAGGCACGGCTCTGGAAAAACTGCGCCAACCGCAGGAAGCGCTGGAATATTACGACCGCGCCATCGCCGCCGACAGCACGCTGACGATTGCCTATCTCCACAAAGGCGGCCTCTGCAGCCGATTGGAAAAATACGGCGAAGCCATGGAATGCTACGAGCGCGCGTTGCACACCCAGGAAAAGAAGCAGGCCGCTTAGAGCATTGACATAAAAGATGTAGCGGTGTGCAGCGAGGATTTTTGGTTTTTGGTGAGGCTTCGGCGAAGGCGCAGGTTTGAAAACCCTGTAACTGAGCCGAAACGAAGCCAAAAACCAAAAAGACCGCTGTTCATCCAACCAGCGGCACATTGCTACAGCTTTTATGGAAATGCTCTAAACCGTAGCCGCCGAGGTGGCGAGGCGGAAAAGTATCGGATCGACTTTCGTTTCTGACGAAACCAATTCGTTTCCTGTTCCTCGTTCCCGTCAATCCCAAAGGGATTGTGTCTTCCAGCCCAGAGTTGCGAGGAACGAGCTACCCTGGGAAAATTGATAAAAATTCACAACCCCAACGGGGTTGTGCCCCTTTCCATATCAATTAAATGCCACCCGATTTTTCCCGCGTTCCGCCTCCAGCTGTTTCCGCATCGTCTCGATCTTCGCCTTGAGCAACTCCCGGGTTTCTTCGCCGCGCACCGCCAGTTCCTTTTCCAACTCCGCGATGCGATGCTCATACGCCGCCAGCCGGACTTGCAGCGGCGCCTGGACCTTTTGCAGACGGTCTTCGAGCGCGGCCATTTCCGCCGCCGCATTGTCGTGCGTTTCCAGCAGCATCCGGCGCTGGGAAATCAACCGTTGCGTCAACATCCGCGAAAACCATTGTTGCAAATGCGAGATGAGTCCCGCCCGCGCGGCATTTTGCAACTTCTCCGTGCGTTGCTCGGCAACCAGGGCCCGCTGTTGCCAATCGCCCGCTGCGCCGCCCGCCGGCACCGGCAATAGGGTCTCCGGCTGCTTCCGTCGCGCCAGTTGCCAGATGGCTCCGGCCAAAACCAGAACCACCGCCGCCAGCGCGCCCACCAGCCAGAGCACGTGCTGTTGTGCTTGCGCGCCCTTCGCATTGTTTTCCGCCACGATCTGCTGCAATTGACCGACGGCAGTCTGTTGTTTGGCCTGCAATTCCTGCAATTTCCCAACCACCGCCTTGTCCTTGAGCTGATCAATCGCCGTTTTGATTTTTCGATCAATCACCTGCCCGCGACGCGCCACAATCTGGCCCGGCTCGAAATCACACACCACCCACACGTCCGCCGTCCGCTTGTCGCGCAGTTTTTGCGTCACGGCTTCGTCGATCGCGCAATTCGGCTCAATCAGGTTCGACAGAAATTTGGCCTCATCCCGCTCTTCGCGCGGAAAGAGGTTGATGAAATTTCTTCTCACAATCGCCAGCGCCATGAAATTCGTCCGCGAAAAATTATGGCTCGTCTTCGAGGCTTCCGCTTCGGAAACAATTTCATTCGTGCTGGCGACCGGAACCAACCGCACCGTGGCGCCGAACCGGAAGTTTTGTGGAATCGGCTCGGGATGAATCACCGGCGACATCGCCTGCCGGAGCGTCGCCGCCATCGAATCCTGGTAGGGTTTGTCGTCGTCGCCGACCGCCCAGAGCGCCGCCCGGTTCGCGCTCAGCGGAAACGAATCGTTCTGCTTTTGGAACAGCATGGCCAGCGATTGGAACTTGAACGAATCGATTTCTTCCGTCGACAGCGTGCGATGGCCGAAGCTTTTATTGATCGATTGCCCGAATTGCTCGTGCGTCTTGGCAACGGCCTGGCGGAATTGGGCCTCCACTTCATCCGCCGCGTTCGGATAATAGCGGAGAATAATGGGCACGCGTTGCGCTTCCTTGTCCCGCTCGGCTTGCGTTCCCTCCACATCCACGAAATTCAGCTTGGCCGTCGCGACGATGTCTTCCTCGGCTTTATCGCCCAATTGATAGTCGCCGAGTTCCTTGGAAAAAGCGCCGGTTGGCAGCAACGCCAGCGCCAGCAGCAGCGAGAGTCGATGGGCTTTCACCATAAAAACGATTTTTGTTCGCCGATTAATTTGTCGCCATCCCATAACGTCGCCCGCCACGCGGTGACTTCCCCAATGCGTTTGAAATCCTCGCCCGTCAGGGGCAAATAGGCCCAGTGACTGAAGAAAAACCCTGCCTTCACCGGCTGTTCCAAAACGAGATTCGGAGGCAACCCACCTTGAGCGACACCGCGGATTTCCACGCGCAATTTCAACTCGCCCTCGGCGGACCCGCGGGCTTTCCATTGCACCACGAAACGCATGCTGGAAACGTTGGTCGTGTGGACCCGCAAATAAGCCTGGTAGGCATCGCGATCATAAAGACTGGGCGAAAGCGCGGACCGGCCTTTGAGATCCAGAAACTGCGGCAGCACCTTGATGACCTTGCCGGTGGCCGCGGAAGCCGTCGCGCACACCATGCAGCAAAGAGCGAAAATCAAAATGGGCCGGCGCATCGAAAAAGGAATAGCGCGATTCGAAAAATAACTCAATCACTTTCCCGCGCTGAAACGCGAAAACGTGATGCGTGAAACGTGAAACGTGATTTCGGAAACGCGTCTCCGCCCGGATTCACGTTTCACGCATCACCTTTCAATCGCCCGCCCCTAAATTTTGACCTTAAACTGCTCCCCCGCCTTCAGCGACTGCGCAAACGCCGCCAAAAGTTCCGGGATATGCTCCAAATCTTTCAAGCTGACGACCTCGACGGGCGAGTGCATGTAACGGTTCGGCAGGCTCACCAACGCGCTCGCAATACCCCCGCGCGTCCAGAAAATCACATCCGTATCCGTGCCACTCGAGGCGGACATCGCCTCGTGCTGGATCGGAATTTTTTTGGACTTCGCCACCGCTTCCAGTCGTGCGACCACGTCCCGATGATTGCACCCGCCGTGCGTGAGGGCCGGCCCCTGGCCAATCTTGATATCGCCATGCTGCGCCTTGTTCACCGTGGGATAATCCGTCGCGTGCGTCACATCCACCACCACCGCGATATCCGGCTTGAGCGAATAGGCGATCTGCCGCGCTCCGAGCAAACCCACTTCCTCCTGCACGTTCGACACGGCGCAAATTTCCGCCGCAATTTTCCCCTTCGATTCCTTCAACAACCGCAGCGCTTCCGCCACGGAAAACGTGCCGATGCGATTATCGAACGCCCGCGCCACGGCCAAATCATTGCGCAGCAAGTCAAATTCATCCACCAACGTAATGGGGTCGCCGACGCGGATCACTTTCTCGGCCTCCTTGCGGCTGCTCACGCCAATATCGATGAAAATGTCGTGAATCTTCGGCACCTTGGGCTTGTCATCATCGCCGCGCTGCAAATGTGGCGCGACATTTCCCACCACGCCTTTCACGCCGCCATCGCGCGTGTGAATCATCACGCGTTGCGCCTTCGTGATGGCCGCATCGATGCCGCCCATCCGGCGCACGTAAATATATCCATCGTCGGTGATGTAATTCACCGCCATCGCGATTTCGTCGGCATGCGCGGCGAGCATCACGCGCGGCGAGCCGCCTTTGTTGAGCACCGCCACGCAATTGCCGTAGGCATCGGAGAACGTTTCGTCGGCAAACGCCTTGACGTAATCGAGCCAAACCCGCTGGCCGCGGACCTCGTGCCCCGTCGGGCTCGGCGTGTTGACCAGCGTGCGGAGGAAATTCAAAGATTGTTCGCGCATCCCGAAGATTGGAATGACGCATGCCGAATGTCAAATGCCTCCCAAAGCTCCAAATTCCAAGCGTCCAAGCTCCGGAGAAACTTCAAGCACCAAGCCCCAATCGACTGGCGTGCGTTTTTGGAATTTTGGTTTTGGAGCTTCTCTGGAGCTTGGAGCTTGGCCCTTGGAGCTTTAAAACGCCGCCGGTTTCGCCACCCACCGCTCGACACCCGTCACCCATTCTGTTACCAAACTGGCGTGCGTCGCGAATTGCTGAAAGATATTTCCCGCGTGGTGGTGAAACTCGGAACCGGCGTCCTCACCGACAGCCGGAAGCAGCCGGATCTGGCCCAACTCGAGCAACTCGTCGCGCAAATCGCCGGCCAGCGCAAAGCCGGCAAGGAAATCGTGATGGTGACCTCCGGCGCGGTCGGCGCGGGCATGGGCGCGCTCGGTTACGAGAAACGCCCGAACGAACTCGCCGAACTCCAGGCTTGCGCCGCCGTCGGCCAATCGCGCCTGATGGCGATCTACGAGAAACTTTTTGCGAAACACGATCTGCACGTCGCGCAGGTATTGCTCACGCACGATGATCTTGAGCATCACGAACGCCATCTCAACGCCCGCAACACGCTCGTCACGCTTTTGAGCCACGGCGTGGTGCCCATCATCAACGAGAACGACGCGGTCTCGTTCACCGAAATCAAATTTGGTGACAACGACAAACTCTCCGCTTTGGTGGCCTCGTTGCTGCCTGCGGATTTGCTGATCATTCTGACAACCGTCGACGGCGTCATCGAAAATTTCGGCAAAGCCGATCCCAAAACGATTTCCATCATCGAACAAATCGACGGCGCCATTGAAAAAATGGCCGGCGGCACGGACAGCGCCACGGCGGTGGGCGGCATGAGATCGAAGATTGAAGCCGCCAAAATCGTGGTGCGCTCCGGTATCCCACTGGTGATCGCCTCCGGCAAAAAGAAAAACATGCTCGCGCGTGTCCTCGCTGGCGAAGATGAAGGCACGCTCTTCGTGCCGCAATCCACGAAGTTGCAGGGCCGCAAGCGGTGGATCGCGTTTTTTCATTATCCCAAAGGGACTTTGTTTGTGGACGAAGGCGCCCGGCAGGCGCTGCGCGAAAAAGGCAAAAGCCTGCTGCCGCCCGGCATTGCCCGTTGCGAGGGAAATTTCGCCGCGGAAGACGTCGTGCGCATCTGCGACCTGAACGGCACCGAATTCGCCCGCGGCATCGCGGCCTTCAGTTCCGCCGAAATCACCGCGCGCACGCTTCAACGCGTCGAGGTCGTGCATCGCGATAACCTTGTGATCCTTTAATCCAACCTCACATGCTTACCGTGCGAGCTTCTGCAAAAATGGCGCAGAAGCCGCGTCCAAGAATTGTTGAATTGATGGCGTCCGTTTCCGAAACGGAACTTCGAGCCTCAGTGGAGCGGCTTTCCGTGCCGCGCCATTTCATCATGGAAGCTGACGAAAACGAGGCGGCTGCCCTGTGGATTGCGGCTCAATTGCAACGTTGGGGTTACGATGTGCATCTGCAAGGCCACTGGCGAAATGTGGTGGCGTTGCCCAAAAAGATTTCCGGGCCGCTCACGTTGGTCGGCGCGCATTACGATAGCGTCGGTGGTTGCGCGGGCGCCGACGATAATGCCAGCGCCGTCGCGGCGATGCTCGGTTGTGCGAAGGCTTGCGCGGGGCAGGGGGCGGCCGTTGGTTTTATCTCGTTCAATCGCGAGGAAGATGGCTTGTTGGGGAGCCGTGATTTTGTCGAGTGGTTGGAGTCCTCGCGGCGATTCCAGGTGAGCCGCGCGCACATTCTCGAAATGGTTGGATTTGCGTCCGATAAACCAGGGACGCAGCAAGTCCCCGGCGGATTGCCCGTGAGAATTCCCAACACCGGAAATTTCCTCGGGCTCCTGGCTAATAAAGATTCCCATCGTGTCCTCGATGAAATTCTTGTTTCGGCAAGCACCTATTTGCCGGAGTTTTCAGTCATTGGCCTGCGCGTGACACTGGGTTTGGAAAAACATTTTCCGGTGTTGTTGCGCAGCGATCATGCGCCCTTTTGGGCGCGCGGGATTCCCGCGACGATGTGGACCGATACTTCCGAATTTCGCAATCCCTATTACCACCAGCCGGGCGACAAACCCGCGACGCTAAATTACAAATTCTTGCGCACGGTCACTCAATTACTCGTGGCGACGGTGTTGAACGATTCTGACGACGAAAAAGCATGAAGAAAAAAGCCGCAATCGACGATCTCCTCAAAGTCATGGCGAAACTCCGCTCGCCCAAAGGCTGCCCCTGGGACCGCGAGCAGGATCACTTGAGCCTGCGCTGGCATGCCGTGGAGGAAGTCTATGAATTGCTGGATGCCATCGAAGCGCGCGACGACCACGAGTTGGAGGAGGAACTCGGCGATTTGCTCCTGCAGGTTGTTTTCCATTGCCAGCTCGCCAAGGAACGCGGCGCATTTAATTTCGAGAAAGTCGCCCGCCGCATTACGGAAAAATTAATCCGCCGCCACCCACACGTGTTCGGCACCACCAAGGTCAAGGATGTGGATGAAGTCTGGGCGAATTGGGAAAAAATCAAGCGCGCCGAAAAACACGGCACCAAACACGCCCGCGCCTCCGCGTTGGACGGTATTCCCAAACATCTGCCCGCCCTCTTGCGCGCCGAGAAGTTGGTGAAGAAGGCTCGCAAGGCGAAAGTCTTGACCGAGGCTGATCGTGCGAAAGGCAAACTCACCCGCAAGGATCTTGCTTCAATGCTTTTCTCTCTCGCTCGATTCGCGCAGGAGCAGGGATGGTCCGCAGAGGATTTATTAAAAGGGGAAGTGCAGAAGCAGGAGCGCGAATTCCGGCGCCGGGAAAAAAGCAACTAATCAGCGGTCTTCTGTTATTCTTCCGGTCGAAATTCCAATATGTCTCCGGGCTGACATTGCAGGTGCTCGCAGATGGCTTCGAGGGTCGAGAAACGAATGGCTTTGGCCTTGCCGGTTTTCAGGATGGACAGATTTTGCGGCGTGATGTCGACGGCCTCCGCCAAATCGTTCAACCGCATTTTGCGTTGCGCCAGGACCACATCCAGATTGACGATGATCGGCATAACTTAAACAGTCAATTCCTGTTCTTCCCGGATTTTTCGGCCTTCATCCATGATCCACGCAAGAAAGATAATCAGAAAACTGACGAGGACCGGGGTCATGCTCAAGTCCATGTCTCGTAATTGACCTTGAATCTGATAGTCCACGGCCCAACTGATTAGCACGCAATACGCTACAAAACGCAGATAGAGAACATTCCTGGGCGAGAACAAAGTTCCTTTTTCATAAAGCTGAAATAGGCAACTCAAGGTTACCGCAGAAAATATCCCCACCCCATTTTTTAGTAGCCACAAAGGCAGGATGTCATGCGGCATGTCCGCGAAGGAGGAATAAACGTGGCCGGGCGCGACGACAACCCTCAGTTTGTCGTTTTGCATCCAGGGCCAGCCAAAAATAAAAGCTAGCACCATGTAAAGCTGGCCAAGGATACAGACATAAACCAGCATTCGCAAAAAACGGCTGACACTTTGAATTCGACGCAAGCGATTGGGATTGGTTTGGAGGACCCTTAATAAGAGGGGACAGATCACCGCGATCATTAAGATTAGGATGTTCATGGCAACACTATAGGTTCCGAAATCACTAAAAACAATGTATTTTTATTTATAAACGATAAAATAATATCGATTAATGCGATAACGAAGAGCAGAAAGAAATTGCGCGTGTTGGTGCGCGCTGCGTGCAGATTTATCGGACCGCGTCCTCAGCGATGTTTCAAGCCCGGAGTTCCCGGGAACAAGGCTGGTCAGCCGGGGATTTGTTGCTCGCCGAGATTAAACGGCGCGAAAAGAATTTCCGCCGCCTTGAAGCCCATCAGGGCAACAGCCGCGCACGGTAAAACCGCAGCGGGTCGGCGCCGGTGTTGGTGATGGAAATCGTGCCGGTGGAATTCGAAATGGTTTGCAGTGAGTTCCAATCCGCGAGATTCGATGACCATTGGATGTTGTAACTGCGGCCGGCGATTCCCTGAAGGCTCGCTACGAAATTGGAACCGTCCGAGTGGGGTGACGAAAAAACTCCCGTTCCATTCATGGTCTGCACGCTCAAGCTTGTTTTCGGACCGATGATCCAATTATTTCCGAGCACTTGAACATCGTAAACGCCCGCGTCAGCTGGCTGGACGTTCGAAATAGTAAGCACCGCGCGAAATAAGCCGTATCCCGGGGCAGAAATCGGGGGCACCTGAAAAAAGTTTGTTCCGTTGGGAAGCAACGCGCCGTCTTTCCGCCATTGACCAGTCGCAATGCCATAATCGCCGTTACAATAGAAATCGTTCGTCAAGCGAACCGTTTCCCCCGGAACGCGTATTTGGTTTGTTGACGTGGTTCCCATCGGTGCCGGATCACCGGGCCATTCGATCCAGACCGGAAACTTCAGGTTGCCGGCATCGGGTACCGTTCCTCCGGAAATGAGTTTCAAAACCGTCGAGGGTTGGGTAACGAAGTTTGCGCCGTTCAGATAACTGACGTCCACCCGGTAATAGACAGTTTGGCCCGGCTGGACCGTGGGCACTATCTGAGGCGAATCGGTGAAATAGCCATTGGTCACCAGGACTACGTCGCCGATGGGTGCCATTTGGTCGAGTTGTGGTCCGGCGACAACTTGAGCGAAGGCATCTGAGATGGGACCGCTGCCGTAAGTGACATTATAATTTGCCTGGGCGCTCGCAATTCCCAGATTCGAAAACGGCACAATTCCGCAAGACGCGCTATTCGGCCCGTAGGCGCCTGCCGAAAGATACGCCAGCTGGCTCGGCACCCACCCGGTGCTGTTTTTCACAACCACCATATAATACCCGGCTTTGTTGGTTTGCATATTGGGCACCTGCAAAGTTGCGTTGGTTGCGTCCGCGATGTCTACTCCGTTGAAACGCCATTGATATCCCGTCGCTCCAGTTGCCATGACGGAAAAACTTGCGGTATTCCCGGGAAGTACATTCTGATTCGTTGGCTGTGTGGTGACTGACGGCAGACCGTTGGCACGGGCGAAAATTAACGTGGCAAGCAACCCAAAACAGCATAAGGCGAGTTTCATAAATCGTCCCTTTCCTCGTGACCAGTGCATCATAGTTTGGAAAATCCGTCAACGCTATTATCGTCATAGGTCGTTGTGGCTCTCTCACTAAAGCCTTACGGCTCCGCTCTTCCGGAACTGCAATCCCAAGCCAACGGGGCAAGCTATCATCTCGACAACCGCCAAAACTAAATTAGTTTCTGGCTGAATATGACCGATCCTCGTTATACCAAACTGGCGAAGCTCCTCGTTGAATATTCCACCGACTTGAAAAAGGGCGACCGCATTCTCCTCGACATGATCGATGTCCCCGATGAGATGACCGTCGAACTCATCCGCGCCGCCCGCGCGCGCGGCGCCGTGCCCTTCGTTGAGACGCGCCACACACGCGTCGGCCGCGAAATGCTGCGCGGCATCGATGAAAAGCACGCCGAATCCGTGCGCGACCTGGAATTGTTTCGCATGAAAAAGATGCAGGCCTACGTCGCGATTCGCGGCAGCGAAAACGCCAGCGAAAACGCCGATGTTCCGAGCGATCGCATGTCGATGTATTCGCGCGTCATCCGGCCCGTGCTGAATTATCGCGTCAACAAAACCCGCTGGTGCGTTTTGCGCTGGCCCACGCCGAGCATGGCGCAGGCCGCCGGCATGAGCACCGAGGCGTTTGAGAATTTATATTTCGACGTCTGCACGATGGATTACAAAAAAATGGCCCGCGCCATGGGTCCGCTCGAGCGCCGCATGGCCCGCGCAGACCAGGTTCGCCTCAAGTCGCCCGGCACCGATTTGAATTTCAGCATCAAGGGCATCGGTGCCAAAATGTGCAAAGGCGATCGCAACATCCCCGACGGCGAAGTGTTCTCCTGCCCGGTGAAGGATTCGGTGAATGGCACGATTCAATTCAACACGCCCACACTTTATTCCGGCACCAAATTCGAAAACGTCCGGCTCGAATTCAAGGACGGCAAAATTATCAACGCGACTTCGAACAACACGAAGCGCTTGAATGAAATTCTCGACACCGATGCGGGCGCGCGTTACGTCGGTGAATTTTCGCTGGGCTTCAATCCCTACATCCTCAGCCCGATGTGCGACATTCTCTTTGACGAAAAAATCGCCGGCTCCTTGCACTTCACCCCCGGCCAGGCCTACGAGGAATGCGACAACGGCAATCGTTCCGCCGTGCATTGGGACATGGTGCTGATTCAGCGCCCCGAATGGGGCGGCGGCGAAATCTGGTTCGACGGCGAACTCATCCGCAAAGACGGCGTGTTCCTGCCGAAATATCTAAAGCCGCTCAACCCGGCGAATCTCAAATAGTGTAGGAGCCGACGTGAGGAGGCTCAAATTTTCGCACGCTCGTGCGCTGGATTGAGACGTCTCACAGAATGCCTCCGGTGGTAGGGCGCGTCGCTCCGCGCGCGCCGTTCGCTGCACATCCCGCAACGGCGCGCGCGGAGCGACGCGCCCTACCTGCCGCAGGCGGCAAGTTCATTTTGTTAGACGCTCTAAGTCGCTGAGCAATCGAATCACGGAAGACGTGACCGAATTTCACACTCTCCTTGGGGTGAGGGCGAGCGTAAATACAAATAGTTCATCCGCTCTTTTCCTGCGATTTACTCACTCCGGCACAACCGCAACCCCTGATCCGGCCCCTTGCCGTTCGCTTCGAAACTGGCGCGGAACGCAATCGCGCAGCAGAAATCGCCACCCATCCACCCGCCGCCTTTCCAAACACGGCCGGTTTCCATGGAACTGGTTTTCGGCGCGTTCCCGTTGGCGTCCAGATCGCCGAACCATTCCCAGCACCATTCCCGGACGTTGCCGGACATATCGTAAAGCCCCAACTCATTAGGTTCCTTGCGGCCAACCGGGTGGGTTCGGTCGTGATTTCCCTGCACGCGGGGCCACGTCCAAAATCCGGTCAAATTGGTGTCCCCCGAATTTTGCCAAAACCACGCCATCTTCTCGATGTCATTGCCGCCGCTGTATGTGAATCCCTTGCTCATCTGGCCTCCACTCGCGGCATATTCCCATTCGGCTTCCGTCGGGAGCCGATAGCCATTGGCGCGCGGATTGATCGTGACCGTCCATTTTATCTCATCCACCACCGTCAGGTTGTTCGAATCCCGCGTGTTCTTGTCGATGTTGTAAAACGGTTTCAAACCCTCCTTCGCGCTCCGCGCATTGCAGTAATCAATGCAATCGTACCAACTCACCGTTTCCACCGGCAAATCGTCGCCGCGAAATTCCGACGGATTGCTTCCCACGACGGCGCTCCACTCCTTTTGGGTCACCGCAAATTTGCCGATATAAAAATTCGAGACGGCAATATTCTTTCCGTAGTAATTCGTGCAGTTCGCATTTTTAAAAGTCCCGCCTTTGACCAAAACAAACGTGTCGGGTAATTTTTGCGCGGAACCGCTGAACGCTACGAGAACTGCCGCCGCCAGTAGAATGATTAAGTTTCTCACGAGAGTAGCCATCGATTGATGCCGCAGAAAAGCAGGCCGTGCTCCGTGAGGAGCGCAGCCTGCCGTGACAAAGCGAATTGTTATTGGCCCCAGACCGTCGCGTTGCAGTTGCCGCTCTTGTTGCCAAACGCCTCCACCGCTAAAATCTGGAGGTTGTAAGAGCCAAAACCCTGCCCGCCGTGCGACTTCCAATTATTGATGTGGTTGGCAGTGGTAACGGTGTGATTGGCGCCAGTCGATGAGCCGCCCCAGTTATCCAGGTATTGCCAGAACGTCGCTGTGCCCTGGATTGAGGGTTGGTTCACTTGCTGATGCTTGTAGAAGTTGTAGGTGTGCCCGTCGCTGCTGATGGAATTAATGACCCCGCCGCTCGCGACTGAGCCCTTTTCGCAAATGTAATATTCAATCAACGGGCTGGTCGTCCAACCATAGACGCTGAAGTTATTATAACTGCCGTTCAGCGAGCCGATGTTGTAGCCGATCGAATGGGAAGAGCCGGGATTCCAGCCTTTGCCGGCGACCACATCGCCGACATTGCTCCAGGTCACGGCGAAATTGCCGGGATAAGTGCCCGCACTCGGAAAGGAAATGCTGGCGCTGCCGCCGCTGACGTAACACTGCCAGAAGAAACCGTGATCCGTGCCCGTGCTGCCGCTCGCAGCCATGGCGATGCCGGCCGCCGCGAGAGTGGAGACGATGAGAACTCGTTTAGTCATAAGTGCCTTCTTTTTTCGTGCTGTTTTGGTTGTTGGTGTTTCCCGAAGTATCAGGCGCACTCACGCCTGAAAGCGTAAATCCCAAGTCTTGAAACGAATTTCCGTGTTAAGCCCGTCGGCCCGGCGTGCGAAAGTGGCGCACGATGTGAGGCATTAATTCTTGTGAACGAAGCGACTATAACAAGCCACCAGGCCATATTACCATAGGTGGGAACACTTAAGCCATGTGTCTGACGCGATTAAACGGCACTCGGGGGAGATCGGGGAAGTCGAAATGAGCAGTAGCCGAGGTAACGGGCGCGCCTTAATTTCTGGGATTCCGATTTTCCAGCCCTTCACGCTGCTCAAATTTTTTCGAGGCAACGCAGAAACAGCGGCGATTCAGCACACGCTCGATTCAGGAGCGCGGCGTGAACGCCGCTTCAGCGTGCGGATAAATACCGACGAGAAATAATCTGAAGTCTCCCTCGCTGATCACGCTGAGACGGGATAAATCCCGCGCTCCCCATGCTATTTTTCCTCTTTCAGGATCGCGAGAAACTGCTTCATCGCCGGCGAAAGAACCTTGTTCTTTTTGTAGAGCGCGGCGAGCGGGCGGAAGAAATCACCGTCATCAATCGTCACCGCCGCCAGCGTTTGCTTGGAGATTTCCTGGTTGATCGTGCTCATCGGCACAATGGAAATGCCCGCGTCGATTTCTACCGCGCGCTTCACGGTTTCGATGTTATCGAATTCCATCACGGTGTGGATCTCGACATTGTTTTCCTTCAAAATCTTGTCGATGGCTTTGCGCGTCGGAATGTCGGGCTCGAAGCCGATGAATTTCAATCCGGAAATCTGCTTGAGCTTCACGTTTTTGGATTTGGCCAGCGCATGCTGCGGATGGCAGATCAGCACCAGCGGATCCCGGCGCAGCGGCACCACTTCCAGCTTGGCGTCGCGTTGCGGGTAAGCCACCAGTCCGAGGTCCACCACGTTCCCGAGCACGTCGTCGTACACCTGGTTCGCGCGGCGATATTCCACGTGCACATGCACGGTCGGATGCTCCTTCAGGAACCGTTTGATGTACGGCGGCAAATCGTGCAGGCCGATACTGTAAATTGTTGCCACGCGGATGGTTCCGGAAATGATGTCCTTCACTTCCTGCAGCTTGCTGTGGAGGGCGTCGTAGGTCTGGATGATCTGCTTGCTGTAATCGTAGAGCAACTGGCCCTCGCGCGTGAGGCGAAATTTCTTTTTGCTGCGCTCGATGAGCAGGGATTTGAACTGCCGCTCGAGGGAGCTGATCTGCTGGCTGACGGCGGACTGTGTAACGTTGTTGATCTGCGCGGCCTTGGTGAAGCTTTCAGTTTCGGCGAGGTCGCAAAAGACTTTGAGACTTTCTATTTGCATCTACTCACATTGAATACGCAAATATACTTATCCAGTCAACAGGCGTTGCAAATAAACTAATTCACTCAACGGGCATTGCCCCAGAATTAGTAAGTACTTGTTTCACTTTCACGAGCAATTCCTGGCTCGTGAACGGCTTTTGCAAATACGCCGACTCGTCCGTCTGCGCCGGCGGCGGCACGTAACCGCTGGTGCAAAGGATGCGCATCGTCGGGGAAATTTTCCGCAACCGCTCCACCAGCTCGCGCCCGCTCATCGCCGGCATCACCAGGTCCGTGATCACCAGCTCGATATTCTTGTCGCCCTTGGAAATAATATCCAGCGCGGCCTGGCCGCTGTTTGCCGTCAGCACGTTGTAACCAAACGTTGAAAGCACCGTCTGGCCCATCGTCAGCATCAGGTCTTCATCGTCGACCATTAAAACCGTCTGCGTGCCGTTCAAATTATCCGGGCTGACGCTGGCATCCTGCACCACGCGTTTTTCCGCCGGCAAATACACGCGCACGGAAGTGCCCGCGCCCGGCTGGCTCGACACCGCCACGCCGCCGCCGTGGTTCGTCACGATGCCATACACCCACGCCAGCCCGAGCCCGCGATGCTTCCCGCCCTTGGTCGTGAAGAACGGCTCAAAAATCCTCGGCAACACATCCGGCGCGATCCCGGGCCCGTTGTCGCTGATCTCCACGCAAACGTAAGTCCCGGCATTCAGCCGCACATTGCGATCCTGCGCGCCCTCGCCCAACTCCACGTTGCGCGATTGCACGGTGACCTGCGGATTTTCCTTTACCGCCTGCACCGCGTTTTCCAGCACTTTGACAAATGCCTGCTGAATTTTCGCCTCGTCAAATCTCGTCGCGTACGGACGCCGTTCCAATTGGGATTTCCACGCGATTTTTTTGCCTTCCCCGTTCGCAAACAATTCCACCGCGCGCTGCAGGATGGAATTCAGGTTCCGCGCGGATTGTTGCCCGCGGTGGTCCTTGTCCGACCGGCTGAACGTTCCCAGGTCATTCGCAATTTCCGCCGCGCGCGCCGCGGATTTTTCCACCTCCATCAACGACCGCCGCCAGGGATGATCCGCGTCCGCCTTCGTCAACAGGAGCGACGTGTGCCCAAGGATGCTCGTCAGCGCGTTATTGAAATCCAGCGACACCGTCCGCGCCAGTTGCAGCGCGCAATCGAGCTTTTGTTTCTGCACCAGGATTTCCGTGGTGCCGCTGGAGGGCGCGGCAGCAGGTGCTGCGGGCTCGGTCTTGGGCGCGGCGCTCGGAAAAAGTTGAAAGACGAACAATTTTTCCGGCCCGTCCGTCAGCGTGCAAATCGAAGTCAGAAAGGGACACACCGCGCCATCTTTCATGCAAAACTTCAGCGGACCGGGAGCGGAAGGCTTATTGTCCCACTGCAAAATAAACTGCTCGGCCATGGGACCGTTTTCGGAAGCCCAAATCGCCGAGAGCGGCATCTCCCCCTCCAGTGTCGAACCGAACGCTTTGACTGCTTCCGGGTTGGCGCGAAGAATGGCCCCCGAGCTGTTAACCAACAGCACAGGCCACCCGGCGTTTTCCAAACCAAGAGCAACTTCAGCCTTCATCAAAACGTTCCAAGTTCGCAGTTTACAACGACCGGTCAGATTCTCAAATGAAAATCATAGTGGCAGGGGCATCTTTGCCGGTGCGTTCGACTTCGCATCGGCGAGACGCGAAATTGCGAATATAACGTTTGCGGAAAACCTCCCAAACTCAAGCCGGCCGAAAATCCAGGAAGGCCCCGGGCAACAATTCGCCCACCGCATACTGTTTCACCGCCTTTAATCTTCGGCTGTCGGCCACGTAAACTTTGGCTCCCGGGGCATATTCGGACAAAAGCTGCCGGCACGCGCCGCAGGGCATCGGTCCGCCTTCCACCCGCGCCACGACGGCCACCGCCACGAAATCCCGCTTGCCGCTCGTCAGCGCGTTGAACAGCGCCACGCGCTCCGCGCAGCAGGTCAACCCGTAGCTCGCGCTTTCCACATTCGCGCCGGTGACAATCTCACCCGCGCGCGTCAGCAGCGCCGCGCCCACCCGGAATTTGGAATACGTGGCCACCGATCCTTCCCGCGCCTTCGCCGCGGCGTTCATGAGCCGAGTCAGCGCCTTCGCCGAGACCTCCGATTTATTTTTTCCGGCCATAAAGTTTCGCAAAATTTTTCAACAACGCCGCCGCCACCGATTTCACGCGCTCCGCCGTCTCCAATACTTCCGCGTGCGATAAATTTTCCTTGCTGATGCCCGCCGCGAGATTGGTGATGCACGAAACCGCGGCCACGTTCACGCCGCATTGCCGCGCCACGATCGCCTCCGGCACCGTGCTCATGCCCACCGCATCCGCGCCCAGCCGCGCAAACGCCCGGATTTCCGCCGGTGTCTCGTAGGTCGGTCCCGAAACCGCCAGGTAAACACCGGTTTGCAATTTGATGTTACACCCGTTTCCCGCCGCGCGCAAAAGCCGGCTCAAGCCCGCATCATACGTTTGCGTCAAATCCACAAACCGCGGCAGGCCCGGAATCGCTTCGCCGCGCAACGGATTCGTGCCCATCAAATTGATGTGATCCGTCAGCATCATGAAATCGCCCGCGCGAAAATTTTTGTTCAAGCCACCCGCCGCATTGGTCAGCAGCAAATCGCGAATCCCGTACGCCGCCAGCGTGCGCACTGCGAACGTCACGCGCTCCATCGGATGCCCCTCGTAAAAATGCGCCCGCCCGCTCAACACCATCACCGGCGTGCCGCCCAGTGTGCCGAAATATAATTCACCCGCGTGCCCGCTCACCGTCGGCTTGGGAAATCCGGGAATTTTCGCGTAAGCAATTTTCTTCTCCACCTGGAGTGCGGTGAGCACGTGATGAAAGCCGCTGCCGAGAACAATGGCGAGGGTGGGGCGCAATGCTGAAGTTTTTTTGAGCCGCGCAGCCGCGGTTTTGATTGTCGTTTCCATTGGCATAAAGCAGTTAATAGTGGCGGCGCGTTTTATCCTTTAAAAAGAAAGCCAGAATTAGCGGTACCGCCAAAAGCATCAATCCCGGGCAGCATAAAACCCCGACGACCATGACTGCGAGCATAATACTGTCGTCATATCCCTTGGCTCGCGCCAGTCGAAAACACCCCTGGAAATAGGAAAGCAATCCAAACGTAGTCAACAGAATCGCCGCCACCGCGATGACGACCTTTGGCGTGCCGTGCCTGGACAAGGGAATGAGAAGAAGATTGAGTACAATGAGACCGATACCCGATAGAATCTTATAAATCGCCCGTTTTCGGCTCTGACTTCTCCGGCGGCTGCCGGAAGAGCTTGAATGGTGAGGGGGTGGATTTTCTTGCACGGCCAGAGTGTGCTAATGAGAAGGCATTTCGTGAAGCAGAATTGCGGGGTTGTTGCAATCAGTTGCCTTTGTCGTGAAGCTATTTATATTATCAGCATGCGAAACGGACCTGGACACGGCGGTGAAGTTCTTGAGCAAATGCTCGAGCCGGTGAGCCGCAGTTTCGGCGTCGAAACAGCGCGTGCGCTTGCGAAACTTCAGATTGGCAAACGCACACTCACCCGCGTCGAAAAGCTCGCTGAGAAATGCAACGAAGGCAAATTAACCACCGCCGAACGCGCTGAATACGAAGCCTACGTCCAGGCCAGCACCCTCATCGGCATCCTTCAAGCCAAAGCCCGCAAAGCGCTCGCGAAAACGAAAGCCGCTTAATGAACGACCGCCTGCGTCAGTTGGTCCGGCGCCGGGCGAAGAATTGCTGCGAGTATTGCCAAATCCACCAGCACCAGGACCCGCTTCCGTTTCACATCGAGCACATTATTCCGCGTCAGCATGGTGGCAAAGACCTCTCCAACTGAGGACTGTGGACTGAGGACTGTGGACTGTGTAGTTTGTCTTCGCGCACGATATGGACTTGAACCACGACGAAATCCGCCGCTACTCGCGGCATCTGATTTTGCCCGAGGTCGGCATGGCCGGGCAAAAAAAGCTGCGCGCGACCAGCGTTCTTTGCATCGGCGCGGGCGGATTGGGCTCGCCCATCGCGTTGTATCTCGCCGCCGCGGGCATCGGCAAACTCGGCATCGCGGATTTCGACGTCGTCGATTATTCGAATCTGCAGCGTCAGATTCTCCACACCGATGCCGACGTCGGCCGGTCCAAAGCCGAGTCCGCCAAGGAAACCATCAACGCCCTCAACCCCAACGTCGAAGTCGTCCTCCACAACACGCGCCTCGCCAGCGAAAACGCCCTCGACATCATTCGCCCGTACGACATCGTCGTCGACGGCACGGATAATTTCCCCACGCGCTATCTCACGAACGACGCCTGCGTGCTCCTGAAAAAGCCGAACGTCTACGGTTCCATTTTTCGTTTCGAAGGCCAGGCGAGCGTGTTCGCTCCGCACCTCGGCGGTCCGTGTTATCGCTGTCTTTATCCCGAGCCGCCGCCGCCGGGCATGGTGCCGAGTTGCGCGGAAGGCGGAGTGCTTGGCGTATTGCCGGGCATCATCGGCTGCATTCAAGCGACGGAGATTTTGAAACTCGCGCTCGGCGCCGGCACCACGCTCATGGGCCGGTTGCTCCTGTTTGATGCGCTCAAAATGAAATTCCGGGAATTAAGGTTGAAGCGCGATCCCGAGTGCCCCATTTGCGGCGAGCATCCGACCATCAAGGATTTGATTGACTACGAAACATTCTGCGGCATTACTCCACAAAAATCTGATATGCATCCTGACGACGTAACTGTTCAAGACATGAAACGCGCGCTCGACGACCCGAAACTCAACATCAAGGTCATCGATGTGCGCGAGCCGGACGAATACGAGATCGCCCACGTGCCAGGCACGCAACTGCTGCCGATGAGCGCGCTTCAGCAACGCTTTACCGAGCTCGACCCGAACCAGCAATATTATATCCACTGCCACCATGGCGGCCGTTCCATGCGCGTGCTCCAGTTCCTGCGCCAGCAGGGATTCAAGCATTTGAAAAACGTGAACGGCGGCATCGACGCCTGGTCGGATCAGATTGATTCCAGCGTGCCGAAGTATTGAATTGGTTAAATGAGTTAAATAGGTTACCTAGGTCGGAACAACCAACCGTTGGCTTATGGAAATCTCAAAACTGACCCTGCAACAACAAGGCGCATTGCTCGAAATCCTGATCCTTGCGATGTATGCCGACGGCAGTTTGGACCTGGAAGAGGACGCGCGCTTGAATCGCGTGCTCACGGCGATGGGCGTGGAGACGGAATACGATCGCGACCGCGTGCTCGACGAGACCATCACGCGCCTGCGCGAATATTCTCAAACTCCGCAACTCGCGCGGACTCACGCCGTCCAATTGGCGCAATCCTTTACCGACCCCGAGCAATGCCGCGGGTTGTATCAATTGATTGAACAGCAGGTGAACAGCGACAACAGCGTCGTCCCCGCCGAGCACGAGTTTCTTTCCGCCATGCGCGCGGCGCTGAAGCTTTAGCCGCAGCGAGCTATGAAATCCAGAATCCATCTGGTTTTCGCGGGGTGCTTCGCTCTCTCCCTTTCGTCGTTCGCGTCGACGCATTACGTCGATCTCAACAACCCGTCGCCAGCCCCTCCGTACACCAATTGGATTACCGCGGCGACAAATATTCAGGACGCAGTCGATGCTTCCAGCTCGGGCGATCTTATCCTGGTGACGAATGGTGTCTACAAAACCGGCTCTCGAATCCTGGTGGACGACACCCCGTGTCGATTGGTTGTGGACAAGCCGGTGACGGTGCGCAGCGTCAACGGTCCCGACTCCACCATCATCGAAGGCTTTTCACAGCCCGGCTCGTTTCCGTGGAGTCTGGATTCCGTGCGCTGCGCTTACCTGACCAATGGCGCGCAACTCGTCGGTTTCACGCTGACGAACGGTTCGGTGAGGGCCACGGCTTATGTGAATATTGCCGACCCGGGCGGTGGTGTTTGCAGCGATTCCGATAGTGAGATTGTTTCCAATTGCGTCATCATCAATTGCGCCGCGTACGTGGGAGGCGGAGCGCAGGCCGGAACTCTTATTCATTGCCTGATCACGAATTGCGTGGGCCACTTTGGCGGCGGCGGTGCTTGCTCGGCCAACCTGGATCATTGTGAAGTTATTTGGAACACCACGGATTACACCGCCGGCGGCCTCTACTACTGCCAGGCCACGAACTGCAACATTAACGACAACCTCAGCTTTAATGGAGGAGGTGCCTACGGCGGCACCATTTCGCACTGCACGGTTTATGGTAATTATGCGGCATTCGATCCGTATTCTGGCGGCGGTTACGCTGGCGGCGTCAATAACGCGGACACCAGGAATTCCATTATCTACTTCAATGTTGCGGACACGGGAGGGAATAACGTGGCCCTGGGCACATTCACCAATTGCTGCTGCCCGGATTTGGGAGTCAGCGATGGAAATATCACCAACAACCCGTTATTTATGAATTCGCAGGGCTTCCCCGGCAATTTCCACCTGCGCACCAATTCACCCTGCATCAATGCCGGCAAAAATGCATTCGATCCCGAACCGACTGATCTCGATGGCCGCCCGCGCGTTGTCGGCGCCAAAACGGATATCGGCGCCTACGAATTTCAAGGTTCGAGTACGAACAGCTATCTTTCCTGGCTGCGCAGTCACGGCATCCTCACGGACATCTCGTCCGATCTCAAGGATCTCGACGCCGACGGCTTGAACAACTGGCAGGAATGGCGCGCCGGCACGGATCCCACCGACGCCTCATCCGTGCTCAAAATGCTTTCCGCCACCGGAAACACCTCGGGCATCAACGTCTCCTGGCAAAGCGTGACCAACATCTCCTATTACCTCCAGCGCAGCACGAACTTGAACAAGTCATTTTCCAGTGTTCAAAGCAATATCGTTGGTCAGGCGGGAACGACGACCAGCCCGGATACCGGAGCCACCGGTTTAGGGCCGTATTATTACCGCGTAGGGGTTCAATAGCCTCAACGTCGCACTTCTTTCTACTTTCCTTTTGTCGCTTCCTGAATACAGTTTCCGGATTCATGAACGATATTGATATTGAGAAATTGCAGGGGATCGCGAATCAGTTGCGGATTCATTCCATCGAGGCGACGACCGCGGCGGGCAGCGGACATCCGACTTCATGCTGTTCAGCGGCGGACGTGGTGGCGGCGCTTTTCTTCGCGCACATGCGCTATAACGCGAAGGATCCTCATTATTACAACAACGACCGCTTCATTCTTTCCAAAGGCCATGCAGCGCCGTTGCTGTATGCCGCCTGGGCCGAAACCGGCCTGTTCCCGATGGCCGACCTCCTGAAACTGCGCACTCTGCACAGCGATCTCGAAGGCCATCCCACTCCACGCTTGCCTTTCGCCGATATCGCCACCGGCTCACTCGGCCAGGGCCTCGGCGTCGGCGTCGGCATGGCGCTCTGCGCCCGCCTCGACAAGCTTGATTACCGCACCTACGTCCTGATGGGCGACGGCGAAATCGCCGAAGGCGCCGTCTGGGAAGCCGCTTCGCTCGCCGGCGTTTACAAGCTCAACAATCTCGTTGCCATCGTCGATGTCAACCGCCTCGGACAGAGCGAGGCGACTGCGTTCGGCCATAATCTCGATGTCTACGCCAAACGCTTCGCGGCGTTCGGCTGGCGTGTCGAGGAAATCGACGGCCACGACATGGATGAAATTCTCGAAGTGCTCGCCGCCGTCGGCCTCGGTGACCAGCCGCTGGTCATCCTCGCCAAGACGCTGAAAGGCGCCGGCATCTCGTTCATTCAGGACAAAGACGGCTGGCACGGCAAACCGTTGAACAAGGAAGAAGCCGGCCGCGCCATCGCCGAATTGCAACCCCGCGCCAAGACCGGCACGGACGTCAAGATTCCCGCTCCGAGCCAATTGCCCGCGCCCAACAACACTGCGCCCGCGAGCTATCCGCCGCTGACCTACAAGCTCGGCGATGTCGTCGCGACCCGCGAAGCCTACGGCACCGCGCTCCTGCGCATGGGCGGCGTCGATCCCCGCATCGTCGCGATGGACGGCGACACGAAGAACTCGACTTACGCCGATAAGTTTTTCAAGAAATTCCCCGAGCGTTCCACGGAATGTTACATCGCGGAACAGAACCTCGTCGCCGTGGCGATCGGTTTCGGCACACGCGGCAAGACGCCGTTCGCGTCCACCTTCGCTACGTTCTTCATGCGCGCTGCGGACCATATCCGCGTGGCGGGCATTTCGATGGCGAACCTGAACCTCGTCGGCTCGCACGTCGGCGTCAGCATCGGCGAAGACGGCCCCTCGCAAATGGCGCTGGAAGACATCGCCCTCATGCGCGCCATCGCGGGGAGCATCGTTTTATATCCGTCGGATGCCGTCTGCGCGGAAAAATTGCTCGAAGAAATGGCCAAAAGCCACGGCGTTCATTTCCTGCGCACCTCGCGCCCGAAGACCCCCGTCATTTACAACAACGACGAACAATTCCCCATCGGCGGCGCGAAAGTCCTGCGCCAGAACGCGGGCGATAAAGTCACCGTCGTCGGCGCCGGCATCACGCTGTTCGAAGCATTGAAAGCCGCGGACGCGCTGAAAGCCGAAGGCATCAACATCACCGTCATTGACGCCTACAGCATCAAGCCGCTCGGCAAGGATGTCATCAAAGCCGCCGCGCAAAAAACTGGCAACACCGTCATCACCGTGGAAGATCACTACGCTGAAGGCGGTCTGGGCGACGCGGTCGCGGGCGAATTGAGCATGGACGGCATCAAAGTCCACAAGCTCGCCGTGCGCGAATTGCCGCACTCCGGCAAGCCCGACGAACTCATTGCCAAATACGGCATCGACTCCAACGCGATCATCAAAGCCGTCAAAGCGTTATAATCTTTCGCAAAAAACTTCAAGGCGCGGACCGCAAGTCCGCGCCTTTTTGTTTTCCAGGTAGGGCGGCGCTGCCGCGCCGCCCCATCTTCCCGTTGGCGACGCAGTCGCCAACGAATTGCCTGAATCCACCATCTTGACCGAATTCTCACCCCGCGCTAAACGCGCATGGCGGAATATGGGGCATTGCGGCAGCAATGCCCTACCGTTTTACCCTTTTGCTTTTGCCAGATTCCCAAAAGTGATGCAGATTCGAGCAGGATGAGTGAGACGGAGAAATTCCTAAAAGGCCAGTTGCTGCTGGACAGCGGCCAGTTGCGCGGCTCGTTTTTTCAGCGCACCGTCGTTCTTATTTGCGAGCACAACGCCGAGGGCGCCTTCGGCCTCGTCCTCAATCGCTCCAGCGGCAGCAAAATCGGCGAGATGGTCGTCGCCGACCTGCCCGACACCCTCAAGGAATACCCGCTCTACCTCGGCGGTCCCGTCCAAACCAGCGCGCTCAGCTTTTTGCATTCCGACACATTTCTCTCCGATGCCAACGTCATTCCCAACCTCGCCCTCGGCCACTCGCTCGAAACGCTGGTCGAGATTGCCGAATCATTTTCCGCCACGCGCAAAGTGAAAATGTTCGCCGGTTATTCCGGCTGGAGCCCGGGCCAGCTTGAGGACGAAATGGCGCGCAAAGCCTGGCTCACCTTTCCCGCTTCCCTGGAACTGGTCCTCGAAACCGACCCCACCATGCTCTGGCAGAAAGTCCTGCAGGCGATGGGTCCCAAGTATAAACTGCTCTCCATGATGCCCGAGGATTTGTCGCTGAATTAACGTTTGCGAACGTACAGGTACACTTTGTGTACCCTATCTGGACACGCGCTGATCGAACTCTTCCCAGCCCCGGAAATTGGTTTTTATTTCCACATTATTTAGCTGCCACCTCGCCTGCGGGGCACTAGCCGTGGTAGTTTAAGCCATCCCTCACGTAATCCTTACGTACTATTTCGGATTTTGGCCTTTGGGGTACATTTCGTGCGAAACACCCGACCATATATGACGTATGATTCGGTTCCTCGCAGTGCCGTTGAAGTAAAACTCGACGGTCTTCCTCTGGAAATCCCAGCGGAACGCCAGACTCTGGGTGGCATTTGTTCCTATCTGGAATCCATTGCTCTCCACCAGCAGCGCATTCTTTGCTCCCTCGCCGTTGACGGCGCGCCCATCAATCTCACGCAACCCCCCGCTGACTCCACGCCCTTTGGCCGCATCGAAGCCGAAACCATGGGCCTGAACGACGTCCCCTCGCAGCTCATCAAAGCCGCCCTGTTGCAAACCATTTCCCTGCGCGAACGCGTGCAATCCGCCGTCAGCGTCGTCATCATCAACGACCGCAAACAGGCGCTCGAGCTGTGGTGGGGATTGTCCCTCGCGTTGAAGGAACCGCTGTTGACCTTGAGCCTCCTGCCGGATGCAATCTACAACGGCGGCGAAGGCCAGGCGCCCCTCGCGCAACTTCGCAAATGGCAACTCGAGCAATTGGGCGCCGTGATCCAGGACGTGAACATCGCCTGCGAATGGGCCGACACCACCGTGCTCTCCGACGTTCTGGAAACCCGCGTCCTTGCCTGGCTCACCAAGCTCGAAACCTCCCTCCATCTCTGGCACGAAACCATGCTCGCCAATTCCCGCCGCGCCGCGGAGAAGGTTTAGTCGAGTCCTTTCGGCTTGATTTTAAGAGCCCAAATGCCTGAAACTCTTCGCCCCAATGAGAGTTTTTCTACGCACCCTGACAATGGCGGTAGCATCGTGGGCTGTCAGCTCCTCAGC
The DNA here is from genome assembly GCA_963699145.1 of uncultured Verrucomicrobiae bacterium. Taxonomy (GTDB): domain Bacteria; phylum Verrucomicrobiota; class Verrucomicrobiia; order Limisphaerales; family DASXHY01; genus DASXHY01. The sequence goes on from OY969416.1 coordinate 1,674,429, forward strand.
CGCTACACACTTCGTTGATCTTAACGGGATTAATCCGTTCCCGCCCTACACGGACTGGTCAACTGCGGCGACCAATATTCAGGACGCAATAAATTCCGCTGGCGTGAATGATGTCGTCCTGGTGACCAACGGTGTCTATCAATACGGCGGCGACTCCTTCAATGGCTCCAACCGTGTGGATGTCGCCGCTGGCGTCACCCTGCAGAGCGTCAACGGCCCGGCCGTCACGATCATTCAAGGTTACCAAATCGCGGGGACCACCAATGGGCCGGCCGCGGTCCGGTGTGCTTACGTCCGTGAATTTGGCAAACTGTTCGGCTTTACGCTCGCGGGAGGGGCCACGGTCAGTTCGTCGTCGGACGGTTCTCTGAATGGCGGCGGCCTCGCCACGGATACTCAATGCGTCATCAGCAATTGTATCATCCGTGGAAACGCCTCGCACTCGGATGGCGGCGGGGCGTATCTTGGGGGCGGCACAACGTTGTTCAATTGCATCGTGAACGGAAATGTCGCCTTGGTGGTTGGGGCGCGAGGCGGTGGGGTTTGTTCCAGCGGCAGCGGTGCGTCGCGGGCTGCATTGGTCAATTGTGTTGTCAGCAGCAACATCGCGACGTTTGGTGGCGGCTTGTATGCTTGCCAGGCTTTTAACAGTTTGCTGGTCGGCAATGGTTGGACAAACGATGTCACTGGCACTCAGGGAGGTGCGGCTAATCTCAGCGCGTTGTACAACTGTACGGCGGTTGGAAACATCTCACGTTTGCAGGGCGCCTGCAGCGGCTGCGCGGTCGTCAACAGCATCATTTATTACAATCTTAATAACCTTACGTATGCCGATACTTTCCAATGCTTCCTGACGAATTCGTGCACCACGATCGGTTTGGGCACCCCGACTCTTCCCAATAACTGCTTTAGCAACGCGCCCGGATTTTTGAACTTTTCCGCCGGCGACTATCACCTGAACCCCTTGTCGCGCTGTGTCAATGCCGGCAACAGTGCGCTCGTGACCAACAGCGTCGACCTCGAGGGCAACCCGCGCATCGTGGGCGCTGCCGTGGATGTGGGCGCCTACGAAAATCAATCGCCGTTTCAAGGCCTGGCGCATTACGTCAGTTTGCTCAGCACCAATCCGGTATCGCCATATACGAGTTGGAGCACCGCGGCGACGAACCTTCAGGCTGGCGTGAACGCGGCGCAAGCGGGTGAATTGGTCATTGCTGATGATGGCATTTATACCAACAGCGGCATCGTGATGTTCGGCGCGGAAACCAATCGGGTTGTCTTGACCAATGGCGCCACACTCGCCAGCGCCGGCGGACCGCGGGCAGCGATTATTTCCGGAGGAACACAAACGCGCTGCGTATATGTCGGTTCCAATTCGATCCTGAATGGCTTCACGCTAACCGGCGGTCGAGGACTAACTTTTGGCAATGTGACGAACGAGCAAAGCGGGTTGGGCGCCTGGTGTGAAATCGGAGGCGTCGTCAGCAATTGCCTCGTTCTCGGAAATGTCAGTACGAGCGCGTCACTCGGTGGCGGTATCTTCCGCGGTTCCGTATATGACAGCACTATTGTTTCGAATGGTGCGTCTATCGGCGCTGCCGCCGCTCAGGGAACCTATTTCAACTGTCTTTTCGCGAGCAACGCGGTGACGCCGGGCAGTCTCGGAGGCGGCATCTATCGTGGAACAGCGTCCAATTGCACATTCATCGCCAACGGCCTCGCTTCGGGAGTCACCGGCGGCGCAGCCTACGGAAGCACGTTGTATAACTGCACGCTGCTCACGAATTCCTCCAGCGCCGGCGGTGGCGGCGCGGATTCCAGCGCGCTGTATCATTGCACATTGATCGGCAACCAAAGCACGTCCGGAGGCGGCGGCACTCACGCGTCGACTAATTACAATTGCGTTTTCTTTGGCAATTTCGCGACCAATGGCGGCGCGGTCAATGCGGGCATGTGTTCCGGTTGTTTGTTAAGCAACAATATCGCCACTTTTGGCGGCGGTTCGTATCAAGCCAGCTTGACGAATTGTACTGTCTTCGGCAATCAGGCGACCAACGGTGGAGGCGCCTACTTTGGAAACCTCTTTAATTCCTTGATCGTCAGCAACAGTACAACAGGCACCGGTGGCGGTATCTACGACGCCAGTGGCGTCTATAACTGTACGCTCATCGGCAACAACGCCCTCCACAGTGGAGGAAGCTTCGAGAGCAAGCTGTACAATTCCATCGTTTATTATAATACCGCCACCACCGATTCGAACTACACGTTTACCACCACGTTATCGTTTTGCTGCACGGCTCCCCTGTCTGCAAGCACGGCAAATTGTTTCACCAACGAACCTCTGTTCGTGAATCTTGCCGGCGGCGATCTGCATCTTCAATCCAACTCGTCCTGCATCAACTCCGGCTACAACAATTACGTCACCGGCGGTCCGGGCAAACTCACCACCGACTTCGATGGCAACCCGCGTATCGTGAGCACAGCGGTGGACGTGGGTGCTTACGAATTTCAATCGCCCGCCTCGGTGCTGCCCTATTCCTGGCTTTGGCAATATGGATTGGCCACGGACGGCTCTGCGGATTTCGCCGATGCCGACGGCGATGGGATGAGCAATTATGCCGAGTGGCGCGCTGCCACCGACCCGACCGACGCCTCCTCCGCCCTGATCTTGCAAGCGCCTGTGCTGGCGGAAACGAACACCACGATCACCTGGCCGAGCGTGGCCGGCCTTAACTATTACCTCCAAAGCACCCCGAACCTGTCCGCACAACCATTCACCAGCATCGCCAGTAACATCGTGGGTTCCGCAGGGACGACGAGTTACACGGATACGAACGTGGTCAGTGGTGCTTCGTCATTCTATCGCGTCGGCGTTCAGTAAACGTTCTCGCAATTCATTCGTGATGCCGCGTCGCCAGAAACGCCGCCGCCCCGCCCCAGGCCATGCCCACGGCCAATCCACCAGCATGCGCCCAATTCGCAACCGGGCCGAACGCCCCGGTGCAACACACCACCAGCCAGATTATAAGGTACGTGACATTTCGCCGGTCCAGAAAAAGCCCGGACCCGCGATCGTATTTTCCACGAATCCAAACATAGCCCGCCAGTGCATAGACAACGCCCGACATTCCGCCGAAATTTGCATGATGTGAAATCGCGTATTCGGCGAAATTCGATAGCGCCGCCGAAACTGCGATGAAGATAAAAAGAAAAAGCGAGTTCTGCCGCGCTTCAATCATCGAACCGAGTTGATAAAACAAAAGCATGTTGAAGATCAGGTGAACCGGCCCGAAATGAATGAATATCGGTGTGAACAAACGCCAAAATTCGCCCGCCCTCACTTCCGGTAAAAAACCTCTGCCATAATTCTCCGGATCGCTGATGTGCCACGCGCGCAGCCATTCGTCGTTCTTGCCCAGTTTGGAAAAAACCGCGACGTAAATACAAACCACGATCAACAGGAACGTCAGGATGCCAATGCCATATCCTCCGAACTTCACAAACAAGCTGCGCCTCGACCGGACGCGTTTCCGGTAAGCCGCCAAATCCTCCGCCTCCTTCTGCCGCGCCCGCGCCGCCTCCTCGGGCGCCTTTTGAAACTCCTCCGCCACCGGATTGGCCTGGAACCGTTTCAACGCCGCCAGCGCCTCATTGATCTGATCCTCATCCTGGATCCAGATCGACCACGACCGATCCGCCTCCGGTTCGAGCTGGCTCCGGATTTGTCGCGACAAAAGATAATCCGTGAAGAAGCGCGCCTGCGCCTCATTGGGAAAAGAGCCGATTTGTCTCATGAACGTAGCGCAGGCGTCCCCGCCTGCGAGTTAACGAGGCGTCCCGCCTCGTGTTCTCCCGGGCGACGAGAAGCAGCCCGAACTTGCCCAACACTGGAACAACTTCCCGCTCTCCGCCATGAAATGGGGCAGAGGGCCGGGGTGAGGTGACTCTCTGCCGGATCGCTGCAGTTGAAAAGAGGGGAGCACACGCCTCCGGCGTGTAGTTTGTGGCGTCTCGCCGCAAACTTCGTCTGACCATTTTTCCAAACTAAACGGTGGGCCAAGATGGTGCGTAGGAGCCGATGGCGAGACGCCGTCGGCTGCACGCGGGACGCGTGCGCTCCCCAAATCCAACTGCATCGTTCCGGCTTAGGGCTCAAGGGGTAATCCAAATTTTATCGCGCGCGCGATTTCCCGCGCCCACGTCCTCGCGACGCTATCTGCTCCTTGCCATAGCTGACAAGCCCGGTTTTTGCGCCGGCCGCCGGCGCCGCGCCGTCCAGCGTCCGTTTCAACTCCCGCACCTGGTCGCGCAGCAACGCCGCCTTCTCAAATTCCAGGTTGTTCGCCGCCGTCAACATCTCTTCCTCGATTTCCTTGATGGTCTCGCTGATATCAATGTCCTTCGTTCCCTCCCGCAACATCGAATTCGCCGCCTCGCGATTCGTCTGATACGTCGCCAGGCTGTCTTCCACCGCGCGGCTCACGCTTCGCGGCGTGATGTGATGCTCCTCGTTGTAGGCCATCTGTTTCTTGCGGCGATATTCCGACACCGCGAGAAATTTCTGAATGCTCTGCGTCATCACGTCCGCGTAAAGAATCACCTCGCCATGCAAATGCCGCGCCGCGCGTCCCGCCGTTTGAATCAATGCGGTGGCACTGCGCAAGTAGCCTTCCTTGTCCGCATCCAGAATTGCCACCAGCGACACCTCCGGCAAATCCAATCCTTCCCGCAACAAATTGATTCCCACCAACACGTCGAACTCGCCCTTGCGCAACGAGCGCAAAATCTCCACCCGCTGAATCGCGTCAATCTCGCTGTGGAGATATTGCACGCTGATGCCGATCTCGCGCAGGTAATCCGTCAACTCCTCCGCCGTGCGCTTCGTCAACGTTGTCACCAATACGCGCTCCTTCAAATCCGTGCGTTTGCGAACTTCATTGATCAAATCGTCGATCTGCCCCTTGAGCGGCTTGACGGTGATTTTCGGATCGATCAATCCCGTCGGCCGCACGATTTGTTCCACCACCTTGTCGCCGGACCATCCCAATTCCTTCGGCCCCGGCGTCGCGCTCACGTAAATCGTCTGGTTTTGCAGCGCCTGAAATTCCTCAAACGCCAGCGGCCGATTATCCAGCGCGCTTGGCAGCCGGAAACCGTGCTCCACCAGCACCGTCTTGCGCGAGCGATCCCCCTCATACATGCCGCCAATCTGCGGCACCGTCGCGTGCGATTCATCGATCACCAGCAAATAATCCTTCGGAAAAAAATCGAACAACGTGAATGGCCGCGAGCCCGGCGGACGCGCCGCAAGATGCCGCGAATAATTTTCGATTCCCGAGCAAAAACCCATCTCTTCCATCATTTCCAGATCATACTCCGTCCGCATCTTGATGCGTTGCGCTTCCAGCAGTTTGCCGTGCTTCTCAAACCACGCGATGCGTTCGCCCAGTTCCTCACGAATCGCGAGCAGCGCCGGGCGCAGCTTGTCCGCCGGCGCCACGAATTGTTTCGCCGGAAAAACCATCACCGATTCCAGCGAATTGATCTTCTCGCCCGTCAACGGTTCAAACCGCGTGATGCGCTCGACATCGTCGCCGAAAAATTCCACCCGCAACGCATCCTCGCGCCCCGCAGGGCACAACTCGACCGTGTCACCGCGCACTCGGAAATTGCCGCGCATGAACTCGATGTCATTGCGCGTGTATTGCAAATCCACAAGCCGATGCAAAAAATGATCGCGCTGCATCTGTTGCCCCACGCGCACGCCAATGACCATCGCTTCGTAATCCTCGCGGCTGCCGATGCCGTAAATGCACGACACGCTCGCGATCACCACCACGTCGCGCCGCGAGAACAGCGAACTCATCGTCGAGAGCCGCATCCGCTCGATTTCCTCGTTCACGCTCGAATCTTTTTCCACGAACGTATCCGTGCGCGGGATGTAAGCCTCCGGCTGGTAATAATCGAAATAACTGACGAAATATTCCACCGCATTATTGGGAAAAAAGCCTTTGAACTCCGCGTACAACTGCGCCGCCAGCGTTTTGTTGTGCGAAATCACCAGCGTCGGCCTCTCGATATTCTTGATGACGTTCGCAATGGTGAAAGTCTTGCCTGAACCAGTGACGCCGAGCAGCGTCTGGTGTTTGGCGCCGGAAGAAACGGCTTCCGTCAGCTTCGCGATCGCTTGCGGCTGGTCTCCTGCGGGTTGGTAAGGCGAAACGAGTTCAAACACGAAACGAACTTAAAGGCGGTGCGCAAACGTGTCAACGCAGCCCCGTATCACGGTAGGGCGGTCGCTGCCGCGCCGCCACATCTTTCCGTAGGTGACGCAGTCACCAACGATCCCTCACACGGTCCGACGCAACAGGTTTTTTCATCTCTTCGCCTTCTCTGAATAATACATTTCCGCCTGTTCTTTCGACAACCCGGCTGCCACTAGCAATTCAATCTGGTGTCTGGAAAAAGCCGTCCAGTCGTTCTCGCGGATAAAACGGTGACCGCCCCCAACAACCCAAATCTCACGCCCCAAAGGCGCAAAAAAGCGTTGGAAAACATGGCAATGATCGCCTCCTGGAGTCGGAAGCTTGTCAAATAACAATGCGATCTCCGGATCATTGGACTCACTCAAACCTTGCACATAAACTCGGCCAAATTCGCTCTCCGGCGCATTTTCGCCCGTACGGCGCACCCGTTCAAAAACTCGGGCATCATAGCCAGGGCCTGTCAACGATTCATCCCAGCAGGCATTCACCAATACCAGCGCGTCCCCATAACCATTGGTGGAAAATGGGAACCGGCCTTCGTGTTCTCGGGCGTAGGAATCAAGCGACAAACCTCCTCCCACAATGCAATGCGCGTGCGTCAGAAAAGATTCGTTAAATACCAGGGGATGTGTTTTCACATAGATAGTGCCGCCCACGACGATTACAGCAATCAAACAAACGAGAATCCTCAATCGGATTTTGATTTTCGACGTCATGGAAGCTCCTCCATCACCACGCCCCATGAAAGCAGTGCGGCAAATTTCTATCAAGAGTTATTGCCTCAAGATACAGGGCTCACGCATCTAATTCCCCTTGTAGCGCAGGCGTCCTCGCCTGCGAGTTACGGCACCGCCTGTCCCGTCGTAGCCTTGGCGAAGGCGGATCTCGGTGCCGGATCCATTATCGTCTCATCGTGTGGGCGATCGTTCGGCGGCGAGACCCCGCCGAAACTCGCAGCCGGGACGGCTGCGCTACATTTAAATGCGTGAGCCCTGCCTCAAGATAATGCAACCCATCTGGCCGGCAGGTTCGGCTTCGGATTTCTTTCGGATTTCGACATTCGAATTTCGAATTTCAAACCCGTACAGACAAAAGGGCGGCACGAGCTCTGCGCCGCCCTTTTCACTACGATTCCGCGGCTCTGAAAAAACCGGGAGGAACCAGAGAAAAAATAATCGCGCCTAATTTTTTTTCCAAATGAATTTATTCACCGGCCGCTACAAACATCACGTAATCCTCCCCGTAATTGTACCTAACAGTCCTAGTACTTTGGTGTAACACGAGATCAAAGCTCCAAATTTCAAACACCAATCTCCCGGGAAGTTCCTAGCTCTTAATTCATGATCGTGACTAAAGAGATTTTTTGCAGCTTGGAATTTGGAATTTCTCTGGAGCTTGGTGTTTGAAATTTGGAGCTTTCGCCCCCTTCCTTGACATCACCCCGCGCATAACAAAGACTATGCACCCTTATGGCTGAATCGAATAGCGCCGACTTGATGGACAAGATCGTTTCCTTGTGCAAACGACGTGGATTTATCTTTCAATCTTCCGAAATCTACGGCGGCATCAACGGCTTTTGGGACTACGGCCCGCTCGGCGCAGACCTCAAGCGCAATGTAAAAGATTTCTGGTGGAATACTATGACTCGCTGGCGCGAAGACGTTGTCGGTCTTGAAGCAACAATTATCATGCACCCGCAGATTTGGAAGGCTAGCGGGCACGTAGCCACATTCGCCGACCTGATGCGGGAATGTCCTCTTACGAAAAAAAGAGTTAGGGCGGATCAAGTAGATCCTCAAAGTGGGAACGTCGTCCGTTATTCCGGTGTTTATCGGCGCAGCGACGATGGAGGACGTTTTTTTTCTATTGTTTCGGAGTTTGCGCCTAAGATCACGAGCGAACAAGAGCTGAAAGTGTTGCTTCAAAATAATGTTACGGAGAAAGATGTAAGGGATGCGGCTCCCAAGTTGGAAGAGATGATTCAAACTAATCTTCCGAAGGCAAAAGAATTCGCTGCAATTCATTATTCGACGGATGCGGTGTTTAAAGAGTTTTCCATACTGCTTCAGTCGGGCAAGCCTTTAGAAAGCGCTCAAAAACTTGCGACGCAGTTTTATACTGAAAATGGATATAAGGACTTTGTTTTGCTGGGAGAACGTCGAGAAAAAGTTGAAAACTCCGTTGATTTTCACCCCGAAAGCGGTGTGGGTTTAACCGAGGCCCGCCCGTTCAACCTGATGTTCAAAACTTATGTCGGTCCGGTTGCTAATGAGGAAAATGTTGCTTATCTCCGTCCGGAAACCGCGCAAGCCATTTTCGCGCAATTTAAAAATGTTCTCGAATCATCCCGGCAAAAACTGCCCTTCGGCATTGCTCAAATGGGCAAGGCCTTTCGCAATGAGGTAACGCCTCGCAATTTTACATTCCGCTCGCGCGAGTTTGAGCAGATGGAATTGGAATTCTTCATCAAGCCGGACGAGGCGATCGAGGCCATCAGCGGGACCGTCTCCAGGCCGTCCGGGCCCGGTCACCCTGGCGAACCTCAAGCGAATTGGGGTTGGAAGATATGGCACCAGTATTGGGTGGAAGAACGTATCCGGTTTTACGAGAGCATCGGTTTGCCGCGAACGACTTTGGAAGAGTACTGGCAGAAGCCGGAAGAACTTGCTCACTACGCCAAAGCCACCGTGGATTTGTTGTTCAAGTTTCCGTTCGGTACACAGGAACTAGAGGGCATCGCGGCTCGGAGCGATTATGATTTGTCGCAGCATCAACGGTTTTCGGGGAAACCGATGACTGTGTTCGACGAAGAATTGAAGGCTGCGTGGGCCAAGCTCGATGCTGCGAAACAATCCACTTTGAAAGAGAGCTATTATCAAGCGCGATTGAAATACCTCACGAAGGCTGAAGTGCCGGTTGAAAAGGCCGAAAAAATTGCGCGAGAAGAAGCTGAGGCATTTACCAAAGGTTATTACGTTCCGCATGTCATCGAACCGTCTGCGGGCGTAGATCGTTTGGCGTTGGCGTTGATTTCCAACGCTTACAACGAAGACCAGGCGCCCGACGATAAAGGCAAAATGGAAACGCGCACCGTCCTCAAATTCCACCCCCGCATCGCACCCATCAAAGTCGCCGTGTTTCCGTTGCTCAAGAACAAGCCCGAACTCGTCAAGAAAGCGCAGGAAGTTCGCGACCTGTTGCGCCCGTACATGACCGTGTTCTACGACGAAGCCAGCGCCATTGGCCGGCGCTATCGCCGCCAGGACGAAGTCGGCACGCCATTCGGCGTCACCATCGACTTCGACACGCTCGGCGAAAAAGGTCCGGAACTGGCCGATACCGTCACCCTCCGCGAACGCGACACCATGAAGCAGGAACGCGTGAAAATCGCCGACTTGGTGAACATTTTGTTGCCGAAGGTGAGATAGCGCCGGATGTTGGAGCAGCCAAATTAATTCCCAGCATGGCCGACGCAACTCCCATTCAAAAAAAGCGCGCACCCACGCTGTATTTCATCATCTTCACCAAGCTGTTGAAAGGCACGCTCGCGCTCCTGCTCGCCTTCGGCGTTTATCACCTGGCCAATCACGGTTTGGGCGATGTTTTTGACCGCATGATGCGCTTCATTCATCTCGACCCGGAAAATCGGTTCCTCTCCGACATCGGCAACAGCCTGGACAACGTTCAACCCAAAAACGCGCGCTGGTTCGCGACCGGCACGTTTTTCTACAGCCTTTTCTCGCTCGTGGAAGGCATCGGATTGATGTTCCGCGCCTCGTGGGCCGGATGGCTTGCCATCGGCGAATCGGCGTTTTTCATTCCCATCGAAATCTTCGAACTGGTCCACCATCACGAGTTGGTGATGCGCGGCGAAGTCCCACCCTCCGGATTCGCCTGGAAAGTCTGCGTGATCCTTGGCCTGAACATTTTGATCCTCTGGTACCTTTTCCAAAACCGCGCGCGGCTCTTTAAGCATCATTGATTGACCGCCAGAAAATGTCGACGGGGCGGGCCCGAATCATTAGAGTGGCGCCAGTCGTCCTGGGCGACTCTCGATTGAACGGAGATTCATCAACCAACACTGCGTATCAACCGACCTCCCGTCGGCCAATCGCGGATTCGTTCCGTCGCACTGCTCACGTCGCCACCGCGGCGTGTGTGCGGTTGGGCGTGCATCCCGACGTCATTTCTTATCTTTCGGTCGTGGCGGCTGCCGCGGGGGCGGTTTGTTTTTGGAAAGCGGGAGAATATCCGTGGCTCTTGCTGCTCGGTCCGGCGTTTTGTTATTTGCGGCTGTGGTGCAACATGCTCGACGGCATGGTTGCGCTGGCGTCCGGTAAGGCGAGTTGGCGCGGGGAAATTCTCAATGACCTGCCCGATCGCGTTTCTGACGTTCTGATTTTTGTTGGTCTGGCGCACAGCGGGTTGAACCTGGTCATCAGCGGCTACTGGGCTGCCATCTTCGCGCTCCTGACCGCCTACGTGGGCACCCTTGGCCAGGCCGTGGGCGTTCAACGTGAATTCAGCGGCCTCATGTCCAAACCATGGCGCATGGTCACGCTGCATGTGGGCGCCTGGATCGCGTTTGGCCTCATTCGGTGGAACCACGGCCATGCTCGCTTCGGCGATTTTGCCGTGCTGGACTATACCTGCGCGGTTGTGGTCCTCGGATGTATTCAGACAATCTTCGTGCGCTTGCGGCGCATCATGGCCGCCCTGCGGGTTAAATCCCGGAAACGTTGAATCATGTCTCCCCAAGCTGCATTGCACAACGAGGTTTTCCGAATCTACTTTTTCATCATGCTCGGAGTCCTGGGCGTGGCCGGGCTCGTGCTTTCGTTTTTGCGCTGGGGATTGAAAAAGGAAATCACCTCGATTTGGGCCACGTATGAAAGTTGGCTCATCATGGCTCCCCTGGTGTTTGTTTTTGTTTTTGGTGGACGCGTCGCCATGATTGTCTTCATCTGCTTCATCGCCGCCTTGGGCTTCAAGGAGTTCGCCCGCGCGACCGGCCTCTATCGCGACTGGTGGATGGTCAGTGCCGTGTATCTAGGAATCACCGCCATCGGCATCACCTCGCTGATCCGCCAGCCGAACGGCGCCGAAGCAGGCGAGGGTTGGTACGGCTTGTTCATCGTGCTGCCCGTATATGTGGTCGCGCTGATCGTCCTCATCCCGATCGTTCGTAATGAAGTTCGCGGACAACTTCAGGGCCTGGCGCTCGCGATCGTCGGTTTCATCTACATCGGGTGGATGTTCGGCCACCTCGCGTTTCTCGCGAATGCAACCAACGCCTATGGTTATTTGCTCTACATCATTTTCGCCACGGAGATCAACGACGTGGCCGCGTTCGCGTGTGGCAAACTTTTTGGCAAGCATCCCTTTCGGAGCAACATCAGCCCGAAGAAAACCTGGGAAGGTGCGCTCGGCGCACTCCTTGTTTCCCTGGCGCTGCCGTGGCTGCTGCGATTTTCCTTTCCATATTTCGGCACGCCTCAACTCATCCTCACCGGCTTGATTGTCGGCATTGGCGGGCAATTGGGCGATCTGTCCATCAGCGTCATCAAGCGCGACATTGGCATCAAAGACATGGGCGCGGGCATCCCCGGGCACGGCGGCATTCTGGACCGCGTCGATAGTTTGATCTACGTCGCGCCGTTGTTTTTTCACATGGCGGGATTTTTCTATCCCATGCGATGAAGAATTCGGCATGACCTGGAGCTACGAACCAGCCCCTGACCTCGACCAATCCATGGCCGAGCGCCTGCGGAGATTTCCTCGCGAACCGGATCTTGGCGTTTACGCGCTGCGCTCCTTCGCCGCGTTGACGATCCGCGCCTGGCTGCGTTTGTATCATCGATTTGAAGTGGTCGGCGCGGAGCATTTGCCCGTCGACAAATCGTTCGTCATCGTCGCGAATCACGCAAGCCATTTGGACGCGTTGTGCGTCCTTTCCGCATTGCCGCTGCGCAAATTGCATCGCGCCTTCCCGGCGGCGGCCCAGGATTATTTTTTTGTCAGCCTGCCGCGTTTGGCAATCGCCGCCGTCGTGGTGAACGCCCTGCCATTTGGCCGCCGTGGCAATATTCGTCACAGCCTGGACATCTGCCGCCACCTCCTGGAGAACCCCGGAAACATTCTGATCATTTTTCCCGAAGGCACGCGCACGCGAACCGGCGGGATGGAGGAGTTTAAACCCGGCATCGGGTTGCTCGCGGCGGGAACGCAAATTCCCATTGTGCCTTGTTATCTCTCCGGCGCGTTTGAAGCATGGCCAAAAGGAAGAATCATTCCGCGACCGCGCAAGTTGCGATTGCGAATCGGGGAACCGAAAATCTACGCGCATTTGCCGGCCGGCAAGGAATCGTGCGCCCAAGTCAGCGCCGATTTGCAAAAAGCCGTGGCGGCGCTGCGCGGTTGACTCGTTTTCCCACGTGACCGTCAGTCACTTCTGTGGCATGGTCAGCGCGTGACAATCACCGAAGCGACTCAGCTCCTGGAAAAATTTCGCGCCGGCGGTGTGGGCCGCGATAAAGTCCTGCAGGCCTTTCAGGCCGCGCCCATCGCGGACATCGGTTTCGCTCAGGTGGATACTCACCGCGCCTTGCGCACCGGTTTTCCGGAAGTGATTTTTGGCTCCGGCAAAACTCCGGAGCAGGTCACAAAAATCGCCGCCAAACTTATCGATCACGGCCAGAATGTCCTCGCCACGCGCGTTACTCCCGGGCACGCCCGCGCCGTGAAGAAAAAATTCAAGCACGCCGTCTACCATGAAATGGGCCGCTGCATCACGATCGAAAAGAAACCAACGCCCAAGCGTCCCGGCACTATCGTGGTCGCCTGTGCCGGCACCAGCGACCTTCCGGTGGCCGAAGAAGCGGCTGTGACCGCAGAAATCATGGGCAACCGCGTGGAGCGCGTGTGCGATGTCGGCGTCGCCGGCGTGCATCGCCTCCTGAACCGCATCGAAACCCTTCGCAGCGCGAACGTGGTGATTGTCGTCGCCGGCATGGAAGGCGCATTGCCGAGCGTCGTTGCAGGATTGGTTTCCAAACCGGTCATCGCCGTGCCGACGAGCGTGGGTTACGGCGCGAGTTTCGGCGGCCTCGCGGCGTTGCTGGGTATGCTGAACAGTTGCGGCAGCGGCGTGACCGTGGTGAATATTGATAACGGGTTCGGCGCCGGATACGCCGCCGCGCAGATCAACGCGCTTGTGTCACAAATGTAGCGGCGGTCTGTGACCGCCGCCATTTTTATGGAACGCCTCCATCGTCTAGAGCAGTTATACATCGACAATCCGGCATATTTTTTGACTTTCTGCACGGCCAATCGAAAGGCGATTCTTGCAAGTCATCGCATTCATGAGGCGTTTGTCATATTCTGCCGCGAAGCGCTGACCCGCAGCATTTTCGTGGGGCGATACATACTGATGCCAGATCACGTCCATTTATATGTGAAACTTCCGCCACCGTCCGAAAATCTTTCTGCCTGGGTCAAGAGTTTGAAGAACTTCCTGTCAAAAGCGTTGAGAGAGCAAAAGATTTCTGCGCCACACTGGCAAAAAGGATTTTTCGATCACGTTCTCCGGTCAGATGAATCCTATTCTGATAAATGGTTGTATATGGTCGAGAATGCTGTTCGGGGTGGCTTGGTAAAAGAATGGATTGATTGGCCTTATCAGGGAGAGATTTCTCTCTTACGATTCTAAAGAGATTTGCGGCGGTCACAGACCGCCGCTACACGAACTTATGAAAGTCCTCTATCTGGATATCTTCAGCGGCATCAGCGGCGATATGTTCGTCGGCGCATTGCTGGATCTCGGCATCGATGCGCACCAGTTCGAGCACGAACTCGAAAAACTAAACGTCGAGGGTTATCACCTTCACGTTTCCCGCGGCGAAAAATCAGGCATTGCCGGAATCAAATTTGATGTCCACCTGGCCGATCACGACCACGATCACAGTCATGCACATCCTCATGATGACCACGATGATCATCATCACCACGATCACGGTCACGGCCATTCACATGCTCACTCACACGAACACGAGCATGAGCACGAGCATGGCCATGAGCATGAGCATGGACACGAACACGCAACACGCGACACGCAACACGCCCCCCATCACCACGACGAAAACCGCACGTTCACCGAAATCAAGCAATTGATTTCCCAAAGCCCGCTTTCGGATTGGGTGAAGAAAAAATCCATCGCCGTGTTCCAACGCATCGCGGATGCCGAAGGCAAAATTCACGGCAAGCCCCCCGAGCAGGTGCATTTTCACGAAGTGGGCGCGGTGGATTCCATCGTGGACATCGTCGGCGCCAGCATCGCCCTGGAAATGCTTGGCAAACCCCGCGTGCTCGCGGCGCCGGTCGTCGAAGGTTTTGGTTGGATCAACTGCGCGCACGGCCGTTTTCCCATTCCTGCTCCCGCCACCTTGGCCATTCTCGGCGCGCGCAACGTGGCTGTGACGCAATGCGACGAACCGCACGAATTGGTTACGCCCACCGGCGCGGCCTTGCTCGCGGAATTTGCCGAAAGCTTCGCGCCGATGCACGGATTGGTCGCGGAAAAAATCGGTTTCGGCCTCGGCACCCGCACGAACAAGACGCGCCCGAATGTCTTGCGCGCCGTTTTGGGATCCTCGACCCTCGACCCTCAACCCTCGACCGCCGAATCGCACGATTGGGAAACCGACACCATCACCGTGCTCGAAACCAACCTCGACGACATCAGCGCCGAAATCCTGGGAAATTTTGTCGAGCGCGCTTTGGCCGCGGGCGCATTGGATGTGTATCACACGCCCATTCAGATGAAGAAAAATCGGCCCGGCGTATTGCTCACCGTGTTGTGCGCCCAATCCGACGCCGACAAATTCAGCGAAATGATCCTGCGCGAGACCAGCGCCTTCGGCGTGCGCCGCCATACAACGGAACGCCGCAAACTGCGCCGCGAATTCGCCACCGTCAAAACTCCTTTCGGCGAAGTCACCGTGAAAATCGGCAAGCTGGATGGAAAAATCGTGCAAGCCGCGCCTGAGTTTGAGTCCTGCCGAAAACTGGCCGAAGCCGCGAAAGTTCCCGTGAAAGAAGTTTACGAGGCCGCTTTGAAAGCTTCCTGAATGTTGATTCCGAATCAGCAAATCGTTTTCCTTCGCTTCACGAATTGAGTTGCCGCCTCATTCCAACGGCGTTTGTGACTGGCAAACCGCGCGACTTCGATTAGCCTTATTCCGCTAAATGAAACAACGGTTTAACACCATCGAATCCGTCCTTGCCGATTTGCAAAAGGGCAGGATGGTCATCGTCGTGGACGACGCCGACCGCGAGAACGAAGGTGATCTCATCATGGCCGCGGAATTCGTCACCCCCGCCGCAGTCAATTTCATGGCCAAATTCGGCCGCGGACTCATTTGCGTGCCCACCACCTCCGAACGGTTGCAGCAATTGGGCATCGAACGCATGGTCCGGCAGAACCGCGAGACGTTCAAAACCGATTTCCAAATCAGCGTCGATGCCGCGCGCAATATCACCACCGGCATCAGCGCCGCCGACCGCGCCGAGACCATCCGCATCATGGCGGACCCCACCGCGGTCCCTGATGATTTGGTCCAGCCCGGTCACATCTTTCCGTTGCGTGCCCGCCCCGGCGGCGTGTTGCAACGCGCCGGCCACACCGAGGCCGCTGTCGATTTGGTGCAACTCGCCGGCTGCCGCCCCATCACCGTGATTTGCGAAATCATGAGCGACGACGGCTCCATGGCGCGTTTGCCGGAGCTGTTGCGGTTCGCGAAAAAACATCGCCTTAAGATTTGCACCATCGCGGACCTCATCCAACATCGTCGCACGCAGGAAAAATTGGTCGAGCAAGTGGAAGTCGTGAAGCTGCCGACCGATTACGGCGAATTCGATCTGCACCTGTATCGCTCGAAAATCGACGGCCAGCATCACATCGCGCTGGTGAATGGAGATATCGCCAACAAAAAAAACGTCCTCGTCCGCGTGCACAGCGAATGCCTCACCGGCGACGTCTTCGGTTCGCGCCGCTGCGATTGCGGTCCGCAATTGCAACAGGCCATGAAGCAGATTTCCCAGGCCGGCGCAGGCGTGCTGCTTTACATGCGGCAGGAGGGCAGGGGCATCGGCCTCGCGCCCAAAATCAAAGCCTACAAATTGCAGGAGCAAGGCTACGACACCGTGGAAGCCAACAAAAAACTCGGCTTCGACATGGACCTGCGCGAATACGGCCTCGGCGCGCAAATCCTCGCCGACCTCGGCTTGAAAACCATCCGCCTGCTCACGAACAATCCCAAAAAAGTCGTCGGCCTCGAAGGCTACGGCCTGAAGATCGTCGAGCAAGTCCCCATCCGCGTGAAACCAAACGCGCACAACGAGCATTATCTCAAAACCAAGCGCGAAAAGATGGGGCATTTGTTGTGATTTACGATTATCGAAACACCGTCATCCGCGAGTTCTCGATAGTGAGTGCCGAAGGCACTTCATGAAAATAGCCCGGCGTTTTAACGCCGGGCTACATGCGAATAAAACAAGTCCCGAAGGGACGACTGAAAAATTTAATTTCCAATGTTAAAAAAAGTCGCGAAAACGAAACTCACCGCCGCAGGCCATTCCTTCGCCATCGTCGCCTCCCGCTACAACGGCGAATACGTCGACGCCATGGTCCATGCGGCCAAGGTGGAATTGGACAACGCCCACGCCAAACTCCGCATCGTGCGCGTGCCGGGCGCCTTCGAGATTCCCGCCGTCGCCGCCCGGTTGGCCGCTTCCGGGCGCTATTCGGCGATCATTTGCCTCGGCGTCATTTTCCAGGGCGAAACCAGCCACGCCCAGCACATCGGCTGGGGCGTCACGCATGCACTGGCGCAAATCCAGGTGCAGCACAAGGTTGCGGTGGTTCACGCCGTGTTCGTTTTCGACAAGGTGAAACACGCCAAAGTCCGCTGCCTCGGCGCCAAACACAATCGCGGCACCGAAGCCGCACACACCGCCCTGGACATGGCGCGGGTCATGGCCAGCGTGCGATAAGGCCAGATTTTGCCGAATTTCCACAATTAGCCATGTTCACGCCGAGAATCAGCCGGGATAAAAAATTAGCTCGCCTCTTGCGGGCTCGTATTCCGGATGATAGTTTCCCAGCCGACTTGAACCAAAATCTATGAAATTGTCTTTTGCCCTTCTTACAGCCATCGGTGTTGCCGGTCTGGCGCAATTCGCGAACGCCGCGGACATCACCGGCACCGTCACCCTCAGCGGCACGCCGCCGGCCGAAATCCCCATCACGCCGCTCAATAATGACCCGATTTGCGGCAAGATGCACAACGGCAAGGTCACGACCGAATTTTATGTCGTCGGCGCGGATAAAGGACTCGCTGATGTCATCGTCATGCTCAAAGGCGTGCCTGCCAAGGCGGCTGACGCGAGCGCCGCTCCGGTTGTCATGGACCAGAAAGGCTGCCTATACGAGCCGCAGATCGTGGCCCTCCAGGCCGGCCAGAAGCTCCTGGTGAAGAACTCCGATCCCTCAACCATCCCGATGCACAACGTGCGCATTAACCCGACCGTGCCCGCGAACGTGGACGCCTCGACCGGCAAGACCAGCCAGCCGCAAATGTCCGGCGGCGCTGATCTGACCTACACCTTCCCCGCCGCGGAAAACTTCCTGAAATTCCAATGCGACGTGCATCCCTGGATGTTCGCCTGGGTCACCGTGGTCGATAACCCGTACTTCGCCGTGACCGGCAAGGACGGCAAGTACACCATCAAGAACGTCCCGCCGGGCAAATACAAGATCGTCGCGCTGCATCGCAAGGCGGCGCCCACCGGCGTGGAAAAAGACGTCGATGTGAAAGACTCCGGCGCCACCGCCGATTTCACCATCGAAATCAAATAGCTTTTCGGATCGAACACCGCTGCGGGCGCTCCCCGCAGCGGTTTATTTTTTATTGCATCACTTTTCATGACTCAACCGGCCCACCATCGCTGGCTCCATCGCTTCGCCGTCTTCACGGCGTTGGCCACGCTCGCGTTGATCGGCATTGGCGGTCTGGTGACGAGCCATGAAGCGGGAATGTCCGTGCCGGACTGGCCGAACAGCTACGGCTACAACATGTTTTTATTTCCGCCCTCGAAATGGGTCGGCGGAATTCTCTACGAACACACGCATCGCCTCTGGGCCTCGATGGTCGGCCTGCTGGTCATCGCTTTGACCCGTTGGCTGGGCGGACGCCAATCGCGCAAGCCCCTGGCAATCGTCGGCTTGATTGAAGTGCTCGCGGGAATTGTAATTTTCGCCGTCTTGCCCAAAGAAAAAGCGACCGGCGGTTTCCTCACTGGCATCGGCGGCATGGTATTGCTGGCCGCGCTCGTTTGGTTCCGAAATGAAGCCGCGCCGCGCCCGTTGCCGCAATTGGGCTGGCTTACTTTTTTCATCGTTCAATTTCAAGGCCTGCTCGGCGGCCTGCGCGTGGTGCTTTACAAGGACCAGATCGGAATTTTCCACGCCACCCTCGCGCAAATCTTTTTCGTCCTCACCTGCCTCATTGCCGTAATGACGAGCGCCTGGTGGAGCCGACTGTTTAACACGCAACACGCAACACGCAACACGCAACAGTTGTTGCTTCCTTCGTTTTCGAACCTGCAAAAATTTTTCTTCGCCACCACGGCCCTCATCCTGTTCCAACTCATCCTCGGCGCCACCATGCGCCATCAGCACGCCGGCCTTTCGATTCACGATTTCCCGCTGGCCTATGGCAAATTATGGCCCGCCACCGATCCCGCTTCCATCGCGCGCTACAACGAGCACCGCATGGAAACCACTGGTATCAATTCGATCACGGCGTTCCAGGTTCAATTGCAAATGGTGCACCGCATCGTTGCCGTGCTGATCTTACTCGCCGTCGGTGGGTGCGCCTGGAAGGCGTGGAGGAAATCTCCCGGCCCGCTCGCAAAAACTTCCGCCTTCTGGTTCGGCCTCATTCTTTGCCAGGCCACCCTCGGTGCCGCGACGGTTTTGACCGACAAAGCCGCCGACATCGCCACCTTGCACGTGCTCGTTGGTGCACTTTCGCTAGCCACGGGAACAGCTTTGAGTATAATCGCGCTTCGATTTCCTCAGTGTGCCGCCAGTTATGCGTCGACGGAAACGGTTTCCGGGACGTCGCGCACCGCAAATGTGAAGGGCGTCATGGATGTTGGTTCCGCCGGTGAAATGCCGGCTGCACGTTAGAAAATGAAAGTAACCGCCGAATCTCCAAACGAAGTTGTTGTTGCCGAAAAAGGCTGGGTGGCCGTGTATTCGGATTTGATCAAGGCCCGCCTCACCTTGCTCGTGGTGCTCACCACGCTGGTTGGATTTTATCTGGGCTCGGCCAATCGCGTGGATTACCTGCTCATGATCCACGCCGTCCTCGGCACCGCCCTCGTCGCCAGCGGTGCGGCGGCGCTCAACCAACTCATCGAGCGCGAACACGACGCCAAAATGCGTCGCACCAAAAATCGCCCGCTGCCCTCAGGCCGGTTGCAGCCGACCACCGTGATGGTGTTCGGCGGCGTCTGCGCCTGTGTCGGCCTGCTGTATCTCGCTTTGGCGGTCAACCTGACCACGAGCGTCATTGGCGCTATTTCGCTCCTCAGTTACGTCTTCATTTACACCCCGCTGAAACGTATGACGTGGCTGAACACCGCGGTGGGCGCGGTGCCCGGCGCGTTGCCGCCTTTGATGGGCTGGACCGCCGCGCATGGCGAATTGAGCCATCAAGGCTGGGCGTTGTTTGCGATTCTTGCGTTCTGGCAACTGCCGCATTTCTTCGCCATCGCCTGGATGTATCGCGAAGAATACGCCAAAGCCGGCTTCAAAATGCTCCCCGCCATCGATCCCGACGGCCAGCGCACCGGCCGGCAGGCGGTCAGCCACACGCTCGGGCTGCTGCCCGTCAGCCTGTGCCCGTTTTTATTTCACATGACCGGCGCGATTTATCTCGTGGGCGCGCTGATTTTGGGACTCGTATTTCTCTGGTTTGCGATTCAATTCGCGCGCTACATGACCATTCCGCGCGCCCGGCAGCTTTTTTTCGTTTCGATTCTGTATTTACCGTTGCTGTTGGTGATGATGGTTTTGGACAAAGTGAAGTAGGGTCGGAAACGGGTTAAATAAGTGACTGGTTAAAACAGTTAAATGAGCGTCGCATTTAACCTATTTAACACGTTTAACTTGTTTAACATTTAAACTTATTTAACGAGCAGATACTGACTCCGCCGTTGACACGCGTGGCGCAGTGAAGTTCACTAATCCGCGTTTGTCACGGTCGGACAAAAGACGTTGAGCTAATATCGGTTGATAATAACATGCAGGCACACGCAATTCCACATACCGGGGCCCATGCAGAAGAGCATCACGAAGATGCCGGATTCTGGCGCTCATACATCTTTTCCAGCGACCATAAGGTCATCGGCATTCAGTACGGCGTCACGGCGCTGGCCTTTTTGTTTTTTGGCTTTTGTTTGATGCTGATGATGCGCTGGCAGATCGCGCACCCTTCGGTGCCCATCCCGCTCGTCGGGCCGTTGCTCGAGAAAGTGCTCGGCAGCGTGGCCAGCCAGGGGAAGATGTCCCCCGACCTCTACAATTCCTTCGGCGCCATGCACGGAACCATCATGGTGTTCCTCGCGATCGTGCCGCTCGCGTTTGCCGCCTTCGGCAATTACGTCGTGCCGCTGATGATCGGCGCGCCCGATATGGCGTTCCCCCGCGTGAACATGGCCAGCTACCAATCTTACGTTGTGGGCGGCGTCGTCATGCTCGTGAGCTTTTTCATCCCCGGCGGCGCTGCGCAAGCCGGCTGGACCTCTTACTCGCCACTGGCGACCTCCATCGCCACCAATGGCCAGACGTTCTGGCTGATCGGCATGATTTTCCTGATCACCTCCTCGCTGCTGGGCGCGGTGAATTTCATCGCCACGATCATCCAGCTTCGCGCGCCGGGCATGACCTGGATGCGCATGCCGTTCTTTGTCTGGTCGCAATTCGTGACCGCGTTCCTGCTGTTGCTCGCGTTCCCGCCGCTCGAAGCCGCGGGCATCATGCAATTGATGGATAAAGTCGCGCACACCAGCTTCTTCCTCCCCACCGGCCTCGCGGTCGGCACGCTGCAAGGCATCAGCGGTGGCGGCAGCCCGCTCCTCTGGCAGCACTTGTTCTGGTTCCTCGGCCATCCGGAAGTGTACGTCCTGATTCTCCCCGCGATGGGTATCGTCGCTGAAATCATCGCCAACAACACGCGCAAACCGATTTGGGGCTACAAATCACTGGTCTACTCCGCGCTCACCATCGGCTTCCTTTCGTTTATCGTCTGGGCGCACCATATGTATATGACCGGCATGGGCATCCGCATCGCGACGTTCTTCCAGACCACGACGATGATCATTTCCATCCCCTCGGTCATCATCCTGACCTGCATGTTCCTTTCGTTGTGGGGCGGTTCGATTCGCTTTAACACGCCCATGCTGTTCGTCATGGCGTTCCTCCCGATGTTCGGCATCGGTGGTTTGACCGGCCTGCCGCTCGGTTTTAATTTCAGCGATCTGCACCTGCACGACACCTACTACGTCATCGCGCACTTCCATTACGTGGTGGCGCCGGGCACGATCTTCGCGCTCTTCGCGGGCATCTATTATTGGTACCCGAAGATGACCGGCCGCATGATGAGCGAATTCTGGGGCCGCGTGCATTTCTGGCTCTCGCTGATTTGCATGAACCTCATCTTCCAGCCGATGTTCGCGCAAGGCATGGCGGGAATGATTCGCCGCATGTCGGACGGCGGCGCGAATTACACCGCGGCGCACAACGCGCAAATGGGCACCGAAGTCATCGGCGGCTTGAGCGAGACGCTCATGCGCCTGCACGTGTTCATCCTCTGGGCGGCCGTGGGCCTGGGCCTCGCGCAAATTCCGTTCATCATCAATTTCTTCTGGAGCATCAAACACGGCAAGCCAGCCGGCTCGGATAATCCGTGGCAGGCGACCACCCTCGAATGGCAGACGCCCACGCCGCCGCCGCACGGCAACTTTGCCAAGGCTCCTATCGTTTATCGCGGCCCCTACGAATACAGCGTGCCCGGCCACGCCACTGACTTCACGCCGCAAAACGAGCCCGACAACGCCTAACTCAATTATTCATGGAAATTCCGTACACAACAGAGATTCGCAAGGACACCGGCCTGTATAACGCCAAGGTCGGCATCTGGCTTTTCCTCGCTTCGGAAGTGATGCTGTTCGGCGCGTTGTTCTCGAGCTACATCCTCCTGCGCGTGGGCGCTCCCGACGGCTATTGGCCGCACGGCTGGCTGACCGTCTGGCTCGGCACGCTCAACACCCTCGTGCTGATCACCTCCTCCATCACCACCGTCATGGCCTGGGCCTCGCTGAAGATGAAAAATTTCGGCAGTTTCAAATTTTATCACGCCATCACGTTGTGCTGCGCATTGATGTTTTTGTGCATCAAGTCCTACGAGTATCACGACAAGTTCATTCACAATGAAATCACGTTGAAAGACGGCCGCATCGCCGACGGTCATATCGAGAAGCGCACCCCCGAGGCCATCACCATTTCGGGTCGTTTTGTTGAGGCTCGCACGAATTTGTTCAACCTGAGCACTCCCTTTTTGGGACCGCCCAAGGGTGAGGAAATCGAAATCAAAACCGCGGACATCGCCAAGATGAGCAACTACGGCCCCGCGCATCACACCTACAACGCTATTTATTTCACGCTGACCGGTTTGCATGCGCTGCACGTTATCGGTGGCGCTTTGGTGATTTTCTACCTCTGGGCTTTCGGCGCCAAAATGTGGAAAGAGGATCCCGAGCGCTTTACCAATCGCGTCGAAGTCTCCGGCCTGTTCTGGCACTTCGTCGATCTCGTGTGGATTTTCCTGTTCCCCGTCCTATATTTGCTGTGATTTATGAATGATCAAACCCATTCCGAACATGCCGATTCTGTCGCCCATCACGTCCGCCGGTATCTGCTCGTGTTTGCGGCACTCATTATCGGCACGATCCTGACCGTCTGGGCATCGTACATCCGCTTTCCCAGTCGTGAGATCAACATCGCCGTCGCGCTGGTGATTGCCAGTTGCAAGGCGTTCCTCGTCGCCGGTTTTTTCATGCACTTGGTTTCCGAGAAAAAGATGATTTACGGCATCCTCGGGTTCACCGCGTTTTTCTTCGTCGGCCTGATGGGCCTGACGCTGTGGTCCATGGGTGATTTTCCGCTGAACACGATCACTCATTAACGCCTTATGTCGCTCAAAGCCTTCCATCTTATCTTTATCATCGCCTGCATCGTGCTGGCGGTTGGTTTTGGTATCTGGTCGGCGGTCGCTTTTTTCAAGGTCGGCGGAGTGGTTAATCTGATTGTGGCGCTGGCTTCGTTTGGCGCGGGAGTGGGCCTCGTTTTTTACGAGCGCTATTTCCTGAAGAAGACGAAAAACATTAGTTATCTATGAACTTTCGGAAATTGAAATTTCTTGTCGCGGGCGCGCTTGTCACCCTGGCGCTGCATCCCGCCTCGCTGTTCGCCTGCGCCGCCTGTTACGGCGCTTCGGATTCGTCCATGGCCAAAGGCATGAACTGGGGCATCCTGAGCCTCCTCGGCGTCGTGGTCATGGTGCTCGGGAGCCTGGCCAGTTTTTTTGTTTTTCTCGGTAAAAAAGCCGCGGCGGCTGCCAATGAACAGCCCGGCGCGGATGCGACCCCCAAGACTGAACCCACCCAAAATAGCTGATTATGGGAAACCTTTTTGACTCGTTGCGGCAAGGCACCGAAAAACTCCTCGGCATGCCGGTGCTCGCTTCCAAGCACGGCCAGGACGTCGACAACCTCATCGTTTACGTTCACTGGCTGATGATCGCCTTGTTCGTCGGCTGGTTCGGTTACTTCGTGTATGTGCTCCTGCGCTTCCACAAGTCGCGCAATCCCAAGGCCGATTACCTCGGCGTGCGCAACCACGCCTCGAACTACATCGAAGTCATTGTCGCGCTTGTCGAAGCCGTCATTCTCCTGTTCGTCGCCGTGCCGCTCTGGGCGAAGACTGTCGACCAGTTTCCCGACCCGAAAGAATCCACTGTCGTTCAGGTCGTCGCGCAGCAATTCGCCTGGAACATCCGTTATCCCGGCAAGGACGGCGAATTCGGCGCCCAGGACATGAATCTCGTTACGTCGGCGAATCCGTTCGGGATCGATCCCAAAGATGATAAAGGCAAAGACGACATCACGGACATGAACCGCATTCACTGTGTCGTGGAAAAGCCGGTGATCGTCCGCCTTTCCTCCAAGGACGTCATTCATTCATTCAAGGTGATTGCCATGCGCGTAACGCAGGACGCCATCCCCGGCATGCGCATTCAACTGCATTTCACCCCTACAAAAACGGGCGTCTACCAGATCAACTGCGCACAATTGTGCGGTCAGGGCCATGCCAGCATGGCTGTTGGTTACCTGGAAGTGGACACCCAGGAACAATTCGACAAGTGGCTGGCTGCCCAGACGCCGGCGCCCGCTGGTGGCGCCAGCTTTGAATAAGTTAGCACGCGTCCTTGTGGCGCGCTGATCCCATGAACCCACCGGCTGTGCGAAGATTTCCCTGGACGGTGGGTGTCGGGTTGCTGCTCCTGATCCTGGCGCTCTCGCTCGCGTTTCTCCTCGCCAAAGCCCAATCGCGCGTTTCCCGCCCGCTGCCCGTCCTGGCGTCCATTGCGGATTTTTCGCTCACCAACCAGAACGACTCCGTGGTATCACTCGCGGACCTGCGCGGCAAAGTCTGGATTGCCGACATCATCTTCACGCGCTGCCCCGGTCCGTGCCTGCGCATGACGCACCAGATGAAGGAACTGCAGGATGCCTTGCCAAAAGACAATCCCGCCCGTCTCGTCTCGCTGACGACCGACGCGGATTTCGACACGCCCGAAGTTCTGAAAGCCTACGCCCTGAAAAATGGCGCCGACGCCAGCCGCTGGATGTTCCTGACCGGCACGAAAAAACAGGTCAACAACCTTGCCGTCGACAGCCTGAAACTTACCGCCGTGGAAAAAAAGCCGGAGGAACGCGTGACGCCCGACGATTTGTGGGTGCACAGCACAATCTTTGTCGTCATCGATAAACGCGCGCAACTCCGCGCCATCTTTCAGACCGGTGGTGAAGACGTGAACTGGCCCGCGGAAAAGCAAAAGCTGTTATCAGCCGTCAAGCAACTGGAGCGCGAGCCGTGAGCGTCCATGACTTGCCGGCGTCGAACGCCTTTTTCAACGGCCTCGCCGGCGTTTTCCTCGCCTTCGGCTATTACTTCGTGAAGCGCGGCAAAGTCATTGCCCACCGCAATTGCATGATCGCCGCCGTGTGCAGCTCCGCGCTCTTCCTCACCGGCTACCTGACGTATCATATTTTTCTTCACGGCGGCGTCACCCGCTTCCGCAACCCCGAATGGTTCCGGCCCATTTACCTTACCCTCCTCATCAGCCACCTGATCTTGGCGATCGTCATCCTCCCGTTGATCATCATCACGCTGACCTTCGCTCTGCGGCAAAAGTTCGATAAACACAAACGCATCGCCCGCTGGACCTGGCCGCTGTGGATGTATGTCTCCGTGACGGGAGTGTTAATCTACCTGCTGCTCTACCAGATTTTCCCGCAGCGTTGAAGTGACCTTCGTCGGTTGACGGCTCGACGTGTTCAGGCTTACCTTTGCTCATGACCTACGAAGTCGAGCCGATGCAGCAGCCCGTTCGCAAGGCCGTGGGGCGTCCACCAACGCCGCGGCAGCGTTTGCGCCAGGTTGAGGAAATGGGCCGTTTCGTGCGTAAATTCGCCAATGAATCCCTCAAACGAACCGAGCCGGACGCCTTCCCAGTTCGAAAAACTGTTGGCCGGTCTGGCGCGGGCCGGAGTTGATTTTGCGGTTGTTGGTGGATTGGCTGTCATCCTCAATGGGTACCCGCGTTTAACCGTTGATGCGGATATTCTGGTTCAAAATTCTCCCGCCAATCTTCGCAAGCTTCTTGATTTTCTGAAAACCTGGGGCGAAGGAGCCGCGCGAGAATTGACGGTGGAAGATTTCAACATCGACCAGGGCTCGATCCGAATCAGCGAAGAGTTTGATTTGGATGTTTTCGTGATAATGCGTGGCAAGTCGCTGGATGACTTTCGTCCTAATCTCCGGCATTTTGCCTCGGACGACGTGCAAATTGCTTATTTGTCGCCAGCCGACTTGATTTTTTTAAAGGAGGGTTCGTGGCGTGAGAAGGATCAATTGGATGTTTCGGCCATGAAGGAAATTCTTGCGCGTCAGGGTGGGCAGGGGCGTTAGTCAGCCTGCTCGCGTGCTGCGTTGCTCGACGTTTGGATTGTGCGGGGCTATAAAAACCGTTTTGCTGGACTCGAAGTTTCGACCGTTTCCGCCGGCCAGCACCTTGACGGCGAAACGCACGCGCCGCCCGTTACATGGGCGACCGTTTACGATTCCCATTGCAGAGTCGTGTAGGACAGTGATCTCGAGTGACGCTTGCCTTAACACAGAAATCGATAGACCGGCTTTTGACATTTGTTCTGTCAATCTTTGTCGAGCAAGTAGCATTGCTGCCGGCAATGGGGAAATCTCGGTGGTGGCCGATTCCTTACACAACAAATCGATTGTTAAATGTTCAAGATTAGTGAGGAGGCCAAAAATCCAGTAGCCATCAAAATCAGAATATCGACTCGTGTATGTGTCCAGGAAATTATGTAGAACGCCTTTGATGATCCGGATCCGTGGCATCTCGGCTACGGCAACAACTTCCCCACCATCCCACTAATCGTCTTCCCCTCCGCCCGTCCCGCCGCCTTCGCCTGCACCGCTTTGATCACCGGTCCCATGTCTTTCTTGCTCGTGGCGCCGGTTTCCGCAATGGTCGCCTTGATCAACTGCTCCAATTCCTCCGGCGAGAGCGCTTGGGGCAAAAACGTTTCCAGAACGGGGATTTCCTTTTTCTCCTTCTCCGCGAGTTCAGGCCGGCCGCCTTTCTCGTATTGATCAATGGCGTCGCGGCGCTTCTTCACTTCCTTTTGCACCACGCCGACAAAATCAGCGTCGGATAACGTCTCCGTTTTTCGTTCCACCAGCAAATAGCCGATGACCGACTTGAGCAGTCGCAACGTCGAGAGCTTGTCCGCGTCTTTGGCGAGCATCGCGGACTTAATTTCCTGAGCGAGACGTTCCTGAAGCGTCATAAAATATATGGTAGGGACAGTGCGCGTGGTGGCCGTCCGCAAGGACTTATTCCTCCCGCTTTTCTGGTTTCAAATTTTTCAACGCATCGCGAACTTGCGCCGCTTTTTCGTAATCCTCGCGCTGCACCGCATCCGTCAAGGCCTGTTCGAGTTTCTCTCGCGGCGAAAGCGGGCGATTGGCGCGGATTTCCGCGAGCCACGTTTGCAACGAATACAACTCGCCGCTTTGCTCATTCCCTTCGCCCCGCGAATATTCCCGGTAAAACTCGCGAATGCTCTCGATGCCTTCCTCGATCTGCGAAATCGCCACCGCGTAATCCTTCGCCTCCAGCGATTGCGTCGCGCGGCCGCGCGTGAGGATCATGAGCAACTGCGGTTGAAACTGTCGCAGCGACCACGCTAATTCCTCATTCTCGGCGTGCTTGCCCGCAAAATTAAACACCGCCAGATTGCGCTCCCCATCACGCACCACCCCCGCGTAATCCTCCAATTGCAGCAGGCAGATGTAGCGATGATGATATTGCAGCGACTCGATTTGCAGCTTCGCGCAATCATCCGCCGTCAGCTTGAAACCTTCATCGCTCCCATGATTCGCCGCCAGATGCTTGTGCAGCTTCGCCTGGTAGTAATCAAAAAGTGAATTGTGGCCGAACGGCCGCTTGCCGTCGGGCCGTCCCTCGGCGTTCATTTGCAGCAAGCCGAGATCGACCCGCAACTGGATTTTTTCTTTGCCGTCCTTGCCCTTGAATTTCCTGACGACAACCTGACCGGGTTTGTAGGCCCAATGCTCGAGGAGTGGCGAGATATCAAAGTCCATGCGGCGAATATGACCGCGAAGTGCCGGCAAGTCAACGCACGCTTGTACCGCAAACTAAATTTGGCGGGGCGAGCGTCCGCGCGAGCCGGAGCTCGGCTGCCTTTGCGGTTTACGTCTGCTACATACGCTTGTTTTATGCATGCTTTTCAGCGAAAACCAAGTCATGTCGCTCGTTAACGTCGCCATTCATTCCAGCCAATTTCCGGAAAAAGTCCGCCGCGATTTGCTGGACTCGCTCCGCACCCGCGCGGTAAACCACAAATTTCACTACGACAGCGTCAAACAAACACAAAAATGGCTCGCGCTGCATCAGGTCCATTCGCCCTCCCGCAACGATGCCGATTGCGCCGCCACCTACGACCGCGCCTTCGAAGCCGCCGCCGCTCGAATCGATGTGACAGAAGTCCATCTCATTGGCCTCGGCTGTGGCGGCGGCCAAAAAGACACGCGCCTGCTGCACCTCCTTAAAGCGCGCGGAAAGGAAATCTCATATACCGCCTGCGACGTCAGCACCGCCATGGTCCTCACTGCGCGCGAAACGGCACTGTCTGTTGTGCCGCCCCAAAACTGTTTCCCCTTGGTCTGCGACCTGGCTGGCGCTGACGATTTATCGACGACCTTTGCAACACGCAACACGCAACACGCAACACGCCTCACAACCTTCTTCGGCATGATCCCAAACTTCGAACCAGAAATGATCCTGCCGAAACTGGCCTCGCTCGTCGGAAAAAACGATTGGCTCCTATTCAGCGCCAACCTCGCGCCCGGCTCGGATTACCATGCCGGCGTGACAAAAATTCTGCCCCAATACGACAACCCCCTCACGCGCGATTGGCTGCTGGCCTTCCTCTTCGATCTCGGCGTCGAAGCCGGCGATGGCGAATCGCGATTCGCGATTGAAGATGTGAATACCTTGAAACGCGTGGTGGCGCGCTTTCATTTCACGCGCTCACGCTCGTTCGCCATTGAGAACGAGCGCTTCGAATTCCACCCCGGCGACTCCATCCGCCTGTTTTTCTCCTATCGCTACACGCGCGAATTGGTTCGAACGCACTTGCAACAACACCATTTGCAAGTGCTCGACCAATGGATCACCCAATCCGCAGAGGAAGGCGTGTTTCTCTGCCGCTGTGCCTAGGCTGCTTGCCAAAAGTAATTTCCGAAATGGTGGGGCAAACCTGCGGGTTTGCCTCGATTCTCCGCAGGGAATCGCCACCATTTCGGAAATTACTTTTGGCAAGCACTATAGAGCGTGGAATTGATTGGGAGTGCGTCAAATTCGCTTCTCTGCGTCCTCTGCGCCTCCGCGTTTATCTGGAGATCTAAAACACCTTCATCGTCTCCAACACGCCCTTGATACGCGGCACCTCATGCGTGCGGAACAAATCCGTTTTGCCCAAAGCCGCCAGCACCGCGAAAAACGGCTCCGCGCAGCGGACTTCCTCGCCGAAATACTCAAACGCATGGGGCAGGGCATGGCAAATCGGGAATCCCAGCGTGCGCAACCGGAACGTATTCAGGAACACCGTCATCTGATGCCGCACCCGCACCGCGCTGTCCTGCAGGTTGCGATAATAAAACCCGAGTCCCGGATCGAGGAAAATTTTCTCCACCCCGTTTCGTTGCGCGATTTCAATCTGCCGTGAAAAATAATCCCGCATCATGCCGATCGCATCCGCGCCGAAATCAAAATCACCGACCTCCCGCACATTTTTTCCCTGCACATAACAAATGATCACCGCCGCATCATGCGCCGCAACCATCTGGAATAATTCCTCGCTCTGTTCCGCACCCGTCAGATTCAGCACGTTCGCCCCGGCGTCGAGACAAGCGCGCGTGACTGCCGGACTGTAAGTTTCCACCGAGACGAGAATGCCCGCCTCGCGGAGATTTTCGATGACCGGGATCAGCTTGCTGTTCTGCACGCTTTCGCTCGCGCGCGCCGCCTGCGCCAGCGTGGATTCCGCGCCGAGGTCCACGATATCCGCTCCCTGCTCGCGCAAAACGCGCCCGCGTTGGATCGCACTTTCCGCCGTCAGACAAACGCTCTCCCGATACCACGAATCCGCCGAAAGATTCACCACGCCCATGATCGCCGGCGCGGAATTAAAATTGAATGACTGGCCGCCAATGGAAAATTCCTTCACGCGGACCGTGGTTGCCGCCCGATTTTTTTCCACCAGCTCCGCAAGTTGTTCCAGATTCAACACGCACACGCATCCTAAAGCCTGCGGGCGCATTTGAAAATTAAAATGGAAGCGGTGAAAAAATTCCCGGATTCAAGGTCCCGGCAGCCAACTCCCGGCCAGCTTGCTTTGAATTTTCGGATTGGGAGCTTCCCGGGAGCTTGGTGCATGGAGTTTGGAGCTTTTCTCCTCGTAGTCTTACAAACACTCGCTTTCGCACGGGGGGATTTCCAGCGAGCAAACGGGGTCGTCGCCCGATTGTTCCAAATCTTCCAGGCTCTATTCTGACAGGCAAATCGAACAACTAAAGTTATCCATTACCGAAACCAGCTCGTGAAGCGAAAAATGTTGTCCGCACGCATGAGAACCTTGTTAAACGAATCCCTGCCACCCCATTGCGACGCCGCCTCTGCGTTTGCGCAACCGCGAACAATTCAGCCGTCGCGGCGCATCTTTTCCGAAAAGGCGGTGTTAGCTACCAACGAACCCAATTTAGTGGAGGTGGGGGGGGACGGACCAGTCATTGCCAACCCGGGCGCCGGCGCTGCTTCGGCGCACAGTGCGCCCGGGTGTGGCGTGGCCGCCTTGCGTGCGGACGCCGGACAAACCAAGGAATCCCCCGCGCTATGAGTCGCCTCAATATTGCCATTTTCGGATCCAGCCTCGTGTCCGCCCATCAAAACCGCCCCGTGGCTTATTACCGCGGTTTGGTTCGCGCACTCTCCGAATGCGGCCACCGCGTCACGTTTTACGAGCCGAACATCTCCGAACGCCTCAAACATCGCGACCTCGCCAATCCCCACTGGGCCAAGGTCGTCATCTACGGCGCCAGCGACGAAGCCGCGCTCGATGCCCTCGAACGCGCCGAGCAAAGCGATCTCATCATCAAATGCAGCGGCGTGGGTGAATGCGATGACCTGCTGGAAGCCGCCGTGCTCGAATTGAAACGCCCGGAAACGCTCGTCGCTTTCCTCGATGCGAACCCGTGCGCCACCCTCGACCGCATCCAAAATGACCCGGAGGATTATTTCCGCCCGCTGATTCCCGAATACGATTTCATTCTCTCGCGCGGCGGCGGAGCGCCCGTCGCCGATGCCTACGCGGCACTTGGCGCGAGCGAATGCATCCCCATCTACAACGCGCTCGACCCGAACCTGCACTTTCCCGTGCCGCCGGAGAAACATTTTGAAGCCGATCTTGGCCACTTGAATGACCACACCCCGGAACGCGAGGCGCGCGTGACGGAATTCCTCCTCAAACCCGCCGCGGCTTTGCCGGATCGAAAAGTTCTCCTCGCCGGCGCCGGTTGGCAAAAGGAATCCCTGCCCGCCAACGTCGAGTGTCCCGGCGAAATTCCCGCCGACCAGCGCAACGCCTTCAACAGCAGCGTCCGCGCCGTGTTGAATGTGAATTGCGGCTGCGCCACCCGTTACGGTTTTTCGCCGCCCCCCGCCGTGTTTGAGGCGGCCGGCGCCGGCGCCTGCCTCATTACGGACAAATGGGAAGGCATCGAACTGTTTCTCGAGCCTGATCGCGAATTGCTCGTTGCCGCCAATGGCGAGGAGGTCGCCGAACACCTGCGCCAGCTCACACCGGAGCGGGCTCGGCAAATCGGCGAAGCCGCGCGCCGCCGCGTCCTCGCCGCGCACACGTATGCTCACCGCGCCCATCAACTCGAACGCGTGTTGGAAATAAAAGCCGGGAGGGTGATCGCGTGAAGGCCCGCCATTCGCCCTTGGAAACTGAAATTTTAACGGGAGACACTGGTGGAACCTCAACGGCTGAATCGGCTTCCTTGCTGAGCACCGAAAAGTTGCTCACGCCGCCCCGGTCGTTATTGGGCCAGAACCTCGCGTCACCGGCGCGTCCCCACCTCAAAATCGTCATCCTCGGGCCATCCTTGACCACTTCGTTGGGCAACAGCGCCGCGTCGACCTACCGCGGTCTCGTGCGCGAACTCGCCCTCCGCAACCATGACGTCTTGTTTTTGCAGCGTGGCGATGAAGAGCGCGGTGGCCAAAAAATGCAGAGGGTTGATTCTGGCCGCGTGGAGGAATATTTCGGCCTCAAGGATTTGAAAAACCGCCATGCCGCCGCGGTGCGCGACGCGGATTTCGTCCTCCTCGCTTCGCAAATCACCGACGCCGCCGAAATTGGCGATTGGATCACCCGGCACGCGCAAGGCGTCACGGCCTTTTACGACCTCAACACGCTCGATACGCTGGCAGCGGGCCGGGACGGCGCGGGTTCGGCCGGCCTGATTCCACGTTTCAACCTGTACCTTTCATTCGCGGGCGGACCACTGCTGGATCAATTGGAGGATAAACTCGGCTCGCCGATGGCGCGGCCTTTGTATCCCGCCGTTGATGCCCGGCTCTTTTTCCCGGAATACTCCAAACAAACCTGGGACCTTGGATTTGTCGGCCGACACAGCAACGACTGCCTGCCGGTGCTCGAGCGGTTGTTGCTCGAGCCCGCGCGCCGCTGGAACGAAGGACGGTTCCTGGTGGTCGGTTCCCGCTATCCGCGCTCGCTCCGCTGGCCGGGCAATGTGAAACGCGTCACCCGGATTTCGCCCCAAAAACGCCGCGCCTTTTACAACTCGCAACGCTTCACGTTGGACCTCATGCCGCCGGACGCCCTCGGGTTGGGCTATTCGCCCAGCGCGCGACTGTTCGAAGCCGCTGCCTGCGGCACGCCGGTCATCACCGAATTTTGGCCGGGATTGGAGGCCTTTTTCACGCCGGATGAGGAAATTCTGATCTCGCATTCGGCGGACGAAACGATGATTTACCTCGAGGATATCTCCGAACTCAATCGTCGGCGCATGGGCTACCGCGCGCGCGAACGCGTGCTGGCCCGCCACACCACGCGCCATCGTGCCGCGGAATTGGAAGGTTACATCCTCGAGCTTCGGCGAAGTTCAACCCATTGAGGGAGACCCGGTCTGCTTTTTGGAAGAAAGGCGGAAACCTCGTAGAATTCCTCCGTCAGAAATAGGTAAACCCCTTATTGAGCGCACCCTTGACCAGGCGTTCATTAAGTGCAATGAAATTGGTTGTGCTTAATGTCGCCTATCCCTTCGCACCGGTAGGCCCTGCTGCTCTGGGAGGTGCGGAACAGTTATTGACCCGTCTGGATACGGCGCTGGCCAGTTCCGGTCACGAATCTTTTGTCATGGCCTGCGAAGGCTCGGTCACCGAGGGCATCCTGCTCGCCACGCCCAAACCCTCGTTCGCGCTCGACGCGGCGGAATGCCACCATATCCACGAGCAATATCGCTTCACGCTCCAAACTTTTCTTGAGAAATGGCCGATTGACCTCATCCACATGCACGGACCGGACTTTTATGAATATCTGCCATCTCCCGGAGTTCCCGTACTTGTGACCTTGCATCAGCCCGTGGCCGAATATCCGGAAATTATTTTCCACCTTGACCGCCCGCAAACCTTCCTGCAATGCGCTCACGCCGCTCACCGCAGCGACTGCCCCCCTTGCCCGTACCTGTTGCCGGATGTCGAAGAGGCCGTTCGCCCGGATTCATCCCAACTGCATGGCGCGCGCTTTCTCGATGCCGGCGCCATCGATAAATATTTCAGCCTCTACGAACGCCTCGTCGGCGAAGCTCGCGCGTTGGAGACGGTGATGGAAAGTCACCTCGAGCCGCACCTGGAAATGGCTCACGCCTAGGGTCCGCTAGCGCGATTGCGGCGCGCAGGCAATCGGCATCGCCTTGGACACAGGCACTTGCGCGCCCGCCAAGGCACGAGGCTTCGCCAGGTATTCGAAGCCAAACCGCACCCGCAGTTTCTCCAAAATCGCCTTTTTCGTTTCGTTTAACTTCAGTTCGTCGGTGCCGACAATATCTTCGTCGAAATGTATCATGTAGCCCATTTGAGTTGCTCCTTGCTCTTATATATACGCAAACCCCGCCCATTTCTTTCAAAGTTTTCACAGAATTTCCAGGCGCCATAAAGGGGTAAATGGGAAATAAACCCGCCGTTGCAGTGGGGAAGCCTCGAAAAAATGCGCGCCTGGATTATTCGTTGCGAAACGCCTGCACGCTCGCCACGAAATCATCCGGCACGCCGAAATCAAACCGTTGCGCGTGCGTCATCTCCAGCGCCAGATAACCCTCACGCTGGCGTTGAATTTCCTGCGCCCGCGTCAATTGAAATTCACCATTGTCGCGAACCTCATCGCGAATCATTTCTTCGAGGATGTCGTAAATGGACGGCGCCAGCAGGTGCATCCCAAACCAGCCCAGCCACGTCTCGGCGGGAAGATCATTCACGTGCAGCTTTTCACGGGCGATGGCCACCGGCGGTTTCTCGACGATGAGCGAGATATCAATCAATCGCGGATCATCGGCGCGGCGTTTTCCCGCAATCGTGCCGTAACCCTTCAATTGCCCGGCCGTGATTCGATTCACCGCGGAAACGCTTTTGCCATTTGACGCCACCTCTGCCAATTCGCGATAAGGCGAAATCGGTTTGCCGCGAAACAGATGATCGCCCAACCCGAGCAAAACCGTTTCGCCGCCCGCAAATGCTTTCGATTGATACACCGCGTGCCCGTAGCCCTCCTGTCGATGCTGCACCGCAAAACTCACGCGTTTCGCAAAACCGCGCATCTGCTCCGCCTCGCGCAAAAGCGCGGGATACTTCGCCAGCCGTTTCAGGTAAGCCTCATCCGGGCCGTCCAAATATCTGCGAACCATTTCATCTTCGCCCGGTTGAACGATGATGCAAATCTCCTCCATCCCGGCCGCTTCCAATTCCAGCAAATGATAATGAAACAGCGCGCGCGCAATGCCATCCGGACCCACCACCGGAAACAATTCCTTCTTCACCGCGTGCGACGCCGGAAAATGCCGCGTGCCGAGACCGGCGATGGGAATGACAGCTTTGCGAATGTTCATGAATGGTGGAGCGATGCTCAAAAAAGATTTCCGAAAAGACAAATCGTGTATATTCGTCTCCCTCTCCGCCACGAAGTGTATGGACTGGGTACATAGTGGACGGGTGTGCGGGGACATGGTGGACACATGGCCGAGAGAGTTGGCAGTGTGTGGTCACTATGCCTTGGCCTGTGAAAGATCTGATAACGATACGATTTGAGTTTGTGAACCTGGCTCGTCAACCCGATGCGAATATACGGCTGTTGTGCCGTCGGTTTGGCATCAGCCCCACGGTGGCTTACAAGTGGCTGGAACGATACGACCGCAGTGGACTGGAAGGTTTGGCCGATCGTTCGCGCCGGCCGCAATCCAGTCCGGCTCGAACCAAGGTGGTGATCGAAGATCGGGTGGTGGCGCTGCGCCGGGAACATCCGGCTTGGGGAGCGCGCAAGTTGCGCCGCCGCCTGCAGGATCTTGGGCATACGGATTTGCCTGCCACCAGCACCATCACCGGGATTTTGCATCGGCACCAATTGATAGCGCCGGAGCAAAGCCGCGCTGCCCAGCCCTTTCAACGCTTTGAGCGTTCGGCACCCAATCAACTGTGGCAGGTGGACTTTAAAGGTCATTTTGCCCTGCGTCAGGGCCGGTGCCATCCTTTGTGCGCGCTCGATGATCACTCCCGATACAACGTGGTGCTGGCGGCCTGTGAGGACCAACGGCAGGAAACCGTGCAGGCACATTTGATCGCGAGTTTCCGAGTGCATGGATTGCCCGACGAAGTGTTGTGGGACAATGGCGCTCCCTGGGGTTGCACGGGCTCGGAGTTCACCGGTTTGGACGTCTGGTTGATGCGTCTGGGCATCAGGTCCTGTCATGGCCGGCCGTATCATCCTCAAACCCAGGGCAAAGAAGAGCGCTTCCATCGCTCTTTGGAAGCAGAAGTGTTGGCCCGGGGAGGCTGGAGTAATTGCCCACACGTGCAAACGGCCTTTGACCAATGGAGACCCGTCTACAATACAGAACGCCCACACGAAGCATTGGCTTTGCAAACACCCGTGAGCCGTTACTGTGTCAGCCAACGCAGCTATCCCGAAACCCTGCCGCCTGTGCAATACGCTTCCACCGTGGAAACCAGACAAGTGGATGAAAACGGCTGGTTCAGCTATCGCGGGCATGAATGGAAAGTGGGACGGGCTTTTTGCGGCCAAACCATGGGCGTGCGTCCCACGCAAACCGACGGCGTCCTGGAGGTGCTCTTTCTGACCCAGGTGATCAAAGAGTTGGACCTGCGCCAGCCAAAAACAACCGCTCCCAAGAACCAAAACCCATGCACATAATGTGTCCACCATGTCCCCGCACACCCGTCCACTATGTACCCGGTCTTTACACGAAGTGGGGGAGAGGGCCGGGGAGAGGTGGTGCTCAGGGTTCAGGGGGCGAAGCATTGGCTGCATATCCATAAATATTTTGGCGATCACACTAAACAATGAACCGCTGCCATCCTTGCGAGCCAAACTTATAATTCCGCGCCCCAAATTCCATCGCCCCCGGCGAAGTCCCCTCGAAAATATCCGGCACCACCCCGACGCGCCGCGAATATTCAATCGCGATTTCCGGAATGTGTTTCTTGAGCGCCTCCTTTTTGCCGAACACCGCCACGGTCCCGCCCGTCCCGCCGCCAGTGATCTTCGCGCCATACAAACCGGCCTTGACTCCCCGCTGGCGCACCGATTCCACCAGGAAATCCACTTCGTCCGTCGAAAGATGACAATTGTCCCGATAACTCTGATGCGCGCCGTACATGCATTCACCGGCGGTCACCAATGATTTTTCGCCCCCATTTTTCGCCGCGCGCAATGCCTTCATGAATTTCAACACGCGCTCGTTTTCCTCGATCGGATGCCGCGTGGGACCCGCCACGCGATATGTCGCGTCGGGCGAAATTTTCGTGACCGGATCATCGTGAGTTTTGTGCCGGGCCAAAAATTCCGAGCCAAGAATTTCTTCGGGAATTTCCCTGGCGTATTGCTTGAATTCCGCGGATGAAATTTCGGTCAGATAACCCAACGCCGCGCGCCCCTTCCGCGCGCGCAGGTCATTGATGATCTTTTTGCCCATGAACGCCCCCACGCGCGTATCGCTGTAAGGACTTCCCGCCACCGAATGGCGCACCATCGAGTTGATGCCGACGAACGCCATGCCCTTCGGAATTTGCACTTCGCCCTTCACTTTGCCGGGCCGGCAAAGAATGTGCGTCAGGCACCCTTCGCGCCCGCTCGTGATCGCCATCTGATCCATGATGCCGCAAGGCGCGCCCACCACGTGGTTCTCCGCCATTTGGCCCAGCCTCGCGATGCGCGACGGCGAAAGATTCAAACCCAGATACGAGTTCAGGCAGCTCAACGTTCCAATCTCCACCGCCGCGGAACTGCCGATGCCCACGTTCATGGGAACGGCGCTGAGCAGCAGCAAATTAAAACCGTACGGCAGCTTCACCGGCTCCTCCTTCAGCAACGTGAAAATACTGCCCACGATATACGCCGCCCAGTTCGCCAGCGGATTGGCCTGGCAGAAGGAACGAATGTCCGCGTAATCCACCAACCCGTCGCCGGATTTGAAAAAATCGAGCGGCACCCGCGTTTCGATCGGCAACGCCTTCATCCCGGCCTGCATCGTGCGAATGCGCACCGTGCGGTCCGTGCGCGTCTGTAGCGCCAGCAAAACCCCGTGGCCCAGCATCGCTTCGCACACATTCGCCCCCGAGTAATCGGCAATGCCGCCCATCACATCCAGCCGCGCCGGCACGCGCGTCGCGCGGATTTCGCCCGCGGCAAAAAAACTGGCGAGACCGGCCGCGTCGCTGTTGGGCTTGCGCAGAAGCTGTTCAAGTTCCGCGATTTCAAACGGCAATTCCTGGTTCATAATGGTGAAACGAGCGGCAGAAAACTCTCACAAATGCTTTCCGCGGTCACGCCGGAAAAAGGCACGCATCGCGCGGCCCTGTATTCGTCTCCTCTCCGTCACGAAGTGGGGGAGAGGGCCGGGGAGAGGTGGTGCTTCAGGGTTCAGGGGGCGAAGCTTCGGTTTTATCCGGAAATTTGTTTTGGCAACCATTCTAATTCTGCGCCGCCGGCTTGACCGGAAGGTCCAGCGTGAACGTCGCGCCCTTGCCCACTCCCTCGCTGCTTACGCGCAACGCCCCGCCGAGTTGCCGCGCCGCCGCCGCGCTGCTGTGCAATCCAAATCCGTGCCCATCCTTCTTGGTCGTAAAGCCGTGCGAAAAAATTCGGTCCAGGTTCTTCGGATCAATGCCCATGCCGGTGTCACTTACCGCCACGTGAATGAAATCATCCCCATTCGTCGCGCGAATCGTCAACCGCTTGGCATCGTCAGGCGAGCCATCGCAAGCCTGCTTCGCGTTTCGCATCAGGTTCACCAAAATCTGTAGCATCTTGTGCCGCTCCACCGTCACCACCAGGTCCTCGGGAATTTCTTTGACGATCTGCACGCTGCCCTTGCTCGGAACACTCATCTTCAACGCGTCCTGAATCACATCGCCCACCTTCAGTGTTTCCGTAAAGCCCGATACCCGCGCATAACTCTGCTGGGCGCGCACGATGTCCTCGATGTGCTTGGTGCCCTCCTGGATCATGCCCAGTTCCTTGATCAACTTTTCCTGTTCCTGCACCAAATGTTCCGACAGCGCGCCCAGATAAATCATTGCCTGCTGGCCCTTCGGATCTTTGGTCAGAAATTCCCCCAAATTCACTTCGTGCTCGCGCAACAAGGCTACAATTTTTTTCAAGTTCACCGCCTTCGAATTCTTGACGCTCTCCGTCACCAGCGAAGAAGCGATATTGATGCTCGTCAAAACATTGCGCACGTTATGAATAACGCCGGAGGCAATTTCCGCCATGCCGGCCAGCCGCGATGATTCCATCAGTTCCGCATGGGTTTTATCCAGTTCCTCGCGCGATTGTTTCAAGTTGTCCGCCATCCGATTGTAGACCTCGGCCAGCTCCCCGCATTCGTCCTGATATTTGAGCGTGAGCCGCCGCGACAAATCGCCCCGGCCCACCGCTTCCACACTGTCCCGCAAATCACGCAGCGGCTGCGTGATTTTGCGGATCACCCACCAAATGACCGCCGAGCCGAGGAAAATGGCGCACAGGCTGGCGATCAACAAAAGCCGTTGCGTTTGTTGCAAGGCATACAACGGCTGTTCATAGGAACTCAGCAGCACGTAACCCAAAGTTTTATCACTCGCCAGCGATTCAAAATTGCCGGCCATCACGAAATAATGTCCCCCGTCCAAAAACGCCCGCTTGAGCGGCGGCGAACTGCGGGAGGCTTTATCGGCCCGCAACGTGGCGTAAATATTCGCGATTTGCTCCTGCGCCTCCGGCCCGGGCAACGTCGAGGCCACCACGCGTCCACCCGCCAAAAGCGTGATCTGACTGTGCGTGAGTTGGCTGAACTTTTGCGCCTCCGAATTGCCTGTCTCCAACCCCAGCGTCAGCACGCCGATCAATTCGTGCTCCACATACACCGGAATCGACACGATATGAAACAATCGTTCCCCGGCAAAAACGGTATCCACCGTCGGCTCTCCGGCCAGCGCCTGCTCGGTTGCCGGCCCCGCCGCGGTTTCAAACGCCGCGCTCGAAATCGCCGGATCCCGCTTCTCGCTCGCCAGGACTCGCTTCGCATGATTGGCGTAGAAAACGATGTCAGCGCCTTGCTCGCCGACCAAATCGACCAGCGGTTGATGCAGCGTCGGCGGATCGCCCAATTGAAACGCCGCGCGAT
This sequence comes from uncultured Verrucomicrobiae bacterium, assembly GCA_963699145.1. GTDB lineage: Bacteria > Verrucomicrobiota > Verrucomicrobiia > Limisphaerales > DASXHY01 > DASXHY01. Next base: position 1,714,686 of record OY969416.1, read on the forward strand.
AACGCGGCTCATTGGGCAGATTGCGGAACCGCAACAGCAAATCTTCCGCTCGCGTCTTTTGGAGATTGAGAAACTCAGCATCCGCCGTCGCCAGCGTCTCCTTCGCCTGTTGCTCGAACTGCGCCGTCACCCGGTGATTCACCACAAACACCGTCGTCGCGATCAACGCCACCATGCACGCGATCACCGGCACCAGCACTTTGATGCGCAGGCTCGTGTTGAGCAAAAATCGAAGTCGGTTCATGGGAAGCGTGAAAAGCAATGGACACGAGCCGGCGCGGCCACGCCCGCGAAGCCGACCGAACCAATGCAAATGTGCAAAGCGAGACCCATGGTATTTTCGTGAGTCATAACCACGGACAAAAGCAACTTATGTGCCTTATCTTTAATGGCTCCGGCGGTATCCGTTCGCAAAATTTGCTCCGCCGGAGAAAAGTCAGAATTTAGACGACGTTTATTTATCCGCTACCGGTTGATGTCCAAGACTGGGACAAGCGTTGGAAAACCAAGAGCAGCCTGTTGCGAGTTTCAGAGTTCAAGGCACGAACCATCGCTTCGTGCCACAAATTCATTTTGGCTATTGCACCCATACAATCTTCACCGATCTGAATCTTGATCCTATCCCGCGCCTCGCCCTGCACAATCACGACCCCAAAGGGGTCGAGTCACTTAGCCCAGGGTTGCCTGAGTCTTCGAGGGCTACCCTGGGTAATCAGTCATAAAGACCCATCCATTTCGCGCGAAGCGCGGCGAGCGCAGCGAGTATCTCGGTTCGGAATCCCTGAACTTCCCGCCGGCTACTTTTCTACCTAAAAAAATCTGCCCTCAATACAGCGGCAAATTCTTAATCCCCAGCGTGAAATCCACCCGCACCTCACCGCTTTCCGGCACCGTGATTTCCCGTTCATCCGCCGGCAACCGCTCATGCCACGCCTTCACTTTGTATTTGCCCGGTGGAACATCCAAAATCTTATAATTCCCGTCTCCATCCGTCGGAGCGAAATAAGGATTCTCCAGGACGAGCACGACACAATGCATGTCGGAGTGAATGGAACAAAACACATCCACCCGCCCCGGCTTGTCAAAAGTGATGCGTTTGTTGGGCGGATTTCCCTTGTAAAGCCCCAGGTCAAAATTCTTCGCATCCGACACCGAAAAAACGTTGTGAAAAATGGCGTCATCATTCGGCCACTCCACCGTCGTTCCCACCATCACCGGCAAAACATGCGGCGTGAACATCGCCCCGTGTTGCGCAATCCGCCGGGTCGCCACGCTCGTGACATTCGTTGACGGCGCCACGTTCGTGCCGAAAGACCCCTCGATATAAACCACAAAATCGCGCATGGCCGAATAATCCACCTTCGGCACAAATTTGAATTTGCGGCTCCCGTAAGCCCCGCCCGCATCGCCGCTCTCATCCACGCCGGCTTTCCCCGTCGCCCGCACGCTGCCCACAATCGTTCCCGCCGAGACGACACCGCACGCCACAAGGAAAATGCCCGCGCTGAAAAAAAACTTCATAATTGGAGCTTACAGCAATTGTCAAAAATAGCCTCCCGCAAAGTCGGGAAAAGGACGCTGGGACGTCCTTGCACTGGATAAAGTTTCGAGGGATGAACTTTGGAAACAACGCGACAAATTTTCCCCCTCTCCCCGGGGAAGAGAGCCGGGGTGAGGGCGCGCCTAATCTCGCGTTTATCCTCAAAGTGCATCAAACTTCGGCATTCGGGCGGGATTGTCAGGCAATCCTCTCTGATTAGAGGTTTGAAAGACCGGAAATGTTCCCTCGCGCCCGCCTAGAATTTAAACGTCGCCTCGGTTCCCAAAAAATCCTCGTGATCGCGCGACTCGCCGGAAAGCGTCTTGCCGCGCTCGATCGCATACTCCAGCTTCAATTGCAGCTGATCGCTGAAACGGTAACCCGCCCCGAGACTCAACCGCCATAAATCCTTCGTCAGCGAACTAAAATAGCCGCCGTTGCCCAATCCCATGATCGGCACTCCGTCCGCGCATAAAACTTCACTGAACCGCGTGGCGACATAAAATTTCCGCGGCAGATTCTGCACACCTTCCACCGAGTAATAAAAAATATCGCGCCCGTTGTTCGCCGCCGGATCATTGTCGCCGTAACGCGCATAGCCGCCGAATGCCGTAATGTGTCCGCCCAGCCATTGCGACCACCGGGCGGTCAAATCGCCTTCCACCAGGTTCGCGTGAAACTTGGTCGTGCCCGGCCCGCCGAGCGATTGAAAAAATCCATTCCCAAACCACAACGCCGAAATGAAATCGCCCGCCGCATCCAGATTCCCCGTTCTCATCCCGCTCACACTGAAGTGCAACGAATGATTCGGATCAAACCCGATCCGGCCGGCGACCGACTTGTCGCCATCAAAATCCTGCACCCCGTTCAGGCCGCTGCCGTTTTGCACCGCCGCCACGTAGGTGAACTTGCCCAGCGCACCGTAAATTTCCACCCCCGTATCGAACCCCCACAAATCCGAAACGGAATGCGTGATGAGCGCATTATCCGCCGCGTAGCGCGTCAGGTATTCCTCGCCGAAAGGGATGTTCATCCGGCCGATCCGGATATTCAATTGCCCGTCGCGCCCCCACAGTTGCGACACATCCTCAAAATCCAGGTACAGCTCGCCCACATGCAGATTCAAATCCGTGTTCTCGCGCGTCGCAAAATCCGCTTCGCCAAAAAAATAAACCTCCTTCCAGACCGGCGCCTCGACAAACAGCCGGGCTTCATCCACGCGAAATTCCGAATGCGGCGCGAACCCCTGCGAGCCCGTGTTGAAAAAAGCCAGGCCGCCCTCACCGCTCACATTGACCTTGCCCAGATTAAAGCCGCTTTTTTCCGGTGCCTCGCCATTGGCCGGTGCCGTTTCGCCTTTTGCCGCCTCCAAATCCCCGACTTTTTTCTCCAGCGACTCGATGGACTTGTTTTGCTTTTGCAGTTGCTCCTGCAGGAGGGAGTTTTGCTGTTGCAGCAAACGGATTTGTTCCTCCCAATTCGTGCCCTCGGCGCCGGCGGGAAAAAGGGAAGCAGCAAGGGCCAGCAAAACCAGCGATGAAGATGCGCCTGCCCGCCAGTAAATTCCTTTTTGGCGCGGCTCGAGACCTGAGCGCTTTCCGAGTGGCACGGGTGCATTGCATAACCGATTTTTCCCGAAATGAAAACAAAATTCCGTCACCACTTCAAAACGCGGGCAGAGTTGCGAGGCTTTTTGAATTTTACGCCAACGGCAGCTTCGATCCCGCGCGCGTCGGCTCATCATGAAGCTCCAGGATCACCCGCACGTCGGGATGAACCGTGGGATTGCCGACCTGTTTTAGAAACTCGCACGTCGCCCAATTCCCGGCGCAGCTTTGATATTTTGCCTCCCACTTTTGGAACTGTTGCTCTCGCTTGTCATCCACCCAGGGCCATCGCGGCGGTTTGTCCCGCCATCCGCAGCGCCACGGTTTGGGCGTCAGCCGCGCACGGAAACACTGTTGGGCCTGGCAAAGCTTTCGATAGAGCGGATCGGCGCCCAACGCCTCGAACACACCGTCCGCGATCCCGGTCTTCGCCTCCACCAAACCCTGCGTCGCCAGCAAACGCAACCCCGCTCGCGTTTTGTAAACCCGCCAGCCCCATTCGGAATTGTCCCTTGTCCATTTTTCCACGCGGGCGATGGCTTCGCTCGGGGCATTGTTTGGCGGTGTGGTTTCCGGTTTGCCGAAAAGCCGGCTGAACCATCCGCCCGACTTCTTCGCCTCGGGCAAATCAATATCCACGAACATCACCCGCGCCGTATTGAGCACCAGGCAACCATACGAATTGCGGGTAATGACCGCCGCGGTATCGCCCGCCGCATTCTTGATTTCGCGCATGATTTGCTCCCGAAAAGGGCGGTTCGGATAGTACCCGCCGTCGGTGCTTTTGGGGATGTCGCCTGATTTGATCCGGGCCATCAACTGTTCCAGCGCTTGAGCCGCCAGCGCCTCCGCCTCAGCGACACTCTTGAAAGACCAGCGCCAGCAAACAAAATCCCCCTTTTTTGCTCGCGCCCAGAATGGCGGGAAATTCATGAAAAGAGAAATAAACAGTAAATGAGCGCTGACAAGAATTTTCGACGAAAAATGGTGCGCCCGGCGCGATTCGAACGCGCGACCACCTGCTTAGAAGGCAGATGCTCTATCCAACTGAGCTACGGGCGCTACCGTTTAATTACAACAACTTGTATTGATGGAAAGCAAGCGAACTTGACTTTTTGATACTGCCTTTTGATACTGCTTGCATGAAAGTGAGCCAAGCAGAGCCAACTGTTGCTCAGCCCGGCAAAGACTGGCACAAAACACAGTTCGCAAACCTGATTCGTTATGTTCCATCGGGAAAATACTATGCCCGATTGCGCGTGAACGGCAAGCTCATCGTCAAGAGCCTGAAAACGAAGACGATCTCGGTCGCCAAATTGCGACTCTCCGATATCGAGAAACATGAACGACGAGTGGCCGAACAGGGGCGCACATCCGCCGACGGGAAAATATTGTTTGCGCACGCGCTCGCGGCATACCTCGCCAAGGGATTTCGGCCGGTGACAGCGCGCAATAAGAAAGATGCCAGGATGCTGAAGCCGGCTTCGGTCGCTTATTACGAGCAACGCGTTGATGCTTTATTAGAGTCGTGGCCGGGCCAGGCCCACGTTGCCAAAACTAAATGGGCCGACTACAAAACCGATCACCCGCAGGCAACCTGGGGCGGTTTCAAGCAGGCCAACTGGGCAAAGTACAAACTCGCGCAGACTGAAATTCGTAAACTCACAGAGGATGATTGCAAGGCTTGGGCCGACAAGGCGCGTCAGAAAATGAGTCCAACGGCATTCAACCACACGCTCGGCGTCCTCCGGAACGTCATTGACTTTGGAATCAAAGCCTCCGCCCGCTATGATAATCCCGCCAAAACTGTAATGCGTGAAAGCGAATTGGAAAAACCGCTGGAACTGCCCGATGTTGAAACCTTCGAGGCCTTTGTTAGCGAGGTCGAGAACGGTGGCGGTGGTTTTTCCCAACCGTGTGCCGAGCTTGTGCGCTTTATGGCATACGGCGGATTGCGCAAGGGCGAGGCTGCTTTTGTCTCGTTCGGTGACTGCGACTTTGACCGAAATCAGATCACCGTGCGCGGTCATCCTAAAACCGGGTTAAAAAACCGGAAGCTTGGAGAGGTGCGCAGAGTCCCGATGATACCGGAGATGAAGGCATTGCTCGAGCGACTCAAAGCAGAACGACCCGACGTCAAGCCGGACGATCTAGTGATGCAAGTTCGCGAGTGCCAAAAGGCGATGGACAGGGCGGCAAAAGTTGTCGGCATGAAGCGGATTACACACCATGACCTGCGGCACCTGTTTGCGACCCGCTGCATTGAATCGGGCGTAGATGTTCCCACCGTTTCCCGGTGGCTTGGCCATAAGGATGGTGGGGCCTTGGCGATGCGAGTTTACGGTCATTTACGAGACCAGCACAGCGCGGCGATGGCGCAGAAAGTGACGTTTGGGCGTGGCTGATTATTTGCTAGGCTAACGTTCCAGTGTAGGGTCGCCAAAAACTGACTATGAAATTCTACTACCGAACGTCGGCGGAAAATATCGCGGGGATTCTTGAATGCGGCTTTGAGCACGCCACCGAACTTCAGACGTTGCAAGGTGATGAGGCAAGCGGCATTCGTGTGTCAGACCGGCCGCCCGACCCGAGTGAAAGCGCCGCCGGAAACACTGTTTTGCAGTTTGAGTTGAAGATACCGAAAAGCAAGTTGGAGAACTGCAAGGTGAAACCAACCGAGAAGCATTATCAGGAATGGCGTTTTCCGGCCATATTTCTGAACGGGATTAAGCCCACCATTGCTAAAAATATTGTCGAGGAAATTTTTCAGGCGGCGTGTGGAAAAGGGGAGTTGACCGCCCAACTTATGGCAGCATTCTGGACGAGATATTTCCAAGTGCGCTGGCTGGAGGAACGATTGCGCCGCAAGGGTGGGGAGATAGCCGAGATGGAAAAGTTAGAGAAAAAATACCAAGGCGTCGAACTGACTTACACCCGTGCAATGATCCAACAAATCGCGCGAGCGATCAAATCAGGTAATGCGAGCTACCTGCACGACTTCGCAAATGCGATTGAAGAGCAGGGTCGCAACCGGCTGGGACGAGATCCAGTCAGAGTGCTGGTCGCAGGTCTCAAATTGGCAGGAGGCAAACCAAGAACGATCGCGCGAATCAAGCAGACGTTGGAGGCGAATGGAGACCAGCCCGGGAGTACGCGACATCTATATGATGTCTGCGATGAAATCGGGTACGCGTACACAGATGGACAAGAAGGGCGACCACCGAAGGAAACTGTGAAACGACCTTCCAAATAGTTTCGTAGTTGTTGGGATAAGGATAGTATAAATGAGAAGGCGCTATGCAAAAAGCGCCATCTCCAAAAAGCGACTTGCCTCGACTCGCATTTTCGGTAAGGGAGGCTGCAAAGATCCTCGGTATTTCACCGATTTCAGTATATCGGCTCCTTGCCCGCGGTCTGCTCCGATCTTCATCTGCGTTAAGACATAAAGTCATCCCCGCCTCTGAAATTGAGCGATTCCTAAAGGCGACACTCGAATGAATATCACCGACTTTGTCCCCAGACTCGAAGGCGTCAAGAGATCCGGGAGTCGATGGATGGCGCGTTGTCCCGCACATGATGATCAAAAGGCGAGCCTCAGCATCGGCGAGGGTACAGACGGACGCATCTTGGTTAAATGTTTCGCGGGCTGTTTGGCGGAAGACATCGTTGCGGCGTGCGGCCTTAAACTTTCTGACTTATTCACTATGCAATCGAAGCGAAATGGCAAAATCCGGAGAGAAATCGTCGAGACTTATCCATACCGCGACGAGAAAAAGAATCTGATATTTGAATGTGTTCGTTACGAACCGAAGGATTTCAGACAGCGCCGCCCCGACCCTGCAGACTCGCGAAGGTGGATTTGGGATTTGAAAGGGATCCGCCGTGTGCTCTACCGGCTGTCCGAAATCAAAGTCGCGATTGTGGCCGGTGAGACCATCTATATTGCCGAAGGTGAGAAGGATGTGGGCATTCTCGTCGAGAATGGGTTTGCCGCGACGTGCAACCCACTTGGAGCAAAGGAGGACGGGTCATCATGGCTGCCAGAGTATACCGAAACACTTCGAGGGGCAGCCCGTGTAGTAGTCATCGCTGACAAAGACGAGACGGGGCGCTGCCATGCTCGATGTGTGGCTACCGAGCTTGTCGCCATAATTCCGAGTGTTAGGTTGATTGAATTGCCCGATCATGCCGGACGCAAGGTGAAGGATGCTCATGATTTCTTTGTTGCCGGTGGAACCGCGGGCGAACTTCGAATCATGGCTGACACGGCGCCCGCGTTCGTTTCAGCGCCGCCGATTCCAAAAGACTCCGGACAGACCGGACAGACGCCGGCCGCTTGGTTCGATAAGGAGTACCCATCACTCGCTGATGAATATGGCAAGGCCGTTTTAGAGGAAACGAACAAAGAAGGTGTCATCCGTGTACGCGATATTGGGCAAGATTTCCTCGCGGCAAGCTTGGGTGGGAAAGGGAGCCCGGACGCCCCTACGGTATTCATTCCCACCGAACAAAAGTTTTACACGTACTCACCGAATGACGGCATATTCTGTCATCAGCATGAGGCAAGCTTGATTTCACGTTTGAGTAATCTGCTTTTCACCTGCGCACGTGCGTGCAAGGAGAACTGTAAAACCGAGTCTCTCGAATTTGGACTTCGTGACGCGGCGAAGTTGAGCGGTGTTGTCCGCAAGGCTCATGGCTTGCTTGCAGCTCCTCCCGACTTCTTTGCCACCAACCTAACTGAGTTCATTCCTTGCGCCAACGGCATGTTGCGATTGTCGGATAAGAAACTCCTCCCTTTCAGTCCGTCCTATCGCCGCCGGAACAAGCTCGCCGTGCCATTTGACTCATCCGTCGCATGTCCACTCTTTTTGGACACCGTCATGCGGCCGGCGCTCGACTGCGATGCGCTCGATCTTTTGCAACGTTGGTCCGGACTGGCGCTCATCGGCGAGAACCTTTCGCAGAAAATCATCTTGCTGACAGGCACTCCTGGCGGCGGCAAGGGGACATTTATTCGCGTGCTCAGCGGCATCATCGGCCAAATGAACCTCGCCACGTTGCGCCCCCATTTACTCAGCGAGAGATTCGAGCTGAGTCATTTCCTTGGAAAGACCTTGCTCTACGGTGCGGACGTGCCGCAGAACTTTTTGAACCAGCGCGGCGCATCGGTCCTCAAATCGCTCACTGGTGGGGATCCCATGACGTTGGAATTCAAGAAATCCAACGAAAGGCCGTCCATCATCTGCAAGTTCAATGTCATCGTGACATGCAATTCTCGGATCCCCGTTTACTTGGAAGGTGACACTGAGGCATGGCGGCGGCGGTTGGGTATCGTGCTGTATGAAAAGCCGAAAGCTAAGGAAGTGGTTGCTGATCTGGCCGAGCAGATTCTTCGGTGCGAGGCCAGCGGCGTCCTGAACTGGATGCTCAAAGGTCTGGATAAACTCCAAGCTGACGGTTGGCAACTTCATTTGACGGCCAGACAACAAGCTCTCGTGGACGATCTGTTGTGCGAATCCGACGGCCTAACGCTGTTTGTGCGCGAGACGTTGAGGAGGGTCGACGGTTGTCATTTGACAGTCACGGACAGTTTCTCCGCCTACGCGATGGCTTGCAGCCAACGTGGCTGGACCGCCCTGAGCCGCAAGAAGTTTGGCGACTTGATTGGACACCCGGTGATGCAAACCCACGGATTGACCGTCCGCAAGGATGTGCTAGATGCAGACGGCAAAGAGCAACGGGGTTGGATTGGGCTTCGACTACTCAAAAATGTTTCACAATCATCTGGCAAACCTCTGTCCGATGCGTCCAACCCTCCCGCGCTGGGTGGATTCACGGACGGAGCGGACGAAGTCCTTCCTGTCGATCCGACGACAAATTCAAAGACTGAAGATGAGGAGTTGCGCCTATGAATATTGCTTCGAATGTCTATCGCCAAGCACAGGCGCGTGGCTTAACGCTGGAGGCAGACGGCGCCGATTTGGTGGTAAAACCACGAAGCAAATGCCCGCCTGAATTCGCCGATCTGCTCCGCCAACACAAGGCTCAACTACTGCACTGGCTTTCTCAGGGTTCGTGCTCGGCCAAACAGGCGGTGCCTCCAGATAATTTACCGCTTAATCCCGTTTGCGCGCACCTGTCTCAAGCAGACGCCCGCAGCGTCATGCACTACATTGCGGACCAGATCGATGGCAATGATTTCCTTTGTGATTGGTGTCTCAAACGAGAACTCGCGTACTGGTCGTCCTATCATTGGCCGGATCAGATTCTTGCCTACGCAGCTGCCCGGGACGCCGCGTGCTGGCAGTTAAAGCGCACCGAAACTGAGGTGTGGAGATTCTCGACTGGCTTTGGCACCGTCGATCTAGCGCTGATCAATCCGACCGGCGGCGAGAATCCAAAACCATGAAGGAAAACCGTTTCAAAACCACCTCGCCGGGTATCAGACTGGTGCATCATCAAATGGTGGCGGGAAGATTCGGCGGATGCTCAATTGCCATGACCAGACGGGAGAGGTCACGAAGGTACTGGAAAAAAATGGCCAGAATCGCAAGGAAGTCACCGGCTTGCCACCGTAGGCATGGTCCTCCTTCAATCATACAAACAATCGCGCGGAATTTACCACAAAATGCAAACAAACGATCCATTTTTCGGCGATTCGAATACAGACAAGAATGTGTCGGCCGAATTGATTAAGTCAGTTCAAGCGCTTTTTCAATCAGACAGGGTGGCGGTTGGCAAAACCTCTGATGCCGCGATTCCATTGCCGCTTTCCGGACGAGCCGGCGGCAAACTTAAACCCTCGGAGCAGCAGGCGTTATTGATTGGCTGCGGCGCATCATCCAAAGGCTTGTGCGCAATCGTCTTCGATCGCCAGGAAGCGTTTGAAGAGTTTACTGCAGCGAACCCCGCCGCAAAAAAAACGCTCGTCACGCGCGGGCTCAGCGGGCAGCTGGTTTTTTGGTTTCGTTGCGCCGATTGGGTCCCCCCCGATACGACGACACCGAGTCTCACCTGGTGCTCAGACGGACTCGTTCCCGTCGCTTGGGCCGATGAAAAGTTGGAAGTCCGGGTCGTCCGCAACCTCCCCGTGGCCCAAGCTCAATTTGCCCACTTTTATTGGGATTCACAGTCTGACCGCGCGTTTTGGATCGCGCGACAAATAGCCTTGCACGGCCCCGTTGTCCGACAAGTTGGGCCGCGGAAACGAATATTAAACGATAACATTGTTTGCCGGGTTTTCGCCAAAGATGCCGACATAGTCTATGACACAGCGGCGCAACAATTTCTGCGGAAGAGCCCGTCCGGCGAATCTGAGCAGTTCGCCGAGGGGGACTTGTTGGATCTATTCGCTGCGTGGCTGAATCGTTTGGCACCTGAATTTGGCGGGAGTTTCCCAATGTCGGAATTGCGCTTGCCGCGCCTCAGATCGATGCTGCGGCATTTGAAAACGGTCGCTAGTATTGCCGAGCCTCCTCTTCGTGAAAGGTTGCTGAGCTATCTGAAACGCCGCATTTGCGTTCGGCCTGGTGCCGATTTAACAGCGGAGGAAATTCGAGTCGATCACGACCATTATGCGCAGCAACACGGAACCGGCCGATATCCGTTGTGCCGATTCCAGAGGCAGGTGCCAAAGTTGATCGAAGAGATCTTCGGTGTCGTGCGGGCCCACAACATTGAACGCTGGAACGACGCCGAAAAGAAAATGACCAGCAGGCGCGGTTTCAATGGACTCGGATTCCGGGCCGACGCGGACGGCAAGGGCGGTGCGGATGGCCCGGACGCCAAACTTCAAAATACGCCGAAGCAACTTCAAATTGATGTCGCGTCACCATGAGTGCGAAACTCGAATTGCTCAAACAGTTGACGTCGCCTGGGGCAATCCAGGAAGCTTGGCTGTTTCACGCCGAGGGCCGAACCAAGTACAAACTCATGGTGCTCGCAGCTATCTATTGCGACGAAGAACCGCGCCTTTCCCGAAAGGAATTTGTGGAGTGTTACGGTATTTCCACCCGGACGCTCCAGCGATGGATTCACGAATTCAACACTTTGGGCGTGGGCGGAATTCTGCAATCAACTCCCAAGCGTCGCGGGCGAAAGCGCAAAGTGGACCAATTTGACTTTTGTACTCGGATTCTGCCACAAATCGAGGAGGCGGTTCGAGCCGCGGGCGACCAAGCCACGATGAAAGCCATGTTTCGGCACGCCCAGTCTCTTGGTATTTTCAATTCCAGCTATACGACCTTCCTTCGCTATCTTGGAGCGCCCCGGCGACGAATTCACCGTATCAGCGGGACCTTGATTTGCGACAGGCAAAACGATCACTCGTGAAATGATGCTTTTTCAGGCCGGTGTTAATTCTCGCTTGCTGTTTTTGTACTCAGAAATTCCCCAACGGTCATCCACACCGTGCGGTCCTGCATTGCGACAATTGCTTTGTCGGACCAGTGCCCGGATGCGACGTGGCGAACGAACTCCGAGTTTGCAATCGGGCCCTCTGCCTCCCCGTCGTCAAAAACCCAAACGAGATCACTGTTTTCAGGATCGATGGCCCCGGGGCTGCGGATAAAGGAACACGCCCAGATGCCTTCTTGTCGCCCCAGCCGATCTGCTATGATTTCCGGGTCATCGCACGCGACCGAGTATGTGCCGGAAATTGGGTTTTCGGATAATTCGCCACGCCACTCGATCACCATCTGGGATGCCGGCGCACATGTGGTAAACACAAATTTTCCATCATGGATGCTGCCATGGAAAGGGCCGCCTCCGCCCAAGTCGCCGGACAAGCCAAGCTCGCCATGAATAGTGCTCCCGGTCGCGCCATGAATGACAAGCAACAGGTTGGCGGAGACAGAGACCGTAGTGTTTGTGCATGTGCCGACATACCAACCTGAAAAAGTGCTCATATATGAAAAGAATTCTTCCGGCATTGCGAGCAGCGCATGGCAGGCGCCACAGCGACACGTGTGATGATGCTTGCGTCCGGGCAAACGGTTTTGGGTTTCGCAGAGCGGACAAAGAACCACCTCCCTCTCGGAAGCTTCGGCCAGCGCTTTAACCTTTCTGCTCGCTTTCATGACAAACAACCCATGGCTCTTGCCGTCTGATTGCAGGCTATCGTAGGCGACGTTAAGTTTTTGCAGCCTCTCCTCAGCCAACCGTCGGATTGGAGCCGGGAGATGTCCCAGGCGGTCGGGGTGATACTCGAGACAGGCCTGACGATAGGCCGACGTGATTTCACGGTCCGTGCAGTCGCCGGAAAGCCCAAGAACGCCGAGGGCTTCGGCGCGCTGCGGTTTGGTGTCGTCGCGTTCAAAGAATCTCAGGCATTGAATCCACAAATCCGGATTGGTGCCGGAATACTGAACCAGTTGCTGCAGCCAGCTGCGTTCTGCCTTGTCGAGTGAGCCATCGGCGTATAAAACGGAAAGCAAATCGAGAATGACCCGCTGTCGGGCGGCGTTTGGCAGCTGCCGCACCAAATCCCCGCAATCTTGTAATGACACAACGGCCTGTTCAACCAACGAAAACCAACGATCGGCACAATCTGGCGGGTAACCCTCAAAAATGCTTTGGGCCAGGAAATGAAGGCGTTTGCGTTCCTTCGGGTGAAATTGGCCATTGGCCGCGGCCGCGGTGGCAAAGACTGAAAGAACGGCCAGCCGCCAGCGAACATCTTCGGGAATTTTATCTTCGCGGTTCGCCGGCCATTGGTTTGACGAGAGCCGAGTGGGCGGCAGCTCCCGCATCACTGCCAACTCTTCGGTTACCTTGACCGTGCGTTGGCCATTGGCTTTGGTCAGCACCTCCGCCAGGAACTCATCGTAAGCGGCTTCGCTGGCAAAATCCCGATACCCGCGCAACAACAGATGCTGCTCCAGACGGCGTTTCAAATGCCCGTTGTGTGCCTCGACGTCGCCGTTCTCATTGGGACAACCCACATGGATCGTTCGCGGCGTCAGTCCGTAATGCGCGACCAACGACAGGAACTCCGGATTGAAATCGCGTTTGCCTTCGCCGCTGATCTGATGCGTGGCCGCGCTGCTATTATCAATCTGCAAGAGCTTGGGCACCTTGCCCAACCGGAACAAGGCCGCTTGCAAACCCGCCCGCAACGACAACAACGACTCCGACTGACACCGTGTCGCCCATTGCCAGTTTGAATACGGCAACACCGCCTGACAAAGCAGATGATCCAGCGGGTGCCCGGCAATGCTGATCTCCAGTTCGCGGGCATGCGCCCAATCCACCTGCATCACCTCCCCGGGACGATGCACCTGCGGAAAAATTACTTCCGGGGTTGGCCCATGCTCCAGTCGCCACTGTCGCACCCGGCGTTGAAACGTCCGCAACTGCATCTCCTGCATCTGCTCAGGACGAATCATCAACAAATGCTCAAACAACGCCTTGGCTTCGAGTTCCGGAGCCATGCACAAACGTGGTTCCGCCTCCTGCCAGATCGCGGCCAGTGGATCGACTCGGGTGCGCCACTCCCGCGCCGGACGTGGTTCGCCCACGCGTTCCGGGTGTTTCAAATACTTTCGCGCCGTCTTCCGATTCATCCCGCTTTTCAATGCACTCATACCAATACTTCCGGTCCGTTGAAACTCGGTGACGAGCCGAATCCGTTGTTGGGAGTTGATCATGTCCCGGCAGTCTGCCCGGTCGGGCCTGCGGCCCGACCAAAAACCACCGGAACTTTCCCCGGCCATGGGGAATTATAGTTGTCGTCAGCGGGGAAGTTTACCCGTCGTTACACGGTGAGCACCTGTTTTCCCGTGATGTCGATTTCGGGAACCTCGCACTCCCTCCAGAAGTCGTAAAACAGTTTCAGAATTTTTCTAAGTTCTGAGTGGCTGTCGGGTTTAAAACGAGTGTTTGGGAGATTGTTCTTTTCGTTTTGCAACCTCCTCAATGTAACCGTTCAAGTCCTTAACTCTACCCGTCTGGGGAAACGCCAACGTTTCGAATACCATCACCCAATGAAGCGATCCATGTGAAAACTTCGGAGTCGTGGGGGGTGACAATTTCCTAGCCTTTTCGAAAAACAGTTCACTTATGATTTTTTGGTGCTGTTTATGCACTTCGGCATACCGCGGGATGATAAAGTCTATAACATGCTGGATGTAACCGAGCGCTTCGTCTCGGGAAGCCAGGTACCCTTGGTGAACCACTTTGTTTCGAAGTTCCACCATAGAGTTTTTGATGTATGTCGGCTGTTTTTTGGCGATGGAAAGTTCGACAGCCAGAAAAGCTCCTAATCTGCGCTCAGCTTGTTTTGATGTGAATTTCAATAACGCCTCCACATCTACCGTCGGTGCCCCGGACGCTCGGTTTAGCACCTCAATATGAAAATCGAGATACGCGTCCAACGCAGAGGCGCAGGTCAGCAGTGCTTCGCCATAGTACCCATCACAGAATGCTTCGACTGACATTTGGGCCAAAAGCGAGCATTTGGGGTTGGACAAAATCGTCGTGGTTGAACGCCCGTTTTCCCATTCAACCGTATAAACGCCGTCATCACGTATTTCGACCTCCTGCACCTTATACGGTTCGTTGGGCAGTTTGCTCATCATGTCGTAAACTTGAATTCGGGAGCGCATTGTTTGAAGGATGGAGCAAAGCGGTGACTTACGGTTTCGACTTTTGAGAAGTTGGACTGTTCGTCGGGTCCGGGTCCACCTTCCAAGCAGGTGAAAGCTTCATATTCTCAGTTTCAAAATCAAGAAGGACTCTAAAGAAGTCGTCATGGAGTTTCACGTAATCCTGTTGCTGACTTTTCGATTTTGGGTCAGCCGCCGACAGCTTAACTGCCTGAGCCAACAGTTCACGGAAACGATTGAAATATCTAAGTTGGTTTTCCAGCATCGTGGACAAATTCGTGTTTTCTTTATTCAAACGGTCCATTTCCATCGCGGCAGCACTACGGTCAGCCTGAGCGGCCCGTAAGTCGGACAGCCAAATGAATACGCCACTCACCGCTTCTTGTGTGACAGACTGTAAGCAGGAGCCACTGCTTTTTCAAGACCTCGGTTCACGAAAAGTCGTGGCTGATTTTTCGGGCGGCACGCTCTCCAGCGATGGCGGCGTGTTGCTGGTGCGGCAGGTGGACGCCGGCTTGGGTTTGACGGCGAATCTGGCCCAATGCTTTAGCGATGAACGGCAGGCGGTGTATGTGGATCACACGGTCCAGCAACTGTTGGCGCAGCGGATTTATGGTCTGGTGCTGGGTTACGAAGATCTCAATGACCATGAGTGGTTGCGGTTGGATCCGCTCCTGGCCACGGCCTGCGACAAACGAGATCCAACCGGACAGGATCGATTCAACCCAATCCATCGCGGGATTGCTCTGGCCGGAGCCAGCACCCTCAACCGGCTGGAACTTTCAAACAACCAACACACCCGCGCGCATAAGCTGGCCCACGATCCGAGCCAGATTCAAGCCTGCCTGTTGCGGATGGCATAGGCTCTGACGACCGGCAGTTGAGCCGGGGGTCGAAATGGCTGGTTCTGGTGCCGGGCCAGACTCCGAGCCGGGGGTCGAAATGGCCGGTTTTGAATTTACCAGCCGGAGATACTTACCGACCGTCTCCCGGTTGATGTCCAGTTCACGCGCAATCCGCCGGTGGGACCAGCCATGCGCCGCCAAAGTCAAAATCGAATGCTGTAAGCTCACATTGAGTTCGTTCACCACGTCCTAATGCGGCATCTGCCGCACTCGACGCAATGCGTCCCTCAAAGTGGCTGGTTTTCATTCGACCCTCCCTGGCTGGTTTTGACTGTCCGCTGACAATGAAAGCGGGGCGACGACGAAGCTGACTCGTTTACGAGCGCGCGCTCCCGAAGGCCAAAGAGTGGTGGGCCGCATTCCTCACGGACACTATCAAACCACCACGCTGGTCGCAGGCATCGGTCTGCGGGGCCCCTGCGCCCCCTGGCTCTTTGAGGGAGCCATGGAGGGAGAGATGTTTCTCGCTTGGGTAAGCCAAGGCTTGGTGCCGGCGCTCCAAAAAGGGGATGTGGTGATTATGGATAATCTGGCCACCCACAAGGTCCAAGGTGTGCGGGAAGCCATCGAGGCGGCCGGAGCCCGTCTCCTCTATCTGCCACCTTACTCTCCGGACTACAATCCGATTGAAAACATGTGGAGCAAGATTAAACAGATCCTCCGCAGCCAAGCCCCGCGCACAGCGGACCAACTAATCGCCGCCGCAAAAATTGCCTTCCAAGCCATCTCACTCACCGATTGCCATGGCTTCTTTTTAAACGCCCAATACGCTACATGATTTATGGAATTGCTCTATACGCGATTATTGAATGCCGCAGCTGCATGCCTAGCAGCCACGACCGAGGGTCGACCGGAAGAAGCAGAGTGAAACCGCTCTTACATCCGTCCCGAGTTAACCGGGATCTGCCTTCGCGTAAAGTTTCG
Organism: uncultured Verrucomicrobiae bacterium; assembly: GCA_963699145.1. Classification (GTDB taxonomy): domain Bacteria; phylum Verrucomicrobiota; class Verrucomicrobiia; order Limisphaerales; family DASXHY01; genus DASXHY01. The sequence continues at coordinate 1,731,268 of OY969416.1, forward strand.
GCAAGAGAGCCAGCGTCACGGGGGGCGTTTGGCTGTTCAGTTTTATGTAGGCAAACTTTTGCTTCGTTTGAGAAGCGTTCATAGCCGAGAAGCCATCGAAGCGCTCAAATTTCATTGGCACCGCACGTGCTTTGGTTGGCTTGTACGAGTTCACTTGAGAGACCCCTTTATAGAAAAATTTTCTCAAACAACTCTTGGTTCCATAGATTGCAAATCCCGTTTTTGAGAATACCTTTACTGTATCCTTGGTGCCGGTCCTCTTCAATGAAAGCCCAAGGCTCTTCGTTAATAAAAAGCGCCACACTGTGTCCCGAATCTGACCACAGCAACCTAAATTGGGGACGGGGAGTTTTGAACAACATTGGTTTGATACTTTGTTGAACACTAGGAAATTCTCGCTGCAACTTCAATTCGTCCAATTCCGATCTCGTATGACGATATAACCAAACGAAATCTTGCAAGGCACATTCAAAGTCCTTCGGAGCGAAACGCTCCTTTCCAGTTGGCAGAATTGATTGTATATCAGCTGGCCGAAGACGAAAAGTGACCATGTCACCGTCATCTCTGACGCTTGCAGTTCGGAGCGAAATCACGTTTGTTTCCTGCAACAATGTAAGTCTTTCAGCCATAGATCTCATTGGGAAGAGCGGCCGGCATTCAGTACCGCATCGTTAGCATTTTTCCAATTTTGCCACGCATTCACCGTGTCATCCATTGAATCGTAATATTCGTGTTCAGCTTTTTCAAACGCATTTCTAGTCCTTTGCAGACCGTCTCCAAGCTGTTTCTCTGCCGCTGTAAGTGCCTTCATCCTCTCAGCCATAACTTCTTCCGCTACATTGAGTGCCTTGAGTGCAGTTTGCCTATTGGCCAAGTCATTGTAAAACCGATTTTCTCACCCAGTGACGTGGTGTATTCGACCGGTGTGTCGTGCATCCATAGGTTCAGATAGGGCTCGCTTACCTGCCATCTTGGCATCCCGAGGGAGCCCACATTTTGGGAACTGATCGGATTATCTCCGGCGCAAACGGCGCATTTTTCGCATGGGGGCCAGTCTTTGCCATCGTTAATCATGGAAAGCTCCGAAAACGCTATGCTTGCGGTACCGCCAACATAGGTCATGCAATCACCACTTCCGATCGTTCCGTATGGAGGACGAAGTTGAATGCCATCGCCACAAGGATAATACCGCCACGTGACGTTATCACCCTTTCCTTCGATATAATTAGTGGAGTAAAAATTCGTCGCCAGAGCATTGAAGTGGGCTGTAATAACGTAGGGAATTTTGAAGTTGCCTTTAGGAGCGACGAGGCCAACGCGAATCCGCTCCCCAAACATCCCGGCAGTCGTCTGGTCCCCGCTGATTGCAGCAGCCGCTTCACCGTAGCCAGGACTCCATCCGCTTGAACCACCAAAATCGTCCAGCAAGTCCACAGTTGGAAATTCGTCGCTGTAAGTTGTTGTTTTTGTGAAATCAACTGACATGAAACTTCCCGAAACTGGATCACTTTCGTAATTGCCGCTTACTTTAAGGACCTGAGTTGTGTCACCTGTCTGGGTAAAAGTAACCGTGGGCGGGTCGGTTTCAAACGGCCACCAAGGGTCATCATAGGGTATAAGGGCTTTTTCTCCCGGATTGCCCGGAGAGGGATAACTGAACCTGTCTTGAATCCAGTCGGGCGCTACCGGGTCGCTGGTATCCACAAACACGGCCTGGTAATCTAAAATTTCCATTGTTGCTGAGTAAGTATTCGTGGCAGTAGGGCCACTTTCACCGAACGATATATCTGTTTCTGTAGCCGAACCAGACGCATTCGAAATTCCTGAGCAATTCCAGGTTATATCTCCGTCCGCCTCAAAATCACTCTGGTATGACAGATAATAAGTGACCCCATTGGTACTGAGTGAATAGGCAGACTGATGCGCTTTCCACGAATAGGTCCTGTGTTGGGTGCGATACACCTTATACAATTCAGGACTTGAACACACGTTCGTAAAACCCGGAGAAAAACACTTATACCGATTGGTTCCGGCTGATTGATATTCAACCTGCTCGGAGCCTCGGACTGTTGTAACGAGGATGATCGCACCGAAAAGAACGCCAAAGCAATTTTTCATAGATTGAGAGCGTTGAATATTAAGGAATTTGCGACGTCGGTTTAGGCTCAAGAATTAAGAGACTCATGCCATTGGAAAAAACCGCTGTGTCGCCGCCACTGCCATTTGCGTCCGCCGTTTTCCAATCGAATGGATCCCCTGAGTCATAAATCCCATTGCCGTTGGCGTCTTCCAAATAATCCGGCAATCCGTCACCGTCCGTAACTACGCAAGCATTTCACCGTTCACCGCCGGTTCTTTCTGGCGGGCATTCTTCTTCTGCCAATGCTGGTAGATGGTGGCGGACATGCGCGCCAGCCAGTGGCGATCTTTGCTGGATTCTAATAGATCAGCCGTGGCAAAGAATTTGATTCCGTTCTGTGGAGGATTGCCCAACGGCTTGATGAGCTTGGCGGCAATTAGCGCCGGAATGTCATGCACCTGGCAGTTCAGCAGCCAGGCCGACTGCTCCGCGGTCAGCCGCGCCGGCAACTGGCCGAGCAGTGTCAGAAATTGATGTTGATCATCGCGCATATCACTCCTCCGAAAGGCTGGAATCCACCGTGCCCCCTGTCTGATGCCCGCTTTGCGCTTCATACTCCTGGAGCGCATGCCTAATCCGCCACAGCAATGCCAGGTCCGCCGCCGAGAGTTTTCGACTCTCGCCGTCCTTCACCATCTTCCGGAGCATTTGCAATTCGTCCGTTCTCATTTGGGCATAGGAATTCTACAAGCTATCCCGTCCGGCCTGTCACCCGCCCGGCGCTCCGCGCCGGGCAGGTGGTCAGGCCTGCCGGGTCCCCTCTCTTTCTCACACGCCGCAATCGTTCCGGCGTTTTTGTTCGTCATCCGTTGGCGGATTGTCGGCGCAGCGTTTTTTGTCCACCGTGGGAGATTTCATAGCGCTCTAAACGCAACTCCTCTTAGGCCGGAACCGCCACACCATGCCCGCAGACGAAAAGACAGTTGTATCTCAAATGCTACTCGCGCCGGGAACCACCTGGTTATGCCCCGGTGCCTTCGCAACCTGCCCGTATTTTCGTGTGACCTCGCGGCAACGTCTGGCCCCCATTGAATCCAGCTTCCTGATGAGGAAAAAGACTGAATCGGACAGCGTCGTTTCTTCGGCCAGTGAATACTTGTTCACCTCATACGCATTTGCCCCCAGGCATTTGCAGATGTAATCCGCTCCCGCAAGTGAGCGGTCATAGAGCCGAAAGTCCGCGTCCGCATTGCCGCTAATGATCTTCCAAGAGCGCATCATTTGCGAACGCAGGCTCATCATGTTGCACGTAGTCAGGCCGCCGATCAGAGCATGGAAGTGTGGCCTGCCCCCGATTTCCCCCTGCTCACCACGCAACGCTATAAGCAGGTTTTTATAGGGGACTCCGCTGAATTCGCTTACGTCCCGGCACCAACGCCAGAACATTGCACCCCGCACGTATGGCCTGGGTAATGGATTTTTGAACGTATGGGTTGTAAAAAAGTCCCAGTTCACACGTGCCAACGTATAAGCGAAGTCAGCGAACCGCTCGCGCCGAAGGATTTTGTCCTTCCACTGATGGTCTGCGCGAGGGTTGTTGGACATAAGGGCAGTTATTTCGCCGGTTGAGGTGTCTCAACGATCTCGCCAATGAGCGAGGCTTTGCCCGATTTGCTGTGCGCGATGCGCCGGCATACGACCTCAAGGGTCTTATCCATGGCCTTATCCCAATACTTTGGGATCTCCTCGTCTTTCAGCCGGTAACTAATGCTCTCGGTCATGCGCGAGTCAGCCGGTTGTGACATGTCCAGGCAGATCAGATTGTGTGAGGTGGAGGCCGGGCGATCTTTCGTGGCCGGCCAGTTTTGGAATTCCTGCGTTTGAACTAACAGTTTGAGTCTCATGTTATTTTCTTTGTGATTTTTCCGCCGGGGTTGGTTGTTCGCCCGGCGCGGGCGGAAGCGCACCGGGGAAATGGATTTGATCAACGGATGGAACTGCAACCTGCGCATTCGCCTTGAACGCCGGTTTCACCTCTTCGAGTTGAAACACTTCCTCGATCGGCTTGCGGAAATATCGCGCGATGCGGATCGCCATTGCCAAACTCGGATGAATTTCACCTTTGACCAACCGGGTGACATAGGCACGGCTCATGCGCAGACGATGCGCCAATTCCGACTTTTTGACGCCTCGCTCATCAAGGCACTCGGTTAATTGGTTTTTCAATGTGCAACGCATGTTTCGCCAGGACTATGCAACCATTAACATAATGTGAACAGTTAAAAGTATACCAATACCCATTTTATCGTTTACAGCCAGTTAATAGTACGGTAGTTTTGCCGTCAATGACGGCAAACAAATCAGCGAAGGCGCCCGAACGATTCATCCGCCTGTTGAAAAAAGCGATGGCTGACCACCCGGAGGGGTTGTCGCTGAATCAAGTGGCGAGACGGGCCGATCTTTCCCCAGCGTACCTCTCATTTTTGCTGAATGGCGAACGGGGCGTGCCTTCCAATGAGGCCATGGCCCAGCTTGAGCAGGTGCTGAATATTCCTCAGGGGGAGTTAAACAAGGCGGCCGGCAAGCCTGACGACGCGGCCCTCGCTTTTTTTCGAAGGGAAGAGGCCGCCCCCATTATGCGCAGTCTCGCGGAGGTGCCCAATAGCAAACTGAGAGAGGTTCGCAAGCTGATTGAACGCTACGTCAATCGAAAGGAGCGCAAATGAAACGCAAAACTAAAAACACGCTGCGCGCGATGGCCAAGCTGTTTGGCCTGCAAATCGTATTTGTCAGCTATTTCCCGGCTGATATTCATGGCCAGCTTTTACCGCGGGAGAAGCGGATACTGATCAATGCTTACCAACCGCGTTGCGAGCATATCTTTACGCTGTTGCATGAGTTGGGGCATTATCTCCAGCACGTTCTGACTCCGTGCCGCACGTTTCACCCCCGAATTTTTGACCCGCCCTTTAAAAACAATTTTTTGGCAAGAGTCACCACGCGGGTGAGGCGATATTATCGCTTTGCTTTCAATAATGCGCGCGGCAAAGAATGGGAAGCAGACCTGTGGGCGATGTGTGCCTTCCTTCATTTGGCTAGAGTCATTGGATGCCGGAAGGAATTGCTGGCATTTGTCCATCGACATCCCGAGAAACGAAATATTTTACTACTCGCAGCTTGCGGAACCATTTACTGCCGGGTCAAAGCAAACTGCAGAGCATTTCCAAATGGCTTTTGTTTCCATTTGGCATCACTCTTCGGTGATATGGCTCGGGTGGTCGCAGCCATTACCGAAGTTCGAACCGGAAGGAACAGAGTGAAAGGATCTCCCATGTCCTTCCCGCGTTAACTGGGACAGCGCTCCGAGGTGGGCAAGGCGTTTCCACCCGCATCAATCTGCGTCATGTTCGCGCCGTCGTAGGCCAGCACGGGCAGGAACGACACAAGGTCTTTGACGGCGTTCTCCGGGTTCGGCTCGCCGGGCGAAAGCCCGATTCCATACTCGGAGAGCTGGCGCAATGCGCGAGTCGGTGCGAATTCGAAGACGAAACAAGCTTCATATCCACCACTTTGCCTATAACTCCCTAAATGTACAAGTAGTGTTAACAGGCCCTAGCGTGGAAACCGGAAACGAGAGGAAACGAAACGGGAAACGAATACGTTTCCACATAAAAAGCTTTGAAAATAAGGGGTTCGACGCGAATTGGAAACGGCTTTACCCCGCGTTTGGAAACGAGGCCCGCAGAGTTCTAGCCAGCCGCCCAGGATTGAAAGCGCGTGAATACCAACCCCACCAATTACATAAACATGGCAAGGCAGAGTTTCATCATCTGTGGAAGCGTATGCGGGTTGGTGACGGTGAGTTCGTGCCAGTTTGGACGATTTGGAACGTGTGATTCGTTGGCTGTGCGGCGGTGTGAATGGCGGCGAAGCTGCTGGTCGCATTGGTGTGCAGGCCCGCCACCACGTCGTTTAATTGAGCAATGGTGTTGTCGCCTTTAAAGCCGGACGTCCATTTGCTAAACGCTTGCGAGCCGTAATCCACCTCGCCCACGGTCGGGAATCGGGAAACTCGGGTGACGCGATCCACGCCTTCAAAATCGCGAATGCGTCCGAGCACTTCGGAGCGTTGATTCCAATATGGCCCCGTCGTGCAGGCGAACATGTTCCAACCGTTCGCGCTGGTTAACACTGTGCTCGGAATGCTATTGGTCACCAGAACGCCATCGATGAATACGTTGTAATTGCCCACCGGACAATTCGTCAGCTTGATCGTAAACAGGAACGCGTCGGCCTGGCTCGGTATCAGCGAGAATGCCAGCGCGGCATTGTTCGTCGGGTCGGTGTTCGAAATATCCCAGGCCATCGGCAAGCGATCGTCAAGACGGTTGAAGGTGAGCGTGTTTCCCGTGCGCGTTTCGGCGCTGATGACACAATGATTTGTTGCCGTGTGGATCGCGCTGTTGAAATCCACCACGCACGTCGAGATATTCGTGTCCGTGGTGATTTGTTGAAGAAACGCAATCGTCTCATTGAGTTGTCCCGGCGCTGCGATGTGGCCGTCCTTGCCGGAACCTTGAAAGAACCCGACGGTATTCCCTCCATTCACGGCCACGTCATTCGTCCATGCTGCGACTAACGGATTGAAAAGCCCGACTCCGGCCGCGCCCAAATTGATTCCCGCGTTCGTGCAACCGGCATCCTGCGCGCGTGGCGAGGCCGCCAAGCCGCTGTCACCGCCATCGAGCACCACACTCGGCGTGGAACCTGCGATGATCCATTGCACCGGATGCGTTGCGGCCCAGCCAGTTTGAATATTCAACGTTGCCGTGCCGTCGCTCATGATGACCGGCGCGTGGATGACATTACTCTGCGCCAGATACATTTGATTGGAGGTTAAGCCGCCGTTCGACGTGCTCCAGGAAATGCCGATGTGCTGAAAATCGTTCGATTGAAACCCCCAGCTCGGCAAGCCGTCCGGATGAATCGCATTCGTCAACCGATCGTCCATCGTGCCGCCGCCTCGGCCGAAATCGTAAAAGCACAAATTGAATTGCGGATAGTTGAGCGCGAAATAGGAATGCAAATAAGCCATCCGGTGATAGCCCGTAGAGGGAGCGCCGCTGCCGTCCACGTCTTCGGAATCACCAAAGCCACAAATGATGGCGTTGTTGCTGATGACCAAATCAAAGGCCGAGGCGGTCAGCGTGCAGAACGAAAACAAAATGGCAGCGAGGTGTTTCATTTGAGCGAAAGCACTACCAACGCGCCTGAACTCCCGCCCAGGGCCACTGTGTAATTCCCCGCGCTAAAGCCGGAGCCGCTGTTCAACAATTCAAAACTAGCATCATAATGGGATGAATCGTGCTGGATGGTCGTCGCTGAAATCGAACCGGGAGTAAGTACGGGAGTGGCGTAATTGTTCACGGCCTCATTTCCCCAAGCGCCGAAGAAAAAGGCGGTTTGCGTGGTGGTGAGTGAAACTGAATTTCCGCTAGGTACTAGCCCCGGAAACGTCAACTGCTGTTACTCCGCTATACTCGAAAATGGTCATGCTGCTGTCCGTCTCGCCGCTTGTTGCAACAGTGACCGTATCTGCGCCGCCAGCCGTTGATAAGGCAACGTAAACCGACAATTGAGAACCGCTCGAACCGACAATCCGTCGAAGCAGCGTGTAGGAATTCCCTTGCGTGTCCGTTACCGAGCCGCCGTCGGGGGTTGAATAGCCCGAGGTCACAGCGATGATGGCGCTGCCGGCAGCTGTGTTGGAATCAAAGGTAGCCGATTGGGTACGTCCATTAACTGTGTAGGCATGTTTGAATTGCTTCCGCACAAACCCGCTCCCTGTGCCGCCTGTGCCCCCTGTGTTCGTGGGCGCCGGTGTCACCGTCAAAGTGAAGGGGCTGCTCGCTGTGTTGGTTCCGTCGCTGACCGTCACCGTGATTTGCGCCGTGCCGGTATTGCCCGCGGCTGGCGTCACCGTCACCGTGCGATTCGCTCCGCTGCCGCCAAACACGATATTTGCATTCGGCACCAGGGTCGTGGAAGAGGAGCTGCCCGAAACCGTCAGGCTCGTCGCCGGCGTCTCAGCATCGCCAATCGTGAACGGAATCGCCACAGTTGCCTGGCCGGATGTCACCGATAGCGCCGGAATCGTGGAAATAGTCGGCGGTGTGTTCGTGGGCGCCGGGCCCCCGTCGCCCCCACCACTGGAAAGGTAAGGGGTTGTATCAACATAGGTGCTGCAATTCGCTTGCGCCGTAATGATCACATTTGTGTATGTGCCATCAACACGAGCCACCAGGATGTCGGTCGCGTTCGCGTTCGTCGTTTGTGTCCACGCTCCGTTCGTCGTTAAGTTTCCCATCACGTTCATCAAGGTGAGCAGGCCCGGCCCGCCATTGGTCCCGTTGTGAAGATTGATTTGGATGTCGTGACACCCAAGGTTCGCGATGGCATTGAAATTGGAAAGCAGCAAGGTGCTCCCATTCGCAATAAATCCCACGTTAAAGGTCTGCGCTTTTGCAGCGTCGAGGATCAGGGCATTTGTGTCCCGCACATAAATGTTGGTGCGCAACAAAGCGGTGTTGTTCGCGTTTCCGCCGGCGGTATTCGTGGCCCAAAGAGTCCCGTCAGGAGCAATACCCACAGTGGGACTACCGAGCTTAACCAGGCCGGGCCTGGTGGAGGTCGCGAGATTGGTTGATCCTCCACCACCGGTCGCCGCGTCAACCCAGTAGAAATTATTCGTGCCGGTTCCGGTCAAAGTCAGGTTGTTCCGGAACAGCAAGGTGACCTGGTTGGTGTTCTGATCGACTCCAAGTCCGGTGATTTGACCGGGGACAGCCAACGAGTCGATGGGCAACGTGATGGATAGGACCGCCTGCGTGACCTGGGCGAACGAAGCTGGCACGTAGCCGAGCGCATTGGCGATACCGGCGGGCGTGGCAGCGGCCGGAGCGAACCCCAGCGCATCCTGTTTGGCGCTGGGTTCGAGCGCACTCCATGAATCCAGATTTGTGGAGTATGCTTGCTTGCCGTTAAACGTTGCCCAATCGTTTGAGCTGAGGACGCCGTTCTGGGATCCGGAAGCGATCTGGGACAGCAAGGTGTATTCGCTGAGCGCATGGCCACTATCCTGACCCAACTTGCCGCTATCCGAACCAAAGGTCACCACGTGTCCGCTGGTGGCTGCGTTCGGCCCAACGAAATCGCCGGTGCCAGTCGCCACGGAGGAGAGCTTGTGCGTGGTTGGATCGATAACCAAGGTCGTGCCATCAGGAAGAATCAAGCCGGGCACCTCCGTCGTCGCGAAATTAGTGGTCGCCGGCGTGTAGCCGAGGAACGGCTGAAATGATGAGGGATCCACTGCGGACCACAGATCCAGATTTGTGGAGTATGCTTGCTTGCCGTTAAACGTTGCCCAATCGTTTGAGCTGAGGACGCCGTTCTGGGATCCGGAAGCGATCTGGGACAGCAAGGTGTATTCGCTGAGCGCATGGCCACTATCCTGACCCAACTTGCCGCTATCCGAACCAAAGGTCACCACGTGTCCGCTGGTGGCTGCGTTCGGCCCAACGAAATCGCCGGTGCCAGTCGCCACGGAGGAGAGCTTGTGCGTGGTTGGATCGATAACCAAGGTCGTGCCATCAGGAAGAATCAAGCCGGGCACCTCCGTCGTCGCGAAATTAGTGGTCGCCGGCGTGTAGCCGAGGAACGGCTGAAATGATGAGGGATCCACTGCGGACCACAGATCCAGATTTGTGGAGTATGCTTGCTTGCCGTTAAACGTTGCCCAATCGTTTGAGCTGAGGACGCCGTTCTGGGATCCGGAAGCGATCTGGGACAGCAAGGTGTATTCGCTGAGCGCATGGCCACTATCCTGACCCAACTTGCCGCTATCCGAACCAAAGGTCACCACGTGTCCGCTGGTGGCTGCGTTCGGCCCAACGAAATCGCCGGTGCCAGTCGCCACGGAGGAGAGCTTGTGCGTGGTTGGATCGATAACCAAGGTCGTGCCATCAGGAAGAATCAAGCCGGGCACGTCCGTCGTCGCGAAATTAGTGGTCGCCGGCGTGTAGCCGAGGAACGGCTGAAATGATGAGGGATCCACTGCGGACCACAGATCCAGATTTGTGGAGTATGCTTGCTTGCCGTTAAACGTTGCCCAATCGTTTGAGCTGAGGACGCCGTTCTGGGATCCGGAAGCGATCTGGGACAGCAAGGTGTATTCGCTGAGCGCATGGCCACTATCCTGACCCAACTTGCCGCTATCCGAACCAAAGGTCACCACGTGTCCGCTGGTGGCTGCGTTCGGCCCAACGAAATCGCCGGTGCCAGTCGCCACGGAGGAGAGCTTGTGCGTGGTTGGATCGATAACCAAGGTCGTGCCATCAGGAAGAATCAAGCCGGGCACCTCCGTCGTCGCGAAATTAGTGGTCGCCGGCGTGTAGCCGAGGAACGGCTGAAATGATGAGGGATCCACTGCGGACCACAGATCCAGATTTGTGGAGTATGCTTGCTTGCCGTTAAACGTTGCCCAATCGTTTGAGCTGAGGACGCCGTTCTGGGATCCGGAAGCGATCTGGGACAGCAAGGTGTATTCGCTGAGCGCATGGCCACTATCCTGACCCAACTTGCCGCTATCCGAACCAAAGGTCACCACGTGTCCGCTGGTGGCTGCGTTCGGCCCAACGAAATCGCCGGTGCCAGTCGCCACGGAGGAGAGCTTGTGCGTGGTTGGATCGATAACCAAGGTCGTGCCATCAGGAAGAATCAAGCCGGGCACCTCCGTCGTCGCGAAATTAGTGGTCGCCGGCGTGTAGCCGAGGAACGGCTGAAATGATGAGGGATCCACTGCGGACCACAGATCCAGATTTGTGGAGTATGCTTGCTTGCCGTTAAACGTTGCCCAATCGTTTGAGCTGAGGACGCCGTTCTGGGATCCGGAAGCGATCTGGGACAGCAAGGTGTATTCGCTGAGCGCATGGCCACTATCCTGACCCAACTTGCCGCTATCCGAACCAAAGGTCACCACGTGTCCGCTGGTGGCTGCGTTCGGCCCAACGAAATCGCCGGTGCCAGTCGCCACGGAGGAGAGCTTGTGCGTGGTTGGATCGATAACCAAGGTCGTGCCATCAGGAAGAATCAAGCCGGGCACGTCCGTCGTCGCGAAATTAGTGGTCGCCGGCGTGTAGCCGAGGAACGGCTGAAATGATGAGGGATCCACTGCGGACCACAGATCCAGATTTGTGGAGTATGCTTGCTTGCCGTTAAACGTTGCCCAATCGTTTGAGCTGAGGACGCCGTTCTGGGATCCGGAAGCGATCTGGGACAGCAAGGTGTATTCGCTGAGCGCATGGCCACTATCCTGACCCAACTTGCCGCTATCCGAACCAAAGGTCACCACGTGTCCGCTGGTGGCTGCGTTCGGCCCAACGAAATCGCCGGTGCCAGTCGCCACGGAGGAGAGCTTGTGCGTGGTTGGATCGATAACCAAGGTCGTGCCATCAGGAAGAATCAAGCCGGGCACCTCCGTCGTCGCGAAATTAGTGGTCGCCGGCGTGTAGCCGAGGAACGGCTGAAATGATGAGGGATCCACTGCGGACCACAGATCCAGATTTGTGGAGTATGCTTGCTTGCCGTTAAACGTTGCCCAATCGTTTGAGCTGAGGACGCCGTTCTGGGATCCGGAAGCGATCTGGGACAGCAAGGTGTATTCGCTGAGCGCATGGCCACTATCCTGACCCAACTTGCCGCTATCCGAACCAAAGGTCACCACGTGTCCGCTGGTGGCTGCGTTCGGCCCAACGAAATCGCCGGTGCCAGTCGCCACGGAGGAGAGCTTGTGCGTGGTTGGATCGATAACCAAGGTCGTGCCATCAGGAAGAATCAAGCCGGGCACCTCCGTCGTCGCGAAATTAGTGGTCGCCGGCGTGTAGCCGAGGAACGGCTGAAATGATGAGGGATCCACTGCGGACCACAGATCCAGATTTGTGGAGTATGCTTGCTTGCCGTTAAACGTTGCCCAATCGTTTGAGCTGAGGACGCCGTTCTGGGATCCGGAAGCGATCTGGGACAGCAAGGTGTATTCGCTGAGCGCATGGCCACTATCCTGACCCAACTTGCCGCTATCCGAACCAAAGGTCACCACGTGTCCGCTGGTGGCTGCGTTCGGCCCAACGAAATCGCCGGTGCCAGTCGCCACGGAGGAGAGCTTGTGCGTGGTTGGATCGATAACCAAGGTCGTGCCATCAGGAAGAATCAAGCCGGGCACGTCCGTCGTCGCGAAATTAGTGGTCGCCGGCGTGTAGCCGAGGAACGGCTGAAATGATGAGGGATCCACTGCGGACCACAGATCCAGATTTGTGGAGTATGCTTGCTTGCCGTTAAACGTTGCCCAATCGTTTGAGCTGAGGACGCCGTTCTGGGATCCGGAAGCGATCTGGGACAGCAAGGTGTATTCGCTGAGCGCATGGCCACTATCCTGACCCAACTTGCCGCTATCCGAACCAAAGGTCACCACGTGTCCGCTGGTGGCTGCGTTCGGCCCAACGAAATCGCCGGTGCCAGTCGCCACGGAGGAGAGCTTGTGCGTGGTTGGATCGATAACCAAGGTCGTGCCATCAGGAAGAATCAAGCCGGGCACGTCCGTCGTCGCGAAATTAGTGGTCGCCGGCGTGTAGCCGAGGAACGGCTGAAATGATGAGGGATCCACTGCGGACCACAGATCCAGATTTGTGGAGTATGCTTGCTTGCCGTTAAACGTTGCCCAATCGTTTGAGCTGAGGACGCCGTTCTGGGATCCGGAAGCGATCTGGGACAGCAAGGTGTATTCGCTGAGCGCATGGCCACTATCCTGACCCAACTTGCCGCTATCCGAACCAAAGGTCACCACGTGTCCGCTGGTGGCTGCGTTCGGCCCAACGAAATCGCCGGTGCCAGTCGCCACGGAGGAGAGCTTGTGCGTGGTTGGATCGATAACCAAGGTCGTGCCATCAGGAAGAATCAAGCCGGGCACCTCCGTCGTCGCGAAATTAGTGGTCGCCGGCGTGTAGCCGAGGAACGGCTGAAATGATGAGGGATCCACTGCGGACCACAGATCCAGATTTGTGGAGTATGCTTGCTTGCCGTTAAACGTTGCCCAATCGTTTGAGCTGAGGACGCCGTTCTGGGATCCGGAAGCGATCTGGGACAGCAAGGTGTATTCGCTGAGCGCATGGCCACTATCCTGACCCAACTTGCCGCTATCCGAACCAAAGGTCACCACGTGTCCGCTGGTGGCTGCGTTCGGCCCAACGAAATCGCCGGTGCCAGTCGCCACGGAGGAGAGCTTGTGCGTGGTTGGATCGATAACCAAGGTCGTGCCATCAGGAAGAATCAAGCCGGGCACCTCCGTCGTCGCGAAATTAGTGGTCGCCGGCGTGTAGCCGAGGAACGGCTGAAATGATGAGGGATCCACTGCGGACCACAGATCCAGATTTGTGGAGTATGCTTGCTTGCCGTTAAACGTTGCCCAATCGTTTGAGCTGAGGACGCCGTTCTGGGATCCGGAAGCGATCTGGGACAGCAAGGTGTATTCGCTGAGCGCATGGCCACTATCCTGACCCAACTTGCCGCTATCCGAACCAAAGGTCACCACGTGTCCGCTGGTGGCTGCGTTCGGCCCAACGAAATCGCCGGTGCCAGTCGCCACGGAGGAGAGCTTGTGCGTGGTTGGATCGATAACCAAGGTCGTGCCATCAGGAAGAATCAAGCCGGGCACCTCCGTCGTCGCGAAATTAGTGGTCGCCGGCGTGTAGCCGAGGAACGGCTGAAATGATGAGGGATCCACTGCGGACCACAGATCCAGATTTGTGGAGTATGCTTGCTTGCCGTTAAACGTTGCCCAATCGTTTGAGCTGAGGACGCCGTTCTGGGATCCGGAAGCGATCTGGGACAGCAAGGTGTATTCGCTGAGCGCATGGCCACTATCCTGACCCAACTTGCCGCTATCCGAACCAAAGGTCACCACGTGTCCGCTGGTGGCTGCGTTCGGCCCAACGAAATCGCCGGTGCCAGTCGCCACGGAGGAGAGCTTGTGCGTGGTTGGATCGATAACCAAGGTCGTGCCATCAGGAAGAATCAAGCCGGGCACGTCCGTCGTCGCGAAATTAGTGGTCGCCGGCGTGTAGCCGAGGAACGGCTGAAATGATGAGGGATCCACTGCGGACCACAGATCCAATTTTGAGGAATGATCCTGCTTGGATTCTGGCGCGAGCTGCGCCCAGGCAACGAGCTGATTGTTGGTCTGCGATACACCGAAGATAGTCTGGGTGAAGCTGGTCGGGTCCGTGATGATGGCGACCAGATCGTTCCCCGCCACGGATTGATAGCTGTTGGTGGCGACGCCGCCGACTGCAGCGATCGTGATTGTCTCGTTGATCTGCCCAAGGTTGTTGGTCACAAACGCCACGCCATCGCCCGGCAGCACCTGCCGGGAAATTCCCTGAGAAACAAAGACTGCGATGTTTGTCACCAGTTGCGAAATATCATAGGTGTTCGTGTTCGCCGGGTTGATGATACGCAGGCTGGTGTTCAGGGCGGGGAAGGAAATGTCGTAGCGGCCGGGCGGTGTCAGGGTGACGTTCAATTGGCCATTCGTGAGCTGGCCTGAAACTGGTTCCGCAAGGTAAGTGATGCCGTTGTAACTCATCGGAAGGTCTAGCCCTGAAACCGAGAACTCGCCGTTGGTCGCGCCGTCGCCAAACAGCAGGGTCATGTCGCCGATGACGGTGGCGGCCTGCAGCGAGATGCCGAAGGCCAGAAGACAAAGGGCGGATAATAATTGTTTTTTCATGATGGATTTTCCAAAGGAAGCCAAGCGCCGGCGACGCGCTGCTACCGGGGCGGCACGTCAATGAGATCGAAGTCCGGGTGTGTTACAGTTTGAGCCGATAAACAAAGGGGATTCAAAGAGAGGGATTGGGGTTAGGTCCAATTTTGAGCAACCTATAAGTGGATGCATGAAAAGTTTAGAAGCCGCGTTCCTTGTTTTTTTGTCCTTGGCTGTGTTTTTGCGAAGATTCGTAGCGCTATATGCCTCAGGATTCATCGGGGCAAATTAAACTCCCTGGGATTTAGGTGGTAAATCCGTACTATTCCAGCAATTTGACGATTTCTACCTAACAGCCTGTTGAAATATTGGCTTGATCCCGCCAAGATTGGCATGGAGATTTTTGTCTCCAAGCCGCAGTGTGGATACCGCACTCTGCTATTTTCTTCCGTAAGCTCATTTGCATCAAATTCGATGTGTCCGTCACACTGTTGGCAGGCACAAGTGACGTAATTTGGCGTCGTTTGTGATTCTGATTGATTCATCTCTCACTTCCGCGTTCCGGCAGACCTCGGCCATACGCCGTCAGCCGGGATAAATGACGATTTTACGATTGGGCTTTCAGAACCTGATACGACCAAAAGCGAAAAATCTGGAGTCTTTTAAAGATAGGGATTCGAAAACCGAATAGGTGCTCGGAGGCAGGCGTCTCGTTTGCTTGCAAAGTGGAGGTTTTCGCAAGATTCCCAAAGCCTGAACGCCGACATTACGCTCACCGCATGAAAATAAAAGCACAAACGGGCCCACCCTCGGCATCAGACCGGTTAATTATCTCCGCGAATCGCTCCGATTCTCAACCGGCCTGACAACGCCCCGTCAATTGGCCGGAGACGGAGGAAAGTTGACGCGGTCGGGAAAAGCCGAGGACTCCCTCCCGCGCCAATTTTCCGCAGACTCCGGGCATGATTAAATCCAGGGACACGAAAGCCAGGTTGTTTGTCTTCGCCTTTTTTTTCGCCTGCCGTCACCCCACCGATTGCTCTCGCTGGTCCGACAACGATCCGAGAGTTGGAAGCGAGATCTAATATCGCGCCAGTGTCGCCCTCTTTCCCTCTTTCGCCACTTTCACGGTTTTAGCTTTCGCTCATTGTTCGATGCGCTTCGAGCGCGGCTCGCTGTCTCCCCATTTCTGAAGCGAGCGGCAAACGGCAGGGTGACGGACAGCGGTTTCAAAAAAAAGCTATGACAACAACAATTCAAATTGAAGCGTCAGCACCGGCGAATGTTCGGCCATCGTCGGCTTCAAAAGGCACTGCCGAGCATTCCGCGAACCGCGCGTTGTCGACTGAATCAGTTTTGAACGTTCTGCGAACGAAGTTGCCGCAGCAATACGCACTGGCTGAGGTAGTCGGAAGATGGGTTTGGCTCGATGTATCCCCGAAGCGCAAACCCGGTTTGGCGAAAATGCTTTGCCACCACACAGGCACCAGCGCGTTTGCGCTGCTGCCAACGCTGGTCCCAGCCGTTCCACCAACGCGCTGTTTTTGGCAAAGCCCAGGCAATAATAAACCTCCGCCTGGCCTTCGCACCAGGCCATGATCTCCTCCCGGCAGAAGCCACTGTCAGCGCGTACAATGATGCGCGCCCGGCGGCAGCGTTTCCGGATGGCCGGCACCATCTGCGCCAGCGCCGCCACGACTCCGTCCGCTCCGTCCTGGTCGCTGGTTCGCAGTTGCGCCCACAAGGGGTAGTCACCGACAAACGCATAGAGCGGCAAATAACAATACTCGTCATAATGGGCGCGATAATGCCGCCCCTCCTGCGTCCCGCACAACCGATGCCCCATGGCATCCAGATCCAACACTATCTCCGTGGCGTGTTTGGGCAGACCACGAACTCCCATCCGCAACAGGCAGGCTTGAATCTGGCTCGGATCGTGGGCCAGCTTATGCGCGCGGGTGTGTTGGTTGTTTGAAAGTTCCAGCCGGTTGAGGGTGCTGGCTCCGGCCAGAGCAATCCCGCGATGGATTGGGTTGAATCGATCCTGTCCGGTTGGATCTCGTTTGTCGCAGGCCGTGGCCAGGAGCGGATCCAACCGCAACCACTCATGGTCATTGAGATCTTCGTAACCCAGCACCAGACCATAAATCCGCTGCGCCAACAGTTGCTGGACCGTGTGATCCACATACACCGCCTGCCGTTCATCGCTAAAGCATTGGGCCAGATTCGCCGTCAAACCCAAGCCGGCGTCCACCTGCCGCACCAGCAACACGCCGCCATCGCTGGAGAGCGTGCCGCCCGAAAAATCAGCCACGACTTTTCGTGAACCGAGGTCTTGAAAAAGCAGTGGCTCCTGCTTACAGTCTGTCACACAAGAAGCGGTGAGTGGCGTATTCATTTGGCTGAGTGATATCAAGCCTTTGGACGCTCTCGCCGCTTCTTTGGTTAATCCCTCTATGAAATATCCGGGCTAAACGCAACTCCTCTTGGGCCGGAACCGCTGCACCATGCCCGCAGGCGAAAAGGCAGTGCTATCTCAAATGCTACTCGCGCCGGGAACCACCTGGTTATGCCCCGGCGCCTTCGCAACCTGCCCGTATTTTCGTGTGACCTCGCGGCAACGTCTGGCCCCCATTGAATCCAGCTTCCTGATGAGGAAAAAGACTGAATCGGACAGCGTCGTTTCTTCGGCCAGTGAATACTTGTTCACCTCATACGCATTTGCCCCCAGGCATTTGCAGATGTAATCCGCTCCCGCGAGTGAGCGGTCATAGAGCCGAAAGTCCGCGTCCGCATTGCCGCTAATGATCTTCCAGGAGCGCATCATCCGCGAACGCAGGCTCATCATGTTGCACGTAGTCAGGCCACCGATCAGAGCATGGAAGTGTGGCCTGCCCCCGATTTCCCCCTGCTCACCACGCAACGCTATAAGCAGGTTTTTATAGGGGACTCCGCTGAATTCGCTTACGTCCCGGCCCCAGCGCCAGAACATTGCACCCCGCACGTATGGCCTGGGTAATGGATTTTTGAATGTATGAGTTGTAAAAAAGTCCCAGTTCACACGTGCCAATGTATAAGCGAAGTCAGCGAACCGCTCGCGCCGAAGGATTTTGTCCTTCCACTGATGGTCTGCGCGAGGGTTGTTGGGCATAAGGGCAGTTATTTTACTGCTTGTGGTGCCTCAACAATCTCACCAATGAGCGAAGCCTTGCCCGACTTGCTGTGCGCGATGCGACGGCACACGACCTCAAGGGTTTTGTCCATGGCCTTGTCCCAATACTTCGGGATCTCCTCATCTTTTAAACGGTAGCTAATGCTCTCCGTCATGCGCGAGTCAGCCGGTTGTGACATGTCGAGGCAGATCAGGTTATGCGAGTTGGAAGCCGGGCGATCTTTCGTGGCCGGCCAGTTTTGGAACTCCTGCGTTTGAACTAACAGTTTGAGTCTCATTTATTTTTTTCGTTTTTTCCGCCTTTATTGGTTTTTCGCCCGATGCGGACGGATGCACACCAGAGAAATTGATCTGCGGAATCGCGTGGACTGCTGCCGTCGATTCTTCCAGTTGGAAGATTTCTTCAACGGGCTTTCGAAAAAATCGAGCAATACGGATTGCCGCTTCCAGACTCGGGCGAATGTCGCCATTCACCAACCGCGTCACGTAGGCGCGACTCATGCGCAGGCGATGAGCCAACTGCGATTTTTTATCGCCTTTCGCGGCCAGACATTCCGCCAATCGGTTGTTCAACTTGCAACGCATGTTTGGCGCCGACTATGAGACCATTAACACATTGTGAATAGTAAAAAGTGAGCGAACTCTCATTTTACCGTTTACAGCCAGTTAATAACGCGGTAGATTTGGGCCAATGACAGCGAACAAGCCAGCGAAGGCGCCCGAGCGGTTCATCCGGCTGCTCAAAAAGGCGATGGCCGAGCATCCCGAAAAGTTGTCACTGAACCAGGTCGCTCGTCGCGCGGACCTTTCCCCGGCGTATCTTTGCTTTCTGTTGAACGGCGAGCGCGGAATCCCTTCCAATGATGCGATTGCTCAACTTGAAAAGGTGCTGAAGATTCCGCAGGGAGAATTAAACAAAGCGGCCGGCAAGCCCGACGATGCGGCCCTCGCCTTTTTTCGGAGGGAAGAAGCCGCTCCCATCATGCGGACGTTGGCAGAAGTGCCGAATGGTAAACTGGCCGAGGTGCGTAAGTTGATCGAACGCTACGTCAGGAAGCAGGGTGGCAAATGAAACGCAAAACTAAAAACATGCTGCGCGCGATCGCCAAACACTTTGGCTTGAAAATCGTGTTCGTCAGTTACTTCACGGTCGACGTTCAGGGCTTACTTTTGCCTCGTGAGAAGCGCATATTGATCAATGCTCATCAGCCGCGTTGTGAGCATATCTTCACGTTGTTGCACGAAGTGGGGCATTATATCCGGCATGTCTTGAATCCCCACCGGACGCATCATCCTCGGGTTTTTGAAGACCATTGGAAAATCAATTTTTTGGCCGAATTTTCCATGCATGTGAGGCGGTACTATCGTTTTATTTTCAATAGAGCGAGCGGCAAGGAATGGGAAGCCGACCTTTGGGCGATGTGCGCGTTTATTTGTTTGGCCAAGACCACCGGCTGTAGGAGTGAATTTAGCGCTTTTCTCAAACGGCACCCGGAAAAGACGAACGTGTATCTGCTGGCCACTTGTGGAACCATTTATTCCGCGATCAAAACCCGCGTCAGACATATTTGCAGGTGTCTTTTGTTGCCGTTTGGCGCCACACTCCGGTGACATAGCTTGGATGGTCGCATTCATTACCGAAGACGAACTGGATGTTGAGAGTCAAAGAACCTCCCACAAAATCCCTGGTTGACCGGGACAGTCCCGCCATGGCGGGAAGGTGGGCAAGGCGTTTGAGTGTTCAGTTTGATGTAGGTTGAGCTTTCCTCCCCTCAGAGGGTTCGCAAACCGAGAAGCCATCCAAGCGCCAAATCGAATTTCGATGGCACGGCTTCTGCATTGGTTGGCTTGTACGAGTTCATAAATCATTTACGATAGGAAGTCCGATTCATACGGAATTTTCCCTCTTGCCTTCAAATGTTGATCGATGACCAGCCATGCCGGACGGAAACAATTTACATTAGCCCCTTTGGTGGCGGATAGATAGGCTTGGACACGAGCAGGATAATAACAAAGCAACCGGTCGTCTGAGTATTCGTTTATCGTATTTGGCAGATCATGGATGTGCTCAGCATCAATCAAGCAACGAGCGGAATTCCCGACCTTCGCTTCGGACCTGATCATTAAAATGCCATAATAAATAATTTCCGTTAGTGCATCCTGTATTTGCTTCGGAGCGTTATTCATAATTTATTTGCGTCCGGGTAGAATTGGCAATTCACTCACCGGCGGACCGGGGCTCATAGCGATATCGACAACATTGACATTCACCAAGGTTCCACTCATAATGGCTGCTCTTGCCCCGTGTGCCCCATCCCATATTGTACCCTCAGTATTCAAAATAATCGGTGTGAACCTCGGTGTTCCAGTCCTAATCAAACCTAATTGAGTATCGAGATTTCCTTGAAACAATGCTGTTTGCGATCCGGCTTTAAGCAAATTCGGGTCGACGAGCTGGTTTTTGCCGACAGGTAGCTTGCAAACGGGCGGTGGTGCTTTTGGTGCCGCTGGAACCTCCGGAACTGGTCCAAGCAAATCAGGAATCTGTGCTCCAGCCTCTTCCGCAGGGCCGATAAACCCGAGAGGTAAAAGCAGAACGCTATCCCAGTTATTAGGCCCGAGTATATACGGTTCATTTGGTTGAGGCCCTTTTCCTTTATAGTAATTATCCCAAGCAGCATTGTTACTCTGAATGCTTGGAGGATTTGGTTCAGGCCCGAACAATCGCCAAAGGTCACCGAAATTGATATTAATCTCTTGAAGTCCCCATAAATCGAGAAAGCTTATTGGAGAGTTTCCCACAAACGAGTGGAGGTTGATTCCACCCATTTCACCTGAGGGGTCTGAATTTAGCCATCTTTGGAGATTTGGTATATAACACCGAAATAAATAGTAATAAATTCCGCTGGGGATGTGGACTTCCTGCGACGAAAACCGATAAAGGTTCACGTCTGCCATCACCCCGGATTTATCGATTAAATTTCCATAGGAATCATATAGATATTTCGCAAGAACGGCCCCGCTCGAATCGATCATTGATGTAATATTCCCATTACCGTCTGCGTGGTAAAACGCGCTGCCACTTCCATCTGTTCTCGCCAGCAAGCCCCCAATTCCTCCCGCGCCTTGTTCACCACCGCTCAAATCCAGTCCTCTCGTGTAACTTACTTTCGTGGCGTTATTCCCATCGCGTTCCTGAATCACCAGCATTCGGTCGTAAATGTAATGCGTTTCGGTCGTCGGCACCCAAGTTCCCGTCCACGCATATTCCCGGCGGATTCTTCTTCTGCCAAATCCATCGTAAATAAACTCGCTCTTGAATTTATTCGTCTGCGTGATGCGAGTCAGTTGATTGGCGCAGTCGTATTCGTACCCGTGCAAACCGTCGCCGGTCATGTTCCCGTTCAGGTCATAAGATAAGTTGGCCGAGGTTGGCAGGTTCTTTACCAACTGATTGGTGAACGAGCTTCCGGCAATCGTCAGGATGTTCGTGAAGATGTTCAAGCCATCAACCAGCGCCACGTTCGTCGCCGCGAAGGTCTTGTCGCCGTAAATGCCCGCGGCCTTGCCGTTGATGCTCAGGCTCGTCGGCGTGTTTGTCAGTCCTCCGGCCACGGTCATCACGCTGGTGGTGCGCAGCACGTTCGTCAGTTCATTGGCCGGGTCCACCGTGAACGTCTGGCTCAAGGTGTCATTGATGCGCTGGGTCAGGTTGCCCGCCGGATCGTACGTGTAACCGAGGTTTTCATTGTAACGCGGCGTGCCGCCGGATTCAAAGCCCGTCGCGCTGGTCAATTGCCCAATGTTGTCATAGCCATACGCCACGCGGGAACTATCCGCGCGCAGCACATTGGTTCGCCAGCCCACGGCGTCGTAAGTGTAGCCGTAGGAATCCAGCACGGTATTTCCACTGTTTTTCAGCGCCGTGCTGGTGAGCAATCCCGCCGGGTCATAGCCGTACGTGATGGTTGAGCCGCCCGGCAGCGCCAGGCTGGATATCTGCCGGCCCGTCGCGTTGGCGTAATTGTAGGTGAACGTCCCTGCCGGCGAACTGAATGTGTGCAGCCGCAGCATGCTGTCGTAGCCGTAGCTCCCGTTCCAGCCGCCATCGAGCGAATAGGTGTTGGGCAGGCCGTTTGCGTAATAAGCCCGTGACATCGTGTCGGCAGCCCACGGCCCGTCCTCGCTGGATAACGCGCTCCAAAACGGTCCAAAGTTCTGATAAGTAAACGCGCTGTGCCCCACCGCATCTGTCATGCTCGCAATCCGGTTCAGCGTGTCATACGTGCTCGTGATGCCGGGACCGGTGCTATACGCCACACTCAACGTGTTCCCGTTGTTATCGTATCCGTATTGCGTCAACCCCTTGGCCGGCGTCCAATGCTTTGCCAATTGTCCGTCGGCATCATAATCATTGGTTTCCACCAGAACGTTGTTCGCGTCGGTTTTCTTGATCATCCTTCCGTAGATGTCGTAGTTCCAGGACGTGATCGCTCCGTCGGCGTTGGTCAACGTATTTAATTGCCCGGCCGGATCGTAACCGAAGTATGTGTAGTTGCCATTCGCATCCTGAACCGAGGTGAGCCGTCCCGCCTTGTCGCGACTGTAATACGTCGGATGCACGCCGTCATATTCCGAACTCAGCAAGCCACCGGCGTAATTCCAGTTGTGATACATGCCATTGGCATAATATTGATCGAGCAAATGTCGGCCCGTATCGTCCCATTGATTTGTCACCAGAATGCCTTCGGCGTTTTGAACGATGAGAGGAAAATTGTTGGCGTCGTAGGTGGCGGCAAAGAGCGTTCCCTGCGGCGTTGTCACCTGCGACACTCGATCCAGATTATCGTAAGAATAGCTAAAGGACTGGAGGGAATTATTGGTCTCATGCACGATTCGGCCCAGCGAGTCGCGCGTGAAATTTCGGATGAACGTGCTGTCGTACGTGGCCGACGTGATGCGATTGGCGTAATCGCGGCCGTAAACCAGCGTGTTCATTTGCGGGTCCGTGATGGATTCCAGGGAGCCGCAACCGCAATAACTGAACGAGGTGGTGTTGCCGTTTCGGTCCGTAAACGAAGTCCGCCGCCCCATGCTGTCGTAATGCGCAGTCCACGAATGATTCAGCCGGTCCTTTTGACTGGCGATATTCAGATTCGTGTAGGTGTTGACCAGGGTTGTGCCATCGGGATAAGCCACATTCGTCAGCCGTTCCAGATTGTCCCACGTGAAGGTCCTGGTAAGACCGTTGGGATCGGTCCAAGTGCTCGGCAAGCCAGACGAAAACGTGTAGGTATTCGTCGCCGGTGTTTCGAGCGCAATGCTCTTGGACAAAAAGCCATCCAATCCGAAAATATTGGTGATCGTGAGGCCGGTAGGCAGGACACCGCCGGAAACCTGTTCATTCGCGTTGAAAAACAGGGTGGTGGACGTGTCATTCTTCGTCACGCCGACCGTTGAAAAATTGGGATAAGTGACGGGATAGCCGCCGGCGCTATTGGTTTGCGGCACCAGGTCGAAGCTGTATTGGAGATACACATTTGGCCCGCTGTATCCATAGAGCCTCGACGCATACCAACTCACAGGCCCAGCCCCAGCATCCACTGAGTACGTAGGGTAACCGAAACTGTAGGATTCCGTGCTGGTGGCGGGACTGCTATCGGGGGCCACGTAATGTGTGACAATCGTTGCGGGATTGCCAAAATTATCGCGGCCACTAATGGTTTGGTACCAGGTGGTCCCGTCAGGCTGCAAACGCACAATTTCGTCGGGGTCCTGTGGATAATCTGACGACAGTGTCCAAGGAACTCCGTCGTTCGGATAAACAAACCAGGTCCGCTGCCCTGGCGTGACGCCGTCGGGAGAGGGCTTCTGCTCCATTGAATATGCCGAACTAACGGAACTCCCGTCGGATTCCAGCATCCAATGCCGCATTCTCGCGAGTAAAAAGGCGTTCGTCCCCAGGCCATTCATTGTGCTCGCGTCCGCATTCGCCAGCGAGAGCGCATCGCATTGGCTTCGTCCCCAATAGAAACTGTTGCGATTGTACATTGCCCCGATGCTATTCGTCAGGTTCCCTGTGTCCAATCCGTCGATGGTCGGGATATCGGACGAGCCATATTGGGCGGGCGCGCTGTTCGTGGCATCGTTGAAATAGGCGTAAACTTCGTGAGTGCCATCTGGATTCGTGATAAGTGCGGAACGCGTTACGCCGTTGTTTATTTTGGATATGCTGTCTTTGTCGGCATCAAAGAAATTGAAAGTTGTGGTGCCGTAAGGTGTCGTCATCGAGTTCATGTCACCGGTTACGGAATCGTTGACGCCATCATCAGGTGAATACGTGAACGACGTTGCCATCTCTTGCGCATCGACTACGTTGGTCAAAAAGGCGTTCGTGCCAGAGGCATAGTGAAATGTTGCGGTGCGGCTGTAAGGCATGCTCACTTGCGACAAGTAGCCGTTACTGTCATACGAAAAAGTTGTAACGTTGCCGTCGTAATCTGTCACCGACCGCAAATAGTATTGGCCGCTTGGACTATTGGAGTAGGACAGTTGCGTGGCGTGTCCGTAAGGATCAATGTGATAGGTTAACAACGCGTCAGCGGAGGGATCGGCGTTCACGGAAGCCATGGCGTTAGTGTGAATCGAGGGCTCGACCAGAGTTGACCAACTGTGGTCCCAACTTAATTATGAGACCAGATTTTAGGAAAAGTGGGTGACACATTTTCGGTTTTGTTTTGGCGAATGGCGATCAGGCCCTGGCGGCGTAGCCAGGATTCCACAGTGACCCGCCACAGAGTGGCGGGTTTGGGTTGATGTCCATCGGCCGTTTTTTCGATCATTGCTCCGAACTCGTGGAGCAGCAAACGAAAAATGGTTTTGCGTTGGCGTTTGGTCCAGCGCAGATATTGGGCGTCGTCGTGAAAGACGACGCAGGCGGTGCGGCCCTTGAGGCAGCGCCGCGGGTGGTGATTGAGTTCGTGGGCGACGACTTCAGCGAGCAAGCCAAGTTCAGATGATTTCCGGGACTGGCGCAAGGCCAGGGCGGCTTTAAAGTCGCGGATACTTTTTTCCATGCCGCCGTTGTAGCGGGGAAAGTGCGGTGGATTATTCAAGGGCAACACGCCGAAGCGGGCAAGCACCTCATCGACCTGTTGGTGATTGAAGGGTGAACCATTATCGCGTTTCAGGAACAACGGTGCTCCGTGTTGGCGGAACAGGTTTTCCAGATGGAGGGCGATTTGGCGGCCGTCGAGCCGGTGCAGCAGCAGCGGCTGAAAGCGATAGCGCGAGGCCAGATCTTCCACAGGGATGATTTGGTCATCGCCATATTGGGTGGCATCACACGACCAGGCTAATCCAGGCCGGAGCCAGTCAATGCGTTTCATGGCATGGAGTTGATCCTGACGACGATCCTGCACCAACCCGGCGAACTGACGACGAGAGATGGCCTGGGCGAACCGTTGATACAGTTCGCCCGTGCCTTGCGTGCGCACCCGGCCGTGGTTCAGTTGCCGCAGGAGCGGATAAAACTCCGCCCAGTTCAACGGCACTGACTTTTTAGGGCCGGGACATTGCCACAAGGGCAAGCCGGTCCGTTGCCGGTGGCGCCAGCGCATGACGCTGGAGTAAGGCACCAAGCCGCAAAGTCGGCGCCACGAAAAATGAGTTTCCTTTTTCGTGCGCTCGAGTTGATGCAGGAGGTCGCGGATCATTTTGGGTTTTTTTTACTGGGCTTCAGATCGCTCTGTTCCCATTGGTTTAACAACTGGCACAGGTGTTCCTTCTGTTGGTAATCCTGCACCTGTTGTTCGAGTTGTGCCACCCGGCATTGGAGTTGTTCTTTCTCCGGGTTCGTCGGGATTTTGGGCCGGCCCGTTGGCTGATCCTCCAGCGAGGAGAGCAGCGCTTGCAGGGCTCGTTGTTCCCACTGGTAATATTGCTGGCGGCTGATGCCCAGCTCCTGGGCTGCCGCCGTGGCTGTCATCTGGCCGGAGCGGACTTTGAAGATGACCTCCGCCCGCTGTCTGGCTTTGGCATTCATCTACTCCGTTTTTGCCGGAAGTGAGGGCGGGCTGGCAAGCTTGTTTATCTGTTCCAAGCGGTTGGTTAGTTTTTGCGCCGTCGCTGAACGTTGCCGGTTCTGGAGCAAGGCCTGGAGCCGTGGGCTCAAGGCTTCGCCCTTGGTCAGGTTGACCCGGCTCTCCAGAGCCTGGAGCATTCCTTCCATCGCCCGGCGTTGCCAGTGGTTGAAGGTGATCCAGTTGATGTTGAGCTGCCGGCAGACCTCCGCCGGCTTGCAGCGTTCCGTCCACACCGCCAGCACTGCCTGGACCTTGTCCTGTGCGCTGTGGTTCGCCGTGTTGCTGCCCTTCTTTTTGCGTTCCGTCTTTTCGTTGGGAGTCTTGGTTGAGGTCATAGACAAGTTCTTGTTCCTGGTTTTGCTGATCGCTGACGCTGAGTTTGAGTTTGCCTTTTTCGGCGCGGAGCACGACGGACTGGCCGTCCATGCGGCCAACCATATAGAAGGGTGCCTGCGGTTTGCCGCGTAGCGCCAGTTCCAGCAGGTTCTCCTGAATGCCCGCTTCAATGGTCTTACGCAGTTCACTCTGGATCTCGAAGAAGCGGTCCGCTGGACATAGCCCCTCGATCCCCTGGTTGGGACGCTTGTGGTTGTAATGTTTGATCCAGAGTTTGATCCGCTCGCGCGCCGTCTCGAAGCTGTCGAACTGGGCACGCACCAGGAAGTCCTGCCAGATCGTGGACCAGAAGCGTTCGACTTTGCCGAGTGTCATCGGATGTTGCGGCCGGGATTTAAAGTGAGCCACATGATCCTTTTTCAGCTCCGCTTCGAAGCGGCTGGTGCCACGCCAACTGGTGTATTGCCGCCCGTTGTCGGTCAGCATCTCCCTGGGTGGCTGATACTCGCCTACCGCCACCCGGTAGACTTCAATCACGGCATTGGCCGTGGGACTGCGGAACAAGTCGGCCCCCACGATGAAGCGCGAGTAATCATCCATGAAGGCGATGAGATACGCATAACGGCCACCCAGCCGGAAGGTGAAGATGTCCGTCTGCCACATCTGGTTGGGTGTGGCCCGTTCGAAGAACCGGGGCCGCGTAATGTTCCGTTGTTTGGGCGGCTTGGAGGGCGGCATCAACTCGGCTTCGTGCAAATGCCGGCGCACCGTCTCCGGGCTGGCCGGTAAAAAGAAGCACCGGCGCAATAGCTGACTGATCCGCTTGATGCCGAAGCCGGGATTTTGCTGCTTCAACTCGACGATCTTCTCCGTGATCGGCGCGGGTAACTTGGGGGCGCGCTTACTGCTTTCAGTCTTTTGCAGACCTACCTCTCCGAACTTCTGATACCGATGGATCCAATTATGCAGACAGCTGACGGCCATACCCATCTCGCCGCAGACGTCCTGCACGCTGAACCCTTCCTCGAGCCGCAGCCGGACGGCTTTCAGTTTTTCGTCCGGCGTATAACGGCGCGATTTTTTCGCGCCGCCAGCCCCCCTCGGGGGGCTGTTCCTCTTCTTCTCTACTACGGTCTTCTCTTTCATGTTAACACTCCCTCTATCATTGGAGTGTCAACCACTTTATCCCCTAAGCCAGTCTCACGATCTGGTTGTTAGGACAGTGGTCGAACGACCGGTTCTCCAGCATCAGCACCACGAAACGTTTGATTCCCCGAAACCGTGCAACCGTATTTGGATCGATTTCCATGATTTGCCCTTTTGTAAGTTTGTTTTATTAGACGCGTCGTATCCGAGACAGTCAAGCGCCGGAAACCCTGCAACGAATTTTCCAACGGTCGATATTCCCCGGCAGCAATTTTGATCCGAACCGGGGGAACTTTTTTGCCTGCGCGAACGGTTGTGTCCACTTAAACCAAGGTTCAAATCAAATGTTATTCACAAACGTTCACGTGGACAGCGGATGTCCATGCGTGTCCTCCATACTTGCCGCATGAAAACAATGGATAAAGAACTGAAGAAACACGTGCGAGGTTTGAAGCCGAATCAAAATAAATTGCTCGCATCAATTTACCTCGGGTTGGCGGGACGCTTAAGGAGGAGGAAAGTGAATGATTCTCTGAAGAAGTGGCAAAGCCCGGAGGATTACGGCAACAACTGAACAATCGATTAGAATAAGCGCCAAGCCGAGCAGGGCATTCCTCTGCCTGCGTGGGAACGAGTGTGTTCGGTGATCGGTACGTTAGGGTTGATTTTTTGTGGAGCTTGGTTGCTCGGAACTCTTATGAATAAACCATTGGACACGGACGACTTTGCTTCATCTGCAAAACCCGAACCTGTCGAACCCCCATTTTCAATCCCCGTAGTGGAACTGTGGTGGAATTTCTCGTTTCACTTTCTTTGACCGGAACCGATTTGTTTACTCCGGCGCGTATTCGCCGCAGGGAGATTTCAAAACAGATTAAATTGCTCGAAACTAAGATTGAGAGCGCCCACGTCGAACTCAACCATTTCGATGCAGATGCCCCAATTAAACAAAAACCACCAACATCGGGGATTTATGCAGACCCGTCGCGTCGTGATTACGAGCGGGAATCGGAGGAAATCGAAATCCAATTGGGCAAATCGTCGGGAAAACGGGCGGCACAACAAAGAATGGATGAGCTGTACGCTCACTTCGGCAGCGATCTGTCCGTGGAAGAATATGAGTCGATGAAACGGGAGAGGGAGGCGTTTATCAAATCCGGAGATTCTGCTCAAAAGCTGCCGCCTGGTGCCCGTGCTTCAAATCCCAGACGATGTCTCATTCGCGCGCGCCGATGTGCGCCAGGTATTTCAGTAATTCCGTGGAAGTGAGTCTCTGGTGAGAAATTATCCTGCGGTGCGGTCTTATGTGGTTCGCCTGATTCGACTTGTAACTCCGGCTCCTTTTAAAATAGGCTCTTCCGTGTTTGGGAGGCATAACGAATGAACATGCTTCGAATCACCAGAGGGATTTTGCTATTTCTTCTTGTTTACGGTTTTGGGAGACCCGCACCGACCTGTGCGCAGAGTTCAGTTACCGCCTGGGGCGTCAGCACCCCCAGCCTGACCAATGTTCCTCCTGATTTAACAAATATCGTCGCGATTTCAGCGGGCGGCGACCATGTGCTGGCGCTAAGAGGGGACGGAACATTAGTCGCATGGGGAGCAAATACTTTTGGTCAGACCAATATTCCTCCCGGTTTGTCGAACGTCGTGGCAATCGCGGCCGGCTTCTCGCACAACCTGGCACTTCGAAATGACCACACGATCGTGGCGTGGGGTTTGAACACGTCTGGCGAAACCAACGTGCCCGCCAGTCTCACCAATGTGGTTGGCATCGCCGCTGGCACCTATCACAATTTGGCGCTGAGCGGAGACGGAACAATAATGGCGTGGGGATCGAATGTTAATGGTCAAACGAATGTTCCACCTGGGTTAAAAAACGTGGTAGCCATTGCCGCGGACGGGACGTCCAGCACCGCTTTGTCGGCCGACGGTGCAGTAGTCGCTTGGGGATCTTCGGCAACTACAAATGTTCCCGCTGCCCTGAGCAATGCCGTTGGAATTGCGTCCGGCGATTTGTTGAGTATTGCTTTATTGGCCGACGGTCACATTTCTGCATGGCCGGCATCGGTGGGGGTCGGATTTACATTCCCGTCGCCCTTACAAATTTCCAATACTCCCCCTTCTGGATTATCCAATGTTGTCGCGATCGACGCCGGGGCGGTCCATGGAGTGGCGTTGACTAGCGACGGAACCGTGACGTGTTGGGGCAGCTATACCTCGGTCATTGGCGGCTTCACCGCCATTACGCGAGCCACCAACGTGCCGGTCGGATTGAGCAACGTCGTAGCCGTATCGGCCGCCGGGAACTACAATGTTGCTCTGGTGGGAAGCGGTCCACCGGTTATCAATTCGGCGCTGCCGGACCTCGATGCAGTTTACGGAACCACGGTTTATCTTCGCGCGCAGGCTGCGGGCGGTTTTCCACTTGGGTTCCAATGGCGACTCGATGGTCAGGATATTCCGGGAGCCACGAATGCTTTGCTGACTCTCACGAACGTCCAGCTATCACAATCGGGCGCTTACTCGGTTGCGGTTAGCAATGCCTTTGGATTCACCAGTAATTCCGTCTCACATTTGACTGTCCTCCCCATCGCGATCACTTCCCAACCGAGAGGAATAACCGTCTTCAAGGGCGCTTCGGCGACTTTTGGGGTGACCATAGCGAGTCCTTCGCAGGTAAATTATCAATGGCGATTTAACGATGGAGACATTGCTGGTGCGACGAACGATACATTGCAACTTACCAATGCACAGTTCAATCAGACCGGAAATTACTCAGTCGTTGCCAGCAATGAACTCGGCGTGGCAACCAGCACCGAGGCTTCTTTGAGCGTCATTTCTGTCGCCGCATGGGGTGGCGGTTTCAATGCCACCAACTTGCCCGCGGATCTGACGAATGTTGTCTCTGTCACAGGTGGAGTTTCTTTCGGGACCGCTTTGAAACGCGATGGAAGGGTTCGCGCTTGGGGAATAAATACGGTCGGTGATACCGAGGTACCATCGGACCTGACCAATGCGATCGCCATTTCTGCTAATTATTATTCCTGTCTTGCGCTCCGTTCGAACGGAACTGTCAGTGCCTGGGGAAATGACGCCAACGGACAGGCGGAGGTGCCGGTCAGCCTCACAAATGTCGTAGCGGTCTCCGCCGGCTATCAGCACAGCCTTGCCTTGACGTCCGATGGCCGGGTGACCGGGTGGGGCATCAGCAGCGCGGTCACCAATCAACCATCAGATCTGGAGAATGTGATCGCTATTTCCGCCGGCAGCAGCTTCAGCCTGGCATTGCGCGGTGATGGGACGTTCGTCATGTGGGGCAGTAACGGATCTGTCACCAACGTTCCCGATAATTTGAAGGAAGTTGTGGCTGTGGCTGCCGGTGGTGGTCACGCGCTGGCATTGCGGGCCGACGGAAGCGTGTATAGCTGGGGCTATGATTTATCCGGCCAAACCAACGTCCCCGCAGGCCTGAGCAACGTTGTTGCCATTGCCGCTGGCTCCAGCCACAGCGTCGCGCTCAGGGCGGACGGCACAGTGATTGCGTGGGGAAACAGCATTCAGGGGCAAACCAACACCCCGCCGGATCTCCGCGACGTGGGTTCTATCGGGGCCGGCTATAACGTTAGCCTGGCGTCGATTGCCAATGGTCCTCCATTTCTGCTCCAACCTCTTCTCAGCCGCACGGTGGTTTATGGTTCGAAAGCTTCTCTGTTCGTACCTGCCACTGGCGCTTTTCCGTTGACCTATCAATGGCGACTGGATGGCACAAATATCACAGGCGCGACGAATGCAATTCTGACCATTGATAACGTCCAATTCAGTGATGCGGCGCGGTATTCTGTGGTCGTCAGCAACCAATTTGGAACGGTTACTACGGCGGATGCCGCCTTGAGCGTTGTGCCATCACACGTTACCACACAGCCGCACGGCACCTCCACATTTCGGGGGGATAATGTGGCCTTGTCAGTCGGCGTGGACGGCCAGGGACCTTTTTCATATCACTGGACCCTTAACGGGCAGGAATTATCGGAATCGAAGAGCAGTTCGCTTCAGCTCTCGAATGCTCAGCCGTTTCAGTCCGGCGCCTACCGTGTGTATATTCAAAACGCAGCGGGCAGCATTACCAGCAGCATCGCCAACGTAATTATTAGCGAGGTGGCATTATGGGGTGATCCCAACGTCGCCAGTGCCTATGCCGTGCCGACAACGTTGACGAACATCATCGCTGTGGCAGCCAGCGAATATCGCAATGTCGCGCTGAAGAAAGACGGAACGGTTACGGCTTGGGGCGGCACTACCTATGGTCCGGTCGATCCGCCTGACGGCCTGACGAATGTCATCGGCGTGGCTGCCAGCATGACTGAAAGTCTCGCTTTGTTAGCGGACGGGACCGTCGTGGGTTGGGGAAGAAATTCGACTCCTCCTGATGGCTTAAGCAACGTGGTCGCGATTGCGGCGGGAATTGATTTCAGCGTCGCTTTGAAGGCGGACGGGACAGTTACTGCCTGGGGAATTGATACATATGGGAGCACCGAAGTTCCTCCCGATCTAAGCAATGTTGTCTCGGTAGCAGCCTGCAGCTACGCGGGTCTGGCTTTAAAACGGGACGGCAATGTCGTCGCGTGGGGCTGGGGGTACCACGGTCAAACCAACGTTCCTCCTTTCAATGACTTCGTTGCCATCGGTTCCGGCTATGACTATTGCGCAGCGTTACGCGCCAACGGCACCATTGTTGTTTGGGGCGACAACCAAATCGTTGGTTCCCCTCCCGCGAATGTCACGAGCGTGATCAGCATCTCCTGTGGATGGGATTTCATGTCGGCACTCAAAAGCGACGGCACTGTCGTTCTCTGGGGCAATCAAACTAACACCCCTGACCGGCTGCGAAACGTCGTGGCCATCTCGTGTGGATATTACCACACGCTTGCTCTGATCGGCGACTTGCCGCTCGTTCCGAACCCTCCATTCTCGCCGCCCGTATGCACCAGCAACACTTTCTCGATCGATGTGCCGACCCGAAGCGGGAAAGTCTATGGATTGGAATACAAGAACTCTCCCAATGATGCGGAATCATGGGCTCCGTTGCCGCTTCAAGCCGGCAATGGAAGCAGCGTGCGGCTCTCAGATCCGACCGCCAGTGCGCCTCAAAGGTTTTACCGTGTGCGGGTGTGGTAGCACTGCCGGTTGAAATGATCGCGAAATCCTGACGGATATCCCATCGCTCCAACGGTGGGATATGCAGCGGCTCGTATTCTTATTCGACGCGTTCAAATGGGTTAAAAGTGCGATGTTGATTCTCGTCATGAGGTCGTGGTGCAAGGTGCCGGGATCCGATCGCCAAACGCTACGGCGAGTGATTGGCTCACGGTGAAACAACACGATAAAATCGCGGGCCGATCGAAGTGTTGGTATCTGTGAAAATGACGGCGGTGCCCGCTGCGTTAGTGACGCTGCGTGGCACCGTGCTCCACGGCCCCAGTGTCAGGTTGGTGCTAAACTCGACGTGATATTGGAATCCAACGGCGGTGCCGTAGGTAAGGATGGCCGAACCGTCGGCGGAGCCCATCGCTCCCTTGATCAGTTGCGACGGCGGAGGACCTGCATGCACTGCGAAAGGGGTGCTTACCGCACTGGCCAACTCAAGTTGCCCGGAATTGGCGAAGAGCCATTTATTGCTCAGATAGTTAGCGATGCCTGCGGCATCGGCGTTTTCGGCATCGGTGTAAACCAGGATCTCTGCGATATCACCCTTGAAGCAGGTGCTGCTCGTGTCAAAAGCGGAACCGATGTGCCCTTGGCTGCCAGTTGAATTTAGCAACCCGGCAGCATTTCCGTTTGTGACGGCGAGACCGTTGAGATAGATCGTTTTGTTTCCGCTTGAATCAATCGCATCCATCCAGACGCGGGCAGCCGGATAGACAAAGCTGCCGGGGATATAATCCAGATCGTCACTGTACTGCGCAAAAGTAAAGTCACCCGAACTACGATACCCGGTGTGCAGCGCGTTGTCAGTTGTATTGCCCCCGCTGCCACTGTCGCCGATAAAGTAGCTGCTCTGCGATCCCTTGTCCGATGCCACTCCGACGACAGCAATCGTGAAGGGTATTTCATTAAGAAACGTCAGGTCTACATTCAAGTAGGTGCTCGAACCGTCGAAACGCACCACTCGTCCCAACCCCGGTGCGCCCGCCGCCAAAGTCGAGTTGGTGGCAAGGACCGGGGAGACACCGCCGGTGGCATTGCGTCCGTGCCCGCTCAAGTCGTTCCACTTCACCACGGAGTTCCCGCTTAACGCAAGAGAACTCAACACGGAGGCGTCCAGCCACAAGCCCAATTGGCCTTGCTGCGGCGGCAACGCAGAACCGGGGCTGACATTCGTAGCGGTCAAAACATAGCCGGTGCCCGGCACGTCCAGGCGGAGATCATTGAACGCTACCACACCATTACTGCCGAGGGTCCCCAGGTTATAAACGGTCGTACCCAGCAACGGGCCAGTGCCCGTGGTGAGGGACACCTGCACGTTTTGGGTCGCAGCGAGTCCGCTGCTCGAAGGATTGCCAAAGGTGTCCGCCGTTTGCAACACGGGTTGTACCTCAAAAGGCATTCCGCTGATGGCATTAGCCGGTTCCGTAGACCAGATTAGCCGTGACGCGGCGCCAGGGCCCACATCAATGGTCGTCGAATTGACCGGTGGCAAATCGCCGGACGTGAAATTTAACATGACTGCGGGACCGATGTTGGTCACAAAAAGACCGCTAAAGCTCGCAACACCATCGATAAGTGGTGCCGTCATCGCCGCAGTGGTTGCATTCAAATTGCCGCCGGCAGACTCGCTCGCCACGACAGAGTTGGTGGAAGTCGTCGCGGGGTTGCCGTAGGCATCGACAATCGTGACCTCGGGTTGCTGCGCGAAGGCGATGCCGGACGTTGCGTTCGCCGACGGCTCCTGGCTCATTTGCATCCGGGCGGCCGCGTTCGGGCTTACGTCAATGATGCTGGAGACAACCGTGTGATTCGGCAGGGTGGCGTCGCTGAAGGTAAGCGATACATTTCGGCCCGCGTTTGTGACATACAAGCCGGAGAACACCGCGGCGCCATTGCTCGCGGTTACCTTCTGCGGTGCGTTGGTGGCATTTAAGTTGCCGCCGGTGCCGCTGGTTTGAACAGCGCTGACGATATCGGACGCATTCGAAATGACGTTACCGTACAAATCAGTTATGTGAACGACAGGCGGAGGAGCGATGACCGCGCCCGCCGTGGCCGTAGCCGGAGGCTGTTGGTCAATGCTCAACCGGTTGGGTGCTGCTGGGCTGATGGTAAACTCGCCACTGTTTGTAGTCAGCGTCGCGGAGGTGTCGCTTACCGCAAGTTGCTTAAGGCCGGCTCGGTTTAGGCTTAACGTTGGGAAGTGCGCGACGCCATTAGCGTCCGTGTTGGTAGCTTGTATTCCGCTGAGTGGCCCTGCGCCGCTGGCGAGGGAAACAGTGACCAGCACATTCGCGACCGGGACGGCATTGCTCCAGGCCGCGACTTGAATTTCCGGCGAGATGACCGCGCCGGCGGTGGCACTGGATGGCTGCTGCAGCCACGTCAACCCCGTGGCCGTGGCGGGTGGTGCTGCAACGGTGAAGAACGGGCTCGCAATTACGAGTGACGAGTTACTGGCCGCCAGCTGCTTGAGACCAGGTTGAGTAAATACCAGATTTGGGAAATGGGCGACGCCGTTTTCATCGGTATTTGTCGATTGAATCCCCGCCAGCACGCCGGCGCCATTGGTCAGAAACACCGTGATGGGCAGGCCGGCCACCGGATACGTTACGTTATACGCTCCCACTTGTATCTCGGGCGCGACCGGGTCACCCGCAATGCCGTTCGCGGGTGGTTGCAGCCATCTTAACTCGGTCGCCGTCGTGGGCGGCGCGATCGATAATGAGATGTTGGATAGCAAGACACTCGCAGTGGAAGTGCCAAGCTTAAACATCAAGTTGGCTTTGAAATCTGACTGTTCCGTCATCGTGAAGACATATTGAAAATGATTCCAGAGCGGGGTCAGGGCCGTGGCTGGCAGGCTACTGTAGTCGAGATTAGGCGCGTCGGCTTGCCCGACCTCAGCTTGGATGTAGCGCGGCCGGGCTGCGCATGCATCAAACGAAAGGATATATTGGAAGCCTTGGATGATGCGGAAGCCGGTTTGTTTCAATTCAATGTCCGTTGCGTCGGCGCCGCCATCATCGATCGTAATATAGGCGACCTGATTGGTAACGGCCCACGATGCCGACCCGCTGTCGGCCAACAACAACGTCCATATGTTCGCGCCCTGTGAAAAATTCGCATTCGGAACCATGTTTTGTCCCGGTTGAATCAAATTAACCGTTGCACTTTGTTCGTTTGAAAATGGGCCCTCCGTTCCGTCACGATGCACTGCGGTCACGCGGAAGTAATAGGTGACGCCATTTTGCAGGTACGTCAACCGCGCCAGGGTCGTAGCCGAAGTCGCGAGAAAATTTGTGGATTGGGGACTCGGACCGCCGTAAATGCGGTAATAAGCCACATTGGTGTCCCCGAACTGGTTGAAAATGAGAGTGACGTTGTCGGGATACGCTTCCAGGAGCAAATAAGGTTGCCGAGCAACGCCCGACCACGAACAGCGCCAGGTCCGATAAGCTTCATATTGATTCACCCAATTCATTTCAAACGCCTTGGTTCCGTCAGGGCGAATCTCAGTGAGCTTAGGCAAATTTCCGACCGCCCAATCAATGAGCGTGTTGCCATTGGTCAAGCGCTGCACGTTGCCCATGTAAAAGGAGTAAAGTGCCGGGCTCGGTGTCGGCGGGTACTGCCAGACAATGGTCGCCGTCATATCGTTCGTGTTCAACGCGTATTCCACTCCGCGCGACACCGACGGGCTATGCTGGTTTCCATCATCAAACAGCGTGTAGTCGTTGGTGGTCACCATGCGCAAGGCATGCTGGTTCCGCGGACCATTCAAGGGATCGTTCGGAAAGCTAAAGCTGCTGCGCACACCTCCCAGGCGCCAGATGATGGCCCCTGTATTTCGATCAATCTTGGTGCATTCGCTGGTATTTCGACTCGACAGCAGGATGTTACCGTCAGTGTCCACGTCAATCGAGTTCATGTGCGGAAAATCAATTCCAGCGGACGTGAGATCAACAAATGATTGCTCATCGTTGACATTGATATGATCCCAGGCGCGCCATTGGAAAATCAGGTCGCCCGCCGCTGTGAATTCCTGGATCGCGTATTCGGTAACCGAGGCATTGGGATTGCCGCCCGCGTGATAGCGGCGCATGTCGGCATTTTCTGATTGTAGCCCGATGAGGAAATACGTTCCGTCTGCCAGCACCTGAAGTTCATGTTCGTCTCCGCTATAACCGTTGGTTGTCCAATATTCGGCGATTTTCTCGTAGTTCGTGTTGAAACCGTTGAAATGAATTCCGCCTTCATCGCGTGCTAACATCGTCAAGACGCCGTTGGGCTGAACCTTCATGTCGCGCCGTTCGTCCGGATACTTCGAATACCATACCGGCTGGCCCGAATTGTCAAAAATAACGTTCCAGGGATCGCCGCCGCCGCCGCGGTTATCAATGAAGATATATTGCGGATCGGCGTTGTTACTGCTGGTGATATTGATGTAGGGAAAGTCTGTTGGAACCGAAACTCCGTTGGGCATGATTCCGTCTTGGCCAGCCACGATACCTGCAGGCAACAGCGGCGATCGGGGCTGAGCGTTCGGGACCGAGGGCATCGCAGTGTCTGTCGACGCTTGCTTTGAGATCGTCGTTGCTGCCGTCGATTGGGGCGTGATGGATGGAGCCACGGTTACGGCGGCACTAACCTGTTCCGTTGTACCGGCGCGGAAAGAATGGGATTGGGGCAGGGCGGATATCATCGGTCCAACGGCAATGGGGGTTGCCGGTGAAAGGACTTCTCCGGGTATGACTTCCGACGGGCCGGATAACGATTGTCCGGGTATCGCCCAACCGACCGCCAAGTTGTCGCCAGCGCCGCCGCCCTGCTTGTGCCGAGCCTCAATGTAGTATCGCTTTCCCGACTCAAGGTAAAAGGACGCGGACTGTTGCGAGGCGTAGGCATTCCAAACCTGGGCGGAAGTATAACCCGGCACCGAAGCGATCAGGCTGGCATTCGCCGGGTCAGCGTTGGTGCTGAACCACAATTCGCTGCTGTCGCCGCTGGCGATCCAGAACTGATACATGCCCGTGTTCGGCGCGGTAATAAATCCGCGCACCCGCGTGCCGTAGTTCTGACCCCAATTGACCGGTCCACTGAAACTGGGCAATTGATCGGCGACGCTCGGGTTATCGGGAAACGCCGGATTATTCGTGAGATCGCTGACTGCGGAGCCGGAAATGCCAAGATACCATTCGGAGAGCAAGGAACCAGTGGCGGGCATCAGTTCGAATTCGGCCAGGTGTACCGACGTGGCTACGGCGGGATTGTTGACTCCAGTTATCACCAACCGGTAGCCGCGGTAGGCAGTGGTGTTGGTAAAGGTGTAAGCCCTGGCTTGCGTACGGTAGCTGAATGTCTGGTTGGTTCGACTATCCAGCAGAAACAGGTTGCTCGCGGAGTCCACGCCGTACAATTGCCAACTGCTCGGATCCCCCGCCGGATTGTCATTACCCGAGGTAAGCGCGTAGCAATTCACCACATGCATCGCGCCGGCCGCATAAATATTCTGCATCCAACTGAAATTTGTGCTGCCGTTGGGCACTATCAAATCCTCCCACTCCGTGCTGAGGTTATCATCTAATGCCATTGCCATGGTGGCATTTGGTGGATTGTCGCCACGGGCTGTGATCGTGCCGGTATTCGTAAGTTGCCCGGAGATCATGAACTGGTATTGATAAGGTAGAATCGCGCTGTTCGTGGTGAGATCAATCTCAGGGTTGAGATTGACCGTGACCAGTTCGTTGGGATTAAACCTCGAAGCCATGGAAAAGATTACGGTTTGATTGTCTCCGGCAATCTTGGTGGTGCCCGGATGGAGTCCGGTGCTGGAGCCAGTCACATGAATGCACTGCGCCAGGTTGGTGACTGCACTGGGCGACACCTGGGCGAACCGCACCAGGACAAAAGATGTCTGTGGTGAGCAATATTGCGCGCCGGGAACCGGCGACAGATAGCTGTAACCCAACGCTTGCTGCGCGCCACCATCGTTTTGGGCGCGAACGCTCGGCACGCCCAGCATCAATCCGGCAGCGATGATCGCGCCATTCAGCCTTCTCATAATTTTCGTGACGGTGCGGCCCGCGAACAACGCGTCCGGCGGGAGATCTCCTATGGCACGGAAAAATGGTAAAACCGCGGCGGCCCATTGCCCGCCGTGGTATCCGTGAACACAGCGGTGCTCAAGCTATTCGTAATCGGCACCACTTGGAGAAATTGCCAGTTCACCAGATTGGTTGAATCGTAGATGGACACTTGAGTGGCGCCCGGGGCCACCACGTTAAACCTGAATTGCCCATTGGGAAGAATCGTCATTGAAGAAGAATCAATGTAAGGCATGTCGATGCTGAACGGTTCGGCGCTGGTGGCGAACAAGGTCGAGTCGGTCGAACTGCTGATCCGAATCGTATAGTCGCTGCCTGGAACGAGGCTCAGGCCAACCGGCCATTGATAAGCGCCAGTGTTCGGAGTGTTTGTAATCGTCGTCACATACACGCCGCCCTTGAAGAGATCGATGACCACATTCTCGCCTATATTACCCTGCCACTGCACGAAATATTTCAGACCGCGCCGCCAGAACTCACCGCC
Organism: uncultured Verrucomicrobiae bacterium; assembly: GCA_963699145.1. Lineage (GTDB taxonomy): Bacteria > Verrucomicrobiota > Verrucomicrobiia > Limisphaerales > DASXHY01 > DASXHY01. The sequence goes on from OY969416.1 coordinate 1,770,699, forward strand.
GTTTGGCGATGTCACGGTAATGAAGGGCGCGACAGTTTTGAATGAACCGGTCGCCCAATCACTGGCCCCGGCGTCGTTCCACGTCCGCACCTCGTAGTAGTAGGTCGTGTTGGGTGCCGTGTTGCTCCAGACAAAGAACGCCTCGGTCTGGTAAGGAACATTCAGCAATGGATTTGAAAAATCCCGGTTCGTTGACACTTGGAATTCGTAATAAGTAGCCATCCCGGCTGGCGACCACGACAGCAAGATCGGGCGTTGCTGGTTGACACGGTAGGTTACATTTGAATCAGCTAAAGACGGAGCGATCACGTCATCTTGCTGGATTCCGAGATAACTCTGGACTTGATCGAGCAACGGAGGAATGGCCACATTGGGGACATCGGGGTAGCAGAAAATGAACTCGCCAAAATCTTGGCCCTCAGGGACCAGGTTCATATTGTTAACGCTCAAAATTCCAGTGACGGGATCATACGTTGTGGGTTGCGGGGCAAAGACGCCCTGCCCGGTGGTGGAGCGATAATAAACCGTTGTATTCGCGGCGTCTTTCACCCCCAAACTGGCCGCATCGAAATTGACGTTCACGATGATCCCGTCGTCCAGGTCGACTTGGCTCAAATTGACCCGGACTGGCAGTACGCGTGGAGCTGTGCCTTGAAACAGCGGATAAACCGGCGCATACGGTTCATTCGTCACTGTTATGGCGTTGTAACCGCCCCCGCGACTCAATATATCCATGGAAACCCCGGTGTTATCGAAGCTGTAACTGTTGCCGGTTGCCAAATCAATGACGGTGCTGGAATGGGCTTGCGACCCACTTGGGAAGGCCGACCGAAAAGCCCGATAACTGGTCGTTTGCGAATTGGTAAATCCCATTTTGAAGACCACGTTCGTGCCGGAAATTTCGGTGCATGCGAGCTGGCCTGAACCAGTAGTTCCACCCCACCCGATAAACGTATTCCCATTGGGAAGACGCTGGGCGTTGCCTTGCGATGGCCCCGCAACCGAAGGGTTGGGCGTGTAACCCCAAATGTAGGTTGCGATTTTATTCGTTTCGTCCAATGCGTATTCGTGCGCTCTCGACGTTGGCGAGCCATTGTCGTAAATCAGCACATGGCCATTGGCCAGGCGATTGATCCCATGGCCGGCGAAATCGTTGGTTCCTTCCTGCGGGCTGACGCCCACAAACGTGAACTGATTCTCGGTTCCGCCCAGGTGCCACATGATGTCGCCGGTTTGCCGGCTGATTTTCTTCACCCATTGAGGCGTGCTGATGATGATGTTTCCATCGGTGTCCTCGAAAACGCAGTTCACGTGGAACTCGGTGATGATGGCAGCGGAGGAGTTGACCCACTCGCTGGTGAACGGATAGTGATCCCAGGATCGCCACTGAAAAACCACGTTTCGCTGCGCATCCAATTCCTGGATGATTCCGCCAGTAACAAGCGCCGCCGGATTGCCGTTCGTGACAATTTTGCTCATGTCCACCCGCGTCAGGTAATAACTGGTTACGAGAGCGTGGCCATTGGGCATCATTTCAAAATCGTGACATTCAGCGTTGTAACCGTTCCCGGCGACAATCGATTCCACCGGGTTAAAGTTTTCGTCCAAAATTTCATGTGCGACGTATCCACCGCCGGTCCACGAGATCGCCTGATACTGTTGCGCATAATGCAAGTAGCCATTGGGCAATTCCTTGAAGTCGAAAGCCGCATTCGTTAGCGGCTGATACCAGACCGGCGTCGCGTCATTGCCGACCATCATCACGTACCATCCCTCGTTTGTTGCCTTATAACTGTCCGTAAGAAATATGTATCCGTTGCCGATGTCGGCAGCATCATTCGTGCTTACGGCCAAGCCGGGGAAATCTGCCGGCAATTGCGCGCCGGCATTCACACCGGTGAAGACCAGCATGCTTGCGATCAACGCTCGAATTCTTAGTTTTTGCTTCGTTTCCATCGTATATCTTCTCTAATCCTGTGAATGTTTGTGCCGCAGGTAATCGCGCGGCGCTCGATTGTCGTGGGTGCGATTGGAACTGGTGAAGATTGCGCCAACATCCGTCCTCGTGTCATTCTCTCTCCTCGGTTCCTACGCTGCGAGAACGCGCACGCCGCCGCCGAAACGATCACCCGCTTATAATGACGCCCTATTGCCGCCATTAGCAGTCTGGTTCGTATCCGCCTTAAAAAAGTTGGATCGGCACTGCGCGCGGCTGTTTATAATTTTTAAAGGAATTCCGGTGCGCTACATTGCGAGTGGCGCTTGATGCAAATGCGGATCATCAATATTGAATTGCTTCCGAGTCGTCGGTAAACGCGACCGCGGGTGAATGCCTCCATCTCACCTTTGGAGAAGGCACTGAGAACGACATTTTTCGTGGTCTCGTGAGCAATGAACTAAGCTCACACGGCTTCGTGTGAATTGATCGGCTGGGGCGGGATGTTCTATGATGAGCAGCTTTGGGAGTGTCGCGGGAAAGTCGGCAACAGCAATTTTCAAATGCAGCGTTCAACACGAGCCATCCCAGCAATTCACTCTGCCGATTGCTGCCTCCCCACCTGCAAAGCCCTTTCCAAAAAATTCGGCCCCGCTATGAGCGTATTGAACTCATTCGCGGGGCCGAAGATCTTGCAAACTACCCATTAATCAGAACCGCCAATTCAAATCCAGCTGAAGGATGTTGTAGTTTTTGATTGGATTGATCTGCGGAGGGTCCACATTATTTCCCTCGGTTCCAAGACTGCTGTTAATGCGGTCAGCATGGCCATAACGGACGGTGCCGATGATGTCTGATGTTAATTGAATACGCAAAGTGGGGCACAATGCACGTTCATTGTTTCCTTGCCGGTCCCACGACCGAGAGTAAAGTCGTGGCGAGGATGCTATTGTGAAAATTTTGAACATTGTTCAACGGTCCCGAGTGCGGCATTGATTCGGTGCGCTGATTTGAATGACCAACCCTGGATCAACGCCTTTTAGGCAAAGTTCTTTGATCCTGGGGCTATTGACGCTGGCTGTATCGAGCCTGTGCCTACTCTGGTTGCGAAGGAGCGAACCTCGCTACGGAGGCCGACCGCTGACCACTTGGCTGAAACAATATTCCGATGCTTCTTTGGATGAAACGAACCGGCTCGCAGAAGCGCGGACAGCGATTCGCGCCATCGGCCCGCAGAAATCCGTGCCAATTCTCCTCAACCTGCTTGCCACGAAAGACGGGCGCGTCGACAAATGGGTTTTGGCGACCAGCGAACGATTCAAACTCGATTCTCTCCATTGGAACAGTGAAATAGAGTGCGAACTGGAGGGCGTCGCCGGTTTCGAAGTGCTGGGATCAAATGCCACGCCGGCTGTCGGTGCTCTCACGCGCTTGCTCGATGACCTCGAAAAGTCCTTCACGGTGGTGCGATGTCTGGACGACATCGGTAAACCCGCGGAAAACGCACTTCGGCAATGCCTGACCAATTCGAATCCGCAGGTGCGAGAGTGGGGCGTTGGGGCCTTGGCTGGAGCCACGGATGATGTGGAGGTTTATATTTCCAGGATAAAGGGCTGTTTGAAAGACCCGGATGCGTTGGTTCGGTTAGGCACAGTGCGGGCAATTGGGGACCAGGAGAACGCGCCAGATCTGGCTGTGCCGATTCTGATTGCCTCTTTGGATGATCCTGATGCGCACGTGTCTGCGCAAGCCGCTGAATCGCTCGGTGATTTCGGTACAAATAGCCTGGCGGCGATTTCCGCCCTGACCAAAGTCATCGCGAAAGGCGAGCAGACGCGAAGTCCGGCCGCCATGAAAGCACTGGCTACTATTGCTCCAGCGGAAGCGATTCCGGTCCTGAGCAATACGGTCGTGAATGGAACGGCTCCTCTGTCCGGCGCGGCTTTGAGGAACTTGAAGTCGATCGATCCGGAGCTAAGCCGGCAACTGACGCTGGCGCAGCTTCGTTCATCAGATGCGCGACGTCGAATGCAAGCTTTGAGTGTGACGGGAACGTTTGAGACGGATACACCGGGGATCGCTGAGGCGTTAAAGCAGGCTGCCCAGGACAGCGATCCGGAAGTGGTGAGTCGAGCGAAGATGACCATGCGAGAAATGGTGGAGAAGAAAAAAGATAGCGGCCATTTTGTCCTTCTGTTTCAAGACGACCCAAGCTATCAGGGCAAACCGCTTGGTGAATGGCTTCAAATGCTCCGTCGCAGTTCGGAACTTCCGACCAACTGCGTGCTAGCTCTTAAAAGCATGGGTTATGCCAAACGATTTGAGCAATATCATTTCGGTATGTGCCGGGTTTGATTTTGGCGTCGCATTGAAGAAAGATGGCACCGTTGTCCAATGGGGAATTCCATCTGATAAAGGGTCTGACATTCCGGAACCCCTAACAAATGTATCAACGATTGCCGCTGGGCCGTGGAATGGTTTGGCGCTGAAACGCGACGGGACACTGCTCGAATGGGGACGTGAAACGTTTTCTGCCGATCATATTCCGCCAGGCTTGAAACATGTCGTGGCGTTAAGCTGCGGCGGCAGCGATCAAGGCGGATACACGCTTGCTCTAAAGAGTGACGGGACCATTGTCGGTTGGGGTAACAATAACTTCGGGCAGAGCCTGCCTCCCGGCGGATTGACAAACGTGATCGCGATATCCGGTGGGAAGGACTATTATCTGGCGCTGCGATCGGATGGCTCGGTAGTGGGCTGGGGCGGAGCGGAACGTGCAGAGGACGGTCAAGCACTCGTGCCGGAAGATTTGGGTCATGTGAAACAAGTCGCAGCTGGTTGGTATCACAGCCTTGCCTTGCGGCCGAACGGTGATGTGGTCAGCTGGGGAAACCAAACGTTTGGTTTGACTGGTCCGGAACTCAACCTGACCAACGTCACTGCCGTGGCCACTGGTTACACCGACAACCTCGCCCTTCAACAAGACGGAAATGTCATTTGCTGGGGAGACTCACCCGCCATACAGACTCCTATTTTCAGCAATGCTGTCGAAATTGCGGCGAGCGCCCATCATAGTCTCGCATTAAAGCAGGATGGCACGTTGACTTCGTGGGGAGCCAATGGCGTATTGGCAGGGGCACCGCCTACAAATTTGACGGATGTAATTGCCATTTCCACAGAGGGCGACGGCTGGTTTGACCATGATTTAGCGTTGAAGCGGGACGGAACTGTTGCCGCATGGGGCAGCCGCGGTCCTGCGCAGACCGATAAGCCTGGCGACCTGACAAATGTCATCGCAATTGCTGCTGGCGGCGCACACAGCCTTGCGTTGCGGCGCGACGGAACCGTCGTATCCTGGGGCGCGTACAATGTTGGACAGAGCGCAGTTCCGCCAGGGCTCAGCAATGTCATTGCGATAGCTGGGGCGGGACAAAGCAGTGCTGCCGTTGTTTTCATGCCGCAATCTCCGCCCTCGATGATTTCACGATTTACGAGTCACGCGATGGGGAACGTAGTCGTATTGATCTCGATTCTATTTCTGGGGGGTTGCTGCATCTGGTATTTCCTTCGACGCCAAACGCGCGCTGTAGATGAGAATCAGGCAATTTGATTCCGCCGAAGCCACAATCCAATGGAGGTGTAGATCATTTCACATTTTTTTTCCGTCAAATGTCAAGTTCGGGCTGTCAACGGGCCGGAGCGGGCCATATTCTTCCTTCAAAAAAAGTGGAAGCTGGTCGCCACGAACGCGATTTTGGTGCCAAACTTGCTTGATTTTGCCCATGAGTCAACTACGAGGCCAAGACTATTTTCTACGACGCTCCAGCCGTCGCGTGGCATATAAAAGCGGTCTGCGGCTGTGTTGACTAATTGATAAAATGAAACTGACGACCAGCGGCCATGGCGGGGCAAAAGCTTTTTGGGCACTCTTTTTTGTTTTCCTATACGGGATAACCGCTTTTCAGGTCGAAGCCCAAGGTTACGTCTGGACAAGTCAGATTGGTATGAGTGGCGTGAGCGGAGAGCATGTTGCTGTCGACGCTACAGGCAACGCATATGTTGCTGGAGGCTTTCAAGGAACGGCACAGTTTGGAAACACAAACCTGACGAGCACCGGGGGCTATGATGTCTTCATTGCGAAATTTGACAGCGGCGGGCACTTGCTTTGGGTAAAACAAGCCGGGGGCACGGGAGACGATGTCGCGCAGGACATCGCCGTCGATACAAATGGCAACGTGTGTCTCATCGGCCGATTCCAGGGAACGGCCACGTTCGACAGTACAAATCTGACGGCGGTCGGATCGCTTTCAATGAATCAATTTCTGACAAAATACAGTTCGACAGGAGCACTGATTTGGGCTCGACAATCGGGCGGGCAGGGCGGCGGTGGCGGCAACGGAATTGCCGTGGACCATTCAGGAAATCTCTATTCAACGGGGTACTATCTGGACTTCAACGGTTGGTATTCCATTGTAATCGACAAGTGGAATAGCTCGGGCCTGCCGGTTTGGCACCAGCAGGTTGCCGGTCTGCCTAACTACAGTTTTCCTCTTCAGGGCAACAGTATCAAAGCAGATGCGGCAGGAAACGTATACGTCACCGGGGAGTTCGCCACGCAGGTGACCATGGGAACCAGCACACTATCGACACCTTCGAATTTTGGAACGGCTGTGTTCATTGCAAAGCTGAACCAAAATGGAAATTTTGTCTGGGCTGAGCAACCGGCAGAGTCAGGATTGCCAGAGTTTGACACCGGTACGTCGCTCGCGTTGGATGGTTCAGGCAATGTCCTCGTCGTGGGTACGTACGGAGGCACTCTGGGTTTCGGAACCAACCAGTTAAACACACCAAATTCGGACATTAACGAAGGTTTTATTGTAAAGTGCGATACTTCCGGAAGCTACCTATGGGCACAACAGACCTCACAGCGAAATGGTGGTTCATGCAGCAGCTGTACCGCTGATTCCGGAGGAAATGTCTACGTGAGCGGCAATATTTCCACGCTGGCGTTTCTGGAAAAATACGACAGTAACGGAAATCCTGTTTGGGAGTTGGGTCCCAGTAACGCGGGTTCTGCGAATGGATACAGCACTGCCGTTGATGTCTCGAATCGTGTCTTGCAGGTCACCTTGTGCAGCGGGAATATCAGTTTTGACAATGAGTCGTTCACTAATATTGGAGGAGCCGACATCTTCGTAAGCCAAGTGTCGGAGCAGATTCCGCCCGTTTTTCTAACTCAGCCTCAGAATTCGCCCGTAGGAACCCGGTTAGGTTCAAACTATACGTTCAATGCGAGCACGCGCAGCGTTTACCCCGTCAATTATCAATGGCAATTTGAAGGCACCAATGTAAATGGCACAACCAACGCTTCTTTGGTGATAACAAATATTCAGTTGCCCAACCAGGGAAACTATTTTCTGATCGCCAGTAATGCTTACGGTTCGTCGACCAGTGTGGTGGCGCAGCTTACAATCTATTTGACGGCTACTTTGATCATCAACGGAAACGGTCAGGTCTCGATGAATCCGAACGGAGCCGTTTACCCCGCAAACTCTTTGGTGACCTTTACTGCTGTGGCAAATTCCGGGGATGCCTTTCTCGGCTGGTCAGGCGACCTGTCGGGGACAGATTCAGTCATTTCAATACCGATCACGACGAATATGTACGTAGTCGGGTCGTTCGCTGATTCCCTCACGAATATCATCATAGATGACTTTGACCGGCGTGCGACTTTTGATGGAGGCTGGTCGGCGGCCAATTTTTTCAACGAATTCGGGAACGACTCAAGATATACGGCGGCTTCAAATTCTCCGACCTTTTCCGCGACGTACCGACCTGTCATAACTGTTCCTGGCCCGTATGATGTCTTCGTTTGGTATCCCGGTTTCGGTTCCTGGATTGGTTTTTCGACAAACGCGCCGTGGTCTGTCGTTTGCGACAGTGGCACCTTTTTCACGAATATTGATGAAACTACGAATGGAGGTTCGTGGCGCCTGATTGCTTCGGGCCTGCTCTTTTCGGCTGGAACGAACGGATTTGTGAGTCTTTCCAATAACAGTGGAGAATCTCCTTCAACTTTAGTGATCGCAGACGCAGTGCGGTTCTTCCCTTCGCAATCGCCACTGGTGACGACGAATCCTCAATCCTTGATCGCCAAGGTCGGATCCAACGTGACGTTCAGCGTCGGGGTCAGTGGATCACCACCATTCACCTATCAATGGGTATTCAATGGCACGAACTGTTTGAGCGGCAATACCAGCACGTTGACAATTCCATACGCGAAAATCTCGAATACGGGTCAATACTCAGTGACGGTAAGCAACTTTCTCGGCAGTGCATCGAGTTCCAATGCAATACTCACGCTGATCTCTCCCAATGCACCGGTGTTGGGCACACCTTCTCTCAATTCCAACGGTCAGATTCAGATCGGTCTAAACGGCGATTCGGGTGTGTTATTCGCAATTGAGGTTTCGACGAATCTCGCCGATTGGGTTACACTCACGAACGTTTTTAATGCCTCGGGCAGCAGTGTTTTTTTTGACATGAGTGGCGACAGCCCGGCGAAGTTCTATCGGGCCGCTTGGGGATCGCAATAGATGTGGGAAGCTGATACTCTTCTCGCCCTAGAGCCTGTTATTAACTTTTGTTGAGAATAGTCTGTACAATGTAAACACATCCCGGCAATAAGCTTGAGATGAAAGAGAAGCGGAAGAGTTATCCGTGCGATGTGAGCGATGAGGAATGGGCGTTTTGCGCACCCTATTTGACGTTGATGAAAGAAGAGGCGCCCCAACGAGAACATTCCGTGCGTGCCCTCTACAATGCGCTGCGCTGGTTTGTGCGTGCGGGTTGTCCGTGGCGCCTATCTGATCCGAATCGCTCGGCTGGGAGGTTACTTAGCCCGAGCAAATGACGCTCCACCAGGTAACACGGTCATGTGGCGCGGCCTGTGCAGGCTCACCGACATTCAATTCGGATTCATGCTGGCGAAAGGAGATGTGGGTAATTAAAAGCACGCATAGCGCCTCTTGACCGGAGGATCAAAGTTTCTGGCAACTACGGTAAATATGACAGTTATGATAGTTGCCGTTGAACTTGCGCTTTGTTCCAGGCTGCGGGAATGACTTCGGGGATTTGGCGGTTGGTCATCTGGGGCAAACGAGTGAGAACCTGCCGGAGGTAAGCATATGGGTCGATTCCTCGCCGGCGGCAACTTTCGATAATGGTGTAAAGGATCGCGCTGCGCTCGCCGGCGTCGGCTTCTCCGCGAACAGCCAGTTCTTTCTTCCGACTTGCATCCCGCCGGTGCTGCAAATGTTACAAGGATCTCTTCCCCGCTGCCTTGGCTTTCGCCCACCTTGCCTTCGCGGCAGTAGCAATCTTGGCACGAGCTGCAGCACTCATTGTTCTTCTCCCTCTCTTAACGGATTTCCCACCTTTGTTTCCATTAACCTTCGCCCATCTCGCTTTCTGAGCCGCTGCGATCTTAGCCCTGGCCGAAGCACTCATTTTCCTTCTGCCTGAACCTGAGCCGACAGCAGACCCAAGCAATCGATCCAGCTCAGACCGGAGTGAATCGATCTGGTCTTTGATTGTTGCTGCTCGTCTAAATTGTTCGGCTGATAGATTTGAGATCATATAAGGGAATTAAATCCTGTGCAGACTATAAGTCAAGCCGTGTTATGGCTCTGGAGGGAACTTCCTGACTTTAGATGGATGATAATCCAGAACGGGGCACCCCAATTTGGCTAGAAGCGGTTTCATAAGTATCGGAGCGTAATAATAATGCAGGCAAGATGGAAAAAGGCTTCATACATTTGAAGGTGGTAATCGTAGCGGACGAGCAGGCGACGAAAGTTGCCGAGCCAAGCAAAGGTTCTTTCGACTTTCCAACGCTTGCGATAACGCCGCAGCCAACGGCCATCGTTGAAGGCTGGTTTGGTGCGTCCTCGGCGGTGCGGGCTGATCAACAACATGCCGCGTTTGAGCAAACGCTCTCGCAAAGGATCGCTGTCGTAGGCGCGGTCAGCCACGACTCGCAATGGACGTTTCTGTGGACGGCCTCGGCCACCCCGGGGCACAGATAGATTACGACACCCGTTCAAATTCCCTGATTGTTTCATACAACTATGACGGCGGCAGTCCGAACTTTGCTCGAATTTATACGAATATTGTGGTAAGCGGTGGAGTCCCTATAACGAATACGATTGTGACGAACTGGTCAACCATCGGCGCTTTGCCGGATGAAGTTTATTTGACAATAGCCAGAATGCCAGTCAGTGCGCTCACAAATGCGGCTGGATTCACCAATGGAGATATGTTCTTCGGCAGCGATACAGGTATCGGATGGTTGTCGGCGGACACAACCCGTTCAAATCTGGATTGGTGCATTCTAACGAATTCAGTCGGAGCGAATGGTCTGCTCTTGCGCGGCGGGCTTTGCATGGATCAAACAGGTACGTTCAGCAATTACATCATTGCGGTGACGAGTCAGGACGATACTCCTTCGGACAAAGGCGTATGGATGGTGGATTCAAAAGCACACCCTACGCTGTTGACGAACATTTTTACTGAGCATCTTGAAGGCGTAACGACGCTAACGAACGATGTCGCGAAATGGGGGCCTTGGGCAGGAAAAATTATCACCGGCGATGAAGCTCATCAGAATCCTATCACTCACGAGCTTGACCCTTTAATTTATACCATTTCTACAAATGGCACTGTCGATACCTATGAAACAATGGCGCTCGTTTCTGGTGGCATTTTCCCCGAGGATTTCGATGTAATCCCGGCAAACCAAAATCTTTATATCAGCGCGTTCAACGTTAATGCCGTCATGGAACTTCCGTCCGAATACTTTACAAACTATGTCGGCGACCTATTGATAACGGATGCAGGAGAGACCAGTCATGTTGGCTTGTATGTTTTACATTGGAACGGCTCGAATTTTGTGACCACATCGATCCCTATACCCGATGCTGTTAGTCACATTGAAGGAGTTACATTCGCTCCGCTGAAATTGCCGGGGCACTAAAGTTATGAAGTTCAAAATCTGCTTTCTTGTGTTCGCCTTGGGTACGGGTTTGGCTCATGCCCAAGGCACGCTCGTTTTCGATCAACAGGAAACGGGTCCCATGGATGGTTCAATTGGATCGAACCGAACTCCGCTCGGACAGTCATTCACTCCAACATTTGATTCGATTGGATTCGTTGAATTTCAGTTACTTAACGGCGTATCGGGCAGCACTTTCACGGTAAATGTGCTCAGTGGTTCAATTAGCGGCTCCGTTCTTGGAACCACCGACCCTGTTGTTTACAACAGCAACGGCACTTATGATTTTTTCTTCTCAAATCCAGTTTCACTTACGCCCGGCACCCAATACTTTATGCAACCTGTGGTTTCCAGTGGTGGTTTTGCCAACATGCCGATCACGTTTATTCAGTACACGGGTGGAGACGCAATATATGACGGAACAACGCACAGTGACCGAGATTTTTGGTTTCGCGAAGGCGTCGTCAACAACGTGCCTGAGCCATCGTCTGCGGCTTTGCTTATTGTTGCCGTCTGCGCTTTTGTGTGGCATCGTAAAAGGCGTTCGCTTACCTAACGAGGCAATCTGTGCATAAAAGGCGCTCCAAGCATGTTGTTTGGCGGAGAGCGGAACAGTCGCAAGCCTTTACGTTGATAGAATTGCTGGTTGTGATAGCCATTATCGCGATTCTAGCTGCTTTGATCCTTCCCGCACTGGCACGGAGCAAGGAATCCGCTCGCAGCATTTCCTGCATCAATAACATGCGCCAATTGGGAATTGCAGCGACCGTGTACGACGGTGACGCAGGACGCGTTCCGTCAATTCTTGAATGGCTTTACCCCGCATCCACAAACGGCACTGTCGTCCCAGGAGCAACTGATCTTACAAAGGGTCAATTGTTTCCTTATGTGAAATCCAAAGATGTTTACCGTTGCCCGTCCGAAAGTGGCAAAGACCCCTCGGGTATTTTTGGGCCTATCGACCACAGTTATCAAATGCAGTGCATGATGTGTCACGCGCACAGTATATCATCCTGCCTTGTCCCCTCGCGCACCGTTTATTTTCTCGAAGTGGTAAACCAAACACGCAGCTTTCCCACCGGCATTGCAAGCGTCCCATTTTCGCCGTCAAGTTATGCGTTCCGCCACAATCGGCGCGAGCATTTCCTTTTCGTGGACACACACGCCGAAAGATTGACCGAAACGCAATTCAGCAGTGCGATGTCAGACCAACGTTTCTCCTATCCGACTCAGGACACCGGCAGAAACGGAAATCCATAAAATTTGCGCCAGTCGAAATCGCATCAAGGAGATGAAAACAATATGGGATTTGCTGGCAGTTGTCTTCGGCTCCAGCCTTGCCGGGGCCCAAGGCACCTTCGTTTACGATCAGCAGGACACGAACGTTGTGGACGGAACGATCTGTTTATCACAGCAGCCTAAGGCACAGGGGCTCATGAGATGTAATGCGCAAAAAATACCTCACGCGATCGGATGAATTGAGGGGCGCACCCTCAGGCGCGTTTACGCTGATTGAGCTGCTGGTAGTCATTGCGATCATTGGGATACTGGCCGCTCTGATCCTGCCCGCGCTCTCAAAGAGCAAGGAATCGGCGCGATCAATTTCCTGTGTTGTCAGCGGACGGTCAAAACCAGCCAGGGAGGGTCGAATGAAAACCAGCCACTTTGAGGGACGCATTGCGTCGAGTGCGGCAGATGCCGCATTAGGACGTGGTGAACGAACTCAATGTGAGCTTACAGCATTCGATTTTGACTTTGGCGGCGCATGGCTGGTCCCACCGGCGGATTGCGCGTGAACTGGACATCAACCGGGAGACGGTCGGCAAGTATCTCCGGCTGGTAAATTCAAAACCGGCCATTTCGACCCCCGGCTCGGAGTCTGGCCCGGCACCAGAACCAGCCATTTCGACCCCCGGCTCAACCGCCGGTCGCCAGAGCCTTTGCCAGCCGCATTTGCCCCAGATCGAAGCGGCGGTAATGGTGGGCCTGAGTGCCCAACGCATTTATCAGGACTTGGTCTGCGACCACGGTTTCACTGGCAGTTATCAGGCGGTCAAACGGTTCGTGCGGCAGCTCCGCCAAAGCCAGCCGGTGCCGTTTGTGCGGATGGAGGTGGAGCCGGGAGCCGAAGCTCCATGATGCCGGAAAAAAAATCTGACAGAGAAATCTCTCGATGAACTCCGGCGTGAAGTTTTTCTCGCGCGGCATCCGCACCATCTCGAAACCTGGCCGCACCTGTCTGATACCAAACGAACTTGCCGAGGTGTTGAAGTTTAGATTGTGAAGATTAACGCATTCGATTTCGACGCTTAAAGATCATTTGCCCATACTGGGAACGGTTGTGCTAGATTTTGTGCTAGTTTGGCAACCTTTTTGAAAGCCTTTTACGCGTGGGGATTTTCTCGCGTGAGTTCGCTTTGAGCCAATGAAATCAAGGCCTTGGCTGACTTGTAGTGAAACGCTGTGAATTACCCTGAACTCGATGAAAACCAAAACCTGAATATACCGCGTCAGCGCAGCCCTCTGTTGCGCTCGGAGGGTGTTGGTTCGGTCCGGATGATTCAATTTTGGAATCCCGTGGAAGTCCAAATGAATTCAGTGGGCGCGCTGCTTCTGTAGATCGCAAGCCTTGGTGCCACCGCCACCAGTAGTGCTGTTTCAGCGCTCCCGTGTTTCTTAGAGATATTTAGCGGATTTTCACAAAAATAATTCTTTTTGCGTCCCCTTTTGGACTTTGCGGGGATTGAGATGTTAAAGACAATGCGCACGATGGATGATCGGGAATTGCTCGAGACTTACGCCAAGGATCGCTCCGACGCGGCATTCGGCCAGTTGGTCAGACGCCACGTATCGTGGGTTTATTCGGTGGCTTTGCGCCACGTAGGCGATTCCTCGCTGGCGGAGGAGGTAGCCCAAACGGTTTTCGTTCTGCTGGCTCGGAAAGCTTGTAGCCTCCGTTCAGGGACCATTCTGGGAGGCTGGCTTTTCCGCACTACCCGCTTTGTGGCAAATCGTGCATTGCGCGCAGAAAAGCGGCGCCGCAGCCGCGAACAAACAGCTGCCTCTATGATTCACACTGCGACCATGCCGGAGGAAAACCAAGCGCTCTGGGTCGAAGTTGCCCCTCACCTCGACCAAGCCGTAGCCAGTCTTTCAGAAACGGACCGGGAGGCCATCCTCCTGCGTTTTTACGAAAAGAAAACCTTGCTCGAAATCGGAGAACGGATTGGTTTGAGCGAAGAGGCGGCTAAGAAGCGTGTCAGCCGCGCTGTAGATAAACTGAGGACTTCACTGAGCAAGCGCGGTGTGACGCTCGGAGCTTTGGTGTTGGTTGCGGTACTGGTGCAAAACACTGTTCAGGCTGCCCCTGCCAATCTCGTAGCTTCAGTAGTAGGTATATCGGGCTCGACGACGCTTCCGGAGCTGGCGCGCGAAACGCTCTCTGCCTGGCAACATACACAAATCAAACTGGTGGGCGGCCTCCTGGTAATTGCGTCGATGTGTTTGGTTTTTATAGCAGCAATCGCGAGTAGTCGTTTTAGTTGGCACTATGCGCCCCCAATTGTTTCGGAGCGCGATTCCTTGCCTGCTTCGGTGTCGGCTGCAAAAACGAGGTTTGCTGATACGCCTTTCGCACTGGCATCTCCGATTCTTAACGCGATTCCGGTGAAAACCGGAGCCATCACCGGATTGGTTTTGGATGACCACGGCGGCCCCGTATCCGGCGCGACCGTCTGGGGTGGATTCTGCAGTCAGCCTTTTGCTCAGGATACGACCGATGCCTCAGGTCGATTCTCACTAGTTAAAGCCGCCGCACCCTATTTCGTGACTGTTACAGCAGACGGGTTTGCCGCCGATCAGCAGGAATTTGAACCAACTAAGGAGCCACAACTTGTATTTCGGCTCAGCCCAATCCCGCCGCTGTTCCTACGAATCGTGGATGAGACGGGCCAACCGATTTCCGGCGTGACTTTTTTTATGTCAAGTTGGTGGGGAAGGCCGGGAACTCTTGCACAATATTTGCCCCAACAGACGGATGCGGATGGACGATTGCAATGGCTTTCTGCACCGAAAGGGGAGCTGCGGGTTGAATTCGGCAAAACGGAGTACCGAGTCTCCCGCACCAACACGATGACTGCCGACGGGGCTGAGCATTTGATTGTGCTCCATCCCGCTGCCGAGGTCTCCGGTAACGTTGTCGACGCAGAAACTGGAGCGCCTGTCGATAGTTTTCATCTGACTTCCGGATATTCGCAGCCATGGTTTTCAGCTCCGCTTTGGGAGTTGAAAAGCCGATCTTGCACCAATGGATTCTATCAATTGGTGCTCGGTGAAGAAGGGACTTCCTGGCTGCAAATCGAAGCCCAGGGATATCAAACTTTCGAGACTGAGATTCCAATCACGAATGGATCCCATGGCGTCATTAACATCCAGCTAAAGCGCAAAACGTTAGGCAATTCCATACGTGGCATCGTGCTGTTGCCCAATGGCAGTCCGGCATCCGGCATTGACGTAGCCCTCTGCACGGCGCAAGCCGGAGTAACGCTCAAAGGAACAGAACTTGTACCCGACTCTTTTAGCAACATCCCAAAGTCCAAGCGGAGCGGCTACCGCGGAAAAACTGACGATCAGGGTCATTTCTCGTTCGACCCAGCACCAGAAGCGCACACGGTGGTGGCTGCCAGTGAGGCTGGTTTGGGCCAAGCCCGCTGTTTCGACGTTTCCAAGCCCATAGAGATCCGGCTCAAACCGTGGGGTCGCGTGACGGGAACTGTGCGGCCGCTAGACGGCAAATTGGCTGGCCGCAGTGTGAGTTGGCTGCGTCCGGGCAACCTGACCTCCTGGATGATACTTGAATATGATACCAAGTCTTTCACCACCATTTCAGACGATGTGGGGAGATTCATACTTGAGCACGTGCCGCCAGGTGATGGCCGTGTAGCACTGCAAGACGACCGCGAAATAGCGGCCATTCTGTCACGTTCAATTCAAGTGGAACCCGGCGAAACTGTGGACGTGCAAGTGGGCGGCGTTGGCCGGCCGGTCACTGGAAAGCTGGTAGCACCTCCAGGTGTCGAGGTCCGGAACTGGTCGAACCAAGTGACCATTGCCCAACTTCATGTCGAATGGAATTCTTACGACATGCCAAAGGATCTGACCGGAAACGCAATCGAACGATGGAAACTCGAATTTCCGGACACTGAAGCCGGGCAGGCGTGGTTCCGCGACCAACTCTCGTACGAAATCAAAATACAAGCAGACGGCTCTTTCACGATTCCAGAAGTTCTGCCGGGAAAATATCGATTATTTGTCGACGTGGCGCAGGGTTATTTGGGGTCAGGCGAGTCTTCAAGCCCCAGTCTTCCGGGAGACCATCGGGTCGCATCGACAGCTCTGGTTGTGATCGTGCCAGAAGGCAACACTGAATCACCACTGGATCTCGGGGAAATCGACTTAATTCCGGATTGAGAGCGAATCACCGGCTCCACCGACGTAACCCTAAGAATCTTGTATTACGACGACGACCGGGACAAGCTGGCCGAAAAAGAGCGAGAAGAACAACAAGCCCAAAAGGTTGACAAGTCCGGCCTGTAACATAGAAAATCATTCCCAGTTCCGAAATGCAGCTGGCAAAGAACACGTTACAGTTCACGCGCATTGCCATAGTGGCCCTGATCTTTTTTGCCGGGAGCGGCCTCGGCTTTTGCTCCGAGATCCATGAAGCGGCGGCAGATGGTGACCTGGAAAAGGTCGCTACGTTGCTCAAAAAAAATCCTGCTTTGGTGTCCAGCAAACTCACCGTCGGCCATCAAGGTATGCGTCTCGATGACACAATCGGGTTGGCGCGAGCCGGATACGCGACGGGGTTTCGCACGGCCAGCGGCATTTCGGTTTTGCTTCGTGACCAATAAGCCGCCGTCGGATTTTTGATACTGCTTTTTGATACTACTCGCCATTTTTTGAGGCAACTTGGGATAAAGTGAGAAACAAGCGAAAGCGAGTTTCGCCAATACTCATGGGCACTTGGTGCATTGAGAGTAAATGAGGGAAAGTGAGAAAAAAGCTCTTTACGCTTAGAAGGCAGATGCTCTATCCAACTGAGCTACGGGCGCAACCGAAAGCGAGGCTTGATCGTGCTGCATTTGCTCTCCCTTAATGTATCCAGAAACCGTCTTCTGATTCAACGAAGAACCACGGCCTGATCCGCCGGCGGCCGCATCTCAATTTTTGAGCGGGATGGAATTCTAAATACCTTTGGTGCCTGAGCGACTTTCGAGAACGGCGTTCTAACGTCGGAGCGAACCTCACCTCGAGTTATGGATGCCGTGAAAATCTTCTTCCGCGCCAGGCGCGGCCTCATGACGACCCCAAAGGGGTCGAGTCTCAGAGCCCTGGGTTGCCCGAGTCTGCGAGGGCTACCCAGGGTGCAGAGTCATTAAACTCATCACTTTCGCGCGCAGCGCGGCGAGCAACGCGAGCATCTCGGTCCGGCTGAAGTGCTCGAAAAGGGCGCATCTCAATTTTTGAGCGCGCCATGAAAATCAAAATACCTCCGGTCCCGCAGGGATGGCTGATTTCGGAACCCTTCTTCTGCCTGCCAGGCAAAATCGGCCGCTAACTCATCGCCTCTCCGCGGCCACCATCCCAATAAGCTCCCCTTGTTTCCCAATTTCGTAGTTCGGATAAAGGAATTCACTACCAACACCTGAACGCTTTTTGGGCAAACATTGACACATTTTAAGACGTTTAAACCACAGATCCTATAATTCACATCGAAGACATTTCGCGTTGTATTAATTTTTCTCGGTCGCGCATTAGTTGTCGTGAACATTCATCGAATATTTAAAAACTTGGCGTCGCGGATGCTTAATGCGCCTCTGTGGAAGCTGGGTTACAAAATCTGGATCTGCTTTTCCCCAAGGAATACTTGCGGGCGGCCCTCATGGTCTCGCTCCTGAGTGTTTGGGTCTTGGTCGGGCTTTTCTATTATCTCAATCGGTTCACCAAGCGGGAATACTTCACCGTCTGGACCGCGGCGTGGCTCTTCTACGCGCTGTGGCTCACGTTGGGACTCACGGAACCGCACGTCGAAGTCGGCAGCGTCGTGTTCGCCCTCAAACAATGTTGCGTGGCCGTCTCGGCGGTCTTTTTGTTATGGGGCAGCCTGTGTTTTCTCGGCCTGCCCGTCCCGCAAAGGTTGTTCGGATTGTTCATGGGCTTCCTGGCCATCTGGATCGTCGTCAGCCCGCAGGTCATCACCAGCACGATGGGTCTCCAATTGCCCGTATTCATCCTGCTTGGCCTGGGCAGCTCTTTTGCCGGCGCCTGTTTCCATCGCATGCGCAAAAAGATGCCTTACATCGGCTCCGGCATGTTGTCCGGCGGATTTCTTTTATGGGGCGCTTATCTTGCGAGTTACCCGTTTTGCCAGCAATATGAAGGTCTTTATAGCGCCGGCCTTTTTCTCGCGGCCGTCCTGCAACTCTTCATCGCCGTCAGCATGATCGTGCTCGTCCTGGAGGAAGTGCGCTATCACGCGGAAAAAATTCAGCGCGAAATCAACGAGATCCGTTTGGAAAAAGAAGCCCTCCAACTCAAGGTCATCACCGCTCAGGAGGAATGCCGCGGTCTCTATGACGAAATCCGCCTCAGCGACGGAATCAAACGCGCCTACGAAGAACTGCGCCGCACCCAGGAAGTCGTCGTGCAACAGGAACGCCTCCGCGCCCTCGGCCAGATGGCCAGCGGCGTCGCCCATGACGTCAACAACGCTCTCACCCCCATCGTCGGCTATTCCGACCTGTTGACCTGCCTCGTGCCCTCCATGCCCGAGCCCGCCGTGCGCGCGTTGAATGTCATCAAACAATCCGGCGAAGACATCGCCCGCATCGTCGCGCGCATGCGCGAGTTTTATCGGCGCCGCGACAACTCCGAGCAATTGAACTCGGTGGAAATGAATCCGCTCATCGAGGAAGTCATCGAACTCACCCGCCCGCGCTGGCGCGACCTCTCCCAGCGCCAGGGAATTTCCATCAGCATCGAGCGCAACCTCGCCGCGGATTTGCCCTCGTTCCTGGGTGACCCATCGGAAATTCGCGAAGCCTTCACCAACCTTATTTTCAATTCCGTCGACGCCCTTCCTTCCGGCGGAAAAATCTGCTTCACCAGCCGGACCGTGCCTGGGCCCGTTTCCAAAAAAACCGGCCAGCCCACCGTTCAAATCCAGGTCGAAGTGCGCGACAACGGTCTCGGCATGGACGAGAAAACGCGCCAACGCTGCCTCGAGCCCTTCTTCTCGACCAAAGCCAAACACGGCGGCACCGGTTTGGGCCTGGCGATGGTCTACGGCATGGTTCAGCGCCAGGACGGCGTCATCAATATCGAGAGCGCCCCCGGCCAGGGCACTGCCATTAAATTGACCTTCCCCGTGGGGGACCAGGTCGCCGCCCCCGCTCCTCAAGCCGCGCCCCGCGCGGCCGAACAGCGCTCGCTCCACGTGCTTTGCATCGACGACGAATCCGTCATCCGCGAAATCCTCAACGACAGCCTCAAAAACTTTAACCATCGCGTGACCACCGCCTCCTCCGGCAAGGACGGCATCGAGCTATTCCGCATCGCGTTGAAACGGAATCAGCCCTACCAGGCCGTCATTACCGATTTGGGAATGCCCGAAATGGACGGCCACCAGGTCGCGCGCATCATCAAGGCCGAATCCCCCAAAACCCCCGTCATCATGCTGACCGGCTGGGGCACCATCATGAAGGAAGAAGGCGAAAACGCTCCCGAAGTCGATGCCATCATCGCCAAGCCCGCGCGCATCGATGAATTAAATTCCCTCCTCCTCGCCACCACCAACCGTGTCGCCGCCTGATCTTGCGGCGGCGGTCGGTGACCGCCACCACCGAGTTGGATTGGCAAAAAGAAAGCGGCGGACTATTAAACCCGCCGCCCCTGAATGACTCGAATCAGCACGGCGATGATCGCCACCACGGGCAGGATATTGATAAACCCGCCCAGCATGTACGAACTCACCATTCAGATCCGAACCTTACCTCAATCTTTGACCGTGATATTATTCACGACGTCTTTCACACCCTCAACCGTCTTGGCAATGTCGCCGGCCCGGTTTTTGGAGTCGCGTGAATCCGCAAATCCGCTTAATTGCACCGTGCCCTTGAACGTGGACACTTTCACGTCCTCGAATTTGTATTGCGGGTCGCCATGCAGTGCTTTTTTCACGCGCCCGGTGGTCGCCGTGTCGTCAATGCCTTCGCCCGTGCTCTCATGGTAGCGATCTCCCGCGCAGCCCGAAGCCAGCAAGCTCACCCCCAACGGCATCACTCCGATGCAAAGAATGGAAGCCGCGAGACCGATGTTGTGTTTGATGCTATGTAGTTTTTTCATAGTGTTTCAGATTTGATTTAAATTGATTCTGCAAAACCAACGCCCGCATCGGAATAGGGTCGCATCCCCAAAACGATTAGAATGTTTTTTGTTGGAGGCTGGAGATTTCGATTTCTCTAATGTAATGCGGGCCGTTTTGCCATCGCCGACGCTGAACGACTACAGCGCTGGATGGAGTTAAAAGCGTACGAGCTTTTGGAAGCGCGACAAAGTTTCACCCTCTCCGCTGGGGTGAGGGGGAAGTGAACGTCTCTATTCAAATACCTTCCCGCTTGATTCATTCAGCGTTCGATGTTGGACCTTGGACTTTAGACACGACTCTCCTTCTCCGCATCCACCGAAATTTCCGCCGGATAATCCGGATGATGCGAATGCGCCGTGATCGCCTCCCAAATCGTCGCGCGCAATCCTCGCTCCCGTGGCGTGCGCCGCGTCATGTTATCGATCGCCGGCTCGCGCACGAACACGAACACCAGCATGATCAGAAACAGCGTGCCCAGCATCACCCGCAGCACCCACGGCACCGGCATGTAACGCGTCAAAAAACCCGCGCACAAATGTCCCAGCGGCATCCCGCCTTGCTGCGCCAGCAGCATCACCGAGAGCACCCGCCCGCGATTCGCATCCGTCGCCAGCAATTGATTCGCAGTGTTGCTCGGGTTCAAGCTCAACAGCCAGAACGTTCCCGCCACCACCAGAATGCCCACGCTCAATAAAGGAATTTTTGAAAAACTGAATACCAGCCCAATCACCGAAAACGTGCACATCGAAAG
This sequence comes from uncultured Verrucomicrobiae bacterium, assembly GCA_963699145.1. GTDB lineage: Bacteria > Verrucomicrobiota > Verrucomicrobiia > Limisphaerales > DASXHY01 > DASXHY01. The sequence goes on from OY969416.1 coordinate 1,791,865, forward strand.
CGGAATCAAATGATGGCGCGGATAATAAGACGGAATCGATGACAACACGAATGCGCCAATGATGGACCCGAGCCCAATGCCTGCCAGCATCAAACCGAAAAGTCCCGGCCCGCCGTGCAAAACGCTTTGCGCAAACACCGGCAGCAATCCCTGCACCGGCGCGCTCAGAAACATGAATGTCAAACTCATCAACGTCAGCCGCCGCGTCCCCCGATGCGTCCACACAAACTTCAACCCCTCACGAATATCGTGCGTCACGGTCGTCGGTTTTGCTTTCGGCGGCGCCGAACTGTGTGGAATCGCGTAGAAGAGAGCGAGGAGCAGCGGAATAAAAGTGAACGCATTGAACGTAAACGCGCCCGCCACTCCCAAACCCGCAATCACCGCCGCCGCCAGCATCGGGCCGCACAAACGCGCCATGTTGAATTGCACCGAATTCAACGCCAGCGCCCGATCCAGCTCCGCGCGGGGAATGAGCGATGGAACAATCGCCATGATCGCCGGCCCATTCAGCGCCCACACAATGCCTTCGAGAAAAGTGAAGGTGATCACCACCCACGGCGTCGCCTGGTGAAGAAATGCCGCCACCGCCAGTCCTGCCCCCAGCACGCACGCCGTGCTCTGCAGAACGATGACCCAAATCTTGCGATTCACCCGATCCGAAATCACCCCCGCCAGCAGCGCCAGCAGCAGCACCGGGCAGAAATCGGCAAACTGCAGGATTTCCACCATCAACCCCTGATGCGGACTGCCCACGGTCTGATTCGTCACCGCCCAGCTCTGCGCCACGTTCTCCGTCCAATTGCCCGTGTTCGAAATGAAAGCGCCGATCCAGAAAATCAAATACGTCCGATGCCGCAAAACCCCCAACGTCCGGTGGAACGTCGTTTGATTCGGCGCAGTATTCGCATCCATCGTCACAAAAGATACGTAGCATTTCCCGCCGGACGCCGGAAGTAATTTTGAACCCACCTCGCCATCCGGTATTGGATGCCGGTTGTTGGATGCCGGTTGTTGGATGTTGGTTGTTGGATGTTGGTTGTTGGATGTTGGTTGTTGGATGTTGGTTGTTGGATGTTGGATGTTGGATGTTGGATGTTGGATGTTGGTTGTTGGTTGTTGGTTGTTGGTTGTTCCCCTTCACAGTTCCTCATACCGCCCTCAATGATCGAACTGCTCCGCAGGGATCAGTGCCATCCATATTGAAGCCCTGAAAGGGCGCCACAAGATAGCCCAGGGTCAGGCTGCGCAGCAGCCGCAACCCTGGGTAACAATCGCAAACATATGTTTTTTCGTCATTCGCCCCCGGTAGAGGCGAATGACGAAAAACGAACGTCAAACTTGACACGTGTGCTAAAAAGAAACACGAAGGAGGCAGAAAAGGAAAATGAAAAGGGAAATGAGCAAACGGTTTGGAACCTTAAGTCCAGCGATTCACACAATCACGCGTCAATCCCCCGGCAAGAAGACCCGCAACGCTGGATCGAACTCCCAAACAACAATGCACCTAAACGTCCGACACAGTTTCACCCTCTCCCGCAGGGTGAGGGGGAAGGCCGCATCAGCAACCAACCACTTCCAAATTGCCAAACCATTTCCGCCTCCACACCAAAACACGCCAAAACACACCTAATCAAAGTAAATCACGGTAAATCACGCCAAGGGGGTCCCCAGCTCTCACTCCAACCCGCAGAACCTCTTCGAGATTGAATTTGCGTCGCCACCTGCCAATCTATGTATCGATGAAACTATCGCGCGTTTTGACGCTCGGCTCGGTGACCATGCTCGCGGCAACCCTGTGCGTCCTCACTGGATGCCAAAAACCCGCCGCGTCACCGCCCGCTGCCACCGCTCCCGCCGCGGCAACTGACGATCCGATCCTGACGCTTGCGGAGCCCACCGAAGCGCAGCCGAAATTGCCGACCGTCAAAATGTATGTCGGCCCCGAGCAAATGGACGCGGAACTGTGCATCACGGCGCGCCAGATCCAAACCGGCATGATGTTTCGCAAAACCATGGGCACCAACGACGGAATGCTTTTCGATCTTCGGGTTCCGCAGCAAGCTGCGTTCTGGATGAAAAATTGTTTCGTCCCGCTCTCGGTCGCTTACATCAATTCCGAAGGCGCCATTGAGGAAATTCACCCGCTGCAGATCCAGGACACCAACAACGTCATTTCGACCGCGACCGACATCCGGTTCGCGCTGGAAACGCCGCAGGGCTGGTTCGACCAGCATCACATCACCCCCGGCATGGTTATCCGCACCGAACGCGGCACGCTCCAGCAGACCTTCAAGCAATAAGGCCCACTTGAAAATCGCACTGGCTCAAATCAATCCCACCGTCGGCGACCTCGCCGGCAACCAAGCAAAAATCCGCGCCGCCTACCAGCGCGGCGTCGAGGCCGGCGTCGACCTCGTCCTCTGTCCCGAACTCAGCGTCACCGGTTACCCGCCGCGCGACCTGTTGCTCAAACGAAGTTTCATCACGCGCAATCTCGAACTGCTCGAGCGCCTTGCCGCCTCCACCGGCAAAGTCGGTTTGCTCGTCGGCTACGTCGGCCGAAACGACTCCCAACCCGGCCGCGAAGTCACCAATTCCGTCGCGCTGCTGCAAAACGGAAAAATCGTGACCACCCGCGCCAAGACTTTGTTGCCGACCTACGACGTCTTCGATGAAGACCGTTATTTCGAGCCTGCGTCGGAGAATGCTCCCGCCGATTTCAACGGCGCCAAGGTCGGCCTCACCATTTGCGAAGACATCTGGAACGACGAAGATTTCTGGCCCGTCCGCCGCTATCAGCACAATCCGCCCGTCGAACTTACCGAAGGTGGCGCCGCCATCATTTTTAACATCTCCGCCTCGCCGTGGCATATCGGGAAAAACAAAACCCGTTTCGAAATGCTGCGCAGCATCGCGTTAAAAACCCACCGCCCCGTCGTGTTATGCAACCAGGTCGGCGGCAATGATGAACTCATCTTTGACGGCCACAGTGTCGTCTTCAACGCCAACGGCGACCTCATCGCCCAGGGCAAATGGTTCGAGGAAGATTTCATCGTCGTGGACACGGATTCCAAAACCGCCATCCCGCGAATCGAATTGCCGCCCGAAGAAGCGGTTTATAAAGCGCTCGTGCTCGGCCTGCGCGATTATTTTTACAAATGCGGCTTCAAATCCGCCGTGCTCGGCCTCAGCGGCGGCATCGATTCCGCCGTCACCGCGTGCATCGCCGTGGACGCGTTGGGCAAAGCCAACGTGCGCGGCCTTTCGCTGCCGTCGCAGTTCTCGTCGCAACACAGCCTGGACGACGCCCGCGTGCTCGCGAAAAATCTCGACATCCAATACGACGTCGTGCCGATTCAACCGGCGTTCGAAATCGTCAAGCAACAACTTCAGCCCGTGTTCGCCGGCAAACCGGAAGACACCGCCGAGGAAAACGTTCAGGCGCGCCTGCGCGGCGTCATCTTGATGGGCCTCTCGAACAAATACGGCTCGCTGTTGTTGACCACCGGAAATAAAAGTGAAATCGCGGTCGGCTATTGCACGCTCTACGGTGACATGGCCGGCGGCCTCGCCGTCATCAGCGACGTGCCGAAAACCATGATCTATCGCCTCGCCAAATGGATCAATCGCGAGCGCGAAATCATCCCCGATTCGACCATCACCAAGCCGCCCTCGGCCGAGTTGCGCCCCAATCAATGCGACCAGGATTCGCTGCCGCCCTACGACGTCCTCGACGCCATCCTGGATTTGTACGTGGTGCAAATGAAATCCATGTCGGACATCATCGCCGCGGGCTTCGATGAAGCCACCGTTCGCCGAGTCATCCGCTTGATCGACCTCAGCGAATACAAACGCCGGCAGGCCGCCCCCGGCCTGAAAGTCACCACCAAAGCCTTCGGCATGGGCCGCCGCATGCCCATCGCGCAGCGGTATTGGGAGAAATAAAAAAGGAGAAATAAAGAAGGAGGAATTGGGGAAAATGAGGCAGGAGATACGAATGAGCTTCGAACGCCATTCAACCGTGGCGGAGCGCGATGCCAATGTAGCGCAGGCGTCCTCGCCTGCGAGTTCCGGCACCGTCCCGGTGCCAGGAATCGTGTTTGTTTACGGTATGGCAGCTGGCAATAGGGTTTGATTTATGCCGCTGGAAGCAGTTAATTGAAACTATGGCAACAGCAACTTTGCCCAAACTCAAGGCGAAACGGTTTTGGACTTACGACGAGATGCTCGCCGAGTTGCCGGAGACAAATCTGCCCACGGAATTGTGGGACGGAGAAATTGTTATGTCGCCCACTCCCACGCCTTCGCACCAAACAATCGTGTTTAACTTCGCTCGCGCGTTGGATGATTTCGTTCGCGCGAAAAAAGCGGGCTCAGTTTTCGTCAGCCCATTGGACGTGGTGCTTTCCCAACACCGTGTGGTGCAGCCCGACCTGCTTTTCGTTTCGAAAGCGCATAGCGAAATCATTCAAGACCGAATCCGCGGTGTCCCCGATTTGGTTGTTGAGATCATTTCGCAAACCTGGAAGCGGGATCGCGTCGAGAAAAAGGCGCTCTATGAACAATTCGGCGTAGCCGAATATTGGATTGTGGATCCCGAGAGCCGCGCCATTGAAGTCTTTGCGTTGGTAAAAGGAGTGTATCAATTGCATAGCAAAGGGACCGAAACCTCATTGGCAAAATCCCGGTTATTGTCTGGTTTCAAAATCTCGTTCAACCAACTCCGGGTTTGATTCATCGACTCAGGGATGACACACACCCAATCCGAAAAACTTTTCGCCGAAGCGCTCAACTGTATTCCCGGCGGCGTGAATTCCCCCGTGCGCGCCTTCCGCGCCGTCGGCGGCCAGCCGTTCTTCGTCAATAAAGCCAAAGGCGCCCGCGTCTGGGACGTCGACGGCAACGAATACCTCGATTACGTCTGCACCTGGGGCCCCGCGATTCTCGGCCACGCGCATCCTAAAATCATTTCCGCCGTGAAAGCCGCCGCCGAATTCGGCACCAGCTTCGGCATTCCGAATCCCTCGGAAGTCACCATGGCGAAACTGATTTGCGAATTGGTCCCCAGCGTCAAAAAAGTGCGCATGACCAATTCCGGCACCGAAGCCTGCATGTCCGCCATCCGCCTCGCGCGCGGCTTCACGAAGCGCGACAAGATCATCAAGTTCGATGGCTGCTATCACGGCCACGCCGATTCGCTCCTCGTGAAAGCCGGTTCCGGCGCGCTCACCTTCGGCCATCCCGACAGCGCCGGTGTGCCCGCCGCCTTCACGCAGCACACCATCGTTTTGCCTTTCAACGACGTCGACGCCTTGAAAGCCGCATTCGCCGCGAACCAGGATCAAATCGCCGGCATCATCGTCGAACCCGTGCCCGGCAACGCCGGCTTGTATTTACCCAAACCCGGCTACCTGGAATTTCTCCGCGAAATCACCAAGGCGAATGGCGCGTTGCTGATTTTCGATGAAGTCATGACCGGCTTCCGCCTCGCCAAAGGCGGCGCGCAGGCGCGCTTCAACATCACGCCCGACCTGAGCTGCTTCGGCAAAGTCATCGGCGGCGGCCTGCCCGTCGGCGCCTTCGGGGGACGCGCGGACATCATGGATTGCCTCGCGCCGCTCGGCCCCGTGTATCAGGCCGGAACTTTGAGCGGAAATCCCATCGCCATGGCCGCCGGCATCGCCGCCTTGCAGGAATTGGAATTGGGGGGCGCCTACTGCCAGCTCGAAGAACTCGCCGAACAACTCGAAGCCGGCATGCGCGACGCCGCCAAATCCGCCGGCATCCCCGTGCAATTTATTTCCTGCGGCTCCATGTTCTGCGGCTACTTCACGAGCGAGCCTGTCCACAACCTCGCCGACGCCATGAAAAGCGACCGCGAACGCTTCAAAAAATATTTTCACGGCATGCTCAACGAAGGCATTTACCTCGCGCCCTCCCAATTCGAAGCCGGCTTTATCTCCACTGCCCACACCCCCACCGACATCGATCAAACCATCCGCACCGCCGCCAAAGTCATGAAGCAACTTTCTTAACCGTAGGAGCCGACGCCTGCCCCGCCGTAGTTTTAACGAAGGCGGGTGAGGAGGCTCTAAATTTCGGGCGGAATGAGCGCAACCTCAAACCAACAAAATGCGTTGAATCCAGTTCGCATTCGAAAACGATACCGGTTCAGTCTGCTAATCCTGGCGCTCATTGGACTCATTGTCTTCCTTTCTCTGCCGCCCCGCGAGCCAATCATCAATGGTCAGCCGCTGAGTTACCGGCTTGGTCATATGGCATTTGTTGGTTTACAAGATTCCAATATCGAAAACTCTTCTGCCGAGTTTCATAGCGTTCTTCCTGCCATCGACGACCGGTGCGTTCCGGCCTTGATCGACGAATTGAATTGGACACCGTCGCCAATGTTGCGGAGTGCGGAGCGGCTCAGTCGCGATTGGTTCCACACGCGTTTTCCGGTTCAGGAGCCGGCCGACCGGCGTATTGAATCCGCTTTGGTTCTCGGATGGCTCGGCCCGCGCGCATCCAACGCGATTCCTACGCTGGAAAAACTGAGTCGTTTACGAGACCCCGAAAGCGATGCGTCCGAGTCCGTCAGGGGAGCCGCAATCGCCGCCTTGATCCTGATCCGTCACGACGCTATGCAAGCCTGCGCCAGAAAATCACTCGAATTGCTTGATCCGGATCGAAATGATTATTCCGATGCGGTTTCTTTCCTGGGCACGAACGCCGCGCCCTGTGTGCCAATCTTTGTTGAAGCCATACAAACGGCCACAAACATGAAAGTGAAGGTTACTGCCGTATGGGCGCTGGGAGCGATTCACAGCCGGCCGGAACTGTCGTTGCTCCCCTTGAAAACAATGTTAAAAGAAAAGGACGTTCTCCCTCGTTATGAAGCTGCTGCTGCGTTGGGCTGTTTTGGCAGCGCGGCAAAACCCGCGTGGAATGAATTGGCAGCTTGCCTCCATGATCCCGATGAAACGGTGCGGTTTTTCACCACCAACGCGTTACAAAAGATCGACCCAACTGCGGCGCAGCAACTCGGAATAGGCCCCTCTCCTTGATTCCATCCTTCATGCTTCCGGATCATCCCGCAAATACTCCTCCGCCAACATCGCAAACCAAACCCTGCTCACCCATTCCCCCTCGATATACCATTGCTTCACAAACTCCGCCTCCTGCCGCATCCCGAGCTCTGCCAAAACCTTGCGCCGTTCCGCTTCGCTCGCGCCGCATTGGGAAACCACGCGATGCAGATTCATTTCCTGAAAACAAATAGCCAGCGCCGCCTGGAACGCTTCCAATTCCAGCCCCGGCAAATTGGCGGCAGAATTCGAAGTCAAAGAAAGCTCCACTTGGTTGAACGACTCATCGAGAAATCGAAAACCAACCGTGCCCACGACCTTCTGCGTCTCGCGAACTTCCACGGCAACGTAAACCGGTTCGCGCACTTCCGAGGTTCGCATCGTCCCGCTCTTGGGAATCCAACCCGTGGCTTCATCCTCGTCCGCAAATTGAAACTCCAACAAGTCCTTCCAATCCGTCGCCCTGAGCGAGCGCAATCGCAAGCGCGGCCCTTCGACTGCCAGCGCCGGCTTGCGCGCAGGTTCGCCATCCTTGGCCGGCACAATCAGCAAGTCCATGCAATTGACGCACTCCCGCACGAGCCTGGCCGCTGAGGTGGGAAAAGAATTGAGCGCGCCGCAATGCGGACATTTGAAATCCAAGTATTCCTCGCCGACGATTTCCGAATCCATGGGTGCCGAGCATGCAATTAAACTCGTAGTTTCTCAAAACAATTTCGCACTCCGGAGACACCGATTGGCAATCGGCTTGCCGCGTTCGGAAATCTTCGGTGTGATTGACACCCATTAAATAAAGTGCGGCGGTCTCAGACCGCCGCTACAATTCGCGCATGAGTTCGTTCCCCGTCAACTCCGAAAAGGAAGATCAATTGACTCAGCGCATGTCCACCTTGGGCGTGCGCGAGAGCGACATTGAAGAAACCTTCGTGCGCTCGGGCGGTCACGGCGGACAGAACGTCAACAAAGTCGCCACCTACGTGATGCTGCTCCATCGCCCCAGCGGCCTTCAGGTCAAATGCCAGGAAACACGACAGCAAGGCATGAACAGGTTCCTCGCGCGCAAATTATTGCTGGATAAAATCGAATCCCTGCGCCGCGAACGGGCGAATGCCGAGCGCGCGCGCATCGAAAAAGCCCGCCGCCAAAAGCGCAAACGCAGTGCTGGTGCGAAGGATCGCATGCTCGCCGGCAAAGCGCGCCAGTCCGAAAAAAAGAAATTCCGCCGCAACGTCCCATGGATTGAATGCAATTCCTGCTAAGAAAATGGCGGAAAATGGTCTGGCATCCGGGACTGGCCGTGCTACGTTGTCGGCGACGGGCGCCCCAGGGGTTTGAGCATCGCTCAGCCTGATTTCCCGACGGAGTAAACTTAAGAGAAATTGAATTATGGCACAGATCGCAAAATTGCTCGGTGACAAAGCCGATTACCTTCTGAATTTCAACAAGCCAAAAATCTCCAAGGACCGTTTGCACATTCCGGGGCCCGATTTCGTGGATCGCATTTTTGCCCCGTCCAATCGCAGCAATCGCGTGCTCGTCAATCTGCAGCGGCTCTTCGGCTCCGGCCGCCTGGGGGGAACCGGTTATCTTTCGATTCTCCCGGTCGACCAGGGCATCGAGCATTCCGCCGGCGCGAGCTTCGCGAAAAACCCGGATTACTTCGACCCGGAAAACATCGTCAAGCTCGCTGTCGAAGGCGGCTGCAACGCCGTCGCTTCGACCTTCGGCGTGCTCGGCTCAGTCTCGCGCAAATACGCGCACAAAATCCCGTTCCTCGTCAAAATCAATCACAACGAACTGCTCACGTATCCGAACAAGTTCGATCAAATCATGTTCGGCACGCTGAAGGAAGCGGTGGATATGGGCGCGGCGGCGGTGGGCGCGACGATTTATTTCGGCTCGCAAGAGAGCGCCCGGCAAATCGTGGAAGTGGCGCAAGCCTTCGCCATGGCGCACGAACTCGGCATGGCCACCGTGCTGTGGTGCTATCTCCGCAACAACGCCTTCAAGGTCAAAGGCGCGGACGGCAAGTCCACCGATTACCACGTCTCCGCGGACCTCACCGGCCAGGCGAATCATTTGGGCGTGACCATCCAGGCGGACATCATCAAGCAGAAACTTCCCGAGAACAACGGCGGCTTCAAGGCGCTCAACACCGGCGGCTCCAGTTACGGGAAACTGGATGAGAAAATTTACACCGACCTGAGCAGCGATCACCCGATTGATCTCTGCCGTTACCAGGTCGCGAATTGTTACATGGGCCGCGCCGGTCTCATCAACAGCGGCGGCGAATCCAAGGGCAAAGGCGATCTCGAACAAGCCGTCGCAACTGCCGTCATCAACAAACGCGCCGGCGGCATGGGCCTGATCTCCGGCCGCAAGGCGTTCCAACGCCCGCTGAAGGAAGGCGTCGCATTGCTGAACGCCATCCAGGATGTCTACGCGAGCAAGGAAGTCACCGTCGCGTAAGCGATCGGTTAATCTTCGAGGCTGGAGAAATCGCCCACGGGACGTTTGAACGTGGCGCGGGCCGGGTAGACGACCAGCGAATGCGCGGTCTTCTTCACGCTCTTCGACATCGCGGCGAAGGGCAGGGAGAGCAGGAACAACGCCGAGCCTCCCACGGTCGCCACGAAGCAACCGGGGCGCACCAGCCCGAGATCGACGATGGCGGGCAACGACTTGTCGTCATCGGCGCGAGCCGGAGTTGCGGATGCTAAGATGGTGAGGGCGCACAGTGCGGTCAGTAGTTTGGTTTTCATGGCAGTCCTTATGTTGCGGATAGGTTCCTTCATCCGTTCAATAAATTCAAGTGTTGTCGGCTCATGGCTTTTTGGATAGTTGACTCAACGTAATTCCCTCCCGCTTTTTCAAGGTCGCTTCCACCTTGGGGACATACATTTGCGTTTCGGCGGGCAAATAGGGAGCAATTTCGTCGTAGGTGTTTGCCCTATGCTTTTTCAACAGATTTTGCACCGTGCCCTCGCCGGCGTTGTAAGCGGCGAGGGTGAGCCGCCAATCTTTGAACTTATCATGAAGCCGGCCGAGAAGGGTGGCGGCGACGCGGGCACTCGGCTCCGGGTCAAGCCGCTGATCGAACGGCCAGGTGCGCAGGCCGTATTGCTTGGCGGTCTGGGGCATGAGTTGAAACAATCCGGCCGCGCCGGCGGGGCTGCGCGCCTCGGGATCAAAGGAGGATTCCACTTCCGCGAGCCAGACGAGTTGGCTGGGGACCTTTTTTTCCACGAAAATCGGTTTTAATTTGCCGACGTACGGCTTGGCTTCATCCGGCACGGGGCGCTCGGCCATTTTTCGAATCCAGATTTCGCGAATCTCACTCGGCGGTGGATTATAGCGCAGGCCCCGCGACAGCGTGGGCGCGCTATTGGTGGTGGCTTTGGGCGGGGGAATGCGCAGCCGCAATTCATCCGCTACGTCGAGGTAATCCATGCGCGTTTTCAGCCACGCGGCGTAGGGCGCGGTTTCCTGATAGCTTGCGAGGAGAGGCAGGACGGTTTGGGCGGTGTTGCGGAGTTGGGCCAGGTCGATGACGTAATCACCCTGGAAATCTTTCTGCACCGAAGCAAAAAACTGGCGGACTTTTTCCTGGTCGGTGTTTTGCAAGGCGGCGAGGACGTTTGGGTCCACGTTTTCATTGGCCCATTGCTGCGCGGATTGCATGAGGTCATCGATGGTGACGGTGTTCGTCTGGGCGAAACCGGTCATCGCGCTGGCCAATAGCAGCAGGGCGCAGAGTAATTTCATGGGATTAAGCATAGCAGGTTAGTGCATGAGTCAGTCCATAGTTCGTAGTCAGTGGTCAGTAGTCAGTAGCGGGGGCATCTGGATTAGCGCAGGGTACACGGAGGTCGGGGCTGAAGGAGATACGTCCAACTCCGAATCCGGAACGCGGAACGCTGAACGGGTTGCCTCCCGGGCGAATGGGGTGGAATAGGCTGGAAGTTGGCGGGGGCGGGGTTTGGCTGGGTGGGGACCCCCTTGGTTTGATTTACTTTGATTTGGTGTGATTCACTTTGATTCAGCGTGATTCGGTGTGATTTTTGCAGGGGTGAAATGCGGGAATCGGTTTGACTCACCGTGGTTTGAATCCGATCTGGCCAGGTGTGGTTGCCGGACGGCTCGTTTTTGTCTCTCCCTTTCATTCCCTTGCTCTCCTTTCTGGCAGATTAGACAATTTGAGGGCGGTGTCGATTCAAAATTTGGATTGAGCGCCGAAATGGGGAAAGGCACGATTTTTTACCGCAGATGGACGCAGATTTGGGGGAAGCGAATGGGCGAAAAGAGGCCGGGCGGGCAGTCGGGAAAGACCCCGACGATATGGGTTTCCCCCGTTCTTGCAAATTCAGCCGGTTTCGGCTTCCCTGTTGGGAATACATGAAGCGATCCGAGCGTTTTCAGAAACACCGTAGCCATTCGAAAGAGAAGAGCGGTCTTTTTGGGTTTTGGCGTCGTTTCGGCTCGGTCATGGGTTTTTTTAAACCCACTCCCTCACCGAAGCCTCGCCAAAACTCAAAAATCCTCGCTCCGAATGGCTACGGTTTTTCTTCAAGCGCTCTCCTTTACTGTTTTTTGATTGCGGCTGCGTTCCCGGTCGGCAGGCTCGCGGCTTATGAATATGCCGAGGTGACGTTGGATTACGTCGCGGCGAAGGCGCTGGCGCGGGCGCAAAAGCCGTTTCACTCGCCGAAGGTGGATTTCCCGGATTTCCTGCGCGAGGATAAATTGGATTACGATAAGTACCGCGAAATCGAGTTTCGGCATGAGGACGCGTTGTGGGCGAATCAGCCGCTGCCGTTTCGCGTGGAGTTTTTTCATCCGGGTTACATTTACCAGGAGCCGATTCACGTGAATGAATTCACGCTGACTTACGTGCAGCCGGTGCGGTTCGTGCAGGACTGGTTTAATTATCGCTCGGTGAAATTGCCGAAACAAATCCCGGCCGATACGGGTTATGCCGGTTTCAAGGTGTTGTATCCGCTGAATGAAGCGAATAAGTGGGATGAACTCGGCTCGATCATTGGCGCGAGTTATTTTCGATTCCTGGGCAAGGGGCAGAGTTACGGCCAATCCGCCCGCGGGCTGGCGCTGGATTGCGGTGAGACGGATCGGCCGGAGGAGTTTCCGATTTTCACGGATTGGTGGTTGGGCAAGCCGTCGCAGGGCGAGGATCGCTTGAAGATGTATGCGATCCTGGACAGCGTGAGTTGCGTGGGGGCGTATCGGTTCGTGGTGATCCCGGGCCTGACGACGGTGGTGGATGTGGATGCGGTGATTTATTTCCGCGAGGGCGACAAGGTGCGGGCGGTGAATGCGGATCGCAAGCCGATCAAGACGATTGGCATGGCGCCTTTTTCGAGCATGTTTTGGTATGGCAAGGCTTCCGAGCGGCGGTTCGATAATTACCGGCCCGAGGTGCATGATACGGATGGGTTGTTGATGAAGATGGGCAATGGGGAGGTGCTGTGGCGGCCGTTGGTGAACCCGACGAAGATGAGCCACCAGGTTTTTTCGACGAAGGGCATCAGCGGGTTCGGGTTGATTCAGCGGGACCGGAATTTTTCGGATTACCAGGATTTGTTCAATGGCTATGTCAAGACGCCGAGCATTTGGGTGCGGCCGAACGGCGGCGACGGCTGGAAGGAGGGAGAGATTCATTTGCTGGAATTGTCCACGACGAATGAATACCAGGATAATATTGCGGCTTTCTGGAATCCGAAGGACCAGCCGCCACCGTTGCAGCCTTTCAAGTTTTCCTACACGCTGCTTTGGGGCACGAATGAAAATGACATGAAGTTGAATTTCGACCGGGATCGCGTGGTGGCGACGCGGGTGGGGGTGGATTCGCGGGACCCGAAGATCCGTGAGTTTGCGATTGATTTTGCGGGACCGAAGCTCAAGCAATTTTCCGAAACGAACAAGCCGCAGGCGATCACGAGTTGCAGCGCCAACGCGGGAATTGCCTACAGCGAAATCTTCTACAATGCCTTCGAGGACTGCTGGCGCGTGGTGCTGCGGTTGGAACCCCACAATCAGGACCCGGTCGATATCCGTTGCACTTTGCAAAAAGGAGAGGAGGTTCTCACCGAGACATGGACCTATCACTGGAGTCCGCCTTAAATGTGCCCGGGGCCGGTGGTGAACCCGCCGGAAATATCGCGGGCCGGCCGCTGGAAGAGTGGAATGCCGCTTACGCAAAAGTGGAGAGTTATTTCCACGCCCTGCGCATCCGCAACAAGGTGTTGCTGGGACGACTGGTGATCCACGTTTTGAAACGGGCGATGCGCCGCGCCGGGCAGGATGCGCATCTTTCGGCGACGGAACTCGCGGCGGAGGAAATGGATTTGGTGGTGACGGAATGGTTCGGGCAGGTGTTGCAGGAGGCGCCGGTGGGGGCGAATCACATGCTCTCCACGCGCGGGCGGCTGGCGTTGATGCTGGTGGATATGCCGGGCAAGTGGCAGGAACAATTTTTGCATCCGCCGCCGTGGCCGGAGGAATTCATCAAGGCGATGCGCGAGGCGTACTTGCGCGCGGGGCCGGATTTTCAATTGGCGAAGATGGCGCCGCGTCCGCTGGATCTCGGACCGATCGCGACGCTGACGAATCTCAGCATGCTTCCCTTGCGGAAGATGATTTTTGTTTGGTGCCTGCTGGTGGCGTTGTTCATCGGGGTGTTCGTGGCGACGCATAATACGGAGCAGAACCAGCATCTGTGGCAGGAATTCGTGGCGTGGTTGCATAATATCTTCCACTGATCATGCCGACCGCCGCCGCTCAAACTTCCACCGCGCCGCAACCTCCCGGAACGACGTTCTATCACAAGCGCACGGTGCGCCGCTGGCTGCGGCTGTTTGTGTTTTACTCGCTGGTGACGGTGTTGACGGGGGCGGTTTCGGTGCTGTTCGCGGATTTGCTCTGGCGCAATGGCTGGACGAATTCCAGCACCATCATCCTGATTCTGTTCGTCATCCTGTTCGCGCTGATTTCCATTGGTTGCATGCACGGAATTTTTGGATTCGTGTTGCGGGTCTGTGGAGACTCCGACCGCATCACGAAGTTGGGCGATTACAAAAACAAAAGCATTGAGGGCGTGAGCGTGGCGGTGGTGTTCCCGACTTACAACGAGGGCGTGGCGCGGGTGATTGAGGGATTGCGCACGACGTATGCCTCGCTGGAGCAGACGGGGCAGATCCAGGGCTTCGATTTTTTTATCCTGAGCGATTCGACGGATCCAGCGAAGTGGGTGGAGGAAGAGCAGCGTTGGTGCGAATTGGTGCGCGAACTGGACGCGCTGGGACGGATTTATTATCGCCGCCGGATTTCCAACGAGGGGAAGAAGAGCGGGAACATTCGCGATTTTCTCAGCACGTGGGGGCGGCGTTATCGCTACTTCATCGTGTTCGATGCCGACAGCGTGATGCGCGGGGAAACGATCGTGGATCTCGTGAAGATGATGGAGGTGCATCCGCAGGTGGGGCTGATTCAAAGCGTGCCGGCGCTGGTGAATGCGGAGTCGTTGTTCGGGCGGATGCAACAATTTGCGAACCGGCTGTACGGGCCGATTTTTATCGCGGGACTGAATTTCTGGGCGCAGGGTTTTGGAAATTATTGGGGGCACAACGCGATTATCCGCACGGAGCCGTTCATGCAGTATTGCGATTTGCCGCATTTGCCGGGACGCAAGCCGTTCGGCGGGCAGATTCTCAGCCACGATTTTGTGGAGGCCGCGCTGTTGCTGAAGGAAAACTGGCAGGTCTGGCTCGCTTACGATCTCGAGGGCAGCTACGAAGAGATCCCGCAGGACATCGTGAGCAACGCGCAACGCGACCGCCGCTGGTGCCAGGGCAACATGCAGCATGCGCTGGTGGTGTTTGGGCGCGGCTTGCGGGGCATCAGCCGCATCCATTTGCTGATGGGGATTTTTGGCTACCTGGCGAGCCCGTTGTGGCTGCTGTTCCTGATCGCGTTCAACTGGGAGTTGTGGAACCTGAAGAGCAGTGAGCTGTCGCGGATCGTGGTGGGCAGCCGGTTGTCGGTGCCGTGGCTGGAATCATTGAGCGGCCGACAGCACGCGTTCCTGATTTTCGTGGTTTGCATGTGCGTGTTGTTCCTGCCGAAAGTGCTCGCGCTGATCGACCTCGCGTTTGATCGGGAGCGGCGCAAACAATTCGGCGGCCTGCAGCGCGCGACGGTCAGCGCGGTGCTGGAGACGTTTTTCTCGTCGCTGCACGCGCCGCTGCAAATGTTGTGGCATTCGAAATTCGTGGCCACGATTGTGTTCGGCATGGGTGTGAATTGGGGTCCGCAAAAGCGCTCGGCGGACGGCATCCCGTGGGCGGAGGCGTTTCGGCAGCATTGGGCGCACACCTTGATCGGCGTGCTTTGGGGAGCGGCGGTGTGGAAGCTGGACCAGGCGACGTTTTGGTGGTTCCTGCCGGTGTTGCTGGGCATGTTGCTTTCGATTCCGTTGTGCGTGCTGACGAGCCGGACGAGTCTGGGTTCGCGCGCGCGCAGCCTGGGATTATTTTTGACGCCCGAGGAAACGTTTCCGCCCTCGGAACTCGACACGTTGCGGGTGCGGATGGCGTTGTTGGAAAAAACCGGCCCGCCGCCGGCGGCCAATGCGATCATCGCGGAGGCGGTGCTGGATCCTTACGTGAACGCGATTCATGTTTCGCTGCTGCGCGAGAAGCAAATGAATCCGGAATATCGCGAGGCGCTGGCGAAATTGGGCGTGGGCGAGCCGAAGGTGCGCGAGCTGGCCGAAAAACTTTTGGGGCAGGGGCCGGAAGCGCTGACCACGGCGGAGAAGATGCTGATTCTTTCGGACGCCGAAGTGGTCCCGTGGCTGCATCGGCAGGCGTGGATCCGGCCGTCGAAGGCACTGGCGGGTTGGTGGCAAACGGCGATTCGGAAGTATGCGCGGTAATTAATTATATTGTTTCTCAAAAGAAATTTCCGAAAAGGTGGCGAATCCCTGCCGGGATTCGTGGCAAACCCGCAGGTTTGCCCCACCTTTTCGGAAATTTCTTTTGAGAAACAGTCTGGCTGCGCTGCGAAATCGCAGCGCAGCCGTGTTCCTCTCGAGGCGTGGTTTCAATTCTTCACTTTTTCAACGACCAGCATTTCCACTGATTCACGGCCGGGCGTGAGTTCCAGGCCAAGCTGGGCGGGCAGGGCTTGAATGATGGCGTCGCTCTCGGTGCCGCCGTTCGGCGTTTTCACAGTGAGTGAAACATCAAAAGTTCCGGTGAGGCCGGTGTGATCAACGATCGGTTTGTCGAAAGACCCCTGCAAATTCCGGATCAGGCCGGGGATGGACTGATCCTGAGAGTTTATTGAGTGCACACCGGCTCGCGATGAGGAACCTGCCCTCCCAAATCCTCCGCCACCATTCTGTGTCTGGCTGGGTTTCAATCCGGGGGCGCCAGCCTGTTTCAGCGTGAGCACCAGCACATCGGTCGGTTGAACTTCGCGATGCGCCGTGTAACCGAGTTTACGCTGGATTTCCTTTTGCAATTTTTCCCGCGAAGCGTCCGCCGTGGTCATGAGGAGATCGAAGTGCTGCTCGACTGTTTCCGGCGTGAACACAATTTGCGCCCGGCTTACGTCATAGGCCAGGCATATCAGCGCATTGAAAGAAATGGCGCGGCCCAGCATCTTTTCGCGGTCCTTGTCGCGCTTTACGGCCATTCCCCCGCCAGACCCTGCGGCGGGACTCGAAAAATGAGTCGGGCGCAGGACGAATGAGGGCGGAAGCTTGTCCAAAACCCGGGTGTCCATCTGGTCCCAGGCGGAATCGTCCACGGCGGAAGAGTCGGCGATGGATTGGGCGATGGCTTTGCCGGCCACAATCGTTGTTCCGACGGTGACGGTGAGCCCCGCACAGACGAGAGCGGTGGTTTTTAGTTTGAGCAGTGTCATTAGTTTCATGGTGCCTTTTACAAGGGTGAGAGTTGAGGCCGCGGCGATTGACCCTTTTGCGACCGCCACAGCGGTGACAGTTTTTGCCAGCGCGAGCGGCGCAGCCTGGACGGAATGGCTGGAAATGGTTTCGGCGATGATGGTCGTGGTCGACAGCACGCCACGTTTGGCGAAAAATTTCCGCAGTTTTTCCAAGGCGCGCAAAACGCGCCGTTGCGCGGCGGCTTCGCTGACATCCATCGAGGCGGCCACTTCGTGCAGGGTTTTATCCTGGAAAAACCGGAGGACGACGGCGTCGCGATCTTTTTTGCCGAGACGCGCCATGGCTTCGTCGAGCAGGGGAGCGAGTTGATTCCAGATTTCGTGCGACGAAGGGCCGGCGGGGCTGTCCGAGGTGGATTGCATATAAGCCTCCTGTTCGCGAAATTGTCTCCGCCGTTCCCCACGCAGAAACCGCAACGCTGTCAACCGCGTTGTCTCGTAGAGCCAGGCGGCGAGAATGGTATGGGGACGCAGGCGCGGGGCTTTGCACGCGAGAATGACAAAGACTGCCTGCGCGACTTCCTCAGCGTGCGCGGGATTGCCGACGTGGCGCAGCGCGGCGGAATAAACGAGCGCGAGGTGCCGTTGAACCAATTCCGCAAAGGCGGATTCGGAATTGTGTTGCGCGTATTCCCACAACAGCTCCATGTCGTTCGCATCCATCATCTGATTATTTATTGCCGAGGAAGGGGAAAGCAGACATTTATTTTTTACAGGAAATGGGCGAGAGGCTATCTGTCTTGAGCGAAACCAGTTGCGCGAGAGTATTGGTTTTGTTAGAGCTTAACGAGCCGCAAGCGGGTGTGGTTCAATGGTAGAATGTGGGCTTCCCAAGCCTGAGACGAGGGTTCGATTCCCTTCACCCGCTCCAAACATCAAGGAGCGCCAAGAGATGAGCAAAAATAATTCTAAAACTCCAGCCGATCCGCCCTCATTTGTCATTCGCGCCGGAATGATCCAGCCGTGCGATGTGTTGCTAAGTTTTGGCGGCGGCAAGATGTCGAGAATGATTGTTGCGCTCACAGGCTCGTCAAAAATACGGGATCCAAAAAATGGATACTCGCACGCCGCTCTGTGTGTCAGCACAAGTTATACCTACGAATCTGATGGCGGCTTGATTGGATCAAGACCCATCTATCCGCTGGCCTACGATCTCAATGCCGAAGACGAACAGGCCCAGCTTAGTCTTGCTCCTGGAGACCCTCTGCATTTTCAGCTTTTCCGTCATCCGCAGATGGAGCACCAGAGCAAAGCCAAAGTCGAGGCGGCAGAGGAAAAACTCCGAAATGGAACATTTGGAGCGAACTATTCGAAGTTAAGCCGTTTGGCTACAATCGCGAAAGCATCACCCGTCCAGAAATCCTTGATCTTGTTCTATTCGAAGGCACGGGATGCGGCTACCCTTCAACGGGCAGTCCATTCTCTATTTTGCTCTGAACTAGTTGCAACATTTTTTCAGCATCTTGGCCTGCAGCTCTTCAGTGACAATCGTCAACCGCATTTGGCGACACCAAACGATTTGGCCGATAGTAAGCAATGTTTTCTTAGAGTTGTTAAGGGCGCGGTAATTCCTTGGCCGAGCAAAGTGAAGCTGACGGCGGTTGACACAAAAACAAATCCGGTTTGGGTTGTAAACCCTCCGAACCAGCAATGCCCTGCCGCTATCATTGTGCATGCGAGTCGGCTAAGAACAAGAAACTGGAGACTGCTTCTCGCTGGACTTAAAAAGGCCGCCAAAAAATGAAGTCGCATGGTGATGGCTCCTGAGATCGCGGAAGCTTAGTTCGGTAAGTCAACTTGCCCATTCAGTGTCGCCGGCCCGTAAAATCGTTCCCCAAAACCTCCAGACGATTCAGTGAATGCACAGACAAAAAGAATCCGCACCTTAAACCGAGCTAAATCGGGAACTAATTCCTATGAATCTTGAACTCGCAAATAGTGAACCCTTTTACTGTTTTCACAGATTTCGAGAGGAATTTGACTTCAATATGAGGGTTGCTTTCGGTGGCCTTCAATTGTTGCGTAGCCAGCTGCCTTAGCTCCGCGCCGCATGCGCCTGAACCCTTGACGAATCAGGCCTTCCGTCAATATGGTACCGGCCCAGAGGCGCCGTTACATACCTCGCGGGCCTCGCCAGAAAGCATCTTTTATGGAAGCAAAAATGCCGCGCCGCGATTTTATTAAACGCGCTCCCGTCGCTCTCCTCGCCGCCTCCGCAGTGGTCCAGGCGTTGGGCCAGGACCGCCCCAAGTCCAATCCCGCCCGGAGCCTGATCGAACCGTTTGATTACGACGGGGTGACGCTCCTGCCCAGCCGCTGGCAGAGTCAATATCAGGCCGCGCGTGATTTCTGGCTGGCGCTTTCCGAGGATGACATCCTGCATGGGTATCGGCAGGCGGCCAATTTACCCGCGCCGGGCAAGGCTCTGGGCGGATGGTGCCGACAGACGAGCGATACGGTTTTTGGCCAGTGGCTCAGCGGCATGGCGCGCATGGCCAAGGCGACGGGTGACACGGAGATTCGGGATAAAGCGGTCCGGCTTTTCGACGGATGGTCGAAGACGATTGGCGCCGATGGCAATTGCCGGATGGGACATTACGCGTTTGAAAAGCTGGTTTGCGGTTTGCTGGACCTGAAGGTGTACGCCGGTTGCGCGGACGCGGGGGTCATGTTGGAAAAAGTTTGTGATTGGGCGGCCAAGACGCTGGACCGAAGCAATGCGCCGGCGACCACGGCGAGTCCTTCGGGCCGGCCGGGCGAGTGGTACACGCTCGCGGAAAATCTTTATCGCGCCTACCAACTCACCGGCAATGAAAAATTCCGCACGTTCGGCGATGCCTGGTTGTACCACGCTTATTGGGATAAATTTGCAGAGACGGCCACCCCGGCTGAGGCCTATGGTTATCACGCTTACAGCCACGTCAATACCTTCAGCAGCGCCGCCATGGCTTACGCGGTTACCGGTGAGCAGCGTTATTTAAGCATCATCAAGAACGCTTACGAGTGGTTGCAAAATACGCAGTGCTATTCCACCGGCGGTTATGGTCCTTCGGAAACGACGAGCGCCGGCAAGGGGGGGCTGGGCCAAGTGCTCGAGGTCCGGTCGGACACGTTTGAGACGGGGTGCGGTTCCTGGGCCGCTTTCAAGCTCTCGCGTTATCTACTGCAATTTACCGGGACGGCCAAATACGGGGACTGGGCCGAACGCCTGCTTTACAACGGCATCGGCGCCGCGCTGCCGGTCACGCGCGAAGGCAGGACTTTTTACTATTCCGATTACCGGATGGCTGGCGGCATGAAGGTGCCTTATTGGGATGCGTGGCCGTGTTGCGCCGGCACCTACATTCAATGCGTGGCTGATTACCACAACATTATCTATTACAAGGACGCCACCAGCCTTTACGTAAACCTGTTCGTGCCGTCGCGCGTGGCCTGGAAACGTCCGGGTGGTGAAGTCATACTTACGCAGCAGACCAATTACCCGGAATCGGATACCACCACTTTTACTTTGGAGATGGCGCAGGCAGCGAGTTTCCCGCTCAAGTTCCGGGTGCCGGTTTGGACACGCGAGGTGGCGTGCAAAGTAAACGGCCAGGAGGTCAAAGTCGCGGCTGAACCCGGCACCTGGGCCACGCTCGATCGCACCTGGAATTCCGGAGATAAAGTGGAGTTGCGCATTCCGTTGACCTGGCGCCTGCAACCGGTGGACAAGGAGCATCCTGATCGCGTGGCCGCGGTTCGCGGGCCGGTTGCGATGGTCATGGAAGGAGGCTGGCAAGAGGTGAATTTTACGCTGCCGAACACGGACGCCGAATTCGAGCAGATGCTTTCCGCGGATACGGCCGGGGGCAGTTTTCGGGTCAAGTCGCCCAAGGGCGGTTTTAATCACTCAAAATTCCGCCCCTTTTACACAGAGCCTCAGGACACCGCTTACTACATGTATTTCGACCGGAAGTCTCTCCCGGTTGTCATGTGGTGAGAGTGGGCGGGCCGGGAACATTAATAAATTTAGAGCGTTTCCATTTTATATGTGGCCCAGACATTCTTGTCTGCGGGTTCGGGCGACTTTCCAGTCGCCAGTTCGAACACGGGACTGGAAAGTCCCGTGAACCTGCAGGCTGGAAAGCAGCTCTGTTGACATCCTGCTTGTACTTATGAAGGGAGAGGGTAAAATCGGTGGATGGCTGAAGTGGGACTGGTCAAACTGGCGACTACGGCGTTGAAGATAACCAAGGCGAGCCTGCCGGAACGCCGAAGTCGATTTTCCAAGAAGCAATTTTCTCAACCGCAGCTGCTGGCGCTGCTTTGCCTGATGCGCTTTGAGGATTGGACGTATCGCGAAGCAGAGGTGCGCTTAGCCGAGCACCAGGAACTGCGTCGGGCACTCGAACTAGAGAGCGTACCCGATCACACAACGGTATATCGGTTCCTGCGCCGGTTAAAAGAGGAGGATTTTGACCGGGCGCTGGCCGAGGTGGTCAAACGGTTTCCCCGCTATAAGGGGCGGCGCAGCATGGTGGCGCTGGACTCCACTGGCCTGACGTTTCAGGCGCTGAGCAGTTATTTTCAAGAGCGACGACGGCATCACAGTCAGAAGACCAATAAACCCCTGACCTATTATTGGTTGAAATGGCTGGTAGTGGTGGACGTGGGGCGCCACCTGCTGCTGGCGCAGGCCGCTCATGCCGGGCCAACCAATGACTGCGGCCGTCTGCCCGAACTGATTGATCGGGCCCGTCAGGTGGCTCCGATCGAAGTGGTGTTGGCCGACGCAGAGTTTGATAGTGAACGTAACCACGAGCATGTACGTCGGAGGGTCGGTGCGCAGAGTGTCATTCCTCCCAAACGCGCCCGCCCGGAATGGAAAATCAATGGTTATCGGGCGTTGATGCGCCAGGACTTTCCACGAGAACTCTATCGCCAGCGCGTACAGGCCGAGACCACCTTTTCAGCCGTCAAACGCAAGCTTTCCGCACGCGCTCCCGGGCGCTTGCTCATTACCCAACGCTTCCAAGCTCTCCTGCTCGGACTCACCTTCAACCTCTACCGCCTTTAGCGGCTCCTTCACCTATAGGATGTCAACAGAGCTGCTGGAAAGCCTGCGCTACATAATAGGTGGAACTGCTCCAGCGAAGCTGACACGAGGGTGCGATTTCCATCAGCCGCTCCACTTCAGAACTTCAAAGCGGTGAATTCACTGCGTGCTGAGGCGGAAAAATAGCGCGGGCGTATTGAGCGGGATGCTGTTGGTGAAATTGAAACCACCATTCGTGCCAAATTGGTTGGTCGCAATCGGCGTCCACTGAGCGGCCGGCAGGGCCGGGTTCGTGGCGGTTAAAATCTGATAAGTCGCGCCCGGCAATCCACCACCGGCGCTGACAATCAATTGATTCGTGGCGAAAGTGATTCCCTGGGTGATCGTGGGTGTAAACACGATTTGGACAATTGTAACAACAGCAGCCGAGCTCCCGATCGTCGCGTTGTTGCTATTGGCGGTGACGGCGCGGAAGGAGGTCCCGAAGCCGGGAGCGCTGAGATCTACGCCGTCGAGAAACGCGGTGGCGGCGGAATCACTGCCGCTGTGCGAAAAATGCATCACCAGGTCGCCGCCTCGATACACGTAAGGCGTATCAAAAACGAGCATGGTGGCGAACGGGTTGGGATTTCGGCCGCTGGTGAAAAAGCCGGGAGCCAGGGAAAGAGGTCCGCTTCTGACCAGCACCGGATTAAGCAGGTTTGCCGGAAAAGTTGTGCTCATGCTGGTTATCGGATTCGCCGCCTGGGCGAGCGTTACTTCGTAGTCTGACCAACTTGTCCTGATCGAAGGAAAATCCGGCGCCGAACCCGAGGCCAGCCGGAAACCCAATCCGGTGATTCGTGCGCCGACTGGCAAGCCGCCCAGGGCGTCGGGCGTGAATTGCATTTGGAAGGTTCGCGGATTGTTGGTGCCGCGCACGAGGGTGTTGATGGTGGCGCCACCGAAGACACTCGTGTAAGTGCCCGGTGCGACCACCGCGATGGGGCCGGGCAATACGTTGACCGTGACCGTGGCGAGGGCGCTGTTGCCGAGGCTGTCGTAGGCCGTGAAGGTGATGGTGTCCTGGCCCACAAAATTCGCCGGAGGCACGTAGCGGAGGTTGTCGGCGTATTTGATGGTGGCCCAATCCAGGGTGTTGAAGCTATTCCCGCTGGCGGTGGAGGAGGTGCCGGTGACGTAAACGCCGCCGGCTTTGTCCACGGTCATGGCGCGCGGGAGGTCGCTGGCGTTGAAGGAACTGTTGTAACGGTTGGTCCAAACGGCGGCGCCGTTCGTGGCGGCATATTTCAAAGTGACGTAGTTGTAATTGGTGTTGTTGGGTGAGGCTGAATTGATGGACCAATAGAGATTGCCGGCATTGTCGGTCCCCGCACCGAAAAGTCCCGCCGTGCCGGAGGCCGGATCCACAAAGCGATTGGTCCACAGGGGCACGCCGGTGTTCGAGAATTTGATTGAGGTGTAATCCGCAGCCGCCGACGCAGCGCCAGGAGTGCCGCCGACGATGAAAACATTTCCGGCGGTGTCGAGGGCGATTTGCGGCACGCCGCCGCCGACGTAATTCGCGGCGGCCACGGCATTCGTCCAGAGCAGCGTTCCGGAATTCGAATAGGTTGCAATGGCGTACTTATGCTGCGCCCCACCGCCTTGCGAATCTCCGACCACGATCACGTTGCCTAGAGGATCGACGAGGACGCGGTCGGCGGATTCAGAGCCCACGAGGCTGTAATAGTTGGACCAGAGCAATGAACCATCACTGGCGTATTTAAGCGTCAGAAACCGAAACGAGCCGAGGGCGGTGTCGAACGAGCCGCCCGTGACGAAGATGTTTTCGTTGGCATCGACCGCCACGTCGGAAGGTATTTCGGTGCTGGTGGGTGAGGATTTGAAGGTGTTGGTCCAGACGGGATTGCCGGTGACGCCATACTTGATGAGCACAAAAGAATTCGCGTCGACGTCGAAAGGCAGCAGGTAGGAATCGCCATTGCTGGCCACGGCGAAGGACTGGAAACTCAGCCCACTGCTGGAGTTGGTGTACGTGCTGGTCCATGCGGGCGTGCCGTCCGGCGCGTATTTGACGGTGCGAATGCCGCCGCCGGAATTTCCCGAAGCGTAAACTCCGCCGGAGCCATCCGTCGCGACAGTGACGATTTTGTCGGTTCCGTGTTCCGGGCCATCGAAACGATTGGTCCAGAGAGCGACGCCGTCGGGTGTGTATTTGATCGTGAGATAATCGTCTCCGGTTCCAAGCCCGGTTGAATATCCGCCGACGATGACGTTTCCGTCCTGGTCAATGGTGATGGCGGTGGCCTGGTCTTCACTATTCGCCGGGCCATTGTAACGCCGCTCCCACGCTTGAGTGGTCGGGAGCGAAACGACGCCGCCTTGCGCGGAACTGGATTGCGCCGCGGAGACCATTAAGTTTATGGGCGGGCCGGAGAGACCCGGAAGCCCGTTGGTCAATAAGGCCGAGGCGGGCAGGGTCAGGTTGCTGTTTTTCTGCGTGGACAACGGAACGGGTTGAGCAGAAATCAGCGCGACGCTCGACAGCAAGGTCAACGCGATGAGGGAAAATGAACGGTGTACCATCTTCGGTGGCGATGATGACGACCGTGCGGAAATTGTCTATCCGCTATTGGCCCGACGAAGTTTTACTCGGCTGGGGGAGCGGGTGGTGCATGTGGTTGAAGGCGGGCGATTTGTGGATTAATGAACTTGCCGGCGGGTTTTCGCTCACGCATTTAAATTATAAGCAGCCTTGCTGGATGAAAGTGTCGACGGCGTTCCGTCCCAGACGTCAGAAGTATTGAGCGATCATTGGTCCTGGCACCGGGACGGTGCCGGAACTCGCAGCCGAGGACGCCTGCGCTACAAGGGAAACGCCTGCGCTACAGTGGAAACGCATGGGCTACAATGGAAATTCAATGCGTGAGTCTTGGCTCCTTCCTTTCTTGACACCAATGTGAGGCAAAACTAGCGTCGTTTTCGTGTTTCCCTGTTTCCAAATCGAGGTGTGCGCATGCGTGCTTTCTGAAGGGATGCCATGAAGGATAACTCCATCGATATCGAGGTCGTGCCGGTCGAGATTGTGCGTTGTCCGCGGTGCGGCTCGCGCAATCGGTTGATGAAACAGGAGCGGCATATCGGTTACCGTTGCGGCGGATGCGGGACGCCACTGGAGAATCCGTTCGCGAGTTATTCGATCCTCAAGCGATGCTTCCAGGGCATTGCGCGAAGGAATTCTTCACGGCTTCTGGGGAAATTCATCGGCGGGCTCGTGATCGCCCTCGTCATTTTCGCAATCCTGCAAAATCATGATCAACCACCAGCGCACTCGCTCGAGCCAGGCCTGGTGGTTCCTCCGAAAGTGTTGACGATCGATTCACAAGCATCGCGTCCGGCAGCTCCATCGCCGGAGCCGCTTTTCTCGCGTTCGCGACAGGTTTCACCCCCGTCGCTCGAAACGCCAGCGGTTCCCCCGAGGTCGCTGGAAAATGGAACGATTCTCGCGGATGTGATCAATGCCGGCCACAGCCAGTTCACTGTCGACAACGGCACGGACCGGGATGCGGTGATAAAGCTCATCGACCAAACCAAGGGGGAGACGGTGGTTACAATTTATGTCACGGCGCATAGCTCGGCGACGGCCAACCTGATTCCCGAGGGCATTTTTACGGCGCTTTGTGGACAAGGGGTGGACTGGGATGACAAGAGCTATGCGTTTACCAGAGAGCGGTCGTTTGAGAAATTCGAGCCGGACCTGGATTTCACGATGAAACTGAAACAATCGGGAGGCCAGACCGTCCGGGAATACAAACACGTGAAGTTGGGGCTGGCGCCCAGTGTCCTGGGAGAAATGCGGGAAGCGGATATATCCGAGAAAACGTTCCTGGAGTATTGATGCGGTGAGCGAACCAGACCCACACGATTTACAACGCTTTCTTGCCGCGCAGGCGGGGGACTACGAATGCGCGCTGGGCGAATTGCAGCGCGGCAGGAAGGAGTCGCATTGGATTTGGTACCTCTTTCCGCAAGTGGCGGGACTGGGATACAGTCACATGGCGCAAAAGTATGCGATTCAATCCCGGGAGGAAGCGGTGGCGTATCTGAAGCATCCGGTCCTGGGTGCGCGGTTGCGGCAGTGTTGCGCGGCGTTGCTGAAGCATCGTGGGAAGAGGGTCGAGGATATCATGGGATCTCCGGATGATTTGAAGCTGCGTTCTTCGATGACATTGTTTGCGGCGGTTTCGGAGAGCGAGAGCATTTTTCGCGAAGTTCTGGAGGCGTTTTATTCGGGCAAGTTGGATGGAAGGACGGTGGGTTTTTTGGAGTCGTGAACTTTTTACATAGGCCAGGTGCCGACGGTCGATTTCGCCGCCGAGATACTCGCTGCGCTCGCCGCGCTACGCGCGAAATGGATGGATTCAGCTTTGTGTACCCAGGGTAACCCTCGCGGACTCGGGTAACCCTGGGCTGGATGACTCAACACCTCTTTGGTGTTGTCAGAATGCGCGCTTCGCGCGGGACGAGATCGCGTTAAAGTCTATTATGACAATTCGGCGAACAGGACGTCGGAGTGTTTCCCTAACGAGATTTGATTGGAGCTTTACTGGAATGTGTTGCCCCTGCGATTGATGACGGGTGGTGTCGATTTCAGCACAATTTCTCCCACGGCGATTGGGTTGAGTGGATCGGCGTTGTCCGGGACGGTGAATTGAAGAGAGCCCTGGGCGACGGGCGGGTTCATGAACGCGCGGTCGCCGTCCACGCGAGCCGAGACGTTGATGTTGTAGGAGCCGGGTGCGACGGAATCCACCTGGAAGGTTCCGTCGGCATTCGCGACGAAGGCATAATTCTTGATGGTCCTTGTTTGGGCCTGCCATTCCGGCGACCGAATGTACGCCTGCCGCTCAGCCGGTGAGTTGAAGGCCGGCATAATCGGTCCTCCGCCGAATAAATTGCCGCTAATGATCCATTTTCCGCCATTGGTGGGTGGCGAATCAAAACGCACCGTTCCCCGGAGAACCGCGCCGGTGTCGCCGAGGGTCACTTGCGTGGTTTGTCCCGGCTGCACCGTGACAGGGGTATTATGGCTGTACGTCCACGAATTGGCCGAGCTGTGAATCAAGCGCACAATCGAACCGTCGCCCGGCGGAATTCTTTCCATGGTGAAATTTCCCTGGTCGTCGGTGGTGGTTTTGAAGGTGTTGAAATCGACCGATAATCCGGAGGCGGCCGGGCTGTATAACAAATCCTGGCCCGCGCCGGGAGCGCCGGCGATTTTCAACGTTCCTTCGATGCGGCCAAATGCCTGCAGCACGACGACCGGGTTGGCGCGGACTTGATCGATGGAGGTGGAAGCGAAGCCGACATCCGCGGTGGCGACCACGGTTCCGTGATCGGGCGGCGCGCTGAGCGTGAACGCTCCCTGGTCGTCCGTGGTCGCCACTTTGGTTTGCTCATTGTATGAGCGGAGATGGTTTCCGAGGAACTGGACGCTCATCCCCGGATCGCCGCTGATGGCGACGACGTTTGCGCCGGGAACCGGCACTCCGTCGGCCGTGGTGACGGTTCCTTTGAGCGCCGCGGAAGGGTCGAGCCTGATGGTGAGTTGGATGACGCCGTTCTCCTCATCCGGGAACGATTCGGTTTTCAGCGAGTGATCGTCGTTCCAAACCTGGACGGCGTTGTCGTCCGCTTCGTCAATTTCGGTGGAAAAGTGGCCGTCCGCGGAGTTGAAATCCTGATTACGGATGACGCCGTAGACGTTATTACCACTGGCGTCGGACCGGTGGCCGGTGCGGATGGTGAACTGGGGAATGGGTTGCCCGCTGTTGGAGTCGAGCACGAGACCTTCGAGCTTCCGGGGCGTTCGCAACGTGATGGTGTTATCCTGGTCCGGTGTCAGAGAGACGTTGCGCTTTTGTTCGTAGCCCTGTTTTCCAAAATAAAATTTCAACGGCTCGGCCGGCGCGCCGTCCCAGGAGAATTTTCCGTCGCTATCGGTGTTGGCGGAGAATTCGTAATCGCCTTGTCCCACCATGTCATTTTCCAGAGACACCTGGACGCCGGAGATGGGCGAGCCGCTGTCGTCCTGCACGGTGCCGTGAAGGACGTGCCCGGCTCCAAGTTTGAAGAGGATATCCGGCATATCGCTCTTCACGGTGATCGTTTTGGTCGCTGGCGCGTGGCCCGTGGCGCTGACGCTGAAGGGCATATCGCCTTCCGTGACGTGTTGGAAGCTGAATCGGCCGTGCGAATCGGTTTTGGTTTCCTGACGGTCGCGGTAGTATTTGCGGCCGACCCAAACCGTGGCGCCGGCGACGGGGTTGTCGTTTTCGTCCGTGACCAAACCATGCGCGCCGGTTCCGGTGAGGAGAACGATCTTTAAGGTTTCCGCGCGCAGTTGTTTCTCGATGCTCTCGTTTCCGCCCACGGTGATATTGGTCCCGAGAAAATTGGTATGAGCGACCCCGAGGTCAATGTGGTCCATCAATTCCGCAGGCAAGCCGGTAGCGCGCCAGCGCCCGTCCGGTCCGGTCGTTTGTTTTTGCGTCCGGAAATCCGATTGCTCGCCTTTTTTGTTCGGGTCATCTTCTCCGCCCGACCAGAATCGGCTCAGTGATATAGCCGCCGCCGGGACGGGATTGTTGCCGGCATCCACAACGATTCCGCCAATGGTGATTTCGGACGCGAGTTTCAAGGTGTAACTGGCGGGGACGACATCGCCGGATTTAACGTTCCATTTCATTTTGCGCGCGGAAAAATTCTCATGCGACGCGCTGACTTCGAAGGTGTTCAGATTTTCGGGAGGATAGCCGACCGTGGCGACGCCGCGGGCATCGGTCGTCAACAAACTGGTGGAGCGCGTATTTTTGGATCCGTCCTGCAGCATGGATTCGATGTGCAGTTGAGAATTGGGCAAAGGCGAACCGCTGGGATCCGTGACGGCAATTTGCAGGGTGCGCCCGGGAAGGGCGTCCGTCGGTTCGAGATCGGCGGTGTTGTCCGGGCGCGCGCCGGGTTTCAAGGGATCGAGAGTGACGCCGCAAAGAAACAACGTCGGCTCCTTCATTTCGCTGAAGAACTCGAGGGATTGAACAACTTTTTTGGGCTGCGGATTGGCGAGGCTGACGCGATACAACCGCAGGGTGCGATTGGGTGCGGTGGCCATGGCCCAGACGACTTTGGAAAACGGATACGGGAGGTGCGCGGGTTGCTCGTAAGGATTGCGGACCCAATCGCGGAAATGCGTGAGGTTCGCCAGGGGCGTGGTCGCAATCGAGCCGTCCTGGTAGTGCCAGGCCAATTGCGCGAACTCCTGCGGTTGCTCGCCGTAGCGCGTGCCGCCGAGCAGATGCACGCTGCCGACGAGATTTGTCACCGGCAGCGGGACGGAGATGTCCGCCCGGTAACTCCGGTTTTTGATATCCCTGGAGTATTGACCTTGCAATTGGAGCAGGCCGTCCATCAGAAAACGGATGCCGCCGAAATCCTGGGGTTCATGGGGCACCAGCAGGTAGTCGGCGTCTTTGAGCCAGGAACCATTCTCCGCCGGAATCAAAATTTTCGCGAGCGGAACGGGAACCAGTCCCGATAATCCGCCGCTGGGTTCGGTCACGGCCAGGGCTTGCGTGGGTGACGCCTTCAGGATGGCGGCATCGTCTGAGAGGGCCGGTACCGGAGCCTGCTGCTCCAGATGCTGCATGTCGCGATGCGGGCGCTTGGCGATCCAGGCAAAAAATATCGTGGCGGCGATGACAATGATTCCGATGGCCCAGACGACAGGCGAAATGCGATCTGTGCGTTTCATAGCCGCTCCATTGGTAAAGGGTGAACTGAGGAAAGAAAACAAAGCGCGTTCTATTTGGCAACAGGCAAATGAAAGGAACGCAGGGCAGATACCGGGCTAAAGCCGCGGTGTTAATGAAATTGATGCGTTTGCCCGGGCGAGGAACGGAACGTGACTTTGTGCGCACAGGAACGTGGGATTCATTCCGCTTCACCGTGGGCAATGGAGGAGGTGTTGGAAGAGGTGGATCGTAAAACCGTATTCGACCCTGAATGGGTTGCGTCGAACAGCCTTCCGCGCCGCAACCCCGTTGGGGTTGTTGGGCTTTTTGCCGCTAACCCAGGGTAGGCTCGCCGACTCGCCAACCCTGGGCTTTGCTGCGGAATCCCTTTGGGATTCAATAATGAATTTGAGATGTGGGTAATGCCAAGACTGAAGCGGCGTCAACGTCGCGCGCCTGAAATAGAAAGGTGCAGTTTCCTCATGAACCATCTCCAGAGCGGCACGATAAGAGGAATGTCTGATGGCCCACACTGAATTTAGAGCATTACATTTGCAAAAAATGGTGATTGGGTTGACAACATTTGTTTCTTCACGAAGCGGAAAAATCATTTAGAATGGCTGGATGTTGTGGGCGGAGAATTTTTGGCGAGCATGAACGAAGCGATTGCTGATGCGGAAACAAAACCGCGCGCGGCGAGCGTGGCGGCTTCCATCGCCCGTTCGCCGTTGCTGGCTTTGGCGTGGCCGATTTTTGTGGAGCAGGGGTTGCGGGTGCTCATCGGCACGGTGGACACCTTGATGGTGAGCCATATCGGCGATGAGGCGGTCGCGGGATTGAGCGTTGCGAATCAAATCGTGATGCTCTTTATCATTTCGTTCGCCTTCATCGGCATCGGGAGCAGCGTGGTCATCACGCATCATTTGGGCGCGCACGACCGGCAGGGGGCGGATCGCATTTCGACCACGGCCATCGCGACCAATTTCTGGATCGGCTTAATCGTCAGTTTACTGGTCACGATTTTTTCCACGCCGATGCTGCGCCTGATGCAGTTGCCGGAGGGTCCGTTGGGTTTCGCCAAACCGTTCCTCGCGCTGATGGGCGGGACGTTGTTTATCGAATCGATGAATGTGTCCATCGCGGCGACGCTGCGCGCGCACACGCATACGCGCGACGCGATGCTGGTCGCGCTCGGGCAAAACATTTTAAACGTGATCGGCAATTGCCTGCTGTTGTTCGGCCTGTTCGGATTTCCCAAACTGGGCGTGGTGGGCGTGGCGATTTCGAGCGTGTTCAGCCGACTGGCGTCGTGCGTGGCGTTATGGATCATTCTTGCGCGGCGGACGGGTTTGAGATTGGGCTGGCGGGATTTTTGTCGCATCAAGATGGCGAACGTGCGCCGCGTGCTGCACATCGGCTTGCCGGCGGCGGGCGAGAACATCAGTTACTGGCTGGCGTTCATGGTGGTCACGACGTTTATCGCGCACATGGGCGCGACGCAATTGGCCACGCAAACCTACACGCTGAATATTAGTCGCTGGGTGATCCTGCTGAACGTGTCGATTGGTTTGGGAACCGAGATCATTATTGGCCACCTGATTGGCGCGGGGAAATTTGAGGAAGCGTATCGTGAATTGTTGCGCAGTTTGCGCATGGCGTTTGGTTGTGCGATTGGCGGCATGATTGTTCTCAGTTTGCTCGCGCCGTGGTTGTTGGGCGCGTTTACGCACAACCCGGCGATCATCGTCGCGGGAGTGGTGTTGATCCGGATGGGGCTCATCCTGGAGCCGGGACGCGTGTTCAATGTGGTGGTGATCAGCTCGCTGCGCGCGACGGGCGATGCGCGGTTTCCGGTGATCGCGGGATTTCTGTGCATGTGGGGATTGTGGGTGCCGTTCGCGTGGTTTTTGGGATTGAAACTCGGGCTGGGATTGGTGGGGATTTGGATCTCGATGATTTGCGATGAGTGGACGCGCGGAATGCTGATGTATTATCGCTGGCGCAAACGCAAATGGCTGCCGGCGGCGGAGCGCAGCCGGCTGACGGCGCGAGCGGATGCGATTGCGGAGGCGCAAAGCGCGGCGCCGCAGGAAGGATAAGCTGGGCGGGCACATCGTGAAGTCGCCAGCGTTCGATGACCTTGCGGAATTGGTTGCGCGCGTCGAACGATTCTGGATGGCGAAAGAAATGATCCCGGCGGTCGAGTAGCTCGATCGATTATTTGCAAAAGGAATTACAAATTTGAGATTTCAGATTTCAGATTCCGAGGGGAATTTTTACCGCAGATCCGCCTTCGCAAGCTAGAGCGGTGGTGAACACAATCGCGCTGAACAACGCCGCGCAAAGAGTCCTTGCGAACTTCGTGTGAGGATTTCCGGGGATTTTTTCTTTGCACCCGCCACGGATGTGTTTGATTATCCCTATTCCACATGAAAACCCCGTGCGTTAGAGCCCTTTTTTCTGTCATCGCGATCGTTGCGCTGGTCTCGTCCGTCGAAGCCGCGTCGCTATCGTTTCCGGAAGTCAAAGATTTGCCGGTGCAAACGAACCTGCCAGACGCCTTGACCATGGCGAATGGCACCAAGGTCATATCGCCCGCGCAGTGGCAGCGACGGCGCGACGAGATGAGGGCGATCATCGAGCACTACGAACTCGGTCACGCGCCGCCGCCGCCCGGCAATGTGCGCGGGCAGGATCTGCAATCGCGGCCGGTGCTGGACGGCGCGGCGAATTTTCGCCTGGTGCATTTGCAATTCGGGCCGGAGCAAAAACTGGGATTCGATATCGCAATTTTCACGCCGGCGGGCGAGGGGCCGTTTCCAACCATTATCAACCCCTCGTTCTTCAACACGCCGGGCGTGGTGGCGACGAATGCCGCCCCGGCGCGGGTGGAAGTTTCCACGAACAACGCGTCCACGAACGCGCGTCCGCGATTTAATTTTAACGCGCCCGTGGATCCGGAACGCGGCGCGCGCAGTTTCTCGAATCAGCTCGCGCGTGGTTACGCCATTGTGACCTATCGTTACACGCAATGCGGCGAGGATAATCCTAATTTTCGCACGAACTCGTTTTATCCGGCGTATCCCAATTACGATTGGGGCGTGCTGATGGGTTGGGCGTGGGGATTGTCGCGCGTGGTGGATTACCTGGAAACGCAGCCGTTCGCGGACAAAACGAAATTAATCGCGCTCGGCCATTCGCGGCTCGGCAAGCTGACGATGGTGGCGACGGCGTTTGATGACCGGATTTCGCTGGGCGCGCCGGCGGGATCGAGCGGCGCGGGCACGGGGGCGTATCGTTTTTGCGGTCCGGGCCGCGGCGGCAAGGAAGGCGTGGAGGATATGACGCGGAAATTCGGGTATTATTTTGTGCCGCGCCTCGCGGAATTCACCGGCCAGATGGAAAAGCTGCCGTTCGATGCGAATTGGTTCGTCGCGCTCACCGCGCCGCGCCCGTGGATTTCGGTCGAAGGCACCGACGACCAGAATTGCGTGCCGAACGCGGTGAAACAAACGGTGCTGGCGGCGCAGCCGGTCTACGAGTTTCTCGGCGTGAGCAAGGATCGCGTGGGCGTGAATTACGAACCGCATCGACATGGGTTGACTCCCGGCGATTGGGATGCGGCGCTTGATTTTGCCGACCAGCAATTGCGGGGCATCGATCATCATCGCACGTTCGATCATTTTCCCACTGAGCAAACGTCAACCAATAACGTCGCGCCGAAATGAGAACCTTTTTATTGGCGGCCACGGTTTTTGCGCTGGCGATTGCGGGTTGCGCGACCACGCAAACACGTAACACGCAAAACGCAAAACGCACCGTCTACAACGTCCGCGATTTCGGCGCGGTGGGTGATGGCACGACCAAGGATACGGCGGCGTTTCAAAAAGCGCTCGACGCCTGCGCGGTGAACGGCGGCGGCGACGTGATGGTGCCGGCGGGAAATTATTTGATCGGCAGCGTGCAGTTGGGGTACGGCACGATTTTGCGATTGCAGGCGACGAACAGCGTGATCATCGGCAGCGGTGACGCGGGCGATTATCCGAGCATGGATATTCGCTGGGAAGGCCGGTGGCAACCGGGGCGCCGTGCGCTTATTTACGCGGCCAATGTGGATCACACGGGCATCATCGGGCCCGGGCGCATTGAGGGCAATCGCGCGATGGCGGCGCCGCAAAATCCGCGCGGCGCGGTGGTGTTGGAACCGATTTCGTGCAATGACGTCCGCTGGGAAGGTTTCACCGTGACGCAAGGCGGCAATTGGGCCACGCATCCGACGTATTGCTCGAATGTGGTGATTAAAAATCTCCGCATCACGGGCGATCGCGACGGCATCGATATTGATTCGTGCAAGGACGTGCGCATCGAAGATTGCGACATCAACACGGGCGACGATTGCATCAGCCTGAAATCCGGGCGCGGCCTGAACGGCGCGCGGATTGGGAAGCCGACGGATGGGGTTTTGATTTCGAATTGCACGCTGCGCGGGCGGCGTTTTGCGGGCGTGGGCATAGGCAGCGAAACTTCCGGCGGCGTTTATAACGTGCGGATGGAACATTGCAAAATGGATTGCCGCACGTTCGACATTTACGTCAAGACGCGGGTGGGGCGCGCGGGCGCGATCGATAATATTTTTGGCGACGACCTCGATGTGCTGGGTGGCGGATTTCTGAAAATCAATCTTGTCAGCGCGGGCAACTTGAACACTTCGGATGATCCGGTGGAAGGCGATGCGGGGATTCCCTCGGGCAAAAATTATTCCTTCTCGAATATTCGCGTGACGAACTGCCCGCGGTTGGTGGATGCGCGCGACATTTCGCCGAAGAAACCGCTGGCTGGTTTTTCGCTGGTGAATGTTTCCGGCACCTGCACGAACGGCATTTCCCTGGCGAACATGACCGGCGTGAATCTAAAAAATATAAACGTGACCGGTTATCAAGGCGCGTTGGTCACGAAGACGGCGGTGGAAGAAAAACCCTGAAGTAAGATTCGTGGCGCAAAGATCCCGCGACGGCGCCAAATGTGAGTTCGACCGGGTCAAGCGGTAGCAGACCGGATTCGCGTTCCGTAAAAACTGGGGCTGCCATTTTGGGGCAATTCTTGACCTGCAAAGGTTTATCGGGGAGACTTTTTGCGATTCACCTGTTTCAGCCGAGTTCGCGCCATTATTGACGTACGATTCTGCCTATGAAAACGCCACTTCTATTTAGCCGATGGAGTTGTCTCTTTTTAATTGGTGCGGCGCTGGCGGCGCCGCGCGCCGCGCGTGCGCAAAATTTCCATCTCGCCTCCTCGCCGCCCATCGGCGCCTCCACTATTTGGGCGCTGGCGCAGGATCTCAACGGAGACGGCAAGGCGGATTTTCTCACCTCGAGCTATTACAATCCCGGGTTTTTGACCGTGGTCACGAACAATGGCGACGGCATGGGCACATTTGCCGTTTCACAAACCGTGAACATCGCGTCGCTCCCGGATGGCGTGACGGCGGCGGACGTCAATGGAGACCATCTGGCGGACCTGATTGTGGCGAACACCGTGACGAATTATTTGTCGATTCTGACCAATGCCGGCGGCGGCACGTTTGTGCTGGCCACGAATGTCACAGTGGGAAATGGACCGCGCTCGTCCGCGGCCGCGGATTTTGGCCGGGGCGTCGTTGATATCGTGTCCGCAAATTACAATGATGAGACGCTCACCTTATTGACGAACAACGGTGCCGGCGCTTTTGGTTCCAACGCCCTTTACACGATGGATGGCTCAGTGCAGGCGATCGTCGCAGCCGATGTGAACGGCGACAGCAAACTGGATTTAGTCATGGCGGTGGACGGTTATGTGGGTGTGACCGTGATGACGAACAAGGGAAATGGAACGTTTGCCAAATCGGCCAACTATTATCTCGGCCAGATTTTTCCCCAGCAGATCGCGGCGGTGGATGTGAACGCGGACCACAAGCTCGATATTATTGTTTCCGACGAGTATTCGAACGAAGTGTTCGTGCTGACGAATAACGGCAGCGGACAATTTACGGTGCTGCCGTTTTACCAGGTGCGGAAGGACATGAGCAGTTTCACCGTGATCGACTTCAACAATGACGGCTCGCCCGATTTTGTCTGCGCCAGCTATGACACCAACGCGCTCCAGGTGTTCACGAATAACGGCGCGGGGGCATTCACTCTGGCGCCCGACTTCCTGACGCCCTCCAGCTCGTATTTTTTGATGACAGCGGATGTCAATGGAGACGGGCTGGTCGATCTGATCGGCGCGCGGCAAAATTTCTTCGCCGATGTTTTTACAAACGTGGCTCCCCCGCCGCCGCCGGCCTTGAGCATACAAGGCACGGCTACGAACTCAGACATTCTTTCGTGGGACTGGGGGCGAACGAATTTTGTGCTGCAGCAAAACACGAACATCACCACCACCAATTGGGTGGCAGTGCCGAATTCGCTGGGCGCCCATGAAATGGTCCTGCCACGACAGCCCGGGAGTGTTCTTTACCGGTTGAAGAAATAGGAAGAGTGCAACCGTCGAGCGGATGCGGCGCGGGCGGTTTGCGTTGCCGCGCGCCATGTCATTTATCCTCAGTTTTAAAACGCGCCTGCTTTCCGAAGCGCAATTGACAGAACCGCTTGGTTCCGTTCCAATTGAGTGGCGAGGCGGCGGGAACAGGGAAAACAATCCTTTAATGAAATATTGATATTTTGCCCATGGGCTGGAACTATTAATGGGTCAGGCCGTCTTAAAGTTAGAATGATAAAATGTTAGGATTTGCGAGAGATAAGGAAAAGGACCGGTATTATTTGTTTCCGGGGCAGGGCGGCCGGTCCGCGCGGCGCAAGCACAGGAAAATTCTTCTGTGGGCCATCGCCTTTGGGTTGATCGCGTCGGCTTTCATCGCGGGCGTGTTGTGGTTCATGAACAAGTCCGGGCCATCGGCGCCTTGAGCGGCGTGCTTGCGGTTCGAGCGGTTTGATTTAAGTTTTCGCATTCGTCGCAAGACGCTGAACGCGACATGAAGAACATCGTCTTCCAGGCCCTTGCTGACGCGGCTCGCAGCGGGGAATCTGTGGCGCTCGGAATCATCACGGGCGTCAAAGGCTCCAGTCCCCAGAAAGTCGGCGCGAAGGCGCTCTTCTATCGCGACGGGCGCATCAAAGGCACGCTCGGCGGCGGTTGTCTGGAGGCGGAAATCCAGCAGCGCGCCATTCAATCACTGCGCACCAGTGAATCAACCACGTTCGACTTGCTGCTCGATCACGATTTCGGCTGGGACGATGGTTTGATTTGCGGCGGGAAAGTGTTTGGAGTGATTTTGCCGAACGCGCAAAAAGCGGGTGAACAATTCTGGACCGAACTTGCCGAACGCCGTGAAAAAATGGCGTGGGAAGTGCAACCGGATTTCAAAATTGTCCGCTCTCACCTTTCACTTCCACCCTCTCACCTCTATCGCGAAACGGTCACTCCGCCCTGCGCGTTGTGGATCGCGGGCGCGGGGCACATCGCTCAGGCCGTGGCGCCGCTGGCGTTGCAGTTGGATTTTAATGTGACGGTGTTCGACGACCGGCCCGCGCTGGCCAACCGTGAATTTTTTCCTGATGAAGCCGTGCTCAAGGTTGGCGAATGGGAGAAGCTCAGTGCGTTGCCGCTGCCGGAGGCGCCGAGCTTCGCGCTCATCGTCACGCGCGGGCATCGCCACGATGCGCTGGTGCTGAAGGATTGGATTCACAAACCGTTTTTGTTTCTCGGCATGATCGGCAGCGCGCGCAAGGCGCGAACCATCTTCGATCATTTCGCGGAGGAAAAAATTGCGACGGCGGAGGAGATGGCGCGCGTGGTGTGCCCGGTGGGCATCGAAATCCGTTCGCAAAGCGTGCCGGAAATCGCGGTGAGCATCATGGCGCAATTCATCGAGAAACGCGCCGAGTTGGTGGGGGAGAAACGGGTGTCGACGGCGGCGAAGGTGGAGCTGGTTTAGGGGATTTACGATTTGCGATTTACGAACGGGTCGATTCAGCCGAGACGCTCGTAAATCGTATATCGTAAATTCTACCGCCTCTTCGCCGACACCTTAACAATTTTCCGCGCTGGCTTGGCTTTCTTCAACTTTTCCAACTCGCGTTTGAGCTTCGCGTTTTCGGCTTTGACCCTGGCGAGTTCGTCGCGGGTCGCGTCCTTGGCTTCGTGCGCGGCATTGAGTTCTTTCGCGTGGCGGCGCAGTTCGAGTTGCGTCATCACATGGCGCGCGAGCACGCGCAACGCCTGCTTTTGCTCGGCGCGCAATTCGCGCGGCACCTGGTCGATCACGCACAACGAACCGAGCGCGTAGCCATCCGGCGTGATGAGCGGTGCGCCGGCGTAAAAGCGAATTTTGGGATCGGAAATCACCAGCGGGTTGTTCGCGAAACGCTCGTCCTGCGTGGCATCCGGAATGATGAACAGATCGTGCTGCTTGATGGCGTGCGAGCAGAAGGAGATATCGCGCGACGTCTCGTTCACCGTCACGCCGACCTTGGCCTTGAACCATTGGCGGTCCTCGTCGATGAGCGAGATGAGCGCGATCGGCGCCTCGCAAATGCGCGCGGCGAGTTCGGTCAGATCGTCAAACACCTCTTCCGGCACAGTATCGAGCACGTCGTATTGCCAGAGTACTTTAAGCCGCCGGGCTTCGTTGGTTTTCAGGGAGGTCATGGATTGAAACTCCGCGCCAAGAGTAACGATTCGTTTACTTAATGCAACGGAACTTTTTGTTAATTGGATGTGACGCGGCATAAACGAGTTCGGAATCATTATCAATGCCTCAAACCTCAGCTTCGTTAGCAGATGGCTGTATGCGCTCACTTGAAGGAGTGCATTTGAACTCAATGGAACGGGCGACTGGAAAGTCGCCCGAACCCGCAGACAAGAATGTCTGCGCCACGCGGCACAGGCTTTCCAGCCTGCCGGTTAGGGGAACTTTCCAGTTCCCCGTTAAGAACAGTGTTGAGGCTGCTCCACTCGAAGCTCGTGCTAAAATTGCAATTTGCCAATTCGCCCGCTGTTCGTTAGCTTTCCCGCATGTTGGTTGGTTTTAACACTACGACGACGATTTAGCGTCCTTCCCCAATCGGGATGGACGCCGACGCCTCGCACTGCACGTTCGAGGCGTTTTTATTTACCATCGATACAAGCACCGTCGTGATCGACAGGGTGTATCACGGGGATGACAAACGAAGGTGAACCGGATTTTTAACCGCAGATGAACGCAGATGGACGCAGATAAAAATGGATTTTATGAACCGCAGAAGCGCTCGCAAGTTGTTGGACTTGCCAGGCGGATTTGCCGCCGGTCCCAACTGCGTCCATCTGCGGTTAACTTGTACTGAGGACGATGAACGCGGATGATTTTCCAGATTCGATGCGGCGGAATACGGAAGACTTTCCGTGCAAAGCAGAGACCCATGCCATCATCGGCTTTGCTTTTGCGGTGTTGAACGAATTGGGGCATGGGCTCAATGAGAAACTTTATGAGAACTCGCTCGTTGTCGAATTCAAGCGCGCGGGTATTGCGTTTGATCAACAGCGCCGCTTCGAAGTGTTGTATAAGGGCGAGTATGTTGGTGAGCACATTCCTGATCTTCTCGCATACGGCATGGTGGTGGTTGATGCCAAGTGCATTGATCGAATCACCGATCATGAACGAGGGCAGATGATGAATTATTTGCGGATTACAAAGCTCCCGGTTGGATTAATCCTGAATTTCAAGCACGCTAAGCTTGAATACGAGCGCATCGTGTTGTCGGACGGAGAGAAACGGAATTTAAACCGCAGATGAACGCAGATAAGAAACCATCTCTGGAAGGCGCTTTTGTCAGCGAGAATCCGATTGGTAATTAACCGGTGAATGGCGGTTCGGCCGCCGTTCAAAATCTGCGTTCATCTGCGTCCATCTGCGGTTACAAAATTGAATTTTAGATTTTATGGCAGACGAACAAGAACAATTGAAGGAACGCAAAAGTCTGGATGACCGCGCGAAAATGACCGAGCTCGAACGCATCCGCCATTCGGCGGCGCACGTGCTTGCCACCGCCATTCTGCGCCTGTGGCCGGAGGCGCAATTCGCCGCCGGGCCGCCGGTCGAAAACGGGTTTTACTACGACGTCGATTTGAAGCACCGCATCTCGCAGGAGGATTTCTCGAAGATCGAGGAGGAGATGAAGAAGGAAATCAAGGCGAACAACGTTTTTGAAAAAATCGTCGTCACGCGCGAGCAGGCCATCAAGGATTCCGAGAGCGGACGGCTCGGCGGATTGGCCGAGCGGCCGGGCAATCCCAGCAAGTTCAAGCTCGGCAATCTCGAGGCGATTCCTGAGGGCGAGCAGATTACTTATTATAAGAACGGGGATTTCATCGACCTCTGCGCCGGGCCGCACGTGATGCGCACCGGCAACATCGGCGCGTTCAAGCTCACCACCGTGGCGAGCGCGTATTACAAGGGCGACGAAAAAAATCCCCAGCTCCAGCGCATCTACGGCACCGCGTTCAAGAACAAGACTGCGATGGAGGAATATTTCAAGATGATCGAAGAGGCCAAGCGCCGCGATCATCGCAAAATCGGCACTGAGATGGGGCTGTTCGCCATCGATACCGAATACGTTGGGCCGGGTCTGCCGTTGTGGTTGCCCAAGGGCACCGCGATCGTTGAGGAATTGGAAAAGCTGGCGAAGGAAACTGAATTCGCAGCGGGGTATGTGCGGGTGAAGACTCCGCATCTGGCGCGGGAGAAGATGTATAAGACTTCGGGGCATTTGCCGTATTACGCGGATTCAATGTTTCCGCCGATGGAGTTGCACGAAAACAGGGCTAACGAAGCCGTTTGGCAGGAACTCGACAAGCGGAATAAAGAATCGATGAGAGAGTTGCGGCCATACTTCAAAAATTTGCCAACTACTGCAGCGATGGCGAAAGCCCAAGAGGAAGGAAAACCGATAGAATTTATGGAAGATTGGCTTTCTAGCCTATCTTTAGAAGAACGAAGAGGTCTTCAATTCTTGAGCATCAATAATCTTCTCCGAGATTTCAACAGCGTTGATTCGGGTCCGGCAGAACGCTACTACCTCAAAGCCATGAACTGCCCGCACCATCATCGCGTCTACGCTGCCGAGCCGAAGAGTTATCGGGACTTGCCCTTGCGTCTCGCGGAATACGGCACTTGCTATCGTTA
Organism: uncultured Verrucomicrobiae bacterium; assembly: GCA_963699145.1. Taxonomy (GTDB): domain Bacteria; phylum Verrucomicrobiota; class Verrucomicrobiia; order Limisphaerales; family DASXHY01; genus DASXHY01. The sequence continues at coordinate 1,832,965 of OY969416.1, forward strand.
CGAGCAGTCGGGCGAGTTGTTCGGTCTCATGCGGGTGCGCTCCTTGAACATGAACGACGCGCACATTTATTGCACCGAAGGCCAGTTCGCGGAGGAGTTCAAAGCCGTGAACGACATGTATCTGAAATATTTCAAAATCTTCGGATTGGAAAAATATCAGATGCGCTTCAGCACGCACTCGAAGGAAGGTCTCGGCAAAAAATACGTCAACGAGCCCGAATTGTGGCTCAAGACCGAGGACATGGTGCGCAAGGTGTTGATCGATTCCGGCATCAATTACGTGGAAGTGGCGAATGAAGCCGCGTTCTACGGCCCGAAAATCGACGTGCAGGTGTGGAGCGCCATCGGCCGTGAATTTACCATCGCGACCAACCAGGTGGATTTCGCCGTGCCCGCCAAGTTCGGCCTGACTTATCGAGATCGCGATAACACCGAAAAAACTCCGCTGTGCATTCATCGCGCGCCGCTCGGCACGCATGAGCGGTTCATCGGCTTTTTGATCGAGCATTATGCCGGCAATTTCCCGCTCTGGCTCGCGCCTGAGCAGGTGCGCGTGATGACTCTTGGCGAAGAGGAGCCACTGCTGAACTACGCCAAAGCCATCGCGCAGGAACTGCGCGCCAACTTCGTCCGTTGCGAAACGGATTTCGGCAATAATCCCATCAAAGCCAAGATCGCCGAAGCGGAAGCCGCCAAAGTCCACACCATGCTCGTCATCGGCGGCCGCGACATGGACGCGGGCAACGTGAGCGTGCGTCTGCATGGCAAAGGCAACATCGGCGCGAAGCCGAAGGGCGAAGTTATCGCGGATATTTTGGCGGCGATTAAAGAACGGCGCGCGTGAACGGAGCGCGGAGCATTGCTCCGCGAGTTTCACGTTTGAATTGGTTCACGCAGAGCGATGCTCTGCGCTCCGTTATGCTGGGAGTTTCAGCTCACGCGTTTGCGGATCGCGAAAGCGTGCGCTACTGAAAGGCCAATCCGCTGGCACCCGGCAGTGCTTAGCCTTGACCGGATTGTTTTCGATGTAACGGATGGCTTTTTGTTTCTGCTCCTCGTCCCGCATGAAACGGTCCCAATACTCCGGTTGCCAAAAACGTCCGCTGCGTCCGAGTGATTTGTTTGCTTGAACGGCAACGATAGATTTCCAATTCTGGATAATCCTGGAAAGTGAAACTTGACCGACTTCAATCAGTGCATGCACGTGGTTGGGCATCACAACCCATGCCAGCATTTGGAAACGCTTGCCGTGATCGTACAGGAGAGCGGTTTCGAGGGTAATCGCGATCCTTGGATTGCAAAGAAAACATTCGCCGAAACCGCGATCCAGATATTCTTCAAGCTTTATCCGTTGTTCGCGCAGAGCAATGCTCTGCGCTCCGGAGCGCGGAGCATCGCTCCGCGAGTTGAGAGACAACAAATGTTGCCACTCACTGCGCCGGGAGGTCGGCATCGAATCCCATAGTCGGAACGTGACGAACTGAATCAACCCTGGTTTGTCGCAATGCGGCAGGTAACCGCGCTCGTGCCAGCCTTTGAAACCTTTGGCTTTGGCCTCATGGGCCAAAGGTTCACTCCACTGTTGCTCACCTGCGACCGTACGACGGAGGTGTTCGCGTTTGGAATGGGGCGGTTGTTCCATCGTGGCGCGGCGCATCGCTCCGCGTGATGGAATTGAAGCAGATCAAAACTTGCGGAGCAATTCTCCTCGTCGGTGGGAAGAATTTCTTCCGATTGTGGAATAGTCCTTAACGCGCCGACTCGCGGCAGTGTTTGACAAGTAAAGCAATCGCGATTATCTCGCAACGCTACGATGAACATCAAAATCACCTACTTCCTCGACGTCGTTTCCTCCTGGTGCTACTGGGCGGAACCGGCTTGGGCGGAATTGAAGCGGCGTTACGCGACGGCGCCGGTGGAGTTCGATTGGCAAATCGCGTTGCTCGATGAAACCGGCATGTCGAAATCGCGCGCGCAGTGTGATTGGTTTTATCGCCGCAGCGGCACGATCACGCGCGCGCCGTTCATGCTGAATTCGGGATGGCTCGATCCGTACCAGCCGGAATTTCTCGCGGCGAATTGCGTGGCGGAAGCCGCAAAAGATTTGGGCGTGACCGACGATCGCGTGCGCCTGGCGCTTATGGAGGCGGCGATGCGCGAGGGCAAGAAGGTGGCGGATTGGAAAGTGTGCGTGGGCATCGCGGCGAAAGCTGCGGGACTGGACGAGGCCGCGTTGATTTCCAACGCGCGTTCGGCGGAAGTGGAGAAAGGCGTGCGCGCGAGCACGAAATATTTTCATTCGCTGCTGGTGACGCAACGGCCGACGTTCGTTTTGGAAAGCAACATTGGCGATCGCGCCGTGTTCTCCGGTTGTTGGCGCGCCGAGCCGTTGATTGCGACGATGGATGCGATGCTCACGGATGCCTCCGGTTACGCCTCGTGGAAAGCGCACATGGGCGACCCGCCAAAAAGTTGATGGCGGCAAAATATTTTGCCTCGGGAACCGTGGTTTCGCCACGAAAAAGCTCGCCATTGAAACGGTTTTGCCGGTAGAGTCAATTACCCGCGATATCAATTACCCGCAAGCTGCCGCTCATGAAACATCGGAAAATTTCTTCTTTAATCCGGTTCTCAATCGGTTTTCTCGCAATGATCGTGCTTTATGCGCAACGTGGCGGAGCCATGGACATCGTCGTCACCACCAACGCCGACGGCGGCAACGGGACGCTGCGCCAGGCCATTCAATTCAACGAATTCCTGGGAGGAGGCAACACCATCGTTTTTTCCAACGTTGTCCCCAGCGCCATCACGCTGACGAATCCGCTGGGGGAACTGTTCATCAGCAGCGATGTCACCATAACCGGACCGGGTACGAACCTTCTGGCCATCAATGGCAATAATGCAAGCCGTGTTTTTCACCTGACCAACAATGCCAATGTCAGCATTTCGGGATTGACGATCAAAGGCGGGCTCGCCAACAACGGCGGGGGGATTCTCCAGGATTCCGGGACGCTGATATTGAACGATTGCACCATTTCCGGCAATTCTGGTAATCGGGCAGCGTCGGTTTTTGTGGGAGGCGGCATTGCGGCATTCGGCACAGTGCAGGCAACCCGGTGCACACTTTCCGATAATCTTGCCTACGATGGGGCAGGGGTGTATGTCGGTATTACCAGTGCGTTTTCGGCTGTGAACTGCACGATTTATGATAACGGCGGTCAGCATTTGGGAGGCGGGATTTTGAATTTGGGGAGTCTTTTGATTATCAACTGCACGATTTCGGGAAACAACGTCGGGCTCGAAACTGCGGGTGGAATTGCCAACATGGGTGGAACGATAGAGGTGCGGAACTCAATCATCGCCACCAATAGGGCTCAGTTTTCTCCGGACTGTTATGGCGCTTTTACGTCCGATGGTTTCAATTTAATCGGCGCGATCGATGGCAGCACCGGCTGGGGCGCGCTCGGCGATCAATTTGGGACCACGAATAGTTATCTGAATCCGTTGCTCGGCCCCTTGAGGAATAACGGCGGGGCCACGTTCACGAGCGCGCCGCTGCCCGGAAGTCCGGCCATTGACCAGGGCAACAGCAACGGCATCTTCACGGATCAACGCGGCCGGCCCCGGCCCTATACGAACGCCGCCATCAGCTCGATCCCGCTCGGCGGCGACCACAGTGACATCGGCGCGGTGGAGTTGAATCCGAGTACGCTTTTGGTTTCCAACACGAACGACAGCGGGGCCGGCTCGCTGCGGCAAATGATCGCTTCCGCCTCTCCCGTGGAAGGAGACACGATCAACTTCGCCTCCAATGTGGTCGGCACCATCGCCCTCACTTCCGGCGAGTTGATGGTCGGAAAATCGATGACCATTCAGGGACCCGCCAGCGTGCCGGTTGTCATCAGCGGAAATAATGCCAGCCGGGTTTTCCACATTGCCAGCAATAGTATCACCAGCATCTCTTCGCTGACGATAGCCAACGGGAACAGCAGCGGAGGCGGCGGCATATTCAATGATTTTGGTTGCTTCCTCACTTTGAAAAACTGTGCCGTGCTCGCGAATGTCACCCCCGACAATGGAGGTGGCCTTGCCAATAACGGCAGCCTGACCGCGCTCAACTGCACATTCTCCGGCAATCAGGCCGCCCTCAACGGCGGCGGCATTTACACGTATGCCGGTCCGGTGACGTTGCGCAACTGCACGATCGTTTCCAACACGGCCGTCAGCGCCAGCGGAACGGGAGGGGGAATTCTAAATTACAGCCTCGTGGCCGGCACGAGCAACAATATCGGCAGCACCATCGTTGCCGGCAACAGCGCGGCTTCCCACCCGGATGTGATCGGGGTCTTCACTTCCAGCGGTTACAATCTGATTGGCAAGATTGATTACGCGACGGCTGTCGGCGGGGGCGCCGATGGAGTTCCCACCAGCGGTCTCACCAATAACATCAATCACGATTTAGTGGGCTCGCTCGCCTCACCGACGAACGCATTGCTGGGGCCGCTGCGGGATAACGGCGGCGCGACGTTCACTCACGCTTTGAAGCCCGGCAGCCCGGCGATCGACAAAGGCAAAAGCAATGGTTTGGCCACCGATCAACGCGGCGCGCCGCGTCCTTTTGACCTTGCATCCATTCCGAATGCGGCGGGTGGCGACGGGAGCGACATCGGGGCGTTTGAGTTGGGAATACCGACTGTGGGCATTCAGGCGAGCACCGCGGGCGCGGTGATCACCTGGCCGTCCTATTACGGCGATTTCACACTTCAGTCCGTGACAAATTTAACCTCGAACAATTGGGTAAACGTCCCGGGAACACCGGTGGTTGTTTTCAATCAGTACGTTCTCACGAACAGTTCCATTTCCGGCAATCAGTTCTTCCGTTTGCGGGGTAATTAGACCGGTTGTTCAGTCAGACGAGTCTAATTGCTGGGAGACTCAATTCTGGCGGGCGGCTGGCAAGGCGCGACGAAGGAGCATAGCCAAGAGGCTCTGTGACTGAGGAGCAATGCGGCCAGGCATCCGCCAGAAAACAGCCCTCCGGGTTGCCGATCTTTAGGGTTGGAGCTTCGTTGCTTGTCGATCGAAGATCCATAAAGGATATTCTCCCTCCTCGCGCCTCGCAACAGCCCCAAATCTCTGGCAACTCGCCCGTTCCTCATTTTGATATGGGCTCTTAATGTGACTCATAGTAGACAGGACTGCATTTAGTTTGCCGAATCGGTCGAAAATGTTGGGCCAAGCCGCGAGTTTTACGAATTTCGCTTGTTGTGTTTTCTACCGTGTGGCACAGTCAGCCCACACTCTGCCAACCTCCCCGAGCCGTATACGCTGCTTACCGAATTATGAAAAACAAACTGCTGGGATGCCTGCTCCTGACTGTACTCTTAATCCTCGAGGGTTCACTTTCAACGCTCCAAGCGCAAGGCACTGCATTTACCTATCAAGGCCGGTTCACGGATGGAGGCGTTCCCGCGAACGCCAACGTTGAGTTTCAATGCACCCTTTGGGACGCTTTGAGCGGCGGCTCGCAGGTGGCGGCGGCTACGCCCGCCAGCACGGTTGTGGGTGTGACCAACGGTTTGTTTACGCTATCGCTGGATTTTGGGGCGGCAACCTTTGACGGCTCCGATCGCTACCTGCAAATCGAGGCGCGCACCGCTCTGGGGCCGTTTACCCTCCTGACGCCGCGTCAGAAAATTGCTCCGACTCCGTACGCGATGCTGGCGGGCAAGCTGAGCGGCACGGTGACGGGCAGCGGGTTGGCCGGCACTTACGGGAGCGCGGTCACCTTCAGCAACGCGGCGAACGTGTTCAACGGGGCATTTGCCGGCAACGGAGGCGGGTTGACGAATTTGAATGTGGCCACCCTCGGAGGTTTAAGCGCTTCCAATTTTTGGCAACTCGGTGGCAACACGGGAACCATTGCCGGCGTCAATTTTGTTGGCACGACGGATAACCAGCCATTGGAATTAAAAGCCCATGCCCAGCGGATATTGCGCCTGGAGCCGATCATCACCGTGACCAACGTTCTTCCCGGCGCTACGATCATTTATTCCAACGCTCCGAACCTGATTGGCGGCTCACCGGTGAATTCAGCGGATCCGGGAGTGGTGGGATCAGTTATTGGAGGTGGTGGATTCGGTGGATTTTACGCGGATCAAGGCGCTGGATACACGTTCCTCGGGGCCTTTCCCAACCGTGTTTCGGCGAAGTTTGCGACCATCGCGGGCGGTTACGGCAATAACATCCAATCGAATGCGGATGGCTCTGTGATCGGCGGGGGTTCTCAGAATTCAATGCAGACTAACGCGAATTTCGCGACGGTGAGCGGCGGCCTTCAGAACACCAATAACGGCCAGTACTCGACTATGGGGGGCGGTTTTGCAAATCAGATCCAGGTGAGTGCGGATCGCTCAACGATTGGAGGCGGTGATGTAAATACTATCCAGACCAACGCCCAGTGGGCGACCATTGGTGGGGGAGACAAGAACACGATCAGTTCGAACGCGTCGGGAAGCACGATCAGCGGGGGTGAACTAAATAGCGTGGGTATCAGCACCGCGGGGAGCACTATTGGCGGCGGAGTTTTTAACAGCATCGGAGCGAATGCCCAGCAGGCAACGGTTCCGGGCGGGTTTCAGAACACGGCCGCCGGAGACTATAGTTTCGCTGCCGGAAACAGCGCCCAGGCCAATCACAAAGGCACTTTTGTTTGGGCGGACTCCACCAGTGGCGTTTTTAGCTCGGGCGCTGCCGATCAATTCCTCATTCGGGCCCGGGGCGGCGTGGGTATCGGCAGTTCGGTTACGCCGAATGGCGCCCTCCATTTGCATAGTGGTGGTCTGGCAGTCACGGGCGCATCCAGTCCTTATTATGGAACTTCTCCCGGTGTTTACATCGAGGGCGGAGGGACGCTCGGCAACGTTTTTGCCTTTGACTACGGGAGTTTCTCGCCGCTCCCGCTGGTGTTGAATTCGCCGGGCGGAAGTGTCGGTATCGGGCGCACGCCCACGGCCAATACTCTGGAAGTCAGTGGCAGCGCTTCCAAGGCAGTCGCCGGCAGTTGGCTGGCCAACTCCGACGCGCGCATCAAAAACGACATTGAACCCGTGGAGAACGCCCTGGCGACTCTCGAAAAGGTTCGTCTCGTCAGCTTCCGCTACAACGAAGATTATCGCGCCACGCATCACGGAGTGGAGGATCGCCGCTATCTGAACGTCGTCGCGCAGCAATTCCGTGAAGTTTTCCCTGATGACGTAAAGAGCAGCGGTGAAAAACTGCCGAACGGTGAGGAAATTCTCCAGGTGGATACTTACCCCTTGACCATTTATTCGGCCGCCGCGATTCAGGAATTGAACCAGAAACTCGAAAGGGATTTGAAGTCAAAGGAAACAGAAATTGACTCGCTTAAGCAACGGTTGGAAAAGTTGGAAAAAATCATTGGAGAGAAGACCGCCAATCCGTAGTCGGCCGGATGGCGTTCAAACTCCGGGCACGCCATTGCTCAAAGTATTCCGCACCTCGACGAATCCCGCGTCGTCTTCCTGCCTGTTTCCTCAGGGGCTTGGAATCTGCGACAAAACAGGAACTTGAAGCGGAGATTTCCAGTCGCGGGCTCTGGTCTTTTGGATTAGTTTCGCGCCATGAAACTTTCTTTGCTCGCTGCATTGGGACTCAGTTTCGTTTCGTTCGGCCGCGCCGATGAAGGTATGTGGCTCTTCAACCAGCCGCCGCGCGAAATTTTTCGAGACCGCTATCAATTCGAACCCAGCGACGCCTGGCTCGAGCACTTGCAGAAATCCTCGGTGCGTATCGGCGCCTCGGGCAGTTTCGTGAGCGAGGACGGGTTGTTGATTTCCAATCATCATGTCGGCGGCAGTTCGCTGCAAAAAGTCAGCACCAAGGAAAAAAATTATCTGCGCGACGGTTTCTATGCGCGCACGCCGGCGGAGGAAATCAAATGTCTCGATCTCGAAATCAACGTGCTGCAATCGATCGAAGACGTGTCCGCGCGTGTGAATGCGGCGATCCCCAAAAATGCGGATGCCGAGACGGCGTTTGCCGCGCGGCGCAAAGTCATCGCGGATATCGAAAAGGAATCGCTCGATAAAACCGGCCTGCATTCGGATGTCGTCACGCTGTGGCAGGGCGGCACGTATCATCTCTATCGCTACAAACGTTACACGGACGTGCGGATTGTGTTCGCGCCGGAGCAACAGGCGGCGTTTTTTGGTGGCGACCCGGATAATTTCGAATTTCCGCGCTACGATTTCGACATTTGCCTGTTTCGCGCGTATGAAAACGGCAAGCCGGCCAAGACGAAGGACTTTTTGAAATTCTCACCGACCGGGCCGCGCGATGGTGAATTGGTTTTTGTTTCGGGGCATCCCGGCGGCACGAGCCGGTTGCTCACGATGGCCGAGCTGGAGGATTTGCGTGATGAAGGGTTGCCTTATCGGCTCGCATCATTGAAGCGCGAGGAGGTGTTGTTGGGAAATTGGAGCGCGCGCAGCGAGGAGAATGCGCGTCGCGCGAAGGAATATTTTTTCAGCGTGCAAAACAGCCGCAAGGCGCTGGATGGCCGGCTCGCAGGTTTGCTCGATCCGGAGTTGATGGGCAAAAAGCAAAAGGCGGAAGCGGATTTCAAAACGCAACTCACCGGCAAGCCGGAATATTCCAGCGCGCTCGCCGCGTATGATCAAATTGCTTCGGCCACGAAAATATTGTCCGCGCAATTGGGGCGTTATTCGTTGCTGGAGCGCGGCGACGGCTTTGATGCCGCGAGCTTTCGCTACGCGCGCATGCTGCTCCGCGCGGGCGAGGAGCGTCCGAAGGCGAATGGCGACCGCCTGCGGGAATATTCCGAGGCCAACCGCGCGTCGTTCGAGCTAAATTTATTTTCCACGCAGCCGATTTACACGGATTTGGAGATCCTGACGCTCTCGGATTCGCTCACGTTTTTTGCGACGCAACTGGGCGATAACGATCCGCTCGTGCAAAAAGTTTTGGTGGGCAAATCGCCGCACGAACGCGCGGTGGAGTTGATCAACAGCACCAAAGTGCGCGATGTGGACTTTCGCAAAAAACTCTACGAGGGCGGTGCGAGCGCGGTGACGTCGGCGAACGATCCGATGATTGAAGTGGCGCGGCTGATCGATGGCGACGCGCGCGCGTTGCGCAAAGTTGCCGAGGAACAGAACGAAATCAAGCAGCAGGCGCACGGCGCGCTGGCGCAGGCGGCAAATGCGTTGCTCGGCACGGGCGGGTCGCGTTATCCGGATGCCACGGGCACGCTGCGTCTTTCGTTCGGCACGGTGAAGGGCTACGAAGAGGACCAGCAGCCGGTGGCGGCGTTTACGACGTTCGCGGGAATGTACGATCGCGCGAAGGAAATGAAGGAGCGGCCGCCGTTTGATTTGCCGGCGCGTTGGGAAAATGGCCGGTCGCGATTGAATCTTAAGACGCCGTACAATTTCGTCAGCACGTGCGACATCATCGGCGGGAACTCCGGCAGCCCGGTGGTGAACCGCGCCGGCGAATTCGTGGGTATTATTTTCGACGGAAATTTGCAGAGCCTGCCGTGGGATTACGCGTTTGATGATAAGTTGGGACGCGCGACGTCGGTCGATTCCGCGGCGATTCTTGAGGGGCTGGATAAGATTTATCACGCGAAGGAATTGGTGCGGGAATTGCGTGAGGGGAAAAGAACGGATTTATGAAGCTAACACAGCTTGAATTTCTGATTTGGTTCGTAGTTTTCACAGTTTTTCACTTTTTGCTGTATTGCTTACTCGCGTTTACCGCTTTAGACACGAACAACGGTCCGGTTCTGATCGTCATGCTTCTTTGTGTGAAAGGGCTTTCGTTTCCGCTCGGTTGGTTCCTGCATTCCGGCGAGACTCATCAGCTTTCGGTGTGGATGCGGTTTGCCATCGATGTCTTCGACAGTGTGATCTGGGGAGTGGCTATCGCTTCCATTATTTCGATTATCAAAGAGCGCCGTTCGAAACTCGACGGGTTTTGAAAGGGGCGGTTACTGTTCCCGCTTTGCCCATGATTCAATTCCTGCCATGTAGCCGCAGACGTTAGTCTGCGCTGAACTTACTATTTTGCGCCCAATGATGTCGGCGGCTACGCTTCCCGCTTTGCGCGTGATTTATTTCATGCTAAGACTGGCGCCATGGCGACGAGTTTCGTGAACGACATCAAGCAGAAGGTGCAATAACGCGATGCAGCCGTATTGGGACGCCTTTGCGCAATTGATTCGCACGCCGTTCGGCGAGGCGTCGTTGATTTGGGGAATCGTGCCGCTCTATTTCGCGCTGCTGCTGAACGAAATGACATCCAGCAAGGCGAATTTCCGCACGGCAATTCAAACGGGCTTCAGCTTTCTCTGGGCGGGTGCGCAGTGGCTCTATCCCTATTTCACGTATCACGGCAAAACGTCGCGGCTGGAGCTGGGCGCGATGCTGCCGGTGAATCTCTTCGTCACGTTCCTGGTGATTTTTTTGGGCGTGATTGCCTTCATCAGCGGCGTGCGGCGGCGTTATCCGAAATATTTTTCGTTTCTCGGCTACACACGATTCGCGAATTATTTTATGATCACGATTTTTCCCATCCAGGCGCGCGTGTTGCATTGGGAATGGAATTTTGTGGTGGCGATTGCGCTGTTCGCCGTGCCGGTGTGGGTGGTGCTGCATTTCGGGTTGATGCCGGTGCGCGCGGGGAAATAGTGGCACGGGCGTCCCCCCCTGCGCGTTGCTCCATACAAGAACAACCAAAACCGCACGGGCAAGATGCCCGTGCCACTAGGCGTGAGGAACCAACTATTTTGTCGCCATCAAAAGTTCGGTGCCGGCCAGCAACAGCGGGCCGCGGCCGTGCATGTCGTCGGAGGGGCGTTCGCGCTTCACGTAATACTCGAGGGTCTGTCCGATGTTCGTGCCGATGCAGGTGTCGTTGACGACGCCTTCCGCGGTCACGTGTTTCGCGAGCCCAGCAAAGCCCTTGCGCGCCATCGCCATATAAGAGGGATCGATCCAGCCGCGATTGACGGCGCGCGCGATGCCGTAAGTGAACATCGCCGTGCAGCTCGTTTCCTCCCACAGCTCAGGGTGATCCAGCACCTGCCGCCACATGCCGCTGGGCGCCTGCAACGGCTTGAGGCCGTCGATTTGCTTTTTCAAAATCGCGATTAATTGCGCGCGTTGCGGATGATTTTCCGGCAGTTCGGAAAGTAATTCCACGAGCGATACCGTGACCCAGCCATCGCCGCGGCCCCATTTGAAGGGCGAATGTTGTTTGTCCTTCACATTGTAGCCGTGAAAGAAAAGGCCGTCGGTGTCCTGCTCGAGTTCCGCCTGGTGAATCATCTGGTTGGCGGCGTCATCGAGATATTTTTTGTCGCCGGTGAATTTCGACCAGCGAATGATCACGGGGCAACCCATGTAGAGATCGTCTGGCCAGACTGTGCCGCCGCCGTTGCCCGGTCGCGCGAGCGTGCCGTCGGGCAGGCGATATTGTTTTTCGGTCACCCAATTGACGATGCGCTCGGCGACGGCTTTGTCCGCGGGCGTCACTTCATCCTTGTGGCGCAACATCGTTTCGACGATTTGATTTCCCATCGAGCCGCAACTGTCGAGGTTGCCCAAGGTAATGAGCGGTTTGATTTTAATGTCTTTCCCACGTGCGAAGGTACGGCCTTCGTCGCCGAATTGTTTTTCGATTCCCGCAAGCCACTGATAATAGCGCGCGCAAATCTTGTCGTGCTCCACCACGAATTTCTCCGCCTCTTTGTCGCCGGTCACGTCGGTGGAACGAAGAATGCCGTACAGCGCCACGCCCCACGGGTAACCCCATGAAATGCCTTCCGGCGCTTTCGCGGCTTTGGCCTGAGCGATGTTCGTGACGGCGGGATATTCGCCATCAGCGAGCGCGTGAAGGTTGTGCTTCACGATGCGCGTGATGACGTCGCGAATTTCGGCGTCGGTGATGGACGCGCTGGAGGTTGCCGCACCGGTCAATGAGGCATCGCTGGCGGCTGGGGTCGGTTTAGTTGTATCTTGACCCTTTAGGCTCTCCACTTGCGCGAGGATGTGAGCGGCTGTGGCTTTCGTGGCAGCGCTGTCTGAAGGAGCCGGATTTTGAGAACGGACCAACGGCGCACCAGCGACCATTGCCAGCCCGAGCGCGGCGGGCAATAGCAGTTGTTTTAGGGGTGTTGTTGTCATGTTTGTAGGGGTAGGGGTTTGGAGAGAGATTATTCGCCCGACACGCTCACCTCGATGGGCGAAGCCAGGCCGGCCGCGAAATCAGTGATGTATTTTTTCCACGCATCCTGGCTGGTGATTTTGCCGGGGCGATCCCACGCGAAACCGGTCCAGTAGGAAATGGCGTTGCCATCGATTTTCGCGATAGCCAATTGATTCTTGTCGTCTTCAGCCTGCTTCACGAGCAATTTGGGATCGACGATGATGCCGAGACCGTGCATGCCCATTTTCTTTTCCATCGGTTCCCAGGTCGTCAGCGCGCCGATTTTGGAATCGTAATCCACTTTTGCGCCGCCGGTTTTCTTGATGCCGATGGCTGCCGTCAACGGGCCGCTGGCGCCTTTGAATGTCGCCACGTAATGATCCAACTGGCTGCCGGCATCGAGCGACACGCGGAGGGTCTCGGTGATTTGCGCGCCGCTGGCATCGAACGCCGGATAGTCCAATTCGAACAACACGCGGATGGGGCCGTTGGCGAGCGTGCGGGATGCGGAAAAATTGATGGGCGCGACCAGTTTGTCATTCACCCAAAGGCCGATGCCGCCATCGCCGCGGGTGGCGCCCGCGGAATAATCATCGCAACCTTCACCGTGGTCGACGTGATAATCGTCCATCATGTACCAATCGTTGATGACGAGTTTGGTGGTGTTCTTGGACCAGATATCGATGGAACTGCTGGTGAGCGGTTCGCCTTGCCAGGTGATGAGCGCGGTGCCGTAAGTGCGATGCGCGATCAGGTCGTTTTCCCACGCGTAATCATCAAAGCGCTCCTGGTTGAAGCGGCCGTACGCCTTGAAATCCTCTCTTTTGTAGCTGTGCTTTTTGCCGGCGCTCACCGTGAACGTTTTGGTTTCGCCGGGCGCAAAATCGGCCTGGAAAATCAGCGTGTCGCGTTTGTGAAAAGCGTCGAAATCCGTGTCGACCGCCTGGCAGAGCACTTCCTGGCCGGAGCTGTCCTTGACGTGAAGCAGTTCAATATTTTTGACGCCCAGAGGCGCGAGATCCTTTTCGGAGAGTTCGATGGTCTGGCTCGCGCGCGGGTTCTGGAGTTTATTGGTCGCCTTGACGGTCAATTGGGTGGCCGCCGGGCAAAGGGTTGGCAGTGAACAAAGCAGCAACAGAGATAGAGATTTGATTTTCATGTAGAGGACAATTCGTTCAAATAAGGACGGTTACACGGTGGTGGTGGTTACCGATGCAACGGGGAACCGTGGTAGTTTTTTCCCAGCGCGGTGTCAAGCCGCAGAGCAAGCCTCAGACCGCTGGCAGCCCGCCGGCTCGATTTCGAATCTGCGACTGATCTCAAAAGCGTTCACTGGCGTCAAAAAGTTCTTGGGAACCAAGGAAGGATTGCCGGCGCCCTATTGCGCAAAGTGGTGATCGCAGCGGCGTTACCGGGTATTCTGCAAAACCAGTTCCTCGGAAAATCCTTTTCCCGGTGTATATCGAAAGGAATGCCCCCATCGCACGATCGGGCCTTCAAAAAAGCGCCAGGACAACAGGGCCACGAGCCAGGTCACGAGGAACGCGCCAATCGAAACAATGTTCTGGGCCAGAATCCCGTTTGCGGGCGATGGCGATCCCAAAATGCAATTCAGCAGCACGGCACGGATGACCGAATGAATGAGGTAGATTCCGTAGGCGAGCAACCCGAAATGGCGCAACAAGGGATTTCGCAGGAAACGAGCGACGGGAGTTGTTCGATCTATTATCGCGATCAACAGCACGCAAGCGAAAAAGAGGGCCAGGACGGAAAAGCCGTAGGAGGTCATATCAAAGGAATTCAGGACTTTCATGGAACTGTATCCATACCCCAACGAAATTAAATAGGCCACGCACAATCCGAGGCAAACGAGCGCGGCGTAGAGTGTGTTGAGATGGCTCTCCAACCAGGTGCGGGCGACTTTTTGACGGATTAAATACGCGCAAAGCACACCCAGCAACAGAGCATCTGCGCGGCAGGGAAGCAGCACATACAGGAAAACCGAAGGATGGAAAAGAAACAGAAATATTCTGATGAACGGGACCAGCAAAATCAAACCCGCCAATACGAGAACCGGTTTTCGCGGCAGGATAAACCGGAGCAAGACGGGAATGAGCAGATAAAACTGTTCTTCAACCGCGAGCGACCAGGTCACACCCATCCACAGAGCGTCAAATCCATCGAGCGCGGTGCGATAAAAATTTTGCAGGAAACAAATTTCTCCCCATTTCTTCAGGTAAAAAATTCCGCTATTCGTGGATCCCAGGAACCCCGGTGATAGGAAAGGGATCAAATAAAATAGCGTCAGCCAGAGATAATACAGCGGGAAAATCCGGCAGATGCGGCGCGTGTAAAACGTTCGGAAATAGTTGGGAGCCTGAAAATTATCGATCAGTATCCCGCCGAGCAAAAATCCGGACAAAACGAAGAACAGATCCACACCGCTCCAGCCGAAGCAAAGGATTGCGTTGGCCGTTTCCGCCCAGGGCGCGCCGTTTTCAGGAATTTGGATGTAATGGAAAGCCACCACCATCAGGATTGCCACCCCTCTGATGCCATCCAACTCGGGAATCCGTGATTCGAACCGCTCCTTTTCCGAGTGAATCATAATTCAGGCTGCAGGCGTTCGGTTGACGATTCAGGACTACACACTCCCGAAGTTCGATGCAACACCTTCCGTGCGGACGCTAAAATCGGGCCACGCCCTACAAAGGGAAGGGACCTTGCGCCCCAAATTTTGGCACGCCGTTGGCTTTACAGGCCCTGGAATTTGGAAAATCGGAGCAAGTTTATGGCTTTATCGCACTGTCCCATGTGTCAAACGTCGATTCTGACGGGTGAAATAGTGAAGTCGTGCAACAGCTGCGGGGCCGATTTGTCGCGCTGGATGCCTAAATCGCAAGCGCCGCCGGCCTTTATTCAAGCGTCAAACGCCGGCGGACAAGCCTTCGTCAACCAGGGAATTGAAGCGCATCACCTGGTTTTTGGGGTTTTGGGGGCGGTGGTCGGGGCGTGTATCGGTTCCGGGCTGATGTACGGATTTTATGCACTGACGGGTTTCCGATTCCCACTCCTTGGCACCGGTATCGGGATTTTGAGCGGCCTGGCCGCACGATGGCTCAATAAAGGCGGCGACGACCGGTTGGGCTTCGCGGCGGGAGCGCTTTCCCTTGGGGGGGTGGTCCTCACCTTGTTCCTGATGTACGGCATGTTCCCGTATCTCAGCGTGATCTCCGCCGTCGTGAGCGTCAGCGTCGCTTATCGCCTCGCCTCGTACTGACCTCAATCTTCGATTCCGAAATAAGCCAGGCCCTGCAGGATCAGCACTGCGCCGCAGATCACCGTCCGCCAACTAATGATCACCATGCCGGCGAGGGCGAGGACGACGCCCAGGGTGGTGAGAGCGAAATGTAAATAATCCTTTGGTCTGCGTTGCGTTGATTCAATTAAAGCATTCATAAACTAACTCCCAATGGAATTAGTTTAATATCTCACGGCGTGGGCGCGACCGCGAGAGGGACATGCTTCAGATAAATTGCGTAGGCCACCGTGAAATAAATCACCACACCGGTCACGTCCACCAACGTGGCTACGAAAGGCGCCGAGGACGCTGCCGGATCCAGCCCAATGCGCCGCAAGAGGAAGGGAAGCATGGAACCTGAAAGCGATCCCCAAAGGACAACGCCGATCAACGAAACGAAAATCGTCAAACCCACGAGCCACCAATACGGTCCATACATGCCGCCGGTGGAGCGATCGAAGACATAGTGCCACGCAGTGATGCGAACAAAACCAATGGCTCCCAGGATGACGCCCAGTAATAAGCCGGACCCCAACTCCCGCCGCATGACGCGCCACCAGTCGCGCAGCGTTATTTCACCCAGCGCCATGGCACGAATGATCAATGTGGTCGCTTGCGATCCGGAATTGCCGCCGCTGGACATGATCAAAGGAAGGAACAGTACCAGCACCACCGCTTTGGCGATTTCATCCTGGAAAAATGTCATTGCCGTTGACGTCAGCATTTCGCTCAAGAACAGGATGACGAGCCAGGGAGCGCGCTTCCGCACCATGCCGACCAGGTTCGTTTTCAAGTACGGCGCGTCGAGGGCTTCCACGCCGCCGAGTTTCTGGATGTCCTCGGTGGCCTCGCGTTCGGCGACGTCGAGCACGTCGTCGACGGTCACGACGCCCACGAGTACGTCCTTCGAATCCACCACCGGCAGGATGGTGGAATCGTATTTCTTGAAGGTGGCCACGGCGATTTCCTGGTCATCGGTGGCGCGCAGGGAAACCGGCTGGTTCTCGAGCAGTTCGAGCACGGACATTTGCAGCGGCGCCACGACAAGGTTGCGCAGGCGCACGTAATCGACGAGATGGCCTTTGCTATCCACGACGTATAGCTGGCTCATGGAATCGATTTTGTCCTTTTCCTCGCGCAAATGAGCGAGCACTTCCGAGACCGTCCAATTCTGCTGGATGGCCACGTAGTGGGGCGTCATGCGCCGGCCGATCGAACTCTTGGGATAACCGAGCAGGTCGGTGGCGATCTTGCGTTCTTCGGGCAGCAACAACGCGAGCAATTTTTGCGTGGCGGCGGATGGCAATTCCTCCAGCAACGCCGTGCGGTCGTCCGGCGCGATGTCGTTCAGGATTTGCGCGACCTTTTCCGTGCCGAGCGCGTGCAGCATTTTTTCCTGGTCATCGACGGGCAGGTATTCGAAGACCTGCGCCGCGACGTCGTTGGGGAGAATGCGCAGCAGGACCGCTTCGTCGTCGGGTTTGAGATCAAAAAAAATCTCGGCGAGGTCAGCCGCCGAGAAGTCGCAAAGAATGGCGCGCAGTTGCGTGAAATCGCGTTTCGCGATCAGTTCCACCAGTTCCGGTTGCAACAAATTTCCAATCACGGGCTTAATCAAACCCAAGTCCCATTCGCAAGCAAAGCAAAAGTCACCGGAAGGCGTAACAATTTCGAGTCGGCTTGGAAGCGGCCGTTGGGAAAGGGAGGATCGAAGATGGAGAATAGAGGATGGCAAGGCGCCGGCCTTTTTCCATCCTCAATTTTCCATCTTCCATTCTCCATCCCAAAACATGGGGCTAAATCCCCAATAGCCACATTCGCCAAAACAGCGGACCGATTAATAGCCGCATCATTCAGCGGTTAAGGCGGATTGAACCGAGTTTCAACAACATTTTTATCCTATGGCTAAAACTGCAGCGGACGTTCTTGTCGAAGTGCTCATGGAATGGGGTGTCGAGGTGATCTTCGGGTTGCCGGGCGACGGCATCAACGGGATCATGGAAGCTTTGCGCAAACAACAGGAGAAAATCCGCTTCGTTCAAGTGCGCCATGAGGAATCCGCTGCGTTCATGGCGTGCGGCTACGCGAAATACACCGGCAAACTCGGCGTGTGCCTGGCGACTTCCGGCCCGGGAGGTATTCACCTGCTCAATGGCCTTTACGATGCCAAGCTCGACGGCGCGCCTGTGCTCGCCATCACCGGCCATCATTTTCACGATCTCATCGATACCCACGCGCAACAGGACGTGGACCTCGACCGGGTTTTCATGGATGTCTCGGTCTACAACACACGCGTGATGGGCCCGGAACACGTTTCCAATGTCACGCACCTGGCTTGCCGCACGGCTTTGGCGCGGCGCGGTGTGGCGCACATCAATTTTCCGGCGGACACACAATATCTTCCCGTCAAAAAAGGCGTGCGGTCGGAGCGAAATATTCCCGGGCACAACACGGAAGTGTTCGCGCGCCGCGCCGGGATGCCGGCGGAGGAGGACATCAAGCGCGCGGCGGAGGTTTTGAACGGAGGCAAACGCGTGGCGATTCTCGCGGGCCGCGGGGCGTTAACGGCGACGGACGAACTCATCGCCGTGGCGGAGAAACTCGGCGCGCCGATCATCAAGGCGCTGCTGGGGAAAGCGTGCGTGCCGGATGATTGCGAGTTCACCACGGGCGGCATCGGCCTGCTGGGCACCACGCCCTCGCACGAAGCGACGGAGGATTGCGACACGCTGCTAATGGTCGGGACGTCGTTTCCCTACATGGAATTTTATCCGAAACCGAAGCAGGCGCGCGGCGTGCAAATCGATTTGGACCCGGCGCGCATCGGATTGCGTTTTCCGGTCGAAGTCGGCCTGGCCGGGGACGCGAAGCGCACGTTGCACAAATTATTGCCGATGTTGAAACGCAACCCGGAGCGTTCGTTTTTGAAAAAAGCGCAGAAGGGCATGAAGAAATGGTGGGAGCTGATGGAGCAACGCGGCACGCGCGACGACAAACCGATGAAACCGCAGGTGGTGGCGTGGGAACTCAGCAAATATTTGCGCGACGATGCCATCGTGTCGTGCGACAGCGGGACGATCGCCACGTGGTTCGCGCGGCAAATCCAGGCGCGGCGCGGGCAGATGTTTTCACTTTCGGGCACGCTCGCCACGATGGGAAATGGATTGCCGTACACCATCGCGGCGCAAATCGCGCATCCGGAGCGGCAATGCGTGGCGTTCGTGGGCGACGGCGGGTTTTCGATGCTCATGGCCGATTTCGCGACGGCGGTGAAATATCAACTGCCCATCAAAGTCATCGTCATCAAGAACAACACGCTGGGCCAGATTAAGTGGGAGCAGATGGTGTTTCTCGGCAATCCGGAATACGCCTGCGATTTGCATCCGATCGATTTCGCCGCGGTCGCGCGCGCGTGCGGCGGGATTGGCGTGACGATTACCGAGCCATCCGTGTGCGGGCAGATCCTGCAGGACGCGCTCGCCGCGCCCGGCCCGGTGCTGGTGGAATGCGTGGTGGATCCGTTCGAGCCGCCGATGCCGCCGAAGATCGAAGCGAAACAGGCGTTGCATTTCGCCGAAGCGCTCGCTCGCGGCACGCCGAAGCGAATGAAAATCGCGACCACGATTTTGGAGGATCGCGTGAGGGAACTGGTTTGAGCCCGAGCTAAAGTGAATATTCAGCCGTCGTTGACAGACTCATTTTCAGAGCCTCGTCACCTCGGCTGCTACAAATGAAAAGGAGTAAAATTATGGAAAAAAAACTGGATGGAAAAAGAGTGGCGATTCTGGTCGCCGATGGTTTTGAACAAGTGGAATTGACGGGGCCGAAGGAGGCTCTCGAAGCAGCCGGCGCGAAAACGGAAATCGTTTCACCGGCGGAAAAGAAAGTTCGCGGCTGGGAAGCCGAAGACATGGATTGGGGCAGCAAATTCAAAGTCGACGTGCCGCTCGCGGAAGCGAATGCGCGGAATTACGACGCGTTGTTGCTGCCCGGCGGCGTGATGAATCCCGACAAACTTCGCCTGCATCCGGAAGCCATCGAGTTCATCAAACAATTTGTGAATTCCGGCAAACCCATCGGCGCGATTTGCCATGGTCCGTGGACGCTCATCGATGCCGGCGCGGCGCGCGGGCGGCGCATGACGTCGTATCCCTCCATCAAAAACGATTTGATCAATGCGGGCGCGAATTGGGTGGATGAAGAAGTGGTGACGGACAACGGCATCGTGACGAGCCGCAAGCCATCGGACATCCCGGCGTTCAATCGCAAGTTGATTGAGGAAATTGCCGAAGGGGTGCATGAACGGCAAGGGTCGCCGCAGAAATCCATGTCCATCTAGGGCCGAATTAAAACCGCGAAATACGCCAAATGCGCGAAAATGGGAAAAGACTTTGAAGTCTTTGTTTCGCGTAGTTCGCGTGTTTAGCGGTTTCACTAAACCTTTTTATTGCCACCGCTTTTGCGATTGGTAGGCTGACGCGGTGGTCGCCTCCGTTTTACAACTTTTTGATGTCGGCTCTCTGCTGTTCTCTTCTCCTTTATTTATAGTCATCGTCGTTTTTCAGATTTGGATGTTCATCGACGCCATCCGCCGCGGGGAATACATTTGGGCGGCGTTTATTTTCATAGGCTCGGGTATTTCGACTCTGTTGTATTATTTCATGGTCTATCGCGCCACGCCCTCCGCGACGACCGGGTTTCAATTGCCCGGCGCCGTGGACCGCCGCCGCATCAAGGATCTTCAGGCCAAGATTCATCATCTGGACAAGCCGCATCATTATTCGCAGCTCGGCGATATTTATTTTCAACAAGGCAAACTGGTGAAAGCGGAGGAATGTTATCGCGCGGCGATGGAGCGCGACCCGCAGGACATCGACACCCGCGCGCACTTCGGCCAATGCCTCCTGCGCGCGCAACGCCCCGCCGAAGCGCGGCCGCTGCTCGAGGGTGTGGTGGCGGAAAATCTCAAGCACGATTACGGCTACTCGCAAATGGCGCTGGCTGAAACCTACATGGCGCTCGGTGAAAATGACAAAGCGTTCAGCCTTTGGAAGCAGGTGGTGGAATATCATTCCTACGCGCGCGCAAAAGTGCAACTTGCCGAGATGTATCTCACGCGCAACCAGCCTGACCTGGCGTTGCATGAATTGAAGGAAGTGATTGCGGATGACGCCCACGCGCCCACGTTTCAACGCCGCCGCGACCGCATCTGGATCCGGCGCGCGAAGGGCGTGCTGGCGAAGATGAAGTAGGCATTATGAATCTGCGCCTTTCACTCTGGCTGATTCCTACAATATTTATTTCTTTGCGGGCTGTCGCTGCAGAACCGCTTAACAGTAACTGGTGGGGACCGGTAACAAATTCAGTGCGAATGTCCATTAGTCTCAAAGGTGGCGAACGAGTCATCAGGACTAATGAAAAGTTTCAATTGTTGGTTCGCCTCCGGAATTCTTCAGGAACCAATGTGGCCGCGTACAATGGCCTGGCGAACTCCACCGATCAGTTTAGCGGTGTTCATTGTCAGATTACATCGCCATCGGGGAAGGTTATATCGCCCAATTCAGTTTCGTATGGAGGGTCTGGAATGTTTATAAGCGTCCCTGCTCATGATATGGCCGAATTCACATTCGATTTGAGTTACATCTGGAAATTTGACGAGGTGGGAACCTACACCGTCATTGCAAGCAAAGGGATCTTGTTTGATAAAAATACAAGGGTGGGTCGTTGTCTCAAACCCGTTACAGATTTCAGTGGTGGCTACAAATATCGTCACCAAAACGAATTTAGTGTTCCCGCCATGAACGTACCTGCGTCAGGACGCAAAGGGCGTGCTAGCAAAAATGAAGTAAACAACGACTTTCGGCTATTCCGTTGAATGTCGGGCGGTTATTTGTGGTGCAACGCAGGTGAATTTTAATCGGGTCGCTCGCGTCAAAGGCCAACACAAAACCGTAACGATTGCTTAAATCCGCTGTCCAATAACGCGGATTCGATTCCTTTAAACGAAATTGGGAGTTTGGTGTCTATTGGGGTGGAGATGAATTCACGACGCGCCTTTACATTGATTGAATTGCTGGTGGTGATTGCGATCATCGCC
Source organism: uncultured Verrucomicrobiae bacterium (assembly GCA_963699145.1). Classification (GTDB taxonomy): domain Bacteria; phylum Verrucomicrobiota; class Verrucomicrobiia; order Limisphaerales; family DASXHY01; genus DASXHY01. Next base: position 1,854,615 of record OY969416.1, read on the forward strand.
ATTCTGGCGTCGTTGCTGTTGCCGGTGTTGTCCAATGCCAAACGGCGGGCGAAACAGGTTCAGTGTTTGAACAACGTGCGGCAGTTGACCCTCGCCAGTTCCATTTACGCTTCTGAAAATGGAACCACTGCCGCCTATTATCCCGCGAGCAGCGAGGAGAGCATTTGGATGGGCATGGGCTATTACGGCAATCAAAAGGGAATTCTCGTTTGTCCCATGACGCATGAGCCGTCTCCGTTGAATTCTTTTGTCCCGGGCACGGCGGACCTCGTTTGGACCTGGGGAGCGACCAATCATTTCACCGGCAGTTACGCATTGAACGGCTGGCTTTACGACCAGGCGACGTTCGGCGGCGCGATGCATCCCGAGTTCATGATGAGCAAACAAGTGGCGATCCAGAAGCCCTCGCAAACGCCGGTGTTTTGCGACGCAGTGTGGGTGGACGAGTGGCCGTTGGAAACCGATGCGCCGGCGGATGATTTGTATTACGGAAAATATACGGATTCCGGCATGTCGCGCTGCACGATTCAACGGCATGGGTCGGGGAATCCCGCCTCGGCTTCCCGCGTCTTCGATACCAGTCAAACGTTGCCCGGCGCTTTGAATGTCGGCATGGCCGATGGCCACGTGGAATTGGTGAAGCTGGAGAATCTTTGGCAACTCGCCTGGCATAAGGATTGGGCGCCTCCGGCCAACCGGCCGCAATGAGGCCAAGCCGAAAATGAAAAAAAGATCCTGATTTTCATTCCGCTATTGGCGGTGGCGGTCGCGATCGCAGTGAAGCTGTGGTTTTTCCCGGCGGTCAAAGATGACTATTTCGCATTTGACTTACGCAGCCTGCGAAGCGCGCGGGCGGGATTGATCGTCGTGCGGCCCACACATTTTCCGTTTCTCAAAGAAAAAGGAATTCTTCGCGCGGAGGCTCCATCCAGCACCGATCATCACGTCTGGCTCATGGGTCGCAACGTGCCATTGCGCGATGTCATGGCCGCCGGTTACGATTCGGATCCGCTGCGAATTGTCATGCCACCCGATGCGACGACCAACCATTTCGACTATCTCATGACGGGCACCGCCAAACAATCGGCGGAGTTTCAGGCGGTGATTCGCCGCAAGCTCGGTTATGTCGCCGAAAAGGAATCCCGGAATACCGATGTGTTGGCGCTGAAAATTGCCAATGCCACCTTGTCGGGTCTCACGGTCAGCCGCCCGGATGAAAAACGACGGATACATCTTGAGAAGGAGAAATTGTATTTCTCGCAAGTGCCGCTGCAGATAATGATCGAGATTTTTGGGCCCTCTCTTGAACTGCCGGCCGTCGACAAAACCGATACCAATCATTACACCTTCGTGATCGACTGGAATTCAAAAATGGACCAGAGCTACATGGAAGGAACGATGACTCACGCCCAGGTGGAGCAAGTCGTCGGGTCTTTGGGATTGAAATTCGAGCGGGACACGGCGCCGATGGAAATGCTGGTGGTGAAAAAGATGAATTGAGCGCCCTTGCAAATGCACAAATTAAAATGTTTTGTGCACAAATTCGGGTGGCGTCCGTGGACGATTCTTTCTACTCTTTGCCCCGATGAAAACGATTCAAGCGGAAGCCAGCCAGGTCCCTTTTGCGAAACAGATTGAAGAAATCGTGATGTCCACGCCGATCACGGACATTCACACGCATCTTTACGAACCGGTTTTCACCGAGCTGTTGCTTTGGGGCATCGATGAATTGCTCACGTATCATTATCTCGTGGCCGAGACGTTCCGCTATCTCGACATGCCTTACGAGAAATACTGGGCGATGTCCAAGACGCAGCAGGCGGATTTAATCTGGGACACGCTTTTCATCCAGCACTCACCCATCTCCGAAGCGTGCCGCGGTGTGTTGACCACGCTCCAATTGCTCGGCCTCGACGTGAAGAAACGCGATCTGCCCGCGCTGCGCAAATATTTCAAGACCCAGAATGTTGACGGCTACATCACCAAATGCATGGAACTGGCCGGGTTGAAGAAAATTTACATGACCAATTCGCCGTTCGACGATTTGGAACGGCCGACGTGGGAAAAAGGGTTCAAGCGCGACAGCCGTTTCCAGGCGTGTTTACGCATTGACCCGTTGTTCCTGTGGCAGGCCGAAGCCGCGCCGAAAATGGCGAAGATGGGCTACAAGGTCGACGCCGGCGCGAAACCGAATCAGAAATTTTTCGACGAAATCCGCCGGTTCCTCGCCGATTGGGCAAAGAAAATGAACCCGCGCTACGTCATGGCTTCCATTCCTCCGGAATACACATTCCCGGACAAGACGATGAGCGCGCAGATTCTGGAGAAAGCTATTTTGCCGTTTTGCCGCGAGAACGGGTTGCCGCTGGCGTTAATGCCGGGCGTGCGAAAACTCATCAACCCCGCCCTTCGTCTCGCCGGCGACGGCGTCGGCCTCAGCAACCTGCTCACCATTCAGCATCTCTGCGCGCAATTCCCGGAGAACAAATTTTTGCTGACGGTGCTCGCGCGCGAAAACCAGCACGAAGCGTGCGTGCTCGCCCGCAAATATCGCAACCTGCACCTCTTCGGCTGCTGGTGGTTCACGAACATCCCGGAAATCATCAACGAGATGACCCGCATGCGCCTCGAGTTGATCGGCCTGAGCATCACGCCGCAGCATTCGGACGCGCGCGTGCTCGACCAGATCATCTACAAGTGGAATCACTCGCGGCGCATCATCGCGCAGGTGTTGGTCGACAAATATGCCGACATCGCCCGGACCGGCTGGCACGTGAGCCGCGAAGAAGTGCAACGCGATGTGAAGGATTTGTTCGGCGGGGCGTTTGAGAAGTTCTGCGGGTAAACGCAGGATAGGCTTCCAGCCCGTCTCTATTTCGTAGCAGCCGGCGTGAGGAGACTTACGCCGGCTGTTGCGTTTAATGACGGAGCTTCCTGGCGAGTGTTGAAATGTACATGGAGGCAAACCGGTTCAACGGTGTTGCGTTGTCATCCCATCCATCTTCGTACAGATCGCAAACAACAAATCCCGCGGCCAATTGGCCCCTGATTTGATCTTCAAGAGTGTGGCCAAACTGGTACGGCAATCCTCCTTTCTTGAGCATCTCTATTTTCTCTTGGGGAAGACTTCCCAGATCCGAATAAGGCAAGGGATATTTCACCGTCAGCACTCCCGTCTTCGCGGCCTCTTCGTGATCAAAAAGGAAGTAGGCCGGATTGAAAAAGCCAGACAGCAAGCGGCCGTCCCATTTCAGAACGCGAAAGCATTCACTCCAAATCGGTTTGAGATTTTCCGCGTACACGTTCGACACGGGATGAAATACCAAGTCGAAACTCCCATCGCTAAACACCGACAGATTCGCCATATCTCCGAGAACGGTATTCAGGTTGAGGGCATCCCGTTCCGCGACAAAACGATCCTTGGCTAATTGTTCCTCGGAATTGTCGAAGCTGGTGACATCGGCTCCGGCGGCCGCGAGAACGGGGGCTTGCTGACCGCCGCCGGAGGCGAGGCACAACACTTTCTTACCTTTGATGTTTCCGAACCATTCAGGCGGAACGTTTTTGTTGGGTGTGAGTATGATGTTCCAATTTCCGTTTCGAGCCGCGCGAATTTCCTCCGCACTCACGGGCTGACACCAGCGACTGTTGCCGGATTTGGATTCCTTGTTCCACGCTGCACGATTGTGTCCTGGGACATCCATTGGTCCTGGGGTTACGCGAGCCGGTTGCGCCAATATGCGGGTTTCCGATGCATATGCATGACGGAAACAACGCGGATGCAATCCGGTTTTTCGACGAAAATGATTGCGTAGGGAAAATCGTTGCTGAAATGCCGGCGGGCTGGTGGATCAAATTTCCTGAAACGTTGGGGATCTGCCGAGATTTCCAGTAGCAGGCGCTCCATCTCGCGATAAAAGCGCACACCCAGTTCGGGTGAAATTGCGGAATAGTAGGCTACAGCTCCGGCAAACTCCTCATCCGCTTCAGGGTGAAGAGAAACCATCACAAGCCGGCAGCTTTGCGCGCGCGAGCCAGTGAATCCTCAAGCGGAACACCTTTTACCTTCCCTGATTCGAGTTCCTCAATGCGCCGGTCAATTTCTTTTTTCCAACTTTGGCCAACCTCGGAGTCAATACCGCCATGCCGCGCGACCATGATGCGGTCAATCAATTCCGCTACTGTCTCGGGCGGCATCTCGCGCGTTTCTTCGACGATTTGGTCAATCGAGATTGGCATGGGTTCAATTGTGGCTTAGGCAAGACGATTTTACAAGTTTGGAAGTCGTTGGATTTGGGCTTGAACTAATAGATTTGCACTTCCGCTTCGCCCCAAACTGGCCCATGCTGATAGTGTGCCTGATTTAATTGCCATCGTCGGCCGGCCCAATGTCGGCAAGTCCGCGCTGTTCAACCGCATCGTTGGACGGCGCATTGCCATTGTACACGACCAACCGGGTGTCACCCGCGATCGCGTCATGGCCGAAGCGGAATGGCACGGCCGCCCGTTCACACTCGTGGATACCGGCGGCATTGGTTTGCTCCGCCGGGAAAAGGCGGATGACGTCATTACCAAAGCTGCGCTCGAGCAGGTGAACCTCGCCATGGACGCCGCGGGTGTAATTATCCTGGTGGTCAACGTCCAGGAAGGCATTGTCCCGCTGGATCGCGAAGTGGCACAGCGCCTGCGCCAAAGCGGAAAGCCCGTTCTTGTCGCGGTCAACAAAGTGGACACCGCCCGCGCAGAACCGGGCGTCGACGAATTTACGGGCCTCGGTTTTGATAAAATCTTTCCCGTCACCGCGATTCACGGTGAAGGGATCGAAGTCTTGATGGATGCAGCGTTCGCGTTACTGCCGGCGAAAGCTGAAAGTGAAGCGTCGGTTGTGTCAGAACCGGCGGAGAGCGACACGGTTCCAGGCGATGTGCGGAAATCCGAGCCGTTGAAACTCGCCATCGTCGGCCGGCCGAACGTGGGCAAATCCTCGATCATCAATGCGCTCACTCAATCCGACCGCGTGATCGTGAGCCCGATTCCCGGCACCACGCGCGACGCGGTGGATGTGCCGTTCGAAGTCGAGACCGATGGTGTGCGGCAGAAATATATTTTGATCGATACCGCCGGCATGCGCAAAGCCCGCAGCGTGGATGATTCCATCGAATTCTTCAGCGTGAAACGCTCGGAGGATTCCATCGCGCGCAGCGATATCACGATCATGGTGATCGACGCGGAGCAGGGGATCACCGAGCAGGACAAAAAAATCGCGGATAAAATTGTCGAGGAACGCCGCGCCTGCATCGTCGTCATCAACAAATGGGATTTGATGGATCAAGCGGTGCGGACGGCGCGCGAGGAAGAGATCGGTCGCCGCAACTCGGGCAAGGCCAAGCAGGGCCCGAACGTGATGACCACGCTCTCGGAATTCGGCGAGTGGGTGCAGGAGAAATTATTTTTCCTGGATTACGCGCCGGTGATTTTCACCTCGGCGAAATCCGGTTTTCAATTGGAACGCCTGCTGGAGGCCGTGCGTTATGTCGCGGCGCAATTGCAGCAAAAAATTCCCACGGCCATTTTGAACCGCACGTTGCAGGACGCCGTCGAGCGCCGGCAACCGGTCAGTTCGGTGGGGCATCGGTTGAAATTTTATTACGCGACGCAGGTCCGGCAGGCGCCGCCGACGTTTTTGCTGTTCGTGAATCGCGACGAATTGTTCTCGCCCCAATATAAAAAATATTTGGCGGACTCGCTCCGCGCGGCGTTTGGATACGAAGGTTGCCCGGTCGTGCTGGTGCCAAAACCGCGTCCGAAAACCGTGGAATCGGTCCGGAAATTCCGCCCGAAGCACCCGCGCGAAGATCGCGGGCAATTTCGTCCGGGTCGGCGTCCGCGCGCGGGGAAAAATCAGCGGCGCGGGAAGCGGTAGCAGCTTTGCGGCCAGTTATTCACCGCCAGTTATTCACCAGCGGGAACAACGTTCAAAATGCCGCATCTGACGGGCATAAAATGATTTTTTCTTTGCGAATAACGTTTAAGTAACTTTTTTTTCGATTTTTCTTGTTACCCCAATCTGTAGTGATAGAGTCACAAACGTTCCCCTACTAATGGGGTAAACGCCCCCGAGGTAGGGGGCCGGTTTTCGACGAAATTAGCCAGTTATCAGTTAAAAAGCGCTCTGCCGTCGCTGTCCATCCCCAGCGAGACATTGCCAGAACACTCAACCAGAGAGGCACACATGATTGACGCTCGTGAAGAAGTATTGTCTTCCGCTCCCCCGCAACCTCGCCGCCGCACTGCGGTCTCGGCATCGGTAACGCCCCCCCGGGCTTCCAAAGCTTCCGCCTTGCCCGCCGGCAAGACGGCCCGCATCGAACGCATTTTTAGCGACGCAAAAGTGAAACCCTTCGATCAAATCGAATGGGACCATCGCAATGCAGAAATCACCGACGACGCCGGCAAGGTCATTTTCAAACAGGAAAATGTCGAAGTGCCGAAGTCGTGGTCGTTGCTGGCCACCAAAGTCGTGGTTTCAAAATATTTTTACGGCGAACAGAACACTTCCGAGCGCGAGACCTCCGTCCGCCAGCTTATCCATCGCATTTCCCGCACGATTGCCGATTGGGGCGTCAAGGATGGTTACTTCAGCAAAGCGGATGGCGAAATTTTTTACGACGAGCTGACCTGGTTGTGCGTGAATCAATACGGCGCGTTCAACTCGCCGGTTTGGTTCAACGTGGGTCTCTACCACGAATACGGCGTCGGCAAGGCGTCCGGCAAAGGCAACTGGTATTTTAATCATCAGACCGGCCAGGCCGAACGCGCGACGACCCAATACGAATATCCGCAGGGCAGCGCGTGCTTCATCCAATCTGTCGCCGACAACATGGAAAACATCATGAGCCTCGCGCACAGCGAAGCGATGCTCTTCAAATACGGCTCCGGCACCGGCACCGATTTGTCGCCGATTCGTTCCAGCAAGGAAAAGCTGAGCGGCGGCGGTCGCCCCAGCGGCCCCATGTCCTTCCTGAAAGTTTACGACCAGGTCGCCAACGTTGTGAAATCCGGCGGCAAGACCCGCCGCGCGGCCAAGATGAACACCTTGCGCGATTGGCATGGTGACATCGAGGAATTCATCGACGCCAAGCAGAAGGAAGAAAAGAAGGCCTGGGCGCTGATCGAGCAGGGTTACGACGGTTCGTACAATGGCGATGCCTACGGCAGCGTCATGTATCAGAACGAAAATCTTTCCGTCCGCGCCAGCGATGAATTCATGCAGGCCGCCATGGACGGCAAGGAATGGTGGACGCGCGCCGTGCAGACCAACAAGCCGTTGCAGAAGAAAGACGCGAGCACGTTGCTGAACAAAATCGCGGAAGGCACGTGGGTTTGCGGCGATCCCGGCATGCAATACGACGGCGCCATCCACAAATGGCACACGTGCAAAGGCACCGAGCCCATTCATTCGACCAATCCGTGCAGCGAATACGTGTTCATCAACAACACCGCCTGCAATCTCGCGTCATTGAACCTCATGAAGTTCAAGCGCGAAGACGGCAAGTTCGATGTGGAACGTTTCAAAGCCGCCGTGCGCATTTACATCACCGCGCAGGAAATTCTGGTGGACAACGCCAGCTATCCGACGAAGGAAATTGCGGAAAACTCGCACATCTTCCGCACGCTCGGCCTCGGCTTCGCCAACCTCGGCTCGCTCATCATGAGCTACGGTTTGCCGTATGATTCCGATGAAGGCCGCGCGCTCGCGGGCGCGTTGACCTCCATCATGACCGGCCATGCGTATGAGCAGAGCGCGGCCATCTCCGGCAACATCGGCGCGTTCCCGGGCTATCGCGATGCCCGCTGCGCGCACGTGGACAAGCCGATCACGAAGGACAACGTCGAATCCATGCTGGGCGTCATCAAATTGCATCGCGACGCGGTGGAACAAATCCAGCCGAGCGCGGAATTCAATTACCTGAAGGACGAAGCGCGCACCTGCTGGAACGGCGCGCTCGAGAAGGGCAAAAAATTCGGCTATCGCAACGCGCAAGTCACGGTGCTCGCGCCCACCGGCACGATCGCGTTCCTGATGGATTGCGACACGACGGGCGTCGAGCCCGACATCGCGCTCGTGAAATACAAACTGCTCGCCGGCGGCGGCATGTTGAAGATCGTGAACCGCACGGTGCCCCAGGCGTTGCATCGCCTCGGTTATTCGGCGAAGCAAATTGAAGGCATCATCGCGCACATCGAGAAGCAGGACACCATCGAGGACGTCGAGGAAAACGGCCAGACCATCCGCAGCGGCCTCAAGGCCGAGCATCTGCCGGTGTTCGATTGCGCGTTCAAGCCGCACAAAGGTAAACGCAGCATTCAATACATGGCGCATTTGAAAATGATGGGCGCCGCCCAGCCGTTCATCAGCGGCGCGATTTCCAAGACCGTCAACATGCCCAACGAAAGCACCGTGGAAGACATCCGCGACGCTTACGTGCAGGCGTGGAAGATGGGCTTGAAGTGCGTGGCGATTTATCGCGACGGCTCAAAACGTTCGCAGCCGTTGAACACCAAGAAAACCAACGAGGGCGGAAGCAAAACCGCTGCGCCGGAAACGGGCAAACTCGAAGCGCGTCTCAAGGAGCTTGAGGCAGAAGCCGCTAAATTGCGCGCTCAGGTAGGCCTGCCGTTGCGCCGCCGTTTGCCGGACACCCGCGCGGCGATCAACCACAAATTCGATATTGCCGGCCACGAAGGCTACCTCACGGTCGGCTTGTTCGCGGACGGCCAGCCCGGCGAATTATTCGTCACGATGGCCAAGGAAGGCTCCACCATCGGCGGACTGATGGACACCATCGGCACGCTCACCAGCATGTCGTTGCAATACGGCGTGCCGTTGGAAACGCTGTTGAAAAAATTCGCGCACCAGCGTTTCGAACCCTCCGGGTTCACGAAAAATCCGGATGTTCGCAACGCGTCATCGATCATCGATTACGTGTTTCGCTGGCTGGCGTATCAATTCATTCCGGATTATCGCGAGAGCGTCAACGCCCTGCGCAATCAACCTGAGCTTGGCATACCTGTTCTCGAGGCTGAGAAAAAAAAAGTGAACCGGCCGGTGCCTGAGCTGCCGATTTCCGAGGATCAGGATGTCCTGGATGTGAAACCTGGCAACGGCAATGGCCACGGCAAAACGTCGCTGAAGGCGTTGACCTCGATGATCCAGAATCAGGCAGACGCGCCGGCGTGTCCGAGCTGCGGCCACGTGGCCGTCCGCAACGGCGCCTGCTACAAGTGCCTGAATTGCGGTGAGAGCTTAGGGTGCAGCTAAAGGGCTGACAATGCACAAGACGGGCCGGAGAGCGCAGAGTTCTCCGGCCTGTGCTTTTTTGGCAAGGACTCTTGCCATTTTTAAATGGTAATGGTATTCTGAAATGGTATGAAAGAAATGCTGGTTTCCATTGATAAGGCTGGGCGTGTCGTGCTTCCGAAGGATGTGCGGGATGAACTCGCGATCAATCCTGGTGATCTTTTGAAAATTTCAGTCCACGGAGACCAGGTTACCCTCCGTCCCGATCGCGCGCAGGCCGGCTTTGTAAAGCAGGGTCACGGGTTGGTGTTTTCGACCGGCGAGACGGACCTTCTGGAAAATGAGACTGTGGAGGCCGTTCGCCGCCAGGAACGTGACAGGTTGAGCGCTGATATCGGCAAAGGGTTGCCCCAGTCGAAACGCAGATGAAAGTATTTCTGGATACAAACATTCTGGTTTCAGCAGCCCTCAAGCAGCACGTTTTTCATGAACGCTCGTTTGCCGTAATGGAACGCGTGTGGTCTCAGAAAGACGAGGGAGTAATCTCGGCTCACAGTCTTGCCGAGATGTACGCAGTCTTGACCAAGCTTCCGCCGCCCTATCGCCATGCGCCCGAACAAGCGTTGTGGAGTATCGAGGAAAACGTAATCAAACACTTCAAAACGATCAGCCTGATGGGAAGTGATTACGCCGCGTTTCTTCGCGAAGCGGTTGGTTCCGGAATTCAAGGCGGCACTATTTACGATGCTCTCCTATTGAAATGCGCGGCCAAAGCTGCCGTCGATCGGGTTTACACTCTGAATCTAAAACATTTTCAAAGCATTGCTGGGCCGGAAATTGCCCGGAAACTTTCCGAGCCTTAATAAGTCCCGGCGCTCACGCCTCCTGATTTAACCGATTTAACTTATTTAACGATTTAACTCCTTTTGCTAGCTTCGCGCCATGAACGGCAACAATCAGTTCACTTTCATCAAAGAAGACCCCTGGCGTATTTTCCGCATCATGGCGGAATTTGTGGATTCGTTTGAAACGCTCTCGCAGGTCGGCTCGGGCGTGACGGTGTTCGGCTCCGCGCGAATTTTGCCCGGCAATCATTATTACAAGGCGACCGTCCACCTGGCGCGCGAGTTGGCCAAACACAATCTCGCCGTCATCACGGGCGGCGGCCCGGGCGTGATGGAGGCGGCGAATCGCGGCGCGACGGCGGCCAAGGGAAAATCCGTGGGCTTGAACATTGAATTGCCGCATGAGCAAAAGGGCAACCCGTACGCGAACATCCCGATTCACTTTCATTATTTTTTCGCGCGCAAAGTTTGCTTCGTGAAATACAGCATCGCCTTCGTCTTCATGCCCGGCGGTTTTGGAACGCTCGACGAATTTTTCGAAGTGCTCACGCTCGTCCAGACCGGCCGCATCCCGGAATTCCCGCTCATCCTTTTTGGGCGCGACCATTGGCAGGGATTGATTCAATGGATTAAGAAAAAACTGATCCCGGGCAAATACATCAGTCCCGGCGACCTGGACCTGTTCAGAATCACGGACGATCCGCAGGAGGTCGTGGACATCATCCTGGATTACGAACGCCGCGTCGGTCCGCCGGAAGTCATGCCGAAAGCCTTTGCGTAATGCGCCCGTTGATCGAGGAAATCCAAACCACGCATACGCCCGACACGCTGGCGGAAGGCCTGCGTGCTGAAACGGGCCTGGTCCTGCTGCGCACGTCTGCGTTCGATTCTCCCTCGGCGCGCTATTCCTTCGTCACCGCGAATCCATTTTTGACTTTTCGCTCCAGCGGCTCCTGCTGCGAAATCACTCATCACTCGACACTCGACACTCGTCACTCTCAATTCGGCAATCCCTGGCACGTTCTCGACAGCCTGATGGCCCGCTGCGAATTGCTGGACGAAGTGGATCTGCCGTTTCCGCTGGGCGGTTGCTTCGGCTATTGGGGCTATGATCTGCGGAATTTCGTGGAACCCAAATTGCCGCGCCGCGCCGCGAATGACTTGGAGCTTCCCGATTGCCACGTGGGCTTCTACGACAGCCTGGTTGTCTTCGACCATCAACTGAACAAGACCTGGATCGTCTCCACCGGCCTTTCCGCCGACGGTTCCCGCAGCGAAAGCCGGGCAGGGGAGCGGCTGGAATTTTGGCGGAATGCACTGACGAGTTCGCCCGTGGAGCACGCTCCCTTTTCCCGTAGGAGCCGACGTGAGGAGGCTCTGAAATCGAATGTTTCCAAACCGGACTTCATCTCCACCGTCGCCCGCGCCCAAAACTATATCCGCGCCGGCGATATTTACCAGGTCAACCTCTCGCATCGACTGACTGCGTCGTGCGATTTGTCCGGCTGGGAATTGTTTCAACAACTCGGCGACGTCTCGCCCGCGCCGTTTTCCGCGTTCCTCGATTGCGGCGATTTTCAAATCGCCTCCTCATCGCCCGAACAATTCCTGCGCATGAGCGGTTCGCAAATCGTGACGCGCCCCATTAAAGGCACGCGCCCGCGCGATTCGGATCCGACCCGCGATGCGCAGCTCGCGTATGAATTGCAAACCAGCGCGAAGGAATTGGCCGAGTTGGTGATGATCACCGACCTGTTGCGCAACGATCTGGGCCGCGTCTGCGAATACGGCTCCGTGCAGACGCCGGATTTGGCACGGCTGGAAAAATTCGCGCACGTGCAACACCTCGTTTCGACCGTGGAAGGCCGGCTGCGCAATGACGTCACGCATTTCGCTGCGCTGGCTTCCTGTTTTCCCGGCGGCAGCATCACGGGCGCGCCGAAAATTCGCGCGATGGAAATCATCGATGAACTCGAACCGCTTTCGCGCGGGCCGTATTGCGGCTGCCACGGCTATCTCGGTTTCAATCGCGAAAGCCATTTGAGCATCACCATTCGCACGGCGATCTGCAAAGATGGTTTGGCTCACTTCAATGTGGGCGCGGGCATCGTGGCGGATTCAAATCCGGAAGCGGAATACAACGAGACGCTCGCCAAAGCCGCCGGATTTTTGGCGGCGCTGAATCTGGAAATGGATCAGCGCAACCTCGAGCGCTTGGCGCGCGCGCGTTCCTGACGGGCTTTTTCCACCGGACGCCTCCCTTTTTCCTTTTTGAAAATCTTCGTCATCTCCGCCAGACTTTCCGGCGAGGAAACGTGCGAGCCATGCAGCTTCACCTTGCCGTTTTCCATCTCGGCCCAGACGCAGCGCTGCGTTTGCGTCACGCGAAAAAATCCGGGTTTGCCGAAATCTTCGAGCGCCTCGATCGCTTGGCTGAGCGACTGAGAGGCATCCAGATGGAGAATGGGTTTCCAGCCGGCCTTTCGGCCTTGGGAAACCCATTGTTCGGTGGTGAAAAATCCGTGCGGCATGCGCTCGCGCGCTATTCTGGAGCATTACCGGCCGGAAGACGAGACTTCATGATCGCCTGGCGATTGGCTTCGGTCATGGGCGCTTTGTCGATGGCTTTATTCTCGCCGGTCGTGGGATCAATCAGCGTCAGGTTTACGGTGTGTTCGGTGTTGAGCGGGTGGTTCATGTCACTCAAGACAGCCGGCAAATCCTCGGCGATTCGTTTCTGCCAAAGGTCGCGATATCGGCTTTTGCAGAAGTCGACGATGTTTGTGGCCGGCAGGTCGTCGATGCCTGCCAACTCATATTCAGTGCTCGAATAAGTCACGAAAACCTTGTCGCCGTCAAATCGCACGCCGGTGAACGGCGACAACTGAAGCGCCGGCCGCGCGAAGGCATTGGTATCCTGATTGCGCAACACGTCTTGTTGTTGGCGCAACTGATTCTGTTGCCCGCGCAGTTGTTGCAATCGATCTTCCGTCTGTTGACGTTGTTGCGGCGACAAGCCGTCCTGCTGCAACCGCGCGCGCAATTGTTGTTCCTCCGTCCGATTGCGTTGTTCCTGCTCGCGGATTTTCTGTTCCTGCGCGTGCAACGTCACGATTGCGGTGCCCGCGAGAATCGTGCTCGCGCCGATTACGATCGCCAGTTTTGTTTTTATCCAGGCCATAATGTTTAACGTTCCTTTCACGAGGGTCAGCGTGGATGCCGCGACGGTGGACCCTTTCACAGCCGTTGCGGCAATTGCCAATGCCAAATGAGGCGGTGCGGTATGGACGGAATGAGTCGAGATGCCGCCCGCGATCATTTCCGAAGTGGAAGCGACGCCGCGCCGCGAAAAATATTTCCTCAATTTCTCCAGCGCGCGTGTCACGCGTTTGCGCGCGCTATCTTCACTCGTGTTTAACGCGCCGCCCACGTCCGCCAACGCTTTGTTTTCAAAAAAGCGCAACAGGATTGCCCGGCGATCCGATTCAGCGAGTGACGCCAGCGCATCGTCCAACAACGGCGCCATCTGTTCCCAGGATGGATCGGACGTGGCGGAAGGGGATTCCGTTTGCATGTGAAATTCCTTTCCCGCGGTGGTCGTGCGCACGGACTGTTTGACGGCGGCGCGGGTTTGGGCCAGCGCGGCGAAACGCGTCGTTTTGAAAAGCCAGCCGGTGAGAATTGTTTCATGGGAAATCCGTCCGGCCTTTTGCGCCAGGATGATGAACACCGCCTGGGTCACTTCCTCCGCCAAATGCGGGTCGCGCACCTGGCGCAGCGCCGCGGAATACACGAAACCGATCCTCCGCGAGACCAGCGTGGTGAACGCCGCTTCGGAATTGTGCGCCGCGTATTCGCGCAGCAACGCGATGTCGTCCAGAGCTTCCATTCATCTATAAATGCACGTTTTGGCGAAAACCGGACACTTTTTTGTCATGCCCGGACCGATCAGCCACTTTGCGCCTTTGCCTCCTTGCGCCTTTGCGCTAAAAACGGGCGTGCTCATTTTCCTGAATGGCCAATTGGTGCCGGAAGAACGCGCGGTCGTGTCCGTCTTTGACCGCGGCTTTCTGTATGGCGACGGTTTGTTCGAGACCCTGCGCGTGTTTCGCGGTCAGCCATTCCGGTGGGAGCAGCATCTCGAACGATTGCAACGCGGCGCCGATTTTCTGAAAATCAAATTGCCGTTCGCGCCGGATACGTTGCGTCGATTCGCCGAGGAACTCATCGCGAAAAATAATATGCCCGACGCGCTGCTGCGGCTCACGCTTTCGCGCGGTGTTGGCGCGCGCGGCTATTCGCCAAAGGGCGCGGAGAGTCCCACCGTCGTGATGTCTTTGCACCCCGCGCCTGCTCTTGACGCGAACAATCCTCCGCCGCGCTGGAAACTGATCGCGTCATCGCATCGCCTGCCGGCGGATGAACCGCTGGCGCAATTCAAAACCTGCAACAAACTCCCGCAGATCCTCGCGCGCGCGGAAGCCGACGCCGCCGGCGCCGATGAAGCGCTGCTGTTGAACACGGACGGATTCGTCGTCGAGGGCGCGAGCAGTAATTTGTTTTGGATCGAAGGCGGCGCCGTTTGCACCCCGCCGCTCGCAGCCGGCATTTTGCCTGGCGTGACGCGCGCGGTGGTTTTGGAAATTTGCGAGCAGTTCGGATTGCGCACGCGCGAAGCAAACATCAGCGTCGAAAAATTAGGATGCACGGAAGGCGTTTTTGTTTCACTGAGTTCGTTCGGAGTGGTTGAAATTGCATCGTTGGACGGTGAAATCGTTAAAGCATCTGCGCTATCGAAACAGATTCAGGAACGCTACACGGAGTGGCTCGCGCGAAAGGATTGAAACGAATCGGCAACGTTTTTCGCGGTTGAAATTTTTTCTTGTTTAAGAAATGCAAAAAGATGACGCCCACGGAATGTGCGTCTTTACAAAACCTATCGTGTCACGCTGGGACGTAATAAATCTCGCCGCGGGATTTCTTTTTTCAATCACTTGCCAGAAACCATCAACGCACCCATCTTGTGTCGCATGATCACGTTGCTCATCGGCACGAATCGGCCCAACAGCAATTCGCGCAAGGTCGCCCGGCACATTGAAGAAATTTACGCCGAGCTCAAAGTCCCGCTGCGCGTACTCGATTTGAGCGATTTGCCGCCGGAAATTTTTTCGCCAACCAGTTACCATGAGAAGCCCAAATCCTTCCATCCATTCGCCGAGGGCATTCTGCAATCCTCGGGCGTGCATGTCCTCTCACCGGAGTACAACGGCGGCATTCCGGGCGTGCTGAAATATTTCATCGACATGCTGAAATTTCCGGAGAGTTTTGAGCGCCGGCCGGTGTGTTTCACAGGCATCGCGGCGGGCATTTGGGGCGCGCTGAGGCCGATCGAGCAGTTACAGGCGATTTTCGGTTATCGCAATGCCTTTATCTATCCCGAGCGCGTCTTCCTGGCGCAAATTCACACTTTGCTGGATCAAAACGGGCGTTTGACCAATCCCGAACTGCTCGAGCGCCTTCGGAAACAGGCGTCCGGCTTCGTTGATTTCGTGGAAAAAGTGAAACAAATCAATTTGCGTGAAACCAAACCATGAGTTCGTACGTCACACGAAGAGCAACCACATCACATTAGAAACTATTCAACCATAAACCTGTTATGAAATTACGCGCCATGGCTATCGCATTCGCTGTCGGCCTGTCGGCCAGCATGTCGGCTTTTGCGGCGGATGCCCCCGCGATTCCCAAAGTTGGGGATAAAGCGCCGCTCGTTGAAGGCAAGGATCAGGCCGGCCAGGCCTGGAAGCTTTCTGACGACGTCGGCAAAAAAGTTGTTCTCCTCTATTTCTATCCCAAAGACGACACACAAGGTTGCACGAAGGAAGCCTGCGGCTTCCGCGACAGCCTCGATGCGCTGAAAGCTCAGAACGTGGAAGTCATCGGCGTCAGTTTTGATTCCGGCGACAGCCATCAAAAATTCATCGCAAAATACAACCTGAACTTTCCGTTGATTGCGGATACTGACGGCAAAATCGCGGATGCCTATGGCGTGCGCATGAATAACCGCAAAATGGACAATCGCGTGAGCTTCCTCATTGGGCTCGACGGCAAAATCGCGCATGTCACGAATTCGCCGGATGCGGAAAAGCATCTGACCGAAATGAAAGAGGCAGCGGCGAAGCTCAAAGGCTGAGCATCCTTCATCAACAAGATTCCGACGTAGCGGCGGTCTATGACCGCCGCTATTTTTTTGTACCCAGCCAAATTTCTTGCGAAAATGACCGTTCAAAGGTAGATAATTCCGGGGCTGTGGCGGAAAACCAGCCCGTTAAAAAAACCGCATGATGTCTGACCTATCCATTTTCGCGACGCGCGTGGCCGATTACATCGCCATTTGCGCGGGCGATCTTTCCAGCGAGCATCGCGGCCATCCGGAATTTCAGTCGCACGCCGATATTGAATTCAACGGCCTGGCGCTGATGCTGTTCACGCTGCAATTCGAGCACAACCCGGCTTATCGCAAGCTCTGCGACGCGCGCAACATCACGCCGGCAAACGTGACGCACTGGAAGCAAATCCCCGCTGTGCCGACGGCGGCATTCAAGGAATTGGAACTGACCTCACTGCCCGCGGACAAACGCTCGCGCGTGTTTCATTCCAGCGGCACGACCGGCCGGACGCCGAGCCGCCATTTTCATAGCGCAGAATCCCTGGCGATTTACGAAGCCTCGCTCCTCGCGTGGTTTCGTTTCCAGGTGGCGCCGCAAAAAAATCTCGCGATCCTCACGCCGCCGCCGGTGGCCGCGCCGAATTCCTCGCTGGTGCACATGTTCGAAACCATTCGCCGCGATTTCGGCGCGCCGGATTTCAGCTTTTTGGGACGGCTCGCGGAGGATCGTTCCTGGACGTTGAATTTTGAATCGGCTCTCGCCGCTTTGGAGAACGCTTCTCGCAGCGGCCAACCGATTCTCGTTTTCGGCACCGCATTTTCTTTCGTTCATCTACTGGATTATCTCGCGGAAAAAAATCTACGCCTGAAACTTCCGGCGGGTTCGCGCGCGATGGAAACCGGCGGATACAAAAACCACTCGCGGGTCCTGCCGAAGGCTGAACTGCACGCGCTCATCACCGAACGCCTCAGCATCCCGGCAGCGCACATCCTTTGCGAATACGGCATGAGCGAATTGAGTTCGCAGGCCTACGATGCGGCCAATGTCCCTTCGTCATTCGTCATTCGTCCTTTCCACTTCCCACCCTGGGCCCGCGCGGAAATGATTTCCCCGGAAACCGGCCGCGAAGTGCGCGACGGTGAAACCGGCATATTGCGCATCTTCGACCTGGCGAACGTTTTTTCCGTGCTGGCCGTTCAGACGGAAGACCTCGCGATTCGACGCGGCGACGGTTTCGAATTAATTGGCCGCGCGGAGCACGCGGAGCCGCGCGGTTGCTCCCTGATGACCGCATGAGGACAATCATTCACCGGCGGACTTCCGCGTTCCGCGTTCCAAACTCCACGTTCCAATGAACTTGCCCAATTATTTCCTCGCCGATCTGCCGCCGGACGCGCCGCTCACCGCCGCGATGGTCATGGACGCGTGCCAGACGCTGAAACGCAATCGCGAAAGCTACCTGGCCGCGCGCTCAACGCAGAGCCGCATCGAGATTCTGTGCGGCGTCGCCGAGAGCTGGCTGCAGCCGGAGTATCCGTTTCGCGTGATGCTGCTGGAGCAAGGCCCGGCCGCCACGGGTTTTTCACGCGCCACCCTCGCGAACGGCCTGGAGAATTTTTTCAAGCAATTCACGCTCGAGAATTTCAACGCGCTCGTCGCGCAGGAACTCGGCCACGCGCGGCGATTGGATGAAATCGTTTCAAACAGCGCCGAGGAAAAATTTTCGCGCGGCGCCATGACGCAGGGCCCGGAATTGCTGGCGCACATCACGGCGGGAAATTTGCCGAATCCCACGCTGATGAGCATCGCGCTCGGCGTGTTGACGCGTTCGGCGCAATTCGTCAAATGCGCGAGCGGCGCTTCGTTCATCCCGCGGTTGTTCGCGCATTCGTTGTATGACGCCGAACCCAAACTTGGCGCGTGTCTGGAAATCGCCGAATGGCGCGGCGGCCGCGCGGACATTGAAAAGGCGCTTTTTGACGAGGCTGATTGCGTGACCGCCACCGGCAGCGACGAAGCACTCGCCGCCATTCGCCAACACGTCCCGGCGCGCGCGCGGTTTCTCGGTTATGGCCATCGCCTGAGTTTCGGTTATGTCGCCGGCGATGCGCTGACCAGTTTTCAGGCGCGCAAAACCGTCGCTCGCGCCGCGACGGACATCGTGGCGTGGAATCAACTCGGCTGCCTGTCGCCGCATGTGATTTACGTCGAGCACGGCGGAGCGGTGGCGGCGGAACAATTTTCCGAAATGCTCGCGGAGGAATTGGCGAAGCGCGAAGCCACCGAGCCGCGCGGCGAAGTGCCCACTGAAACCGCCGCGACCATCGCGTCCCGCCGCGCGTTCTATGAAGTGCGCGCCGCGCATTCGCCCGACACGCGTTTTTGGCGCAGCGAGAATTCCACCGCCTGGACTGTGGTTTACGAAGCCGATGCGCGTTTCCAGCTCTCGTGCCTGAACCGATTCATCTATGTGAAAGGCGCGAGCGATTTGAAAACGGCATTGACCAGCGCGGATGCCGTGCGCGGCAAAGTCTCCACCGTGGGCATCGCGGCGGGCGAAGAAAAAGCGCGCGCCCTCGCCGGGCAATTGGCCGCGTGGGGCGTTACGCGTATTTGTCCGCTCGGCCAAATGCAAAACCCGCCGCTAACCTGGCGCCACGACGGCCGCCCCGCGCTCGGCGACCTGGTCACGTGGGTGGATTGGGAAGGGTAACCACGGATGAACACGGATAAACACGGATGGAAAGGCGCGGAAACCGAAATGCACCATATGTCTTTTTATCCGTGTTCATCCGTGGTTAAAAAGTGATTTGAGTTATGGAACTAAGAAAAACATTTCAATTTGAAGCGGCGCATTTGCTGCCGCGATTGCCCAAGGCGCACAAATGCCGCCGCTTGCACGGCCACAGTTTCAAGGTGGAGATTGCCGTCGCGGGCGATTGCGATCCGAAACTCGGCTGGGTCATGGATTACGCGGACATTTCCGCCGCCTTCAAACCACTCTGGGAAAAGCTCGACCACCGTTACCTCAACGAAATTGCGGGCCTGGAAAATCCGACCAGCGAAAACGTGGCCGTGTGGATCTGGAACAAGCTCAAACCGCGGCTGCCGTTGCTGATCGAAGTGGTGGTGGCGGAAACGTGCACGGCGCGCTGCGTTTATCGAGGCCAATAGAGGTTGACTGACGGCTGCTGACCTCCGCGCCGTCCGCGAATCTCAGGGCGTCAGCGTCATTTGCTTCCCGGTCAGCGGATCGATCGGGGCGGTCGTCAAATAGCCCGGCGCCAAATCGGCGGCGCTGGCCGGACGATGCCCTTTGTCCAATTGATACGCGTGCGCCGCGAGATCGAGCATCAGCCGGCGCGTTTGGTTTTGCTGCGCCTCATACTTTTGCTTCGTCTTTGCCTTGGAAGCTTTCAATTGCGGATACGTGAACAGTTCCGCAATCCGATGCTGCAAATCGGGATACATGCCGCGAATAAAATATTTTTCGTTTTGCGCAACCTGCTCCCAGGATTCGTCTTCCGATGCGAGCGTTTCGAGTTGGCGCGCGAACTCTGCCGAAGTTTTGGCATCGAGGCTGGGCGTGAGCTTTTCCAATCTCGCGGTGCCCATGGCTTCCTCGGCAATCCCAACCAAAGTATCGATGAACGGCCCGCCGCGTCGGGAGTTGATCGCGAGCCGCATCACATCAAGATAGGAGCGGGCGGCGTCATTGGTACGTTGCTCCATTTCGGCCAGGCGGCCTTCGGCAATGAAAGCATAGGCGAGCGTTTTTATCTGCATCAAATCCTGGATATGAGCTGAGGTAAATGCCGGCGAAAACTGGATCGGCACGCGGGATTTTTCCGCGAACCCCGAGCGCGCCGTCTGCAGCGCATTTGAATTCGCGTCGACCAGGGAACGCAACGCGACTGCATTCATTTTGTCGAAATCCCACGTTTGCCTCTGAACCAACGCTCCGGCCTGCATGAAAGCGGTGTAGCCATTGGGAAAGGGTATCGGCACCGCGGGCGGCGGGGTGAGATTCCACAGCGAGAAACAGACGCCGATCACCAGAAGGGCAAGCAGTGAAACAACGGCGAGCACGATGTTTTTGCCTTTATTTCCCACGGACGCAAGAGTCAACCGGGGAGATTTGCGCGTCAATTCGAAACGAGCGCGCATTGCCGTTGCGGATTCCATTTGCCGCCGCGCATTGGCTGATTCACCTTGTTCCTGTGGATGACCATCAGCAATTCGCGGCCCTGCTCGCCGGAACCGCGCCCGTGTTGGCGCTGGCGCCGATGCAGGACGTGACCGATCTGCCGTTCTGGAAATTGATGTCCGGTTACGGCGGCGCGGATGTTTATTACACGGAATATTTCCGCGTCCACAGCACATCTACGCTGGAAAAATGGATTCTTAAATCCATCACGGAAAATCCCACGGGCCGGCCCGTCGTCGCGCAGATGATCGGCAACGACATTCCGTCGCTTGTCCGCTCCGCGCGCGAATTGCAGCAATATCCCATCGCGGCGGTGGACCTGAACCTCGGCTGTCCGGCGCCGGTGGTCTATCGCAAATGCGCCGGCGGCGGTTTGCTGCGCGAACCGAAGCGCGTCGATTCGATCCTCGGCGCGCTGCGCGACGCGGTGAAAATTAAATTCACGGTCAAGACGCGCCTCGGTTTTGATTCACCTGCGGTGTTCGCCGCGTTGCTGCCGATTTTCGCGAAACATTCCCTGGACCTGCTCACCGTCCACGGCCGCACCGTTTACGAAATGTATCGCAGCGAGGTGCACTACGATTTCATCGCGCGCGCTGTTGCGGCGATGCGTTGCCCTGTGCTCGCGAACGGCAACGTTTATTCAGCGCAAAAGGCGGAGGAGGTTTTGAAACTGACCGGCGCGCGCGGATTGATGATCGGCCGCGGCGCGATTCGCAATCCTTGGCTCTTCCATCAAATCCGGCAGCGTTTGGGAGTAGTGGCACGGGCGTCCCGCCCGTGCATTGCCATTTCGGGCGCGGGCTCAAGTGTAATCGAATCGCACGGGCAGGATGCCCGTGCCACTATGTTCATCCCGCGCGGACATGACGTGCTGGCCTACGTGCGCGCGCTCTACGACGCGGTGGTTTCACCGGACGTCACCGAAACCGCGCAGGTGCAGAAGATGAAAAAATATATGAATTACTTCGGCGTCGGCGTGGATGCTGAAGGGCAATTCCTGCATCAAATCCGCCGTGTGACGACGCAAAAAGATTTCTTTCAGGTCTGCGAAGAGTTCCTGAACCACGACCGCCCCATGCCGCTCGAGCCATTCCCCCTGAAGCTAAAAGAAACCGATGTCATGGCCGGCGAGCAGCTTTGAATAGTGGCACGGGCGTCCCGCCTGTGCGTTGCAATTTCGGGCTCAGGTCTCGCGGAATCGCAAGGGCAAGATGCCCGTGCCACTATGTTTCACCCGTACCGATACGGCTTCTCCATCACAAACGTATTCGGCAGATGTCGCACCTCGCGCACCGCGCTGTCCTGCAACAGAACCTCCACGATATCGAAGCGGATTTTTATCTCGGGATTTTTAAGCAGCTCCAAATAATCGAGCGCCGTCTGGCAAAGCAGCCGCCGTTTATGCTTGTTCACGGCCGCCGCCGGGCGCACCCAATCTTCCGACGATCGCGTTTTAACCTCCACAAATACCAGGCAGTCATCATCACGAAACACCAGATCAATCTCCCCGCGCTCCGAGCGAAAATTCGCCGTGAGAAATTTTAATCCGAGTTGTTTGAGATGCTTTTTCGCCGCGCGCTCGCCGAGCGTGCCGTGATGATGCGAAAGCGGGATTTCTTTTTTGTTCAGCCATTCCTTGATGACTGTGGGGAGGTTCATGCCACCGTGGAATCCTGGGAAGGAGCCGGGGATTCAAATAATTCGAGGTTCGTTTCCACGGGCCTGAACGGTGCAAAACTCCTTCGATGAATCGGGCAGGGGCCGAGCGCCGTGATCGCGGCATAATGCTGCGGCGTGGCATAACCTTTGTGGTCCGCAAAACCGTAGCCGGGAAATTGCTGGTCGTAATCGCGCATCAACCGGTCGCGCGTCACTTTCGCGAGCACGCTGGCGGCAGCGATGGAATAAGATTTCGCGTCGCCCTCGACCAGCGCCGTCTGCTCGTAAGGCAGCCATTTGATCCTGAGCCCGTCCACCAGAACGTGCTGCGGCTTCGGCGTGAGTTGATCCAGCGCCTGGTGCATGCCGCGCCACGCCGCCTGGCGAATGTTGATGCGATCGATCATCTCAACCTCCACCGTGACAATGGCGTGGCGAATTTCCGCGTGAGTCGTGATGACCTTGAAAAACTTCTCGCGCTGCGCCTCGTCGAGCTGCTTGGAATCATTAAGGCCGCGCAATTTATTGTAGAGCCCGTCTGCGAGCCAGCTGGAGGGGAACATCACGGCGGCGGAAACGACCGGCCCGGCGAGCGGGCCGCAACCCGCTTCATCCACGCCAGCCACGAGCGCGACGTCTTTTTGCCAAAGCTCGCGTTCATGCGCCAATCGATTCCAAAACTTCGCGCTCATCCTGCCCTGCTATAAAACCATGGCGCGCGGATTCACCGCAAGCAAACACGGGAAAAGTTATTAACGGGTTTGTGAATAAGTAGGAGCCGTCGCCAGAGGCCGGATTAGTGGATGAATGGATTATTGGATTTGTGGCTCCCGCGCGCGACTCATCCATCCACAAATCCATTCATCCAACAATCCTTCCAACTTAATACTTCGTCACATTCTGCGTCAGCCCGCCATCTATATAATAGGTGCTGCCGGTGATGTACTCCGATTCGCTGCCGGCGAGAAAGAGCGCGACAGACGCGACTTCCTCGGGCTTGCCAAACCGCGCCATCGGGATCGGCTCAATCGCCTTCTTCAGTTCCTCCGGATTATCCAGGACCTTTTGATTGATCGGCGTCGCAATGGCTCCCGGCGCGATGTTGTTCACGTTGATTTTGTGCTCGGCCAATTCCATCGCGAGATTGCGCATCAACATTCGAATGCCGCCTTTCGAGGCGCAATACGGCGCGAATTGCGGAAAAGGAACATCTTCGTGAATCGACGAAACAAAAATTATTTTGCCACCCTGGCCTTGCTTCACCATTTGCCGCGCGGCGATCTGGCTCACGAGAAATCCGCCGTAAAGATTCACGGAAAGCACCTTGTTCCACTCGTCATCCGTGACGTCGAGAAACGGTTTTTTAAATTCGATGCCCGCGTTGTTCACGCAAATATCCAGCCGCCCGAATTTTTTCACGATTTGTTGAACGAGATTTTCCACCTCGGCGCGATTGTCCACGTTCGCGGGCACGGCGAGCGCCTCAGGATCGAATTTCGCGATCGGCGCGACCACTTCGGCGCCGGTGTGTTTGCCGCCGGGATGCAGTTCCATGGCGATGTGCGCGCCCTCCTGCGCGAAACGCACCGCGATGGCCTGTCCGATTCCGCTGCCTGCGCCCGTCACGAGCGCGACTTTGCCTTTTAATGAATTCATAGTTCTCCTCTTGCTTGGTTGCTAATCGTTCAACTGCCGTGGAATGTCAAACGGAGTGTTCATTGCCACGAAATTCGGTTAAACTCACGGCCAGCACATGAAGGAAATACTCGTTCGCGACGATACGCGAAACATTACGATCTGCCGCGTCTCCGTGGATAGGATTCTCGACCTGCGCCATCGCTTGCTCCGCGCCGGCCTGCCGAAAGACAGCGCGCAATTTCCCGGCGACGACATTTCATCCACGTGGCACCTGGCGGTTTTTAACTCGCCGGCAAACGATGCGCCGCCGATTTCCTGCGCGAGTTTCATGCTGAACACCTACCAGGATGAAACTGCCTGGCAACTCCGCGGCATGGCCACCGATGACGGCTATCAGGGCAAAGGCTTCGGCGGCGAACTGCTCCGTTGCGGCGGGGCGCTTATCACCGCCGACTCCGGCGTGCGGCTGTTCTGGTGCAACGCCCGCGTTCCCGCGATTCGGTTTTATGAAAAGCACGGCTGGAAAGTGGACTCGGAGGAATTTGATATTCCGACGGCTGGTCCGCACAAAAAGATGTGCCGGAGCTGTTAGAACGATTGCCTGCAGGCTTTCTTCAAAATTCTCGTCGAACGTTCTCTGGATTCGTGAATGGAGGCATTAAATTGTTGACCGGGACGGTTTGAAGTTCAAAGATTCGCTTGGGACGGTACGGCTAACCCAATTTGATTGTATGATCGGAATTAAACCAGTCGTCCTGATTGCTTCCGCATATTTTATTCTATTTGCCAGACCGGCTTTCGGACTCTCTCTCGTGCCTTTGACGAATGCCCCCGTCGTTCCCAATGGGTGGATGGCTGTTGCCTGTGCTGCCGACGGCCAGAATTTCGCGGCCGCCGCGTATCAAGGCGGTCTCTATACTTCAACGAATGGGGGAGCTACGTGGATATCCAATGCCGCCCCGGTGAAGCCTTGGAATTCGATAGCCTCGTCGGCTGACGGAACCAAACTGGCGGCGACATGCCAATTGGGCAACGGCCAGCTGTGGACTAATTCGGGAACTTCCTGGTCTGCCACCAGTCTACCCACCTCCTCGACGACGGGCTACGGTTCAGTCTCGTCGTCCGCGGATGGCTCACGATTGGTGGCCTTGAGAGGCGCGGGCGGATTTCCTGTGTATTCGATTCATGCATCCGCAGATTTTGGAGCGACCTGGCACCAAACGGGTGCACCAAATGTTCCGTGGTCCGGAGTGGCGTGTTCGGCGGACGGAACCAAATTCGTGGCGATCGTTTCAAATACCAACGCTATTTTTACTTCAACCGATTTCGGCACAAATTGGTCTTCGCACACGCTGCCTTTTTCCGCCAATTGGATTCAGGCAAGCTCTTCAGCAGACGGAAGCAAACTCGTAGCAGTCGCCGTCACCGGCGGACTCGTGACCTCAGCAGACTCGGGAGCGACGTGGGTCTCGAACAATGTTCCGAAGCAGATTACCTGGTACAGCGTGACCTCGTCATCGGACGGAAGCAATATCGTAGCGGCGGGCATTAATGCGCTCTATACCACGACTAACTTTGGCCAAACCTGGATATCGAATACACCACCGGCGCCCCTTTTGCGCGTGATCGCTTGTTCGGCCGACGGGTCAAGGGGAATCGTGGCCGGTGCCACTGGTCCCACGAGTCCGGTTCTCTACGCATTCGCTCCTGCGGTCACTACGCCGCCTTTGCTGAGTTTGATTTCCTCAAACGCTCAGTTCGCCGTCACCTGGCCTTCTTCAGTTACCGGATTTCAATTACAGCAAAACACGAATCTTACCGTGAGCGCCT
Organism: uncultured Verrucomicrobiae bacterium; assembly: GCA_963699145.1. Lineage (GTDB taxonomy): Bacteria > Verrucomicrobiota > Verrucomicrobiia > Limisphaerales > DASXHY01 > DASXHY01. Next base: position 1,880,265 of record OY969416.1, read on the forward strand.
GGGCGAATGTGACCAACTCGATCGTGGTCACAAATGGAATGAATGCAGTCTTCATCTCGCCAACGAACGCTGCGAGTTTTTACCGATTGATCAATCAATGACGCGTGAGGCGAAGATTGATTCAAGCTCCGCCAGAATTTTCTTATGCGCGCTGGGGAATGAGAGCTTGTGCAATTCTGAAAGCGAAAGCCAGCGCTGCTGGAGCGCCGAGCACCGGCTCGGCAAGTTGCTCGTGATTTTCGTTCGTGCCGAGCCGGTGCTCGGCGCTCCGACGCAAAACGCCTCCACCGTGATTCGATAGCGCGTAATCGAATGCTTGAGTGTACAAAGCGATTTCACTTCGCGTGGAGTGAATCCAAACAACTCCTTCACGGCCACGGATGTATTCACCGGCTCGCCGTTCAACTCCACATTCGGAAATTCCCAAAGATGCGCGTTCACCACGCCTTCCGGTCGTTGACGCACCAAAAATTTTCCGCCCCTCTCAACCACGAATGCGGCAAACCGTCGCGCCGTCGCTGCTGGTCGCTTTTCCAGATTGGGAAATTCGTTCACGCGATTGTTTTGAAACGCAAAACAGTTTTTCGCAATCGGGCAAATCAAACACTTCGGCTCGCGTGGCGTGCAAATCAATGCGCCCAACTCCATGAGCGATTGGTTGAGATGAGAGCAGGGGGAAGCGTGTTGTGTGTTGCGTGTTGCGTGAACAACCAATTCCTGCGCGAGGTTCCACAAGCGCGCGTTGGCTTTTTTGTCTCGTGGATTTTCCGAAATGCCGAAGACACGTGTGAGTACCCGAATCACATTGCCGTCCAAAATCGGCGTCGGTTGATTGAACGCAATGCTGCAAATCGCGCCAGCAGTATAACGCCCGATGCCGGGCAGCGCTAAAACTTCGTCGAAGGTGTTTGGAAATTCGTAGGAGACGACGTGAGGAGTCTCCGATTTATTTTGTGACTCGTCATCCGCCGTCGGTCCGAAGCTATGGCGGGACAGGCCTCGTCTCCTACAAATCTCCTGCGCCGCCTTCTGCATATTTCGCACGCGCGTGTAATAACCCAGCCCTTCCCAGAGCTTATGGATTCTCTCCGGCTTCGCCTTCGCCAGCGATTCAATCGTCGGCAACTCACGCATCCAGCGTTCCCAATACGGAATCACCGTCTTCACCTGCGTCTGCTGCAACATGGTCTCTGAAACCCAAATCGCATAAGGATCCTGCGTGCGACGCCACGGGAGATCACGGGCGTTTTTTGCGAACCATGCGAGCAGGAGGGAGACAATCGGCTTCGTGTTGCGTGTTGCGTGTTGCGTGTTGGCGGCGCGTGGCATCGCGGAAAGTTTATGCGACTACGGGCTGAACAAAAAGGAGGAATAAGGAAAGCAGGAAGAAAGGAATTTTTTGGATTCCTGTTTTTCCTGCTTTCCTCATTAGAAAAAACTTTGTGTCCTTCGCATTGATTCACGGTTAATTTTCTGTGGTGCTGTGACAATTCATGAATTAACCGCGAGGCCAATTTTATGCCGACCTTACCAGATTGCTTTCCCGCCTTGGCGGCGAAGAAAACTTCTTTACCTGAACTGGCAGCATTGTTTGAAGTTTTATCCGGCCGAGCTCAGGCCTGTGCTCGACTTCAGGATGCTCTTCTGGAAGATATCATGCGCAATCGCGCGGCGCGCAGCGGCAAGTCATTTCAACATTCGAAGCGCCAGCAAAAGATGTTAACTGAGTTTGATCGCGACGCTGAAAATGCGCGGCGCGAGCAGGAAGTTTTGGTCGCTGGAATGGATGATGTCAGTCTTTTGGCAAACGCGCTTGTTGGCGAGGAAAACCAATTGCGATGGGATGCGCAGATGAATGCAGCCTTGCCGGCGGAGGTTCAAGACCCTGCCATCCGCGTCCTGGAATTTCGCAAAGAAACAATTCGAATTTTAAACGACTTCATCGACGCTTTACCGTTGAAACAAAAAGTTCGCAGCCTGGTTCAGAACATGACGCCAAAAAAGAATCGGTCGTAAGTTCTTCCTGCTTTCCTTATTCATCCCTCCGGCTACTTTGCTCTCGTTGAAACCGCTGACATCCTACACCTGCAAACTGACCGACGCCCAAGCCGCGTCGCTCCAGGCCTTGCTGCAGGAGCGAAATTATAAATTTCGCGAAGTGCCTTATGCGCGGTTTGCCGGCGAGAAAGACAAGCTGCAGGTTGTATTTTACGAGAGTGGCAAACTCGTGTTGCAAGGGAAGGGGACGCAGGAGTTTATTGAATTCGTGCTCGAGCCGGAAATTTTGAAGGAAGTAAAACTCGGTTACGAAACCGTGTTGAATCCCGAAATCCTCGATGCGCGTTTGGGCGTGGACGAAAGCGGCAAGGGCGATTTCTTCGGTCCGTTGTGCGTCGCGGGTGTGTATGTGAACGGCACGATGATCGAAAAATGGAAGGACGCCGGCGTGCGCGATTCCAAAAATATTGGGAGCGACAAAAAAATCAAGGAACTCGCCGAGTTGATCAAAGACACGCCCGGCTGCGTGACCAGCGTCGTGCCCATCGGCAACGAAGCCTATAATCGTCTTTATCAAAAAATGCGCAGCGTGAATACGCTCCTCGCCTGGGGCCACGCGCGCGTGATTGAAAACCTCATGGGCCAGCGGCATCGCATGAATCCGTTGCCCGTCCGCGCCATCAGCGATCAATTCGCTTCGAGCAAGGATACCGTCGCGAAAGCCTTGATGACGATGGGCCGCGAGATCGAGCTCGTCCAAAAGCATCGCGCGGAAGAAGATTTGGTGGTCGCCGCAGCTTCCATTCTGGCCCGGCACGAGTTTGTGACGCGCATGGACGCCATGGGCAAGGAATTTGGAATGGTGTTTCCGCGCGGCGCTTCCGCCCTGGTAGACGCCGCCGCGAAGGAATTTATCGCGAAAAAAGGGGTCGAAAATCTGCCGAAAGTGGCTAAAATGCACTTTCGGACAGCGCTGCGGGCACAGGGTTTGCCGGAGCCACCTAAAGTGGAATGGCGTCGGAGAGCCTCCGGAGGGGGTGGGGTGGAAAATACTTGAAAATTATTTCTAAAACCCGTTGACAGGTACGGGATTGTTCCTTATTTTCCAAAAGTCCGTTTGGGCCGAAAATAACGAAAAAAACGTCAGCCCTTAGCTTTTTTGAGAACAAAAGGCAGGGGCGATGGTTTTTTGTCGTTTATAGGCATCAGGATGGGTATTTCGGATTGGACCGTGCCCATGTAGCTCAGTTGGTAGAGCACATCCTTGGTAAGGATGAGGTCATCAGTTCGATCCTGATCATGGGCTCCAGCCTTCGCGCGGAGCTGAAGCAGAGCGCGAAGATTGCCGCCGAAGTTAAACGCAGGCGGGCCGAACGAGAGATGAAAAAGTCCGCGCTACGGCTCGGCAGGCCAATTAAATTAGAGAAGTAAAACGAAGTTGTAACAAAACGACAAACTCAACCAGGAGATAGCAATGGCAAAAGAACAATTTCAACGTAATAAACCGCACGTCAATATCGGCACCATCGGCCACATTGACCACGGCAAATCCACACTGACCGCCGCGCTGGTTGAAGTCCAGGCCAAGAAAGGTCTCGCGACTCCCATTTCCTATGCGGATATCACCAAAGGCGGCACCGTTCGTGACGAAACCAAAACCGTCACCATCGCCGTCTCCCACGTGGAATACCAGAGCGACAAGCGCCACTACGCGCACGTCGATTGCCCCGGCCACGCGGATTACGTCAAAAACATGATCACCGGCGCGGCCCAGATGGACGGCGCCATCCTCGTGGTGGACGCTTCCGAAGGTCCGATGCCCCAGACGCGCGAACACATCCTGCTCGCCCGCCAGGTCGGCGTGCCGGCCATCGTGGTTTTCCTGAACAAGGTTGACCTCGTGGACGACAAGGAACTCCTCGACCTCGTCGAAATGGAAGTTCGCGATCTGCTGAGCAAGTATCAATTCCCGGGCGACAAGACCCCGATCGTTCGCGGCAGCGCCAAGAAAGCTTTGGCTCATGAGCCCGAAGGCGAAAAGGCCATCCAGGAATTGCTGGACGCCGTGGACGCTTTCGTTCCGCTCCCGACGCGCGAAGTCGACAAACCGTTCCTGATGTGCGTGGAAGACGTGTTCAACATTGAAGGTCGTGGCACCGTGGTGACCGGCCGTGTCGAACGTGGCATCCTCAAGAAAAACGAAGAAGTCGAGATCGTCGGCTTGAAAGACACCCGGAAGACCGTGGCGACGGACATCGAAATGTTCCGCAAGTTGTTGGATTCGGCGAACGCCGGCGACAACGTGGGCGTGCTGCTGCGCGGCACCAAGAAGGAAGAAGTCGAACGCGGCATGGTTTTGGCCAAGCCCGGCTCGATCACTCCGCACACGAAATTCAAGGCGGAAGTCTACGTGCTTTCGAAGGAAGAAGGCGGCCGTCATACGCCGTTCTTCACCAACTATCGCCCTCAATTTTATTTCCGCACCTCGGACGTCACGGGCACCGTTGCCTTGCCGACCGGCGTGGAAATGGTGATGCCGGGTGACAACGTCTCGGTGGAAATCGAATTGCAGAAGCCCGTGGCCATGGAAAAAGGCCTGCGTTTCGCGATCCGCGAAGGTGGCCGCACCATCGGCGCCGGTCGTGTCACGGACGTCATCGCTTAATTGAGCGGCAAGTAATTTTGGAGTGCGGGGATTAAACGTCCCCGCCTCCTTTTTTGTCGGCGGCAGAGATGCTCGCCAACGGCGGTTACGGCGTTAGCTCAATTGGTAGAGTAGCGGTCTCCAAAACCGTTGGTTGTAGGTTCAAGTCCTACACGCCGTGCCAACTGGGTTGAGAGTTGGAAGTTGAGGGTTGAGTGAATGGAAGCGGCGGAGAGCCTCTCTCAACATTCAACCAAAGACTATCAATCACCTCGCGGAGAGGTGGCAGAGTGGTCTATCGCGGCGGTCTTGAAAACCGCTTCAGGCGAAAGCCTGACGGGGGTTCGAATCCCTCCCTCTCCGCCAATTTCGCAGGGCGAAATTGCCGCAGCGCAGGCGGGCCGAAGTGGATGAGAACGTTAACGGCCGGAAGTTGGCAGGCCAATTGAATGCAGGCCCGGTGAACCGGGTCAGATAAAAGAATTTGTGAAGAAACTGTTACCAATCCTGATTTGGGTCGTAGTCATCGGCGTTCTGTTTGCCCTCGCCTGGTGGAAGGGCTACGTCGTGCGCCTGCGCAACTATTGGAATTCCATGCTGGAAGAGTTGCGGAAATGCGCCTGGCCCACCTGGGATGAATTGAAGGGCTCCACCGTCGTCGTGTCGATCACGATCGTTTTGCTCGGCGCGTTTTGTTACGGCGTGGACACCGTTTTTTATTACGTAGTGAAATGGATCACGGTTTCAGTTTCATAACCACGAGGAATAATCATGCGAAGCCAGTGGTTTGTCATTCATACGCTCTCCGGCCAGGAGGGCAAAGTCAAAGAGAGCATCGAGAAGCGCATCAAGACCGATGAGATGGGCGACTTCATCAAGGAAGTCCTTGTGCCCATGGAAAAAGTCGTCGAAGTGCGCAACCAGAAAAAAACGGTCTCCAATCGCAAGTTGTGGCCGGGTTACGTTTTTGTGGACATGGTGCTGCTCGATGACGACAAACGGATCATTGAAAAGCCCTGGTATTTCATCAAGGAAACGCAGGGTGTGATCGGCTTCGTCGGCGGCGAACCGCCGGTGCCGACCCCGGCGGAAGAAGTGGAATCGATCAAGGCCCAGATCTCGGCCTCGGAAGAAACCGAGAAACCGAAGGTCGCCTTTAACGTCGGCGAAACGGTGAAGATCAACAACGGGCCGTTCCTGAATTTCAGCGGTGTGATTGAGGAAATTGAGCCGGAACGTGGTAAGTTGAAAGTCACCGTGAACATTTTCGGACGCAATACGCCGGTGGAACTGGAATACTGGCAGGTAGAGAAAGCGTGACCGTTTACGTATTGCGTGTTGCGTCAAGTATGGAACTGACGCTTCAGCAATACTTTGACGCAACACGCAATACGAAACACGAAGAAATTTTATGGCAAAGAAAGTTACAGGACAGATTAAGTTGCAGATTCCGGCCGGCCAGGCCAACCCGGCCCCGCCCGTTGGTCCCGCGCTCGGTCAGCACGGCGTCAACATCATGGCCTTCTGCAAAGAATTTAACGCAGCGACCAAAGGCGATGCTGGTCTGGTGATTCCCGTGGTCATCACAGTTTACCAGGACAAATCGTTCACCTTCATCACCAAGTCGCCGCCCGCGTCCATCCTGCTCAAGAAAGCCGCCGGCATCACTGCCGGTTCCAAGATGCCGAACAAGGACAAAGTCGGCAAGGTCACCAAGAAGCAGGTCATGGACATCGTGAAAATGAAAGCCAAAGACCTGAACACCGCCAATGACGAAGCCGCGTACCGCGTCATCGCCGGCACCGCCCGCAGCATGGGCATCGAAGTGGTCGGCTAATTGAATTTTCGCGTTTTGCGTTTCACGTTTCGGCGTGACTCGTGAAACGTGAACGTGAAGAGAAAACAAACAACCGCGGGAGAGTGCCAACACTCGCTTGCACCGCAAAAAAGAAAAATGCCAAGCAAACGTTTCAAGAAAGCGCTGGAACTGGTCGATAAGAAAAAATCTTATCCGCTCAAATCCGCCGTCGAAGTATTAGCCAAATTTCCGAAAGCGAAATTCAACGAGACCGTTGACCTCGCGTTTCGGCTCGGAGTGGACCCGAAGCAATCGGACCAGATGGTCCGCGGCACCGTTCCGTTGCCCCACGGCAGCGGCAAGACCGTGAAAGTGCTCGTGTTCACCAAACCCGGCGCGGCTGCTGATGCCGCCCGCGCCGCCGGCGCTGAGTTCATCGGGTTCGAAGACATGATTAAAAAGTGCAATGAAGGCTGGTCGGATTTCGACGTGGCCATCGCCACTCCCGAAGCCATGTCCGAAGTGCGTAAGCTCGGCAAAGTCCTCGGACCGCGCGGCCTCATGCCGAATCCGAAGACCGGCACTGTGACCGACGACACCGCGAAAGCCGTGAAGGAAGTCAAAGCCGGCCGCGTGGAATTCAAGATCGATAAAGCCGGCAACGTGCACGTCCCCGTGGGCAAGGCCTCGTTCCCAGCGAATCAGATCGAAGACAACGCCCGCGCCGTCATCGACGCCGTGGCCAAAGCCAAGCCGAACAGCGTCAAAGGCACTTACATCCATTCCTGCACCCTTTCCGCGACCATGAGCCCGCCGGTCTCCGTGGATGTTCGGGAATTCGCGTCGTAATAAATCAATTATAAACAATTTAACGATTTAACGAGATATGCGTCCCGAGAAACAAAATTTAACGAAAGAATACGTCGCGCGGCTCAACGCCTCGCCGTTCTTCATCGTGGTGGAATACAAAGGCCTCAAAGTCGGCCACATGACCGAGCTCCGCAAACGCCTCAACAAGGCCGGCGCGGAAGTGCACGTCGTGAAAAACTCCATTTTCCGCATCGCCGCCAAGGAATCCGGCGTGACCGACCTGAACGGCTCGCTCGCCGGCCAGATGGCGGTGGTGACCGGTCAAAAGGACATTTCGACCTCAGCCAAGGTCGTGAAGACGTTCGCGTCCGAATTTGATAAACTAAAGATCAAGTTCGGCTATTTGAACAATTCGCGCCTCGGCGATAGCGATATTATCGCGCTGGCGGATTTGCCGTCCATCGAGGTGTTACGCTCCAAATTACTGGGGCTTTTGAACGCTCCGGCCACGAAGATGGTCACATTATTGAACACTCCAGCCGGCCAGTTGGCTCGCGTCCTCCAGGCAAAAGTGGAAAAAGGCCAATAGTGTATTATAATTTCTCTCCACGCTTTTGCCGGCGTGGCGGGAATATCAACAAACAACAACGTAAATCGTCGGTTTGCACGCAGTGAACTGAAAAACACTCGGGCGCGGGTGACGACGAGACGAAAGGTAACATGGCATTAGACAAAGCAAACATCGTAGAACAACTGAGCAATGCGACGGTCATCGAAATCGCTGACCTCGTCAAAGAACTGGAAACCAAGTGGGGCGTTAGCGCCGCCGCTGCCGTGGCCGCTGCTCCGGCCGCTGGTGCCGCCGCCGGTGGAGCTGCTGCTCCTGCCGCCGCTGCGAAGGACACGTTTGACGTGATTCTCACCTCGGTTCCGGCCGACAAGAAGATCGCCGTCATCAAAGCGGTGCGTGAAGTCAAAGCCGGCCTCGGTTTGGCGGAAGCCAAAGCCCTGGTCGAAGGTGCTCCCAAGCCGTTGCTCGAGGGTGCCAACAAGGCCGACTCCGACGCCGCCAAGAAGAAGATCGAAGAAGCCGGCGGTAAAGTTGAGATCAAGTAATTGGTCCTCGATTTGGGGGTGGTCCCGTTCCGCGGGACCGCCCCGTTTTGGCCCATGGGCGGGGCTTGCACGTTACGCGAGCCGAACACCGCAGAGCGGTGTTTTACAGAGAGAATTTTAGATTAGCAGGAAAAAACACATCGAAATCGCCTCGGGTGATTTGAAGTTTGGCAAGTTCGCTGGAAATGCCGGCGCTCTTGCCTCGTGTCGTTGAGTAGAAAATTAACTGACTGGCGCAAGCCGGTCATTTTGAAAAGGTAAACATGCCATCGCGAGCAATAGCAGCAGACAGAATCAACTTCGGTAAAATCAAAGAAATCATCGCCCCGCCGAACCTCATCGAATTGCAGACCAATTCGTACCGGGAGTTCCTGCAGGCCGAGATTGCCCAATCCAAGCGCAAAAACCTGGGATTGCAGGCCGTTTTCACCGAGGTATTTCCCATCGAAAGTTATGATGGGAAATGTGTGCTCGATTTCCACTCCTACGAAATCGGCGAGCCCAAGCTGGATTGGCTCGAATGCTTGCGCGAAGGCCTGACCTTCGGCGCGCCCCTTTACGTCACCTTCCTCCTCAAGGAGGAAAAGGGCACCAAGGAAGAAAAAGTGTTCATGGGCGAATTGCCGCTCATGACGCCCCAGGGCACGTTCGTCATCAACGGCGCCGAACGCGTCATCGTCAGCCAATTGCATCGTTCACCCGGTCTCGCGTTCGAAAAGACGCAGCACCCCAACGGCAAGGAACTGTTCTCCTTCCGCATCATCCCGGACCGCGGTTCGTGGTATGAAGCGCAATTCGACACCAGCGATTTGCTCTACGTTTATCTCGATCGCAAAAAACGCCGTCGGAAATTTTTGACCACGACGTTCTTCCGCGCGTTGAGCTTCCTCGACGCCGAAGCGAAGGGCGACGACTCCAAGAAGCGCGATGCCACCAAGACCGGCACCGACGAGGAAATTTTGAAGCTCTTTTACGATGTCGAAGAAATGACCGTGAAGGAAGCGGAGAAGCTCGATGATCTCCCGAACAAAGTTTTGATCGAAGACGCCACCGACGCCGAAAAAGGCCTCGTGGTCGCGCGCGCCTTCGAACCGCTCTCCAAGGCGGTCGTGAAGCAGATCGCCGAACTCGGCGTCACCAAGATCAAGGTCGTGGACACCACTGCTGACGAAGGCATCGTCATCAAGTGCATGAAGAAGGATCCGGCCAAGAACGAAGAAGAGGCGTTGAAAGACATCTATCGCCGCCTTCGCCCTGGGGATCCGCCGACCGCCGCAAACGCCCGCGCGCTCATCAAACGTTTGTTCTTCGACGCGAAGCGTTATGATTTGGGCCGCGTTGGCCGTTACAAGATCAACCAGAAACTTCGGCATCAAAGGCGGCGACTCCCGCATTTTGACCAAGGAAGATTTGGTGGCCGCCACGAAATATCTCCTGCGCCTCAAAAAAGGCGAAGGTTCGCTGGACGACATTGACCATCTCGGCAGCCGCCGCGTCCGCACGGTGGGCGAATTGCTCGCCAACCAATGCCGCGTCGGCCTGGCCCGCACCGAACGCCTCGTCAAGGAGCGCATGACGCTCTTCGATCAAGGTGTCGAAGCGATGTCGCCGCAGAAGCTCATCAATCCGAAGGCGCTCTCCGCGGTCATCCGCGATTTCTTCGGACGCAGCCAGTTGTCGCAGTTCATGGACCAGATCAACCCGCTCGCCGAGTTGACCCACAAGCGCCGCTTGTCGGCACTTGGACCGGGCGGTCTCTCACGCGACCGCGCGGGCTTCGAAGTCCGCGACGTGCATCCGTCGCACTACGGCCGCATTTGCCCCGTGGAAACGCCGGAAGGCCCGAACATCGGTTTGATCGCGTCGCTCGCAACGTTCGCGCGCATCAACGATTTCGGCTTCCTGGAAACGCCGTATCGCAAAGTCGATAATGGCCGCGTCACGGAAAAGCTGGATTACCTGACCGCCGACCGCGAAGAGGCTCATACCATCGCGCAGGCGAACACGCCGATTGACGACAAAGGCAAGTTCACGCAGGAACGCATCGTTTGCCGGAGCCGGGGCGACTTCGTTGACCTTGAGCCGGCGCGGGTGGATTACATGGACGTCTCGCCGAAACAGCTCGTTTCGGTCGCCGCGTCGCTGATTCCATTCCTCGAACACGACGACGCCAACCGCGCGTTGATGGGTTCGAACATGCAACGCCAGGCTGTGCCGCTGCTCGTGACCGAATCGCCGTTCGTGGCGACGGGTCTCGAAGACCGCGTGGCGCGCGATTCCCGCGCTGTCATCGTGGCCGAAGAAGCCGGCAAGGTGGCCTCGGTCACCGGCAGCCAGATTATCATCACGGAAGACGGCAAATTGCCCGAAACCAAGAAAAGAATTAAGCACGAGCCCGAGAAGGGGATCTACGTTTACGAGGTCCGCAAATTCATGCGTTCGAACGCCGCCACCTGCATCAACCAGAAAATCCTGGTGCATAAAGGTGAGCACGTGAAGAAGGGCCAGGTCATCGCTGACGGTCCCTGCACGCAAGGCGGAGAGCTCGCGCTCGGCCGCAACGTGCTCGTCGCGTTCATGCCGTGGAACGGCTACAACTTCGAGGACGCCATCCTCATCAGCGAACGCATCGTCAAAGACGACGTGTTCACGTCGATTCATATCGATGAATTTGAAGTGGCCGCCCGCGACACCAAGCTCGGGCCGGAAGAAATCACGCGCGACATCCCGAACCTCGGCGATGAAGCGTTGAAAAACCTCGGGCCGGACGGCGTCATTCGCGTCGGCGCGGAAGTGAAGCCGGGCGATATTCTCGTCGGCAAAATCACCCCGAAATCCGAGACCGAACTCGCGCCCGAAGAGCGCCTCCTGCGCGCCATCTTCGGTGAAAAAGCCGCGGACGTGAAGGACACCTCGTTGAAGGTTCCGTCCGGCACTTACGGCATCGTCATGGACGTGAAGGTTTCTTCGAAGAAAGAATCCGACCGCGAACGCACTGTCACTTCCGAAGAGAAGAAACAGGCCAAGCAGGTCGAGGACGAATACAAGAAGAAGACCGATGAACTCCGCGATCAGTTGACGGAAGCGTTGAGCAACATTTTGCTCGGCGAAAAAATTCCGCTCGACGTCGTGAACAGCGAAACCGGCGAAATCATCATCCCGGCCAATCGCAAGATCACCAAGACGCTGCTGCGCAAACTCGCGACGGTCTATGACCGCATCGAAATCGACCCGTCGCCGATCCGCAACAAGATCAACGAAATCATCGGCAGCTTTAAGAAGAAATTCGACGACCTGCAGATGCAGTACGACGAGGAAATGGAACGCGCCGAAGCGGGTGAAGGCGTGGACAGCGGCGTCGTGAAGTCGGTGAAAGTTTACATCGCTTCCAAACGCAAACTGTCCGTCGGTGATAAAATGGCCGGACGCCACGGTAACAAGGGTGTCGTCGCCAAGATCGTCGCCGAAGAAGACATGCCGTTCCTCAATGACGGAACTCCGGTGGACATCGTTTTGAATCCGCTGGGCGTGCCCTCGCGCATGAACGTCGGACAAGTGTTGGAAACGCACTTGGGCTGGGCGGCGAAGCTGCTCGGCATGAAGTTCGCCACGCCGGTCTTTGACGGCATCAAGGAAAAAGAAGTGCGCGGTTACCTCGACCAGGCCAAGTTGCCGAACCACGGCAAGACGCACCTGATCGACGGCCGCACCGGCGAACGCTTCGACCAGGAAATCGTCGTCGGCTACATCTACATGATGAAGCTGGGCCACTTGGTGGCGGACAAAATTCACGCGCGCGCGGTCGGGCCTTATTCGCTCGTCACGCAACAGCCGCTCGGCGGCAAGGCGCAATACGGCGGCCAGCGCTTCGGCGAAATGGAAGTCTGGGCCATGGAAGCTTACGGCGCCGCTTACACGCTGCAGGAACTGCTCACCGTCAAATCCGACGACGTGCAGGGACGCACGCGGATTTACGAAAGCATCGTCAAAGGTGACAACGCCCTGGAGGCCGGCATTCCGGAATCCTTCAACGTGTTGGTCAAGGAAATGCAATCGCTCGGCCTCGACGTCAAGGTTGGTTACTCCAACCCCGTCGACCAGGCGACTTCTGAACAGGGAACAGCCGCGGCTGCTCTGACGGCTGTTTAACTGAAATTTTAGCGAAAGAGAATTGTATGAGTATGATTGGCTCAAAAGAAAACGCGCGGGAATTGCTCGGCTTGGAGAAAGTCAACCAGGTTGAATACGTCGCGATCCAGGTGGCTTCGCCCGAGGCGATCCGCTCCTGGTCCAAGGGTGAAGTCAAAAACCCGGAGACGATTAATTACCGGACGTTCAAGCCGGAAAAAGGCGGCTTGTTCTGCGAACGCATCTTCGGTCCCGTGAAGGACTGGGAATGCTCCTGCGGAAAGTATAAACGCATCAAGCACCGTGGGGTCGTTTGCGATCGTTGCGGCGTGGAAGTGACTCTCGCCCGCGTCCGTCGCGAGCGCATGGGCCATATCGAACTGGCCGTGCCGGTTTGCCATATCTGGTTCTTCAAGTGCATGCCGTCCCGCATCGGCCTCGTCCTCGACATGACCGCTCGCAACCTCGAGCGCGTCATCTATTACGAGGATTACATGGTCATCGATCCGGGCTCGACTCCGCTCAAGCAAAACCAATTGCTCAGCGAACACGAATATCGTGAAGCCCGCGAAACCTACGGCGCGGAAGCGTTCCTCGCCAAGATGGGCGCCGAAGCCGTGCGCGACGCGCTCGCCAAAGTCGACCTCGGCAAAGGCGTGGACAACCTGCAGATCGCGATGACGGAAACCAAGAGCAAGCAGATCCGCAAGAAGATCGCCAAGCGCATCAAGCTGCTCCAGGGCCTGCAATCGTCGAAGAGCCGTCCGGAATGGATGATCCTCACGGTGCTCCCGGTGATTCCGCCGGACCTGCGTCCGCTCGTCCCGCTCGAAGGTGGACGTTTCGCGACGTCGGACCTGAACGATCTCTATCGCCGCGTCATCAACCGCAACAACCGGTTGAAGAACCTGCTCCAGCTCAAGACGCCGGAAGTCATCATCCGCAACGAAAAACGCATGTTGCAGGAAGCTGTGGACGCGTTGTTCGACAACGGTCGTCACGGCCGCGCCGTCACCGGCGCCGGCAATCGTTCGCTGAAATCCTTGAGCGACATGCTCAAGGGCAAGAGCGGCCGCTTCCGCCAGAACCTGCTCGGCAAACGCGTCGATTACTCCGGCCGTTCGGTCATCGTCATCGGTCCCGAACTCAAGCTGCATCAGTGCGGTTTGCCCAAGAAAATGGCGCTCGTTTTGTTCGAGCCCTTCATCATCCGCCGCCTCAAGGAACTCGGCTACGTGCACACCGTGCGCTCCGCCAAGAAAATGATTGAGCGGCAGACGACCGAAGTCTGGGACATTCTCGAAGAAGTCACCAAGGGCCACCCGGTTCTGCTCAATCGCGCGCCGACGCTGCACCGCTTGTCGGTCCAGGCGTTCGAACCGCAGTTGATCGAAGGCGAAGCCATCCGCATTCACCCGCTCGTGTGTACCGCCTACAACGCGGACTTCGACGGTGACCAGATGGCCGTGCACGTGCCGCTCTCGGTCGAAGCGCAGATGGAAGCGCGCCTTCTCATGATGGCGCCGAACAACATCTTCAGCCCGTCCTCCGGCAAGCCGATCATCACGCCCACGCAGGACATCACGCTGGGTTGCTATTATCTCACCGCCGAGCCGCGCACACCGATGCCGGCCAAGATCGACACGTTGAAACTCTTCGGTTCCAAGACCGAAGTGATCTTCGCGTACGACGACGGCTCGGTGAGCACGCACGAGCGCATTCGCCTCGCGAATCCCGACCTCGGCAAACCCTCGCATTTCGGCAATGCCGAAAACAAAGTGATCGTGACCACTGTTGGCCGCGTGCTTTTCAGCGAAATCTGGCCGCCCGAAATGGGCTTCCCGAACAAAGTCGTCAAGAAGAGCGAACTCGGCGACCTCATCTGGCGTTGCTACAAGATTTGTGGCCACGACAAGACGGTCATCATGCTCGACAAATTGAAAGAGCTCGGCTTCGTCAACGCGACCAAAGCCGGTGTCTCCATCGGCATCGACGACATGATCATTCCTGACGAAAAAGATCAGGAAATCAAGAACGCCCAGGCGCAGATCAAGGAAGTCGAGAAGCAGCATCGCAAAGGTGTCATCACCTCCGGCGAACGCTACAACAAGATTGTCGATATCTGGACCCACGCGACGGACCAGATCGCGAGCGTCATGTTCAAGACCCTGGAAAAGAACCAGGGCAAGAAGGAATTCAATCCGGTATTCCTCATGGTGGACTCCGGCGCCCGTGGCAATCGCCAGCAGGTGCGTCAGCTCGCCGGCGTGCGCGGCCTCATGGCCAAGCCCAGCGGCGACATCATCGAGAAACCGATTTTGTCCAACTTCCGCGAAGGTTTGACCGTGTTGGAATATTTCATCTCCACGCACGGCGCCCGCAAAGGTCTGGCTGATACCGCGCTCAAGACCGCCGACTCGGGTTACATGACCCGCAAGCTGGTGGACGTGGCGCAGGACGTCATCATCCGCGAGCAGGATTGCGGGACCACCAACGGCATCTGGGTGCAGGCCATCTCCGAAGGCGACGAAACCGTCGTCAAGCTCGGCGACCGCCTCATCGGACGTTATTCGTGCGATGACATCAAGAATCCGCAGAACCCGAAGGAACTGCTGGTCAAGGCCAACGAGGAAGTCGACGAGCTCAAGGCCAAGGCCATCGATGCCTCCGGCGTGGAGAAAGTCAAAATCCGTTCGGTGCTCACTTGCGAAAGCAAGCACGGCATTTGTATGTATTGCTACGGCCGCAACCTGGCGACCGGCAACCTGGTCAAGCTCGGCGAAGCCACCGGCATCATCGCCGCGCAATCGATCGGCGAACCCGGCACGCAGCTCACCATGCGTACGTTCCACATCGGTGGCACGGCGTCCGCGCAATTCAAAGTCCCGCAGATCAAGGCCAAGTTCGACGGCGTGATCAAATACAGCGACTTGCGCGTGGTGCAGCTCGAAGACGGCAACAACATCGTCCTCAACAAAAACGGCAACGTGGCGCTCCTCGCCGACGACGGCCGCGAATTGGAAAACCACACCGTGGTCATCGGCTCGGTCATCTCCGTGCCGGACGGCCAGAAGGTCAAGAAGGGCGAAACCTTCGTGCAGTGGGATCCGTACAACGTCCCGATTCTCTCTGAGAAAGCGGGCAAAGTGAAATTCCACGACATCATCGAAGGTGTCACCATGAAGCAGGAAGTGGATGAGCAGACCCAGCAGGAAGCCATGGTCATCATCGAACATAAGGAGGATTTGCACCCGCAAATCATCATTACGGACGATGACGGCGAACCGGTCGCGAATTACCCGATTCCGTCCGGCGCGCACATCGTGGTGAACGAAGCCGACAAGATCGTCGCCGGCACCCTGATGGCCAAGACGCCGCGCAAGAGCTCGAAGACGAAGGACATCACCGGCGGTCTGCCGCGTGTGGCCGAGTTGTTCGAAGCCCGCCGTCCGAAGGACGCCTCGGAAATTTCGAAGATCGACGGCATCGTCGATTTCGGCCCGAGCGTTCGCGGCAAGCGCTGCATCGTCATCAAAGACCAGCAAACCAGCGTCGAAGAGGAACACCTCATCGCCATCGGCAAGCACGTCATCGTCTTCAAGGGCGACTTCGTCAAGAAAGGCCAGCAACTCACGGAAGGCCCGATTGACCCGCACGAAATTCTGGACATCTGCGGCCCGCAGGAATTGCAGGAGCATTTGGTGAACGAAGTGCAGGAAGTCTATCGTCTCCAGGGCGTGACGATTAACGACAAGCACATCGAAATCATCGTGCGCCAGATGTTGCGCAAGGTCCGCATCACCGAACCGGGTGACACGACCTTCCTCTGGGGCGAGCAGATCGACAAGCTCGAGTTCGAAGAAGAGAATGCGCGCGTCGAGAAGATGGGTGGCAAACCCGCCGAAGCGCAGCCCGTGCTGCTCGGCATCACGAAAGCCTCGCTCGAAACCGAGAGCTTCCTGAGCGCCGCGTCCTTCCAGGACACGACCCGCGTGCTGACCGAAGCCGCGACTCGCGCCAAGGTGGACTACCTGCGCGGGTTCAAGGAAAACGTGATCATGGGTCACATCATCCCGGCCGGCACCGGTTTCGATCATCACCGCAAGGTGACTTTGAAGCCGCTCGTCGAATTGCCGGACGAACCCGAGCCGCAGGAAGAACCTGCCGCCGCCGCGGAAAACCCGCTGGTGGGTTAAGCGACTAAAAATTCAAAAGCCGGTTCCGCAAGGAACCGGCTTTTTTATTGCAACCGTTTTTCGCAGCCGTGGAATGACAACTCGAGAACGATTCTTGAAACGGAATTTCAAAGAGACACAAAGCGCGTACGGTCTCCCTCTCCGCCATGAAGTGGGGGAGAGGGCCGGGGTGAGGTGGGGCTCGGGGTACAGGGGGCGAAGCTTCGGGGAAATTATCCAGGAATTCATTAAACCAATCCCGCTTGTGCTGAGTTTGTTTTTCATTCTGTCCGCAGCAGCGCAGTCGCCTTTCCTGGAAGGCCGTCCCGCCCCGGAAATGGACGCCCTCTTTCAACAAACCAACGGCTGGATCGGCGGCGATGGCGCCTATTCCGTTGCGCTCTCACCGGAACGCACCCTGTGGCTCTTCAGCGACACTTGGATCGGCAGCGTGCGCGCTGGCCAACGAACCAATGCGACCATGGTCAACAACACGCTCGCGATTCAAGACGGCTTCGGCACGAATGCGAACGTGCAATTCATCGTTCGCCACGATACTGACGGCAAACCCGTGGCATTCATAACCCCGGAAAACAAACGCGGCTGGTTCTGGCTGCAAGCCGGCGTTTCCGTCGATAAACAATTGTTCCTGTTCCTGACGCAAATTGAAAAAACCGAAGCCACTGGAGTTTTCGGCTTTCGACAAATCGGCCAATCGCTCGGAGTGGTGACCAATCCGCTCGCGCCGCCGCTCGAATGGCGCGTTGAACAGCATCCGCTGCCCTGCGCGGAATTCACCTCTGCACGCCACGAAACCTTTGGCGCCGCCACACTCGTGGATGGCGGCTATGTTTACATTTACGGAACAGACGAAGAGATACAGCCTGGAAAACTCATGCGTTACCTGACGGTCGCGCGCGTCCCGACCAATCGCGTCGCGGACTTTTCAGCCTGGAGATTTTATGCCGCCGGAAAATGGGACGCGGATTTTCACAATGCGACTCGGATCATCGATGGCATCGCCACTGAATATTCCGTCTCGTTCCTGCCGAAGCTCGGGCGATATGTTTTGGTGTATACCGACCAGGGATTGTCCCCCAAAATTCAGGTCCGCACCTCTCGCACGCCATGGGGAAATTGGTCCGATCCGTTCACGGTCTATCACTGCCCCGAAATGTCCCGGGACAAGAGACTTTTTTGCTACGCCGCCAAAGCCCATCCGGCTCAGGGAGCCGACAATGCATTGATCGTCAGTTATGTGGTCAACTCCTTCGATGTCGGGCAAGTCATAGCGGACGCGAGTCTCTACTGGCCGAGATTTGTCCGTGTGCCGTTGGCGCCAATCCCGTAGGACAATATTGGTGTTTGAAGTTTCCCTGGAGCTTGGAGGTTGGTGCTTGGAGCTTTTATGCTACCATCCAAAATTCCAAAAATCCAAAATCTCCGCCTCGCCCCCGTCCTCGCGCACCTTGATCTGGAGCCGATGCGGGTTCACGGTGCCGTCCTTGTTCTCGAGCGAATAGGAATACAGCTTGTAAGGCTTTTTGCTGGCCTCGCCCACCGTCTGTCCGTTGAGGAATTTTCCCACCTTCACCGGGTTTCCGCTTTTCGCCGCGTTTTGCCAGACCTGAACAGTGGTATTGGACGAGGTGCCCGGTTTGGTCCACGGTTTCAGCGCCTCCCAATCCTGGCGATTGATGGCTGAAACCAGGATATCACACGCGTTGGGAGGAATTTCAGCCCGCTTGGGAGCCGTCACGGTCGCCACCGGCTTTTCTGACGCACAAGAAGCCGCCAAAAGCACTAGAATCAGGCAAATAATTCGCATTCTCTATGAGTCAGTCGGAAGCACAACCCGTTGGCCGATCTGCCAGCCGCTGGCATTGTGCCACCGCCTATTGCCCTCAAGGTCGTGCGAACCTTGGGAATAATAAGTGAGGGTGTCCACAGACGCAAGTCGTGGAAGTACGGGGGATTGGTTTGCGACAGAAGTACGCCAAAAGCGCCTTGAAAATCGTTCTCGGTGCGCTTATTTTTCCAAGCTGCCGGAATTCAGGAAAAAGTTGTTGCAACACAGCATCCTTTTGTTATATTCCGCGCTCCGTTTGTCCCGCTGAGGGGAAGCGGGCAGACAACCAGAATTTACAGCAAAATGCCGACAATCAATCAATTGGTTCGCAAAGGACGTAGCAAGATTCGCTACAAGTCCAAGTCTCCGGCCCTGCAAAACTCGCCGTTCCGGCGGGGCGTTTGCATCCAGGTCATGACCCGTACTCCCAAAAAGCCGAATTCGGCCATGCGCAAAGTTGCCAAGGTCCGTCTCACCAACGGCTACGAAGTCATCGCCTACATCCCCGATGAAGGCCATAACCTCCAGGAACACTCGATCGTGCTCGTGCGCGGCGGCCGTGTGAAAGACTTGCCCGGTGTGCGTTATCACATCGTGCGCGGCACCCTGGACGCCGCCGGCGTGGAAAAACGCCGCGTGAGCCGTTCCAAATATGGCGTCAAACGCCCGAAGGAAGCCAAAGCCGGCGCCGCCGCCAAGGCCTGATCACCATTTAACTGTTTAACTATTTACTGACACATGTCCCGACGACGACAAGCAACGAGAAGGCCGATTCAGAGCGACGCGAAATTCAACAGCACGTTGGTTTCCCGTCTCGTGAATACGGTGATGATTGGCGGCAAGAAGAGCACGGCGCAACGCATCGTTTACGGCGCGTTCGATCAGATCGCGGAAAAGAATCCCGCGACCAACCCGCTGGAAATTCTCCAGCGCGCGGTTGACAACGCCAAGCCTCGCCTTGAGGTTAAGGCCCGCCGCGTGGGCGGCGCCACCTACCAGGTGCCGGTCGAAGTGGCGTCCGATCGCCAGTTCGCGCTCGCGCTGCGCTGGCTGGTGGATTTTGCCGATGCGCGCAAAGGGCAACCGATGAAGGAAGCCCTCGCCGCGGAAATTCTGGAAGCCTATCAAGGCCAGGGCAACGCCATTCGCAAACGCGATGAAGTGCACAAGATGGCGCAGGCGAACAAAGCATTCGCGCATTTCCGTTGGTAGACTCGGGAAACATTTTAGCGCCCCGACTACGCTCGGGGCGTTTTTGTTATAAAGATTAAATGAGTAAAAAAAGTTAAATCAGTGAAAGGCGCATGATCGCGCAAAACTCATTTAAACGATTCAACCAATCACTGATTTAACGAACAGATTTATGCAAGCAGCAGTCACAGACAAACCGGCCAATTCGCCCAATCGTCAATACACGATGGAGCGCACGCGCAACATCGGCATCGCCGCCCACATCGATGCCGGCAAAACCACGACCACCGAGCGTATTCTCTTTTATACCGGCCTCATCCATAAAATCGGTGACGTCGATGACGGCAATACCGTGACCGACTGGATGGAACAGGAAAAGGAACGCGGCATCACCATTACCTCCGCCGCCGTGACCTGCTTCTGGACCCAGAAAACCGCCAAGCCGGGCGAAGATAAAATTTATAAGGCGTTCAACAACGTCCCGCACCGCATCAACATCATTGATACTCCCGGTCACGTGGATTTCACGGCCGAAGTGGAGCGCTCCATGCGCGTGCTCGACGGCGCCGTCGCCGTGTTCTGCGGCGTGGCCGGCGTGCAGCCCCAGTCCGAAACCGTCTGGCGCCAGGCGACCAAATATAAAGTCCCGCGCATCGCGTTCATCAACAAAATGGACCGTATTGGTGCGAATTTCGACAATGCGTTGGCCGACATGCGCAACAAACTCAAAGCGTATGCGTTCCCGATTTTTCTGCCCATCGGCGCGGGTCCGACCGAGCACGATAATAAACCGATTGCCGGCGGATTCGAAGGCGTCATTGATATCGTCAACCAGAAGGCCGTGCAATGGGGCCCGGGCGAAGCCAATGAAGGCTTGAATTACGAAGTGACCGACATTCCTGCCGAATATCAGGAGCGCGCCAAAACCGCGCTCGCGGAATTAATCGATGCCGTTTCCAACAAGGACGACACCATTGCCAATCTCGTTCTCGAAGACAAACCCGTGGACGCCGTCGCGTTGAAAGCGGCCATCCGCCGCCTCACTTGCAAGATCGAGCTCGTTCCCGTGTTGTGCGGCTCGGCCTTCAAGAAAAAAGGCGTTCAGGTTTTGGTCGATGCCGTCGTTGATTATCTGCCCAGCCCGTTGGACGTCCCGGGTGCTGAAGGTTTGGAACCGGGCACGGATACGGTGGTTCATGTGGAAACGAGCGACAACAACAAGTTTTGTTCGCTGGCGTTCAAGCTGTGGACCGATCCCTACGCGGGCAAGCTGGTCTTCTTCCGCGTTTATTCCGGCCAACTGAAAAAGGGCGACACGATTTACAATCCGCGCACGCGCAAACGCGAGCGCGTCAGCCGCCTCATGGTTATTCAAGGCAGCGAACGCAAGGATATCAACGAGGTTTATGCCGGTGATATCGCCGCGCTCGTCGGCCTGCGCAACATCACCACCGGTGACACGTTGTGCGACGAAGAATATGATGTGACGCTCGAACCGCCCACGTTTCCGGAACCGGTTATCTCGATGGCCGTGGAACCGAAAACGAAGCAGGATCGTGATAAATTGTCCGAAGGCTTGCAACGCCTCGCGGAAGAAGATCCGACTTTCCGCTGCTTCACCAATGAAGAAACCAGCCAGCTCATCATCGCGGGCATGGGTGAGTTGCATTTGGAAATCATCATTGATCGCCTGAAACGCGAATTCAAAGTGGAAGCCAACACCGGCGCTCCGCAGATCGCGTATCGCGAAACCATTACCAAGCACGCCGAAGGCGAAGGCAAGTTCATCCGTCAATCCGGCGGTAAAGGCCAATACGGTCACGCGTGTATTACCGTTCAGCCCAATGAAAAGGGCAAAGGCGTTGAAGTCGTTGACGAAATTGTCGGCGGCGCGATTCCCAAGGAATACATCCCGGCCGTCATCAGCGGCATCGAAGAAGCCATCAAAGGCGGCGTTTACGCCGGTTACCAGGTCATCGATATCAAAGTCGAAGTCGTCGACGGCTCCTTCCACGAAGTCGATTCGAACGAACTCGCGTTTCGCATGGCGGGCATTTTTGCCTTGAAAGACGCCTTCAAAAAAGCCGGTCCCATTCTGTTGGAGCCGATCATGAAGGTCGAATGCGATACCCCGGACGAATACCAGGGCGATCTGCTCGGCGATATCAACCGCCGCCGCGGAACCATCGTCAGCATCGAAGCCAAGAACGGCAACACTCTGCTGAACGCGGAAGTGCCGCTGGCGGAAATGTTCGGTTACGCCACCGCGATCCGTTCGCTCTCCAAAGGCCGCGCCTCCTATTCAATGGAGCCGCTGACCTTTGCGCAGGTTCCGACCAGCGTCTTGAACCAGATCCTGGAAGTGGCCGCCAAGAAGCCGGCCGCGCGCACGTAGTCGCGGGGTCATTCAAATTGCAAAAGCCGGGACGCAAGTCCCGGCTTTTTTATTTCAACAAAGGTAGGGCTGGCGCTGCCGCGCCGCCCCATATTCAATTCCGCTCAATCAGCGCGGAATCAAAGTGAAAACGTGCAATATTTGCCTTTCTGGATGCACGTAACGGATATCAATTTTCCCGGGGGCAAATTCTGAAGGGACTCATAGGCCGATGCCGATTCGGTCATCTTCAAGGGTTGTAATTTCCAATTCCCCTTTGTTTATGCGAACCTCTTTGACCCCGTCAGGCACGCCGCGAAGTTCTCTCAATGAATTGTCGAGATTCAACATTATAATCACGGTAAAACACACGATGATTACGACTCTGTCTCCAAATAGAATTTCCCGAAGATTATCATGCAACGTCATTGAAAACAAAACTCGTCCCGTTTGCTCTTCAATTGCGACTATCCTTTGGTCGACACCTATCCATGATAAGCCATTATTTGATCCCCAGACAGGGCTCAAAAGATCGCTGTGCCAAGCCAAAGCAAACAAACCAATGTTTTCCCCGATCTTTACTTCAGCGAAAGCCCGCGCGTTCGCATCGTGAATTATTTGGCGGCATCCCTCATACTTTAAATAACGGGCCTCGTTTATAGACAAGATTTCCATTAATAAATTTGCGTTGTTAGCGGCTAAAGCTCAGCCACGCAGGAGCTGCACATTGAACACCCTGCGAGTTTTCGATGAACCCAAAGTGATTTATTAAGCATGCCTCGGTATATAATAAAATAAAATAAAACCACCTGCGGCACCGGTAATCCAACAAAGACATAGCAAGAAAGCAAGGAGCCTGCTTCGGAAACCAAAAAAATCCTCGTCAGGCGGCAACCGCAACAGCTTTCGGAGCAGCGAAGCCGCTGCTATTGTGCCGAAAATACCAGCGACCGAGTATTGGATCGCCTTTCCGTGTTCCATTGTCCCGGGCGGCGCTAAAATCGTGAAACATGAACCGCCTATGCACGCAATCAGTGCTACAAACAAAGGGACTGCTTTTTTGATAAGTATGTCGGCATCGTTATGCATACTCAAACAGGCCTGGTGCGTAATGAAAAATTTTACGCTCTAGCCCTCTAATTATTCCAGGATTTAGACAACTGATGCCCGACCGCGGGGCGGGCATTATCGGCGCTCGAAAAAGCATTGGTCTTGCGGTCTCGGCGAAAAAACGTCGTTTCTTCCTCAAAAAAGAAGCTTTCAGACTCCACCAGTAGCTGCTTCAAGCCCTTCGGCAGCGTCTGGAACCCCGGATAAACCATCATAATCGGTTTCATATCAATCGCGCGAATCATAGCAACCCTCCTGCCAATCGGGATTAGATTGGCGAATTTCTAAAAAAATCATTTCGGTTTGGAATTGCCGCGAACAGCTTATAAAATCTTGAAGTTAATAGGTTTTTAATTGGAGAAGTTTTTATGGGCGCTCATTATGGAACCATCCACGTCCTCACTGAAGATCGTGATGAGGTCAAACGCGCGGTCGAATCCATCACGTCGAAACGGACCAAACGATTCCTCATCGCGCCACCAATCGATGGCTGGGTGACCGTGTTCCCGGAAAATAACGGGCAGGACGACAGTGTTTCGGAAGCGCTCGCCGAAAAACTTCCGACCAAAACGGTCCTCTGCACGCTGGTTCACGATGACGATATTTTCGCGTATTCGTATTTTGAAAACGGAGCATTGAAGGATCGTTACAATTCCTGCCCGAATTATTTCGACGACAAAAATACGGAGCCGCGCGGCGGCAATGCAAAGGCATTCGCGGAATTGCTGAAGGACGGGAAAAAAATTTCCAAATTGCAATCGCTGCTGGATGAAAAGAGCATGACGTTCGAAGGCGAACGCCTCGAGCAATTCGCCGGGTTGCTCAATTTGCCGAACGCCGTCACCGCATACGAATATCTTCAAGACGGCGAGCGCGACGGAATCGAGAAGTGGAAACAATTCATTCACGTGCCGGATTTGACGCCGGAACGTGAAGCAAAGCGTGCGGCCAAAGCGCAGGCGAAATCGGAACTTCAACGTCTTACAAAGGCAGGCGTTTTGATTCTGGAAAAAACGGGCCCTTCCACTGGGCATCAGCTGATGCCCAGTTCTCCGATTTGGTGCGTTGATCCGGCCACAAACGATGTCCTGCTTGCCTGGTCGGGAAATCCCGTCGCTCAAGCAACGGCGACCCGGCTATATCGCGTCAACAGTAAAACGGGCGAAGAGGTTCCGACTTTAATGGAGGTGTCCAGCCACATTTACTCCATGATGGTGGATCCGGCGGGAAAATGGCTGGCTGTTGGCTGCGCGTCTGGTGATTGGAAATTGGACCTTTGGAATTTGGCCGAGGGCAGGTTGGTTGCTGAAATTCCTCAAAAACGGGCAGTAAATGCGATTTGTTTCAGCGGAAATGGAGAGACGCTTTTCAGCCTCAGCGAGGGCACCATCACGGTGACTAAATTGGCCGCCCCGGACCAGCGGTCGTCCATTCAGATATCGCCCGGCAGTCAGGCCATGATGCCGCATCCGGATGGCGAACATCTGGCCGCTGAAGAGGGAGGACTGCTCGCGATAGTGCACCTGCCCACATTGAGCGTAGCAAAAACGGTATGGATTCTCGATCGGCCGGGCCCTATGCGCACTTTGATGGAACAACGGGGGGCGCAAATCGCGCAGCAATTCGAAGAAAAGCTCACGGGCCATATGTCTGCCGAACAGTTAGCCGAATACAAAGCTCGCAGCACGCGACACTTTCTGCCCGCACAGCGCGTTCGCAGTTTGGCTTTCAGCCCTTCTGGCAAGCATTTGATCTGCGGCACAACGGCGGGGGTCTGCGTGTTGAAATGGGAGGAAATTCTGGCCGCGGCGGATATGGCTTCCGTCAAGCCGGTTGCCTTTGTCGGGGCAGAGCCGATGACCCGGGAAGATGGCATGCCGGGCAATCAACTGATCTACGCAGTGCCGTTGGACGCCAAAAAAGAGCGCATATTGTTTTCCGGATTGGAAGGCAAAATCCGCTTTTGGAACCTCAAGGAAGGCAAGGCCGGTGACCTTCTGGCGCCGCCAGCCCGCCACCCTTTCTGGCGTCTCGAACTCACGCCAGACCGTTCCACTCTGGTGGGGACCACGGTGCATTTGCAGACCAAAGGCCCGAAAGACCCCCCAAAATTCCAAATGTGGAGCTATCCCGCCCTTTGTCAGGCTGCCGGGCTTGAATATTGAGGTTTTTGGGAGGATTTCGCGTAATCAGGGCAAAATTCCCAAAAAAATCTATTGCACTCCGGCGCTTCATTGCTATATTTCACGCCCGCTTCGCAATGGGCGAAGTGGCAAAGTTAGTTAACCATTAACAGACAATTGTTCTTTGTATGGCTGGACAACGTATTCGTATTCGTCTCAAGGCTTATGACCATCGCGTCATAGACCAATCCGCCCGCGACATCGCGGACACGGTTAAACGCACGGGCGCCCGCGTCGCCGGCCCCATCCCGCTCCCGACTCGCATCGAGCATTTTACCGTTCAACGCTCTCCTCACTCGGATAAGAAATCCCAGGAAACGTTCGAACAACGCACCCACAAGCGGCTCATCGACATCATCGAGCCGACGGCCAAAACCGTGGACGAACTCAAGAAATTGAACCTCCCGGCCGGCGTGGACATCACGATTAAAATCTAAGAGTCGCTGTTGAGCGCTTATTTAACCATTTAACCAATTACTGACCCATGCCTCTAGGACTTTTAGGAAAAAAACTCGGCCACACGCGCGTCTATGACGCCAACGGTGAGCTGCACGCCGTCACCGTCGTGCTCGCGGGCCCCAACCGCGTGTTGCAGGTCAAAACCCAGGCGGGCAAAGACGGTTACAACGCCGTCCAGCTCGGCTTCGATGACCAGAAGGAACAACGTCTCACCAAGCCGTTGCTCGGCCACATCAAGAAACACAGCGGCGCTGCCGTCAAACGCATCCGTGAATTTCGTGATTTCTCCAAGGAAGTGAAACCCGGCGATGTCGTCGGACCCACGCTCTTCGCTCCCGGAGATTTCATTGACGCCATCGGCGTGACCAAAGGCCAGGGTTTCGAAGGCGTCGTCAAGCGCCACAAATTCGCCGGCGGTGACTCGACGCACGGCGCCAAAGGCTGGCACCGCCGCTCCGGCGCCATCGGTCAGCGCTTGTTCCCCGGCACCGTTATGCGCGGCATGAAAATGCCCGGTCACATGGGTCAGGTCACGCGCACCACGCAAAACCTCCAGATCATTCAGGTTCGCGAGGCCGACAATCTGCTCCTGATCAAGGGCGCGATCCCCGGCGCGGAAGGCGATTACGTCGTCATCCGTGAATCCAAGAAACGTCCGAAGGGCTGGAAGCCGCCGGTTTCCACTCACTCAGGCAAGAAGGCCAAGGCCGCCGAAGCCAAGAAGCCTGAACCCAAGAAGTAATTGAGGCGCACTCATGAAAATTTCCATTAAAGATATCAAAGGCAAAAGCCACGGCGAACACGAAGTCAAATTCGCGCTCGTTGAAGATGGCAAAGGCACCCAGGCCGTGCACGACACCGTGGTCGCTTACCGCGCCGCGCAACGCATGGGCACCGCCTGCACCAAGAACGTCGGCGAAGTCTCCGGCACCAACAAGAAACCCTGGCGCCAGAAAGGCACCGGCCGCGCTCGCGCCGGCTCGTTCCAATCGCCTCTCTGGGTCGGTGGTGGCGTGGTCTTCGGACCCAAACCCCGCGACTTCTCCAAGAAAGTCAATTCCAAGACCAAACAGCTCGCCCTGCGCAAAGCCCTCAGCGAACGCCTGAAGGCCGGCGACGTTGTCGTCGTTAACGACCTCAAGCTCAGCTCGCCCAAGACGAAGGATTTCGTCGGCGTGCTGGCCGCGCTGGAGCTCAAGGGCACCGCGCTCTTCGTGTCGCAGGAAGTGGACAAGAACCTCACGCTCGCCTCGCGCAACGTGGAAAACATCACCCTGGCCACGAGCGATTCGCTCAACACCTACGACGTATTGCGCTCCGACAAACTGGTTTTTACCAAGGGCGCGTTTGAGAAGGTGGAAGCGCGGCTGGCGAACAAAGAATAAATAGTAACTGGTTAACTGGTTAAATAGTTAAATAAGCAATGAATGGCCCGCATATTTAACCAATCACTTATTTAACTCATTTAGCAAATTTAACCGATTTAACTAACCCATGAACTCTTTCGAAATCATCAAGACCGTCCGCCTCACGGAAAAAGGCACGCGCCAGAGCGAGAACTACAACCAATACACGGTGGTGGCTGATTACCGCGCGAACAAAACCCAGATCCGCCACGCCGTGCAGGAACTGTTCAAGGTCAAAGTCACCAAGGTGAACACCCTGAACGTCCGCGGCAAAGATCGCCGCCAACGCACCGCCCAGGCCGGCAAAACCTCGGACTGGAAAAAAGCCATCGTCACCCTCAAAGAGGGCGACAAGATTTCGCTGACCTGATCTTGTAGCGGCCGGTCTATGACCGCCGGAATTTCACAAGCGCGGAGAATCACTCCGCGCTTTTTTATTTTTCAGGAACCTGTATGTTCGCTTCGATTTTGCATCGCGAGATAACTCAACTGCATGGCCTTGAAAATCTACATCGAAACGACGATTCCCAGTTTCTATTTCGAGGCTCGCAAAAACGCCGAATGCGTTTCGAGGCGGAACTGGACGCGCCGATGGTGGGATGAACACCGTCACGAACATCAGCTTGTAACAAGTCTGGTAGTGCGCGACGAGTTAAGCGATCCCAAGTATCCAGATGCAAAACGGCGGAGTGCTCTCGCGTTAATTGATGAACTCCCGATTCTTGATCTTAAAGCGGACATAGACGATATCGTGGCAAATTATGTCGAAAACTTGTTAATGCCTCAACAGCCGGTCGCTGATGCCGTGCATCTCGCGCTGGCATCCTTTTACGAATGCGATATTCTTTTGACTTGGAATTGTGTTCATCTGGCAAATCCAAACAAATTCCGGCATATTGCGAATATCAACAAGCGATTGAAGCTTTCCGTTCCAATCGTGATCACTCCGTTGGAGTTGTTGGGAGAAATGTGATGAAAACGAATCAAGACGAAGCTGTGGCTGAAGTTCGCGCTGCCCGCAAATCATTATGCGACCGTTTCGGAAACGATCCCAGGCGTTTGCTGGCGCACTGGCGCGACGAGCAAAAAAGCTATCGCGGACGCATCATCAAAAATTGGCGGGAGATTGAGTCTGCAGCGGCTTTGCGCGAAACTGCGGAAAAGAAAACACGCAAGTAAATTGCAAGTGCAAGAACCTTGGTTGTTGCGGATTAGACACCTTACTCACTGAACGATCGCATTTCATGAAAGTCACCCTTAACTGGCTGAAACAATACGTGGATTTTGACTGGTCGCCGGAGCAACTTTCCGAGCGCCTCACCATGCTCGGGCTCGAAGTCGAAGGCGTCCACAAAGTTGCCGGGCAATTCGAAGGCGTCGTCGTCGCCCAAATCCTCACCAAGGACAAAGTCCCCGGCTCGGACAAACTCTCCGTCTGCAAAGTCAACGATGGCAAAGGCGAACGCACCATCATTTGCGGCGCGCAAAACCACCAGCCCGGCGACAAAATCCCGCTCATCCTGCCGAACTTCGCCCTGCCGCTGAAACCCGGCGAAAAAGAACCGTTCGTCATCAAGGAACGAAAAGTTTTCGGCATCACCAGCCAGGGCATGATGTGCTCCCCGCAGGAGCTCGGCCTGCCCGATGACGTGGACGGCCTCCTGATTCTTCCTGCCGATGCGCCCGTTGGAAAATCCTTCGCCGAATATCGCGGCGCCACCGGCGGTGATGTCGTTTACGATCTGGAAATCACGCCGAACCGTCCCGATTGGAACAGCGTCATCGGCATCGCGCGCGAAATCGCCGCGCTGACGGGCAACCCTCTCAAAATTCCCGGCATTCGCGATCAACGCTCCGGCGAAAAAGTGCAGGATTTAATCGCCGTTCGCATCGATGACGCCGAACTGTGCCCCCGCTACACCGCGCGTGTCATCAAAGGTGTGAAAATTGGCCCCAGCCCCGAATGGTTGCGCTCCACGCTTGAGAAAGTCGGCATCCGCAGCATCAGCAACGTCGTCGACGTCACCAATTTCGTGATGATGGAAATCGGCCAACCCCTGCACGCGTTTGATTATCATCTCATCGCCAAAGGTTCCAGCGGCAAACCCACCATCGTTGTGCGTCACGCGGGTGCTGGCGAAAAATTCAAAACACTCGACAACGTTGAACGCACCTTGAACGCCGACATGCTCCTGATTGCCGACGAACAAAAAGGCATCGCGCTCGCGGGTATCATGGGTGGGCAAAACACGGAGATTAACGACCAAACCAAAGACGTGCTCATCGAGAGCGCGTATTTCAATTCCACCAACATCCGTCGCACCAGCAAAACGCTCGGCCTGCGCAGCGAATCCAGCTACCGCTTCGAACGCGGCGCCGACGTCGGCATTTGCGACTGGGCCAGCCAGCGCGCCGCGCAATTGATTCTGGAAACCGCCGGCGGCCAGCTCGCCGAGAACGTGGTGGACGCGTATCCCAAGCCGGCCGCGCTGAAGCAAATCTCCCTGCGCCATCACAAAGTCGGCGAGCTGTTGGGCGTCTCGATTTCCGCGCAGGAACAAATTCGTCTGCTGAAAAATCTCGGTCTGCAACCCGTCAGCTCAGGCGCCGCACACGTTCCGCTCGTCGAGGCCACTACTGACACTACAACCCTGCTTAATAAGGCCGCCGTGAGCAGTTCCGAAGGCGCGACCGCCACCTTCGAAATCCCCACGTTCCGCGTCGACATGAAACGCGAAGTGGATTTAATCGAAGAAATCGCCCGTCTCCACGGCGTCGAAAAAATTCCCGCCACACCCCCGCGCGGTGCCATTGGCGCAAACGCGTTCGACTCCGTCCACGATCAAATCGCCGAAGCCCGCCGCATTCTGGCCGGCCTTGGCCTCAACGAAGCCCAGGGCCAAACGCTCATCGGTAATGCCGAATGCCGAATGCCGAATGCCGATTTAGTGGCGCTCGCCAACCCGTTGAGTTCCGACATGGATGTGCTGCGTCCGAGCCTGCTGCCCGGATTGATTCACTCGCTTCGCCATAACGTCAGCCGAAAAAATTACGACGTCGCCTTGTTCGAACTCGGCCGCATCTTCCAACCCGCTGCCGGCGCTCCGGCAGGGCAGGGCGCAGTGAAGGAAGAACGCCACATCGCCATCGCCATCACTGGCCAGCGCAATCCGCTGTTCTGGAGCGGCGGCGAACGCGAAGCGAAATTCGATGTCTACGATCTGAAAGGCCTCATCGAAGAATTCTTCGATCAATTCGGCCTGCGCGGCATGACCTACAATCGCCGCGGCGAAAGCACCGCGTTGTTCCTCGAATCCGCCACCATTCAATTGGGCAAACAGCAACTTGGCGAATTCGGCCAGCTCGTCCCCGCGCTCGCGAAAAAATATGACCTGCGCGACGCCGTTTTTCTCGCCGAATTGAACCTGGAATTGCTCCTCGCGCGGCGGAATCCATCCAAGTCATTCAAATCACTGCCCGCATTTCCATCCATTCGCCGCGACGTCGCCATGCTCGTGCCCGAAACCACGACCCACGACGCTATCCTGCAAGTCGTGAAACAAACCAAGCCCGCCAACTTGGAATCCGTGGAACTCTTCGACGTCTTCCGTGGAAAGAACGTTCCCGAAGGCCAGAAGAGTTTGGCCTACGCCTTCACGTATCGAAACGCGGAAAAAACTTTGACCGACGCCGAAGCCACCGCCGCCCACGACAAACTCGTCGAACAATTCAAGAAAGTGCTGCAAGCCACCGTCCGCGAGTAATCCTCTCGCACCAACATGCGAAGCCCGCTTTCAAAAGAATGAAGAAAACTGTTTCGCAAGATGATGGTGGTCGAGTTTCCGGGTTATAAAGAGGACAAAACCCAGGTCTTGCCGCAAGGAAAGTACGCGTGGCGCCGCGATGATCCTTCGGGATTATTCTTTTGGGTGTTCTTGGTGATTCATAGTACGAACGATCGTTTCACCACTGAGGTTGGATGGAGTTTGGATGCCCAATGTCCTCCATGGACAATGATTGGGCGCAACGAAATAGAAACCGTGTTGGCAAAGCCCATAGCTTTCCGAAGCTCTAGCCTATGGTTCGAAAGTAATTGGGGCTTTTGGTGGAATCTGGTCTTGCGCCCGGAGGAGTTCGAGCGCGTCATGCGCTACAAAGAAGATCCGGTCGAAGAATGCCTGCCATTGGTCGCTCCAGCCATTTGGGACGCTGGAGAAAAAATCAAGGAACACGTTATTCCGTTGTTCGAAAAAATCATTCAAAAGCACGGACGCGCCCCGATTTAGAGTTTCGAAAACTTTAGACTAGGTCCTTGAATTTCGGATCGCTCGCCAATCGCTTCACCAAGTCCTTCACCTTCTGCGCCTGGCTTTTATGCGCCAACATCACCGCGTCATCCGTCTGAACCAGAATCGAATCGCGCAACCCCACCACCGCAATCGGCGTCCGCCGATCCTTACTCCGCGCGTCAAAAATAATATTCCGCGCCGCATCCACGTGAATGAAATCCGCCACCGCTGAATTCCCCTCCGCGTCCGGCTTGATATGCCGCCCCAGCGCCGTCCACGAGCCCAAATCGTCCCACTCAAAATCGCCGTCGGCCACGATCACATTCTGCGCGTGCTCCATCAGCGCGTAATCGATCGAAACCTTTTTGATTTCCGGATATTCCTTCGCGAGCACCTTGTTCAACTTCGCCGGATTCGCCGCGACCTTGAACCATCGCTGGCACGCCTCGTACATGGGAAGCTGATGTTTCTGCAACCCCTCCGTCACCGTCACGAACGACCAGATGAACATCCCCGCGTTCCAGCGATACTGCCCGCTGTTCACGTATTCCACCGCCTTGTCGAAATACGGCTTCTCAACAAATTGTTCCGCGCGATGAAAAACGGTTTTATAACGCTTCACCCCTTCGGGCGCCGGCAACGCCTCACCCACGCGAATATAACCATAGCCCGTATTGGGCTCCGTCGGCTTGATGCCGATCGTCACAATCGCCCGGCCGCGCGAAGCCAGATCAAACGCATCGCCGAGCGTTTGCTGAAATTTCTTCGCATCCGGAATCACATGATCCGCCGGCAACACCGCCATCACGCCTGTCGTCGAACGCGCTCCTACGAGCGCCGCGCCGAGAGTCACCGCCGCGCACGTGTCGCGCCCCATCGGCTCCGCCACGAGATTTTCCTTGGGAATTTTGGGAAGCTGCTTGCGCACCTCCGGCAGTTGCGCCGCGTTCGTGATCACAAAAATATTCTTTGCCGGCACCAGCGGCAGCACGCGTTCCACGGCCTCCTGCAAAAAGGATTTCTTGCCGAGCAACGTCAACAATTGCTTGGGCGTCTTCTCGCGGCTCACTGGCCAGAAACGCTCCCCGCGCCCGCCGGCCATGATGATGACGAAACGATTCTTTGTGTCGGTATTTGATTTCATGGAATTAAATCTCACCAGCTTTCGCGAGCGCCGCTCGAATGGCCGCCTCGCTGACGTAACCACCGGCATCACGAATTTTTTGGAGAACCGGCTTCGCTAACGGAATCAAAGAGCGTTGTTTCATCAAAACTATGACGCCTAAAGAACCAATCAAAGGTAAGTTTAGTTTTTGCGCCCAAAGTCGTCCGCGTCGATCATCCAGGACAGTTTTGAATCCAGTGTGCGTGAGCGCCCACGACAAAACTTCCGCTTCCCCGCGGCCCAAATCCGCGGATAATAATTCTTTGGCGAGCGGCAAAACGGATCTAACAAAAGACGCTCCTTCTCCGGCCAGCCATTTTCTGCCTAAATCGCCTCGTTCACCAATGGCAACTTCGTCAACGACACCAGATGGAATAACTAGCTGATCGCAAAGATTGGGCAGAAGATGAATGACATCCGCCTTTGAAAGGAGAATGACGGGTGAAGCATTGATGACCCAATGTTCAGGCACCTTTTAATTCTTCCGCAAGTTCTTCAGGCGTTATTTGGATAGGAGAAACTTTGTGCCGCCAAAGAACATCGAAGAGTTCGGCGCGCGAGATATCCAGGAATTCAGCGGCCTTCCCTTGTGAAATGCGGCCTTCGTCAAACCACTTCACAACCGCCGTCTCATACATTTCGCGAGCAAAACGTTTTTCATTTTCGTCGCCAAAGATTCTGACGGCCTCTTCCGGCAC
This sequence comes from uncultured Verrucomicrobiae bacterium, assembly GCA_963699145.1. Lineage (GTDB taxonomy): Bacteria > Verrucomicrobiota > Verrucomicrobiia > Limisphaerales > DASXHY01 > DASXHY01. The sequence continues at coordinate 1,913,658 of OY969416.1, forward strand.
TTCGATTGTGATCGGCTTCGTCATAAATACAGCCTAGCAGAATAAGAAAGTACCGTCAAAAGGGCATTTAGGGCATTTATGGAAACGCTTTAAAGCTATTTGACTGCCGAAACCAGCGTCTGCACGAAATTTCCGACCCGCGAAACCATGTCAGGATTTTTCCCGTGCTCCGCAATCTGGTTCACCACCGCGCTCCCCACCACAATTGCCTCCGCGTATTGCGCCACGGCTTTCGCCTGTTCCGGATTCGAAATGCCGAACCCAATCGCAATCGGCAAATCCGTGTTCGCGCGAATTTTCCCCGTCATCGACGCAATCGTGTCCGAAATTTTCTGCTGCATGCCCGTCACGCCCTCGCGCGACACGTAATAAATAAATCCCGCGCCGCGTTTCACGATCAGCCCAATGCGCTCATCCGGCGTGGTCGGCGCGACGAGATAGATATTGCACAACCCCGCCTTGCTCATAAGCGCCTCGTAATTCTCGCTCTCTTCCGGCGGCAAATCCAACACCAGCAAACCATCCACCCCCGCCCGCGCCGCGTCCGCAATGAATTTTTCGAGCCCGACCTTATGGATGAGATTGAAATAAATGTAGAGCACCACCGGGATTTGCGATTCCTTGCGAAGCTGCGCCACGGTCTCCAAAACTTTCGGCGGCGTGGTGCCGGATTCCAAACCGCGTTGCGCCGCGAGTTGATTCACCAGGCCATCCGCCAGCGGATCGCTGAACGGCACGCCGAGTTCGAGCACGTCGACGCCAGCCTTGTCGAACGCGAGCCCAAGCTGGCGCGTCGCTTCCAGGGTCGGATCACCCGCGCCGATATAAACAACGAACCCCTTTTTACCCTCGCGTTTCAACCGCGCAAACCGTTCCACAATGCGATTCATGTCCGCGCAGTTTCGAGATTCAAATCGCCACTATCAAGCGTGGAATTAGTGGCAAGGGCGTCCGCGCCCGTGCGTTCGTGTTCGGAGCCCGGCTCGCCCGCGTAAGATGCCCGTGCCACTATTTCTCATTCCCTTCCCACGTCAACCGCAACCCTTCCAGCGTCAAATCCGCCCGCACCGCCGAAATCTCCGGCATCTTCGCCGCAATCAACTTCGCATACCCGCCCGTCGCGATCACCGGCAGCCGCTTCGCCTTCAACTCGCGCTTCAATTCGGCGAGCAACCCGCGAATCAACCCGCGATACCCATGCACCGCGCCCGCCAGCATCGCGTGTTCGGTGCTCTTGCCGATCGCGCTGCCCGGCTCGCGAATTTCAATGCGCGGCAGCAACGCGGTTTTCTCGTGCAAATAATCCGTCATCGCCGCCAACCCCGGCGCGATGATTCCTCCAATATAATCCCCCGCGCGATCCACCACGTCGAACGTCACCGCCGTTCCAAAATCCACCACCACCGAGGGCGCGCCAAAATGATGCCGCGCCGCCACCGCGTTCGCGAGCCGATCCGGCCCGATCGTTTTCGGTTTCGGATAATTGATGCCCACGCCGCGCACGGTTTTCGGCGAGAGTTCCAGCGCGTCCACCTTCCAAAGTTGCCAGATGGCCTTCAGCACGAGCGGCGTCGTGCGCGGCACCACGCTGCAAAGCGCCGCGCCGGCCACTTCATTGCGCCCCGCGAATTTCAACAGCGTATCTCTCACGCCGCCGTTCTGCCACGCCGCCGTCGGGATATCCGCCTGCTTCACCACGCGCCGCGCCGTCGCGAGCCCCACGTGAGTGTTGGTGTTGCCAATATCGAAAAGAAGAATCATGCCGCGCATCGTTGGGTGAAGCTGCCTGAAGCGCCCCGAAAAATAAAGCGCCAATCAATTGTTTGAAGGAGCGCGGCCTTCAGGCCGCTTCAGTGCAAAATGTCCCGAAGCGCGTCGTTCCTGCTGCCGGTTCGATTCATACTCAGCGCTCGTTTTCATCTCCCTCTCTGCCGCGAAGCGGGGGAGAGGGCCGGGGTGAGGTGGTGCTCGGGGAACAGGGGGCGAAGCTCAGATTGTAATTTACCGCCGGTGGATTATCACCCCGCCAGCGTCACATCCCCGCCAATCACATGTTCCAACGTCCCATGCTCCGTCCGCAGCAATAGCGCCCCGTCATCATTCAAAGCCTCCGCGCGCCCGTTTATTTTCCGGTCACCGACCTGAATGGTCACCAGCTCGCCCATCGTCCCGCAATGCTCCTCCCATTCGTCCGCGACCGATTCAAATTTGCCGCCGCACACCCGCGCGTAATCCGCATCCAACTCGCGCAAAATGCTCACCGCCAGGTCCGCGCGCGAAATCGCTTTGCCCGCCTCGATTTTCAACGACGTCGCAATCTTCCTCAACTCCGGCGGAAACTCCGTTGCGCCGAGATTCACATCCACGCCGATGCCCAGAATGATATGCTTCACGCGATCCACTTCCGCGCTCAACTCCGTGAGAATGCCTGAAACTTTTTTGCCGCCGATCAATAGATCATTCGGCCATTTGATTTTCGGTTTCAAACCCGTGCAGCCCGCGATCGCCCGCCGCAGCGCCGTCGCCGATGCCACCGTCAATTGCGTCGCCTCCTGCGGACGCAAATCCGGCCGCAACAAAATCGAAAACCAAAGCCCCTTGCGCGCCGGCGAAATCCACTTGCGCCCCAGCCGCCCGCGGCCCTTGCTCTGCGATTCCGCGAACACCACCACACCTTCCTTCACCTGGTCGCGCGCCAGTTTTTCAATCACGTCATTCGTGGAAGTCGTCTCCTCAAACACGCGAATGTCGCGCCCGATCACCTTCGTCTTGCCCAGCCGCGCCAGCAAATCATCCGCATGCAACGCATCCGGCGAACTCACCAGTCGATAACCCAAATGCGGCGTCGCCTCGATGTCATAACCCACCTGCCGCAATTCCTCGATGCGCGCCCAAATCGCCGCGCGGCTGATGCCGAGCTTGTGCGAAAGCTCCGCGCCCGACACCCCGCCCTCATTGGCCGAGCGCAACGCCACCAGAATTTCCGCATCAGTTGTCATGGTTTGGATGCAACGATTGTTTACGGGGGAGCACCCGCGTCCCGCGGGTTCTTTTCGGCGTCTCGCCGAAAAGCCTTATTACGCACCTCCATATTAAATTCATTTCAACACGGCTAAACCTCATTCCTCGTAATCCAATCCAATATCTATCGCCCGCGCCGAATGCGTCAGCGCGCCCACCGAAATAAAATCCACACCCGTCTCCGCGATGCCGCGCACCGTCGAAAGATTGATGCCGCCGCTCGCCTCCGTTTTGCAAATGCCCTTGCACTTTTGCACCGCCAACCGCAATTGCACCAGCGTCATGTTATCGAGCAACACAAAATCCGCTTTCGCCGCCACCGCCTGGCTCACCTGATCCAGCGTGTCCGCCTCGACCTCGATCTTGAGCTGCGGATATTTCGCGCGCGCCGCCTGCACCGCCGCTGCCACCGCGTTCGGCTTCGCGTCGCGCAGCGCCGCGAGATGGTTATCCTTGATCAGCACCATGTCGAAGAGCCCCAACCGAAGATTCGTGCCGCCGCCGCAGGTGACGGCGTATTTTTCCAATCGCCGCAAACCTGGAGTCGTCTTGCGCGTATCTAGAATTTGCGCATGCGTGCCCTTGATGCTGTCCACGAATTGCGCCGTCAACGTGGCCACGCCCGAGAGTCGTTGCGCAAAATTCAGCGCCACGCGCTCCGCAGTCAGGATGGCACGCGCGCTTCCAGAAATACGCAGCAAAATGTCGCCCGGTTTCGCGTGCTGCCCATCGCGCGCGACTGATTCAATCTGAATCTCCGGCGAAAGCTCGCGAAAAGCCGCCTCGGCGAGCGGCAACCCCGCCGCCACCAGCACTTCCCGTGCGCGCATGACCACGTTCAGGGTCGCGTCCTCGGGAACTGTCGCGAGCGTGGTCACATCGCCACTGCCGATATCTTCCGCGAGCGCAGCTTGGACGACGCGGCGAATTTCTTCAGGATCGAGCGATTGCATCTCCGCAAGATGCGGCAAAGCGCCGGGACAGAAAAGGGAAATCAAGGTAGGGCGGCGTTGCCGCGCCGCCCCATCACCCATTGGTGACGCAGTCACCAATGAAAGCTATGCGCGCCGAATAAATGTTTTCGTTCCTCTCAACCCTCGACCCTCGACCCTCCTAAAACTCCGTCAGCGACAACATATTCCCATCCGGATCCTTGAACCACGCGATCTTCGCGCCCGCCGGCGACGTCCACGCGCCCAATTCATCCTGCGCCATCCCGGGAAACCGCTCGAACCGCACTCCTTTTTTGGTCAGCTCCCGAATTTGCGCCGAAATATCCGCGACCTCCCAGCCGAGCGCCGTGTATTTGGCCGGCGTCAATTCAGGCACCTTCTGCACCCGCAACATCGTGCCATTCACATCGAACACGATCGCAAACGGGTCCTCATGCACGCACTTCAACCCCAGCGTCGCCTCATAAAACTTCCGCGCCGCCGCCGCATCCCGCGTCGCCACAAAACAGATGATTTTTGAGTTGTTCATAGCATTAGTAGGAGACGAGGTAACGAGTCTCTGATTTTTTGTCCGTCACTTGCATTTCCAAATCCAGACTGCTTGCCAAAAGTGGTTTCCGAAAGGGTGGAGCAAACCTGCGGGTTTGCCTCGATTCCCGCCGGGGGAATCGCCACCATTTCGGAAACCACTTTTGGCAAACACTATGGCATGGCGTCGTCTCCAGTGAATACACCGAAGGTGTTTCATCACTCAGCCCAGCATTGTCGCGAGGAACGAGCGGCTACGCTGGGTAACTCGTCAAAAATTCCTCGCAACCCTGAAAGTGGTTGCGACGAACCGCCTAATCCAAGCCATCCAATTCTTTCCCATCCTTTTCTCCGACCACCCCCCGCGCACACAACCAAACCCCAATCGCAAAACACAACAAAATCGCCGTGCCGAACCCAACCACATGCACCAACCCCAGCAGCACACTCCCCGAGGAAACCGGCCCGCCAAAAAATTGCAACCCCGCGCCTCCGCCGATGTATCCCACGAGAAAAGCCGCAAAACCCAGCGCAAAGCCAAGCCAGAGCAGCCCTCCCAGTAAATACATCGCTCGTTTCATAAAGCGTAAAGTCTCTGCCTTGCTTAAACCCAGCCGCAAAAATTTGCAAGCCCAGCCTGGATTCCGCTCGGACCTGTAGGACCCAACGCCTGCCCCGCCGTAGTGTTAACCGAGGCGGGTGAGGAGGCTCAAACTTTATTGATGGCGACAACCGGAATTCTTCAAGCACCTGAATGCGACCTGCCATTCGTGTCTTTCTCAAAAACACCGAAGGTGTTTCATCACTCAGCCCAGCGTTGTCGCGAGGAACGAGCGACTACGCTGGGTAACTCGCCAAAAATTCCTCGCAACCCTGAAAGTGGTTGCGGCAAATCTCCTCGTGCACTTTCGATTAACCCGGCCGCGAGATTTGCCGGTGGGTGAAGAGGCCCAAATCATTTCCCCAACCCGGCGCACTTCACCGGGCATTTCCATTTCGATCCTCCACCGCCTTCGCGATGCGTTCCAGCAATTGCTCAACTTTATCACGATGCTGCCGGTACTCCTGGATTTGCGTTCTCTGAAGCTTGCGGACACTCCGAATAAAAACGAACCAGATAAATACCCCGATCACAAGAATTGGAATCACAGACCAAATCAGATTCTCCCAGGTTGACGGTGAAGGAGGAGCATTTTCCGTTTGTGCCAGCGCAATTGCCGGCATTGCCAACACCGCGGTAATAATCAGCAAAACGTTTTTCATATTATTTAAAAGACTGGCCATGATGGTTTAAAAGCATCCCTCGAACTTCTTCATTTCTCGCCCATTCCAAGACCGATTTCCCCCGCGCATCCTTCAATCCCGCCCTCACACCGTGTTCCAGAAACACCCGGATAATCGCGCGCTGCGCCGCCTTCGCCGCGTCCGCGCCGCTCCCGCCGCGCCCCGTATTTTGCACCGCCAGATGGAACGCCGTCGAGCCCGGCTTGTTTCGAATCGTCGCATCCGCGCCCGCATCCAGCAAACACTTCACCGCCTCCGCGCACCGCGTCCGCACCGCCCGATGCAACGGCGTCGCTCCGTTTTTATCCTGCGCATGAATATCCGCTCCGGCATCCAGCAACAACCGAATCATTGCCACCTGCCGCTTCGTATCGCGTTCGGGGCTTCCATCCGCCGCATAATGCAACGGCTCGCTGTGCCGAAGTTTCCCCGCCGCATTCACCTCCGCCCCCGCCGCCAGCAACAACTTCGCAATCTCCACCCGATACCCCGCTGCCGCTGCATGCAACGGCGTATCGCCCGCATAAATCCAATGCGGCAGCTCCCACGCCAACCGCGCCTTCTTCACTCGCTCCGTCGCCAGCTGCGGCGCGACCTTGAGCAACTTCTTAACCTTCGCGTGATCATCCTCGAGTATTGCCTCAAACAAAATGTCGCGGAGATTGGACATAGTTGCTGCTCACGCGGGAACTGGTTGCAGTTCCAAACGGAACTCTCCGAATGCTCGAATCGCGCGCACAAGAAAATTCGTGTTACTAAACTTGACCACAACGTCCAATTTCCCACCCTGTCGAAATACTCTCAGGTCTCTCGTGCTGGCAATGCCTCGAAGCATATCGTCCATCGATTCTTCCGTCACCAGCGGCCCCTCAATTTCCTGAGGCTGGCCTTTTATGATTAACACGGGCGAATAGCCAGCTTCCACGCGAACACGCTCGCCTCGCTCTTTTTTCAAGAGTTGAAGTAAGTCTGGAATGGAATAGCTGCTCATTTGGGATCTCTTCTTATCTGCGTTCATCCGCGTTCATCTGCGGTTAAAAGATTTGTATCCGTTTTGGCTGCCGCCTTCTTGGGCTCATCCTCCCACCCGCCCAAATCAACGTCCGGTTTGTTGATTTGCTCGACTTTCACAGTTGAGACAGTGCGAAGTTGCGCCACCAATTCCTTCAGCTTCCGCCATTTTCTGGCGCGCAATCCCTGGGCGAGGTTCGGGGGCAAATCATGCCTTGCTCCCGAATTCAACTGCAATGTCACGTAGGTCCAATCCAGGGAATTCTCTCCCACCTGGACCGGCCTTTTTGCTCCGATTAAAATCTTCTGAATGCCCGCCAAAGGCACACTGCCGGTCTTTTTTCGGTCCTGCCAATGCAACGATTGCCCATCGCTCACCAGCTTGAGTTTCATGCCGAAGATGAGATCGCGAATCCAGAACAACGAGTAAAGTCCAAGAAATCCAACCGCCAGATAAAGACCCGATCCCGAACAAACCCGCACTGCGATTACGATACCACCGACCACGAACGCCATATTCACCGCCGCGAGCCAGCGAATGTTCTTATCGTAAATGACGAATGGTTGGGGGCTGTTCATTGAAACTGGCACACCTTTTCCAAATTAAAACCCCGCTTCCGCAGCTTTGCAAGCCTCCCCGTTGGCGGGGCATCACCGTCCGCCAGGACCGTCCCCGCGCACTGCCTTCTTCCTTCCCGTGGGAACTTCCCGCCGCCTCACCCGTCACAATCCCGTGCGCCGCGACCCATTTGACATTCATGCTATAACGAACCGCGGAGGAGGAGGGCGGAAGGGAGACATGGAGAATAAAATCATGCCAATTCAGCTTGGGACAGATGTGACCATCGGCCATTCCGTGCACCGGCAACAAATTCCCGGTCTGTCTTCGTTCCCTTCGTTCCCTTCTGTTAAATTCCGTCAAATCTGCGTCCATCGGCGTTCGCTTGCCGCGCCGAAGCGCAGCGCAGGCGGGTCGGCGGTTCAAAAAATTCGCGCCAATTCGTGCAATTCGCGTAAAACCCCTTTGTTTTCCCCAAGTGCCAGCCTATTCCAGCCTATTCGGGGAGGGGGTATCCCGGCCCAAACTTTGGACCTTGGACTTTGGCCTTTGGACTCTTTACATTCTGCGCCCATGACCAAACCGCCTTTGATTTTCATTTCGCCGAGCATTGAAGCGGAAGGCGTGGAATTCAGCGACCGCTCCCTCAGCCTTTCGGAGGCCTACCAACGCGCCATCGCTGCTGCCGGCGGTTTGCCACTCACCATGCCGATGGGCGACTCCCGCCAGCTCGTCGCCGAATGCGTCCGCCGCGCCGATGGCATCCTCATCACTGGCGGCGATGATATCGAACCCAAGCTTTACCAGGACCGCGTCCCGCCCAAGCTCCGCAAAACCGTGGACACCACTCCCGACGGCGGGGAACGCGATTTGCGCGAATTGATTTTGATCGATGAAGTCTTCCGTCAACGCAAACCGTTACTCGCGATTTGTCGCGGCCAGCAGATGCTGAACATCGCGCTGGGCGGCACTTTGATTGTGGATATTCCCACTGAAGTGCCCGGCGCGTTGAATCATGGGCGCATGGATAAGCGCAGCGACGTCGTGCATGAAGTGCAATTGACACGCGATTCATTACTGTCCAAGATAACGGGCAAGCGGACATTGGGCGTGAATAGCACGCATCACCAGGCCGTGGGCCGGGTCGCCGAACTGTTGCAGGTGACCGGCGTGAGCGCTGATGGAGTCGTGGAAAGCATGGAAGTGAAGCCACAAGCAGCTCGTTTGCTTCCTTTCCTGCTCGCGACGCAGTTCCATCCCGAACGGCTGGTGGATCGTTACCCGGAACACCGGGCGATCTTTCGCGCTTTCACTCAAGCGTGTGCGCTATCGCAAAGAAAACTATGAAGGGCAAAATAATGATCGTCGACGACGCCGCGGACATCCGCGATCTGTTGGCGGCGATTCTCCGTGATAGTTACGAGGTCTCCGAGGCAAAAAGTGGCGCCGATCTAAAACAGGCGTTCGCTCAATCCCAGCCGGATGTCATCCTGCTGGATCTCAAACTGCCCGATGCCGACGGCCTCGACCTTCTGCCGATCATCAAAAAACAGTGGGGTGACACCGAAGTCATTGTCCTCACCGGCAACGCCACCTTCGAAGCCGCCGTCGAAGCCACCAAACGCGGCGCCTATCATTTCCTTAATAAACCGTTCGACACCCAGGGCCTCCTCGTCACCGTCGAACGCGCCCTCGAGCACAAGCAGCAGAACGAGGAAAACAGCTCGCTCCGCCGCGCGCTCTCCACCATGAGCGGCGGCAGCTCTCCCATTTTCCAGAGCACGGCCATGCAAAACGTCGTGCGCACCGTCGAACGCGTCGCTCCCAGCGACGTCGCCATCCTCATCACCGGCGAAAGCGGCTCCGGCAAGGAAGTCATTGCGGACCTCATCCACGCCATGAGCCCGCGCAACAAGGGCAAGATCATCAAGATCAACTGCGCCGCGTTGCCGCGCGAATTGATCGAAAGCGAACTGTTCGGTTCCGTCAAAGGTGCCTTCACCGGCGCTCATTCCGACCGCGAAGGCCTCTTCCGCCTGGCGGAAGGCGGCACGTTGTTCCTGGATGAAATCTCCGAAATGCCCATCGACACGCAAAGCAAACTGTTGCGCGTGTTGCAGGACCAGGAAGTGCGCCCCGTCGGCGGCAAGGTCAGCTACAAGACCAATTGCCGGCTCGTCGCCGCCACCAATCGCAAGCCCGACGAAGCCATCAAGGACGGCAAGCTCCGCGAAGATTTGTTCTACCGCATCAGCGCCATCTCCGTGCACCTGCCGCCGCTGCGCGACCGCCGCGACGACATCATGCCGCTGGCGAACGCGTTCATGAAACGCTTCGTGGCCCAGTCGAACCGTCCCATCGGCGGATTCACCCGCGAAGCCGCGGAACGATTGACTGCGTTTGATTGGCCGGGCAACGTCCGCCAGTTGCAGAACGAAGTTCAACGCGCCGTCCTGCTCTGCGAATCGAATGACATCGATTCCACCGACCTGTCCATCACCAGCGTCAAGCAGGAGGCCGAGCAAAGCCAGGACACGAACTTCACCCTGCTCGAAGGCGTGGAGCGCAACGCGATCGTGCAGATGCTGAAGGAAACCGGCGGCAACAAACTCGAAACCGCCAAACGCCTCGGCATCGGCCGCCAGACGCTCTACAACAAGATCAAGGCTTACGGCATCGAAGTATAATAGTGGCACGGGCGTCCTCGCCCGGGCGAAGAAATTTCAGGGAGGACGCCGAAGGGTATCGATTCATTGACACCGGGCGATGCGGAATTCCAGTAATCCGTCAGAATCCGTGTCACCAGCAGTTTGCGGGACAGTGTAATGAACCATATTCTGCCGCTCATTTCCCCGTAAACAGGCTCGAATTTGCCAATCCGCTTGCAGCCTCCCCGGAATCCTGTCATCTTGTTAGCCGCAGCAAACCAAACGTTGCTGTTGGCCTGAATCTGGCTGACAAAGGCGTGGCGTATGTCGCAAGAGCGATTAAACATTTTGTTGATCGAGCACGATCCGGGGTTTACGCGGACGGTGGGGGAAATGATTGGCCAGGCTCGAGATTTGACCGCGGACGTCTCCTCGGCTCCGGGGTTGCGTGAGGGTTTTCATGCCATCAACAACAAGCATTTCGACCTGGTGGTGCTCGATGTCGCCCTTCCCGATGGCGCCGGCCTCGCGAATATCACCCTCCTGAAAGCCGAAGCGCCGCGCTTGCCGATCATTGCCGCCGGCGATGCCGACAACGAAACCGTGGCGGTGGAAGCCGTGCAGGCGGGGGCGCAGGATTATTTGGTGAAAGGACAATTGACACCGGGCTGGCTGGAGCGATCGATTCGTTATGCGATTGAACGGCATCGCATGGACGTCACCCTGCTCGCGGCCGAGGAAAAATATCACAGCATTTTCGATCACCTGGTTGAAGGCATTTTCCAGACCACGCCCGCCGGGCGTTACCTGCTGGCCAACGCCGCGCTGGCGCGGATTTATGGCTACAACACCCCGCAGGAACTGATGGACAGCGTCACGGACATCGGCGAACGCCTGTATGTGGAGGATGGGCGGCGGGATGAGTTCGTGAAGCTGATGCGCGAGCGCGACACGATTACCGGGTTTGAATCGCAGATTTATCGCAAGGACGGGAGCATCATTTGGATTTCGGAGAATTGCCATGCGCGGCGCAGTTCCACGGGCGATTTGCTCTATTACGAGGGCACGGTCGAGGACATCACGCAACGCAAGCAGACCGAGCAAAGCCTCAAGAATTCCGAAACGCTTTACCACTCGCTGGTGGAAACGATTCCGCAACCGATTTACCGCAAGGACACGCAGGGAAAGTTCACGTTTGGCAACAAGCATTTTTGCAATTTCATGGGCATGAGCCTCGACCAGTTGGTCGGAAAATCGGATTTCGATTTCTTCGCGCCGGAGCTGGCCGAAAAATATCGGCGCGACGACTGGCATGTTTTGGAAACCGGCCAACCCGTCGCCGTCGTGGAAGACGTCCAACATCCGGGCAGGGAACCGATGATCATTCAAACGGTGAAAACGCCGTTGCACGACGCGAGCGGACGAATCGTCGGCTTGCAGGGAATGTTTTTCGACATCACCAAGCAGCGGCAGATGGAGGAGAACGTGCGCGCCTCGGAGGCGTTGTACCATTCGCTCGTGGAGACGATTCCGCAGAATATTTTCCGCAAGGATTTGCAGGGGCATTACACCTTTGTGAACCGCCAATTTTGCAAGACGCTTGGCAAAACCCGCGAGGAAGTCATCGGCAAAACAATTGCGAGTTTTCTGCCCGCGAATTTGGCGAAAATCCGCGAGGAGGCCGATCGTCAGGTCATTGAGACCAAAAAACCGTTCGAGACCATCGAGGAAAGCAAGTTTTCCGGCGAAATGGGTTACAATCAGGTCGTCAAAATTCCGATTTTTGACGCGGAAGGAAATGTGATCGGCTTGCAGGGAATGTTCTGGGACATCACCGCGCAAAAAATGGCGGCGGAACGGATTCGCAAGGCCAATACGGAATTGGCGCGCAGCCGGAAGGAGCTGCATATAAAAAATCTGGAGCTGGAGGACGATCTCAAGATGGCGCGCGAAATCCAGATCACGATGTTGCCGCAACAGTATCCCTGTTTTCCGCGCACGGCCTTGCCGGAGGAGAGCGCGTTTCGTTTCACGCACCGGTATCTGCCCGCGGGCACGGTCGGCGGGGATTTTTTCACGGTCTCGGCATTGTCCGATGAGGAAGCGACCGTGTTCATTTGCGACGTCGCGGGACATGGCGTGCGGTCCTCACTGGTGACGGCCATGATTCGCGCGTTGGTGGAGGAATTGAAACCGATCGCGGATGAGCCCGGGCAGTTCTTCACGAAATTGAACCGGGACCTGCACGCGATTTTGAAGCATGCGGGCACGCCGATGCTCACGACCGGGTTTTATCTCGTGGCGAATTACCAGACCGGCGTGATGCGCTACGCCAACGCCGGCCATCCGAAGCCATTGCTGGTTCGCCGCAACAAGAATATCGTCGAGCCGCTGATCAATATCGGGGGCAAAAGCCAGCCGGTGCTCGGGTTGTTCGAACAGGCGGTTTACCACACGTCCGAAGTGAAATTTGCGCCGCAGGATCTCGTGATGCTGTTTACGGACGGTTTATACGAAGTGCAGGACGAGCAGCAGGAGCTTTACACGCAGGCGATGCTGGTTTCGGATGTGTCCGAACGGGCGCAACTTCCGGCTTCCGATCTGTTTGACCAGTTGATCGATCGGATGCAGCGATTTTCGGCCGATGGAAAATTTTCCGACGACGTTTGCCTGGTGGGAATTGAAGCGGCGAAACTATAGCAACTCGCGGGAGACGAGGTGACGAGTCTCAAAAGATTCCTTTACGGGACGCCAGTTGGGAGTAAGTTTGAGGCAACGCGAATGAGCGCGAAGCGACACAATTCGGATGAGTGTCCCGCTGCCGGTGCAATCGCAGCCGGCCTTCCCTCTAAACACCCACGCCGGCCAACCATTCCGGACCCGCCCTGCTCCACGTCCATTCGCCAGTTCAACCACGAACTAGAAAGGTGAGTTAATCCCATGGACTTGCATCATCCGATCAATCGCGAATTCCCGGAACATCGCGAAACGATCAAACGCCTGAAAGGTTCCGACGATCAATTCCGTCATGCCTTCGATGAATACCACAAGCTGGATGACGAGATTTATCGCATTGAAGAAAATATATATTTTGCGACCGATCAGGAGATTGAAGAACTCAAGATGCGTCGCGCGAAATTGAAGGACGCGATTTACCGCCAGCTTTGTCACCCGCCGATCCTGCTGGCGGCGGACGCGCCTGTCAGGCGGCTGTCCGCGCCATAGAACTACGCGGCCGACAATTGAGCGGCGGCCCGGTAAATGCGGAGCTGCCCGTGCGAGTAACGTCCACCGAGCGATTCCACCGCGCCGGTGAGATTTCCGAAGCCGTGGCGTTTGAACGCCGCCGCAATTTCCCTCTTTGCCTCCTCGTCCAACAGGCGAGCCACTTCAATTTTTTCCCCGGCGCGAATGGCGTCCTCAAGGTGCCCGTAAATCGTGCTCTCCTTCAAACCGCGAATAAGCGCGATTTGCTCGACGGTTTTTCCCTGCCGAAAAAAATGAACCGTCTCGCGCACGGTATCATTCAGGCTGGAGCGCGTGGGCGGAGGTGGTTCGGTTGAAAAATCGTCCGCGAAAATTTGCCGGGGATTGGATTGCAAATGGGCGCCGACTTCCTCGATGAAAATCGCGCCGAACTCGCGCAATTTCTTTTCGCCGACGCCGCTGATGCGCGAAAAGGAAGCGTCGTCCTGGGGATAATTGCGCGCGATTTGCCGGAGCGAAACGTCCGAGAAAATAATGTAGGGCGGCACGGAGCGTTCATCGGCGAGGCGTTTGCGGAGCGCGCGGAGTTTGTCGAACAGCAGCTCGTCGCACTCGATTTCGCCGGCGCGATGCTTGCCCACGGGTTCGGGAGCGGTGATGGCGCGCGTGAGCGTGATTTTCTGGCGCGCCTTGAGCGCGGCGCGGCCTTCGTTCGTGATTTCGATGGTGTTGAATTTATCGGCATCCTGGCGGAGCAGGCCGAGGCGGACGAGTTCACGCCCAATGGCGGCCCATTCAGCGCGCGTGTGCTCGCCGCCGATGTTGTAAGTCGAGAGCGTGTGATGTTCCCATTTGCGAATGCGTTCGGTTTCCGCGCCGCAGAGGACTTCGACGATGTGTTGCACGCCGACGCCGAAGCCGCTTTTCTCGCGAATGCGGTAAACGCAGGAAAGAAATTTTTGCGCCGCGATGGTGCCGTCGAACGTTTGGCGGGGGGAAAGGCAGTTGTCGCAGGCGGAGCAACTGAGGGAATTCGTGGCAGCCGGCGTAAGGAGACTCTCATCATTCGTCGAAGTTGGAGCCTCCTCGCGTGGCTCGCTGCCTGGATATTGTTCGCCGAAATAATTCAGCAAAAAGGCCCGCCGGCAGGAGGCGCATTCGGCGTAATGGACGATCTGCTCCAATTGCGCGCGGGCGATGTCGCGCTCGCGCGGGTTGGTCATCTCGTCGATGAAACGGCTGTATTTGACGCGATCGCCGGGGCTGAACAGCAGGAGGCATTCGCTGGGCAAACCATCGCGCCCCGCGCGGCCGGTTTCCTGGTAGTAACCTTCGATGTTTTTCGGCAGGTCGTAATGGATGACGAAGCGCACGTTGGGCTTGTTGATGCCCATGCCAAAGGCAATCGTCGCGCAAACCACCCGCACTTCATCGCGCAAAAACGCTTCCTGGCTGCGCGTGCGTTCGGGCGGCTCCATGCCGGCGTGATACGCGGCGGCGCGAACGCCATCGGCGTTCAATTTACTCGCGAGACTGTCGGCGGTTTTGCGCGCCTGGCAATAAATGATTCCACTCTCGCCTTTGCGCGCGCGAATGAAATCCGTGATTTGTTCGTAGGCGCCGGATTTGGCAGAGATACGATACGTGAGGTTGGGCCGGTTGAAACTCGCGACGTAACAGGCCGGCTCGCGCAGATGCAGTTGCTCGATGATGTCCGCGCGGACGCGTTCGGTCGCGGTGGCGGTGAGCGCCATCAGCGGAATTTTCGGAAAAATGCCGCGCAAGGAATTGATCTGGCGATATTCGGGCCGGAAATCGTGGCCCCATTCGCTGATGCAATGCGCTTCGTCGATGGCGAAGCGCGTGACGTTCCAACGTTTCAAATCATCGAGAAAGCCGGAAAGCAGCAGGCGCTCGGGCGCGACGTAGAGGAGGCGATAGTCGCCATTGTGCAATCCGCGCAGGCGCGCGCGGGATTCCTCGCTGGCAAGGGAGGAATTGAGAAACGTGGCGGCCACGCCGGCGGCTTGCATGGCATCCACCTGGTCTTTCATCAACGCGATGAGCGGCGAAATGACAACAGTGAGGCCGGGTCGAACGAGCGCGGGCAATTGGAAGCACAGCGATTTGCCACCGCCCGTGGGCAGCACGGCGAAGACGTCCTTGCCCGCGAGGGTGTCGTGGATGATTTCCTCCTGCAACGGGCGAAACGAGGTGAAGCCGAAATATTTTTTCAGCGTGTCGCGCAGTTCCAGCGTTTCGGACATCGGGGGAGTTTCGGTGAAATGAGCGGGGAGTTCAAGAACGGCTCGAGCCATTTTGGAGTGCGCCGGCAGAGCGTAGGGGCGACGGCGCTATTCGGAACGACAGAATACTGCCGACCTTCGAAAGCGGTGTCGCGCTTCGCTTGCCACTGCGCTACCAGGAGATTTTGTTACAAAGCGGTGCCGGCGGCAAAAATTTGAACCCCGGGAGCCCGGATTGGTCTAACCCACGATGAAACATTCGCCGTTAAAAAAGTTGCTGGTGCGTCAGACCGGCTGCAATAAATTTCTCAGGGCCACGGGAAGATGGACGAAAAAGGCTGAAGAAGCCTTTAATTTTCCCACCATTGTGGATGCGGTGCACATTTGCCTTGTGAATGGGCTCAGGAATGTTGAATTCATTCTGCGATTTGAGGGTGATTCCGGGATCAATGTATTCCTTTGGATGTGACATAGTTGCCGCGCAAGTTTATTGAACCGCTCTGGCGAATCAATCCAGCCCCGGCATTCCCGCAAAAAAGAAAACCGGAAACTCGAAAGTTTCCGGCTTTTTGTAATTTAAAATTCCCGTGTGAGCTTCGCTATTACTCCTGCACGAATTTCAGCACGCGCGATTTTTCGGAGCGTTTGCGCTGGTTTTCATCGAGGATTTTTTTCCGCAGGCGCAGATTTTTCGGCGTGGCTTCCACGTATTCGTCGACGTCGATGTATTCCAGCGCTCGTTCGAGGCTGAGTTTCAACGGTGCGTTCAATTGAATGCCTTTGCCATCGCCCTGTGAGCGCATGTTGGTCAGGCGCTTTTCCTTCACCGGATTGACGGGGATGTCATTCTCGCGGGTGTTTTCACCGACAATCATGCCGATGTAGATTTCGTCGCCGGGTTCAACCATCAGGCGGCCGCGTTCCTGCACCATGTTCAACGCGTAGGAAGTGGCTTCGCCCTGGTCCATGCTGACGAGGGAGCCGTTCTTGCGCGCCGCGATTTCACCGCGATCTTCGCCGTATTCGTGGAACAAATGGCTCATGACACCCATGCCCTTGGTGGAGTTGACGAGGTCCGTCTCAAAACCAATGAGACCGCGCATCGGGACGAGGGCTTCCACGGAGACGGTGTTGGCCACGTGGTTCATGTTCGTGATCTGCGCCTTGCGGGTGGCAAGGTTTTCCATGATGTTGCCGAGATTTTCGGCGGGCACTTCGACGAATAATTTCTCGATGGGTTCGAGCGGGTTGCCGGCGGCGTCTTTCTTCCACAACACTTCCGGGCGCGAAACGAGCACCTCGTAACCTTCGCGGCGCATTTGCTCGACGAGAATGGCGATTTGCATTTCGCCACGGCCACTGACCGCAAAAATTTTCGGGTCCGACGTTTGCGCGATGCGGAGCGCCACGTTGGTGCGGGTCTCTTTCACGAGGCGATCCCAAATGTGCCGCGCCGTAACCAGCTTGCCGTCTTTGCCGGCGAGCGGGCTGTCGTTGACGGCGAATTCCATCTGGATGGTCGGGGGATCGATCGGGATGTACGGCAGCGCCTCGCGCGCTTCCGAATCGCAAATCGTTTCGCCGATGAACACGTCTTCGAAACCGGTGAGGCCGACGATGTCGCCGGCGTGGGCTTCCTGAACTTCGATGCGTTTCATGCCTTCGAAGTGGAAGATCGCCGTGATTTTGTTTTTGGTGATTTTACCATGGCCGTGACGGCAGATGGCGGCATCGCCGAGCTTCACTTTGCCTTCGTAAATTTTCCCGAACGCGATACGCCCGAGGTAATCGCTGTAATCCAGGTTCGCCACGAGCATCTGAAAACCATCGCCCGCCTTTGCGCGCGGCGGCGGAATGTGTTTCGTGATGGCATCGAAGAGCGGCTCCATGGTGCCGGTCACGTGTTCGAGTTCCGTCTTGGCATAGCCCTGCTTGGCGGAACAATAGATGAACGGAAAATCGAGCTGCTCATCGGTCGCGTTGAGCGACATGAACAATTCAAAAACCTGGTCGAGCACTTTCTTGGGATTGGCGTTGTCGCGGTCGATTTTGTTGATGACCACGATCGGCTTGGCGCCGGCTTCGAGCGCCTTGCGCAACACGAAGCGCGTTTGCGCCTGCGGACCATCCGCGGCATCCACCACGAGCAGCACGCCGTCGATCATGTTCATGATGCGTTCGACTTCGCCGCCGAAATCCGCGTGTCCGGGAGTGTCGACGATGTTGATGTGGAAATTCTTGTATTTGAACGCAGCATTTTTGGCGCGGATGGTGATGCCCTTTTCCTTTTCCAGGTCCATGGAATCCATGAGGCGTTCCTCGGAGGATTCGTGCTGGTTGGCGCGGAAAGTGCCGGATTGCTTGAGCAAACAATCCACGAGAGTCGTTTTGCCATGGTCGACGTGCGCGATAATGGCGATATTTCGAATGTGCTGCATTTTTTCTAAATCGTTGTTAGTCAGATAAATAAGTTAAATGAGTTAAATCCGTTAATTGGTCGAAATGGAACCGGAGGTTCAATCCCTTAACTTATTTGACCAATTTAACCCATTTAACTGTTAAACTGGTTAAAACCGAGCCGCGTAATTTGCCTGTTTATTGAGAAAGGTCAAGCGCTTATCCGGGATTTCAGGTTGGCCGGGTGCGATTAAAAGTGGTGAGGAATATCGTCCGTCCTCGTTATCGTGCCCTCGGGAACCAGGGAAATTCGAGGATGAGGACGACAACGAGAACGACCAAGGGGCAATCCTTCACCTACTTCTAATCACACCGAGGTTGGCCAAAGAGACGCGGAGCGAATGAATTCTCCTCGATCGGAAGGGAATTTCCATTTCGGTGAATGAATCTGAACTGGACAGGGACCACCAGCGGACGTAAAAACGTTTCAAGCTCTATGAAAGAATGTGCGTATTGCGGCCGGGAAAATGAGGATGCAGCGCTGCGTTGCCGGGAATGCGGCACGGATGAGTTCAACACGGGCGCGCCCACGAAGGCGGGGCTCCATGACCTCGACCCGGAAGACGAATTGGTGACTTTGGTCTCCACGCAAAGACTCGCCGACGCGGATTTGGTTCTCAGCCGGCTGGGAGCCGCGGGCATTGAGGGATTCATCCCGGATCAGTTCCTGATGCAAACGGTCGGGTTCAACGTGAACACGTTCGGCTACGTGCGCGTCCAGGTGCGCCGAAAGGATTTCGAAAAGGCTGAAGCATTGCTTTCCGCGCCGGGCGAAGAGGCCTGACTTTCCGGCAGCTTCCCGAGTGCTGCTCAAAATAGATTTTCGCGTACAGCTCCAGGCTTCCCCCTAAACCCTGAGCGCAGGCAGGATTAGCAAGACGAAGGTGGATTGGAAGCGTATCCTGCCGGCGCCAATCGATGCGTTTCCAAAACGAATTCACGGTTCCGTATGATCGCCAGACGGTCGTGGAATGGTATTTCCGTTCCGGCGCATTTGCGCGACTGGCGCCTTCTTTCAATCAGGTGACCGTGGACGGACTCGCGCCGCCGGTCAGTGAAGGGATGATTAATTCTTTCCGGCTAAGAGCTGGCCCGCTGCGGCTGAAATGGAAGGCGCTTCATCAGGTGGATGCGGAGCGAGATTTCACGGATGAAATGTTGGAAGGGCCGTTCGGCGAGTGGAAGCATTTTCACCAATTTATTTCCGCGGGGCCATCCACGCGGTTACGGGATGATGTCCATTGGGAAGCGCCGGTGAGCCGGGCGTTCTCGCCTCTTTTGAAAGCCCGGGTTGATGATTCCATGACGCGGTACTTTCGTTTTCGTAACCGGCGTTTGAACCACGATCTCAAGCGTCACGAAAAATTCAAAGCTCTGCCGCGTCTTAAAATTGGCATCACGGGCGCGACGGGATTGATTGGCGCGGCGCTTTCGGCGTTCCTTTCGACGGGCGGACACGAGGTTTTTCATTTTGTCCGCCGGCCTCCGCAGCACGAGCGTGAGATTTTTTGGGACCTGAATCAACAGAAGATTGAGGTTCAGAAAATGGAACCGCTCGATGCGGTCGTCCATTTGGCGGGTGAAAATATCGCGGGCAAAAGATGGTCGCCGGAATTCAAAAAAACGGTGATCGAAAGCCGCACGCGCGGGACGGAGTTGATCGCGCGCACCCTGGCCGCGTTAAAGGGAAAGCATCGCCGGCTGATCTCGGCCTCGGCGATCGGTGTTTATTCGGGTGGCTTTTTGGGCGAGGTTTGCGCGGCTTGGGAAAAAGCGCTTGAGCCGGCGTTGCATCAACCGGAACTGAAGGTGACCATCGCCCGCATCGGAGTGGTGCTCAGCGTAAAAGGCGGGGCGCTGAAGGAATTGACGTTGCCCACTCTTCTCGGGCTGGGGGCAAGAATCGGCGCCGGGACCCAACCAATCAGTTGGATCGCGCACGATGACGTCATCGCGGCGATCCATGAGTTGATCCTGAATCCCGAAGCGAACGCGCCGATCTATGATTTGGTTTCTCCAAAACCACTCTCCCAGGTGGACTTGTCAAAAACGCTCGCCAAAGTGCTTCGTCGTCCCCATTGGCTCGCCCTTCCGCCGGGCGTGATCAAGGCCGTTTTTGGCCAGATGGGCGAGGAAGTTTTGCTTTCCGGAGCGGCGGTCGAGCCGACCTTGCTGCGAACACTGAATTTTGATTTTGAATTTCGATCGCTGGAAGACCTGCTGCGGTTTGAATTTGGGCGGGAGGAATAAGCTCGCGAGCGAGATTTATGAAACGCTTCAGCTAACCGGATATCAGTTCGCGGTTTCAACCGGATAGACTGCTTGCCAAAAGTAATTTCCGAAAAGGTGGGGCAAACCTGCGGGTTTGCCTCGATTCCCCGCAGGGAATCGCCACCATTTCGGAAATTACTTTTGGCGATCACTATAGCCGCTCGTTTACTCTCGCCCCGTGAGCAAACCACGAGCCTACCTTCTTTTCATTTGCGCTTTGATTCTCGGGACCATCTGCGGCGGATTGGTCACGTCGCATTGGTACCGGTATTACCTCGCCCAGCTTTGGGCGGATTCGGCGGCGACGCAAATCGAGAAGGATCACGCGACGCTTTATTATTTCCGGACGGGCGACACGAACAAGGCGTTGCAGTTGGTGGAGATTGATCTGGACGGACAGATGGCGGTGTTGGAGTCGACGCTGAAGCAAATTCCACCGGCGCGTCAGGACACGAATGATCTCGTGATTCTGGAACATGCGCACGAATACCGTCGAGCCTTCCCGACGAATGGGATAGCGGCTCCTTGAACTCGCGGGAAACATCGAACGTCGAACAAATCGCCGGCGGGACGCCAGCGGTCCCAGGCTTACGGAATCACTTCGTCGCGCTCTTCCAATGAAGCCACTTGCGCGACGCGCTTTTGGTCCAGCATATCTTTATCGGCGGCTTCGATGACGGACACCAGTTCAGTGGCTTCGAGGAGTCGGGGCGCCGTCACGTAATTGGCGCCGGCGGCGTAAAGGTCGGGGATGTGCGAGAGGCGCTCGGCGTTCACGACAATTTTTGCATGGGAGTTTAATTCGCGCAATTGGCGAAGCAGTTTCAGATTGCTCGTGCCTTTCAGAATCATGTCCGGCAGCGAGCAGATAATGGTCTCGGCTTCGGCGACGCCCGCGTGCAGCAGCACGTCGCGCTGGCCAATGTCACCGTAAACCACATGCGCGCCGCGCTGGCGGAGGCGTTCATTGACCTGCGGATTGAAGTCGACCACCTGGATTTCCGGTAGCAGCGCCGGTTTGCGCAGCATGATTTCCTCGAACAACGAACTCGCCGTCCAGGAAAAACCGAGGATGAAAATGCGCTTTTTGATTTCGGAATCCGGCTCGGCGGCATTGGCTTCGTCGAGGTCGGGCAGGCCCAACGCGGTCAACAGCGGCGAGGTTTTGCGCAGGATGTAGTCGCTTTTCCAGATGGCATAAGTGGAATCCAATGCCAGGAAAGCGAAGGCGAGCGCGGCCACGCTCATCGATGTGTCGGAGACGTCCCCGGCGTCCTTGCCGAGCGCGAGCAGCACCAGCGAGAGTTCGCTCATCTGGCACAAATTGACGGCGGGCAACAAGCTGACGCGATGGCCCATTTTCATTTTATAGAGCGGCGTGAAGACGGTGATCAACCGGCTCAGCACGAGGAACGCGCTGAAAATCAGCATTCCTCCCAGCAAGCCCCACGTCGGAACCGGAATGTTGAGGCCCAGGCCGACGAAAAACAGGGTCACGAAGAAATCGCGCAGGCTGGTGACTTTCGCGACAATGTCGAGCGTGTAGGGAAAGGTCGAAATCATGACGCCCGCGATCAGCGCGCCCATTTCGTGGGAGAGACCCAGCCGTCCGGCAAATGCCGCCATGGCGAAGCACCAGGCCAAAGCGCCGATCAGGACCAACTCAGGTTGCCGGGCGATGAATCGAAAAACGGGCGGCAATAAAAACCGGCTGCTCACCAAAGCCACGACAATTAGCAGCAATACATTTCCGAATGCCTTGGAGAACTCGAAGACGGACGGATTCTTAAGGTTGGGTTGGACCGCGAGAAAGAGGATGCAAACGAGATCCTGCAATACCAAAACGCCGAGCGTGATGCGGCCGGCGAGGGTTTCCAGCTCCCGTTTGTCATAGAGAATTTTGACAATGATGATGGTGCTGCTCATGGCCGCCGCCACGCCGAGGTACAGAGCCTCCAGGTGATTCGCGCTCAGGTGCGGAAGGCAAAAGAAAAGCCAGCCCAACAAAATGCAGCCGAAGATTTGCGACACGGCCGTAACGGTGATGGCTTTGCCCGCGCCAAACATTTTGTTCAGGTCCATTTCCAACCCGATCATGAACAGCAGCAAAATCAGGCCAATGCTGGAGATGGTCTCGATGGATTTCGGGTCGGTAACATATTTGAATCCGTGAGGCCCGATGGCAAAACCGGCGACGAGATAGGCCATCAACAACGGCTGGCGGAAAACCTGGCAGGCCACGGCAACGACCCAAGCCGCTATGATGCAAAGGACAATGTCGATGGTCAGTCCGTGGTCCATGTGCGCGAAGCTTGCCAGTGAGGAAACGCAGCGTCGAGCCGAATTGGCGGTTTTAAGCCGGAAACTGATGGTTTTTTCTGTTTGGAATCACCTATCCGCCTCATCGTTCGCGCGTGACAGCAGTTTTCGGGCGGGTTATCTTTGGGGAACATTCCAGCACTGCAACCATCACAATATTTGATGAAACAAGGTGGGCGAAAAAACGGCGTTCCCATCCGCACGAGACGTATTCCTGCCAGCTCCTGAAAGAATTAACGCCGCTTCATGAAACGCCTGTTCGCAGTCACATTGATGTCGCTCGTTTGCGGCGTCGTGTGCTGCGCGCGAACCCTCGGTGAACCGGCGCTGCAATCCGTGCCAGCGCGGATGCCGGCAGCGGCGAAGCTGGCGCCACCCCTGGGCCGCCTGCCATCGGCGGAGCCGCTTTCGGTGGCCATCACCTTGCCGTTCCGCAATCGCGATGCATTGACCAACCTGCTGCGCGACATCACGGATCCGCGAAGCCCCAATTACCGGCATTACCTGACGCGGGAACAATTCACCGAGCGATTCGGCCCGACGGAAGAGGATTATAACGCCGTAAAAAAATTCGCGCTGGCTCAAGGATTGGGTGTCCACCAAGAGCACGCGAACCGGATGTTGCTCGAAGTGGGCGGGACGGTGGCTGACATTGAGCGCGCGTTTCATACCACGATGCGTCTTTACCGGCATCCGACCGAGGCGCGCACGTTTTTTGCGCCGGAAAAGCAGCCGTCGCTGGACATCCAGGCGCCGGTGCTAAGCATCCTCGGGTTGGATAACTTCGCGCTCGCGCAACCGCGGCTGCGGGAGATCGCCTCGCCCAATGGGCAGGGCGCGGCGGCGAACGGCACCGGCTCCGGCCCGAACGGCGGTTTTCGCGGCAACGATTTTCGCGCGGCGTATGTGCCGGGCACGACCCTGACCGGCGCGGGGCAGAGAGTCGGTTTGGTTCAATTCGATGGCTATTTCGCCGCGGATATTGCCTCCTACGAAGCCCAGGCGGGATTGCCGAGTGTGACGCTTTCGAATGTTTTGCTCAACGGCGCGAGCGGCAATCCCAGCAACGATTCCAACAACGTCACCGAGGTGACGATGGATATCGAGACGACGATTTCAATGGCGCCGGGATTGGCGCAGGTCATTCTTTATATCGCCGCAAATCCGTCGCCGTTTGAAGTGATCCTCAACCGGATGGTGAGCGACAATGCGGCGCGGCAACTGAGTTGTTCCTGGTTTGTGCCCGGCGGCAGCGGCGATCCGGCAGCGGACCAGATTTTTCAGGAGATGGCCGCGCAGGGCCAAACGTTCTTCGACGCCTCCGGTGACAACGACGCCTATACCAGCCTGATCGATTTCCCCAGTGATAATCCGTTCATCACGCAAGTGGGCGGAACGACGTTGACCACGGACGGACCGGGCGGCGCGCGGCTTGCCGAAACCGTTTGGAACCACGGCAACGGCACCGGGAGCGGCGGCGGCATCAGCACGCAATACCGCATTCCGTCATGGCAAACGAACATCGATATGAGCACAAACCAGGGCTCGACCACGATGAGGAATGTGCCGGACGTGGCCATGGTGGGAGAGAGTATTTACGTGCGCGTCAATGGCGGCGACCGGATTGTGTCCGGGACGAGTTGCTCGGCGCCGTTATGGGCGGGTTTTGCGGCCTTGATCAATGAGGAAGCGGCCGCGGCGGGACAACCGCCGATCGGTTTTATCAACCCCACTTTGGACCGGCTCGCGTCCGCGCCGAATTATCCATCGCATTTTTTTGACATCACGAACGGCGACAATACCAAGCCCACGAGCCCCACGAAATTTTTTGCAACGAACGGCTATGACCTCTGCACCGGCTGGGGCACGCCGATGGGGCAAAGCCTGGTGGATGCGCTGGCGATTGTGGACCCGCTGCGCATAATTCCAGACACCGGTTTTTCCGCCGTCGGCGGTGCGGGCGGGCCGTTTACGATTGCGTCGCAGAATCTCACCGTCACCAACGCCGGCACGCACTCGCTGACGTGGACGGTGACCAGCAACGTGCCGTGGCTCAATGTCTCTCCGGCGGGTGGAACGCTGAACCTGAACGGTTCGGCCCTGTTGACGGTGAGTTTGAATTCGGCCGCGAGCAATTTAGTGGTTGGCACGTACGTCGGCTCATTGTGGTTCACGAACGTGGCGAGCGAATTGAGCTTCGAGCGCCAATATACGCTCACGATTCTCAGTCCGCCCACGATCACCACTCAACCGGCCGATGAGTCGGTTCTCGACGGCGACATGGCCACGTTCTCAGTCGCGGCCACGGGTGGATTGCCGCTGTTCTATCAATGGCAATTGGACGGAACGAATATTACTGATGGCGGGAATTTCACCGGCACGCAAACCACCAACCTGACCGTCAGCAACGTGTCCCCGGCGGTCGTGGGAACATATTCCGTGGTGGTCACCAACGCGGCGAGTTCCACCACCAGCAGCAATGCCGTTTTGAGCATCATGGATTCAGCGCCGGTCATTACGTTGCAGCCGGTGGATCAAAAGGTAGTGGCGAGCAAGGCGGTGACCTTTCGCGTCTCGGCCATCGGCACGAAGCCATTTTTCTATCAGTGGTTTTTTGGCGGCGCAACGGTCACCAATATCAATGGCGCGACGAACGACACGCTGACGCTCACGAATGTTCAGCCCGCTGATGCAGGCGTTTATTGGGTCACGGTGTCCAACTCCATCGATGGCGTCATGAGTTATCAGGCGATGTTGACGGTTGTTCAAGTGCCCATCATCACTTCGTTCACGCCCTCGATCGGAATGCCGGGCACCAACGTGACCATCACCGGCGTGAATTTCGATTCCATTGCGAGCAATGACATTGTTTATTTCGGCGCCGTGCGCGGAGTCGTGACTAGCGCGAGCGAAACCAACCTGATCGCCACAGCTCCGCTGGGCGCGACGTTTGCGCCAATCACCGTGACGGTGAATGGTCTGAGCGCGTCCACGAGCCAGCCGTTTGTGCCGGTATTCCCGGGAACCAGCCCGGTGAGCACGGGCTCGCTGGTGGCGATTCCAAATTTACCTGCTGGTCTCGGGCCCGTTCGCCTCTGCATTGCCGATATCGATGGCGACGGCCGGCCGGACCTGGTGGCAGCGAGCGCCTCGGACGGGACGATTTCAATTTATCAAAACGTCATCACGAACGGCTCGCTGGCGACCGGATCATTTGCCTCGCGGCGGATTGCGTTGCCGATGCTTTCAACCAACAGTGACAATCCGGTGGATCTCGTCGTCGCGGACGTGGACGGAGACGGCAAACTCGACATCGTGGTCACGGACAGCGACGGTGGGGTGGTGTCGATTTTCAGAAATATCGGAACCAACTCGATCATCACGACCAACTCCTTCGCGGATCGGGTGGATATCCTGACGGACGTGGGAGTGCGCGGCGTGGCCGTGCAGGATTTGAACCAGGACGGCAAACCGGAAATCGTGGTCGGAAACAGCGAGATCGACACGGTTTCGATTTTTGAAAATAAGAGCGCTCCCGGAGCGATTTCCTTCGCGCCGCCGGTTGTTCTCGCCGCCGCCGCGGGACCGACCGCGGTGCTGATCGCGGACATCGATGGTGACGGCAATCCGGACATCGTGACCGCCAACAATGGTTTATTGCAAGCGCCGGTCGCCATTTTTCAAAACCCCGGCATCACTGGCGACATCGATACCAATTCATTTTTGCCGAGAGTTGATGTTGCCGGAAATAATTTGGCGGACGCGCTGGCCGTGGGCGATCTCGATGGCGACGGTCGGGTGGATATTGTCGTGGGTTCGATGTCTGGAAAAACCGTGTCGGTGTATCGCAACGTCAGTTCGCCGGGATTGATCGATGCCAACTCGTTCCAGGCGCCGGTGGATTTCACAAACTCCGGCGCGATCACGAGCGTGGCGTTGGCGGATCTGGACGGCGACCGAAAGCTCGACCTCGCGTATTCAACGCATGGAGCCGATGCTTTTTCTGTTTACCGAAACGTGAGCACGCCCGGAAGTTTCACCACCAATTCGCTCGCCGCACAGGTAAACTTCACGGCCGGCGCAAATCCGAATGGTATCGCACTGGGAGACTTGAACGGCGACGGCCGGCCAGATGCGGTGTTTGGGAATTTCGATGACGACACGGTTTCCATTTACCGGAACAACACCACGATTGTAGCCGCGCCAGTCATCACGGTGCAACCAGCGGACGTGAGCGCCGCGGTTCGGAGCAACGCGACCTTTGGCGTCACCGTTTTCGGCACCGCGCCGTTCGCTTACCAATGGTATCGGAACGAAACGAACAAGATTTTGGGCGCGACCAATTCCACGTTGACGCTCACCAACATTCAAGTGACGAACGCGGCGCTTTACCGTGTGGCCGTTTCAAATTCGTTTGGCCTTACCATCAGTTCAAACGCGCTGCTCACCGTGACGGGCTTTGATCATTTTGGCTGGAGCCCGATTCCATCGCCCCGATTTGTGAACGGCGCCTTCGCGGTCACGGTCGTGGCGCTGGACGTAACGAACGCAGTGTTCACGGATTTCACCGGAACAGTTTCGTTGAGCACCACCAACGGTGTGCCGGTGAGTCCGCCGGTATCCGACAATTTCATCGACGGCGTTTGGTCCGGCAACATTTGGGTGTCGCAAACGGTTTCCAATCTCGCGTTGCAGGCTAGCGATGGCGACGGGCGCGTGGGCATGGCCAATCCGATCGACGTGGTGAACCCGCCGTCGATCGCCACCTCGATTTCCGGCGATTCCTTGTCGGTCACGTGGCCGGTTTCGCCGTCAGGTTTTGTGTTGGAAATGTCAGACAACCTGCTGCCCGATTCGTGGACGCCCGCTCCCGGTTCGCCGACAGCCGCCGACGGCTTGAATACGCAAATGGTGCCGCTAAACGGAGCGAATCAATTCTTCCGGCTGCGCTTCCTGGGGCCGTAAGTTCGATGCGGGTTCAACTTAATTCTTGGGAAATTGGCCGCATTTGTGCTTAATGCGGGCGTGCGGTTGGCTCAAAAACATCAATTTTCCGCGTCACTTCGCTCGGGAAATACGTATCTCTGGCTGCTGGTCATTCTGGCCGCGGCTGGACTCGCGTGGTTCTGGTGGAAAGCATCCCGGGCCAGGCCGCATGCGGCGAAAGCTCCCGTTGTAAAGGCGGCTGCCGCTTCCGGAGTAGCGCCGACGCCGGCGACCGTTTCCAATCCCCCGCCAGTTCAACCAAAAACCAACGCGCCGCTCGTAGCTGCCATTGCCGGATACCCTCGACCGGTGCAAACCCCGTTCGAAGCGCAGCTCGCGTTGGAGCGCCAGGGAATTTCCGCCGGCTCGCTCGATGGAAAAATCGGCTCGCAGACGCACGCGGCGATTCGCGCGTTTCAACGGCAGGCTGACCTGCCGCTCACGGGCGAACTGGACGCCAACACAAAATCCAATCTCTCTTTGAGCACGCCGCCGCTCACGACCTACGTCGTCACCTCGAACGATCTCGCGCGGCTGCAACCGATAAGCAAAACCTGGACGGGAAAATCGCAGCAAACCACGCTGGATTACGAAACCATCCTGGAACTCGTCGCCGAAAAATTCCATTCGCATCCCGCACTAATTAAACAAATAAACCCGGCGGCCAATTGGATGAACCTGCCGGCCGGGACGGCGTTGCAGGTGCCGGATGTGACCATGGACAATCCGCCGGGCAAGGCGGCGTTCGCGCGCATTAGTCTGGCAGAGAAAATTTTGGAAGCGTTCGATGCCGAGAGCAATTTGCTCGTGCACTTTCCGTGCAGCATCGCGCAGAAAGTGGAGAAACGGCCGGTGGGCGAATTGCACGTGGCGGTCGTCGCGCCGAATCCGAATTACACGTTCGATCCGCAATTATTTCCGGAAGCGCCCGAAGCGAAAGAGGCGCCGGACGTGAAACTCATTATTCCGCCCGGGCCAAATAATCCCGTGGGCACCGTCTGGATCGGCCTCGATAAACCGGGCTACGGCATGCACGGAACGCCGCGGCCGGAGGATGTGGGCCGCACGGAATCGCACGGATGTTTTCGACTGGCGAATTGGAACGCGGAGTTGCTGCTGAAAATTACCTGGATCGGCATGCCGGTTTACGTGGAACCGTAAACCCGTTTACATCTTCGTGCGGATGCCGCAGGCGCGCAGGAAGCACCAGCCGCGCACGGCTTCAAACATGCAGAAAAGGCCGATGACGACCAGCGGGATGCAAGCCCAGAGGGTCTCGTCCGCGAGGATGATGCCGACGATCAGGAGAATGGAGCCGGTAATGCCGCGCGCAATGCGGCCCTGGAAACTGATGTTTCGCTTAAAAAATCCGGCCATGCCTCACCATAAATTATCCGCCCGGGTTTCGCAATATATAGCGATTGCCAAAATAGATTTCCGAAAAGAACGGCTCAGTCGAGAACGCCGACATTTTGTGAAGCGTTCGGACCATCCACAGCCATCCGTCTCCCTTTCCGCGCGCAGCGCGCCACACGGACGACACCAACGGTGTCGAAGCACTCAGCCCAGGGTTGGCCGAGTCGGTGAGGCCTACCCTGGGTACCCAGTCGTTTCCACCCACCCATCTCGCGCGCAGCGCGGCGAACGCAGTGAGCGTATCGGGACATGGGATCAATCGAAAACCCAAATTCCCCGCCCGCGCATCAGCCGGGCGGAACTTCTGAGGCCTGCGGCGGTAATCACGTCCCACGTTGTGCCGCTGAACTCGGCGCCCACGGCGCAAGCGCGCCGTCCCACCCTATCATGACCCTCAATTTCTGTCCCACCCGTTGAACTGTTGGACCACGGCTGACGCATCTAAATTGCAGAAAAGTTTTCCGCAATATTTTTCGGCTCGGCAGCAAACTGATCCGGTTTAAAATTTGAATTCCCCCATTTGACCAGCAGAGATGGGGGAATTCGTTTTCAGAATCGTGTTTTTATTTTCAGTCCTCCTTGCGAATAAGCTCGTGCTGCGTGTTGCGTGAACATTTGACAGATCCTCGAAAAAGAGTTCACGTAACACGTAACACGTAACACGTGCTTAAAGCATGGAAGTTTCTGAAACCATTCAATGCCCCTTCTGCGGGCAGGCGTTTGAAATCAACGTGGATACCAGCATCGCCTCGCAGCGATTCACCACCGATTGCGAGGTTTGCTGCCGTCCCTTCGAGGTCACGGTCGAGTGCGAGCCGGGGGAAATTCTGAGCTTGGACGTCAGTGGCAATTGAGGCAGTCTCCCGCCATGCGTCATTTCGCGGAAATAGTCCTCTGGATTTACATCGTGCTGCTCGTCGTGGGTGGACTGATTGGCTTCCTCAAGGCCAAAAGCCAGGTATCGTTGATCATGTCGGTTTCATTCGCTGTCGCGCTGATCATCACCACGGTTTTGGCGGAGCCAACCTCGCGGCACCTCGCTGACATTCTCATGGCGGCATTGCTGATCGTGTTCATGATCCGGCTGACAAAAACCAAAAAGTTCATGCCTTCAGGAATGATGCTTGTCCTCACCATTGCCGCTCTCGCTCTGCGACATATTCCCCGCTAATTGTCCCGTGCCTGAAACATTGCTCCCCATTTGGGAAATCCATTCGCAGATCGTCGATTCGCTGCGCGCGGGCAATCGCCTGATTTTATCCGCCCCCACCGGTTCCGGCAAAACCACGCAGGTGCCGCAAATGCTCCTGCAAGCGGGCCTGCTCGCCGAGGGGCAGGTCGTGATCCTGCAACCGCGCCGGCTCGCGGCGCGATTGCTCGCGACGCGTGTGGCGCAGGAGCTCGGGGTGAAATTGGGCCGCGAAGTGGGATATCAAATCCGCTTCGAAAATGTCACCTCGCGGGAAACGAAAATCCGTTTCGTCACCGAAGGCGTGTTGCTGCGGCAGATGATTGATGACCCGCAGCTCAAGGGCGTTTCGGTGCTGCTGTTCGACGAATTCCACGAACGCCATCTTTACGGAGACATCACGCTCGCGCGCGCGCTGGATGTGCAGGAGAGTTCGCGGCCCGATTTGAAAATTGGCGTCATGTCCGCGACGCTGGATGCGGATTTGCTGGTGGAATATCTTTGCAAAAGTAGCAGCCGGCGTGAGGAGGCTCATTCTTCCAGCGATAAAAACCAGAGCCTCCTTGCGTCGGCCGCTGCGAATCAGTTTAAGCCGCGCGTGCTCACTTCGGAAGGCCGCATGTTTCCGGTCGAGATTCGTTACGCCCCCGACCCAAGCTACAACGACAAGCGGCCAATTTGGGAACAGGCGGCGGATGCGTTCAGTCAATACGTGCGCTCGGGCGGGCAGGGCGATGTGCTCGTGTTCATGCCCGGCGGATTTGAAATTTCGCAGACCATCGAGGCGATCCGCCACACGGACGAAGCCAAGGGTTTTATTCTGCTGCCATTGCACGGCGAATTGCCGCCGCACGACCAGGACGCCGCCGTGGCGCGTTATCCGCAGCGCAAGGTCGTCGTGTCGACGAATGTGGCGGAAACGTCGCTGACCATCGACGGCGTGCGGCTGGTGATCGACGGCGGGCTGGCGCGCATCCCGCGCTTCGACGCCAATCGCGGCATCAACACGCTGCTGGTGGAAAAAATTTCGCAATCGAGTTCGGATCAACGCGCGGGCCGCGCGGGCCGCACCGCCCCGGGCGTGTGCATGCGGCTTTGGTCGCGGGACGAACACGCGCATCGTCCGGCCCAGGAGTTGCCGGAGATCAAGCGGCTGGATTTGGCCGAGGTCGTTCTCACGCTCAAGGCGGCGGGCATCGAAAATCTTCGCAAATTCCGCTGGCTCGAGCCGCCGGAGGAATTGAGCCTCGCACATGCCGAAGAACTCCTGACGGATTTGGGCGCGCTCAAGCCTGTGGCGCGGACCGGAATGTCTGCGCTACAAATCACCCTCATCGGCCGCAAAATGCTCGCGTTTCCCATTCACCCGCGCTATGCGCGCATGCTGCTGGCCGCGCAGGAATATGGGTGCGTGTACCAGGCCGCGCTCGTGGCCGCGCTCACCCAGGGGCGCGATTTGCTGCTGCGCAACGTGGGGCGTGATACCAACCAATTGCGCGAAGATTTGCTCGGCGAAAAGGCATCGTCGGATTTCTGGATCCTGATGCGCGCCTGGACTTACGCGTCGAAAAATCAATTTCGCATGGATGCCTGCCGCAAGCTGGGCATCCACGCCGTCACCGCGCGGCAAGTCGGGCCGTTGTTCGATCATTTTTTGCGCATCGCGAAAAAAGAAGGGCTGGATATCGAGCCGCGCGAGGTGAAGGACGAAGCGCTGCAAAAATGTGTGCTGATCGGCTTTTCGGATCGCGTGGCGCATCGGCTGGACCAGGGCACCTTGCGCTGCGAACTCGTGCACAATCGCCGCGGTGTGCTCGCGCGCGAGAGCGTGGTGCAACATGCGAATCTGTTTGTCGTCGCCGAAGTGCGCGAGGTGGAAGGCAAGGATGAGGAAGTGCGCACGATTCTATCGCTCGCCACCGCCATTGAGGCGGAATGGTTGCGCGAGCTTTTTCCCGAGGACATCGAGGGCGACTTGAAGGTGCAATTCGATCCCACGCAAAAGCGCGTGATGGCGGCGGAATTATCGCGTTTTCGCGGACTCGCGCTCTCGGCCCGCCGCGTGGAACCACCGCCGGCGGAAGCCGCCGCGCGTTTGCTCGCGGATGAAGTCGTGGCCGGCCATCTCGTGTTGAAGGAATGGGACCACACGATTGAGCAATGGATTCTGCGCCTGAATTTGTTGAGCAAATGGTGCCCGGAATTTGAATTGCCGCCCATCACGGACGACGATCGCCGCCACTTGATCGAGCAAGTTTGCCATGGCGCGATGGGTTACAAGGACATCAAGGATCGCGAGGTGCGCTCCGTCGTGCAATCGTGGTTGTCGCACGCGCAGCGGGAATTGCTGGACAAACACGCGCCGGAACGGCTCTCGCTGGCCAACGGGCGCACGCCGAAAGTTTCCTACGAAGCGAGCAATCCGCCGCACATCGCGATGCGCATCCAGGAATTGTATGACGTGACGCAGACGCCGAAAATCGCGCTGGGCCGCGTGCCGGTGCTGGTGCACATCCTGACGCCCGGCATGAAACCGGTGCAGGTGACGCAGGACCTGGCGAATTTCTGGCGCGAGCATTACCCGCGCCTCAAATCGGAATTGCAGCGGCGCTATCCCAAGCACGAGTGGCGGTGAGTTGATTTGCCTCGACAGCTTCCAGTGGCGACGCATCATGCGCTGATGAGGAAGATCCATTTACCGATTTTCGTTTTCTTAATTCCTCTTTTGGTTTTTTCGCAGCCGACGCGGGCGGAATTTTCTCTGGCGCAAGCGGAGGCAAATGGCCGGATGTTCCTCACCAACTTATTCAACCCGCAATTGAACTTGCTGCCGGAATTTCAAGGCGCGAAAACCTTTTGGCTTTATCACGACAATTACCTCGCGGCGAAAGTGCTGGGTAAAGCAAATCCCGAAATCTCAGCAAAAATCACGGCGGCCATCCGGCGCGAATGCGCCGAGCAGGACAGCAAAGCCAAAATTCTTTTTGATGAATCCGCGCGACCGCTTCCCTTCCACGATTCTCAACTCACGGATGTTCGCCAACTGACGAACGGAGTGATTCGGACCGAGATTATTACAACCAATGTGATAATCGGTTGGACCAATTACGCGGATCTACTTTTGCTGGCTTGCATCGCCGACGAGAACGCCGTGAATGCGCGATTGGATTGGAATGCGGCGTTGGCTCTGTGGGACGGACATGGGTTTATGGACGCCGCTGCCCAGGCACAAAAAAACTACTCGACCTACAAACTTGCGCTGGCCGCCATTGCCGCAGGGCGCTTGCATCGCGAATCTGACTTGCCGGACGGTCTCCTGAACAAACTTCTTTCCCTTCAAAGCCCGTCGGGCGGATGGATCACGGATTACGATGCAACCGGCAAGCAAATCGGTCTCGCCAATGTGGAAACGACTTGCCTGTGCATTCTGGGCATCGACGCAATGACCACCAGGTCAAACACCCAATGAATTATAAATTTAGAAAGAGTCCGCATTGCCCAAGTGCCGCCGGCGAACTATCTTCCGCGAATGAATTTACTGCCGTTCGATTCCCTGCCGGCGCATAAGCCGCGTCATTTCGTGCCGGAACAAATTGACCTGGGCGACTGGGCGCAGATCGCGCCGCTGTTCGAAACGCTTCAAGCGCGCGGCACCGGATGCAAGACGCTCGCGGAATTGGAAAAATGGGTGCTCGACTGGGGCGAACTCAGCGCGGCGCTCGATGAGGAATCCTCCAAGCGTTACATCGCGATGACCTGCCACACGGACAGTCCGCCGGCGGAGAAGGCGTATCTGCATTTCGTCGAGAAGATCGATCCGGAACTCAAGCCCCGGCAGTTTGAGCTGGAGAAAATTTACGTCCAACGCAAAGAGGCGTTGCAAAAATCGCCGGACAAGCCGGAAACAAACGGACGTTATCTGGTCTTCGATCGCGATGTGAAAAATCACATTGAATTGTTCCGTCCCGAAAACGTGCCGCTCGAAACCGAGGAAGCGAAGCTCAGCCAGAATTATCAAAAACTCAGCGGTTCGTTGACGGTGATCTTTCGCGGCGAAGAACGGACGCTCGTGCAGATGGGTCGGTATCTCGAGGAGCCCGATCGCGCGTTGCGCAAGGAGGCCTGGGAAGTGGTGGCGAACCGGCGGTTGCTCGAAGCGGAGAAGTTCGAGGAAATTTTCGACAAACAAGTCAAGCTGCGGCAGCAACTCGCGAAAAACGCGGGCTTCGATAATTACCGCGATTACGCCTTTCGCCGGCTCGGTCGTTTTGATTACACGCCCGCGGATTGCGAGAAGTTTCATGACGCGGTCGCGAACGAAATCATGCCGGTCGTGCGTGAACTTCAGGCCGAGCGTCGCAAGAAAATGAACGTGGACACGCTGCGCCCGTGGGACCTCGCGGTGGATCCGCTGAATCGCCCGCCGTTAAAGCCGTTCCAGGAAGTTGCCGAAATGGTTTCGCGCACGCAAAATGTTTTCAATCATCTCGACCGCGACCTCGCCGATGGTTTTCAACGGATGCAAGACCTGCGCCTGCTCGATTTGGCCAATCGAAAAGGCAAAGCGCCGGGCGGTTATCAATCCACGCTGGCCGAAGCGCGGGTGCCGTTCATTTTCATGAACGCCGTCGGTCTGCAGCGCGATGTGGAAACGATTTTGCACGAGGCCGGCCACGCCTTCCACGCGCTCGCCACGCGCGATGAGGATTTGTACGCCTATCGCGGCGCGCCGATCGAGTTCTGCGAAGTCGCGTCGATGAGCATGGAACTTTTGGGCAATGAGTTTCTCGAAGAATTTTATTCCGGCGACGACGCGAATCGCGCGCGGCGGACTCACCTCGAAGGCATCCTCGGCATTTTCCCGTGGATCGCCACGGTGGACGCGTTTCAACATTGGATTTACACGCACCCGGGGCACACGCGCTCCGAGCGGGCGCTGGCGTGGCTGGAATTGATGGACCGCTTCGGCGGCGGCGTGGACTGGAGCGGCTACGACAAGAGCCGCGCGTATTTGTGGCATCGGCAGCTCCACATTTTCCTGCATCCGTTTTACTACATCGAATACGGCATCGCGCAGCTCGGCGCGCTGCAGGTGTGGGCGAATTCAAAGCGGGACAAGGCGAAAGCGCTCCGCGAATACAAGAGTTCCCTCACGCTCGGCGGCTCGAAGCCGCTGCCGGAATTATTCAAAGCGGCGGGCTCGCCGTTCGATTTCAGCGCGGGCACGATCAAGCCGCTGGTGGAATTGACCCGGAAAGAATTGGCGAAGTTGGCATAGCCGTGTACACGAAATTTACTGACGGTTTCGAACGCTCAAAAGCGCGGTTCCTCTCCCTCTCCCCGCCAAACGGGGAGAGGGCCGGGGTGAGGGGCTTGATTTTATCCAAATAGATCTCATTATCGCGTTGTGCCTTCAAAGGAAATCGCCCGAAATCTTCGCCGCAATCAAACCAAGGAAGAAAAGGAACTTTGGCGGGCTTTGCGCGGACGGCAATATGCCGGCTTTAAGTTTCGACGGCAGCATGTCGCGGTCGGATATGTTTTGGACTTCTATTGCGCCATTGCGAAGCTAGCGATCGAATTGGACGGTTTTCGCCACGGATTGCCTGAGGATATCCAAAACGATGAACTGCGTTCAAAAAGATTGTCCGAGCAAGGAATCGAAGTGCTTCGATTCTGGAATCATCAATGGCGGGAAAATCGAGATGGTTGTTTGTTGGAAATTTGGAACGCGGTGCAAAGGCGAACGGGCGTTCTCCATATTGTGGACAATGTCGACGAGCAGAAATTCATTCCGCCTGATTTGAAACATATTCAATTAAAAGATAAAATAGACCCCTCACCCTAGCCCTCTCCCCGCCAAACTGTATGGACTGGGTACATAGTGGACGGGTGTGCGGGGACATGGTGGACACATGGCCGAGAGAGTTGGCAGTGTGTGGTCACTATGCCTTGGCCTGTGAAAGATCTGATAACGATACGATTTGAGTTTGTGAACCTGGCTCGTCAACCCGATGCGAATATACGGCTGTTGTGCCGTCGGTTTGGCATCAGCCCCACGGTGGCTTACAAGTGGCTGGAACGATACGACCGCAGTGGACTGGAAGGTTTGGCCGATCGTTCGCGCCGGCCGCAATCCAGTCCGGCTCGAACCAAGGTGGTGATCGAAGATCGGGTGGTGGCGCTGCGCCGGGAACATCCGGCTTGGGGAGCGCGCAAGTTGCGCCGCCGCCTGCAGGATCTTGGGCATACGGATTTGCCTGCCACCAGCACCATCACCGGGATTTTGCATCGGCACCAATTGATAGCGCCGGAGCAAAGCCGCGCTGCCCAGCCCTTTCAACGCTTTGAGCGTTCGGCACCCAATCAACTGTGGCAGGTGGACTTTAAAGGTCATTTTGCCCTGCGTCAGGGCCGGTGCCATCCTTTGTGCGCGCTCGATGATCACTCCCGATACAACGTGGTGCTGGCGGCCTGTGAGGACCAACGGCAGGAAACCGTGCAGGCACATTTGATCGCGAGTTTCCGAGTGCATGGATTGCCCGACGAAGTGTTGTGGGACAATGGCGCTCCCTGGGGTTGCACGGGCTCGGAGTTCACCGGTTTGGACGTCTGGTTGATGCGTCTGGGCATCAGGTCCTGTCATGGCCGGCCGTATCATCCTCAAACCCAGGGCAAAGAAGAGCGCTTCCATCGCTCTTTGGAAGCAGAAGTGTTGGCCCGGGGAGGCTGGAGTAATTGCCCACACGTGCAAACGGCCTTTGACCAATGGAGACCCGTCTACAATACAGAACGCCCACACGAAGCATTGGCTTTGCAAACACCCGTGAGCCGTTACTGTGTCAGCCAACGCAGCTATCCCGAAACCCTGCCGCCTGTGCAATACGCTTCCACCGTGGAAACCAGACAAGTGGATGAAAACGGCTGGTTCAGCTATCGCGGGCATGAATGGAAAGTGGGACGGGCTTTTTGCGGCCAAACCATGGGCGTGCGTCCCACGCAAACCGACGGCGTCCTGGAGGTGCTCTTTCTGACCCAGGTGATCAAAGAGTTGGACCTGCGCCAGCCAAAAACAACCGCTCCCAAGAACCAAAACCCATGCACATAATGTGTCCACCATGTCCCCGCACACCCGTCCACTATGTACCCGGTCTTTACAGTTTGGCGGGGAGAGGGAAACGGAATCGCGCGACGGGCGGGAGCATCGACGCATGACTAAGATCGCGATTTTTCTAAAAAGATTTGTCCACCTGAGCCGTTGCTTGCGACTAATCAGGCAGGAACAATGAGCGATTCTGCCGATATTCTTTGCGAACGCGCCAAAAAAGGCGATGTGGCGGCGGCTTCGGAACTGGTCACGCTGTTTTATCAGCGCATTTTCGCGTATCTCCGCCGGTTGAGCGGCAATGACGAAGACGCCGCCGACCTCACGCAAAAAACCTTCGCGCGCACCTGGCAATCACTGGGTTCGTATCAGAAGCGTTCGAGTTTTTCCACCTGGCTGCACGGTATTGCGCATCACACCTATCTCGATTGGCGCCGGAAACGAAATGTGGGCGATGCGCAAAGTGACGAATGGTGGGAGGCGCAATCCGATCAATCGCCCACCCCGTTTGAGACCACGGCGGAGCGGGAATTGGCGCATCAGCTTTATCGCTGGGTGGATGAATTGGACGAGGAAAAGAAGCAAACGGTCCACCTGCATTATTACCAGAATCTGACCCTGAACGAAACCGCGGAAGTGCTCGGCGTGGCCGCCAGCACCATCAAATACCGGTTGCGTGAGGCATTGGCCTTCCTGCGCAGCCGTTCGGAAGCCGAATCACGGGCCGAAAGGAGAGTCGTATGAATGATACCACGATTGAAAAATTTCTATTTCAAGCGCCGAAACCCATCGCGCCAACGGACTTGTTGAAACAAATCCAGGCAGAGATTGCGTTGCCCTCCGCCAGGCCGGCGGCCAAAACGCGGGAATTTCAAAATCCACTGCGCCGCTGGTTCCCCGCGCTCGCGTTCGGCGTGTTGATGCTGAGTTGCGCGATCATGATCGCGGTGCAATCCAGTTGGAGCACCAATCTGAAAGTGCAGAATGACGTGCTGCGCGCAACGACCGCCGACCTGCCAAAATTGCGCGAGCAGCACGCAGCCCTTGAACAGGCTCAAGCGAACCAGGATGAATTGACTCAATTACGAAAGGACAACGACGAGTTGCATCGCTTGCGGGCGGAAGTGGCGAAGTTGCAAAGCCTGCCGGCGCAAATCGAACAATTGCAAAGCGAAAACAAACGCCTCGCCGCAGCGCCGACCGCCAGTTCGAACACCACCACTGCGGCCTTTTTTGCTGACGCCGAGGCCGAGGCGGAGCGCATGCAGTGCGTCAATAATCTGAAGCAAATCGGCCTCGCCATGCGGGTTTGGGAGGGAGACAACAACGATAAATACCCGACCTCAATCATCCTGGCGAGCAACGAGCTGAGCACCACGAAAGTCCTCATTTGCCCGAGCGACAAGGCGCGCTTGCCCTACGCGTCGCTGGGATTCGGAAAATTTCAGGATGACATGAGCAGTTACAAGTTCACCGTCCAACCGGATGATGAATATTATCCTTATTGCATCACCGCGAGATGCCCGATTCATCACAATTACCTGATGGCCGATGGGAGCGTGCAGCAGGTGAATCCTGCCAAATTTACTGAAGTGCAAAAAGATGGCCGCTGGTACTTGCAAAACATAGAGACCGGCGCGCCGTTCCGTTGAGCCATCAACCGGATTATCAAATGAAAACGCTCATCTTCAGTTCGATCGCGCTGGTGGAATTGCTGCTGGTGGGTTTGCAGCATCAGCAACTCCGGGAATTGCGCGCGGAAAATGCGTCGCTGCAAAAAGCCTCGGCCGAAGCGAGCCAGTTGAAAGCCGACCTCGACAAATCCAACGGCGACGAAGCCCAGGATACGGACGAAATTGCCCGGTTGCGCGAGGAGAATCATGACTTATTGAAGCTGCGTGGTGAGATCAATCAATTGCGAGATGCCAAGGTTCAGTTTGAAAAAGTCAGCGCGGAGAATCAGCGGCTGCAATCGCTCGCCAAAACCGCGGCCAAAACCGACCCAAATCAAGCGATGCAGCCGATCACGGTTCAAATCAATAACCTCGTCAATCGCGGGTTGAACACCCCGGAGGATGCCGTGCAGACGTTTTATTGGGCGCAGCGCGATCGCAATGCGGACACGTTGGAACGCAGCGTGACTCCCACCAGCTGGAAAAATTTTCGCAATTATCTCGACGGTTGGCGGCGGCAAAATTTTGACGGCTATACCTCCCTTGAAATTGTGGCGCGTCGTGATGTGAATGCCACGACTGTGCAAGTGGGCATTCAAATTCAAGAAGCGAACAACGCACAGAACTCGCCAAAGATCATCGTGACGCTCATGCTTCAAGGGAACGATTGGCGGGTGAATACGCTGAGCCGATAGACCAGGGTTTCATGAACCCCGGGACGGGTGGGGCGAGCAGCCTGTCCCGCCGTAGCCTTGTGCGAAGGCGGATCCGCGCGAGCCGAGGCGTTGTTTTTAACCGGCCCGAGAAAATTTCAACCGACCTCAGGAGCCTCACATCTTCAAACGTCCCGCCAACGAATCTTTTTCCGCGTTCCGAGTTCCGCGCTCCGCGTTCAATTGTCTTTCCAACCCGCGCGCATTGCCCTATCTTTCCCGCTATTCTCAGCAAACCATGCCGAGCGTTTTTATCAAAACTTACGGGTGCCAGATGAACGAGCGCGACAGCGAAGCCGTCGCCGCGCAGCTCGTTGCCAAGGGCTATTCGCTCGCCAAATCAGAAGCCCTCGCCGATGTTGTCCTGCTCAATACCTGCAGCGTGCGGGACATGGCCGAACAGAAGGCCCTCAATAAAATGGCCAACCTGATCGGCAGCGCGAAAAAGGAGCGGCCGAACCAAATCTTCGGCTTCATGGGTTGCATGGCGCAAAGCCGCGGCCAGGAACTCGTCGATAAATTGCCGGACGTGGACCTCGTCGTCGGCACGCAAAAATTTCATCGCACCGCCGATTACCTCGATGAAATCCTCGCCGGGCGCCGCGATAAAATCGTGGACACCGCCGCCGAGGAAAAAAGCGAAGCCGCCATTCGCGAGCATTTGCTCAATGGCAACGCGCAAAAATCCATTTCCGCTTTCGTCAGCATCATGCAAGGCTGCAATCAATATTGCACCTTCTGCATCGTGCCCTACACGCGCGGCGAAGAACGCAGCCGCACCATCCCCGATATCGTCGCCGAATGCCGCGAACTCGTCTCACGCGGCGTGCGGGAAATCACCCTGCTCGGCCAGATCGTGACCAGTTATGGAAAGAGTGAAAAACGCGAAGAATGGCGATTAAATGGCGCGAGCGCTTCCCCCTCGACCCGCGACCCTCGACCCCCGACCCGTTTGTCCCCTTTGTTCAGTTGCTGGAAGCCGTCCACGAAATCGACGGCCTCGAACGCATCCGCTTCACCTCACCGCATCCCAAAGGTTACGGCGATGACCTCGTCGAAGCCTACGGGCGCCTGCCGAAACTGTGTGAAAGCGCGCACATTCCCGTCCAAAGCGGAAGCGATCGCTTGCTGAAAATCATGCATCGCGGCTACACGCGCGAACGTTTCCTTGGCATCATCGAAAAACTGCGCCGCGCCAAACCGGGAATCGGCGTCAGCACCGACATCATCGTCGGCTTTCCCGGCGAGACGGAGGAAGACTTCGAGCAAACGCTTTCACTCGCGCGCGAAGTGGAATTTGACCAGGCCTACATTTTCAAATACTCACCTCGCCGCGACACGCCCGCCGCTGATATGCCGGACCAGCTTCCCACCGCGGTGAAAGAGGAACGCAACGAACGCCTGTTGCGCCTGGTCAACGAAATTGCCGCGCGCAATTACGAAAAGCTCGTCGGCACCCAGGTGCAAATCCTCGTCGAAGGCCCGAGCAAAAAAAATTCCGCCCGCATGATGGGTCGCACCCGTTGCAACAAAATCGTCGTGTTCGACGGCTCCGAACGCCATCGCGGCCAGATCATGGACGTGCAAATTACGCGCGCCGGCTCGTTCACTCTTTACGGCGATCCGGACATTTTAGAGTAGCGGAAGAAATGAAAAAGGGAGAAGAGGGCAAAGCCGAGAATAACGCAGCCGGAAATCCTGTTGACCGCCTGCATCCATCTCGGAGTCATTCGCGAACGCAGCAAAGCGACTCCGTTGCTCAGCAGCAACCACCAAAAAGCCGATCCGGCAAAGACGCCGGCTACCATTAAACCCGCGCTGAAATAATCCGGGGACGCCGCCAACCCGACGCCCGCGAAAACCGCGGCGAAGGATAGAATCGTCATCGGATTGGTCAACGTGAGAAACAGCGTCGAAAAATACGCCGCGAATATTCCGCCGTCCCGCGCGCGAGCCGCTTCATCAGCCGGCTTGCTCATGAAAGCGCGAATTCCCAAATAGAAAAGAAACACGCCGCCCACCAGGCTAAGCCACGCTACTTGCGCTACAAGAAAGCCTGACATCGCGGTAAGTCCGAACGCGGCAATGGCGCCATAGGTGGCGTCTGCCGTCGCCGCACCCAAACCCGTGACCAATCCCACCCATTTTCCTTCCGCCAGAGAGCGTCGAATGCACAACACGCCAATCGGCCCGACCGGAGCCGCAATTGCAAAACCGATTGCGAAGCCTTTTATGGCGAAGCCCAGAGGCATGCGTCGCATTTAACTTTGGGGCGTAAATTTTTCGGTCGCCGCGGCCAATTCACGCATTTGTTTGGAATTCATCCGCAGCGTCGTCCACTCGCCCATCCTCCGGGCGCCGAGCTTGTCATAAAATTTCAGCGCGTTTTCATTCCAATCCAGCGCCGTCCACTCGAATCGCCCGCAATTGCGCTCCACGCCGACTTGGGCAACAGCCTTCATCAAAGCCAATCCCAGACCGCGCTTGCGAAATTCCGGCCGCACGTAAAGATCCTCCAGCCAAATTCCCGCCCGCCCGATGAAACTCGAAAACGTGAAAAAATAAATCGCGTAGCCCGCGAGTTTGCCATCGCACCGCGCGAGAAACGCGCCGGCCACGGGTTGCGACCCCAAAAAAGAATTCTCCAAAATGCCGACCGTGGCCTGCAACTCATGCTCGAGCTTTTCGAACTGTGCCAACTCGCGAATGAGTTCAAGCAAATCGGGCACTTCATTGCGGGAGAGGGGAGTGATCATATTCAAAATTTTGGCAATCGCTGCCCTGTTGGTCAACTACCGGATAGCGGGCGGGTGCGATTCAAGTGATGGTCAAATGACAGACGCGCGCGTTTCGTCTCCTTCCCCCCGCCCAAGCGGGGGGAAGGCCGGGATGAGGGGTTTCGCCTCACATTCAATGGCGTTATGTCCAATCCCTGGCGAAAGGAAATTTTCCGTCTGCCCCTCACTTTGAATCGCACCCATATCAGTCTGGCAAACTCTTTTCCGCGCTCAACGCGGCATGCTGACGACCCCAACGGGGTCGAGTCATCCAGCCCGGGGTTGCCCGAGTCCGCCAGGGCTACCCTGGGTTTTAAGCCATTTAGCCCATCACTTTCGCGCGGAGCGCGGCGAGCGAAGCGAGTATCTTCCTTCGGTAAATCCACGGTATTTACCTTTTCAACACCCGCGCACGTGTGCCATCAGTTCCGGAAAAAACTCGCTGAAATCCGCATGAAAACCAGCATAATCCCCCTCCAAAATCGCCGCTCCCTCGGCCAGCGAAACGGGACGCCGCAATCGCAAACCAATCCTTCCCAGCGTGGTCGCCACGCCGTGCAAATCCCCATACATGCACAACCAGTTCTCCGCTTTCATCCGTTCCAGCGCCCCGTAAGCCTCCACCGGTATTTCCCGCCGATGACTTTCGAACGACGCATAAATCTCACTCGTGAAATCCACCAACGAAGTACGCGACAGCGTCACCCATTCCCGCGACAAAAAATGATCGTAAAATATATCCACGAAAATCCCGCCGAACCGCCGGAACTCCGGCCCCACCCGGGCGATGCTCCGCCGCACAATCGGATGCGAATCCGTGAACGCATCAATCCGCCGATGTTGATGAATGCCGCGTATGAATTCTGATGACAACCCGGATAATTCAGAAGGCCTCGCCAGGTCAGGTAGTAGATTGCCGATACGAAAAGCCGGGCTCGGCTCGGAAAGAAAAAGATGCGCCAACCAATTCATTCCTTCACGGCTCCATTTCAACCACTGGCAAAGTTTTGCGAACCTCCTCAGGAATCGACTGCGGCCGCCCCGTCTTCGCATTCACAAACACCCAATCCGTCTCCGCCCGCGCAATCACCTCGCCATCCTTCGCGCGAACAAATTTATATTTCCGCGTGGACCGCACCCGTTGGAAATTCGCCGGCCACGTCAGCACCGTCACTTGATCACCCGCAAACAATGGGCTGAGATACTCGATATGATGCGTCCGCACCACCCACGTCGCTCCGACTGCCTGCGAAGCCTTGG
Organism: uncultured Verrucomicrobiae bacterium; assembly: GCA_963699145.1. Classification (GTDB taxonomy): domain Bacteria; phylum Verrucomicrobiota; class Verrucomicrobiia; order Limisphaerales; family DASXHY01; genus DASXHY01. The sequence goes on from OY969416.1 coordinate 1,957,281, forward strand.
TGCATCCGCTCGCCCGCGCATGCGCAATCGCCGCATCCTGCATCCACTGGATGTAAACGACGTTGTTGACGTGACCATTTCGATCGAGGTCCTTTTCCGTAACGTCAATTCTGAATTGATAGACAGACGATTCCATTGCCAGCGTATTGATATAATCACTAACGCCGGTTGGGCACGAACAAAAAGAAGATATGCCCACCCGCGCCACTGCGGATGGGCTCCTTACAAAGTTTGGGGATTTGAACCGCTGGTTAAAACGCCGGGGAAATCTCCACCTTCTGTCCCGGCGCCGCGACCAAATCTTCGCCCTGCGACCACACCTGGTCATTGATGAGCAATTTGAACTTCACTTGCTCCTTGGTTTCGCCGGTCCACTTCCAGGTTTTGCCATCCACGCAGGTCAGCGGCACGCCCTGGTTCCAACTCAAGCCGAGTCCTTCGCCGCGGAGATAGAGCGAGTTGCCGAAGCCCACATCGATCTTGGCTTCGATGGTCACCGGCTTCGCGTTGCTGCGCGCGCTGCCGGTCGTCGTTTCCGCCGCCTTCACGGGCGGCGTGGTGGTTTGGGTGGTGGTCTCCGGCAAATCCGCGAGGGCTTTTGCCACGGTTTTTTTACGGGTCGAAGTTTTCACACCTTTAGCAAGTTTCATATTATTCGTTTTCAGTATTCAATTAGTCACGTTGCGCAATTTCCTACAAGAGAACGAGCCGGTTTGGTGTTCAAACTCGTTCGGGCGGAATTAAGCAAACCTCATTCCGTTTGGAGAAAAACTGCGCAACATATCCTCTCTTGAATCGACCAAAAAAAGCAAGCTCTGTTCGATCAGAATTTGAAATTCCACCCGGTCGTGACGTATTTGTCACGCGCCAGTAACGCAATGGCGTCGCGCGGAACAACTTCCAGCGGCTTCGCCGCTCCCCATGCGACACGCAAGGTTTTTTTGACCGTCTCGGAGGGCAAATCCAAATTCGTCAAAAAGTTTTTATGCGAGCGCCCCTGCCGATAATCCGGCTCCTTCGAAGGCATGCGCAAAAATTTATCAATCAATGCGAGGTCGAAGTTCAGTAAAAATGTTCCGTGAAATAAGAGGAAATGTTTCTTCCGCCGCTGCGCATTGCCCGAAAACTTCAAAGAAGGGTCGGGGGTCGAGGGTCGAGGGCAAAGCGCGAGATCCGTGCAACCGCGAATTTCAACCGTAGCAGCCGACGTGAGGAGGCTCTGATCTATTTGTTTTTCGAGAGCCTCCTCACCTCGGCTGCTACGGTTCAAAAGACTTTCAATCGCCTCCCGATTGCGTTCCATAATGAATCGATTTGCCGCCGTGATGCTCGCGAGCGGCCCGTTTTCCTCGATCTTCAGGATGAGCGAATAATTCAAACAACCCGGCCCCTGCAGCACCGTTCCACCCCCGCTGCACCGCCGCAAAATCGGAATTCCCGCCGCCTCGCACGCGGGCACGCTCACTTCGGTCGCCACGTGATTGCCGTAGCCGACCACGGCGAAATAATTGTCCGGCTCCCAAAATCGCAACAGCCCGTCGCCGCCATTCTCCTCGAATGCGTCCAGCAATGCCTCATCGCCCGCGAGATTTTCCGCAGGAGTTGGGAACGTCAGGTCGAGGAGGGTCACGGGGGCGGTTAAATGAGTTAAATAAGTTAAATGGTTAAATCGGTAGATTGCGGTGATCGTGTCTGATTTGTTCAGCTTATTTAACGATTTAACCTATTTAACTAATCACCAATTTAGCTCATATACTGAGCGACCTGTGCTACATTTATCTGGCTTTTAAGGCCTCAGGCTGATTTACTCGCGCGCTTTGGAATTCTTCCACGCCGGATAATGACGGCATTGTTAATTAATTTAAAGTGAAACCGCAGAAAAAAGACAAAGAGCAATCGCAGTCACGCTCGCGTGGCGCCGACCTGCACGTGTTGAAACCCGGGAACAATGGCGACAGCGACAAAGTGTTGCAATCACTGGAATCGCTGCTGGAAGTGGCGCTGAAAGAGCGCGGCGCGGAACGCACGGCGCAATTCCTCAGCGACGTCACCGAACGCCTCCGCGAATCCGGTATCGACGCCCCGCGCGTTGTCAGCACGCCCTACATCAACTCCATTCCGGTGGAGGAGGAGCCGGCGTTCCCCGGCGATTGGGCCACTGAAGTTCGCATCAAAAGCCTGATCCGTTGGAACGCCATGGCCATGGTCGTGAATGCCAACCGCCGCCACAACGGCCTCGGCGGCCATATCTCGACGTTTGCCTCCAGCGCCACGTTGTACGAGATCGCCTTCAACCATTTCTTCCGCGGTCGCACCGAAAATTTCATGGGCGACCTGGTTTATTTCCAGGGCCACGCCACGCCGGGTGTTTATGCGCGCGCCTTCCTCGAAGGCCGGTTGGACGAGCGTCATCTGCAAAATTTCCGCCAGGAACTTGCCGAAGGCGGCGGCCTTTCGTCCTATCCGCACCCGTATTTGATGCCGGATTTCTGGCAATTCCCGACCGTCTCGATGGGGCTCGGCCCCATCATGTCGATTTACCAGGCGCGTTTTAATCGTTATCTGCGCGCTCGCGGTATCATCAAAGGTGAGGAGCAAAAAGTGTGGGCGTTCCTCGGCGACGGCGAATGCGATGAACCGGAAACGCTCGGCTCCATTACGCTCGGCGCTCGCGAAAATCTCGACAACCTCATCTGGGTCATCAACTGCAACCTCCAGCGCCTCGACGGTCCGGTCCGCGGCAACGGAAAAATCATCCAGGAACTCGAAGCCTTGTTCCGCGGCGCCGGCTGGAACGTCATCAAGGTCATTTGGGGCAGCGATTGGGACGACCTGCTCGCGCGCGACACCAGCGGCTTGCTCATGAAACGCATGCAGGAAGCCGTCGACGGCGATTACCAGAAATATTCCGTCGAACCCGGCAGCTACACGCGCCGGCATTTCTTCGGCAAATATCCGGAATTGCTGAAGCTCGTGAATCATCTCAGCGACGAGCAGATTCGCAAGCTGCTGCGCGGCGGTCACGACACAAAAAAGGTTTACGCCGCCTACAAAGCCGCCGTCGAACACAAAGGCCAGCCGACCGTCATTCTCGCGAAAACGATCAAAGGTTACGGCCTCGGCGAAGCGGGCGAAGGCCGTAACATCTCGCATCAGCAGAAAAAGATGAACGAGAAGGAGCTTCGCGAATTCCGCGAGCGCTTCAACATCCCCATCAGCGACGATGTCATCGCGGAAACTCCGTTTTATCGCCCGCCGGCGAACAGCCCGGAAATCAAGTATTTGCTCGAACGCCGGAAAGCGCTCGGCGGCTTTTTGCCGGAGCGCAAAGTCACGGCGGAACCGCTGGACATTCCAAAGATGGAAGCTTTCGCGGAATTCTTCAAAGGCTCCGGCCTGCTGGAAGTTTCCACCACGATGGCCTTCGTGCGGTTGTTGAGCATGTTGCTGCGTAATAAAGCCATTGGGAAGCAGATCGTCCCGATCATTCCTGACGAAGCGCGCACGTTCGGTCTCGATGCGCTCTTCCGCGAGATCGGCATTTACTCCTCCAAAGGCCAGCTTTACGAGCCGGTCGATATCAAGTCGCTGCTTTACTATCACGAAGCGAAGGACGGGCAGATCCTCGAAGAAGGCATCACCGAAGCCGGGTCCATGTCCTCGTTCATCGCCGCGGGCACCAGTTACGCCTCGCACGGCAAGCACATGATCCCGTTCTACATTTATTACTCGATGTTCGGCTTCCAGCGCATCGGTGATTTGATCTGGCTCGCTGGCGACATCAAGGCCAAGGGCTTTTTGCTCGGCGCCACCGCCGGCCGCACGACCTTGAACGGCGAAGGCTTGCAACACGAGGACGGCCACAGCCTGCTGCTCGCGAGCACCATCCCGAACTTGCTCACCTACGACCCGGCGTTTGCTTATGAAGTTGCCGTGATTGTGGCCGACGGCATGCGGCGCATGTTCGTCAATAACGAGGACGTCTTCTATTACCTGACGCTCTACAATGAAAATCACACCATGCCCCCGATGCCTCCGGGCGTCGAAGCAGGCATTCTCAAAGGCTTGTATCGTTTCAAAGCCGGCGCGGAAGGCAAAAAGCTCAAGGCGCATATTTTCGGCAGCGGCCCGATCATCAACCAGGCCCTGCGCGCGCAGCAAATTCTCGCCGAACGCTACGGCGTCTCCGCCGACGTGTGGAGCGCGACCAACTACAAAGAACTTCGCAGTGAGGCATTGAATTGCCAGCGCTGGAACATGCTGCACCCGACCGAAACGCCGAAAAAATCCTACGTGGAAAAATTGCTCGAGCAAGAACAAGGCGTCTTCGTGGCGGTTTCGGATTTCATGCGCATGGTGCCCGACCAGATCGCGCCGTGGGTTCCGGGCGGTCTCATGACCCTCGGCACGGACGGCTTCGGCCGCAGCGAGACTCGCGCGAACTTGCGCCGATTCTTCGAAATTGACGCCGAGTCAACCGTCATCGCGACCTTGTATGCCCTCGCAAAGAAGGGGCAGATCGACCGGTCCGTCGTTGCCCAGGCGATCAAAGACCTCAACGTGAATCCGGAAAAAGTATTTCCGCAACTCGCCTAAACGGCATTTTGCAACCGAGTTCAAAAGAAGGCGTCGGATTTACTCCGACGCCTTTTCTTTGGGGAGCGCAGCCGCTTCGGTGCTTGTAGAAAAGATCTTTGCCATCATTTTGAAGCCCTGAAAGGGCGCCAGATGATAGCCCAGGGAAAGGCTGCGCAGCAGCCGCAGCCCTGGGTATCGTGTCCAAATCGTAACTGCTTTTTTCATCATTCGCCCCCGGCGGAGGCGAATGATGAAAAAAGCAAGCAGCTACCATACTTGGTAGTGTCCTAATTTGGAATCAGAAATCGATTCAGGCGGGTTGCTCCAAGGGATTCCATTTGGCGACACCAAAGACCGCCGCCAAACCGGCTCGAAACCGATAAGCTTTAATTTCTTCTTGCTTGAATGGCAATGGTGATTCGTCAATTCCATCATGACCACCAACTATTTTGCCAAGGACAAGCCCATTCCCATCAATTGCAAGTTTCTCGACAATCGAACCGTCACGCAACAACACATCCACCGACTCGTACTTGCGGGCCAGCGATTTTTTAATAGGAATTCGTAAGGTCATTCATTGACCCCGTCATTTCTTCCCCTTCACATCCTTTACGATTTGAACCTGAACAGCCCGTTGCGCTGAATCCACGGGCCTTACGGATGCACCAGCCGATAAAACTCCCTGCCCACCGGCGGCGCGATGATCACCTGAAATTCCGAGCCGACCGTAATCGGCGACCCCGCCGTGGTCCAACCCGAGGGGCTTAACGAGGAGTCCTGTTGCAGAGTGAAGCCCGTGGCGCTCGCCGGCCAGGCCACCACGGCCGTGTTGGTCGAGGTCATGAAAATCCGAATCGTCGGCGACCCGACCGTTTGAACCACGGACAACAAACTCCAGAACCCGCCCGTGAGCGAAAAGTTGCCGCCCACCATGGGCCCGCCGGCATCATGCTGCCCGATGGTGCCGCTCACGCTGAATTGCCCGTTGCTGCTCGTGCCGCCGCCCCCCGCGATCTTATACCAATCAATGGAGTAACTTTGCGCGGAAACAGAACTCGCTGACAGTGTCAGCGCCAGCGCGGCCAACAGGGAAAAGGAAAGAGATTTCATACAGTTATCGGTTGGGTGCGTTCTGAATAAATCCCATGCTTTGTGAATCAGTGGATAAGAAAGTTATTCCCTCACCGGCCCTTTCTGTCAATTACGAAATCGCCTCGAAAACGCCCCGGGGTGCGGTCGGAAGTGGCTAGGTGCCTTCTTGACGCAACGATCAATCCCGGAGGGATGTCTGACAATAGCCCGGCGTTTTAACGCCGGGAGACCTCACGGAAATGGCCCAGTTCCGAAGGAACGGCTGAATATTGCTTTCGGCCATCCCTGCGGGGCTTGTCATTTCCCCTGGCATATCCCGGCGTTAAAACGCTGCGGGAATTGCGACCAAGAAATAACCCGTGGCTTCTCGATGAATCAAGCTCGCCGCCCCGCGTTGGCTGCAGCGATTAGGCCTGCTTTCTTTTGGCTTTGGTTCGGGATTTCGCACGATCAACTTTCTGGGTTTCTAATATCCTAACCTCGATAACGTCTCCCACCTTGAGGGAGGCCACAGACTGCCATCTCATGTGGACGTCTTTGCTTGGGTCTGGCCGAGAGGTAAGACCACCAACAGAATAATGGACCTCGCCGGTAGTCTCATCGGGTCTCAGCGGAATTGTCTTCTTCCCGAGTTTGCCAACCGCCGTGACGCTAGTAGTCAACACGGCTAAATCATCCGCACCGGCGATGCAGACTCGCCTGCCATTCTTTCTGACTTCGAGAGCGATCATAAGCGGCCTAACATGTAATAGGCCAAACGCCGCTTTGGCCCAAGTTCCAGTGGTTTGAACTGGCCGTTTTCCATCGCCGAATTAAGGCTCGATTTTTCCGATTTGCAAGCCGATTTGTTTCGTCCAGCGACCTGGCGACCGTGCGATTCAAAGTAATGGTCAATGTGGCGACCCAGTGCCGCTCTCTCGTCTCCCTCTCCTCCGCGAAACTCCGCGCCCCTTTGCGTCTCCGCGTTTTTCCCCGGCCTTAGGTAATGATCGATTTGACAGCGATGCTATAACAGCACCAAAAGGAGGGCAGAAGGGAAAAATGAAAGGGAGAACGAGACAATCTGGCAGCGAGGCTCGACTCATTGGCAGAACGCCGCCATTCAAACCGGCTCAGACCGGCGTACAACGACCCATTCCGCGCACATATCAATCAACCGGTATTCAATTCCCACCTTCGTTCCCTTCGTTCCCTTCTGTTAAATCTTCCGGAATCCGTGTTCATCGGTGTTCATCCGTGGTTAAAGAATTCGCGCTAATTCGCGTAATTCGCGTAAAAGGCCTTTTGTTTCCTTCGTTTCCAGCCCATTCCAGCCTATTCGGGGGGATGGCTGCGGCACCGGAACAGCGGTCAGCAAAAAATAAAAAATTACCAAACGAACCCAATTCAGAAACTCAAGGAAACCCCTGTAAACAAACGGGATTTTGTCCATTACCCGTTCACAAGCCGTGGAAAACGAACCCATTTTGTCGCGCCGAAGCCTTGGCGAAGGCGGATCGGCGTTCAGAGTTCCGGGTTCCGCGTTCAAACCATTCCTCAACCCAATTGACAGGATTAACCGCACTGTTAGAACGGCCCATTGCCGTCGTCCCATTAAATTTTCCTAGAATCTCGGGCACATTTGCACCACATTACGTCGCTCTAATTTATATGGACGTAAAACTTCCACGCCTCGGCGAAGGTGCCGACTCGGGAACGGTGGTCAATGTGTTCGTCAAAGAAGGCGACCAGATTGCCAAAGACCAACCGATTCTTGAGCTTGAAAACGAAAAGGCCGTCGCCACGATCCCTTCAACCGGGGCGGGCACGGTCGCCAAAATTCATGTCAAAGCCGGCGATAAAATCAGCGTCGGGCAAAAGCTGGTGACCCTTTCGGGCGCCGATGCTGCTCCCGCGGCTGAAAAACCGGCAGCGGCAGCGCCCAAAGCCGCCGCCAAAGCGGCCGCACCCGAGCCGGAATCGGAACCCGAACCGGAGGAAGAAGTTTCCGCTGAAGCCGCCGAGTCGGTCGACAAAGCAAACGCCGCCGTCGCGGCTTCACCCACGATTCGCAAGCTGGCGCGCGATCTGGGCATCGATCTGGCCAAGGTTCGCGGCTCCGCCCGCGGCGGTCGCGTGACCCTGGAAGATGTGCGCGCGTATATTCAGCGTTTGCAGAAGCTCGCCGCGCAACCGAAAGCCGCGCCCGGCGCTTCGGCCAAGCCCGCTGCCGAATCCATCGATTTTTCCAAGTGGGGTAGCGTCACTAAAAAACCGCTCTCGCCCTTGCGCCAGGTCATTGCCCGGCGCATGACCGAAAACTGGAACGCCATCCCGCACGTCACCCAATTCGACGACGCGGACATCACCGGCATCCTCGCGTTGCGCAAAAAATATGTCGCGGCGTACGAGAAAAAAGGCGCGCGCCTCACCGTCACTACGTTCATCCTCAAAGCGGTCGCGGAAACGTTGAAGAAACATCCGACGATCAATTCGAGCCTCGATGAAGTGACGCAGGAAATCATCCTGAAGGAATACGTTCACCTCGGCATTGCTGTGGACACGGAAGCGGGATTGATCGTTCCGGTCCTGCGCGATGCCGACAAAAAGGATCTCGCGCAATTGTCCAAGGAATTGGAAGAGTTGGCCACCAAAGCCCGCGAACGCAAAGTTTCCGGCGAGGATTTGAAGGGCGGCTCGTTCACGATTTCAAACCAGGGCGGCATTGGTGGTGCGCATTTCACGCCCATCGTCAATAAACCTGAGGTCGCCATTCTCGGCCTCGGCAAAGGCGCCGCGAAAGCCGTCGTGCGCGAAGACAAAATCGAGTCGCGCATGATGTTGCCGGTGGCGCTTTCGTATGATCATCGCGTCATCGATGGCGGCGTGGCCGCGCGATTCATCGTGGATTTGGTGAAGGCGATCGAGACGTTTGATGAACAAATGGTAAGGATTTAATCGTCCTCGTTCTCGTCCTCATCCTCGAGCTATGAATCAACAACAAATCGCAACTCGGTTCGACCATGAAAGATTGGACGTTTATCAGGCGGAACTTCGATTCGTTGAATGGGTGACGCCGTTGCTGGATGAAGTTTCCTCGTTGACAAGAACTAGAACTCGTGAGGTTTGCGATCAACTGGATCGCGCCAGCCTTTCGGCACTGTTGAATACAGCGGAAGGTAATGGCCGGAGACAGAGGCAGACTCGCGCCAAGTTCTTTGACGACGCGCGCGGTTCGGCCACCGAGTGCGCCGCTTGCCTGGATGCACTGGTTGCAAAAAAAGCGGCGACTGCGGACAGAATTGAGGAAGGAAAAGGGCCTTTGCTAAGAATCGTTTCAATGCTGTGCCGACTGGTGGATCGTTTTGATTCAACCAGCAATCAAATTTCTGAAGATGGCATTGAATACTATGTAAGCGGAACCGAGCGGGATACGAGGACGAGCGGGAAAACGAAAAAGAAAAGCTGAAAAATTTTATGGAACCGACAAAGACAGATATCGTGGTCGTAGGCGCGGGCCCGGGCGGATACGCCGCCGCGTTCTATGCCGCTGACCTTGGCAAAAAGGTTATTTTGGTGGAGCAGGATCGGAAGCTGGGCGGCGTGTGCCTGAACCGCGGGTGCATTCCGTCAAAGGCATTGCTCTACGCCACGCACACGTTGTCGCTCGCCAAGGAATCGGAGCACCGCGGCATCACGTTTCAGACTCCGAATGTGGATTTGGCGAAGTTGCGCTCGTGGAAAGACGGCGTGCTCGCGAAGCTCTCGGGCGGCGTGGCGCAATTGGCGAAGATGCGCGGCGTCGAGGTTTGGAATGGGCGCGGATATTTCGAGGATTCCAGCTCCCTCCGTGTCGAAACGGAAGAAGGCCAGAAGTTCATTAACTTCGATCAGGCGATCATCGCTACCGGATCCAAGTCGGCTTTGCCCAAGGCTTGGGATTTGGGAAATCCGCGAATCATGACCTCGCGCGGTGCGTTGGAAGTGGAGGAAATTCCCGAGAACCTGCTGGTCATTGGCGGTGGCTACATCGGCATGGAGTTGGGCACGGTCTACGCCGCGCTCGGCAGCAAAATTACTTTGGTGGAGGCGTTGGATGGAATTTTGATGGGCGCGGATGCGGACCTCGCCCGTCCGATCGTTGCTTACGCCAAAAAGAATTTCAAAGAAGTGCGTCTCAAGACCAAGGTCGGCAAAATGTCCACGCAAGGAAAGCAGATCAAGGTGGAGATGGAAGTGGAAGGGCAGAAGAAGGAAGAACTGTACGATCGCGTGCTCGTGGCGGTCGGCCGGGTGCCGAATTGCGAGAATATTGGTTTGGAAAATACGAAAGTCACTCGCGACGAAAAAGGTTTCATCAAGATCAACGAGAAACAGCAAACCGATGATCCTTCGATTTACGCAATCGGCGACGTCGCCGGTGGCGTGATGCTCGCGCACAAAGCCTCGCGCGAGGCGCGTGTGGCGGTGGAGGTGATTTTGGGAGAAAGTAGTACTTTCCACGACGTGGTCATCCCGGCGGTTGTTTTCACGGATCCTGAGTTGGCCTGGTGCGGTCTCACCGAGGGCGAGGCCAAACAAAAAGCTATCAACGTCGAAATCGCCAAATTCCCGTGGGCAGCTTCCGGTCGGGCGTTGACTTTTGACCGTCCGGACGGCCTGACCAAACTTATCATCGATCCGGAAACCGAACGCATTCTTGGCGTGGGAATTGTCGGCGCGGGCGCCGGTGAATTGATTGCCGAAGGCGTGCTGGCGGTGGAGACCGGCCTCACCGCCAAGGATTTGGCGTTGTCAGTGCATCCGCACCCGACATTGTCCGAGACGCTCATGGAAGCGGCGGAAGTTTTCTACGGCCACCCGACGCACACGTTCGTCAAAAAGAAAGCGCCGCATCCGGCCTGACCCCGGCTCAAATGGAAACATTTGTCTGGGCAAGGTCCGTGGCGCGATAAGTGACCACGACCATCCAATCGGCATAGTTGGGATCGAATTGCTTCAGTAATGTCACCAACCGCTGGCGAAAGGTGGTCTCGATCAGCGCACCCTGGCCCGGCCACAACTTAAAGTCCACGCGCACGAAGTCCCGCGCATTGCTCATGGGTGATTGCAGTTCGGATACTTCCGGTTCGCCCAGGACGATGGCCCGGAATTGCTCCCACATCCCGTGGGCGGCCTGCTTCACAACGGCGATGACTTTGGCGCGGTCCGCGTTCGCCGGAAGCTGTGCGTCCACATAAGCATGAATGCCGCCGCGCGGGAAGCGAGCGATGTTGGCGATGTTGCGATTCGATAAAAAGACCTGCTGATTGTAAAAATTCCGGAGCTCAGTGAATCGCAAGCCGACTTTCTCCACGCGGCCGACCTGCCCCGAGATATCCACCATGTCACCGACCTCGAGCGTGTCCGTGAAAATCAAAGTGAGGCCGGTAATCACATCCTGCACGAGTCCCTGGGAACCAAACCCCACCGCGAAACCAACGACCGAAGCCGTGGCGAGATAGGTGGCGATGAACTGCTGGGTATTCATTCCGAGCACGCTCAGAATGAAACCCAAAGCGACGGAATAAATGATCATCGTCAGCGCGCTCGTGATCAATCCGGTAAGCGTCACGAATTTGGGTTGGTGCGTGACAAAGCCGACGGGAGATTTTTTGGCGGCACTCTTGCGAATGAGCCAATCACCGACGAATTGCATCAGGCGAACCAGAAAATGCGCGAGAATAGTGTAACAGACAATGATGGCGATTTGAAGCGCGGCGTATTTTGCCTTTTCCGCGTCCAGCCCGTGAATCTTTTCGAAAATGCTATTAAACATTTAACTGCCGAATTGAATGGCGCAATTTTAAGCCGAGAGCCGTCCGAGTACGGAATAGGGTCAAATCCTTACAGCTTTCACAAACCTTGAACATGCAATTTTTAGGTTGTGAAGTAAAGCAGTGGGCGGCATAGTGTTTTCTCCGCTGGAGCAATCCGGCGAAATGGTTCGGGGCGTAGCGTAGCCTGGTATGCGCGCTTGCTTGGGGTGCAAGAGGTCGTGAGTTCGAATCTCACCGCCCCGACCATTTAATTCCCATCCCACCCTGGCTGCTACACACCCGCGGGCAACTGCAGAGCTTTATCGCTCAAGTAATGCGGAGAATAGCCGATTTAATCTCCGCATAAAATGCGGAGATTGTCCTTGTTTTTGCGGAGATTAAGAGGCATATTCTCCGCATCAATTGCGGAGATTAAAATGTATATCCATGAGCGAAAAGATTGGCCCGCATTCAAGTGGGAGCAGGGCCGGCTCGCCGCCTTGCTGGCGGAAGTGCGCCATTTGCAGGGTCGTTTATTGGGCCGCATGGAAGGATTGGGGTTTCAATTGCAGGAGGAGGCAACGCTGAGGACGCTCACCCAGGATGTCGTCAAAACGAGCGAGATCGAGGGAGAAAAGCTCGACGTTGAAACTGTGCGTTCGTCCATCGCCCGGCGCATGGGGCTGGATATCGGAGCGCTGCGCCCGGTGGACCGCAGTGTGGAGGGGATCGTTGACATAATGCTCGACGCTACCCGGAATTTCGTAAAACCGCTGACGCAGGAAAGGTTATTCAACTGGCACGGTGCCTTGTTCCCCGCGGGCAGGAGCGGATTACAGCGCATTACGGTGGGCGCATGGCGTCCCAAGGCAAGCGGCGCCATGCAGGTGGTCTCCGGGCCGATCGGACGCGAGAAGATTCATTTTGAAGCGCCAGGGCACGAGAGGTTAAAGGCTGAGATGTCCGCCTTCATCAAGTGGTTCAATTCCGAAAACCAGACCGATCTTGTCCTGAAATCGGCGCTCGCGCATTTCTGGTTTGTGACCATCCACCCGTTCGAAGATGGCAACGGACGCATCGCGCGGGCGATTGCCGACCTGTTGTTGGCTCGTTCTGAAAATACGGCACAGCGTTTCTACAGCATGTCGGCGCAAATCCAGCAGGAGCGTAATGCGTATTACGATGTGCTGGAGAAAAGTCAGAAAGGCGCGCTCGATATCACCTTGTGGATCGAGTGGTATTTGAATTGCCTGCAACGGGCGATTGAAGCCTCGACCGAGCTTTTGGAATCTGTCCTGATCAAGGATCGCTTCTGGAAATTGCACAAAGATGAGAGTCTCAACGAACGGCAGCGGAAAGTGATTAATCGGCTGATGGATGGTTTTGAGGGCAAGCTGACGTCCTCAAAATGGGCCAAGCTTGCCAAATGCTCGCAGGACACGGCGGGCCGTGACATTAATGACTTGCTGGAACGCAACCTTCTGGCCAAAGAGCAGGCCGGAGGCCGCAGCACGAGCTATGTGCTCAAGTTATAATTGCGCCGCGAACCCGGAGTTGTTGAATCATGCCGTGATTGGCTCTATCGATCGATCATAAGGAAATCTCTGGTTTAACCACCGTTGTCGCTCGATGCAGCCGCAAGTGATGCCGAGTTTTTCTTTGAACCAGCTCTTAAATTTTTCTGAACGCGCATCACCAATGACGTGCACGATTGTGTCGCCGAGGCCTGCGTCTTCCGGTTGGCGATCTTGAGCGAGGTCTTTCGCCCACGCCGGCCATTGATCCATTGGCAGCGGACGAATACGAATCACCGGCGCGGCGACGGCGATGAGCGAAGCGGCGAGGGCGATGCCGGTTTGCCTGGCTTTTGCAGGCAGGAATGCTGTGTGCATTTTTGATCGCGATTGGCTCAGCAACCGGTGTCGTCGTAGTTGAATCGGCAGCCGGCTGCGGACGAGGCGCACAAGCGATCGTGAACTTCCCATGCGGTAGTCGCGCCATCGGGAACACCGCCGTCTTTGCTCACGCCGGGCGGTTCGGGCGGATACGCGACATCGCCATCAGCAGGGACGTGATCGACTGGGCTGAGCCAGCCGATTTGGATGGGAATTGGGAGCGCGGGCCCGGCTTCGTCTTGATTCGCTCCGTAGTTGCTCGGAACCGTCAATCGCGCTTCCGCGAGTGGAGGGAATGCGTAGTAATAAACGGGCGGCTGGCTTTCGCCGTCGACAAAATCTTCATCGCCTGGGCAGGCATAGGTGGGCGGATTTAACGGCGTGTTTTCCTGGCAGGTGCCGTCATCGGCAATCCAGCGGGCGCAGGATTTAATGTTGCACGGGCGGTGCGGCGGCTGCCAGAACAGTTCGGTCATGGTTTGCTGCACGTAGCCCCACCATTTGGAGCCGTATTGGGTATCGCAAACGAATGTTTCCGGAAAATTGTAAGTGATGCCGTTGGTAAACGATTCCCCGTTCGGCGAAAGGCAAACGACTTTTGGCGCACAGGGAACGAATGGCAGGCAACCCGGCGTTTGATTGAATGAAGCGAACTGCGTGTCAGCGGTGAGCGGGCCGCCGCCGGCGTTGGATGTGGGTAATCCAGTGATGGGCGAGCCGTCGCAGTCAGCGAGGCCGTTCAGCCGGCTGTATTCTCCAAAGCTGCGGAAGTCGGCGAGCCATTCGAGAATCGCGTAATCGCCTTTGGGGCTGGCGTCGTTCACGAACCAATTCGCGGCGCCGTGAATCGCCATGAAAGCGGCAGAGGAGTGAGGTGAGAGGGTTGAGCATTGCGTGTCACTGATTCGGGTGGCTGCCACGTCACTGGCAAGGAGAGTCATTGATGCGTCATAAAGATCAATATGTTCCTGGTGCGTGCTGCTGTTCATGCCAAACGCGGGCTGCGCAGCGGCAAAGGTAAATGATGTGCCCGGTCCGGTTGTCGTCACGGCAATTCGGCCAAGCAATGGGGGTTTGTCAGGCCAGCGCAACGGCCCGAAGCAGGCGGCGTCATCGCCGTTGCTTTTGCTGGCCCAATTGCTCGGGACGTCGAATTGTTTTGCGCCAAGAGTGACCACGCCGGCCGAGTAGGCCGCGATGGAATAGAAACCGCCCACGGATGGTCCGCCCCAAATATCGTCGAGTTCAATGGTGGCCGGCGCCGTGACGGTGTTGGGATCGAGCAGACTCCAGGTGGAACCGGCTCCGGAACCGCTCACATTTGTGGCGCAATAAACCCGTGTTTCATCATGCCAGAATTTCATATCGCCAGCCGGTTTGGCGAAATTCTGCGAGGGCCAGCGTTCCACTATCTCGGCCCATTTTTGCGCGACGATATTCGCGGAATCTCCCGCGCCGCTCCCGCTGGATGAGGACACGCAACCCGCAGCGAAATAGTCCTGACGCTGATCCGCGTGGAATATCCACGCGCCGGCTGGTTTGTTCACGGATTGAAACCAATTGTTCCATTGCGTGGAATTCAGAGGCAATTGGCAACTCGTGTTTGAATTGAAGGTGACAACGTCCTGGCCCCAGCCGACCTGATACCATGCCCATTGCTTGAATCCCGGATTATCGATCGGCTCATAACAGCAGCCGCGCACGTCGGTAAACATGAAATCAAAAAAGTTTTGGTAACCCGCTGGATTGGGTGCGCCCAGCACTGCCCCCGTCGCAGCGGTCGTCGCACCCGTGATCTGGATGGTCACGCCGTAATGGCCATCGTCGCCGATGGTGCCCGTGATAGCGCCGGTGGTTGTGTCCAGTGAAACGCCCGACGGGAGGGAGCCGCCAACTATGGCGTAGCCGGTCGCGGCGCAGTGACTAAAGGGTTGCCCGGCGGAAATAGTGATGGCCGCGCCGGAGTTGTGCCCGGGAAAATCGATGGCGATTTTCGCAATTCCGGTGTTGGGATTCGGATTCAGTGTATAGCCCGTGTTCCCTTCCCAGTCCGGATCCCCGATGGTGTGACCCGCTGCATCGGTGACGGGCACGCCGTAATCGCGAACGTAAAATCCGGTGGCGTCGAAATCCTGCGTGAGCAACTCATCGCGGCTTACCAGCGGTGCGATGCCGACTTTGGTGTCCGTGCGCCAGGGATATTGTTCGTCATCAGCCAAATTCCATTCGCCGAGCAGCGTCTTGATGTCGGAATAAATATTTTCGTCCGTGATCGGCGATGAAAGCGTGCCGGTTGCGGTGGTGGTGATTTGGTCGATGACCATGCCTTGCGCCGCGCCAGGATCGCCGATGCGATTGTAGGTCACCTTCGTGTAGGATAATCCGGTTTCGCTCAAAGCGTAGCTCTCGCTCAAGATTGTGAGATAACCGCCACCATCGGGATAGTTTTGCTGAATGACGCGGCTGAATGTGCCCGCGCCAATATCCCAGGTGATGGTTTCGGTCTGGAACGCATTGGTGATAGTGAGGCTGGTATCCGTCCAGGTTGTGCTCGTCGAATCGCTTAGGGTTCCGACGATCATATCGGCGACCACCCCGGCGAAGTGTTTGAATCCTTTTTGCAACGCCGCGAAGGCTTGTTGTGGATATTCCACCAACGGCTCGGTTTGCGACGTATTGGGGGAAAGTGCGAGCGCGGTCGTGTTCAAAATTCCGGCGCTGTTGATGACCTGCGTTAGCGAAGCGGATTGATCTTTCGTCGTGGTCGTGGGAGAAGTGGATTCCGGCGGGCCGGACCACTCGTTATGAATCCATTCCCACGTCGCGCTAATGTCGAGTTGATTGTAGCGCGTGCGCGGCGGCGCGGATTTATAGACACGCCAGGAGGCGACGGTTGAAGGATCGCTGCAAGGAGCCCAGGTATCGGCGCTGCCGCTGGTTTCGATGTCAAGATAACCGAATCGCCCGTTCCAACAACGGCGCGCCTGCACGTTTTTGAAACCGCGTTTGCGTGTGACTGCGAGATCCACTTTTTCGCCGGACGCATGGTTGAAGGTGTTGGCTGCGAACGGACGCAACCAGGGACTGCACGGCGCTCCATCCGGATTGCAGAAATGCACCTCGCAGCTTCCGTCGCCACTTAAATCCTGCGTCCATCGCTCGTAGGGTGGGATGGATGCGGGCGCGCCGTCGCTGGTATCCCAATTGTCCACGACCGTCGTGTTGACGAATTTATCCGCGAACAGGGGAGCGAGCGCGTGTTGGAAGGGTGTGCCGAAAAAATAACGCGGCTGGCCCGCAACGGCTTCACAAGGCATTCGGAATGGAGGTTGGTTTCCCATAAACAATCTGACGGGTGGTGAATGGCGGGCAGCCGATCACGGTTTGGTGTAAAAGCCGGTCACGAGCAGGATCGCGCTTACGACCTCGCCGGTCTCGTCGCAAAATTGGCATTCGCGCGGCTCAACGACTTTCAGATCTCCAGTTACAAAACCTCCCGCCGGCGTCGGTGTCGTGGCTGCTAAAATGTCGGAGACTTTTTTGGCGGTCGCTTTGATCTGGCCGTTCACGGATGAAGTGGGATCGCCCGGGGTCGCGTAGTCCGTGGTGACCAATTCGCTATGATTGGCGAGGCCACCGGTGGCGTTCGCGCTGCCCGCAGTTTGCGGCATGGCAACTTCGCCGCCGTTTGCGACCGAATTATCCGCGCGCACGGCTGGATTAAACCAGGGCCGGCGAAATGCCCACATGTTGAGCAGCGAGGACAGTTGCCCGGCGGTCAAATGGTTTGAAACGCCGATGCGGACGAAAGTTTCGTGCGTGCCGAAATCCTCGATGATACTTTGCGGTTGCGCGTTCATCGCGGTCCACTCGGTGCGGCCGCCAGTAAAATTGACGGCGTTCATCAGGCCGACGTTGTTCGCGAACTCGGTTTCAACCTTCGTATATTCGCCGTCGTATTGAAACGCCTGCAGTGCGGTGAACAGGTATTGCGCGATGCCGCCTTCGCCGAGAATGTAAAGCTCGCCGGGAGTCGTGCTTGCCACGGTCGTGGCGGTAAACGGCGAGCCATCGAGCGCGTTGGTGGCGTTGGTGAGTTCGATTTCGCAGTGCGTTTCCTCGGTGTTTACTTTGCCTTGGCGGCTGCCGTTGGTGGCCGTATTTGAGGTGGATTCGTTCGCGGGCAATTGCCCGGAGGTGTCGCCAGTGGCGACGACGTCGTAAATCGCGTGCTCGGTTTTGACGCTCACGCGCACTTTCAGTGAGCGCACGGGATTCCCGCCGATGGTCATCCAGGAATGATGCGTGCCGCGGACGATGCGGTTTGTAAACAGCGCGAGATCCGCCGCGGAGAGCGCCGCTCCAGCAACGCGCGGGTTTCCGTCGGTGTCCATTCCAGTGCTCGTTGCGTAGGTGATCGTCGCATCAGGAATCGTGGTCTCGGCGAAGGCGATGGTCTGAAAACGCACGCGGCTGTCGCTGAATTTTGCCTGTTCACCGCCTCGGCGGCTGGCCCACCAGGCGCGTTTGGTGCCGTTTGTTCCGCCACGACACGCCAGCGGCTCACAATCCATTTGCGCCGTGGTGGTCGTGACGTTGTACCCTTGCAGGTCGATGGTTTCAGATAACACGCGCAAGCCTGCATTCGGGTCGCTTGCGCTGTTCGCTCCATGCGCGCCCCATTTGTCGATGGCATAATCCACCACCTGCTTGCCATTCACCGTGCTCGTGATGCGATATGTGATGACCACGGCGCGCGCTACCAGGTCGTCGCGACGTTTGATGTTGAGCGATTTGTGGTCGACGCCATTGAAACAATGCGAGCAACACCGGCGGAAAATTATCCACCGAACGGATGAAAACGGTGGGCGGTGTCGTGGAATAATCGAAGCAAATGTTCGTGCGCGGGGAAAGCTCGAGCATCTTCTGCAACGCCTGCGCGCACATCATCGGCTTGGCGATATAGCTGGGAAGGAATTGCGCGAAGAGCGCCGAGTCAATCGTGGTGGCGGCATTGACGTGATAGTCATAGGCGTTCCCGGCTTTGTCGGTGTTCACGCCGACAGCAGCGGTGCCGGTGACGCTCAAATCAATTGCCCCCGCGTTGAGGTCGCGGCCGATATATTGATACGGCGCGGCCATGCCTTGCGCGGCGTATTGATCGAGAAGCCATTGCAGAATGGCCTGGAGTTGATCGCCGATGCTGATGAATGATAGCGAGTGCGAATTATTTGCCGTGGAAGTGTTCAACACGATTTCGCCGGGTGCGTACGGCAAAACGGCGACGCCTTGAAATGTTTGAAGATAGTGAGCATTGGCGAGGTCATACCATGGCCCGAGGAATTCGTAGGTGACACCCTGCGCGCGGCCGCTGGCGGCGGCTTCCATTCCGACGCGTTTGCCGGAGAACTTTGTCACGCCGCCGCCGAAAGAGTTGTCATTTCCGGTCGCACTCGCGCGATTGGACCGAACAATCACCTGAGCCTCGAATGGAAAAATCGGGTCATCGGAAATGGAAGCGGTGGCGATGGTCGCGCGGAAAACATCCTCGCGCAAATTGTGACGCAGACATTGGGTGCCGCGAAGTTCAAAGCCCATTTTGCGAAGGAGCGTTCGGTGCCGTTGTATTCCAGGGTGTCGAAGGTCATTTGCGGCTTTCTATGAGGCGGTGGAGAAGATCCAGTTCGCGTTTGAGTTCTTCGCGTGTGACGAAGTCGGGAGGAAATGAATTGCCGCTTTCCATCGCGCTCGGTTTCACAAGCGCCTGCTGGGATTGAATATCGCTTTGTGGTCTCGAGGCGCCTGGCAAAATCGTGGTGATGGAGGATGGGATTTTGGCACCTAGCTCGAATCCATCTTCTTTCTCGGAGAAAACGGAAGTCTGGAACGGAGCAACGGATGCTGCGTTGTTGCCGGACGCGTTTGCTGTGAATTTCCGGAAGCGTTGCGCGAGGCTGATTAAAATCTTTTTCATCGGTGAAAGGGTGCAATAAGTGTCGCGATGAGCGTGATGCTGAACGTGTGAATCGTCGGCTGCGCGGCGGCGTGGATTTGGTCTGCGCTCGCGAAAGAGTTGGTGTGCAACCCGGCCACCACGTCATTTAATTGCGCGATGGTGTCGTCGCCTTTAAAGCCCGAACTCCACTTGCTGAACGCCTGGGAGCCGTAATCATTCAAGCCATAGGTCGGAAACACCGGCACTCGGGTGACGCGATCCACGCCTTCAAAATCCCGAATGCGTCCCAGCACTTCGGTGCGTTGGTTCCAATACGGCCCCGTGGTGCAGGTGAACATATTCCAGCCGTTCACGCTGGTTAACACACTGCTCGGAATGCTGTTGGTCACCAAAACACCATCGATGAACACGTTGTAAAATCCGACCGGGCAATTCGTCAGCTTGATGGTGAACAGGAACGCATCCGCCTGACTCGGTATTAGCGAGAAGGCCAGCACGGCATTGTTCGTCGGGTCGCTGCTGGAAATGTCATAGGCCATCGGCAAGCGATCATCGAGGCGATTGAACGTCAGCGTTTTGCCGGTGCGCGTCTCGCCGCTGATGACGCAATGATTCGTCACCGTGTGAATCGCGCTGTTGAAATCCACCACGCACGTCGAGATATTAGTGTCCGTGGTGATCTGTTGCAGGAAAACGATGGTTTCATTGAGTTGCCCCGGCGCGGCGATGTGGCCTTCCTTGGCAGAGCCTTTGAAAAATCCAACCGTGTTCCCTTGATTCACTGTCACATCATTCGTCCACGAAGGAACCAGCGGGTTGAAAAGTCCGATACCGATGGTTCCCAGAATGTTTCCCACGTTGGTGCAACCTGCGTCCTGATTGCGCGGCGAAGCCGTGCCGCCGCTGTCGCCGCTATCCAAAACGACGCTCGGCGTCGAGCCAGCGATAATCCACTGCACCGGATGCGTTGCCGCCCAGCCGGTCTGGGTGTTCAACGCCGCCGCCCCATCACTCATGATCACTGGCGTGTGAATCACGTTGCTCTGCGCCAGATACATCTGGTTGGAATCCAGGTTGCCATTGCTCGTGCACCAGGAAATTCCGAGGTGTTGAAAATCGTTGGATTGAAACCCCCAACAGGCCAGCCCGTTCGGATGAATGGAATTGGTGAGGCGATCGTCCATCGTGCCACCGCTACGACCGAAGTCGTAAAAGTTAAGATGAAATTGCGGATAATTGAGAACGAAATAGCTGTGCAGGTAAGCCATCCGGTGAAAGCCGGTGGATGGTGCGCTGCCGTCCGTATCCTCGGAATCACCAAACCCGCAAATGATGGCGTTGTTGCTGATGACCAAATCAAACGCCAGCGCAGAACGCGGAAAGCAGAGCGCGGCAAACAAGATGAGAATGGAGAGCCAGTGTTTCATCGGAAGGAATACAGTGTGGAAATGTCCGTTGCCGACAAGGCGCGGGTGTAAAACCGCACGTCGTCATGATTGCCGTTGAAGGCTTCGCCGCTGTTTCCGCCATCTGCGCCCATGCCGTCCGCAGTGAAGGAAATCGCGCCAGAGGTCGTGCCATCAGGAACGCCGTCGAGATAGAACGTCACCGCGCTGGAGTTGCACACAACCGCGATGTGATGCCACGTGTTCGCCGTGATGACCGTATTGCTCCGATGGTCCAAACCGGAAAAAACCCAATCAATCTTGCTGGAGTTAATCCAAAACCCTGACGAACCGCCCTGCGAAAACAAGTTTTGATACGTCGCTGCCGCGCCCTTCCAATAAATCCAAGCCGCATAAGTGAACGTGGTTCCGGTCGTGACGGACGAAGCGAGGGAACACCCGCTGCCGGTGGCGCTTGGATACGCGATAGCGTTTGCGCCAATCATTCCCACCGTCCACGCCGTCGTTCCATGCAACGTCGCAGTGTCGCTGCCTGCCGAGTCCGCGGCCGTCGTCCCGGTGCCCTCGTCGAACTTCCACCAGTGCGCCAGATTGGAAGTGATGTCCCCGCCACCTCCACCACCGCCACCGGTTGCCGCATTCGTGCCGAACGCCGCCAGGCCGTCCGCGGTAAGAACTCTCTGACTGAAGGCAGAAGGCAGGGGGCAGAAGCCAGAAACGACCACAACAGCGATCTGAGCCCACTTGTGAACTTTCATTATTGGTTCTCCTTCATTGCGGCTTCGATTTGGGCTGCGTTCGTGCCGCCGTAGCTGGTGAGCGAAAGTACGCCGTTGGTGATGACGTTATTCGAGCCGAACAACCATTTGGGTTGATAGGTGAATTGCAGCGTCGTGAAGTTTGTGGAGATGATCCGGTAACTCACGGAGCCGTTTGCGCCGGCATAGGAAAAGGATACAGTTGGTCCATTGGTGATCGTGAATGTCTGCAACGTGCCGTTGAAAGTGGCCGTGATGTTTGTCGCGGTGCCCTCGTGCGTCCACGCGATAGTGTTGGTCCAGTTGCTCCCGTTCTGCGTCGATACCAGGTTGGTGCTCGCGTCCGTGGAAACATATTGCGATGCCTTCAATGCGGACGCATCCAGCAGCGGCGCATAGCCGAAATTTCCGCTGGCATCGTTCGTCAGAACGCCGGCCCCGTTGGCGATGGATGACAGCCTTTTGTTTGCATCCGCCTGCAAAAGCGTGCTCGCGGTCAATGCCTGGTTGGTAAAACCGTTAGTCACGGTCAAAATCGAAATCGTGGCGTTGCCGCTGATGGCCGCGGAATTGGTGATTTTGAGGAAGCCGATATTTGTCGCGCCGAAGCCGAGAAAGTTCGCATCCGCCGTGCGCGTGATCGCGAGGGTGCCGCCCGTGGTAAGCGGAGAGCCGGACACGGAGAATTCACCTGGCACTGACAAGGCCACACTGGTCACCGAGCCGCCGCCGCCGGTCGTTGCGGTGATGGTGCCGTCGGCGCTGACGGTGATCGTGGAATTGTCGACCTTGACCAATCCGAGAGCGGAAGCCGTCGCGGCGTTCGTGGGCGCGAAGGTATTTGTGCCGCGGAACGCCGCCAGCCCGCTGGCGAGCGAAAGCCCATTCGTTGCCGCTTGTGCCGTTCCGGCTGCATCGTACAAAACGCCCCACGGAAAACCGTTCGTTGCCGATGCGGCTGCGCCAGCCGGGTCGTAGAGAATTCCCCAGGGCCAACCGTTCGTGGCGGCGCTGGCGCTGCCGGCGGCATCAAAACTATTCGTGCTGCGGAATGCCGCCAAGCCACTCGCGAGCGATAAACCATTCGTCGCGCTCAGGGCCGCGCCGGCTTGGTCGAACGTATTCGTCGCGCGAAAAGCAGCCAGACCGCTGGCAACTGAAAGGCCGTTTGTTGCCGCTTGGGCCGTTCCCGCGGCGTCGTACAAAACGCTCCACGGAAAACCGTTTGTTGCCGATTCAGCCGCCCCAATTGGATCATAGAGAACACCCCACGGCCAACCGTTGGTCGCGGCTGTCGCCGAACCTGCGGCGTCATAGAGCGAGCCCCAAGGATAACCATTGGTCGCCGCGCTCGCGCTGCCAGCCGCATCGAAAGTATTGGTCCGGCGAAATGCCGCGAGACCGCTCGAGAGGGAAATTCCATTGGTGGCTGCCTGCGCTGCGCCCGCGGCATCGTATAGAATGCCCCAGGGATAACCGTTCGTCTGCGAAACACCGGAAAACGTGTAGATCAGGTCGGTTATATTCGTGGAGATCGTGATCAACCGATTGCCGGCCTGAGACTGAAATCCATTTGTTGCCGAGCCTCCGCCGGTGGAGTTGATCGTGACCACACCCAGGCCGTCCGCTGGGGAAATCGTGATATTATCTCCGGCGGTGATTTGCGTGACACCCGGCAGCGGGCCGCTCGCGCTGTAGACGGTGAGGTTGCCAATTTCGGCGGCGTTCAGCGTGACATTCGTATCGCTCACCGAAATCTTCCATGAGCCGGGCACGCCCGCGATCGTCACGTTGTAATCGTTCGGGATCAGATTCGTCGTGGCGGAACCGTTCTTTGTGGCGAGCTGAATCCCGGCGGTCGGCAGCCAGTAAATCTGGCTGTGAAATTTTATTGGGTTGATGACCGGCCGCACGGTGATGGTTGTGTCATTGGTGGTGCCAGTCATCTGTGCCAGCGGGAAAAGGACCGACGTCTGCGCGAATGTGGAATGCGAAAGGCAGAGTGCGGAGAAAAGAGTCCAGAGCCCAAGGGTCAAAATCGCAAGGCGGTCGCGCCGCAAAATCGTAAATCGTAAATCGTAAATCATAAATGTTCAGTGGATGGTGGTGATTGCGAACGTGTAGCGGATGCCCATATGCGTGCCGGAATGCTGCGCGTCAAAAATGCGTTGCACGGCCCGCAGGATGACGTTGGCGAAGGTAAGCGTGACGGAGCCCTCGGTCAGGACGAGCGTGCCTTGTTGGTTCAGGCGGCCGTATTCAGCGAGGAATTGCGTAAAGGTTGTTTGATAATTCGCGTAGGTTTTGGAGCTGCGAAATATGAACTCGCCGCCAACGTTGCCGCGGGTGAACAGCGCCAGGTTCGGGCTGCCCGCGAGGGATTCCGCTTGCGCGATGCAGGAGCCGCCGAGTTGCTCCACCACCACGGCGAATTTCGCCGCATCGTCTCCGAGTGTCGCCGGTGAGCCGCCGGTTGGTGTGAATTGAATGTTCATTTCCTTGTAGCAGCGGTCTGCAACCGCCGCCGTTTGATAATGTTCTGTCCCTGAGAGCCCCGAAAAGTTTTATGCCACGCTGGCGACCGCATCCGGCACGCCCGCAGTGAATCCGCGTGTTGTAGTCCAGGTGATTTCTCCCTGCCGCAGGGGCTCAATGCCGAACGCGTAACCGTGTTCCGTAATGCCGGCATTTTTGAGCACCACTATGGGGCTCCCGCCGTTGCCGGTGAGCGTGAGGTCTGCGACGTTCGCACTCAGTAACGTCCCAAGCGGCACGCCTTGCGCGGCCGTCCGGGCTTCGAGTTGCGCCATCGTCGGTTGAATCGGCACGCATTTGCACGAGCCCTGCAAAATATTTTCGCCGATCGTGAAATCGACTGTGCCGAGGCCATCGCAAGTGAGCGGACGAACGTCCAATTCCCAACTGATCTGAAATCCGCGCTGCGGAATCACCGAGGTAAAACCCGCAATCGATCCCCAGGCTCCGATGAAACGCACTCGCTTGTAATTGGTCTTCGCGAACGCCGCGTCGGTGTAACTCTGGCCTGTGGCTGTGGTGTAATAGGCATTGGCATCTTCGGGATTGAACAGGGTTGAACCGCCGGAATTGCCAATGATGCACGTGAACTCCACATCCGCCGCGAATAAATCGGAATCCGCGCCAAGAAAGAGATTGGCAAGCCTGGTGATTTGCGCGTTGGCATAGGTGATTTGATCACCGTTGCGCGCGAGGATCACCAGCGGGGTGGCGGCCGTGCCGAAGATGCTCGCGCCGGCCTGCGGCGCCATTGCATAACCTGGGAACAAAACCGGGAGATGCTCCCACGCGCCCCATAATCGCAGCGGCAATTTGTAAACGCGATCCGCGAGAACTCTGTCCACCTGGCCATACATCGACGTGCTCACTGGGTTCCACACCGGACCGAACCGTGAGAGAATGTCTGCGTTCGTGTAAAACGTGCTGCCGCTGTAAGTGACAATGGCCGGGCCGCGCGCGAGGAGTGTTCTGTCTAAAGCCATAATGCGTGTTGAATTGAGAGTTGAAAAATGAATTAGTAATTGATGGTCGCCCGATCGACATCACTGGGGAGAAGGGCGGTGTTCCAGGCAAGACAACGAACCACGGTGCCTCGTGCGACCGCGAATGACGCGGTATACACTTTCGTGGCGCCAGTACCGCTCGTATCACCGGGCTGCGGCATGGAGCCATCGAGCGTGTAATAAATTCCTGCCGCGCCGTCGCTGCAACCAAGCGTTACGTTGCCTTCGCCGTCATTGCTGATGACCGGTTGAGTCGTGCGGCCCAAATAATCCTGCGGCAATTGCCCGCGCAAAACCGTGTCGTAAACGAGGAAACCTGGATAATTGTAGTTCGGCTTGAGCGCAGGACCGCTTGTGCTCGGATAAATCGCGAGCAATCCCGCGATGACGAGGCCGTCCCCAAACCAGCGCAAGTTCGCGAGCGCCACGTCTTCGGCGCTGAGATTCGTATTATTAATTTTCGGGTCTTCAAACGTGCGAAGCGTGAGTTCCACCGCCCCTTGGACACCAGGCACGTTGGGATTCTCGGCGAAAAAGCTCGGCATCAACACGAGGCAATAGACGCCGGTCTTTCCCGCCACCCGGATGGACCAACCCGCGAGGGCCTGTCGCACCGCGCCATCAATCGCCTGTTGCCGAAAGCTCTCGTAGCCGACCGCCGCCGTTGCGGGGTTGCCAAGCAGGTAATTCACGGCGTCTTCCTGGAGTTGTTGTAGCGGGTTCATGTGAAAAGGCGATTAAAGTGGAAAATCAAAAACTCATCCGTCCTGCGTGGTGTCTGTGAAATGCCGCGCGGGCAGATCGGAGCCCCGCCGGCCGAAAACTGGTGTGGCCGTTTTACCAATTTTTACTGCGGCAATCTCATTGAGATAATTGATGGCTACAGCGTTTGCGTTTTGACGCGCCTTGGTTTGCAACGCGTCATTTTGCGGCACGCCTTCGCTTACGAAGCGCCACGTCGCGATCGCGATGGCGTGTGATTTCAAACCGTCAGGAATGGTTGCATCGGGACCGAGTTCGCGATTGCTGAAAATATAGGCCTGGCGAATCTGGCTGGTGACCTGCGCGCAAATGTCGGGCAAATCATCCTTGCCGCGAATGGCCGCGATGCTTTGTCGTTCCTTGACGTTCGCGCCAAAAACTTCGTCGTCTGTGAAATAGGACCAGGACTCGGTCATAAATGGTAAAATGAGTTAAAGCGTTAATTGGGTTAAATGAGCGGCGAGAGTTTTAGGCCAGCAGCTTCTTCGTTCTGCTTTCTGCCTTCTTCCCTCCCACTTCAAAGGGCCCGGCGCGGCTGGAGTAAACCCGCGCCGGGCGTTTTGCGCGCGCTGAATCAGCTAATGCTCAAGCGGCGCATGGCGAGCGCGCTTGTCTGTTTGATGTCGCGCGACCAATCGATGAGGTGACCCTCCCACAGGCCGTTCGGCGCCTGGTAAGAGCGCACGCCGCTGAAGGGTGAGCCCATTCCCACCGTGAACGTCTTGAACGGACTCGGATCATACAGCGTCGCATTCGGCACGCTGTAATGCAGGAGCGCTTCGGACGCGATCACGCGCGCCTTGTTGGGCGCCAAGCCGAATCCCGCCGTGTCTTTCACGATGGTGGCGATGAACACATCGACCGGGAACAACAACAGACTCGCGAGTTGTTCGCGCGTGATACCGCCGACCTGCACGCCTTCGCAGCGCGCCTTCACCTTGGGATGACTGCGCAGGGCGCTCCAGGCGCCGACGTCGATGGTGAGCTTGATGTTGGTGGCCGAACCGCAATCGTTGGACAACGCCAGCAATTGAGAATCGAGCTGATCGATCGGATCAATGTCCGGATCCGACCAAACGCCCAGGCTCGCCTGGGGCGTGACCGCCGCAAGCACGGCGGTGACAACTTGAACGCTGTGGCTGAGCGCGGCCTTGTTGAGCAACGCGGCCACTTTGCCTTCGCGCAGCAACTGCTGGCCGAGCGCGCCTGCGCCGGAGCCGGCGGCGTCAATTTCCGCCTGGTCCACGCGCACTTCGAGCGCCTGCGGCTTGCACGAATACGTGTCATCGGTCGCGGAGGTCGCGATCAATTTCGGATCGCCGCCCAAAGCACGCGAGGTGTCCTCGGGCAGGAACGAGTTTTTGTCGTTGAACTTTTTGAACTGGCCGCTTGAGCCGGGCACAGGCGTGGACGGCGCGAGCCGTTCCGCGAGGGCGCGAGCATCCGCAAGGTCGTTCATGTGGCCTTGCGCGAACGTGGTCAGTTGATAATTGAGTGTGGCTGAGCTTTCGATACCCATATGTTTGGGAAGTTGAGAGTTGGAAGTTGATAGTTGAGAGTTAAGAACGTGCGATCGGCGTGTGTGTCACGGCGTCGAACAATTGACCCGAGACTGCGGCTTCCAACGCGATGCCCACGATGAGCCGCGCGCCGGTGCCGGCGTCGGTGATGACTGTGCCGTCGTTTTTCTGCTGAATCTCGGCGCCCTTGGCGATGGTGCCGCCGGCGCGCAAACGCACGGGAGCGGCCAGACCGCCGAGGATGCCGATGCTCGAGACGCCGGTGGTGTCCTGGCCTTCCAGGATGACGCCCTTGGCGGGAACGCTGGCTGAGGAACTGATCGTCGCGGTGTTACCCGCAAGATCGACGAGATAACCTTCCATGTCCTCTTGCGAGGCTGAAGGCGTGAAGGGAATGATCGCATTCCCGCGTGCATATAATGAACTCATGTTTTTGGTTTGGTTGTTGTTGGTTGAGGGAATGTTCCCGTGGGTGAAAATGATTATTTCTTTTCGAGGCCGAACAATTCCGGCCGTGCGATCCGCACGGCATTCCGCGCCTCGGCGTAAGTGCAACGATTGCGAATCTTGTAATCACCGATCTCCGCTTCGGCTCGTTGCGCCAAAGCTTGCTCGTTTACGTTGATGAGTTCGGACCGCGGCTGCCGGCCTTCACCGCGATTCAACAAACGCGGCGCCGGCCGTTCCGTCGTGCGGCGTTCCTCCGGTTTGAATCCGAAATCGAGCAACGCCGCCACACGCTCCTCGCGGTTTTTGAGACTCATGAGAACGGGTTTCAGGCGATTGCGAATTTTTTCATCCCGCACCCCGTGCAAATCGAGCAGCGTGTGCACTTGATCGGCATCGATGATGCTGAGGCGCTCGCGCAGCGATTTGTTTTCCTCCTCGTGCGGAATCATTTCCGTCACGCGATTGAGCAACCGGGTCACTTCCGCCAGGACCATTTCTTCCGAAACATCCGTGGCCAGGCCCAGCTTGTTGGCAACTGTATTCATGCGTTTTCTTTCCGTTGGTTGGTTAGTGGCACGGGCATCCTGCCCATGCGTTTCAGATTGAGAAATTGCTGGCAAGACACTGGGATCGCGGTTGGTAATTGGTTTTTGCCCGCGATTGTTGTTCATGTTGGTGAGCGTGAGCCCGTCGAGGCGGAGCGGGCGGACGCGGGAAAGTGTCGAGTGCCGAGTGGCGAGTGACGCGTTTTGCCCCTTTTCCCCGTTCGGTTCTCCCTGTTCCGCCCTTGTCTTTCCCTCGCCACTCGCCACTCGGCACGCGACACAGTCTGCGGACGCGTATTCCGTGGAGAAAAACCGGTAGTCCCCGCCATCCACCGCCTCCTGCCCGGTCTTGCTCCAACGCACACGGCCGTAAATTCCATCCGCGCGCGATTGCAACTCCACCAGCCACCCGTAAGCGCGCGTTTCCTTGTCCGGCTGGTCACTGAAATGTTCGTGGTCGATGAGCATTTCGCTTCCGTGCCGAAGCTTGCCCTCGGCGGCGTCCTGGTTGAATTGCGCCACGATGGAATTCATGGCCTCCTCATCGATCACCTGGACGACACCGGCGGCTTGATTCGGGTGCTCACCTTTCGGCTCGATTTGATACCAGCCGTCGGCGGGATGCGAAAAATCAGGATTGAGAATGGATGAATTCATTGCGCCGCCTCCGCTGCAGTTTTCTCCCCGGCAAACTTGATTCCCGTGGCGTTGCTTAACCACGCGGCGTCGACTTTGTAGCCTGCCGATGCCAGCGTCGCCGCGTTGTCAACCAACTGGGCTGTGTCCTCGACGTCTCGCGTGCATAGTTCGAAATACGCAAGAATTGGCTGGCCGGGAAATTCCGTCGCAAGTTCCACACGATCGAAATCATTTTGCAGATTCGCGCTTATTTTCCGCCCTTCCGCTTCCGCGATTTCATCGAAAGCGGCGGCGTGTTCGACCGCCGGGCCGTTGCCGAGACCGCCTTTGTCCGCAGTAAGCATCGTGAGCCGCCCGCCGGTGCCGGCGAGCACGACGTCGTAGTCCTGCGCATCGCAAAAATCTTTGAACGGCACGTCGCCGCGCACACTGGCGGTGGGGAATTTGATATCGCTGCCATTCGGCAACGCGCCGCTCACACCATCCGCCACGCGCTCCGCCGCCATGCGATATTCGTCCTCCATTCCTGGTGGAATGTTGGCGGGCATGATGGCCACGCCGTTCGGCAACCCGAAAATTTCCGTGAATGCCGCCCAGTCTTTGCGCCCCATGCACCAGTTCACGAAGGCGACCAGTGCGATTTCGTAGAGCGGCGATTCCACTTCGCGCAGCACGAAATCCTCGCGCGGCAATTGCGCGCTGCCGATGCGGTTTTGCTCACCGAGCAGGATTGGGCACGAATCAATGCCGATGCCGAAATTGGAATTCTGGTTGTAGTAAAAATCGCCGAATTGGCCGTCGCGGCTGAATTGATCCTGCGGCAGCCAATGAAATTCGCGCACCGCGCCGTCGACTTCTCCGCCGTCATTGAAACGATGTTTTTGCAGGATGGCGTAACCGCGAAATTCGGCGGTGGCGAGAAAACCAATTGTCTCGGTCAAATTTTCGACCAGCTCATACCGGCTGCGCAGAAATTTGCGTTGCGCGTCGGCATCCTGCGGCGTCGCGCCTTCCGGCAATTCGTCGACCACCTTGATTTCCCAATCCAACCTCTCGAGCGCGGCCAGCCGGCGCGCCTTGAGTCCCTTGAGCACGGGATAGCGGCGTTCCACTTTGCGCATCACCAGTTGCAGTTCGGCGAAATCACCACGATCGGCGGCTTCCAGGATGGAAATAGCGCGCGCGATGACCAGGCCGCGAATGGGGTTGTAGTTATCGCGCCAGCGGTTCGATTGCCGCACCAGCTCTGCCGCGGATTTGCCGCCTCCGGCCGAGGGCTGAGACGAATGGCTTTGTACTTTGGATTTTGGATTTTGGACGATGTCAGTCATGCAACCTCCGAATTGAAATCAGTGGTGAAGATTGAATTGAAAACTGCGAAGGCGTGGTGATCGCCGAGCGCTGGCTTTTGCGCCCGCGCGACGCGGAACGTTCATCCCGCTCTTTCCTTTTTTCTCGTTTGCCGCACTTCGTTTTCATTTCGTGCGCACATCAAACCATCTTCTTAAAAAAGAAAAAAACTCACGGTGATGTTTTCTGCGGAAAGGGTTTAAAGGCAGGTGTTTCCGATTGAAAAAATCGTATTTTGAGCCTCAAAACGGCGAAATTAATGATCCGCCAAAGGAAGAAAATTGGCGCTTCAAAGCGCAAAAACATCAATATTCATCGAAGGAATATTGTTTCTGAAAGAATTTTTGAAGTGAAACGAAAGTGTGCGTACGAAAACGAATTCCCGTAATTCCCCACCGCACGAGTGAAGCGTTCTGAAATGCGAAACCGTTTCGCATTCTCCAAATCTCCCCGGAAAACAAAGGCAAAACGCTCTCTTTGAAACTAAAAAACTGGAGCTTTAATGGCCTGGGATTCCACTGGTCCCGGACGGTTCAGGATCGTCCTGCTGGCTGGGATTGCTGGAGATTTTCGGTGGACGAAACGTTTCGGGTGTTTTGCTGGCCTTCAGCCAGAATTCCTGGATCAAACGACTGAGTTGCGCGAAATCCTGGAAATCCAGCGGCTTCACCAAAAAGGAATTTGCGCCGAGCTTATACGCCTCGTTCACATCCCGGATTTCGTCCGAGGATGTCAGCACCAGCACGCGCAAAGGCGCGAGGCCGGGTTGTGAGCGGACCCATTTCAAAACCTCGAAGCCGTTCACGCGCGGCATTTTCAGATCCAGCAGAAATAAATCGGGCAGGGGATACTCTTCGCGGTTGGCATATTTGCCCTCACCTTTCAAGTACGCGATGGCCTCCTGGCCATTCCACACCACGTGAAGTGGATTTGGGATTTTTGCCTGTACAAATGCTCGTCGGATGAGAAGCACGTAATCTTCTTCATCTTCCGCCAATAAAATCACTGCATGTTCTGCCATAAACTGCGCCAAATGACCCTCAGACAACTAACTCGTGCAAGAAAAGGATACAACGGCACGCTGAATCTGATATGGGGTGTATACCGGGTTTTCCTGCGGAATCAAGTCAGTTGTGCCTGGCACGGTTGCACTTCTGCCAATCCGTGCTATTTTCCGCCGTGCCAGCGACCACTCCTAATGTCTGGCGGGTGTTATTGGTGGACGATGATCCATTGGTTTCTGATTCCATCCGTCGGATGCTCGAGTATGACCAGCGCCACGTCCACAACGTGGGCAGCGCCGCTGAAGCGCTTGCCGTCTGCGAGAAAGAGCAATTCGAGGTCGCCATCCTCGATTACATGATGCCGGGCATGAAAGGCGATGAACTCGCCATCACGCTCAAGAACCGTTATCCCGGCCTGCCGATCATCATGGTCACTGCCGATGCGGAAAAGTTCAATGCTTCGGGGCCGCTGCCGGAAGGGGTGGACATCCTCATGGGCAAACCGTTTCAATTCGATGATTTGCGGCAGGCGGTGATCAAGTTGGTTTTGAAAAGCTAAATGACGCCATTCGAAACGGCGTCTTCTTCGTTGATTGTCTCTAATTTGCAGTAACGACGGCCTGTTTGAACGCACAGACCGGTGGTTGGCGTTCCTCAAATTCCAGCGAAAAATCCTCATAATTGAGGAAATTTTCCACCGCAAAGCATTCATTGATAACCTCTTGCCGATAAATACTCACCGTGCGTTTTTCTTTGGGCATTCGGTTTGATAGAACTGCTCCAAAAAGCCTGTGAATACATCAAACCACGACCTTACCGGCACCGAAGACGAATCGACAACGAAGAAAAAAAAGAATGCGAATGCGGATTCGCAAAAAGAAAAAGAGGTCGCGGTCGACGCGCCGGAGATTCGCTCCTTCCGTGATTTTCTCGAAAACCACGCGCGCGTGCCCGGGTCTCGCGGGGAATATCGTCAATATTCCTTTGCCGGCCGCGAGCCGTTGATCGCCATTGTTGATTTAATCGACAGCGTGCTCGGCTCAAATGGCGGAGCGATCCAAACCGACGCCACCATCGCAATCTGCGGCGGCGCGCAGTTCGGCAAATCCGCGACGGAATTGAATCTCGGCGCCTATTGCACCGGTGTCGCCTGGTTGAATTGGGGATTTTATCTGCCCGATCGCGATCTCGTCGAAGGAATGGTGGACACGAAATTCCGGCCGGACATTCTCGACCAGATCGATTGGTTCGCGCGCATGGCGCAGGTTGGCAAAACCGTGAACAAATCCGGCAAGAGCGTGAATCGCAAAGGCGCGTTCAGTGTGACGAATGGCAAACAACGTTCACACGGCATGATTCTTGGCCTCAACAAAGTTCCCACGAGCTACACGTTCGACGTCACGACGCTGGACGAGGTGGACGACATCAAGCCGGCCCGCGAGAAATTCGTCCGCGGGCGCATGACCTCGAGCAGCGTGCGGTTGATGTTGAAGATCGGCACGCAACGAGTCGCCGGCCGCGGCCAGCACAAAGCCTGGAAGGATGGGAGCCAGGGTGTGATGCTGCATGAGTGCCCCAACCCTGCTTGCGCACAGAAACAAAACCTCGAGGAAAATTGGCCGCGCATCTGCCGTTTCGCTGTCACGGGAACGCCTCTGCCGACCGACCCATTCCTGACGCACACCGGCGATTTCCGGCACGACGACCACGGGCCCACCGTCGCGACTTATGATCCCGCGCAAAAATATTATTTTGCCTGCACGCGTTGCGGCACGGAGTTCAACCGCGGCCTGGACGGTTTTCAATGGCACCATCGCCGGCCGGAGCAAAAAGCTCTGCGCAACTGGTCATTTCGCATTTCACAATTCGCGATTTCGGCAATCGACATCCCGCAAATCGTTGCTGAATGGGTGCGCGCCGTGGCGGATCCGGAAGCGATGGC
This sequence comes from uncultured Verrucomicrobiae bacterium, assembly GCA_963699145.1. Lineage (GTDB taxonomy): Bacteria > Verrucomicrobiota > Verrucomicrobiia > Limisphaerales > DASXHY01 > DASXHY01. Next base: position 1,990,494 of record OY969416.1, read on the forward strand.
CACATTTTTATGCGATCGCAAAGCCATGCCCGAAAGCACCGCGCAGAAACTGACGGCGGATATTCTCGAACGCTCCCGACGCGCGTGGGTTGATGAGCCGCAACTTTCGCCGATCACTATTCATAGCTTAACAAAAGCCGATCATGCCGGCGCCTCGGTTTCCCGCGCCGTATTTGGCGGATTGGATACCGGCCGCCGCTGCTGGTTCTTTGCTCGCAAAGCGTGCGCACCCGACGTGAAACAGGTTCTTCATGTGGAGCACGTGCCGCTCGGAAATGTTGTCGATCGCGTTACCACCCTCTTTCATACTTTTGGTCTGCAGGCTCTTTTCATCGACCAGGCGCCTGCCACCGATGAAGCCCGAACGCTGGCTCTGCGTCTGAATGGACTGGAAGGTCTGCCGCATTGGCCGGTGCCGCCGAAGGAAAAAAACGGTTTCATCACGTTCCCCAGTGGTTTGCGCTGGAACGGCACCAGTCAACGCTGGGAAAATTTGCGCTGCGCCGTGGTCGCCTTCACCAAACGCCGCATCGGCGCCGGCATCAGCCACGGATTCGATATTTTCGAGAAAGGCTCGCAAACCATGTTCGTTCCGCTCATCGAAGCGAATCGGTTTGAAACCATCGATCGCGTCGTCCGTGAATTTTTGACGCCCGCGGAAAATGTTTCGGAAGTGATTTTCGCGCCGGATGGGAAATCCTATGTGCGCCTTGCGCCCGCGATGCGTCTTCCGGCAAAAGGCCGCGGCCGGCCGCTGATTCATGAGACGCTGGACGAGCATTTGCTCGCCGGTTCTGAACGCGTGGAATTGCGGGACGGCTCGCTCGGAGATTACGCGGACGGCTGTGAGAATCATTTGCTGCTGGCGGATGCCTACAGCGGCCTTGCGGAATTGGAAGCCGGCACCCGCCATTTGCGAACCGTCGAGCCCGTTCAAGTATTTGAAAACACGCGCCGCAGCCAGATTTTGTCGTCTCGCGCCACCCGGCAGGTGGATGGGTGAATGAAGATTTTCGGGCGGGCGTTTGCTGAATGATGCGCACTGGGTATGATTAGAAGTGGGTGAAGGATTGCCCCTTGGTCCTTCTCGTCGTCGTCGTCCTCATCCTCGAATTTTCCTGGCTCCCGAGGGCACGATAACGAGGACGAACGTATTCCTCACCCATTAATCGCACCCATGCGCACTGGACAACTTATTCGAAAGTTGCCAGAGTTGCGCCAAGAGAGTAGATACCATCCAACGCCATGCTTTATGAATCTCCTTTGGCAAACCTACCAAAATAGCCAAATCGCCGAGGCAAAGACCGACGCGATTGAGGCAAAACAAGCGGCCACCCAATACTCCGACCGCGTGCGCGCTCTTGAAACGCAGGTCGCCCACATGGCTCTGACTTGCCAGGCGATGTGGGAACTCCTGGGTGAGCGTACGGGAATTAGCGAAGCGGAATTGCTCGCCAAAATGAAGGAAGTGGATTTGCGCGATGGCGCGCAGGATGGTCGCATGACGCCCGTGCTCACCAAATGTCCAGCATGCGGCAAGCCCTCGAGCAGCAAGAATGCCAGTTGCATGTATTGCGGCGCCGCAATTCCGAAGCGGCATGTGTTTCAATAACCAGAATTCGTCGATACAACAATCAACCGTTCCAGAAGATTATGTCACAGCCTGAAGACGAGTTTGCGATGATTCGTGAGCAGCACACCAGCGCTCCGAATTTTGATTTGAACACGGAAGACATCATTGCCGAACTGCGTCGCTGGAAAGCGCTCTGTTCCTTTCATGTCACGCATGCCGGAGGCGATCGAGCTACCATCAAATTCGAGACTCTTCCGGCGGATATGGAATCCTTTGTGAAGGAATTGTATGCCTTTTGCCCCGACCTCGTCGATCAAGGCACCGGCTGCGTCGCGGAAATGGTGGAGATGGCAAATGAAATGGGCGAAGAGATTCCGCCGGGAATGAAGGAGTTAATCGAAGGCGTGGATTTTGAAGACGAGAATTACGGACTCGAAATTTTAAAACGCGAATTGCAACGCGGCATGCAAGTCATGCTTTGGTGGGATTAGCGTGTTCCTATTCCTCTTCCCGATCGAGTTTCTCCATCCACGCAGTGATTTGATCCTGATGCTGCTCCAGCGAGCAACCCACGCGGCCCGCGATCAGCATCTGCCCAGCAAGCAGTCGATTCACGCGCTTGTGGATCTTGGCGGTTTTGTCGTCCAGATCGGTTTCAATTTTATCCACGCGCGCTTTCAAATCCTCCAACTCCCGGCGCGTGGCGAAATTCGACGCCACCGAAACCAAAGTGGCAACAAATCCCGTCACCACCGCGCCGGCGAAAATAAAAATGCCGACCTGTTCATTCGTCGCATCTGCAAAGAAGATATTCATAACCGTCTCGTGTTGTTTTGGCGTTGGTTGAGAGTCGCTGCAACGGATAAATGGATTTGTGGATGAATGGATTGTTGGATACGCGAGCGAACCGCTCATCCAACAATCCATTTATCCAATAATCTGCCGCCCCTTATCCCGGCAGCGTCGTGCCCGTATGTTCATCCACCAACGCGTTAATCTGGTCTTTCACGCCGGCGATCTGTTGCGCCGCCTGGATGGCGGTCATCACTTTGTCGTCAATCTGCCGCGAGTAACCCGGCACGGTGAGCGCCGCCTGACGCAATTGCTCGAAATTTTGGACGAGAGTTTGCGCCACGTCTTGCGACGTGCTAAGTGCGTTTTGCGTGTTCGTGTGATTATCGATTTCTGATAGAAGCTGCTGACGATTGCGAAGGTTTGTCCACGAGAGCACTCCGCCGATCAAAGCCAGCACAATTTCCGCGACCGTGTGCGACCATGGAATTCCTGCGGTGCTCGCGGCCGTGTCGGCCGCGCTGATGCTGGTTTGCACGATCGGCGCCAGTGCGAGATTCGTGAAGTACGTCGCGGCATGAACAACCGGCGCCACGTTCGTGGCCAACAGCACCTGAACACTCGGCGGCGTGACTTCGCCCGTCGTGGCGTTCGTTTGCGCGGGGAGCGTGATCGTGTTGGTCACGATTACCGTCACGAGATTCGTGGTGGCAGGCGCGAGTTGCTCGACGGCTCCCGGTTGGGTGAACCACGATTTGATTTGAGCGCACGCTGAGAAGCCACAGAGGCAGGAGACAGTCGTGAGCAGAAGTATCGCGGTGGAATTTTTCCCCGCCCGTTTTACGAAGTTTGCGATTTTCAATTTCATGCCGCGCATCTAAGCACGTCGCGAAATTTAGAAAAAACTCACCGTGATGTTTTCGGAGCAACCGATTGAGAGCCAAAGAAATCCAATTGGAAATGTGTCCAAAAAGAGCGTCAAATCACGTTTTTTTACCGGAGGGAAATCCATCGAATATGCGGTTTTGCGGCGCATTTTGAAGAGTTGAGCGAATAAGTGCGTCCCCAAAATGCGTCCGTGCTGTCACTCGCGAAATGCGAAACCGTTTCGCAATTTCCAATCATATTGTAACTCAGGAGTTTGCAACCTGATAACAAATCGCTCGAACTTATTCACATGGACGGACAATGTCTGACCCCGCATGGGATATTGAGCGCGCAACAAACGGAAATGTTATGGGAAAAGCGAAACTTCGTATGATGAAACGCTCGATCACTTTGGAGCCGGCTTTGGAGGAGCTGGCGGGGCATTTGACGCCGCACCAGCGCGTGATGCTCGCGAAGAAGTTTTTTCGCTGGTCGAAGCAGCTTTACGTGAGCGTCCATATACTACGCCGGGCTTCTGAACCTCAGCCACGGCCCGCGTTGCGGCCTGTGCCGCGACGGCGTCTGGGACTGAATTGAGCTGAGCCCACTTATCCAACGGAAAATGTTCCTTCAATTCAATCGCCGTCCAGCCCAGCTTCGCCGCATCGGTGCAAGTCTCCAGAAACTCTTGCAAATATCGGAGGCAACTCTCGCGCGTGGGCTGGCCCGTCGACTCAAAAATAGCTTCGGCGGAAGCTTTGAGTTTGCTGGCATTCTCGAACTCGTGCGCCAGCTCTTCGGCACGATTCACATAAAATTCACCCACCTCGCGCCGGCCATTCTCGAGTTGGGAAAGATAAGTGGAATCCAGGTTCAACTTTTGCGCCATCTGCACCTGGCTCAAACCAAGGCGCTTTCGGGCACTCATCAAAAGTTTGCCTTTTTCAAAGTTAGTTAATTTTTTTTGTTGACTCACTTTTACTTTTAAAAGATTATGTCGCTGTTAAGTTTGACTATTAAATATCGGGGTCTTCAACTCAAGGAAAAAATGAGGAGGAAAAAGGAAAACTTGCCGGGCGCTCGAAGCATTCAAAACGTCGTCGACGCATTCTGGAATTCGACGACGAATCGTGAATCGTCAGGGTCAGTCGCAGCGGATCAAGGTGAATCGTGGCATAAAAAAGAATTTTCTGTCACGTCACCAGTGATCCGCTGCGACTGAGCCTCGCCGCCTGATCGACCTTTTCACCGTAGACAAGGAATCACTATGCCTGTGAGCGCTCATACCGTCGGCGTGCTGGCGCGGGCCGCCGCCGAAAAGATCGGAGAATTCCCGCTGGCCGAACGCATCATCATTTACCACGCGTTGGGAGAATCGATGCCAAACGACGTCGCCCGCGCTGCGGCGAAGGAACTGGCGCGATTGTTATCGCAAGCAGCGGCCATGGAATTGGATTTTCAGGAACAGATACGAACCAGATCGAGGGGAAAAGTGAACCGGGAGGAAATATGAATACATGCTGGAAATGCGGACGGCCTTTGGACACGGGAACCATCGAATGCGAACACGGCTGCGTGAGCCGCATGACGGAGGAGGACACGCAAAAATTTGCGCTCTTTCTGGAACGTTTTGCCAAACGCCGCCGCGTGGACTGGACCAAAGTGCAATCGGTCGCCGATGTCATCTGCGTGCTCTCGACCCTTTTTGGTGATGCGACCGTGGACCCCAACTCGGCGGAAGCGAAAAAATTGGAGCGTTTTTTGGGACCCGAGAGAGGCAAATAACCGCACTTCGTGAACAATAACTTTTTTCTCCATCGGCCCGCATCCGCCCGCGCGCGATCAGCGCGGATATTCGGAAGCATCGCCGCCGTCGGGGCGATGGAGAAAGCGATTTAAAACAAGAGGAGTATCGAAATGAATTCACGCAAAACGCAAAACGCAATCCTTTCCGAGCCCGAACAAACAATCCAAGAGCCAGCGAGCCTTTCAGCCTGGATCGCTTTCCACGCCGTCGCCCTTGGGAGCGTCACGAGTTATTGGCTGAGATTTCGCCGTGTTTGCGCCTGGCATGAACCGAAACCAAAGCGCATGGGCGGTAATCCGTTTGCAGGGCGTGTCACCCACGGCATTTGTCCGGAATGCTTTGCGCGGGTCAGCGCCGAAATAATTTCCCACGGAGAAACGGACCTTCGCGTTAGCGTCACGAAGGCTGAACAGCAGGGCGGGGCGTCTCCTCCCGCGCCCCCGGCGCGCAACTGCGCCGTTCCGGCATGGCTGCAATGGCCCTCTGCCGGCGACACGGACACGGCCCGCCCTGCAGTTCTCCGTGGGAAATCCTGATTTCAACGACCTCAACTCTCAACCATCAACCATCAACTAATATTATGACCAAACGCCAAAAACTTGAACCGTGCATCATCAGTTCCCGCGCCGCGCTCGAAGCGGTGGTCGCGGATGTGGTTAAACTCAAAATCGAACAAACGCAGGCCGCCGCGGCCATGGAGCAGGAAATCGCCGAAGTGCAGAAGCGTCACCAGGAGAACCTGCTCGGTCTCGGCCGGCAGATTGAAGCGCGCGAAGCCGGCGTGTTCGTTTACTGCCAGAAAAACCGTGCCGCGCTGTTTCCGGAGAAGAAATCCCTCGATCTTCTTCTCGCTACCATCGGCTTCGAATTGACGCCGCCGCGGGTCGATAAAATCAGCGGGAAGGATACCTTCGGCAAAATCGGACTGCGGCTCGAGAACCTGGATTGGGGCGCGGCCTACGTGCGTTATCCCGATCCCGAAGTGAACAAGGAAACGATTCTCGCCGATCGAGCCAAACTAAAGCAGGAACAATTGGAGGAGGCAGGTTTAGCGATCGAACAGGACGAGAATTTTTTTATCCGCCCGAAGTGCGATGTCCTCGAGCAAAGCGTTCGAGAAGCAGCCTAAGAGTCGTGATGGCGGAAGTGAGATCAGAAGGGAATATTTTCCGTTCTCACTTCTTCCCTCTCCGCTCTCGCCTCACGCTATGCCTTCCCCAGCCGAACTCTCCATCCAGTTACGCACGCCGCGCTGTCGTCCGCTGGCAGACATGGATTGTGTGAAGTGGGCGCTCGACGTCAGCGTCGCGGACATCGAACAATTGATCGATCTCGGGTATCTCGTCGTATTCGACATCTCGATCTCGCTCGAAAGCCGCAGCCCGTTGACGTCGCACCGCTCCGAATTGCGTTTCCTGACCCGCAGCCTGGAACATTATCGCCTGACGCTCGGAATGCGGCGGCTCGAACTAACCTGGCCCCAAATCGCACAGCTTATTTTGCCTCCCGAAAAGAAATCATTCACCGGCGCTGAAATCGATTCGGTCCTGAGTTGCAATCACAACCATCGATTGAACTTGATCCGCGCCGGCGAACTCGAACTGCCCGCGCTGCGCCGCAAAAACGCCAGAAGCGCCTGGAGCCGCGGTCGTAACCGTGGTCCCGCGGTGACTCGCGAGAGCATCGAAGATTTCCTGCGGCGCCGAAAACTTTGAAATGGATAAACTGCATGAAACAAAAATTGGAAGTCATCTCCCGGGCCGTGGCGGAAAAACTTGAGACCCATGCCCAGGTGATTCACACCTTGATCGCCGCTCAGCGGCGCGGGGCTGCGGAACAATTCGGCTACGCCTTTCTCGCCGGCCGCGCGTTGCTCCAGGCCAAAGCAATTGTGCCCAACGGCAATTCGCGCCTTCCCAAGGCGGGCTTCAAAAATTGGGTCGCCGCTAACCTGCCCGAAATCACCATGCGCACCGCGGAGAATTGGATGATTTTCGCGGAATCCATCCTTTCTCGAGCGCAGGTGGACGCTTGCAATGCTCCACTGCTGCTGGGAAGCGTGGAAATCGACTCCGCGGCGCATGATTCGATCCTGAAACTCGTGCCGGAAATCATGGACCGGAAGGGAATGATGCGTTTCATGCGGGACAGCCGTCTGCTCCGCACAGCACGCCGCGCGCACAACCAGCCAGGCACGCCGCGCTGCGCGCGCGATATCGTCCGACAAAGAAATGCGCGAGCGCGTTGCGTGTGGGATCGCATTTTGGTCAACCTGGACAAAGCCGCAAAGAAACTGCCGGACATCGAAAGCGCTGAGGATTTAAATCGTTATTCGAATTTCCTGACGGCGGCGAGCAACAAGCTGCGAGCCGCGATCAAAGCTCGTAAGTTGAGACGGTAAGGGTTGCGCGGAGATGAATTGAGTTCAACCGCCGGCACGCAATGCAAGCCACCACGGCAGAACCACCAGAATGCAAAAGGTCATCCCGGCAAGCGCATTTCCCAACGTATTCTGGATGAGGCGCGGAACGAGTAGCAAAAGACACCCCAGCACGACCCCACTCACAAAGCCGCCGAAATGTGCGAGCACATCCGAGCCCGGGCTCAATCCGAGCGACGCAAACAACATGGCCCCCGCGGCCAGCCCACCCGTTATATATCTCCACCTCCGTCCTGGCGGCGCTCCCGCGATTATCGCTTGAGCCGCCAGCAATCCGACGCAACCCATCACCATGCCGGAAGCTCCCAGGCTTCGATGCCCGTTCGTATAAATCAGCCACGTCGCCACATTGCCGCCCGCGCCGGCAAGGTACGGAGCGAGCAAGCCGACGCCCGTCCCAAAATTTCCCATCGTCAATCCCAGCAAGAATAATCCAATCGAGGCGTTTAAAGCGAAATGACCAATGTCAGCGTGCAGGAAGATCGCCGTAAACAGACGCCACCATTCGCCGTGAGAAACCGCAATGGCATCCATCAACCCCGCATCGCGAAAGCTGGAATCGGCGTGCGTCTGGATCCAGAAAAATACCCCTACGAGCAGAACCCAACCCAAACTTGCCCAGTCGAACAACACACCTTTCGAGGATAGCTTCTGCCGCCACGGCCAGTGACGGTTTTCTGGGCGGTATTGTTCCAGAAGGCTTAGAGCCAGTTCATAGTCCTTGGTTGCGAGAAGCAAGCCCCACCCTGAATCCTGGGAAAAATCGATGGTGCTCTCGATTCCCTGACTGATGAATACCAGGCTCCAATCCATGGCCTGTCGCCTGGAGCGAGCCGGGATTCGAGAAGTCACAATTTCGAGCACAGTGGTTAGAATCATCCATATTGGGGACACTCGCAACCGCACTTCGAGCGATGGTTTCCACCTATTTTGCATGGAATCAATTTTGCTTTAGTTTAACATCTGGGCAGAGCAGCGCGGTCAAACCGCCGGGAAAGTCAGTGGATTCGTCGATGAATATGACGATGAAAATGATTCAACCTAACTGTCGAGTGCAGTTCGCGGCTGAGGACATGGATTTTATCCTGAGTGTCCTCGGCGGAAAAATCGGCAACGCCGAGTGCCTGATTAAACTTCTTTCAGACGAGGAGTCGCGCGATTTAATCCTGGACGACGAAGCGCTGTTTCATGCGCTGTTGGAACGTCGAGGCTGCCTGCGGGTTTCCAGCCGTTTTTATTTTTACATTCTCGTGCGAAATGTTTTTCGCCGCTCGGGTGTGGCGGAGCGCGCTGTGGCTGACTATGTCGCCGAAGTGCTGGCCGAATTCGCGCAATCAGAGCGTGCCCGCTGTGTGGTTCCGGGTCATCTGAACCCGCTGGATTATTTTTTTGAAATGTTGTCGGCGCTGAACGCGGCGGATGACCGCACGAGTTTCTTTATTCGCGCGCATATCGGAAATTTTTCGTTGTTCTTTTCCGGCGTGTTTCCGGATCGAATCCGTTTCCGCGCCGAGGCTCGCGGTTTCCCGAATGTTAAATACTACGAGTCTCTTGGGCGAACGAACTTTGGCGCGGCCAGTGATCATCGGCTGGCCCAGAAATATGATGTGGCGGAAATTTACAGCACGTTGTCGGAGCGTTTCGAGACTACGCGCCGGGCTTTGAATGATATTGCGGATCGGTTGTTCTCGCTTGGGGATGCGAATTATTCGCTGGATAATCTGTTGGCTCAGGCGAAACCGGAAGGGAATCAGGCCTGATCCAATATCCCAAATTTCTGCAGCGCAGCGCGCGTGGCTTCCGGTGATTCGTGCAAAATGCCTTTCCAACCGCGCGCCAATCCCGCTTCGATGTTTTCGGGCCGGTCGTCAATGTAAATGACTTCCCCGCCTCGGCGGCCGGACGCGCGCTCCACGATTTCATACAGCCGGGCCGATGGCTTCATGGCGCCATGTTCATACGAAAGGACGTAAGCGTCAAAATCACTGAAGAAAGGGAAACGTCTGCGGATATGTTCAACGGCGAGTTCGTTGGTATTGGAAAAAACATAAGCAGGAAATTTTGCCTTTCTTAGCTCACTCTGCAAATCGATCATTGCCTGAATGGGAGTGAAAATGTCCGCGAAGAACGCATTGAATTCCTCCTGTTTTCCCGAAAAACCGCTCGCGGCCTTCATCTGATTAAAGAATGCCTCGGTTGTGAATTTCCCGAGTTCGTAATTCTCCAGGAGAGCTACGTGTTGGGTGAAGAATTTCACCGGGTCACAGGGAGAGGAGCAGAGCGGGATGATTCGGCGGGCCGCGATGGAATAGTCAAAATCCACGAGGACTTTGCCGAGGTCAAAAACGAGAACTGGTTTCATCGATCCTATTGATTCATTTCCCGCCGGCCTGCGAGCGCGCGGCTTAAAGTTAACTCGTCGGCAAATTCCAATCCCGTCCCGGCCGGCAAACCGTGCGCGATCCGGGTCAATTTAAGATGCGGGCGCGTCAAACGTTTTGCGAGGTAGAAGCCGGTGGCGTCGCCTTCGACGTCGGTGCCGAGCGCAATGACAATTTCCTTGATCGGCTCGCTCGCGAGGCGTTTTTCCAGCTCGGCGATGCGCAGGTCTTCGGGTTCGATGCCATCGAGCGGAGAAATTTTCCCGCCGAGGACGTGGTATTTGCCGCGGAACGTGCCGGATTTTTCGAGGCTGAGGATGTCCACCGGTTGCTCGACAACGCAAACGACTGAACCGTCGCGGTGCGTGTCGCTGCAGATTTCGCACGGCGACGTCTCGGTCAACGCGCCGCAAATCGTACACAAATGAATGCGTTCGCGTGCGCGAATGATGGCTTCGGCCAATTGTTTCGCGTCGGCGCGTTCTGATTGGACCAGGTGCAGCGCGATGCGTTCCGCGGAGCGCGGGCCGACGCCCGGGAGGCGATTCAGCGCGGCGACGAGCGACGAGATGGGTTCGGGAATGGCCACGGATCTGACTTCAATTTCAGCCGAACCCGGGGAGATTTAATCCCGACGTGACTTTGCCCATTTCAGCCGTGGAGATTTCCTTTGCCTGATTCAGCGCCTGGTTCGTGGCCGTGATGATCATGTCCTCGAGCAATTGCGCATCCGACGGATTCAGCGCTTGCGGATCGATTTTGACTGAGGCGATGGTGCCGTCGCATTTGGCGACCACCTTCACGGCGCCGCCGCCACTGGTGGCTTCCACGGTCCGCTTTGCGAGATCATCCTGAATCTGTTCCATCTGCTCCTTCATACGAGCAGCCTGCTTCATGAGTTTGCCGATGCTAGACATATATTTGCGAAATCAAGTTAAACGGAAGTGGCGGCGGCGCCAGTCTTTTTCGGGTGGGAATAACCCCGGAGGGGCTGGCAGACCTGGATGTTGTATTCGGAATAAAATAATTTCCGGCCGAGCTCCTGGGCCTGGCGATGGTCCGGTTGCTCGCGCCAGTGGCGCATGGTTTCTTCGGATTCAAATTCCACGATCGAGACGCGCTCGCCATCTTCGGCGGTGAAGGTTTTAATGGAAATGAACCCCGGCATCTTGACGGCGAGGTCGTGGATGCGGGCGGCCCACTCACCGTATTCCTCGACATGGTCGGGCCGGAGACGTGAGCGAAAAATGGTGATGACCATGACAATTACGCACGCACCTCGACGATGGTGCCTTTGAAAACTTCCAACGCTTTTTGAATCAGCGGATCGTTTTTGAAATCATCCTTGTTGAAGGGCACGGAGGCCGGTTTGTCCTTGGCCGATGGCGCGGGAGCCGGTGCGGGTTTGGCGGGAGCGCTTGCGGGCGCGGCTGATTTCGCGGGAGCAGGCGCTGCGGCTGGAGCGGGCGCAGGTGTTTCGACCACGGCGGGAACGCGGTTGGCGGGCCGTTCGGCTTTCACGAATTTCAATTGCGAATTCGGGTGGCCCAGTTCGCCGAGCTTCGTTTGCAGCAGCGTGTGATTGCGGGCGTTATCCACCAGGGCAATGTGATCTTCGAATTCGGGAGCGAACCCAATCGTTAAGACGTTTTTGGTGAAGGAAACCGGGTGCGCTTCGAGCAAATAACTGCGGACGAACGGGCTGGCGCGGCCGGCGGCTTCCACGAGGCGGGCCCAGAGCGTTTCGAGATCATCGGAAGGCGCGGGCGCGGCGGATTCCTGAAACGCGGCAACGGGTGCGGCGGTCACGGGAGCCAACGGGCGGGATTCGGCCCGTAGGGGGGCGGGTTCTGCTTCGCTGCGCGGCACGGGGCGCTGGGCCGGTGCGGCGGATTGAGGTCGCGGCTGGGGAATCGCCGGCGCGGGGGCACTGGCTGCGCCGCCACCGCGCAGATCCTGAAGCCGTTTCAGAACGGAATCGATGCTCACGGCGTTGCGGGCCTCGATGGATTTAAGCAAGGTGACTTCGAGGAGGATTTTTTTCGACGCGGCGTCGCGCAGGCGCAATTCCGCTCCGGCGAGCGTTTCCATGATGCGCGTCAACGCGTTGGCGTCGGCCATGGCGGATTGCTCGCGCAAGGACGCGGTTTCCGCCTCGGAGGCTTCGATCAAATTCAAGTCGCCGCGCGAGACCTGGAAAATCAGCAGGTTGCGGAAATGATTCAGCAGGTCGGAGAGGAGCCGGCCGAGGTCTTTGCCGCCTTTGGCGAGGTCGTTCAAGACGCGCAACGCGGTTTCGATTTCGCCGCTGAGAATCGCGAGCGAAAGTTCGAGCAATTGTTTTTGCGCGGTGAGCCCGAACATCGAGAGCACGTCGGATTCCTCGATTTTGTCGCCACAAAAGCTGATGAGCTGGTCGAGGGTGGATTCGGCGTCGCGCATGCCGCCATCCGCGCCGCGCGCGATGGCGTAGAGCGCTTCCGGCGAGATTTTCACGTTCTCTTGTTTCGCGATGGTCGTGAGTTGCTGCACGATGAGCGAGGCGGGGATGCGACGGAGGTCAAAGCGCTGGCAACGCGAGAGAATCGTGGGCAGAACCTTTTCCGGATCCGTGGTCGCGAACATGAATTTCACGTGTTCGGGCGGTTCTTCCAGCGTTTTCAACAGGGCGTTGAAGGCGGCGGTGGAGAGCATGTGGACTTCGTCGATGATGTAGATCTTGAATTTCGAGGAGGCGGGCGCGTATTTGCAGGTCTCGCGCAGTTCGCGGACTTGTTCCACGCCGTTGTTGCTGGCGCCGTCGATTTCGAGGACGTCGATGGACCGGCCTTCGGAAATCTCCTTGCACTTGGGATCGTTTTCGTCGAAGTCGGCTTTGGGACCGCCGGTGCAATTCAGAGCCTTGGCAAAAATGCGGGCGATGGTCGTTTTGCCGGTGCCGCGCGGGCCGCAGAAGAGGTAGGCGTGCGCGATGCGGTTCTGTTCGATGGCGTGGGTGAGCGTCTGCGTGACGTGCTCCTGGCCGATCACGCCGGCGAACGTCTGCGGGCGATATTTCCTGGCAATGACCTGATAAGACATGGGATATACGATTTACGATTTGCGATTTACGCGCGAGCTAAAAGATTCAAACGGCTCGTTCATAATAACCCTTGTACCGTAAATGAAAAATGCCAGGGTGACCACGGCAGATGTCGAGCAAACTACCGTTGCTGCCTTCCGGCCCTGGCGGGGTTCGTAAGTCCACATTCCGTGGGCCCTGACGGGTGGTAATGTGCTGCACTTGTTTCATGGCTTCAAGGTTTTAGTTGAGGGTTGAGGGTTGAGAGTTGATGGGCGGTTGGGAGAGGGATACCCCCCGGTGGCAAGGGTTGGAATAGGCTGGCACCTGATGGAGTGAAACTTCCAACATCCAACATCCAACATGCTTTGCAGAAACCATTTTTTGTCGCGAAGCGACGGCGGAAATTAGCCAGCCACGCAGTGGCTGGAAATCTCGGCGTCACCTCACGTCCTGAAAGAGGGTGTTCCGAAATAAGTTATAAGTGACTAATAGAAAGTTGGTTGCTCCCTAAAAATGTGAGTTTTCGTTCCGTGCGAGACAGTTAGGATTTTTTTGGTTAGTGTTTTGTTCATGGTCAAGCTTCCCAAGGTGGGCTCGTCCGAGCTCTTGGAACGGATATCGCCCTATGTTCCGGATCAACTATTACGAAAATTGGTTCCACGTCATGAGGGTAGAGGGCGACGTCCCGCTTTCTGTTCGGCACAGTTATTTCGCACGCTGTTGTTGAGTGCGTTGACTCCCGCCCACTCGTTCAATTTGCTCAGCCGCACGCTGCATGACAATCGCGCTTGGAGGCGATTTGCTCTTTTATCTCGTCGAGCTCGAGTACCAGGCCCACGCATCCTCCACGAGTTTCGTCAAAAACTCCCACCCCTTCTTTTTCGTCAGATTAATTTGCATTTGCTTCTGCCGCTCTTGGATCAGATGGGGCCAAACAAAAGTGTGGCTGTGATCGATGCCACGGATTTGCGGGCCGCTACCAATGCTTATAAAAAAACGAGGCTGGAGCTTACTCGGCTGATCGCGCCACCCTGGGCGGTCGCAGTTTGAAATCCGGCCAGAGTCGGTGGTATATCGGATACAAAAAGCATTCGTTGCGGCTCTGGTTGCCTTACGTCAAAGATCACATTGTTTTGGTGCCCTTAATTTCCTGGGCAGCGCCCGCTTCCCGCGGTGAAGGCTTGTTTTTAGCTCCCAGCCTTCGCTACTGTGCCAAAACCCTGCACTTCACACCCGACATCGTGGTGGGCGACATGGCTTATGTAAACCTGGCGGTACAGCGGCGGCTACGCGAAGAACAACACGTCGCCGTTATCACAAAATGCAAACCGGATATGAACCTGCCCGAGGTGTTTGACTCGCCGACCAAGATGACCTGTGAACAAGGGCAGCGCTTGGAATGGCTCGGATTAGAGGAACGAGATCAGTTGCATTGGTTTGGAGTAACCGACCCTGAGCCATTGTGCGTGCGTTGCTGGGAGCAGAGCACTTGTCCCAAACAGTTCCCGCATGCCCCCAAAGAGCATGAGATTTTTTATGGCTCTCTTCCTTCAAACAGTCGCGTTGCGCGGCGACTGCTTTACCAATGCCGCCCGTGGATTGAAGCTTCGCAGGCCTATGACAAACACCAACTCGGACTCAGCGATTACTTCCTCAATAGCCTGCCCTTCTGCTGGCAAACATGCCTGTTAACAGATACGGTGACGCTCCTGCGTGCCCGAGCACTACTGAATCTTCCTGAAAAGGTTGAACATCCCCTCAGCGAGTTAATTCCCACCCAATTCCAACTGCCACTCGAATAAAACTGCCAACATCATAAAAATGAAATTCATTCAAACCCCTTTATTCTGAATACTTCACATTTTGAATTTCGGAACACCCTCTGAAAGGACGGTGGAAATGATGTGCTTTTCCCATGTCCTTTCAGAGGGTGTTCCGAAATAAGTTATAAGTGACTAATAGAAAGTTGGTTGCTCCCTAAAAATGTGAGTTTTCGTTCCGTGCGAGACAGTTAGGATTTTTTTGGTTAGTGTTTTGTTCATGGTCAAGCTTCCCAAGGTGGGCTCGTCCGAGCTCTTGGAACGGATATCGCCCTATGTTCCGGATCAACTATTACGAAAATTGGTTCCACGTCATGAGGGTAGAGGGCGACGTCCCGCTTTCTGTTCGGCACAGTTATTTCGCACGCTGTTGTTGAGTGCGTTGACTCCCGCCCACTCGTTCAATTTGCTCAGCCGCACGCTGCATGACAATCGCGCTTGGAGGCGATTTGCTCTTTTATCTCGTCGAGCTCGAGTACCAGGCCCACGCATCCTCCACGAGTTTCGTCAAAAACTCCCACCCCTTCTTTTTCGTCAGATTAATTTGCATTTGCTTCTGCCGCTCTTGGATCAGATGGGGCCAAACAAAAGTGTGGCTGTGATCGATGCCACGGATTTGCGGGCCGCTACCAATGCTTATAAAAAAACGAGGCTGGAGCTTACTCGGCTGATCGCGCCACCCTGGGCGGTCGCAGTTTGAAATCCGGCCAGAGTCGGTGGTATATCGGATACAAAAAGCATTCGTTGCGGCTCTGGTTGCCTTACGTCAAAGATCACATTGTTTTGGTGCCCTTAATTTCCTGGGCAGCGCCCGCTTCCCGCGGTGAAGGCTTGTTTTTAGCTCCCAGCCTTCGCTACTGTGCCAAAACCCTGCACTTCACACCCGACATCGTGGTGGGCGACATGGCTTATGTAAACCTGGCGGTACAGCGGCGGCTACGCGAAGAACAACACGTCGCCGTTATCACAAAATGCAAACCGGATATGAACCTGCCCGAGGTGTTTGACTCGCCGACCAAGATGACCTGTGAACAAGGGCAGCGCTTGGAATGGCTCGGATTAGAGGAACGAGATCAGTTGCATTGGTTTGGAGTAACCGACCCTGAGCCATTGTGCGTGCGTTGCTGGGAGCAGAGCACTTGTCCCAAACAGTTCCCGCATGCCCCCAAAGAGCATGAGATTTTTTATGGCTCTCTTCCTTCAAACAGTCGCGTTGCGCGGCGACTGCTTTACCAATGCCGCCCGTGGATTGAAGCTTCGCAGGCCTATGACAAACACCAACTCGGACTCAGCGATTACTTCCTCAATAGCCTGCCCTTCTGCTGGCAAACATGCCTGTTAACAGATACGGTGACGCTCCTGCGTGCCCGAGCACTACTGAATCTTCCTGAAAAGGTTGAACATCCCCTCAGCGAGTTAATTCCCACCCAATTCCAACTGCCACTCGAATAAAACTGCCAACATCATAAAAATGAAATTCATTCAAACCCCTTTATTCTGAATACTTCACATTTTGAATTTCGGAACACCCTCTTTCAGGACATAGCTCCAATATCGTCCTACCAGCCACCTTGTGGCTGGCTAATATCCTGGTGTCGCTTCGCGACAGGAAAAGATTTCTACTGAGCACATCGAACATCGAACATCGAACATCCAATGCGTGCGGGGCACCGCCACCTCGGTGATAATTCGCGATTCCTGGACCGGCGGCGGGACGCCGCCGAAACTCGCAGGCGAGGACGCCTGCGCTAAAGGGAGTGGGGCGGGCGTTTGCGGGTTCGAAATGGGTTCGTTTTTTGACACGGCAACGCCTGGCTGAAGTCTTTTCGGTGTATTTACGGGCATTTTTAAAAATGACAAATGGGTTCGTTTGGTAATTTTTATTTTTATACCCGGATTTGGCCGGATTAGGTCGGATGGCACTCGAAGTGAGGATCTTGCGGGTGGTAAAATCAATAGGCCAGACGGTTTGAGTGACGTGGCGATTTTTGAGGTTCGCCCGAATTTGTCCCGGTTCCGTTTTCATGCTCCCTTTTTCCCTCCTTTTGCTGATTCGGTTATACCACGGGTGTCAAGGAATTGGAAATTTTAAAGGCGATGGGTTGAGAGTTAAGACGGCGAGGCAAAATGGCGAAATGCGTGTGTAGAGTTCGCACTGTTATTGCAACGAACCGATATACTCGCTGCGCTCGCCCGGCTTCGCCGGAGATGGATGGGTTTGATTGCTTTGTACCCAGGGTAGGCCTCGCGGACTCGGCCAACCCTGGGCTGGATGACGCGACCCCTTTGGGGTCGTAAAGTATGTGCGCTTCGCGCGGAACGTAATTGTAACTATTGATGGATGGGCGACGCGCCAGAAGCAGAGTTTGTGTCGCCCATTTCAGGGCTCCGAGTATCGTCGGAAACTTACCCGGGCCTTCTGCCCGGGCTTTAGAGCAGTTCCACCTATTATGTAGCGCAGGCTTTCCAGCAGCTCTGTTGACATCCTATAGGTGAAGGAGCCGCTAAAGGCGGTAGAGGTTGAAGGTGAGTCCGAGCAGGAGAGCTTGGAAGCGTTGGGTAATGAGCAAGCGCCCGGGAGCGCGTGCGGAAAGCTTGCGTTTGACGGCTGAAAAGGTGGTCTCGGCCTGTACACGCTGGCGATAGAGTTCTCGTGGAAAGTCCTGGCGCATCAACGCCCGATAACCATTGATTTTCCATTCCGGGCGGGCGCGTTTGGGAGGAATGACACTCTGCGCACCGACCCTCCGACGTACATGCTCGTGGTTACGTTCACTATCAAACTCTGCGTCGGCCAACACCACTTCGATCGGAGCCACCTGACGGGCCCGATCAATCAGTTCGGGCAGACGGCCGCAGTCATTGGTTGGCCCGGCATGAGCGGCCTGCGCCAGCAGCAGGTGGCGCCCCACGTCCACCACTACCAGCCATTTCAACCAATAATAGGTCAGGGGTTTATTGGTCTTCTGACTGTGATGCCGTCGTCGCTCTTGAAAATAACTGCTCAGCGCCTGAAACGTCAGGCCAGTGGAGTCCAGCGCCACCATGCTGCGCCGCCCCTTATAGCGGGGAAACCGTTTGACCACCTCGGCCAGCGCCCGGTCAAAATCCTCCTCTTTTAACCGGCGCAGGAACCGATATACCGTTGTGTGATCGGGTACGCTCTCTAGTTCGAGTGCCCGACGCAGTTCCTGGTGCTCGGCTAAGCGCACCTCTGCTTCGCGATACGTCCAATCCTCAAAGCGCATCAGGCAAAGCAGCGCCAGCAGCTGCGGTTGAGAAAATTGCTTCTTGGAAAATCGACTTCGGCGTTCCGGCAGGCTCGCCTTGGTTATCTTCAACGCCGTAGTCGCCAGTTTGACCAGTCCCACTTCAGCCATCCACCGATTTTACCCTCTCCCTTCATAAGTACAAGCAGGATGTCAACAGAGCTGCTTTCCAGCCTGCGGGTTCACGGGACTTTCCAGTCCCGTGTTCGAACTGGCGACTGGAAAGTCGCCCGAACCCGCAGACAAGAATGTCTGCGCTACATACAAAATGGAAACGCTCTAGCATTACGGGCCTTCAGCCCTGAGGTTTGGCAGGCAAGAGGTTGTTGAGAGGAACTGCCTGTTTTTTATTCCACCAGACTTCAAGCGGAATCCGAATTTGGGAATCGTGTCAGCAGCCGCTATTTCTTCATCGGGCCGAGGGGCCAGACGGTTTTGCTGTAGAGTTCATTGAGGACCTGGGCGAGGCCGGTGTAGATGGCAGCGGCGCCGCAGATGACGCCTTCGTAGCCGGTAAAATGTTTGAAGGCGGGGCTGGCGTCGGTGTAGTCGCCGATGGCGAGGAGGAAAAATAAAATCGTGAGCGAGCCGAAAACGAATTGCAGAGCGCGGCTCAATTTTAAGGTGCCGAGGAACATGACGCCGGTGAAAATTCCCCACATCAACAGAAACGTCGCCAGCGCGGTTTCGTTGGTGGCGACAACGCCGGGTATCATTTTCGGCAGCACAATCACGGCGACGAGCGACAGCCAGAAGAAGCCGTAGGAGACAAAGGCGGTGGTGGCGAAGGTGTTGCCTTTTTTCCATTCCATGATGCCGGCAATCACTTGGGCGCTGCCGCCGTAGCAAAGTCCCATCGCCAGGATCATGCTGTTCATTTCGTAGTAGCCGGCGTTGTGGAGGTTGAGCAATACGGTGGTAAGGCCGAAGGCGAGGAGGCCGAGCGGCGCGGGGTTTCCGGTGGTGTCTTTGATTAGAGTCGGTTCGCTCATGGAATTGCGCGTTGGTTGTGTAGTAGGGGGACACGACAATGATGACGATTTTGAGGCAGGCGTCAAGCGAACGCGGAGCGCGGAACTCGGAACGCGGAAAAGGGAGTGGGGAACATCAAACGCCGGACGCCGAACGTTGAAGGCCCGGAGATACTCGCTGCGCTCGCCCGGCTGCGCCGGAGATGGATGTGTTTGATGGCTCGCTACCCAAGGTAGGCCTCGCAGACTCGGCCAACCTTGGGCTGGAAGACTCAACACCTTCGGTGTAGTCGGTGTGCCGAGTAACGCGCGGAGACGGTGTAACAAGCTAAGAATAATCCTGGCACCGGGACGGTGCCGGAACTCGCAGGCGAGACGCCTGCTCTACGTTGCGTCAGCCGTGTCGCAATTTCGTTGATAGTGTTCATGGGCGGATGGTAAAATGACGGCGGCTTGAGCGAACTGAATCAAGGTTTTGAGGCTGGCCTTTTCCACCCGGATGTTGGCAATGAGGTGGTGAATGGGAGGGTGTTTATTGATCGCTGGAAGCTGCAGTTTCGGTCGGAGTCCGTGACGGAGGAGATTCCGACGGAGGCGCTGGAGGTCGAGTTTTCGGAGGATGATCGCATTTACTTGGTGAATCCCGCGCGGCCGGAATTGAGAATTTTCACGACGGACCAATCCATTCTCAGGCATCCTGCCTTGAAGCAATCGGGCAACATTCAGGCGGTGGTCCGGAACACGATGGGGCAACGGGAGGCGAAGCGCGCGCTGAAGCTGACGGGTTATTTTATCCTGGGTTGCGTGGTGGTGACGTGGTTGTGCTCGATCAGTGTCGGTTTCATGGTGCGGGCGATCGCGGCGCGTGTGCCGATGGAGTGGGAGAGGAAGATGGGGCAGGAGGAAATCGATAAGATGCGCCGGGAGGGGCAGTTGATCGATGACACGAACCGAATTGCGCAACTGACGGAGCTGGCACAGCCGTTGATCCAGGTGTTGCCGGCGAACCGGAGGGATTTGAAGTTTTTCATTCGGGATGATGAGGATCCGAATGCGTTTGCGTTGCCGGGCGAGTTCGTGGTGGTGCACAAGGGGTTGCTGGACATGGTGGATACGCCGGAGCAGTTGCTGGGCGTGCTGGCGCATGAATTGGCGCACGAGACGCAGCGGCATGTGATCCGGCATAGGATTGCGGCGGAGGGGTCGTTGGCGGTGTTCGGGGTTTTTATCCGCGGCAAGCAGGCGACCGGCGGTTTGCTGGGGTTGGGGTCGGGGATATTGGTGGTCCAAGGTTTTTCGCGGCAATACGAGGCGGAGGCCGATGCAGTGGGATGGAAATACCTGGTGGCGGCAAATATCAATCCGCATGGGCTGATTGAATCGTTTGAGAAGCTCAAGGCGGAGGAGGATAAAATGGGGTTTGGCCATTTGGGGACGTCGGCTTTTGATAGTCATCCGGCGTTGTCGTGGCGGATTGAGACGTTGGACAAGAAAATGGAGGAAGCTGGGGCGGACGGATGGATTTATCGAGTTGCCGGCGATCCCATGGGCGAAATACACGAACGGGCCGGAGGAGCGGGTGAAGATTCCGTTCGCGTTTCCGAAGAAGACGGGCGATGCGGGTGAGTGATGTTCTTTAAAGGAGAACATCGAACATCGAACACCCAACACCCAACATCCAACATCCAACATCCAACATCCAACACCCAACATCCAACACCCAACATCCAACATCCAACACCCAACATCCAACACCCAACATCCAACACCCAACATCCAACATCCAACACCCAACATCCAACATCCAACACCCAACATCCAACATCCAATTAATGGGCGAACCAGCCGAGTTTTTGTTTGCTGGCGTTGTAGAAGAGGCCAAGGATGCGCATGGTGACGCAGAGGAGGTAGACGCTGACCAGGCCCACGGCGGATTTGATGCCGAAGCTGATGAACAAGGTGGACATGTCCTTGGTGAGCATCACGTTTTGCGGCACGGCGCTGCTGGTCAACAAATCTCCCACGATGCTGATGCCATACACGGCCAGCAGAAAAAGCACGGTGATGCTGTATTCGACGGGGGCTTTCATCATGGCCGGAAGCACGATGAGGGGGTTGGCGGCGAGCGGAGAATCTTTCATCGCCACGGCGAGCAGGGCCATGGGGAAATAGATGAGGCCTAAAATGCGGCTCGCGATGATGGCTTCCATGGGAATTTCCACTCCCGCGATGGTGGCGATGAACAGCCCGATCCAGAGCCAGAAGGAAGCGACAAAGGTGACGAAGAGCTGAAACGCGGCGCCGAAGGTTCCACTGAAATCAGGAAAGCCGATGTCTTCTTCCTCATCCGACGTGGTGGTGTGGATGATGTTCTGCATGAACAGGAAAATGCCTCCATAGATGGCAATCGTTATGACGAAGCCGAAAAGTGTTCTGGCACTGACGAATTTCAACGCGGCGTAGGCGACGGCGGCGCAAACGACGATCAGGATGCCCACGCCTTTCAGGGGATACACGAATGCGCCGGCGAGGCTGGCGTAAAAACTTTTTTGCGCGGCGGCTTTGAATTGCACTGGGACGCACTCGACGCCGCAGCTCCGGCAGGTTTTGACTATTTTCGCGCCGACGTTGCGCGAGGTGACGCAGAGTTCACAGAACGTGCGATTGCATTTGTTGCAGAGATAGCGCGCGGGGGCTTTGGGGTGAAATTTGCAATAGCGTGTGCCGTGGATTTGCGCGGGCGCGGCGGGGTCGAGCAAGTCGGAGGGTGGGGGCGCGTCGGTAGTGGCGACCGCAGCAGCGGGCTCGGCTGCGGGGGCGAAGCCGGAAATTCTCAGGCTGCCGCCGGGTTTCAGTGGCGGGGGCGGTGGTGGCGCGGCTTGCGTGGGCGGCGGCGGGACGATGTGGGTGGTGACGGCGTCGGGGCCGTCGGTATGGAAAATCATGTCCACCGAGCCGAGGCGCAGCGGTTGGCCGCTTTCAAGGCGCGATTCCATGACCTTTGAGCGGTTGACGTAGGTTCCGTTGGTGGAGCCCATGTCTTTGATGATGGTGGCGCCGTCTTCGACGATGATCTGACAGTGGGAGCCGGAGACGCTGCCATCTTCGATTTTGAAATCGTTGCTGGCTCCTCGGCCTAAAAAGTTGAGTCCGGGCTTGAGTTGGATTTCCCAAGCTTGCGGCGTCCCGGGGTGGATAACGAGTCGCGGCATGTTTTTTGTGGGTTGGCGGGCCTAATGATTAACATTTTGTTTACCTCAAGGCGGGGCCAATTGTCACGAAAAAAACCGCTGCGGTTGCGGTTTTGAGCTTTTTTTGGAACAGGCAGCGGGACGCTGCCTGAACTCGCAGCCGGGGACGGCTGCGCTACATGGCGCGGGTTACGCGGCGGGTTTGATGATGGCGATGACGGCGGAGCCGGGCTTCAAATATTTCAGGGCGGCGGCTTTGACCTGAGCGGGCGTAACGGCTTCGTAGAGGGCGTCTTCGGCGTCAATGTGCTGGTAGCCGAGGCCGTAGAGTTCATCGAGGGCGGTGGTGGAGGCGAGGTGGCCGAGGTCCTGGCGGGAGATTTTTTTCTGGCCGATGATTTTGGATTTGGCGCGTTTGAGTTCGGCTTCGGTGAGGCCTTCGGCGCAGAGGAGTTCGGCTTCGCGCAGGAGTTCCTTTTCCACGAGGTCCACTTTTTCGGGCATGGTGCCGGTGTAAAAGGCGAAGTAGCCGGGCGCCACGCCGGGGAAATGTTGCGCGCCGACGTAGTAGGCGAGGCCCATTTGCTCGCGGACGCGCAGGAACAGGCGGGAGCCGAGGTCGCTGCAGGCTTCCTGAATCAATTCGAGCGCGTAACGGTCTTCGCTGTGGATGGTGGTGCCGGGGAAACCGACGACGAGGACGGCTTGTTTTTTGTCGCGCGTTTCTTCGATGCGACCAGAGGATGAGGGGCGAGGGGCGAGGGGCGAGGGGGATGCCGGCGGGACGCCGACGGTCCCAGGCTTCCAGCTACCAAAAGCTTTTTCGACGGCGGCTTTGACGTCGGCGGTTTTCACGTCGCCGTAGATGGCGAGGACGCAGTTGTTGGGGACGGCCAGTTTCTGATGATGCGCTTTCAGGTCGGCGGCTTTCAGCGCGGAGACGGTTTCTTCCGAGCCGAGGACGTCGAGGCCGTAGCTGGAATCGCCGAATAATTTCCGGCGCATGGCGACGCTGGCGCTCTTGAGCAAATCGTCTTTGCGGGCCTGGATGTTGGCGATCTGGACTTCCTGCTCGCGCTCGAAGGCGTCGGCGGGAAAGCTCGGATTGAGGAGGACGTCAGCGAGCAAAGCGAGGCCGGTGGCGAAATCGCTGCTGAGCACTTCGGCGTTCGCACCGAAGCTTTGGTTGCCGCCGTAGGTATCGAGGCTGCCGCCGACGGATTCAATTTCGCGCGCGATGTCCTCGGCACTGCGGCGTTGCGTGCCTTTGATGAGCGTCTTGGCCATCAACTGGGCGATGCCGTTGTTGGCGGCAGTTTCGGCGAGCACGCCGCCCTGGAACGTGGCGCGGAATTCGACGAAGGGCAGCCGGTGATTTTCCTTCACGAGCAGGCGGAGGCCGTTCGGCAGTTCGAATTTTTGGATGGGGCCGTCGGTGTTCGATTCGCTGGTGACGGAGGCTTTGGGCGCGGTGCCTTCGGGGAGCAGCGCATAGAGCGTGCGGTTTTCGGGCGTGAGATAGTGGCGCGCGACGCGTTGGACATCGGCGGGCGTGACGCGTTTTACGGCGGCGAGATAGCGTTCGGAAAAGGCGAGGTCGTTCGCGGCGAGCCAGCTTGAGCCGAGGTCGCTGGCCTGGCCGTCCATGGTTTTGCGCGAGGAAAGTGTGCCGGAAACGAATTGTTTCATCGCTTTGCCGAGTTCGTCAGCGGAGACGGGGGCGGATTTAATTTTTTCGATTTCGGCGACGACGGCGTCGCGGGTGGCGGTGAATTGGTCGGCATCGACGATGGCGCTGACACCGAGCAGGCCGGTGTTGCCGGGGCTGTAGGTCCAGGCGTCGACGTGGTGGGCGACGCCTTTCTTTTCGCGGACTTCCTGGTAGAGGCGCGAGCTGCGGCCGTGGCCGAGCAGGACGGCGAGCACATCGAGTGGGGCCACATCGGGATGGCGCAATTCGGGGATGTGCCAGGCAAAGTGCAGGTGGCCCATTTCAATGGGCGCTTCCTCGAGGATTTCGCGCGCGGCGGTTTGTTGCGGTTCCTCGGGCAGCACCATCGGCGGCAGGGCTTTGGTTTTGGAATTCTTGTAGGCTTCGCGGATTTGCGCGATGACCTCGTCGGGTTTTACGTCGCCAGCGACGACGTAGAAGACGTTATTCGGCGAATATTTTTCGTGATAATAACTGTGGATGTCCTCGGGTTTAATTTCGTTGAAAATATCCGGGTAGCCGATGACGGTGAGGCGATAGGGGCTGCGGGTGTAGGCGGTCTCGAACAAGCGGCGGCTGGCGCGGCGATTGGGGTCGTCGACGTTCATGTCCATTTCGCGGCGGATGACGTCCATTTCCTTGGCGAGTTCATCCGGCGGCAGCGTGGCGTGCTGCATGATGTCGCAGAGAATATCGATGGCGGTGCGCGCGCCGGTGTTGGGGACGTCGATGTGATAAACGGTGCGGTCGAAGCTGGTGTAGGCGTTCATGTAACCGCCGGCTTCCTGGACTTCCTGATCGATGCGGCTGCCGGGGCGGGTGGTGGTGCCTTTGAAGAGCATGTGTTCGAGCACGTGCGAGAGACCGGCGCCGAGCCATTTGCCTTCATGAATGCTCCCGGCCATGGCCCAGGCCTGGGCGGAGACGACGGGCGCGCTGTGGTCTTCGCGCACGATGATGGTGAGGCCGTTGTCGAGCGTGGTGAGGGTGACGCCCGGAGGGATGGAAGCGATGTCGCCGTTGGATGCTGTTTTGCTCATTTCGGTAAAAGTCGAAGGATCAAGGTATTCGGAAATGGGCGGGGGGCAAATGGAATTCGGTTGAACGCGGAGCGGGGAACGCGGAAGGCGGAAAAAAGGGACGGGGAGAACATCGAACGCTGAACATCGAACGCCGAACATCGAAGGGGGAACGTCGAAGGTCTGAGATACTCGCTGCGCTTCCGCCGTCGCTCGGAAGCTATGGCGGGACAGGCGCCGCGCTGCGCGCGAAATTGATGGATTCAAATGGACTCTGTACCCAGGGTAGCCCTCGCAGACTCGGGCAACCCTGGGCTGGATGACGCGACACCGTTGGGGTCGGGAGTATGGGGCGTTGCGGTGCGAATGGAAATCTGAGTGCTCGGGGCGATGAATGACTTGCCAAAAATGGGAAACGGCTTTTAATGGCGAGAGGTGAAAGGATGTTGGGACAAACGAATAGTCAAATGGCCAAAATTCAATTTGGCGGGGTATATATCAGGCGGCATTGATGCGTTTATGAAAGCCATACCACTACTAATCGGAATGTGCCTGTTGCCGGTTTTAACAAGCTGCCGGACTGGCCCATCGGGAACCGGTTCGGTCGTGACCAGTCCGACCGTGGATAGCAATGCTCCCCGCCTCGTTATTCCAGCAACCGGCGGCGCGCCTGTTTTGGCAATTCCGGTCGGAGGGAATCAGTATTTACCAGTTACCGGCGGAGCGCCGATCACAGGTATTCCGACGAGCCAATAGAGACTGACAGATGATTGCAAAAATATAGGAGTCACCGTGGTGGTGAGCCTGACTCAGTAAATTCTGAGAGGCGCGACGCCGTTGGGGTCGTTGGAATGGCGCGCGGGGCGCGAAAACAGGCGCTTGGGTTTGGTCTGGAGGATAAATTTTATGGAATCTGATTGGAAACTTTTCAGTGGTATGGCGCCGAAGTTGCGCGAGCGATATTTGGCGGAGCGTAACGCGCGCATTGTCGCGCTGCTGACGAATCCGAAGAAGAATGAGACGGAACGTTTTTGGGAGGCGCTCGAGGTGATGGAGAAAGAGGCGAAGATCCTTCAGAAATGTTTGGACGGTCATTCCCGCTCAAAGATGTGGCTGTTTATGATGACCATGATTAGCGTCGGCATGCTGAAGCAGGAGGATATGGCGGGTTTTAGTGAGGAGTTGCGGAAGGAGGTTTCCGCGGTTTTTGACAATAGAATGTGACGGCTAAACAAAATTTAATTATGAAAAAATGCATCCTCGGCATTTGTTTTGTTCTGGTTGTTTCCTTTGTCGCGTTGGCGGCTGACGTGCCCGATGCGAAGGCGATTCAGGGCGATTGGCGGCCGGTGAAGGCGGAGTTGGGCGGGCAGCCGATGGGGGATGAGGTTTTGAAAACAATCAGTCTCAAGATGGGCGAGGGGACGTATGAGGTGCATGTGGGAAATTCACCGGACAAGGGGACGGTCACGGTGGATGAGTCGACGAAGCCGAAGAGCATGACGATCGTCGGGACGGAGGGGCCGAATAAGGGAAAGACGTTTCCGTGCATTTATGAGTTGAAGGGGGATATGTTGCGGATTTGTTATGATCTTTCGGGGGCGAAGCGGCCAGTGGAATTCAAGACGACGGCGGGGACGAGGCTTTATTTGGTGACGTATCAGAGGAAGTAGCGGAGGGTTCGGCGAAATGGTGAGCGGTGTTGGGGCCGACCCGATATACTCGCTGCGCTCGCCGCGCTGCGCGCGAAATGGATGGGTTGAATTGAATCGGAACCCAGGGTAGCCCTCGCGGACTCGGGCAACCGTGGGCTGGATGACGCGACCCCTTTGGGGTGGTGGGTATGGCGCGCGATGCGCGGAACAAAAAATGGCATGCCAAGAAAAGTTGCCAGAATGGATTTAGTTTTTTCGATCGATGGAATCGGGACGGTGATCGCCTTGACGAAGGATTGGGCAACAGATTCGCAGGAAAGAATTCATCGTCGCGAGCGCATCCAGATTCGGACACCAAGTGGCGTTTGCATTTCGACGTTCGTTAAGGACATTCAGATGATCAATCGCGGTCGGGAGGGCGGTAGCGTCGCATTTGGTTTGCCGCCTTCCGTCAAAGAGGAAGACATTTCCTGCAGGCAACGAGCTTTGGGTGGAGCGAGATGGGACGGAGCCTTTAATTGAGCCATGATTTTCGTTGCAGGAGTTTTTCCAATCTTCGGCCGTCCCTGCGGGACTTGGATTTTTTGCCTTTTACCCACCGTTGAAACGGTGGGCTATTTTCGGTCGTTCCTTCGGAACTGGGATGGAGCCGACGGAAGGTCAGATATAATACATCTTTTCTTTTTCGCCGCCTTCGTCGAGGAGTTGCTGGAAGGTGATGGCGTCGGCGGCGGTGTCGGCGGAGGTTTTGAGGCGGCGCCAGGCGGCGCGGAGCTCGGGGGCGCAGTTGGTGTCACTCAAGGCGGGGGTGTCGAAGACTTCGCCTTGCACGGCGCGGAGGACATCGCCGAGGGAGATTTCGGCGGGTTTGCGGGCGAGGAGGTAGCCGCCTTCCTTGCCGCGGACGCTTTTGGCGATGCCTTTGGCTTTCAGTTCGAGCAGGATTTGGACGAGGTAATTGGCCGGGACATCCTGCGCGGCGGCAAGTTGCTCGACGCGGAGGGCGGTTTCATTCGGAAAATGCCGCGCGAGGCCGAGGACGGCGCGCGTGGCGTAATCGCTTTTGACCGAGAGCTTCACTGAGGGGAGGGTAACGGAAGGAGTTAGAAGTTGGAAGTTAGGAGTTGGGAGTTCGGAGTTCGGAGTTCGGAAAAGATGGAGGTATGTGATAAGGCTTTTCGGCGGGACGTCGAAAAGAACCCGCGAGACGCGGGTGCTCCCCGGAACTTAGACGGCGCGCTTCAGTAATCGGACGCGGGCTTTGGCGCGGCGGCGGAGTTTTTCCAGCGGGCTTTGCGGGGCTTCGCGAAGGAGCAAATAGGTGGTGTGCGGGAGGGTGGAGCGCCAGATGTCTTCGGGCGTGGTGTTCTTGCCGTCGATGCCGGGCGCGAGTTCGAGGCTCAATTTGCGGAACAGGTGCTGGACGAAGGCGGAGCAATACATGGAGGATTCGCGGGCCATGAGGTTGGCGCGCGAGCGCAGTTCCTGGCGGCGCAGGGCGAGCAGGGTGCCGAAGAGTTCGCGGACGGAATATTTGGCGCGGGTGGCAACGTGTTCCAGGCCTTCGCGCAACAAGGCGGCGATGTGTTCTTGGTTTAGACCGAAATCGAGGATGGCGAGATTCGTGTAGAGTTTTTCGTCGTGGTATTTGGTGACGCGATTTTCCTGCACGCCGAGTTGGATGTGTTTGTGGTGGATTTGGAGGTCGGACTCGATGACCCAGTGGTGGCCGTCGGCGCGGAGGCCTTGAAAGATGAAGGCGTGGGACCAAATGCCCCATTGTTCTTTTTCATCGAGGTGGCGTTCGGCGCGGCAGATGGCTTTGTCGATGAGGGTGAGTCCGCCGGAGAGGCCGATGCGACCAGGGCGGGCGTGGAGTTTCAGAAATTCCTCGTTGGAGAGGTTGGCGAGGCGGATGGTTTCGTTTTGGATGACGGGCATGGAATGGCTTGGGGAGAATAGATTTTGTGTGGGAGGTCTGCAACCAAAAGGGATTAACGCAGAGGACAGATGCATGGGAACATCGAACATCGAACGCTGAACTCCGAACGTCGAAGGGGCGTGCCCCATGTGCCCTGCGGCTCCTCACCCCGGCCCTCTCCTCCTTTGGGGAGGAGAGGGAGATGGGAGTCGCGGTCGTTAGTATGGTTTGGCAGTTAATTGTGCGGATTTTGATTGGAGGGAGTTCGAGCCGGTATGAATTAGAGACTCCTTACGTCGTCTCCTACATTTACTAGTTGGCACGTTTGCGCTAAAACGTTGCGCGATGTTTGAATTGTTGAAAACGGATGCGCACACGAAGGCGCGGTTGGGGCAATTGACCACGGCGCATGGGGTGGTGGAGACGCCCATTTTCATGCCGGTGGGAACGCAGGCGAGTGTGAAGGCGCTGGATCCGCGCGAGTTGCTGGAGATGAACACGCAGATCATTCTCGGTAACACGTATCATCTGAATCTGCGGCCGGGGATGGAGGTCATGCGCGCGGCGGGCGGGTTGCATCGGTTCATGAATTGGGACAAGCCGATTCTCACGGACAGCGGCGGGTTCCAGGTTTTCAGTCTCGCGAAGATTCGCAAGGTGAAGGAGCACGGCGTGGAATTTCGGTCGCACATTGATGGCTCGGCGCTTTTTCTGGGGCCGAAGGAGGCGATGGAAATTCAACGCACCTTGGGCTCGGACATCGCGATGGTGTTTGATGAGTGTCCGCCGCACGATGCGCCGGCGAAGGAACAGAAGCTCGCCGTGGAGCGGACGATTCGTTGGGCGGGGGAATGCCGCGAGCAACCGCGCGCGGCGGGGCAGTTGGTTTTTGGCATTGTGCAGGGCGGGTCGAATGCGGAGTTGCGCGAGCAGTGCGCGAAGGCGTTGGTGGCGCTGGAGTTTGATGGCTATGCGATTGGCGGCGTGAGTGTGGGCGAGCCGGAGCCTGAGATGTTCAAGGCGGTGGAACTCGCGGAGCCGTTTTTGCCGGCGCACAAGGCGCGGTACGCGATGGGGCTGGGCACGCCGGCGCAGTTGGTGGAGTTGATCGCGCGCGGGGTGGATATGTTTGATTGCGTGCTGCCGACGCGGGTGGCGCGGAACGGCACGGTGTTCACGCGCAAGGGCACTTACATTTTGAAGAACGCGGAGAATAAAATGGATTTTCGTCCGCTGGAGGACGGGTGCGAGTGCTTCGCGTGCCAGCGGTTCACGCGGGCGTATTTGCGGCATTTGTATATCGCGCAGGAGATTCTTTCGATCCGCATGTTGAGCGTGCACAACTCGTATTTGTTTTTGAAGTTGATGGCGGAGGTGCGGGCGGCGATTGCGGAGGGGACGTTTGCGGAGTTTCATCGGGAGTTCGTGGCGAATTATCGGCCGAGCCAAAAGGTGATGCTGGCGCGGGCGGCGGCTAAGGAGAGATGAGAGTTGAGAGGGAGATGTTGAAACGTGATGCGTGAAACGTGATGCGTGAAACGTGATGCGTGAAACGTGATGCGTGAAACGTGAAGGGGAGCCGTGTTGAGGGTTGCGAGTTGCGTGAATTCGGGCGGGGCGGCGGTCCGTAATATTAAGGCTTGCATTGGCGACAAAGGGGACGTTTCTTGTGGCGAAAGGCGAGTTATGATTCAGCGCTACAAGCGATTGAAAGCAACGGAGGTTTTTATTCATTCCTTGAAGTTTGTCTTTATCGGACTGGTGACGGTGTGTGGTTTTGTCGGGAGCGTCGTTTCTTCGAGGGCGGATTCATTTCAATTACTTTCAGCCCGGAACCAAGTGGTGTCGCAACCAGCGGGTGGAGACGGGGGTTCGGTATCGCCGATTTTGACGCCCGACGGGAGGTTCGTTCTATTTACCAGTTCGGCGAATGATCTGGTGCCGGGCGGGAATTCTTATTTTTCCTTGAACCTGTATTTGCGCGATCGGGCGAGCAATACGACCGCGCTCGTGAGCGCAAACTACAACGGAACCGGCGGAGGGAATGGCAGTTCGTTCAATGGAATGGTATCGACCAATGGGCGCTGGGTGGTTTTTCAAAGTGATGCGAGCGATTTGGCATCGGGCGACACGAACGGCACGACGGATATTTTCGTGCGGGATGTTCAGACCGGGTCGAATATTTTGGTGAGCGTGGCAACAAACGGCGGGTGGGGGGATGGCGCTTCGTCCGATGCGGCGATGACTCCCGACGGGCGTTACGTGGCGTTTGTCAGCGAGGCGGATAATCTGGTTCCGAATGATACGAATGGCATTGCGGATGTGTTTGTCCGTGATTTGGTGAATCAGACGACGGTGCTGGCGAGTGTGGGTGCGGTGAAAGGGCCGGCGCAGACTGTGAGTTGGGTGGTTCCCAGCGGGCCGCCGGTGATCACGCCGGATGGCACGCGGGTGGCGTTTTTCAGTGCGGCGACAAATTTGGTGGCGGGGGTGCCGAATACCTCCGCGGGTGAAGTGTATTTGCGCGACCTGGTGGCTAATCAGACTTTTTGGGTGAGTTCGAATGCGTTGGCGGTGGCGCATATCACTCCGGCGGGTGGCGATCACTTTTTGTCTTATCATCCGGCGCTGAGCGGGGATGGAACTTTCGTGGTTTTCAAGACGAGCGCGGCCACGGGGCAGAAACCGGCGTCCATTTTGAAATTCGATTCCGGCGCCAATGTGCTTTCGTTGGTGGCGTCGAACTGCCTGCCGTTGATGTTTGGCGACGATGTCTATGGACCGGAAATTTCGTCCGAGGCGCGATTTATTGCGTTCGCGCAGAGCGCGCCGAGTTCTCTGCGGGTGTCGAATTCGATTGTTTTCGTGCGGGATACACAATTGGGTTCCAACATCCCAGTGAGCATCGCCCGGGATGGTTCGTTCCAAACCAACAGCGAGTCGTATACGCCCGTGGTCAGTCCGGACGGGCGTTTTGTGGCGTTTGTGAGCAATGCGACGAACTTCGTGGCGAATGTCATCAGCAACGGATTTCATCTTTACGTCAGGGATGTGGTTGCGGGCAGCACCAAACTCGCGGATGCGGGCACTAACGGAGTGGGGATGTTGGACCAATATGGAAACGCACCGAGCTTGACCGCGGACGGTGGGTTGATTGCTTTTGCCAGCGCCGATGGAAATTTTGTGGCCAATGACCAGAATCACGCGACGGATGTTTTTCTGCGGAACATGACGAATGGCGCCAGCGAAATGATTTCTTTGCGGGATTCGACGATTGTGCCGCTGACGGGAAATGGGATCAGTTCGGCGGCGCAGATTGCGATCACGCCGGACGGACGATGGGTGGTGTTTGCGAGCCGCGCGAGTGACCTGGTGGCGAATGATTTCAACCAGGACCAGGATATTTTCGTGAGTGATTTGACCGGCGGAACCATCAGCCTGGAGAGTCTCGGATTGAACGGCACTTCGGCGGCGGGTTACTCGGGCACGCCATTGATCAGCAGCAATGGGCAGATCGTCGTGTTTTTCAGCACGGCGACGAACCTGGTTCCGAATTACACAAACCAGCTCGGAGATATTTTTCTGCGCGATCGTGTGGCGGGCACGAACACGCTGGTGAGTGTCAGCAGCGATGGGATCACTGCCGGGAAGGGCTTCTCCTGGGCGCCAGCGATGAGCCAGGATGGGCGGTATGTGGCGTTCTTGAGCACGGCTGCCAATTTAGTGGCGCTGGGAACGCAGGCAAACAAGCAAAACACTTTCTGGCGGGACACGGTCCTGGGCACGACGGTGGCAGTGAGCAGCAATGTGTCGGCAGTTTTTCCGCCATCGATTAGTGCGGACGGACGGTATGTAACTTATTCCACGGGCACGTCGGTGAGTGTTTGGGATTCGCAAACTTCCTCAAATCTTTTCACGGTGCCGGGGTCGGTGACTTCGGCGATCATCAGTCCGGACGGGACGCATGTGTTGTATCAGGGGAACAACTCGATTGGGATTGTGGACGTCCCCAGGAAAGTCACGTTGTCCGCGGCTACCATGTTCGGGATGATGCCGGCACAAAATCCAGCGCAGTGGAGCGCCGACGGGCGGTTTTGCGTGCTGGTGGCCCGCTCAAAAACGGTTTCGGCAACCTTGACCAACAATCAAGTTTATCTTTATGACGTGACCGGCGGCATGATCGCTCTGTTGAGCAGTTCGCCGGTGGACTTCACGGTGGTTGGCAATGGGGCGTCGGACAATCCGGTGGTGAGCGCCAACGGGCAATATGTGGTGTATCGTAGTTCGGCTTCGAATGTTGTTCCGGGCGCGCCGCCAGGTTCCAATTTGATTTTGTTTAATCGCAGTACGGGATCGAACACCGTGATAAATCCAGGGGCGACAAATCTGGATTGGTCGACGTGGGCATCGCGGGCGGCGATGGATGCGACCGGGCAGAATATTGTTTTTGAAAGCGTACAATCGTCACTGGCGGCGGGTGATTTGAACCGGGTGCCGGACATGTTCCGGGCGCAATTGGGAGTCATGCAGGACAGCGATGGCGACGGAATTCCGGATTGGTGGATGATGAAATATTTCGGGCACGCCACGGCGTCCGCGGCGGACAATTCGCGGCCGCAGGATGACGCGGATGGGGATGGCTTTAGCAATCTTGCCGAGTATTTGACCGGCAGCGACCCGACGGATCCGCAATCCTGTCTTCGCCTGGAGATTTCGTCGTTCATTTCTGATCCGCCAAACCTGACCATGACGTGGCCGGCAGTCCCGGGAAAAACCTACCAGTTGCAATTCAAAACCAATTTAAACGATCCGTCGTGGCAGGTTGTTGGTGACCTGGTGGCGCATCCGGGAGTGAGTGCCACCGTTCCGGTAACGCCGCCGACCGGGTATTATCGAATCGTTGCCATCAATTGAACCGCATGAAAAACACAATTTATTTTCGCTCGCAAGCCTGCCAGAAGGCGGCGTTTACCCAAGTGGAGTTGCTGGTCATTGTGGTGGTGATTGGCGTGCTGGGCATGATGGGATTGGCCGCATCTGCGAAGTTGAGCAATCAAACGAAGATTGCGCAGTGCTCGGTTAATTTGCGGCAATTTGACCTGGCGCAGTTGCTGTATGGGGCTGACAATTCGGATAATTTACCGAGAAATACCACGGGCAGTTGGGCGTGGGATATGTCGGGATCGGTGGCGACGTCGCTGCTGCCGTATGGGCTTGTTCCAAGAACGCTGTATTGCCCCGGGACTGCGCCACGGTTCACTTACGACCAGAATGCAGCTCTCTGGGGTTACAGTGGCGGCACTATACACGTGATTGGATACGCCATGACGTTTGGGGGGACGAGCGCGATCCCGACAACGAATCAAAATCTGACGGTGTTTCCGCAGCCGACCACCTTTGGGTCGCTGGTCACCCCGGCTCAGCCTCCGGCGCAGCGGGTGCTGACGGCGGATGGGAATCTTTCGCAGGATGGGGTCAATTTCACGAGTATTTCGGGCGGTTTCATCTACAACGGATCGATTTATCCTCATATTTGCCCGCACCTGGACGGGGCGTATCCTGCGGGAGGCAATGTTGGGATGCTGGATGGGCATGTCGAATGGCGTCCCTTTAAGCAGATGACTGTGCGGACCCCCCCAACGGTGAATGGATTGCCGGTGCCGAATTTTTATTGGTGAAGGGGCGTGTTGCGTGTTGCGTGTTCCGTGTTGCGTGAATTCGGCAGGGCGCGTTAGAAAATCTTTGGCCTTCCCTTCACGTTTCACGTTTTACGTTTTACGAGGGATGGTAAGATTTCACCGTAAAAGGGCGCTTTTCCGCGAAACTTGTCAGATTTCGGGGGGTCTAATTGAGGAGGGCAAAGTTTCTTCGTTTTCCGTCTAAGAAATTGCCCTGGCGGGTGTCATAGAGGGTGACGATGTCCTTTATTCGACGACAACGCCGGGGCGGTTGAACCCACGGTTGATGCTCGCATGGCAGTAATGCAACGAGAACAGGCCAGCGCCGCGCCGCCTAAAGCCGAGACGATCGAGGAGCTGTTCGCAGCGCTCGAGTCGCCGTTGCTCCATTACGCACTGCGGCTGGCGGGGGAGTTGAGCGTGGCGGAGGACATCGTGCAGGAAGCATTCATGAAACTGCACGCGCAATTTGAACAGGTCCGCGAGCCGCGCCATTGGCTGTATCGCGCGGTGCATAATCTCGCGCTGAATCATCGGCGCGATTCGGGGAAAATCATTTCGCTGGATTCCAAAGTGGAGGAGAGCGAGCACAATGATGCGACCGATCCGGAGCCGTTGCCGGATGAGCAGATCGCGCGGCTGGAGGGCATCGGGCTGGTGCGGCTGGGCATGGAGGCGTTGGATGAGCGGAGTCGCGAGGTGGTGCGGCTGAAGTTCACGGAGAATTTATCTTACAAGGAGATCAGCGTGCGGACGGGATTGAAGATCGGGCACGTGGGGTATCTGCTGCATCACGCGTTGAAGGCCATGGCGGAGGAACTTTCGAAGAATGGGGTGGTGCGATGAATAACCATTGGGACATCCAACATCCAACATCCAACATCCAACATCCATTGAACTCGGAACGCGGAAGTGGGAACGCGGAACGGGATGTCAGGGAAACATCGAACGTCGAACGCCGAACGCTGGACGCTGAAGGGGACTCGCTTGGTGCCGTCAGGGCGCGCAAGGCGAAAAACTCGAATGAACACGGGACAAGAATGTCCCGTGAACCCGCAGACAGGAATGTCTGCGCCACAGGGAATCCATGCGGAGGTGGTTTATGAATCCGGAATTTCCTCAAAACGAGCGCGCGAATATGGAGGCGAAATTGACGGCGCTGTTGCTGGGTGAATTGCACGCGGATGAAATCGCGGCGCTGAGCAAGGCGCTGGAGGCGGATCCGGAGTTGGCGGCGTTGTATGAGCGGTTGAAGGTGACGATTGAGTTGGTGCGCGAGATGAAGCCGGCGGTGGAGGAGCCAGCGCCGTTAAAATTGTCCGCGGAGAAACGGGAGAAGTTGCTGGCGAGTTTCAAGACGGTGGCACCGGATGAATTTGCGAAGCCTCGGCGGGTGAGGGATTGGCTGGTGCCGATGGCGGCGTGCGCGGCGGTGTTGGTGGTGTTGGCGGCGCTGATTTTGCCGGGTTTGGCTCGCTCAAAGAGTAAAGCGCAACGGGCTTATGCGGGGCGTTATTGGGGGGAGCCACAACTGAACCAGAGCGAATCGGCTCCGCTGGTGAGTGCCGGGGAACAAAAGCGGTTGTCCACAGAGCATCATGCGGACTTTTTAATCAATGAGGAGAGGGTGGGCGGGACGCCGAACAAACAAACTCGCCCGGTCCCGGTAGCTGCGCCAGCGGCGGTGATAACGTTCGCTCCTGCCGCGAAACAGGAAAATGATTTGGCAATTGCGCCTGCGGAAACGCCGGCGGCTCCGACTACGCCGACCACAATTATTTTGCCGGGGGCGCATGATGGGGACCAGGGCGGAACGCCGGGGCAGACGGTGGCGGAGGCGAACCGAATCCCAATCATCTATGCAGGAGCGAGCGACATCAGTGAGGCGCTGAAAAAACTTTCGGCTCAGCAGACGAATGTGGTGGCGATGAGTATGAGCTGGGGAGTGGATGCGGCGAAGGATGCGAATCCGGCGACGGTCACGGCGACGAATTGGATGGCGGGCCGCACGGCGGCCTTGGGCGCTGACTTGTATGATACCAACACGTCTTATCGGATGCTGTCGCAGGCTGGTGGCGCGCAACCGGAGCACGGCAAGTGGGATTGGACAATAGATACACATAACAAGGTTGGCGGACTTACGTTGGCGGACGGCGGCGTTGAACAAGTGAGCGCGGAGGGATTGAGGAAAGCCATGGCGGAGGCGACAAATTCTGTGACTTTCCCGGTGGATGAATATTATGACGGAGCGGTTCCCAATGCGCTGCCTGGAAGGGGAACCGAGCAGATGAATTACTTCTTCGCGAATTCCGCGGGGCTCGGTTCAAACAAGGCGCCGGTGTTGGGAGATGTGCCGGCTTTGGGGAGGATGTATAAGAGTGAATTGTCGGCGGCACGGAATGAAGGGTTGACGACGGCGTCGACGAGGGTGGATTTGAACGGGTTGCGGTATTTGACGAATGGGGGGGTGACATCGCGGCCGCTCGCCAGCGATGGATTTTCTGGGGAAACCAATTCTGCTGAGGCGGGCTATAATTCGGGTGTCACGGGGGCAGGGGGTAGCACGGTGGTTAATAACGGCGCTTTGAGTGCATCGGCGCCAGCGGCGAGCGATGGTTTGCTGACTTCGGGGTTGCGCGTGCCGACGCGTGTGGGGGGAGTGGTGCCAGCGGAAACTCCGAATGGAGAAATTGCTTTGCCGCAAATGACTGAATTGGCGGACCCGAACGTGAAGGATGACAGCGGCAAGGAAGTGATACGCGGACGTGGAGAGAATCGGAACTCTATTTTGACAACAAGAGCGGGCGGTGCGCTTAGTGGAAACAGCTCCGGATTTGGAGGGGGCGGCGGTGGGGGATTCGGTGGAGGTGGCGGAGGATTTCGTGGCGGAGGTGAAGTAACTCAGGACTCTGTTTTGGCGCCGAGAAGCCAGCAAGCGATCGGAGGAAAACAGGTGGAGTTGGCGGCGGCGAACGTGCCAGGTACTAATGAATGCCAATCCGCAGGCAATCGTAGGCGCGAAGTTTGCGGAAATGAGTTCGAATGATAATCGGAAGTTGGAGTTCGATTGGTATCAGGGTAATTACATCAATGGTACGGGCGCGGTTGTGGCTTCGGGCGGGACAATGCCGGAGGCCAGAGCGATTGAGGGACAAAGGGGAGCATTGCCCTCGGCGCAAGCACTTGATAGGGCGAAACAGATTCGCGAGCAAGATATCCAGACCAGCCAAACAATTCAGGACGGCAAGCTGCTGTATCAGTTGGGCAGGGCGGAGGAGGCGGAGACCAAATTTAACGAAGCGTTGTCGCAGGACCCGAGTAACCAGTCGGCACTTTATTATCTGAGCCTCGCGAAGCAGACGCAGAATCATCAGTTGGCGGATGCGCGGAATGTGACCTCGATGGATCGGATGGTTCAAGTAGAGAAAGGATGGGGGGACAAAGACGCGCGATTGAGGCTGCGGCCTGAGAAACTCAATAGCATTATTTTTGACAAAGTGCCTTTCACCAGACTGCCGCTCAATGAAGTTGTCCGCCTGCTGGCTCAACAGACGTTACGACGGGACATTGATCAGGAGGGAGTCAATTTCATCCTCAATCGATCAGCCACAGATAAAGATCTTAGCGAGGTGACCGTTTCTCTAGCCCCCGGCATTACAAATGCGAGCTTGAAAGATTTGCTAGAGGCTATCGTGAAAGGCGCTGACCATCCGATTAGCTATAGAATGCTGGATCAAGGGGTGGAGTTTTCCTTCCAGGATTCTACAAATTCGCAACTGATACCTCCCCCTTCAAAAGTTGATGCCGCGCTTCCGAAAGCGACGGTTCCGCCGCCCACGCCGCAGCCGGAAATTTTGACGCGGGAGAACGCCTTTTCGACGTTCTCGCTGAATGTCAGTGATGTTTCGTTCAAGCTGGCGGCGGCGACTTTGGAAAAAGGGCAGATGCCGGAGCCGGCGTCAATTCGGTCGGAGGAGTTCATCAATGCGTTTGATTATCGCGATCCGGATGCGGCGCCGGGGGTGCCGGTGGCGTTTGCGTCGGAGCGCGCGCGGTATCCGTTCGCGCACAATCGCGAGTTGCTGCGGTTTTCGCTGAAGACGGCGGCGGCGGGGCGGCAGGCGGGGAGGCCGTTGAATATTGTTTTGTTGCTGGATAATTCGGGATCAATGGAGCGCGCGGATCGGGTGAGCATCATTCGCGAGGCGTTGCGCGTGCTGGCGGGGCAATTGCAGGCGGGTGATACGTTCAGCATCGTGACGTTTGCGCGGACGGCGCAGTTGCGCGTGGACGGGATTCCGGGCAACCAGGCGGGTGCGGCGGCGGAGGAGATTGCGAAGCTGACGCCGGAGGGCGGGACGAATCTCGGCGATGCGCTCGATCTCGCTTACGAAACGGCGCGGCATCATTACCTGGCGAACGGGGATAATCGCGTGGTGTTGCTCACGGACGGCGCGGCGAATCTGGGTGATGTGAATGCGGATGTGTTGAAGCAAAAGGTGGAGGCGCAGCGGCAGCAGGGGATTGCGCTCGATTGTTTTGGCATCGGTTGGGAGGGTTACAATGACGATTTGCTCGAGGTGCTGACGCGCAACGGCGATGGGCGTTATGGGTTCATCAATTCGCCGGAGGAGGCGAACACGGAATTTGTGGCGCAGATCGCGGGCGCGTTGCATGTGGCGGCGGCGGACGTGAAGGTGCAGGTGGAGTTTAACACGAATCGCGTGACGTCTTATCGGCAGATCGGTTACGCGAAGCATCAGTTGACCAAGGAGCAGTTCCGCGACAACACGGTGGACGCGGCGGAGATCGCGGCGCAGGAGGCGGGCAATGCGCTTTACACGATCGAGACCAACCCGGAGGGCAGCGGGTCGATTGCGACGGTGCGCGTGCGTTACAAGGTGCCGGGGACGGCGGAGTATCGCGAGCAGGCGTGGGATGTGCCGTACACGGGCGGCGCGGTGGCGATGGAGCAGGCGACTCCGGCGATGCGGCTGGCAACGACGGCGTGCGCGTTCTCGGAATGGCTGGCGACGAGTCCGTTCGCGGCGGAGGTGAACACGGATCAATTGCTGCAATACATGAGTGGCGTGCCGCAGTTTTACGGCGCGGATGGGCGGCCGGCGAAGTTGGAATGGATGATCCGGCAGGCGAAGAGCATTTCGGGAAAGTGAGCTATGAAAATAATTTTCGCTCTTCTCTCATTCGTCGGATTTTTTGCGCTGGCTGAGGTCGTTTTGGGGCAGACGAATGAGGTGGATTCGGCGGGGTTGTATCGGGTCGTTCCGACGAACGGTTGGCATGCGGTGAAAGCTGGCGATGGTTCAACTATTTGGTTGGGCGCGAAATCGGAGATTCAGATTCTCAAGGCGCACATTTTTTCGGGGAATAACGAGAACACGTCATTTCAAGTTTATCTCGATACCAGCGATTACGCGGTGGATCCGAAGACCGGCGCGATGATCAACGCAGTGGTGCTGCGGATTGGCGAGCGCGCCTATGTGAGCAAGGGCGGCGGCGGGAAGACGGGTTTGTATAATTCCATGATGTTTCAGATTCCGAGCCAAGAGGAGGCGGAGATCGCAGCGAAAGCGCTGTCGACGGAATGCATTTTGCGCACGCCGCCGGGTTACAAGTTCCTAGCGCGTTTTGTTCCCACGCAAGCTGAGTTTAACGCCGGCGAGCCGGTGCGGGTGAAATTTTCGATCAAGAATCTGGATGACCGAACGATGGTTTTTCAAAAGGGCGGTGCGCAAAGAGGTGCGCGCGATAATCAGTATGGTTTCCGGGCGATGCTTTTCGGCAGGCCGGTGCCCGACACGGGCGATGCGATGAATTTTGGCGGCATGAGCATGCTGGTCAAGCTCGAGCCGGGAAAGGAATTCGCGGACGAAGTGGATTTGAGGAAGTGGTTCAGTTTCGAGAAGCCCGGCAGTTATTACATTCACGGATTTTATAGCCTGACTTTTTATCCCGATGAGAAAATCGATTCGATGGCGGAGTGGAATTTGGTGTGGAGCGATTACGCAGCGGCGGATTTTGAGATTGTGGTGAAGTGAAGATGACGGTGGACGGAGGGGTGAGAGTATTTACGGAGAATTGCCGTCAAACAGGCGGTGAAGTTTAAGACAAATAATTTGCGGAGGAGAATGAGGCCGAATTTTACAACGCGTCTGTGTCTGGGGGTTCACGCGAACGCTAGGAGCTTTCCATGCCCGCCGACTGCCAGTCGGCGACACAGCAGGCTGCCAGCCCGCGCTACAATAAACTGGCGACTGGAAAGTCTGCGCCGCGCACACACAAATCGGACAAACTTTTTACAACGGTTTTACACATCGTGCAGGGAAACGCGGGAATATGTGAGCACGGTGTGAAACGAATTGGATGAAAATGAAAATACGATTCGATTTTCGAGTGGTGATGCTGGGAGCAGTGTTGTTAATGGGCGCCAACGCTTTTGGCCTTGGTTCGGATTATTCCACAAATAACGTGGCGCAGTTGGCATCGTGGCCGAAGGGGGTGGCGGAGTTGGTGAATAGCACGAATCGCGTGCATGGGTTTTTCGTGAACGAGAACGATTTGTTTTTCTTTCAGGGCGGCAGCGACGAATTGAATTTGTTCCTTCAGGCTTATTCCAGGATCGAAGGAATTGAACGGCACGAGTTGATTCTCCACGAAGGCGTCGGCGATGCGAAGTCGCCGTGGGAAAAAGATCCTCGTGTTTGCGACTGGTCGATATCGGGTTACCCAAAAAGTTGGGCGAAGATTCACGAGCTTTCCGCGCAAGGGACGAATTCCGTCGAGACGTTGCGCGCGGCATCGAAGGTCACTGGCTATATTTTGACGGTCAATTTTTGGACTGGTGGAAAAATTGCTTTCGATCAAATCAAAATTCCGGAGAACGTCAAAGTCGTCAAGGACGGCAAAACCCAGTGAGATATTATGAAGATTCAATTACCACTTTTCTGCGCCGTATTCATCGCGCTCGCCGGCTGCTCCACCAATGCGTGGGAGGTCGCGGCGCCCGGCGGGGATGGCATCACGCTGAGCGATTTTAAATTGGTGGGCGATCTAAACAAGGAGCGGGCGGCGTTTACGTTGAGCGCGACGGTGAAGGTGGAGAATTCGAAGGGCGGATCGATTGATTTAATTTCGGGGCCGGTGGCGTTGACGGAATTGGGGGCGCATCCGAAGTGGAAAATTCGCGCGGAACAGAATCGCTATGTGCTGGCGTTTGATCGCAAGGGGGAGTTTCCGGTGAAGATCAAATTCAATGCGGCGGTTCATTCCACGGATGATTGGAACATAGTGGATTTCCAGGTGGCGCCGGGGCCGCTGCAGCAGATCGTGCTGCAGGGATTGGCGGCGGACACGCAATTTCAATTTGCGGGCGCGGCGCGGCCGGAGCGCATGACGAATAGTTTCGTGAGTTATTTGCCGGCGGACGGCGACGTCAGGTTGTCGTGGAAGGAAGCGCGCGCGGAGGCGGAGGGGAAATTGTTTTACTCGGCGGAAATGCTGTCGCAGATCAGCGTGAGCCCGGGGTTGATGCGGCAGGTTGGGTTGCTCGATTTCAAGGTGATGCAGGGCGAGATGAATCGCGTGGTGCTGGTGTTGCATGGCGCGGGCGAGGTAACGCGTGTGGCGGGCGATCATGTGCTGGCGTGGAATGTGGAGCCGATGACGAATTCGGCGGACCGGCGGCTCGTGGTGCAGTTGAATCAGCCGCAGAAGGATCAATTTTCGTTGCAGGTGCAAATGCAGACGCCGCTGGGTGCGTTTCCGCAGGTGACGGACGCGATGCAATTGCGGCCGGACGGCGCGACGCGGTTCGCGGGTTATGTGCGCATCGTGAATGAGGGCGCGGTGC
Source organism: uncultured Verrucomicrobiae bacterium (assembly GCA_963699145.1). Taxonomy (GTDB): domain Bacteria; phylum Verrucomicrobiota; class Verrucomicrobiia; order Limisphaerales; family DASXHY01; genus DASXHY01. Next base: position 2,032,523 of record OY969416.1, read on the forward strand.
GGCTGGAGGTGGCGCAGGCGAGCGGGATGTCGCAGATTTCGCCGGAGCAATTTCCGGAAACGGACCTGACGCGCGCGGCGTTGCACGTGGCCGGCAGCCAGCGATTCGCGTATCGATTTTCGGGCGCGGATTTCGCGCTTAAAATCCAGGCGGACCAGATTTTGCCGGAGCTCGCGGTTTCGGAAGTGTTGAATTACAACCTGGGCGAGAATGAATTGGCGATTGATGCGGAGATCGAGTTGGACATTCGCGAGGCGCCGCTGCGGGAGTTGCTGGTGCGCGTGCCGAAGGGGTATGTGGTGACGCCGCCGAAGGCTTCGGGAATGAGCGATTATTTTTTGCGCGACTCGGGCATGGGCGATGATGCGGAGTTGCGGCTGGTGTACGGACAGCCGGTGGCGGGGCATCAACTCGTGCAGTTGCATCTCGAACACAACAAACCGCTGGGCGAGACGAATTGGGTGTTGCCGCGCGTGGAGGTGACGACGGCGAAATCCACGCGGGGATATGTCGGGGTTTCGGCGGACGCGGGGTATCGGTTGACGCCGGGGCGCACGAGCGCGTTGACGGATACGCCGACGGCATTTTTTCCGCGAAAAGTTTCCGGCATCCAGGCGGCGTTTCGGCTGAGCGATCAGGCGTGGCAGGCGACGATGCAAGTCGAGCGTTTGCCGCAGACGGTGCAGGTGGATGCGTTTCATTTGTTTTCGATCGGCGAAGGCGTGGCGTACGGGAGCAGCGTGATGAATTACCAGGTTTCGGGCGCGCCGGTGTCGACGTTCCGGGTTGAATTGTCGGACGAATATTTCAACGTCGAGTTCACCGGGAAGGACATTCGCAATTGGCAGAAGACGGCGGGCGGTTACGTGGTGCAATTGCACACGCCGGTTTCGGGTGCCTACACGTTGCTGGCGACTTATGAGCGGCCGTTCAAGCCGCAGGGCGAGACGCTGGCGTTCACGGGCGCGCGGCCGCTCGACGCGCAATCGGAGCAGGGCCACACGCTGATCATCAGCGCGTATCAATTCCAGGTGAAGCCCGTGGACGTTTCGGCGGGGCTGCTGCCGCTGGAGCCGGCGGAAGTGCCGTCGGAATACCGGCTGTTTTTCGACGCGCCAATTCTCGCGGCGTATCGTTATCCAGCGCGGCCGTTCAGCTTGAAGTTTGGAATTGAGCCCGCTGGCGCAGGGAGATTCGTTGAACCAGGTGGTGGACCGCGCGTCGTTGCAGACGCGGATTTCAAAGGAAGGGCAGGTGCTGACGGACGTGCGGTATTTCGTGAAGAGCCGCGGCAGTCCGAATTTCCGGCTGACGCTGCCGCAGGGCACGCGATTTTGGTCGGCAACGGTGAACGGCGCGGCGGTGGTGCCGGTGATCGACAAGGAGGCGAATTTGGTTCCGCTGCCGCACGATGCGAACCCGGATGCGGTATTGGAAATCCAGTTGAAGCTTGCGCAGACGAACGACGCGCGGCGGGTGACGGTGGCGGCGCCGATTGTGTCCGCGCCGGTGATGCTGGCGGAGTGGAAGCTCGAACCGGACGCGGGGCGGCGGCTGATTTACCAGAGCGGCACGCTGACGCCGGTAGGCGGGATGCCGGACATTTCGGGATTTGCGGCGTGGGCGAAAATTTTCTCGAGCCAGGAGGCGGGGAGGGCGTGGACGCTGATTATTTCGGCGTTCGTGCTGTTGGGGGCCGCCCTGGTGGTGTGGCGCTGGGCAACGCGTGGGGACGTGTGGAATACAGCGCCCGCCACCTGGGCGGGGCGGGGATCGGAGTGGCTGCGTTGGTGCTCGCGGTCGTGATGGTGGCGAATTTATGCGACCTCGTGGGGGCCGAAAAATCTTCCGTGCCGCGCGAGGTGACGTTTCTCGCGCCGGTGCAAGAGGCGGCGAGCGCGCTGAAGGTGGAGGTTTCGAATGTGGCGGATGAAGCCTCGACGTTTGGTTTTATCAATTACGGCTGGCCGGCGTTGCTCGCACTCGCGGTTTGGGCCTATGCGTGGCGGTCGGAGGAATCGCTGTTCAAGAGCGTCGCGCGCGCTTGCGGGTGGTTGTTCGTGGCGTGGGCGGCGTTGCGTTTTCCGAACGGCGCGGTGGCGTTTATTTGGGTGATGGTTGCGTGCGTGTTGTTGCATTTGATGATTCCGGCGGTGCGACAGATTTGGCGTGTTCCGAAGGTGCTGCCGAATGCGGCGCCGCCGAAACACGGCGCGGCGCCGGCAGCGGCGGCGATCGTGATTGGTTTGCTTTGCCTGCAAGGTTTTTTGGTGAACGGCGCGCCGGTGGGATATCAGCCGCCGGTGAAAACGGAATTGCCGCGCGCGGAATTGGTGACGCATGAGATTCGCGTGGACGACAAATTTGTTTTGGGCACGGCGAAGATTCGGTGGCCGGCGGTGAAGGGGCAGACGCTGCCGTTGTTGGAGGAACCGGCGGTGCTGACACATTTGAGTATTCCGAAGGTCGCTGCGATTGGCGCCGAGCAAAAGCGGCGATGGGCAGGAACTCGTGGCGGACGCGAGCGGGACATTTGATATCGAGGTGCAATATCAGTTGCAGGTGACGAAGGGGACGACCGATTTCACGCTGCCGATTCGGAGCGGGCTCGTGAATCGAATGGACCTGACGGTCTTGAATGCCGATGTGGATGTGCTGAGGCCGCCGCAGGCGGTGTCGCTGGAGCGGTCGTCGGCGGGCAGCAATACGGTGGCGAAGCTGGTGTTGTCACCGTCGGACGACATCAAGATCGCCTGGAAGCCGCGCAGCCGCGATGTGAAAAGCGAGAAGCCGGTTTTTTACGCGGAGATTTCGCAGCTTTACGCGCCGTCGGCAGGGGTGATTGAGGGCGCGCATTACGTTTCGATTCGGCCGGCGCAAGGCGAGTTGAACGAATTGATTTTGGATGTGCCGCGGGGGATGACGATTACTGACGTCATCGGAGGGTCGAGGGTCGAGGGTCGAGGGGAAAAATCGGCGGTGTCGTTGTGGCGGTTTGATCCGGAGGCGCGGAAGTTGCGGGTCACGCTGAATCCGGCGCAGTCGCGACCGTTTGCGTTGCTGGTGCGGTCGCAGATCGCGACGGGGCCGTTGCCGTTGGAGCAGACGGTGGGATTGATCGCGGTGGATAATGCGGCGGGGCAAATCGGTTTGATGGGCGTGGCGACGGGCGATGAAGTTCAGCTTGATTCGGTGAAGGCGGACGCGTTTTCGCCGATTAACCTGGAGGATTTTTCGGGCGACGTGATGCCGGCGTTGCAGGGGCAGATTCAGGGGCTCACTTTGCGGCGAGCGTTCCGTTATGCGGACCCGAAGGCGGTGGCGTCGGTGCAGGTGTCGCCAGTGGAACCGGATGTGCGCGTGGAAACGCAGGACACGCTTTCGCTGGGGGAAGATCGCACGGTGCTGGCGGTGGACGCGACAGTGAACATCACGCGCGCGGGAATTTTTCGATTGAGTTTCGCGATGCCGGCGGGGTTCGATGTGGAATCGATCACAGGTTCGGCGGTGAGCCATTGGACGGAAGCGAAGACGGATGCGGGCCGCGTGATCACGCTGCATTTTCCCGGCAAGACGGAAGGCAAACAGCAATTCAACATCAGCCTCGCGGGGCCGGGCGTGAAGGCGGCGAGCGCGTGGGCGGTGCCGCAGGTGGTCTTGCGCGAGGCGGACAAGCAGTTGGGGACGTTGCTGATTGTGCCGGAGCAGGGGATGCGGTTGCAGGTGGCGTCGCGCGATGGCGTGACGGAACTGGATCCGCAGAAGGCGGGCATTCCCCAGAAAGGCGTGCTGGCGTTTCGCGTGTTGCAGACGCCGTTGAATCTCACGCTGGATATTGCGCAGGTGGATCCGTGGATCCAGGTGACGAGCCTGCAACATGCGACGATCAGCGAGGCGCAGGTGAAGGTCGCGGCGAATTTGCAGTATCAAATTGAGAACACGGGATTGAAATCGTTTCGCGTGATGATCCCAACGGATGCGGAAGGCGTGAATTTTCAGGGCGAACAGGTGGCGGGATTTGCGGCGGTGGAGAATTCCGTGACGAACGGCTTGCAGCAGTGGGAGGTGAAACTGCATCGGCGGGTGATTGGCCAATATTTGTTGCAGGTCAATTACCAGGTGCCGACGCCGGCGCAGGCGCGGGCCGCGATGGTGCGCGGCGTGGAGGCGTCGGAGGTGAATTTGCAGCGCGGGTTTGTGACGGTGCAAAGCGATCCGCGGTTGCAAGTGACGGTGGACGCCGCGCCGTCGGCGTTGCAACCGGCGGAGTGGCAGAGCATCCCGCGCGCGTTGCAGCAGGGATTGCAGTCGACCTCGGCGAATTTTGCGTACCGATTGGTTGAGCCGTCGTTTCAATTGCCGTTGAAACTGGAGCGGCATGAGGCGGCGAAACTTTTGGAGGCGCGCGTGAACAGCGTGACGTTCGATTCGGTGGTGTCGGACGATGGCGTGCTGTTGACGCAGGCGAAGTTGGAAATTCTGCCGGGGGACAAGCGGTTGCTGAATTTGAACCTGCCGCCGGGCGCGAGTTTCTGGTTTGCGTTCGTGAATGACAACGGCGTGTGGCCGTGGCTGACGTCGGATCACAAAGGTTATCTCATCCCGCTCGAGCAACAATCGCGCGCGGACAAGCCAATCACAGTCGAGGTGTTCTACAGTTGCCAGGCGGGGACGAGCGGGTCGCATGCGCTCGATTTGGAATTGCTCGCGCCGAAGTTTGATTTGCCGCTGGAGAACATCACGTGGCGCGTTTCGCTCAACGACAAATGGCAGGTGAAACATTGGAACGGGTCGTTGCAATTGGAGGACCAGTCCGTTTCCTCCCAATTGACCACCATCGATTTGCAAACATATTTGCAAACGGAATCGTCTGCGCGGCAGGAGCGGACCAAGGAAGCGGAGGGATTTCTGACGGCGGGCAATAACGCGCTGGCCAATGGCGATCCGCTGGAGGCGCGCCGCTCTTTTCAGGCGGCGTATGGGCTATCCAAAAACGATTCGGCGTTCAACGAGGACGCGCGCGTGCAGTTGCACAATATCAAGCTGCAGCAGGCGCTCGTCGGGCTGAATGTGCGCCAGGCCGCTTCGGCGAACGACACGTCGGTGCTGAGCGGGAAGCTGCGCGGGTTGTCCGGGAAGAAGGACGTGAATTACACGCAGCAGGATGCGAAGGAGATCATCGACCGGAATAGCGCGGACGATAACGCAGCGTATATGCGATTGGCGGAGCGGTTGATTCAGCAGCAGGATGCGGCGGTGAGCAGCGCGTCGGCGTTGCGCGCGAATATTCCGGATGAGGGCCGCGTGCTGACGTTCAAGCGCGCGGTGGTGGTGGACAAGGAGGCGGATTTGCGAATCGGGATCGAGGCGGCGTCCGTGCAGGTTGCGTCAGGAGCGGTGCGTGTGCAGATTTTGGTGGTGACGCTGGTGGTGCTGGCGGGGATTTTGGGGTTGGCGAAGGCGTTGGTGGGGAGGGAGAGGGGTATTGGAATGGCGGGAGCGTAAAGCCGATTAAAAATCGGCGCTCCGATATGGCGGCGGTCGCAGACCGCCGCTACAGTGGGGGCTTGAAGCGACGGACGCTTAGAAAATTTTCTTCAGCGGCGGCGAAGGATCATCACAATGTGTATGTGGTGTTGCTGGCGCCGGCCGTACGCAGGTTGCGCAAGGTGCGGGCGTTGAATCCGAAGCGCGATGTGAAGAAGCCGTGTGTTTATGTTGGATTGACGGGGCTAACGCCGGAGGAGCGGTTTGCGAATCATCAGCAGGGGATCAAGTCCTCATTGTACGTGAAGCGGTATGGGATTCGGTTGTTGCCGGAGCTTTATGAGCATTTGAACCCGATGCCGTATGCGGCCGCGGCGCAGATGGAGAAGGATTTGACGGAGGATTTGCGGCGGGAGGGGTATACGGTTGTGGGCGGGCATTAATCGTATGGGCCGGCCTGCGCGTTAATGAGGGCCACCGTCGCTATTGGCTTCGCAGGCGATAGAAGCGTCTCGGCAAAGTGGGCGCGTTCGTGTCCGTCCAAGTGTAATCGGTCATCATGCCGATCGAGTTCCAACTCGTCAGTGAATCGGAACCTTCGACGACGCAGACGTTGTTTGTGCCGCGATAAGGGGCGGTGAGGACCATCGAGCCGTTCGGCATTTTTCTCAATTTGGAAATGGCCATTTTCGGATGGGGCAAACAATTCGTGAGCACGATGAGGCCGTGGTTGTAATCGGCAATCACGGCGTCGGGCATGCCGTCGGAATTGATGTCGCCGATGGCCAGGCCGTGGGGGCTGTAGCTTGTGGCGTAAGGTATCGGCTGGAACAATTGCTCAGCGCCCAATGTGCCGTTCGTGTTCTGAAAATAAACGCCGAGGGTTTGGTAGCCGCCGTGCAATGTGACGATGTCCGCGCGACCGTCGAGATCCATGTCGGCCACGACAATGGGTTCGGGATTATCGTAAGAATCAAATCGATTGGTGATGGTTCCAGTCGAAGTCAGTTGGAAGATTCCGATTTTTGAGGCGGGACGGTTTCCTCCGTAGCTCACGACGATGTCATTGCGATCATCGCCATTGATGTCGCCCACGCCGACGCCGGCGGTCAATTCGTTCCCGCCCAAATCGTAAATGACGGGAGCGCTGAAACCATTGGAGGTCTGCAGCAGCACGGAAACATTCGGGGTGGCAAAGGTTTGTCCGTTCATCACGACGATATCGGTGAGTCCGTCGTTGTTCACGTCGCCAGCCTCGATGTCGTTCCTGCCGGAAAAACTGGCGTCGTAATTGGTGGCGAGGACGAGTGCGCCGTTGGTTTGAAGGAACAGCGCGACCTTCGAGTCCGAGAAACCGATGCCGGCCAGGTCGGCCAAGCCGTCGTTGTTGAAATCGCCCGTGCAAATGAAGTTGGCGTCGGAAGTGGCGTAGTCGGTGAAGTTGGTGAAGCCACCGTTGGAATCCTGCGTAAAGACGCGAATGTCGGCGCTGTTCTTGCCGACGGCAATGTCGTTGCGGCCATCGCCATTGAAGTCCGCGATGACTACGGAATAGGCGCTGGCGCCCGCGGCGTAGCGGATGGGAGGGTCGAATTGATGCGCGGCATTCTGGAAGAAGATCAGCACGCTATTGTCATTGCTGTTACTGAGGAACGAAGTGCACATCGCGACATCTTTGCGGCCGTCGCCGTTCAAGTCTGCGATGGCCACGGCTTCCGGGTAGGAACCGGTGGAGTTGGTGGAGTAGTTCTGAAAAAGCGACGCGTGGAGAGGAGTGGCCAGAAAGAAAATGGCGAGGAACGCTACGGCTGGGCAGATGGGGAGATAATTCTTGAACATGGATGGCGTGGGATGAATTGCTCTTGCGGTTATTAAAACCTCGCGAGAAAAGAATCTCAAGGCCATACGTGCGGGCTCCGTAAAACTAGGGACTCGCGGCGGATTTTAGGTCGGACCCGGTAACGTCATATTTGAGCCTCCTCACTTCGGCTTCTACAAAGAAAAACGGGCGACTTTGCAGCCGCCCGTTTCGCGTGTGAGATTGATTTTGCTTTTACGGCAAATCGGTTTTGCCCATCAGGAAACGGTCGCATTCGCGGGCGGCGCCGCGGCCTTCGTTGAAGGCCCAGACGACGAGGCTCTGGCCGCGGCGGCAGTCGCCGCAGGCAAACACGTTCTTGAGGTTCGTGCTGTATTTGTTGAAGTCGGCTTTGACGTTCGTGCGGGCATCGCGTTCGATGCCGAGCGAGTCGAGCAACGGCTGTTCGGGTCCGAGGAAACCCATCGCCAGCAGGACGAGTTGGGCGGGCAGGACTTTTTCCGTTCCCGGAACGTGTTTCGGAATGAACTGGCCTTTGTCGTTTTTCTCCCATTGCACCTCGACGGTGTGAACGGCTTTGATGTGGCCGTTGGCGTCGCCTTCGAATTTGGTGGCGGTGGTGAGATAGACGCGCGGGTCATCGCCGAATTTCGCGGCGGCTTCTTCCTGGCCGTAGTCCATCTTGTAAACCTTGGGCCATTCGGGCCACGGATTATCCTTGGCGCGTTCGAGCGGCGGCTTGGGCAGGATTTCCACCTGCACGAGGCTGTTGCAACCGTGGCGCATGGAAGTGCCGACGCAATCGGTGCCGGTGTCGCCGCCGCCGATGACGACGACGTCTTTGCCTTCGGCATTGATGAAAGTGCCGTTCTTGTGTTTGTCCAGCACGGCTTTGGTATTACCCGTGAGGAAATCCATCGCGAAATGGATGCCTTTGAGCGGGCGGCCTTCGATGGGCAGATCGCGCGGCTTGGTGGCGCCGGTCGCAAGGACGACGGCGTCAAAATCCTTGAGCAATTTTTCCGTGGGATAATTTTTGCCGACTTCGGTGTTGCATTGGAACACGACGCCTTCAGCTTCGAGTTGCTGGATGCGGCGCAGGACGACTTCTTCCTTGTCCAACTTCATGTTCGGGATGCCGTACATGAGCAGGCCGCCGGGGCGATCGGCGCGTTCGAAAATGGTGACTAGATGGCCGGCTTTATTTAATTGGGCGGCGGCGCACAATCCGGCGGGGCCGGAACCGACGACGGCGACTTTCTTGCCGGTGCGGGTCTTGGGTGGTTCCGGAACAACCCAGCCGTTTTCCCAGCCGTGATCGATGATGCTGACCTCGATGTTTTTGATGGTGACCGGCGGGTTATTCATGCCAAGCACGCAGGAGCCTTCGCACGGGGCGGGGCAGACGCGGCCGGTGAAGTCCGGGAAGTTATTGGTCTTGTGCAGGCGTTCGAGCGCTTCCTTCCAGAGCCCGCGGTAGACGAGGTCGTTCCATTCGGGAATCAGGTTGTTGATGGGGCAGCCGCTGGCCATGCCGCTGATGAGCGTGCCGGTATGGCAGAAGGGAATGCCGCAATCCATGCACCGGGCGCCTTGCTTTTTGAGGTCGGCTTCGGGCAGGTGAAGGTGAAATTCCTTCCAGTCGCTGATACGCTCCGTGGCCGAACGGTCTTTCGGCAGTTCGCGTAAATACTCTAAGAATCCTGTGGGTTTACCCATGTCTGTTTACGTAGTTAAGTTCTGATTCTGATTAACGCAGAGACGCAGAGGACGCGGAGAAACGCAGAGGAGGAATCTAATTTCCTTTCTGCGAAGTTCTGCGTTCTTTGCGTCTCTGCGTTCATTTCTTCTGTATTTTTGTCAAAATTTAAAGGCTGAACGGTCCCCGTTCTGGCGGCGGCAGTTGCAAGCCATTGACCACCCGCTCAATTCCGTCTTTCAGCAGGACGGAATGAAAATTAATAATCAGGCCAAGCCGCAAGCCCGATAGTCGTAAATAGCTCAATAGTTTCGCGCGGTCGAGCGGGATCACCGCTTCCTTCGCCTTCAAGTCCACAATGATCTTTTCTTCAACGATCAAGTCGAGCCGCAACGGAATGCCGAGACTTACGCTTTTGTAGCGGATCGGCACGGGTTTTTGCCGCTCAAATCGTATCCCGCGCATACTAAACTCGTGGCACAATGCTTCTTCATAAATCGGTTCCACCAAACCCGGACCAAAAAATTTATGCACTTCAATGGCTGCGCCAATGATTTTTTCCGAAATTTCGTTCTCGTGCATCTGCAGGAACCGGATTAACGCAGAGGCGCGGAGGAACGCAGAGGAGAATTTTCAATCTTCTTTGCGTGGTTCCGGGGATTCGTCGTTGTCATTTGTTTTGTCGTTCTCTGCGAAACTCTGCGTTCTTTGCGTCTCTGCGTTGTTCGGCTTAGCCGCCGCCGACGCGGGAGGCGTCGCGGATGTTGGCTTCGAAGGCGGCCATGGTGGCTTCTTCGCCGGTGAGGCCTTTGGCTTTCATTTCGGCCTGGAATTGCAGCACGCGCTTGTAGTCCTTCGGGATCACTTTCACGAAGCGATTAATCATGCCGTCCCAATCGGCGAGCACCTTGCCGGCGCGTTCGCTCCGGGTGTAGGTCTGGTGGCGCTGGATCAATTTCCAAAGCTCTTCGATTTCGTTGGCGTCGGAGAGCTTGTCGAGGTCCACCATCTGTTTGTTGACGCGCGAGGCGAAATCGCCGGCTTCGTCGAGCACGTAGGCGATGCCGCCGGACATGCCCGCCGCGAAATTGCGGCCGGTCTTGCCGAGGATGATCACCTTGCCGCCGGTCATGTATTCGCAACCGTGGTCGCCGATGGCTTCCACGACGGCGCTGACGCCGCTGTTGCGGACGCCGAAGCGTTCGCCAGCCATGCCGCGCACGAAGATTTCGCCAGCCGTCGCGCCGTAGAGCGCCACGTTGCCGATGATGATGTTTTCCTCGGCGACGAACGTCGAGGCTTTCGGCGGGTAAATAATGAGACGACCGCCGCTGAGGCCTTTGCCGAAATAATCGTTGGCGTCGCCTTCGAGTTCGATGGTCATGCCGCGGGGCGTGAAGGCACCCAGGCTCTGGCCGGCGCTGCCGTTGAATTTCAGATGGATGGTGTCCTCCGGCAAACCGTTCGCGCCCCATTTCTTCGTGACATCGCTGCCGACGATGGTGCCGACGACGCGGTTGACGTTGCGGATGGGCAAATCGGCATGGACGCGTTCGCCGCGTTCGATGGCCGGTTCGCAGATGTTGAGCAGGCGCGTGATATCGAGCGATTTCTCGAGGCCGTGATCCTGGTCGATTTTGCGGAAACGAGGCGCGTCTTTTTCGACAATCGGCTGATGCAAAATCGGCGTGAGGTCGAGGCCTTTGGCTTTCCAATGGTCGATGGCTTTCCAGGGAACGACGAGATCGGTGCGGCCGATCATGTCTTCGACCTTGCGAACGCCGAGCTTGGCCATGATTTCGCGAAGTTCCTGCGCGATGAACTTCATGAAGTTCACGACGTGATCCGGATTGCCGGTGAAGCGCTCGCGCAATTTCGGGTTTTGCGTGGCGACGCCAACCGGGCAGGTGTCCAGGTGACAAACGCGCATCATGATGCAGCCGAGCACGACCAGCGGGGCGGTGGCGAAGCCGAATTCCTCCGCGCCGAGCAGCGCGGCAATGGCGACGTCACGGCCGGTTTTGAGCTGGCCGTCAGTTTCCACGTAAATGCGGCTGCGCAGGCCATTGAGCATGAGCGTCTGATGGGTTTCGGCGAGGCCGAGTTCCCAAGGTCCGCCCGCGTGCTTGATGGAGGATAACGGCGAAGCGCCGGTGCCACCGTCATGGCCGCTGATGAGCACCACGTCCGCGTGCGCTTTGGCAACGCCGGCAGCGATGGTGCCGACACCGATTTCGGAGACGAGCTTCACGCTGATGCGCGCGAAACGATTTGAGTTCTTCAGATCGTGGATCAATTCCGCGAGGTCTTCGATGGAATAAATGTCGTGATGCGGGGGGGGAGAAATCAATCCCACGCCGGGAGTGGTGCCGCGGGTCTTGGCGATGTGGGGATAGACTTTCTTGCCGGGCAACTCGCCGCCTTCGCCGGGCTTCGCGCCCTGCGCCATTTTGATTTGCAGCTCGCGCGCGTTGACGAGGTAATTGCTCGTGACGCCGAAGCGGCCGGAGGCAACCTGCTTGATGGCGGAATTTTTCGAATCACCTTTTTCGTTGGTCCAGGTGAAACGTTCGGAATCCTCGCCGCCTTCGCCGGTGTTGCTCTTGGCCCCGATGCGGTTCATGGCGATGGCGAGCGCTTCGTGCGCTTCCCCGCTGATGGATCCGTAGCTCATGGCGCCGGTCTTGAAGCGTTTGACAATCGTGTCGACGGATTCGACTTCATCGATGGAGATCGGCTTCTCGGCCCATTTGAAATCGAACAAGCCGCGGAGCGTGCACAGGTTTTTGGCCTGGCCGTTCACGAGTTCCGAGTATTCCTGGAACGTCTTGAAGCTGCCGAGGCGGCAGGCGATCTGCAGCTTGTGAATCGTTTGCGGGTTGAACAAATGATATTCGCCATCCGCGCGCCATTGGTATTGGCCGCCGGCATCGAGGACGCCGTTGACCTGGCGATCCGGGAACGCGTGGTTATGGCGTTTGAGAACTTCCTCTGCGATGACGTCGAGGCCGGCGCCCGCAATGCGCGAAGGAGTCCACGTGAAATATTTGTCGACCACGGAGCTGTTCAGGCCGACGGCTTCGAAGATTTGCGCGCCGCGATAGCTTTGGACGGTCGAGATGCCCATCTTGGCCATGGTTTTAACCACGCCTTTGACGGCGGCCTTGATGAAATTCTTGACGGCTTTTTTGTGATCGAGGCCGGGCAACATGCCTTGGTGGATCATGTCGTCGAGCGTCTCGTAAGCGAGATACGGATTGATGGCGCTGCAGCCGTAGCCGATGAGCAACGCGAAATGATGTACTTCGCGCGGTTCGCCGGATTCGAGCACCAGGCCCACTTTCGAGCGGCTGCCTTTGCGGATCAAATGATGATGCAGGCCTGCGACCGCGAGCAACGCCGGGATGGGGGCGTTGTCTTTGTTAATGTCGCGGTCCGAGAGGATCAGGATGCTGGCGCCGTCCGCGATGGCTTTTTCCGCCGCGGCGAACATGGTGTCGAGCGCGGCTTCCAGACCTTTCGCGCCTTCCGCCGCCTTGAAGACGATGGGCAGTGTGGTGGCTTTGAACCTGGACCGGTTGACGTGCCGGAGTTTTTCCAGTTCTTCGTTGGTGAGCAACGGATGCTCGAGTTTGATCAAAGCGCAGCTTTCGGGCGTGGGTTTGAGCAGACTGCCGCGCGAACCGACCATGGTTTCCGTGGAGGTGATGTTTTCCTCGCGGATCGGGTCGATGGGCGGGTTGGTGACCTGCGCAAAGAGCTGCTTGAAATAATTGTAAAGCAACTGGGGCTTGTTCGAGAGCACGGCGAGCGGGGTGTCGGTGCCCATTGAGCCGAGCGGTTGCACGCCGTCATTGCCCATAGGGCCGACGATGATGCGCTGGTCTTCGAAGGTGTAGCCGAACGCCTGCTGGCGTTGGAGCACGGTATTGTGCTCGGGCTCGCGCTTGTGCGCCGGCTCGGGCAAATCCTTCAGCAAAACGTGGTGGTCATCGAGCCATTGTTGATACGGATGCTGGGTCGCGTATTTGTTTTTCAGCTCTTCATCGGCAACGATGCGCCCTTGCTCGGTGTCGATCAGGAACATGCGGCCGGGTTGCAGGCGGCCTTTGATGGCCACGCGCTCGGGAGCGATGTCCAGCACGCCGGCTTCGGATGCCATAATGACAAGGTCGTCCTTGGTGACGTAATAGCGCGACGGGCGCAGGCCGTTGCGGTCGAGGCAGGCGCCGATGCGGGTGCCGTCGGTGAACGCGATGGAGGCCGGGCCATCCCACGGTTCCATGAGGCACGAATGATATTCGTAGAACGCATGTTTCTCGGCGCTCATGCTCTCGTGATTTTCCCAGGGTTCCGGGATCATCATCATCATGACATGCGGCAAATCGCGGCCCGTGAGGAGCAGGAGTTCAACGCAGTTGTCGAACATCGCGGAGTCGCTGCCGTCGGTATTGATGACGGGCATGAGTTTCTTGATGTCGTCGCCGAACAGGTCGGACTGGAAATTGGACTGGCCGGCATACATCCAGTTGATATTGCCGCGCAGGGTGTTGATTTCGCCGTTGTGGGCGATGTAACGATACGGATGGCTGCGGTCCCAGCTCGGGAATGTGTTCGTCGAGAAACGCGAATGCACCAGCGCGAGGCCGGTGGTCATGTCGGAATCGGTGAGGTCGGGATAATATTTCGCGACCTGTTCCGGCATCAACATGCCTTTGTAAACGACCGTGCGGCAGGAGAAGCTGGAGACGTAAAACCATTTTCCGCCGGGAATCGTGCCGCCGTAACGGATGCGCTGCTCGGCGACTTTGCGGATGACGTAAAGCTTGCGTTCGAACGCGAGGTCGTCCTTGAGATGCGCGTTGCGCGCGACAAAGACCTGCATCATGAACGGCTCCGCGGCCTTGGCGGTTTCGCCGAGCGAGGAATTATCGGTCGGGATATCGCGCCAGCCGAGGAGTTTCTGGCCTTCTTCGGCGATGATTTTGGCCAACGCGGACTTCACGGTCTCGCGTTCGGCGGGATCCTTGGGCATGAACAGCATGCCGACGCCGTATTGGCCCTGGTTGGGCAGCTTGAAACCGGACTTGGCGGTGGCGACCTCGAAAAAGTCATGCGGCATCTGCATGAGGATGCCCGCGCCGTCGCCGGTGTTGGCCTCGCAACCGCAAGCGCCGCGGTGATCGAGGTTGACGAGAATCTGCAAAGCTTGCTCGACGAGCGTGTGGGACTTGCGGCCCTTCATGTTGACGACGAAGCCGACACCGCAGGCGTCTTTTTCGAATTGAGGATCGTAAAGACCCTGTTTCGGCGGAGGCCCCAATAAAACACTGTCACTATTCTGAATATTAGCGTCGCTGCTCATCGTTGTTCGGTTCCACTTTCGCTCAAATAAAATGAGCGAAATTTTTATAGTTTTGTCGTACTAATCACAAGTCCGCAATCATTCATTTTAACTTTTTTGCCCGATGCAACTGTCCGTAAATTCTAACATCGAATCCCGGGAATCCAAGCGGGCGTAACAGCAGGGAAACTCAAGGGAATACGACGAAGGTGGGGCTTGTGTAGACGCGGTAATTTTGGTGAGCGGTGCGGAAGGGTGGATTAGGCGAGGGGGCGTGGTCGAGGGTGCGGAAAAGAGGGACTTATGGTGGAGATTCGTGTTGCGTGATCCGTGTTCCGTGAACCGGGTTGGGAGCGGTCGGTGGGGAGGAGGGTTTTAGGTTGTTTGCGAACGTGTCGATGCATTGGCGTTGGACTTTGTTGAGACGGATGCCGGGGCGGGAGGCGCGCAGTTTTTCCAAACCTTCATCGGGATTATCGACGATTCCTCGTTTCAATAGCAACGCGAGTGCGAACAGGCCGGTTCGTCCGTGGCCTTGCGCGCAATGGATGAACGTTCTGCCGGGACGGAGGCGATCGAGTGCGTTATTTAAATCCGCTATTCGCGGAATGCCGCCGTCCAGAATCGCAAAACATTGGTAGGCGGGCAAACAGCGGATGGCACTCGGCTCGGGAAATTCAGCGGTGAGGTCAATATAGTTGACGAATTCACCGTCGACCTCGGCGGGATAAAGTCGGCGGCCGACGACGAGGTCGTTCGTCACGGTGTTTTGCGCCGGTTCGCGGGTCAACAGATATGCGATGCGCCAGATTAGGTTGGTATACAACAGGAGTGGAAGGAAGATGAGCCAACTCCAGAAGGGAAGGGTGCCGTCCGGCCGTTTGCCGAAGATGGCGGGTGCGTTTTTGATGTGGGCGATGCCGAGCGTCAGGAAATTGGCTCCGGGCCAAAGCAATAGAAGAAACAGGCCACCATTGATTACGCTGGTCGCAATCAGAGCCAGACCGAGCAGAATGAGCGGGTAGCGATGGCTCATGTTTTGGCTTAGTGATTTTGTTAGAAATCCAATGCCTCTTGAAGACCAGCCTGGATGGCGACTTTTCGCCGGGAGGTGATTTGTTTCATGGCTTCGGCGAGGCTGTTTCCTTCCTTCATCAGGAATTTGCAGACGACGGCTGCCGACCGGCTCTGGCCGGCGTGGCAATGAACCAGGACGGGCGAATGTTTTTTGGTCATCTGTTGTAAAATTTTCACGGCCCGCATAAAAACTTCCGGGCGGTTGCCGCGTCCGTCGATGAGTGGAACGACTTCGACCCACTTTACACCGAGTTCTTCGGCCTTGGTTTCGGCTAAGCAGCCATCCAAACACAAGACGGATTGAATCGCGTTTTCTTTCAACGCTTTGAGATCGCGGGCATCGTTGAAGTTTCCGATCCAAATGTCCTTTGTGATCTGGTCCATGAGAGGATTTAGATTTTAAGACCAAGTTCTCTGAATTTTCTCAACGCTTCCGCGTTGCCTTTGGCGTCGTCGACGGGGTTGTGCGTGTGGGCGGTGACGCGGTATTTTTTCCATTCGGTGGCTTTGGAGGCATCCTTAACCAGGCCGGCGTAGAGGTCGCCGATGCGGCGGCCGGAAAAGCCGAAGGGGTTTCGCCCAGTAAACCGGTGGAAGTAGTAATTGATGAACTGCCAGTCGAACGCGAGGTTGTCCGAAACGAAAACCGGGCGGCTTTTGCTTTCAGCGTTCAGCCAGGCGGCGAAGTTTTCCATTACGCTCTTTGGGTCATCGAAGGTTTGGTGTTCCTCGTGCGAAAAGCCGCTGACGGCCAATGCTTCGGGAATGAATCGTTCCGAGACGGGACGGGTTTTGCCGTAGAATGTCCGGTTCAGTGCATCGTCAAAAACGACGGCGCCAAAACAAACCATTGAAAATTCGCCGGGAATGGGACCGTCAGCTTCGACGTCGACAACAACGTAACTCATGGGGTTTGTGCTCCTCTTTCCTGATCCGCGTGATTTGATTATGTGCAAAAGTAGCCTCCCCGTCGAGCATATCTTGGCAACTTGATTTCAGAAATGTTTCGGCCCTTCAGGCCTTGAGCGGCGGGAAGGGGCGAATCCTGGGCCTTCGCTCGTGTGAGAGAAGTCTTTAAATAGCGAGGGGATCGATGGTTTGATCCTGCGGTAACGAGATACTCGCTGCGCTCGCCGCGCTACGCGCGAAAGTGAGGGGTTTAATGGCTTTGCACCCAAGGTAGCCCTCGCAGACTCGGGCAACCTTGGGCTGATATCCTCAACATCTTCGATGTTGTCAGCATGCCGCGCTTCGTGCCGTAAAAAATTGCCTCGAGGTTTGTGAAACCGCTTCTATAGTGCTTGCCAAAAGTAATTTCCGAAATGGTGGCGATTCCCTGCCGGGAATCGAGGCAAACCCGCAGGTTTGCCCCACCATTTCGGAAATTACTTTTGGCAAGCATTCTAGACCCGCCGCAAGGTGATATCTCCGTCGCCGAAATCGCCGTCATTGGATTCTGCGAATCCTTCAATGGTCCAGGAACAGGTTTTTTTGGAGCGGGCATTCACCATCATGGTTTCGAGTGAATATTCCCAGGCGGCGATGATTTGGGGAATGCGTGTGGGGTCCTGGGATTCCGCGAGCCGGGACGCGAGGACGTTTTTGCGCTCGCGAATCGCGGCCAGCAAAATTTCCGACTGGTGGATGATGGTGCGCGCGTCATCGACTCCGGGGGATTTGGCGAATTGCATAAACCAACGTTGGGTTTCGCTCGAAACATTGCAGATAACCGCCGCGGCGAAGAGAGTTTCCGCCATGGCGGGCAACATCTCGCCTTCAAAGCGAATCGTTTTGGGACCGTGGCGGGCGAGTTGCTCCAAAAAGGCGACCTGGCGCGGGGTCTCAATCGCTCGCGGCTCAACGGCGCGGACGCGGCTGATGGCGGTTTTGGCATCATCCCCCAGGCGAATTAAATAACTGGCGAGCATGGTTCCGGTGCGACCGATGCCGGCTTCGCAATGCACTGCCACCGGGCGATGGGCGGCTCTTTGAGCAATTGCGAACAGATAAAATTGGTGTGCTTGCGACAGGGTGGGCGCGCCGCCGTCGGGAATGGGGAGGCACAAATATGAAAAGCCGGCTGATTCGTAGACCGCGGCATCCGAGGGAATGTTTAAAAGGGAAACGACGGCACGTATCCCCGCGGAATACAGATTCGGCAATTCGTCCGGATAGGCGTTCAGCGGGCCGCCGTGATTCATGCGGCGCTCCGGGTGAAGGTAAGGCATGGGCATTCCGGCGAGGACGCCCGGGATCACCCACCAGAGGAGAGAGCCTTGTGGCAGCATGTGCAGTTGGTCACCGAATCCATACGGCAGCCAAAGTTCGCGCCGGGTCGGAGACCGGCGTTCCGGGTTTCGCAGAGGTCGCGGAAAAATATCCCTTCACTGCTTCAGGAGTTTAAAACCTTCAGCGCTTTTTTTGCATCCGAAATTCGCAGGATGAGCAGGCCCTTTTTCGCGTCGGGCGGGGTGGCGCAGTAGGCGTATTCAATGTTCACTTTCGCGTCGGAGAGCTTGTGCGCAATTTTCGCGAGCGAGCCCGGTTTGTTGTCGCCTTCGATCATGAGCACGTCATCGTCCACGACGAGCGTGCCGTGTTCCTCGAAGAGATTTTGGGCGCGGCGATAATCATCCACAATCATGCGCACGACGCTGTGGTCCACGGTATCGCTGGTGGAGATGGCGTAGACGTTGATTTTGGCTTTGGCGAGGGCGTCGGCCACGCGGGCGAGGGTGCCGGGACGGTTATCGAGGAAAATGGCGAGTTGTTTGGTGATCTGCATAAGCGCTTTTGGATGACCGGTAGAATACCATGCCTCGCCGGATTCGCCAGTGAACTTTCGTGAGGGGCGAATGACGAATGGCGAATGGATGCGAATGGGAACGCACGGGCAGGATGCCCGGGCCACTATTTTGGGAATGCCGCGCGAAAATTCTCGCTGTAAGAAATAAATTTGATGCTATTTTTATTGCATGGACAGCAATGCTTTTCCCCCACAGCGCAAACGAGGCGTGATTTTCCTGATTATTGCGGTGGTGATGCTCATCCTCGGCCAGACGGTATTGGGCCATTCGCTCGGCAAGGTACCGTTCCTACTTTATTGGATGGCGTGTTTTCTTTTCACCGGGTTGGCGATTCTGTTTGCGTTTCTCGATGTGGCCGGGGTGCAGCGGCAGGCGCGGCAGCAGCAACGGGAGTTGTTGGAAAAGACGATCAACGAGATCGCCCGGCAAAAGGAAATGAAAGCAAAGAGTTCGCAGTCCGGCCAGAATGCGCGCTGAACCCTTTGCCGCCTTCGCGAGAATAGTCGAGAAACGCGCCGGAGAGCGGCGCTCCCAAGGCCTCGCGTCTTCGGGGCAATTTTCGAGAGGCACGCCTATATATATATATATATATATAAACCATAAATTCACAATTGACTCCGCTACAAGCGTTTGATAGGAGTTCGGCGCTGTTGGTGGCCACAAGTCAGCGCTGCGGAGGTGTCAGGTTGTGGCCGGGCCTTCGGCGATTATGCGTTGTTGTTTAAGGTTGGTGAATGCTTTGGCGCTTCGGGCTAAATCTCTTTTCCTTTTCGCCATCTTTTTCAGTTGGGTTTGGGCCGCGAGCGCTCAATTGAATTACGGCACTATCAATGGAACGGTGTATGTCTCGAGCTGCACGGGTTCGCCCACCTCCATTTCCATTCCACCGACAGTCAATGGCCTGCCGGTGACCGCCATTGGGAACAATGCGTTTTTAAATAAAGTCGCCCTGCTGACGGTGACGATGCCGGACAGCATCGGGAACATTGGCAGCCAGGCTTTCCAGGGATGCAATGCGTTGGTCACGGTCACCTTCTCGGCTGGGCTGACGAATATTGGGAGTTCGGCTTTCGTGAATTGTTATCACCTAAATCCGGTTAACCTGCCGAATGGACTTTTGACGATGGGCGACAATGCGTTTGGCGGCTGCCTGCGGTTGAAGAATATTAATATCCCGAGCAGCGTGGTTTCGCTGGGTGCGCTGGTATTTTCAGGATGCGGCAGCGTCAGCAATGTCCTGATCCCGCAAAGCGTGACGAATTTGGGGGTGTGCCCGTTCAACCAGTGTTCCTGGATGACGAATATTTCCGTGGATCCGGCGAATCCGAATTTTAGCAGCCAAAATGGCGTGTTGTTCGACAAGGCGCAGACCACGTTGCTCGAGTTTCCGGCGAACAAAGGCGTGGCGAATTATTTGGTGCCCGACAACGTGACGGCGATTGGAGACCAGGCGTTCAGTTATTGCCAATTGGTGACGAATGTCACGATGGGAAGTGGAATGCTTAGCATCGGTAATCAGGCGTTCTTCTCCTGCTTTCCCCTCAGCAATGTGGTTTTTAACCCCGGTCTCGTGAGCATCGGCAACTCGGCTTTTGCCAGTGTTGGTCGTTTTTCGAGCGTCGTGATTGGGGATTCGGTAACGAACCTGGGGGCGGGCGCGTTTAATTCCTCGGGGCTGACGAACATTGTTCTGGGTAGTGGAATCACGGTCATCCAGGATACGACTTTTCAGGGTTGCAATGTTTTGACGAACATTACTTTGCCGACTTCGCTGCGCAGCATCGGGGCGTCGGCGTTTGATAGTTGCGGCAGTCTGACGATGTTTAACGCGAACAGTTCGCTACAAAATGTCGGGGATAGGGCGTTTTATTCGTGCTCGAAGCTGGTAAACGTCAACTTACCGGATACGGTGACGAATATCGGCACCGCCGCGTTCGAGTATTGCAGCAAATTGAGCAGTTTTAAATTGCCCAGCGGTTTGACGTGGATCAATCCCCAGACTTTTGAAAATTGCAGCGGACTGTCGAGCATTATCATCCCCGATGGCGTCACCGGCATTGGCGATTGGGCGTTCGGCGGTTGTTCAAGTCTATCGAGCGTCAAGCTGAACGTCGGCCTGACGGGCTTGGGCAGTTACGTTTTCGCATATTGTTCCAGCTTGGGCACCCTGACCATTCCGGCCAACATGGCTTCGATCGGAGACGGGACTTTTTGGCCGTCGCTTTCCACGATTTATTTTCGAGGCGACGCTCCCGCTTCAGGGAACGTTTTCGGCGGCGCGACGGGTGCGAGTGTTTATTATATTCCTAATCGCGCAAACTGGGGTCCGACCTATTGCGGGGCGAATACGGTGCCGTGGGCGCCGGCGCTTTTATCGAGCGACGCGAGCTTCGGTCTGCAAGGGGGGCAGTTTGGATTCAATATCGCGACCACGAACAACCTGACCGTGGTGGTGGAGGCTTGCACGAACTTGAATGGGACCGGTTGGGCGCCTTTGACCACCGTCAATGTGAACAACAGCACCTCGTATTTCAGCGATTCTCAGTCGCAAAACTTCCCCGCGCGTTTTTACCGGCTTAATACTCCCTGACGCTTTTTTCGTCTGCTCGTCTTTCTCCATTGAAATTCTTCCCGGGATTTGCTTCATTGAAGCAGGAGAGTTGGAATGAGTTTGCCAATGACATCTTCGTCCGCGAAAGAGCTTTCAGAAAGCCAATGGAAGGCGCTTGTCAATTTACTGGGCGACGATGACCCGTCCATCTACCAAACCGTTCGCGAAAAGATCCTTTCCTTCGGTGAAGATGCCGGTGAATGGCTGCGGCCGCATCGCTTGAGCGACGACCCGCTCCTGCGCCGGCGCGCGCGGGAGATTGTGCGGCACTTTGACCGGCAGGAGGCGGATACGTGGTTCCTGGCGTTTTGTCTCAAGCACGGTGAAGAGTTCGACCTGGAGGAAGGCGTTTGGCTGCTGGCGCTCACGCAATATCCGGACATCAATGTGCAGGCGTATCGGGCGTTGCTGGATCATTTCGCGGCGGAGATCCGCGAGCGCATTGATTTTTCCGAGACGGACAAGGAAATCCTGACGACGATCAATAATTACGTGTTCGACGAGCTGGGATTTACCGGCGACCAGGAAAGTTATTACGATCCGCAGAACAGTTATTTGAATCGCGTGGTGGACCGGCGGAGGGGGAATCCGATCAATTTGTCGCTGCTCTATCTGCTGCTGGCGCGGCGGTTGGAATTGCCGGTGGCGGGAATCGGATTGCCGGGGCATTTCATTTGCCGGCATCAATCGACATCGGAGGAGATTTACGTCGATCCGTTTCATCACGGGAAATTTTTGACGAAGGCGGATTGCATTCAATACCTGGTGAGTGGCAGCCACGGTTTGCAGGATGAATTTCTGGCACCGGTGAGCACGCGGCGGATGTTGATGCGGATTTGCAGCAATCTGCACCAGATTTACAGCCAGTTGGAATTGGCGGAGGAAACGACGCGGTTGCAGAGGTATTTGGTGGCGTTGGCGAGGTGAATGCATAGCATTTAACTAGGTTGCGAGGGACTGTTTACAGCCTTACTATTCGTGTATGACAACTGAAGCTGTTCGCAAACTGCCCCGGACGGAGCAACTGCGGCTGATGGAGACGCTATGGGAGGAATTAAGCCGAGTTGAGGATGAGCTGGAATCCCCGGCATGGCACGCGGAGGAGTTAGCGCTCACCGAGCAACGGCTAGCGGAAGGGAAGGAGCAGATTCTCGATTGGGAAGTAGCTAAGAAGCAGCTGCGAAAACAATTTGAATGAGGGTGCGAGTTCTAACATCCGCCTTCAAAGATCTTTCCGCCGGTCGAGAATTCTACGAAAGACAGGCAGATGGTATAGGCGACTACTTTTTAGATTCGGTTTTTGCTGATATTGATTCGCTTGCTCTGTATGGAGGCATTCACCGCAAAATGTTTGGATTTTACCGCATGTTAGCGCGCCGATTTCCTTATGCCATCTATTACAAAATGGATTCCGATAACTCCGTGATCGTCCATCGCGTTTTGGACTGCAGACGAGACCCGAGGAGAATTCGCCGCGCTCTTAAATCGAGTGAGTGAGAAGTGCCCGGCGGTCACAGACCGCCGCTACATTAATCAGGGAGAGAGCGCCAGAGGCGCCGCGCGAAATAGGGATCGATGCGCACCAACACCCAGTAGGCGAAACGTTGTTTGATTTTTTCCCACAAGGTTCGGGATTTGCGCCATTGTTCCAGTTCGATCTTTTTGCAATGTTGCAGGCTGCCGGCGAAAACGTCGCGGGCTTGTTTCGCAATTTCAGCATTTTGAAAACGGATCATCAGCTCGTAATTAATTTGCAGGCTGCGCGAATCGAGGTTGGAAGAGCCCACGTAAACCACATCATCGATGATGATCAGCTTGGCGTGCAGGATCTGCGGTTCGTATTCGTAAATCTCGACGCCCATTTTCAAAAAGCGCCGGTATAAACTGCGCGCGGCCAGTTGCGAGAATTGCACGTCGGATTTGCCGGCGAGGATCAATTGCACCTTGCCGCCGCGCCGCACAACTTCTGTCAACCCGCGGCGCAAACTCCAGGTGGGCAAAAAATAGGCGACGATGATTTTCACATCCTGCGCGTGTTTGAGATCGTTGCGGAGCGCGCGTTTGAAGGGGCTTTGGCCGCGGCCGGGGCCGCTGAATAGAATTTGTTCCGCCGGCCAGGTGACGGATTTTTTCGCATCGAACCGGCGAAAGCGCATGAAGCGTTTGTGGCGGAACGCGGCGCGCGCGAACATTTCGTCGAAAGACGAAGCCAATTGCGTGGCAAGCGGCCCGGTGATTTTCAGGCCGACATCGCACCACCCGCATTTGACGCCGTCGCCTTCGTATTCCGGCGCGATGTTGAAGCCGCCGACGAACGAGACGCGGTCATCGCACACGAGCAGTTTGCGATGGTTGCGAATCGACATGCGATTGAGCGCGACGGGATTGAACAGCGTGACTTCGAACGGGTTGAAGCGCCGAATTTCGGCGCCCACGGCCTCGAGCGGTTGGAAAAAATCCATTGGCAAACCGTAAGAGCCGAGCGCATCGATGAGCACGCGGACGCGCAGGCCGCGCTGGCGGGCGCGAACGAGGGCGTCGCGAAAGCGCTCGCCGAGTGAGCCCAGGGAAAATGTGTAGGTTTCCAGGCAAACCTCGGATTTCGCCTCCTCAATGGCAGCCAGCATGGCGGGAAAAATCTCATCCCCGGTGCAGAGCCAGTGGCAGGTGAGGTCCGTACAAGCTGACGACATGTGCGCCTAGGATATTTTGTAAGGGATGCGTTTGCAATCGCGACGAAACCCTATGAGCCATAGGGCTGAACGTCCGGGTCGAAATTAAAAGCAAAAGAATTTAACTTTTTGCGTTTTCAAGCATCTATAGTCTAGTGAGAAATAGCCCAGTGAGAACGATACGAACAGTTTTGGCGTTGATTGGCCTGGTCGTGACCGTCGCGTCCGCGCAGGCGGCGCATACGCAGGTGCAATTGATATTGGCCGATGACGCCGCGCAACCCGGCGCGACCGTGCTGGCGGGCGTGCATCTGAAAATGGAGTCTGGCTGGCATACGTATTGGAAAAATCCGGGCGAGGCGGGCATGGCGACAAAGATCGAGTGGCATTTGCCTGCGGGCGTGACGGCGGGCGATATCCAATGGCCATTGCCGGAAAAGTTGCCGCCGGCGGAAGTAACCACCTACGGGTATCAAGGCGAGGTGGTATTGCTGGTGCCGCTGAAACTGGCGGCGGATGTGAAGCCGGGGGCGCTGGCGCTAAGCGCAAAGGTCTCATGGCTCGAGTGCAAGGAGCAGTGTATTCCGGCGGGCGGGGATGTTCAAGCGACGTTGAACGTGGGCGCGGAAACGAAGCCTTCAGCGGATGCGGAATTGCTCAAGCAATGGCAAAGCAAAACGCCACGAGCGGACAAAATGTTTTCGTTCAAGGTGCGTTGGGACAAGAAGGTGGATGCCGACACGCGCACGCTCATTATTGAGGGCACGCAGACGGTACAAGAGAAAGCGCTGGCGTTCGACAAGGTGGAATTTTTTCCGGATGCCAGCGACAATTATGAGATTCAGGGGGCGACCGAAAAATTGCCGGCGTCCAGCGGTTTCGCTTTGCGCAAAACGGTGAAGCAATTTTCGGAGTGGCCGTCGAAAATCAGCGGTGTGATTGTGCTGGAGGGCAATGGACAGAGGTATGGTTTTGAATTGAGCGAGCCGATTGCGGGGGATTCGGCGCAAGGCGCGGCTGCGGTGGTTAGCCCGGCTTCGAGTTCGAGTCCGGCTCCAAGTTCGAGTGTCACAGAGGGCGAACAATCGCTGGTGCGAATGCTTCTTTATGCGTTTATTGGCGGGCTGATTCTGAACATCATGCCGTGCGTGTTGCCGGTGATTGCGTTGAAGATTTTGGGGTTTGTCAGCGAAGCGCATAATGAACCGAAGCGGGTCAGGAGGCTGGGAATCGTTTACTCGTTCGGTGTGTTGGCGTCGTTTTTGGCGATGGCCGCGTTTGTGATCGGCGTCAAAGCGGCGGGGCATCAGGCAGGCTGGGGAATGCAATTCAGCAACCCATATTTTTTGATAGCGCTCACGGTGCTGGTCACGTTGGTGGCGTTGAACCTCTTTGGCATTTTTGAAATCGGCCTTGGATCTGGCGCGATGGGTGCCGCGGGGACGCTGGCGATGCGGCAGGGAGCCAGTGGCGCGTTTTTCAACGGCGTGCTGGCCACGATTCTGGCGACTCCGTGCACGGCTTCCATTCTCGGCACGGCGCTTGGTTTTGCATTTTCGCAAGGGCCGGCGATTGTTGCCGCGATGTTTTTAACGATGGGCGTCGGGTTGGCGTTTCCGTATCTCCTGCTGAGTTTCCAACCGAAGTGGCTGAAGTTTTTGCCGAAGCCGGGCGCGTGGATGGAAAAATTCAAAATCGCAATGGGTTTCCCGATGCTCATCGCGGCGATTTGGTTGTTCAGTGTTGCCTCGATTCATTATGGAGACCGGAGTTGGTGGCTGGCGGTGTTTCTTGTTTTCATTGCGATTGCGGCGTGGGTGTACGGCGAGTTTGTTCAAAGAGGGCGGCGGCGAGGTTTGGCTTTTTGCGTGATGATCGCTGTGTTGGTGGTTGGCTATTGCTGGCCGTTGCAATCGGAATTGCGGTGGCGGGAGCCGATTGAATCTCGGGCTGGGAGCAGCGATCTGGCCAAAACGATTGGCGGGGACGCGATGGGTGAACCGTGGAGCCCAGATGCGATTGCTAAAGCGCGCGCGGAGAACCGGCCCATCCTGGTTGATTTTACGGCAAAGTGGTGTGTGACCTGCAATTCGGTGGTGGCGCCAGCGCTGCAAAAACCGGAGGTGCAGGCCAAGTTCAAGGAACTCAACGCGCGCATTTTCGTTGCCGACTATTCATTGACCCCGCCCGAAATTACTGAAGAACTCCGGAAATATGGCCGCGCAGGTGTGCCGCTGGTGTTGGTGTTCCCGAAAGATCCGTCGAAGCCGGCGATTGTTCTGCAAGAGCCTGGGCCGCTGGAACTTCCCTCGCATTATGCCGGGGCCGTGCTCGGTGCGCTGGAGCAGGCTTCGAAATAGTTGAAACCAATTTGCCGATGGGCGGCTCTTACCTGATATTAACGAGATTACGGAGATTATATGAAACGATTGATTGCACTTTTCGGATTGATGGCGCTGGTGAGCGGCGCGTTTGCGGCGGCGGAAGTTGGCAAGACGGCGCCGGATTTCACGGCGACCGATATCAACGGCAAAACCGTCAAGCTGAGTGATTACAAAGATAAAGTCGTGGTGCTGGAGTCGTATAACCAGGATTGCCCGTTTTGCCATAACCATTTTGCCACCGGTTCGATGCAGGAGTTGCAGAAGGAGATGACGGACAAGGGTGTCGTCTGGCTGATGGTGAATTCCGTGAACCCGCACAACAGCAGCCATCGCACTCCCGAAAAAGCGAAGGCGGAATGGTCCGAATACAAAATGCACGCCACCGCGTGGCTGGATGACGGTTCGGGCGACATCGGCCGTGCGTACGGAATGTTGACGACCCCGCACATGTTCGTGATCGATAAGACCGGCACGCTGGTTTACGACGGCGCGATCGATGATCAACCGGACCCGTCGCATGACCCGAAGAAGGCGCATAATTATGTGCGCGACGCGGTGGGGAAAGTTCTCGCGGGAGAAAAAGTCACGACCGCGAAAACGAAGCCGTATGGGTGTGCGGTGAAATACTGAGGATTTACGATCTACGATTTACGATTGACTAGCGGCGATTCAGTTTCGAGGCGCGTAAATCGAAAATCGTCAATCGTATACCCGTTCAGCCTTTTTCCTCGATCAACTCGCGGCGAGCGCCGCTGAGGAGTTGGTCGACGAAGCCGGTGGAGTAAACGCCGCGGCGGAAATTCGGGTCCTGCAAAATCGCTTGCTGGAAAGAGATGGTGGTCTTCACGCCCGTGATCATGTATTCGCCGAGGGCGCGGCTCATCTTGTCCATCGCTTCGCGGCGGTCTTTGCCGTAGGTGATGAGCTTGCCGATCATGGAATCGTAGGTCGGCGGAATCGTGTAACCAGCATAGGCGTGGGTATCCACACGGACGCCGCGGCCGCCGGGTTGATAATACATTTCAATGCGGCCCGGGCTCGGACGAAAATCATCAAAAGGATCCTCGGCGTTGATGCGGCATTCGATGGCGTGGCCTTTGAAAGTGATGTCGCTTTGCTTGTGCTTCAACGGTTCGCCCATCGCGATCATGATTTGATAGCGCACCAGGTCAATGCCGGTCACTTCTTCCGTGATCGGGTGTTCCACCTGGATGCGCTTGTTCATCTCCAGGAAATAAAAATCCCCTTTGTCGTCCACAATGAACTCGACCGTGCCGGCGTTGGTGTAATTCGCAATGGTGGCGATTTTTACGGCGGCTTTGCCCATTTTATCGCGCAGCTTGCGAAACTTGTTCTCGATCAATGGGGACGGGGTTTCTTCGACGACCTTTTGGTTGCGGCGTTGGATGGAGCAATCGCGTTCGCCGAGGTGAATCACGTTGCCCTTGGTGTCGGCCATGATCTGGAACTCGACGTGATGCGGGTTCTCGATGAATTTCTCGATGTAAACGCCGGAGTTGCCGAAGGCTTTTTCCGCCTCGGTGCGGGCGGTGTGAAAACCTTTGACGAGCGAAATGTCATTGTGCGCCACGCGCATGCCGCGGCCGCCACCGCCGGCGATGGCTTTGATCATGACGGGATAACCGATGCGCTTGGCCACGGCGAGCGCTTCCTGCTCGTTTTCGACGGTACCTTCGGAGCCGGGAGGCGTCGGGACGCCGGCTTTTTTCGCGAGCACGCGGCTGACGGCCTTGTCTTCCATGGCGTTCATCGCGCGGGAACTCGGGCCGATGAAGCGGATGTTGCAGCTTTCGCAAACGTCGGCGAA
This sequence comes from uncultured Verrucomicrobiae bacterium, assembly GCA_963699145.1. Lineage (GTDB taxonomy): Bacteria > Verrucomicrobiota > Verrucomicrobiia > Limisphaerales > DASXHY01 > DASXHY01. Next base: position 2,060,251 of record OY969416.1, read on the forward strand.
GTGCGCGTTTTCCGAAAGGAATCCGTAGCCGGGATGGATGGCGTCGACATCGGCGATTTCCGCCGCGCTGATGAGGCGGTCGATGCGGAGATAACTTTCGTTGGCAGCGGCTTTGCCGATGCAGATGGCTTCATCGGCGAGCTGGACGTGCATGGAGTTGCTGTCCGCTTCCGAATAAACTGCCACCGTGCGGATATTCAATTCCTTGCAGGCGCGAATGATGCGCACGGCAATTTCTCCGCGGTTGGCTACCAGAACTTTTTCAAACATGACGGTTGGAACAGTTAAATAAGTGAATTGTTAAATGATTAAATGAGTATCGGTCACGGATGGATTGGCAATTTAACCAATCACTCATTCAACTTGTTTAACGAAATTAGTTGGGCCGGATCTTGAACAGCGGCTGGCCGAATTCGACCGGTTTGGCGTTCTCGATCAAAATCTGGGTGACGACACCCCGAGCTTCCGCTTTGATTTCGTTCATCACCTTCATCGCTTCGATAATGCAGACGACGGTGTCCGGCGTAACCTCCATACCGACTTCCACGTACGGGCCGGCTTCGGGTGAAGGCGACCGATAAAATGTCCCGATCATCGGGGATTTGATTTCCTGCTCACCGCTGTTGGCTGCAGTTGAGCCAGCCGGGGCGGAAGCGGAACCACTCGAGGCTGACGGAGCCTGGGAAATCGCCAGTGGCGGCGCATAGGTGACGAGCGGCGCTTCTTCGTAAGTGACTGGAGCCGCAATACCACCATTCGGCGTGCGCTTCAGTTTGATTTTGAAATCTTCCTTCTCCAGTTCAAACTCCGAAACGGAGTTTTTTTTCATCAAATCGATGATGGCCTTGATATCTTTAAGATCCACAGTTTTAAATCGTTGGTTCGTTGCCCGTCGACGGCTGCTCTTAGGAAGCAAAAGCAGTGGTCAAAATTCGACTGTGCTTCAAGAGTTGGTTATCCAATGCCCGGCAACCTTAACGGGCGGCCAAAAACGCGTCAAGTGGTAAATCTTTAACAAAAAATCACCCTAAAAAACCCGTAAAAAAGACCAACTTTTCGGCTACTTTTGATTAAGGTTAACGTTAACTGAGGCTTCCACCGCTAAAACATAGGATTCTGCACCGAACCCGGCGATCACGCCTTTGCAGACGGGTGCAATGAGGGATTTGTGGCGAAACTCTTCCCGAGCATGAACATTCGAAAGATGAATCTCAATCGTGGGAACGCCGACGGCGGAAATGGCGTCTCGCAAGGCGATGCTGGTATGCGTATAAGCGGCTGCATTGAGGACGATAACGTTATAGATACCCTTGGATTCCTGAATCCAGGCCACTAATTCGCCTTCCAGATTGGATTGGCGAAAGTCAATTTCCGCGCTGAACTTGGCTGCGCGCTCGCGAACTTTCGCTTCGATGTCCTTTAAAGTCGTCCGACCATAGACTTCGGGCTCGCGCGTGCCGAGAAGGTTCAAGTTGGGTCCGTTGAGGAAGAGAATCTTCATCGCGCGAGAGCCTAAACAGGGCGACCGGGTTTGTCGAATTCATTCCGGGGCTCGGGCCGGCGGGACGCCGGCGGTCCCAGGGAGGGAGGCGAGGAGGCACCCGGAGAGGGTGAAAGCCGTCCATGCGAGTGCCGGAATGAACAAGCCGAATTCAATAAAGCCCTGGAGGAACCAGGCGAGCAATCCGGCGAAGATGGCGAACTCCACCCAATCCATTTTCACCCAGGCGCAGTGGCCGATGGTCCAGAGAAGCAGTCCCAGCCAGGCAACGTAGGCGAGGCCGCCGACGAGGCCGGAATCGGAAAACTGTTCCAGATAGTCGTTGTGGACCAGGCGGGCCATTTCGGATTCGGGACGTTTCAGTTGCGCGTAGGGGCGTTGAAATGTTCCAGGTCCGGTGCCGAGTGCGGGATGATCGATCGCGGTGCGGGCGGCCGCATGCCAATAATCGAACCGGGCGCCGACGCTAGTGGCGCCTTTGGCGAAGTAGCTTTGAAAGCGGAGACCGAAGACAGCCAGTCCGCCGCCAACAAGGGCGATGACGACGAGCCATTTGAGTTGGCGGGACCAATTGAGCCGCAGGAGCCAGAAGACGCCAATGGCGAGTGCGATGAGCCAGCCGGATTTCGAGCCGGACCAGAATAATCCGGCGAGGCCCAGGAAAACGCTCAGCCCCATGGCGGCATAACACACGAGCGGGCGCATCGTGCGCGTGATTTGCCAAATCAGAGCGAGGGCGGCGGGCAGCAGCAGGAGCACAATGCCGGCGAGGGCATTGGGATAAACGAGCGTGCCGCTGACACGGCCTTTTTCGTATTTCGCGAGGATAACGGGATTGGCAACATCGACGCCGTTGGTATTGATGATGACGTTTTCTTGTTTCAGTTCGAGGAACAGGGCGGGGGTCATGTTGGTCCAGCCGGCTTGCTGGCTCTCCACGAGCATTTGCCTTTCGCGTGGAAATTCGAAGAGCCTTTGGTCGGTGGCGCGCACGAGGCAGAAGGCCAGGGCGGCGAACACGCCAATGAGGAGCCATCGCCAGCGGCGTTGGGGGCCGGTCACGAGCGCGCCGAGGAAGTAACAGATCACGCAGCCGGCATATTGCCAGAGAGTGGGTGTGGTGAGGTCGTGGTACTGGCTTTGCGCGGCGGAGAAAAACTGCCAGGCGAGCCAGATGAGCGGCAGAATCCAAAGCCAGCGGCCGGCCAGCCAGCGGAAGGGATTGGCAAAGAGCAGCACGCCGCCGATTAGTGTGACGACGACCAGCAATGTATTTGCCCAGGCAATGGGCCAGGCGTCGTTCCAAAAGTTTTGCCAGTCGGCGGGGGGGTGGATGATTTGTTCGAGGACGACGGGGTTGCCGAATTTCCAAATCGCGAGGCCGAGGAAAAGGCCGAAGATGGCGGCGTAAATTTCCGTGGCGGAGAATTTTTTCGCAGGGGATTTGGGTGGGGCGGCTGACATATTAGCAGGTATCTGCAGCGGTGATGTAGCGCAGATTTTTAATCTGCCGTATCGCCACGAGTGTCCGGTTGTTGTGATGGGCGAGGGAGCTTTCATTCAATGTTGATGCGGTTAGAGTGTGAACTGGAGGGTGTGAGCGACTTGAGCTTGGCGGGCTCCATTTCTGAGGCATGGCAGCTATCCTGCTGCCATGTTCACCGGTCGATTCGTAATTTCCCAACTCTTGGATTTTATCCATCCCCAACAGTTTCACCGCTGTGTCGAGCGTTACGGTGGCGACTACAAAGTTCAAACCTTCTCGACGTGGCAACAATTTGTCTGCTTGGTCTTTGCCCAACTCACCTGGCGGGAAAGTTTGCGCGACATCGAAGCCTGCCTCAATGCCCGGGCCGATCAGCTCTATCATCTGGGACTGCGCGGGCCGGTCAAGCGCAGCACGCTGGCCAATGCCCTGGCCAGTCGGGACTGGCGCATCTTCGCCGACTTGGCGCAACTGCTGATCCAGCAAGCCCGAAAGCTTTATGCGTCGGAACCCGTGGCGCTGGATTTGAAGCAAACGATTTACGCCCTGGATGCCAGCATCATCGATTTGTGTTTGTCGGTTTACCCCTGGGCGCGCTTCGACGCATTGCGTTCGGGCCTCAAGATCCACACGCAACTGGAACTGCACTCGCATTTGCCCGCTCAAATACTGGTCAGTTTGGCCACTTTTCAGGAAGTAGTCTGGCTCGATCAACTCACTTACGAGCCGGGGGCCTTCTATCTCATGGATCGGGCGTACGTGGATTGGCGGCGGCTTTATGCCATCGAACAGGCTCGGGCGTGGTTTGTCGTGCGCGCCAAGAAATCTCTGAGCTGTTGCCGGCTGCACTCCCAAAGAGTGGACGCCGACAGCGGCTTGCGCAGCGATCAAATCATCAGCCTGCGCGGCTTCTACGCCGCCAAAAAATATCCGGACAAATTGCGGCGAGTACGTTTTTACGATGTGGACCACCAACGCGCGCTGGTGTTTCTGACCAACCACTTTGGCTTGCCGGCACTGACCGTGGCCAGGCTTTACCAACAACGTTGGCAGGTCGAGTTGTTCTTTCGTTGGCTCAAGCAACATCTGCGCATCAAAACGTTTTATGGCACCACCGACAACGCGGTGCGAGCGCAACTGTGGGTCGCCGTGTGCGTGTATGCGTTGGTGGCCATGCTCAAAAAACGGCTCGGCAGCGACGCCACGCTCTACGAAATTCTCCAAGTTCTCAGCGTCAGCGTTTTCGAGAAAACGCCCGTCAATCAACTGTTTCAAGCACTTTCTTCTCAAAATGAATCAGGCTCCTTTTCTAAGCAGTTGTCATTGTTCGAGTAATATCCGGACACTCGTGGCCGTATCGCAGGTTTGGAATCAGCGCGGCCTGAAAAATGCCGCCCTTTTGAAAGAACCGAGCGTCTGCCGAATGCAATTCGGCGATACAGCAGAGTGCAACTCTGCGCTACAGAAGAGACGGACTTTCGGAATTTTTGCTGGGATTCTGGCGCGCTCACAGATGGAGTTTGAGCAGGCCGACTTCGAGGGCGAGGGCTTCCTGGACGTTGGTGTGCAACAAGCGCTGGGTGCCTTCGATGATTTGCAGGTTTTCCACGGCGTCGCGGGAGGAAATGCGTTGGGCAATGCGGGGCGGGCCGGACAATTGCGGGAAGTTCAGCAGATCCGCGTTGCGTGTTGCGTGTTGCGTGTCGCGCGTTGCGATGGATAGCAGCCACACGTCGCGGAGCCAGCGTTGGACGATGGCGAGGAGGTCGGTGCGTTGGCGGCGATATTCGGCTTCGATGGCGGCTGCGAGTTCGTCCTCCCATTTGTCGCGCAAATCCTTTTCTACATCGTCGTAGCGCTGCAAGGGCGATTTGGCGGTGAGGCTTTCATCGATGGCGGTTTTCATCGCGTTCAGTTTTTGCAGCAGAACATCCATGAGGCGGTAGCGGCTGATGAGGCTTTTTTCCTCGGCTGACGCCAGGTCGCTGAAGGCGGTGAGCCATTCCATTTCAGCGGACGCGAGCGGGCGGGGGCCGTCGCCGGAAAAATTCAGCCGGAGGCAGCGCGAGATGATGGTTTCGAGCAGGCGCTGCGGTTCGGTGGTGAGCAGGATCAAAACGGAGCGGGGCGGGGGTTCCTCAAGCGTTTTGAGAAAGGCATTGGCGCCTTGCACATTCAAACGATCGGCCGCGACGATGGTGGCGACCTTGTATTCGGCTTCAGTCGGCTTGAGGTGGATGTCGTGCATCAGGTCGCGCATCTGGGCGATGCTGACGGTGCGGGATTTGGATTCGGGCCGCACCCAATGGACGTCGGCGTGGTTGCCGTTGGTGATTTTTTGGCAATTGACGCAATGATCGCAGCAATCGATGACCGCGTTGTTCTGGCCGCGAACGGGCTGGACGCAATTCAAGGTTTTGGCGAGCGTTTGGGCGATGGCTTCGAGTTCGCTGAGTTCGTGGCCGGTGAAAAGATAGGCGTGCGCGAGGCGGCCGCGCTCCAGGGATCGTTGCAGCAGGCTGATGCCTTGCTGTTGCTCGGGAAAATTCTTAAATGCCATGCGACGTAATTCTAGCCAGCGCATGCGGTCAACGCCAAGATTTTGTGGCACGCGGTTTGTTGGGGATTGTCTGTTAATCAGCAAATACTTGTTCGGTTTTTTGGCTCAGCGACATTTATCTGTAGATGCAGGAATTGGATGACATAGCGTTATTGCGGGAGTACCTCGAGGCGGGCTCGGAGACGGCGTTTGCGACGCTCGTCGAGCGGCACGTGGACCGGGTTTATTCCGTGGCGCTTCGTCATGCGGGGAATGTGCATCAGGCGGAGGAAATCACGCAGGCGGTTTTCGTCATTCTCGCGACCAAGGCGCGGAGGTTGCGTCGCGGTGTCATTCTGGAGGGGTGGCTCTATCAAACGGCGCGGTTGACGACGGTGACGCACATCCGGAGCGAAATTCGGCGAGCGCACCGCGAACAGAAGGCTTTCATGCAAACGACCTCGAACGAAAGCGAAGCGGACGCGTGGTCGCAGATGGCTCCATTGCTGGACGGCGCACTGGCGGACTTGAACGAACGGGATCGGAACGCGGTGGTGCTGCGATTTTTTTACGGCAAGAGCCTGCGGGAGGTGGGCGCGGTTTTGGGCGCGAGTGAAGATTCGGCGCGGATGCGGGTTCAGCGCGCGTTAGAGAAATTGCGACAGTATTTTGTTAAACGGGGGGTGACGTCGACGACTGCGATGATTGCGGGGGCGATTTCGGCGAATTCGGTGCAGGTCGCGCCGGTGACGCTGGCGAAAATGGCGACGGTTGCGGCATTGGCGAAGGGCGCAGTGGGTTCGGCTTCAACATTGGCGATGGCAAAAGGAGCATTGAAAATTATGGCTTGGTCAAAAATGCAAACGACGATCGTGGGCGCGGTAGTTGTGGCGCTCGCGGCGTATTCGGTGATGGAGCATCAGGCGCGAGTCCGGTTGCGCGAGCAGAATGAGGCGTTGCAGCGGCAGATGGCGGATGTGCGGAAGGAGAACGACCAACTGGCGATGAGTTCCAGTCGCGTCACGGCGCGTTTGGTGGCATTACAATCGGTGAATGCGGTGGCGGCGTTGCCGGCCACGAATTCATCCACGACCAATTTGTACGCCCGGTTTAGGGAAGGCGTGCCGCAGTTGACGACGCAGCAACTGGATGCATTTCTCCAGGCGAACGGACGGAGGGCGTCAACGTTGCTCGCAGCTTACCGCACGGGGAAGGATATGGCTTTGCTCCGGGAAGCAATGGCAAAATATCCGAACGATCCGCAAGTCACGTTCGAGGCCGCGACTTGCCCCTGGATGACGGATGACGAAAAACGGCCATGGTTAAAGGCTTTCGAGCAAGCTGCTCCGGATAACGCACTCGGCTATTATCTTTCGGCGATAGATGACTTTAAATCAGGCCAAAAGGATGCGGCGGTTCGGGAACTCGCGGGTTCGTCCGGCAAATCATTCGATGATTACACGCAAAGTCGTGTTCAGGACGACGTGGATGCGTATCTTTCGGCAGGCTATTCGACGGCGGAAGCACAAGTAGTTTCATCAGGATCGGTGCTCCTGCCGCAGCTCAACACGGTAAAGCAACTGGGTTTGCAGTTGGTTGATCTCGCGAATTCGTACAATCAAGCGGGTGATCCGGCATCAGCACAGGCGACGTTGCAAATGGCATTCAGTCTGGGTCAAACGCTCGATGGCACCGGACCAACGAGTCCTACGATCACGCAGCTTGTGGGCTTCGCGGTGGAAAAGATGGCTTTGGAAAAGATGGATGCGAATGCCGCGATTGGCGCAAATGGTCAGACGGTTCAGGATGAACTGAATCGCATTGTTCAAACCAGGAAGGCAATGACACAGTTGAATAACGCGGCTGACCCGCTTATGCCGACGTTGACGGATCAGGATATGGTGAATTACATCAATCGCCGGGCGCTTTTTGGCGAGACGGCGGCGATGCAGTGGGTGATCAATAAATATGGGCAGCAGCAGTGACGAACGAATTTTGAATGGAGGGGTGCAATAAGGCATTTGGGCGGGACGCCGAAAAGAACCCGCGAGACGCGGGTGCTCCCACACTAGGCTTTCGGTTTTTCGCGCGTGACTTCTTCGGGGGATTTGTCTTCGCGCAGGCCGAGGAAGGCGGGTTGGCGCAAATGATCGTCGCGGGTCCATTCGGCGAAGCGGATTTCGCAGACGAGCTTGGGGTCGAGCCAGGTGCAGCGTTTCATTTCGGCGGCAGTCAGGCCGCGGCCGAAGCGGCCGGCTTTTTCCGGGAGATTCACGAAGGGGCAATCGGGCCGGGTGAGTTTTTGAAATTTTTGATGAAGTGATTTCAAAAGTTTCTGGTCGAAGCCGGTTCCAACCTTGGCGGCGAATTTGAGTTTTTTCTTTTCGTAATGGCCGACGACGAGAGCGCCGAAATGGGAGCGCGCGCCGCGGGGCTCCGAGTAGCCGCCGATGACAAATTCCTGCTGCGTGGTCCATTTGAATTTCACCCACGCACCGCTCCGGCGGCCGATTTCGTATTGCGAATCTTTTTGCTTGGCGATAACGCCTTCGAGGCCGCGTGATTTCATGGCGGCGAGGATGCGTTCGGATTCGGCGTTGATGCTGTCAGAAAAGCGAATGGCATCGGGCGCGCGTTCGAGGAGCATTTTGGCCATGGCTTTGCGTGTGAGCAGTGAAAGGCCGGTGAGGTCCTTGCCATCGAGTTGCAGCAGATCGAAGACGTAGTAAAAAATCGGCGGGCGTTCGCCGGAAAGTTCGCGGGCCTGGAGCAATTGAAAGGAGGAACGGCCTTCGTCATCGAGCGCGGCGATTTCGCCGTCGAGCATGGCTTCCTGGCAGGGCAACTCGCGCAGGGCCTGGGCGACTTCGGGAAATTTGGCGGTCAAATCTTTCGCGTTGCGGGAAATGAGTTCGATGTTTTTGCCGCGCTTGAGCGCGAGCGCGCGGATGCCGTCAAATTTCAATTCGTAAATCCAATGGTCGCCTTTGGGCAGGGTTTCCACGAGGGCGGCTTTCATGGGTTCGAGGAAAGCGAGTTTGCGTTTGGGGAGGCGGGTTTTGTTCAGATGAATGGTTTTTCCGATGTCGGAGGGTGCTGCCGTATTATCTTTTTCGCGCCGGGTCGGAGACCGGCGTTCCGGGGGCGAAGACGAGCGCTTTGGCCGAGCGGATGCTCGGCGCTCCGCCGGCGAGACGCCGGCGGCACGTTGCGAACTGCGATTGCTTTGCCATTGGGCGTCGTTGTCGGACGCGATGCGATCCATCGAGCGGCGGGTGAGGACGGATTGATCGTCAGAGCGCGGGGAAATGGCGGGGAGATCTTTGCCGCTTTTGAGGAGAAGCCATTGGGGTTTGTCTTCGTGTTCGCGCGGGCGCATGCGGACCAGGGTCCATTCGCCTTTCAATTTTTTGCCGCGCAAGGTCAGATGCAGTTTGCCGTTTTTGAGCGATTGCAACGGCTCGCCGCCGGAGACTTCATACGAGCCGAAGTCCCAGACCATGACGGTGCCGGCGCCGTAATTGCCGGCGGGAATGGTGCCTTCGAATTGCGCGTAGTCGATGGGGTGGTCCTCGACTTCGACGGCGAGGCGGCGGTCGCCGTGCGTGGTGGGAAAACCTTTGGGCACGGCCCAGGATTTGAGGACGCCGTCCATCTCGAGGCGGAAATCGTAGTGCAGGCGGGTGGCATCGTGTTTTTGGACGACAAAGGCCTGGCGGCCGGCCACTTTTTTGGGAGAGCTGCTGGAGGGTTCGGTAGTGCGGCGGAAGTTTCGTTTGGCTTGGTATTCTTTGAGGCTCATTGGGCGAAGTGAACGCAGTTGGATGGAGAACATTTACGCTCGCCCTCACCCCGGGCCTCTCCGCCGGGAAGAGGGGGAAACTGTGTCGCGTGTTCTGATTTCAATTTCGTCGATGACTGAATCCAACGTTTGCGATTCGGTTATGCGGCTTTCTTTAGTTTTCGTTTATGCGCGGGCGCGGGTTTGCGTTTGGTGATTTTTCCTTTTTGGGCGTGGGCGAGGCTTTCCTGCAACACGGAAACGAGGTCCACGACGTTGGTCGGTTTTTTGGCGTGGCCATGCGAGGGCACTTCCTTGCCGCCGCTCTCCACTTTTTTGTCGATCACTTCCTGGAGCGCGTGACGGTATTCGTCCTGGTATTGTTCGGGGTTCCATTTGCCGGACATTTTGGCGATGAGATCCTTGGCCATGTCGAGTTCCTTGGCGCCGAGGCGGGGGTCGGCGGGGATTTTCAATTCCTTGGTGTCGATGATTTCCTCAGCGAAATGCATCAGTTCGAGGACGAGTAAATTTTTTTCAGGTTTAACGGCGGCGAGATGCTGGCGGGTTTTGATGACGACTTTAGCGATGCCGACTTTACCGCTTTGTTTCAACGCTTCGCGCAGCAGGCCGTAGGCTTTTTCGCCGCGTTTTTCCGGTTCGAGGTAGTAGGGTTTATCGAAAAAGATGGGATCGATTTCGTCGAGTTCAACGAAATCGAGAATTTCGACGCTTTGCGTGGCCTCGACGTCGGCGCGCTTGAAGTCCTCATCCTTGAGCACGATGAATTTTCCTTTCTCGTATTCGTAACCTTTAACGATGTGTTCCCAGGGAACCTCCTTGCCGTCGGCTTCGGCGACGCGCTTGTAATTGACCGGGCTGAGGTCGCTCGCGCGGAGCAGGCGGAATTTCAACTCTTCGCGGCGCGTGGCCGGGTAAAGAGCGATCGGTATGTTAATTAGGCTGAAACTGATGGAACCTTTCCAAATCGCACGCATCATACGAAGGTAACGCCCGCGCGCGAGATCGGCGACTGGGTTGATGACCTAAGTTCCGGGCGCGGCATAAAAACCGCCATTAGCAAAAAGTTCCAAAAAATTTTGAAATTTTTTTTAAAGAAATGGGCGCATCACTTGACGCAGGCCTTTTTCCGTGCGAACGGTGAGGTGTAAAAAACGGGTTGGAAGTTGTCAGAAGTTCTTTGAGAAAAATTTTGCGGAAAGAGAAAATAATTTGAACAAAGTTCAGGTGCGAAGCATCTGATATAGAGAACGAAGATTTCGCTGTTCGTTTAGGGTTAGCAGAGAGGTTTTGCTTGTAGTGCGGTTCGAACAGCGACCAATAGTTGGCCGCGCTACCCTTCTGAGCGCCTGGGTGAAGGCGTATAAACCTCGTCACCACTAAGAGCCGGACTTAAAGGTCCGGCTCTTTGGGCGTACAGGGGCGATGCGGAAACGCCGAACATCGAACGCCGCACTCTGAGCGTCGAAGGGGACAATTCGCATTGCGAGGAGCGTCAAAAACGGCTACGTTCGCCCTCCATGAGAAATCAACTCGACTTCGAAAAGCCGATCGTTGAATTGCAGAATAAACTCGCGGAGCTGAAGAAACATCCGGAAGCGCATTCCATGGATATCAGCTTCGACGAGGAGGTGGCGTTGATTGAGAAAAAGATCGAGGAGGAGCGCCGGCGGATTTACAGCACGCTCAGCGCGTGGGATCGCGTGAAGATCGCGCGGCATCCGAAACGGCCGTTCACGCTGGATTATTTGAAGCTGGCGTTTGAGGATTTTGCGGAACTGCACGGTGACCGGCTTTACGCCGAAGACCGCGCGATGGTCGGTGGTTTTGCCAAACTCGGCGACCAACGAGTGATGGTCATCGGCACGCAGAAGGGCCGCGATACGAAGGAGAATATTTTACGCAATTTCGGTTCCGCGCATCCCGAAGGATATCGCAAGGCGCTGCGTTTGATGCGCATGGCGGATAAGTTCGGCCTGCCAATTATTACGTTGATCGACACGGCGGGGGCGTATCCGGGCATCGGCGCGGAGGAGCGGCACATTGCGGAGGCGATCGCGGTGAATTTGCGCGAGATGATGTTGTTTCAGGTGCCGATTGTGGCGGCGGTGATCGGCGAAGGCGGCTCGGGCGGCGCGCTGGGTATCGGCGTGGCGGATCGCGTGTTGATTTTGGAGAACGCCTATTACTCGGTGATCAGTCCCGAGGGTTGCGCGGCGATTTTGTGGAAGGATCGCTCGGCGGCGGGCAAGGCGGCGCAGGCGCTGAAAATTGCGGCGAAGGATCTTTTGGAATTGAAGCTGGTGGACGAAATTGTGCCGGAACCGCTCGGCGGCGCGCATTACGATGCGGAAAAAACGGCGGCGACTTTGAAGGAGCATCTGGTCAAACACCTTGATGAGTTGATTAAGATGTCGGCAGAGGAGCGGTTGAAGGGGCGCTATGAGAAGTTTCGCGCGTTTGGACATTTCGAGGAGAAGATTGCGTCCGTGGAAGCGGAAGTGCCGCAGGCGGGGCCGGCGTCGGCGTGATTTAACTCTTCGCTTGCGATGTTTCGCGAAGCAATGATGAGAGTTTTACGCTCGCCCTCACCTGGCTCTCTCTCCCGGGCAGAGGAGGAAACTTTATCGCGATTTTACAAAGTTGCGAACTTTGTGACTCAATCCAGCCCAACTTTTTTCGGGCTTTTTTTGCGAGAACTCTTTTTAGAAAATGACAACGTTGTATCCATTCATTTTTCAACCGATTTTCAAGGAGCGCGTCTGGGGCGGGCGCGCCATCGAGCGGCTTTACGGAAAAAAACTTCCGGCGGGCGTGCCGATCGGCGAGTCGTGGGAAATCAGCGATCGTCCGGGCGACGCGAGCGTGATTGCCAATGGGCCGCTGGCGGGAAAGGATTTGCGCTGGCTGATGGAAAATCACGAGCGCGAGTTGCTGGGCAACGCGAAGTCGGCGAATGGGCGGTTTCCGCTGTTGATAAAAATTTTGGATGCGCAGGAAAAACTTTCGTTGCAGGTGCATCCGCCGGCGCACAAGGCGGCGGAGCTGAAAGGCGAGCCGAAAACGGAGGCGTGGTATATCGCGGATGCGGCGCCGGGCGCGGAGTTGTATGTGGGTTTGAAGAACGGCGTGACGCGCGCGGAGTTTGAAACGAAAATCAAAACCGGCGCGGTGGCGGAATGTTTTCATCGCGTGCCGGTAAAGGCGGGGGACACGATGTTTTTGCCGAGCGGGCGCGTGCATGCGATTGGCGCGGGGTTGGTGATTTTTGAGATCCAGCAGAATTCGGATACCACGTATCGCGTGTTCGATTGGAATCGCGTGGGGCTGGATGGCAAGCCGCGGGAGTTGCACGTGGCGGAATCGCTGGCGAGCATTGATTTTGCGGATTTTGAGCCGGCCCTGGCGGGCGGCGCTTATGCGGACGGGAAGAAAGGCAAACAGCGACGCCTGGTGGAAGACGCTTTGTTTTCCATCGATGAATTTCGCGTGGATGCTGCGGCGGATTCTGCATTCGGTTCTGACAAGGCTCGCGTGGTCGCTTTGGTAAAAGGAAAATTAGCGATGGCTGGGAATTCGATGGAGGCGACACTTTCGCCGGGGCAGTTTGGTTTGATCCCGGGAAGCGTCACCGATGCATCCCTGCGCGTTGACGCTGGCAGCGTGTTTTTAATGGCGACGCCGGGTTAATTGGGAGATGCCGCCCCTGACGGGGCTTGGGGTATTTGAGGTTTGATTCTACAAATATGCCGCACCTAGGGTGCCGTGCTCCGTGAGCTTCCATCTTGTCACTTGTAATTGATGGCGGTGTGTTTCATCTTTTGTGCGCAAAATCGGATGTCGCCGAAGCTGAAAAAATTTCTTCAGAGTTGGGTGATCAATACGCTGGCAGTGGGGTTGGCGGGGTTGATCATGCACAACCATATTCATTATCAGAAGCCGGTTTACTTGCTCGCGGCGTCGTTGCTGCTGGGGATTTTGAATTCGGTTTTGAAACCGATCATCATGTTGCTTGCGCTGCCGGTGCTGGTTTTGACGCTGGGATTGTTCATGTTCGTCATCAATGCGTTGTTGCTTTATTTCGTCGGCTTTTTGTTGAATCCCTATTTTTCGGTGGACACATTCGGGTCGGCGTTTTTGGGCGCGCTGATCATCAGCATTGTGTCGGTGGTGTTGAATTCATTCACAGGCTCGGGAAATGCACGGGTGCAGATTCGACGAGGGAATCGGCCGCCGCCGCGCGATTCGGGGCCGGGTGGGAACGGGCCGGTGATTGATGTGTGAGTTCGTTAAATAAGTAATTGGTTAAATAAGTAATTGGTTAAATAAGTTAAATGGGGAGCACGCACTTGCATGTATTTAACGTATTTAACTCATTTAACTATTTAACAATTTACCTATTTACCCAACCCGTACGCCGCCCGGTTGGTCTTCAATCCTTGCTTCAAAAATTCGGCTTCGAAGTCGGTGAGCACGGAGCTCAGTTCTTCCGGGGTTTCGATGGGGCGAAAGTTTGTGGCGGCGGCGAAAACGGATTCCATTTGTTCGAAATAATCCGCGTGGTCGGTGCGGAGATAAACGATGCCGCCGGGTTGCAGGACGCGTTGGGCGATTTCCGGGAAGCGTTCGTTGATGAAACGATTCTTCAGATGTTTCCGCTTCGGCCAGGGATCGGGAAAATAAATGTGCAGGGCGGTCGCGGATTGTGGCGGCACGAGATATTCCAAAAAATAACCGGACTCGATGCGCACGCCGCGGAGGTTGGTGAGGCCGGCGCGGCGGCCTTTGCGGTCGAGTTTGCGGATGCGTCCGCCGAGGCGTTCGACGCCGATGAAGTTGCGCTCGGGATGGGCCTGGGCGTAGTGCAGGAGGAACGAGGCATCGCCGCAGCCGAGTTCGATTTCGAGGGGTTGAGCCTTCTGGAAATATTCTTCCACGTTCAATGGTTCAAGAATTGAACGCAATTCGATGATGAGATTCTGAGGAGCAACAGATGAATTCATTGCGCTCAAAATGTTTCTTTAGCGCGCTCAATATCGCGGGCGATTTGCGCTTTTAATTCGTCCAACGAGGGGAATTTTTGTTCGTCGCGGAGTTTTTCGGCGAAGACGATTTCCAGTTCTTCGCCGTAAAGGTCGCCGGTGAAATCCAAGAGATGCGCTTCGACGCGGAGCGATGGATTCGGATTGTTGAGGGTGGGGCGGGTGCCGATGTTGAGCACGGCGCGATAAGTTTTTCCGCGGGCGATGGCGTGAATCGCATAAACGCCGCTGGGCGGCAGGGCGAGGCCGGTCGGATCGAGGTTGGCGGTGGGAAAGCCAAGTTTGTGGCCGAGTTTGTCGCCTTCCATGACGCGGCCGGCGATGGAGTAGGCGCGGCCGAGCATCTGGCTGGCGGCGTCGAGATCGCCGGCGCGGATGGCTTCGCGGATGCGCGTGCTGCTGACGGTCCGGCCATCGAGCGAGACGGCGGCCATGCCGTGGACGGAAAATTTGAGTTCGGCGCCGAGTTTTTTCAGGAGCTCCACATTGCCGCCGCGTTTGTGGCCGAAGGTGAAATTGGCGCCGACGCAAATGCTCTGGATGCCGCTCCAGGCGGCGGCGAGTTCGCGGATGAAGGCTTCGCCGGTTTTTTGGCTGAACGCTTTGTCGAAATGAATCAGCAGCGTGGCATCGGGGCCGAGCGATTCAATGGTGCGCAATTTTTGCGGCAGGGAATAAATCAGCGGCGGCACGCGCGCGGGTGCGACGATCGCGTTCGGGTGCTGATCGAAGGTGATGACGAGCGCGAACGCGCCGTGCTTGCGGGCGTCGGTGATGGTTTGCCGGATGATTTGCTGATGGCCGAGATGCACGCCGTCGAAGAAACCGATGGCGAGGCAGACTTTGCGGCTGCCGGCGGTCAGTTCGTTGGCGGTGTGAATGAGTTGCACTGGTGGATGGGTTAAATAAGTTAAATTGGTTAAACAAGTTAAATGAGTGGGAGTGCCTCGCGACTTATTTAACCATTTAACCTATTTAACGATTTAACTGGCTGCCAGTTTCAGGAACGGAATCACTCGTTTCTCCAGCTCACTCGCAGAGAGTTTCAGGATTTCGTCGAGCGGCTTGGCGTCGGCGACATCAAATTTGCCGGAGACGACGCGGCGCAATTGCGAGAGATGCGCGCCGCAGCCGAGTTTCTGGCCGAGTTCGTGGGCGACGCTGCGGACGTAGGTGCCCTTGGTGCAGGCGAGGCGGAATTCGGCGAGCGGCTCTTCGTATTTGGAGAACTTAAAGCGATAGATGTGGATGAGGCGCGGTTCGCGGGGGACTTCCACGCCTTTGCGCGCGAGTTTGTAGAGCGGGACGCCGTCTTTTTTGATGGCGGAAACCATGGGCGGCGTTTGCATGATGTCGCCGATGAATTCCTCGCCGGCCTGGTTGAGTTCATCGAGCGTCAGCGGCGGGACGGGCAGGGAACCGGTGAGTTCGCCGTCGGAATCGTAGCTGTCGGTGGATTCGCCGAACTTGATGGTGCCTTCGTAAACCTTGTCGTCGGACATGAGGCGCTCGGAAAGTTTGGTGCCGCGGCCCAGGACAATGATGAGCAGGCCGGTGGCGTTGGGATCGAGCGTGCCGCAGTGGCCGACTTTTTTGATGCCGAACTTGCGGCGGATCGCGTCCACAACGTCGTGGGACGTGGGGCCGGAAGGTTTATCGATGAGGAGTGCGCCGTCGAGGGCGGAGAATTCTTGCATGTGTGTTCGGGTTCGCACAGGCGAGACGCCCGTGCCACTACAACCTATTTTGCCGCTTCGAGCGCTTTTTTGACGGCCGCGAGAACTTGGCGTTGGACGGCGAGGGGCTGCCGGGAATGCGCGCGCCGGCGGCGGCTTTGTGGCCGCCGCCACCGAATTGCGCGGCGATTTCGTTCACGTTCACATTGTCGGTCTTCGAGCGGAGACTGATGCGTGTGAGGTCCGGGTTCAATTCCTCAAACAGGCACGCGACGACCACCGGCTCAATGGCGCGGATGTGATCGATCAGGCCTTCGGAGTCGTCGGCCTCGGCGCCGGTGCGGGTGAAGTCGGCTTTCTTGAGCCAGAAATACGCGATCTGATCGTCGTGCGTGAGGCGGAAGGTGCTGTAGACGTGCTTCAGCAATTTCGCGCGCGAGAGCGGGTAGGATTGATAAACCTCATCGCAAATCGTGGCGAGGTCCGCGCCGCGCGTGACGAGTTCCGCGCCGACGTGGAACGTGCCGGGACGCGTGGTGGGATATTGGAACGAGCCCGTGTCGGTCGAGACGGCGGTGAACAGGCAATCGGCAATTTGTTTCGTGATCGGCCACTTGGCGACTTTGAGCAGTCGAAAAATCAATTCGCCGCTGGAAGGTTCGCGCGGCGGAAACCCAGTTAATGTGGCCGTAGCGCGTGTTGCTGGCGTGATGGTCGATGTTGATGAATTGTTTGCGATCGGCTACGCAGCGGGCCAACGGCGCCGAGGCGCTCGAAGCTGGCGCAATCGGTGGCGATGACACAGTCGAATTTGTGGCCGCGTTTGGGTTTCTGAAAAAGTGAATCGGGATCGAGAAACGCGAGTTTTTGCGGCATGCCGTCTTCGTTCCAGACGGTGACTTTTTTGCCCTCGATCTTTCAGCGCGAGGGCGAGGCCGAGTTGGGAGCCGATGCAATCGCCATCGGGCCGGACGTGGCCGACGATGCAGAAGGTTTTATGCTGGCCGATTTCTTCGATGATCCGGTCGATGATTTTGGGATGACTCTTCATTGAGCGAGAGAGCAAGGAATTCGGACACTTTGTTTCGCAACCAATTGAATGAAAATGTTCATTCGGTGGTTGTGTGGGTGTCGTCTTTCTTTTCCAGTTCCTCGATGATCTGGAGGACTTTGTTTCCGCGCACGACGGAATCGTCGACGACAAAACGAAGTTTGGGCGTGTATTTCAAGACGACGGCCCGGGCCATTAAATCCTGGATGCGCGGGCGATGCTGGTTGAGAAGGGCCAGACCGCGTTTTTGTTGATCGGCGCTGCCGAGAATGCTGATGAACACGGCGGCAGTTTTCAAATCGCCCGTCACGTCCACGTCGTTGACGGTGATAACGCCCGCCTCGTTGACCGGCAATTCCTGGCGAATGGCTTCGCCAATCTCGCGCTTCAATAATTCGCGCACCCGTTGGAGTCTAAGAGAGGGCATGGGTTAAAAAGTTAAATAGCGATTGGTTAAATGAAAATGAGTGTGGCGTTCGATCCTTATTTAACCGGTTACTTGTTTAACGAATCACTGCGTCAAAGTTTTTGCGCGATCTTTTCCACCGAGTAACACTCGATGAGGTCGCCGACCTGGAATTCGTGAAGCCTTCGATGCGGATGCCGCATTCCATGCCGGCGCGCACTTCGTTGACTTCATCCTGGAATCGGCGCAGCGACTGCGTGATGCCCTCGTAAATGACTTCCTTGCGGCGGCGCAGGCGGACTTTGCCCTTGGCGATGCGGCCGCTGGTGACGATGCAACCGGCCACCGGCGCGCCTTTGGACAATTCGAAAATCTTCCGGACTTCGGCCGAACCGATGATGACTTCCTTGAGAATCGGATCGAGCAAGCCCGCCATGGCTTCCTTCACCTGGTCGATCAATTCGTAAATGATGGCGTAAAGCTTGATCTGCACGCCTTCGTGCTTGGCTTTGTCAGCGACGCCGCTGTCCACGCGCGTGTGGAATCCGAGGATGACGGCGCTCGACGCGGAGGCGAGGGCGACGTCCGATTCGGTGATGGTGCCGACGGCGCTATGGATGATTTCCAGCGTGACTTTGTCGGACTCAATTTTCTTGAGCGCTTCGACAATGGCTTCGACCGAGCCCTGCGTGTCGGCTTTGACCACGACTTTGAGCGTCTTGCTTTGTTGCGACTGCAACGTGGCGAAAAGATTTTCGAGCGTGACTTTGCCGCGCGCGGCTTCCAGGCCGAGGGCCTTGGCTTCCATGGTGCGTTGCTCGGCGAGATCGCGCGCCGCTTTTTCGTCTTCGACCACGCTGAATTCCAGACCCGCTTCCGGCACGCCGTTCAAGCCGAGCACTTTGACGGCCACGGACGGGCCGGCTTCCTTGAGGCGTTTGGCTTCCTCGTTGATGAGCGCGCGGACGCGTCCGTAAAACTGGCCGCAGAGGATGACATCGCTGACGCGCAACGTGCCTTTGCGCACGAGCACGGTGGCGGTGGGGCCGCCGGGTTCGAGGCCGGATTCAATCACGTTGCCCTTGGCGCGGCGATTGGGATTCGCTTTCAACTCCAGCAAATCGGCCTGGAGCAAAATCATTTCGATGAGCTTATCAACGCCTTGCTTGGTGAGCGCGGAAACATCCACGAAAATCGTATCGCCACCCCAATCGTCCGGCACGAGGCCTTTGTCCTGCAATTGCTGGCGGACCTTGAGCGGGTTGGCGTTCGGATGATCGATTTTGTTGACGGCGACAATGATCGGGACCTTGGCGGCTTTCGCGTGGCTCAAGGCTTCCAGCGTTTGCGGCATGACGCCGTCATTGGCCGCGACGACGAGCACGACGATGTCGGTGACATTCGCGCCGCGCGCGCGCATGGAGCTGAACGCCGCGTGGCCGGGCGTGTCGAGGAACGTGACTTGCGCAATTTCCTTTTTGCGCTCGGGATGCGGGAAGGAAATGGTGTAAGCGCCGATGTGCTGCGTGATGCCGCCGGCTTCGCCCGCGGCGACGTCGGACTTGCGGATGACATCGAGCAGGGTGGTTTTGCCATGGTCGACGTGGCCCATGATGGTGACGACCGGCGCGCGAGGCTTGAGATCCTCGGGCTTGTCTTCCATGTCGAGCTCGACCTTCTTGATGGGGGCATGAACCACGCCGCCGCCGCGCTCGCGTTTTTCCACTTCGAATTTGAAGCCGTGAATGGCGCAAACTTTCTGGGCGGTCACTTCGTCAATGGCCTGGTTGACCGTGGCAAACACGCCCAGCTTCATCAGGTCGCCGATGACGACGAACGGCTTTTGCTTGAGCTGTTCGGCGAGGTCGCGAACGACGATGGGCGGCTTGATGGCGATGACTTTGGCATCGGCCGGCAGGGAAAATTTGGGGCCGCTGGCGGGTGCGGGGCCTTTTTGCGGGGGCCTCGCGCCGGGCATGGCCGGACCGCTGGGAGCGGTGGGGCCACCGCGAACGCCGCGAATATCGCCACGGCGATTGAAATCCGGTCTGCCGCCGCGATTGTCCTGCTGGGGACGTTGCGGCTGCTGCGGCTGAAATTTCTGACCCGGCTGCGCGACGGGCTTCGGCTGCGGTTTTTGGGGCAGTTGGATGAAGCCGACTTTCTCGCCGACCTGCGGTTTGGGCGGGGTGGGGGGAGCAGTGGGCTTGGCGGAATCACGGGCGCAGCCGGAGGCGTTGGCTGAGCGGCCGGAGCGGGAGCGGGGGCTGCGATCGCCTCCACTGGAGGCGCGATATCCGGCTTTTCAATTTTCGGTTCGACCTTGGGCTCGACAACCGGCGGCGGTTCGGCGACGGCTGCTGCGGTAGCCGTGGCGGCGACCGGTTGCTGCGCGACGACTTCGACCGGGGATGCGGGCGGCGGCGGAGGTGCGGGGCTGTGACGAAAACGACTTTCTCCTCGATGACCGGCGCCTTGGGTGTTTCGACCTTGGGCGCGTGCAACTTGGCGGCGATGTCGGGGTGGTCCTTGAGGATTTCCTCTTCGAGAAACTCGGCGGTGATTTTATCGAGCGAACTGGAGGCAACCTTGGCGGCGGTAATGCCCAAAGCCTTGGCCTTGGAGATGATGTCTTTGTTCTCCAAACCAAGTTTCTTCGAAATATCGTAAATACGAACGGGCATAATTTTTTCTAACTGACGAACTACTATTATGTCTGATAGCCTTCATAGGCTTTCAAACTAACATTTTTAAACTGTTCACGCCTGACTTCATGTTAACCGGAGACCGGAGTCTCGCCGACTTTGAGCGTGCGCTTGGCAGCTTCGGCGCGCGCCGCTTCCAAAATGCCGGCGGCCTGATCCCCGATTTCGGGAATGCCGGCCAGGTCGCTCTCCTCCGCCTGCAACAATTCTTCCAGGCGGCGCAGGCCGTGATTGACGAGCACTTCGGCCTGTTCGCGGGTAATTCCCGGAATCGCCGCCAGTGCGTCCACCGCTTCGGCGACTTTTTCTTCGAAACCCTTGGTCACGACGTGCTCGGCTTCGATATCCACCT
Source organism: uncultured Verrucomicrobiae bacterium (assembly GCA_963699145.1). Lineage (GTDB taxonomy): Bacteria > Verrucomicrobiota > Verrucomicrobiia > Limisphaerales > DASXHY01 > DASXHY01. The sequence goes on from OY969416.1 coordinate 2,080,811, forward strand.
GCCAGCCGGTCAGCTTGGAGGTCAACCGCGCGTTCTGGCCGCGCTTGCCGATCGCCAGCGAGAGCTGGTCTTCGCTCGTGATGATGCGGACGCGCTTTTTGGCTTCGTCTATTTCAAAATTCTTCAATTTCGCCGGCGACAACGCGTTGGTAATGAACTCGCGAACGTTCGGCGACCAGCGGATGATGTCCACCTTCTCGTTGTTCAACTCGCGAACGATGTTCTTCACGCGCTGACCGCGCAGGCCCACGCACGCGCCGACCGGATCCACTTTTTCGTCGCGGGTCCAGACGGCGAGCTTGGTGCGGAAACCGGGTTCGCGGGCAATGCCCTTGACCTCGATGGTGCCGTCGCTGATTTCGGAAACTTCCAACTGGAACAGCTTGATGACAAACCGGGGATCCGCGCGGGATAAAATAATTTCCGGGCCATGAGCGCCTTGCTCAACAGCCTTAACATAGCACCGAATGCGTTCGCCCACCTGATATTCTTCCGTGGGGACGCGTTCGCGATTCGGCAGCAACGCTTCGTACTTGCCCAGGTCGACGATGACATCCGAACGGTCAAATCGGCGGACGGTGCCGCTGATGATATCGCCGACGCGATCTTTAAATTCCGTAAAAATGAGCGCCTTCTCCGCGCGGCGAATCTGCTGCATCAACGCCTGTTTGGCGTATTGCGCGGCGATGCGGCCGAAGCCGGTGGGCGTGACTTCCACTTCGATTTCCTCGCCCACCTGGGCGTCCGGCTTGATGCGGCGGGCGTCGAACTGGGTGATTTGATCGTGCTTGGAAATGACTTTTTCGGAAACCACAAGCTTTGCGAAAGCTCGAATGTCCCCGGTCTTGGGCTCAATGGCGACGCGGAGTTCGCGTGCGGGGCCGACCGCTTTTTTGGCAGCCGAAAGCAAAGCTTCCTGTACAGCCGACGTCAGGACATCACGGCTGATGCCCTTCTCTTTTTCCCAATACTCCAAAACAGCTAAAAAGTCGGCGTTCATATCAGTTTGTCGAACGTCAAGACCCCACGAGGGGAACAAAAAAGTCGGCAAGTTTTATCTTTCCGACTTTGGCGCGCTGGTAGAACCCAGCAAATCTTTACCGTTCTATGGGAAACAATAAGTTTTCCTTGCAAACGCGTCAAGCCGCAATTCCCCGGACGAATTTGCTAAACGGCGGTTAGGCGGGGCTTTAGAACAAAGCGGGAAATGGAAATTTTTTGCTATTTTTGGCCGGCCGTACCATTATCGCTCGGCACATGACACAACCCCTGGCGCTTGTTGTTTATGAAAAATTACTGCCCGGCACCCAGTTGGTGAACCGGTTGCAGGATTTGAATTATCGCGTCCGGGCGGTGACGGATCCGACGACGTTGGTGGGAATCGCCCGGCAGGAGAAGCCGATGCTGGTGCTGGCGGACTTGGAATCGAGAAAAGACGATATTTGCAAGGTTATCGCGGAGTTACGGCATGATCCTTTGACCCAACACATCCCGGTGATAGCCATCGCCAAGGAAGGCGATCCGATGCTGCTGAAAGCGGCGGAAACTGCTGGCGCTACGTTGGTTGCGGGTGAAGCGGCGATTTTGGGGCATTTGACGCAGTTTTTGGATCGGGCGTTGCAAGTGGAGTAGACTCGCTAGGGCTCGCAGCAGGATATTAGGCGGGCGGCCTTTATGGGTGTCGACATAACATTTACCTTCGATCACAAACTGGAGAACATCTCAATGGCCGAGGTTTCGCACAGGTGCGATGAGATGAATGATATGTTCGTCGAGGTAGCGAGGTCCTGGTCGCCGTTATGTCCACATCTTGGCCCTCCGCTGAAGCCTTGGTGTGATGCCGGGGCTTTTAACTTTGGCGAGCCATTTTATCAGGCACCGGCTGGATTCTCTTTTCGGTTCGGTGGAGCGGCCGTACAACTACATCATCTGTGTCGTTTCCGAATCTTCACACAAGATTCGTCCGCCCGTACACTGCTTCGACGATTCGTTCGACGGAGTTGCGAGATATTTGGTGGTGACCGAGTAATTTATGCACCCGATGAAGGTATTGGGCAAAGGATTTTAGATCTCGTCACGGATAATTTTGCTGTCTCTGATATAGAGAATGAGTTGCTTCGACTCTCACCGCCCGCGCAGACATTTGATGAGCTGAACGATCGTTTCAGGCCACCTTGGGCGAAGCCGGCGTATTACGTGGATACATTTCACGATTTTTCTCCTCACGCTACGGACCCGGTTTGACGAAGCGATATTGGAATATGGAGGCAGGGTGAGTTACGGCGAACGGATACAGTAGAAGGCGTTAGGGTTTTGCGGGAACGCGGGATCAGAAAAGGACGGGATTTAGTGAGAAATCCTCCGGAGTGACAAGCTTCAAATTCCAAATTGGGTTTGCATTACGAACGCTTTTAGAACGAGCACGTTTTTCACGGCGTCTCATCGGCGTTTAGGCACGCAGTAAATATACGGACCTAAAGTAGTCTGTCTTGTAAAAGACGCTCTCGAGCGCGTTTCAACATCCTGAGTACCGGAAGGTTATAGAAGAAGTTTCTTTAAAGTAAACTAAAGTGGAACATAGGATTTGGTGAACAACTAATGCTTGACCGGTTTATTACTCGACTTTATGGTCAAAACATATTGAGGCGTATGCGGCTCCAGATGTAAAAGAACACAACGTATGTACCGTTGTGTTTTTTTTATTTCTGTCCCCGCGCGCGTCAGTTTCAGGAGAGAGAGCATTATGGCCAGTGGCAAAGTAAAGTGGTTTGATAACAAACACGGGTTTGGCTTCATCACCCAGGAAACCGGGCAGGACGTCTTCGTCCATTACAGCGCGATCCAGGGGGATGGGTTCCGAACCCTGAACGAGGGCGACAATGTCGACTTCGATATTGTTACGAGCGAAAAGGGTTTGAAGGCCGAAAACGTCAAACGCGCCCACGCGTAAGTAGCATTCCAACACCTCTCCGTTGGTGTTTTGATTCGCTAACCGGCTCGGTGTCGGCTAATTTCCACTTATTGTGGAAACGCCCGACCGCATGCAGAGCCTGTACGTTCATGTGCCGTTTTGCGCGCAGAAATGCGCGTATTGCGCCTTCTTTTCCGAAGCTTCGAGCGGGGAATTGATCAGTCGCTACACGGATGCGCTCGTGCGCGAGTTCGAACTCGTGGCGGGCGACCTAAAGCCGCGCACGATTTTCTTCGGCGGGGGCACGCCGTCCATTCTCAACCTCAAGCAATGGGAGACCATCCTGCGCGCGATGGAGCGCCTGGGTTTGCTCGGCGCGGAGGAATTCACTGTCGAGTGCAATCCGGCAACGGTTTCGCTCGATAAGGCGAAGCTCTTCCGCACGTACGGCATCAACCGCGTCTCGATGGGAGTGCAATCGCTCGACGAAGCATTGCTGGACCGGCTCGGAAGAATTCACAGCCGCGAAATGGTATTCAAGTCGTTCGATATCCTGCGCCGGGCGGGATTCGACAACTTGAACATCGACCTGATGTTTGCCATTCCCGGCCAGACGATGGATATCTGGCGCGCGACCTTGGCGGAGGCCATTGCCCTGGGCAGCGAGCATCTTTCGAGCTACGAAGTGATTTACGAGGAAGACACACCGCTCTACGCGCAGTTGCAGGCGAAGGAATTCGATGTGGACGAAGATCTCGCGTGCGACATGTATGAGGAACTGGTCGAGCGCGCGACGAATGGCGGCTATCGCCAATACGAAATCGCCAATTTTGCAAAAGACGTGCCCGACGCTCGACCCTCGACCCTCGACCCTCCTTCCCGCGCCTGCCAACACAACGTAAATTACTGGCGCGGCGGCTCGTTCTACGGTCTCGGCCCGAGTGCGACCGGCTACGTGCGCGGGGTGCGGACGAAAAATTGGTCCAACACCCAGCTTTATTGCGAGCAGTTGGAAAAAGGAAAACGCGCGATTGAATCGCGCGAGGAATTGTTGCCGCTGAAGCGCGCGGGCGAGACGGCGGCGTTTGGGTTGCGAATGGTCGCCGGCTGGCCGTTCGAGGATTTCAAGCGTACGACGGGGCACGATTTGCGAAAGGATTGGGCGCAGGAAATGAAACAATTGGCGGAACGTGGCTGGGGCCGGATCGCGCCGGAACGATTTCAACTGACGCGGCAGGGTTTGCGGTTTGCGGATTCGGCGGCGGAGATGTTTTTGCGGTAACGCCCTTATCTCAAGAAAAGTGCGGTCTTTAGCCACGGAGTGGCGGCAGAAGATAGCCCATGGCGTAAGCCGTGGGGCATTTGGAAAAGAAGAAAAGAGCCGCGGAGCGGCGAAAGAAATGCTGGAAAAGGCTTTCTTGCTCCGCGCTTTTCGGACCGCGGCTGTGTCGTGGACCAGCCGCAGTAGCGTATTGAAAATGCTGGGTCAAGATTCGCCGATTCGTCCGCGGAGATGTTTTGAGATAATGCCTGATCACCGGAGGCTTAAAGACGCACAATGTTTGCTGTCAAGAGCTGGCAAACAACATTTTTTCTTTCCCGCGAATCACTCTGTGAATAGGCTCAACTCAACGGATGGTCTCTTACGTCATAATCGCTTTTACTGTCGTAGCCTTGTGCTTGTTTATCGCGGGGGCATTCGGCACTTCAAGCATGCTGAATCGGAGACGACAAATGACCTGCCCAGATTGCCACGGGCTTTTAACTGCTCCGAAATTTTCGCCGTTCAGATGGAAGAGCGAGTTGGGACTAGGTTCGAACCCAAAGCCGGGTTTTACGTTGCACTGCGACCATTGCTCCGCTGATTACCGTTTTACCATGGATTTCAAGCTCCTCGGGCGAATCTCATAGGGCAGGGGAATTACTTCTACGGGCTGCGCCTCGCTGATCTTGCGCTCCACAATCTTCAAGAACGTGTTTTAACGTCGCACAATGTTTCGTAAATAATGTCGAATATTGGTTTTTAAAATCGCCGCACAGTTGACAGCCGTGCTATAAACGAACCAGCAAAAGGAGGGCAAAAGGGAAGATGAAAACGGGAAGAAAGCAGCTTGGGGTGCGAGCGGGTTTTGATCTGATCATCAGCGCCGCGCGCCATATTTTATCGAGTCGCTCTCCGGCGGCTGTGCCTGAGTTTTGTCGTTAGGCCACTTCACGCTTTATGAAAGTATTGTCATTAATTTTATGGTTGCGCTTGTCGGTTGTAGTCGCCAAGTGTCGCCGAGCACGGCTTCGCAGATCAGCCACCAGATTCAACAATGGGTTCCAAGCGGGACACGAGTCGCCACAATGCGGCAGATTATGGAGCAGCACCAGTTTGTTTGCACGGTTGGCTCGTATGACAGTCGGGCAGCGATGCCGTCTGGTTCTGACCCGAAGTGGTGGGATGTCGGCAGTTACATCACCAGCGGTGGCAAGACTTTGCCAGTTACCAATGTCACCATATTGACCTGCAAGCGTGCAGACACCACTAATGGTGTGTGGGCTTATGACGCGACATTGACTGCTGTAGATGGAGAGTTTGATGGCAGCTATCTTGTTTCAGCCAGTCGCGTGAGATGAAACCTTGGCCTAAAAATCGCTGCAGGCAACGCGGGATGGCCGTTCCATTTCCGCTTCGCGGTTCATGCTGGTTGGTCCCGCGTGCCTGAGCCCTGGACGTTAGAATACCAATATCAACACCAATCATATCATGAAAATAATCATCATTGCAATTCTCTCCTTCGCAACGTGCTGCTACGCCCAAGAAAAAATGACAGTCACCCTAAACGATGGCAGTTACACCACCAGTGGCGGTGATGGACGTGAGGAAAGTGTTAAAGTTGAACTCCAGAAAGGATTCGGCCACAAATCGATTCCCGTTGAAGAAAAGATAGCGGCGTTGAAGGAAAAGCTTAATTTCTACGAGCTCGCAAGCAAGTATAAGGTGGATCTCAGTAAACAGATCAGCGCGGTGTATGCAGACAAGCCACTAAAAAGCATTCTCGCAGAGCTCCTTCCCAATGTGCCGGTCAAATTCGACGGAGTAGACAACGGCGTCACGGTTGAGAGCATGGCAATCGTAAAAACGCCGCTTGAAACCGTTTGCGAGTATCTCGACGCCGCAGCGGGCGTCTATTTTCAATTTACAGACCAAGGCATCACGATTTCGGCCAAGCCAGTCACCAAATAGCTGATCATGAGCGCCGGGAAAAAAGCCAATCGGCCTAAAATCGCTGCAGGCAACGCGGGATGCCCGTTCCAGTTCCGCTTCGCGGTTCACGCTGGTTGGTCCCGCGTGGCTGAGGTCTAGTCGTTAGGCTGCATTGACCATTATGAAGAAATACCGATTTTATTTTCTATTCGCAGCAGGCTTTGGAGTCGGCGCTATGCTGCTGTATTTGCTTCTGTTTTCGTATTACCCACCCACATCACCGGCAGTTATTCAGGTTCTTCAGAGTGCATTCGCCCATATTAACCTCATCCGCTTGATTTGAGTGCGTATTCCCAAAATTACGTTCACGCTAAATTTGCTGCGTGTTTATTTTTTGTGGCGATGTTTTTCCAATGGTTTGTTGTCGGGTATGGTCTATCATTTTTATTTCGCAGATTGAGGGGTCACGATGTTGTCGCCTAACAAATTGCTGCAGCCAACGCGGCGCGATACCTTGGGTTCATCGAGAATCCGTGGATTGTTTTATGGGGCGGCTGGCTCGCATCGAGGATGGTGGTCGCAGAAGCACCCCGTAGTTATTGCCGAACATCCGAGCGCCGGCATTGCCTCGCTTTAATGTCGCGCAGCATGCCATGAGTGATCTTGCCCCTTAACGCCATAGTTGACATCCATGCTATAAAAGAGCCAGCAAAAGGAGGGCAGAAGGGAAATGAAAACGGGAACGCAACAGATCCAGTCACTGGGCCGACTTCTTGTCGCGCCGACCTCTTGGCAGAAGCCTTGGCGCAGGTTGAGGGGTCACTGCAACCTCCAGAAAATCAACGTGTTCCTACCTATTCCAGCCGTTGCGGCCGAGGGGTATGCCCCCGAGAAATCGAAACCCTTAAACTTACTTCCCTGCCGAGCAAATCCGACTAAATCCGACCAAATCCGACCTAAAAAAATTAATTCTTTTTTTCAGCAGCCCACGGCGCTCATCCTCGTCCGGCTTTACATCTGCGTTAATCTGCGTCCATCTGCGGTCAAAAACAATTCGTGTTGATTCGTGTAATTCGTGAAAAGTTTCTTTATCTCCTCGTGTTTCCTGCGTAAGCCCTGTGCTATATATCATTGCCATTGATTTCTGATGACAGCTTCGGAATTTTCAAAAATTGCGAGACGGTTGATGCGGCATCCGTCGGTGCCGTTTCATGAGCACGCAGTGCGCGCGGAAGTGGAGGCGATTTGCCGGGAAAATAATTTGGAATTTAAGCGGGATAAGTTCGGGAATGTGATTGTGCGATTGCGCACGGCGAAAACGCGGCCGTTTGTGCTGGCGGCGCACATGGATCATCCGGGTTTTGAAATCGTGCGGCGGCTTTCGGCGAAAAGCTGGCTGGCGAAATTCCTCGGCGGCGTGCCGGATGAATATTTCCGGGCGGGTGTGCCGGTGCGGTTGATGTGCCACGAACGGGCCGGCGGGACGTCCGACTTCGCCAAGGCTACGAGGGACAAGCCGGCGGTCCCAGGGGCGGCGAAATTGGGGCGTCGGCCGGGGAAGGCGAAGGAGTTTGAATTGCATGCGCCGCGGGCATTGAATGGAACGCCGCAGTTCGCGGTGTGGGAGTTGGAAGATTTCGCGGTGCGAAACGGGCGGATTCACGGGCGCGGCTGCGACGACCTGATTGGTGTCGCGTCGATCCTGGCGACGTTGATCGAACTCAAACGGAGCCGCGCTCGGGTGCACGTGATTGGCGTGATTGCGCGCGCGGAGGAGATTGGTTTTCTAGGCGCGATGGCGGCGGCGGCGGGGAGTGCGTTGCCGAAAAATTCGCTGGTGGTGTCGCTGGAAACGAGCCGGGAGTTGCCGGGCGTGAAGATGGAGCAGGGCGTGATCTTGCGTGTGGGCGATCGCACTTCGATTTTCGATTCGCAGGCGATGCGATTTTTAGCCGAGGTTGCGGCGGGATTAAAAACGAAGCACAAGAAATTTCAATTTCAACGCGCGTTGATGAGCGGCGGAACGTGCGAGGCGACGGCGTACCAGGAATTTGGTTTTCAGACGGCGGCGGTGTGTGTGGCGCTGGGGAATTATCATAATTGCGCGGAGGGCAAACGCATCGCCGCGGAATTTGTGAGCCTGACGGATGCCTTGAGCATGGTGGAATTGCTGGCAGCAGCAGCGAAGCAAATGCCGCAGCTTCCGAAGTTGATTGGCAAATTGCCGAAGCGATTGCGGACCATGTTGCGCCAGGCGCAGCCGCGATTGCTCAAGACGGCGGCGCGCGCCGCGGGCATCAGGCAGCAGGCATCGGAGCGCTGGTCGTGTTAGCCGCTCGAGACAGTCTCGAGACCGCAAGGATCCCGGCGAGGACCGCGATTCCGCCGCAAATGGCATACGGAAGGATCGGAGTTTGAGCGTAAAGCGGCATGGCAAACAGCGGGCCGACAATGCGCGCGAGACTGCCGCAGCCCTGGGCCACGCCGATGGTAGCGCCTTGTTCGTTTTCGGGCGTCAGGTTGGAGAGCAGGCCAAAAATTGGCGGGCGGGTCATTTGCGAGCCGATGGCGAGCAGGGCCAGCACGCCGAGCGTTTTGAGCCAGGGACCATTTTCGCCGTTGAACAAGTGCGACCACATGAGTTGGCCGTTGCCTTTGATGAGCGGCAACAGGATGAGACTGACGCCGGTCAAAAACAGGCTCAAGCCGATCAACTTGGGTTCGCCGAATTTCTTCACCAACCGGCCGGTGGCGCCGCCCTGGACGAAGGCGCCGATCAGTCCGCAGTAAACAAAGAGCATGGTGATGGTCGTCGCATGGTGGAGTTCATCCATGGAAAGGTGCAGATTGAAATTGTCGTTGATGAGCAACGGCAGGGTGAATTCAAAGCAACTGAAGGCAAAGGTCGCCAGAAAGAAGGTTAAAATCAGCAGGCCAATTTTCGGATGCGACAGCGTGTGGGTCCATTGTTTCAAATGGGGACGGGCTTTGGCCGGTTCCGACGAGGGTTTGCGGCTTTCCACGAGGATGAAGAGCGCGAGCAAAAAATTCAGCGCGCAGATTCCGGCGGCGAGCCAGCCGGGGCCGGTGTTGCCGATGAATTTCAACCCGAGTCCCGCGATGATGGGGCCGCAGATGAAGCCGAGACCGAAGGCCATGCCGATGAGGCCCATTTTTTTGGAGCGATTTTCCGGCGGCGTGATGTCCGCGATGTACGCCTGGGCGACGGTGATGTTCCCGCCGCACGCTCCGGCAAAGGTCCGCGAGACGAGCAGCAGGGTGAGCGCGAGCGTGGCGTTGGAAAGTCCGGAGGCGATGGCGAAAATGACATACGAAATCATCGCGCCCGCAGTGCTGAACAACAGCATGGGCCGACGACCGAGCCGGTCAGACATGCGGCCCCAAATGGGAGCGAAGATGAATTGTGCGGCGGAGTAGGAGGCGCCAATGATGGCGAGCATCCACGGGCCCGCGCCGAAATTCCGCCCGTAGAGCGCAATCAACGGCACGACGATGCCGAACCCAATGAGGTCGATGAAAACGGTGAGAAAAATGACGAGAACGGAAGGCCCTTTTTTCATGGTTGAAAAGCAGCAAAAGCGCGGCCCGAGTGTGAGAACACAACAATTGACATGCTGAGAGTTTATGGGCGTTCAGGCGCGAGTCAAGTGAGCGGGAAAGTCCACAGTTGATAGTCCGTAGTCAGTAGTCCGTGGCACGGAGTGGTTGTTCTATTTATTCCACTGCGGGATCACGTATGAATTTGTACTCGGGCGCGAGCGCAATTGCGACGCGAGATCGTTGGTGGCGATTTCGAGCATGTTGTCCTCGGCGATTTTCAGGTAGGTGTCGGCGACGGGATTGTTTTGCCATTCCAATGAGTGGGAGCGAATGAACCATTCGCGCGCGGCCGCGTAGTCACCGATTTGCGCGTAGTGCCATCCCATGTAGGCGTTGTTGAAATAGCTGTTGGGGTCCATGCGATTGGCGCGGTCAAAATAGGCGAACGCCTCGGCGTGTTCGTCGAGGTGATCGAGGCACATGCCGTAACGCAGGTAACTGGAGTCGTCGTAGGGATTCAAGGCAATCGCGCGCTGGAACCATTTCATGGCTTCCTCCGCGTCCACTTTGTAGCCGTCGTTGAATGGCCAACTTTTCAGGCGGAAAGCTTCGCCGAGGGAGCGGGCGGTTTCGAAATTTTTTGGGTCCACAGCAAACGCGTTTTTAAGCGCGGTGATTTGCGTGTCGGAATCGGCCTTGCTTCGGTCGGCGCGCATGAGCCAGACGGATTCCTGGGCCGACCGTGCGGCCTGCGAGCCGAGGTAAATCAATCCGCACGCGAGCGCGAGCGTGAGCAAGGTTTTGGGAACGATGCGCGCGGTGAACCAATAGCGTTCGGTGGCGAACCGGAGGTAGCTGCTGAGCAGAGCCATGAGTGTGACGGCAACGAGCGCATTGGCCGGGATGTGCATGTTGAAATCCATGAAGGAGTGGACGAGGATCGCAACGAGGCCGATGGAGGCGCCCAGCACGAGCGCGAGTTTGTTGCTGCGATAATCGCCCAAAGTATTCGGCGAGCCGCGCACATAGCGCCAGGTCCAGATGGCGCAGGCGAAAACAACGATGACCGCGGCCAGAATCAAAGCGATACCGACGATGCCAAAATCCGTGAGGGTGTTGAGGTAATCGTTATGCGCGCGATCGGGACTCTGCTGGATGAGTTCCGGGCGGTATTTGCCGAAGCGATAACCGAAGTGCGCGGGGCCGATGCCCCACCAGGGGTTTTCGTGCCACAGTTGCAGGGCGGCGTGCCAGATAAGAAACCGGCCGTTGTTGGGTATGTTGCCGTTCGAGCTTTCGAGATCTTTGACGCGCGCCATGAAAATGGCGTCGCGGGGTACGAGGTAGACACCGCCCACGATGATGAGCACCAGCAGGGCAACGGCGGGCAGGCGATGCGTGTGGTGGAACATGAGGACGGCGAAGAAGAGTAGCATCGCTGCCACCGTGGCGATCCAGCTCCCGCGGGAAACGCTGACCACAATGCCGGCGAGCATCGTCAACGCGGCGTAGCCGATGAAGATTTTTGCCAGCGCTTTCAGGCGGCTGGTGATGGTGTAGGCCAGCGCCAGCGGCAGAATCATTTCCAGAAAGCCGGAGAGGTTGTTCGGGGAAACGAAAGTGCCGGTGCCGCGATGTGGATAAGGCGTGTGCAGAACCCAGACCCGGGTTGAGTTGGTCACGAACTGGTAGACGGCATAAAAGGCGATGGCCATCGCAAGGAAAACCAGGGTGAGCGTGATGAGTTGCGCGGATTCCTGGCGATGCAGATTGTTGACGATGGCGAGGAAGAGAAAGGCATAGATGACGACCTGAATCATTTCGGCGCGCGCGACGTATTCAATGTCCGCCGTGAGATAACGAGCGATGGCGTAAAGCGCGAAGGCGACGACGAGCCAGCAGGCCGGCGGCCAGAGGAGCTTGGGGCGCGGCATAATCCAAAGCCGCGCGGCCCAGAGCGCGATGACGCCGAGAGTCATCCATTGGACGATGTTGAAGGGCGCGACGAGGAGGAAATCGAGTTTGGAGCCAGCCGGGGGCTGGGTGATTCCACCGAATGCGAGGGGAGTGAAAATAAGAATGGCGAGCACCAATGCCAGAATGCCACGCTCGCAGAATTTGTCCGCCGATTCACGATTCATTAACCCGGTAAAATTATCGAACACGGGCGGAGACGTCACGCGAAACCACCATAAATCAGTAGCGCTCTGAAATTTAAGGTCTCCAGGAATAGCTGGCGCCAGATGAAGCGGCTCCCTCCAGCCAGCAATAGCCGAGGATGCCGCCGACGATGGTAATATCAGCGGCGGTGGCGAGAGGCGTCAGCGCGAATTTTTCAACTTTGCCTTTCTGGTCGTTATAAAATGGCAGATCGTGTGATTCAACCGCGTCAGGGGACAGGTGGAGCGTAAAGGATTGGCTGTTCGTCGCGAGGAGGGCGTAAGGCGGCGTCGGCAGATTGATTTCGTTTGTGCTGATAAAAAGAACAGGAATGGCAGCACAACCCGCGGCGCTGCGGGGATCCACGAAATGAGGCGCGCGACGGTCAGCGATCAGCTTTTGATTTTGGTTCAGCCAATAGGCGCGCGTGTGGGAAGCATCGCTGCGCTCGCTGTATTCGTCGTAAACGACCAGGATGTCGTTTGGTTGTTTTGCTGCGAAGAGGCGCAGGTTGGGATTTGTGGCGGGCTGTTTCCAGGCTTCGAGATCGCCGCTTTCCCAAAGGGCCTTGGTGGCACAACCGTTTCCGAGGGTTAAAAGACATAACCCGAAAACAAACGGAATGATGGATTGGACTCTCACTTCCACCTCGGTTCGACGCCTGATCCTGCGCCGAATATTCAAAAAAAGCAAGCCGCGCGAATGTCGCGCGGCCTGGTGGAAAATACTGAATTAGCTCAAATATTCGCGCGGGTCAGTAATTTTTCCCGCGAGCGCGCTGGCGGCAACGGTGGCTGGCGAGGCGAGGAACACTTGCGATTCCTTGTCGCCCATGCGACCGGGGAAGTTGCGGTTGGTGGCGCTGATGCATTTGATGCCGGCTTTGTTGATGCGGCCGAAGGTGTCCACCGGGCCACCGAGACAGGCGGCGCAACCGGCGTTTTCGGTCATCTGCACGCCGGCGTTGACGAGCACGTCCCAAATGGTTTGCTTGCCCCAATAGGTGGTTTGCAAATCACGGACGATTTCCGGAGTGGCGGGCACGCCGAAGGTATCGATCACGACGCGTTTGCCGTTCAAGACGCGGGCGAATTCCACGAAGTCGCTGGTCTTGCCGCCGGTGCAGGAGCCGACGTAGGCGCGGTCGAGTTTGACGTGGCCCATATCCTTGGCTTTCTTGCGCTGCCCCGGGTCGGGATGGCAGGCGACGGTCGGCTCGAGATTGTCGAGATTCACCACGAGTTCGTAGACGAATTTCTGGTCGTTGTCCGCGGACACGGGTTCGTAGGCGGACTTGGTGCCGTTCAATTTCACGCGCGCGTCCACGTATTCCTGGGTGCGGGCGTCGAATTCGAAAATGCCGTTCTTGCCGCCGGCTTCGATGGCCATGTTGGCGACGGTCATGCGGTCGTCCATCGAAAGGCTGGCGACGCCGGGGCCGTCGAATTGCATGGCGCGATAGGTGGCGCCGTCGAAACCGATTTCACCGATGCAATGGAGGATGATGTCCTTGGCCATGACGCCGGGTTGCAATTGGCCTTCAAGACGGAAATGCATGGTCTCGGGAACTTTGATGAGCAATTTGCCGGTGCCCATGACGAAGCCGGCGTCGGTGTTGCCGATGCCGGTGGCGAATTCGTTGAACGCGCCCGCCATGCAGGTGTGGGAATCGGTGCCGAAAAGAATTTCGCCGGGGCGCGTGTGGCCTTTCTGCGGCAAGGCGGTGTGGCAAACGCCGGCGTAGTGCGAGCCGTATTGTTTCTTCAACATGCCCTTGCTGGAATCGAACTGCCAGTGGCCGTTCGGGTCGTCGATGACGTCGTAGAAATAGGGGAGGCCCTGTTCCTTGACGAAATCGCGGAGGATGTCCACGTTGCGATTCGATTTGGAGTCGGCGGTGAAAATGTAGTGGTCGGGGATGATGACGACGCGGTTTTTGTCCCAGACTTTGGCGTCCTTGCCGAACTCGCGCTTGAACACGCCGATGGTGCCCGGCCCGCAGACGTCGTGCGTCATGAGGACGTCGGCGTTGACCCAGATGTTATCGCCGGACTGGACTTTGGCTTTACCCGCGGCGCGGGCGAGGATTTTTTCGGTGAGTGTCATGTTAAAATTGAACGAATTAATGTTTCCCGTTGCGCTTTTTGGGGCGCATATCGTCGAGCGAAACGATGTGTAAAGAGTCAAGCCGTTGAATATTGTCCTGCCGGTCAGTGACCAACATTACACTGCCACCAATCGCGACAAAGTCGGGATGTTGCACGGCAATGCGCCGCCCGTCCGACAGGCAAATCCTGAAGGGCGTGAACGGGCTTTGGTGCAGCCGCTCGCGAATGGTTTTTGTGTTCAACATCGTTTGCAATCGTATCTCAAATACAATACGTGCGCAAGAACACGTGAAGGCGCTCCTTTTCAGGCGCAGTATACGCCCAACAAGGGCACCCTTTTACTTTGATTTGGTTTAATTCACTTTGATTCACTTTGATTCACTTTGATTCACTTTGATTCATTTTAAGTAGGCGTGCGGTTTTGTCGTGAGGGAGCGCCGTGGGCAGTGCTCGCTGCTTTGGGGCCGCGAGAAAAGGGACCCCTAACTTTGATTCAGTGTGTTTAGGCGTGTTTCAGCGTGTTTAACTTTGATTTTTTGAGGGCTGTGCGGCGTGGTTGAGCGCGCGGCGGAACTTAGGCGAAAAGATCGGGGGGGAGCGGTCATGCGAGAATCGAAATTCTGGCGGCGGACCCGTTTGTTTGCGCTCACTTTCATTTGCCCTTTTTTGCCCTCCTTCAGGTCTGGTTATACCATGCGTGTCAATAAGCGGCAGTTCAACGGGTGTGAAACTGAGGGTCATGACAGGGTGGGGGCGGCGTGGGCGGGGAATTTGGGTTTTCGATTGATCCCATTGCCCGATACGCTCACCGCGTTCGCCGCGCTGCGCGCGAGATGGGTGGGTGGAAACGACTGGGTACCCAGGGTAGGCCTCGCCGACTCGGCCAACCCTGGGCTGAGTGCTTCGACACCGTTGGTGTCGTCAGTGTGGCGCGCTGCGCGCGGAGAGGGAGACGGAGCCGAATTTCCCGTCAAACGACCCTCGCTTTCTGTCGCACCCCAGTTCAACAGTTCAACGGGTGTGAAACTGAGGGTCATGACAGGGTGGGGACGGCGCGCTTGCGCCGTTGGCGCTGGGTTCAGCGGCGCAACGTGGGGCGTGATTGCCGCCGTGGTGGGCAGAAGTTCCGCCCGCTGCTGCGCGGGCGGGGAATTTGGGTTTTCGATTGATTCCATGGGCCGATACGCTCACTGCGTTCGCCGCGCTGCGCGCGAGATGGGTGGGTGGAAACGACTGGGTACCCCAGGGTAGACCTCGCCGACTCGGCCAACCCTGGGCTGAGTGCTTCGACACCGTTGGTGTCGTCCGTGTGGCGCGTTGCGCGGAGAGGGAGAGGGTGGGGACGGCGCGCTTGCGCCGTTGGCGCTGGGTTCAGCGGCGCAACGTGGGGCGTGATTGCCACCGTGGTGGGCAGAAGTTCCGCCCGCTGATGCGCGGGCGGGGAATTTGGGTTTTCGATTGATACCGTGGCCGGATACGCTCACTGCGTTCGCCGCGCTGCGCGCGAGATGGGTGGGTGGAAACGACTGGGTACCCAGGGTAGGCCTCGCCGACTCGGCCAACCCTGGGCTGAGTGCTTCGACACCGTTGGTGTCGTCCGTGTGGCGCGCTGCGCGCGGAGAGGGAGTAGGTCGGGCGAGGGTGTTAATGAGCCGTTCCGTTGCGGAGCGTCGGCTCGCGAGGAACGCTCGCCCCACCAACGATGGGCGGGCCAGGGGTTCGAGTGGGTGCGGTGCTGAGGCGGAATGAATTCCGCGCTCCTTCAATTGCTCGGCACGTAGTGATCAATCGGCTGCACGACGACGCGGGATTCGTGTTCGTTGACGAGGCAGGCGGTGAAGAGGGCCAGGGCTTCGCCTTTTTCGTTGGTGTAAATGAAGGGGCGTTCGCGGCGGCTGAAGGTTTCGCTGGTGCCGTCGTCGTAGGTCACGGTTTTGGTGAAGACGGGTTCGCGGGTCATGAGCGTGTAGTGAATTCCGTCTTTGGAAAAATATTGCGCGCCGGCTTTGACGGTGCCGGTGGCTTTGCCTTTCCAATCGTTGAGCAGGATGTTGTATTGGTCGTGCGCCCACCAGATGGTCGGGTCTTCGAGTTCGTTGTCGTTCGGGAGGAGATTATCGCCGTTGGCCACGACGGTGTAGGGGCCATGGAAATTCGGTGCGGTGAAGGCGATGCCGCGATTCACCTGGTCGCTGTCGCGCAGGCGGCCGAAGACGTAAATGCTTTCGTCAGGCCGGACGAGGATGGCGGGGTTGCTGACTTTCATGACCGGTTTGTCGAGGCGCGTCCAGGG
Organism: uncultured Verrucomicrobiae bacterium; assembly: GCA_963699145.1. Taxonomy (GTDB): domain Bacteria; phylum Verrucomicrobiota; class Verrucomicrobiia; order Limisphaerales; family DASXHY01; genus DASXHY01. Next base: position 2,097,037 of record OY969416.1, read on the forward strand.
GCCGGTCACAGCGTCGGCGAAGGCGATGCCGGTTTGGTTGGCGGAGTTGATGTAATAGAGGACGTATTTGGAACCGGCTTTGACGATTTTGACGTTGTGCACGCGGGATTTGTCCCAATTGTTGGTGCGTTTTTGGAGGACGATTTCCTGAAAGGTGTAGGGGCCGAAGAGGTTGGTGGAGGTGGCGCGGACGCATTCAGAGTGGCTGGTCCAGCCGCTGAGGCCGAATTCGGCAGGCCACTCGGAGGCGAACATTTGGTAAGTATCGCCGACTTTGATGACCGAGGAGCACCAGAGAATGTGGCCGGGCAGGTTGAAACCGGCGGATTTTATGGCGGGCCGAAGGCAATCTTTCAGGGTGCGCGCTTCCAGTTCTGGGGGGGAATTGGTTTCGGCGGCGGATGCAGGGCGCGCGAAAAGAATGAGGATGGCCGTGAGGGCCGGGAGTAGGGGTTTCATTGCTATGATTTAGTTTCTCAGAATTTAGACGGGGAGGACACCGCGAAGTTACAGAGGGGAACATTGAACATCCGACATCCGGCATCCAACATCCAACATCCAATGAGAAAGATACTCGCTACGCTCGCCGCGCTACGCGCGAAATGGATGGGATCGATGGCTGGGGACCCAGGGTAGCCCTCGCGGACTCGGGCAACCCTGGGCTGAATGATTCAACACCTTTGGTGTTGTGGTTATGCCGCGCTTCGCGCGGAATAAAATTGCGTTACCGACAACAAGTTTTCGGGCGGAAAATGAACGGATGAAGCATATGAATCGGTGTGAGTTTTACGCTCGCCCTCATCCGTCGTCTATAGATTTATGAAACCGCTCTAGCACCGAACATCCAATGAGAAAGATACTCGCTACGCTCGCCGCGCTACGCGCGAAATGGATGGGATCGATGGCTGGGGACCCAGGGTAGCCCTCGTGGACTCGGGCAACCCTGGGCTGAATGATTCAACACCTTTGGTGTTGTCATTGTGCGCGTTTCGCGCGAAATAAAACTGCGTTACCGACAACGGATTTCCGGGCAGAAAAATGAACGGAGGAATCGGTGTGAGTTTTACGCTCGCCCTCATCCGTCGTCTATAGATTTATGAAACCGCTCTAGCACCGAACATCCAATGAGAAAGATACTCGCTGCGCTCGCCGCGCTACGCGCGAGATGGATGGGATCGATGGCTGGGGACCCAGGGTAGCCCTCGCGGACTCGGGCAACCCTGGGCTGAATGATTCAACACCTTTGGTGTTGTGGTTATGCCGCGCTTCGCGCGGATCGAAATCGTGATTGAGATAAAAATGATTTAGGGCGATTGCCAAAACAAATTTCCGGATAGAAGGCAAAAGCTTCGCCCCTGAACGCTTCACAAGATGTCGGGGTTCTCGACTGAGCCGCCTTTTCGGAAATCTATTTGGCGATCGCTATAGAGCTGGTATCAAAATGAGCTTCGTGGTCAGGTTCGCAGGGCGTTTCGCTCCGTACGTGCCGTCGTTCGGTTGACGCGAAACGGCGCGCGCGGAGCGATTCGCTCTACCTTCGCGTTTTTACAGGTGCAAATCCTTGGCGGCGGCGCGGAGGGTGGCGACGCTTTTTTGCAGCGCGGCGGATTCGTGTTCGTCGAGGGCGGGTTCGATGGTGGTGACGATGCCTTGGGCGCCGAGGACGCGTGGGAGGGAGAAGCAGGCGCGCTCGAATTTGGGCAGCGTCGTGTTCAGCGAACTCAGGGTGAGCACCATGTGTTCATCGTCGCGAATGGCTTTGACGACGCGCGCGAGGCCGGCGCCGATGCCGTAGTAGGTGGCTTTTTTTCCTTCGATGATGCGATAGGCGGCGCGGCGGACTTTTTCCTCGATTTGCGCTTTGGCTTCCGCGGTGAGGTGTTTGCCGGTTTGGCTGGCGAACGTTTCGATGGGCACGCCGGCGGCTTTGGAGCTCGACCAGATGAGAACTTCAGAATCGCCGTGTTCGCCGAGGACGTAGGCATGGACGGATTGCGGCGCGATGCCGAGATGCTCGCCGAGCAAGGCGCGAAAACGGGCGGTATCGAGAATGGTGCCGGAGCCAACGACGCGCGCGGGCGCAAGATGGGAAATGTTCGTGACGATTTCCGTGATGAGATCGACGGGGTTGGACGCGACTACCAGGATGGCTCCGGGCGCGTGGGCGAGCACTTGCGGGATGACGGCGTGGAAAATTTCCGCGTTGCGCGCGAGCAATTGCAGGCGCGTCTCGCCGGGTTTTTGATTCACGCCGCAGGCGAGCACGACGGCCTCGGCGCCTGTCAGCGCGGCGTAATCGCCGGCGATGATGCGCGCGTGGGTGCCGAAGGGGACGGCGTGGAGGATGTCCTCGGCCTGGGCGCTGGCGAGGACGGTGTTCACGTCCACGAGCACGAGTTCATGCGCGACGCCGCGCAGAACCATGGCGAAGGCCGCGCTGCTGCCGACGAATCCGCAGCCGATGACGCCGACTTTCATGGTGGCGCCAATTAATCCCCTCGCGACCCGCCGGTCAAGTTGCTAAAAGGTTTACTTCCCACGTTGGATCCGGCGGGGGGTGTAAACGCCGGCGTTACTTCAAACGCCAGGTGATGCGGGCTTTGTTGAGGTCGTAGGGTGACATTTCCATTTTCACGCGGTCACCGGCGGTGAGGCGGACCCAGCGTTTGCGCATTTTGCCGCAGATGGTGGCGAGCACCATGTGTTTATTGTCCAGCTCCACGCGAAACATGGTTCCGGGCAAGACGGTGTCAATGCGGCCTTCGACTTCGATATGTTCTTCTCTCATTAGTATTTTTTTTGTCCGGTCCGAAGGGGAAGCGACACCAACCGACCGGCGAACGGGCGCAGCCTCAGGGAAAAAAATCGAGGCCCGGAGGTACACTCCGGGCCTCGAACGAAATGACGTCAGGGATTAATAACGTTCGCGACGTTCGCCGCGACCGCCGCCGCCGAAATCACGACGACCACCACCGCCGCCGCCGCCGCCGCCCGGGCGTTCTTCACGCGGCTTGGCGATGTTGACGGTAAGGGCGCGACCGCCGAGGTCTTTGCCGTGCAAGGCTTCGATGGCCTTTTCGGCTTCTTCAGGCGTGCTCATGGTGACGAAACCGAAACCGCGCGGACGGCCAGTGGCGCGATCCATCATCAGGTTGGTTTCCAGAACGGTGCCGTGTTCGGCGAACGCGTCCTGCAATTCATTTTCAGTGGTTTTGAAGGAAAGATTTCCAACAAATAGTTTGCTGCTCATGTGATGCTTTCTTTTCTGACTGTCTCTTGCTTTCCAAAGGTTCCCGACTACCGGGTCTAAAATCATCACTGAACAACGTTCACTTGAAGATTGCCCATGCTTGAAAGGACAAGTAATGCCAGTGCCCGTGAGCATCGCGTTTTCTGGCAGGAATGCAACAAATTTCGTAAGTGAAAATTCGTAAACCATTGGATGAGAATAAATTATATTAATGCTGAGGGGTGGTTTAAATGAGTGTGCCGGGGTATTTCCTGCGTATTTCGTTGTGGTTGGAGGGATTGCGTACTAAGGTGAATTAAATCCCCTGAACAACGTCTTACCCTCAATGAAAAGAAATAAAGCTCTTGGCAGAGTCGGATTAACCACCATGCTTTTGGCTGGTCTGACGGGTTGCACCACTTACGTCGTGCAACAGCCGGATCCGCAGACGGCTTATGTGCCGCCGGCACAGCCCGCGCCGGTGATGGTGCAGCAACTGCCGCCGCCGCCACCTGCGCCGGTGATTGTGGAGCAAGCGCCGCCACCGCCGGCTCCGGTGGTTGTGATTCAGCAGGACGATGATTTTGTGCAACCGCTCAGCCCGTACGGCGAGTGGGTGGTGGTGGGTGATTATGGGCGTTGCTGGCGGCCATCGCAGGTCGAGGCCGACTGGCGTCCGTACGCGAACGGCCATTGGGAATTGACGCCGGACGGGTGGTATTGGGTGAGCGATGAACCGTGGGCCTGGGCGACGTATCATTATGGCCGCTGGCAGTTGGCGGGGAGTTATGGCTGGGTGTGGGTGCCGGAAACGGTTTGGGCGCCGGCCTGGGTGAGCTGGCGTTCGGGTGGCGGTTATGTGGGCTGGGCGCCGTTGCCGCCGGAGCGGCGCGGTGGCGTGAGTGTGAGCGTGACGATTGCGCCCGCGGCGTTTTGCTTCGTGGACGAGCACAAGATGCGCGATCCGGTGAGGCCGAACACGGTGATTGTCAATAACACGACGATCATCAACAAGACGGTGGTCATCACAAAGACGAAGGTGGTGAACAAAGTGGTGGTCAACGAAGGACCGCGTGCGGATGAAGTGGAGCGCGTCACGGGCCGGGCGATCAAGCCGGTGGCGATTGCGGATTTGCGCAACCAGGAAGAGGAGCCGGTGGCGCAGAAGCACGCGAATTTGCGCGCGCGTCCGGACCGCCAGCCGGTGCAACCGAAGCCCGAACCGAAACAACCGGAGCCCAAGCCGGCGCCGGTGATTAATAATCGTCCGCCGCAGCCGCAACGGCCGCCCGCGGTGCTGAATCCGAGACCCGCGCCGGGGCGAGCGGTAGATCCGCGGCAGCCACGCGACAATGAGAAGCCGGCTCCGGCGCGACCGGTGCCGCCGCCACCGCCCGCGAAAGTTCAGGAACCGCCACCGAGGTCCGTGCAACCGGTGCCGCCGACTCCCGCTCAGCCGACGGAAAATCGGAATCCGCGCGAACAGCCCGTGCGCGAGCAGACTCCGCCCGCGAAGCCGCAACGCGCGGTGTCGCCGAAGCAGCAGAGTGAAAACAATCCTCGCAACGCCCGCGCCACGGATCGCGGCAATCGCCAAAATGACGGGACGAATGCGACGGATAATTCCGGCCAGCGGCAGAGATAATTATTTCTGCGTTTAGGTTTTGGGGAGAGCCCGGCACGCGGTGCCGGGCTTTTTGTATTTTGGAGCGCCGACTTGCAGTCGGCTTTGGGCGGGAATGGCCTTCCTGCTTTCGCAATACGTTAAGCCGATTAAAAATCGGCGCTCCGTTCGAATCTTGTCACCTTCGCGGCGCGCGGTGCGTCTCAGCAGCCAGACGTTTCGGATTAATTGTTGTTTACCCCTATGAACGAACAATCCTTATCTCGTCGCAATTGGCTGGGCGTGATTTCGACCGCATCGGTCGGAGCCGGCTTGCTGGCGACTTCTTCTCAAGCGGCGGAACCCACCGGCAGTTCACCTGAAAACAGCCTCGGCGCGCGGGTCTATAACATCCGCGATTTTGGCGCGAAAGGCGATGGCACGACGCTCGATACGGGCCCGGTGCAGGCGGCGATCGACGCTTGCCACAAAGACAATGGCGGCACCGTGCTCGTGCCGGCGGGCGTGTTTGTGATCGGGACGGTGGAGATCAAAAGCAACGTGACGCTGCACATTGCGGCGGGAGGGAAATTGCTCGGCAGCCCGGATGGGAAGCAATATTACGCGGCCGAAGCGGTGCCGCTTTCGGGCGATTCCACATTGGGCGACGGGAACGTGGGGCTGATTTTCGCCGTGAAGGCGGACAATATCACGATCGAGGGGCCGGGCACGATCGATGGCAACGGCAATCAATTTCGCAGTCCGAAACCGGGCACGCCGCCGCCTTCGGGCCGGAGCGGAGCGGGGCGGCCGTATCACCTGATGTTTTATCAGTGCACGAACCTCAACGTGCGGAATGTTTATTTGTTCGCGTGCGCGTTTCATTCGCTGCGCATCATTCAATGCACCTACGCGAAGTTCGAGGGCATCCGGATTTTCAATCACGTCATCTCGAACAACGACGGGTTTCATTTCATCAGCAGCGAGCATGTGCACGTCAGCAATTGCACGGTGATTTGCCAGGACGACGCGTGCGCGTTGTTTGGGAGTTGTAAATTTGTGACGGTGACGAATTGCACGTTCAGCACGCGCTGGTCGGTGTTCCGGTTCGGCGGCGGGACGGCGGAAAATATCGTGGTGTCGAACTGCGTGATTTATGAGACGTACGGGTGCCCCATCAAAATGCAATGCGGGTCGAATTCGCGGTTTGAGAACATGTCGTTTTCGAATTTGATCATGAAGGATGTCACCGGGCCGATTTACATCGGGGCGGGTGCGGGGCGGCGGAGCGGTCAGCCGGTGGACGAAACCAGCCCGCATCCGGCAGGCATCGTGCGCAATATTTCGTTCAATAACATTCGCGGAAACGTGGTTGCGCAAGTGAAGCAATATCCCGACGTGCCGTTTACGTCGGGCATTCATCCCGGCGAGGAGCATTCGAGCATTGTGCTGACGGCATCGGACGGCGCGGTGATTGAGAACGTGAGTTTCAGCGACATTCATTTCACGTTTGAAGGCGGCGGCACGGCGGAGGAAGCGGCGGCGCGGGATTTGCCGCAGGTCGCGGGGGAATATTTCAGCATCGGCAAGCATCCCGCTTATGCGTTGTATGCGCGCGGCGCGCGGGGGCTCTCGCTGAGCAACGTGCGGTTTGAATTTGCGAACCTCGATGTGCGGCCGGCGGTGATTTTCGATCATGTGCAGGACGCGTCGGTGAACGCGCTCAGCGCGCAGGTGGCGAAGGAGGCGGAATCGGCGCTGCGATTCATTGAGTCGCGCGATGTGTTGCTGAGCGCGACGCGGTTGCTCGCGCCGACGGCGGTTTTTTTGCAGGTGGAAGGCGCGGGGAGCGAGAATATCACAATCGACGGCGGGGATGTATCGAAGGCGGCGAAGGTTTTGGCGGTGCAGAATGGCGGGGCGGAGAAAGCGGTGAAGGTGCGGGTGTGAAATGAAAGAGAGGAATCGATGGGGTGGCCCAAAGTCGGGGAGATACTCGCTACGCTCGCCGCGCTACGCGCGAAATGGATGGGATGGATGGCTGGGCACCCAGGGTAGCCCTCGCGGACTCGGGCAACCCTGGGCTGATAGACTCAACACCGTTGGTGTTGTCGTTGTGCCGGGCTTCGCGCGGAATTCGAGCGTCTCATCGAGCCGTTTCAGACATAAAATTTCCTCCCGCTTCAGATTGAGTTCATCTTTCCAAGCTTGACGCATTTTTTGGATGTGATTGCATGGCATCAATGAAATTGAAATTTACGATTTGTGCGGGATTCGCGGCGGTGACGGTGGCGGCGCTGGTGGCCGGGTGCGTGAACACGGTGACCGGCGGCAAGACGGCGGGCGTGCCCTTCATCCGGGATACGATTGAGGCGCGCTACGATAAACCGGTGGATCCGGTGTTCCAGGCGGCGCGCGCGGTGATGGCCGAGAACGGCACGCTGATGAATGAAGGCACGCTTTATGGCCAAACCAATTCGCTGGGCAACGTGGCGCGGACGATCAAGGGCAAGGTGAACGAGCGCACGGTGTATGTGCGCGTGGAGGCGTTGGACCCGAAAATCACGGCCACGGCGGTGCAGACGCGGACGTCGGCGGGTGTGTCGGATATCGATTTGGCGGCGCAGATTGACAAGCAGATTGCGCTGAAGTTGGCGCGGTGAGGCGCGGTTAAATGAGTAATTGGTTAAATCAGTAACTGGTTAAATGAGTTAAATCGGTGATTGGTTAAATAAGGGAGCAGCGCTCAGGATACTTGTTTAACTGATTTAACTCTTTAACTCCTTAACTCACTTAACCGCCAAGCGAACTTTTTCCGCCCAGCTTCAGCCCCACATCCTGCTCGTAAGTGCCCATCTTCACGTCGGAGACTTTTTCTTTTCCTTTCAGTTCCAGTTTCAGAAGCGTGATGCGATTGGCGGCGACTTCGGCGGGAGGGGCGCCGGGGTAAAGATCGAGGATGCGTTGAAGCGTGGCGCGGACGGTTTCGTATTTTTCACCGTGGCGAATCTGGAGGTCGGCGAGGCGGTTGATCCATCCGACTACGCGTTTTTGCGGCTGGTTGGGGCAGGTGATGAGTTGCTCGAACTGGTCCACCGCCAGGTCCATGCGCTGATAATGATCGGCGTAAATGAGGGCGAGTTTTTCGCGGGCCTCGCCGTCCAGGGGATGTTCTTGAAGATGCTTCACCAATTCGGCGGCTTCCTGCTTTTGGTCCGGGCCGGCGGGCGCCTGATAAAATGAGGGTTCGATGAGGCCGATGTTCGCGACGCCTTCCGTCACGGCGAATTTTTTCCGATCCTGCACGTTGGACATGTGTTCCGTGTTGGCGAGCGTGGCGATGCGTTGCGCGGCGATCATGGCCACTTCGGATTCCGGAAAGCGCTCGATGATTTGTTGCAGCGCCTCGCGCGCGGTGTCGCGGTCGTGATGCAGCTTCAGGTAATAATCCGCCAGGGTGTTGTAAGCGTAGGCGATGTTGCGATCGGTGTGGCCGGGTTGATTGGCCAGGCGCTGGATGGCGATGGCGGCGCCTTCGATGTCGTTCAGATTTTCCGCGAGGATATCGGCCGCGAGCATTTGGCCTTCGATATCCGTGGGGAAGCGTTCGAGTTCCTTGCGCACGAGAACGAGTGCTTCGCGAGGATAGCCGCGTTTGCGCAGGCTGATGGCATTGGAATAGACGGGGCGCGGTTCGTATTCGGCCTTGCCACCGTCGTAGAGATTACCGAGGGGATTGGCCACGAGGTTGGCGATATTTTTTCGCCAGGTGATGCCCAGGACCAGTCCGGCGATCACCGCGGTCGGGATGCCGATTAAACCCGCGACGAGGTTGCCGCCTTGTTTCAAGATTGGGCGGAGGAAAATGGTCACCAGCGCGACGACGACTGCGGTCAGGCCCAATTTAAAGATGAGCAAAGCGCGGTCATCGCTGCGGTGGACAGTCTTGAAAAGTAAAAAGCCGCCGCCGAACACGATGATTACGAGCAACACGCCATTGAAAATCCATCCGAGGATGCTGTGCGGGAGCTCGGCTTCGGCAAACATAAATCATTTCTGCCGGATGATGCGCTCCGGCTGGCGGGCGCGGCTGACGGCGGTGTCGTAGGTGACGAGGCACTTGCAGTAGAGGTCGTGCAGGCAATTGTCCATGAGCACCATGCCTTCCTTGCGGCTCATCTGGATGGTGTTCTCCATCTGGTGCAATTGATTTTCGCGGATGAGATTGCGCACGGCGCCGTTGGCGATGAGCAATTCGTAGGCGAGCACGCGGCGGGTGCGGTCGGCGGCGGGGAGCAGTTCCTGCGCGATGATGCCCTGCAATGAATTGGCCAATTGCATGACGATTTGCCGCTGCGAATTGCCGTCGAACACGCCGACGATGCGTTCGATGGCCTGCGAGACGCTGGGCGAGTGCATCGTGGCGAGCACGAGGTGGCCGGTTTCCGCCGCAGTGAGCGCGGTGGCGATGGCTTCCGGGTCGCGCATTTCGCCGACGACGATGACGTCCGGGTCCTGGCGCAAGACGTGGATGAGCGCGCGGTTGAAGGAGCGCACGTCGGTGAGCACTTCCTGTTGCACAACGATGGCGCGTTTGTTTTCGTGCACGAATTCAATCGGGTCCTCGATGGTGACGATTTTGCAGCGGCGCTCGCTGTTGATGACGTCGACGAGGTAATTGAGCGTGGTGGTCTTGCCCGCGCCGGTCGCGCCGGTGATGAGGAACAGGCCGTTCGGCCGGCGGCCCATGTCGTCGATTTTTTCCGGCAAACCGAGATCGTGACGCGTCGCGATTTTTTCGCCGCAAAAGCGGAAGCTCATTTCCGGATGGCCATTGCGTTTGTAGAACGTGGCGCGGACGCGGCCGGCGCTTTTGTGCAGGAGCGAAATGCAGAGTTCCCATTCCTGCTCGAATTTTTTCTTTTGCTGCTCGTTCAGCAAGGAGTAGGCGATGCGGGTGATTTCCTCCTCGGTGAGCGCATCTTCGTCGGCGATGATGATTTCGCCGTTCACGCGGAAAGCGGGGGGCACGCCGGTGACAAGGTGGAGGTCCGAGCCGTCGAATTCCTTCGCCGCCGATAGCAGTCGATCCAGGTTGTCGTTGTTCATGATTTTTTGAAGAGGCGCCGCAGCCACTCGGGCAGCAGGCTGGTTTGACTGGAAAGCGTGACCAGTTTGAGGCTGGCCTCGCTGCACGCGGGATTGAGTTGCTTGGCCTGGGTGAAAGAGGTGCGCGCGGGCGTTTCAAGGCCAAGCGCGTGCTGGCAGCGGCCGAGTTCGAGCCACAAAATAAAATGACCGGCGTTCCACTCAACGGCCTGTTGCAGGAGCTTCATGGCGAGCGCGAGTTGCTGATAATAAAAACGAATGCGCGCGGCGAGCCAGGCGACGATCCAATCGCGGGGCGCGAGCAGTTGCGCTTTCTCAAAGCAATAATCAGCGCGGGCTTCTTCGCGGGCGAGCAGGACATCGCCGCGAGCGAGCCACACGTAGGGCGTGTTGCCGTGTTCCTCAATGGAGGTGTCGGAAAAAATCAGCGCGCCGTCCAGGTCGCCGTTGCGCGCGAGTGCGACGGCTTTGGCGGCGAGCAATTCGGATTCGCTGGGAAACATCTCAATGGCTTTATCGGCCCAAAGTTTGGCTTCCTTGAATTCGCCGAGTTCAATGAGCATGCGGACCTGGCCGGTCCAGGCGGTGTGATTGCGCGGGTTGAATTCGATGACTTTGCCGTAACTGCGGAGGGCGGATTTGAAATCGCCGTTCTCGAAGGCGGTCTGGGCCTCGGCGGCATAATAGGCCTCATCCTTGATCAGCCCTTTCTGGCGTTGGGGCTGATCTTCGTGCTCGTTGTTAAGTTCGAGATTTTCGAAACGGCTCATTCAATTTTTATTCGGGGCGCATCGGCATTTTGTCTGCCTTCGTCAAGCCGTGAATGCATCTTGTTATCATCAACCCTATTATACCTTTCTCATTGGACAATTTTCGGGCGATTTCCTCACGCGAAATGTAGTGAGTGCGGTCTGGAACGGGGGTTGATTGGGGGTCCCGAGATACTCGCTGCGCTCGCCGCGCTGCGCGCGAAATGGATGGGATTGATGACGTGATACCCAGGGTAGCCCTCGCGGACTCGGGCAACCCTGGGCTGAGTTCTGCAACCCCTTCGGGGTTGTTTTTATGGCGCGCTGCGCGCGGGGGAAAATTGTGAGGGAGATTTATTGAAAAAGATTTAGAGCACGTGGCAGAAAGAAGATGCGAGGTGGGGCGGGTCAGTTTGTGCGTGCCGCCTGGTTGCAGGGAAACGACGGCGCGCGCGGAGCGACGCGCCCTACCAGCTTTTGGGCTTATGAAACCGTTTCTAGAATTCTGAGATACTCGCTGCGCTCGCCGCGCTGCGCGCGAAATGGATGGGTTTGATGATTGTGCACCCAGGGTAGGCCTCGAAGACTCGGCCAACCCTGGGCTGAGTGATGCAACCCCTTTGGGGTTGTTTTTATGGCGCGCTACGCGCGGAGGAAAAATGCGGCGTAGTTCGAGATTTTCGGAGCGGCTCATACATTATTGGTTCCGTTGGTGAGGACGAGCCAGGGCAACAGACAGCCGATTGCGGTCACGGAAACCAGGATGGCAACCGCAAGGAATAGTGTCCCACTGAAAAAATAGACTCCATTGGGATTCAATTTGCGCGTGCAACTTAATGCGGATGAATAAACGATCCACGGAACGGGCAGGAGCAAAATCCACAGGCTGTGTTCCAGCACGATATGAGAAATGGCGGGCAGCAGCATGCCGTCGTCCTGCAGCGATTGGTTGACCAGGAAGGAGGCGACGGAACAGGCGAGACAAATCAATCCAAATGCCGCCGTTGAAAGCCAAAGATACTTTTTCATGAGTAAAATCAAGATCCTGAGTTTTCAAATTCGCTGTTGTGCCGCGCGATGCTGGCGTGGCGGGCGCGGCCTTCGGCCCAATGGCGCAGGCGATGGAGTTGCTCGGCCATGGTCTTGGCGAGCGGGACGGTTTGACTGATTGCGTTCAGGACGTGCTCGGTGCGGATGTCTTGCTTGTCGTAAAAGGCATCGTAGAGCGCGCTGTTAATGGCTTCCTCGATTTCCGCGCCGCTGAAATCGCGGCTGGCTTCGGCGAGGGCTTCGAGATCGAAGGTCGAGGCGTCGCGGCCGCGTTTGTTCAGATGAATGCCGAAAATTTCCACGCGCTCTTCTTTTTCGGGGAGGTCGACGAAGAAAATTTCATCGAGGCGGCCTTTGCGGAGGAGTTCGGGCGGCAGTTGAGAAATATCGTTGGCAGTCGCGACGACAAAGACGGGCGCGGTTTTTTCGGAGAGCCACGTGAGAAACGTGCCGAAGACGCGGGCGGATGTGCCGCCATCAACGGCGCCGGAATTTTGCGAGCCGGCGAAGGCCTTGTCGATTTCATCGACCCACAAAATGGCGGGCGCGACGGAATCGGCGACGGCGATGGCGCGGCGGACATTTTCCTCCGACGAGCCGACGAGGCTGCCGAACATGCGGCCCATGTCGAAGCGGAGCAGGGGCAATTGCCATTGAGTGGAAACGGCTTTCGCAGTGAGGCTTTTGCCGCAACCTTGCACGCCGAGCATCAAAATGCCTTTGGGCGCGGGCAATCCGAACGCGCGCGCTTCGGCGGTGAAGGCCGCGGAGCGTTTGTTCAGCCAATCCTTCAGAACATTGAGGCCGCCGACGCTGCTGAAATCCTCGCTGGCGGCGTAGTATTCGAGCAGGCCGCTTTTGCGGATGATTTGCTGTTTCTCGGCGAGGACTTCGCTGATGTCGCTGCCGACGAGTTTGCCGTTTTTGACGATAATTTTGGCAAAAACATTTTCCGCTTCTCCGAGCGTGAGGCCGAGGGCGGCTTGCAGGAGGCGCTCGCGGCCTTCGTCATCCAAATCGATTTTGACTTTGAGGTTGAAGACGTCCGCGGTGATTTTATCGAGCAACGCGCTGAGGTCTTCGCGCGTGGGCAGGGGATGGTTGAGAACGGTGATTTCCTTTTCCAACTCGAGCGGGATTTCGAGCAAAGGCGAGACGATGAGGATCGTTTTGTAGCTGTTCTTGAGGTGCAGCGCGATTTCCTTGAGCTTCCGGACGATGGCAAAATTGCTTTTGGTGAGGAACGGGTGCAGGTCCTTGAAGACGAAAAGCGCAGGTTCGACTTGTTCGATGACCTGGTCGAGTGCGGCGAGCGGTTCCTTGGTGGCGGTGCTGCGATTTTTTTGCGATTGAATCGAGGTGCCGGCGGGAACGATGCCGGTGCTGTAGCTCCATTCGAAAACTTTTTTCTGGCGCTTGCGGGCGACTTCCGTGATGACGCTTTGCACGCGCAGTTCCTCGCTCGAGACGATGTAAAGAATCGGGTAGCGGGCGCGGATGAGAGTTTCGAGTTCGGAGGAGAAATTCATGGGGAATGGAGGGAACATCGAACATCGAACATCGAACGCTGAACGCTGAAGGGGACAGATTCAACATCCAACATCCAACATCCAACGCCCAACATCCAATGAATACCCAAAACGACGCGCATTGGATGTTCGTTGTTGGATGTTGAGTGTTGGATGTTTTTCATTTGAATCTATTGTCCGAATAGTCGCTGCCACCAGGAGCGGTTGGGGCGGGGGTAGTCGGCGCTGGATTTTTGGAGGCGGTCGGCGAGGCCGGCTGGCACCGTGGTTTGGGCGGCGTCGTGGCGCAACAATTCTTCGACGGTGGCAAATTCCTGGACGGTGTTCTGCGCGGCTTTTTGTTGGGCGGAGAACTCGTGTTCCTCGTGGGATTCAAATTCATTCTGCTGCTTCATAGGTCACTTTACTCGGTTTTTTTAAAAAGGGCGGCGAAAGCTTTGCGGGCGCGATGCAATTTGCCGCGCACGGCATCGGCGGATTGCTCGGTGAGCGTGCCGACTTCCTCGTAGCTCAATTGTTCATCGGCGATGAGCAGGAGGAGCAGGCGGTATTCGTCGGGCAGGGCGTCGAGGGCTTTCTGGATGCGTTCGCCGAGTTCCTTGGTTTCCAGGACGCGGAAGGGAGAATCGCTTTGGGCGACGGCGTTTTCCCAGATGGCTTCGTCGGCGTTGGAAAACATGTGCCGCTCGTTCCAGGATTGCTGGAGGTTGCGGCAGTGATTGATGGCAATGCGGTAGAGCCAGGTGCGCCAGGAGGCTTCGCCGCGGAATTGATCCATCTTCTTGAAAGCCTTGAGGAAAACGTCGTGGGTGGCGTCTTCGGCTTTTTGGGGGTCGCCGAGAAAGCGGAGCGAGAGATAGAAAATCGCGCGGCTGTGCTCGGCGTAGAGGTTGGCGAATTCGGGCGGTTCCCAATCGACTTGCGGTGGGAGTGGACATTCCCGTTCTGCCATCGGCTCGTTCATGAGCGGTTGTTTCACTGGGGATTAGACAACAGTCCGCCAGGAATGTCACGCTGGCAAATGAGTTTTAAAAGCTCCAAATCCCAAGTTCCAAGCTCCAGAGAAATCCCAAATTCCAACCCGCAAAGGTGTTCCGGCTATTATTTGTCCACGTCGAACCTGACGGTGGTGCTGGAATCGGTTTGGAAATTGCTGATTTGCATTTTCCCCAATTGCCATTGGCCGGTGGCTTTTGATTTGGAGAAATCGCCGGGGGTAAATTCCTTGATCTTGTTGCCTTTCACATCAAACGCCTGGGCGAGGAGAATGCCGTGGCTTTCGTTGTCGACCCAGGATTTGACTTTGGCATAGCCGCCCGCCCTTGGATTTGGATTGGTGCTTTCGAGCACACGGCAGGAACGGCTTCGTTTCATTTCTTTCTGCGACAGCTTTTGATCGGGCCAATGGAGGAATTCGAGGCCGAGGTCGGCGATGGAAAAATCGGAATCGTCGACGAACGGCGAGAACAACGCGGTGCTTTTGAGCTCGCGAAATTGATTGGTATCCGTCGGCGGGGGATTGATGTTGGCAACGAGATAACGATTCGGCCGGCCATCCGTGTGCACCACCTTGAGGTTGACGTAGTGGCTGCGATCAGCGCCGGCGGTGGAATAGACCGATACCCAATTCGTGGGAGTGACGATCGTCTGAAATTTGATCGGGATCTCTTTGTAATTTTTTTTGGTGCGAATCGCCAGCACGCCGGTGGTGGTGCTTTCGTCCGGCGGCTGCGAGAGCATTTCGTCCACGAGCGCGCGGCCTTCCTTCGCAGCTTGCTCGGGCGGCAGCGTGATCGGCTGCGAGGGCGGTTCCATGGCGGCGACTGCGAAGAGTGCGCTGAGGAGAAGGGGGAGGCGCACTATCGTATTTCTCAAAAGAAATTTCCGAAAAGGTAGCGAATCCCTGCCGGGATTCGTGGCAAACCCGCAGGTTTGCCCCGCCTTTTCGGAAATTTCTTTTGAGAAATACTCTAGCTGAAATTTAGGGGCGGGGGTGTTGCGCTCGTGCGAATCGGGACGCACGGGCAAGATGCCCGTGCCACTATTAGGGCGGCGGGGGATCATTTGGGACGCAAGGCGAGCGGCAGCAGCTCGGAAATGTGGCGGACGAAATGCACCTGGAGTTTTTTGCGAACTTCCTCCGGCACTTCCAGCCAGTCGGTTTTGTTCTGGTCCGGCAGCATGATGTGTTTGATGCCGAACCGCGAGGCAGCCAGGACTTTTTCCTTGATGCCACCGACGCGCATGACGCGGCCGCGCAGGCTGATTTCACCGGTCATCGAAAAATCCGAGCGCACACGGCGTTTGGTCAGGAGCGAAGCCAGCGCGACGAGCAAAGTGACGCCGGCGCTGGGGCCGTCCTTCGGAGTCGCGCCCGCGGGGACGTGGATGTGGATGTCGAATTTATTGTAATCGGTCATGTCCACGCCGAGTGACTTGGATTGGCTGCGCAAATAGCTGAGAGCAGTCTGCGCGCTTTCCTTCATGACATCGCCGAGCGAGCCGGTGAGCAGGAGGCCGCCTTTGCCGGGCATGCGCGTGGCTTCGATGAACATGACTTCGCCGCCGACGGGCGTCCAGGCCATGCCGGTGGCGATGCCGATTTCCTTGATGGTTTCAGCGGATTCGGAGACAAAGCGCGCGTTGCCGAGGTAATCCTTCAATGCCTCCGGTTTCAACACGAGCGTGTTTTTGCCAGCGTGGCCGTTGCTGCTGACGATTTTGCGCGTGGCTTTGCGCGTGAGCGCGGCGATTTCGCGTTCCAACTGGCGCACGCCGGCTTCGCGCGTGTAATCGTGAATCACCTGGCGAATCGTGGTGTCGGGAATCTTCACCTCGTTTTTCTCGAGGCCGTGCTCCTGCAATTGGCGCGGGACCAAATAGCGTTTCGCAATCTGCAACTTCTCCGATTCGGTGTAGCTCGGGAGTTCGATCACTTCGAGGCGGTCGCGCAACGCGGGATGAATCGGATCGAGCCAGTTCGCGGTGGTGATGAACAGCACGCGCGAAAGGTCGAACGGCAAATCGAGATAATAATCCGTGAACGTGCTGTTCTGCGCGGGGTCGAGCACTTCGAGCAGCGCCGCGGCCGGGTCGCCGCGAAAATCGGCGCCAACTTTATCGAGTTCGTCGAGCAGGATGACCGGGTTGCGGCTTTCGACGCGTTTCAACGTTTGAATGATGCGGCCGGGCAGGGCGCCGACATAGGTGCGGCGATGGCCGCGAATTTCCGCTTCGTCGCGCATGCCGCCGAGGGCGATGCGGGCGAATTTGCGGCCGAGCGCATCGGCGACGCTTTTGCCGAGCGACGTTTTGCCGACGCCGGGCGGGCCGACGAGGCAAAGGATGGGGCCTTTGATTTGCTTGCGGCGTTTGATGACCGCGAGAAATTCCAGCAAGCGATCTTTGACTTTATCGAGCCCGAAATGTTGCTCGTTCAGGATTTTCTCGGCGTCCTTGAGATCGATTTTGTCCTCGGTCTCTTTTTCCCAGGGCATCGCGACCAGCCAATCGAGATAATGCCGCGTGACCGCGTATTCGGCGGCGGCGGGCGGCATTTGTTGGAGGCGTTCGAGTTCCTGGTTGGCGACTTTTTTCGCCTCAGCCGGCATCGGTGTGGCGTCGATTTTTTCGCGAATGGCTTTGATTTCGCCGGCGTTGGATTCGGTCTCGCCGAGTTCGCGCTGAATGGCGCGCATTTGTTCGCGCAGGAAAAAATCGCGCTGCGTCTTGGAAATCGAAGTCGCGACTTCGGTCTGAATTTTCGAGCTGAGCGTCAGAACTTCGTGCTCGCGATTGAGCATCGGGAGCAGGAAGGTCAAGCGTTCCTTGACGGATGTTTGTCTCGAGCAATTTCTGGCGCTCATCCAGATTCAAATTCAAATTCACCGCGACCAAATCCGTGAAATGGCCGGGGTCTTCGGTGTTCAGCGCGGCAATTTTGACCTGCTCCGAGAGCGCGGGAGAGAGCTTGATGATTTCCTGAAATTGCCCCTGCGCGTTGCGCATCATGGCGGTCAATTCCACGGTGTCTTCCGTCACGTCCTTCATCAGCTCGAATTTCGCGCTGAGATAGGGATCGTGATTGACGTAATCCTTGATGCGAATGCGCCAGAGGCCTTCGACCAGCACGCGGACAGTGTTGTCCGGAAACTTCAACATTTTCAGCAGGCGGGCGGCGCAGCCGACTTCGTGCATTTCCTCGGGCGTGGGATTTTCCGCTTCGGGTTTGCGTTGCAGCGCCACGCCGAGCAGGCGATCGCCAGCCACGACGTCATCGATGAGCTTGATGCTTTGCGGCGTTTCGACGAGGAGCGGCGCGACCATGCCCGGGAAAATCACGATATCGGACAGGCCGAGGATGGGGAGTGATTGCGGCAATGAATGCGCAGACACGCGCGCCGGAGCCTCAGGGTTTCCGGCGGCGCCCAGGATGCTGATAAATTCGGTATCCGGCGACGTCATGGAGCGTTTCTATAGATTAGATGCCGCCGCCCGCGAAAGGTTCGGAAGAAAATTTTTTAATTCCCTTCGGCGATTGGCACCTTGGTACT
Organism: uncultured Verrucomicrobiae bacterium; assembly: GCA_963699145.1. Classification (GTDB taxonomy): domain Bacteria; phylum Verrucomicrobiota; class Verrucomicrobiia; order Limisphaerales; family DASXHY01; genus DASXHY01. The sequence goes on from OY969416.1 coordinate 2,114,859, forward strand.
CTTAACCTGCGCCTGCGCCACCGGAACATCAATACGTAAAAACCCGTTCAGGTAGGCCGCCTTGGCCTGACCTAAATCGTAGCCTTGCGGCAACTCCAACATCGTTTCAAACGGACCGTAATTAATCTCCATCACCAAAAAACTGCATTTCGGGGCGCGGCAGCCGTCCGGCCGGTTTCCACTGACACGCAGGCGGTTGCCCTCGATGGTAATTTCGAGGTTGTCGCTGCGCATCCCGGCCAGCTCAACTTTGATGACCAGACCGTTATCGGTCGCATACACGTCCGTGTTCGGGACCCAGTGCGCGCGGGCAGAGCCTTCACGGCCACCTGCGGAGCGGGTCACAAAATGCACGGTCGAACTGACTTTGCACATGGCCATTCCAGCGAAAAAATTATCTTAGGCGGATTGTGGAAGCAAGCGCGCTCATTTGGGTTTAATCACGATTTGCGGACGCTCGCCTTTGCGGGCGCGAAAAATAATGGTGTGTTGGGGCGCGGAGTTTGCATGGGCGCAGCCGCCACAATGAGTATCACGTTGAAAACTGAACTTGCGGGGACGAAACTGCCTGCGCAACAACAATACCGCTGCGGCGCCGACAATCGTCAACGAAACCAACTGCTGCCAATCCATGGTCGCAAGATAATCTGAAAAATCCGGCGCGCAACTAATGATTTTTTGGTTTTCAGGATTAGATGGGTTTAATGACGGGGAAGGCGTGGGGACAGGCACCGGGACGGTGCCTGAACTCGCAGGCGGGACGCCCGTGCTACGAGGGTTAAATGGCGGCGGTCACAGACCGCCGCTACAGAGTGGATTTTGAAATGGCGGCGGTCACAGACCGCCGCTACAGTGGGCGGCGTGTCGGGACGGATTTTTCGCCATATATATCGAGTGGTTTACGCCGATTGCACCGTTGGCAACCATATTTATTACTCGCGTTACCTGGATATCCTGGAGGGGGCGCGGGGGGAGTTTTTTCGGCAACTGGGCGCGCCGCTATTGGAACTGCAGGCGCAGGATACGGTTTTTCCGGTGGTGGAATGTCATCTGCGCTACAAATCGCCGGCGCGATATGACGATGTGCTGACGATTGAGTTGTGGACGACGCTGGCGCAAGGCGCGCGGGTGAATTTTGGGTTTCGCATTTTGAAGGATGAGAAGATTTTGATTTTGGAAGGGGAAACGTTTCACGTTTGCACGGGCCTGAATGAGAAGCCGAAGCGGGTGCCGGAGGCGCTGGTGACCAAGCTGAATAATTTTTTAACCACGGATGGACACGGATGAACACGGATTGGGAAAGGCTTTTTACACGAATTGCGCGAATTGACGCCAATTCGGAACCCGTATTCGGAAATTCGCGAAAATTCGCGTAAGGATTTTATCCGTCATTCGTGTTCATCCGTGGTTTAAATATTTTTATGCGCATCGGTGACGACGACAATTTTTTACTCCTTGAAGCGCGTTCGCTCGAAATTGACTATGCCGCTTTACGAATTGAAGCGGTTGCATCCGGGTCGGGCCGGAGATTCACGGCGTTGCATGACAGGTTGCTGATGGATGCTGATGAGGCTGTGATTCAGCGTTTTTCAGAGTTTTCATCTCTTAAGACTGAACAGTTTGAAGTAGCCCTGACAGAGAAAGGGTGGTTGCGGTTTCGACGCGATTCACACGGTGCTATCACCGTGCGTTATCGCATCGCCGCTTATAAGGTGTCAGCCGTGCTCGAAGGCGAGGTCTTTGTTCATGGTGAGTTTGCCAATAAAATCTGCCGAGAGTTCGGAGTATTTTTGCAGAAGCAGAGATGACGATTTTACTTATTTAACCCATTTAACCACTGACATGCGCATTCTCGCCCTTGATCACGGAACCAAACGCATCGGCATCGCGCTCAGCGACGAATTGAAGATGATTGCGCAGCCGCTGGAATTTGTGCTGGCGGAGCCGTTTCTCGGGTTCGTCACGCGGTTGAAGGAAATAATTCGCGAGAAGGAAGTGGAGCTGATTCTCATCGGCATGCCGCGAAATATGGACGGCAGCTATGGCCCGGCGGCGTTGAAGGTGCAGGAGTTTATCGCGGTGTTGAAAGACCTGGTGGCGATTCCGATCAAGACGTGGGACGAGCGGTTGACTTCGGCGCAGGCGCAGCGGTTCCTGATTCAAGGCGGTGTGCGGCGTCAGGACCGTAAGGAAAAGGTGGACAAAACGGCGGCGGCGATTTTGTTGCAGAGTTATTTGGATAGTCTGGCTCAATGAAACGTGATGCGTGAAACGTGATGCGTGAAACGTGAATACGATATTGCCTGAGTTCACGTTTCACGTTTCACGTTTTACGTTTCACGATTGCTTGCTGTGCAAAACAAATCCCTGAAATTCAAATTAGTCATCGCCTACGACGGCGGCGCGTACCAGGGTTGGCAGTTGCAGAAGATCGGCACGGGCGTGCAGGAAAAGGTGGAGCAGGCGCTGGCGAAATTGTTTCCCAGCAAGCCGCGGTTGCACGGGTCGAGTCGCACGGATACGGGTGTGCACGCGCTGGGGATGGTGGCGCATTTTGAGGTGCCGGCGTGCAACATGGATGGGCGCAAGCTCGCGCTCGCGCTTAACCACTGGCTTCCGGAGGATATCCGCGTGCTTTCTGCTGCGCGCGCACGCGAAAGTTTTCACTCCCGCTTCGATGCGAAGGGAAAGCAGTATCGTTATTTTGTGTGGAATCATACGGCGATGAATCCGTTGATTCGCGGGACGGCGTGGCACGTGCCGCGAGTTTTGGATTTGAAGGCGATGCGCGAGGCAGCGGCGTTGTTCGTGGGCAAGCATGATTTCAAATCGTTCGCGGCGAATCGGAATTACGAGATGGAAACCACGGTGCGCACGTTGACGCGGTGCGATTTCAAAAAAAGCGGCTCGCTGCTGACGTTCTACATCGAGGGCGACGGGTTTCTCTACAAAATGTGCCGCGGCATTGTGGGGACGATTGTGCAGGTCGGCCTGGGAAAATTTCCCGCGGGCGAAATCAAAGTGATGCTGGCGCAGAAGGATCGGCGCGTGGCGGGGATGACGGCGCCGGCAAAGGGGTTGGTGCTCTGGAAAGTGTTTTATCCAAAACATAAGAAGCACCAAGCGTCCAAGATCCAAGCTCCAGAGAAACACCAGGTCTCAAGCTCCAAATGACAACCCGCGAGATTATCGTTGGCACAAGTATTCACCAGACGATTGGATGTTGGAGCTTGGATTTTCTCTGGAGCTTGGTGCTTGGAATTTGGAACTTTTGAAATGCATATCGTTCTTGTTGAACCTGAAATTCCGCCGAATACAGGAAACGTGGCGCGGTTGTGCGCGGCGACGCGTTCGACGTTGCACTTGATCGAGCCGTTCGGGTTTAAGTTGGATGATACGCAACTGAAACGCGCAGGGATGGATTACTGGCAGCACGTCGAGTGGCATCGATGGAAGAATTGGGCGGCGTTCGTGCAAAGTTTGCCGGCGTCGGCGCGGCTGTGGTTCGTGGAATCCGATGGGCCGACGCTGTATTCGGACGCAACATTTTTGCCGGATGATTATATCGTGTTCGGCCGGGAGACGGCGGGATTGCCGAAACAATTACTGGAACAGAACCGCGAGCGGTGGTTGCGGATTCCGATGTTCAATCCGAATGCGCGGTCGTTGAATTTGTCGAATTGCGTGGCGTTGGTTTTGTTTGAGGCGTTGCGGCAGCAGGGTTTTTTGGGGGAACAAGGTTGAGCAATTTGTATTGGGAGAAGGTTCCACAAAAGGAGGCATCGATTGGTTAATTTCAGCTTCGGAAGATACTCGCTACGCTCGCCGCGCTACGCGCGAAAGTGATGGGTTGAAAGATTTGTGACCCGGGGTAGCCCTCGCGGACTCGGGCAACCCCGGGCTGAATTCTTCGACACCTTCAGTGTCCTCATGAGGGCTCGCTGCGCGCGGAATAAAAATTGGGGTGAGACCTATAGATTGTGGGGGCTTATGACTTGGCTGATAAGGTAATAGAAGCAGTTTAAGCCGGAACAATGCAGTTGAAGAGGGGAGCACACGCCTCCGGCGTGTGGTTTGCGGCGTCTCGCCGCAAACTTCGGCTGACCATTTTTCCAAACTAAACGGTGGGCCAGGATGGTTGGTACGAGCCGATGGCGAGACGCCTTCGGCAGCACGCGGGACGCGTGCGCTCCCCAAATCCAACGGCATCGTTCCTGTTAAGCGGTGAGGTAGCTGAGATTCCCCGGGGGTTCGGCTCGAGGGGACGCTTGTCCCACCGGCGCGAGGGTTTGATGAATCGCTTCCAATTATCGTGTCTGAAGCCGTCTATAAGAGGTTTGTTAGAAAAGGGTTGGAAGTTGATTTAATTACATTCATTCTTTCACTGAATGAAATTCAGCAGAGCCACCCGAATTCTATTTCCGCTTTTTTCGCTTCTGATTTTCGCTGCCCCACTTGGTGCATGTCTGGGTGCTAATGCGCCGACGCTGGAGGAGCGTGTCGCACGACTGGAAGCTACGAACACTTCTGCATCGGGAATTAATTCAGGCGATAACGCGTGGCTGTTGGTGAGTTCGGCGCTGGTGCTGATGATGACCGCGCCGGGGTTGATTTTGTTTTACGGCGGATTGGTGCGGAGCAAGAACGTGCTTTCGACGATTGCGCACAGCCTCGTGTTGATGGCCGTCATTTCGGCGTTGTGGATGATTTACGGTTACAGCATGGCCTTCGGGAAAGGGAACGCGTTCTTCGGAAATCCCACGCAGTATTTTATGTTGCAGGGCGTCGGCAGCGCGCCGAATCCCGAATACGGCGCGACGGTGCCGCAGCAAAGCTTCATGCTGTTTCAAATGATGTTCGCGATCATCACGCCCGCGCTCATCAGCGGCGCGGTGGCGGAGCGAATCAAATTCAGCGGGTATCTGCTGTTCACGATTTTGTGGGTGACGATTGTTTATTTTCCGTTGTGCCACATGGTGTGGGGAACGGGCGGCTTGTTCAACTGGGCGCTGGGCGGGAAATATCCGGTGCTGGACTTTGCGGGCGGCACGGTGGTGCACGTGAGTTCGGGAACTTCGGCTTTGGTGTGCGCGCTGATGCTCGGCAAACGCATGGGATTCCCGCGCGAACCGATGCTGCCGCATAACGTGGTGCTGAGTCTCATCGGCACGGGATTGCTGTGGGTGGGATGGTTTGGGTTTAACGCGGGCAGCGCGGTGAGCGCGGGGGCGCTGGCGACGAGCGCGTTTGCGGCGACCCATTTTTCGGCTGCGGCCGGCGCCCTGGGGTGGGCGGCGATGGAATGGTTTTTCAAAGGCAAACCGAGCGTGCTGGGCGTGGCTTCCGGCATGGTGGCGGGGTTGGCGACGATTACGCCGGCGTCCGGTTTCGTGACGGTTCCGACGGCATTTTGCATCGGGTTCTGCGGCGGTGTGGTATGCTATGGGGCGGTGACGAAGCTGAAGCACCGGTTCGCGTATGACGATTCGCTGGATGTCTTTGGCGTGCACGGCGTGGGCAGCACGGTGGGATTGCTGTTGCTGGGTTTGTTCGCCAGCGCCGCGGTGAATCCCGCCATCGGCAACACGTTTCAATCCGGCGGAAAGATTATTTCGCTCGCGGGCGGTTCGGCGCAGTTCGTGAACCAATTGCGCGGCGTGTTTTTCACGGCGGCGCTCGCGGGGATTGTCACATTTATCCTGCTCAAAGTCGTCAACGCCACCGTGGGATTGCGCGTAACGGCGGAAGACGAGGATTCGGGATTGGATTTAACCCAGCACGGCGAGAGCGCTTATAATGATTGATTGTCACATTACTGATTTATGAAAAAAATCGAAGCTATCATCAAACCATTCAAACTTACGGAAGTGAAGGAAGCGTTGAATGAAGTCGGCATCCAGGGCATGACGGTGTCCGAAGTGAAGGGATTTGGCCGGCAAAAAGGGCACACGGAAATTTATCGCGGCAGCGAATACACCGTGGATTTCCTGCCCAAGGTGAAAATCGAAATCGTGCTGCCGGATGCGCAGGTGAAAAGCGCGATCGAGATCATCTCGAAAAACGCGCGCACGGGAAAAATCGGCGATGGAAAAATCTTCGTGTTGCCGCTCGATAATGCCGTGCGCATCCGCACGGACGAGCAGGGCGATAGCGCGGTGTGATTGGCACAGAAGGGAACGAAGGAAACGAAGAGTTCCCAGGCCAAGCCTTCTCTTTGTTTCCTTCTGTCCGATTCTTCCTGTTTGTTCGGCGAGGCGGCGCGCGCGGAGCGACGCGCCCTACCCACCGCTTCCAAATCAACGCGAACTCTGGATGCGATAGAAGCGCAAGGCTGAATTGGTGAGCGCGCCGGAGTCGAAATAATTTGTGCCTGTCGTGCCGAAACCACTGATGAGCAACGGGGGCTGACGAACTGGAGGCTAAAACTTGCCGGCGGGATGCCGGCGTTCCCAGGCTAAACGGCCACGATGTTGATCAGCTTCTTCGGGACGATGATGACTTTTTTGATGGTTTTGCCTGCGAGAAAGGCCTGCACTTTTTCCGACGCTTTCGCGGCGGCTTCGAGCGTGGCGTTGTCGGCGTTGGCGGCGACTTTGATGACGTCGCGCAATTTGCCGCTCACTTGCACGGGGATCTCGAGGGTGTCTTCGATCAGCAATGCCGGATCGAATTTTGGCCATTCGGCGTAGGACAGTGCCGAGGGTCGAGGGTCGAGGGTCGAGGGAAGTTTCGCCCAGAGTTCTTCGGCGAGGTGCGGGGCAAACGGCGCGAGCAGGATGAGGAATTCGCGGAGGACGGAGACGGGTTTGGTTTCCCATTTGATGGCGTCGTTCACGAACACCATCATTTCGGAAATGGCGGTGTTGAAGCGCATGCCGTCCAAATCTTCCGTGATTTTCTTGATGGTCGCGTGAAGGGTCTTCAATTGCGCGGGCGTGGCCGGCGCGTCTTTGATGGACGCGTTCAATTTGAGGAGGTTGAGCAATTCGCGGGATTTCTTCGGGTCGGTGGCCGTGGTTTCCGCCTGCTCAAATTCGGTTTCGCTTTGTTCATCGACGAACAAACGCCAGACGCGGCCGAGAAAACGATACACGCCTTCCACGCCTTTGGTGTTCCACGGCTTGCTGTCCTGCAGCGGGCCCATGAACATTTCGTAGAGGCGGAGGGAATCGGCGCCGTAGTCCTTCACCATGTCGTCCGGGTTCACGACGTTGCCGCGCGCCTTGGACATCTTTTGGTTGTCCTCGCCGAGAATGATGCCCTGGTTGACGAGTTTGAAAAACGGTTCGGCGGTCGTGACGTAGCCGAGGTCGAAGAGGACCTTGTGCCAGAAACGGGCGTATAGGAGGTGCAGGACGGCTTGTTCGGTGCCGCCGACGTAGAGGTCGACGCCGGGCGTTTCGTAGCCGCCGACGTTATTCGGCGCATTTTTAGATGGCGCGGACTCACGTCCGCGGCTACCCATCCAATATTGCTCGACTTCTTTGTCGACAAACGCATTCGAATTTTTGGCGTCGAGATAACGGAGATAATACCAACACGAGCCGGCCCATTGGGGCATGGTGTTGGTTTCGCGAACGGAGCCGTCGGGCAAGTTCACCCAATCTTGCGCGCGGGCGAGCGGGGGCTGGCCTTCGGAGGTGGGTTTGTAATCGTCGAGCTTGGGCGGCAATACCGGCAGCGCGCTTTCGGGCAAGGCTTCGTGATGGAGATTTCCGGCAGCGTCGCGTTTCCAAATAATCGGGAATGGCTCGCCCCAATAACGTTGGCGGCTGAAGAGCCAGTCGCGGAGTTTGTAATTGATGGTTTTTTTGCCGAGGCCTTTGGTTTCGAGCCAGGCGGTGATTTTCTTTTTGGCTTCGGGGGTAGACAGGCCATTCAAAGAGAATTCGGCGTTCGCGGAATTAACCGTGGTTCCATTATCGACGAAACCTTGCCATTCGGTTTTCGGATCTGGCGGTTGGACGACCTGCACAATCGGCAGCTTAAATTTCTCGGCGAACTCGAAATCACGCTCATCGTGTGCGGGTACCGCCATGATTGCGCCCGTGCCGTAGGTGGCGAGGACGTAATCAGCGATCCAAATCGGAATATTTTCGATTCGTGACCGGATTGATCGCGTACGCGCCCGTAAACACACCGGTTTTTTCCTTGGCGAGTTCGGTGCGTTCGAGGTCGCTTTTGCGCGCGGTGTGCTCGCGATAATTCTGGACGGCCTGGAGTTGCTCTTCCGTAGTGATTTCATCGACCAGGCGATGTTCGGGTGCGAGCACCATGTAGGTGGCGCCGAACAACGTATCGGGGCGCGTGGTGAAGACGCGGATAGTGGCACGAGCGTCTCGCCCGTGCGAATCTGATTGGTCTTCCTTGGAACGCACAGGCGAGACGCCCGTGCCACTATCGGCGATTTGGAAATCAACTTCCGCGCCTTCGCTTTTGCCGATCCAATTTCGCTGCATTTCCTTGAGCGATTCGGTCCAGTCGATGGTGTCGAGGTCCGCGAGCAAGCGTTCGGCGTAGGCGGTGATGCGGAGCATCCATTGGCGCATCGGGCGGCGGATGACGGGGAAGCCGCCGACTTCGCTTTTGCCATCAATGACTTCTTCATTGGCGAGCACGGTGCCGAGTTCGGGACACCAGTTCACGGGAGCTTCGCTGACGTAGGCGAGGCGTTTGGAATCGCGATAGGCGCGGCGCGCGGATTCAAGGTCATCGGGGCAGGGCGCGTCACTCTGTGCGCGCCGTTCTGTTGCAACCGAACCCGGCGCGCACGGAGTGACGCGCCCTACCTTGTCGTCGGATGGTTGGAGATCTTCGGGATATTTCAGTGTCTCGATGGGTTCCGCTTTATTCGTTTCTGGATTGAACCACGAATTGTAAAGCTTGAGGAAAATCCATTGCGTCCATTTGAAATAATTCGGATCGGTCGTGTCCACTTCGCGCGTCCAATCGTAGCTGAAGCCGAGGGATTTGATCTGGCGCTTGAAAGTGGCGATGTTCGTCTCGGTGGTTTTGCGCGGGTGCTGGCCGGTTTTGATGGCGTATTGCTCCGCCGGCAAACCGAAGGCGTCCCAGCCCATGGGATGCAACACGTGGCGTCCGCGGGCGCGCTGGTAGCGGGCGAGAATGTCCGTGGCGGTGTAGCCTTCCGGGTGACCGACGTGCAGGCCCGCGCCGGAGGGGTAGGGGAACATGTCGAGGATGTAATACTTCGGAGGAGTCTGGCGGCCGGACGCCATTGCATCCGCGCCATGCCGCTGGGCGAACGGATGGCTTCCCGGAATTGCTTCGCCGGGGTTCCAAGCGCGGAAAGTCTGTTGCTCATCCCAATGCTGCTGCCATTTGGGTTCGATCAAATGAAACGGGTATTGTCTGCGTCCTGACATAATGCGCGGGGAACATAAACGATTGGGTTTCCGGGAAAAAGCTCCAAATCCCAAGTTCCAAGCTCCAGAGAAGCCTCAAACCTCAAGCACCAAACTTCCTCATTTGGGGCTTGAAGTTTCCCTGGACGTGGGAGGCTGGTCGTTGGAGTTTTATAGCGATTGCAAAAACAGATTTCCAGATAGAAGGCCGAGCTTCGCCCCCTGAACCCTAAGCCCCACCTCTCCCCTGGCCCTCTCCCCCGCTGCGCGGCGGAGAGGGAGACGGATGGCTGTGGATGGTCCGAACGCTTCACAAGATGTCGGAGTTCCTCGACTGAGCCGTTCTTTTCGAAAATCTATTTTGGCAATCGCCATAATTGTAATGTCCTCTCGCCTTGTTATGATGAAACGTCATCAGTCAAACTACTGAGACGGCTTTTGGGGTTGGTTTGGGATTGCGGAAAAATGCTTTCCACGGGGTGGAAATATGCTATGGTGCGTTGCGCGATTAAAAACGCACACTTTCATGAGCGTTCCGCCTGCAAACCGAGTTAGGCTGGTCGTCAGCATCACCCACCCGAAAGCCGGGCGCGCATTCACTTTGATGGAACTGCTCGTGGTGATTTCGATCATCGCGATTCTGGCGAGCCTCATTCTGCCGGCCATGGCGCGGGCCAAGGCCCGGGCGCAGTCGAGTTTTTGCCTCAACAACACGCAGCAACTGGCGCTGGCCTGGATGGTTTATGCGGATGATCACAACGGCCAACTGGCTTATAATCTCGGCCAAAGCGCGCGCAATCCGATAATCATGCCGTCGGTGGGAGGCGCGGGCATGGGAGAGAACTGGGTGAACAATGTGGAGAATTGGGAGTTGAACCCGGACAACACGAACGCCTCGGCCGTGGTCGCGACGGGCATCGGACCTTACACGAGCAAAGCGGCGGCGTTGTATCATTGCCCTGCGGATAATGTGCTGAGCGATTTGCAGCGGCAAAACGGCTGGGTGGGCCGCGTGCGCAGTTATTCGATGAATGCGATGGTCGGCGATGCGGGCGGTTTTTCCCAGACGGGCACGAACGTGAACAACCCGGATTACGTGCAATTTTTCAGGGCGACGAGCATGCCGCGGCCGTCGGATATTTTCGTGTTTCTGGACGAACACCCGGACAGCATCGATGACGGTTATTTCCTGAATCGCGAAGTATCACCGGCGGCGTGGAATGACCTGCCGGCTTCGTATCATGATGGCGGGGCGAGCTTTTCTTTTGCGGACGGACATTCGGAACATCATCGCTGGCAAAACGCGAGCACGAAACAACCGGCGCGCGCATATGGGATCAATCCGCCGCTGCCGATGGTGATCGCGGACGGGACGCAGGATTATTCCTGGGTGCTGCTGCATATGAGTGTCGAACGCAGTCCGGACACGAATTCCGGGACGACTTACCCGGACAGTTCGAATTAGAAATTTTCCTCAGAGGTGGATCTTGAGAGTGGAAGTGCTTCCCTGGAGTTTGAGATCCATCCCGTTTGGACGCGACCTGCGGGAGAGCAGGGGTAATTTCGAGACTTCTTCCGTACGAACGCTGAAGCGGTGTGAACGCCGCGCGCCCGGGAAATGTGTGCTCAGGCGGTTGCGGCGGCCATTGAAGCGCTACGTTTGAGAGAGATATTTTGCGAGGAAATGCTGGTCGCCCTTGGTGGCGAGCACGTAGGTGCGGTTCCCGACTTTCCAACTGGCGCTGATGAGGCCGTTGGATTCGGCAAAGGTGGGCGTGCTCGATTGGGAGCATCCGTCGCCACCGCATCGGTGCTGATGAAGAGCCACAGGTCGGAGGCATGGCCCGGTTCGGTCGGGCGACCCGTGGCGAAGCAAACCATGCTGACAGGTTTTCCCTGCCAGGTGGTGGCCACGCAACCGAGTGCTTTTGCGTTCTTCTGCAGATTTTCCGGCAATACGTAATCCGCGATGGCCTGTTTCTCCGCCAGGAAGGTGCGAATGGCATCCAGGTCGGAGCTGGTCATGTCCATGGTGTAATAATCCCGGGCGAGCGTGCCCATCGTGCCGCGATACGTGGCAAAATCATGCGGCTCACGTGGTCCGAAATGTGGCAGCAGGGACATCAATGCCATGGCGATAAATGCCAGCGCGCCGCCCGCGAGCACCGCTTTTTGCCAAGCGGGAGCCGTTCGAGCCGGCCGCTCGGCGATGATCTGCTCCTTCAAGGCTTCCGGGACCGGAATCTTTTTGAATTTCGAGCGGATGGCGGAGTACAGCGCGCAATGGTTGGCAAACCATTGCTTCAGTTCCGCATCGTGCTCGCAGAGGTCGAGCGCCTCGGCAAAGGAGGGGTCAGTGGCATCCGCCGTACCGGGGCGGTACAGCTGCAAGATTTGTTTTACCTGTTCGTTAGTCATTTTTCGATTCGCGATGGCTCTCCCGGTCGCCCCGGGTGAGGATGCTTTGCAATTGGGCGATGCCGCGGGCCATGCGGGATTTGACGGTGCCAATTGGGATGTCGAGGATCTCGGCGATTTCTTTGTAGGGGCAGTCTTCCAGATAAAACAGCGCGACCGGGCGCCTGGTAGATTTCATCGACCTGCGAGAGCGCCTCGAGCACTTGCGGGGAATCGAGTTCGTTGACGGTCGCGGGCGAGAGCGTGGGCAGGTCGAGCGGCACTTCGTCGAGTTCGTAATGCGGGAATCGCACCTGGCGCCGGCGGCTCTCCAAAAACGCGCGGTGCAGAGTGGTAAACAGCCAGGTCTTCACTTTCGTCTGATCTCGTAATTGATGCCCTTTGGTCGCCCACACATAAAACGTTTGTTGCGTGAGGTCACACGCGTCGGCCTCGACACGAGTCAGGCCGAAAGCAAATTGATAGAGCGGCTCGTAAAAACGGGCCACCACGCTTTCAAAATTCAGGCCTGAAGCCATAATAACGCCATCTCAATTAAGAGGAACCAACGCGAGAAAGGTTCCAAGGATGATGAATTCAGTGTGCCTGAAGAGCGTCCAATATCCAGTGAAAACAACGGAACATTTGCCTCTCGGGGCCGTCTTAATAGTATGAATCGCGGATTGAATTGCCGGCCGGGAGTCCGGTTGGTTCGATACCGCGGAATCCGGCGGGCGCCAGGGTCCCGCCAGCATCCGCGGGCGAGGCGGCTCCGCATACTTTTTCAACCGGCTCATTGCTGGGTGAAGGATGTGAGAGTGACTTCGAGTGACGAGTTGGAACACGATTAGAGCTGCGGCTGCGGTCGTGTTCGATTGAGCCGGTTGACGCCGGCGGCCACGAAGACTTCGCATTTCGATCATCAAGGCAGGCGGAAGTTCAGCACGGCAAAAATGGAGTGGGCGCGAAAATCGTTGGCGCCGCCGCTGCTTGGCTCGTGGTAGTAATCAAAGCTGTATTGCAAGCGCATGGAAACGTTGTCGCTGAAGCGGCGCGTGAGGGCGGCGTCGATGCTGTGTTCCTGATAACGCAGGTCGACTGGCGGCGCCGCTGTGCGGTTGGCTTGCCCGTAGTTCGCTTCCGAGAAAACCCAACCCAAAGTAAAATCGGTGGTTTGGCTCAGGATATACGTCCCGCTGGCATCAGCGCTGTAGGTGTCGCCGCGGTATTGGCCGATGGCGGCGACATCGCTATTGGCGGTGTGGGTTCTGCTGGGCTCGTACGTGAACGAGCCGATGAAATAAACGCGCGGATGCGGGATGAAAACGGCGCCGAACGTGTAGCGTTGCGAATCCGTGCGGCCCGTGACCAGGCTGCCCGCGGGCGAATAGATGACCCCGCTGGCGGTGTTGGAGGCGGCATTGGCCTGGTCGCTGAAATCCGTGGTCAGGTATTGGTAGGAGAAGGTGGTTTTCAACCAATTCCACGGCCGCACCACGAGCTTGGTTTCGATTTCATCGGTGAGCAATTGCCGTGAGCTGAAGAAATCCGGGTAACCGCCCGCCGGTTCGGCTGGCGCGTTGGGAGGATAGTAGCTGTCGTTTTCGTAGCGGCGATAATGCGCCGTGAGGGACATCCAGCGCCAGGGCGAGGTGCTGAACCCGGCGCGGAAATCGGTGAGCCGGCTCGAGAAATCAACTTTCTCCATGAAATTGCCGCTGGGTTGAAGATCGACGTCGGTTTGACCGATGGTTTGTTGTTCCAACCGGCCTTCGGCGAACACGACGGTGAACGGAATTTTCGTGTAGCGCAGGGCCAGGTTTTCCATGGCGGAATTATCGTCATAATTGGCGCGCAACGTGGTGGGCACGACCGTGAGGGTGGTGGGGGCCAGCCGGGTGAAAGCGATTTCATTGAGATCGCCGGCACCGAAACCCTGCTGGCGTGTCCACTCGGCCTGGACGCCGGCGGAAAACGTCCAGCCTTCCCATGGGCCAAGCAAGCCATTCAGGTTGGCCACGTGCGATTCGCGTTCGAGTGAGATGTCCGGCATCGACCCGAGAAAAGTGCGGTTGAGAATCCTCGTCACGTTGGTGAAACTCGCGTCGGCGTCGAGGTGGCTGTAAAAATAACCCCCCGAACCGTAAAACCAATCGTTGAATTGTTTCTGGAGGACGATGCTGTTGGCGCCTTGAAAATAGTTATCCTTCTCCTTCACGTTTTGCACCACGGGCCCGCGGGCGGAGGAATTGGTGTAATGGGTTTTCAGATCATAAAACTCGCCGCGGAAGCGGTCTTCGATCGTGACGCCCTGAACTTCCGCGTCGAGGTCGAACTTGATGACGTGCGTGCCTTCCTGGATGCTTTTGCTGGCGGGATTGATGTTGCGCGAGGTGCCGCTGCTGCCGTTGCCCGTGCCGACGGTTGTGGCCTCGTCGCCGGTGCGGTAATCGTATTCGTAGCCGAAGACCATCCGCGGCCAGTTCGGCAGGGTGAGCCCCAGATCCACCCAGGCTTTGCCGATGTCCAGGTAGAGATCCTGGTCGAGACTGAGCGCGTTGGTGGCGCGGGTGCCGGGCTGAATCCCGCCGGTGTTGTCGTAATATTTTCGATATTGCTCCCAGCCGGAGCGGATGAAGCCGACGTCAGTTCGTTCAGCGGAGAGGCTGAGTTGGTAATCGTTTTGCACCACGCGGCCGTTGACCAGGAGAGCGGAATCGGAACTGTTTTGCCGGAACATTTGAAAATCATCGATGCCGGCGTAGGTGCCGTCGCGCTGCCAGTTTAATTCGCGGAATTTTTGGCTGTCCCCATGAACGGCCGTCCCGCCGAAGACCAATGGCAGGGATGCCGAATAGAAATTTGTGGGCCCTTCGGCGTTCCAGGTCGCGCCCTGGTCAATCCATGCGCGCAACAAACCGATCTGCGCCGGCGTGAGCGGCTCGCCTTTGTCGGGTGGCGGCATTTCCATGTCTTCCACCAATTGCGCGGTAAAATGAATCAGCGGGCTTTTGGCACTGTTGCCGGGAACGATGTCGACGCCGTTGTCGCCGCCTTTGAGCGCAGCGACGCGGTTGTCGAGACGGAAACCGCTCTTGGGTTTCACGGGGCCATGGCAACGGATGCAGGAAGCGTCGAAGATGGGTTTGATGTCGCGCGCGAAATCGATGTTGTTCGTGGCGACCGGGGGCAGTTTGGAGGCGTCAATTTCCGGAGTCGCCGCAAAGGCCGTTGCGGAGAGCCATGCGACTGCGCTCACCCCAGCGAGAAATTGCGTGAGCGCTTTTTTCAAATGGGCGCGAGGGCGGTTCAATAGAAAAGGAACGGTTGGGTGGTGGAGCCGTGAACCGCGGAGTGGCAGCCGGCCGTCCAGCAGGTGCCGTAACGAAGCAGGCCGCTGTGGTCGATGTTGCCAATGTAAACGCCGGTGGCGCCTGCGCCGGGTCCCTGCGTTTGCGCGTGGCATTTGAGGCACAAATTGGAATCGCGCTGGACAAGCATCTTGGCGTTGATGGAGCCATGCGGGTTGTGGCAGACGATGCAGCCTTCGCGCAGCGCGGCGTGCTCGAAGATGAACGGACGGGTTTGCTCGCGGTGACATTGCGCGCAGTTCTCATTCTGGCGCGCCATGGCGAGTCCGCCCGCGGGCTTCATAATGTCCATCCCGTGGGGATCGTGGCATTGCACGCAGTTCATTTTGCCTTCAATGACCGGGTGATGCTGGGGGAGATGAAATTCAGCCAGGGTTTCCTGGTGGCATTGGAAACAGGCTTCGGGGTTTTTGCCGGGATTGATGATGAATTTTTCGAGTCCCCCGCGGCCCGCCATGGCGATGTGTTTGCTGCCGGGGCCGTGACAGGATTCGCAACCGCTCTGGCCGGGCATTTTGACATCAGCGATCCGCAACCGCGCGTGCGGACTACTCGGGAATGCGCGGGAAATGTTGGGATGACAGTCAAAACACGCATGGTCGCCGACGTAAGTCGCGCCTTCGATTTGCATAGGAGCGACCACTGCCCGATCGGTGGAACAGGAATTGAGCAGTACAATGAAGGTCGCAGCCCCGGCGCATAACGCGGAGGCGGCCAACAGTCGTTTGCGCTTCAGATTCGGCTCGCCCATGGGATTTTAAGGCAGGCTCTAAGGGTGGCCATTCGCAATTAAGAATGATGAATCAACGGTTTGTTCCAAAAAAATCGCCCAATCGAAAAAAAGTGTGAGCTTCGATGGAACAAATCGGCACTTGAACCTTCCTAACCGTAATGAAGACCCGGAAAACGAATCCCTTTGTCACTTTTTTCATACAATCAACCGCGCTAATTTTCGCGGTTGTTAATCTCCCCAGCGCGCACGCCGATCCGACACTTTGGAGCGGTCCCGCCACCAATTTTGTCCAGGCGGCGTATAATCCCTTAGGCACCGCCCCTCCGGAAGCGGACGTCATTGTGCCCGGGGTGGTTTCGTTGACGCGCGCCGGAAACCACTGGTTGTACAACACGAATGTGGATTTGGCCGGCGCACAATTCGGCACGCCATCGGATACGGAATGGGCCTTTGGTCCCGCGGATTCACTGCATACTGTTACTAATTACACTTATCAAAGCTTCGATTCCTTCCGTAACTTCAATTTGTCCGGTGTGCTGACGCCGAACAAGCCGATGGTGTGTCACTTGATCAACGAGGAAATTTATTTCGCCGTCACGTTCACGGCGTGGCCGCACGGGGGCGGGCCATTTGCGTATACGCGCTCCACACCTGGATCCGTGGCTCCGCCGCCGCCACCGACGCCGACCGTCAACATCACTACCCCAACCAATAACGCGGTTTTCTCGGCGCCGGCGAATATTTCGATCACGGCCGATGCCGCGGTCAGCACGGGTTCGGTGACCAACGTGCAGTTTTTTACGAACGCAATTTCGGCCGGTTCCAAGTCATCCAGCCCATTCACGATCACGGCGAATAGTCTCGGCGCGGCGCCTTATACGCTCACCGCGGTGGCGACGGCGGCCGGCATTTCCGCGACGTCCGCACCGGTTAATATCAACGTCGTGGCGCCGGTGAACACGGCGGTCTCGGGCGCGGCGGCGACGGTGGATAATAAGTTCACGTTCAGTTTCAGTTCGACGCCGGGATTGCGCTACGAGGTGGACGTTTCGTCCAACCTGTTCAATTGGACTCCAGTTTCCACGAATGTGGCCACCGGCAACCCGAGTTTCTTCACGAACCCGATTTCCGGCGATGGAAACTACTATCGCGTGGGCAGGTTGCCCAATCCGTAGCTTCCTTCATTCTTCTGGCAAAAATGAAGTTCCTGCCCAAGAGCGGTCTCGCGGCGGTGGTCGCGTTGACCGCGGCGGTTTGTGTCGGGCAACCCGCTTCGTTCAGTGCCCAGCCAATTGCCGATGCTTTTGTGACCTCCGGCGGCGGCTTGAGTGGCGATAACTTTGGCGCGGCGGGTTCGCTGGCGATTGCGGCGCCCGGATTGCCGCAAGGGGAATTCCAAAGCGTGCTGAGGTTTGATCTGTCGCCGGCGGAGAGTTCGTTCAACTCGCAATTCGGCGCCGGGCAGTGGACGATTCAATCCGTCACACTCCAGTTGACGTCATCGCCCCACAACAATGCGATTTTTAATAACATCGCCGCGGGAAAATTCGCCGTTTCGTTGATGCAGAATAACCTCTGGGTGGAGGGCACGGGAACGGGCGGCCTGCCGACTTCCGACGGTATTTCGTTCGATAGTTTGCAGGGGACTTACATCAACAACGCCACGGACGAGGCGCTGGGAACGTTTAATTTCCCCGGCGGCTCCAGCGGGCTGAATAATTATCAACTGACCGTGTCTTCCGGACTGGCGAATGATGTGATTTCGGGAAGTGACTTGAGCCTGCGGTTATTCGGGGTGGACACCAATGTCAGTTACCTGTTCACGTCGCGATCGGGCAGCTCCGGAAAGCCGGACCTCCTGGTGCAGGCGGCGGTGGTGCCGGAGCCGAGCACCATCGCATTGTGCGGGGTGGCGTTGGTTCTTTTTTGCCTGTTGCAGGCCGTGCGGCGCTGGATGAACAGTAAATCGCGGCCATAATCGGGAGTGCGTTAAGGCTCGATTTAAAGTGGGAACCATTTGGCCTTTCGTGCCTCGTACCAAGGCGTGGATGAATATGCGCCGGATTCGTTGCGGAGTTCTTTTTATTCCGGTGGTGACAATGATTTCGTTTGCTGCACGGTCCACCTAAGAAGCCAGTTGTGCATGCAAGCGGCGCCCGGGGCGTTCGTGGGATTCGTCGCCTCGGGTGTTTTTTTCTAATTTGCGGAGCGCGGCGTTTACGCCGCTTCACCTTTCACCAATCAATACGGCGGGGATGCCCGTGCCTTTGCGCTGGTCGCGTCAAAGCGGCATGAATGCCGCGCTCCTCGCGCTTCATGAATTCCCGCCTTGGATTTTTGTGGGGGTGACAACCCTTGCGCGGTCGCGGTAGCATTCCCGCGTTCATGAATGCCACGTTTCTGATCGCCACGCGCAATGCACACAAGGTCGGCGAAATCCGCGCGATTCTCGGCTCGCAATTTCAGTATCTGACGCTCGACGATTTTCCCACTGCTCCCAAAGTCGTGGAGGATGCGAATACCTTTGCGGGCAATGCCACGAAGAAAGCCGTGGAACTCGCCAAATATACTGTTTCCACTCGCCCCTCGACCCTCGGCCCCCGACCCTTTTTCGTGTTGGCCGACGATTCGGGGCTGGAGGTCGCTGCGCTGAATGGCGCGCCGGGAGTGTATTCGGCGCGATTTGCCGCGCTCGATTCCGGCCACCCGGAAAACGCCAAAGACTCGGATAACAACGCGAAGTTGCTCCGCCTATTGAAAGACGTGCCGCGAGAAAAACGCACCGCTCGCTTCCGCTGCGTCATCGCGCTCACACCCGTCGACCCTCGACCCCCGACCCTCGACCCGTCGGCATCACCCGTGTGTTACGCGGATGAACTGGAAATGCTCACCGAAACTTTCGATGGCGCGTGCGAAGGGCGGATTGAATTCGCTCCGCGCGGCCAGGGCGGATTCGGTTATGATCCGCTGTTTATTCCAAATGGTTTTGAGGAATCGTTCGCCGAGTTGGGCGAGGGCGTGAAGAACCGGTTGAGCCACCGGTCGAAGGCGTTGGCGAAATTAAAGGAACGATTGGCAAAGCTTTAAAAGCACCAAGCGTCCAAAATCCAAGCTCCAGAGAAACTTCAAGCTCCAAGATCGCAAAGATTGGTGCTTTGTTTTTGGATCTTCCCTGGAGCTTGGTGTTTGGGATTTGGATCTTACTGCGGTTTGGGAAGTTTTTTGTCCACCAACCCATTCGACGCAATCATCCGGTATTTATAGCGCCCCGGAATCGCTTCGCTCCAAAATTTTCCACCCGCGCATTCCACAATGAGCCCGCCGGCCGCGACATCCCAGAGACTGATGCCGCGTTCGATGTAGATGTCCAGCCGGCCGCTGGCGACGTAGGTCAACGCGAGCGCCGCGGAACCCATCATGCGGATTTTCATCACGCGCCGCGCCAGCCACATGAAATAGGGCAGGGCGCGCTCCATGTTCGATTTATTTTTGGCGAAGCCGATGGACGCGATGCACTCGTTCAGCTTGCGGCGCTTGCTGACACGCAGCACGCGGCCGTTCAATCGCGCCGGTTGCCCGCGAATGGCGGTCCAGAGCTCGTCTTGAAAGGGATCGTAAACCACACCGACGAGAGTGACGGGTGACGGGTGACGTGTGACGGGATCGGACTTGCGCTTTCGCACCTTTTTCTCGTCACTCGTCACTCGCCACTCGTCGCGCTTTTGCAGCGCAATCGAAACACACGCGTGCGGGATGCCGCGGGCGAAATTGACGGTGCCGTCGATCGGATCCACCACCCAGCGGTATTCGGCGGTTTCATCACCAGCATCGCCTTCCTCGCCAAGCAGGGAAATTTTCGGGAACGCGGCGTGGAGTTTTTTCTCGATCAACTTCTGACAGCGCACATCAAGTTCAAGCTTGATGTCGTGCGCGGTGATTTCATTCGCCTTTTTCTCGACATTGAGATTTTTGCGCATGATGGCGCCGGCGGCTTTCGCCGCGTCGATGACCGAGGCGAGCGCTTGGTTCAGGGGGACGGTTTCCATGAATCACTTTAGGCTAACCTTCGAGTGTCTTCAACGCCTCCAGCACGTGCTCAAGCTTCGCTTTGAAATCAAGGGCGCGTTGCTGGTGTTCGGCCAGCACTTGCGGCGGAACTTTTTGCACAAAATTCGGGTTCGCGAGTTTTTGCTCGGTTTTTTCGATGTCGCCCTCGAGCTTTTCTTTTTCTTTCGTAAGCCGGATTTTCTCCGCGACAACATCCACGTGACCTTCGAGCGGCAAAAAGATTTCGCCGAGTTCGGTCCGGGCGGTGGGCGTGCCTTTCGGGGGTTGGTAATTCTCGTTCACTTCCAGCGCTTCGGCATTGAGCAGCAGCCTGATAACCTCAAGGTCGTTCGGTGGCGTGAAATTCACGGGCTTGAAAATGTATTTCACTTTCTTACCGGCCGAGATATTTCCCGCGCGGCGCAGGTTGCGGCCCTGGGTGACGAGGTCGTATTTTGCGTTGACCATGTCGAGGTAGCAGGCGTCGAGGCCGTAATGGCCTTTGAAATCCTCGTCGAACGGCTTGGGCCAGTGCGCATACATGATGGTCTTGCCGCCTTGATCGTCCGGCATGTCCTCGGCATAACCCATGCCGTGCCAGAGTTCCTCGGTGATGAAGGGGAGAAAGGGGTGGAAGAGGCGTAGGGTGTGGGACAAGACGAAATCGATTACCGCAAGGGTATTTGCGCGGCGGGCGTCGCCGGCATCGTGTTGCGTGTTGCGTGTTGCGTGTTCAGTTTGAGCCTCGTCACCTCGGCTCCTACTGGGATTGAGCACGGCTTTGCTGGCTTCCACATACCAATCGCAATATTCGCTCCAGAAGAAGCGGTAGAGCGCCTGGACGGCGGTGCTGAAGTTGTAGGTGTTCAGCGCTTCGGTGATTTCGGAAATCGCGGCGTCGAGCTTCAGCAAAATCCATTTGTCATCGCCCGAGAGTAGTTGCGGGCGAATCTCGCCCTGCACTTCTCCGCCTTGCATCTGGCGGAAACGGCAGGCGTTCCAGAGCTTGTTGCAGAAATTGCGGCCCAGCTCGACGTCTTTTTCATCGAACAACACGTCCTGGCCGAGCGGCGCGCTGCGCATGGTGCCGAAGCGGAGGGCGTCGGCGCCGTAGCGGGCAATGAGGTCGAGCGGGTCGGGCGAATTGCCGAGCGTCTTGGACATCTTGCGGCCCTGCTTGTCGCGGATGATGCCGGTGAAGTAGACATTCCGGAACGGCATGTCGCCCATGTATTCGTAGCCCGCCATGATCATGCGCGCGACCCAGAAGAAAATGATGTCGGGGCCGGTGACGAGATCGGTGGTGGGATAGAATTTTTTTAGCGTCTCGGTTTGTTCCGGCCAGCCCATGGTGGCGAAGGGCCAGAGCCAGGAGCTGAACCAGGTGTCGAGGACGTCGGGGTCTTGTTTGTAGCCGTCTTCTTCGAGTTGTTTTTCGACTTCCGGAAAACCGGGGTTCACGCAATGCCAAACGTACCAATTCTTCTCTGACTCGACATATTCGGCACGAACATATTGCTGTTCGCAAAGTGTGTGATCCGTTGCACTTCGCGAGCCTTCGAGTGTGTATTCGATTTTTCCTTTTTCGAATCCTTTCGAATTCGCTGCTTTGAAAAACGCAAAATCTTTTTTTGAAACCCAACCATGCCACACTGGAATCCGGTGCCCCCACCAAAGCTGACGGCTGATGCACCAGTCCTGGATGTTGGTGAGCCAGTGGTCGTAGACTTTGGCCCAGCGCTGGGGGTGGAATTGCATTTTTGCGGAGCGCGGAGCATCGCTCTGCGAGTTGCCGCCTTCGTTTCGCGCAGAGCTATGCTCTGCGCTCCGATCAGCTTGTTCCACGCAATCTTTGGATTGCTGCACGGCCGGATATTTTAAAAACCATTGCTCGCTGAGGCGCGGTTCGATAGGCACGTCGGCGCGCTGGCTGAAACCCACGTTGTGTTCGTAGGGTTTTTCTTCGACCATCACGCCGAGTTCTTTCAGGCGTTCCACGGCGACGTCGCGCGCTTCGAAACGATCGAGGCCTGCGAGGCTTTCGCCGGCGAGATCGTTCATCGTGCCGTTCGGGTTCATGATGTCCACGACGGGCAGTTTGTGGCGTTGGCCGATTTCGAAGTCGGCTTTGTCGTGCGCGGGCGTGACCTTCAGCACGCCGGTGCCAAATTCAAAGTCCACGTGGTCATCGCCGATGATGGGGATGAGTTTCTTTTCCGCCGGCACATGAATGGGCAGGGGACGGATAATGTGTTTGCCGATGAGGTGCGCGTAGCGCGGGTCTTTGGGATTTACGGCCACGGCGGTATCGCCGGGGATGGTTTCGGGGCGGGTGGTCGCGATGGTGAGCCAGATGCGTCCATCAGAGTCGATTTCCGGTCCACCTTTCTTTTCTTCGGTGGGAGCTTCGTGTTGCGTGTTGCGTGTTGCGTGTTCCGTGGCGTCCGCGACCTGCACTTTGAAGTAATACATGAAACCTTTTTGCGGTTTCATTTCGACTTCTTCGTCGGAGAGCGCGGTTTGCGTGGCGGGGCACCAGTTCACCATGCGTTTGCCGCGATAGATGAGGCCTTTTTTGTAAAGCTCGACGAAAACTTTTTGCACGCAGCGCGAATACTCGGGGTCCATGGTGAACCGCTCGCGGGTCCAATCGCAGGAACAACCGAGTTTCTTGAGTTGATTGATGATGATGCCGCCGTGTTTTTCTTTCCAGGCCCAGACGCGTTTCAGAAATTCCTCGCGGCCGAGGTCGTATTTGGTTTTGCGCTCTTCTTTCTTGAGCGCTTTTTCCACCTGCACCTGGGTGGCAATGCCGGCGTGGTCGGTGCCGGGGAGCCAGAGCACTTCCTTGCCGTCCATGCGCGCTTTGCGGCTGAGGATGTCCTGGATCGTGTTGTTCAGCACGTGCCCCATGTGGAGCATGCCAGTGACATTCGGCGGCGGGATGACGATGGAGAAGGCGGGCTTGAGGGATTTCGCGTTCGCGGTGAAACACGAATTGTCCTGCCAGAATTTATACCACTTATCTTCGACTGCCTGCGGCTCGTATGCTTTGGGGATTTCACTCATTAGAAAACTTGGATTTAATCGCGGAGACGATGTCGCCAATAACCTGGGCGTTGGGAATCATGCATGATGGCAACAATAAGGATTTCGTCCGCCGAATCGAAATAGATGACTTTGTAAGGGAAATCACGAATGCGCCATTTTCTAGTGCCAAAGTCAAAGGGAGAGCCTAATTTTGGATTGCGTCGAATGAACAGTCGAGCTTCCTGAAAAGCCACGTAGAGTCGCTCACCCAGACCCGGTTCGCGCTGCTCATACCAAGCAACAGCCTGTTCCAATTCAGCGGTTGCGGCGAGCAACTCGGCGACGCGTTTCATGGAGCACTTTTTGGATTCGAGCGTGGACTTGTTCTTCGGTATGGATGACGGCTTTGCCTGCCCGATACTCATCAAGGCGGCGTTTGACCTCTTCAGACCAGGCTTGCTCTACTTCTTCCGGGCTGTCTTCGAGCGCGCTGGAATAGAGCTTGTCCGCCACTTCCAGTCTTTGCGCGCGTGGAAGAGTCTTTAGGGAGTCGGTAATCTTTTTGAGCGCCGTTGTCATGTCGGCAATGTGTCAGGAAAGGTCCACGTTTGCAAACGTCAGTTCACTTCTTCATCAAGGCGTATTCCATGCTGTCGGCGAGGGCCTGGAGGGAAGCCGTGATGATATTTTCGCTGACGCCGACGGTGCCCCATTCGCGCTTGCCGTCGCTGGTGGTGATCAGCACGCGCGTCTTGGCCGCGGTGCCGGTCGCGCCGTCGATGATGCGGACTTTGTAATCCGTGAGTTTCAATTTCCGCAATTTGGGGAAAAATTTCGAGAGCGCCTGGCGCAAGGCGCCGTCGAGCGCGTTCACGGGGCCATCGCCCTCGGCGACGGTGTGCGAAAAATCTTCTTTGACCGCCACTTTCACCGTGGCTTCGCAAACGGACGTCGTGCCATCGCCGCGCATCGAGACGTGATAACCTTCGACGGTGAACGGCAGTTCGCGATGTTCCAGATGTTTCTGGATGAGCAACGCGAGCGAGGCTTCGGCAGCTTCAAATTCATAGCCCTGGCTTTCCAATTCCTTGATGCGAGTGAGAATGGGTTTCAGTTCGGGCGTATCGGGCGTGAGTGTGAAGCCCAATTCCTTGGCCTTCGCGAGCACGTTGCTGCGGCCGGACATGTCGCTGACCAGCACGCGGCGCGAATTGCCGATGAGTTCGGGATTGATGTGCTCGTAACTGTGCGCGACGCGCTCGACGGCGTGCGCGTGCATGCCGCCTTTGTGCGCGAAGGCCGTCACGCCGACCCATGGCTGGCGGGGGTCGGGCTTGAAATTCGCGATCTCGTCCACGAAATGCGACAGCTCCTGCAATTTGGGCAGGGATGATTTCGGCACCGATGAGAGTTTCATTTTAAACGCGAGCGTGGGGACGACGCTGATCAAATTGCAATTGCCGGTGCGCTCGCCGTAGCCGTTTACGGTGCCTTGCACCTGAGTGGCGCCGACTTCAACCGCCGCAATGGCGTTGGCGACGCCGAAACCGCAGTCGTTGTGCGTGTGAATGCCGATGCGCGTGGAGAGTTTGCCTTTCGCCAGCCTGGTAATGCGCGCGATGTCGTTCGGCATACAGCCGCCATTGGTATCGCAGAGAACGATGGCGTCCGCGCCGGCCTTTTCGGCGGCCTGCCAGGTGGCGAGCGCGTATTCGGCCTCGTTTTTGTAGCCATCGAAGGAATGTTCGGCGTCGTAAAAAACGATCTTCTTGTGATCTTTGAAAAATCTGATGGTATCCGCGATCATCGCGAGATTTTCGTCCGGCGTGGCGCGGAGGACTTCGGTCACGTGCAAGAGCCACGTTTTGCCGACGATGGTGACGACGGGCGTCTCGGCCTCGAGCAATTGGCGCATCAATTCGTCTTTTTCGACGGCGACGCCCTTGCGGCGGGTCATGCTGAACGCGGCGACTTTGGCGTTTTTGAACTTGCGCCGCCGCGCCTGCCGGAAGAATTCCATGTCCTTGGGATTCGAGCCCGGCCAGCCGCCTTCGATGTAATGAACTCCGAAAGAATCGAGCTTATCGGCGATGCGCAATTTGTCTGCGGCCGAGAAATTGATGCCTTCACCCTGGCTGCCGTCGCGCAGGGTTGTATCGTAGATTTCGACTTCGGGTTTCATTGTTTCCGGGTCAGCGGAAACAAATATCTAAGCGAAACGGGCCTTGCTGGCAAATCACAAAACCTGAAATAGCGGCGGTCACAGACCGCCGCTAAAATTCCGGGCCAGGCATCTCAATAGCTATAGTAATGCCCGCGATCCCAATATCCGTCGTGGTCGTGGTGGTAATAGTAGTCTCCATGACCATATTCCCTGGGGCCATAGTAGCCGCCTCGATCATGAGTTTCGACTGTACACCCGGTTGTCATCAACAAACCGGCCAGGCTGAGTAAGCTTAATAAGCTTAGAAACGTTTTCATGTTTATGGAAGGCAACCCAGGCTCCTTTACCTGAATTTACCGTAATGATAACGTAAGCCTTACGTGGAATTGCGCGATGGGTTGAAACCCGAAAAATTCCGGCGGGTTGTGCGGCAAAAAATATGAAGACGTGAGGCGAGCCGGAAAAACAGCTCGGCGTCACGAAGTCAATTTCCGGTGCGGAAGCAGACCGGGCTCACGCATTTTAATTTCCCTGGTGGCGCAAGCGTCGGCCGGCGGCGAGACGCCGCCGGAACTCGCAGGCGAGGAGGCATGGGGCAAGGACATGGGTGAGGGTTAGAGCATGGACATAGGTGAGGGTGATATAGTTTCCTTGGGGGCTTTTGGCGGTCATGCCGTGGAAGACTTCTTCTCTATTGGAAGCGCGTGAGCGCTTTGTTCTCTCCACTCTGCGCGGTTTCAAGCCGGTAGCTGAACTGTGTGCTGAGTTTGGGATCAGTCAAAAAACCGGTTTCAAATGGCTGAACCGATTCCGTCGTCTGGGTGGTGCCGGGCTGGGTGATCGTTCTCGCCGTCCGCGACACTCTCCCAGTCGTACGGCTCCCCGCTGGGTCGAGGCGATCGCGCAAATTCGCCGACAACATTCCTCTTGGGGTGCGAAAAAGATTTATGCACGTTTGCAGCAACAGCACCCACGTGCCCGCCTTCCCAAAAGGCGCACGATCACCGAGTGTTTGAAGCGGCTGGGCTTGACGCGACGCCGTCTAATCCGATCTCGGCGCGGCCCAAAAGTGCCCCGTACCCCGTTGACGGTTCCGCAACGACCCAACGAGGTTTGGACGATCGACTTCAAAGGCTGGTTCCGTACTCGCAATGGTCAACGGGTGGATCCCTTGACCGTGCGCGATCTATGCAGCCGTTTTATCCTGGGTATCGGCCTGCTCCGCTATCAACACGAGCCGGTATGCCAGTATTTGCAGCGAATTTTTATCCGCTATGGCCAACCCACCATCATCCGGGTGGATCATGGCTCGCCCTTCGCTGGCGAAGGCGCCTTAGAGCTATCGCGGTTGTCGGCCTGGTGGTTGCGCTTGGGCATCCAGGTGGAATTTACAGGTCGGGGCCGCCCGCAGGACAACGGAGCCCATGAACAAATGCATCGTGTTTACAAAGCCGAAGTAGCCCGGCCCCCTGCGGCCAACCCGCGTGCTCAACAGTGGCGCACCACGCGCTGGGTCCATTACTACAACTATGACCGGCCTCATGAAGCACTGGGGCAGCAAGGGCCCGCTTCTCTTTATCGCAAAAGCCGGCGGCCTTTTCGTGCGCCTCGGCGTGAACTCCAGTATCCGCGGCGTTGGCCCACCAGTCGAGTCACTGCCAGCGGTCATGTTCGTTGGCGCGGACGTCTGCGGGTCATCGGCCGCGCTTTTGGCGGAGAACGGGTAGGCTTCAAGCCGGTGGCTGCGGGCGTGCATGAAGTTTATTTCATGCGCCATCTCATCGGCTTGATGTACGACACTGATCCCGGCGGTATGCGCCCGGCTCGATGGACCAAAACCTCAGACTCCGCTTCTTCACCCTCACCTATGTCCTTGCCTTAACCCTCACCCATGTCCTTGCCCCATGCCGGACGGCTGCGCTACATTTAAATACGGGAGTCCTGCGGAAGCAGCAGACGGGCCGTGATGATTTCAATACCGGTAATCACGGGCCCAGTAGTCGCTGCGAGGAACGCCGTCCGGCGGGCTCTGGGGCGAATTGTATTGTCCCTGGTTGGATTCTTCCGAGCCATAAGATCCGCCTTGTTCGTTTTCGCTGGCACACCCGGTGATGCATAGAAGGCCGGCCAGGCTGAGAAGACTGAGTAAGCTTAGCAACGTTTTCATTTTTCCAGTGGTGGCAATTTGAGCTTAAGCGCTCAACTGCCAAAGAAAACGTAAGCCCACGCGAGAACGGAGCGATGGGTTTAAACCCGCAAGGAGGAGTTACTCAGCGGCGCAACAGCCCGGACAGCTTCATCTTCACCGTTTCGCCCACCACGCGTTCGAGAAACGACTTTTTCTTGGCTTTGGCGGATTCGCCAATCGGCAGGACTGCGCCGCTGCAAAGGGGACAGAGGAAAAGGGTCTTCTTGCCGCCTTTGCGCCGGAGGCGGCGCACGCAAGCTTCGCACATGAATTCCTTGCAGGCGGTGCACTGGTGGGTTACCGCGGTTTGGTCGTGGCGCGCGCACATCAGGGCGCCGTCTTGTATGCGTACTTTCGGCGGAGCGGGAAGATCGGGGTTTGAAAACGCGGGAATCGCGATTTTGGCGTCGGTTGTCTCGACGAGCAATTCGACATCGCCGAGGCGGACGATTTGGCCGGGGATTAAATCCACTTCCCGCACGCGCTCGCCATTGACGAAGGTGCCGTTCGTGGATTCGAGATCGCGAAGAGTCACGCCGCTATCCTTCAGGACCATTTCGCAATGAACGTTGGAAATCGTGGAGTGCTCGATGGTGAAATCATTGTCGGGATGCCGGCCAACGCGGTTCGCGCCAAGTTTCAAGTCAATCAACCTGGCGTTCAACCCGTCTGTTTTTACCGACAATCGAGCCATGTCTACAGTTCTCCTTGTTGTTGCGTTGTTACATTAAGGTACAACAATGTCCTTGTCATACTGGAGTTTAGACGGGATGTCGAGCCATTTTCTCCCTGCGAAATGTAAAAATTATGTAAGGGGATTTCTCGCAAAAGCGAATTTTTCGACGATTTTCCCCCGGATCAGGTGTTCCTGGATGATCATCTCCAACACTTCCGGGGTGCAGGAGTGATACCAGGTGCCCTCGGGATAAACCACGGCGATAGGGCCCAGCGCGCAAACGCGAAGGCAGTTCGCCCGGGTGCGGTAAACGAGCGGTTCCGGGCCGACGAGGTCCAGCTCTTTGAGCCGCTTTTTCAGGAAATCCCAGGATTCCAACCCTTCTTTCGGGGGGGCGCATTTGGGCTTCGTGGCGTCGGCGCAAAGAAAGATGTGCCGGCGAAATTTTTCGACGCCGAGTTCTTCAACCAATTTTTCCAGTTCCTTCATTAACGGATACAAGATGGCGGCGTCGTTCACAACGGTCAATCAACTACGCATCGGGACTGACCCGTGCCACTTTGCACCTTTTGGGGTATTCGACTACGTGAAATCGATTCTGCCTTGCCGTATCGTGATGCAAACCCGTGGCAACGAACCTGCCGAAGACAACAACCTCCCGAAGCACATCACTTCTCAGTGTGGTGCTGGCCGTAGCGGTTCTTTATTTCGCGCGTGAGATTTTCATACCGTTGGCGCTGGCGGTGTTGTTTTCCTTCCTGCTCGCGCCCTTGGTCACGCGCTTGCGGCATTGGGGCTTGTGGCGGATGCCTTCGGTATTGATCGTGGTGGTCTCTGCTTTCGTGGTCCTGGTTACCATGGGCGCGCTGGTGACGGTCCAATTGACTGATCTCGGGCGCAAAATGCCCGAATACCAGCACAACATCCATCAAAAGCTGCAAACCCTCCGCGACTCGAGCAAGGGAGCGCTGGGGCGCATCACGCGCATCGCTCATAATTTCACCGAGGAATTGAAGCCGGCCGCAACGCAGAGCGCCCCCGACGATCAAAAACCGGTGCCGGTGGAAATTCGGCAGGGGGATATTTCGCCTTTTCAATTGGTTCCCAAACTTCTCGGTTCCTTATTTGGTGGCTTGATCACCGTGATCATGGTGGTGGTGTTTGTCATTTTCATGCTGGTGCAGCAGGAGGATTTGCGAGACCGGGTGATTCGCCTGGTGGGCTGGCGGCAATTGAACACGACCACGAAGGCGCTGGATGAGGCCGGCGAGCGCGTCAGCCGGTATTTGCTCGCTCAATTGTTCGTGAACGTGGCGTTCGGCATTCCGGCGGGAGTGGCGCTGTATTTCCTGGGCGTGCCGAATCCGATTTTGTGGGGCGTGCTGGCCGCGTTGTTTCGCTACATTCCTTATCTGGGCATCTGGGTGGCGGCCATCATGCCGGCGGCGGTGTTGTTTGCCATGGGGCCGGGCTGGGTTAAACCGGTGGCTGTGTTTGGAATTTACGGCGGAATCGATTTGATGATGTACAACTTCGTCGAGCCGCTGGTCTACGGGAACACCACCGGGCTCACGCCGCTGGCGATTCTTATCGCCGCCGTGTTTTGGGCGTGGTTGTGGGGCGCGGTCGGCTTGCTGCTTGCCGTGCCGCTGACGGTTTGCCTCGCGGTCATTGGACGGTATGTGCCTTCGATGCGTTTTCTCGGCGTGCTCTTGAGCGATGAAGAAGTGCTCACGCCGGAAAAACGTTTCTACCAGCGCCTGCTCGCCGCCGACGTGGAAGAGGCCGCGGAAGTGGTCGAGGAATATTTGAAAGGCAAAACGCTGGAGGAACTCTACGACGTGGTAATCGTGCCGGCGATGAAGCTGGCGGAAGAAGACAGCGTGGCGGGGCGGTTGGAGGAGAATCAACAGCAATTCATTTTTGAAAACACCCGGTTGCTCGTGGAAGACATCGCGCCGCGCGCGAAGGAAATCAGCGCGGGCGAAACCGGCGTGAAGCACCGGCTCAACGGCAAGGAGCACGCTCGTGACAATCGGCCGCCGGACGGCGCGCGCGTCCTCGCCCTGCCGGCGCACGGACCGGCGGATGAAATCGCCGCGCTCATGCTCACCCAATTGCTGGACGCCCGGGGCGTGCGCGCGAAGACCGTTTCGGCTGATTCGCTGGCGTCGGAGCGGCTGGAAGAGGCCAGCGGAGAGAAGATTGAGGTGGTCTGTGTGGTGGCGCTGGTGCCGGACGGTTTTCTCCATGCGAGATATTTGTGCAAGCGGTTGCGCGGGCAATTTCCCGACCTGCGAATTGTCGCGGCAGTGGTCGTGCGCGATGAAGCGCGTGAGGTGCGCAAGCGGGAATTGAGGCTTTCGGCAAATGAGGTGGCGCATTCACTGAGCGAAGCCGCGCAACAAGTCCACTCGCTCGTGCCAGTCCCGACCACGCCCGCCAGCCAAACGGCATTCAGCTCCTGATGATGTTGCTCGAACCCGAAATGGTGGCGGCGTTGCAGGACCCGGTCGTGTCCGCCCGCGTGGTGGGTTTGCGCCACGTGAGCGATGAAACGCCCGGCATCACGCGCCTGCGCAGCGGAAAATCTTTTCGCTATCGTGACTCGGAGGGAAAAATCGTGCGCGATGCGGAAATGCTGCGCCGGATCAAATCGCTGGTCATCCCGCCCGCCTGGACCGACGTGTGGATTTGCCCGAATCCGAACGGCCACTTGCAGGCCACGGGCCGGGATGATCGCCAGCGGAAACAATTCCGCTATCACCCGCGCTGGCGGGAGATTCGCGACGAAACCAAATATGCCCGCATGATTGCGTTTGCGCGTGCGTCCTCCGCCATTCGCCGGCGCGTTCGCAAAGACATGGCGCTTCCGGGCATGCCGCGCAACAAGGTTCTCGCCACAGTCGTGCGCCTGCTGGAGATCAGCCTGATTCGTGTAGGCAATGATGAATACGCCCGCGAAAACGATTCCTTCGGCCTGACCACGATGCGCAACAAACACGTGGACGTGCGCGGAGCGAATTTGCGTTTTCATTTTCGCGGCAAGGCCGGCAAATGGCACGACGTGGATATCCACGACCGGCGCATCGCAAAAATCGTCGCGCGCTGCCAGGATTTGCCGGGACAGGAATTGTTTCAATTCGTGGAAGACGACGGCAGCCGGCGCGATGTGCGCTCGGAGGACGTGAACGAGTATTTGCGGGAAATCAGCGGCCAGGATTTCACGGCCAAGGATTTTCGCACGTGGGCCGGGACCGTTCTGGCCACGATGGCGTTGCGCGCATTTGAAAAGTTTGAAACCAAGGCGCAGGCGAAGAAAAATATTGTGGCCGCGATTGAGTCGGTCGCGAAGAAACTCGGCAACACGCCCGCGGTTTGCAAAAAGAGTTACATCCATCCGCACGTGATCGATTCCTATTTGGAAGGAACACTGCTGGAGACGCTGGGTCAACCGGCTGCCAAAATTTCAAAATCGATTCGCGGATTGCCGGCCAATGAAGCATTCGTGCTGCAATTGTTGCGGCATCGCTTGAGCATCGAGGAAAAGCTGGCGCGCTCGATTAAAAAAGAAACTGCGGTTCGTTCCCGTCGCCATACGTCAGCTTCCCATCCACCATCCGCGCGGCGGAAGTGAACGGGTGCTCTTCGATTTTGCCGGACCCCATGATGTGCAGGACCGTGTGCCCGGCGGCTTTGAGATAGTCGGCGATCAGCGAGCGATGGCATTGCCACCACAGCGCCTCGGCGCACATGATGGCGGTGCGTTGTTTTCCAGCGAGCTTCAGCAGGCGATCGCTGCCGTCGCGAAATTCCGGCGTCATCATGAAGTCCGCGTAGCCGCGAAAGGCTTCATTCCGCCACACCGTATTGGGCGAATCAGGGGAGGTTTTGCGCCGTCCGCCGAGTTCCGGGAAAGGAACGTAGTCGATGCCGGCGTTCGCGAGCGATTTGGGAAGATTTTCCGAATTGAAATGCGGCTGCCGCCGAGAACCGGGAAATCGCCGAACGTCCGCGAGCAATTCGATGTCCGCTCCGGTCAGCAGCTCGATGAATTGCTCGATGCTGCGATTGGAATGGCCGATCGTCCAAAGCTGCATAGGGTAATATGCTTTTGGAAACGTCTGGCGTCCAGCATGCCCGACAGTGACGTTCGTGGTTGGCCTGTTGACGGCATCAAGAACGGCGAATCTTTCGTTAAAATGTTTAGGGAACGTGGGCTGAAGTGGCTGATGAGTGTGAGACGTGAGTTGTTGAGAAAGAAAAATTATAATCTATCCTTTAAGATAGAAAATAAAACCACTCATGGCATTTGAATATCGCACAAATGCCATGAGTTTGATTTTAAACGCGAACTTTTAGTTGTCGAGTTAAATCGAGTGAGGTGAGGTGAATCGAGTGAGGTGAGTGAGGTGGATCGTTGGTGCTGTCGTTCGCTTAGGAGGGGTCTCACAAGGTTTGGTGATACTCCGGATGCGCCGCTTAATCGCGGAGTTTTCGGCTCGCGAGGACGCTCGCTCCACCAACTCAAGGCTTATGAGACTGCTTCAGGCTATTGCGATTCGACTTTGCGGATTTCGCCATTAAACTTTTGCACGCATTGAAAACATTTTCCTCGTTGCCGCGCTCGTTCTACGAACCTTCGGCCAGTGTCGTTGCGCCGAAGTTGCTGGGACATTTTCTCATTCGCGAAACACCGGAGGGCATGTGTGGTGGCGCGATTGTCGAGACCGAGGCTTATCTGCACGATGATCCGGCTTGTCACGCGTCGCGAGGATTGACGAAGCGCAATCGGGTGATGTTTGGCAAACCGGGGCACGGCTATGTTTACCTGATTTACGGGTTTCATTTTTGCGTCAACGCGGTCTGCCGTCCGGCGGAGGCGGTGTTGATTCGCGCGGTTGAATCCACCTTTGGCGAAACCCAAATGCTCGCGCGACGGCCGGTCGGCAAAGCGCGCGAATTGACGAATGGGCCGGGGAAATTGTGCCAGGCGATGAGCATCACGCGCGAGTTGGACGGAGTCGATTTGTGCAACGAACAATCGGAGCTATACATTGTCGAAAACGTGGACGTAAAAAAATTTCGCAAAGAAAAAGGCCCGGTAATCACCACGACGCGCGTCGGCATCACGAAGGCGGCCACGCTGCCTTTGCGTTTTTATCTGGCGGGCAGCGACTATGTTTCGAAGCGATAACCGCAATTGACTTTCGTCCAACCACCGTTAGGTTTCCGCACAACCAACGAAAGGAAAATTATGGCGGATATTCAACGTCAGGCGTCGGCGCATTGGACCGGTGACTTATTGCGTGGTTCAGGAACAACTTCCACCGGCAGCGGCGTGCTTAAAGAAGTGCCGTATTCCGTTCCTTCCCGTTTCGAAAATGGCAAAGGCACCAACCCCGAGGAATTGATTGCCGCGGCGCACGCTTCGTGTTTCAGCATGATGCTTTCCAAGCTGCTCGGCGACGCCAAGAAAACTGCGAGCGACATTCGCACCAAGGCCACGTTGACCCTGAGCAACGCGAGCGGTGGCTGGAAAATTTCCAAAATTCATCTGGAGACGGAAGTCAGCGGCGGCGGATTGGATGCGGAGACGTTGAATCGCATCGCCGGCCAGGCCAAGGAGCAATGCCCGATTTCCGTGCTGCTCAAGCCGGGTTTGGAATCGCTGACGTTGGATGTGAAGCTGAAGTAAACGCCTTCTAGGTAACGAGTCTCCAACTAATTCTCGTAGCAGCGGAAAAATTTGAGACTCGTCACCTCGTCTCCTACAGTTCCAGCGCGCGCCACAAATACCACGCGGCCGTGCTGCGGTGCGGTCGCCAGCGTTCGCCATATTCCAGCAACTCCTTCGGCGTCGGCAGATCTTTCCAGCCGAACGTGACGGCGAATCCTTTGCGCACGCCGTAATCGGTGGAAGGCAAAACATCGAGCCGCCCCAGCGTGAACATCAGCAGCATCTCCACCGTCCACGGGCCCACCCCGCGCACACTCGTCAGGCGCTCGATGATTTCTTCATTGGTCAGTTTGAGGATCGCGCGCGAAGTCGGCACGATGCCTGCCACAGTTTTGGCCGCGATATCCTTGATTGCCGCTGTTTTCGCGCGCGAAAGGCCGGCGCCGCGCATGAGTTCCTCGGGCGTGGCGAGCACATCTTCCGGCGTGGGAAAGCGTTTGCCGGGATAGAGCGCGAGGAAGCGTTTCAAAATGGTTTCCGCCGCCGTCCCGTTGAGTTGCTGATACGTCACCGCTGAAACCAACGCGACAAACGGCGTGCGCCGCGTCCGGATTTTCATGGTGCAAGGGCCGACTTTTTTGATGAGGCGCGCCAGCAGTTTGTCGGACTGGCAAAGATGGGCGACGGCTTCAGGAGTCATGGCGGGCGAAGGGCGATCTAAAAATTAAATCCGGCAGATTCCGGTATCGGCGGCCAGAAACGAAAGTGTTCTCACCGTTTCGATTTGGTAAATGAGCCATTTGCCGTCGACCTTCTTGAGTTTGAAATTGAATTCCTGCGCGGAAATATCGCGCTCGCCGGGAACGATCGCTTTGCCGGTCAGGTTCACCTTGGCAGATTGGCCGCCGGAATCGACCGTGACGTTCATATCGGGAAATTCAACCTTCAAAGAAGTAAGATGAGACCGGGATTTCATCGCGATGCCCATCACTTCGTCCCGTCCTTGAATTGAAATCGGTTCGAACCCGGTCAAGTTGACATCCACCTCGACATCCTGGGTGAAAAATTCCGCGGCTTTCTGGGCGTTGTAAGCCTGCGCCAGCGCGCCCGAGCCGGATTTGAAGGAAAGCGTTTTCGCCAGGTCGTTCAGCCGCGAACGAATGACCGTTTCCGTGCTGGGATGCAGGGCCGTCCAGCCCCAAACCGCCAGGCCGATAATGGCAAGCGCTATGACAATTTGAATCGCGCGTTTCATAAGACGACTTTGCCGACGATGCGATCCCGGTCGATGCGTCCCTGATCGGAATTCATCCGGTTATCGCCGATGACGTAATACTCGTCCGGTCCAAGCTTTACCGGTCTCATATAAGGGGCAGGGGAATGATGTTTGAGATAGGGCTCGGGCATTTCTTCCCCATTTACGATCAACCGGCCGTGCTCAAACGCGACCGTCTCGCCCGGCATCCCCACGATGCGTTTCATCAGCATCACGCTCGGACCGGCCATGCGAATTCCCACGACATCGCCGCGCTGGGGTTGCGAATGACGGTAGGACAGACGGTAGACAAAATTGATGCCCCAATCGTGATACGTGGGGAACATGCTGTAACCCTCAATCCGCACCGGCAGCACGATGAACTTGAAAATGAAGAATTTGAAAAAAACGAAACAGAACACCGCAAGGATGGCAGCCCGAATCGCCGTGCGTTTGGGGTTTCGCCCAATCACCGCGATCCGCAGCCAGCCCGGGACTCGGGCGGCGGGAGCGGGCGCTGCAGGTTCCATAGTGTTCATTTAAACCGCGAACTGGTATAATTCTCTCCGGTCTTGAATATTCATCAAGCATAGAGTTGCCGGAAACAAGAGGGGAATTTACAGGATTGTTTCGGAAATCACCTTGTCTCCCCAAAATTTCCGGCGTAGAAACCGTCATGCCGATTTATTTGCCGCCCCTTTCCCGCCGTCAATTCCTGCGCCGAAGCGCTCTGGCCGCCGCCAGCCTGGCGCTGAGCCCGCGGTTGTTGGCCGCGGAAAAACAACCCAATGAAAATTTTTGGGCGTTGTTTTCGGACCCCCACATCGCGGCGGACCGGACGCTGGTGCATAACGACGTGAACATGGCGGACCATCTCGACGCCGTCGTCCGCGAAGTCGCCGCGCTGCCGGACCGTCCGGCGGGCATTTTCGTCAATGGCGATTGCGCCTTCAACAGCGGCGAAAAGGCGGATTACGGCACCTTCGCGCGCGCGTTGGAGCCATTGCGGCAATCACCCATCCATCTAACCCTCGGCAACCACGACAATCGCGAGCGTTTTTGGGACGCCCTCGCGATGGATAAAACCGCCAAGCGCCCGGTGGCGGACAAACAAACACTGATAGTGCCCGGGGCGAAGGCGAATTGGTTCGTGCTCGATTCGTTGGATAAAACACTCTCCACGCCCGGCGAATTGGGAAAAGCTCAATTGGATTGGCTCGGCCAGTCGCTGGATGCCCACGCCGGCAAACCCGCAATCGTCATGCTGCATCACAATCCCGGCCTGACGGACAGCGTGCCCGGATTGAAAGACACGGCGGCGCTGCTGGAAGTCATTCGCCCGCGCAAACACGTCAAAGCCTATTTCTTCGGCCACACCCATGCCTGGGGCGTCACGCAGGACGAGAGCGGGATTCACTTCATCAACCTGCCGCCGACCGGTTATATTTTCAAAGAAGGCAAACCTAGCGGTTGGGTGCGCGCGACGGTGAGGGCTGAGGGAATGAAACTGGAACTCCGCTGCCTGGACACGAAGCACCCGCAGCACGGCGAAGTGAAGGATTTGAAATGGCGCGCTTGAGGCGCCGCCGGCCATTTAATTCCTCGCGTAATCCGTTCCGCCGCTTTGCGCGAGCCGATGAAAATGCACCGACTGCGATTTGGTTTTGATGTGCGTCGGATCGAGCAATTTGCGCCCGAGAAAATCGCCGTTCGATAGCGTGCTGAACCACACTCCGTCCGCCACGCGCGTCCGTTCGAGCGTGTAGGAGAGCTTTTTCAGCGAGCAGATGATTCCACCGAGCAGGTTGACTTCCTTGCTCAGGGAAACTTCCGCGCGCGCGACTTCAAACTCTTGGGCATCAATCCAGACCGTGCCGGAAAGTTGGTTCAACAAACGGTCCACCAGGTGGTGCACCGGCAACTGCGGGTTTTTGGGTTGGAACGCGACCTGGTAGGTGGTGCGGCCATTGAGATTCGTTGTGCCGACGAGCGTGAAATCAAACCGGGCCACCAATTCCGGCGTTAAAAAAGTCTCGCGATTATCTCCATTATTCTTTTTTTCCCCGGTCAGTTGGCGAACGTTCATTTCGTTGTCCGATTGCTGTTTCAGATCCGCTTCCGAAGGGGCATGGCCATTTACCTGGAGCAATTTCGCGTGCGAAAGGCCATCGCGATAGGAGATTTCATACAGCTTTTCCCGGTGTTCCTTGACCTTGCCGGCGGTATCGAGTTCCTCGGTGACGGTCGACTTGCGATAAATAAAATCGGGCACAGATCCCTGTTGATCCTGCTGGCCGCGATCCACGGCTTTTTGGAGAATCTCAGACACCGTCAATACTTCGGACGCGCGCACGGGGGATAGCCCGAGAAGCGCGAACAAACCGCACAATATGGTTAACCGGCACAATCTCATTCGTACCATTATATACCAATTTTATGGACGAGTAGCAAATCAGGATGCGGAGGAATTTTGCCTCGGTTTTTGTCTGACAATTGGGGTACACCACTGCGAAAACAGGCCGTTTCTGGCCGAAAAAATGGGGTCATCATCGTATTTGAAAGACCGCCGCCGAAGAGGTCTAGTACCATCAGAAAGTTAAATTGGTTGATTGGGCGGAACGCATCGAGGAGGGCGCCCCCCACTCGCCTAACCAGGATTTTAGCCATGCAACGGAACGAAATCTTCATCCCGCTCGAGGAGGTAAAGCTGGCGGGCGAGTTGAACCTGCCGCCGGACGCGTCGAGCCTGGTGCTGTTTGCGCACGGAAGTGGGAGCAGCCGGCACAGTCCGCGGAACCAATTCGTGGCGCGCACTTTGCGTCAGGACGGACGAATGGGCACGCTATTGTTCGATTTGTTAACTGCCGAGGAGGAACGGGCCGAATCCAAGACCCGCCACCTGCGTTTCAACATCCCCCTATTGGCGGAACGGTTGGTCGCGGTGACACGGTGGGTTTTGGAGCATGTCGCGACTCGAGACATGAACGTGGGTTATTTCGGGTCGAGCACAGGGGCGGCGGCGGCGTTGGTCGCCGCCGCCGAGCTGCCCGGCTCAGTTGCAGCCGTGGTCTCGAGGGGCGGACGCCCGGACCTCGCCGGCGATGCCCTTGGTCACGTGAAAGCCGCCACGCTGTTGGTGGTGGGCAGCAACGATAAGCCGGTAATTTCGCTGAATGAGGAAGCGTATTATCTGCTGCATTGCGAGCGGGCCTTGCGCATTGTGCCGGGTGCCTCGCATCTGTTTGAGGAGGACGGGTCGCTGGAAAAAGTGGCTGCGATGGCGGCGGGCTGGTTCGCGGTGACATTTGCAGCCGCTGACCCACCACGCCTGACACTCTCCCAATGCTATTTTGGATCCTGGTGCAATCCCGGGTGATCTTCATCCTCGAGGACGTCCGCGAAGTCTTTGCCACTCTGCTCGAGGATTTTTTTCATCTGCGGTGAAACCCATTTTTTCCCTTTTTTCTCTGGCTTGACGATGAGCCGGTAGTGGTGGGTGGAATCGGTCTCAATCACCTTCTTTTCCAGAAGCCGGATGAGTACGGGCTCGGGCCAATCCGGGTTTTCCCGAAATCGGGATTTGCCGCCGGCGCGGCGCGCGATCTCGCGAGCCGAAACAAACTGGCCCGGCATGGATTTCAAATAGGTGCAAATGTCACGTTCATCCTGCTCGATCATAACAGATGGTTTGAGGTTAGCTGGAAGCAAATGGAGTTTCCAACTCTATCTGACGAACACAATCAGACACACCGCCAAGGCCCGCGTCCTGTCTGGATTTGCCGCGCCGATCAGCATCCTGCAACTGCGAGTCGCCGGAACCCGTTCAAATCATCTTGGAAATGAATTCCTCGAGCTTGAGCGCGTCGGCGTTGAACAGGCGAATGCCCTCGGAGGTTTTTTCCGTGGCCATCGCGTTTTCGTTGAACAACCAGCGGTATCTTTTCTCATCCTGCTGGAGCCGCTCGATCTTGTCCTGCTTGGCGGTTTGCGGGTCGAGCTTGCGGGGAGCGGGCTCGTTGCTGCTCTTCAATTCGGCCATCAAATTGGGGCTGATGGTCAATGCATCGCAGCCGGCGAGTTCGAGGATTTCGCCCTTGTTGCGGAAACTCGCGCCCATGACTTCGGTTTCATAACCGTATTTTTTGTAATACGCGTAAATTTCCTTCACCGAAAGTACGCCCGGATCTTCCGCCGGCGCGTAATCCTTTTTCTCCTTCGCCTTGTACCAATCCAAAATGCGGCCCACGAACGGCGAGATCAGCTTGGCCTTCACCTCTGCGCACGCGACCGCCTGCGGCAGCGAGAAGAGCAGGGTCATATTGCAATTGATGCCTTCCTTCTGGAGAATTTCCGCCGCCTTGATGCCCTCCCACGTGCTCGCGATCTTGATCAGGATGCGCTCGCGCGGAATGCCGTTTTGCTTGTAAAGCTCGATGAACCGATGCGCCTTGTTCACCAGCCCCTGCGTGTCGA
This sequence comes from uncultured Verrucomicrobiae bacterium, assembly GCA_963699145.1. GTDB lineage: Bacteria > Verrucomicrobiota > Verrucomicrobiia > Limisphaerales > DASXHY01 > DASXHY01. Next base: position 2,154,238 of record OY969416.1, read on the forward strand.
AGGAAAGATCGGCATCGGTCTCCGTCGAAACGCGGCCGGGCACAATCTTCAAAATCTCCGTGCCGAAAATCACCAGGATATAATCCATCGCCGCGCTGAGCAACGCCTTGCCGCTGGCGCCGGATTTCCTGGCCTCCGCCACCGCCTTTTCCACGAGGTGCTTGTAACCGGGCATCTGCGCGGCCTTGTAAATGAGCGACGGGTTCGTGGTCGCATCCTGCGGCGCGTATTGTTTCAAGGACTCAAAATCGCCGGTATCGGCGACGACCTTGGTGAACTTCTTGAGTTGATCGAGCTGGGAAAGAGCGGCTTGCGTTCCGGGTTTTTGTGATTCAGTCATCGTGCTCATAAAAATCTTTCGGATTGATCGTTGAAAACTCGCTTATTGCCCAACGATGCCTCGATTTCGTGGAAAGAGCAAACAGGAATGCGTGGGAAATCAACGCGCGGTCGAACACGGGACCGCGATGTCGCGCGGCCGTCCTCGCCTGCGAGTGCTGCGCCGTCCCGCCACCAGTTCGGTCGTTCCCTTGCCTCGCGCTTCATGGAAAAAATCCTTTTGATGGTCGCGGAGCGGCCACCGATATTAGCCAGCGACTCTGTGGCTGGCTAATTTCCACCGTCGCTTCGCGACCAAAGAACGGTTTCTTTCAAAAGGCCTCGAACTCCGACCTCTGAAACCGGAAAGGCAGTGGGACGCGGGCGGTCGAAACCGCCGCGTCCCGATGAATCAGATTTGGATCAATCCTGATTGTCGTTGTTATTGCCTCCCTTGCCATGGCCGTGTTTGGCGGGTTCGAGGCTGCCGAACAGTCCGTGACTTTCGCCGGCCGGACCGGCGCTGAAATACAGCTTCTGCGGATCGCCCGCGCGCGTGCCGTTTCCAAACGTCAGGCCCCAGAGCCCGTCAATCGTGAGCTCGGGACCGTGCTCGGCCTGCAAGGTGCCCTGGAAATTTCCGCTCGAGTCGAACGTCATGATCGTCCCGCTGCCGAAATTGCCGACCAACAATTGCGCTTCGTCTCGGACGAACGATTTCGGCGCGAGCGCGATTCCCCACGGGGAATTCATTTCTTTCACTTTTCCGCCCGCGCTCGAACCCGTCGCGAAGCGGTGGAAGGCGCCGGTAGCCGGATTGAATATATCAATCAATCCATTGCCGCGACCGGACACGTCGTCGTGTTTGGCGGCGTCCTGCCTGGCAAAGGTCACAAACACGAGATTGCTGATGGCCTGGATGCCGAAGGGCGCGAAGCCGGGCGGCGCTTTCGCATCCTTGAATTGCCCGATCAACACTGCGTTGGTATCGAACGCATCCACGGTGCCCTGCCGGAAGTTTGCGGCCAGGAGCACGGGGCCATTGCTGGTCGTTGCCAGCGTCACGCCTTTGTAGACGTTGGCCGGGCTCGCGGGCAGCAACGTTTCCGCTACCGTGCCGAGCGCGGCGCGCCAACCGGAAATCGTCCCATCTTCACTGACGAAGAGAAAAAGATCCCCGTGAAACCCGCCCACATTATTAAACACTTGTCCGGTCGGAGTGCCATCGCCCGGAATGGTCACCTGCAGCGGTTGTTTCACCACCTGCGTCGTTCCCGACGCATCATTTGTCACCGCGTAGAGCGTGGCCAATCCGGTGCCATTGTCGCTGACCCAAAAAGGCGTCGCGGGGCTAAGCGAAATTCCCCACGCATTCACCAGATTGGTATCCAGCAACACCGCCACGCCGGGCAGGTCCGATACCAGATTCACTTGCTGATATTTGATTTCATCGGCGTGTGCGGACGAAATGAATATCGATAATGCCGCCGCCAACAGGCCGAGCCGAGCCGTCTTTATATGTCCCATGGTTTTCATAGTCATTGTTCAATGATGAGTTTGCCGAGTGGAGAGCGAGTGGACTTGAATAAGAGGAATCCAACGGTGTTTGGTTCCAAATTTTCCGGGATAAATGTGCCGTAAAAATTTACAAAACGTTGATCAGGGCATTTAAAAAATGCAGACCGTTGACAGCCATGCGGGAAAACAACCAGCAAATGAAGAGAAGGAGGGGAGATGGACAAGGGGCGAAACGAATTTCGGAACGCGGAAAGCGGAGAGGCTGGAGAACGCTGAATGCCGAGGGGACGGCGGTAAGCGCTCGGGGGAGGCTCACCCCCTTGGTTTGATCCACTTTGATTCACTTTGATATGGTTTGATTTACTTTGATTTTTTGGTGAAAAAAGAGCGATTGAGGTGTTTTGGCGAACAAGATAAACCCGGCTGCGGGATCGTTCGTTTGTGCCTGTTTTCATATTTGCCCTTTTGCCCTCCTTCACGTCTGGTTATAACATGCGTGTCAACCAGGCCGGGAACTGGGCGGAAATTTTTCGCAATTTTGCGGCATCCTTTTCCTCCAAAAACCTTCTCCGGCGGAAAGTAAGAACTCATTTGTAGTAGAACAATATCATACGAGCAGCCAAAGCCGCGACGACGATTACGGTTATGTTCCGAGGCATGTATGCATGCGGATCAGGCGGAGGTAATCTTTCGATTGACCACACATTGCATCCAGAAATTCACTACAACACAGTGACTGTTGATCCAATCAAAACACCTGGAATTCCTGGTGCTCCCTCCCAACCCGATAATTATATTTACGCTGACGATTTAATTAAATTGGCGAATCAAGCCTTCGATGCTGCATTGAAAGACGCACAAACCGAAGTTTGTAACAATCCTTGCGATTGTAAAGCTATGACGGTAACAATAGTGTGTACCGGTCCTTTGGTCACTCCTGGTCTTGAAGATGGAGATTTGGAAGATATGCAAGCGGTGCAACGGCTATGTGGCAGAACACAAACCGTTACATGTCCCAATGCAAAATAAAAATGAGAGCATACTTTTTAGTTATACTTTACTCGTTGTTCGCGGTCTGTGGTTGCCGCTCCGTTGTACATCATACTGACGCAACGATTCCTCCTGGTTACTATCTAGTTGTAGGCCACGTAAACAAGCCCGGACTAATCGAATGCGGAGTGTCAGAGAAAACTCTCAGAGAGTTAATTGAAGAAGCTGGTGGCGCACCACACGGTGACTCTCTGGACCACATAGAGGTATCCTATTCTGGCAAAACAAACTTCTTTAGCTTAAATCAAAATCCTCAATTGCCATGCGGTGCAAGGGTTCGTGTAAGAATTCCACTTTTTGACGTTATCCATTAGCGTTTAGATTGCAGAGACCGCGTTTGCTTTATGCAGTAGCCTGTCCAGAGTATTTGGACACGTAGGCGTCGACCGTAAGCGGTGTGCCAAAAAGGGGTCAGAGATGACTAAAGTAACATTTTCATTTACCGACATCAATTTCCTTTGCTTTGGATTTTCCGAACTGCGTTGCGTGCCGTACGCCAATGACCCATGATCAAGCGCTCGGCTATCCACGGCCACGTCACTGCGGTTTCGGTTCGCAATTGAATCGCCAGTCGCGCTTTCGTTGCTTCCCCCTTTCGTCGCAATCCGAGACAATAGGCGTGCACCTGCCACCCGGTCTTTTGGCACACTTGCGCCAGCGTCTCGAGAAACAGCTCCCGGTCCTGGTCATCCAGAAAAACCGGTTCCCGCCGATCCCCGCGATTCATCACATGGTAGATCGCACCTTCGTATTCCACTCGCAGCTTCCGTGGCATTCGCCGATTGTATCAACTCCACCAAACACATCAATAGTCATCTCTGACCCCTTTTAGACCCTCTATTTAAGGGACACTACACTAGTGCACGGGTTGCGTGGCAAGCCCGGCAAACGCGCCAAGCCGTCCCCGCTGAAGCAACGTATTCTGGCACGCTACGAGAAGCGCTATCCGAATTTTGGGCCATCGCTGGCGGCAGAATATCTGGCGGCTAAAAGGATGACGGTGGCCCACGAGACCTTGCGCCGGTGGCCTTCGGCTCAAGGCAAACCGAGGCTGCAGCGTCGGCGTGGCGATCGCCCAATTTTATCATGGCTACTGCCAAATCGAACTGTTCTTCAAATGGATCAAACAATAATCAAGCCCTACGTTTGTCCGTGCAAGCCACGTCGCCGCAGTGTCGAATATTTCCAGAAAAACATTGGCCAGCGCCGAAAGCGCGAAGTCCAAGCTTCGGATTGCTCGTGGTTTATATCTTTTTCAGACGCCTTTTATCGTGTCTTGTTCAATGAGTTTTTCGGAGGTCGCTAGTTACGCGACATTTTGCGTTGTCGGATGCTGCTTTGAAATTTGGTGCATTTCCAAAGACATAATTTGTTCCGACGGCTAGCGCCACTAAACCGACCGCAAAGGCAACGACTATAAAGTTCCCCTCAATCAAGTTGAAATCTACTCCGTCAGGAAGGAGAACGCCTGAATTTTGGCTAATCCAATCGTTGCCAAAGCGCGTAAAGTTCCATCCAAAATGAACCCCAAGTGGAATGGCAATGCTCCCTGTTGTCAAAAAGAATTGGTTAAGTGCTAAAGCGACAAGAAACAGAGTCGTTAACGCCCTGATAGAAAGCGCAGTATTTGGTGGTCCGAAGCGGTACAGCAAAAAATGAAGAACAGCAAACAAGACAGCAACCACTACATTGACTACAATCGGTCGGTGAATTAAACGTATCAAGACAGTCAGGAGAAAGGCGCGAATCACCATTTCCTCGTTGAGTACTTGGAACGGCGTCGCCAAATATTTCCACATATGGCTGTATGGCGTGCTAGGAGCATAGCCGAGCGGACGTAGAATTTTTGGAATGACATAGCTGGAAACCACACCAACGAATAACAAGGATATAACAGCGAGGCCAATATCAATTTTGCGCGGACGAATGCCAAGTTCCGAGATAAAGGTTTTCGGTGTTGCCCAGCACAAGGAGAAAATGATCGCCAGACTCGACAATTCAAATTTCCACCAACCCCAGCTCCACCCTAGCGTATAAGGAAGGAGAAACGCTGCAATTGTGAAAAACACCCCAACCGCCCGATATCGAGAAGTCTGGAGTCTTGATAATTTGCTCATCCGGCACTTCAGCCCAATAAACCAAACCCAACTACATCGGAACAATGATGTCAATAGCGAAAGAGGGACATTGAAGTCCCCAACGAGCATTGTCTTCAGCGACTGGCTTAGCTCACCGGACATTTCCCCATGCTTTCTTCTGAAAAGTTACTTTCGGCGCCATCGCTGTGGAATGGCTGTCGCGCAGGCATGAGCACTTTTCTGTGGCTCAGTATTTGGCACCATCGACGAAACTTTCGATGTGGTCATTTTTGATGAAGCCTCTCAAATTCCAGTTTGGGACGCTGTCGGTGCCATTGTGCTCTACCGGCAATTACTCATGCGCAAACCATCGAATAATGGTGTCGGTTACATCATTGATCTCGCCGAAATCACAATTCCATTGGGGGTAAACAGGGTTTCTCGCGGTAAGATTTGCGCGACGGTCGCCGGACTGGCCATCCATACCGAACAAAAATCAAAGAGCGGATCCCCGCCTTCCGAGCCGCTGCCGGCCGCAATCATTTGCCGAAGTTTCATGGCGCAGCCCCATCAACTGAGTTATTGCGTTTGGATCAACGCGACATCCATTCCCTACGAATTTCCGGAATTGCTGAGTAAGGGCGGCAATCATCAGACAAACGGGTACGGTGGTTACGAATTTGTTCTAAATATGAATGGAGATAGTGATCTGCTTTTTGTCAGCGGTCCTTTCCAGGTTGATTCAGGCGGTGGGTTGATCAATCCGAATCTCGGCCAATGGATTCACATTGCCTTCACAATCGATCTCGACGCTCAAACAGCACAGTTCTACGTAAACGGCCAGCCCGTCGATACTCATGTCGCATCAGGAGCTTTCACTGATGTGAATTTCAATGTGCCTAACCCACGAGTCTTTGACGATCTCCATTTCGATGTCAATGGACCCGAGTTTAGCAGAAGGTCTCTCATTATGGAAATCGGTAAGACTCAGATCGATGATTTGAAGATACTCTGGCAGCGAACATTTGCCGTCAGATGCATCCCAGACCTTTTGTCCATTGGCGCTCAACGTTTGATACATAACCCCTTGAGAATCACGGACAGCCATTGTCCAATTCAAGTTTGTATCCTGTCGACAAAAGGAGACTTCAATGCCGTAAACTTTCCAATCATACGCAATGATTTCACGTCGCAGGTAGCCGAGCGCTTGATCATGGGTCATTGGCGTACGGCACGCAACGCAGTTCGGAAAATCCAAAGCAAAGGAAATTGATGTCGGTAAATGAAAATGTTACTTTAGTCATCTCTGACCCCTTTTTGATATGTATTTTTTGAGAATGACAGTTATCACCTTCGCCGTTATTGGATTTGTGACTACCGCCCACTGTCAGTCAGAAATTCAGAATGGACAACAGCATGCCTAAGCGGCCTTGGTATTGGCCCAATCCTGGCAGGCCAACGGAATGGTTTGGCCAATTCCGTTGGCCATTAACCCGAGCAATGTCCGGAGGCGTTTTCCCAGGCGCACATCTTGAAAATACCCTCCTTCTAGTTCTTGATCGATCCAGGCTTTGTCCTCCCAGCCCAGAGACGTGGTGTTTTGCTGAACGGCACGGCGTTTGGTGGTTCGCATCCCAGTCTTTCACCATAATCACTTTACTTTGTACATACAAAAATTCGGGAATCTTTACCGCAGGGCACGCGAGATGTGGGTAATGGAAAGGCCACCGGTGACGCTTACTATTTATTGAACACGTGCCTTAATTGGCTCGACGCCTCACTAATCGGCGCCCCATTTGTTCGCACCAAACAAGCGATCCGTTTAGGTTCAATTCACGTGCAATAATAAGGCGAAAGACCTTTATTGAATTGTCTATAAATTTGTCCGGCCTTTTCTTTATCTTCCTGCAGTAAACCGTCTTCATCGAGATAGTAGGCGCCAGCTCTGTAGCACTCTAGCACAGAACGAAGCATAGTCTCAAATGACCAAAATGCAGCGAATGGAACACACTCTTCTTGAATAGAAAACACTCGCCCAAAAGTCTCGTCAATTCGCGCAGTATTTATTGCGTAGTAATCGCCACCCAGGTCAGAGCACAAAGCAAACCACGAGTCCTGCCACCCACTATACTTTTCTCCAACAGTAGCGACCAGCAAATTCGTTGTCTCAATGGACCTTTCCAAAGATAAGAAATAGAATCTTGGAAACATCCGGATCTCCCAAGGTTGACCGTTTAGTCTCACACCGTTTTTCCACCTGTAAAGATCAAGGATTTCGTTCGGCAACTCGATACCCATTCTCTTCGTTGCCGCCGCAACCTGCCCAGCAGTCGATGGAGGGTTCATGTTAGCGGCAAGATCGACGCCCAGCTTAGAAGCCTCCACTTCAATCTCCAAAAGGTGATGTGTTATTTTGCTCATGGAGTCACGACGACAAAGAAAGGATCTCCTATGCGCATTTTGTTCTCTTGATAAAAGTTACGATGCTTCGTAGCCTGTTTTGCTTGCTCTGATATAGGCGCCGGTTGCACGTCCGCAGGAGCCCAAAAAGGGGTCAGAGATGACTAAAGTAACATTTTCATTTACCGACATCAATTTCCTTTGCTTTGGATTTTCCGAACTGCGTTGCGTGCCGTACGCCAATGACCCATGATCAAGCGCTCGGCTATCCACGGCCACGTCACTGCGGTTTCGGTTCGCAATTGAATCGCCAGTCGCGCTTTCGTTGCTTCCCCCTTTCGTCGCAATCCGAGACAATAGGCGTGCACCTGCCACCCGGTCTTTTGGCACACTTGCGCCAGCGTCTCGAGAAACAGCTCCCGGTCCTGGTCATCCAGAAAAACCGGCTCCCGCCGATCCCCGCGATTCATCACATGGTAGATCGCACCTTCGTATTCCACTCGCAGCTTCCGTGGCATTCGCCGATTGTATCAACTCCACCAAACACATCAATAGTCATCTCTGACCCCTTTTCGAGATGTGGGTAATTGAAAGGCTTGGCATACCCCTTACGTTCAATTCCCATTTATTATGTATTCAATAGTACCTGGAGCCATGATTCCGATACCGGCCAACCTCGCGATGTCCGACCATTTCCTACCGGTCAAGGAATCTTGAAAGATTATGTGCTCTGACTGATCAACCAACTGCACATCCATCCCATGTCTCTTTAGCAGTTTTTTGGTCGCTTCAGTTACCGAAGATTCTTCCAATGTTCTTTGAATTGTATCCTCAATTTCGGTCGGAACCTCGAAACGCCCTTTAGTTTTCTCACCAGGAAGCTCTGAAAGTCGTTTTCGCAAACCATCCATTATGCTAACCCACGAGTCTTTGACGATCTCCATTTCGATGTCAATGGACCCGAGTTTAGCAGAAGGTCTCTCATTATGGAAATCGGTAAGACTCAGATCGATGATTTGAAGATACTCTGGCAGCGAACATTTGCCGTCAGATGCATCCCAGACCTTTTGTCCATTGGCGCTCAACGTTTGATACATAACCCCTTGAGAATCACGGACAGCCATTGTCCAATTCAAGTTTGTATCCTGTCGACAAAAGGAGACTTCAATGCCGTAAACTTTCCAATCATACGCAATGATTTCACGTCGCAGGTAGGCATGCTGTTGTCCATTCTGAATTTCTGACTGACAGTGGGCGGTAGTCACAAATCCAATAACGGCGAAGGTGATAACTGTCATTCTCAAAAAATACATATCAATTTAAATCCTTTTTACGGGTTCAAAAACCAGACGTCTGCGGAAAATCCAGCGACGTAAGGATCCTGGTATCCCACTTTTATAACACCAATATGCCCCGAACAAGCAAACACGGCAATCTGCTCGCCAGTTAAATGGTTTTCTATCTTTCGTTTACTCACTCCCGTTCCATCAGCCACGACTGAATCGTCGGGTGTTCCCCATATCGATTTAAGATAATCATGCATATTAGCAGCTCGAAAAGGGGTCAGAGATGACTAAAGTAACATTTTCATTTACCGACATCAATTTCCTTTGCTTTGGATTTTCCGAACTGCGTTGCGTGCCGTACGCCAATGACCCATGATCAAGCGCTCGGCTATCCACGGCCACGTCACTGCGGTTTCGGTTCGCAATTGAATCGCCAGTCGCACTTTCGTTGCTTCTCCCTTTCGTCGCAATCCGAGATCTGCGACCGTCCATTTCATTTTCTTCAGCGCTTGAGCGATCAGCCGTTCCGCTTTTTGTTCCTCCGATTCCCGCGATTCATCACATGGTAGATCGCACCTTCGTATTCCACTCGCAGTTTCCGTGGCATTCGCCGATTGTATCAACTCCACCAAACACATCAATAGTCATCTCTGACCCCTTTTCAAACACATCAATAGTCATCTCTGACCCCTTTTACGGTTCGCGAAGGCGCAAGGCAGACGGACATCGTGTGAACGTGGCACATCATGCACTGCATCATATAGCTGTGGTCGATCGGCCCGCTTCCGGGATAATCTCCGGTGTCGGTGGGGCAAAGATAAACAGCTCTGGATTTGATGTAAGGAAACAGTTGGCCTTTCGCGAGATTGATAAGATCGTTTCCAGGGGGAGGCGCATTTGTCGGATATATCCATTCAAGCATGCTCGGCAGTCGCCCCGTATCGCCCTCGTAAACCATGCACGCGATGCCCAGTTGGCGAATGTTGTTGATACATTTAATGCTTTGAGCGGATTCCTTGCTCTTCGTAAGCGCCGGCAAGAGCAAAGCGGCCAGAATGGCGATAATAGCAATTACGACGAGTAGCTCGATCAGCGTAAATGCTGCTACAGATTTAATTCTTGTTTTCGTCCCGGACATTTTTTTGCGTTCTGTCTCTCATTGTACGGTAATAACGCCAACTCACCAAAGCAGCGATCATTCCACCAAGAGCAACCGGGGACGGTTCAGGAATGGCTGTAATGCCTTCTTGAAACCAGAAATTGAAGCCACTATGGGTAACGCCTCCGTAAATTGCACTTCCACTTGAATTCGCGGCGTCGATGAGGTTTGCATCAGCGACACCCGTAACAGCAACCGGTTGCAGGAAATACTGGGTTCCGGGTGAAAGGGTTATTGGGTCCGAAAACAAAAAATAAAACACGCCGCTGTCGGAGCTTCCAATAGTGAGGGGCGCGCTTGTCCCTAAAATTGTGCCGCTAATGGAACCGCTTCGTAAATTCACTTCAATTTCTGAGGACGTTGTCACGCCATTGAGATAAAATGCGGCAACGTCCATCGAAGAAAAAGACGGTGTGAACGGTTGACCCAATGGCTGCTGATTGTTGAGAACGGCAAAACCATCAACGAAGCCCGTGGCTTGCTGGTCCCAGATAAAGCTTCCCTGACCTCGAACGAGCGTTGCCCATGAGAGACATGTAAGCGCAATAAGTTTCAGCTTCATAAGTCAAAGATTCGGAAATTGGACTGGCGCGAAAGTCACGTGCTCGAAACGGCTCAGCCCGGGAGGCAACGGTATCGGCGTAGTGACAAATTTAGAGTTTAAAGCGTCCCAATGAACGATGAAAAGGGCTGCATACGGATCAGGACTTTCGCCGTCCTGAGTGATGAGCAAATCGCCGATATGATTTTGAAAATAAATAGGCGGCAGCTCCATGACGGTACCATTATCAAAAGCGGTTACGTACAAGGCCGAGTTCGTTGGTATTATATCGAAATCCTCCACAAATATACCGTCAGGAAAGAGGTTTGAAAAGGGGTCAGAGATGACTAAAGTAACATTTTCATTTACCGACATCAATTTCCTTTGCTTTGGATTTTCCGAACTGCGTTACGTGCCGTACGCCAATGACCCATGATCAAGCGCTCGGCTATCCACGGCCACGTCACTGCGGTTTCGGTTCGCAATTGAATCGCCAGTCGCACTTTCGTTGCTTCTCCCTTTCGTCGCAATCCGAGATCTGCGACCGTCCATTTCATTTTCTTCAGCGCTTGAGCGATCAGCCGTTCCGCTTTTTGTTCCTCGGATTCCCTCAACTCCTCGCCGTAATGCTGTTGGCCATGCCTTTCTCCGATTAACTCCAGCAATTCCTCCCGAAATGTCTTGGGACCAAAATACCATCCTCGCCGCAACCGTTTCCAATCTCCATTTCCCGGTTCCAATTCCCGGCGCTGTTCCAACCCGGCCTCCAATTTCCGCCGGCCCGCGCCCGTGTCCGCCTTGACACCCCATTCCCCCATTAGCCGATCCACACGCAATCCCGGCCACCGCTTCCCGGGCCGTTTGAGATATTCAGGCCAACTGCTCCAAGGGTAATCCGTCAGCCGCTGTTCGGGCTTGAGCAATCCAGCCCGCACCGGGTTCAAGTGAACGTAATCACAAACCGTTTTTAAATATCCTGTTCCGCTGCCATCCACAATCAACGATTTGTAGCGCCCGCTGAAGAGGTGCCCAAAATATTTATGCCGCCGATTGAAGCGCGCGGTGTAGGTTCCCAAAAACCATCTCATACCCGCCACCAAATTGGCCCGCGGAGTTTCCATGACCAGATGAAAGTGATTGTGCATGAGACAATAGGCGTGCACCTGCCACCCGGTCTTCTGGCACACTTGCGCCAGCGTCTCGAGAAACAGCTCACGGTCCTGGTCATCCAGAAAAATCGGCTCCCGCCGATCCCCGCGATTCATCACATGGTAGATCGCACCTTCGTATTCCACTCGCAGCTTCCGTGGCATTCGCCGATTGTATCCACTCCACCAAACACATCAATAGTCATCTCTGACCCCTTTGTGACCCTTTGCGGTTGAATTGAAACGCACGGGCAAGATGCCCGTGCCACTAGGCCGCGTGACGGTGTTCGGTCGGCTGCGGCTGGGATTGCGGCACGCCTTCGATGAAATAATACGGCGCCATGTGCGGGCGCGCGCGCGAGGGGCGGGTGCCTTCACGGGGCCACGTGTAATGGCAGTCGTGACAATAAAATTCCTTCGGCAACACATGGATGTTGGCGAGGAATCCAATCAGGAGATTCGGCAACGCGTTTTTGTGCGTGTATTGCGGGTAATCGACGCGCAGGGAGCGGCATTCCGGACAGCGTATGGCGCCGGTGATTCCGCCCTCAGCCGTATCCCAGCTTTGCAGGAGGGAATAGGCTGGCTCGAATTTATCGGCGGGGACGTCGAGGTGAGCGCCGTGAATGCCAGCGCAGTCGGAAAGTTCGGCGGCGATGCCGGAATCTTTCAATCGCCGTTGATACAGTTCGCCATCCGCGTGACGGCCAAAAAGTGCAATGGAGACTTTGTTCATTGCTCAACCTAGTCCTTTGCCAGTGAGGAATCTATGGGGTTACGACCGGAGGACGGAGGGCGGAGGGCGGAGGTCAGAAGACGGAGGACGGAGGCCAGAAGACGGAGGACGGAGGCCAGAAGACGGAGGACGGAAATCGGGAGCGGAGCGAAGGGGAATATCCAACCTCCGACCTCTGACCTCCGTCTTCTGGCCTCTGACCTCACCTCCAATTACGGGGGCATGATCATGTGCGGGGGGGTGAAGTTGGGCGGGGGATTGGGGAGGCGGATGACGTCGCCGGCTTTGAGATTGTTCACGTCAATCGAGGGGTTGGCGGCCTGGATGGTGTTGATCGAAATGCCGTACATTTTCGAGAGGCCGAGGGCGGTTTCGGTTTTTCCCATGACATGCGGTTGGGACGCCGGGGGCTGGGGTGGAGCAGGGGGCGCGGCATCGGATGGGGGTGTCTGGCCGGTGGAGGCGGCGAATTGATCGGCGTCGAGTTGTTTCAGCGCCAAAGTTTTTTGTGCATCGGTAAGAGTCGGGTTGGTTTGAACGGCGTTTTGTTCGTTTTGCGCGGCGAGGTTGATGCCGTAGATGGCGTCGGCGGTGTTGGGATCGCCATTCTGGATGGCGGTGGCCATGGCCTGCTGGTAGAGCGGGTCCTGGAGCTTTTGATATTGCAGGAAGCGAGCCGGGCCGAGCGCGAGGCGGAGGGCGCTGTCGCGCTGTTGCTCAAGCGAATTCCGCTGGGCCACGGTGATGGCATCATTGCCGGTGCCGAGCGCCTGGATTTGTTGAGTGAAGGAATCGTCGGCGCGGAAGAGGGCGCGAAATTCATCGGCTGTGGCGTTGAAATATTTCAGCTTGCCGAGCTGGGCGCGAAGGTCGTTGGCGGTTTGCGAATAGCGCAGGAGATATTCCTCGAGTTGGGCGGGGGTGAGGACGCCGGCGAGTTGATTGCGTGTTTCCTGCCGCAGGCGGTTGAGTTCGGCGGGGTCGGGTTCCTTGCCGGCGTCGTGCATCTGTTGGATATATGCCTGCATGCGGTCCGCAGCATCGGCGCTGATGTTGGCGACGGCTTCCTTGCTGTCGATGGCGAGCGTGCCCAGAACCGGACCATCGAGAACAACGCCCGGACGCGTGGGACGGGGCAGGCCGGCGAGATCGCCGCCTTCCCAATTGGGTCCAAGCAGCCTGGTGAGCAGGGCGCGGCGTTCCTTGTCGAGGGCGAGGTATTTTTCCGCGGCGAGCTTGACGACCTGTGGGCTGGGCTCGCTGCGCCACCATTCCTGCTGCGGGGTGAGGATTTCCGTGGCGCGGCGCTTGGCGAAGAGGGAATTGACGTCGGCGATGATGATGTCGCGAATGGTTTGTTCCGGACAACCGATGCTGCGGAGATTGGCGATGTAAGTCGCGTAATCCGGGGATTCCACGTGCGCCCAGGAAAGAAATTGGTGCCGGAGGACGACGTTGGTTTTGATGATGGAATTGGTTTCCTCCGCCGCCACGATGGGGGGAGGCGAAGAAGCGCGACGGGCGTAGTGGAGCATCCCGGCGGCGAGGAGGAAATTGGCCGCCAGGGAAAGGGGCAACAGGACGCGCCAGCGCATAAGGTCTTAATCAATGCCTGCCACACTCAAGGGAAAAAGGCAATGAGCAAAAAGCCGCCGTCGGTGGCGCTGGCTGGCAAACCTGTGAAAGAAGCTTTGCAAAGCGGCGGCTGCTTCTTATCTTAACGGGGTGACTACGGTGAAAGAAATTGAGGCTGCCATTCCCCGGTTATCCCGTGCGGAAGTGGAGGAGCTTCGCGCGTGGATTGATGACTTCCTGGAGGACCAATTGGAACTCACGGACGAAGTGAAGGCGAAGCTCGATCAATCGCGCCGCGAGATCGCCGACGGTGATTATACAACGCGCCAGCCGAAATAAACGTGGCGGCTGCGCTTCAAATTTGGTCACCGACTTTTTCCAAGGCTTTCGATGCGTTGCCCGAGGCGATACGTCAATCATTGCAGAGCAAGGTTGACGAAATGGGCACGCGTCTCGACACTTACCCGCACAAACGTTTACAGGGCCGGCCCGAATTTAAGTTGCGGGTCCGGGACTATCGCGTGCTCTATGAGTTTGATTTAGAGCTTGGCCGCATTTTTCTTCATTACGTTGGTAATCGGAGAGATATTTATAAACGAAGTTGAACGATTTTTGAATGAAACAAAAAGCTTACGCGCGCGCGGGTGTGGATATTGATCTGGGCAACAAGGTGAAGTCCACCTTGCCGCAGTTGCTCGCGGCGACGCATCGGCCCGAGGTGCTGGGCAAGGTGGGCGGGTTTGGTGGATTGTTCGCGCTGGATGTCCGCAAATACAAGCAGCCGGTGCTGGTCTCGAGCGTCGACGGCGTGGGCACGAAATTGAAGATCGCCTTCACGATGGACCGGCATGACACGATCGGCGCGGACCTGGTGAATCATTGCGTGAACGACATCGCGGTGCTGGGCGCGGAGCCGCTGTTTTTTCTGGATTATCTGGGCACGGGCAAGCTGGAGCCGAAAGTGTTCACGGAGATCATCAAGGGCTTTGCGCGCGCGTGCGCGGAGAATCGCTGCACGCTGATCGGCGGCGAGACGGCGCAGATGCCGGGCTTTTACCAGGCGGGCGAATATGACGTGAGCGGCACGATCGTGGGGGTGGTGGAAAAAGCGAAGATGTTGAACGGCCAAAAAACCGTGAAGCGCGGCGATGTGGTCATTGGCATGGAATCGAGCGGCTTGCACACGAACGGCTATTCGCTCGGGCGGAAAATCTTCTTCGAGCAATTGAAGTTGAAGCCGACCAGCTACGTGGCGGAGTTGAAGAACACGATTGGTGACGAATTGCTGAAGGTGCACGTGAGTTACGGGCCGCTGGTGCAGGCGCTGTTGAAGAAGTTTAACAGTGCGGCGAGTGGCCGCGCGTTGCCGGTGAAGGCGTTTGCGCATATCACGGGCGGCGGGTTTGTGGACAATATTCCGCGCGTGTTACCGGATAATTGCGATGTGGTCATCAAAAAGGGGTCTTGGGATATGCTGCCGATTTTCCGGATCATCGCGGAAAAGAGCGGCGTGCCGGACGATGAGCTTTACCAGGTGTTCAACATGGGCATCGGGATGGTGACGGTGGTCGCGGCGGAGAAGGCCGAGGCGGTGTTGAAATTCATCAAATCGCAGAAGCACAAGGCGTGGATCATCGGGGAAGTTGTGAAGGGTAAAGGCGAGGCGCGGGTGGTGTAAAAGGGTGCTAAACTTTCTTGCCTGACGCGGGCGCTTGCTGTAGTATCCGACCATCGCATCGCATGCCGAAACGCCGCAGAATAAATTGGGTTTTTAGTGATATCGTTCGTTGGGGCCTCAAAACCAAGTTCGAGTGGGGCGCCAAGTTGCGCGGCGAAACCTTCTACTGCAGCGCTCTTAGCGGGCTTTCGGAATACAATATCACGATCAATTGCGACGGCACGGTGTCGTGCAGTTGCCAGGATTATGATGGCTCCGGCCACCTCGGCGACCTGAATCAGCACAGCTTCAAAGATGTTTTTTTTGGCCCGCAGGCGCAAAGTCTTCGGGAAGGGCTCGCCAAGGGAAAATTGCCGATCGATACCTGCGCGCGTTGCGGCGATTTGCGGCGCATCAAGAAATCCCGGATCAACGAAATTCAGCCGCGGTTGCCGTATCGCGGGGTGCTTTTGGAAAACACGGTCCGTTGTAACGTCGACTGCATTGGCTGTGATCGCACTCAGGCGGCTGGCTTGCGCAAGACGAAGCTGATGGAGTTGGATAAGCTCGCGAAAATGGCGGATCTCGTCAAAGAGCTGGGCATGCAGCAATTGTTTTATCTGAACCTGGGCGAGCCGTTTTTATCGCCGAACATCGGCAAGGAAATGCCGTTGTTGCGCGAGAAAAACCCCGATTGCCGCATCGTGATTTCGTCGAACGCCATCATCCTGAACACGGACGCGAAGCGCGAGGCGGCGATGTATGCGAGCCATATTTATTTTTCCGTCCACGGCATCGACAATGCGATGCTAAAAAAATATGGGATGGGTGAAAATTTCGACAAAGCCTACGAGAATCTAAAAGCGATTGTAGCGTATCGCAACGCGCGCGGGCTGAAGCGTCCGTTATTGGAGTGGAAATATCTTCTGTTCAATTGGAACGATAAGCGCTGGATGATCGAGCGCGCGATTGAGATGGCGAGGGAGGCGGGTATGGACGCGATTTCTTTCTGGCCGACGAGCAATCCGTTCTACGGCGTTTCGTGGCGCTATCGGCTGGGCATGCTGAATGACATCGGCGTGAAGACGTGGAAAGGTCGCGAAGTGGATTTGCGCGCGGTGAAGGAACCGCCGCTGGATTTCGTGCCGCCGGTGCCGGTGCCGGCGTTCGCGTGACGCGTGACGCGTGAGTTCTTATTCACGTTTGTTGGCGGTGTGAGGCTTTTTTGATTTCTCTTGCGGTTGCTTCGATTTAAGAAGGTGCTTAATCTCCGGGCGCTCTTATGAAGATTCTCGTCATTGGTTCCGGTGGGCGCGAGCATGCGCTGGTTTGGAAGCTCGCGCAGTCGCCGCACGTCATGCAGATGTGGTGCGCGCCGGGCAATGCCGGAATCCAACCGGAGAGAACCGAGAAAACGGAGAAACCCGTCGAATGTGTCAATGTTGGTGCTGAGGATTTTCCCAGGCTGCTCGCCTTCGCGCAGGAGAAGAAAATCGATCTCACGGTGGTTGGGCCGGACAATCCGCTGGCGCTGGGCATCGTGGATCTGTTTCAAAAAAGCGGGCTGCGCATTTGGGGGCCGAACCAAAAAGCGGCGCAGTTCGAGTCGTCCAAGGTTTTTTCGCAGGGGTTCATGGAGCAATATGGAATTCCCACGGCGCGCGGAGGGACGTTTGCGGAGGCGGCGAGCGCCAGGAAATTTGCGGAGTCACTCGGCGGCAAATGCGCGGTGAAAGCGGACGGGCTGGCGCTGGGAAAAGGTGTTTTGGTTTGCGCGAACATGGCCGAGGCGAATAAGGCGATCGACGAAATTCTCGTGGACAAAGCGTTTGGCGCGGCGGGATCGAAGATTGTCATCCAGGAATTTTTGGAGGGCGTGGAGATTTCGCTGCATGCGTTGTGCGATGGCAAGATGGCGAAATTGTTTCCGACGTCGCAGGACCACAAACGCGCGCTCGACGGCGATAAGGGGTTGAACACCGGCGGCATGGGCACTTACTCGCCGACGCCGTTCCTTGACGAGGCACAACTGGCCGACGTGAGCCGCCAGATTCTGGGGCCGTGGCTGAAGGGTTGCATGGCGGAGGGCATTGATTATCGCGGCATTTTGTATCCGGGAATGATTCTCACGAAAAACGGGCCGCGGGTGATTGAATTCAACGCGCGATTTGGCGATCCGGAAACGCAGGTGTATTTGACGCGATTGGAAAATGATCTGGTCGAGTTGCTGGATGCCTGCGTGGATGGCACGCTCGGGCGGATGGAATTGAAATGGAGCCCGATGGCGAGTGTGTGCGTGGTGATGGCGAGCGGCGGATATCCGGGGAATTACGCGAAGGGTAAAGTGATCAGCGGATTGGATGCGGCGGCGCAATTGCCAAACACGAAAGTGTTTCACGCCGGCACGGCGCGAGCGGGGGAGCAAATCGTAACGAGCGGCGGCCGTGTGCTGGGTGTGACTTCATGGGCGAAGGATTTGAAGAGCGCGCAGGCGGCGGCGTATGCGGCGGTGGAAAAAATTCATTTTGAGGGGGCGCAGTTCCGGCGGGATATTGGGGCGAGGGCTTTGATTTAATGGGAAGAAAGTTGTTCCTCGAGGCTATCTCTAGTGGCCAGTTTCCGGATTAAGGTTTGTTGTTCGGGGGTGGTGGCGTAGGGCAAGAGGGGAGCATGGTCGGAGGGACGATGGCCATTGTTGGCCGCCATGTAGGCATCGTAGACTGGATTCAGAAGCTTTTCTTGCATGGAAAAATAGTCCGATGTGCCTCCAACGCCGCGGGTGCCAATAAAGTGCCGGTGATCAAAGATTTCATCCGGGGTGGTTTTCTCGGTGATTTGGAAATCACCGCCCAGGCCGCTATTCGGGGCCGGGGCGATTTGCCATCTATCGAGAAGGCCAGAATCGATCGGAGGATCGAAGTACGTTTGAAGTTGTCCTAGTTCCGTAGGAAATCGATTGCTTGCTTCTATGTATTTTTGCAGTGCGGTCTGAATCTTTCCAGCCAAGTGATCCTCTGCGGTGTTTCGCAATTCGGCCAGGGCCTGGCGGTAATCGGCATCGGTTTCCAGTTTACCGCTGGCGGCGTTCAGCCAATCGGTATCGGTGAGGAACTGAAGCTCGGGAATTTTTGCGTTCGGCGATGCTTCCAAGCGCTGTTTGAGTTTGTTGATTTTGGCCAGCCATTCCTTGGCTTTCACATTCATCGGATCGGCTTCGGATGCCTTGAATTGCGTTACTTCACCGCGAAGCTGCAGGAGTTCCGTGGTGTTTTGGTTCGATTTTAATTGCTCATTTTCGCCAGCCAAGGCGGATAAACGATTGACGGCGTCATCCCGCTCGCGCTGCAACTGCTGGTTTTGCGCGGCCAGGGGAGATTGTTGCAGTTGCAGCTTCCGGACCTGGGCGCCCAGTTCCGAAGTTTGGCGGCCTTCGTAAAGGCTCGCTCCGGCAAGGACCACGACGGTGAGCGTGGCGAGTGTTTTTTGCAGGGTGGTCATGGCGATGGCCTTGGTCGCGGTGAGGGCGGTTGAAGTGTGGGTTGCCGTTATTGCAGTCAGGCTTGCGGCGGTGGAGATCGAGGCGGGCAGCGCGAGCGGGGCGGCTTGAACCGCGTGCGCGGAAATCAAGACCACCAATCCGCCGGCGCCCACCGTGACACCTCGCCGGGCAAAAAACTCCCGCAAGCGTTCGACGGCGCGGCTGACGCGTTTTTGCGCGGCTGCTTCGGAGGTGCCGAAGATTTGGCCCATTTCACGCGCGGATTTGCGCTCGAAATAGCGGAGCAAGAGGGCATCGCGGTCGGCGTCACCCAATTCGGCGATGGCGTCATCGAGGTGCGGGGCGATGTTTTTCCAGACGGCTGCGGGTTCGTTGGCGAGCAGTTCATTCATGGCGGCGGCCTCCTGTTCGCGCGCGCGGCGGCGCACTTCGGCGCGAATGGCATTGGCGGCGAGATGGCGCGCCGTGGAATGCAACCAACTGGATACGACGGAGCGGTCCCGCACTTGCCGGGCATTTCTGGTGAGCGCGATGAAGGTGTTTTGTGTCACGTCTTCCGCGGTGTGGGGATCGCAGACCATCCGGAGGGCGGCGGAATAAACGAAATCAATATGGCGGCGCACCAGTTCGGCGAAAGCCGGTTCCGACTGGCGCTCGGCGTAATCGCGCAAAAGTTCGTGGTCGCTGATTTCGTTCACTCATGGAATAGTAACCGGAGGGGCAAATTCCGGACAGATTTTGGAGCGCGAAGGAATTCTGCCGGGTTATTGCGATTGGGGCATCGATTTGAGGGCGTCGATGGCGACTGCGTTGCCGTTGGCGGCGGCTTTTTGCAGACCGGTTGAAGCCAGGTTCCAAAGTGGTTTCTTTGAATTGTCTTTCAGCACTGCGGCCAGAACGGCGATGGCTGGTTCGTTGCCGTTGCCAGCGGGTAGGGCGAGCGCGCCCACGGCTCCGGAAAGCAGGATTCCGTTTTTATCGTAATTCAATAGTGTTTGCAGCGCGGCGTCGTCGCCGTTCGCGGCAAGTTTTCCCAGCGCGTTAACGGCGGTTCCTTCCAGATAACCTGACCGAAGCGCCTGGTCGATGGCCTGGCGAGCGTTGGAATTACCTTTAATTGCCTCGGCGGTTAGATAATCAAACGACGACCAAAGCCCACTGAACGCTTTGGTCGAAAGGGCGGAGAGTTGCTCATTGGTCAAATCAACCTTGTTCGTATTGTAAAATTGATGTTGTGATTTCGAATAGTCAGTCAGTCGTTGCAGCGCGGTCGGGTCGCCCTGGGCAATGGCCATGGCGATCTGGCTGGATTCGTCGGGAGTTTGAGAATCCGCCACTGAGGCTTGATTGAGGGTGGATGGCGTCGCGCGGGGATTTTGTGCGACGCGCTGGCGCAAGGCGCTGTTTTCACGGCGCAGCATCATCAGTTCGGTGGTGTTGCCGTTGGCTTTGGCAACTTCTTCGGAGAGCGACGCAACCTGGTTGGTGGCTTCATCGCGTTCCTGTTGCAATTGCTGGATCTGCGCGGCCAGGGGTGCTTGCTGTTGCTGGAGGGTTTGAATTTCCGCGCGCAACTGCGTGGCTTGATGCGCCTGGTAGATGCCCGCGCCGGCGACGATGGCGACGGTGGCGGTGATGAGGGTTTTTTGAAAAAGTGTCATGGCGATGGCTTTGGTGGCGGCAATGGCGGTTGAGGTGTGAATGGTGGTGGTGGCCAGAACGGCGGCGGTTGAGATTGTCGGAACGAGAGTGAGCGGGGCGGCATGGACGGCGTTCGCGGAAATCAAGACCACCAATCCGCCGGCGCCGACGGCCACGCCGCGTTTGGAGAAAAATTCGCGCAAGCGCTCGACGGCGCGGCTGACGCGTTTTTGCGCGGCGGGTTCAGAGGTGTTAAGGATGTGTGCGATCTCGCGGACGGACTTGCGTTCGAAATAGCGGAGCAACAAGGCGTCGCGGTCGGAGTCGCTCAATTCGGCGATAGCGTCGTCGAGATGGGGGGCAATGTTTTTCCAAAAGGCCTCGGGTTCGTTGGCGAGCAATTCGTTCATGACGGCAGCCTCCTGTTCACGCGCGCGGCGGCGCACTTCGGTGCGGATGGCGTTGGCGGCGAAGTTTCGCGCCGTGGAATGCAGCCAACTGGATAGGACGGAACGGTTCCTTACTTGGCGGGCATTTTTCGTGAGGGCAATGAAGGTGTTTTGCGTGATGTCTTCGGCGGTCTGGGGATCGATGACCATCCGCAGGGCGGCGGAATAGACAATATCAATGTGGCGGCGCACCAATTCAGCGAAGGCCGAATCGGATTGCCGTTCCGCATAATCCCGCAAAAGCTCGTGGTCACTGAATTGGTTCACTCAGTAAATAGTAACCGGACCGGCGAATTTCAGACAGCTTTGGAAGTAATTATTGATTCGTTGGTGGGATGAGGCGCTCCTTTTCCCAATCCGTGAAGTCCGAATCGGAAAATCCCGGCGGGACGGAGCCGTACCTGAGGAGAGCCATTTGCCAGGACGTCGTATCTTCCCCATTTTCCGCCAACGTGCTGCCAAAGCTTTTTTTCGCGGAACACAATCACGTCGCGATTGGTGATCGCATTCAGCGAGCCGTGGTAAAGGATTTCGAAATCGTCGGGTGAGAGGTCCGGCCAATGGCCCACTTCGGGCGGGAAAAATTGCCTGGCATCCTCGAAGCTGTTGGGGAGTTCGCCATTGTGATTGAAGGCATAGTTCTGAAAGGCTGTCATCCAAGCCCGCGCATAGTTCTGTTTGTCTCTGACCATCTGCATGATTTCATCTTCGGTTTGGGGTTTTGTCCGGGCCGGCTGATTTGTTGGAGGGACCCGCTCCTGAATTTTTGCGAGCTCGTTGGTGGCCTGCCGCAGCATTCCGACTTCGCCCCGAAGTGTGAGCAACTCACTTTCGTTGTGTTTCAGTCGCAAGTTTTCATCGAGCAGCGTGGCTATTTTGTTGGAGAGGGCGCTGTTTTGCAGCTGCAACTCCTGCATTTGCGCGTTGGGGGAGGGTTGTTCCTGCTGTAGAGCGGCCACTTGCGTCCGAAGATGTTGAGCCTGCCGGGCCTGGTAAATCCCGGTTCCGACGAGTGCCGCGACGACGGCGCCGGCAACTGCTTTTTGCAAGGTAGTCATAACAGCGGCTTTGGTTGCGATAACGGCGGTTGAGTTGTGAATGGTGGTTGCCGCCAGAACGGCGGTGGAGATTGTGGGGACGAAGGCGATTGGGGCGGCATGGACGGCGTTGGCGGAAATCAAAACAACGAGGCCGCTCGCGCCGACGGCTACGCCGCGTTTGGAGAAAAATTCGCGCAAGCGCTCCACGGCGCGGCTGACGCGTTTTTGCGCGGCGTCATCCGAGGTGCCGAGGCTTTGGCCGACTTCGCGCAGCGATTTGTTCTCGAAATAACGGAGCAAAATCGCGGCGCGGTCGGTTTCATCGAGCGCTTCCATGGCGTCTTCGAGCAGCGGTGCGATGTGAGTCCAATCGATGGCGGTATTCATGGCGGCCATTTCTACGGCGAGACGTTCGCGGGCCTGGCGTCGGGATTCGCGGCGGATGACGTCGATGGCGGTCCGGCGCGCGACCTGATAAAGCCAGGCGGTGAGGAGGGTGTCGGGCTGCAATTTATCCGCGGCGCGCGCGAGGTCGGTGAAGACGGATTGCGAGATTTCCTCGGCCAATTGCGGGGAGCGGACCTGGCGCAAGGCGGCGGAATAGACGAGATCCACATGACGCCGGACGAGTTCGGTGAAGGCGTCCTGGGATTTGGCCGCGGAATAATCGCGAAGCAATTGCGTGTCCGGTGTCATGGTTTCAGGAGTATATCGGTGCCGGGGGGTGGAATCCGACATTTTCTTGAAGGCGAGGGCGGAGGGCGGAGGGCGGAAGTCGGAGGTCGGAGGTCGGAGGTCGGAATGAGGGAATTCGCCTTGGCCGAGGCTCCAAAAAATGGGTTCGTTTTTCGGGCTGGGGTGGACATGGATTCTTGTAAGTGGCTGATTTATAAGGCAAAGCTTAGAAGCTGAAATGGGTTCGTTTGGTAACTTTTTATTTTTGAGGGAAACGGTTTTACGCGAATGGCGCGAATTATCGCGAATTGCCGGTGGTCTGAGCGGCGCTCTCAATTTGGATGTTTCGGTTCGATCCATGGTTATAGATTGCCAAAAGTAATTTCCGAAAAGGTGGCGATTCCCTGCGGGGAATCGAGGCAAACCCGCAGGTTTGCCCCACCATTTCGAAAATTACTTTTGGCAAACAGTCTAGCCTTTCATCGAAACATCCATGATGACGGGGGCCGGGACGTTTTCGCCGAGGCGGCGGCGTTGGAGGCGTTCGAGTTGGTTTATGGAGCGGTTGAGTTGGCGTTGCAATGCGCTTTCGTAGCGCACGATTTTCTCGAGAAATTCGCCGGTGGGCAGGAGGGCAGCGGCGCGGCGCATATTGTCCTCGGCATCGATCTGCACCTGGCGTTCGGCGATCAAGTCCTGGAATTCGGAGATTTGCTGGTCCAGGTAATCCAGCGTTTCCTTGAGATGCTGTGCGCGCCATTCTTCGAGCGGGAGTTTTTTCGGATTCAACTTCAGCGATCCGCGAAGGTCGGCGAGTTTGAGAACAATGTCGTTGGGTCCGCCCGGATAGAGCCCCAGTTCTTTTAGTTTTTCTTCGGTGACCTGGCCCGCGGCTTCGATTTCGATGCGCAATTGCTTGATGCATTCGATGACGAACTCAATGCCTGGGATGCTGCGACGATAATCGATGAGCCGCCTGTGCAATGCGTTTCCTTTGTGACCGTTGCCGATTTCCCACGGGGGACGACGGGGATTCCACCAGGTTTCATCCACGTTGGCGGCGATTTCGCCGGCTTCGGCCATGCGGACGCGGCGGAGACGCCAAATGACCATGACAATCTGGCCGACCAGCATGTCTTCCAGTGGCCCGACGGGTGCGAGGCTCTGATGATGCTCGCGGCAGAGTTGTTTGAATTCGTCCGGGGATTCCTGCTGGTAGTAGCTGCTGACGACAACTTGCTGAGCGAGCAAGCCGTGTTTGCGGGCATTTAGTCGCGAAGCGGATTTGCCTGCCGGGGAGGTCGGGCCGGTGGAGCGTTGGGCGTTGCGGCGATTGGCGGCGAGTTGTTTTGGAGAGAGGATTTTTGCCATAAAAAGAGGTTTTTACTTTTATTATAAAGGGCATGGAAAGCTCACGGTGATGTTTTCCGAAGAAATGACCCGGCGTGTGATTGCGCAGTAACGCGTTGAAATTCAATTAATTCTGGAGAATGCGAAACGGTTTCGCATTTTGGCTGTACGCGTTTTTAAATTTCAGATTGGGATTTTTGGATGGCCGAGCGTTTGATGACGCGCCCGTCATTGGCGTACGGCACGCAACGCCGTTTGGAAAATTCAAAGCCAGGGAAATTGATGTCGGTGAATGAAACAAAATGTTACTTTAGTCATCTCTGACCCCGTTTTGACCCCGTTTTGACCCCTTTTCGAACCGCGCTCGGAGATCCTAAATGATGTAGGGTTGGAAGCTGGATAGAAACCAACACCGAGGCCGCGCTGAAACTTAAAGCAATTTCACACGCTGATTTTGTCACGCCAAGAACAATTAAAGGTTGCAATGAAACCCTATGATGGATACAACCGGCATCGAGGAGCAACGCCCGCTTAGTCCAAGTGAGGCAGATCGACTCCAAATCCACTATGAAAACCGCACAATACCCAAGCCTCACACAAACCAAGGTGTTTCTTTGTGTCATTGCTGTCTGGTTTATTTTTTACACCTTCAGTTCGCGCCGAGTGCCTATGCGCAAATGCCAGGGCAGGCGGGTTATCGACTCGTTCAGGCTCGCGCCAGAGCGGTGTCTACTCAGCACCCACGGCACAAGATTATTTGGGTAACCCGCATAAAAGCCAGCATGCGATCACAGCTGCCGCCGATCAGTTGAATAGTCAGTTTGCGGAAGAGCGCCGACAGCAGGAACAGAAGGAACGGGATGACAACAGACGGTCGCAAGCCGAACAACGGAGGGAAGAATATTAGTCGGCGCGCACAAACGCCGAGCGGATTGAAGCAGGGCCGCAGCACCAATAAACTAAGGTCTTAACATGAAAAAAATATTTTTTTTGATCGTAGCAACAACACTGGTGGTTGACACCGGTGTGGCCGGCAGCATGAGCACAAGCGCAGTCTTATGGAAAAATGACGTATCGCCTCGGATAGCTATTATGAGTATTCAAATTAGTTCAGATGGGGGTAGTTACGCCTCTTACACTGATCTAAGTGGGCAGACCCAGCCGCTCGATCCCCCTGCTGCTGATGGAAGTTTTTCATTCCACGCACACCTCATTCCAGGCAGCTATTCGTGGCAATTCGGCGCGACCGCAATAGCCAACGACTTATCACTCTGGAGCGCTCCCTACGATCAACCTAAGAGTGACAACGCCTATACCCATTATACGTTCTCCTTTGCGGCTAACCCTGCTGATGGTGTGACAATCTTGAGCGGCTTGGACTCTACAATGGGTGGTGGCGAAGCAAATAACACATTCGGAGGTGTTTACAGTTGGGCGACGATATTCGACTCTACTACTTCTAGTGCCTCACCTGATGGAAACGTGCGATTCGGAAGCCATTCCATATCTGCAAACGCGTATTACGATCCCCCTGTTCCATATTTATACTTCGAATCTGTCTCTGCAAGTTACAGCGCCATCCTCTCTCCTTCCAATAGCCCTCCTACCTGTCTTATTGATTTAGTCTGTCTCGCACATAGTTCTACTATCAGTCCCGAACCGGATGGTTTCAGGGTTGGTTTCGCATACGCAACGACTGCGGCTTCCTTTGATATGCAAATTGCCAGCACCAATACTTCACCTGCTGATTGCACCCTAACATTTGCAAAGAAGTTCACTGCAAATTTAGGCCCAATAAGCAATGGGCAAAGTTTGGGGATTTTGCCCGCTGCACGGTCTTTAGCAACCAGCCCTTACTTTCCATCGTACATTTTTACGAATGTGCCAACGGGTTCTTTGATAGGAATTCCCGCAAATGATGGGGTGGATTATGAATTTAGTTTTACTGCGGTAAATCCCACGCTTTTTCAATCATTAACTCTTCCGAATTGCACCAACTCTCTGACTGTTACGGTTTCCAATGTAAATCTAGGCTCATTTTCGGGCGGGCAGACGGTATATTTTACCAATTATCCATCCGGCGGTGTGGGCCAATTTGATGTATCTGCTAACGGACAACCATTCCCGCCAATTTCCGGACTTGAGCTTCCACTTGTTCTGACATTTAATTCGCCGACTGGGGCCTTTACTCTCACGCCCCAGGCGATTCGAATTGTCGCACCAGTGACAGACCAGACATTGAAACCCGGGCAGGATTTAACAATTCAGCCCATCCTACACAGCGAACAATCAATCCAGTATCAATGGCAATTAGAGGGTGCTGATTTGCCTAATCAAACTAATGCCTTGCTCATTATTCCAAACTTCACTGCGGCAAATACTGGCCATTATCGGCTTAAAATGCAGAGCGAGGTAGGCGGTCAACCCCAAACTTTTTACAGCCCAGAATCTTTGTTTATAGCGGTTTCTGCTCCCACTTTGTCGAATATAAGCATTGCAAATGGGACAAATGGCTCTCTCCAGTTCATCGCGAACGGCACTCCGGGACAGCCGTTCGTTGTGGAAAGTTCAAGTGACCTGCTCAACTGGCAAATCGTTGCCACGAATAGCATTCCCCAAAATGGTGATGTGGTCCTGCAGGTCAACAACGATCCTGCTACTCCTATTCGATTCATGAGAACGTCTACTCTATTAACATGGCGACTAGAGCTTTGAATTTCTTGCTGGACGACCTAAGGCTGAACATTTTCCGCGCTCTGTTTTTATTTTGGTTTGTCCTTTCCGCGTTTTGCAGCACTTTCCGCGCGGATGGTGACGGCTTTTGCGGAGGCCGCACACGATGACTTCCCTAATGGGTGACCCCTTTTTGCCGCTTATAGGGTCCGAACCCTATTGAGACAGCCACCTTCCAATCCCAGAGTTCAGACGGACACCCGTTCCGTGGCCGCTGGGTAAACAAGTCTGCGGGTGACCAGAAAGCAAAAATGAGCGATGAATCGGCTCGGCGTCCGGCAAACGGCATCATTTTGCTGATCGAAGATAATCCTGACGATGTTGAATTGTTTCGCATCGCCGTGGCTCACAGCGGTTCCCCTTGTAAAGTCGTCGCCTTCAATTTCGCGAAAGATGCAATCAACTATTTGGACAATTTTGGCGAATTTGCCAACAAGACGGAATTTCCCAAGCCGACATTGATTGTTTTGGATTTGTCTTTGCCAGGAATGAGTGGTTTTGACTTTTTAGCGTGGGCAAAGGGGGAACCACCCGAAAAGCTGCCGCCGATTGTCGTGCTGTCATCTTCCAAGGTCGAACTCAATCGGGATTTGACGCAAAGACTTGGCGCCAAAGCTTATTTCGTAAAG
Organism: uncultured Verrucomicrobiae bacterium; assembly: GCA_963699145.1. Taxonomy (GTDB): domain Bacteria; phylum Verrucomicrobiota; class Verrucomicrobiia; order Limisphaerales; family DASXHY01; genus DASXHY01. The sequence continues at coordinate 2,181,720 of OY969416.1, forward strand.
TCTCCAAATCCGAATGAAACGAACGCAATGGCGAGGGACTTGTTGTTGTTCAACGCGCCCCAGCAACAATCTGCCCGAGCATGACCGAGAATTCAAAGCAAAGGAAATTGAGGTCGGTAAATGAAAAAATGTTACTTTAGTCATCTCTGACCCCTTTTTTCGACTGAAAAACACTTGCTTAATAAACGGCGTCGCGCTATTGGTCTTCCAATCCATGAGACCCATTCCGTGAACCGTGCTCCTTATCGTTGGGGCTTCCGCTTGTGCACTCCGGCAATAGTGCTGGCCTCCATGGTGCTTGTGGGAATGGCGCCGAAAGCGAGTTCTCAAGATACCAGCACCAACTCTGTTGCGAGTCAGCCGAAAGCGGCCGCAACCAACTCTCCTCCCCAGATAGCGCGCCCGGTCCCTCACCAACTCAGTGGCGCGGAGCTTTACTCGATGCATTGCAACCGATGTCATCCGGAGCGGTATCCGACGGAAAGAACGGCGGCGCAGTGGAAGACGATTATGCTGCATATGCGGGTGAGAGCTAATCTCCCGGCGGAGCAGGCGAGGACGATTTTGCAATATCTCCAGGAAAACAGCGGTCGCTGAATTGCCGCGGTGGTGTGTCTCGGAAGGTAAAATGAAGGAATGAAATCAGTTTGGTCAAGAGTGGTTGGCATGTGCGTGATAGGCGTCTTGGCAACGAGCGGCCTTTTGCGCGCAGCTGATATTTCCCAGGACGATTTCAATGCCATCAAGGAGGCGGTACGCAAGCAGGGCGAAGAGATGCAGAAGTTGTCGGATCAGGTGAAGCAGCTTCAAAACGCGCACGAGGCGGACGAGCAGCAACACCAGAAGGACCTCCAGCAGATCCAGCAATTGCAGCAAAGCATCCAAGCGCAGCAGACCAACGTCGCGATCGCGCCGAGAGCAGTTGTGGAGGCGGCTCCCCTGCCGCGGATGCCGATTGACGAGGCGACAGTGAACCACAATTTCTCCATCCTCGGCGACGCCGAGTTTCAATTTGCCAACATACGCGGACAGCATCCCACGTTTTTGTTCGCTGATTTCGCGCCCATTTTTCTGTATCGCGCGGGCGACAACGTGCTGTTTGAAGCTGGTTTTGATTTCACGTTGCAGAACGCGAGCACGGGAACGCATGACTCCGGCCAGACCACGGGTGTTAATCTGAGTTTTGCGCAGATGGATTATCTGTTTAACGATTACGTCACCTTTGCCGGAGGTAACCTGCTGCTGCCGCTCGGGACCTATAGTTTAAGGACCGCTGGATGGCTGAATAAAATTCCTGACGATCCTTTGCCGCGCGATCTTTTGCCGGGAAGCGGCGTGGGTGGAGAATTGCTCGGGGCCGTGCCAATTGGAACCGAAGGAAAGTTGTTCAATTATTACGTTTGGGGAGTCAATGGCCCCAGTTCATCCGACGGCACCGGGGCGCCCGATCAACTGGACCTGGGCGGAAACGTGGGCCTGAGCTCCGATAACAGGGTCGCGAACCTGCACGGAAATCCGAGTGGAGGCGGGCGCGTAGGATTCTTTTATCCTTATAAGCCGCATTATGATTTCGAAATTGGTCTGTCGGGGCAGTCAGGCGAATGGGATGACGCGGGCAATCATCTATGGAATGCCGTTGTGGTGGATGGGAGCCTGCATCTTGGTTCTTACTTTGAAACCAGGGGAGAGTTTATCAACACGTGGTATGGCAGCGACGGGGGCAATATTCATCCGCAAGGCTGGTGGATTCAATCGAGCTATAAGCTCGCGGGTTTGAACCTGAGCTGGCCGCTGATTAACAATGTGGAAGTGATTGGCCGGTATGACCAGTCTCATGACGGCTTAGGGACGAAGATTCGCCGTGAAACTGTGGGTTATGTTTATTATCTGTCGAACACGGTATTGTTCGAAGGCGACTACGAGTTCTTCCACGGCAACAGCACCGATCCGACTCAGAAAGACCGGTTGATATTGCAGCTTTCATATGGATTCTAATCGTCCATGGCAATTCCTGAGGGGTTACCAGCGATTGTTTGTACGACTGGGAATTGTGTCGTTGGTCTGTGCGTCTCTCGCGAGTGCCTTAGCCAACGGCGCGTCCCATGAAACCACGAACCAGGTGCCGACTTATTTGCGGGACGTTCAGCCGATTGTGATGCAGAGGTGTGCGCGTTGTCATAACGAACAGGCGCGGTTTGTTTACAACTGGCTGGATTATGAAACCGCCACGCACGACAAGGGAGAAATTGCCCGGCGTGTGTGGGATAGTTGGAAGGGCGCGTATTTCAAGGAATCCATGCCCATTGCCAACAGCCCGGAATCTCTCGCCATCACGGACCAGGAACGACAGACGATCCGCGATTGGGTGCGCGGGGGCGCGCTCAAAGGGGTGGCACCGCCTCCAGTCATTGCCAAAAACAGGGACCAGAAAATTGAAATGGGCCAGAGGATTTTTAGCACGATCTGTGCGGCCTGCCATCAGCCAACCGGCCGGGGTGTCCCGAATGTTTTTCCGCCGTTGGCGGGGTCGGACTTCCTGAACGCCGACAAGAACCGGGCCATCAAGATTGTGATCAATGGCCGGCAGGGAGAGATCGTGGTCAACGGACAGAAGTTCAACAACAGCATGCCGAAGTTCCCGCTCACCGATCAGGACATCGCGAATGTGCTGACCTTCGTTTACAACTCTTTCGGAAATGCAGGCATTGAAGTGACACCTGATGAAGTGGCAACTCTCAGGACACAGCCGCCCGACGCGGCGCCGCTATCCGCCCCTCCGCCTAAGAGCCAGTTTGAGTAAAGCGAAAAGCGCCGGCCAGTGCGGCAATGCAAAGGGGCACCCGTTAGGGAGCGTGGTCAATAGATAAAACGTTATGGTCCCCGGTTTTCTTTCTTCGGGCTTTCCGAGACCGAACGCGGTTTGCAGTAGCTAACTCAAGCCTGTTTTTCTTTTTCTGGCCACGTCGGCCGAGGCCTGTGGCAAAACGGGTTGGCAGATGCACGCGCGGTGCAGCGAATGAAGACGGAAACGCGCGGGTAATTAACGCACTTGCTGTGTTGGCAAAACCGGAGGGGGAAATGAAAATAGGAGGAACATCGAACGCTGAACGCCGAACATCGAACATCCAAGGCGCGGAAGGCGGGAGGTGGGGTGTTCATTAGCAAACATTTTTTTGCCGGAAAGCACGGAGGGGCGTTGCTTTTCGATTGACGTCATCAACCGAGGATTTAGATTTCGGCAATGATTAAGACCGTTTCCCGCCTCGTTGCGCTTCGTGCAAGAGTTTCATCTTTGATTCGTTTTACAGGGTGTGTCGGCTTGGGAATCGCTTTATTGGCGTCGGTGGCGGCGACGCCGCCGGTCAATATGCAGGGGCCGGATGAGCAATACATCCATATCATGGCGATCATCGATCGGGCGGATGCGTTGCAGAAGGCGGGGCAGGCGGAGGCGGCGCGGGCGAAGTATCTGGAGGCGGAGAAGGCGTTGTTGTTGTTCAAGTCAGCGAATCCGTTGTTTGATCCCAAGACGGTGGCGTATCGGTTGAAGGAAGTGAGCGATCTGGCGGATGTGCGGCCGACGATCCCGGAGATGACGAATTCGGCGAAGTCGAATTTGGAGGCGCCGGCGCCGGCGGCCAAGACGAATGTGAAGTTGCTCGAGGCGGGCGCGGAGCCGCGGGCGGTGCTGCGTTATCACGTGAAGCCGGGGGACAAGCAATCGGCGCTCCTGACGTGGAAGGCGAAGACGGAAATCCCCACGGCGGCGGCGGCGCCTGGCGGCGCGGCGGCGGCGAGTCCGTCCGTTCCGGAGATTTCGATCCCGGTGGATTACGCGGTGCAGAGTGTGGCGGCGAATGGCGATGTGACGTACACGGCGGTGATGGGCGAGCCGACGGTGGCGCAGGATACGAACACGCCGCCGGAAATGATGCAGCAAATGCAGACGACGTTTGCGTCGATCAAGGGAGCGTCGAGCACGTGGGTCAAGACGAGCCGCGGTGCGACGAAGCGGCTGGATACGAAGGGGATGAGCTCGACCAACGCGCTGGTGCGCCAGATGGTGGATCAGTTTGCGGAATCGGCGGATATCATGAATGTGGAACTTCCTGAGGAAGCGGTGGGGCCGGGCGCCAAATGGGAGGTCAAGGATACGACCAAAGTCCAGGCGTCTTCGGTGGTGGAGACGGGAAATTTCGAGTTGGTTTCGGTGGATGGCGATAAGTTAGGCACAAAGTTTGACCTCACGATTGATGCGGCGGCCGGCAAAACCGCCGCGGCCGCACAGCCCAACGGGACCGCTTCGGGAACGGTGAATGTGGATTTGTCCAAGCTGGTGGGTGCTTCGGCCAAGCTCAATATCCACATGGAAGCGCCCATGAACCGGGAAAAGACTTTGGTGGCGAAGATCGACATCAGCATGAGCATGGACTCGCAGTAGTTTTGGGGGCGGACTGAGGATCTGTAATTTTAATAGGAGTTTTGTTTGGCTTCGGGGGCGACGGTTTCAAGAGGGGGCGGTTTGCGAGGGCGCTCGCCCTTCTGCGCTTGGTTTTTTCGAGGTTATAGCCAAAACAAATTTCCGGAAAGAAGGCCGAAGCTTCGCCCCCGGAACCCTGAACACCACCTCTCCCCAACCCTCTCCCCCATTTCATGGCGGAGAGGGAGACGGATGGGTGTGGATGGTCCGAACGCTTCACAAGATGTCGGGGTTCTCGACTGAGCCGGTCTTTTCGGAAATCTATTTTGGCAATCGCTATAAAACGGCCAAGCCGATTGCAAATCGGCGATACAGCCACGAGTGTCCGGATATTACTCGAACAATGACAACTGCTTAGAAAAGGAGCCTGATTCATTTTGAGAAGAAAGTGCTTGAAACAGTTGATTGACGGGCGTTTTCTCGAAAACGCTGACGCTGAGAACTTGGAGAATTTCGTAGAGCGTGGCGTCGCTGCCGAGCCGTTTTTTGAGCATGGCCACCAACGCATACACGCACACGGCGACCCACAGTTGCGCTCGCACCGCGTTGTCGGTGGTGCCATAAAACGTTTTGATGCGCAGATGTTGCTTGAGCCAACGAAAGAACAACTCGACCTGCCAACGTTGTTGGTAAAGCCTGGCCACGGTCAGTGCCGGCAAGCCAAAGTGGTTGGTCAGAAACACCAGCGCGCGTTGGTGGTCCACATCGTAAAAACGTACTCGCCGCAATTTGTCCGGATATTTTTTGGCGGCGTAGAAGCCGCGCAGGCTGATGATTTGATCGCTGCGCAAGCCGCTGTCGGCGTCCACTCTTTGGGAGTGCAGCCGGCAACAGCTCAGAGATTTCTTGGCGCGCACGACAAACCACGCCCGAGCCTGTTCGATGGCATAAAGCCGCCGCCAATCCACGTACGCCCGATCCATGAGATAGAAGGCCCCCGGCTCGTAAGTGAGTTGATCGAGCCAGACTACTTCCTGAAAAGTGGCCAAACTGACCAGTATTTGAGCGGGCAAATGCGAGTGCAGTTCCAGTTGCGTGTGGATCTTGAGGCCCGAACGCAATGCGTCGAAGCGCGCCCAGGGGTAAACCGACAAACACAAATCGATGATGCTGGCATCCAGGGCGTAAATCGTTTGCTTCAAATCCAGCGCCACGGGTTCCGACGCATAAAGCTTTCGGGCTTGCTGGATCAGCAGTTGCGCCAAGTCGGCGAAGATGCGCCAGTCCCGACTGGCCAGGGCATCGGCCAGCGTGCTGCGCTTGACCGGCCCGCGCAGTCCCAGATGATAGAGCTGATCGGCCCGGGCATTGAGGCAGGCTTCGATGTCGCGCAAACTTTCCCGCCAGGTGAGTTGGGCAAAGACCAAGCAGACAAATTGTTGCCACGTCGAGAAGGTTTGAACTTTGTAGTCGCCACCGTAACGCTCGACACAGCGGTGAAACTGTTGGGGATGGATAAAATCCAAGAGTTGGGAAATTACGAATCGACCGGTGAACATGGCAGCAGGATAGCTGCCATGCCTCAGAAATGGAGCCCGCCAAGCTCAAGTCGCTCACACCCTCCAGTTCACACTCTAACCGCATCAACATTGAATGAAAGCTCCCTCGCCCATCACAACAACCGGACACTCGTGGCGATACAGCAGATTACAAATCTGCGCTACATTTAAATGCGTGAGCCTTGGAAATCGGGCGCGACTGAGGCGTGATTATAGCGATGGCCAGAACAAATTTCCGGAAAGAAGGCCGAAGCTTCGCCCCCGGAACCCTGAACACCACCTCTCCCCTGACCCAATGACTCGCTCGCTCCCGCTCGCTCGGCCCTCGCGGGCCTCCGCCTTCGGCCGGATTCCTTTCGCCGCTTCCCAAGCGGCGAAAGGAATCCGCTTCGCGGCGGAGAGGGAGACGGATGACTGTGGATCTCCGAAGGCTTCACAAGATGTCGGGGTTTTCGACTGAGCCCGTTCTTTTCGGAAATCTGTTTTGGCCACGCTATAGGTCATTTGTAACGTTGTAGTTGAGGAAGGAGAAAGCCTTTAGGGACGGGGGTTTCGCGCTGTTTTCTGTGAATAACTTTCATCATCTTTAGGGTGGTCTCGGCTTGCCGGATGGGGTTGTTTACCATATGATCTCGCGGGCATGGAATCAGGAGCCGTCAAAGAAGGAACCGGAACCCCGTTGGTCGACCGCCAGGCAGGTTCTCCCATTCGTTTCTTCGCCAGGGTCCCGGGGATTTCCGGGGAAAAAACCAGAGTCGTACTGAGCCGTTTTTCAGTTGCGGCCCAAGAGACAAGGGGCGGGAAAGAGTGTTAGATGAGGGGAGTATGAAAACGTTCGCGACATTAATGGTGTGTCTGCTGCCGATGTGCGGGTTTAGCATGGATCGGTTGTCAGCGCTTTCGATGCTGGAAACGGGCAACGACGATCATGCGGTGGGTTCCGCCGGGGAGATCAGCCGTTTCCAGGTGAAAAAGGCGGAGTGGCGGACTGTCACGAATTCAGCCAATTACAGTGATTACGAGACAGCGCGCAAGGTGATGGTGCAATTGATGGATAAGCGCATTCACGCATTTGAGGAGCATTTTGGCCGGACGCCGTCGGATTTCGAGTTTTACGCGCTGTGGAATGCGCCGTCGCAGGCGATGAACGGCCATGTCAGCCGCACGGTGGCGGAGCGTTGCCAGCGTTTTGCGAATCTTTGCGAACGCGATCGCCAGGTGGCGCAATTGGCGAGCGCCAAAATGGGCCGATAAGGATATCGCTGACTTCTGCTGGGAATCGCACGGGCGAGATGCCCGTGCCACTACGAGGGTGGCAAGTGTACTGCTGGGGGAATTCATTACCTGCCTGTGAAATGGAGACGGAATCTCCATCGGCGGCGGGGATTAAGGTTATGAATTTGCCGAAAGCGGAAACTTTTAACACGATGTGGACGTGGTTCAATGTGGCGATGCGCGCCGGGTCGCACCACGCGCGGATCTGGCTGCAGGCCGAATTCAAGGAAGCCCGGTTTCATTACATTCGTTTCCAGGCCGAAAAGGGCCAGCCGGCGTCGGAGTATCAATTGGGAGTGATGTGCGAAAACGGGGAGCACGGGGAGCGTTCGGAGAAGGAAGCGCACAAGTGGTTTTTGCGGGCGGCTTTTCACGGTGTGGCGGCGGCGCAGGCGAAGGTGTCGGAATATTGCCGCGATGGCCGGGTGGTGGCGAAGAACGACGAGGAGGCTTTCAAATGGTGCCGCAAGGCGGCCGAGCAGGGGCACCGGGAATCCCAGGTGCGGTTGGCTGAGATGTATCGCGAGGGGCTCGGGGTGGAACGCAATCCCAAGGAAGCGAAGAAGTGGGAGGACAAGGTTTCGACGCAAAAGCTGCCGTTTACGCGCGCGGTGGACCGTGAGGTTTCGGTTTTGTCCAACTGAGAAATTGGCGGTTTCAGGGGTGTTCGGAAACTTGCCCATACCCCCTACTTTACTTTCCTCTCGGGTTCACGCATTTTGAGCCCTCATGATACGTTCCCGGATTGGAATCATTTCAAAGCGGTTAAAAAAATACTGCAGCCATTCGGTAAGATGGAATGGAAAAGCGGTCTTTTTGGTTTTTGGCTTCGTTTCGGCTCGGTCACAGGGTTTTGCAAACCTGCTCCTTCGCCAAAGCCTCGCCAAAAACCAAAAATCCTCGCTCCGAATTGGCCACAGTATTTTTTTAACCGCTCTAGCCGCATCGTTCGCCCTGGCCGGCCAGGCTTCCTCACGCGCGGCGGGCACCAACGACTCACCGGATTTCCAGGAAGTTTACGATTTGATCCACCAACATGCTTCCGGCTTGAGCGCGGAGGATTTGAACCGCGCGGCGGTGCAGGGGCTCCTCCATGCGCTCGGCTCCCGCGTTTCGTTGGGGACGAATAATGCCCCGGCGGAGACCGGTGAAAAGAAACCAGTCGCGGAAACCATTCTGTTCGATGACAACATTGCGTATTTGCGCATCACGCGCGTGAGCGAGGGATTGGCCCAGGCGATCCGCAGCTCGATTGAGCAGTTGAAGGCGACGAATAAGGTGAGCGGCCTGGTGCTGGATGTGCGGTATGCGGATGGTTCGGGTTACAAGGCCGCGACGGAGGCGGTGGATTTGTTTGTGAGCAAGGCGCAGCCGTTGTTGAACTGGGGCAACGGCGTGGTGTCGTCGCATGAAAAAACGGATGCCATCAGCGTGCCGGTGGTGGTGCTGGTGAATCATCAAACGTCGGCGGCCTCGGAAGCGTTCGCGGCGATGGTGCGCGAGACGGGATCAGGATTGATTCTGGGAAGCCGCACGTCGGGCAGCGCGATGGTGATGGAGGATTTTCCGCTGAAGGATGGCGAGCATTTGCGGATTGGTTCGTCGCCGGTGACGCTGGGTGATGGCAAGCCATTGTCCGCGCAGGGACTCCAGCCGGACATCGATGTGACGGTGAGCGAGGAGGCGGAACGCGCGTTTTACGCGGACGCTTTTCTGGTGGTTTCCAACGGCGCCAGCGGTTTGTCGGCGACCAATCAAGCGAGCGCCACGAATCAAACGCGGGTGCGGTTCAACGAGGCGGAATTGGTGCGGGAGCACAAAGCCGGCGAAAGCCCGGATGAAATGACCGCGAAGCGCCCGCCGGAGCCGCAGGCGCCGGTGGTGAGCGATCCCGCGCTGGCGCGGGCGCTTGATTTGTTGAAGGGGCTGGCGGTGGTGCGGGAGAACAAATCCTAGCATTGACGATTCAGCGGACTGGACTCAATTTCTTTCCATTGACGATTTATTGATGAAGACCATTCTTTTCATTTGCACGGGCAATGTTTGTCGCAGTCCGATGGCTGAAGGCATTTTTCGCCAAGTGGTCCAGGGACGGGGCAATTATCGGGTGGGGTCGGCTGGCCTCGGCGCGATGGATGGCCAGGCTCCCAGCGCGCACGCGGTGGAAGCGGTGAAGGAGTTGGGCATTGATATTTCCCATCAACGCAGCCGGATGCTCACGCCGTCGCTGGTGGCGCAGGCTGATTATATTTTTGGCATGACCCACAGCCACGTGGATACGGTGATGCTGCTGTATCCGCAGGCGGCGGAGAAAACATTTTTGCTGCGCGAATTCGACGACACGCTGGACCCGTTCGAGAAGGACATCAGCGATCCCATCGGCGGCTCTTACGAAGTGTATATGAATTGCCGGGACCAGATTGAGCAGGGGATTGTGTCGCTGTTGCGGTTCATTGAAGGCGAGGGCACGAGTGCCGCTGCCGGAAAAACGGCCACGGTGGCGCTGGGCGCGGACCACGGCGGATTTGAGTTGAAGGAAATGGTGAAGCGCTATCTTGAACAGCGCGACATCAGCCTGGCGGATTTTGGCGCGCATTCGAAGGAGCCGTCGGACGATTACCCGGATTTTGCGCAATTGGTCGGCAACAGCGTCTCCAATCGCAAGGCGGAATTGGGCATTTTGATTTGCACGAGCGGCGTGGGGATGAGCATTGCGGCGAATAAAATCCCGGGCGTTCGCGCGGCGTTGGTGGCGGACGAGCAGACGGCATCCCTGGCGCGGCAGCATAATAACGCCAACGTGATTTGTCTGGGGGCGAGGACCACGCCGCCGGAGCTTGCCAAAAAGATTGTCGAAGCGTTCCTGAACGCGCATTTTGAGGGAGGCCGCCATGAACGGCGGGTGAGCAAAATGGAAACCCAAATTAATCGCAAAGATTTGAAACTGAAATCCGTTGATCCCGAGATCGCCAACGCCATCGAGCATGAACGCTCGCGGCAGATGGAAAACATCGAGTTGATTGCCAGCGAAAATTTCGTGAGCCCCGCCGTGATGGAAGCGCAAGGCTCCGTGCTGACGAACAAATACGCGGAGGGTTACCCGAAGAAACGCTGGTACGGCGGTTGTGAAAACGTGGACGTGATCGAGCAATTGGCGATCGACCGCGCGAAGAAAATTTTCGGCGCCGACCACGCGAATGTGCAGCCGCACTCGGGCAGCCAGGCGAACATGGCGTGTTATTTCGCGGTGCTGAAACCGGGCGACAAGATGCTGACGATGGACTTGAGCCATGGCGGGCATTTGACGCACGGCAACAAGGCGAATTTCTCCGGAAAGTTTTTTGAGATCATTCATTACGGCGTGAGCAAGGCGGACGAGCGGATTGATTACGATCAACTCGCGCGCATGGCCCGCGAGCACAAGCCGCGCATGATCACGGTGGGCGCGAGCGCGTATCCGCGGATCATTGATTTCCAGCGCATGGGCGAAATTGCGCGGGAAGTGGGCGCGTATTTGCTGGCGGACATCGCGCACATTGCGGGATTGGTCGCGGCGGGGTTGCATCCGAGCCCGATCGAGCACGCGGATTTTGTGACGACGACCACGCACAAGACGCTGCGCGGGCCGCGGGGTGGATTGGTCCTGTGCAAGGAAAAGTACGCCAAGGATGTGGATTCGCAGATATTTCCGGGCATCCAGGGCGGGCCGTTGGAGCACGTCATCGCGGCGAAGGCGGTTTGTTTCCATGAAGCGTTGCAGCCGGCGTTCAAGCAATACCAGGAGCAGATCGTGCGCAACGCGCGGGCGCTCGCGGAGGGCATGAAGCGCAATGGCTACCGGCTCGTGAGCGGCGGCACGGACAATCACCTGATGCTGGTGGATGTGGGTGCGCGGAATTTGGGTGGCAAGGATTGCCAGATCGCGCTGGATGAAGCGGGCATCACGGTGAATAAAAACACGATTCCGTTTGAGACGCGTTCGGTGTTCCAAGGCAGCGGCGTGCGCCTCGGCACGCCGGCGGTGACAACGCGCGGGATGAAGGAAGCGGAGATGGCGGCGATTGCCGACATGATTTCGGAGGTGTTGATGGATATCAAGAACACCGAGACGATTTCCCGGGTGCGCGGGCGCGTGCGGGAATTGACCGCGAAGTTTCCGTTGCCGTATTGATTAAGAGGGGCGTTTTGCGAACTTACTGACTCTTCAGTACCGGAACGTGTTGCTGTTCCCATTCATCAAAATTGCCGTTGGGGTCTGAGTGCATCTCAGCGTGGCCGTCGGCGAAGCCGTACGCCTTGGTCCATTTTCCATGCCACATGAATGCCTGGAAACTTTGCACTACAGTGGCCGATGAGGGATTGGCGATATTTGCCAGGGTGCCGTGATACATGATTTGAAATTGCTGCAGGTGGTAGGCCATTTCGGGATCGTTTCCATAGTAAGACGCGGCCTGATTGAAATTGGTGGGGAATTGATCCTGGTTGTCATTTGCATACAGGATCATTCCCAGCATGGATTGCTTGGCGGTATTGATTTGCAACATGGCGAACGCCTGCTGTTTTTCCTCGACGGAATCGGGGTCCGGTTGTTGTTGTTTCAGTCGCGCCAGATTGGTGGAAGTTTCGCGCAATTGCTGGTTTTGCGCCTGCAATTTTGCGATCTGATTTGTTTGCACTCGCAAGGCGCTGACTTCGCCGCGCAGGTGCAGGAGTTCGACCAAATCCTGGCTTGAAGTTGGGTTTGAATTGGAGGCCGGCGTGTCCTGCTCGCCGGATTTCAATTGCGCGATTTGCTGGCGCAACGAGTCGTTTTCGGCGAGCAATTTTTGTTGAGTTTGATATTGGAGGAAAATTAAGACCGCGGCGCCGGTTAGGACAACGACGCCCAGTGCCACCTTTGATTTTGACATCGCCATAATTTCGCATGGTTCCGTGTTTCTCGACACGTATCCTCACTTCGGCCCTCTCCCACTCAATAGAAAAGGAGAAGATGTTCCTGCATTGGACAACGTCGCGGGTGCTTTGTCACGCGAGTTCACGGGTTTCCGCGATCTGTGAGATTGGCTGAGTCTCCAACCTTCATGAGGTTGGCAGCGGGCGTGCTGTCAGGAATACGGTTGCCGGATTCGTCTATGAGGGTGGGTGTGATGAAAGTTAACAGAACTCCCGGGCGATTCGGCAAATCTGAAGCATCGCCGGCAATCCCGGCCGAAGTGATTTTTGTCAGCATTACCACGGTTTGGCTGGGGAGTAGATTTACCTGATTGGTCGCTTGGATTGTCTCCAAAATTGGTTGCGAAGGATCGCCGGTTAATTGATTTAAGCGGGCGCAGAGGTCCAGCTTAAAGTTGGAGGAATTGGTTGAATAATAAGGCGTCACGTCGAGGATCGCTCCGATATTGACGTTGGTGCCATCGAAAGTGACGGGCCGACCGAAAGATGCGTGCGCCTCGCGCCCGCTCAGGTTCACAACGCTTGACTCGGCAACGATGCGAATCTTCTCGTTTTGTTTCATTAATTCGTTGAATCCTTGCCATTGCTCCTCGGAAAGAAAGTCAGCTGCGTTGCCGGCTGACGCCCACCCTGTGGCGGACGTTTGCAGCACACTTTCGGGCGCCGAGATGAATTGCACTTTCAGATGTATCTGCGCTTTTACGAACGTTTTTTTCTCGCTGGGGGAATCGTCGGTGGCGTGCGAAAGCGCGCTGGCCAAGGCAAAGTTTGTCAGTGTGCGGAGTTGTGTGACTTCGGCACGGAGCTTCAGTAATTCTGCCAATTGGCTATTTGAAACGGATAGGGAATCTCCCATTGCGGATAGCTGATTTGAAAGATTCCCGTTTTCAGTTTTCAACTGCGTCAGTTGCTGGCGCAGCGAATCGTTTTCGTGGCGCAACTGTTGTTGCGTGCGAATTTGGAAGGCCATTGCCGCGGCTACAGCGGCCACGGCGACGGCCCCCAGCCCCACTTTAATTTGTGTGAGTGTCATAAGCTTTGATAGTGCGAAAGAGGTTCCGGCACTGGCGGCGGCGAGGGATGTTTTTGTGAGGGTGACGGCAAGCGCAGAGGGCGCGACTTGAACTGCGTTTGCGGAAATGACGGAGGCCAGGGTGGCGGTGGTGGTGGCAGCGCGGCGCGCGAGCGCGGTGCGCAGTTTTTCCAGGGCGCGTTCGACGCGCATGCGGGCGGCGTTTTCGTTGAGGCCGAGTTTGGCGCCGACTTCGGCGTAGGGACGATTTTCGAAGTAACGGAGCAGGACGGCTTCGCGGTCGGTTTCCGGAAGGCCGTGCATGGCGGAATCCAAAATGGGGCGGAGCGTTTCCCAGTCGAGTTCGGTGGCGGGAAGATGGGCGGGGTCGCTCATAAATTGTTCCTCGCGTTCGCGGCGGCGATGTTCGGCGCGCACCAGTTTGCTGGCGGCGAAATGCGCGCTGGTGTAGAGCCAGCCGGCCAAGCTTTCGCGGCGGCACAAGGCAGCGGCTTTGCGGGCGAGGTCGGTGAAAACACTTTGGGCGACATCGTGGGCGAGGTGGGCATCGCCGCCCACCTGCCGGAGCGCAGCGGAATAGACGAGAGGGACGTGGCGACTGACCAATTCGGCGAATGCTACTTCCGACCCAGTCCGGGCGTATTGGCGAAGCAATTCATGGTCTGGCTGCATATCAAATTTTAATCAAATAGCAGCACCCGCCGGCGTTTGAAATCGCACAATGAAAATCTTTTTGACAGTTTCGGGAAACTGCGCCAACGTGACGAGGAACAGTCTGCAAGATTCCCCTTGCCGTAACGAAAGATAATAGAGACCTTGCAGCCGCTCCCGGTTGGTCACTCCAATTTGAACCATTCAAAGAGTTGTTCGTCCAATGTGGGTGTGGATTTATGGTGATGAATTTACCGTTGCTCATTTTTAACAACCAATTTGAACTATGCCTAGAGTAGCCACGAAGAAACCGAGAACCAAGAAAGCGCCGGCCGCCGACGCGCCTTTGGCCGACGCGCCGCCCACGAACGATGGGGCAACCGCAGTCGCGGTGGAGGAACCGCCGCCGATGACGGGCGCGCCCGTCGCCAGTGAGGAATTGCGTCCGCCGACGACGCCGGTCGAAACGCAGGAAGCCGAACCCCAGGAACGACCGGTGAAAACCGCGCCGCGCGGCGGTGGCGGCGGATCTGATAAAGATCGGATCGCATCTTCGTTGAACATTGCCAAGTTGCAGGCGATGTCGATGACGGATTTGAACAAAATGGCGCGCGACCTGGGTGTGGAAAATTTCGGTACCATGCGCAAGCATGAGGTGATTTTTCATATCCTGCAGAAAAACGCGGAACGCGCCGGGGTGTTGTTCTCGGAAGGCGTGCTGGAGATTTTGCCGGAAGGTTTTGGATTCCTGCGCTCGCAGAGTTTCAATTACCTGCCGTGCCCGGAAGATATTTATGTGTCGCCTTCGCAAATTCGACGTTTCGATTTGCAGACGGGCAATTTGATCGCGGGGCAGATTCGCCCGCCGAAAGACAAGGAGAGATTTTTCGCGTTGCTGAAAGTCGAAGCGGTTGACCAGGAAGAACCGGACAAGGCGAAGGATAAAACGCATTTCGACAACCTGACGCCGCTGTTCCCGAACAAGCGGTTCATTTTGGAAACGCAGTTGGAGGAGCTTTCGACGCGGGTGCTGGATTTGGTTTGCCCGATCGGCAAGGGTTCGCGTGGATTGATCGTGGCGCCACCACGCACCGGCAAGACGGTGTTGATGCAGAAACTCGCGAATGCGATTTTGAAAAACAATCCGGAGGCTTACCTGTTCATCCTGCTCATTGACGAGCGGCCGGAAGAAGTGACGGACATGGAACGCACCTGCGTGGGCGCGGAGGTGATTAGTTCCACGTTCGACGAACCGCCGGAGCGGCATGTGCAGGTGGCGGAAATGGTCAGCGAAAAAGCCAAGCGCATGGTGGAACACAAGCGCGACGTGGTGATTTTGCTGGACTCCATCACGCGTCTGGCGCGCGCTTACAACACCGTGCAGCCGCATTCGGGAAAAATTCTCTCAGGCGGTGTGGACGCGAACGCGTTGCACAAACCGAAACGCTTTTTCGGCGCGGCGCGGAATATCGAAGAGGGCGGGTCGCTGACGATCATTGCGACGGCGCTGGTCGATACCGGTTCGCGCATGGATGAAGTTATTTTCGAAGAGTTCAAAGGCACGGGCAACATGGAAGTGCACCTGGACCGTGCGTTGGTGGACCGGCGCATTTTCCCCTCGATCAATATCGAGCGCTCCGGCACGCGCAAAGAGGAATTGCTGTATCATCCGGACGAGTACAACAAGGTGGTGGTGCTGCGCCGCGCGCTTACGGGCGTGCCGCCGGTGGAATCGATGGAATTGATGCTGAACAAGCTGAAAAAGACCGGCAGCAATATCGAATTCCTGTTGAGCATGGCTGTGGGCTAAGTTGCTGCGCCTGAGTATTTAATAGATGAAAAAGAGCACGCCAGTTCCGTTTTTCGGGGCTGGCGTTGTTCTATTTTAGCTATTCACATTTTGTTCATTCGGGAACAAAATAGCTGATATAAATGGCAAAGAATGACGTGCAAGAAATGTCCGACACGATAGTTTAGAGATATTCATGACTCATAGTTCACGAAACCGTTCCCTGAGCTTTTCGCGTTATGCGTGGATGATTGCGGCGCTGGCGCTCGCCGGTTGTGACCGCGAGCAGATCAAAGTCCAGGAGGTGCCGAAGGATTCCGGGCAGGCCGCGCAGGCGCCGGCGATGCAGTCACCGGCGAATGCTTCCGGCATGACGGCGGATCCCCATGCAGGCATGGACATGAGTCAAATGGGCGGCGGCGCGCAACCGCAGGTGAAGTGGAAGTTGCCGAGCGGTTGGAAGGAGAAAGCGCCGAGCCAGATGCGCGTGGGAAGTTTCGACGCCGGCAAGGAAGGACAGATGGCGGATGTTTCGATCATACCGTTGCAGATGCCGAGCGGTCCGAAGATGGAATTGGACAATTACAATTTGTGGCGGGAATCGCTTCAGCTTTCGCCGGTGGACAAGGTGGAGAGCCAGCCGGTCGCGATCGGAGCGGAGCAGGGCAAGCTGTATGAGGTGGGCGAGGGCAAATCGTCGAAACATATTTTGGCGGCGGTGTTGGAAAAAGACGGCGTGACCTGGTATTTCAAGATGAACGGCGAGGATGCGGTGGTGAAAGAGCAGAAGCCGGCGTTCCTGGATTTCCTGAAATCGATTTCGTTCGAAGCCGCGCCCGTTACGGCGGTGGCGAATCCTCAGGCGGGGATGTCGATGGGACAACCAGTGTCTGCGGAAGCGATGGCGACGGCGGTTTCCAATCCTTCACTTCCGGCAGGTTGGAAGGAAATTGCGAATCCGCCGATGCTGCTGGCGAAATACGTGATTCCAGGCGGCGGCGACGCGAAAGCGGAAGTGAACGTGAGCATGTTGAACGGGACTGGTGGCGGGGCGCTGGCGAATGTGACGCGCTGGCGCGGCCAGCTTGGGTTGGCGCCGATGTCGGAGGAAGATTTTTCGAAGGCGGCGCAGACGGTGGACGTGGCGGGCGGCAAAGGGACGCTCGTGGACATGACCGGAACCGACGCGAAGACGGGCAAAAAGTCCCGGCTCATTGGCATCATTGTGCCGCAGACGAGCGATACGTGGTTTTATAAATTGATGGGTGATCCGCAGGTTGTGGAACAGCAGAAGGACACGTTTGTGAAGTTTCTGCAGACGGCGAAGTTTGGGAATTGAATATGGGAACATCCAACATCCAACATCCAACATCGAACATCCAATGGGATGAGCGGCGTGGGCTTTGGGCTTTAGATGCTGGTCGTTGGATGTGCATTATAGAAAACATGCTTCGCCCCCTGATCCCCGAGCACCACCTCTCCCCAGCCCTCTCCCCCATTTCATGGCGGAGAGGGAGACGGAAGGTTGAGGGCTTTTCGAGCGCAGCGCGAAAACTCGACCGTGTCTCCAAAGCATGTCGGCTGTTGGATGTTTTCTTTTCGTAATGAAGCGCATTGGAAAATTTTTATCGTCGCTCCGGCTCACGGTGGTGTTGCTGGCGCTAGGGATTGTGCTTATTTGGGTCGGCACGGTGGCGCAGGCGGATGAAGGGCTTTACCAGGCGCAGGCGCGGTATTTCAAAAGCTGGGTGGTGCTGGGCTTCAACATGTTTGGGCATCACGTCCCGATGATCTGGCCGGGCGGCTATCTGCTCGGCGTATCGCTGCTGGTGAACTTGCTCGCGGCGCATATTTCGCGTTTTCAACTCACGTGGAAAAAGCTCGGCATCCACGTTGCGCACGCGGGCATCATCCTGTTGTTGGTGGGACAATTGGTGACGGACATTTTTTCGCGCGAAACGCAGATTCGTTTTTTTGAGGAAGGCGAAGCCAAGTCGTACGCCGAAAGCGCGTCGAATTATGAGTTGGTTTTTACCACCAGCGCGGATGCGCAGCATAACCAGGAAATCTCCATTCCGGGAAGTTTGCTGGCCAGAGGCGGCGTGATCACGGATCCCCAGTTGCCGTTTTCGATTCGCGTGAAGGAGTATTATCACAATTCCGATCTCTCGTTTCGCGCGCCGATGGCGCAGAACGGGCCGGCGATATCCACGAACGGCGTGGCGGCGAATTTCGATTTTTTCAGCCGGCCGGACACGAAAAAGATGGATGAACGGAATATCCCGACGGCGGTTTTCGAAATCATCGGACCGAACGGTTCGTTGGGAGATTGGGTCGCGTCGGATTGGGTGAATGATCCGGAAATGCTCAATGTGCTTTGGGAAGGCTACCAAAGAGATGTGGGCCCGGACATGGCGAACACCATCATGAGCCGCGCCGATCAACCGCAAACCGTGCAGGCGAACGGAAAGCAATTCAGTTTTGTGATGCGGCCGGAACGCTTGTGGATGCCTTATTCGCTGACACTGCTGAAAGCGACGCATTCGGTTTATGTGGGCTCGGACACGCCGAAGGATTTCCGCAGTCGCGTGCTGTTGCAAAATCCGAAGACGGGCGAGAAGCGGGAAACGGATATCTATATGAACAGCCCGTTGCGATATGCGGGGCAGACGTTTTATCAATACCAGATGGGCGCGGCGGAAATGGCGCACCAAGGCGGGAGGCCGGCGATTTCGGTGTTGATGGTGGTGCGGAACCCGAGCTGGCTGACGCCGTACATCGGGTGTTTGCTGGTGGCGGCGGGTTTGGTGATTCAATTCCTGTCGCACCTGGTGAAATTTCTTTCGCGCAGAAATACTGCGGGGCCAGGCCTTCCGACGGGCGGCCCGGCGGTGAATGGCGCGGCTAAAACGCACCGGGAAAAACGCGCCTGGGAGGAGACTGCTCGCAAATGAAAAAGTGGCTGCCCATCTTGATTACCGTGGCGATGGCCGCGTGGTTTGTTTCGACGCTGCGACCGCCGGAGGACAAAACATTCGCTTTCAGCCAATTTGGCAAATTGCCGGTGGTGTTCAATGGCCGCGTGCAGCCGATGGATTCGCTCGCGCGCAATTCGCTGCTGCAAATTCGCGAGAAGCAGGAGGCCAATCTCGAGCCGTGGAAAGGCATGAGCGCGCACCTGATTCCCGCCACGGAATGGCTGGCGTACGTGATGATGGATCCCGCGACGGCCGACCAATGGCCGGTGTTTCGCGTGGATAATCCCGATTTGATTGCGTTGTTGAAATTGCCCGCGAAGGATTTGGCGCAGCACCAGGACGGGAAGCATTATTCGTGGGCGCAAATCCAGCCGTCTTTGACAAATTTGGACAGTGAGGTCATACGGATCCAAGGTGAGAGAAAGGAATCTTCCCAGCAAACTGCCTACGAAAAAGCCGCGCTGAAAATGCGCGAGAAACTCTGGCTGTACCTGCAGTTGAAAAACACGATGGAGCCGGAAGACACGGATTTGAAATCGGAAGTGGCCAAGCTGCAATCGGTGTATCCGGCGGAGAAGGGAAGCCTGGTGGCGTTCAACGAGGCGCTCGATGATTATGCGAAGTTGCGGTCGATGAAAGGGCAGCGGATCAGCCAGGCGGACACGGATCGCCAGACCACCTTGACGCAGGACGCCGTGGATAAATTTCTCGCGGCCGCAAAGACCACGCAGGCCGGCAAGCCTTACACGCGCGATGATTTGGCGACGGTGTTCGAAGAGGTCGAGCACTTGAGCAACATGGCGAATCTTGGCGGCCCGTTGTTGATTCCGCCGCGTGAGGCGGGATTGGCTCATGATTCGTGGCGGGACGTGGGCACGACGTTGATCGATGACTTGCGGCGGGGGCAGACCGATGCGTCGGTCACGGCATACGCGGCGCTCTCGGGCGCGTTTCAATCCACGGACGCGTCGGAATTCAACCGGCAACTGGTGCTGTATCGCGCGTCGCTGGGGTCCAGCTTCGCGCCGGAATTGAGCAAGGCCGGGTGGGAGGTTTTCTTCAATCGCATGCAGCCGTTTTACAATGCGATGCTGGTTTATGTGCTGGCGCTGATCCTCGCGTTTTGCTTTTGGCTGACGTTTTCCGAGACGGTGCGGCGCGTGGCGCTTTGGCTGGTGGTGTGGGCGCTTGTCATTCATACGACGGGGTTGATTTTCCGCATGGCATTGGAAGGTCGGCCGCCGGTGACGAATTTGTATTCGTCGGCGATCTTTATCGGTTGGGGCGCGTGTGTGCTGGGGCTGGTGCTGGAGTCGTTTTGGAAAAATGCGATCGGGCTGGTGGTCGCGTGCGTGATCGGTTTCATCACGTTGATCATCGCGCACTTCCTGGCGCTTTCTGGCGATACCATGGAAATGATGCGCGCGGTGCTGGATACGAATATCTGGCTGGCGACGCATGTGGTGATTGTGACGCTGGGGTATGCGTCGACGTTTGTCGCGGGATTTCTGGGTATTCTTTATATCGTGATGGGATTCTTCACCCCCAATCTCACGCGACCGATGTCCAAGCCCGCGGCGCAACTCACTGGAATCGCTATCGGCGGCGCGGTCAAGACCGGAGGCAGTCGTGCAAGGACTGCGTTGAACGTGGCGGATGCGGCTGAAAGAGGCGAACTTGGAAAATCGCTGACCAAAATGATTTACGGCATTGTCTGCTTTGCGACGTTGTTCAGTTTCGTGGGCACGGTGCTCGGCGGGATTTGGGCGGATCAATCGTGGGGCCGGTTTTGGGGCTGGGACCCGAAGGAAAATGGCGCGTTGATCATCGTGCTTTGGAACGCGTTGATTTTGCATTTGCGCTGGGGCGGCATGATTCGCGAGCGCGGCCTGGCGACGGCGGCTGTGATCGGCAATATCGTGACGAGTTGGTCGTGGTTCGGGGTGAACATGCTGGGGATCGGATTGCACAGCTACGGTTTCATGGATTCGGCGTTTTATTGGTTGCTGGCGTTTGTGGTCAGCCAGTTGGCGTTGATTGCAATTGGCTGTCAGCCATTGCGCAAGTGGAGGAGTTTTAAGGGGTCTGTTCCTCCGTCGGCTCCGGAATCCGGGGATGGCACGCGCACGACCTCTCCAGCAGGGGCGTAGTTGTGGGTTTTGCGGATTAACGCAGAGGCGCGGAGGACGCGGAGTTTCGCAGAGTGGGGAATGTTTAAGTGAGAGAGAACCCCGAGACCGGAGATGCTCGCTGCGCTGCGCGCGAAAGTGATGCGTTGAAGGGGCTTGTACCCAGGGTAGCCCTCGCGGACTCGGGCAACCCTGGGCTGAGTTCTGCAACACTTTGGTGTTGTCATTATGCCGCGCTTCGCGCGGGACAAGGAGGCGTTGCGGCGCGCCTGCAGCGTCGCGCCCTTTGCTTGAGTTTTCTCCCGTTGCGCTTACTATTCTAAAGTCTTTGACGCCATGAGTCTGTTCCCGTAGCGTTTGACACCTTTTTAAGGAATCATGATCGGTTTTATCGTAAAAAAGTTTATCGGCTCGAAGAATGAGCGCGAGGTGAAAAAACTCCGGCCTATCGTTGACCAAATCAACGAGATCGAGGCCGGCTTGCAAAAACTTCCGGATGAGGCGTTGCGGCAAAAGACCGTGGCGTGGAAAGAGGAGCTTTCCAAGATCGAAGACAATGCCCAGCTCACCGCCCGGTTGGATGAAATCCTGCCGGAAGCGTTCGCCGTGGTGAAGAACGCGGCGCGCCGTTTGTGCGGCCAGGAAATCATGGTTCGCGAGCATCCGTTGAAATGGGAAATGATCCATTTTGACGTGCAGTTGATCGGCGGCATCGGCCTGCACAGAGGCAGGATCGCGGAAATGGCGACGGGCGAAGGCAAGACGCTGGTCGGCACGCTGCCCGTTTACCTGAATGCGCTCTCCGGCCGCGGGGTGCATGTGGTGACGGTGAACGATTACCTCGCCGCCCGTGACAGTGAGTGGATGGGCGCGGTTTATAAATTTCTCGGCCTGACGGTCGGCGTTATTTTGCACGACCAGACGCCGGATGTTCGCCGCGCGCAATACGCGTGCGATATCACTTACGGCACGAACGCGGAGTTCGGTTTCGATTACCTGCGCGACAACGGCATGGCGCAGAGGAAAGAGCACCAGGTTCAGCGCGGGCATTATTTCGCCATCGTCGACGAAGTGGACTCGATCCTCATCGATGAAGCGCGCACGCCGCTGATCATCAGCGGACCGGCGGTTGTGACTTACGACGAGCAATACGCGAAATACAAGCCGCAGGTGGAGGGGTTGTTTCACGCGCAGGAACGATTGACCAATCGTTACCTGAACGAAGCGCTCGAGTTAATCAAGAAGCTGCATCCGGAAGACGGTTCGAATGTGAAGGATACGCAGGGGTTGGAGCGCGAAATCGGCATGCTGTTGTTCCGCGTGAAAACCGGGACGCCGAAATCCGAGGCGTTGATGCGGGTGCTGGAAAATCCGGACAATCTCCGGATGATGAACCAGGCGGAGTTGCAATTGCACGCGGACCAGAAGAAGACCGAGCTTTACGCCGAGAAGGAACAGTTGCTGTTCGCGATGGAGGAGAAGAGCAACGAGGCTGATTTGACGGAAAAGGGCCGCAATTATTTGAGCCCGCAGGATCCGGACGCGTTCATGCTGCCGGATTTGACGACGATGCTGCATGAGATCGACGTGAAGCCGGGCCTGGAACCGCGGCAGCGCCTGGAGGAGAAAACCAAGGTGCAGGGCGACTTCGAGACCAAGGCGCAACGCATCCATGCGATTTCGCAATTGCTGAAGGCCTTTGCGCTTTACCAGAAGGACGTGCAATACGTCGTGCAGGACAACAAGGTGATCATCGTGGATGAAAACACGGGGCGCCTGATGTCGGGCCGCCGCTGGAGCGATGGGTTGCACCAGGCGGTGGAAGCCAAGGAAGGCGTGGCCATCGAGCGCGAAACGCAAACACTGGCGACGATCACGATCCAAAATTATTTCCGTTTGTATAAGAAGCTGGCGGGCATGACCGGCACCGCCGAGACGGAAGCGAGTGAGTTTTTTGACATTTACAAACTGGGCGTGCTGATGATTCCGACGAACCGCCCGGTCATGCGCCAGGACGCGAACGATTCGGTTTACAAAACCAAGCGCGAGAAATACAACGCGGTCATTCGCGAGATCAAAGACGTTCACAGCAAAGGCCGGCCGATCCTGGTGGGCACGATTTCGGTGGAGGTCAGCGAGTTGCTGTCGCGGATGCTCAAGCGCGAGGGAATCATTCACTCGGTGTTGAACGCGAAATTTCACGAGCAGGAAGCGGAAATCGTGGCGCGCGCGGGCCAGCGGGGCTCGGTGACCATCGCGACCAACATGGCCGGCCGCGGCACGGATATTAAATTGGGCGAAGGCGTGAGCGGTCTCGGCGGGTTGCACGTGCTGGCGACGGAACGCCATGAATCGCGGCGCATCGACCGGCAGTTGCGCGGCCGTTGCTCGCGGCAGGGCGACCCGGGTTCTTCGCACTTTTTCATTTCGCTCGAAGACGACTTGATGCGCTTGTTCGGCGCGGATCGCATCGTGAAAATGATGGAGCGCATGGGGCTGGAGGAGAACCAGGAGCTGGAGCATCCGTTATTGAACCATTCCGTGCAGAGCGCGCAGAAGAAGGTGGAGCAGCACAATTTCGAAATCCGCAAACGCACGCTCGAGTACGACGACGTGATGAACAAACAGCGCGAAGTCATCTACGGCTTCCGCAATGAAATCATCAAGGCGGATGACGTGCGGGATCGGTTGATGGACATCATGGAGGAAGTGGTGATTTCCAAGGTGGAGGAATGCACGAAGGGCGATTACAACCCGGACGAGTGGAATGTCCGCGAGCTGGCGGATTGGGTGAACATCAATTTCCCGCTGGGCATACCCGAGGCGGAAATCGTGAAGGCGGCGCAATCCGGCACGGAGGCGCCGGTGCCAGGGTCGTTGTTTGACGGCTTGAGCCCCGCGCAGTTTGCGGTGTGCACGTTTATTTCCGAAGCCGTGCGGCGGGCGTACGAGCTGAAGATCAGTTTTGAAAATCCGAATGCGCTGCGCGAGATCGAGCGTTACACGATTTTGAGCGCCATCGATGAATTGTGGCAGGAGCATCTCTATGAGATGGACAGCCTGCGCTACAGCATCGGCCTGCGGGGCATCGGCCAGCGCGATCCGCTGGTGGAATACCAGGCGGAGGCGTTCGGCATCTTCGACACTTTGATGGTCAGCATCAAAACGAAGATTTGCCACAATATTTTCCGCAGCGCCTCGAGCATGCTGGCGTTTGAAAATTTCCTGCGCAACATGCCCAAGCAGACGTCGCACCAGCAGACCAGCGCGTTCGGCGGCAGCACGACGAACGAGGACAAAAAGGGGAGCGACCTGGTCAGCGAAGCGGCGGACGAGCTTTCCAAGGAAAAACCGAAGCCGAAGCGCACCGGGCCGAAAGTGGGCCGCAATGATCCGTGTCCGTGCGGGAGCGGGAAGAGGTACAAGGTTTGCTGCGGGAAGTGATTTAGTGGCACGGGCTCCTGGCCGTGCGAAGCGAAACACACTGCTGAGGCGCGTGGCCAAAAACGGCCGAAAAACCGGCGACGTTCAGCCGTCCCTTTGGGACCTGTATGGTGGTCGATCAGTTCCCGGCGTTGAAACGCGTGTCATTACCCACATCTTTTTCTGGTATGGTTTTAGAAAACTTGATGGGAATGAGGGTTTTTATGATGCTGGCTTGGCCACGCCTTGGTGAAAAGCGCCAGAGGGCTGGCGCAGTCCAAGACGCTAGCGCGTTGTTTGGCGCAACACGCCCTCGCGGAGCGTCTGGGACTGCGGTAAACCCTCTACCGTTTTTAGGCACGTTTACGCGCCTGTATACGGCCAAGCAAAGACGATCATTTGATTGCCACAGCGGCTCCTGGGCGCGGCGTTGATTTTGTCCGCGATGGTGGCGAAGTTTAAAAACAAAACTGATGCCGAGTTCAAACCCGAAAGTTAATCCCAACGAAATTGCCGCAACGCTGCGCGATGTGACGCTCACGTATGACGGTTACCAGACGCGCGCGTTGAGCAAGGTGGAGGTGGATTTTCGCCGGGGCGAAATCACGGCGGTGCTGGGGAGCAAAGGCGCGGGCAAATCCACGTTGCTGCAGGTTTTGGCGGGGCGATTGGGCGCGACGGAGGGTGTGGTGAACGTTTTTGGCCGCTCGCCGCGCGGGGGCGTGAAGGCGCGCATTGGTTTTCTGCCGGGAAAGGCGGATGGAAAGCACCCGGCCGGGTTTGTGGATCGGTTGTTGGGCAGAAAAAAAGCATCGTCAGCACATGCGCGCGGCGTGGCGCGATTGGCGCAGGCGATGGTGGGGAATCGCGATTTGCTGGTGCTCGACGATGCCTTCGCCGATTTAAATCCAAATGAGATGGTAGAAGCCAAGGCGTTGATTCGCGATCTCGTGGCGCGCGGAAAAACCGTGGTGCTGGGAAGTGATGCGTTGATGGAGGTTGCGGAAATTGGCCAGCGGTTCGTGGTTTTGCACGAGGGCAGGGTGCAAGCGGTGGGCACGCTGGCGGAATTGCTCGCGGGCACGGGCGCGATTCGTTTTCTGCCGGCAGTGTTGCCGAATGAAATGGTGGAGCGCGCTTTGACCGTGCTGCGGAATGAGATTTTATCGTCAGCGAATTTAGCCGCACCTCCGGCGGTTCCCGCGGCGGAAAAAATCAATCCGTCATCGAAACCCGGAAAGCCGGTTGCGGCATCGCCGGATGATTCCATCGATCACGAGAAGCTGGAGGGATTGATGAAGCCGCCGGTGAAAAAGTAGGGGACGAGGTGACGAGCCTCAGACGTCTTCGTTTGGAGAATAATTAAGAGACTCCTTACGTCGTCTCCTACTTAATTGAGGGCGAGGCAGGGAATCAGCGCGCAGGCGAGGAGCACGATGATGCCCAGGGCAATCAGTAATTCGACAACGGTAAACCCGGATGATTTGGAGACCGTTTTCATAGCGACGCGCCGAAAATTTGGCGGCTCAGGAAATGTTCACCCTTTTCGTCACGATGGAAGTGGGCGTCTTGCCGCACAGGGGGTTTACGGCGATTGCCAAAACAGATTTCCGGATGGGAGGCCGAAGCTTCGCCGCCTGAACCCTGAGCACCGCGTCACCATGAACCGGGGAACAATCCAACCTCGAACATCCCTCGAATTCAATAAATAATCGATTGGGGAATGGGAACTTCTGTCGTCCCTCTGGGACTGCAGTTCTGGCTGGTGGTTACCCACCGATAAATCGGTGGGCTATTTTCTTTCGCCGCTGCGCGGCTTCCGGAAGGGATTATGAACATCACTTGCCTAACACCACACTTGAAGTGGTTTCATAAGGTCCGGCGGGGCGTTTTCAATGTCTTATGCCCGGCCGCTTCGTTGCTCCTCAGTCACAGATTCTTGCGAATATGCTCCTTCGTTGCGTCTCGCGTCCGGGCAAAATCCACTCGAAACCACCCACGCCTGGCTTATGAAGCCACTTCTAGGGGTTGCCGGGACAGCTCCAGTTTTGAATGAGCCAAGCTGCGTCGGATGTGCCCGAGAATGCCGGGGTTCTTCCCAGGGCGTTATCTCCCGAACGGTATGCGTAGCAGAGCGTATTGGGCAGGTTGGCCAATTTTCCGATCGCGATAACGTCTTTATCCAGCCATTTGTGCGATTCGGCATGGCTGTCGGCGAAGGCGAAGGTGCCTACGTTGCCGTGGTAGGTGGCGAAAAGGTCTTCGTAGGGGAACTGGAAAGGAGAGACGCCGGGCGTGTCGACATCAAAGGCGCCGGCGTTGTAACCGCGAGAATCGGCTTGTTCGCAGAAAATAATGCAATTCGACACGCGCCTTATTTCAGTCAGTTTTTTGTAGAAGGTGCTGTTGCCATTCGTGGACACATTGTCGGTGACGGCGTAGCTGTCCCACGCCCATCCGGTGGTGTTGCCCGATCCAATCGGGTTTTTGTAGCGCACGTCGCCGGGGCAATGATTGGCGTCCGAGTTTCCAATGTAGGGAGCGAGCAAACTGTTGGTTTTCATGCAACCTTGAACGTCCTGTTGCGCGGCGATTGCGCTGCCACCCCAACTGCCGGGAGCGCCGTTGTCCAAAGACCAATACCCGCCGCCGCTTTTGAAATTGTTCGGGACAGTCAATTGCAGAAGTCTGTCCATGTTGTCGGTGACGTACATGTTGAATGCGATCGCAATCTGGCGTTCGTTGTTCAGGCAATTTGCCTGGGTGGCCTTCAGTTTTGCGCGCGAAAGGGCCGGCAACAGCATGGCTGCGAGGATGGCAATGATGGCGATGACGACGAGCAGTTCAATCAGTGTGAACGCTGCCGAGACCAATGGACGCGTAGGGGAACGTTGCATAGGGTTTTCCGGACTTGTTTAGTTGTTTTCCAGCGCCAGATTTGCGGTAACTGAGCGTTTGCAATACGGTCCGGCGCGGCGGGCCACGATTTTGCCCGCTGAACCATTGGACCCTTCATCAAAGCTGTGGCGACGAGTTGAAGCGTTTACGCGCTGCTCATCGCGACATCTTTTCTGTCAATGCTCTAGTCCTGCGGCGCGGGGTTTTGCGCCATGGACTAATCG
This sequence comes from uncultured Verrucomicrobiae bacterium, assembly GCA_963699145.1. Classification (GTDB taxonomy): domain Bacteria; phylum Verrucomicrobiota; class Verrucomicrobiia; order Limisphaerales; family DASXHY01; genus DASXHY01. The sequence goes on from OY969416.1 coordinate 2,209,052, forward strand.
CTGAACGACTTTTACTGTTACGAAAAAACCGGGAGTGCGCAATTGGACAAACGTATTAGTCCCGGGGCGGGGTCGTATGATGTAGCTTTTGAGGGTGAAATTGTTAGGTGAATTTATCCTGCGCATTAGTTGTTACGAAAAACGGCTGTGGAAACGGCTGTGGGCGGCGTGCTTAGGGAATAAGCAGGCATATTTCACCGCGAGTAAAAATTTCAAAAAAACTGCTTGTGAAATTTTTCACGATGAGGCAACTTTTCACGCGCTCCGTTTCAAGCCGGTATCTAAATTCGTGGGATCAGTGTCCCCATGAGTCGGAGTTTTTGCGTCAATGCAACGAATTCGAGCCATTTTACTTTGTGTCCTCCTCGCGGGTTTGCCGCTGGTGGGATTTTCGGCTGAAGCAACCTCAACTTCGGCGGCTCTGGAAGCTCCGGCGGCGCATGCGGAAGAGGGTTTGCCTCCGGGCGCGGGCGAGGTTTTTCCGATTGGCGAATTTCCCGTCACCAACTCGATGATCGTTACCTGGATTGTGGCGCTGGCGCTGATTGTCTTTGCGCAGATCGCGACGCGGAATATGAAAGAAATTCCGAGCGGCGCGCAGAATTTCTGGGAGTGGATGGTGGAGAGCTTGCACAATTTCCTTGAAGGCATCATCGGTCATGCGCTGGTGAAAAAGACGTTTTGGTTTTTTGCGACGATTTTCATTTTCATCATCTTTTGTAACTGGGCGGGCTTGATTCCGGGCATTGGCACGATGGGCTGGGGTGTGAAAGACGCATCGGGCCATTTCGAATTGACCGATCCGCTGTTCCGCGGCGGCAATGCGGATCTGAATATGACCCTGGCGATGTCGATGATTTTCTTCGTGTGCTGGACGGTGTGGGCCCTGCAAATGAATGGTCCGGGCGGTTTTATTAAACATCTGTTCGCGCCGAAAGGGGACACGAAAGGCTTGCTGAGGATTCTCATGATTTTCGTTTTCTTTTGCGTCGGCTGGCTGGAAATCCTCTCGATCCTGTTCCGTCCGGTTTCGCTTAGCTTCCGTCTCTATGGAAATATTTTCGCAGGTGAAAACATGCTCGAAGCCATGAGCCGGCTGATTCCAGGCTTTGGCTGGTTGCTGCCGATACCGTTTTATTTCATGGAATTGCTGGTCGGTTTTGTCCAGGCGCTGGTGTTCATGCTGCTGACGGCGGTCTTCACGATGCTGATGGCGCCGCATGACGATTCGCACGATCACGCGCATCATTAATTTAACAATTTCGGCGGTCTGACCGTGTTCAATCGCGGGGGCCGGCGAGAAGAGAAAGAAAGGAAACTATATGTTTACGCCTATGTTGGCGCAAGCGGCGGAAGCGGCGACGAACGTGGTCAATAACCCGAATGTCGTCAAAGGCAATCTCACGGTCGGTCTGGCGGCGCTGGGCGCAGCCATCGGCGTGGGTTTCATCGGTATGAAGGCTTCGGAAGCGGTGGGACGCAATCCCGGCGCGGCCACGCCCATTCTGGTGCAGGCCATTTTGGCAATCGCGTTCGCGGAAGCGATCGTGTTCTATGCCATCTTCCTCGTGAAGTAATGTAAATGTGTCGGGCGCGGAACGAACCTCCGCGCCCGGCCGTCCCAGGAATTTTATGAATCATACGGTTTTATTTGGCAGCATCGGCGGTGATTTGGCGGACATGGGCAAGAGCACCGCCCGCACGTTCGGCGTGGATTTTCCGCACTTCATCGCGCAGGTCATCAGCTTCTGCATTGTCGCCGCGTTGCTTTACTTTTTTGCCTACAAGCGCGTGCTGGCGATTCTGGAAGAACGCCGCCAGCGCATCGCGGATGGGCTCGCGAATGCCGACAAGATCAAGGCGGAACTGCAGCGCACGGAAGCGTCGCGGTTGGAAGTGCTGAACACCGCGAACACGCAGGCGAACAAGCTGATTGAAGAAGCGCGCGCCGCGGCGAATCGCGTGCGTGAGGAGGAAACGCAGAAGGCCATTGCCGCCGCCGAGCAGATCATTACCAAGGCTCGCGAAGCCGCAGCCGCCGAACGCGCCAAGATGTTCACCGATTTGAAGCGCGAAGTCGGCCGGCTCGTGGTGAACACCACGGCCACGGTCACAGGCAAGATTTTGACGCCGGAAGATCAGAAGCGATTGGCGGAAGAAACGGCGAAGCAGATCGCCTAGTGATTTGAACGCATGGGCGGGTTGCCCGTGCCACTATTGTTGAAATGAAAATTTCCAAACAAGCCAGGCGGGGAGCGAAGGAACTGTTTCGCGATTGCGTCGCGAACGGCGTGCTGGATGAAATTCGCGTGCGGAATGTGATCGGCAAAGTGGCTGAACTGAAGCCGCGCGGTTACATTCAAATCCTGTCGCAGTTTCACCGGTTGGTGAAACTGGAAATCGAACGCCGCACGGCCAAGGTGGAGAGCGCGGTGCCGCTCTCGCCGGAGGTCCAGGCGGAAGTGACGAGCAAGCTGGGCAAGCTGTACGGCCAGGGCCTGAATATTTCATTTGCGCAAAACCCGGCGTTGCTGGGCGGATTGCGAATCAAGGTCGGCAGCGATGTTTACGACGGCAGCGTGCAGGCCCGACTCGAGAATTTGGTGGAAAGTTTTTAACGAGAAATGGCGGCGCTCATAGAGACGCCGCTACAGAATTTTTTATGAGCATATTGCAAGAAATCGAAGCGCAAATCGCGGGTGTCAAGACGGCGACCGCCAAGCAGAACGTCGGCGTGGTCCGCGAAATCTCGGACGGCGTGGCCAAGATCGAAGGCCTCACGGACGCAATGCTGAATGAGATGCTCGACTTCGGCAACGGAGTCGTGGGCCTCGCGCTTAACCTGGAAGAAACCGAAGTCGGCGCCATCATCCTGGGCGATTACCTCAAGATCCATGAAGGCTCCGAGGTCAAGACCACCGGCAAGCTGCTCTCTGTGCCCGTCGGCAAGGGATTGCTCGGCCGCGTGGTGGATTCGCTCGGCCGCCCGGTTGATGGCAAGGGGCCGATCAAGGAAACCGCTTTTTATCCGGTTGAAAAAATCGCGCCCGGCATCGTGAAACGCAAATCCGTCAGCCAGCCGGTGCAGACCGGCATCATGGCGATTGACGCGATGATCCCGATTGGCCGCGGCCAGCGCGAATTGATCATCGGCGACCGTTCGACGGGCAAGACCACCATCGGCGTGGACGCGATGATCAATCAATCGCGCATCAACAAAGTCGGGCGTGCTGCGGGCGACAAGGATTTCCGCCCGATGTACAACATTTACGTCGCCATCGGCCAGAAGCAATCGAACATCGCGCGCGTGATCGCGGAACTCGAAAAGGCTGGAGCATTGGAAGACACGATCGTGGTTGCAGCTTCGGCTTCTGACTCCGCCGCGAACCAATATCTCGCGCCGTTCGCCGGCGCTTCGATGGGCGAGTGGTTCATGGATAACGGCATGGACGCGTTGATCATTTATGATGATCTCTCGAAGCAAGCCGTGGCGTATCGCCAGGTGTCGCTCGTGTTGAAGCGCCCCTCGGGCCGCGAAGCGTATCCGGGTGACGTATTTTATTTGCACAGCCGCCTGCTCGAACGCAGCGCGCGCGTTTCCGAGAACTATGGCAACGGTTCGCTGACGGCGCTGCCGATTATTGAAACGCAGGCTGGTGACGTTTCGGCGTACATTCCGACGAACGTGATTTCGATCACGGACGGACAGATTTACCTGGAAACGGATTTGTTCTACCAGGGCGTGCGTCCCGCCGTCTCGGTCGGTTTGTCGGTGAGCCGCGTGGGTTCGGCGGCGCAAATCAAGGCCATGAAACAAGTGGCGGGCCGTATCAAAGGCGATTTGGCGCAGTTCCGCGAATTGGCGGCCTTTGCGCAGTTCGGCTCCGATCTCGATGCGAAAACGCAAGGGATTCTCGAGCGCGGCAAACGCGTGGTGGAAATTTTCAAGCAACCGCAATTCAACCCGATCCCGGTGGAAATTCAGGCGGCGGTATTGTGGGCGGTGCAGAACAATTTCTTCGATGATGTCCCGGTGGACAAAGTCAAAGATTTTCAAACCAAGCTGACGGATTTCCTGAACACGCGCAAAGCCGAGGTGCTGACGAAGATCCGCACGGAGAAGGCGATCAATGACGCGCTCGCCGGGTTATTGAAGGCGGCGGTCACGGAATTTAAACAGACGTATCGTTAAGAACATTGTGGTAATGGCCAATTACAAAACAGCGACCGACATGGTGCAACGGATTGAGGAGATGATTTTCCTCATTCGCGGGCAACGGGTCATGCTGGATGCGGACTTGGCGAAAATCTACGGGGTGACGACGAAACAGTTGAACCAGCAGTTCAAAAGGAACCGTAAAAGGTTTCCGGATGACTTTGCTTTTGTCCTTACACGTCAGGAGGTTGCGCAGATGAGGTCACAAATTGTGACCGCATCCAGACGCAATATTCGGCACATTCCGATAGCTTTTACCGAACACGGCGCCTTGATGCTGGGCAATATTTTGAACAGCAAAACGGCCGTTGAGGCCAGCATACGAGTCGTGCGGGCGTTTGTGTGGATCCGCGAACAGTTGGTGGCGAACAAAGAACTCTCGCAGAAATTGAAAGAGCTTGAAAGCCGGGTGGGCGAACACGACGAAGCGATTACGAATTTATTTGAAGCCATTCGCCAGTTGTTGAATCCCGCGGAAAAGCCGCAGCGGGAAATTGGTTTTCATATCCGGGAAAATTCGACTCCGTATCGAGTCAGAACGAAGAAACGATTTTAAAACATGCCCAGCACACGCGACATACGCCGGCGCATCAAGTCGGTCAAAAACACGTCCCAGATCACGAAGGCCATGCAGATGGTCGCTTCGTCGAAGATGCGGAAGGCCCAGCTCGCGGCTCTCGCCGGGCGGCCTTACGCCATTTTGATGAACCAGGTGATCCTGAAAGCGGCGAAGGACACCCAGAACTTTTCCCATCCGCTGATGGAAAAGCGCGAGATTCGCAAGCGCGCGGTGCTGGCCGTCAGCACGGACAAGGGATTGTGTGGCGCGCTTAATTCCAACCTGGGCCGCGAAGTGTTGAAGTTTGACAAGGACACGACGTATGTCGCCGCCGGCCGCAAGGCCGCGCAATTTCTGGCGCGCACGAAACGCAATCTCACCGCGGAATTCACTTACAAGGACGCGCCGCTTTTTGCCGAAGCGCGCGCGATGTCCAAGGCGGTCATGGAAATGTTCCTCAAGGGAGAAGTCGATTGCGTGGACGTCATTTTCACGCGGTTCGTCAACACGCTCACCCAGAAGGTGGAAGTCCGGCGCCTGCTGCCGATCGGGGAATTGCAGAACATCTTGAATCTTCCCGGCGGCCCGGACGAAAACGCGCCGAAGGCCGCTGAGGGCCAGCAGTTGGAGCATATCTTTGAGCCGAGCGCGGAAAAGGTGCTGGGCGCGATTCTCCCGCACTTTGTCAATTTCGTCGTCTATCAAATCCTGTTGGAAGCGAAGGCGTCCGAGCACAGCGCGCGCATGGTGGCGATGAAGAACGCGACCGACAACGCGAAGCAGCTCATCAAGGACCTGACGCTCGAATACAACAAGCTGCGCCAGGCAAACATCACGAAGGAACTTTTGGAAATCACCACCGCCCAGATGGCGTTGGGATAAGCACAAAACATTTTTGACAACATGAACAAAGGCAAAATCGTTCAAATCATCGGCCCGGTCGTGGACATCGAGTTCACGGATAAACTCCCGGCGATCTATAACGCGCTCACGATTGACTTCACCCCGCCGGGTGCGCCGGCGAAGATCAAGCTGACGCTCGAGGTGCAACAGCATCTCGGCGACAACTGGGTGCGCGCCGTCGCCATGAGCACCACTGAGGGGCTCAAGCGCGGCATGGAAGTCTTCGACGCCGGCGCGCCGATCTCGATGCCCGTGGGCGAGGCGGTCATGGGCCGCGTGTTCGATGTGACCGGCCAGGCCGTGGACGAGCAGGGCGAGGTGAAGGCGGACAAATATCTGCCGATCCATCGCGCCGCGCCGCCGTTGGTGGAGCAATCGACCAGCCCGCAGATTTTGACGACCGGCATCAAGGTTATCGACCTGATTTGCCCCTTCCTGAAGGGTGGAAAAGTTGGCGCGTTCGGTGGCGCCGGCGTCGGCAAGACCGTCGTCATCATGGAATTGATCAATAACATCGCGAAACTGCACGGCGGTGTGTCGATGTTCGCGGGCGTGGGTGAACGCACCCGTGAAGGCAACGATCTTTACAACGAAATGATCGAAGCCGACGTCATCAAGGTGGAGAAGGACGAGAAGGGGCATCCGAAAAAGGGCGCGAACGGCATGCCGATTGTGAAGCCGGGCTCCCGTATCGGGCTGGTGTACGGCCAGATGAACGAACCCCCGGGCGCGCGTTTGCGCGTGGCGCTGTCGGCGCTCGCGGTGACCGAGTATTTCCGCGACGAAAAGAACCAGGACGTGCTTTTGTTCGTCGACAACGTTTTCCGTTTTTCGCAAGCCGGTTCGGAAGTGTCCGCGTTGCTGGGCCGCACGCCGAGCGCCGTGGGTTACCAGCCGACCTTGGCCGCGGAAATGGGTGACTTGCAGGAACGCATCACCTCGACCAAGAAAGGTTCGATCACGAGCTTCCAGGCTGTTTATGTGCCGGCGGACGATTTGACCGACCCGGCGCCCGCGACCACGTTCGCGCATTTGGACGCGACCATCGTGTTGGAACGTTCCATCGCGGAATTGGGCATTTATCCCGCCGTGGATCCGCTGGCTTCGAGTTCCCGCGCGCTGTCGGCGGATATCGTCGGCCAGGAACATTATGATGTGGCCCGCGGCGTGCAGAAGGTGTTGCAGCGCTACAAGGATTTGCAGGACATCATCGCGATTCTGGGCATGGACGAATTGTCGCCGGACGACAAACTGACCGTGTTCCGCGCGCGCAAAATTCAGCGTTTCCTCAGCCAGCCGTTCACGGTGGCGCAGGTGTTCACGGGCATTGAAGGACAACAGGTGCCGGTGGCGGAAACGGTCCGCGGCTTCAAAGAAATCCTCGAAGGCAAACACGATGACGTGAACGAGGTTAATTTCTACATGAAGGGCGGAATCGATCAGATTAAAGAAAGCAAGTGAGTCAGTTAAATAAGCAACTGGCTAAATGAGTTAAATAAGGCGGGCGCCGACACTCATTTAACGGTTTAACGAATCACTGATTTAACCAAGATAATGGCCGCAACATTAAAACTGGAAATCGTCACGCCGGACGCGAAAGTGTTCTCGGAAGACGTGGAGATGGTCACGCTGCCGGGCGTCGAGGGCGAGATGGGCATCTATCCGAACCACGTGCCGTTGCTGACGCAGATCGTGGCCGGTGAAATCATCGCGCGCAAAGGCGGCAAGGACTTTTTCCTGGCCATCGGCGAGGGCTTTGTGGAAGTCACCGGCGATCATGTGGCGATTCTTGCCGACATGGCCATCCGTGCGGAAAACATCGACGAGGCCAAGGTGGAAGAAGCCCGCCGCCGCGCCGAGGCCCGCCTGACGGAGAAACTGGACTCGGAGGAAACGGCCGCGGTTCAGGCCGCGATCACGCATTCCGCCGCGCAGCTCAAAGTGAAGCGCCGCGGGAGATAATTTCGACAAACGAAAACAGAAAGCCGCCGGACTCCGGCGGCTTTTTTGTTTTTGAGAATGAACAGGCGAAAGCAGCGGTTGATTACTTCTTGCTTAATTCAACCTTGACAAAAGTCATGTAAACGAAAGTCGTTCCTGCCGGACCACGGTAGGCGCCCTGGGCTTCGCAGAGCTTGCAGGCGAGAGCGGTCATGCGCCAGGCGTCGTCCTCTTTGCCAAACCATTCATTGGAAGTCAGTTTCGAGATCTGATGTTTCTGTCCATACTCTTTAATTTTAAGCGCATCGCGTTTGAGCGATTCCGCGAGGGATGGATTTGCCCAAGCCCACAACCACTCGCTCGTGGTGCTATCAAAGGTGCCGATAATTTGCGCCGGACATGTTGCAACCGTGCCATCGCCGAATGTGAAAACTAAATTACCCTGCGACTGGTCAAGATCCCAGCGGGTCGCCGTCCCGAGTCCCCAGCCTTGCTTGTGAGCGTCTGTCTTCAGGCGCAATTCTTCCATGCCGGCGTCAAGAAGGTTCTCAAATTCGGTTGGCTTGCTTTCGCTCCCGGTGCCTTGAACTCCGAATATTTTGTTAAACAGACCCATAATCGGTTAAGTTTTATTTCCGAATCCTCACGCTCCCCGCAATCCCCAGCACCACCTTGTTCGTTTCAATGGCGTCGCTGCGGCCGAAGGCCACCCAGCCAATCGCGTCGGTGCTCACAATCGAGTAACGGGAAATGCCGTAGAGCGTGGCGTCCTGCAATTGGATGGTGAAGGCGGTCTCGGCGAAGGTTTTGTTGTCCTCGTTCTTCACGACCAGTTTGGTGATGGTGAAATTATGGTTTTCCGCGAATCCATTGAGCACGCCGTTCACCCAGGTCCTGGCCTCGGTGGCGAGGTTGTTGGTCAATTGAGAAGCGGTCGCGGGAATCGCGGAAATCATCATCGTCGTCATGTTGGTCGTGGTGTCCTGGAGGACGGTGATATTGCCATTGAAGGAGCTATGCGTGTCGGGATTCGTGCCCGGGATGGTCTGGCTGGAGAGTTGGGTCCAGTGCTTCGGCAGGCTGTGGGAAAAGGTGATTGCGTTATCCGCGCGCGCCAGGCGCGCGAAAAAGGCCACTACGAGAAAAACTGCGAGTTTCGTCGGCATACAAGGTCAAAAGACTACTTTTCAGGGAAAAATTGTCGAGAAACATTGCATGAAAAACTGATTTCAAGCTTGCGTTTTTGATGCCCGACCGGGAGATTGCACCCCCTGTATATATGGAATCTGATCTGACAGAATCTGCGTTATTTTATAAACTTTGGGCCTGGGGTGATAAAAACCGAAAGCAGCTCCTTTACGGACTGATCGCGATCGTGGCGGTGGGCGCCATCGTGGCCTTTGGGCTGGCGCACGCGCACGAAAAACAGAAGGACGCCAACTCGGCGCTGGCGGCGGTGACCAGCCGCAGCGTGGGGATGCCGAATCCGGTGTCGGCGCCGGACGCGCTTCTCAAAGTAAACTCCGATTATTCCGACACCGACGCCGGCCAACGCGCGCTGTTGCTGGCCGCGGGCGACCTGTTCGCCGAGGGCAAATACGATGTGGCCCTGGCGCAATTCAGCAAGTTTCTGAAGGATTACAACAGCTCACCGTTCGCAGGCCAGGCCGCGCTCGGGATTGCTTCTTGTTATGACGCGACCGGCAAGACCAACGACGCCGTCTCGGGTTACCAGGGCGTCATCGACCGGTATTCGACCCAGAATGTGGTGGCGCAGGCCAGGTTGCGTTTGGGGATATTGCTGGAAGCGCAGGGCAAGTATCGCGACGCTCGTGCGTCATTCGAGGATTTGGCCCGCAACTTTCCCGGCACGATGATCGCGTCGGAAGGAATGAGCCGCCTGCAGCAATTGAACGCGGCGCATCCCGAAGTGCAAGCCGCGCCTCAGGCCACGCTCGCGGCGCCTCCGGGCGTTTCGACTTTGACTGCGACCCCCGCCGCTGGCGCGCCGAAGACCCCCACGGCACCGGTGATGCCGGCAGCGCCGAGCACCAACAAAGCCCCTTAAAATGACTCCGAACCTGGCCAAACAATGCGCGGCGGAATTCATCGGCACCTTTGCGCTGATTTTTGTCGGGATTGGCGCCATTGCCAATAACACCTTTCCCGCCGCCGGCGTGGGATTGCTGGGTGTGGCGTTGGCTCACGGGTTGACCATCGCAGTGATGGTTTCGGCCACGGGCGCGATTTCCGGCGGGCAATTAAATCCCGCGGTGACGTTTGGCTTGTTGATCGGCGGGCAAATGGATGTGAAGAAATCGATCGCTTATTGGATTGCGCAATTGGCGGGCGCCACGGCGGCGGCGTATCTGTGCAGCGGGTTGATTGGCATGACCAAAGTCGCGAATGGAACGCCGGATATCGGAATGAACGCGGCCGGCGCGGCGCTGGTTTCCACCAGGCAGGCGATTGCCATCGAAGCTGTGCTGACGTTTTTCCTGGTCTTTGTGGTTTACGGTTCCGCAGTCGATGTGCGGGCGCCGAAGATTGGCGGACTGGCGATTGGTTTGACGGTGGCTTTGGATATTCTCTTTGGCGGCCCGCTGACCGGCGCGGCCATGAATCCCGCGCGCACCTTTGGCCCGGCGCTGGCGAGCGGCCATTGGAATAACCACCTCGTTTACTGGATTGGCCCGCTGATTGGCGGTGCTGCGGCGGGAGTGATCTACGGACGTTTCCTCATTAAAGAATCCAAAACGGCATGAAGCTGACGATCATCGGGACGGGCTACGTGGGGTTGGTCACCGGCACCTGCTTCGCCGAAGTGGGGCACCAGGTCATCTGCGTCGATAACGACGCGAACAAAGTCAAAATGCTGCAGGCGGGCGGCATCCCGATTTACGAGCCGGGCCTGGAGGAAATGGTGAAGAAAAACGTGGCCGCCGGGCGCCTCAGCTTTACCAGCAGCACTGCGGAGGGCGTTTCCAAGTCGGATGTCATTTTCATCGCCGTGCCCACGCCGCCCCAGCCGGATGGTTCGGTGGACATGAGCTTCATCGAGCGCGTCGCGCGGGATATCGCGGGCGCAATGAACGGTTACAAAATCATCGTCGATAAAAGCACGGTGCCGGTGCAGACGGGTGATAAGGTGGCGGAAACCATCAAGCGCTATTGCAAGGGGCAGAGTGAATTCGACGTGGTCAGCAACCCGGAATTCCTGCGCGAAGGTTTTGCGGTGGAGGATTTGATGAACCCGGACCGCGTGGTCATCGGCGTGCGCACGCAGCGTCCCGTGTCGGCGATGAAGGAAGTCTACGAGCCGTTCAAGGCGCCGATCATCGTCACGGACATCAACTCGGCGGAGTTGATCAAGCACGCCTCGAATTCATTTCTGGCGCTGAAGATTTCATACATCAACGCGGTATCCATCATCTGCGAAGCGACCGGCGCGAATGTGCAGGAAGTGGCCAATGGCATGGGCATGGATGAGCGCATTGGCAAACGTTTCCTGAACGCCTCGCTTGGTTTCGGCGGGAGCTGTTTTCCGAAGGACCTCAGCGCGTTCATCAAGATTGCCGAGGAATTGCGCTACGATTTCGGATTGCTCAAGGAAGTGCAGCGCATCAACGCCGGTCAGATGGATCGCTTCATGAGAAAGATCGTCGACACCTTGTGGGTGTTGAAGGGCAAGAAACTCGGCGTGCTGGGGCTCGCGTTCAAGCAGAACACCGATGACGTCCGCACCTCGCCGGCCATTGAGCTTTGCCAGCGATTGCAGAAGGAAGGCGCTGTTTTGCGCGTGCACGATCCCAAAGCGATGGATAAAGCCAAAGCGCTTTTGAACGACGTGACTTACGTGGACGACATGAATGACGTGGCCGAAGGCTGCGATGCGCTGGTAATCGCCACCGAGTGGGATGAGTTCAAGAAACTGGATTTGGAGCGCGCGCGGAAATCGCTCTCGCATCCGATCATGTTCGATGGGCGAAATCTTTTCGACGCGAAGGAGATGGAGAAGCTGGGGTTTATTTATAAGAGTATTGGGAGATGACAGAGCGGTGAAACGTGATGCGTGAAACGTGAATACGTTCGAACGCGCAACCAATAATCACGTTTCATGTTTTACGTTTCATTCATACGCTTGTGAAATCGATTGAAGTCAGCGCTGGCCTGGTCTTCCGCAACGGCAAGCTTCTCATCACGCAACGGCATGCCGGCGCGCACTTGGGTGGTCTATGGGAATTTCCGGGCGGCAAACGGGAAGCGAATGAGACGTTTGAGGAATGCCTCGCGCGTGAATTGCGGGAGGAACTGGGCATCGAAGTGGAGGTTGGCGAGTTGGTTGAGAGCCTCACGCATTCTTATCCCGAGAAAACCGTTTTACTGAAATTTTTCCGATGTCGCTGGAAACAGAACGAGCCGAAGCCGATTGAGTGCCTGGATTTGAAGTGGGTGACGGCGGCGGAGTTGCGCGATTATGAGTTTCCGGCGGCGGATGCGCGGTTGTTGGAGAGGTTGCGGAGTTCGCAGGGGTTGTGGAAAAGTGAAACGTGAATTTGCTGTCTCCCAAAGATGAATTTCTCGACAAAAGGAAACACGCGAAATAGCGTCCTGGGAGGAGACCAGTGCGTTATGAGACTTTTTCATTTCACAGCCGGAACTAGCTCTCTGATATGTATCATTACCTTTGCCTTGGCTGGGGCAATTTTATGTTCAGGATGTTCAAAAGCGGGACGGCCGAACAACGGGGACCGGCTCGGACCGATAAAAACCGCCCTCGGAATGTTTGATGTGGATTGCGGTCGCTATCCAACGACTGCCGAAGGGTTGGAAGTCCTGTTCAAACTGCCGAATAATACTTCCATCACTAATTGGCATGGGCCTTATATCGAGAAGGTGAGTGAACCGAAAGATCCTTGGGGTCATGAATTTGTCTATCGTTGCCCGGGCATTCATAACATCGGCGGCTATGATCTCTATTCGATGGGGCCGGACGGAAAAGACGGGACCGCTGATGACATCGGCAATTGGGCGGTGACGGGCCAGTGACGGCGAAAACAAAAAGCGTGAAACGCTTTCACGTTTCACGCTTTAGGTTTCAAAATTCGCTCAGACTTTGCCGTAGAATTCTTCGACGACTTGTTTGAAATTGTTTTCGCCGACGTTCACGATCTTAAACTCACGATCGGCCCGAACTTTGGATTTAACAGGAGAAAACAGAGGGAACAGAGGGGTTTTCTATAAGTTTGCTCCTGGAAGAATCAGGCGGCTTATGCCGTCCGTTACTTTCAACTCGTGAAAATTGATGAGCAAGCCGATCGGCACGTTGAGAAGTTTCATGTAGCTTAAGAGTTGGGCTTTGTGCAGAGGTAAAATTTTCTCGACGGCTTTAGCTTCTACCAACACGCATCCTTCTACCAACACATCAAAACGCAATGGTTCCTCGCGGGTAAAGCCTTTGTATTGAATCAGGACCAATCTCTGGTTCACACCGGCCATTTTTCGTAGGCTGAGTTCACAGGTAAGACACCATTCGTAAATGGATTCGATGAGGCCGGGACCTTTGTCCCGATGCACTTCGATTGCCGCGGCAATGATTGTCTCAGTAAGACCTGCAGCTTTCTGATGCAGAGGGTGCATTGGAATTTAAAAAGAGGTGGCAGAGAGAGCAGTGGTTTCTCCGTTCCCTCTGTTTTCTCCTGTTAAACTTTCCCGTAAAACTCTTCGACGACTTGTTTGAAATTATTTTCGCCGACGTTCACGATCTTAAACTCACGCTGGGCGCTTTCTTCGGAGTCACTGGCGTGCGCGGCGTTGACCATGATGGTCTGGCCGAATTCGCGGCGGATGGAGCCGGGCGGCGCTTTCGAGGGGTCGGTCGGTCCGAGGACGTCGCGGATTTTGCGGACGGCTTCCACGCCTTCGTAAACCAGCGCAATGCAGCGTTCAGTGCCGGGTTTGTGCCAATCCGCCTGCGGAATTTCCGAGGGCGCATGGCCGGACATGAAGCGGACGATGTTGTCGAATTGGTTATCGCCGAAATCGGGGCCGAGAATGTCCCCGAGTTGATGTTCTTTGCCGTCCGGCAGTTTGAAGCCGAAATCCTTTTCAATGGCGGCCTTCGCCTTGTTGCCGACCACATCTTTCAACTTGGTGCGCAGCACTTCGCGAACGGGGCCGTAAAAATCCAGCGCTTGCGCCACGCTCATGCGATGCAGCTTGATGCCGACGATGAACAGGCCGGTGCGGGAAAAGAAATCGATGACGTTGCCCGGGCGGCCGGACGGGAAGCGGAAGTTTTCGGGCTTGATGAGCACCAGCGTGCGCTGGGTCTTTTCGCCGGGAGGATGATTGATGACATTGTCCACCACGCCGCCGTCGGAATCCGAATACTTGGCCCAGAGCTTCAGCTTGGTTTCGGCTTCGTCGATGGTCGGGGGCGCGAGCACGGCGGGCTCGAAGTAACGCACCTGGTTGTTTTCATCGATGATGAGGTCGCCGTAGGTGTCGCGGATGGTTTCACCGCCGCTGCGGTCGGCGCTGATGTGGCCGATGACCGAGCGCGTCTTGCGGACGGCGTCTTCGCCTTTGAACAAAAGCACCATCGCACGACGGCGGCGGCCGGTTTTCGGGTCGGGCGAAAGATTTTGGAGAATGTAATCGTGAATCAATTCCTGCACGCGGCGATCCTGCGGGTCGTTCTGCGAGATGATCGCCTGGGAATACTGGGTGACGAGTTCCTTGCTCGGCGCGAACATGCGAGTGGCGACCAGTTCGAGCCCGGTGCGCGTGATGAGACGGCTGAGGATGCCGCCGGTGCGCGACTTGAACAACGAATACGGAGTGATGATGACGTAAGCGAGCTGTTGCGACATATTAATTAAATCCAAAACGAAATTCGGGACGCGACATATTGCCCAACGACGATTTCAAATCCAGCCTAATAAATCCCCTTTTTGCCGGGAATCAAGCCGGTTTGGACGTCGAGGCTTCCGAGGGAGGAGCCGCGGGTGTCGCTGACGGAGCTGGAGCTGCGGCTGCTTTGCCGCCTAAAATCTTAAACATGACCGTGCCGCAGGTGGGGCATTTTCCTTTGATGGCCTTGCGCCCGTTCTTCATGGTCTCTTCCACGGCATCGACGATATCCTTCTTGGCCTTGCATTTGACGCAATATCCTTGAGGCATAAAATTTTTCCGCGCCGTGGCTTCATGCGACCGCGCGGTCAGGAAAGAAGCTTAGGGGGCGGCTGGTACCAGCGTCAACTGGGAAAAGGCACGGAAGCTGGGTGAGGTAGTTGCAAGTTTCGTGTTTTCAGATACTTGCGAGTGTGATGGGGGGCGGGTTCCGTGTTGCGTGTTCCGTGTTGCGTGAATCCCCGAAGAAACCGCTGGGTTCTTCCGTATTCTTGAACCTTCTCTGCGTCGGTTTCGTGTATAATGTGTTTATTATAAGTAAATTATGAATATAGAGATGTCTGGGGGCGATTTCTGGAGTTGCCGACGTCGCGTCGGAAAAGCAAAGATTCGAGCAAGCGGGAACGAAATTGCGAATGAGGAGCTCCGTGCCTATCGAGATTTCACCCGAGTGGGTCGAGCGACGACATGCGGCGAACACGCGGCGACGTTGAGCCGGTTCATATTCTGGAGCAAATGAATTTTCCCTGCGGTAAATTCTCCATTGCGCCCCGCGAGGGTATTCGAGAGTTTCATGCGTGTCGGCTCGGAAGAGCCGTCCGGTTGGTAACCCTGAACATGCGCCATCTTTCGGCAACGCGAAGTGCCGCGGCTTTCAACGCCGCGGTCGCACGGCGTTTTTGCGGATGCGCAGTGTTGTTTTTGCTGTGCGCGGTTTTCGCGGCGCCAGCCCGGGCGGAGGAGACGAATGCTCCGCCGACGGCCACGTTCAAAATTTCCGGTTACGGTTTCCTCGGCGATTTGCGGCTGAAACGCATCATTAAATTGTTGGAGGTGCCGAAAAAAAAGCCGGAGTTTTTCGATGCCAATTTCATGGAGGACACGGCGCTGATCCTGAAATCGAAAGTGCGGGAGGACGGGTATCTCAATCCGACCATTGTCATCACGGCTTACCGCCGGGATGAGGAAAAGGGCGTGCGGTATTTCTGGAATGAAACCGAGCCGTTGCCGCGGCCGTGGGAGGCGCGGGAGGTGCGGTTCAAGATTCGCAAGGGCGTGCTGTTTCATTTCGAGAAACTGGAGTTCACCGGCTTGACGGCGCTCAAGGAAAAAAAGGCGCTGGGTTACTTCATTGAAACCAGCGGCATCGTCCCGTTGAAGCAGAACCGCGTTTACTCGCCGGAACGATTGAAGCGCGGCGTGGCGAATCTCGAGGAGGTGCTGAACCGCATGGGCTACCAGGATGCCAAGGTGACGGTCAGCCAGATTCAACAGGATGACAAGACGGGCAGCGTTTCGGTGCACATCGACGTCGTGGAGGGGCCTAAATACCTGGTGCGCCTCGTGCGGCAGGAGGCGTATTATCCGGACACCAATGCGCCGGCGGACTTGCGAACCAATGTCATTGGCAAGACTTTCTCGAAATGGTGGGAGCAGGATTACGCGCAAAGCCTCCGCACCAATTATTTTCACCTCGGCTATCCGGAGACGGCGGTCACGCTGCAAGCCGAACGGCGCGAGCCGACGGGCACGAATCTCGTGCTCGATATGCTGGCGATTATCAAGACGGGGCCGCGCGTGCGCGCCGGTGACGTGAGTTTTAAAGGCGAGAAACGGACGAAGGAATCGTTGCTCTCGAATCGCGTGGCGATTCAAACCGGCGATTGGCTCGACCGGTTGAAGGCGGAGCACGGGCAATATCGGCTGGCGCGATTGGGCGTGTTCGATTCGGTGGAACTGAATTACGAGACCGTCAGCACCAATCTGTGGGACGTGCGTTACGATTTGAAAGAGGGCAAGCGCATTGAGATCAGCCCGCTCGCCGGTTTCGGCAGCTACGATTTGTTGCGCGTGGGTGTGGAGGTGGATCAATACAATCTTTGGGGCCTGGCGCACAGTTCCACGCTCAAGCTTGTGCAATCATTCAAATCCTCCAGCGCCGATTACACGTATACGATCCCGGAATTGGTGGGCGAGGAAGTGGATGTGTTCGCGACCGCGAACTTTTTGCGGCGCGAGGAAATTTCCTTCACGCGCGTGGAATACGGCGGCGGTGTCGGCGCGCGGAGATATTTTCAACCGTGGGCGACGGACGTGAGTCTTCGTTACAACTACGGAATTCTGCAGGCGACGGAGCAAAGCGCGAATTTCCTGGAGGAAGGCGCGCAGAACCCGACCGTGGGCGAAGTGATTCTGGACGTCCACCATGATCGCCGCGACAACCCGCTGTATCCGCGGCAGGGTTATCAATTGCTGGCGAATGTCGAAATCGCCACGGATTATATTGGCGGCGATGCCAATTTCCAGCGCGTCGAACTCGGCGGCTCGTATCACGTGCCGCTGAACGATAGCGAGTGGATTCATCTGGGGTTGCGGCACGGATTCGTGGCGACCAGCGGGAGCACGAGCAACAACCTGCCGTTCACGCGGCGTTTTTTCCCGGGCGGCCAGGATTCGGTGCGCGGTTACCAGGAAGGCGAGGCGGCGCCGCGTAATGCGGAGCATAAAATTGTGGGCGCGGAAACGTACACCAGCGGCAACGTGGAATTCGAGCAGGGCGTCACGCCCAAGTGGTCGGTGGTGGCGTTTGTTGACGGCGTGGAATTTGCCGAGCACCTGGATCATTATCCGGGCGATACGCATCTATTTTCGGCCGGCGGCGGATTGCGGTGGAAGACGATCATCGGGCCGGTGCGGCTGGAATATGGCTATAATTTGAATCCACGACCGCGGGATCCGGTGGGGACGCTGCAGTTTTCATTGGGATTTCCGTTTTAGTATAGTGGCACGGGCATCTTGCCTGTGCGTTTCGGTTGCCGCGATGTATGAAAACTGGCGGCGAGACGCCGCCAGAACTCGCAGGCGAGGACGCCTGCGCTACGGCCGTGGGTTGGCGGAGTGGGCGTTTGTTGGCGGGGGTTGAAATTCAGTGGCGACGATTCGTGACGAAGTCCATCGAAGAGTTGCGGGTTTGGTTCGCACGGGCAAGATGCCCGTGCCACTATCCCAGCAATTGTTTGAGGCTGACGAGGAGTTGTTCGGCGGTGAAAGGTTTGCTCAGGACGAAGTCGCTGCCCGCTGCCTTGGCTTCGGCTACGCGGGCATCTTCTCCGAGGCCGGTAATCATGATGGTTTTCACGTTGGGATTCACCTTGCGCAAGCCGCGAATCGTGGTGGGACCATCCATGTGCGGCATCATGAAATCGCTGATGATGGCTTTTACTTTATCGCGGTTTTGCTCGAACAACGTGATGGCTTCGTTGCCGTCACAGGCGGTCAGGGTGCGATAGCCGTGGGTGGAGAGAATTCGGCCGGCGATGTCGCGGATGGCCGGTTCGTCGTCGACGATGAGGATGAGTTCGCCATTGCCGCGCGGCAAGCTGGTGAATTCGGTTTCGTGCGATTCCTCTTTTTCCGTGGATGCGGCCGGCAGATAGACCTTGAACGTGGTGCCTTTGCCAACTTCCGAATCAACGTGCAAAAAGCCACCGTGGCTTTCGACAATGCCCAGCACCGTGGGCAATCCGAGCCCGGTTCCCTGGCCGACGGGTTTGGTGGTGAAGAACGGATCGAAAATCTTATCCATCAGTTCCAGGGGAATGCCGGTGCCGGTGTCGATGACGGAAATCACCACGTAGGGGCCGGGCTTGGCCTTGGGATGCAGCCGCACTTCTTTGTCGCTGATCACGACATTGTCCACGCGGGCGGTCAGCGTGCCGCCCTGGGGCATGGCGTCGCGGGCGTTCACCCAAAGGTTCATCAACACCTGTTGAATCTGCGTGGCGTCGCCGGTGATGAGCCAGGGTTGCTTGGTGATGACGGTTTGAATGTGGAGCGAACGCGGGAACGTTTCGCGCGCAATGCGTTCCATTTCCCCCATCAAATGTTTGGGCTGCAGAAGCACGCGAATGCCTTCCACGCCGCGCGCAAACGTCAACACCTGCCGCACGATGTGCGCGCCGCGGCGGGCGCAGGTTTCGAGCGTCTGGATCATCCCGCTCAGCGTTTCGTCCTTCACGCCTTCCTTCAGGAAACTCACCGTCATGAGGATGGGAGCGAGGACGTTGTTCAAATCGTGCGCGAGGCCGCTGGCGAGCGTGCCGATGCTTTCGAGCCGTTGCGCGCGCAAAAGCTGGGACTCGAGTTTTTTCTTTTCGGTGATGTCGGTATTGACGACGAGGATCGCGCGCGGCGCGCCTTTGCGTTCGTTGACGACGGTCCAGCGGCTTTGAATGATCAACTCGCGGCCATCGCGGCGTTTCTGGTTCAGTTCGCCCTCCCATTGGCCGGTGGTGCGCACGGCTTCGAGCGCCTTGGCCCATTCGGCAGTATTGCTGGCCGCGAGCAACTCAGTGGCGCTTTTGCCCTTCACCTCCATCATTGTCCAGCCGTAAAGGCGTTGCGCGCCGTCGTTCCAATACAGAATGCGATCGGAAAAATCGCGCACGTAAATGGCGTCCTGGGTGACATCCAGCAGCGCGGCCTGCGAGCGAATCTGTTCATCGGCGCGAACACTGTGCGTGATGTCGTCCAGGCACAACAACACGCGCGCGACGCCATCGACCTGAATGCGCTCGGTGGAAACGAGCAGGACGGCGTCTTCCCATTCGCCGTTCGGGCGCAGGATGGATTTTTTCACGCGGGCACGATGCAACCCTTTGCTGCCGCTGAACGCCTCGGTGATCGCGCGGCGCAGATCGCCATTGGTGCAACGATCGGAGCCGCCGCATTCCACGCCTTCCTTCGAGCAGACGGGGCATTTAAGAAAATTGCCCAGGCGCAGCGAGGTCAATTTCTCTTTGGACATGCCGGTAAATTCCGCCGCGGCATGATTGGCGCGAACGATCCGGAGTTGTTCGTCAAAGAGGCACAAAATGTTCGGCGCGCGGTCGTAAACCGCGGCGAGTTCGGCTTCGCCACGGCGGACGGCGTCCCGGGCCTGGATGCGGTCAAAGAGTGTCGCGAGAAAATTTGCGAGGCTGGTCGCATGCTTCACGACGGCGGGATCGACCGTGACGCGTTGTTGGTGCGCGAGACTGAGAGTGCCGACCACGGTGCCGTTCGGGCGAATGGGCAGGCACACGAGGGTTTCCATGCCGAGTTGGCGGAGGATGGGCGCAGAAATCTCACGGCAACTGCCGGCTTCAGTTTCGACGAGGGTTTCGCCGGTGTGCGCCACGCGGCCAGAGGGCGTGACGTCCATCGGGATTTCAAACGGTTGCGGCAACCCGGAGAGATCGATGCCGTGCACGCCGCGATAAACCATGACCGAGCGGTCGAAATCGCACAGTTCGATGGCGACCATGGGAAATCCGGTCATCTCGCTGGCTTCGCGGGCGATGGTGTCGAAGAGCGTCTGCTCGCGGGCATCGGCGAGCATGACTTCGGAGATGCGCTGAAAAGCTGTGAGCTGGCGATTGCGCCATAGCAATTCCGCTTCGCGCGCCTCGGCGGACTCGCGCCCGCCGTTGCTGCTCCGAATAGTTGTAGTATCACTCATTACCCGCGTAAATACCTGTAGCGGCTATCGTGCCAGTATTCTTTTTTCCTTCGGCGGAATCACACGGGACTTGAATCATTTAACGATTTCGATTTAAGTATCTCCTCAAGGTGCCGATAGTTAGCCGGGCCGCCAGATTCTCAATAACCGGCAGGCTTTCGCGCGCTCAGGGTGGACACGTGCGCTTATGACAGCTAACGAACTAATCGCAAAAGTTAAAAATCTGCCGCCAATTTCGCAGGCGGCGCTGCAACTCGTTAATCTCTTGGACGAGCCGGCGGTCAGCAACGAAGACGTTGTGCAGGTGCTCAAATACGACAACGTTCTGACCGCCAAGCTCTTGCGCGCGTGCAACTCGCCATATTTCGGATTGGAAGAGCCGGTTTCATCCGTGGACCAGGCGGTGTTGATCCTGGGCCATCATCAAATTCTGCACATCGTCCTCACGCTCGCGTTCGGCGGCGCGATGGCGGTGCCTTTAACGGGATACGCGGTGGAGTCCAACGAATTGTGGCGGCATTCGCTCACCGCGGCCACGGCGGCGGAATATTTAGTGAGCAACGGCATCGAGATGAATGTGGACCCGCACGTGGCGTTCACAGTCGGGTTATTGCATGACATTGGCAAACTGGTTTTGGGACAGGTGCTGACGCCGGAACACCAGACGAATATTCGGGCGCTGATTGAGGATCGGCGGAATTCGCGTTGGGAAGCGGAGAAGGTGGTGTTGGGAACGGATCACGCGGAGGTTGGCGGCGCATTATTGCGGGCGTGGAATTTGCCGGAAGACATCATCGAAGGCGTGAGCAATCATCATCATCCGGTGGTGGATCCGAAACCGAAATTGTCTTCCGTGGCGCATTTGGCCAATTGCTTCGCGCATCGTGTGAGCCCCGCGCCGAACCTGGAAACGTACGCGACATTTGTGGATTTAAAGGTGGCGGAAACCTTCAGCCTCACGCCCGCGCGCATCGAGAGCATCACGGAAGAAGTGCGTGGCGCCTGTGATAAAGTGGATACGTTGATGAACATGGGTTAGCCTGTTTTCGCCTTTAGTTTATCTCACCGTAATTCTCTGGACCGCCTAAAGATTCAATTCTCTTGACTCCTTCGCTCAAGAGTTAATCTTTGGTCTTTCACCAATTTTATGTGGTCATCCGGACGACTTTTTATTAGGCGTTGGATTCTGCTTTCAGTTCTTCTTTTTCTTTGCCCGCTGACGATGCCGGCGTCATCTCCCTTTGCGCATACGGGTGCCGCACTGTCGATTACCAGTTCGAACGCGCAGCTCACGGGAATGGCAGTCGCCAATGGAGCACCGGGCGTGGGTTGGTTCGAATGGGGCCCGCGCGGAAGTTTTAGCAATACAACACCGGTGACCGTTCTCGATGGTGGTGCTGAGGTTCAATTCCTCTCCGGACAAGTGAGCGGTCTGAGCAACAACACAGCCTATCAGTTCCGATTGGTGATGAGCAATGCGACGGCGCAGATTTACGGCGCTCACGCGGTATTTACGACCGGCAGAAAAGTCATCGCCTGGGGTGATAATGGTTTCGGCGAATCATCGGTCCCCGCGGGCTTGAACAACGTGGTCGCTGTGGCTGGAGGCGCAGGCTACTCCATGGCTCTTAAAAATGATGGCACCATCGTCGCCTGGGGCACTGGCGCCGGGAATTCGCCGCCGCCCCTGACCAACGTCGCCGCCATCGCCGCGGGTCGTTATCACGGTTTGGCGCTGCTTTCGGATAGCACGGTTGTCGCGTGGGGCACGTGGGAAAACGGCCCCGCCGTAGCGCCGGCCGGATTGAGTAACGTCGTCGCGATTTCCGCGGGCGAAACCCACGATCTGGTGCTGAAATCGGATGGCACCGTCACCGCCATTGGCTATGATACCGTCGGCGAAGCCAATGTCCCCGCGGGTTTGAGCAATGTAGTGGACATCATGGCCGGGTACACATTCAGCGTTGCGTTGCAGGCTGACGGCGATGTGGTCCCGTTTGGATTGGTGCCAGCAGCGGGTCCCTGGCAGCCAGTGAACGTTCCCCCGGACTTGATCAACGCGGTTCGTTTGGGGGGCTCGGACGAAATCTGCCTGGCTTTACGCGACGATTCCACCGTTGTGTCCTTCGGCTATCAAACCAACGTTCCCGCGGGTTTGAGCAATGTTTTGGAAATGGCCTCAGGCGAAACTCACAGCCTGGCATTGCGCGCGGATTCCACGGTGATGGCTTGGGGCTCGGGCAGCCAGACCAATGTGCCGGCGGCTCTCAGCAACGTCGTTTTCATCGCCGCCGGGCAATACCACAGCCTGGCGCTCGGCGACCGTCCGCCCACCGCTTCCAGCCGCACGAACAGCGGTTTTCCTAACCGCGACCTGACCATTTTATTGCAGGGCTCTGATCCCGACGGGGATGGGATGTCCATGCGTTTGGGAGTGTTGCCCACTAACGGATCGCTCTTTCAATATGCCGGCGGCTCGCGCGGTCCGGCGATTGTTACGCCGGATACCGTGGTCACGAGCGCACCTCCGCGAGTCATTTTTGCGCCCCTTACCAATACGCTTGGTCAGCCATTCTCCACGTTCACCTTCCTGGCCAACGATGGTCTGGCAGATTCCGTTCCGGCGACCATCACCCTAAACATCGTCCTGCCCTCGGCGCCCATTTTGAACCGCACAAACTCTCACGCGCTGACGAATGGGCAATTTGATCTGGAGTTTTCCGGTAGCGACGCCGGAGGCAGCAATGCCATCTATCGTGTTTGGGCCTCAACCAATTTGTTGGATTGGGATCTACTTGGCACGGCGAGTCTCCCCAAAGCCCTCAAGCAGGACTTCCGAGATTACCAGTTTATCGATGTGGATGCTACGAACTTCCCGCAGCGGTTTTATCGAGCCGGTGCGCCGTAAACAATCCGAGCCGTTCTCGTGACGGTTTATTCGATCAGTACGGCGAGCTTATCCATCACCTGGCTGACGCTGATCATTTTCAAACCGGCGGGATGCTTCAGGACAATCACCCGGTCCTGCGGCGGGCGCCAGATTTCTTCGCGAGTATTTCCCCAAAGCACAATGCCGGGCGACCCCAACGCGGCGGCGAGGTGCGAGATGCCGGAATCATGGCCTATGAAAGCATCGCATTGCTGAATCTGCCGGGCTAACTCCGACAGCGGCAGGCTCTGCGCGACTTTGGTGCGCGTGATGGGCAGGGCGGCGGCGAGGCGTTGCAAGCGTTCGCCTTCGGCCTCGCCGCCGATCAACAGCAAATGGGAATCGGTGTGATGAACGAGGTGCTCGAGCAGATCGGCCCATTTGTTTTCCGGCCAATTCTTTTTTTCACTGCCGCTGCCCGGGTGCAGCGCGAGCGTGGGCGGGCGCGGGGCATTTCGGTCGCCGTTCGGCGCGGTTGCGACTTTCAATTGCGGCACATGGTCGGCGTCAAAAATAGCGAAGCGTTCCAGCGGGCGGAGATAAACCTTGGTGGCGTGTTCTTTCTCGGCTTCATTCGGCCGGTAGGGGCCGACGATGAATTGAGCCGAGGAGGAGCGCGCGATGTTGGTTTTGAAAATCTCGTCGGGATCGTACAGATAGGAAAGGATGATGTCGAACTCGGAGAAATAATCCACGAGATCGTCCGCCAGGACGCCGTTGCGGGCGAAAAAACCGGCGAGCGCGCGGGCTTCGATGGATTGGATGCGGTCCACGAGGCCGCCGGCCTGCGCGAGCTGGATGATGTGCGGGTAACCGAGGACTTCGAGGTGGGCGTCGGGAAATTGGCGGCGCAGGGCGGCAATGGCGGGCAGCGTGAGGATGAAATCACCGATGGCGCCGCCGCGAATCACCAGAATTTTTCCGCGAGCCGGTTGCACGAACAAACCTGCGATTTATTTGAACTTCGTCAAGCCGAGTACCGCGATAAAAAGACCGAACGCGAGCCGGACGGCGGAGCCGACGCGCACGCGTTTTTCGTCGGCGGTGGCCCAATTGAGAAAGTCACGCAGCCGCCAGGGCGAGAGCGTGAGCCAGATGCCCGCCACGACCAGCACGTAAGCCCAGCTTTGAATCACGAGCGTCCAATGCGTTTTGTCGAGCATGGGCCGGCCGGTATCCACCATCAATTTGGCCACCAGCAGGAACATTACGGCCAGGCCGCGGACGGCGATGAAATCCTGGACGAAAATGCACGTGCCAACCCCGACGCCGGCGAACAGGATGAACAGAACGTTCTTGTAGGTGGCAAAATCAGAAACCGCTTCCTGGCTGAGAATCCAGAGAAACCATGCCGTGCCGAGAAGCGTCAGGGCGATGCCGATGGGCACGTTGCGCGGGAATTTGCGCACGGACTCGGCAAATTCCTTCGGCTTGACCAAGCCGTAAATCTGCGGCAGGGCCAGGCCGAGCCCGATCAAAATACTCAACGTTGAAAGGTTCAATGTCATTTCAATGGAGCCGAAAGGATGGCGGATGAGCGCGAAAAGTAAATGCGAAAGCGTTTGGGCGGGCTTCGGTTAAAATGGTTAAGCGAAAAATGAGTTAAAGGGCTGCGAAATTGACATTGAGAACAGTTCTCTCGTTTTTGAAATGCGCTGCAGATAATACGTTTTGTCGTCAGTCAATTTAGGTTGCGAATCATTTACTGCATTGCCACGATCCGG
Source organism: uncultured Verrucomicrobiae bacterium (assembly GCA_963699145.1). Classification (GTDB taxonomy): domain Bacteria; phylum Verrucomicrobiota; class Verrucomicrobiia; order Limisphaerales; family DASXHY01; genus DASXHY01. The sequence continues at coordinate 2,233,958 of OY969416.1, forward strand.
AGGATTCAAGGATTTGAATGAAAATCGTAGTTTGTTTTTTTGGTATTACCCGCAATTTTGCGAAGTACACTTTGGATTCAATCCAGCGTAACCTCTTTGCCGAGGCGGCGCGACATGATCCACAATTTCGAAGGCTGGCTCATTTCAATAAGCTCAGGGAAGTGACAAGTCAGCGAAGTAAAGAGAGCGGTGTTCCAGTCGATCCCGAGGAATTCAGGCTCCTGAAATGCGATGTGGTGGAGCAAACCGATCAGAGTGAGGTGGATCAAAAGATTGATCTCGAATACATCAAGCAGTTCGGTGACGTGTGGCGGGACAACTTCGGTTCGCTCACGAATTTATTGCGGCAGTTTTATTCTCTTAATGCCGTCACGGAACTGTTGCTCGCCGAGAAATGCAAACCGGATTTGGTCATTTTTTCCCGTGTGGACGTGCGTTACGAAACTCCCATCGAGATTCCGAGTCTTCGTCCCGGGACTTTGTATACGCCGTGGTTCGATAAATATCATGGTTTGAACGATCGCTTCGCGCTCGGGGATTTTGAAACCATGGTGGTGTACGGCCGCCGGCAATCCATGATCCGGCAGTATTGTGAAGAAACAAAAAGGCCTCTGGGCGCCGAGAGCTTTTTGCTCTGGTATGCGAAACGGCAAGGATTGCGAACCCAGGATATGACCTCGATGAATTTCAGCCGAATTCGGGCCAACGGCCTGGTGCGAACGATTGATGCGAGCACCAAAGGAAAAATAAAGTATCGTTTGAAAGAGGGACTGACAGCTCTCGGGCTGCGCAAGGGATAATTCTTGCGGCTCACTGCGCTGGCTATTTCGAATACGCCTTGAATTTCAGGTTCAGGTTGTATTGATCGAAGCGGTCGTATTCGCCGATGACGGACCAGCGCTTGGTCAATTGATATTCGACACCGTAGGTGGGGTGGCCGGTTTCGCTGATTTCCTCGCCGGAATGGAAGGTGAGCCGGTCCTCGCCACCACCGCCGAAGCCAAAGTCCGACAACAAATTTTTGCCGACAAACAACCCGAGGCCCTGGGCGCGTTGCTGGGTCGTGGCCGTGGCGCCGACGCCGCGCGGGATTTGGCCGGCGGTGAGCATCAACACGATTTCTTCCGAACTCAGCCCGGGCACGGAAGAGAATTGCACGACGGGCGCATCGACGGGACCGGTCGCTTCCATCTTCACGTCATAACCAAAACGCCGGCCTCCCGCCTGGACGTACAGGATCGGCCGATAGGGATCTTCGCTGGTGAGGGAAACGAAACCTTGTTTGATATCGAGGCTGCTGAACGGAAACGTGACGTCGGAACCGGGATCAATCTTCACCTGGCCGAGCGCGACGGGATCTTTGAGCGTGCCTTCCACCGACAGCACGGCGGAAACTTTTCCGTGGAACAACGGCGTTTGCACGCGCAGAAAACTATCGCCGGTCACGCCGACTTTCAGCCGCCATTGCGCCCAGGGCTCGACTTCGACGCTGAAATAAGGCGGGCGTTTCCTTGCCGAGGAGGTGCGCTCCGGCACGAGCGTGCGCAAATCCGCGAGGAAGAGGCTGTCGCGCAATTTCACCGTGCCATAAACGACGGGGATGCTGGTGCCGGAATTCGTCACGGTCAGATCGAGGTTCGCGCGGAGGAGCACGGTGGGATTGCGCGCGAGGGGGACGTTGGTGCCGTTGAGGTGCACTTGAAAGAGCGGCAGCCCGTTCGTGCGCCAGACCTTTTCGTCCAATTCCATGCTGCCGTCGATGTTGACACGTTGGCCGCCGATTTCGCCGGAGGCATTGTCGAGATGCACGGTGCGGCCGTCCAGATGCGCGAGCACCTGGATGTTGCGCACGGGCCCGATGCTCTCCAGGGCGTGGGTGCGGGCGTTGGTGATGGAAAAACTGCCGCGCAGATTCCCGCCGCGTTCGAGTGAAATATCCGCGCTCGCGGTGCCTTCGGCGCTGAGAATTTGCGGGAGCAACGGCGTGAAGGGCGCGAGTTCGGCGTTCTCAATTTTCAAATTCGCCGTGGCTTCCTTCCAGTCCGGCAAATGTTGTTTATGGCGCACGTCAGCCCAGAAACTTTCGCCCAGCGGGAGCGCTGCGGTGATGCGCACGGGCTGTTTGGCGACGTCGAAATTAAATCGCGTCACGCGCGCCGAGGCGCGGTCCATGATCGCGAGCACGTCCACATTTTCAATGGGGGGCAGGGGATGCCCGAGGCCTGAGAGTTCGATGCGCTGCACCTGGAGGGTGACCTGGCCTTGCGGCGCGGCCCAGGTGCCTTCGAGGTTCGCGGTGAGGTTCGGCTGGTCGAGCCGCAGGCCGGTGGCGGCGGCGATTTTTTCCCACAGCACGGAATTGGGATCGGTCAATGCGTGTAATTTCAACGGCGCTTGTTCGTCGATTTGCAGCAGGTCGTTTTTGCTGGCGGGATCGAAGGCAATCGGCAGGGTGCCATCGGCGCGGCAGACGATTTGCGTGGCGCTGAGCACGGAGAATTGCTCGATGGAAATGCCCGCCGGGCCGCCGGTGATTTTTGCGGTGGCGGAAAAGGGAAATTGTTCGCGCGTCGTGACCGCCGCATCCGCGTCGAGCTGAAAGGCAACCGGGCCATTGGTCCAGCCGCCGTTGAAGGTGAGATGATTCAGCAAGGCGTCCGTATCCGTCTGGGGAATGAAGCCGCTGAGTAGCCGCGCGTCCAATCCGTGAGCTTCGCATTGAATCGCGCCGCGTTCGGGCCATTGCAAACTGCCGGCGAGGCGGAATTCGCGGTTGTCGCCCGTCAAATGCAGGGGATTGAGATTCACGCTCCATGATTTGTTGGTCGAGGCAATGTCGCGATCCAGAACGATTTGCGTGGGTTGTTCGAGACGCAACACGACGCCGTTGCTGGTGCTGAGTTCGAGCGCCGTGAGCGTGAGATTTTTTTGTTTTGAATCAAATTCAGTGGCACCTCGCACGAGCAGGGAAGAGGAACCGGATTTTACAGTGACGTCCGCCTCTTTCACATTGAGTCCCTCGCCAGTCCAGGAGGCGTCCGCGTCCAGTTTATTCACATGCGGCACGGAAACGCCGCGGACTTGCGCTTGGACGGAGTTCGTGATGTGCGCGAGCGGGCCGGCGAAGGTGCCGGACAGCGAAGCGGTCTCGAACGAATAGCCCGCGGGTAAAAATTGTCCGCCGAACGGACCGGAGGAATTGAGCTGGCCATCGCGAACGGCTTTTTCCGCGAAATCATATTTGCCGGCGAGATCCAGGTGCGAAGCGTCATCCATGACGACATTCGCGCGTTGAATATCCAGCACTGGCCAGTTGAATTCGCCCTGCACGTTCAGATTGCTCGTGGTGATGCTGGTGGTGTAGACGCCGGCGCCGGCGAGCGTGAACGCCACGCGCGGAAATTTGTTGCCCGGATAAATCGTCGCGCGGCCGTTGAGTTTGCCGCCCGCGACCATCCAGTGCTGTTGATCCAGATCGACCGCGACGTTCAGATTCGCGGGTTGCGAGAGGAAGGGGGGACGAAAGCTTACGGCGACGGGTGTGGGCAATTCGGCGCGGAACGCGGGCGCGGAAATTTTCGCGACATCGATTTGCGCCGTGTTGGTGTCGCCGGAAGCGCGGATTTCGATATCGAGCGGCGGCAGATTGGTGGCGCTTTGGACGGCGTTGGCGGTCAGTTGGACGTGGAAGCGGTTGGATTGCCAATTGGCCTCAAACGCGCCGCGGAGATCGGTGGGTTCCCGGGAACGCAGCAGATCGGCGCTCACATGAAACGCATTGGCCCGCACGCTCGCGGTGTCCGGAATGAATCCGTGCGCCGGAAACGCAGCGGTGAGCTCGATGTGGTTGGTCATCCAATCGACGCTGCCGGTGACATCGAGTTTGTTCGTGTTTTCGGTGAGGGAAAATTCCGAGTGCAATTGGTTCGGTTCGGAATCGATGCGGACTTTCCAGGGCGCGGACGGCGTGGGTGACACAATCGCCGTAACGGGCGGCAGATTGGAAATGGACACGCGCGCGGTAAGAATTCCGTTGGTCCAAACGGCGTTTGGTATGCCGATCAATTGATTTTGAACGAGCACGCTTCCATTCGTGAGCGTGGCGGCGGGCAGCCAATTTTGCACAATGGCTGCGACTTGTTGGAGAGTGCGAAAAATTTTATGAACGGCAACGGGCGCGTTGGTGTGCGGCGATTGGCTGGGGACGGCGGTGTATTTCCAGGAGCGGACGGTGGCGAATTGTTCACTGCGCTCGCCCGTGACATGCCGCCAGAGCCAGGCGGTCGGGACGAAAGCGGTTACTTGTTCCGCTTGTATTTGAGAGGGGCCGTTGGTGAGGCCGACGCTTGTGAGCTGAAAACGTTGGTAGCCGAGGCGCTCGTAATGGGCATAGGTCGCCCCGTATCGTTTTGCAATCGGCCGCAGCGCCCACGGGAACCAGAGCGGCAACGCGGCCACAGCGAGCGCCGCCAGCAAAACGACTGAGAGAAGGACCAGAAATATTTTGGACCTGAGCTTCCGTACAGCCATTGATTTATCTTCGCTCAGCTTCGCGTTCCATGCACTGAGGAATTTCCCCATTGGACCCGAAGCGCGCGGTTTTATTCAACGCGGCAGGCGATTGATGTCCTTGTAATAAATATAGCGCGCGGGCTGAGGTCCGGAGGCGATGAACCATTGCGGGCAATACGGCGCAATCCAGAGGGCGTCGCCTGCCGTCACGGGGTGCCAGTCGGCATCGAGCCGATACACGCCGCCGCCGGCCAGAAAGATCATTCCGTGCTCCATCACGTGTGTTTCAACAAACGGCAGCGTCGCGCCCGGATCGTAGGTGAAAATATTGACCGCCATGTCCGCGCCGAGGGTGTCGGGAATGAGCAATTTGAGCCGCAGGGCTTTGTCTCCAAGAAACGGCGCTTCGGCGATGTCTTTTTCGTTGCCGGAAAAGAACGCCGGAGGTTTGTGGCCGGTGAGCGATTCGTAGGTTTTGCGAAATATGAGGAGGCGCGAATCCTTGGCCGTGCCGCGAACTTCGTATTGGGTGTTCGGCGGGAGGAAGGCGAATCCGCCTTCGGCCAATGCGGCGCCGTTCACTTTCATTTTTCCAGTGATGACGTAGAGAAACCATTCGCTGTTCTCGGTGTCGCCGGTTGCGGCGCTTTTCGCGTCCATCTTGATGAGGTATTGCGAAAAGCCCGCGCCGAGCGCGGCGGAAATCAGGACGTGCGGCGTGCAATCGGTCCAGCCGGGGAGCACGCTGGCGACGTGGCCGTCGGGCGTGATGAGCGCGTAAGTGGGTTTGATGACGTTGCGGGTGAGACCGAGTTTCGGATTCATACAGGTTTTATCAATTGACCGCGGCGCTGGCTCACGATTTGGCCGTTTTTGAAAATTGTTTGTCCGCGCAGAATGGTCTGAACCACGCGCCCTGTCAACGTGCGGCCCACGTAGGGGCTTTGCTGGTGGCGATAGAACAAATCCTCGGCGCGCACGGAATATTTTTGGCGGAAATCGACGAGCGCGAAATCGGCATCCGCGCCGATGGCGATCCGGCCCTTGGTTTTCGGCAAACCAAAACGTTCGGCGACGTTGAGAGAGGTGAGCCTGGCGATGAGTGAAAGAGATTGCGCTGAAAGTGCGGGCGCTTCACCGGATCGATCTGCGCCGAAATGATCGATGGATTCCGGCGTGCCAATCAGCAACGGCAACAAATGCTGCACGCCGGAAATGCCGCCCCACACTTTGAAAAAGTTTGTGTTCTGTTTCATCTCTGGAGGCGACGGCGAATGGTCCGAGCCAATGGTGGCGATTTCCCCGGCGATGACGCGCTCCCACAAGGCATCGCGTTCGCGCGGTGGGCGCAGCGGCGGCGCGCATTTGGCGACCGCGCCGAGTTTCAACGTGTCATTTTCGGTGAGGATTAAATAATGCGGGCAGGTTTCGCAGGAAACGTCTGCGCCGCGTTTTTTGGCCTCGGTAATCAGCGCCACGCCTTCGGCACAGCTCACATGCACCACGTGCAATTTGCAGCCGACGTCGCCGGCCATATCGATGGCGTTGCGAATGGCTTCGAGTTCGGCTTCGATTGGCCGCGAGTTCAGGTAATCACGCGCGGAAGTCATGCCGCGGGTCATTTTTTCCTGCGCGAGCCGTTGGGTGAGCGATTCGCTTTCGGCGTGAACGGCGACGAGACGGTTGACGCTCGCGGCGCGTTTCATGCCTTTGCGGAGTGTCGTATGATCGGCGCGCGGGAAATCATCAATGCCGCTATCCGACATGAAGGCTTTGAAGCCGATGACGCCGCGTTCGGCGAGGCGTTCGATCTGTTCGAGATTGTGGGGCACGAGGCCGCCCCAGAGCGCGAAGTCCGTCACGGATTTGTTCTGCGCCGCGGCGGCTTTCAAATCGAAACTCGCGATGTCGCACGTGGGCGGATGGGCGTTGAGAGGCATGTCGAAAAAGCAAGTGCCGCCGCCGGCAGCCAGTGCGTGCGAGCCGGTTTCGAGGCCTTCCCATTCGGCGCGGCCGGGCTCGTTGAAATGGACGTGCGCGTCGATGACTCCGGGAAAGATGTGCAATTGACGGGCGTCGATTTCGTTGCGCGCGGAGCCGGAGAGTTCCTTTTCGAGCGCGACGATTATTCCTTCGGCGATGGCGATGTCCATGCGGCTCTCGTCCTCCGGAGTGATCAGCGTGGCTCCGCGTAAAATCGTTTCGAAGTCGCTCATTTAGAGAAATGGCGGCGGTCACAGACCGCCGCTACATGAGTGAGAAAATCCGCGAGCACTTCGATGGCGATGCGGGCGTCGGCAGGTTTAATTGATTCGGCGGGGTTGTGGCTGATGCCGCCTTTACAACGCACGAACAGCATGGCGACGGGACAAATTTTTGAGAGGACCACGGCGTCATGACCGGCGCCGCTCGGGAGTGGGAGAGTTTTGAGGTCGCGATTCGCGACGCATTGGGAAAAGATTTTCGTCAATGTTTTGTCGCATTGCACTGCGCCGTTTTCCTGGACGGACTGCCAAAGCAATTTGAGGCCGCGGCGTTTGGCGATGGATCGCGCTTTTGTGTGAAGAGATTTTGCGGCGGCGAGTCGGCGGGTATCGCTTTGGTCGCGGACATCAAGCGTCAACACAGCGTGGCCGGGAATCACGTTGCTCGCGCCGGGCGCAACTTCGAGTTTGCCGACGGTGGCGGTGACGCCGCATTTTTCAGCCGCGAGCACAAGTTCCGCAGCGCCGGCGAGGGCGTCGTGGCGCAAATGCATCGGAACCGTTCCGGCATGGCCGGCGACGCCGTGAAATTCCACGCGAATACGGCTTTGCCCGGCGATGGCGGTGACCACGCCAACCGGGAGATCTTTTGATTCGAGCACTGGGCCCTGTTCGATGTGGACTTCAGCGTAGCCGAGAAATTTTTCTGTGCGGCGCGCTTTCACAATTTGCTTCTCACGGATGCGCGCAAGGTCGGCGGCCTTGAGCGTGCCGGCGAAGGCGTTGCTGCCGAGATAGGCGGTTTGATAACGGACGCCTTCTTCGTCGCTGAAGCCGACGATTTCGACGTGGAACGGCAATTGAATTCCGCGCGCGCGGAGATGCTGCACGGCGGCGATGGCGGTCAGCACGCCGAGCGGGCCGTCGTATTTGCCGGCATCGCGGACGGTATCGAGGTGCGAGCCGAGCAGAAACGTTTTTGCGCCGCGTTGAGTTGAATTCCAGCGGCCGAGCAAATTAAACGCGGCATCCTCGCGGACGTGCATACCCGCGGCGCGCATCCAGGAGCCGACGAGTTTGTTCGCGCGGCGCATCGCGGGCGAGGCGAAGGTGCGCGTGAGACGCGTCGGTTCCTCGGAGATGGCGCCGAGTTCGTCGCAGCGGCGCATCAACTGCCGCGATAAGTCGAGTAACTCCATGGCGAGCAGAGCAGGGGGACGTGATAGGCGTGGCCCGCGTCGGCGATGCCGAAACGGACGGGCACTTTGTCGAGAAAACGGATTTTCGGCAGCGTGGGCGATTTGGCCGCAAAATAATCGCCGACGAAAAAGATGATTTCATAATGGCCGGGCTTCAGCTCCTCCGCGGACAGCAGCGGAGTGTCGGTGCGGCCATCGGCGTTGGTCTTGGCGGTGACGACGAGAACAGGTTCATCGCCGTCGAGCGACCAGAGTTCGATTTTCATTCCCTGGGCCGGGCATCCGTGCGCCGTATCCAGGACATGCGTGCTGAGTTTGGCGGCCATAGTCATAGCGCAGTTAAATCCCGCAGACGCAATTCGGCAATCTTGAAAATTTCCTCCAGCGCGGTCTGGATTTCCTGCGCGGGAGAATTTTGCAAACGCTTTTCGAAACCCGCGAGGATGGCGTCCTTCTTGTTCAGCCGTGCGCAAATGACGAACGGGAAATCAAATTTCGCGCGATAGGCGGCGTTTTGTTTTTGGAACAGCGCGATTTCATCGGGTGAAAGCGTGTTTAAGCCGGCGCTGGCTTGTTCGCCTGTCGATTCGCGCGTGAGCGTGCCGGCGCGCGCGGCGCGGCCGACGAGGTCGGGGTGCGCGCGGATGAGCGCAAGTTTTTGTTCGTGACTGGCGGCACGGACGGCTTGGCAGAGCGCGGTGTGCAGTTGTTCCACCGTGGCGAAAGGGCGATGCGGCCAGGTGGATTCGGCAATCCAGGGGGAGTTTTCGAACACGGGGCCGATGAGGCGGGTGAAGTCAGCGCGGTCGAGAGTGTTTAGTTGTTCGATTGTGAGAGGCATTGTTTCGATTTAAAAAGATCCAAGCACCAACATCCAAGCTCCAGAGAAGTTCCAAACACCAAACTTCAAATGCATGCACCTGTCACACGATTTGGGGCTTGGTCCTTGGAGCTTCTCTGGAGCTTGGAACTTGGGATTTGGAGCTTTCACTTACGTGACAAACAAAGTGGTTTTTTTCAGATGCTGGGCATCGATCAATCCCTGATCAGTCAACTTGAGTTGCGGGATGGGCGAGAGACTGAGGAACGAGAGTGTCATGAAGGGCGCGTCGAGGTCGCAGCCGAGGGCGTGGGCGGCGGCGTTCAGGGCGTCGATGCGCTTCATCACTTCCGGGAGGGGACGGTCCGAAACCAATCCAGCGATGGGCAGGCCGAGTTCGGCGGTGACGCGTCCGTTCGCGACGGCGACCTGGCCGCCTTGCAGGCGTTCCAGTTCTTCGATGACCTTGAGAATATCCAGGTCGTTCGTGCCGGCGACGACGACGTTGTGCGCGTCGTGAGCGACGGTTGAACCGATGGCACCGCGGCGGAGTTTGAATCCGCGCACGAAGCCGACGCCGACGTTGCCGGTGGCGCGATGGCGCTCGACAACGACGAGTTTGAGAATGTCGCGCCGGGTATCGGGGACAATTTCGCCGTCTTCAATTTTTGGCGTCGTGATGATTTCCTTGGTGACGATCTGGTGCGGGACAATTTCAATGACGCGGATTTTTTGCGCGCGTTTGCCGGAGGTCACAACGAGATTGCGCGGTTCGTAGCGCAAATTCATAGTGCTGCGAGGCTGCGGAACGCGAGCGACAGCTTTGCCAAGATATTCTCCGTCCTCGGCGATCAGCACGCCTTTTTTGTAGGTCTGCCGGACTTTGAAATTTTTCAAATTGTCGAACACGACGAAATCCGCCCAGTAACGCGGCGCGACGGCGCCGAGATTTTGCAAACGATAATGACGCGCGGTATTAATGGTGGCGATTTGCAGCGCGGTGATGGGCGAGAGGCCGAGCTTGATGCATTTGCGGACGCAATGATCGATGTGGCCCTCGTTGACGAGGTCGCCAGCGAGTTTGTCGTCGGTGGCGAAGGAGCAATTCGCGGCGTTGTGCGCATTCACGAGCGGCAGCAGATGCTCGAGATTGCGCTCGGTGCTGCCTTCGCGCAGGAGGATGTGCATGCCGAGCCGGAGTTTTTCGCGCGCCTCCGGGACCTCGACCGATTCGTGGTCGGAGCGCACGCCGGCGAGCACGTAGGCATTGAGATTTTTGCCGCGCAAGCCGGGCGCATGGCCGTCGATGCATTTGCCTTTGCCGGCTTCGATTTTGGCGAGCTCGCTTTTTGCGCCGAGATAAACGCCGGGAAAATTCATCAGCTCGGCCACACCCGCGACGCGTTCATCGCCGATCATCAAGCGTAAATCGTCCGCTGTGATGCGCGCGCCGGCGGTTTCCAGCGCGGTGGCGGGAACACAACTGGGCAGCATGATGAAAAAATCGAGCGGCAGGTTTTTACTCGATTCGAGCACGTAACGAATGCCGTCGAGGCCGAGGACGTTGGCGTATTCGTGGGGGTCAATCACCACGGCGCCGGTGCCGTGCGGGACGACGGCGCGGGCGAATTCCGGCGCGGTGAGCATGGAACTCTCCACGTGAAAATGGCCGTCGATCAGGCTCGGCGCGAGATACGCGCCGCGGAGATCGATGACTTTGCGGGCTTTGTAATCGCCGATGCCCACGATGCGGCCGTCATCGACGGCGATGTTTGCCGCGTGAATTTCGCCGCTGAGCACGTTGACGAGTTTGGCGTTCTTGAACAGCAACTCGGCCGGTTGTTCGCCGCGCGCGATGCTGAGTTTTTGCGGTACGTTGCGCATTCTTTTAATCGGCAGCCGTGTTGTTCACGCGGGCTTTCTGTTTTTGCACGGAGGTGAAAATGGCCTCACACGTGGCCGGCACTTTCAAAGATACTTCGCCGCGCGCCGTGCCAAAGGCGGCGATGGCATCGCGAATCGCTTCGCGGACGGAGATGGCGAGCATGAGCGGCGGTTCGCCCACGGCTTTGCTGCCGTGAATGGTGAGGCGTTGCGTGGCGTTCTTGAGAAAGCGCACGTTGAACTCGCGCGGGCGGTCGCTCACGGCGGGGATTTTATAGGTGTCTGGAGAATGCGTGAGCAGGCGGCCGTCTTTATCCCAAATGAGTTCCTCGCAGGTGAGCCAACCGGCGCCCTGCACGAAGCCCCCTTCGATCTGGCCGAGATTGATGCCTGCGTTGATGGAGTCGCCGGCATCATGCAAAATATCCGCGCGTAAAATTTGTGTCATGCCGGTGAAGCCGTCCACCTCCACTTCGGTGACGGCCGCGCCGACGGCAAAATAAAGGAACGGGCGGCCCTGGCCTTTGGCGCGGTCGTAATGAATCTCGGGCGTCGCGTAAAAACCGGTGGACGAAAGACTGACGCGTTGGAAATAGGCTTGCTGGACGACTTGGGTGAAGAGGATTTTTGCTTCGGGAATCGAGCGGTGGAGAACGAAGCCGTTCGTGAAAACCAAATCTTCTGCGAGAACAGTGGGCGCTGGACTTTTTTTATCCTTTTTTAAATTGAGACTCGTCACCTCGTCTCCTACGAGTTTGAGGGCGATCGGGACGAGGCGGGCGCGCAAGATTTCGCACGCATTCTTTACGGCGGCGCCGTTGAGGTCGGTGCCGCAGGAGGCGGCGGTGGCGGAAGTGTTGGGCACTTTGTCGGTGCTCGTGGGCATGACGCGCACGTTTTCCAATCGCACGCCGAGTTCCTTTGCGGCGACCATCGCGATATTCGTGTGCACGCCCTGGCCCATTTCGGTCGCGCCGTGATTTACCTGCACGGTGCCGTCCTGATAAATGAGCACGAGCGCGCCGGCCTGGTTGAGGTGCGTGAGGGTGAAGGAGATCCCAAATTTTACAGGAGTCATCGCGATGCCCCGTTTGCGATGCGGGCGCGTGGCGTTCCATTTCGCGATTTCCGCGCGGCGCATTTCCAGCGCGCTGGATTGTTTCAATTCCTGCCAGACGCGCTGGATGCGATTGTCTTCAATTTCCTGGCCGTAGTGCGTGGTGTTCGTTGCGCCGGTGCCGCGATACAGATTGCGCTCGCGAATTTCCTCGGGCGTTTTGCCGAGGCGCCGCGCGATGCGATCGATGATTTCCTCGATGACCAGCATGCCTTGCGGGCCGCCGAAACCGCGAAACGCGGTGTTCGAAGCGAGATTCGTTTTCGCAACCTGGCCGCTGAATTCAACGCTGGGGATATAATAGGCGTTGTCCAGGTGAAACACGGCGCGATCGGTGACGGGCATGGACAGGTCGAGCGACCAGCCGCCGTTGGAGATCAATTCGATTTTTGCGGCGAGCAAATCGCCTTGCGTATTGTAGCCGACTTTGAATTTCGCGAGAAACGGATGGCGCTTGCCGGTGAGCATCATGTCGAGGTCGCGATTGACGCGCACGCGGATGGGGCGGCGCGTTTTCGCGGCGGCCAATGCAGCGAGCGCAGCGAAGGTCGCGGCTTGCGTTTCCTTGCCGCCAAAACCGCCGCCCATGCGCGGGCTTTGCACCACCACTTGATTGACCGGCACGTGCAGCAAATGCGCGACGATGTGCTGCACCTCGGACGGATGCTGCGTCGACGACATCACGAACATCGAGCCGTCTTCGCCGGCTTCGGCAAAGGCGGCTTGCATCTCGAGATAAAAATGCTCCTGGCCTTCGAGCGAAAATTCGTCTTCGAGGATTTGCGGTGATTCGGCGAGCGCGCGTGGGACATCGCCGCGGCGAATGAAATTCGGCTCCGTGTGAAAACTGTTTTGGGCGATGGCGTCTTTGATATTCCGGATCGGGGGCAGCGGTTCGTATTCGACGACGATTTTTTTCGCGGCTTCGCGACAGGCTTCCTGGGATTCGCCGACGACGAGTGCGATGATTTGGCCGTGGTAGAATACTTCCTTGTCCGCGAGTAGAATTTCGTCGTGGCGAATCGCGCCGACGTCGTTCAGGCCGGGAACATCTTCCGCGAGGAGAACCGCACTGACGCCCGGCATCGTTCGCGCGGCGGAGGCGTCGCGACGCAGGAGGCGCGCGCGGGCGTGGGGTGCGCAGACGGGCCAGACTTCCAGCGCGTGTTTGCGGGCGGCGAAGTCATCGGTGTAGAGCGCTTCGCCATTGGCGTGTTTGTGGGCGCTTTCGTGGGGGGGAGTTGATTGAGCGGATTCGACGGCTTTTCGCGCGGAAGAAACCGTTAAAACGGTTTCCGAAAAACGGGTTTCAATCACCGGGCTGAAGCCCGGTGTTAATGGCACGGACTCCGCATGAAATTTTTCCAATAGATTGACGATCAACTCGCGCCGAAATTCCGCGGAGCCGCGGACGTCGGAGATGGGAGTGAACTCGGTCCGTAAAATTGGTGTCGCCGCGCGAATTGTTTCCTCGGTCCACACTTTTCCGAGCAACGCGGCTTCGGTCTTGAGGGCGCGCATCGGCATGGCGGCGACGCCGCCGTAGGCGAGCCGCGCGTGGCGCACGACGTTTTGGGAATCGACGTCCACGGTGAAACATCCCGCCACCGTGCTGATATCCATTTCGCGCCGTTTGGAGACTTTGAACCACTCGCACTTGCTCGTGAGGCCGGATTTTGGTTCGCGGCGCGGGATGATGATGGTTTTCAGGATCTCGTCGGGCTGGAGCGCGGTTTTGCGGTAGGAAATGAAAAATTCGCTGATGGGCAGGGTGCGTTCGCACAGTCCGTAGTCCGTAGTCCGTGGTCCGTAGTCGGATGACGTTGCGGCGGTTTTTGAATCTGCAGTCTTGGATTCAGATGGAGACAGGCGGGACGCCTGTCCTACGATCACGACGTGTGCGTCCAGTGCGAGCAATACGGGAGCGCTGTCGCCGATGGGGGAGGCGGTGACGATGTTGCCGCCCATCGTGGCGCGATTGCGAATCTGGCGGGAGCCGAAGACGCGCAGCATGTCGTTCAGCGCGGGAAATTCCCGGCCGAGGTGGTCCTTGATTTCCGTGAGCGTGACGGCGGCGCCGATGCGCCATTCGACATCGGTGGATTCGATGCTCTTTAATTCGGCAACGGCTTCGGTCGAAATCAGTGTGGGAAATTTTTTGAAGCGCTTGGTGATGTCGAGGCCAAGTTCGGTGGCGCCGGCGATGAGGCGGGCATCGGGATTTTCGTTTTTCAGGCGCAGCAATTCGGCGAGCGAGGTGGGGCGCAGGAATTTTTCACCGGAGAATTCATACTGCGTGGAAACGAGTGGAGCGAGCGGTTGCGCGAGGCGTTCAGCAAAAGGATCCTCCCCCTGAGCCCTGAGCGCCACCTCACCCCGGCCCTCTCCCCCACTTCGTGGCGGAGAGGGAGAAGAATGTGCCGGTGCGCTTTGATGTTCGGGTTCGAGATGTGATTTTGTTGGGGAATTCTGATGCTGAATTTTTGTTTGAGACTCGTCACCTCGTCTCCTACGGGAGAAGGCTTCGAGGGCGGCGTCGTGAATTGAGCGGTAACCGGTGCAACGGCAGAGATTGCCTGAGAGTTGTTCGTCGAGATCGTCATTGGTGCGGAGGTCGTTGCGATAGTAGCCCTCGAACAGCGAGCAGATGAAACCCGGCGTGCAATAGCCACATTGGGAGCCGAAACCTTCGGCCATCGTGCGCTGCACGGGATGCGGGCCCTGACAGCCGACGCCTTCGACGCTGATAATCTCGCGGCCGGCGAGGAGACAGATCGGCATCAGGCAACTGTTGACGGCGCGATAAGTGGGTTTTCCGTTCGCACCGGTTTCGACGATGGCGACGGAGCAGGCGCCGCAATCGCCTTCGGCGCAGCCTTCCTTGGTGCCGGTGAGGCCGCGAGCGCGGAGAAATTCGAGCAGCGTGGTGTTGGGCGAGACGTCGCCGATGGAAACGGGGCGGCCGTTTAATATGAATTCAAAGGCAGTGCCCATATCCTGCTTTAAGCGTAATCGAAAGATGCCGGGCTGCAATGTTTCGTCCGTTGTGGCGAGAGAAATTCATAACCCTCATCCGGCCTCCGGCCACCTTCTCCCATCCGATGGGAGAAGGAAATGGTTTTTGGGACGTTTACCCAGGGTAGTCGCTGCGCTCCAACCCTGGGCTGAATGACTTTGCCCCTTTGGGGCAAGCCGATTTTGCTTTGTTACGTGCGTAAGACAATTCATCAACGTAATTTCAGCCTGTTTTAATTTTTGTTTTTGTTTCGGTTATAAATTCCTTCACGATGTTTAGAGGGATTTCAGCACCAAAGGTCTCCAGAACAAATTGGCCGCAAGCATCCCAAAATATGATTCTCGCTACGCGATTTTTCTCCGCCTGTTTAGCGCAGTATAGCTCCAAGCCAGCGTAACCGTCGTTATTATCTTCTATGAAGATAGTTGAATAATGCGCTCCAGCCCAGTCACGGTTCATGTTCGTCTCAGGGTATGCTTTTAATCAATCAACTCATACGCGGGCAGAGTCAAGAACTCCGCGAATTGCGCGCTCTTCGACATCTCGCTGAATAATTTTGCCGCGCGCGAATAATTCCCGGCGTTGAACCGCGCGCTGCCGACTTCCTTTTCGATGCGCGTCATTTCCTGTGGCAGCAATTCATCGTAAAGCTGCGCGGTGATTTTGCGGCCATCGGCCAGAGCGGCGTTGTGTTTGAGCCATTGCCAAATTTGCGCGCGGGAAATTTCGGCGGTGGCGGCGTCTTCCATTAAATTGTAAAGCGGCACGCAGCCGTTGCCGGCGAGCCAGGCTTCGAGATACTGGATGCCTACGCGGATGTTTCCGCGCAAACCATCCTCAGTGATCGTGCCTTGCGGCGGTTGGAGCAAATCGGCGGCGGTCACATTCACGTCTTCGCGCTGGCGCGAAATCTGGTTCGGCTGCGGCATGTGTTTGTCGAAGGCCTTCAGCGCGATGGGTACGAGACCGGGATGCGCGACCCAAGTGCCGTCGTGGCCGTCGGTGGCTTCGCGTTCCTTGTCGGCGAGGACTTTCGCGAGGGCGGCGTCGTTCGCGGCGGGATCGTTCTTGATCGGGATTTGCGCGGCCATGCCGCCCATGGCGTGCGCGCCGCGGCGATGGCAAACCTTGATCACGTGCAGGCAATAGGCGCGCATCATCGGCACGGTCATGGTGACTTGCGCGCGATCGGGGAAGGTGAAACCGGGGCGATTGCGGAATTTTTTGATGGTGTTGAAAATGTAATCCCAGCGGCCGCAATTCAGGCCGGCGGAATGATCGCGCAATTCGTAGAGAATCTCCTCGGCTTCGAACGTCGCGAGAATGGTTTCGATGAGCACCGTGGCGCGAATGGAGCCGCGCGGGATTTTCAACGTGTCCTGGGCGAAATTGAAAACGTCATTCCACAAGCGCGCTTCGAGATGACTTTCCATCTTCGGTAAATAAAAATACGGGCCGCTGCCGCGTTTCAGCAATTCGGCGGCGTTGTGGAAAAAATAGAGGCCGAAATCGAACAAGCTGCCGGAAATCGGCTGGCCATCGAGGAGCACGTGTTTCTCGGGCAGGTGCCAGCCGCGCGGACGGACGAGGAGCGTGGCGGTTTTTTCGTTGAGCTTATATTGCTTGCCGTCCGGGTTGGTAAAGGAAATGGTGCGGCGCGCTGCATCGCGCAGATTCGCCTGGCCTTCGATGAGATTTTTCCAGGTGGGCGACGTCGCGTCCTCGAAATCGGCCATGAACACTTTCGCCCCGGAATTGAGGGCGTTGATGACCATCTTGCGGTCGACCGGGCCGGTGATTTCCGTGCGGCGATCCTGCAAATCGGCGGGGATGGAGGCGACGCGCCAGGATTTGTCCTCGCGGATGGATTTGGTGGCGGCGGGAAAATCGGGCATGGCGCCGGCATCAATTTCCTTCTGGCGCTCGATGCGTTTGGCGAGGAGTTGCGCGCGGGTGGGTTGAAATTGGCGCGCGAGTTTTTCGATGAAGGCCAGGGCTTCCGGCGTGAGAATTTCCGCCGCCTGACCGACAGTAGGTGCTTTCAGTTCCATTGTTTTAAAATACTTTAATTCGCGAGTAGAACAATGGCAGTAGAAGCCCGTAAAGGCATTTCGCGCAGGAGTTATTCACTATTGACCGCTGGTCGATAAAGCCAGCGGCAAATGCGAGCGGCCTAAAGCCGATTCAGCGCGATTCCCTTTCCATTTCGTCGCGAATTGTTTTTCCCCAGAGTTTACCCACCTCTGTGTTCAGCGAATCACCGAGCGAGGAGTTGCTGGCGACCACGTAGCCCTCCCTGCGGGTGGCGTCGAGAGCGAAAAGAGCGTTCCAGCCGGGATTCGCCCCGGCATGACTCACAAACTTCTCGCCCTTGTAGAGGCCGACTCCATAAGCGAGGCCGCAATCCACTGCATTCGGCTGGACTTCCATCATCGCCGCAATTGTTTCCGGTTTTAAAACTCCCCGCCCGGGCGGTTCGCCGTGCGGACCGGGAACGGCGTCAGCCAGAAAGCGGGCAAAATCCGACACCGTGCAATTCCCGCTCCCGATGGCCTGGCAAGCCAACTGCCGATAACCGAGATCTTTTTGCTGCTCATCGTACGGGGTTGCCGCGTGACGCTTGAGTTCGGGCGTCCAAACCCATTCCAGGCTTGACAGCCTTAAGGGCCTGGCCACTTCACGCCGGATGAACTCAGCGAATGATTCTCCAGTGGTGTCTTCAATAATCATCTGGAGAATCACAAAACCGCCGCCGGAATAAACATTCGTGGATCCGGGGGGCCACTTGATATACACCACGCCATTGTTCTGGTTTTTCCCTTCCAGCACGTCCACGAGGCTCGGTAGTCTGGCACCCTCCGGGTAATCAGAAAAACCGTGAACCGTCAGTCCGGCTGTATGGCTGAGCAGACGCCGAATCGTGACGGCGTTGGGATCGAAATCCGAAGAACGAATTTGCCAGCGTTTTAAATAGCGGTTGGCGGGTGCGTCCAGATCCAATTGGCCTTTTTCCACCAAACGCATGATTCCCCAGGCGGTCAGCACTTTGCCGTTAGAGCCGTGATTGAAGATCATATCAGGACGCATCGGCGCGCCGGTCTGAAGATTGGCCACGCCAAAAGCTTTCGTCCAAACCACTTCTCCATTTCTGATATAGGACACCACAGCTCCGGGCACGTGATTGGCTGCCAGCAAGGCCGGCATGTGTTCGCGAAGGACGGCTGCAAACGGATCGTCTGGATTCGCTTCCCGGACGCCGGAGATATCATGCAGCGGGGTCGCGCTGCAACCGGCAAGCAACGTCGCAATGAAAAATGCCAGAGTTGGGAAAAGAGCTTTCACCGAAAATTCTTCATTCGCCCCACTCGTTTTGCGTCAAGGTTTCAGGAAAGAATCCAACTGGGTCGCGAATTTCGCGGGTTGGTCGAGCATGATGAAGTGAAGCGAATCTTCAATGCATACCAGCTTCGCGCCGGGCAATGAGGCGAAATTGTCGTGATACAATTTATCGGTGGCTTCGCGCGGGAAGCCGGATGACGAATCCCACGGGTAGAGCAGGGTGACGGGCGCTTTGATTTTGTGCAGGTCGGCGCGAAGATCGGTCGTCATGTCATCATAGAGGGCGCGGGCAACGACGGATTTATCCGAGGCGCTGGCCCATTTGATCGCCAGCTTCAGGCCGTCCGGTGATTTCACCAGGGTGCCGAGAAAATCCTGTTCTCCCTGCGCGTAGGCATCCTGGGTTTCGTTAAGAATCATGTCGCGCATGGGCGCGGCTTGCGATTGTGCGTTGGTCGCATCGGTCGCGCCCATAATTACGCCGAAAAATGGAAACGAGTCCACGATCATCAATTTCCCGACCTCGTCAGGATGTTGAACGGCCAGCATCATTCCCATCAATCCGCCGAGGGAATGCCCGACAATGGCCGGGGATTTGAGATGGTTCGTTTTGATGTAGAGATCAATGGCGTCGGCGGTTGGCTGAAGGACGGTGCCGGAGGCGTTCGCGTTCGCGGGCGCGCCACCGAATCCAGCCACCTGGACAATGTGCAGGCGGTAATGGTCTTCGAGCTGTTTTGCGGTCGCGTCCCACACGGCACCGGAGCAGGCGAGCCCCGGAATGAGCACGACGTCCGGGCCCTTGCCGCGAACGGTGACGGTGATGCGATCCGATGCGGGAGCGGCGAGAGCGGTGACAAGCTGCAAAGTGAAAGCTGCAGCGAGGAGTGTTTTGAGTTTCATGGGAGTGAATTCATTTTGCAGGTTATTTAGCCGACAACAAGTTGTTAATTAATGACCGCAGATGAACGCATATGGACGCAGATAAAAACGGGGTGGCTAAGAATAAAAAGTCGTCGGAAGGCGCGTAGATTTGTGTCGCCCTTACAGGGCTTGGGATCATCGGTGATAAACCCAGGGCGCCGCTCGCGGACTCGCTTTGCCCTGGGCTATCTTCTTTCGGGCTTTCAGCCCTTGAAACAGTGTTGCGTGAAACGTGAATCAAGCATACGGCTTCTGAACCGTGACCATCCGCGGTTACTTTTTTTGGATCCACGCCATTGTCTTCTCCGCCAGTTTATCAAACGCCGTCACGCACATTTCGAGATGCTCTTCTTTCGTGTCCTCGATTTTGTTGTGGCTGATGCCGTGGAGGCTTTGGACGAACATCATGACGGTGGGGACGCCGGCGGAGGCGACTTCGGCGGCGTCGTGCAACGGGCCGCTGGGGAGGCGATGGGATTTGCCGCAGGTTTCGCGGATGGCATCGTCGCAAAACGCGATGAGTTGGTCGTTGAAGGGGCGCGGGGCGATTTGCCAAAGGCGTTCCCAACTGACTTTCACGTTGCCCTCCTGCGCGAATTTTTCACTCGCGGCTTTGGCTTCCTGCAACATTTTTGCGAGCGCGGCGGCGTCGAGATGCCGTTGGTCGAGCGTGATGCGGCATTCCTCCACGACGCTGGTCACGATGCCCGGCTTGGTGGTGCACGAGCCGATGGTGCAGACGCCGCCATAGTGGCGCGGGCGTCCCGCCGGTGCGTCCTCGGCGTTAGTGTTTTCGTTCGATCCGGAACTCACGGTCGGGATGCCCGGGCCACTACTGCGCGCGGCAATACGATAGACCTCGGGGCTCATGCGCGCGGCGGCGAGAAAGGCGTCCTTGCGGCGATTCATCGGCGTGCTGCCGGAATGCGCGGCCTGGCCGTGAAAAGTGACGGCGTGGCGCTCGACGCCGAACGTGCCGAGCACGGCGCCGAGCGGCAGATCGAGGTCGAGCAGCACGGGGCCTTGCTCGATGTGCAGCTCGAGATAGGCCGCGGCATTTTTCAATTCCACGCTGCTGTCTTTCACCCGTTCGAAATCGATGCCGACACTCTTCAACGCGTCGGGCAGTTTCATGCCGCTTTTATCTACGAGACCGCGCGCCTCGTTCATGTCGAGATTGCCCGAGCAGGCGGAGGAGCCGAAGAGGCTTTTGCCGAAACGCGCGCCTTCTTCATCCGCCCAATCCACCACGCGCACAGTGCCGGGCGGCTTGCCGTGGTATTGAGTATTGATGCGGCGCAAAATTTCGATGCCGGCGACGACATTCAGGCAGCCATCGAGCCATCCGCCATTGGGCACGGAATCGATGTGGCCGCCGATGAGCAACGACTTTTCGGATTCGCCGCGCAACGTGAACCAGGTGTTACCCGCGGCATCCTCGTGAATTTCGAGCGGCAGGCCGACAACTTTTTGGCGCAACCAACCGCGGGCTTTGAGCCAGGTCTCGGTGAAGGCCACGCGTTGAGCGCCGTTGTCATCGCCGGTGAGCGCGCGCAATTCCTTGAGTTCGGCGACCGTGCGTTTCGGGTTCAGCGAATTGCTCATGGGGGCATGATGGCAACGCTGGCGGTTTTTTTCCATGCAAAACCTGTGTAAACCAATCTGAAAGGCGAGGCGGATGCAGTTGCGCGGTGACCCGAGTCGCGTCCGTAGAAATTGTTACGAAGCGCGGCTTATAAGCAGTTGAAAATGAATTTAAAAAATGAATGATAATGCTCATGACTCGTCGGTTCGCATTATTGCTCTGCTTCATTTGCGGTTCCGCTTTTGCCGGCCCGATTGTCACTACCAATCTGCTGTTAAATCCTGGCGGTGAAGCGGGGACGTTGACGAATTGGGTTGTCGGCGGCGTTTCCAATCCACGGCTGGACAACGGCTCGTTTGATACGGGGATCAACCCGCGCTCGGGCACAAACGATTTCCTCGCCGGCACCGGCGCGACTGGCAGTCTCTCGCAAACCGTGGCGCTGGTGGGCAACCAGGGGATCACCGCGGGAGCGATTGATGCCGGAAATCTTCAGGCCTACGTGTCGTTTTGGGAACAAGGTCTGAACCAGGGAACCCCGAGCGACGATGCCTACGTGAGCCTCGGGTTTCTCGACAGCGTCAGCAATTCCCTCGCGGTGTGGACTTCTCCGGAAATCGATTCCCATGCGGGAGCGTGGTCGAATTATTCAGCTTACGTTTCGATTCCGGCCAGCACGCGTTTCATCCAATACACGATGAATTTCGTGCGGCATGCCGGTTCCGATCTGGACGGATTTGTGGATGACAACGTCCTCAGTGTGGCGACTTCGACGCAGGTTCCGACGCTGAAGATTTCCGGTTCGCCCACGAACGCCGTGGTTTCCTGGCCCGCGGTTTACTCGGATGGATTCGTGCTAATGCAAAACACCAATCTCTCGCCCACAAACTGGACGGTTGTGGGCAACCCGGTGACGACACTTAACGGAACGAACCAAATTTCTGTTTCACCGCTCCTGAACGCCCAGTTTTTCCGCCTGTATCATCCTTAGCTGGCGCAGGAATTGCGTTCATCAGTATGTTAAAAACTTTTGGACATATTCTCTTTCCTTTTTTTTAAATTCAGGCCTAGAGTCCACATTATGTCGACGCTCGCAACGACGGTTGATGGACTCAAACTTCCTAATCCCTTTGTTATCGGTTCCGGTCCCCCGGGCACTAATTTGAATGTCATCACGAAGGCCTTCCAGGAGGGCTGGGGCGCGGTCATCGCCAAAACCATCAGCCTCGATGCTTCCAAAGTCGTCAATGTCACGCCGCGTTACGCCAAGCTGCATTCGAATGACGGCAAGGAAATTATCGGTTGGGAAAACATCGAGCTCATCAGCGACCGCCCGTTCAAGTTGTGGCTGGACGAATTCAAAAAGTGCAAAGATCAATTCCCTCAAGGCGTGCTGATCGCCTCTATCATGGAGGAATACAAAAAAGACGCGTGGATTGAAATTGTCGAGAAATGCCAGGACGCCGGCGTGGACGCGTTTGAGTTGAATTTTTCATGCCCGCACGGTTTGCCCGAGCGCAAGATGGGCGCCGCGATGGGCGAGAATCCCGAGATTCTCCGCGAAGTGGTCAGTTGGGTCATGAGCGCCGCGAAGAAACCGGTGTGGGCGAAAATGACGCCGAACGTGACGCATATTGAGGACCCGAGCCGTGCGGCGTTGAAGAGCGGCGCCACGGGCATTGCCGCCATCAATACCATCCGGAGTGTCATGGGCGTGAATCTCGATACGTTTCGCCCGGAGCCGTGCGTGGAAGGCTATACCACGCCGGGCGGATATTCCTCGCGCGCGGTGAAGCCGATTGCGTTGCGCATGGTGATGGAAGTGGCGCAATTGATCCGCAAGGAATTTCCCGGACGCTCGCTCTCGGCCATCGGCGGTGTCGAGACTGGCAATGACGCGGCGGAATTTATTTTGCTCGGCGCGGATACCGTCCAGGTGTGCACCGGCGTGATGAAGTTCGGCTACGAACACGTGAAGCCGATGTGCGATCAGTTGCTCGCGTTCATGGAAAAACACAAATTCGAAAAGCCGTCTGATTTCAAAGGCAAGAGCCTCGACTATTTCACCACCCACGCGGACCTCGTCAAACGCCAGACCGAACGCAAGGCGGCGCAAAAAGCGGCGACCGCCGGCAAAACCGTGAAGAACGACGCGGAATGGCGCGGCGATGAATTCGTGAAGCAATCGCAGTCGCTGGCGAGCAGTTAAGGGAATAGTGCGTAATGAAGTGAAGGCGATCCCGCCGCATCCGTGATGAAGCGCCCCGTCATACAAATAGCTCGAGGCATATTGCTATTAGGGTTGGCGCTTTTTATTGCGATGAAATTGTATGCCCAGCATCGGCACATCAACATTTACGTGAGTCATGTTGAGCCCATGCCGGCGGAACTGGCGAATGGATTGCACATGGAGGAGCACAAAATCAATCCGATGGTGACTGTCGAATCGAACTACGAGGAGTCGGAGGACAAAATCCTTTCGCTCGATGAAATCCGACATATTCGCTCGCAAATCATGTGGGGATCCGGTGCGCCCTCGTTTTACGATTCGTTGGTGATTCAAAGCACGAACAAAGTGTTGATTCGCCGGACGACCCCGTCTGTGGTTTGGGAATATCCGCTTGAGAAATCCGGTGACCGGTGGATTGTGAAGAATTCGAGCGAAAGCATTATTATGAATCGTGCCCGGCAATAATTTGAATTGAATGAATACAACACTTGAACTGTGCCCCAATTTCATCGGTGGCGAATGGGTCGCCTCCAAAACTTCCGGAACACCGGTTTTTAATCCTTCAACCGGCGATGTGATTTCGGAATGCCCGGTCGGCAACACGGCTGAGGCAAATGCGGCGGTTGAAGCTGCGCAGGCGGCATTTCCTGCGTGGATGGAAACGCCGCCGGTTGAACGCGCGCGCGTGCTTGCGAAATTCAAAACGTTGCTCGAAGAGAATTTCGAGGAACTCGTGCGCAGCAACACGCGCGAGCATGGCAAGACGCTGGTGGAATCGCGCGGCGACGTGAAGCGCGGCATCGAGGTGGTGGAGTTCGCGCTCGGCGTGCCGTCGTTGATGATGGGCGAGGTGCTGGAGAACATGGCGCGCGGCATTGACTGCGAGGCGATCCGCCAGCCGCTGGGCGTTTGCGTCGGCATCACGCCGTTCAATTTTCCCGCGATGGTGCCGCTCTGGATGTATCCCATCGCCATCGCGTGCGGGAACACGTTCGTGCTGAAGCCGAGTGAAAAAGTGCCGCTCACGGCGATGAAGATCGCGAAGCTGTTGGAAAAAGCCGGCTTGCCCAAGGGCGTGATGAATATCGTCCACGGCGGACGCGAAGTTGTGGACGCGTTGCTCACGCATCCGAAGGTGAAAGCGATTTCGTTCGTGGGTTCGACGCCGATTGCGAAATACATTTATGAAGTCGGCACGAAACACGGCAAGCGTGTGCAATCGAACGGCGGCGCGAAGAATTTCGTGTTGCTGATGCCGGATGCGGACGTGGAAAATTCCACGCGCGGCGTCATGGAGGCCGCGTTCGGCTGCGCGGGAGAGCGTTGCATGGCGGGTTCGACGGCGGTCGTGGTTGGCGCGGCAGAGAAAACGATTTTGCCGACGCTGATCGAGGCGACGCGGCGCATCAAGGTTGGTCCCACCGATCGCGATCCGCAGCCCGACATGGGCGCGGTCATCTCGCGGCAGCATCGCGATCGCGTGTTGCAATTGATCGACGTCGGGGTGAAGGAAGGCGCGAAAATTCCCGCCGACGGCCGGGGCGTGAAAATCAACGACGCGCCTAATGGATTTTTTGTCGGCGCGACGATCCTCGACCAGGTGCAAGCCGGCATGACGGTGGCGAAAGAGGAAATTTTCGGCCCGGTGCTGAACGTGATGCACATGGAGGATCTGAATGCCGCGATTGAACTCGCGAACCGTTCGCCCTTCGGCAATGGCGCGTCGATTTTCACGCGCAACGGCAAGGCGGCCCGCGAATTCAAGCATCGCATCAATTGCGGGATGGTGGGCATCAACATCGGTGTGCCCGCGTCGATGGCGTGGTTCCCGTTCAACGGCTGGAACGATTCCTTTTTCGGCGACCTGCATATGCAAGGCAAGGAAGGCGTGCAATTTTTCACGCAACAGAAGGTGACGACGAGTAGGTGGTTTAGTTATGGGGAGGGTGATATTTGGCACACGGAGAAAAAATAATTTTCATTAACACCTGGCTTTAGCCAGGTGTATGACATCCGCGAGACGATGAGCCGTTTTAACCCGGACATTGCATTTAAATGTAACGATCGACAAAGTCTACATGTTTGAACCGTATTTTTTGAGTTTCGTGCATGAACAAAAAAATTGGAGTCAACAGTGGTCTGGCTTGGCGTTTTAGCGACAAACGATTTACGGCCTGGGGTGGCCTGCGGATTTTCGAGGAACTGTTGCGCCGCTTGGGTTGGGAAGAGGCGTTAGAGACGGCGGCATTACCTCTTCCGGGAAGTAACCGGGGGCTGGATCCGGTTCTGATGGTGAAGGGTTTTTTGGTTACGGTTTGGACCGGAGGAGGACGTTTTGCTCACACGGCCTTGGTGCGATTTGATGAGGCGTTGCGTTCGGTTTTCAATCTGAGCGAGGTGGCAAGTGTCTCGACTTTCAGCCGGTTTTTCCGTCGTTTCAGCCGCCAGAAAACAGAGGAGGTGTTCGGGCATTTGTCCGGCTGGGTTTGGGAGCGGGTGGCTGGCCGAAGTTGGACTGTGGATATGGATTCCAGCGTGTTGACACGCTACGGTCGTCAAGAAGGTAGTGAAAAAGGATATAACCCCAAGCACCAAGGTAAGCGCAGTCATCACCCGTTGATGGCATTTGCAGCGGAGTGCCGGATGGTGATCAGCGCCTGGCTGCGCCCTGGCAATACCACTGACAGCAGCAATGCGCAGAATTTCCTCAATGAAGTCTTGAGCGTGTTTGGCCAAAGACACCGGATTGGATTGTTGCGGTGCGATAGTGGCTTCTGTGTCGGTGGTTTCCTGGATGAGGTCGAGGCCAAGGAACTGGCTTATATTGTGGTCACACGTTTGCAAACAACGATCAAGCAGCGCATCGCTGGATTGAATGATTGGATTGAATTGGATGAGAAAACTTCGGTATCGGAGTTTCAGTATCAAGCTCAGGGTTGGTCCAAAGCGCGTCGGGTTGTGGTGGTGCGCTACCGGATCAAGGAGTCGCTCGAAGCCGGAAGACTCTTGGTCGAAACCCCGGGATTTGCTTACTCGGCCTATACCACCAACCTGACATTGCCGGCACTTCAAGTGCGTGCCTTGTATTTGGGGCGTGCCGACAGCGAGAATCGCATTCGGGAGCTGCTGCAGGATTTTGCAATCTCGGGTTTTGTGAGTCAGAAATTTTGGGCAACCGAAGCAGCATTCCGCCTGGCGTGTTGGGCTTACAACCTGATGTCATTGTTTCGCCAAGCCCTATTGGGCCAGGCCGCCAAACACACATTGGGGACTTTGCGCGTTCAATGCTTTGCAATAGGAGCGAGCTTGGGCAGAGACGGTCACCAAAAGCTGTTGCGAGTCGGTTTATCACCACCAAGGCGAGAATGGTTTAGAGGATTGTTTACAGCCGCCGAGTCCATTGGAACTGATTACCGTTTCCGCCCGGCTTAAAAGCTAATGCAATATCCGGGTTTTAACGGCTTTTGCATTACGAGAAAACCGTTAAAACGGTTTTGAAAGTTGTGTCGAGCAGAACACCCGGCTGAGGCCGGGTGTTAATAAGATGATCCAGAATTTATGTCACTTCTAATTAAAAACGGTGAAATCGTAACCGCCAGCGAGCGCTACACCGCTGACATTTTTTGCGAAAACGAAACGATCACGCGCATCGATCGCGGCATCACACCGCCGAAAGGCGCGGAAGTTGTCGATGCCAGAGGTAAATTGGTGTTTCCGGGTTTCATCGATCCCCACGTTCACATTTATCTGCCGTTCATGGGCACGTTTTCCAAGGACACTTACGAAACCGGCAGTCAGGCGGCACTGGTGGGCGGGACGACGACGTTGATCGAGATGTGTTGCCCGGCGCGCAAGGATGATGCGCTCGCGAGCTTCGAGTTGTGGATGAAACAAGCGGTTGGGAAATCGGCGTGCGATTTTTCGTTCCACATGGGGGTGACGAAGTTTGATGAGAAGACCGAGAAGCAACTGCGCGAAATCGTGAAGCGCGGTATCAGCTCGTTCAAGGTGTTCCTCGCGTATAAAGGCGCGTTTGGCGTGGATGACACGGAGTTGTATCGCGCGTTGAAGCTCGCGAAGGAACTCGGCGTGATTGTCACGGCGCATTGCGAGAATGAAACGCTGGTTGCGGAGCGCTCGAAGGAGTTGCTCGCCGCCGGGAAAACCGATCCGGGGCAGCATCACGAGAGCCGGCCGCCCGCAGTGGAAGCGGAAGGCGTGCATCATTTGATGACTTTCGCGGAACTCACCGGTGCTGCGACGTATATCGTTCACTTGAGCTGCAAGGAAGCGCTGAACGAAGCCATCGCCGCCCGCCAGCGCGGCGTGCGCGTGAGTGTCGAGACGTTGATTCAATATCTGACGCTCGATAAAACCTACGCGGAAAAACCGAAGTTCGAAGGCGCGAAATACGTGATGTCGCCGCCGCTGCGCGACAAGCGCAATCAGAAAGTGTTGTGGGATGGCTTGTGCTCTGGGCTGATTCAAACCGTCGCCACCGATCATGCGCCGTTTGATTTCAAAGGCCAGAAGCCGATGGGGAAAAATGATTTCACGAAAATCCCGAACGGCATCCCCTCACTCGAAGAACGCGTCAATTTGCTCTACACCTACGGCGTGAAGACGGGAAAGATTGATCTGCACACCTTCGTGAATGTCGCCAGCACGCAGGTGGCGAAGACGTTTGATTTGTTCCCACGCAAGGGCACGATTCAGATTGGCGCGGATGCGGACCTGGTGGTGTTCGATCCAAAATATCGCGGCAAAATTTCCGCGAAAACGCAGCACATGAATGTGGATTACAGCGCATTCGAGGGTTGGAAACTCGAAGGCCGCCCGAGCGTGGTCACGGTTCGCGGCGAAGTGGCGGTGCGCGATGGGAAATTTGTGGGCAAAGTCGGCCGCGGGAAATTTTTACAGCGCAGGCCAAGTCATTTTTAACTTGTCCTGACATCTGGAACCATCAAGGCCAGTCATCTCCGTGACGAAAACTTTTCAGGTCTTTCGCGCGGAAATTGGAGATGAAATCGCTTACAAATTCGTCTTGTGGTTTTTGTGGCAGCGTCACGCGCGACAACTTGAATGTTGCGGCAGCAGCGCCCTGTCGAACGTTGTGGATGAAACCAAAATCGCGGGTAAAGCAAACATCGAAATTATCACGAGCGAATTGATAAAGCTTCCCATTTTCCAATCCCTGCATTTTCAGCGTGTGAACTGATTCGACTTCGTGGCCTCCGCGCGTAGTGCTGCAACCAGTTTCTGCGGCAGGTTTTCGTCGAGCAGGATTTTCACGCAGGATGTGGTTCCTGCTGTCGGGCGAGTTCAGCCAGTACTCCGCGCACAGCCTCAATGGTCAGGCTCGGATAAGCATCCACAATTTCTTCAACTGACATGTCGGCGGCGAGCGATTCAAGGATTAGCGACACGGAAATGCGCGTCCCGCGCACACGCGGGCTTCCGCCGAGGTGCTGTGCGTCCGTGACAATCCAAGTGTTCATGCGCTAAATGTAACAATTTTATGGTTCCGCTCAAGTCAGGAAAGCGACCTTCTCCCGCTCCCCAGTTCTCGGGCTCTTGCCGCATCCATCACGGCTGCGCCACCGCCAGCACCACGCGGAATCCGAGATCGGTGTCGGTGAGTACCGCACCGTGGTACAACCGCCTTGCGGAGCGGCAGTCAGAATCGAAATAATCATACGCGCCGCCGCGCATCACTTTGTTCCCGATGGCATTTGAGGGCGGCCCGTGCGGATCCACCTGAACGCCACCCGGCAAGTTGTCTGAATACCAATCCGAACACCATTCCCAGACATTGCCCTCGGTGTCGTAGAGGCCCCACGGATTCGGGAGTTTTAGTCCTACCGGGTGCACCGAGAGGCCGGCGTTTGGGGCGTACCAGGCGTAGTTCGTCAGGCTGGACGCGTCCAAGTCGTCTCCGTAACTGAAGCGCGTGGAAGTCCCGGCGCGCGCGGCGTATTCCCACTCGGCTTCGGTTGGCAGGCGGTAGGCCGATCCCGGCGGTATTCTTCCGGCGGTGAGTTCCTGTTGGGTGAGCTTCGCGCAATAATTGGTCGCGTCGAGCCAACTCACGCTTGAGACCGGCCCGCTCAGGTTCGTGGGGAAAAAGCTCGGGTTGACGTTCATGATGGCCATATATTCGCGTTGGGTGACTTCATATTTCCCAATCCAAAATCCGCGGGTGAGGATCACGGTGGTTTGCGGACCGTCTTCAACGCTTCGGTTGAATTCGTTCGTCGGACTGCCCATGACAAAACTGTTGGGCGGGATGTAGATCATGTTGGTCGGCGCGGTTTGTTGGAGGGCTCGGTAAAAGCGGCGGTCGCCGACAGGCGCTGACGTGTCCACCCACAAATAATTCGTCGTCGGCAATTGCACAAACGCAAGGCTCGTCCAGGAATTGGATTTCGTGACGTCCGCTGTGCCTTCAATCGCGTACACGCTGCCGGTCGCGCCGGTGATGTTCACTCCCGCGAACAAATGCAAGTCCAACGTCGGCGGAGCTTGTCCGAATGCCGAAACCGCCGCGGTGACGCTCATGATCGCCGCCCAAATAAATTTAATTTTCTTTAACATAGCTTTCGCGTCTCGTTTTGAATTGAAAGAAATCTCGACGCCACAGGGAAGACGGGTTGAGACGGTCTCATGTTCCACGGTTCTGAGAAAATGAACATGGCACTTTAGACCCATAGGAGCCTTGTGGAACCGTGGATGCACCACGGGAACGAATTCGTTTGATTAAACGCGCGTTTTGCCAATTACTTACAACCAAAATCGTTGCATGACTCAGCATCAGGTCAAAGTTTACCCCTCAAAAATTCCGCTGCCGAAGACGGAGCAGTTGGCTTGGAAGATCGCCTCAGTCGCGGCGGACAAGGCGGCCATTGTTCCCGAAGTCGCGGAAATGGTGGCGAATCGAATCATCGATAATGCGGCGGTGGCTATCGCCGCCATCAATCGCGAGCCGGTGGCGAATGCGCGCACGCAGGCGCTGGCGCATCCGCGGGTTCCTAGTGGCACGGGCGTCTCGCCCGTGCGTTCCGAGGCCAGGAAACTCACAGGCGAGACGCCCGTGCCACTACGCGGGGCAACCGTGTTCGGCCTGCCCAGCGATCAACTCTTTGACTGCGAATGGGCCGCGTGGGCCAACGGCGTGGCCGTGCGCGAGCTCGACATGCACGATACTTTTCTCGCCGCGGATTATTCGCATCCCGGCGATAACATTCCCGCGTTGCTCGCGGTGGCGCAGCAAATGGGCCGGTCCGGCGCGGACTTGTTGCGCGGCATTGTGGTGGCGTATGAGATTCAAATTGATCTCGTGCGCAGCATTTGTTTGCACGAATACAAGAAGGACCACATCGCGCATCTGTGTCCCTCGGCCGCGGCGGGGATCGGAGCGATGCTCGGGCTCGATTGCGACACGATTTATCAGGCCGTTCAACAGGCGGTGCATGTAGGCTTCTCCACGCGGCAATCGCGCAAGGGCGAAATCTCCAGTTGGAAAGCTTATGCGCCGGCGCATGCGGGCAAACTCGCCATCGAAGCGGTCGATCGCGCGATGCGTGGCGAGAAAAGTCCGTCGCCGATTTACGAGGGCGAGGACAGCGTGATCGCCTGGATGCTCGGCGGCACGAAGGCAAGCAACGATGTGCCGCTTCCCGCGCCCGGTGAATCGTGCCGCGGGATTCTCGATTCCTACACGAAGCAACATTCCGCCGAATACCAGGCCCAGGCGTGGATTGACCTGGCGTTTCGTTTGCGCGGAAAAATTCCTGATTTGCGCGCGATCAAATCCGTGATGATTCACACCAGCCATCACACGCACGCGGTCATCGGCAGCGGGGCGAATGATCCGCAGAAATATGATCCGCGCGCGAGCCGTGAGACGCTCGACCACAGTTTGATGTTTATTTTCGCCGCGGCGTTGCACACGGGTTTCTGGCATCACGTGAAAAGCTACGCGCCGGAAGTCGCGCAGCATCCACAGGTCGTGGAGCTGTGGCAAAAAATCAAAACCGTCGAAGACCCGAAATGGACGCGGCGTTATCACTCGATTAACCCGGCCGAAAAGGCGTTTGGCGGCCGCGTGGAAATCGTGTTCAACGACGGACGAAAACTCGTGGATGAAATCGCCGTGGCAGACGCGCATCCGCTGGGCGCGAAGCCGTTCAAGCGCGCGGATTATATTAATAAATTCAAAACGCTCACGGAGGATTTGATTGCGCGCGAGGAAAGCGATCGGTTCATAGACGCCGCGCAGCAGTTGGTCGAGTTGAGCGCGGATGAGCTCGCGGGCTTGAATGTGGTTTTGCCGGCTGGACGATTGACTTGCGCCGTGCGCGATAAACGTGGCATTTTCTGACATGTTGTTCCCGCAAAAATCTCCCACGCAAAAGCGCACTGATTTTCGCGCGGCGCTGAAGTCCGGCAAACTGCTGCGGTTTCCGGGGGCGTTCTCGCCCTTGGTTTCGATGCTCATCGAGCGGCAGGGGTTCGAGGGTGTTTACATTTCGGGCGCGGTGCTGGCGAATGATCTTGGCCTGCCCGATGTCGGGCTCACGACGTTGACTGAAGTGTCGCAGCGCGGCCGGGTGATTGCACGCGCGACGGCGTTGCCTGCGATCATTGACGCAGACACCGGTTTTGGCGAGCCGATGAATGCCGCGCGCACGGTGCAGGAGTTGGAGGAACTCGGCTTGTGCGGCTGCCATTTGGAGGATCAACAGAATCCGAAACGCTGCGGTCATCTCGACGGTAAAACACTCGTGCCGGTCAATGATATGGTGAAAAAAATTCGCGCTGCAGCGACGGCGCGACGTGATATGAATTTTGTCATTATCGCGCGGACGGATGCGCGCGCGGAAGAGGGATTGGACGGAGCGATCCAGCGCGCCAAGTCTTACGTGGACGCCGGCGCGGATATGATTTTTGCCGAGGCCCTCGCGGATGAAGGCGAGTTCGCTAAATTCAAAAAAGCCGTCGACGCGCCGTTGCTCGCGAACATGACCGAGTTCGGCAAGAGCAAATTGCTCACGACGAAGCAACTCACGGATGCCGGCGTGAACGTGGTGATTTACCCCGTGACGTCATTGCGCCTCGCGATGAAAGCGGTTGAGGACGGGTTGGCGACGATCAAAAAAGAAGGGACGCAGGAATCGTTGTTGAAAGAGATGCAGACGCGCGCGGAGCTTTACGAGTTGCTCCGTTACCAGGACTACGAGCAGTTCGATAAGAGCGTGTTTAATTTCAAACTGTAGTGCCGGGCGCTGAATGAAACACAAATCCGTCGTTAGCACGTTCGTTTGGCTCATTGTGAATATGTTTTTGCAGAATTGATTGGAGCCGCCTCAAGTCGGCTGCTACGAGAACTGAATGAGCGAAGAAGTGATTCATTACGGTCTGGATGGCGTGGTCGTGGATACCTCGAGCATCTCGAAAGTGATGCCTGAGATCAATTCGCTCGTTTATCGCGGTTACCCGGTGCAGGAACTGGCCGAGCATTGCAGCTTCGAGGAAGTCGCGTGGCTGATCTGGCACGGCGAATTGCCCACCGCCAAACAACTCACGGCGTTCATGGACCTGGGGCGCAATCATCGTGGCATCAGCACCGATCTTTTATCGGTAATCCAGAAATCCCCGCGCACCGCGCATCCGATGGACGTGCTGCGAACCGCCGTCAGCTTTCTCGGCATGGAAGATTCGGAAATGAACCGGACGGACGCGGCGACGAATCTGCAACGCTCCGTCAGACTGATGGCGAAAATCCCCACGATGCTGGCGGCGTTCTATCGCTTCCGCAAAGGGCAGGAATTTATTCCGCCGCGCAATGATTTGGGTTTCGTCGAAAATTTCTTTCACATGGTATTCGGCAAGGTGCCCGCGCCGGAAGTCGCGAAGGCGTTTGAGGTGTCGATGGTGCTTTACGCCGAGCACGGTTTCAACGCGTCCACGTTCACGGCGCGCACGGTGGTGTCGAGTTTGTCGGATATTTACAGCGGCGTGGTGGGCGGCATCGCCTCGCTCAAAGGCGCGTTGCACGGCGGCGCGAACGAAGCCGTCATGCACATGCTGCTGGAAATCGGCGAGCCCGCGCGCGCGAAGGAATGGATGCTGCAAGCGTTGCGGGAGCATCGCGTCGTGATGGGCTTCGGCCATCGCGTTTACAAAAACGGCGATTCGCGCGTGCCGACGATGAAAAAATACGCGCGCAAAATGGCCGAGTTCACCGGGCAGACGAAGTGGCTCGATATGGAAGACATCCTCGAAGCCGTCATGCTTGAGCAAAAACACATTCACCCGAACCTCGATTTTCCGTCGGGCCCCGCCTATTATATGATGGGTTTCGACATCGACATGTTCACGCCGTTTTTCGTGATGGCGCGCATTACTGGCTGGACCGCGCATATCATGGAGCAGCAGGCGAACAATCGATTGAATCGCCCGCTGTCCAAATACACGGGGCCCGGTGAGCGCCACGTGGCGCCGATTGCCCAACGGGGATAACGCATGAGCGCAATCGATCCCGGCCTCGCCGCCAACGCTCCTGATGTGGAAGCTGACATTCAACAGAGCCGACTCTACAACGACGACCTCGCGCCGGTGCCGGCCTCGCGACGCAAGTGGGGCATGTTGAGTTTTGCGGCGCTCTGGATCTCGATGTCCGCGTGCATCCCGACGTACATGCTCGCGTCCGGGCTCATCAGCGGCGGCATGAACTGGTCGCAAGCGATCCTCACGATTTTCCTCGCGAACGTCATCGTGCTCATCCCGATGATTCTGAATGCGCACGCGGGAACGCTCTATGGGATTCCGTTTCCGGTGTATTGCCGAGCGGCGTTCGGAATTTTAGGCGCCAACGTGCCGGCGCTTCTGCGCGCGTTGGTGGCGTGCGGATGGTTTGGAATTCAAACGTGGATTGGCGGCGAAGCGATTTACAAAATTTGCGTCACGGTTTTCAATCTCCATCCGCAACCGGTCACAAACTTCCTGGGAATCACCGGCGGGCAATTCCTCTGCTTCCTGTTTTTCTGGGCCGTCAACATGGTGGTCATCTATCGCGGCATCGACACGATTCGCTGGCTGCTGAACATCAAAGCGCCGCTGCTGATCGCGCTCGGATTGCTCTTTTTATTCTGGGCCTATCGCAAAGCCGGCGGCTTCGGGCCGATTCTTTCGCAGCCGTCGCAATTCGACGTTGGCCAGCCGCAAGCAGGCAAATTCTGGAAATATTTCTTCCCTGCGTTGACGGGAATGGTCGGCTTCTGGGCCACGCTGTCGTTGAATATCCCGGATTTTTCGCGTTACGCCAAAACCCAGCGCGACCAGATCTTCGGCCAGGCGCTCGGGTTGCCGCTGACGATGGCGCTGTATTCGTTCATCGGCGTGGCGGTCACTTCAGCGACGAAAATTATTTTCGGCCAAACCATCTGGGATCCGGTCGATGTGCTGACGCATTTTGAAAGCAAAGCAGTCCTCGTGTTCGCGATGGTCGCGCTATGCCTCGCGACGCTCGCAACCAACATTGCCGCGAACGTCGTCAGCCCGGCCAATGATTTTTCGCATTTGTCGCCCCGGAAAATTTCCTTCCGCGTCGGCGGGTTCATCACGGGCGTCGTTGGCATCATCATGATGCCGTGGAAGCTGCTGGCGAATCCGAACAGTTACATCTTCAATTGGCTCGGCGGCTACGGCGCCTTGCTCGGGCCGATTGGTGGCGTGTTGATCGCGGATTATTTTGTCTATCGTCGATGCAAATTGAATTTGACCGCGCTTTACCAAATCCGCGGTGAATACAATTACCAAAACGGGTTTAGTTACGTCGCCATCATCGCGTTTCTAGTGGGTGTCCTCCCGAGTCTTCCGGGATTCCTCGTGTCAGTGCATCAACTCGACCCAGCGAGCGTGCCCGCGGGACTGGTGAGCTTGTTCGACTACGCGTGGTTCATTGGCTTTGCGCTGGCGTTCGTGATATATCTTGTGTTGCGCAAGCTCGCGCCGAAACTTTGATTTTGAATTTATGAAAGAAATACCGTTGCCGCCGACAAACCATACCCCGCAAAAATATTCCGGACCGTCCGCCGAGGAAGTGCTGGCCAAGCGCAAGCAGTTCATGAATCCCGGCATTTTTCTCTATTACAAAAAACCGATCATGCTCGTGGAGGGCAAAATGCAATACGTCTGGGACGAAAACGGCAAACGCTATCTCGACGGTCTCGGCGGCATCGTCACGGTGAGCGTCGGGCATTGTCATCCGTATGTCGTGGAGGCGGCCAACAAACAAAACGAAATGCTTCAGCATTCGACGACGATTTATTTGCAGCCGAACGTGGTGCTTTACGCGGAAAAACTCGCGTCGAAAATGCCCGGCGATTTGAAAATGTGTTACTTCGTGAATTCCGGCTCCGAAGCCAACGACCTCGCGTTGCTCATGGCGCGCGTCTCGACCGGCAATTACGACGTCATTGCGCTGCGCAACGCCTATCACGGCGGCAATGCGTCCGGCATGGGATTGACCGCGCACAGCAATTGGAAATACAACACCCCGCACAGCTTCGGCGTGCATCACGCGCTCGCGCCTTATCCGTATCGCGGTCCGTTCGGCTACGATGACCCGGACGCCGGGAAGAAATACGCCGACGACGTGAAGAACCTGATCGAGTACGCGACGCCGGGCAAGCTGGCGGCGTTTGTCGCGGAATCCATCCAGGGCGTGGGCGGTTTCGTGGAATTTCCGCAGGGCTATCTCAAGGGCGTTTACGAGCACGTGCGCGCCGCTGGCGGCGTGTGCATCGCGGACGAAGTGCAGACTGGTTTTGGCCGCACCGGCACGCATTTTTGGGGCTTCGAAACGCAAGGCGTGATTCCGGACATCGTCACGATGGCCAAGGGCATCGGCAATGGCTGTCCCCTGGCCGCCGTCGTCACCACGCCGAAGATCGCGCAAGCGCTCATGGGCAAAGTTCATTTCAACACCTTCGGCGGCAACCCGGTCGTGAGCGCGATTGGCAAAGCCGTCCTTGAAGTGATCGAAAAAGAGAATCTCCAGGCGAACGCGCTGCAAATGGGCAATCACATTTTGGCCGGCCTGAACAAGCTCAAGGAAAAACACAAAATCATCGGCGACGTGCGCGGCAAAGGGTTGATGCTTGGCATTGAGATGGTGAAAGATCGCACGACGAAAGCGCCCGCCACCGCCGAATGCGCGCAAGTGGTGGAAACCGCAAAAGACCTCGGCCTGCTGCTCGGCAAAGGCGGCTTGTGGGGCCAGACGATTCGCTTCGCGCCGCCGATGTGCATCAACAAAGCGGATGCGGATTTTCTGCTGGCGGTGTTGGATGAGGCGTTCGGCAGCGTGTAAGTCAAAGTTGTAAAATATGACCGCGGTTGAATTAAAAGATTGGGTTGAGTTGCTCCTGCGCTGGACGCACGTCTTCGCCGCCATCATGTGGGTGGGCGCGACGTTTTATTTCACGTGGCTCGACGGACGGTTCACCGAGCTGGAAGAGAACGCCAAAAAAAATCCGGACCAGGAGAAGGAGAAATTTGTCTGGATGGTGCACAGCGGTGGATTTTATCTCGTCGAGAAGCAAAAAAATCCGAAACTGCTTCCGCAAACGTTGCATTGGTTCAAATGGGAATCGTTCACGACGTGGATGACGGGTTTTTTGTTGTTCGTCTATCTGTACTATCACAACGGGTTGCTCGTGAATTTCGAGGATTCGCCGCTGAGCAAAAATGCATCGATCGTGTTGAGCCTGGGGATGATCGTGTTGGGATGGATCGTGTATGACCTGCTTTGGAAATTCTGCAAAATCGATCTGCTGGGGATCGTTATTTCCTACGCACTCATCGTGGTGGCCGCGTATTATTCGTGCCATTATTTCAGCGGGCGCGGCGCGTATTTGCAGTTAGGCGCCATGTTCGGCACGATCATGTTCACCAATGTCTGGATGCGCATTCTGCCGCCGCAACGGCGGATGGTCGCCGCGCTCAAAGCCGGGGTGGCGCCAAACCTGGAGGAAGCCGCGCGCGCCAAGCAGCGTTCCAAACACAACACCTTCATCGTAATCCCCGTGGTGTTCATGATGATCAGTAATCATTACCCGATCACGACGTACGGCCATCAGCACAATTGGATCATACTGTCGGCGATGGTGCTGGTGGGGTGGGGGGCGGCGAAAATTATTCGCCGAGCCTAGTGGCACAGGCGTCTCGCCTGTGAGAATCTTTGCAATCGGACGCACGGGCGAGACGCCCGTGCCACTATTACAGAATTCCCTCCTGCACCCAATCCTGTTTGCCTTCCAAAACTTTTTGCGCGAGCCGATAGCCTTCGCGGTCGGCATTGGCGTGGAGGTCGCGGAACAGATGAGCGATGCGCAGACGCGCTGAGTTGCAGAAATAATCCGCGAGCTCGCGGATCTCGGCGGATTTGCCGACGTCTTTCATGAGCGATTGCGCGCGCAGGCAGGTGGCCGTGATGGCGAACAATTCCGTGCCGATGTCCACGAAGCGGCCGAGCAAGACCTGCTGACGCTCAAGCTTCGGGCCGAAGCGGGCCATGGCGTGAAATAGCGCCCGCGCCAGTTTGCGGCTCGTCCCAGCCGCATAACGCATGTGTTTGGCGAGACGGCGATCAAGCCCAGGAATTTTCACGCCGCCGAACGGCAGCCATTGGCGCGGATACCATCCGGCGTAGAACGAACCAGCTTTCATCGCGGCGCGCAATCGTTTGGACAAGGGCAGGCGTGAATCGAGCGCGGCGGCGGCGATTTTCAGGTGCGGATCCAGCGCCTCGCGCGCGAGAAATAGCCGCATGATTTCGCTCGAACCTTCAAAGATGGTATTGATACGGCAATCGCGCATGAAACGCTCCACCGCGATCGGTTCCTCGCCGCGCGCGCGCAACGAATCCGCGGTCTCGTAGCCGCGGCCGCCGCGAATCTGCATCGTGTCGTTGACGATTTGCCACGCCGTTTCGCTGCCCCACAATTTACACATCGCGGCTTCGAGCCGGATGTCCGCGTGCTTGTCACGGCTCACGAGGCCGGAAGTCAGGAGCGTCATGGATTCCATCGCGAACGTATTCGCGGCCATGTGCGCAATTTTCTCGGCGATGGCGGCGTGCTTACCGATAGCGGCGCCCCATTGCGCGCGTTCGGCGGCCCATTTTTTGGTAACTTCCACGCAGCGTTTACTCATGCCGACGCACGCCGCGGGCAGGGTGAGGCGGCCGGTGTTCAGCGTCGTGAGCGCGACGCGCAACCCTTTCCCTTCCGCGAGCACGATATTTTCGCGCGGCACGCGAACGTCCTTGAAGCGAATCACGCCGTTGTAAAGCGCGCGCAATCCCATGAAGTGGCAGCGATGCGCCACTTCGATGCCGGGCGAATCCATCTCGACGATGAACGCCGTGATTTGTTTCTTCGCCTTACCGTTGACCGTTTTCGACGGCGTGCGCGCCATGACGATGATGACGCCCGCCTTCGTGCCGTTCGTGCACCAGAGTTTTTCACCGTTCAGGATGAAATATTTTCCGTCGGGTGTGGGCTCAGCGTGCGTTTGCATGTTGGCGGGGTCGGAACCGACGCCGTTTTCCGTGAGAGCGAACGCAGAAATTTCACCTTTGGCCACGCGTGGCAGAAATTTTCGTTTTTGCTCCTCGGTGCCAAACAAAATCAACGGTTGTGGCACGCCGATCGATTGATGCGCCGAGAGCAATGCGGTGAGATTGCCGCAGTGGCTGCCGAGCAACATCGCCGCGCGCGAGTAATTTGTTTGCGAGAGACCGAGCCCGCTGTAATCGGTGGAGATTTTGATTCCAAACGCGCCGAGTTTGGCGAGGCCGTCGATGACATCCTGCGGAATCTCGCCCGTGCGATCGATTTCGTCTGCGTTCACGCGCTCGCGCAAGAACGTTTCGAGCCGCTTAAGAAACTCATCGCCTTGCTTGCGATCCTCCGGGCTTTGGTTGGGAAACGGCGAAATTTCCGAAACGTCCAATTTGCCCATGAACATCCGGCTTGCAAAACTGCCGGTGGCATTTTCGCGCGCGGCTTCGGTGAGTTCCAGTGCGGCGCGCTGGCCGGCGGACATTTTGGAGGTGTCAATCAGCTCCGGCGCTTCTTCGGGTCCGGGAGCGCCCGTGTCTCGCCGGCAAGTCGGGATAGGCAAGAAACTCGCCGGCGGGACGCTGGCGGTCCCAGGCGCTACCTGTAATGGGGTTGCGGGCGGCGTGCTGCGGTTCACCGAACCGCGCTCCGTTTCAGGCGACGTCGATTTGGAAAAACGAATGATGGGAGATTTTTCGTTGTGAAATTTGTGGCCGCTCTCCGCCATGGTTGCCACAAGCGCGCACGGTTCGAAATAGGCCGCGCCTGCCGCGACCCATTTGCGCATGGCCAGATAGATTTTCTCGATGCCGTGGGAATCGGCGTAGCGCAACGGCCCGCCGCGGAAGGGCGCGAAGCCCGTGCCCATCACCATGCCGAAATCGACGTCGTCTGCCGTGGCGACAACTTGTTCTTCCAGACAGCGCGCGGCTTCGTTCACCATCAGAAGAACCATGCGCTCCTGCAAATCATCGCGCGTGAATCCCTTCGCCAGGCCACCGATGCGGAAGGCATCCACCTGCGTGTTCAATTCCGTTTTGCCGCCTTTGGAATGAACGTAAAAACCGCGTCCGCTTTTCTTGCCGAGAAAACCGGCCTGCAACATTTTCTCCAGAATCGCCGGTGAACTCATGCGATCGGGAAATTGTTTTGAGAGCGTCACGCAAATGTGGTGCGCGACATCGAGACCGACTTCATCGAGCAAGCGCAGCGGGCCCATGGGCATACCGAAATCGAGCATGGCTTCGTCAATGTCCTGCGCGCTCGCGCCGGCCTCGAACAACAGCCCCGCCTCGATGAGGTAGGGAACCAGGATGCGATTTACGAGGAAGCCGGGGCTGTCGTTCACGAGCAGCGGCAACTTGCCGATTTGCTGCACAAATTGGATCGCGCGCTGGACTGTCGCCGGGTTGGTGGCGGGCGCGCGAACCACTTCAACCAGTTGCATTCGGTGCACTGGATTGAAGAAATGGATGCCGACGATGCGTTCGGGATGAGCGGCGCTCGCGGCGAGTTCGGAAACGGAAAGGGCGGAGGTGTTCGTCGCGAGGATGGTTTCGTCAGCGGCGGCCGCTTCGAGTTTGCGGAAAACTTCCTTTTTCAGTGTCATGTCTTCCACGGCGGCTTCAATCACAAGGTCCACGTGACGCAGCGGCACTTCGGTGGCGGCGGGCGAAATGCGATCCATTCCCGCGCGCGCCTCGGTGGGCGTGAAAGCGTGTCGTTTCACGCCTTCGGCGTAGAGTTTGGAAATGTTCGAGAGACCTTTGGCGATAAATTCCGGTTTGATGTCGCGCAAGATGACGGGCAGTCCCTTGGCGCTGAGCCATTGGGCGATGCCGGCGCCCATCACGCCCGCGCCGATAACGGCAGAGCTTTGAATTCTCTCGACCGATGGGCCAGCGCTCAATTTCTTCGCGCGCTCCTGTTGAAAAAACAAGTGAATCAAATTGCGCGTTGTTTGCCCCCGCGTGAGGTGCATGATGCCTTCCACTTCCAGGCGCAGCGATTCTGCCACCGAAACGCTGATGCCGCGCGTCACCACTTCGAGCGCTTTCTGCACGGCTGGATAATGCCCGCGCGTTTTCTGGTTCAACTTCGGACGCAACCAGGCGGCCAGCGCTTTCGCGGTCAGAGAATTGTTCTTCAACGCATAGCGGGGCCGATGCGGTTTGCCGGCGTAAACTTTTTTCAAGGCGTTTTCGAAGAGATATTCGCGCGGCACGAGGGCATCGATCATCCCATATTTCAACGCCTGTTTTCCGACGACGGTTTTTCCAGCGAGGATGACGTCGAGCGCCTTAGGCAGGGATATTAGGCGAGCCAGGCGCGTGGAGCCACCCCACGCTGGAATAAGTCCAATCTGCGTCTCCGGCAAACCGATGCGTGTGGCCTTGTCCGTGGAAGCCACGCGCCAATCACAAGCCAGCGAAACTTCAAAACCACCGCCGACGCACGCGCCGTGAATGGCGGCGACCGTAACGAGCGGCAGGGCAGCGATGCGATTGAAAACCGTCTGGCCGAATTCAATCAACTCGCGCAATTTCGCGGGATCCGTCTCAGCCGAAATGGAATGCAAATCCGCGCCCGCGATGAAAATCGATTTTTTCGCGCTGCACAGGACCAGACCCTTGAGTTCCGGATGCGCGGCCACGAAAGCGAGGTGCTCGTTCAATTCGTCGAGCGTGGCGCGATCGAAAATATTTGCCGACGAAGCGGCCCGATCGAAGGTCAGGATGCAGATTTGGTCGGCGTTGATTGCGCGTTGAATGTTTGGAACGCCAGCAGTTGTGGTTGGTATTTTTGAGGAAGGCTGCCGGCGCTCCAAATTGACTGATGAACTGTTTAGTTCCGCGACGTTCGAGTTGGTCATAGGGCCTCCAATGAAAGTGCCACGCCCTGGCCGCCACCCACGCAGGCGGAGACGAGCGCGCTTTTTTTGTTTCTCCGACGAAGTTCCTTCAAGCTGGTGAGAATCAACCGCGCGCCCGTCGCGCCGACCGGATGGCCGAGCGCGATGGCACCGCCATTGACGTTCAGTCTGTCGCGCGGAATTTCCCCGAGCGCATGGTCGCGGCCGAGGTGTTTGCGCGCAAAATCCGCGGAGGCCGCGCAACGCAAAACCGCCAGCAGTTGCACGGCAAAAGCTTCGTTGATTTCGACCAGATCGGCCTCGGTGGGATGAAGTCCAGTTTCATCCTCCAATTTGGCCATCGCGTACACCGGGCCGAGGCCCATGCGCATCGGGTCGCAACCGGCATACGCATAGCCGGTGAGCACGCCCAGTGGCCGCAGGCCGAGCAGCGAGGCCTTCTCTTCGCTCATCACCAGCAGGGCCACCGCACCGTCGGTGATTTGCGAGGCATTGCCCGCCGTGACCGTGCCCGTGCGACGATCGAAAACGGGTTTCAATTTCGCGAGCGCTTCGGTCGATTGATTCGCGCGCGGGCCGTTGTCGGCGAGAATCGCGGCGGCGGGTTGGTGGCCGTTCACATAAATCGGGCAAATTTCCTCCGCCAACCGGGCGCCGGCGGCAGCGGCGCGGCGATGGGATTCGAGCGCGAACGCATCCTGTTCCTCGCGCCCAATTCCGTACTCGCGCGCCAGCACTTCCGCCGTTTCGCCCATGTTCAATCCGCAAACCGGGTCCGTGAGACCGAGCTGGAGACCGATTCGCGGTTGGAAATCCGAGGGGCGGAACGAAGCGAGCGTGCGGAGCTTTTGTCCAAAAGTTTTGGATCGAGCCAGGCGTCCAAACTTTTCCGCGGTGCGTTGCTTAAACAAAAGCGGCACCTGCGACATGCTCTCCGTTCCGCCGACGATGAAAATGGAACCGCGCCCGGCGCTGATTTTTTCCGCCGCTTGCGTGAGCGCTTCGCAACCGGAGGCGCAATTGCGATGCACCGTCATCGCGGGCACGCGCTCGGGAATTCCCGCGCGCAGCGCGATGACGCGCGCGACATTTGCGGCATCCGCCGGTTGCGAAACGCATCCGAAAATCACTTCATCCACCAGCGCGGGATCCAAACCCGTGCGGGTGAGCAGGGCGTTGACGGCCACGCGGCCGAGTTCATCCGGGCCTTTGTGCGCGAGGTCCGTGCCGGCTTTGCAAAATGCCGTGCGAACACCATCCACGATTACCAAACGTTGCGGGTTCATGATTCCACCTCCGTAGTGGCAGGGGCATCCTCCCCGCGCGTTGCAGTTTCAGCGTGATTTGTGGTTTGCACGGGCGAGACGCCCGTGCCACCGGGCCGATGGTCCACAATCTTGTCCTCTTTCAACTTCGCGCCGACGCCCAGCAATTCCGTCATTTCCTCCCGGTCATGAAAAACAATCTGATTGGGCTGAATCTCGGTGCGATCGATGAACGAGCGGCGCAGTTCGCGCGCGCATTTCGCGTCATCGACGGCGCCTGACTTTTGGACGTGCAAAATCAGTTCATCGAGTTCCAACGGGTCGTCGTTGTGCTTGCGCAATTCCAATTGCCACGACGCCAGGTTCTGCGAATCGTCCAGGACGTGCTCAAGCACATTGAAATCGACCAGCGTGCCTTTGATTTTATCGAAGCGCATCGTTTTGATTTCCGACGCGCGAGAAATGTTGCCGACCAGCCGCGGCGTCAGACGATGGCAATGCGGGCACGCGTCGTGAACCAGGCCGCCATCGATCAAATCCCCCGTGCGATAGCGCAGCACCACGCTCCCGCGCGAATCGAGCGGCGTGAAAACTATTTCGCCGGCCTCGCCTGGCGGCACGGCGATGCCCGTTTTCGGATCGACGACTTCGACAATGCCGAGATCGGGATAGAGATGATAACCAGTCTGTTCGCCGCGCGGGCAGGGGCATTCGGTCCACGCCATTTTCGCCTCGGTGAAACCGTAGGTGGCGACGACATCCACATTTTCCGCGCCGAGTTCGCGCGCGAGCCGCGCGAGTTTGCGCCGTGTGCCCGGCGCAACTTTTTCGCCGCCCAGAACGATGCGACGAAGGTTCGCGCATTGCAGCCCTTCTTCGACGGCTTGCCGCAGCACGTGATAAAGAAACGTAGGCATGCCCATGATGACGTGCGGTTGCAGTTGCTGCATAAAACGCAGTTGCCCCTCCGTGCCGAGCACTTTGCCGCCGCCGCTGCTCAACACGAAATTCGTGAATTCCATCCCGCCATAATGCGCGAGCCAAAACGCCAGATGCGGCGCGTAGGGAAATGTGTTCAGCAGCCGAAAATCCGGCTCGGCCTTGCAAATTTCAAAAATGCGTTTGCCGGCGAGCGCAAGATTCGCGAGGTCGTGATTGCTGTAGGTAAACCCGATCGATTCCGCGGAGCGGCCAGTCGTGCAGGTCATGAACACCGGGCGAAATTCGCGCTCGAACCGGCGCGCGACGGCATCGCGCCCGTGCAACACCGCCCGCAAAATCGTCGAGGGCCGCCGCGCGAGTTGCTTCGGGTCTGGCACGAGAATGAACTCGCGGATTTTCTTCGGATTTTCCGGCGTGTTGAGCAGATCGGCTTTCGAGGTGAGCGGGAGCTTTTGCAAATCCTCCAAAGTGCGAAAACTATCAGCGGTCAGATTGTGTTCGCGAAAAAGTTCGCGATAGTGGCTCGAGCACGGGAGCACGGTGGTGCGCAGGTAGCGCCGCAGTTTGCTCGCCTGCATTTCGCGGACGACTTTTTCAGGCAACGCTTGCCAATGTGTGGTCAACACGCTCGTTTTCATGGCGCGACATGGGTTTGCGGACGAGCGCTTTCAACTCGTCCAAATGTTTCAGCGCGACCTCGCGCCCGAGTTCGATGTATTTGCCGGGATGATTGAAATCGTGCCAGTCGC
The DNA here is from genome assembly GCA_963699145.1 of uncultured Verrucomicrobiae bacterium. Classification (GTDB taxonomy): domain Bacteria; phylum Verrucomicrobiota; class Verrucomicrobiia; order Limisphaerales; family DASXHY01; genus DASXHY01. Next base: position 2,278,245 of record OY969416.1, read on the forward strand.
CATCGATGGCCAGCGGGCGCAGCACGAGATCCGCCTTGCGGCCCGCCTGTTCGGCCACGCGGATTTGCGAGCCGTGCACCGCGCTCATCAAAATATCGAGGATGTTTCCGTTGGCGAAAAAGTTCACCTGGCGATTCACCAGATTCAGCGCGCCGGGTTGTTTGCGGAGAATTTCCGCCTGCTCTTTTTCCTTTTCCCGGAAGCAGCGGAGGAATGCCGATGGCGGCAGCGCGTTGACCGCGATGATTTTGTCGACACCCATTTCGGAAAGTACATCCACCGGGAGCGGCTCCGCGACTCCACCATCGATGTACGTCTCACCGCCAATTTCCACGGGAATGCACACGCCCGGAATCGCCGAACTCGCGTGCACTGCCTCCGCGACTTCGCCGGTGCAGAAAACCACGCGGTCGAGCGTGTTCAAATCCGTCGCGACGATGCGCAGCGGCCGCATCAGGTCGGAAAAATGCGCGGCGCCCAGCGTCCGGCGCAGCCGCGCGATGACCGCTTTGCCGCGAATGAATCCCTTGCGCGGAGGGAAGGCCGGGTCGATCAATTTCCATCGGCCCCAGCGGCCTTCCACTTCGCGCGCTAATCGTTCCATTTCCTTGCCGTCGCAACCCATCGCCCAAACGGACGCCACATACGCGCCCATGCTCGAACCGGCGATGACGTCGACTTCAATTCCATTTTCCTCGAGCACCTGGAGGACGCCAATGTGCGCGAGGCCCTTGGCGCCGCCGGCGGACAGCGCGAGGCCGATGCGGCAATGGCCAATCTCGCGGGCAACGCGGCGGATGTCGGTGGAGAAACGCGCGGTGTCGATCGCGGGAGCAAAACCGCTCGCGGGCGACACCGGGCAATCGTGAACGAACGCGTGAGCGCTGCCATTGTTCAATTTGGTCTGGTCATCAAAACGCTCGCCCGGCCCGAGGCAAATCACCGGGTTGATGTCCGAGCAATTTCCGCGCGCGCGGGCGCGGAGTTTTCCGAGGAAGGTGTCGAATTCCTTGAGATCGTTTCGCGCCGGGTTCAGAAACAGATAGCTGGCGTCCGCTTGAATGACGAATTCGAGCAGCGGCGCGAGCGAAATATTTTCCGTGTCCGCTTCCACCAGCACGTAATCAAAATGGCGGCTGAGATTGCTCAGCAGCGGCGCCACGTGCTCGGCCTCGCGGGAACCGCCGGTGATTTTCAGCGACAACCGCGCGCAGGAGCCTTCCGGCTTCGGCAGGCTCTCGCGAAAATTAAAATCGCCATCGATGACATCGTCCAGTGTCCGGCAGACACTCAGGTTGTCGCGCGCGGAAACGATGCGCAGCAGCAGCACGGATTCGCCCGTTTCGGCCAGGAGCGACTGCGCCAGTTTCTCCACGATCCATTTGTTCGGCAGGCTTCGGGAAAAGGAAAACGCCGCAATCACGCGGCCGGAATGGATGGTCGAATGGTCTTCCATTGTCGCGGAAGACGCGGTCGTTTGAATATTTCCCGCCAGCAACGCGCGCATGCTCGCGCAGGGAATTTGCTGCAACACGCTGTCAGTGATGACGCGCGCACCAGCGCTGTGTTTCCGCTGGCCGGAAAGATCCGGCTCGCCGAGGAAATCGCCGGGGCCAAGAATTGCCAGATGCTTCAACGTGCCGTCACCGCGCTCGTTGTAGGATTCGCAGCGTCCGCTGATGATGCGATAGACATTTTCGCACGCGTCACCTTCGCGGAATAAAATCGTGCCTTTGCGAAAAGTTTCGACCGTCGAATGGGCAAGCAGATCGGAGAGTGCTCGTTTGGGGAGCAGGGCGAGCAGAGGGAGATTTTTTAATACGTCATTTCTCACAATCGTCGCATCGCACTCAGCGACGAACGACTGACCCGAAGGTCCCCGGATTAGGCGAGAACACCTGGCGTTACGTCTCTGAGATTTTTTGTTGCTTCCAACTTCATTTGCTCGCCTAATTTCTACCCAAATATAATCGAACATTCTAATCCGTCAAATGAGTGAAAATACTGCTCTTTCCGACCGTACTTCGCAGTATCCGTCCCGGTAAAAATCCGACGAAAATCCCGGGGCGCAAAACGCGCAGGAACGCGAGCTTCAGGTCGCTTCAACGTAATAAGCTCGACGGTATGGAAGTTTGCCCACACGCGCCAATGTCGTGTTGCGGCGGATTGAATGCGCCTGAAATTCTCGCTCCTTCGCAAACGTCTCGCTTGCTGTTCTCACGATGGTTGCGTAAAAATGCCCATGAAACCAAAACGTCATTTCATGCGTCACTCGTTTTGTCCGGTTGTGCCAATCAAACCATTCATCGCGCTGGGCATCGTGCTCTTGAGTCTCAGCGCCATCGCGGCGCCGGTGCCGCGCGAGCGGTGGTTGATGGATTTCAACTGGCGCTTTCAACTCGGCGATGCTCCCGACGCGGGAAAAGTGTTTGATTATCCCGAGGTCCGTGATCTGGCGAAAACGCACCTTGATCAGATCAGTCAAGGCACGGACCTCATTGCGAATCTGCCGGACCCGGTCGAGAACAATCTGGGCTCCAACGTTTCGTTTGTGAAACCCGCATTTGACGACAGCCGCTGGCGCACGCTGGATTTGCCGCACGATTGGGCCGTCGAATTGCCGTTCGCGACCAACGCGGATTTTCATCACGGCTTCAAACCTGTCGGCACGAATTTTCCCGGCGATAGCATCGGGTGGTATCGCCGCACCTTCACTTTGCCCGCCTCGGACGCGGGCCGGAGATTATGGATCGAGTTCGACGGGGTTTATCGCGATTCGCTCGTCTGGCTCAACGGCCATTGCCTGGGCCGGAACCCGAGCGGTTACAGCGGTGTTCGTTATGACATCAGCAAGGTCGCGAAATTCGGCGGCACCAATGTGCTGGTGGTGCGCGTGGACGCCTCGCGATCGGAGGGCTGGTTCTATGAAGGCGCGGGAATCTATCGGCACGTGTGGATGGAGAAATTGTCGCCGCTGTATGTCGAGCCCGACGGGCTTTTTGTGTGGAGCACATTTTCCAACAACGTGCCCGGCGACACGGCCGCGATCCACGTCCAGGCGCATCTAATCAATTATCAACCCGACCCCGCGGACCTGACCGTCCGTTGCCAGGTGATCGCTCCCGACGGCAGCGTCGCCGGGCGCTTCGAAAGCAAAACCAGCATGGCGGATTATTCGAAGAAAACCGTCGAGCTGTCCGCGGTCATCGGCGCGTCCCTGCTGACGGCCGCGCGAAAAATTCCGGTTCCCTCCGGCATTTACGGCATGGCGCCGCAACTGGTCTCTCCGCCATCCGTGAAGCAGGGCGTGGTGCTGTGGTCGCCCGAATCCCCCAGTCTTTACAAACTCATCACCACGATTGAGAGCCGCGGAAAAATCATGGACCACGTCGAAACCGAATTCGGCCTGCGCACCATCGCGTTCGATGCCGCAAACGGTTTCCTGCTGAACGGCAAGCCGTATGTGATCAAAGGCACGTGCGATCACCAGGACCACGCCGGCGTCGGCGTTGCCCTGCCGGACGCGCTGCAATATTTTCGCGTGAAAAAATTGAAGGAGATGGGCAGCAACGCCATTCGCACCACCCACAACCCGCCCACGCCGGAATTACTCGAGGCCTGCGATCGCCTGGGTATGCTGGTCCTGGACGAAAATCGCCGCGTGGACGACACGGATCTGGTCATGAACGAATTGCAGGGTTTGGTCATGCGCGACCGCAATCACCCGAGCGTCTTCATGTGGTCGCTGGGAAACGAAGAGGGCAATCTGCAAGCCACCAACGCCGGGGCGCAGGCTGCCGCCGTCAAGCTCATCACTCCCATGCAGGCGCTCGTGCACGAATTGGATCCCACGCGCCAATGCACCATCGCCATGAACGGCAACTGGGGCATCGGTTTTTCCACCGTCATTGACGTGCAGGGATTCAATTATCGCACACGCAACATTGACGAATTCCGGGCGAAATTTCCCGCCAAACCCGCCATCGGCACGGAGACCGCAAGCACGCGCACCACGCGCGGAGTTTATGTGGACGACAAAACGAACGGCTATCTCGCCGCCTACGGTGAAAACGGCGTCGAGAAGGCGTGGACCTGGTGGCCTTATTACGTGGCGCATCCATTCACGAGCGGCGGGTTTGTGTGGACGGGATTTGATTACCGCGGCGAGCCGACGCCGTATCGCTGGCCGTGCATCAGTTCGCATTTCGGGCTGATGGACACGTGCGGATTTCCGAAGGACATTTATTACTACTACCAGTCGTGGTGGACGGACCAACCGGTGTTGCACCTTGCGACCGGTTGGGCGCGGTTCGATGGCGGGAGAACCAATCTCGTACGCTGCTTCAGCAATTGCAAAACCGTCGAACTCTTTCTCGACGGCAAAAGTCTCGGCAAAAAATCCATGCCGGCCAATGAATATCTGGATTGGATTGTGTCCGAAGCTTCGGGCGTTCTGAGCGCGAAGGGTTATCGCGGGACCAAAGTTGTCGCGGAAACAAAGATCGAGCGCGCCGGCGAACCCGCGGCGGTCGAGTTGCGGGCCGATCGCACGACGATCACCAGCGACGGCCAGGACTTGAGCATTGTCGACGTCGCCATTGTGGACGCGAAAGGGCGCGTGGTGCCGGACGCCGGCAATTTGCTTTGGTTTGAGTTGAAAGGCTTCGGGAAAATCATCGGCGTCGGCAACGGCGATCCAAGCTGCCACGAAGCCGACAAAGCCAGCGAGCGCAACGCCTTCAATGGCTACGCCCAGGTCATCGTGCAAGCCGGGCGCATCGAAGGAACGCTCGAGTTGACCGCGAGCTCGCCGGTCTTGAAACCCGCCACTCTCAAAATCCGAACGAAGCCCGACAAATCCCCGCAACCCGTGCTCCCCTGACGGAGTTTGCTGGTTGCGTAGCTCAGGCGTCCCGCCTGAGAGTTCCGGCGGCGTCCCGCCGCCAGTCGTTCCGGATAATCTTGACGCTCTCACCGCCCCGCGTTCAAATGCGTCATCCATATGGCTGTCCCAACAATTCTACCCACGACCGCTCGAAATGAAACCTTCGGCGGCGTCACCTATCACATCGAGGGCGAGTTGGTGCCCGCCCTGCACCTCGAATTAAGCAATACCGGCGTTTATTTCGAGCATCACATTCTGCTGTGGAAAGATCCTGCCGTGGAAATCGTGTTGCACCCGATCAAGGGCGCGTTCAAGCGCATGCTCGCCGGCATGCCGTTTCTGGTGACCGGCGCGCAAGGGCCGGGCCGCATCGCGTTCAGCCGCGACGGCGCCGGGCACGTCTTCGGGCTGCATTTGCAACGCGGAATGGCCGTGGACGTGCGCGAGCATCAATGGCTCGCCGCGACCAGCAACGTGGAATACACCTTCAGCCGCGTGCGCGGCGTCGCGAACATCCTGCTGGGCGGCACCGGTTTTTTCATCGACACCTTTTCCGCTCCCGAACGCGACGGCATCCTCTGGCTGCACGGCTACGGCAACGTGTTCGAAGTCACGCTCGCTCCGGGTGAACAAATCGACATCGAACCCGGCGGCTGGATTTACAAGGATCGCACCGTGCAAATGCAAACGATGCTCCAGAAACTCTCCACCGGAATTTTTGCCAGCGCCGGCCAGATCTGCTGGAACCGGTTTACCGGCCCCGGAAAAATCGCGCTGCAATCCATGTATTACCACATGGAAGGCGGGGAGTAGGTTTTGGTTCGCCAATGAGTCGTATCATCATCGTTGGCGGCGGGGCGGCGGGATTTTTCGCGGCGCTCACGTGCGCCGAGGCCGGATACGCCGGCGAAATTTTGATTCTCGAAAAAACCGCGCACTTTCTTTCCAAGGTCAAAATTTCCGGCGGCGGCCGCTGCAATGTCACGCACGCATGCTTCAACGCGCGCGAATTCACCACGCGTTACCCTCGCGGCGAGCGCGCGTTGATCGCGCCCTTCAAACAATTTCAAGCCAGCGACACGATCGCGTGGTTCGCGGCGCGCGGCGTGAAACTGAAAACCGAGAATGACGGCCGCATGTTTCCCGTCACCGATTCCTCGCAAACCATCATCGATTGCCTGCTCAACGAAGCGCGCGCGAGGCGGGTGAAGTTGAGAACGAACTGTGGCGTGGAGCGCGTGACCAAAACGCCTGAAGGTTTCGCACTCAGCTTATCGAATGGCGAAACGGTCGCGGGCGATAAAATGCTTCTCGCCACTGGCGGTTGCCGCACACCCGCGCTCGGCGAACTGGCCGTGTCGCTGGGACACACGCTGGAGCCACCCGTGCCCTCGCTGTTCACATTTCACGTGCCCACCCCTTGGCTCCGCGACCTGGCAGGAATTTCTGTCGAACTCGTGGAAGCTTCCGTCGTGCAAACCAAACTGCGCGAGCGCGGCCCGGTGCTCATCACGCACTGGGGCCTCAGCGGCCCCGCGATCTTGCGTTTGTCCGCCTGGGGCGCGCGTGCATTGCACGAATTGAATTACCAATGCACGCTGCGAATCAATTGGCTTCCGCAACGGAACGATGAAGCGCTCGCGAAGGAATTTGACGTACGCCGCCAATCGCAAGCCGCGCGTTTGGTGGTGAATTCCCCGCTTGCTCCGTTGCCCGCTCGATTGTGGGAGCAACTCGTGCTGGCTGCCAACATCGCGCGCGAAACCCGCTGGTCCGCTCTTTCGCGGCCCGCGCAGCACCAGCTCATTCAACAATTATTGCGCTGCGAATTTTCGGTCACCGGCAAGAGCCTGAACAAGGATGAATTCGTGACCTGCGGCGGCGTGAAGTTGAACGAAGTCGATTTTAAAACGATGGAAAGCCGCATGTGCCCCGGACTGTTCTTCGCCGGCGAACTGCTCGACGTCGACGGCATCACCGGTGGCTTCAACTTCCAAGCCGCCTGGACCACCGGCTGGCTCGCCGGACGAGCCATGGCTAATGTCTCCGAAATTGGAGGTTGAATGTGAAACCATTTTTTGTCGCGAAGCGACACCAGGATATTAGCCAGCCACAAGGTGGCTGGTAGGACGATGTTGGAGCTATGTCCTGAAAGGACATTGGAAAAGCACATCGTTTCCGCCGTCCTTTCAGGACGTGAGGGGGTGCCGAGATTTCCAGCCACCTTGTGGCTGGCTAATTTCCGCCGTCGCTTCGCGACAGGAAAAGATTTCTACAGAGCAGGTTGAATGTTGGATGTTCCCTGGTTCAGGGTAAGGGCGAGCCGTAAACAATCAAATCGTTCAGATTTTATTTCGCCACCCGATCCACTTGTGCCTCCAACCGAATCTGTTCCAACGCCTCCTCCGCCGGGCCGGAAAAAACTTCTCCGGTCGGTTTAAACCGCGACCCGTGACACGGGCAATCCCACGTTTTATCCGCCGCATTCCACCGCACAATGCATTTCAAATGCGTGCAAACCGGCGACAGCAGGGTCACCTTCCCGTCCTCGCCGCGATACGCCGCCACTTTTTTGCCGTCGAGCTTCAGGATTTTTCCCTCGCCGATTTTGAGCGTATCAGTCGAGTCACCCTCCGCGCCCTTCAATCGGTCGCGCAGCATGTAAAAAGGATAATCGAGGTTCTCCTGGATATACCGCCACGTGCCGCCGTGAAATTGTTTGCGATCCACGCGGAAGAGATCGAACCACGGATTCTTTACGCCCAGATATCGGTCGCGCGCCATGGTTGCGGCGAGGGTTCCCAGGGTGAAACCGTTCCCGCAAAAACCCGTCGCGATAAACTGTTTCCCCTCGTTCTCGCCGATGAACGGCAAACCGTCGTTGGTTTGCACGACTTGTCCCAGCCAGCGATGTTGCACGTCGGCTCCCGGCAACACGGTTTTCAATTTCGCCATCAAGCGAGTGAAGACCAGCTCGGGATCCTTTTCCTGTCCCGTCTTGCAATCGTCGCCGCCAAAAATCGCGTAATCATAATCGCCGTGCCGATCGATGCGCAGATAATAGTAAGGATCGCCCGTGTCCCAAAAAAGCGCTTTGGGCTGCGCATTCGGCGGCAATTTCGCCCCGAGCACGTAACTCGTGTAAAGCGCGAGTTTGCTTTGAAAGAGCGTGCCCTTGAGCAGGCCCGTTTTTCCCAGCAACGGCGTGTGGGTGGCAATCATCAAGTAACTGCAGCGAATTTTAAATTTGTTCGCGTGCACCGTGAGCGGGTTCTCCTCCACTTCCGTCGCGTCGGTATTTTCAAAAACATAACTGCCATCGCCGGGAATGGCTTTGAGCATCGGCTTGAGATATTTGTAGGGATGAAACTTGGCCTGGTTTGCGAAGCGAACGCCCGGGCGCTTCACGAACGGCACTGAGTCGAGAAATTCGGCGTCAAAATCCAACTCCCGCGCCAGTTGAGCATCTTTTTCCAACGATTCCCGATCGCGTTCGTCGCTGCCATCCAGTCCGCCATGCAAAAATCCCGGGACCCACTCAAACTCCGCATCGCCGCCTGTGCTTTGCACGATGTCGTAAATCTGATCGATCGCCGCCACGCCCGCTTCCCAGAACGCTTTTGCTCCGTCCTTGCCGAAATTTTTCACGAGCGTATGGAATCGCTCATCGGTCACGTAGGTCAGGTGCGCCGTTGTGTGCCCGGTATCGGCTGCGGCACAACGCTGGCGATCCAGCAACGCAACTTTCACGCCTTCGCGCTTCAGCAGCCACGCGGCCGTAATGCCGGTGAGCCCCGCGCCGATGATGACGACGTCCACCTCCACATCGCTCGCCAACGATGGGAACTGTGGGAGCGCTTGAGAAAATTGCCAATACGACCCTGTCTTCATGCAGGAAAACTAACCTGCGCTCCTCCGGAAACAACCGGGGTAAGTAGCTAATTCGGGTGGGAATCCGGGCTCCCGAGACGGGACGGGTCACTCTGCGCGCGCCGCTGCGTCGGAACGTTTATTCGTGAAGACTCTTCGCGTGCGGAGTTTCCTCCGCATGATTCTGCTCCGGGTGCGTCGCGTGTTCATTTTCCTCGCGCGGAGGTGCCTCGCCCCCGTTGAGAATATACGACAGCCGCGGTTTAACATTTGAGGTGGTCACTACCGGCCGCGCCGCGCGGGCGGCGGCAATCTGTTGCTCGCGCTCCGTCATCGGTGGCGTGGAGGGCACTGGCGCGCCGGTTTCCTGTTGCAGAAAATTGTCCTCCAGCGTGGGAACGTCGAGACCCATCGTGGTGGCGGGAGCCGGCGGGACCGCCTCCGATATGGCCGCCTTCGTCACAATCGGCGCATCGACGGGCACGCGGACCACGCTCCCGCAATTCGGGCACGGAATCCTTTCATTCGCGTAATCCTGATCGCATTGAATGTGTTGGCCACAAGACGAACAGGTAAATTTCAAATCACTCATAAGAAAAATTTCATTACAGTTTTACCTTGTCAAGCAACCTAGGCTGCATCGGAAACGGCGCAAGGGGAAATCTCCCGCTTTTTTTAAACCGCTCTAAATGAAAAATAAAAATCCCCGGAGCATCAGCGCGGGGAAGGGGGTGCCGCGGTAATTTAACCCAGGCGTTTCCGCAATTCCTCCAATTGCGTGTGCAACGCCGCCGGCAGCCGTTCGCCGAGTTTCGCGTAGTTGGACGCCACGTCCTCGATCTCTCGTTTCCAACCCGCCACGTCGACGGTGATCAGTTGCTCAATGTTTTCCGCCGGCACGTTCAGGCCCGTCAAATTCAGTGAAGCGGCGGTCGGCAGGTTGCCAATCTGGGTCGCGCGCGCCTCCGCCGTGCCGTCCACGCGCTCGCAAATCCATTGCAGCACGCGGCTGTTGTCGCCGTAACCCGGCCAGAGAAATTTTCCGTCCGCGCCTTTGCGAAACCAATTGACGAAATAAATTTTCGGCAATTTGCCGCGGTCCGTCCGTTGCGCAAACGAGAGCCAGTGCGCGAAGTAATCGCCCATGTGATACCCGCAAAACGGCAGCATCGCGAACGGATCGCGACGCAACACGCCGGTCTGGCCGAACGCGGCGGCGGTGGTTTCCGAACCGCACGAAGAACCCATGAACACCCCGTGTTCCCAGTCGAACGCCTCGTTCACCAGCGGAATCGTGCCCGGCCGACGCCCGCCAAATAAAATCGCCGACAACGGCACGCCCTCGGGATTTTGCCATTCCGGATCAATCACCGGACATTGCGCCGCCGGCGCGGTGAAACGCGAGTTCGGATGCGCGCCTTTCCTGCCGCTCGTGGGAGTCCACGGATTGCCCTCCCAATCGATGCCCTGCGCCGGAGGAGTGCTCATATCCTCCCACCACACATCGCCGTCGGGCGTGAGCACGACGTTCGTGAAAATCGTGTTCCGCTCGCAGGTGATCATCGCGTTGGGATTGGATTTCGCCGACGTGCCGGGCGCGACGCCAAAAAATCCCGTCTCAGGATTCATCGCATACAGCCGTCCGTCCTTGCCCACGCGAATCCACGCGATGTCGTCCCCGAGCGTCGTGATTTTCCAACCGGGAATCGTCGGTCGCATCATCGCCAGATTCGTTTTTCCACTCGCGCTGGGGAATGCCGCCGCGAGGTAATGTTTTTTGCCCTGCGGCGAAGTCAGGCAAAGAATGAGCATGTGCTCCGCCATCCAGCCATTGCGCCGCGCCATCCCCGACGCGATCCGCAACGCGAGACATTTCTTCCCGAGCAACGCGTTGCCGCCGTAACCGGAGCCGAAGGACCAAATCGACGGGTCGTCCGGAAAATGCACGATATATTTGTCCTTGGGATCCGGCGCGCACGGCCACGGCACGTCCTTTTGTCCCGGTGCCAGCGGCGCGCCTACCGAATGCATGCACGGAATAAACTTCCCATTCGCGCCAAGTTTCTCAATCACCTCGCGTCCCATGCGCGTCATGATCCGCATGCTCGCGACCACGTAAGGCGAGTCGGTGATCTCGACCCCAATTTTGCAAAGCGGCGACTCCACCGGCCCCATTGCGAACGGAATCACGTACATCGTCCGGCCCCTCATGCAGCCTTGGAACAACTCGAGCATCTTGCGTTTCATCTCCGCCGAATCGGCCCAATGATTCGTTGGCCCGTCTTCCTCGCGCGTGCGTGCGCAGATGAACGTGCGATCCTCCACGCGCGCAACGTCGCTCGGATGCGTGCGCGCGAGATAAGAATTGGGCCGTTTCGCGAGCGGGATCAGCTTGCCGCTCTGCACCATCAGGTCGCACAAAGCCCGGTTTTCCTCCTCCGAACCGTTGCACCAAAAAACGCGCTCCGGAGCGCAGAGCTTGGCCATTTCATCGACCCAGGAAATGAGTTCCCCGTTATTTGTCAGGCAATCGCCAGGATTTGTCATAGTGTCCATGCAGATTCGCCGGCGGGGTGTCTCCGGCGTGCGTTCGTTTCGCACGCGAAAATCATCGGGGACCAGTGCAGGAATGGCGAGTGGCAATTTGGTTTTTGCAAATGTCTTTTTCACGGGGCAAGAATTCATTTCCACCATGCAGATTCAGGGGTTTTGCAACCATGGGGTGAATCGATAGGTGCAAATGGAATAGGTTTCCGTGCATTCAAACGCGCCAAATGTTCCAAAGATTTTCCCGTCGCGACACGCCCGCGCCTGTGTTACACATACCATGACAGTGATATCAGCGATATGAGCCGCGCGATTGAGCCAGTGCCAGCTTTTCCGGACAATCCCATTTGCCTGGCGCGCTCGGTCGTGGACGTTTTGGGCCAGGAACCTTCGCTCGAAGCGGTGACCATCAATCGTTCGGCAAATAAAATTTCCATCGCGACCCTGGGCCGGACCGATGAACCGCGGATGAATGAAACCATCACCGGCCGCATTCAAAAAGCCTACGAAAAAGGCGCCGCCGAACATTGCCTGCTGCTCGCCGGCGCCAGTGATTGCCGCCAATGCCCGGCGCCGCTTTCCGAGAGCGAACGAAAAAAGATCACCATCGAGCACAAGGGCGATGTGACGACCATTGCGCGCGTGACCTGTCCCACCGCGCCGAAATTCTGGCGCTGGCGCGATTTGCCGCTGCCGAAAGTCGTGCCGCGCGATGTCGAGTTCCTGGAGGAGCCGGAAGACATCGATAAACATATCAATGAATGGAAAGGCCAGCTCGTCCTCGCCATCCTTTGCGGCCTCTGCGGCCTGACGGGTTACGCGCTGCATCGCGCGGGTTTACCGGCGTATTCGCTGGGTGCGTTCATCGCCGCATATATTACGGGCGCTTGGTTCACGGTCGGCGAAGTTTGGGAGCGCCTCCAGCAACGCGCCATCGACGTGCATTTTCTCATGCTCGCCGTCGCCGGCGGCGCGGCCTGCATCAACGCCTGGGCGGAGGGCGCGACGTTGCTGTTCCTGTTTTCATTTTCTGGCGCGCTGGAACATTTCGCGTTCGGCCGCACGCAACGCGAAATCCGCTCGCTCTTCCGCGAAGCGCCCAAAGTCGCCACCGTGCTCGACGAGCAAGGCCGCGAACGCGAAGTGAACGTGGAACTATTGCGCCCCGGCATGCGCCTGCTCGTCAAACCCGGCGCGCAATTCCCCGTCGACGCCGAGGTTGCCAAAGGCCAAACCGCCGCCGACGAATCCAACCTCACCGGCGAAGCCGCTCCAGTGGATAAAAGCGTCGGCGATACCGTGCTCGCCGGCACCATCAATTTGTGGGGCGCGGTGGAAGCGAACGTGCTTCGAGCCGCCGCCGAAAGTTCGCTCCAAAAAATCATCCGCCTCATCCGCGAAGCGCAGCATCAAAAAGCGCCCGCGCAGCAGTTCACCGACAAGTTCGGCACTTACTACACCTATTTCGCGCTCGGGATGTCCTGCGCCATGTTTTTCGTCTGGTGGCGGGGATATCACCTAGCGCCGTTCGCCGTCGCCAAAGGCCAGCTCGAATCGCAAAGCGCGTTTTATCGCACCATGACGCTGCTTGTCGTCGCCTCGCCCTGCGCGCTGGTTCTGTCGATTCCCTCGGCGGTGCTGGCGGCGATCGCGTGGAGCGCGCGGCATGGAATTCTTTTTCGCGGCGGCGCAGCGGTGGAAAAACTGGCGAGCATCGATACCGTGGCCCTGGACAAAACCGGCACACTCACGACCGGCGAATTGAAAGTCGAAAAAGTCGAAAGCTTCCCGCCCGGCCGCGAAAACGAAGTTGCCCAAATCGCTTACTCACTCGAAAAACTTTCCACGCATCCGCTGGCGCGCGCCATCACGCGCTACGGCAAGCAGCAGAACCTCGAAGCCATTGCGTTCGATCATTTCGAATCCATCACCGGCCAGGGCTTGCGCGCGCTGCGCGGCAGTGTGCCGTCTCTGCTGGGCCGCCGCGAATGGATCGCCGAACACACGGGCGCCGCCGTTTGGACGCCGGGTTCCACGCGGCTGCAGCCGATTTCCGCCGCACCGCCGAGCGAAAACGGCATCTCCGAAATCTGGATCGCGGAAGGTGATTTGCTCGGCCGCGTTTTGTTGCGCGACGACATCCGGCCAGAGTCTCGACAAGTCATCATGGAGTTGCGGCAGGAAGGCCTGACGAGCATCGTCCTCACTGGCGACCGCCAAGCTGCCGCGGAACACATGCGGGCCGAATTACAACTCGACGACGTCCGCGCCGAATTGAAGCCGGAACAAAAAGTCGCCGCCATCCGCGAACTCACCCAGCAGGGCAAAAATGTCGCCATGATTGGCGATGGCGTGAACGACGCCCCGAGTCTCGCCATCGCGCACATCGGCGTCGCCATGGGCGCCCGCGGATCGGACGCCGCGCTGGAGCAGGCCGACGTCATCCTGATGCACGATCGCCTGGAGAATTTTCTCGCCGCCTTCCGCCTGAGCCAGCGCGCCCGCGCCATCATCCGCCAAAACCTTGTGATCTCGCTCGGCACCGTCTGCATTCTCGTCATCTTCGCCATGCTCGGCAAAATCCCGCTGACCCTCGGCGTCGTCGGCCACGAAGGAAGCACGGTGGTGGTGGTCATGAACAGCCTGCGATTGCTGTTTGGAAAAATCTCAACGCCCCTGGCCGCCGAAGTCAATCGGCGCTGACAATTTTCGTTATTGCGAGCGCAATCGATAGAAGCGATTCGGATAATTCGTCCATTGCGGGTCGCTGAATGAAGCCGCGCCCGTCGCCAGTAGATTCGTTTGCAATGCCTGCCAGTTTCCCGTGGTTAAATTGGTGGAGGCCTCAACCACAACCGTCTGACCCTTCGCCCAACTGATATCGAAACCAAAGTGGTTTGTCTGGGTCCCAAAGGAGCCATCGGTGGTCTGCACTGCGGGCAACCACAATGCCGTCGGCGTCGGCGGAGTTCCCAATGTTGGCGTCCAATTGGTCGCGCCTGGCAAGTAATAGAGGGTGGTGGGACTGTCAACGAAGGCGAAAACATCCAGGCTCGGCGCGTTACCGGAGAAGAATACTTGCGTTAACTGGGTGTCCTCCGCAAAGGCCTGCTCGCCCAGTTTAACCAGGCCACTGCCGATCGTGACATTGGTCAGGCTCCAGCAATCGATGAACGCTCCGTCTCCGATGTTGGTCACGCTGTCAGGGATGGTTACGGAGGCAAGATTGACACAATAACCGAATGCGTCGGTTCCAATGCTCGCGATAGTGTTGGAAACGGAATAAGCGCCGCCCCGAACCGCTGCGTATTTTAGCAGCGCCGTTTGATTTTTGTTGAACAAAATACCGTCGTTACTCGAAAAGGCTGGATTGCCTGGGTCGACCGCAAACGCCGCCAGGTTTGTGCAAGCGTGAAAGGCGTAGCCGTCGATGTTGGTGGCGCCCGAACCGATAAAAACATTGGTCAAACCCGTGCATTGTTGAAACGCAGCGGTCTGGACGCGGCGCACGTTATCAGGAATCACCAGCTTGCCCAATTCCGAACAACCGAGAAACGCGCTCAGGCCGATGTCGATCACACTGCTTCCGATCGTGAGATTCGTCGGACCGCAATACTCGAAAGCCTCTTGTTCGATGGTGATGACACCGTTGGGAATCTGCACGTTGGCGAGATTGGAGCACCCGTTATACGATCGATAACCGATGTTGGTGACGGTGTCGGGCAAGCCCAGGCTCGTCAAACCGTCCCCTTCGAAAGCATAATCTGGAATGCTGGTTAAACTGGCCGGGACGGTTACTTGGGCCAGTCTCTTGCAGGCAGCGAACGCGCCGTCACCCAGCGTGATGACATTGGTTCCCATCACCGCATTGGTCAGGCCGTAGCAGTAAAGAAACGCGTACTCCCAAATATTGGTGACGCTGTTCGGAATCGTCACACTCGTCAGGCCTGCGCAACTTTCAAAGGCGCTTTCCCGGATGGCGCCCACATTGGTGGAAATGGTGATACTGGTGAGATTGGTATTCTCCAAAAACGCGTTGAATCCAATGACGGTGACCGGGATGTTGTCGATGGTATCCGGAATCGTCACCTCGGAGCTTGAACCCGTGTATCCCATTATGGAAATCGTCTGATCGGAATTGGTTCCCAGGCTGAACTGGGCTCGAACTGCGGCAGGCGATCCCAACAGCACCGCTACCAATGCAACCTCTATGATTCTTTTCATTTAAATCCCTACGGCAGCGCCTCGCGGCGCCTCGACCTGAATACCAGATCGGCCAAAATTCGAAATAAAAAATTTATCTATATTTGTGAGTAACTTCTCCATTTTCCCTTTTGCTTCCGCCGCCCGGTATATATTTACTCCAGCGCGATGAACAAAGATTTTATGCGCGAAGCGATTCGCCTCTCGATTCAAATGATGCGTCGAGGCAAAGGCGGACCGTTTGGCGCGGTCGTGGTGAAGGGAAATAAAATTGTCGGCCGCGGCAGCAACCAGGTGACCTCGGTCAACGATCCCACCGCGCACGCGGAAATCGTCGCCATTCGCGACGCGTGCCAGCGCCTCAAAACTTTCTCCCTCGACGATTGCGATCTCTACACGAGCTGCGAGCCGTGCCCCATGTGCCTCTCGGCCATCTACTGGGCGCGCATCGGCAGTGTCTTCTACGGCAACAACCGCAAAGACGCCGCGAAGATTGCTTTCGATGATGATGAGATTTACCGCGAAGTCGCGCTGCCCATCCGCAAACGCAAACTCATCATGAAACCGCTGCTGCGTGATGAGGCATTGGTAGCCTTCAAGGAGTGGGCGAGCAAGACGGATAAGATTCCATATTAGATTAGTCCGGGTGTGTGAAAAAGACGAAAACTTCGTCATCAATCAGCGCTTGCTCAAAATAACGGCGGCCTTCCGGATTATTTTTGTAATTTTCGGCGGTTACCGGATGCTGAATTTCCAGGGATAAGGCGACCCATCCCTGGTCTTCGATCCACCCTTTCGCGATCAGATAAGCGTTCTTTTTCGTTTGATTCTTGATCCAGCTACCGACCTGAGCACCGCCAAAGGATTTTTTATGTTTATACGTCGGGTCTTGCGCGGCGCTCACGATCAGATACTGCATCGGAATCTTTTTGTGTTCCTCATTTGCGTTATGCTCGTCAGCCATTTTTGACAATTAAGAATCATGACGCTCAATTGTCTAGAGGAAAGACCCGGCGGTTTCGGTGGCTATCCTCGCCTGATGCGTGCATAGTGGGGAATGCCATATCGACCGAAAAAGAAAAAACCTCAGGCCAAACCGGGCGAGCCTGGGAGCGGCCAATCTTCCGACTATCAATTTCTGGACCAACGCCGCCGCGATTTCGCCACGCGCAACACCCTGGCCCGCCTGCGCAATCGCAAGTCCGACATCAAGTGACTTGCATCGCTCACCAATCCCGAAGGGATTGCGCCTCAAAGCCCATGGTTGCGAGGAACGAGCTACTTTGGGAAAGGTTCCGTTCATCCGCAACCCAACAGGGGTTGTGACTCCTTTCCCCCGCATCGGGAAACGCTCCAAATTGATTGGAAACCACCTAAATCCGTAGCGCAGATTTGTAATCTGCTGTATCGCCGATTTGCAATCGGCAGGCCGTTCTAGGGCGATAAGTCACCGAAGAATTCCCACGTCCGGCAGAATATAATTCTGCAATACAGCCACGAGTGTCCGGTTGTTGTGATGGGCGAGGGAGCTTTCATTCAATGTTGATGCGGTTAGAGTGTGAACTGGAGGGTGTGAGCGACTTGAGCTTGGCGGGCTCCATTTCTGAGGCATGGCAGCTATCCTGCTGCCATGTTCACCGGTCGATTCGTAATTTCCCAACTCTTGGATTTTATCCATCCCCAACAGTTTCACCGCTGTGTCGAGCGTTACGGTGGCGACTACAAAGTTCAAACCTTCTCGACGTGGCAACAATTTGTCTGCTTGGTCTTTGCCCAACTCACCTGGCGGGAAAGTTTGCGCGACATCGAAGCCTGCCTCAATGCCCGGGCCGATCAGCTCTATCATCTGGGACTGCGCGGGCCGGTCAAGCGCAGCACGCTGGCCGATGCCCTGGCCAGTCGGGACTGGCGCATCTTCGCCGACTTGGCGCAACTGCTGATCCAGCAAGCCCGAAAGCTTTATGCGTCGGAACCCGTGGCGCTGGATTTGAAGCAAACGATTTACGCCCTGGATGCCAGCATCATCGATTTGTGTTTGTCGGTTTACCCCTGGGCGCGCTTCGACGCATTGCGTTCGGGCCTCAAGATCCACACGCAACTGGAACTGCACTCGCATTTGCCCGCTCAAATACTGGTCAGTTTGGCCACTTTTCAGGAAGTAGTCTGGCTCGATCAACTCACTTACGAGCCGGGGGCCTTCTATCTCATGGATCGGGCGTACGTGGATTGGCGGCGGCTTTATGCCATCGAACAGGCTCGGGCGTGGTTTGTCGTGCGCGCCAAGAAATCTCTGAGCTGTTGCCGGCTGCACTCCCAAAGAGTGGACGCCGACAGCGGCTTGCGCAGCGATCAAATCATCAGCCTGCGCGGCTTCTACGCCGCCAAAAAATATCCGGACAAATTGCGGCGAGTACAGTTTTTACGATGTGGACCACCAACGCGCGCTGGTGTTTCTGACCAACCACTTTGGCTTGCCGGCACTGACCGTGGCCAGGCTTTACCAACAACGTTGGCAGGTCGAGTTGTTCTTTCGTTGGCTCAAGCAACATCTGCGCATCAAAACGTTTTATGGCACCACCGACAACGCGGTGCGAGCGCAACTGTGGGTCGCCGTGTGCGTGTATGCGTTGGTGGCCATGCTCAAAAAACGGCTCGGCAGCGACGCCACGCTCTACGAAATTCTCCAAGTTCTCAGCGTCAGCGTTTTCGAGAAAACGCCCGTCAATCAACTGTTTCAAGCACTTTCTTCTCAAAATGAATCAGGCTCCTTTTCTAAGCAGTTGTCATTGTTCGAGTAATATCCGGACACTCGTGGCAATACAGCAGATTACAAATCGGCGCTACATTAAATGCGTTTGCCGCACCCCACACCTCTGGCAATTGACACCCATGTTATAACCAATCCCAAGAAGGAGGCAAAAGGGACCAAATGGAAACAGAAACGAGATCGCATCAAAGGACATGGCTCCTCCGACCACGGGCTTTTTTCAGAATCAATCGTGCCTCTGCGCATCCAACTGCTCGTCGCAACTACTTAATGATCAACGCCCGTCGTGCTGGATCGTGCCGGATCGTAGGGCGGGGGAAGGCACCACGTCGGCACGAACGTTATCGCCTCCCGCCCGTATCCCACCTAGATTGACCTAATGGAAGACGAAATTTTGAAACTGCTTGGCCACGCGGATTACGCGCCGGCCAATGTCCCGGAGTTGCTCCGGCTGCTGCTCTGGCCGCCGAATCGCCAGCAACAATTGCAACAAGCTTTGCGCCGGCTGGAACAAACCGGTCGCGTCACGCGAACCAAGGGCAATCGCTACATTCAATCGCAGGAAGCCGACCTTGTGGCCGGACGCATTCGCATCAATCGCCAGGGAAAAGGTTTTCTGATTCCCGATGACGCGGGCCTGAAAGAGATCATGGTTCCCGAAAGCGCCACTGGCACCGCGTTGCATGAAGATCGCGTGCTGGTGCGGCGCGATGTGAAAAAGGGCTCTCGCGATGGCTTGGAGCAGGAAACCGGCGCGGTCATCCGCATTCTGGAACGCAAACGCACGCAAGTGGTCGGCACGCTCCAGCGCTCGCCGCGCTTTCTCTATGTCATCCCCGACGACCCGCGCATGCCGCACGATATTTACGTGCCGCCCCCCCGCGATGTGGGCCGCCCCGCGAACGTCGGCGACAAGGTCGTGGTGGAATTGCACGAATGGGAAACGCGCCATACCAATCCCGAAGGCGAAATCATCGAAGTGCTCGGCTCGCCGGATGAAGAGGGCGTGGATATGCTTTCGGTGCTGCGCCAGTATTCGTTGCCGCTGCATTTTCCGAAAAATGTTTTGCAGGAAGCGCGCGCCATCGGGACCGCCGTGCAGCTTCACGAACTGTCCGGTCGCGAAGATTGTCGGGCGCATAACGTCGTCACCATCGATCCCGACGACGCCAAGGACTTCGACGATGCCATCTGTCTGCAACGCGTTTCGCGCGACGAATGGAAACTCTGGGTGCACATCGCCGACGTTTCGAACTACGTGAAACCCGGCACCGCGCTCGACGACGAGGCCCGGGCGCGTGGCAACTCCACGTATCTCGTGGATCGCGTCATCCCCATGCTGCCGGAGGCGTTGAGCAACGAATTGTGTTCGCTCAAACCGAACGTGGATCGCCTGACGAAATGCGTGGAATTCAACATTTCGGGCGAAGGCCGCGTGCTGAAAACAAAATTTTATCCGGCCGTGATTCATTCCAAGCGCCGGTTCACTTACAAGGAAGTGCTGGCCGTTTTGCAGCGCGAACCGGCGGGGGACATCGAGCGAATGCTCCATGACGCCAACGCCCTCGCGCAAAAAATCCGCCGATTGCGTTTCAAAGCCGGGTCGCTCGATCTTGATTTTCCCGAGATGAAAATCCGCCTCGACGAGCATGGCCGCATCAGCGCCATCGAGCGCGTGGAGAACGATGTTTCGCACCAGTTGATCGAGGAATACATGCTGCTCGCCAACGAGGCCGTCGCGAGCCGGTTGATGGAGCAGAATGTGCCGGCGATTTACCGCGTGCACGAGCCACCGGATGAGCGGCGCCTGCGCGAGTATCGCGAGGATGTCCTCAGCCACCACATTCCCGTGGGCAACCTGACCAAGCGCGGCGAAGTGCAAAAGCTCCTGGAGAAACTCGGAACCATCGCCATCGGGCCCGCCCTGAAAATCGGTTTTCTGCGTTCACTCATGCGCGCGCGCTATGCGGTCGAGCCGCTGGGACATTATGGATTGGCGAAAACAAAATACGCGCACTTCACTTCGCCCATTCGCCGTTACGCCGATTTGGTGGTGCATCGCGCGCTGTTTCAAAAGAGCCACGGCTCCCTGCATTCGCTGAAACAAACATCCGACCATATTTCCGACACGGAACGTAATTCCGCCGATGCCGAGCGCGATAGCAAAGACGTGAAGCTGTATGCGTTTCTCCGGGCGCAATTGAAATCGCCCAATCCGCCGCGTTATCCGGCGCTCGTCACGGACGTTCGCAATTTTGGTTTCTTTGTCGACGTGCCCGGCCTCGCCATGAGCGGAGTCGTGCCTCTGTCGAGCCTCGAGGATGATTTTTACGTCTTCGATTCCGAGCGCAGTCAATTGGTCGGCCGCCGCAATCGCCGCGTCATTCGCTTGGGCGACAAAATGCAGGTGCAAATCTACAAAGTGGACAGTTTCAAAAAGCAGGTCGATTTCCGCCTCGCGAAAGAAGCCGCCGGCCCCGCTCAGCGAGCCACCGGCAGGCGTGATGCGAAACCGGCTGGCGGGGCGTTGCCCTCCGCCGGGACCGTCCCCGCGAGCCGCGGTCCGCAACGCAGCCGTCCCCCATGGTTCCGCGAATCCCCAAAAAAACAGAAGTTCGAAAACAAAAAGTTCCAGCGAAACCCGCGGCGACCGAGCCGATGACTCACGCATTCGCAGAGGAATCGTGCGCATTCCCGCCAGGTCGGGAATCTGCTCAGTCCGCCTGCGTAAAACTGCGCCTTGCCGGTTTTGGGTGACGCGTATAACTTCCCTTCAAGCATTTCGAGGAAAGGAACTTTTGTATGTCACAAACTGGCCGGCAGTCAATGAACACCAGCAACGTGCTTTCCGTCATCATGGGTGGCGGACAAGGCACGCGCTTGTTCCCCCTCACCAAGGAGCGCGCCAAGCCGGCCGTGCCGCTCGCGGGCAAATATCGCATCGTCGATATCCCCATCTCGAATTGCATCAATTCCGGCCTGCGCCGCATTTATCTGCTGACGCAATTCAACTCCGCCTCGCTGCACCGGCACATTTCGCTCTCCTACAAGTTCGATCATTTCGCCGGTGGCTTCGTGGAATTGCTCGCGGCTGAGCAAACGTTTGCCGACACCTCCTGGTATCAAGGCACCGCCGATGCCGTGCGCAAGAATCTTATCCATTTTCTCACGCACGATTTCGAATACCTCCTCATCCTGAGCGGCGATCAATTGTATCGCATGGATTACCGGGACATCATCAACCAGCACGCCGAATCCGGCGCGGATATCACCATCGCCACCATTCCCGTCTCGCGACGCGACGCCTCATCGTTCGGCATCATGCAGATCAACGAAGAGCGCCGCATCACGCGCTTTGTCGAGAAGCCGAAGGACACCGCCGTGCAGGATTCGCTCAAACTGCCGGAAGAATGGTTTCCCAAACTGGGCATCACCGACGGCCGGGAATTGTTCCTGGCCTCGATGGGCATTTACGTGTTCACGCGCGACGTGCTGCGGAAGCTCCTGGAAAATACGCACACCGATTTCGGCAAGCACATCATCCCCAGTGCCATCGAGACGCACAAGGTCTACTCGTACGTGTATCAGGGCTATTGGGAGGACATCGGAACCATTCGTTCTTTTTTCGAAGCGAACCTGGATGTCACCTCGGAATTGCCGCGCTTCAATTTCTTCGACATGGCCTCGCCGATTTTTACGCGCCCGCGTTTCCTGCCGGGTTCGAAAATCAACGGCGCCGAGATCGACCACGCGGTCATCTCGGATGGTTGCATTCTCAATCATGCCAACATCAAGCGGAGCATCGTCGGCATTCGCAGTCTTGTCGGTGCGGGCACGGAATTGAATCGTTGCATCCTGCTCGGTTGCGATTACTACGAATCCGCCGAGTCCATCGAATCCAACGAAAAAGCGGGCCGCCCGCGGATCGGCGTCGGCGCGAATTGTAAGATCGAAAATGCGATCATCGACAAGAACGCGCGCATCGGGAACAACGTCACCATTTCTCCCGCTGGCAAACCCGAAAACGCCGATCACCCGCTATACTTCATCCGCGACGGTGTGATTATCGTCCCCAAGAACGGCATTGTGCCGCATGGCACGGTGATTTAGCTGTTAGAGCGGCAGCCCACACGAATGAATGAGCACGGACATCCTGCTGGACAGCCACTCTTCGCGAATCTAAGCGATGGCGATCCAGCGATTCTCGCCGCCATCGTTGAAGCGAAAGATACGTTGCCTCAGTTTAAAGCCGCTTTTTCTGCACGAGGATTTGAACCTGCGGTTTACCTGGTGAAGGTTCCTTTTGTTGATAGGAGCAGCGTTGGACAACCGTCACTCGTCGGGACATCCCAAGTCATAGCCGAGAATCCAAAACGGCCCATTACTCATCTCTGGCTCGCTGTGAACTCAATGCTGGACGACCTGTTCTTTTGTTTTGTTGGCGAGGCGCCGAAACAACTCGGACTGGAAAAAGGCGATAGCTTTGTCATCGGAGAGGAGGTGGTGGAGGACTGGATGATCGATCATCAGGGAGTTGCCTACGGCGGTTTCAGCCTGCGCGTGTTGAGAAGTCGCCTCAGCGAAATTGAACAACGGAGGTTCGATGAGCACACAGGAATTAATGAATTCAAGCAGGCCATTCCCAACGCATGCCTCTGATTATTGCGCAAAGTTAGAGAAAGTTCTGGAAGGCGAGTGTCAGGTGGGGCAAAGTAGTTAATATGATTTTGGTTTTAAAGCTTCTCGTAGCCACTGCCTTGGGTTTGGCGATTCTCGTTTTGTTGTGAAAAAGTTTCGGTATCTCGGCGACGCTCTGTTCCTCGTTTCCTGTTCGTTGTACGCGCTCAACCGCTGGGTGATCAAACCTCACACTCACAATCCCTTCCTGCGGTTTCATTTTAATGACCTGCTGCTGATGCCCGCCGCATTGCCGGTGTTGCTCTGGATGCAGCGCGAATTGCGCCTCCGGACCATCGACGATCCGCCGAGCTGGAATGAAATCGCGCTCTACACCATTTTCTGGTCGATCCTCTTTGAAGTGATCGGTCCGCACCTGGTGCGTCGCGCGACGGGCGATCCGTGGGACGTGGTGGTCTATTTCATCGGCGGCATCGGCGCCGGCTTGTGGTGGAACCGGCACAAATTATTTTCGGGACGGACGGCGCATGAGCTTTGATGTCCTCGCGCCGCATTATCGCTGGATGGAATTGGTTTCCGCCGGCGAGAAACTTCAACGCTGCCGCACCTCCTTCCTCTCACGCGTTCCGCGGGCGAATAGCATCCTTATTTTCGGCGAAGGCAACGGCCGATTTCTCGTTGAGTGCCGCCGTCGATTCCCGCACGCAACCATCACCGTGGTGGACGCCAGCGCGCGCATGATTGAACTCGCCCGCAAACGATTGTCGCAGCAGGGTGTGAAAAGTGATCGAACCAATTTCATCCGCGCCGACGCGCTCGTGTGGGAACCGCCGGTTGGCGCCTTTGATTTAATTGTCACACATTTTTTTCTCGATTGTTTCCGAGCTGACCAATTGGAATTGTTAATCCCCAGGCTGGCTCGCGCGGCCGCGCCGAAAGCCCATTGGCTGCTCGCCGACTTCCAGGCCGCCCCGGCAGGCTGGCGTCGCGGGCGCTCGCGTGTAATTCTCTGGCTCATGTATCGCTTTTTCGTCGCCGCCACCCGGCTTCCCGCGCGCACGCTGACTCCGCCTGATGATCTGCTGGAACGGCATGGATTCATTCTGCGCGCCCGCGAGATTTACGATTGGGAATTGTTACATTCCGACTGGTGGCAGTCCGCGTAGTGGTTTGTCCTCGACTATGCTGCCGCACTTTGCCCAAATCATCCGCAGTGCGGACCTGTATCATTTTTAATCCGACGGCCAGGGGCAACAAAGCCCGGCACTTCCGGCATCATCTCGATGAGTATGCGGCCGAATGCATGTTAAAACCCACGAAGGCCGTGGGCGATGCCCGCAAACTCGCCGCCGCGGCCGTCGAGGAAGGTTTCGAAATCATCGTCGCCGCCGGTGGTGATGGCACACTGAATGAAGTGCTCAATGGAATTGTGGACGCGCCCAAGGGTTTTGAGCGCGCGCGGTTGGGGGTGTTGCCGCTTGGGACCGTGAACGTCTTCGCGCGCGAAGTCCAAATCCCGCTGAAACTGAAAGACGCCCTGCAAACGCTCCGCACCGGCCGCGAAACGCTGATCGATTTGGGCACGGTGGATTACCAGGAGAACGGCGTCCCTGTGCGCCGTTGTTTCGCGCAATTGGCCGGAGCCGGCCTCGATGCCCGCGCCATCGAACTGGTCAATTGGCGGTTGAAGAAAAAAATCGGCCCGCTCGCTTATGTCGTGGCCGGTTTGCGGGCGCTGACGGAGCGTCAGGCAAAAATCAAGGTATCCGATGGAAAAAAAGAAGAGATCGGAGAACTGGCGCTCATTGGCAACGGCAGCCTCTACGGCGGCCAATTTCGAATTTTCCCGCCGGCCGACATGCGGGACGGTTTGCTCGAAGCATGCGTGTTTGCGCGGGTGACTTTTGGAACCTTGCTGCGTTGCGCGCCGAGACTGCTGCTGCGCGGAACCTTGCCGCAGGCGGCGACGGCGAATTTGCGAAGCGAAACACTCACCTTGTCGAGCGATTCAAAAGTGCCGTTTGAAATTGATGGCGAATTCGGCGGTTACCTGCCCGCGACATTTTCGATGCGCCGGATGCAACTGCGCGTCATTGTGCCGCCGCTTACTTCCGGCAGCGGTACACGAACGCCGGCGGCAGATTTCGCCACTCCGTCCGTGTCGTCGTCACCTCGCTGAAATTGGCTTCGAGCAATTTGCGGAAATTTCGCGCGCCTGATCGCCAGGCCACGTGATTGAACGCGTAAGTCGTCATCATCCCGCCCGGTTTCAGCGTGCGCACCACCGCGCCGAGCAGGCGCTGCTGTTCCTCAGCCTTGAATCCCGCCCACGGCAAACCGCTCAACACGCAATCGGCCGCTGGATGCCCCAGGTCCCGCAAGTGCTGGTCGAGGCGCTCCGCCGAATCATTGATGATATGAACGCGCGGAAATTGCCGCTTCAAATGACTGGCGAAAACCTTGTCGATTTCGACCGCGAGATAAAATGTGGATGGTGAAATTTCCTTTTGAATCGCGCGCGTGAAGGCGCCGGTGCCGGGGCCGATTTCGACCACGACCTTCGCCTGTTCCAGTCCAATATCAGCCACCATGCGCTCGGCCAGCCAGGGAGAACTCGGCATGATGGCGCTGGTCAAGGCCGGCGCGCGCAGAAACACCTTAAAGAACTTTGCGTATTCGTAAACCATCCCGGTAATTGTTTTCCGTAAATGGCCTCCTCGCAAGTGCTTTTACCTGGAATGCGGTGAAAATTTTGTCACGCCTTGACAGGGGGAGCGCGCCCGGCCAAAAAAAGTCAACGGCAATGTGAGCTACAACCCAACCAACATGCGCGGCACTTGTTTGCTGTCGACATGCTGGCCGAGCCCGAGCGGAAATTCTTCTGGCATCGTGGCCGGGTCCACGTAGGTGCCGAACATCCGGTCCCAGAGGCGAAACGTCGGCGCGAGATTCATGCCGCGATTCGTGGTGGCGGAATGATGAATGCGATGGTAATCCGGCGTCACGATCAGCCACGCCAGCGGGCCGATGTTTACCTTGAGATTCGTGTGTTCCCAGAATTGAATCAGCAAGCCGATGGAATAGCCAATGCCGGCTTCCGCCGGGGTTAATTTCAAAAGCGTCACCGGCACGACCACCTGCGGGATGTTGTAAATGAACGAATGAAAGAAGCTCGTGCGAAATCCCGCAAACCAATACATCTGCTCGACCGAATGATGCCACGCGTGCGTCCGCCACATCAGGTCATGACGATGTTGCGCGCGATGAATCCAATACAAAATAAAATCCACGATAAAGAGCGCGATGATGATTTTCAAAGCGCTCGGCAGGTTTTGAAGGTAATGAACGGTGCCGGCGAGGAAGGGCGGGGTGACATCACCGACGACACTGCGGATGAACCAGGTGGAAACACGATTCACCGTGAGAGCGAACGCGAAGGAAAGCGCATCCAGTTTGAAATCGAACCAGCGATCCACCGGACGCGCCGGCCAGATGCGTTCGCAGATCTCGAAGATGAGTATCAGCCCGAAAAATGCCGCTATCTGGTAATCGTCTGCCCGTAACCACATAAAACGTTAGTGACAACACCTTGTTGGACCGAAGCAGTTAAGCAAGTCCTGCCGGCATTTGCAAGCGGCATGAGCGATTAAACGAGTGAGATTGGTTAAATGAGGTTGAGAGTCTGCGATGCACTTCAGTTTTATGACGGATTTAACTCATTTAACTGATCTGACCGATTCACCGATTTTTATTTTACTTTCACTTTCGTTCGCTAAAGTGGGCGCGTGCAAGGGCAAACTTGGGGACTATCGACCGGCTGTTAACCCGCTTTCCAATATGCAGGCCGACCGGATTCTGGTGACACGATTTAAATCCATGGGTGATATTCTGTTCACCCTGCCGGCCGTCCACGCGTTGCGTGAAAATTTCCCCCATCACGAAATCACGTTTTTAACCTCCCGGGAGTTCGTGCCGCTGCTCGCGGGATTTCGTGAGGTGGATGAAGTCGTGTCGCTCGACCGTTCCGTGCTTCGCGGGGGAAATCCGCTTCGCATGGCGCGGGAAGTGGTTTCCTTGATGGCGCTTCTGCATCGAAAAAAATTCGCCCTCGCGATCGATTTTCAAGGTTACGGCGAAACCGCGTTGCTCACCTGGCTGACCCGGGCGCCGCAGCGCTGGGGCACCGTCTACCAATCGCTGCGTGGTTGGGCGTACACGCGTGGAATCCGGCGCGCTCGAAAAATTCACCCGGCGGAATCCAACCTGCTGTTGTTGAAAGAATGCGGCCTCTCGGTGGAATCCGTTCGCAACGAATTCGTGGTGCCAGCCGACGCCCTGACGGAAGCGCGGCCGCTGTTCGCGAAATTCGGGCTGAACGATCACAAACCCGCGTTGTTCATCCAGCCGTTTACGAGTTCCCCGCAGAAAGATTGGCCGTTGGAAAATTATCTCGCGCTGGCAAAGCATTGGCGGGATGCGGGCATGCAGGTTCTGTTTGGAGGCGGTCCCCGTGAACTGCCGCGGCTGGAGCCGGTATTGCAAGCGGGTTTTCCCGTTGCGGCGGGCGCGCCGTTGCTCGTGAGCGCCGGATTGGCGAAATTGTGCACGGTCCTCGTGGGCGGCGACACGGGGCTTTTGCACCTGGCGGTCGCGATGAACAAACGCGTGGTCATGATTCAAGGTCCGCACCGTTATCCCGAAAAATTTTGCCCGTTCCGCAATCCGGAGTGGAAACTGATGCCGCCGGCGGGCGCACCGATATCGGCGGTGGCCGTTCGCGACGTGATCAAAGCGTCGGAAGTGGCGTTTGCCGATGGCGCGTCTCATTTCGCCGCCGCCGCCGGCGAGTAATTTGCAGATCAAACGCGGCGCTTTTGGAGCTTGTAGCCTGGGACGGGGAGTTCTTAGATTGTTTCAAGCCATGAAAACCAATCGCCGCCAATTCCTCGGCAGCGCTCTTGCCGCCGGTGCGCTCTCCGCCCTCCCGGCGCCACGGCCGACCATTGCCGAACACAGCGTATCCGATGCCGCGCTCGAACATGCCGCCAACCAGCCGGTCCTCAAAATCGGCGCGCTCAAAGATCCCGTCATCATCGAATCCATCGAACTGCTCCGCAAAGGACGCAACCATTTTGTGCGCGTGCGTTCCAAGGACGGCGCGGAGGGAATCTCTGTCGATGACGGACGCATGGACGTGCTGCATCCCATTCTCAACCGGCTCATCATTCCCTATTTCATCGGCAAAGACGCGCGCGATTTGGAGGAACATTTGTTCCAGGCGTATCGTTACGAGAGCAACTACAAGCTGCTGGGCCTGGCGCTGTGGGCGCCGATGGCGCTCGTCGAATTTGCAATTCTCGACCTGTTTGGGCGCATGTTGAAAAAACCGATCAGCCAATTGGTCGGCGACACCGTCCGCACCACCATGCCGTTTTACGTCGCCAGCGGGCGGCGTGACACAACGCCGGAGCAGGAGATTGATTACTTGAAAACGCTTGTCGAGCCGACCGGCGCCAAAGCGCTCAAGTTCCGGGTGGGTGGGCGCATGAGCCGCAACGCAGACGCCATGCCTGGCCGCACCGATAAATTAATCCCGCTCGTGCGAAAAGTTTTCGGCGACAAAATGGTCATCCACGCTGATTCCAACAGTTCGTACGATCCGCCCAAAGCCATCGAGGTCGGCAAGATGCTCCAGGACGTCGGTGCGATTCATTACGAAGAACCGTGCCCGTTCGATAATTTTGACGACACGAAAAAGGTCACCGACGCGCTGGATATTCCCGTCGCGTTCGGCGAACAGGAATCGAGCCAGTGGCGTTTTCAATGGTGCATCCGCAACCACGTCGTGGATATCGTGCAGCCGGATCTCTATTACTACGGCGGCATGATCCGTTCGCGGCGCGTGGCGAACATGGCCGAGTTGGCCAACATGGCCACCACCGTGCATCTCTCCGGCGGATTTGGATTTGTTTATTCGCTGCACTTCGCCGCGTGCACGCCGAAAATCGGGCCGTGGCAGGAATACAAAAAGGGCGTCGAGACCTACGGCCAATGGTTTGATCCGCCGCTGAAAATTGTGGACGGCGCCATCACCATTCCGCAAGGCCCGGGCGTGGGCATTGCGGACCCGAAGGAAATTTTAAAAGACGCTGTCGTGGTGAAGGATGAAGGCGGGAAAGCTTCGGATAGTTCGGGGTAAGTTTTGAGTGGCGACTTTCAGGAGAACTGACGCTGAACAAGCTGGGGCGATCGTCTATTTGTTTGGACTGGCCGGCGGGATCCGCCTTCGCCAAGGCTTCGGCGGGACAGGCGCCGGCGTTCCCAGGCCTACTTCCCTTTCACCTTCAACAACACCATTGTGTGATTGCCGCGGGCGGAAATGGCTTTCACGTTCTTGAGATCGTTCGGAACGTTGCATTGGCCCATCGAATTCAATCCCCACGCCACCACACTGCCATCGCGCTTCAGCGCCACGCTGTGATAATCCCCCGTCGCAATCGCCACCACATTGCTCAAATCGTTCGGAACCCGGCACGGGATCAGTCCATAAGAACCCCACGCCACGACGGTGCCATCCTTTTTCAGCGCGAGACTGTGAAATCCTCCGGCCGCGATTGCCACTACGTGATTAAGTCCGACCGGCACGCTGCTTTCGCCGTGATCATTGCGGCCCCACGCGACGACGGCGCCATTTTTTTTCAAAGCGAGGCTGTGAGACGTGCCGCCCGCAATCGCCACCACATTGTCGAGTCCCGGCGGAACATCGCACTGGCCAAAATTATCGGCGCCCCACGCGACCACCGTGCCGTTGCGCTGAAGCGCGAGACTGTGGATGGCGCCCGCCGCAATCGCCTTCACCTTTTTCAAATCCGCCGGCACCGCGTCCTGGCCGTAGCCGCCGTAGGTCTGATTGAAACCGCCCCACGCGATCACCGTTCCATTGCCCAGCAACGCCAGGCTGTGCACGTTGCCCGCCGCGACTTTTACTGCAGCCTTGTGGCTTAGGATGGAAGGAAGATCGCTCTGGCCAAAACGATCGTCGCCCCAGGCTACGATGCTGCCGTTGCGTTGCAGCGCGAGACTATGAAAATCCCCGGCGGCGATCTTCGCCACCGGTGTACCACCCTGCGTCACATCATTCGTGAGATCGTAACTGATGTCGCCCCAGGCAACGAGACGGGTCAACTCTCCGGCCTTGGTCGCCGGACAAAGCTGAATTACCGCCGCGATGACGCTCAGGCCGACCCAGGATGGAAGGGCGAATTTACTTATGATTAAACCGCGGACTGTTTTAGTAACTCTCAACACCGCCAGTATGAATGAGCGGAGGCGAATTGCTAACGGGTGAACACTGGAAACAGTCCGGGGGATTTCCCGGGAATTGGCTAGGGCGTTCTCTATGGGTTGGTTCTTCGTGGAACCGAGTATAACCAGAATAGTTTAAGTTTGAACATCAAATTCGCAAGAATGTCACAATGGCTGATTGAGCAGGTTCAATCGGTTCGTTTGAAGATTCGCTATTGCAGGTCTGCGGATAACACCCGGTAGAAGCGACTGCCAAGAGCAAGGGGAGCGTCCGTGACAGTTACCAAATCGCCAGTGCCCACAAAGTTGGTGAGTGAGGTCCAGGAGTCGAACGTCGGGGTGTCCGAGAATTGCAAATCGTTAAGCGAGCCTGGCGCTGCATTCATTTCGAGCACGACATTGGTGGGGGTTATGCTCGAAATCTTTGGCTGCGTGGGGCCTTCCAAGGCGGAAGTGATTTCCGCGAACAGCGCTTGTTCTTCCGGGGTCCGGTATTTCGTGCCGGCATTGGGGAGGACTCGATCTCTCAATTCGTAAGCACTGTAGGTCGTCACCTGGGCCGCCGTCGGCACCGGATGTGGCGCCGGGATGGTGGAGTAAACGTCGACGTCTCCCAGCGGGATTACGTTACCAGCCACCCATAGACCCCCCATGAGGCTATTCGTTATGACCGTGCCCTGCGGAACCGGGATGATCGGTCCGCCGTCGTTTGCGTCATGCCCGTTATTTTCTCCATAGGTCAGGCCCGCGGTCCGATCGCCGTGAACGGTCTTGAAATAGTTGTTGATGAAATTGCCATTCACCTGAGGCTCGCCGGGGTTATTTTTAATGCGGACACCGTAGCCGAATTTGGTCCAATAACCCCAGTCGTAGATGACGTTGTTGACATAATCAAAGTCTGCCACGTCCGCTCGCAATTGCGGATTCCGCTCGTCGTTGCGCGCCCACACGTTGTGATGCATGGAGATGCGCCGCCGCTTCTGGAAGGGTGCGGGATAGTAAGACACCGTGCTGGGGTGAAAGTTATTCGCAATGAAGCACCAGGATACGGTCACGTCGCTTACTTCTCCCCAGATATCCATTGCCGCATCGGTGGCGTTTAAGATGGTGAGGTGATCCACGACAATGTTTTGTGAGTGATGGTCAGGACCCGAATCTCCGTCAATGCCAGTGAACTCGGTGTTGTTATTGGTTCCGGCCGTACCGCCAATATACAGGCCCCGAAACCGCAAATACCGCAGGATGAGGTCGTGAGTGCCGGCAATGATAAATTGGTTGGAGTCGAAAACCTTGGTCAGAGTAATTCCCGGAGAAGGCGCCGTGCCGCCATCAATGGTGAGATAGGGTCTGTTGAGTATGAATTGATTCGTGATCGTAATCGTTCCCCCCACGTCGAAGACGATGGTTCGGGGGCCGGTGCGATTCAAGGCTCCGTCGCGAAGACTTCCCCGGCCGCCGTCGGCAAGCGTGGTGACGTGGTATGTGTCACCCCCCGCACCGCCGAGCGTTGCATAACCATACCCTTCATAGGTAACGGATGGGACCACGGACTGGCCCGGCAGTTGGCCGGCCCAGAACGGAACAGCGAAAATCATGGTCGCCACTTTGAGCGCCCCCGCGAATCGATTCGCTATGAATTTAAAGCCGTGCACACATTCCATTCCGGGCGCTCGCCCATTCGCAAATTGTCTCACAAAAGCTCACTGATATTGTCAGGAGATTTCGCCGACGCTTCGTACTTGAAAACATCCACAAGTAATAAGTAGTCGTCAAGTAGCGCATTTGCCTGTCGGGCCTTCGTCACGCAATTGGATGCCGGATCGGATAAAAGCGCTGCGATATTTTATAAATAAAATATAAATTTTCCAATTGGTCTCAATTCATTTTTTAAGTGTCAGTTGCTCGTTTTTCGAACCGAACAGCCTAACAAAACTGGACTTTTTTCCGCAGTCGTGGTGTTCTCAATCAACCCCCTCAATTAGAAGTCTGTAACTGAAGTAACCTATGAAAAAATTAGCTGCGTTCATGGTGCTGGCCATGATCTCTCTGAGTGTTTTTGCCCAAGGCACCGCTTTTACTTATCATGGAAGTTTGATTGCGGGAGGCGTTCCGGCCAATGGAAGTTACGACCTGCAATTCACGGTTTACGATTCAACCAACCTCCCGGGCGTGGTTATTGCCGGGCCGATTGCGACGAACGCGACCAGTGTTTCCAACGGGCTATTTGTCGTCACACTGGATTTTGGCAACAACGTGTTCACTGGACCGGCGCGATGGTTGCAGATCGGCGTAAAAACCAACGGCGGCGCCAGCTTCACCACGCTCACTCCGCGGCAAGCGATTACGGCCACGCCTTATGCGATTTTTTCCGGCACGTCGTCCAACGTCATCAGCGGTTCAGTCGTCAAAAGCTTCAATGGCTTGAAAGATGATGTGACGCTGACGGCGGGCGCCAACGTGACGATTACACCCAGCGGCAATACCCTGTCGATTGCTTCCACGGGCGGCGTCGGCAGCGATGTGTGGTCGTTGAACGGATCGAGCGCATATTACAATAACGGCCGGGTCGGCATTGGCACGAACACTCCGGCGGCCACTCTCGATTTGGAGGGTATCAATGGCAATGCGCTGCTGTATCTGACTGCTGGGCGGCCGACGGTTTTTTTCCGGGACACGTTTACGCCGGGTTCTTTTGCGGGCGTCGGGTCCTCTGATGGCAACTTGCGTTTTTACCCATCCAGTTTCGAAAGTGGCGTCAATCCGAATGCGGCCATGGCATTCACCACGAATGGTTTTTTAGGAATTGGCACGTTTACGCCCTCGAGCGGTCTGCACATAACCGGCCTGACGGATGCGGTGAAGTTGACGGGCGCTCATCCGTTCCTGACTTTGGATGATACGGCAGCGGGTCTTTACTCGCGCATTCACGCCAACGGCGCGGGTTTGACCTTGGAGACCGAAGGAGCCGCTGATGGCAATAATCCGGGCGGGGTGATTGCCCTGACGGGAGTGGGAAATGTCGGATTAGGCACCACAAATCCCACTTCGCACCTGACCGTGTTGAATTATCCCGGCGGTCCCACCTGGACGGCGAATGGCTGGATCAGTGGCATTGAATTGGATAACGCCTCGGCCATCGGCTGGCGGGCCAATGCAGCGGGAAACAGATTTGGCATCGGCCACTCGGGCGGGGGATTGTATATGTTTCACACGGCGAGTGATCCGGGCACTACTGGCAGCTCGGCGATTGCAGATTTGACTATCGATGACAGCGGCCGTGTGGGAATTGGCACCACCGCTCCGAGCAGTAAAGTGGAAATCGCCGCGCAGGACGCCCTGAAGATTACTGGCTATCAACCGTTGATGACGTTCCGCGACAGCAACGCAGGCAATGCGCGCGGGGTTATTCAGTCCGTTTCTGGAGGATTGAATTTTTTTACGGAGAGCTACCAGAGCGGTGCGAACGCCAACAACTACATGGCGCTCGACAATACCGGCAATTTCACTGTGAAAAACATCACGATTCGCGGCGGAGCGGACGTGGCGGAGCCGTTTGAATTCTCCAACGAACACCTCAGCGCCGGTTCGGTGGTGGTGATTGATGACGAGCATCCGGGAAAACTAAAACTTAGTTCCCGCGCTTACGATACCCGCGTGGCAGGAATCATCAGCGGTGCGAACGGCGTAAATCCGGGACTCCGTTTGCATCAGGAAGGCCTGCTTGATGGCTCAGCGGATGTGGCGCTCACGGGCCGTGTCTATGTTTTGGCTGACGCAAGCAAGGGCGCCATCCGGCCCGGGGATTTGCTCACGACCTCCGATACGCCCGGCCATGCCATGAAAGTGACAGATCACTTGAAAGCGCAAGGAGCCATCCTGGGCAAGGCGATGACAGAGTTGAAAACCGGCAAAGGAATGGTTTTGGTTCTGGTGACCCTGCAATAAAACCAATCTTGCTGCAAGGTTATGAACCGCAAACCAAGAGCAAATAATCCCGGTTCGGGATTGGGGGTCATTCTTGCCATCCTCGGCATCTTCCTGGCAGTGAATCTGCCAGCCGCGGAGCGGCAGACGTTGAAAGGTCACGTGCTGACGAGTTTGACCACTGCGACACGGATCGCGACCGTCGCCCCGCCGTCACGGATGTCTTTGATCATCGGCCTCCCGTTGCGCAATCGCGAGGGCCTGACCAATTTGTTGGATTCACTGTATGATCCGGCGAGCACGAATTTTCACCATTTCCTGACGGCTCCGCAGTTCGCGGAACAGTTCGGGCCTTCAGAAAACGATTACCAGGCGGTCATCGAGTTTGCGCGCACAAACGGACTGGTAGTCACGGGCACGCATTCGAATCGCACCTTGGTCCAGGTTGAGGGTGCGCGAGCAGACATCGAGCGAGTGTTTCATGTGAACATCGGCGTCTATCAACACCCCACCGAAGCGCGAACTTTTTTTGCGCCGGACGTCGAACCATCCGTCGACCTGGCGGTGCCGATCCTGCATATCGATGGCCTGGATAACTTTTTTGTGTCGCGGCCCAATCTTAGGCAGATGCCGATTTTCCCCAAGAAGCCCGCAGGCACTCAGGGCAGCGGGCCGCAGGGGACCTTTTGGGGCTATGATTATCGCAATGCCTACGCGCCGGGAGTTACCGTGACTGGCGCAGGACAAAAACTCGCACTCTATGAGCGGGAAGGCTATTCCTCCAGTGATATTACGACTTACGAAAGCAAGTGTGGTTTGCCGAATGTGCCGGTACAAAATATTCCGATCAACGGCTTCAGTTTCGTGCCGGACAATAATGATGCCCTCGGCGTGCAAGAAGTTTGCGTGGATATCGAAGCCGCCATAGCAATGGCACCGGGATTGAACAGCGTGCTCGTTTATGGAGCGACCAATGACTCATTTTACGCGTCCCAAAATGCTATTCTCAACCAGATTGCAACCGACAATCAAGCGGCTCAAATCAGCTGTTCCTGGGGTCTCAATTTGAACGCGACGACCGATCAAATTTTCCAGCAATTTGCTGCTCAAGGACAGTCGTTTTTCCTTGCCTCGGGTGACAGTGGTGCGTACGTGGGCGCAATAACCTCCGGAGAAGATGATTCTGTACGTTACGGTTGTGGGTGGCACCGAGTTAACCACCGACGTCAACACCAATTGGTCATCGGAAGAGGTTTGGAATTTTCAGGGCGCCAGCAGTGGCGGCATCAGTACGACGTATTTCATTCCCTCATATCAATCGAAAGTCAGCATGGCTTCCAATCAGGGATCGACGACGTACCGAAATATCCCCGATGTCGCCATGGTCGCCGACCAAGTGTATGCCTGGGCGGAGGGTGAGGAAAATTTCCTGTCGGGCACCAGCATCGCGTCTCCTTTGTGGGCCGGGTTTATGGCGCTCGTTAATCAGCAAGCGGGCGCCATGGGCCGGCCCCGTGTCGGCTTTTTGAATCCGGCTCTTTACGCGTTGGGCGAGGGAACCAGTCCCGGCAGCGCGTACCATGACATCACAACTGGCAACAACACGACCCCGAGCAGCCCCAGCAAGTTTTATGCGGTGGCGGGCTACGACCTGTGCACGGGTTGGGGCAGCCCGAACGGGGCAAATATGATTAATGCCCTGGCATTATTCGGAAGCGCCACATGGGTGGACTTTAATTTCACCGGCGCTCCGCAGCGGGGCGATTTTGATTCACCGTACAAAACCTTGTCGGGCGGCGTCACCGCGGTCCCGAATAACGGTGTCATTGCCATCAAACCGGGCACGAGTTCAGAAACGATGACCATCAGTAAACCCATGACGATAATGTCGGCTGGGGGGAGTGCTACCATCGGTCATTGATCAGATGCTCTCTGTCGGCGAATTGCAGGAGAGAGAATGATTTCGCCGGTATTGATGCGTATTTGCTAAACTTGGAAGTGGTGGGTTGGCAGGGACTCGAACCCTGGACCAATGCCTTAAAAGGGCTTCGTGCAAAATGCGTTTTAGCCTTTAGTTTAAAGGGTTTCGAGTGCGTCTAAAACCCGGTTGACATTCCGGTTGACAGTAATTTGGCAATCATGTTTAATCGGAGCCAATGAACGCAAGCCAAGTATCCGACACGGAGGCCGCAACGAACATTGTCGCATTACCCAAGCCGCGCACGCCGTCGGCGGGCCATCGGTTTAAAATTCAGGGATTCACAAACCCACGCACGGGCAGCAAATCGTTTCGCGTCACGGGCTCGAAGCGCGATAGTGAACGGGTGCGTGAAAACTTCGCGGATGAGGCGAGCGCCAGGTGCCGGCAGATCGAACTCGAAACCGAATACCTACAGGGCCATGCGGAAACGGCAATTCAGGCGACGAAATTGACACCAGACCAGCTCCGTATCTGCGAGGCGGTAATGGTGCAACTGGGCAACGATTGGCCGCGTGCTATCGATGCAGCGATATATTGGCAGCAGCAGGGCAAGCAACGTGCCGTTGGCGAATCGGAGCGCATTGACGAGGCGGTTAAGCAATACCTTGAATGGCTTGAGCAATCCACCTTCCGTGACGCCACTAAGAGCCATTGGAAAACCCGCATGAAGATTTTCAGGGACTCCGTTAGCAACGTCAAGGTGGCCGACGTGACGCCAGAATTTATCGAGAACTATCTGGCGGGCCGGAAGACGTCCGCCGGAGGCAAGGATACAGACAAGCGAGCGATTTCTCGTTTCTTTTCTTGGTGTATTGAAAGGCCGCGGCGATGGGCTGTAGCCAATCCGTGCAAGGAAGTGAAAATTGCCAAAGGCGAAGCGGCTCCGATCGTGGTATTGCCGGTGAAGGATTGCCAGCGGCTCTTGAAAGCCGCGGCGCCGGAGAAACTCGTTCCGTATGTTGCGGTTTGTTTGTTCGGAGGACTGCGACCTTTCGAGGCCGCTCGGCTGGACTGGAAAGCGGTCAATTTGAAGGATCGCGAAATCAGACTGGAAGCGAATCAGACAAAAACCGGCCGGGCTCGTGTCGTTGCAATCTGCGACACGCTGCACGCATGGCTCGCGGCTCACAAGGACGTTGCATTTTATCCGGCGAACTGGCGTAAAAAATTCGACACGGTGAAGATCGCAGCTGGGTTCGGAACGCCCGACGAGAAGCATCCGAAGTTAAAGCCGTGGCCAGCCGACGTGATGCGGCACACAGCAATTTCTCACTACTTCCGCAAGACGGGCAGCTACGGGAAGACGGCGGAGCAATTCGGAAACTCCGAGGCCATTATCAAAAACCACTATCAGGGCCGCGTCACCAGTGACGACACGAAAAAGTTTTACGCGTTACGCCCACGGTGATTTTAGATGGAATTGATGTGCGGAATGTTCCATCCATTCGCGCAGACTCATTTCAAATGCTGGCAATCTGTTTCGAGATCCTGATTGCCCAGACTTTGCAGCTTCGATAAACATTTTTTCAAGATGCTCGGAAACTTCTTTGAATCTTTCTTTCGCGGCTTGTGGAGAGCTCGCAAAAATCTTTGTGTGATGCTCAAAGACGGCCTTTGAGTAAGTCCTTCCTTCCGGCCAAGACGTTCCCCCATAACACGACCGAAATTGGCCGCCGGGTATCGGTTTCCATTTTACAGGGAAGCGAGACGGTTTTCCTTCCGCAGCTTCTGAGTCAAATCGGAAAGACACCTTCCCAAATGACGCTCCGGTGGCAATCCTGATTCGACGGTCTAGTTTTTCTGTTACCTTGAGCCGACCGCGCTCGATGGCTTTCACCAAAGGCAAAGAGACGCCAAGCATGGTCGCCGTTTGAGCCTGTGTTTTTCCAAGTATAATCCGAAGCTTTTGAAAACCGTTTCGTTTTTTCGTTTTATTCATGATGGGATATCGTATCCCGCTAAATATCACCAAACAAGCTTAATTGATTGCAATGGGATATTTGTTAAGTCGTAATATCCCGTAATGAAAAATGAAACTTCAAATGCTCGGCTCGCCACGATTGACGAGTTGATGACAACCACAATCCCCGCGTTTCTGGCTCCGGTTCCGAAGCGCGATACTTTGCGCCGGCTCTTTGACGACGCGAAGGTTCCAAGGTTCAAAAGCAATCCCACGGCCAAGCGCGGCGGCGGTCCGGTGTTCTACAGCGTTGCCGCAGTCGAGAAGCTTCTGCGTTCGCGAACGATGCCGAAGATCAATCTCCGCGCCGCATGAAGCGCCGCCCAAATCCTACCAAGATTCCCCAGCCCGAAAGCCAAGTCCGTCGACGTCACGAGACATCACCGGCAATGGCAGGGCAGGATGATTACCGAACCGCAGGCGCCGCTCACCATTCGCCCAGAGCAACCTCTTCACCATTTCCAGCGCAACGAAGTCGAGGCCCGCGTGCAGGCGTATTTAAACCGTCCTCGCGAGAAAATAAAAAACCGCCGCTCCGCGAAGAGCGACGGGTGAATTATTTGGTTCCTAAACTTGTGTGAAAAAACCTTCCTCCGAATCTTCCGAAGAGTCAATCCAAAACCCGCGTGTCACGCGCTCGGAATTGTTCGCCAATCTTCGCAAGGACCGTCGAATCAGCAACGGCGCATTTCGTCTTTACTGCTTTCTATACTCGCATCTGAACCTGTCCC
The DNA here is from genome assembly GCA_963699145.1 of uncultured Verrucomicrobiae bacterium. Classification (GTDB taxonomy): domain Bacteria; phylum Verrucomicrobiota; class Verrucomicrobiia; order Limisphaerales; family DASXHY01; genus DASXHY01. The sequence continues at coordinate 2,317,056 of OY969416.1, forward strand.
GCGGCGATTCGTATGTGTGGCCCGGGTATCGCAGTATGCAAGAGGATTTTGGGTGCTCGATGCAGTCAATCAACGGCTGGCTACAGGAAATGCAATCGGCTGGGTGGATCAGAATTATTCTCGGCTACACGGAGGAAAGCGACCCGGTGAAGAAAGGCGGTCAACGCCCTGGTAACAAATACGAACTATTGGACGGAAAAGGCATAGGTTTGACTGAGGCAATATCTAAACGCGTTTCCAGAAGTGGAAACGGTAGCGTTTCTAAATCTGGAAACGCTGTAGAGCGTAACCAAAAGTGGAAACGTAGCGTTTCCAAGAATAGAAACGAGTCGTTTCCAAAAGTGGAAGCTGAAGTAATACCTCCTAAAGGAGGTAATAAAAAAGAACCTCATTTAGAGAGCGACGGTTGCAGTTCTACCGTATCTGATAATCCGATCGCTTCGCTTGACGGCTCCTCGCCCTCCTTAGGGAGGGCAGAGCCGTCCGCGAGCGATTTTCAGAAAGGAGGCAACGGATGCACGGACAAGTTTTGAAATGCCTCAAATGTTCCGGGCCACTGAATCCTGACGCGCCAGGCGACGAATTGTTTTATGATAATGTATTTTGCTCCGTAGATTGTGCTCGCAGTGATTGGCGAGACATATCTCAAATCCCAAACGAGTTTTGGAACACGGACCTAAACCGACTCGAATGCAAATCGCAAATCGCCGCGGTCGAGAAATGGCTCAAAGAGCAGCGAGCACATGAAGCAAAACCGGGGCTACTGTTGCACGGCAAACAGAGCGGCACTGGCAAAACACGGCTCGGAACTTATGCGTTTAACACACTGGTTGTTGGTAGCTGGCCAGGCAGAATCGAACACGAACGCGAGTTCAAAAATGGTGGCGATGTCCACGCGGGGCGATGGTTCAACGTAAACCGATTTCGTGAACACTATCGGCGAATCCTAAAAGACGAAGAGGCAAAAGCTGAATGGCAATCGGAATTATCTAACGCCAGCCGGCTGTTCATTGACGACATCGACAAGCTGAAACCTGCCGAAGGTTTGCTCGAGCTCCTGTTTGGAATTCTCGACGAGCGATTGAGCTGCGACCGCGGCACGATTCTCACCACCAATTTTTGCGGCTCGGAGTTGGAGCAAAAATGGGGTGAAGAATACGGGCCGTATCTTGTTCGCCGACTTCGTGAGTTTTGTCTCTGCGTTCACTTCGATAAGTCCAACGAGCAATCCAACGTCATTCAAATTCCCCAATCAGCATGAAACGCAAATCATCACGGCTCAATATCGCGCGGCAAATGCCGGAACTCGCGCACAGTCACCCAGGCACGGAGTTCGACGTGATGCACAGCGAAGTATGCCGATGGCTCGTAAAGCAACCGGAAGTGAGGCAATGGATCTTCGACATCGTGCAGGGTCGCAAACTGATTGCGTTCAATCCCGATCGAGGCACATGGAAAGGAACGAAGGCGAAGTGAGGGTGAGCGTCACCAGAGCCCAGCATGACCATACCACGTGCCACACGGCAGGGACTGACCATAGGTTCTTCCGAGGGTTAAATTTTAAACAGGTGACCAAACTTGATTACTGCCTCCACACACTTTTTTGATTTTTCACTTCTGTTTCAATTTATGAACAAAAAAACCCAATCAAACCTACCTGAAACCATCGGCTCGAAAGTCCTTGCTTCCATTGCTGGCGTCACAGAGCGCCGGCTTTACCAGCTCGCCGATGCCAACGAAATTCCCAAAGCGGAAAACGGCGAATTTCCGTTTCGTGAAACCCTGCTTTCGCTCTTTCGGTATCATCGGCGCGACCCGGAGAAACTGCGCTCCGAAAAGCTTGCGCTAATCACCGCTAGACGGGAGCGCGAACAGTTGCGCCTCGGGAAAGAGGCCGAAGAACTTGTCTACGCGGAACAGGCTCAAAAACTCTGGGACAACGCGATCCTGATGCTGCGCGATGTCATCACCTCCGCCGACATCCCCGAGGCGACGAAAAGAAAAATCTTTCAAGACCTTCAGGTAATCCCGCTGGCCGATTACCAGGGCGAAAAATCCAAAGCTGCAGCGACCGCCAACGAGCCGGAATAAATCCACTGAGTGAACGAAGCCGAACACATTGAATTTGGAGACGACTGCCGGCCAGTGCTGACAGTCGGCTTTGATTTTGATGCGTTGGATTCGGAGGAGCACCGCAGAGATCTCGAGACAATCCGCCTGGCGAAAGAGGAAACTATTGCCCGTTTATTCGCCATTCTGCTCGACGGCAATGCCGATGCGATGGAAGTAGGTTTTCGGGTCAATTTTATCGCGTATGGGATGGGAATTCACCCGGCGAAGTCGCAACGCGAGCTGGCTGCCAGGCTTAATATTTCGCAAGCAACTGTATCACGCAAAACCTCTAAAAAACGCAAGCACAGCAATGCTTTCGATGGATTGCTTAAGTCTCTGATGAATCACTCCGCGCATTGATAGAATGAAGACATCTATCCAGCGGGAAAAATTCAAAAAACTTTTCGATGAAGCACTCGTTGGCGATGACAAGCCGAATGATGCTGGGTCCTTGCTCGCCGACTCTCTCGATTATTGGGCGTCCGTAAAAGGGAAAGGAGAATTCAGTTTCGAGATTGAAGTTCCTTTCGGGCTTACCCGCACCACGGGCGACCCGGCCACCACGTCGGGATTGACCAGCATCGGTAAGTTGCCGGGCGTTGTGACTCTTGGGGTTCAACCTCCGCGCGTTGCCGATTTGATGATCCAAACGGAGACGAATGCGACGGACATCCGATATATCCAGGAAAACAGCCTGACGACAGCGGCAACGGCAGTCGGAGAGAACGGAGTTCTTCCCGAAGCTACCTGGGATTTGGTGGAAGTTGACGCGAACGTGAAAAGATATTCCGTCCTCGGCCGCGTCACGGCCGAGACATTCAAGGATTATCCCCAGGTGCGGGATTATATCAATAACCGCTTACCTTACATGGCCGCAATCGAGGAAGATAATCATTTGCTCAATGGCACCGGAAACTCAAATCAAATCAAAGGTTTGCTGAACTTCGCCGGCATCCAAACGCAGGCGCAGAGCACCGACACCGCGCTCGATGCGCTTTACAAAGGCAAAAGCAAAGTCCGACGTATCGGATTCTTCGAGCCGGACGGCATCATCATGAATCCGGTCGATCTCGAAAACTTTCAGTTGATGAAGGACAAGAACGGTCAGTATTATTTCGGCGGACCGTTCACCGGCAGCTATGGCCAGCCCGGTTCACCCGGGTCTGTGTTGATGATTTGGGGTTTGCCCGTGGTTTGGACCACGAGCATTGCCTCAGGCACGGCACTCGTGGGTGCGTTCCGATTGGGCGCGCAAATCTTCCGCAAGCCGACTGCGGTCTTGGAGTTCACCAACAGCGACGGAACTGACTTCCAAAATGATCGTATCGCCATCCGCGCCAACATTCGCTTGACGCTCGCCTGCTATCGCCCAACGGCGTTCTGCCAGGTTACCGGGCTGAACTGATTTTCGATTCGATGAGGCTGGAAATTTCATCGTTTCGGAAAGAAGCGTTGCCGGCCGGCTCCAGCAACGTCGGCGCAGCGGTTTCATCTCGACCGCACGCCGTTTGTGATAACGGTCTCACTGCGGAAACCACCGCAATAACGCGCGCGCGGTGAGGCCGTTAATTCAACAATTTCCACCGCACATGTTGTGCGGGCACGGGAGACTCGCCGGGCGCAACACCGGCGAGAAACTTTCAAAAATTATGATTAAAAAAATCCTCTTAGCCTGTATCCTGCTATTCGCTCTCGACGCGGACGCCTCGGACCGTATCACCGCGTCCATCACCGTCACGAATCAAACCCTGAACGGCTACACCTTGACCGTGAATGGCAACGTTCGCACGTGGACAAACAGCGTCGTCACGCCATCGACTCAGATTGCGACGAATAACGACGTCACGGGTTGCGGAAGCAAAACCAATCTCGTCGATCAAGTAGGTGCGAATCTTTTTTCCAATTTGAAGTTGCTTGATACCGGCTCGAATTCCATTCAGTTGCAAGGCGATTGCGGCGGCGCGTTAAGTGTCAGCATCGGCGGCACCTGGGCCAGTGTGAGTTATTCAACTCAGACCTGCGCGACTGCAACGCCGGTTGGAGTTCCGTTTGCAAATTATTATCCGCCGTTGTTATCGCGGACAAATACGGCAACGCAACTTGTCTCTGACCTGAATTCCTATTCCACAAGTTCGCTCGATCAAAACGACCCGATTGCGAGCCAGCTTTTAGGGACGAACAACGTTCAAACAATCTTTGCGGCTAAAACATTTTTGAGCCCCTCAGGGGTCTGGAAGGGTTCCGTTTCGCAGCTGAACGATTCGGCAAATGTGTTTCGCGGTGGTTACGAGTCCAATGTGTTCATTGATAATTCTGTGTTCACGAATGCCGTGAATCGCGGGAATGCGTTTTCGAGTCCGGGATCTGGTTCTTTAAGCGAACAATTCGGAATCGGATCGACTGCCACTGCGTTTAAATCAACCACAGTGGGAGGCTCCGTAACCGCAAGTTTCGGAACATCCATTGGCCACGAGTCGGTTGTGTCTGGTGTAAATGGATTCGCAGGCGGGGCGGACGTTACGGTTTCAGGTTCTAACGGCGTCGCGATTGGGGCATTCGCAAATGTCTCTGCTGACAATGCTGCTGCCTATGGGCCTTTTGCAACGGCGGCATACAGCAATTCAATCTCTGTCGGACCAAATTCAGCAACGACCGGACCTAATCAAATTATGCTCGGAACTGCTGGTATTAGCACGGTTGTCCAAAACAATCTGACCGTTCAAACGAACTTGAATGTTCTCAAGGATGCGGTTGTCGCCGGCAACTTCTCCCCTCAAGGCCTGACGACAAATCAAACTTGGATTGGCACCAATACCTTTGGTCCAAATTCCGACATCGCGTTTTCACGCTTTCCGCTTTCCACGCTCGCCAATGGAAATAATACAGTAATCGCGGGAACGAATGTTTTTATCGAAGTGTCTGGACCGAGCGCGGCATTCTCGATTATAGGCATAGCCGGAGGACGCGACGGGAAGCTGATTATAATCGTAAATCAGACTGGACAGAACATGACGATTGCGACCGAAGGCGGAGCTACCGGAAATGATCCAACGCCGGCTAACCGAATTATCTCCATGACCGGCGCGGACGAGGCCACGACCGGCAACGGCGCGGCTATGCTCATTTACTCTGGCGCGGCGCAACGGTGGTTGTTAATCAGCCTCAAACAATAACTACTATGGGTCTTAAACTCATGGCCGAAATCGGTCTGGACGGATCCGGATTTGAGCGCGGGTTGAACAGGATCGGACGCGAGGCTGGCGCCAGCGTTCGCAATCTCGCCGTTCAGGCTTTTGGAATTTACGGTGTCGAACAGGCGATTGCAAAAACCGTCGAGACTGCGGATGAGCTGGTGAACACCAGCAAGCGCCTCGACGTCACCGTGGAACAGTTGCAACTTCTGCGACAGGCCGCGAAGGAAGGTGGGACAGAGATGGACACGCTCGCCAGTGCGTTCGAGAAACTGGACATCGCCCGCGCGAAGGCCTTGAGCGGTGATAAGACGGCCATTGCCGCCTTCGCCAAGCTGGGAGTGTCACAGGCACAACTGACGACACAAACCGCCGCGACGATCTTCACCGGCTCATTGAGCAATGCTGCGAAGTCGAACAACGTCGAAAGCCTCGCGCCGGCATTCCGCGAAGTCTTGGGCAAGGGCTTCGGTGAGTTGCTTCCCGTGCTCAAGACAGACTTTGACGACCTCGGCTCCAAGATGCACAAGCTTGGTAACATCATGGACGCAGAGACAGCGGTGAAGTTGAAGGCCATGTCCGATCAGTTTGAAATACTCAGCACTGTGGCGGCGGTCCGCCTCGGGCCGGTGCTCGTTCAGCTTGGCGTGTGGATACTTCAAGCCGTGGGTGGATTGAAGCAGCTTGCCGCGTTCCTGGGAGCCGTCGCAAACCAGGGCGCGAGGAAGGGTATTGGCGCGATCAGCAAAGCAACGAACGATTCAGTAATTGATTTGCTTCCTGACTTCCTCGCAAAACCGCTTAAGAAAGGGTCTGATGCGTATTACAAAACTTTGTTTGGAGTGGACCCGGATGAAGCAGACAAACTTTTGACGCAGGGCGGCGACGCGGCGAACGATGCCGGCAAGGAATGGAAGGACATGATGGACAAACTCGACGCGCAACTTAAAGCTGCCGCCGATGAGTTGAATCACCCCAAGCCAATCATCCCGGATATCACGGGGGAGGCAGGCAAAGCGAAATCGCCGCGCTCGTTTGCCGCCGCGGCTTCCGACTCGCTTGTTCGCGTCGGCAATTTCCTGAATTCCAACGGCAACACCATCAGCCGCGTGGACCAGCGAAAAATTGATTTGCTCACAAAAATTGCCAAGAACACGGAGAGCAAAGGCAGCTTTCAGGATAAACTTTTGTTCACCGGCTTAGGAATCCCACCCGCATGAAAATTGACCCCTCGGAAAAACTCGCCGCATTTGCGCTACGACTGCAGTCGCGCGTTGACCATGCCGAAAGCAAAATGCCGGTGAAAGGTTACTGGAAACGTTGGGGATTGGCGTTTGTCGCGCTCGGCAAGATTCTCAAATCGCTTCCGGCCGTAGTGCGAGGCCGCAAGGTGGTGCGAGAGATTGAACGCCAGTAGAAGCAGGCCGAATGCGAGCGGTTTGAGCGGATACGAAATCCTGACCGATGGCGGATTTAGCGTTTCAGACTTTTATCAAGATACGTCCTCGGATGGATCCTGACCGTTTCGCGACTTCGATTGATAACCCCGGGCAATAGATACCTCCTTGCAGAAAACCAATTCCTGCTCACCTGTTGCCACACACAGAACTGTTCCCGTGTCAGCATCGAATCTAAATCGTAACCAGGCGGAAGACAGCCGGGATATTGCTTATCACCCGGAACGCCTGTGCCGCCAAATCGAATCAGGTCACGGATTTGCTCAAGGATGGGTTGGAGTTGGTGCATAGCCCCTGATAAACAAAAAAACCTGCCAGCGGTCAAGCCAGCAGGGTGTGAGGGTTTTAGGGGTTACTTCAATTCCAGTTGAATCGACACCGTGGCGCCACTATGTCCGGATGTTCCTTATTTCTGGCTTCGCGTCGCAACAGTTTCGCCCATTTCGCGTAGATGCTTGCCAAATTCCGCAAACTATCAGCATCCCAAGCCGGCGTAATTTGCTCGTATAGTTCGCGGTCGACGTCCTGCTGATGTTGTTTCTTCGATTTCACTTCGCCCTCCGTTTCGCCGCCTTGAGCGCGGAGAGAATAGGCCGAAGCACCTCCGCGACGCCCTCAGACCCCTCTGGAGGAGGGCAGAGGGCGTAAAGCTCGAAGGTGTCATGATCGACTCGCAGCTTGTTTGGAATCTTGCCGTCCTGGGTGGCAAGGCAAGCGTTGATGTAGGCGACCGCGAGCGTCCGTTGATACGCGCTCAATTTGGAGATCGTAGCTCTGAGGGATTTCACGGCGCAAGCCTCCCGAGAACGGTGATGAGTGGCAACACTTCGCTGGCATTCGTCGCCCGGCGGCGGTATTCGATGCCTTGGCGCTTCGCCGGTGCTTCGACAACCTCGACCTCGATCGTGAGCCCCAGACGGTCCCTGAGGAAGTCTTTGTCGCGGTATAGGGACTTGTGGGACACCTCAAGTTGTTCGGATAACTCTCGGATGGTTGCGCCTCGGGGAGAGGCAAAGGCCGCGGCCACTTTGACGAGCCGGGCTACCGTCGAACGATTCTGCATAACTGTCCTTTCAATGACTCAGGACTACGCACAGGCGGTAACCGTTCGCCGCCGGGTATCAAACCGGCAACTAGTGCGTAGTCCAAAGTTCATTGTTTTGTGCTTAGATGGCCTTTGCGATTGATGGTCGCTTTACACTGGCCAGGCGCTCATTACCGTGAACGCTAAGGCCGAGTGTGAGACAACGGCAGGGGAATGCAAGCGATTTTCGGCGGCTGAATTTTATTGCGGATTTACACGTTTGGCGTAAAACGCGCACGGGTCTTGAAAGGAACCCGCTCAATGTTCATCAAATCCGAATGCCACCACTGCGGCCAGAATATCGAGTTTGCGACCGATGATTTTCAGGAGGATCACCGCACCGAGGCGGCCGTATTTGGCCAGTTCGTGCCGTGCCCATCGTGCTCCACCCAAACGCGACTATACATCGCTCCACCGCCCCCGCGGACAATTCAAAGACGCCGGCCAGAAAGTTTTAGGAAGCGACTTGCGATTGTCGGAATCATTATCGGTGCAGTAGCACTGTGCTTTGCAATCGGCTGGGTGATTAACAAATTCGCAGACCGGGTCGCGGAAGTGGCGGGCGGTGGAGTTACCGCCGCGTATACGATATGTGCGGTCCTCTTCATCATCGTTTTGGGTCTGTTTTGGCTCATGTTCCCGGTCGTCATGTATTTCCAGTTGAAGCGGTCAAATGAACTGTTGGAAAGACTCGAGCGCAACACGAGGCCGATGGCTGAGAAAAAATAAAAGGAGCATCACCGCAGGGCCAATTGCAATAAAGACGCAACACTGCCGAACCGTTGCAAGAGCTGTCCCCAGGTTGGCGCTATTCCAAAAAACCTTTTTTCGTCATAGACGCGCGGCCAAAGATGGGTTGCGCGAATATCCTTCTCGACGGGCTCCACTCGCATCAACACATCGGGAAACTTTTCTTGCAGCGCAACCATGGCGTCCGTGGCTTCCCCGGATGTCGCGTAGGTGGCCACTCCGCTAATTGGATATTCTTCATGAATAGGATCGTCTGCCATTAACGGATTAACGCGCACGCCGCACCACTCCTCAAACTGAAGTCGTTGAATCACCCAATGGCAGGAGAGTTGTTGTTCGACTTTGTGGACGATTTGAATTTGCTCGCGAAAGGTGGTTTCCCTGAGTTTCACTTTCTCTTCAAAGGTCATGTTCTGAATTTCCTCTTTTCGGTTTGGCCGTCCATCAAAAATACGGTTAAGTTGTTCACAGCATGTGCAACCGAGTCGTTCAAAATGATGTTGTGATAAAACCCGGCGAGAAGGCGAAAGTCCTGATGCGCGGGCCGCAGGGTGACTTTGAATTGGAATTTACGGAGGCTGTTTTCGGTGGACCGGCGAAGCGCGAGAGTCGCGGATATTGGAAAGCGAAAGAGGGCGCCGAGGATGTGATCGTGCCGAACGTCTCGAAGTTTGGTGAAAAGAATAAAACGACCGGTGAACAAGGCTGGGAGGATGTCCCGGCCGGGACATCGTTGGAAGGACTGCTTTTGCCACAGCCGCCGGGGAAACAATATCGCCTGCTCAAGATCGTGACGCAGCCTGCCACACCGGAGCAAATTGCGCGGCTTGGAAATGATCGGGCACCAGTTGTCCATCCGGCGACGTCATCTCACTAACACGGCATAAGCCTGCGTCGGAGAGCGTCAATCACCGCTTGGAATTTCAACTTTGTAAAGCCGACCGAGCAGGCCGAGGCCCCAACCCAAAGTATAAAGCCCATAACTCAGCCATGTGCAAATCTCGTAGGCATCCTCACTTCGGTGCTGATGTGCATCAGCCTCTTTCAGAACCTGTATCATAAACACATAGTATGACATTCTCCAAGTCGACCGGTGGTCGAAAGTGAGCGACCTCGATTCAAAAAAAGGCCAATATAAATCTTTTTGCTCGCTTGCTTCTGCTTGGTAGAACTTATTCATCCGATCATTTAGCTCCCTACACTCCATATCTGCGCCATGCATTACATTTGAAACTGTCGTGAGTCGCTCATAAAGCTCTGGAGAAGCTTTTATGTCCACCATGAGTTCCTTACATGAATCCAATTGGCTTTCGAGGTCCATGATATCTTCCAGGAGCTGGCGTGAATAAAGTTCATCCCCCATAGACGGACTCTTTCCGGATTCGTGGCCCGTCGCGTTTGAATCTCGAAAGATATTAAATGAACTTTGAATCGAATCTAATTTTGAGGAAATCGAAATAAATTTATCTCGCGTATTAAACCTTATATGAGCCGCCGAAACCGAATCGCTCAAATCCTTAAGATGTTCGCGAAACCCTTCTTTTATGACAAAGGTTAAAAATACGATTAGCGCACCGACAAAAGCCACAATTGAGGCATGACGTCGAAAGAAATGGGAGAAAGCATTCTGCGTTTTGTGATGTGGTTTCATCCAATCCTATACCCAATGGGGTGCCGATTGGATTAATATTAAATCTGCGCAATGTCCAGCCACAACGGTTCAAGGTCTGGGTCATCGAGTGCCGTTTATTCCTTTTTCCAAATCGTCCCGCTCATTGAATCCCACAGCGGTTTTAAATCGGGATCGTCAATGCCGGCTGTTTGAACGTGTTCGGCATCGATGGCCATGGCGTTTTTGAACCATTGTTGCGCTTCGTCAAATCTTCCAAGCACCGAGCAGTAGCAGGCGAGGTTGTAGGGAATTTGCCAAACGTCGGAAAACTTATCCGCCGCCGGCAGAAGGTTGTCGTAGGCCTCTTGCGTTCGATTCAACACGTGCAAAGCAAATGACTGGTGAACCCACGAATCAGAGCGACCGGGAACGAGTTTGACCAGGGCGGAGGCGATGTCCAGGCACGCATCCCACTTCGATTCTTTTGCGTAAATGTGCCAGCGGACTTCCAGCACGTTGGGATGAGCACGCAACGCCGGCGTGATGTTTTCCAATTCGGCGTTTGCCTCGATGTGGTTTCCCAATTCGAGCCAGCCTTGCGCGGCGCGGATGTGGTGAAGGTCTGGGGTATCGAGCGGGATCATTTAATAGCATCCCCAAACTCTCTGCGAATTACCGCAAGGACATCGCCAAAAATTTCTTTGATATTTCCCGCGGAAAACCGCAGTTGGTCGATGCCGTGAATGTTCGAAAATTCGACTGTTCCTTTTTCCAGCAATACAATAGCCCGTGCAAAACCGAGTTTGCCCTGGAACAGGCCGCACTCATGAATCACATTTTCTCGCGGGTGCATCAGGCCATTGGCGTCTTTGTCCTCTCCGGTCAAAACAAGAAACGCAACCGAGCTGCGCGTCAGCATATCTTCCAATATATCGCGGATCGAATGTCCAGCCCGGGCGCCGACCTCATAAGCGATGACTTCGTAACCGTGTTTATCCGTGAGGTGATCCTTTAATTCTCTCCATTGGCCAGAATGGCCATGCCCAATGAATATTTTAGGGCGAACGACCTCCGCGGCGGTATTGCTTTCGGGTTGTATCAGCTCACTTTTCGGCACCGCTTCTTCAAACAGGTTCAGCACCGAATCAATGGTTGGACGCGAGGCACAATTTACGGACACATCTGTTCCGCCGTTATGAAAGTGTATATTAAGCCGGCAGTATTCAGCCTCACAGAAATAAGATGCACTTTCTGGGACGTTTCGGTAATCGGAAAAAAATTCTTCCTCTGAATCGTAACGGATTGTTTCTCGGCCTCTTTCCACAGACATGCCGTGCGTTCTCATTACAATTGTTTCCCGAGTGGCCTTCGCGTGCACAAGGATAGGGTTCGACCGGAGCAGTTCCTCAAATCTATGAGATGCAGCCCGAATTGTTGCGGGTTGAAAAAATGTCCGAGGGAATCTGCGTTTGATTTCCATTGTGAGTTAGTTACGCGCTTGTATATCCAATCGCAAGCGGGAAGTGCCGTTGTTGTCCACGACCGAAAGAGGCCTGAAATGTGCCGTTCAAAAAATGAACGGCACTACACGGTTACGGAGGGTGTACCCGGCAATCGGTTGTGGGGGGTCAACCAAACATTTAATGTTAAATTTTCCGTCCGCGATTTGCCGTGACTGCCCCTGGCAACTGGGGCCGTGACCGCCGGACACGTTCGGGATGTCCGGGCCTTCGTCCAGACGTCTGGACGGGGACAGTTCAAACGCTTGAACTGAACTGCGCCGGCTCATCCAGTAATCCTCAATGATTGAGGATTACTGTGGGGACCTGACAGTTACGCGGAGGAATTTCAGGCGTCCGCACTGACCGGGGGATATTCAACATCTCCAGTGAGACACGATAATTTTTCGCGTTCGGGAGTTCCGGTGATTAAGGCTGAACACTCTTTCCCCGAATGTTTAATCGCCAGGTGATGGATAATCTTTTAGCGTTTTAAACAGCAACCGTTCTCGTTTTCCGTCGGTGATATAAAAATTGTGATGCCGCTTGCACAAATCCTTCTCAAATATGGCGCATGCTCCTTCGATAAGCGCCCTGGCCGTGACCTGTTTTTCAGCGGCCTCTTTCGTTACAAAAGACATAGAACCCCCAAGCTTTACGAAAATCAGATGTGCTAGTTCATGGGCAATTGCCAAGCGCTGTGCTTCTAAATCAATTTCCGACGCCACTATGATTTCTGTTTCCTCCGGGGAAATACGCGCGATAGCACGCCGTCTGAGGTATGTAAAAATAGGAGCGAAGGTAACCGTTATCCAATGGCGGCCTTTGCCTCGTCCCTCGAGAAGTTCCTGGACGGCCCTGATAGAATGAGCCATCAAACAAGATTCTGACAAGTAGTATACGTCCCGGGCGAATATTCGCGCCCTTTCTCCGACTGGAGGGGGCACGAAGTCCCCGTTTTGTGGTTCCATGTTCTTGAGTTGGCCAACCCTAAAAACTACTTGATGAATTTGCTTTTCGTTAAGATGTAGAATTCCAGAACTCGCAATTCTTCATCATCATCTTGGATGTCACCATCAGCGGTGAATACCGAATTCTGTAGTATTACGTTCCCCGCCCGAAGTGCGTTGATTTTATCCCGTGGGGATTTACCAGCGACACCTTGTTCGGCGTAGAAAAGCTCTAGCCATTTCTGCGCTGCAGGAGGGAACTCCGCAACAACTTCATGGTTATTGGTCGCATTCATACACTGTCCTTCAGCTAACACTATGCCGTTTTGGCCGCGGCCCATACCCCGGTTTTCGCTCTATTTTGAGACAAAAAATGCCCCATGTGTTCAGTTTCGACACACGAGGTATGTACGGGCCCAGCACCATTTCGAGGGCGCAAGATAGTTGTACACCGCCTTATGTCAATGGGGAAAAACGATTTCCCCCGACAGATTTGGTGATGAAAATCCAACGCTCTGATCGGCATGGTTCTTTGGTTTGATGCGACTCTGCCCTGATTAGCGCCTGCGGTCAATCCGTAAGATTCGGTACTTTGACGTCCGTTTTTCATCGTTTCGTTCGCGAAAATATCGTATCGAAGCCTGTTTTGACTAGGCCGAGTTTGCCAATAATTGACCGGAGGTTGATATTGTATTGGCGACTTGCTCGCGTTTCCAGATCCGGTGCCAATCAAGTCGTTCAAACGTTTGGACGAAGTGAGAAGATCTCGGCGGCACCGCACCGCGAGCGGAATTGCCAAACCGCGGTTGCCAGCGGTTGCCAAAAAAGTCCTTATTGGTGCCTATTCGACTGGATTGCTTGCGATTGGAGGTTTGGCTGGCGAAGTGAATTAAACCCTTTATTTATTAGGATTTTGTTGGGGTTTGAAATGGTGGGTTGGCAGGGACTCGAACCCTGGACCAATGCCTTAAAAGGGCACTGCTCTACCAACTGAGCTACCAACCCACACGCCGTTTGAGCCGCGAAACCTAATCAACAAACGTTTCCGGCGCAACCCTTTTCCTGCGATTTTCGGCCCGTCCGGGCTGTCATTTTTGGCCTCAGAGTGGTGTCTCACCCTATTTGAGCACAGCGGGCGCGCTCGTATGTTTTTCCCGTTAATGTTGTTTTGTTATGAGGTTCAAAATTCTCCTCTCAATTTTTGCGGGCGCGGCGCTGTTGGCCGGTTGTTCGGAAACTCCCCAATTTGCCGGCGCCGCCGTCGATAACGACCAAAACGTCCTCACCGGCGGCCCCATCACCGGCACCACCATCGATGACTTGCCCGTCGCCGTGAAGCAATCGCTCAAGGAACACGTGCCCACCGCCGAAATCGTCAGCATCACCAAATCGCGGCGCGATAAAAGAGTCGTGTACGACGTTTCCTTCGCGAATTCAGACACGCGTGAATTGTATTTGCGGGACGATGGAAAAGTCCTGCCGGAACCAATGAGGGCCCAAAAATGAAAACACATGCTTTATGGTTTGTCGCCATCGCCGCCGCGCTCTGCGGTTGCGCTGAGCCACCCATTGTCTCGTACACTCAACCGCTCACCTCGCCGGGAGGACAGTTCGCCACCTTGCCGCCGGCGGTGCAAAACTCCGTGCGGGCCGAAGCCGGCATGGCGGAAATTGAAAGTGTCACGAAAACCGGCGAAAGCGCCAGCGGCGCCTACGAAATTCGTTTTCGAAACGCCGCCGTTTATCCGCCGCTATATCTTGCGTCGGACGGCAGTGTGCTGAATTCGGATATGACCGTGGCGGTCGGCGCCAGCGAGGACACGATCGCGGCCTCCACCGGCAGCGCATCCAGCGGCGTGAAAACAGACGACCTCCCGCCGAGCGTGATTACGACGATTCGCCATCAGGCGCCGACTGCGGAAGTGGATTCCATCAGCCGCGTGAACTCGGGCGACGAGTTGTTTTACAGCGTCACTTTCAAGGACCCGGCGCTGCATCATCCATTATTGATCCGCGACGATGGCCACCTGATGCAGTAACCGAGGGATCGATCAATCGGCGACCGCTAGGACTTCCAAACGCCTTGTTCGAGCAATTGCCGCGTGGCCGCGCCAGGCCAATCGCGATTCGCCGCCGGGCTGGCGGGGCTGGGATGGAGAATGCGCCCAATCTTGAGGGCGCTCTCCGGAAAAATCTCCCGCGCGCGTTTCATCGCAAAATCTCCCACGCCGATCAGCCATTCCGGTTTCAAAATGCGCACCGCGTCGCGCAAATGCGCATCACACGCGCGGAACAACGCCTCACGCTCCGCCGCCGGCAGCTTGTCCGGCGTGCGATTGCGCCCCGTGGCTTCGATGAACGCGAGCGGGCAGTAATTGATTACCAGGTGTTCCTTGAAAAAATCCGGCGCGGCTTTGTACGTTTTCGCGAACAACCCCCACAGCCGTTCGCCGCTGACTTCGCTGCGCTGACAATCAAACCCGAGCACCGGCCGCTTGGGATGTTCCAAATCGGGCTTGCCCACTTTTGCCACGATCCCCAGCCAATCGCGCACCGCGGCAATTTCCCCGAAGGGCACGCCTGTCTGCGCCATGCCGAACGGGCCCGGGTTCATGCCGAGAAAAATCACGCGCTTGGAGGGATTGCCGAACCGCCGCAGATAAAGCTCGTGCGCCGCCCAGGCGTAATCCAGCGGGTTGTAAACGTGCGAAACCGGCGGCGCAAAACGCAGTTTGCCGACGGCGTTGCGCAGGCGTTTGGCGGAATCAACGAGCGGTTGGCTCACACGCAGACTGGCTCGGTCTAATGCCGGTGATCGTGTTCGCGGGGCCGATGAAGCTGGCGCAGCGCGCGCTGCAGATTCTGAATCTCGCGCTCGTCGTCGATCTTCTGGCGCTCGGCGAGTTCCAGCGTTTCCAGGACTTCTTCCATCTCCTCGAGCGAATGTTTCAGTTCCTCAATGACGCGATTGACTTGATCAATCGCCTCGGAAATTGCCGGCTTCTTGTATTGCTGGGAGGGCTCCGGATGATGGCGTCGCTCAGAATGCTCAACGCGTTCGCGGCGTTCGGGCCTTTCGGGGCGTTCGGTCCGCTCGGGTCGTTCCGCCTGTTCCTCATGCTCGGTCGGCTCAACCCGCTCGCCGTGTTCAGCATGTTCCCCATGTTCCTCTTGCTCCCCGTGCGGGTGCGGCATCGATTCCGCGGAGGTATCCGTGGGTGCATCCGCGTGTTCGGTCTCCGCGGGCGCGGGAGAATCGCCGGACGGGGGCAGGGGACCACGATCAGTGCGGCGGCGGGAATGGCGTCGGCCGCCGCGCCGGGATCGACGCCGGCCGCGCGGTGCGGCCGCATCAGGTTGTTGGGATGCGCTCTTGTCTGCTTCGTCAGGCGACATAAACACAGGTTGCCCCGAGGAAGTTAAATTGCAAAGTAATTTTCAACCCAGCCCCAGACAATCAATGCCCTGAATCTTTGTGATAGACGCGAACTTTTCCCTGATTCAGACTGTCTATCCGTCATGAACGACACTTCGAATGGAATTTCATTGCGCAAAGGGGCTGCTTTCCTGGCCGGTTTTTTTGGTCTGTTCTCGTTGCAGGCGCAGACGAACGCAACCAGCGTCACCGCCACCAATCGCCCGCCCGCTCCGCGGCGCCCGAGCATTGTTCTCGTCATTGCCGACAACATCGGTTATGGCGACCTCGGTTGTTATGGCCAGACCAAGGTGAAAACCCCCTGGCTGGATCGGCTTGCCAGCGAAGGCATTCGATTCACCAGTTACTACGCCGCCAGTCCCCGGGATGAACTCTCTCGCGCCTCGCTGTTCACCGGGCTCGAACCGCGCCACCTGGACGCCACTTTCAGCCATCCGCTCCCGGTCGACTCGCTCACCGTCGCGACGCTGCTTAAGGAATCCGGATACCGCACCGGTTTGATGGGCGTTTGGAACCTGGGCGACACGCCGTCCGTGGAACCGAACACCAAGGGCTTCGAGGAATTCGCCGGTTTTCTGGGTGAATCCCACGCGCGCGATTATTTCAGCGAAAACCTCTACCGCCAGGAAACGACCACCGGCTCGAATTGCCTGGTCACCATTGCCGACAACCTGGGGAATGCGAAGGGCAGTTACCTGCCGGATCGGCTGGGCCAAATGGCCGCCAATTTTCTTCAGATTCACGCGCCGGATAAACTCAATCACTATAATTCGATCTTTCTGTGCGTTGCCTACCCGGTCCCGCATGACACCACGCCCCCCAAATCATCTCCTTACAATGGCGAATCCTGGCCGCAGCCGGCGAAGGATCGTGCCGCCATGATCGCGCACATGGACAAAAATGTGGGCCTGCTCATGGAGGCATTGGGCCACTGGAAAATGGAGACGAATACGATGGTGATTTTCACGAGCATCAGCGGCGCGCAACAGGAAGGCGCCATGGACCCGAAATTTTTCGGCAGTTCCGGACCGTTGCGCGGAGAGGCCGGGAGCGTTTACGAAGGCGGCCTTCGCGTTCCGTTGATCATCCGCTGGCCCGCAGGCATCAAGCCGGGGCAGGTGAGCGATTTCACCTGCGCCGCGTGGGATATTTTGCCGACGTTGATGGACATCGCGTTCATGAAACCGCCCGAGAAAACCGACGGCCTCTCTCTGCTGCCGGTGTTGACCGGGAAACAAAAACCCAAGGCGCACGAGAGTTTTTACTGGGAATCAACCGACGGCGAAATTCAGAAAGCTGCGCGCAAAGGTGATTGGAAAATTGTGCAATTGAGCGCCGGCGCTCCGGCTCTCTACAATCTTAAAAGCGATATCGCCGAGAAAAATGATGTGGCCGAAAAGAATGGCGACGTGCTCAAGAGCATGAAAGCTTTGTTGGGGGCGGGCGCCAAATAGCTGGTTAATGCCCGCTCACGTTCGGCGAGGCATTCGTGCCGCCGGGGCTTTCCGCTCCACCCACCGCAGTGCCGGGCGCCAGGAAATTGTGGACGACGATCAGCGGCTCTTTCGCTGCCTGCACGGTTTCCGTTCCTTGTCCGGCGGGGGCTACTCCGGCCCCATAGGCGTAAACCATTTCTCCACCATACCAGCCTTGGAACAGCGTGATGCCGAGCACCAGGAAGGCAGCCACGAGATAGGCGGTGTTGATGGTCATCTGCCCGCGATGCCAGATCAGCCAGCGCCAGGCGGAGAGAATGACCAGGGTCACGCCGAGAATCCATCCAATGGTTTCGTGCAGTTCCACCAGATCGTGAGTCTCCGGATTGAGCGCGACGCGGTTTATATCCACGTAACCCGCGGCGATGGTCAATGCGCCGCCGACCAATGCCGCAATCAACGTCCAAAATCCCACCGCCCGGAATGCGGCGCGGCGCGGTTCTGATTTTGCCAGTCGCGCGGCCAAGTCAGCGCCCACCGAAAGCAACACGAACGCAATCGGTAAATGCACCAGCGCCGGATGTACGGGCAAAAGACTCATGGGTAAACGAACCAGCGTCCTAACCATAAGAACGGTTGTTTTTGACCGCGGGTCAAATGGGGGAAACCCCTCTGAATGCCTCCAAAAATCACGCCGCTAAAAAGCAAAAACGCCGGCGAATTGCCGGCGTTTTTGAATTCGTCCGGCGGTCACAGACCGCCGTTGAAAGTGGTTATTGCTGCGGCTTGTGCAAAGATTGGATGTCGCGCAGGCCGTGGTTGAGTTCCTGGAACCAGCCCTGGCTGAACCAGATGTTAAACGCTTCGTTCTGCCGGCGTTCACGCACCAGGTTGCTGAATTCAGCCATTTGCGTCTTCATCTTCGTATCATCCAACGGCAACTGCTGTTTCACATGGACGACAAAGCCGCCTTCCGGAGTTTCGACAAAACGGCTCACACTGCCGACCGGCAATCCAAAAACGACCTGCTTGAACTCGTTCACGTCGGCGTGATCCTCCACTTCCGGCAACCGCGTTGAGGCGCGCGAGAAGGGCGCCAACTGGACCGGAGTCTCCCGTGTCGCTTCGCACGTTTGCGCGAAGGTTTTTCCGTGCGCCATTTCATTCGTGGCGGTTTGCGCGAAGGATTGGCCGTTCACCTGCGCGATGCGCAAGGCCTGCGAATATCGGTAATCGTCCTCCACGCGGCTCTTGATTTCGCTGAGCTCGGGAATGTGGCTCGGAATGAGTTTGTTGAAGGCAATCACATATGCGCCGTCCATGCCCCGGAGGGGTGGCAGCATCGGTTGATCCGGGCCCAGCTCAAAAAACGACGCGACCGGATAGTTGGCGCCCAGGTTGATTTCGCTGGGGCCGTATTCCTTGTCAAACGGCTTGGTCACCTTGACTTCAACGCCCGTGCTTTTGGCTGCGGCGGCGAGGCTCCCCAGGACGTTGCTTTTCTGATCGATAGCATCCTTCATGGACGTCATGAGCGAATTGGCCAGGGCGGCGGCATTGGTTTCCGCCACCTGTTGGATGAGAATCTCACGAACCTTGGCGCGCGCTTCCTGCTCCGTCTTGCCCAGGCGGGAGATGTTCGTGCCCACGCGCAACATGGCGTCGTCCACTTCGTGGTTCAGGTTGGTGCCGAGCTGTTGTTCGGCCTGCGGCATGAAATTGGTCACGTTATAAAACACGTAGCTGAGCTGCATCTGGTCCGGCTGGCGATACGTGGCCTGTTGGTTCGTATAGAATTGACCCAATGTTGCCGGCGTGGGAGCCGGGATTTTTGCGAGCGAATTGGAGGCGGAGAAGAACACCGCGTCCGCCGCCAGCTCCTGGTATTCCTCCACGTAAAGGCCTTGAATTTCTTCCGGCGTCACCACTTTGCCGCTGAGCCCGACGACGGTTTCCAATTGTTGAACGGCAATGTCGCCTTCCAGGAAATGCTCAAAATCCTCCGCCTTCAATCCCTTGGCGCTTATGTCTTGCAAGAAATTGTCCATGGAGATCGACTGGCCCTCGTCCCAATTGGCGAGGATGAGATTGCCGAGGCGCGCGGCGGCCGCGGGATCGGCGTGGATATTATATTCATCCAGCCGGCGTTGGAGATACAACCGCTGATACGACTGGCGCGCCATGTCGAATTGCGGGCCGGCGCTGTCCGGCCACCGGTGCGGATGCGTTTGCACCAGGTACATCAGCGACACGTCGTTTTCCGCCTGCTGCATTTCGGTGGGGGTGATGGGCTTGTTATTGATCGAGCCGAAATTGCCGGTCGCGCGCCGGTTGCTGCCGCTGTTATTCGTCCAGACAATCATGCCGAGGATCATGACGGCGATGATGATAAACCAGAGCCAGCTTTGATGCTTACGAATCGTTCCAAACATATATTAAAGGGGTCGCAAGCTACCCGGCTTTTGCCATGTGGGTCAAACGCAAAATGGCGCGGAATGACGCAGCGGGCGTGATTAGAAGTGGGTGAAGGATTGCCCCCTGGTCGTTCTCGTCGTCGTCCTCATCCTCGAATTTCCCTGGTTCCCGGGGGCACGATAGCGAGGACGACGACGAGGAGGAACGATATTGGCTGTATCGATTTCCGTGTTGTTTACTCATCGTTCACTTTCTAACGGCTTGATCGCACTGTCCACAGAATCGGGGGAGGCTCACCCCTTTGGTTTGATTTACTTTGATTTGGTGTGATTTACTGTGATTCACTTTGATTTGTGTGATTTTTTGGAGGGTGACCGGTGTGATTGCTTTGAGCCCGGGCGGGGGAGATGCTCGCTTTGCCTGGGCAGCCCTCGAAAATTGGGGCAACCCAAGGGCTGAATGCCTCGAACCGCCGTTCCCAGTTAATCCTGCCTGTCTTCATTTGCCCTTTTTTACCCTCCTTCAGGTGTGGTTATAGCATGCGTGTCAAATGACCGGCGTTATGGGTGGAATCTAATTTTGAGGCGCGACCTTCAGGTCGCTTCAATGTGATAAAATCAATGGGAATGGACTGATTCGCCGCGCTCAGGGGCATTTTCGTCTGAGGAATGAATTTATTCCCCTGACAATCATTCGGTAGTGGTACATTTTGAATCCTGCGTTGTTACTTTTCTCTTGAATCTTCCCAGGGCTCGCGCAAGGTTGCGCCATGCCTAAACGCTCAAGCAAAGATTTAAACCAAACCGCGTTCTCCATAGTTCAGAAAATTACGTCCGAGCCACCAGCGAAGAATCCCGCTGCGGTCTCATTAGGGCGTTTAGGGGGATTGAAAGGTGGAAAGGCCAGAGCGGCATCTCTTTCCGCTCAGAAAAGGGCAGAAATCGCACAAAAAGCGGCCCAATCTCGTTGGTCGAAGAAAAAAGGCTAAAGTTTTTGTTGGGAGGCCGATAATATTGCCATGAGGGAAACATATCATTTGACTTATTGGTATCAATTGATACCTTTGAGACATGTTGTTGTGGCCGACATCGTATTTACATGTTTCTCAAATGGAAAACCTGCGCAATCCCTCATCAATGGCTTTACAGCGTTGCGGAGAAATTGAAGCGTGGAAGCTCTGAAGAAATCGAGTGGACCGGGAAAGCCTTCGAGCGCTGGCATATATATGGCAAGCGCGGGGAGGCTTACGATGCCATGCTTAAAGCGTTGGTGCCAGGAGTTGTTGGAAAACGTATAAAAATGCCAATAGATGAAGGGGAGACATATGCCTTCTTTTTTACAGCTAAAAATGAACGTATGTATGGGAAAATATGCCTGACGACGGATGGGCGGGTAATAATTATTTATTCCGCCCATGAAGCCGAAAGGGACCAGTTATGAATGAGAAATTAAACAATACTACCGAATGGATTGATTTCGGAGTTCAAATACCAAATCTCAACGGAGACGGTATTCGTGAAATCGTTCCGATCAAAGTTCCAGCAAAAAAAACAGCGGATGGAGAATGGATGCTGACGAATGAGGCGTTGGATTTGATCGAGCAAACACAGTCTCGCTATATGGGGCTAATGACCCCAGAAGAAATTAAGGCGTTGAGAATTCGGATTCAATATACCCAACGCCAAATGTCAGAATTAATTCAAGCAGGGGAAAAGAGTTATACGCGATGGGAAAGCGGACGGGCCAGACTATCGCGTTTGGTGAATATAGTTCTCTGCGGAATTCGTGATGGGTTTCTGCCATTAACATATTTGCAGACACTCTACGAAGACGGGAGTGATTGGTACAAAAAAGTACAAGCATATGAAGCGCATGAGCAAAAGCCCGTTTCATACAAAATATTACCGGCGACGGCCAGGGTCGAAGTGGCCCTGACGGTTGCCGTCAAAAGCTGCGTTTCCGACGAAAGTTGGGACGCGGCTTTTAACGGCAACCCTATTGAAATGCAGTGGGCTACCTCTTTAAGATAAATTTAGGAAAATGATTATTGAAAGTCATCCGGGGAAACTAGCAAATCTTCAGCTAAAAAGATATTTTGTCACGCAGCTAAATATCATTGCCAATCCATCGTTTGATATAAAAAAAGGCTTAGCCCCAAAAGAGAATGATCTCTGCCTTTCTGCTGAAATGTCCAGAATAGCCGAGGATGCGAAGCAATTTCAAATTAAGCTAAATATCAAGCTCCAGCCGAGTGTGGAGTCGAATTTGCCATATTCTATAGTCATCGAAATTGTGGGGGTTTTACAAAGTAGATTTACTGGAACAGACGAGGCAATCGAGAGGCTGGTTTACGTAAACGGAAGCAGCATGATATATGGAACAGCACGTGAAATAGTGCGTGCGTCTACCGCTTTTGGGCCATACTCCCAAATTCTAATTCCCGCTGTTGTTTTCCCAGAGCCGCCAAAACCGAAAGCTGCTCCGGCTGAGCAACCGCCCGCCCCCGCCCAATAAGGCTCAAATCACCCTTGGCGCATCAAGCGCAAGGATTATTGTTGACTATACTTGACCGCTCAAGCATAGTTTAGGCATGAACAAATTGAGGAGGCGGCGATTGCGCTTCATTTCATGCATTACAATTTCGCTCGAATTCACCAGACATTGCGCTGCACCCCGGCCATGGAAGCGAAGGTTTCCGACCATGTTTGGAGCTTGGAAGAAATCGTTAAATTGTTACCGTAATCGTATGATTACACCACAACAGATGCAGAGCGGCTTGGAATTAGCTTTGAACAGAATCGCCATTCTTGAGGCACAGGTTGAAGCCATGCGCCAAAACATCAACGTCAACCTCAACGGACACACGGATATTTTTGCGGTTCTCATCAAGCATACCGAATGTCACACGCCCATTCGGCTCCTCCATGTTGACGTGGGACAGCGATAAAAGCTGTTTGTCGGTTAACGGTGTAATTAGCCCTGAATGTCTGGGGGTAGATGTTTCAATGTTGTTCTTCATCCCCCAGCTTATAGCACGGGTTTTTGAAAAACCTTCCTTTCCTGAACCACTCCTTTTTCAATCCCCTTTATTCATCGGCTGAAAATGTACCACTACCAATCATTCCCCTGACTTGCCGGTTCATGGGAGGGGAACTTGGTCGCGGTTTCGGAGATTCGCTGGCCGGGCGATTCAATCCCGCGTTGGGGAGTTTGTCGACCTGGAAGACGATGCGGAAAGGGCGGAATTTTTGCGCCAGTTGCCACTTGCCTCTCTCCGTAGTTTTTGCGACGCTGGCGGCCATGTTGAAGAAAACATTACCGTTTTTGCTGGTCACCCTGCTCGCCGGCTGTGCGACGCAAATCACGAATCTCACGCCTCACGTGCAGTCGCGCAATCAAAACAATCTTTACCCGGTCGAAGTGGCCTTTGCCTCGCAGCAACAGAGTATTCGCTGGGATACGGTCCGCCCGACGGTGATCGTCAACAATCAGCCGTTTGAAATGCATCCCACGGCCATGATGACCAACCGCTGGGAAGGCTACGTGCCGGTGCCTCCGGGAGTGGACAGCGTGAAATACCGCTATCGTGTCGATTTCGACGTGAATGGTTTCGGCAAACGCAGCGCGGAAAATGCGGTGTCGCAGGATTTCACGCTGAAGATCCGGGAACCGCAGCCGTAAGTCGGAGCGATCTATTTAATTTTGCAAAGGCCGCGTTCGAAATGAACGCGGCTTTTTTATTCCTGTAGGAGCCGACGTGAGGAGGTTCAAAAATTACTCCCTCGCGTTCGTTTGTTTTTTCGTCATTCGCCTCTACCGGGGGCGAATGACGAAAAAACAGCGCTGTGTTTGGATCTTTACCCGGGGCTGCGGCTGCTGCGCAGCCTTACCCCGGGCTGTCATCTGGCGCCCTTTCAGGGCTTAGAGCAGTTCCACCTATTATGTAGCGCAGGCTTTCCAGCCGGCGGGTTCACGGGACTTTCCAGTCCCGTGTTCGAACTGGCGACTGGAAAGTCGCCCGAACCCGCAGACAAGAATGTCTGCGCTACATATAAAATGGAAACGCTCTAATAATGTCAAAAATTCCGTTGACAACTTGCCGTCCTACTGTCATACATACATATGACAGTAGGCGGTTATGTTATTTCAAATTGATTTCAAGGCGGGCAAACCGGTTTACCTCCAGTTGGTGGACCAGGTGCGTTACGCCGCAGCGTCGGGGGTGTTGCGCGCGGGCGAACCGCTGCCGGGCATCCGGCCGCTCGCCGAGGAATTGCGCGTCAATCGCAATACCATCGCCAAAGCCTACGCCGAGCTGGAAAGCCAGGGCGTGATCGAGACGCTGCCGGGGAAGGGCTGTTTTCTCAAAGCGAACAACTCGCCGTTCACCAAGGTTGTGCGCGACAAATTATTGGAAAAGGAAATCGATGAAGCGGTGGTCATGGCGCATCACCTGCAGATCCGCCGCAGCGACTTTATCGAAACGGTCAACGAACGGCTCGATCATTTCGAGCGCCTTGCCAACGAAGAACAATCATCCAGGACGCCCAGGAGGACACAATGATGAAAGAGAGCCAACCGGCAATCGAAATCAGGGAACTCACCCGGCGCTACGGAAGGCTGGAGGCCGTTCACGGCCTCAGCCTCACCGTGCGCGCCGGGTGTTGCTACGGTTTTTTCGGGCGCAACGGCGCCGGCAAAACCACCACCATCAAATGCCTGCTGAACCTGCTCCGCCCGCAATCCGGTTCCGTGCGCGTCCTCGGCCTCGATCCGCAGCGCGATGAGGTGGCGGTGAAATCGCGCCTCGCCTACGTGCCCGATGCCGTGGCGTTTTATCCGTGGATGACGGTGCGCGACACGCTGGAATATTTCGCCTCCTTCCGCGCGCATTGGAATCGCGACATTGAAAACGATTTGCTCAAACGCTTCGGGCTGGATCTCAACCAAAAAGCCGCGTCGATGTCCAAGGGCCAAAAAACCCAGCTCGCGCTCATCACGGCCGTCTGCCCCGAACCGGAATTGCTCGTGCTGGATGAACCGACTTCCGGCCTCGATCCGATCGTGCGCCGGGAATTCATCGAGACGGTCATCGGCGCGTATCAATCGAGCGATCCGGAGAACCGCACGGTGTTTGTTTCGACGCATTTGATTTCGGAATTCGAGGGCTTGATCGATGAGTTCACGGTGATTGAGCAAGGGCGCAATTTGCTCACGATGAACGCGGACGACGCGCGCAATCGTTTTAAGAAAATTTCTGTTCGCTTCGCCGCGCCGCCGGCCACGCTCGCGCCCGCGGGGGCGTTGCAGGTCCGGCTAAATGGCCGCAACGCCGAGATTCTCGCCAATGGCAACAGCGAAAATATCCTCAAGGAATTGCAGGCGCAGCACCCGGAGGATTTGCGCTGCGAATCGTTGTCGCTGGAGGAAATTTTCGTCGCCTCCAACGCATTAAAAAAATCGCAATGAATGCCCTGGTGCGAAAAGAAGTACGGCTCCTGCGGCCAAGTTTTTTACTTGGCGCGATCGCGGCGCTCTCTGCCTGGACGTTGCCCATCACAAATAGAGCTCCGGATTTTTTGACGATGCTGAGAATTGCCATCCCGTTTGTCATTTGCCCGGCCATGGTGGTGATGCTGGCGTTGGATTCGTTCGGCGGGGAGATCAGCGCCAAAACGTTTTCCCAATTGCTCACCCAATCGGTTTCCCGAGGCCGGTTGTGGTGGACCAAGACCTCCCTGCTGGCAGGGGCCGCGCTCGCGATTTGGGCCATCTGGTTTTTCAGTCTGATGGTGATGGGCAAAATAGCGGGCAGAAATTTCTTTCCCACGGACGACAACCAGGGCGCGGCCATTTCATCGCTGCTCTTTTTACTCGCGGTTTTTTCGGGAGGATTGTGGACCGTCCTGCTGTTTCGACAGGTGGGCGTCGCATTCTGGGCCACGATCCTGGTTCCGGTTGCGCTTTGTGTGGGGACGTTCTCGTTGCTGGGAGATTGGGAGCCGCACCGCGCGAATGCGGTGGTGGCGATTCTTTTATTTCTTTATAGCGTATGCGGATTCTTTTTTGCCCAGTGGCTATTCCTGCGCGCGCAAGACGTGCAATGGTCCGGCGGAGTAATAGCGATTCCGAAGTGGCGCGCGAAACCGAGGGTGCGCGAAGAGGGGGCTTCCGCAAGAAAGTATCGGCCGCGAATGGCGGTGATAAACCGGGAGATTCAACTCCAGCAATCGCAGTTTGTCATCGCCGGCTTCCTGGCCGTGCTCCACCTGGCTGCGATTGCGGCGCGGAATTTCGGCTGGTTGAGAGGGCACGACGTCGTGCAGGCGGTGGTTCATATTTTCTGGGTGTTGTGGCTACTGACCCCCGTGTTGATTGGGTGCGCGGCAATTGCGGAAGAACGGAAGCTGGGAACACTGGAGGGGCAACTGTGCACTCCGGCAACCCGTCGCTTCCAATTTCTCACGAAACTCGGGGTGGTGGTGTTTCTCTCCGTTATTTTCGGAGCGGTGATGCCGACGGTGTTGGAGAGGCTGGACGGCACGCGGATACTCGGCAACGCGCATGATCTGACCAACGGCTTTCTGCCGACTTCCGACACGAGCATTATTTGGTATTGGCTTGTATTGAGTCCCGTCGTTGTGCTCAGCGGGTTGGTCGCGTTTTATTTTTCATCCGTGTGCCGCAACACGCTGCAGGCGCTCGGGCCGAGTATTTTGGGGATCATAGTGGTGGGGTTTGTGCTGGGGATCAGCATTTTTCCCGAAACGACGATTGGCTACCCGCTCTGGCGGGGATTCATTGGTGATTTGATCGGCCTCCCGGTTTTTGTCTGCGTCGGTTTAGGTCTCGCCTATGCGAATTATCGGAACCTCCAACGAGGCCTGGCTTTGTGGAAGCGAAATCTGGGCTGGCTGCTGGCGGCGTTCGTGGTTTCGATTGCCAGTGCGAGCGGAATGTATCATCGCGCCTGGGAACGGGTGCTGCCGCTGGAACAAAAACACGGCCCGGCCCGCCTGGACGCCGCTGCACGCCCGGAGCTCAATCGCCAACTGAGCTCACTCGAAGTCACGCTGCCTGACGGGCAGATTTGGCAGGGAAATTACGGTTATTCGGTCTCCAGTTTCGTCCAGATGCTCACGAGCAATTGGAAGCTCATCGAATTATCAGGCGGCAGCCGTTTTCTCGACGGGACGAACTGGGTGAGCGTGGCGGATTGTCAATTTGATACGGTGGGGATCCGGAAAGACGGGACTTTATGGATCTCGAAGAAACGGCTGCCCGTCGAATTCAACCGCATTTACACTCAACGCACTCCCAGACTTGGACAAGAAGAAGCATCCTTCGTGACTGCGGCGATGGCTTTTGAGCGATACGGCGAGGCCAGTGATTGGAAGAGCGTGGTTGCGGACAGAAGCTTTGCCTTGCTTCTAAAAAAGGATGGCACTCTCTGGACCTGGACCACCAACGGACCGTTCTTGCATTGGCCGGGATTGGCGAAGTTGCCATTGAAGCAACTGGGCTCCGCTTCGGATTGGGCGGAAATTCGAAAGGTTTCTTCGCAATATATTTATCTGCGGAAAAAGGACGGGAGTGTTTGGTCGAATGTCTCCTATGCCCCTTCAGGCGACGATTCGATCCTGTCGATTGACCACTGGACGCGCTCAACCTTTCTGGATGGGCACGATTGGCTGGGATTGGCGGTGGTGGAATATCCCTCTCAGGACCACACTTTGCAGGGGCGCCAGGCAGCGGTTTTTTTCAACCGCTGCCTGGTGGGCATCCGGGATGACGGTAGATTCAGGTTGGTGGCCGGGGTTCCGGGCGGATCCGGGGACATTTTCATCAAACGCGATGTTCCGTTGAATTCTGAAACCAACTGGGTCGGGCTCGAAGCTTTCGAAACGGGAGCAGCGGTCCTTCTGAAAGCGGACGGCTCATTATGGAGATGGAATGTTCCGCCGGATGAAATGGCGGATCATCCTGGGTTAACCCGCGTGGGCACGCAATCGGATTGGAGAGCGATCGCTTCGGATCAGCTCGATCTCGTGGCCCTCAGCGCGGACGGAGGCATTTGGGCATGGCGCCAGAATCCGGAGTGGCAGACCTCCCCGAACGAACTTGATTTTCCATTTTTGATTCGGGCATCGCGGCGGCCGCAATTCGTGGCGAATATTTTCGGAACGCAGTCAGGAGCGCGCCCGCCCCGGGCGCAGTGAGCCGCGCCTCGCGGCTCACACGAGCGCTCGAAATTGACTCACCGTTTGGAGATGCCCCGCCGCCAGTGTTCGGCGCGAGGCGCGCCGAACAGCAGCCGAGGCGGTTTTTTGTAGAAATCTTTTCTGGTCGCGAAGCGACCCCGGGATATTAGCCAGCCACAAAGTGGCTGGTAGGGCGGTTTGGAAGCCATGTCCTGAAGGGACATCGGAAAAACACATATTTTCCTCCGTCCGTTCAGGACGTGACGCAACGCCCGGATTTCCAGCCACTGCGTGGCTGGCTAATTTCCTCCGTCGCTTCGCGACCAAAGAATGGTTTCTACGGATCACCGATGCGGCTGCGCTCCCCCAGAAACAACGGCATCGTTACGCGCTAATTCCGCCGGACCCCAGCATAAAGAAATCTCACGCTCATTCGCCATTGCCGCCGGTCTGCGGTAAGGAGTATAAGAGAGGTATGAAGGAGCCGCGCCAGGTTCAATGCCGGTCATGCGCCACGGCGGGGTTTTCGTTGATCGAATTGCTCGTCGTGCTCGCCGTCATGCTTATTCTTACGACGCTGTATTGGAACCATGGCCCCTCCAAACGCGACCGCGAACTCAGCGCGTGCCGCGTGAATCTCGAGAAGGTTTATCTCGCCTTGCAGATTTACTCGCGCGATAACAACGACAAATATCCCTTCGTCACGAACGCGGTCACCTCCGAAGAAGCGCTGGCGCTGCTGGTGCCGCATTACACTTCGGACACGGCGCCGTTTATTTGCCCGTCGGTGGGGGAATCGTCCCTGCCCACCGGCGTCAGCTTCGGCGATTGGAAAATCAGTTACGCGTATTACATGGGCCGCCGCGGCAGTGACACCGACCGGGTGTTGATGTCCGATGCTCAGGTAAACACCGCTTCGAAAGGCGTGGGCGCGAGGGTTTTCTCCGAGAACGGCAAGCCGCCGGGCAATAATCACGGCAAAGGCGGCGGCAATTTTTTAATGGGCGATGGCAGCGTGACATCCTCGACCGGCGACGCTCTATTTCCTATAATCGTGCAGCCTCCTGTGGTATTATTAAATCCCAAACCTTGAGGTCCTATGAAAGTGCAGTGCCAATGCGGAGCCAAATATTCCATTGAGGTCACACCGGAGATGGCGCGCGACCCGATCCGGTTCGTTTGTCCCAATTGCAATGCCGATTTGTCCGGGCCCATCAATGAACTCGTGCGCGAGGAACTGGGCCTGAGCGCCGCTCCGAAACGCGCGATTTTGGCGCCCGCGAATGCTCCCGCTCCGGCGGCGGCGCCTCCAGCGCCGGCCGTCCCGGCCCGGTTGTCGCTTCACAAAACGGCGAGCACCGCCATCCATGGCACGGCGGTCGAAACCGAACCTCCCGGCAGCGGCGATTCGGAGGATGGCGCGCCGTGTCCCAGACACAAGGGCGAAGTGGTGGTGGCGCATTGTTACGTGTGCCGAAAACCGTTGTGTCCGAAATGCATGGAATTGTTTGGTTACGTCTGCTCGCCGTTGTGCCGCGCCAAAGCCGAAGCCAACGGCATCAACGTGCCCGTTTTTGCCGGCCAGAAATCCGTGATCGAAGCGCGACGCTGGCGCAAGACCGGCCGCCTCGGCCTCGCGATCGCGGCGGCGCTGGTTTTGCTCCTGGGTTTCTGGGTTTGGTGGGCGTGGTTTGGCACGTACCCGCACGCCATCTTTTCCGTTCAATTCCCGGAACGATCTTATGCCGGAAATTCGCGCGTCGTCGGCAAACAAATCGTCTTCCTGCACGGCGGATTGCTGGCGCGTTATCCGCTCGGCTCCAAGACCGCCGTGTGGACCAACGAAATCATCAGTCAGCAACAGATTGAAGCCGAAGTCGATCGCCAGTTGAGTGTATACAAAGCGGCGCTCGACAACGCGATCCGGCACGGCGCTGATTCCACGGAGCGTCCGCACGTGCCGATGCGTGACGAAATGGAAACGGCCGTGCAACGGGAATTGGAGGCCTCGCTGCAATTATTCGTGCAGGACCAAAACATCTGGGTCGCCCAGAATGGCCTGCTGACCCAATTCGATTGGGACACCGGCAAAGCCGGCAAGCAGATTCAACTGCCCGGCGATCGCGCCGAGGCGGCCATCAGCGGAGGTGAATTGCAGTTCGTCGATGAAAATGCGTTCGGCCAGCATGTTGTCACGCACATCAGCCTCGCTTCCGGCGAAGCGCACACGGAAGAAATCGGCGAGCGGCAATCGTCCGCCGTCCTCGCGGAGACCAAACCCTCCCATGCGCCGGGCAAACCCGGCCAGAAAGGCGACGACACGACCGGCCTTCCCACCAAGCCGGGAGTGGACACCGACAAAACGATGGACCCCGGCAAAGTCGCCGCGGACGCGCAGAAACTTCCTTACGCGGCCAAGATTGCATTGCCCGCGACGCTCTCCAACACGAAGCATCAAAACGACATTCTCAAGGAGATTAACGAAGATGAAGGACGAGACCCGATACCGGGTGCGGATGGAGCGGGGGCTGGCGGCGGTCGCGCGGGCCGCGGCATGGGCTGGTCCGGACATCGCGGCTTTGTGAACAATCAATACGGTTATGTGGAATGGGATGCGAAGGTCCTGGAACAAAAGGGCAGGGCACGCACCGTCATGAAAGCCAAGCCCACGCGTTCCGCGCTGGAAAATAATCCCTCCGTCACGAACACCACCGCCATCGCCAACGAAATCCTCAACGACATGCAACGCGATCGCGGTGGCGATGCCGTCACCGAGGATGTCAGCCGCTACCAGGTAACCGTGCATCGCCCCGACGTGAAGGACGTTCCAGATTGGACGGGTGAGGTCATCGGCGCACCTTCCATCATCGAGCAAAAAACCGTCACGGTTGTGGCCGGGCTCCAGACGCTCGTCGTGCTCGACAAGAACAACAAAAAACTATGGGAGGCCAACCTGCCTTACAACCTCGGGCACGGCAGCGGCCTCGACGACAACGATCCCGGCCAAACCTCCGTCGGCCTCGGTCCCTGTGTCGAAAATGGCGATACGTTGTATGTCTACGATGAAGCCGCGCTCACCGCGTATGATCTTGCAAAGGGGGATGTCCGCTGGCGCGTGCCGACCATCGGCATCGTGGGTTTGTTTTTCGATGATCTCGGTTCGGTGTACGTGAACTCGACCACTGCTGATCTCGACACGCTCCGGTTCGCGCGGCAAATCGACATTAATAAGAAAATCACCGCGTCCGTGCTGCGCGTCGATTGCAAGACGGGAAAAGTTTTCTGGACCGTGCAGCCGGGAGGGTTCGTTTCGCACGTGGACGGCAAATATATTTTCTGTTTCGCCAGCCACCAGGCGCCGGATCTTGATCCGGACGCGCTGACCACGCTGCCCGGCATGTTGGATTCCGCCATGGACATCCGCCGGCTCGACCCGAAAACCGGGAAACAAATCTGGGATTATGTGGACAAGCGCGCGCCGTTGTCCGTGCGTTTCAAAGGCAACGTCATCGAACTTGTGTTCCGCAAAGAAGTGCAGGTCCTGAAATTCCTCACGCTCTAATCATGTTCATCGTTCACGTAAACATCCGCGTCAAATCGGAATTCCTTGAACCGTTCAAACAGGCTACGCTCGCCAACTCCCGCGCGAGCGTGCAGGAGCCGGGCGTGGCCCGCTTCGATGTCGTGCAACAAGCCGATGATCCCACGCGCTTCGTGTTTGTGGAGGTTTACCGGGACGTGCAAGCCAACGCAGCGCATAAGGAAACGAGCCACTACGCGACGTGGCGCGACACCGTCGCCCCGATGATGGCCGAGCCGCGCAGCAGCGCGAAATTTGCGAACGTTTTTCCCGGGGACGAAGGCTGGTAATGCAGTTCGAATTTGCCA
The DNA here is from genome assembly GCA_963699145.1 of uncultured Verrucomicrobiae bacterium. Taxonomy (GTDB): domain Bacteria; phylum Verrucomicrobiota; class Verrucomicrobiia; order Limisphaerales; family DASXHY01; genus DASXHY01. The sequence continues at coordinate 2,349,087 of OY969416.1, forward strand.
CTGCGACGCGAATCATTTTCGGCCCGGGCAAATTGCGCGAAGCCGGTCCCACCGTTAAATCCGCCGGCAAACGTTCGCTGGTGGTGACTGGAAAAAACGTCCAACGCGCGGAGCCGCTGCTGAAACTTCTGCGTGAGAACAATCTCGAGTGCTCGATTTTTTCTGTTTCGGGCGAGCCGAAAATCCAAACGGTTCGCGACGGCGTGGCGCTTGCCAAAGCGGAAAATTGCGATTGGGTGATCGGCATCGGCGGCGGCAGCGTGCTGGATGCGGGCAAAGCCATTGCGGCGATGATGCGGAACGATGGCGATGTGCTCGACTACCTGGAAATCATTGGCAAAGGCCAGGCGCTGAAACAATCCGCGCGTTTTCTCGCGATTCCCACGACCGCCGGCACCGGTTCCGAAGTCACGCGCAACGCCGTGCTTGCTTCGCCGGAGCATAAATTGAAAGTGAGTCTGCGCAGTGCTTACATGATTCCGAGTGTGGCGCTGGTGGATCCCGAGCTCACTTATGATTTGCCACAAAATGTGACCGCCAGCACCGGCCTCGATGCGCTCACGCAATTGATCGAGCCTTACGTCTGCCTCCGCGCGAATCCCATGACCGACGCGATTTGTGTGGAAGGCATCCGTCGGGTCGCTCGCTCACTGCGCAATGCTTTTAAATTCGGCAACCATCCTGAAGCCCGGGCCGACATGGCCGTTGCGAGTCTGTTTGGCGGCATGGCTTTGGCCAACGCCGGGCTTGGCGCGGTGCATGGATTTGCCGGCCCGATCGGCGGTATGTTCTCGGCGCCGCATGGTGAGATCTGCGCGGCTTTGTTGGCTGACGTGATCGAAGTGAATCTCCACGCACTCCGCAAGCGGGACCGCAAGAACCCGGCGAGAAACCGCTACTATCAGATTGCTCGGTTGTTAACCGGCGACGGTTACGCTGTGGCGCCCGCCGGCATCGAATGGCTTCGTCAATTGGTGACAGATTTCGGAATCCCGCGTCTCAGCGCTCACGGCATCAAACCCGAAGACATCCCCGAAATCGTAAAGCACGCGAAAAATGCCAGCAGCATGAAAGCAAATCCGATCGTGCTGACGGATGAGGAACTCGCGGAAATTTTGCAGCGGGCGATGTAGGCTGTTTTGTAATCCTGCACACGTGTTTCGGCCTTACAGGCCTCGATACGCAGTCGGTAGCGTCCCTGGGTCTGCGCTCGCGCTGCTCGCTCCAGCCCAAGCTATAAAATTGAGGGCCTTCAGCCCTAAAGTGGCGATTGCTTTAGAACGTTTCTTGAAAAACTGTCGCCGTGGGCGTGAGTCCGCGCTAACTCGCCTTCGCCTTTTGCGTACAAAAAAGATGGCGCCGACTGACGTCGGCGGCTACGGGATAAGTTGGATTGCTGCGTTTAACTCCGCTTCTTCTTCAATTCCTTCAGTAATTTCGGCAAGGGCAGTGTGTTCATCACATCCGCTTTGGTGAGCCAGCCTTTGCGGCCGACGTCGGCGCCGAGGCGCAAATAGCCGGCGTGCTCGAAACGATGCGCGTCGCAGTTAATGACGCATTTCACGCCCTTGCTCTTCGCGTATTGCCAGTGACGCCAATCCATATCGAGCCGGTCGGGTGTGGCGTTCAACTCGATCCACGTGCCGGTTGCGGCGCAGGCGTCGATGACTTCGCGGATGTTCACTTTTTGCGGATCGCGCTCGAGCAGCAGTCGGCCGGTGAGATGGCCGAGCATGTGGACGTATTTATTTTCCGCTGCGCGAATGATGCGTTTCGTGTTTTGCGCTTCATCGATGGCGAGGCGTTGATGCGCGCTCGCGACGACCACGTCGAGTTCGGCGAGTAAATCGTCCGGAAAATCCAATTTGCCCTCAGCCAAAATGTCCACTTCGGTGCCGGTGAGCAGCCGAAAGTCGATGCCTTCGTCGGCGAGTTGTTGATTGATGGCTTTGATTTCCTTGAGTTGATCGCGCAGTCGTTTTGCATCGAGGCCGTTGGCTTGAATCGAGGATTTGGAGTGGTCCGTGATGGCCCAATAGGAAAGACCGAGTTCGCGCATGGCCTTCGCGATTTGTTCGGTGGTCATGCGGCCATCGCTCCATGTGGAGTGATTGTGGAGTGAACCTTTCAGATCGCTCCATTCGATGAGGCGCGGGAACGGTTCTTTTTCCGCGAGCGCGAATTCGCCGCTGTCCTCGCGGCATTCCGGCGGCACGTAATTCAAGCCGAGCTCCTGGAAAATTTCCTCCTCCGTGTGGCATTTGACGAGCAGCTTCGGATCGCGCGTCTCCTCCTTGGAGCGGAACAAGCCGTATTCGTTCAGGCGCAAGCCGCGTTGAATCGCGCGCTGGCGCATGACGATGTTGTGCTCCTTGCTGCCGGTGAAATACATCAACGCAAAGGGAAATTCTGCGTCGGTCACCACGCGCAAATCGGATTGAATGCCGCCTTCGAGCAACACGCTGGCTTTCGTTTCGCCCTTCGCGATCACGTTGAGGTTGCCGGGTCGTTGGGTGAAAAAATCGATGACGCTCGCGGGGTCTTTCGAAGAGACGAGCAGGTCGACGTCGCCGATGATTTCCTTGCGCCGACGCAAGCTGCCCGCTTCGCTCGAACGAATCACGTCCGGATGCGCGCGCAGGTCGTCGAGGATGGCTTCAGCGGCGAGCAAGGCATCGTCGAGATGATGTTTGGAAGCGTAGGAACGGCGGCGATTGATGCCTTCACAAATGTTGACGGCGGTTTTCTCACCGAAACCTTTGAGCTTCGCCACGCGGCCGTCCTGGCAGGCCTTTTCCAATTCCTCAACGCTCTGAATTTTCAGTTCGTCGTGGAGGATCTTGATTTTCTTGGGGCCGACGCCGGGAATTTCCATCATCGCGATCAAGCCGGCCGGGATGAAGGCTTTCAAGTCTTCGTAATAGCCGAGCTTGCCGGTGGTGACGAGTTCGGTGACTTTTTTCTGAATCGCTTCGCCGACGCCTTTGATTTCACCGAGGCGATTTTCGGCGATCAATTTCGTGAGCGGTTCGCTGGTGGCCTCAAGGGCGCGCGCGGCGTTGGCGTAGGCGCGCGTCTTGAAAGGATTCTCGCCCTTCAATTCCAGCAACGTGCCGATGCTGACCAGAATTTCTGCGACTTGATCTTTGTCCATGAAGCAGCAAGTTAAGCCGGGAGACGTGAGTAAAAAAGTGGAAATTGTGAAAACCTACCTGGGTTAGCGGCGAAAAGCCCGCCAACCCCAACGAGGTTGCGGCGCGAAAGGCTGTTCGACACAACCCCTTCAGGGTTGAATACGGTTTTACGATCCACCTCCCAGGGTAGCCTCGCAGACTCGGCAACCCTGGGCTGATTGACTGAATCCCTTTGGGATTCTTGAAAAAATTGAACCTGCTATGGGTAATGCTCAGCCCCCAGCAGAGGGAGGAAACCGGGTCACGCTGCGCGTCTGCAGACCAGAGACTTTATCCACCGTTGGGATTTGCGCGCGTAGCTAATTGGTTTTTTGCGCGGGGGCAGGGCGTTCGAGCGGCGGGGCAGGGCGTTTCGCTTTGCGATGCATCACGTCATTGGCGATGTCGCTGGGTTTGATGAGCGAAGCGCCGCCGCTGCGCAGCCAGATCAAAAATAGAATGCTGTAAACATCGCCCTCGGTTTTAACGTTGTTGAAAACCTGGTTGTCGGCGTTGATCTGGACGTCGCGATCGTTTTTGCGATCTTTCAAATCAATCAGGCGCATTCGGCCGAGGGAAAGATTCAGGACATCGATGCTCTCGAATTCGAATTTTTTGCCGCCGACATGGATGCCGTGCGGCGCGAGTTTTCCCTTCGGCATTTGGGCGAGCATGGTTACCAGGTTCGTTTGGCCCGCCTGATTTTTCACGACGTCCAATTCCGCGAGATTGAAACGCAGCAACTTGATTTTAATTTTCTTCGTGGCGAGCGCGTCGGTGTCGAATTCGACGCGCAATTCGGGAATGATCAAAAATTCCGTGCCGCCGAATTCGGGCGTGTTGTAGAGCTTGAGATTTTCGATCGTGACCCCGTCCAGCCCGGTGGAAAGCCGGCCGATTTTCACGTCCATGCCGGTCTCGCTATGAATCCGGTGCTCCGTGACCTTTCGCAAAATGGTATCCTTGAACACGAGCAGCAGGATGACGGCAACCACCGCCAGGAACACCAGCCGCAGCGCCCATTTGAAAAGCCATTTCATCGTGGTCGGTTAAATGAGTTAAATGAGTGATCCGTTAAATGAGTTAAATAAGAGATTGGTTAAATGAGTGGGTTTCACGGTGTTCACTTATTTAACTATTTAACTATTTAACTTATTTAACTTATTCAACCACGTTACACCAAAATATCCTCCGGACGCACTTCGAGGCACTCGTCCTGGTCTTCCCAAATCACGGCGGGAAAAAACTCCAGCAATCGCGGCGCGAGTTGATTGCCGGCGCGGGCGAGCAGTGCTTCGGCTTCCTTCGCCGCCTGCTCGTAGGCGCGATCGTAATTGCCGGCGCTTTTGCGCTGGCGATCGTCCCAATGGGCGACCGCGTGGATGGGTCCGTATTGCGACGCCCAATTTTCCACGTCGGCACGAACTGCGTCCGGAATTTCATCGAAGGGAACGAGGGTATCGTTGCAATGCTGGCAGATGAGGCCGGTCTCGCGAACATCGCGCGTGAGGAACGGAAGCATCGGCCCGCGGCAGCAGGGCGATTCGAGAAACGCCTGCGGCGGCGTGGCGAGGCGCTTGAACCAAATCTGGCGTTCGTGGGCAATTTGCGCGGCGAGGCGATACGCTCCGATCAAGGGATGCGAGCAGCGCCAGGCTTTGCCGCTGAGTTGGCCGAGCGTCTGCGCGAGCCAGCGGGCGAGGGTCAGGTCATCGAACTCGCGAAAGACGAGGCTGTATTCATTCCAAAGCTGGTCGAGAGGTGAATCGGATTCTGTCGGCATTGCGCGGAAGTGTTGCGCGGAGGGAGGTGTTTGTCGAGGCAGCGATTTGGTGGTTTGAAATGCGGGTGGGATTAAAAGTGAGTGAGGAATATCGTCCGTCCTCGTCCTCGTCGTCGTTATCGTGCCCTCAGGAACCAAAGAAATTCGAGAACGAGGACGACGACGAGAACGACCAAGGGCCATCATTCCGCGAGGCGTTGAAATGACATAAACGCGCGGAATAAATTCCGCACTCCACGAGCCTGCGGTTGAGCCGGGGCCGGTCGGCCGCGGCAAGATTTGTCCTACAAGCTGGTAGCGTTGCGGATGGGTGTCATTTGAAGGTTTTTGGGGAGAAGACCGAATCAAACTTTTCTGCGTATTTCGTTACAGTGCTAGTATGTTGAATCATGAAACCCAGGCACGAACCTCATATCATGGAAACGATTAATCCTCCTCGCGCGATTTCGTTCGACCTTGCCGATGACGGTTCCATTCCCAACAGCAAATTTCCGCTGGTGATTTACCAGGGGGCCGTCAAGCCGGCCCCGCGCGATCCCGCGTCGGCGTTTGAACAATTGTTTGCTGCCAATAACTGGACGGGAAGCTGGCGCGATGGGATTTACACTTATCATCATTATCATAGCACGACCCACGAGGTGCTGGGGGTGTATGCCGGCTCGGCCACGGTGAAGTTCGGCGGCGACAAAGGCGTGAAACAAAAATTAACCGCCGGCGACGTGATCATCATCCCGGCGGGTGTCTCGCACAAGAATCTTGGCGCGAGCAGCGATTTCGGAGTGGTGGGCGCGTACCCGAACGGCGCGGAGTGGGACATGAATTACGGGCAGAAAAAGGAACGCCCGCAGGCGGATGAAAATATCGCGCGCGTGGCCATACCCGATCTCGATCCGGTTTACGGCGCGAATGGGCCGCTGCATGAGTTGTGGGGTGGGAAGTGATGCGTGAAACGTGAAGCGTGAAACGTGAAAACGACTGGCGCCTTTCCCAGGCTGTTGGTTGTCGGATGTTGATGTTTTCCACTTGGGTTGTTCGAGTTTTCCAAACGGGCTTTTAATTCGACTATTTCCGCAGCTTTCGCCGTAGATTCTTCCGGTATTTTGCGATTCAAGCCCTGGATGGCGGGGAGAGTCACGGCTTCCTGCATTCCGGGCCTTAGCCGGCCTTAATCCCGCGCGGACGGTGTCAAAAAACTAACCGGTTGGCTAGCTAGGCGGGGGCGGAATCAGCGATAGTCTCAAATCATACTCACACACCCAACTCGCGAAACATCCAAACGACTCGTATGAACGTAACCCTTTACGGCGACGAGAAAGAGCCCCTAGCGCTCGGCCTCCCGCAGACACCTACCCCGCTTTTGATCATCGGCAATTCTGCCGCCGGCCACCTCATTTCGCAAAGGATTTACTGATGCGCAAACACACGCGAATGCAGCACAACGGGGTCCATCGGCGGAAGTTTCTCTCTTCGTCTGGATTCACCTTGATCGAACTGCTCGTGGTGATTGCGATTATCGCGATTCTGGCCGCGATGTTGCTGCCCTCGCTGGCGAAAGCCAAAACGAGGGCCGTGACAACCAAATGCCTGAATAACAACCGGCAAATCGGCCTGGCGATGATCATGTATACGGGCGACTACAACGACTTTTTGCCGCCCTTGGCCACGGTCACCTATCCTACGCAGCCCGGGGAATTCTGGTATTTCCAATATCTCGCCAATGGCAATTATATTACCAGCGCCACCAGTTCAAACAATGTCTGGCGCTGTCCGGCGGTGCAGGATGCGGATTTGATCGCGGGCAATTTTTATGGAATCAAACTGGAGGGCTATGGCCCGATGGAAGGCAACACCACCGCCGCTAGTATTTTTCGTTTTGGCGCCAATGGCGGGAGCAGGAAATTATCATCCTTAAAACGCGGGAGCCAGCTCTGGATGTTCGGTGATGTAGGGCTGCCAAAACTTGCCTCCGATTTGACCGCCAACAAATTTCCCAAGGGCGGATACAATACCGAGTTCAGCACGCGACAACCGAACCCACCCGGGTTGCTTCCCGGCCAGGGTTGGGTGAACGCGCCGACGCCTCAAAAGCAGGTAGCCTGCCGCCATAACCAGCGCGCCGTTTTCGCATTGTGCGACGGACACGCGGAAAATTGGAAATGGGAGGATCTGGTGACAGATAACCTGGATGTCCTCGGCATCAATTCCCTTTGAAATTCAACTCCCCTGAAAACCACCCATGCATCTCCCGTAAGAGCGCCGCGAGTCAGAAAAATGTCCTTATGAAAACCAAAAATACCTCCCAAAAACTCCCCGGTATAAACCGATCATTGAGCGAACGCCGCTGGAACCCGATAACGTTGGTTGCCGCCATCGTCATGACATTTTTTGCGATGTCCGCCGAAGCCGGCAACATTCTGGTAAATCCAGGTTTTGAATCGACTGTTTTTACCTCGGGCGCGTGGCAACAGCACAGTCTTGAAACCTGGAGTTCCGCGCCGGCCTCCAGTGTAAACGGGACGGAAGCGGGCGGGACGCCAATTAATATTAAATTGGTTCACACCGGCAATGACGGCCTTTGGATGCAGGGCACTTATGGCAATGGTGGCGCTACCATGCCCGATGAATCCATTTCGGAGACTTTTGCTTGTTTTCCGGGAAACGCCTATACCGCGGATGCCTGGTATTCCGCCTATTTATTTTGCACGAACCATATCGGCGGTGATGACGGCCAGTTGACCGGCTGTTATGGGACGACGCCTCCCTACAGTCCCACTCAAGGTGGCGGCTCCAGTCTTTTTACGGGCACCGGGGCGGCGGCTCAACAAGACGGATGGGTTGAAGTGAGGTTTCTGGATTCAGGCAACAATGTGCTCGCGGATTACAAGTCCATTATAATTGACCCTGCCTACCTGGGTGCTGCGACGGACTCCGGTTGCACCTCTGGCACCGGTCTCTCGTATAGCGGCACATTGCCACTCGTGACCAATGCCCTGGGCAATGTTTATCTGGCCTGGGGGGATTTTCCAGTGACCAACCAATACGACATCACCAAGGCACAGGTGGGACTCGATCCCGACACCGAAATTGGCAACGGCGCCGTCACCAATTCGCTTGGGGCCGGGACAACCCATGATAGCGCCGGCGGGAGCGGCAAAAGTGGAGTTCAGCATACATCTTTATCAGGCCGGCAATATTTCTGGCACGGGCGCCCCCTTCTGGGATGATGCAACCTTGAACCAGGTGGCGGGCCCTCTGCGTCCATTGTCACCACGACTCCGAATGGCTCATTTTTCAGCGGCGCCACCAATTTTAGTTTCAATGTCGCTTCGGCGTCCACGGGAGGCGCGCCGCTTCCCACCAATTCAACGAGCAGCATCGGGATGGTTGTGAATGGCGCGAACCAAACCGGGAGCCTGCAATTCAGCGGCCCCTCCACCAATTTGACTGGACAGTCTGCAAGGGCTGGCTTCAAACGCCGTCTACACGATAACCGTGCATGTCACGAATAGTGTCGGCTTGGTTTCCTCTCAAACCGTCAATTTTGACACTTTTCCCACCAATACATTCGTCGTCAGCTCCGAAGACTATGATTACACCAACGGACAATTCTTCCAAAACCCGACCCCCACTGCCGCCCCCGCTCCGAACAGCTATTTCGGCACCGCAGGCATCCAGGGAGTGGATTTGGGCACCTACAGATGGCGGCGATCCCGCCGTCCTCGGAACTGGTGCGTAACGATGGTCGCGCAGTCATGCAACCAGCGCAGGATATGCAGTTGCCGCTGTATCTGGCCCAGAATAATGCGAATGTGATTAACGTCCAAATTGCCTATAACAACGTCGGCAACTGGTTCAATTACACGAGACATTACCCGACGGGCAATTATCTTGTCTTTTTGCGATACAACAATCCCACCGCGGGCAACGTTGAAAGCCTCAATTTGTTGACCAGCGGATATGGCACGGCAGATCAAACGACCAATAATTTAGGAGAGTTTATCGGCGCCAACACGGGCGCAGGTTATGCGTGGGTGCCCCTGACGGACACATTTGGCAATCCCATAATTGTGAATTTGCCGGCGGGACCCAATACGCTGCAACTGTTGAGCGGTAACGGCTCTGGAGTCGGTGGTATTGCTAATTTTGTTGATTTCATATTCGTCCCGGCGGGCACCGCGTTCCCTCCGGTCATTAAGAATCTAAGCCCCAATAATATCAATCCCCCGGTGAATGCGAATATATTCCTGACGAATGTCGCGAACATAACCTTCTCGGTCGGTTCCACCTTCAGCACGGTTACGACCAATAATATCCACACCTTCATTAATGGAGTGGATGTCTCCTCGAAGGTCAGCTATACCGGTAATAACACCAATTGGAGCGCGAGCCTTGCCTGCCCGCAGAATCAACTTATCAACCTGCTCATAACGGCCAAGGATGCCACCGGAGCGTCCAACAGTATCGCCGAGACCTTCGACACCTTCTCCCAGGATAATATGATGATCGAAGCCGTGGATTGGGACTTCAATGGCGGCCAGTTTATTGACAACCCGGTGCCCACCGCGACGATCACCCCGGCCACGAATAGTTATTATAATGGTGGTATTTATGCCACCAACCAGTCTGTGTTTAACATAGATTCGGATGGCATGTATGCTCAATTTAACGAGGGTGGCAATGGGCCGAACAATTACCGGATCCTGGATGAGGAATTCTTTTGCGAGATTAACACCGACTTCGTGCGCAACAAATTTCTTACGAACGGGCCCTCCACAGATTATGACCTGGGATATTTCTACGGCGGGGAATGGAATAACTATACCCGAACCTTCCCTTCGAATAATTATAATGTCTATTGGCCGCATGGCCGGCGGTGCCGGTCCCTTCAGCGGTACCACCCTGGCCCTGGTGACCTCCGGTCGGGGCACGACGCTTCAAAGCAGCAATGTGCTCGGCACGTTTGCTGATGCAAACGCAGCGGGCTGGCAGACGTGGCATTGGGTGCCCATGCGGGACACCAACGGCAACCTTGCCACTGTTTCACTCGGCGGGGTGCAGACGCTGAAACTCGTCAGCGGGAATAATGTCAATGTAAACTACCTTATGTTTGTGCCGGCGGCGGTTTCCCTCTCCGTCAACTTGAATGTCTCCATCAGTGGAACCAGCATCTCGCTCAAATTCCCAACTGTCACGGGCCACAATTACACGGTGCAGTGGAATAACAGCATCGTTGGTGGCACCTGGCAGACACTATCGGCTGCCGTCAGTGGCGACGGTACGACCAAAACTGCGGGAGACACGGTGACCCCGGGCGGAACGAAATACTACCGGTTACTGATTCAGTAAGCCTTTGCAGGGATTACACATTGATTGCAGGAACACCAGTGGTCGGCGCCGAGGTAAAACCGGCGCCGACCTTTTGATTTTGAAACAGCATCCACGAATGGCCAAATATGTTCGTTCTCCGGCTCAGTGTCCGAAGCGGTTCCACCAAAGACCATCTCGATGAAACCCCAAACCCTATTTGCCGACCACATTGAGATTGGGATTTCAAAATCAGCGCCTTGCGCCAGGGCGCTCGCCGCTTTGACTTTTACCGTGGGATGCCTCTTTGCGTTTGGAGCAGGAGCGGCCAACTGTTTTGACCAATCCCGGCTTTGAGACACCCGGTCTGGCGGGTTGGACCACTTTCGGACCGAATAATTACAGCGAAAACACCGCCGGTATTGCCCATGGCGGGGTCAATTTTTATAAAGTCTACGGTGCGTTCACCGGCGCGCAGAATTACACAGGCATTTATCAGGACAACCTCTCGGCTCCCGGCGCCGTCTACTCGGCGGATGGCTGGGCTTACACGCTGGGCAGTGATGGTGGTGGTATTCACGGGCAGGACGCCGCCTGGATTGAAGTGAGTTTTCGAGATGCCTCGTACAACGCCCTGGCGCTCTACCGGTCGGCCGTCGTGACCGGCAACAACCTGGCCGGATTCGGTGGGACGAACACGTGGTTTAATTTGCCAATCACGAACCAATGTTCCTTCACCAATGCTTCGGCGCCGATCCTGTTTCCGGGAACGATCACGAACGGCGCTGTTAGTTTAGTGGCTCCCGCCGGTACGGCGTATGTGCGGTATCAAGTCGTTTTTGCGCAAGGGCCGGACAACGCGAATGCCTCGATGTTTTTCGATGACCTCACCCTGAACCAAACCGGCGGCACCTCTCCACCGGCCACTCAATGGAACATCGTTTGGAGCGACGAGTTCAACGGAGCATCCGTGGATGCGAACAAATGGACGTTCGAGACTGGCAACGGAGGCTCCAATCCCGGCTGGGGCAACCAGGAACTGGAGTATTATACAGGTCGCACCAACAATGCCTACGTCCATGATGGTCTGCTGCACATCATCGCGCGGCAGGAATCGATGGGGGGATTCAGCTTTACCTCCGCGCGCATGAAGACCCAGGGTCTTTACGCGCCGACCTATGGACGCATTGAATGGCGCGCCGCCATGCCGGCGGGCGTCGGAATGTGGCCGGGTCTTTGGATGTTGGGGGCGAATATCAGCTCAGCCGGTTGGCCGGGTTGCGGAGAAATTGATGTCGCGGAAACCAAGGGGACGGAATTGACTCAAGTCCACGGCAGCCTTCATTCCGGCAGCGATGAAACGGGCATTTACACGTTTGCCGAAGATTCGATCACCAATTTCCATAACTACATGGTGGATTGGGAGCCCGGATCCATCAGCTTCTCAGTGGACGGCCATGTCTACGAAACCCAGGCCAGTTGGACGAGTGCGGACGGGCCCTTTCCGACACCGTTTAATGCGCCAGAATTTCTCCTCATGAATTTAGCCGTGGGTGGCAATTTCGTTGGTAATCCTTCGGTTGCCGGCATCGAGGCCGGCACTGCATTCCCGGTTGAAATACAGGTGGACTACGTGCGCGTTTTCCAAAAAACAGCCCCGCTGCAAATTGCCGCGGCTCAAACCAACGGCCAGGTGGTTTTGACCTGGCCAACCAATATCGTCTGCCATCTGCAAGCGCAGACCAATTCACTGGCCGGTGGGAGCTGGACTGATGTTGCCAACGCAACCAGCCCCGTTATCATCATGCCGAACCAAAACAATGCCAGCGTCTTTTACCGTTTGGAATCACCCTGAAAATGGACTGGAACCATGGGTTGAACTCGTTTGAAGCCACAAAAGCCTTCACCAAAAAAAGCGCATTCCAAGGAATGCGGTGGTTAAAAAGCCGGCGCTCAAGATTTCCCGCCGCCGTCTCTGGTTATTCCGAATCGTTGCCTCCGTTGCCATCCCCCTCCTGATCCTCGGCGGGCTGGAGTTGGTTTTGCGTCTGTGCGGTTACGGTTATCCCGCCGGTTTTTTTCTAAAAACAAAAATCAGCGGCCAGGAATATTATGTGTCCAATGACCGTTTTGGTTACCGGTTTTTTCCGCCCGCTTTGGCTCGCACGCCGGTGCCACTGCGCATGGCGGTAAAAAAACCCGCCCACACCTATCGCATTTTCGTGTTCGGCGAATCCGCGGCGATGGGCGATCCCGATCCGACCTTTGGCGCCTGGCGTTATTTGCAGGTCCTGTTGCACGAACGTTTTCCCGAAACGGATTTTGAAGTGGTCTGCGTGGCCATGACCGCCATCAATTCGCACGTCATTTTGCCCATGGCGCGCGAATGCGCCCGGCACGATGGCGATTTGTGGATCATTTATATGGGCAACAACGAAATGGTAGGCCCTTTCGGAGGGGGCACCGTATTCGGTTCGCGTGCGCCGGGGACATCCTTGATTCGCGCCTCCATCGCGGTGAAATCAACCAAGTCCGGCCAGTTGCTCAATAGCCTGATGCAACACGTGGGCGCTCATTCGTCCGCGCCAAAAACCTGGAGCGGCCTGAACATGTTTAAAGAGCATCAGCTTCGCTACGATGATCCCAACCGGCTGCGTGCCTACGAGAATTTCAAACAAAATCTGAATGACATTTTGCGCGCGGGACAGGACGCCGGCGTGCCCATTATTTTGAGCACGGTGGGAAGCAATTTGAAGGACTGTGCTCCCTTTGGCTCACTGCATTCAGCGGATTTGACCGACGTTCAACAAACCAAATGGAACGGCCTTTACCAGGAGGGCATCGCGCTGGAATCGTCCGGCGATTTTCCGGGCGCGCTTAAAAAATACGAGCAGGCCGCTGCGATCGATCCGCAATATGCCGAATTGCATTTTCGCGCGGGACGCTGCCAGCTTGCGCTCACGAATTTTGCGCCGGCCTTGAGTGATTTTGAACGCGCCCGGGATTATGACACGCTGGCGTTTCGCGCCGATGGCCGCATCAATCAAATCATCGAAAGCTCGGCGGCCGCACAGGCGCGCCAGGGCATTTATTTTTTGGATGCCGGCAAGTTGCTGGCGCAGCAATCCCCAGCAAATATTCCCGGCAATGAATTGTTTTATGAGCATGTGCATTTGAACTTTGACGGCAACTATTTGTTGGGGCGGGCCTGGGCGGAACAGGCTTTGAAGCTGCTCCCGAAATCCATTCTGGACCAGGGCAAAAGCCAATGGGCTTCCGCGGAATTTTGCGACCGGCGCCTGGGCGTTTCACCCTGGGACCGCCTCCGCGTGTGGCAGGAAAATTACAGCCGCGTCTCCCAACCGCCTTTCACCGATCAATTGAACGATGTCCCGCGCGCGCGATTTTACCAGGCCAAACTCCAGGAATTGAACTCGCAACTGACGGCGGAAACCCGCGCACAATCCCGCGCCGCATATCAGCAGGCCCTGGCTCTGAGTCCCGACGACTATTGCTTGCGCGAAAACTTCGCGCAATTCCTGGACGAAACCGGCGATTTCGCCGAAGCCCCATTGCAGGAACAAAAAGTCAGCGAATTACTGCCGCAAAATCCCATGACTCCCTGCATCATTGGCCGGTTGCTGGTCCGGCTGGGAAATCCGGACGGCGCGGAAAAGAACTTTTTGCGGGCACTGGCCATTCGCAGCGATTATGTCCCCGCCTTGAACGAAATGGGAATGATTCTGGCGAACCGACAGCAAACGGCCGAAGCCGCCCGGTGGTTTGCCCGCGCTCTTAAAACGGATCCCGGGTCCGTCGCAGCGCATCAAAACTGGGGATTCATGGAGCAAAATGAGGGAAATTGGAAACCGGCCCTCAGCCACTATCAGGCCGCCGCCGAAGGTCAAACGAACGGACCGGCGGACTATTTTTATCATGCCGTTAGTTTGGTCGCGGAGCTTCGAAGCAACGAAGCCCTCGATTATTTTAACGCGGCTGTTCACATGGACCCCAATTTCTGGCAGGCCCGGTATTTATTCGGAGGCGCACTGGCGTCTCAAGGAAGAATTGACGAAGCACAGGCGCAATTTGCCGAAGTGGTCCGCATTCGCCCGGACTTTGCGCCGGGGCATTTGAATAATGGACTCGCCCTCGCTAAATCGGGGAAACTGGATGCTGCCCTGAAGGAGTTCCAAACGACACTGCAACTCAACCCAGCGAACACCGCGGCACGGCAAAGTCTCGCGGCGGTGCAGGCCAATATCCAGGCCCTCAAAACCCCTGGCCGATGAACACGGGGAAGACACGAGAAATTTCCCGCCGGAAAAAATGGTGGGGCAAACCTGCGGGTTTGCCTCGATTGAATCGCCACCATTTCGGAAATTTCTTTTGGCGAGCGCTATATAATTGCGTTTAAGTAATCCCGGGTTTCGGCCATCGCGCGCAAGCTTGCAATGGCGGAGACTGCGCTTCAGAATCTTTTGCCCATGAATGTTGATTCCGCGGAGCAACGGCAAAATATCGAGCGCCTTGGCGAACTCGTTCTGGCCGACCCCGCGCTGCACGCCCAACTACGCGCGGCGCGCGACGTGGAAACATTCGCCGTCCTGTTGGTGCAATTGGGGGCGGAACGCAACTGCGTCTTCACCGTGGAAGCCGTCCGAAACGCTTTGAACGAACGCCGGCGCGTCTGGCTGGAAAGGTGGATCCTTTGATCGATTTCACGGGTTGGACGCCCATGCGGATTTATTGGCGCGAGTCGCGGCCGATGGTGGATTGGGGTTACCTGGGCGCGCGGCGGTTCACGGACCCGTTCTTTGAAGAAACCTGCGGCCAATGCGTGCAACATCCCGCCGACCTGCTGTTCCGCCACCAAACACCGTTGGAAAGCCTGGGGGAAATCGCCCGCACACAACCGTCGGTGCCTCCGACGGGCTTCATTTTTCACATGTCCCGGTGCGGTTCGACTTTGATCTGCCAGATGCTCGCCGCCGCCGCCAGGAATATTGTCCTCTCCGAGGCCACGCCCATTGACACGATCCTCCGGGCGCATTTTCGTGACCCGAACATTTCAGAAGAACAGCGGGTGCAATGGCTCCGCTGGATGGTGGGTGCGCTGGGATGGAAACGCCACTCGGAGGAAAAAAATCTCTTCATCAAATTCGACTGCTGGCACGCGATCTTTCTGCCGTTGCTCGAGCGTGCCTTCCCGGGTGTTCCGTGGATTTTTGTTTATCGCGAACCACTGGAAGTGCTGGTGTCGCATCTCAACCGCCGCGGCGCCCAGATGATTCCCGGCGTCTTGCAGCCGGACCTGTTCGGTTGGAGCGCCCCGGCGGCGGCGGCCATGACGATGGATGAATACGGCGCGCGCGTTCTGGCTGGAATCTGCGAGGCGCCGCTGGCGCAAATCCGCGGCGGCAGTGGAAGACTTGTCAATTACCGCCAGCTCCCCGGCGAAGTCTGGCCGGCGCTCATGCAATTCTGGGGCGTGGAATTCCCGGCCGACGAATCGCAACGCATGGCCGAAGCGGCCCGGCTGAATGCGAAAAATCCCTTTTTGCCGTTTGAGGCGGACAGCCAGTCCAAGCAGCAGGCCGCGCCGGAGGCGGTCCGCGTCATTTCGCAGCAATGGCTCGAGGAAGTTTACCGGAAACTTGAGGCGATGCGAATGGAGCGTGGGTTCCGCTGAATTGGCCTGGCGGCCACGCGCCGGCTCAAGCCGTTTGACTGGTGTTTGCGTCCGTGGCGAGCAGCAGTTCGCGCAGCCAATCGTTCACCACACAGTCAATGACCAGGTGAATGCGGTCGGTCGTGCCGCGATTGGCCACGCGGTGCGGAAGATTCACATTGAGATACCAGCATTCGCCCTCGTTCAGGATCACGCGGACCTGGTTGAGCATGAACTCCACGGCGGGATTGGTGATCACGGGAATGTGGAGGCGGACTTCGCCGTCCTCGAAGCCCAGTTCGTAGTCGCGATGTTCCTTGATGACGGAACCGGCCTTGAGCCGGAGAAAACGGACGGCATGCTGCGGGCAGGGCAGCGCCGCGAGCACCTGCCGGATATAAGGGCAGCGCGCGAGCAACGGGGTGTCGGCAAATTTATCCCGAGCGGTCGGGTCGGGGTAGATCTGGGTGGCGCTGCCGCCGACAGAACGAAGTGGCACCGCGCTCCAATCACCCTCAAAATAACCGGTGTTGAAATGCCGCACATATTCTTCCGACAGGATGCCCGCCAAATCCGCCTGCAACCCCGCCGGTTCAAATTGCAGCGGCAACTTCAAACTGGCGGCCAGACCTTTCGCCGCCGGGGCCGGCGCCGGGGCGCGCCATTCCAGGTGCAGGAGCGAATCCGTTTCGCCGACTTTCAAAAAGCCCACGCGTTCGAAGAAGCGCAGAGCTCGGTTGCCTTTAATGACGTCCGCATGGATTGGCTGATGCGTGGCCGCGGCCTCGCCGAAAGCTCTTTGCAGCACTGCCGCGCCGATGCCCGCGTTGCGTCGCTCAGCGATCAGGGTGACGTCCACGATGGCCAATCCGGCGGAAGTGCGGTTGACGATGAACTGGCCGGCATTCTCGCCATCAACGAGGACGATTTGAAATTCGGCGTCCGGAAACGTGGCGCGATAATCCGGGCGTACGCCGGCGGAAAGCTCGCGGAGAAATGGCTCATCAGCGGGGCGCCACGGCCGCATCGTGATGGCTTTGAATTTGGCGGGCATGACGGCGGCGCACCGTTGGCGTGAAACCGCGCGGCAGCGAACGACCGTTCGCGCGGCAGCAAGTGGAAATCAGCCCGCTGCTTTCGTGTCACCAGCCCGTTGGTTCCCGTTCAGGCGAAGCTTCAGCACGATGAGCAACCCGGCGCTCATGGCCAAGAGGGCGATGGTGTTTGCGGAGTCGGGAACGTTGCCGGTTCCCGTGCTGCCGTTGATGTCGAGTTCCCAGCTGGTCAGTGTGCCGATGCCCACGGCCGACGCGTCGGCGATGAACAAGGTCCAGGCGCCATTCGGATCCATCCCGTTGAAACTGCTCAAGTCAGCCGTGCTCGGCGTCGAGCCAAGAGTGCCGGGCGCGGTCAAGGGGCCGATGTTGCGGCCATCGGGCTGCCACGTGCCAGTCAGAGCTGCGCCCGTGGCTGTGGAGTCATGAATATTGGAGGCCGCCGAATCGCTCAAAGTAACATTCATCCCGACGTCGTAGGAGCCGAATTGCGAACCTGAGTTGACGCCGATGCGGTTGAGGAGCACTGCAAAACCCGTCGTGCCGTGGGTCAGATAGGCGTAAAAATCGCCATCGTAGCCGCCGGTAATATCGAGGTTCACTTGAATGCTGGTGATGGACACGATGGCCGAGCTGAAGTTTTCAGTGTCGGACACGCCGTTGAGATTATTGTCGAGGATGACAGTGCCCGGCGTGTAGGTCATTGAATTTGCAAGGGCCGGTCCCGCGAGCGCCAGGAACAGGGCCAAGGCGCCCAGTGTGCCCGCGCATTTGACGAATTTGGTTTTCATTTTCTTGATAAAAGTCCTCGTTTAGGGACCGACCCGCGTCCGATAAAACCGCGTGGCCGGAACGGGCGATGTTGAATCGTTATATTGTATCAAACCGGTGGGTCCGGCGACGATCGACCCGTCGGCAAAGTCCGTCCACGGACCGGTCGCCGTGGCTGACCATTGGACCACGTAGGTGACGCCGGGCACGCCTGCGAAGAGGACGACCACACCGGTGCCTGTGGGCGTGACGGAAATCTTGTTCGAGCCCGGTGCGTTGGTAGACGTGACCGTCACATTCACCGTGCCCAGGCCGGTGCAACGCGTGTCGCTGAGCGTGTAGGTAATTGAATCCGAACCGAAAAAGGCCGCTGGCGGCGTGTAGGTGATAACCGACCCGTTCAAAACGGCCGTGCCTCCGGCGGGCGTGGGACTGGCCACGCCAATGATGCTCAAAGTGCCGCCGATCGGGCTGCTGTCGTTGGCCAGCAATTTCGGTATCGGCGCGTTGACCGGCACCCCTTCCAGCGTACCCAGCGTATCCGTTCCCGCCACCGGCGGAGAAAAGACCGTCAGCGTGGCAGCGGCGCTATCCACAACGGTCCCGTTGCTGAACTCAGCCCGGTATTGGTTGTTATTGGCACCGGGTGTGGTGGTAACGCTGAGCGGGGAGGAGGTGGCGCTGGGGATGTTGATGAACGGTCCACCGTTGCTGCTGACTTGCCACTGCAAACTCGGCGTCGGCGTCCCCGTGGCGGCGGCGGTAAATGTGGCGATTTCACCGCTGCATTCGGAAACCGAAACCGGATTGGTGGTGATCACCAGTGTCGCGGCGCTATTGATGGTGATGTTGGCTGTGACCGTCGCGTCATCCACGGTCGCATTCGCGTGGCCCGTTCCTGCCGAGCCGCCCGCGGTGAAATTGACTGTGGCAGTGCCGGCGGTCTGAATCGTAGGTTGCGCACCCGAAAGAGTTCCCAGGACCGGAGAATTAAATGTGATCGGCAGGTTGGTGAGCACACTCACATCACTCGCGGCGAGAGTTTGGCCCGAGGAATTTTTCAGGAAGCTGGCGGTCAGAACCGTGCTGTCGCCGGTATTGATCGGATTCGAATTGGGGGTGAAACTCAGCACGATCCAGGGGTTGAAAGTGACCGTCGTGCCGAAGCTGCCGCCGGTGCCGTCGCCCGTGATCCGGTCGCAGCCGGTGGCGCCCGGACCGTCGTTGCAACCCCACCAATTCCCCGTCGCGTTGACGCTGGCAGAGTTCGCCACGCTGCTGAACAACGCCGAACCCGCGTCGGCGATATTGCCGAAGAACCGGCAGTCATGAACCACCACCTGGCCGCTGTTCACCGCGAGCGCCCCGCCCAACCCCTTCGTGTGCGTCGCCGAGGTCACTGAGTTGCCCACCAGGGTGGTGCCGGTCATGGTCAGGACGTTGCCCGAGCCGCTGTCTTGCACCTGGATGGCCCCGTAGGTCGTTCCGCCATTGAACGTGCCGACCACGGAATTGCTGATGAAACTGCTCCCCGTGATGGAGTGCGACTGACCCGGCGCAGTGCTGCCAATATAAAGGGCGCTGCCGCCCACACCCGCACCCGTGACATCGATATTGGAATTCTGCACGAATGTGCAGGTCGCCACGGTCAGGGTTGAAGCAATGTTCTGAGGAAAGAAGTAAACGCCGCCGCCTTGCGAGGATCCCGAGGAATTCTTCGCGAAGGTGCAACCAGTGAGGCTCAAATTGCCGCCCTCCATGGACAAGCCGCCACCCGGATTGCCGGAACTGTTCATCGCCTGGCAGTGGTTGTTTTGCACGACACAGTTCATCAAAGTGAGGACGTCCACCGGTGTGGCAGAAAGGCTGCCATCCAGGATTCCCGCGCCGCCAAAATTATCCGCTTTGTCGGTGCCGCCTTGAATCGTCAACCCGCTCAGGGTCGTGTTGTTGCCGCCGATGGAATTGATATCAATGTTGAAAACACGGTTCACGCCGTCCCCCTGGCTGATGATGGTGGTCAACGCGCCAGCGCCGACGATGGAAATGGTCTTCGAGGCGGTGGTGGAAACTTGCAACTCACCCAAAGTCAGCGTGTAAGTGCCCGCCGGGACGTTGATGGTGGTGGCGCCGGACTGCGCATTGGCGGCTTCGATGGCCGAACGCAAGGAAATATGGGAAGCGCCGTCATTCGGCGAAGTGCTGGGGGATGCCGCATGCGTGTCTGCGGTCGTGTTGACCGTGAACGGTCCCGCGGCGCGCGACTCCACCGCCACCGAGAGTACCAATGCCAGCGCGAACGCCGTCTTCACGCAGGCAGACAAATTTGAAATGCTTTTTTGCATGGCTTGAGATGGGATGAGCTTGGATTGCGGCTTTTTGGTGGGTGAGCAGAGGGTTCTCATGGCGCGCAATCGGATCCGGTTAATTTCGGGCTGGGAATACTCCCTGCAGGGCGATAATAAAATTCACGACCAGATACGGCGGCATATTGTCATGCGGCTGATTACCACCCACAGAAGGCAGCGCCACCGAATTCATGGGCGTGTTGCTGGAGGTGCTGGCGGTATAGGCCGGGATGGGAGACTTGCCTGCGTGCGGCATGGCCCATTCAGCCCGGGTCGGATCATCCACGTTCCCGCCGGCGGAAACACATTGAGCGGCGTGCGTATGTATTGGCATCTGGGGCGACTGCAGCGTCACCGCGGCCGCACCGCCGGATTCACCGATAACCCGGGAACTCAGTCCGTTCCCTTGACCGGCACCCACCGGGAACATGCCCTGAAGATTCGGCAGGCCAAAGTTCGACGTCCCATTGCCGCCGAAATTGGTTCCCAGGAGGGAGAACAACGCCGTGTTCTGGGTGATGGACAATATCTGCCCGTTGCACACGGCATAACCACGCGGGGCAAAATTACCACCAAACATTTTGATTTCTCCAAGATAAGGCTCGGACATAAGTTAAGTAAGGTTTGCGCGGTTAATTAGTTCCGACTGGGGAAAATACCTTGCAGCGCAATGGCAAAGTTCATGACCAGATAGGGCGGCAGGTTAGTGTGCGGTTGGCCGCCGCCCACCGTGGCAATGGCATTCATCGCCTGGTTGGCCGCGGAGGCGTAGGCATTGTTGCCCTGCGCCCAAAGATTGTTGACGGGCGTGCTTTGATCCGCCGCCGCCGTGCTGGCCGTCGCGACGTGCGTATGCGCGGGAATTTGGTTCACGTTCAGCGAAACACTGGACTCGCCGCCCACCTGGCCCAAAACAAACGTGTTCCCGGCATGAATCGGCGTGGTTCCCTGCAGGTTCGGCAGCGCAAAAGTTTGGATGCCGTTGCCGCCATAAGTTGTCCCCAGGATGGAGAAGAGCGCCTGGTTTTGGTTGATCGGCAGTAACTGGCCGTTGGCGAGCGCCCATCCCTTGGGTGCAAAACCAAATCCAAAGATTCTGATTTCTGCTAAAAATGGTTGAGACATGTTTTGTCCTTCAAGTTAGGCTCGAGTTTCGTTTTTCAGTTGCGCGAGGGGAAGATCCCAAACAGCGCGATGACATAGTTGATAACGAGAAAAGGCGGCATGTTCTCATGAGGCTGGTTGCCGCCGGCGTTTCCCACCGTCACCGGGTTCATCACGTTATTCGCAGCGGAGGTGCTGTAACCCGACCCCGTCCACTTGTTCCAAAACGCGTTGGTGGGCGAGTTTTGAGGCGTCCCGACAGTGCCGTCGCTTGCCGCTGCCGCATGCGTATGCGCCGGCAGTTGACTGGTGTTCAAAGTCACGGTTTCGGCCCCGGCAATTTGCCCCATGACAAAGGAGACGCCGTTTGGGGAGAACCCTTGGTGCACCGGAATCCGTCCGCGTAAATCGGGCAAGGCAAAAGTCACCTGCCCATCACCGCCGTAGGTGGTGCCAATCAGTGAAAACAGAGCCGTGTTCTGGTCGATGGGCAAAAGCCTGCCATCGCAGAAGGCGTGACCCGTCGGAGCGAACGTGAAGGCCACTAGGCGAATTTGGCCGACGAAGGGAGTTGACATCGCGTAACCTTATTTAGTTTTAGAGTTCGAGTTTTGCTTTCCCAACGCCAGCCTGGGTGGCGCGGGCCAATGGCGGAACCGCACCGCGACCGGGGCGGGAAGTTTGCCGGTTAAAGATGGCTTGAAAGTAATCATGCGTCTCATCCTGGACGCCCACCGGCACGATGAACATTTGGAAGCGCCCCATCTCGCGGTGTTCGAAGCTGTAAGTGTTTTGCACCAGAGCCGCGCCCCGGGCGGTGCGAAACATCAGCGCGAATCCTTCGTGGCCGGCGTCCGTCGCGTTCGCCGCCGTAAGTCGCGGAGTTGACAGTTGGCGTGCGCGGATCAATTCCAAGGCGGTTGCCGGGTTGTCTCTCTGGCGGACGACAAAAGTCGAACCTAGATATTTGGAGAAGGTTGCGTGACTCAATTGCTCCGACGACGTGTCACGGGCGGAAACAGCGGCCGCCAAAATGTCTGGCGAAAACGCGGCTGCGAGCGCGAGAGTTGAACATCCGGAGAGAAACTGTCTGCGGTTCTTCATAAATCGTATGCCCGTCATTCCACTTTTTACCAAAAACTGGCCACCCCAAGAAAACGACTGCGACTCTCCCATGAAAAAGGAGAACACTTTTGGTGTTGGATTAGGATAATTGTTAGCACGAATTGTACCATGCTAGCATTAAAATACACTGTTGATGATAAATAGGTTACGAGTGAATCGCCAAAGTAAATCGGATGATTCTTTTACAGAATCCGACACTTTGGCCAATCGAAATGCAAATTGTATTCCGAAGTAACTAACAGATAATGGTTTGAGTAAGTGTCTCTAATTTGTCGGAAATCCTTACGGAATTTGCAAGTTGTTTGGCTCACGTTACTTCGTTTACCAGACCCAGATCGTGGGAGAGGGTGCGTCGCTCGGTTCGGAGTTGTTTCCAAAACGGGTATTGGTTTAGGCTTTGCGCATTAGGATCTCCCCATATGGAAGATAAATCCGATGCTCCGTGCGACGGAACCCTTGGCTCACTGCGGTGTCGCCCGCAATTGCCGGAGGACGAAGAGTTTCTCTGGCAGGTTTACGCCAGCACTCGGCAGGAGGAATTGGACCTGACCGGCTGGGGGTTGGAGCAGCGCCGGAGCTTTTTGGATTCCCAGTTCAAAGCCATGCGCCGGGGCTACGCCAGCCAGTTTCCGCAAGCCGAGTTTTCGGTGATCCTCCTGGGTGAAGAGCGAATCGGCCTGATGGTCACGGACCGTGCCGAAACGGAGTTGCGTCTGGTGGACATCGCGTTGCTTCCCGAGTACCGGGGCCGCGGCATCGGCAGTTTCTATTTGAACAGATTGACATCGGAATCGGCGCTCGCGCAAAAGCCGCTGCGTCTCCACGTCTTCAAAGGCTCCCGCCCCTGGCGATTATACGAACGCCTGGGGTTTGTGAAAATCGCTGACGACGGTCCTTATGAACATTTGGAATGGCGTCCACCCACGACCGGCCGGAAATAAACCGGCGGCTATCCGAGGCGATTAATAATCACTTCGTATTGGAAAGCTTCCGGGGTTTTGCCGATGGGGACCACGAACAGGGAGAAGGCGCCCAGTTCGTCGTGCTCGAAGTGGTGCACTTTTTGTTCCAGGAACCTCGAGGCGGGACCGTTGAAAGTCAGCGAAAAGCACTCGTTCCTGGGCGGGCCAGATTCGGCACTTGCCGGTCTCGGGGACGGATACTGCTTAAGGCTGGTGAGTTCCAACTCAATCCAATTGGCAGCGTCCGCCTGTACCCGGAAGCGCTTCTTCTCCAGTGCGGAAAACCTCGCATAAGTCAATTGCTCGAATGGGATCTGGTTCATGATTTCCTGCTTGCATCCGCCTTCGTGATCTCAACTGGCCGGCAAATCTATGACATCCTCGCCGCTGCGTAAAGAACGCATTGCCACCGGTCTCAATGAATGGATGAACGGCTGCAGGTCATTCAGTAACGGGTCGAATCGCTCAACTACGGCTCCGTCGAAATAACCATTCACGATTCCAAGATCGGGGAACTGGATTCGACACCTACACCTCGTGGGATTCGGTGTTGTGTTCCATTCGGTCTCAAACTCGAATTGAATCCCACCTTGCTAAAACCCCTGAGAATGAGGTGTTTTCAACATGGATTTTTTTCTTAAAAAATATTGACATTCGCGGCGATTGTAGCAAAATACGACTAAGTTAATAGAGATTAAGTATTGACCTGTTATTACTAAGCCGAATGATAAACGGCGTTTTTATTTGGAAACAAACTCTACTAAAATAGTAGTGATTTTAAGCATGAGCTCTGAAAATTCAAAATCGCCGGAATCGAAAATTGGAACGGATTGGCTGCCCCTCGTCCAAAAGCAGGTTACCTCGCTTCGCTTTGGCGTCGTGCAAATCACGGTTCACGACGGGCGCGTCGTTCAAGTGGAAATCACCGAACGCCTGCGCTTTGAAAAAAATCCAAACGACCCTCGCTGATTTAACAATTCCAATCAAGTGACTGACCGGTAAACCGGAAGTTCCCATGAAAACCCAAGCGACATATGTGGAACCCGGTTCAAAAAACGAAGATACGGCGCCTCAAGCATTTTAATAGAGCCGGCTTCCTCTTTGTCGTCCTTTCCACTTTTTCCAGCGCCTTCGTTGGCAGCTCGGCCGTTCTCGCTGCCGAGCCAACGCTGCTCGCGGCGTGGGGCTACTTCGATCAACTTTACCAAACCGGAAGATAAAAATATGACCAATGTTTCTGTTCAATCTCCTGCCGTAATCAAACAACGCGTGGTCCGGAATATTGCCAAACTGCTGGCGCCACTCGAAGCCCTGTCTGCCTCGTCGTCGAATTTTGTGCGCCAGGAGCCCGCCATTTTTGAAGTCGCGGGCGAACGTTGTGAATTACCGCGCTACCTGTTCCTTGGACCGAAAGGCGGCGATGCTCCCATTCGCATCGCCATTTTCGCCGGGATCCATGGCGATGAGCCGGAAGGCGTACACGCGGCAATTCAGTTCCTGAGATTACTGGATGCGCGACCGGATTTCGCCGCCGGCTATGCGCTATCCGTATATCCTATTTGCAATCCCACGGGCTTTGAAAATAACACCCGGCATTCGCGTCGCGGCAAGGATCTGAATCGCGAATTCTGGAAAAACTCCGGCGAGCCGGAAGTTCAACTCCTGCAAGCCGATTTAATTTCCCGCTCGTTTCAAGGCATCATTTCGCTGCACACGGACGACACCGCCGCGGGCGTTTACGGCATCGTGCGCGGCGCGACGCTGGCAAAACATCTGATCGAATCGGCGTTGCAGGCGGCCGAGGAATTCCTCCCGCGCGACTTGCGTCCCATCATCGATGGCTTTAAAGCGCGCGCGGGAGTGGTGCGCGATTGCTACGAAGGAGTGCTGAGCGCGCCGCCCAAAGTGCGCCCGCGCCCGTTTGAAATCATCCTCGAAACGCCCAAGTTGCCGCCGTCATTCCCGAAGGAAGCCGCGCTGGTCCGCGCGTTGGCGTCCATCCTGGGCGAATACCGCAAATTCATCTCCTACGCACAAAACATTTAACCAAAATTTATCATGAGCCGCATTTACAACGACATCACGGAAACCATCGGCAACACGCCGCTCGTGCGTTTGAATCGCACGGCGAGGAAAC
Source organism: uncultured Verrucomicrobiae bacterium (assembly GCA_963699145.1). Taxonomy (GTDB): domain Bacteria; phylum Verrucomicrobiota; class Verrucomicrobiia; order Limisphaerales; family DASXHY01; genus DASXHY01. The sequence continues at coordinate 2,374,520 of OY969416.1, forward strand.
ACGGCGCGGTCGCCGAGGTCCTGCTCAAGCTCGAATTTTTCAACCCGCTGTCCAGCGTCAAGGATCGTATCGGGGTGGCGATGATTGACGACGCGCTCAAATCGGGCGCGATTGGGCAAGACACAGTCCTGATTGAGCCGACCAGTGGCAACACGGGCATCGCGCTCGCCTTCGTGGCTGCGTCGCGCGGGTTGAAATTAATTCTTACCATGCCGGAAACCATGACCGTCGAACGGCGCAAGTTATTGAAAATTCTCGGCGCAAAACTTGTCCTGACGGAAGGAACCGGGGGAATGAAAGGCGCCATCGCCAAAGCGGAAGAACTTCACGGCCTGATTCCCAACAGCGTGATTCTCCAGCAATTCTCCAATCCCTCCAACCCCGCGGTTCATCGCCGGACGACCGCGGAAGAAATCTGGCGCGACACCGATGGCCAGGTGGATTTTCTCGTCGCGGGCGTCGGCACCGGCGGCACGATCACCGGCGTCGCGGAAGTCATCAAGCAACGGAAGCCTTCGTTTAAGGCAATCGCCGTTGAACCGGCGAAGTCAGCCGTCCTCGCCGGCGGCCAGCCCGGAGCGCACAAACTCCAGGGACTCGGCGCCGGGTTCGTCCCCGAAAATTTGAATCGCCAAATCATCGACGAAGTCATTGGAGTCCTGGAAGAGGATTCCGCTCCCGTTTCAAAAGAAGTCAGCCGATGGGACGGAATTCCTGTGGGGATTTCGAGTGGCGCCAGCATTTGGGCCGCGCTCCAGGTGGCTAAGCGCCCGGAAAATCGCGGCAAACAAATTGTCGCCATCGTGCCTTCATCCAGCGAGCGTTACCTGTCCTCCTGGCTGTTTTCCGACGTCAACGTTGACAGCGATAAAATCGATTGGGAAATCGCGCCCGCCGCCCTGGCTCCGGTCTGAACTCATACCTCTCATGAAAACCAACGTTTTCGTCCATCCGCGAACCACGGCGACCGGGCGCGCGGGGAATAAATCGATTCAAATCCGTCTCTCCGCCGCGAAACAAATCGAACACCGGCATAAGCGCCGCTAAGCGGCCTTTTCCACGTAACCCTTTTTCGCTTTTTCGGCGATCAGCTTTTCCGCCTCACGTTTCGCCTTTTCCTCGTCAGTAAAGGATTTCGTTTGCGATTGGCCGGCGGTTCCGATTCGGCCGAATCGAACGGTGAACGAATTCCCGGCGATGGAAATCTCCCAGAATTTTTGCGATGAGCCACCGACGAATTCGAAGCGGCGAACGGAATCGGTGTTAGCGACGGGTGTCGGAATCGGCGGAGGTGCGACCGCGGTGGGCGCTAGGGGAGGCGCGCTCGGCGTCGGTGAAACGGCCTCCCCCGGATCGATTGGAACCGGCTCTGTGGGCTCATCCGCCTCTGGTTCGGAATCGCCGGCAGTGTCGGCGCCCTGCAAAATTTTCTCGATGCGGGCAAGCACGTCGTCCGGATTGTGATACCAATCCTTGGTCAGCACCAACGCGAAGCGCCATCCGAACGCGCGCAAAATTGCGGGCTGCATCAGGTAACGATCCAGAAGATTGGGATTCGCGTAATGGCCATCGGTGTCCACCAGGATGCCGAGTTGATAGAGGCTGTCCGAGTGGGAGCGCACCGCGAGGTCGCAACGGAATTTGGATTGGCCGACGTTCAGGTCGACGCCATAACCGCGCCCGCGCAACGCTTTGGCCAGCCCGTCAATGACCGCATCGCCCTGGCTCAGGGGCGCGAGAGCTTTGCGGGAGAGTGGATTCAGATTCTCCAGCACGCGCCGCGCGGCCGCGGCATCACCTTTGGAGACTGCCGCGGCATATTGCAGGAAATTTTTCAGGCTGTTCGCGCCATCATTGTATTCATTGGTGATGTCGTCATGCCGAATCGAACTCACGATGGCCATGTGATGTTTTGCGCGGGAAAAAATAACGTTCAACCGTTTCTCGCCGCCGCGCTGGTTGATCGGGCCGAAATTCATCAGCATCCTGCCTCCGGCATCGTGTCCATAGCAGACGCTCATAATAATGATATCGCGCTCATCGCCCTGGACGTTCTCGAGGTTCTTGACGAACAGCCCGCAAAAAACATCATTCTCCTCGCGCACAAATTCAGTGTCCAGCCGCGCGGAGAATTCGCTGTCTTCCCCGGCCAGAAGGCTCAGGGCATTTTCGATTTCGGTTTGTTGCGCCTCGGAAAAAGCCACGATGCCGATGCTGAGCCCATTTCCCGAGCGCAATAACCCGCGCACGAGTTGTGCGATGTAAGCCGCCTCGTTTGGATTCGTGCGCTCCTCATAAACGCCGTTCTCCAGGAAATGAAAACTGATGCTGCGCGCCAGCAGGGCCTCGACATTGGCGGCGCCCTGGTCGGCGGTGTGCACGACGATTTCTGATTGATTATCCAGCGCGCGCTGCCGGTCCGGAATCGTGAAAAGGTTGCCGCTGTAAAATGCCGCGTTGGAAAAACTGATGAGCGCTTCGTAACGGCTGCGATAATGCCACGCCAGCAGCGTCGACGGCAGGTTCTGCGCGGATTGAGTCAGCAGACTGTCCGAATCGAGGTCCAATTCCACGCGTTCACCTTCCTCTTCGACCACCACGCTGTTCTCTTCCGTGCGACTGGACGCGAAGAAAGTGGTCGGGGGCAATTGCATTTCGTCGCCCACAATGATGACCTGGTGCGAGCGATAAATCGCGGGGATCGCTTCCTCCATCGGAATCTGGCTGGCTTCGTCAAAGATGACCACGTCAAACAAATCCGGGTCCAGCGGCAGCGTGTCGGAAACACTGAGCGGACTCATAAGCCAGATCGGTTTCAAATCCTGGATGACCTGGCCGGTGTCGCCCGCGGCGAGGTCGCGAATGGATTTGTAGCGCATGGTTTTGCCGAACTCATGCTCCAGGTCCCGGCGCCCGGCGGCGTACGATTTTTTGAATGCCTTCTGCTCGGGTTGCAATTGCGATGCCGGCAACGAAGAAATATTGACGTGCTCCAGAAATTTCTGGCGCACCGCCGCGCGAATGCGCCGGGCATTGAGCGCCAGCCATTCGCCGTAACGTTTTTCCAACTGGCTCATTTTCCGCGTGAGGGTGCGGCCTTCAAAACGGTTCACCGCGCGATCTTCACGATAAACCTGGTTAAGGCTCTTGTGACCGACTGCGGCTTCAAATTGGTCCAGGGGAATCTCGGTGCGGCGCAGCGCCTGGCTGAACACGTCCGGCAGTTCAACCAGTTCGCCCAGCATGGGCGCCAACTCGGCCAGCACGCCGGTTTGCTCGCGCAATTTTGCCAGGACCTTCGTCAATTCGAGAAAATCAAACTGCTCATGCTCCGCCAGCAACGAGCGCAGCGTCGCATCCAGCTCGGCGAAACGCCCGTGAATGGCGACCAGCCCCTCCACGAGCGCGCCGGCATCGGTGGCTCCGGCCAATTGCTTGAGCAACGCCTTCACCGAAAGATGCGCCGTGCGGCGGTCGGCTCGCAATTCCGTTACCAGCGCGCGGAAGCCCGGCAGGTCGTCTGTCCGCCATTCCTTGCGCGCCACGTCGGATGCGGCATCGAACGCGGCCTGCGCTTCGTGTTGCGCGGCGAGGTCTTTGAGAATCTTGCTCCAGGCCGGCGCGACCGCGTGTTGGGTGAAATCATATCGCGCCTCCAGCGTCTTTTTCAAACGCCAGAAGGCGGGTTGCAAAAAACGGAAAATAGATTTTTCGAATGCCTGTGCCTGCGCGAGCGCATTTTGCGTGTCGTCCGGAGAGAGCGGCTCTTTCCAGGCGCCTGTTCTCTGCCGCGCGTGATCGAGGACTTGCCCCTTGGCATCCGAGTCAGCAGCGAGTTTGTCGAACGCGTTCGCGGCGGGGCTCCTCGTCAAAACGTCCAGCAGCCCCCGCTGTGCCAGCGGTTTGGCGCGCACGGCGAATTCCAAAATCGCCTGGATTTCCTCGAACGTGTCCCACAATTCGGCGGGCAAGCCGGACAATTCCAAGGCACTTTCAATGGCGTCCAAAAGATCCTCGGCTTTGTTAAGCAATGCCGAGAGAGTTTCGATCGGACGATCCGCTTCCAACACGCCTTTGCCCAACCAGCGAAGAGGATGTTTCCCAAAGCAAAGGTCTTCGCCGAGATCCGCCAGCGCCGACCGCAGCCGGTCAACAACTTCGCCGTGCTGCAGCCACAACCGGTATTCCGGCAAAAGATCCTCCACTTCCGGCGGCAGTTCACGGGCGCGCCCGCGAAGCTCCACCAAACGATGAAGGAGCGAGCGCACCGCGATGCCCGTGTGCGGATGCGATTGCCGCATGACCTCGGAAAACCGCCCGAGGCTGGCGAGATCCTGTTCCATCGCCCGCAAGGTGGCAGCGCAATTTTTCTCGGCATCCGGATCCAGACCGGCCTGACTGAGGAATTTTTCGTACGTTTGCTTGAGGTTTTGGATGAATGCTTTCTTGTCCGTTTGCGAGTCGTGGATCAAACAGCAGAGTTCATCCAATCCCTGGCGACGCAAGCGATGGAACACGACATCGATGGCCGCGCGTTTTTCACAGACGAAGAGCACGCGTTTTCCGCGGGCCACGTAATCAGCTATCAGGTTGGTGATGGTCTGCGATTTGCCGGTGCCCGGCGGCCCTTGAATGATATAACTCGCGCCCGTCCGCGCGCGCGTGATCGCGGAGGCCTGCGCGGCATCGCAGGAAATAATCAGATGATGATCGGCGAGAGCGAGCGGAGGCGGGGTTTCCTCCGGCGGTTTCGGACTCAGCGAAAAAACCGTGTCGAATGCGCCGCTCGCCATGTCGGTTTCGATCAGCCTGGCGTAATCGCGCACGAGGGTCATCTTGCGATAATTGAAATTACCGAGCGTGAGGCTGCACAGGTCGAAATCCCACGAATACGGATTTTGGTTGTTGCCATCGCGCAACGAAAACATTTGACGCTCGGCCGCCAGCACTTTTCCGGAATGGTCCGGCGCGGCGGGATCAACGATGTGCGGCAGGCGTGCCTGCGGCGCGGCGCCCATCACATCGCGCAAAGGCATGCGCGTGGGCCGCACTTTTTCGAGAAAGAGCTGCAACCCCAGCGGTCGGAAATTTTCGCGGTCATAACTGTATTCGGGCCTGGCCGTGCTGCGCGCCTTGCGCGCCTGGAATTTCATCCGGCGACGATATTGATCGACGCGTTGCCGCGCTTTTTCGTGGATGATCTCAATTTGCGGCCGGTCAATTTTATTGAGCGTGACGCCGGGCTCGCTCGCCTGGATTTGCGCGCGCAGCCCTTCGCAAAATTGATCCAGCGCCGTTTCCTTCAGATCCACGAACTCCGGCAGATTGAGGTTGTAGAGTTCCTTGAGATGGTGCCGCAATACCGGGTTCACCTCAGCCTCGCTCGTGGTGGGATCGAGAACGTAATTGTCGCGAACACCTTTCTTCCGGGTCAATTCAACCGGCAACAGCAGCAACGGCGAATGAATGCGTTCGTTCGGCGCTTCCTTAAGATTGTTCCAGCGCAGGAAGCACAGGACGAGCCGGAGCTGGGCAAAACCGTATTCCGCGCGGTCGCGACGCGCCTCGCTGATGATTTTGTCGAGCACGCCGGGAATATACGGAGCATCTTCGAAGCGCAGATATTTGCCGAGCGACATCGGCGCGCATTCCGTGATGGTGGCGGCCAACTCAGCGTGCCAGACAAAGAGTTGTTCCAACTTGATGTTGCGATAATCGAGGAGCAAGGGCACCGAAGCCACCGTCAGATTCAGCGTGTGGAGCGTGGGTTTGAAATAGATAAGCCGGTTGCGCCGGGAAATTTCGAAAAGCCGATCCCTGAGGTGCGATTGAATCAAGCGGCGCTTCCCCGTCAGGCTGGATTCCTTGAACCCCTCGATGCGATTGAAATCCAAATCCGCCGCCTGCTCCCGGTAATTCTGCAGGCGCGAAATCATCTGCGCGAGATCCGGTGCGCGCTTATGACGATTCAATTCCGTCATCTGCTGGATGACCGAGGCGACGACCGGGTTGAGCCGGCGATTCACGCCGAACAGATTCGCGCGATTGACCGTGAAGACCTCCAGCTCGCCGGCATCCGTGAAGTCGAGCCCGCACGCGACACTCGCCAAAAGCATGCCCAGCGAAAAAATATCAGTGAGCTCGTCGTGATGGCCGATTGCGTGCTCCCAGGAGCGGTAGCCCGGCAGAAACACCGGCTTGGTGATTTGCCCATCAGCGGCGGCGATGCCCAAATCGGAAACCGTCAGCGAGGCCTCGTCAATATCCGCAGTGCGTCGCGATTCCGCCACGACCTCCACGCCGTGACTCACCGGAGCCAGCAACACTTCCACCCGCGAAATGTTTTTCTTTGGCCAACTGGCCTCGTCGGGAGCGAACCTCAGGTGCCCCGCTGCGGTGAGGGTCAGATGTTTGTTACCGTCAAGCGGCGCGACCAAACCCGCTTCGTGGGCGGCGCGCACCTGTATCATCAGCGGCACCAAAGCCGCGAGGACGTCATCCGTTTCGAATCCGCCTTTCGCGACGCCTGCTTCCAGAAATTTCAGGAAGGAATTTTCCGCCAGATCATTCACCGTTTGCCTCCGCTTTGGCGAGCAATTCCACCGCCTGTTCCTTGATGCGGCGCACGTCGCGCACGCGCAACTTAAGTTCCCGGGCGGCCAGTTTTTCAAATTGCGCGTCCAAATCCAGTTGGCGGCTCAATTCCAGCGCCGCGGCCAAAGGCATTTCGTCCAGCTCCGGATCCGCCTTGGCGAAATCGAGCAACACGTAACAAAAATATTCGCGAAGCTTGGGATCCATGAATTTCAACCCCTCGCAGGAATCGGTCGGGTTGGCATTGGGCGCCCGAAAATCCGCGAAAAACATTTTGGCGTGGCCCAGCGCGGCCGGCGTCTGAAACCACTTCGGCCGCAGCAAACATTGCAGCAACTGACGCGTGGCCGCCGTGAGCCGTCTTTGCCCGAGTAAATCCAATTCATCCAGCGCTGCCGCGCCTTCAATCATCGCGCTGATTTGCGCCGCCGCGCCGTCCCGTTGCTGCTGCCACAGGTCCAGCGCTCGGGCGCGAATAAACGCCTCCGGATGCGAAACGCCTTCCGTGGCAACCTCGCCTTTGGAAAAGATTTCTTCCGCCTGCTTCAAATAACTGGCCGCGCTGACCTGCGAGAGGCCCGTTTCAATTTTCACCAGACCGGCAATCACCGGATTCGCATCGCCAGTCACACGCAACGAGCCGCGGTCCGCAAAAATTTCGGTGTACAGTTGATGCCGTCGCGCCGTCTGGCCGTGGCTCGTGGAGGCTCGCGGGTCATTGGCTACCGAGTGGACGAGGCGGTCGGTGATGTGGAATTCTCCGCCCTCGCGTTCCCACAAATGGTAATGCGCAAGTTCGTGGCCAATCACCGATTTTATCTCAGCCGCATTTAACAGTGTGAACATCGGCCCGGAAAAAACAATATGACCCTGACCGGGAATAAAGAACAACGAAGCATTCAATTGCGGGCTGTTTTGCGCTTGATACAGCGTAACTGGAATGTCCAGTTGCAGACGGTCCTTTGCTTCGTCCAGGCTCTGATACAACTCGGGGTGCCCTTCGGCATCGAGGCGGTACGTGGACTTGAGCAGTTCGAGGCGAAGATTTTCCGTGTAATCCGCCTTCGACCGGGCCGACGAAAACCAGTTCCACAACTCCCGCTCCTCCGACTTGAGATAATCCCTCAACTCAATGTGATACGGCAGCGGCTCCAGATTGTTCCCCGTTTCATTCACCGACAAATATTAAACCGAACCGGAAACGAAGGTCAAAGCATCCCTCCAGCTTGTTTGGTTGCACGGCCCGTTCTATTGGAGACGGATACAATTCGACCTTTACTCCGAAGCGTCGGTCGGAGATTTGTGATCTCCCTCAGTTCCCTGTGGGCCGACCGGATTGACGAGTTACAAGAGCGGCACATCAGAGCGGCATTTTCAAGCTGTGACCGCCCGCTTTGCTATGCGGATCGATATGGTCAATCGTGAATTCGTCCCAAGAAAGGAGTTTCGAGCATGTCACGCACTTTCGTTGCGCCGCCGTGTTCCATAAAATTCTCCCCTGTTCTAGAGACAAGCCGCGCTGTGAATCTTTCGCGCAAACCAACTGCCGATGATTCCTCGCAGCATATGCTCGCGCTTCCGCCGCAGTGTGATCGGCGAAACAATCGATGACTTTCATGCCTTCAGAGGCCGATCTGCCTCGTGTGCGTTGCCGACCGCCTATGCTTGTTTCGACAGCGTTATCAGGTTCGAGTTCTTCAACTTGGGGCCGTAGCTGCCTGCCGCTCCCAATACCAGGCAATCAGCACGCTGATTTCATAAAGAACCTGCAGAACGATAGCCATCACTACTTGCGTAAACACTTCCGGGGTGGTTAGCAGCGCACCCACGATCAGGTTGATTACGATCATGTAACGACGCATCGCTTTGAGCTGTTGATAATCCAAGATACCGATCTTCACGAGCGCCAGTAGCACCACGGGCATCTCGAAGCCGAGCCCCATGCCGAGCATGAATTTGGTCACGAAACTTAAATATGTTTCCGCCCGCCATTCCGGCACCTTCACGCCCACCCACAAGGCGAACATTTCGGCGAAGCGCAGCGCACGCGCGAGAATGAAGAAATAGCAGAAGGAGACACCCATGAGGAACAAGCCGACGCCGACGCCGCAGGCGCGCAGCACGTATTTTTTCTCCTTTACTTTCAAGGCCGGCAGGATGAATTGCGCCAGGAAATAGAAAATGAATGGGGCAGCGAGCAGCACGCCGGCGTACAAAGCCATGTGCAGCGAGGAAAGAAACGGTTGTGCAGGATCCAGGTAAACGAGTTCCGTGGCGGTGGCGGCGGCTGCCTCTCTCGGAGGGCTCTTATCAATCCGGATGCTCAGCAGTGTGTTGGAGCCGGCTTCGACGGGTTCCAATTGCGCGATGACGAACCAATTGGTTCCGAGATCGAGACCGTCGAGTTGGTTGGTCCCGGTTTCGAAGGTAGTGACGTTGTTGGTGCCGAAACGGACGAGGACTTTTTGCTCGTGACCGATTTGGATCAATGCCGCCTGGGCGAGGGGGCGTTTTAATAGGGCAATGATCTGGCTGGTGCCGTAGAGGCAGAAGATCATGCTGATCAAAAGCGCAACGCCGCTTTTGACGATCATCCATCGAAGATCTTCGAGATGCTCGAGAAAGGATTTTGTCGGACCGCTACCGCTCTCTTCCAAGTCGTCCTTGGAATGCGGGTCTGGAGTGGTATCGGCCATGTCAAAAGCTGGCGCGTAACCGCATCAGGCCGTGGGGACGTTTGGATTCTCGACCACGACCTGATTCTCCTTGGGATGCGGAACTGGCTTTGGGCGCGGAGGCGGTTCTTCTATACAGCTTTGAATTTCGTCGGTCACTTCACGCGAAGCTTTTTTGAACTCCGTGATCCCTTTTCCTAAACCCTTTGCAAATTCCGGAATTCGCTTGGCGCCAAATAGAACCAGGATGACCACCATTACTAAAACCAGTTCGCCACCGCTCAAGCCCAGTACTGCCAGCATTGTATTCATAAGTAAGTTTGTATTTTGATTAACCTAATCTGCACATCAAGGATCATTGAGATTCAGCGGTTCTATGTGGGGATCCCTTACCGCGGATAAATAGCCAGAGGGTCACTCCACTTATAATCGCGACGATTGCCACCCCAATAATAACGTTCCTCCAGGGAACCGGAGAAGTCGTGATCACAGAAAAATCATCGAACTCTGCGGTGCCCAAGGTCCAGGGTTGAAAGAGATTTGCTGTGACCCAGACATCCGCCGTAACCGCCCCGGGAGGAGTGACAATGTTGCTTACTGCCAACGTTTTATAGATGTACATTTCGGAATCATGAGTATCTGATCCGACAAAGACGGGTTTTTGGTCGTAAAACTTCGTTCCCGTGCTGTCAAAAAATCGTAAGTACACGGCGATATTGTCTCCGGGGTTGACCTTGTCGGAGAGTTTATAACTAAAAGAAAAGGTCAGGGGTCTTTGCCCGTTTGCAGCCTCATTCAATGAAAAAATATGGCTGCGCAGGTCAGCCCAATTCGTTTGATCGGGGACTAGGTTGGTGATGCCGATTGAAAAGTTGTTATGTCCTTCCTTAGGGTCATTCTCGACAGAAACCGAACCTCCACCACGAATTCCAGAATACCAATCCGTGAAATCACTTTCTGCGCCGGAATTCTTCGGCCCCAAGGGGACAGGGTGCGCGTTAGCCGCAGTCGAAAACATCACTAGGGGAACCAACATCAAAAGCGGGAATGCGAATTGAAGATAGTTAGAACTTTTGCAGTTCATAGACAAAATAGACGATGCTAAGAGAGCGAGAAAATGAAAATCCCCTTCTTCGAAATAATGAAAATGTCGTTATCCAGCGCCATTTTTAGAAATCCCTCGAGCCGTGAAACTGCACTATAAAACTGTATTGTCGGCGTGGGGTCAAGCGAAATTCGAAAGTTCTTTCATGTTGGCAGTGATAAGTGACGCAGGGAAATCGTTTTTAGTTTGTCGCTCAGTTATAATGAGACGCGGGTCTCAAAACGTGCCTGAATTTGAAATTCGCCACTCCGAATGCTGCGGGATTTTATTTGATGCAGCAAAATGTGTGTTTCGGTATGTTCAAGGTTATGAAGCGGGTGAGAACTTCTTGGGTTAACGTGAGGCGACTCTACGAAGGTATTGCGCCGGTGATAAAACTGATTGGTATCTTTTTACTGGTGCTGATGCCCTCTTGCGCCTCAACACATCAATCAATCCGTCCAGGTCCAGAAGCAGGCCTGCTTGGTGATATTGCCATTAATGAAGATGCTGGCCGGGGAAGTTTGGTAATTGTCATGGTTCGGCTAAGCAACGGTGATCAGTTGCCTTTTGTGGTAGATACGGGTTCACCGTTTACACTTTTCGATAAATCGTTGGAATCAAGCTTGGGAAACCCGCTTGGCACAGCGGCAGTGTCCAATTTTACCACCAAACAAGCAGGGAATATCTATCTTGTGCCGCCGATTTATTTGGAAAATATTCCGTTAAAAATCGATGGGAAATACGTTATTTCCTTTGATTTGAAAACGGTTGCGCTGAAAGCGCGGCGCCCCATTAAGGGAATTCTCGGCATGGATTGTCTTATGAATTACTGTGTTCAGTTCGATTTTAAGAAGGCGCGAATGCGGGTTTTTGCCGCGCGGACTTTAGATGTCAGTCACTTAGGAACGCCTTACAAATTGATATTTTCACACGAAGGACAAAGTGAGGATGAAAATGTTCGTCCAGTAATTTATGGTGATAATTTTACCGGACATGGCGTGGTAAAATTGCTGGTTGATACCGGATATCGAACGGATGGTGCAATGGGATCTGAGCTCGCTCGGACATTGGAACTCAACGGAATGGCAGTCGACAGCGGGGATCAACATATTTGGATCCGGAAATGCAAATGGAATGGTCAAACCTACAAAAACCTTTCCTTCGGAGATAGTGGTGGAGACGCATTAGTGGGCAATAGTGGCGGCCTGCTCGGTCTCCGTTTCCTGGCCAGGCATCTGGTGACTTTAGATTTTCCCAACCGAAAGATGTATCTTAAGCAAACGAGCATTGAGCCGCTGGCCGACGGTAAGAATTAAAGGGTATAGCCTTGCCGGTGTAGCTGTTGGTAAAGGATTCTGGATAAAGTTGGCTGGTCGCATCTTCTTGACCTTTTATTGTTAAACAATGCGGAAATACACAAAAAATAAACATGTTTCACGCTTTAAGCCGCAAGTTACATTGCAATATATTGATCATTATCTAGCTACATCTCCTGCTGCGCTGGCTCGAAATGATTCCCGTAAACGATATTGTAACCGAAACATGAGTCAAAACTGAAGCTAGCCAAAAAAAACATAAAATATGTTGACATGGATAGCCTCGTTTGTTAAACAAGTGACGCTTCACAAGGGCAACGAACAAAAGGGAAAGGGAAATCAATGAAAAAAGATCGTATCACAAGACGGCGTTTTGTGCGTAAAGTGGCGGCGGGAACAGTTCTCGCATTCGGGATGGGGCTTACTACTCAGAAAATGTTCGCAGGAAGCGTAAGTGGCAGCTTTTCTGACGGGATCAGCTTCAGTCTTGGCATCTGTTGGTAAGGGATCTTCTCTACAAACGGGGTTTTGGTGCAAAATACCAGAAACGTTATGGCATCCAAAAGGGATCGTATTACGCGGCGTCGTTTTGTGCGCAAGGTGGCGGCAGGCACTGTTCTGGCTTTTGGAATGGGGCTTACCTCACAGAGGGCATATGCCGGCGGAATACATTTAAGTTTTTCTATCTCACTCAGTTTCAGTCTTGGTATCTGTTGGTGAAAAATTCCATTCCCCTGGGCGACGAGCCCTGAGGATTGGCAACAGATCCCGGGCGGGGAGTGGATAGAAAAACTTGACCTCTAAAGAGGCTGTATAACTTCTCTTGGTATATGTGCGCAAGGTGTGTGTGCAGGGTTGTTAATGTGCGAGCTCTAACGCTCGGGGAATAAATCAAACGAGATAAAACTATGAAATCAAAAACAGATCGTATTACAAGGCGCCGATTTGTGCGCAAAGTGGCCGCGGGAACTGTGCTCGCGTTTGGAATGGGTCTTACGACGCAGAGAATGTACGCGGGACACATAAGTGGCAGCTTTTCTGATATAATCAGTGGAAGCATAGCCATCTGCTGGTAGTCACGGCTTTCTATTTCGGGGCATTACTCGGTGGCAATTTGTAGCATTTGCTGCTTCGGCTGTTGCTCGATCGCTGTGTTGCGGGTGCAGTGGAAGTATCAAATGGCTGGTTTCGATCAGAAAGCGTTGAGTTTATTATCGGCATGGATTGGAATCTATGAAATCAAAAAGGGATCGGATAACCCGGCGCCGGTTTGTGCGCAAGGTGGCCGCGGGAACGGTGCTCGCGTTCGGAATGGGGCTGACCACGCAGAGGTCCTATGCGATCGTGGTGACTGCCAGCTATTCCGGCGGGGGGATTAGCGCAAGTTTCGATATCTGTTGGTGATTCGCAAGCGGCTCAAATTAGTGAGTCGGTCATCACGGAAGGAATAAGTTGTTTCGTACGCCGGCGTGTTGCGAAAACGCCGGCGGGAAAGGAACGGGTAATGGATGTTGGCTTGGCCATTTGAAGGTGATGTGTGGGCTAAAATCAGTGGTCTTCGATCAGCGCAAAGCTTCTTCTTTGTGGTCAACTCCATATCGGGAATTTCTAAAATTCTTCAGGGTTCGCCAGTGTAATAAACCTAAACCTAAAGCTGTAAAATGTCGTCACAACCAACGCCCAGAAAGGCCAACACCAAATTACTCCAACGAGCCCAGGCAATTGTTCGCAATCTTTTTGCGAGCCCCGTACCCCGGCCGACCAGAAGCTTCAAGGGGCGCGGGATAGTTGTCTGCGGCGGGGGGTATAGATATTTTACCAACGCGTGGATTCTGATCAAGATGCTTCGCAAGCTTGGCTGTAACTTATCTGTTCAACTATGGTATTTGGGACCTGAAGAGCTCGACGCCAGACTAAAAAGAATCCTTGTTGGCTTGGAAGTTGAATGTGTGGACGCGGGGCCTCTCGGTATTAAAGGCTCGCACCGCGGCTGGAGTCTAAAGGCCGCCGCGATGGCGAGAAGCTCATTCGAAGAAGTTCTTTATCTGGACGCGGATAACTGCGCGGTCCAAGAGCCGTCATTCTTGTTCGATATACCGCAATATAAAAAAGCAGGCACGCTGTTTTGGCCCGATACGAGCGTTGACTCCGAAAGCAATCCATTACTTAAAGCTTTCCAATTGCCGTTTGTTGATGAGCCCAAGGTGGAAACCGGCCAGATGTTGATTAACAAGAATCTATGTTGGAAATCATTGGCTTCGGTTGAAGGTCTGAACACCTATTCTGACATATTTTATCAACTTACGTATGGAGGGAAGGATTTGTTTCGTTTTGCATGGCGCAAATGTGGGCAGGCCTATCCGATGCCAGAATCTCCACCGCAGATGTTGACCGTGCCGGACGCGCGTGGAGAAGCAACCGACGCGGCGTTATGTCAGCATGATTTTGAAGGGAATCGGCTGTTCCAGCATCGAATGCTCTGCAAATGGGATTTGCTTGGAGAAAATCCCTGGGTCACGGGATTCTTTTTTGAAAGTCAGTGCCGGAAGTTTCTGGAAGAGCTGAAGAGTCGCTGGAACGGACGGATTGGGCCAACTCCTAGAGCATCCCAGGGCCTCCGTGCGCACAAAAAATCCTTGGTCGGAAGCACGTGGCTTTTGGAGGTGCCTATTCCCCTCCTCGAAAAGCCGCTTTGGGATAAACTCCACGAGACGGATGCAATCCTGGATGATCATTTGCCGCATTTTGTCAAAGCGCCCAGTGATGTGGGAAAACTCCATATTAACGGCCCAAAAACAGCAATCGCCCGCAAGCACTTGAAGGCGGCCAGGCAACCGAGGCCGGAGTTTGTTTTGAGAGAGTTGACGTTTGCGTCGGATGGTACTATTGCCACCGGATCCGGCGTCGAGGTAGGTTATTTTTGGGATCTCCAGATGGCTTCCAAGAAACCAAAATTATCTCTATTTTCTGACAATGGCAAAGTCCTTGATTTTAGGCGTACAAACGGGAACTCATGGGCCGGGCGATACACGCAATTTCTCGAGGGAAAGAACGTAAGGCTCCGCACCCTTCCGGATGTTTACCCTCACGCAGGGAGCAGGTCGCGCTCAACTCGCACTGCTCACAAGTCCCTCGTCCAGGCAGTAGGGGCAAAGATGCGATTGAAATGTTCGTCGGGTGACATTTCTGATCACATCATCGCCACTTATGTTGGTGCGGGATTAAGCCGGTCTGGGGTGCAAGTCACTTTTCATACCTCTTTCGCGAGTTGGCTTTCGCGAATTTCCGAGCCGGGCCTGACGATTATCAACAGCGAGCCTCCGAAGGATTGCCATGATCTAAATGATCACCTGGATGGTTGCCTGCGTTATGGGAAGGCAAAAGCATCTTGGCAAGCTGGCACTATTCATCCGTCGTTAAAGCCTGTTACGCCAAAAATGAATCTGAAGGGGGCTACGCAACGATTTCCTTTTAATCGATATATCATTTTGTCCCCTTATTCGGTGGCAAAGAACAGAGATCGATATTGGCCGGATGCGCATTGGACTCGATTGGCTAACCTAATTAGAAACGAAGGATACGAAATCATAGCCATTGGATTGCAAGAACAGGCCCCAAGTTTGCTGCGAGTGTTTTCCCAAACGCAAGTGTACTGGGCCGTCGGCCATCCCCCGGATTGGATAATGGACGCTTTATTGGGTGCTTCGGCTTACATCGGGATAGACAACGAAACGACTCAACTCGCCGCGCTGTTGCAGGTGAAGAGCATTGTAATTCATTCCCAGACGCCAGCCTCCTTTTTATGGCCGAAAAGCGCTGTTCACAGCCTGACGCCGAATATGGGCTGTACGTTTTGCCGTTGGCAACCGGAGCGCGGTTATTTCGCGTCCTGCGAGTCGGCCTGCTCCGCATTGGCTGCGATTAGTCCGGACACCGTTGTGAAGTCGTTATCGGGCCTGTTGAGTTAGAGTTTGCCCATATTATGGGCGGCCGACGGTTGAGATAGTATTACAGAGAAGATAAATCTCCATGAATAGGGGCCAAAAGAGAGAACCATTTCTAGCCGTTTTACGGCAGTTGAGAAGAACGAGTTGAGCGTGCTTTCAGGCAAGGCTGAGATTTTTAAAAATGTTTAATACATGAGACACCATATTCGGACAACCGTTGGACGTTTCGTGCCCCCGAACTGAAGACCATGGAAAAAACACTGTATACCCGCATGCCTTCGGCGGCCATGATCGTCCGCGCGAAACGAGTGGTGGATCAGTTAACGAAAGGGAATCCCTCCAAACCCAAATGGACCAAGGGGCGAGGAATTGTAACATGTGGCGGCGGCTACACCTATTTTACCAATGCCTGGGTTTTGATAAGAATGCTTCGACACGTTGGTTGCACGCTGCCAATTCAATTATGGTATTTAGGCCCGGATGAAGTTGATGACAGGATGAAACGACTCGTCTCGCGTTTCGACGTGGAGTGTGTCGACGGTATGCCGATAATCGAGAAAACTCCTTTTGCAAGAGGAGGAATGGTAAAAGCCGGGTGGGTTTTAAAAAGCGTGGCGGTATCTAGATGCCCCTTTGAGGAGGTTTTATTTCTTGATTCCGATAATTTACCGGTTCGGGATCCTTCGTTTTTATTTGAAATTCCTCAATATAAAGCCACGGGCGCCGTATTCTGGCCGGATAGCAGTGTGTTTGCTCACAAATCTCTTTGGCGAATATTTGGAATCCCTTTCAGGGAAGAGCCGGAGTTTGAGAGCGGCCAGATGCTGGTAGACAAGCGTGCTAATTGGGAGGCAGTGTCTCTGGCGGAGAGAATAAACTTTCGGGCGGATGTGTTCTACCGGTTCATGTGGGGTGATAAAGATACGTTTCGGTTTGCGTGGCACAAGTTAAAAAAAGCCTTCGCGATGCCTGAATTTCCTCCGCAGGCTTTGCAAGCGCCTGGTTCGGGTGCTGACATGTTATGCCAACATGATTTTCATGGGAATCGTTTGTTTCAGCATCGGATCATGTACAAATGGAAGCTGTTTGGTGAGAACCCCTGGATTCCCGGATTCTTTTTTGAGAATGAATGCCGTGCATTTTTGGAGGACTTGAAAGCCAACTGGGATGGTCGATGCGGGCCTGAAAGGCGGGACTTTGTGTCGCTGGGCGAACATCCGGTTGTCCAGAACCTACTGAAGAGAACTTGGCTTTTGGAGCGCCCTCGCGAGTCATCAAAGAGAAGAAAAGTCGCGGACAAAAATGCGGCCGTGAGCAAGGGTTCATCCTGGATAGAGTTAAAATTTGGCAAAAATGGAACGTTGAACAGTGAGGCAGAATCCGCAGGCACATTTTGGGATATCAAGAGATCACGAAATGGCTTTCAATTAACTCTATCAGCAAATGATCGCCGGAAACTTGAGTTGACGCGGCAGGGTGCTGGGTGGTGCGGGCATTGGACGGGAATACCCCGCGGCGAAATCCGACTGTTGAGCCTGGAAGCCGTATATCCTCACCTGAATCGACCAGCCACAGGGCGGGGGATGCCCAGCGTTTCTAAAATAAGGAGTTATTTTGGAAAGTCGGTTCACATTACAAATGCATCCAGAGGGATTGGAGATCATATCGTTGGTTCCTATGTTTGCGCAGGGTTAGCGAGAGCCGGTGTTCGAGTCGTATTTCATACTCAACACGCTGAGTGGCTGGGACGCATTAATGAACCGAATTTAGTGATCTCGACGGACAAGCCCAAGCCGGATGTTTATGACCTCCAATACGATTACCCAAGACAATTGAGGCACGGCACCTCACGAGTCCGCTGGTACGCGGGCGGGTTGCATCCTCTATTGAAACCCGTAAAGCCCGAGGTGAATCTCAAACGCTCAATGGATCCACTGCCATTTGAACGATATGTGCTTGTATCACCTTTTGCGCATCGATCGACCCGCGACTGGCCAGAAATACATTGGACTCGCCTGGCACATCTCCTTAGAGATGCAAAATATGAAGTTGTAGCTATTGGCATAAAAAATGATCAAAGTCGCTTGGAGAATGCGTTTGCGACAACTCAAGCCTATTGGGCAGTAGACCATTCGGCAGAATGGGTCATAAATGCCATGCTAGGCGCCGCTGCGTATGTGGGAGTCGACAGTGGAATGACGCATTTGGCCGCTCTCCTTAACGTAAGAACCGTCGCAATTCACGCACATCTGGAGCCGGAATTTCTTTGGCCGGCGCAAAGCGTGAAAAGCGTTTCGCCCGACGCGAAATGTGTCTTTTGTCATTGGCAGGGAGACCGGGGCTGGCTCAATTCATGCGAAAAATCATGTTCGGCGCTTGCCACAGTGCGGCCCGAAGCCGTTCTGGCCGCCATCTCGGACGCGAAGTCACATCACGCAGAGCAAATTTAATAAATTCATTAGTCCTTGGGCACGAAAAAACATTGCAAGTTTGGAATATTATTTCTTCATCATAAAATAGATGAAGTTGTAAAAAATAACCTTTCAAGCGTCCGCCTGCAAAATCCCTCTGCCACGGTGGTAACCATGGGTGCGGGGCCGGCATTACCCTTCGGGTACAGCCTGCAGGGCACCGAAGATATAAGCAGATTGCATGCAGCTTTGCCGACTCGTTCAAGTGACTGGTTGGTCTGCTCTTGGTTCGTCCAACGAAAGGAAATTTGTGATAAATGGTGGATTATCGAGTGGGACACATTTTGCAACACGTCAGCAACGGATTATTATGCTCCGGTCTGGCATTTCCCCTTTGTCGTTACCACAGTAATCAAGAAATGCCGCGAACCGAATTGGTATTGGTTTCGGGATGACCATCAAATGCCTACGGAGTCCCGGCCGTATCTCATAGGGGGAGTTCCGTTTTTATACCTAATAGACGACAATGCATTGCAGACCACATGCGAATGTCTCCTGCGCATGCGTTCGATCGCTGGGAATGGTGAGCTTCGATTTGCGACCGCGGCGAACATGTGTGGATTTACCCCTTGTGCGTTCAGCCCGCCCGATGACCGCATATCACACATTTCATGGGAACATGTTGATGACGCCAAAGCGATCTTTCATCCAGTTAAGCATTTTGTCAAAGCCCACAAGGACAAACATAGCCGCCTCCCTGTCGAGCCGGTTGGTCTATCCAGCGCGAAGG
This sequence comes from uncultured Verrucomicrobiae bacterium, assembly GCA_963699145.1. GTDB lineage: Bacteria > Verrucomicrobiota > Verrucomicrobiia > Limisphaerales > DASXHY01 > DASXHY01. The sequence continues at coordinate 2,393,340 of OY969416.1, forward strand.
TGGAAACGCAATGAACTGCCGCATCGAAAAATGGGCGCGGTTGGTGATTCCCCCCAGGCGCCGCATCGCGTCATCAAAACAACTACGCCCCCAAGGCGTTTGGTGTCCCGCATTTAACTTCGTGGGGACATTGGGTGGAGTTAACGGGTTTTCGCCCTGCTTCGTTAAAACACCTCGTCGGTGGCCGGCGAATATGGATAAAACCCAAGGCACTCATTGGATCAAGGCTCGATTGTTTTCGTATGCATCTGTGACAGGTCGCACAGATATTCAGATATTTGGATATTTGGATATTTTATGAACGAAAAGTCTATATCGATTGAACAAATGTACCCTGCTGTTCCGGTTTCTTTGCTCGTATCCAAAGAGGCACAGCAGGAATTCAAAAGGTTTTTTAGAGATTCCGGTGAACTTGCCACGGACCCATTTCAGATAGATTCACATACCGAACGGAGCCACAAAAAATGCGTGTCCGTATGTCTATTTAAACAAAATATAAATAATCGTTCTTTAAACGAGTTTCCGATTGATGGGGCGTTATGGAACCGAAAATACTGGCACGGTCTCTTAGACCTCGTGGGGGAGATGCGGCATTTTCACGATTGGAAATTGAGGATTTATGTGGAAAGGAATTTGCGGGAGAAAGTCGACGCCGAGTTCAAGGATCATCCTCAGGTGGAGATATATCGCATGGCTATCAACAGCGTTGGCGCCTCGCCCGGGATGTTGTGGCGTTTTATGGCTTTGGCCGATAAGAACCTGGATATTGTTTTGGTGACTGACATAGACGAACCGTTAATTTCGAAGGCGGATTACATTGATACCTTCGAAATGGACTCCAGATTTGCGATTGGCAGAATCGGGTGTTTTACGCATGAGGGGCGGTTCTTCATTGACCAACAACGCAGCACCGCAAAGAATTACGCCACAATTGTTGGGAGCCGGGTAATGTCGCGCCCATCAATGTTCGATTTTGACATAACCGCTGCGATGCGTGGGTTTATGGCGTATCGGAGGTCTTTTGCCCAGGCAAGTCGCCCATGGGCTTACGCTCACAGTGAACAGTTCAGCGTTTATAATCAGCCAGTAGGTGCTCACATTTACGGATGGGGCTCGCATTGGTACATGTATGGTTTTGATGAAAGGTTTCTAAAACACACCCTCTACTATCATTTTGCAAAGAAGGGCCACGTTCAAACCTGGGCGCCCAGCATCGCGCCTTCGAAAACAGACAGGGAAGGATTTCGTGATTTAGAGTACGTTCAGCGTCACGGAAACTCTACCGTTTATCCACACATAACAGTCCGCCTAAGGCGGCTCCGTCTGTCACCGGAAGCTACGCGAAACGCCATGATTCTTGAAGAACACAGATGGATTTTTGAGGTCCTTTTGGAAATAATCCGGCAGCACTCGTCTAATGGCGTATGTGGAAACCTATTTTTTCACGATATCGCTGACCCGTTTTTAATCGACTTGGTTCCGAAACAACTGAACCTTTTCCAAGCGGCACGGCACGCATCGAAAACATTGGAAATTGGCTTCGCGGCTGGTCACAGCGCGGCGATCATGTTACTTGCGAATCCCGCCCTCACAATTCGGGCGTTTGATACCTGCGGACTGGCCTACACACAACCCTGTCTGGAGTTTCTCAATTCAATTTTCGACGGCCGGATTACAATGGTCAAAGGTGCTTCTCAAGCCACCGTGCCGGCCGACGCGGTGGGGGAGTATGATCTTATACATATCGATGGAGACCATACCTATTGTGCGGTCGCGAAGGACATAGAAAACTCTATGCCGAAAAGTGTATTGGGAGCAATAGTTGTAATGGACGACTATGAGGCAGAAAATGATGTGGCGCGAGCCACCCTGGAGCGCACGGATTTGAAAGCCACAGACAATTACACGGTGTGCAAGGTATTCTCAGGAAGTTCTCACGCGATTTTTCATTATGTGGGAACTGCGGGTAAGGGCATTATTAAGCGACGAGCGCCCACCCCGCATACCCAGAGGAATGAATCGAGAGTCGCGTTTAGAAGGAAGCAAATGTTAAAACAAAATTCTTTACGCCGAAGGAAGACAGTGCACGTTCCGGAGCGAAACGTCGCCGAATATAATACCCCGCGGCTCTTTTTCTAAGAAGCGTCTTTTGAAATCCACGAGACTACATTTCACTGCACACTCAAATGAAGGCTAAATCAATAAAGGCGCCAAAGATTAACTCGTCCTTTTCAAAAATGGCGTTTGATCACGATATTCCGAGCCAATTCGATCATGGAAGCCCGTGTGTGTTCAGTTCGTGCCTTTGCTGCTCCCATCATTTCCGCACGCCTCTCTATGCATACTGGTGTAAGGCCATAGAAGAAAAACCAAGATTTCATCGAAAACAATGGGAATTTGTTTATATATGTCAGGCTCTTTACGAGCGCAATTTTCTCCAGCCGGGAAAGACTGCGATAGGTTTCGGTGTTGGTAGAGAGCCGCTTGTCGCGGCGTTCGCTTCGAGAGGAGTCAAAGTCTTGGCCACGGATCTCCACAAGGAAGAGGCCGAAGCGCGTGGATGGTCCGCTAGCGATCAACATTCTAACGGTGCCCCGGAATTGAACGGACGCGGCCTGTGCAGTAAAGCCCGGTTCGAACAGGCTGGTTAAATTCCGAAACCTTGATATGAACCGCTTGCCGAATGATCTTGGACGGTGTGATTTTTGTTGGTCGGCTTGCTCTCTAGAGCATCTTGGCTCTATCAAGCTGGGGATGGATTTCATCCGCAATTCCTGCCGGCTTTTGAAACCGGGTGGCATCGCAATCCATACAACAGAGTTTAATCTTACGTCAAACAGTAACACGATCGATAACGATCCAAGTCTAGTCGTGTTCCGCAAGCGCGATATTCAAAACCTGGACGAAGAACTATTGTCCGAAGGTTACAATGTCGAATCAATCGACTATTATACGGGTGATGCTCCGGTGGATAGATATGTCGATTTGCCCCCGTACAAGGCGGAGCCTCACCTTCGCCTCCTTTTGAAGCAGTACGCCTGCACGTCGATAGGTCTTATCATACATAAACCTTCCTAGTAGCCATTATTTATATTTTAGGGATTTTGTTGCCTATGTCGATGGTCGAATGCAATTCGCGAGGGAGCAAGCAAGACGCCGCCTGCGCCGAAGGCTTTTTTTTGGTGGCCGTGGGTCGAAAGAGAATCCGATGGCGTTGTCAAAACTTAGTAAGCGCACACTATGGTTGATATAGCTATTTCAACAGTTGATAGGTCGAAGAATTACGTGCACAAAGTAATTGCCAATCTGCGCAAGGACGCCGCACTGCGATTAATTGTCGGCTCCCCAAGTTATGCTTACCTGAGCCGATACCGTCGCAATTCAAATATCGAGATAGTCGGCGTCGATCCGAACGAATGGGAGAGATTTAGGGACTGTCCGGTGGCGCATAGGGCGTCGTGGAACTATTGGCGATGTTTTGTATACGGGTCCAGACAAAAAGGCCGGAAAGGACTGTTAATTTTGGAGGATGATGTGCTTCCAGCTAAAGTCTGGGAGAAACGGTTTTTCGAAGCGATTGAAGAGATTGAATGTCAATACGGAGAGGAGTACAGTGTTAGCACTCTATAGCGCACATCCCGCGTTCTCGACACCGCGTGAAACGGGAATGCGTTACGTCCAGTATCCAGCCTACACGTTTATCAATACGCAGGCGATGTATTATCCGGAAACTATAAGAGTGGCATTCGCTGAGTATCTAAAGAAAGAAGGAGTTGAGTCATTTAGAGTTCACTACGACAGGCTCTTAAATGAATACCTCCGGATTACAGGTGTGCCCTTATTTGCCACCACGCCATGCTTATTTGAACACATTGGCGAGGTGAGCACGGGGCTATCGGTCGCCTTTCACAGGGCCGGTTGTTTCTCCAAAAAAAAGAAGATACCAAAACAGGAATAATGCAACGGCGCCTCGTTGTGGCATGCAAGGCGCCCGGCAAAGGGAAAAGGAGAATCACATCACTACACAGTATGATTATTTAATTGTGGGAGCCGGCTTTGCTGGCGCAGTGATCGCGGAAAGGCTCAGCTCGCAATTGGGTAAAACCTGCTTGGTAGTTGAAAAACGTAATCATATTGGCGGCAATGCTTTCGATTATTACAATGAAGACGGTGTTTTGCTTCACGCCTATGGGCCTCATTACTTCCGGACAAATTCTGATCGTATTGTTGAGTATTTGAGCCAGTTCACCGAGTGGCATTCGGTAACTTATCAAGTTCTTTCTTGGACAAATGGGCGTTATTGGCAATTTCCGATCAATCTCAATACTTTTGAACAGTTAATTGGACGCGCTTCGTGCACCGAGGAGATGGAAGAGGTGCTGGCGCGGTGGCGTGTGCCCATTGCAAAGCCGTGCAATTCGGAAGAGCTGATGTTATCGCAGGCGGGACCTATTTTATACGAAATGTTTTATAAAAACTACACGAAAAAACAATGGGGGCGAGAAGCTAAAACTTTAGATCCGTCAGTGTGCGGTCGTATTCCTCTTCGGACGAATCGCGATGATCGTTATTTTAGCGATAAATTTCAAGCATTGCCCCGGCACGGCTATACTCGCATGTTCGAGCGAATGCTCGGTGGGCGAGTAAAACTTCTGCTCAATACAGATTTCAAGGAGGTGGTCCGCCAGGTAAAATACCGACATTTAATTTATACCGGTCCTATTGATGTTTACTTTGATTATTGCTTTGGGCGGCTTCCTTATCGTTCATTGCGTTTTGTTCACGAGACCATCCACAAAGAGTTTTACCAAACGACGATGCAGGTTAATTATCCAAATAGTGAAAAGTACACGCGCATTGTGGAGCTTAAACATGCAACAGGCCAGAAGATACCCTTAACCACGATTGTTCGTGAATACCCGGAGGATTACACAGCGACCAATGAGCCATATTACCCTGTTCCGGCTTCGGATACACAAGCGCTATATCGGCGCTATGCTGAGCGCGTAGAGGAGGAAAAGAATGTTAGCTTCATAGGGCGGCTGGCGACATACAAATACTATAACATGGATCAGGTAGTCGGTATGGCTTTAAAAGAATTTGATAAGATTTGTTTGGGAAACGGTCGATGAGGCATTCAATGTGCAGAGTTTCGAGGGGTGTTTTAGCACGCTTCGCGTCGCTGTGTATAAGGAGCAGGACTAATCGCTGAATGTGGGAGTATTTTTGTGGGAACCATATGAAAGAAAGCTTGACGCAAATGGCCGTGCATGCTATTAAAATTTTTATGGGTGCTATTTTAAAATGGCAGTGGCGATCTTCATTTTTTTTTGCAATCAGCGGTTGTCTTCTATCCCTCATGTTGCTTTCCGGTTGTCACAAACCTGCTGAACAGAAGGCGCCGCGGCAGGTGGAATTGGAAAAAATGAAAAAACTACCACTTTCACAAATTCCGGCGGGACCCTCTACGGAAGATGCAATCAAGTTTTTAATTCAACTGCGCCGAAATGGACAATTACCCGATACCGAAGATGCGAGTCCGCACTTGGACTTTCACGTAGATCCGTTCGCCACCAATTATCCGATGTCCCGCACGTTTATCGTGAAGATGACAAACAGTCACTTTGCAAACCACTATGTTCTAGTAAAAACAAGTGCGGACGGTTCCTGGCACGTGAAAAACGCCTGGCAAACAGATACTCAAGGGAAAACAAATAAAATTTATTCGATTGAATGACATTTAACCCTGATAATCTTCCGGGAAAACGGCCGAGCAAGGTTGGTGGTTCGGTCGGATCGAGTTTGTTTTGAGGGAGGGTTATAAGTTTATAACAAATGACGAATTCAGCTATCTTCGATCTCGCGATTTCCACCGTTAGTCGGCCTGAAGATTATATACACAAACTAATCGCGAGTTTGCGTAAGGACATTCCCATATGTTTGGTTGTCGGATCGCCTAGCTATAGCTACCTGGAGCTGTATTCGAGAAATTCACGGATAAAGATCGTGAAAGTGGATCCGGCGGAGTGGGAATTCTATAAAGAATTCCCTGTGCAATACCGAGCCTCGTGGAATTATTGGCGGTGTTTTGAGTACGGAGTCAGGGCTGCGGGCGAGCGAAAAAATGGCTTACTTATTCTGGAAGATGATGTTATTCCAGATAAGGGGTGGGAGGAGAGGCTTGCTGCTACAATTGAACAAATTGAAGCGGAATTCGGGGAGGAGTTCGTCCTTTCCCTTTACACATATCATACTAAATTGGCTAAACCTGTTGCTAATAAATACTACGCCCGATATCCTGTTTATACATTTGGAGGCACTCAAGCTGTTTATTATCCCGAATCTGTCCGCATGGCGTTTTCTGATTACATAAAAAGCGAGGGGGTGGAGATATATCGAATGCCGTACGATTGGTTGCTGTCGGAATATCTGAGGCTTACGGGTATTCCGTTGTTCGTCACGACTCCGTGTTTGTTTCAGCATATAGGAGAGATCACGACCGGTTTGTCCTGGGGTTTTCACCAAGCAAAGCATTTTGTCAGCAAATCACCCCGAAAACGCGGGATAGATAAATAACTCATCGAGGATTGTAGAGAGAGCTTTACTTTCGCAAATCACATTCACCGAGAGTTTATGAGATTTGAACGTTCTCTGTGCCCTGGCGGAGGGGGAGCGTATGGCGCAGAATTAGACTGAGCAAGCCGTCTCCGATTGTGTTGCTTTGAGCCATCTAGGTAAGGGCATCAGTGATGCAATCAGCGAGTGCGAAGATTAAGTCCAGTCGGAACGATTTCGGAACTGGCGAAATGCGAAGTTTTGTTAATGTTCTCAATGTGAATAATAGTCGCAAGAACTTAATTGTTGTCCGTGCAGGTGAAAATTCCTTGCACCCGGAGTGGATCAGCGAGCCTTCGCTCCGCAATTTTGATATTTTTGTATCCTATTATGGAAAATCGCCTGGAACATTTTCGTCAAATGCGGATTATTATGAGGCCGCCGCGGGTTTAAAATATCCCGCTCTTTTCGCATTATGCCAAAGTAAGCCTGATTTGTTGTTTGAGTATGATGCCTGTTGGTTTCCAGACGATGATTTGTCAGCCTCTACAATTACCATTTCAAGAATGTTTGATCTCTTTCACAAATACAAATTGTGGTTGGCGCAACCTGCGCTAAAACCAGGAAGTTATTTTACTTATCCAGGTGTTATCCGTAATCCCAACACAAAATTGCGATTTACGGGGTTTGTTGAGATTATGTGCCCCATTTTTCAAAGAGATGTACTGGAAACGTTGGTTCATACGTTTTCGTTAACGGCGAGCGGTTGGGGGTTGGATCTGTTGTGGCAGCATCTTCTAGGTTATCCAGATGACCGAATTGCCGTTTTAGACCAAACACCTGTCGTGCATACTCGGCCGGTCGGAGGGGGGGTCTTTTATAAAAACTGCGCGAAAATGGGAGTTTTCCCCCAGTCGGACCTGGAGCGGATTGTGAACGACTTTAAACTTGAATGGAGACAAGACATTCCCATTTATGGATCAGTTTCTTAGGATTATGGGCGTATTCGGGAAAGTTGCCGCTTATTGGCCACTAAGAATAGCTCATCCTCCGGTAGCTCGCCCTGATTCTGGCAATTATACTGGATAGGGAACAACCGGAATCCTCGCCAAGACCAACCATTGAGCGATCACCTATTGAAGATTATCCCACCAAAGCTTGCACATCTCTTCTTGATTCGGAGTGGGGTAAATCAGGAAGAGCTGTGGCGAAACTTTCTCCGCGGCCAGGAGCGCCGGTGCTCGGTTTACGTGCATGCGAAGATGCCGGATTGTCTTGATTCAGTGTGGTTGAAAAAAAGATTAATTCCCTGGTATTGTGATACGGAGTGGGGAAGGGTTTCGCTTGTATTGGCCGAGCTGCTGCTCCTTAAAGCCGCACTAAGAGACAAGGCTAACCAGTTCTTTTTATTGCATTCGGAGAGCTGCGTGCCAATGCGCTCTTTTGATTTTATTTATGAGCAGATCGTCCGGACAAACCAAAGTTGGCTCCATTATCACAAGGGGAATATGGATCGGTACGGGGGAGTTAATAAAAATAAAATATGTCAGGACCAGTTTTACAAGGCTTCCCAGTTTTTTTGCCTGCGGCGGAATCACGCGGAGCTTTTATTGAAAAACGTAGACTTGGGCAACTGGCAGGAGTCGTGGTTTGCCGATGAACATTGCATTCCTACTACGCTGGCTCATTGTGGAAGGCTTAACGAGTGCGTTAGACATGATTTAACGTTTTCGTATTGGCCAACACCAGCGCGTTCACCTATGACATTTGATGTTTTGAAAAAAGAAGACCTGGTTGTGCTGGGGAAGACGGTTACAATGTTCGCGAGAAAGTTCTCAGTGAAAAGCAATATCATGAATTACGTCCCGTTGCCGTGTCCCCAATGACCGAAGCCGCTCAGCACGATCTGACTAGTGTTGGATTAAACGGCGACTTTCGATGGTTGAATAGTGTCAATTTAGCATAAATCTAATAAATGAGCCACGCAGACATTCCTCTCGAGGGATCCGTAGGTGATAGGTTCAGGTACAAGTCGGAAATGCGAAAACAATAAACCATGTGAAAGCAAAGCTTTTTCGTCTTTTAGAGAAATCCGAAGAGTTTAGGACGGTTTTTCGCAAAGCGGCCTCTTCAGATTCGAAATTCTCAATGTCATCCGCTCAGTACAAATTGATAGCGGAAGAAGTGCTCTCTTTGAAAGGATGTAGCTTCTTGGTCTTTGGTGCGGGCCACGACAGTGGCCTTTGGTACTTTTGCTCCAAGGGGAATATGGTTCTTGTAGAGAACAATCCGGATTGGATTTCGGACTTTCCTGGGAAAATCATTCGGCACGTGTACGGTGGCAGAGTTGGCGTTTGGCTGGAGAAAATCTGTTTTCCCGAGGAGATTCAGCGCGTTTGGGACTTTATTCTAATTGACGGCCCAACCGGGTATTCAAAAACATGCATAGGCCGCCAGGAACCAATAGCATTTGCTTCCAAGTACGGAAAGACCGTTTTTGTTCATGACTGGGAACGAAATTGGGAGCAGCAATTGTGTAAATACTATTTGGGAAATCCAAATTATATCCTTCCCTTCAGAGACAATAGCCCTGAACGCACCTTGGCTATTTTTCATTCCGTAAGGCGAACACGGCGAGGAGCCTGACTTGCGTCCAAAGCCCCTCGAACGCTTTGCCTGCGAGTATCCCGCGGCCATTTCGCGGGGGTAGGGGAGGGCGCAAAACGTTGTCCTTTTCCGCCAGGAACTCGGAAGTCCTTTCCTGGTTTCTTTTTCCCCGAGGGGTTGCTTGGTTTTTTGACGTTGTCAAACCGACTCCTACGCATTATTGGCCGCCCATTTTGCTACGAATAAGCGGCCAAAGCGGCCCATAATGCGTAGCAGTCACAACGCAGAATGTGACTGGAATCATACAATGACCTGAGCGGATACCAAAGTTTGTCTTCACCTAGTTGGTCTCTCGCAATATAAGGTGTTTTAACGTGATTTTGTGCTCGGTGAGAATTGATGGACGTCTCGCATGTCCCATATATTCCTCGTTTTGAACTGAATCTGGGACAATCATTGCTTCTGTTTTCGATTCTCGGACGGCCTTTGGGTGTCTGTTTGTCTGCGATTCCGGCGGCTGGCCCATAAGATGTCACTACTCGGTATTCGCTATTTCGAAACCCGTGGAAGGAAACGAGAGCAGGGCTGATTTTTTATTGCTTTCAAAAATGTATATGCCCGCATGGGCCAGAATCCATCGACCTGCCGTAAGGCCCGAACGGCTAAGACAAATATAGAGGTTTCCACCAGCCTTCGGTTTGCATAGACTGCCGCCACATCATGGCAAGGCGTGAACGTATCGTTGAAATTGTCAAGCCTGACGGTGCTGACAAGAAACAAGACCCGTTTTATGAGGCCTTGAAACAAGTCTTAACTGGATTTGGCGAAATGGGGGAGTCATGTCGGCCTATTCACATCGTGCCTCCTGGGTGCCGGCGTAGTTTCGTAACGGCTTTGCTTAATTTAAGGGACCAATCTCCGTCCTGCTCGCCGCTCCTGGTACTGTGCCGGACCGAGGACCAGTCACAGGAGGCGGAACTACAAGGGTTGAAGGAGGCGCTTGTTCAGCAAAGACACGCCGTCTTCACGAAACCGAGCGACGTGCTCACAACTGTTCTTGAGGAAGCCACCACTCCGCGCGAACCAGTTGAGCCGTTGCACGATACAATTCATTCAGTCCTGCGGGGAGGTTATGAGGGACTTTTGGAATTGCGCGATCGTCCGGAACCGGAGATTCACGATCTTCTTGCCAATTACTCGGATTCAACCAAATCAAAACCCGACCCAAATCAGGCGAATTGCTGGGCGGCGTTCCTTTTTTTGTTAGGTGCTGCTTGCAGTGGCGATTGCTCGGGCTCTGATTTTAGGCTCCCCCAGTGACGGTTGGGCCGCATTGTAACAGTCCGATTTCTTGCCCATTAAAAAAAGAATGCTGGTCGTCCTTTGAGAAAGATACGGTCACGAGTCTTTACCGCGGCGGAAAAAAATCTTGGATGTTGTTTCGGGAGGGTTTGGTAAATCTGAGAGAGTTGCCAGCACATGTTAAATTGACTGATCGGCAAAAAATCCAAGTTGAAACATGTCGATCCGGGAAAGCGCACATTCGCCGGAGCGGCATTCAGGAGTTTGTGGCTAATCTTAAATTTCCACTTCACTTTGTGGATTTTGAGACGGTAAACCCGGCCATTCCAATTTGGAGCAATAGCGCGCCATTTGAGCAGGTTCCATTTCAGTGCAGCCTCCACATCATTGATAAATGGGATTCGGCGCCTCTCCATTTTTCTTATTTAAGTGAAGGGCAGAATGATCCTCGCCCCGAGATGATGTCCGCCTTGGCCGCTTCAATTCGTCCTGGGGGAACGATATTGGCGTACAATGCGGCCTTCGAAAAAGCTATTTTGGACCGTTGCAGTAGGATGTTTCCTGAATTTCGATCGTGGCGGAAGTCGGTCCATGACCGATTCATTGATTTGCTTCAACCGTTTCGCAACTTCGATTATTATTCACCTGAACAGCATGGCAGTGCATCCATGAAAGATGTTTTGCCTGCTCTCTGCGGTGTAGACTATAGCGATTTATCCATTCAGGATGGAATAGCGGCCAGTCGAGCCTTTTTGAGGATGATTTCTGACGAAGTGAGTCGGGATGAGCGAAAGAAGATTCGGTCTGAGTTGGAGGCTTATTGCGGTCGTGACACTTACGGCATGATTTTAATTCTTACCGCGTTGAAGCGCTTCATTGAACCGTGAAATGGGAACTCAAAGTCTGGCTGAGTTTTGAAGGTTTTCCGACATACATTGGGTTCACAAGCCCCATTTTTGTGGGGAAGCAAAGTTTGCGGTATCGGAAAGGGAAGGTAAGTATGTCAATTCAAGACAAACTTTGGTTCCGGTCACACAGAACAAGGTGTCTAAGCACCGGTCAGTTGTCGGAAGCCCGATTAAGGCCGATTTGCTTGGATTAAGCCCAATTTACTGGGGGTTTGTGCTCGTCAAATGGCCCATTTTTTAGAGCCGCGAAAGACAGGCTCAGTTGTCGGAACCGATCTGCGCAAGTCATTGATAATCCGCATTGCGACATCTGAGCCGACACAATGCCCGAAACTGCCAAAACCGCCCTTTGGGGTTAAGTGGTCAGAAATCGCCACTTCGCAACGTCGGACAATCGCCTCCGCGCTAAATTACCCAGCCTTATTAACTACTCGCCGCGATCACCAATCCCAGGCTATGTCTGGAAATACGGCCTCGACTTCCCACCGTCTGAGCCGTGAACCGCGTTTAATGGCAGAACCAAGCAGATTCAGGAAGCCTGGATCGAGCATGATGGAAGGGTGCAAAACCTCGTCAAGATTCCCAAATTGGAACTCATAACGGTCTGCAGCCTTCAGCTTTTTCGCTTCCGATGCCATTGTGTTCATAAAGCCAACTCTTTTTGTACTCACCATTCCCACGCAGCATCAGGGTACACTTTTTCTATGTCCTCGCGAGTCAGCCGCCGGCCATCCTTCGCCGCACTGTTGAGCATCCCTAAAAACTTCGACTCCGTGAAAAAAGCCGGGTGGGAAATCTCATCCAAATTACCAAAACGCGACTCGTAACGATCCAAAATCTCTTGCGCCACCAAGACAAATTCCGCGCCGGTTATTTCGCTTGCGTCCAGCTTGCGAAGCCGGCCGGATTGCGGGATAACCACCACGCAGTCGGATTTGGTTACAAATTGATCTTCTCTTATTTGGCTACTCATGCTGCCACCACTTCAAGCCTCTCAACAAAATCATACCCATCACCAAAGCAAACACCGCCACCCACCACACCGGATTGGCCAGCGCGAGCACAATAGACACCACGATCCCCAGCGCAACCAAAGCCATCCCCGCCTTGATGCCTTTGCCAGTGCTCTGCGTCGTTACATACGCCGCCTGGTGTGGGAGCGCCGGCGCCGCTTGAACGAATGCCGTCGGCAATGGCGGAGGGGAAACCGGCGGCGAGCCAAGATGCGTCAATTTATTGCAATGCGGGCAAACGATTTTTTCACCGGCGAGATTTGGCGGGAACTCCATGGGCCCGCCGCAATGCACACAATAACATTTCAGTTCCGCTTGCATCGGCCTCAGTGTCTCACGCCGCGCTCCCGCCGTCCAGCCGCGAAAGCGCCGCGCGCGCGATGCGTATCCACCCGCCTCGATCCTCGCCCGTCTTGGCCGGGCGCTGCTTCCAATCCCTGCCTTCGACCCAAAACCCCTCTTCGCACAGCCGGCGAATACTGCGCTTGGAATATCCCGTGAGCCGCGCCGCCTCACTGGTGCCGATCCAAGCCGAGGGATCGAACGCGGGCGGAGCCGGCGCGGCCGCCGTCGCCTTTTTCGCCAACAACTTTTCCGCGTACGCAGACAACACAGCAATCCCGATATAAAACCAACCCCGCGCCGCGTCCAGACCAAAAACAAAAACGCCGCCGGCTTCTGCCGACGGCGTGAAGAAAAATTCGCGTTCGCTACGCGGCCGCCCGCTGCTCGCCCAGGCGCTGCCGCTCCACCGCCAAGGCCGCCTCTCTCAATTCGTGCGAAGCCTTCCACACTTTATCGAAAGCCTCGCCAAGCTCTTCCCCGATCGCTCTGGCAATGGAATGCCCCACACCCGCGCCGTTCCGTTCCGAAAGCGTCGCCCCCATCATATCCAGCAAATTGAGCATCGCCTCGCGGCTCTCTTCGAACACAAGCGCATCCGCAGCATTAAAAGTGTAACCACGCTTCTGAAAAATATGTTCCCACGGCGCATCCTCTGGCGCCGGCGGCACCGGCGCGGAGAGCCCGCGCAGCGCCTCCACCATTCCCGCATGCGCGATGGCGAAACCATCCCCATGCGCCTGCAGCCGGGCCAGCGCGGTAAGCGCCAATTCCCGCACCCCATCGGCAAAGCCAAGGCGCCGGTCAAACTCACTCCACTCCGCAAAGTCTTTGCACCCGGCGCGAATCCGCGCCGCGAGCAACAGCGCCAGCGCCCCCGCCTCATTGATCCGCACCCGATAGCCCGCAAGCGCCTCCACCATTTTGGCCGCTGCCACCGCTGGCTGGATAAGCACGGGAATGGCCGCCGGCGCGCCCGGGGATTTTGCTGAGTCATATTCCGGGGTTTTCCCGGCTTGTGCCAACTCCGCCTTTTTGCCAGCCTTGCGCTGGATTCGATTTTGGTTTGTCATAACAGGCTTCCTGAATCGGGTTCAACCGCTCGCGCTGTGCTCAAACACGGCGCGGGCATTTTTGTTGCCTTAACCGTTTTCCTGTACCCATCGGAGAACAGCAAGGGTAAGCTCCGCGCTCGGCATTCCGGATCCGGAAAGCCACTTGTTCACATTCTGGCGAGACGTCTTTAAATCACTCGCCAGTTTCGCCTTCGCGCCCGGCGCTTGGGTAAGACCTTTGAGCTTTGAAACAAGCTCCTTCCAGGTGGGAATTTTTTCGGAACTCACACTTAGGACTTTACCGGATTCTTTTCCGGTGTCAACCATTGGTTTACCATCTACGTTTATTTTGATATCCCTGGGTGAGGATATTTCGTCACTAACAGTCTCCTTGAACGCCCAAACGAGAGCGGGCCAAACGTTGCGAAAAGGGGATGACGCCAGAGTTTTGAACGATTCTTCAATGGCTTCCCGGACCTTCGGCGGAATATCGGGCATTCGCGACTCTGGGTACTCGCCGCCTTTGCAAAGCCATGTGGGATGAACATTGAACGTGTCGCATATATCCCAGCCAACAAAAGCGGGCAGCGGCGTGCGCCCCGACTCGATATTTGCCAAGCGGCTTTGGCTCATCCCGAATCCCTTCCCAAATTCCTCTTGGGTTTGCGAAGCTTCTCGATTGCGAATAAATGCCAACGTGATGCCGATCTTTCGATCTAGCGCGATCTCTTCATTGCTTCGCTGCGCGTGTTTTGGCATCGCCAAAAAAATCATGGGGCAAAAAAGAGCGAAAGAAAAGGGCACGCTTTAGTTACACATTACATAAAAATGTATTGACTGATTTTTGGATTCGTGCGAAAACTCGCCCCGATGATCCCTGCAAAGGATTACCAAAAAGCCACCAGGCATTTCTTCCGAAATGTTTTTCAGTTTCTTTTTCTCTCACTCCAAAACTTTGGCCGGCGATATGTTTTTTCTACCTGGGGCGGAAAATGCACAATCTCCGGCTCGGTGCCTGTTGGTTGCAGCCGGCAGGCACCACCTAAAATTTCCGTCACGTCCTCGGAAAGCGTGCCGGGAAACGCGGGCTTAATCGTACCCGCTCGGGTTCATATAGCGAAAAAAATCGCCGGGCGCGCGTTCATGCGAGTTCTCGCGTCCGGCTGATTTCCTTTTATTTATGCCCTGCAAGGCCAAAATCCCCACCATCCTTGTCCCGCCCGCAAAGCGGAATGCCCGTTGCCGCGCTTTCCGGTTTAAGATGCCCAGCCAGGCGCAACTGGGCGTTTTGGACCTTCCCACCGTTAAGCATTACTTGGAATGCCGCCGCCGGGTTTGGATTGTGGAAGCCGCCCTTCGCCTCCAATCCGCCGGCATCAGCGGCAACCAGACCGCGCACATTCTCGGTGTTCCCATCGTTACACTCTGGACGTGGCAGAAGAAATTTGCACGCGGCGGCGCCAAAGCGTTTTTCCCCAAATCCCGCCACGGCAGGCCGGGCCCCAATAGCCGCGCTCTTTGCACCCTGAAATTCATTCTCCGCACATGAATTTCTCCGCCCCTCACCGCCGCCCCCGTGATGCCATCGCCGCCGATGCGCGCCTACTGCGCGTCCCCGCGCGCCGGCTGGGCATGGCGCTCATAGGGTTTGGCGATCCGCGACTGGCGAACCGCTGGCTCCGCTTGCAACGCCAGCGCCGCCAGCAAAACCCCTTTTTATTTTCCCAAAGTCCGCGATCAAGCTGGGGCCGTCGCGGAATTGGCGCCCGTTTCCATGGCGGGCGCCCTCTGGGGAAAAGATCCTGCCGCGCCTTGTTCAGGGGCGCGGCGGGCTCACTTGTTTCCAAAACACTAAAACGTTTTTATTTATGAACCTAACTCGTCCACGCCAGTCTTTAGCCGAATATTTTGACGCGGAAGCGCGCCAAAATGGACTCGTCACTTTATCCGCTGCGGATGCTTCCGCGCCCGATGCCATGGCCGTAAAGCAAGCCAACGCGCCGCTTCCCACTCGGGATGCCCAAGGCCGCGTCGATATGGCAGCGGTGTTTGAGAACGAACACCGCGCGGGCATTAAAACCTTATCCGCTGCGGGTGCTTCCGCGCCCGATGCCATGGCCGTGAATCAAGCCAACGCGCCGGGTGAAATGCTGCTCATGCCTTGGGGAGCCCAGCCCGATCCCTTGAGCTACATTGTCGTGGACGATACCACGCTTTCAACCCTGCCCAAGATGCAATCCGCGCTTGATGTCGTTATTGTTCCCATCTTCGACCCCGGCGATCCTACCCTGCAAGAGCGGTCGAAAGACCCAATCGAAGCACCGTCCCAAGCCGGCACCGGCCGCGTGGTGGTGCGCGATGGAGAAGGAATTTTCCTCACCGATTTGAATTTTACCGACGACGGGCTCAAAGCCCTCGCGGAATTTTCATACATCTGCCCCACCGTTTATTTGCAAGGCGATCTCGCCACCGATGGCCAAAAATCAGTCGTCGGAATTAAATCCGTCACCTTCTGCGGCGCGCCCAATCAATTCACTTTTTTGGACGCGCCCAAATTCGTGAACCTCTCCGCCGTCGCCAATTTTAACTGCCACGAACGCATGGTGCGGGCTTTTGATCTTGAGAATGCGGGGGTGAAGGATTTCAAAAGCGTCAACGATAAGGCGTCTTTGGTCAAATTGCTTTCCTGCACCGGCCACCCGCCCCTCAAGCCGGAAGGCGGAACGTTCACCGCCGAAGAATTGCATCAACTGCCCATCTCAACTTTAAAAATGCTCGCCGCCAACTGCGGGGGTATCCGCTTTGCCTGAATCTCATTTAACCCGCAACCCATCACCGACACCATGAAACCAACCAAAGAACTACGCCATTTCAAAAATCTCGGCATCCCTACGCCTCCCGCCGATCCCTTTCATTGGGGCGAGAATCAACGCGTTCGCGACGTTGCCACGCTGCGAACCGCGCTACTTCAAGCCGCCGATAAATTTCGGAATGCCGATACCGAGACCCCCACCGAATCATTCAGCGCGCTCAAGGGCAGCGTGCTCGATGAAGGCGATCTCCTTTTCACTGCCGACTACACCTTTCACTCCCCCTATCAGGCCGTGTTGGTATTGGAGGAAATCGCCAGCGCGCTCGGCGGCAACCAGACTGCGGGCAATGAAGGCGCGGATAACACCTGGTCGCTGCGCGTCGGTCGCACCGTCACCGTCATTGACGGAAACATCATTTGGTTGCGCGCTAATTTTCTCGCGCCCACTCGGGACACTCTGGCCAAATGGCTTATGGAGTACGCCGCCTGGGCTTTCGAAACCGACCACGATCCGAAACGCGAGCCCCAGCCCCAAACCACGCAGAAGCGCACGGCGCAAACGTATTCCTTCCATTGTTCGTTGAAAGAGACGGCGCGCGATCTGCGCAACACGCTGTTAACCATCACAAACAAATTATGCTTCCGCGAAGCGGACAGTGATGAATTTGGCTCAGGCGAATATGCCTACACCAAAGCCGCGCCCGCGCCCGTGCGCGTCAAAACCCCCGATCCGGAATTTTTCGTGTGGATTGAGGATCACCGTTTCGAAACCGAAAGCGCCGTCATTGCCGCGCTCGAAAACGCCGCCCGCGCCGTCATCAACGCCAACATCAATTACACCGGCGGCGGCGGCAGCTTCGGCGGCTTTGGAAAACTCCCCAGTTCCGGCACCTACCGCTTTCGGTCAAGTTACCAGTTTGGCAGCAAAGAATTTTGCGGCCAAACCCTGCGCAGTATTGCTCGGGAAATCGGCAACGGCATAAGACAGGGCGTCATAGGCAACTCCCGATGGAGCCTCACCATGGGCGAGCCGGAAGAGTTTTCGGCACCCGCCGAACCGGCACCGGAACCCGAAAAACAGCCGGAAGCCGTTTTGCCCGCTGCCACGTCCAGCGAAAACCCAAGTCCCGAGCCAGCGCAAAATCAACCCGGCGCATCCTAGCCCCACGCGAAGCGCGGCGAAGCGCCTTTTTGGGCGCTTCGCCCAATAACCAAACCACCAATGAAAACCCAAAAATCAATCAAGTTGCCGCCGCGACCGCCAATCGGCACGCCAATCGTCGCAACAATTCGAGACTTTAAAACCGACGCACTTGTTCAGCGGCCCGCGCTTGTTAATGAATCCGCCGAGTACTGCCTCGCCGCGATCATATTTGATTTGTCGGGAAGAGGGATTTTTGAGGGCAGACTGTATTTTGACGCCGCCTCGAAAGAGCCTAATTCGTGGCGGTGGGTTGGTAAATCTGCGTCCGAATCGCGAGTGGTCTAATAAGCAGACCATGCCCGAAAACCCAAAATCGCCTTTCGCCGCGCCGGATGAACCGCCGTTCATCGCGGCGCCCGCTCGCCCGCCTGAGCCGAAAATCGAATTTAGCGTAATTGTGGCCGCGCCCAACCGCCGCGCCTTGTTCGATTGGCTTGCGGATTGCATCAATTACTATCGCAACCCGGATCGCGATCCGAATGACTCTCCAAATCTAGACGCGGATTTTAAGCCCGGCGACATCCCGGTGAAGTTTAGCGCCACGTTTAACGGCGTGGCCCGCGAACTGGCCGATTGGCTAATTGGCGTCTCTACCATCATTGGTAATTCCACCGGCGGCGCTTTCCGGCAAAACAGACTCGGTGACACATGGACGTATGAGGAATGTAAAGTATTGCCCGAATGGGCGGGCAAGTCTGGATTGGTAAGGCGGTATAGTTATTGGACGGATAGCACGCACGTTCTCAGCCGGGACGTATTGGTGCAAACACTGCGCGCCATTGCTTCCGATGCTCTCATTGCCTGGCGCTGCGCGGATGATGATTTTCACCGCCGCGAAAAACTCGCCTTCAAATCTAAAGTATCCGAGCGCCTTCCGAACGAAGGGCCAATCAGCTTTTACGCTTATTTCGAAACCACCAACCCCGGCGATCTCGCCGAGAAAATGACGCACATTGCCGACGCCATTGAAATTGGCGACCAGGCGAGCGGGCGCTTCAGTGTTGGTGGTTGGAGCACCACTAACGCGGAGGCGGCGCGATGAAACCGGCACAACTCAAATTGCAGCCGATCACGCTTGGTTTACTCGAGGTGCTTGATGGCCTCGAATTGCCAATCATCGCCATACTGAGTGATATTGGGGAATCCGTAATCAAAAACCCATCCCTAATCCGTGCCCCGGATTATAAATTCCCGAAATTTACCCTAGACCAAATCATCGTTACGATTTGGTGTTTCGTCACACCCATTGATTCAGTCGAAAAAGAAATCAATAAAGGCATATACCAGGCCATCGAATGCGCCCGCAACAGCATCTTGGCGAAGTATCATTCAGAGGAACTGCCGATTATATTTTCTTCCGTCGTTATGGAGCTTGTCTCGGCATTAGCGGAAGTGGGACGCCGCCTACAAGACCCCTGCGCAGACGATTTTTCCATCTAATGAATCCGCCGCCATACCCCTCACTCTCAGCCGCCGCCGCACAGATGCGGCGCCACGCGCTGACTCCGCACCATCTGCGATTGCTGGAAAAAATCGATTCCCCATTGCTGCGCACGATTCGGGCAATGGAAAACGGCACCGAATCCACAGATGAAGCTATCGCGTCAAGCCGGGGCCAAAACTTTGAAATTGAGACACGCGAAATCCTCTTCGTGCTGGCCACGCCGTTTCAAAAATTGAAACACATGGAACGCATGACGCGCGAAGAAATCCGCGCCGCCGCCATCGCCACGATCGCGCCCGCGCAAAACCAGCCGGAACTTGAAAGCGTGCAACGGCTCATCGGCTTTCACGTCGCAGTATCTCTCGCGAAAATCCCCAAACGCCAACAAAAACAGCCATGAACGGACTACTCGCATTTACTTTGGGCCTCACTACCAATGGCTTCATTTCCAACCTCGGCGCCGCCGATGCCCGTCTAAAAGGATTCATCGGCGGCATGGTTGGCCTCGGGGCGATCGTGGCCGGCGTCCAAAAGGCCGTCGAAAAAGGCGCGGGCCTCAAACAACTCAGCGACCAGACCGGCGAAAGCATCGGCAATTTGTACCGCTTGCAACAAGGGTTCAAAGCGGTGGGGCTGGATGCCGCTGGCGTGGGCAACACGTTGTTCATGCTCAATAAGGCGCTGGGCGGCATCAATGACAACGGCGAACCCACCGCCGGCGTATTCGCGCAAATGGGCTTGAGCATTGACGGCCTCAAAAAACTCAACGCGCCGCAACAGCTTCTTTCCATCGCGTCCGCGTTGAACAAGTTGGACGTGTCCAGCGCCACCAGCGCGTCGGGAAAAATCTTTGGCCGTTACAACGCCCGCGAGTTCCTGCAGCTCGCGCGGAATGCGGATGAATTTGCCGATGCGCTCCGCAAAGGCGGCGTCCAAGCCGCCACCTTTGACCGTTTCGGACGCACGTTCGAGAAAATCGAAAACCTCTCAGGGCAACTGAAAGAAAAACTCAGTGGCATCTTTGTTGGCATCGCTTCCGGCATCGGCCCCGCGCTCGAAAACGTTTTAAAGATGCTCAACAATATCGACCTCTCCAAAATCGGCGCGGGCATCGGCACCGTCATCACCGCCTTTGTCGAAGCCTTCCGCGAAGGAAAACTCTCCGATATTATCGGCGATACTTTAAAGCTCGGCTTTGACTCGCTCCTTGCCTACGCGCCGGGAATCTTCATCAAAGTCGGCGCCACCCTCCTCAAAGCCTTTGAAACCCCGCTCGAATATATCCAGGCGGGAATGGAATACGCGCTCTCTAGAGCGGGCGATGTCATCACTAAAAGCCCGTGGTTCTCCATGATTGCCGACGGATTGGGAGTGGGTGTCGCCGATCAATTGCGCGCATCTGCCAGCGGCGCGAGTTTTGATCAAATCCTTGCCGAACGCAAAAAGGAAGGCGTGAAATTCGACCTCGGCAGCGGCGAGTTTGATATCTCCGGCATGCAGCAAGCCGGCAATGATTCCCTTGCCGCCGGCCACCAAAAACTCAAAGGCGAAGTAAGCGATTACCTCGCCAAAATTCAAGCCCTGGCAGGCCGCGCACCCCAGCCGGATGCGCTGCAAAAAATCGCGGGCGCCAGTAAAGAATCTTTCGGCGCTGCCACCACCCGCGACCATACCGCTTTGGAGAAAATGGGCTTTGTGTTCCGTGGCGGCAGCGGCTCCGATCCCAATGCGCAAACCGCCCGCAACACGGGCCGGATGGTGAATCTACTCCAAAACATCAGCAACAAAATGAACGGCACGGGCAGCTTTCAGGATTCTCTGGCTGGCGCGCCCGCCATTTAATTCGAAATGATTAATTCTTTCAACGTGCCAACGCAAGTGGGGGCAATGGCCTCCAGTTCCACACGCGTGCCCGGCCGCCTATCCAACCAGCGCCAGAATTGGCAAGCCATCGCCCAACTCTCGCGCATCAGCGCTGGGTTGCGCGCCGGTATTCGCTCCAATGCCGCCATGCTGGAAGTCCAAAAAAATGGAGGCTTTCACTGCCTCGACCGTCCGCACCCGTTCAAGATTTACAACATTCCCAACGTCTGTGTGGCCGTGCCCGACCCCTCGACCGATTGGCTGAAATTCCGCGTGCGCAACGGCCTCGTTGGCAATGTCGTCGTGGACGGCACCGATGGCGTAGACGATCCGTACAGCGATGAAGTGCCGACGGATGGCACGGGCGACATTTCAGTAACGAGTGGAGTGGATAAATTTTTCTTTTGGATCGAATTGAGCAAACCCAGCGATGTCCCGACCGCCACCATCAAATACGGCGCGGATCCCTCCACCAACGGCTGGGCGGATTATCTCGCTACCGATGGACGGTTCATTCTCATCGGTTGGGTGGATACTACCGACACCACGAACAAGCAGGGCAAAGCGCGCCAAATCCTGTGTTCCGACATCCTGCAAGGCATTGATACGGTCGATTGCGCCGGCGGCAGCTCGAGGGATGTGCAATATGACGGTTACAGCTTCGAAACGCCCTCTTAATGAACCCCAACGCGCCCCAACCACTCCCGCCCCCGGTCCATGAGGGGTTGGATTTTTCCGCGCTCGCGTTGCGCGTCTCACGCTTTAAAGACCGCTCGCGCCCCATTCTCGAGGAAAAAAACAACCTTTGGCGGCTCGCCTGCGAAGCCCTCGCGGAACTCACGCGCGCCGGCCGCCCGGCCCCCGCCGCCAAAGCCGCCCTTGCCGCTTGGCTCTTTCGCTACGTGCCGGCCCTCGCCGCCACCGAGCCCGCTTTAATGCGCAACTTTGAGCGCAAGCTACAACGCCACAGCGCCGGCCAATCCGTCTCCGACCAGCGCCACACCGCCGCCAAAGGCCGCCGCGCCCCCAAACTCAGCCAATCGGATCGCAACGCCCTGGTGACTTGCGCCGTGTTCAAGAACGAAGGCGATTTAGACCCTGCCTGGTGGCAGTGCGTCGCCGCCAAAAGCCTGAGCCCCGAAATCATAGACCGCTATCCGTTGCCCCAAGGCAAACGCCCGCGTTGCCCGCGCTCCATTCGTCGCCAAGTGTCCTCGGAAATCACCCGCTTGCTTGCGTATCACCGCAGCGAGCGCCAAGCCAGATTGAACGGCCCGCACATGACGCGCGATTGGGAAAACACTTTTGCGGGGGATTGGTTTTCCAGCGATGATATTACGCTGCCAGTTTATTATTATGTTCCGGACGGCAAGGACGGGTTTGAACTCACGCGCGGCCAATTCCTGCCCCTCATTGACGTGCGATCAAAAAAGATTTTGGATTTCGTTCTCATTGACGGAAAGAGCTACAACGCCGCCGCTATCCGTTCCCTCATCAATAAAGCGGGAATGCGCTATGGCTTGCCGCGAAAAGGCTTTCATTTCGAACGCGGTATTTGGGCGGATGCAAGCCTGCTCGGGGGCGGCACCGCGCTCCCCTGGGAAAAGGCGGAGCAAACCTTTGCGGATCGCCTCGGTATTCGCATCACCCATTCTCTGCCCGGGAACGCCCGCGCCAAAATCGTGGAAAACGTCGCGGGACTCTTCCAAAACCTGTTGGCCGGCGAGCCGGGATACGTTGGGCGCAATGAAATGGTGGTGAAGCACGATCGCGTCCAGAAAGCGAAACGCGAAGTCGAAAGCCGCCGCCAACATCCCAGCGAAGCCGGATTTTTGAGCGCTGAACAATGGTTCAAACGCCTGCATGAACTCTGCGCCATCTACAACGCCAAGCCGCAACAGAGCGATGTTTTCGGCGGCTACATGAGCCCGGATGAAGCGTGGGAACGTCTGCAACTCCGCGACAGCGCCGGCGCCGTCGTGGGTCTGGTGCGACTGCCCAATGAATTGCGCTATTTGCTCGCCTCGCAACGCGTGGCCGTCACTGTCCGGCGCGGCGCCGTGAAACTGCCATTTTCCAAAGCCCGTTACCTCATCGGCGGATCACACCTGTTTGACGGCGAGAATCTTTTGGCGTGGTACAGATCCCGAAACGCCCGAAACTCTCACCGTCACCGACCACAAAAAAGAAAACGTCATCACCCTGCCGCGCGAGATTCTCGTCCCGGCTTACGGCGCGACTTCTGAGGAATTTGAACAGGGTAGCGCTGCCATGCGCGAGCAAAACCGCCACGAACGCGCCCGCTACTCTCAATTGCGCGCCGAATACATGCCGCCGGCGCGAATCAACGTCACCGACGCTGCAGCTCTCGAAACCGGCCGCCGCATGGAATCCACCAGGCTCGAAATGAAATCGCGCCCCATGCCGCAAGCCGTTGAATTTCGCCGCGAACCCGAGCCGGCCATTATGGCGATTGAAGAGCGCCAGCGAAAACTTGCCGAATTGAAAGAGTTTGATCGCGCCCACCACAAACTTTTCGAATGAGCCGCACCCGCTATGCTAAACGCGAAGAGTCGGACCCGGCTTTTCACCATGAATTTGTAACGGAAATATACAGGCAGGTTTCGCGCAATTTTGCCAATACCTTGAAAGGTGCCATCGGCAAATCAGGACTTACCCAAAAGGAATTTGTAAAAATTGTCGGCGCCAGCAAAAGCGCCCTGCCAGATTGGTTAAAAGGAAACCTGCCCGGGAACGCGCGGACGTTTGTAAAAATTGCGCAAGTATGCGGCTACACCTTAGATGATATTATCTATCTGCCGGGCGTTGACTTTCAAAACTTCAGTATCCGCCCGCATGGTCAAGGAATTGGTGTTTTTAGGGACGGGAATCTTATTTCTATTCATCCCGTTTGGCAGTTGGCACTGAGTGAAGTCGAGGAACTCGTGTGGACAAATCGGCCAACCGAATTGAACTACGAAATATGAGCCGCACCCGCCATGCCGAGCCCGGCACACCGCTCAGACAAGAGCGGTATTCCTCCAGCTTCGAAAAGGGGCTTCTGGCCAACCTGGTGGCAAAACGCGTCTCCACCCTCGCCGCGCCGGCGGATCGTAAAGCCGTCTGGTTTCTCCAATTACTTTCATGGCAACCCGGCGCCCTGGCCACGGCCGCCCGCGCCACCAAATCAACCGAGCCCGAACTCACCCGGCTTTGCTTGGACCCATCCTTTGCCAGCCCACCGCTGTTTGCCGCCGTCGCCCAATACCGGCGGGATTTTATCAACGCCCGGCCCGCGATCGTACAGACCGAAATCGGCGAGCGCATCGCCGACGCCTTGGACTATACCGAAAAAAATCGCTGCCTCACTTTGATCGATGGCAACGCCCGCACCGGCAAAACCTTCGCCGTGCGCGACTGGTGCGAGCGCAGTGGCGGCACTGCTCGCTATGTTCAAGTCCCGTGTTCCAGTGATGAAATCTCATACTTCCGGGCCATTGCCGCCGCTTTGGGTGTCAGCGCGTCCCTGCAATTAAAAGCCGCCGAAATACGCGGACGCATCGAAGCGGCTCTGAGTTGCCAAGACATCATGGTTGTGATGGATGAAGCGCATTATCTTTGGCCGCAAAACTGGCAACGTTACGCCATGCCGTCGCGTGTGAATTGGATAATGACCGCGCTTGTGAATCAGGGCGTCGGAGTCGCGCTCATCACCACTCCCCAATTTGCCGTCACTCAAAAGAAAGTGGAAAAACTTACCGGCTGGAACTCTACCCAGTTTATTGGCCGAATTGGGCATATCGAACGATTGCCGGCCCGGCTCGAAAAGCGCGACCTGCTCGCCGTCGCCAAATCCATTTTGCCGGAAGGCGACGCCGCGATCTGGCGCGCCCTCGCCGCCTACGCCGCAATGCGGGGTTGCAACCTGCAAAGCATCGACGCCAACGTGAAACGGGCCAAATGGTTTGCCGAAAAAGACGGGCGCGCCGTCGTCACCAGGTCAGACCTGGCCCGCGTGTTTTCCGAGATAACCGGCGGCGCCGAAACGCGTACGATCGAACTCTCTCGCGGCATCCGCGCGACACTCCCGCCTGGCGTGCGCGTCGACCTCGCGGAAGCGGGAATAGAATTTTCGGAGCGCGGCTTTACCGAGCCGACTTTGGAAGAAACATAACAGCCGGGTTAAGCCCGTCTGATATTGCACGGCCCCACACGGAGAGCCGCGCAATTTGTGTTGTTACACCCTTCCGACAAGTTACCTGTGCCTTCCGACAAGTATCCGGTGCCGTGTGTGACTCGAATCAATAATTGGCCGCTGTTGCTTCCGATTATTGGCCACATGACAGAGAACACAACTCCAAAATAATTGAGGTGCAGACTGATACGGCGAGAATCTCAATGGTCGCATCGACCGTGGATGAATTGATCTAAAGCCGTCGGCTGCGAATTGAGGTCGATTCATGGCCGGAAGTACCGACTCGTGGCCACCAATTGCCCGCTCGTCTCGACTTGCGGCCAGTAATTGGTCAGAATGTTTCGTCTTCATGACCGTCGTATGGCGGTGCTTCCGGTTCGTCACTGCACTTCTCGCTATCCAATCTGGGAAAATCATAATTTACAAAGTGAAAGCGTCGGTTCAATTCCGGCCCTCGCTTCCAAACGTTTTCCTTGGGAAAACGCCCTTTTGGAGGAGGTTCGAGACGGTTTTTTCAGCAAAATGGTCAGCAAAAACTCTGACCTTGTTTAACCACCGCGTAACACCGGCTTAAACACTGAGCAAACTGTAACACGTCTGGAACTGTTGTCTTAAGCTTATTCCTTACGAGCTATGAGACAAGCCTACAGAATGTTCCTTCGTCGTGGAACCGTTTATTGGATCGAGAACAACGAGACCGGAAAGCAGGAATCCCTTCACACCAAAGACCGCGTTGAGGCAATCCACTTCCAATCCAAGTCTAATCCCATAGAGGAGATTAGCACAATCGCGTGGATACATTCCTTTGTTGCCAATGTGATATCAATCGGCTCTTTTTCAGGGGTAATCACTTTTGCCCCGGCACGAAGTTGTCGAATTGCGCCTTCCAATTGATTTAGACCCTTTTCCACTTGGGCCATTAAGTTTTTTATCCGCCGTTCGGTTGGCTGTAAACGGCGGTCGAAAAGTGCGGCGGGTGGCGCTCGAAAAGTGAGACACCTTCCGGGGCCAAGGGAACTAATTTCCATGGTTCTGGTCAAGTCCTGGATGGTGGTCAGCGAGGTAAAAGTAGCAGGAGGGCGAGCGGCGAGCCCCCAGCTCGCGCCCTCCTACGGTCAAAGGTTCGTTTGACTTACTTCCGTTTCAGCCGGCGTTTGGCATCTGCCAGCCGGTAGCTTTCGCCGTTGGCTTCCAGGATGTGAACCCGATGGGTCAAGCGGTCCAGCATCGCGCCGGTCAACCGTTCACTGCCCATCACTTCGGTCCACTGTTCAAAGGGCAGATTGGTCGTGACGATCAGGCTGGTGCGTTCATACGCCCGGCTGACTACGTCGAACAACAGTTCTGCCCCGGTCTTCGAGAACGGGACGTAACCGAGCTCATCAAGGAGGAGCACGTCCAGCCGCTCCAGTTGTTTGTGCAGCCGCTGTAAGGTCCGGGTTTCACGTTGTTCGAGCAACTGAGTCACCAGGCCCGTGGTGGTCATGAAGCGCACCCGCTTCCCCTGGGTGCAGGCGGCAAAGCCCAGTGCGCTCGCCAGATCCCACCATCGCCGAGATTTTTGTCGCCAGCGCTGCCGGCGATGCGTGGACGACGCGTTCGCCGAGCATGGTAGCGATGACCGCAACGGACAACGTAATGCCGCGCTGCGTGAAAAATTCCCTCAGTCGAGCGAGTGCGCGGCTGACGCGTTTGTTGGCGGCGTCTTCGCTGGCGCCGATCTCTGCGCCAACCTGGCTGAACGGTTTGCGGCTGATGAATCGGAGCAAAACGGCGTCACGGTCTTTGTTGGGAAGTGCGGCGAGGGCTTCGTTCAATAGGGGCGAAATACGCTCCCATTTTTGATCAGTCTCGGAGGTGGTGATCGTTGGATTCATTTTGGCAGCCTCAAGTTCGCGCCGTTGCCGGCGGTATTCAGAGCGCAGGGCACACCGCGCAATGTAGTGCGTGGTTCGAAAGAGCCAGCTAACCAGGACTGTCCCGGAGCGAAAGCTTTTGGCCTTCTGCGCCAGCAATAGGAAGACCGCCTGGCTGACATCTTCCGCGAGCGATGGGTCCCGAACCTGACTTAACGCCGCACAGTAGACGTAGTCCACGTGCCGTTTCACCAGAGTTTCGAACGCGCTCTCGGAGCCGTTGCGGCAGTAATTCTGGATCAATTCCCAATCGTTCATGACGTGCATGCTTTTCCACATTATGTCCGCGAGTGTTCAAAAGGGACACTCGCCGAAATAATCCGATCAAATCACCCGCGGAAAGATATAGCTACCTGCATAGTTGCTAAGAAGCCATAAAATGTGGTTTTGAGGTGTGGGATGAACCGGACGGGCCTCGCGCCGATCTCAAACGGGCTTCCGTGTGGACCGTGACGTGCCGGTGAGGTACATGAAGTTCTGACTTATTCGTCCTGCGTGGCCAAACGGCTGAAAATTCGAAACTCCGACCACTGCGGTTGAATCTTGCAAGGCTCACATAGTCTAATCCTGCCAAATCTCGAAAGGTACAAAACTCAACGCTTTGCTCAAAATTCCTTTAGCACAAAAGCATAAGTTTGGTAGAGCGTATCGTAATAGACGTGTACGCTTGTCGCACCGGTGTAACCAAATGCTGGCCCGCCTATTGTGATTCCTTTGTCAACTTCAATAGCAGACGAAAGCGATGATGTATTCTTTGTCCCCCAAGTCCACGAGTTTACATCTTTCACACTTGCCTTAAGCGCATCCGCGAAAGGGATACTTGCAGAGACTGTAAAAGAGACACCGTAGTCATCATCTCTTTCTGACGAATGCGAATGACCGGATATGTCTTTTCCGGAATACGACTGCAGAGCTGATGGAGGATCGGTTGACGACAAAGGTGGTTCATATTCGAACGGTGGCTGCAGTTCTACGAATCGGTCTGAGTTGGTCAATGCATTTTCAGAAACCGCAAGAGGGTCTCGACTCAGAATGGTTTGGAAATCGTTGGTGGTGATTCCGAAGTGGTCAAGCCAAGCTTGGTCGCCGGGCGGTATTGGGTAATGTCCGTTCAGCCAACCAACGGGCACAAATTTGACGATCGGAGCATCCTCTTTAGATAATTCCCATATCCCCGATGTGCCAATAAGGGTTAAATTAATCCTGGGATTCAACCAAAGCCAAATTTCGTCTTCGTCATGGTCAACTCCATCATGCCCCGGACCGTCCCTTTCGAGTGAGGTAGTGGTGGTCTTGGTAATTTGCATCGAATCTGAATCGATATCGCTATATCCAAATGCCATGGAACCCGTTACATCAACACCAAATTTTTTATCACCCCCATATGATACACCAGCGGTTACCTGATTTTCATATTTGAATGAATGAGCGATGGTCGTGGTTGAGCTAGCAGTGATACTTTGACCGTACACGACTTTGCTTCCTCCGTGACCGTTTGCGCCCGGCGGGGCGTATATGACAGTGATGACGGCGTATTTAGGTTTAACCCAGCCTGTTAAACCGCATCCAAGCGTGAGATTAACGTGAGAATACCTTCCGGAGTCTCCATTGTCCCCGAATGTAAAACTAGCGTTTGTTCGGCCCAGATTTGAAAGCATGGTCGGCGCTCCATTTACTTCCTGGTCCCACCCTTCCGGATAAGCCAAACTCAAGTAACCCCCTAATCCGCCATGGAATCGCCAAACTTCTACGTACACAGTCACGGGATTGGCATTTGTATATCGCCATTTTAGATTTTCCACCTGCCCTCTCCAATGATGGATAATGTTCACCGGAGACTGTTGACCACTAATATGAATAACAATGTCACCCCCAACAGCATTGCCCGAAAAGGTTCCGTCCATAACGAACTCTTGTCCGGGCTTTAAATCAACGGAAGAGGCTTTCGACAAATTTACTTGGCTAAGCTGCGGCGTGAATGCGTCGCGGTCGTAGTCAAAAGCTTTCAAAGTGCCTGTACTTATAGCTAAGGCTACGAATATTATGAACTGGAACTTCGTACTTGATTGCGTGTTCATTGCACAATTGGTTACAAGTTAGCAGCAGGAAAACTTTGAGTCGCTCCTCTGCATAATTTGCAATGGAGTGTTGTTCGGAATGAAGACAGAAGTTTCAAATTCAGTCAAGGAGGAGGTTTACCTTTCAGCAATCTATTAACTACTGTAAACTGATTTTCTTTGTCTATTAGATTCAAAAATATTTACAAACTTTTTATAATATTCGGCAATAGTCCCTCTGATTTCGAAATTCCCGTTTTGAGTCTATGCAAATCGCCAAATGCGGGCAGGTTGCCCAAGAAAATCTCGTCGGTGAAAGGATAGTTGGACTCGGTTGGTCGAGATTCACTAATTTAGATTGCCTTCGGTGGAAGAATAACCGGCGTGCGATCATTACCGACCCGGGCGATTTGGTCGAGGGTTGCGGGCTGCGGCACTATCTTGAGGAGCCGGTAATTCTTCCCCGGCGGCTGAGGCAACTCTGCCTAACTTTGGGTAGCGCAAGCCATAGCCTTATCCAGAAGGCCACGGAGAAAAATCTCAATTTCCTTAAGTTGTTCGATTTCGCCGTCCGGAGCCGATTGCATCATTCCAGACAACAGAGAAATCGCGGCGGGTAGCGTAAGCCAAGAGACATCTTCACACTGGCCCAAAAGCCTCTTCGCTGCTGCTACGTCATGCTGTTTGCAGAGCGTCGCACTCAACAAATCAGGCCGCTCCAAATGAATTAACTGCCTGCCAATCATTCGCAATCGGGAGTCGCGGAATCGTTCTACTATGGCAAAGCGCTCGTCCCAATCAGCCTGGTGAAATTTATCCATCAGAACTTCATCTTCTCTTGGAATGAACGTATCGTAGATTTGCTTTTCGACATGCGGAGAAGTGGGGTACTCCGCCCGATGCGACTCGAATGCGGCAATTAATCTTTTGCGCAACGTAAAGTCGGTCTGCACGATCTCGGCCCGGCGCTCCAATTCATTGTTGTCGAGTTCGCGACCATGGCACGATTCTGGCGCATCGTCCGCCGAGAAAAGCATGGGCGCCCCATTCGATTTGAGTCGGCGGACCGGCTTTGGCCATTCCGCCAGACGCTTCGCCAATTGCTCATCATCGAATCCCGCCAACTCGGCTGGTTCAATACTCAAATCGTACAGGTACCACTCCGCATTATTTTTCTCGTTCTGTCCCAGCACAGTGACTAGATGCGAATAAGGCTTCCCAAAATAAAAATCTGCAACACAGAAAACGCGCTCATCACTGATGTAATCGACTACCGCCGCCTTTTTACTGAATCTCATGAATGACGACCAGACCGAAGGAGCCTTGTCGAGAACCAGCCGGCATATGTGAATCGTGGCTTCGACGTCACTCATAGCGTCGTGGGCCAAGTCGTGGTTGTAGCCGTTTGCCGGAGCTACGCGGGAAAGCTTAAAGATCCTTTCACCATTATCACCCACAGGAGAAACGAGTGCATCCGGAGCAAACAAGCTGCAGGCTTGAACAATTCTCATCACATCGGACCGACTGTTTCCGACCCGGCTCGTCAGGTACGGGCGGTGCAGCGTCTTGTATAAGGCTTGGCGAATCAAGTGTTCGTCGAAATCAATCGAGTTCCAACCGACAAACAATGCAGGAGACCACGCATCAAGCTTTGCAAAAATGGCACGAACCATTTGATAGTGCGATGGAGTCAAAGGGTCTGTAAGTTGAGCCACGCGCAACCCCGTTATCCTCATCGCTTCAGGAGACGGCACGATGTGCGGCAACAATTGGCTGCGAACCTCGAATCGCTCAATTTCGTTAAGGTCCTCATCGGTCTTGACCGCGGCGAATTGTAGAATCTGGTCAAAGAACGTTTCCGTTCCTGTGGTTTCTGTATCATAGAAGACGAGAGCCATACCTTGCCTTTTCGTCGCGTTAATGCAGATTGCGGATTCGATACGCCAACGCCTGTTTGCTGACCTTGAATTTTTTTGCGAGTTGTTCCAGTGGCCCCTCATCGTCGATGTCGAACTGATTTCCCGCCAAGACCTCCGAGATCATTAAGCGTGGCATCAGCAAGGCGGCCGCAAATTGATTTGCTTCGATCTCTATCTTCTCCATGCCTTTCGCCAAAGTCGAATCCCGCATGAGAGCAGGAAAATCCTTATCAACATGGACAGCCGTTGTGATCATTTCCCGGTGAAGTTGAAGATGGCCAAGTTCGTGCGCGATGGTGAAACGCTGCCGATTCGGATGATGCAAAGCGTTGACCCCGATTATCGGCAGTCCCTCTTTGATATAAATCATCCCCGATAGTTCATCGTCAAAAGGCGCAAATCGAACTTGTGCGCCGAGCGATTTCGCGATCTTTTCCACCGGGGCTGGTGGCGACTTGATGGCAAATTTATCAAGGACCTCTTCCGCGAATGCGTACGGATTTCTATCCTTTTCTGCGTTTGGCATGGCTGACCTCCGTTTTCATTTTTTGGTTCGTGTCTACCTGCATGATGAGCTGAGTAACCTGTTGCCTCTGCTGAGACTTGAGATCGCTTGGAAGCGGCAGGGCGGTTCGCTCGTTACCGGCACCACTGCTGGCGGGCGGCGGAAGCAGATCAAAAGGCGAAAGCTGAAGTGCGGTTGCAATGTTATACAACTGATGGACTAAAATGCTCTGTCGCCCCGTCTCGATGTTCGCCAACGCCCCCCGGGATATACTGAGCGTGCTGGCAAGGTTCTTTTGTCTCATTTGGAGAGTATTGCGTCGGGTTTTGATAAGCTCGCCGATGCGTTTGTATATCGGATGTACAGGCATACAGTATCAGTACTGTCAAACATGGAAAATGTCAACGTCACACGCAATGTGCTGTATACACGCAAAATATATGCGTGTTATACTGGACACGTCCAGTTTTCGTGTGTAGGTTCTTCGTAAGGTTGAGCCAGAAGCTCGATTTGAAAGGACATACTAAATGACAACTGAAACTGTAGCTGCACCTGAAGCAAAAAAGCGGAACCACGAGGTTCGCATCCACATTGACCGCCATCCTTATGAGTCGCCGAACTCGACGACGGGCGCGGCTCTTTACACTCTCGGCAAAGTACCCGCAGGGTTCCAACTCTACCGGGAAGTCCAGGGAGAAAAGGAGGACGAGCCCATCCACAACGACAACGAGAAGGAACATCTCACACTCGACGAGCACTTCTACAGCAAGGAAGAGCGGCACAAGGGCTTTGACATCATCGTGAACGCCGAGCAGCACCACGTCGAAAAGAAGCGGGTCTCCTTCGAGCAGGTCGTCAAGCTTGCCTTCCCGACGCCGCCTCCCGGCGCGAACATCCTATATACAGTGACGTATTACAACGGGCCGAAAGCCAATCCGGAAGGCGTCCTCACCGCCGGTCAAACCGTAAAAGTGAAAAACGAAATGGTGTTCAATGTCAAAGCCACTGATCGCTCGTAGTCCGGACCTAAAACGTCTGCAAGACGAAGGGTATGACATCGAGGTCCGGGAACGTTTCCTGCTCGTCAGGTCGTTCCCGTATCTGAACTCAAAGCGCGAGGTCAAATACGGCATTCTCGTGATGCCGCTTGATTCGGCTGGCGACGCTACAACGACCCCGGGCAACCATGTAGCGTACTTTATCGGCGACGCCCCCTGCCACGAGAACGGCAGGCCAATGACTGAGGTCATCACCTCCAGCAGCAGGCAGCAGTTGGAGCCGGGCCTGTTTGCGGATCACTCGTTCTCCGCTAAACCGGTAGAAGGAAAGTATCCCAACTACCACGAGAAGGTGAAACGCCATGCTGAAATCATCTGCGGCCCGGCGAGGGCCATTGAGCCCACGGCCAAGCCTGAGGTGTTTCCCGTTATTGAGACAACCGAAGTCGAATCGGTATTTAAGTACGCGGACACGGCGTCCAGCCGTGCTGGCATCGCTGTCGCTACTGCCAAACTTGAGCTTGGCAAAGTCGGCATCGTCGGTGTTGGCGGCTCCGGCAGCTATATCCTCGACTTGGTCGCCAAAACGCCGGTGAAGGAAATCCATCTGTTTGATGGGGACACCATGCTGAATCATAATGCGTTCAGGTCGCCGGGGGCACCCTCGGTAGAGGAACTGCGTGAGAAGCCGCCGAAGGTGGTGTACTTCCAGAAGGTGTATTCCAAAATGCGCCGGGGCATTATCGCGCACCAAGGATTCATCACCGAAGCAAATGTGGAAGAATTGAAGCAGCTTGATTTCGTCTTCCTTTCTATGGACGGTGGATCCGCAAAGCAATTCGTCATACAGAAGCTGCAAGAATGGGGCTTGCCTTTCATCGACGTAGGCATGGGCCTTGAACTAATCAAGGGGGCCATCGGCGGCATTCTTACGGTGACGACCAGCACAAAGGATAAGTCAGACCATGTGCTCGGAAGAATCCCAGTGGTGCCCGCCGACAAGAATAACGACTACTCCCGAAATATCCAAGTGGCCGACCTCAATGCACTCAACGCCGCACTGGCCGTGCTTAAATGGAAGAAACTTCTGGGATTCTACCATGACTTCGAGCACGAGCATTTCAGCGCCTACACGCTTGACGGCAACCGGATGAGCAACGAGGACCGCAAATGAGGGAGAAAATCCTGCTTACGCATAAATTCGTCGAGTTTATCCCCAGAGAACTGGAGCCGAACACCATTTATGTTTCCATTACCTACGCGACGGCCATACACAATTGCGGCTGTGGTTGCGGAAATCGGGTGGTGACACCACTTTCACCTGCGGACTGGACATTGATCTTTGATGGGCGAACCATTTCTCTGGAGCCGTCAATCGGGAATTGGAGCTTTCCGTGCCGTTCGCACTATTGGATTACGAAAAATCGCGTAGTTTGGTCAGATGAATGGTCCGACGACGAAGTCGCAGCGACGCGGCGGAAGGACGCGCGCGATAGGGATGCTTTTTACGGTGGCGATACTGTGGAATTGTCCAAGGCCGCTGGCGGAGCGTCCAAGAAGAAAGCAAGCAAGAAGAAAAAGGGGCTGAAAAACAAACTGAAGACCTGGCTCGGCGTGCCCACCCCACCGGAGCCGTGACAGATTTGAAAGGCAGGGCGAAAAGTCGCCGGAAACTTGGGAGCTAAGGTTTTAATCGGGTTCACGTCGCGGCTCTGACCATTTCATGCCGGCGAAACGTTTTTCTACAGGATTTTGTTCGCCCCGTTGAAAGAGTTGATCAACGCGGTTAACAACCCTCGGTTTTCATATGCCTTAACCGACTGCACATTCATTTTCCAGTAGGAGTTTTTCTTGGTAGGGCAAAGTTCTAAAAAGCGGTTCAAAGGCATCACGTAGGCACGGATAACGTTTTTTGCGTCCACGACGATTGCAATGTAAGGCGAGCATTCAAATTCCTCGCACGCGGTCTTCATCTTGGAAAAATGCTCCGCAGGAACGTCCACAGTTGAAAATTCTGTTCCTTCGATACGAGTGCGGGTCTTAACCGAAATATCATCGCGAACTGTGAATCCGGTAGAAGCGCGCTGAGCTGTTCGTAAGCGCGCCGGTCTCGAGGTAATTCGTCATCGTGCCGCTGCTGCCGCCGATGAGGAGCGGAGGGCTAATGTTGGAATAAGTCCCGTCCACACTGTCAGCGGCTTGCAGCGTATCAGTGCTGCCACCCGAGGTTGACCATTCCACCAGCACGCCGCTGTTCGTGGGTGTGAGCGCGATGATTTGAGGCGCGAGCGAGAGTAATGAGAGCGAAGCCGCCGCCGATTCGTTGTTTGTGCAAAGTCGCCATGCACTCAGACCAACGGCTGAATTTTGGCCATTGCCGGCGGCCGAGAAATTGCCCTGCACCGCACCAGGCGGCGACGCGTTGAAATAGAATGTGGCAAACACGGGGTAATGGTCCGAGACATCGTAGCTGTCCCCGTAATTGAAATAACTGTAAATCCCATAGTTGTTCCAATCCATGGTGCTGAAAATGTATCCTGACACGGGCGCAATCCGATTCGTGGCGGACAGAATGTAATCGAACCGCTCGGTGGGCGAGTCGAGTTGGGTGCTCCACGTATTATCATTGCCGCTCAAATTGGTGGGTTTGAATTCACCAAGCGCCGCGCCTTGGCGAATCGTTGAAATCGGATGGTAAGTGCCCGAAAGCGTGCACAGCGGCGCGTCTTCGTCCTCATTCCAATTTCCGACAAAAATGTATGGGAGCGAATTGGTGGCGGCGAAGGTGGCGATGACATTCGTGGCGATCTCTGCTTCGGCTTCCTTTTCCCCGCAAGTATTAGTGCCCAGGTGCGCCTGGAAGATTTGCAGTATGTTTGTATCAGGAATCTGCACCTGGAACGCATGCAGGCCGCGGTAGCCGTCGAAATAATCGGTTTCGTTCAAGATCGGGAAACGGCTGATGACCGCATTACGGAGGCCGCCACCGCTCTGGGTGGACGCGCCGACGTAGAATGTGGCGCCGGGCTGTTTGCCGAGATAAGTGAGGTTGTTGGTCACCCAATTGATGAGCGCCGCCATGTTCTGCGCAGGTGTTAACGCGCCCTGTTCTACAGATTAAAAGTCCGTTGCATCACTTTAATGCTTGCAGGCCAAAATGGTGCTCGCGGCAGGACTTGCACCTGCACTGGCGACGTTCTCGACGTCGTGCCTCTGCGTTGGGCTACGGGAGCATCTTAAATTGGTGCCGCGTGAGGGATTTCCACCCCCAACCTCTCCGTTCTGAGCGGAGTGTCTCTTGTAGTTGGACTAACGCGGCATAAATTGGTGCATCCGGCAGGACTCCCACCTGCAGACTCTCCGTTCGAAGCGGAGGATGATAATAATTTCACCACGGATGCAGAAATGGTGGGTCGCCTCGGATTCGCACCGAGTTCTCGCCGGTTAAGAGCCGGGACTTCACTATCAAAGTTTGCAACCCAATCGCGACACGAAGGCGGAGTTGAATCGCCGCAGCCAGGTCTGTGAAGCCCCCGCCGGCACCGGTATTCGCGTCGCGTGAAATGGTCAAAGCGGCGGGTAACGCTCCCGCTTGATCTTGCTCCCGAAGTAAGTGCCTCACGTTTAGGCTACGCTTTGAAAAACTCCCCAGCGCACTGAACCCGGTATCCGGCCATTACTTCAACCGTGCGAGGTCTCTGCCAGCGGACCGAGTTCAACTGGGAAATGGTCGAGCATCAGGGTATCGCGCCCTGTATTTCTGCTTGGAAGGCAGAGTGTGTCTCTCAACACCTATGCTCGGAGAAATGGAATCCCGTGCTGGAATTGCACCAGCCTTTGCGGCTTTGCAGGCCGCCGCCTGGGCTAATCGGCCAACGGGATATGAAATTAAGTGCGGGCGGGAGCTTCCACCTCCGCCCGCGTTGTTATGCCACCTCCGTGGCGTTGAACTGTTCAGTCTTGCGACCTAACAAAGTCCGCGATGACTGCCGGCACCGAGGTGTCGAAGCCGACCACGTCCAGCATGCCGCGGTCGTTTGGGTCAGCGATGGTGAAGCCGTTGGAGGTCATGCCCACAACAACTGCCTTCGCGTCGCCGACGAACTCGCTGCGATACTGGCGCAGCGCCTGCGACGGATGGATGTTGCCCGCCCACGTTTCGCTGTCCGTGTAGGTGATAAACGCCGACACGTTCAGCTTGTTGCGGGCGGCCCACAGCATCGGCAGCGCGCAGTCGGTGCCACCCATCGGGATGGCTTCGATGCGCTTGATGACTTCGGCCAGGCGCATGCGCGGAGAGAGGTTCACACGAGTAATTCCCGATTCACCACCGCCCCACATACCTCCATGACCTCCAGCCGCCGCTGAGAACGCAATGATTTCGCATTCCGGTTCGGTTGCGGCGGTGATCAACGCCATCGCAGCGCTGCATTCGCGGGCCGAGATGCACGAACCGGCGATTTGGCTCTGCGCCATCGAACCGCTCACGTCGAGCGCAAGCAGCACCGGCTTGTGGCATGGTTCAACGTTCTGGAACGTTGCGTAGAACGCTTCGTCCAGCGCGTCCACCACGCCAGCCACCGGCGACCACTTGAGCGTGCCTTTGTCGCCGTGACCCTGGGCGTAGATCTTCTGCGCCACCAGGACCGCGAGCGGATGGATGCGCGCGCGCTTGAGCGCCGTTTCGTCGCGCAGCTTCTGCACGATGAGACGCTTTGCGTCGCTGAACGGGGCGAGCAGACCGAGGCTCGTCATCTTGCCGAGGTTGCGGATCATGGCCGTCATCGGCATGCGTTCGAGCAGCGCTTCCCACACAACGGCTTCATTGAGCCACTGCGTCGGGATGGCTTCGCGCGGCAGGTTGAAGTCGTCAATCAACTTAACGATTTCACCGGCGCGCGTGGCGCGCTTCGCCCGCTCGAAGGCTTCGATGAGCTTCGGCAATGCGCCCACTGCGGCATACTTCGCGATGCGATCTTCACCGCGAACCTTGCGCTTCACTTCGCGTTCACCGAGGGAGTCGCGAGCCAGCCAGCATCCAGCGGAAAACCGCATCGTGCTGAACTGATGGAGCCTTCGGGTGAGCGAGGCGAAGCAGATCCGCGTGCGACCAACCATCGCGTTGCTGATACTTCACAGCCTGGTGAGCGAGGTCATCCACACCGCGGTCCTCATACCAGTGGCCGATGGCGTTGCGCAGACCACGCCCCCAACCGCGCATCGCGTTCACGTATTCAGCGAAGTGAAACAAGTGCGTGCCGATGCGGCAGACTTTGTTGAGGTTCGCGAATGCGTAGGCCTTTGCCGACGGTTCACCGTGAGTCGCGACGAGCGCGAGCGCAAAGATGGCCGGATCGTTCTTCGGCGCGCGTCCGCTATCGCTGATTTCAACGATGCGGTTCACGGTGCGAACACCATCCGCCTTGATGCAACGGATGATTGCGTCGTGGTTCTGCTTCACGAGCTCACGTTCCGTGATGTAATACGTGCCACCTTCGGCGCCGAGGATCAGGAAGCGATCGAGCCGCGTCCAGTCATCGACCTGCCAGGAGTAACCGTTGTTCGAGTTGCGAACCTGGTTCGAACCCGGAATCGGCTGCGACTGCGGCGTTGCACGGCGGTTAAAAACCTTTGCGTAGTTAATGGTCATAAGACCTCCTTTGGTCATGTGCGTCGCCAACTTTCGACGCGGATTTGTTTTGGAACTGCGGGCAAGTTGGTGAACGTGGGATGGTCATTTACAGTGATAACCCAAGTCCTTCGGCCCGCAGAAATCCTTGCGGATGGCCACCGCTGCGCACGGCCAGTGCGCTTCGGGCGATTACTCGCGGAAAAAAGTGATGCCGCTTTGTGCCGTCGTAACGGCCGGAACGGAGGCAGCACTTCTTAAAAGCTGCGTCCTGAATCGCACGGACAGAGATCATTGCGACCGAGCTTTTCGAAAAGCTCTTTGTGCCCGTGAACGACGCGCACGCCGCGTTTCACTCGCGTCTCGGATGGGAATCCTTTGCGACGTTTGCTGGTGATTTCAAAGTTTGAGTCATCTGAGTCACGGATGTGATTTGCCATACGGCCTCCAAGGTTAAGGATTGCGGTTGAGTGCTCACCGCACGGGCGGCGAAAATTGCAGATAGGCAAGGGACGACCCGGGAATTGCTATACCATTGAGCTACCGGGCATATCGAGCCCCGGATTGGACTCGAACCAATAACAGATAACCCGATGTCTTCGGCCCATCAAAGGTCTGGCGCACGGCCACAAAATAAAAGCGGACAAGAAAGCGACTGTGGAATCGCCGGTGTGCTGAGAGTTGCACCACCGTCGCGAAGACGGATCGGATTTGCACCGATATCACCGGTGTCGAGAACCCACAATCTACGGCCCGCTGAAATTAGAAGCGCAGTTTTCAATTGGCCGCCAATGCGACCGGCTGAAGACTGCGCTTCGACAACAGGAACATTTTTCAGTTCGTAACGCCTCAATTCCCGGCGCGATAGTTGGCGCTTACCGATGCAATGCAAATACTCCCCGTCTCGCCGCAACAATCCGCCGCAGCCCACCAACTGGCACAGCGCATGATCGTACGCTTTAAATGGTCCCTCGGACGGAACGACACGAAACTGACAGCCAAACCATACGCCGCGAATTTGCTTCAACGCGAAATGACCATCCAGCCAGCGAAAGTTCTCAGCTCGCGTCGCGCGTCGCTTAGCGCGTAATGCCTTCCGTGATTTCTGCGGAAGGGCGCAGAGCCAATTTGATTCAGGGTGGACGAAAAACGGATTCCTGCGGTAAGACCGTTCGTCCACCCGGACAATACCACGGGCACCGTAACCGATCTCCAACACACAGATTTGCCCCTCATGCATAAATGTATTTCGCTCCACGAATTGGAGCAGGTGCGTTTTAACATGAGCGCGGATGACGCTATCCGCTTTGATCACGGCGCAGGCTTCGGAATAAACATCGTTCCAAGGCCGGCCCACTTGAGAGAACAGCCATCGTTTCAACGGTCCCAATAAATCCGTCAGGCCTTTCCGATGGCGATGCGGACGTTTGATGCCCTCATATTTTGGCAACAGTTCATCCGGCAAATTGGCTCGGCGCCCATGTTTATCCGGGCCGGGATTCCAGCGCGGACGTTCGATGACGACTTTATGCATGTCTGGTCTCATGACGATTCAGTGGTTGATGATTAATGGTTGATAGTTGTGCCGAAATACGGCGTTGTGATTTACCGACGGATAAAAATCGAACTGGGAATTTTACGTGCTCTTCCACTGAGCTACCCCGGCATCTGGAGCCGGAGGCGGGACTCGAACCCGCGACCACGTGCTTATGAGGCGATAACCCAATCCTGCGACCCGTCGAAAAGTGTTGGTGCACAGCCACCAAAGGCAATCGGGCAAGAGACCGCGTCGGACGCAGGATTCGAACCTGCTCTCCGGCTTAATAGGCCGGTCTTTCCAGTAGATAACCGACGACTTTCGGCCCGATAAAATGTGCGACGGACAAGAGGCGAGATGGATTTCATCAGTTGTCTGACGTTACGGGATTCGCACCCGCTCATCCTCCAAAGAGGACTTTCCGATAACCCAAACTCAACGGCCCGTCGAAATGGACACTCCCGATGGGAATGGGCTTCCCAAGCCTTACTAGATGGTTGCCCAAAATGAACTGTTCGCTGTCGCGAATCGTAATGAACCCACATCTCCCGAAAATTAATCCGGGTATTCTCTCGCAGTTGAACTACGGGGTGATCAAAGATGGACAAGTGGCGTGATCGAGCGGAGGCACTCAAGCCGGGAATCGAACCCGGAGCGGCTCGGCTTTCGCCTACGCGCTACACCCTCCTTATGTGGTGGAGATAACCGATCAACTTCGGCCCACCGAAATGGTCAGGGCGACGGGATTCGCACCCGCACAGTCCGCGTCACAGGCGGAGATGCTAACTATTACATCACGACCCTGAATAAATGGAGCCCCTGGTCGGACTCGCACCGACGATTGGTGATTTACGAAATCACTCCTGTGGCTGCTGAGGCACAAGGGCTTTTGAGACTGGCGCTCTCACGTGGATTTGCACCACGAACTTCCGCCTTCGCAGAGCGGCGTGCAGAACTAATTACACCTTGAGAGCAATTGGCATCCGTGATCGGACTCGCACCGATTAGGCCCGGCTTGAAAGACCGGCTGCTCGAGCTGCTTTGCATTCACGGACTATTGGCGTAGGGCCAAGAATTGGCCCCCGAGGTTGGTATCGCGCCAACGTCTCAGCGGCTTCAGCGCTGCGCTAATCTGCCTCAGCTACTCGGGGGGCGAAGGTCGCCTTCCGTAAAATGGTTGTCCCGCGCGGTAACGCACCGCGTTCTCTCGCTTATCAGGCGAGTGCTCTGCTTTTGAGCTACAGGACAGTGGCGGAAGGCGTCGGTAATGCTCCGACCTCGGCGATGCCGATCCTGTTTTCGAGACAGGTGCAGCCAGCTTATATCTGCCTGCCTTCCAGAAATGGTCAGGGTGGCAGGAGTTGCACCTGCGACCTCCTCGTTCCGAACAAGGCCGTCTGCTGCTGACATTACACCCTGAAATTGGCTGCCAGGGTTGGACTCGCACCAACACCGTGCGGTTTAACAAACCGTCGTGCTACTTTGACACCACCTGGCAATGGCGCTGCCGGCAGGATTCTCGCCTGCATCGTTCCGCTTAGAAGGCGGATGCCTGATATATTCGACCACGGCAGCATTTCGAAATGGTCGGAACGGCAGGATTTCCACCTGCGACCTCGCGGTCCCAAGCCGCGCTCTAAAGACTGAGCTACGCTCCGATAAAATGGCGGACCCGAAGGGACTTGCACCCTCAGCCTTCCCGCAGACAACGGGTTGCTCCTCTGATTGAGCTACGGATCCAGAAATGGTGGGAAATGCTGGTAATGCTCCAGTCGTCATCTTCCGGCACTGTTTAACGACAGCGGGTTTACAGACCGCGGGCCGGATCACTTCCCTTGATGGCTCTGCGCAAGAGTGGTAGCGGGGGTGGGAGTTGCGCCCACGGAGGCTGAGCTTATGAGGCTCGCCTGAATCTCATTCTCCCCGCAATAGAAATGGTGGAGTCCGGCGGGTAACGCTCCCGCTTAACACTGCTTGCAAGGCAGGCGCTTCACTTTTCTGCCACGGCCCCATAACTAAATTGGCACGCCGCCTTGGTGCTGCCCCAAGCAAACTGAGTTTTGGAGACTCTGTCGCGCAAGCTGGCGCTCGGCGTAATATATATTGGTGCGGTCGCCGGGAGTTGCACCCGGACAAGCTCCCTGGCGAGGAGCCATTCTGCTGTTAAATCACAACCGCGGAAATTAAAAGGGCCGAGGACGTATTGAGTCCTCGGCCCATGCCATTTCAATAAAGAACAAACACCTCTTGCTATCTCATTGCGATACCAACCCACGGTTTCACGGTGGTTCTTTCGGTGTTTAGGGGCACACCTCCTACGAAGCCTTTAAATTGTAAAAGCGTTTCAAATCGTTTCGGCGCGCGTATTCGCTCCGCATGGGCACACCACACCGGTGGAACGCCTAAGCATTCCTGCGCCTGAATTCGTTTGGCACTGTCAGACATCATCAAGACGTCACTTGGTTATCGTTCACAGACACTTCACCTTTCATTGCTGTCGTTATCATTCATTCCGGGGAAATAAAAAACCCTGCTTACTTTGCGGTAAGCAGGGTTGGAGAAATCTTTTATTCGATCTTCAGAACCTGCCTACACCGAGTCTATCCAAATTACCTTCAGGCTGTTGCCTTAAGGTTGCCATGGATAGCCCAAGGCTAAACGCACAACCCGGGCTATACCGGCTATGACGTGTCGCTTTCGCGACTCGATTTCGTCGGCCAACTCATGGCTGATATGTTGATGCAAGTTTTCATCGAACGTGTATGACGAATACCACAGTAGAATAGTTACAGTCTACTTATACATTGAGGGGTGCGACTATTTTGAATTCAAATATTCGAATGCGTTGATGTTTTATCCCCAGAATTCGCACGCTTGACATCTTACATATGTTAGCGCATACTAACATGCGTGAGGACATTGGGTACCAAGCGACTGCCCGCCGCCGAACGGCGCCGAAGCATTCTGGATGCGGCTCTAACGATTTTATCGAAAGAAGGGTACGCGGGCATGACGACGGCGGAAGTGGCTCGCCGGGTTGGAGTCTCGGAACCGATTCTCTATCGGCATTTTTCTTCCAAGCGCGCATTACTGCACGCATTGCTCGACGAAGTCAGCGGGCAGATGATGGCGTATTTTCACCAGTTAACCGCTGGGGAACCGGATCCGGTCGCCGCGCTGCTTCACATTTGTCGCGCTTACCCGGAAATGGCCCGGCGTCTTCAACGAGAATTTCGCATCATCAATCACACCCTCGTCGATTGCCGGGACCCAAAAATTCGCGACGCACTGACACGTCATTACGAGGCCTATCGCGCTTTCCTTCAAGACCTGATAGAAAAGGGGCAGCAAACGGGTGCATTGCGGCGCGACATCCCGGCAAATGTGGGCGCCTGGCATATGATCCATGCCGCCCTTGGTTTTTTGATGACCGAGGACGTTCGCACGAACGTGCGTTCGTCAAAAGAGGTTGAAGGGTTTGCCCATGCGACTCTGGGCGGGCTCTTGCAAATCAAATGAAGGATCCAATCCATGAGGCCTTAAGGTCGTGACGATTGAGGCTGCGTCCGCATGAAAGAGAAACAACATTTAATTGATTCGCTCGCATATTGGCTCGCAGTAGGAAAACTGGATTCCCGTTCGGTGCT
Source organism: uncultured Verrucomicrobiae bacterium (assembly GCA_963699145.1). Classification (GTDB taxonomy): domain Bacteria; phylum Verrucomicrobiota; class Verrucomicrobiia; order Limisphaerales; family DASXHY01; genus DASXHY01. The sequence continues at coordinate 2,436,848 of OY969416.1, forward strand.
TCCTGCGATTGAAAAGCTTGCGGAAGACGGCCCTGAATCTCTCCCGGTCATTCTTGAAGCCCTCGAAGGCGAGGCGGACGAGGTTTTCATCTCATTGGCCCGACACCTCCGGCAAACTCTCCACAAGGAGGCATTACGCCTCCATAACGCAAAGGCGCAAGGGTTTCTTGTGGTGGATCAGAAGAACATAAGCGGCCTGGCGTTGGAGTCAGTCGAGGAATGGAAGGTTGCGGCTGATCCGAGAGGGGTTGTGGAGAACGCCGTTCGAATGTCGCGCGATCTGGCGTTCCTTGCTCTTAACCAAGAAAAGGCGCCGCGCTTGTTCAGTGAGGTTCATCAGCAAGCGTCCAAGGCTCTGGCCAACGCATTCGCGGTTATTACCGAATTAGTCGAGCGCCTGCCGAAGCCGTTCCTGGATCAGTTGGCGAATGCATGGGGGGACAGCATGCCCAGTCGGGAGAAGGTGTTGGTCCAGCTTGAGGAGCGGCGAAGAGTTTTGCGGCAGACGTGGTTTGAGCAGACGGGTCGAATCATCGGAAACCAGTCGGAACCACACGAACTCGAATCGGCGCCAGGGATGTTGGCAGACCGATTCGCGGCCACCCAAAGCCGCGATGAAAAAGCCAAGCTGCTGGATTTGGCCTGCTGCTGGATGACGCCAGACGCGGTGCCGGCGCTTGAAGCGATGTGCAGCGAAGCCTGGGCCAGAGACCGCGCTCTTTGGAATCTGACGCTACGATTTGGCAAGCCCGGAACCGAGACGTGGGAAGACTGGCAACTCTGGTTGTCCGGGCAAGAGCGCCTTTGGCAATCGGAGCAGGAAGCTTTTGGCCGGCTCATTGACAGCCATGCTCAGGAACTCTTCCTGGTTTTATATTCCCAACTTCCAGAGCCGGATCCCGCCGTCCTCGACATGCTGGTCAGGGGTGTCTCCGAATCTGGCAAGCCAGTGGAGCTTTCCGAGTTGTTCACTTCGTGGGCTAATTCGACGCCGTTCCACGAGCGTAGGGCGTTGATGGGAATAGTTGAGCCACTCCCGCCTGTGATTGTCCCAGGCGGCATTCAGCCTCCCCCATTGCCTCGGCTCCAGTCTGAGCGGGCGGAAGTTCGGACCGACGCCGCTCCTGTCCAACCTGTGGTTGCTCATGTCGCACCGCCAGTCCCGCCCAAGCCAACCGTTTGGGAGGTTCATATCCAGCCATTCTTTGTGGAGAACTGGTATATCGTCGCCGGTATCGCCATGGTGATTTTGGGCAGTTCGCTTCTGGCCTACTATACCTGGGACAAGCACTGGCTGATCCGCTACACACTCATGCCGTTGCTGCTGGGAGTCTTCACCTGGTCGCTTGCAGGCGTGGGTAATTGGATTGAGAAAAAGAGCGCTGAATTCAAAGGCACCGCCGCAATCCTGCGCGGGGCAGCCATCAGTTTGTTGCCGATCAACTTCATGGCAATGGCGCTGCTGTCAGCCGATGAAACCGTTCCTCAAAAAGGAACTGCCCTTCTGGCCATGGCGATTATCTACCTCTCGGTGTTTGGATGGGGTTTAAGAAAGTGGTGCGCGGCGGTTGATAAGTCTCTGGGAACGTTGCTGGGAGGCACGTTGCTTTTGCTCAACGCACTGGTGGCAGTCGCACCGTTGGCCCGGACGGTGGGCCACATTGAGGGCCAATCCCTGCTGCTATGCCTGGGCGCGGGATTCTACGCCGGATTCATCGCAACAGCCGGGGCTATCGTCTATTTTGCTCGAAAGATTCTTACCCGTCAGATGGCTGAAGAAAAGCGCGTGCCTTGGTTTGTCGCGGGCGCTTTGGCCATCACGTTTCTGGAAGTATTCATCTGGGTGCATGGATTCATGCGCCACCTGCCGCACGCGTCGACCTACGCGTTGATGGTGATCCTGATCGGCTGGCTGATTCTCTATTCGGAACGACGCGCCCTGCAATTGAAAGAGAGCCTCCAACTGCACGGCGGCGAATCATTCCTTGGTTTCGCGATGATATTACTGGGCCTCCTCATGGGATTTACAGAACCAACCGTGCGCATCGTGTCGTTATTTTTGGCAGGAAGCGTTTGGATGTACCAGGGACTCTGGCGGCGCCATGTGCTGCACGATTGGATTGCTCTGACGTTCCTCGGCTTGGGCGGCGCGGCGGTGGGACTTCTGCCGCAATATCCCGGACCGTGGCTGCCGTTACTGGGGGTGTTGTTGGCGCTTGGATTCGGCTTGGGCGGTTGGATCTGCCGGAAGCGCGGTATCGGCGTTGCGGCTCCCTTGGCCTCCGAACCCGGAGCTCAAGTCCCGGGAACAGCGGCAGTCGCTCCTGCGTCCGGGTTGGCTCAAGCCTGCCGCGGAATGCAGATGGTTGCGCTGGTGATTACAGCGCTGATTGCTCCGCTCGTTCAATGGCACTTTCAGTGCGAGCCGCTGGGCACCGCCGGCTGGTTGGTGCTGGTGGCAGCGCTGTTTGGGTGGCGGGCGTTCCGGGATCAACAGATTCATTGGCTGCACACCACCATGGCAATCCTGGCGCTGGCGCTGCCCTATGCCGGATTTATGGATGTAGCCGGGCGCAGCGCCCACGACAACACCATGGTGTTCGGCCTGGCGATTCTTTCCTGGCTTTGGCTGGGCGCGACTTGGATCGCGCGAAAACCGTTGCTTCTGCAAGCCCGCACTACCGTGCTGTGGCTTTACGGCATTCTGGCGGTAGCGGCGATGTTGCTGCGCGTGGTTTTGGGCGACACCGCGCCGGAGCCTCTCTGGTATCGCGACTATATGGATTACTGCGGGCCGCTGTTGATGATGCTCGCCTTGATACCAGCCACGTTTTTTTCTCGTTCACTGGTGCCGGCGGGAATGGCGGTGGCCATAATGGTAATCCTGTTTCCAGAGTTGAAAGTCAACCTACAGCAAACCACTCCGTGGCTCTCCTGGAACACTGGACTGGCAAGCTCTCTCTGGGGTCTGGCGCTGACGGGACTTTGTTTTCTGCTTCGTCCCTGGTCGTTTCTGAAGGATTTACCCGAAGGCGACCGCTTCATGGGTAGGGAATTATTCCCCTTCAGGCGGCACGACCATACTCTATTCACGTGGCCGATCATGGCTGCGGTCGTCTATCTCTTGATCAAGGTTGATGCCTGGCACCTCGTCCGAAACCTGGACGACAACGGAATCCCCTTCAAGACCGCGCTGGCAATTGGAATTACTGGCGTGGCGTGGACCTTCGCCGCTATCTATCACCGCCGACTTCGTTCCGCGCTCGTTGGAGTTCATCTGGGTTGGCTCTGCGTGGCGGTCGGCATCAGTTTTGGATACTGGCATGCGGCAGATCATCCGCGCTGGACTTGGCCCGCTCTGGTCATTGGACTGCTCTTGCAGGGACTCTATTGGTTGTACCGATTTGTCCTTGAACCAACCCGTCCCTGGGTTCGGACGTTATTGACCGAGTCGACCCGTCAAGTGCTGGTCTTGGGCAGCGCGGTATTGTCCATTGTTTGTATGGGTGTTCTGCTCAACGGAGCCGCTTTGGAATGGACTCTTTACGGCTTCGTAGCCGCCCAACTGATCTGGCACGCTCTGCGCACACGACGATTGCTTTGGGGCGCCATTCTATTTTTCCAGAGCTGGATCGGTTTGTTGGTTTTGGTGTCTCCGGGCCCGGGCCCACTTTGGGTTCGGGTTTCCGTTTCGGAAAGTCTCAGTCCGACGCTTTGGTTTCTCGCGGGGATACAACTCTTGTTGGTTGCGCTGGAATGGATGCCGAAGGGTCGTCCTGCAAGTGCTGAACCTTCACCTGACTCTACGCAGGCTGCAGTTGACGAGACTGGCCGCACACCCGGCACATTGCCCAGATTCTTTTCCCCAGTGCTGACTCCGATGTTTGTGCTGGCGACATCTTTTGCGGCTGCGTTGGGTTTGGCGGGTCTGCTGGATGGAGTTCATGGGTTGAGCTTGTCCGGCCCTCAACAGCTTTTGTTGTTAGGCACGCTCTTGCTGACGGCGCGGGCTCAGGCCTCCAACGTCTTCTTATTGCCCGCCCTGCTGTTGACTTATGTGATGATCCATCACGACCGACTGGCCGTGCTGCCCAACCTCGATAACCAGCTTGAACTTCTGGCGACGCCCTGGCGGCTCGGGCTCCTGGGTCTCGGGATGGTCCTGGTGACGCAGGCTGGCCGTTGGATGGATCAACGCAATCCCAGGTTGTTGGTCGGAGCTTTTGCCTTGCCGGTATTCACCGCTCGTTCGTGTGCCTGGCTCTTCTGGCCGGCAACGATTTTTGCTGGCGCGGCTGCCCTTTACCAAACGGTCGACCCGGTGTTGCGGGAAAGCGGCGCCCAGCTCTGGGCGCCTTACCTGGGAGTTCTCACGTTCGCGCTTGTTGCCCGGTTCTGGCGGCAAGCCGGTTTTTTCGCCGGAGCCGGCGTTCTGCTGCTCCTGGGCAACATTCATCTGGTCCGGGTATTTGGCGGTGAATTCCTGCGCGGCCATGGGCTGTCGGAACTGCATCTCATCTGCCTCGGTTTGGGGATTACCCTGTTGCAGGCTTCAGTTCTGCGGCGAGTCATCCGCTCCTCAACGGCCATCCCCGCCATTAACCGGGCCAGTCTCGGCCTGGCCGGTTTAATTCTGGCATTGCTGTCGGCCAACTATTTTACCGAGCCAAATCTGACGGCCATTACCTCCATCCGCTTTGTCATTTCTGGCACCCTTGCCTGGCTGGCAGGTTTGTATTTCCGGAGGGCGGCCCGTCATCCCGGGCCCGGCGAGGAGACGCACACGGACTTGTGTGAGGCGCTTTATCACTTCGGTTTGGTCGTGGCCTGCTGGTGCGCGGCCTTGCTGATACCATGGTTTCGGCAACCGTTCTTTGCGCTGGCCGCTTTGGGCTTGCCGGTTCTCTATTTCTACTTCCGCGCCGAATTCGGAATGCGCCAGGACCGGCCGGAGGCTCGACGTTACCGCAACTCCGCCGCCGTGCTTGGATTCGCCGTCCTGGGACTCTATGTCTTCAAGGCGGTTTTCCATCTCGTGTTATTTCCCGGAACTCCGATCAGCACGCAGTATTATCACTACAACGCCCCGCTAATCCTGCTGCTGGGTGTAGTGTTGTTGCGCCTGCATGGATTGGGCGGCACCGGCTGGCTGGCATTCTATGGCGGCCTGGCCCTGATGACCGGCAGCTATTTTATGCTCACGGCTTTGCCGGGGTTGAGCCCTTTTGATAACGCCATGCCGAGTGCCTGGTGCGCACTTGGGCTGGGACATTTTTGGATCCTTCTCAGCTATGCGCGTTCGCCGCTAAGGACCTTCATCCAGCGTCTGGCTCGGCTTGACGATCCAGCTTGGAATTCACTGCGCCGCTCATGGGGCTACTGCGTGTTGGCCGCCACCCAGGGGGCGACTCTCTGGGGCCTGTCGGACTACTCGGCCAATACTTTTATGGTAGCCCCGCTGCTGGCGGGCGCCGCCACGATTTTCATACATCAAGGAATCCTGCGGCGCTCCCCGCTCTACCTGGTCGTGGCCGGCTTGGAATTGACCGCCGCTTTGCACATGGACTTTCTCATCCCGAGTTACCTGCCAAAGGACAGCATCATCTGGGTTATCCTGGCAATTTGGCTGGCGCTACTGGCGGCGTTCGAATTTCTGCCCCGCAAGCTCCAACCCAAAACTCTCGGTAACATCGCCTTGGTGTTGGGCGTTTTCGTGCTGGCGCATGTGCTCTATCACCACCCATGGTCTTTAGTCGGGTTGTGGGGAATGGCCCTCGGAGCTCTTTTTGCGGTGTGGAATCCGATTAGTGTGTCACCGACCAGTGATGTTCAAACGGCAACGCATCCAATCAACTGGAGTGCCCTCGGGGTGGAAAAAGCCTTTGCGGTGTTGCTCCTTTGGGTTCCTGTCTGGTTGGTCTATTTCAGCCAGGCCCGATTTGCGGAACTCGGAATGGATGCGGGCCTGGAGTCGTGGCCTATCCTGGCAAGCACGATGGCCCTCTTCATCACCGGCCTGATTGGCCGGTTATTCCCGGCATATTGGGCTGCCGGTTACCACTCCTGGCCGCGGTCCCGGTTTCGTCTGTTCGACGTCATCGTGCACTGGTTGGAAACGGCAGGAATTCAGATTCACCAAGCTACGCTTTGGATTGCCACGGCAATTGTCGGAGCGGTGCAGGTGCTGCATTACCGCACCGCCTTCGCGGGCCGGGAAATCACCTTTTTGATTCTGTTGGAAGCCGCGTTGGCTGTGGCGTGGTTCTTCGAGGGCAAGGGCCGCCAATCCATGCTGGCTAATTACATGATGCAATTCTGCGCGGCAGCTTGTTTCGCTTCGATCCGCCGTCAGCTCATGCTCACGACCGGTTGGTGGAGTTACGAATATGATGTTTGGGCGAGCCTCGCTTTTTCATTTGGAATTGCCGGAGCCAAACAAGTTTTTGACCTGCAACCACGCGCGCTTCGGGTGCCGCTGCTCACCACCCTGTGCGCACTGCCGGTGGTGGCGCTGGTGTGGGTGGTGGTTCATGGCTTGGGTGTTAATCTGGCATTGACGATTGTGGGAGTCCACAGCGTCCTGTTTGCCTTTCTCGGCAAAGACAACCGGGAATCTCCGTACAACATTCTTGCCCTGTCCGGGTTCGTGGGATTCATCTTGCTGACTTTCTATTCCAAACTGCAGCTGCGGGTGGTCCATGCTTACATCATTCCCGTGGGCTTGGGCCTGCTGGTGCTCCAGGAGCTTTTCAAGAAGCGGATTCAACCGGAGGCGCAGAACTGGATCCGGTTGGTTATCTTGATGGCGATGCTGGGCAGCACAAGCTATTACGCGCTGGCCGACACCAAGCATGCCATCACGTTCAACATGACCATGATTCTCCTCTGCCTCCTGTCAATGGGATTGGGAACTGTGCTGCGGATTCGACTCTACCTGGTTCTCGGTTTCGCAGGGTTGATGGTGGACCTGGTTTCACTCCTGTACAAAGTCCTTGTGCTCATGGAGCGCAGCGCTCGAATGACCGTCATAGGCAGCCTGGTTCTACTGATTGGCGCCATCCTGGTCTTTGGCGCCATCTACTACAAAACCAGCAAATCGCGCATCGATGCCCTTGTCAGCAGATGGCGTCTAAAACTCGAGCGCTGGCGGTAAGAATAACTGTTTATCGCCAAGCCGCTCAAGCTAGTTGCGTGATGGTAATGTCGGATTTGCAAAAACGGGTTCTGCTACGACTTCGTCTTCAATACGAACAGTCGTTCGATAGCTCGTTGAAGAGGGCGCGGTCATTTGGACCGCGCCCGTTGATTTTATCATGCCGCTTTTTTCACAGGGCCAGCCGCGACATCAGCCGGCACTTGCTCGAAGCGCGACGGCGTCATGCTGTAAGCCGCCCGCCCCCGGCTGAGGCTGCGAATCGAATTCGCATATCCCCACAGTTCACGCAGCGGCACTTCCGCTTTAATGCCGGCCATCGATGCCTGATTCTCGACATTCATGATTCTCGCCCGGCGACGGTTGAGGTCGCCGAGCAGATCTCCCTGATGTTCGAGCGGGGTATCGACTTCCACACGCATCACCGGTTCCAACAACACCGGCCCAGCCCGACGCAACGCCATGCGCAAAGCTCCGGCCGCTGCCACCCGGAAGGCGATGTCGTTCGAGTCCTGCACGTGCGCGTCACCGTCCAGGACCGTGACATGCGCATCCACCAGAGCGTAACCCAGCGCGCCTTCTCGAGCGGCGTCCTCAACACCCTTCCGCACCGCGGAATGGAATTGAGTCGGAATGTTGCCACCCTTGACTCGATTCTCGATGCTCACGCCGTGGCCGTGTTCCGCCGGTTCCACTGCCAGCATCACTCGCGCGTACATGCCTGTGCCGCCGTTTTGCTTTCTTAACAAATAATCGGCTTTGGCCGAACGCGTGATGGTTTCGCGGTAAGCGATTTCAGGCGCGCCGACAAGGCTCGGCACCCCAAACTCCGTTCGCAATCGCTCCCGCACCACGTCGAGATGCAACTCGCCCATGCCGGCGATCAACGTTTGCCCGGTTTCCACGTGCGTTGACACGTGGAATGTCGGGTCGTCTTCACCCAGCATCTGGAGCAACATCGCGAGACGCTGGCCATCGCTCGATCGCTCCGGCTCAATGGCCATGCTGACCACCGGATCCGGAAACACCGGTGCTTCCATCAGCAGCGGCGCTTCCGGCGCGCACAGAGTGTCGCCCGTGGCGAATCCCCGCAGCCCAACGACTGCGACGATTTCGCCCGCGACTGCCGATTCGATTTCCTCGTGCTGATCCGCGTGCACACGCACCAATCGACCAACTCGACCGGACTGACGCGTGCGTGGATTGTGGATCCGATCGCCTTTATGCAAGGTGCCCGATTACAAGCGCACCATGACGAGCCGTCCCTTGGTGGAATCGGTTGCGATCTTGAACGCGAGCCCCGCGAGAGCGCCGGATTCGCCTGCAGTCAGTTTGATAGCGTTGTCGCCATCAACCGCGTGCGTTTCAATTGACGGGATATCCGCTGGACTCGGCAGATAATCGACAATGACATCCAGCAACGGTTGCACGCCCACGAACTTGTACGCGCTGCCGCCTACCACCGGAACGAATCGGTTCGCGAGAGTGACGCGCCGCACAGCGGCCTTTAGCAAATGTGGCGACACGGTTTCATTCGCAAGCCACACCGCTGCCAGTGCGTCGTCGTATTCCGCGACACGCGACACCAACTCCGCGCGCTGATCTATGACCAGCTTCCGGAATTCAGGCGGCACGTCTTCAACGGTGTAGCCACCCGAATTCCCTTCGCGGCAAATGAGCGCGACTTCGTTGATGAGATCAAGTTGGCCTCGCAACGAACTTTCGCTGCCCAAAGGCCAGACGACCGGCCAGGCATTTGCACCAAGTTTTTCGTTCATGTCCTTAATAACGCGGGCAAAATCCGCCCCCGTGCGATCCATCTTGTTGATGAACGCGATTCTCGGAACGCGATATTTGTCCGCCTGGCGCCAGACGGTTTCGCTTTGGGGCTGAACGCCTTCAACACCACTGAATACGGTGACGGCGCCATCGAGCACGCGCAGGGACCGTTCGACTTCGGCCGTGAAGTCTACGTGCCCCGGAGTGTCAATGATAGTCAACCGATGCGGCAAACCACCAAAGGACGACAATTCACTGCTCGGCCTCCAAGTGCACGACACCGCAGCGGCAAAGATGGTGATACCTTTGCTTTGCTCGATCGGATTAAAGTCCGTGGTGGTCGTGCCATCATGGACTTCACCCGCTTTATGGATTGCACCGGCGTGAAACAGTATCCGCTCGGTAAGCGTGGTCTTGCCCGCATCAATATGCGCCGCGATGCCGATGTTTCGCAGTCGAGACCTCGGAAACAGGTTGTTGTTCGTGTTCATAGTATTTCTATTGTTTTGGTTCATAGGTTTGGTTTGGGTACAGTTTTCCCCCGCTTTGATTTCTGCGTTTGATTGGAAAAACAAAAAGCCCCGACGAATCGCGTCAGGGCCTGGGGAAAGCTATTTTAGTGCAGTGCTGCGTCCGATTATCCCAAATAGCTCCCAGTCCCTGATGCGCTCAGGGCTGACAGTATTGTTTTGATAATACGGACTAACATGCGCGATACATATCGACCAGTCGGAGACCAAAGTCAAGGAAACGCTTTTGGTTTACGAAAGTGCAAAATCTTATCACCGATGAAGGCTTGATCGGGACTACAGGCCGGGGGGTTAAGCTCCGAGCGACTTACCTGTTAGGAGGTTAACGATTTCAAAGTGACCACGCTTTTCGGCAAAACTCAGAGGTATGTGGCCCTGCACCTAAACATCCGTCTTGGCACCATTGTCTAACAATAACTTGACCACATCGACCTTGCCGCCTTCGGCTGCGCGATGAAGGGAATTGAACCCGCGCAAGTCCACGGCATTGACGTCAGCGCCAGCCTCGAGCAGGAATTTGATCTTTTCTATACCCCAGGACGAGATTGTCGGGCGAGGGCTTGCACCGTATGGCCCAATTTGGGTTGTCTGTGAATTTCACGCGCAAGGCTGGTCAGGACGCTCAACGTTTACCGCCCCTTTTTCTTTCTCTTTGCTTCCGCCGGAAATAACGTTTCAATCGAGACCCCGAGAGCACGTGCCAACGCGAGAAGTTCGTCATCGGTGACACATCGCAACCGTGCTTCGATCTGAGACAGTGTTCCGCGACTAATATCGAGCCCATTCAACTGGCACCGAGCAGCAAATCCTTCCTGTGTAAGGCCAAGCTCATTGCGCCTCTTTCGAATTTGCGGCCCGACTATGTTGGCGGGTGTTTTGGTTCTGGCCATCGGCTCGAATGTTCGAGCTTGACCGTAGCCGGAATACGGGCCAGATAGTGCTACGCTTTCTTAGCAACTAAATGCGTTCGTCGACGCTCGCAGCCATCGGAGACAAGAAAATGGCCAAAAAACGAGACTGGGTTGATTCTACGAATCTGGAATCCAACGTGGCGCAGAATTTCCAACTGCACCACGTTAACCAGACACTGGCAGGGCTGGGACTCGCCGCGACGGAGCGGGCGGCGCGTGAACAACAGGAACGTGGGGAGGAACGGACACACACTCGGTCGCCTCATGATGCCGCGACCGAAATTTAAGAAAGCGCTCCATTTGTAAGCAAAAACCCAGAGATCAAGTGACTAAAAAATCACCAAAACCCTGCGCGGATGATTTCAATCCTCAAGACTACGTGAGGGATTTGGAACGAGGGGATGTCCAGTTTGAACCCGAAAGCCTGCTCAAGTGGTTGCAGACACGCCGAGTATTTTTTTATCCGGCAGCCGGTTTGGAGGACTGGGACTCGCTGAACTATTTTTCCTGTCCCGCCGCTGGCGAAATGCAGTGCGATTTGTTCGTTTTTTGTGACTGGGCGCGGCAGGCCGCCGACTTTGAAAAGACAATCCGGGATCGGGAAAAGCTAAACCGTGAACGTCCGGCTGGCAGTCATCTGAAATGTTCTGCCATAGAGGTCGTCAAACCGGAACATCTTGGCACAATATCCATTCACGCAAATTTTGATTTGCTGACCGAGGATGAAAAAGCTGCTTATCAGGCCACACACGGGCAGTTCGCGCTTCGTGAGGGCTGGGGACGTTTGGCGGAGATTGTGATGGAAGATCAGAGTGGCATACAGTGCGGGAGTGAGCCGAAGTACTTGGCAACGGATCGTGTTCACAACTGGCCATGGACGCAAATAGTGTATCAGTCCCAGGGTCTCACCGTTCATAAACGACCTGAACCGTACGACGCAGTTGCGGGCGTGAAAAAAGTTGCGGGCGCCGAAAAACGAATCCAAACATGGCCTTTTTTTGTTCAAAAATCTGAATGATGATTTTATGAAAGCGCCGCTGATGAGATCACGACGGATTACTCCAGCGGAGCTAGCTTGGACTGCCCAGCAACCGGTTGTAGGCACGCCCAGCATCCCACGGCTTCGTGCGGCGTTGGCGGCGGAGGACTTGCACCCGGTTGAACTGTTGCTGAGCACCTACGGGGAAACCCTGACTTTGTGGCTGAATCGGATTGATGGGATGCGCGGATTGGATCGGGAACGAAGGCTGCGCAAAATAATTAGAATTTTCCGCGCCGGGGGTTTCAATATTGGGCACGCCGAAATGTATGTCGGCGTTATCGATGAAATAATCGTGTCCGTCAACAGCTTGGTCGCGCCGTTAGAAACAGTTTGCGCACAGGGGGCAGTGCCGGTTGACCGGTCGCCAGCCCGGCGGCCAAGCGACGCAGCCATCGATGAGTTGATCACGCAATACGATTATGCCCAGCAAGCCCAGTCTACCAGTGAATTGGCCGACCGCTGCCCCCAACTGCCGTTTGAAGACGTGAACGAAATCCCCCCGCGCCTGCGGCAGCGGCACGATCAGTTTATTCATGCCATGTGGCTCAAGTTGAGGTGGCGCACAACCTGACGACGTGAGCGAGCCATATAATGGAGGCACGGGGCACGCTCAGCGTGTGTGAAGTGAAATTTAACTGGCATTCTTGTTCCAAATTTTTCCACGACTGATGACCCCATTTAATCTTTAAGCTGTCTCAGCATAGAGGCTTTCGGTGGCGTTTAAGATGAAACGCCACCAACGGAAATGCCAATGCTGCCAAAAGTGGTTTACCCCCGATCCCCGCAACCACCATCACCAACAGTTCTGTCTGAAAATCAAATGCCGGAAGGCTAGCAAGGCAGCGAGCCAAAAACGGTGGCAATCCAAACCATCAAACCAAAACCACTGGCGTGGCCCGGACGAAGTGGAGCGAGTTCGGGCCTGGCGCAAGTTGCATCCGTTCTACTGGAAGCGCGCTGGGCGCCGGAAATAGATTGCGCTACAAGATTTCATCGCTGCGGCTCACGGCCATCTGTCATGATGAAATAATGCTTGCCGGCTTTTGGCCGGGAGGCGTCACGAAACCATGAAACAAAACCGACAGCACTCGGCATGATGAGCCGGGCGAATATAAACCGTTGGGCGAACTGCGCCGCGGTGTATGTGCGCATGTCCACGGAGCATCAGCAGTATTCGACAAGCAATCAGATGGACGTGATCCGCGAATACGCGAAGAAACATGGATTTACCATCGTTAAAGAGTATTCGGACCAAGGCAAAAGCGGGCTGAACATCGAGGGCCGCGAGTCGCTGGCCGAAATGCTCAAGGACGTGCGGGAAGGCCGGGCGGAATTTGGCGTCATTCTGGTTTATGACGTGAGCCGTTGGGGCCGGTTTCAAAACCCGGACGAGAGCGCCTTTTACGAATACGCCTGCCAGCAAGCCGGCGTGCAGGTCCATTACTGCGCCGAGCAATTTTCAAATGACGGCAGCCCGGTTTCCACGATTATCAAGAGTATCAAGCGGACGATGGCGGGCGAATACAGCCGGGAACTTTCCACGAAAGTTTATCAAGGCGCGTGCCGGTTGGTGAGACTCGGTTTCCGCCAGGGTGGTGCGGCGGGCTACGGGCTGCGCCGGGTCTTGGTGGACGCGAACGGGGTGAAAAAAGGCGAATTGAAAATGGGTGAGCAAAAGAGCATCCAGACCGACCGCGTGGTGTTGGTGGCCGGGCCGGACGAAGAGGTTGCCGTCGTGCGGTGGATTTATCACCGTTTTATCACGGATGGAAAATTGGAATCGGAGATTGCCGCCGAACTAAACGCACAAGGGAGTTTGACCGACTACGGGCGAGCATGGAACCGGGGGACCGTGCATCAAGTCCTGACGAACGAAAAATATATTGGGAACAACGTCTATTCCCGGACTTCCTGCAAACTGAAAAAGAAGCACGTCACCAATCCGAGGGCGGAATGGGTGCGCGCCGCCGGCGTTTATGCGGGCATTGTCGAACCGGAGCTATTTGTGAAGTCGCAGGAAATCATACTGGCCCGGAGCCGGACCTACAGCGATGAAGAGATGCTGAACCAACTACGCTGCGTGTTATTAAGACACGGACGCATCTCGGGTATCCTGATTGACGAAGCGGAAGACTTGCCATCAAGCACGGCGTTCAGCCATCGCTTTGGCACACTGGTGAACGCCTACCGGCTGATCGGCTACAATCCGGGAATTGATTACAGTTTCATTGAGGAAAATCGGCGGCTGCGGAAACGTCATCCGGAAATGGTGGCGGAAGTCATACAGCAAATCACGGCACTGGGCGCACACGCGGCCTGGAACAAGGAAACCGAATTGCTGGATGTGAACCATGAGATGCGCGTGTCCATCGTGCTGTGCCGACATACCGAGACTGGCGCGGGTTCGTCGCGCTGGCTGATCCGGCTGGATGCCAGCGCCCGACCGGACATCACGGTCGCCGTGCGGATGGACGCCACGAACGAAGGCATCCGCGATTATTATGTGCTGCCGGCCATAGACATGACGTGGGAAAACCTGCGCGTGGCGGAAGCCAACGGCATTTATCTGGACACCTATTGTTGCAACACGCTGGATTATTTTTTCGGCATGGCGGAGCGAGTGAACTTGGAGGAAGCGATATGAATGATGAAATAATTATGATTCCCCTTGCGGAGATTCACATTTTGAATCCGCGCCAGCGCGACCAGAAAAAATTCGAGCTGATCGTCCAAAGCATCAAAAATCTGGGGCTGAAAATGCCGATTACCGTCAGTCTGCGGGCGGAGAACGAACCGTCGGGGCTGAAATATGACCTGGTCTGCGGCCAGGGGCGGATGGAAGCGTTTATCGCACTCGGCCATAAAGAAATTCCGGCCAAGGTGGTGGAAATCTCGAAAGAGGAACGATTGATTCGCAGCCTGGTGGAGAACATTGCGCGCCGTTATCCCTCTCCGATGGATCTGATTCGTGAGATCGAGCGGTTGCGCGGCCAAGGGTACAACAACCTGCAAATCGGCGAGAAATTGGATGTCTCCGGCTCGACGGTCAACGGCATGATGGCATTGAGAAAGTCGGGCGAAGAAAGATTGCTCCATGCCGCCCTCGCAGGAGAGATCCCCTTGTGGGTCGCCGTTGAAATCGCCCAAGCGGACACGGTGGAAATGCAGCGCGATCTGATGAAAGCCTTCGAGAGCAAAGAATTGAACTTATTAGACATCCGCAGGGCCAAGCGTTTGATGGACAAACGGCGGTTGCTGGGCAAACAAAAGGGCGATGGCCCGCGCAGCAGCCGGACCAGTTCCGAAAAGATTGTGGCCACCTACCGGCAAGAGACGCAGCGCCAGAAGCTGATGATCAAAAAATCCCGGGTTTGTGATGCGCGCCTTTTGAACGTGGTCACGGCCTTCAACAAGTTGCTGACCGATGAGCATTTCCTGACCCTATTACGGGCGGAGGCCCTGGAGACGATGCCAAAATTTCTATGGTCCAAACTCACACCCCCAAACAAGGCAACAACATGAGCGACGCAAAAATTGGATTCGAGATGCGAATCATCCGGCTGCTGCTGGAAAACATCCTGCCGGTGCGGCAAATTAACGAAGCACAAAAAAAGGCCAACCGATACGAAACCATCCTGGCATCCATCCCGGTGGTCGGACTCGTCGAACCGCTGGTGGTACATCCGCAAAAAGGCCAGCCGGGGAAATATATTCTCGTGAACGGGCACATGCGTTATTACGCGATGAAGGAATTGGAAATGACCTCTGCCGACTGCCTCGTCGCCAAAGACGACGAAGGTTTCACCTACAATGCCCGCATCAGCCGGCTCCCCGCGATTCAAGAACACAAAATGATCGTCAAAGCGGTAAAAAACGGCGCGAGTTTGGAACGCATCGCGGCGGCGCTGAACATTTCTCCGCGTCTGGTGCAAGCTTCGATGAACCTTTTGAATGGTATCAACGACGAAGCCATAGAATTGCTGAAAGACAAACCCATATCACCCCAAGCACTCCGGATGATGAAAAAGGTGACGGGCGAACGACAGATTGAGATGGCGCGGATCATGATTGACGCCAATAATTATCATGCCGGCTATGCCGAGGGGCTGGTTTTGGGCACGCGCAAGGACCTGTTGGTCGACGCCGACCGGCCGAAAAAAAAGAAGGGCATGACCGCCGAGGCGATTGCCAAAATGGAGCAGGAAATGGAGACGTTGGAAAGCGGCATGAAAGCGATCACGGAAACTTACAAAGAAAACATGTTCGCCCTGCAAACCGCATACACCTACATCAAAGCCCTGCTGAAGAACACGAGGGTGGCCAAGTATTTGAGGACAAAGCACGCCGAAATCGACACGGAATTCCAATCCATTGCGGCGGAGGGGACGGTGTAAGGTAAAAACTGATGTGAGAGACCGAGCCAAAGCGAAGCGGTGTTGTCCGGTGAAATGGGCTTTAACGCGCATGGAGTTTATGGGAAAAATGGAATGTGGCCTTGAGCAAAATTGGATGGGAAAAGTGGCTGGACCGGCTTTACAACCTCCGGCGGGATAAAAGCGGTTCGCATGAGCGGCCGCACAAGCCTGTTTTGCTGCTTAGCATCATTGACCTGTTGGATCGCGGCGTCATCACTCGCAACGAAGTGCCGCTGAGTCCCGAACTGGTCACAACTTTCAAACGCTACTTCGCTGTCGTGAAGAAGCAGGACGATCAGCCGACGATTCAGAATCCGTTTTTCCATCTGTGCGGCGACAAGTTCTGGCAGCTCGTGCCCGTGCCGGGTGAGGCGCCGATTTACCGCGAGGGTGCGACTTCGGGCGCGTCGAGTGTGGCGGAATTGCGGCGGCGTGTGGCCCACGGGAAATTTGATGATGGCATCTGGCCGTTGTTGAGCGAACCGGTTGCGCGCCATCAGTTGCGCGAAGCTCTAGTTGCCCGCTATTTTCCGGACGACCGGGACAAGCTCGCCGCCATCGCCGCCACCGGACGCACGGTTGAACCAGTGGACGCGCTCAGGGAGGAAATGCCCCCGGGCCGTGATGGGGCATTCCGCCGGACGATCCTTGAGGTTTACGATTATCGCTGTGCAGCGTGCGGCGTTCGCGTGCTGCTTGATCAATCGGTTTCGCTTGTGGAGGCGGCACATTTAATTCCCTTTTACGTCAGCCGGAATGACAAGCCGACGAACGGCATGGCTTTGTGCCCAAATCATCACTGGGCGATGGATCAGCATTTGATCGCCCCGGTTCCTGACAGCAAAAAACGCGCCGGCATCTGGCGTGTGAAAGAGGAGCGACTGGATGACCGCATCGAGGGACAACGTGATTTGGTCGCCATTGCCGGTAAATCAGTGATCCCGCCGGGCGAGGAGAAGTTCTACCCCGCGCTGGAAAGTTTGCGATGGCGCGAGGAACATCTGGTCGCAGCCTATTGACGCCACCTATGCCGAAACGCACCACCGTTCCTGATCCGGGCAATGAACTGACGCTGCCACAGTTTCATTTTCATGTCATCCCGCGCCACAGCGTCGATGTGCCTGATCCACGCGGCGGCGTGCGGTGGGTTATTCCGGGGAAAGCAAAATACTGGTGATGCCTACTTTTGCGGGTCTTGTCGCGAAAGTCATCACGAAGTTTTAGCGAACCAACCGAAGCGATGTTCACGGTGCCACGCGAGCGCTTCCTGATGCGGGTGGTAGGCCGAATCGCTGGGCAAGACAATCCGCTTTCGGTCGGAAGCCATGAGCGGGAATGCTTTGGAGTCGGCGATCCTCGCTTTCGGGTGGATTAGGACTTCATATTGGTCGGAGACGGTAAAGATTCCCTGGTCGAAGGCCCAGTGGACAGACTTGGAAAGCGCGAGGCCGTTGCGGGGATCATCCGTTCCAAGGTGGCCTTTGCCAATGATGTGTGCTGCATCCGCCTCCACCGTGGCCGAATAGACAAATTTCTGACCTGTCACCGCGCAGGTTTTGTCATAGTTGTCGAGGACTACGTCGCGAAAAGCCTGGTCACGCCGCTGAGCATTGACCTTGTATAGCACTCGATCTTCGCGCAAAAATGGTTGCCAGTCTTCCAGAGATTCCAACCGAAGCGCGGTTTCAATCAGTTCATCCTGAAGCGGGAGGTTGAGGTAATCGGTAAATCGGTCGGCGGGAACACCGCGAATGCTAAACAAGTCACGTCGATCATCAAACGACTCGACCAAGCCCAATCCCAGCAAGCGATAACGCGTGCCGGTGGTGGACGTTTTATCACTGACCTGCTTGAGAACAAGCAGTGGTTCAGCATCGGTCATACACCGGATCAAGGCGACATTGGCCGCAATATTCATCCCGCCGGCCTTGGGACTGTAATTCATCCACCAGGTTCCGTCTGAATGAAAATGGGTCTTATCGTGGTAGGGGCTCTTGAGCATGGAAGCGATGCTCAATGGGTAATTCGACCAAGCTGGCTTGTAGATTCCCTCGATCAAATGGTGGATGCGGTCGACCCCTGGCAATTTGGGATTTTGAATGAAACTGGCTGGAACAATTCTGCCGAATTTGGAGGCCAGAAGTTTCGAAAATCTGCCGACGCTTGGCACGGTCATCGTCCATGGCTCATGTCGACTGGTTTGGCATTTACAAAGCCAGGATGTGAAGTTTAATGACAGACTGCACGTAGAAAATTCCGCATCGAACTGTCCGATACACGCCGTAATTCGAAATGGCGTTCCAATCAGAGACGGCGCTAATTTGAAGCTGGCTTCCGCGGCCTTTGGAGAGGCGATTGAGGGCGAGAAGCCTTTGTTGAAATTTATCGAGTCGGACGAGGATGGTGAGACGGAAATGGTCGGGGATTGTCTACACCGGCAGCCAAACATCGTGACTGACGCCCGTCCTTTGGACTTCTTCCCCTCCGTTCCCCGACGGGATCGTTTACATGGTGGACGCAAACCCTGCTTGGATGACTTTGTGGAGTGGGCGGATGTAGAGGCCGAGAAAAGGACACCTCCGTTGCTTGCGTACGTGCGTTGGCTCGCGCTTCGGCACGGTCACCGGGATTTGCTGCTGGCCAAATGCGATGCACTTGCAGCGAAGATCGAAGCATTGAAGCCAAACTGAACGTGTCGAGGGGCGCAGGCCGAGCAGGCCGGCACCCTCTCAACCAACTCGGCGAAATTGATGCCACAGTTATCGATCTGCTCTTTGGTCTTCTTTCTCCAACCAATTTTGTTACGCACCTATGCCCGGAGCTGGTACCCGCAGGGTCTTAATCGGCTCCGAGTGTCAAATCGGTAAAATATTCCTCTAAGGCCTCTTTGTTTTCCTCAAATATTTTCTCTGCACGTTCATCCGTCAAAAGTTTTAGAAGAAGACGCCGGGCCAATTCGTCAATTTCTTGAGAGATGGACTGAACCTCATCTGTGCCCGCGACACCTTCTCCGTGGACGATTTTCGAGCGAATCGAATATGCGCGTTTAACAGTTTCGAAAATTACTTTTCGCTCGATGGATGTTTCTCCTAAAAAATATGCTACGCGTTCAGATAATTTATGAGTTAATTCAGATGAACTGGTAGAGAACAGAATTTCGAAACATGTCATGTAGAGAGAAATTTTGATGGCAACGTCGTTTGCATGGCGGGCGGCGGATAGAAAATAGTGAAACCGGAAGATGCGAGGCACCCCCTTCGCAGCACCGTGCTTATACTTTTTGGGTGGCTCGGCTTTCTTCCAGATTTCATGAAAAGTGTAATGAATTAAGATTGAAAAATATTCCTTCGCTTGTATGAGAGCGGCGGTAGAGCACACCGATGTAGGCGCCATTCCGTCTGCCATAGTTGGGCCGATCGCACAATTCCAAACACTGGCCATGCCGCGTTCGGGACGGTGGTATATGCAAAAAGCCAAACTTGGGCACACTGCGTTGTCATTCACGACCCAGAGGGCTTGGAAAAATGTTGTAATCTCTATGAGCCAATCAAGGAGCACTCCCGGCGGATCTTCTAGCACTCGCGACTCTATTTTTGGCGGACATTTCCAATAGATTACCGGACCGGTTTTAAGTTCATGTATGAACTGTTTACCAATGACAATGTCGGCACCGCTTGGTAGAAGCGACATAACTACATCAGGATCATTCGTCAGATGACAGTTATCCCGAATTGTGAAGCCTTTGCCTAGAGGCGACGTGATTTCCAGATTGTTTATCTTTGCGATAAAAAGCATAACGCATTCAATTTTGTGTTTGAGAAGATCAAGAACAAAAATTGCATAAGGGCAGCGCCGTCTGATTAGACGGCCGTTTTGGTGGCTCCGCCGTGGAGGGTTGCGCGAGGACGTAGTTTGACCTTAACAGCTTCCCGGAAAAAGAGGGGGTCGGTTGCTTTACTCGACCACACAAAGGCTTCGCCGGGATTCAACCTCGCCAATTGCTCTGGTGTGAGGTTGAGCAAGGCGGCATTGGCCTTTTGAATGTGCTTCAACCATGCAGGTGAGTTGAAGCGGTGCAGAATGATCTGTGAGGAGAGCTCGATCAAACAAACCGGCACCGAAGGCGGGTCCTGACTAGCGACCAGGATACTGGTGCCCTTGTGGCGCATTTCGCGCACGACACTTACCAAGCCATCAACCAAGTCGGGATTGCCGATGTATTTGTGAGCTTCATCGAAAACGACAAGCTTATTGAAAAACTGTCCCTGGTAAGTGGCATCGCCAAAAAGCTGAAGCAGGACCACGAACAAGCCAAGCGCTTCATCTTTTTCGATGAATTCATCGCGCAAATCCACAATGACAAGACGGCCGGGGCGAATCAATTCGCTGATGCGGATGGAGTCGTCAATATAATCCGCTGCCAGATCAAGGCGGATGTTGGCGAGTTCATTCAGATTATCCGGAAGGCCGGCTTCTTCGATAGCTGAACGCAAGCTCTCCAAGGTCAACTTATCTCGCATCGAACGCATAATCTGGTTGAGTCGACGGATGTAGGTAGCCTGGTTGCCAACCGCGCCCATGAGGAACCGCCAATGGCCAGCTTGCAATTCGGACGAGGCAAACTTTAAAGGCAACACTTCAATGCCGGGATACTCTGCCTTCCGCGCCTCCAATTTGCCCGAGGGAACCAATAGGACCATGTCTTTCAGGGCGGCCGGACGAGCCTGATAGTCTGCCAGCAAGGTGGCCACCGCCGAGGCGTCGTCATTGGGCCGGTTCATGGACGTGAACTCGGGCTTGTAGTCCTGCGTCTGGCTATAGTGAAAAACAACGGTCGCTAAAGGCTGGGGCAGACAGTTGATCCCAGGCAGTGACAATGATGCCATCTCAATGATGCTGCCAAGGGTGTAGCTCTTGCCTCCCCCTTGAACGCCGAACAGGCTGATGGTGTGGGCTTGATTAAGATCGAGTCCCACCGAGCGCCCCATGACCTTGCCCAAAATCCCGAATTGAGGAGATTCGCCGGAAACGCCCAATAGAACATCGTGCGCAGGACGAGTGGATGAGGAAACGGGTTCAGACGGGAGCATTTTGTTGGCGGGTGGGGGTTGGGCCTGGGGCGTCGGCGAAGCGGGCACCACCATTAATGCGGTCGGAACTGGCGGCGACACCGGAGCGGTCGGCGGGACAACCGGTGGCAAGGGCGGTTCGGTTGTGCTGACCGGAGCCGCGACTGGAGGAGCCACCAAGACAGGCGGCACCACCGGCTCCAGATGCGGATGCTGCGGATAGACCGGCTTACGTTCGGGAATGGTGGTTTCCGACGGAGAAGATGCATCGTTCGGCGGTTCCGATTTGTCCCATGTAACCGTGCGCGGGCGTTTTTCGCGGAGAAAGGCGGCGCGACCGAGCTTGGGCAATTCCTTGGCGAGGAACTGCATCGTGGAGGTTTCGGTAGCTAAGGGCACCCCGACGGCGGCGGGCACAACAAACGGCTGGGTTTCCAAATCCGGCGACTTGGCCGGCAACGCCTCCAGCATCTTGCGGATTAGGTTCACGCCAATGCGATGGAACTCAATGCCGTTGTCCTGAACAAATTCCTCGGTGCCTTCTTTATCAAAGTCGAAGACCAACGCGCTGCGGGTAAAGCGCAACTGGTAACCGCCTTCCATGGTGCGCAAGAAAATTTTCGCCTCCTGAAATGCCTCCGGCGAGAGGAAGTGGAGGCGATGCGCCCGATCAATATAAAACTCCAGTAGGTTGATCAGCTCCTGGGTTTTAATCACGCGATCCGGACGATCCACGGCCCCGCTGTGTTTCGGATCAAAATGGTGCCGGAGGGTGTGCTCACTTTGCTGAATCTGCTCGGCGATGGACTGGCTCAACTGGCTCAAACCGTCCAGACTGCCGGCGGCGCGGTAGCATTTCACCTCGACCAAACTGCACGTCAGGATAGGAACGGGACCGGACGCATCGAAGTCAAACAGCCCGAGATCAGTGCGGCGCAGGCTGATTTCATCTTCCAACTCGTCGGCACTTTTCTGCAACGTCCGGAACAAATCCAAATGGGCATCTAACGGAACCACCGCCTGATCGCGAAACACATCCTGGAATTCGAGATACAATTTGGCCAAGGCTAGGCCGAGCGCCTCGGCGCGCTGGGTGGGTGAGGACGCCAGTTTGAGCGCGAGCCGCCCAGAGAGCGCACGGAGTTCGCCCAAGAGCGCATGGGCGCGATCATGGTAAATCCCCAAGTCATAATCCTGAAGCACTCGCTCGAACAAGACACGGATTTCGGTCTGGGAGCGCGACGTAATCACGACACGCCGGCCACTATTCCCGGACAAGTCCGGGCTGTGATCAATCAGGTATTCGGGCCGCCGACTGGACGAAGGGTGGTCGAAAAATTCGATGCCAAGACTCTTATCAATGGTGAATACCCAATCACTGACCTCATGCACCTGATGCAACAACGCCTTCTGGTCGGCTTCGAGCACTAAGGTGGAAACCGGATTGAGGACCAAACCCGCCTGACCGGTCGAGATGCAGGCAGCGACGGTCGAAATAGTTTTAGACAACTGCGCCAGTAGTTTGGGAAATTCCTCCGCGCCGGGGATCGAGGTGACGCCCATTATCCCGTCGTTTCTTTCGAGGCGTTGGGAGTAGCAATGCCGGGGACTCCGGTGCCATGCCACGACGTCCGCCTCTTCCAGATAAGAGACGGTAAAATCCTGGAGCAACCCATGCACTGGTGCACTCTCGTCCTCGCGTCGCGGCGCCTTAGCGCTGATGCTTTGCGCCGGGAACACATCAAAGAGCAGGCTCAAGTGGGCGGGAAATTCGGAGGTGTTCCCCCGGAAGTCGGCTTGGTTGCGAACGGAAAACGTCAGCTTGGGCTTTAAGTGATTGCCCGTGGGCGTGGCAAACGCATCCGCCTCGGGGGCGGCCAGGCTGCTGCTGGGGGAAATCAGTTCTGCCAAATCCTCGCCGCAGCCCGGCGCATCGGGATCGGGCACGAACAGGCGGAGGTCGTAGCACAGATCGCTGAAATCCGGCTCCTTTTGGAGATCCAAAAGCATGTCCGCCAACAAGCGACCGCGACCTGCGTTGAAACAATTCAACACCAGCGTTTGAATATAGGGATGCTGGATCAGATAGCGACGAGCGCGATCTGCCAGAAATGTTCCATCAAGACTGAAGCTGCCGATGTTCGGCTCGGGCAAACCCAAGGAGGTGCAGAGTTCGGCAATCAAACCGCGCGGGTCGGTTTCGGTGGAAGCCCCATAGACCGTCCACAGCGGATGGATGTTATCAATGGCGGTCAACAGGCGACCGGAACCCGCAGGAAAGACGGCCGGAAAATTGGCGAGATTCAACCGCTCCAACAAGGAATCCCGCGTCGGAGCGATAAACTCCTTGGGCGCCCGGGCTGCCTGCTCCAACCAATGGTGAGCGAGCGTCAGCCAGGTGCCGAGCCACAAGAGACGAAGGGGATGCGTGGGGCTCACCAAGAGCGCGTGCCGATGACTTCCGCGATGATCAGCGAGATCAATTTTGGCGGTATCCAGCGACAGTAACGTCTGGAGCTGGGCGAGCACCCGAGCCTGTTCATCGGGCGGTGCGGTTTCGGCAAAGCGTAGAGTCTGACAGAGCAACTGGAGATAATTCTGGGCATACGCCGCAATCTCGTCGCGCAGCGGAAACAAGTCGACGCTCTGGATGATTTGCTGCCCATCAGCTCCGCAGATTTTAGCCAGCAGTTCCCCACGGCGGGAACGGAAGGCCTCCAACTCGGGCACGGCCGGCCAAGTGCAGACGTCCGGAAACACCTCCACCGTCTGCGCCGAGGAAACGGCCATCCGCCACGAGATGGTTTCATCGGGCGCTGCAAGAATTCGTTGCTCCAAAATCTTGAGAGCGCGGGAAACCGGCACATTGATCAAACCCTCGCCAGAAAACTTGAATTCCAGAAGTTCGCTCTTGCCCCGGTGATCCTCGGCATCGACCCAGGCCCGGTGGACACAAGTCACCTCCTTGGGGTCATGTTTATCCGCAAGCGCCTTGAACCAGAAATGAACCAACGCGTGACTGTAGCTCGGAAATTTCTGAATGGCGCGCTGCGGCACTTCCACCTCAACGTCATCCGCCTTGACCACATAAAAAAGGTCGCTCTCGTTCGGCAACTGGCCGTCATCCAACCCGCCGATCAGCGGAATGGGCTGGCCTTGGGCATCCACGATCGGGAGGGGAACCCCGTCCTCGGTGCAAGGCAAAACGCGGACAAAATGCCAACCATCCTCCCAATCCACCTTGGCGACGCCTCCAAAGCTGACAGACGTATCCTGACGCGGACCGGTCCAGACATTTTTCTTCTTGGTAAAGCCGTTGGGGCCACTCTCGCGCAAGACGACCTGCAACCGGAAATGGTGGACGCCGGGCACATTTTCCGGTGCGGGATCACAGTGAAACTTAACCTTGAAGCTTTTCATGCCCCCCTTGCCAACCACCAAGACCTGCTGGCCAATCAATTGTTGAAGGCGCGGATCGGCATTGTCCTCCTGAACGATGGGAATATCCAAAGCCGTCACTTCCACGCGAATCTGCTGGGTGGGGCCGGCACCCGCTTCAAATTCCCATTTATCAAAGGAGAGCGCCCAGAACTTTTTTTCAGAGACGATGCGACCCGTCCAGGACTGCGGATCCTCCAGACCGGTGTCCACCAAAAAATCACTCAAGCCGGCGCGAAACGCGCGGTCGTTCAGTTTAAGATCCAAAACCCGGCCCCGGTCGGATTTCGTGGAGAAGGTCAGTTTCCTAACGCACTCCAGATTTTTAGCAAGTCGGTTAGGCGCAGAGGTGGGATCGTCCAGCAAGTGAAAATCCGGAACGATACCCAGTTCGCACAATGAGGCACCCACCACCTCGGGTTCATAGCCATTCACCTGAAGACTGAGGAGGAAACGAACGGCCGCGTGCGCGTCGGCCCAACGCCAATCCCGATCCTCCACCTGCCGAAGCAGTTCGGGAACTACGGTGCGCAAATTCTCGGGCAACTGATCCGTGAGATGCTGCCGTAAGCGTGCGTAAGTATCGGTCACCGAAATCTGGGCGAAGGTGGCCTCCCCGAATGAGTCCTCTGCCGCCGTGCGCAGGTCATTAGGCACAAATACAAGCAGCGGCGGGCGCAGCTCACCCTCGGCCAGCGGGTTGCGCAGTTCCACCAGCTTGCTGCCGGAGATCAAAAGCGAATCTCCGTTTTTCGGCTCACGGGAAAGCACGTGAATCAAAGCGGCGGCTCCGACTTTTTTTTGCAGATGGCGGGCCACGGCGAGCATGACCTCGGTGTCCAGATCGCCGACCCGCATGCAGTGCCCCGGGAGGCGCGTGGCGAGAATATCCAGCAGCCGCTCTTCAATCAGGCGCTCCAGCTCGGCGTTCACGTCGGCCGAAGTGATCCGGCGAAATTCCTTACTCATGCGGAGCCTCCCGATGGAGCCGGCTGACTATTGATACGGTAACGGGGCGTGACATGCTGAGTGATATAGGCGTCGGACAGGTCCTGAAAAAAACCTATCTCGCGGAGTTTGTTTTTGAAGGCCGCCTTGTTGCGACGGATGGCTTCGCGGTCGGCGATGGTTGGCTCACCAAAACCTTCCCCTTTCGGGAGCGAATCAATGTGGAGCCCGTAACGGTCGCGCATGAACGTCAGAAGCCGGTCAATTTGAATTTCCTCGGAGCAGTAGCGATGGGTTGCGGGATCAAACCGCAAGACAGCGATCTGGAGCAGGACTTCCAGCAAACGACTGTCGAGCACGAAGCGCCGGGGCGAGTTGCGGGAGCGTTGCTGGGCCAGCAGGGCTCCGGGCCGGTTCTTTAGGAACAACGAATCCAACGACCGGACAATGAATGTGCGATGGTAATCGCCACGCAACGCCATCAAGCATTCGACATACGTCGTGAGTTGGTCCAAGCCGAGATTTTTCACCGCCTGAACCTCGGGATCCAGCGTGTTGTCCTCCACTGCGGTGTCCTCCTCCAAGCTCAAAATCCGCGCTCCAAAATACTGCTCACGGTCGGTCTGATGGCAATTGTCCAGCAAGCGCAACACCTCGTTGACACTCAACTGCCGATTGGTGCCACCTGGTAAACGATTGGCTTGCAACATATGCAAGGCAAACTCATCAAGCTTCTTGGTCAGGAAATAGGCGCGAACAAATCCGGGGATACGACGGTAATGGAGTTCAGCGCTAGTCTCGGCTAGTTGACTTACGCGGGTGCCGGGCTGATTCTGCACATCCACGAACAGGGCAATCTGGTAAGGGCAATCGCCCTGCGGACGATCTCCATTGCCCGGCTTGACCGGACAATTACCGGGCTGACAAATGGTTTCTAACCCCTTCTTCTTCACCAACTCGGGCAGCAGCTTCATCAACCGGAGGTGATACAGGGCGAGATGGAAGGCCAGGAGGATCTTGAGGTATTCTACCATGACCGAGCGCGGGATTTTGGTCCGATACTGGAGCAGCCGAACAATGTCATCGGCCATCAAATCAGCCGAGCCAATGCAAAGCGGTGGAGTTATTACCCGCGAATCCTTAAGCGACGCATCTTGGGTTACCTCGCCAGCATTCAAACTCATAAGCGCTTGGGTCTCGACATCAACCATAACGCTGGGGTCCTCTAATTGGGTGTTGGGATCAACACCCGCAAAGAAGAATGCCTTCATACCAGCAAGCGCCCGTTTACCCAGTTCGTTCCGGGCGTGCCAGAGAGTTTCGTAAATATGTTGCGCGGCACCGTAGTCGCGGCAGTGGTTCGCGTTACGGAAGCGATACGTCTGGCCGTGAAGCGGACGCGGTGCGGCGACTGCCTCTTTGCCGACTTTGCCTCGGTTTACCAAATCCAACAAGTGGGTTTCGAGCCAGCCACGGGTAATCTTCGGATATTTCTCGAAATCCTTGAAACGAGTGGGCTGTGACAGGAAGTGAGCTTCAAAGGTATCAAGTGTGTTGTCCTTTTTGAAAAGTCGACTGTCCAAGCCATTGTGTTGAATGCGCGCAAAGAGCATGGTCAACACTCGATCCATCTCCAAGGTCTTAAAGTCCAGAAGACTGATCTTGGGCAACCGAAAATGTTTGTCTCTGCTTTTAAGTGCCATAGGGTGTTGATTCTTCGGAGAGGCGCATGGCCAACTGGCCGCCCGGGTACCGGGTCACCGAATAAAACTCGTGCCCTGTGGGAGTCAGCAAGACTTCCTGATAGGGCGCGGAGCCGAGAATGTTTTTGAACACCGCGAGCGTGAGGTAATAGCCCTGCAATTCATCCACGGTCGGACGATAGCCATGATTCAACCGATCTAGCATTTCATACACGTCGAGATTGATCACTAGCTCCGCCGACAATTCCGTGCCGTCGTTATAGCGGAGCAACAATGCAGTCGGTGAATGTTCCAGATAGGGCGAAGCTTGGCCGGGCTCCTGCGGCACAAGTTCAAATCGTTCCGCCGGGAAAACGCGGTAACTGCGCACCGTGGCCGAATCCACCTGACGCACCTGCAACGCGAGTTTGCCCTTGAGCCGGCGATTATCAAAAACGCCCTCCCCGCGATTGACCGCGCGAATGATTTTGAGCGCTTCGGCGCGCGGGTCGGGCCGCCGCGTGAGTATGTCGAGCATCTGGGCTGCCGCGCCGTAAGGGATCAGATTGCGCCAGGAATCATCGCGGGCCTCGAAGAAATGGCGGCGGCGCAGCATGGCGACATAATCGCGATGATATTTAAAGCGCGCCCCATTATGGTGGGTGGCGATTTCCACCGGACGCTCCTTGTAGGCGGCGGAGAGCAATTCCCGGTCGTAACCGGCCCGAGGTGCAAAATCCATCAACCCAGGCGCGGGTTCGGGCTCATGAAAGTCAAACGTCCGATCCAGTTTGGGATCACTAGTCTGACCCACTTCAATTTCGCGGAGCAAGCGCAACAGTCGGTCGTGTTGGGCCGTGCCGATCCCGGCCCAGCTATTGAAATAAAAGCCCTTGAGAATTTCGGCGCGGTCGCCCTGCTGATAGAGCTCATGGATCTCATCGCAATTGCGCGTGCCGGCGAGAGTGTAAGCCAACGCGGAACGAAGGTCGCGCAAGGTAATATGCAACTTGGCGCGCAAGGTTACCAACCGATACATCAGGGCCAAACGATCCAGCACCTGCGGACCGGCAGTGGGGTTTGCGAAGGTTTGAGCATTGTGATGCACAAAACATTTGTCCCGCAGATCGCAGGTCTTGCACGGGGCCCAAAACCTCGGTTCAACGAGACGTTTGGCCAGACGTTCGAAAATGGAAGGCATCTCGCCATAAGGTGCGACCACGCTGCGGAGATTCAGATTCACCACGGCGATGCCATCATCCGGCGAGCCAGTGCGAAGACCGCGCTGCACGATTTGCTTTAGCCGTGGATACTTGGCGCTGAACTGTTCGAGAAAATCTATCAACCGGCCTTCATTGATGGCAATCAACCGTGTTTCATTGGCGAGCCAGGCCGACGCATCTGACCCCGCAAACGGCGCGAGGAACTGATCCAACACATCGTCATTAATTTTCTCTCCCTCGTCCTGGCTCCCGTCGTAATTGGTCTGGAACTTACGGCCTTTGAGTTCAAAGCGCGTGCCATTGCCCGTGCCATAGGGCGTGACGACAGCTTTTTGTTCACGCGCCGCGGCTTCGACTTGCTGAATGAAAGCGGTTTTACCATCGCCCGCATTGCCACTGATCAGAACAAGACGGAAGCCGCCGTCCAGCGTGGCGGGCTGGAGCGCGCGATCCAACGCCGTGGGGACATAAATCAGCCGGCCCATTTCATCCAAGCCGCGGGTGCCGGCGTTGGTGCTTCGGCTTTGGCTATAAAGGGTGAGCAGATAGGAGACGAAGGGATTCGAGTTGGGTTTAGGTTCTCCGACGCGCGCGAGCGCCTGCAAACTTTGCGTTGTGATTCGCAACTCCTTAGCCGGATTCGGCTGCCTGAAAAGCGTGATGATACGAAGCGCATGGGCAAAGTCAGCGGCGGTTTGGAAACGATCCGCGCGGCGCGGTGCGATGGCTTTAAGCAACAAGGCCACAAAGCCGGGCGCGAGGTCATCAAATCCAGAAATGTCTTGGGGATTTCGCGCTGGCTTGTCCTTGGGGGGAGCCTTTTCGTCGGACCACGGGTATTCCCCCGTCACGGCTTCGTAGAGGGTAATGCCCAAGGCATAGATATCCCGGTCAGCCCGCTCCACCTCAGTTTGTTCGGCACTCATTTCAAGGTCCGGGGGAATATACCGGCGTGTGCCGCCGCCTCGCGCGAGAAAGTCCCCTGCCCGGATCGCCACATTGAAATCGACGATTTTCACAGACTGGCTGGCCCACATGAGATTGGCCGGCTTGATATCGCCGTGCGTAACATGATTGCGATGAAGATGCGCCAGACCTTCGGCGACTTGGATACCGACCTTGTGGGCCTCAGCCACGGACAATTTCTTATCCTTGATCAAATCATCCAAACACGCCCCCTCGACATATTCCATCACAAGAAACGGCACGGCGTAACCTTCCAGACATCCACCGTGGAAGACCCGGACCACACTGGGATGCTCCGGCAAATTGGCGAGCGTGCGATACTCCTGCCGCATGCGTTCCATGGTAGAGTTTCGATCGGTGGTGATGATCTTGAGGGCGCGCGTAGCCTCGCAATTGATATCAATTACCTTGTAAACGCGGCTGAAGCCGCCTTTGCCCAACGGAATCTCTACCTGATACTGATTGGCCAGCATCGTGCCGGTCGGGAGCTTCGCGTAATCCAGAGGGGTCCCAGGGGGTGTGGATTCCGATTCGGATTCCGACGTGGAGACGGAGGGTGGATTGAAAAGCAAGTCGTAACTCGCTAGCGCCTCGGCGGCGGAGGGCCTTTCGGCGGGCTTGAATCGGCACAACTTTTCCAGCCAGTCATCGAAACCCTCCGGCAGGCCGGGGAGGAGCGCAGAAACTTTTTCTGGAAAAACCTGCGTAGCGGCGAGCGCCTGATCCAAGCTTTCAAACGTGGGTTTGCCGGTGAAAACTTCGTAGAGCGTTGCTCCGGCAGCATAGACATCTGAGGCGGGACCGCTTCTCAAAGGATCTTCTTTCAACTCCGGTGCGAGGTAGGCAGGCTCGATCGCCTCGGTCAATTCATGCGCGAGGGTACGATCACGAGGCGGGCCGGGCCGGGCAAAATCAAAATCAAGCAAGCGGGTCTGGCCATCAAGACCAAGGACGAGCGTGGCTGGGGACACGGCACGATGCAATACGCCACTGCCGTGGCAATGGGCCAGCGCTGCCAGCACATCGCGCGCGACTCGCAACTTCTGGTCCATGGTGAGTCGCAAGCCGGGCTTCGTGAGATGCAAGCGGAGCGAGTTGCCGGAAACATCATTCAACACCAGCACATAGGCGTCTCCGCTATCGGTGGGGAAAAAATCGCGCGCGAGCGGAATGCCGGGATGCGGTGCAAGCCGGCTCAGTGCGGTGTAAGCATTGGCAATGCGTTCCTGCTGTATCTTGCGTTCGTCTGCCGGCAAGTAGGGATCGGCACGATAAACCCGGACGATAACACGCTCCGGACTTGTGATGTGAATGTTCCGCGCCCGATATTCGATGTAGAAATCATTCCCTGTGAGACGTTCCTCACACTGCCACGAGCGCCCAAGCAACGGCTGACTTTGTTGGGGGCGCGCCTTTCCGGTGATGGTGGACAGGATTTGTCCGATATGGGGAGCTGTGGGAGCGGGTGGCGGGGTGCGATCCGGCAACCGCGTGACGTCCATAAATTGCCGCTCGCACCCTTGCAGCGGCCATGTGTGATCGCGGTCGCGGCCTTCGGGATCGCGCAACCTGGCATCCGGTGCGGTGAGCAGAACCGCGGCTTCCACCCAAACATGGCGCAAGGCGAGGTGCGTGCCGCTGGCGG
The DNA here is from genome assembly GCA_963699145.1 of uncultured Verrucomicrobiae bacterium. GTDB lineage: Bacteria > Verrucomicrobiota > Verrucomicrobiia > Limisphaerales > DASXHY01 > DASXHY01. Next base: position 2,467,649 of record OY969416.1, read on the forward strand.
CGTTGGAGAATAATCCGTGCAGCATGCGCGTGTGCTGGCGCAATTTGGCGAGCGGCGAGGCAAACGGTGTGCGGCCTTCGGGATGCCAGCGGCTACCAGCGACATGGATTTCGCCGTAGGTGGATTTCACGTCCACGAGATAAACGGCGTGCGAGGCGACAACCGCGATGTCTATTTCAAACCACTGACCATCACCGCTGCGCAACTCGAAGTTGTGGATGATGCGATAGTCCGCCGGCAGGTGGTCGCGCAGATACGCAATTGCCTCCCGCTCCGGGTCGTTCGCTGGCTGGCCGATGGGGATGACTTGAGCCATAGGTCATTTTGCAAGAGCATCAACAGCTTTCTCAACCAAGGCTATCGCCCGGTCTTCGTTTGCAGCAGCTCGATGACGTTTCTCGTAAGCACTTACAACCATTGAATGAATTTTCTCCTGAACTTTACGTTCTGGGACTGGTATTGGAAGTCGAGGTAGAAAATAATAATGGTTGTCCTGAAGTTTTGACCCTGTCGAGATGGCCCTCAACATGCGAAATGCCGTTTGTGATCGAAAAAAAGCAAATAGGCATCCTCGCAAGATTTTGGACTCGTCAGCTACAACACGAAGCATGTGTTGTGAGTAGGCAAAGTTTATCCAGCTTCCCCAAATGAACTGCGAGCGGCAATACAACTCGGTTTCTCCAAATGTCCCCTGTGCGGCGACTGCAATCGTTCCCTCCGCCATACGGACTTCATCACCCACGGACGTGAGAGCGATTAAGCGACCTTCGGGTTTGAGGTTAAATAGTTCCTTTTGACCAACCAAACGTATTGCATGCTCCAGATCTGCATCAATCCGTTTGAAGCGTGGTCCATTTCCAAGTGAGCCTGGGAGACAAAGTTCTCTAAGTGGAAGGTGGCGAACCTGTAGCATATCATTCCACAGTTTTCGAAATCTAGGTGCAAAATGAATTGCGCGGATGGAGTATGGGAATGGAAAAGTTGCTTCAAATCCTAAATCCTTCGCCTGATCGGCGTGCCATTCATCGCTGGCTATGTCCCGCAAGCTTACAGAATCGAAGAATAATTGCGTGGCATCTGCGAGTTCTTTCGATTGCTCTGAAAGCCATTGTGCGGACGTGTGAACAAGTTCGTGAATCTCGTGTTCGAGTCCATCGCCAAGACGGGGCACTGGTTGGTTGGCAATCTGATCTGGTTCTAGGTGTTGGATAATCGAACCATAAGTGCCAGAAACTAACAACGGTATCCCAAACTTGCTGCTTAGGCATGCATAGAGGTAGCCGGATTGGATTTTCTTGGGATCAGCTACTACTTTGAGCACGTCTTGACTCGACCACACACCTTTCATCTCGGGTCGAGCGTAGGCCATTTTACCAATCGTGCCCGAACAGGAGATCAGCGACATTCCGGGCTGGAGTTCCAGATGGCTTAACTTTTGGCTTTGTGCATCTGGCCTACTCAAGAGTGGTAGGTTGTTGAGGTCGGCAAGCAGCATAGAACTGCCAGTCATAAACGGCACACCATGTTCGGGCGATTCAACATAGTTCCGAATAAACTGTGGGCCGTTGTAAATCCCGCCGGCAAACCCCTTTGTCAGTGAATGAAGTGGAACCGTGTTCTTGAGATTACGCAATAAAAGTTTAGTTTCAAGCACACCACCTACGTATGGTTTCGTATCCAGCCGGTAGCTGTATTCAGGCATCCATGAGCTTTGAATGACCGAGGTCTTCATATACCTGGCTCGGGTGTTTTCTGCCGGAACGCTTCGTAGGCATCCCCGATAGGCGGGAAGTCGTCGTCTATCTCTGGCTCAATCAGCGTGCGCTTGCGGATTTCGTAATGGCCGTTTGTCTTCACCTTCACTTCATCAATGCGAGTCCGCAACTTATTCGAACCATCCGGATTGCGCTTATAAAGGACATTCCCACGCCGATCGACGCCAGCCTTTTCCGCCACGGCCATGAAGATGGGATATTCTTTCACATGTCCTTGCGCCTCGGCGTCCATCTCTGTTTCGGTTTTCTTTTTCAGAAATAGAAGGCTGGTTAGAATGCCGACGTTGGCTTCGACAATGAAAGCCTCCACCGGGACTTCGACGCTGGCGAGCACCCAGCAATTCCGCAAAATCCAACGGCGGATATATTCATCGCCGGGGTTGCCAAGAATGCCATTGGGCAGAACGATGCCCATGCGACCACCAGGTTTGAGCCAGCGAAGGGACTGCTCAATAAAAAGAACCTCTGGTGCGACCGCATTTTGCGATTCGTTTTTTTCCAGCCATTGACCGTTGCCATCCTTCGACCAGCGCTTTGCCAATTGGAGATTGTCCAAAATGGATTTCTCGGTGATGGGTATTTCGGCACCAAAAGGTGGATTGGTCATCAGGACGTCCACCGAGCCGAAGGGGACAAATTTTTTGGCGAGGTCGTTACCCGGCAAGTGGCCGTGCGGAAACGCCAACGAGTCCATGTGGAAAATGTTTCCCTCCACATTGGCTGCCATCAGCACATTCATAGTGCTAGCACGCACAAGGAACGGATCGAAGTCCGAGCCAAAGAGATTCTTTTTGGCATAATCACTTAAGCGATCCAAAATGCTGTCCTGGGTGGCGTCGCTAACCTCGCGCTTATATTCCGCACGCAACTGCCGCAATCGATGCGCCAGCGTGGCGACTAGAAAACCGCCCGTGCCATCCGCCGGATCAAACACTTTTTCATGTTCCTTGGGATTCAGAATCCGCACAACCAAGTTCACCGCGCAGCGCGGTGTGAAATATTGGCCCCGGTCGCCACGCAAATTGGTGCCGACGATTTCCTGATACGCCGCGCCCTTGGCGTCCACGTCCGAGCGGGAGAAATTGTAGCGGGCCAGTTCCATGACCATGTAGGACAAAGCGCGATCGGACAGGGTGATTTCATCTGAGTCACGGAAGAAGGTGTAACGCTTCTTGGTGCTCTTGAAGAGGTCGTTGATGCGTGCCCGGATCTTCATGCGGCCTTCCTCGGTGAACGGCTCGTCTGCCGCCGCGAAGAATTTGCGCTCTTTGCCGCGATTGGTGCGCTCGTCGTGCATCTTGGCGAAGATCAAATATAGGAACTGCCAGAACGCGGCGTCCTTGGGCATGCCTTCGTTGCCGTGAATAAAATTATGGCAGCGCTGGAACGCGCGGCGCAGGGCGTTTTCCTCGCCGGGGCGCACGTAGGTCTCCGCGTGCATGTCCGGCGTGCTCATGGAGCCGTCGGCCATGGGCCAATCGCCATGCGGCGAGAAGCGGACTTCGAAGCGGCGCTTTTCCTTGCGGAGGAAAAATCGTTCGAGGGCGTTGGTCCAATGACCCCATTCGCAGCCGTCGGCAGCGGTCATGAGGCCGCGCAATTCATCGAGATCTTTTTCGGCCTGGGCGTAGTCACGAATCTTGATGACGGATTTGCGGCCGACGTTGGGCATGGGCCGGCAGATGATGGCGCGGCGAAGATTTTCCAGCGTGTGTTCTTTGCCTGACTCGAAGATCGCGATGTCCACTTTCTTGCGCTTGCCCTCGACCTTAACGGGAAAATCCGCCTCCATGTTTTCCGGCGCAATCTGGTATTCGCCAATAAGCTGGCGCACGACTTCCTGACGCACCTTTTCCTTTTCGGTTTCCTTCACCGGGTGGCCGGTGATGAAATCGGTCATCATGCCCTCAGCCAAGAGCGGTGCGGATTCTGCCAAGTCTTTTTCGCCAACCTTTTTCCCATTTGCGCTCATCGTATGCGCGAAGACTATCAAGGTGCGGGGAAAAGGGCACAATATTTCTGGCGTTAGAATTATCGTCGAGAACTCGGCAAAGAAGCTTAAACGAAGTCGTCCGGAACCGCGGAATGGAGCTTTTCAATACAAGCGGGGCTCGTTATTGTCCGTTTAGAAACGGTGGCGGGTTAAACAACTTTTCAATGCCAGACGACAACGTAGAAGCGAAGGAACCGACCAAGACGAAGCTAACAAGCCTGGAAGCGGACGCCGGCGCGCTGCAAAAGCTCAGCAAAGTGCTGGGCGCAGCGGTCAAGGCGCGCGCGTTTGGGCGGTCTGATTTCTCAAAAAACATTGAGGAAGCTAATAAGCTAGCGGCCCAAATCAACTGGGCGGAAGTCAGAGGAAGCATCGAGAGGGAGGCGAGTGCAGTGCGTGAGAAGGACGAGGCAAATCTGCTCGGGCGGCGCGAGAAGCTGCACCAGGCCGCAGGCGCTGCACGATGGCACGCCCAAATGGGAAGCCAATTCGATCGGATTGATATTTTCCAAGTAGATTACGAGGGAGCCACCGCAGTGGTGAAACTGGGGGGCGTCGTGTTTGACCGAGTGAAGGAAGGCGACGGAGGCAAATTATTCGCACGACTACAACACCTACGAGCAATGCTTGAGAGGTCACCGTTTGAGCGCGAAACTTTTTTCAAAATCCTGAAAGGAGCGCATGCGGTATGTCGCCGGACAGTAACAAGTGCGGATGAGTTTGTGCCCGTGCGCGATCTGCACAGGGAGATGGTGCTGGAGCGCGCACGAAATTCCGAGCGTTTTCGCAAAAGCGCCGAGCCAAAAAATATTGATCCCTATTCCCTTCCGCAATTCATCTACGATCTGGCGCGATTTCTCCGAGGCGGCGTGACTGCGGGCGGGGAACGCATCGTCACGCAAACGCCATCAATGCGAGAAAGCAAAGAAACGGTTCACATCCCGAATCTGGACCATCCAACCAGTAGCGAGGTGGCCGCGGCGAGACTCGCCATTAGGCCAGTGTGACCTTGAGGGGGAACCGATGCCGAATCCATCTGACAGGCAACGGTATCGGGATATTTTGCAGCGGCTCGCCCAATACGGCACACTTGACGATCCTGAAGTGGCGGCTCGTCTCTCAACGGGATTGACTGGGTTCCTGACGCATTGGGAGCGCGAAGTTCTGACATTCGTGGCCGCGGGAGGCGCTGAGTTAAGGTTTGTGGAAGGCCCGAACGGGCGTGGGAAAACCCATTTTCTGCAAGCGTTGGAAATCACGGCGCAACGGGCGGGCTTCGTCACTTGCCGTGTGGAATGCGGAATGCAACACAAACCGTTTGGGTCGCTCCAAGAAACCTACCGTGCCATCGTGACTACGATGAGCGCGACTTCGGTCGCGGGGAATGGGGCAGGAATGGGCTTGGGCGCAATTCTTGGCGGTTTGCCCGCGGAACGAATGATGGAATTTTTGAAGTCGCCGCGCGGCAATCCGGCGTTTCGAAATCTCGTGATTGCTTATGCGAAACGGGCGCAGGCAGGTTCACTCCGAGATCAAGTCACTTTGGATTTGCGCGCTTTACTACATCACGATAGCAACCGGCGAGTGATTTTCAGTGAACTATTCGAGGCGGCGAAAGATTTGGCAGTGAAACTGCATCGCCCGCTTGGAAGGATTGGAAAGCGCAACGCGGCGGTGTGGCTGCGTTCGCTGCTCGCCTTGCCGCGGCGGCTCGGATTCAAGGGGGTGGTGGTGCTATTCGACGAGACGGGCGCGGACATCAGCATCCGATCGCCGTTCGGTAGTTTCGGCGAGCACCAGCGGCATCTGGCGAATCTCCGCAATCTCGTGGATCATTTGGCGACTGGAGGAATACCCGGCTGCTCCGTGGTTTATGCGACTACGCGCGATCTTGTGGAGATTGCTAGACAGGACTATCCGGCACTTTCGCAACGAGTCGAGCGCATCCAGGAGTTGAGCGTTTTTGCGGTGCCGGCGCCTAACCCAAGGGCGATCTGGTGTCGACTGGATGAATTAACCCACCCCGCGCCAGATATGCCGGAGTTTTTTCAAGAGTTGGGCGAGAGACTCCTCGCACTGGCGAAGGACGCCGAACTTCCCGCAAAACGGCTGGCTGCTGTGGGTGGACAATTGCCGGAGCTGGCAAAAAAGATGAGCGAAAACATGACGCAAGCCACAGTGCGTGATTTCATCAAACAGACCGCATCAGACATCATCCGTAACACTTAAGACCCATGCCTGACACACCTGAGATTCCAATTATCGACCTCCGGGACGCCTGGAGGAATCTTGCTTCGTATGGAACGCCGCCCGCTTCTGAAATCGCGGGGCGGGTGTTGCCCGCCTGGTCGGTGGGATTGGATACCTGGCTGGACCGACTAACGAAGGAATTCCTCCGCGACTATTGCCGACGGAACTCGCACTTCAAACTTGTGTTGGCCCCGTATGGGGGTGGCAAGACCCACTTCCTGCTCGCGCTCGCGTCGCGGGCGACGGCTGAAAACTGGGCCACTTGTTATCTACAATGCAAATCAAATGTGTCGCTCGGTGATTGGTTTGGCCTCTATGAGCAAGTTGCAAAAGCTATTCAATTACCCGGATCACGCTTACACGGGATAAAGCCGATATTTGCAGCGGCGTTAAAGCAAATGCAGAGGCGGGCGGAAACCTCGCCCGAGCCAGAGTTCGCGTTGGATAAGATGCTCGCGGCATTGGAAGACGAGGACTGGCCCCACAGCTCGTTTGCCACTGTGGCGGTCGTCTTTCTTAATCACCTGCGTGATCCGCGGGCGAACCCTGTCACAGGCGAAGCGGCACAGCGCTGGCTGCAAGGTCAGCCGGATAGCCTGACAGCCAAGGACCGGCAAGCATTACGCCTTGGCCAGTTGCGAGGACCGGGCAAGTCTCACCACGGACAAACGCTATTGTACTCATTGGTGAAGTTCATTCCGCTCGCGGGCGTGAATGGATTGACGCTGCTTCTAGATGAAATGGACACCATGTTGAACGCCCGAGGCAAGGCATTGGAACGGATCCTGGTTTCGATGCGGGTCCTGCTCGATGCGCCCGACCAGCGAATGGATCGCCTGCCCTTGTTCGGCATTTTTGCCGCCGTCCCGGATATCGTGCAGCAAATGCAAAAGGCCCAATTTTTGTCGAGCCGGTTCAAAGTGACGGTTCCGTTTCACAAAGGCGACGACAATGCGCCCCAATTAGACCTGAGCGAACTGGGGAATCAGCATGAAATGCTGCGCGCGATGGGAGAAAAGCTGCTGCAATTGGGAATTCAGGTGCATGATTGGAAATTGAATCTGGAGCTGCAGCGGCGGAATCTGCGGCGCCTCGCGGACGTGACTGCAAACCGGCGCTTAGAAGTAAATGCCCGGCGACTGTTTGTGAAGGCGTGGTGCAGCCTGCTGGAAGAGCAAGCACGGGCGGGCGAAGTGGAGAAAACGGAAGATGAACTGACCTCTCTGATTGACGGTGCCTATTCCAGATTCCGGAAGGAAGAAGAGACGCAAAAGGAAGACGACCTTGGCTAATGGAAATACTTGCACGACACCCTCGCATTGGCGATTGCATCATCCGTGAAATGGTGCCGACGCCCGGACGGGTGAAGGTGTTGGTCGACTACCCATCGCTGGAACTGAAGCGACAGGCTGAATATCTGGACGAACTGGTTGATCGCAAGACGGGTGTACGAATAATGCTGCACAATGCCGCGCCGCGTCCGGTTGTCCGAGCCACCGACTCAACGCCACAGCCCACATGGCTAATGGCACGACAAACCCTGATGGCCCTCCGTCTCGGACAATCCACATTTGAAAGCGTCGCGGGGTTAAGCGTAGGCATGGGTGAAATAAACGCTGCCTGTGGCTGGGCGCTCGATCGTGCAACCACCGGCCAACTCTCTTTCCTTTTATTTGAAAGCCCCTACGGCATGGGAAAGAGCCATGCGTTGACTCAAATGAAACATCACGCGTTCAATCAAAGTATGGCGGTTGGCACCGTCACTTTGGATGGCACAGGGATCACGCTTTGCGAGCCCATGTCGTTGCTCTCTGGGCTGGCACATGCAATCGAATTTCCGGACGAACGGCGTGACGAAGGCTTGCCCCAACGACTGACACAAAGAGCGGGCATCGGTTTGAACATAACCGGTGGAGAACTGCTACATCAGTTGCTGACCGCAATGAGCCGGGATTGCGCCGATAATCCGGACAAATGGGAGCGCATTGAAGACTACCTCTCGCTTGATGCCACCAGCGCGGACTTAAGAAGAGAGCTTGGGATCCAAGTTCCCGCTTTGCGCGCGCGCCGCCGGGATGAGCGCCCCGGGCGATGCACCACGGTGATCAGAGAATGGGCCGGCGCCTGCACGCTCCTTGGCGCTCGAAACGGTCTAGTCGTTTTGCTCGACGAGGCGGATGTTGATTATGCACAAGGGGGACGCACGCAAAATGATAGGGACCAGCGGACGGGCCTGCTCTCCGCATTCCGGTCCATCGCGGACTCGCAACCGGGCGACGGTGGGTTTGCCAGACTGGTCATCGCCATGGCGATCACTCCTGGAGCGAGCCAACCCGATCCCATCGAAGAATTAAAACTCGAACTTGGTTCGCACCTGAGGGTGGTGCGATTGCGAGAGTTGAGCGCTGAAGAGATGAGGGATTTGGGAAACCGGGTAGCAGAACTGTATCGCCGGGCTTATGAGATTGCAGGTGACGAGGCGAAAGCCGAAAGTGCAGTGAACGAGTGCCTGCAACTGACCGAGCACCAAGTGGAAGGCCGCAATCCGCGAAGGTTCATCCGACTGTTGCTCGAAAAACTCGATGTCTTCTATGGCTGAAAGCGCGCCGAACGAAGGGTCGCGTTCCGACCGCCATCTGCGCGATGCGCTGGGCGATGTGGGCCGGGCATTTTTTGATTTCCCTTCGTTGTCTGATGTGCAACGCGCGGCGATACCTAGTATTGGCGAAGGTAAAAATATGCTCGTCTGTGCCGCCACCGCCGCTGGCAAGACGGAGGCCATCTTCGCTCCGCTTGTTTGGCGAGCCCGGCGCAAAAGCGGGAACCGATTACGAGGGACGCAAGTTCTCGCAGTAGCGCCGACGCGCGCGTTGGTGGCTGATCTCGTGGCGAGATTGAAATACCCTCTTGCGCGACTGGGTTGGCATTGTGGAGCGCAGACCAGCGACTTCGCGGGAGCGGAGTCTTCGCCTGAAGTTCTGATCACAACACCTGAATCACTGGACTCCATGCTAGTCCGGCGATTCCGCCGGAAGAGTGGCAGTTTGGCAGGCCACTTGTTAAGCCAGGTGAGCTCGGTGTTTGTGGATGAGGCGCATTGTTTTGACAGCACCGCACGCGGCGATCAGCTCCGGTTCCTGCTGGTGCGACTGCGAAAGTTACGTGAATTCGCCTGTGAGAAAGGTTGGTCTGGTGACAGAGCTCTGCAAATTTGTGCAGCAAGCGCAACGGTCGATCAGCCTCAAGATCTAGCTGTGCGACTGCTAGGGGAGGGTGCCATAGCAATTACGTGCGCTGGCCGACGGCCGATTGACATACTCAAGAATAATGGCTGCTGGCTGCGGCTGGAACAGGACATCTCGGCACCCGTGCTGGCGAGTCATCTACCAAGGGCAACTTCAGGGATGGCAGTTGGGGAGACGCTCTGGGCGGCACTACAGTCAGGCGATTGTCGGAAGGCGCTCGTATTCGTGCCGTCGCGTCGAGAATGCGATCGGATGGGGAAAGAACTCCGTCAATATCTGAACAGGCAGCGGTCGATCTGGGTCGATTCGCATCACGGTAGCTTGAGCCGAGACCATCGGCTGCGGGCAGAACAAGGATTTCATGAAAATCGTGATGCCGTGTTGGTCGCGACGAACACATTAGAAGTAGGGGTAGACATCGGTAATGTGGACGTCGTTGCCTTGGTTGGCGCGCCGCCAGACACGTCGAGTTTGCTGCAAAGGATCGGCCGCGGCGGAAGGCGCACTGGGCTCACTCGGCTTCTGCCTTTGGTGCGAAATGACGTCGAAGCGGCTGCATTGGGCAGTCAACTCGTAAACGCAGCGGCTGGGAGCCTTGAGGCGAAGCACCGTTTCCACAGATGGGATGTCTTTCCACAACAGGTCATCAGCTACATTCGACAAAACCAAGGGCAAGGCCGGACTCGATCCTCATTGGTTGATCTCGCAAGCCAGGCCTGGGATCAAGACGACACCGGGAAAATCGCGGCAGCTCATCTGGAAGCGTGGTGCAATGAAGGCTATTTGATTGAGCAACGCGGCAGGGTTCATTTTGGGCCTGGTTGGCAGAAGTTTGCCGACGAAGAAGAATCCGATTACACGATCCATTCAAACATTCGCGCCAGCGCCGTGGGTGTGGCGGTGCGAATTGATCTGACTGGAGAAATCATCGGACACGTAGCCGCTTCATCAGAAGGTGGGCAAACGCTCACCATCGGTGGCCGCAAACATCGGGTCGTACGGCAAGACGCGGACATCATTGTCTCTCCGGTGATGAATGAGAACGCCGATGAAGCCGAAGATACGCCCGAATACAGGGGGAGACGTCGGCGCATTTCGGAGACATTCGCGGCGCATGTGCGACGTGGCTGCGGGCTAGAGGCAACGCAAGCGCCATTAGTGAAGACAGCAAACAACACTCTTTGGTTTCACTTCGGCGGAGAAGTTTACGAAACCGCCCTACGCGAGCTGTGTCCAGCGCTTTGCGAGCGATCAGTCATTGCGGGCATCGCGCTTAACGTGTCACCACGTCTCGACGCGAAAGCACTTCAATCCATCGGCAAAGCTGCGCTGGAACGTTTTGTTGCGCGCGAGGGACTGCGATTACTCGAAGACCAGGGACTGGGAAGATTTGCCGATGCCTTGCCGAGCATAGGGATTGAGACGCTGCTGACCGATTTGGGAATTAACCAGAAATTCTCGACTTGGATCAACACGCGGGAAATATGTCCTTTGTCCCCGATCGAAAAATGGCCGACCCTCGCCAATTTGCTTCGCGGCTGAGAAACCAGCCAAACTTCTTTCTGAGTTGGACTACCTCGCTTATCGCGGGTGCAGCACAAAGTGCAGCACAGAACACTCAAAAAGTGGTGCTCTCTGGTGTCCGCTCTGCGAACCAAGTTCAGCGAGAAATCTGTCCTTAATGAGCCTGAAATGACCCCGTGAGGTTACGCAACCGGCCAATGAGCCGCGGCGCGCGGGCGACGTGGGTAACTCATCCGAAGGCAATCGTTACGGAATGTTCCAAGATGCCGCGCTGTGCACTTATTCGTTTGATTTCAGGACCGAACAAACCGAGAAAGAAATCTAAGGCGCGAGGTTGTTAGGGCGGTTTTTGCAGGGCAGACAAAAGCGTGCACTTCATCACCACTACCGAAACTGAAATTGGGTCCAGCATCAAAATGGACCGGGCGGAATCATCCGCGGGGGAAGGCCGCGCACAACGAACAGATAATTTGCTCAAGCAAACGGGCATCAGAATTGGAGACTGTTTCCAAGGCAGAGAATTGAAGTAACCAATTCAAGCTGCACCAAAATGTCGGTCTTTTTCGCTTTTTTGCAAAACGGTGGCGTAACTCCGGGGCTAAAGCTTCGATCGCCAGTTCAAGCCGAACGTTAGGTCAAGCGCGGTATCAAGAATCAGGCTGTAACATGAAGGAGTTAATTTTTCCAACACGTCGGCCCTGTCGTGTAGTTCCGGCAAGCAAGCCTCTAGAAAATTCGAGGGATTCTGCCTGGTTCCCTTCTCGCCAAGGATCATCCAAATTGTGGCGTTGCGTGCAGCGGTTATGGTTATGCTCTTTGGATATCCTTCCGGAGGGACTCCCCTGCGGTATTCCAACGGAATTCGCATTGAGCCTTCGTCGATATCTCGAACTGTCACTTTGCTGTGGGCCGCGTCATCAGAATTGATCAATGCCTCAATAAGTTCTTCCCCGCGAAGTCCGCGTTCAATCAGCACACTCGCTTCGGTTCGAACCCCGGCATGTACTTCCAGGTCAACTAATCGTTCCAGCGTTTTCTGGCTGAAGCCCCTCCGGCCAGCCAGAACGTGGAAAATCATAGCGCGCTTGATCCCAAGATCACCAGCCAGGGCGTCCCAAGTTTTCCCGGTTGCAGCTCTGAGGCGTTCTAGTCGGATGGCGATTGGTGTCTTTTTCAAATTAATTCTTGACTAGGGCTACTATGGGTATACAGTAGTATACAACATGAAGGTTGGGGCCGTGAAGTCCAACCCCGACAACGCTGCAATATACTTTTGAGTAAATCAGCACAAACCGATCATAGAGTAGTGCCCGGGAAATTGAAGCCGAAAAGAATATGAAGACCCGAACCTCCAGTTCGACCCAGCGGCAAAGAAACTGGTGCCTGGTTCGCGCGATTCACGCGTTTGAGGGTAGGCAGCACATTTCACCTGCACAGATAAATCCAACAGAAATATGACAAACAGCATAGCAGACAGCGACGCGAAGAGGCTCGCCATCAACGATTACATTCAAATGGACCTCAAAGTCGTAAACATCGCCAAAAAACATAACGTGTCTGTCTCGACGCTTGCCGATTGGGTGCGGGAGGCGGGTATACCTCGGCGACCGCGTGGTCGGCGATTATTGACATCCCCGTCTCCACGTGCGCGGCAGGTACTCGCCTTTGCGGCTGCGCACGGGTTTTCTCGGGCAGCAAAGCGTTTCAAAGTATCGCGACAGCGTGTTTCAGGCCTTGCCCGTAGGTGGGCTGTTTTGGCTCCGCAGCGGCCAACCGTCCGATCGGAGACTCTTGAGATTAAGTCCCGATCGGGGAAACACACGCGTGAACCACGACGTGAATTGGTGATCTGTTTTCGCCTGCGCGCGGATGAACTTTCGTTGCTAAGGGAGTCGTTGCCGCAGAGCGTGGCTCAATCAACGCGGTCTCCACACAGGCTCGTGCGAGCCGCGGTACTTGAAACACTCGAAAACGCCCGGATGTTCCGGCAGCAGATGCAGAGTGAACAGAGCATCGTCGCTCCTCGCGTAGTTACTTCGAACGGACAAAGCCTATGATGACAGAATTTGAATTCGAAGAATGGTGCAAGAGGTTGCGTCTGCCGCCGGCTGGTGAGGCGTTGGTGCGAAGCATTCGCGGGGCCGAGCCTGCTCGACGGGTCCAGAGTCGGCGGTCAAATGCGGTTGTCAGATATACCTCAAAAAAGATGGCCTGCATCGTACAGGCGGAAAGTCACACAGTAGAACTGCCGCTGGTCTATGTTCTCGAGCATTCGAACGAGGTTTTCGAGTTTTACGATCAGCCCTGCCAGATCCGCCTCAACTACAAAACGTCTGAAGGGCGGGGCGGGGGATTTCTGCACGTTCCAGATTTCTTTGCCATTTACCCGGACAAAGCCGGTTTTTTCGAATGCAAACCTGGAACGGCAATGGATGACTTGGCCAAGGACATGCCTTGGCGCTTTCAGCGGACCGCCGAAGGCTGCTGGAGGTGTCCTCCGGGTGAGGACTTCGCGACACCGCTGGGATTATTTTACCACATCTGGACTCCGGACAAGGTGAGTCCAATTCTCATCCGCAACCTCAAATTCCTGGAGGACTACCTCCGGCCTAGCGAATGAAAGTTCCGGTTGAAATTTTGAAGGGTATTCGCGGCGCACTGGCAGCGGAACCCGTGATGCTTGGTGCTAAGCTGATCGGGAATGTCCACGAGGCAACTTTTGGTCACTTGTACCAACTTATTGCGGACAGAGAAGTCTACGTCGATCTCGAAAGGGACTTGGTGGCCGAACCCGATCGCCTGACCGTCTATCGCGATGAAGCAACAGCTAAAGCGTTTGTTCTTGCGACGGCAGACAAAGCCTCGCCAAACCAGCAAATTGCCTCGCAAGTTGAAGTAGGGCTGGGCGACAAACTCGCTTGGAACGGGCATCAATATACGGTCGCCAACCTCACTTCGAACGAAGTAGTCCTAGCGTGCGAAGATCAGATGGTGCGTCTGACACGTGCAGCGGTCGAAGGTTGTTTGCGAGGCGGAGAAATCGCCAGGGCCTCTAAAATGGTTACCTCCGGGTACAACGGTGAACTTCACGAGTTGTTGAAAGAGGCAAGTCCGTCCGACCTAGCGATTGCCACGCGACGCTATGAACTGCTAAAGGATCCTGCGGCTAAAAAAGCCGTACACATTCGTCCTCGAACGTTGCGACGATGGTGGCGAACTTTCCGCGAAGCGGAGCAGACTTGCGGCCACGGTCTTGTCGGATTACTACCGAACACCAAGAATCGTGGAAACCGTTCACCCCGCTTTTCTGAACGCCACCACCAACTAGCCGATGAAGTGATCGCTCGCGAGTACGCCAACCCGAAGCAGCAGACCAAATGGTCTGCGTACGGGGTGTTCGCTGTGGATTGCGAGCGGTGCGGGATTGGTGCGCCGAGCTACGAATGGTTCGCCAAGCGGATAGGCCAGCGTGATCACCAAGCCACGATCCGCGCCCGGAAGGGCAGACGCGCTGCCTATGGACTCAGCACGCTGGCACCAGGGCAGCTTAATTTGAACCACGGCGACGCACCCTGGCAGGTGGCCTACGCCGATCATACGCAGGTGGATTTAGAGTGCCGATGCACGCCGACGGCTAACGAATCCGATCGGCCATGGTTGTCGTTGATGATTTGCGGATACTCTCGGCGCGTACTCGCTTGGTGTTTGACCTATGACGAACCGAGCTATCGTACGCTCATGCTTTTGGTCCGCGACTGTGTGGGCCGACACAACCGATTGCCAAACTGCCTTGTCATCGACGGAGGACCTGAATTTCGGGGCACGTATTTCGAAAGCTTATGCGCGCTTTATGAAGTGATTTTGCGCCGTCGTCCGCCCGCGGCCGGTCGCGCTGGTACGTTAGTCGAACGTTGCTTTGGTATACTCAATACTCAGTTTTTTTACAACTTGGCCGGCAATACTCAAATCACCCGAAATGTCCGGCAGGTGACAAAGTCGGTGAATCCCAAAAATTTGGCCGTGTGGACACTTGAGGAGGTTGGCGACCTACTCGAAGAGTATTTTGCCAATATCTATGATCAGCGTCCGCATCCCGCCTTCAACATGACTCCAGCGCAGCGCTACGAGCAGGGCATGGTGATCGGGGGCGAACGATCGAACCGTCGGATACTTTACGATCAGACCTTTATGATCCAAACGTTTCCGACGACGTCCTCCGGAGTCGCCAGAGTGCAGCGGGGCTACGGGGTCAAGATCCACTACGTCTATTTTTGGTCTGACGAAATGAAAGACCCTCGGGTCGAAGGGACCAAGATTCCGGTGAGATACGACCCGTTTGACGCCTCGGTCGCGTATGCCTATATCCACAAGCGGTGGGTGAAATGCACCTCCCAATACCGGGACGCTCTTGCGGGCCGGAGCGAGAAGGAGTTCAAGATTGCAACACAGGAGCTTCGTCGGTCCCGTGCCAATCTTCGCACCCGCCAGAGTTTGACCGCCAAAGATCTCGCCCTCTTTTTCGAGCAACCCAGAGAGCACGAGAAACTGGCGGAGCAGCGCCGAAAAGATGCCGCCCTGAAGCGGCTACAGGCAAATCGAGAGAAGGATGGACAGGCACCGCTGGCGATTCAGCAGTCAGCTCCGCCACAATATCCTTCCATAGATTCCGGTGATTGCCCCGCGGCGCAGCCAACTGCCAAGGCATCGTTGGTGGACTACGGAGATTTGTAGGATTTATACATGACTACGACCACACCCGAGAAACTGTCTGTGGACCAACTGATGGCGGAGTTTGAAGCCAAAGTGGTCGCACATCCGATTCTGAAACAAGTACGCAGCGAGCTGCTTGAGCAGATCCACGCGCCTGCCGGTCAGGCTATCAGCGCCGTCGTGGGCCCAACGGGAGCAGGGAAGACTACATTAAGCAACAACATCGAAAAGGAAATCTTGCTCGAAAACGAGGAGCGAATGCGGGCTGACCCTGGGTATATTCCTATCGTCCGGCTGGAAGCACCCGCCCCTGAACTAAGTCGGCCCTCCTGGGGCGACTTCTATAAACGTACACTGATACAGCTCAAAGAGCCACTCATCGAACAAAAAGGTTCAGACGCATTCGAAGCGGGCCAGCAGAAGACACCTAGGGGGCGAAGCGTTCCAGACCTGCGGCGTTCTGTTGAGAACTGCTTCCGGTACCGGAAGACCCGAGCGTTCCTCGTCGACGAGGCTCAACACTTGACTCGCGTTCCCCACGGTCGGCACCTCAAGGACCAGATGGAAACCATTAAGAGCCTAGCCAACCTCTCGGGCGTCAAAATCATTTTGGTCGGCACTTATGAACTACTTGACCTCCTTTCATTGAGCGGTCAGTCGGCGCGGCGGACAGGAGCCATCCATTTTCCCCGATACCACTACGAGGTTTTAGATGAGCTAAAGGCCTTTCAGAGCATTCTCGGCATGTTTCAGAGCAGGCTTCCGCTGCCATGCGAGTTTTCGCTGGTCGACCAAGCTGAAACGATCTACCTGGGTACGTTGGGCTGCGTGGGCCTCCTTAAGGACTGGCTAAGCCGTGCTCTCTGGCGAGCACTTAATGAGGGCGGAGGCAAACTGACAGCCGCACACTTAAAAGCTTCTGCCTATCACACAAGCAGTTTGAAAAAGATCGCCGAGGAGATCAGCGAAGGTGAATCCCGTCTGGCGGCGGATGTTGAGTGTGAGAAGAGCATTCGACTCCTACTGGGGATGCCGCAGAAGGAACGAAGTGAGGTCGGTACGCCGCCAACTCCACGCCGCACTTGGCATGTAGGACAGCGAGCACCCGTCCGCGACAAGGTTGGCGTATGAGGGACGAGAATCCATTCGAAAACCGGGGCAATACGTGGATCCGAGTTCCAGAGATGATGGACGAAAAGACCTTATGTCTTCCTCTCCACGCCAGCACGGGGCAGAACGACACACCTGCGGCCTCAAAAACACTTAACGATTCCGACTACATGTGGAGCGCTGAGCCACCAAAGGTGCCCGAGCGTTCAAGGCTTTACCATATAGAACCGATCGGCCGAGCCACCGGCGAGGTGGAGAGCACCACCAGCTACTTGGCACGTTTGGCCACAAATCACACCGTGAGCACATGGAACCTGCTCAAGTACGAAATCGGACCGACATTGTTCGGCCCAGAGGCTGTACTCCGTTATCGATTGGGAGAGTTGGTGACGACCATGGGCGCGGCATTCAACGGGGAAAATGGAACAAGTAGAAAAACTATCTCAATACTAGAGCGGCTTACGGGTCGAAAAGATTTGAGCCAGACCTCAATGGGTTTTTGCAGGGGCTTCATCTCGCCGCGGTTTCTCGTCCGAGTGAAGCAGTCATGGTGCTGCGAGTGCTTGTCGGAATGGAAAGCGACGGGCCGCGAAATCTACTCACCACTCTTGTGGCATTTAATGGCAGTGAACATGTGCCCGGTGCATGGAATTCCATTGCGTATGGCTTGCCATGAATGCGGAAAGTCATTCCCACCATTGACCGCTCATTCACGAGTTGGTTTTTGCCCGCGTTGCGGCAGTTGGTTGGGTTCAAGCCAACCCAGCGCCGAAGCGACGACTTCACATCAGACGATTGACTTGGAAATCGCGCGATTGGCATGCGATTTCTTGCGAGACGGTCCCGGCGCTGTGGCCACGTGCGGTGAGTCTGTCTTTCCGCAGAGTATTGACTTGCTCCTGCATCGGTTCTTCGATGGAAACGTCGCAGCACTCGCGCGGTTCTTGCAAATGAATCGATACACGATCATCGCGTGGAAAGCTAGAACACAGCGACCTACTTTGCTGTCGCTCGTCGATTTGAGCCTGAAGGTGTCCGTCTCCCCGGCTGCACTTCTTTCCGTTCGGCTTCAGGGCGACGAGTTTGTACTGCGGACGGACACCTCCGAAAAAGTCAACAAGCGGCGGTTTATTCCACCACGAGAACTTAATCTCAAAAGAATGCAGCAAGCACTTGGGAATGTGGTTAAAGGTGATATTTCCCCACGGCCTTCCCTCAGCCAAGTGGCGTCGCAGTTAGGTTGTGATCAGACTACGTTGGATCGTCGGTTTCCGGATCTCGCTAAGCAGGTCAAGGAATTGTACAGACAGTCTTGTGCAGACCGCAAGGAGGCTCGGGCGAAGCAACTTGAATCAATTGTTCGGAAGACAACCATCGCCATTCACAACGCCGGCAATTATCCGAGCCAGTGTAAGGTTCGATTGGCACTGCCAAGCTCCATTGACATGCGCGATCCGCCAGCAAACAAGGCATGGAAACAGACGTTGGTCGAATTAGGGCTCAGCATGGACCACGAACATCCAACGACGGAGTCGTGAATGATGAAACATCGAATCCAAATATCAGCAAAAAATCTCGGGGCGTTGGCATTGCCGGGTTTTTGTCCAAGGTGTTTCTGGGTCCGAATGAAATGCGGTGACAAGCTGCCTTTTCAGATCTTCCCAGGAATTTTTTCCAGCATCGACTCCTACAGCAAGAAAGTTACAACCGCTCATTTCCATCGACATGGTCGAGCGCCGAGATGGTTTGATGGCTTTGGGGACCTTGGCCAGCCTATTGTCGTTCCAGGATGGCGAAAGTTTCAACTGTTTGACCAAGAGACAAATGTTTTGCTCACGGGCGTACCGGACGAGATATTGCGGCACTCGCAGCGTGGCTTATGGATTGGCGATTACAAGACAGCGCGCTGCACTGGAAATCAGGATGCTTTGGCTCCCATGTACGAAGTCCAGATGAATTGCTACGCACTGATCGCCTCTAAAATCGGTTTAGGATCTGTTTACGGTTTGGGATTGCTGTATTACGAACCGGTGACGGACATAGATGCCGCGGATTCCACAGTCCTCATCGGCGAGGACGGTTTCTTCCTCGAATTCTCTCCAAAACTCAGGCCGGTCAGGATAGACCCTACTATGATCCCACCTTTGCTCAGGAAAGTTAGAGAGATTTGCGATGCTGCAGAGTGCCCCACTGGAAAGCCTGATTGCAGCGATTGCCCCAGGTTGGAACTTCTCACGAGCGTAGCGAGTCGGACCAACTCCTGACCCGCTTCACGAGACTTCTTTAGGAAAATAGTCACCGTTCACCATGAGCAATTGCTGGCCGATTGTCGCGCGACAACTGGCCGTGAATTGGCCTGAAATTCGCTGGCGGGGCTCAGGGCATAAACGGGCCGCGGGCATCCTGGGCTTTAAGCGGCCAAGATATGGCCCGAGTCTCACCGTTACAAAGGACGGGAAAGGTTGGTGCCGACGGAGGGGGTCGAACCCACACACTCGTAAGAGTACCAGATTTTGAGTCTAGCGCGTCTGCCAATTCCGCCACATCGGCTACCAAGTCGGCCCAATATAAATCCTTGGGGCGCGATGTAAATAAGTTTGTTTTCGAGCCGGGCAATTGCGGGCGCATACGGCCGTGTTGCTGAATAAACGCACGAGATCGCAATTTTGTTTGGTCTGGATTTTCGCTTCCGGTACACTCCCGGCCAACAGACATTTTAATGATCCGGCCCACTCATTTTGTTTTTGTTGCTTCCCTTTTGCTTTTCCTGGCGAACGCGTGCGGGGAGGAAATTTGCGCCGTTTGCGGCAAGGAAATTCAGGGCGACACGGTCTATCTTTTCACCGACAAGGTGACGAATGAGAAAAAGCATCTTTGTTATGATTGTTCCATGTTGACGGATGTGTGCTTCGTCTGCGGAATTCCTGTCAAACAGGATTTCACAACCTTGCCGGACGGCCGGCTCTTGTGCGCGCGCGATGCCAAAAACGTGGTGTTGGACCCGAACGAAGCAAAGCAGATTTGCGGCGACGTTCAGGACGAGATGGATCGGTTTTTCTCGCGCTTCACCAGTTTCCCGACGAACGTCGACGTGCATGTCGTCGATCGCGTGACGTTGCTGGCGCTGTTCAAAATTCCCGGCAACGATTTTGCCTGCCCGGACATCCTCGGTTATTTCCAATCCAAAACGAATCATCGCGTGGTGCGCTACGACATCAGCATCATGAGCGCGTTGTCGCGCGCGGAATCGAAGTCGACCTTTGCGCACGAGTTATCGCATGCGTGGGTGGCCCAAAATGTCCCGGCGGAACGGCGCAAGAATCTGGACAGGAACGCGCAGGAAGGTTTTTGTGAATTGATGTCGTATCTGTTGATGGATGCGGACAATGAGGAAGGGGAGAAGAACGCGATTTTAAAAAGTTCTTACACGCGCGGACAGATTCACGCATTTGTGGCCGCGGAACGCGCGCACGGCCTGAATGACGTTCTGGACTGGATGAAGTGGGGGACGGACTCGTATTTGGATCCCGACGATCCGGACCAGGTCCGGGGCGTGACGGTGCCGAAGGAAAAAACCACTCCTCCAGCGAGCGCGTTGGTTTTCAGCCAGGTCACTACGAAGGCTCCGGATGTGCTGATGCTCAAGGGCATTCTCGGCGGCAACGGCCATGCACTCGCGCTCATCAATGATCAATCGCTGGCGGTCGGCGAATCCGGAAAAGTGCGCGTCGGAACCTCGAACGTGTTGGTTCGCTGTCTCGCCATCCGCGCTGATTCGGTCAGCATTCAGGTGGGCGATTCCGGAGCGCCGCAGGTGCTTTCCCTCAGGAAAGAAAAGTAACTGAACGCCGTTGAGCTTCCGGTTCGCCGAAATCCCCGCGAACAATCATTGAAATTTTCCCCCGTCTAAGCCATGTTCGCGCCATGTCTGAAACGGAACATCCTAGTGGTGAGTCTGCGTCGCGGGCGGCGGACTCGCGGAAACCAACGGAGCCTTGCTCCATCGTCATCTTTGGCGCCAGCGGCGATCTCACGGCGCGCAAACTGATCCCGGCGCTTTATCATCTTTTCATGGACCAACAGATGCCGTCGTCCTTTCGCGTGATCGGTTTCGCGCGCCGGGAGAAAACCGACGATTCCTGGCGGCAGGAATTGCGTGCGGCGCTTGATCAATTTTCCCGCACCAAACCCGTCGATGACAAGGTCTGGGCGGAGTTCGCGAAAAACGTTTCTTACTGCCAGGGCGATCTGACGGACCCGGCAGCCTATCAGAAGCTCGAAAAAACCCTCGGCGGCTTCGGCGAGGCGCCGCTGCGCCAAAACCTGCTCTTTTATCTCGCCACGCAACCCAGCCAATTCGGCGAGGTGGTCGAGCAATTGCATGATGCGAAGTTGCTGCACAAAAACGGCGAGGAAGCCGGCTGGCAACGCATCGTGGTGGAAAAGCCGTTCGGTCACGACCTGGAATCGGCCAAGGAGTTGAACCAGGAACTCACGCGGTTCGCGCGCGAGGAACAGGTGTTTCGCATCGACCATTATTTGGGCAAGGAAACGGTCCAGAACATTTTGATGTTCCGTTTTTCCAATTCGATTTTCGAGCGCCTCTGGAGCCGCGATTCCATCGACCACGTGCAAATCACCGTAAGCGAAAGCATCGGCGTCGGCGGGCGCGGTGGTTACTACGAGGAAGCCGGCGCGCTCCGCGACATGGTGCAAAACCACATGGTGCAGGTCTTGTCGCTGGTCTCGATGGAACCGCCCGTGTCGCTGGAAGCGGAGGCGATCCGCGACGAAAAAGTGAAATTACTGAAATCAATCCGCGCGTTGAGCCCGGCGGATGTCGCCAAGCAGGTCGTGCGCGGACAATATTTCGCCGGCGTGGTGGATGGCGCGGCGCGGCCCGGTTATCGCCAGGAGGAAAAGGTGAAGTCGGATTCCAATGTGGAAACCTACGTCGCGTTGAAATTGTTCATCGACAACTGGCGCTGGTCCGGCGTGCCGTTTTATTTGCGCACGGGAAAAAATCTCCCGCTCAGCGCGAGCGAAGTGCGCATTCAATTTCGTCCCACGCCGCATGTGCTGTTCGCCACGGCCTGTGGCGAATTGGACCAGAACGCGATCGCCCTGCGCTTGCAACCGAACGAAGGCATTTACCTGCGATTCAACGGCAAGGTGCCCGGCACCACGCTCGGTGTGCGGCCCGTGCGCATGAATTTCAGCTACGATTCCGAATTCGGCGCTTACACGCCCGAGGCCTACGAACGCCTTTTGCTCGAAGCGATGCTCGGCGACGCGACACTGTTCATTCGCCGCGACGAAGTGGAAACCGCCTGGCAGATCGTCGATTCCATTCGCAAAGGCTGGGAAGGCAAGAAGCTCTCGAATCGCGAATTCTACGCGGCCGGCACCTGGGGCCCGGTGGCG
Source organism: uncultured Verrucomicrobiae bacterium (assembly GCA_963699145.1). Classification (GTDB taxonomy): domain Bacteria; phylum Verrucomicrobiota; class Verrucomicrobiia; order Limisphaerales; family DASXHY01; genus DASXHY01. Next base: position 2,489,680 of record OY969416.1, read on the forward strand.
GCGGACGATTTGCTCGCGCCGAGCGGCCACGTCTGGCACGAGCCGCAGGTGGGGAAATAAGTCAAACGATCTGGCACGGAATCATCGCGTCTTCATCAAAGGAATAAACCGCGCACAGCCGATGGTATCCATCGGCAATCACGACTTTGCCGATGAGCGTTTCCCTTACCAGAAGCAGGGGCGAAACTGCTCGCCCTGATCTTATTTTCTTCTGGTCAGCCTGGACGTGGGAATTACTAACACCAAGAAGTGACAGCCCGGATGCTCTGAAAATATCCTTGGCTTTAAATTCCGAAATCTTCGCTCGCCGCAATTTTTTTACGAGCCCGGCGGCAACCTTTTCATCGTATATCAACGACAGGTAAGACTGGGCGGCTGGATAGTCGTGCTCCGCTGGTTTGCTCGACCATTTAATATTGGATCCGGTGGACATGGTGACGATTGGCTCGCGTGCGATCACCTGACATATAATAAAATCAAACGCTTAGTCGAGCCTGAATCTTTTAGATGGGTTCTGGCATTTTTGCGATTCCAACGTATCCTCCCTTCGAATGCAAAACTTCGAATTGATGCGGTGCGCCAATGCGGATGAATTGGCCTCCCTGGCGGCGAAGCACTGGATCGACGAAATCGAACGCGCTAACCGCGTGACCTCGTCGCATGATGTGGCATTGTCCGGCGGGCGCATCACCGCCAAATTTCTCGCCGCAGTCGTCGAGCAATCCAAATCGCGAAAAATCTCGCTCGCTCAAGTGAACTTCTTTTGGGCGGATGAACGCTGCGTGCCGCCAACGGATGCGCAAAGCAATTTCAAATTGGTGAATGACGGATTGTTCGCGCCGCTGAAAATCGCGCCGGACAAGATTCATCGACTGCGCGGCGAGGACGGTCCGGAAGCGGGCGCCAAAAAAGCCGAGGCGGAAATCCGCCAAAACGTCGGCGCCAATGCTCACGGTCAGCCCGTGTTGGATTTGATTTTTCTCGGCCTGGGTGAAGACGGCCATGTCGCGTCGCTCGCGCCGGACGAGCCGGAAAGCATGATGCAGGACCAGGCCGTTTTTCGCGGCGTGCACCATTTCGCCAAGCCCCCGCCGCAACGAATCACCATCGGTTATCAAACCATCGCCGCCGCGCGACAAGTGTGGATGCTGGCGTCGGGCACGGGAAAAGAGCAGGCCTTCCGCGATTCATTGGCGCCAAATGGAAAAACGTCATTTGCGCGGGTGTTGAAATTGCGCGAGCAGACGAAGATTTTTTCGGATATTGCGGTTTAGTGGCACGGGCGTCTCGCCTGTGCGAATTTGGCTCGCGTCGCCCCACGCGCAGCGACGAATATCATAGCGACGGTCGCCGTCTTCCCCAAAAGATTCGCACGGGCGAGACGCCCGTGCCACTAGGGAAGCTTCTGTTTCAACTTCAACAGCGGCCCAAAAAGATCCCCGTCCTTTTCCACGCGCTTCAACACCTCATCAGAAACGAACGTCAGCCGCTCCGGATCCTTTTTCTTTAAAGCGGATTTAACTTCATCCCATTCGACCGGCGTGGAAACCGTCGGCCGTTCCTTCGCGCGCAGCGAATAGGCGGACACCGTTGTTTTGTGCCGATCGTTCTGGCTCCAATCGACGAACACTTTTCCTCTGCGCAAATCCTTCGCCATTTTGGACAGCACCAATTCCGGATGTTCGCGTTCCAATTCTTCCGCAAGTTGGTGCGAGTGCAGTTTGGTCTGATCGTAGGTCACCGGCGTATTCAGCGGCACATAGAGCTGCAGGCCCTTGGAGCCGGACGTTTTGGCGAAGCTTTGCAGCTTGCGCTCCTCGAACTTTTCCTTGAGCCACAAGCCAACCTGGGCGCATGCGATGATATCCGCCGGCGCGCCGGGGTCGAGATCGAACACCATCATCGTCGGACGATCCACGGCATTGGCCTTCGCGAGAAACGTGTGCAATTCGAGATCGCCGAGATTCGCCGCCCAGACAATCGACGGCAAATTATTCGCCAGGCAAAAATGGATTTCTTCCTCGTTGCGATCACTCCACACGGGCGCGGTCTCGACCCAATCCGGGCGATACGGCGGACAACGTTTCTCGTAAAAGAACCCGCCGTCCACGCCGTTGGGATAACGTTTCAGCGTCAGCGGACGGTCCTTCAAATGCGGCAGCAGCACCGGCGAAATGCGGATGTAATAATCAATGACCTGCGCCTTCGTGAAACCAACTTTGGGATAAAAAATCTTTCCGAGATTGGAAACGGGAACCTGGTAATCGCCGATGGCGAGAGTTTCGCCGGTGCGACCGGCTGGTTTCGCCGTGGCGGCGCGCCGGGCAGGAAAAGATTTTTTGGCGCGACTCACTGCCATACGTTATCGCGCTTCGTGCGTTTTGCCAGCCATCCTCAGGAATTGGTCGCGCCGGGAATATGAACGCTCAGCCAGAAAGCCGAGTCCATCGTCAATTCCATTTCCTCATCGCGGCGCTCCACCAGTCCCTCGAACGAGCTGTATTCCTGAGTGAATTTCCGCTCGGGGGAAATTGCATTCTTGAATACTTCGGCTTCGTCGCTGTTCAGTAGTCGGGCCATAAATCATTCATTGATTCCCCAATGAGGAAACGATGGCACCTCCTGCGTGGCGGTCGTCAGGAAGGCGAACGTCTTTTCGCTGCGCGGATGCGCCAGCGTCGTCGTGCTCCGCGTCTGTGCGCTGCCGAGGCGGATGCTCGGCTGGCAGAAAAATTCGATTTGCGCGCGGCTCGCGATATCCTCGAGATAAGCCCGCGCGGGATTGAACTCCGTGTCGCCGTCGAACAATGCCACCAGCGCGCTCGCCTCCGTTTTGTAGCCCAGCCACATTTCGATCCACGATTTGACTTCCGCCGGCAAATCGCGTCCGCCATGCGCGGAAATGATGATAATCTCGGCGGCGGCGGCATCTTTGGCGGCGATATCCTTCAACTTCGGCACCGCCAGCACATCGAACTTCCACATCTGATTGGCAAACAGGCAGTCCTCGCCCAGTTGTTGCACCATGTATTCGTACGTTTTCATGGCGCGTTTACCGGTCTCCAAATCTTCATACGCGATCACCACGTTTAGCGCGGAATTAAAGTCCCTGTCTGAAGGCCCGAAAGGAGGAAAGCTCAGCGATTGCATGACGCGCAGCATGCGCCTCTGTACAAAAATCGACAATGGGGTACCCACCCTACGTTAACGATTCAGGTGCACCAACGCGGTGAGAATGGGGGCAACGACCAGGCTCGGCAGGTAATCCGTGACCGGCACTTTCCGCACTTCGAAAATCAGCAGGGAAACGCAGAAAATAAGCAAACCAGCCGTTGCATTCACCGAATCCGTGAGTCCGTGCGCCTGCAAAAACGGCGCCAGCCAATTCGCGCACAGCAACGTCATCGTCCCCTGAAAAATCAACACCGGCACCGATGCCAGGGTTACACCCCAGCCGAACATGGCGGCAAAACTCAGCGTGGCCAGTCCGTCCATAACCGCCTTGATGGCGAGCGGAAAAAAATGTTCGCGATCCAGACCGTTCGCGAGCGAGCCAAGAATCCCCAGCGGCGCCGCGCAGAAAAGCAACGAGCAAACGACGAAGCCATCGAAAAATCGCTCACGATTTTCCGGCGTCGCCCGCGCCATGCGCTCGCGCGTCAGGTTCCCGATGCGATTGGAAGCCTTCTGCAGGCGCAACAGTTTCCCCAGCAAATTACCCAGCGAAAGCGAAAGCAGCAGAATGCCGATTTCCTTGAGCGCATGGCCGAACGTGCCATTGATGCCGAACCAAGTAAGCCGCAGCCCGAAATAAACCGTGGCCGCGCCCAGGGCGACTTTGAAGAACGATTGCGTGCCGGCGGAAGGCTGCTTGCGGATCAGCAGCCCGGCGACGCCGCCCAGCACGATGGCGCCGACGTTCAACAGAGTTCCCAGAATCGTTCCCAGCACGCCTGACTGAACCATTTCGGGGCAGGGGAGCAAAGCGAAAAGTTTGGCAGCATCGTGACGCAACCCAGGTAGCGCAGGCGTCCCGCCAGCGAGTTCATGCACATTTCGTCAGTGCTGACAGCGAAACGCCGCCAGAACCCGCCACCGGAACCGACGGCGTGAATATTGCGGCCAATATCGAGGCCAAGGCGAAACTTTGCGATTTTTGAAATTGGACATTGCAATTTGTCCCAAGTCCCGGCACCTTTTCCCGCCCTTGGGTCGGGGCGTAGCGTAGCCTGGTAGCGCGCTTGTTTCGGGTACAAGAGGTCGTGAGTTCGAATCTCACCGCCCCGACCATTTTACTTTCCGCCACAGCAGGTGCCAAAGGGCACCTTGTCACTGGCTAATTTCCTCTGGTCGCTTCGCGATCATCAGGTTTCCAAAAAGCAGATCAACCCCCAGATGAAATCCATTCTGCTGTCCATTTCCACTGGCTCCGTTCGTCGTAATGTGGACGCAGTTACGAAGAAGAGCCGATAAACCAAAAAATCACCCAGGAACCAAATAAGAAATACCGAACCATGGATACTAAAATATCGATCAATCTGCCGGTGGCGGACTTGCCTCGGTCACTCGCTTTCTGGAAGGCGCTTGGCTACACGCAAAATCCGCAATTCTCCGGCGAGAGCTGTGCCTGCATCATTATCAGCGACGAGATTCAAGTAATGGTCATGACCCACGACACGTTTCTTAAATTCTCGCCCAAGGCAATCTGCGACACCGCCAGGTTCAACCAGGTAATATTTTGTTTGTTCTGCGACACCCGCAAAAAAGTGGACGACATGGTGGCCAGGGCGATCGCCGCCGGTGGCAGCACCTTCGAGGCTCCGGAAGACCATGGCCTCATGTATTCACACAGTTTTATCGACCCGGACGGCCATGGATGGGGATTGGCTTATATGAACAGCATGCCGCCTAAATGAGTTACATCTGCGCCCCGCAGGGCCGGCGGCTTCGGCCTTCTATCCGGAAATTTATTTCGGCAATTCTCTAAATACGCAAAAATACGCGAACGCGTGGGATTCATTTGATCGGCGCCCGAACTGATATACATTTTCGGCGCTCCCTGGTTGAAGAGGATTTGACTATGAAAATGTTAACCCTGCTGTTCTGTTTTGCCGCTTTGGCCTCCCGCGCGGCGGACAAGCCGTACAATGAAACAGCGGACGCGAAGCAAGACATCCAACAAGCCCTCGCAACCGTCACGAATAAGCCGGTGATGATCATCTTCGGCGCGAACTGGTGTCCCGATTGCCTCGCGTTGGATCGAGTGATGAACCAGGAACCCAGCGCATCCTTGCTGAAACGGGATTTCAAGATCGTGAAAGTGGATGCCGGGCAAAAAGATAAAAACGTGGATCTGGCGGCCTCCTACGGCGTGTATTATACGAATGGAATTCCTTCCGTGGTGATTCTCTCACCAAAGAATGAGATACTCTACGTGACCAGGGAAGGCGAACTGCGGCACGCGCACGACATGGGCGACGACTCAATTTATCAGTTCTTCAAAAGCGTCGTGGCTTCACAAAAATTGAAGCAGTGATCCGCAGCGGGTTTCATCAGTCGCGCGACTCCTATTCCTCCGCCGGCAGGTCTGCGATATGCGTGGCCACCCACCAGATATTTCCGCACGGATCTTTTATTCCGCCAAATCGTTCGCCGTAAGGCATGTCGCGACATTCGGAGAGCGAATCCCCGCCGGCGGTCAGTGCTCGCTCGTAAACCGCATCGCAATTCGGCACGTACAAATAGATTGCGACGGGCATCGGCGTGAAATCATTGGTGCCTTCGGCCAGCATGAGCATCGAATCGCCAATGCGCATCTCCGCGTGCATGACCGAACCATCCGGCCGATTTTTGCGGCTGATTAATTTGCCCTCAAATGCCGCCGAGAGAAACTCGATCAATCGAGGTGCGTTCCGGACGATGATATACGGGGTGATGGTGTGAAATCCGTCGCGAATGGGTTTGACGCTCATAAGACAATTTAGCCGCTGCGGCAGGGAAAGAAATTCTTTTTTGTGACTCGCCATTTTCGGTCATGAAATTAAATTTATTTAGATGTCCGAAAATGGCGAGTATTCCGGATGACGCGATGTATATTGATTTCGATGTTACGGGAATCGAAGACACTTTATAAAGCGCTGCGGTCGCGAGATCACCGCTTCGACGGGCTATTTTTCGTCGGCGTGAAATCCACGGGCATTTATTGCCGGCCGGTTTGCACGGTCAAACCGCCGAAGGAAATCAACTGCACTTTCTACCCGACGGCGCAGGAAGCCGAACAGGCCGGTTACCGTCCGTGCCTGCGCTGCCGTCCGGAATTGGCTCCCGGCAATGCGCCGGTGGATAGTTCCCAACGCGTCGCCCACCTGATCATGCGGCGAATTGAAGAAGGCGTTGCTGACGAAGAAGGAGCCGCGCTCGAAGTCATCGCGCGCGAATTCGATTTAAGCTCGCGCCAAATCCGGCGCATCATCCAGAAGGAATTAGGCGTGCCGCCGATTCAATTGATTTTGACGCGCCGCCTGCTGCTCGCCAAACAACTGCTCACCGAAACGAAACTGCCCGTCATCGAAATCGCCTTCGCCAGCGGTTTCACGAGCCTGCGCCGGTTCAACGACGCCTTCACCACGCGCTACGGCATGCCGCCGACGCGGCTGCGCAAGAAAGCCGTGGAAGGCGCGCCCGACGTCAATGGTGCGGACCCACTCACGCTGCAACTCGCCTATCGCCCGCCTTACGACTGGACGGGCGTGCTGGAATTTTTGAAAACCCGCGAGTTGAAGCGGGTCGAATGGGTGGGCGGCGATTTTTACGCGCGCACCGTGCGTCTGGGCGACAAAAAAGGTTGGATCCGCGTCCAACAGTTCGCGAAGAAAAACGCGCTGCTGTTGGAATTGTCCCATGAACTCGTCACGGTGCTGCCGGCTTTGCTGAATCGCGTGCGCGACTTATTCGATTTGAATGCGCGCCCCGATGAAATCTCCCGCCAATTGCGCAAAGACAAATTTTTGGCGGCGTCCGTCAAAGCCCATCCCGGCCTGCGCGTGCCGGGCGCGTTCAATGGCTTTGAATTGGGTTTGCGCGCCATTCTCGGCCAACAAATCACCGTAAAAGCCGCCACGACCGTCGCCTGCCGTTTCGCCGAAGCGTTTGGCGAACCCATCGTGACTCCGTTTCCAGAATTGGATCGTTTGAGCCCCGAGCCCGCGCGCATCGCGCGCGCCAGCGTCGACGACCTCGCGCGCCTGGGCGTCAACAGCGTTCGTGCGAAAAGCATCATCGCCCTCGCGCAAGCGCAGAAAGAATTCCCCATCGAAAGCGGCGCGCATCACAATCCGGATGCCACCATCGCGCGATTGGCGGAGTTGCCCGGCATCGGCCAGTGGACCGCGCATTATATCGCCATGCGCGCGCTGCGCTGGCCCGATGCCTTCCCGAAGGAAGACATCGCCGTGCGCAAAAATCTTGGCGGAGTAACCGCGCGTGAAGCCGAAGAAATGTCCCAGGCCTGGCGGCCCTGGCGCAGCTACGCCGTGCTGCATCTCTGGAAAAATCCAATCAAAATTTAAAATATGAAAGCGAATAAAAATTACGTCTGCAAAATCATGCCGACCGTTCTTGGCAAATTGAAACTCATCGCCTCCGACCAGGGGCTGGCGGCGATTCTCTGGGAGAACGATAAACCCGCCCGCGTGCGATTGGGCGCCTTGACGGAAGACCCGAGTCACCCGATTCTGCTGCAGGCCGAACGAGAGCTGGCGGAGTATCTCGCGGGCAAGCGAAAAGTTTTTTCCGTGAAATTCGATCCGGCGGGAACGCCGTTCCAAAGCAAAGTTTGGAAAGCGCTGGAAAAAATTCCCTTTGGCGAAACGCGCAGCTACAGTTCCGTCGCCAAACAAATCGGCAATGAGAAGGCGGTTCGTGCCGTCGGCGCCGCGATCGGCCGAAATCCGCTTTCGGTAATGGTCCCGTGTCACCGGGTCATTGGCGCATCCGGGCATCTGACCGGGTTTGCGGGCGGCCTGGAGACAAAAAAATTTCTGCTGACGCTGGAAGGCGGCGGAAGTGCGAAAAAACCTGATTTCCCGCGGGGAAACAACGACTAAACGGGTTTCGCGGGACCGGCGGAAGGCGAGTTATAAAAAAATTTCGCTTGAACAGGAACCCCTGTTTTTGTGTCCATCGTGGGTAACACTGGCAATGAATACTGGAATCAACGCAATTAACGAAGCAGCGCAGGAGGCGAGCGCGTTCACGCGGCCGCTTTTTAACGAAATCGGAAAGGTCATCATCGGGCAGACCTATCTCGTCGAACGGCTCGTCGTCGGCTTGCTCGCCAACGGCCACGTGCTGCTCGAAGGCGTGCCCGGTTTGGCGAAAACGCTGAGCGTCAAATCGCTCGCAAACTGCCTCAACGTGAATTTCTCGCGCCTGCAATTCACGCCCGACATGCTGCCGGCGGACGTCATCGGCACGCAGATTTACAATCCGCAATCCGGCGGCTTCACCACGCGGCGCGGGCCGATCTTCGGCAACCTGATCCTCGCCGACGAAATCAACCGCGCGCCCGCCAAGGTGCAAAGCGCATTGCTCGAAGCCATGCAGGAGCGGCAGGTGACCATCGGCGAAACCACGTTCAAACTCGAGGAGCCGTTTTTGGTTCTCGCCACGCAAAACCCGATTGAACAGGAAGGCACGTATCCCTTGCCCGAAGCGCAAGTGGATCGCTTCATGTTAAAACTGAAAATCGGTTATCCCACGCGCGCGGAGGAGCGGCAAATCCTGGATACGATGGCGAAGACGTCCGATCTCCCGACCACGAAACCGGTGGTGGATTCGCGCCAAATTCTGAACGCGCGCAAAGTCATCAACGACATTTACGTGGACGACAAAGTGAAGGATTACATCGTGGATCTCGTGTGCGCAACCCGCGACCCGGATCATTACAAAATTCAAGTAAAGGATTTCATCCAACTCGGCGCTTCGCCGCGCGCGACCATCGCGCTCACACTGGCGGCCAAAGCCTACGCCTTCCTGAAAGGCCGCGGCTACGTCACGCCGCAGGATGTGAAGAGCATCGGGATGGACGTGTTGCGCCATCGCGTCGCCATCACCTACGAAGCCGAAGCCGAAGACAAGACGAGCGAAATCATCATCCAGAAAATTTTTGATGAATTGCCGGTGCCGTGACCTTGGGTGAGTATTCTAATTGGGTTATGAAGAGTAAATATACTCCTATAATCGCGGAAGAATCGGGGTGGTGGCTCGGGCGTATCGAAGAGATTCCCAATATCAGTTGCCGGGCCAAATCGAGAGTTGAGTTGATTCGACTCCTTGCTTCAGCGTTGGTTGAAGCTGTTGGAAGGAACGACGAAACCAATGCCGTGGTTTTAGAACTGCTCCGAGAAGGGAAAACAGGTAACGAGAAACTGTTGAAAGCTTCCGAAGCTTGGAGAAGGGGCGAGGGTCGTTGAACTGAATGAGATATTCCGCCGCATGATCCCCCGCGACATCCTCAAAAAAATCCGCCCGATCGATCTCCGCGCGAATCGCATCGTGAACGAAACCCGCGCGCGCGCGCTACTTCAACCGTCGGCGCAATTCCTCTGGATTTCTCGCTCCATCAAATACGGCAACAATGCCGATGTGGCCAGGATCAACGTAGAAATAAATGCTGTATCGCAAGAATTTGCGAAGCAGTTTTGCCTTGCGGATTGTCGTGCTGGCGAAGCGGAAGCGTTCGGGATTTTTCAGAATTTCCTGGATGACAGCATTGATTTCAGCCTCAAATTCATCACCCAGGCCCGGCTGTTGTTCATCATACCAAAGAATTGCCTCGTCGTATTCCAGTTGGGCGGCAGATGCGAAAATAATTTCGCGTCTCATGCGGCGCGTCGGGCTTTCAATCGTCGTTTGGCTTCCGCGCGCACTTGCTCCCAGGGAACTCCGGCCTTGGGATTTTTTCGCAGTTCTGCGGCGCGGCGTTCGAATTCGGCCTTTTGCTCTTCGGTCAATTCGGCGTCAAGATCGCCAAATTCGGATCTAATTGACTCCACGAGTTCACGCCGCTCTGCTTCGGGCATCCGGCGCATTTCCTCAAGAATCTCGGCCTTGCTCATGCCATTAATCTATAGCCGTGGGACTCGCAGGCAAGTTGGATTTGCAAGCGATTCACGTTTCACGCATCACGTTTCACGCCACCCATGATCCCCCGCAACATCCTCAAAAAAATCCGCCCGATCGAGCTGCGCACCAATCGCATCGTGAACGAGGCGCTCGCGGGCGAATCACTTCAAACGCCTGAGGAGTTCGTTCGGATCCCTGGCGCCGTGGAAAACGGAAATAACCGAGAAGACATCATCCTTGTTTGCGAAGTAAATGCTGTATGCCTTAAATCGCTTGAGGCGAATTTTGCGTGCGCGACCACGGACCATCTTGAAGATTTCAGGTTGCGCTCGAGCTCGCTGTACGGCCGCCAAAACTTCTTGAGTAAACTCTTTTCCAAGCTCAGAAGATTTGGCCGCATACCACGCAATTGCCTCCAGAAATTCGGCTCTGGCTTCCGGTTCGAAATAGGAATCGGAATTGATCACCAGCCGAAGCGTTGCTTAATTTCAGCTTCAACCTGTTGCAATGGAATTCCGCGACGCGGATTTTTTTCAAATTCGGCAAGGCGGCGGTCCAGTTCAGCGGCTTGTTCCGCAGTCAAATCGGGATCGATTCCTTCGTTAATGAGGTCGTCATTGAGTCGTCGGGCCAGTTCAATTCGCTCGGTCAGTGGAAGAGCTTTCGCTGCGTTGAACAATTCGATCGCGCTCATGCTGTCAATTTATACTCGTGGAACATGTAGGCAAGCCACATTTCTCTGGGATTCACGTTTCACGCATCACGTTTCACGCCACCCATGATCCCCCGCGACATCCTCAAAAAAATCCGCCAGATCGAGCTGCGCACCAATCGCATCGTGAACGAGACCCTCGCCGGCGCGTATCACAGCGTGTTCAAAGGGCAGGGGATGAACTTCGATGAAGTGCGCGAATATCAGCCCGGCGATGACGTCCGCACCATCGATTGGAACGTCACCGCGCGGATGAATCATCCCTTCATCAAAAAATTCGTCGAAGAACGCGAGCTGACATTGATGCTACTCGTGGATGTGAGTGGCTCCGGATTGTTCGGCTCGAAGGACCAATCGAAGCGCGAACTGGCGGCGGAGATCGCCTCCGTGCTCGCGTTTTCAGCCATTCGCAACAACGACAAAGTGGGCTTGCTTCTGTTCAGCGATGAAGTGGAAAAGTTCATTCCGCCCCGCAAAGGCCGCAGCCACGTGTTGCGCGTGATCCGCGAAGTCTTGTTTTACGAGCCCAAACGCCGCGGCACGGATTTGAACGAGGCCTTGGAGTATTTCATGCGCGTCACCGCGCATCGCGCGATTGCCGTCGTCATTTCCGATTTCCTCGGCTCACCGGCATCGCCGCGCGGCAAAAGCAAACACCGGCTGCGGCCGCAATCGATGCTGCTCGAATCACTCGCCCAGGCCTCGTTCACCATGCTGCGGCAGGCGAATCGCCGGCACGACGTGGTGGCCGTGCAGGTGACGGACCCGCGCGAACTGGAACTCCCCGCGCTCGGGCGCCTCGTGTTCGAAGACGCGGAGACCGGCGAAATCGTCGAGGTCAACACCAGCGATGCGCGCAAGCGCGAAGCGTTTGCGGAACGGCAGGCCAAGGCGCAGACCGATCTCGCGCGCGTGTTTCGCACCGCCGGCATCGACGCGATTCAATTGCGCACCGACCAGCCGTATACCTTCAGGCTGGCGAAATTTTTTGAAACCCGGGAGCGGCGGAGATTGCGCGGATGACGAACGTGACTTCACAAGCTGCCGCCGCCCAGGACGCGCTACGGGACATCAAGCCGCCGATGATCATCATCAACGTCTGGCTGTGGGTGGCGATTGGCGCGCTCGTCCTGGTGCTCGCCGCGATCGCGATCGGACTGATTTTATTTTTCGTGCTGCGAAAAAAACAAGTCGTGCTGCCGCCGCCGGTTCCACCGCATGTGCGCGCGAAACAGAAATTGAAGGAAGCGTTGGAACTGATTGCGCAACCGAAACCATTTTGCATCGCGGTCTCCGACACGCTGCGTATTTACCTGGAGGAACGCTTCAAGTTCCACGCGCCCGAACGCACCACCGAGGAATTTCTGTATGAATTGCAGGCGACGAACCGCCTGCTGCCCGACCAGAAAGAGAGCCTGGGTGAATTTCTCAAGCGCTGCGACCTCGTGAAGTTCGCCCAATACGAACCGCGCGAAATTGAATTGCGCGAATTGCACGACTCCGCGGTGAGATTGGTTGAAGAAACCGAGCCGCCTCCGGCGCCCGTTGATGCAACCCGCAACCCGCAACCCGCCCCCGCATGACCTTCGCGCACAAATGGGTTTTAGCATTCCTGTTGCTCCTGCCGGCCCTGGCGTGGCTGAAAGGCAAACGCGGCAGTCCGCCGGCGTTTTTGTATTCCTCCGTCCAACTCGTGCGCGCGGTCCTCAACGTCTCCCGTTCGCGCTCCGGCGGTTTCCTCGGCGCGTTGCGCTGGCTGGCGCTGGCGAGTCTCATTGTCGCCCTGGCGCAGCCGCAATTCACCAACAACCAGACGCAGATCAAATCCAGCGGCATCGATATCGCCGTGGCCGTGGATCTTTCCGGCAGCATGGCGTCGCTCGATTTCGAAGTCGGCGGCCATCGCGTGAGCCGCGTTGAGATGGCCAAGAGCGTCGTGAAAAAATTCATCGAGCATCGCCCCGGAGATCGCATTGGCCTGATTGCCTTTGCCACGGACGCCTACATCGTCACGCCCCTGACGCTCGATCACGACTTCGTTTTGCAGAACCTGGATCGGTTCACGATTGATCCATACGACCCCAACAACGATTTGATCGATGCCAACCGCACGGCGATTGGCTCGGGCTTGGGCACGGCCATCAATCGGTTGCGCGACCAGAAAGCGAAAAGCAAAATCGTGATCCTCATGACGGACGGAGAGAACAATTCCGGCAAGCTCTCGCCCTTGGTCGTGGCCGAGGCCGCGAAGTCACTCGGCGTGAAAATTTACACCATCGGCGTGGGCATGCGAGGCAACGCGCCCATGCCCACGGTCGATATGTTTGGCCGCCGCACCACCGTGCCGGTGCCGGTGGACATCGATGAAGATACGCTGACGAAAATCGCCGACATGACGGGCGGAAAATATTATCGCGCGGACAACGCCGACCGCTTCCAGGAAATTTACGCGGAGATCGACAAACTGGAAAAATCCGAAATTGAAACGAAAAAATACACCGAATACAAGGAACTGTTCGCCTGGTTTGTTTTGGGAGGAATGACCGTGTTGCTGTTGGAACAACTCCTCAAACACACCATCATGAGGAGGCTCCCATGAGATTGTCGATTGCAGATTGCCGACTGCCGATTGTGGAATTACCCGCCCGACGCGGTTTTCCGCGACGCGGCCATGATGGCGGTCAGGTCAATTGCTTCCTGCAAAAGCGCGGACAATTTGCGCTCGGGAATGATTCCCGCCTCGGCAAGCAACTCGAGCCACAAGGCGGATTCGTCCGCTTCTTCTTCCACGGTTCCTATCTTGGCAATAAATTCCGCTTTGCTTCGCGCACGGCAGGTTGCGCGGTAATTCGCGGCCACCGAGGTGCCGCTGCGGATGATTTGCTTGGAAATGATTCGTCCCGCATCATCGCTCTTCGGAACGGACCGCGAGAGTTTGATGATCCGCAATGCAAAAGTTTTGGTGCGTTGTTTGAGTTTGATGGGATTCATGTCCCAACGCTACGCATTCAATCGTCAATCGCCAATCGCCAATCGCCAATCTTATGACCTGGGCTTCTCCCCAAATGTTCTGGTTGCTGCTGATCGTTCCACTGTTGCTGGTATTTTTCTGGTGGTCGTGGCGCGTGCGGCAAAAGTTGATGGCGCAATTCATCCAGTCGCGGTTATTGCCGGGATTGATTGCGGGCGTTTCATCCACGCGACAGAAAATTCGCGCGGCCCTGATTCTTGCAGCCGTCGCCCTTTTTGTCGTGACCCTCGCGCGGTTGCAGTGGGGCTATTACCAGGAGGAAGTGCCGCAGAAAGGATTGGATATCATCGCCGCCATCGACACTTCAAAGAGCATGCTCGCGGCCGATATCGCGCCGAATCGATTGGCGCGCGCGCAACTGGCCGCGCTGAGTTTGATGCAGGAAGCCAAATCGGATCGCATGGGCGTGGTCGCCTTTGCCGGCACGGCGTTCCTCGAATGTCCGTTAACGACGGACGAGGGCGCGTTTCAGGAGAGCGTCGAAGCGCTCAATGTGAACACCATTTCTGAAGGCGGCACCTCGCTCTCCGAAGCGATCGATGCCGCGTCGCGGGCCTTCAAAGAGGGCGATAATTTCAAGGTCCTCGTGCTCTTCACCGACGGCGAGGACAATGACGAAGGCGCGGTCGAAGCGGCCCGGGCAGCGGCGAAGGATGGGTTGAAGATTTTCACCGTCGGCATCGGCACGGCCGCCGGCGAGTTGCTGCAATACCGCGACCAGAACGGAAACGTGGAATACATTCGGGACGATCAAAACAACGTCGTGAAATCGCACCTGAATCAGCCTTTGCTCGAGCAAATCGCCAAAGAAGGCGGCGGCGCGTATTACTCGCTCAGCGGCGCGAACACCATGGAAGCGCTCTATCAAAGAAGCCTCGCGCCATTGCCGAAATCCGGAACCCAGGAAACCTTCGTCAAGCGGCCGTATGAACGCTATCATTGGCCGCTGCTGGCTGGCATCATCCTGTTGATCGTGGAAATGTTTTTTCCGGAACGAAAAGAAAAGCGGCATCACGGAGCGAAACGCCCGCCGGCTGTTGCCGGACCGGGCGCGGCGACGACAACAGCCGCCCTCGTGGTGGCGCTGGTATTTTTGTCGCGGGCTGCATCCGCTTCACCCGCATCGGCGCTGAGCGATTACAAAGCGGGAAAATTCGTCGCCGCGCAAAAGGAATACGAGCGCCTGGCGTCGTTGGACAAGAAAGGCGATTTGCGATTCATTTTCAATGCCGGCGACGCCGCCTATCGCGCGACGAATTACGACGATGCCTTGAAGGATTACGTGGCGGCGTCGGCGTCTCAGGATGTGAAATTGCAGCAGAAGGCGTATTTTAACATCGGCAACGTGCTCTTTCACCAGGGCGAAGCCGACTTGAATCCGGAGAAAATGGACCTGGACGCCGTGCAGGAGCGCTGGGAGCAGGCGATCAAAAGTTTTCAAAATGCCGTCACGCTCGACGCCAGGGATCCCGACGCCGCGCATAACCTCGACTTCGCAAAAAATGGCGTGGCGATGCTCCAGCAATTAAAAGAGATGGCCCGCCAGGCGAAACAGGCTGCCGACAATTCGGTGAAGCAACGCCAGTATCATCACGCGCTGGAAATCATGCAGCAGGTCGTCCAGCATAACCTGGCGGCGAAACAATTTGAGGATTACGTGAAACGACTGCAGAACATCGATGAAATTGCGACTCCTAATCAACCTGCTCAGCGTTAGCGTTGCCCTGGCCACGCTGAAGGTTTGCGCGCAAAGCGCCGATGATTTTTTTCATACCGGCGCGCAGGCCTATTTGACCAACAACAGCGCCTCCGCGCGCGAGCAGGTGGACAAGGGCCTCAAGCTGTATCCCAACGACGACAAACTGAAGAAGCTGGATCAATTGTTGAAACAACAAAAACAGCAGCAGCAACAGCAGCAACAAAAGAATCAGCAGCAGCAAAACCAGTCACAGCAGGATCAATCCCAGTCCAATCAGGATCAGCAGAAGAAAAAAGATCAGGAGAAAAAGGACGAGCAGAAGAAGCAGGATCAAGAGAAGAAAGACCAGCAAAAGCAGGACCAGCAACAGGATCAAAAATCCGAGAAGAACGACGACAAACAACCACCCAAAGATCAGCCCACCCCCGGTGAGATGACGCCCGACGAAGCCAAAAAATTATTGGACTCACAAAAAGGCGAAGAAAAGTTGCTGCCCGCCAACCAGAACAAACAGGGCGACCGCCGCCATTTGAAGGATTGGTAGGAGCGTTGGCGGACGAACTATTGCTGGATGCGCCAGGGTGAAGTTCCGGACCACTCGTTCAAAGCGCTGGTCGACCATTCCACGGATTTATCTTTATGGCACACATTGCAGGCGTTCGGCATATTGAGTGATGCCGCGCGTGCCGGGCTGATGAAGCGAAAAGTGTGACTGCGGACGTTGACGTCGGCGATCGTTTGGGCGATGGGCGGCATGTGGCACGCAATGCATTCGCTTCCCGCGCTGCCGGCCTTGTGATGCGTGTGTTCCTCAATCGTCTTCGCGTGCGGCCCGTTGGGGGAATTCGGCCCATGGCAGTCCAGGCACAAAACATTCGCAGGCTTTCGGAGCAGGGCATCATTCGCGGTGCCGTGTGAATCGTGGCACGTGAAGCACGAGACGCCGTGCGTGTACATCAAACTGGTTACAAAGTCATTGCCTTGCATCCGGTTTTTATGCGCCGTCCCATCGGCAAAATGCGTGAACGTCGTCTCGCCGAGCTTGTGCGGCTCCAACTTCCAAAAATCACTCAGCTTCAAACCGATTTGGTACCCGACCGGCCAATCATAATATTTTCCGGCAATGGGATTGGTCAACGGACGTCCCTGTGAATGGCACTGAAGACACACGTCACTCGCCTGAATATAATCCAGGCGCGCCGGGTTGAGGATGTTTGCGCTCGTCGGATGCGCCACGTGTTCGCTGCCTGGGCCGTGGCACTTTTCGCAGCCGATGTTCCACTCCGCAACTGTTTTTCTCTCAATATTAAAGTCCACCGAATGACACCCATCACAAGTGGCACTGGTCGGCCGGTGAAAATTGTCCGGGGGATACAAGGGCGACCACCAGTCGTCCTTGGCAAAATACGGACGCCACACCTTGTGAGTCACGTCCCACTGCGCGGGCAGCGGAAAATAATCGTCCCCAATTCGTTTAAAATATCGCTGTTTCCATTTGCTTCCATAAACGAACGCGATGTCGTTCGTCGAAAAAGTGACCAGCGAATTGGTTTTTGAAAAGTCAGCGATGATCGCCTCGGGATGCTCGCGTGGATCGCGAACCACGTTTGCCATGAGCGTTTTTCGCCACGATTCATAAATCGCGCTGTGACATTCCCGGCAACTGGCCGAGCCCGCGTAGTGAGCCGCCGGGGTGGATGGCCCCTCCGCGGCGCCTTCCATCGGCGCGGTTTGAGGCAAATGTCGAATGTAAGCAACCAGCCGCCAGATTTGATCATCCGGCAGCTTCCACGCCGGCATGGCGGTATTGCGAATGCCATTTTGAATGAAATAGAAAAGCTCGCCATCGGTGCGCGGTCTTTTTTCCAGCCCATCGTGAGCCAGGCTTAATGGAGGCGGGAAGAGACCGGTGCCCGTGGCCGTCTGCCCTTTGCCATCGAAACCGTGGCAGACCTCGCAATTCTTCTGATACAATGCGCGTCCCTCCGCCGGATCCGAATCCTTGTCAAACGGGTTCTTCAATCCCCTCGCGTGCTTTGGAATGCCCAGGTCAACGAAGGTTCGCGCCACGAAACTTTCGAATTTCGACGGCGTTTGCCGCGCAGTCATTCCGCCCGACTTCACATAATGAAGCAAAAGGCCGGCTGCAAACACACCAACCAGGGCAATCCCCGCCAACAACACTCCGATTCGACGAGGTCTGTTTGGGGGAATCATGGTTCCCAGACTGCCGTGATCTCTGGAATTTTCAAATTAAAAAAACCGTCCCGCGGGTGAACAATAGTGGCACGGGCGTCCTCGCCCGTGTGTTTCATCCGCGCAAAGTTATTTCCTAAACTTTGAAAACAGGAAACGCAGGAAAATATAGCGATTGCCAAAATAGATTTCCGAAAAGAACTGCTCAGTCGAGAACCCCGACATCCGTGTGAAGCGCTCGGACCATCCACAGCCATCCGTCTCCCTCTCCGCCACGAAGTGGGGGAGAGGGTCGGGGAGAGGTGGTGCTTCAGGGTTCAGGGGGCGAAGCTTCGGTTTCTATCCGGAAACTATTTTGGCAACCACCTGGAAATGTGCGCGCAAGGCATCAGCTTAAGCAAAAGAGCGCTTTCCGATGTGGAGGTTTCTGAGGTATAGCTGTGCGCCGTGGCGAATCTGGATTTTTATGCTTTGGGCGAGGACCTGCGGCGTTTATTTCAATTTCTTTATTCAGAGACGGACGTCGTGGTTTATGAGTCGGCTTCCGAACCTGATCGAGAGGCGCGTCGATTCACTTCTTTAGAAGAACTGGAAGCGGTTTTTAATTTGGAAACCTCCCGGTCTGTTCATTTGAATCTTTGGTCGCCTTCGATCATGGAGCGTCCGGTCATGCGCCGGGTTGAACTAAAGGTACCGGGCCACTCTTTTCGTTATGCTGTTGAGGGTGCGGGCCTGATCCAACTCTATTTGGATGGCAATCGTGACGGCACAATTTATCCTACGCATTACGGACATTGGAATGAGGCTGGAGCCAGAGAACGTTCGATGCATCCGGCGCGAGATTGTGATTGGAAGGCACTCTCAAAAATTTCCGGCAGCATACAGAGATATATCCGCAACAAACTGGTAGTGGCCAGGCTTCATTCCAGACCGGTTCTCACTCAGGCGTTCGTCGCCGTGCAGCAAGGGTATGGTTTATGGTGGGGGCCAACCGTCCATCACATTGATTCGCCTGAACTTCAGCCACTGTTGCCAAAACCCAAGCGGGGTTCCGGAAAATAAAAAAGGCAGGCCTTTCGGCCTGCCTTGATTCGGAGATTTGTTAAATTACTCAGCCTTGGCCTTCTTGGCCGGCTTTTCAGCTTTGGGCGCCTTTTCCGCTTTCTCAGCCTTGGCAGCCTTCGCCTTCTTTTCGGTCGCTTCCGCCTTTTCTTCGGTCGGAGCGGCTTCAGCCTCGGCATGGCGGCCTCTGCCGCGCTTCTCGGTCACGCGGCCTTCCGCGGCGGGCGCTTCAGACGCCGTCGGCAACGGAGTGGTGCTCTCGATGCGCAGCTTGAGCATCGCGTTCACATCATGATGCAAACGCAATTCCACTTCCTGCTCGCCGATCGTGCGGATCGGATGCGCGAGATGAATCTTGCGCTTGTCGAGCGTGATGTCGAACTGATGCTTGAGTTCGTCCGCGATCATGCCCGCCGTCACCGTGCCGAACATCTTGCCATCTTCGCCGGTCTTGACCTTGATGACGCAGATGAGCTTCGTGACGCCCTTGGCGAGTTCACTCATGGTGTTGAACTCATGCGCTTCGCGCTCGGCGCGGCGCTGCTTGAGCGCTTCAATGCGGCGCTTGTTCGCGTGCGTCAACGGAATCGCGAGGCGTTGCGGAAACAAATAATTGCGGGCGTAGCCGGCTGCGACCTTGACCTGGTCGGATTCGCCGCCGAGTCCGATGATATTGTGGGTGAGAATGACTTCGGTTTTCATGTGACTGCTGGACTGTTAAATAAGTTAAATCAGTTAAATTCGTTAAATCAAAACGGAACATCGTCGTCTGACGGCGGCATATCCGGCTCTGCGGCGGCGGACGGGGCAGGGGCACTGGCCGCCGGCGCGGAACGACGCGGGGCGGATTCGCCACCTTCGCCACCACCACCGCCACTGGGGCTGCCGAGAAATTGCACGGTTTCGGCTACGACGCCCAGGCGGCTGCGTTTCTGGCCGGTTTGTTTGTCATCCCACTGGTCCAGGCGCAGGCGGCCTTCGACCATCATCGGGCGGCCTTTTTTCATGTATTGCGCCACGTTTTCCGCCGTGCGACCGAAAATATCCACGTCCACGAACGTCACTTCCTCTTTCTTCTCGCCGCCTTCGGAAGTCCAATTGCGGTTGATGGCAAGGCCAACCTTCGCGATCGCCATGCCCTTGGGCGTATAACGCAACTCGGGATCGCGCGTGAGATTCCCGATGAGGATGACTTTATTGAAGTTGGCCATGGCCTGACGAGTGTTGGAAGCGGTTACTTCGCGGCGACCGGCGCGGGCGCGTTGGTGAACATCACGCGGAACACTTCCTCGTTCAAAGCGAAGCGCTGCTTGAGCTGGGTGATGGCCGCCGGCTCGCTCTCGAAAATCACGTTCACGTAGAAACCGGAACTGTGCTTCTTGTCCGCGATGCGCGAGAAATTCTTCTTGTCCATCTTCTGGACCGTCTCGACTTTGCCGCCGGCAGTGGTGATTTCCGCGGAAATCTTATCGATGGCATCCTTGATGCCCTCTTCCTTGCCCGCAGTTTCCAATATGAACAAACCTTCGTATCGTTTCATGTTATTCCTGACTAAAAATTCTTTTAACTCTTAAACTCACTAACTCTTTAGCTCGTCAACTTTTCCGTTTAGCTGGCTCATCGCCTTTTGTATCCCGGCCTTCAACCACACTTCCGTCTGGTCGGCCGCCCGGGTCAAAACTTTTTCGGCCAGCTCGGTTTCCGCCGCGCTGAACCGGCCCAAAACATAATCCGTGATCTCGCGCGCGCCGTCTTTCCGGCCAATCCCGATGCGCAACCGCGCAAACTCGCGCGTGCCGAGGTGCTGCTCAAGGGACTCCAGCCCATGATGCCCGCCGCTGCTGCCACCGGGCCGCAGCCGGATTTCCCCGAAAGGAATATCCGCATCGTCCACCGCCACCAGCAACCGGCTGATCGGCACCCGAAAAAATTGCGCCAACGGCCCCACGCTCTCGCCGCTCGAATTCATGAACGTCTGCGGCTCGCACAACAGCACGCGGCCCTCGCTGCGCTCCGCCCGGGCCACGCGCGCATTGAACTTCTTCTCGAGCGTCCAATTCGCTTTCCAGCGTTCGGCCAATTTCTGCACCAGCAGAAATCCGGCGTTGTGACGCGTCTTCGCGTATTCCGCGCCGGGATTTCCCAGACCCACAATGAGGAATATATTTTCCACGTGGGGCGATCAAAACCGTGTTGCGTATTGCGTTTTGCGTGTCGCGGTTTTTCACGCAACCCGCACCACGCAATACGTCGTAATTTACTTCTTCTTCTCGGCGGCAGGCGCGGCGGCTTTCTTGTCGCCGGCCGGAGCGGCGGCTTTGTCGCCGGCGGCCGGTTTGGCGGCGCCCTTCGCAGGAGCGGCACCCTCGGCAGCTCCTTCTTCGCCTTCTTTCTTTTCCTTGATCATCTCGACGTCGCCGGCGGCAGCAGCGCCTTCGACCGCTGCGGGCTCTTCTTCAGCGCGCGGCACGGCCACGGAGACAACCGGGATATTCTTGTCGCCCAGGATTTCGACACCCGCGGGCGCTTTGATTTCGCCGATGTGAATGGTCTTGTTCAGTTCGAGCGCGGTGACATCGATGACCACCTGCTCGGGCAAATCCTTCGGCAACGCGCGGACCTTCAGCTTGAACAACACGTGTTCCAGCACGCCCCCGCTGTTCTTCACGCCGGCCGCTTCGCCGCTCGTTTCCACGGGCACCATGATGGTGACTTTTTCCGTGGGGGAAACTTCATGAAAATCCACATGCAACACATGGCCGCTCAACGGATGATGCTGCACTTCCTGCACCAGCGCGAGGCGCTTGGGGTTCGCGTCGTCCTTGATGGCGAGGTCGACGAGCAGGTTTTCCGAGACCGAGTGCATGATCAAATCCCCGATTTCGCGGGAGTTGATTTCCACACTTTGCGGCTTGGCTTTGCCGCCGTAAATCACGGCCGGAATACGGCCTTCCGAGCGAAGTTTCTTGGCCCCTGCGCGACGTCCGAGCGTCCGGGGAAACGCGTTCAATGGTACAGATTTCATTTTCTTAAATTGTTCCGGCTCCGCGCCCAGTTAACTGGTGCGTCCGCCTTTAAATTCGAACAACGAATTTACCGACGAATTGTTATGGATTCGCTTGATAGCTTCGCCCAAAAGTCCCGCCACCGACAATGTGGTTATATTCACACCGTCAATTGCAGGGCGAAGGACAGTATCAGTTGTTATCAGTTCGTCAATATCAGATTTCCGCAATCTTTCGATTCCGATGTCATTCAAAATCGCATGCGAAACGCACGCCAAAACCTGCTTCGCCCCCTGCTTCTTCAAAAGCGTCGCCGCTTGCGTTAACGTTCCCGCTGTTTCCGTCAAATCATCCACCAACAGCACGTTTTTCCCCTCAATATCGCCGATAACCGCCATGGATTCCACCTCTGTGGCGCTTTTTCGCCGTTTCGCCACAATCGCCAGGCTCGCATCCAGCGTTTGCGAATACGCATGCGCCATCTTCAACCCACCCACATCCGGGCTCACCACCACCAGGTTCGTCAGCTTCTTTTTCCTCAAATACTCATACATCACCGGCGCCGCATACAAATGATCCACCGGGATATCGAAAAACCCCTGGATCTGCTGCGCATGCAAATCCATCGTCAGGATGCGATTCGCGCCCGCCGCCACCAGCAGATTCGCCACCAGTTTGGCCGTGATCGGCACCCGCGGCTGATCCTTGCGATCCTGCCGGGCGTAACCGTAAAAGGGCAACACCGCCGTGATGCGCGTCGCGCTCGCGCGCCGCACCGCATCGATCATGATGAACAACTCCATCAAATTATGATTCGTCGGCGGCGACGTCGGCTGGACGATGAAAATATCTTCACCGCGCACATTCTCCTCGATCTTCACGAACGTCTCACCGTCGGGGAAAGGTTTGACCGTGCATTGGCCGACTTCCATGCCGATGGAATGGCAAATAGCCTGGGCTAAGCTGGGATTGGCCGTGCCGCTAAAAATTTTCACGATGGTTACGTTAGATTAAAACAAAAAATCCACCCGCCGCCGGTGGAGAAAAAGCGACCGCGACTTTAACAGCCGCATGAGTTTGCGCAACGAGTAAATTCTCCGCGCATAGTGGCACGGGCGTCCTCGCCCGTGCGTTCCGGGAGTGCTGGCGATTCGAGCGCGCCCTCGTCTGGCGCCGCCAACCTTCAATGATGGGCGTTCGATGTTTGGCGCTTGGAATTTCTCTGGAGCTTGGAGGTTGGTGTGCTTGGAGCTTACCCCAACATTTTCCTTCTGCCTTTCTTGAAGGCGAAACTCCGTCCGCCGCGTAATAGACTGTTTGCCAAAGTAATTTCCGAAAGGGTGGGGCAAACCTGCGGATTGCCTCGATTCCCTGCAGGGAATCGCCACCCTTTCGGAAATTACTTTTGGCAAGCACTATAGCTTCCGCAAAGACCGGTCGATTCTTGGCAGAAAGCCCCGTAGGGGCGAAAGATGATAGCCCAGGGCAAAGCGAGTCCGCGAGCGACGCCCTGGGTTGCGATTCCAAAAATACCCACCATTTCCGGCGCAGCCGGGCGAGCGCAGCGAGTTTATTGGTTGTGTTTTCCCTTCTCCTCACGAACACAAACGAAACCGCCGCAATCGTCACCTCCTTCTAAACCGCCTTCACCAAACAATACGACCGATACGTCAATTCCCCACTCACGAGCGCATTGTAAATCCGCGAACCTTGCACGCCGGCAAAATCACGACCCAGGCCGTGCAAAAATTTCGGCAAATGCCGATCGATCAATGCCAGCGAACGCGCGGAATTCCGATCCATCCCCCGCAACACCTCCGCATTGATCGTGCGCATCTTTTCAATTTTCATTGGACACGTCGCCAACGCCTGTTCCCATTGGGCAAAACCGTCGGCGAACCGGAAATCCGCGTAAAGAAAATGTCCCCCCGGCTTCAACACCCGCGCCACCTCCGCCAGAAATCGCGGGAAGTCCGGATAACAATGCGACGCCTCCACATTGATCACCGCGTCAAAAGTGCCGCCCGCAAACGGCAAACGTTCCGCATCACCTTGTTGAAAGCCCAACCCCTCCCTCCGATGATGTTCCTGGCAGAAACGAATCGCCGCCGGATTCAGATCCAGCGCGGTATAGCATCGCGGTTCAAAAGTACTCGCCACATAAGCCGCGCCGCCGCCATGACCGCAGCTCACCTCCAAAATCTCCTTCCCGCGCAACGGCACCTGCGCCGCCACGTGATGATACAGTTGAACGCACGCGCGATCCGGCTCATTTTGCGGCGAGAGCGGAATGCCCATGGCCGGCTCCTCTTCGAAAGCGTAATTCAGGAAAAAAACTGATTCGCCGCGAAGCCGCCGCGTCAGGAACGGATACCAAAGCCGCCAAATGGTTTTGCGAACCCAACCGATCGCGAAAAGATTATCAAGCACCGCCATGGCGTCATCTTTACGGCAAAACCCATGCGCGGCAAATCGATTCAACATTGAGAGTATCGACAAAAGTGATGTTGGTGAACGATCGAAAAAAGCGCCAGAGGGCCGGCGCACTCCAAGACGCTTCGCGTATTCCGGAGGCCACTGCACAGCGCGCCAGCGTCCCGGACTGCGGTAGCCCTCGCTGAGCATTACCCACATCAGGTTCAATCTTTTCAAGAATCCCAAAGGGATTCAGTCAATCAGCCCAGGGTTGCCGAGTCTGCGAGGCTACCCTGGGAGGTGGATCGTAAAACCGTATTCAACCCTGAAAGGGTTGTGTCGAACAGCCTTTCGCGCCGCCACCCCGCCGGGGTTCGTGGGCTTTTGACCCAGGTCAGCTCGCAGACTCGCCAACCCTGGACTTTGCTGCGGAATCCTTTTGGGATTCAATAATGGAGTTGAGATGTGGGTAATGTTCAGAGCCCTCTCCCGCTCTCCGCTCGCGCTACGCTTGACGCCTTGTGGAACCCGAGCCTAAGCTCGACGTATATGCAAGGAGTTGTCAAAAAAGGTTCGTTTCTTTACGACGGCCCGACTCGTTGCGGCGTCGAGATCGTGCAGACAGATTTTCGGCCTGGCGTTGAAGATGACCAAGCTCCGGTAGAGGATGCTTATGGGGAATTTTACGAGGTGCGATACTTCTGGCCCGGTTCGACAGCGCCTAAGGCAGGTGGCGGATTTCATAACAGCCTTGCGGATGCTGTGCGCTTAGTTGAATCGAGCGTCAGAGATGTGCGCTGGGAGGATTGATATGCTCAAAGAAACTTATATGCAACTCGCCGTGCGCGAATTCCGCCGTGCAAAAAAACTGGCCGATGACGCCTTGGCGCAAATCACAGAAGAGCAATTTTTCGCCGCGCCGTCTGAAGGCGACAACAGCATCGCCATCATCGTGAAGCATGTCGGCGGCAATCTATTGTCGCGCTGGACGGATTTTCTGACCAGCGATGGAGAAAAGCCGGGGCGTGACCGCGACGTCGAATTTGAGATCACCGCCAGCGACACGCAGCCGTCGCTGATGAAGCAATGGGAATCAGGCTGGGCCGCGTTGTTCTCGGCGCTCGAACCGCTGAGCGATGCCGACCTGGAGCGGACCATCACCATTCGCGGCGAGCCCTTCACCGTGCTGCAAAGCATCAATCGCCAGTTGACGCATTACTCCTATCACGTCGGACAAATTGTTTACCTGGCGAAGCATCATGCGGGAAATTCGTGGCGCACTTTGAGCGTCGCGAAGGGAAAATCCAAAGAGTTCAATGCGAAGCCGGCGAAATATATTCAATAAGCTAATCGTACCGTCGAAAAAATCCAGATATGAAAACTAAACCTATGTTGGTTGCGATCGGATTTGTTCTAGCGATTGGTTTTGCGGCGGCGTCGTGGAGCGCGGCACAGACGAATAATTCCACGAAACGCGCGATCACGGGCGGAAGCAACCTTGCGCTGGATCGGTTGTATGCTGTCGAATCATATCTTGAGACCAACCACGACACCAACGGGCTCAGGCTATTTAACGAGTACGCGAACGCTTCGAGCGCGCTGACGTGTAATGCGGATATGGGGATCAAGCTGCATGTGCTTAAAGAGTTGCGCGAAGGGAAAACGAACGACGCGATCAACTTGTTGGAGACCACTTTGGATGGAGATATTTTTGGTTTTGCCGAAAGTTACAGGGAGCTTCCCAAGGCTCAAGAGGATTGGTTCGGCCTGAAGATTCTGGCGGATGCCAAAGGGTATCGCGACAAGTATCCGCGCGAGGATAAATACGGCGGAGTCACCAAGGCATTTGAGCTTTTGGATGAGAAGGGCGGAAAGAAATGAAAGGACGGCGCCGGTCATCTCCGGTGACTTACGCGATTCTCTAAAATGAACACCGATAAATTTGCGCACAGCAAAGGAACTTTCGACGCGCTCGATTTGAGGGTACGATTTCAATTCAAGAGTCCATCAAGCATTGGATTCAAATTGGCCACCACGCACGCGTATACCATCATCGGCGAAATGCAGGTCCATCACCCGTGCGAGGGCCACATTAAGGCACGAGTCTATGTTCAGCTTCCCGGCGAGTATAAAGAATGTAAGCGGTTGGTGCAGATTCTGGAAGCGACCTTTCGCGAACTCAAAATTCCATTGGACGAAACGTACGAACTTTTTTTTAGTAATTCGGAAAAAGGTATTTTGATTGGTGAAACGAGAAACAGAGAGGGAATAACGAACGGTATTGGGTCGGAAAGCCGGCGGCCGTCCTAGATGCCGCTCAGATGCTTTGAAACGCACGGGCGCGGACGCCCGTGCCACTAGGGTCAGCGGCAAATCCAGCCGCCGCCGACGACCAGATCGTCCTGGTAAAACACAGCGGCCTGGCCTGGGGTGATCGCGCGTTGCGGGATGTGCAATTTTACTTTGGCTCGATTCCGGTCGATGGGCAGCACCGTGGCGGCGGTGCCGGGGTGGTTGTAGCGGATCTTCGCCGTCACTTCGATCTGCTCCGGCGGCTCGTCGAAGGGAATCCAGTTGCAGCGGTCGACAATGAATTCGTCGCGGTCGAGCGCGGTTTCATCGCCGACGACCACGCGATTGTTTTCGGCGTCGAGTTCGACGACGTAAACGGGCTTGGGCGTGGTGATGCCGAGGCCTTTGCGCTGGCCGATGGTGTAAAATTCAATGCCGTCGTGATGTCCCAGCACGTGTCCGTGGAGGTCAACGATTTCGCCGCGATGTTTTTCGGCGAGATGCGCTTGCTGGAGGAATTTGCCGTAATTGTTATCCGGCACGAAACAAATCTCCATGCTCTCTGCCTTGTCGGCCGTCTTGAGATTGCAATGCCGCGCGACTTCGCGGGTGTCGCTCTTGGTTTTTTCGCCCAGCGGAAACATGGCGCGGGCCAATTGATCCTGGCGCAGGGAGAACAGGAAATAGCTCTGATCTTTTTTCAGGTCGCGGCCGCGTTTGAGCAGGTAGCGGACGCCTTCGTTTGTAGGAGACGACGTGAGGAGTCTCTGATCTTGGATGTTGGATGTTCCCAAATCCTTGGAAACCTTCTCCACCCTCGCGAAATGTCCCGTTGCAATAAACTGCGCTCCCAACTGATCCGCGCGATCAATGAGCCGCCCAAACTTCAAATTCTGGTTGCACATGACGCACGGGTTGGGCGTGCGGCCGGCTTTGTATTCGTCGGCGAAATATTGGATGACCTTGGATTGAAATTCCGCGGCTTCATCAATGAGATAATAAGGGACGCCGAGTTTGTTGCAGACGGAACGGGCGTCGCTGACGGCTTGCGGGCCGCAGCATTTGTCCTCGGCGCGCGAGACGCAGTCCTGCGGCCAGAGTTTGAGCGTGATGCCGACGACGTCGAAGCCTTGCTCGAGCAAAAGCGCGGCGGTGGCGGAGGAATCGACTCCACCGCTCATGCCACAGACCACACGCGTTCGCTTTTCGGATTGCACAGAGGGAAAGTATACGATGAAGCGGCGCGATGTAAAATGGTGAAAAGCTCCAAATTCCAAGCACCAAGCTCCAGAGAAATTCCAAGCTCCAAAAGCGCTTGGTTTCTGCAAATGAGGAGATTGATTAGTTTACTGCGATTTCAACGAGAAGTCTGCGAAGACGATGGTCAGGGGCGAGGTGGTGTTGTTTTCGGCGATGAGGCCGGCTTGCACTTTTTGCGGAAGCCCGCCGCCGGGCAACGAGGTGCTGAACCATTTCTCGCCGTCGCCGCTGACGGAGGCGGTGGTTTGGTCGTTATGAATTTGCAGGCGCAAATAATAAGTCGCAGCGTGCAGAAGGCCGATGGTTTCCTTGGGCAGCGGCAATTCCCCCCTTTGGCCATCATGCCGGAATTCGAGATTAAAGTAGCGCCCAGTTCTGCCGCCTCTCTCGATTTGCGCAGGAGCGAGTTTCAGATTGTTTTGGTCGTCCATCCACACCAGCAATCCGGCGTCCTGATAGGGATTGCGTCCGGCGATGAGTGTTTTGGCGCCGCCGGCGAAATGTTGGGTGACTTTGACCTGCACATCGAAAGGGCCGGTGACTTCCTGCAGGACCAGCGGGGCGTTGGTCCGATGGGCTTCCGGCACCAGGGCGTGGTCGGAACCGGGAAGTTGGACGGTCAGCTTTCCGTCCGCGAGTGTGAGCGTGCAATCGCCGTCGGGATTGATGACGTCGCCCCAGCCGGGAATGGATTCTCCATTTTTAGATTTGAGCGGAGGCGAAATGATTTGGTTTGGGACATTTGCCAAAGTGCTCGCCGGAAGAATGGGAAGGGTCGAGGTGGATTGTTTTTTCAATACAAATCTGCGGGCGGTCGGCGCGTCGAGACTCGCGGGCAGGGAAGGATCGCCGGGTTCATTTCCCGCCACGGTGAAAGTGCCGCCCTTCAATTGATAGATCACCTGGGCCGTTTTGCCGATGTACTGGGGATCGGGGGAATCGGCGATGGTGATCAAGGCCTGTTTGGGAGTTGTATCCCCGCGAAGAGAAAACGTGGCTTTATACCATTCAGGAGCGGTGACCCCGCGAAACTCAAGCGTCGACCCATTGATGACGACGGTCGCCAGCCCCGGGCCAGCGCCAATTTCCTGCCCGGACCAGGTGCCTTGCAGAATCGCCATATCGGGTTGGCGCGAAAATCCCTTGAGCAACAGGACCGCGGTGCCGCCCGCGAGCAGCACGCCGACGCAAACCGCGATCGTGGTTTTTGTTTTGGTCCAGGCCATAAGTTTCAATGCTCCTTGAATGAGGGTGAGAGTCGAAGCGGAAGCGGCGGCGCCTTTGGCTGCGGCGACCGCCATGACCGAATGGCTCACTGCCGCCGGCGCAACATGAATCGAATGCGCGGAAATCGAACCGGCGATGATGGAAGTGGTGGAGTTGACTCCGTGTTTCGAGAAAATTTTCCGCAGCTTGTCGAGCGCGCGGTTGGTGCGCTTGTGCGTCGCGGCTTCGGTCAAGTTCAAGATCGCAGCGGCTTCGGCGGCGGTTTTGTTTTCGAAGAAGCGAAGCACGACGGCGTTGCGATCGGTTTCGCCGAGGTTGCCCATGGCGTCCTCCAGCAACGGCGAGATTTGTTGCCAGGTTTCGGCGCCGGGATCGTTGAGGGTGGATTGCATGTAAGCCTCTTGCTCACGCCGCTGCCGCCGGATTTCAGATTTCACGAAGTTGGCGCTCGTGAAGCGCGTGGTCTGGTAGAGCCATCCGGACAAAACGACACGCGCGGGCAGCGTGGTGGCTTTGCGGGAGAGGATGACAAAGACGGCTTGCGTGATTTCCTCGGCGTGATGGGCGTTGCCGGTGGAGCGCAGGGCGGCGGAATAGACGAGATTCACGTAGCGCGTGACGAGCGCTCCGAAGGCGTCTTCGGACTCGGTTCGCGCGAACTCGGCCAGCAACTCGTGATCAGTCAATTCCGACATTCAACTAATGATGTCCATGGATTCGGGAAATGGACAAAGAATTTTGAAAAGAAGAGGTCGGAGGACAGATGCCAGAAGTCAGACCTCCGTCCTCTGGCTTCTGTCCTCCGACCTCCGTCTTCCCGGCCGGCGGTCAAAATTTCCTCGCGCAAGGGGCTAAATCCGACGACACTCCCGCGCTTTATGTCAGAAGAGATTTTTAGCCGAATTGCGAAAATTGGAATCGTTCCCGTGATTGCCATCGAGAGCGTGGAGGCGGCCATTCCGCTGGCGGATGCGCTGATTGAAGGCGGATTGCCGGTGGTGGAAATTACGTTTCGCACGGCGGCGGCGGCGGCGGTGATTGCGAAGATGGCGAAGGAGCGGCCGCAGTTGATCGTTGGCGCGGGCACGGTGCTGACGGAGGCGAATGTGGAGGCGGCAAAGAAGAGCGGTGCGGCGTTTGCCGTGGCGCCGGGGCTGAATCCGCAGACGGTGAAGTATGCGCAATCGGTGGGATTGCCTTTCATTCCGGGCATTGCGACGCCGAGCGACATCGAGGCGGGGCTTTCGCTGGGGTGCAAGCTGCTGAAATTTTTCCCGGCCGAATCCAATGGCGGCGTGGGAATGCTGGAGGCGTTGTCGGGTCCTTACAAACACACGGGTTTGCGTTTCATGCCGACCGGCGGAGTGAACCCGGCGAATCTGGAATTGTATTTGAAAATTGAAACGGTGGCGGCGGTGGGGGGGACGTGGATTGCGAAGAAGGAAGATTTGGCGAATGGGAATTGGGCCGAGGTGCGGAGTCGGTGCCAGGCGGCGGTGGAGGTGGTGCGAAGGAGCCGAAAGAAAAGTTAAATGAGTTAAATCGGTTAAATAAGTTAAATGGGTCGGGCGTGCCGGTTCGCGCCTTATTTAACTCATTTAACCTATTTAACCAGTTACTCATTTAACTGGCCTCACAACTTTTCTTTGACCCGTCGAGCCGGGTTTGATAACAAAAACGGAGCGTTGGTTGGGTTGCATTGCCCCGTGACTTCTCCCTCGTGTTTTTCGTCACTATGAAAAAACTATTCCTTTTGGTCGCGTCCGCGTTGTCGTTGCCGGTTACTTACGCACAAGGGCAAACCAATCAAACCAGCCCAATCGGCCAGACCAATCTGACCATTCAAACGAATCAGACCGGCCAGGCCGAGCAAACCAATCAAGTTGTCCAGGAGGTTTACCACGATCCCAAGGCTCCGCTGGAGAAACGGGTGGAGGATTTGTTTGGGCGGCTCACGGAGGAGGAAAAATTAAAGCTACTTGGCGGCACGGGTTTCACCACGCAGCCGATTGAGCGTCTCGGGGTGCCGGCGATGGGCATGGTAGATGCGGGGCAGGGTGTGCGCGGCGGTTCGTCAGGCACGCAAGGGCCGGCAACGGCGTTTCCGGCGGGCGTCACCATGGCGTCCACGTGGGACACGAATTTAATCGCGCGCGTGGGTGAGGCGATTGGCGTCGAGGCGCGCAACAAGGGCACGGGCGCCCAAGTCTTGCTCGGGCCGGCGGTCAATATTCATCGTTCGCCGCAGGGCGGCCGCAACGGCGAATACATGAGCGAAGATCCGTATCTCGCGGCCCGGTTGGCGGTGAGTTACATCGAGGGGATGCAGGCGTCCGGTGTGTCGGCGTGCATCAAGCATTACGCGTGCAACAATCAGGAAGACGATCGCAACGGCGTGGACGTGGTGGTAAGCGAGCGGGCGTTGCGCGAGATTTATTTACCGGCATTCGAGGGGGCCGTGACGGAAGGGAAGGTTTGGTGCGTGATGAGTTCGTACAATCTGGTGAACGGTTATCATTCGAGCGCCAATTATCACTTGCTCACGGACATTTTGAAAAACGACTGGGGATTTGATGGGACGGTGATGTCCGATTGGGGCGGGGTGCATCAGACGGACGTGGTGCAGGCGGGGAATGATTTGGAAATGCCGACGGCGAAAAATATGTCGGTGGCGCAATTGCAAACGGCGCTGGCGGACAACAGCGTGACGCCGGCGGCGGTGGATGATTCGGTGCGGCGCATTTTGCGCACGGTTATCCGCGTGGGATTGCTCGACGGGCCAATGAAACCGGACCACGGCCAGGTCAATTCCGGAGCGAATCGCGAACTGGCGTTTGAAGTGGCGACGAAGGGCATTGTGCTTTTGAAAAATGACCACGACGTGTTGCCGTTGGAGCGGGAGAAGATCAAATCGATCGCGGTTATCGGCAAGGCGGGGAGCAAGCTGCAGGTCGACGCGCTCGGCAGTCCGCGCGTGACGCCGGCACACACGACAGAGTTGATCGATGGCTTGAAGGATCGGACGGCGGGCAATATCAAAATCAACTACGTGGTGGGCAGCACGGACGGGGAGGTGATTCCGACGTCAGCGGTGACGTTGACGAATAATCCCAATACGCATGGCTTTCGCGCGGAATATTTTCGCAATGCGACGCTGAGCGGCGAGCCCGCGCTCGTGCGGACGGACAAGCAAATCGATCTCGAGGACCGGGGCGCGCCGGCGCCGGGGATTCCGCGCGAAAACTTCAGCGTGCGTTGGACCGCGAATCTTGCGGTCACGAATTCGGGGCCTTACGTGCTGGTCTTCACGGGCAACGATGGCTATCGCGTTTTTGTGGACGACAAAAAAATCATCGACCAATGGGATCGCCGCGGGCAAAGCACCGGGACGAATGAGTTGAAATTGCTCGCGGGCAAAACCTACGCATTGCGTGTGGAATTTTTCCAGGAAGGCGGCGGCTATCTCGCGAAGCTGGCGTGGAGGCTCGGCGGCGTATCGAACTTCGCGGACGCGATTGCAGCGGCAAAGGCTGCGGACGTGGCGATTGTGTGCGCCTCGACGATGGGATTGGAGGGCGAGGGAAACGATCGGCCGTCGATGGATTTGCCGAACGACCAGGCGGCGTTGATTGGTGCGGTGGCGGCGGCGAATCACCGGACAATCGTGGTGCTGAACAACGGCACGCCGGTGACGATGACCGATTGGCTGAAGTCCGTGCCGGCGGTGGTCGAGGCGTGGTTCCCGGGCCAGGAAGGCGGCGCGGCGCTCGCGGATATTTTGGTCGGCAACGTGAATCCTTCCGGCAAGCTGCCGGACACGCTGGCGGCGAAGCGGTCGGATTACCCGGATTTTGGAAATTATCCGGGGACGAATCACGTGGAGAAATATGCGGAGGATATTTATGTGGGTTATCGGCATTTCGACAAGGCGAAGATCGAGCCGCTGTTTCCGTTTGGTTACGGGTTATCCTATACGACTTTCAAATACAGCAACCTCGAGTTGTCTTCCGGCACACTGGAACCGGATGGCAACGTGACGGTGCGCGTGGATGTGACCAACACGGGCAAGCGCGCGGGCGAGGAAATGGCGCAATTATATGTGCACGACGTGAAGCCGATGATTGACCGGCCCGTGCGCGAGTTGAAGGGCTTTGCGAAAATTGAATTGGCGCCGGGCGAAACCAAAACCGTGCAATTCACTATCAAGCCGCGCGACCTGGCGTATTTCGATGTGCCGGGGCATCAATGGAAGGCCAATGCGGGTGAGTATGAAATCCAGGTGGGGGCCTCGTCGCGGGATGTTAAGCTGAAAAAATCGGTGCGATTGACGGCGGATTTTATGCAGTCGCCGGCGGTGAGGCGGGAAGTGGTTGCGAACTGAACTGGTTACTATTGGGTGGTTTCACGCTCGCCCTTGCCGCGGTCGGGTTTCCTACAGCTTTTTATGGGCGTTTCTGGGTTTCACAACCCATAGAAACACCAACGCCCAACGCACACCATAGCGCACAGAAATTAAAAGGCTTTTCGCCTTCATAAATAGCGTGCGTGACACTCCAACAACGGGTATGCGAACTTCCGCGAACGACTTCAGC
The DNA here is from genome assembly GCA_963699145.1 of uncultured Verrucomicrobiae bacterium. GTDB lineage: Bacteria > Verrucomicrobiota > Verrucomicrobiia > Limisphaerales > DASXHY01 > DASXHY01. Next base: position 2,523,296 of record OY969416.1, read on the forward strand.
AATCCGGCGACTGCTCAACCCGCCGGGCTCTCCACGGCGAAACAGGCGCTGCTGGCGAAATGGTTGCGCAAAGGAAACTCGAGCGGCGGCGCGGGGGAAAACGCCATTCCGCGGCGGCAAGGCAATGGGCCGGCTCCGCTTTCGCTCGAACAACAACGGCTTTGGTTCTTCAACCAGTTGGAGCCGGGCAGCCCATTATATAACATGCCGATCGCGTCGCGGTTGCGCGGGTCGCTGAATCCGGCGGCCTTGCAGCAGGCGATGGATTTAGTTGTGGCGCGGCATGAGGCGCTGCGCACGCGGTTCGTCGGACAGGATCCGGCGCAGACCGTCGACGCGCCGTCGTCGGTGCCGATGCAGGCGATTGATTTGCGGCATTTGCCGGTCGCCCAGCGCGAGGCGGAGGCGCGGCGGTTGCTCGAAGTGGAATCGAAAGTCCCGTTCGATTTGTCGCGCGACCTGATGGTGCGCACGGTGCTCGTGCGGCTGGATGAGCAGGATTGGGTTTTTCTCGTGCTGATGCATCACATCGCGTCGGATGATTGGTCGTGGCGCGTGTTTTGCAGCGAGGTGGCGACGGCGTATGAGGCAGTGGTTGCGAATCGCCCGCCGGCGTTGCCGGAGCCGGCGATTCAATATGGCGATTTTGCGGTGTGGCAGAAGGATTGGTTGCGTGGAGAGTCGTTGAAGAAGGACATGGAGTATTGGCGCAAGCAACTGGACGGCGCTCCGCCGATTTTGGAATTGCCGACGGATTTTCCGCGGCCGGTGTCGCAGACGTTCCGCGGCGCGTGCGAGTGGCTGGAATTTTCGCCGAGGTTGAGTGAAGAGATCAATGCCTTGAGCCAGGCTGGGAACTTCACGCCCTACATGATTTTGCTCGCGGCGTTTCAGGCGTTGCTGCATCGCTACACCGGGCAGGAAGACATCGTGCTCGGCTCGCCGGTGGCGGGGCGCGCGCGCGCGAGCCTGGAAAAGGTGATCGGCTTGTTCGTGAACATGCTGGCGCTGCGAACGAAGGTGGACGGCAACCCGACGTTTTACGAATTGCTGCATCGCACGCAGGCGACGGTGCTGGAAGCGCTGTCGCACCAGGATTTGCCGTTTGAGAAATTGGTGGAGGAATTGCAGCCGGAACGCAGCGCGAGTTATTCGCCGCTGGTCCAGGTGATGTTCGCATTGCAGGATGAGCTGTCGGACAATTTGAAATTGCCCGGCGTGGCCATTGCGCAATTTCCGCTGGACCCGGGCACGGCGAAGTTTGACCTGACGTTCACGATTGTGAAGAGTGGGGGGGCGTTTCGTTGCTGCGCGGAATACAACAGCGATTTGTTCGAGGCGGCGACGGTGCGGCGGATGCTGGGGCATTACGAAAAAGTGCTGGAGTGCATCGCGTCGAATCCGGATCAATTCCTGGCCGACCTTCCGTTGCTGACGACGGAAGAGCGGCAGCAAATGCTGGTCGATTGGAATAAGACGGCGGCGGAATATCCGCGCGGCAAGTGCGTGCATGATTTGTTTGCGGAGCAGGTGGCGGCGCGGCCGAAAGCGGTGGCGGTGGTTTTCGGCGGCGAATCGTTGACGTACGAGGAATTGGATTGGCGCGCCAATCAATTGGCGCATCACTTGAAATTCCTCGGCGCGCGGCCGGATACTTTGGTGGCGATCAGCATGGAACGCTCGCTGGAGATGGTGATTGCGCTGCTGGGCGTGCTGAAAGCCGGCGCGGCCTACCTGCCGCTCGATCCGGCCTTTCCCGCGGAGCGTCTGCGATTCATGCTGGACGACAGCAAGGCGCCGCTGTTGTTGACGCGGGCGACGGAGAAGGAGCGGTTGGGGGAATTGCCGGCCACGGTGCGCGCGATTTGTCTCGATACGGATTGGCGACTGATTTGTGAAGAGCGCGATGACGAGATGCCGGTGAAAACGACGCCGGAGAACCTGGCGTATGTGATTTACACGTCGGGCTCGACGGGTTGGCCGAAGGGCGTGCAAATTCCGCATCGCGCGGTCGTGAATTTCCTGCACTCGATGCAGCGCGAACCGGGGATGACCAGCGCGGATACGTTGCTGGCGGTGACGAGCATTTCGTTCGACATCGCGGGGCTGGAAATTTTTCTGCCGCTGACGACGGGCGCGCGCGTGGTATTGGCGAGCGCGGAGGAAATTTTTGACGCGGCGCGCATGAAGGCGTTGATTCGCCACAGCGGCGCCACGGTGATGCAGGCGACGCCGTCGTTCTGGCAGTTCCTGGTGGAGGCGGATTGGTTTGGCGATCGGCGCATCAAAGTCTTGTGCGGCGGCGAAGCGTTGTCGCGCGAATTGGCGGATAAATTGTTGGAGCGGGCCGGGGAGGTTTGGAATTTGTACGGGCCAACCGAGACGACGATTTGGTCCGCGGCGTGCAAAGTGATGCCGGGCCCGGGAGCGATTTCCATCGGGCGGCCGATTGCGAACACGCAGATTTATTTGCTCGATGCGCACTTGCAGCCGGTGCCGATTGGTGTGCCGGGGGAATTGCACATCGGCGGCGATGGTGTGGCGCGCGGTTATTTGAACCGGCCGGAGTTGACGCAGGAAAAATTTGTGGAAGACCCGTTCGGCGGAACGCGCCTTTACAAGACGGGGGATCTCGCGCGTTATCGGCCGGGCGGGGCGATCGAGTGCCTCGGGCGGAATGATTTTCAAATCAAGTTGCGGGGGCATCGCATCGATTTGGGGGAAATTGAATCGGTGCTGCGGCGTTTTCCGAATGTGTGCGAGGCGGTGGTGCTGTTGCGCGAGGATGAACGCGGGCAAAAGCGGCTCGTGGCGTATTTGCAACGTTCAGCGCATCCGTCGCCGGACGCGGGGATGTTGCAGCAGTTTCTCAAGGCGAAATTGCCGGATTACATGATGCCCTCGGCATTCGTGGTGCTGGACAAATTCCCGCTCACGCCGAACGGCAAGATCAATCGCAAAGCGCTGCCGCCGCCGGTGGCCGAGCGGCCGGAAGCGAAGCATGGTTTCACCCCGCCGCGCACGCCGACGGAGGAAGGCCTCGCAAAAATCTGGCGTGAGCTGCTGGGGCAATCGGTGATTGGCATCGATGACAACTTCTTCGATGCCGGCGGGCATTCGCTGCTGGCGATGCAATTGATGGCGCGCGTGCGGAGCGAATTTCAGGCCGAGCTTTCGTTGCGGAATATTTTCGAGGCGCCGACGATTGCGGAGCTGGCGATTATTTTGGATCGCAAAAAGAACGCGCCGGCGGTAGCCGAATTGTTGCCGCTGTCACCGGCAAAAAATATTTCCGCCCAGCATGCGCAGGAGCTGCTCGATCGGCTCGACGAACTTTCCGACACGGAAGTGGAATCGTTGTTGCAACAGATGTCGGCGGCATCCGGAGGAAAATTATGAATCCCCAGAGTAACACTCAGAATGTGCTTCACTTGTTTGAACGGCAGACGGAGCGAGCCCCGGAAACGATCGCGGTGACGTCGGCTCACGGCAAATTGTCGTATGGCGAACTCAACCAGCTCGCGGAGGAGCTGGCGGCGCAGTTGCGCGCGTGCGGCGTGGGGCCGGAAATGTTGGTGGGCTTGTGCGTGCCGCGCTCGCCGGCGATGCTGGTCGGCGCGCTGGGAATCTTCAAGGCGGGCGGCGCTTATCTGCCGCTGGACCCGAGCGAGCCGGAATCGCGTTTGCAATTCATGTTCGGCGACGCGGGCGTTTCGGTCGTGGTCACGGAAGCATCGTTGAAGGAAAAAATGGGCGGTGGAAATCGGCGCGTGATTACGCTGGATGAATTGGGACGGTTGACGGAGCGCGAAACGATTCGCCCCGATTCCGAAAAGCAGAATTCAGCGGCCGCCATCACTCCGAAAACTTTGGCGTATGTGATTTACACTTCGGGTTCCACGGGAACGCCGAAGGGCGTGGAGATTGCGCATGAGAGTTTGTTGAACCTGGTGACGTGGCATCAAAATGCGTTCAAGGTGATTTCGGAGGATCGCGCGAGCTGTGTGGCGCGCGTGGGTTTTGATGCGGCGGTGTGGGAAATCTGGCCTTACCTGACGGCGGGCGCGAGTTTGCACGTGCCGGATGGCGAGAAGCTCAAGGACCCGGCGGCGTTCCAGGCGTGGCTTATCGAGCGCGGCATCACGATCAGTTTCGTGCCCACGCCGATGACCGAGCGGTTGCTGGCGTTGCCCTGGCCGGCTGGCGCCGCGCTGCGCATGATGCTCACGGGCGGCGATACGCTGCACACTTATCCCGCGGCGGATTTGCCGTTCCTGCTGATGAATAATTATGGGCCTACGGAATGCGCCGTGGTGGCGACCTCGGGATTGGTGTCGCCGCAACGCGGGGAACAGCGGTTGCCGTCGATCGGCCGGCCCATTGACAACACGCAGGTTTACATTTTGGATGAGGCGATGAACGAAGTGCCGGCGGGGACGCCGGGTGAAATTTACATTGGCGGTCTGGGCGTGGCGCGGGGGTATCGCAATCGTCCGGAACTGACGGAGGAGCGATTTTTGCCGAATCCGTTTGCTAGGGACGGCACGCGGTTTTTCAAGACCGGCGATTGCGCGCAAGTGTTGCCGGACGGCCAGCTTGCCTTCCTCGGACGGTTTGATGAGCAAATCAAGATTCGCGGTTTTCGCATTGAGCCGAATGAAATCGCCGCGGCGCTCAATGAGCATCCAGCGGTTTCGCAGAGCGTGATCGTGGCGCGCGAAGTCACGTGCGGCGACAGCCGGTTGGTGGCGTATCTCGTGTCGAAGGCCGGGCACATCGCGACCGTGAGCGAGTTGCGGGATTTTCTCAGCGCGAAACTGCCGGCTTACATGGTGCCGGCGATGTATGTGTCGATCGACACGATACCGCTGACGCCGAACGGCAAGGTGGATCGCAATGCGTTGCCGGCGCCGGATGCGGCGAACACGCTGGGCGAGGATGTTTTTCACGCGCCGCAAACGGAAGTGGAGCAGGTGGTGGCGGGAATTCTCGCGCCGCTGCTGGGCGTCGAGCGCGTGGATGTGGAAGCGAATTTTTTTGCGCTCGGCGGCCATTCGCTGCTGGGCATTCAATTGATTTCGCGCGTGCGGGATGCGCTGGGCGTGGAGCTTTCGTTGCGAACAGTTTTTGAAGCGCCGAGTGTGGCGGAACTTTCGGCGGAGATTGAACGGCTGCTGTGCGCGAAACTGGAAGCGATGAGTGAAGAGGAAGTTCAACGCACGTTGGGTGTGGCGGAAAAGGCGCAGACCTAACCTATGCCAGCCTCTGCCGCTCCCGAATCCGCGCGTCCGCGAAAGCATGAACCGCCGCTGAGCCTGGCGGCGATGCTGGACCCGGAGGTCCTGGCGCATCCTTACCCGCTCTATCACCGGCTGCGCACGGAATCGCCGGTGCATTGGGACCCGCTGTTGCGCGTATGGGTGGTGACGCGTTACGAGGATGTGATTCGCGTGCTGCGGGATTTTTCCGCCGAACGAACGCCGACACCCGCGCAACTCACGCTGATGGGCCTCTCGGCGCTCAATCCCGTGGCGAAGGTGATGGTGAAGCAAATGCTCTTTCTCGATCCCACGGCGCACACGCGCATCCGCAGCCTGGCGTCGGCGGCATTCACGCCGGCGCGCGTGGATGGATTGCGATCGCATATTCGCGAGATTGTTCAGAACCTGCTGAAGCCGGTCGCGTCAAAAGGGCGCATGAATTTAATCGCGGATTTGGCGGAGCCGTTGCCGTGCATCGTCACGGCGGAAATGCTCGGCGTGCCGGTGGAGGATCATCCGCAGTTGAAATTGTGGTCGCAGGATTTCGCGGAAGTGCTCGGAAATTTCCAGCACAATCCGGATCACGTGCAGCGCATCCTGAAATGCACGGAGGGGATGAGCGATTATTTCCGCCGGATGATGCATTCGGACCGGTTGCGGCCGGAGGGTTTGGTCAATTCGTTGAAGAACGCGGAGATCAACGGCGATCGTTTGACGGAAGAGGAAGTGATCGCGAATTGCATCATCACGATGGTGGGCGGCCAGGAGACGACCACGAATTTGCTGGGCAACGGCGTGCTCGCGCTGTTGCGCAATCCGGATCAATTGGAAAAACTGCGCGCGAACCCGGCGTTGGTGCCGTCCGCGGTGGAGGAATTGCTGCGGTTCGAAAGCCCGACGCAATACACCGGGCGCCTCGCCCCGCAGGACACGGAAATCGGCGGCAAAGTGATCAAGCAAAAGCAGGCGGTGTTCGCCGTGCTCGGCGCGGGCAATCGCGATCCCGAACGTTTCCCGAATCCCGACAAATTGGACATTGCGCGGACGGACAACAAGCACCTGGCGTTCGGCTGGGGCGCGCATTTTTGTTTCGGCGCGCCGCTGGCGCGCATCGAGGCGCAGATGGCGTTTGAGGAATTGCTGAAGCTGCAAAACTGGGCGCTCGAACCGGGTCCGCTGACGTGGCGGACGAATCTTGCCTTGCGCGGCTTGACGAAATTGCCGATTACGTTCACGCCGGTTTGATCTTCGTAGGAGCCGACGTGAGGAGGCTCTGAAATGCAAAGCTGACATTTCGGGCTGCGCGTTTATCATCGGCCAATGCGAAGCAGAAAGCGACTAGGTGTGTATGCCGGCAGTTTCGATCCGCCGACCATTGGCCATTTGTGGATGATAGAGGAGGGGGTCCGGCTTTTCGATGAGCTGATCGTCGTCGTGGGCGTAAATCCCGACAAAAAGTACACTTTCACCGTCGAGGCGAGGCTCGAAATGCTTCGTGATTCGACGAGAAAATTTCGTAATGTCAAAGTCACCTCATTTTCCAATCGGTATCTGATTCACTACGCGCAATCCATCGGTGCGTCGCATATCTTGCGCGGGATCCGAACCGAGAGCGATTACGAATACGAACGGTCGATGCGCAATATCAACGGAGATTTGGACGCAAAAATATGCACGATATTTTTGATGCCACCGCGAGGGATAGCCGAAGTGAGCTCAAGCATGGTGCGCGGGTTGATTGGCCCGGTGGGCTGGAAGAGAATTGTCCGCAAATATTTGAGCGACCCCGTTTACCAAAAACTCCTGGAGTTGCACCGGTGAACGGATTGGCAAAAGAGCGATGGAGCAAGTTATGCCGCGGAGCGGAAAATAAAGCCGCGAGCTGGTATGAGCGGCTGGTAACGCTTCATTCCGAACCGCATCGGCATTATCACAATTGCCGGCACATTGCGGATTGCCTCAGTGAATTCGATGCAGCGCGGGAGGTTGCGTATGAACCGCAGGTGCTCGAGATTGCCATCTGGTTTCACGACGCCATCTACAATCCCCGGGCCGCTGACAACGAAGAACAGAGCGCGGAACTTGCCAGGCAATTCGTGAGCGAAACTGGTGTCGGAAAAACAATTCAAGCCGCGATAGCTCAATTAGTGCTTGCGACCAAACACCATGACGGTTCGCTCCATCGCGATGCAGCGCTCATGGTCGATATTGATCTGAGTATCTTCGGGCAGGCTCCCGAGCGGTTTTGGAAATACGAAGAGCAGATTCGCCGTGAATATGAGTGGGTGCCGGAAAATGTTTTTGCGATGAAGCGGGCGGAAATTTTGGAAAAGTTTCTTTCGCGTCCAAGAATTTTTGCGACCGGGTTCTTCTCCAAATACGAAGCGACAGCCCGCGCGAATCTGGCGGAGTCCGTGCGACGATTGCGTGTCAGGTAGATTCTTTCCCATCAATCCATACGGATATTCGAATTCAAAATACTTCAACCCGCGAAAGTATTAGTAGACTGTAACCGGCCATCTGTAGTATTCGTCATACGCATTCAATGAACACCTGCACCAACATAACTGCCACGAGCTGGCTGACGATGCGCGTCGCGAAAGCGGCATGCTACGTACGCTACAATCGTGGTCGTGCGTTTGGTCGCGGTCTATCCCGCCAATCCGTTATTGGACATAAGGAAGGTAATGTGGATGGACCCGAAGTAAGCAGGTAGAACACTAGAATTTTCTCCCAACCCTGCTTACGAAAGTAAGCAGGGTTTTTTGTTTTCCCTGAAATGAAGTTAGAAGGAATCAACCAAAGGCATAGTGACTGTGAACAAACGTAGAGCGACATCCCGGTGATGTCAGTCGGCGACAAACTGAATTTTGCGAAGACGAGCATGGGCCGGTCACCGTTGTGGTGTGCCCGTGAACGATTCATCGCCGCGCGAACGAGAAAACAAATTTTACAAATTAAAGGCTTGAGAAGAGGTGTGCCTCCAAACACCGAAAGAACCACCGTGAAACCGTGGGTTGGCAGCGCGAGCTGGCAAGAGGTGTTTGTTCTTTGTTGAAATGACGGTCCCGGCGGACGGCCACTAGCTGACGCCGGGACCCTTTTAATTTTTTGGATGGTCTGATTTCCGCCCGTTCTGTTCCGCGCTTCCATTTACGATTTACGATTTACGATTGACGCGTGCCGTGCTTCCGCGCGTGCGTTTCGTCAATCGTCAATCGCAAATCATAAATTTCACGCGGCGATGGTTGTGCGACACGCTGTGCTGATTAGCAAGGAGACTTCGATGCACTCAGATCCCAAACGACCCCATGACGACAATTATTCTTGTGACACTCATTTGATTTTTTCCGCCGCGAAACTGGACGTGTATCGGCGCGAGCGGCTGGCCTGCACGGAGCCGCCCAAAAAATTGCGCGAGCCGCGGCCGGTTTCCCGACGCGCATCTCTCTTGAAAGCGATGGCTGCGTGGGCGCTCGCGCATCTTTAAACCCGGATTGTTGGATGAATGGATTTTTGGATGGGTGAATAAAACACCGCGACATGCCTTGCCCATCCATCAATCCAAAAATCCCTGAATCCATTTATCCAATACAAACCAAAACTGAATTAATTATGAAAACCGACGTAATCCCAACGGCGCATTTCGACAAGGCCTCGCCGGAAGTGCGCGTGCTTGCGTCGGCGAAGTCGTGGATCGAAGGCGAGGCGGTGCGCCAGCTCTACGCAACGGCGAAGCTCGCGGGCGTGCGGTTGGCGGTCGGTTTTCCCGATTTGCATCCGGGCCGCGGCACGCCGGTGGGCGCGGCATTCGTGACCGAGGAGATGATTTATCCGCACGTGATCGGCGGAGACATCGGCTGCGGCATGGCGTTGTTCAAGACGGATTTGCTGCGCCGCGATGTAAAGCTCGATCGCTGGGCGGCGTTGCGCTTCAACCTGGAACATGCCTGGGACGAGGACGTGAGCGCGTGTCTCGTCGCGCAGGAATTCGAATCGACGGAGTTCGACCGCGCGCTGGGCACGGTGGGTGGCGGGAATCATTTCGCTGAATTGCAGGCGGTGGAGGAAATCGTGGACGCGGCGGAGTTCAAGCGCGTGGGCATTGGCCGGGAGCAACTGGTGGCGCTGGTGCACAGTGGTTCGCGCGGGCTGGGTGAACGTGTGTTGCGGGATTATGTGGCGGAGCATCACGGTGAGGGTGTTTCGGCGGATTCGACGGCGGCGCAAGAGTATTTGCGCGGGCACGATTTCGCGGTGCGCTGGGCGCGGGCGAATCGCGCAGTGATTGCGAAGCGGTTTGTCTCCACGTTGGGAGCGGAGGCGGAATGCGTGTGGGATGGTTGCCACAACCGCATCGCCGCGCGCGAAACGGGTGAGGGAACCGTGTGTGTGCATCGCAAGGGCGCGGTGGAAAACGGCGGCGAGCCGGTGGTGATCCCGGGTTCGCGAGGTACGCTGAGTTATCTCGTGAAACCAATCGGCGACGGCGCGCGGCACGCGTGGTCGCTCGCACACGGCGCGGGCCGCAAATGGTCGCGGAGCGAATCGCGATTGCGGATGCGCGAACGATTCGGCGTGATGGAACTGGTCCAGACGCCGCTGGGCGGGCGCGTGATCTGCGAAGAGCGCGAGTTGCTCTACGAAGAAGCGCCGGCGGCCTACAAAAACATTGAGGCGGTGATCCGGGACCTCGTGGACGCCGGACTCGTTTCGGTCATCGCGACCTTCCGGCCGTTGCTGACCTACAAGACGCGGAAGGAAAGTTAGTTGTGAATTATGAGGGGAGCGTCGATCCAAAAAGAAAACGCGCGGCAAAAGGTTTAACTGGATCGGCGCTCCCGCGGTGCGGGATCAGTGCTCATATTGAGCGACCGACTAGCGGTACGTCCTGACGCCCCGGCCCTAAGATCCAAGCCGGAATTTGGACCCAAACTCTTTCGTCGCGCAGTTACGTTTGTCGCTCCAAATCAAAAAAATTTCAAGCTTAAGTTATTCACCGATGGTCGATGGAATTGCCGGAATTTATTTTTGCGGAGTCAAATTCGGTGCAGCGGTGTTAATCGGTGTAACGATGAGTCCGATTACGCATTTTTTCATGGGCTGGGCGGTGGCGAACTCAGTGCCGTCACTCACCAAACGTGAGCGCGCGATGGTGACTTGGGCGAGTGTTGTACCGGACCTGGATGGGTTGGGGATCGTCGCGGAAAAGCTGACGCAAAATTCGGCGCATCCGCTGAATTGGTGGAGCGAATATCATCACGTGCTCGGGCATAACATCGGGTTCGCGATGGTCGTGACGATTCTTGCCGCGATTTTTGCGGAACGGAAATGGGTGACCGCGGCGCTGGTGTTTATCAGCTTTCATTTGCATCTCGTCGGCGATCTGGTCGGAGCGAGGGGACCGGATGGCGATCAATGGCCGATTCCTTATCTGCTTCCGTTTTCGAATCGCTGGCAGTGGACGTGGTCGGGACAATGGGCGCTGAACGCGTGGCCGAATTTTTTGATCGCGGGAGCGTTGATAATCGTGGCGCTGTTGCTCGCGCGGCAGCGTGGTTTTTCGCCGGTGGAAATGTTTTCACGGAGAATGGACGCCTTGATTGTTGCTGCGTTGCGCAATCGATTTCCGGTGAGGGCGATAATTTAATTTCTGTTCGGTTGCAAACCGGACAGCTCAAGGACGCCACGGAGGTGGCAAACAGTACAGGCGGAGGCGAGAGCTTCCGCCTGAAATTTTTTCTCGAGGCGCCGATTTTGTGTTACAACCGGGTTCGTGAAATGGCCTCGGCTCCGCGAGCATTTGCCTTCGCGCACGGCTATGGCGGGACAGGCTGCTCGCCCACCCGCCGGGAGTTTAAGAAATTTTTTTAGGAACTGAGCCACGGGTAACAAATCATACGTATTATGAACACATCACAAAAAGACAAAGCATTGCGGTTTCAGGAACTGCATCGCGCGCCGGGAACGTTTTTGATTCCCAACCCGTGGGACGCGGGTTCGGCTCGGATGCTGGCGGGGCTGGGATTTCAGGCGTTGACCACTTCGAGCGCGGCGGCCGCGGGCGTGCTCGGCCGGCGTGATGGCCGGATGACGCGCGAGGAATCGCTGGCGAACGCGCGCGCGATTGTGGAGGCGACGGATTTGCCGGTGGCGGCGGATTTGGAATACGGCTTTGGCGACAGTCCGGCGAACGCGGCGGGGATCATCCGGATGGCGGCGGAGATTGGTTTGGTCGGCGGGTCGATTGAGGATGCGCGGCCCGATCGCGAACGGGCGATTTACGATATCGGCCACGCGACGGAGCGCGTGGCAGCGGCGGTGGAAGCGGCGCGGGCGTTGTCGTTTCCGTTCATGCTGGTGGCGCGGGCGGAGAATTTCGTGCGCGGTAATCCTGATTTGGATGACACGATCAAGCGGTTGGTGGCGTATGAAAAGGCTGGGGCGGATGTTTTGTTCGCGCCGGGATTGCCGGATTTGGCGGCGGTGCGCGCGGTGTGTGCGTCCGTGTCGAAGCCGGTGAATTTTGCCGTGGGCGCGAAGGGCAAATCGTTTAGCGTGGCCGAACTCGCCGAAGCCGGCGTGAAGCGAATCAGTTTCGCGGCTTCATTCTGGCGCGCGGCGATGACCGGACTCGCGGATGCCGCGCGGGAAGCGTTGCAGAGTGGGACGTTTGGTTATTTGGAACACACATTGACGACGGCGGAGGTGAATCGATTTTTTCCGGAGTGAGAAGCGAAATATACGGAACGGGCGAAGGATAGGATGCGAGGTCAATCTGAAGGCTGAAGGAAGAATGCGGAATGCAGTGTGGCTCCCCGGACCCGGAATGAATTCCGCGCTCCGCACTGCGGAAAATCATGCGCGTGTGTCAGGTGAGGACGCGGTAGCGAGCCCAAATCACACCACCGGGCATCAACTTGTGCGAGAGCAGGCGGAGTTTGGCGGCGGCTTTCGCAGGTGGTTTGCCGGGGACATCAAACATGCTGGCGATGCCGACGCCGCCGTCGGCGACAGGGACGGTGAGGTGGCTGATTTCATCGACCAGGCCGGCGTGGAGCATGGCGCCGTTGAATTTACCGCCGCCTTGAAGCATCAGTTTTCGAAGTTTGAACGCGTGGGCGAGCTTGTGGAGGGCAACTTTCAAATCGATTTTTTGCGTGCCGCAGAATAAATACGAAACGCCGGCGGATTGGAGGTGCGCGAGGTAATCATTGCTGACGCGTTCAGTGACCAGCAGCACAACGTGGTCGCCGCCGACTTCGTTGTGGCGGAAGCGGAGTGCGCCTTTGGCGTCCGTGCCGATGCCAAACGATTTCGCCTTTTTATTCGCGATGTGGTCGCGGCGTTTGAAGTTTTTGGGCGCGCGCGGGAGCTTGAATTTGGGGCTGTCGAATTCATCCATCGTGGTGGTGCCGACGAGCCAGGCGCCAATGCCGATGCTGGCAGCAGTGGTTTCGAACAGGGTGCTTTCGTGTTTGTATCCAGAAAGTTTTCCCCAGCGATGACCGATGATTTTGCCATCGAGGCTCGTGCACATGTGACAGAGGACGTAAGGTTTCATGGTGGGACGATACGCCAAAGAGTGGCAATCGCGAGTGGGATTTTGGCAGCGATCAACAAGGAACGAACACCGGTCGGTTACATAAGCTAAGTGAGTTGAATGGTTAAGAGAGGGGGCGGCTTAGCGAGGGATTCCATCGTTCCGGTTTAAATGGTTCCATATTGACGCCTATGCTATAATCCCATCAGCAAAAGGAGGGATGAAGGGAAGTGGAAAAAGAGAGAAAACAAATCCGGCGATATAGCGCTCAAATCGTCTTTGGAAAACCAACTCCGAGTGCTCCCCGGCTAAATCCGACTGAATCCGCCTTAAGATTCGTAATCTGTGTCGCTGCGCCCAGTTTCTGTTTGGCTCTCCCCGTTCCGCGCCTCGCCCCGTCGAAGCCTTGGCGGGGTCGCGCCCAGGCTCAAAATAAAAAATTACCAAACGAACCCATTTTAATATTTTCACAAACAATTGATAATGAACACACAACAACAAATGGTCGTTGCGGTTACACCGAAAACGAACCCATTTTGGCCCGATCTTGACCACGGTTCGCCATCGTGAATTGACTCAGTTAACCCATTCAACTGATTTACTATTTAACGAACCGATGAACATGAAAGACTTTTTACGATTATGGTGCCGAGGGGGGCGGAGGATTGAAGGAATCTGCAAGCCTTTTGAAGTCAGTATGTTGCCTTCCAAAAACGAAAGCATCCAGCATCGAACATCGAACATCCAGTGGATGTGCGACCAAACGCTCAGCTCCATCGACAATACTGGGGATTACATTGAGGTGCATCGTGTCGTATCATTAGGTGACATGACTCCCCCGGTGTTTCTGTTATCGTGTCGAATAATGGTGACCGAAAACGGCGACGTCCGGGCCGGAAGGTTGCGATGGATTCAACCCGATGCCGGGCAATTTACCCGAATGGGTAACTTGGCAGATGGGAACAACATTGGTAACAAAGATGGAGACCAGAACCTTATTATCCAGCAGCCAGCCAATCGGTTTATTTGGAAATCTGAATAGTTGTGGCGCGGTTTGACGAGTCATTTATAGTGCCACGTAAACGAGCAGCGAAGTGACAATCGAAGACACCCTATGAAGCCCTCCCTGAGTTCCTCCACCGGAAAGCGTCGCGGTTTTACGCTGATTGAACTGCTCGTGGTCATCGCAATCATTGCGATTCTGGCGGCGATGTTGTTGCCGGCATTGAGCCGGGCGAAGAGCCGGGCGCTGGCGGCCAACGACATTAACAATTGCAAGCAATGCATGCTGGGAAGCAACATGTACGCGACGGACAATAACGATTTTCTCGCCGAGCCCGGATGGCAGATGAATTTTGACACCTGGCTGACGGGTGGTGATTATAATGGGAACAACATTGTGGGTGCCGGGTTGCTGACCACGCACAGTGCCGCGGCATATCAGTCGGACTACAACAAGCAGTTGGCTTATTTCATCGGGCTGAGTCCTGCGCCAAGGCCGGGGCAGCTTTATCAATTTATCGCCAATCCAAAGTTGTTGCTCTGCCCGCAGGACGTTCCCGACGCCAACACGTACATGCGCTATGAACTGATCAGCAGCTACGTTTGGGATGGTGCCGTCGTTGGCTATGGCAATATGAACACGCCGAAAAACAGCGTCACGGGACAGTATATTACGTATAAATTGACGAGGTTCAAAGCGAGCAACATTCTGCAATGGGAGAACGACGAGAAGAATACTGCGAGTGTGGCTTGGAATGATTTTTCAAACTACCCAATCGAAAATGGCAATCTGACTTATTCGCAGCGGCACGGAAGAGACGCGCAAGTTGGGCGAATGGACGGAAGCGCGGCTCGCATTACAAAGCGGGAAATGGATGGGTATGCCCTGGCGCCCGTAGGGAGCGCGAAAAACGATCTTTGGTACAACCCGAATACTACAGACGGTCACCAATAACCGATGATTACGGATTGACGGGCGCGCTTGGTGCGGCGCGAACAATTTCCGGCCAGTCGTTCGTGGTCCAGCGCAACGGGAGGATGGCGAGAGTCGAAGCTCCGCCCCGCGTGCCATCGTAGAAATGGCAACTGAACCAGTTGGTGCCGTTCTCGGAATAAATTCCCGCGTGACCGGGGCCGATGAATTTTTGCTGGGTGCCGAGGACCAACGTTCCCCCGCCGTTGCGCATGTCGGCTCCGCTTTGATCGAGGTATGGCCCGGTGACTTCCTTGCTGCGTCCCACACGAATCTCGTAGGTGCTGTTGGTGCCCCGGCAGCACGCGCCCCAATTCAGAAAGAGATAATAGTACCCGCCGTGTTGATAGAGGTAGGAGGCTTCAATGGAATCCCAATGGGCAAGAGAATGGATCGGTGAATCCGCTGCAATGCGTTTGCCAGTTTTGGGGTCGAGTTGAATCAGCTTGATGCCGCTCCAGTAGGAGCCGAAGGAGAGCCACAGTTTTCCGTCCGTATCGTGGAAGATGGCGGGATCGATGGTGTTGAAATTGTTCGTGCTGGTGGAGCGGATGACTTCGCCCTGGTCTTTCCAGCCGAATGCCGGGTCGCTGGGGTTGAGGGTTGGAGTTGCGGCGAGGCCGATGGCGGAGTCCTTTTTGCCGAAGGTGGAAATCGAGTAATACAGGAGATAACGATCCCCGACGCGCATGACATCCGGCGCCCAATAACTGAGGCCACGATGGGCGGGCACTGCTTCCTCTGTCCAGGCCGGGGCGTTGGTGAAAACTTGCGGGCCGGGCAGCCAGGTCATCAGGTCGCGGGAATGATACGAAGGCACGCCGCGGCCAGTGTAGAAAAGCCAGTATTCGCCGTCGCATTTCACGATGGTGGAGGGATCGTGCACGCGCACGCCGCGACTGCCGAAAGCGGCCATTTCGGGAGTGACACGTGAGTTGAAGTTTGATTGGAATGGTTGCGAGAATCCGAGGCGCGGGGTCGAGAGCAAACCAATCGCGAGCAGGAAAAAAGTTGCCTTCATGGTTTTCAAGGGGGTCATTGCTGCAATTCATGGAATAGGACGGCGCGGACTTTGGCAACGCTGAAGGTGCCTATCGGATAGTCGCGGGTGGCTTTCGAGCATGGCTCGACGGCTGCGATCAGATTTTACTCGGCGCGAATCAGATGTTTATGCGAGAAACAAAAATCGGGAAATTGCCATGTCGAATTCCTGCAATACGCTGGCCAATTATTCTCGGCACGTGGGCAGTCGTATTTTTGTGCCTGTGCCAAACTGCCTGTGAATCCAATGCATCGCGGTTGCAGCGTCCTGATGCGGCGGCATTGAATCGCCGCGCGCCGGAGGTGTTCGATGTGCGGATGGAAACGACGAAGGGAGAAATGGTGATCGAAGTGCGCCGCGACTGGTCGCCGCACGGCGCGGATCGTTTTTACAATCTCGTGCGCGCCGGTTACTACGATGACTCGCGTTTTTATCGAGTGATTCAAGGGAAGTGGGCACAGTTCGGCATCAATGGCGATCCGAAAATTTCCAATGTGTGGCGGGAGCGGACCATTCCGGACGATCCGCGGGCGGTATCGAATACTCGCGGCACCGTTGCATTTGCCTTTGCCGTCCCGAATGGACGCACGACGCAGGTGTTCATCAATTTGAAAGACAACTCGGCGACGCACGACGGGGAGTTTGTGCCGTTCGGAAAAATCATCAAGGGCATGGAAGTGGCGGATGCGCTGAACACGGAATATGGGGAAACGGCCGGCAGCGGAATTCGGAGCGGTAAGCAGGGCCCGTTGTTCGAACAGGGGAACGCGTATTTGGATAAGAATTTTCCGCGGTTGGACGGAATCATTCACGCAAAAGTTGTGATCGGTTCGCGCGCAAACGAATAATCGTGAGCAATTGTCCGGAAGTTGGTCTTGACGAAGAGCGGTGAAGTCGGATTATCTGTGGGAGGTTGATGTTTGCGCCCAACGCAGATTCAACAACGGCTTACGCTGTTTTTTTGGAAGCCAATGTAGCTCAGTGGTAGAGCAACGGTTTCGTAAACCGTCGGTCGCCGGTTCAATCCCGGCCATTGGCTCCACTTCGTCGCAATTGATTTGCAAGGACTTAGGGAGCATGGTTCGTCCACCTTCAGTGAAAGTTTCAGCGTTTTAGCTGCTTTGGCACCGTTCGGCATTGCTCGCCGACCGCTCCGCCACTGCTCGCTAACACAAACTTTCCGGGCTGTTTTACGCTCACAACCGTGAGTGATGAAATGAAACAGCGTTACCGATTGTTTAAGCGGGGATGGGGCACGTACTATTTTCAAGACGTACAGACCGGCAAACAGGAGAGTCTTAAAACCCGAGACAAAAACCAGGCCCGCACGCTTGTCCATACCATGAACGAGGCCGTGCGCCAGCCGATGCTGAATTTGGACATTGCGCGCGCCTATTTGAAAGGTTCGGACTCCGGATTTAGTTCTCGTACGTGGGCGTGGGTGATGGAGAGAGCGGGGGAGGGCAAGCAGGGCGCCACCAAGGAACGATGGCAGCGCGGAGTGGCGGAAAAGCCGTTTGACGCGATTCGTGATCTCAAACTGACGGAAACGAAGGCGGAGCAGTTTTTAAATGTTCTCAAAGAGGGGACGGTTTCAACTAACATCTTTTTGCGTCGACTTCACAACTTCGCGCTCGACATGAATTGGTTGTTGGCACCGATCATTCCGCGGCGCCAATGGCGTCCGGTGAAATTTCAGGAAAAGCGCGCCATTACGTTCGAAGAGCACCAGAAAATCATTGCCGGCGAACGAAATGGGGAGTGGCGCGCATATTACGAGTTGCTATGGCATTTGGGGGGCTCGCAATCGGACGTGGCCACACTTCAGGCTGAAAACGTGGATTGGAAAAATCGAACGATTGCCTATTCTCGTATGAAGACTGGTAGCCGCGCGCTTATTCGATTCGGCGAAAGTGTTGGAACGATACTTCAAGCTCGACCCAAGAAGGGGTTGCTTTTTCCCCAAATCGGAAGCTGGAAAGAATCAGATCGAGCAAAGGCTTTTTCCCGCCGCCGGGCGCTGGTAGGAATCAATGGAGTCACACTGCATTCGTACCGCTACGCGTGGGCGGAGCGGGCTCTCATCGCCGGTTATCCCGAGCGATTCGCTCAGCAGGCCTTGGGTCATAAAAGCAAAGCTGTTCACAGTGCCTATTCCCGCCGCGCGCTGGTAGAGGTTCCGTCCTTGGAGCAATATGAGCAACGTGAGCTGACCCCAAGGTGATTCGATTCCATGGATTACTTCTTCAAAAAGCTCAGAGAATCACCGCGCCGGTTGGTATCAACTGCGTACCGGTTTGATCTTCAGGACAGCTTCCGGTATTTCCGAGAACCCGATAAATTCATGGTGCTGGAACTCAGTGACTTTGAGATCCCAAGCGCTGCGATCACGTTTGTAATCCGCACATTGAAGGCATTTTTTCATCTGCATCGCAGCATCCGGAAACGAATAACCCAAATCATAAAACGAAAAAACGAGAAGGTGTGAATAGCTGAGTAGGCGCTTGCGTTCCGAATCCACCTAGCGAATCCAAACAAGATTCATTGGCAAACGAAGCGCTTACTCATTGTGCGCTGAGGCAACAGTTCCACAAATCTTGCGATTTTCTCAGCAGATTAGCGCGGATGTTGGTGTTGCGGAAGGTCGTTTCCGAATAGTGTTTGGTGACGTCATCGGTCTGATTCTTCTCTCCGCGCTTCGTTCAGAACTGCGCAAAGCAACCGGCCGACTGTGTGAGTATTTATTTTCGGTTCTTTTGCAACAGCGGATCAGCGACCCGTTTTATGAGCAGAACATTGACAAACCTATTTGAGTGCGCCGTGGCCCTCGGGCCGGGGTTGTTCTGCTCGCCCTCGTCGCTGGCGGCGCACCAACTTCTCCACAGGTATGAATGAGCAGGAAAACAGCCGGACGAATGTAATCCACCCCTCCAACGCCGACGTGATTTATACACATGGGAGTCCTCCCTCCAGCATCTGTCAGCAGAAACCTGTTGATGAAGAAGCAGAAACCGGCACCAACTCCCTTTATTGCAAGGGTTCATCGGACAGCGAGGAAGACTGCCGTATTCTCACAGCGAACATTATAGGTGATTATCCAGAATTTGAGGATGACATCCGACCATTCATTCCGCCGTTGGTGAGATTCAACGGTAATCGAACAAATTATCGCCATGTGATCAAAACATTTGATATGGCGCGTGCTCGTAAATCTTATGAAGACCAATCTCAGCGGAGCGAAGCCCTCAAGTATTTTCGTAGCCGCTACAGCACATCCGACTGGATGCAGCAGCAGGACGGATGGATGGAAAATGCCAGCCTGTTGGCTTCTGTCGGCCCTTTTTCCTTAAATCCGCTCCGTATTCTATTTTGTTCTGCCTGCGGCAAACTGTGCTGCCAGCCTAACTGGTGTCGCCGGTGCAACCTGGATCAGCGTGTGGAACCTCTCCAGGCCATGTTCAAGAACGCCTATGCAAAGCGCCCTTTTTGGACCTCTCTGGTCCTAAATTATGAAATGAACGCCAATAACGCTGGTGTCTGGACCGGCCCTCCTGATGGTCGCCAAGCCCTTTATTTGCCGCACAAGGGTAAATCGGATGGCCAGTTTTTACGGTTCTCTGCGCATCAAATTGATTTTGCAGAGCATTTCTTTGATTTCTTGTTTTGGGCGATCCGATGCCTGCACAAGGTCGGTATCATTGATGGCTGGATGGCCGTTGCCGAGCCAAGCCTGTCCTACTGGCCGGACCCAAACTCAAAGTTCTACCAGTGGAACGACATCGTTCATGCCTTTTTGCCCCATGTCCACGTTCTAGTCTGCGGCCATCAACCGTTTGATAACAAAATCATTCGTGCAATTTACAGCGTGTTGCAGGATTTTCTCACCAGTTGGACCTACGCCAATTTGTGGTTCAATCCAGTCACAAGCCAGGCAGGAATTAAAAAATGGATCGACTACTGCGTTAAACCATTTCCGTTGTCCAAGTGGTACTCTGGTGCCCTTCACGCCGGTTGCGATGAAGCGAACCTGAATCTCATTTTTGATGACATCGCGTTTGAAAACTGCCCAGGACTGATGTCTCGCATTCATTCTCCTCGGCGGGGCGGTGTTCTGGCTACTAATTCTCGCGCTGCTTGCATTCTCGACCGCCTTCCTCCAATGCTAAACCGCGAGCAGATGGCGGAGTGCAAAAACGAAAATTTTTATCATGAGCACGCGGAGAGCTTTTGGCGCACTGTGGAAAAACGTGACCTCCGCCGTGGGCGTGATTTCTTGTGCCGGACCAAAAGCCACCACGCGGCAGTTCGGCGCATCCGTGCGTGGGAACAAGAACACGACGATCCATAACCCATCGCGAAATCATCGGTGACCGTTATACGACTGTAATTACTGAATTTGTCGGGTGGAATTTTGAGCCTGGCGTCGTTACCCTGACGCCATGGCCAAGTACTCCGCGTCAGAACAAAATGAATTCTCGGAGGTCGAACAATCAGTGGCCGAAGCCATTCTTTACTTGAGCCATCGTACGTTTCGCATTTCGCCTACTTTGAAGAAATACCTGCGCTCGCCGGAGGAATTCGATTATTTACTGGCCCAAAAAAAGGCGCTCGTTTTTTTGCGTTGTGCAGAAGACTTGAAGCGGCGCGGAATTGCTGTCTTCAAAAATGAGAATCTCCGATATGTCCTGAGAGAAGCATTGAAACGCGAAGATTTCGATTTTTTCAAATCAGTGGGCCGTGTGCTTAGCAGAGAACAAACGTCCTGCCTAGGTCTGGATAAGGAAGTGATTGAAGCGGCATCAGCGTTGGAGAAGTTTCTGATTTCTTATTGGATTGAGGACGCAAACAGAACGACACCATTATGTTTTCTTTCCATGAGTGACCTCGCAGATGACTGTCGTAAACATGCCGGTGTTTCTGCTGCAATGAGCGAAAAGACCATCCACACGACTTGGAAGCGACTGGGATTGAGGCGAATTACTAAATTCAAATATAGAGGGCCGGGGTTGCGTAGGGTCAGTGACCAGTAAAGCTGAAATTTTCTTCAAATTACCGCGCTCGTACTTGCGGAATACTTCTCCCTCCAAAGCGTATAAATTCGATGGCGCTGTGAGAGTTCACTGAAGAACGGCGAGCCTCACACAAAACGGACCAGAAACCGTATGGGCAGAAAAACCATTTATGCCGCCAGCGCCTGCGAGGCCGTGAACCTTCTTTCAGGGTCGCATTTCTGGTCGTGGGGCTGGCGGCAAAACCTAATGCGAGTCTAAAAAACCTCGTTTGATTCTCGCTTCAATCAGCGCGAGCGATGCGCTCGCTCAAAACACCCAACGATGAAATCAAAAATCAAAACAACCGGAAAGACAGAGGCAAGGAAAAGCCAAAACCCCGGCACGAATTCCCGTCCTGTTGAAAGTCTTCCTGAATCGCAGTCCGTTGAAATCCCAATAGAGCAAATCGACCTCGAAGCGGAAACGCGAAGTCGTCACTTAAACGAGGACGTGGCGAATGAATACGCCGAGTTGATGAAAGCCGGAACCGTTTTCCCTCCCATATTAGTGTACGGCGAAGGAGATAAATTTTATCTGGCGGACGGATTCCACCGGGTTGAGGCAGCGAAACGGTCAGGACAATCAGTAATTCAGGCGTACGTGCGCCAAGGTGGACGCTTGCAAGCGTTGGAATCCGCATTGGGTGCCAATGAAAAGCATGGCCTCAGACGAAGTAACGAGGATAAGCGATTCGCGGTGGATAAGGCGCTTTCAGAATTCCCTGCCAGAGCCGACCGAGCTATTGCCGTTCTGTGTCTGGTCAGTCCGACTTTTGTGGGTGAACGGCGTAAGCTCAATTCGCAATCGTCAACTGTCAACGTGGACAGTTCCAATGAAGAAAAGGAACCACCGAAACGTGTCGGTCGCGACGGAAAGGTGCGCCGCGTTCCCACTTGTTCGCCAGAGGCTACGGAAACAAATGCCGACCTGCCAAAATACGATGTTGAGTGCGAAATAGCCGGATCAGAACCAGTCGTAGACAACGACATCAAAACACCCAAGAAGTCGGAGCCGAGTGTGTTTACGGTGATCGTCTGGGACGACCGGGACAGAGGTGCCGAACCAGAAGCGTTTTATTCAGATGCTACTCACCCGCATTGTGCGCTGTTTCACATTTGGCCAGTCGGAACCTTTCACCTGCCACGAAAAGGTTGGTCCTCGTACGATCTGCTTTTGTCGATGCTCATTGGCGGTGATTATCCCTGCGAACGAGCTGGCCTTTCACTCAAGCTGA
Organism: uncultured Verrucomicrobiae bacterium; assembly: GCA_963699145.1. Lineage (GTDB taxonomy): Bacteria > Verrucomicrobiota > Verrucomicrobiia > Limisphaerales > DASXHY01 > DASXHY01. The sequence goes on from OY969416.1 coordinate 2,545,402, forward strand.
ATAGGCGGATAGTTTCGGTTTCGTTACGTGGCGACGTTCCGTTGCCTGTCACAGCGATTGATGATTTGGTGGAATTTCCCGAGTTGCTCGAACAAATCGAAAGCGCATGGCCAGCCGCCCGGAAAAACCTATTTGACGTTCCAGCCCACGACCGATGGGACGTTCACACTGAACTATTAAAGTAAAAACAAGCGTTCACCGGGCCATAGTGAAATTACCGAAACTGGAAGGACATGGCGTGCTAGCGCCTAGCGGAATCATTTTTGCGGCACCACACTGCATCGATTTCAGCACGACTGGTAGGATGGTTCTGGGCGATCAATATGTCGAAGAAATTGTCACTCGCATGGGAAGTTCAAAGCCAGCGCTATGATCGTCGAGCCTTATTCGCCATCACCTGTGGAAGGAAAATCCAACGGGCGATGTTGCCCGCCCATTAAAAGCCTTTCCAACGCGGGTGGTTCATTCAAGCAATTAACAACGCCCCGACCAGCCGTGGAATCAAAAAATAAATTTGACCTATGATAAAGAAAATACCCAACAAATCATTGAAATGCCTGGGCCAGCCGAAGCTCCGGTCGGCCATCACCGACCATGTCCAAATGATGATTTGCGCAAACTTCGACCGCTTCTGGCCTGACACCGATGCCCAACAAATAGAGAAGAACGTTCACGTCGCGCAAATTACTGCCGAGGCGCTGGCGGAACGGGCCATGAAGTTGATTAGTAAAAACTACACACCCAATGACAGTTTTGGTGCGCAACATCCGCCAAGGCTCCACGACCTGGGCGGGCTGCTTGCCAATGCGACGGCGACCACCAGAAATGATTTGAAGGTTGGAGACAATCCGAGCTTCATGAGCGCGGCGATGAGGTATGTTGATCGAATCCTGGTTGATTTGCTGATCGAACGGGAATGATATTATGAATACAAACAGCAAAAGATTCACAAGACTCGTGAACCTTCTCAATGAACAGGGATTCACTCTCGAAACCCTATCATCAGGCCGGGAAAAACAACATTACAGTATTTGCTACAAAGGAAAGCAACTTTCAGGAGCGACGAACCTGCCGCTGGATCAAGTTGAGGATTGGATCACTTTTTGGCATCGTGCCGTGACACTGGTCGAGGAATTGCTTGGTTACCTCACTGCCCCGAAAGACTATGGCGAAGGGCGACTGAGCCATCCAGTCCTCATTGATGACAGATTTTTTTCACAAAGGCATTTGGCACTTCGCAACCAATACGTTTGTGTAGAGCGAAAGTAGCCCATGAAATCAAGAGCTCGAAAATTCACTCGCGTGCATATGGCGGTGGTAAAATCTGAGACTCGATTCCATAGCGTATTCGTGACGTCAACGCCCTTTGCGGACTTTCTGCGCGGACGTTTGCTGAACAAGGCGACTTGATTTAGGTCATCAAGGTTTCATCAGAAATGAGCGGATGGGATCATCATTGATTCAGCCGTAAACCGGGTACCGGCCTGTTAGAGGTCTTGCACTAAGTCGCGCACGCGTACGTTCAACGCTTTAGCAATTTTTAACATCGACCCGAGCGAAATCTCCATGTTGCCCCGTTCGACTTGCCCGATGAAATTGTGGTGTAAGTCGGCTTTCTCGGCCAGTTTCTCCTGGGTCAGGCCAGCCTGTTTGCGATAGGTGCGAATCATCTCACCGACAATTCGACGATAATATGGCCGTGGTGGCACAACTCATAACAAAGACAGGATCGTCGCAATCGCTCCACACAGTATAATGTGTTTTTGTGCTTGCATTCGCTTGCGGACGGATTAGAACGAAACAGATCGGAGAATTCGTATGGCTGACGAACCAGCATTGGCAGTTCAAAACATCACAACGGGTGGCAACTCCGCACAGATGAATCGCACTCGATTCGCGAACTCCCACCCGGGTGTTGATCGTTTGTACGGCACGATAACCGGCTGATATGAGCAACGGCAAACCATCCTGGGTTGACTATGCGAACTTGGCATCGAACCTCGCGCAAAATGTTCAGCTCGGTGAAGTTCGCTCAGCCCTGAACACATTGGGGGCGTTGCAGGCTGAAAAGGTCCGTCTTGAACTCAACGAGCAGCAGCGAATTGAGAGAGAGGATCGGATGCGTGAAGGCTTGTGGCAGATGGAAAATGCCTTTAGCAAGCTCGTCCGTGATACGGCTATAACGCAGTGCACGATGTGCATTATCACGAGATCATTACAGCTTGGTTTGGAACGGTTCGGCGTCACCAGTAAGATGTTTGGACAGCTCGCGGATAAGGATCGGCTCGGCTCATTTCAGGAACGCCTTCAGGACGTTCTCGCAGAAACCAGCGCCAAATTGTCAACAGAACAGAGAGCCGACGTTGATAACTTCTTTCGCTTTTCGGTCGAGCTTGAGGAACTGCAATTTCTTGTGACAAGGCACGAACAAACCGTGAAACGAACTGAAGCCGAGCGACAATGGGTGGATGCGGCGAAGAAGCTGCGGCAAATTCTGGAGTCGCTGGTCCCCCAGAAGCTCGCGGGCCGGATTAAGGCGCTTGAACACGCGATGGTCGCCAATGATGAGGAGGCGACGAGGATTTTTAACGGCCCGGAGTGGGATGCGGATGGCGGAGATGACAAATGGGATGCAGCGACTGATCGGCGCGATGAAGCGGCTGCGGCACTTCGCAAAATGATCCAAGAAGCCTGCGAAAAGCTTCGGCAACACGCAGCTTCCCAACCGAAAAAGGAAGGAATTCTGTCGAATATATTCGCCGGATCATTTCGGTTATCTTCGCAGTTCAAACCTGTGAATCCCGACATGCTCCAGGAAATCAACACATTGGAAGGTGCCGTGCAGACGAACTGGGAGGTGGCTAACAGTCCCCCAGGCAGTGGCGGTACGAAGGCGGAAAAGTTGAAAGAAAAACACGGACCAGAAGCCGAGAGTTGGAAAAAGAAGATCGCCGAGCGCGAAGCGTTCATGGAGCGATTCAGCCAATCGAGCGGTATTTCACGGGATGATCTCTTGAGATATTCAGCCGATACGTTCGACTCAAAGCCCAATCGTGAGATGTCTCCCGAGGTTCAGGCGTTGGCTCGTCGCGCAGATCAAAAAATTTCGGCAATACAACTTTATCAAAAGCAGACCGGAGCAAGCTTGGCAGAAGCGAAAGAAACCATCGAGGCCTTCGCAATGGGGGACCAGCATGGTCTCCGCTAAAGAGTGTGATGTGAAATCTTCGGACGAATCTGAAATGCGCATCTCGATCTCGGATGCGCGTTTTTGTTTACAATTTTATGATTCGTGGGTCTGGCTGTGGCGGGACTTCAACCAGTCCAATAACTCGCTTAAGTCTGGGTATTGCCGGATCAACGGTTCCAAGACGGCCAATTCAGCCCATGATTTAGCAAGCGCCGCTCGCATCTCAGCCATCTCGACTTCGCGGTGCGGCTTGAGCCACGTGATGATCGTATCAACCCGATCCCTCATCCATTTGAGTTTCTTTCGCTTCCGGGCCAGTCGCAGGTTTTTCCGGCATGACCGACGCTTCCGCCAGCTCGATTTGCCTTTCGTCGCTCTGCCGCCCGCCGCCGAGACGCTGCCACGACGCAGGCTCCAGGCAGTAATGGCGCTTTCCCGCGTGTTGTAAACTTCAGGAAATGTCAGCGGACATCCGTTACATCGTGCGCCAAACTTCGATTGTCCCTGCGCTTGGGTGAGGACGCCACGGGCAGCACAGCAGGGGCAGCGTTTTACTACCGAGGCAATCGGGATGATGACAATGATTTCGTCTATGTGATCCATATCCGCAGCTTCACCGCTATCGTCGTCATCGAGCACAAATTGATTTTGCTTGGGAAGGAGTGTCGAAATGAGTTTTGCCTGAACAGAGTTCGGTCTGGCTTGCTGATTTTTCCATTTGGACTCAAGCGTTATGTCGATGCCGGTCCAGTCCCCAACGATGATTGTCGATACGTCGAAGGTGAAAGGCAGCGTGGTGGGAGCCTCAAGGAGTTTTGGCCCAATCACCTCTGACCCGTCAAAAAAATGCAGCACTGGAGGATGGTCTTGAAAATATTCAGCGAGCCGAGAACGCAGGGTTCGATGGCCAATGCTCAGGACGTCTCCCGAACGTTGCGTGACAGCGAAATCCCCTACTGCTGGACCCCACTTCATTTCAAAAATAAAAACACTTCCAGCAAGAGACAAAGTTAAGTCGACATGATTGGAAGCAATTTTTTCGCAATTGTCGATTCCGAGAGAAAAATAGTTTCGCTGGCTGTCGCTTTGAAAAAGCGTCGCCCCTTCCATGTCGGTGGAATACCATTCGACAGGAAGCGAGGCAGAGAAGATCCTTTTGTCATTGGGGATAATAGCAATCTCTTTGGGAATAAGAGTGTGCTCCAAAAAGGCATTTGCTCCGATATTATCATCCAATATTTTGCCCGCGACGTGTTCACACCACTGCCGCCAGTCTGGCACTGAACTTGATTGCATCGACCAAACTCGGCCTTTGTGCGAAACACCGACCGAAACTCGCTCGCCATTTTCGTATCCAACGGCGAACAAGTTTGATTTTACTGAGCCGATTTGCGCAGCAGGGTTTATCGCTTCAGCAACGTCTAATCCTGTGAACATCCTAAAGCGAAGTTTTTTTCCTCGTCCATACAGGCCGGCATTGTGAAAAATCAATCGGCTAAAACCATGAAAGGCGCGAAACATTTGTTCACCGTCGATCAGTTGAGCCGATTTTGCGCTGACTGCATCAGCAAGTTCTTGGTGGAGGGTGCCAGTCTGTGAGCTGTGGATGAAAAGCAAACCACGTGCCTGTTGATACGCGATGATATAGAGATCCCACATTTCATTGGATGTCTCCTTAATATTTGCCCACTCGATTGGGGGCCGAGTCCGAGTTATGAAAATGAGCAGGTCTTTATCCTTGCTCTGCCATACGCGTTCCACGCGATGACCTTTCTTAACACCCTTCCGAAAACTTCTCGGACTAAATGAATTCACCTTGAATATCACCGTGCTCGTTTTTGGACGGAGAACATTTAGGCCAAATATTTCATCGTCGGATATTTCAGCTGTCTCCATGTTTTGAAGAAAGTCGGAGAAGTCGAGTTGAGATTGAACTGCCTTTGCGCTTAATTCTGGAATGAGTTGATTCCAGTCCGAATCCTCTGCGTAAAGCTCTTCAATCGATTCTGACACCTTTGGGTCAGCAGTATTCGCGACGAGTGTGGCGTCGCCGATGCCGGTGGCATCGCGCGTGAATCGTCCGGTGAACTGAAGCGTAATCGCGAGGCTTCGATGCGGGTCGTGCAAAGCAGCAATCTTAAGACGGGGAAAATCAAACCCTTCTCCGAACATATCGACACAGACGATAATCTTGTGGTTGCCGGCTTTGATGCTTTCAAGCAAGCCTTGATAATTGTGCGACCTGCTGTGGATCAACACGGGGTTCAAATTGGCAAACTCAGCAGCATAGATAGAATTCAAAAGGCCTTCTGCGCGCTCAATGGTGTCAGCGCGTGCTAGCAAAAAATGGTCGAAGCCCGCAGAAATATCGGCTCTAAGTTGCCCAACGGCCTTTCGAGCAATGGAAACGTCTGCTCTGGCGTTATCGGGTTCGAATACTTCGAGAAACCGAATTTTTCGAAAATATCCCTGGTCCTGAGCAAGTCGCAGTGGAAAGTTGTAAATTATGCGCCCTGGAATTCGGAGCCCATCGAGTCTGAACGGCGTTGCCGTAAATTGAAGTATCGAGTGAGTTTGTAGGGCTTCAAAAATGCGTTCCCACGAAATGGCAGGGACGTGATGAGCTTCATCGAAAAAAACCGTGTCGAATAAGGATAGGAAGTTTTTCAGAAGCGCCTTTTGCATATTCTGCAATGCGGCGACTGTGCTCACAGTGACGTTGCATGGCTTTATATCCTCAAGTTCATTCGTCGAGCGTGGACCACGGCTCAACATGCCGGTGACCGGATTCAACGCTGTGTCGGACAGAACTCCGAGTTTCCTGAGAATTCCGAATTGAACAAATTTATTAAACGTCTGAGTGCGAAGCGCGTCGGATGGCACAAGAACTAACAAACGTTCTGGGCGTTGCATCGCCATGCATGCGAGCATGACTTCTGTTTTCCCCGTGCCGGTCGGCATTACAACAAGGGCGGGTTTTTGCGAAACCGACCAATGAGCAGCGATGGCATGCAAAGCGCCGAGTTGGGGAGGCCGGAAGCCCGGTTTGATAATTTTCCCCGAGCCGTTGCGTTTCTCTTCGTTAAAATGAAAGCTGCTGTCCCAAGATCGCCGTGTTGCGTCGCTGAGGGTTTGGCCAGCAAGCGTCGTCAAAAGCGGATGTTTTGCCCACGAAACCCGCCCATTGGGCATAAGAAGGTCGCCGCGCATTTCATAATCCTTCGCTTGCAACACCGTTGGCGTTGTTTCAAAAAGATTATGGGTCTGGCCGCGTGAAAAAATTGCATCCCCTTCTGCCGTCGAAATTCCGATCTGCGATATTTTGCCTCGGCGGAGCTGAACCACGCTGGCGCTGCATGGGATTGTTTTGGCGGATGCGAGAAACTGTTGACGAATAAACCCAGTTCTTTTGTGAAAATCACCCAATACGGCTGGGATCTGCACATTCCTTATTTGTGGCACCTCTTCCGGAATCACGGCCATGGGTATGAGGATATTGAAAGTCGGCTATCAAATAAACAATTTTCAAAAATGCGAAATGCGTCTCAGAAAGGCGTGTCGTCTTCCTTTGGAATATTTCTTTTTTCTTCGGTGCTTTTCCAATCACTTCTCCAATTGGCTCAGGCAATCGAAACGCACCGTAAACTTGGTCGTTATTTCCACAGGCTTCACAGAGAATTTTCCTGTCGTCGTCCTTAAATTCAGTTATCAGATGCAAAAGCTCCCTCATAGTCGAAAGCAGGTTTTCGACTCCTCTGCGGCTGGAAGCCTATTGTTTCGACCCGACCATTGGCTTTCTCGCAAATATCTCATTTGCAAAGACGTGAGTCCAAAATGGGAGTGGCTTTCAGTGAATGTTTCAGTGCCACGGGCTCATTTCGAAATGTCGCATTCGTGGATGATCCGGGAATCGAGAGCTAAAGCTGAGTCTTTTCCTTTGTTCCAAAATCAGTTGAGGCGGCGGTCGGAATCCGGAGTTGATCACCGTCTGGACCGACCGCCTTTCGACGCCGAGCAACGTGCTTTCTATTGCGCCGGGGTATCCCCAGAACTGTCGAGTGAACAACTCCGACAGCCATGGCACAATCTGCCATCCAATGAGCACTGTGCCGACTTATCGAGGGAATTCTACCTTCATTCGTTTGGATACTTGATGATGCCGATGCGCGATGAGAGTTATTTTTTTCAACTGCGTTATATTCGCTGCTGCGACTGGCTTCGAAGCTGCCAGTTTTTTGGAGACAATCTGCGGATATCGACAACCGTGAAGACCGCAAAAAAGTAAACCCATTCGATGAAATCACTCCGACTGCACCGATTTCTACTTGGCACGATACTCGCCGCGTTTGGGGTGGCATTGCTTAGCCCCGCGCCCGCGGTCGGCGTGCCGGGCACGAATTTCAAATTTCAATTTGGCGCGGACAAGGCTGCCGTGGGTTACACGCTGGTTTCGCCTGCACTCGAATTTTCCAAGAACACCGGCTATGGCTTCGAAGCCGGCGCGGAGCTGACGAACACGACGCAAGACACAGCCAGCCCCCTGCACGCGGGCGTCGTCATCAGTTCGCGGCCATTTGCATTTTCTGTGACCGTCCCAGAAGGGAATTATCGCGTGACCGTCACATTGGGGAATCCCACATCGGACGCGCTCACTTCAGTGAACGCGGAATCGCGCCGGCTGATGCTTGAGCATGTCCAAACGGCGGCAGGCAAGTTTGAAACTCGCACTTTTACGGTTAACGTTCGCCGGCCGCAGATTTCTACGGGGGGCGAGGTGGATCTGGACAGGCGGGAGATGAATCTGCGGACCCGAGTCGCGCTTTCGCGCGATTGGGACGACAAGCTGACGCTTGAATTCGGCGACGCCCATCCGGCGGTGGCCGCAATTCAAATTCAGAAGGTGGACGACGTTGTCACGCTTTTTATCACGGGAGATTCCACCGTCACCGATCAACCTCGTGGTCCGGTCAGCAGTTGGGGGCAGATGATCACACGCTGGTTCAAGCCAGAGGTGGCCATCGCCAATCACGCCGAATCCGGTGAAACTCTTAAGGGTTTTCTGAAAGAACACCGTTGGGATAAGGTGCTGGATTCCGTGCGGCCCGGCGATTATGTCATGATCGAGTTTGGCTGCAACGATTCCAAGAAAAGCGGGCCGCAGAATATTTACCCGGGCCAGGATTTTTCTGAGACCTATGTTTCCGCGGATACCACCTACAAGGAATTACTTAAGAGGTTCGTGGGGGATGTGCAGAAAAAAGGCGGATTTCCAATCGTTGTGTCGCCTTCGGCGCGGCGACAAGACATGACCAGACCGACTTCGCTGGGCGCTTATGCGGATGCAGCGGGAGCCACTGCCAGTGACATGGGCGTGCCGTTCATTGATTTGAATTCAATGGGGGTGAATCTTAACGACGCACTCGGAGTGGACGCACGGGAGCAGTTTAACGACCAGACGCATCACGTCGTCTATGGTGCCTTTCTCCAAGCCAAATGCATCGTGCTGGGGGTGCAGCAGGGTCATCTGCCGCTGGCCAAATACATTCTTGATGAGTTCGGCAATTTCGACCCGAAACATCCTGAACCGTTGCCAGCAAATTTTGAAGTTTCGCAGGAAGCGGGGTCGGGAGGACGGCCTAGTGAATGAGGGGCGCCGCGCGCAGGGAAAGCTTTCCTGAACAAATAACGAAACTGGAATGAAGATATTTCGCTTTGACCTTTCATCATTTGTAGTGGCTATTGCCGACAGAAGGCGCGGCAATACGCGTACGTTTCGCCTTCCAAAGATACACGACCACCACTAATGTCTATTTCACGTCGTCAATTCCTCGCGTCCGCTGCCGCCCTGATCACGGCTCCTGCGCTTTCTCGCGCGGAAGGAGCACAGAACGGCGCTGCGCCGGGTGCGAGCGCAATCGCACCTCACCTCACGCAAAACTATTCCGCCGCCGTCCAATCTTTGCGTGCCGCTGTCGGCGCGAACTCCTTTACCGAACTCCTCTCCCGTCTTCGCAAAACGAATTCCGACATTCAAGCGAAGGGCCTCAAATCTATCCGCGGCGTCCCGGATCCCGGTGGTATCTTTCTTACGGGCTACCCGTACGCCGAGTTCTACGACTGGGACCTCTATTTTGAAAATCTCTACCTTTCGTATTATGGAGTGTTTCGTTACTGTTTCACCAATCTCAAGGAATTTCTGGCTCGCCAGGCGCCCGATGGTTACATCAACCGATCCCTCAGGAAACAACGCGACCGCCAACACTTCAAACCGTTCCTGGCCCAACTTGTCGTGCTGGGTGCGAGGCAGGACCAGAACAATTACCACTGGCTTACTACTAATCCCGTCGCTGGCCAGGACGGCATCGTCAACGTCGTCGCTCCCGTCAATGGAACTTATTATGATCGCCTGAAAAAATACCTCGCGAAATGGCTCACGTACGATGGCGACGGCAACGGGCTCCCGACGTGGAACTCCGCGGATGCCGCAGGCACGGACAATCAGTGGTCGCGCGCCGGTCAGTTGGGCGCCTTCGAGGTGGAAGGTGTCGATCTCGCGGCTTACCTTTCGCGCGAGTTTCAGGCCATGGCTGTGATCGCCCGGCACCTCGACGAACAAGATGACGCCCGGGCTTTCCAGAGTCGAGCGGCTAGGCTCAACCAGCTCATCAACGATGTTTTCTGGGACGAAAAGCGCGGTCTTTATTTTGATCGGAACGAAAAAAAGAAAGTTCAAGTCCCCGTTAAGTCTGTCACGAACTTCACGCCTCTCTTCTGCGGCGCGCCGACGGACGCCATGGCCCGGCGCATGGTCAGCGAGCACCTCACCAACGAAAAGGAGTTTTGGCTCGCTTATCCCGTCGCTTCTTATGCCAAAACCGAACCGGACTATTACCAGGGTTCGGCCCGCCTACCCAATGGCAACACCGAGTGCAACTGGCGCGGCTCTACCTGGGCTCCCACGAATTACATGATTTTCCAGGGACTCATGCGTTACGGCATGGTCGATACCGCCCGTCAAATCGCCTCCCGTCTGTTTGATCTCGCCGTTAATAAGAACCCGGTCCTTCGCGAATACTACAACGCCGAAACGGGCGAGGGCTTCGGGCAAACATCTTTTTGGGGCTTCACTGCCCTCTATTATGTCATGCTGCTGGAATGTGAGCTGAAAAGCGACGCGTCTTCCCTCAGTCAAACGTTCCGCCCAATTATTCAGGAGGAATTACACCTTCCCTTCAACACTTAGCGTTTAGCGCCATGACCACAGGCTTACTCAAATAAATGCCGCCAGTTCTTCACCGATTGCTGCAGTGCAAGACAAGGAACGACCGTGATTCCCGGCGAAGGATGCGTGTTTATAGGTCGTTATTTGAGGCGGAGTTGTTGGCGAATTTGGCATCCTGATCCAGTTCCAGACGAAGGTAATCCCAGACGACGCCGGAGGTGAGTTCGCCCGCGGGCACAGTCAATTCCATCTCGTTTTCGCCGGACTTCAAGAGCGTCGCATCAAACCCCAACAAATATTGACGCCAGACGCCGGTGTCGGTGTTGTAGCGAAGCGCATTGGTGGATATGTATCGGATGGAACCAACGCTTTTTCCGTTGACTCCAACTTGCAGGCCGCCCGGTGCGCCCGGATTGGCGAGCCCGGCGCTGCCATCGGATCCAGCCAGCGCGACGCGAAGGGTGGCTGTACCTTTCGGCAGTTTATCCAGGTTGAATTTAATTTTCCAAGTGGTCGCGCGGCCACGGCCGATGGTTCGCCACATGTCTTCCCCGGGCGTTCCGGCCTGGACCCAGCCGAAGCGCTGGTTGGCGGGATTTTTGGCCTCTGGATTTATAAAAGTGAGATTGGTGGCGTGCGGCACTTCCTCGAAGAACCAGTCCTTATGATAATCACTTTTGCCGACGGTGTAGGCGATGTCATTAGGGAACAAGAGGGCATAGCGCTCGGGCCACCCCCACAGCCAGTAGTTCGAGCCGTCGCCCTTGAAGAATTTGCCGCCGGTCCGGTCCGGGTATCCGATTTCCCAGATTTGTTTTCCGTAGCGAACAGGTTTCCAATCGAGATTGCCCAAATTCAACGCCTGGCCGGCTGCGACAGTAATATTGGTGGCCTCGAATTCGCCGAGCACGCCATCGGCAAAGGCATGCAACGTGTAAGTGCCGGGGCGAACATTGGGGATGGTGAATTTGCCGTCGGAGCTTCCGTCGTTCCAGAACTGATAATAATTTCCATCGTGTTCCCACGCCACGAGGTCGCCATTGCCCGATCTTCTGGCAAAGGCGCTGCCGTTGCCGATGTAATCCGGATGAGCGAGACCGATCGTCAGATGAGGCAGTTGAGTTGTTTTCGATTGAGGGTCTCTCAGCGTGAGTTGGCCAGTGACCGTGCCGCGCTCGTTTTTATGCGGGTAGTCCACGCCATTGACCCAATCGTAGGGCCACTTGGCCTTTTCCACCTTGGCGTAAGCGAGGGCGTCCTGCCATAGAGCGAAGGCGTTGTCGTGCCAGGCGGGCGGGATAACCGGATTGCCCTCTGTCGCCTTGAGGGTGTCGAGATCTTTCGGCGACGGTGTTTCGGCATTCGCCAGAGTGTTGAAATAAACAAAGATTGGGCCAATGACCTTGTTCCACTTTTCACCTGAGGGAATGTTGCAACCAGCTCCTCCCGCATAATGGCCGGAAGTCCAATAATCGAGGAGTGTGGCGCCCATGTGGCAGACCAAATCCAGCTTGGAAGCGCCGCCACCGATGAATTCCGCGCTCGGATTGACGAACCAGACACCAATGTGGTCCTTGGTGCTCGACCAGCCATAAGCCGGAAGTTTATACATCACGCCGCAGTAACTGTATTTGTGCTCGACGGAATTTTTGTAAATGCCCGTGCTCAGGATGCGTTGTTCCTTGGCGTGAATAACCACGCCCGCGCGTAAGTCCTGATTGTTGCACATGAGCATATTGCGGTCGGCATCCACGGAGAGCCAATCGAACGTGGGATCCATCTGCAAGATGAAACGGCTTTCGCCCTCGCCAGCCCGTGGATAATTGGATTCGTGCGAGAACTGGGCGTAGGTGTAGAAGCCGCTGACGCCGCGTTGCAGGGCGTAGCGGACTTCGATATCCATCCGGCCATTCACACCCTTTACGGCGACCTCGGCGCGTTCACCGCCATTGCTCGCCGGGTCAATCGTAACCGACGGGGTTACCTGGCCTGAAGGCCTTTGTTCCCAAAATTCACTGCGTGGAACGATGTTGATACCCTTGTAGATGATCGACTGCAGGTCGCTGTTATTTTTGTAAATGGTGATCTTGGTGATGCCGTTGTCGAGCATCCACGTTGTGCCATTGTCGGTTAAAGTTACTGGCGTGGAAATGGTGGGTTTGGCGACTATTGGAGCGGCAAGTGCCATATTGAACGAAGCTACGAGACCGAACATCAGGGTCAAGGCGGGTAAGATGACGCGGCGCAGTTCAATAGGCGGAAACGGGTTCATAAGTTTCTGTTTGCTGAATATGAGGATGATTTTTCGATGGCAACAATCGGTTTTTACAAATGCGATGTTGTGTAAGACGTGCCGTCGAGCGTGTGGGTTTCGTCGAACTCGAGCCGTCGGATCAACTCAAGTGGGGTTCATGCCGTGGCGATCGAATTGGAATTTACAGTTTTAACAATCAGACCAATGCCGGCTACCTCGATGTTGATTTCTTTCATTATCAATACACGAACGATGGCAATGGTCTGCGCACAGGGCGTTAAGGTTCGGCTATTTGCAATCTATGAGATTGCGTCGGGAGAATATGAATTCACCAATTCAAAATTCACGCGGTTTCCGTAGCTTCTTGAAGATCCGCCAGTTCTTTTTTGGATTTGCCCATCTGTGACAAGTCGGTAAAAATATTTTAACTTTCGCTTGCTTCTCCGAGCACAGATTTCAAAGTGGGCGGATGCGATCGCATTTGATACTGGCAGTCGGTTTTTTTCTTGCCGCAGTCTTTCCTGCTCACGTTTACGCGCGTGAAGATCAGCGATTGGATTCCGCGTGGCACTTCAAGCTGGCGGACGATGCTCACGCGATGGATTCTGGTTTTGACGATGGCGGCTGGCAAAATGTGTCGCTCCCGCACAACTGGGGCTGGGAGGAAGCGCAGGCGGGGAAAGATTATTTCCGCGGGCCAGGCTGGTATCGCCGGGTTCTGGAGGTGAAATCGGAAGCGGGCAAACGCTATTTTTTGCGGTTCGAAGCGGCCAGTTTGGTGGCAGACGTTTATCTTAATGGCAAGCTGTTGGGAGAGCATCGAGGTGGTTTTGGAGCGTTTTGTTTTGAAATAACGAAGGAGCTTTCTACCACCGGCCCGAATGTTCTCGCGGTACGAGTGGACAACGGCAAGGCGGCGGATGTCGCGCCTCTGGCGGGGGATTTTTCTGTTTACGGCGGATTATATCGGCCGGTGCATTTGATTGTCACCGGCGACGAACATTTTGCGATGACCGATCATGGCTCAATGGGCGTGAGTCTGGCGTCAAACCAGTGTTTCGGCCACGGAAGCGATTTTGGACGTGACGGCGGAAATTGCGAACAGCCGCCATCAAAAGTGCCGCTGAAATTGGTGGCTAAAATCGTCGATGCTGAGGGGAAGGTGGTCTTGAGCAATGAACAATCGATCTCGCTCGCGCCGCGCGATACGGCGCCCTACCTATTTAAAGCTGTCCTGGCGAACCCGCATTTGTGGAATGGCCGCAAGGATCCCTATCTCTATCGGGCAATTGTTGAATTGCGAACGCCCAACGACGTCGTAGTGGACAGCGTTGAGCAGCCGCTGGGGTTGCGTTTTTATTCGGTCGATCCGGAGAAGGGCTTTTATTTGAATGGCCAGCCGTATCATTTGCATGGCGCCGACCGGCATCAGGATTACATGAACAAGGGCTGGGCGATTTCCGAGGCGGACATGGAGCAGGACGTGGCGTTGTTGAAGGAAATCGGGGCGACCGTCGTGCGTTGTGCCCATTATCAGCACAGCGATTATTTCTATAGCTTGTGTGATCGGGCAGGTATTCTGGTATGGGCCGAAATTCCCCAGGTGAACATCATTCGCAACACCCCAGAATTTGAGGGAACTTCGCGCAACCAGCTTTTGGACCTGATTCGGCAAAGCATTAACCACCCGTCCATCTTTGCCTGGAGTCTCAGCAACGAAATCGGAGGCGGCAGCGATGATCCGCATCGCGAACTGGCAGATTTGTCGGCACTGGCGCACGGGGAAGATCCCACTCGCCCAACGATCCAGGCCACGATGACCTCGGCGCGTCCGCAAATGAACAAAATTCCGGACTTGCTGGGCTGGAATATTTATCCCGGCTGGTATCGGGGCAACAAAGAGGATTACGGCGCAGAGTTGGATTCGCGGCGTGACACCAGCCGTTTGGGAGGATTTTGCGTGAGCGAATATGGCGCCGGGTGCCAATGCTTTGCAGCATGAGCAAAATCCCCAGCAACCAAAAGCCGCCAGCCAATGGCACCCCGAAGAATGGCAGGCGGAGGTGCACGAAGCAGCCTGGGCGGCCCTGAAGCAACGCCCGTTTGTGTGGGGCACCTTTCGTGTGGGCCATGTTTGATTTTGCGGTGAGCTCGCGCCACGAAGGTGGCACGCCCGGCCTGAATGACAAGGGTTTGGTCACGCGCGACCGCCAGACAAAAAAGGACGCATTTTATTTTTACAAAGCGAATTGGTCCGAGGAGCCGGTGCTTTACATCACCAGCCGCCGTTTCACGGAACGAACCAATGCGGTAACGGACGTCAAAATTTATTCGAACGCGAAGGAGCCGGAACTGTTTGTCGGCGGTCTTTCGCAGGGCAAACGCGTTGAGGGGACGAATGGCATTTTCATTTGGAAAAACGTCACGCTATCCCCCGGTGAAAATAAAATCTCGGTGAAAGCGCAATTCAACGGACAAACCATTGCCGACGAATGCGCGTGGAGTTTCAAGCCACAGGCAGGTTCTCCGTAGTCGGGCGGGCTGCCCGTTTGAATTTTTTACAAGTCGATTTCCGCCGGAGGCAAATGCTTCCGGCGGTGCTTTCCTTTTCGCCTTCTGAAGTAACCGGCTCCAATTCCGATCGGGAAATTCCGGCGTCGTTTCTGCGTCATAACCTTTCTCGACAAGACGGTGCGAAGGAGCGCTGCTAATGTTTTTCAATCCCCAAGATGTGCGCAGGTGCGGTGGATCGGGAGCCAACCTCTTGGACTGCATAACGACCAACATGAAAAAAACATCCCTCATCATCGTCCTAACGCTAACCAGTTTCCTGGCGGTAAAAATGCAAGCGCAGGTTCCTGCGGCCACATGGCGTTGGAATTTCAATCAGACGAATCTGAATTCCACCAACTACATCTTTCCGACCATCGCGGACGGAACCGTCCCTGTGCCGCCACAGTCCAACATGGGGGTGTTGCGCGAATTGGATGGCAGTGGCAATTCCGTCAATCTGCTGGGCGCGGATGGCAGTGGCGTTTCGAGTGGAACCTTTCCTGGTATTCCGCATGATCGCGCCATATTGGAGCCGGGTGTTTATGGCGCGAACAGCTATATGGTGCGCACGCCCGACGCGAGCTATGCCATTAACAACTGGCCCAGCAACGGGGTCATCACGAGTTTCACTCTGACCTGCTGGGTCAAGCAGGAAGCAACCATCTTGTCGGGGCAATTTCCTCGCGTCATCATGTTCGGCGCCAACGGTCAGGATGCGGGCAGCGCGGGTTTGAATAGCTTCGGTCTCTTGTTCTTCAACAACGGCGATCTCCAGTTGAAGATTCACAATGCCAGCAATCCCAACAACGGCAACGGCATGAGCACTTCCGGGCAACCGCTGGCGAGCGCTGCGACCAATTGGGCGTTTATCGCCGTGACTTACGACGGAACATTGCCGAGCGGCGGCACGCCTACCGGCGGCACGAATACAATTTTCTATTTCGGCACCCGAAACGATTCCTTGTTGAGTCCAGTGCTCAGCCCCGGATCCAGCATTATTCCCACCAACTATTATGCCACCTCCATCAATAGTGTGGCTCCCGGTTCCACGGATAGCCCGGGCTTTATCAATTTCAGCCCGACCGTTCTCAACGGCGATGGCAGCGCTGGCGTGTCCAATGTCTTTGTTGCGATTGGCAATCGTTACCAGGGCACCGGCGCCGCTCAAGGCGGTGGGAATCGCGCCTTCAACGGTCGCTATGATGATTTTCGCCTTTTCGTGAATCAAGTATTGACCGCCGCACAAATCGAAGCGGTTCGCACGGATGCGCCTCCCGGACTGGCTGGTCCGTTGACGATTCTTACTCAGCCGCAAGACACGACCATTGCTGAAGGCCAGGGAGCGGCGTTCTCGGTCGTGGCCTCAGACGCCGCCAACCGGACCTATCAATGGTACGTAATACCGCATGGCGTTGGTACCATTTCCAACCTTATTGCGGGAGCGACAGGTAATACCTTGGAAACAACGAACCTGACGGTGGCGGGAAATGACGGTGACAAATACATGGTCATTGTTCATTCCACTGATCCGGTATCGGACAATGGTGGCGCGGGGGCCAAAAGCATCTTTGCCACGGCCCACGTTTTGCCGGCCACGGCGTACGTTAACACTCCCGGCATGTTGAAGTTTGAACTTTATAACGCGGATTCCGGCACGAGCGTTGGAACATTTTTGGGAAATCCAACGGCGAACTATACCAATAACACACCGGATCTTACGCTGTTCATGTCGGCGTTTGATTCCCGTACGATTTTTCCGATCGATTCGCACCTGAACTATTTCGGCCAGGTCAGCGGTTGGATTACGCCGACGGTCACCACGAATTATGTGTTCTACATTCGCGCCTCGGACCAGGCGGATCTGTTCCTGAGCACGGATGACACGACCAATAATCTGGTTCGCATCGCTGCCGATTTCCGCAATGGCCCGAATTTGTTTTTCGGTTCCGAAAATTTTGGGACCCAAGCCGGAAACGAATACTCAACTCCCATTCCGCTCATTGCGGGGACAAAATATGCGGTGCAAGCTCATGTCAAAACGAGCAGCGGCCAGAATCTCCTTCAGGTGGCGTGGCGAATGGATTCGGGCTTCCAGGACTTGCCGACCAATGACCAGAATCTGTCCGATCGTTTGACTCCGATTCCAGCGAGCGTGTTGTCGACGCCGGCGCTGCCGCTGGGCACGGTTTCAATCAGCCAACAGCCCACCGCCAGTCCCTCGAGTTCAACGTCGGTGAATTCGAAAGTCACGTTGAGGTTGGGAGTGACCGCAACGACCAACACCGGTGCGGGCCAACTGGTGATTCAATGGCAAAAAAATGGGATTAACATCGATGGCGCCACCGGGCCGACATACACCACGCCTTACCTGACAGCGGCGGACAACGGGGCCAAATACGGCGTGGTCGCCTCCGTGCCCGGAGCTTCGGCCACCAGTTCGACGGTTACCTTGACGGTCAATCCTGATGCTACAACTCCGACGGTTCTCGGAGCCTCTTCTGATGATATAATGCACTCGGTCACGGTCCAATTCTCTGAACCAGTGGATCCGGTGACGGCGTTGAATCCGGCGAACTATTCGATTCCCGGTCTGACTGTGTCGAGTGCGGCGTTTGCGGTGGACACCAATTTGGTGAACACGCCTACGCACGACGCGGTCAAACTGACCACTTCGACCCAGGCGGATAACACCGCATACAGCGTAACCGTTACGGGCGTGACCGACACTGCCGCGCACACGATTGGCGGCGGCAACAAGGCGAGCTTCACTTCGTTTGGATTCGCCCCGGGATTCGGCAAATTTGAATACTTCGAAGACCTCACTTATTTCGGCGGTCCGTTGATTCCAGCGGGATGATAACACGGTGAATGGCATGATCACCTATGCGCCGAAATTCGTTAACAACGATCCGGACACGATTGTTTATCCTCAGAATCTGGAAATGTCGCCGGCTGGCGGCGCCAGTTTCCGCAGTGGCAGTGGCGGATTGGGTGATGCGCCGCCCGGTTTGTTCGGCACGCGCATGAGCGCAATCATCACTCCGACCAATACCGGTAATTATGTCTTTTATCTCTCTGCGGATGACACCGGCATTCTGTGGTTGAGCACGGATGATAATCCGACGAACAAACACGCCATCGCGTATTCGTCGTATGATGCCAACAGCACCGGCCAGCCCCGTCGCTGGAGCACGGCGAATTCCGCTCAGTTCGACACCAATAGCCTCGCGGTGTTTGTCACCGCGCCGGGTGTCACCTTCTGGCCGGTCGTGGATGGGGCGAATATCCCCGTCATTACACTGACAAACGGTCAGCGTTATTATCTCGAAGTTGACCAGCGCGAAACGCTCGGGTTCAGCAGCGTCAGCACAGTCAATTGGGACAACGGCAGTGGCGTCGCTCCAGCGGATGGGACGCCGACGGCATTGACGGGCAATGTCATCGGATGGCATTTCCCGCAGCCTCAGATCAGTAGCTTGGTCAAGGCGGGGAACAGCGTAAACATCGCGTGGACGAATGGCTTTGGCCGTGTGGTCCTCGGGGCCGCACCCTGGCCCGGCGTGAATGCGCCGGATACGTTCGGCATCACTCCCTCATTTCCGACACCTACTTTGCAGGTGAGCACTTCCATCGATCCGCCGGTATCATGGACGAGCCTGACTAACAATAGCCCGGCGACGATCCCGATAACGAACTCGGTCCAGTTCTTCCGAGTGGGCGAATAATCCAACCACCACCACTATGATCAAAATTCAACATCTCACGGTAGCAGCGGCACTGGCGTTCGGTTTTGCGACCGCCGCTCGCGCGCAGACACCATTCTATTCGGTTAATGGCGTCGGAGGCACCGGAGGCGGCACGTCGGGCGTGAGCCTGACGCCGTCCCTGGCGCCGGGCGGCAGCACGAGCTTGACGGATCTCGGCGCAACCACACAGTTCAGTTTCGGCACCGGCCCGAATGGTGTGGCCGGCGAATCCATTGTGAATGCAGCCACGGGTCAGGCGGGCGCCGGTGTTTTAGGCGGCACGCTGGGAGCGTCCAGTTCCCTGAACGCATTTACCCTGACGTTATGGGTGAACCTGAACACAGCCACGCCGAATAACTATCGTCTGTTCGAAATATCACCCGGCGCGCCCGCCACTACTGGCTCGGCCGATGGAACTAAATTGTTTGTCGGCTTAAACGCGGGCGGCGGCCTTCAAGCCTATGTCAACAATGTGAATGGCAATACCGTAGGCACCGATATCGCCACGGCAACGACGTGGAATAACGGCGGGACACTGGGAGCTTACGCGGCCAATAAATGGTATTTTGTGGCGCTGACCTATGACGTCACGGCGGGGACTTCCCAATTGTATTCGGGCGATCAGAGCAGTGCGGCCACGCTGGCGTACACTTTTAACAATACCGCCGGAGGGGCGTTGGATTTGAGCGCGGACAGCTCGCTCTCACTGTTGGACCGGTTCAGCGGTGGTCGCGATTGGCCGGGAGCGATTGATGACGTGAACCTTTACAGTGGCGCATTGACCCAATCGCAAATCGACGCCATCCAGGTTGCGAATGTTCCTGAACCGAGTCTGTTCGCGATGATGAGCCTGGGGCTTTTGGGATTAGTCGCGGTCCGCCGCCGATGGAAGCTGGTATGACACTCGCCATCCGTTGAACAATAAACACCGGAATATCAAGCGCGGGCAAATACGCCCGCGCTTTTTGCTGAACCGCAATTAAACCGGTCGCAATGCGATTCGCAGATCAACTTTGAAACCTTCATTATTTAGATTCTTAATTAACTGTCTTGTTGCCGTAACTGTATGCGGAACTCGGGTAGCGGTTCGTGGCGCGCAAACCGAGATTCAATATCTTTCTGGCACGGACAAGGACAACACCGTTCCGTGGAATTTCATGGTGAGTAGCGGACGAAATGCCGGCGTGGCCACAACGATTCCGGTTCCTTCCTGTTGGGAGATGCAAGGTTTCGGGACCTATCAATACGGCCAGAACGGCGCGGTTTCCAACGCGGAAACGGGTTTTTACACCAACACCTTCGCGGTTCCTTCAACCTGGGTGGGTAAAGAAATATTTCTCGTTTTTGAAGGCGCGTTCACCGACACGACACCGAGTATCAACGGCCAATCCGTCGGCCCGACGCATCGTGGCGGATTTTACGAATTCAAATATGACGTGACGACCAACGTGGTGGTGGGCGCCAATACGAATGTGTTGTCAGTGACGGTGCGCCGCTGGTCTACGGACGGGTTCATTGTGGGGGCGGAGGAGAAAGCGGACTACTGGGATTTCGGTGGCATCTATCGGCCGGTTTATCTCGAAGCCAAGCCGGCGACTTACATTGATCGCATCGCAGCGAATCCGCTCGCCAATGGCCAGATCAGCGTCAGCGTTTTTCTCGCGGGCGTGACTAATAACAGCATCATCAGAGCTTTCGTCAGCGATACCAATGGCGTCCAGTTGGGAGGTTCATTTTCAAATGCCGTGTCGTCTGGGGGAACCAACGTCATCCTGGCTGCGTCTTTGCCGCAGCCGAAAATGTGGTCATCGGAGTTTCCCAATCTATATACGCTCACGGTCCAGTTGCTCGACACGAATGGCGTGGAAATTCATTCCGTCACGAATCAGATCGGTTTTCGCACCATCACCTTCGTCAATGGAAGCGGTTTCTACGTGAACGGCAAAAAAGTTCTCATGCGTGGCATCTGCCGCCATGAAGTTTGGCCCACCACCGGTCGCACGATCAGCCGTGCGCTTTGCGACTCCGACATTCAGTTGATCAAAGACATGAACCTCAATGCCGTTCGTCTTAGCCATTATCCCAACAACAAAATGTTTTATGAGGAATGTGATCGCCTGGGCTTGTACGTCCTGGACGAATTTGACAGTTACCAGTTTCAAATCGACACCGCCAATGGTGCGCGGCTGATCGGCGAAATGGTGCGGCGCGACGTCAACCACCCATGCATCCTGGCCTGGGACAACGGCAACGAAGGCGGCGCCAATGGAAACCTGGACGGTGGAAATTTAGGGAGCACCAATTATTTTGCGCTTTACGATGTGCAGAATCGTCAGGTCATTCGCCCTAATCAAGGGAACGCTGTTTTTAATGGCGTCGTTACGGACCATTACGAACTCTACAACAGCGTCACCAATTATCTCCGGCCCGAGCGCGACGAGCGTTTTCATGCCCACGGAAATGTTGCACGGACTTTACGATGGAGGCATCGGCGCGTGTTTGGCGGAAATCTGGAGCGCTTTTCGCACGTCCAGCAATGGCGGCGGAATGTTCCTTTGGGCGTTCCTCGATGAAGGCATCACAAATGCCTCCCTCGGCGGAATGGATGTAAAAGGCCAATCCGCGCCAGACGGTGTGGTTGGTCCCTTCCGTCAGAAAGAAGCGGGATATTACTCGTGCAAAGCCATTTTCAGTCCCATTCAAATAGCCGCACCCGATCCGACTGAGTTTTCCGGAACGCTTGCCGTTTCCAATGATTTTGATTTTACCGACCTCAATCAATGTGCCTTCCAATGGCAACTGGGCTGGTTTTCAGATCCTGCTGATCCAGCAAATTATTTCTCGACCAACGCGCTCACTGGGGGGCTGCTTGTTGGCGCGGCGAGTGGAGATTTTTCGGTCCCGTCAATAGCTCCCGGCGCAGACGGACTGCTGACGCTTACGTCGTTCCCGTCCAACTGGACCAACTTCGATGCCTTGCGACTCACCGCCACCGATCCCGCCGGGAATAACATCTATACCTGGACTTGGCCGCTTCATACGCAGTTGCAAATTCAGGAGCGTGTAATTGGCCAGGCATCGCCAGGTGCTCCCATCATTTTGGCAGGCACCGACGCGACCAGAAATCATCCTGACCAATGGCCCGCGAGTGTTTCGTTTTAACCGAACCAACGGGATCATTATGAGCCTCACAGTTTCCAATCAGTTGGTTTCATTCACCAACGGGCCGAGTCCGGCCGCCGGTGCTACGTGGACCGTTTCCGAGCGTCACAAATTTCTCCGATGGCACCAATTATTTCATCCTCGTGAACGATCTCACGAATGCGTCGAACGGCTTTCAATGGACGCTACGGCCGGATGGCTGGTTGAAGTTGTCCTATCGATACACGCTGACCGGTCCTCAGGAAAACATCGGCGTCACTTTCGACTATCCCAGCAATGCTGTCTCATCGATGGATTGGGTCGGCTGCGGCCCTTACCGTGTGTGGAAGAACCGAATGGCCGGCCAGGAAATCTTTTCGCATTCGAAGACCTACAACAATACCTGGACCGGGCAGTCCACAAATTACGCGGGAGCGCAGGTCGATCAATGGGGCTATCCTGAATTCGCGGGTTTCCACGCGCAGCTTTTTTGGGCCACGCTGCACACGACTGAGCAACCCATTACCATCGTGACTCCGAACACAAATGTTTTTCTACGCGTCCTCACGCCGCCCGTCACCGACAAACCACAGGTTAATCCGACCTTCCCACGCGGACAAATATCCCTGCTTCAAGGCATCAGCGCGATCGGCGACAAGTTCGATTTTGCGAGCACCATTGGCCCATCAGCCGCGACCAATATTGCCGCCGGTCTTTACACGGGCGAAGCCAGTTTCTTTTTTGGTGCCTTGCCAGCCGTTAATTCCGACCGTGACCGCAATGGCCTGGTGGATGCGTGGGAGCTAAAATATTTTGGCGCCCTGAATCAGAATGCCTTTTCCCATGCCGATGCGGATGGCCTGCCTCTCATGATTGAGAACGCGTTTGACCTGGCGCCTACGAACAACAACCTGGGTTCGCCGCGTTTGCCGCATTTCGCTGTTGGAACTATTGCCGCAGTGGCGCTGGTGTATTCAGTTCCCACGCCCGAGGCCGGTTTTTATGAGTACATCCCGGAAATCTCAAACGATTTGATCCACTGGACGGACGCTGACGAACACCCGGAATATTTTTCAACAACATCGGTCGTCAATGGCTCGGATACGATTTTCACGGTTGAGCCCGTGACGTCCACGTGGCCCGGAGATATTTTTCACGTCTTTTTGCGATTAAAAATCAGGCCCCAGTAGAATGTTGGCGAAGAGCAGGGGCAAACAATACGAACCCAGGAAAGACTGCGATCCTTCGTCACAGATTGCTCGGCCCTTTCCACTCGCGAAAAATCTATTCCTCACATCGTGCTGAAGAGGATGATGCTCGCCAATCCTTACGATTAAATGGGGGGGACCAATAGCAACCTTCTTGTGGGTTGGATTTAACAACTCCCCAGGCAAATAGAACCCGTCGTAACTTTACTCGACATGATTTTACCGCCTGCCTCTGGTAAGTTGGCTGGCATCTAATCCAACTAAACGCCAGCTATGAAAATCTCTACGCACGTCAATCGTGTTGGTTAGGAAAGTCGTTCGAACCCGCGTGCCGCTGGTCGATCAATGTATCGCTGTCCGCGGTCGAAAGTTTAAGCACACCCATGAAACCTAACCCGAATATTTCAGCCCATAAAAGCATCGTCGGCGCCTTTACGTTGATCGAATTGCTCGTGGTCATCGCGATTATCGCAATTCTCGCGGCGATGTTATTGCCCTCGCTGGCACGCGCTAAAAGCCGGGCGGTTGCCGCGAATGACATTAACAACTGCAAGCAGGTGATGCTCGGGACGGCCATGTATGTCTCCGACAATGTTGATTTCTTACCGCCTCCCGGCTGGCAAATGCAATACGACTGCTGGGCGGTGAGCGCGAATATGCCGTTGGCGCCTCATAGTGCGGCGACTTACCCGAACGATTATAAAATACAAGTCGCTTATTTCAACGGCCTAAGTGCGCCTGCGCTCAATCATCCGGGATTGCTGTATCAATTTCTTAAATCTGAGAAATTGCTGCTTTGTCCGGATGATATCGTCGGCGCGAATACTTACGCTCGTTTGGAAATTATCAGTAGCTATGTTTGGGATGGGGCGATCGTTGGTTTTGGCACCAGCCCGCAAATAAATGGGCAATACACGACTTATAAGCTGTCAAGATTCCGTGCCAGCAATATTCTACAGTGGGAAAATGACGAAAAAAATACTGCGTCTGGCGCCTGGAATGATTTGTCCAACTATCCACTGGAAAATAATAATCTCACTTTTTCCCAGCGCCATGGAAAGACGGCGCAGGTTGGCAGGTTGGATGGCAGCGCGGCGCGTATTCCGATGACGGAAATGATCTCAATGGCGCGTGATACGACCGGCAAGAATGACTTGTGGTATTAGAGTATTTTCCCAACCGGTTCAGTTTCTCGTGGGGCGATGAGGAGAATCGCCGAGGGAAAAATGGCTGAACTTGGCGACGGCTTGCGAACGTGAGCGCACATGGAGTTTCTCGTAAATGCGGCGAATAAAAGTATTTACCGAACCGCGGCTCAAATTGAGGTCACTCATGATTTCCTTGTAGAGATAACCGCGCGCGAGTAGTTCCAAAACTTCCCGCTCGCGTTGCGACAACTTTTCAGACTCCGGCGCCGCCGGGTCTTCGCGATGGAAAGCCTGCACCACGCGCCGCGCGATGTTGCTGGTCATGGGTGAGCCGCCGGCATGAACTTCCTTTATCGAATCCAGCAATTCACTGCGGGGCGTTTGTTTGAGCAGATAGCCGGTCGCGCCGGCAGCCAGCGCGTCAAACACGTGATCCACGTCTTCGTACACGGTGAGAATCATGAATTGCGTAGCCGGCAGCAACGGTTTTAGTTTGCGGATGCCTTCAATGCCGGTCATGCCGGGGAGGTTGATGTCCATTAAAATCACGGAAGGTTTTTCGGTGGGCAATTTTTCCAGCGCCGGTTCCACGCTGCCGTATTGACTGATGCATTTCAAATTGTCCGTACGATTGATCCAATCGCTGAGAATTTCGCGCGCCGGACCGTCATCCTCGACGATGGAAACCGTGATGTTCATTTTTTCTTTAAGCATACGCTTGAAATCAGTTTGGTATCGTCATGATTTGATATGACAGGAATTATCGGTTCGCCGCGCGAATAAAACAATCATGTCTTCAGCGGGACGGAGAATTGGACGGTTGTGCCGGTGCCGGGCTCGCTTTGAATGATGAACGTGCCGCCGATTTCTGCCAGCCGCCGCTTCATGTTTTCCAGCCCATAGCCCGAGTCAATGCGGCCCGGTTTAACCGACGTTTGTCCTTGAGCCGCGAATCCACGCCCATTATCGGCGACGGTAAGCATGAGCGTGGCCGCCTCTAATTTCAAATCCACGCGCACCTCCGTTGCTTCCGCATGTTTGACGATGTTGTGGAGGGATTCTTTGAACGCGAGAAACAAATTATGGCGTGTTTCCGCGCGCACGGTTCGCGCGCCCAGTTGCAACGGAACGTCGAGCCGGCAGCGAATATCCGCCGCGCTCAAATAATCGTGAACAAAACGGGTCAAATAATTGGCCAGGCTGTCCAGCGTGTCGTGCCGCGGGTTGACCGCCCAGACAATTTCGTCCATCGCTCGGGTCAGTTCCCGCGCGGTCTGAAAAATGCGACCCAAATTTTTCGCGGCTGGTTCCGGCAGAATCGATTCGCCGGTCGACTGGCTTAACATGGCGATGCGCGTCAGGCTGGCACCCAAATCATCGTGGATGTCCTTGGCAATGCGGGCGCGCTCGCGCTCGACGGCCTGTTCGCGTTCGAGTTTCTCAAGCCGTCGGCGCATGCGACGACGTGTGTCGAACCACACGATTCCGCTGGCCGCCGCCACCATCATCAAAATGCTGAGGATGCGAAACCACCAGGTTTGCCAGAAATGCGGCAGGAGCGTGAAGGCCAGTGACACGCCTTCCTGGTTCCAAATCCCATCGTTGTTACAGGCAATCGCGTGGAAGACGTAGTTGCCGGGCGGAAGAAAGTTGTAATTCGCGACGCGCTTGGCTCCGGCATCCACCCATTCTTTTTCCAATCCTTCAATGCGGTATTTAAAACTTACTTTTTCGGGGGTGACGAAGCTCAGGCCGGTGTAATGAAATTCAAAGCGGCTATGGCCAGGCGGAATCCTCAAAGGCAAGGCGCTCGCCACAGGTTTGTCGTCGACCAGCACTTCTTCCAGCGCCATCACCGGCGGCAGATGATTGACGGTGACTTGGTTGGGATTGACGACCACCAATCCGCGGCTGGTGGGAAACCAGAGGCGGCCGTCAGAGGTTTTGGCGCCCGCCGGTTGCAGACCTTCCGAACAATCAATCGTGGGCATACCATCGTTGATACCGTAAGTGAGCCAATGCACTTCGTTGATTTTTCGATCGGCGCATTGGTTCAATTCCACCTTGCTGGCGCGAATGATACCGCCGTGCGAACTCATCCAGAAAAATCCGTTCCCATCATCCTCGATATCGCCGATAACGCTATTCGGAAGTCCCTGGGCCCGGTCGATCACGGAAAAAACACCCTCTTTCATTCGGCAAAGGCCGCCACCGAATGTTCCAATCCATAACACGCCGTTCTCGTCGAAATGCAGACACTCGATGTAGTCACTGGATAATCCGTCCGTCTTGCGATATTGATGGATGACCCCGTCTTTCAGACAGGCGAGACCTTTGCTGGCAGTTCCAAACCAGACGGCTCCCTGGTCATCCTCGACGATCGTGCGCACATCACGCAAAGGATTTTGGCCGGCTTCGGAAAACCAATTGGTTTTACCGTTGGAATAATGCAACAGACCGGCAGAGGTGCCGGCCCAAAGTCCGCCGTTGCGTGCGGCTAAAAGCGCCGGCACAGGCAACATCACATTTTCCAACCCGGGTGCGAATTTAAAACGATCGCCGTCACGCAGAAAGAGACCGGCGCCCCAGGTGCCGACGAACAACTGGCCGGCCTTATCATTGGCGGTGGACCAGACGTAGGAATTTCCAATGCCGTTGGTGTAACCGAAGTTTTCCCACGTGCCCGATTCATAGTGATACACTCCTGCGCCTTCTGTTCCGATCCATAGTTCATCATTAGTGCCGGACGCAACGGACAGCACTCCGCGTCCGCGCCATCGGTCCGGCGGCGCGATGGTTTGAATGTTGTTGGGACGCAAACTGGCAAGCCCACTCCCGCCGGTGCCAATCCAGAGATTTCCTTCGCGGTCTTCCAGTAACGAAAGGATCCAATCAGCCTGGAACGCGTTGATGCGATTGAAATGCATCGGCTGTCGATCCGTGCCGGGAAAAAGAATGAAAAATCCATTGTTCGAAGTGCCTGCCAGAATCGTTCCGCTTTTGGTTTCCACCATGCAGGTCAACGCTGCTTGATCCCAGGGTGCGGGGCCCAGGTCCTGAGTCCACTTGTCCTCTTTCAATTGGCGAATCCGTCCGTTACTGCTGACCCACAACCCGCCGTCATGGTTGGCGCAGATACCTTGAACGTATGTATTCGTAACATCGGGGTTGTCGGGAATTGATTGTATCTGTCCGCTTCGTAATTTGGATAATCGGCCGTTACGCGCCACCCAGACTGTGCCGTCGGTTGAGCGAGCGAGGCTCAACAGCTTCGTCGCGGTGCCAGACGGAGGCGACAGCTCCAGCCCATCCCGCACCCGCTTGAGAGCTCCCGACTCGCCCAATAGCCAGACGTCGTGGTTTTCATCCGTGGTGATCGCCCAGATTTTTCCGCTCTCCCACGGCACGGGAATTGCCACGGCACGGAATTTTCCATTTGAGTAAGTTGTGACCTCACCGTTTTCGTGACCGATCCAGAGTGTGCCGTCATCGGATTCGAACAGACTCGTCACGCGGCTGCTGTGCATTTCCGGCGTATTCTTATCGTCGAACACGGCGAACCGCACACCGTCAAAACGGGCCAGGCCACTATAGGTGCCAATCCACAGATAACCATCGCGGGTTTGGACGGCTGAAGTGACCTTGTTTTGCGGCAGGCCTTGCTCCACTTGCCAGATTCGCATCAAATAATTCTGCGAATTGGTTGACAGTGCTGCGCTGACAGTGAGCGAGCCCGCCAGGAACCAACCGCCGAGTAGAATGCGGAAGGGCAGGGGGATTTTCTGCACTCGTTAAGTTTCTTTCAAACCACCGCTGGAAGCAAGAGATCGTCTCGTGCGGTTTGTCATTTCTTTTACCGACACGCGAGGCAGTCTCGTCAATGAGACCAGCTGATAACGAATTCAGTTTTCAAGTGTGAATACTTCATAACTGTGCGGCGCCACGTGCACTTTGAAGGAAGAGCGATTTTCTCCGGCGTTGGCTCCGTTGTTGCGCTGCCTTCGCAACTCTGGTTGCGCTTCTTTGGCCAGCGTTTCTCCGGTCTGGAGGTTTTCTAATTTGGTGAAATTGCCGAGGGCGGAGATTTTGACCTCAGCTTCTTTGGCCAAAAAGTTTTCCACGATAAAGGTGTTGTTGTCGTACATGAACAGCGCTATCTGCGAAGG
The DNA here is from genome assembly GCA_963699145.1 of uncultured Verrucomicrobiae bacterium. Taxonomy (GTDB): domain Bacteria; phylum Verrucomicrobiota; class Verrucomicrobiia; order Limisphaerales; family DASXHY01; genus DASXHY01. The sequence goes on from OY969416.1 coordinate 2,574,030, forward strand.
ACCGTCCACTTTTACGGGAAATCCCTGCAGGAGATAATTTCTAAACGCGCTATTGACCTCGGGAGGCAGCGCGTAGAGGTCGTTAAAATTCTCGGGGACAGTCCAGATATAGAGCACGCCCTTCGAGTATCTATCCATCAACAACAGTGGAAAAGAGTTTCCCTTCGCTTCGGCGCGAACGAGTGACCAGGCGTCGTTGGTGATAAAGTCAATCTGCGGGAACAGGATATCCGCGGCGGACTCTCCGAGTGGCGAGGCGTTGCCCGCGCCGAATGCGCCGGAAAATGCGTGGGCGAGCACTTTGCGATCGTTGCACTTTGCCTCAACGATTTCCTCGATTCCTTTGCCCTGCAGTGCGCGGAGCAGGCCGGAAGTAATGACCACAGATTTTCCGGCGGCCAGTTGATGTTTTATTTTGGCCACGATATCGGGGTCGTGCCTGGCGGACTCGGTCAAGAGAACGAGGTTCGCGTTGGTCGGAAATTGCGGGTAAAGATCGATGGGAATTCCGATCATACCCAGATAATTGTGGAGAAAATCCTCCCCATCGGATTGATAGGGCTTGTAACAGGCGACGCCAATAGGGTGGCCGAGCTTTCCTAAAATTTTATCCGCCTTTTCCAACGAATAACCGGCGACAGCGGCCATTGTGAGATTTGATCTGGCGCCGCTCATTTCCGCATAATTGAAACTCGTGTGCGCATCCGCCCAGGCAGTACGCTCACCCGGTTGAATGGGGCGACTCATCGCCGACCATTCGAACAGGGTTATTTCGCGGGCCTTGGCGAAGAGGGTTGCCCACAGTTGTTCGGCATAACGGTCGATGTAGTTGATGCTGTAGGTGTCCACCCAACCACCGCCGTTGCGGGTGGGCGCAATATTTTCGAAATAGCGAATGATTTGATAGCTCTCGTACTGCTGCAAATGCTGGTCGGTCATTACCGGGTCACGCGTCTCAGTACCCGTGTAAATTCCATCAAAAAGGTGTGGTTCTTTTTCCAGGTCGTAACCAGCTCCTTGAAAATGCTCGTACCAATTCGGAAATTTGATGACTAGTTTGACGTGAGGATTCACCGCTCGTGCGGGTTTGATAACCAGGTTTTCCGCCGCTTCGTCCATCAATTCCAAACGGAATTGTGCCCAGCTTTTTGCTCCTTTGGCCGCGATATCCGAATCTGTTTTCGTGGTGACAAAAAAGAAATCGTCTTGGATGACCTCATCAAAATGTCGCGCCGCGAGTTCCGCGGCGTTTTTGATGAAAGCGCGATCGTCTGGGTCGGTATAACAGAATGATTTGAATTGTCCGCCGCCCCCATCTGACAATGCCATCCCTCCCGCTACGCGCACCTGGTGATCCAGAAAAAACGTTTTGACACGTTCGAGTAATTCATCGGACGCCAGAGTCCGGTCACGCTGCACTTCGATGTAAACCTTGTCCACTTTCAACTGCCCGCTGATGCGCGCCCAATCGTCCTCGAGCTTGTGCGGGTCTTCGAAACTCTTCACGACGCCGACCGGAATATAAATTGCCACGTCGAAGTTGGTATAATTGCCGGCGTAGCCAGGCAGTGCCAAAAGGCTGAGCAGGCAGAGAATAAAATACTTCATGATGTGGTGGCGTCGGTTGCGCGATTTACTGAATGGTCAAATGATCGTTGATAAATTCTGAAATATAAAGGAGCGTTGTTTCCTCGTCTTGTCATGTAAAGTAATGAGGTGATCGGCTCGATGCCTTTGCCAATGAATCGCTGAACCGCTGAGGAAAGCGATACGTGTCACCGATTCTTGTCGGTCGTTTTGAGGACATGACGGGCTCGCGGAAAACTCTATGCTTTTCCAAAATTGTGAAACCTTTCATCAAAATTATCTCCGCGCTCGCTCTTCTCGTTAGCGCGAATGCGCAGGCACAAAAATTTGACGGGCTGGCCCTCACGCCGCCGATGGGTTGGAATAGTTGGAATAAATTCCAGTGCGACGTGAATGAAACCATTGTTCGCGCGATGGCCGACGCGATGGCGACCAACGGCATGAAGGCCGCCGGCTATCAATACATCAACATTGATGATTGCTGGCAGGGCGAACGCGATGCGCAGGGGTTCATTCATCCGGATCCCGTAAAATTTCCCTCTGGCATCAAGGCGCTGGCAGACTATGTGCATGATAAGGGGCTGAAGCTCGGGATTTATTCGGACGTTGGCTATAAGACTTGCGGTGGACGCATCGCGAGCCGTGGCCATGAATTTCAGGACGCGCAGACGTATGCGCAATGGGGCGTGGATTATCTGAAATATGACTGGTGCAACAACGAAGGTTTAAAGGCCGAAGGTGCGTACACGACAATGCGGGACGCCCTGCGAGCCGCCGGGCGACCAATTGTCTTTAGCCTATGCGAATGGGGAAATAATAAACCTTGGACTTGGGCGAAGGACGTCGGAAATCTCTGGCGCACGACCACGGATATTTATCCCGCGTTTGACGGCATGCTTGACCACACAAACTGGCAGCAGTGGAGCGTGCTTAAAATCATCGACGCGCAGAAATCCATCCGCGCGGCCGCCGGGCCAGGCCATTGGAACGATCCCGACATGCTCGAAGTGGGCAACGGCATGAGCGTGAATGAAGATCGCGCGCATTTTTCCATGTGGTGCATGCTCGCCGCCCCGCTAATTTCGGGTAATGACCTGGCACATATGAAGAAGGATGTCCTGGAAATTCTCACCGCTCCCGAGGTGATCGCCATTAATCAGGACGCGCTCGGCGTGGAGGGCTTTGCATATAAGACGAACGCGAACGTGGAAATCTGGTTCAAGCCATTGGCCGGCGGCGACTGGGCCATGTGTGCGCTCAATCGCGGTCGTGACACGCAAGAAATTTCCTTCGACTGGAAGCGCGAGAACGTGAGCGATGACGTTTCAAAACGCGATGCGAACTTTTCCACGACTGCTTACGGTCTCCGTAATTTGTGGACCAAAGAGGAAATCGGCACGACCCGTGAACCGTTCGTGGCGAAAATTCCCGGTCACGACGTGCTGATGCTGCGGCTAAAATCTCCATAGCCAATTGTAGGGATGTTGTGCAGTTGCGTCGCCAGTTATGGCGATTTCTATCCGGGGCTCGAGTATTACTCTGAACGGCACCTGTGATGGCACGCGTGGATTTTCTGTTTTTTGTTTTCAGGCGCACTTGGGGCCGATGTGTGAAAACATTCCTTTTGGTTTTTTCTTTGGCCGCAAATTATTTGCAGGCGGCGAACGTCACACTTTCCGATAACGGAAATGGCACGGTGACGATGGCCAATGGTCTCGTATCCGTCACTTTTGACAAGGGGGATGGTTCAGTATCCGGCTTTTACCTCAGTTCGCTACCGACGACGAACCTGATGTATCCCGCTCACGATTATGGTTTGAAACTGACGCATATTGGCAGCGGGACGAACGACTATTGGACCTCCGTTTCCGACGCTTATGGTTCGACCTACAGCGTGGTGACGAACAATGGGCAAATCGTGGATGTCATGATTCGCAACCCGCGTGCTTCAGGGGACACGAGTTTGTTTCCGAATGGCATCTGGGATTGGGCGGAGCATCATGTGATGCGGGCGGGTGAAGCCGGTTTTTATACATATCACGTCTGGCGGCATTGGCCGAATCAACCGGCGGCGTATTACCAGGCGGACAGCTGGCAGGGGAGTACCAGCCCGATTTTTAGTTCGAGCCAAAATCCAGATGGCAGCACTTACAAGGCGTGGTCTTATTCGTCTTCCGACGTACCGATTTGCTTGAGCATCGGGGGCAGTCCGCCGGGAAGCACTTCGGCGGGTGTTCCCGGCGAAGTGGTGATTCTGCCTTACACGAATTATTGGACGCAACCGACGGGAACGAATTATGAGACTGGCTGGCCCGCTTACACTCAGCCTTGCGGTCTCACTTCGGATTTGCATCCCACGTGGACGAAATATGATTACAGCAGTTACCAAGGGCCTTCCACGTCGGCGCGCAATGCCTGGGGAGTATCGACGGAAAATGTCGGCCTCTGGACCATTCTCGGCAGCGCGGAATTCATCAACGGCGGCCCGACGAAACTGAAGGGCGCGGTTTCTGGCGGCTACATGTACAATGATGATTTTGAAGGGCACGGCTTAGGCTCCAGCCCGACGCCGGCGGTCGCGGCCGGACAGGTATTCACCAAAATCATCGGGCCATTTTTCATGTACGCCAACACCAGCACGAATCATTTGCAACTCTGGCAGGACGCGCAAAATAGGGGAGCGCAAATGAGCTCCAATTGGCCTTATGCGTGGTTGAACGAAAGCGAACAGGATTATCCACGCCATCGCGGAACCGTAACCGGCACGATTCAAGCCAAGACCGGGGAATCTACTGCCAATGCTGTTGTCATTCTCGGCAACAATGCTTCCATTGACTGGCCATACCAAGGCGACACCAATTTTCTTTTCTGGACCACGGCGGATAGCAACGGAAACTTTACCATTCCCAAAGTGCGACCGGACAATTATGTGCTGTTTGCGTATGTGCCGGGGATCTGGGGACAATTGCAACTTTCCAACGTTGTCGTCACGGCTGACGAGACGAACAACCTGGGTGCCATCAATTGGAATCCGCCGCATTTGCAACAGCGTCTCTGGCGCGTGGGCACGCCGGATCACACGTCAAAGGAGTTTCGGTTTGGTAATTTGCCGAAACAATTTGGCCTTTGGTGGCGTTACTTGAGTGAACGCGGCCAGAGCGATTTGAATTTCGTGATTGGGCAGAGTGTGGAGTCGAATGATTGGTATTACGCGCAATGCATCATGGCCATCACGCCGCAATCGGCGCCCAACCTGACCGACCACACTCAAACCAACGGCATCGAATGGGGGCCGAGGTGGAACGTTATTTTCAATCTGACGAATCTGCCGACGACCAATGTGTTATTCACGCTGGCGCTCGCGGGCGGGCGTGGAACCGCTTTTTATACATACATCAATGGTGTCAATGCCACGCCCGCGCCTTATCAGAGCACCGGTTATTACACGCAGGATGGCGCGAATATCTATCGGGATGTCGTGGCGGTTGGGCGATATCAGTATTACCAGATTTCATTTCCGAAAAATCTGTTCGTTCTCGGCACCAATACCCTTTCGTTGACCATCCGGCAGGGCGGCGCTTCACCGACGTGGAATATCGGCAATGTCACCAATGGATATCCGGATTTGTTGCAGGGCGGATTGATTTACGATTTTTTGCAGATGGAGACGGGGCCGCAGGTGATCATTTCGAGTCCACCAGCCGTGCCAACCGGTCTCAGCGCAGCGGCTGTTTCGGGTTGTGAAATTGATCTCTCCTGGACGAATAATGCGACTAACGCGACGAGCATTGAAATCCTTCGCTCGACCGACAATTCGCATTTCACACAGGTCGGAGCTGTGGCCAACAATTTTACGAATTACGCCGACACGAGTTTGCCGTCGGGAACGACGTATTATTATCGGGTGATTGCGAATAATGCCGATGGCAATTCGCCGAATTCCAACACGGCGCAAGCCTCCACGCAGGCAGCACAACCTCCGGCTGTGCCGGGCAACTTAACGGCCTCTGGAATCGCCACAAATCAAATCAGCCTGACTTGGATGGATAATTCCGGCAATGAAGACGGATTCAACATCGAACGCTCCACCAATGGTGGCAACTACTCGACAATCGCCGTCACGGCGGCGGGTGTGACCAGTTATCTGGACACCAATTTGCTTGCGGGGAAAACATATTACTATCGCGCGCAGGCGTTCCGCTCCTGCTGGGGCAATTCTGCTTATACCGCGCCGGTCATCGCAACCACTTTGGTTCCTCCCGCGCCGGTCACTCCAGTGGGACTCGTGGCGATTCCGGGAAACACTAAAATCGCTTTGAGCTGGTTGCCGTCCTCCGGAGCAAATAGTTACAATTTGAAACGGGCGGCAACGAGTGGGGGAGCTTACGCGACGATTGTGAGTATTAGCGGCACGAACTACTCCGATACCGGGATCACTAATGGCACAAGGTACTATTATGTCGTGTCCGCCGTGAATGCAGGTGGGGAAGGGGATGATTCGGCTGAAGTCGCCGCTACACCAGGAGCGTTTGTGACGGCCTATTGGACAAATCGCGTTACGAGTACGTCCCAGAATTGGGATCTCAGCGGAAACTGGACGAACGTTGCGAGTTATCCGAACGGCACCAGTGTGGTGGTCAATGTCATGGCGGATATTTCCGCGGCGCAAACAAACAATGTGAACCAGAACATTACTCTCGGCTGGCTCAATGTTGGCGACGCCAATAGTTCCTCGGCTTTTACGCTGGCGCCGAACGGAGGCAGTTTGAATTTCAGCACTGGCGGAACCAATAACGATTCCGAATTAGTCCAATTGTCCACCAGCGCGGGAGATGCGATCGCGGCGCCGATCACCATTAGCAACAACCTGACGATCGTCAACAGGTCCATCGCTCGCGCGCTCACGTTGTCGGGAACTATTTCCGGGGCGAACGATGTGACTTATGTGGGACCAGGTTCTTTTACGCTGACCACGAACAATAGTTACAGTGGCAATACCTATATCAATGGCTGCGCGGTGACGTTGGCGAATTTCACTGCCAATGTTTCCGGATTCGGTTCGGGAGCGGTGACGTTGGATCAGGGCACGTTGAGCCTGAACTCCAATAACAACACGCCGCCTGCGCCGTTCGGCAATTCCTTTTATTGGAACCTCATCGTGCCGTCGAATTCGGTTTCCACTTTGAATGGGGACGGACGCTGTTTCATTCACGGCACTTTGACGGGTGGCGGCACGCTGAATGTTTCTATTCCTTACGTGCGGATGGAGTTGGACGGCGATTGGTCGGCGTTCGCGGGAAGGATTAACGCGAGCGGTTCTGATTTTCGATTTAACAACTCCGGAGGCTTGCCGAACGCGGCGCTGAATTTAAACGGGAACACGGCTTATTGCCTGAGCGGTTCGATGGCCGTGGGCGAACTCACAGGTTCGGCGAGTTCTTACGTTAACAGCACCGCGTGGACTGTGGGCGCGCGTAACACGGATGCGACATTTGCGGGAATCATTTTGGGAAATTCCATCACCAAGGTTGGCCCGGGCACGTGGGTGTTAAGTGGCAACAACACGTATACCGGTGCCACGATCATTAGCGGTGGCGCGCTACAAATTGGTGATGGTGGCACCACCGGTAGTCTTGGCACCGCCAATGTGACGGACAATGCCTCGCTGGTGTTCAATCGTTATGATGATGTCATCGTGGGCAATCTCATCAGCGGGAGCGGGGATGTGACGCAGGCAGGTTTTGGAGCGCTGGTGTTGAGTTCCGCGAACACTTATTCCGGCACCACTTTCGTTAAGTCGGGGACGCTCGCGCTTACCAATTCCGGTGCCATCGCCAATTCAGCTGGCATTCATTTGCAAAATGGTTCCGTATTCGACGTCAGCGGCACGACCGTTCATGCGATGACGTTGGGCAGCGGCAAAATGATTTCGGGTGACGGCGTGGTGGTGGGTAATTTTACTCTCGCCAACGGCGCGACGCTGGCTCCGGGCGATAATGATCTGGGTACGCTGACGTTCAGTCAGTCGCTCACGTTGAATTCCGGAAGCACAACACTTTTGAATATCAGTCACGACTTCCAGACTAACAACGCTGTCGTTGTGAACGGAGCCTTTGCGCGGAATGGAACGCTCATGGTCAGCAACACGGATGATCTGTTGCAGGCAGGCGATGCGTTTCATCTCTTCAGCGAGGGAAATTTCAGCGGCCAGTTCAGTAGCGTCACGCTGCCGGGGTTGTCGCCGGGTCTATATTGGGATACCAGCACGTTTGCTGTGGATGGCACGATTCGCGTTATGGTTCAGGCGCCTCCCGTCATCAGCAACGTTGGTGTCTCCGGCGGCAAATTGGTCATGCGTGGCGGCGGTGGTGTGGCCAATGCCGGTTTCTATTTATTGTCTTCATCGAATCTCGCGGATTGGATGCCGATCCTGACCAATCAGTTTGACGAAGAGGGAAATTTCAGTCTGACCAATTCAATCGATCCCAATGCGCCACGAAATTTTTACCAGATCCAAATTCCTTAATTCATGAAATATTGCCAAACGACCGTTCCCCTTGTTTGTGGTGTGTTAAGCCTCACGATTTTTTCGTCGCGCGCGGCTGATACCAACGCACTCCGATTTTTAGAGCCGATTGTATCGCTCGGGAATGTGGCGGCCGATCAAACTGTCTCGTTGAAATTTGTGCTCACGAACGGTTTGGACAAGTCGATCAAGATTGTAAATACCGATGCTTCGTGCCGCTGTGTCTCCGTGTTGAATGCGCCCTCGGAAATTGCGGCTCACGCAGTGGGGGATTTTGAATTGTCATTCAGTTCTGCGCGTTCTTCCGGTCCCGTCACGCGCACACTCACAGTGGAGCTTGAAGGCGGCCAAATTCTAACGGGTGAGATTGATGCGGTGGTTGCGGATGCGGTGACTGTGCCGCCGAAGGAAGGGGATTATGTTCCCGCGCCGGGTCCGCGTGATCGTGCCTATGGCATCAGCGGTCCGGGCGCGAAACACACGATGGCATGGTCGAATTACAATGCCCGCTGTACTTCCTCGGCGGTGACGAATGGTCTCATTCCCAACCTCAAACCATTGATTCCCGATACGCAGCTGCGCGATACGATCGTGATTTTGGGTGGCGATGGGAATTATTACATGACGGGTTCGTCGGGAGCGGACATTTGGGATTTCAATGACGGCATCGAATTGTGGCGGTCGGCGGATTTGAAAAAATGGGATTACGTCGGCGAGGTCTGGAGTTTTGATAAGGACGGCACGTGGGAGAAACGGTGGCGCTGGCATCGCAAACCGGTCCGCGCGATCTGGGCGCCGGAAATTCATTATATCAAGCGGCTGAACAATTATTTCATCACCACGTCCATGCCGCCGGGCAATCGCGGCATTTTGAAAAGCACATCGGGCAAGGCCGAAGGCCCGTACGTGAACGCGTTGGCGAACGACGGATTTTTTCACGGTGGTATCGATGGAACCTTGTTCGAGGACGATGACGGCAAGGTGTATTACACCAGCGGTGGCGCTTCCAGCATCCTGTTGATGAACGATGACGTGAGCGGGACGGTGGGCGAGCCGCATCACATTCAATTTGAGAAGCCGGCGGACGGAAGCTGGACGCGCGGTTCGATCGCGATGGAGGGCGCCTCGATGTTCAAGCGCAACGGGATTTATTATCTCGGCGGCGCGGCGTTTTACAAGGACCGCTACAGCAGTGTCGTTGCGATGTCGACGAACATTTTTGGTCCTTACAAAAATTGGACGGAGGCGGTGCCGTGTGGCGGGGGCACGGATTATTTCAAGGACAAGGAAGGCAATTGGTGGGACGCGTATTTTGGCAACGATTACCAGTCTCCGTTTCGGGAAAAACCTGCGATTGTGCGGATTGATTTCGATACGGATGGAAAAATACATGTCGCCAAAACGCAGCCGGATTTTGTCCTGCAAAAATAATGAAACCGATTCTGAACGCGGAACTCTCACAGGTGCAATCGTCGATGAAAAATAAATTCGTAATCTATTTGCTGGTAGGCGGAATGTTTGTTTCCGTAAGAGCGCTCGCGCAGGACGGCCCGCATACCACACCGGAAATTGTGGCTCAGGCCGCGGCGGCGGGCGCAAAGATTCCGCCCGGCCCATATCAACCTACCTGGGATTCAATTCGTGCCAATTATCAGATGCCGGAATGGTTTCGCGACGCGAAGTTTGGCATTTTCATGCACTGGGGGCTTTATGCGGTGCCGGCGCATGCGAGCGAATGGTACGAAAAGCACATGTATGGCAATGCGCCGATAACGCAATGGCACACCGAGAAATTTGGTCCGCCTGACAAGTTCGGCTATAAGGATTTTATTCCGATGTTCACCGCCGCCAAATGGGATCCGGATGCGTGGGCGGCGTTGTTCAAGGAGGCGGGCGCCAAGTTCATCATACCGACTGCTGAGCATCACGACGGTTTTGCGCTCTGGGACAGCGCCGCCAATAAATATAACGCGAAACAAATGGGTCCGCATCGTGATCTCATCGGTGATCTAGGCAAGGCGGTTCGGAAACAAGGATTGAAATTCGGCGTGTCGAACCACGGCATCGAACATTTCACTTTTATCCAGCCGACCAAAGGGCAGACGAATGACCTCTACGATCCGCAATGGAAGGATTTTTACAGCGTGGCCGACCGCAGCGATGCGGCGTGCGAAAAGTTTCTGGAAAGCTGGGTGGCGCAGAACATTGAATTGATCGATCAATATCAGCCGGACATTTTGTGGTTCGACAACGGCGTGAACAGCCGCGTGTTCGACGCGATCAAACTGAAAGTGGCTGCTTACTACTACAATCGCGCAGTGACGTGGGGCAAGCCTGTATCCTTGAGCACGAAAGACCATGCGTATCTGGCGGGGAGCATCATGGACTTTGAACGGTCGAGCCGGGCGCCGAAGGAGATGACGGATTATCCGTGGCAGGTGGATGAGCCGGTGCTTTATCGTTTTGGCTACACGGAGGGTTCGCCGATTGCGGATGCCGCGCACGTGGTGCGATTGTTGGTGGAAAGCACCGCTAAAAATGGCGGGCTCCTTTTGAATATATCGCCGAAGGCCGATGGAACGATTCCGGACGATCAGCAAAAATTGCTTCGGCAAATCGGCGGGTGGCTGAAGGTAAACGGCGCGGCGATTTACGGCACGCGGCCGTGGAAAATGCCGAGTGAGGGCAAGGTGACTTTCACCACCAAAGGCAAAACGCTGTACGCCATTTTATCGAATTGGCCGAGCAAAGAAGCGGTCATTCCGGCGTTGGCGAAGAATAAGGTTGAAGGGAAAATCGCGAGCGTCAATCTGTTGGGGCATTCCGGGGCGCTAAAATATTCACAGGACGAAACCGGATTGCATATCACGATGCCGGATGACAAGCCGTGTGACTATGCGTTTGCGCTGGAAATTACCGGGTTGGATTGGTGAAGTGGCTTTCTGATTAAAAGAGCTCAATATGAAATCATTTGTGTCCACGTTTTTGGCGGTTCTGGTTTTGGCTTCACCGTTGACGGGAATCGCCCAAGCGATCACCAACAAAAATTCCCGCACGGGGCCATTCATTCTGGGCGCGGATATTTCGTGGGTGCCCGAAGATGAGGCGGATGGCGCGGAATATTTTGATCACGGCGTCAAAAAAGACATTTTCGAAATACTGAAGGAATACAAATTCAACTACATCCGGTTGCGGTTGTTTTTCAATCCTGCTTCAGCAAACGGTTACGCGCGCGGACGTTCGGAAGCGTTCTGCGATCTGGAGCATGTCAAAGCCCTGGCCAAGCGTGCCAAGGCGGCGGGGATGGGGTTGTTGCTCGATGTTCATTACGGCGACACATGGACCTCGCCCGGCCATCAGGACAAGCCGGTGGCTTGGAAGAACTATGATTTCGAACAATTGAAACAAGCGGTGCATGATTTTACCAAGCGCGCGATTTATGAAATGGGCACGAACGGCACGCCGGCGGATATGGTGCAGATTGGAAATGAAATTTCTGACGGGATGCTTTTTCCGGATGGGCGTCGGAGCAATTGGGATCATTTTTCGGCGTTGTTGAAGGCAGGAATTGCGGGGGCGAAGGAAGCGGACCCGAAAGTAAAAATTGCTTTGCACCATCACCTCGGACGCAGCAACGAGCGGATGCGCGACTGGCTCGACAACTTGATTCAGCGCGGCGTGCAGTTTGATATTATCGGCATGTCGTGTTATGCGCAGGCGCAGGAGGGTGATTGGAAGAATAATTTTGAAGATTTGGCAAAGCGTTATCCAGACAAGGGGTTGGTGGTGCTCGAGTACTCCGCGCGCAAACGCTACGTCAACGATTTGATGTTCAATACGTCGGATAACAAAGGCCTCGGAACATTTATCTGGGAGCCGACGCGTCATCGCGAGGCACTGTTTGACAAAGGCGGTCAAAACGCAGGCGGGGGGCAGGAGTCGAATTTTACGACGGATCAAGGCATCAATCAGGGTGCCCGGACGCGGACCAATAGCGTCGCAGCGCGGGCGACGAATGTTGTGGCCACAGCTACAGCCAACACCAATTCACCGGAAGCCATCACTCGTGGTTCTGGCACCAACGAAACGCGGCGCGTGGAGGGGCGGAGACGGCGGAACGGCGGGCGCTATGATGCAAACGAGCTGTTTGATTTGTATCCGCAGATGTCGCGTGATTACGGGAATCACTAGAGCGGTCTGTATCATCTTTCGCCGAGGAAATAAAACATGGAAACAATCGTGAGAGTGGGATGGGTTGCCTGGGTGATTTTTATTTCGGCGGCGGTGCACGTCTCCGCGGTTGAGCCAACCAATGCGGCAATCATTCTGACTCCGAAACCTTCGGGGATGCCGCGCATTAATGGTCCGAAGATATTCGGTGTGCGGCCGGGCTCCCCATTTCTTTACTCGATTCCGGCGACCGGTGAACGGCCGATGACTTTTACGGTAGAGCATTTGCCTGACGGTCTGCAATTGGACGCAGAGAGGGGTAGGTTAACCGGAGCTTTGAAAGCGCCGGGCGAATATAAAGTGACGCTTCGTGCGACGAATTTGCTGGGCGCCGCCGAAAAATCTTTTCGCATCGTGGTGGGCGAAGAGATTGCGCTGACGCCGCCGATGGGCTGGAACAGTTACAACTGCTTTGGCGAACGAGTCACCCAGGACCTCGCTTTGCGCGCCGCCCACGCCATGATCCGGCTTGGTCTCGATCAACACGGCTGGACTTACGTTAATATGGATGACGGATGGCAGGGGAGGCAGCGCGGCGGTCCTCACCATGCGCTCCAGCCCGATCCGGAACGGTTCACTGATATCAAGGCGATGGTGGAGGAAATTCATTCGCTGGGACTGAAGGCGGGGATCTATTCCACTCCCTGGACGGAGACTTATGGGGGGCGGCTCGGGGGAAGTTCGGAGCGTCCGGATGGAAATTGGCCGCCCGAAGGAAAATCGCAGGCGCGCAAAAACGCGCGGGAGTTGCCATTCGCGATCGGCAAGTATCGGTTCACGCATCCCGACGCTAAACAGTTTGCGGATTGGGGCTTTGATTATTTGAAACTCGATTGGGGGCCGGTTGAAGCTGCTGAGACGAAGGAAATGCACCAGGCGTTGCGCCTTACGGGCCGCGACATTGTCCTGAGCCTTTCGAACAACCATGTCAAAAATCTTCTCCCAATCATCGGCGAGGTTTCGCCGTGGGCGCAATCGTGGCGCACGACCACAGACATACGGGATGTTTGGAGTCGCGTGGCCACGGACATTGGTTTCAGCCAGGATCAATGGGCGCCTCGCTCGCGGCCCGGTCATCATAACGACCCGGACATGCTGGTGGTGGGCCAGGTTGGAGGCTGGACGCCAAATAATCTCCATGCGAGCAAGCTGACGCCGGATGAACATTACACGCATATCAGTTTGTGGTGTTTGCTGTCCGCCCCTCTGCTCATCGGGTGCGATTTGGAAAAAATGGATGACTTCACCCTGGGCCTGCTCACGAACGATGAGGTTTTGGAAATCGACCAGGACAGCCTTTGTAAACAAGCGGTTCAAGTAGGTGGCGATAAGGTCCTGAAAGTCTATGCCCGCCCGTTGGAAGATAGTTCATTGGCGGTCGGCTTGTTCAATCTCGGTAGCGAAGAATCCGGTGTGTCGGCAAACTGGGCGGATTTGAAACTAAAAGGTCCGCAACGAGTGCGCGATTTGTGGCGGCAACGCGACCTGGGAACTTTTTCGGATAAATTTGAGGCGCGCGTGGCGCCGCACGGTGTGGTTTTGATTCGCCTTTTTCCTGCGTCACAACACATTTTATGAAAGATTCGCATTCACGTCGGCAGTTCATAAAAAATTCCGCACTCGTGGTTGGTGCGGGCATGAGCTTTCCACTATCGGGAGTTTTTGCGGATGAAACGAATGCGCCTGCCGCTCTGCCCGAGAAGGTTTTTGATTTCGCGCCGCCGGGGCAGTTGAAGGTTTCCTATCACGGTCGTTTTGCTGAATTGCCGGTTGGCTCGGTCATTCCGCGCGGTTGGATCAAGGGCTGGCTTCAGCGGCAGGCGGATGGTTTGACCGGCCATCCCGAAAATCTCGCGTATCCGTATGATACTTGCATGTATACCGGAAAGGTCCCGCCGCCCTCCGTGGCGCATGGGCAGGATTGGTGGCCTTACGAGCAATCAGGATATTTTGTGGACGGCACGACACGGCTGAGCCTTTTGCTGGGCGAGCCAGGCGTGAAAAAAATTTCGACGGCTAATATAAATTACATCCTCGAAAATTCCGGGCCGGGGAAATTGGGTGAATCAACTTGGGGCTGGCCCAATACGGTCGTTGGCCGCGCGTTGATGGCGGAATACAGCGCGACGGGCGACGAAAAAGTGGCGCGAACCTTGAACACGTGCCTGTTGGGCAGTCGGAGTTTTGGCGGTCGGGACGGATTGTTAGCCGAAGAAGCGCTGTATCTTTACGGCTTAAGCGGCGATCCGCGCCTGCTGGCTTTTGCGAGGCGGAGTTATGATCGGTATTTTTTGAGTGAAACGCGCTCGTTTTCGCACGTGGACAAAATTCGTGGAGACAAACCGTTGCGCGAACATGGCGTGACGGCCGCCGAGCAATTGAAACTATTGCCGCTGATGTATTGCTATACCGGCGACAAGGAATCTTTGGAACTGGCGAACCTTGCCTACCGTAAAGTCGAAGCCGACAGTCTGATGCCGGACGGCGGCTTGGTGAGTTCAGAATCGCTGGGCACGACCGAATTCAATTCATTGCATGAGACGTGTGATATCACCGATTGGTCGTGGAGTTTCGGTTACCTGCTCATGGCGGGCGGCGATGCGCATTGGGCAGATCGGATTGAGCAGATGATTTTCAATGCGCTGCCCGGCGCGGTGACGAAGGACTTTAAACAGCTGCAATATTTTTCCAGCGCGAATCAAATTCTCGCGTCCAGCACCGCCTGTCCGCGCATCGCGCCGACGCGTATGTCCTATCGAGCGGCGCATGAGACACCCTGTTGCAGCGGCAACGTGAATCGCGCGATGCCAAATTATGTCACGCGAATGTGGATGCGGATGGAGGGCGGCTTGGCCGCCACGCTATTCGGGCCCAGCGAAGTGGGTTTGGACCTGGGAGGGCAACGGGTAACGATTGTGGAGGAAACCGATTATCCATTTCGCGATACGATTTCTTTCAAAATTAAAATGGCAAAGCCGGCAGCGTTTGCTCTCGGATTGCGCATTCCAGAATGGTGTGATGCGGCGCAGGTTAAAATTAACGGCAAACCTGCGAGCGAGGCGGTGAAGGCTGGGACATTTTCCGTATTGAACCGGGAATTCCGGGACGGTGATACGGTTGAACTGCAATTGCCAATGAACGTCCGGTTGAAAGAGTGGTTCGCTGGCAATGCGGCAAGCGTTGAACGGGGACCCCTAATCTATTCGCTCAAAATTGACGAGAAGCGTGTCGAGAGCGAGCGCGATCCGGAAGCGATTCGCCGGGTTTTGAAGGGGAACAATGTCCAAGGATTTCCCGCCGTGGAATTTTTTCCCGTGAGCGAATGGCGGTTTGGAATTGAGGCGGCGCAGAAAAATGGCCGGGATAAATTCAAGGTGATCGAATTGCCGATGCGCGAG
This sequence comes from uncultured Verrucomicrobiae bacterium, assembly GCA_963699145.1. GTDB lineage: Bacteria > Verrucomicrobiota > Verrucomicrobiia > Limisphaerales > DASXHY01 > DASXHY01. The sequence goes on from OY969416.1 coordinate 2,589,771, forward strand.
AATCCGTTTTTGGGCGACAGCGTGCCGGTAAAAATTGAAGTGCCAGTGCGGGCCCTGCTGCAATGGGAAGCCGCGTGGAAACCAGCGCTTGAACCTCCGCCTGCCGACATTAAAATGAATCCCAAAAATCCCGCCGCGTTGCCGGAAGAAACGCAGATGCAACCGTCGGGCGAAAGCAAAACAATGACGTTCGTGCCTTATGGTTCCACGCATTTGCGCCTGACGACGTTGCCTTTGATAAAAGTTTGAATTTGCGATGAACAATCCCAAAAGAATCCTGATCGTTGCCGTCGGTATCAAGGCGCTGCGGCCGGATCCGTTGCAAAATTATTTCAACAAGCTCGCCGATGATTTACCGCCGACGTTGACGGCACCGACCAATGGATTGGCAAATTAAGGAGGTGTTTTCTGACCGCTCTATAGATCGCGGATTTTATTCTTCTGATTTGTTGCCGCTGATTTGTTGCAGGTGGATCGTGATGGCCTGGGTGCGGGACTGCACGTGGAGTTTTTCGTAAATGTGACGGATGTGGGTGTGGACGGTGGCGTAGGTTATCCGGAGAAGGTCGGCGATTTCCTGATAGGTGTAACCTTGGGCCAGTTTTTGCAAAACTTCCTGTTCGCGGATCGAAAGGGTTTGGTAGTCGTGCGAGGGGTTGGCAATTTTTTGGAACGACTCAACAACTTTGCGCGCGATGTGACTGGTCATGGGCGAACCGCCGGAATGGACATCGCGGATGGCGGCGATGATTTCCTCGGGCGAACTGCGCTTGAGCAGGTAGCCTGCGGCGCCGGAGGAGAGGGCGTCGAAAATCATGGCGGTGTTTTCATAAACGGTGAGCATGACCACCTGGGTTTCGGGCAGAAGCGCCTTGAGGCGGCGCACGCATTCCACGCCGTTCATTGCCGGGAGATTGATATCCATCAGGACGATCTGCGGTCGCGTGATCGGAAGTTCCTTGAGGGCGTATTCCGCATCCGGATGCTGGCTGACACAGGCAAATCCTCCGGCGGAATCAATTAACCGGGCAAGGTTGCAGCGAATTTTTACGTCGTCCTCGACGACGGAAATAGTAATGGTTTCTTCTTTCATGATGACTTATTTCGATGGATGGGCACGAAAAACTCGATGGCGGTGCCTTGGTTAGGTTCGCTGGTTATGCGGCAGCTGCCGCCGAGTTTTTTCATTCGTTTCTCAAAATTATTCAGACCGTGGCCGGGTGAAAGCCGTTCCTGGCCGGGCGCGGCGCCCGTTCCGAGAGTGAAGCCGGCGCCATTATCCTTGATCGCAAAGATAAATTCATGGGGTTGCAGTTTTAATTCGACGAATACTTCCGTGGCGTGCGAGTGTTTCACCACATTGTTGAGGGCTTCTTTGATGGCGAGGAAGACATGGTGCCGAGTTTCGGCGGACACGGGAATCGCGGATAAATGGGGTGGCAAATCGAGGCGGCAACGCAGTTTGGCGGCGCTCAGAAATTCCTGTACGAACTTGCCGACGTAAGTAACGAGTCCGTCCAAGGTGTCATTTTCCGGATTGATGGCCCAAACGATTTCGTCCATGCCGCGCACCAGATTGTGCGCGGTTTCGGAGATCTGATTCAGGTCGGTTTGGAGTTGCCCCTGGGCTTCGCGGCGCGCCAGCGAGCTTTGCATCAGAATCTGTGTCAAACCGGCGCCGAGATCGTCGTGGATGTCCTTGGCAATCCGCTCACGTTCGTTGTGAATGGCGCGTTGTTGTCGCAGTCCCTCCAGTTTCCGTTCGAGTTTGCGGGTGGCGACGTAGCGCGCGATCACGGAAATGACGGCGACCGCGGCCAAGGAAGTTAATACGACGAACCACCATGTCTGCCAAAAGAACGGGAGTTGCTGGAGGCGGACGATCGCGGCTTGTTCGTTCCATACGCCGTCGCCGTTGGAGGCGCTGACTTGGAAATCGTAATGGCCCGGCGGTAACGGACCATAGTGGGCCACACGTTTGACGCCGCCGTCCACCCATTCGTTTTCGAAACCGGCCAGCTTATAGCGGAAGCGGACTTTGCCGGGTGCGCTAAAATTCAAAGCCGTGAATTGAAAATCGAATTGATGCCGTCCCGGGGCGACGGAAATGACGGTGCCCAAAGGCAACGCCGCGGTGGAGGGTTGGTTGCGATTCGTGGCATTATTTTCAATCGGTTTTCCATCCAGCAAAAAATCTTCGACGAGGACCGGCGGAGGCCGCGGATTCAGGCGCACGTCCGCGGGATTGATGACGACGACTCCCTTTCCGGTGGCGAACCAAAGTTTGCCGGTGTGATCACGCCAGCAGGAGGGTTGGTAGCCGCCGGTGCATTCCAAGGTCGGCAGCCCATCGGATAAATCGTAACTGGTGCAACGCAGCGATTCGATTTCATGGCGATCGAAGGCGGCGAAGGAACTTTTGGTCACAAAAAAGATTCCGTTGTGCGACCCAAACCACAACCGTCCAAGGCCGTCGTCGAGAATTTGACAGATGACATTGCTGGGCAATCCGTCGTCGGTGGTATATCGGGTAAATTTTCCGTTTTTCAAATGGAGCAAACCACCGCGAAATGTTCCGGCCCAAACTGCGCCTTCGTCATCGGCGAGAATGGACCAGATTGCCTGGTCCTGACGGGTGTCCGCCGGGCGAAAGGCGCTGAAAGCGCCAGCGCTGAATTTCAAAAGGCTGCCATTGCCCGTGCCGATCCAAACCGCGTCTTGCTGGCCCTGAGCCAGCGCGCGGACTTCACCGCGTTCGAAACCATTCCAAGGACCAAATTCGCTCGCGACTCCGTCCGTCAGACAGGCCAATTCCGACCGACGGCCGAGCCAAACGCGATTCTGCGAGTCGACGAGGATGCTTTTGACGCCGTGAATCTTGTTGGTGTTTTGGACAATCTGGCCGTGGTCCAAAACATACAGGTCTTCGCGATCGCAACTCAGCCAGAGGTGGCCTTGCGGGTCGGGATAAGCGGAATAGAAAGAATTGGGATTTCCACCTTGCGGCAGGCTGGTTTTTTCCTCGTGACCGTCCTTCCAGCGAATCAAGCCGTCGCCGATGGTGCCGATCCAGACGTTGCTATGCAGATCTTCGCAGACGGTGGACACGGCGGTTTTCTTTCCCCCGATGACCTGAAATTCATTTTTGCGCAATCGAACGAGGCCGCCGCGGTCGATGCCGATCCAGATATTTGCTTCACGATCTTCGTAAAAAGAAGTGACGCGGTCACCCGGCAGGCCGTTCGTCGACGTCAGGTGGGTCAGGGTTCCGTCGCTGGCGGCGCAATACAACCCATGGCCTAGCTGGCGAAACCAGACATCGCCATTGCGAGCTTCGAGCGCGCCGATTTCGTTGCCGTAGGCGGCGATCAAATCCGGCCAGGAATCAATGGTGGCGACCCATTGCCGGTTCACCGCGTGCCGGATGGTGCCGTTAACAAATGCCCAGTAACCGTTGGTGGCGGTGAAAAAGAGATATTTTGCATTCACCTGCGCTTCGCCGTTGGTGGGTGTTTCATCTACAAATCGCAAACCATCCCAGCGGCCGATTTTCCACGGCGTCCCGACCCAGACACTGCCCTGGTGATCGGTCGTCAGGTAATTGACCGGGCCGGGTCCCAGATCCTGGTCGGTCGCCTGGGGCACGGCGTTGGTGCCGAAAAGGCGTCCTAATTTTCCATCGCGCAGGCAATACCAGACGGTCCCTTGGGCATCCTGGCAAAATACGAACGCGTCATTTCGGCGGGCGAGGCCGATGGTGTGCCACGGTGATTGATTGCTGGAGGTTTGAAATCTTACGGCCACGCCGCCGGACATGGTGGCGAGATAGGTTTCGTTGGACCGACAGAAGACGGCGGTGACTTGGGCATCTGACCATTCATGAGTAAAAACGCCGTTTTGCAACGACGTCATGGAATTGTCGTACGTGTTAATCCACAACGTTCCGTGATCGTCGGTAAAAAGGCCCGAGATTCGCGCGTGTTCGATTTGGGGGGTATTGGCGGGATCAAAAGTGACAAAGCGGACGCCATCGTAGCGGGCGAGGCCATTGAAAGTGCCGATCCAGAGATAGCCGTCCGCGGTCTGCGCGATGGAGGTGACTGAACTGTCGGGCAAATTGTTATCGCCGGTCCAGGTATCGATCAGATAGCCGGACGATTTTGCGAGGCAACGATCGCCAGGCGACAGGGCCAGCAGGAAAACGAAAACGAGCAGACCCATTCGGGCGATTGGTGAACGGTCCGGCAGCACTCAAGACGAAAATGGGCGAGGGAAGATTTGATAACAAGATTTAAGATGAAAGGAGCGCCCGCGGGCTTATCGCCACATCTGGTGACACGGAAATTTTTTGTAAACAATAGTGGCGATTTCGTCCGGTCATTTGGCTGCTAAGCTTGGCAAGCCACATGTATACCCGACCTAAAAACGGATTCACCCTGATCGAACTCCTGGTAGTGATTGCCATTATTGCCATCCTCGCGGCGATGCTATTGCCGGCGTTGTCGAAAGCAAAACAGAGGGCCACGACCGCCGCCTGCTTGAATAATGAAAAGCAATTGGCTTTGGGTTGGCTCATGTACGCGGAAGACAGCAATGACCTGCTGGTGAATTTAAGCACCTATTCGTCGTCCGGATCGCTAGCCACGGCGACGAAAGGTATTCCGTGGCGAACGGATATTTATAATTCGCAACAGTTGCCCTTGCCGAATCTCACCACCGCCGATGGCTGGCGAGCGGGAATTGAACAAGGTTACAAAAAGCCGACACCGACCATCGAGGGCCCGCTTTTCAGGTATGCGGCGAACCCGGACATCGTGCATTGTCCGGGAGACAAGCGATATCTTTTACAATACCCCGCGGGCGCCTCGCCGAAGAGTGGAGGCCCCTATTCGTGGGACAGTTATTCGGGAGTGACGTTTCTGAATGGCGAGGCGGGCGGCTTTACAAAAAAAAATCAAATAGTGCACCCGAGCGATCGTATTATCTGGGTGGAGGGCGCGGACATGCGGGGAGAGAACGTGGGTTCCTGGGCCATGGGCAGCTACGGCACCGCGGCGCTGAATTTCTCGGACGCGCAGTTCGAAGATTCCCCGGCGGCCTTCCATATCGTCTCGGCCTGTTTCAATTTCTGCGATGGTCACGCCGAAACGCACAAATGGTTGAATAGCGCGACGGTAGCCTTCGCCAATGATACGACGAAAACCAAGGATTCCGGCGGTGCGACGCAAGGCGCGGCGAACGGTGGAATTGCGACGGACCGCCAATGGATCGGCAGCCGTTATCCGGGGCCGCAGAATCCGTGAGGCATTGGTTAAACGATATCCATGATGAAATTGAAATCCTGTCGGGCAGTCATTTTGGCCGGTGCGAAATCTTGAAATCATCAGGGCGTCCCCAGTTCCTCATATCTGGCGATACCTGAAAAACGATTCGGTCTCATACTGGTCGCTAACTCACTCGACCTCAAAAAGCATTTGAATGCAGAACTCAAAGCCACGTAGCCGGCAACCCAGAAGAATAAACCTCCCTGTGCACAAATCGAACCCGTTCTCATTAGTGTTTAAACAGCCGAATAATATGAAAAACGAACAACGAGCCCCTTCATTGGCATCCCAAAGAATTCCGTTCCGCATGCCAATTCATCTGGCCAAACCATTATTTTTATTCGCGCTCGCGGCGATCGCGGCCCTGGTCGCGCCCGGGCAACTCAATGCCGCCAGCCAGGTCTGGAGCAATGCGCCCGCGAACAATGCCTGGTCCGTAGCCGGCAACTGGGCCGGCAATGCGGTGCCCGGCGCTATCAACACCAGCGCCAGCAGCACGGACATTGCCACTTTTACCAATGCCATCTTTAATGGCATCGGCAGTGCCTCCAATCCGATCACCAACGATCTGAACCGCGAGATTGCGAGCATCGTTTTTGACGGCGCTGGCTGTGGTGCTTACGTCTTTGGCGGTTCGCAAGCGGACAATTATCTCAACATTTCACAGGGCGGCTTTATCTCCATGAGCGCCGCCGTCGTGAATCCGATTACGTTCAATCAGGCGCTCGACGTCCGGCTGCCGAGCAGCACCAATGGCCGTTACAATTTTACCAACAACGCCGTGCCCCTCTCGGCGGTGATGGTCATCTCTGCATTCACCAACACTTCCGCGAGCACTCGCCCGATGGCCATTACCCTGGCGGGGGCCAATACCGGCACCAACACGATCATCCACATCGACAACAACAACAATGCGTCGGGTGCGATTCAAATTTTCAAGGAAGATGCCGGCCGCTGGATTTTTGCCACGGCAAACGACATTGTGCAAAAGACCAGTGCCGGCAACGTCGGTGGAATCTTTGTTGAAGGCGGCACGTTGGAAGTTCAGGACCCCGGTTCGCTCGGCACCGTTACGGTTGCCAACCTCTATATTACCAACGCCGTGCTTCAAGTGGACAATGTCACGCTCAACAACGCGGGTTTCACGTTGCGCAACGGCGGCACGTTCCGTATGAACGGAATTGGCACCGCGAACGGCATCACCATGAGTTCCATCTCGGGCAATAATGCCACCCTCGCTACTACGAGCGCATCGGACATTTTGACGATCGGCAATAACGCGAACACCTTCACCGGCGGCGCGGCGGATAGCACACTGCACATCGCCGGTCCCGGCACCGTTTTCTTCAGCCAGTCGGCAAATTACAGCGGCAAGTTGTCGGTGGATTCCGGCACGAACCAAATCAGTGTTCAAGGCGCGCTGGGCACCGGACCCAATCTCAACGTCAACGCCGGCGCCACTTTTGATACCACGCCCATGGGTGGGCAAGTTTACAATCTGGATACGAAGGCTTTCAGCGCGAGCGGCACGGGCATCGCGGTCGGTTCCACCGCGGCCACCGTTTCAGCCGATCCGAACGGCATCATTGATTTCGGACCCAAGCCGATTAGTTTGACCTTCACCCCGACGGGCGCCACCGGTGACACCGGCCATCCGGCGCTCTATTGCTCCAGCGGCACGCTCGCTTTCCACGGCAATTCCTTCACCATCAACAACGCCTCAGGCACGCCGCTGGGTCTCGGCACCTATCAATTGGTCAGCCAGGCCGGCGGAAGCATTTCGACCAGCGGCGCGTTTGTGACGCTCGTAACCGGCGCCGGCCTCGCCCCGGGATGCATCGCGGAAATCACTGCGGTGAGCGGCAATCTGAACATGGTGGTTACGGCTTACACGCCCAAACCGCTCGTTTGGAAAGGCACGGATCCCACGACGCCGGCAACCTGGGATCGCCAGGGGTCGTTGAACTGGCTTTCGGGTGGCAACCCTTCGACCTTCAATATTTATGACAGCGTCACGTTCAACGCGACGGGTTCCACCGCTCCGCTCGTCACTTTGGCGGGCGTCGTGCAGCCGAGCACGCTCCTGGTGGATACCAGTGCCAATGATTATACGTTCACCGGTGCGAACGGCCAGATTGCCGGCAGCACCAGTTTGATCAAGGTCAGCGCCGGTACCCTGACGCTCGCCACCGCGAACACTTACAGCGGCGGAACGGCGATCAGCAACGGCGTCATCAAACTCGGCATCGATGAAGGCGTTTCCAGCGCCGGTGTCGCGGGCGTCAACGATCTGACCGTGGTCGGGCCCGGAGTATTTGACCTGAATAATTTCAGCAACACCGTCAATGGTTTGAACGGCAACGGCATCATTGACATCACGGGCGGCGGTGCGTCCACGTTGAATATCGGTTTGAACAATGACAACGGCGTGTTCAGCGGGAGCATCCAAAATACCCTGGGCACTCTCGGTATCACCAAGATCGGCACCGGCAGCGAAACGTTGACGGCTTCGAACTCGTATTCCGGCCAGACGTTTATCGACCTGGGCACGTTGCGCACCACGAACCTGTATGCGCTGGGCGCGGGCAACAGCTCGGTCACGAACAATAACGGCACGCTCGATATGCAGACGAGCTTGATTGTCTCGAACCTTAGCGGCGGCGGTTTCGTGATTAATTCGAGTGCCAACTCCAACACCTTGACGCTCATCACGAACTCAGTGTTTAACGGCGTCATCAGCGGCAAGATTGGCGTTTATGTCGCCGGCGGTACGTTGCGCCTCAATGCGGCCAACACTTACAGCAATGGCACTTACATCGGCGTGGGCGCCGGGCTCGCCATCGGCAGCGGCAGTTCCAATCCTGGACCGGGACCAGTGGTCGCGAGTAACAATGCCACGATCGGCATGCCCAGCACCTCGGGCACCAGCCCGGCGTTCGGGCCGACTGTGACCACAGTCGACGGCGCCACTGTGACGTTCACGTCGGCTTCCACGGCGAATAATTATGGCAATCAATTCGTCGGCGGCCCCACGGCAACCAACGTGTTCTCGGGTGGCAACGGAAGCATCGGCGGCACCCTCTCGTTCTCCAACTTCCTCGGAACCGTGGTCATGACGAACGGAAGCTACCGTTGGTTTGCCACAGTGGGTGGCGGCGACAATACGACTTTCTTGTTGACCGGCAATGGCGGCATGTTTGCCCGCGACCCGGATACCATTCATCTCGGTGCTTTGGCCGGTAACGCTGGCGCGACCGGCTCAGGTGGCGGCATCACTGGACCTTCAAATCCAACGGCCACTTATTGGATCGGCGGCAAAGGCAACGATTCGATGTATGAAGGCGTGATCAATGGTATCAACAACATTGTCAAAGTTGGCGGCGGCACGCTGACTCTGGACGGCGCCATCGCCACGCCAGGCGCCACCGATAATGCCACTTTTACAAACTATAATTACGCATCGGCGATTTCCTATTCCGGCAACACAGTTGTGAGCAACGGCGTGTTGAAGGTTACCGTGCCCAACGATCTGTCCGCCTCTGCGAATATCAGCCTCACCTCTCCCGGCGTTCTCGACGCCACGAGCATGGGCGTTATCAGCAACTTCACCGATAACCTCGGCAACGCAGCCGAGGCGCTCGCCACCAACGGAGTGTTCAACATCGCGGCAGTTACGCCGGCCGGTGTCGCGCAGGTTGTCAATGGCACGGGCCTCATCAAGGCTACTGGTGTGATCAACAACGGCACCATCAACCCAGGTTTCGCTGGCGCTGCTGGCACGTTGACCATTTCCAATAATCTCACCGTCAATGGCGGCGCGACCAATTACTTCGACCTCTCCGATGCTCCGGGCACAAAACCGAGCGACTTGCTCGTCGTTGGTGGAAATATCAACCTTTCGGGCCAAAGCTACATCGGCATCAGCGCTCTGAACGGCACCATCGTTCCGGGAACTTATACCCTCATGCGCTACACCACCGTGAGTAATGAAGCCGGCGTATTGCCCTCCGGCGACATTCCGAACTTCATCCTCGGCGGCGTTCTCCCGACCACGACTCGCGCGACCATGTCCGTCGTGAACGCGTCCGGCGAGATCGACCTCACCGTCTCCAGCATCAATAGCAGCAACCTCATTTGGAGCGGCACTGACTTCACCAATACCTGGGATGTGGTCACCACCCAAAACTTCACGAACGCGCTCGCGGGAACGCTCTCGCAGTTCTTCCAGTTCGACAACGTGACGTTCGACGACACCGGTGTGACCAACCAATTGTTCTTGCTCGGCAGCCTGGCGCCGACTTCCATCACGGTGAACAGCTCCAGCAATTACATCTTCGGCGGTCCCGGTAATATCATCGGCGACGGTTCACTGACGAAGTCCGGCACTGGCAACCTCACTCTGACCAATGGCGCCAACGCCTTTGCCGGCGGCACCACGATCAGCGGCGGCATCATCCGAGCCGGCACGGAAAGCGGTGGCAACCAGAACGACCTCGCCCTCGGCAGCGGCCCCATCACCATCAACACCGGCGGTCAGCTTCGCCTCGGCGGCAACAGCGGCGGCGTGGTGCAACACTTCATCACCAACAATGTGGTGATCAATGGCGGCACTCTCTACGTCGCGGACGGCAACCAGCACCTGACCAACTCCACCGTCACCATCAATGTCAACGGCGCGACCCTGAGCACGCTCTTCTCCACGAAGAACCTCGTGCTCGATTCGCCGCTCACCGGCACCGGCAATGTCACCATTAATTCCGCGACCAACGTCGCCGCGGGCCAGGTGATCCTGAACAATACCAACAACACCCTCAGCGGCACCGTGACCATCACCACCAACGGCAACCTCGCGCTGGTGGGCTTCGCCGGTCTCTCGAACAGCGTCACGATTGACGTCCAACAAGGCGGTGTGCTCGACGTGACTGCCAAGTCCAACGTCACCTGGGCGGTGGTCTCGGGCCAGACCCTCAAGGGCGCGGGCATCATCCGCGGCAAACTGATCAACCTGCTGGCCGGCTCAACCCTCGCCCCCGGCGTCGCTGGTGCCATCGGCACTCTGACTGTCACCAACAACAACGCCACAAACACGCCGATCATCACGCTCAGTGGCACGGTCAACATGGATATTAATCGCGCCTCCGCGGTGAATTCCGACCGCCTCATCAACGCGAACGGCACCAACGTGTTTGGCGGCACGCTCACCGTGAACAACCTCGGCGCGGACCTGCAGGCCGGCGACACCTTCACGCTGTTCACCAGCATCACCAACACCGGAGCGTTCACGACCGTCAACCTCCCGACGCTCACCGGCAGCTTGACCTGGAACAACACGCTGGCGTTGAACGGCAAACTCACCGTCGTGGCGCCGACGGTCCTGCCGACCGTGCCTCCGGCCATCACCAGCTTCGGTCTGTTGTCCGGAACCAACGTGGTTCTGGGCGGCACGAACGGCCAGGCCGGTGCGACCTACTACCTGCTGGCCACCACGAACGTCGCCAGCCCGGCGGCGCAGTGGAAGACCATCGCCACCAACGTGGCCCCCGGCAACTCCTTCTCGTTCACCAACACGAACGCGGCGGCGCCCGGCATCCCGATCCGGTTCTACATGCTCAGCAGCACGAACTTTAATCCGTAAGCCGGAGCAAAAAAATCACAAGCTGGCCGATGTTTTCGCATCGGCCAGCTTTTTAAGTCGTGACAACGCACTTGTGAACGTCTTCCGGGCTTATTACAGATTGCAATTGAAATAACTGGCATGAACACGCTCACGTCATTTTCGAAATTCCTCTGCGCGTTGATGCTCGGCGCCGCCGTTAGCCGCGCGGAAAGCACAAATACTTTTGACGTTCACGCCTTCGGTGCGGTGGGCGATGGGGCGACGTTGGATACGAAGGCGGTCCAAAAGGCGATTGATAAATGCAGCACTGCTGGCGGCGGAACTGTTTTGATCACCAGTGGAAACTTTGTGGTCGGCACAATTTATTTGAAGAGCGACGTCACGCTGCGTGTTGAAGCAGGCGCCGCTATTCTCGGCAGCACCAACATCGCCGATTACACGACCGACACCGATCGGACGATGTATAACGAGCCGTACATGAATCGCTGCCTGATTTTTGCGCGCAACGCGAAGAACATAACGATCGAAGGCAACGGCGTGATCGATGGCCGCGGTAAATCGTTTCCCAATAAGGGCGACCGCGACCGCAATCGTCCTAAAATGATTCGCCTGATCAATTGTTCGCATGTGCGGGTGCGCGATATAACACTGCAATGGCCGGCGTCCTGGACAAGTGAGTGGCGTTACAGCGACGACCTTGTGTTTGATCATATCACGATTTCCAGCCGTGGCATCTCCAATGGTGACGGGTTGGATTTTGACGGTTGCACAAATGTGCGGGTGACTGATTCGAAGTTCGACAACGGCGACGATTGTCTTTGCCTGCAAACATCGATGACGGACAAGCCCTGCAAAAATATTTTCATCGAAGGCTGCAGTTTCTCCGGTCGTTGGGCCGGCATTCGCGTCGGTTTGTTGTCGCGCGGGAATTTTGAGGACGTCGTCATGACGAATTGCGTCTTTAATAATCACAACGATTCCGGCTTGAAAATCCAGATGAACGAGGGTGGGGAAATGAAGAACATGTTGTTCACGCATCTCGCGATGACCAATGTGCCGCGGCCTTTGTTCCTGACCTTCTGCCAGAAAAACGCCTGGGTGGACGCGCGAGGGGACCAGTTGCCGCCGATGAAATCGGTGCGCGATTTACGTTTTGAAGACGTCACGGTGAACGACGAGGGCGGTTCGAAAAATTCCGGCTTTGTCGTTGTTGGAATGCCGGGACATGCAGTGGAAAATCTATCGTTTAAAAATATCCGCGCTACTTTCCCGGGTGGCGGCACGGCCGAGGACGCGACGAATGAGGTGGCCGAACTCACGCCGGAAAATCTCGGCAATCGCTGGCCGGAAATCGGTTTCCTGCGGAAAACAATTCCCGCGCACGGATTGTTTGTGCATCACGCCAAGGGCATTACACTGGACAACGTCCAATTTGAAACCAAAAATCCCGATGCACGCCCGGCAATTGCCTTCGATGACGTCAGTGAGGTTAAAACCAACGATGCTGCTTTAAACCGATGAGAAAAATTATCCCGCTGGTTTTGTCTTTGGTGGTGACGAGTTTTTCCGCGTTCGCGCTGGATGGCTCCATCGGCATTCACGATCCCTCGACGGTGATCAAGTGCGATGGAAATTACTACGTTTGCGGCACCGGGCGTGGTGTCTCGTTTCTGGTGTCGAGCAACGGCTTCGATTGGCAGCGAGGTGGTCGCGCTTTTGAAAACATTCCCGATTCGGTGAAATCGTATGTGCCGAAGAACAACGGCTCGGGAGTGTGGGCGCCGGATATCATCAAGGTGGGGGATCAATATTACGTGTATTATGCGGTTTCAAGCTGGGGATCTTTCGTTTCCGCGGTCGGTTTGATGACCAGTCCGACTTTAAACGCGAACAGTCCTGATTATAAATGGACTGACCGTGGGATGGTGGTTCATTCCAGTGAAGGGGAGGCTCTGAACGCGATTGACCCGGGTGTCACCCTCGCGCCGGACGGCACGCTTTGGATTTGTTACGGCTCCTATCACGGCAATATCGAACTCGTGCAGTTGGATCCGAAAACCGGTTTGCGCATCAAGCCGGATTCGAAAGTCAGCGTCATCTCCAGCCAAAGCGAAGCCGCGGATATTATTTATCACGACGGATTTTTTTATCTGTTTGTGAATCACGGAAGCTGCTGCCAGGGAGCGAACAGCACTTATAATATTCGTGTGGGCCGTGCGAAAGTCATCACCGGACCCTATCTGGATCGCTACGGCGCGAATATGCTCGGTGGTGGTGGGACGTTATTCCTGGCAGCGCAAGGGAATGATATCGGGCCGGGGCATTTTGGGTTGCTGCAAGACGAGGGCGTGGAAAAGTTCAGTTGCCATTACGAGGCAGAGATCGGAAGGAATGGACGCTCCATTTTGGATATTCGGCCGCTGCTTTGGACGCTCGATGGCTGGCCGTTGCCCGGTGACAATTTAAAAGACGGCACGTATCAAATGCGATCGTTGCGAACGGGAAATAATTTGCAGGCTGCCACTGACACTAATGGGATCACTTCCGTGCTGACCGCCCGATACCTGGCGCGTGACATGCAAAAGTGGATGGTCACGCCGGCGGGTGGCGGTTGTTACAAAATTCTGAACACGCAAAGCACCAATGCGCTCACTGTAGCCGAAAACGGCGTCAGCATGGCGCCTTTTACCGGCGTGGACAGTCAGCTTTGGAAAATTGACCAGCTAAGCGACGGGAGTTATCGCGTCGAACCCAAAGCGGATAAACTTGCCTTGGCCGCTTTGGCTGGGGAAGGGCAGGGCAACAAGACTTCGCTCAAAACTTTTAACGGTGACGATACGCAACATTGGGTGATCACCACGCCGTAACCAGCGAACTAAAAAATTATGGAAATGACCCGACGTCAAATGATGAAACTGCTGGCCGCCGCCGCGCCGGGAGTTTATTTGCCCAACGCGCTCGCCCAGACCAATGCGAGTTCGACCAACGCGATGGCAACGATTCCGCAATTTGCGCTGCCGCCGGCTCCCAAACTCATACCTGCGCCCGCTGGTTTCGGCGTGGCGCCCGGGCCTTTCCAGCCGACTTGGGAATCGCTGGCGAGTTATCAAGTGCCCGACTGGTATCGCGACGCGAAGATGGGCATCTGGGCTCATTGGGGTCCGCAATGCCAGCCGGAAATGGGCGACTGGTATGCCCAGCGCATGTATCAGGAAAAAAACAACGTCTATAAATTCCACTGCGAGAAATACGGCCATCCGTCGAAATTCGGTTTCAAGGACGTCATCAACGAATGGAAAGCGGAGAAGTGGGATCCCGAGCATCTGGTTGGCCTGTATAAAAAGGCGGGCGCAAAATATTTTGCCGCGATGGCGAATCACCATGACAACATGGATTTGTTCCATTCAAAGTATCAGCCGTGGAACAGCGTGGCGATTGGACCGAAGAAGGACCTCGTGGGTGGTTGGGCGAAAGCGGCGCGCGCCGCGGGTTTGCGTTTCGCTGTGACCTGCCATGGTGATCGCGCGTGGAGTTGGTATCAGGATGCGCAAAAGGCGGACACTTCCGGCCCGTTGGCGGGAGTGCCTTATGACGGCATCGTGAGCCGAGGATGACGGCAAAGGCAAATGGTGGGACGGCCTCGATCCGCAGGATTTGTATGCGCAATATCACGAGCGCGGAAAATACAACTGGCCGCAGAGCGGCAATCCGCCAATTGACCCGGCGTTTTGCGAGAAATTTTTCAACCGGGTCATCGACTTGATTGACCAGCATCATCCGGACCTTCTTTATTTCGATGACACCGTCTTGCCCATTTATCCCGCCAGCGATATTGGCTTGCGCATCGCCGCGTATTTTTACAACACGAACCTCGCGCGGAACGGCAAGTTGGAAGCGGTGCTCACCGGCAAAGGTTTGAACGCGGAACAACGCCGCGCGCTCGTTTTGGACGTGGAACGCGGCGTCACCAACGGCGGAGAGATTTTGCCGTGGCAAACCGACACTTGCATTGGTTCGTGGCATTACCAACGGAGCATTTTTGAGCAACACAAGTACAAAACGAGTGGCCAGGTGGTGCAGATGCTCATCGATATTGTCAGCAAGAACGGGAATTTGATGCTCAACATTCCCGTGCGCGGGGATGGGACGATCGACGATGACGAAGTAAAAGTGGTTGAAGGACTGGCCGGCTGGATGGCTTCCAACAGCGAAGGCATTTACGCGACGCGCCCGTGGAAAGTTTATGGCGAAGGCCCGTCCGTCACCAAAGTTGCACCGAAGGGACAATTTGGCGGCGCCCGCGATGTGCGCGGTTACACGAGCGAGGATTTTCGCTTCACGGCAAAAGGGGATACGGTCTACGCGTTTGCCATGGCGTGGCCGGAAGACGGTAAACTCACGATCCAAACGCTGGCGCAAAACAGCGAGCATTTTCCGAGGGGCATCGCGAAAGTTGAGTTGCTTGGCTCTGGCGCGCCTTTGAAATTTGTACGCGACGCCTCGGGCCTCGTGATAAATCTTCCCGCTGAAAAGCCGAACGATTTTGCGTACGGATTGAAAATCACTCCCAAAATATAATTAGAATTACCGGCTACCATCCAATCATGAACAAGGCAACAGTAGCATTATTGGCAATCGCATTGGGTTTCGGTGTTTCGTCGCGGGCGGCGGATAAAACATTGATTGATTATTTTCTGCCCACGCCGGTGAGGGGCGAGTTAAGCACGAACGCGTGGGGCGCCGCGAATGTTCTGCCGCGCGACGCACAGAATGGTTTGGAAGACACCGCCATGAAACAATGGTGTTATTGGGATGGGAGAATCATCAAGGGAGCGGATGGAAAATTTCACATGTTCGCCAGTCGCTGGGATCAGGCGCGCGGTCACAACGGGTGGGGAAGTTCGCTGGCGGTTCATGCGGTCAGCGACAATGTCGTGGGGCCTTACGTCGACAAAGGCATTTGCTGGCCGGATGACAAAGGCGGGAAAGGGCACAACGTGACGGCGCTGACTTTGCCGGACGGGCGTTATGCCGTGGTGGTGAGTGAGACGAGGCCGGGGGATGTTTTCGTTTCCAAATCGCTCGACGGGCCCTGGGAGCATCTTGGTTCAATCACGGTTGCGACCAACGAATTTAGTAAGTTGGGCCGGATGTCCAACGTCAGCGTGCTGCTCCGTCCGGATGGCGATTTTATGATTGTGGCGCGTTCGGGTGCGATTTGGATCAGCAAGAGTGGAATCCTGGGACCTTACACGATTCAAGGACCGAGCGTTTATTCCAAGCTTTCCGATTTGCCGAAGCGCAATTTGGAAGACCCAGTGGTGTGGTATAGCGGCGGCATGTATCATATCGTGGTGAACTGCTGGAGCGAACGTAAAGCGTTTCATTTGACATCGTCGGACGGTATTAATAATTGGGTGAATCGCGGGCTGGCGTACGATCCCGATAAAGATTTCATTCGTTACTCGAACGGAACGGTCAACCATTGGAATAAAATCGAGCGTCCGAATGTGTATCTGGAAAACGGGCACGTGGCGTATTTTACGTTTCGCCGTGCTCGACGTGCCCAAGGAACAGGAATTGCCGAATGACAATCACGGCAGCAAAGTCATCGTCGTTCCATTTGATGGGGCCGCTTTTGACCGGGATATGCAAGCGCTGGCGGGAAATGCACCCGTGACGAACGGCACCGCAAAGTGAGTGTAGCTTGCACGTCACCCGGTCTTGCATCGCGAGGTTTGGTTGCGAAAATTCAAGCTCATAACCTGAAACAAGCACTCTCTAGATCCATTGCACAAGCTTCAGTGAAAACTTCAGTAACCGAGCATTGAAAGAGCAGCGATCAGCAATAGTGGAGCAGCTTGCGTTAACATCAAAAGGGTGTTAAAAAATGCGGAAATTCGAGCGTAAAAAGCCCGACTGAAAGGCGGGTCGGTTCAATCCCGGCCATTGGCTCCACTTCTAAGTGGGGGATTTCCAATGCGTTACGAGTCGGCGAGGCTCAACTGTCAGTGAAAGTGTCAGTAAACGGGCGAGTGAAAGTACAATTCGTCACAACTGCGCGGAAACTGATTAAAAAGCTCTCGAAACTCGCGTTTGAAAAGGCGGGAGAGACGGGACTGGTTTTTCGATTGGAAAAAACCAGTGTGAAACCACGATTCAGCTTCTTTAATCGCGGTGGAGTTTTCTACAGCGAAGACTCCGCGACAGGAAGACAACAGAGCCTCCGCACCAAGGACAAGCACGAAGCCGCAAGGCTCATTAACGCCAAGCATTTTCTAGCGCTCTGGCATCGCGCATTTCCAAAAGTCTTTTGTCCCCCCTTTAGGGGGCAGACAGCCAACCTCGAATGTGCGATTTTTCCGATGTCAGACACAATTGGATTATTAGATTATGCAAGACATTCGATTGCGAAATCGTTTTCCCCCGGAAAATCGCGGAGCTTTTACCCTGATTGAACTTCTGGTGGTCATTGCGATCATTGCCATCCTGGCCGCGATGTTATTGCCGGCGTTAAGCAAGGCCAAGCAGCGGGCCCAGACGGCCGTCTGTTTAGGCAACCTGAATCAGCTTGGTTTGGGATGGATGATGTATTCCGACGACAACAACAACCTGTTGGTGAATTTGAACACGTATTTCACGGATCAGAATAACAATCTTGCTGTCACTACGCAGCCTTGGGGCGCGCCGTGGCGGACGGACGTTCACAATGGCCAGATGTCTCCGCCGGCCAATACCGCGACCGAGGCGGGTTGGGTGACGGCGATTCAACAAGGTTATAAAAAACCGTTGCCGAATATTGATGGGCCGCTCTTTCAATACGCGCCCAACGCCAACATCATGCATTGTCCGGCGGACAAACATGATAAACTTAACTTTACTCCCGGCACAGGCGGCCCTTTTTGTTTTGATAGTTATTCAGGATCACAATTTCTAAACGGTGAGGGACATAGTGGAAATTGTTTGTTCAAACGGAATCAAATTATGCATCCCACCGATCGATTTATCTGGATTGAATCGTCGGATGCGCGGGGAGAAAACGTGGGGTCGTGGAAGATGAATATTTCCGGGACGGCGGCCACCGGATTTCAAGGCTCCACTTTTGCCGATGCCAATGATGCGGTGGCAGCTTTTCATGTGGTCTCCGCCGTCTTCAATTTTGGTGATGGCCATGCGGAAACTCATAAATGGCAAAATGGGGCAACCCTGGCTTTTGCCAACGCGGTGACCGGCTCAGGCGTCGTGCCCGCGGCAAACAGCGATTCGGAATGGGTGGCCCAGCACTACGCGGGAACCCAGAATCCCTGATTTTTTATTTTGGACTCACGGCGATTCCGTGGGCGCCATTTAGTTTGGGGATCGGCAGGGAAACCCGGACGGAGGCTCCTTGAGCGGTTTGACTTTGGATATCGCAGGTGCCGCCCATTTCCGCGATGCGCCTTTTCATATTGATCAATCCATTGCCGGCCGGGTGTTTGGCAGTATCGAAACCGCAGCCATTGTCGCGGATCTCAATGCTCAGCACGCCCTTCTCGAAGGAGACATGCAAATGCGACATTCGTCTCAATGAAAATTTTTCTATCGATCTTTTTTGTATTCGATTCGTGCTTCAACCCTTGCCACGGCCAGCCTCAGGACTTTATCCATCCCGTGGGATCAGTTGTCACTGATCGACGCGCATATGAAACGCGTGGTCGAGCCGGGAAAATTCAGGATGATGGTCGGTAATCAATCCGCATTGTTCGAAGCAAAAAATCTTTAAATAAGAAATGTTTTCCGCTAATGGGAATAACAACGAATTGTTCATGATGCGCGAAATCCAAAACGTATTCACGGTTTGCCTGATGGTAATCGTGCTGGGGCTTTGCGAAATCCAGGTGCGGGCTCAGGATGAGAGAACCAATTCGGGCGTTTTGGAATGGGAAGACCCGTTGGTTTTCGGTCTGAATAAATTGCCACCGCGTTGTCCGGCATGGCCGTGTCCGGATATAGCTTCGGGTTGGAAGAGTTCCTACGATTCTTCACCGTGGGTCGTTTCGTTAAATGGAAATTGGTCGTTTCATTGGTCGCCCGATCCGGCGTCGCGTCCGGCTGATTTTTCCGCGCCGACATTTGACGTCTCGAGTTGGAAGACGATTCCGGTGCCGTCGTGTTGGGAACTGCAGGGTTACGGCGTGCCGCTGTATGTGAATTCTATTTATCCGTTCAAGATAGACCCCCCGCACGTGATGGACGAGCCGCCGCGCAACTATACCTCCTATTCCCAGCGCAATCCCGTGGGCTCTTACCGTCGCAGTTTTCAGATCCCCGCCAACTGGGGAACGGGTCGCACGTTGATTCATTTTGCGGGCGTGGATTCGGCCATGTATGTCTGGGTGAACGGTCGGAAGGTCGGTTACAGTGAAGATTCGCGCGCGCCGGCGGAGTTTGATATTACGCATTATCTTCATGGCGGCGAAAATATCCTGGCGGTCGAAGTTTATAAGTTTTCCGATGCGTCCTACCTTGAAGATCAGGATATGTGGCGGTTCGCTGGTATTTTTCGGGATGTGTTTTTGTATCACACGCCGAATGTGAGCGTTTGGGATTTTTATGTCGGCACGGAATTGGAAACTAATTTTCAAAGCGCCGCCGTATCGCTGCAATATACCCTGCGAAACTTTTCCGGCGCGCAGAACAAGGCGCTGGCGGTCCGGCTGAGCTTGCGCGATCCGAAGGGAAAAATTGTGGGAACCGGGCCGTTGATCACGGAAGCCGTGAGTGAACTGCGAGCCGGGCTGAACGCCGAAAAAACCACTCCGTCCGTTCGACTCGAGCATCCGCTGCTTTGGACCAGCGAGACGCCGAACGTCTATGACGCCGTCGTTGAATTGGTGGAAGACGGAAAAGTGATCGAAGCGCGCCGTGTCGATATCGGTTTTCGCCGAGTGGAAATTCACGATAAGCAATTTTTCGTGAACGGAGTCTCGCTAAAGATAAAAGGGGTGAATCGCCACGAATCGGATCCGGCTGGCGGGTACGTTGTTTCCCGCGAAAGCATGGAAAAAGACATCACGCTGATCAAGCAGGCCAATTTGAATTTCGTGCGCACTTGTCATTATACCGACGACCCGCGCTGGTATGAACTCTGCAATCGGTACGGGTTGTTTGTTCTGGATGAAAACAACCTGGAAACGCATGGCATGAGTTATCATCGGCGCATTCTGCCGGGTGACGATCCAAAATGGCTGCCGGCTGTCGTGGACCGCATGCAACGGACTGTTGTTCGGGATCGAAATAATCCGTCCGTGGTGATCTGGTCTCTCGGCAATGAGGCCGGTTATGGAAATGATTTTATGGCGATGCGCAGCGCAGCGCGCGCCGCAGATCCGCAGCTTCGGCCGATTCATTATGCGGACATGAACCTCGCGGCAGACATGGACAGCCAGACGTATCCGACAACTCAATGGCTGCTCGAAGATGTGCAGGGCAAAGCGATTCGCAAGGGTGAGGGCGGTGAAATTGGCCTGGTCGAACAGCACGGGCCGTATCCGACGGGAAAACCGTTTGTGGCGAACGAATACGCGCACGCCGAGGCAAATAGCCTGGGCAATTTGCAGGACTATTGGGATGTGTTTGAAAAATATCCCATGCTGCTGGGTGGTTTCATTTGGGAATGGGCAGACCAGTCGATTTACAAAACCAATTCTGACGGCGTAACATTTCCGGCCTACGGCGGCGATTTCGGTGATGCGCCCAATGACGGATATCACTGTATCAAAGGGCTCGTTTCCGGCGACCGCGTTCCGCGCCCGCAATATTGGGAAGCCAGGAAAGTTTTTCAGTATATCAAAGTCGCGTCCGACGATCCCGCGTCGGGATGGGTGCGCATTCGCAACAAATACTTTTTTATCGATCTGAGTCGTTTTGAGGGAGAATGGAAACTGGAGGAAAATGGGAAACAAGTCGCAACGGGAAAATTGGCAACACTTAAAATCAAACCGGGTGAGGAACAAGCAGTTAAGATTCCCTGGGGTAAACCGGTGTGGAATCCGGATTCCGAATATTTTCTGACCGTCAGTTTTCGCCTGAACGAAGACACATCGTGGGCCAAAGCGGGATTTTTAGTGGCTTGGGATCAAATCGAAATTCCCGTGGCACGGTCGGAACAGAAGATTTTGCCTGCGGGCAAAGTGAAATTTTCGCGGGAAGGAAAAGATTGGGTTGCGTCCGCCAATGGCACGAGCATTCGAGTGGATGGTGCACGCGGCGCATTAACTTCTCTGAATTTTTCGGGTCATGAAGTTTTGTCCGCGCCATTGCTTCCCAATTTTTGGCGAGCCCTCACCGATAATGACATTGGCTGGAAAGTCGGCTCGAGCATGGGGACGTGGAAAAACGTCGCGCACAATGCGGAAGTGCAAAGTATCGAAACTGCCGAGGAATCCACGGGCTTCCGCATCACGGCGAACTTGAGACTTCCGGTGATATCGACGAACGTCGCCGTAAGTTATCTCTTGCGCGGTGATGGGAGCGTTGGAGTGGCGCTTCGGTTGGAGTTGGAAAAATCGACTCCAGAATTGCCGCGCATCGGTGTTCAATTCGCGGTCCCGGCAAATTGGAACCAAGTCCGTTGGTATGGCCGTGGTCCGCAGGAAACGTATTGGGACAGAAAAACGGGCGCGGCGGTTGGATTATATAAAACGTCCGTGCCGGACTGGATTACTCATTACGTTCGCCCGCAGGAAAATGCCAATCGCACCGATGTGCGCTGGATGCAATTGACTGATACTGCTGGAATGGGAGTGGAAATACGGTCGTCCGGCCGATGGTTCGGCGCGAGCGCGTGGCCGTATTCGATGGAAGATTTGGAAAATGCCACCCACGATTATCAATTGCCAACGCGAAGTTTTATCACCGTGAATGTGGATGGATGGCAAATGGGCGTCGGTGGGGATACGAGTTGGGGGCTTCCTGTTCATCCGGAGTACCGAATTCTTAAGAAGGGCGAATATGATTTTTCTTTTGATTTGTTGCCCCTGGCAGCGCCGGTGAAATGAATGGCAGTGTCGCGCAGTTGATATAGCCGGGTTGTTTCACAAAAAATCTCCCAAGTCGGATCGCTCCCCGCTAGCGGGGATACACAACGTCGTTCAGAAGGCGCATAATGGAGTTATTGCGGAATAACTCTATGGCCTACTGACCTGCGTTCAAGCGATGGAAAGCCAACTTTTTCCCATCAGGAAGCTCATCGTATCCGGCAGCAGATCTAGAAGGTTTTCGCCGGTGTTCAATTCTAAACTGGCGAATAGAGCTTTCACTTTGATCGAATTGCTGGTGGTAATCGCGATCATCGCGATATTGGCGGCGATGTTATTGCCCGCGCTGAAAATGGCCGAACCAGGACGTGACCCACGAACTAGAGCGTTGACAGAAATGATGTGGCGGTGTGCAGCGAGGATTTTTGATTTTTGGCGAGGCTTCGGCGAAGGAGCAGGTTCGATACACCCTGTGATTGAGCCGAAACGAAGCCAAAAATCAAAAAGACCGCTGTCCACACCACCAACAACACACCGCTACAGCATTTATGGAAACGCTCTAAACTCAATGGACAACCTCAAACCAGCTTTGTTAATCTTGAACCAGATGAAGGTTTAAACTCAAAGACAGACCAAAAAAGACCAGCCTCTTCACACCTCACTCAAATCCCTCTTGGCGTATGAAAGCTCAGAAGTCCCTCCACCATTTCCTGTTCATTTTAGCAGTGCTTGGTTCAACACCGACGGGGCGGATGACGGCGCAAACTTTCACGTTACTGCATGCTTTTACTAATCGCCCGGACGGAGCCCAGCCGGGGGGTGGCTTGCTTTTATCCGGCGATACAATTTATGGAGTGACGGGGAGCGGTGGCGCTTCTGGTGCCGGCACGGTGTTTAGAATCAATTCGAATGGCACCGGCTTAACCAACCTGTACAGTTTCTCGACACCCAATTTTATTACCAATAACGACGGAGTTGCTCCGGGTGGCGTTTTGGCTTTGTCCGGCAATACGCTCTACGGGACTACGGTTTTTGGCGGACCCTCAGGCAATGGCACTGTGTTTCGTATCAACACAGATGGCACAGATTTTACAAATTTGTATAGTTTTACGACCACAGCTACCAACAACAGCGGTATTTCCACCAACAGCGATGGAACACAACCGGAAGTAGGTTTGATTGTTTTGGGCAATACGCTTTATGGAACCGCGTCCATGGGCGGCAGTTCAGGCAACGGTACCGTATTTGCAATCAATACCGACGGCACCGGCTTTACCAATTTGCACAATTTTAATGACGGCTCCCTGCCGTTCAGTTTGGTTGTATCAAGCAACGTTTTATATGGAGTCACGTCCGAAGGCGGTTCTCATGGATCAGGTGTAATATTCAGCATCAATACCAATGGCACGGGTTATAATGTTCTTTATAATTTCCTTAGTGTTAAGTTCTCAACCGCTTTAGTCCAATCGGGCAACACCCTGTACGGAACGGCTGAGAACGGCGAGTTTTCAGGTCAGTACGGTTCAGTGTTCAGTTTCAATCTCACCAATTCGATCTTTACGAGCTTGCATGCCTTCTCCGGCCCCGATGGTGTCCAACCATACTCACTGATCCTGGCGGCTAATACTTTATATGGGACGACCGCAGAAGGCTACAATACGAACACGGGTACGATTTTCAGTGTCAATACCGACGGTACCGGCTTTAAAAGCTTGTTTGCTTTCCCGGCAACTTCCGGCACAAAAAAGACCAACACCGATGGAGCTTTTCCAATTACTCAATTGGCATATTCGGGCAATTCATTGTATGGCATTGCGCAGTTCGGCGGCATCGATGGGGTTGGCACGATTTTTAGTCTTTCGCTGCCAATTATGCCGCCGCAATTAACAATAAGCTCTGCGGACACAAATGTTCTGTTGGCCTGGCCGACGAATGCCACTGGTTTTACTTTGGAATTTGCGACCGATCTTGCTTCACCAACAGTCTGGAACACGGATTCGACGGCTCCGGTCATCATCAACCAACAGAATGTCGTAACCAATTCCATTTCCGGCACACGGATGTTTTACCGATTGAGTCAACCATTACCCTGAAAGGCGTCAAGGCTGACTTGCGTTACATATCTCTGCGCTGACGTTTCACTTCTTTAATCGAAAGAATCGTGATCCGCTGAAGACGGAATTCGTTACGCAATACTGAATGCCTGAAAGTGCCGCTGAATTGGTGTAATCGAGCCAATTGAGGGATTGAGCCCGTCCGAAGTTTGCAGGGTGCAGCCTACGTAATTTGTACTCCACGACTTGAACTCAATTGCGGGACGCAGTTTCGGCGTCGTCGAAATTATTCGTCGAGTTGATAAAAGGCGGCTGTGCCCGAATCCAACATGTAGGGCTGCCCGTCATTATTGGAGATCGTTCAGTAACGTTTGCACCTGGGCGCTTGCCTCCTCCAAATTGCCAATGCGACAAGCCCGCCAACGGGCAACGCGCCCGTTCCTGGCTCGGGAATGATGGCGACTAGATTGTCCACCGACCAGCCGTCAGGAGAAGGTGTCAACCTCGCGAAAATCTTTTATCTTTTGTAGGAGCATTTATTTCACGCAGGCGTGGGATTTCAGTTTAAGTTGAGACATGGCCCTAATTGGCAAGCGCAACACTCTCACGATTGTCCGTGATTCGAGTCCAGGTCTTTACCTGGATGGCGGTGAGCAAGGGGAGATTCTTCTGCCGAATCGCTATGTGCCGCGAGGAATCAAAATAGGCGGCCAAATCGAAGTTTTCGTTTACCGCGATTCGGAAGATCGTTTGGTAGCCACCACTGAAACTCCGCGTGCGATGGTTGGGGAGGTCGCCACACTAAAAGTGATCAGCGTCAATCGCCAGGTAGGAGCGTTTTTGGATTGGGGCCTGGCCAAGGATTTATTGTTACCGTTCCGGGAGCAGACCGGTCCGGTGCGCCTGGGGCAGGATGTGGCGGTGCGCATTTATGTCGATCAAAAGACTCAGAGAATTGTCGCTTCGATGAAACTCGACCGCGATTCGGCGGTTGAACCGCCTGACTATCGGTCTGGCCAGCCGGTGGAATTTCTCATAACCGAAAAAACCGACTTGGGCTACAAGGCTTTGGTGGAGGGCAAGCATTCCGGTTTGCTTTACCATGATGGCTTGTCCGTTCCGGTCGCGGTGGGCAGGCAACTCAAAGGTTTTGTGCGAATCTTGCGGCCCGACGGCAAGATTGATCTGGTGCTCGAGCAACCCGGTTACCGCCGCGTGGCACCTTTGGCGCGTCGAATCGTCCAGGCTCTCCAGCTGAATGGAGGACGGTTGGGTGTTGACGATGACAGTTCGCCGGAAGCCATTCGCCAGGCCTTTGGTGCCAGCAAGAAGGCGTTCAAACAAGCGTTGGGCACGCTTTATAAAACGCGTCGGATTCGTTTTTCCAAACCAGGTATCGAGCTTTTAGACAATACGACATGGTCACCGGGCGAGCCCGCCGGATCAACTGAGAGGAAAGCGCCCGAAAACATTCCGAGGACAGTACGCCAGGAGGGTAGGGTGTCGAAAAAGCTTCGATGAACACGCGGTATTCTCTTTGCTTTCAGGGCAATTTCAGGCTTAACTCATCGGCCCCGAAACCAAAGGGGAACCAAAATCGAATAACTATTATGGCTAAAGCCCTTTCAAAGTCCCAAATCGAATCCGCCATCGCTGAAAAGCATGGCCTCACGAAAAAGCAGGCCGGCGAAATTCTGGCATCCATTGCCGAGTTGGCCTACAAGAACGCGAAGAACACCTTCACGCTGCCCGGTCTGGGCAAGCTCGTGCTGGTCAATCGCAAAGCCCGCATGGGCCGCAATCCCGCCACCGGTGAGACAATCAAAATCGCCGCGAAGCGCGTGGTTAAATTCCGCGTGGCCAAAGCCGCCAAGGACGCGATCCTCGGAACGAAGTAATTCTTCCACAAAAAAAGGCACTCTGATTCATTTCAGAGTGCCTTTTAGTTTCATTTCTCAAAAGAAATTTCCGAAAAGGTGGGGCAAACCTGCGGGTTTGCCACGACCTCCCGGCAGGGAAGTCGCCACCTTTTCGGAAATTTCTTTTGAGAAATACTATAGCCGCATGGTCAGGTCAGGCTTCCGATTCGTCGCAACCGTAAAAATGGATCCCCTGATTTTCGGGATTCGGCGAGATCAACTTCGAATTCAGCGACCCAGTCATTATCGCCTTCCGGGTCCACCAACATTTGTTGCACCCGCCAGGATTTTTTATCGTCTGTCGGCGTGACGTAGGTGTGACGCACGTTCCGCGCGTTGGGATCGAGGCAGAGATGATCGTGATCGACCAGGTAGGCTTCCATCGACTGTTTCAAGCGGGCAGCAGTCCATGGCTGGCCATCGGCATCCAGTGGTGAATTGAGATTGGTGATGGCCTGTTCGTAATCGGCAATTACCAGTCCGCGCAGGAAAATAAAAATGCGGTTTCGGATCGCGGCGGTAAAGCCTTTCACATCGCGCGTAATGTCCGCGGTGGCCTCCTCGGCGCCGGGCGGGCGCATTTCTTTGCCGGCGGCAACCTGGTAATTCGGGTCGCGCATTTTCTCCCATTCATCCAGCAGACTGGAATCCACCTGCCGGATCATGGTCCCCAGATACAGTTCCATTTCGCGGACTTGATCATTTTTAGCCGCGTCGGGGACCGTTTGCGCGAGGACTTTGAACACGCTGTTCAAATGCCGCAGCAGCACGCCCTCCGCGCGCTGCAATTCGTAGAGTTTGATGTAGTCGCTGAACGAGCGAAATTCCTCGAACATTTCGCGCACAATCGATTTGAGGCGGATATTCTCCTGGCCCAGCCAGGGATGCCGCACAGCGAAGGCGTTAAAAGTGGAATAGACAAATTCCCGGTTCGGTTTCGGGTGTTCCAATTTCTCGAGTTCTTCCATGCGCTGGTCGTATTCGATGCCTTCCATCTTCATCTCCGCCATCTTCTGGTCCTTCACCTTGTCGAGTTGTTTTCGCAGGATGATATCCGGATCCTCGAGGATGGACTCCACGAGCGTCAGCAGCACCAGCGCATAATCCGGCGTTTGCGGGTCCATTAGCGGAATCGTGTCCAGCAGATACAACGACAACGATTGATCCATGGAAAAATCATCCTGCAAATTAACATTCACCCGCAGGTAACTGCCGTCCGCGGTCTTGGGAATGAACTCCACTATCTTGTGCTCGATCAACGAACGGAATAATTGCCAGGCGCGTTGGATGTGGGCCTTTTTCTGTTTCGGTGTGTCGTGGCAATCGCGGATCAATTTCTGCATCGCCGCGCAGCCATCGCCTTTTCTACTTAAAACATTCAGCAACATCCCGTGCGTGACCTGGAAGCGCGAAATCAATCGTTCCGGCGGCGCACTGATCAGTCGCAGGAAAGTATTCTTGTCCCAATTGACGAAATTCTTTTCGGGCGGTTGGCGTTTAACGGTTTTCTTGCCGTCACGCGCGGATTTTTCGGCCAGCTTGAGATTCTCGATCACATGCTCCGGCGCCTGCGCGACGACCCATCCCTGGTCATCAAAACCTTTTCGCCCGGCGCGCCCGCCAATCTGGTGAAAATCCCGTGCGCTCAGGATTCCCGTTTTCTGCCCGTCGTATTTGCACAAGCGCGTAAACAAGACGGTTCGAATCGGCACATTGATTCCGACGCCCAGGGTATCCGTGCCGCAAATGACCTTCAGCAAGCCTTTCTGCGCGAGTTGTTCGATCAGCACGCGATATTTCGGCAACAACCCGGCGTGATGCAAACCGATGCCATGGCGAAGCCATTTCTTTATCTCGGGACCGTACGGGCTGGTGAATTTGAACCCATCCAAAGTGTTCGCGATGGCGGCTTTTTCATCACGCGTGCAGACGTTGATGCTCGTGAAATCCTGCGCGCTTTGCGCCGCCTCCAGTTGCGTGAAGTGGACCACATACACAGGCGCTTTTCCCTCCGCGACGAGGCTTTCGAGTGTCTTGGCCACCGGCAATTCAGAGAAAGCGTGCTCCAATGGAACGGGTCGGTCCGTGGAAGTCACTGCGACTGTCGGACGGCCGGTGAGACGCGTGAGTTCTTCTTCGAAAAAAGTCGTGTCGCCGAGCGTGGCGGACATCAAAAGAAAGCGCGCCTGCGGCAACGTCAATAAAGGCACCTGCCAGGCCACGCCGCGTTCCCGGTCGGCGTAATAATGAAATTCGTCCATCACGACATCCTGCACATTGGCCGCCGCGCCCTCCCGCAACGCGATGTTCGCGAGAATCTCCGCCGTGCAACACAGGATGGGCGCATCACGATTCACCGAGGCGTCGCCGGTGCTTAACCCGACGTTGTCCGGGCCAAACTCGCGACAGAGCGCCATGAATTTTTCATTCACCAGCGCCTTGATCGGACAGGTATAAATGGAGCGCTTGCCCCTGGCGATCGCTTGAAAATGCAGCGCGGTGGCCACGAGCGATTTGCCCGATCCGGTCGGAGTATTCAGGATGACATTCTTTTCCTCGAATAATTCCAGAATGGCGGTTTCCTGCGCGGGATAAAGTTGCAGTCGCCGCCCGGCGGCGTAATCGAGAAAACGGTCGAGCAGGATATCGTTGCCGATTTTCTCGCCGCGCGGAATCAATTCGTAAAGTGTCGCTGCCACAATGAAGACTATCGTGCTTGCGAACGGCTGAGAAGGAAGATCAAAAAAACCAATCGGCTTTTATCTCCGAGATGTGCTCACCAGTTTACCCCATATCACTAACCGGCAAGTCCCCGAGGTCACCCCTTCCGCTTGGGGGCAAAGCCCCTCTGCAGCTACAACGACAACTATCATAACTCTCAGGAGACTGTCGGACTTTCTTGCCGCAAGGAAAGTATTTGGTAACGTAGCCGCGCCATGGCAGAGAACTTCATCAACATTGACCGAAATACCCCGATGCTGCTTCCGCCAAACCTGCGGGACTGGGTCGAGGAAAATGATCTGGTTCATTTTATTCTGGAAGCTGTGGCCGAGATTCCGAATCATCAAGCCAGGGTTAACCCGCGTGGAACCGGTTCAGCGCAATACCCTCCCAACGCCATGCTGGCATTGCTGCTCTATTGTTACAGCCAGGGCATTTACAGTTCGCGCAAAATTGAGCGGGCAACCCACACGCATATTGGAGTTCGTTATCTCATGGCTAACCACCATCCAGATCACGACACCATTGCCTCTTTCCGTCAGCGTAACAAAGATTACATCAAGCATGCTTTTGTGACGACCGTCAGGATCGCCCAGGAGCTGGGTTTCACCAATCTCGGGACGATGGCCATCGACGGCACGAGCCTGCGAGCCAACGCGGGGCGGAAAAGCAGCATGACTTACGATCAACTGGAACAGTTGGCGATTGGCCTTTGCGAGGAAAGAATGGAACAGGCCGCGCAGGCCGACCACCTGGAAAAGGATGTAGAAATAAAGACTCACACGCATTCAGGGACCATCCGGGATGCATTGACAAAGATCAATCGCAACTACGACGAGCGAAGAAAAGACCGCGAAACGATGCGGGCGCAAGTGGAGCGCAGCGGTGTGGGAACCATGCCTCAAATACTGCCTGAGAAGGTTGCTCCGAAAAAATTGGTGAACGTGGTGGACCCGGATTGTCACGTCATGAAAATGAAAGAAGGATATTGTGCTGCTGGTTACAACGCCCAAGTCGCGGTCGACACACAAAGCCATCTGATCACCGCGGCGTTGATCGCCGATAGCTCAATTGACAGCCATCAAATTTTGCCGGTAGTCCGAGCGGCGCTTGAAAACAGCGGAGGAGCTGTTGAAGTGGCTGTGGCCGATGCTGGCTACGATAACAACCACCAGATTGACCAACTGAAACAGCTTTATGGTGTAAGCGCGGTTGTCGCGGTGAAAGATCCTCACCGGTTAGGGAAAAGATTTTTGCAGACCCGACAAAGGCAACGCGTACGAAGGTTGAAGATTGACCGGATCAAGGCACTGGCAACACCGGAGGGAAGGAACCTGATGCACAAACGCCGAACCACGGTCGAAACGGTTTTCGGGACCCTCAAACACGCTATGAAGTTCCGTGAATTTCTCACGCGTGGCCGGGAAAATGTGGCCAACGAATGGAACCTCATCAGTGCAGCCTACAATTTAAAAAGACTGACAGGCCTTCGGGCCTGAGCCGGCAGCGGCTCTGCGAACCGTTCAAAGATCACCACCGGCTCCAACCAGCACAGCTGAGCGACTATTTTCCGAAAAAGGAGAAAAAATGATTTCGTGATGAGCAAAATCTGATTCTCAGGCCCCAAGTCCGACAGTCTCCTCAGAGTTACGAGAGTCGCCGGAAACCCTCCGCACCTCGTCAATAGGCGTTACGCGTAACGCTTACGGTGAGCGAGCTTTGCTTTTTCAAGAAACGTTAGGACTTGAGATGCTGTCCTGACATTTAATTTTCCTTTGACACCTCTCATGCCTCGGTTGGAGCGTACGGCTCACTCTTTCTCTGGCCGGATCAAGTCCGTTTCTTGAGCCCGTTCAACACTTTTAGACGCTGCTTCGAAGTTTCCTGACGTCACTTCCTCTAAGAAGCTCTGTTTCAGCTTTTGGCCCCCCACATGGGATGACATGCCAGACGTGTTTTCCAGCACTTTAATCCAATTTAATACGAGCCCACCTTCATAATTTGCCGAGATCTTACTGTTCCCAAAAAATACAAGCGCAGTATGCCAATTCTCCTTACCAGATAGTCCAGTTAGGCCATTATTGAGTCTTATATTAGCAAAACGACCAGTGTCGAGGGTTTCTTGCCGGACGCGTATGGGGCCAACAAAAAACTTTTTTGACACCCTTCCGCTGTCGTAATCAATTAACGTTTCAACGCGAAACAGAGCTATCGCGACCAAAAACCCTAGGGCAGTGAATAATGCAAGCGTAAGCGCTTTCCATATAACTTTTTTCATGGCCCTAACCTCGTATACTGTCTAACAAAATGTTCGAAGAATCCGGACGTAAAGGGGTCGGTTCTCACTATTTAGACTTTTCATGTTTCGGAAAGTGGTAAGTCAACGGCATTTTCCGGTTTCTATCGTCACGATAGGTATACGCCCGCTAAACACGATTTGCCAATCCTCTTTCAAGGCAGCGGGAAGCTTCTTTCCCCTCACGAAAGCGAGGGCCGGGGTGAAGGGTGTTCGCCTCGCAATCACGGGCGGAAACCTTTTAGAACCAAATAGCATCATCACCATTAAAACTCGAGATTTGACAGCCGTGCTATAACCGAATCGAGAAAAGGGAGGGAAGAAAGGACTGATGCAAACGGGAATGAAAGCTTTGATTTGTGGGAACGCTCATCCTCTTGGGATCACCGGTGGACATCGCCTCCTCCATTTGGTTTCAGATCGCCCCTCCGCCGTTTCATTTTCCCTCGCCATCGCACCGCTGCGCGCCCTATCCAATCAAAGAAATTCGTTGGGGAGACCACCCCTGCCAAAATAAAAATATTACCAAACGAACCCATTTCAAAAACCAAATCTGCGTTGTCCATCAGCAACTTGCGCAGATTCGGTCTCAAATCTCCCAAAAAACGAACCCATTTTATACCGGTTACACAAACAACTTTCCGCAAAAGCGATCAGCAGCCAGGGGTTGGTGGGGCGTCCCGCCTCGGCGGGATGCCCGCCGCGGATTGTCGGTTGCCATTCGGAGTTCTCATCGGGTGCCCCGTCATTTATATTACAGCGATGCCGGTTGAACTGACTGAGAAACTTTTGAGCGAGGCCGCGGGCTGGGACGTGATGAAATTCGCCCGGGCCTCACTGGCTCAAGGCCAGGTGGTCAGTTCCTATTGGGCGCCTCCGCTGCTGCGCGGCGTGGTGCAATCCGGCGACATTTCGATTCGGGCTTCCATGGTTATCAAAAGCGGCAGTGACATTGACAATCTCTGCACGTGTCGCGAAGCGCGGGAGTGGGGGAAAATTTGCGCGCACGGCGTGGCGGTCGGTTTGCATTGGTTGAATGCTCAAAAAAAGGAAGCCGCCGCCACCGCCGCAGTCGCAACCGCCGCGAAGACTGCCGCCAAAAAAACTCCCTCACTGTTGCGCACCCCCGAAGGTGAACCCGCCGAACTGTTTTTCATCCTCCCGCCGAATTTTGACCAGGCCGCCGCCCGTGGCCGGGTGATGCTCGTCATCGAAGCCAAATGGGGTGGGGGACGCTGTCCGCTCAATGCTTTGCCGAAAGGCCGTCCATTCGCATTTTCCGCACAAGACAACAGCATTCTGGATGCGATGGAAAAATGGACGGATGGCGAAACCCCCGCCGTCCTTCAGCTCGAGACTAAAGATTTTGCGGCCTTGCTCCCCGTCCTGGCCGGGCATCCCAACATTACGCTCGGCAAATCGAGCGAAGTCACGGTTACCGACAAGCCATTCGCCTTGCCGTTGCGCGCCACCTTGGAAACCAATGGAGAAATAACGGTCGCGTCGAAAGAAAAGCCCGCCGCGCTCGTCATGGTGGGTGAATGGGTCTGGAAAAATTCGACCCTGCAACCGCTGGCGTTGCCGCTGTCGATAAAGGGCATTTTTCAGGACCCCGTGCGCGTGCCGCGGATGCAGATGCCGGCGTTTCTCAGCCAATGGCCGCAATTGCAGGCTTCCGCTGTCGTCGAGGCAAATTTCAAGCTCGACGATTTTGCACTGCAACCCCAGGCGCCGCGATTCCTTCTGGAACTCAAGGGCGGTCTCGCGCAATTGGCCGCGCGCCTGCAATGCGCTTACGGTTCGCGCATCATGACTCTCGGCGTGACGGACACTGACGAAGCCGTCTGGCTGCCCGACCCGGAAGTGCCCACGCGTTATTCCACTCGCGATGTCAGTGCGGAACGCGCGGCCTTGGCGCGATTGCAACGCAGCGGGTATTCCGCGCCCGACACTTCGGGCAAAATGCAACTGCTCGGGCAGAACGCGGTTTTGAACTTTCTCGCGCGCGAATTTCCCCGGCTCCAACGCGAATGGACCGTCACGCTCGATGAACAACTCGAAAACCGCACGCTGCGGAACATCGAGCGCGTCGAGCCGCAGTTTCAAATTACACCTTCGGGTGTGCAATGGTTTGATCTGGGCGTGGTTTTCGCGACGAGCAGTGGAGAGACTTTTTCCGCCGCGGAAATTCAGCGGCTGATTTTGTCCGGCCAAAGCCATACGCGCTCGAAGAGCGGCAAGACGGTAGTGATCGATACTGGTGCGGTAGAGGAATTGCAGGAAGTGCTGCTGGATTGCGCGCCGCAACAACATGCGCAGGGCTATCGGATGAACAACACGCAAGCGGGATTTCTCGAAGCCACTTTGCGCCAGCACACGAACTGGAAAGTTCAGGCGCCGACGGCGTGGCGTGATCGCGCGGCCCGCCAGAGTGGCGAGGCGAAACTCGAGTGTCCGCCCCTGGGAAATCTGGAGTCCGTGCTGCGGCCGTATCAAAAACAGGGTGTCGCGTGGCTCCAATTTCTGCGTGAGAACAGTTTTGGCGGCATTCTCGCCGATGAAATGGGTCTCGGAAAAACGCTGCAAACACTGGCCTTCCTCCGGTTTGTTCGGGAGAAACATCCGGACGCAGCGCCGATGCTGATCGTTTGCCCGACCAGTCTGGTTTTCAATTGGCTGGCAGAGGCGAAGAAGTTTACGCCCGAACTGAAAGTGCTGGCATTGCATGGTCCGGAACGCCACGCGGCATTTGATCAAATCATCCAGAGCGATATTGTCATTACGAGCTATGCGCTGGCTCGCCGCGACGCAGAGCGCTATCGCGAGTTCGAATTCGACACCGTGGTCCTCGATGAAGCGCAGCACATCAAAAATCGGCAAACGCAAAACGCGCAAGCCGTCAAAGCCGTGAAGTCCCGGCATCGACTCGTGCTCACCGGTACGCCGTTGGAAAATTCCGTGCTGGATCTGTGGTCGATTTTTGATTTTCTCATGCCCGGTTATCTCGGCACGGCCAAAGATTTTCGCGAACGTTATGAACTGCCCATTGCCAAAGCCAAAGACGCTGCCGCGCAGCAACGGCTCGCGCGCCGCTTGCGCCCCTTCCTGCTGCGGCGATTGAAAAAAGACGTGGCCACCGACCTCCCCGCCAGGATCGAACAGGTCTCGTTTGCCGAACTGACGCCGGAACAACGCGGCGTTTATCAGCAAGTCATCGAAGCCAGCCGCAAGGAGGTCCTGGAGGCCGTCGGCGCGCAGGGCCTGGCAAAAAGCCGGATGGTCGTGCTGACCGCACTGTTGCGATTGCGGCAGGTATGCTGTGATTTGCGATTGTTGAATTTGGATAACACCGTTCCAGCCACGGCCTCGGGCAAATTGGAAATGTTTGGCGAACTGCTGGAGGAAGCCATCGACGGCGGGCACCGCGTTCTTGTCTTTAGCCAATTTGTGAAAATGCTGGCCTTGTTGAAGGAAAAGCTCGTCGCGGAAGACATTGAATATTGTTACCTCGACGGTTCAACCACCAATCGCGGCGCGGTAGTGGAACAATTTCAGAATTCTTCCACCCCCGTTTTTCTCATCAGCCTTAAAGCCGGTGGCGTGGGGCTTAACCTGACAGGCGCGGACACGGTGATTCATTTCGATCCGTGGTGGAATCCGGCCGTGGAAGATCAGGCCACGGATCGCGCGCATCGCATTGGGCAAAGTAAAGTGGTGACCAGCTACAAACTCATCACCCGCGACACAGTGGAGGAAAAAATCCTGCTGCTGCAAAATCGCAAACGCGAAATCATCCAGTCAACCATCAGCGGCGACGAGGAGTTCGCCGAAACCTTGAACTGGGATGAAATCCAGGAATTGCTGGCATGAACCAGCGGCCACCGTGCGTATGACTCCTTTCACTCTGCCTCCTGATTATCACCGCATAAAGCGCGTGAACAGTTTTCAGGAACTGGTTACCACTCCTTTCGCTGACGGCGTCAATGCCTTTTGTTGGGAACGAACGCTGCCGGGAGATTTCGGCGAAGTCGTGAAAAAGCTCGCTGTCAGTGAAGGAATCGCCACTCTGGACGAGGCACTTTTGCTGGGTCTTCCGGTGAGCAGCGCAGGTCGAGCCGCCATCGAGCAACTCCTCGAAGACTACCGTCTCCTTCAGGATCATGCACTGCAACCCGTTCTTAACTGCATTCAAGACTATCCGCGCGACGAGGATCCCGGACCGGTGCCCACGGACGTTTTCTCCTTTCACGCTGACAGCGCCACGGCGGAAGCCGATACCTATCTTTGCACTTACTACGGACCGGCTAGCGAGGGGTTGCGCAATGACGAAGCACAACGCCGCGTGGATATTCCCGCAATCCGCGCCGAACTCCTCAAACGCTTTGGCGGGAATGACGATGTTGCCTTTCGTGAATACTTGAGAGAACACTGTTACGACCTCCATTACGCTTCCATTCCGTCGGCGCGGCCTTTTTCATTCGGCCTGGGCAACCTTTGGCGCATCGCGACCGACTATCCCGGCTGTTCCGTTCCTCCGTGCATCCACCGCGCTCCCGCAACGTTACTCGGGGGGGCGCCGCGACTATTGTTGATCAGTTGAAAAAACTGGCAAACGGATTTCGCGGATAGCCGCTTAAATTTGAAAAGGATGACTCAGTCTACATTTTCGCCGTAGTGTAAACGGTCGTCCCGTTTTGCATGGAGGGGCGGTAGTACATGCCATTGGCCTGATAGCACACCTGGCCGTTCACCGTGGTTTGCACAGCGCCTTCGGGTAACGAGGTTACGGTGGCTCCGGGAGGCGTCTCCACCACGGTATAGCCCTCGGCGCCTTGCTGGTAATACGCTCCGTCGGAGACCATATAAGTCGTGTTGTTTACGACGACAGGTTGGGCAGCGGGAGGCGGATCTCTTACAATGGCACCGACGACAGCCGCTGTGGCTGCGCCCGCCGCAAATCCGCCCCAGAAATGATCATCGTCGTCATCAGAATCATAATGACCATTGTAATTGCCATGGTAATGACCATCGACATCCACATCCCGGTTGACGTTTACGTTCTGGTTGACGTTGACGTTCCGGTCGACGTTTGCGTTGACGTTCCTGTTTACGTTGGCGTTATTGTTGGCGTTGACGTTGGCATTCCGGTTGGCGTTGGCGTTATTGTTCGCGTTATTGTTCGCGTTGGCATTCCGGTTGGCGTTTGCGTTGGCCTTGGCGTTTGCCTTGGCTTCGGCGTTGGCGTTGGGATTCCTGTTGGCGCCGGCGTTGGCGCTGGGTGCGTTGGCACTTCGATTGGCGGAGCGCATGCCGCCCTGGGCATGTGCCCGAGGCGCGACCAGCGACGTTGCCGCCGCAGCAACGACCAGGATGCAAAGAGATTTCCACGAAAAGCGAATTCGAGATTTCATAAGACGTCTTATTTGTTGGATGGTTCTTTCGTGCGGCCGGTGGGTGTTAATTCCGCGCTCGCCGGCAACATGTCAATTTTGGAGGCTCCCGCGGGAGGCTTGAATGCGAAGGTGCTGTCGGGCAATTTCGGGTTCAGTTTCCAATTGGAGAAGATGGCGGTGTATTGCGGCTGCGTTTTCTCCTGCTTGTAGGTGATGACCAATTTTCGGGGCAATCCCTCCGCGCCGTCCTGCACCCAAAGTTGCACGTCGATCTGATCGGTGCCGAAGGCAATATATTGGCAGGGTGTGCCGAGGATGGTGGCTTTTCCGAAGTAAGCCCCGCCGGTGACGTGGGCCATGGCGGCGTACGGATCGCTAACAAAGAGATCCTCCAGCGGAAAAGTGATGCCGAAGTTGTCCTGGGCCTTGTCCATAACCTGGTCGATGGTGCCGGCCGCCGGAATTGTCCCGTAAAGATTATGCGGGCGGTCGAGTATGGTCACCGTCTTCCCGTCCACCCAGAAGCCTCGGGTGTGTTTCGGGGAATGCACTTCGAGTTGCAGATCGTTGGGCCGGCGGAGGCTGACGTCCACGGTTTTGGTGGTCGCAATTTTATGGCCGGAGACAACCTGGTCTTCCCAGACTTCCGCTGACACGCTGAACGACTTCGCCCCGGAAAGGAGTGCGCAGGTCTGTTTAAAAACACGATCCGCTTCAGGATTGATGGTCACTGGCGGCACCGCGGCGGAGGAACTGGAGTCTGATTTGGCTGCGGTTAAAGATTCCTGTGCCAGCGCCACTTTTGGGAGCGTCGCAACCGTAAGCAACGCACACAGGCCCATGGCCCACCGTACCCATCTATTGTTTTTCGTTTTCATTGTTCGTTCTTCGTTGCCGTCGTTGTCAAAACAAAACCGAGCCGAAAACACTGGTGGCAAATTGACTGAGCTGCCATGGGGGATACTCCTCCTTGAAGTCGATCGGCCCACCCCAGCCCGACCTCCAATGCGTTGCACTCTGCGCTCAAAGCGCGCGGCGCCCGCTTCGTGGGGCCAAAACCATGTCGGAAGCAGACGGAATGTTCTGAAGGTGTCGTGAGCGAGTCGTAATGAATTGTATTTTCACCTTTCGCAGCCGGAAAAAAAGACGGACTCGGGTGAAGCATTGAACGCCGAAACGCCCGGGATCGCAGTCATTGAGTTCGCTGAATTGTGATGCGTACCGGTTCAAAACGGTCCCTGATCTTCATCGTCAATAAGTGTTCCGCATAAGCCCAGCCTTCGGGTGACTGGGCCAGCGCGCCGGCATCCAAATGAGGCATTGCCGTGGTGTTCGTCCCGGAATGGAGGGATGCGGATTGGGGTTCGCGGGCGGCCCAGGTTTCGAGGATCAAATCACGCGCGGCGGGGCGATACGCTCCCTCGGGCGCGGAAATTTCGATGGTGGTCGTGGAATCGGCGCTGGATTGGCGGAGAAGGCGTTTTACCGAAATGCCTTTGCGATAATCGAGGGTTGCGCCGTCATCTTCGTAAAGGGACGATTCGGATTTCGCGGCCGGAGCCATTAAAATACGCAATGGTTTTCCGGGCATTTCACCAGTGGATTGGATCACCGGTTGCCGGAAAATAAAACCGCCGCTGCGCACGAACATGGGTAGGGAATCAAGCGTGACGGGCAGGTGAATGGACTGTCCACCGGCGAATTGACGTCCGGTCCAGTAATCAAACCAATCGCCTTTTGGCAAATAGACTTCGCGGTCAGTCACGCCTTCGGTTAATACCGGAGCGACGAGGAGGTCGTCGCCCAAAAGGAACTCATCTTCGATGGCCGCGGCGTTTTCGTCTTGTGGGAACTCCAGGAAGAGGGGGCGCAGGGCCGGAACTCCGGTTTCGCCGGCGCGCTGCATCGCGTTGTAGATGTAAGGCAGCAATTGATAACGCAGTTCAATGGCGTGGCGGTTGATGATTTCGTGGTTGAAATCGAAGGACCACGGCTCCTTGTCCGGTGACCCAAAGGTGGAATGCGAGCGCATGAATGGGAAGAAAACTCCCGCTTGCAGCCAGCGCGTGTAAAGCTCTCCCGAGGGCGCTCCGACGAAGCCGCCGATGTCACAGCCGACAAAGGGAAATCCGGAAATTCCGAGGCCGAGCAAAGTGGAAACAGATTGCCGTAACGAGGTCCAATCGGAGGTATTGTCTCCGGGCCAAACGGCCGCGTAACGCTGGCCGCCGGCGAAAGTCGCGCGGGTCAGGACAAAAGGGCGCTCGTTGGGCCGCAATCGGGCGAGTCCTTCAAACGTGGCGCGGCTCATTAACTGGCCATAGACGTTATGGATTTCCCGGTGGGTGGTGGGTTGGCCTTCATTATCAAAAACCACATCTGCAGGCATGGTT
Organism: uncultured Verrucomicrobiae bacterium; assembly: GCA_963699145.1. Lineage (GTDB taxonomy): Bacteria > Verrucomicrobiota > Verrucomicrobiia > Limisphaerales > DASXHY01 > DASXHY01. The sequence goes on from OY969416.1 coordinate 2,628,506, forward strand.
CCGGTGAGAGTGTCGAAAACGGCCGGCTCATTCATATCGTTCCATATTCCTGCCACGCCGATGTCCAGAAAGCTTTTGTAGAGACCTCCCCACCATTGGCGTGCGTCCGGCTTGGTAAAATCTGGAAAAACGCTGGGGCCGGGATTATGGTCGGCCCGGGCGGGCCAGACCGGGGCCTCATAAACTGAGCCGTCGGGGTTCTTGACGAAATAATTTCCGGCGATCCCCTGGTCATAAGGCGCATAACCGGTTTCCTTTTTGGGATGGGCATCCACGATCGTGACGACTCGAAATCCCTGGCTGCGCAAATCCGATATCAATTTTGCCGGATCGGGGAACCTTTCGTGATCCCAAGTGAACGGTTTGTAGTTGTCCTGGTAATGAATATCCAACCAGATGACGTCGGCGGGGATTTGCTTTTGGCGGAACGTGTCGGCGAGGAGACGGACGCGGGATTCCGGATAATAACTGTAGCGACATTGATTAAAACCCAAGGCCCAAAGCGGGGGAAGCGACATCCGGCCCGTTAAAGCAGTGTAGCGTTGGATGACCTGTTTGGGTGATGGGCCGTTGATGAAATAATAGTCCAGGTCCCCGGCGGCAGCTCCAAAGGTAAGCAAATCCTGTCGTTCGCGACCAATGTCAAAAACGCTGCGCCAGGTGTTGTCCAGAAAAACGCCGTAGGCCGCTCCTTGACGCGTCGCCAGGTAAAAAGGGACCGAAACGTAGATGGGATCCGTGCTGGAATTATAGGCGTAAGTATCCGAGTTCCACATCACATAATTGTAACCGCCGAGTTTCCAGCCGCGTTTGTCCAATGAACCGTTTTTTTCTCCGAGGCCGTAAATGTGTTCGTCTTCGGGAAGGTTTTTGGCCACCCGGAATGCGCCATCGCTGGACAGGGATATCCCTCGTTGCGGATCGTCGGCGGCCAGAACCTTGCCGTCCAAACTGGCAATGCTGATTCGCAGCGGCGCGTGTTGGACCGTCAATTTGAGGGAAGCGGTTTGCAGAAGCGTTGAACCAGCGCCGGAACTGACCCTGGCTTGAGGCGCGCCCAGATCGCGATTGATGACAGCATAGGAATGATCGCGTCCAAATGCCGGAGTAGCGGCGAAATGAATGCGGATGACATCGTCCGACAATGGGGTGATGGCGAGGATTCCTTGCTGATTGTGAAACAGCAAGGTTTTGCCATCCCAAACCGGAGCGGGCATGGCGCCCAGGGAATACCAACCGGCGGGCTGTGGAACGGCGCCCGGTTGAGCCATAAGACCCATGGGAAGCAGAAGCAGCCCGAACATCGCTGTGAAAAAGAGAGAGTTTTTTCGCAGGTTTTTCATCATAGGTTTCCTATTACGGCACGATTTTTATCTGGTAGAATCTTTGGGCGGCAGGCGGAGTATTGGAAATGTCCAGATAAGCAGTGGTCAAGCCGGTCGCCAGAATCGTTCCGCTAATGGGAACGAACGGGCCGCCTAAATTAGTGGCGGCCAGAACCAGATAACTGACTCCGGGAGTGCTATTCCAAACTACAGATTGGTTGCCTCCCGCCAAACCGGCAATCGCGAGCGGCGGTGGCACAATGACTGTTCGCGTATCGCCTAGAACCACACCGTTGTTATGGTAAGTAATTTGAAGGGTATTAGTGCCCGGCGAGGCGCCGGACCACGTGTAGAGCAGCGCGCGCATCCCGGCGCAGCCTGCCACCGTTCCCGGGGGGCGAAACATGTAGGAAGACTGCGGTTGCAATTGCCCGTTGATGGTCAGATCAAACAGGCTGGTATCGTTTGTATCCAAGGTGGCAGTGAAACAAACCTGGACCAGGTACGTAATATTGCTTCCCATGGCAATTATTGAGCCGTCGGTGGCCGGACTGGATATGTAAACAGAAGGAGGGGCAGCAGCGGTGTGGAACAACAGGTGGTACGGCGCGAACAGGGCTTGTCCCGAAGCGTCGGACGCCGAGTCCGTCAGTATCACCGAGATATTAGTCGAGGGAGTGAATCCGGTCCCGCTCGGAGTAAAGGTCATTGCGTCTGCGGCTGCGGACCAGGAGAACGTTCCGTTCGCGGGAGGTTCAGTGGAAAAGGCTGATTGAACGCTGTTCGTGTTCATGGCCCTGCTGAATTGAAGCACGATGGGTGCGAGAGGCGAAACACTGGCGGCATCGTGCGCCGGCGAATTACTCACCACCATCGGGTCGAGCGGTTGCCACTGCGATGCGGCGACGAAAATCTTTGCCGTTGTTGAGGGCACGGTGATGACGGGTGTTTGCGAGCTGGAGTTCAGCGTGATCGTCTCGTTCGTGTTCAGCAAGTTTACCAGGACCGCGCCCGCAGGATAGGTCAACGTGCGACTGGGCAAACTCATGCTGGTCCCCGCGGTATTGAAGACCACGAATAGTTCCTGCGTATTGAGGACGCGGGAATACGCAAACAGACCCGGGCCGCCGGGCGTGTTCCACTGGTTGACGTGAGACCCGAGTGTGAGCGCGGGATACAGCCGGCGGAAATTGTTCAGCGTCGCGATCCACTGGAAGAGCGGGTGGGTCATGTTGAAATCGTCCGACCCTGGTGAGGCGAGTTGTGAAACAACGCCTCCCGGGCCGTCTTTGAATTCTCCGGCGAACATATCTTCGCGGTCATTGGGATCCGTCGTGCCGTCGAAGCCTTGTTCTGTGCCATAGTAGAGAGAGGGAATGCCGCGCGCGGTGTAAAGAAAAGCCAGCGCCACTTTGAGCCGGTTGGTATTATTATTGGCGGCGCTGGTGCTCAAAAAGCGGGGCTGGTCGTGATTGTCCAGGAAGGTCACCAACTGCATTTGCGATCCGGGAGCGTAATTGGCGCCCACTGCGTTGTAATGAGTTTCAAGTTGTGCGGTATTGCCGTTGGCGGTGGCGAACACATTGTTGACCAAGAAAAAAAGCGGATAATCCAGAACGGAATCGAATTTGAACGGGCCTCCTCCCTGTGTCCCGGTGTAGGAGCCGGCAGTGGATTCGGAGCCAGTGTAAGTTTCGCCAAACATGAAGAAGTTCGAGTTGCCGCTCCCGGCCGCATAGGAATGAATGGCTGGGCAAAAACTCTGCCAGAAGCCCATGTCCACTTCCAGCGTTGTATCAATCCGAAATCCGTCAAAGCCGGCCTGTCCGATCCAGGATTGATAAATTCCGGCCATCTGGGTCTGGACATAAGGTGTTTCCGTCCTGAAATCATTCAATCCGTCCAACCAACCCAAAGTAGTTTGAGTGTTGTCATTGAAATTGGCGATGTTCCCGTAATTGTGAAATAAATTAGTCAGTGAAGGATTTGTCGAAGTTAGATTAAAAGGAGCGGGATACGTTTTTGAATTGTTGCGATAACTAAGGGTGTAGCCCGCTGGATAGTTGAACGTCGAACCGCTGCTTCTAACAAGGTCTCCGGCATGATTGACGACAATGTCGTCAATGACCAGCAGGCCGCGCGCATGGGCTGCCTGGACCATGTGTTGCAAGTCGGAGAGGGTGCCCCAGTGCGGCGCTACTTGGTTGAAGTTCCATCCGGAATAGCCATGAAATTGCCCCTCGGTATTCAGCACAATGGGCGAAATCCATATCGCGGTCGCTCCCAGAGCCTTGATGTAATCCAATTTCTGCTCAATGCCCTCAAAATCGCCGCCGTGCACCCCGGTGGGATTGGCCGGAGCATAGGTGCCCTCCAGATTGTTGTTGGCGGGGTCGCCATCGTAAAAGCGGTCGGTGATGATCTGATAGATGCTTTGGGTCCGCCAAAGGGCGTTCGAACCTGTTTGGGCGTGGGCGTTTCCCGCCATGAACCAAAGCGCAATTTGCCACAGCAACACCGCCAGTGAGCCGATGCTGATTCTCGAAGAGTGTTGGCCGTTTCGTGACAATTCCAAGACAGGTTATGGGGAACGCCCTGCGCGCACAATCGCACATCCATGCGGTAGAATCATTGGAAAAATTGCTGCTAACAGAATCTCGTCATTTGGCGTCAGCCGGAGCGAGGACCATCGCGCCCCATGGCTTTAGGTTGACCAACGCGTGGCCATCATGAACCAGGGCTGTCGGGGTCACACCGGAGAGCGCTTCGATTTGCGGCCGTCCGTTCGCCGCGGCGGGAGCAGGGCGGGCGACGGCCTCAGTTTCATCCAACCAGTCTATCAAGCGAGCATTCGGGTCGGTCGGCGCGGTGGATAGATCAACTGATTGGGCCTCGTTGCTGCGATTGATTAGCACGTACACATGCTCATCACCCAGGTCGCGAGAGTAGACGAGAATATTGCGTGCATCGTCCGCCAACAAGGTGTGAGCAAAGCCGCTGTGCAATGGGGTCAGCCGGCGGTGCAGCGCAATGAGCCGCACATAGGAATCGAACAGGTCGGGTTTGAACTGTATTTCGGGATCCTCGTAGGGCTGCAGTTCCTTCCAGATCATCGGCTGGCGATCATCGGGGTCGGTGCCGCCCCACATGCCGACTTCATCCCCATAATAGACCATCGGCGAGCCAACATAGGTCATCTGCACGACTAACGATTGCTTCATGCGGGACCATTCCACGTCGTTGGGCTTGGAACTGTTGTAATTGCCGCGACCTCTTCCGCCGCCGCCTCCGGCACTTGGACTTGGCCGGTTGGCATTAACAAAACGCGAGGCCCAACGCTCAGTGTCGTGGCTGTCCACCAGGTTCATCTGATCCAGTGAAACCTGGAACGGATAAAGCATGGTCAGTTGTTGGAGTTGGCGGGCGAATGCGCTCGCGGAAATCGTCGAGTTGGGCCGGTTGACAAAAAACGCCTGCAGCGCATTGGCGAAGGGATACTGCATGGTCGCGTCCCAGGCATCGCCGCTGAGATAGCTTGAGGCGGGTGTCCAGATTTCACCGGTAATGTAAGCGTCGGGCTTGATGGATTTAATCACGTTACGGTAGGTGACCCAGAAAACGCGCGGCACATTCTGTGCGTAATCGAGGCGGAACCCGTCCACGCCGCGCGCGGGATCGCCGTCGGGAGCCAACCATCGCTTGGTGATGTTAAGAAAAAAATCTCTCGGGCCGGGGGTCAGTCCGGTCACGGGATCCTTTTTCAACTCGGGCATGTTGCCATTGCGGGAGCCGCCAAAGCTCGTCCACGTCAACGGATCCCAACTTGTTACCGTGAACCAATCTGCGTACTTGGAGTTGCGGCCGTTCTGTCGCAGATCTACGAACGGAAAAAATTGTGTGCCCGAGTGATTGAACACACCATCGATGACCACCTTGAAGCCTTGCCGGTGCGCCTCAGCCACGAAATCCAGGAACAGCTTGTCGGACTTGGTCCATTTCCAGGTTGCGGGATCTTCGGTTTCATCCGTGAGTTGCGTCGTGTCGTCGGTGACGCCGAAATTATCGTCCACGTGACGATAATCGGACGTGTCATATTTATGCACGCTCGGAGATTTAAAAATCGGGTTTAAGTAAAGGCAAGTCACACCCAGGCTCCGCAAGTATGGCAATTCCGCAGCGATCCCCTGAATGTCTCCACCATAGCGGCGGTTGCCGCCGCCTCCCCGGCCTCCGCGTCCGACGCGAACTGCATTCGTGTTTGAGGTGCCCGCAGATCCATTCGTGGACGTCGCGGCGGGCACCGGCGGGGGCGACCACCGCGCCGTCCACGGTATGACATTGACTGGGTCGTTGGACGTGCTGCCATTGCGGAATCGCTCCGGGAAAATCTGATACCAGATCGCCTGTTGCGCCCAGGCCGGTGTTTCGAAGGATGGGCGCATCGCACCCCGCCACGCATTTTTCCGGGCCTCGGCCAGTTCGGTGTAGTATTTGCCGCCTGCGTAATAACCTGTCGTGTTGCCGCCCTTCAGCTCGAAAAAGTAAACCAAGTTTGTATCCTGGGTGACGAGGACGTTTGCGAAGTAGTCGATGCCCAGGCGAGTCTCCACGGGATATAATTCGTCACGCCGCCAGCGGGTCCCGGCCAGTGAATACACTGCCGCGCTGGAGAGGTTTCCAGCCTGGGCACCAAAGGCAATCCGCGTTTCGTTTGCCGAAATGGGATCGAAGTAGCGAATGTTGCCCGGCACATGATGCAATCCCGCTACGGAAATCTTGCCCTGCTCGACCGGGTTCAGATTGCGTCCGTCCGGGCCCACAAAGACCTCCGAATTGTGGCCGCGGATTCCGTTGGATTCTTCGATATCGGCTTCGCTGTGAATGGCATTGTCATTTACCCAATTGCCGTCCACATAGAACCGGTAAGCGTAAGGCCCTTCGGCGAACTTGAGGTCGGCAACAAAATGTCCAGCGCCGTCGGAAACCATCGGGTTGGCAGTCGGTGACCATTTGTTGAAGTCACCGCCGACGGCAATCTGCTGCGGTAAATTGGTCGACGGCGGATCGTATTCGAAGTGGTGCAGGTAAACTCCTGGCTCTGCCGTGGGCGAATCAGCCTGTGTAAAACTCGCAAAGCTAACCACCACTCCAAAAGCGAGCAGGCTCATAACGATACGCCGAGGGGGGATTCCCGATTTCATAAGCACGCAATGTTAATTCAAATTCGTTCCAACCGATTCCCGAAGTGAGTTCCAATTAATTCGGGATGCTTAACGAACCGCTGGACGCGAGGGATTTCTCGATCAGCTTTTGGCGCTGGTCAAACACCTTCACTTTCATGGTGGTGAAAATGTCTTTGCCGGCGTAGGGACCCTCGATTTTCCAAGTCAGGCGGCGAGCGGAGTCATCCCAGGTGAATGTGGTGTGGCGGACTTGTCCTTTGAGATACGCGGTAGTAACCCCGTCATCTTCCGCGAGGGTAAAACTCGCATTCTTGCCGGGGTAGATCTGCAATTCCAGCGGGCCGCCGGGCAATTGGTCCGTGTGTTGCAGCACCGGCGCCAGCGGAAGGATGGTGCCCGCGCGCACATAAACCGGCGTTTCATCCAGCGCTGCGTTGACATCGATGCTGCGGCCGCCGGCGAGGGTGGTGTTAGTATCGAAAACGTACCACAAATCATCCGGCAAATAAACTGACCGATTGGTGGCGCTGGAAAGGACGGGCGCCGCCATCAGGCCGCGTCCGATCAACCATTGGCTGGAAAGATTCGCGACATTCGTGTCAGATGGAAATTCCATCAGCAATGGCCGCATGAGTGGAAACCCAGTTTCATAAGCCTCGTGCGCCAGGCTGTAATACACGGGCACCAGCCGGTAACGGAGATCCAACGCCTTGCGGATGGCGGCTTCGGCATTGGTGCCATAGAGCCAGGGAAATCGCGGTTGGACGTTTCGAGTGGAATGCGACCTCATCACTGGAAAAAATGTGCCCGCCTCCATCCAGCGACTCAGTAATTCCGGCGTGTCATTTCCCTTGAACCCGCCGATGTCGCACGCGCCATAATACATGCCCGCCAGACTCCAGTTCAAAATGTCGGCGGGTGTCCGATTCAATTCTGTAAAAGTCGACTCGATATCTCCTGTCCAGGAGGCGGTGGGGAATCGTTGAAGGCCCGGCTGAAATGCGCGGGTAATCGCCCACATTCGCGCGCCGGGCCGGTATCGTGCCAAAGCGTCGGACTCCGCCATGTTCCAATAGTAATACGTGGTGAAGTTGACTTCGCCTTCGTCATTCCACCATCCGGCTATTCCCGCATCCAACAACTTTTCCAAATGCTGGCTATACCAGATGCGGGCGTCGGGATTTTGGAAATTGAGATTTCGCGCCTCAAAGCCGCGGCCCTGCACCCCCCAGTTCTTAGAGTGAATCATTTGCAGAGTTTCACTATCTCCCATGCGCGGCTTGCGAATGCCCACCACATGAATTCCTTGAGCCGAATAGTCCGCCACCTGCCTGGCTGGCTCGGGAAAAAGCGCGGCATTGAAGTCAAAATCCGAAAAATTAGTTGCGCCAACCGGCTTCAGGCTGTAGTCGGGCTGCGTGGTATACCATTCAAAATCGAAGATAAACGCATCTACGGGCAGGTTTCTATCTTTGAAGTGCTGCAGTGTATCTTCGATGTAGGAGCGATCCTGCCATCCCCAACGGCTCTGTAGATAACCAAATGTCCAACGCGGCGGAACTGCCGGGTGTCCGATCAAATCCATGTAAGCCGAAGCCGCCTCATAGAGATTCGACGCGGGCATGAGATAGAGGTCGCCGGAACTCCCGGCGAAGGTCCAGGTCACGTCGCCGCCAGCGGGCTCAGTTTGCCAACTGGCAGGAGCGTTGTCGTCGCTGCTGACCGCCAGTGTGGCATAGCCGGCCTGAGCCCAATAATGGGGGACGACGGCGACGCCATTGCCCACCCGGCTGCGACCCTCCGTTTGTTGCAGCGAGGCGGGCGCGTTCATGCCTCCACCGCTGCCATAAAACGACGATGGTTTGTCCCCCGCTTTTGCGATCTCGATATGGATTACCGGCCTTCCCCGGTTGTCGTTTGTCGCTTCTCCGATACTCGAAGGAGGAATAATGACGCGATTTTTGGCGTCCAGTAGCGACCATTTGCCGTCCGCCGGATCAATCAGCAATTCACCCCTGGCGGTTTTCACACCAACGCGCTGTCCCTCATGAACTACTTTTCCGGCAGCGGCGGAAGAAGTGGATTGCGAGGGTGAATCGGCGACGTAGATACTTCGCCGAGCCTGGGGCTTGCCCTCGTAGGATACGCTCAGGCGAAAGGCCCCACCTGCCGCCGACGATATTTCAATTTCCGCGTTGCCAACTTTGATGTCCGCAGTGTCACTTTGAGCGTTCACCATGGAAATAGAGACCAGGATAGCCGCGAGGCTTCCGCCCAGGCGTAAAAGTAGAGCAAGGTGGCATTTATCGACCTGAAAATTTTGTCTTTGTGCTGGAGGTAAATACAAAGATTTAAAGGTTAATACCCGGAGTAAGTTCATAAGTGCGACTATAGATATCGACCTGACTTAGTCAATGGTTTGGAGCCGCAACGAAGACTTCCGGGAGTTTGCAACGGAGTTTTAAGAGTTTAATCACAGTGGGCTAATATCCTTAAGCATAGTTAGTTGCGATGAGGCGGTCCGTGAAATCACACTCCGACGGCTCGGGACGACCCGCACAAACATGCGGTATTGCGTGATGGCCTGCGCCGCCTGGTCCGGAATGTCTTTGGAAACGACCCGCACAAACATGCGGTAGGCACTCGCGCTTCAAGCTGGTAACTTTTTCGTATCCGCAACCCATGAACCGCCCGGACACACAGCCCCTTCAACCAAGAATATGAGAACGACCTTTCAGAAATGTGCCATGTTAGCTGGACTTTTTTTTGGCATCGCTGCTTCGGCCACCGCCAGCAACGTCGTGACTTTTCAAGTCGATATGTCGGCGCAAATCCTCGCCGGCACCTTCGATCCCACGACGAATCATGTGTATGTCAGTGGCAGCCTGAACGGCTTTGCCTCCTCCACGGCCATATCCAGCGGGTTTTTGCTGACCAACAATCCTTCGGGCGACAATCCCGCCCTCTACTCCGGGACCACCAATGATACCGTGGATGCCAATGGGTCTCAGATGTCGTGGAAATTCGTCACGGATGCGCCTAATTTTTCAGGAACCGGCGGCTATGAAACTACAATAAGCGGCGGTAACCGCTTATGGGTGCTCGGGACCAATACCACGGTCACGTTTCCCTACACCTTCTTTAGTGACGCGGGATCCCAGGCCGCCTACCCGGCTACCTTCCGAGTCGACATGGCCGCGCCTATCTTCGTGGGCACGTTCAATACCAATACCATGACGGTCGAAGTGCAGGGCGACTTCGAGGGTTGGTCGTCGGGCTATACTTTGGTTAACGACCCGACCATTTTTACCACCAATGGAGGTGTGGTGACATCCAACGTATACACGGGCACTTTTCCGTTGGTCGGTTCGCCGGGACAACTTAATCACTTTAAATATGTGATAAACAACGCGGGCGCCTTAAGTTACGAGCAGCCGAATGCGATCAACGGCGACGCCTCGGCCAGTGGCAACCGCTTCGTCCTGATTGACACCAATCAGTCGCCGCAGATATTGCCGATCGTTGATTTCAGTGACATTGTGCCCAGTCAGGTGGTTACCAACACCGTCGTTTTTCAGGTGGATATGACTGTAATGAACTGGCTCGGAATCCTTAGTCCCAGCAACAGCAGTGTAGTCAGTGTGCAGGGAGCCTTCAACGGATGGAATTCCACCGGTTATACGATGACCAACGATCCAAACGCTAGCAATACCAATATCTACAGCATCGCTGTTCCCAACCAGATCGCCGGCGTGGGCACGGTGGTGAGCCAGTTCAAATTCCTTTGTAATCCTTCCGGAAACAGCGGTTATGAGCCGGGCAGCACCTTTCTTACTTATAACAACAACGGCGTCACGGTCGCGACGGGTGGAGGGAATCGCACTTGGATTATGCCCCATGTAAACAACAGCACTGTTGTTCTACCGGTGGTTTATTATGGAGACGTATTGCCGGGCAACAACTTCCCCGTTCCCACGCTCGTGACATTCAATGTGAACATGACCAACGCGGTAACGGGCACCAATGCCGCTAATCCATCTCCGTATGCATTCAATCCCAGCACGGATCACGTCTATATCAACGGTGTGAATTATACCGCGCCTACAACTGCCAGTACCGTCAATATAGGAGCGGGCACAGTGGCCTACGGGAGCGATACCACCAACACAGCGATCCTGCCTTTCCTCATGACCAATAATCCTCCGGGCAGCGAGATCTACTCGCTGCAGGTTCTGGTTCCGGCGGGATACCCTGTGCGAACCGCCAGCTACCGATATTCCATTAATGGCACCAATAATGAGGGTATCAATAACGGCATCACCAACGGCCTGCCCGCCACCGGCACAACGATCCATCGGCGTTTGATCCGGGGCCTCGGCACGGTTCAAATGCCACTCGATACTTTTGGCAACGTGGTGAATGAGTCTACCGGGGTGGGTAATATTGCCGCCGGGCCGGCCTCAGCCGGCAATGTCATGCTTACATGGCCTGCCCGCCACGGCACCATTTTGCGAGTGACTACGAACCTGCAGGGCACCAACACCGTGTGGACACCGTTGTATAACACGGACGGCATCGGCTCGACGAATTATCCGGCCAGTGGTTCCCAACAGTTCTTTGAACTCGTACAGCCGTTCTATTGGACTAATTAATAAATGGCATGTTAATACCCTGGTTCGGCCTATTTCGAGCCAGGGTAACTACGAAACGTGACGGGTTGCGATTCAAGCATATGACCCAAAACGGATGCGAGCAGGAACTGCGGGGCAGGGGATTCACCTTGATCGAGTTGCTGGTGGTGATTGCCATTATTGCGATTCTCGCGGCAATGCTGCTTCCCGCCTTGGCGAAGGCCAAGCAAAGAGCCCAGGCAATCTTGTGCATGAACAATAACAAGCAACTCGTTCTGGCGTGGCACATGTATGCCAGTGATAATGGGGATTTCCTGGCGGTCAATGGTGATCAGGGCGCTCCGTTGAACGGAATTAATTCCTGGGTCACCACCAAATTGGATTGGACTCCCAACACGCAAAACACCAATGTGCATTTGATGTTGAGCCAGTCACTATTGGCGCCGCAAGTAGGGAACGCGGCCAACATTTTTTACTGCCCTTCGACCACTGATTTCGTTTCACCAATACAGCGACAAATAGGCTTTGACCATCGGATTCGCAGCGTCGCCATGGATGCCGCAGTCGGTGACGGCGTTGGTAAACCGGCGGCCGGCATTATTTCCACCCCGACTTTTTTTTACGCCAAAAAAATGGGCGATCTTAATCATCCCGGGCCGAGCGACAGTTGGGTGTTCATTGATGAGCATCCGGATGCCATTGATGATAATCTTTTTTATATTGACCCCACCCTGGTGGATGGCAGCGGCCAGTTCACTGAACTGCCCTCAAGCCTGCATGATGGCGCCTGCGGCATGGCGTTTGCCGACGGCAGCGCTCAAATTCATAAATGGAGGGATCCGAACACTCTCCGTCCCGTGAAATATCTTCAATCAAACGGGCAAAGAGTGACGGTGGTCGAAAGCGTGGATCTGGGCTATCTGGCACAGCATACTCCCCGCGGGCAGTAAGGGAGGGCTATTCGTGCGAGGGTAACGCTGCGCTTGCAGAGGCATTTTGTGTATATGAACATTCAAAGACAGGATAAGTGCGGTAATTCAAAGAAGCTATCCGGTTTTACTTTGATTGAGTTGCTCGTGGTTATCGCAATTATTGCTATTTTGGCGGCGATCCTCCTACCCGCGTTAAGCAAAGCGAAGAGCAAGGCCCAAGGTATCTATTGCATGAACAATCTGAAACAAATGCAATTGTCATGGTTCCTCTATGCCGATGAAAATGAGGGAAAGCTTGCCGAGAATCGAGGCGGACTTTCCGGCCCGCAGTGGACTACCGGGGTTCTTAACTGGTTATATAACCCCGCCAACACCAATACTGCCACTTTGGTCGCGGGGGAATTGGGGCCGTACGTGGGGAAAAGCATTGGGGTTTTTAAATGTCCCGCCGACCAAATCCCCGCAGCCAATGGGCCACGGGATAGAAGCATCTCGATGAATGGTTATGTGGGGGACACCGCGAGCATCATGACCGGCGTCAACAACAATTCGGGCCCTGCCAAATGGAAGGAGTATCTGAAATTAAGTGATCTCAGCCAGCCGGGTCCGGCAATGACGTGGGTGTTCCTGGATGAACATCCGGATAGCCTCAATGATCCTTTCTTTTCTGTCCCCATGAATAAAACTCCCCCGAGTTGGGACGATGGGCCGGCGTCTTATCACAATGGCGCGGGTGGTTTTTCATTTGCGGACGGTCATTCGGAAATCCATAAATGGCTGGACTCGAATACCCGCCAACCGGTTCGTCAGAGTGCGGGTTGGGGAGGTCTGGGCAAACAATCACCGACGGATTTTCCCTGGATTCAAGCCCGAAGCACCGCTCCACAGTAAGTGTCGCCGATTGAATTGCAATTTCATTGCCAGCCGGTCAGATTCCCGAGGGAAGTGGGTGCGGTTTAAGTCGGGATGATGCTTATTGAGCTTCGTGTTAGGTGGACGCGTTGAAAGCACGACATCGTAAATCGAAACCCGCGGGTCCCGACCAGCGCAACCACCCGCCGGCATCGCGTTCGATTGGGAACGCTCCCATTCTGGCGCCGCGCCGCAAATGGCTTTTTCGTCTCGCGTCCCTGCTCATCATTCCTCTGCTGATGTTGGGACTTGAAGCCCTCTTGCGCCTGGCAAACTACGGCTACCGTACCAGCTTCTTCGAAAAAACTCAGATCGACCAGCGGACCTATCTGGTTAACAACGAGAATTTCAGCCTGAGATTTTTTCCGCCTCAATTGATGCGTTGGGCCGGGCCAATTTTAATGGATGCCGACAAGCCGCCCGACACCTGGCGCATCTTCATCCTGGGAGAATCGGCGGCGCAAGGAGACCCGGAGCCCGCCTATGGCGCGGGACGTTACCTGGAGATGCTCTTGCGCGAACGATTTCCCGGACAGCATTTTGAGGTCATCAATGTGGCGGTTACGGCCATCAATTCGCACGTCATTGTTCCCATCGCCCGTGAGTGCGCCCAGCATCAAGGTGATCTGTGGATCGTTTATATGGGGAACAACGAAATGGTCGGACCTTTCGGGGCGGCAACCGTTTTCGGCGCGCAAGCGCCACCCTGGTGGCTGGTCCGAATGGATCTGGCCGCACAACAAACCAAGGTGGGCCAGTTGGTCACAGCTCAGGCGCGCAAACGCGAAGCCCACGGCACTAATTCGTCGTGGGGCGGCATGCAAATGTTCCTGAGAAACCAATTGGCTCCCGACGATCCGCGCCGCGAGGTGGTTTATCGAAATTTTCAGAAAAACCTGGACGACATACTGCGAGCCGGTGTGGATTCCGGCGCCAAAATCATTCTCAATACCGTGGCAGTGAACCTTAAGGATTGCCCGCCCTTTGCTTCCCTGTCTGAAAGCAACCTGCCGGTGGCCGAGCGCACCCGGTTTGAGAGGGATTATGGGGACGGCTGTCACGCGGAAGAGCAGGGGCGTTTTTCTGAAGCCGCGGAACGATTTGGCGAGGCGGCCAAACTCGAACCTAAAATGGCTGAATTGCAATTTCGCTGGGGCAGTTGCCTGCTGGGCCTGGCCAACAACGCCGCCGCCCAGGAGCATCTGCAATTGGCTTGTGACGACGACACGCTGCCCTTTCGCGCCGATTCACGCATCAACAAGCTGATCCGGCAGGCCAGCGCGCAGGCCGGCCCAGGCGTCGTTCTATTTGACGCAGCCGCGATGTTGGAAACCAATTCTCCGGGACCGTACGGGCAGGATTTGTTTTACGAACATGTCCATTTCAATTTCGCGGGAAACTATCGCCTGGCCCGGGCCTGGGCCGAACGCGCGGAAAAATTTCTTCCGGAAACGGTCCGGCAGCGGGCGACGGATGGTTGGGCTTCGCAGGAAACGTGCGAAGTGTTGTTGGGGCTGACTGATTGGAACCGCAAGCTGGTCATCAAATCGGTGACGGACCGGCTGCAACAGCCACCATTTAGCGGCCAGTTGGATCACGACCAGCGGTTGGCAACTTTTCGCAACGAAATGACGGAGCTGGGGCGGAAGATGGACGAACCGGGCCGAACGCGTGCGAGAGAGATTTACGCGGAGGCGTTAAAGCACGCGCCCAATGACTACATGCTGCACGAGAATTTCGCCGAATTTCTGAATCTAACCGGTGACATCAAGCAAGCCACGACAGAATGGCGGCGAGCCCGGGAATTGTCACCGCGCAATCCTTTCGCCGCGTATCAGGCGGGCCATCTGCTCGCGCTGCAAGGACAATGGACGGAGGCCCAAGGCGCTCTTTCCAACGCCATCGCCATGCATCCTCGTTACGTCGAGGCATGGCTGGAATTGGGCGCCATCGACCTCGCTCAAAAAAAGTTTGAGCCGGCGATGGATTTTTATGACCACGCCCGGCGGCTGCAACCGGCGGATGCGCACGTCTATTTCGAGATCGGCCGGGCCTTTTCACTCTCACAGCGTTCCCCGGAAGCCCTCGAAAACTTTCGCCACGCGATTGCACTCAAGCCCGACTATTGGGAGGCCCATTACGCGCTGGGCGGCGAACTCGCGCTGCATGACAAAGTCGCCGAGGCCGCAGGGGAATTTGAGCAGGCCATCCGGCTGCAACCCGATTTTGCGCCTGCTTATTTAAACCTGGGCGTGGCTTTGCTGAAAACCGGCCATCCGAACGAGGCCGCACGGCAATTTGAGGAAACCTTGCGGCTGGAACCAACCAACCAATTCGCCCAGGCATACCTCAACCAGGTCCGCGCCGGCGGAGGAAACCGCCAACCTTGATTCGGCATAAACCAAGGTGCAAAGAGTGCCGCGTCGATAATTAATTCGCTTTCAGAATCAGGTATCCCGTGGCCGGAATGGTCAAGTCATCACTCTCGCTCACGGGGGCCGATTCGGAGCAGGCCAGCACCTTCCAGCCGGCGCGTCCATCATCTGCCCGAAAGGTTTTCGGTTCTTTGTCGTTATTCATGACGACTAAAATTTTCGAGTTGCGGTCCGTTCTCTCGTACGCCAGCAAATTTCTGTCTCCGGGCAGCATCCGGATGTCGCCGCTAACCAGCACCGGATTCTCACGGCGCATTCTGGAGAATTCCTTGACGACTTCAATCAGGCTGAAATCGCCATAATCACCCCCGTCTTCCTTCCAGGGAAACGGTCCGCGGTTCATCGGGTCGCCTCCGCCCGTCATCCCGACTTCGTCGCCATAATAGATAGTGGGCGCGCCCGGATAGGTAAATTGAAGCGCAAAGCAGAGCAGCAGCTTCTTGCGTGTTTCGTCATAATTCGTTGCGCCGTATTTTTTATAACCCAGCTCAAAAAGGGCGCGGGCCACGTCATGGCTGGAGACGAGATTCATCAGGCGATAAAAAACCGGCTTGGGGTAATTCTCGCGGAGCATTTCCAGAGAATCGCCGGTCAATTTCGCACTGCCGCCTCCGGCGAAATTGAGCGCGGCCGAGCGGAAAATGTAATTCATGGTGCTGTCGTACATGTCTCCGGTGAAGTATTTGCTGGCGTCAAACCAGACTTCCGCGATGGTAAAGCAATCGGGATAATCCTTCTTCACCTCTTTGCGCCAGTCCCTCCAGAAATCGTCACTCTTCCACGGCGTGACGTCCATGCGCCAGCCGCTGATGCCCAGCGAGAGCCAGTATTTCATCACCGAGTTGGTATTGCGGTAGGCAAAATCTTTGTAGGAATCAATTTCTCTCAGCTTGGCCAGCGAGGGGTTGGACCATTGGCTGTACATCCGGTCGGGCGTGCGCGCAGTGCGGTTCCATTCGAACCATTCATAATAGGGCGAATTGGTGTCGATCGTCTCATGATCAAATGCGCCCTTGGAACCGTACTTGCCATAGCGATCCATATAAATGGAATCCGAACCGCAATGATTTAACGAAGTGTCGAGGATGATCCGGATGCCGCGCTTTTTGGATTCCGCCACCAGTTTTTTGAAGGTGTCGACCGTGCCGAAGCTCTCGTCAATGGCAAGGTAGTTTTCCGTATCATACTTGTGGTTGGAGGGCGCTTGAAAAATGGGGTTGATATAGATAACGTTTGCGCCCAAGTCCCGGATATAATCCAGCTTCTGGATAATTCCGTCGAGGTCTCCGCCATAGAAATCATTGCAATAATCGGAATCGCTTCTGCCATCGCCCGGCACATACGGCGCCGGGTCGCTCCAGTTGGTATGGAACTCAATGTTCCTGGCGCCATAAAACTTTCTGACGCCCACCACGGGATCATTGCTTTTGTTTCCGTTTTTAAAACGCTCCGGGAAAATGTAGTAGATGACCATGTTACTGGTCCATCCCGGCATTTGGAACTCCGGATCGTAAACCGTCAGTGTATAATAGGCCAGGGGTCCTCCCGGAGCGATGAACTCGCCCAGGCCGCCGGCGCCCCGCACTCTTAACCCCGGGATCTGCGTGGCGGTGGTGTTGTTGCAAAAGGAGCCCGTTCCCCCGTGGCTGCCGGTTAGTTTGAAGTTGTAACCGTATAGAGCCGGGTCTTTCAAAACAAAGCTGGTCTCGAAAACATCCTGGTTGTTGGTCACGCCCTGTTTTGCCATGGGAAAGCTGGCAAAATTATCATGCATGGTATTTTGGTTGTTGCCCGTAATCGTCGTTTTCACGATTTGCAGGCTGACCGATCGGAGACTGCCTGCTTTGGCCAGAAAGCGCATGGTAATGTTCGTGCCCGCCGGGACTGCGCCGAACGGCGCCTTGCAAAATCCGTCCCGGGAATTGTAATAAACGGAATCCGGAACAATGGCAGAAGGAGGATTGGTATTCTCCTGTCCCTGACAGCATTGCCAGGTTAGAAAGGCGGGAAGTATATAGAGACAGAATCGACGGATACTTTCGGGTGTATTCTTTTTCATGCGACTGGCAGCATAGTGGTTTGAAGCCGATTTTGCCGGTGGTGGAATAAATCAATATCGTCCCAGGGGATACCATTTGTCATAGAACTGATCCAATTGACGATCAGCCTCAGCGAGTTCTTGCGAGTTAGTGGACGCAGCCAAAAGCTTTCGTCGCCGCACGTCCACATAATTGCGCATCACGCGATAACGCTCCGCAAACTCAGGTGTAAATCGCGCCAACACGGGATCATTTGAACCTAGTGGCGGCCGCCCCGCAACCTCTCGCACCACGGTTTCGGACTGGTTGACGATGGTTTCATATTGATGGTTTTCGGCCGACAACGTTATCTCGCCTATTTGCATTCCTATATCCGATTCATCACGATACGGCTCCGTGGCAGGCGGCAGGGGCAAATCGCGGTAACTAAAACGCGCTTCGGTTGGCTGATTCTTCAGCACCCGGCCGGTGAGCAGGTCAAAAACATTTTTGGCAACCAGCAGGTTGGCTGGTTTGGTGGGGTGAACGTAATCCAGGAAAAGATCAAATCCGGGAGCAGCGTATTTCGAGGCATTCGTGAATAGTCTTTCCAGATCCAGCAGGTAAACGCCTTTGCCATTATTTTCCTTTGCCAGGAAGCGAATAATCTCGTTGAAAGGACTGATGGCCCGGAAAGGGTTGTAATCGAGATCGCGCGACTTGCTGAAAGCCTCCCAGGCCGCGGTCTTTTGTCCGGTGGCTTCCAACAACCTGCCCAGCCAGAAATAGGATTCAGCATGTTCACTTTCCAAGGCAATCGCCTGGCGAATGGCCGTGATGCCGTCCTGGAATTTGCCGAGCAGGAGACAGCGTTGTGCCTGATCGTAGAGTGTCCGCCACTGTTCCAGTTGTTCGCCGGTCAGGTGCTGACAGGAAACTGTCGGCAGCCAATCGCGCATATTCACCGGAACCGTGCACAAGATTAATGGCACCCTGGCGCGTTGCGATTGATTGACCATGTGCCGGAAGCTTTCCTGGAAATGCTCCTGGACCTGGGCGAATTGGGCCGGGTCTTGTCTCAGGCGCAACGACTGCTGGTGGGCCTTCTTCCAAAACGTCTGCGCGATGCCGTTGAAAGTGTCGCCGTTCATTTCTGTCCGGCTTCTCATTATCCTGGTTTGCAACCATTGGACGGTGCGGAGGTGTCGCGCCAGCTCACCAACGATTTTGACGGGCGGATCATAATTGCGTTCTTCCAGGAATTCATTGTTCCCCTCCCACACCAGGACGGCGTCGGGTTCCATTTGAAGCACTTCATCCAAAACGCGCCGGGTCCGATAGGCCGCAAAGCCGTGGGCCGCCGCGTTAACGACTTCGATTTTTTCACCCGGGTAAGCCGCCTCCAGTGCCTGCTGCAGGTAAGCGGTGAATCTCTCGGCTGCGGGATGCGGCCAAC
Organism: uncultured Verrucomicrobiae bacterium; assembly: GCA_963699145.1. Lineage (GTDB taxonomy): Bacteria > Verrucomicrobiota > Verrucomicrobiia > Limisphaerales > DASXHY01 > DASXHY01. The sequence continues at coordinate 2,647,398 of OY969416.1, forward strand.
CGGCGCAAGCTGAGGATCCCACGCAAAAGATGCGAATGGTCCCGGGCGGTTTCTTGACGGGAATATGGACGGCGCTGCCGCCTAAAACATGTTGCGACGTGATATTGTAGTATTGCTGGCCGTTCGAGGTCGTGCGCGAAAAAACCGCGATCGGCGAGATGTTAACGAAGGGGTCGCGCTCGTCGTCCAGCGCGGGGACAATGCGAAATGCGATTTCAGTCAGCAAAAGAATAACCAAAGGAAAACTGACGGCCAGTATGCGGAACAGCCACAAGCGTCTCGTGGAAAAGCGAAGCGTGGCCGACACCAAACCGGCGGGAACCGGGGCTCTGCCTGGATGACGGCGCTTACCCATGGCGTATAGGCCGGCTGCCGCCGCCGCACGGGCGGCGGGCTCGCCCGGGAATGAGAGCGCACGTCGCGCTGGCTGGATTTACTCTCTTGATAAAATTCCCTTTTTCATTTTTGTCGCCGGAATGAATTTTATGTCCCGGGCAAATTCGATTTGGAAATCGGCATCGGAGGGATTGCCTAGAAGCCGGCCGGCCACGCGGCAATGATCGAAGGTAACATCTTCAACGACGTTGTTATTGTAATTGCGCATCGTAGGAAGTCCGGCGATGACGAATGGCTTGTCCGGGTTTTCCCATTGGACATTTTTTAGGTAGACTCCTTGAACATGATCTGGTCGGGGATTGCTCTGGCCGTACCTTTGAGCTTCGGTAACGATCAATTCCAAGTTCTTGATTTCAATGTTTTCTTCCACCCGGATGTCCTCAAAGCGCACGTTTTTAACATCGCCATGGTCGTCGCAAACAATACTGAACGCTGAGTGGCCCCCCGTATGTCCTTGCCCGCGCGCATAAAGAATGTCGCAGTTGGTGGCCAGGACATTCGTCACCAACCCATTTAGCTCGAAACCCAGCGTGATTCCGTCCGCATGGGCCCAGCCGACCATCACGCTGTTCTTCACCGTGATTCCATCGGTGGGATGGGCCTCTCTTGACGATTTGATGGAAATGCAATCGTCTCGGGTGCGAACAAAACAATCATCAATGGTAAAGTCCCGGCAAGATACCGGGTCAATCCCATCCGTGCCCCATCTCGCCATATAGCTGAACACTTTAACATTCCGATAAATGCTGTGAGTGCAATCGGTCAAGGTATTGACCCATCCTCCGCTGTTGTGGCGGATAAAGATGCCTTCTACTTCCAGGTTGGTGGCATTGGAGATCCTGACACCTCCATTAAGAATTCCGCGGCCCAGAATCCTGACATTCTGAATATTATTACCCTGTAGATTGGCGGTTACAACGGCGCCGCCGGCAATGTATAGAGTCTCATCGCTTTTAAGGCTGATGTTGCCGGCATTGTAATAGCCGGGTCCATAGTAGACGACATTGTCTTCTCCCTGTTTGGGCGGATGAACTTCCAGCGGATTGGCAAATATGGCCAGATGGGGCAGGTCGTTAATTTCCAGGTAAAGCTTCTGCGGCCCCGACATTTTAAAAGTGACGGTCCGTCCTTTTACCTTGGCAACAATTCCCCTGCTTTTTGGGCGGATGACACAAGTCGTTATATTCGACGGAGCCGTTACTTTGATCGTTTGTGGTCCGGCACAGGAGAAGTTGGCTACGTTAAGACCTTCCATGGTTTCACCGCCTACTTGTTCGGTCCAAATGTCGGTGCCATTTACCTGGACCGTGAAAATCGGGCTGGTTTCAAGATTTGTGGATCCCGCATAGGTGACGAGGGTGTTCAATGAGCCTGATTCCTGCGCATACGACGAAGAGAGCACTCCAAAAACGATCACGGGAAGGAAGAGGAAGTATTTGACCATGTGATTGCGTTTGTTGGAATTATCCGCCCGCGTTCTCGCGGGATATCTAGCTTGCCGTAAATGTATAAATGGTGGTGCTTTTGAAGGTTTCTCCAGGCCGGAGAACAATTGACGGAAAATTCGGATGGTGAATGGAGTCAGGATAGTGCTGAGTCTCGAGGCAGAAGGCGCGGCGGTTGCCCGTGTAGAGCTGCACGCCGGGTTCGGTGGTGCGCAGTTCCATCGCCCGGCCACTGCGCGGATCGCGTGCTCGCGCGGCGAGGACCAGGGACCTGCCGCCGCCGTTGATAACGAAATTGTTGTCGTAGACGCCAGCCTTTGGACGGAGCTGGCTGGCACGACTCCCCAGCGTCGCCGGTTGCGTGAAATCCAATGGCGTCCCGGTGACGCTGGCGATTTCACCCGTGGGAATCAGCTCCTCGTCCGCTACAGTATAATGATCGGCGGCCAGCCATAATTCCTGCCCGGACACATTGCCCGATCCGGCCAGGTTATAATAGGCATGACTGGTGAGATTAACCAGGGTGGCTTTGTCCGTGGTGGCCTCATAATCGAGGCGCAGTTGATTGTCGTCGGTCAAAGTATAAGTCACGCTGACATTCAAATTGCCCGGGTAACCTTCTTCTCCATCCTTGCTAAGGTAAGTGAAGCAGACAGCGCTGGCGTGTTCGGAGGAAGGGAGCGGGTGTGCTTTCCATACGACCAAACCAAATCCCTTGACGCCACCGTGAAGGTGATGCGGTGCGGCGTTGGCCGCGAGCTTGTATTCCACCCCATCCAGAGCAAATCGAGCATTGGCGATGCGATTAGCCACCCGGCCAATAATGGGGGCCGGAGTTTGAAATCCGTTTAAATAGTTCTCCAGAGAACTGGCGCCCAGCACCACGTTGGTGACGGAGCCGTTTCGATCGGGAACCTCCACTGCGTTGAGAATCGCCCCATAGGTCATTACCCGGACCTCCATGGCCCGATTATTCCGCAAAGTGAATAGTGTGACTGCGGCGCCGTCGGGCATCCTGCCAAACTCGCGCTGCTCCAGGCGCGTCAACGGTTGGGCGGGGACACCCAGCGGCGCGGCAATCACGGCTAGAATCACCCAAGTGGGATACCATCGATGCGGGCGCATTAGTGATGAGCAGCAGTTTATAACTGCCACCCCGGCCCGGCTACCGCATGTTCATGCGGCGATTGCTGGAGCGTTAGAGCCTATAACAAAATGGAGAATGGGCGCGTTGCCAGAGATTTGGGGCGGGTGCAAGGCGCGAGGAGGGAAAATATCCTTCAGGGATATTCGACTGACGAGCAACGCAGCAGCAGCCCCAAAGATCGGCAACCCGGAGGGCTGTTTTCTGGCGGGCGGCTGGCCGCGTTGCTCCTCAGTCAGAGAGCCCTGCGGCTATCTTCCTTCGTCGCGCCTTGCCAGCCACCCGCCAGAAAACAGCGCGCCCGTTCCCCATTTTGTTATAGGCTCTTAACCCCGGAGATATTTCACCACGGCAGCGGTGCGCGAATGGACGTGAAGTTTCTCATAGACCGTCCGCACGTAGCTACGAACGGTGTCGATGCTGATATTCATGCGGTCGGCAATTTCCTTGTACGCGTAGCCGTTGGCGAGCTGGTCCAGAAATTCTTTTTCGCTGGGTGTCAACGATGCCAGGGGCGACGCCTCTTCGGCCGGTTTGTTAAAAAACTGAACCACCCGGCGTGCGAGTTGTGGTGTCATGGGCGAACCGCCGGCATGAACGTCACGGATGGCATCGAGCAGACGCGCGGAAGCTGTGCGTTTGAGCAGATAACCACTTGCCCCCGCCTTCAGCGAATTGAAAAGCGAATCGCTATCTTCATAAACTGTCAGCATGAGGAATTGCACATCCGGCAATCGCGCCTTCAACTGGCGAACGCATTCCGGCCCTTTGATGACACCCGGCATGTTGATATCCATCAACACCACGGTGGGTATATTCAAAGGAATTTCTCTGAGCGCAGTCTCGGCATCGGGATAGTCGCCGGTCAATTTGAAGCCTGCGGCCCGGCGGATCAGCATCGCGAGGCTGGCGCGAATGCCGTCGTCATCATCCACTATGGCAACTTTAATTTGCATAATTAATCCAATTCAGCGGGCGCGGGTATGTGGGGAATAGGAGCGGCAAGCTGGACGATGGTGCCTTTTCCGGGCGGGCGTTGCCAGGTCAGTTTTCCGCCCACGTCTTTGGCGCGCTGCTGCATATTTTTTAGGCCATGCTGCTTCCCATCGGTCTTGGGAGTGGCTGGGTCGAAACCCACGCCGTCGTCCTGGATGCTTATTTCCAGAAGGTTCGCGGACGTTTTCGCCTGGAGATGCACTTCAGTGGCCGAGGCGTGCTTGAGCGCGTTCGTCAGCGCCTCTTTCACGATTAAAAAAACATTGTGGCGGAATTCCGGCGGCAGTGGCAGCGCGGGCAAATCGCGCGGCAATTCAAGCCGGCAGCGAGTGGGGCTGTCGGCGAATAATTCGCCGGCAAAATGCGTGATATAGTCCAAAAGACTTTGGAGCGAATCGCTGCCGGGCCGCACCGCCCAGACAATTTCGTCGAACGCGCGGACGGTCTGGTCGGCGGATTGAGAGAGGTTGATCGCGTGCGCCTCCACCAGGTCGGGTTGGTCCTTGTCCGCGCGCAGCATGCTGGTCAACAGCGAAATGCGAGTCAGCGACGAGCCGAGATCATCATGCAAATCCTGGGCAATGCGCGCCCGTTCCCGCTCCAGCGCGTGCACTTGCTCAGCTCTTTCCAACTGGTATTGATATTTTTTCTTTTCCACGAAGCGCACAGTCGCGCCGACCGCGACCAGCAGGCTCGTCAAGGAAAGGGTCAGGAACCACCAGGTTTGCCAGAAATGCACGACCACGAAGTCGCGGAAGGATGTGGCAACAGCCATGTCACTGAAAATCCACCCGTTGCCGCCGCCGCCGTGGCGAAGACGTATTTGATTGAAGGAGGCGTTGGCCGTGAATTTGGTGGTGAGGCTTTCGGGCTGATTATTTTCCGTTGCGCCACGGCCGAGGACCGGATTAAGCCAGACCGTTATGATGTCATCCCCCTTCGGAACATATTGAACTTTAAATATGATGGTTCGCTCATGATCGTGGCGCGGGAGCTCGTAAGGCCTGAGCTTTCCCAACTCGGCGGCCTCCGGATGGGAGGATTTTAAATTGTACTCGCCGGCGACCTGGTTCATGGGCCCGGTTTCCGCAGTGTTGAACGCGGAGTAGCCCCACGCTTCCTCGGCGTTGCCCACTCCCAGCCGCGGAATATTTTCTTCGAATAATTGGAATCCCGCGTAGTAGGGCTCGGAGGCCACATCGGAAAGGGGGTCAACGTGAAACTTGAAATAAAGCGCGTCGCTGGCGGTGTGGTCCCGCTTGACGGCGCCCCCCAAAATGTCCACCCCCATCCAGGCACCGGTTTCGTGAATAACCCGCGAGCCCTCATCGCTCCACAAAATAGCCGCGCGTGCTGAAACGGTGAGCAGTTGGCTGCCCACAAAAAGCCACACCCAGAGGCGTAAATGAGTGCCGCTGAACCGGCGGATGGCGGAAATATAGAGGCAATTGCAGGGCATCGGCGTTTAAATCTTGGCGTCCTTCACAACTGCCGACAAGCCAAATTAATAATGTCGGCAATATACTTTTTTCGCGCGGGACAGTTTCTGATCTCGAACTTTGAAAAAGCGCGCCTTGGCACTGAGGCCCGCTCGCCTTTCCTATCTCCCCGCTTTAGGGGATTCTTTGAACCGGAAGATTTTGTCAGGTTGTGCGCGGCCGGATGGTGGCCGTCGTGCCAATAAGATGTTTTTCCAAAGAACCTGAACCAATGAAACGATTTCGCACCGCTGTTATTTTTTTAGACTGCTTGCCAAAAGTAATTTCCGAAATGGTGGGGCAAACCTGCGGGTTTGCCTCGATTCCCCGCAGGGAATCGCCACCATTTCGGAAATTACTTTTGGCAAGCACTATAATCGCCGCTCATTCCGTTTATTTTGCCGGGAGCGCGGAATCCAATGGCCCGGCTCCGGTCGCGCGCACGAATTCCGCGGCGGTGCCGGAGCTGCGCGACGACCGGCACGATGATGTGCAAAAGAAATTGGAACGGTTTGGCGGAAAGCATTTCGACCTCGTTTTTGACGGCGATTCCATCATGAATCGTTGGGAAATCACCGGGAAAGAAGTTTGGAATCAGCGATACCAGGGAATCGCGGCAGATTTCGGCATCGAAGGTGACCGCGTGGAAAATGTCCTTGGGCGCCTCCAAAAAGGCCAGGTGGATGGGATGGATCCGAAGGTGGTGATGCTGATGATCGGCACGAACAACAGCGGACGGAACAGCGCGGCGGAAATTGCCGAGGGCATTCAGGTTCTGGTGGCGGAATATGAAAAACGCTGTCCGCATGCGCACATTATTTTGATGGGAATCTTTCCGCGCGGAGAAAAGCCCACGGACGGTGGCCGTCGGAAGGTGGCCGCGGTCAATGCCATCATCAAATCCCTGGACGATGAAAAGCGCGTCACCTTTATAGATATCAGTGAGAAGATGATCCAGGAGGATGGCACGATTTCGCGCGATATGATGCCGGATTTCGTGCATCCGAGCGCCAAAGGCTATCAAATCTGGGCGGACGCGATGCAGCCGGTGATCGACCGGTGTCTCGCGGTGAAGTGAGTTGCGAAAACCGTTGCTGAATTGTTTTCCGGATGGTTTTGACGCTCAGGAAATTTTCAATTGCCCGAAATTTCGAAATCATCGTTCGATTTATTGCCCGTCGCCACGCCGCAAACCGGGCAACTGTGGGCATCGCGCTCCCCATTATAGGGGATACCAAACGCGGTGCCGACAACGCACGATGAGTAATCCTCAGGATTTTCAGGCATCGCGCACTGATTTTTTGGAGCAAAAGCTGAAAAAATGAACTCTATGAATCGACGCAGCAGTTTGTTTTGTGTGGCGGCAACCGCGGTCGTCATCACCCTTTTTCCCGGACTGATTCCCGGCGCGCCCACGGAGGCGGCGCCTGTTTTCGTTTCCTTTACCGGTGATAAAACCAACTGGCACGGATTTGATCGTTACGATTTCGCGATGAGCGATGACTCCTCGATTCAGCCGGTCACAGCCGCTCCGGAAGAGGGGAACGGGTTCAAACACAAAGAGCATGAACGGCGCTGCATTGTGGTGGTTCCCAAAACGAATGCACCCGGAAATCCGTGGTCGTGGCGAGGGTGTTATTGGGACCATCAACCGCAGACGGAAGTCGAATTGCTCCGGCGCGGTTTTTGCATCGCGTACATCGAGGCCGGTCCGGATTTGCGTCCCGACAAAATGTGGGACGCCTGGTATGCATTCCTCACCGAAAAGCATGGGCTTTCGCTGAAGCCGGCATTTATCGGCATGAGCCGCGGTGGAGAATTTGAATATACCTGGGCCGTGCGCAATCCGACCAGGGTTTCGTGCATCTATGCAGATAATCCGGGCGGCAATTGGGAAGTGATGAACGGCCTTTCGGGATTGGCGACGAATGATGTCCCCTTGCTTCATGTCTGCGGCAGCTTTGATCCGCTTTTGGCAATATACACGCTACCCATCGAAAGTAATTATCAGCAATTCGGCGGACGGATTTCCGTAATGATCAAAGAGGGACGCGGCCATCATCCGCACAGCCTGCGCGATCCTGCTCCCATCGCCGACTTCATCGAGAATAGTGTTCGGGAGAAAAAGACCGCGGCGGTGGATTTTGCTGGCGAGAAGTTCACGCGAAATTCGTTTTATCCGACCTCAAAGGCTTACGTCAATTTTCCCAGCGAGCAAACCTATGTCACCGTGCGCGGACCGCTCTTCACGAACTGTTACGACCGATATTATATCACGTTGAAAGGAGTGGATGCCTTTACCACGCTCATTGCTCCGCGGCAGCCCGCGCCCGGAAATCCGTGGGTGTTCCGCGCCGATTTGTCGGATCGCAACGACCCGGTCGTGCTCGGGTTACTGGCCAGAGGGTTTTATATCGTGACCGGTGCGGTGCCGTATAATTTCGACGGGCCGGTGGCCACGCAGTGGGACACCATTTACCGGCATTTCGTCGATCACGGATTTTCCAAAAAGCCGGCCATGGTTGGTGCGGGAGGCGCGGCGGGGGAAGCTTACGCGTGGGCAATCGCCAATCCGGACAAGGTTTCCTGCATCTATGCCGAAAATCCAATTCTGCATGGCAACCTGGCCAAAACCCAACCGATGGATGGCCTGGCCGCGTTGGCTCAGGCAAAAATTCCCATCCTGCATGTGTGTGGTGACGCGGATCCTGGGTTGGAAACCAATACGCGCGCAGCGGAGAAAAAATATCAGGCGCTGGGCGGACAAATGAATGTCATCGTCGAGAAGGGCCGGGGACATTATCCGTTGTCGCCGGAAGATCCGAATGCGGTTGTGGAGTTTATCACGGCGGCCGCCGGCCGGGCTTCCGGTAATTAGAAGTGGTTCAAAACAAAGTGTAAATAAAGGGGGCGAGTCCGGTGCTCGAAAGTAGCATGAGCAGGCCGCCGATTAGAAACACTACGATGATCGGCACCAGCCACCATTTCTTGTTGGTCTTCAGAAAAAACCAGAAGTCCCCGAGGAAACCGCCGGCTTTCTGGTTGGCGGCCGCTTTTTCGAATGAGCTTTGTCCTTCGTCTTTTTTCATGCGTTAGAACGGTTTCAGGTAACGGTCCGGCGTTGGTTGGGAGCCGCGTTTCATCCAGAAAGTTGGTTGCTTCGGCTGGCTGCGCAATTGCAACGTGTCGCGTCCGCGAATCCGCCAGAAAAATCCGACCGGTGTTATCACGCCGTAAAACATTACGGCGAGGAGAATCTGGCTCATCAGCCAGCCAATCGGAAACGCCACCAAAGACGCCACGATGAAAGGCAGGCGGATCGCGTTTGGTTTGATCAAGCCGACGATGCCGAACAAGGCGACCACGGCAAATGCGCAACTGAGCGGAACGTTGTGCCGCTTCCAAAGCGCGATGGCGCTCCAAATCAAAAAGAAGGCCAGCCACGCACCCGCGAACTGGCGCAGCACGCGCGGTGTTGGTTTGAGCAGGTGGTTCATGGAATTAATCGGGCGCAAAGGCGGCGAGATGTTCGGCTTTTTCGGCGGCGGTGGGCAGGTTTTTTATTTGCTGCTTTTGCACGATGAAATTTTCGAGCACGAGCAGGTCCATGTCGGTGGCAAGAAAACAGCGCAGCGCATCTTCCGGGGTGCAGACGATCGGTTCACCGCGAACGTTGAAACTGGTGTTCACCAGCATTGGGCAACCAGTGTGTTCGTCGAACATTTTCAACAGCCGATAAAGCCGGCCGTGCCGTTGCTCGTCCACGGTTTGAATGCGCGCGCTGTAATCAACATGGGTGACCGCCGGGATGGTGGAACGGCGAATGTTCACCCGGTGGCGCAGGTCGGGATCGCGGCTCATGGTGACTTCTTCCGTCCCGGAGAGCGGCCGGCGATGCTGATCGAGAACGGATGCGACCAGCAGCATGTAGGGGCTTTCGGTTCCGGAGGATAGTTCAAAATAGTCCGGCGCGCGCTCGCGCAAAACGCAGGGAGCAAAGGGGCGGAAACTCTCGCGATATTTTATTTTCAGGTTCATCACCGATTGCATTTCGGGATTGCGGGCGTCGCCGAGAATGCTGCGCGCGCCGAGCGCGCGCGGGCCGTATTCCATCCGCCCCTGAAACCAGCCGACCACTTTGCCATCGGTGAGGGCGTCAACGATTTGTTTCAACAGCGAATCTTCGTCATCGATGCGGCTGCCGGAAATGTTTCGGGCGGCGAGTGCTTTCTCGATTTCTGCGCTGGAAAATTGGGGCCCGAGAAAACTGCCGGCCTGGGAATCGTTTGCGGACGGTTGCCTCGGTTTTTCCAGCAGTTGATGCCAGGTGAACAACGCCGCGCCGAGCGCTCCGCCCGCATCTCCGGCGGCGGGTTGTATCCAGATTTTGGAAAACGGGCCTTCGCGAAGCAGCCAGCCGTTGGCGACACAATTGAGCGCCACGCCGCCGGCGAGCACGAGGTTATTCTTCTGGGTCAAGCGATGGAGTTCGCGCGCCATCGCCAGGACGATCTCTTCGGTGACGGTTTGGATGCTGGCGGCAAGGTCCATGTGACGCTGCTCGAGTTGCGATTCCGGCGATCGCGGAGGCCCGCCGAAAAGCTGGTGGAATCGGCTGTTGGTCATGGTAAGGCCCTGGCAGTAATTGAAGTAAGCCATGTTCATGCGGAAACTGCCGTCGGGTCGCAACTCCAGAAGATGTTCGCGGATCGTGTCTGCAAATTTTGGCGTACCGTAGGGCGCAAGGCCCATCAATTTATATTCGCCGCTGTTCACCTTGAACCCGCAATAATAAGTGAACGCGGAATAGAGAAGCCCGAGCGAATGGGGAAATTTCAACTCGCGCAATAATTCGATGCGGTTTCCCTCGCCGGCGCCCAACGTGGCGGTGCTCCATTCACCGACGCCGTCGAGCGTGAGTATCGCAGCGTCTGCGAACGGGCTGGGAAAAAATGCGCTGGCCGCGTGGCTTTCATGGTGCTCGGTGAAAACGAAACGCGCGTTTTTGGCGCCGGCAAGTTCGTTTCGCAGCAGGCGGCGCATGAAAAGTTTTTCGCGCAACCAGAGCGGCATCGCCTGGCGGAAACTGGAAAAGCCGGCGGGAGCGAAGGCGAAATAGGTTTCCAGCAGCCGGTCGAATTTCAGCATCGGCTTTTCGTAGAACGCGACGTAGTTCAGATCACGCGGCTGAATCCCGGCCTCTCTCAGGCAATAATCCACCGCCTGCCGGGGAAACTCGGGATCGTGCTTGCGGCGGGTGAAGCGTTCCTCCTGCGCGGCGGCGACGATTTGGCCGTCCACGATGAGCGCCGCGGCGCTATCGTGATAAAAAGCAGAAATGCCGAGAATGCTCGTCATAAGCAGCGGACAAAAAAATCGGGCTGGCCCAGGCCAGCGGGCAACTCCCAAGGAGTCTGGTGCGAATCAAAAATGAATGATTCCTCGTTGAATGGCAACCGCAACCGCTTCCGTGCGATCCGCGACGTGCAGTTTTGCCAGGATGTTTTTCAGAAACCCTTTCACCGTGTTTTCGCTGATGTTCATGGCGTCGGCGATTTGTTTGTTGGCCATGCCCTTGATGAGTTTGTTGAGCACCTGCAGTTCGCGCGAGGTGAGGTCTTCAAACAGCCGCCTCGAGGAGAGACGTTTGGCGACGTCCTCCGGAATCCAACGGTGGCCGGCGGCAACCGCGCGGATGGCAGGGATTAATGTTTCGTCGGTCGAATCTTTCAAGACATAGCCGGCCACTCCCGCTTCCAATGCCTTGTGAATGTCTTCGTCTCCGCTCATGGCGGAGAGGATGAGAATTTTGGCGCTCTTGTTTTGCGCGCGGATGGCGGTGACCACGTCAATGCCGCTCATGAGGGGCATTCGCAAATCCAGCAGGGCCACGTCGGGATTGAACCGGGTGAAGAGTCCGACCGCCTGGGCGCCGTCGGACGCTTCCGCGACAATTTCCATGTCCGGCTCGGTGTTGATCATGGTGGTCAACCCCATCCGGACCACGTAATGATCGTCAGCTATTAAGATCCGGATGGGATGTCTTCTTCATAATCGGAGGAGTCTTCGATAAGCACGGGTGCGGACTTTGCCGGGGAGGTTTCCTTCACCGAAATTTCAACGCAGATGGTCGTCCCGTTCCCGGGCGCGCTGAGAATGGAGAGTTTGCCCGACAATCTTTTTACTCGCTCGGACATGCCGAGCAAACCGAAGTGCCCCTGATTCGGGCCGAGACAGGTTTCGGGCGTGAATCCGCTCCCGTTATCTTTTATGGTCAAGACCACTTTTTCGCCGCGGAACTCCAGGCGCAGCAGCAAGCGGGAAGCACCCGAATGTTTGACGGCGTTGGTCATGGCTTCCTGCCCGATGCGCAAAATATTTTCTTCCATGATTTCCGGCAAGGGACGAATCTCGCCGTCAGTTTCAATTTCAATGCGAATGGCGGCTCCGTCCGCGATTTGATTTCCACTGACCAACAGGGCGGTGGGCAGATCGAATTGTTCGAGTTCCCGCGTTCTTAAATCCCAAATGGAGCGCCGCAAATCCACGCGGCTGGTGCGGACCATGTTCCGGGCGAGGCCGAGGTGATGGCCGGCGGTTTCGGGACTTTGCGGCAGCAGCTTGGCGACGGCGTTGAGCTGCAACGTGACGCCCGTCATGGTTTGTTCGATGGTGTCGTGGAGTTCCTTGGCCAGCCGGGTGCGTTCACTTAGGACGGCTTTGGATTGCAGGTCCGCTTCTTTTCTGGCCGTGATTTGGATTTTCAACTGGCGGGTGCGTTCCTTGACGCGCCATTCGAGAGTATCATGGGCTTTCTGGAGTTCTTTCCGGTCGAGTTCCCGTTCGTGAATCAGTTCCTTGAGCGCTGAATTTTTCCGGGAGATCATGATGATCCACGTGGAAGCGATCAGAATGACAATGAATGAAACTGCCAGAATGGCCAATAATCGCTGGGGCGTCATCCAGCTTGGTTTCTCCAGAATGCGCACGTCATTCGCGGAAGGCAGCAGCAACTGCATGGATTTCGTTTTGCCAAATTCGTCGGTTTGAAGCAGGCAAACGCCGTTGACTTTGAGGGTGCTGCCGATGGGGATGGAGGTTAAAAACGAATCTTCAGTTGCGCCTTCTTTTTCCGCGGTGAAAACGAGGTTGGAAGTTTGGAGAACCAGAATGGTCTTCGTGTTGTTGGTATCATTCCCCCAGGAGTTGACGCCTCTGGTCAGACGATCGAGCAGTTTGGCATTGAGAGTGATAAAAGTTGCGTTGGACAAACCATTTTGCAGGTCGCCGACCATAACTGATGAGGGAACCAGGTTGGTTTGCGGGCCGGAGATTTTTTTCACGACCGCGTCCTCCAACACGGGCAGAAAGTTTTGCAATCCGGGAAATCCCACCGCTTCCACCACATCGCCCGGCGCCAGAGAAATTTTCTGCAGGCTTTTAACCTGGAGTCCGCCGCTGTCATCCTGCAAAAACAAATCCTCTCCCGGCTTTTGATACGTCACCGTTCCTTTGACGTGTATTCGGTCGCTGGCTGAGGATTTATTTTGATATTGTTCAATCCCATTAAGCGGAGTGAGCGGTTCATCAAACGGATTGCCGGCAGCGGATTCTTCCACGACAAAATCCGAAACCGCGGGCGCGTAGATCACGATGGTTAGAAAATGTCGCAAGGTGGGGTTGAAGGAAACCCCCGCGGTGCCGGTGACTCGCACCCGGGCGCCGATGAGAGCCGTGGGATCGATGCCGGGTGGAATCGGCGAGAAGGCGCGGTAGCGATAGCCGCCGCTCTCCAATTGGACGCCCAGCCGGTCCCAGTTGGTGGATGCGTCCCGGACGATGCCGGACATTGCGATGAATTGACTGTCCGCATCGCCTGCCATGAATCGGTCGATGGTGGGAACTTTCGCTTCCGGCAAGGGCGCCGTGCCCAATTTTTCCCAACGGGGATTGTCGATGCAAGGCGCGTAACCGCCTGACATGGTGTCGCCGGTCACCGAAACCAGGTCGCCGGGCGAGGGGCGATTTCCGTTGGTATAATTTACAAAGACTCCGGCACTGGCGTCCTGCACAAAAAACCGTCCCTTCCAGCTCGGTTCCGCAACCGTGACGACGCCGGTGATTGAAACGTGAATTTTGCTGTCGGCGCGTTCCGGGGTGAGAGCCAGAATATCCGAGGCATTCGTGAGAACTTCGTGGGCGGGCTGGGCGGGGGCGGACGGGCCCGTAATCAGGACAGCGCCGACCGCAAGGAGCGCCGCGACGAAACATTTTCCGGGCACAAACATAAAGCGACTCATTCTCGCCAGAGTCATCTGCAGAGTATCTGGGATTCTGAAAAAATCATAGCAGGAAGAGAATCGATTGAAAACCACCCGAAAGAGGGGTGTGGACGATTTTCAGAAAAGGTATTGTCGCTGAACTGCTCCCAATGACAAAAACCAACCCTCATCCCAAGACAATCGTGAAATCCAAGTCTACCGCGATAGTAATGGCCGCTCTGGCCTGTCTCTCCCTCCTGTTCGGCAGATCTGTTGCCCACGCCCAAACCCTCCAGTTCAAGTACACATTCGAGGATGGGCCCGGCACGAACACAACCGATGATCCCTCCAGCGCCATTTACCCGCTGCCCATGACGATGATCTATTCGAGCGGCACGCTCGCGGATTTGCATGGCGCCGCGAATTCCGGCATCCAGGGCCGTGGCGCGTCCCTGAATCTCTCCACGAATCCGATTGCCGGAAATGCCGGCGGTTCTTTTGCGCTCGTGACCAATAACGCCACGCTCGGAACGCTGGGGGTCGTGACCAATTTCACGGCAACCATCTGGATCAAAATGGCGAACCTAGAGACCAACCTCCTGAACCAGGGATCGCGTATTTATAATCTGATGGGGACGGGGATCTCCGACATTGGCGGCGTGAACAGCATCGGATTCCAACCTCAATTTGCGAATTCCAGCACACCAGTTTTTCCGAAACTCGTGATGCGGGGTGTGATTGGGACAACGTTCATTACGCCGACGATTTGCTACAATTTCCCGACTAACGAATGGTTGTTCCTGGCCATGACTTACGACAGCGTCAGCGGCAACGCGGCAGTCTACTATGGAACAGAAGCCAGCCCTGCCAAAATGTATATTGTGAAAAATATCGGCGCTGGGCTGACGTTCGACTTCTCCGGCACGCCAAGCTTTTCGCTGGGCGATCGCCCGAGCAAGGGCCGCTCATTCCCGGGATACATTGACGACGCGCGTTTTTACACCGGCAGCGGCGATGCGAGTTTTGTCGAAAACATTCGCCAATCCGCAACCGCAGTGATCGTTGCCAACCTCGCTCCGGACGGCTCCCTGTTGCAATCCGGCACCAACACGCTTTCGTTCACGGCCACTTCGACGAATGGAATTAATTCAAGCAACATCAAAGTCGCGGTCAACGGTGCGGATGTGACTTCGAGCCTTACCTTCACGCCAACGACCGGCGGCCAAATCGTCACCTATGCCAATCTCCCGGTTAATCCGACTCTGATCCAGCAATCGCCACTGAATAACGTGGCCGTGACGATTCAGGTCACCGACAATTCCGGAATCAGCGCTACCAACGCATACTTTTATGACGCGTTCAGTACCGACCAATTTCACGTGGGAAGCCGAGGATTATGATTTTGGCGGCGGTATCTTTATCGACAATCCGGTGATGAGTTTCCTCGGGCCGGACACCAACACTTATTACCAGGAGCAGACGAATTATGTAAATTTAACGGACGCCAATGACAATGGAAGCGGTAGCGGTCCCCTCCGTGTTTATCGCGACCCGGGCGAAAATGTAGAAACGGAATATTCCGTTGGTGCGGTCAACGGCGGCCAGATCATGAGCGAATTGATGCGGCAGAAGGTCCTGGACGCTTATGCGGCCACGAATTCCGCACGGGACGTCAACGTGGGATTTTTCGATTCCGGCACCGGCAGCGGCTTGCCAAACTGGATGAATTACACCCGCACCTTCCCGACCGGTAATTACAATGTCTATTTGCGCGCAGCCGACGGCGGCGGCAACTTGAATGCCATTCTCGATTTGGTCAACAGTGGCTGGGGCACATCCTCGCAGACAACCACGAACATCGGCACTTTCGCCATCGCCAACTCGGGCGGTTGGGATTCGTTCGCCTGGGTGCCGCTGCGCGACACGAGCGGCAACCTTATCCGGGTGCAATTGAGTGGCACCAATACGCTCCGTCTCACCGCGGGGGCTGGCGGCGGCGGAAACGTGAACTTCCTGATGTTGACACCGGCAAATACGAATCTGCCCACCATCAGCAATATCTATCCGAACGGCACGAACATGTTCCAGTCGTCTCCGACCTTCACGTTCACGGCCAATTCCCCGGCGGGAGTCACGATCAGTACCAATAGCATCGTGGTCCGATTGGCGATCACGAACCTGCTTGGGCAGGGATCCGTCACCAATCTCACGGCGACGAATGGATTGACCATTACTGGAAACGCGACCAACCGGGTGGTGACACTCGCTCTGGTGACGAACTCCATTTATGCGGCCTCCGTCAGCGTTACGGACGCCAATGGCAGCCCGGCCACCACCTTGGTCTCCTTTGACACCCTGGCTCCGGTGTACACCTGGGAAGCGCCGGACTACGATTTTTCCGGCGGCCAATTTTTACCGGATCCGATCCTCGTGGACGGCTACGCCGGACAGTCAGGCATTAGCGGCATCGACTACAATTATCCCAATGTGCCGGCGCCGCCGGCAAATAACTACCGGGACAGCGGCATCGTGGGCGTGGAAGCCAATGGTGATACACCGTTGCGATTGCAGTATATCACCAACAGCGCGCAGCCGTACGACGTCGGTTATTACAACGGCGGTAATTGGCTGAACTACACCCGCAACTTCCCGTCCGGGGAATACAACGTCTTTGTTCGCGCGGCCGACGGAAGCACCAGTGGCGCGCTGGGAAATGTGGGCATCTCCGTCGTCACCAATGGCTGGGGCACTTCGAGCCAGGCAACGACGAACCTGGGTACGTTCCAAATCCCGGTGACCGGCGGGTGGCAGACCTACACCTGGGTGCCTTTGCGTGACGCCAATGGAAACCTGGCGAAGATTGTGGGCGGGACGACGAACACACTCAAGGCGACCAGCGGAGGAAGCCAGAACGTGTTCTTCTACGCGTTGTTCCCGGCAAATACCAACCTGCCGTCGCTGACGCAATTATTCCCGAATGGCACCACGATGAATCAGACCACGAACACGTTTAGCTTCAAGGTGCAATCTTCGGCTGGCGTCTTGAGCAACAGCGTGATCGTAACGGTGAATGGCACGACCGTATCGAACCTCGTGTTCAGCGGCTCGGCGAACAATTGGACGGTTTCCTATCCGCATCTGGCTCCGAATTCTTCCTATGTGATCACGGTGGCGATTACGGATGGGAATGGAAACTCCTCCACCGCCACGGTGAACTTCGACACGATGAACCCGAATAATTACACGTGGGAAGCAGAAGATTTTGACCACGACGGCGGGCTCTTCTTCCCGGACCCGCAAACCAACGCCTATGCGGGCTACGGCGCTCAAACCGCTGTGGATACCCTCCAGGTCAATTTCAATTCAGCCGGCACGGATCTGTATCGGTCCTCGGGCATGTTCACGGAAATCAACGGTGACGTGAAGCGGGCTCAATATCTGGATCCGCTCAATCCGCAGAACGATTACACGATGGGTTACTATAGCGACGGCGCCTGGGCTAATTACACGCGGACTTATCCGGCCGGAAGTTACAACATCTACGGGCGTATGGCCACGGCGTCCGCCACGGGCACCGACGCCACGCTCGCATTGGTGACGGACGGCTGGGGCACGTCCAGCCAGACGACCAACATATTGGGAGCGTTCGCGATCCCGAATACCGGCGGCTGGGAGACTTACGCGTTCGTTCCGCTCCGGGACAGCTCGGGCAATGTGGCGACGATTACTCTCAACGGCTCCACCAATACGTTGCAGTTGGGCCGGCCGGTGGATAGTCCAGCTTCAGCGGACGTCAACGTGAACTTCCTCATGCTGGTTCCGGTGCTGCAAACCTCGGTGGCACAAGTCGGCAACAATGTGGTCGTCAAGTTCCCGACGACGACCGGGTTCAAATATCAGTTGCAATACAAGACGAACCTGACGGATCCGACCTGGCTGCCAGTCGGTTCGCCTGTCCCGGGTAATAACGGAACTCAGACGGTCAGTGATGCGATCAATCTGGGGCCGCGGTTCTATCGGGTGCAGGTGCAATAAGAGAACGTAAAACGCATACGACCGCGCCCGGCAACCCCTCGGTTGCCGGGCGCCCTTCAAGAAATAAAATTCAGGATGAATCACTCGAGACGCAACGGTTTTACACTGATTGAGTTGTTGGTGGTCATTGCGATCATTGCCATTCTCGCTGCCATGCTGCTTCCCGCTCTTTCCAAAGCCAAAGTCCGGGCGCAGGGCGCGAAGTGCATGAGCAACCTGCGGCAGATCGGTTTTGGATGGTTGATGTACGCCGATGACAACAATGGCACGCTGGTGCCCACCGTGGGCCAGGGCCCGCTGCAAGTCAGCCTGCTGCCCAATCCCTACACTGATCCGGGAAATCCCGAGAACCAGTGGGTCTACGGGGACATGACTCAACCTTCCGCCGCCGCCAACGAGGATCTGATTAAACTCGGATTGATCTTTCCGTATTGCCGGAACGTTGATGTTTATAAGTGTCCGGCAGACCGGAGAACGGCTTTTTTTGGCAAGACGGTTCCGCCCGGCGGCAATGACGCGCCGACGGCGCGCAGCGTTTCCATCAATGGATATCTGAATCCCATCGTGGATAAAATCATGACCAGCACGATGCCGCTCAATTCCAATTACAAAATCTTCAGGAAACAATCGGACCTGGCCACGATGGGCGCGGTGAATTGCTTCATCATTTTGGATGAAAATCCGTGGAGCATCAATGATGGATGGTTTTGCGCGGACAACGCCTCGCAGACCTGGGTCGATAAGCCGGCGACGTATCACAATGGCGCCTGTGGCTTTTCTTTTGCCGATGGCCACAGCGAAATTCACAAATGGCGCGACGGAAACCTGCTCACTTTTAATGGCCCGCTCACGGGCGCAAACGTGCCGGCCCAACCTGGGGTTGGAGATATCGATTGGTTGATGCAGCACGCTTCCATTCACAAATAAACCTCTCGAGGCTTTCCCGATTTCCTGACGTTACCGATGAAAAAAAACGGTTTGATTTTGTTGGTTGGTTTC
This sequence comes from uncultured Verrucomicrobiae bacterium, assembly GCA_963699145.1. GTDB lineage: Bacteria > Verrucomicrobiota > Verrucomicrobiia > Limisphaerales > DASXHY01 > DASXHY01. The sequence goes on from OY969416.1 coordinate 2,666,152, forward strand.
GCTCTGGCGGTTTCTTCCCATGGAGAAGAAGCCTTGCCAGGCATCGTGGACGTTTACCTGACGGCACAAGGCACGGGCCAAAAATTGGCAAAAACGGCGGAATTGGATTTCAAGAAACTGCCGCAACCGAGTGAAAAACAAGACGCTGTTTTCGTCGATTCTTCAAAAACGTATCAAACGATAGTGGGAGTGGGAGGCGCGTTGACGGACGCCTCGGCGGAAACATTTTACAAATTGCCGCGCAGCAAACAACTGGAGGTGCTGCAGGCGTATTTCGATCCGGTCAAAGGCATCGGTTATTCGCTCGGGCGAACCCATATTCACAGTTGCGATTTCTCCAGTGAAAGCTACACCTACGTCACCAACGGAGATGCCACGCTGGCAAGTTTCGATATCAGCCACGATTTGAAATATCGGATTCCTTTTATCAAGGAAGTCCTGGCCACGGCGGACCCGGGGAACTTCACGCTTTATGCGAGTCCGTGGAGTCCTCCCGCCTGGATGAAAGATAACGACGACATGCTGCACGGCGGAAGTTTGAAGCCGGAATATTACGGCGCGTGGGCCAGTTACTGCGCGAAATTCATTCAGGCCTACGGGAAGCAAGGCATTCCCATTTGGGGAATGACGGTTCAAAACGAGCCGATGGCGAATCAAACCTGGGAATCGTGCATTTATACAGCCGAAGAGGAGAGGGATTTCGTTAAAAATTTTCTGGGACCGACGCTCGCCAAATCCGGCCTGCAGAATGAAAAAATCATGATTTGGGATCACAACCGCGGGTTGATGTATCAGCGCGCCAAGGTGGTTCTGGACGACCCGGTCGCGGCGAAATACGTGTGGGGCGTGGCGTATCACTGGTATGTCGGCGATCATTTTGACAACGTCAAACGGGTGCAGCAGGCGTTCCCGAATTTTCATTTGCTGTTCACGGAAGGTTGCAACGGGCCCTTTGATGCCGCGCAGTTGGATGATTGGAAGTGGGGCGAAATTTACGGGAAATCCATGATCAATGATTTCAACGACGGCGCCGTGGGTTGGACGGATTGGAACGTCTTGCTGGACGAACAAGGCGGCCCGAATCATGTGCAGAACTATTGTTTTGCGCCCATTCACGGCGATACGAAAACGGGGCAACTGCACTACATGAACTCGTATTATTACATCGGCCACTTTTCGAAATTCGTCCGGCCGGGAGCCCGGCGAGTGATCAGTTCGTCAACCACCGACCGTCTGCTCACCACGGCGTTTCTCAATAAGGACAAAAATCTTGCGGTGATCGTCATGAATGAATCGGAAAAAGATCAGCCGTTCTATCTTTGGATCGGCGGCAATGCGGCGAAAACCGACAGCCCGGCTCATTCCATCATGACGCTGGTTGTTTCGAAAGAGAGCCAGACGAAAATGGCCTCGTACTCAAAGTGACAGTGCGGGCGCCGCCCGGCTTGTTATTGGCGGCTGTTTTTGCAATTGTTGAATCAGCTTGAAGCCCCCAAGGCACATTCAAAAGCAAACGAGTTCTTCAGACGGGAACCACACTCCGAATCGCTCAAAAACGATTTCACGCCGGCGCCTTTGGATGTTTCGGATTGCGGTGGCGCCATTGATCTCGATTTTTGTCTTGGGAGCAATCGAGTTGGGACTGCGAATTTTCGGCCACGGTTACCCCACCAGTTTTTTTCTGCGCACAAAAATCGACGGCCGGGAATATTACGTGCCGAACGACAGTTTTGGTTTTAGGTTCTTTCCGCCTTACCTGGCGAGGACGCCGGTGCCGCAGCGGATTCCCGTTAAAAAGCCCGCCAATACGTATCGCATTTTTTTGTTCGGTGAATCGGCGGCTCAAGGGGATCCCGATCCCACCTTTGGCGCGGGCCGCTATTTGCAGGTCCAGTTGAGGGAGCGTTATCCCGGCACGGATTTTGAAGTCGTCTGTGTCGCCATGACCGCCATCAACTCGCACGTGATCCTGCCGATTGCTCGTGAATGCGCGAGGCTGGACGGCGATTTGTGGATTATTTACATGGGCAACAATGAAATGATCGGCCCGTTCGGCGCGAGCACGGTGTTTGGTTCACGTGTGCCCGCAACCGAATTGGTCCGCGCGAATCTGGCCGTAAAACGGACCCGGACGGGTCAATGGCTGGAGAATCTCGTGCAACACTGGCGGCCGAATTCGGCCAGCCCGAAGACGTGGGAAGGGTTGAATATGTTCAAGGACCACCCGCTGCTTTATGACGACGCGAATCGCTTGCGTGCTTACGGAAATTTTAAAAAAAATCTCGCCGATATTCTGCGCGCCGGCCGGGGCGCGGGAGTGCCGGTCATCCTGAGCACCGTCGGCAGCAATCTTAAAGATTGCGCTCCGTTTGGCTCAGCGCATCCGGCGTCTTTGGACGAATCGCACAAGTGGGATTGGGAACAATGGTTTCAGCAAGGAATCGCGAGCGAGACCAACGGGGATTTCTCCAGCGCGCTGGCTGCATTCCGCCAGGCGGCCACGATCGATCCCCACTATGCGGAATTGCAATTCCGCATGGGCGACTGTGATCGCGCGTTAACCAATGCCGCCCAGGCGCTGCGCGAATATGAGTTGGCGCGCGATGATGACACGCTCGCGTTTCGCGCGGACGCGACCATTAATCAAATCATCGCGGACGCAGCAAAGGTGCGTGCCGCCGCGGGCGTCCATTTTTTGGATGCGGCGCGAATGCTCGCGGAAAATTCGACGGACGGGATTCCCGGAAATGAATTGTTCTACGAGCACGTGCATTTGAATTTCGCGGGGAACTATCTGCTCGGGCGCGCTTTCGCGGAGCAGACCGCGAAGCTGCTTCCGGATTCGATTCGTGCCCGCGCGCGCGGCGAATGGGCGGCAGCGGAACTTTGCGACCGTCGATTGGCGGCGACGCTCTGGGACCGCTCGCGCGTTTGGCAGGAAAATTTCAGCCGCGTCTCCATGCCGCCCTTTACGAGCCAGTTGAATGATGTTCCGCGGGCGAAGTTCTACATGGCGAATCTGAAACAGATGAGCGCACAGATGAGCGACCGCACTCGGGCAGAATCCCGGGTGATGTATGAAGTAGCGATTGAGGTTTCGCCCGAAGATTACGCGCTGCACCAAAACTTCGCGCAATTTCTTTCGCAGACCGGCGAATTGGCGGAAGCCATCCAGCAGGAAAGACGATGCGCGGAATTGTTGCCGCAGACTCCGGAGCCACCGTTCAAGGCCGGCACGCTGCTGGTGCGCGAGGGCGACACCTCCGAAGCGGAAAAGTATTTTTCCCAGGCGCTCGGGATTCGCAAGGACTATGTGCCCGCGTTGAATGAACTGGGAGTGCTTTTTGCCAACCGGCAAAAAACAACGGAGGCCACGAATTGTTTTGCTCGCGCGCTGGCGAGCAATCCCGGATATGTCGAGGTTTTTGTGAGTTGGGGTTTCATGGATCAGTGCGGCGGCAATCTGAGGAGGGCGGAAGCGCGCTATCAACAGGCGGCCTCTCTCCAGCCGGCCGGGCCTGCGGCTTACTTTTGTCAGGCAATCACTTTGGCGACGCAACATCGAAGAGCTGAATCGATGAACAGCTTTCAGGCGGCAATTTACATGAACCCCCAGTTCTGGCAGGCACGATATCTTTTCGGCATGGAACTGGCCGTGGAAAATAAACTGGAGGAAGCGCAGGACCAGTTTTCGGCGGTGACGCGCATCCGCCCTGATTTCGACCGGGCGCATTTGAACTACGCCGTCGCGCTCGCCAAAAGCGGAAAGTTGGAAGAAGCGCAAAAAGAATTTCAAACGACGTTGAAACTGAACCCGACCAACAGCATTGCGCAGAAAAATCTTGAAGCGGTGCAGGCCAACATCGCCGCGCTTAAATTGCGGGGAAGGGAAGCCAAGTAATTCTAATTGGACTTAACCCGGTAGAAGCGGTTGCTCGCGGGGATTGGAGCCGCGATGAAATCGAGCGTGTCGTCGCCCGTCAGCAGGCCGGCGAGCGGCGCCCACGTGGGATCGTTCAATCGGTTTTTATATTGGAGTTGATACGAGTGCCAGGATTCCGTGGGTAGCGTGATATCCAGATTCGTGCCGGTTTGAAGAGCGCCGATGCTGAACAGGGGATTTTGCCAAAGCGAATTTGCCGTGGCGGTGGTCACGCCGGTATTCAACGTATCGCCCGTGCCATTGATGATGTGGGTCATTTCGCTTCCGGACAGCCCGGTGATGTAAACCATGATCATATTGTGCAAATTGACCTGCTGCGAGTTCATCGGGGTCTCGATGACATCGAAGTTGGTGGTGGTCGATTTCGTGAAAACGCCGTAAACGCCCAAACCGTAACCTTGATGGCTCGTGACGGTGTCGGCGACTTTGTAAGAAGCGTAACCGTTGATGCCGTTGTGCGACCACACGTCCTGGGACGGTGCGTCGTACGGCAGTTCCGATTGATAAAAGTAGACGCGCCCCCAGTTGCCATTCCAGACGGTCTGAAATTTTTCGTGATGTTCGCAAAAAAGGCCATAGATCGTGACGCGATCGCCATCCACTTCCAGACCGGTGTTGCTCGGGTTCCCGGTCCATGTGGCGCCGGTGCCGTGATCCGCGCGCCACAACCAGAAATTATCTCCGATGACATCGTTGGCGTAAATGGTTATGCAGTTAGTGGTCGTGCCTTTGAATTCACCGCCCACACGACTGACAATATCGTAGAGACAAATGGGGTCCGAGGAATGACTCACCGAACTCGTCGCGGACCCCACGCGCAACAGTGCCGGAGCCGCCGTGGTTCCGGCGTCGAAAATCAGACCGCCCACTTTGATGCCGTCAACGTCCGCAACGGAAAGTGCAACATTTCCATTCGTAGGTATCAACGTTGGATATCCCAGGCCCAGCACAATCGTGTCCGGACGCGTCACGACGATGGTGTTGGTGAGACGATACATGCCGGGAGTGAGAATGAGGTTCATGCCTGCGTTCAGAGCGGCGTTGATGGTTCCTGAGTTGTCCAGCGCCGGTTGCGCGAGATAGAACTGACTGAGCGGGATGGCGGTTCCGGGCGTTGGTCCGCTGGCCCAGGTTGTTCCCATGCTATTTGTGCGCAGGTTGGGCACCATGACCACGAAATTGCCGCCACCATCAATGGTGAGGTAAGGCTTTTCGGGAATCACGGGAGTATTGGTGATGACGGTGAATTTTGAGCCGGGCCAGCTTCCGGCGGGCGGATTGGAAACGCCGACAAAGACCATATTCCAATTTTGTCCGGACCACGTTTGCCAGACGTCGTTTCTCGAAAGCCATTGCTGCTGAGTTTTCGAGCGAATAGTGGAATCGATTTTGGAATCGGCGAGGAAGCCGCCGCTCGACCACGCCATGCCATTGGTATTCGCGAGGTTGAGGTTTCCTTTGATATGCATCCGTCGCAGCCACGTGCCTTGAGAGACCGCCCACGTCATTGTGTTGGGCTGCTCCAATCCGCTCGTATCCGTGCTGACGGGCGACACGGAGAAATTTTCACTGGCTCGCCAAAAGGTCGTCGTGGCGTTGTGCTCGGACAGGGCTCCGTCCGCGTGGACGTTGCCGGTGATGGTCACGTCGTCGGGAGTCTGGCCGAGCCCGAGCACGTGAGTGTAGTAGCCAATTCGCAAGTCCAGATTGCTGTATTGCCCGGCTTTGAAAAGATACGCATAACGATTGATCCCGAATTCACTGTTTTGCTGCGCGGAAAATACGGCGTCCAATTGGCTTTGAATCGTGGACATCGGCATCGATGAATCGAAGATGAGCACGCTTCCACCGAAGTTGGGATTGGGCGGATTAACTGACGCTGTGTTGGTGGCGACCAACACGAGCTGGAGGCCGCAGAAATCTCCTTCGTTGTTTCCTGCCAGGCTCACATTCGGATTTCCCGTCCAGGTGAAGGTGATGGAGCCTGGAGTCGGCACGACGATGTTTCTAAAAATGACGTAGCACGCGCCGGGGATGAACGACGTCAGGCTACCCGGAGTGTTTACCGTGCTCTGCGTGAGCGTGGACTGGCCGGCGGTGGAAACGGTGAAGGTCGTTCCGCGTGTGCCCGTATCGTTGATGCTGTAAAGATAAAGATCGTACGTGCCCGCGGGGACGTGATCGAGTTTGTTCGTCCTGCGGACGCCATTATTATATTGGTACGGTTGGAGCAACGCCGCCGGAGTGCCTTGCGTTCCCTGCGTGCCGAAGGTTCCGCCCAATTGGGAAGTCAGCGTGATAGGGCTGGAAGTGGTGCCATCGGATAAAAGGTTGGTGGCGCCAGTGGTTCCTCCGCCAACAACCGGATTCCAATAAGTATGCCCGGGATCGGCGTAGGTTCCCGGGCCGGAATAGTTCGTCGCGCCCGCGCCACCGGGAACATCGAAGTTTATGACCTGAGCTTCCGCGGCCAGTCCCCACGACAGCCCCAATAAAATCGCGATTGTCCGAATCACCCAGTGGATATTTCTTTTTTTAATTGTTCGCGAAACTTTGACAGAGCCCGCCATTTGTTTCACCCCTCTTTCGGGTGGGTGTTGTTCAAACGCATCGGATTCGCGCGCATCCCTCCCGCATCCCCGCTTTCGGGGATACTCAGTGATTTCGTGCACAGTCATGGTATTCGGCGTCGCAATTCCAGAAAGAACCATGAAAAAAACAAATCTAACTATCGCTGTATTCGCCGTGGTGGCGTCCGTCCATGCGCAAAGCTACGTGACCGGGGTTTTCACCGATAACACCTTTTTAACGCTGGCGGGACCGGCTTCCTCCGAAGTCTATGGTGTCAATTTCGCAGGTTCGGCGCAGACGACGGCCAATGGATTTACGTTCGCGGCCGATCCCAATAACGGCGGCACGGCGCCGGTGGTGTATGCGGGAGGCGCCAACGCCCAGGTTCCATCGCCGACATTTTTGGGCGGCGGCGGCACAACCGGTGACACTGCGCTGGATGCGGTCATTGGCGCTGGTGAAGTGCCGGGGCCGAGTCCCTCAACCCTGGTTTTGAGCGGATTGACGCCGGGCTCGATTTACAATCTGCTCGTGTTCAATGCGGATACGCGCAATGGAATCAATCAGAATCGCGCGTTCAGTATTACGGATAACAGCCTGCAAAGTCCGTCGCAGGTATTCGCGTTTTTCCAGGGCACGGGCGGCATGGGCGGCTACATCATGGATACGTTTACGGCGAGTGGCGCCAGCGAATCGGTCAATGTCAATCAGCCGAACGGCGCGCAACTGAATGGGCTTCTTTTGACGCAGGTTCCCGAACCGGGCGTGTTCGCGATGCTTTCCACCGGGTTGGCTCTGTTTGCTTTCCGGATGCGGAAGCAACGCCAGTAACCATCAGGAAATGTTTTGAAAATCCCCGTGCAGTTTCTGCGCGGGGATTTTTTGTTGGCGCGAATTCCATCCTCGTTTTAGGGGATGTTTTCCGGCGACAGGTCGAATAGTCTGGTGCTGCAAGACAATGCGGTAAACCATCGCGCCAACCCCATGCCATGAGGATCAATCAAATTGTGTTTTGGGCGCTGATTTCGGCGCTGGCGGGATTTTTGTTCGGGTTCGATACGGTGGTCGTCTCGGGCGCCGAGCAAAAAATTCAATCGCTTTGGAACCTGAGCGCCGGGTTGCATGGCATTGCGATGGCTTCGGCTCTCTACGGGACCGTGGTAGGCTCCCTGCTCGGCGGCTGGCCCACGGACCGGTTTGGCCGCAAACGGACGCTGCTGGCGATCGGGGTTCTTTACGTGATTTCCGCAATCTGGTCGGCGCTGGCCGCGAATGTGGTTTCGTTCATCATCGCGCGGATGATTGGCGGGCTGGGAATCGGAATTTCCACAGTGGCCGCGCCGCTGTATATCTCCGAAATCGCTCCGCCAAAATATCGCGGACGGCTGGCCGGTCTGTTTCAGTTCAACATTGTTTTCGGCATCATCGTGGCTTTTGGGTCGAATTGGTGGCTGGCGCGGTTTGGGGAAAATTCGTGGCGTTGGATGCTCGGTGTGGCGGCATTTCCATCGGTGATTTATACCGCGCTCTGTTTTGCGATTCCCGAGAGCCCGCGCTGGTTGTTGACGCGAAAAAATGACCGAGCGGAGGGAATCAGGATTTTGCAACGCATCCGTCCGCAGGCGTCGATGATGGAAATCGAGGCGCAGGCGCAGGAGATTGCCGCCTCGGGAAAGCAAGAGGGGACGTCGGGGAAATTTTGGACCTGGCAAATGCGCCGTCCCATTCTGCTGGCGTTTTTCATCGCGTTCTTCAACCAGCTCTCCGGCATCAATGCGATCCTGTATTTCGCGCCGCGCATTTTTGAGCTGACGGGTCTGGGCGAGAAAGCGGCGCTGTTGCAAACCACCGGCATCGGTGTGACCAATCTGATATTTACTTTTGTGGGACTTTGGCTGATCGATCGGATGGGGCGGCGCAAGCTGTTATTTATCGGCTCGTTCGGTTATATCATTTCGCTGGGACTTATCGCGTGGGCTTTTTTTACCTCGCACGTAAGCATCGTACCGGTTTGCATTTTTGGATTTATCGCCGCGCACGCGGTGGGGCAGGGCGCGGTCATTTGGGTGTTCATCTCGGAAATATTTCCGAATCGCCAGCGGGCCGAGGGCCAGGCGTTGGGCTGCGGCACGCATTGGGTTTTCGCCGCGCTGCTCACGACCTTTTTTCCGATCATGGTCACGGCCTTCGCGCCGGGTTATGTCTTCCTGTTCTTTTGCGCCATGATGGTGCTGCAACTGGTTTGGGTAACCTTAATGGTGGTCGAGACCAAAGGCGTGCCGCTGGAAGAAATCCGGCAGCGGCTCGGATACTAGAACGATCGCCAAAGCTGTCGTCTTCCAATAATTTCTTAATTCGCAGCCACAACTCCGCGGTCCCCACCGTCGAACTATCCCCGAAAGAGGGGATTGTTGCTCGGACGTTGGAATGTGGATAGTCGAATCCCACTCGCATGAGACAGACTCAATTGTATCAGGCCGTCGCGCGCTGGATTCTGTTGGCGCAAATTGCCGCTGCCGGTCACGCGGTCTGCTCGTCAGCCAGGGCAGCGGAGGGCAAGGCGCCTGCGAAACGAAGTCCCGATTCGGTGTTGCTGGTGTTCAATGCGAACAGTCCGATTTCGCAAGCGATTGCCGACGACTACGCAGCCAGGCGCCACGTTAAAAAGATTGTTTCGATTCAATGCCAGGACTCGGCGGTGGCAACGAGAAACGAAACCATCCGGCTCGCTGGATACGAGGAGCAGATCGAAGCGCCGATTCGCAAATATTTGCGGGCGCACAAAGGCATCGATTTCATTGTGCTGACGAAAGGTGTGCCGATCCGAATCACCGGCGCGGCCATGGGAAGTTGTGACGAACACAGCCGTGAGCCGATCGAAACGCGGGGCCATCCGTCGGTGGACAGTTACCTGGCGGCTTTGGACTACACGAATCTCCCGGGCACGATGAAAATAGACATCACCGGGTCGGGCGCGAAGGGATTTGCCTATTCGAATCGGTATTGGAATGCCACGTCGCCATTTTCTCATTCCAAATTTGGCGGATATCTCGTCACGCGCCTCGACGGTTATACGGAGGACGACGCCAAGGCATTAACCGCTCGCGCCATGGAGGCGGAACGCAGCGTGGTGAGCGGGAAAGTTTTGTTTGATGTCCAGCCGAGCTTCGGCCTGGGCTATCCTGACGGCCAACCTGCTCCGATTACCGGCCTGGTAATTTTGAGGGAATCACCGTGGCGCGAATACAACGCCGACATGCGAAAAGCCCACGCTCTGCTGGTTCAACGCGGGATTCCGGATGAGTTGGATTTGAATGAAACGTTTGTGGGCCAGCGGACGAATTTGCTCGGCTACTTTTCGTGGGGCAGCAATGACGCCCGATATTCCAGCGCGGCGTACCAAACTTTGTTTTTTGCGCCGGGTTCGTTCGCTGACACCGCGGTGTCCACGAGCGCGCGAACTTTTCTGCCCACCCGCGGCGGCCAATCGTTGCTGGTGGATTTGATTGCGCATGGGTTGACGTGCGGCAAGGGATACGTGGACGAGCCGCTTCTGCAAGCCAACGCTTCGCCGACCATCGCGATGGATCGATGCACGTCGGGATTCACGATGGCGGAAAGCTTTTATGCCGCGTCTCGATTTGTCGGATGGGAGGACATTGTCATTGGGGATCCGCTTTGCACGCGCTATTAAAAATTCTTTATGAAAATGAAAACACTGCGTCTTAAAATCGCCACGCTGGCTCTGGCGGCGGTCTGCGGCTTTGCGGCGGCGACCACGGTTCACGCGGCGGGGCAAATTCTTAAAGTGGATTATCCCGCTTCCACGAATGCAGACGAATTGCAACTGTCCGTCACCTATACCATTTGGATTCCGGACGGCGTGCAGCAGTTGCGCGGCGTGGTGGTGCATCAGCATGGCGCGGGGATTCCTGCTTCCGAAGAGGGCATTGCCGCGGCGTATGATTTGCATTGGCAGGCGCTATGCAAGAAATGGGATTGCGCATTGCTGAGCCCGTCGTATCACGTGCGCAACGGCAATACGGATGATTCTCCGGGCGGTTCGCAACTGTGGTTTGACCCGCGTCGTGGTTCGGAAAAAACATTTCTCAGGGTGTTGGGAGATTTTGCGAAACAGTCGAATCATCCGGAATTGGAAAAAGTCCCGTGGGTGCTCTGGGGACATTCGGGCGGCGGCATTTGGGCGGATGTCATGAGCGCCCTGCATCCCGATCGCGTGGCTGCCATGTGGCTGCGGTCCGGTTCGTCGGCCATGTGGCGCAATCATACCAACTTCGCGGCCTACACCGATCCGGAAGGCGTTTATGGAATTCCCATCATGTGCAATTCCGGCATCGAGGAAAAACACAACCGCCCCTGGGACGGTCCGCTCATCACGATCAAGGAACATCGCGCTCATAGTGGGCCGATTGGTTTTGCGCCCGATCCTCTGACCGGGCATTGGTGCGGCAATTCGCGTTACCTCGCGATTCCGTTTTTGGACGCGTGCCTGGCGATGCGTTTGCCGGAGAAAGGCAGCACGGATCAAAAGTTGCGGCCCGTGGACATGAGCCGGGCATGGCTCGCGCCGTTGCTGGGGACCAACGCGGTTCCGGCCGCGGATTATAAAGGCGATCCCGCGGAGGCGATCTGGCTGCCGAATGAAACGATCGCTCGCGATTGGATGGAATACTTGCGAACGGGCGGGGTGAGCGACACAACGCCGCCGCCCGCGCCTTACGATGTGAAAGTGGTGGACAAAGGCGAACGCGGCTCAACGATTACGTGGGAAGCGGATGCGGATTTCGAGAGCGGCATTCATCACTTCATCATCATGCGCGACGGTCGCGAATTGGGGGATTGGCCGGCGGTGAATCAGGTGCGGTTTCAGGTGCGTCCAAATTTTCAAGCGGGATGGATGAATTCGTATGGCGACGCTCCCGGTTACCCTCCGCGCGAAATGCGTTTTGAAGATCCGAATCCGAAGGATCGCCGCAAAGTGTCTTATCAGGTCATCAGCGTGAATACCGTGGGTTTGAAATCGGAACCTGCCAGCCCCGTTTCAGTGGAGAAAGAAAACTGAGTTGCTTTGCCGAGAAAATGTTTCCCCGTAAACCCGGCTGGCCTGTTCATCCTGTTCATCGCGCCGCCTGCAGAGGCAGATTCAAAGGCGTGCTCGCGGGCAAATCACCGCGGATCATGCGGGAAGCCTGGCCCACGAGCTTCAAATAAAAGTCGCTGGGCAATCCTTCAAAATCCACAAACTTCGATTCACCGACCGGCGTATCTTCGGTGCACTTGAAAATTGCGGTGCCTTCGTCGACTTCGTCGAACATGGCTTGATAGACCATGGTGGCCCCGGCTTTTTTGGCTTCGACATATTGCGTCCAGAGGAATTCTCCTTTGCGGCGCGGAATTTGGTTAAAAGGCGAGCGCGGATACATGTTGTGCCAACTAAAACCGGGGAAAACGACGGGCAGATATTCTTTTCCGTGATCGGTGCACCATTTGACGTCCGGCGTCATCACATTTTCGGCGTAGCGAGTGGCGGATTCCGGCGAGGTATAACGGCCGACTGTCCACGGGCTGACGATATCCGCCTTCAGAACGAGGTCATGCAGGACGGGATTGGTGATGCAGTCGCGGTTGAGTGTTCTCCAGTAGGTTGGCACGCCGAGCATGACGGTGCAGCCGCCGTAATGCGGGTCGTCCTTGAGAAACTTCACGAGTTGCAAACCTTCCTCGACGGTATATTTGCGATTGTCATTAAAACCGAAACCCCAAAGGGCCACGACCGGTTTGCCCGCGTCCCGTTGATAAGCCGGGTCCTTGGTAATCTGCATTTTATCCACCAGGAGCTTCCAATCATCCATCACGCGGCTCATTTGGTTGGAGCCCAGTCCGGATAAATCGTACATCACGGCGTAAGAGCGGCCGAAGAGATTGGCGCCTTCGCGGCAATGATTCAGAACGATGTTCACGTGGCGCAGTCCTTGCGGCCGGGACAGATCATTGATGAAGCGTTGTACAAAAACGCCATCGATGCCGTAGTCCTGCATCCATTTGAAATGGCGCAGAACGGTTTTGCGGTTATAGGCGCTATAGACTTCCGCGGCGCTGCCATCCGCGTGTTTGAAGAGCGTTGCGTAGCGTTCATCCGGGCCGAGTTCGGAAACGTCCGGCCAGAGATCCACTTTGGCGCTGCCGGGGCGAAAGCCGTTTCGGGACGCCCAATGAGTCCAGCCCCGGTCATCGCCATCGCCCTGCGCGGAGAACCAGCCTTGATAACCGCACATCACTTTTCCGGTGAGGGTGGAAACATCCACTCCGGGATGGCTTGCGCCTTTGTAGGGAATGAAGGTGTGTTCAATCACCTGCTCGCGATTCATATTGGGGTCGCCCCAGTTCTGATTCGAAATGGTCTCCAGAAAATTTGCGGGCAGAGTGGTTTTTTCACCGGCGCGCGCGAGTTGCGCTGCTGGGAGGCCGAGGATACAAAATAACAGGCCCGATTGCAAAATTTTCCCGGCTGTTTTAACGGAAGGATGATTCACAAAATTTTTCATTGCTGCTTATTTGACGGTTGTAAGATCGCTATTCAAGTGGACCACCTGGCCGCGCTTCAAGGAAAGCGAGGCGGTTTTGTCACCGTAACGCACGTTGCATTGGGTGCCGTTGATGCTTTTGATTTCCGCTGATTGAAGCTTGCCCTCCTGCCACGCCATGCTGACTTCGAAGCTGTCGCGTGCGCGGAGGCCTTTCACACTGCCGTTCGGCCACGCGGAGGGCAGGGCGGGCAAAAATTCGATGACGCCATTCTGGCTTTGCACCAACATTTCGGTGATGCCCGCAGTGGCGCCAAAATTTCCGTCGATTTGAAATGGCGGATGCGCGTCGAACATGTCGGGATAAGTGCGTTCCGGGCTGAGCAGGAACTGGAGGATGTGGTAGGCGTGATCGCCATCGTGCAATCTGGCCCACAAACAAAGCCGCCATGCCGTGGCCCAGCCAGTGGCGCGGTCGCCGCGCAGTTCGAGGGATTTTTTCACAGCCGCCGCGAGCTCGGGCGTGGTGCGCACATCAATTTGCCCGCTGGGATACAATCCGTAGAGATGGGAGACGTGGCGATGATGCTGATCGGTCCCCGGTTTCGCATCCCAATCCTTCAGCCATTCCTGAAGCTGGCCTTTCGCGCCGATTTGCAACGGCGCGAGGCGTTCGCGCGTGGCGGCGACCTGTACTCGAAAATCCTTATCCACTCTGAGAATCTCCGACGCCTGAATGCAATTCGCAAACAGGTCTCGCAGAATTTCCATATCCATCGTGGGTCCATCAATGACGCTGGTCCGGCCTTCCGGGTGCCCGTTTTCCGGAGAAAGCGACGGGCTGGTGACCAGCCAGTGATGCGTTGGTTCGTCGATTAACGTGTCGAGGAAGAATTGCGCCGAGCCTTTCATCGCCGGATAAATTTTCTTCAAATATTCTTTGTCGCCCGTGAACAGGTAATGATCCCATAAATTTTGGCAAAGCCATGCGCCGCCGGTTGGCCAAATGCCGGAGAAAGGCGAATCAATGGGCGCGGAAGCGCGCCACAAATCCGTGTTATGATGAACCACCCATCCCTGCGCGTTATACATCACCTTCGCGGTGCGCGCGCCGGTGTGCGTGAGGTCCATCACCATGGAAGTGAGAGGGTCAATGCATTCGCCCATGTTCGCCGTGTCCACGGGCCAGTAATTCATTTCCGTGTTGATGTTGATGGTGTATTTGCTTCCCCACGGAGGGTTCATGGAGTCGTTCCAGATCCCTTGCAAGTTGGCCGGTTGCGTGCCGGGGCGAGAACAGCAGATGAGCAGATAACGGCCGAATTGATAATACAGCGCCGCGAGTTGCGGGTCGTTGCCGTCGGCAAATTTTTTGATGCGTTCATCCGTGGAAAGATTGGTGGCGCTGGAGTCTCCCAGATTTAATTCCACCCGGCGGAAAAGCCGCTGATGTTCCGCGATGTGCGCGGCGATCAAAGTCTTGAAGGATTTTTTTGCGGCGGCAGCGATTTGTTTTTTGACGACGGCTTCCGGATTGCCGCTCACGTCCTGATAGTTTTTATAGCTGGTCGCGGCGGCGATGAATAACGTGACCGAATCTGCGCCTTCCACAGACAACGTATTTGTGCCGGCCGCGATCTTGCCGCTCTGGGTCAGCACGCGCAAGCTTGCTTCAAACTTCAACGCGCCTTTGACACCGTTGGCTGTGCCATTCACGCCGCTCATGACGAGCGTGTTGCCGCTTTCAGTTTTTATCGACGCGGCCTGAGGCGTTTTCATGCCGGCCACGAAGGAAATTTGTCCAGGCCGATCCGCCGTCAATCGCATCACGATGACCTGATCCACCGGGCTCGAGAAAGCTTCGCGCAGAAAAGTAATTCCATCGCGCGTATAGCTCACCCGGCTGACCGCCGTATCGAGATCTAATTCGCGCCGATAGTTTTCAATATTTGTGCCTTTCGGAAAATCGAGGAACAAGTCGCCCACGGTTTCGTACTGCATCTGGCTGAGCGGAACCGCCATCATCGCGCGGCTGATCAGTTTGTCCGCCGCGTCATACTTGCCGTCGAAAATCAACTGGCGAACTTCTGGCAGCGCGGCCAGCGCATTCGTGTTGTCAGGATCATAGGGACCGCCGGCCCACAGAGTGTCTTCGTTCAACTGCAGGCGTTCGCGATCGAGACCGCCAAAAACCATGGCTCCGAGACGTCCGTTGCCGATCGGCAGCGCCTCAGTCCACGCCGCGGCGGGTTTGCCATAGGACAAGACCAAGGGCGCGCTGGAACTGCGGGTGGATGAATTTTCTGAAAGCTGTCCCAGGCTTTGGAAGGCGACGCCGCATAACAGAGCACATGCCGAAAGGGTGAATTTGTTGAGCACGGAGAATTTGGGTGTTTTGATTTCGGGTTGAAAAGTAATCCCTGTTTTTCGAGATCGAGTTGATGCTGGCGCTGTCATTCAGTGAATTTCCCAAAATACTTCTCTGACCAGGCACGCCCAAATGTCGGAGACAAATATATGAGCGTACCTAAACAAGGATCCTTCCTTTTTGCCATCCCCGGAAACGGGGATGAATGCGCGATGAATGAAGATGGAATTTTTAACGGCGCCAGGATCATCTTCAAGGAAATTGCGGCAATGCTCATGCAGACGATTTAAATTTCAGTGCAAGCCAGCGCTCTTCACTGCATTTATCACATCCATTTCAGCCATATTTTACAGGCGTTTCAGAAATGTTTAAATGCCTCCCCGGTTTCGGGGATACCGGCCGATTTCATTCATGAGGTAGTGTGTTTCAAACACCCGATGTGGAAGTTTGTATTCTGTCATCGCAAGTCGATATAGCAATTAACTCACCGACAAGTAATCAAGATCATGCAAGCCTACCCAAAAACAAAAAACCTCTTAGCGCGGGAGAAAGCCTGTGCGGCTGTCACTAGTTGCACGGCGCGGGTTCGGTCCTTTATTGCAATCATTTTTTCCATGGTTGTGTTGCCGCTGGCGGCGTCCGCCGCCGGACCGGCAGTGCAACTCATGTGGTCGGTTCAACCCGGATCGGCGAATGTCAACGCACCGATCGGACAGCAACCGACTTTGATCACGGCTGACGCGCAAGGGAATCCTTCCACTTTAAACCTCCCGGCTAGCGTGCCGATCACGGTCGACGCCAACCAGACAGGCGTGCTCCACGGTGGTCCGCGGCTTCTGGATATTGGAACCAGTGCTGCCAACGGAGTGATTCATTTCACCGACATTCAGTTTGATTCCCCCGGCGCATTCACGCTCGTTGCTTCGGCTGGCAACGGCACCAATGCGGTGCTTTCTCCGACCAACATCGCCACCTGCCAGTTGTGGCTGGACGCAAGCGACGTCAATACGTTGATTTTGAATACCAACAACCAGGTGAGGACCTGGCTGGACAAGAGCGGCACGTCGAACGACGCCACGAATGTCAACGCCAATGGCGTCAGCAATACTCCTTACACCAACTCCAATCCCAATTTCTCGGCGCTCGCCTATGGCGGGCAGCGCACGCTGAGTTTCTACGGAACCAACCGCCTCAACATTGATTTGACGAGAATCACTAATTCGACGTTTTCCATCGTGTCGGTGACGATGCTGGATCCGACGGTGACGGCGAACAACGATTTCTTCATCGGCACGCCGTTCAACAACGTCGATAACACTCTGCATGTCGGCTATCGCAACGCGACCCAATATACCTTTGCCCTGTATGCCGACGATCTTAACGTCACGACTCCGGGCGCGATTCCGGTGATTACGTCGCACATTCATTCTCCGGGCTCGAAGGCGATCTACTCCAATGGCGCTTTGGCCGGCACGGGCGGTTCGGCAAATCTGGGTGTGGTCCTGCAGGGAAATATCGGCCGGGGCAATGGCGGCAATTACCATGGTGATATCGCTGAGGTCATTGTCTACAAGACCAATCTTACCCAGGTGCAACGGGTTGGCGTGGAAAATTACCTGGCCAACAAATGGCTTAATCAGTTTTCCGCCGGGCAGCCGAGCACCACGATTGTCGTGCATACCACCAACGACCCCACGGGACTTTTCTTCTCGCAACCGCCGGTGGACACCACCGCCGGCGTGACGATTTCCCCGGCTGTGGCGGTCACTGTTACGAATAGCACTGGCGGAAAAGTCTCTGGCGTTACAGTGTTTCTTTCGCTCACCAATGGTTCGGGCGCCGTGGGCGGCACCCTCTCCCAATTGACCGACGCCAACGGCGTGGCGACTTTCAATGATCTGAGTCTTACCGTTGCCGGGCAAAAGCAGTTGAGCGCCGTCACTGCGCTTCTGACCAATATCAGCAATCCGTTCAATATCATTGCTGCCGCCCCGGCTCAACTGGCGCGGGTTACTCAGGCTTCCGGTTCGGCCGTGGCCGGTGTTCCGTTTGCCACCCAGCCGGTGATCGCGGTTGAAGATCAATTCGGCAATGTGGTTTCGAATGTGACGGATACAGTCACGGTCTCGCAAACTGCCAACGGCAACCTCAGTGCCACGCCGGGTAACTCCGTAGCGATGGCCACGGTGTCGGGCAAGGCGATATTCTCCGGGCTCTATATTACCAACTCAGGCACTTCGACACTGACCTACGTGGACAGCGCATTTTCGTTGTCGACGAATTCCGGAAACATCGCTGTGGTGGCGAATGTTCCCGCCTCCTTGGCGATTCAGCAGGAACCCTCCGCTACGGCTGAAGTCGGCGTGGGCTTTGATACTCAACCGATTGTTTCCGCGGCGGATGTTTACGGAAATTCCGTGACCAACGGCACTCTTATTTCCGTGGGCGCCAGCGCCGGCGCTGTTTCGGGTCAGACCAATGTGACCACAACCGCAGGCGTGGCAACTTACTCGGGCCTCTCGCTTACCAACCTGGGAAATATCACCCTGACATTCACGTCGGGTTCGGTTTCGGCGAGTTCGACGCCGATCAGCGTGACGCCGGGACCGGCGGTCACAGTTATTTGGACAACCCAACCGGGCGGAGCGACAGCAGGCGCGCCCTTCACGCAACAACCGGTCTTGAAGACGGCTGATGCCGGCGGCAACGTCACGACGTTGGGCCTCGGGGCATCGAACCTGGTGGTTGTGCACCTGATTTCCGGCAGCGGATTGGTGGGCGATACGTTGACCTATAACATCGGCACGGATGGTTCCAACGGTGTAATCACCTTCCAGAACCTGCAGATAAATAATGGAAGCTCGAGCAACGTTCTCGCAGCCGACTTTATCGGCTCGATGGCGGATCCCACGAATAACATTCCGAACTGCGTGTTGTGGCTGGATGCATACGATAAGAGCACCATCACCTTGGACGGCAGCACGAATGTGGTGCAATGGACGGATAAGAGCGGCACCGCAAATAACGCCACGAACAACGCCAATTATCCCAGCACCAACCTCAATGCGGCGATCCCGGTCAACGCCTATGGCGGACAGCATGCGGTCAGCTTCTTTGGGAATAACTGGCTGGACATCAGCCTGGATTCACTGACGGGAAGCCTGGGGGGTTACACGATCTTTGTCGTGGATGTGATGGCTAACGTCACGGGAAATAATTACTTCCTCGGCAGTGATTTCAATAATACAGACGCCACGCTCCATTTTGGATATCGGAGCGCCAACCAATTCACGGCTGCGCAGTATGCGGACGATTTGAACTGGACGGCGCCGGCCAACTTCGCCCCGGCCACGCCCCGCATGTGGATGGCGCGCGTGGATTCCAGCGCCGCGCGCCAGATTTGGCTGAACGGCGTGGAGCGCGCGAACAACGGAGTATCACTTGTCGGCACGCTCACCAACAGCACCGTCGGCCGAGGCAACGGCGGAATGTATATCGGCGATTTATCCGAAGTGATCGTCTATAATCGCGGGTTGGATGACAATGAACGCGCGGAGGTCGAGCAGTATCTCACCCACAAATGGTTCTCGAACAGCCGTGGGCTTACCGCTCCGTTTACGGTGGGAAGCATTACGCCCACGCTCACCGTGACTCCGAACGGCACCAATGTGACGTTGAAAGTCACCGGAGCTTCGGGAACCCAGTACCGGGTGCTGGCGGCGCCGGATTTGACGCTGCCACTGGCAAGCTGGACTCCGATTCGCACGAATACAATAGATGGAACCGGCGTGTGGCAGTTCAACGACGTGATCGTTGGGTCGCCACGGTTCTATCGTGCGGTGACTCCATGAGTTAATTCCAACCGGGGTTCTCCGGCTTGAGGCTGGAGAACCCCGAAACTTTATCAGCCGTAATGTCTATAAATAGGAAATCTCCTGATCGTGGCAGTAAGCTGGCAACGCCAGCCTGTGCCTTCACCTTGATTGAATTGCTCGTGGTTATCGCAATTATCGCAATTTTGGCCGCGATGCTGTTACCCGCGCTGGCCAAGGCGAAGGTTAGGGCGCAGGGTATTTCGTGTCTCAACAATATGAAACAGTTGGAGACCGCGAGCATCATCTACTCCGGCGACAATAGTGAGTTTCTGCCGGGGAATGACGGGGCGACGAGTGGAGGTCCTTATATAGGAGCAGCCCCCGGCAAGCCGAATTGGGTGGCCGGATGGATGGGGGCCGGTGCAAATCCCGCAGGCGCCGATACGAACACCACACTGTTTGGGACGCAAGGTGATACTGATAGTTATGGAAATAAGTTGGTCGGCTCCATTGGAAGCTACACCAAAGCGGCGGGAATCTATAAATGCCCTGCAGATATGACTGCGACCAATGGAGCGTTACGCGTGCGGTCTGTTTCTGAAAACTGCTACATGGGCGCAGGCGACTGGGAGCCCAACCTGCCCGGTAACACCTACCATATCTTCAAAAAAACGACTGACTTCAATTCCAAGTTGGGCAGCACCGACGCTGTCACTTTTTTGGACGAAAATCCGGCGAGCATCAACGATGGGTTCTTGCTGGCAAGCCCGGATCGGAGCGGTGCAGGCACCGGCGACCGGCCGGCTGTTAACCATGGAAATTCGAGTTCGATTTCCTTTGCGGATGGCCATAGTGAGCTTAAAAAATGGATGGATGTTTTTCTGCATCCAAACTCTCCTGGCTTTACTCGCGCGGACTCGACATGGCTCGCCTACCATATCACCTACCCCAATTAATGGAGATGCGTGGTTGTTATGGAGGAAATGGCAAAGTTGATGCGCTGAAACTCAAAGCTCTCCCATGTTTTGCGTGGGTGTACTTGTTTTTGGTTTTAGGGATGAACAAGGGTAATTGCCAATATCTTGGCGTTACTTGCGGCTGGCAGTATAGCGGTTCCAGCCAGCTTTCCGGCCCGGTAAGTTCACCGAACCAGTTCAATATTTCGCTCTACAACCCCCAGTCCAGCAATCCGAATGCTACCTGGGATAATTGGGCGGAACAATTGGATCACGCGGGCGTGGACTATGTCTGCCCAAATCTGACCGGATCACAGCCCAACACGGGCGGTTCACCTGCGAATATGGCGCCGCTTCTGACGGCGTTGATAAATCGCGGGCTGACCAACCGGATTAAATTCGCCATCTTTGATGACAATGCCGCCTCGTGGGTCGCCCAATGGAATCAAGCCAATGGGCGAGGATTTGGCTATGCTCAAAAATTCGATATGTCGGATACGAATAACTGGAAGTATATCTACGACTATAACTACAAGATATTCTACCAGACTATTCCTGACGCTTACCGCTTCAAGATCGGCGGGCGGCCGCTGATTATTATTTGGACCGGCAATACAGTGACTTTCATGACCAACATGCAGGGTAATGCCTCGCAGGCCATCATGTATGTGCGCCAAAAATGCCAGGAGGATTTTGGTTTTAATCCGTTCATCGTGTTGTCCTCGGACTTTTTTTCCAATGACACCACCTGCAACAATGCCGGAGTGGCCGACGGTTCCCAAAGCTGGTTTATCGGCGTGCCGGATGTGAATTATAAAAACTCGTATTCTTTGACGGTTAAAAACGGTTCCCGGGTCGGCGTGGCGGTGGCGGAATTTCAGCACACGGGGCAAAGCGGTTTTCTCGATCCGAATCATGGCGTGCGGTTTGACGTCGGGCTGTCGAATACCGTCGATGCCAGCGCGCTGCTGACGCTTTGCGAAGGATTTACGGATTACGAAGAGGACGCGGCGATGTGGCGCGCGCGGAACCAGGATACGAATGGCACTCCCCTCAGTTACAGCCAGACGCTTTATGATTATCCCAACCAGCGCCTGAACATGCTGCGCAAACACAGCAATTGGCCTTTTCCTCCGGAATTAAAATTTGAGGCCGAAGCATGCGACACATTCGGCGGCGCCGCGGGAGGAAATGGGAAGATCAATTTCTATCGCAACGGCAATATCGCGATTGAAACCAATTCTGACAGTGCCGGGATGAGCTATGACGTCGGCTGGATTCAATCGGGCGAATGGTTCGAGTGGCAGGAAGCGCCCATCCAGGGAAGCCAGGTTCACTTGCAGGTGCGGGTGGCGAGCCCCGTCAGCGGCGGCCAGATGCATTTCGTGATTGATGGCGCGAATTATCCCACGCTCACGGTTCCGAACACGGGCAGTCTCAAAACATGGGCGACGGTCGATAGCGGGCCGTATTCCTTTGCGAAAAACGGACGGCATACCGTGAGGCTGGTGTGCGACACGGGAGAGTTCAATGTCAACTACTGGCAATACCACGATGACATTCCCATCGGCGTTAATATCAATCTCAAATCGACCGCCAACAACAATTGGGTGACTGTGTCCGCGGCCAACTCCAACCTGAGCGCCAATGCGGCGTCGCCGGGGTTGTCGGGCGCATTCACTGTCGTCGACGCGAGCCCGGGTTATGGCTACGGGCACGTCGCCTTGCGGGCGGTCACGAATAGTTTGTTCGTCACCGCTTACACGAATGGCACTACGTCGCTGACGGCGGATGCGTCGTCGATTGGAGCGTCGCAAATTTTCCGATGGACCGACAATGGCGATGGCACCGTTACGTTGCGATCCCTGGCCAACAGCAAACTGATTTCAGCCACAGCGGCCAACTCATCCCTGATCGTCACCAACATCCGAAGCACAGCGACTGCGGTGACATTCGCCATCGCGCCGGTGGCCACCAACGCCCTATCTTTTGTCGCGCCGCCCAATGACGCGGTGATGGGAACAGCAATTACTGCCGGAGCCTTGGGCGAGGTGCAAGTGTTGGCGTTGGATGCGAGTAACGCGCCGGTTGCCGGTGCGGTCGTGACACTATCGATTGCAGACGGCACCGGGACAATTTCCGGAAATACCGCCACTACGGATGCCGGAGGCATTGCTCATTTTTCTAATCTGACAATTGACAAGAGCGGCCTCAAAACGTTGCAGGCAAGCAGCAGCGCTTTTGCTTCCTCAATATCCAGCGCGTTCACCATAACTCCTGGCGCTGCGAGTTCGATGACAGTGGAAACGCAGGCTGACGGCGGCGGCACTGCCGTGCCGGCGCAAAATATCACCGCCGGAAATCCAGTGAATTTCTACGCCATCTCGCGCGATTCGGCTGGGAACTATATCACCAACGTGGCGGCGAGTTGGTCGCTCGCGAATGTCACTGGCGGAGTGGTGGCCGGAGATTTGGTCGCTTCGGGAGATGGGCGCAGCGCGACCTTCACCGGGCACCTGGTCGGCAGCATGATTGTTCAAGCAAGTGCAGGATTCACCGGCCAATCCGGCGTGCAAACCGTCATTGGCGGTGCGCCGGCTAATCTTGTCATGACCCAGCAACCGTCCGCAAATGCGCAAGTAGGCGCGCCGTTTACGCAACAGCCGGTCGTCACAGAGACGGATGCCTTCGGAAATCCCTCCAATGTTCCCATCACCGCGACTGAAACGGGCGGAGCAGGAAACGTGAACCGCAATCCGGCGGGGGTTGTGGTCACCCCGATCAATGGCCTTGCGACTTTCTCGGGCCTGTATCTTACGAATTCGGGATTGAACAGTCTGACGTTTACTTCTGGCGCAGCCACCGTTCAATCCGGCAATATTTCAGTCGGAATTGGCAATGCGGAACAATTGGTATGGACGGCGCAGCCCAACAAAGCGACGAACGGTTTTGTTTTTGGCACAAGTCCCGTCATCCAGACCGTCGACGCCGGGGGCAACGTTTCCGCGCTCGGATTGCCGGCTGCGAAATATATATCCATCTCCATCTACTCCGGCAGCGGCACCTTGTCGGGCACTATCATTACCAACATCGGCGCCTCTGGCGGAAATGGCACGGTGACTTTGACGAACCTTTCCATCGATCAAGCAGGCACGTTTCAACTTATGGTTCAGGATGCAGGGAACCAATACAATCCGACCAACATTTCTGCCGCCGCCAATTGCCAGTTATGGTTGGATGCATCGGACAAAAGCAGCATGGTTCTTTCGGGGGCGAATTTATCGCGGTGGAACGATAAAAGCGGCCATACGAACAATGCGAGTGGAGCCGCGTCGATCGTGACGAACTCACTATTGGCCGTGACGAGTCCTGGGCGCGGCCAGGCGGTTCACTTTAATGGCAGCCAGCAATTGTTGATGAATTTAAATAGCTTGAGCAACTCACCGTATACCATTCTCGTGATGGAGGTGGGGGCGGCGAAGAGCAGCGGCAATAGCTATTTTATCGGCAACAATGGCGGTTTTAACACGGATTTGACGCTGGGCATCGGTTACCAGACCACCACGCAATTCCGCTGGCAGCAGTATTCTGACGACCTGAATTACAACGCTTCATTCACAACCGTGGCTGCGCGCCAGTGGACGATGAATCTAAGCCCCACGTTTGCGAAAAGCCTCTACTTGAACTCTTCCCTGGTTGGAACCGCGGCGGGAATAGGATTCCTTAAAGGTCCGAATCTGGTGAACGGCACTGTAGGATACGCCAACTATGTTGGAGATATAGCCGAGATAGTTGTCTATAACACTTCTTTGAGCGGCGTCGATCAAACAAATCTGCAAAACTATCTCGCAAGCAAATGGTTGACTGGATTGGCTGCGGCTGTCACGGATCCATTTGTCGTGACGGCTCCGGTTTACCATCCGGCATTCAGCGGCGCAATACCGGGATACACTTCCGGCGCATTATCGAGCATGAACTTCGCCGGGAAAGGCGGTCCGACAAATGTTGCGTATAGAGTGTTGAGCGCAACCAATATGGAAATGCCTTTGGTATTATGGCAGCCCGTATTGACAGACTTTTTCGACTCTTCAGGCGCGTTTAATTTTACTGTTCCAGTTGATTCTACTATCCCATCAGTCTTCTACCTCCTGGCAGTTCCGTGATAGAGCCGGGTAAAGGCGTCTAGCTTCGCCTCCCCGGTTTAGGGGATACCACGATAGCTTTGTCTATGCGAAGTAATACTCACCATTCACCGCGCAGACCAAACCCATTCGGGTATTGATTTGTGCGGAGGGCAATCGAAGGACCTCAACATAACGGGCGACGCGGAACAGTAATCTGATTGGAACTGCTGATGTCTCGGGTTTTAGGCAATTCCTTTGGAGCGGACTTTTTTGTCTCGCCTCAACAACCAACAAAAAGCAAATCATGAAAAACAAATACTCTGGTTTATGCAACCGGCCGATGCTGTTCATCGGCTCTCTCGCGTGCGCGGCCTTGTGCCTCGTGGGCATAAATAGGGCGGAGGGTCAAACGCAGCCACCCAATTCCCTGTCGATCGTGACGTATGGCGCCAGCACGGGATCGAGTGACAACACGACCGCGATTCAAAACTGCATCAATGCGGCGCAAACGCAGGGCAAAGGTGTCTGGATTCCCTCCGGCACGTGGAAAATAACCGGCGCTCTGCAGGCCACCGGTATAACCATTAGCGGCGCAGGCATGAGCAACGCGATTATCTACCGCCAGCAGAACTCGTCGTCGGTGGTGGCGACGCAAATCGGACTGACGCGTTGCACGGTGCGGGACATCGGCATTGACGGCAACGGCACGGCGCGCGGAGTCAACGCTTCCTACGGGTTCAACATCGACGGAGTGGGTTGGCTGGTGGAGCGAGTGAAAATCTCGCATTCGGACGCCGGCATGTGGGCGAGCGGGTCCAGCGGAACGATTCAAAACTGCCAGGCCATCACCACCTACGCGGACGGCTTGAACATCAATAACGGCGACGGTCCGAACAAGTTGGGTGCGAATCTCACCGTGCAGAACTGCCTCGTTGACGGCCACGGAGATGACGGCATTGCCATTAATTCGCAGGGCATTTCGCTCGGCCGCCAGAATATGCAAAACCCGAAGGTGCTGAATAACGAATCCAGGAATGGCCAGGCCGCCAACGGATTGCGCATCGCGGGCGGCGTGAATTCAATGGTGACGGGAAACAACGTTCACGATGACGGCCCAAATACCGATAACGGCATTCAGGTTGGAAAATTTTCATCGGACGGTTTTCAACTGACCGGCGGGCAGTGTAACAACAACACTTTCACGGCGGCTGACGGGATAAGCGGCTCGGCGGGAATCGCGGTTTACGAAGAGGCGCAATGCACGTTTACCAACAATCAAGTGATAAACTCTCACCATAACGGGGTGAAGATCGGCAGTTGCAATGTTACCTTTGGTGGCAATAACACCATCAATCATCCCGCCGAAAAAGGGATTTGGATCACGGCCACTTCCGGAGGGGTTGATAATGGCAGTGCCACCGTTGGCTCCGCCAATATCAAGAATAACACGGTGTTGAATCTGAATTCCGGCCAGCCCGCGTTTCAGAACGACGCGGGAAGTGGCATGTCAGTGACTGTTACCGGAAATAGTTGGCAAAGCGGCGGGACCGGCGTCCAGTTTTTCGCCGACATCAACTATGGCGGCGCGGCTAGCCAGGTGCTGCCGGTCGGAACTTACACGCTGTCACAACTGGCGGCGCTCGGCATGCCCAATGATTGGGCGTCTTCGGTCAGAGTTCCCGCGGGAAGAACGGTCATTATGTATTCCGACGATAATTTCAGCGGAACATCGTGGACGCGAACTTCGGATACTCCGAACTTTACGACGTTGAGTCCGAGTGCCAACGACGTCGTATCATCGGTGAAGGTGCAATAGAACCCTTATAACCGTGCCCGGTCGCTCATCGAGCGACCGGGCATTTATTGAACCTATGAAATATCGCTGGCTTGCTCTTGGTTTGGCTTTGGCTGTTTTTGCGGTTCTCTTTGGCTTGTCCCACAATCACGGAGAGCGAATATCGCAATCGAATTTGAATCAACCGGAAAACGCGGAGGCGCAATCAGGAAACATTCGAGCAGGTGTCTCGAAAAGAAATCCGCGGGATTCGAAAACGGAGTTCCAGGCGCTCAAGGAAAACATCCTCGCGTTGCTCACTTCGGAAAACCCGGCCGACATCAACAAGGTTTACAACGTATTGGTTCCCGCATTGGTGAAAATGGATCCGCGGGCCGCCGCGGAATTCAGCCAGTCGGCGGAGGCGGCAAAATGGCGTGCGGACCTGATGATGGTCGTGGTGCAGAGTTGGGCGAAATTAAATACCGACGAAGCTCAGGAATGGGCGTCGAACCTGACCAATCCTCCGGATAATCCCACCGAGCGGGATACAATGGTGAGTTACGTCAGCTTTGCCGTGGCGGATACCGATCCCGCGCGCGCGGTCCAGGTGCTGGCGCAATGTCCCATCAATAAAGATCGCTTCGAGGTCATGGTGGAAAATCTCGCGCAACAATGGGCCGATGAAAATAATTTGCAACCGCTCGTCGAGCTGATTGCCAAGCTGCCGCCATCGCAGGACCGTGACGGATATTTCGCGAGGATCGCGAACGCGATGGCACGGACGGATGCCGAGCAGGCGAGCACGATCGTGAGCGACGACATTTCGCCGGGCCCGGCTCAGGTCGAGGCGGCCATCGCGATCGTCCACCAATTGGCGTGGAACAACCAAAGCCTGGCCCGCGAGTGGGTGGACACTTTCCCCGCAGGCGAAGTCCATGATCGCGCTTTGAAAGAATGGACAAAAACCGTCGCTAGCAGAGAGGGCACAAACTGAGCGGGCACGTTGCCGTTCGGACGCCTTTAACTCTAAAGATTTTAATAAATTCAAAATCCTCCCCGGTTTCGGGGATACCGTGGCGCGCGCGATGGTGAATAGTAATATTAACTATTCATCATCTCACTTCAGTGTTAAAGGGGCTTACGCGACAAATTGCAATTGTGGCGGCGGCATTGTTGTTCGCGAGCGCGAGCGCGTTTGGACAGTCGATCCCGGACATCGTCCCGTGGCTTGCTTCCTATAATGTCAGTTGGGATGTTCCGGGCCCGACTTCGCTGCAATCCATGCCCATCGGCAACGGAGACATCGGGCTGAACGTGTGGGCCGAAACCAACGGCGCCGTGGAT
The DNA here is from genome assembly GCA_963699145.1 of uncultured Verrucomicrobiae bacterium. GTDB lineage: Bacteria > Verrucomicrobiota > Verrucomicrobiia > Limisphaerales > DASXHY01 > DASXHY01. The sequence goes on from OY969416.1 coordinate 2,693,595, forward strand.
TTCTACATTGGAAAATCGGACGCGTGGGGTGACGATGTGGTTTCGGATCAAGGCTTGATGAAACTTGGCGGCGTTCGCATCGCGCTGAGTCCAAGTCCGCTGACCACCGGGGCGCCATTTTTGCAGGTGCTGAAACTTCACGAAGGAGAAATTCAAATCACGGAAGGTTCGGGCGCGAATTCAGCTCTCATCCGCATTTGGGTGGACGCCAACAATCCGGTCATTCGCGTGGAAGCGTCGAGTGGTGGAACGCCAGTAAGCGTGCAGGCAACATTACTCAACTGGCGGTTGACCGCGTCCAATCCCGATGTGGTATGGAAAGGGCAGACGAATGACATCGCGTGGTATCATCGCAACAAATCCTCGGACAACTCGCACATCGCCAATTGGACTTACGGCGCGATGATTCAGGGCGCGGGCATGACGAATACGAGCGCGACCAATTTGGTGTCCGCGGCGGTGACCAGTCAACTGGTGTCGGTTTACCCGCTCACAACGCGCACGGGGACGACCAATCAATGGTTCACACAATTGCAGTCCAACGTGACGCAGATTTCGGCGCTCGATTTGGAGACGACGCGCACAAATCATCAAACGTGGTGGGACGATTTCTGGCATCGCAGTTGGATTTTTGTCAGCGGAGATCGGGACGCCACGAACACCACTGAGGGTTACGTGCTACAGCGCTTCGTGACGGCGTGCGCCGGGCGGGGTTCTTTCCCGATTAAATTCAACGGCTCGCTTTTCGTCGTGGATAAGCCAACCTCGAATCCGGGGCCGTACACTCCCGATGGCCGGCGTTGGGGCGGGCAATATTGGATGCAAAACACGCGCCCTATGTATTGGCCGATGCTGGCAGCGGGCGATCTGGAAATGATGCCGCCGTTTTTCAACATGTTCGCGCAGATGCTTTCGAATAATGCGGCCTCGGTGACCAGTTTCTACGGTCACGGCGGATCTTATTCCGCCGAGACCAGCTCGTTCTGGGGCGGCTTGAGCGACATCCCGGCGAACACTCCCGGAAGCTTCACGCTGCGCTACTATGAAGGCGTGCTCGAGTTGAGCATGATGATGCTGGATTACTATGACTATACGGGCGACACGAATTTTTTGACGAATACGCTGTTGCCGGCAGCTTCGGCGGGGCTCGATTTTTATGACCAGCATTTCGCCCTCGATGAAAATGGCAAAATGATTTTGTATCCGGTCAACTCCCTGGAGACGTATTGGGATACTTACAATCCAGCGCCGGACATCGCGGGTCTGACGGCAATTTTGCCGCGGTTGCTGGCGCTGCCGAATAATTTTGTGGCGACCACCAACCAAACCAAGTGGACCAGAATGCTGGCCGAACTGCCGCCGTTGCCAACGGGCGTGAATGGCGGCAAGACGGTCTTGCGGCCTTACACCGGGCCGTTTCCGGGCGACACCGCCCAAACCAACGCCATCCGGAATGGCGAAAACACCGAGTTGTATTCTGTCTTCCCCTATCGCGTTTACGGCCTCGACCAGGCGAACCTCATCGTGGCGACGAATTCCTACAACAAACGTTTGTTCAAAGGGTTGGGCTGGGCGGATTGGATGCAGGACGCCATTCAGGCCGCGCAGATGGGACTCACCGCCGAGGCGAAGATGTACACGGTGTATGCGATGACGAATCAGGAGCCCTCGCTGAAATTTCCTGCATTCTGGCGCGAGCAAAATGATTACGAGCCGAGCGAAGATAATGGAGCGGTCGCGCAGGATGCCTTGCAACGGATGATCATGCAAACGTCCGGCAAACGCATCATGCTGCAACCGGCTTGGCCTGCGGGTTGGAACGCGAGTTTTAAATTAAACGCTCCATTCAACACCGTCGTGCAAGGAATGATTTCGAATGGAGTGATCGCGAATCTGATCGTCACGCCGCCGGAGCGAACGCAGGATGTCATTTTGATGACCGGCGGCGGCTCGGCCCCGGCTGTGCCGGCGAATTTGATTGCGACGGCGGCCAACGGCCCGATTGTTATTAATTGGAGCGCATCGCCCGGAGCCATCAGTTACAAACTCAAACGCGCCACGGTCAACGGAGGTCCGTACACGACGATCACGAATATCTTCGACATCAATTATAGCGACGCGAATGTCAGCGGAGGGACGACCTATTATTATGTGGTGTCGGCAGTGAATCCCTCGGGCGAAAGCGCGAACTCCACGCCCGCGAACGCCACGGCTTCGTTGACAATTCCATCAGCGCCGATTGGCCTGAATGCCACCTCCGGCAACGCTCAAGTGAGCCTGAATTGGACAGCGTCTTCAGGCGCGACCAATTACAATATCAAACGCTCCACGGTGAATGGCAGCGGGTATGTGACGATCACCAATCGCTCAACGACGTTTTACGCTGACACCGGATTGGCCAACGGAGCCACCTATTACTATGTTGTTTCGGCGCAAAATTCCCTTGGTGAAAGCGGCAATTCCGCGCAGGTGAGCGCGATTCCATTTTCATCCCCGGCAACTCCGGTATTCACCAGCGGAACCTTCAGCGACGATTCCGTTTTGAGTTTGATCGGTGCGCCGGCGCAGGAATTGTACGGCGTGGGGCTTGGCAGCGGCGTTGCGCGCACGACCGCCAATGGCTATGTGTTCGCCGGTTTTCCCGGCACCAATATGAGTTACGGCGGCTCGAGCGCTTATTCGTTCACCGGTTTTTTGGGCGGCGGCGGCACTTCGGGTGACGCGAGTCTCGACGCAGTGTTGAACGTCGGCGAACTGGGAATCAACAGCGGCAACCTGGTCCTGAGCAATCTCACCGCCGGCGCGACCTATAATGTATTGTTTCTCGAAGCGGACACTCGCAATGGAATGGGCACGCGCACGTTCAGCATCGGAGTCGGTTCGAATTCGGCAGCGAGCCCAAGTCAATCCTACGCGTTTCAGAATGGAGCGACGGCTTTGGGCGGGTATGTCCTGTGCACATTCACCGCGACGTCCGCCACCCAGACGTTCACCAACCAGCAAGCGGGTTTTGGTTATCAACTGGACGGCATTCTCGTGGGACAAATTCCGGCGACGGTCCCGGAATCGATCAACATCGACACGATCACCACCTCCAGCGGAACCAACATCGTGATGGGCGGCAGCGGCGGGTTGCCGGGCGGGGGGTATCGAATTCTCGCTTCAACGAATCTGACGGATTGGTTCACCGTGGAGTCGAATTTTTTCAATTACCAGGGCAATTTCAATTTCACCAACCCGGCGGATCCCACGACTCCGGTCAGATACTATCGCGTGGTGACGCCGTGAGCGTTTGATAAATTCGCTCAACCTGGCCGAACGCAATAGAAACTAACATCTTGGAGGCCTCCCCGTTTTCGGGGATGGTTTGGCGCGAAGGCGAATCGCTAGCCTCGGTTACATTCGAATGACCAGACAATCATTGTATCCCGGCGCGCTGAAAATCCGCCCCAACATTCGCTCCCAAACACTGTCGTTGTGCGCGGCGATTGCATTGGGAGCTTTGTTGCTGCCGTCGAGCGCAGTGCGAGCGAACGAGGCGAGTGATTATGTAAATGTGTTTGTGGGAACCGGGGGGCACGGTCATACGTATCCCGGCGCCACGACGCCGTTTGGCCTGGTGCAACTCAGTCCGGACACGCCGACGAAAGGTTGGGACGGTTGTGCCGGTTATCACTATTCGGATTCGAAAATTCTCGGCTTCAGCCATACGCATTTGTCCGGCACGGGAATTCCTGACCTCGGCGATTTGCTCGTGATGCCAGTCGCAGGCGCGCTCCAAAGCGGCGACAACTATCAGCCATTGACCGCGGAAAGACTGGGTTCCGAATTTTCGCACACGAACGAAATTGCCAATCCCGGCTATTACCGCGTTTTGCTGGATAAATATAAGGTCGTGGCGGAATTGACGGCCACGCCGCACGCGGGAATGCACCGGTATACTTTTTCCGAAGCGGGCGACGGTCACTTGATTCTGGATCTGGTGCGCGGCATTGGTTGCCAGCCGCTGGATGCCTCATTGCAGGTCGAAGGCGACAATCTGATCACCGGTTATCGTTCCACAACCGGATGGGCTAAGAAACGCTCCATCTATTTCGCGATTGAATGCTCCAAACCGATCAAATCCTTCGGCTTTGAACTGAATGGAAAACCGTTGCCGGAAGGCGCCACGAACGCCGCGGGCAAAAACATCCGCGCGCATCTGGATTTCAATGTGACACCCTCCACGCAAATTTATCTTCGCGTCGGTTTGTCCCCCACCAGCATCGAGGAAGCGCGTAAAAATTTGCGCGCGGAAATGCCGTCCTGGGATTTTGACACCTACCAGGCGGCGGCGAAAAAATTGTGGAATGATCAACTGTCGCGCTTGCAAGTTGAAACCATCGACCCCGTCATTCGCCAGACGTTTTACACGGCGATGTATCACACCATGTGCGCGCCGACATTGTTCAGCGACGTGGACGGCTCCTATCGCGGTCCTGATGGCGAGAATCACACCAACGCCAATTTTCAATACTACTCCACGTTTTCGCTGTGGGACACCTTCCGCGCCGAGCACCCGTTGTTGACGCTGACGGAGCCCGGGCGCATCAACGATTTCGTGCAGACCATGACGGCGTTTTATCAGGAATCGCCCGACCACGCCTTGCCGATGTGGCCGCTGGCCAGTTTTGAAACCTGGTGCATGATCGGGTATCACGCCGTGCCGGTGATTTGGGACGCGTACGAAAAAGGATTTCGCGGCTTCGATGCGGAATTGGCCTACAAAGCGATGCGCGAAACGGCGATGGCGAGCCGTTATCATCAGGATGACTATCAAAAAGACGGCTACATTCCCCAGGCCCGGCGCACCAGTTCGGTGGCGCGCACGTTGGAATTCGCCTACGACGACTGGTGCATCGCGCAAATGGCCAAGGCGCTCGGCAAAACAGAGGATGCCGCGCTCTTCACCAAACGCTCGCAATCCTACAAAAACGTTTTTGACCCGAGCGTCGGATTTTTCCGCGCGAAAACGGCCGATGGCCAATTCGTGGGCAGCTTCGATCCGAAGCACGTCAGCTACGATGATTACATCGAAGCGGATGCGTGGCATTACGCGTTCGCCGTCATGCAGGATGTGCCGGGCATGATTGAGTTGTATGGGGGCGAGAAGCCGTTCGTCAAAAAGCTCGACGAATTGTTTGAGGAAGATTCCGATTTCAATCCGCCGCTGGCGGATGCCACCGGCCTCATCGGCCAGTACGCGCACGGCAACGAGCCGTGTCATCACGTCATCTATCTGTATGCGTTGGCCGGCGCGCAATATAAGACCGCGTTGCGCGCGCACGAAACGATGGTGCTGCATTACAACAATTCCGTCGAAGGCATTTGTGGCAATGACGATTGCGGCGAAATATCGGCTTGGTACGTCTGGAGCGCGATGGGACTCTATCCCATGAATCCGGCGGACGGCATTTATGTCATCGGCAGCCCGCTGATGTCCAGGACGACGATCCAGCTCGATCCAAAATTCTATAAGGGCGGGACGTTTACGGTCGTCGCGAACAAGGTGTCCAATCAAAATATCTATGTTCAGTCGGCAAAGCTGAATGGCCAGCCGCTCGATCATCCCTGGGTGACGCATGAGCAAGTCGTCAATGGCGGAACGTTGGAATTGGAAATGGGCATTTCGCCAAATAAAATCTGGAACGCGCCCATCCCGACGAGACAGAGAAATTAATACGGTAAATTTGTTGCAGCGGTCCATTTATATGCGCATTCAGAATCACTTCGCCTTTCGGTTTCTCTCCAAACTATTTTGTGTCGCGTTTGCCGCGATTGCGTTTGCCGCGTTTAACACTGTTCGTGCTGCGACTCCCGACGTCGCGACGTGGTTGGATAATTACAACGTCGCGTGGGACGTGCCGGGACCGACGTCATCGCAATCCATGCCCATCGGGAATGGCGATATCGGCCTCAATGTCTGGGTGGAAACGAATGGCGATTTGCTTTTCTACATCGGCAAATCGGACGCCTGGAACCAGGACGTAGTTGGCGACCAGGGATTGATGAAAGTGGGCGGAGTTCGAGTTTCGCTGAATCCCAGCCCCCTCGCCGGCGAGGCAAAATTTCTGCAAACGCTGAAATTGCGCACCGGGGAAATTGAAGTGCAGGAGGGGACTTCAACTTTGCGCGTTTGGGTGGATGCGAATAATCCCGTAATTCGCGTGGAAGCGAAGCACGCGGAGCCGCGTTCGCTGACGGTGTCGCTGGACAATTGGCGCCCGCCGAGCGCGCGCGATGTCACGTTGTCCAACCAGACCAATCGCGTGGCGTGGTATCATCGCAACCCCGGCAATGCGAATCCGCATGTCGCCAACCTGACTTTCGGCGGTGTGATTCAAGGCGACGGCCTCGTGAGCAGCAATGACACCACGCTCGTTTCCGCCAAACCCGGCGAATCCCAGACGGTGTCCATTTACGCATTGACCGCGGCGACCGCCACGGCGGACGAGTGGCTGGCGCAGATTAACGGGAAAGTTGCCCAGGTTGAAAAATTGAAGCTGGAGGAAACGCGCGTTGAACATCAGAAATGGTGGGACAACTTCTGGCATCGCAGTTGGGTATTTGTCGATGGCGACAATGACGCAACGAATGCCACGCGCGGCTATGTGCTGCAACGTTTCGTCACGGCTTGCGCCGGGCGCGGCGCGTTTCCCATCAAATTCAATGGCTCGATCTTCATCGTCGACAACCCGTCTCATCCGGAGCCGAACGGCCGGCGTTCGAATCCGATGTCGCCCGATCAACGCGTCTGGGGCGGGCAGTATTGGTTTCAAAACACGCGCCCGATGTATTGGCCGCGATTGGCGGCGGGCGATTTCGACATGATGATGCCGCTGTTCAAAATGTACGCCGGCCAACTCGCGCCGAACACCGCGCAGGTGAAGGGTTACTACCAGCATGACGGCTCGTATTTCGCGGAGACGGCGCCGTTTTGGGGCGGCTTGAAATATTGGGGTCCGGAAGTCAAAGAGGATTGGACCGGGCATTATTTCACGCCAATTTTGGAATTGAGCATGATGATGCTCGATTACTACGACTACACCGGCGATAAAAACTTTGCCAAGGAAACGCTGGTGCCGATCGCGTCCGCGGGACTGACGTTTTTCGACCAGCATTTTCCGCGCGACACGCAGGGCAAACTCCTGCTCGATCCCGACAATTCGATCGAGATGTATTGGAAAGTGCACGATCCGGCGCCGGACATCGGGGGATTGCAATCCATTCTCAGCCGCATGATTGCGCTGCCGGAGGATTTGGTGAGTGACTCGCAGCGCACGAATTGGCAGCGCCTGGTGAGTCAGCTTCCGGAACTGCCCACCGGCATGGCTCGCGGGAAAAAAGTTCTGCTGCCTTACACCGGCCCGCAAACCGCGCGGTTCCGCAACGGAGAAAATCCGGAACTCTATGCCATTTACCCCTTCCGCCTTTACGGGTTGGGCCTGCCGGATTTGAACCTGGCCGTGGATACCTTCAAGGCGCGCAGGATGACGCAAATGGGTTGCTGGGTGCAGGACCCGATTCAGGCGGCGATGCTGGGCTTGGCGGATGTGGCCAAAAAATACACGCTTTTCGATCTGACGCGCAAAGAGCCCGGGCTGAAATTCCCGGCGTTCTGGGCGAGAGCGAATGACTACGCGCCTGACGAAGACAACGGCGGCAATGGCGAAAACGGTTTGCAGCAAATGCTGGTGCAAAGTGTGGGCCGAAAAATTTTGGTGCTGCCCGCGTGGCCGGCCGGATGGAATGCCGATTTCAAATTGAATGCCCCGTTTCAAACGACGGTTCAAGGCTCGGTCAGAAACGGAAAACTTTCCGATCTGGTGGTGACGCCCAGCAGTCGCCAGGCGGACGTCATCGATATGTCCGCGGTTCAAAATCCTGCCAGCATTATCGCTACAAGTTCGCCGGCGAAAGCGGCGAAAGTTTCCGCGGAACAATTGGACGAACATTACAATGATGCCAAACGCGTCGCGTGCGTGGGCGACAGCATTGTTTATGGCGCCGGAATCGATAATCGCGAGCGAAATAGCTGGCCGGCGGTTTTAGGGCGATGGCTGGGCGATGGCTGGAACGTGCGTAATTTTGGATTGAACGGCGCCACGGTGTTGATGAAAGGAGATTTGCCGTACCGCCAGCAGCCGATCTTCAACCAGGCGCTGGAATTCAAACCTGACGTGATTGTCATCAGCCTCGGCGGCAACGACAGCAAGCATCCGACCGATGAGGTCAAGGACGCACCCAATAACTGGCAGCACGCAGATGAATACATCGGCGATTACAAAGACATGATCGCCGCGTTCAAGGCGGCGAATCCCAAGGTGAAAATTTATGTGTGTGTGCCATTGCCCGCCTACCCGGGCAAGTGGGGAATCAACGACACGACGATTCGCGAGGAAATTACGCCCAAAGTGCGCCAGGTCGCACAGGAGACTGGTGCGACGTTGATTGATTTTTACAGCGCGATGAGCGGGAAACCGGAATTGTTTCCCGATACCGTGCATCCTAATGCGGCGGGAGCGCGGTTGTTGGCCGCAGCCGCGTATCGCGTAATCGCCGGCAAGGAACCGCCGATGGAGCAACGCGCTCCGCGAACTGCGGAAGTCAACGGCGCGGGTGTGATCAGCATTTTGGTGCCGGATGATAAAATCGTTCCGCTCAAGCAAACCGTGAAGGGCAAAGCCGGCAAATTGGCCGTCACGGGTGATTTCGGCGGCGATGGCGATGTCGAACTGGTCGACAGTGTCATCGACGGAAATTTGGATACGAAATATTTCAACAAGGGAGAGGATTCCTCGGCCAAAATTCCGGGCATCAACACCGGATTTCTGGTGACACCCAAAGCGAGCACGAAGGTGGTGACCGCGGTTCAATTTGCCACCGCGAACGATTCCGAAGAACGCGATCCGATGAGCATTACGATCGAGGGGTCGGATGCGGACAATGCCACCCAGGCCTCCGGCAACGATTTCACCCTGATTTACTCCGGCCCAAGCGGCTTGAGCAGTGATCTTGAGCGGAACCATTGGGGTCAGGTCGTCACCTTTACCAATGCGCATGCCTACAAAAACTACCGGGTTTTAATCACCGCCGTTCGTGGTGATGCAACGGGAACGCAATACTCGGAAGTAAAACTGGGAACTCCGTTGCGACAATAAAGCAAAATTTTTGGTGAATCCGTGCCTGAAGTATCTGATGAAAAGAATTATTATTGTCGCAATTTGTCTGGGCAGCGTTCTGGTATCCGCCGTTGGGGGCACGAAGCATAGTCCGACATCTGAGTTTCCCACTTACAACGGCCGCGTGATGGCTGGTTACCAGGGCTGGTTTCGGGCGGAAGGCGATGGCTCGGGGGAAGGCTGGAGTCACTACAGTGAACGCGGCCCGTTGAAGGCTTCCAATGTGCACCCGGATTTTTGGCCGGATGTTTACGAGTACCCCAGGACTTACCCGACGTCACTCACGAACAAGGATGGTTCGGTCGTTCGCGTGTTTAGTTCCGTGGATCAAAGCACGACGGACCTGCACTTCAAGTGGATGAAGGAATACGGGGTTGACGGTGTTTTTGTGCAGCGCTTTTTTGGCGGGTTGCGTTCGGTTGAAAGCCGCAAGCGGAGCCGCGTTGTTTTGGAGAATGCGATCAAGTCTTCCCAAAAATACGGCCGCGCGATTTCGGTGATGTATGATCTCTCCGGCCTCAGGGACAACGGCGAAAATTGCGACGCGATCATCCAGGACTGGAAGGAATTGGTGGATGACCTGAAAGTCACTTCGCAATCCACGAATTATTATCTCTACCATCGCGGGAAACCCCTGGTCGTCATCTGGGGACTCGGATTTCCGGATCGCGGTTACAACATCCGCAATATCGGCATTGATAAAGTTATCCATTTCCTCAAGGACGATCCGGAATACGGCGGCTGTTCGGTGATGCTCGGCGTTCCGACTTATTTTCGTGATTTGAATATCGACACCAATCCCGATCCTTACCTCCACCAATTGATCGAAATGTCGGATGTGGTCATGCCCTGGATGGTGCAGCGGTTCTCGCCGCTGTTGCATTTGTTCGATGCCGCGCGCTACGAGGAACAGGTGAAGGCGGATATCGCGTGGTGCGCGGCGCGAAAGGTGGATTATGTGCCCTGCGTGTATCCGGGATTCAGTTGGTCCAACATGCACAATCGCGGCCGAACCGACAATGCGATGATGTATCCGCTGAACCAGATACCGCGGCAAAAGGGCCGGTTTTACTGGAGTTTGATCACTGGAGCCGTGGATGCCAAAGCCACCATGCTTTACGTCGCCATGTTTGATGAAATGGACGAGGGGACCGCGATTTTCAAATGTGCCAATGATTTGCCGGCCGGCGTGCGCCTGTGCGATTACGAAGGACTGCCGACGGACCATTATCTCTGGCTGACCGGAGAGGCGGGAAAGATGTTGCGGGGGGAAATTCCGTTTTCGAAACAAATTCCCGCGCGATGACTCTTTATGCTGAACGATGCGGCGCGTTGCATTCTATTGTTGCGTTTGAATTCCTTATGAGGTATCCGCGTTCAAACAGAATGTTGTATCCAGTGATGAATCGTGAGTGACCGAAGCACATCCCGACAGTTGGCGATTTTCGGCACAGCGTTTCTTTTTTTCCTGGGGCTGGTATTCGACGTGCGCGCGCAGGATACCAATGCCGTCCAGATCCGGGAGGTGCACGTCGGCGACAAAGCCTTGCATTGGAAACCCGGTTCGGAACTCAAACTCAGTTCCTCCCCGCGGAACATCGTATTCACTTTTGGCTTGGAGCACGGGAGCAGGAATTTCCCCCAGCGGCTGCGTGCGCGGCTGGATGGCCACGAAGAAACCTGGCATGAGGGCGGCGGCGAGATGTATTTGCGCGTTCGGTTTTACAATGCCAACGGAGAAAGACTCGATGCCGACATAACCTTTACCATCCACGACGAAAGTGTCGGCTGGAATGGGTCACCGGCAACTTCCCCGGTTTCGCATCGGCGCGAAACACTGGTCGTTCCCACTGGCGCTGCCTACCTCTGGGTCGTCATCTCTTCCGCCGGACCGCCGTCGACGATCGGGATTTATGCCGTCCAGGACCTGGTGGTATCCAAACTCTCTGGAGAAAAAGAAGAACCGGAGACGTTGCTCAAGTTTCCTTCGGACGCGGAGCTAAACAATGTCGATGAAATCCCAGCCGGCTGGGAGCGAGACGGCCTGGGGCCGAACATGGCCAAAATCATCGATGTTGGCCAGAACCCAAAGAGAAAGGCATTTGCCATCGTCGATGATTCCACTTCGGGCCACGCCGAATGGCACAACACCAAAGAATCCGCCGCCCGGGTGGCTCCGAACGAAAATATATTATTGGAATGGAACGAAATGTTCAGCATTGGCGACAGCGATTATCATTATGTTCCCTATGCTGAACTGACTCCGGGAAACTATAAGCTTCGGGTCCAAAAAGTTTCACTTTTCGGAGAGCCGATGGGCGAAGAAGCCGTGTTGCCGGTCCGCGTCCCCCAACCTTATTGGAAGACGACCTGGTTCTGGCCCACGCTCACGACCGGGATTGTCGGAGCCATGATTCTCGCCGTGCGCTACATCACCCGGCGCAAAATGCGGCACGCCCTGGCCTTGCTGGAGCAGCAACGCGTTTTGGAACAGGAACGCCTGCGGATTTCACAGGACATCCACGACGATCTGGGAGCGCGCGTGACTCAAATATCCCTGCTGAGCGCGATGAACCAAAAGGATTCGGCCTTTTCAGAAAACGCGCGAACGGAATTCCAGAAAATTTCCCACATGTCCCAGGAACTGATCTCCGCGCTTTATGAAACGGTTTGGACCGTCAATCCGGAAAACGACAATCTCGACGCGATGGTGAACTACTTGTGCCAGCGGCTCAATGACCTCTGCACGCAGGCAGGCTTGAGTTGCCGCCTGAATATTTCGCCGATACCGAATAATGTCGAGATTTCGAGCCGCGTCCGCCACAATATCAGCATGGCCACGCGGGAAGCGGTGAACAATGTCGCCAAGCACGCCAAAGCGACGCAAGTGACCGTTCACATTAACTTCGCCGATAACGTTTTGACGATTTCGATCCATGACGACGGCTGCGGTTTTCAGCCGGACGGCGGCGGCCGCGGCGGTCATGGTTTGCTCAATATGCAGAGACGCATGGAATACATTGGCGGAAGTTGCCAGATTGAAAGCGCGCCCGGAAAAGGAACGGCGGTTCATTTCCGCGTTCGGATTGGTGTCTCGCGCGACGGCTCGGTGGAGATCCTGACGGCAAGCAACAAATTATGACGAAGTCCGTAGCGATTGTGGAAGATGACCGGGGATTGCGAGAGCAGTTGGTGAAAATTCTCTGTTCGGCGCCGGATGTGAAATGCGTGGGCGCCTTTGCCTCCGCCGAAGAAGCCCTGAAAAAAATCCCGGGCCACAAGCCGGACGTGGTCTTGATGGATATCCGCCTTCCCGGCATGTCCGGAATCCAATGCGTCGCCGAGTTGAAAAAAGTGGAGCCGGCGATCGAGATCATCATGGTCACCGTCTATGAAGACAGCGATCGCATCTTCAAAGCGCTGAAGGCCGGCGCCAGCGGCTACATCGTCAAATCAAAATCATCCGACCAACTGCTGAACGCGGTGCGCGATGTCGGCACCGGCGGCGCCCCCATGTCCAGCCATATTGCGCGCAAAGTCGTGCAACATTTTCACCTGTTGAGCCCCGTGCGCCCCGAAAAGGATAATCTTTCTCCCCGGGAACAGGAGGTTCTGGCCCTGCTTGCGTCCGGTTTTATTTATAAGGAGATTGCTGACAATCTCGGGATCGGCATGGAGACGGTGCGCACTTACGTAAAAAACATTTGCTACAAATTGCAGGTGCGCAATCGTCTCGAGGCCGTGGCCAAACATCGCGAGATCAACTGACGCCTCTGCCTCCGCATCCGAATATCCGGAATCCTGAAAGGTTTCACTGCGTCCATTTCACGCTTCCAAATCCCGGCTGAGAACCGCCTCGAAGTAAGTCTTCTGTGCCATCTCAAGGCACATCCCCGCTTTCGGGGATATTTGCTTTCCGTCGGCGGGACTACGTTTTCATCGGTGAGTAAAACGCTTATGGGGCCGCGAATGCAGGCACCGATCCCGGCGGTTTCTCCCACGAATTTGACTTTCGAATCCCGCTTAATGATCATGAAAAGCTCACCCGGAACCAAAGGGTTTACGCTCATCGAACTTTTGGTAGTCATAGCGATTATTGCGATCCTCGCGGCGATGTTGCTGCCGGCGTTGAGTCGCGCAAAATTGAAGGCGACCCAGGCCGCGTGTTTGAACAACCAGAAGCAGCTGATTCTTGCGCTGATGATGTACACGGGGGAAAATTCCGATAAAATCATCCTTTGCCAGGGAGCGGATGGCGGCGGTTTTTGGACTCCGCCGCCGAATGGTTGGAATACCGGTTCTCCCCTGCAGGGACAGCAAATCATTCAAGATTGTTTAAGAACGAACAACCCGCTGTTCCAATATGCGCCCAGCATCGGAGTGTATCATTGTCCCGGGGATACCCGCTTCAAAAAAATGACCTACGCCGATGGGTGGGCCTATGACAGCTATTCAAAATCCCAGAATCTGGGCGGCGAAGCGTATGACAATTATTGGGGAGCAGGCAGCACTTATACCAAAATGACACAAGTCCGGAATCCCACGAGCACATTTGCTTTCATGGAGGATGCGCAGTCCGGCAATCCTTCTCCCAATCGCAATGTCGGCGCGTGGGTGGTGACTTGGGTTCTTCCCAGCTCGTTCAATTGGACCGACCCGGTGGCGATGTACCATGGAAATGTGAACACCCAGGCATTCGTCGACGGCCATGTCGAATATCACAAATGGAAGCGGGCCCAGGTAGTCAACGCGGGAATTGCGGCAGCCAATGGCCAGAATGTTCCCGGAATTTTCACCGACCTTTCGCAGCCGGATGACCAATACGTCCGCGACAATTACCGGTTCCCGACCTGGCAGTAATATCGCATGCGTTCGCCGCCGCATCGGGCGAGCCGGTGGTCATCCCCGCTTAAGGGGATGGTGTGCGGAGAATGGTTTTCATAACCATTCAGCGATGCGCCACTGCCCTATGCGTTTAGCGGGAGTTTTTTCCCTTCTGCTCCTGGCTCTCTCGTCACCGGCTGAGGATCAGAATTGCGCGAACTGTGCCGTGCCGGTGGAAGTGACCGGCGAGTTTTCCCATTTCCACCCGGATGGCGTGGTTTCCATCGTGGGCGCGGCCGGGAACGAGGCTGCTTTCCGCGAGGAAATTTTCGGGAGCCATTTTTCGATTGTTGTTTCGCAATTGCCACCGGGAAAATACAGCCTTCGCATCGGAATGGCCGAGGTGCACTTCACGGAACCCAGGCAGCGCCTCTTCAATGTCGCGGTCGGGGACAAAATCATTGCGACCAATTACGACATTGTTGCGGCCGCCGGCGGAGCAGACAAAGTCTCTTATCTCACGAGCGAGGTCGAACACGCGGGCGACGCGTTGCGCGGGCCGCTGACCGTGAAGTTTTCGGCGGTGGAAAACAATGCCAAGTTCAACACGTTCGAAATCACGGCGGCTTCCGGCGCCACCATCGTTTCCGTGAAGGCGGCGGATCTGGCGGACGCGTTGCCGAATAAATTGGACACGGCAAAAATCAGCAGTGTCGAGATCTGGAAAGACAGTTCCCAGCCGATCGATGCGCGCGTGGCGGATTTGATCAGCCGGTTGTCGCTCGCGGAAAAAGTTCAGCAGATGCGCAACGGCGCTCCGGCGATTCCGCGCTTGGGCATCCCCGAGTTCAATTATTGGAACGAAGCGCTGCATGGCATCGGTCGCGCGGGCATCGCGACAGTTTTTCCCCAAGCCATCGGCATGGCCGCCTCGTGGGATGCGCCGCTCGTGCATGCGGAGGCGGAGGTGATTTCCACCGAGGGCCGGGCGAAATTCTACGAATGCCTTCGCCAAAACAACGGGAGCAGCCTGGGATATTACGGGCTGACCTATTGGTCGCCGAACATAAACATCTTTCGCGATCCGCGCTGGGGCCGCGGCCAGGAAACCTACGGCGAAGACACATTTCTCACCGGCACAATCGGCGTCGCGTTCATCCGCGGCATTCAAGGCGATGACCCGAATTATTTGAAAGCGGTCGCTTGCGCGAAACATTTTGCGGTTCACAGCGGGCCGGAATTTTCCCGCCACCGTTTTGACGCCGAGCCGAGCGAACGCGATTTTTACGAGACCTATCTGCCGCATTTTGAAATGGCCGCGCGCGAGGGGCATGTCGGCGGATTCATGGGCGCGTACAACTCGATTTATGGCAAGCCCGCGTGCGCCAATCCCTTGTTGCTGA
Organism: uncultured Verrucomicrobiae bacterium; assembly: GCA_963699145.1. Taxonomy (GTDB): domain Bacteria; phylum Verrucomicrobiota; class Verrucomicrobiia; order Limisphaerales; family DASXHY01; genus DASXHY01. Next base: position 2,709,043 of record OY969416.1, read on the forward strand.
CGGAAATTCTTCGTAAAAAATGGGGCTTCGATGGCTACGTGGTTTCCGACTGCGGCGCGATCAACGACATCCGCGGAATGGACCCGGAGGCGCGCACGCCCGAACGCGCCGCTGCCGCCGCGGTGCAGGCCGGCTGCGATTTGTGCTGCGGCGGCGAGTACAACGCGCTGGCGAAAGCGGTGCAAGCCGGGCTCATTACCGAACCCGAGATCGACCAGGCGCTCAGTTATGTTTTTAAAACCCGTTTTCGCCTCGGCTTGTTTGATCCTCGGGACAAGGTGCCGTACTCAAACATTCCGATTTCCCAGAATGACACACCCCAGCACGAACAACTTGCGCTTCGCGCCGCGCAGGAATCCATCGTGCTCCTGAAAAACAGCGGTGTGTTGCCGCTCAATCGCGAAAAAATCAGACGCATCGCCGTCATTGGCGCCAACGCGTCTGCCGTCCCGATGTTGTTCGGCAATTACAGCGGCACCAACGCCCGGCCGGTCACCATTCTCGACGGCATCAAATCCGTTGCCGGGAAAAATGTTGAAATCGTTTACGCACGCGGCTGCCCGTTGGTGGTGAGAAATCAGGATTTCACAAACACCGTTTCAGAATCGTTTCCGCCCGCGATCGAGGCGGCGAAAAATGCGGACCTGGTGATTTATGTCGGCGGCATCAATTCCAGTCTGGAAGGTGAGGAGGGCGATGGCGCCACCATTGAAGGCTTTCGCGCAGGGGATCGCACGCGCATTGAATTGCCGATGATTCAGGACGAATTGCTGAAGGCGCTTCACGCGACCGGCAAGCCGGTGGTCTTCGTCAATTGCAGTGGCAGCGCCGTGGCGTTTCCCTGGGAGGCTGAGAATCTGCCCGCGATTGTGCAGGCGTGGTATCCCGGAGAACAAGGCGGCCGCGCCGTGGCGGATGTTTTATTCGGCGAGGTCAATCCCGCCGGCCGCTTGCCGGTGACGTTCTATCAATCCACTGCCGATTTGCCGGATTTTTCAGACTATTCCATGAGCAATCGAACGTATCGATATTTCAGCGGCAAGCCCCTGTTCGCGTTTGGCCATGGCTTGAGCTATACGAAATTCGATTACACCCAGGCGAAGTTGAAGGACGCGAAGTTAAAAGCGGATGCGACCGTGAACCTTTCGTTTACTCTTCGCAATACCGGCAAGCGCGAAGGCGACGAAGTGGCGCAGGTTTATTTTCGTCACGTGAACTCTGCCGTCCCCCAGCCCAGGCTTGCGCTCTGCGGATTCACCCGCCTTCACGTGAAGCCCGGCGAGCAGACCAGCGTGGTGTTGGGGATTCCCGCGGAACGATTCCGGTTTTGGGATGAGAAAAAGAAGGATTATACGGTGGAAGCGGGAGATTATGAGTTGTTGATCGGCGGCGCGTCCGACGACATCCGCTCGCGTGTGCCCTTTAAAATCGTGATGAATTAATGCGTCTCGATTGTCGGTGAAAAATAACTGATGGAATTCGCAGTTTGCATAGAAGAGAAATAATTTTAATCGCCCTGCTGGTGTCCCCGATGTTTTGCGCGGCGGCATCGTTGGTGGACAGCATCAACCCGATGATCGGGGCGAGCACCAGCGCGGCGTATGGCGAGGGAAAAACATTTCCCGGCGCGGCAACGCCGTTTGGATTGGTTCAACTCAGTCCGGACACAATCACCGGCGGCGACAATGGCTCCGGTTATTCGTGGGAGCATAAAACCATCGAAGGCTTCAGCTTCACGCACATGAGCGGCGTGGGCTGGTATGGCGATTTTGGAAATTTTCAAGTCATGCCCACGACCGGGCCGTTGAAAACCGAACGCGGCCGAAATGGTTCCGAGGATGGGTTTCGCTCGCGCTTCAATCACAACACGGAAATCGCCAAAGCCGGTTACTACGCGGTCACGTTGGACGATTACAAAATTCGCGCGGAAATGGCGGCCGCCCCCCGCGCCGGGATTTTGCGCTTCACGTTTCCGCAATCCGAACAATCGCGCATCCAAATCGATCTCGCGCGCCGCATCGGCGGCACGTCCACGCGACAATATGTAAAGGTCGTGGATGGTCACACGATTGAAGGCTGGATGAAATGCCCGCCGGAAGGCGGTGGTTGGGGCGACGGCGCGGGCCATGCTGATTATACCGTTTATTTTTCGGCGCAATTCAGCAAGCCCTTGAAAAAGTTTGGCGTGTGGTCCGCCGAAATTCCCGCGGGCTGGAAACGCAAGCTCGAGGACATCAGCAACCCGCGTTATCGAAAAGTGGTTGCAGAGGCCAGGGTCATCGATGGCTGCCGCGAAATGGAAGGGGATCACCTCGGTTTTTTCTCGGAGTTTCCGACGAAGGAAGGCGAACAGGTTTTGCTCAAGTGCGGTATTTCCTTTGTCAGCGTCGAAGGCGCGCGCGCGAATTTGAAAAACGACGTCAGGAACTGGAATTTCGATGCCGTTCAAAAACAGGCGCGCGCGGACTGGGAACAGGCGCTGGCCGGCGTGGCCATCGAGGGCGAATCGGACGCGCAACGCGAAACGTTCGCGACCGCGCTGTATCACGCGATGATTGACCCACGCGCGTTTTCCGATGTGACCGGTCTTTATACCGGCGCCGATAAAAAGGTTCATCCGACCGGCGGATTCACTTATCGCACTATTTTTAGCGGCTGGGATGTTTTTCGCAGTCAATATCCGCTGCTCTCCATTATTCGTCCCGACGTGGTGAACGACACGGTCAATTCGCTCATGCAACAAGCCGAGTTGAGCGGCAACGGCTATCTCGCGCGCTGGGAAATTGTCGGCGCGGAATCCGGTTGCATGGTCGGCGACCCGGCGGTGTCGGTTTTTGCGGAAGCATATCGCAGCGGCATTCGCAATTATGACGTCCAAAAAGCCTACGCGCTTTGCCGCGAAACCGTGGACAACGGCCGCCGCAGCAATCGCGGTGATTACCTGCAACTCGGTTTTGTGCCGGGCAGCGTTTCGGAAACGTTGGAGAATGCTTATTTCGATTATTGCGCCGGGCGTTTTGCTGAAGCGCTCGGAAAAACCAATGATGCGGAGCGACTCATTAAACGCTCGTTGAGTTATACGAACATCTACGATCCCGCCGTCGGCAACATGCACGCGAAAAATCGTGATGGCTCATGGACCACGTGGCGTGGCGCAACGACGGAAGGGCAGGGGTGCGTCGAGAGCAATCCCTATCAACAAGGCTGGTTCGTGCCGGAGGATGTCGCTGGCATGATTGATTTGATGGGCAAGGACTACTTCGTCAGTTATCTCAACGAATTTTTTGAGAAGACGCCCGCCGATTTTAAATGGAACAACTATTACAATCACGCCAACGAACCCGTGCATCACGTCCCGTATCTTTTTGTGTATGCCGGTAAACCCTGGCTCACGCAAAAATGGGTGCGATTCATCATGGACCACGCCTACGGTCCGGGCCTCAAAGGACTTTGCGGCAATGAAGACGTTGGCCAGATGTCGGCGTGGTACATTTTGAGCGCGATGGGATTTCATCCCGTCACGCCGGTCGACGGCGTCTATATCATCGGCAGCCCGCTGTTCAGGAAAGTATCCATCCGCCTCGATCCTAAATATGAAAAAGGCAAATCGTTCACGGTCATCGCGGTGAATAATTCGGCGGAAAATATTTACATCCAATCGGCGAACCTGAATGGCAAGCCACTGGAGCGCGCGTGGCTGCGCTACGATGAAATTGCGGCAGGCGGAAAATTGGAGTTGGAAATGGGCCCAGCCCCGAACCAAAGCTGGGGCTCAGCGCCAAACGAATTGCCGCCCACGCGTCCGAAATTTTAAACGGTAAATTTACCATGTTTGCCAAAAGTAATTTCCAAAAATGGGTGGGGCAAACCTGCGGGTTTGCCACGATTCCCCGCAGGGAATCGCCACCATTTTTGGAAATTGCTTTTGGCAAACATTCCCTTGGTCTGAACATTTATATGAAAAAACACCTGAAGTTGTGGTTGAGCCTGTGCCTGGTTGCGTGCGCGGTGCCTGCCTTTGCGGAAACTCATTTTGACCGCGTGTTCGCGCCGGAGGACGGCCTGGTTAGCAGTTATGAAAAACCCGCGCGCGATGAAATGTGCCTGAACGGCTCGTGGAAATTTCAGGGTGACACGGACACAAGCATCCCCGGGACGGCAGCGCGCTCGGGCGATTGGGACAACACGCCGATCAAAATCCCGTCGCCTTGGAACGTGAATGCCTATTCGATGGGGCCGAATGAATTCGGCGGCGATTTCCGCGCGTATCCGTCCTATCCCAAAAGCTGGGAAAATGTGCAGGCCGCCTGGATGGAGAAAACCGTGTCGGTGCCAAAGAACTGGCAGGACAAACGCATCGTGCTGCACTTCGGCGCTGTGGGCGGCAAAATGGTGGTGTTTGTGAACGGCAAACGCATCGGCGAAGGCTTCGATATTTTCTTCGCGCAGGACTATGACGTCACCGACGCGGTTAAGCTCGGCGCCGACAATGAAATTCTCGTAAAAGTTGTCAGTTCAAAATCGCAGGATAAACGCGGGCGCTACGGCCGTCGCGAATACATCGCGGGCTCTTTTTGGGGCCAGTTTGTTTCCGGCCTCTGGCAGGATGTTTTTTTGGTTGCCGAACCGAAAGTTTCCGTCAGCGATGTCTTCGTTCAATCCTGGGTGGATAAGGACACGTTGAAAGTCGAGGCAACCGTGACCAATGCGACTTCAGAAACCGCTTCCGTCGACGTGTCCGGCACGGTGCGCGACTGGGTCAATCAGACCGGCAAGTCCACGGAGGAGATGCCGGAAGTAAAATGGAAACTCGGCGCAAAAGATTTGGTAAAGCTTTCCGCGGAGCCGGTGAAGGTCGTGCCCGGCACAGCGCAAACCATCACCTTGACCGCGAAGGTCAATGGCAGCTTGAAATTGTGGAGCCCGGCCGCGCCGAACTTGAGCGGCCTTTTGCTCAAGGTGTCTGTGAACGGAAAATCTGGCGACGTGAAATACCAGCGCTTCGGCTGGCGCCAATTCACATTCGACGGCAATAAACTGTTGCTCAACGGCCAACCCATCACCTTGCGCGGCGACTCCTGGCATTTCATGGGCGTTCCGCAAATGACGCGCCGTTATGCGTACGCCTGGTATCAGTTGCTGCATGACGCCGGCGCGAACGCGGTGCGTCTGCACGCTTCGGTTTACCCTTCGTTTTATCATGACATGGCCGATGAAATGGGCGTGATGATTCTCGACGAAAGCGCGATTTGGGCCAGCGACGGCGGCCCGAAATCCGACAGCGATTTGTTCTGGACGAATTGCCGCACGCACGTGGACGAACTCGTCAAACGCGACCGCAATCATCCCTCCGTTTTTGGCTGGAGCATTTGCAATGAAATCCTGCCCGTGCTCCGCGGAGTCTGGCACACGCCGCAAAGCATGGTCGATCATTGCCTCGACGAAATCGTGGTCTGGAAGGACATCTGCGTCAGCAACGACCCCACGCGCCAATGGATTTCCGGCGACGGCGAGTTCGACGCGAATGGCCGGTTGCCCACAATCAACATTCATTACGGCGGCGACAATGAAATGCGCCGCGCCAGCGAGTCAGGCAAACCCTGGGGCGTGGGCGAAACCAGCATGGCGTATTACGGCACGCCGAAACAGGTCTCGCAATTCGACGGCAATCGGGCTTACGAATCCCCGCTCGGCCGCATGGAAGGCCTCGCCTACGAATGCTACGGCCTCCTGACCAGCCAGCAAAAATATGGCGCGGATTACCAAAGCGTTTTCAACATCGCCTGGTATAGCATCCAGCCGCTGCCCTTGGGCAAATCGGACCTGACGAAAGCGCCAGAACTGACGGAGGGAATTGTGTTTGGAAAGTTCAAGGAAGGCGTGCCCGGAATGCAGCCCGAGCGTCTCGGCCCGTATGTCTCAACGCTGAACCCCGGCTACGATCCGAAGCTGCCGCTCTATCGCCCGTGGCCGATGTTCGAGGCCATTCGCGACGCGAACAAAGGCGTGACGAATTCTCCTTGGGCGCACATCTCGTTTCAAAAACCATTGGTGAATCCCGCTCCCCTTACCAGCACGAACGGCGCAACGCTCGCTTATCTTTCCGAAAACGGCAGCGCGCTCGCGCAAAAATTGGGAAGAGCCGGCGCAAAAACCGCCGTGTATTCCGCCGACGCGAAGACGGATTTTCTGTTGATTGATGGCTCCAGCGAACCCAATGCGATGGCCGTGGGAGCGTTGAAGATCGCCGTGGATAAAGTTTTGGCGGATGGCGGCACGGTTTGGGTGTGGGACATTCGCCCGGCGGCTGCGGCGGCCCTGAGCAAGATTCTCGAAGCGGACGTCTCGGTGGCCCCGCGAGTGACTTCCTCATTTATCGTGAAACAAAATGACGCGATATTGTCCGGATTGGACAACGCCACGCTGAATTTTTCCGAAGGCGACGACTGGCAGCAAATTGCCTACGCGCTGAGTGGCCCATTCGTGAAGGATGCACAAGTAGTGCTCGAAGCGTGCCCGGTGGATTGGCGCCGTTGGAGCTATCGCTCCGAGCAGGTGAAAACGGCTTCCATTTTTCGTTCGCAAGTTGAAAATCCGGGTCCGCTCGCGGCCATCGCGATCCGCCCGGTCAACAAAGGAAGAGTCATTCTCTGCAACATGAATCCCGAAATCCGGACCGCCAAAAAGGCGGCGGTGGTCCGGCGGCTCTTGGGCAATGAAGGCGTCCAGATCGATGAAGTCGTGCAGCAGAGTGGCTTCATGGATGCAAGCGGCCGGCTCATGCGCGCATTGGTTTGCGGCAGTTTCTCGGTGACAAATCTGGACGCAGCCTACACCGGCAAAGCTCCGGAAGGCGACATTCGGGATGGCGGCCGGATGGACAATCGCCGCTGGGCCGTTCGCGATGCCGATAGCGCGGGCGTGTTTGATTTCAAAAGCGGCATCGTGCGCGGCGACCAGGAAAACGCCTACGCCTACGTTGCCGTTTGGATCAAGTCCTCCAAGCCGCTCAACGATCTGCTCTCGGAACCAAATCTTCCCAAGCTCTCGTTGACTTACGGCTCCGATGACGGTTGCGAGGTGTTCCTCAACGGAGAACTGCTCGCGACGCACAAACGCATCGGCCCGTTGGAAACCGAAGGGTTCACCGAAAATCCGCTGCTGCTCAAGCTGGGGTGGAATCAACTCGTGTTCAAGGTGGTTCAGGGCGATGGCAACTGGCAGTTCGCCGCGAAATTTGGCTGCTCGGATGTCTCGTTCCTGCAGAAGCTGGAATTTGCGGGCGAGCGGCCGCAGTAATTTCAGGAAACAGTTTTCTGCCCGAAGTTTGGGGCGGGCAGAGTGGGACGAACGGGTTATAGGGGCCCGTTTGTCCCACATCCCCGGTTTCGGGGATTCTGGCGCCCGTCCGCTTCGAATTATTCTTCACTCACAACAAGCTCATTCGGCCGGTCGTCATTGTGAATTTGAAGAATTGCAGAAGCTCGTTAAGGCGCATTCGGTCAATCGCGCTGTGGGCAATTTGTCTCTGGCCGGCAGCGTTTCTGTTGAGGGCTGAAAACGATTCCGACCCGCACCAAAGCTGGACGCAATACGGAGGCGGCCCCGACCAATCCAAATACGTCGACTTCCGGGAAATTACCAAATCGAATGTGGATCAGTTGCAAGTCGCGTGGATTCGTCCGGCGAGCGGGGCGGGAATGTTCAATCCCATCGTCGTGAACGGTGTGATGTATGTGTTGGCGGACGACAGCACGTTATCCGCCCTGGATGCCGCCACGGGAAAAGAAATTTGGTCGCGATCCAATCTGCAGGGAATTGTCCGGACCGGAATCAACTATTGGCAGAGGAAGGATGGAAAAGATCGTCGCCTGATCATTTGCATCCGGGAAACGCTTCAGGCGCTCGACGCGGCCACCGGATTGTCCCTCACGAATTTCGGCGACCACGGCTCTACTTCGCTGAAGGAGGGGCTCGGCCGCGATCCGGCGACCATTTGGCGCGAGCAAAGCACATCGCCCGGCCAGATTTACGACGATCTCATTTTTCTCGGCTCCTCGCCGGGGGAAAATTATTTCGCCGCGCCCGGGCATCTCCGCGCTTACAACGTGGTCACGGGAAAATTGGTCTGGGTCTTCCACACGATTCCGTTTCCGGGAGAGTATGGTTACGAAACGTGGCCCAAGGACGCTTACAAATATGCCGGCGGTGTCAACACCTGGGGGGAAATCACCGTCGATGAAAAAAACGGCATCGTGTTTTTCCCGGTAGGTGCGCCGACGTATGATTATTACGGCGCGGATCGCATCGGCGCAAATTTGTTTGCCGATTGCCTGCTCGCCCTGGACGCGCGCACGGGCAAAAGGCTCTGGCACTTTCAGGCAGTGCATCACGATTTGTGGGACTACGATTTTTGTTCCGCGCCGCAATTGGTGACGGTGGATCACGACGGAAAACGAGTCGAAGCCGTCGCCGTCGCTGGCAAACAAGGTTTTCTCTACGTGTTCAATCGCCTGACCGGCGAACCGCTTTGGCCGATTGAAGAACGCCCGGTTCCGCCGAGCGATATGCCGCAGGAGCAAGCCTCGCCGACGCAGCCTTTTCCCACCGCTCCGCCGCCGTTTACCCGCCACGCGCTCACAACCAACGACTTGAATCCCTTTTTCCCCCCGGAGAAACGAGCGCAATGGCAGAAGCGAATGGCCGCGGCCCGCACGGCCATGTATCAGCCCCTTTCGGATAAATATGAGGTCATCGCCATGCCCGGTGCCGTAGGCGGCGCCAATCGCGGAAATTCCGCCGCCGATCCCGATAAGGGAATTGTTTATGTCACCTCGCAGGATTATGCGTCCGTCTACAAATTGAAGGCCGAGTTTCCCATTCCCAGCGCGTCGCTCAAAGTCGTCACCAACCGGCCTCCGCCGTTTTTGTTCACCGGCGATCAAACGAACCGAGCGAAAATGGCTTACACCTATTTTTGCCAATCCTGTCACGGCGCGAATCTGGCCGGCGTGGGGCCGAATCCCAAATTGATCGACGCTGGAAAGCGCATTTCCTTTGCCGACTTCAAAACGCAAATCATGGTGGGCAAAGGGCAGATGCCGGGATTTCCCTACGTCGATGATCAGATCGTGGCCGATCTTTATGTGTTGATTGGCGGGACGCATAGCGAGTCCGACGAGCACGTCAGCGACCAGTCCCAGGCGACGCGACCGGTCGCGGCTGCTCAACGCAGATCGCGCGGTCAACGAACTCGGCAACTGAGTTATCCGGAAGGCGTCTACGGCCCGACGAACAACTACAGTTCCGGTTATGGAATGGAATATCCCGACCTGTTGAGCCCGCCCTGGTCGTCCCTCATCGCCTACGATTTGAACAAGGGAACCATCAAGTGGCGGAGTCCCTTGGGCCACGACGATCGGGTTCCCAAAGTGAACGGCAAAAGTGCCGGTTTTCCCAGTGGTTCGCAGCGCAAGGGAATGGTGATCACTTCGACGGGATTGATTTTTGCCACGTGCCAGGACGGCAAGGTTTACGCCTATGACGCGGACAACGGCGACGTGCTGTGGGGCAGTCAAATGGCCCGAAATACGGAGGCCATGCCCGCGATGTATGAAGTCGATGGCCGCCAATACCTCATCATTCCCGATATGGGAAAGACAATTGATGAGGACCTGGCCGAAAAAACACCGCCGGGATACATCGTGTATGCGTTGCCGCAAAAAGCCGCGCGCATCGCTCCAAACGAAACCAAAAATTAACCATCATGAATCGCCGGGAATTCATTTTCAAATCGTCGGGCCTGGTGTTGACCGCTTATGCCAGTCCGGTCTTCGCCCAAATCGCCCCGACCAATTCTGTTTCCGTGACGCGCGACAAGATGGATCGCATTGCGATGGGAACACTGTTGTTTCGCTATCAATTCAAGCAAACAAAACCGCGCGAATTGGCAACCATCAAAAATGAACTGACGTTGCTCGATGTGCCGGAGCATCATCGCAAGTTCGGCATCAAAAAAATCGAGTTTTGGAACGAGCACTTTGAGTCGATCGAACCGGATTATTTGGCGCGCCTCAAAGAAAAGATCAAAGCCGCGGGCTCGCAACTGGTGAATGTGCAGATCGATCGGATTTCCTACGACCTCGCTTCGACCGATGAGGAGGCGCGCCGCAAAAGCGTGAAGGACGTGAAAGAATGGATCGATGCCATGTCATTTCTTGGTTCAACCTGCATCCGCATCAATCCCGGCCGCCCGCGCGGTTCGGTGGAAAGGAGCATCGAATCGCTGAAGGAACTAAATACTTACGCCAAAAACAAAAATCTCATTGTCATGACGGCAAATCATTTCGGGCTGGAAATGGATCCCGATAAACACGTGCAAATCGCCAAGGGCGCGGGCGTTTATACCGAGCCCGATTTTGGAAATTATCCCGCGGACGATCAACTATTCGCCAAGCTGGAAAAAATCATTCCGTACGCCTGCATCATTTCGGCCAAAGTCGTGAACTTCAACCAGAACATGGAGCACACGTCATATGACTTTGATCGGTGCGTTCGCCTCGCGGAGAGCCTTGGCTTCAAAGGTATCTACATGGTCGCGCAATACAGCGGGCAATATGAGGACCTTGACAACGACAAGGTGGCCAACTGGGTCATTGATCATTTGAAGAAAAATATCGCGGCTTGATATGAAAACATTTTCGCTCCTCACGATCGTATTCTGTTCCGCGTTTTGTGCGTTCGGTCAATCCGAATTGGACGACGACCGCGCGCCGAGCCTTACCTTCAAGCCTGACTATACAAGTTCGGATTTGAACGGATGGAAAAAAATCGGAGCCGGGGATTGGCGCGCGCAAAATGGCGAGATCATCGGAACGCCGGGGGCCGACGGCAGCAGTTTGTTGATATCCGACCGCGGGTTTCAAGATGCGGCCGTAAATGTGCAATTCAAATGTGCCGCCGGTGCGGAAGCAGGAATTATTTTTCGATTGGAAAAGACGGGCGAGGGTTGGAAAGGCGTTCTCGTATCCATCAAGGACGGCGAAATATCTGACTACGCCATCACGTTCGATGCGGCTGGAAAGGAATGGAAGCGCGAGGCGTTGAAGACGGTTGGCGGAAATAATTTGGCGCGCATGGCTCCGTCGCCTTCTGCGGATGCACGACCCGCTCGCAGCGGCGGACAGGGCGAGCGCGGGCGAGGACGCCGTGGCGGCGACGCGAGTTCTCCACTGAAACGGCCGGACACCTCGTATCGTTCCAATGATTGGAACCAGATCGAAATTTTTCTCGACCTGAATGTGGTGCGTTGCTTTTTGAACGACGGCAATCAAACGGCGGTGGGCGTGGCGGACGAAAACGCCGGTCGTTTTGGGTCGATTGCGTTGTTCGCAAAGGGCGGCGTGCAATTCAAGAATATTGCGTATAAAGATTTGTCGGCGCGTGTGGTTCCGGCGGAGATAATTTCGCCGCGCTTTCGCATGCAACGCGTGAGCGACATGTATTATTCGTGGGGCGCGGCTGCCGCGGATTTCAATAAGGACGGCGCCATGGATATTGTCGCGGGTCCTTATATTTATTTCGGGCCTGAGTTCACGAATTACCGTGAAATTTTTCCAGCCATGCCCTTCAACCCCTCCAAGGATTTCGCTGAGATCAATTGCGAATACGCCTTTGATTTTACCGGTGACGGTTGGCCGGATGTGTTGACCGGTCCGCCGAACGCCACGCTCTACGTGAATCCGAAAGGCGAATCGCGGCGTTGGGACAAATATGTTGTCGTGCCCGGCATCCAAACGGAGGTGACCGTCTTGAAAGACATCGATGGCAGCGGCATGCCCGCGCTCGTTTACGGAAAGAACGGCGCCATGTGTTACGCGAAACCCGATCCGGCAAATCCCACAAGGTTCATTGAGCACGCGATTTCCGAACCGGGCCTTGCCCTGGCTCATGGGGTCGGTGTCGGTGATATCAACGGCGATGGCCGGATGGATATTTTGAATCCCAACGGCTGGTGGGAACAACCGGCGACCAATGCCGACAAATCTCTCTGGACGTATCATCCGCAAGCGTTCGGCCGTTATGCGCATCGCTCCTGGAATGCCGGCGGTGCGGTCATGGCGGTTTATGATGTGAACGGCGACGGCTTGAACGACGTCGTGACGAGTTTGAACGCGCACGGCTTCGGGCTCGCCTGGTTTGAGCAAAAGCGCGATGCCACCGGAAATATTTCATTCGTGCGCCACATGATCAGCGATGATTATTCCACCAAAAACGCTGGCGACGTCACCTTCTCGCAACCGCACGGCTCGACCTTCGCCGATATTGATGGCGATGGCATTCCGGATTTCATCGTTGGCAAACGCTACTGGTCGCACCTGGATGTTTATTTTGATCCCGATCCGTATGGCGCGCCGGTCTTGTATTGGTATCGGACGGTGCGCAATCCCAAGGCGCCGGGTGGCGCGGAATTTGTTCCCGAGTTGATTCACAATCGTTCCGGCGCGGGTTCGGATGTGACGGCGGTTGATTTAAACAACGACGGCAAGATCGACGTGATCACGTCCACCGATCGCGGAACTTTTATTTTTTGGAATACGGGAAAATCCGCGAAATAGGCTGACGTTGTCGTTCGCAGTCTCCGAACTTCTCAACGTTCAAAGAACGTTTCCGTTCGCAGCATCCTCCTTTTAGGGGATGGCTTCTCTCCCCGCAATTTTTCGACAATAACTTGTGTCAGGTGGACGAAATAAATTGTACAAAGAAATTGATATGAAATTGGGGAGAATCGTTTTTGTAGCCGCGTTTTTAATTCTGCCGTTATGCCATGCCGAGGATATTTCCAAATCCGGCTGGAGGCTGTGGCCGGACACGAATGCCGTTTGGAAGAATGACGACCTTTATCTCCCGGAGGAGGTCGATTTGGCGAAGCTTCCCGCCAACGCGCCGACCGACGGCTGGACCAGTTTGAACGATCAACAGGGCATTTCCGTCACGCTCCCGAGCACGGTTGAGGAACACTATTGGGGCAAGTTCGGTTTGCGCCCGTACACCAAAAACGAAGCGCAGCGCGGAGCGGGGACAAGTTTTGAGAATGGAAATTATCTCGGCGTCTCCTGGTGGTGGCGGGAAATTTCCGCGCCCAAATTCAAACCGGGCCAGCGCGTGGTGGTGTCGTTTCGTGGCGCGCGTTTGCGCGCGGAGGTCTATTGCAACGGCAAGCTCTGCGGCTACACGATCATGACCGAACTGCCGTTTCAGGCGGACATCACCGACGCGATCAAACCCGGCGCGAAGGCTCAATTGGCAGTGCGAATCACCAATCCCGGCGGACATTTGGATTGGATCGATTTCTCGCAGATGCGGATTCAATGGGGCAAATATTTTCTGCCGCCCTCACACGGGTTTGGCGGGTTGGACAACAACATCCAATTGGAAGTGCGCGACAACGTTTCGATTTCGGACCTCGCGGCGATCAATAAACCGGATTTGCATGCGGTTCATCTCGTGGCGGAATTGAAAAGCGTCGCCGATAAATATAACGGCCCCGTTCATTTCGAAATCAGCCGAAGTGGAAAAAAGGTCTGGAGCGGCGCGAGCGGCGACGTGACGATTGCTGCCGGCGAAACCAAAACCGTGGAACTCGATGCGAATGTTCCGTCCGCAGAGGCATGGGATTTGCAACACCCGAATCTGTATCAAGCGCAGGCCACGCTGAACGGACTGCCCGCCAGCGCGCGATCGGTCAATTTTGGTTTTCGTTACTTCACGGCGGAGGGCATCGGCTCGGAGGACGCGAAGCTCACGCTGAACGCCCATCGGATCGTTCCCATCTCCGCCATCTCGTGGGGTTATTGGGGGCGCAACGGCCTTTGGCCCGACGAGGAAATGGCGGAACGGGAAGTTTCCGCCGCGAAAACGCTGGGGCTGAGCTGCCTTCAATTTCATCGCAACATCGGAAAACCCGCCGTGCTGGATGTGCAGGATCGCCAGGGCCTTTTGCGAGAAGAAGAACCCGGCGCGGGAAAATTTGTGATCGGCGCGCGTTATTCTGCCGGGCCGTTTGGAACGAATGATGATTTTCTCGCCAGCGACGAAAAATTGCTCGGCGCCCTGGAGCCGAAGAAAGGCTACGTTCAACCGGACACCGTCGACACCAGCGGCGCCGGTCCGGACGGCGACGCGCGGGCATTTTGGGAAAAATACGAAACGGAAAAAATCCTCGAGATGGTCAAGCGCGATCGCAGCCATCCTTCCTTGATCATCTACACCCTGCAAAATGAAGCCAGCGAGTTGGACCTTCGCAATCCCCGCATTTACCGCGTGTTCCGGCAAATTCACGCACTCGATCCAAGTCGCATTATTGTTTTCTTCTCCGGCGGCGTGCCGAAAGACCAGGTATTGATGCTGCCCTACAGCGATGAAATCCACGCCGGCAGCAAAGCGCTTCCGTTCGCCGGTTGGAAGGATGTTCACACGTGCGGCGGACCGTGCAATTACCTCGACAGCATGTATTCGAATCCGACGAATTTTTTCCAACCGAAGCGGGAGCCGGGCGACAGCCGCGCGATTTCAATGTGGGGCGAAATGCTCGGCGCGGCCACACCCGACGACTACGATAAACTCGTGCATTCGTTTGATTCGAAACATCCTTCCGGATACGAACTGAATGACACGAGCAAAGTGCTCGCGGGTTATCATCAATATCTCGACCAGTATGGATTCCGGAAGGCGTTTCCGACAGATTCCTCATTGTTCCAGGCGATTGGTTACCGCACCTACTATTTCTGGCAGCGAGTAGTGGAGCAATCCCGCGCGGACAATATCAATGACTTCCTCGTCATCAGCGGTTGGGAAAGCACCACGATCGATAATCATTCCGGCCTCGTCGACAATCATCGGTTTTTCAAAGGCGATCCGAAAGTCATCGCGCAAGCCTGCCAGCCGGAAATGCTTTTCATTCAGCCCCGGCACATGATCGTCGCCAAAGGTGATAAAGACCTCGTCGATATTTTCCTGATCAACGAAACGAATCGAACCGGCGCGCAAACATTGAATATCGTCGCCAAACAATCCGACGGAAAAATTATTTTCCAAACGGAAAAACCATGCACCGCCATCGGCGGCGACACCTTCGGCCAGCTTCTCGCGGAAGGAGTCGAACTGCCGCCCGCAGATACAGGGGGAATGATGACAATTGAGGTCAGTTTGAAACCGGCGGACTCGCAGTCACCCATTCTCAAACGCACGGACCAGGTTGAAGTCGTGGATGTCGCCGGCGCGCCGGTTTTGCAAAACGTGGCGGTGCTTGAGCCGGACCAGGAGGTTTCGGCCACGCTGCGGGACGTGTTCCACATCGCGCCGCTCAAACTCTCGGAGGTTCCGCCCTCCAATCATTTGGATGCGATTGTGCTCGCGCCGAAATCGAACCGGAACCGCTTGTCGAACGGCAATAATTCCGGCGCGGAGATTTCGCGGGAGCTCTTCAGGAATATTTTGACTCGTGTAAAAGAAGACGGCACCCGGCTGGTGCTCTGGCCGGACAACAGCATTGCGGCGGAAGCCTTCGTGCGGGAACTCGGCGACGAAAAGATTGTTAAAAGTTGGAACACGGTGGAAAATTTGAACGCCCCGTGGTTTGGCAGTTGGTTTTTCGTCCGGAAACATTGGTTGCTCAATGGGCTGCCGACCGATTGCGCGATGGACTGGCGTTATGGCGTCAGCGCTTTCAGCGGTCCGGAATGGCTGAAGGAATCCCCGGGCGGCAGCGTCACGCGCGGATTCGTGATGGATGCCGACGGCATGCAGGCGTTTATCGGCTTCGGCGCGGACCACAATCCCAAGGTAGGCACGTCCGGCTGCGTCATTCCTTATGGCAAGGGAGAAATCGTGTTTTTCAGCCTGCCGCAAATGGTGCGCAGCTTGCAGCCCGGAAAGTTTGCGATGAATCCAGTCATCTGTCAGCGCCTGCTCGGGAACGCGCTCCAGGCCGCGGCTCGGTGAAGCGCCGGATCGCTTCCAAAGCCCGCCGCGTCGGACGGATTCCATCCTCACTTTAGAGGATGGTGCGGCCATCAGAGATTGGCGGAGGATGATGCGCGAATTCTGAGCAGGATATGCCGATTTTAAGAAACAGAAAAATAGCCGGGCTGACGTTGGCGGTGGGATTGTTGTGCAGGTTGCAGATTGGCTGTCGTGGTGAAAGTCCCGCACCCGCCACCGGCTCCGTCTCCACGAATCAGGCGTGGAGCATGGATATGCAATCGGTCATCGATCGGACGATGCAACCGTACGCTGGCGCGAGCCATGTTTCCGTGGATACGTCCACGTTGCACGGCAAAGTCATGTGCGGTTATCAAGGCTGGTTCACGGCGGAAGGAGATGGGTCGGATTCAGGCTGGGCCCACTGGCGAGGCCGCAACGGTTTTGCGCCGGGCAGTTGCGAAATTGATTTATGGCCGGATATGAGTGAGTTCAGCCCGGACGAGCGGTATGCGACTTCTTTCGTGCGCGCCGATGGAAAAAAAGCCGATGTCTTCAGCGCCTTCAACGAAAAAACCGTGCTGCGCCATTTCAAATGGATGCAGGATTACGGCATCGATGGAGCCTTCGTGCAACGTTTCATGGTGAGTGTGGATCATCCGGATGGGCTGCGGAATGTGAACGTCGTTTTGGATCATTGCCGCAAGGGAGCCAATCTTTACGGGCGAACGTACGCGGTGATGTATGATTTGTCCGGCATGGAGGGCGGACAAATGCAGCGCGTGATGGATGATTGGAAATTGCTGGTGGATCGAATGCAAATTACGAAAGACCCCGCCTATCTGCATCACGACGGAAAACCCGTGGTGGCCGTCTGGGGATTCGGCTTTAATGATCACCGCGCCTATACTCTCAGGGAAGGATTGCAGTTGGTGAAGTTTTTGAAGGACGACCCGCATTACGGAGGCTGCACGGTAATATTAGGCGTGCCGACCTACTGGCGCACCCTCGACCACGACGCGGTGGATGACGAAACTCTGCACGAATTGATTTTGAAGGCGGACATTGTCAGCCCGTGGACCGTCGGACGCTATACCAACCCGGAGCAAGCGGAGAAATACGCCCGGCAGACGATGCAGCCGGACCTCGCGTGGTGCCAGGAACACGGCAAGGAATTGTTGCCCGTCGTCTTTCCGGGATTCAGCTGGCACAACATGCAGCCCTCGTCGCCCTTCGACCAAATCCCGCGTCTCAAGGGAAAATTCCTCTGGACGCAATACGTGCAGGCCAAAGCAGCCGGCGCGACCATGGTCTACCAGGCGATGTTTGACGAAGTGAACGAAGGCACCGCCATTTTCAAATGCACCGATGATCCCCCCGTCGGCGCCTCCAAGTTTCTAACCTATGAAGGCTTGCCGAGCGATTTCTACCTGAAACTGGTGGGCAATGCGACGCGCATGATCCGCGGGGACATGCCGCTGACGGAGCAAATTCCGCAGGAGACCTTTCACGCTTCGGCGAAGTATTGAAAAGCGATGCACCTCCAGTGTTTCCATTTGAATTCCACCTGTTAAAGTAGCGCCAATGAAATCCAGCTTCCGCTCAGCCGGCCGAAGGGCGTCAACGGAAGCGATTTTCCGGAGGTCCGGCTTCAAACGGTTGACGCTCGCTTTGTTTCTTGGGATTGCGTCGCTGCAATCGAGAGCGGCGGACACGCCACAAATGCCCGAGATCGAATCCGTCGACGTGAACGGTCGCTCCGTGCCTTTCCGGGACAAGGAGAACGTTAATCTCGGACCTTCCGCACAAAACGTTCGATTCCTTTTCGGGTGGAACACCAATGGAGCGAAGCCGCCGCTGCGCATGCGCTATCTGCTGGAAGGATACGAAGACACCTGGCACGAGGCGCGCAGCGACATGTCGCTCAACGTCCGGTTTTGCAACAGCGCCGGCGATCAGATCAGCCAAAGCATCTACGCCGTTTCCGGTGAAAGCACCGGCTGGACCGGCTCGTTGAAGACTTCTTCACTCACGCATCGGCGTGAAACCCTGGTTGTGCCGCCCCAGGCGGCGCGATTATTGATCGTCATTTCTTCCGCGGGCCCTC
Source organism: uncultured Verrucomicrobiae bacterium (assembly GCA_963699145.1). Lineage (GTDB taxonomy): Bacteria > Verrucomicrobiota > Verrucomicrobiia > Limisphaerales > DASXHY01 > DASXHY01. The sequence continues at coordinate 2,727,131 of OY969416.1, forward strand.
CGGACACTGTCGGAATTTACGTCGTGGCGAATCTGGTCGTGTCGAAATCTTCCGGAAACTCGGCCAGCGTCGTTATCATGCAATCGCCTTTTGAGGCGGACCACGCTGACCCCACGAACGACGAGCCACCGGCGGGTTGGATTCGAGACGGGATACGCCCCAGCATGGCGAATGTGGTGAAATTCGGACAGGACCCCCAAACCAAGGCCTTTGCCATCATCGATGAAGACCGGACGAGCCATGCGGAATGGCATGATGTGTTCGCTTCCGCTCCCACGGTGACGCCGGGGGATACGCTGGTCGTGGAATGGAACGAGATGTACAGCGTGGGGTCCGGTAATTTCCACGATGCCATCTATCCCACGTTGCCGGCGAATCATTACAAATTTCGCGTGCGCGGCCTGGACGTGATGGGACAGCCCACCGGCGCGGAAGCTGCCGTGTCCGTCCTGGTCACGGAACCCTTTTGGAAAACGCCATGGTTCTGGGGAATCGCCGTGGTGGCCCTCACGGCGGCCATCATCGGCATCAGCCGTTATTTCGTGTGGCACCGGATGCGGCGTGAGATGGCGCGGCTGAAGCAACAGCGCGAACTCGAGCAGGAGCGCCTGCGCATCGCCCACGATATTCACGACGATTTGGGAGCCCGCATCACGCAGATTTCTCTCTTGAGCGCGATGTCGCAAAGCAATGCCGCCTTCCCGGAAAAAGCCCGCGCTGATTTCGACAAGGTTTCCAAAATGTCGCGCGAGCTGGTTTTGGCGCTCTACGAAACCGTCTGGGCGGTCAATCCGGAAAATGACAACCTTGAGGCGCTTGGGAATTATGTCTCCCAGATGGTCCGGCAATTGTGCGAGAACACGTCCTTGCGCTGCCGCTTTTACGTGCGGGATTTGCCGGCGGAAGTGCAGGTGTCCAGCCAGACGCGCCATAACATCAGCATGGCGATCAAGGAAGCGGTCCATAACATCATCAAACACTCGAACTCGCCGGAAATAATCATTCACATGGAATTCTCCGAGGGCGTGCTCAATGCCTCCGTGCAGGATTCCGGCTCCGGCTTCGAAGCCGGTGTCAAAGGTTCCGGTCACGGGCTGTCCAATATGAAACAGCGGCTGGAAAAAATCGGCGGCACCTGCACGGTGGAAAGCGCGCCGGGGCGGGGGACCACGGTTCATCTGCGTTTAAACATACCTGCGGTTGTCGTCCATGCGTAAATGCTATGATTGTTTCGCCGGATAGGTTAGAAAGTAGTGAGTCATGAAGAAAACCGTGGTTGTTGTTGAAGACGATGCTGGTCTGCGGGACCAACTCGTGCAAATCCTTGAATCGGCCTCCGATATTCAATGCCTCGGAGCATTCGCCTCCGCGGAAGAGGCGCTGCCGCAGATCTTCGCGAAAAATCCCGACGTCGTGCTCATGGACATCAAGTTGCCGCACATGTCGGGCATTCAATGCGTCGCCGAAATCAAGAAAACCGCGCCCAACATGCAGATCATCATGGTGACGGTTTACGAGGACAGTGAACGCATTTTCCGCGCGTTGAAAGCCGGCGCGAACGGTTATCTGGTGAAATCGAGCCCGCCCGAACAATTGCTGGCCGCCATTCGCGATGTTTACCAGGGCGGCGCTCCGTTATCGAGCCACATCGCGAGCAAGGTCGTGAAACATTTTCACATGGTCGGCAACTCACCCACGGAATCGGAAAATCTGTCGCCGCGCGAACGCGACGTGCTGGAACTTTTGGCCGAGGGTTTCATCTACAAGGAGATTGGCGACAAATTGAACATCGGCACCGCCACCGTCCGGACCTACGTCAAAAACATCTGCCAAAAAATGCACGTGCGCAGCCGCCTCGAAGCCGTCGCGAAGCATCGCGTGGAATATTATTGAGCGCTGAGTGTTTTCAAAAAGTGAATTTCGCACACAGTCATGGGCAGCAACTCCTAACGCGCTGGATTGAGTCGGAAGACGTTCGAGCTTCTGAAAACGTGACAGGTTTCACCCTCCCCATGAACCGTAGGACAGGGCATCCTGCCTGTCTCCATATTCTTTACCTCGATACCCTTCGAGGTTCATAGCTTCAATGCGCAAATTTTTCGGGAAATTCTCTCTCTTGAGGGCTGAGCATTACCCACATCAGGTTCAATCTTTTCAAGAATCCCAAAGGGATTCAGTCAATCAGTGTTTTCAAAAAGTGAATTTCGAATACAGTCATATAGCGATTGCCAGAATAGATTTCCGAAAAGAACGGCTCAGTCGAGAACCCCGACATCTTGTGAAGCGCTCAGACCATCCACAGCCATCCGTCTCCCTCTCCGCCGCGAAGCGGGGGAGAGGGTCAGGGGAGAGGTGGGGCTTAGGGTTCCGGGGGCGAAGCTTCGGCCTTCTATCCGGAAATTTGTTTTGGCAATCGCTATAGGCAGCAACTCCCAATGCTGGATTGAGTCCAGAACGTCCGGGCTTTTGAAAACGTGACACAATTTCACCCTCTCTCTTGAGGGCTGAGCATTACCCACAGCAGGTTCAATTTTTTCAAGAATCCCAAAGGGATTCAGTCAATCAGCCCAGGGTTGCCGAGTCTGCAAGGCTACCCTGGGAGGTGGATCGTAAAACCGTATTCAACCCTGAAAGGGTTGTGTCGAACAGCCTTTCGCGCCGCAACCCCGCCGGGGTTCGTGGGCTTTTGACCCAGGTCGGCTCGCAGACTCGCCAACCCTGGGCTTTGCCGCGCAATCCTTTTGGGATTCAATAATGGAGTTGAGATGTGGGTAATGTTCAGTCCTGACGGAAAGGGCAGGGGTGGGCACGGTGCAACTGCACCCCCCCCCAAATCGATTTATTCATTTCCCACATTCGGAAATTCATGCTCACGCGACTCCTCTTTTTAGAGGATGGCGGAGGTTCGCCGCTGGATTAAAATTTTTCCTGTATTTGCGCGCATCAACCAACACGTAATCAGAACCGGCACACTTTTTCCTTCGGGCCGAAGGTGTTGGCATTGGCAACTGTAGTTATCTTTTTGTTTGCGGCTGCGGCTCACGCAACCGTGGGCGCCACCACCAGGTTTGTCAGTTACGAAGGAGAGTCCGGCCTGCTCAGTGGCGGCGCCAGCATCGCTTTTCTCACCAATGCCCCGACCACGCCCTATTCCAGTCCCGAACTCGAAGCCTCGGGGCACGCTTATGTTCAACTGAATGCGACCGGCGATTCCGTCACCTGGACCAATGACACCGCGCAGAATTTCACGGCCATCAATTTGAGGTCGTGCATTCCCGACGCGCCCACGGGCGGCGGCATTACCTCCAGCATCGATTTATACGTGAACGGAGTTTTTCGCCAGGCCCTGAGCGTCAACTCCCTGCAAAATTATTGCTACGAGGGGACGAATTACAACGGTCAGGCTGACAAAAATCCAGCCGATGGCAACCCGCGCGGTTTTTGGAACGACACGCACGCGTTCATTGCCGGCGCGCCCGTCGCTCCCGGCGACACCATCACGCTGCAAAAAGACGCAGCCAACAGCGCCGCGTTTTACTACGTCGATGTCGCGGATCTTGAAGATCCCGGCTCACCGCTGGGCCAACCGCCCAATTCGCTTTCCCTCACCGATTACGGAGCGGTGTCAAACAATGTCGCCGTGGACAACACGACTGCGATCAACAATTGTTTCAAGGCCGCGCAATCGCAGGGCAAAATCGCCTGGATACCGCCGGGAACATTTTATTTCAGCGCGATTCACGGCGGCCTGCAGGCGTCCGGCATCACGATTCAAGGCGCGGGACCCTGGTACAGCACGCTTTATCGCGTCACGCCGGGCAACAATTCCCAGGGCGTGGCGAACATCATCACCACAACGTCATCCACGCTGCGCGACGTGTCCCTCGATTGCAACGGCTCGAATCGCGCGGGAAATAACAACAACGGCGCGGTCAATTTCAGCGGCAACAATTGGCTCGTCGATGACGTTTGGATTCAGCACGTGACGTCTGCCTTTTGGTGTGCGGGCGTCGGCGGAACGGCCCAAAACTGCCGGGTCTTAAGCGTCTGGTCCGACGGCGGCAATTTCAACAATGTGCAAAGCGCCAACGGAATCGGGATGAACTTGACCTATTCGAATAATTTCGTGCGCGGCACCGGTGATGACGCCATGGCGATCAATTCCGTCAATTACAATGTCAACGGTTCCACGACCACTTACTACACAACGATGAGCAATATCGTTTACATCAACAACACGGCGATCGACGCGTGGGGCGGGAAGGGGATTGGAATTTACGGCGGGATCAACGATGTCGTGACCAACAACCTGCTGCGCGACACCGCGCGCTACATCGGCTTGGGCGTCGGCAAATTTGGAGTGAACGGCTCGGCGCTGGTTTCCGCAACCGTGATGGGCAACACCGTTTTGCGCTGCGGCGGCAATGGCTACAGCCAGCAACAACCCGCGATGATGATGGGCAATGGTGGCGACGGCCAAAGCGTCGGAACTGTGGCGAATGCTTATTGCGCATCGAATACCATCATCGATTCGCTCTACAGCGGCGCCGGTTTCACCGCCGGCACGAACATCGTTTTTCAATACAACACGATCATCCATCCCGGACAGGACGGTATCACCGTCGGCGGCGGCAGTTTGGGAACCGGCATTATTGGGACCGCGATCATTTATTCCAATTCCGTCAGCGGCCTTTCGCCCGGATATGTCGCTCTGACGAATCGCGCGCCCAGCTACGCTGCGATCGTTCCAAAACCAGCCGCCAACTTTCTCGCGAGCTCCGGAGCCACCACGGAAGCCTGCGCGGAAGGAGGGCAGGACGTCAGCCTCGTCGATTCTTCGTGGTCAGCCTATGGCAATATTAGTTTGAACAACGTGGATACGTTTGTCGCGCGAGTGGCCAGCACCGGTTCCAGCGTGAATCTGGAAATTCATTTGGACAATCCCGCCGGCGCGCTCGCTGGGACGTGTTCGATTCCCTCAACCGAAAGCAACCAGATTTACGCGGACGTTTATTGCCACTTGAACGCTTCGAGTGGGACTCGCACGGTTTATTTGGTTTGCTCAGGAGGTGGAGGATTGCCCGTCAGCGTGCAATGGTTCGGTTTTTATTCCACGCCGCCGATGCTGTCGAATCAATTGATCGCGGGAAATGTCTACTCACTGAAATCCGTCATCAATGGAAAATATGTGACCGCGCCGAACAACGGGTCCAACTCGTTGATCGCCCAAAGCGCTTCCGTCGGAACGCCGGAGCAATTTCGAATCGCGGATGCAGGCGGCGGCAATATCGCGTTCCTCGCGTTGGTCAATTCCAACTACGTCACGGCGGAAAACAACGGTGCGAGCCCATTGATCGCCAACCGGACGGCGGTCGGGAGCTGGGAGACCTTTACGGAGTTTGATGCGGGCGGCGGCAATATCGGTTTGCGCGCGATGAACGACGGGAAATATGTCACCGCGCCCAATAGCGGCGCGAGCCCGCTCATCGCACAGAGCACCAACATAGGCGCAGCCGAGTCGTTCATCGTGGGATTGGTGAGCGGCAATCCGCCGACAACTCCCGCCGATGTCATCGCGGCTGCAGGAAATGCTCAAGCCTCCTTGAACTGGCTGCCCTCGGCAGGAGCCACCGGTTACAACGTGAAGCGTTCGACAACCAGCGGCGGCCCTTATTCCATCGTCGCGACGAATCTTCCCAATGACGGATACACCGACAGCGGCCTGGCCAGCGGGACCATCTATTATTACGTGATTTCCGCGCTCAACGCCGTCGGTGAAAGCGGCAATTCATCACAAGTCTACGCGCTGCCGGGAACGTTGAGCCGCGCGACCTGGGTGGCGAGCTCCAGCACGACGGGCAGTGATCAACCGGACAATGCTCTCGACGGCGATCTTTCCACCCGCTGGTCGACCGGCACCTCGCAGGCCAACGGCCAATGGTTCCAGGTCGACATGGGCGCGACCAACGTATTCAACAAACTCGTTTTGAACTCGGCGAATTCGCCGAATGACTACCCGCGCGGCTACCAGGTTTTTGTTTCCGATGATGGCGTGAACTGGACCGGGCCGATCGCGACCGGAACGGGTTCGGTCGGCACGACCCCAATCAGTTTCGCCACGCAAGCCGCGCGATATATTCGCATCATCCAGACCGGCAGCGCCTCCGGAACATTCTGGAGCATTCACGAATTTAACGTTTTCGCACCAGTTCCTTTCGCTCTCAGCTTCGCGGTGAATGGCGGTCAAATGCAATTGAGCTGGCCCGCAGACCATCTCGGCTGGCGATTGGAAATGCAGACCAATTCGCTCTCCGCCGCCGACTGGATCACCGTTCCCAACTCCACCGCCACGAATCAAATGTCGCTGCCGATCAATTCCGGCGGCAGCGTGTTCTTCCGGCTGGTTTATCCGTGACGAATGTTACCTTGCGGGCACGACCTTTGTGCCCAGAGTGTTTCCGCTGTCGTTCACGGCATCGACCGTAAAATAATAGTCCACTCCGGCGTTCAGACTGTTGATGTCAAATTGCGTCGCGTTGTAAACCTGATAGTTGTTCCACAATCGGTCGCGCGCGATTCCGTAGCGAATGATATAAAAGTCCGCTCCCGCGGAAGGTTTCCACGAAATATGAACGCGCCGCGAATCCGAACTGTCTCGCGCGACTTGAACGTTTGCCACTTTCGCCGGCGCCTTGCCCAGTCCGCTGCCAAAAAGACGAAAGCCGCTGATGGAAAAAAGCCCGCCGCCGGGCATGTGAATATTGGTCAACCGCGCGTAGCGCGCCTTCACCGGTGCGTCGAGTTGAATGTAATCGTGAGGCGAATCCTGCTGGTTATTGCTTCGGTCCACGCACATTTTCCAATGCGTTCCATCGTCGGAAACCTGAACGGAATAGCGGTAAAAATCGCCCGTCATTCGATCCAGATTCGTCACGCCTTGATCGGCGAAATTGATTTGCAGCGCATCAATCCGGCATCGCTTACCGAGATCCACTTGCAGCCATTCGCCGGGATTGCCGGAAGCGGCGGACCACCACGTGCGGATGTCTTCATCGCAAGCTTTTTGCGGGAAAAATTTTTCCAGCGAAGAGGACGCCGTTGCGGATTTGTTGTACGAGAGCAGCAACCATCCTGGCGAGTTTTGTTGCGTGGGAGTTTTTGCCGAGCCGGGAACGAATTGCGGATAATCGCCGAGATACGTATTGCAGTAGAGCTGGCCGTCCTTCGTGAAATCCGTCGGAAAAAGTCCGAGCCTGCGTTCGAACATGTGGCGTTCGGAAATGGTCATCGTGCTGATGTGCCAGAAACGGTGCTCTGCGTCTTCGACCAGGCTGCTGTGTCCGGCGCCCGCAATAAATCCCGTGGGCTTGTGCGAGAAAGGGCTGTACGGCGCGTAGGTGAACGGGCCGCACGGATTGGTCGCGGTGTAGACGCCATCGGCGTAGGTTTTGAATTGAGTGCCGGGAGCCGAATATTGGAGATAGTAGACGCCGTCATGCTTCGTCATCCAGGCGCCTTCGATCCACGGCGCCATCTCCCGGCTGCCATTCGAGTTCGCGTTGCCAAGATTATTTTCCCCGGAAACTTCCCAGCCATGATGCGCGAAGTCCGCCGACAGACATTTCACCGGACCTTTGATGATTTTGAATTCGTGCTGCGGATCAAGCTCGACCGCTTGAATGTCCCCGTTGTCATGGCAGCCCGAATATATGTAAACGCGATTGTCATCATCGACGAAAATGTCCGGGTCGGGATAGCCCGGGAGATCGGCGATTTTAGTCCACGCGCCGGCCAGCGGATCGTCCGTGCTGAAGATGCCGTGCGTATTAAAAGCGGTGAACAGCATGCGTCCATTCAGGATCGCGACGGTGGGGGCATAATCTTCCAGCGGCAAACCTTTCGGCGTCACCAATTGCCACTGCACCAGGTCCGGTGAATGCCAGTAACCGCCGCTTTTGGATGCGAACAGCCAGTATTCTCCCTTGAAGCGCACCAGAGTCGGGTCCGCGGATTCACGGCGGCTGGGAGCCTCAAGCTGAAAGCGGTACGGGAGATTGAGCGGGTTGCAAAAAGTTTGCAGCCGGCCGGGCGTCGCCAAATAGCTGGCCGTTTGCGCCGTGCAAAGGGTCGCCAGGCTGGCAATTAAAGCGTGAGTGAACGATTTCATGTTCGTTGGTTTATGTGGCCAATCATCAATGGAATCAATTTTTCAAAAACCACGCCATCGCGGCACCCTCAAAAGTGGGGAGGCCAAAGTCGTTGAATCAAGGAGTTTTTCCAGGGCGACGCAGCTAAAATTCAAGAATCCAGAAAAAGAAAAATGAGGGGATTGAATGCGACGGCATTCAAAAGACGTAAAGCTCGGGGGAATTTCGGTTTCAAAATCACATCTTGCTCTCTAACAAAAACAGGAAACTTAAAACGAACTACCTCATTTGAATCTGCGACAAATGAGGTAGTTCAAATTTTAAATCGAAATATTTTGCTGTCGAGCCAAAAATATTGTGGAAATACTTTCTAAAATTTATCTGTGCCTGCTTCGGGGAATTTCTCCATTTCGACCGCAAATTTACCCAGCCGCGAGGAGTCCTCCTCAAAATAGGGGATAGAAACAAAAAATGAATTGGTGAGATGTTGACCACGCTCATCAGAAACCCATCCAAAATATGAAAAAAGACCGTCCCCACCCCCTTGGAAGCAAACTCTTCGCGTTTGCAGGCGCCGCCCTGATCGCTGGAGGCGTCGCCCTGTGCGGCCAGGTGCGAGCACAGTCGTCCATCACGGGGTTGTATCCGAATGGCACGAATATGTTCCAGCCGTCGTCCACCTTGTCCTTTACGGCCAGTTCAGCGGCCGGAGTGACGAATGTCACCGTCCACCTGACCGTGACCAGTCTCTACACCGGCCAAAGTTTTATCCGAAACCTCAGCAGCGCCAGCGGCTTGACCATCACCGGCCCGAACACCGGCCAAAGCGTTAGCGCCACTTTGAACAGCAACACGCTCTACACCGCCGTCATCCAGGTGCAGGACGCCACCGGAAATACCGCCAGCCAGACCATTTCGTTTGATACCATCACTCCGAGCTACACCTGGGAAGCCGAGGATTGGAATTACACGAGCAACGGAGTGAGCGGCTTGTTCATCGACAATCCACAGACCAACGGTTACGCCGGCCTCGATACCACCGACAACACGGATGCTCACAACAGCAACGGCAACCCCTCCAGTTATCGCCCTGGCAATGCCGACAACGGTCACGGCGGGTTATACACGGAAAACACTGGCAGCCCGGAAAGCAACTATCGCCGCCCGCAGTACATTGGTACGGGCAAGCAGGATTATGACGTCGGATTCACGGACAACGGAGATTTTGGAAATTACACGCGCACTTTTCCCGCGGGCACTTACAACCTGTTCGTTCGCGCCGCCGGTGGCAATGGCGCCAAGACCGAATCGGCGGACATTTCCGTCGTGTCCGGCACCGCCTCCATCAACAGTCTGGCCAGCGGACCGTACAAGTTTGGCGTGAAAGGAAACGGCTGGCAGAATTATGACTTCATGCCGGTGACCGACAGCGCAGGGAATTTGGTGCAGATCGCGTTCGACGGCACCCCCAGCACTCTGCAGGTGCTCCAGGCGGGACAGGCGAGCGACAACATGAACTTCTTCATGCTGATGCCGGTGAATACCAACATCGTCGTGAGCACGGTCACGATCACTAACATCACTCCGGACGGTTCCGCTCTGTTCAATACGAATACTTCGTTCTCGTTCGACGCCTTCTCTCCCGGAGCCCCGGTGAACCCGAACAACATCATCGTGCAAGTCACCGCGACGAATGTCTGGCAGCACGGCTCAGTCACGGGGCTTTCGGCTGGCAACGGGCTCACGGTTACCGGCCCGTCCACGAATCTGACCGTCAGTTTCCCGATCACCACCAACACGATGTATTCGGTGTTTATCCAAATCACCGACACCAATGGCAATCCGGTCAGCGGGACCTACTCCTTTGACACCATCGTCCCCACTTACACGTTTGAAGCGGAGGATTTCGACTACGGCGGCGGCAATTATGTTGATAATCCGCAAACCAACGCTTATCGCAATCTGGATGCCGTCACGAATATCGATTACCAGGTCCATGGCCAGCATGGAGGCGATTATCTCCGCGTCGGTTTGACCACGGAAAACCTCAGCGAAAAAATTCGTCCCCAATACAACGGCACCGGCATGCAGGACTACGACGTGGGCTTCAACGACGGTGGCAACTGGGGTAATTACACGCGCCATTATCCCGCGGGCACTTACAACATCTACGTCCGCGCCTCGAACGGCACCGGCAATACCTCCGCCGACAGCGGCAGCATTTCGCTGGTGACCAGCGGGCAGGGCACGGACACCCAGACGACTGTGCCGATCGGAAAATTCTCCGTGCCGGCCATCGCCTGGTCCACCTACAGTTGGGTGCCGGTCAAGGATCCGGTGGGCAACCTCGCGCAATTCACTGGCGGCTCCCTGGAAACGTTGCGGATGACGATTGACGGCGGAAATTGCAACGAAAACTTTTTCCTGCTCGTCCCGGCGGATCCCAGCACCGTGCTCCAGCCGTTTGTGGATACCTTCACTCCGGATGGCTCGAGCATATTCCAGCCGTCCAACACGTTGACCTTTGTGGTTCACTCGCAGCCCGGAATGCCGACTGGTAATATTCAATTGAGCCTGAACGGCGCCACCGTCTCCGGCCTCACCTTCAACGGCACGGCCAACCTCCGCACGGTAAGCTACCCCGTCAAAGCAAACGCGTTTTACACCGCGATTGTCACGGCCACCGATGCCAATGGAACGGCGCGCCTCACAAACAGCTTCGCGACGTTCACCTCGACGAACTACCAATGGGAGGCGGAGGACTATGATTACGGCGGCGGCAGTTTCTTCGACAATCCACAGGTCGGTTCGTATAACGGTCTCGGTTCCGTGGCCGGAATCGACAACATGCAGGCGGATTTGAATGCGAATCCCTTCAACTTCCGCGCGAACGCGGCGCCGAACTACGCGCCTGCAACCACGCCTTCCGGCGATCAGGCGCGCAGCCAGTTCACGGCCGTGAGCGCGACCGATTACAACATCGGTTTCTTCGGCCACAATTCCTGGGCCAATTACACGCGCCATTATCCCGCGGGCACCTATAATGTCATCGGACGGTTTGCCGAAGGGAATAATGCGACGGAAGACACGTTGGCCCTCGTCACCGGTGGCCAGGGCACCGCGAGCCAGTCGACCACCACGCTCGGTTCGTTTGCGATTCCGGCGAAGGGTTGGTCAACCTGGGAGTGGGCTCCGCTCGTGGATGGAAACGGCAAGCCGGTGAAAGTCACGCTGGATGGCTCGCAAACGACGTTGCAATTGCAAGGCACCTCCATCACCGGCCATGACGAAGCCAATGTGAACTTCTTCATGCTGGTGGCGGTCACTCCGTCGCCGACACTGAAAGTGGCCATTGTCACCGGGAACCTGCAAATCTCGATCCCGACGCAAAACGGCTACACCTATCAACTGCAGTACAACACGGACCTGACGAATCCGAATTGGACGTCTTTGGGCAGTCCGATTTCCGGAGACGGCTCCGTGCACACGGTGAGCGATCCGATTGCCGGCGCGCGTTATTATCGTGTTCAAGTCCAGTAACGATTGAGAAGCATCCACCCAGCAGCCGGCGCGTGCCGGCTGCTGGCGGACGTGAAATATGCGATTGAGAATAAATAGACGGGCATCGGAGAACCTCGGCAGTCCGCGCGCCTCCTCAGGTTTCCCAGGGGCTGGCTTTACCTTGATTGAACTGTTGGTGGTGATTGCCATCATCGCGATCTTGGCGGCGATGCTTCTGCCGGCTCTGGCCAAGGCCAAGGTGCGCGCCCAGGGAATTTCCTGCCTCAGCAACATGCGGCAATTGCAGGTCGCGAGCATTCTTTATTCAGGCGACAACCAGGATTACATCCCGCAAAACCAGGGCAAAACTCAAAACGGCTCGGGCATTATCGGCGAGACGCCCAACGAACCCGACTGGGTCGCGGGAACGGTGAACGATGCGTCGGGTTGCACGAATAACTATTTCCTCGGTGTGGCGGGTGAACTCGATCAGATAACGGGAAACAACGTGATCGGCTCGATCGGCAACTATTCCAAATCCGTGGGCGTTTATCATTGCCCGGCCGATCGATATATCGAACCAACCAGCCAGCAACCGCATATCCGGTCCTGCTCGATGAATTGTTACATGGGCACCAACCGCCGCTTTTACCAGTTCAACACTCAGATCGACGGCAGTTATCGGGCCTTTTTTAAATACACCGACATTACTCGCGGCATCGGCCCCGCCGACGCCTTCATGTTTTTGGACGAGAATCCCAAAAGCATCAATGATGGTTATTTCAACCTGTTCCCCAATTCCATCAACGACCGGCCCGCGGTGAATCACGGCAATTCCACGTCGTTCACCTTCGCCGATGGCCATGCTCAATTGCACAAATGGGTGGACACCTATCTCTTGCCCGCGGGTGGCAACACCAGCAGCCAGGATCATCAATGGCTGGTGACTCATGCCACCATCCCGAATTAGTCGGCCGGTCCCGGCAAAAATCTTCCGCATGGCCAACATCCGATTGGCAACGGACGCGCCCATACGTCATCTGTTCGTTTTAGGCTACCCCCCGATTCCGGGGATGGTGGGAATAATGATGCCCGCATAAATTTGTGTTAATTCAGACGACGAAAATTCTATGGCCACAATGACGTCCGCAAGCACGCCTCAGTCCACCGCTTCACCGGCAAACACCGATCAATCCTATCGCGGCCCCTTCGCGATCATGACCACCCTGTTTTTCATGTGGGGATTCATGACCGTGTTCAATGACATTCTCATCCCGCGCTTCAAAGACGCTTTCACGCTGAGTTATTTTCAAGCGATGCTCGTGCAATTCGCCTTCTTTGGCGCTTACTTCGTCGGGTCGGTGGCCTATTTCATCATCTCCGCCACCATGGGCGATCCCATCGCGAAAATCGGCTACAAGAACGGCGTGGTCATCGGGTTGCTGATTTCGGCGTTCGGCAGCGCGTTGTTTTGGCCCGCGGCCAATTTAACGTCCTACCCGATGTTCCTGAGCGCGCTATTCATCGTCGGTGTCGGCTTCGCCATGCTGCAAATCGCCGCCAATCCTTACATCACGATTCTTGGCCCCGAAAAAACCGCCTCCAGCCGCTTGAACCTGGCCCAAGGTTTCAACTCCATCGGCACCACCGTCGGCCCGCTCATCGGCGGTTATCTCATTTTCAGCTACTTCGCCAAGACCGGCGCGCACGGCGCGGAATCGGTGAAAGTGCCTTACCTCGCCTTCTGCATCATCTTCATGGTCCTCGCCGCGATCTTTTTCTTCATTCATTTGCCCCATGTCGGGGAAGGCAAAATAGAACCAGGCGCCGGCGCCTTGAAATATCCCCACGTCGTCCTCGGCGTGATCGGCATCTTCATGTATGTGGGCGGTGAAGTTTCCGTGGGCAGCGCCATCATCAATTTTCTGAAACAACCGTCCGTCGCCGGCATGACGGAATTGGAGGCCAGCAAATACGTGGCGATTTATTGGGGCGGCTTGATGATCGGCCGGTTCATGGGCGCAGTGCAATTGAGCGAAATGAAAAAGGCCCGGAAACAAATCCTGTTGCTCGTGATTCCTTTGGTGGCCTATTTATTTTTGTGGCTCGCCAAAAGCGCGCCCTTGGACGCGATCCAAAACGGCACGGGCGGTTCCATCCTGACGCTCTGGAAGGATGAGTTTGTGAAGAATTGGGTCGTGTTTCGTTATTATCTGCCGTTCGTCGGCCTGTGCTGGCTGTTGTTTCAATTCGGCAAAGGAATGGCTGGCCGCACGCTGGCGATTTTCTCGGGCACCGTGGTGGCGCTTCTGCTGGCCGCCATTCTCATCGGTGGCCCCATCGCCATGTGGTGTGTGGTGGCCGTGGGATTGTTCACTTCGATCGGGTGGTCGAACACGTTCTCGCTCGCGCTGGAAGGGACCGGCGTCTACAAAAGCCAGGTGTCGTCGCTGCTCGTCATGGCGATTCTGGGCGGAGCGATTCTGCCGCCGATACTCGGAAAAGTGGCCGACGTCGTGAACATGCAGGTCGCTTTTATCGTGCCCTTGATTGCCTATTCCTATGTGGCTTTCTATGGGATTTACGGCTACAAGGCAGGCCGCCAATTGAATGTAAATGCTTCCGTCTAACCTGCATCAATCTACCAAAAATATGCTGAAACGAGTTTGTGCTTTAACTTTGATTCTTGGCTGGGTGGGAATGGCGGGCGCGCAGGTCGAGTATGTCGATCCTTCCATGGGCGGCCAGGGTTTCCTCCTGGAACCAACCCGTCCGACCGTCTCTCTCCCCAACAGCATGGTGCGCGTCTATCCCGTGCGCAAAGACCAATTGGACGACCAGATTCGTTCGTTTCCGCTGACGATCATTTCACATCGCCTCGGCGAATTGTTTTCGCTGATGCCCGGCACGGCGTCGCCGGCCGCTTACGATCAGGAACAGGAAACGCCCTATTATTATTCCGCGAGATTCGACGGTTCGCTGATTCAGACGGAATTCTCCCCGACCGCGCGTTGCGGCTATTTTCGTTTCACGTTCCCCTCCGGCCACCCGGTGGTCATGCTCGGCAACCGCCGGGGCGGAAATCTGGCGAGTGACAAGGAGAACAGCATTTCCGGCGTGGAAAACATCGTGAGCGAAAGCAAAGTGACACCCGGTGTCATGCACGCTTATGTCTACGGCGAATTCAGCGCTCCGGTAAAAATTGAAACCCGGGACGCCAATCGCGGGAGCCAATTGACCATCACCGCGGACGCCACTCAAAACGTCCTGGAATTCCGCTACGGCATTTCGTTCGTCAGCATCGAGCAGGCGAAGAAAAATCTCCAGCAGGAGATCCCGAACTGGAACTTCGATCGCGTCAAAAAGGCCGCGAAAGACCGCTGGAATGACGTGCTCGGGCAAATTCGCGTCGAAGGCGGCACGCCGGAACAGAAGCGCGTTTTTTACACCTCGCTTTACCGATGTTACGAACGAATGGTCAACATTTCCGAAGACGGCCAGTACTACAGCGCGTTTGATCGTCAAGTGCACCAGGACGCGCGCCCGTTCTACGTCGACAATTGGCTGTGGGATACTTATCGCGCGCTGGAACCGCTGCAAACCATTCTCAACCCCGAAATGGAAGCAGACAAACTTCAGTCCTACGTCCGCATGTATCAGCAGTCGGGTTGGATGCCGGAATTTGCCGTGCTCTGGGGCAACCACGAATGCATGACCGGCAATCCCATTGCTCCGTGGACGGCGGATGCGTGGAATAAAGGCATCACGAATTTCGATGTCGCCACCGCCTATGAAGGCATCCGGAAAAATTCGCTGGAAGGCACCTGGTTGCCGTGGCGCAGAGGCCCGAAGAGCGCGCTCGATGATTTTCTCGATGAACACGGTTACCTTCCCGCGCTGCATCCCGGCGAAACGGAAACCGACTCGCACGTCAACCCGGGAGAACGCCGCCAGGCAATCTCCGTCACGGAAGCGCAAAGTTATGATGACTGGTGCACCGCTCAACTGGCCAGGAGGTTGGGCAAAGAGGAGGATTACCAACTGTTCCTGAAACGCGCCGCCGATTACAAAAATGTTTTTCGCACGGACAAAGGCTGCGTATGGCCGAAGGATGCCAACGGCAATTGGATTGAACCTTTTGAATCCGGTTGGTCAGGCGGGCAGGGCGGCCGCGATTACACGACTGAAAACAACGCCTTCACTTACGATTGGGATGTCCAACATGACTTGCAGGGATTGGTTGAATTGATGGGCGGCCGCGACCAGGCCGAAGCGAAGCTCGATCAACTCTTCCGCGAATCCATTGGCCGCAGCAAATATGATTTCTGGTACAAATTCCCTGATGCCAGCGGGCTCGTGGGGCAATTCTCGATGGGCAATGAGCCCAGCTTCCACATTCCTTTTATCTACAATTATCTCGGCGCGCCGTGGAAAACGCAGAAACGCGTTCGCATGCTGCTGGACACGTGGTTCACGGACACCACGCTCGGGATGCCCGGGGATGAGGACGGCGGCGGCATGTCTTCCTTCGTCGTCTTCTCCATGATGGGATTTTATCCCGTGACACCGGGCGTGCCGATTTACGATGTGTGCAGCCCGGTCTTCGACCGTGTCACCATCCGGTTGCACAACGGCAAAACATTTTCCATCGTTTGCAAAAATAATTCGAAGGACAACAAATACGTTCAAAGCATCCGGCTCGATGGCAAATCGCTCGATCGCGTCTGGTTCAAGCACAGCGATCTGGTCAACGGCGGAAAGATTGAATTGCAAATGAGCAATACGCCGAATTTGAAGTTGGGCGCCGATCCCTCGACGTTCCCGCCCTCGGCGATGTCTGTAAATCCTCAAGCACTTTAGGTCAGCAAATTCCTTTTTTAAAAATCTCGCGACATGGGCAGACACGGCTAAATCTCGTTCAACTCCGAGCGCCAATTCATCTCCCTCTCCGCCACGAAGTGGGGGACTTGAGTTGCTTGGGAAGCAACGAAAGGAATCCGCCGAAGGCGGAGGCCCGCCGAGGGCCGAGCGAGCGGGAGCGAGCGAGTCATTGGGCCGGGGAGAGGTGGTGCTTCAGGGTTCTGGGGGCGAAGCTTTGGGCTGGCTATCACGGAGTTTATGGTTAAAAACACTCTAATCGGTCTCAACGTCTTTATGAAACGCTTCCTATTGGCTGCACTGGTCACCATGTCTTCGGTGGCTGCAATCTACGCGCAGGAAAATCCGCCTGCCTACAAGAACCCGGCTTTGCCCGTGGACCAACGCATCGCCGATCTGGTTGGCCGCATGACGCTGGAGGAAAAAGTCCGCCAACTCGACATGTATAATGGCAGTGAGAGCCTGATCGATAAGAGAACGCAAACGATCGACAATCACACCCACGCCAAACCCGACGCGGTATTTGATCCCGCGCGCGTCGAGAGAAATATTGGCAATCTCGGCGTCGGCTCAATTCACGATATTTATCCGAGCCCGCAGCTCTACAATAAAATCCAGGATTGGGTGATCAAAAACAACCGCCTGGGCATTCCAGCGCTTTTCATCGAAGAAGGTCTGCACGGTTACATGGGCTACAACCAAACCGTTTTTCCTCAAAGCGTGAACCTCGCCTCAACCTGGAACCTTGAACTGGCGAAACAAACCGGCGCGGCCATTGCCGCCGAAGCCCGCGCGCACGGCGTGGCGATGATCCTGGCGCCCGTGCTCGATGTGGCGCGCGACCCGCGTTGGGGGCGGGTGGAGGAGGATTTTGGCGAGGACCCGTTTTTGTCGGGACAGTTGGGGCTGAATTACGTCCTCGGCATGCAGGGCGAATCGCTCGCCACCGATCACACGTGCATCGCCGAGCCGAAACATTTTGCCGGGCACGGCTCGCCCGAGAGCGGCATCAACACCGCCCCCGTCCACGCCGGCGAACGCGAAGTGCGCAGCGTGTTCCTCAAAACGTTTGAGCCCGCCATTCGCGAAGGCCACGCGCTGAGCGTCATGGTCGCTTATCATGACATCGACGGAGTGCCGTGCACCGGCAATCCGTGGCTGTTGCAAAAAGTCCTGCGTGACGAGTGGGGCTTTCAAGGCTTCACGCTTTCGGATCTCGGCGCCATCGGCCGGCTCTACAAGGATCATCATACCGCCGCGACTCCGGCGGATGCGTGCCGGGACGCCGTCAATTCGGGCGTGGACATGCAATTTTACGATTTCGACCACGACGTCTTTCAGAACGCCATCATTGACGGCGTGAAAAACGGCCAGGTATCGCAGGCGACGGTTGATGCCGCCGTTTCGCGAATTTTGCGCGTAAAATTCCTGCTCGGACTCTTCGACCATCCGTTCGTCGACGAAGCTCTTGATGGAAAAGCGCGCCGCGCGCCCGCTCATCTCGATCTGTCGCTCGAGGTGGCGCGGCAGTCCATGTGCTTGCTGAAAAACGACAGCCATCTGTTGCCGCTGAAGAAGGATTTGCCAGCCATCGCCATCATCGGCACCAACGCCAACATCACACGAATCGGCGATTATACCGAAGCCGCCACGGAAGGGCCGGAATTCGGAATGCTCGAACAGATCAAAAAAATCGTTTCACCAGAGACGAAGATCTCTTTTGCCGACGGCGAAGATATCCAGGCTGCGGTGGCGCTGTCGGAAAAGGCCGATGTCGTCATCCTCGGCCTGGGCGAGAATCAAAAAATATCTGGTGAAAGCCATGATCGCTCCGATTTGAATCTGCCTGATAATCAGGAAGCGTTGCTCGAAGCGGTGGTAAAAGTTGGCAAACCGGTGGTGCTCGTGTTGCAGAACGGCCGGCCGCTGACCATTCCCTGGGCGGCGGAACACGTTCCCGCCATTCTCGAAGCGTGGTATCCCGGCGAGTTCGGTGGGCGCGCCATCGCCGAAACGCTTTTCGGTGACAACAATCCAGCCGGACGTCTCGACATTTCGTTCCCGAAAAACGTCGGCCAACTGCCGGTCTACTACAATCACTTTCCGTCCAAGAACAATAACTACGTTCAAGGCAATGACACGCCGCAATTTGTTTTTGGATTTGGCCTGAGCTACACGGCGTTCAAATACGGAAACCTGCACGTCACCACTCCCACTTCCGGCAGCGAAGGCGATATTTCCGTTTCGTTCGATGTGACGAATACGGGAAATCGCGATGGGGATGAAGTCGCCCAGGTCTACGCGCGCGAAACCACCGCCAGTGTGGCCACGCCGGTCAAGGCGTTGAAAGCGTTTTCGCGCGTTCACTTGAAAGCGGGCGAGGCCAACACGGTCACCCTGCACCTCAAACGCAGCGACCTTGAAGTCTGGGGGGCGAGCCAGCAATGGAAGCTGGAGCCCGGCGAATTCACCATTTGGGCCGGCGGAAATTCCGACGCCAAACTATCCGCCAAATTCGTTTTGCAGTAATTTCAAAACGGGTAGGGCGTACCTTCCGTCTATGCGTGCCTTAAGGCACACGCATTTAATTTCTCTGGTAGCGCATGCCTCCTCGCCTGCGAGTAGCGGCACCGCCTGTCCCGTCGTAGCCTTGGCGAAGGCGGATCCAGTGCCGGATCATTATCGTCTGGAGCGATTGCCAAAATGGATTTCCGAAAAGAACGGCTCAGTCGAGATCCCCGACATCTTGTGAAGCGTTCGGACCATCCACAGCCATCCGTCTCCCTCTCCGCCGCGCAGCGGGGGGAGAGGGTCAGGGGAGAGGCGGGGCTTAGGGTTCTGGGGGCGAAGCTTCGGCCTTCTATCCGGAAATCCGTTTTGGCAATCACTATAATTGCGTGGCAATCAGCCGGCGGCGAGACGCCGCCGAAACTCGCAGCCGGGACGGCTGCGCTATATTTAAACGCGTGAGCCCTGCGTTTCGCCTCAGTCACTCTTGACACCTATGTTATAAAAAGCTTCAGAAGGAGGGCAGAAAGGGAACATGAAGACGGCAACGGCAAAACAAATTTCTCAGCGGATTCAAACATCGGTCCGGGTTCCCGGCAAAATACAAATTTACCAAACGAACCCATTTCGATTTTTCTGCCGGTTATTGTCATTCAACGGTTTAAAACAATCTCCGGCCACTGGCCTCGCCAAAACGAACCCATTTCACCGCCTTCCGGATCGACTCGCGGTCGGCCCCCCCGAAACCAGTTCACGCTTCACGGAAATCCAGGGCGTCGTGCCCAATCGTGCCTAATCGTGCCTGATCGTGCCTAATAAAATTATTTTTGTTCTTTGACATATTCAAGTGAGAGCCCGAGGTCGGGTGCGACAGAAAGCGAGGGTGATTTGACGGCAAATTCGGCTCCGTCCCCCTCTCCGCGCCCAGCGCGCCACACGGACGACACCAACGGTGTCGAAGCACTCAGGTCGGGTGCGACAGAAAGCGAGGGTGATTTGACGGCAAATTTGGCTCCGTCTCCCTCTCCGCGCCCAGCGCGCCACACGGACGACACCAACGGTGTCGAAGCACTCAGCCCAGGGTTGGCCGAGTCGGCGAGGCCTACCCTGGGTACCCAGTCGTTTCAACTCACCCATCTCGCGCGCAGCGCGGCGAACGCAGTGAGCGTATCGGGCCATGGGATCAATCGAAAACCCAAATTCCCCGCCCGCGCATCAGCGGGCGGAACTTCTGAGACCTGCGGCGGCAATCACGTCCAACGTTGTGCGGTAAGTTGAAGTTTACCCGAACGGGTAACTTGGCGGCTGGGGAATATAGATTAAGATGACCGCGTTCCCTCGGTTAGGATAGGGTAGTGCCGTCTGCGGAATGGTATGGTTGGGCCCACTCAAGGGTTTTAATGGCAATCCGAATGGCGTATGAATTCCAAAATCCTGCTAGGAGTCTCCGTCACTTTGAATCTTGCAGCGCTCGGTTTTTTCGTCAGCCTGCGTAATTCCCACAAGACGTCTCCAGATTCAATGGCGCCGGCTGCAGCAACGGTGACGCCGGCAATGGCTTCCACGCCGGAACAACCCGCGAAAATCTCCCAACCCTCAACCACCAGCTGGGTGGAAGCGTTGCGCGACGCGCACATTTCAGAAAAGGTCATCGCGGATGTCGCCGCGGCGACTTTCGAGGATCGCTGGCACGCGTTGGCTTTGGAGAATCAAAAAAAATTCGACCGCGGCGAAATAGACCAGGCCGCTCTGTCGGGATTTGATCTGCAGCATGACGAGGAGAGAGAGAAGCAAATGCGCGCGGCGCTGGGAGACGAGGGATTTCGCCATTGGGATCAGGCGCGGGAATTGGCGGATTTGGGCCGCTCCGGCGTGCAATTGTCCGATGGTGAAAGCAGCAAGTTATATGAACTGCGAAAAAATCTGGCGCGCAAACAACTCGAACTCGACAAGGCGCGTCTGCAGGGAACATTGACCGATGAGGACGCCGCCTCGCAAAGCAGCGCTTTGTATGCTCGATATAATCAGGACCTCCTCAAATTCCTGGGCGATGATCGTTACGCGCAAATGCAAAACGGCGGCGACACCGGCATGAGCGGGTTAACGCGGAATCTGGACGGCCTCAATGCCGACGACTCACAGGTTTCAGGAATGGCCACCGCGCAGCAACAATGGAACACGCAGCGCAACCAGTTGGATATCCAATTGCAAAAAGGCGAGGTGACGGCCGAGGATTACCAAAAGCAAATGACCGCGCTCGACGCTCAGCGTGATCAGGATTATCAAAAAGTTCTCGGCACGAACGGCTTTGCCGTGTTTCAGCGGAATCAAAGTGAGCAATATCAGACCTTGAGACGCCTCGGGCCCGCCGTCGGGTTTACCACCGACGACGTCAACAATCTCTACGCGATGCTCCAGGATTATCAAACCGAAGTCAGCGGTTACCGTGACCGCGCGCAGCAGCTTCAGACCCAGGGGCAGGCGATCGATTGGTCGGCCGTCGACAAAGCCCTCGCAAATTACGCGCAACAAACGGAAACCGCCCTCCGCACCCAGCTCGGCGACAAATTCGACAAATTAAAACGCAGCAATGTGATGCCGTTTGAACGGTAAGCGTAAAGGAATCATCCGGGAAAATTCATTTCATGAAAACGTTCGTCGCAGTTTTTATCGCATCGGGATTTTTTGCTGGTTCTCTACCCGCGCAGGACGGCATTGATTTCTCAAACCAGCAGCAACGCATCAGCTACGCTCTGGGAATGGATGTCGTGCGCGCCCTGAACGTGGATGATTTCCACATCGACATGAAAACGATCGGCACCGGCATGGCGGATGCGCAGGCGGGCAAACCGGCCTTCACGCCGGAACAGGTCAAGGCTGTGATGAAGGAAATGCAGGACGACAACCTCGCGCGCGCCGTCGCCAAAAAAGAAGCCGCGGGCCAGGTGCATTTGAAGGAGGGCCGGGCGTTCCTGGAAGCCAATGCAAAAAAAGAAGGCGTGAAGATTCAGGAAGTGGTCGCGCCTGACGGAGCCAAAGCGGAGTTGCAGTATAAAATTCTTAAATCTGGTCTCGCGGGCGGCGCATCTCCGAAAAAAACGGACACCGTCACGGTGCGCTATCGCGGCACGTTGATTGACGGCACGGTCTTCGACATTTTTGATCCGTCGGTAAAGCACGGCGACGTGGCGGTTTTCAAAATGAGCGACGTCATTCCTGGCTGGGACGCAGCGTTGGAAATGATGAAACCGGGCGACAAGTGGCAGCTATTCGTCCCGCCCACTCTCGCTTATGCGGATTATGGCCCGCAGGAAATCGGGATTCACACCACCCTCATTTACGAATTGGAACTGGTGAGTTTCGCTCCCACAGACGAAAAGGCTGTTCCTGCAATTCAATAACCGGTTTGGCAACATGAAATCATCTCTCACATTTTTCTTCGCGATTGGATTGAGCGTCACCAGCGTGATCGCCGACGATAAACCCGACCTGACCGTCGCGAATCAAAAATTTAATTACGCGCTGGGTTTGGACATCGTCAACACCTTCAAGCAAATGGATGTGGATATCGACCTGAAGGCATTCGCCGCAGGTATGAAGGACGCGTTGGCCGGTGACCCGAAACTATCGGAGGACCAAAAGAAAGCGGCGATGGACATTCTCTCCAAGAGCATGGCTGCCAAAGCCGAGCAATTGCAGAAAATTGCGAGCACGGAAAACCTGAAGGCCGGTCAGGCATTTTTGGAAGCGAATGCGAAGCAAGAAGGCGTGCGCATCAAGGAAGTCACCGGCCGCGACGGCATCAAGGCCGAGCTCCAATATAAAATCCTCCAATCCGGCCCGCCTGGTCCTTCGCCCAAAGATGGAGACACCGTGGAAGTGCACTACGTCGGCTCATTGATCGACGGCTCGGTGTTCGACAGTTCCATCAAACGAGGTTTCCCCGCGACTTTTGGCGTCACTGACGTGCTGCCGGGTTGGACAGCGGCGCTGAAAATGATGAAAGCCGGCGACAAATGGGAAGTGTTTTTGCCGCCGAGCCTCGCCTACGGTGAATATCCAACGTCACACCTCGGGCCGAACAGCACGTTGATTTTTGAAATCGAGCTGTTGAGCTTTTACACTCCTTCGCCGGCGCCCGGCGCGAGCACAAACTCTCCGACGGTCATGGCCAAATGATTCGCGGTTATTTCTTACCGTCGCGATGAAACGGTTGACCAGCTTCGTAGAGCGCCAACTCGCTGCTGAGTTGCGCCACGCGATTCTCCTGTCCGGAAGAATGCGCAAACGCGATCGCCTGTTGCGCGGTTTGGACCGCTTCCTGAAACCGATGCGCTTCGGCATAGGCAGCGGCGAACGTGTCGAGAATATCGAGATCCTTGCTGCCAGTGAGACGGTCGGCGCGCTGCGCAATTTCGACGGCTTTATTTCCATCGCGAGTGGAGGGCAGGGGAGCGGTGGCCAGTTCCCAAGCGAGATCGTTGAGCGCCTCGGAATAATCCGGTTTGAGCTGGATGGCTTGCTGAAATTGCGCCAGCGCTTCCGTCTCGCGTCCCTTTTGCAACAGCGCCGTTCCCAGGCTGTAATGCGCTTCCGCCAAATCAGGTTCGCGCTGCAATGCCTGCTGCAAATGCTCCATCGCGCCGTCCACATTTCCTTTTTGCAGCAGCGCACTGCCGAGATTGAAGTGAGCATTCACATTGTCAGGCTGCGCCTGCAGGACTTGTTTAAATTCGCCGATGGCTTCGTCCACTTTGCCGCTTTGAAGGAGGACATAGCCGAGATTGTTTCGTGTCACGACCTGCCCCGGCTGGATTTGAAGCGCCTTCCGGAACTGCGCAATTCCGTCGTCAATTTTCCCCTGCCGAATCAAAGCGTTGCCCAGATTGTAATGCGCTTCAGCGTAATCGGGATTGATTTGGATGGCCTTTTGGAAAAATGTCACGGCTTCATCCGCTTTATCCTGATGAAAAAGCGCGATGCCGATGTTGTACGCAGCATTCGCGTAATCCGGTTTGAAACCCAATGCTCTTTGAAAATGAACGATGGCGTCGTTTAGATTATTTTTCTGAACAAGCGCGGTGCCGAGATTGTATTCAGCTTCGGCAAATTCGGGTTTCAGTTGAAGCGCTCGTTGATAATAGCCAATGGCTGCGTCCACCTTTCCCTGCTGCATCAATGCATTGGCGAGATTGTCGAGGGTGACAGCCTGCGTGGGATCGACTTGCAGCGCATGCTGGAAACACGCCATCGCTTTTTCCACAGCTCCTTGCTGCAGCCGCGCGTAACCGAGATCGTTCCAGGCTGAAGGCTGGCCGGGTTCCAATTGCAACGCTCTCTCAAAATGATCCGCCGCGTCGTTGACCCTGCCCGTCTTTAGAAACGCGCTGCCGAGGTTGATGTGTGCCTCCGCGTAGTCGGGTCGCAATTGCAATGCTTCTGACAAATTTGCCATCCCTTCGGTCAACTCGCCTTTTTGGATGAGCGCGTTGCCGAGGTTGAATGCGGTTTTCGCGTCGTCTGGCTTGATGCGACGCGCTTCTTTGAGGTGAGTGATGGCTTCATCCAATAGGCCCTCGTCCAACAGCGCATTGCCGAGATTGTTTTGCGCGACCACGTTGTCGGAAGTAAGCGCCACCGTGCGCGCCCACAAAGTGCGGCTGTTTTGCCAATACGCAGTTTGTTTGCGAGCGCCAACAACCAGCGCAATGACGACGGCCATCGATACAGCGCTCAGCGCCATTTGAGACGGACGCCATCGCGCCGCCAATTCCGCAACGCTCCAGGTCAACGCAATGCAAATCCCAATTTGGGGGAGATATGTGTATCGATCTGCGTGTGCCTGCGCGCCCACTTGCAGGATGCCAATCACCGGGACGAGCATTCCCAAATACCAAAGCCAACCGAATAAAGCCCAGGGATATTTGCCGCGAGCTAAAAACACCGCCACAGAAATTGCGAGCAAAAGGCAACCAACCAAAATAATTTCTGCCTGAGGCAAACCGTGTTCGGGAAATGGATAGAGCACAACCAGGTCCGCGGGAAAAAACAGTTGCCTCAAATAAACCATCGAGGACACAGCCGCGTTGGACAGCCGCAATGATAGCGGCAGCGGTGAAACAGCTTCGTGTTGCGCAAGAATGGTAGCCGCACACATCGCGGCGGAAAGCGCCAGCAATGGAATTTTGTCGCAAATGCAACGCCAGGGGATTGAACGATTTTCAGAGGCTATGAACCGGTTCAATGGCCAGTAATCCAGCAAAAACAAAATAAACGGAAGCGTGACTACCATTGGTTTCGACATGAGTGCGAGCGAAAACAATAACACTACCACGAGATAACGTCCCAGCGACCACGTGCGTCGCGCGTACCACACATACGCCGCAATCGTGATCACGAAAAAAAGCCCGCTCAAAACATCCTTGCGCTCGGCAATCCAGGCAACGGATTCGACGCGCAACGGATGAATCGCAAAAACCGCGGCCACGAATGCGCTCCGCCAAAGAAATCTGGTCATCGCGCGCAGGAGGAGAAAAAGGAGCACGCACGTGATCGCGTGGATCAGGATATTGGTAAAATGATGGCCGCCGGCATTCAAGCCGTAGAATTGGCAATCAAGCATGTGGCTCAACCATGTGATGGGATGCCAGTTGGAAGAGTGAACATGGGTGAAAGCCCATTGAGCGCTGGCTTTGGTTACACCCCCCGTAACCTGCCCGTTTTTATAGACGTAGACGTCATCGTCAAAGTTGACAAAACCATAATGAACCGCCTGTCCGAAGGCGGCCCAGACCAGAACTGCGAGGGTCGCACAAATCGTAATGACTATCAGCCGTGCCTGCGGGCGCTGAATTTCGGTTTCTGATTTTTGAATCATTACGGTGGTGACGGTTTATGCAAGAAAAACTCTAAGCTAATCCCAACTATTTAGATATAGATGGAAGCCATCCGCAACGAGGTTGCGGATGGCACTTACATTATGTTACTCGAATGAAGCTTACTACTTAGTAAGTCTTGTATTGGCTGCCTAGAGTGGTCAGGTTGCCACTGGAGTCAAACAAGGCTGCGGTCTGGAGCACACCGGTTCCTGGAAGCGTTCCGCAATACCAGGAGTAGTCCAGCACATAGCCGCGGCTCTTCAATCCCGGGACTGCGCTGGACATAAATGTCTGGCAGTTGGCCACGGTGATGCTGGTCGGACTCTTCCAATCTGTAGGCGCGAATTCCGTGATATAGACATTGTAGCCGTAGCGATTGTGGATGCCGTCCACGTAACTCAGGAACGAGCTGGCGGTGCTGAGATAGCAATGGATGGCAACGGCGTGGCACAGCAGATTCTGTGATTTTACCGCCGCCATGAACTGCTGCATCCAGGTGGAGTTATCGTCCGCGCACGCCGGGGAAATCAGATTGCTGAATCCAATCTGGCGCGCCGCAACGCTCGCATGAGTATAACCCTGGAGCGCATAGGCCGTCGTCAGGTTGGCCTGGTCCGTGTGATCCGGTTCGTTGTACATCAGTAGAACGGGATAACCCGCATTCTTGATGGCGGTGAGTGCTGCGGTATCTTGCGCCTGGCTGGCTCCGTAGTAGCTCCACCACATCGGATAGAATTGCACCCCTGCGGGCAGGTTACTAGGTGCGCTGGATCCCCAGTTGTAAGTCCAGGTAGCATTGACTTTGTTTGCATTTGCACATTGACCCGCGGTGCCTTTTTGAGCTGCTTGAGACACCGATGCGGCGCTGAGTGCTGCACAGACGCCGACTGCTAACAAACTTCGCTTACTTGATAGATGCATGATTGTTAGTCTTTCCATTTGTTGGTTGTGTTTTGAACTGCCGTGTCGTCGAGTGGTTCGACGAATACCCTCTTAACCCGGAGATCTCGGTAGGATGGGTATTGACGTTTCTACTTCTATCAGACGGTCTAGTGTCCGTCTATTACCCGTTCAGGTAATTTTGTTGGACGATCTTCGTGGTGCGTTTGTGAGCAACGATTGGAGGTGAAAAGTGATCGGCATCGAAATGCGTGAAGCGAATCGGATGTTCATTCTTGGCGGAACGCCAATTTATCTCCGGGGAATGGAGACTGAGGTTCCCTTGCTCATTCACTCGTCCCGTGAACTACGGACGCTGCGGAACGGTATTTCCATTGTTCGTTTCGGGAAATTTTGTTAAAAAAACGGGACCGCCAATTTATCGTTGTGGTGTTTCTGCCACATTGGTTTTATGGAGGCCAATCCCAGTGAAAAACCTGATTCCAAATCGGCCGGCTCTCGTCACGCTCCTCGGATTATTTCTGGCGGCCTTTCTTCCAAACTCGATCTTGAAGGCTTCCGTCCCCAGCATCACGACTCAACCGAAGAGCACCAATGTTGTTGCGGGTTCGAACGCTGTTTTCTCAGTGACTGCCACTGGCTCGCCCGCGCCGACGTTTCGCTGGTCGGTCAATGGCACCAACCTGACAAATGGTGCGCACATTGCCGGGGCGACGAGCACGACTTTAACGGTGAGCAACGTCACCGCCGCTGATAATGGAAATTACCACGTCGTAGCGAGCAATTTTCATGGCACCGCGACGAGTTCCAATGCGCTGCTCACGGTCGTTTTTCGACCGGCCATTACCACGCAGCCCGCGGATCAAGCCGTGACGTGGGGCAATCCCGCCAGTTTCTCAGCCGCGGCTTCCGGTACTCCAACACTTTATTTTCAGTGGCAGAAAGACGGCGTGAATTTGACGGACGGAAACGGAGTCACGGGCACCGCGACCGCAACGCTTTCGATCGCCGCGGCGCAACCGACCAACGCCGGGCAATATCGCCTCATTGTGACCAACGCGTATGGAACTGCGCAGACCACGAATGTCACGTTGTCGGTGACTCCCATCCTCGCCTGGGGAAATGGTGACGGTGACACGAACGCTCCGGCAGGCGCTACCAACCTGATGTCGTTTGACACCTCCTGGCAACACACCCTCGCGTTGCGCCAGGATGGACAAGTGCTCGCCTGGGGACAGGATGTTTATGGTGAAACCGCGGTGCCGCCGGCCGCGACAAATGTGGCCGCCGTAGCCGCCGGGAATTATTTCAGCGTCGCCTTGCGCGAAGACGGCGCGCTCGTCGTTTGGGGGCATAGTGGTTTCGGCGAAGCCAACGTGCCGCCGGACGCCACAAATCTCGTGGCGATTACGTCCGGCGGCTCCAGCAGTGTGGGATTGCGTGAGGATGGAACACTGGTTCCCTGGGGGAACGTGACGTATGGACAGGCGCCGATCCCGGCTTTCGCATCGAACGTCGTCTCGGTTTCGTGCGGAGATTTTTATACCCTGGCGCTCCGGGCGGACCGTACCGTGGTGGCGTGGGGAGATAATATTTACGGACAAACTAACGTGCCGCCGATGGCGACCAATGTGATTGCAATCTCAGCCGGGGCCTATCACGCCCTGGCACTGCGCGCCGATGGCACAGTGGTGGGCTGGGGCGATAATGATTCCGGTCAGACGACGATCCCCCCCACTGTCACGAACATCGTCGCCATTGCCGCGGCTGGCTTCCATTCAGAAGCGTTGCGCGCAGACGGTGCCGTCATCGGTTGGGGACAGGACGGCCACGGCGAGGCCGACACGCCTCCCTTGCCGGCCCAACCAGTTTTGCTCGAAGCCGGCGCCTATCACAGCGCCGTGCTGCTGCGCGACCCGCGGATGAAGATGCCGCCGCGCATTTGGAAACAACCCGGCACACGCCCGTCCGTCATTCCCGGACAAACCGTAATTTTTCACGCCTCGGTTCTTGGCGCGTTGCCGGTTCGCTATCAATGGTTGCGCAACAGCGCGATCATTCCGGGTGAAACCAATGTCTGGTTGGCGTTGCCCGGCGTGCAATACGGCCAAGGCGCGGGTTATCAATTCATCGCGACCAATGATTTCGGCTCCGTGACCAGCTTGGTGGCAAATTTGAGCATTCTCCAGCCGCCGCAGGTGACCCAGAATGTGCAGCCGCAAACGGTTGTTGCCGGCTCCAATGTCACACTCACTGTCACGGCGATTGGCGCCGCCCCGCTATCGTATCAATGGCTGTTCAACAGCGTGCCGTTGAATGAT
This sequence comes from uncultured Verrucomicrobiae bacterium, assembly GCA_963699145.1. Taxonomy (GTDB): domain Bacteria; phylum Verrucomicrobiota; class Verrucomicrobiia; order Limisphaerales; family DASXHY01; genus DASXHY01. The sequence continues at coordinate 2,756,264 of OY969416.1, forward strand.
GGCGGCAGCATCAGCGGCAGCCAAACACCGACGCTCCAGATCGCTTCGGCCCAGAAAGGCAACACTGGCTTATACACCGTCCTCGTTACCAATGTCGCCGGCGCCGCTTCCAGCGCGGCTGAACTCGAGGTCGTGCCGTTGCCGGCGTTCACGCAGCAACCTCGCGGTCTCACGAATGTTTCAGGAGCCTCGGTCATTCTGGCTTTCACGGCGACGGACGCGGATAGCTATCAATGGTTCTTCAATGGCACGCCCATGACGGACAGCGACCGCATCACCGGGTCGACGAACACATTCCTGTTGTTTCAAAGTTTGCGGACGAACGATTCGGGTAATTACTGGGCGGTCGCAACCAACATCGCCGGAGCCGTGACCAGTTCTGTGGTGACCGTTTCCGTATTGTCTTTGCCTCCCGCATTCGGGATTCCACCCGCCAGCCAGACGAAAGTCGTTGGTGACAACGTGACGTTTTCATCAACCGCTCTCGGTTCGTTGCCGATCAGTTACCAATGGTATTTCGAAGGAACTCCGTTGACGGATGGAGGCCGTGTGACCGGCTCCACCAGTGACACGCTGAATATCACGGCCCTGCAGACAAATAATGCCGGGCATTATCGGCTGGTGGCGTCGAACGACGCGGGAGTCAGGACCGGCACGGCCGCCACGCTGACCGTTCTCGTGCCGCCCTCAATTGTTTTGCAACCGACGAACCAGACCTGGGTCGCCGGTTCGAATAGCAGTCTCACGGTGGTGGCCACCGGCACCGATCCATTATCCTATCAATGGTATCAGGGTGCTACGCCGCTGACGGACAGCGCGTTTGTCAGCGGAGCCATGACTGGTACGGTGACTATTTCCAACGCCCAGACGTTCAATGCGGGGAATTACACTGTGGTGATTACGAATTTGGCCGGCTCAGTTACCAGCACCGGCGCTGTGATCACCGTCGTTGTGCCGCCGATTATCACCGTTCAACCTAAATGCCGTTCGTCACCACTCGGATTGCCCATCAGTTTCAACGTTCAGCCCTATGGCTCGGATCCGTTCGGCTATCAATGGCAGTTGAATGGCACGAACCTTCCTGGCGCAACCTTGCCGTTGTATACGAATATGGCGGTAACGATGAATGACTTCGGCGCGTATCAAGTCATCATCACTAACGCCTACGGATCGGTGACCAGTTCGGTCGCGATGTTGACGCACGGCTCCGTGGCGGCGTGGGGTAGCGGTAGTGTGGGCCAGACCGTGCCGCCGCCAGGATTGAGCAACGTAGTCGCCATTGCCGCGAGCAGTTCGTTCGCGCTCGCTTTGAAAGGCGATGGGACCGTGGCGGCCTGGGGTTCCTCGTCCGCGACGAATGTCCCTTCCAATCTGACCAATGCCATCGCCATTTCCGTGGGCGACGGCTACGCTCTCGCGGTGCGCAGTGACGGGACGGTGGTGAGTTGGGGTGGGTCCAGCCTGGCGACGAATATTCCCGCCAGCGTCAGCAACGTTGTGTCCGTCTCCGCAAGTCCCAGCCACACGCTCGGTCTTCGCAGGGAAGGCACGTTGGTCGAATGGGGAATCTCCCAGGGCAAAACACCGATCCCGGCCGGCTTGACCCAGGTGACGTCGATGGCCGACGGCGTGGGCTTTGCCCTCGCGTCCCGGGCGGATGGCTCGGTGGCGGCGTGGGGCAGTCTCAGCCCGGCCGGATTCGTGGATCCCAGTCCGCCAATTCTAATCACCAACGCGGTTTCGGTGGTGGCAGGTCAAAATTTTGCCCTGGCATTGAAATCAGACGGGCACGTTTCGGTTTGGGGCAGCAGTCCATTTGCAGTGGCGACCAACGTTCCGGCCAGTCTGACGAATATCATGGCGATTGCCACTGACACTCTGGGGCAGAATCCGCCGTACGCGCTCGCATTGCGTTCCAATGGACTCGTTACCGCCTGGGGATCTTCGAGTTCTTCGGGGCCCACGAATGTTCCCGCCGGCCTGTCGAACGTTGTTTCGGTTGCCGCCGGTCCGCTCTATGCGCTGGCGATCGTTTCCGACGACGGTTCGCCAGTGCTGCTCCGTGAACCGGCGGGCGGCACGGCGTTTTCCGGCAGTCAATTCACCTTGAGCGCGACCGTCGCCAGCCCGACACCGCTGACTTACGCGTGGTCGCTCAACGGAACCAATATTCCGGACGCGACAAATTCGACCTACGTGATTTCCCGTGCCCAAACGACGGATGCGGGTGCGTATCAATTGACTGTTTCGAATTCGTCCGGCAGCGCGGTGAGTGTCCCCGCGCCGGTGGTGGTTGTGGACGGTGCGCCGGCACTTTTGACTTTCCCATCTGGAACGAATCGCCCTTACGTTGCCAGCCCGTTTATCTTGGGCACGGCTCTCGTCGGCTCCGGCCCGATGCAACTTCAATGGCGGCTCAACGGCCAGGCGTTGCCGGACGGGACCAATGCCGACCTGTTCTTCAGCCGCCTGCGCGCGACGAATGGGGGCAATTACAGCCTCGTGGCCAGCAATAGTTTTGGCGCCATCACCAGTTCGGTGGCTTTGGTGGCCCCGATGTCGGTGGTCGGCTGGGGTGCCAGCGCTTATGGCGCGACCAATCCGCCCCTGAGTCTCAGCAACGCCGTAGCCGTTTCTCTCAGTGGCGATGCCGCCGAGGCGTTGCGCTCCGATGGCACCGTGGCCACGTGGGGCGTATCGGGTTCCAATGTGCCGCCCACTATTTCCAATATCGTGGAAATTGCCGACAGCACGGCGTTCTTCTTTGCGTTGAGGAAAGATGGGACAGTGCGCGAATGGAATAGCAACGGCACGCTCTCCAACTCCGTTGCCGGCCTTTCGAACATCGTCTCCCTTGAGACCGACGGCGGCGGCAGCACCTTCCTGAACCCGGACGGCACCGTAACGAGAATTTCGTTCCAGGGTCAGACTAATTTCTATCCACAGCTCACGAATGTCGTCGCGCTGTTCCGGGACATCGGCAGCTTTTCCGTATTGCTGGCGGATGGGACGGTTGCCAATCTTTATAATGGCACGGTGCTTCCTCCGCCGAAAACCGCCCTCTCGAATGTCTATGATATCGCGATCGACACTTCCGCCGGGGCGTCGCTGAAACGCGATCACATCATTCAAACTTGGTTTCCCTCGCCGGGAGCTGTCACCAATCTTCCAAACATGATTGGAGTCGCGGAGACTGCCGGCATTCGCGCCGACGGAACCGTCGCCGGCTGGACCTGGACACCCAATGCGCCGGGATTGACCAATGTGCCGCCTCGGTTGGCAAATGTCGTTGCGTTGGAGGGCACCTCGATGGCCGAGTTGGCGGTGATGGCTGTGCGCGATTTCCGACCGTTGTTGCTGCCGGATGCCCTGGACACGACGGCGCTCGTGGTCAGTTCGCGCGGCAGTCCCAAATGGTATGCGGAAACCAATGTCACTCACGATGGATTGCACGCGGCGCAAAGCGCGGAAATCGGCAATAACACGGCATCCTCCATGCGCATGTGGGTCGCCGGGCCAGTGGCCGTGAGTTTCTGGTGGCGCGTGTCGTCGGAAACCAACCACGATTTCCTCAGCTTCTCCGCCGGTGGCGTGGTGTTGACGAATATCTCCGGCGAAACCGGCTGGCAGCAATGCACCGTGGTGACGCCGCCCGGAAATCAAATTCTCCAGTGGACCTACGCGAAGGATGCCAGTGGCAGCGCCGGGCAGGACGCCGCCTGGGTGGATCAACTTGTCATCACGCCGATCGCGCCGTCGATTATCACGCAACCCGCCAGCACGAATATTTCCGGCGGCAATAACGTCACCTTCACGTTCACTGTGACCGCCACGGGCACGCCGCCGTTGACCTATCAGTGGAGCAAGGATGGAAACATTCTGACAAACGGTCCCGCGCCGAGTTATCCGCTGTTCAATGTCACGCGCACCAATTCGGGCACCTACAATGTGGTCATCACCAATATCGCGGGAGGCGTCACGAGCAGCAACGCGACTTTGGTCGTGCGCGTGCCGCAACTGCTGTCCGCGCCGACGTTCAATTCGGATGGCACCATCACGTTCAATTCCTCCGATTCGGATGGCACCGCGCTGTCTTCGTCCGACCTGAGTCACATCCAGGTGCAGGTGAGTTCCAATCTCGTCGATTGGGTGACCTTGCCGGGAGCCTTGACGCTGCAGGACGGGATGCTTCAACTCCACGATTCCGGTTCCGCCAACGCGTCCTTGCGTTACTATCGAATTGTTGAGTCGTGGTGAGGCGTGCGGAGCGGCGGTCTCGGGACCGTCGCGTAAAGGCCTTTGAGGCATCCGCGCGGCATACGTCGTTCGTCGTATTTTGTCGGCAATTCTTCCCCATACAATGCGTCCATCACTATGAAACGCGCACTGCTGGTCCTTGCTGGATTGTTCCTGTTGAACGTGAATGCCTTTTCCCAAAACACGAATTTCTGGATCTTCCTGTGTTTTGGCCAATCGAACATGGAGGGCTACCCGGGCATCCAGGACGAGGACAAAGGGCCGGTGGACGATCGTTTTCAAATGCTCGCCGCCGTCGACTTTCCCAAGCAGGATCGCAAAATGGGCCAATGGTATCCAGCCGTTCCGCCGTTGTGCCGCCCGAACACCGGCCTTTGCCCGGCAGATTTTTTTGGCCGAACGCTGGTTTCCAATCTGCCTCCGAGCATCAAGGTGGGCGTGGTCAATGTCGCGGTCGCCGGGTGTAAAATTGAGATGTTCGAGGAAGATAAATTTCAAGACGAAGTGGCCAAGGCTCAGCCCTGGATGATGAATATTGTCAAGGTTTACGGTGGAAATCCTTATCAACGCCTCGTCGACATGGCGAAGCTTGCCCAGAAAGATGGCGTCATCAAAGGTATCCTGTTGCACCAGGGCGAATCCAACACCGGCGATAAGGAATGGCCGAACAAGGTCAACGGCATTTATCAGAATCTGCTGAAAGACCTGAACCTGAAAGCCGGAGATGTGCCGCTCTTCGCTGGTGAAGTTGTGCCCGCCGATCAGCACGGTCAATGCGCCAGCATGAACAAAATCATCGACGACTTGCCCAAGACGATTCCCACGGCGCATGTGGTTTCCTCGACTAATTGCATCGCTCGACCCGATCATTTGCATTTCACGCCGGCGGGATATCGCGAGTTGGGAACGCGGTATGCCGAGGTCACGCTTCCCTTGCTCGGCGTCAAAACCTCCGGGGCCAAATGAAGCATGAACATTTCCCGGCGTGATTTCGTAAGAACCACCATCGCCGGCACGGCGGGGCTTTGCGCGGGCGCTCACACCATCAGGACTCACGCCGCTGAATCCCCGGCAGTGCTGCCCGAAGAAGACGGCTACAAATTGTGGTTGCGCTACGCACCGCTCGGTGACGCCGCGAAGAATTACCGGAAAAGTGTCCGGCAAATTCATGTCGCGGGCAGTTCGGCGACGTCGGGAATCATTCGCGATGAACTTCGCTCGGCGGCCAGCGCGATGTTGGGAACGGCAATTCCAGCAGAAGAAAAAAACCTCGCCGCCGGCGCGGTGATCGTGGGCACGCCGCAAAATTCCCAACGGATTCGCGATTTGAATTGGTCCGCGGACTTGAGCGCGGTGGGTGACGAAGGGTTTTTGATTCGCTCGGCTCGCATTGAAAAGCAATCCGTCACCGTGATCGCGTCGAACGGCGAGATCGGCGCGCTGTACGGAGCGTTCCATTTCCTGCGCCTGATGCAAACCGGCCAGGCGCTCAGCGGCATTCAGCTCAGCGAACGGCCTGCGTTGCAGCTCCGCGTCGTGAATCACTGGGATAATCCCAATGGCACGATCGAGCGCGGTTACGCCGGGCGCTCGTTGTGGCAATGGGACGAGTTGCCGGAAAAAATCAGCCCGCGCTATGCGGATTACGCGCGCGCCTGCGCCTCCATTGGCATCAATGGCGCGGTCATCAACAACGTGAATGCCGACCCACGCATTCTCGGGGCGGAAATGCTGCGCAAAGTTGCCGCGCTGGCGGATGTGTGGCGGCCGTACGGCGTGCGGATGTATTTGAGCGCGAATTTCGCCGCGCCGTCGCGCCTCGGCGGGTTGTCCACGTCGGACCCATTGGACAAGGGTGTGGCCGATTGGTGGAAGGCCAAGGCGGATGAGATTTACGGGTTCATTCCCGACTTCGGCGGTTTCCTCGTGAAGGCGAATTCCGAAGGGCAACCCGGCCCCAAAACCTACGGCCGCACGCACGCGGATGGCGCGAATGTGCTGGCCGACGCGCTCGCGCCGCATAAGGGCAATGTCATGTGGCGCGCATTCGTGTATGACGACGACATCGATCCGGATCGCTCCAAGCGCGCTTACATCGAGTTCATGCGGCTGGACGGACAGTTCCGCCCGAACGTCGCCATTCAAGTGAAGAACGGCCCGATTGATTTCCAGCCGCGCGAGCCGTTTCATCCGCTGTTTGGCGCGATGAAACAAACGCCGGTCATTGCCGAAATCCAGGCGACGCAGGAGTATCTCGGCCAGGCGAAGCATCTCGTTTATCTCGGCACGATGTGGGAGGAATTTTTGCAATCGGACACGTTTGCGAAAGGCAAGGGCTCGACGGTCGCGAAGGTGCTGGCGGGGAAAGTCCAGCCCACGCACCTCACCGGCATGGTGGCGGTGACGAATCCGGGAACGGACGCGAATTGGTGCGGGCATCATTTTTCGCAATCGAACTGGTATGCGTTCGGCCGGCTCGCGTGGAATCCGGAATTGTCCGCCAAACAAATCGCTGGCGAATGGACGCGGATGACCTTCGGCAACCAGGAGAAAACCGTTCGCACGATTTGTGACCTGATGATGGGCTCGCGCGAAACGTTCGTGAATTACACGATGCCGCTCGGGTTGCATCACATGATCGGCGGCGATCATTACGCGCCGCAGCCGTGGAACGGCCAGGCGGCGCGGGCGGACTGGACGGCGGTTTATTATCACCAGGCGTCGGCGGAGGGGATTGGTTTTGATCGCACGAAGAAAGGGGACCACGCCGTTGAACAATATTTCCCGCCGGTCTGCGAGATGTTCGATGACATTTCGAAGTGCCCGGAGAAATTCCTGCTCTGGTTCCATCGCTGCCCTTGGGACTATAAAACCAAATCCGGCAAAATATTGTGGGACGCCCTGTGCGCGAAATATTTTGAGGGCACGAAACAGGCGGAGGCGATGCAGGCGACGTGGCAATCGCTCGCGGGCAAGATTGACCCACGCCGGCACAAGGAAGTGGCGGAGCGTTTGGCAATCCAGGTGACGGACGCGAACAAGTGGCGGGAGGATATTTTGAAATATTTTGCGGGATTCAGCCAACGGCCGATTCGGACTTCCGCCTGACTTAATGCGGGAAAAGCAAGGGGACACCCCCGGTTGAAGGGGCTGGAATAGGCTGGCACTTGGGGGAGGGCGGAGGTCAGAAGGCGGAGGGCAGAGGCCGGAGGCGGATTTGAATATGCTCCACGATTCGGCACGATCGGGCACGACTGACGTTGTGGGAGAAGGAGTTGCAGAGAAGTGACGCGCCAGTGGCAAGCTGAGGGGCGAAAACCTATTTTTTATACCCGGATTTGGTCGGATTGGGTCGGAGGAGGTCCAGGGCCGGGATCTTACAAATGCAGAATTAGCACGGCCAAGTTGTTCTGGTGAGAGATTGTCTTCACCTGCCCCAAGTTCCTTTGCCCCGATCTCCATTTCCCTTTTTCCCTCCTTCCTGGCGCTGTTTATAACATGGCTGTCAAATGCGACGGTTAGAGCGGTTTAAAAAATGAGAGCCGACTCTTACCTTGTTTCATTGATTTTTTGGCAAGCTTGGAACGAACCGATGTACTCGCTGCGCTCGCCCGGCTGCGCCGGAAATGGTGTTTTTCTTTGATTCCCAACCCAGGGCGTTGCTCGCGGACTCGCTTTGCCCTGGGCTATCATCTTTCGCCCCTAGGGGGCTTTGAGAATGGATGACCGAAATCTCTGCTAGTAGTTGTCGTGCTTTGATCCGCCGAAGATATTTTTTATTTCGAAAGCCGGAAGTAGAGGCTCGCGTTGGGGGCTGGCAGGGTCACTTGATAGTTGGTGCCGACGATTTGCGGCGAGGGCAAACCGGTTGTCGACCAAATGCCCGAAAGGAGATCGGTCGTGGATTGGAGGGCGTAACCGGAATTGTTGGTGGGCCAGGACAGGAGCAGGTTCGGGCCGGACATCTGAAAAGCGAGGGCCGGAATGGTCACCTGATCCACCACAACGGTCGTGATGGATTGCGGCGGGAGGATTTGGCCATTCGTCAATGCGCCGAGGGATTTGAAATAATTTGTGTCCCAGGTTTGGTAGACGCTGGTTTGGCCGCTGGCGAACGCGCCCAGATTGAAAGTCATCGCGGATGCATTCGCTTTGTTGGTGTTGATTAACACGACGACGAGGCGCGAGTTGTCCGGCGAGAGCCAGCCGGTGAGGCGCACGTTGGTGTCGGTGTTGGTGGCGTTGACGCGTTTGAAGCCGGGTTGGATGTAGTACGAATAATGTTTCATGGCCCAGTAGCTCGGCGCGAACCACCAGCCGTGGGATTGGGTGGTGGTACCGGGCGGAGCGTTGGTCCAGGTGCTGTGGGACGCGTAGGGATTTTCCTGGTCGATGAGTCCGCCGCTGACCGGCCACACGAGGCTCCAGAAATTGAATCCGACCGCCTGTTCCCAGACGAAGCAATCGTGCATGAGGCACGCGGTGTCGATCATGTTCGTGTAGCTGAATTCGGTCATGAATTTCGGTTTGCCCGGGAAAACATTCGTGAGCGCGAGCATCGAGCTGCGATATCCATCCGGCGTGCCGTCGGTGCTGCCGTGGTAGAGATGGTGCGCGACGCCGTAAAAACTATTTCCATTCATGGTGGCCGCGTAGTTTTGCACGTCGTTGAAGCCGATGCCGACGGGTTCCGGGCCGAGAATTTTCGGCGGCGAGGGCAGGGTGAGGAGCTTTTGATAAACCGCATCAAGGGCTTTCGAGTAGCTGGCGTAATTCGTGCCGTTCACGGTGTCTTCGTTGGGATGAAACACGCAGGAATCATAGTTGGCGATCCAATCGGGCTCGTTCTGGATGCTGATCCATTTCAGTGTGACGCCGTTGGATTGATAGGCGTTGAGGGAATCGTACCAATACTGCGCGAAATTGGTGTAGGCGAAACCGCCGTTGGTGAAAAGAATCGTGTTGCCGTTGGCGACGTCGCCGTTGTTTTTCAAAAACGCCGGCGGTGACCAGGAACTCATGTAGACTTGCACCGGATGGCCGAGCAGACGGTTTGCGTTGGAGACAATATCCGTCGCGGCGGTATCGAAACCGATCAGCGGGGTTTGGTAGCGATACCAATCGCCGAGTCGCAACATGGAGAGGTTCAGGCCGGCGAAAATGTTGGTGTAAATTTCCTGCTTGAAAGGATGATCGCGCAGCCACGTTTGGTAGAACGCGGTGGCGCCGCCCATGCCTTCGATGGTTTGAAAGGTTTTGGTGGCGTCGATCGTGGCGGTGCCGCTGGAATTTTGCGCGGGCGGAATCGGGGTGCCGTCGGTGCCGTTGTCGAGATTCGCCACGGTGAAGGTGTCATTCGTGGAACCAAACACAAATTTATCGAGGTTCAATCCATTCTCGCGCGCGCCGATTTGAAACGTTTGCGTCAGGTTTCCCGCGCTAACGGTGAAGCCGGGCTGGCTGGTGAACTGGGAAAGGTTGACCCATTTCCACACGCCGCTGCCGAGCGTGCCGCCGCCGGTCACGACGTCCGCGCTGTTGTTGAATCCGACCGAGGCGAGCCCGTTTACCAGGACCCAATCGGAGTTGAGCGTTGGATTTTTTGTCCCGAAACTGGCGGCGTAAAACATGCTGTCGTCGTTGAAGGTGCCGGGGCCCACGTAAATGCGCGCATAAAGCTGGTAGGTGGCGGCGGTGGGGAAATTGACGGTGTAGGTGGCTACGCGCGCGGCGCTGACGGGATTGGTCGCGGCGCTGTCGCTGGTGATGGTTATATAGGCGGGGCTGGGACTGTTGCTGACGGCCCAATCGGTACCGAGCGCGCCGGATTCTGCTTCAAACGTGACGGAAGCGGCGCGGGCCGACGCCAAAGCAATCATTGTCAGGAGGAAAAAGACCGCGCAACGCCTAAGCATAATATCTACAAATCCAGCGACGAAACCATGAATGAGTTGGATGGTAAAAAACGTTATAATATCAGCGTTTGTTAGCAGAAAATCATATACGACGTACGTCGTATGAGGAGCGTCGTGGGAGGGTGGAGTGATTGCAAAAAAATGGATTTCCGCCGGTGAATGTGAGGCAGAAATGCCTTGTCCCGGCTCTCCCTATGAACTCGGGAACGTCCAACATCGAACGTGCTTTGGGGAAATCTTTTCCTGTCGCGAAGCGACACCAGGATATTAGCCAGCCACAAGGTGGCTGGTATGACGATGTTGGAGCTATGTCCTGAAAGGACATGGGAAAAGCACATCATTTCCACCGTCCTTTCAGGACATGAGGTGACGCCGAGATTTCCAGCCCCTGCGTGGCTGGCTAATTTCCGCCGTCGCTTCGCGACAAAAAATGGTTTCTACAAAGCACATCGAACATCGAACATCCAACTTCAATAAATTCTCCCCTGAGCACCACCTCCCAGGAACGGATCCGAGGGAATTGGATTTCGGCGTTGGCTGGGAATTCGCACAGGCGAGACGCCCGTGCCACTACCAGAGGCGGGGACGCCGCGCTACAGGGGAAATTATGCGTCAGCCCAGCCCAGGGGGAAGAAAGCTTGAAATTTCGGCGTTCGAATACGACATTCGGCTGATTTCGTTTGCTGGCGGATCCCCTACAGTTGTCGTGCTGCAAGCAGTGAAATGAACCTGATCTCAATCCCATAATTCCATGAAAAACCTCTCCAGTTTTAACGCGCGCGCCGTGGTGTTGGTGGCGTCGCTGTTGGCGACTGCGCCGACCGCGTTCAGCGCGGACGCGCCGGCCGCTTTGAAGGATGCCTACAAGGACTCTTTCCCCATCGGCGTCGCGATCAACCAGAGCCAAATCATGGAAGAGGATACGAACGGCGTGGCGCTCATTGCCTTGCAGTTCAATGCGATCTCACCGGAGAACGTGATGAAATGGCAGGTGATTCATCCGCGTGCTGACAAGGATGGCTACGATTTTAAAGCAGCGGACGCTTATGTCGCGTTTGGCGAGAAACATCACATGCTGATTGTCGGACACACGCTGGCCTGGCACAACCAGACGCCGGCGTGGGTTTTTCGCGCGGACGACGGGCGGCAACTGCAGGGGACGAACGAGGCGGACCGCCAGATTTTGCTGGACCGGCTGCACGAGCATATCCAGACCGTGGTGGGGCGCTACAAGGGGCGCGTCAAAATTTGGGATGTCGTGAACGAAGCGCTGAATGACAGCAATAGTGAGAGCGACACCAACATGCTCCGCCGGCAATCGCCGTGGGTGCGCATTCTGGGGCAGGAATTTATCGAGAAGGCATTCCAATGGGCGCACGAGGCGGATCCGGATTGCATTCTCCGCTACAACGATTATTCGATCGAAAATGGCCCCAAACGCCAGCGGCTGGTGACGCTGATCAAATCGCTGCGGGCGAAAAATATTCCGGTGATGGCCATCGGCTCGCAGACGCATGCGAACCTGATCTGGCCCACTGCGGAATTGGAAGATGAAGCGCTGACGGATATTGCGTCGCTCGGATTGCCGATTCATATCACAGAAATGGATGTGAACGCCTCGGCGGCCGGGCAGCGCAACCAGAGCGCGGATATCACCCTGAGTACGCAGGCGAGCGGCGGCGGGACGGTGAGTGAGGCGGATCAAAAGCTGGCCGAGCAATATGCGAGACTTTTCCATGTTTTCCTGATGCACAAAAAAGATATCAAGCTGGTCACGCTTTGGGGGCTCACGGATCGCGATTCCTGGCTGGCGCGGGGCAAGCCGCTGCTGTTCGATGGAAACTGGCACGCCAAGCCGGCGTTTGATGCGGTGATCAAGGAAGCGAAAAATATCGGCGCGACGACCGCTTCTTCCAAAGGCTTTGGGAACTGAATGGGGATCGTTCTCCCGCGCTTCGGGGTGTCCTACGACAATCGGCTTACGACGTTTATCTTATATTCACGTGGCCGCGATTTTGGAAAATTGTGGTTTCGATGCGCGATGTGTTCCCTGGAAAACGTGCTCCGCACTACATCCAACAACCAATAAATTTTCCCCGTGAGCCCTGAGCACCACCTTTCCCCGGAATTTGTGGTTGGCCTATGGCCCGGCATCTCGGTAACTTTTCTCCGGAGTCCAATAAACAATCTGGTATGAACAGAAATCTCATTTCGAAAACGGTCTTTGCAGTCGTCGCTTTGCTCGCGGTCGCGGCCCAGGTCGCGCGGGCGCAGGAATCCACCAATGCGCCGGAATTGTGGAAGGACCCAGCGCAACCGATGGAGATGCGCGTGAAGGAACTCGTGGGCCGGATGACGCTGGAGGAAAAGGTGTCGCAGATTCGCAACGGTGCGGCGGCGGTGCCGCGATTGGGAGTTCCGGCTTACGATTATTGGAGCGAGGCGTTGCACGGAGTGGCGCGTCACGGGATCGCCACGGTTTTTCCGCAGGCGATCGGCATGGCGGCGACGTGGGATGTGCCGTTGATTCACAGTGAAGGCGAAGTGATTGCCACGGAGGGGCGCGCGAAGTTCAACGATTATGTTGCCAGCCACAAGGGAAACAGCCAGCGATACACCGGCCTCACTTTCTGGTCGCCGAATATCAATATCTTCCGCGATCCGCGCTGGGGCCGCGGCCAGGAGACTTACGGCGAAGATCCGTATCTCACGGGGAAATTGGGCGTGGCGTTCATCCAGGGCGTGCAGGGGAACGATCCGAATTATATGGAGGCGATGGCCTGCGCGAAGCATTACGTCGTTCACAGCGGCCCCGAGCCGGAGCGGCACACCATGAACGTGGATCCGCCGGAGCGCGATTTTTACGAGACCTACCTGCCGCAATTTGAAATGGCGGTGCGCGAGGGCCACGTGGGCGGCGTGATGGGCGCCTACAATTCGGTTTTTGGCGCTCCCGCCAACGCGAATCCGTTGTTGCTCACGGATATTCTGCGCCAACGCTGGGGATTTGACGGATACATCGTGTCCGATTGCGGCGCCATCGGTGATATTTACCAGCACCATAAATTTGTGACCACGCCCGAGCAAGCGGCGTCGGTCGCGGTGAAGGCCGGTTGCGATATTTGCTGCGGCAACGAATACGATCCGCTGGTCAATGCGGTGAAGCAGGGGTTGATCACGGAGAAGGAAATTGATGTCGCGGTTGGCTACGCGTTGCGTTCGCGGTTTCAACTGGGTTTGTTCGACCCGCCGGAGCGCGTGCCGTTTTCGAAGATCACGATGGCGCAGAATGACACGCCGGAAAGCGCCGCGCTGGCGTTGCGTGCCGCGCGCGAATCGATTGTGCTCCTGAAAAACGACGGCATCCTGCCGCTCAACCGGGCCAAGCTGAAGAGCATCGCGGTGATCGGCGCGAATGCCGATGCCCAGGCGGCGTTGTTGGGGAATTACAATGGCACGCCGTCGCATCCGATCACGATTCTCGACGGGCTGCGCAGCGCGATTCGGCCGGAGACGCAAATCAGTTATGCGATGGGTTGCCCGCTCGCGGTGCGCACGAATAGCGATGCGGCGGAAGTCGCGGGGCAGGTCAAGGAAGCGGTGGCGATCGCGAAAAACGCGGATGTCATTATTTATGTCGGCGGCATCAGCCCGACGCTGGAAGGCGAGGAGTTTCACAACAAGCCGCAGCTCGTGGGCTTTTTGGGAGGCGACCGCACGCTCATCGAATTGCCCGCGGTGCAGCAGGATTTGTTGAAGGCGCTGAGTGCGCTCGGCAAGCCCATCGTGTTTGTGGATTGCAGCGGCAGCGCGATTGCAATGCCGTGGGAGAACAAACACGTGGCGGCGATTGTGCAGGCGTGGTACCCGGGCGAGTCGGGGGGGCGCGCGGTGGCGGACGTGCTTTTTGGCGAGGCGAATCCGGCAGGGCGTTTGCCGGTGACGTTTTATGAAGCCACCCAGGACTTGCCGTCGTTCGAGGATTATTCGATGAGCAATCGGACGTATCGCTATTTCAAGGGCAAGCCGTTGTTCGCGTTCGGTTACGGTTTGAGCTACACGAAATTCAAATACAGCAAGGCGGTGGTGAACAATTCCAAAATCGCCAATGACGGCTCGGTGCAGCTTGAACTGAATGTGAAAAATACCGGCAAGATGGCGGGTGACGAAGTGGTGCAGGTGTATTTCCGGCACAAAAATTCCGCCGTCGCGCAGCCGAAGCTGGCGTTGTGCGGATTCATGCGCGCGAATTTGAAGGCGGGCGAAACCAAGGGGGTCACGTTTGAGATCCCTGCCAGCCAATTCCGCTACTGGGACATCACGCAGAAAAAATACGTGGTGGAACCGGGCGATTACGAGTTGATGATTGGCGGGTCGTCGGATGACATCCGGTCACGGGTGCCGTTTACGATTACTAAAGGATAGCTTCGTTTGGAATGGAGACAGAAGGGAACGAAGGCAACCAGGAAAAGGAATTTGAGATTTGAGATTTGAGATTTGAAATTTCAGATTTGAGATTTCAAAGGGGAATTTTAACCGCAGATGAACGCCGATGGACGCAGATTTGTGGACCTGGAAATTGTTCGGTGACTTTTGCTCTAAAACGGTCATGCCGATTGCAAATCGGCGATACGGCCGATTACAAATCTGCGCTACATTTAAATGCGTTTGCCTTGGGATTTCATCAAGGAGTTCTGGCTTTTGCGATGGCGTTCGTATAGTTTTTGCGGCGGTGTCTGGTCAAAACAATGAATTGTAACTATCGCCGATTCTTCGCCACGTGCCGCGCTCTCCCAAGACACTCAGGGTTCAAGGCTTTCAAAATCACCGCGTTGCTTTGTTTGGCAATCGCTCAAAGTTTCAAGCTCACTGCGGCGATCCCATTTACTCCTCCGGCCACTCATCGCGCGGATGTGCTCCTTAATGAAGGCTGGCGGTTTGTTCGCAGTGATGTGGAGGGCGCGCAGCAAAACGCGTTCGACGATGCGAAGTGGGAATCGATCAACCTGCCGCACACGTGGAATAATCTCGACGGCCAGGATGGGGGCACGAATTACTATCGCGGGCCGGGCTGGTATCGGAAGCATTACCGGGTGGATCGCGCACTGGCCGGGCGGCGATTGTTCCTGAAGTTCGACGGCGCGTTCAGTGTGGCGGAGGTGTATGTGAACGGCAATCGGCTGGGGGGCCATCGCGGCGGGTTTGCCGCGTTTGTTTTTGATGCGACGGATGCGTTGAAAGTGGGTGGCGATAATGTCATCGCCGTGCGGGTCACGAACGCGCACGATCGCGACATCCCGCCGCTCTCGGCAGATTTCACGTTCTTCGGCGGGCTTTATCGCGGCGTTCATTTGCTGGCCACGGACCCGCTGCAAATTTCGCCGCTCGATTACGGTTCTCCCGGTGTGTATTTGAAAACAACGGAGGTCAGTTCCAAGTCCGCCGATCTGGAGGTGACGGCGGTGATTTCCAATGCGGCTCCGGCAATGGCGACGGCGACGATTCGCGCGGTGGTGGTGGATGCGGAAAACAAACCGGTCGCGACGTTGAGCGCGCCGTTGTCGATTGCGTCCGGGACACTATCGAATGTCGTGATGAGCGCGCGGGTTGCCCATCCGCATTTGTGGGACGGTGTGCGTGATCCCTACATGTATCGGGTTTTTGTGGAGGTGGAGCAGGGGACGAATGTGGTGGATCTGGTGCAGCAGCCGTTGGGCTTCCGCTCGTTCAATATCGATCCCGACAAGGGATTTTTCCTCAACGACCATCCTTACGATTTGCATGGCACGGCGTTTCACCAGGACGGCTGGAATCACGGCTGGGCGGTGGGGCAGGCGGAGCGAGAGAAGAATTTCGAGCTGCTGCAGGAACTCGGCGCAACGGCGCTACGCCTCTCGCACTATGAACATGCCGATGAAACGTATGATTTGGCGGATAAGGACGGCATCGTTCTTTGGAGCGAGGTGCCGTTGATTAACAACATCACCGATGAGCCGGCTTTTTACGATAACGCGAAGCAGCAACTGATTGAGCTGGTCAAGCAGCGTTACAATCATCCGGCGGTGGTGGTTTGGGGAATTTTTAATGAGATCACGTTGTTGAAGGGACCGCAGACGACGAACCTGGTGAATCAAATGGCGGCGCTGGCTGCGGAGCTGGATTCAACGCGGCCGAGCACGTGCGCGATCAACGGCGCGGATGATCAGCCGTCCAACTGGATTTCGAAGGTGAGCGCGTTCAACAAATATTCCGGGTGGTATGAGGGCAAGATGGAAAATATTGGACCGTCATTGGATCGCGCGCATAAAAAGTATCCCACGCACGCGTTCGGCGTGAGCGAATTCGGCGCGGGTGGGTGCATCGACCAGCATTATGAAGAGCCGTATTATACGCCGGCGCCGAAGGGCAAATTTCATCCGGAGGAATACGAGAGTTTATTTCACGAGGTGTATTGGCAGGCGATGAAACAGCGGCCGTATCTGTGGTGCAAATTCATTTGGACGCTGGCGGATTTCGCGGCGGACAATCGCGACGAGGGCGATATACCGGGGCGCAACACGAAGGGCCTGGTGACTTACGACCGGCAGACTCGCAAGGACGCGTTCTATTGGTACCAGGCGAATTGGACCACGAAGCCGATGGTGTATATCACCGGGCATCATTTCACGAATCGGCTGGCGGATTCGTTCACGGCGAAGGTGTATGCGAATTGCGATTCGGTGGAGTTATTTCTGAACGGCGCGTCGCAGGGAACGCGGAGCAGCACGAATTGCATTTTTACGTGGCCAATCCAGTTGCAAAGTGGCGCGAACGCGGTGCATGCGGTGGGCAAAAAGGGAGCCGTTAGTGTCACTGATAGTCTGAGTTGGATGGCGCCGCAGGCGGTTAAATAGAGGCGATTGTGACAAATTGAAAATGCGCGAACTGTGGAGTTGCCAAACGGGGTCGGTTCAGTATCTTTTTCGCGCCGCTGTAAAGAGTTTTAACGACATGACAATGGTCGGAGAAATGAAAAGAGTCATGTTGTTTGCCACATTCGCTTGAAAGGACGGCGTTTCAATTTCGGGTTATGCTAGCTGACCCGAGGGCGGGGTGTGTGTCGTAGGGGTCATGCACTCCGCCCACCTTTTTCTTACGCAAACAAGTTCGACACAACCCTTTCAGGGTTGAATACGGTTTTACGATCCACCTCCCAGGGTAGCCTCGCAAGCTCGTCAACCCTGGGCTGATAGATGGAATCCCTTTGGGATTCTTGAAAAGTTTGAACATTGGGCTTGTCTCGGTTTCTCGGACAGTGTTGGGGTAAAGCCTGAACTGTTTAGTGTTTTTTATTTTCGAAGTCCACAGGTGATTGATAAGCCAGCGTAAGCATTCGCTTGCTCGCGCATCCATTGGGAAATCTATTTTGGCGTTGAAGCGAAAAGATTTCTGAATCCAAATGACGTCCTGGGCGCATCTCATCCTTGAACAGTCACAACTTATGAGAACCATGCTTAAACAACTCGGCGCCGCGATACTGCTTTGTTTTCTCGCGATTTCGCCATTGCCGGCCCAGGACGCGGCGCCGCTCGAGGCTGCCACCAATGCCGCCGCGTCCGCAAAGGCGACCCCGAATTCCGCACGGGACCGGGACCTGGAAAAAATGCGGATGGACAATGAGAAGGACATTGAGAAGACGCGGTTGGATAATGAAAAGGATATCGAGAAGACGAAGTTGGATAACGAAAAGCAAATGGCGAATTCCCGGGCCGACAGCCAACGCTCGATGGTTCATGATCTGGCGTGGAATTCCTGGGTGTTGTTCGCCATCGCCATTTTCTTTTTCGGATACCTGCGGGACAAACGGCGGCACGAGACGATTCATTTGATGATCGAGAAAGGCACGCCGATCACACCCGAGGTGCTGGATGGATTGCGGAAGAAGCCCCGCTTCAGCGCCGGCAATTATGATCCGAAGGGGTACTTGTGCTGGGGCGTCACGGAGGTGCTGGTGGCGATTGCCTTGTTGTATGCCTTTCCGCACGGCGGGGCGCACACGGCCGGATGGATTGTTTTAGCGGTGGGCGTGGCAAATTTGATTTTGTGGGTCATTGAGAGAGCGCATTCAGACGGAAACAGCGGCCAACCCAAATAAGCGTGTCCTTCACCGACACCGATCTTATTGCCCGCGTCCTCTCGCGCGAAGATGAGAATGCCTTCGGCGAGTTGGTGCGGCGCCATCAATCGTCCGTGCGCGCCTTTCTCACGCGGATGGCGCGGGGCGATTCCCATCTCGCCGATGATCTCGCGCAGGAGACGTTTTTGAAGGCGTGGAAAAAAATTTCGAGTTATCGCGGGGGCGCGCGTTTTTCCACCTGGCTGTTTGGCATTGCCATCAATGAATTTCGCGCCGCGGCCCGTTCGCGAAAGGAATTTATCGCGCACGATTTTGATGAGGATGCCTCCGAACTGGAAACTGCCGCCACCGATTCCAACACCCGCTTGCGGTTGGATTTGACCGAGGCGCTCAATCGCATCAGTTCAGAGGAGCGGGCGGCGATTCTGTTGTGCTGCCAAAACGGCTTTTCCCATGAAGAGGCGGCGCAGGTGCTCGCGTGTCCGTTGGGCACGGTGAAGACGAATATTTTGCGGGGCAAAGAAAAACTGAAACGGCATCTCGCCATCGATTATGAATTCACCTGAAACACCCGACCCGATTGAAAAATTATTGCGCGAGCAGGATAGCTACTCGGCCGACGACGGTTTCACCAAACGGGTTATCAACGCGCTTCCCCGGCGGCGGCGCGGATTTGGGCGGCCGGTACTTTTGGCCGTTGCGATCGGCGGAGCCGCTGCGGCGGCGTATTGGATGCCGTGGAAGGATTTGCCGCCGCCGGACTACACGCAATTGTTCGCCCAAAACTCGGAGGTGCTATCCGCGTGGCTGCCGTTTGTTGCCGTGGGTGTGGCGTTGATCGGGACCGTGGTGGCTGCGCTGCGCCGCAAAGAGTGACTTGACCAATTTGGTTGTAATAATTTTTCAGACGTTCCAAAACAAAAAGCACCGATCAAATGATCGGTGCTTGATGAGGAAACGGGGAATTATTTTGCGCTGGCGGTCACCGGGAGCTGGCGGCGATTGGAGGCGCGTTTAAAAACGAGCAAACCGCAAGCGGCGAATCCGAGCATGGCGATGGTGTTGCCGCCATCGGGAACGGTGCTGACGGAAACCTTGGCGGTATCAGAGCCGAGAAGGGTCGTGCCGAGGTAAGCATCCAAGGTGAAGTCGTAGGTTCCCGCCAGATTGGGATTGAACCCGCCGATTGGGAGGCTGAGGAAGCCGAATCCCAGATTTTCAGAATTCTGGGCGGAGTTGGGCGCGCCAGTGTTGTCCGAAATGGTCATGGGATCGATGGTAAAAGAACTTCCGCCTTCGAGACCGTAGGTCAGCGTGAAAGAATATCGGCTTAGGGTGTTATTCGGGCTGGAGGCCATGTAAAATCCCATGTTCCAATTGGCCCAGGTGGGATGGCCCGCGGCGGAACCGGTGGTGGCGAAGTAGGTGGCGGTGCTGGGGTTATTGCCCAGGATGCCAGGCTGCAGGCGGGGATTGGCTTCAAGCCCGAGCGTGATGGTGTCGCCAGCCGTGAACGGATCAGAAACAGAAATGGTCGTGATGGCAGCATTATTGTTATCAATGCCGGTGCCGCCCCAGGTAGCTCCGGAGAGAACCCCGAAGGATGTATTCGCCATGGTAGCGAAGCCGCTGGTGAGAAGAGACGCGATAATAAGATATTTTTTCATTTTGAGTCTACTTGGAGCGTTTCGAAAAAGCTGGCAGCGATGTGCTTGCGGTTGAAGAGCTGGCTCTTTGGTTTTTGGCTCCCGCATGCGAGGCGGGGCCAGAGGCTGTGGACAGGTCGTTTCGGTTCAGTCATCCCGATACATAGCGGGAATCCTTCATCAATACCTGCGCAACCCCCCAAAAGAATCCTGCTGCACACTGCTAGGTCTTTTCTTTAGTCACCCTAAGTCTGAATGGGCAGGAGCAGCTACCATGCCGGACTAGATAATTTTCTTGTTAAAAAATTGTAAGTGGTTTATTTACAACAATAAATGAATTCATTGACGAAGCGTATGCTCGGTGATTGCACGTCATGTTCCACTGGAAATGTGTAAGCTTATCCGACGCAAACTGTGATAATATCGGCGAAATTACGACCTCTTTCCGAGGGAAAACCCGATTTTGTAAATTTTAGCGAATGGATTACACCAACCAGTGGAAGTTCTTGGAGTAGAGGGGAAACGGGGAATTCCTCAATGGGTATAACACCCCATATTTCGAAGGTTTAGTTCCACTAACGTGGCGGTAGAATAACTGCCGTGTACGCATTCTTAGAAGGTCGTCGATTCCGCCGCATGAGCGCGGCGCCTCGGGAATGCGGCTGTAGCGCCATTCTTTATGAAAAAACCATCTTCGATTTTATTGCATCCCGTCGCTGAGGCTGGCACCAAGGAAAGTCCCCGCGCGTCGTCGCGCCGGCGTCCCGCCAGCCAGGAGAACGGCAATGGTGGCGGCGAACACGTCGGCGGCGATCGCGAGCGGATTTTGAGCTGCACGACGCTCGACATGAGCGCCATCCTCGTGGCGCTGGCCGCTCTCAAGCGAGGCGATTTCGGCGTGCGCCTGCCGGTGACATTTACGAGCACCGAGGGCAAGGTGGCGGACGCGTTTAATGACGTCGCCGAATTGCTCTCGTTGACGACCCGCGATTTGAGCCGCATCAGCCACGTGGTGGGCAAGGAAGGAAAGATCAATGAGCGCCTGAGCATCAGCGGGGCCAGCGGTTCGTGGGCGGAGCGCGTGAATTCAGTGAACACGCTGATCGCGTGTCTGGTGACGCCAATCAGTGAAACTTCGCGCGTGATCGGCGCGGTGGCCAAAGGCGACTTGTCGCAGAGCATGGCGCTCGAAATGCAGGGGCGGCCGTTGCAGGGTGAATTTTTGCGCACGGCCAAAACGGTGAACCTGATGGTGGACCAGCTCGGCGCGTTCGCGTCGGAAGTGACACGCGTGGCGCGCGAAGTGGGCACCGAAGGAAAACTGGGCGGCCAGGCCCTCGTGAAAGGCGTGGCCGGCACGTGGAAGGATTTGACGGATAACGTGAACCTGATGGCGTCGAACCTGACATCGCAGGTGCGTAACATCGCGACCGTGACGACCGCCGTGGCGAATGGTGACTTGACCAAGAAAATCACCGTCGACGTTCGCGGCGAATTCCTCGAACTGAAAGACACGATTAATAAAATGGTGGATCAGCTCCGTTCGTTCGCGTCGGAAGTGACGCGCGTGGCTCGCGAAGTCGGCACGGACGGAAAATTGGGCGGCCAGGCGAAAGTCGAAGGCGTGTCGGGCACCTGGAAGGATTTGACCGACTCGGTGAATTTCATGGCGTCGAATTTGACGTCGCAAGTGCGCAACATCGCCGCGGTGACGACCGCCGTGGCGAATGGCGATCTCTCCAAGAAAATCACGGTCAACGTCAAAGGCGAAATCCTCGAGTTGAAGAACACCATCAACACGATGGTGGATCAGCTTTCGTCGTTCGCGGCGGAAGTGACGCGCGTGGCGCGTGAAGTCGGCACCGAAGGAAAACTCGGCGGCCAGGCCGTTGTGAAAGGCGTCGCGGGCACGTGGAAGGATTTGACCGACAATGTGAATTTCATGGCCAGCAACCTGACGGTGCAATTGCGCGACATGTCGAAGGTCGCGACGGCCATTGCGAGCGGCGACTTGACGCAGAAGATTACCGTCGATGTGCGCGGTGAGATTTTCCAGATCAAAAACGTCATCAACACGATGGTGGACCAGCTTTCGTCGTTCGCGGCGGAAGTGACCCGCGTGGCGCGCGAGGTCGGCACGGAAGGAAAACTCGGCGGGCAGGCGGATGTGAAAGGCGTCGCCGGCACGTGGAAGGACTTGACCGATTCGGTGAACTTCATGGCCGGTAACCTGACGTCGCAGGTGCGTAACATCGCTGAAGTGACCACGGCAGTCGCGAATGGCGACTTGTCGAAGAAAATCACGGTCAATGTGCGCGGCGAAATTCTCCAGCTCAAAGACACCATTAATACGATGGTGGACCAATTGCGTTCATTCGCGGCGGAAGTGACGCGCGTGGCCCGCGAGGTCGGTACCGAAGGAAAACTCGGCGGCCAGGCGCAAGTGCCCGGCGTGGCCGGCACGTGGAAGGATTTGACGGACTCGGTGAATTCGATGGCGTCGAACCTGACGTCGCAAGTGCGTAACATCGCGGCGGTGACGACGGCGGTGGCGACGGGTGATTTGTCGAAGAAGATTACGGTCGACGTGAAGGGAGAAATTCTCGAACTGAAAAACACCATCAACACGATGGTGGACCAGCTTTCGTCATTCGCGGCGGAAGTGACGCGCGTGGCGCGCGAGGTCGGCACCGACGGAAAACTCGGCGGCCAGGCGGATGTGAAAGGCGTGGCCGGCACGTGGAAGGATTTGACGGACTCGGTGAATTCGATGGCGTCGAACCTGACGTCGCAAGTGCGTAATATCGCGGAAGTGACGACGGCAGTCGCGCGCGGCGACTTGTCGAAGAAGATCACGGTGGACGTGAAAGGTGAAATTCTCGAACTGAAGAACACAGTCAATACGATGGTGGACCAGCTGCGTTCGTTCGCGGCGGAAGTGACGCGCGTGGCGCGCGAGGTCGGCACCGAAGGAAAACTCGGCGGCCAGGCGGATGTGAAAGGCGTGGCCGGCACGTGGAAGGATTTGACGGACTCGGTGAATTCGATGGCGTCGAACCTGACGTCGCAAGTGCGTAACATCGCGGCGGTGACGACGGCGGTCGCGACGGGTGACTTGTCGAAGAAGATTACGGTCGACGTGAAGGGAGAAATTCTCGAACTGAAAAACACCATCAACACGATGGTGGATCAGCTTTCGTCGTTCGCGGCGGAAGTGACGCGTGTCGCGCGCGAAGTCGGCACCGAAGGAAAACTCGGCGGCCAGGCGAACGTAAAAGGCGTCGCCGGCACGTGGAAGGATTTGACCGATTCGGTGAATTTCATGGCGTCGAATCTGACCGCGCAAGTGCGTAACATCGCGGCGGTGACGACGGCAGTGGCGACCGGTGACTTGTCCAAGAAGATCACGGTGGACGTGAAAGGCGAAATTCTCGAATTGAAGGACACCATTAACACGATGGTGGATCAATTGCGTTCGTTCGCATCGGAAGTGACGCGCGTGGCGCGCGAGGTGGGTTCGGACGGCAAACTCGGCGGACAAGCCGACGTGCGCGGTCTGGCCGGTGTGTGGAAGGATCTGACGGACAACGTGAATTTCATGGCGTCGAACCTGACGACGCAGGTGCGCAATATCGCGGCGGTGACGACGGCGGTCGCGAACGGCGATCTTTCCAAGAAAATCACGGTGGACGTGAAAGGCGAAATTCTCGAGTTGAAAAACACCGTCAATACGATGGTGGACCAGCTTTCATCGTTCGCGGATGAAGTGACGCGTGTGGCGCGCGAAGTGGGCACGGAAGGAAAACTCGGCGGCCAGGCGCAGGTGAAAGGCGTTTCGGGCACGTGGAAGGATTTGACCGACAACGTGAATTTCATGGCGTCGAACCTGACCAACCAGGTGCGCGGCATTGCGAAGGTTGTGACCGCGGTCGCCAAAGGTGATTTGAAACGGAAACTGCTGGTGGAAGCCAAAGGCGAAATCGCCGAACTGGCCGATACCATCAACAGCATGATCGACACGCTCGCGACCTTCGCCGACCAGGTGACCACGGTGGCGCGCGAAGTCGGTGTCGAAGGAAAACTGGGCGGCCAGGCGAACGTGCCCGGCGCGGCCGGCACGTGGAAGGATTTGACGGACAACGTCAATCAGCTCGCGGCGAATCTGACGACGCAGGTGCGCGCGATTGCGGACGTGGCGACTGCCGTGACCAAGGGCGATCTCACGCGGTCGATTCAAGTCGAAGCGAAAGGTGAAGTTGCGGCGCTCAAGGACAACATCAACGAGATGATCCGCAACCTGAAGGACACCACGATCAAGAACAACGACCAGGATTGGCTCAAGACGAACCTCGCGAAATTCACGCGCATGTTGCAAGGCCAGAAAGACATGCTCACGGTCGGCAAGCTGATCCTGTCCGAATTGGCGCCAGTGGTCGGCGCGCAGCATGGCGTATTTTATGTGATGGAGAAAGAAGACGAGAAGACGGCGGAGCCGGACAAGAACGAGACTTATCTCAAATTGCTGTCGAGCTATGCGTTCCGGAATCGCAAAGTCATCGGCAACAAATTCGCGCTGGGTGAAGGATTGGTGGGCCAGGCCGCGCTGGAGAAGGAGCGCATCCTGCTCACGAATGTTCCGGCTGATTACGTGCAGATCGGCTCCGGTCTCGGCCATGCGCCGCCGAAAAACATCATCGTTTTGCCGGTGCTCTTCGAAGGCCAGGTCAAGGCCGTCATGGAATTGTCATCGTTCGAGCAATTCAGCCCGATTCACCAGGCGTTCCTCGATCAGCTCGTGGAATCGATCGGCATCGTGTTGAATACGATCGAAGCGAACTCCCGTACTGAAGATTTGCTCAAGCAATCGCAATCGCTGGCCAAGGAATTGCAAAGCCGGCAGGAGGAATTGCAGAACACGAACCGCGAGCTGCAGGAAAAAGCGAAGTTGCTGGCCGAACAGAACGCGGAAGTCGAACGCAAGAATTCGGAAGTCGAACAGGCCCGCCAGGCGCTGGAAGAAAAGGCCGAGCA
The DNA here is from genome assembly GCA_963699145.1 of uncultured Verrucomicrobiae bacterium. GTDB lineage: Bacteria > Verrucomicrobiota > Verrucomicrobiia > Limisphaerales > DASXHY01 > DASXHY01. The sequence continues at coordinate 2,781,229 of OY969416.1, forward strand.
ATTGGCGCTTACATCCAAATACAAATCCGAGTTCCTCGCGAACATGTCGCACGAATTGCGCACGCCGCTCAATTCGCTGCTCATCCTCGCCGATCAACTGGCGCAAAACATCGAGGGCAACCTGCAATCCAAGCAGGTCGAATACGCCAAGACGATTCATGCGTCGGGCAACGATCTGCTCGCGCTCATCAACGACATTCTCGATTTGTCGAAGATCGAATCGGGCACGGTCACAGTGGACATCACCGAGGTTCGCTTCCGCGAATTGAAGGATTATGTCGACCGCACGTTCCGGCACGTGGCGGAAAACAAGGGCGTGGATTTCAACATCGAGCTCGACAGCAATTTGCCGCGCCACATGCTTACGGATTCGCAGCGGTTGGAGCAGGTGATTCGCAACCTGTTGTCGAACGCGTTCAAGTTCACCGAGAAGGGCAGCGTGACGTTGAGCCTGGCGCAGGTCAGCGAAGGCTGGAGCCCGGATCGCGAAGCGCTCAACCAGGCGCGCTCGGTCATCGCGATTTCGGTTTCGGACACGGGCATCGGCATTCCGCCGGACAAACAGCAGATCATCTTCGAAGCGTTCCAACAGGCCGACGGGTCGACGAGCCGCAAATACGGCGGCACGGGTCTGGGCCTGGCGATCAGCCGCGAAATTGCGCGGTTGCTCGGCGGCGAAATCCGCCTGGCGAGCGCCGTGGGCCAGGGCAGTGTCTTCACTCTATTCCTGCCGCAAACGCACGTGCCTTCGCGCATCAGCCGCCGCGAGCCCATCGTGGCTTCGCAGTTGCTGGAGTCGGATCTTCCGGTTGCGGGCATCGAAGCCGTGTTGCCGGAACCGGCCATTGAAGATGCGCGCAGCACCGATCAGTTCCTCGAGGACGATCGCGGCGAGATTCGGCCAGGCGATCGGGTGGTATTGATCGTTGAAGACGATCCGAATTACGGCAAGATACTTCTGGAAATGGCGCGCGAACGCGGTTTCAAGGCCGTGGTCGCCCAGCGCGGCTCGGCGGCATTGGCGCTGGCGCGCGAAATCAAACCGGACGCCATCACGCTCGACATCCGCCTGCCGGACGTGGACGGCTGGCGCGTTCTGGATCGGTTGAAAGTGGATTTGGCCACGCGGCACATCCCGGTCCAGATCATCACCGTGGATGAAAACACCGAGCCGTCGCTGACGCAGGGTGCGCTGGGATATCTGGTGAAGTCCGAGAACAAAGACAGCCTGCAAGGCGCGTTCCAGGACTTGAGAAACTTCGTGGAGCGGCCGATGCGGAATCTGCTGTTGATCGAGGACGACGAAGTCCAGCAAATGAACATTCGCGAGTTGATCGGCAACGGCGATGTGAAGACGACGGTGGTGGGCACCGGCAAGGATGCCTTGGATGCCTTGCACGCGGGCAAATACGATTGCATGGTGTTGGACCTCGGTTTGCCGGACATGTCGGGAGTCGAGCTCCTGGAAAAAATCAAGAACGAGCCGCATTCGCGCGCGATTCCAATCATTATCTATACAGCGCGCGATTTGTTGCAGGAAGAGGAAGTCCGGTTGCGGCGCCTGGCGGAGAATATCGTGCTTAAGGACGTTCGTTCGCCGGAGCGGTTGCTCGACGAAACCGCGTTGCTGTTGCATCGGAACGCCTCGAAGCTGCCGGATCGCCAGCGCAAAATGCTGGAGACTTTGCACCAGGGCGTGCTCGAGGGGAAGAAAGTCCTGCTGGTCGACGACGACATCCGCAACATCTTTGCGATGACGAGCGTTCTGGAACGGTTCAAGATGCAGGTCATCTCCGCCGAGAACGGCAAGGACGCGATCCAGATGCTCATCGATAGTCCGGACGTGGATGTTGTGCTCATGGACATCATGTTGCCGACGATGGATGGTTACGCGACGACTCGCGCGATCCGGGCGATTGAAGGGTTTGAACACCTGCCGATCATTGCGGTTACCGCGAAGGCGATGAAGGGTGATCGTGAAAAATGCATCGCGGCCGGAGCGTCGGATTATTTGTCCAAGCCCGTTGATACCGAGCAATTGCGCTCGGTGTTGCGGCTCTGGCTCCATCGATAAATGAAGACCGAGAAACTTGCCGTTACTGAGCAGGCGCAGGAGGTTGCTCCGGCGCCGGACGCCGCTGCCTCCACGCAGAACGGTTCGACACACGGTCTGAATCATTCACATAATCACAGCGTGGAACACAGCAAACCGATCGGGAAATTGAACGGCAAAGTGAACATTCTGTTGGTGGACGACCGCAAAGACAAATTGCTGGCGCTGAACGCGATTCTTACGCCATTGGGGCAAAATATCGTCGAAGCGCATTCCGGCAAGGAGGCGCTGCGGTTGCTGCTCAAAAATGAGTTCGCGGTGATCCTGATGGATGTCTCGATGCCGACGATGGACGGCTTCGAAACGGCGGCGCTCATCCGCAAACGCCCGTCGTCGGAACACACGCCGATTATTTTTGTAACGTCGATCGGCAATTCCCCGACGCAGATGTACCAGGGGTATTCGCTGGGAGCGGTGGATTACATCCTGACGCCGATTGTTCCCGATGTGTTGCGCGCGAAAGTTGGCGTGTTCGTGGAGCTTTGGAGAAAAACGGAGCACATCAAGCAACAGGGCGAGCGTTTGCGCGAGGTGGAGGAAGCGGAGCATCGCCGGAAACTCGCGGAGGCGGAGGATCGGCTGGAAACGGAAACGAAGCGCAATCGATTTTTCACGCTCGCGCTGGACATGCTCGGCATCGGCGATTTCGACGGCCATTTGTTGCAGGTGAATGCCGCCTGGGAAAAAGTGCTGGGCTACAGCGAAGACGAACTGCGGGGCGCGTTGCCCGCACAACTGGTGCATCCGCAGGACGTTGCGATGATTTACGAGCGGGTGCAACAGTTGAAGCAAGGATTACCCGTCGAATATTTCGAACTGCGTTGCCTGCATAAGGACGGGTCTTATCGCTGGATTGGCTGGACGGCGGCGCCGTTTCCGGCGGAGAAGTTGATTTACATTTTCGGTCGCAACGTGACCGCGCGACGAGAGGCGGAAGAAAAAATCATGCAGTTGAACGGTGAATTGGAAAAGCGCATCGCCGCGCTCACCGAGGTGAATCGCGAGCTGGAGACGTTCAATTATTCCATCTCGCACGACCTGCGCGCGCCGCTGCGTTCCATGAGCGGATTTGCGCAAGCGTTGATGGACGGGCAGGCGAGCAAGCTCGGGCCGCAGGAGGCGGATTACGTCCGGCGCATCGCCAATTCCGCGCGACGCATGGATACGTTGCTGCAGGATTTGCTCGAATACAGCCGCGTGTCCCGCGCGTCCATGCCGCCGACGACCGTCAATTTGGATGGCGTGGTTTCGGAAATCGTGACGCTGCGCGAACGCGAAATCGAGCAGACCAAGGCGCGCATTGAAATCAAGTCGCCACTCGGCTCCGTCGTTGCCCACATGCCCACGGTGCAGCAAATCCTGGCCAATCTGATCGATAACGGTTTGAAATTTGTGCACAAGGACACCGCGCCGCAGCTCCGGGTCTGGACCGAAATGGTGGCGTCCAACGGGCATTCCGGCGAACAGCAGCAATGGCTGCGGATTTGGGTGGAGGACCAGGGCATTGGCATTGAGAAGGAATTTTACGAGAAGATTTTTGGACTATTCGAACGCCTGCATCCCTCGCACGCCTTTCCGGGCACCGGGCTCGGGTTGGCGATTGTGCGCAAGGGCGTTGAGCGCATGGGCGGGCGCGTCGGCCTCGAATCCCAACAAGACCACGGCAGCCGCTTCTGGGTGGAACTCCCGGCCGAAACCGAGCCGGGAAAATAAGCGCACTGAACAAAAAAAATCCCCCACGAAATCAAAATGATGGAAAATCAAATCCTGCACGTGGAAGACAATCCTGACGATGTCATGCTGATGAACCTCGCGTTCAACCGCGCGGGCATCACGGCGCGCTTGCATGTGGTCGCCGATGGGGACGCCGCCATCAGCGCGCTGGAGCACAGCGCAATTAACGGCGGTGCGCCGGTGTGCGTGTTGCTGGATGTGAAACTGCCGCGTGTTTCCGGGCTGGAAGTGCTGGCGTGGATCCGGGAACAACCGCGCCTGCGCCGGCTGCCGGTGATTTTGCTGACCTCCTCCAGCCAGACGGCGGATATCAACCGCGCCTACGATCTGGGGGCGAATTCTTTTCTCGTCAAACCGCCGGATTTGGACTCGCTGACGCAGCTCGTCAAGACCGTTGCCCATTATTGGGTGCAAACGAACGTGCGGCCGGTTGCCAACGCGTAGGTGGACTGGCGGAGCAGCGTGCTGACGCTGCGCCCGTGTCTCAACGCATGGAACTTTTGATCACTTAACGCCGTCATTTTGAAGCAACCCGCGGAAGAACCCATCCCTGAAACCGTCAGGCGTTTTATCATCGAGCACATCAATTCGGTGGAATCGCTGGAAGTCCTGTTGCTGCTGTCTTCCGGGACCATTCGGGAATACACGGCGGAGGAAGTCAGCCAGGTCCTGCGCACCAGCCTCGAATCCGCCACGGCGCGCCTGCGCGAGTTGCGCCGCTCGAAATTGCTGGCGGCGGTGGAAAACGCCGGCTCATTGAAATACCGGTTTGATCCGGCGGCCCCGGGCGCGAAGGTCGTCGCCGACCTCGAAAAAGTTTACAAGACCCGCCGGGTGTCGGTAATTTCCTTTATCTACGCGAATCCCACAGACCCGTTGCGCGCGTTCTCCGACGCGTTCCGGTTGCGAAAGGACGAATCCTAATGGCCGACGCCGCTTATATTCTTTGTACCTTGACGAGCATTGTTTGCGCGGTGCTCCTGTTGCGTGGTTGCAAGCAAAGCCGTTCGCGGCTTTTGTTTTGGTGCGGCCTTTGTTTCGCGGGGCTCGCGTTGCACAACATTCTGCTGATCATCGATGTGAAGACACCCTCCGAGGTGATCGACCTCTCACACGTCCGTTCGCTGCCGGCGGTGGCCGGGTTGTTGGTGATGATCTTCGGATTGATCTGGGAGAAACGATGATATGAACGATTTCATCTCCGGCATATTGACCATGGGTTACATCGTGGCCGGGATTTTCTTCCTGCGATTCTGGCGGGACACGCGTGATCGATTGTTCGCCATGTTCGGCGCGGCATTTTTCATTCTGGCGGTGCAGCGGACGGGTTTGGTTTTTGCCCACGACGTCCCCGAGCGCACCACGGCCTGGTATTTCGTCCGGCTGCTCGCATTTTTGATCATCATCGTCGCGATTGTGGACAAAAACAGGAAAAAGTAATTTCGCAAGGCGGCGGCCCAAGTAATTTCCGAAATGGTGGCGATTCCCTGCGGGAATCGAGGCAAACCCGCAGGTTTGCCCCACCATTTCGGAAATTACTTTTGGCAATCACTATAAAACGCTGGTTTGGTGAAAGGCATCCCATGCGCGTTCGCCACGACTGGGTGCGTGATTTTGCCGTGCATGATATTCAGGCCGCTCATCAGGGCCGGTTGTTGTCTGCACCCTTCGGTTAATCCCAGGTCCGCAAGCAATTCGATGTAGCGATAGGTTACGTTCGTCAGCGCCTGCGTGGCCGTGCGCGCATAGGCGCCGGGCATGTTGGCCACGCAATAATGGGTCACGCCTTCCTCCACGAACACCGGGTCATGATGCGTGGTGGGCCGTGACGTCTCCGCGCAGCCGCCCTGATCGATGGCGATGTCCACCAGCACGCTGCCGGGCCGCATCTGGCGCAGCATCGCGCGGGTGATGAGTTTCGGCGCCTTCGCACCGGGCACCAGCACGGCGCCGATGAGCAGATCCACGCCGGGGAGCAATTGCATCAGGTGCGATTCGTTCGAGTAAAGCGTGTGCGCCGTGTGCAGCGTGATGTCGAGAAAGCGCATGCGTTCCAGGTCCACTTCGAGAATCGTCACATCCGCGCCGAGCCCTTGCGCCATGCGCGCGGCGTTGATGCCGGCCGCGCCGCCACCGAGCACGACGACTTTACCGGGCAACACTCCGGGCACGCCGCCAAGCAGCACGCCGCTGCCGCCAAAATGTTTTTGCAAAAAATAACCGCCGACCAGGATCGACATGCGCCCGGCGATTTCGCTCATCGGCTCGAGCAAAGGCAGGCGGCGATTGACTTCCACGGTTTCATACGCCAGCGCGGTCACTCCGGAATTCATCAACGCTTCCGTGAGCGGCCGGCTCGCGGCGAGGTGAAGATACGTGAAGAGAATCTGGTCACGGCGCAGCAGTTTGAATTCGCTTGGCAACGGTTCCTTGACCTTCACGACCAATGCGGCGCGCTGGAAAATTTCCTCGTGCGAATCCAGCAGCTTCGCGCCGGCTTGTTCATATTCGCTGTCCGGATAACCGGCGCCCACACCCGCGCCGCGTTCGACCAGCACTTCGTGGCCGCGCTTGATGAGTTGATACGCGCCGCTGGGCAGGAGCGCCACGCGATATTCCTGCTCTTTGATTTCTTTGGGGACGCCGATGATCATACTTCAATCAGGGAAAAATTCCGCCTCGAAAACAAATAATCGGCGGCGTCAGCCACATCCACCAGGAACAGTGGACGCCGTGCGGTCTTCATGCCGCAGCCTGCTTGCGTTTCCGGGCGCGTTTGAGACCGCGGCTGAAGGAACTGTCTATCTCTTTATCGTTTAACGGCGCGGCGTCGCCCGAATTGAGCGCATCGTAAATCCACTTCGCATGAAGGGCCGTCAGACGTGAATCATCGGCATCGAAACTGCGCTGAAGTCGAAAAAGAATTTCCTGGTCCACGCTGCGGAAGGATCTTTGCGCTTCGGATTCCAGCTTGGAACGGAGCGGATCTGGCACGTTTTTCAACGTATAGTCAGCCATAAGACTACGATAACGGAATCGAACAACCTGTCAATTTTGTTTGGAATTTAACCGCCTCAGCTCTTGAGAGTTTACAATGGAAAATCTCGTTCTTCATCCGGCACGGGTGCCGCGACGGAAGGGGGGGTGATGGAAGGCGATTCTGGTGTCGGCTGCGGCTGGGGTGTTTCGGCGACTACTTCCGGTTCCGGTTGGGACAAATCGGCGGGTTGCGCAACTTCGGTCGTTTGGGGCAGTGTGGGTTCTGCAGCGGCGGTTGGTTTCACGGCGGGCACGAGAGCGGGCGAAGGTCCAGTTTCGGGTTCGGGTGGAGTGAGTTCCAGTCGCGCGTCGGCGCGATGTACCAGGGCGAGCATCGTGATGGAGGACGCCGCGAGTTTCTCCGCGGCCTGGATGCGGGCGAACTCGCCGTAAACTTCTTCGCGCACGGGCTCGTTGCGCGTGAGCAATTCCTGACCGCGCGCACGCATGGCTTGCAGGATGTGATGCGCATTGATTTGTTCGAGCGGGCGTCCGGGCGTGTAGGCCGATTCCAAACCGGAGACTTCAATCACGAGGTGCGCGGCGATCAGCGTTTGCAGCACCTGTTGCACGAGGCGGCTGGGGATGCACAATTCCTCGGACATCTCCTGGCTGCCCGGCGGCGGCAGGCCGCGTTGGAAACGCTGGCCGATGCAGGTCATCAAGCGCAACGCGACGAATTCGCGCCCGCGGTGGTTCACATTTTCCGCAATGCGCTCCTGCAAATACAGTTTGCGATTCTGGAAGGCGTAGGCGATTTGCGCGCCGAAGAGCAGGATGTACCACGAAAAATAAATGCCCGCCATGAACACCGGCACGAGCCCGAGGCTGCCGTAAACGCGGCTGTTGCTCACGACGCGCGAGACGTAGAGGAATCCGAAAAGATTGTTCACGTGCCACACCGTCCCGCTCACGAGCGCGCCGACGAGCGCGGCGCGAAAGCGGACTTTGGTGTTCGGGATGAATTGATAGAACAACGTGAACATGACCCAGATGATGATCAAGGTGAGCGTCGGGAAAATGATGTGGCCGAACACGGGCATGTCGGTGACGAACTTTTGAGTCGCCTTGAGGTGGGGACCGCTGGTCAATGCCGCTGCGCCGACCAGCAAGAGCGGCCCGAAGACGATTCCCGTGCAGTAGATTTGTATCCGGCTCAGCCAGTTGCGCCCGCGGGTCACGCCCCAGATGTCGTTGAACGTCGACTCGATGCTGCCCAACATGCGAATGCCGACGAGCACCAGGAGAATCGCGCCGGTGACGCCGAGCGTTCCGCTGCGCGTGTTGCGGATGAATTCGTGGATATACTTCGCGGCCTGCTTCTGCGCGCTCATGCGGTCGCCGCTTTCCGACGCGTCGTTGTCCTCTGAGGCGGCGGTGGTCACGGGCTGATTGGTATCGGGGTTCGCGACGGCGATGTTGGTATTGAGGGCGGTGGCGGGGGTGTTGGTTTCGATGGTGGCCGAGGCAATCGCAGAATTGGTTTCCACCGCAGACGGCACGTTGGTGGATAAAATCACTTTGTGAGGCGGCGGATTTGTCCCGGTGACTGGCGGCATGATGCGTGAGACAACGTTGTCGATCGCCCGGTAGATTTGTTCTTCCCCCTGTTTTTTCAGCAGGCTGCTGGCGACGCCGATGCTGACGGCCAGCACGGGAATCAATGCCAGCACGGTCAGGAAGGAGAGCGCCGAGGCGCGGATGGGGCAGCGGTTGCGATTGAAACTTTTGACGACGAGCACCCAGAAATGCAGAAACCGGCGCAGACGCGTTAGTTCCTCTTCCGGATGAAAGCTCTCATCCCACAACGCCATCGCTTCCTGCTTATATCTGTGAAATCTGGAAATCATTTTCGGCATGCCGCTGAGGGGAGGGTAGCAATGGGAGGGTCGAGGGTCGAGGGGAGAGTGGGGTGCGTGTTACGTGTTGCGTGTTGCGTGAATCCTAAAACGAGCGAATTGACGCAAGTGGCTGCAACACGTAACACGCAGCACGCCTGTTCTCCTTGTCACGTACAAGTTTTCGCTGTTACTCTGGGGGCGCATGTCACGAAAGGCAGACTCCGGTTCTTCGCGCGGCTTTGATGATATAGTCGGCGTGGTGTTGCTCGTTGCAGCGCTGCTCCTGCTGGTTTCGCAGTTATCATTTAACCACGAAGACATTTCTTTTTTGCGCGAGGGGCCCAAGGGGTCGATCCATAACTGGATTGGGCCGCTGGGCGCGCATTTTGCCTGGTGGATTTTTTCCCTTTTCGGCATCGCGGCTTACCTGGTTCCTCCGTTGCTGGCAGTTTTTGGAGCCGCCTACCTTTTTCACTTTCTTGATTACCTTGTGGAACGTCGTTGGTGGTCGAATATCTGGGTGTTCGTGCTGCTTTTCTCAGTGACGGGTTTATTCGATTTGCTGGATCGGCTGTCCGTCATGGCTCAGATTCGGCACAGTATTGGCGCGCCCAGTGTCGGTGGGTGGCTGGGCTATATCTCCTATCACTGGCTCTTTTGGATGCTGGGCTCGGTCGGCGCCACGATCGGCTATTCCGCATTGATTTTGATCAGCGTGCTCATCCTGACGAATTTTCACCTGGGCAAATGGGCGCGGGCCAAGTGGGACGTGGCGGATGAAACCAAAGCGGCCGCCAAGTCAGAGGAAGTCGCTCTCGAACGCAAGGCGCGCGATTTGCAGAAACAGGCGAAGAAACTTCAGGAGGAAGTCGATCGCAATGGAGAAAAAACTCCGGAACGCGTTCCCGAGCGCAGCGGGCTGGGTGCGGATTTGCAGCCGGTGCCCGAACCGACCGTGCGCGATTTGAGCGTGCCGCAGGCCAAGCCGCGCGGGAAAAAACCCACAACGCCGGAACCGGTCAAGGAACCGGCCCCTGCGGAAGAAGCCATCATCATTCCCGCGCGCGAACTCGCCGCCGCCACGACCGCTGACGTTCTAGGAAAATCAGCGGACGCGAAGCCCGAGGAAAAATCCGGAGATAAAGCGGAGAAAACCGACAAGGCTGAAACCGCCGACAAAGGGGACGAAAAATCCGCCGATAAACCCGCTGAACCCGCTCCGGAACCTGTGGTCACCATCACGGACGCTTCCGTTCCCGCTCCGGCGCCAAAGCCGAAGCCCGGCCCGCGCAGGCCGAAGCCGATCACCGTGGCTTCGACGCCGATCATCGGGAATTATCAGTTGCCGCCGATGGATTTTCTCCAGCATCCGGACGTGTCGTTGAAGCCGACCGAGTCCAAGGAGGAATTGATGGCCAACGCGCGGTTGATGCAGCAGACGCTGGGGCAGTTCGACATCGATGTCTCGCTCGGCGACATCACCAAGGGCCCAACGATCACGCGTTACGAATTGCACCCCGCGCCGGGCGTGAAGCTGGAAAAAATCGTCGCGCTCTCGAATAACATCGCCGCCGCGCTCAAGGCGGAGCGCATTCACATCCTCGCGCCCGTCCCCGGCAAAAGCTCCGTCGGCGTCGAGGTGCCGAACGCCGTGAAGACGAAGGTCATCATGCGCGACCTGTATGAATCGGACGAGTGGCGCAACACCAAGGCGCGCGTGCCGATCGCGCTCGGCAAGGACGTCTACGGCCATCCGATCATCGCAGATCTCGCGGAAATGCCGCACTTGCTCATCGCCGGCAGCACGGGCTCGGGCAAATCGGTTTGCATCAATTCCATCATCGCCTCGCTGCTCTATCGTTTCTCGCCGGACCAATTGCGGTTCGTGATGATCGATCCCAAAGTGGTTGAATTGCAGCATTACAACGCGCTGCCGCATCTCGTGGTGCCAGTCGTCACCGATCCCAAGAAAGTGATTCTCGCGCTGCGCTGGGTCGTGAACGAAATGGAAAAGCGATACCAGATTTTTGCGAAGGTTGGCGTGCGCAACATCGCCACGTTCAATTCGCGTCCGAACAAAAAAATCGTTCCGCAGGAACCCGAATTGCCGCTCATGGCGAAAAAGGAAAAAGTGGAGCCGGGCGCGGAAGGGTTCGCGGTCGAAGTGGACGAGCAAATCGTCGTGCCGCGCGAGGACGACATCGTCATTCCCGAAAAGCTTTCGTATATCGTCGTCATCATCGACGAGTTGGCGGACCTGATGCTTGTGGCGCCGGCGGACGTGGAAATGGCGATTGCGCGCATCACCCAAATGGCGCGCGCGGCGGGCATTCATTGCATCGTGGCGACGCAGCGGCCGAGCGTGGACGTCATTACGGGCGTCATCAAGGCGAACATCCCGGCGCGCATTGCGTTCCAGGTCGCGGCGAAGGTGGATTCGCGCACGATTCTCGACGCGATGGGCGCGGATAAATTGCTTGGCAAGGGCGACATGCTTTATTTGCCGCCGGGTTCGGCGAAGCTTATCCGCGCGCAGGGCGCGCTTATCACGGACCAGGAAATTCAGAGCGTGGTGGATTTCATCGCGGCGCAGGCCAAGCCGAGCTACGAAATGGATATTCACAAACAGCTTTCCAAGCCGGCGGCGACGTTTGGCGACGAAAGTGGCATTGATGAGGACGAGGAAATCATCCAGCAATGCATCGAAGTCATCCGCAGCGAACAAAAGGCGAGCGTCTCGCTCATGCAACGCCGCCTGCGGCTCGGTTACACCCGCGCCGCGCGCATCATGGATGAATTAGAAAATCGCGGAATTGTTGGACCGAGCAAGGGCGCCGAGCCGCGGGATATTCTAATTGATTTGGATGGGGGTGGGGCGGATGGGGCAGGGCAGAGCGCGGTTTAATGGAACAGAAGGAAACGAAGGAAACGAAGAGAAGAAGGCAAAATCCTTCGTTATCTTCGTTGTCTTCTGTTAAACGGATTTATGCATCCACTATTCAAAAAGGCTGATGAACTGAGCCACACTGCGATCGGTGCGGCTATTGAAGTGCATCGGATTAAGGGTCCGGGTTTGCTCGAGGGTATCTACGAAAAATGCATGATGCGAGAGTTCTTTCTTCGCAATTTGCAGGCTATCAACCAGCGGCTTGTGCAGATCGAATACAAAGGCGCCATTTTTGAAGAACCCCTCCGTTTTGACGTGCTGCTTGAGGATTGTCTGTTATTGGAATTGAAATCCGTTCAGGAGATCTTGCCAATTCACAAGGCGCAGCTCCTCAGCTACATGAAACTTCTGAATATTCCGATCGGCCTCATCATTAACTTTCACGAATTGAAGCTGGTAGATGGCGTCGTCCGCATGATTCTTCCTGGTGCAAACCAGTACTAGCCGAGGGCTTCAGTCGCTGACGCCATGGCGGTGGCAGATCCCTTCTTTGTTTCCTTCGTTCCCTTCTGTAAAAGCTTGCTTGGGCACAAAACCCCAAGGAAATCGCCTTTCCCCGGGCCTACGTTTCTCCATGAAAACATCAACCTTAACCATGGAGGCTATATGTTAAGATGGGCAGCTATATTCTTCGTCATCGCCATTGTGGCGGCAATCCTCGGATTCGGGGGAATTGCGGGCGCCGCGGCGAATATTGCGGTGTTCTTGTTCTACTTGTTTGTCGCTATTTTTGTGGTCTTGCTGCTGCTGGGGCTTTTTGCCGGCAGAAAGCTATAGCGATGTAAATGGCACGGCACGCGGACTTTCCACGGCATGGACGCTACCCGCGCGCCGGCCAAATTTTGGAGGAACTCGTAGCTAAGAGGCGCGAGGGTCCCCGGTGGTTCCAAGGATTTTCAGGCCGCGGCAACCGCGGGTTCGTTCATCCCGAGCAATTCCAGGACTTCGTCGCGCGTCAGGGTCTCGCGTTCCAATAATGCCTGGGCCAATTTTTCGGTGTTCTCTTTTTGGGCCTGGATCACGGCGTAGGCGTCGTTATCCGCTTTTTCCAATAATCGATTAATTTCGACTTCGGCATCGCGCTGCTCCGGCTCGTAATAGAGACGTTCGCCCATGCCCCACTCATGAATCATCTTGCGGGCGATTTTCCGCGCCACGTCGAGATCGCCGGCGGCGCCGTTCGTGGTCGAGTCGTAGAACGTTTTCTCCGCGGCGCGACCGCCCATGAGGACGAATAATTCCTCGAGCAAAAACTTTTTGCTCTGCAAATTCTGGTCTTCATCCGGCAACAACGTGGTCACGCCGAGCGCTTGGCCGCGCGGGATGATGCTCACCTTGTAAAGCGGCGGCAGGAGCGAGGTTTGCAAATGTATGATCGTGTGGCCGGCTTCGTGATACGCAACCATTTCGCGCTCGCTTTGTTTCAAGACCATCGATTTGCGTTCCTTGCCGAAACGCACCTTGTCGCGCGCGGATTCCAAATCCATGAGTTGGATGGAGGACGATTCTTTTTGCGCGCAGAGAATGGCGGCTTCGTTGATGAGGTTCGCCAAATCGGCGCCGGACATTCCGGGCGTGGTTTGCGCGATGAGATCGAGCGTCTTCTCGCCTTCGATCGGTTTATCATGCGCATGCGCCTGCAAAATGGCGCGGCGGCCTTTCATGTCGGGGTAGGGGACGAACACTTTGCGGTCGAACCGGCCCGGGCGCGTGAGCGCGTCGTCGAGGTCCTCGGGGCGATTGGTCGCGGCGATGACCACGATGCCTTCGCTGCCGTGGAAACCGTCCATGGCGGCGAGGAGTGCGTTGATGGTCTGCTGATGTTCGCCGTGCGAATCGAATTTGCGGTTCTTGCCGACGCAATCGATTTCATCGATGAAAATAATCGCGGGCTTGTGCTTGCGCGCCTGGGCGAAAATCTGCCGCACGCGCTTGGCGCCGACGCCGACGAACACTTCCGTGAAATCACTGCCGTGCACGCTGAAGAAGGTGGCGTTCGCCTCGCAGGCGATGGCTTTCGCGAGCATCGTCTTGCCAGTGCCGGGCGGGCCGATGAGCAACACGCCCTTGGGCAGGGTGCCGCCGAGCCGTTCATATTTTTTCGGGTTGCGAAGAAAATCCACGATTTCCGAAACCTCGCCCTTGGCTTCCTCAATGCCCGCCACGTCGCTGAAACGGATGGTGGGCCGTTCTTTCACGCGGGTGTTTTTGGCGCGGCCAATGTTCGCCTGGTAGGCGACGAGGCCGACGACGAGGGCGCCGATGAACAACGTGGAAATGACGCTGACCCATTGCCCGCGCATGCCGCCGGGCATTTCAATTTTCACACCGCCTTGCGCGAACAGCGCCTTGGCTTCGGAGTCATCCAGGTGCGTGGTGACGTAAAATTTGTCCGCCTTGCCGTTCACGTTGCGCGTGCCCTCCACGTGATAAATGCCGGTGTAAGGCGAGGGATAGGCATGGCCGTCGGTGATTTGTTTTTGCGCGATCAACTGGCTCAAGTCCGCGCGGGAGATTTCGTGCGCGGGCGTATGCAGAAAATACGCGGTGACGAGGCCGACGCCCAGAATGATGAGCGAGAGGCCGATGATGAGTTTGAGATTCTTCAATCGTTTCATTGGATGTCCTTGGTGTGATCAGTGTTGAGGCGGGCGGTAGTGGAGCGGACCGGCAAAGCGTGGACGCGTCGCAAGTGCGCGGCCAAGGCATTGGCCGTGACCAGCAATGCGCAGGTGAACAAAACACTCAAAACTTTCATGCTGTCACAGTCGCCTTTTCAAAATATTGCGAAATCGGAGCGAGGCCCATTTTGCTGTCGGTGTTTGGATGACAAGAACGCGGACCCGTTGATTTAACCGCAGATGGACGCAGATGAACGCAGATTCCAAGGCAATGCGATGTCGGCAGCGATCTTGTTCAACAGCCACCGTAAGCGGAGAAACAAAGTTGATGGTGGTTATCTGCGTCCATCTGCGTTTATCTGCGGTTCAGCCGAATTCCGGGATTGCAAATGCGGTTGAAAACCCGCAATAAGAGGCCATGTCGACGGTTGCCGAACAACTTCGCCAGGCGCGCGAAGCCAAAAAACTGAGCATTCAGGAGCTGGCGGAAATCACAAAAATCCGCTCGGACCATATCCGCGCTCTCGAAGAGGGCAACTTCAATGTCTTCTCGGCGCCCGTTTACATCCGCGGTTTCGTGCGCACGGTTTCGACACTATTAAAGATGGATGTGCCGCAGGTGATGTCGAATTTGGAAGCGGAGTTGGGCGCGACGGTGAAATTCCGCGAACCGCCGCCGCTGACGGATCAACCGAAAACGGCGGTCGATTTCGTGATGCTCCAGCTTTCCAAAGTGAATTGGCGCGGCGGCGCGATGGTCGTCGTCGGCCTGGTGGTGATTGTGGTGGTCGTGTTGGTGGTCGCCGTCCGAAGGCATGCGCGAAATTCCGATCCGTATGCGGGATTGAAGCCGGGGATTTATCAGTCGAGCAATTCGGGTGAGACACTCCCGTTGCCGGCGTCGCATCGGTGATTTGTGGTGCGCGGAATTCATTCCGCGAGTTTCGGAATCGATGCTTGCACGCGGAATGAATTCCGCGCTCCGTTCATAGGTGCCGGCTCGCGAAAATTACCGCGACGACTACCACATTGACGTAAATCGCAGCGAGAGCGTCATCAACAGTCACACCCCAACCTCCCGGCAGGGATTGGCTTTGGCGCACGGGCCAGGGTTTCCACACGTCGAATAATCGAAACGCTGCAAAGACTCCCAGTGTTGGCAGCAGATGCTGTTTGGAAAAAAAGTATTCCGGTGAGGGAAATTCTCCCGAGTGATGCAGTTGAGCCACCCAGCCGATGAAGCAAATCGGTATGGCGGCGATTTCGTCAAAGACGATCGAGCCTGGATCTCGTGCCTTGAGAATTTTTTCCCCGGCGCCGCACAGCCACACTGAGAGCACCAGGCCGACGACGCACCCGACGAGATAGCATCCAGGATTTCCGGTCAGCAGCAACAGCGCAAACCACGCCAGGCCGACGACCGACCCGAAGGTGCCGGGCGCTTTGGGAATGCGGCCGATGCCGAAGCCTTGCGCGAGCCAGAGGATAAAGGCGTTCATGATGCTTTAACTCGTAGGAGCCTCCTCACGTCGGCTCCTACGTTCTGGGTCACATGTCGTCCAAGTAAAGGCGGCGGTTTTTCCAGAGATAGACGAATCCGGAAACAAACGTCAGCATGACTGACAGCCATTTAAAGATTTGCGCCACCCACCACGACCACGAATGCGGGCCGAAGAGGTGCCAGCCGAAAATGGCCTGGCCGACGGAGCCCCATTGGTTTTTTTGCATGATCTGGTCGATGAGAATGGCGATGACTGCGACGATTTGAGAAATCGTTTTGTGTTTGCCGTAGCGTTCGGCCGCGAGCACGACGTTTTTTGATGCGGCCAGCAAACGCAGGCCGGTGATGGCGAGTTCGCGCGCGACAATGATCACCGCCATCCAGGCCGCGAACCATTTTAGTTCCACGAATGCAATGAACGCGGAACAAACCATGATTTTGTCCGCCAATGGATCCATGAGGATGCCGAAGTTGGTGATGAGGTTGCGTCGGCGGGCGATTTGGCCGTCGAGAAAATCACTGATTCCCGCCGCGACGAAGAACGCCAGCGCGATGGTTTCATGGTAGGGCAGGTCCGAACAAAAAATGACGGAGAGAAACCCCACCGTGAGGGCGAAACGGGACAACGTCAGTTTATTCGGCAAATTCACGGAGGTGTTTTAGCGGAAAATCGTGGAGAAACAAAGCGTGAAACGTAAAACGTGAAACGTGAATACGATTTGACCGCCCATTTCATCTCGTATTCACGTTTCACGTTTTACGTTTCAGGCCGGCTCGGCAATCAAATCGTAATCCGTGTGGCCGATGATTTTGACCTGCGCAAATTGGCCGATCGGCAATTTGCCGCGCACGTAGACGCGGCCATCGATGTCCGGCGCGTCGGCTTCGCCGCGGGCGATTAGATATCGCCCGTGGAGTTGTGTGGCATGGTCGTCGGTGCCGCGAATCAAACCGTGTTCCCACGAATTGATGCGCGCGCTTTTCAATTCTTTGGCGCTGGCTTCGCCTTCGATGAGCACCTTGAGTTTGCGGCCGACAAACGATTCGGAAACCTGCATCGCAATTTCATGCTGCGCGGCCATGGCGAGCTGGCGGCGGTTCTGTTTCACGGCGTCAGGAATCTGTCCCGACATTTGGCCGGCGCGCGTGCCTTCCTCCTGGGAATAGCTGAAAACGCCGAGGCGTTCGAATTTGGTCTCGCGGATGAAATCGAGCAGCGATTGAAAATACGCGTCGGTTTCGCCGGGGAAGCCGACGATGAACGTGGTGCGCAACGCAATGCCGGGGATGCCCGCGCGAATGCGTTTCACGAGGTCGACAATGTATTGCTGCGACGTTTCGCGGCGCATGCGTTCGAGCATGTTCTCGTGAATATGCTGCAACGGGATATCGACGTAGCGCGCGACCTTGGGGCATTCGGCGATGGTGCGAATCAATTCGTCCGTCCAATGCGCCGGGTGCGTGTAGAGCAGGCGAATCCAGAAATCGCCCTTGAGCGCATTGAGTTCGCGCAGGAGTGTGCTGATGGAGGTGGCGTCGGCGGTCAGTGCTTTCGTAGCGGCGGAAAATTTCTCGGGTGAGGAAATGGCGCGGCTGTGGTTGGGGCGCAAATCCAAACCGTAATAAGTTGAGTCCTGCGAAATCAGGTTCAGTTCCTTGACGCCATCCGCAATGAGCGCTTTGGCTTCGGTCACCACATCCGACTGCTGGCGGCTGCGGTGCGTGCCGCGCATGCGGGGGATGATGCAGAAGCTGCAGGGGTGATTGCAGCCTTCGGCGATTTTCACATAGGCGAAATGACGCGGCGTGAGGCGGAAGCGTG
The DNA here is from genome assembly GCA_963699145.1 of uncultured Verrucomicrobiae bacterium. Classification (GTDB taxonomy): domain Bacteria; phylum Verrucomicrobiota; class Verrucomicrobiia; order Limisphaerales; family DASXHY01; genus DASXHY01. The sequence goes on from OY969416.1 coordinate 2,798,847, forward strand.
GCGTGCCGAAATCGGGAATGAAAGTGGGGCGCTGGGTGACCTCGAGGAGGGGCGAGGGGCGAGGGGCGAGGGGCGAAAGCGCGGTTTTCGTATTGCCGAACTTTTCGCTGCCGCGGATGGATTCGGATTTCTCGTGTTCGTTGGTGTCGTGGCCCTTGTCCAGTTCGTTCAATTTCGCGACGACTTTTTTCTTCCGACTCGGGACTGTGGACTGTGGACTGTGGACTTTCGCTGCGCGGCGAGCCATCGCTTCTTTCACAATATCGGAAACCTGCGCCACCTGGTCGATGCCCATGAACGCGTCGACTTCGGGCAGCAGTTTCGGCAAGTTCGTCACGAAAACGTTGGGGCAGGCAGCCGGACACGATCAATCCCTGGCCGCGATTGTTGGCCTCGCGCACTTCGGCGGATTCCAGGATGGTATCGACGCTTTCCTCCTGGGCCGAATCGATGAATGAACACGTGTTGACGATGACGACGTCCGCCTGGGCGGCGTCGTTGGTGATCTCCACGCCGCTCTTGAGGAGCGAGCCGAGCATGATTTCGGCGTCGACGAGATTTTTCGCGCAGCCGAGGGAAATCAGGCCGACGCGCACCGGGGCTTTCGCGTGCGGTTGCGGCGCCGTCCCGGTGGCGGGGGGCTTTGGAGATTGTTCTTTCATCAAAGACGACCAGCTTACGTTATGCGGGCCTGCGAGGCAACTGCGGGTTGAGGCTTGATCAGGGCGCACGCATCTAAAAATCAAGAATCCTGAAAAGAAAACTGAGGGGAATTCTGCTTCAAGCTCACCGTTTACGTTCAGTCTTACTTTCAGCGGGACCACAAACAAAAACAGGATGCTGAAAAAGAACTACCCCATTTGAATCTGCGGCAAATGGGGTAGTTCCAATTTTAAACTGAACCAAACTACTGTCGAGCCAAAAAAGGCTGCGGGAAAAATTATCTCAAATTTGGTTGTCTCACCTATCGAGGCGAAGAAGGGTCCTGGAGGCGAAAAGAGTCCCTGGATGCGAAAAGAGTCCTTGGAAGCGAAGAAGAGCCCTTGGAAGCGAAAAGAGTCCTGGGAAGCGAAGAAGGGTCCAGGCGGCGAAGAACGGGAGCGCGGAATTTACTGCGCGTTTCATGGATTTGAAACGACTCGCGAATGAATTTCGCGCTCCCGGCATAGGGAAATTGCCCATCGGCTTCTCGTGCATGGATGATAATTTTAGGTATGATGGTCAATCCGAAGGCGATCTTTAACCTCCTTAAGGCTTCTGTCAGCGCTTGGTCTGACGACAAATCGCCACGGATGGGCGCGGCGCTGTCGTATTACACGATCTTTGCCATGCCGCCGCTGTTCATGATCGCGATTTTTATCGCGAGCCTTTTTTTCGATTCGTCCTCCGTGCAGAAGGCAAATGTTTTCAGAAGTGGGCGGGCTGATCGGAAAGAATAGCGCCGAAGCCATCCAGTCCGCGATGGCGGCGCAATATCAGACCCACAAAGGGCTCGTGGCGAGCGTCATTGCCATCGGGCACATTGATCATTACAGCCACCGGCTTGTTTATCGAACTGCAGGATGCGCTGAACACGATTTGGCGTGTCGAGGCGAAACCCGGCAATGGCGTCCTGGGTTTTGTGCGCCTCCGGTTGCTGTCGTTCGCGATGGTGGTGGGAATCGGTTTCCTGCTGCTGGTGTCGCTGATTGTCAGCGCGGCAATTGGGGCGGCGACGAAATTCATCGGCGGTTATTTGCCGAGTGTGGGGATCCTATCGGAAATCGGCAGTGACCTCGTGTCGTTTGCGGTGATCATGGTTTTGTTTGCGATGATTTTCAAAGTGTTGCCGGACGTGAAAATTGCCTGGCGCGATGTCTGGATCGGCGCGGCGGTGACCTCGCTGTTGTTCACCCTCGGAAAATTTTTGTTGGGCTGGTATCTCGGGCGGAGCACGACCATCACGGCGTATGGCGCGGCGGGTTCGGTGGTGTTGATTTTGCTGTGGGTGTATTACTCGGCGCAGATACTTTTTTTTGGCGCGGAGATCACCAAGGTTTATGCCACCCGTTTTGGTGTCCGCCCGCAGCCGTCTTTGCACGCTCAATGGGTTTCAGCGCCGCAACAGAAACCGGAACTGACTTCGAAAGAGCCGACCAAAAAACGGGAGCCGCTCGAAGCGCATCCCGCCCGCCAGGCGCGGTTGCTCGCGGAATTGAAGGACGAAGTGGAGACGTTGCGCGCGATTGTGCGGCGGTGAATTCGCTTCACTCGTTCGCGGTATTGCTTCTAAGATTCCTTCATGCGTATCACCGGCGGCAAAGCGGCGCGGCAAATTTTGAGGGCTCCCAAGGGGCTCGACGTTCGTCCCACGCCCGACCTGGTGAAGCAGGCGGTGTTCAACAGCCTCGGCGCTCGCGTGGTCGGGGCGCGGGTGCTGGAATTGTTTGGCGGCACGGGCGCGCTGAGTTTTGAATCGCTCAGCCGCGGCGCCGCGGCGGCCATTTGTGTGGAAAAATCCCAACGCCACGCGGAGGTGCTGCGCGGGAATGCGACCGCGGCGGGTTTTTCGACCGAGGCATTGCAGGTGCGCGTGCAGGATGTTTTTGCGGTGCTGCCGCAATTGGCTCAAACCGGCGCGCAATTTGATTTGGTCCTGGCCGATCCTCCTTACGGCGAGAAAAACGTGGGACGCCGTTCGACTTCGCTGGCGCAACAGCTTTTGGACGAACCGAATCTTCCGCGTTTGCTCGCGCCCGGCGGATTGTTCGTCCTCGGCCACACGAAACGCGACACCCTGGAGATTCCCGCTGTTTGGCGCGAAAGAAAAATGATGAAGCACGGGGATAGTGTGATGCGGTTTTTGGAAAGAGCCGCTGGAGCGGGCGACGCCTCTTAACGCAGCGCCGGACTGAGAAAGCTTCATTTTCAGAATTCATTTTGAGCCTCCTGACGTCGGCTGCCACGTTTTTGAAATTGCTGTGCCCCAAGACGCACACTTCCGGCGGGGGAACGAAATCGGCAGAGTCCTGTCTTATATTAACGATTTGCTTTTGGATTTTGAATCCGTAGCTTATCCAGCCTGACGAAATTTATTTGTCACAGTATTAATGCGACAATTTGCGACCATCGCCACCAACGCGTTCATGGAATTGGTCCGGCAGCCGATTTTTCTGCTGCTGACGACCGCCACGGCTGCGTTTGAAATCTTTTTGGCGACGCCTTATTATTTTGCGTTCGGTGACGAGCCGAAGCTGGTGAAAAACAGCGTGCTGGCCGTGATGCTTTTGGCGGGGTTGTTCGGCGCGGTGCTCACGGCAACGTCGTCACTCGGCCGCGAAATTCGCACCGGCACGGCCCTGGCGGTGCTTTCGAAACCCATCGGCCGCGCCCAATTTCTCCTCGCCAAATACGCCGGCCTCGTGGTGGCGCTGACGCTGATGACTTACGTGAATCTCGTCGCCGCGCTGGTGGCGAGCCGGATGGCGTTCGACGCCTACGGCAGCACGGACATGGCGGCGCTGGGCATTTTCGCCGGCGGAATCCTGCTGGCCTATGGCATCGGTGGTTTCAGCAATTTCTTCCTGCGGCGCCCGTTCGTTAGCGACGCGTTTTTTGCCCTGGTCGGGACGCTCACGCTCGCGGCCTATATTATATTCACGTTCACAACCCAGAAAGCGAGCCTGGGTGAAATGGGAACCGTGGATTGGCGGCTGGTTCCGGCCGCGATTTTGATTTTGTTCGCGCTTTGGATCCTGGCTGCGGTGGCGCTGGCGTGTTCCACGCGTGTCGATGTGATCCCGACGCTGGCCATTTGCTCGGCGGTTTTCCTGGTCGGCATCATGTCGGATTACCTGTTCGGCGTGCCGGCGGGGAAAGGGTCGTGGTGGGCGTCCGTTCTTTACACGGTGACGCCAAATTGGCAGCTTTTCTGGCTCGCGGATGTGCTGGAAACGGGCAAGAACACGTTTCCCTGGCATTATGTCGGCAAAGCCTTCTGCTATGTCGTCGGCTATGTGGGCGCGGCCCTGTGCCTGGCAACGCTCCTTTTCGAGGACCGCGAATTGAGTTAAGAAATTAATGAGTTAAATGAGTAACGGGTTAAAAAAGTTAAATCAGCCGGATCGAACGGTGGAAAATTGTTTCCCTCGTTCAACCATTTAACCAGCTACCTGTTTAACTAATCCCGATTTAACGAACCACAATGGAACGAAGCACTCGCAAGAATGGATTGATAAACCTGGTGGCGCTGCTGGCGGTCAGCATCGGCGCATTTGTCGTGGCGCACGCCAGCAATTCCATGGCCGGCCAGGTCAGCACGATTTTCCTGGGCATCGGCACGCTGGTCGCGGCGGTGAGCTGGTTCCAGATGCGGCTCGAGGAAAATGAACGCCTCGAGAAGCTCGAGTTCGACGAACTCACCCGCAGTAAGGGCGGCTCGAGTCTGTTTGAATCGAAGGACACCGAAGGTTTTCCCGCGCAACGGTCCCGCGAGCAATTCGAGCGCTTCTTTGTTCCCGTATTCACCGCGCTGGTGCTCATCATCGAAGCTGTCAGCGCTTACCTGGTGTGGCGCTGGTTTTCGAAGGGGGAATTGCTGATCGAAGTGAAGCAGCCGACCACGTTGCTCTCGTTCTTTGCGGCATTCGCCCTCGGCCTGTTTTTGTTCGGGAAATTTTCGGCCACGTTCGCGCGCCTGGAAAACAATCGCCTGCTGCGCCCAGGCGCGGGCTGGGTGCTGCTGGGCGCGTATTTGTGCGCCATCGTCGGGCTCGGGACGGTGGGAGTCCTGGCCGGGAATCTCAAAGCGGATTATTACGTGGCAAAAATTCTGGACGCCTTGCTGGCGTTGGTGGCGCTGGAAACACTCATCGGCCTGATTTTTGAGATTTACCGCCCGCGCGTGAAGGGGAAAGTGGCGCGTCCGCTGTATGAGAGCCGGCTGGTGGGTTTGCTCGGCCAGCCCGAAGGATTGATCACCACCGCGGCGCAGGCGTTGGATTATCAATTCGGCTTCAAAGTTTCCGAAACGTGGTTCTACCGCTTCTTCGAAAAATATCTGGGTGTGATTATCCTGCTGCAATTCGCGGCGTTTTTCCTTTCCTCGACGATGGTGTTCATCGAACCCGGGGAACAGGCATTGCTCGAGCATTTTGGCCGGCGCTCGAACGTGGTGCTTGGGCCCGGCGGCCATATGAAATGGCCGTGGCCCATCGATACGATCTATCGCTTCCGCACGGAGGAGATCCGTAGCTTGATCGTCGGCTCCCAGCCGGACCCCAACGCAGCCAACCAGCCCACGATTCTTTGGACGACGGCCCACGCGAAGGAAGAGAATTTCGTGGTGGCGAATCGCGACCAGAATTTGCTTTCCACGAATGAAGTGGCGGCCATCCCCGCAGTCAGCCTGCTGACCGTGAGCATTCCGGTGCAATTCCAAATCACCAATCTCGTGGATTGGGTTTATCAGGTGGAGAATGCGACCAATTTGCTGGACGACATCGCGACGCGCGAAGTGGTGCGCTATTTGGCCGGAGCGGATTTCAATGAAATCATGTCGAGCGGACGCGGGGCGGCCGCCGATGGCCTGCGCGAGCGCATTCAGGACGCGGCCAATACGAATCGTCTCGGCATAAAAATTGTTTTCGTCGGGTTGCAGGACATTCATCCGCCGCTGAAAGTGGCGGGGGATTACGAGAAAGTTGTGGGCGCCGAGCAAACGAAATATGCCGCCATTCTCGATGCGCGGGCGGATGATATTAAAACCAATGCGCTGGCGGGGGCGTCGGCGACGAACATGATCGACGTGGCGGAAGCCAATCGCACCAAAACGGTGATTGCCGCGTATGCGAAAGCGGCGTTGTTCACGAACCAAATTCCCGCCTATGAAGCCGCGCCGGCGATTTATCTCGAGCGCGCGTATCTGCAGACGTTCGCAAAGGCCACGGCCAGCGCGCGCAAATATGTTTTGCTCACGACCAATACCCATGACGTCCTGCAGTTCGACCTGCAGTCCAAGATTCGTGAGGACCTGTTACAAGATGTCACTTTGAATAAGAAATAATTTACCGCATGAAACGTAATTCACTCATTGTTATTGTCGGCGCGCTGCTGGTGGTCATATTCGGATTCTGGCTTTGCTTCTTCCAGGTGCGAACCACGGAAGTCGCGGTGGTGACGACGTTCGGAAAAGCGACGCGCCCGATCACGGAGCCCGGACTTTATTTCAAATACCCGCCGCCCATCCAGCGCGTCTACAAATTCGACCAGCGCGTCCAAAGCTCCGAGTTTGAAAATAAATTCCGCGAGGATTTGACGGCCGACAGCAACCCGCTGCTGACTTCGGTCTACATCGGCTGGCGCATCAGCCAGCCGGACGTGTTCCTGCAACGATTTCCCAACGGGATCTCGGAAGTGGAACCCCAACTGGCCAATCTGTTGAGTTCAACCAAGAGCGCCGTGGTGGGCAAGCATCCGCTTTCGGACTTTGTTTCCGCGAATGCCGGTGGCTCGAAATTCGGCGCGATTGAGGATGAAATTCTCGCGTCGGTCCAGGCGAAACTGGCCAACAATAATTACGGCATCAAAATAGAATTCCTCGGCTTCAAGAAAATTGGCCTGCCCGAGGCCACGACGGAAAAGGTTTTTGCCCGCATGACTTCGGAGCGCAATGTGCTGATCAGCCGGGCGCAGCATGAAGGCGAAGCGAAGGCCAGCGACATTCGTTCGGACGCCGATTTGCGGGCGTCGAAGGTCCTGTCCGCCGCGCAAGGCGAGGCGTTGCGCATTCAGGGCCAGGGCGAGGCGGAGGCTTCGAAGTATCTCGCGGCGTTCCAGCAGAACCCGGAATTGGCCAGCTTCCTGTTCCGGTTGGATGCCTTGCAGGATTCGCTCAAGGAAAAATCAACGCTGATTTTTGACCAGCAAACGGAGCCCTTCACGCTATTTACGCCCGGCGCTTTAACCAATCTGACGGTGAAATAATTCCCGATGAACGATCATCCTCATTCGCACGACGATCACGGGCATTCGCACCCGCCGGAAATGCCGGTGGACGCCGGTTCGCAGGCGCTCACGGAGGCGTTGCGCAGCAGTTTCAACATCATCCGTTTCGTGATGGTCGCCCTGGTCGTGCTGTTTTTTGCCCACGGCTTTTTCAAAGTGGAACAAAACGAGCGCGCGATCATTTTGCACTTCGGCAAACCGCGCGGTGAAGGCGCCAAGGCGTTGCTTGGCCCCGGTGCACATTGGTCGTATCCGTATCCCATTGACGAGGTGCAAAAAGTTTCCGTGACCGGCCTGCAAAAGGTGGAATCCTCGGTCGGTTGGTGGGCTACCACCAAGGCAATGGAAGCGGCCGGAACCGAGCCGCGGGCCGGTGGGACGCTGAACCCGGCGCTGGACGGTTACACGCTCACCGCTGACGCGAACATCATTCACGTGCGCTCCACGCTGACCTATCACGTGGTGGATCCGGTGCGTTATGTGTTCGGATTCGTCACGGCGTCGAACGTGGTTGAGAACGCGCTGAATAACGCCATTGTCTACGCCTCGGCGAATTTCAAAGTCGACGACATTCTGACGAAGGACAAAGTCGGTTTTCAGGCGGCCATCGAGAAACGCGCGACTGAGTTGCTCGAGAAGGAAAATGTCGGCGTGGCCGTTGACCAGTGTGACGTGCAAACCACCTGGCCGCGGCAGCAAAACGTCCAGGCGGCCTTCGCCGCCGTGCTGAGCGCGCAGATCGATCGCGACAAGCTTTTGCAGGATGCCAGTTCCTACACGAACCAGGTGTTGACCGCGGCGATGGCTTCCTCGAACTCCATCGTCAACCTCGCGGAGGCGCAACGCGTGCAATACGTCAGCGATATTTCCAGCCGCGCGACGAATTTCCTCAGCATTCTCCCGTGGTATAAAACCAACGCGAATCTGTTTGTGCAGCAGCGCTTCAATGAAACGATGGGCCGCGTGCTGACGAATGTTGACGAAAAAATTTATATTCCGGAGCGGCTCGATGGAAAAACCCGCGATTTGTGGTTATTGTTAAATCGTGAGCCGCCCAAACCGTCGACGGCCACCACGAACCAGTGAAATGAAATCCGAATATCGAAATTCGAAATCCGAAAGCAAGCCGAGGATCGAGAATCCTGTGGAACGATCTTTGGCGTTTCGATTTTTCTTCGGATTTAGAATTTTGGATTTCGGATTTTAATTTAGCCCATGCAAGTCACATCACTTTTAAATCGGGACGAGGATCAGCATTCTCACGATCATGATCACCACCATCACCACGAGCACGACGACAATTGCGGGTGCGGCCACGACCATTCGCATTCGAATATCAACCTCTGGTATACCATCCTTGGCGTTGTCTTCGTAATCAATGGCTTCCTGGTGGATTGGCTCTTCGAGGCCGGCACCAGCGTGGCGTTGGCGAGCGCCATGATCGGCTCGATCATTCTCGGCTATCCCATCGTCGTCACGGCGATCAAGGATTTGAGAATGGGCCGGCTGAGCATCAATGAACTCGTCGCCATCGCGGTGCTCGCGGCGTTTGCCTCCGGCGATTATAAAACCGCCGGTGTCGTCGCATTTTTCATGCTGATGGGCGAAGTCATCGAAACGAACACGGCGGTTCGCGCGCGGGACGCGATTGAATCGCTCATTCGCCTCACGCCCACCAAGGCGCGTCGCATCGCGAAAGACGGCAGCGAGGAAGAAGTCGCGGCGAGCCAATTGGCCGTCGGCGATACCATCCGCGTCCGGCCCGGCGACAACGTTGCGGCGGACGGCGTGATCCTGTCGGGGCAGGGGTCCTTCAACCAGGCGACGATCACCGGCGAATCATTGCCGGCGGACAAAAAGCCCGGCGATGAAGTTTTTGCCGGCACGCAGAATCTCACCGGCGTTTTGGAAATCAAAGTCAGCCGCGCGGGGACGGACACGACTTTGGGCCGCGTGCGCGAACTCATTCTCGCGGCGGAAAAAACCAAGCTGCCCGTCATGAAGATCGTGGACCAATACATGGGCTTTTACACACCGCTCGTGCTGGTGATCGGCGCGCTCGTCTGGGTCTTTACGCATGACTTGAGCCGCGTCATTTCGGTGTTTGTCGTGTCCTGTCCGTGCGCGTTCATTCTCGCGACGCCCACCGCGATGGTGGCGGCGCTCTCGGCTGCGGCGCGGCTTGGAATTTTAATCAAGAACGTGGCGGACATTGAACTCGCGGCGAAAATCAACGCCTTCGTTTTCGACAAAACCGGCACGCTCACCACGGGCCAACTGGCCGTGAGCCGCCTGGCGCCGCTCGGCGACACCAAGCCGGCCGAATTGCTCCTGCTCGCCGCTTCGGCCGAGAAATACAGCAATCACCCAACCGCCAAGGCGCTCGCACAATTGGCCGACGAAGCCGGCGTGCCGCTGGCCGAGCCGAAGGATTTTTCCGAAACCGCCGGGCGTGGCATCAAGGCCACGGTGAATGGCGCCACCGTTTTGGTTGGCCGCGCGCAATGGCTGAAGGACAACCACGTGGATTTCAGTTTCGAAAAGTCGGTCGATCTCAATGAGACCGAAGGCTGGAGCCTGATCTTCATCGCGCGCGACGGCAAATGCGTGGGCTGGGTCGGCATGCAGGACAAGACCCGCGCCGAAGCGAAGGAATCGCTCGCCGAGCTGAAGGAAAACGGCGTGCGCCGCATCGCGATGATTTCCGGCGATCGCCAGGCGGTGGCCACGCGCGTTGCGGGCGAAATCGGCTGCGAAGAGGCGGTCGGCGATTGTTTGCCGCAGAACAAGGTTGAATTTGTCCGCGCGATGAAACTCAAGGGTTACAAGGTCGCGGTGGTCGGCGACGGTGTGAATGATGCCCCGGCGTTGTCCGCCGGCGATATCGGCATCGCCATGGGCGCGGCCGGCAGCGAAGTGGCCATCCACAGCGCGACGATTGCGCTCATGAACAACGATCTGCGCCGGCTGCCGTTCCTGGTGAAGCTCTCGCGCAGCACGCGCGCGGTCATCAACCAGAACTTTTTGTTTGGCGTCGCCTTCATCATCGTCGGCCTCACGCTCGCGGCGACGGCCACGATCGGCCCAATTACGGCGGCGATTTTGCACAACGTGGGCTCGTTGATCGTGATCTTCAACAGCGCGCGCCTGGTGCGCAAAGGTGAAGAACTGGAACATTTCCATCCGGAAACCGAAACGCCGTCGCGGCCCTCCAGCCCGGCGCCGAAACTGACGCCGAAGATGGCGTAACTTTATGGCTGTTGCTGAGCAGAATCTTCAATCCGTCGTTGATAATCCACAACCGTCGGAAGTCGTCGTTTCCGTCCGCGGTCTCACCAAAGTCTTCAAAGATTTTTGGGGACGGCCCAAGGCGCGCGCAGTCGACAATGTGGATTTTGACGTCCGCCGTGGCGAAGTTTTCGGCCTGCTCGGGCCGAACGGTTCCGGCAAATCCACGACGGTCAAATTGCTCCTCGGTTTGCTGAATCCCACGAAGGGCCATTGCGAAGTGTTCGGCCATTCCCCGCGGCACGTGAAGACCAAGGCGCGGATCGGCTACTTGCCCGAGGAGTCGTATCTCTATCGCTACCTCAATTCGCGTGAGACGCTCGATTTTTTTGGGAATCTTTTCGAGTTGGATAAGGGCGACCGCAACAATCGCGCGGAACAATTGCTCGAAATGGTGGGCCTGAACCAGACGCGCATGCGCGCGGTGGGCGAGTTTTCCAAGGGCATGCAACGCCGCATCGGCCTCGCGCAGGCGCTCATCAACGATCCCGATCTCGTCATTCTCGACGAGCCCACCGCCGGCCTTGATCCCATTGGCTGCCGCGAAGTGAAGGATTTGATCGTCGCGCTCGCGCGCCGCGGCAAGACGGTGATTCTCAGCAGCCATTTGTTGTCGGACGTGGAAGATGTCTGCGATCGCGTGGTGATTTATTACGGCGGAAAAATCCAGGCGATGGGCACGCTGAAGGAACTGCTCGCGCGTCCGGACACGTTGCGCATCACCACGCCGGTGCTGCCGCGCGAAACGCTCGAGCGCGTGTTGGAGGTCATCCGCCGAGATATCGTGACCGACCAGGTCCGCGTGGATAATCCGACGCAGAATCTCGAAAGCTATTTCCTCGACGTGGTGCAGAAAGCGCGCGCGGCGCAGGAAACCAGCGGCGCGCAATCCGGCGCTCGCGTGGCGGAATATCTGCGCGCCGGCGGCGCCGAAAAACCCGCGACGGAAAAAATCCTGGAAAAACTGGCGTTGCCGGATGCCAAACCCGCGCCCGTTGCTCCCGCCGCGTCAGCGGCGCCTGCTGCCGATGAGAAAAAGCTCGCCGGTCTTACCAAGGCCGCCGAACCGGCTCCGGCAAAACAGGCCGTTCCCGCGGCTCAACCTGCGGATTTGGCGAAGGCGGATGAGAAATTGTCGTCGTTGCTCGGAGGGGGAAAGAAATAGTTTTGACCGTCGTCACATTGTCCTGAGTTCGTCATGCAACAATTGTTCGCCATAGTCGTTTTAACCTGGAAAGCCGCGCTTCGCTTCCGGCTGTTCCTGGTGATTACGGCGCTGTTGCTGCTCGCGGTGATCGGGTTGCCGATTCTCATCAAGGACGACGGCACCGCGCGCGGGTTCACGCAGATTTTGCTGACTTACACGCTGAGTTCCATCACCGCGCTGCTGGGGATTTCGACGCTATGGCTTTCCTGCGGCACGCTTGCGCGCGACATCGAGGAATGCCAGATGCAGGTCGTGGCGACCAAGCCGATTGCGCGCTGGCAAATCTGGATTGGAAAATGGCTCGGCATCCTTTCGCTGAATGCCGTGCTGCTCGTGATTTCCGGCGTCTGCCTTTACGGCCTGTTGCAGTGGCGCGCGACGAAGCTGCCCGCGGACGAACAAAAAGTTTTGCGCACCCAGGTGTTGATCGCGCGCAGTTCCGCCAAGCCCGATGATGTGTCGGCGAAGATTGATGCGTATGCGACTCAGGTTCTGAACGAGCGGCTCAAGCAAACGCCAGTCGACAAGGCCGATTTGCCCGAGGTAAAGCGGCAGATCGTGGAACAGGTGAAGGCGGAGTATCAGCTCGCGGCGCCCGGCACCGGCAAATTGTGGCGCATCAAACTGGGTTCCAAGGCCAAATCGCTGGAGAATGAGCCGCTGCAATTGCGCATTAAATTCAATGCCGCGCAGAAAAGCGCGTCGGGCACGTTCCTCGCTGTGTGGCAGGCCGGTGATCCGCCCCGGACAAAATCGATCTGGCGCAGTGAGATCATGAGCATGGCGCCGGACACTTTTCATGAGATCGACATTCCGTCGGGACTTATCGATACGAACGGCGTGCTGACGGTCGCGTTCGGCAATCCCAACAGTTCCGCTTTGCTGTTTCCGATCGAGGACGGCATGGAAGTGCTTTATCGCGACGGCGGTTTCGGGATGAATTTCGCGCGGGGCCTGGGAATCATCTTTTGCTGGATGGCGCTGCTCGCTGCGGTGGGGCTCGCCTCGGCCAGTTTCCTTGGGTTCTCTGTGGCGGCATTGTGGTCGCTCACGATTTTGGTGGTGGCGCTTTCCTCCGGCACGCTGGCGAATGTCGTTTCCGACGGCAGCATCGACGCTTCCGCTCAAAACAGCACAATAATAATCACGATTCTTGATAAGGTCATTGTTCCAGTTTTTCGCGTTGCGCTTAAGGTCATCAATTTCGCGCGCGATTTTTCCCCGATTGATTCACTGAGCACTGGTCGCACCATCACGTGGGCGGATCTCGGTTTTGCCGTCGCTAAAATCGTCCTCGTGCTTGGTGGTTTGTGTGCGGTGTTCGGGATCTTCGTTTTCAACCGCCGCGAATTGGCCACGGCGCAAAATCAATCATGAGCGGGCGTTTGAAGAAAATTGTTCTGCTGATCCTGGCGGCGGTGCTCATCACGGGCGCCGGCGCGCTCCAGAAATCGTTGAACCACGACCGCGACACACTCGGGCTCACGCACGTGGAAGGTCTGACGAACGCGCCGCCTATTTTGGCCTTTACCACCGTCGCGCTGGGCGGCTTCCGGGGATTGATCTCGAACATGCTCTGGACGCGCGCGAATCAATTGCAGGAAGACGACAAATATTTCGAGATGGCGCAGTTGTCCGATTGGATCACCAAGCTGGAGCCGCATTTTTCACAGGTCTGGGTCCACGAAGGCTGGAACATGGCCTACAATATTTCCGTCAAGTTCAAGGATTTTCCCGACCGCTGGCGCTGGGTCCAAAACGGCATCGAACTGCTGCGCGACGAAGGTTTGAAATACAACCCGGACGATGTGCTGATCCATCGCGAACTGGCATGGTTTTTCCAGCATAAAATGGGCGCGAATCTCGACGACGCCAGCATGTATTACAAGGAGCAGTGGTGCACCAACATGCAGGAAGTGCTGGGCGGGAGGGCACCGAATTACGAGGCGCTGCTGCATCCCAAGACGGCTGACGAGACAAACCGCCTCCGTTTGTTGCGCGAGAAATACAAGATGGACCCCGAGCTCATGCAGCAGATCGATGAGGAATATGGTCCGCTCGAATGGCGATTGCCCGAGGCCAGCGCGATTTACTGGGCCGCGGAGGGACTGCGGCGCGCGGCGCAGAATCCCACCCGCGTCGGCACCTCGGCCACCGAGGATTTGATCGTGCTGCGCCGCGTGATTTACCAATGCATGCAGTTGAGCTGGCAGCGCGGCCGCATCGAGGACAATCCGTATGTGGAGGACATGCAATTCGGCCCCAACCTCGACATGATTCCGAAGGTCAACGACACCTATTTGAAAATGTACGATGAGGAGAAGGATCCGAACCAAAAGGAGGGCATTCTCAAAGCGCATCGGAATTTTCTGCGCCAGGCCATTTATTCGCTTTATGTGTACAACCACATGGCCGACGCGGCGAAGTGGTTCAAATATCTCGGCGAAAAATATCCGGACAAAACCATCATTGACGGCGATTTCAATTCCTATCCGAGAAACGTCACGCTCGATCAATACGCCGTGGCTTGCGTGCAGGAGGATATCAATGATCTTTCGAAGGACCGGGTGCAAACGATTCTCGAAGGCCTCCTGACCACCTCTTACATGAGCTTTGTCATCGACCAGGATGATCGCGCCGAGGGCCTGCGGGCGCTTGCTACAAAAGCCTGGCAGAAATATATGAGCCGGTGTGCCGGCGGAACGAACCAGTGCGTTGGGGATATCGTTCAAGGACATTGACCTCACCGTGCGCAATCGCCTGCTGAATCCCACGAATGGTATGCCTCCGGAAGCCGCGGCGCTTCTGCGCACAAAATTGAATCTTCCGGCGGAAAAAACGCCGCCGATTGTTCCGCAGGAACAATCGACGGCGCCACAGGACAAAAAAGCCCCGTGATTTCTTTTTATAGCGGCGCTCGGTGAGCGTCGGTACTGGACCTTCGCGCCCGGGCGTCCCCAATCAGTTTCCACCTCCTTGGCGGTCTGCTGATGCGGCTACTTTAGCGTTCCCCGATTCGGAAGCTATTACAATGGGGTGAATCATTTGTAACTTCTCGGGTGAATCCTGTAGCGGGCCGGTGGGCCGCGATATTGCGGATTCTTCATTTAGTTCCCATGAAACATTAGGGTTTTGCCCCGATGGCAAAAAATCCGTGCTCCGCCCAAATTTAGGAATGGAACCAAATGAAGTGCTGGCGCGCTCCGGGCTCGCGCGAATGGATCTGAAACAGTTCAAGAACCGGATTCTTGGGTCGCTGAAACGCGCTCCCCGGAACTCCCCCATGATTTCCGTGATTGTGCCCGCCCACAACGAGGAGGATTACCTGGGCGCGACGCTCGATGCTTTGAACCGGCAGGATTATGGAGATTACGAAATCGTGGTCGTGGCCAATGGCTGCACCGACCGCACGGCGGACGTGGCCCGCGAAAAATGTTCCCGGATCGTGACTCTCGACGCGAAAGGGCTCGGCGTGTCGCGCAATCTCGGCGGTCGCCTGGCCACTGGCGATTTGCTGATTTTTCTCGACGCCGACACGATCCTCGACCCGCACGCGCTGCGGACCATCGCGGAACAATTCACCCGAGCGCGATGCCGGCGGCACGTTGAAGGGCCAGCCGGATTCCGACCGCTTCGCCTATCGCGTGATTTACTGCCTGAAAAATTTCATCCATCGGTTCGTGGTGCGCAACGGCAGTTCCGGCGTGATCATTTGCTGGAAGAAACAATTCGACAGCGTCGGAGGTTTTAAGGAACACCTGGAGTTGCGCGAGAACAGCGAATTGATTCGCCGATTGAAACGCTTTGGCGGTTACCGATACATCGGCGCGACGGCCGCCATCACCTCCATGCGCCGCTACGACCAGCGCGGCGTGAAGCACATCGTGTGGCTCTGGATCAAGCTGTGGTTTCTCTCGCTGTTCAGCGATTTGAGCCACCGGAAATATGAGTCGGTGAGGTGAGACGTGTTGCGTATTACGTATTTCGTGAATTAGTCAGACGGCTCCTGCAGGAATTTACGCAATACGTAACACGCAATACGTCACGACATCGAAAATGTCTGCCCAATGTCGCTCCACCCGATTCGTTCCGCCTCGATGGCACCTTGCAAACGCTCCATGGGCTCCTTCACGCCTTCGCGCCCGAGTGTGAACGTCTTGAAGTGAATCGGGAGAAAATACTTCGCGCCCGCATCGTTGGCCATCTGCACGGCCTGTTCGGGCGTGCAATGCGATTGGATCCAGGGCGAGTAGGCGCCGATGGGCATGATGGCCAGTTCAAACGGCCCCTTGCTGCGCAGCGCGCGGAACGAATCACTCCAGGCGGTGTCGCCGCCGAAAATAATTTTTTTCCCTTCGCGCGAAACGATGTAGCCATTGTAACCGCGATAGGAATCATGCCGCCAGCGCGCGCCCCAGTGCCGCACTTCAAACGCCTCGACTTCCAATTCACCGTGGGACGTGTTCACCTGCACTTTGTCGCCCCATTTCAATTCCACCGGGCTGCGCAGGCGGGTGTCCCGCAATAGATCGGCCGTGGCATGCGCCGTGACGGCGCGCGTGGTCCTCGGAAAATGCCGCAGCGTGGCGGAATTCAGATGATCCATGTGCGCGTGCGAGAGCAGCACCAGATCAACGCGCGGCAACTGCCGGGGCGTAAGCGCCGGGGCGACGAGCCGCTTCGGGCCAATCGTACCGACGAGCACATCCGCCCCCACGTGGTTCAGGAGGACGGGATCGGTGAGGATGTTGACGCCGTAAAAATTGATCAAAACCGTCGAATGGCCGAGCCACGCGGCGGTGATGCCGTTGGAATTCCAGGCTGACGGCATCGGCGTGAAATGCGGACGGAGAATTTTCCGCCGCGATTGGGCGATCAATCCGCGCGCCGTGCGTGCGGGTAAATTATTCGAGCAAGCGGCCAAAAACCGCCCGCGGGATGCATGACTTTTCTTCAAATCGGACCTGTCTTGTAATGGTTAAACTATCCGGGCGAGTGTAACACACTGGTAGGCCGGTGCAAGAGGCTCTTTGGGGTCCTTTTTTTGGTTAAATGGGGTTAAGCCGGGCAACCGATTTAACTATTTAACGATCCCGCTCATTTCATTAATCTCTCCGGGCATGCTTTTTCTGCGCGCCGTCCAGTTTTGGATCATTCTTTCAACGCTCGCGAGCGTTGCCGGATGGTGCCTGTCCGCACTGGGAATGCTCAATCGGACCGGCTACGCAATTTTTGCGGTCGTCGTGATTGCCCTGGCTTTTGTTTTCCGCAAAGCTTCTCTGTTTTCTCCGTTATCTCCTGTTCGAGACGTCCGGAAGTTGCGCCATCGCGGGCGCCGGTTTTTGCCCGCCGCATTTGGCATTCTGGCCGCGCTCGTTTTTCTCAGCGGATGCCTCTATGCGCCCACCGACCATACCGGCTTGAGCTACCGGCTGCCGCGCGTGCTGCAATGGCTCCAGCACGGGAGCTGGTTCTGGATCAACACGCCGAACTATCGCATGAACGATCGCGCGTGCGGCATCGAATGGCTTTCTGCGCCGTTGCTCCTGTTTCTGAAATCGGATCGCGCGTTGTTTTTGTTGAATTTCATTCCGTTCATCTTGATGCCCGGTTTGATTTTCAGCATGTGGACGCGCCTCGGCGTGCGCCCGCGCGTCGCGTGGTGCTGGATGTGGCTCGTGCCGACGGGTTATTGTTTCCTGTTGCAAGCCGGCGGCATCGCGAACGATGCATTCCCGACGGTCTACGCCCTCGCGATGATGGACTTCGCTTTGCGCGCGCGCGACAAGGTTCGAGGGTCGAGGTTCGAGGGTCGAGGGGCAGGGGGGACGGCGGGCTTTGGACCTTGGACTTTGGACCTTGGACTATCCCTATTGTCCGCCGCTCTTTTGGTCGGCGCCAAAGCCAGCAACCTGCCGATGGGCCTCCCGTGGGTCATGGTTGCGGCCCCGTTGATTCCTCATTTTTTTTCATTCCGTTCACCTGACAGTGAAGCACGGAGCACGGAGCATGGAGCACGCCGTGTGTTTGTATTTTCCCTCCTCGCTGTCATCGCCATCCTCATCTCCTTCATCCCAACCGCTCTGCTAAACATTCACTATATCCACGATTGGTCCGGCCTGAGCATCGAGCACAAGGGCATGGACATGAAAAGTCCGGTCGCGGGAATTTTGGGCAACGCGGTTTTGCTGATTACCAACAATTTTGTCCCCACATTTTTCCCGATGGCGCATTGGTGGAACGCGCATGCGTTGTCGCTATTTCCCGGCGCGCTGGTGCGGCTGATGGACGCGAATTTCGAACGCGGCTATGAAATTCTCGGCGAAATGCCCACCGAAGATTGGGCCGGCATCGGCTTCGGCGTGAGCATGCTGGCGTTGATATCGGTCATTGCCGGCCCACTCGCAACACGCAACACGCAATACGCAACACGCAACACGCAACACGTTTCATTTCTCCTCCTCCTCGCCCCCTGGATTTCCCTGCTCGCCTACTGCCTCAAAACCGGCATGGTCACGCCTGCGCGGCTCATCGCGCCATACTATCCCTTGCTGCTGCCGCTGTTGCTGATTGGCATCGGACAATCGCGCATTGTGCGGCAACGTTGGTGGAAGGTTTTGGCGGGCATCGTTTTCGTGCTGGCGCTTGCTGCATTGATCGTGACGCCGCCGCGGCCGTTGTGGCCGGCGGAGACCATCCTGGCGAAAGCTGTCGCGGCGCACCCGAACCAACCGCAATTGCAGCGCGCGCAAAAAGTGTATCAGATCTATCGCCTGCGCTCCGATCCGCTGGCCGCCATTCGCGAGCACTTCCCGCTGGATTTGAAAGTGGTCGGCTTCATGGGGACTGACGATGACCTTGATATTTCGTTTTGGAAACCCTACGGCTCGCGCCGAGTGGAACCATTTCTCTTCGAGGATTCGCCCGAGCACATTCGGCAATTCGGTTTCGAATACGCCGTGGTGAGCGGACTGAATCTTGGCGGTAAACACGCCACGATCGACGAGTGGCTGCAGAAAAACAGCGCCGAACTCCTTTTCACGACGAACGCGACTCTGACCGTCCAGCAAGGTTCCGAGCCGTGGTATCTCGTGCGGTTGAAGCCGTAGAAACGAATCCGCCGGAGAATTAACGCAGAGGCGCAAAGGGCGCAGAGGAGCGGCTGCAGATTTGTTCGCACCACTGCCGCGCATCGATCGCATTTCCTGGTTCATCGACTCAAATGATGCTCTTCGAATTTTTATCGATTAACGCTTTTCGCCGCGCCGCGTTACAACCACGCCATGCAAATCAATTTGCTCGCGGCGTGGGTGGGAATCCTGCTGGGATTTCTTTCGGGCCTGGCGCTCGGGCTCGGTTTTCATCGTGAAAACTGGCTCGGCGGTTACGGGAGTTTCACCCGGCGATTGTATCGGCTCGCGCATATTTCGTTGTTCGGTCTCGGCGCGGTAAATTTCTTTTTCTATTTCACGGCTCGCGCGCTTCCGGCGGGCACGATGCTTTCGCTGGCTTCGGCGGCGTTCATTGCGGGCGCGACCACCATGCCGATTTGCTGCCTCATCATGGCGCATTTTCCCAGGACACGCTCGCTCTTTGCGCTGCCGGTCGTGAGCCTCGTGACCGGCGGGGTCTTAACCATGGTGGAGGTGATCAAATTATGAAAACGATTAAAATCGGCTTCATCGCCATGAGCGGCGTGCGGGCGCACAACGAAGAACTCACCAAACTCGGCCTCACGCTGCCGGGCTTCGTGGATCGCAATCGCATCATCGCCTCGCTGCCGAGCCTCGGCCTGCTCACGCTCGCGGGACTCACGCCAAAAAAGTTTGATGTCGAATACCACGAAATCGCCGATTTGAAAAATTTGCCGGAGTTGCCGACGCATTTCGACCTGGTCGCCCTCAGCACGTTCACCGCACAATTGAAGGAAGCTTACGCCGTGGCGGATTATTATCGCGCCGCCGGCATCGCGGTGGTGATGGGCGGGATCACGGTGAGTTCTTTGTCCCAGGAAGCCAGGGAGCACTGCACCAGTGTAGTGATCGGCGAGGGGGAACCGCTCTGGCCGGAGGTGCTGCGCGATTTCGAGAACGGCTGCCTCAAGCCGTTCTACGCGCAGTCGCCTCCGGGCCAGTTCGATTTGCGCGCGGCGCCCATGCCGCGCTTCGACCTGCTCGATCCCGAGAAATACAACCGCATCACCGTGCAAACCAGCCGCGGCTGCCCGCATCGCTGCGAGTTTTGTGCCAGCTCCATCCTGCTCACGCCGCTTTACAAAGTGAAACCGGTGGAAAAAGTCATCGCCGAAATTCGCGAAATCAAAAAAATCTGGGCGCGCCCGTTCATTGAATTTGCCGACGACAACAGCTTTGTTCATCGCGAGCACTACAAACAATTGCTCCGCGCATTGGCCCGCGAAAACGTGCGTTGGTTTACCGAAGCGGACGTCCGTGTCGCCGAGGATGATGAATTGCTTGGCCTCATGCGCGATTCCGGCTGCCAGCAAGTATTGATCGGTCTCGAAAGCCCGCCTGCCCTCCGTAGCGGCAGCGCGAAGGAGGGAATCGCCGGCGGCCTCGATGGCATCGAGCTGAAGAATAATTGGAAGGCGCGCCAGCAGGAGTTTTACAAATCCGCGATCGAGAAAATCCAATCCTACGGCATCACCGTGAACGGCTGTTTCATCCTCGGCCTCGACACGCACACGCCGGAAGTGTTCGACGACGTCTTCCATTTCGTGCGCGAGTCCGGTCTTTACGAAGTGCAGGTGACCTTCATGACGCCGTTCCCAGGCACGCCGCTGTATCATCGGCTGCGTCAGGAAGGCCGCATCCTTCGCGATAAAGCGTGGGAGCTGTGCACGCTCTTCGACATCAATTTTCGGCCGAAGAACATGAGCGTTGCGGAATTGCAGAATGACTTCCTCGGCCTGGTGAAGCGGATTTATTCCGCCGACGAAACAACCGAACGCCGCTCTAAATTCAAACGGATGCTTCGAACGTCTCCGAATTTCGGCCCGCAACGTCGTCGCGAAAGACTTCTCGCCGCTTGACAGGCTTGTATGTAGGAGACGACGTGAGGAGTCTCTGATTAATCCCCAATATTTTTTTACCGAACGCTTATAGGATATGCAAAAACCATTGGACTCAAATCGCATCATCGTTCGCATCGCCACTTCGGGCGAGCGCGAAGAAATCTACCGTTTGCGCCACGAAGTCTATGCGCGCGAACTCGGCCAGCACGCGTTGAACCAATCGGGTGCGCTGCACGATCCGCTTGATGAGTTCAATGTTTACATCGTCGCTTCGCTCGACGGTGTGCTGGCTGGTTTTGTCAGCATCACGCCGCCGGGTTTTGGGAGTTATTCGGTCGACAAATATTTGTGCCGCGAAAATTTTCCCGAACTCGCCGGCGACGGCCTTTACGAGGTGCGCTTGCTCACGGTCACGAACCGATTCCGCCGCCGCGAAGCCGCCGGCCTGCTGATGTATGCCGCGCTGCGCTGGATTGAATCGCAAAACGGCGAGCGCATCATGGCCATCGGCCGCCGCGAAGTGCTGGATTTATACGTGCACGTCGGCCTGGAAAAACTCGGGCATCAAATTCGCTCCGGCGCAGTGACCTACGAACTGCTGACCGCCACCGTTGCGCGCATGCTCGAACGCATCAAGACCTTCACGCCGCTGCTCAATCGCCTCGAACGCGCGGCGGATTGGCGATTGGACGTTCCCTTCCGCAAACCCGCCGCGTGTTTTCATGGCGGCGCGTTCTTTGATGCGATCGGCGCGGAGTTCGATCATTTGGAACGACGCCATCGCATTATCAATGCCGATGTATTGGACGCGTGGTTCCCGCCATCGCCGCGTGTGACGGCCGCATTGAACGAAGCGCTGCCGTGGTTGTTGCGCACGTCGCCGCCGACTGGTTGCGAGGGAATGGTGCGGGCGATTGCCCGTGCGCGCGGCGTTTCGCCGGAAAACATTCTGCCCGGCGCCGGCTCGTCCGATTTGATTTTTCTCGCGTTGCGTCACTGGCTGACGCCGTCCTCGCGCGTCCTGATTCTCGACCCGACCTACGGCGAATACGCGCACGTTCTGGAGCACGTTGTTCGCTGCCGCGTGGATCGGCTGGAACTCGCGCGTGAAAATCATTTTCAACTCGACCTGGACGAGTTCGAGCGCGTCGCCACTCGCGGCTACGATTTGATTGTGCTGGTTAATCCCAACAGTCCCACCGGCCAGCACGTTCCGAAAGCGGCGTTGCAGGACGTGTTGCAAAAAATTCCCACGAGCACGCGCGTTTGGGTGGATGAAACCTATATTGAATACGCCGGCCCCAATGAATCCGTCGAGGCGTTTGCGGCGACGAGCGCGAACGTCGTCGTGTGCAAATCGATGTCCAAGGTCTACGCGTTGAGCGGCGCGCGCGCGGCGTATTTGTGCGGTCCGGCGGCGTGGATGGAGGATTTGCGCGCGATCAATCCGCCCTGGGCCGTGAGTTTGCCCGCGCAAGTCGCCGCCGTTATCGCTTTGCAGGACGCGGATTATTACGCGGCACGCTACGCCGAGACGCATCGTTTGCGCGATGAATTCGCCGAACGCATTTCCGAATTGACCGGTTGGGAAATTCTTCCGGGCGTCGCGAATTTCCTCCTCTGCCAGTTGCCGGAGGACGGTCCCGATGCCGCTGCGGTCGTGAAACATTGTCGCGCCCGCGGGCTTTTTCTGCGCGACGCCGGCGCGATGGGCCGCAGCCTGGGCAAACACACGTTGCGCATTGCCGTGAAAGACCCGGAAACCAACGAACGCATGCTGCGCATCATCGCGAGCCTGAACAATCGCTTGCTCTCGCGGGAAAACGGGGTATCGTCGCTGCAAAGCGCGTGAATCCCGTCAATTCGACCGACCTGAACGAGGGCGCCTTTCAATCGCCCGAGCAATTGCTCGCCTTGCTTTACGAAGAATTGCGCGCGCTGGCCGGCCAGAAACTCTGCGCGCGAAAATTCCGGCCAGACCCTGCAGGCCACCGCGCTCGTGCACGAAGCCTGGCTGCGTCTCGGCGGCGATCAACAACCGCAATGGCAAAATCGCGCGCAGTTTTTCTCCGCTGCCGCTGAAGCGATGCGGCGCATTCTGGTGGACAACGCCCGCCGCAAGCACGCCGAGCGTCACGGCGGAAAAATGGAGCGAGTCACGCTGGAGGGCATCGATCTTGCCGCGCCGATGGTGGATGACCAATTGCTGGCCATCCACGAGACGCTGATCGACTCGCCGCGCACGACGCCACCAAAGCGGAGTTGGTGAAACTGAAATTTTTCGCGGGTCTGACCACGGAAGAGGCGGCCAAGGTATTGGAAATCTCTGAACCGACGGCCAAACGTTATTGGGCTTACGCGCGCGCGTGGTTGTTCCGGGAAATTGGGAAACGCTGAGCAGAAGAAATAAATTTTAACCGCAGAGAACGCAAAGAGCACAAAGAATTCGCCAGCTTTGTGCTCTTTGCGTTCTCTGCGGTTAAAGTCTTACCGCCGATTCGCCATCGACCGCCGCCGCACGTAAACGAACGTGCTCAGGGCTACCAGCAAGCCGACGAAACCGAGGCCGATGATGAACGGCTTCTTGTCCACGAGGTGCAAATCCACCACCAGGTAGCTTCCAAAACCGCAGCCCGCCAGTCCGCCCACCAACAAGCGCCAGCGCGAACGAAACGGCGCGAGCACCATGAACAGCGCCGCCGCGCCCAGGTAAAGCCATACGTCCACCCGCACGAGTGCATCGCTGCGGTGATTGATCGCGTTCGCGAAGAGCGCGCTGAGCGTGTGCAGGAGCGCGAGGATTTCCAGGAGCTTGCTCGCGCGCCGCAAATCAAGGCTCTTCGAACGCTCCGTCACCAGCATCAGCGTCAGAAACAGCAACCCGTTCAGGACGATCGAGAGCGCGTCGAGCCGGGATTTGTCGAAGTAGTTCCACAATCCTTCCTGAACGCCGAGCATCTTCAACGTCGGGCCGTTGAGCGCAATCACATCCAGGCCCACGACCAGTGCCAGCATGGACACCAAATGAAACGGCGTCGTCCAACGCACGCGGCCATGTCGCTCCAGCGCGAGTCCGACCGGCTCCATTAACACGAGCGGCAGACACCAGAGTGCCTGCGTCTCCGGTTTCTGGCTCAACCAATCGAACAGCAGCAGCAGGCTCACGTAGCTCGTCGCGGCCAGGGTCGCGGTCGTCCACGCGAAACCCGTCATTTTCATGCGCCACAAACTCGAAGTCGAAACCCCCAGCGCCAGCAGGGAGGCCGCAAAAACCTGCGGGTTCGTGAATGTTCCTGGGAAAAGTTGTTTCACGTTTTGCAGCGGCGTGCTGAAGAAATGCGCCTCCGCGAGCAGTGCCAGCGCGCAGGGCGCGATGGCGAGCGTTGCACCCGCAAGAAACGTCGCCGCCGCAAGACTCTCGCGTTGCCGCCGCGCGGAATAACCGGCGATGAACAGCGCTCCCGTGAAGTACGCCGGAAGCATCCAACGCCACGGCGTGCCCAGTTCATCGCGCAGCATCCAGACCGTCAACACCGTCGCCACCACCGCCAGCCAGGTCGCGCCTGAGAGAATCGTTTGCAACGGCGTGATGCGCCGCGCTTCGATGATCCAATGGTCTTCATCCGCCAGCAGTCGCCGGTGCACGGTCGCGAGCGCATCGTGTTCGTCGCGCGAAATGATGCTCTGGCTTTCCCACGTGCTGGCCTGCGCCGAATACTCGCTGATGCTGCGCCGCAACAAATCGTCGTAGAGTTTCGGCTTGAGTCGCACCGGTTCACCGACGAGAAACCGGCCCAGTTCAACGGCAATATCCGACGCGCTCGGGCGGTCCGCCGGATTCCACGCGAGGCACGCCAGGCAAATCGCCTGCAAATCCTCCGGGACGCCGACCGCCACCTCGCGCAGAAACGGCGGCGCGGTCGTGGCGATCGCCGTTAACACCGCGCCGATATTTTCACCGTCGAATGGCGCCCGCCCGGTCAGCACTTTGAACATCAGGCTGCCGAAGGAAAAAACGTCTGACGCCGCGGTCAACGGCCTCCCGCGCACTTGCTCGGGCGACGCATACAACGGTGTGCCTGCGAAACCGCCGGTTTGCGTCGCGGCTTCTTCCAGCGACACCGCCAGGCCGAAATCCAAAATGCGCGGACGCATGTCCGGCCCGACGACAATGTTCTCCGGCTTCAGGTCGCGGTGAATCAACCCGCGTTCATGCGCCACGGCCAGCCCGCGCGCAATTTCGCGCAGCAGTTGCGCCTTCTGTGCAGCGCTGAGTTTTGCGGCGAAACGGTCGAGCGGAAATCCCTCCACGAACTCCATCACGATCGCCGGCGGATCCGCGTCGTCGAGCACTGAGAAAATCGTCACCACCGCCGGGTCGCTTAATGCCGCCGCTTTGCGCGCTTCATCCAGCACGCGGCGGCGAACTGCTTCATCAGGGCGGCGGCGCAAAATTTTGATCGCGACTTGACGATTGAGTTTTTCATCGTGCGCGACGTAAACCGCGCCGAGACTTCCCTGGCCGAGCTTGCGCTCAATGCGGTATCCCGGCAGGCGCGGTTCAGTTTCTTCCGGCAAAGCTTTTGACTGATTCGCGGGCTGAATTTGCCCGGCGCGCAATGCCGCCTCGATGCGTTCGCGAACTTCGTTGCGCGCCAAATCCGGCACGTGCGCGATAAATTTTTCGATTCCCTCGTAGGAAAGATTTCCCGGCGTCCGTAAGAACATTTCAGCGTATGCCGCTGCGTTCAGAACGGCGGTACCGTGCGGCCCGGGTTTATTTGCGGAGCGCGGTCGCGGTTTGACTGCAGGTCCAGTCAGAAAAGTTCCGGCCGCATCATGGGCCAGGAGAAGGGATTCGACTTCGCGCCGGACCGCCGAGTTGTTTTTACATTTGGCGCGGACGAACGCAGTGCGCGCCGCGCCGATCGGCAATTCAATTGCCCGGGCGAACACATCTTCGGCGCTGAGGGTCGGTTGTTTCATCGCGCGCGGACCGGCGTTACTTTAATAATCGTTATTCCCACGCGCCGCAAAATAATTGATCCTTTTTGTCGCGCAATCTCGCGCTGTATCGATGAAGGGCCGCCGCAATGATGCGAACGCCCGGAAAAAAACACTATGAAACGATGGGCCTGGTTGGTGGCCGCATTATACGGCCTGATAATCATTGCGCTGACGCTGCCGACAATTCTATTGGCATTCGCGCCCCAAGCGCACATCTCCGAAGCCGGTCAGGTGTTCGGCACGCTGGGCTATTGGCTTTGGCTCGCGGTAATGGTCGTCAGCCAGTTCGCGCTTTTGGCTGTGCCGGTGCGATTTGCCACCCGCCGCCCGCTCACGCGCGGGGCTCTTTGGCCAACGGTTCTCGCGGGCGGATTGATGGCCGGCGGATTGGTCGTCGGTGCGGGTTACTCCATCGTGGAAGTGATTTTTGGCGGGCACAGCGTCGGTTCCTGGCCATGGATCGCAATCATCGGCGGCGTGTGCGTTTGGGGCATTTGGAGCGCCGTGTTTTTTCGATTGTGCCGAAGCGCGGAGCCCACCGATTGGTTCTCGCGCCAATGCCGCACGCTGCTCAAGGGCAGCATTCTGGAGCTGCTGATCGCCGTGCCCACGCACATTGTCGCGCGGTCTCGCGATTATTGCTGCGCCGGATTCATGACTTTCATAGGCCTCACCATGGGAGTTTCCGTGATGCTCTTTTCCTTCGGGCCGGCGGTTTTCTTTCTGTATGCCGACCGGTGGAAAAGGTTGCACCCGAAGGCGGATGAGTTACCAATCGGCAGCAACAATTTGTAACCGAAATCGGAAATTGTGAAAAAGAGAAACCTCATTGTCGTTTGCGCCGCGGCCATTTTGCTCGCGGCCTGCATTCCTTCCGTGAACCCATTCTACACCGATAAGGACGTGGTTTCTGATCCACACCTGCTGGGCGAATGGCAGGACCAGAGCCAGACCAACAATCCAGAAACGTGGGTCTTCGAACAGTCCACCAATAATGCCTTCGATCTTACCGTGACCGAGGAAGGCAAAACCGGCGAATTCCGCGCGACTTTGTTCAAGCTAAAACAAGAACGGTTTCTCGATTTGGTTCCGACTGACTGCAACTACGCCACCAATCAAGCCGCCCTGGTTGGAGTGGCTATGTTTCCCGGCCATCTGCTCGTGCACGTGGCGCAGGTCGAACCCGGATTGAAATTGGCCTTTTGCGACCTCGATTGGGTCGAAAAATATTTGCAAACCAATTCAACAGCCATCGCCCATCACACTGAGCAGGGAGAAATCATCCTCACGGCTGACACCAGGGATTTGCAAAAGTTCGTGCTGAAACATCTCGGTACGAATGAACTCTTCAAGGAATACGGCACGATGGCGCGGCGACAAAAGCGCTGAAGGCCGGAGCGCGGAAGTGCGGAATAGAAAACCGCGGCAACCTTTCCGGCTGCCGCGGTTTTTTTCGCGATTCGCACTCGGACTTCGTTACGCGCTTAGGCGGCCTTGAACAAGGCAATGGAGTTGGAGCGTTCCAACGCCATCTTCACCAGGCGGACGTTCAGGTCCGAGGTATTCGTTTCTCCGAAGATGATTCGCGAGATTTCGCGGGCGATGGCATCCAGCGTCTGAAGCTCGGCCCGGTTTTTCCAGACTTGCTCCAGCGCCATGCGGACCAGGCGCACGTTGATATCGGGGGCATTATCTCCGAAGATGATGTGGGCCACGTCGAGGACGAGGGTTTCGAATTGTTGGTTGTTCTCTTTGTTCATGGATTCATTTTGTTTGCTGCTGCCGTTTGGAGCCGGCAGCACGGGTTCACTACGTTGCGGCGGTTGAGGGGGAACAACCGTGCTTTCATTGGAGGGCAAGGATGCGGCTGGCTCACTCTCCAAAATCTTTTCTGCGACCGGCGGAACCGGCTCGCTGACTGGCGCCGGTTCGGGAGCTTTCACCACCGGTTCGGCCGCTTTGGCAATCGGTTCCGGCGCGAGGGCGATCGGCTCCGGCGCGATGGCGATCGGCTCCGGTGCTTTCGCAATGGGTTCGATCGGTTGATGGCCATTGGAACTCGGAGCTGCGGGTTCCGCGGGCAGGGAAATAACGGGTAACGAAATCGCGGGCATTTTAATTGGCGGAAGTTCTTCGGTCACCGAGGCCGCTTTGGCGACGCTTTCCAGAACATTCGCCTCGACCGTTTTGCTGCCGAGTTCCGCCGGCGCGGCTCCGGCCGCGACCAATGCGGGTTCCAGCACTTCCGCGTGCATCTTGAGCGGCTCCGGCTCTTTTGCCACCAGGTCGGCCTCGGCGGCTTCTTTTTCGGGATCCGTCGTGAGTGTTTCCGTCGTGGGCGTCACCAGGCTGGGCGCGGCATTGAGATCCTTCACGCCGCGCAGGAACATTTCCGTGTCGTGCGAGATAACCTGGGCCGGTTCCTTCCAGACGAGGCCCGGTTCCGGCCCGGCAGTGGCCGGGGCGGCGACGGGTTTCGGCGGCGCTTTCAAAAGATGAATGGTGACCTTCAACGCGAGTTCGAGCGGTGACACGGGTTTGGCGATCAAGTCGCCGCCGCCGCTCAGCACGCTTTGCTTGCGATTCTCGAAGTTGTTGAAAGCCGTCACGAAAATGACCGGCGTCTTGGCGTGCTGCGGCAGCGCGCGCAATTTTTCGCACAGCTCAAAACCCGTCAACCCCGGCATGTTGATATCCAGCAGCACGAGGTCGTAATCGCTGGCCTTCAGTTTTTCGAGCGCGGCGTTGGCGTCCTGCACACTGTCGGCGCCCATGTTGGCGCGTTGCAGCGCGGACACCGCCACGTCGTTGCAAATCTCATCGTCATCCACCGAGAGCACCCGCGCCTGCGAGAGCGGCGCCATGGGGTTGACGGCATTGTTGTTCAGCAAAATGCGGAGGCAATCCGCCGCTTGCGCGAGCGTTTGCAAAACCGACGGCGAAATTCCCGCGGGCTTGCGCTCGATTTCCGCCAGCAACGCCTCCCAGGCATTGGCCAGCAGCGCCAGCCGGGCGCAGCCGGTCTTTTGCGCGCCGGCGTTCAAAACCGTCAGCCGCTTCCGCAGCGAGGAAAGATTCTTGCGGCCATTCTCCGTGGAAGGCGCCTTGATGAATGCCAGGCAATGCTCGCGCAATACCGGCATGTCCGCGATGGCGTATTCCAGAAATTCTTCGGCCGATTGGGAGCCGCCGGTCGAATCTTCCGTCGCCGGCACTTCGGCGGGAGCGGGGGCGCTCGGCGCGGCGGACGGAGCCGGTTGCGGCGCGGTCTTTTTCTTCGCGGCAGCGGCTTTGGTCATTTGCTTGACCAAATCCAGCAGGGCGGCAAAGTTCGCTTCGCTCTTCGGCAAGGCGCGCGTCGGGCTGGATTCCACATCCTTGGGCCAATCGATTTTGGAGGCGTTGGAGAAAATGATGACCGGCACTTCCTTGAATTGCGCGTCGGCGCGCATGTAGTCAAAAACGTCCTTGCCGCTAAACTTCGGGAGCATCAGGTCGAGCACGACGAGGTCCGGCGTCATCTCGGAGAGGACTTTGAGGGCGGCGATGCCGTCCTCGGCGATTTCCACGTGAAAGCCCTCGCGTTGCAGGCGCTTCTGATACATGGTCAGCGCGACTGCATCGTTTTCGACGAACAGAATGGTCGTAACGGATTTCATTGTCTTATTCCGCGGTAAAACGTTACATCCGGTCTACGGGCACATCACAATCCCAACAGATGCGCTTATAGACGCAGCACCGCTTGTGCCATGGCTTTAACGCGATAAACCAGACCGGCCCTCGCCCTTTTATGCCCCGTTTCACAACCCGTCCGTGTCCAAAAATCAGGCTGTTTTGCGTCATCGAAAAACCGTTGGCAGACGAAATTTTTTCGATTCGTGGTTTATCCGGCGGATTGCTAGGCTGACCTCCAGAAGTGATCGAAAGCCTAATGAACACTACCGATTCATCACGGTCTACCGGCTCGCTGCGCGGGTTTTGGAGCTTTTTTGCCACCCAATTCCAGGGTGCGTTCAGCGATAACGTTCTCAAAAACCTCGCCATCTTCGTGGCTCTCTTCGGCACGACCATGTCCCTGGCCGATAAGAATGGCTATGGCGAATCCATCAACGCTCTGTTTTCCCTGCCATTCATTCTGTTCTCCATGGCGGGCGGGTTTCTGGCGGACCGATTCAGCAAACGCTCGGTCATGCTCGGCGTGAAGGTGTTCGAACTGGCCATCATGTCGGTGGTATTGTTCGGCCTCTGGCAATTGAACAAAAACGTGCTGCTCGCGTGCGTTTTTCTTATGGGCACACACAGCGCTTTTTTCGGCCCGTCCAAATACGGCTCGCTGCCGGAGTTGCTTCCCGAGAAAAAACTTTCCTGGGGCAACGGAATCCTCGAACTGGGCACGTTCGTCGCCATTATCCTGGGCACCGCGGCGGCGGCAGTTCTCTCCCAGCGGCTCGACGGCAAGCAATGGGTATCCGGCCTGATCCTCATCGGTCTGGCGATCGTTGGGTTTTGCGCCTGCCTCGGCATCACGCGCGTTCCGGCGGCCAATCCGGCCAAACGGTTTAACGCCAATTTCCCCGGCGAAGTCTGGCGGCAAATCCGCGCGATGCGTGGGGATCGTCCGCTCTGGCTGGCGTTGATTGGCAATACCTATTTCCAATTCCTCGGCGCGTTGCTTTTGCTGAATGTATTTTTCTACGGCGCCAATGTTTTGGAGGTCAAGGAAACGCAAATTTCCTACCTCACCGTGGCGCTGGCTTTGGGCATCGGGCTCGGCAGCGTTTCGGCGGGATATTTGTCCGGCGGAAAAATCGAGTATGGCCTGGTGCCGCTCGGCGCGGTGGGGCTCTCGCTGTTTTCCACGCTGCTGGCGCTGCCGCATCCCACCGTGACCCGCGCGATCGTGCTGCTGGCGTTGCTGGGATTCAGCGGCGGGTTTTTCATCGTGCCGATTGCCGCGTTGTTGCAACACAAACCCGCGCGCGAAATCAAAGGCGAAGTTCTGGCCACGGCAAACTGGTGTTCGTTCGTCGGCAGTTTTGCCGCCTCGGGCGCGCATTGGTTGCTCGCCCAGCAATTGCATTTTTCGCCCCGCGCCATTTTTCTCACGGGCGGCGTCTTGACGCTCGCCGGTGCCGTTTACGTGCTGTGGTTGTTGCCGGACGCCTTGCTGCGCTTCGTGCTTTGGTTGCTGACGCGCACGGTCTATCGCATCCGCGTCATCGGCTCCGAGCATATTCCCGCGCGGGGAGGCGCGCTCTTCGTGTCCAACCACCTCTCGCTCGCCGACGGCATGCTGTTGCTGGCTTCCACCGACCGCAAAGTGCGCTTCATGCTGTATAAAGCGCATTATGAATTGCCATGGATCAAACCGTTCGCCCGCATGCTGGGCGTGATTCCGATTTCCTCCGAACAGCGCCCGCGCGAAATGCTGAAATCACTTCAGGCCGCCAGCGACGCCATCAAGAACGGCGAAATCGTCTGCATTTTTGCCGAAGGCCAAATCACCCGCATCGGCCAGATGATGCCGTTCCGCCGCGGCTTCGAGCGCATCATGAGAGACGTCGAAGCGCCGATCATTCCGGTCGCGCTCGATGGCGTTTGGGGCAGCATCTTCAGCTTCGAGCGCGGCCGGTTTTTGTGGAAATGGCCGCGCCATTTTCCGCATCCGATCACCGTGAATTACGGCCAGCCCATGCCGCACACCTCCACGCCGTTCGAAGTCCGGCAGGCCGTGCAGGAGTTGCAGGCCGAAGCGTGGGCGTATCGCAAGCCGCACATGAAGACGTTGCACCGGTCCTTTGTTCGCACCGCGCGCACGCGTCCGTTCCGCTTCGCGATGGCCGACGCGCAAAACAAGAAAGTGAAATTTGGTTCGGCGCTTGATCCGCACTATTTTTTTAGCGCGCCGCTTGAAGAAAATCGGGTGGGGCGAGGCTCCTGACGAGCCGCGCGCCGCCACGTCCAAAACGGCTCGCGAGGACGCTCGCCCCACCGGATCTGGAGCGCGACAGAAAATGGTTGGCCTCCTTTTGCCACCCTCGGTTCCCGGCGCGCTGGTGAACTTCGCCGTCCTGCTCGCCGGCAAAGTGCCGGTGAATCTGAATTACACCGTCTCCGAAGAAACGCTCGCCTCCTGCATTCACCAGTGCGGCATCAAATCCGTCATCACGTCCAAAACATTTTTGGAAAAAGTGAAATTGAAAGTGCCGTGCCGGACTGTCTTTCTGGAAGACCTGGCCGTCAACCCGGGATTGGCGGAGAAGATCACAGCGATGCTGATGGCGTTCCTTCTGCCAGCCGGCCTTCTGGAACGCGCCCTCGGCCGCGAAAAGAGGATGACGCTCGACGATCTCGCCACCGTGATTTTTTCCAGCGGCAGCACCGGCGAACCCAAGGGCGTGATGTTGAGCCATTACAATGTCGCGGCGAACATCGAGCAACTCGAACAAGTCTTTGGCCTCGGTAAAAGCGATTGCGTGCTGGGCGTGCTGCCGTTCTTCCATTCGTTCGGTTTTACCGGCACGCTGTTTCTGCCGGCGGTTGTCGGTGTCGGCGCGGTCTATCATCCGAATCCGCTCGATACCAAAACCATCGGCCCGCTGGTCCACGAGTACGCCGCAACGTTCCTGCTCGCGACGCCGACTTTCCTGCAACTTTACCTGCGCGGTTGCGCGCCGGAAGATTTCGGCAGCCTGCGCGTCGTGATGACGGGCGCGGAAAAATTGCCCGAGCGCCTGGCCGCCGCGTTCGAAGAGCACTTCGGCATTCGCCCGCTCGAAGGTTACGGTTGCACTGAATGCGCTCCCGCCGTCGCGGTGAACACGCACGATTTTCGCTCCGCCGGCTTCCGCCAGGTCGGCGCCAAGCGCGGCAAGATCGGTCATCCGCTCGCCGGTGTTTCAGTGCGCATCGTTGACCCGGATACGCGCGCTCCGCAGCCGATGGGCCAGCCCGGCTTGATGCTCGTGCGCGGCCCGAACGTGATGCAAGGCTATCTCGGCAAACCGGAAAAAACCGCCGAAGTGTTGCACGACGGCTGGTACACCACCGGCGACATCGCCGCCATCGATGAAGACGGCTTTCTGCAAATCACCGACCGCTTGAGCCGCTTCAGCAAAATCGGCGGCGAAATGGTCCCGCACATCAAGGTTGAGGAACGCCTGCACGAACTCGCCGGCGCCACCGAGCAAACCTTCGTCGTCGCCGGCGTGCCCGATGAGAAAAAAGGCGAACGCCTCGTCGTCCTGCACAAGCTTCCCGACGCCCGCCTCCCGGAAGTCCTGGAAAAACTCTCGCAAACAGATTTGCCGAATCTTTGGAAGCCCCGCGCCGATCAATTTTTCCGGGTCGAAAGCTTCCCGATGCTCGGCACGGGAAAATTGGATTTGCGGAAGGTGAAAGAAATAGCAGGAACGTTCGCAAGCAAAGGGGTAGTGGAAACCGTCCAGTCAACCTGATACAGGCTGAGGAGGATTACCTTGGTAACGGTTATTTCGCATTTTGGAGATAAAGGATTTTTCCAGGTGCGACCGAACCGGTTTTCTGCCATTGTTCGTACCCTTCGCGGGTTAGAAGAACAGGTACTTCGTCGGCGATTCCAGCCACTCGAAACGGAGACGGCACCCTAGAATCATTCAGATAAATGTGGTCTGCGAAGGAGGAAAATTCACCTTTGTAATCGGGCGGAATATAACTACCCGTGTCAGAAAATCCCGTATAACGAAAACTTGAGCCTTGTATGATAATCACTTCTCCAGCGAAATAGCCAATTCGGTTGTGCGGGTTCCACGGTGTGTATGTTCCAGGCTCAGGTTGGGAGAGTTTGAATTTTGATATCCGTATGTTGTGATAATGGCTGAGGCTTTGCGTGCAGCCAAAGAAGCTGAATAAAAGGAGAATCGAAACTAGGGCAACGGCACTTGTTTTTGGTCCTTTTACTTCCATACCGGGATTCTAATTAGACAAGAACCCCTGTCCAGCGGTGAAATGAAAGTGTGCCCGATTTTTTGATGCAGCCGCTATGCACTCAAGCAACTCGTCCCAGAATTCGTCTGCCACCCTGCTCGAAATGTCTTTGTAATATTTGAGAATTCGGTTCACGCCCGCTGCACGGACGGATGGTAAGTCACCATCACCGGTGGCGTTCTTTTTCGATGCGACGGATGAACTCAGGTGACGAGTCTCTGATTGGTCAAAGTGGACAAATTTGAGACTCGTTACCTCATCTCCAACCAGCTCAATCTACAACTTCAAAAACTCCGCCTTGATTTTATCCCGCTGGAAATGCAGCAACGCCGCGCTGCGCTCCAATCCAAAGCGCGTTTTGCCCGCGTAACCCGGATTGAAATACCAAATGCCGCCGATCGTCTGGTTGAACGGCTTGTGCGTGTGGCCAAAGACAATCGTGTCCGGCTTCTCGCTCTGCACACGGTGCGACAACAACACCGCGGGCGTGTCCGGTTGCACGATGTGTTGCAGAAGAAACTTATGCCGGCCCAATTCGAACACCTCGACCTCCTTCAATGGCAGCCCCAAGTCCGTGTTGCCCGTGACCGCGGTCACCGGCGCGATTTTTTCCAGCTCGGAAATAATCGCCATGGTGCCGACATCACCGCCGTGGATGATGTGTTCGACGCCTTGGAAAAGTTCGGGAATGCGCGGGTCAAGAAAACCATGGGTGTCAGAAATTACGCCAATTTTCATTCGTAGGGGGTTTGAAACTTAAAGTGACATTTGAAGCCCTGGAGATACGCATCCCGTGTTTCAGTTCACGCCTTGGCTTCTCCCGGAGCCGGTTCGCCGTCCGCCACTTCGGGCTCGTCCGGGCGCGCCCCGGCCACTTTATCCGCGGGCGATTCCACCGGCGCGGTCAGTTTCTCCGCCGCGACAAAGAGCGCGGTGAACAGCCCGGTGCCCAAAAGCGTGTTGCGGAAAAATTCCAACGTCGAGGGCCAGCCTCCGATGCCTTTCGTCAATGCCAGTATCCAGCTCGCGAATGTCTTGGCATATTCAACGTTGTGGAAAGGATTAAAAAACCATGCCGCCGTGTTGGTGATGAGATAAAACAAAACCGCTCCGATCAAACCGCCTCCGATCAACGAAGCAGATGACGATTGCGGTTTGAATCGCCGGCCGAGAAAAACCAAAACACCGTACGCCGCGTAATTGAAAGCGAGGTTCGCGATATTGCCTCCGCTCCAAACATCAAATCCCGGATTCTTATGCTGGTAATAACAATTGAGCCCGATATCCGTGGCGAGCAGCACGACGATCGGCAGCCACCAGGAAAGCCGTTTGGGAAAATACACGCCCGCGCAGAACGCCAGCGCATACGCCGCGCTGAAATCCCACGGCAGCAGCCCCGGCCATCGGCTGAGCGCAAACAGCGCCACAAAGATGAACGGCAGCACGCGGTTCCAGTTGATTTTCACCGCAGCGAGCATACCTCGATTCGCTTCCGATTCAAATTCCTAAATTGAGGGACATGTTGCGTGCTCCGTGTCGCACGAATATAGGCTGAGCCATTCTGACGAGTTCACGGAACACGGAGCACGCAACACGTTTATGCTTATGTTTGCTTCCCAATCATCGTAAGTTATCGGAAAATAATTAATGCCCCCCATCCCACTCGAAAAACTTTTCCCCGTCATCCACGAAGACGATGAACTGCTCGTCATTAACAAACCGGCGGGCCTGGTCTGTCATCCCACCAAGACCGACGAGTATTCGAGCCTCATCAGCCGTGTGCGCTTGTATCTGGTGGGGCGGGGACGGTGGCCGTCTGCCGAGACCTCGCGCGCCGATCTTTCCATTCACCTCGTCAATCGCCTCGATCGCGAGACCAGCGGCATCACGTTGGTTGCGAAAACCGATGATTCCGCCCGCGAGATTCGCCGGTTGTGGGAAAATCGCTCCGTCGACAAGGAATATCTCGCCATCGCGCACGGTCATGTCCGCGAAGACCAGGGGTTGATCGATGCGCCGCTGGGCAAAGACGAAACCAGCCGCGTGGCCGTGAAAGATTGCGTGCGCGCCGACGGCCTGCCATCGCAGACTGAATTCGCGGTCATCAAAAGATTTTCGCGCGCCGAAGGCCACTTCACGCTCCTGCGCATCCGCCTCCTGACCGGGCGCAAACATCAGATTCGCATCCACCTCGCGCACCTGGGCCATTCCATCGTCGGCGACAAGCTGTACGGCGCGGATGAAGACATGTACCTCGCGCTCGTGGAAAACCGGCTCACGGACGAACATCGCCGCCGGTTGATTTTTGCCAATCAAGCCCTGCACGCCGCGCGGCTGCGTTTTTCCTGGCGTGCGCGCGAGTTGAAATTTCAGTGTGAGCCGGAGGATTGGTTCCTGGCGTTTTGCTCAAGGCAAACCGAGTGACATCCGATGTTAATTGAATTTGCGATGCCCGCTTTTCTCTGGCAATTAGTACCGCGCGTATGACGAGATGGAAAGCGATTTGCGTTTGTGTCTGGCTGCCGGTGTTCGCGGCGATTTTCGGCTGCGGAAAATCATCCCCCGAGCCGGCTTCCCCGCCGGCCGCGGTGGCTGCGCCGGAAAAATCAGTGGCCCCCGGAACCACGCTCCGCATCCATTGGCTGGGCAAAAGCGAAATCTCCGCCGATCGCAATGCCACGAATCTGCTGGCTCTTTGGAACCTGCCGGAAACGCTCACCCTGCAGGCCCAGACCCTCGACAAACTTTCCACCGCGCCCTGGCGGTTTTTGCTCGGTCAAACCAACCAAACCTCCGCTAATTTACTAAAGCCTTTGCTCGAGGATGTGGTGGCGCAGGAATGCTACGTCGATGCCCGCCAGGCCACCAACGCTCCGGACGCTCAGGATGAAATCGTGCTTTCCGTCCATTTGAGCGCCGACCGCGCGGACCTGTGGCAATCCAAACTGGCGACGATTATGGAATCCTTGGGCGCCACGCCGGCGTCCAAAAATCCAGCCGGCTGGGTCTGGCAGGGCAATTCTCGATCAAACACGATTGAGTTTGCGCGCGCGGGAGAATGGTCCGTGGTGTCGCTGGCGCAGAATCACAGCGGATTATTGGATGAAACCATCGCGCGGATTAACAGCCAGCACACCCCGGTCGTTGATTCATCGACCAATGCATTTCTGGAAGGCTTTGTCGACCTCGGGCGCGCCGGCCATCATTCCGGGTCAAACAATCTGCCGAAGCTTTATTTTGCGTTCAAATTTGAGGGAAGCAACGTCGTCACGACCGGAGAGCTCGCTTTTTCCGGCGCGAAACCGACCCAACTGGCGGCTTGGAACATCCCGACCAATTTTATTTCCGCAAACGCGGTCAGCATCACGGCCATGCGCGGATTGGCTCCTTACCTCGAAACTTCAAAATTCTGGACGAATTTCAACGCCGGCGCACCGCCCGACCAATGCTTTATTTGGGCAAGCAGGGGCTCGCCCATGCAGACTTATTTCCTCGCCCCCATGGCCAATGCCAGCGATGCGGCTGCGCGAATTTCCGAGTTTGCTTTGCGCAAGCAGGGGCCGCCCTGGCTCACGAACGCGCTGGTGGGATTCGAAAAATCGAAAAATGCGAACGGATTATCCTGGCACGGTTTTCCGTATTTCACTCCGTTTCTTCACAACCTCAGCATTAACGGTGAAAACGTGCTCATGGGAGGCTTTCTCGAAGTCGATGATCCCCCCGGTCCTCCCCCGGCGGGTGTGGTGGAAGGCATTTTGGCGAAAACCAATCTTATCTATTATGACCGGGAACTTACCGGTTTTCACGTCGAGCAATGGATTCAACTCGGTCAGGCAATGCGCTTTGTCACCGGTGCCGCCCAGTTGCCGGGCGAGTCAGCATCCCTCAAATGGCTTATGGCGATGGGCCCCCGCTTGAATTCCTGCGGCACGGAAATCACTCTGGAAGCGCCGGGCAAACTGAGGTTCGCGCGCCAATCGGATCTGGGCTTAAGCGCGATTGAATTGCATCTGCTCGCCGATTGGTTGGAATCGCCCGAATTCCCCCTCGGCTCCTACTCTCTGCAGGTGCGCTCGTCCGAAGTGCCGCCGCAGTGACAAGGCGTTTCGTGCACGGTTGGGCTGCTTGCCAAAAGTAATTCCGAAATGGTGGGGCAAACCTGCGGGTTTGCCTCGATTCCCGGCAGAATCGCCACCATTTCGGAGATTACTTTTGGCAAATACCATAAAATATTCGCGTCAATTCGTGAAATTCGCGCAGACCGCCCTTGGCGCGAAAAATCCATGTCCATCCATGTCCATCCGTGGTTAAACTGATTTCGTGCTCGCGATTCCAAAAACCATGCGCGCTGCGGTGTATCGCGGCGCGAACGATCTCCGCACTGAAACCGTGCCCGTGCCGCGCATCGGCAGAAATGAACTGCTCGTGCGCGTCGCCGCGTGCGGCGTTTGCCCCACCGACATCAAGAAAATCCATTACGGCACCGTCCCGCCGCCCCGCATCTTCGGCCATGAAACCGCGGGCACGATAGTTAAAATAGGTGGTGGCGGTTCGTCACTCGTCACTCGTCACTCGTCGCTCAAAATCGGTGATCGCGTCGCCCTGCACCATCACGTCCCGTGCATGGATTGCCATTTCTGCCGGCACCATGCGTTTGCTCAATGCGCCCAATATAAACAGACCGGCATCACCGCCGGATTCGAGCCCGCGGGCGGCGGTTTTGCGGAATACGTGCGCGTGATGCCCTTCGTCCTCCCCGGCGTCGTCAAAATCCCGGCCAAAAACTCTTTCGAAGAAGGCGCCATGCTGGAGCCCGTCAATACCGTCCTCAAAGCCGTCAAACGCCTGTCCGTTTTGCCTGGCGATAACGTGCTGGTAGCAGGGCAGGGGCCCATCGGCCTGATGTTCACCCGGCTGTTGCAATTGCGGGGCATGAACGTCCTCGCCACCGACCTGCTCGACTCCCGCCTGCGCCTGGCGAAGGAATTCGGCGCGAAATGGACCCGGAAGCCGGACGCCGGAAGCCAGAGGCCAGAGGACGGAAAACCCAAGAAAGCGGTCCGTCGTCAGACCTCCGACCTCCGACCTCTGACTTCCGCCCTCCGCCCTCCGGCCTCCGCTCTCCGACTCGACGCTGCCGTCCTGGCGGTTCCCTCCGACGCCGCCCTCAAGCAAGCCTTCGAGGTCATTCGCGGCGCCGGGCAGATCCTGCTGTTCGCCCATACTAAACGCGGTGCGCTCACCGAAGTGGACCTGGCCTCCGTTTGCGTGGACGAAAAAGACCTGTTGGGCAGTTATTCAGCCGATTTCACGATTCAGCGGGAGGTCGCCCGATTGGTCTTCTCCCGCCAAATGGACGTCCGGGGTCTCATAACCCACCGCTTTCTTTTGGATCAAACCGCAGAAGCCGTCGAATTGGCCTCCCATCCCACCGCCGAATCGCTGAAGGTTATCGTGAGACAAGAAACTTGAAAGTTAACTCCGCATAACAAGTTGATAACAAAAGCAATACATACAAATAAGCGGTGCAGATTCTGGTTGAGCCCTGTGAATGGGACAATCGAGCCCCAAACGAGCGCCGCCAGGGCAAATCGTGCGGAATCGTCGGGAATTCTTACGATTTCACCTCGGGGGCGCCGATCGGTCACCGCGTCGTACCCGATTACACTGCTGCCACTTAGTATTTCCGGTTGTCCAAAAAGTGTTCAAAAAAATTTAGAAAATCATTGACACAGAACTTGTGCTCTGGAATAGTCGCAACACACACGGTAACAAATAGAACAAAAATGAGAACAAAAACACTACTTCTTTCGGCTGTGGCACTCGCCGCAGGTCTCCTTTCCTCCCAGGCACAATCCAACGTTTATTCAGCGAATATCGTGGGTTATGTGTCGGTCACAAACGCGGCGAACCAGTACGCGTTGTATGCGCTTCCACTCGATAGTGGTTCGAATACGCTGAGTGGTCTTTTTCCGTCGTCGCCGACCGGTGCTCAGATTTTGATTTGGAATGGTGCTGGTTACACTGGATCCACCAAGACTCCAACTTCTTGGGCTCCAAATCCGACTTTGGTTCCTGGTCAAGGGTTTTTCTACCGCGCCTCGGTTAGCGGCACCAATACGTTTGTTGGAAGTGTCGCTGTTCCGAATGGTGGCAGCATCACCAATACTCTGACTAGCGGATTATATGCGCTGGTTGGGTCGCCGATTCCGTACACCGATGCGCTTGCTGGGACTAACTTGAACTTGCAGGTTGGCACCGGCAGTCAGGTGTTGATCTGGAATGGTACCGCCTTTACCGGTTCCACCAAGACTCCGACATCTTGGGCTCCGAATCCAACTGTTACTCCTGGACAAGGGTTTTTTGTGAGGACGTCCGGAACCACCAATTGGATCCAAACACTCAACGTGCAGTAAAATTGTAACAAGTGCTCGACACGTAGACATCTAGCAATTGAAAAAAACCCAGATAAAACAAATATGAAAAAATCAGTCATAGCATCACTCCTAACCGCAGCGTCGTTAGCGTTGGTCGCTACGTCCTATGGTCAGGGTTCGGTGCAATTCCAGAACTACAACTTCGGCGCTACCAGCTTGAATGCTCCGGTCACGTTTGGCCAGACCGCCAACGTGGGTGGTGTTAGCGGCGTTACGGGCACTCGCCTTGGAAAAGAGTTTACGGCCGACCTTCTTTTCTCGTTGGACGGTGGCGTCACCTACACTGCGCTCACTGGTGCGCAGTCGGGCAGCGCAACGTATCCTACTGCATTCGCCTTCGGCGCTGGTAACGATGGTGACGCGGCGAACTTTGCTGGTTACTTCTTTGGTAACCCGGTAACGATTCCTGGTTACTCCTCAGGCGCGGTTTCGTTCATCGTCGAGGCCTACCATGGTGCCAGCTATGCGGCTGCCGATTGGAAAGGTCAATCTGCTCCGTTTTCCATGGCGTCGATCGCGACCGGAACAGCTCCCCCCTCCGACTTCGCTGGCTTGAGTGCCTTCACGGTTGCGGTGCCGGAACCCTCCATCTTCGCGCTCGCAGGCCTCGGAGCCGCTGGCTTGATGGC
Organism: uncultured Verrucomicrobiae bacterium; assembly: GCA_963699145.1. Taxonomy (GTDB): domain Bacteria; phylum Verrucomicrobiota; class Verrucomicrobiia; order Limisphaerales; family DASXHY01; genus DASXHY01. Next base: position 2,839,398 of record OY969416.1, read on the forward strand.
GTTCCGCCGCAAGAAGTAAGCTAAGCAGTTTTTCACGACCCGCTCTTGGAAACAGGAGCGGGCTTTTTGTTGATCAGATCAAGGAGCGGCCTTCAAAATAATCTTTACAGCAAATGGCCAACTAAATAGAGTCGCCTCAAGGAGTCAATTGAAAAAAGGAGGTAGCCGATATGAAACCATTAATAATCAACCTTATCACTTTTGTGATTGCTTGCGGTACTGCGGCGATAGCTCTTGGCCAAGGCTCGGTGCAATTTGAGAATTATAACTTTGGAGCAACATCGCTGAATGCCCCTGTGACCCTTAATGGAGTAGGCCTCGGAAAAGAGTTTTCGGCGGACCTGCTTTATTCTCTCGACGGCGGGGCAACGTTTAACTTGCTGACCGCAGCCCAGGAGAACAGTCCTCCCTATCCAACTCCGTTTGCCTTCGGCGTTGGTAACGATGGTGATTCTGCGAACTTTGCCGGCTATTTTTTCGGTAATGTCGTGACGATTCCTGGCTACACTTCCGGCCCTGTCACGTTCATTGTCGAGGTGTATCGTGGCTCCAGCTACGCGACAGGCGATTTGAAGGGCCAATCTGCTGCGTTTACCATGCCTTCAATTGCGACGGGGACACAGTTGCCGTCGGACTTCGTCGGCATGCAGGCATTCGATCTCGTTCCGGAACCCTCACTGTTCGCTCTGAGCGGTCTTGGTGCCGTCGGCTTAATGGCTTGCCGCCGCAAACGCCAGCAATCCTAGTAATTGAATGCTTCGACAAAAGGCCTCAAGGCTTGCAAGTGCGGCTCGATATATTTCTCGTAATTTCTCCCGCGCGCCACAGCACTCTTGAAAACCGGCTTGGCGACGTCGGCGTAGGTGGGTGAGCGCACCAATTTGTTCCGGGCGTGCTCGTCGAAGCGCAACACCTCTGCATTCCAGGGCAGCCCCACGAATTCCAGCGTTCGTTTCGCCGCGCTTTCAAGGTCGTTCACCATATCTTCGTATTTCACTTCGAGATATGGCGTCTTCAGCAACGGCCGGATGGTCAGCCAGAGGCTCATCAGTGAAGCGTATTCTTCCATCGTATCCTGGAGCGTCAAAAAGGCGGCGCTGACCTGGCTGAGCGAAAGCGGTTGCATGAAGCAACTCAGGCAAACATCTCGCGGATCGCGTAAAGCGATGATGAATTTCATTTCCGGAAAAATGCGCGCCATCGCCGGAATCAAAAACGTCAGGGATGGGTTCTTATCGATCAACAGACGCTCACCCAACGGATTGCCCAAAAATAATTCCATCGAACGGAAATAATTTCTTCGCGATTGCTGCAAAGCATCGGTCTGAGCCGCTTCCAATACTGACAGAATCGGTGGATCGCCGGGAAATTTTCTCGTGAGCGGCATGTAAGCGGCGTTATGAAAAATTTCCGTCTCTTCTGCTGAAACGATGTTCGGATGCGCGTCCAGAACTTGCTCCAGAAGCGTGGTGCCGGAGCGCGGGTGGCCGCCCAACAACGCCAGGCGAAATTGCGGTTGCAGTTCCCGGCCGGAATCGTGCCAGCGTTCGAGCATCCCTGCCGAGATTCCCGCCTTCATGGCGTTCAGCCGCTCGCGAACGATTCTTAAATCGGAAATATGTTTTGCAGCCTGGGGCAGGTGAACATTTTTCGCTTCGACAAATGCGGCCATCGCTTCATCGTAACGCTGTTGCCGGTCCAGAATTCCGCCGAGTTCATAACGGCTTTTGGCCCACACGTCCGGAGTCACCGCCGACGGCATCGCGCGCAGCAGCCGTTCCGCTTCCTCCAGCCGGCCGCTCTGTCGCTGGAGTCGTGCGCGAGCGAGCAGGGCGGTGCCACAGTTTGGATCCTTCTTAAGCGCGCGATCGATGTAACCGTCTGCTTCTTCCAATCGATGGCGGCGTTCGTAAATCTCCGCAATTTTAACAAAAATCTCCGGCGACACTCCCGGTTGTGCGATGGCCAGTTGCAAATAGCGCTCGGCCAAATCGTATTTGTTGAAATCGAGACAGCGCAATCCGGCGATGGTGATGGCTTCGGTTTTTGCGGGCGCCAGGCGAATGGATTTATCGAAACAGCGCTCGGCGGCCGCATAATCGTGCGTTTTCCCGTAAACCGCCCCGAGGTCCAGAAGGACACTATGATTGCCAGGATCGAGGCGGCTCGCTTTTTCCATCACTTCAGCGCACCCCTCAAAATCACAACGTTTCCAAAAATCGGCTGCCGTTTGCATCATTCGCGCAAAGGCGCCGTCTGAGACCAGTCGTTGTCGCTTCAATTTCATGGCTGCTCATTGAATCATAAAGACAGCCGGTTCTGGTGCAAGCAGTCTCCGACAGCGAAATGCCTGTCTGCGCGGAAGCAGCGTTAAGATGCGCCCCAAAGCGTCTTCGCTTGCTGAATACGCAGGCAAACGCATTTAAATGTAGCGCAGATTTGTAATCTGCTGTATCGCCGATTTGCAATCGGCTGGCAGGTTAGAGCGATAAGTCACCGAACAATTTCCACGTCCGACAGAATACAATTCTGCGATACAGCAGATTACAAATCTGCGCTACGGATTTTGACGATTTGCCGATGAATTTAGACGCGTCTGCGCCCTGAATACCTTTGACAACACGCGGTATTTCGCTAATTATGCTGATGTTAATCAAAGAATTTGTTGAAAGTTGTGAGAGCCCAAAATTTCAAGCAAGTCGTCGTCTACGTACTGTTCGGCACCTAGTTTCTTCAGCATTCGTTTGTTCATTCACGCACAGGGATTATTCGCATATATGGAACCCCAACAGCTTTTAGGTCGAAAAATGAAACGCTTTTCCGATCCCGTCCGCCTCATTTTGTTGTTTCTCTTCAGCGCTTTTTTGTTCGCGGGATCAGCCGTCGCGCAGTCGATTTACGAGAATTACACCGTAACCACCCTGGCCGGACCCGACGAAGACGGCCCGGGCTGGAAGGATGGCCCCACCAACGTGGCCAGGCTCGGCACGCCTGAAGCAGTCGCGCAGGACGCCGCGGGGAATATTTTCGTGGCGGATACGCTGAACCATACCATTCGTAAAATCACTCCGGACGGATTCGTTTCCACCGTCGCGGGCTCGACCGGTTTTTCCGGCACCAATGACGGTATCGGCAGCGACGCGAGATTTAATTCACCCAGCGGCATCGCGGTGGACAGCCAGGGGAATCTCTTCGTCGCGGACACGGATAATCACACCATCAGGAAAATTACGCCGGACGGCACGGTGACCACCTATGCCGGTGCGCCCGGAGTGCCCGGGACCGCGAACGGCGCGGCCAGCGCCGCCAGATTCTTTTCGCCCTACGGTGTCATGGTCGATAAAAACGATACCGTTTATGTGGCGGACACATTCAACAACACAATTCGAGTGATTACGCCCAAGGGCGTCGTCTCCACGCTCGCCGGCAAGGCCGGCGTCGCCGGTGCGCTGAACCAAAAAGGCACCGCCGCCACCTTCAACGATCCGGTATCGCTGGCGATGGACAGTTCCGGAAACATTTATGTGGCCGACACATCGAATCATCTTATCCGAAAAATCACCCCCGGCGGCGTGGTCACAACCCTCGCCGGATTGGCGGGAGTTGCGGGCACCGCCAACGGCACCGGCAGCACAGCGCGCTTTGGCCTTCCTTATGCCGTCACGGTGGATGGCAACAACAACATTTATGTGGGTGACACCAGCAATAGCACGCTCCGGGAGATCACCCTGTCGGGCGTCGTCACCACCCCTGTCGGTGTCGCCGATTCCACCGGCAGTGCCGATGGAGTGGGCGCTCAGGCCCGGCTCAATTTACCTCGCGGTCTCGCGTGCGGGAACGGCACGGACGTGATCATTGCGGATTTTAATAATTCGAGCGTTCGCAAAGCAATCGGCGGCACCAACGTGGTCACCGTGGCCGGCGTATCGAGCCTGCCCGGAAGCCAGAATGGAAGCGCCAACACCGCTCGATTCAACTCTCCTGCAGGCATGGCTGTCGATGCCGCCGGAAACGTCTATGTTGCCGACGAACAAAACCAGGCGATCCGCAAAGTCACGCCCCTCGGCGACGTGTCCACGTTTGCCGGAACCATGGGCACGGCTGGCAGCCGTGATGACTCCAGCCTGAATGCGCAATTTAACCGGCCGCTCGGTGTCGCCTTTGACCCCGGCGGCAATTTGTTCGTGGCCGACACCCGCAATCACACCATTCGCAAAATCACTCCCGACGGCATCGTCAGCACCTTCGCCGGTTTCGCGGGTGTTTCCGGCACCAACGATGGCGTCGGCACCAATGCGCTGTTCAACACGCCTTTCTCGCTCGCCATCGACACGCAAACCAACGTCTACGTGGCCGACACGTTGAATCACATGATTCGTAAAATCACGCCGGACGGCATGGTCACGACGCTCGCGGGAACTCCCGGCGTGCTTGGCACCAACAACGGCGTCGGCCTGCAAGCCAAATTCGCATTTCCCGAAGGCATCGCCGTGGATCCCGACGGCAATGTCTTTGTGTCCGACGACGACGATTTCACCATTCGAAAGATTACACCCGATGGAACGGTAACCACTTTTTCCGGTGTGCCGGGAAGCATTGGCAGCTCTGACGGCACCGATGCGGCGCGGTTCAATTTCCCATTCGGCCTGGCGATTGATTCGAGCCGCAATTTGTATCTAATGGACACCGCAAATCATACGATCCGAAAAATCACGCCCGCGGGAGCAGTCACCACGCTCGCCGGTGTCGCCGGTGTTGCCGGCAATGTGGACGGAACGGGTAGTGATGCGCGATTCAGCCGACCCGCCGGCGTGGCCGTGGATGCCAACGGCAACCTGTACATTTCCGATGAAGACTTTCACGTCATCCGCAAAGCCTCCCCGGCGGCGCCCGACATGCCCACGGTCGACTTGATTACGGCGCTGCCAGGAGTGACGCGGCATTTCAGCCTCAGCAATCAGACGACCACCTCCTGGTCCTGGTCGATCATTCGCCAGCCGGCCGCCTCTTCTGCGCAACTATCCGCGCCCAACTCGGCAACGCCCACTTTGACGCCGGACGTGGAAGATTCCTACCTCATTCGCTTTCAAGGAACGGATAATTCAGGCCGCAGCGCCATTCGAACGCTCACCGTCGAAGCGCGAAACACAGCCATATTGCACGTGGTTCTGCACGGCGGCGGCACGGTCACTCCCAACTTCGACGGCCAACGCCTGAAACTCGGTCAAACCTATACCATGACCGCGCAAGCCGGCAAAAATTGTTCGTTTATCAATTGGACTGGAAGCACGACAGATTCGAACCCGACCTTGACCTTCGTCATGCAAACCAACCTGACGTTTATCGCGAACTTCACCGATCCCATTCCTCCCACCATCACGATCACATCGCCAAAAAACAATTCCCACGCGAGCAACTCCTTGTTCACCGCCACCGGCACCGCGTCGGACAACGGTCAGGTGGCAGCCGTTTGGTATCAGTTAAATAATGGCGCCTGGACGATGGCCACCAATACCGCCAATTGGACCGCCGGTCTGACCTTGACGCAAAGCGCGAACACCTTGCAGGCGTACGCCGTGGATTCCCTTGATAACATTTCCCCTACCAACAGTGTCAGCTTCACCTGGATCCCCAGCAGCCAGATGAGTGTGTCCGTTGTGGGGCGGGGGACCTTCAGCCCGAACTACAACGGTTCACTCCTCGAGAACGGCAAAACCTATAAAATGACCGCCAAGCCCGCATTCAATAACTTCTTCAGCAAATGGACCGATGGCGCGGGCAATACCGTCTCGACTTCGTCCACGGTTTCATTCCTCGTGCAGAGCAACAGTACGTTGGAGGCAAATTTCGTCGCCAACCTCTTCGCGCCACTGGCTGGGCCATTCGCGGGCTTGTTCTATGACACCAACAACATCGCCACCACCAACTCCGGATTTTTCACCTTCTCGCTTGCCGCATTGGGAAGCTTCAGCGCCAAGGCGGAATTGACCTCGGGACAAAAATTGTCATTCTCCGGAAAATTCAGTCCCGACGGCACCTATTCGAATACCATCTCAGCCAAAAGTTCCGCGCCCGTCGTCATCCAACTCCAATTGGATTCCGCGAATGCCGGCGAGCTCAGAGGCTTAATCAGCGGCGCCGGTTGGGCATCGCCCCTGTTTGCAGTCCGCGCCCTCTACTCATCGGCCAATCCCGCCCCGGAACGCACCAACCGATACACATTGGTCATCCCCGGCGGCAGCGATTCCACCACCCGGCCCGCCGGCCGAGGTTTCGGAACGGTAAAAGTCAGTGTCTCAGGCAACGTGACCCTGAGCGCAGTGTTGGGTGACGGCTCCAAAGCAGCCCAAAAGACGTTCATCAACAAACCCGGCGTGTGGCCGTTGTACGTGGCTCCCTATAAAGGCGACGGCGCCATTTTCGGATGGATGAGCTTCACCAACATGAGCGACAGCGACCTGAGCGGCGAGCTGTACTGGGTTAAAGCGGCGCAAACATCATCCACCTACGCGGGCGGATTCAACTTCCCTGAAGGCATTCGAGCCGTCGGTTCCGTCTACGCCTTCACCAATGGAGTTCCGCTGCTGAACCTGCCGGAAGGCGGCGTATCCGTTCTGCAACTGGGGAATCCGCTGCAAAGCTTCACCAATCATTTCACCTTGGGAAGCAACAATAAAATCACCAGCGCCGATGGCTTGACAGTGACGATCACCACTGCGACCGGCCTGTTTAAAGGCACCGCCGTGAGCCTTGGCGACGGCACGACCGTCCCCATCACCGGCGTATTGCTGCAGAAACAAAACGCCGCCTACGGAAATTTTCTGCAAAACGGCCAAAGCGGCGCGCTGTATTTGGGACAATAATCCATGGGGGCGCCGAAAGTCCCCGGCATTGACATCCTGACAGAAGCGCATAGCATAAAACGCAGAGCACTGGCGTGTTCGTCTATCGGCTAGGACACGGCCCTCTCAAGGCTGAAAGACGGGTTCGATTCCCGTACGCGCTACCAATTGTAAAACAAGGGCTTTCGTAGTGCCTTTGATCCCGAGGTTCGGGTTTCTTTCCCCATTCCCATTACCGAGCATCAAACCCCATATGATCCTTCTCTGTATGAGGCACATTGAAGGATGGATGCCACCGGAGCTGTTTTATTGGTCGAGGATAGCGAAGAAGATATTCTATTGACCCAGATTGCGTTTGCAAACGCGCGCTTGGCCAATCCTGTTTTTGTGGTGCAAGATGGCGAAGAGGCTATCGCTTACCTGGAGGGCAGCAAACCCTATGCGGACCGCTCGCAATTTCCTTTTCCAATTTTGATGCTTTTGGACCTGCGGATGCCCAAGCTTGACGGTTTCGAAGTTCTACAATGGTTGCGGGAAAAGCCGTTCCGGGCTGACCTCATGGTCGCCGTGATGACTCATTCGCAAAATGAACCCGATACCCTCCGCTGTTTTCAATTAGGGGCTGACTCGTATCTGATCAAACCGCCGAAAGCCGAAGACTTTTTGCAATTGGTCCATCGCCTGAAGGCCTGCTGGTTTATCGCGCGGGGCGAAAAGTGTGTGGCCGATGTGACGGTATGAACCCTTCCAAGCCCGGCGCGGCTTGAATGGGAAACATTTTGTCCGAATATGGGGTGGACACCTACCATGAAAGCAAACTGGGTTTCGATGTACAAAGGTGGCTGCACCGAAGGGGCTGGCGCTGTTTCAGGCCAGATTGGGCTAGGCACGGTGAGAATAGTAAGCCATGTTGGCAGATACGACTAAATCAAACCTGTTGTTGGTAGAAGATTCCGAGGATGACGCCTATTTTTTTGGGCGAACGCTTCAAAAATCGGGGATGAAGTGCACTTTTCACCGGGTGGCGAATGGCGCGGCGGCCATCGAATTTCTTAAAACTGCATCTTCATCCGGTGTCGATGCGCTTCCCCGAATAATCTTTCTTGATCTGAAAATGCCGGTGCTGAACGGATTTGAGGTGTTGGATTGGCTGCGGGCCCAAACCTTTGCGGTTCCCATGCGCGTGATCGTGCTCAGTGGCTCTGAACATCCCGACGATAAAGAACGCGCGGCCCGATTGGGCGCGGCGGATTATTTGGTCAAACCGGTGACAGCCGCTGATTTCGAGCGCTTCCTGCAGGACATCTGCCCCGCAAATCCAAAGACGGGAGCCACCGTTTGAGCTCGGAATTATTGCCAGGTCTGGATGCGCAGTTGCTCGATGATTTTTTTGCGGAAGCAGACGAGCATTTGGTTGGAATCCGGCAGGGGTTGCTGCGCCTGGAACCTTCGGTGGATAAAGCGGAGCCGGATATGAAGGTCGTCAAGGATCTCTTCCAGGATTTCCATTCGTTCAAAGGAATTTCCGCCATTGTGGGCCTGAGACCGGCCGAGGCAGTGGCTCATGCGACGGAGGATTTCCTGCGCTTGATGCGAGACCGCAAGGCCCAATTAACCAGCAGCGGCCTGGAGGTAATGACCGCCGCCACCCAGAAACTGGAACAAATTGTCGCGGCTTTCCGTTCCAAAAAACCGTTGCCGGGATATGAGTCCCTCCTGACGGATCTAAAAAAACAATGCGAACAGTGGTCGGCGCCGCCTTCCGGCAAACCCAACCAGCCGCCGCCGTCGGATCCTTCCTTGTCCTCGGCCATTGAAGAGGCCAAGGCGCGCGGGCTGCTCTTGTGGAAGTTCGCCTTTTCTCCCACGCGGGAACTGCACGCCCAGGGCGTCGACGTCAATTCGGTTCGCGAACAATTATCCCAAATCGGCCAAATCCTGAATGCCACTTCCACGGTCAAGGGCAAGGACCTGCTGGTCTTCGAATTCTTGGTGGCTGCCCGGAAAACTCCGGACGACCTCTCGGAATGGGAGGCCAAGGGAATTACGGTGGAACCCGCCGAACCGGAAAAAACCGAAACCCCGCTCTTGCCGATGGACTCGGGGCGCTCCGACGAAAACGAACACAATCCCTTTCTCGCCCCTTCGCACATCGTTCGGGTTGATTTGAAACGCCTCGATGACTTGATGCGCATCACGGGTGAAATGGTGATTCATCGCTCGCGCCTGGAAACTCAATTGATGCGGTTGAATAAAAGCGCGGGCCGCGCTGATTTCAGCGGCGTCCAGGAAGTGAGCGGAGGCTTGGGCCGTTCCTTGAAGGAATTGCGCGAAGCCATCATGCGCGTCCGGCTCATTCCGGTGGCGGAGATTTTTGCGCGCATGCCTTTTGTGGTTCGCGATCTCGCGCGCCAGGCTCAGAAAAAAGTTCGTCTCCAACTGACCGGCCAGGAAACGGCCATCGATAAATATCTCATCGAACGGCTTAAAGACCCGCTGCTTCATTTGGTCAGAAACGCCTTCAGTCACGGAGTGGAAACGCCCGCCGAACGCGCCGCCGCCTCGAAACCGGAAGAGGCCACGATCGAGCTGAGCGCTGCGACCGTCGGCGACTCGGTCATCATCGGCGTGCGCGATGATGGCAGGGGAATCAATGCGAACGGCATCCTCCAACGGGCGCGCGGATTAGGAATCGAAGTCCCTGCCGGCATGGATAACGACTCCATCCTGAGAATTCTCTGTTCGTCCGGCTTTTCCACCCGCGAAGATGCCGACCTCACTTCCGGACGGGGCGTGGGAATGGCGGTCGTCCACGCCACCGTGCGGGAACTGGGCGGCAATCTTTCCTTGGAGAGCGAAGAGGGACGAGGCACTCGATTCACCATCCGTCTTCCCTTAACCCTGGCCATTGCGGAAAGCTTCATCGTTCGCGCGGCGGGACAGATGTGCGCTGTGCCTCAAAGTTTTGTGCGGGAAATCCTGCATAAAACGGAGGCGGACATTCAAACGATCAACGGCATCGAAGTGATCCCCTATCGGGAGGGCGTGTTGCCAGTGGTTCGGCTTGCGGATTTGTTCCACTTGCCCGGCACACCGAAGGCGAAAGTATATTTGCTGGTTATTGTTTCCGACCGCGGAAGCGTGGGGCTTTTGACGGAGGAAGTCATCGGCCAGCGGGAAATTGTCGTCCGCGCGCTGCGCGATCCTTTGATCCAAGTGTCCGGAATAAGCGGAGCCACGGAACTGGGGGACGGCAAGCCGGTTTTAATCCTGGATGGAGCCGCCTTGACCAGCGGCGCGGTGCGCCCGCCGGAGCGCCACCAATTCGACCAAGAGAACCACACCGCGATCGCTTAAGCAGGATATGAACGCCCAAACCGAATCCTACGTGCTCTTTGAGCTGGCCGGCAGCATCTATGGGATACCGAGCCAGAACGTCCGCCACATCGAGATGTTCGAGCACGTCACGCTCGTTCCGAATGCGAACCCCGCGATTGACGGAGTGGTGTTTTCGCGCGGCCAGGTCATCCCCGCGCTCAATCTCCGCGTGCGTTTTGGCTTTGCGCGCGAGAAAAATACGCTCCGCACCCGGATCATTTTTGCGACCGTCCACGAGCGCACGGTTGGGTTGATCGTGGACACCGCGCGGGAATTTCAAAATCTTTCCACGGATAAAATCGGTCCCATCGAAGGGACGCTCACCGGGATCAACGGACGGTATCTGAAGGCTGTTACCAAAGTCGGCGAGCGTTTGGTTCTCATCCTCGACCTCGACGCGGTTTTGAACGTCGATGATGTCCAATTGCCCCCGGAAGCCGACGCTGCTGCGACCCAACCCTTAACCACGTAAGAAAATTTATGGCAAACACGAATCCCCCTTCCAAACGCGCGACCAAAAGCAAGACGCTCGCGCCGCATGCCGCAGAAAACGGGCAATCATCCGACGGCATTTTTGAAATTGTGAGCCGGGTCACTGCCGGGTTGGCGGAGGAAAACGCCAGCCTCGATTCCATCACTGGCGAGGCGAACGAATTGGCGAGTTCATTGAAGGAAACTTCCGCCCAGGCGGTTTCATTGTCCAAGTCGAGCGAAGAAACCGCTTCGTCCGTCAACGAAATCGCCGCCTCCGTGGAACAGGTGACGGCGAATATCGCGCAGGTCGCCACCAGCGCCACGCAAACAACGGTGTCGGTGAATGAATTGTCTTCGTCCATTCGCACCGTGGCGACTTCCGCCCAGGAAATGGCGACTTCCGGCCAGGAAATTCGCACCGCGATGGAAGAAGTGACTGCCTCCGTCAAATCGGTCAAGCGCGATGGCGAGGAGCTGGCATCGAGCATCGCGGAGAACGCGGCGGCCATCGAAGAGATGGGGCAATCCATCAAAAATGTTTCCCGTAGTTCCGATGATCTGGCGGCGGCGGCGGAAGAGACTTCTTCTTCGATCAACGAAATGGCCGCTTCCATCGAGGAAGTCGGCGGCATGAGCGAAACGTTGGCAACCTCCGTGGAGGAAACCACCACCTCCATCGAAGAACTGGTGCGCTCCATTCAATCCGTGGCGCAAAACGGCGAGACCATCAAGCAAGTCACGTCGGATGCCTCGACCAGCGTCACGCAAATGGAAGCCGCCAGCCGTTCCGTGAACGGGCTCATCAAGCGCACGGAGGAAATTTCCCATCGCGTCTCGCGCCAGGCGGAGGAGGGCGGCCAGACGATTCAAAAATCCATCGAGGGCATTGCGAGAGTCACCGGGACCATGACCCAGTCCACCACGGTGATGCGCGAATTGAATAAGCGCACCCGCGACATCACCGGCATCGTCGGGACGATCGAGATTATCACGGAGCGCACCAATCTGCTTTCTCTCAACGCCTCGATTGAAGCGGCGCGCGCCGGCGAGGCGGGTCGCGGCTTTGCGGTGGTGGCGGAGGAAATTCGCAATCTTGCCGATCGCTGCGCCAAGGCCACGGCCGAAATCGTGGAGATTGTTCGCGGACTCGAAGACGCGACGCGCGAGGCGACGGAAGTGGCCAATGCGGGCGCCAACATCGCCGCGGAAAGCAACCGGCTTTCGGAAGCAGGCCTGGGGGGATTAAGGACCATTCTCGCCGGCATCACGGAAAGCGCGTCGTTGGTGTCGCAGATCAGCCGCGCGTCCGACGAACAAGTAATCGCCGTAAAAAAAGTGACTGACTCCATCAATATTTCCAGCGGCAAAGCGCGTGAGATTGCGGTCAGCACGTCGGAACAGGCCAAAGGCGCGGCCATGATCGCCCAGGCGGCGGTGCTGATGCGCAAAGGCGCCAAGGAGGTGGCGCAGGCGAATGGCGAGCAGGCCAAAGCCGCTCGTGAAGTCATCAAAGCCGCGCAAACGACCACCAGCGTCGCCGGGCAATTGCGAAAAGCCATGACCGAGCAGGCCAGCGGCGCCACGCAGATCGTGCAAGCCATCGATTCCATGAGGAAAGGCGCCGCTTCCACCGTTCGTTCACTCACCGAACAATCCACGGCCATCGAACAAATCACCAGGGAAACCGATCGGTTGGTCACACAATTCCAAGGTTTGAGCAAGGCCATGGCGGAACAAGCCAAGAACGCCCAGGAAATCACCGCCGCCACCAGCGACCTCGACCAGCAAACCCGTGAGGCGACCCGCGCCATGAAAGAACAGACCATCGGCTTCCGACAAATCGCCGAGGGCTCCGGCAATGTCGCCAAACAAATCAAATTGATCGCCGCCTCCAATGTGGATAACTCCCGCTCCACCACGGTCATTTTGAAAAAAATCCAGGAAGTGCGGGATGTGTCCCGACAAAACGGCGAATCGGCTAAAAACATCAAACGCATCCTCGCCGAAGCCCCCGCGGCTTCCTCGACCAAACGTCCGAATGGCAAGCGCAGCGCCGCCGCCACCGCCGATAGGACCACCGCTTGAGTTTGGGCTTTATGCCGGCGGACGCTGCACCAAAATCCTTGCGTGTGCCCGAGGGGATCTCTCATCTCCTGCGGGATTTAATCCACGACCGTACCGGAATTTTCTTCGAAGACGCCCGCATGGATCTCCTGTTGATGAAGCTCGAACCGCTCGCGAAGCTCCGGGGATGCGCGTCCTTTCTGGATTATTATTACGTGCTCAAGGACAACGACCGCGGCGAATGGGACAACGCCTGGGAGGTTCTCTCCGTGCAGGAAACTTATTTCTGGCGGGAAATGTCGCAAATAACCGCCCTGGTGGAACACATCGTTCCCCAATGGTTTCAGAAAAGTTCACTGCCCTTTCGCGTCTGGTCCGCAGCCTGTGCCACGGGCGAAGAGCCTTACACCATTGCCATGGCGCTGGCGGAGGCTGGATTTGGATCGCACCCGATTGAAATCGTCGCCAGCGATGCCAGTCCCATGGGGCTGGAAAAAGCACGGCGGGGCATTTATCGCGAAAAATCATTTCGCGCGCTCGCACCCATGCTGCGGCAGAAATATTTTGAGCCGGTGGAAGGTGGATCGAAGCTCTCGCCGGAAATTATGAAACGGGTGACTTTCTCGCGCGTGAACCTGCTCGAACTGGGGGAGATTTCCCCGGTGGCCCGCGCGCACGCCGTGTTTTGCCGCAATGTTTTCATTTATTTCTCGAAACATTCCATCCGCCAGGCGGTGGCGATGATTGCGGCCAAGATGCCTCCGGGCGGCCATCTGTTCGTGGGCGCATCGGAGTCGCTTTTGAGAATCACCACGGATTTTGAACTCAAGGAAATCGGCGGCGCCCTCGTGTATGTCCGCATCTGAACGTCATGTCGATTATTAGAACTCTCATTGTTGATGACTCGGCCTTCGTCAGGAAAGTCGTCCGGGAAATGCTCTCCCGCAGCCCGCATATCGAGGTTGTGGGAATGGCCCGGAACGGAGAGGATGCGTTGCAGATGGTCGAGGACCTTAAACCGGATGTCGTGACGTGCGACCTGACCATGCCGGAATTGGACGGAGTCGGCTTCGTTCGCAAACAAATGGCCCGCCGTCCGGTTTCCATCCTGATACTCACCGCTTCCCCCCAGGACGCCGAACTGGTGCTGGAGGCATTGCAGGCCGGCGCGGTGGATTTCATGCAGAAACCGACCGCATTGGCCACGGATGATTTGCTGGGCATGCGCGAGGAACTGATCCAAAAGGTCAAAGACGCCGCCCTGGCTGGCCGGCCGGTGCCGCTCCCGAGTCCAGCGCCAGCAGCCGAACCGCCCGTTCAACGTTCGCAGGCTGCTCAGAAAGTGGATGTCGTGGTGCTCGGAATTTCCACCGGCGGCCCGCAGGCATTGCGTTATTTACTGCCGCAATTTCCGGCGGATTTTCCGGTTCCATTGGTCATGGTCTTGCACATACCCGTGGGCTACACCGCGTTGTTTGCCGAAAAGCTGGCGGAGATTTCGAGTTTGTCCGTCAAGGAAGCCTATGAAGGCTGTGTGGTTCAGGGACGAGAAGCGCTGCTCGCGCCGGCCGGACACCATCTGTATTTCAAACGGAATTCCTCCGGGCAAGTGGTGGTGCAGCTTTCCCTGCAACCAACGAACCAGCCGCATCGCCCTTCCGTGGACGTGCTTTTCCAATCCGCCGCCGAAACCTATCGCGGACGTGTGCTCGGCGTGGTGATGACTGGCATGGGCAACGACGGCAAACAAGGCGCTGCCTGGATCAAAGCCCAGGGCGGAACCATCTTGACGGAGTCGGAAAACAGTTGTGTGATATACGGAATGCCTCGCTCCGTCGTGGAAGCCGGGTTGAGCGACGCCGCCGTCCCGCTGGAATCCATGACCAAAGAAATTTGCAAACGAATATGAAGTCCAAAATCCTGGTGGTAGATGATTCGGGACTGGCCCGTCGTCTGATCCGAAAAATACTGGAGGAATTAGGCCATGAAGTGGAGGACGTCTCCGATGGCGCGCAAGCCCTGGAGCGGTACCTCCTCAACCACCATGACGCCGTGATCCTCGACCTCCTGATGCACGGAATGTATGGCGTGGATGTTTTGCTGAAGCTAAAACAGTTGAACCCGGACCTGCCGGTCATCATTGCCAGCGCGGACATTCAGAAAACCACCCGCGAACAGGTAAAAGACGGCGGCGCGGCCGCCATGATCAACAAACCGGTCACCAAGGAACAACTCGCGGAGGTGTTGGACGTGGTTTTGAAGGGAGGAACTCTGTGGAACTAACCGGCAGCCAAAAGGACGCTTTAACGGAATTGATCAATATCGGTTACGCGCGCGCGGCCGCGGCGTTGTCCGACCTTACCGGCCATCGCATTTCTTTGGCCGTCCCGGAAGTGGCCATTCACTCGATCTCCGAGATTAAAGAAAAGTTGCAAACCGTGGTCACCGGCGAAGTTGCCAGCGTGAACCAGATTTTTTCCGGGCCCATTAGCGGCAATGCCATCCTGCTGCTGGATCGCGAAGCGGCCATGCTGCTGAACCGGCTCCTGACCGACCGGGACGGCACTGCCGAACTGGACGGCGCAGCGCGGGAAGTGATTACTGAAGTCGGCAACATCGTGTTGAACGCCTGCCTCGGAGCTTTCGGGAATCTTTTGAAAGTCCAGGTCTCATTCACCGTTCCCTACCTTCAGATCGAGACCGTTCAAAAGGTGCTGAAATCCATCACCGTGGCCGGCGACGAACTGGAGTATGCCTTGATTATTCACACCCGCTTTCACATGCGCGCCAGTGATGTCAGCGGCTACCTGGTGATCATTCTCGGAGTGACTTCGCTGGAACGGCTGCTGTTGGAATTGAAAAAGTGGGAAGAGCGCGAACTTCGTTGAACACCTGCAATGCCC
This sequence comes from uncultured Verrucomicrobiae bacterium, assembly GCA_963699145.1. Classification (GTDB taxonomy): domain Bacteria; phylum Verrucomicrobiota; class Verrucomicrobiia; order Limisphaerales; family DASXHY01; genus DASXHY01. The sequence goes on from OY969416.1 coordinate 2,855,059, forward strand.
GAACGCGCCGATAATTCTGAAGCTCACCGGGAAGAAGCGCTTCTGTCGTGGATTCAGCAGTTCGCTCCCTACGGGGTGGTGACTTTGGATGAGTCCTACCGCATCAAGAGCTGGAACCATTGGATGGAACTCCACAGCGGCCTGCGCCTGGCGGACATTGCCGGGAAAAGCCTGCTGACGCTCTTTCCCGACCTGCCGGAGCGCAAGTTGGTGTCGCACTTCGAACGCGCGTTGCAGGGAGAAGCCAGTGTTCTTTCCACGGCCTTGCATCATTACCTTTTGCCGCTGCCTTCCCTCTTCCGGGAAACGGGCTTGACCCACATGCTGCAAACCGCGCGCATTGCGCCGCTGTTTTTTGAAGGAAAAGTCTGCGGCATCGTGCTGGTGATTGAAGATGTAACCCAGCGGGAAAGCCAGGCCGACATCCTGGGACGCCAGCATCGCCGCGATGAATTGCTTTCCTGGGCGCTGGCCCAGCTTTTGAAGACCGAACAACCGCGAAAATCGGTCCGTCAGCTATTTTTCAAAATCGCCGAGCATCTCGATTTTGACACCTTTCTGATTTATCTGCGCGATGTCGAAACGGGAACGCTGTATCTGGACGCCTCCGGCGGCATCCCGGTTCATTTGGAAAAGGATTTTACCGAATGCCCCTTCCTTCCGGCCCTGCCGGCGAAGCCGCATGAAATAGTGGTTTTAAATTCCATCGATCAACGCCAGGAACCGGAATTCCATACCCTGAAACAAGCCGGCTTCGCCGCCGCCATCGTCATCCCTCTTTTTGCCAACGAGCGAAATCTGGGAATCCTTTGTTTTGCCAGCGGCACCCGCGCCCTGATTTTGCCGGAGGAATCCGATCTCGTCATGACCATTGCGCAATATCTCTCCACCGCGCTGGATCGTGAAAATACTCATCAACAACTTCGTAAAGCCAAGGAAGCTTTGAGCGAGCATAGCCAGCTTCTGGAAAAAAAGGTTCAGGAACGAACGCTGCGCTTGCAGGAAACGATCTCCGAACTCGAAACCTTCTCCTACACCATCGCCCATGATTTGCGGGCGCCGGTGCGCAGCATGAGCGGCTATTGCGAGGTTTTGATCGAAGATTTCGGCAAGAACCTCCCCTTCGAAGTCCGGGACGTGGTCGGAAAAATTTCGCGCGCCTCCAGTCATATGGAGTTGTTGACGCGCGACCTGCTCGAATTCAGCAGGATTTCCCAACAGGAAGTGGTGCTGTCTCCCGTCGATGTGAAACCCGTCATCGAAGACATCGTTGCGCTTCTTTTTCCTGCGCTTCGGGAGTCGATCACCGTGGACGCGTCCATGTATCCCGTGCGCGCCCACAAGGGCCTCCTGCATCATGTTTTTGCCAACCTGATTGATAACGCCGTCAAGTTTGTCCAGCCGCAGACCGTTCCCCGGATTACCATTTCCGCTGAAATCGTCTCCCAGGGCTCTCCCAATACCCGCTCCCGGCCGTTGATTTTCAGCTCCATCGAGAACGCGGCGCATGACACCAACTTCCTGTCCCCCCAACCAACCTCCACGCAGATCCGCATTTGGGTGCGGGATGAGGGCATCGGCATCCCCCGCGACGCCCACCAGAAAATCTTTGGCATCTTCGAGCGCGGCGTCAGTTCCGAGCATTATCAAGGCACCGGGATTGGACTCGCCATCGTTGCCCGGGCCGTGCAACGCATGGGGGGAACCTGCGGCGTCGAATCGGAGCCCGGCAAAGGTAGCCGCTTTTGGATCGAGCTTCCCGCCGCCTGAACGCTGCAATTTTTGACTGGGTGCAGACCCCATAATCAAATGCCCGCGGCGGTTCTATGCTCAATCACATGTTACCGATCACTCTCTTGCTGGCCGACGATCACAAACTCATCCGCAGCGGCCTCTGCGCCCTGCTGAAGAACGAACCCGATTTTCAAATCGTGGGAGAAGCGAATTCAGGACGCGAAGCCGTTCAACTGGCAACCAAATTATCCCCCAATATTCTCATCATGGATATTGCCATGCCTTTGATGAACGGCATGGAAGCGACCCGCCAGGTCGTGCAAAACTGTCCCGACACCAAAGTCATCGTGCTTTCCGCCTACGATGACGACGCCCATCTGGAAGCCGTCCTCGGGGCCGGCGCCTCCGCCTACCTTTTGAAACTCACAGCCGCCGCCGAGTTGAGCCGCGCGGTGCGTGAAGTGCACAAAGGCAACGCCTATTTCAGCCCCACCGTCGCCGAGCGATTGCGCGCCAAATCCGTGGCGAAGCTGGAGCAGCCGCCCCAGACTCCCAAACAACGGCCGCTGACTTCACGGGAATCCGAGGTCCTGCAACTCGTCGCCGAAGGTTTCATCAATAAACAAATCGCCGACGAACTCAATGTCAGCATCAAGACGATCGAAAAACATCGCCAATCGCTGATGGACAAACTCAACATTCACAGCATCGCCGGTTTGACGCGGCACGCCGCGGGAAATGGCGTGATCGAAGCCGGCTCAGCCAAAAAAATTCTGGTCACCAGCCGCTGAGATCCCAAATTTGATTTTACCGGAGCGCGACCTTCAGGTCGTTTCCATGTGATAAAATCAAGGGACATCGACTCATTCAACACCCTCGAAAGTGGCGCACTGATGCGGCCCTTAGCCATAACGATGCAGTTCGATTTGGGGAGCGCACGCGTCCCGCGTGTTGCCGACAGCGTCCCACCATCGGCTCGTAACCACCATCTTGGCCCGCCGTTTAGTTTGGAGAAATGGTCAGACGAAGTTTGCGGCGAGACGCCGCAAACCACACGCCGGAAGCGTGCGTTCCCCTCTTTTCAACTGCATCGTAACGGCTAAAGGCCGCGCTCCTTCAAATCACAACGCTGCCAGAACCCAAAGAAGCATGTTATACTACACTCTCGTTTTTCTGCTGATTTCCCTCGTTGCGGGCGCGCTGGGATTTTTTGGAATTGCCGGCACCGCCGCGTATATTGCGCGAGTTCTTTTCGTGGTGTTCCTCGTTCTGTTTCTCATCTCCCTTATCCGCGGAAAGAAACGATAAGTCGGCAGTGCTTTTTCTCGGGGTTCCGGGGGCGAAGCTCCGGCCTTCTATCCGGAAATTTGTTTTGGCAATCGCTATAATCACGCCTCAATCGCGGCCCGATTGCTAGGGTTCACGCATTTAAATGTAGCGCAGATTTGTAATCTGCTGTATCGCCGATTTGCAATCGGCTGGCCGTTTAATCGCGATTGCCAAAATAGATTTCCGAAAAGAATGGCTCAGTCGAGAACTCGGACATCTTGTGAAGCGTTCGGACCGTCCACAGCCATCCGTCTCCCTCTCCGCCATGAAATGGGGGAGAGGGTCAGGGGAGAGGTGGGGCTCGGGGTTCAGGGGGCGAAGCTCCGGCCTTCTATCCGGAAATTTATTTTGGCAATCGCTATAATCACGCCTCCGTCGCGCCCGATTGCCAGGGCTTACACATTTAAATGTAGCGCAGATTTGTAGTCTGCTGTATCGCCGATTTGCAATCGGCTGGCCGTTTAATCGCGATTGCCAAAATAGATTTCCGAAAAGAACGGCTCAATCGAGAACCCCGACATCTTGTGAAGCGTTCGGACCAGCCACAGCCATCCGTCTCCCTCTCCGCCGCGAAGCGGGCGAGAGGTTCAGGGGGCGAAACTTCGGCCTTCTATCCGGGAATTACTTTTAGCCATCACTATATTCCCTCCAACTTCCTTTACGATTCGCTTCGCGACGGATTCGGCAGCGTCCGCCACGCGAACAGCCAGATCAACGCTCCCGCTCCCAGCGCCGCCGGAACCATCTGAATCGCGTGTGGCAGACCGATGTGATCGGATGCGGTCGCGACGATGGACGGGCTTATGGCATCGCCGAAGATGTGAATCGCCAGGATCGACAGCGCAAACGCCCGCACGCGCAGTGCGCTCGGGACGGAGTTCGCAATCAGCGCGTTGATGGGTCCATTGTAAAACCACAGGAAAAATTGCGCGACGAACAGCATGATGATCGCCGCCGTCGTGTTGCCGAGTCGCAGCGCGAAAAACGCAAATACCGTGGTCAACATCATCGACCCGCCGGACAACGCCAGATACGGGTGCCGCGTCCAGCGCTTTAATACGTCCCCGCACACTCCGCCCAACGCCGTCCCGAGCAACCCGCCCAGCGCCGCGGACGCGCCCACATACATGCCCGACGCTTGCACCGACATCCCGTGCTGTCGTTGGAGGAAAGTCGGGAACCAATCCGCCAGCGCTCCACTCGCAAACGTCACCGCGGCATAGCCTGCCACCGCGAGCACATACGCGCGATTTTTCAGCAATGGCCCGAGTGCCCGGGCCCATGGCGGCGGAATCGCGTTTGCGTCGGTATCGAAATGCCCGCGACCGGGATCTCGAATCATGAGCACCAGCGCGGCCAAAGCCAATCCGGGCAAACCGCAAATCAGAAACGCCGCCCGCCAACCAAAGGCATCGCCGAAATATCCGCCTAATATGAATCCCAGCGCCGACCCCACCGGTATCGCCACGTAAAAAATCGTAAGGATTCGATTTCTTTTTTTGGGCGGATAGAAATCGCTGAGCAGGGCAGGGCTGATGGTCGCATAAGCAGCTTCACCGATTCCCACGAAAGCCCGCGCCAGCAAGAAAGTCCAGAATCCAATCGCCAACGCCGCCGCACCCGTCGCCAGTGACCAAAGCGCCACACCTAGCGCGATCAACACCTTGCGCGGCCAGCGATCCGCCAGCGCGCCAAAAATCGGGCTCGTCAGCATGTAGACGATCACAAATCCCGCGATCGGCAGGCTGGTTTGCGCATCCGTCAGTTTCAGGTCCGCCTTGAAAAGATCCTTCACCACGCTCGGGATGATGCGATCCAGATAATTGAGCAGGTTCATCATCGTGAGGATGAAAACTGCGTAACCGGCGCCAGCCGCCGGCGAGTCGATCGCGAGACTCGTTTTGTTTTTCATGTTGGACGCGGGGAGCATCGCCGCTGGCGGCCAGGTGTTCCAGTGCAAAACCGCTTCCACGTGATGGGTGCGATTCACAGTGACGGTCAAATATGCAGAGGCGCGAGCTTCGTCTCCTTCTCCCCGCCTGGGCGGGGAGAAGGCCGGGATGAGGGGTCTCGCCTCACATTCAAAGGCGTTAATTCCCATCTCCATCACAACGAAATCTTGCGCGTGCTCACGACTTGAATCGCACCCAACGCAATTCGTCCGCTTGCTTATCGGTCGTTGTTTTGATAGAACGCTGCCGTTGACGGATACTCCGGTTGGCGAACCCAAATGCGTTCATTTCAAATTATTTTTAATCCGACCAGCGCGGCGGAACTGGCGAAGATGCCGAAGGAACTGCAATTGCAAATCCTCGGCGAATTCCGCGGCCTCCCGCATCAGGTGATGAGCACCGAGCTGGAGGAATTCGGCAAACTCGAACGCGCCGGCCGCATCCTGCATCGCTTCCGCATCGGCGACTACCGCGTTTACTTCGAGAAACACGAACTCGGTGTCGTCGTCCACCGCATTCTCAGCCGGCACACATTGAAAGATTTCCTGTTCCGCTCGGGATTGAAAATGGACGAAGACGTAGCCCTGCAACAAAACCCCAAATTCTGGGAAATGATCGAAGCCGCGAAGTCAGTTCAGGCGTGAGGCCAGAGGACGGAAGTCGGAGGCCGGAGCACAGATGTCGGAGCTCGGAAGCGAGCGCTGAATTCTATTGCAACCATTTATATGGCAGAATCTATTCGTTCGTTCCGTGACCTGCGGGTTTACCAAGAAGCTTTTGAGCTGCAGCAGGAGGTTTTTCAGATTTCCAAGAAATGGCCACCAGAGGAAAAATTCGCTTTGACGGACCAAATTCGCCGATCATCACGCTCTATCGGCGCAAATATTTCCGAATCGTGGGCAAAGCGGGCATATCCAGCGCATTTCGCAAGCAAACTCACGGACGCAGACGGAGAACTACAGGAAACCGATCATTGGCTCACTACGGCGCTGGCCTGTGCCTACATGGACGACAATCAGCATTCCAAGTTGCAAAGTCGGATTCGAGAAATCGGTCAAGGCCTTGGCAGAATGATTTCCATGCCCGAAAAGTTCATACCTCGAAAAGGCTGACCTCCGCCATCAGGCCTCCGTCCTCCGGCTTCCGACCTCCGGCTATCCGACCTCCGGCTATCCGACATCTTCACCAAGCTCCACGTTCCAGTAAGCTAAATCCACGAAGTGCTTCCAACTGTCGTGTTGATGCAGGCTCAAATTGATTTGCACGAATGGCCGCCATTTCGGACGCTTCGGTTTGCGGACCAGATGCATCCCTGCTTCCTGCGGCGTGCGGTTCGCCTTGAGCGTGTTGCACTCGATGCACGAGCAGACAATATTCTCCCACGTCGTCGGTCCGCCGCGATCACGAGGGATGACGTGGTCCAGATTCAAATCCTTCCGGTCAAAAACATGGCCGCAATATTGGCACATGTTTTTGTCGCGCTCGAAAATGTTGTGCCGCGTGAACTTCACTTCCTTCTTCGGCATCCGATCAAACACCACTAGCAGAATCACGCGCGGAATGCGGATGCGGAACGAAATGGTCTTGATCGATTCCGGGTGCGGCTCGCGCAGCGAGAAGTCGAACCATTGCGTGAAATTGTAAGTGCGGAAAGAGCCGTCTTCGGCGCTTAGAACAGCCTGGGCCTGGCCTTGGAACAGCAGGGTGAGCGCGCGGCGAGCCGTACAGATATTCACCGCCTGCCACAGACGGTTTAAGACGAGCACATGTTGGTTCAACATCGAACTCATACTGAATAACTGGCCGCAAAATACACAAGCCCCCTCCCGGTGTCAACGAAACGGACGCGAATCGAAGCGAGCCCGCGTTACAATTGCGTGCGTTAGCGGGAAAAGCTCCAAGCACCAAGCGTCCAAGCTCCAGAGAAACCCCAAACTTCAATGCTGACTCGAATCCTCGAAAGTCTTTGGAGCTTGGAATTTGGTGTTTCTTTGGAGCTTGGACGCTTGGACGCTTGGACGCTTGGACGCTTGGAGCTTTTCCGAGGGCTCACGCATTTAATTTCCCCTGTAGCGCAGGCCGGTAGCCTGCTGTATCGCCGACTGGCAGTCGGCACGGGCTCTTCTTTTCTACGCGTCAAAAGATTTCCACAAAGCACCGAGACGGCTGCGATGCATTTTAAATCCGTCAGTCCTGGAGCTTCTCTCCACATTGCTTGCCAAACGTTTGCGCATCGCGTTACCATGCATTGTCATGAAAAGGTTTTTCGGTATCGCTGTTTTGCTTCTGTTGCTGGTGGCGCGCGTTCACGCCGACGGGGCGGACGATCAATACGTTCAGATTTACAATTTAATCCAGCAGGGCGATACCGCCGGCACGAGTCATCCGGACGAAGCCCTCGCCAAATACACCGAGGCCCAAAATTCCCTGCTGCGGTTTCAAAAAATCTATCCCGGCTGGAATCAAAAAGTTGTCAATTTCCGGCTGAACTATCTCGCGTCAAAAATCACCATCATTACCGCCGCTGCTGCCGGCAACTCAACTGCCTCCGCCTCAAACGCCCCCGCAGTGCCCGCCGCACCGCCAGTGATAACCGCGCCGCCAGTCGCCACCACTCCGCCAGCGGCAACACAACCCGCTCCGGCAAAGCTGCCTCCGCCGACTCCCGCGCCTCAGCCCGCGACGCTCCCGGTCGTGACGACGCCCCCAACCCAAATAACAGCGCCAGCGCCGGCCCCGGTGGTTACGCCGCCGCCCGTGATTTCGCCCAACGTCGAGCTGCTGAAACAAATTGCTGATCTCCAAAATCAATTGCGCCAGGTGCAGAACGACAAAATGCTCGTCGAAGCCAAGCTGCGCGAAGCCCTCGCCGCGCATCCCGCCGGGGCCGACCCGCAACAATATGCCCAGGCACAGGAAAGAATTCGTTCCATGGAAAAAGAAAACGCGCTGCTGCAAGTGACCCTGGCGCAAGCGCGCGACAAAGCCGCGGCGCTGCAAAATTCCGTCGAGTTGGCGCAAACGAAACAGGACCTTGCCGACACAAAGCGCCAGGTCACGGAACAAACCACCCGCGTCGCGCAACTCACCCAGCAGAATCAAGCCCTCCAAACCCAGGTCCAAATCTTGATGGCCGATAACACGAATCTGGTCGCGCTTCGCGCCGAAAATGCCGCCTTGAAGAAAGCCGCCGCCGGCAAGGCTCCGGCCGATACCGCCGCCAGCGCCGAACTCAGCAAGCAATTGGCCGAGGCGCAAAAAACCATCGCGTCGTTGGAAGCCGATCGCGAAGTCTGGCGCCTCGAAAAAGATGCGCTGCAAAATCGCGTCCAACAACTTGCCGCACAGCCAAAAGTTGCCAGCGCACCCACGCCGCTCTGGACCCAGGAAAGCGAGCACGTGAAGCAACTCGAGCACGAGCGCGATGAGTTGCAAAAGAAGCTGGACACCGCGCAAAAGGAACTTTACGGCCGCAATGGCAAAACCACCGCCTCCCGCGTGGACGAACTCGCCAATGAACTCGAAACGATGCGCGCCCGCCTCGATATCTACGAGGCCAAACCCGCTCCGTACACGCCCGAGGAACTGGCGCTGTTCAAAAAACCTCAAGCCGTGGCCATCGAACCTCACGCCAGCGAGAAATCCGTCAAGGAACTCCCCGCCGGCACCGTGGACCTCGTGGCCGGCGCGCAACGCGATTTTTCCGCGGGCAGTTACCAGCAGGCCGAGCAGAAATATCTGGAAGTGCTGCGCCACGATGACAAAAACGTCAACACCCTCGCCAACCTCGCGACCATTCAACTCGAAATGGGCCATCTCGACGAAGCCGAGAAAAATCTCAAGGCCGCGCTCGCGGTCGCGCCCGACGACGCGTTCAGCCTTTCGATTTTGGGCAATTTGAAATTTCGCCAGGCAAAATACGATGAGGCGCTGGACGCCTTGAGTCGCGCCGCCAAGGCGGATCCCAAAAATCCGGAAATTCAGAATTTCCTCGGCCTGACCCTCAGCCAAAAAGGCATGCGCCCGGCCGCCGAGGCGGCTTTCCGCAAAGCCGTCATCCTGAAACCCGATTACGGCGGCGCGCAAAACAATCTCGCCGTTTTTTATCTGACCGAACAGCCGCCCTCGCTGGAATTGGCCCGCTGGCATTATCAGAAAGCCCTCGCCGCCGGTTTTCCACGCAATCCCGAGATGGAAAAAATGATGGACGAGAAAAAGACCGCCGACTCGGCGCACTAAATTGACCATGCTGCGCCAGGCTTTCCGCGAAATCACCATCGCCACACGCGGGCGCGGCCTGTACGAATTCACCGACCAGGTCGCCGCCTGGGCGCGGGAAAATAATTTCAAAAACGGCCTCGTCACGCTGCATCTGCGCCACACCTCCGCCTCGCTCGTGATCCAGGAAAACGCCGACCCCGACGTTCGCCGTGACTTGGAAGCTTATTTCTCGCGCTTGGTCCGCGACGGCGACCCGTTATTCGTTCACACCGCCGAGGGCGAGGACGACATGCCGGCGCACATTCGCACCGCGTTGACCGCCGTGAATCTCAGCATCCCGCTCCATAACGGCGGCCTTGCGCTCGGCACCTGGCAGGGGATTTACGTCTGGGAACATCGCCGCGCGCCGCATTCCCGCCGCGTCGCCATGCAGTTCATTGGCGAATAAAACTGGCCAAGTCGCTGCACAAGTGGCATTTTCCGCTACACTTTGATTATGAGTTTTCGCCATCGACTTCTGCTCTCCGCGTTATTTGCCGCCCCCATTTTTCTCGGCTTCCCCGCGGCGGGCGCGGACACGAACATTTTCGGCTTCACCGGCCCCGAGATTTTTCCCATCGACCCGCAGATCGAATCCCTGCACGTCGCCGATATCGACGGTGACGGCCTGAACGACATCATCGTCGCCAACAACTCGCGTTCGAAGATCACCATCCTCTACAATCAAACCGGCAAAACGAATCTCACCAAAAAAGCCGGAGCCGCGGTGAAGACCGATATCAACGAATTGCCGCCCGACGCCCGCTTCCGTATCGAATCCATCGCCTCCGAGAAACGCATCTCCTCCATGGTCGTCGCCGACTTGAATGGCGATGGCCGGCCGGACATTGCTTATTACGGCGAGCCGAAGGAATTGGTCGTGCAATATAATCAAGGCACCAACGGCTGGAGCGCGCCGAAACGCTGGCCCATCGACGACGGCCAGCTCACCGCCAATGCCCTCAATACCGGCGACATCAACGGCGATGGCCGCACCGATCTCGTCCTGCTTGGCGACAATGTCATTTACCTCCTCGCACAGAAAGAGGACCACACCCTCGGCGAACCGCAAAAAATTCCGTTCTCCGGCTCCGTCAAGGCCGTGCAGGTGCTGGATGTTGATGGCGATGGCCTCAGCGATCTTCTGCTCGTGAATTGGGAGGACCGCGATCCGTTCCGCTTCCGCCTCCAGCAGAAAAACGGCGAGCTCGGCCCCGAAATTTATTTTCCGATGTCTCCCATCCGTTCGTATTGGGCGGACAATCTTGAAACCAATTCGAAAACCGAAGTCATCACCATCGCCCAAAACTCCGGCCGCGCCGCCGTCTCCAGTTTCAATCGCAAGGAAGCCGAGCCGCTGTCCGGCAAATTCCGCCAGGGCCAGATGCAGGTGTTGCCGCTGAATAAAACCGACAAAGCCCGCCGCGGTTTGCTTTGGGCCGATATCAACCACGACGGTCTGCCGGACCTGCTCGTCGCCGAGCCTGAAAGCGGTCAGATCTCGGTTTATTTCCAGCAAAAAGACGGCTCGCTCTCCAGCGCCAAAACGTTTCCCTCCCTCGCCGGTGTCACGGATTTGGCCGTGGCGGATTGGGATGGCGACGGCAATCCTGATATTTTCATGCTGAGCGAAAGCGAGAAACAGGTCGGCGTCACGCGCCTCGATGACAAACAACGCCTGCCGTTCCCCACGCTGATTCCGCTCGACGGAAAACCGCTCGTCATGGCGGCGGGCACGCTGAAGACCGGCGACAAGCCGGTGCTCGCGGTCATCGTCGACCAGGACGGCAAACGCTCCCTCGTCACGCGAACCGCGGATGGAAAGAGCAAAACCCAAAAGCTCGACGAAAAATTCCAGAGCAACCCGACGAGCATTTCCTTCCAGGATGTCGATCAGGACGGCCTCATGGATTTGGTCGTGTTGATCCCGTACGAAAAAGTGAAAGTGCTGCGCCAAATCGCCGGCAAGGATTTCGAAGAAGTGGACGTCGCGGCCCCCGGCGGCGGCATGGAGCAGCCGTGGCTCACGTCGCTGGACGTGGACGGCGACGGCAAGCCGGAACTGGTTTTGCCGCAGAAAAATTTCCTGCGCGCGGTCGTGTTGCAGACCGATAACGCCCTGCAAAGCTCCACCAATCGCAACGGCTGGACCTTCAAGGTGAAGGAACAAATCAACGGCGCCGCGAGCAATTCACGCATCGTCGGCGCGGCCGCCATCGCCAACGGCACCAACGCCACCCCGTCGCTCTTCATGCTCGATGCCGAACGCAAGCAGCTCACCCTGTGCGAACGCGATAGCAAAGGCGTGTGGCAGGTCGTCCGCAACCTGGACCTGCCGGTTTCCGATTTCGCGAGCCTCCAGTCCGTCGCGCTCGGCGATTCCCAGGCCAACACCGTCGGCTTTTTCGGCCTGAACAATGTCGCCTGGATGCCGCTCACGCAGCCCAACATCTGGGAATTGACCGAACTCGACGGCTACGAAACGCCCATCAAAGACGGCCATCTCGGCGACGTGACCTCCGGCGACTTGAACAACGACGGTCGCAAAGACCTGGTCTTTCTCGAGACCGCCAAAAACTATCTCGACCTCGTCCTCTTCGATTCCCACCACAAGCTGGTTCCCGCGAATCGTTGGCAGGTCTTCGAAGAACGCACCTTCCGCAGCCGCCGCAGCGACCTCCCCGAACCCCGCGAAGCCGTCGTGGAAGACGTCACCGGCGACCACAAAAACGACCTCATCGTCCTGGTGCACGACCGCATTCTGGTCTACCCGCAAGAGTAGTTGGAGAAGTTTAAAAGTTTAGGAGTTGATGAGTTTAAGAGTTGATCCGCAGGCGGAATTGCTTGCCGAACTCTTAACTCCTAAACTCCCTGACTCTTAAACTTTTTTCTGAGTCCCGCCGGTATGAAACCGTAGGACAGCCATCTGGCTCCGTAGAATCCATTTTTGTCGCGAAGCGACGAAGGATATTAGCCAGCCACGAAGTGGCTGGTGGGGCCGTTCGGGAGCCATGTCCTGAAGGGACATCGGAAAAACACATTTTTCCACCGGTCCTTTCAGGACGTGACGCAACGCCCGGATTTCCAGCCACTACGTGGCTGGCTAATATCCATCGTCGCTTCGCGACCGGAAACATCCGTCTCCCTCTCCGCCATGAAATGGGGGAGAGGGTCAGGGGAGAGGTGGGGTTTAGGGTTCAGGGGGCGAAGCTTCGGCCTTCTATCCGGAAATTTGTTTTGGCAATCGCTATAATCACGCCTCAGTCGCGCCCGATTGCCAGGGCTCACGCATTTAAATGTAGCGCAGATTTGTAATCTGCTGTATCGCCGATTTGCAATCGGCTGGCCGTTTAATAGCGATTGCCAAAATAGTTTTCCGAAGAGAACGGCTCAGTCGAGAACCCCGACATCTTGTAAAGAGTTCGGACCCACCACAGTCATCCGTCTCCCTCTCCGCCATGAAATGGGGGAGAGGGTCAGGGGAGAGGTGGGGTTTAGGGTTCAGGGGGCGAAGCTTCGGACTTCTATCCGAAAACTTGTTTTGGCAATCGCTATAATCACGCCTCAGTCGCGCCCGATTGCTAGGGCTCAGGCGTTTAAATGTAGCGCAGATTTGTAATCTGCTGTATCGCCACGAGTGTCCGGATATTACTCGAACAATGACAACTGCTTAGAAAAGGAGCCTGATTCATTTTGAGAAGAAAGTGCTTGAAACAGTTGATTGACGGGCGTTTTCTCGAAAACGCTGACGCTGAGAACTTGGAGAATTTCGTAGAGCGTGGCGTCGCTGCCGAGCCGTTTTTTGAGCATGGCCACCAACGCATACACGCACACGGCGACCCACAGTTGCGCTCGCACCGCGTTGTCGGTGGTGCCATAAAACGTTTTGATGCGCAGATGTTGCTTGAGCCAACGAAAGAACAACTCGACCTGCCAACGTTGTTGGTAAAGCCTGGCCACGGTCAGTGCCGGCAAGCCAAAGTGGTTGGTCAGAAACACCAGCGCGCGTTGGTGGTCCACATCGTAAAAACGTACTCGCCGCAATTTGTCCGGATATTTTTTGGCGGCGTAGAAGCCGCGCAGGCTGATGATTTGATCGCTGCGCAAGCCGCTGTCGGCGTCCACTCTTTGGGAGTGCAGCCGGCAACAGCTCAGAGATTTCTTGGCGCGCACGACAAACCACGCCCGAGCCTGTTCGATGGCATAAAGCCGCCGCCAATCCACGTACGCCCGATCCATGAGATAGAAGGCCCCCGGCTCGTAAGTGAGTTGATCGAGCCAGACTACTTCCTGAAAAGTGGCCAAACTGACCAGTATTTGAGCGGGCAAATGCGAGTGCAGTTCCAGTTGCGTGTGGATCTTGAGGCCCGAACGCAATGCGTCGAAGCGCGCCCAGGGGTAAACCGACAAACACAAATCGATGATGCTGGCATCCAGGGCGTAAATCGTTTGCTTCAAATCCAGCGCCACGGGTTCCGACGCATAAAGCTTTCGGGCTTGCTGGATCAGCAGTTGCGCCAAGTCGGCGAAGATGCGCCAGTCCCGACTGGCCAGGGCATCGGCCAGCGTGCTGCGCTTGACCGGCCCGCGCAGTCCCAGATGATAGAGCTGATCGGCCCGGGCATTGAGGCAGGCTTCGATGTCGCGCAAACTTTCCCGCCAGGTGAGTTGGGCAAAGACCAAGCAGACAAATTGTTGCCACGTCGAGAAGGTTTGAACTTTGTAGTCGCCACCGTAACGCTCGACACAGCGGTGAAACTGTTGGGGATGGATAAAATCCAAGAGTTGGGAAATTACGAATCGACCGGTGAACATGGCAGCAGGATAGCTGCCATGCCTCAGAAATGGAGCCCGCCAAGCTCAAGTCGCTCACACCCTCCAGTTCACACTCTAACCGCATCAACATTGAATGAAAGCTCCCTCGCCCATCACAACAACCGGACACTCGTGGCTGTATCGCCGATTTGCAATCGGCTGGCCGTTTTATAGCGATTGCCAAAATAGTTTTCCGAAGAGAACGGCTCAGTCCAGATCCCCGACATCTTGTGAAACGTTCGGACCATCCACAGCCATCCGTCTCCCTCTCCGCCATGAAATGGGGGAGAGGTGGGGCTTAGAGCAGTCCCACCTATTATGTAGCGCAGGCTTTCCAGCCTGCGGGTTCACGGGACTTTCCAGTCCCGTGTTCGAACCGGCGACTGGAAAGTTGCCCGAACCCGCAGACAAGAATGCCTGCGCTACATATAAAATGGAAACGCTCTAAAAAAGCAGCGACACACATCCTGCGTCGCTTCGATGGCCGCGGCTCCTCCTTGCGATCCAACTCTTAAACTCATCAACTCCCAAACTCTCAAACTACTTCCTCAGCCCCGCCGGCACCGGCTCATACATCTTGAACAGCATCCCATCTGGCGTTGAACTCAGCGTGTAAACGCTGATGCCGAAGTATTTTGAGATTTTGTCGAAAGGCGGCAGCAGGGAAAAATCCATCCAATCCTTGAACGACGCCGCCCCGGGCACTCCGCTCATGCCGAACATCATGGCGGTGGTGCTCGGCCCGCTTTCGTTGGTCGGGGCGCTGTTGCGCAACGCCTCGAAAGTCGTGCGTGCGGTCTCCGCCTGGTTTTCATACCCCAGCATCCCCGTGCTCGAGCCGCCCGCCTTCGCGATGGCGTCCGTCAAGCCCGGCGCCTCGCGCAGCGCTTTCTGCTGGCTGTCACTGCTGCGAAGGTATTCCTCAACCATCGAAGCATCCGATGAAATGGCCACATAACCGCTGCTCGCCGCGTAGCTCAGAGTGCCTGCGCCGCCGCCGGACCCATTGGCGCCGAACGCCGCCGCCGCGCCGGGCATGCCGGCCGTGTAAATTTTTCGTCCCAGGAACTCGCGTTCCTTCGGCGCGCCGCCCTGGGGATTGGTCAGCAGAAAAATATATTGGAACGCCCCCACAATCTGGTCCGGGTTCGGCGAGCCGATCAGGAACAACGACGGCGCCGATTTCAATTCCGCCGCCGATGTGCCGCGCGGCGCTTTCTCGTAGCTCAGGAAATCGTCGCCGAGATTCCCGAAAAGATTTTTGTTCAAATCAAAATCCGGATCCTTCTCCTTCGCCGCCGCGTTCGCCGTGTCGATCATGAACGCAATCCCATCCTTGGCCTGTGGCGAAATATCCCCCAAAACCTTCTGCAGCGTATCCCACGCCTTCTTGCCATCGATGCGCGAGCGCTGGAATTTCACCGCGTCCGCCGGCACGAACGCCGGAGGCGTCGAATCCTTGGCCACGCCGGGAATCACCTTGAAAATGCCCTGGCGGCCCGCTTCCGGCATGCTCGCGAAAAATTGAATCGTGGACCCGTCGTTCGCAATCTGCATGCTGAACGCCACCGTCTTCAGGCTGCTCAACCCGATCGAGGTGAGAATTTTCGTCGGATTCAACATCGCAAATGGATCCTCCGAAGCCGCGTCTTCGGCATCCTGCTTGCGGTTCAACAGATCAAGCAGCGATTTGGTGTTCACCCAGCCGTAAAGGGGCGAGTCGCGGAACAGCATCAGACGATTGGCGTCGTACACGGCCAGGTCGCCCAACGCCGGCATCTCCCCGCCCGAGACGTGCACCAGCACCTTTTCAATCGGCTTGGCCGCCGTGCCGATGATCAACAACGAGTCCGATTGGCCGACATACAACTCCGTCTTCGGCGCGTTCGTGGCCGACTCATCCGCATCGGTCTTCTCGTCCGGACCGGAATACTTCTTGAGCGTCTTCGGCACGTCCTTGTCGGAAAGGGTAACGACCGAAAAATCGATGTTGTGAATTTTTTCCGTGCGCAGCGGCTTGCCCGCCTCCAGCCATTTCTTGCGCAGGTCCGCAAGATTCTTTGTCAATTGCCCGCTCTGGTTCCGCGTGTCGAGCAGCAGCAACACGCCCGGCTTCGCGCCCTCCGTCGCCGGCCAGCCGTTTTGCGTGACCGCCACCGTGATTTGTCCCTGCAGCAGATTGGTGTAATCCTCGAACTTGACGCCCAAATCCTTTTCCAACGGCTGAATCAGGTTCTCCGTCAGCTTGGCCATGAACTTGTCCTTGAACGGCTTCATGACCGGGTCGTTCCACAACTGCGACTGCGGCGCGCTGTGATACGTGTCGCGCGCCTTCGTGAAATCCGGCGTCGTCACCATCCCCAGCGTGTCATCCGGCAAAAGCTTTTCCACCGCAGGCACCGCTGCGGAAGCGGCGAGGGCGAGACTGGCGAAAACCCCCGCCAGGCAAAAGAGCGCCTGAAATCTTTTCACCGGAGCGCCGACTTGCAGTCGGCTTACCACTCGATAACGGAAATCAGTTCCGCGAGACTTAAGCCGATTAAAAATCGGCGCTCCGCAGTCCGGGGCGGCGTGGTGCTCAGGGTACAGGGGAATACTCATTGGATGTTCAGCGTTCGAGGTTGGGTGCGCTCAGTAGATGAGATCGAAATCTTGGAAGGCAATGGAAAACCCGCCGCCTTCCGTCTCCCTCTCCGCCACGAAGTGGGGGAGAGGGCCGGGGAGAGTGGTGTTTAGGGTTCAGGGGGCGAAGCATCTTTTCTGCAAAGCATGTTGGATGTTCGATGTTCCAAAGGTGCCCGGCTACCCTCAGTTATTATCTTCGGAAACCTTATGGCTGGTGTGGCTCGGCGGTTCCAGATAGCGATACGGATTGCTCGGATTGTCGTTCGAATACGCGTACGAATCGCGATGATCCAAAAAGAACTTCACGCCCTCGATCGGAATCGCAAAACCCAATCCTTCGCCCGACGTGATCTTCATATTCGTGATGCCGACCACTTCACCCTCCATATTGAACAGCGGGCCGCCGCTGTTGCCCGGATTGATCTGCGCCGTCGTCTGCAGATAAAGCGCGCCTTCAAACTCGCGCGTCTTCGTGCTGAGAATGCCCTGCGTCACCGTGCGTTCCAGCCCCAGCGGACTGCCGATCGCAAACACGCCGTCGCCCACCGAGAGCGCATCCGCGCTGCCGAGCGCCACATATTTGAATTTCGGCGCGTCCTTGTCATCGATCTTCAACAGCGCCATGTCCTGGAACTTGTTGATCGCCACGATGCGCACCTGCTTGTAAACCCTGGGCTCCAACTGCCCGTCGCGCTGATGATACACCGCCACGGAAATCTGCGTCTCCCCCTCGATCACGTGAAAATTCGTCACCAGGAAACCGTCTTCATTAATGATGAACCCCGAGCCCAACCCGCTCGGCGTCCGCACCTGCACCACCGCTTCACCGAGTTGATTCACGAGATCCTTCACCGTTCGCTCGGGCATCGCGCGATTGTTCGCGGAATAAAACCCCGGCTTGAGCGGAGCCATGGGTTTCGCCTCCACCGGCGCCGCCGCCGTCTTTACCGGCGCGCCGGGCTTGGCGGGAGCCGCAGCGTCCCCGTGCAAAATCTTCTGGATATCGCTGCGCGGAATCACCAGCACGGTGTAACCGACATCGATCGCCACCTGGTCGTGTTTTTCGGTCAGGATTTTGCCGGTCACGGCGGCGTTGTCCTTGAGTTCAATGGTATCGACCGTGACAGCCTTGGCGCCGACGCAAAGGGCGAGAGCGGAGATGGAAACAATCTTTCGCAGCATGGTGAGAAAGTAGCGGACGGAGAGTGCTTTGACAAGCGGCCATGCAGCGCGAACCGCCGCAAAACAATCATCGCAACGGGGCGCGGAATTCATTCCGCGAGCCTGTTAGGGCGACCGCAAGCGATAGAACTTCGACGAAGCATCCGGAGCGGGCAGGGTGATTTGCATTTGTCCGCTGTCATCGGCCTGGTGGGTCCCGACATCCGTCCAGTGGCTCATGTCCGAGGAATATTGCAGCACCCAGGATTGTTGCGGCACACACGCCGCGCTTAACGTGAAACCCGGCGCGTTGGTGGTGAGCAGCGTCAATTGCGGAGGCATCGAGTAATTGTGCCCGCTAACCGTCGTCAGGGAAGCACCGGCATCCAAAACATCCAGGTAAAAGTGGGCGGTGTTGCCGGCGTCAGCCGATGCGGTGGAGGACGGCGTCTTGTCCGATAGCGGACGATACATGCCGGTATTGCCCAGATCGCTGCTCGCCGACGCATCCGCGCTCAGCGACTGGATGACGTAGAACGTGGCGCCGACCGGGATGTTGAAGACTAAATTGGTATTGACGCCGTTACCGTCGGTCTGGCTGTTGAAGTTCAGCGTGTCGGTATCGTAAACATTGGCGCCATTATGAATCTCGCAATACGTCTGGGCCGTCACTTGCGAGCTGGAGGGAAAACTTTGCGGCGTCACACCGCAATCCACCGCGAGGCCGAGGCGCACTTGAACGATCGTGCCGGGCGTGAGCGTGCCGCCCACCGTCACGGAATCCTGCGCGGAGACACCCATCTGCGCGGAAGCGGTCGCGATGAGCGGGTTGTAGGAAGTTCTTTCAACACTGTTCCCGCCGCCATCGGTTTGGGCGTAGGAAACACTGAACGGCGTAATTTCCTGCACCGCGGAACAAAAGGCGTGCAGCGCGCCCATGCTGGCCTTGCCCGAGATCACGGAGGTGCAATCTCCCTTCCACGTGACCGGTATGAAGGAACCGTCGCCCAGCGGTGACTGGACCGTGTCGTCGAGCGTCCACGTGGCGGCGGCGCTATCACCGCCGCTGGCGCTGGTTTGAGGCAAATAGCCGGTGGAGACGAAATGCGTGCTATTGGTGCCCCCTTGGAAAACATCGTTGTTATAAGGGTTATTATACGCGCCGGAATAGGCCTCGCCGTCCAGATTCACATAAACGGCCGGCAAGGCAAAAACCGCCGGGGCACTGCCAAGTAATAGCGAACAGACAAGCAGCTTCATAGCGTGTTGAATTGGGATTTTCCCACTGATTTCCGCACGTCCACAATGGCTGGTTCGGATTTTCTCCAAGAGCGATAAATTGACAAGTTTTTTTCGTCTTGTATCGCCTTTCAGTGTCCGGCGCGCCGGGAACCCCTGGGACCGCCGGCGTCCCGCCGGCCAGGATCCATGGGACCAGCATTTCGTTTGGAAAAATGTTCAGACGAAATTTGCAGCGAGACGCCGCAAACCACACGCCGCAGGCGTGCGCTCGCGCGCTGCACTTACTTAAGCTCTTTCAACCGTATGCGCCGGTATTCCATCTGCCCGCGATCTCCCTCGAGGCCGATGGGTCCGGTCGCGGGAACGGGCAGCGCATTGGTAAGCACTTCACCGTTGCACGTGCAATAAGCGATGTTGTTGCTCACGGTGATGTCGATTTCGTTCCACTCCTGCGGCCGGTATTTTTTGAGATCTTTATAAGGCCCGGCGACAAGGTAATCCCGGCATTGCAACTGCGGCTTGCGAATAAAAATGCCGCTGTCCGCATTCGTGCTCGCGCGAAACTCCAGCTTAAGATTGAAGTCCTGCGGAAACACCTGCGTCGTCCACAACTGTTGCACCAGCCGCGGCACACGCGGATGCACCGTCAGAATACCGTCACCCGCCGAGTAACGCCCGTCATCGCTCGCAGTTTTGCCGTCGAAATTATTCGTCTTATATCCCCAACCCGTCAGGTCCTTGCCATTGAACAAACTGACATAACCCGGCTCCGGCTTGAAATCGTCCTCCGCCAAAGCGAAAGACGCTGAAAAGATCGCAAGCAAAACCGCCAGGCAAAGAAATGAGGGGAGTTTCATGGGTGCGCGAGTGTTATCCGATTTCGCCTCGCAATTCAAACTTTCTTCCGTCGCATTTCCCGTAGCCGCGGACGTTAGTCCGCGCCGAATGAGTGCTCTGAAGGAGCACAAGCCCTCAGCCCGGGGTTGGCCGAGTCTTCGAGGCCTACCCTGGGTGCAGGTCACACCATCCATCACTTTCGCGCGCAGCGCGGCGCCTGTCCCGCCATAGCTTCTGAGCGACGGCGGAAGCAAAGCGAGCATCTTCCCCATCCCTTGGATCAATCGCAGCGGGCGAGCCACACAATCACAATTCAAACTTTCTTCCGTCGTATTTCCCGTAGCCGCGGACGTTAGTCCGCGCCGAATGAGTGCTCTGAAGGAGCACAAGCACTCAGCCCCGGGTTGGCCGAGTCTTCGAGGCCTACCCGGGGTGCAGGTCACACCATCCATCACTTTCGCGCGCAGCGCGGCGCCTGTCCCGCCATAGCTTCTGAGCGACGGCGGAAGCAAAGCGAGCATCTTCCCCCTTCACCGGGGATGAATCACAGGCAGGAATGACAGCCCAAACAATCACTTGCGAAAACGAAAAACCCAGCCTTAATTGAAGCATGCCTGAGGAAATGACAGCGACCCAATCGACCACCAACGCAACACATGTTCGGCGCATTGCATCTCAGGCAGGGAACTCTCTCAAACGCGCGAAACTGATCCGGCAAATTCCATTTGCGCTCTCTCTGGCTCTTCTATTTTTGAATACCGGCTGTCAGAGTTTTCGCTGGGGCGAAAGGTCAAGCCAGGATCTGGACGATCTGAACCAAACCAAAATCGCCGAGAGTCACTATTGGCCGGCGTTGAAACCCGACCGCACGTTGCAAGACCCCGCCTGGACTCCCTGACGGTCATTTGCCGAATGAGTGCTCTGAAGGAGCACAAGCCCTCAGCCCGGGGTTGGCCGAGTCTTCGAGGCCTACCCTGGGTGCAAGTCATTCCACCTATCACTTTCGCGCGCAGCGCGGCGCCTGTCCCGCCATAGCTTCTGAGCGACAGCGGAAGCAAAGCGAGCATCTCTCCCATCCGCTGGATCATCGCAGGCTGGCAACCTCAAGGCCAAACAATCACTTGCAATTCAAACTTTCCTCCGTCGTATTTCCCGTAGCCGCGGACGTTAGTCCGCGCCGAATGAGTGCTCTGAAGGAGCACAAGCCCTCAGCCCCGGGTTGGCCGAGTCTTCGAGGCCTACCCTGGGTGCAAGGTCATCCCATCCATCACTTTCGCGCGCAGCGCGGCGCCTGTCCCGCCATAGCTTCTCAGCGACGGCGGAAGCAAAGCGAGTATCTCTCCCGTCCGCTCGATCAATCGCAGCGGGCGAGCCAAACAATCACTTGCGAAAATAAAAACCTCAGCTTTAACTAAAGATGCTTATTAGGCTAAAAATTTCATGACCGCCCTCGAATTCAAACATCACCTCGACCAACTGCCGGAAGTCACGTCAGCGAACAATTTCGGATATATTCTGTTCTTCTATGGCGAGGACCAAATGACCCCCTTTGTGTCCATTGCCGAATCGGACAACGATTACGACAACGTTTCCAATCTGACTCGAGAGGGCGTGTTTCGTCTGAACCTTGGGATAAGCGCCAAAAGTTACCAACTGCTCTTTCCCAACGTCCCGGCAGAGATTGATTACCGCCAACTCAACGTCTTTATCCCTCATCCACACTATTCCGCTCAGCACTTCATCTGCATTCTGAATCCATCCGGCCCCGAGCTCGATCGAACGATGGGTTTTATCCAGGAAGCCTATGAGATTGCCAAACGCCGATATGAAAAGAAAAAAGCTGCGGAGCAGCGCTAGAAGGTAGCCCACGGCGCGAGCCGTGGGTTACAAGCGTAAAATTTTCGAGCCCCGGCAGGGGCGCAACAACGGAATGTTCGTCAAGGGAATTGAGAAGAGCTGCCAGGAGTTTATTCCTCTCACATTCATTCCGCTGCCGAATTTCGGGAAAATTTGGTCCCGCCGCCCGCTTCACTTTTACGGGGAACGAAAGCGGTAAAAACGGCGGGGATAATTTGACGATTGCGACTCGCTGAAACTGGACACACCGCTGGTGAGTGTGTTGGTGGACACAGGCAGCCAGACCGGGTTGAGGAAATTCGTGCAGGCTTCCACCACGATGACCGCGTTCGTGGGGCCGGCGATGTTAAAACCAAATTGTGCGCCCGGCGAGCTGAACGCGGTTGCCTGCGGATTCCAGAGCACCGCCGGAAAGCCGCCAAAAGTAGAACCCCATCCGGTTGTTCCCGGCAGATAATAAGTAATCACGTTGGCATCATTTAAAAATGCGGATGGACCTAGATTGGGGGCATTTCCTCGAAAATAGAGAGCGGTCAGGTTGTAACTACCCGAAAACGCACCTTCTCCGATGGTGGCGATGCCGCTGCCGATCGTGATGCTGGTCAGGCTGGGGCAATTTTCAAATACGCCGATTCCGATATTGGTGACACTGTTCGGAACTGCGACGCTGGTTAAGCTGAGGCAATAATTAAATGCATAGTCTCCGATGCTGCCAACTTCGCTGGCGATTGTCACTTGAGTCAGGTTTTGGCAGGTGTCAAACGCACGAGTTCCGATGCTACTACTATGGATTGTGACGTTGGCCAAATTCGTGCAGGCTTCAAACACATCCGCTCCCATGTTAGTGACGCTGTTGGGAATTGTAACGGCTGTCAGATTATAACAGTTATAAAAGGCAGTATCGCCGATGCTGGTGACGCTATTGGGAATCGAGACGCCGACTAAGTTGGAATAGCCAAACGCACGTGTCCCGATTCGAGTGACGCTGTTGGGAATCGCAACGTTGGTCAGGCCGCAACTTTGAAACGTGTAATCTCCTATCGAAGTGATGCTGTTGGGAAGCGTGATGCTGGTCAGATTAGTGCAACCGCTAAACGTAGCGTTTCCGGCATTAGTGACGCTGCTCCCGATTTGGACGTTAGTCAGGCTGACACAACCGCCAAACGCCGCATCTCCGATGCTGGTGACGCCACTACCCACGGTGATACTGAGCAAGCCAGAGCATTGATAAAAGTCCTCTGCTCCGATGGCGGTGACGCTATTGGGAATCGCGACGCTTGTCAGTCCGGTGCAACCCTGAAACATGTAACCTCCGATATTTGTAACACTGTTAGGAATAATGATGCCGGTTAGGCCCGTGCAGCTGAGGAATGCTCCGTTTGCAAGACTGGTGACGGTATTCGGAATTGTATAGTTCCCAATTTTGCCAGCGGGATATTGGATGAGTGTGAATTGATTTTTATCGAATAATACCCCGTTACCACTGCTATAAATCGAATTTTGCGCGTCGACCGTTATTGCTGTCAGTTGTGCGCATTGACCGAACGCACTAATTCCAATGCTTGTAACGCTGCCGGGAATGGTAACGCTGATCGGGGCAGTCTCGCCAAATGCTTGATCTCCGATGTTGGTGACGCTATTGGGAATGATGACGTTGGTCAGGCCTGTGCATCCCCAAAACGCATTGGTTCCGATGGCAGCGATACTATTCGGAAGGGCGGCGCTGACCAGTTTTCTGCAAAGATAAAATGCAAAATTTCCGATGTTGGTGACGCTGTTCCCAATGATGACGTTGGTCAGGGAGGTGCAACCAGAAAACGCGTTGTTTCCGATATTGGTGATGGTGTCAGGGATGGTGACGCTGGTCACACTGGAAGAACCAAATGCGCTGGCCCCGATGTTCACAACCGGATGTCCATTGGTTGTGTTGGGGATGATAACATTACCTCCCGAGCCGGTGTATGCGGTGATCTTGATGGTCCCGTTAATGGTGACAAATGTGAACTGTGCCCGGGCTGCCAGCGGCAGCAGTAATGCGAGGGCGATGAGCATGCGCCGGGGTTTCATCTGTATGACATTGAAGAGGTTGAAGATGAGCTTGGTTTTATCTAGATTGACTCCCCGAGGCAACTGTATTCCCCACTTTTTCCCTGATCCACCCCCACCAGGAGCGCATTTGACACGTATGATATAACGATCATCAGGAAGGAGGGCAGAAGGGCAAAATGGAAACGAGAGCAAAGGAACTTGGGCTTCGCGAACGCGCTGCTTCGTTCGTAAGCGATGGCCATGTCGATTCCGTCTTTGTAAGATCTTCATTCCGAACACCATCCGACCTAATCCGACCGAATCCAACTATAAAAATAAAATCACCAAACGAACCCATTTGCGTTTCCGGTCTTCCCATTGAAATCAATCACTTCGGCCACCCGGCAAATCTCGGAACTCAAAAAACGAACCCGTTTTTTACTGCCCTTCAAATTCGTGCCTCCAGTCGCACCCAATCGCGGCAAATTCGGACCTTCTCGGGCCTTTCCGGGCTAAAGACTCATGAGGGGCTCGACCTTGGCCTTTGGACTTTGGACCGGCTCTGGAGAAATCTTTTCCTGTCGCGAAGCGACACCAGGATATTAGCCAGCCACAAGGTGGCTGGTATGACGATGTTGGAGCTATGTCCTGAAAGAGGGTGTTCCGAAATTCAAAATGTGAAGTATTCAGAATAAAGGGGTTTGAATGAATTTCATTTTTATGATGTTGGCAGTTTTATTCGAGTGGCAGTTGGAATTGGGTGGGAATTAACTCGCTGAGGGGATGTTCAACCTTTTCAGGAAGATTCAGTAGTGCTCGGGCACGCAGGAGCGTCACCGTATCTGTTAACAGGCATGTTTGCCAGCAGAAGGGCAGGCTATTGAGGAAGTAATCGCTGAGTCCGAGTTGGTGTTTGTCATAGGCCTGCGAAGCTTCAATCCACGGGCGGCATTGGTAAAGCAGTCGCCGCGCAACGCGACTGTTTGAAGGAAGAGAGCCATAAAAAATCTCATGCTCTTTGGGGGCATGCGGGAACTGTTTGGGACAAGTGCTCTGCTCCCAGCAACGCACGCACAATGGCTCAGGGTCGGTTACTCCAAACCAATGCAACTGATCTCGTTCCTCTAATCCGAGCCATTCCAAGCGCTGCCCTTGTTCACAGGTCATCTTGGTCGGCGAGTCAAACACCTCGGGCAGGTTCATATCCGGTTTGCATTTTGTGATAACGGCGACGTGTTGTTCTTCGCGTAGCCGCCGCTGTACCGCCAGGTTTACATAAGCCATGTCGCCCACCACGATGTCGGGTGTGAAGTGCAGGGTTTTGGCACAGTAGCGAAGGCTGGGAGCTAAAAACAAGCCTTCACCGCGGGAAGCGGGCGCTGCCCAGGAAATTAAGGGCACCAAAACAATGTGATCTTTGACGTAAGGCAACCAGAGCCGCAACGAATGCTTTTTGTATCCGATATACCACCGACTCTGGCCGGATTTCAAACTGCGACCGCCCAGGGTGGCGCGATCAGCCGAGTAAGCTCCAGCCTCGTTTTTTTATAAGCATTGGTAGCGGCCCGCAAATCCGTGGCATCGATCACAGCCACACTTTTGTTTGGCCCCATCTGATCCAAGAGCGGCAGAAGCAAATGCAAATTAATCTGACGAAAAAGAAGGGGTGGGAGTTTTTGACGAAACTCGTGGAGGATGCGTGGGCCTGGTACTCGAGCTCGACGAGATAAAAGAGCAAATCGCCTCCAAGCGCGATTGTCATGCAGCGTGCGGCTGAGCAAATTGAACGAGTGGGCGGGAGTCAACGCACTCAACAACAGCGTGCGAAATAACTGTGCCGAACAGAAAGCGGGACGTCGCCCTCTACCCTCATGACGTGGAACCAATTTTCGTAATAGTTGATCCGGAACATAGGGCGATATCCGTTCCAAGAGCTCGGACGAGCCCACCTTGGGAAGCTTGACCATGAACAAAACACTAACCAAAAAAATCCTAACTGTCTCGCACGGAACGAAAACTCACATTTTTAGGGAGCAACCAACTTTCTATTAGTCACTTATAACTTATTTCGGAACACCCTCTTTCAGGACGTGAGGTGACGCCGGGATTTCCAGCCATTGCGTGGCTGGCTAATTTCCGCCGTCGCTTCGCGACAAAAAATGGTTTCTACAAAGCACTTTGGACCTTGGACTTACCATCCGCCCCACACCAAATCAAAGCAAAACACACTGAATCACACCAAATCACGCTGAATCACGGTAAGCAGGTGCCAATGCGCTTGAGTCAGTCATCCTATCCCCTTCAAAATCAACGCCCATCGTGCCTGATCGTGCCCAATCGTAGCCTGGAGGGAGGAGTGCCTTTCAGCCACCGCCTCCCCCCAGCCTCCGCACGCCCGTTCCGTATCTACGGACCACGAACTACTGACTACGGACTCTTGCCAAAATACCAGTTGCCTTCACGGGGTTCTTTGATAGTTTGTTGGGCCTTTCCGGTTTACTGCGCCGAAGCAAAGCGTAGGCGGGCAAGTCCGGGAAGGGAAACGGTCCTTTACCGCTCTCGTGTTGGGGGCGGGCCTGTCGCGGCGAAGCCGCAGCGAAGGCGGGCCACAAAAACATTGAAAACAATCCCGTGTTCCGCGGGATGCTCTGTAGCGGCGGTCTGTGACCGCCGGAAAAATTGAGCGACGGTTACAGACCGCCGCTACAAAATCAGAGTTCTAACCAAAGGAAATATTGTGATTAGTATTGGCGTTAAGGAATTGTTGGAGTCTGGCGTTCATTTCGGCCACCAGACCAAACGGTGGAATCCCAAGATGAAGCCGTTTATCTTCGATGCCCGCAACGGCATCCACATCATCGACCTCAGCAAAACTCTCGGCCAGCTCGAAGCGGCCTGCGATTTTCTCGCTGACACCGTGCGCAAAGGACAGCGCGTGCTGTTCGTGGGCACCAAGAAACAGGCCCAGCAGGCCATCAAGGAAACCGCGAAGGAAAGCGGACAGTTTTACGTCACGGAACGCTGGCTCGGCGGCACGTTGACGAATTTCCAGACCATCAAACGCTCCATCGCCCGCATGAAGCAGATTGAGAAGATGGAAACCGACGGCAGCATCAATAACTACGTCAAGCAGGAGCAATCGATGATCCGCCGCGAACACGCGCGCCAGCACAAGTATTTCGACGGCATCCGCGCGATGGACAAATATCCTGGCGCCATGTTCGTCGTGGACATCAAGCGCGAGCACAACGCCGTGGCTGAAGCCCGCAAGCTGAAGATCCCCGTGGTGGCCATCGTCGATACGAACTGCGACCCCGATCTCGTGAATTATCCGATCGCCGGCAACGACGACGCGATCCGCTCGGTGCGCATGATCCTGGCGACCGTCAGCAACGTGATCACCCAGGCTCGCGCCGAACACGAAGCCAAATTCGGCCGCCGCAAGACGGAAGAAACCGGCGAAGCGACG
The DNA here is from genome assembly GCA_963699145.1 of uncultured Verrucomicrobiae bacterium. Classification (GTDB taxonomy): domain Bacteria; phylum Verrucomicrobiota; class Verrucomicrobiia; order Limisphaerales; family DASXHY01; genus DASXHY01. The sequence goes on from OY969416.1 coordinate 2,882,368, forward strand.
GAAAAATTTGATTCCGCCCAGGCCGTGGAAGTCGCCGCTGGCGATGATCCGTCGACCCCCGAAAGCTCGCCGGAGTAAGGAAGCGGATGAATGGATTAAGGGCTAAGTGGATTGTTGGATTCTTTTCAGCAATCCATAAATCTACAAATCCAACAATCCCTTCTCTCAACTATCAACTTTCAACTATCAACTGAACATGGCCGAAATTACTGCTGCAATGGTTGCCAAGCTCCGCGAAATGAGCGGCGCCGGCATGATGGACTGCAAGAAGGCGTTGGCAGATGCGAATGGCGACTTGGAAGCCGCCATGACCGCGCTGCGCAAGAAAGGCGCCGCCACCGCCACGAACAAAAGCGGCAAGGAAGCCCGCGAAGGTTTGATCGCCCGCTACATTTCTCCGGATAGCCGCGTCGGCGTGCTCGTGGAAGTGAATTGCCAGACGGACTTCGTGGCGCGCAACGACGCGTTTAAAGCCTGGGCGGACAGCGTCGCCGAACGGCTCGCATCGAATCCCAAAGCGGATTTCGAAGCCGAACGCGTTGACCAGGTCGCGAAGATTCGCGAGAACATCCAGATCACCCGCAACGCCCGCATGGAAGTCAGCGGCAACGGATTGATCGCCGCATACATTCATACCGGCGCGAAAGTCGGCGTGCTCGTGGAAGTCGGCGCCGGCAAGGACACCACCTGCGCGACCGAGGCCTTCAAACAGCTCGCCAGAGACATCACGTTGCAAATCGCCGCCGGCCATCCCTACGCGGTTTCCCGCGAAGAAGTCCCGGCTGAGATCGTTGCCAAAGAGCGCGAAATCGCCGTGCAATCCGATCGCCTCAAAGGCAAGCCAGCGCAAGCGATTGAAAAAATCGTCGCGGGCATGCTGGACAAGTTCTACCAAACCTATTGTCTGCTCGAGCAGGGGTTCGTGAAAAAGAATTCCGAAATCAGCGTGAAAGAACACCTCGCGCAAGTCGGTAAACAGCTCGGCGACGAAATCAAAATCCGCCGCTTCGTCCGCTTCCAGGTCGGCGAAAGCGTCGCTTAAGATTTAATTCCTATTAATGCAAAAGGCGTCCGCAAGGACGCCTTTTTGTTTGGAGGCATGGTGGCCGATTTCGACAGTTGAACAAGCGGCAGTTGAACAAGCGGCTTGCATTCCTTGGGCTTCTTTGCCTGAATGCGGTCCGTAACTTCCCCGTGGCTTAGACTCATTATGGTCATAAGTCGCGTTGTTTCCTCGGGGCAAAAGATACCGGAGCCAAATTATGAGAGTAAATCCATTCAATAAAAACGTCCCCGTACAGTTCCTGTGGTTCGTGATGCTGATGGTGGCCGGATTGAGCCCGGCTTACGGCAAGGACGTAAAACTTCTGGGTCGAGCGGTCTTCGCGGCGGGGTCGAACGATGTGGTTTCAGGATCATTGCTTTTGTTGAATGCGGGAAACGAAACCAATTCTCCGATCCTGAGCGCCTATCAGTTAAACAGCGCCGCGTCGGGAGAACCACTGCCGGTCCAGATATATTTCGAAGGCACGAACCAGAGCTTTTACAAAATAGAAGATTTCAAGCCCGGCGAGACCAGGCAAATCGATGTTACCATCAAAGGATTTACGGAAGCTGGAGGCGCCACTGCAGCTTTGAAACTTGACGACGACTCCTTTGCGAATTTGGAGGTGGAACGCTTGCAGGTGCCCTTCGCCGTGACGCTCGCCAACACGCCGGCCGAGAATCCCGAGGTTTTGTTCTCGGATGACAATCCGGGCGCTTTGCTGTTGCAAAATGCCGATCCGATGTCGTACCGGGTGTCGTGGTCTTTGGAGATCAACAATCGCGTTTTCACCAATGGCCAGGGTGAGGTGGTGATACCTCCCAACAGCACGTTCAAACTGGGCGTGCCTCCTCCGCCGCAAACCGATTCGTGCTGTCATCTCTGCCGGTATTTGAAAGACACGACCTTGCCAGCGCGGCTGATTTTGCGGTGGAATCCCGGCACCAGCGATTACGCCACGAATCTTTTTGAGAGAAGCTTCGCCGTGCAATTGCGATTTCAGGATAATTCGGAATGCCATCAAATCCTGGGTTATGTGATCATTCTGTTTTTGCTGGCCCTCGGGGGCATGTGTTCATTGGTGGCCAACAACGGAATTCCAAACCAGATTCGCCGCATGGACTTGCGCGACCAACTGCTTACGCTGGGGCGTCGGGTGCATAATCTAACCGCGCAATTGGATTCCGGCGTCCGCGTGCAGATGCGAATGGAAGCACGCCGGCTGCGTCTCATGCTGGAAAAACATATATTGATCAGTCCCGAACTCGCCAGTGTTTTCACCGAGGTCGGCAACGGGGCGGCGACGCTGGAGCGGCAAATGGTTTTGCTGGAAAAAATGGACGCGCTTTACGATCGACTGGATGCGGAGAAGTCCGTTTTTCCTCCGACTCAAGTTTTGGGCTACAAACAGCGGCTGAAGCAAGCGAGCAATTTGTTGAGAGCGACCACGCCGCCGGAAGCGGATTTGCAAAAGGCGGAAGCGCTTATTGCTGAAGCCGCAGCTGCGCTGGACAACCTCGGCCGGCCGGACCTCGATCTCGCCAAGAGCCTGGTGAGTCGCATCACCCGTCTCAAGGATCAGTTTAATGATGCAATGAGGAAAAAAATGTCCGACGCCGGGATCAACGTCGACTTGCTGAAAGTAGTGGCTACGGTTCCGAAACCGGAGGAGATTCGGCCCGAGACGTATGCCTCCATGGACACGGGTTTGTATCGGCTGGAGATGATTGCCGATTATTTTGGTCTTCCAGATCAAATCCTGCTTGCGGTCGAAAATAGTGCACAGGACAAAACGAGGAAAGAATGGTTGCAGTACATTAATCTGGATGGCTCGGCGGCATTTGAGAATGCGCGCCGATTGATCGAACAGTTGAAGCAGGGAATTTTCCTGGAGGAACTGGTGGGATTGTTCAAGCCAGGCGCCGAACAGCCGGCGGAAATTGAACTCGGCCAACCGGTGGTTTATGTGGATGATTCGCAGCAATTGAGTGTGGTTTTTCACGACTCCAAATACAATTCGCCGATCACTCGCGAATTGTTAACCTGCGTGTGGGACTTCGGTGACACTTTGAAAGAAAAAGGCTGGACGGTTTATCACTATTTTCCGAAGGCCCGTCCTTATGACGTAAAAGTCAGGTTTATTACATCCGACGGAAGGGAGTTAAACGGCCCGAGCCTGTCTCTGCCGGTCCGGAAAGCGGGTTCCAAAGCTTCCAGGTTTTGGGCGGCTATTAAGTTAAACGATCGCACCTTAATCGAACTGCTGCGATTTGGCATAGCGTTGGGTGCTGTTCTGTTGGCGCTGGTAGGTGGCGCGCAGCAACAAATCGCCAAGCTGGATTGCCTGCCAGCATTGTTTGCGGTGTTCCTGATGGGCTTTGGCGCGGATACGGTCAAAAACCTTTTGTCCCAACGGACGCAGTGATTTTAATCCTGCTTACTTGCGGACGCAGTTAGAGCGGATTTATTTCGCTTCCAACTGCTTTCGCAATTCCGTTTTCAAAATCTTGCCGGTCGCGTTGCGGGGCAGGGCGGGGGAAATGATGACCTGCTTCGGCACTTTGTAATCGGCGAGTTTGCTGCGGACGAATTTCAGCAATTCGTTTTCGTCGACGCGCGTGTTTTCATTCGGCACGACGAAGGCAATCGCTTGTTCGCCGCGGCGCTCGTTGGCTTGGCCGACGACGGCGGCTTCTTTCACGTTCGGAAATTGATAAATCACTTCTTCGATTTCGCGCGGATAGACGTTGTTGCCGTTCACCAGCAGCATGTCTTTCTTGCGGTCGGTGATGTAGTAATAACCATCCTTGTCGCGATAGCCGAGGTCGCCGGTCAGGAGCCAATCGTCGCGAAAGGCCTTGGCGGTTTCTTCGAGTTGGTTCCAATAGCCCATCATCACGTTGCCGCCGCGCACACAGATTTCTCCGACCTGGTTCGGCGGGAGCACCTGGCCTTCATCATCCTGAATGCTCATTTCGACGTTTGGAATCGGCATGCCGACGGAGCCGGCCTTGTGGGTGCCATCGAGCGGATTCTTGGCGACCACGGGACTCGCCTCGCTCAAACCGTAACCTTCGATGAGGGGGATGCGAAATCGTGATTCAAAGTCGCGCAGTGTTTGCTCGGGCAAAGGCGCGGAGCCGCTGATGCAGATGCGCAACGGCAGTTTCCCGGGAAGTTCCGCGTTGACGAGGCTGCGGTAGAACTGCGGGAACGCGGGGAGAATCGTGGGCTTTTTTGTGTAAATCTCCTGAATGAGATTGCGCGGCGGATGCAGTGATTTCACGATCACGATCGAGCCGCCCACGAGCAGCGGCAAGAAAATGCCGACCGTGAGCATGTAGCTGTGGAACATCGGCAGCAATACGGCAAACCGGTCTTCTGCAATCGCGTGAAGGCACAAGCGGCAACTGTTGACGTTGTGCAAAAGATTTCCGTGCGAGAGCATCGCGCCCTTGGGCCGGCCGGTGGTGCCTGAGGTATAAATCAGGACCGCCAGGTCTTCTTCCTTGCGCGTGGGATTCCGCAGCAGCTCCGTGTCGAACCGTGTCCCGCCGGGCGGAACGGGGAATGAAACCAGCGCAGTTTCGATGTTCAACATTTGCAGCGAGGGCCAATGCGTTTTCAACGCCGGAAAATGCGCGCCGAGTTCGGTGTCGGTGATGATGACGTCGATGCCCGCGTCATTCAAAATGTAGGCGACTTCGTCGGGCTTGAGAAAATTGTTGATGGGCACGACGACGGCACCGGTTTGCAGGATGCCGAATAATGCGGGAATGAATTCCGGGCAATTTTTCAGCCACAAGGCCACGCGCTCGCCGGGTTGGATGTTGAACTGATGGCGGAGAATGCCCGCGACAAAGAGGCTGCGGCTCCAAAGTTCGGAATAGGTGAATTTTGCATCGCCCCAGAAGAGGGCGGTCTTCTCCGAGTTTTTCTGCACCGATTCAGAAAAGGCGCCGGCTAAATTCATTGTGCCATATTACGACGAAGTTTTCAGTGCGGCAAGAATCGGACGGCATTTCTTCGCATAAGTTTTCGGACGGTTTCGTTCGCTTCGCTCGAAATTGTAAAATTGTTGGACACATTTGGAAGATATCGAAGCACTCCGCTCAAGGAACGCGAAAACTTAGCAAAAAATGTTCTGTGTCTGGCAAAGGATGTTAAGACAGCCGCCCTGAAACCTGTAGAGTGGGGGCACGTGAAGACGAGCAAAACGCTGTCTGTGAAATGAGAATCGGCCGAGGCCAAACTCGTTCCGATTGTGCCGGCGAGCGGGTTGGAGGTCCTGGCGGCGGATCGATTGCTTCGGTTCGTGAGAAACAATTCCAGGGGCGCGCGGTATTCGGCCAGCAATGATTCCCGGCGGGGCCAGCCGGTCATGGTGCTTTGATGAAAACTAAAAAATCCAAAGTGTCGTTGCCGCTGGGGCGTGCAGGATTGCTGGCGTTTCAAATCAATCTGTTGCGCGACGAATGCTGTGAAGCGGCGGAAAAACTGATGCAACAAAAACAGCTCAACGAAGATGAATTGGATGAGTGTGCGCGGTTGGATGACGCGCTGGCCGAGGCGCAGCGCCTGCTGAAATCCGCCGTCGCGCGCATTGCGTATTCGCGGCTCAAGCGGCGCAGTCATATCAAATAGATTCGAAAAATAATTTAATTTCACTTTCTGCAAGATTCCTGCCGGCGGGGCCGCGTTTCCAACAGCGCGGCCCTGTTCTTTTTTGGCAATAATTTGTTCTCCGCGAGCCACACTGATGCTTGGCACAACCCTCCCCGCGGAATTATAGTGGACGTGTGATTGATACGGAACAAAAGCTCGCCGCCTTCCAGCCAAAACTTCACGCTGCCACCTGGGTGGCGGTGGATACGGAGGCGGACAGCCTGCACGCCTACCCGGAAAAAGTCTGCCTGATTCAAATCAGCACGGTCGATGGCGACGTGCTGGTGGATCCGCTGTCGAAAATTAATCTGGATCCGATGCTCGATTCGCTTACGGGGCACGAATTGATCATGCACGGCGCGGATTACGATTTGCGGCTGCTGGAGAAGCACCACCAATTTACGCCGTCGGCGATTTTCGACACGATGCTGGCTGCGCGGCTGATCGGCGAAATGCAATTTGGTTACAGCACGCTGGTGGAAAAATTTCTGGGCGTGAAACTGGAGAAGGGGCCGCAAAAGGCGAATTGGGCGTTGCGCCCGCTGACTGAGCGGATGGAAAAATACGCGCGCAACGACACGCATTACCTCAAGCCGCTGGCGGATAAATTGCGCGCCGGGCTGGAGGAAAAGGGGCGGCTCGGCTGGCACCAGGAATTTTGCTCGCGGCTCATCGCCCAATGCACGCAGCCGGAGCCGGTGGATATGGATGCGGTTTGGCGCATCAAGGGGAGTCATCTTCTCGGCCGGCCGGGACTTGCAATTCTGCGCGAGCTGTGGCGCTGGCGCGAGACGGAGGCGATTGCGGCAAATCGTCCGCCGTTTTTTGTGTTGAGCCACGAGACGCTGGTGGACGTGGCCGCAGCAGCAGCGACGCAACGCCCGATTGAGCAGCTCCTGCCGCGAAGCATTTCCGAACGACGCCGCGGCGGGGTGACGAAAGCAGTGGAAGAAGGTTTGGGTTGCGCGACGGACGAGCTTCCGAAAATTTTGCAGCGCACGAATCATCGGCCGACGGATGCGGAGCGGCGGCGGTTCATGGAATTGCAAACGCGCCGGGATGCGCAGGCGAAGGCGCTGGGGGTTGACCCGACGCTGATCGCGAGCCGCGGGACGCTTTCGGATCTGGCGCGGAGTTGGGAGAAGTATGCGCCCGAGCTGATGAATTGGCAGCGGGAGCTTCTGACCAAGTAGGAGCCGACGTGAGGAGGCTCTGAATTCCTTCGAGAGAGTGGGCCTCCTCACGTCGGCTCCTACAAGAATATCTTCATCGCACCAGTTCGTAGGCAAATCCTTTCAGGTATTCGGTTTCGGGGATCATGGGGATGATGGGATGGTCGGGGGATTGGGAGTAGGTGGCGACGCGGCGGAGGATTTTGTGGGCGTCGTAGGCGGCGGAGAGGACGGTGTCCTGGAACAAACCGGCGTCGACGTGGTGGGAGCAACAGAAGGTGGCGAGCGTGCCACCGGGCTTCAACAATTTCAGGGCGCGCAGGTGAATTTCCTTGTAGCCGCGCAAGGCATCGGGGACAGATGCGCGATTGCGCGTGAAGGATGGGGGGTCGAGGATGATGAGTTCGAATTTCGGGATGAGCTTTTCCGTGGGTGCGGTTTTCGTCTGTGATTTAAGCCAATCGAAAACGTTGATGTTTTCGAATGAGCATTGGCGGGCGAGGCCGTTGGCTTCGGCGTTGCGTTTGGAGGCGGCGATGGCCTCGGCGCTTTGATCCAGGAGATGGACGTGGGTTGCACCGGCGCGCGCGGCGTGCAGGCCGAACCCGCCGAGGAAGCTGAAACAATCCAGCACCTGCGCACCCTTGGCGAAGCGCGACACGGCTTCGTAATTAGCTTGCTGATCCAGGTAGAGACCGGTTTTGTGGCCGGCGACCAAATCGGTTTCAAATTTCAGGCCGTTGAGATTGGTGGAAATGGGCCCGCTGAATGTGCCGGTGAGGACGCCGCTGGCTTCGGTGAGGCCTTCGAATTTGCGCGAGGCGACTTCGCTGCGTTCGAGAATGGCGCGGGGCGAAAAAATCTTTTGGAGCGCCGAGACGATTTGGGATTTGCGTTTGTCCATGCCGAGCGCGGAAATCTGGACGACGAGGACGTCTTCGTATTTGTCGACGATGAGGCCGCTGAGAAAATCGCTTTCGGCGTTGACGACGCGGAAGGAGGTGGCGTTGGGGAGATGGCGTTGCCGCACGGCCAGCGCTTCGCGGATGCGTTGTTCAAAGAAGGCTTCGTCGATCTCGATGCGTTCGGGCGCAAGGATGCGGACGTGGATTTTTGATTTGGAGTTGAAAAATCCAATGCCGAGCAGGCGCTGGCGATGGTCCTTGACCTGGGCGAGTTCGCCGTCGCCGGCCTGGGAGGTCATGCGGAGGATGGAGGAGTGATAAATCCACGGGTGGCCCGCCACGATGCGATCGGCTTCGCCCGGTTTTAGTAAGACAGTTGGTAATGAATCTATCGGCATATCAATAAACGAATTCAGTTCTATACGGTATGACTGATGCAAAAACCAACAAAATCGGGAGTGTTTTCAGCTACATGCGCTGGAGCAGTGAACCTCAAACCTGGGGTGACAGCGAACGTAGGCAGGCCCAAATGGCCCAGGATTGGTGCAAGCGGGCTGGAAGGAGACTTAGTGATAAAACGTTCACCGACCGTGGCATCAGCGGTTGGAGGGGCGCTAATCGCAAATTCGGTGCTCTGCGTGACTTGCTGAAGATCGCGGGCGACGGTGATACCGTGTTGATTGAAGATTGCGACCGCTGGAGCCGTGAGGAGGCCCTGGACGCGCTGACGGCGTTGCGAACTACGGTCCAGCGCGGTGTGGAGGTGGTTTTCCTGAAGCGAGGGGTCAGTGTAAACAAAGATAATTTCAACGAGGATTCGGTTCTCATTCCGCTGTTTTTCGGGTCATTGCTGGCCAACAAGGAAAATGAAAAGCGCAGCTACCGGATCAAAGAAGCCATGATCGGCAGGCGCGAGAAAATGGAGCAGGGGACCGCTGTGCGTGGTCGTCTCCCGGCCTGGATTGATTGGCACCCACAGGAGGGTAAGCCGGTTATAAACGAGGCCGAGGCCAAGGCTGTGCGCCGTATCTTTGAACTTTGCCTGGAAGGTCGTGGTCTGGTTCAAATCGAGAAAATGATGCGGGGTTCTCCGCCGATCACGCGGCGCGAGTCGTACAAGCATCAGAAAACGACTTGGAATGTGTTTTTCCTGCACCGCACCCTGACCGACAAAAGCGTCTTGGGGTTCCAGCGATCCAGCGGCCTGAAAATCTACCCGGCGATCATCGACGAAAAGACCTTCTTCGCAGCGGGTGCCAGAATTCAGGCTCGAAAAAAGCTGCACGCGAAGGTGAACCACGAGAATCGCAACCTTTTTACCGGCTTGGTCAAGTGTAGCGAGTGCGGCTCAACCTACGTGCGTCAGCGGGCGATAGCCAGGGGTAAGCCTTACAATTATCTGGTTTGTGTCGGTGCGCTCAGGCATAGTACAGAATGCCGAACCCTCGGCCACATCAACTATGACAAATTGCAGGCCAGCTTTCTGTCGCTGCTCTCTCAGACAGACTTCATTTCGCAACTTCTGGCCGGAAATCGCGCACCATCTGGTCTCGACGCGCTGAAAGGTGAGCTGGTTGACGTGCAGATGGATTCAGAGCCGGACGTGGACGCCCAAGTGCAGCAAATAATAGCTGCATGTAAGCCTCGATCATTGCGACTGATATGTTGCGGAGGGATTGATAAGTGACTGGTGCCTGTACAAGCGTGAAATGTGCGAGTTCCTTGTTACTCCAGTGATGAACCTGCACGACGATAGGCTCAAGTGGAACAGAAATCACCGGGGAAGCTGCTGCAAGGAATTGAGCCGGTGAAACTAGGCCGAGGCCGAAATGTTCAATCCCCAAATCATCAGGACGACGGTTGTTGATGGGGCGCAAACACTTCGCGCCATGGTCGCACGTCAGTCCGAAAAACTCCAGTGATCGGCGGCAGTCGAGGACGGCCATGTTAACCACCGGAATCACAAAAAATCCACAGTTCGTACCCGGTATATCCGCACTTAGACCTTCGCCGCGCAGCAGGATCGTTGCTCTTGGCGGTGGCTTCGATGCGTTGTTTTTGATGAGCAGGTCAAGCAACAGCCGCGCCATGCTGAAATTGTCCAATGTGACTTGGACAATCGAGGAAAGGCAGTCTTCCTGTTGTTGTTGGGTCAAGATTTGTGCCATGGCTGGAGGCCGTTATGGAGCTAAATACGGCTAACGAGCTTTAGACGGCGGGATACTTTCAGCTTTCTTCTGCAAAATCACATCTACGTCTGCATCGGGCGTTTTGGATTTTGTCATCGGTTTATTTACCTTGGGCTTGCTCATAACGGTCTTATCCTCGGTTCCCTCGTTCTTGTCAAAAGGAATCCAACTTCAAGAATTGGCGTGCCATGTTGGCTGCCTCATTTGTCATGAGTTGAAGATTTATACCATCCGGCAGTCACAAAGAGTTTTTCAAAAAGTTTGTCGATCTCCGTAAGGCACCATTCGCAAAATGCGTTATCAATCGTCAGCCTGCCAGAATACTGATCAACGGTGACGCCGACGTTTTTGGTCGCGAGTTCCCGAATTGCTTTCTTGTCTTTGTCGCTCGCCAGATCGCCGAATCGACCATACGCATGAACAATGCAGTCTCGCACCTTTTGAATCGACCGAACATTTTGCCATTCCGGGAATTCTCCCACACCAAGTCCGGCAACCTTGCTTAAAAAAGTTTGAGCGCGATCTATTGGGCTTCCTGAAAGGTCGGACAGAGATAAATTGAATCTCTTTTCCTTTTTGAGTTCGTTACAGAACTGCCGCAGATGGTTCTCGAAAACGATGTGAACCAACACAATGAAGGAATACCGCATGGCGGGTTTTAGGTCTTCGTCATAAAGCCGGTCGATGTGGTTTCCGAGTTGCCAATGCAGGTCGCGATCTTCCTCGTCACCCGTTGTGGGCGCATTTCCTTCATGAGCCGCTTTTTCCGACTTGTACTTCGATTCCATTCCCTTTTCGATAGCGCCAAGATACAAGCGCAGAACGGTGATCGCGGATTGAGCATCAATCGCACGCAGATCGAAGTGCAGCGGGTCCAATTTCATCGGTTCGGGCGATTAGGTCATTCCTTTATTCCAACGTGAAACATGTGGCCATCATAGGTTAATTGATGAAGCTGCTCCTCAGTGAGTTGCTTGTTGAGCAACTTCACAATCTCGTCAACCGCATTATAACTTTTGGCGGCAAAGTCCTGCGTTATTAATTTCTCCACGTCCGCTTCAAGGTTGTGGCCTTTAGGTTTTCTGTATGTAATCAGTTCGTACTCGTTCTCAATTTTCAGGTGCTTTGGCCTGGCGTGCGCGATTTTGTTTCGGAATCCGATAAGAGGGGCGACTGTTTGCCAGGGCTCTTTTCCGAAGTCCGGTTTTATACCACACCGCTCAGCGATCAGCCGAAGCTTCGCTCGGGGGCTGATGCTTTCAAAATCCTCCCAGTTGCTAATCAAAAGTTCGCCGTAGGTGTTCCCGATGGCCTCGATCGAAAGAGCGGAAAATACTATAGATGAGAGCAGGGCATATTTGCTTCCAGCCTTGTTTTCTGATGCCTCGCTCAGGTGATGCTCTGCACACCGCAACAGAAGGCGGTACGGTATAAATTTTCGTTCCGTTTTTGTGCTGACGATTATTTGGTCATGAGACATGATCTTCCTCCAATTTCACCACTCACTTCTTTGAGCGAGGCTAATTGAGGGCGCAATTTGAAGCAATTCGTTTGTTGACGACCGAGCAGACACCAATGAATCCATAAATAATTGTAAACATTGGAAGACCGCTTTGTGCGAAGTCCTCCGTTTGGGGAAGATAGCCGTTTCGGGCGGGAACACCAAATGTTTGTCTTGGGGGCCTCCGGCCTTTCGCTGAAATATTTTTGTTTGGCCCCCCATATTTGATAGGCCCGATAAGGCCCGATAAGGCCCGATAAGGCCCGAATCGCCGCGACTGAGGCACGATTCCGGGTGCCAAATTCCAAGGTCCAAGTTCCAAAAGCCATTTGCAAAATGGGTTCGTTTTTTGGATTCGAAGGGACGTAAATCGGCGTAAGCGGCTGATGTGCAGTATGAAATCGGAAAACCGAAATGGGTTCGTTTGGTAATTTTTATTTTTAAACAAGGTCCGAGTTTGAGAGGAAGATGTCGTGGATGCCGGAAGCACGCTGCACGTTGCCGAAACATTTTTCGTTCCCATTATCATTTATCCCTTTCCCTCCTTTTGCCGGACTTCTTATAGCACACGTGTCAAATCGGGCGAATTTTTGAGAAAAGATTTGAGGATGAGTTATGGCTGACTCGTACAAGTTCACGGGTAAAAGTGTAAATAGTGGGAAGCGACCCCTTTAATACAAAACCGCGCGCGGCATCTCGATGAACCGAGAGCGCCGCCCCGCGTTGGCCGCGGAGCCTGGTTAAAACGCGCTCAAGCCAGCGATGGCCGCAACGAGCCGCTGACGAAAGTCCTTGAACTGGCTGGGGCCGTAGGCGGGTTGAACAACGGAGCGCGGATCAATCGGGCGATTCTCAAATGCGTCGCCGCGGTATCGCGGAAAGAAGTGCATATGCAGGTGAGGAAGCGTGTTGCCGTGGATCTCGTAGTTGAGCTTGACGGCGCTCGTCGTAGCGGCGACGGCCGACGAGAGTCGTTGGACGTCGCGCATGAATGCCGCGCCCTCAAGCGTGGTGAGTTCGTGCAGTTCCACCGCGTGTCGCTTGAACACCAGGCACGCGTAACCCGCGATCGGACTGTCAGGGCCGGCTGTCACCCACGAGACCTCAAGCTCCGCCACAATGTCCCGGGGCGCTCTGGCACGGCAAATGGGGCAGTCGGCACCGCTGCGCATTCGCGCCCACTGTTCTGGATCGGTCCATTTACTCATGCCGAGTGCGGTCTAACGCCAGCGACGGCCTCGGTGGCGCGGGTGGAGCGCACCGTGCGCTCACGAACTCCCGCGACGCTCGAACGGACGGCGCAGGGGCCGTTCGCTGCAGCGCACTGGTTAGATGTCCAGGCCGCGATTGACATAAGGTTCACGCTGCATCCATTGCCTTGGTGCGGGGTTGTGCCTTTACGTAATATGTGTCGAGACCCTTCATCGAACAGACAACCGCGAATGCGAGTACCATGCTTCTTATCCAGTTCATGGTGCTCCACTCGGAACAGATTTTAGTGAACACATCCGCGTTCGACTGGGCGGCGCGGAACAGAATTTCATTCCGGGGATAGAAATAGGCAAAGGTCAGGGCGTCCGTCAGCACCGCGAGCAGGAACGCCATTCCGAAATACAGCCTTATCTTCCTTCCGGACTTCCAACAAGCAACCAGAGCGGCCAAGGCGAGAATCTGATTGAACGGTGAAGCCGTCCGGAAAAATGTTCCTGGGTTGACGGTCTTGAAGTAGTTTCTTGCTGTGAGAATCGAATCTGGAATGTTGGCGCTCCAGCTCCTCGCGTCGACGATCGAGTTGTAGACGTTCACGCCAAGCATAGCGGCCATCAACGCCAAGGATGCAAATACGCAGATTTTTCTCATGATGTTCTCTCGATTCCAACAGCTATCCACGCGTGACTCCCTGGCCACGCTGAACACCTAACGACTAGAGCTTAGCCACGTGGGGACTGCAACATAAAACAACCTGCGGATTCTCGATGAACCCAGAGCGGCGCCCCGCGTTGGCTGGAGCGATTTGTTAGGCCACATCGTCATTTTTCTACTTTCCAAAAAATGAGGTCGTCTCGAAAAACACAGTGCGCGACTTGCCATCGGACATGACAATCTTTATCTCGCTATAATATCTGGCACTATCGTCATAGTCCAAGCCTTCGTCTTGAAGACGAGAAATGGGATAATGCTCGTGTAACCAAATATAAGCTGCACGATTTCCTGTCTCCTCATTACTGGCATTGATAACGACGGCATCTTTGATGCTCGAACCGTTGCCTCCTGAGAATGTAGCTTGTGCTTTCTCGCCATCATGGACGGAGTCATAAGCAGCGGCAGAATCGGGTCCAGAAGCAATGGCGGTGCGGGTCAAAACGGCCCCATTATTCGTCGAAACATCCTTCACTATCTGTTGGCCACCAACTGTGTTAGTGGCGACGGACGAACCAGAATGACCACAACCAACCGCGAGAAGCGCAGTGAACAGAGCAGTGGGAATAAGTGAACGCATAGGTCGTGGCCTAACGACCAGAGCTCAGGCACGCGGGACTGATGACGCCCTCCGCGATAGCGGAACTGGACCGGCCATCCCGCGTTGCCTGCAGCGATTTGTTAGACCACGTCTCGCCGCAACTCTCTCTTGATATAATCCGCATAAAATGGCCGTAAGCTATGCATCGAAATTTCCGAAAACAACCAACCGCCGACACCTCCGCCAATGCCGGCCCCAACTGCCGCGTGCCAAATCGAAAACGGAACGGAGAAAACAGAATGAATGGAATGGCCAATCACCGAACCAATCGCAGCGCAAAGTCCACAAGCTACCAACGCGACGAAAAATCGGCCGCTACCGACAAAAGCCTGCGAATAACACGCACGGTGAACTTGCTTTCTCTCAGTGGGAGAAAGCTCACTCAACTCCGGCACTCGTTTTAATGACCTGTATATTTGCATAACACCTCCGACGTGGCCTAACGACCAGAGCTCAACCACGCCGGGCCAATGGCGTGAACCGCGTAAGCGGACCTGCCAGCGCCATCCGGTGTTGGCTGCAGCGTATTGTTAGCCCACCAACCGCCTCCGAGGCGGAGCAATGACGTAAGTAACAAGGCCACGCAAGTTGTTGGTAATGAATGATTCATTTCTTGTTACTTAAGAGGTGATGGCATCATGTTCTTTCTCCCACGCCTCAAATCCGTGAGATAGCAAATGCTGCCGCAGCCGCTCGACCTTGTCGAGAGGAGCGCCAGGCGCGTCGGAGCCGTAGGCGTCGTGAAGTGCATCAGCATGTTCTTTCTCGAGACAAGTCTGCACGGCCTCGGCAATGCCCTGGTAAGACCAATCCCGTTCGCGAAATAAATGCAACAATGGACGATAATCTTCGAGTGGCAGACCGTCCGGAAAAGCGCTGCGCATCATAGATACTGTGCTGCGCAAATACTCTGGCACCGCGTTTAACGCTTGCTGGTTCAGCGGGAGATGACTCGGGTTCTGGCGGAGATATCTTTCGAGGTCGTCGGACATATCACCTAACTATGGTTATGCGACCATCGGTTGCCATATTGAAATGACGATTCGTAAACATCTCCAATTCTGTGAATTTCTTCAATAATTTATTGATGACAAACAGACACCAATGTGAGGTTCAACGGTTCGGAAAGTGCGAAACGATTTCGCATTCGCGCGGGTTGCGCTTATTTCGGATTCGTGGCGTGGGCGCGGAGCCAGACCAGGTCGAGGTTGTTTGCCGAGACTGATTGATACTCGTGTTTGACGGCTTCGATGCCGGATTGCTGGTGGGCGAGAACTTCGGGGCTGCGCCAGCGATGGATTTCCGCATGGCCGTCGGCAAAGGTGACCGCACCCGCGCCATCATGGTAGCCGGCGGGAAAATTCACGATGCGATCGAGCTCCATATCCACGGCAAAATAGCCGTCGTCGATGCTGTCGTCGCGTTCATCGATGAACACGAATGCGTCACTGGAAGAGAGGGTGGTGATATCGCTGGTTTTGCGGTAGAGCTGAAAATTCGTGTTCCATTGTGTGGTGTTGTATCCCATCCAACCGCTCATGGAGATGGTGCGCACGACGGGAAAATCCTGGTTGCCCTCCTTGGCGGTGATCCGGCTGGCGGTACAATGATAGAGTTTGGCTGATTTGTTATAGGGCCCGAGCTGCGACCATTGGGGATCGGTCAAGAGAGCGACATTGGTGTTGTCGGTGTTGTTTGGTTGACGGGGATCGATCCATCCGGTCATCCAATTTAGATTCCCGCGTGAATGGCCGTGCATGCCGGCTTCGCTTTCCCAGTCGTTGCCGGCAATAAAGTCACGATTGTCATTGGCATACATGTGCCAGCCAAATTGCAACTGCTTCAGGTTGCTCATGCAGTTGGTGGCGTCTGCGCGGGCTTTGGCATGTGAGAGGACCGGAAGCAACAGGGCGGCGAGAATGGCGATGATGGCAATGACCACCAGCAACTCGATTAGTGTGAATGCGCGGCGCATGCGAGAGGCATCTCCAAGGCACGAGAGTAGCCGCCTGAAGCCGGAACTCAAAGGATTTCTCCGGGGATTTAAGCCAGCGATGTGATTGAGAAGAGTGCCAGCAAATCCAAGAAACGGTCGAGCCGTTCAATGCACCGAAAGTATGTTGGTCTGGCCGCTGCCGTCCTGAAGGGTCACGCTTTGGTTGCTGATCGCTGTGACGGTCCATTCGGCGACTTTCTCGCCGACGAACAGGGTGTTGCCATTGATGATGGCAGATGGCCTGGTGGGATTGTACGAGATACCCTGGAGCCGCAAGGGTTGGTGTGAAGGACTTACGGCCGGTTGCTTGCTTTGGGATAGATTCGCCAGTGGCTGACTTTTGTCAGCTGGATTTGTGGCGGACTGCTCTTTGTCAGACGGACCCGCCGCTGCGTGCTCCCTGGCATGTACGCGTTGCATGGCTTGCGCCGCTTTGTAGTTGGGGACAATTACCGCTGCCAGAAGGCCGCCGAGGATGATCACGCCAACGCCCTTTAGGTAGAGAAAAAATCCTGATTTTGCTTCTTCCCAATCGACGATCAGGTAGATCAACTTGCAGAAGGGCACAAAGATACAGCCCAAACCCCAAATAACGCTCTTGCGAAATGCGCTTATCAATATTCGGACGGCACCAGTCAGCGCCATCACGAAACCAGCGAGCATGATTAAAATAAATAGGATGAAGATCTGGTTCATATGTGGTCACTCATGGAGACGACTAAAATAAACAGTAAATGGTGTTGCTTCCTTCCAATGCCGCGACACGGAATCAGCAATATTTCGGCCAAGGTTTGAAGCTCTCTCCGGCCTTTATTTTGTATCGTTTTAAGACAGGAATTGGGTTTTCCGAGACGTCTCTAAACGGGAGATTACAATCCGTCGAGCCGGAATCGCTCTCTCGGAAATGTGTTGGCGGGACCGGTCGGTGGGGGAGGCACTGGTGCCCCGGGCTTAGGTTCGGCGTGACAAATGGCGGCGCTGGTTATACAAGTCGCGGCAGGATGAAAGACCTGACTGACGCGCGCTGGATTAAGTTGAAGGGAATTTTGTTTTTAATCATCGGGGTGTTGTCGGCGGTGTTGTTGATTTTGGAGAATCCGAGTTGGAGGGTGGGGGCGTTTTTGGCGATTTCGATTTGGTGTTTTTGCCGGTTTTATTATTTCGCGTTTTATGTGATCGAGAAGTATGTGGATCCGGGGTATCGGTTTTCGGGGTTGTGGTCGTTTGCGTGTTATTTGTTTGGGAAGAGGAAATAAACGCAAAGGCGCGGAGGATTTTGCGTGAGGAGGAGGTGCGGACCGTTGTGTCGATAATCCGATACGCCGATACGCTCGCTGTGCTCGCCCGGCTTTGCCGGAGATGGATGGGGTAATTTTGATGGACATAACCCCAGGGCGTCGCTCGCGGACTCGCTTTGCCCTGGGCTATTATCTTTCGCCCCTTCGGGGCTTTTGGATGGGCGCGCTTTTGGAGGGCTTGAGAGTGTTGTGCGAAACTTACCCGGGCCTTCAGCCCGGGCTTTAACATCGCGGGCTTTCAGCCCTGCTATTTCCCGGCTTCGACGAGGTCGTAGATGGTGCCGTCGAAGGAGATGACGTAGAGTTCGCCGTCGCTGTCTTCGGCGAAGCTGGAGATGTGGCGTTGGGGATTGCTAGGGACGAGGACGTCATCGGCGGTCAGCTTGCCATTTTCATAGCGCAGGCCCCAGATGGTGCCGGTTACGTAATCGCCGTAAATATAGACGCCGCGAAGCGCGGGAATTTTTTTGCCGCGATAAACGTATCCGCCGGTGATGCTCTGGCCGGTGGTGTGGTTGGGGAATTTTGACTCCGGTTGGAAGCGCGGGCCGTGGGCGTATTCAATGATGGGGTCGATGGGTTCAGAGCCGCGCACCTGGTGGTTGGACCCTTTGAGCGGGTGAAAGGCTTCGCGCGCGCTCCAGCCGTAGTTGCCGCCTTTTTTGATGATGTCGACTTCTTCCCAGATGTCCTGGCCGACGTCGCCGGCCCACAATTCGCCAGTCTCGCGGTCGAAGCTCATGCGCCAGGGATTGCGGACGCCGTAGGCCCAGATTTCCTGGCGGGTGACATTCGCTGACCGGTCTGTGGGATCGGCTTTGAGGTCGCCTTGCTTGCTGGCGTCCACGAACGGATTGTCTTTCGGAATTCCGTATTCCAACCCGGCGGTGCGCGAATTCACATCGATGCGAATGACTTTGCCGAAAAGATTGTTGAGCTGTTGTGCGGCGTCGTGCGGATCGTAGCCGGCGCCGCCGTCGCCGATACTGAGATAGAGATAACCATCCGGGCCGAACAAGGTGGTGCCGCCGTTATGATTCCAGTTGCGGTCGGGTTTGGTGATGTTCAACAAAACGCGCTCGGTGGCCGGGTCGGCTTTGGCGGGATCGGTTTTGGAGGTTTGCCATTCGGCGAGGATGGTGTGCTTGGGCGTGGAGGGGTGGGAATACCAGATATAAAATTTTCCGTTGCTCTTGAACTGCGGATGAAAGGCGAGCGAGAGCAAGCCTTCCTCATCATCGACGTAGGGGTGACGGTCGGAGATGTCGAGAAAGAGTTTGGGCTCGGAGCCGTGGCGGTCGGAGGGGAGGAGCCAGATGTGGCCGGCTTGTTCGAGCAGGAATTGGCGATGTGAGCCGTCGGGTGCTTCGATCATCTGCAGCGGTCGCGTGAATTTCAGGTTGGGATACGCCGGCTTGAGGTCGAGCTTGGGCAACGCGTCGGCGGCAACCAGATTGCCGGCGAGAAAAATGGCGGAGGTGATCAGGGAAAATTTTCCAGAGAGATGACGGAGCAATTTCATGGGTGAGGGAATTAAGCCCAACCCGGGAGGAGCGACAAGAAGTATTTTGTCGTATATTGGTCGAAGCTGAGAGGCAGAGGAATGAGGGGCTGGGGAATGTGACGATGGACGGAAGGGAGGGCGGCGTGGGATTCCTCGCGTTCCGCGCACTTGCGGAAGAACCTGCCGCGGCGCCGATATTCGGACCGATCCAGCTTCCTGGAGGCGAATCGACTGAGAGTGAATCGGGTTCTAGAATTTTAGTTCTAGAACACTTTATATGCCCGCCGCGAACCGGACCGGCTTGACCTGAAAATGAGTACGCCGATATTTTGCATGAGAGCCCCGGCTGCAAGCAAGGTGGTTGTTCTTCGCCGAGCAAACAACTTTGGCAGTCGCGGTTCAGTGCGCGTTTTCCGGCCGGAATGGCCGGGCGCTCGCGCAAAAAATCATATACCCCTACTATGAGAAAGCGAAGCCGGGTCAGCCGAAAATTTTTGGCCTTTACCCTGATCGAACTGCTGGTCGTTATCGCCATCATTGCCATCCTGGCGGCGATGCTCCTGCCGGCGCTGGCCCGGGCCAAAATGCGGGCGCAGCAAGCGTCCTGTCTTAACGCCGTGAAGCAACTGACAATGGCGAATGTGATGTATTCGGGCGATTACGGAATGTTCGTCCAACCGTCGGTGGCCGGCTCGCTCTACGGCAGCGAAGGCGAATGGATGGGGAGCATGATGGATTATTTTTCGAAATCGACGAATCTGCTGGTGTGTCCCACCGCGCAACTGGTTTCCCCGGCGGGATTTTCCACGACCATGGGCGCGGGCGGGCAGCTCGGCGCGGCGAATTATTCCTATTATCGCAATTTGAACGGCACCGGGCCGATTCCGGCGATCGTTGCGAGTTACCAATACAACGGGTGGATGTATACGTCCACCAACGGCGCGGGCGGCTCCGGGGACGGCAGCATCGTCGAAGGCGCGCATGGTGTGGCCGATCCGGACTGGTTTTTTCGCAAGGAATCGAACATGGAGAATGCGGCCAATACGCCAGTGTTTGTCGATGGCCCGTGGGTGGATACCTGGCCGGCGGAGAATGATGGGCCGGCGCAGGATTTGTGGCGCGGCAGTTATTCCGCGCACGCGAATGAAATGGGCCGTTTCACGATTCTGCGGCACGGTGGGAAGACGGTGCAGAGTCCGCAGTTGATTGCGTCGGCGAATCAATTGCCCGTCAAAGGGGGCATCAATGCCGGATTTGCGGATGGGCATGCTGAATTATCCACATTGCCACACCTCTGGAGCTATAACTGGCATCACAGTTGGGGAAAAACGGTCAACGTGACCATTGGGACGCCGCAGCCGTGAGGTGAGGGCGGGTTATTTCACCAGCGTTTTTTCGCCCACCGGACCGGATTTGGTGAGATCATCGATCTGCTGCAGGATCGCCGGACTGAGGCGGACATTCGCGGCAGCGGCATTTTCTGAAACGCGTTCCTTCTTGCGCGAGCCCGGGATGGGCACAACGTCATCACCCTGATGCAACAGCCATGCGAGCGCGAGTTGCGCGGGCGTGAGGTTGAGGCTTTTGGCGATGTCTTTCAGTGGCGCGAATCGGTCGGTGTTTGCCTTCAAATTTTCGCCGGCGTATTTCGGGTTGTTTTGGCGGAAATCATCTTTGGAAACCTCGCTGACGGTGCCGGTGAGGAATCCACTTCCGAGCGGTGACCAGGGGACGAGACCGATTCCCAATTCTTTCAAGGTCGGCAAAAGTTCTTTTTCGCATTCGCGCCGCCAGAGTGAGTACTCGTATTGCACGGCGGCAATCGGATGAACGGCGTGCGCGCGACGGACCTGGTCGGACGTGACGTTGCTCAAGCCGAGATGCCGCACTTTACCGGCCTGAACAGTTTTGGCCATCGCCGCGACCGTGTCTTCAATCGGCGTGGACGGGTCCGGAAAGTGGATGTACCACAAATCAATCGTGTCGACGGCTAATCGGCGCAGGCTATGGTCCAGCGCGCGCGGGGCGTATTCGGGCGTGCCGTTGATCCGGAGAGAAAATCCCCAGCCAGTCGGGAACTCGGTTCCTTTTTCGTTCGCGGCGACGATTCCAAATTTCGTGGCGAGCACGCAATCCTCACGGCGGCCTTTCAACGCGCGGCCGATGAGGGTTTCATTGTGCCCCTCGCCGTACATGTCCGCGGTGTCGATGAAATTGACGCCGATGTCGAGCGCGTGGCGGAGGGTATCGACGGCGGCGGTTTCATCCGCGGGGCCGTAGTATCCTTCGAGGACCATGGCGCCGTAGCCGATGGCGCTGACTTTTGGGCCGTTTTTTCCGAGCACACGTTGTGGGATCATGAGGGAAAAATACTGCGAAATTTTCGGAGTGCAACCGACACATCCATGGCGGTATATTGCGCGCGGATGAAAGCAATCCCCCGGATTTTCGCGAGAGCATTTCCTTTTCTTTTTCTGGCTTTTTGTTCCTGTGATATTCACAAGAAATTGGCGGATTTGGATTACAACGAAGGCGTGAGGAAGTATGAAGCCGGAGACAGCGCGGGAGCATCGAATGATTTTACGCGGGCGATCATCCAAAATCCGAATCGTGACGACGCTTATATTTATCGAGGCATCATTTGCCACGGCGCGGGAGATTACACGCAGGCGATCAAGGATTACGAGAAGGCCATAGCGATCGATCCGCAGGATGCGGTGGCATACAATGACCTTGGAACCAGTCAGGAGGCTTTCGGGAAAATGCAGGAGGCGATCACGAATTATTCGAAAGCAATTGAATTGGATCCCAATTATACGGACGCCTACATTGCTCGCGCTAGTGCGCGTGGGAAGTTGCAGGATTGGGACGGGGCCTTGGCTGATTTCCACGAGGTTGAAAGCTTGCATCAAGTTGAAAACCCTGACCTCTATCAAAGCCGTGCTTATGTGCAGTTCGTGCGGAATGAGTTTGAACTGGCGATTACCGATGCGACGAAGGCGATTTCATTGGCGACCAACGGTGATGGGGCTTCGCTCCAAATTCGCGGGTTGGCACGGATGCGATTAAAAGATTACGACAACGCGTTGTCCGATCTGGATGCCGCCATCAAAATAGATCCCAAGGACCCGGAGGCCTTCGCCACGCGCGGGCGAATCAAGGAAACGAAAGGGGATCTCCAGGGCGCAAAACTGGATGTGGCCACCGCGATGAAACTGCAGCCAACAAACCTGACCGCGATGGGAACGTTGGAGATAATAAAGTTGAAATCCGATGACTTGCCGGGCGCGTTGGCAATGCATCTGAAGGGGCTCGAATATTCTCCAAAATCCCCGGACACCTTCCAATTTCTTGGCTTGCTGCAATATAATTCGTCGCAGTATCCGGAGGCGGGGAAAAGTTTTCGCAAGGCAGTTGAACTCGATGAAAAAAACTACTACGCGCGATTCTGGATATGGTCGGTGCGCACGCGACTTGGCGAGCCTGACGAAGCGACCCGGGAGTTAAGTGCCAATCTCAAAACCCGCGGGGAGGACGGTGATCATAAATGGGAGCTGTGCATAGGCCGATTTCTAATTGGTGATTTGTCTGAGAGCGATTTGATCGAGCAAGCCAGCAAAACGGCGAAACGCCCGACAGACGTCTCAGGGCACCAATGCGAAGCTCATTACTACTCCGGCATAAAAGACCTGCTCACTGGCAACCAGCCCGGTGCAATCGATCATTTCCGAAAATGCGTCGCTACCGGTGAGGATAACTATCCCGAATATTTCAGCGCCAAAATAGAACTTCGCAAGGCGGAACACTAGTTCGAGAATCTACGAAGCTAATTTGAGCCGCGCTGAAGTTCGGCGCGGATTTGCATGAGGATGTCGAAATAATGCCAGGCGTCGGGGGCGTTGGGTTCCTGGTGATGATCGGGTTTCAAAATCAAATCGCCGGTGGCGAGCAGCACTTTTTTCACGTCGGGATTCTGGCGGACTTTTTCGCGGGTGGCTTCCACAATCAGGCGATAGTGTTCGCCGGGCGTTGTTGGTTTGTATTCCATCCGTTTGCCTTCGAAGGTGACCCAGTTGATGCCCATGGTTTGCATGTTTTTCTCGCCGATGTCGCCGGCGTGTTTGGCGTCGAACGCGGTGAGTTGTGCGACTTGATCGCGAGTGTACGGCCATTGGATGCCGGGGAAGGTGGCGCGGGGATCATTCGGCGCTTCCGGATATTTCATCATTTGCCAAAAACCTTCAAGGCTCGCGTAGCGTTGGCCGTGAAACGTGAAGGGTGTGGCGGCGAAGTTGGAGAGCAATCCCAATTCGTTGCGTTTGGAGAGAATCACTTCGCCGGGACCGGCGGCTTGCGGAAGAATTTCCCAGGCAGGCGCGCCATTGGTGGGGATGGGAGTCCACCAGTGGACGGGGTAGTTGGTGCGGGCGGGGAGTGATTCCGCGGGTGAGCGCGGGACCGAATTTGGGGACGAGCAGCCAAAGAGAGCAACAGCAATGAAAACTAATCCGAAGCGCGACAAATGCTGAAAGTTAGGAACGTCCCGGCGCGCGACAACTCCCTCTCCTCCATGAAATGGAGAGGGGCGGGGAGACGAGGTGCTCATAGGCGTTGATCAACTTGCGTCCTATATTGTTTTATACGCACACGTTTTAGGGAGAAAATTCAATAAAAGTACCGTTGCGGCGGACGAATAACTTTGATGAGATTTTGTACGCTGTCTGGGTGGAAAACTGGTTGACCGATTTTTTTATTCTTTCCAACCCATCACGGTCTTCGCTCCCGGTTACCAGGAGAACGTCGCGTGTCGGAATGGCCACGACGATTTCGCCATGCACGTCTTTTTCGATATCGGTCCAGATCGAGTCGAATAGCAACAGGCTGGTCTCGTAGTCACCGCCGGCTGTAAACATATAGGTGCCATTTGCTCCGTGTCTCTCGATTTTGGGGAGAATGCGCTTCAAATTCTCGCAGGCAAGTGCGCGCAATTCTTTCCGGTCAATTTGTGCTTTCTCCAAATCTTTTGGCGTGAGATAGCGAATGTTCTTCGGAGAATCTTCCGCATATACGACAACCAGATCTGGATTCATTTCTTCATAGACGTTTTCGGGCGCTTCCTTCGCGCCGCGTTCCACCAACGCTTCTCGGGTTTCTGCCAACCAAGGTTTGTCTTTGATAATTGGGACGATGCGGTTGCGATCGATTGTTTCAGACCAAGTCGAAGAACCAATCGTTTCGAGCACCGAGCCGACGTATCTTTGGATGAGATCTTTTTTTGTCGTCGGATAGTGCTTGTACTGATCATAAGTGTTGTCGAGAAATGCTGTTCGTTCACCGCCGGCAACGCTTGTAATTCTAATTTCCAAATCTTTTACGATCTCGATCTTCGATTCAGGAGAAGCTTGGCGCAATGCGTCAGCGATTTGACTCGTAAACTCCGCTGGACTCGCAATTTCCATTTTGGAGCAACTGGAACAAAGCCCGAAGACAGCCAGCAGAGTTTGAATGAATTTTTTCAAACGCGGGATTTATAATTCCAAATCTTTGTCCGTCACTGCGCCGAGCGAGGCGCTGGTCACGTGCGCGGCGTATTTGGCGAGCACGCCGCGGGTGTAACGCGGGGTCGGGTTTCTTCCACGCCTTTTTGCGCTGGTTCATTTCGGCGGCGGAGATGCCGAGAGTTAGTTCGCGTTTCTCGGCGTCGATGGTGATGGCGTCGCCGTTTTTCACGAGGGCGATCGGGCCGCCGAGGTAGGCTTCGGGCGTGACGTGGCCGACGACGAAGCCGTGGCTGCCGCCGCTGAACCGGCCGTCGGTGATGAGCGCGACTTCCTTGCCGAGGCCTTTGCCCATGATGGCGGAGGTGGGCGATAACATTTCGCGCATGCCGGGGCCGCCTTTCGGTCCTTCGCTGCGAATCACGATGACGTGGCCGCTTTTCACGGTGCCGTTGAGAATCGCAGCGAGCGCTTTTTCTTCGCCTTCGAACACGATGGCTTTGCCGCTGAAGGTCAGACCTTCCTTGCCGGAGATTTTCGCGACGGCGCCTTCGGGGGCGAGGTTGCCGCGCAGGATGACGAGGTGGCTGTCTTTTTTGATCGGCTTGTCGAACGGCTGGATGATCGTCTGGCCGGCGGGATAGGGTTTCACGTTCTTGAGCGACTCGGCCATGGTCTCGCCGGTCACGGTGAGGGCGTCGCCGTGGAGCAATCCGCGGTCGAGCAATATCCTTCATGAGCGGACGAATGCCGCCGATGGCGACGAGTTCGGACATGAGATGTTTGCCGCTCGGTTTCAAATCCGCGAGCACGGGGACGCGTTTGCCGATGCGCGTGAAATCGTCAATGGTGAGTTTCACTTTCGCGGCGTGCGCGATGGCGAGCAGATGCAGCACGGCGTTGGTGGAACCGCCCAGCGCGATGACCACGGTGATGGCGTTCTCGAAGGCTTTTTTGGTGAGGATATCCAGCGGACGGATGCCCTGGCGCAGCATGTCCACGACGCACGCGCCGGCGCGACGGCTGTCGTCGAGCTTGGCGGGGGAAATGGCGTTTTGCGCGGAACTGTTGGGCAGGCTCATGCCGAGCGCTTCGATGGCGCTGGCCATGGTGTTGGCGGTGTACATGCCGCCGCAGGAGCCGGCGCCGGGAATGGCGCATTGTTCGATCTGCTGAAATTCCTTATCGGAAATTTTGTTGTTCGCGTGCGCGCCGATGGCTTCGAACACCGAGACGACGTCGAGCTTGCGCGTGTCGCCGGTGATGCAGCCGGGCAAAATGGTGCCGCCGTAGACGAACACGGCCGGGCGATTCATGCGCGCGATGGCGATGAGCGCGCCGGGCATGTTTTTATCGCAACCGCCGATGGCCACATAACCGTCCATGCCCGCGCAACCGACGACGGTTTCGATGGAATCAGCGATGACTTCGCGGGACACGAGCGAATATTTCATGCCTTCGCTGCCCATCGAGATGCCGTCGGAAATGGTGATGGTGTTGAAAACGATGGCTTTGCCGCCGTTTTCATTCGCGCCTTTCTCGGATTCCAGCGCGAGCTTGTCGATGTGCATGTTGCACGGGGTGACGTTGCTCCAGGTGGAGGCGATGCCGATGATGGGCTTGGAAAAATCTTCCGGCTTGAAACCGACCGGATACAGCATGGCGCGGGCGGCGGCGCGTTCGGGGCCGTCGACGAGGACGCTGGAATAAGGGCGGAGCGAATCACGTTTTGCGTTTTGCGTTTTGCGTGTCTTGGCGGACTGGGATGCAGCTGTTTTCATCGTTAGCGGGTATTTTCATCTGAAAAGCTCGTCATGACAAGCTGGAGAATTTAACGACCTTGAGGTGAATCAAGGTTTTGGCCGTCGACGATCGAAAAACGAACTACTCCTTCGTTTTCAAAATTTTCCCCCAATCGCCTTCTTCGGGTTCGATTTCGATGCGGTCGCCGGTGGCGGGGGCGGGTTTGTGGGGCAGGGAAATTTTTGTGGTGGTCGGTGCGGACGCGGGCGTTGGCAAAGGCATGGTTTCGCCGACGGGCTCGCTGTCGGGCGCTTCAGCGATTTCTTCGGGTGTGTGCCATTTCTTGCGATTCTGGATCCAGGAGCGATAGCGTTGGAAGGTCCACATGCCGTGTTCGGCGCCGGTTTCCAGGGAGGAGGCGATTTTGAAAAATTCGCGCGTGCGGACAAAATTTTTCACGGCCATGGTGGCGGTGAGGACTTCGCATTCGGGAAGGCGCATGTTCAAATCGTTGCGATAAACGAGCCGTTGCGAGATGACGCCGAGGAGGCAATCGGCGAGTTGCGCGCAGACGGCGGCCTGGATTTCGGCCGGAAACGCTGAGGCGACGCGTTGCAACGCCTCGGCACAAGTGGACGAGTGCACGGTGGCGAGGACGAGGTGGCCGGTTTCGGAAGCGTTCAACGTGAGGCGCATCGTTTCCGGATCGCGCATTTCGCCGACCATCAAGACATCGGGATCTTCGCGCAGGGCATCGAGCAGCGCCTGCTCGAAACTTGGCGTGTCGCGTCCGACTTCGCGCTGGCGAATGTAGGAGCGGCGCGGGCGGAAGGAATATTCAATCGGGCTTTCGATGGTGACGATGTGCCGCGTGTCGGTCAGGTTGATTTCCTGGATCAAGGCGGCGAGCGTGGAGGATTTGCCGGAGCCGGTCGGGCCGCTGATGAGAATCAAGCCGTGGGGATGCGCGATGAGTTTTTTGAGATCGGGATGGAGATTGAGGGTTTCAATGGTGGCTTGAAAGGACGCGAGCAGGCGGATGGCGAATCCGATGCCGCGCGAGGTTTGTAAAATATTGATGCGGCAGCGGACGCCGGAAATGGTGCGGGAAAGATCGGCGGAATGGCGTTCGAGAAATTGCGGCCATTGATCGCCGAGAATTTCGTGCGCAAAGCCGGAGAGAATTTGCGGCGCGATGGGTTCGCCGGCGGTGCGCAGCGTGCCGCGAATCCGCAGCGCCGGCGGGAGGCCGGCTTCGAGGTGCAAATCACTCGCGCCTTGTTGCTTCGCGCTGGCAATCAGTGATTCAAGGGTCATGTCTGAGATTAGACCAATATCTGGTAAACACAACTGGGGGCGGAAAGTTGCTCGGTTTGATGTTGCTCGAATCAAAAAGGCAGGCCACGACGGCGCGCGCGGAGCGATGCGCCCTACCAGTCGTGGCGTCGGGCGCAATCTTCGGGATTGATTTCGTCAACCGCTGCTGTTTTCTTCTGATCACCGCGTTCATCAGGGCGCGAAATCCATGCCATGAAAATTCTCGCAATCATTTTCCTTTCGTTGGCAACGGCATTTGGCGCGGTGGCGGCGCTGCCGGTGCAGACAACTTTTACGGGGCCGAAATCCGAGCACGCGTGGCCGTTGTCGGAACTCGGCACGAATTTGCCGTCCGATTGGACGCCGTATGAATTTTTGGTGGTCGAGTTCAAGGCGTCGTCGTCGCAACGATTCGATTTGGGATTGAAGACGTCGGGCGGCGAGTATTCGAAACGCATCGGGCCGTTCGCGGGCGTGTGGGTGCGCGCGGCCATTCCGTTGCGGTTTTATCGCAAGCCGGCGGGAGATGGCGCGGATCTCGCGGCGACGTTCAACCAACCGCGCAGTTCGTATTGGATCAATATTCACACGGGCGCTGTCGGGCCGACGACGAATGTGAATGCGATCACGGTGACGATGGAGGATCCGGTCGGTTCGCCGACGCTGGAGATTCGTTCGGTGGCGCTCGCGACCAATGACCCGGGCGATGCGGTGCTCGAAGGCAAACCGTTGATTGATGAGTTCGGGCAATACACGCATGCGGATTGGCCGGACAAGGTAAAGTCGCTCGCGGATCTCAAAAATGCCTGGGCCGCGGAGGCGAATGAGTTGAAGAACGCGCCGAGCAATCGTTGTGCTTACGGTGGGTTTCTGGGCACGAGCGCGAAGGCGACGGGTTATTTTCGCGATCGAGAAAGTGGATGGGCGTTGGTGGTTCGTGGACCCGGACGGGCATTTGTTTTATTCGAGCGGCGTGAACGGCGTCGGGACTTCTTCCGGCACACGCGTGCAGGGGCGCGAGGATTTGTTTGCGCAATTGCCGCCGGGAAATGTGGGCGCGCGGGGCCGGTTCGGGCGGCAGGCGGGTTCGTTTTATACGTGGAATTTGGAACGGCGGTTCGGTGATGATTGGCTGCCGAAATGGGCGGGTTTTACGACGCAACGCATGGCGGCGTGGGGTTTCAATACGATGCACAATTGGGGCGTGCCGGGCGCAAACGAAGTCAAACCGCGCGTGGCGTATTGTGCGATGTTGCGCGGCTGGCAGGCGGGGCCATCGATCATGGGGATGCCGGACGTGTATTCGGAGGAGTTCGCGCGGAACGTGGATGAAGCAGCCGCGCGGCAACTCGGGCCGTTGCAGAACGATCCCTACATGCTCGGTTATTTCATCGGCAACGAGCCTCCGTGGCCAGGGCGCGAAAGTTTGTTGTGCGATGTGATCCTGTCGGGTCCCGCGAGCGAATTGCAAAAGCGGCTGAAGGCGGAACTCGCAGCCGGCGACACCAGGATGCGGCGCAAGAGTTTTGTCATCGCGGCGTTCACGCATTATCTCGAGGTGATCAATGCGGCCGTTCGCAAGCATGACACGAATCATTTGAATCTCGGCATTCGCTTTGGCGGGGACCCGGCGGATGAAATTTTGGCGACGGCGAAGGGATTCGATGTGTTCAGCGAAAATATTTATTCGTATGGACCGAGCCGGGAGAAATTGGACCGGCAATACGAGTTGTTGCAGAAGCCGATTTTGATGGGCGAGTTTCACATCGGCTCGCCGGAGCGGGGGATGGCGTCGGGATTGGTGCAGGCGAAGGACCAGGCGGAGCGGGCGGTGGCGTATCGATATTACGTGGAGCAATGCGCATCGCATCCGGCGGTGGTGGGGACGCACTGGTTTCAATGGCTGGACCAACCGGCGTCGGGTCGGAACGACGGGGAGAATTACAACATCGGTTTTGTGGATGTGACGGACCAGCCGTATGCGGAGTTGGTGGCGGGCGCGAAGCTGACGCACGAGCGGTTGCTGGAGGTGCATCGCGGGACGATCCCGCCGTTCAGCCAGCACGCGAAGGCGCAGTGAATATGCGGCGGTCACAGACCGCCGCTACAATTCATTACTTGCCGAGGCCGCGGACGAATTTGTCCATGCGGTCCAGACCTTTTTCGATATTCGCCATGCTGGTGGCGTAGCTGATGCGCAGGTAATCGTCTGCGCCGAAGGCGATGCCGGGGACGGCGGCGACTTTTTGCTGCTCCAACAATTTCGCACAGAAGTCGGAGGAGTTCAGGCCGACTTTGGAGATGTTCGGGAAAAGGTAAAATGCGCCTTTGGCATTCACGCAGGTGATGCCCGGGATGCTGTTCAGTTTTTTGTGGGCGAATTCGCGGCGCTGGGAAAATTCGGCGAGCCATTTCGGCAAATGATCCTGCGGGCCGGTCAAGGCAGCCACGCCGCCTTTTTGTGCGAACGAACACGGGTTGCTGGTGCTGTGGCTTTGGATGGCGTCGATGGCTTTGGCGATGGGTTCGGGCGCGGCGCACCAACCGAGGCGCCAGCCGGTCATGCTCCAGGCCTTGGCGAAGCCGTGCACGATGATGGTGTGGTCGTAATGGGCCGGAGAGAAACTCGCGACGCTTTTCACCTTCGCGCCATCATAAAGTAGGTGCTCGTAAATTTCGTCGCTCATGATGAGCACGTTTTTTTCGACGCAGATATCGCCGAGCGCTTTGATTTCCTCCGGCGTGTAAACCGAGCCGGTCGGGTTACTGGGCGAATTCAGCACGAACAAGCGCGTGCGCGGGGTGATGGCGGCGCGCAGTTGCTGCGGGGTGACTTTGAATTCGGTTTTGTCCGTGGTCCCGATGATGACGGGAGTTGCGCCGGCGAGTTTGACCATTTCCGGGTAGCTCAGCCAGTAGGGCGCGGGGATGATGACTTCGTCGCCTTCTTCGCAGGTGGCGAGGATGACGTTGTAGCAGGAATGCTTGCCGCCGCAGGAAACGATGACCTGTGAGGGTTTGTAAGTGAGGCCGTTCTCGCGTTTGTGTTTGTCGGCGATGGCCTGGCGCAGTTCGGGAATGCCGGCGGCAGGCGTGTATTTGGTGAAGCCGTCGGCGAGCGCCTTGGCGCAAGCGTCTTTGATGTGCTGCGGGGTGTCAAAATCCGGTTCCCCCGCGCCGAAGCCGACGACGTCTTCCCCGGCAGCTTTCATGGCCTTGGCCTTGGAATCAATGGCCAGGGTGAGCGACGGACTGAGCGACGCGGCGCGTTTGGAAATCTTGTAATTCATAAAGCCGGAAAAGATTACGGCGGAAGGGGTGGAGTGCAAGTGAGAAAAGCTCCAAGCGTCCAAGATCCAAGCTCCAGGGAAGCTCCAAATCAAAAATGCCCAGGTCAGAAGCGCCTAAGTCCCGAGAAATACGACACAGGTACAGGTATTGTCCACCAAGAGATTTTTCCGGAGTAAAAAGGTGGATGGAGGACAGGAGTCCAACGGATGAGAATTTAACCGCAGTTTGAAACTTTCGGATTATAAAAGCAGCCATGCCATTTGATACGGAGGCAAATGGCATGGCTGAAATTTTAAGACATCGAAAAATAAGTGCCGAGAAACGAATTTGTGGAAACGCGGTTTACAAGGTTTAAGCTGCCTCTGCTCTGTCAAAATGCCTGCTGTTGTTGACACGGTGAGGCGCTTTGTTAGCGTGCGAGGGCATGATTCCATCGAGTTTATGATTTGCAGAATGGTTTGGCTGGGCGGGCTTTTGTGGGCTGTGATTTTGGCGGGTTGTTCCACTGGAGATTCGTGGGATCGCCACTATGTTTCGACACCGAAGGACTCGTCGGATGGTTTGCCGGAAGAGATGTGGTACGGAAAACCGTCGCCGGAGACTTTGCGAAATATCCGGGTGGCGCGGATTTCTTTGACGCCAGGGGAACGGGCGAGGCTGGCCAGGCTGCCGAACGCCCACGAGCAGGGGGTGACCTGGTTAAAGGAGGTGGATCCGGATACAAGCCGGGAAGGGCCATGGAAGACTCGGCTCTATGTCTTCGACAATATGGATACGAACCATTGCTTGCGGGTTGACCTAATCGATCACGCCAGCGGCGGCGTCCGGCACGAGTGGCTTAACGATGACATCCTCTCCGTCGAAGTGTGGTGGGGGCATGTCGCCTTTACCGACTTTTTCCTGGATGTTTCCACGGGTAAATTCGTTTATATGCGGGACGGCATGGAGATGCCGGTGGCCGAAGAGTCGCTGCCGAAATCGCGGCATAACGGCAATTAATGCCGGGAATAACCCATAAAATTTGACTTTGGCTGCCCTGAATCTGTTTGACGCCAGCCGTTAGTTGGGCGTAAATGGTGCATTCCTTGATTTGCCGAGGTGAACTTCGTCCTGAGTGGCAGCACGGTTTGACAGACAAGCCGGTCGGTGAATTTGAGGTTTATGAGAACACAAGCAAGTCATCATCGGGGCCTTCTGAAGCTCGGGGATTTATTCGTTGCCTTCGCTCTTTCGTCCTCGGCTTATGCGGGCGTGAGCACAGCTAAAATGGAAGCGAAGTGAACAATCAAGCAGAACACAAGTGATGAGTAGCACGATTTCGATTGCGTTGATTGTCAACACGTACAACCAGCCGGAATACTTGCGGCGGGTTTTGCGCGGCGTTTCCAAATTGTCGGTGCACCCACAGGAAGTCCTGATTGCCGATGACGGTTCCACCGATGACACCAAGGCGGTGATTGAGGAAGCGTCCCGCACCACCAAGGTCCCTTACCGCCATGTCTGGCAAACGGATGATGGCTTTCGGCGTGCGCAGATTCTCAACAAGGCGGTGGCCTCCACCACGTGCGACTACGTGATTTTTCTCGATGGCGACACGGTTCCCCATCCTGATTTTGTTCGGGACCACGGTTTGGTGGCGCGTCCGGGGTGTTTCGTCCAGGGGCATCGATCTTTCATCGGCAAACGGGCGGCGGATCTGTTTGGCTATGGCCGACTGAACCACGATCGTGGGCGGGCTTTTCTGAAAGGCCAGTTATACAGCCTCCGCAATGCCTTCCGCTGGCCCTATCCGGTCATCCGAACCCGCAATAATGCCAAAAGCGTGCGTGGCTGCAATCTCGGCATTTGGCGCAAGGACCTGGAGGCGGTGAATGGTTACAACGAGGAATTCGTCGGCTGGGGGCGTGAAGATTCGGACCTCACGCTGCGGCTGCTTAACCGCGGGTTGCAACGGATCGATGTCCGCGGTTGGGCCGTGTGTTACCACCTTTGGCATCCCACCGCCAGCCGGAGCAGCCTGAAGAACAATGACAGCCTGCTCGCCGAAACAGCCGCTCGCGGCACGCATCGATGCGCGTGCGGGTTGGATAAATATCTTCGACCGGCGTGCGCCACGGCGGCCGGCGAAAGCCTGAAAGTGCCCGCGCCAAATTTTTGACCTGCCAGCGTCGGCCATGATCCACATCGCGACCGTTCATTTCAAAAGCAATCATTGGATTGCCATTCAACGGGATTATTTGCGCAAGCACGTGCCCAAACCCTTTCGCGTGTACGGCTGGCTCAACGATGTTCCCGACTACCCCGCGGATGCATTTGATTACGTTTGCACGGAACCGGTGGTGGATCACGCGGTGAAATTGAATCTGCTCGCGGATATGATTTGCCTTTCGGCAGCCAGCGAGAAAGACGTGATCATTTTCATCGATGGCGACGCGTTTCCGATCAACGACTTGGGCGGACTGATTGACGGGAAATTGGAAAAACATCGCCTCATTGCCGTGCAGCGCAGCGAGAACAACGGTGATTGCCAGCCGCATCCGTGCTTTTGCATTACGACGGTCGGCGATTGGCGCGCGTGGAAGGGAGATTGGAAGCAGGGATACAAATGGACCAACCCGCAAGGAATGCCGGTGACGGATGTGGGCGGGAATCTCCTGAAAATCGTGCAGGACCGCAAAGTTCCGTGGCTGGCGATGCATCGCAGCGGCGGCGCGGCGGCGCATCCGGTTTTATTCAGCATTTACGATGGCGTGGTTTATCACCACGGCGCGGCATTCCGCCATGCGGTGACGCGGCACGATGTGTCGCAGGAAAAGGTGACCCTGGCCGACAAATTGGCGGGTGTGTTTCCGTGGCGGAGGGAACGCGTCATTTTGCGCCGGAAGCGTGACCGGATCGGCAAACGCAACGGCGAACTGAGCCGGCAACTATACGGCCAGATTCGCGATGACGCGGGCTTCTTTCAAAAGACGCCGCACAGTGGGATGAACGGCTCTCCAGGAACTGAATAGCCAGGGGAATGTGGCGAGAAGGAGACGATGGCTTTCGGGGGCGTCGAACATTTCGCAAGATTTCGATTTTTTCGACAAAGCGGGCCGATGGTCTTGCCGATTTTGCGGGCGCTTTATAGTGATTGCCAAAAGTAATTTCCGAAATGGTGGCGATTCCCTGCGGGGAATCGAGGCAAACCCGCAGGTTTGCCCCACCATTTCGGAAATTACTTTTGGCAATCAGTCTAAACGGAACCCTTGGCAACGAGATTCTGGGGCGGGCGGGCGGCGTTTTCGGCGAGGTGCAGGTTCAGTCCCTTTTCGCAAGCGGTGCTCTTTCGCGCCAACGCGGTGTCCAAATGTTCGATGTTCTTGTCCAGTTGCGAACGATCCGCGGGCGGATGCCAGAGGTGATAACACACGGCCCAACCACGGACATCCAGCCATTGGACGCCGGAATTCATCAGCCGCAATGCCAGTTCGGAATCTTCCCGGCCCCAGCCGACGAATTCCTCATTGTAACCGTTCACCCGGATGAGGTCCGCGCGCCAAATGGCCAGGTTGCATCCGCGCACACCGCGCAGGTCGGTGCGTCCGCGCAGAATGGGAACCGGCCAGCGGAATAAAAATTTTCCGCCGCTTTCGACGCCTTTCCGGAAGCGGGCGCGCCATTGGTTGCGAACTTTTCCGTCGGAAGCAAAATCCCGCGAAAACGATTGGGTGAAACAAACCCGGTGCCCCTGGATATAATAACCTTTGCGCGCGACCCGGCGATGATCCGCGATAAATTTGGGATGCGGGACGGAATCGCCATCCAAAAAAATCAAATAATCGCCCTGCGCCCGGGCGATGGCGGCGTTCAAAATCCGCGAGCGGCGGAAGCCCTGATGTTCCTCCCAGACGTGCTCCACACGAAACGATTGGTGTGCCTTCCACACATTCACAATTTCGCGGGTGGAATTGGCTGATCCGTCATCGGCAATCAGGATTTCGTCCCCGGCGATCAATTGAGTTTCCAACGACAGCAAAACCCGGCGGAGATATTCCGGCTGTTCGTAGGTGTTCACCACCACGGACATTCGCGGCCCGGCGGTCGGGCCCTGCGAAATTGCCGAGAAGAAATGTTTCATGCCGTCGAGGGGGTGGGGCGGTCGAACGTGTAGCCCAACATCCGGATGTCGTCGGCATACAACCGGCCGACAATGTCCCGGGTTTCGTTCGTGTAATATTTTCGAAAATCCGATTCACGATCGGGATTGCGATTCAAGGATTTCAGCGACGCGTCGAGTTTCAAAGTCTGGCAGATGTAATCAAAATCCCGGGAGAGGTTTTCAAAATAACCGATGAAGTTCATGGCCGGCTGCCGGCCCAGCAGACAAATGTAGGTGTATTGCGGGCGGAAGTGCGGGAAGAAGAAAATCTGCCGGTTTTGGATGCCGTGGCGGGCAAACGCATCGAAATCGGGATAGGGCGCGAGGTAACGGTCCGACCAGTCTTTGTCCTGCACGGTCAAGCCGCCCTTTTTCAAAAAATGGAAGGCGGAAACCAGCCGATCCCACGGGTTGCGCACGAAGGTGAATTTGAAATATTGGGCGAATTCGTCCGGGGCGAACATGATCTGGAATTTCTGGATCGAATGATGCGCGCCGGAGACGTTTCCAAACAGGCTGCGGCTCACGGAAATGCCCGCACATTTCGGGATGTGCACAAAAATGCAGCGATACTGGTCGAAAGGCCGGCAGGAATGCGGGTCGTCCATCGTGCGATAACGTTGCTCTTTGAATTTGTTGAATTTTCCGGGGCGGAAAACCCGGAGGTAACTGCGCCACAAATGGTGCACTCCGCACGGCAAAAACGGATAATCCCCGCGGCGAACGGGCATGGTTTCGGCTGGCAACGTGTTCCGTGATTCCATACTGATTGATCTCATCCACTCTCTAATGTTTCGATATAAAGATAAAGATATTGTAAAGCCCTGCGCCGCTAAAACCAGCTTTTCTCTGTGACTCGTCCAGGTGCGATTTGAGTGAGGTTCCTTTAGTAGTGCGTGAGGCAGCTTGGGATCGGGCGGTGGGTAAAGCGGCAGAGGGCTCTGAGCATTACCCACATCTCAAGTTCATTATTGAATCCCAAAGAGATTCCGCAGCAAAGTTCGACACAACCCTTTCAGGGTTGAATACGGTTTTACGATCCACCTCCCAGGGTAGCCTCGCAGACTCGGCAACCCTGGGCTGATTGACGGAATCCCTTTGGGATTCTGGAAAAGATTGAACATGATGTGGGGAAAGCGGCAGAGGGCTGCCGCAGTCCAAGACGCTATCGCGCTGACGATGGCGGCAGGCGGGAATTGCGATCGGGAATTTGCGAGCGCTGAATGCCGAGTGCGACTCAGGCCTTCGAAATTGGCGGCGGTCACAGGCCACCGCTACAGCCATTAATTTCCGCCGGCGCCTTTGATGGAGTTTTGCAGGCGGCGGAGATCATCAGTGTCTTCCGGGCCGGTGGTCGGAGTATTAACGAGATGGCCTTTGGGGGCTTTCCATTTCCAGGTTTCGACGTGGCCATCAGCGAAGGTGAGATTGCAACCGAGGGTGTTATGGCGATCTGCGGGAACGTCCAGCCACCAGTCTTGAAAATAATCGCCCAGGGGAACGACGCCAAAAGTGGGATCGGTGATTTCGTTCGCATCGGTGTCAATGAACACGAACAGGGTGGCGGGCGAGCGAATTTCGGTTTCCTTCGAGAAATGATCGGCCTGCTCCATGTTGATACTGTTGCTCATGTTGAAGCTGCGATTGCGCAACAGGCCGGGTTGGCCGGTGACGGTGGAGGTGTCCGCCGGGCAATGGAAGATTGCCGGGTTGCGGATGTAATCGTAGAGCAGGGAATTGGTTGAATTGATGGGATTGGGGTCGAGCGTCGCGACGGAATGGCACCAGCTATCTTTGTCGTCTCCCATCGCGGGTTGATTCGTGGAACCCATGATGACGAGATAAACGAAATTATTCAGGACGAGGGTGTTGTCGTTGTCATGCGCATACATGTGAAAGGCCAATTGCAACTGGCGGAGGTGGTCGATGCAATCGATGGTTTGCGCGCGGGCTTTGCCGCGGCTCAATACCGGCAGCAACAGGCTGGCGAGGATGGCAATGATGGCGATGACGACGAGCAGTTCGATGAGGGTGAAGGCGCGGCGAGCGACGGGAGTGGACGGCGCAGGAGCGGAATTTTTTGAGAAATTTCCCGGCTGGCTTTCGACCGTGTTCATGGCTGCCTCTGCGATTTGATTCGTGGCAAATTTATCATAAGCGCGCTGCGGCGTCATCAATTAAGCGAGCTGTTGCGAAAATGTTTCATCGGAGGTGAGAGGTTTGGGGGCGGGTGGTTGTTCCGGGGATGGCGTATGCCGAACGATGTTTGTAGTTCCTCCTTTACGCGATTCGCCGAAACCGCTTTAAGAGAACTACGAGCCCGCGTTGCGTCTGACTGCACTACACGCAACTTGCCGGCGGGACGCCGGCGGTCCCAGGCTAGTCCGTCAGCAAATCGAGGGCGGTGATGCCGTGAGGGGCGAGGTCCCAGCGTGAGCCGTGCTGGATGACCAGGCGGCGGCAGGGATTTTTCTTTTCTTCGGGTTCGTTGACGGAGACGAGTTGGTATTTGCTTTTGCCTTTGATTTCCGACGCGGCACGCGGGATCAATTCGAACGGAATGGCGTTGTAGTTCAACGCCATTTCGTAGCCGGCGATGCCTTCCTCGTCCGCGGTAGGATTCGGCTTGATCAACATGGGGTAGCGTTTCAGCCAGGAAAAATCGGTTTTGCGCACGATGACGCGGCAGAGTTCGGTTTGATGCTGGATGAAATTCAGGAGGCTGAAGGTTCCGCCGCCAATTTCATGTTCGCTCAGGAGAATCAGCTTTGGGTCGAGGCCCAGGAGATTCTGGCCGTTCCAATCGCCGTGGTCGTTGCGCTCTTTGGGATTATTCTTTTTATACCAGGCGGAGAAATGATCGTTGGCGAGGAGGTTCAATTCGAAGTGGACGTGGGCGCGGTCTTTGGTGATGGGTTCGCCGGTGTTCGAGGTGTGGCCCATCGTGGCAAAGACTTCGCCGGCTTTGAGGGCGACGCCGGCTTTCAGGCCTGCGCGCACGGCGCTGAGATGGGCGTAGAGCGAGAAGACATCGAGGCCTTCGATGTGGTGATGAATGACGACGTAATTGCCGTAGTTCGAGAGCGACGGTTTGGAATTGATGTAAACCACGGTGCCATCGGCGGTGGCCATGATGGGATCGGTGGGTTCGTTGTGTTTGTCGCGTTGCAGGCAGCGGATGTCGAGGCCTTCGTGCATTTGCCAGCCATCGGTGCGGACGCAGCCGAAGCAGCCGCTGGTCCAGGTTTTGCCGACAGTAGGGACGAAGAATTTTTCGTTGCCGCCATCGGCGTCGAAAAGGGTTTGGTTGGCGGTGGGGAAATGGAAGGGTTGCTGGGCTCGGGCAAAGGGGATAAAAGCTCCAAGCGTCCAAGATCCAAGCACCAGGGAAGCTCCAAATATCAAACACCGATTTAAAGCTCCAAGCGTCCAAGCTCCAAGCGCCAGGGAAGATCCAAGCCCCAATGTGCGGCGAAAGCGGTCTGGTCGGCGATTGCTCAAGCAGAAATTTTTATACGTCATGAGTTTCATTTGCGGTACATGCTTGCGAAAATCAGAAGCAGTTCGTTTGCTTCACGGTAGAGTTTCCTTGCGTCGTTGGCCAATGCCGGTTCCGACGTGGCAATCATGCGAAGGAAAAATTTTGTCTCTTTGGCCTCCTTGACACAGCGTCCAATGGGATATTTGAAATCTTTTTTCGAGACGGCTTCGTTCGCTTCACAATAGTTTGCGCCCACGCTGGTCCCACATCCGACTAATTGATCAATGAGACGGTTGTTTTCGGGGCCACGCGGAATTTTTTTGCAGAATCGAATCAGTGCTTCGCCGAATTGGGCGGTTCTTTCTTCCAGGTCAAATGCGTGTCTTTGATCGCCATTGCCAGATTCTTTCAATTCCCACGGTACCGCACCAATGTCCGGATATTTTATTGAAGCGGCATCGATCGGAGCTTGGTCCTTGGAGCTTCTCTGGAGCTTGGATCTTGGTGTTTGGTCCTTCATATCGCCGACTACCATTTGTCGTTCGACTCGTTTTTCTTGGCGATGTTGTTCAGGCCTTTGGCGATTTCGTCGGCTTCCTCGCGGGTGGAGTCGGGGGTGAATTGAAGGATGCCGTCGGAGAGGAGGTGGTTGAAGCGGGGGGCGGCGAGCCAGCGTTTTTCCTGGGCCTTTTCACCGAATTGAGAAAAGACAACGTAACGTTTGCCGGAATAGGTGGCGGAGTATTGCTGCAGCAACCAGGCGCCCTGGCGATTGAGTTGGACCAATAAATCGAAGCCGCCGAGCACGTCCACGACGCGGGCGCTGGCCACATGGGCTTCGGTGAGGACGGGTTCTTTTTGGACTCGAATCTGGACGGGTTCGGCGCGGTAGACGGGAACATCCATGGAGTTGTCGGAGTCTTCCGGGCCGGCTTGGAGATAGAAACGGAAGGTGGCGAGCTCTTTATCTTTTTTGTCCTTGGCGGTTTGGCAGCCGCACGCGGTCATTGCCAGGAGGGCGGCCAGTAAATAGAGATTGAATCGGCGTCGGCCAGTTATCATAGTATCTCACACCAAATCGGAATGCCGGGCTAATGTAAAGAACTATGAGCAAGCAATACAACAAAGCAATCAAACGGACACGTCGGGAAAAATATATCAAGCGGAAGACTGCCGCGGCGAAGGCGAAGAAAAAGCCGGCAGCCAAGGCCTGATAAATTTCACGTAAACAATCAAAGCCACCTGCAAGGGTGGCTTTTTGTTTTGTTACAGGCTCCAGGGCGTCAGTCCGGCTTTAATTTCACGCGATAAAATCGTTTCGCGGTACCGATGGTGGCCGGGTCGACAAACGGCGTGCGACAGTTCGTGCAGGAGAGGGTGCTCAATGCGTCCCAATTCGCCAGATTGGTTGAGATCTGAAAGTTGTAGTCGTATCCGGGGTCGCCATAAAAATCCGCCTGGAAACTGTTGTTCTGGCCGAGATGGCCGGCGCCGAAAGAAGGAGTGTCGCGGACGATGGCAACCGAGTGGTAGTCGCCCACAGCGATGGCGGTCGCGTTGCCAAAGTTTCCCGGGAAGGACGACTCGCCCCAAAAATTCGCGCCCCATCCTGCGACCGAGCCGTCTCGCAGCAAGGCGATGAAATGGGAGGAATTACATTCGCCGGCAATGCTGACGACGTTGGACAATCCGGCAGGCACGTAAAATGCATCGTCAGAGTCATTTCCCCAGGCCACGACTGTGCCATCGGCTTTGACGGCGGCGGCAACTTGTTCGTTGGCGGCAATACTGATCACGTTCGTCAGTCCGGGCGGCACGTCGCACTGACCCAGGGAATCGTCTCCCCACGCCGTGACGGTGCCGTCATTTTTCAAAGCGAGGGAGAAATCTTCGCCCGCAGCGATGGCTATGACGTTGTTGAGGCCGAGAGGGGGAGGAAGGTCTTCTTCGCCCCACGTGGCGACCGTGCCATTCTTCAAAAGGGCCATTGCGTGGTAATGCCCGGCCGCAATAGCGGTGACATTGGTTAAATTCGCCGGGGGCGTGTAGTTATCGTCTCTCCAGGCAACGACCGTGTGGTCCTGTTTCAGGCCGAGAATGTAATCGGTGCTCGCGGCCAGGGCCACGATGTTGGATTCAGCGGCGAGTTGGGCGGTGTCATCGTCTTCGAGGCCCCAACTGAGCAAGGTTCCATCGTTCCGCAGAGCGACGGTGAAGTCTCCACCTGCAGCGACGGCAGTGATGTTGGTGAGCGAGCCGGGAGGAATGGTTTGGCCCTCGGCGTTGTCGCCTCCGCCACTGATGGTTCCATCGTTTCGGAGAAATAGGAAATTGTCGCTGCCGGTCGAACTGGCAATGGCGGTGACGTTGCTTCCGATAAGCGACAATCCGCCATCACTCCACAGAAACACATTGCCGTCGCTGGTGAGCAACAAATCGTAACTTCCGGCGGCAATCGCCACGAAGTTTGATTGGACGGTCTTGCTGACGTTTCCCCAATAAACCACGGTGCCATCCATTTTGAGCGCCAGGGTATGGTCCCATCCGCCGGAAATTGCGACCACATGGCTCAGGCCTGCTGGAACGGTGATGTCCCCGTAGGGCGAGGGGCCCCAGGTGACGACGGTGCCGTCACTTTTCAGCGCGGCATCGTGAAAGACACCGCAGGAAATGGCGGTGACATTGGTGAGTCCGTCGGGGACGGTGTTCAGATCTCCCCACGCGAGAACGGAACCGTCTGCTTTCAGCGCGAGGCTATGGTCTCCGCCACTGGCAATGGCGGTGATGTTGGTTGCGTCGGGTGGAATGTCCAGTTTGCCATTATAAGTATCGCCCCAGCCGACGATGGTGCCGTCCGACTTTAGCGCCAGACTGAACGAGTCTCCGCCAGCCACCGCCAAGGCATTGGTCAGGCCCTCGGGCATTTGGCATTCGTTGCCTCCGTTGTCTCCCCAATTGTAAACCCATCCCTTGGTGGAAATGGCGAGGCTGTTATCACTGGCGGCAATGGCCTGGAAACGCGTGCCGGGAGGGAATTTTGGAATCATTTGAGATCCCCAACTTACCAGAGTGCCGGCGCGTGCGGCGGGGGTGAAACCAACCAAAATCAGCAACGAAAAGAACCGGCCGGTGGAACGAAGTTTTTTCAGGAAACGTATCTCCATTTGCCGCAAGGTGAAAAGGAAGGAAGAAAAAGTCAAGCGGGCAGATGGCGGATAAAATCAATGGACATGGACCAATTCGACGCATTCGAAAGTGTCGCGCTGCTGCGGCCTGAAGTCCGCGCTCCTTCAAAACAGGACCCATTGCCGGTGGCTGCCAATTTTTTGTTTCGTTTCTGCAAGTCGGGAAGAAGGAATTTGCAAAAATCTATTTGATGACTTGTTCACAGAAGACGTTTTTTCGAGACCGGATGATGTGAATAAACCTGGAACGCAGAAGAGCAATCTCCTTTGTTTGATTGCGCAAAATGAGTTGTCTCTACGCCATGCATGGCGCTTTTTTGGTGAATAAGCTGTGCATATCAATTCGTTGTCGAAAATGAGTTTTTAGATATTATGTTCGCAGTTCATTGAAAGAACTGAGACGGCCGGCGGCGGTCAACAGATCGAAGCCGAAAGTTTCAAGGATAATCCCAGGTAACTGGGGAAAGGCAGAGCCAGGCTGGTTGGCTGGGCCCCTCTTTAAGGCGAATCGCAAGGTTCGATGGCGGAGGCAGAATTCACCAGTTCCTATGACACGTTCGCGCGTGTCAGTAACGCGAAAAAAGGAACTTGGCGGCCAGGAGCGATGAGAAACCGTTCCAAGCCGGGTCAAGTAGTTCAGGCAGGTTTCGAGCCTGGATGAATCGCAGTTACCCAGAGGGTAAACGGTTGCTACTGTGCATCAGCACGGACGGATGACTCTGGCGGTTCCGCGAATAAAAGCGCGGGGTCAGCCAAAGGAAAGAAGCCGAAAGGCGAGACAAAGTGAGCATTCGAACCGGGAAGGAACCGCGGTCAAAGGCAAGACCCGTGAAAACCTTTCAAAATGTCAGCGATGTGAAAAACGCACCGCTGGCCTGAGAACGAAAAGCAACCTGAGAGTGAAGAGGCGAGACCCGTGGCACCGGGCGAACGTTCCGACAAAATCGGAAGCTGACCCGGCGCTAAGAGGTACAGACGCGGAAAAGAATTCACAGACGTGTCTGGACCTGGTTTGTAGGCCGGTGGCGCAACCACCAGCCCAAGCAAGCTGAAAAGCCTCACTCGAAATTCAGCGCTCGCAAGACGCTGGACGGCCCTGCTACGAGGCCGAAGACTCCGCTTGCCGTGGAGAATAGCGTCGGGAAGCTGGCAGCCTCCAAAAAGGGCGCGCCTAATAGCCAGCGCGGGAAAGAGAGCATGGCGAACTCCCATCCCCCGATTTGTCCCTGTCTGACCGCAAGGTTGGGCGGGGACTTTTCGTTTCTACGTGGGAACATCGAACATCGAATGTTCCGTTGGTCGCGAAGCGACACTGGTTTTTGTTCTGAAGGAACATCTGAGAATCGCCGGGCTATTATCAGGCATCCCTTCGGGATGAACGAAGCGAATTTCCGGACAGCTAGAGCCCCAAAGAACCCAATGCGTCCGGAGATTTATTTTGGTTTTGAGAATTGCTTCAAGGCCTG
Organism: uncultured Verrucomicrobiae bacterium; assembly: GCA_963699145.1. Taxonomy (GTDB): domain Bacteria; phylum Verrucomicrobiota; class Verrucomicrobiia; order Limisphaerales; family DASXHY01; genus DASXHY01. The sequence continues at coordinate 2,925,286 of OY969416.1, forward strand.
GGTGTCAGCAACGCATCCAGGCTGCTGGGGCCGGAATTGGTTTTCTCGAGCGCGGGATAACGGAGTCCGCCGTTGTAGTTGATTTCGACAGTGCGGTAAAGATCGCCGGATTTTACCAACAATTTCAAAGGCGATTTTTTGGCTTTGATGGCTGCTTTGAGTTGGTCGGTTTCAATGGAGCGATCGTTGAGGGCGATCAATTTCGTTCCCACCGTCAATCCAGCGTTAAACGCCGGCGTGTCCCAGCCCACTTCGGTAATGGCCGAATCTTTGTCGAGCACAAAACCGACGGAATAACTCAGGTCCGTTGATTTGCGTGCTTTCTCGGCGGATTTGAAGGTTTCCGTGGGCGTGTTGGTGTAAATGAGTTGATAACCGCCGCGGGTGAAGCCATCGAGGGGCGCGTGCTCGTTGATGTTGTCGAGCCGGGCATGGAGAAATGCGGCCCAATCGTTCGGCTGAACTTGATTGAGGGTTTTGACGATGTCATCGAAGGTATAAATCATTTCGCCCCAGTCGCGGTCGTGCACGCCGAAAAACGCGCGGGCGAAATCGTCCATCGAGCGGGCGCCGCCGGAGAGTTGGCGGATGAGGCTGTCGGCGTCGAGCCAGATGAGCGCGCCTTCGTTATAATAATCCTCCTGGCGCTGCCAACTGGTCCAGCCTTTTGGCCGTCGTTGGGCGATGATCGGGTCATCGGTGGTGTCAGAAAGCGGGCGCCATTTGCGGCCGGCCATCGTGTCCAGGCGGGCGGCGAGAGCGGCTAATGTGTCCAGCGCCTGTTCTTTTGTCATCAGTCCCGAGCGGGCCGCGAGGATGATGCCCCAGAATTGCGTTTGTCCTTCATAAACCCAGAGCAGGCTGTCTTGCATGGGCGTGCGGTAATCGGGCGTCCACAGGTCGGCGGGGCGGCGGAATTTGCCGTTCCAACTGTGGGTATATTCGTGCGGCAAAAGACCCCGCGCGGAAACATTGTCTTCCCATTTGGTAAAATATCCTTCGCGGACGCCGTTCTCGGAGCTGCGATGGTGTTCCAACCCGATGCCGCCTTCGCGCTCGCTGATCTCGAGGAGAAAATCGTAATGGTTGTAGTGTTGTGCGCCGAAGAGTTTGACGGCTTGCGTCACCAAATTGCGATGCAATTGAATTTGTTCGTCAGTCGCAACGAGTTGTTCCGGTTCGTCCGCGAAGATGTTGAGGCGAACGTCGGGAGACAGGGTTTCCACGCGCCGATTGACGCCGGCAAAGATCGGGCTGTCCACGAGGATATCCAGACCGACGGGTTTGAAATGAACGGTGGCTCCGTCCTGCGCGGCCACGTCCAGCGCCGAGGCCACCTTCCAATCGGGCGGAAGTTTGACCGAGGGATCCACGTTGATTTGGCGGACATAATAACCTGCCGGATAGAGCACGACGCAGTTCCATTCCAGATTCAGCATCGCGGCAGTGGTTTCCATGCGGCCCTGACTGGCATCGGTCGGCGCGAGATATTGGAAATCGGCTTCGATTTGGGAAGCCGCTTGCGGGACGTCGACGTGGAAGGCGTTGACATCCACCGGATCGCGGCGCCAAGGCAAGGTTTTGCCGCCGGCTTTCACTTCGAGGCCGGCGAGGCGGGAAATGGGTCCGTTATTGGAATGCTCGCCAGGAAGCCATTTGGGATAAAGCAGCGTGAGCGGGCCGGGTGTGGAAATGGGAATGGTTTCGGTGACTTGGAAAATGCCGCGCGTGTTATCGGAAGCATCCACGGAAAGCGTGATGACGCCGGGCCAGGGGATGTCGCGCGCGGGCGGGATGGCGTCGACGATGGAGAGTGCCTGGGGCGCGCTGTTTTGCGCGTGGAGCATCGCGAGCGGCGCGAGGAGGACGAGGCCCAAAAAAGCGTGAGTTTTCATGAGTGGCCGAAATGGTTTCAGAATCCTGTTGGTGACGGGTTTTCCGGAAGCTAAAACCTGCCCGAAGCGCGGGCAAGAAGAATTGGCGTTTATGTTTTCGCTGCCGGCTTGCGACGGTTCGAGGAGCGCGGCGTTCCGGCTTTTTTTGTGCGCGAGCGCGGCTGGCGCGAGCGCGCGGATTTTGCCAGCTCGCGATGTTCCACTCTGACGAACAGGTTGGGCTTTACTCCGGCGACGGCAGGGAGGAGGTGATTGAGGACTTGCTCGGCGGTCATGCGGAACTCACGGCCGCGCGAGCTGATTTTTAACCAGCCGTTTTTATCGCGATAGTAGCGCTCGGTGAAATTTTTGGTTCCCATCAAAATCAGATAGCTGTCGTTGGTGAGCTTCATGGAGCGTTCAAATTTAAGACGAACGCGGGGGTTTGCAAGGAGGAGCGGTTTGTGGGGTGCGATTAGAAGTGAGGGTCGTTTGGTGGTGAGGTGATCGATTCCTCCGGGTGCGGCATCCGTGAGCGCGGTGGCAAACGCTATAGTGCCAAAGGTGAAGTTGACGGTTGCCGGGGCGGTGTGAGTTTGCGGCAGAGGTTTGCTGAACATGGACGAGGTGCATCAAAAAACGAATTGGAAACAAAAGGCCAAACGCGAGTTCATCCGGTATTGGATAAACGTGTTTTATCTCGCGATCGTTTTTGGACTGTTTGCCTGGTATCGGCGGCTGATCCTGGCGCATTACGAAATCAAGTATTTGGAGTATGGCACGGCGATCGTGGAGGCGCTGGTGTTGGCGAAGGTGATCATGCTGGGTGACATGCTGGGGTTGAGCCGGAAAATGTTCCGGGATCGGCCGCTGATTTTACCGACGTTATACAAGGCGGTCGTGTTCTCTTTTTTCGTGGGGATCTTTGCCATCGCGGAAGGCACGGTCAGGGGATTGTTGAAGGGGCGAGGGTGGGGAGGATGGCTGATCGAAGTTCAGCATGAAGGAAAATACGAATTTCTGGCCCGGTGCCTGATGCTTTTTGTGGTGTTTATTCCGTATTTTGGATTCAAGGAATTGGAAAATATTTTCGGCGAAGGCAAACTGGGAAAATTATTTTTCCGCAACAAGAATGCGCTGGCCGATTGATGCGCCCATCGGCGGGCAAAGCAACCAAAATAGAAAGGCCGGATATGAGACGAAATAAAATCAAATCGGTGATGGGATTGCTGTTAACCGCGACGGCTTTGCTGGCGGCGGGCTGCCAATCTCCCCGCGGTTCAGCGGAGCTGCCGGCTGCTCCGCCAACGAAGGAGATACAGGCCACCATGTCACCGGAAGCGGCGCTGGCGGAATTAAAGGCCGGCAATGCACGATTCGTTTCGGGCCAGCCGCGGCATCGGGACATGACGGCGGATGTGCAAGCGGCCAGTCACGGGCAGTATCCTTATGCGGTGGTGTTGAGCTGTCTCGACTCGCGCCAGCCCATCGAAATGGTGCTCGACCAGGGCATCGGCGATATTTTCAGCGCGCGCGTGGCCGGCAACGTGTTGAACGATGACATTGTCGGCAGCATGGAATTTGGCTGCAAGGTTTCCGGCGCGAAATTGATTGCGGTGATCGGCCATTCCAATTGCGGCGCCATCAAGGGCGCGATTGACGAGGTGGAACTCGGAAGCCTCACCGGGCTGCTGGCCAAAATCAAACCGGCCGTGGATGCGGTGCCGGCGGAGGTGACGCCGCGCACTTCAAAGAATTACGATTTTGTTGACCGGGTGGCGGAGGCGAATGTCCGTTTGGTCATGCGCCAGATCCGCGAGCGCAGCCCGATCCTGCGCGAGATGCTGGATCGCGGTGAAATTGGAGTAGTCGGCGGGATGTATGACCTTTCGACCGGAGAAATCCGCTTCCTGGAGCATTGAGGCGGTTGTCCCGGTTTCTGAATAACTAATGTGATGCGGAGCGATGCAAGGCTGTGGCTTATTGTGGCGGGCGTTTCACAAAATGTTCGAGTGATCAGCCGGCTTGAAATCGGTGCGGCGTCGAGGAAAAGGGAGCTTTTCGTCGCAGAATAAAAACTTGCCTGATTGTGCTTTCAGACTCAAATTCAGCGGACTGTTGCCAAAACCGTTACCAATCAAACTCTGATTTTTTATGGGACGAATCTATAATAACATCGTTGAAACTGTTGGAAGAACTCCTCTCGTTAAACTCAACAAAGTCACGGCTGGCCTGAACGCCACCATCTTGTTGAAGTGCGAATTTTTCAATCCGCTGAGCAGCGTGAAAGACCGTATCGGCATGGCGATGATCGAGGACGCGGAAAAGCGCGGTGTGCTCAAAAAGGACACCATCATTATCGAGCCCACCAGCGGCAACACCGGCATCGCGCTGGCGTTCGTCGCGGCGGCGAAGGGTTACAAGCTCATCCTGACGATGCCCGAGACGATGTCGCTGGAGCGGCGCACGTTGCTGGCGATGCTCGGCGCGAAACTCGTGTTGACGCCCGGCACGGAAGGCATGAAGGGCGCGATTTCCAAGGCCGAACAGTTGGCGAAGGAAACGCCGAATTCCTGGATCCCGCAGCAATTTGAAAATCCGGCCAACGTTGAAATCCATCGCAAGACCACGGCCGAAGAAATCTGGGCCGACACGGACGGCAAAGTGGACATTCTCGTTGCGGGTGTCGGCACAGGCGGAACGATCACCGGTTGCGTGGAAGTGATCAAGCCGCGCAAAGCTTCATTCATTGCCATCGCGGTGGACCCGAAGGATTCGCCGGTGATTGCTCAGACGCTGGCGGGACAGCCGTTGAAACCCGGTCCTCACAAAATCCAGGGCCTCGGCGCGGGATTCATTCCCAAGAATCTTCACCTGAAAGACGCGAGCGGAAATGCGCAGATCGCCGAGTCCATCCAGGTCTCGAACGACGATGCCTTCGCGATGGCGCGGCGGCTGGCGAAGGAAGAAGGAATTTTGTGCGGCATTTCCTCGGGCGCGAATGTGGTCGCGGCGATTGAAGTGGCCAAGCGTCCGGAGAACAAGGGCAAGATTATTGTGACGATTGCTCCTTCGACCGGCGAACGTTATCTCAGCACGCCACTGGCGGCGGAAGCGCGCGCGGAAGTCGGGGGCTGATAAAGTCGAATAATTGAATCAATTCAATCGCCCTCTCTCAAAAAGGAGAGGGCGATTTTTTATTTCGGGTGGCCTCAGATTTCGTAATCGAGGGCGAGGATATCGGCGGCGATGGGTTTGATCAGGTTCTGCACGATGCGCTGGTGTTCGGGGTGCGGGCCGTAGACTTGCAGGGCGGCGCGGTCGGTGAAGCGCACCACGAGTCCGTGTGTGTAGCCTTTGGCGCGGTCGGAGAAATTTGTGCCGCAGGTTAAATCCACGATGCCGGGGATTTTGCCTTTGAGTTGGCGGAGTTCGGTCATGACGTTTGTTTTGGCTTCCTCGCTCGCGGCGTCGGTCCAACGAAATAGAACGATGTGTTCGATCATAGTTTCCGCGTTCAGGATATTCGAGGGAGTATGGTGGGGAAATATTTTGTTGTCGCGAAGCGACGATGGAAATTAGCCAGCCACAAAGTGGCTGGAAATTCGAACGGCACACCGCGTCCTGAAAGGACGCTGGAAAACGCGGCTTTTCCGTTGTCCTTTCAGGACAAAACTCGTTGCCGGTGGCTGACCAGCCACTTTGTGGCTGGCTAATTTCCGGCGTCGCTTCGCGACTGATCCATCTAATCGGCGACTGTTATTTCCACCGGCACGCGCGCGCGGATGTCGTCGGAGGCGCTGCCGATGAGCAATTCATAAATGCCGGGTTCGACAACGTATCGCTTTTCAACAGTGCTCCAGTGGCGGAAGCGTTCGGCGGGGATTTGCAATGAGACGATGGCGGTTCCTTGTTTTGCGAGGTGCACGCGGGCGAAGGCGCAGAGGGATTCTTTTGCGTCGGCGGGTGCGGAATTTTTGCGGTGGAAATAGATTTGCGCCACTTCATCGCCGTCGCGCGAGCCGGTGTTTTTAACGGTGAACGAAAGGTTCAATTTTCCGTTAGCGGAAATTCTTGTGGCTTCGAGTTTCGGTTCTGCGTAGTTGAAGTGCGTGTAGCTGAGGCCGTGGCCGAAGGCGAATTCGGGCGTGGCGCTGAAGTAACGATAGGTGCGGTTGGTCATCGAGTAATCTTCAAACGCCGGCAAGTCCTCCGTGGAAGCATAAACGGTGACGGGCAGGCGGCCGGCGGGGTTGGCGTCGCCGAACAGAATTTCCGCGACGGCGCGTCCGCCGGCCTGGCCGGGATACCAGGCTTGCAAAATGGCGGGGAGATTTTTGGTCTCCCACGGCATGGCGACGGCGCTGCCACTGCAATTGACGAAGACGACGGGCTTGCCGGTGGCGTGCAGGGCTCTCAATAAATCTGTTTGCGGCGTGGGTAGTTCGATGCGCGTGCGGTCGCCGCCGAAAAAGCCGTCGGCATCGACGGTCATTTCTTCGCCTTCGAGGTCGGGGCTGAGGCCGCCGACGTAGATGATGAGGTCGGCGGTTCTGGCGAGTTCGAGGGCTGTTGATGCAGCGGGGGCATTCGTTCGCACGGGCGAGACGCCCGTGCCACTAGCGAGCGCCAGCGGGCAGCCGGGGTCGAATTGAACTTCAATTCCATTGCCGGCGGCGCTTTTGATGCCATCCAAAATCGTGACGGGCTGCGAAGGCGTGCCGTTGTAATCGCCGAGCAGCATGGAAACGGAGACGGCGTTGGTGCCGATGACGGCGATGCGTTTGAGTTTGTGGCGGTAGAGCGGCAGCACGCCGTCGTTTTTCAGGAGCACAATGGATTCGCAGGCGGTTCGCAGGGCGAGTTGCGCGTGGGCGGGGCTGTCGTTTTCCGAGGCGGGAATTTGCGAGTAAGGCACGGACGCGGGCGGATCGAATAACCCGAGGCGAAAGCGCGCGGCCAGGACGCGTTGGACGGCGGTGTCGATTTGATGCGGGTCCACGAGGCCGTTCATGGCGGCGCTGAAGAGGCTGTTGTAATTCGTGCCGCAGCAGAGATCGCAACCGGCTTTGAGAGAGCGCGCGGCAGCGGCTTCGGGCGAGGGAACGATTTTGTAATTCTCGAAAATATTTCCGATGGCGCCGCAATCAGAAACGACGTGGCCATCGAAACCCCATTGCTTACGCAAAAGATCGGTCAGCAAAAAGGGATTCGAGCAGGCCGGTTCGCCGTTGATCTCGTTGTAAGCGCCCATGACGGCGCCGACGTGGCCTTCGCGGACGGCGGCTTCGAATTGCGGGAGGTAGGAATCGAACAGGTCGCGCTCGGAGACCTGGGCGTTGAAACTTTGGCGGATGGATTCGGGGCCGCTGTGGACGGCGAAGTGTTTGGCGCAGGCCATGGCTTTGAGATATTTCGGAGCCGTTGCCGGCGAGGCGGTCCCAGGCAAAGCTTCGCCTTGCAAGCCGCGGATGAAAGCGACGGCCATTTGCGAGGTGAGAAAGGGATCTTCGCCGTAGGTTTCCTGGCCGCGGCCCCAGCGCGGGTCGCGAAAGAGGTTGATGTTCGGCGTCCAAAAGGTGAGGCCGACGTAACGGACGCTGTCGCCGCCGTGGAGTTGGGCGTAGGCGTTGTGCTTGGCGCGCGCTTCGGTGGCGATGGTGTCGGCGACTTCGTGAACCAACGGCGCGTCCCACGTGGCGGCCATGCCGATGGCCTGGGGGAAAACGGTGGCGACGCCCGCGCGGCCGACGCCATGGAGACATTCGCTCCAGTAATCGTAGGCGGGAATTCCGAGGCGCGAAATGGGCGGCGCGCCGTTGCGTAGTTGCGCGACTTTTTCGGCGAGCGACAAGCGCGAAACGAGATCGCGCACGCGGACATCGGTGGGTTGCGCGGGATCTTTCCACAGAATCGGGCCGGGGACTTCTGGGATTTTATTGGCCTCACGATCCTGCGGGTTCATCACATCGGTGGCCTTGATCAGAAAAACCCGGGCGCCGGAGGAATTTTTCAGTTCAAGCGAATTGAAAATGGCCTGGTCTTTTTGCGCGATGAACTTGAAGGCGAGCGGGCCGCCTTCGAGATCGGCGGCGTGTTTTACCGGGACGGTGAGGAAGTAGGGTTTGCCGGTGCCGCCGGCGGCGGAAAAGACGTCGAGATTGCTCGCGACCAAATGCCCGGCGTATTCGACATCGAAGAGCCGCTGGCCCGCGGCGGTGGCTTCGGTTTCCGTGAACCCGAGGATGGCGGTGTAGTCGCCGGCTTCGACGTTGGGAACGGAAATGGTGAAGTTGGTGCCGTAAAGATTGGCGCTGCTGAGTTCGTCCGCGGCGGCGTGGCAATTGAGGGCAAATAGCGTCAATGCCAGACCGGTCAGGGCCAGTGCGAGCCAGGATTGTGGTCGGGCGAAAAGTCGCATCACGAAGGGCATTTGAACGCGGCGGTCACCTTACGGCGGGAATGCAGTGGGGGCAAGCCGCATTCGAAGCGCTAAAGTTCGCCGGCGAAAAACCTGAAAAATCTTGTTGCGCTTTTGGGGTTTTGCTGTAAGTAGAAGGGTGTCGAAGGTCCGATAGCGGCGTGGGGTGAGGGAAAATTCCTTAAAATAAGCTCACGCAGCATCTTCCCCAAAATTCAAAGTTCAAAGTTTCGGGTATTCTCGAAATCTTCGGCGACTAACTAAAGCAGTATGAGCAAAGACAACACAGAAAAAAACGGACAGGATTCCGGTGCCGGATATCTTGAAATCTCAGAAAAAGGTTTCGGTTTCCTACGCACAGCCCAAAACCATTTCCACCCGAAACCGACGGATATTTTCGTCACGCCCGACACGATCAAACGCAATTTCCTCCGTGAAGGCAGCCTGGTGCATGGCCCCACTCAGCCGCCGCATCGCGGCACGAGCCCGCAACTGAAGGCGGTGGAAGAAGTCAACGGGATGAAGTTCGAGGATTACACCAAGGCGGTGCGATTTGAGAACCTGACCAGCATCGATCCCATCGAGAAATTCCGCCTGGAAACGGCGCCGGACCTGATCGAGACGCGAGTCATCGACATGGTCACGCCCATCGGCAAAGGCACGCGCGGATTGATCGTGGCGCCGCCGCGCACGGGCAAGACGACCATTCTCAAGCAGATCGCCAATGCGATCACGACCAACCATCCGGAGGTGCATGTAATGGTGCTGCTGATCGACGAGCGCCCGGAGGAAGTCACGGATTTTCAACGCTCGGTGAAGGCTGAAGTGGTGGCGTCATCGAACGACCAGGATTTGGAAACGCACGTGCGGCTTTCGCGCTTCATGATTGAGCGCTGCCGCCGCATGGTGGAATCCGGCCGCGATGTGTTTGTGTTGCTGGATTCGCTGACCCGCGTGGCGCGCGCTTACAACAGCGTGCACGGCGGCAGCGGCCGCACGATGACCGGCGGTGTGGACGCGCGCGCGCTGGAAATTCCGCGCAAGATGTTCGCGTCCGCGCGCAAAATCGAAGACGGCGGCTCGCTCACGATCCTGGCGACGGCGCTGGTGGACACGGGTTCGCGCATGGATGAACTCATTTTCCAGGAATTCAAGGGCACGGGTAACATGGAATTGATCCTCGACCGGAAATTGTCGGATCGCCGGTTGTTCCCCGCGATCGATATTCCGAAGAGCGGCACGCGCAAAGAGGAAAAATTGTTCCCGCCGAAACAGATTGAAGCGATCCGCAAGCTGCGCCGCACGATGGTGGATTTGAATCCGATCGAAGCGATGGAGACGCTGACCGCGGCGCTGAAGAAGCACAAGACGAACGACGAATTGCTGTCGAAGCTCGATAAAGGTTCGTGAGCCAGGTGTAGAGGCACGGGCATCCTGCCCGTGCTGGAGTTGGCATGGGCGAGACGCCCGTGCCACCAGCGCGTAGCAATTTTCACCACACAATTCCAAGAACGGGACGCTCCGGAAACGGGGCGGCCCGTTTTTTATTGGATTCAGAGGGGTTTTGACCGAAGTGCGAGGGAAATTCCCGGTTAGAAATTCTTTATAACCACGATTTACGGCACGGCAAACGCTAAGGGAAGGGCATGGGTTGGATTAACCCAGGCAGCAAGTTGTAAAAGTCGTAAACGTTGTAAAAGTTGTATGAAGAAGTTGTTTGTCGTTGGGAAAGCGGTCTTGAGTCTGGCTTTCGTTTTATCAATCTCCAGTTGTGCCTCGTCGCAATCGCAAAGGATGGAACTCACGTTATACGGTACCGAAGCGAACGCGGGTCCCCGATTTAATGATGAGGGTTCTGTGAATGCGGTATTGCAGTTCTCGAGTTGGGACTATACTTTCCTCGTCCGTCCGCAGTACACGGAAAGCGGTTATCTCCAGCAGGTACACCGGGAAACTTTAAAGAACGTGTTCGATCGCATGAATGTGCGGCGCGGCACGGCGGCGGTCGTCGTGGGCTGGACTTACAATGGGGATGACCTGAAAAAACTTGTCACCGATTGGAAGGGAATTTTGGCCGGATGCGGATTTCAGCGTGTGGTTATCCTGCGCGCGCAAATGTCGAGCACATTGAACGGATCGGTAATTGTTGACGACTCAATCCTCCACGTCGGTTCTCTTGAAAGCCCCGCGCGAGGGAGCTGAGGGACTGCCGCATTCGCGCCCGCCGCTGGAGCGGATGCTGCGGATTCACCAGGCGATTCAATCCGGCAAATTTCCCAACGCCTCTAAGCTCGCGCGCGAGCTCGAGGTCAGCACCAAATCCATCCATCGCGACATTGAGTTCATGCGCGACCGGCTGGAGCTGCCGATCGAGTATGACGGCTCGCGCTTTGGTTATTTTTACACGGAGGAGGTGAACGCGTTTCCGACGGTGCAAATCACCGAGGGCGAAATTTTTGCGTTGCTGGTGGCGGAAAAGGCGCTGCAACAATATCGCGGCACGAGCTTCGAGAAACCGCTGCTGAGCGCGATCAAGAAAATGGAGCAATCGCTGCCCGACACGTTTTCGCTGAATCTCGCGGACATCGAGCAGACGATTTCCTTCCGCACGCGCGCCGAGCCGATATTGAACCTGGAAATTTTCGATGCGCTCGCCAAGGCGACGGCGCATCGTCGGCAGATCGAGATGAGTTATCGCAAGGCGGGCAAGCGCGAGACAGAGACGCGCGTCGTGGACCCGTATCACCTCGCGAACATCAACGGCGAGTGGTATCTCTTCGCGTACGACCATGGACGGAAGGACATTCGCACGTTCGTGCCGGTGCGGATTCAATCCGTGAAGCCGACGGGCAAGACGTTCGAGCGGCCGGAGAAATTTTCCCTCGAGAAACGGCTGCGCGACAGTTTTGGCGTGCATTCGGGGGAAGGCGAATACGACGTGGTGATTCAATTCAACGCGCGGGTGGCGGATTTGATTGGCGAGAAGAAATGGCATGAGTCGCAGCAGTTGCGCGCGTTGAAGGGCGGCGGGGCGGAGTTGCGATTGAAACTGTCGAGCCTGCTGGAAATCGAGCGCTGGGTGCTGAGCTGGGGCGGCGACGCGAAGGTGTTGAAGCCGAAGGAACTGGTGGATGCCGTGCGCCAGGCGGCGGAAAAAATCCTGCAAAGGTAGGGTTTATTGTGGTGGTTGATGGTTACCCACCGATAAATCGGTGGGCTATTTTCTTTCGCCGCTGCGCGGCTTCCGGAAGGGAACAGGAACATCACTTGCCTTCGAAAAAGCTTTCTCCCTTCGTAGTTACACCGGGCTAGAGTGTTTCCATTTTATATGTAGCGCAGACATTCTTGTAGCTCTGTTGACATCCTATAGGTGAAGGAGCCGCTAAAGGCGGTAGAGGTTGAAGGTGAGTCCGAGCAGGAGAGCTTGGAAGCGTTGGGTAATGAGCAAGCGCCCGGGAGCGCGTGCGGAAAGCTTGCGTTTGACGGCTGAAAAGGTGGTCTCGGCCTGTACGCGCTGGCGATAGAGTTCTCGTGGAAAGTCCTGGCGCATCAACGCCCGATAACCATTGATTTTCCATTCCGGGCGGGCGCGTTTGGGAGGAATGACACTCTGCGCACCGACCCTCCGACGTACATGCTCGTGGTTACGTTCACTATCAAACTCTGCGTCGGCCAACACCACTTCGATCGGAGCCACCTGACGGGCCCGATCAATCAGTTCGGGCAGACGGCCGCAGTCATTGGTTGGCCCGGCATGAGCGGCCTGCGCCAGCAGCAGGTGGCGCCCCACGTCCACCACTACCAGCCATTTCAACCAATAATAGGTCAGGGGTTTATTGGTCTTCTGACTGTGATGCCGTCGTCGCTCTTGAAAATAACTGCTCAGCGCCTGAAACGTCAGGCCAGTGGAGTCCAGCGCCACCATGCTGCGCCGCCCCTTATAGCGGGGAAACCGTTTGACCACCTCGGCCAGCGCCCGGTCAAAATCCTCCTCTTTTAACCGGCGCAGGAACCGATATACCGTTGTGTGATCGGGTACGCTCTCTAGTTCGAGTGCCCGACGCAGTTCCTGGTGCTCGGCTAAGCGCACCTCTGCTTCGCGATACGTCCAATCCTCAAAGCGCATCAGGCAAAGCAGCGCCAGCAGCTGCGGTTGAGAAAATTGCTTCTTGGAAAATCGACTTCGGCGTTCCGGCAGGCTCGCCTTGGTTATCTTCAACGCCGTAGTCGCCAGTTTGACCAGTCCCACTTCAGCCATCCACCGATTTTACCCTCTCCCTTCATAAGTACAAGCAGGATGTCAACAGAGCTGCTTTCCAGCCTGCGGGTTAACGGGACTTTCCAGTCGCCAGTTCGAACACGGGACTGGAAAGTCCCGTGAACCCGCAGGCTGGAAAGCCTGCGCTACATAATGGGTGGAACTGCTCTAAAGCCGCGGTGTTAATGGAATTTAGATGCGTTTGCCCTGTGGCAAACCCGCAGGTTGGTCCCACCTTTTCGGAAATTTTTTTGAGAAACACTCCCGATTCCGTCCGCATTGCACCAAAGCGCAATAGCTCGGCTGAACTTCCGGGGTTAAGGGGATTCACTACTCGAAATATTCGAAGGGACAGGGATTATGAAATGCCCAGCTTGCAAGAATCCGCTGCTCGAAAAGAGCGCCGGCGGCATCACACTCGATGTTTGTTACGGCGGTTGCGGCGGCATTTGGTTTGATGCCACGGAACTCGAGCGCGTGGAAGCCCGCGCCGCCACCACACTTCATTCGATCTGGAATGTCCCGGTCAACCACGTGAACCCAAACGAGCCGCGCATGTGTCCGCGCTGTCCGGAACAGGTGATGGATCGCAAATGGTTCTCGGACCGGAAACAGGTGGAGATTGACCAATGCCCCATTTGCGGCGGCATCTGGTTGGATGCGGGGGAATTCACCCGGGTTTATGACGAAATGAAAGGAGCCAGGCTCACGACGCCCATCTGGGCGGCGGCCATGGATCTCATCAAGGAACACGCGGCCGCGGGCAGCCGCCGTCCCAATGTTTGACTCGCTCTTCGACACGCCGCTGGCAATCGCGGGACTGGTCATCATCGGGACATTGTGCCTGTTTACGGTGATTGGTCTGGCGACCGTGCGCAGGTTCATCCTACCGCGCCTGCGTGTGGACATTGAAGATTCGGAATACGCGGGCGCCATGTTGCAATCAGTGATGGTGTTTTATGGCCTGGCGGTGGCGTTGATGGCGGTGAGCGTTTCGCAAACCTACTCGGATGTCTCAAAGACCCTCTCCGGTGAGGCCACGGATATTGCCGCGCTTTACCGCGACGTAAGCGGTTATCCCGACCCGATTCGCACGCGTTTGCAATCCGAACTTCGCGACTATACGGACCAGATCATCCACGGGGCTTTTCCGTTAATGGCCAAAGGGAAGATACCGACTGCTGGTGTTCAATACATGAATCGCTTCCAGGAGATTTTAATCGCTTTTGAGCCGGGCACCGAGGGCCAGAAACTGCTGCACGCAGAAACACTGCGCGCCTACAACGTGTTCATCCAATCCCGGCGCCAGCGGTTGGACGCGGTGAACACCGGTTTGCCGGGGGTGATGTGGCTGGTGGTCATCGTCGGCGCATTTATCGGCTTGAGCGCGTCTTTTTTTTTCAAGGTCGAAGACGCGCGCGTGCAGGGAATTCATGCGCTGCTCCTGGCGATGTTCATCGGGCTGGTCATTTTCATGATCTTTGCGATGGACCGGCCGTTCCGGGGCGACCTGGCGCTGGGACCGGGGCCGTATCAATTAATTTATGAACAGTTGATGCGGAGCAGCCCCTGACTGCGGGCGGCGGTCGAAGTGCTTTTTCGTTATCGCGGGCCGGTTTTTCCTTGAAAATTCCGGCTGAAAGTGGTTGAGTCTTCTCATTCCCGCAGAACCTGTGCGCTTCGTCACACCCCCATTCTGCGCACATCTCTTCGGAGATAAAAATCAACGGCAGGATATCCATGAAAACCAAACTCCTTTCGGGCATTTTTGTTTTACTTGCCATCTGCGCTGGGCTGGCGCAGGGCACCGCGTTCACGTATCAAGGGCGGTTGAACGACGGCGGCAATCCGGCGCATGGCATTTATGATTTTCGTTTCAAATTGTTCCTCGATCCCGACGGAAATACGCAGGCCGGCTCCACACTGCTGACCAACGGTGTTTCGGTCACCAATGGCCTCATTCTCACTACGCTGGATTTCGGCCCCGGCTTTTTCAACGGTTCCAATTACTGGCTGGAGGTGGATGTGCGAACGAACGGCGGCGGCGGTTATAGCAATTTGAATCCGCTGCAACCGCTGCTGCCGACGCCCTACGCAATATTTGCGAACACGGCGAGCAATCTCAGCGGAACGATCGCCTCGGCAGGCCTTGCCGGAGCCTACGGCAGCGCGGTGGCATTCAATAACACGGGCAACAGCTTCAGCGGCACGTTCAGCGGAAATGGCGCCAACATCACGAACGTGAATGCCGCGATGCTGAACGGCTTGCGGGCGTCGAATTTCTGGAACACGGCGGGAAATGCCGGCACGGCGCCGGGCGCGAATTTTGTGGGAACGACGGACAATCAGCCGCTGGAGCTGCGCGTGAATAATCAGCGTGCGTTGCGTTTGGTGCCGGATGGCAGCACGAACAACGCGCCGGTGATTATTGGGGGGTCGCCGGTGAACGTGGTGAAACCGGGGGTGGTGGGCGCGACGATTGCAGGCGGCGGCGGAGTGATTTACGGCGGTTTGCCGGCCACGAACACGGTTCTCGGAGAATTCAATACCATTGGCGGTGGTTGGGGCAATACGACGGGCGGCACGAATTTTGATGTTTCGGAGGCGACGGTGGCGGGCGGTGGACAGAACACGGCGAGCGGGATTTCATCCTTCATTGGCGGGGGGGCCTTTAATTTGGCTTACGGCAACAATGCGACCGTGGCGGGCGGATTGCAGAATCGGGCTGATTACCATGCGTTTGTGGGAAGCGGCGCTTTCAATTTGGCGGATGGCTATGAAGGGACCATTGGCGGTGGACACCAGAACACTATTGGCACCAACACGATGAATTCCGTTATCGCTGGTGGTATTTTTAATTCGATTGAAGGCGATAGCTATGAAGGCGGCGCAACGATCGGCGGTGGCGCCCGGAACGACATCCAGTCGTCGGCTGTGTTTGACGGCCAAAATCCGTATGGCCCCGGATTTGCGTCCTCGTATTCGACCATTGGCGGCGGTTTTTTGAACCAGGTTCAGGTCGGTTCGGCTTATTCAACGATTGCGGGAGGCAGGGGGAATGCCATTTATACTAATTCGCCGCGCGCGTTCATTGGCGGCGGAATCAACAATTCGATTCAAACCAACGCATTCGCTTCGGCGATAGTGGGGGGCGCTTTTAACGGCATTGAAAGCTCGTCGTTCTATTCGGCAATTGGCGGCGGTCAATTCAATGCGATCCAATCCGGTGCGACGTATGGATCCGTTTCGGGAGGGTTTAGCAATTCAGTCCAGGGGTTCGCTTCAACGATCGGCGGCGGCTACCTAAATACCAATTCAGGAAACTACGCGTTTTTGGGAGGTGGTTACGCGAATATTGCGAGCGGCGCCGGTTCTTTTGTCGGCGGGGGTGGTTTCAATGGCACTGTGTTGGCCGGAAACCAGGCGAGTGGCGCGGGTTCGGTGGTGGCGGGAGGGCTGGGGAACCTGGCGAGCCAGGCAGATGCGACGGTTGGCGGCGGTTCCCAAAACATTGCGGGCGGGAATTGGTCCGTCATTCCCGGTGGATACAATAATGCAGCTTCGGGCCAATACAGTTTTGCCGCCGGCAACAGCGCAAAGGCGACGAACGACGGCTCGTTTGTCTGGGCGGATTCGCTGGGAGTGACTTATTTTTCGGATCGAAATGATCAATTCAAGATTCGCGCGGCCGGCGGCGTGGTAATGGATATTTCTGGCAGTTCGCATTTGAGCCCCGCAGCTTTTTTAATCAACTCCACTGCCAGCACCGGGGTTGGCGAGTATATCGTTGAGACCAGCAGCGACGCGGCGTTTGTGGTGAACAACGCCGGAACGGGTTCCCTGATCAAGGCTTTCAACGGCGGCGGAAACCCGGCGTTCGAGGTGGTTCACGACGGCACGGTTTTCAGCAAAGGGGTCGCGTTGACGAGCGACCGGAACGCGAAGGAGAATTTCGCAAGCGTCAATTCCGAGGATGTGCTCCAGAAAGTCGCCGCGTTGCCCATCAGCGAGTGGAATTACAAGACGGACCAGAGCGGCGTGGCGCATGTGGGCCCGACGGCGCAGGATTTTCATGCGGCATTCGGGCTGAACGGAACGGATGACAAGCACATTTCGGTGGTGGACGAAGGCGGCGTGGCGTTGGCCGCGATCCAGGGATTGAACCAGAAGCTGCAGCAGAAGGACGCAGAAATCCGGGAACTGCAGCAGAGCGTGACGGAACTTAAACTGTTGGTTTCTCAAATGGCGAAAACAAAAACCCACTAAGAACATCAACCAATTCGCCGGCGGGACGCCGGCGCTCCAGGCAAGAAAGGAAATATGAGAAAACGCTTCATCATGATACTGGTAGGGATTCTGTTGGCGACTGCGGCGCGGGCGGACACTCCATTCGTCATCGGCGCCAATTACAGTTGCTTCGATCTGTTCACGCCTTATGCGCCCCAGCCCGCGATATCCGCCAGTTTCAACCTCAACGGCGTGGGCACGCCAGGCATTTTCCAAAGTGATGTGAGCGGCTTCTACAATTTCCAGCCGGAAAAGTTTTATAAATACGACTACAAGATCGATTTGAGCGCGATGTCTCCCGCGGCGAATCATTGTGTCAGGCTGATCGTCCATTTTGGCAACGCGATCAATTGCGGCAGCCCGGACACGCTCAGTTTAAATCCCGCGGTCAGCGGCAATCCCTCGCAAATCCAATCGGCGACCGAGGCTCCGCATGGCGACGTCACTTTTATTTTCGCGGGCGGCTGTCTGGAGCCCGGGCAACCGTCGGTGAATTTCACCATGGTTAGCGCCACGCCTTGGAAAACCAATTTTCATTCGGTGACGATCATCGATGATTATTATGATCTGGCCGGTGGACCCACGAATGAGGCGCGTTTTGACGTCCAAGCCATCGTTCCGGATATTCCGCCGAACTGGGCTTACGTGCCTTTTCCGCCTCCGAACGTGTTTTTTCAGGGGGTGATGCTTTACCCCACTAACTTCTACAACCCCACCAACCAATTTCGAAATTTTGATGTCGCACTTCAACTTTTCGCCGCCAGCAACGGCGTGGCCTCCAGCCAGTTGTTCACGCAAACCGTGCAGGTGGCCAATAGCGGCGCCTTCAATATGCCGTTGCCGTTTGATGCCATCGGCATGGCGGATGGTTCCTCCCACTGGTTGGGTATTTCTGTCCGACCGACCGGCAGCAATGTTGCTTTCACGACCTTGACCCCTCCACAGCCGATCAATCCCACGCCACAGGCCCTCTATGCCTACAGCGCCGGGGTGGTATCGGACCTCACGCCCGGCCAGGCGGTGACGAGCTTGAACGGATTGACCGACGGCGTGAATCTGCAGGCCGGCAGCGGGATTATTATCGGAACGAATGGCAACGCGTTAACCATCAGCACGCAGCCCGGTGTGCCGTCCGATCGAAATATCAAAACCGATTTTGCGCCGGTAAGCGCGGAAAATATCCTGGCGCGCGTGACGGCGCTGCCGATTTCGAGCTGGCGTTACACCAATGAAACCGCCGGCGTGCGGCACGTGGGACCAATGGCGCAGGATTTTCGCAGTGCGTTCAGCCTCGGCAACGGCGACAAGTTCATCGAGTTCGTGGATGAGGAAGGCGTGGCGCTGGCGGCGATTCAGGGATTGAACCAGAAGTTGGAGGAGAAGGACGCGCGGATCGAGCAACTCGAGCAGAGCGTGGCCGAACTGAAGCAATTGGTGTCGCAGTTAACAAAAACAAATTCACCGTAACTTCGGTCAAATTGAAGGAAGGGAAATTATGAAAACGAATGCGATTATCGTGGCGTTGTCATTGACACTGGTGGTTCACGCCGACACGTTTTTAACCATCGGCACCATTCCGCCGGGGCCGGGCGGGCCGTGTTATGATGACACACTCGTGGTGCCAAATCCGCCCGTCGCGACCGGCAACTTCACCTTGAGCGGGGTGACGGGAACCGGGGTGGTGCACAGCGCATTTTCCACCGTGGTCGATAATATTCATGGGCAGCAACATCCCCGTTACTCCTATTCGGTGGATATGAGCGCGTTGCCGGTGGCGACGAATCATTGTGTGCGATTGCTGATCCATTTCGGGACGCCGCACGGGTGTTCGTATGATGTTCTGCAATTCAGCGGGTCGGGTGTGCCGATTGCGACCGCGAGCAAGGCTGTGCATGGCGACATCACGTTTACGTTCAGCTCCGGCTGCCTGCAGCCATCGCAAACGAGCAGCGGTTTCGCCATGCTTTCCGACGCGCCGCCAAAAACGGGCATTGTCACGGTCATCGACGACTACAGTGATCCGGCCAGCGGACTGCCGCAGGAATCGCGGATCAATGTCAACGCGATTGTCCCCGACGTACCGCCGAACTGGGCATACGCGCCGACCCCGATTCCGTTTCCTTTTTTTCAGGGCATTCTGTACACGAATTATTTCACCAATTCGGTTCCCATGAAGACCAACGTGGATGGGACGTTTGATTTCACGTTCCAGATTTTTGATGCGCTGAGCAACGGATTGCCGGTGGGGCCGGTCGTCACGCAGACGGTGCAGGTGGTGCACGGCTTGTTCAATTTGCCGTTGCCGTATGAGCCCGGGTCCATCGATTGGGGAAATCGCTGGTTGGATATCGCGGTGAGGCCGGCCGGGCAGGGTGGAGGGTTTTCAGAGATCGGCCGGCAGCCCGTCACGCCGACGCCGCAGGCGCTGTACGCCTATGCGGCGGGATCGGTCGCGGACATTTCGCCCGACCAGGCGGTCACGGGGTTGAACGGATTTACCGGAGGCGTGACCATCGCGGCCGGGGCGGGAATTCAGATCTTTGCCGATGGCTCGGCGAAGACGATAACCATCTCACAAGGCGGGCAACCTTCGGATCAAAACATCAAAACCGATTTCGCAACCGTTCAGCCGGAGGAAATTCTTGCGAGGCTGATGGCCATGCCGATTCGGCATTGGCGGTTCACCAACGAAATCACGACCATCCGGCATCTCGGCCCAACGGCGCAGGATTTCAAGTCCGCGTTTGATTTGGGAAACAGCGACCGGACCATCGGCACCGTGGATGAAGGCGGCGTGGCGCTGGCGGCGATCCAGGGATTAAATCAAAAACTGGAAGAACGGTTGAAAAGCAAGGATGCGGAAATCGAGGAATTGAAAACACGGCTTGAGAAGCTGGAAAAAAGCAGCGAACAAGCGAAGCCGGGCGATTGACCCGGCTATTTTGCCAAAGACAGCCCGATGACTCCGCCGACGGCGAGCACGCCGCCGAGCAACGTGCGCCAGGTGATGCGGTCGCCTTCCAGGTAGTGCGCCAGCGGCATCACGGCGAGCGGCGTGGTGGCGACGATGGGCAGCACGATGGACGTCGGTTTCGTCATCAAGGCCCATTGATAACAACTCACGCCGAACGCCGGGCCGGCCATGGCCGCCGCGGGCACCCAGCGCCAGCCGCCGCGCCAATTGTTTTTCTCGTCGGGCGAGGATTGGTGCGCGATTTTCAAATAGGCGAGGAACAAAGCCGAGACGAGAATGCCGCCGAGGATGCGTTGATACGCCGCGTTGATGCCGTCGGTCACGGTGTGGAAGGGTTGGCCCGCGTTTTTGGCGACTTCGTAGGCGTAGCGGCTGATGACGGCGCTGCCGCCCTGGCACAAGCCCGAGAGGATGCCGAACAGCGTTCCCGCCGCGACTCCATGTGTGGGTTGCGCTTCGGTTTTCGAAGGCATGATCGCAATGCCGACTCCGGCGAGAATGATCAATCCCCAAAAACCCTGGGCTGGCGTGGGCAGGTGATGCAGCCAGAGCCATTCGATGAGCGCACCGAAGGGCGCGGCGAGGCATTGAATGAGCACGATGGTGCGGCGCGCGCCGATGCGCGGGTAGGCCTGGAACATTGAAAGATCGCCGATGCCGAAGCCGACGCAGCCGCTGAGAAATAAAATGGGAAACGCCACGCCGCGCACGCCGAACCCGACCAGGTGCGCGAATGCGCCGAGGGCCAGGGAGGCGACCAGCAGGCGGGCGAGGTTGGCTTTGGTGCCGCTGACGTAATGCGAGAGCCGCCGCCCGGAGATTGCGGAGAGCGAGAAAAGAATTGTCGCTAGAAAGGCGGCCAGCATCGCGCGCAGTGTGGAGATAGCGCAGGCGAGTTCAAGCTTTCAGATGCGATGAGTGGACACGCAAAAGCGGAGAGGGCTGCCGCAGTCCAAAACCTGGCGGAATCTCCGGAGCCCCATGACTCGCGCCAGCGTCCTGGAGTGCGGCAGCCCTCTGCCGCTTTTGAGCACTCTGGAATAGCGGCGTCGCGATGCGCTTTCCGCCGCACTGAAAAGGTCAATGCGTGGAGATCTTGAATTTCGGACACTGGCCGAGAAATTTCATCGGGTTCTGGAAGATGACTTGGTCGATGGCTTCGGCGGTGTGGCCGCGTTTTTTCATTTCGAGCGCCGTCTTCGGCACCGCGAGCGGATCGCTGACGCCCCAATCGCAGGCGCAGTTCATCCAGACGCGTTCGTGGCCGTACACTTCCAGCATGTCCACCGCGCGCGGCGGCGAGCATTTGGATTCCGGATACAACGTCACGCCCGCCCACATGCCCGCATCCAGCACGAGTTTGACCGTGTGTTCCTCGACGTGATCGATGATGACGCGGCCGGGATGAATGCTTTTGTGATTCTTGATGACGTCGAGAATCAGGCGCGTGCCTTTGAGTTTGTCCTCGAGGTGCGGCGTGTGGACGAGAATCAATTGATTATGTCGCGCGGCGAGGTCCACGTGCATTTCGAGCACGCGCATTTCGTTGCGTGAGTTTTTGTTCAAGCCGATTTCGCCGATGCCGAGGACGTTGGGGCGATCGAGAAATTTGGGAATCAGCGCGATGACGTCCTCGGCGAGTTTGACGTCTTCGGATTCCTTGGGATTGATGCAGAGCCAGGAAAAATGCGGCAGGCCGAATTTCGCGGCGCGCTTCGGCTCGTGCTCGGTGAGCTGGCAAAAATAATCGTGGAAACCATCCGCCGAGCTGCGGTCGAAGCCGGCCCAGAACGCGGGTTCGCACACGGCGGCGCAACCGGCGAGGGTCATTTTCGTGTAGTCATCCGTGACGCGGCTGACCATGTGGGCGTGGGGTTCGATGTATCTCATCGTGAAACGTGATGCGTGAAACGTGAATTCAGTTTGGCGCGCCGGGGTACGCGCCGGCCGCGGCTTTGGTGGTCGCGAGGGCGATCGGTTCGGTGGAAGGGTCGCTGAACGCCAGCAGCACGGATTTGGCTTTTTCTTTGCTTTCGCCAGATAATTCACGGATAGCGGTGCGGAGCGCCTTCAATCGAAAATCTTCCGGGCCGTCGGCGCGGTCCACGCGGTCGAGAAACGCGGCGAGGTCAATCAATTTGCTGCGCGCGTCCATGAAATAAAGGTCGAGCACTTGCTGGCGTGTCATAAGATTGCGGAACTATACAGGCGATTTAGGATTTACGATATACGATTTACGCGGCGAAATTTTTTAGAGCGCCAGGGAACGAGGACGGAGAATTTTCTATCGAGACACGCAGGATGCCTGCCTGCTTTGTAGAAACTTTTCTGGTCGCGAAGCGACTTTTAGGATATTAGCCAGCCACAAAGTGGCTGGTAGGGCGGTTGGGGAGCCGTGTCCTGAAGGGACTTCGGAAAAACCCACTTTTCCCACCGTCCTTTCAGGACGTGATGTAGCGCCCGGATTTCCAGCCACTACGTGGCTGGCTAATTTCCTCCGTCGCTTCGCGACCAAAAACGGCTTTTACAGAACAGATGCCCGTCCTACGATTCATTCATCCATCGCACGACCTGATCCGCGGAGGTTTTGGCGGCGGTGCTGAGGATGTTATGGTCGGCGCGCCAGTTGATCTTGTATTCGCGCAGGGAGGGACTATTTCGGCGCAGCCAGGAGCGCACCCAAAACCACGGCACGATCGGATCCATTGCTCCAGTGATGGCGAAGAGGGGAATTTTTGCGGATTGGGCGATGTCGCGAAAATCGCTCCCGGCAACGAGTTGCAGCCGGTGCACCGCTGCCTGGCGATCCAGTTCCACGGATCGCCGCGCAATGAATTCCTGGATGCTCGCTTTGGTTTCCGGCGAGTGACGATACCGGTAGCGCGCAATTTTCGCATAGGTGAACATGATCCAAATGAGCCAGCGCAACGGTATGCCGCGTCCGCATTTTTCCGCGAAGCGCACGCAGGCTCGAATCGGGTGCTTAACAAACCCGCCGGCGAGGATGACGCCATCGATTTGAAATTTGCCACGCGCGACCATCGGCCAGAGGATTTGCGAGCCGAACGATTCAGCGAGTATCCAACCGCGCGTGATGCCTTGCGCGGCGAGCGCGGACTCTATGTTCGCGGCGTAATCCTCGAGCGACCACGTGAGGGTGCGCGGGTAGGTGACTTCCACGAAGCGGGCGCGGTTGCCGAGCGCGCGCTTAAAACTGGGGATGAGCGTCCAATCGCCGTGCAGGCCGGGCAGGTAGATGAGCGTGGGCTGCGAGGCGTCACCCGCGATGCGTAATTGGAGCTGTTCTTCCATAGCTATCGTTCGCTTCTTTCTTCGCCGGCATCAAGAAGCGGTCGAGATATCTTTCTGATTCGGCGCGGCAGTAGCCAGTTCTTTCGGTTGTTCTCCAGTTGAAACGGAAGGGGCGCTTTGCTTCGGCTTCGTGAAACACAGAATGGCGAGAAGGATGCTGGCGATGACGACGGCTACGGGAGCGAGGTATCTGTCCACAGGAAGCAAGGCGTGGTCTACGAGATCGAGCGTCGCGAAAAGATGCCGTCCTTCACCGGCGAACGGCGCGGTGGCGAGGATGACAGCGTGGGAATCGATGGCTTGAGAGATTCCTGAACTCGCCACTCGGAAGATGGCAATTCCATATTCCGCGGCGCGCACCGGCGCGACGAGCGCGTGCAATTGATGCTGGCGCTCGCCCCAATCCACGACGTCCATCGTGGGGACGATGATCATTTGCGCGCCCATTTTGACCAATCGGTCGATCACGCGCGTGTAGCTGAGGTCGTAGCAAACACAAAAACCGATTTTGCCCCGCGGGGAATCCCAAAGTTCCTGTTTGGGCGCGGGCAATCCGTCTTTAAAAAATTGAATAGGGACGCTTTTGCCCTGGCGAAAAACGATTTCGCCATTGGTGCCCACGACGAACGCGGTGTCGTAGAAATTATTTTTCGGCGCGGGATCTTTTCCGCCGATGACGAGATAGCGCTGATGATTGCGGCACCAGGTTTTGAGCGAATTGGGAACCGGTCCGTCGAGCGTGTATTCGCTGAGCACCAGCACGTCGGCATCAGGGTGTTCGGCGAGCAATGCATCCAGAGCGCGCGGAATATTTGCTTCCGGTGGAAATTCCATTTGAACACCGGCGATGCGCATTTCCGACGGGGTAGGATAAGGTTTGTTTGGCGGCAGTTGGGCGAAAAACAGAAGCAAAAAGAATGCGATTCCTGCGTAGGACAATTTGCGGCCCGGCAAAAAGAGCGCAGCGCATAGTGCGGCTAAAAATCCCAGGCCATACATCCCAACCAAATGGAGCCCGAGCCAATGGCCGGAGAAGGAGTAGCCGACATTCAACCACGAGAACTTGAGGTAATATAATTCGCTGCGGAAATATTCGAGGCCCATCCAGAGGAAGGGAATCAGAATCACCGTTTTAACCGGGCCAAATCGCCTCAGCGCGGCGCTGGTGGTGGCGGTGAAAATTCCAATCCAAAAGCCGAGGATGTAATAAAGGGCGACGGCAGCAGGGCCGAAAATCTTCCAAAAACAAACGAGTTGCGGGGCGACGCAGAGGACGCCGGTGATAAGCCCGGCGTAATAGGCCCGGCGGGTGGTGGCCATCCGGGAAAGTTGGGTGAGGCAGATGATGTAGACGACGATCAGCAGAGGAGCACTGGGGAGATACGCTAGATGGAAACAAACGACCGCAGCGGCGATGAAGAGCGCGGCTTTAGGCCAGGTGAGAGGAACTGTGGCGCTCCTTACGACACTCATGCGCCTTGAGTTTAAAAGGAGGTCGGGTGAATCCGAAGCGAAATCGTCATTGAAAAAACTAAGCGAGCATCGAGGAACTTGATGTTCGCTGGCGAAACATTTATATCTTTGGCGACGAAGGCAGAACCTAATCTATGAAGACAGCTCTTTTAATTTCCGGTTTTTTCGCGCTCGTGTTGACTTCAATGGGAACGACGACGCAACTGTTGAACAGCGGCCCGCTGGTGATGAAATTGATGTCGACGGCGCAGGGATTGGAGGGCGTGACAACTTCGAAAACGAACAGCACGCCGAATGCGACGACGGTGACGACGGTGACGAAATCCACGACCAGCAATTCATTCATTCGGACCGAGGATTTCCTGGCGATGATCGAGAATTCATTTGATGTGAGTCTCCCTTCCGACTCTAAAATTGTAATGGATCGAACCGGCGTGTTTTATCGCCTGTGGGTCACCGATGGCACCGGCACCAATACGATTATGGCCCTGGGCACGAATGTTTTTATCGCGATCGCTGGTGACCCGCAACCGGTCCACGCGGGAACGCAGACGTTGATTTCCAAAACGGGAAAAGCAGGAGCATCCGAATCGGGCAATATCGCCGAGACGGTGAGTCAACTGGAGGTTATTGTTTACGACGATACGGGTTTGACGACGCGGGACGGCACGCATACGAAATTCGACGTGTCTTTTTTTGTCGTGCGAAAAACTTCGCAAAATTCAGTGACAGAACAAATCAAAGATACCGTCAAGCTGGAAGGGGTTGGAAATGGAATGATTCGCGACCAACACGTGGTCCTGCAAGGGAACGCGAGCGCAATCATCAAGGGCGTGCTGGTGGCGCCCTGAGTTTGATTTACGGGGAAAATCGGGAACTTGCCGGAATCAATGCGTTCGGAATTGTAAATTGGGCGCATCATTCGTAGGTTGAGGGGGACGCGATGGCTTCGGCTCAACAAATCTCGGCGCTCGCGGCGGTCAATTGCGAGGTCGCCCTGGACAACCTTACCCGGCAATTGTATGCCACCGACGCTTCGATTTACCAGGTCGAGCCGCTGGCGGTGGCGTTCCCGCGCAGCACGAAGCAGGCGTGCGCCATCATCCAGGCGGCGAGCCAGGCGAGCATTCCCATCATTCCGCGCGGCGCGGGCACGGGGCTGGCGGGCGGCGCGATTGGCGAGGGGCTGGTGGTCGATTTTTCGCGTTACAACAAATCCATCTCGGACATCGATCTGCAAAGCCGCACCGTGCGCGTCGGCAGCGGCGTGGTGCTCGATCAACTGAATCGTTTTTTGCATCCCTACGGATTTTGTTTCGGGCCGGACGTGGCCACGAGTTCGCGGGCGACGATCGGGGGGATGATTGCCAACAATTCCAGCGGCGCGCATGCGCTGGTTTACGGCACCACGGCGGATCACGTGGTGGGGTTGGATGTGGTTCTAGCCGGTGGAAAATTCGCCAAGCTTTCGGCGGACCGCGAGTCGCTGCCGCTGCAGCGGGACCTGGTGGAAGATCTGGTGCAATTCAACTCGCTGTTGATCGAGGAAAAATTTCCGCAAGGTTTGGTCAAACGCTGGCCGGGTTACGCGCTGGATCGCTGCCTGCGCCAGTCGGGGAACATGGTCAATCTTTTCTGCGGCAGTGAAGGCACGCTGGGCGCGATTGTCGCGGCGGATATCAGGATCGTGCCATTGCCGAAGGAGAAGGGGTTGGGCCTGTTGTTTTTCAAATCGGTTTCGGAAGCGATGCAGGCCACGGTGGAATTGCTCGAACTCAAGCCTGCCGCGATCGAGCACATGGACCACGTCCTGTTGGACCAGACCCGGGGGCATCCGATGTTCCAGGCCGCGCGCGATTTGATGGAACTGGACCGGTTCCCGTGCGAATCGGTGCTGGCGGTGGAATTTTTTGATGGCGCACATGACAAGCTGCTGGAGTTGAGCCGCAAGCGGATTGGTTATCGCAAAAAAATCCT
The DNA here is from genome assembly GCA_963699145.1 of uncultured Verrucomicrobiae bacterium. Lineage (GTDB taxonomy): Bacteria > Verrucomicrobiota > Verrucomicrobiia > Limisphaerales > DASXHY01 > DASXHY01. The sequence continues at coordinate 2,951,862 of OY969416.1, forward strand.
GCAAACACAGTCGGGCGCGGATTTGGTCTGGGAGTTGCGCAAGGCGGCGCTCTCGCTGCTGACCGGCCGCAAGGGCAGGGTGAAGCCCGTCACGGGCATCGAAGACACAGCAGTGCGGCCGGAGCAATTGCCGGCCTACGTGAACGCGTTGCAATCCGTGATGCAGCGGGTGGGGCTGGAGGCGTCGTATTACGGCCATGCGGGCGCGGGCCTGCTGCACGTGCGGCCCTTGCTCGACCTGCATTCGCGCGAGGACGTGAAAAAATTCCGGCACATCGCGGCGGAAGTTTCGGCGCTGGTGCAACAATTTCGCGGGTCGATTGCCGCCGAACACGGCGTGGGCATCGCGCGCACGGAATTCCTGGCGGAGCAACTGGGGCCCGACGTGATGAGCCTGATGACGCAGATCAAAGATTCGTTCGACCCGCATCATTTGTTCAATCCCGGAAAAATCATTGGCGATGGAAGATTCGAGGTGGATTCGGATTTGCGCACGCGCACGGAAACGGCGTTGCCGTTTGAGCCGGTGCTGGCGTTCAGCTCCAGGGACGAATCGTTTCTGGGGAACCTCGAGCAGTGCAACGGCTGCGGCGTGTGCCTGAAACAGACGCCGACGATGTGCCCGACTTACATTGCGACCGGCGAGGAAATCATGTCCACGCGCGGGCGGGCGAATATCATTCGCGCCGCGCTGGAATCGCGCGGGTTGGAGAACAACGACGGGTTGAAATCCGCCGAGCTGGACGCGGCCTTGAGCAATTGCCTTTCGTGCCGCGCGTGCACGCTCGAATGTCCGTCCAACGTGAACCTGAGCCTGCTCAAGGCGGAGCTGCAGCACGCGCGCATCCAACGCCGCGGCTTGAGCCGGACGGAGCGCCTGTTCAGCTCGGTGGATCGCATCGGGCGGCTCGGCTGCATGTTTCCGCTGCTGACGAACCAGGCGCTCGACTCGTCCATCCTGCGATTTTTTGCGTCACGATTTTTGGGCATCACCTCGCGCCGCAAGCTGCCGCATTTCGCGTGGAAACGATTCGATCGCTGGTTTGAAAAACGCGAGGTCAAACCCGCCACGCGCGGGCGTGTGGTGTTGTGGGACGACACGTTCGTGCGTTATTACGAACCGAAGATTGGGGTGTCCGCCGTGGCGGTGCTCGAAGCGGCCGGGTTTCAGGTGGAGCTCGCGCAGGGGCGGAAGTGTTGCGGGCGGCCGGCGTTCAGCCAGGGCAATCTCGAGGAAGCCGCGCGTTTGGGCAGCTACAATATTGCCTTGCTCAGCCAGGACGTTGACGCCGCGCCGATTCTTTTTCTGGAACCGTCGTGTTATTCGATGTTCATGGAGGATTATCGCGAGTTGGGATTGCCGAATGCGGAGGAGATTTCGCGGCGCTGCTGTCTTTTCGAGGATTTCATTGGGGATCTGCTGGAACGTGAGCCGACGGCGCTGAGATTCAATGTGCGCGCGGAAAAAGTCGTGGTGCACGTCCATTGCCATGCCAGGGCGCTCGGCGCGGTCGACGTCATGCGGCGGCTGGCGGAACGGCTGCCGGAGCGCACGGTGGAAATCCTGGATTCCGGTTGTTGCGGCATGGCGGGGTCGTTTGGGATGCTGGAATCGAAATACGATTTGTCGGTGAAAATCGCCGAGCCGTTGATCAATGCGGTGAAGCATCAGCCGTTCGGGACCACGCTTGTGACGTCGGGCGCGAGTTGCCGGAGCCAGGTGTCGCATCTGGCGACGGTCAAATCGCGTCACGTGGCGGAAGTGCTGGCGGATGCGTTGTTGTAGCCTGGGACCGCTGGCGTCTCGCCGGCGTGTGACGTGCGCTCGCCGGCGAGACGCCGGCGGTCCCAGGGTTGACGCTACGATTTGATTTTCGGGAAAAACGCTTCAGCGGTGGCGCAGGTGGCGGCGCTCAGTTCTTCCAGCGAACAACCTTTGGTCTGCGCCACGACTTCAGAAAGCTCCTTCACATACGCGGGTTCGCAGCGCTTGCCGCGATAGGGCACGGGCGCGAGGTAGGGGCAATCGGTTTCCAACATGAATTGACCCAGCGGCGTGGCGGCGATGGTCTCACGAACATTCTGGCCGTTCTTGAACGTCGCGATGCCAGTGAAGCTCACAATGGAATTCATCGCCAGAATGCACTGCATGGTGGCGGCGTCATTGGCGAAGCAATGAAACACGCCGCGCACGCGATCCGCGAACGGATGCAATTGCGCGAGCGTATCTTCGAGCGCGTCCCGCTGGTGAATGACGCAATTGAGCTTCAATTCGGCCGCGACTTCGAGGTGTTGGCGGAAGAGCGCGGCCTGTTTGCGTTTGTACGCATCGTCATCGGCGGCGGTGGACTCCGGTTGCTGGCTGGGCAAGCGATGATAGTCCAGCCCGGTTTCGCCGAGCGCCACCACGCGCGGATGACGGCCCAATTCGCGCAAGACTCCGCGAATATCCTCCGGCGCGCGCAGCACATCGGAAGGGTGCCAGCCGACAACGGCGTAAAGGCAGGAATATTTTTCCGCGAGTTCAATCGCGCGCCGGCTGCTGTCCAGATCGGTGCCGATGGAAATCATTTTCTGGATGCCGGCGGCCTGAGCGCGTTGGATGACCTGGTCGAAATCCGGCGCGAAATCGGGATAATCCAGGTGCGCGTGGGTGTCGTAAAAAATCGGCATGCGTCAGTGAGCGGCGCTGGCGGTTTTGTCGCCCAGTTTGGCCGAGAGATCCTGAATTCTTTTTTCGACGTTTCCTTTGCCGGGATAATCCGGGAATTCCTGCAGCAACGCTTTCAGGTCGTCGACCGCTTCCTGGGTTTTATTTTGCTCGGTCAAAACATTGGCGAGATATTGGCGGACACGCACGCGTTGCAGGCGGGAGGGTGTTTCCTTCACGCAATTTTCGTAGGCTTCCAGGGCGGAGGAGGGTTTGCCCATGGCGTAATAAAGATCGCCGAGCTTTTCGGATAGCACGGGGCTATTCGTGGTGAGCGGAAGCGACTGGAGAAAGTTCGCCATGTCGACGGGCCTTTTGCCGTTCAGCAATCCGATATTCACAGCGCGCTCGTAAGACCATTCGAGCCATTTGCTGTGCGTTGCCTGCTGTTCATCGACCAACTGCTGCAAGGATTTGGCGAAGGGCCGATACAGCGGGTCGCCGATGACGGTCGTTTGCCACGAGAGCGCTTGCTGGCAGGCATAGGCGGCTTCGCCATAGGTGAATCCCATCGCAATCCATCGTCCGGCAAAAATGGATACATCCGGAGTGCCGCCGATGTAAGGCTCATCCACGCAACCCATCGTGGCTGCCGCGCCTTTGGCGAGCAGCGGCCCAACCCATCGCTGCGTCGTGCTGCGAATCGTCGTCGCGCTGAACGAGTGCAGGTGATACGCAAATGCGCCGGGCATGAACTCGACAGTCGGCTGCGCGAAGGGACCGGAGGCGTGCTCATCATACCAGCCGCAATAAAACGCGATCTGGCTCATGGGAAAATCCGCGGGGAACGTCGCCGCGTTGGTGTCCATGATGGTTTGGTAACCGCCGTAATACTGGCAAATTTTTCCCGCGCCCAGAATCCAATCGTCGCCCAGGCGATACGCGGAATTCGTGTCGATGATGTTGCGCAAATCAAAATAGGCATTGCCGCAAAGGCCGTTGGTTTCGGCTTCCATCGCCTTGTCCACGAGGCCGCGCGCAATGTCGGCGCTCGGGCCATCCAGCCGCGTGATCATCAGCAGGCCGTTGGTCGGCTGGAACAACGCCGCGTTGGTGAGCGTGAAAAAGTCGTTTTTGACCGGGCCGGTGAGGGGATATTTCTGTTCGACGCGCGGCAGCAGGGCGAGTTCGCTGTCCACGGCGGCTCCGTTCTTGCGCAATTCCGGGACCATGGTGTCGCCTACGGCTTCTTTGATTTCGCTGTCAGAGTTGATGCGCACCGGAACCCCGTAACAAAGCACGGCATAGCGGATTTTCGATTGCACGACTTTCCAGATGACTTTGTCTTTGGCGCCGTTGGTGCCGTGCAGAATCTCCGAGCCCATGTGCCACAGCTTTTTGTCCTCAAGCGCTTTCGCCAGCGGTTTCTCGAGCTTGTCGCGGTATTCCACCCGGGAGATGACTTCATTGGTGGTGAGGTCGAAGCCGAAAATCTGGTTTGCGGGAACCTGCCGGCGCTCCGCGTAATGTTCCGCCACGCCTTTGGATTCCGGCACCCGCGTGTTGTAGACGACGACGACCTCGTCGCCCGGGCCAGCCGCGTGAATTGCGCCGGTGAGGGCGATCAGCGCCGCGATGGTCAAAAATGTTCGCATGAAATGAGGAGGGAAATTAGCCCGAAGTGCCGCGGCTCACAAGTGCTCACAAATGCTCGCAATCAATCTTCAACCCGTCGTAGGCGAGCATCACGCCCGGAGGCAGTTCGGCCTGCGAGAGGTCGTGGTCGTAATCGTGCGTGAGATGGGTGAAATAGGTCCTCGCCGCGCCGATGCGCCGGGCGGCGGTGAGCGCTTCATCGAGGCTCATGTGGGTCGGATGCGGGGCTTTGCGCAACGCGTCGAGCACGCAAACGTTCACGCCGCGGACTTTTTCCACGACGTCCATCGGCACTTCCTTGCAATCGCTCATGTAGGCCAGCATTTTTTTTCCGTTTTGCGCGAAGAGATAACCGTTGACCTGCATGGAGCCGTGCGGCAGCGGCAGTGGGGTGATTTCCAAATCGCCCAGCGTGAACGGGCCGTCAATGATGTGCGGCTCGGGAATGAAATACCCCCTGGGCCACGGGCCGTCGTGAAAGGCGTAGATGTAAACGCGCTTGAGGACGTCCATGGTGGAGGCGCTGGCGTAAATCGGCAGCGCCGTGCCGCCGCGCAAATCGCAAAAGCGCCGGCAATCATCCAGCCCCATCACGTGGTCGGCGTGCGCGTGGGTGAAGATCACGGCATCGAGCCAGTTGAGTTTTTCGCGGAGGCATTGCAGGCGAAATTCCGGCGTGGTGTCGATAACGATTTTCGTTTTGTCCGTCGCGATGTAAATCGAAGGCCGCGTGCGCCAGTTTTTGGGATTGGCCAGATATTCCGGCGGATACTCCTTGCCGATCAAAGGCACGCCCTGCGAGGTGCCGGTCCCCAGAAAAATAAATTCAAATGCCATGCGTGATTTGAAATTAGCAGAATTGCGAAATTCGGCGAATTGAATTTGGTTTTACGCGAATTACGCGAATTAACGCGAATTCAAATGGTTCCAATTCATGAAAATTCGTGTGATTCGCGTAAACCCTTTTTTCTCTCAATTTCTTTTTTGCTTCTCAGTTCATCTATGCTTATCTGTGGCGGCCAAATGCTGACGACGTTGCGCATCAAAAATCTCGCCCTTGTGGCGGACCTCACGCTGGAACTCCAGCCGGGGTGCAACGTCATCACTGGCGAAACCGGCGCGGGCAAATCCATCATCATCGGCGCGCTGAACCTGGTGCTCGGCGAGCGCGCGGATCGCACGCTCATTCGCAGCGGCAGCGACAGTTGCTCGGTGGAGGCGGTGTTTGAGGTTTCGCGGCTGGGCGCAAAGCTGAAATCCTTTCTCGAAGAAAACGGCCTGGAGCTGTGTGAGGACAATCAACTGGTGCTCAAGCGCGTGTTCACCAGCGCGGGCGCGAATCGGCAATTCGTCAATGGCTCGCCGACCACGCTCGCCGCCCTCGCGACCATTGGTGAGTGGCTCGTGGATATTCACGGCCCGCACGAGCATCAATCGCTCCTGCACGCGTCGAAGCAGTTGGCCATTCTGGACGCGTTCGGCGGATTGCAGGCGGAACGCGAGGCGTTTGGGGAATTGGTGCGACGCCGTTCCGGGATCGAGGCGCAGAAATCCGCATTGATCGTGGATGAAAAAACGTACGCGCAGCAATTGGACCTGTTGCGATTTCAGGTGAACGAAATCATCTTAGCGCGTTTGCAACCGGTCGAGGACGAGCGCATCGAGGAGGAATATCAACGCGCCAGCAATGCGGCGAAATTATTGCAACTCAGCCAGGCCGCGTTGGATTTGCTCGCAGAAAATGAAAACTCGTTGCTCACGCAGGCGGGCGTGGTCGGCCGCACCTTGCAGGAATTGCAGCGCATCGATGCCGGCGCGGGTGAGATTTTATCGCAGCACGAGCAGGCGGTGAGCGGGTTGCGCGATTTGCAGGCCGGGCTTTCGCACTATATCGACAAGGTCGACATAAACCCGGCGCGATTGCAGGAATTGGAGGAGCGCTTGAACCTGCTGCAATCGTTGAAACGAAAATACGGAGCGACGCTGGCGGAAGTGATCGCGTTCGGCGATGAAGCGAAGCAGAAATTGCAGAGTCTGGAGCAGCGCGATGAGGAACTGGCGCGGCTGAACGCGGCATTGGCGAAGCTCGACGCGGATCTGTTGCGCACCGGCAAGGATTTATCGGCCAAACGCAAAAAAGTGATTCCACAACTGGGCAAAGCGGTGAGCAAGCAATTGGGCGATTTGGGATTCAAGCAGAGTAAATTCGAGGTTGGCATTGACGCGATCTCACAAAGCGAATTTACGCAACACGCAACACGCAACACGTCCGGCCTCGATTCCATCGAATTCCAATTCGCGCCGAATCCCGGCGAGCCCGCCAAGCCGTTGCGCGCGATTGCGTCCTCCGGCGAACTCGCGCGCGTGATGCTGGCGCTGAAGACCGTTTTGGCCGCGGAGGACGAAATCCCGGTGCTCGTCTTCGATGAAGTGGACGCGAACGTCGGCGGCGAAACCGCCAATGCCGTGGGCGAAAAGATGCGGCAGATCGCCGACAAGCGGCAGGTGCTCTGCATCACGCATTTGCCGCAGGTGGCGGCGGCGGGCACGGCGCATTACGTCGTCAGCAAGCAGGTGAAGGATGGTCGCACGATTTCGGAAATTTCCCTGCTCAACAAAAAGGAGCGGGTGACGGAATTGACCCGCATGTTAGGCGGACAAACGGACGCGGCCCGGAAACACGCCGAGGCGTTGTTGAAATAAGTCGTAGTCGCCGACGTCAGTCGGCGCTATTTGAGCGGGCGCGAAGGAATTAATCGGCGCGGACTGATGTCCGCGGCTACCAAAACAAGATGAGAGATTTCTTTTTCATCCTGCTCGTAACGGCAGTGGGATGGCGGCTGAGCGGTTACGATTCGCATCTTACGGGCGAAGATTACCGGGCGGATTTCACTCGCCGCGCCGTTCGCACGGCCATTACCTGTGTGCTGGCAATGCTCGCGGTGTTGGCCGGTGGGATGGCCGTGTTTTTCTTCGCGGGGATTGCGCTCGTATGGATGTCCTGCGGGGCGGAGCTCGGCGCCCGGATATTTCACCGGCTGATTGATCCCGAGGACGACCGGAAATTTGACCCGAAGGACATTGACCGGCAACTCGATCGGTTGGGACTGCTCATCAAGCAAGGGCGGATTCATGAGGCGCTGGATCTATGCAAAAAACTTAAGGATTCGAGCGAAGGAAGTCATTTGGCGCTCGAAGCCACGCTCCACCGGCTCTATCAGGAAACGTTGGACTCCGCCGAAAAATCGCCATTGTTGGCGGACGTTCGCCAGTCCATTGAGCGCGGGGAATTTCAGCAGGCGGAAGCGCGTCTCCAACAAATCATGACGCCACCACCGACGAATTTGCCGGCGACGCTGTTATTGATGCGGCTGTATACGCTAAATATGTCGCGACCGGACAAGGCGCTGGCACTGCTTCAACCGGTCGAGAAACAGCCGTATCTGCATCCGGCATTTGCGGAATTGGCGCGGCGCTCGGTCAACGATTGGGTGATGCAGAGATTGCAGCCGGCGCAGGTCGCGGTTCAAAGCGATCCGGCGGCTGTTCAGCCACCCGAACTTTCGGTGGATGAATTGCTGAAGACCAGCCAGTTTTCAACAGCCGTCGAGCGACTGGAAAAATCAATCGCGGAAGACCCGCGCCGTTTTGATCATTGGTTAAAATTGGCTGAGGTCTACGCGGTGTATTGCGCGGATATGCATCGCGCGGGCAAAATCATTCAGAAAATGGAGCGAACGGCTGCGTTCAGCCCGGAGCAAATCGAACACGCGAAGGCGAAACTCAGGGAGTGGCAGAAGGGGCGGCGGTAGCATTTCTGCGGGCCACTCGCGAGCGACTGAATTGATTGATGAGAATGACGGTGGCAAGCGCCAAGCACGCCCAGCCAAACCAATCGCCGTGCTGGTTGTAAAACGTCTGCGGATGGTTGTCGGGCAGGGGAACCGTCGCGCGCATGAAACCCACGCCGTAGACGGTACCGTTTTTATCCGTGAATACTTGCTGCCAGCGGCCGAAGCGATCGATCCAGCAGGTGATGCCCGTGTTGGCGCAGCGAATGAGCGGGACGCCGTTTTCAATCGTGCGGAAGGTGGCGGCCGCGGCTTGTTGCCATTGCGCGGCGCCCTCGCCGAACCAGCCGTCGTTGGTGATGTTTACGAGAAAATCCGTGTCGGGCTCCACGCTTTTGCGCGCGAGGTGCGGGAAAACGTCCTCGAAACAAATCAGCACGGAGGTTTGCACTTTTTCACGCGAGCCAATCGAGTGCAATGATGAGGTTGCTGCGCCCTCCAGTTGAAATTGCACGGTGCGATCACCGGGTGTGTAGCTGCCGGTGATGGGCGTGAACCATTTGATGAACGGCAGCCAGCGCACCAGCGGAATGTATTCACCGAAAATGACAAGGCCGCGCTTGTGATAACGCGCGGCGAGCTGGCCTTCCGGGTTGATGAGAAAGCTGGCGTTGAAATAATTGGTCTCCGCCGGCTGCGCGTCGACATCATCGCCGCCAATGAGGAGCCAGGATTTATGCTGCCGGGCCAGCTCGGCGATGGGCGCGCCAAGTTTTCCGTCATCATCAAAGGGCGTTCCGGGCAGCGCGGCTTCGGGCCAGATGAGCACATCCGCCGGTTGCGCGAGGGCGTCTTCGGAAAGGCCCATTAACTCCCGGAAGCGTTGGCGATTTTGATCGGCGTCCCAAATCATCGTTTGCGGAATGCCGGGTTGCACCAGCGCGACTTTCACTTCTCGCATGTCCACCGAAGGATGCGCAAGTTGATGGAAGCCGTAGAACATCGCGACGAAAATGGCGCCGAAGGGCAAAATGATTTCGGCCATCCACGGCGAACGTTGGGCGGGCTTTCCGAAAACGGCGATGGCGCCGCAGAGCAGGGAGACGGAGGTCCAAACCACCAGGAAGGAGACGCCGTAAATGCCGGTGAACGACGCAAATTGAATCAGCGGCACGATGCGATATTGCGATTCGCCGAGCAGGTTCCACGGGAAGCCCGTGAAAATGCGCGCGAGAATCATTTCGAGCGCGACCCACGTCACCGCTGAGCGCAAGGCCCAGGACATGCGTTGCGCCCAGCTTTGGAGGGAGATTTGCCGCGCAGCTTCCAACCAGGTCAAGGGTTGAGGGTCAAGGGTCGAGGGAACCGAAAGCCAAACCCACATTCCCGGGAAAAGCGCGAGAAACATGGCGAGCGCGACCCAGCCGAGAATGGGAAAGCCGGTCACGGGAATGTTGAGCAGCCAATACAGCGAGCCGAGGTAGTGCGCCAATCCCGCGACGTAACCGATGCGGAATGTTTCACCACCGCGTTTGCCGAGCGCGGTGGCGAGGATCAGCGCCGGGGCGATCCACGCAAAACCGGCGATGCCGATTTTGGGAAACGCCATGGCCAGCACCAATCCGGCGAGAATGGCCAGGGGAAAGCGGCCGCGGATAAATGCGCTGGGCGAAATTTTTTTCAACGGCGGCAGCTTGCCTCAAAAGTTTCGAAAGGCAAGTGTGGGGAATAGTGGCACGGGCGTCTCGCCTGTGAGTTTCGATTGAAGAGCCGATCGCACAGGCGAGACGCCCGTGCCACTATGCGCTTTTCGCTTTGCGAAAAATCCGCGCGCGCTTACTTTCGCGCCATTGTGCAATCGATTCCATTAGGCAAGAGTTCGTTGACCGGCAGCCGGCTCGCTTACGGATGCTGGCGGCTGGCCAGCAATAAGGAAGATCCGAATGCGGGTATGCGCGCCGTCAAGGCCGCATATGAGGCCGGCTACACGCTGTTCGATAACGCGGATATTTACGGCGGCGGTGAAGCGGAAAAAATGCTGGGCGCGGCGCTGAAGGAAATTTCCGGCATGCGCGAGCGCGTAGTGATCCTGACCAAAACTGGTGTGCGCCACGGCGGTCATCCGCATCCGGACTCGCCAAATCGCTGGGATTTTTCGGCGGAACACATTCTGCGCTCGTGCGAACAATCGCTGAAGCGCATGGGCATTGAGACCATCGACGTTTACATGCTGCACCGGCCGGATTTTCTCGCGGACCCGCAGGAGATTGCCGGGGCGTTCGAAAAATTACGCGCGGCGGGGAAGGTTCGATATTTTGCCGTCAGCAATTTTCGTCCAGGTCTCGTTACGGCGCTGCAAGCCGCATGTTCGATGCCGCTGATTTTGCATCAGGTCGAGATCAGCCTCGCGAAGCTCGACACGTTCACGGACGGCACGCTGGATCAATGTCTGGCAAATAAAATGACGCCGATGGCGTGGAGCCCGCTCGCTGGCGGACTGATTGGCGACGGCGCGAAGCGGTTGCTGAAATGGCAGCAGAGTTATCAGCCGGATAAATTTTTGGCCGACCTCGAAACGATTGCAAAAGCGCACGGCGTGAGCCGGACGGTGATTGCGTTTGCATGGCTGATGAAACATCCGAGCAAAATTATTCCGATCGTCGGCTCCATCAATCCCGAGCGCATTCGCGAGGCGACGAAAGCGGCGGAGGTGGAATTGTCGCGTGAAGAATGGTATCGGCTGCTGAACGCGGCGCGTGGCGAGCCGCTGCCTTGAACGTATGCGGGATGGAGGATTGAAGAGGGAGGATGGCTCGGGCGCGGCGGCGCTGCGATTGTTTGTGGCGATCTCGCTGCCGGACGCGGTGGAAGAGGAAATTGAAAAAGTGCAGCAGGAAATGCGCAAAGAATTCCGGGGAAATTTTATGCGATGGACGAAACGCGAACAGTTTCACCTAACGCTGAAGTTTTTGGGCAATGTGGCGGCGGGGCGGGTGGGAGAGTTGAGCGAGTCTTTGCGCGAGGCCTGCGTGGCTTTCGGCGGGATGCGTTTGTGCGCGGGGCGGGTAGGATTTTTTCCCGATGCGCGATTTCCCCGCGTGATGTGGGTGGGAGTGAGGGATGAGCGCGATGAGTTGTCGCGGTTGCAAGAGAAGATTGAACTGAGGACAGAACGCTTTGCTGAAGATATGGCCGGGCCGGTGGGACGCCGGCGGTCCCAGGCGGGGTTTGTCGGGCACGTGACGCTGGCGCGGATTCAAGGCATTCGACCGCGGCAGGCGGAGAGCTTGTCCAAATTGGCGGAGGCGATGGCAGAACGATTTTTTGGGGAGTGGGTGGCGGATAAGGTTGAATTAATCCGCAGCGAACTTTCATCGGCAGGCTCGCGGTATACGACGGTGGAAACATTTCCGCTTTTGGGGAATCGTGATTAATCCGGCGGTCACAGACCGCCGCTACAAAGGTAGAATGAGCGAAGCATCGAATAAACGGTCGGAAGAATTTTTGAAAATCAGCGGACAGTTCAAGCTGGGTGCGCTGGTCACGGAATCGTCGCACCCAGTGACGGCCAATCTCAGCGAGGTGGCGAAGGAGGACATCGCGAAGGCGCTGGATTTGCTGTTTCAGGTGGATAACGACGTGATTGCAAAATATCGCGAGTTCGCCGAATCGGGTCGAGCGGAGCAGATCAAGGAGACGGTGGTGCACGCGTTGAAAAACGGCGGAAGGATTTTCTTCACCGGCTGTGGTTCGACGGGGCGGTTGAGTATTTTGCTGGATTCAGTGTGGAGGGATTATTGGCAGCGTAGTAGACGAGGTGACGAGTCTCCAACCCCAGAAAAGATAGAGACTCCTCACGTCGTCTCCTACGGGGAAGAGGCGGATTACGAAAACCGCACGTTTAGCGTGATGGCGGGCGGGGATTTTGCGCTCATCAAATCAGTCGAGGGTTTTGAAGATTTTGCTGCGTTTGGAAAAAAGCAGATTGGCGATTTGGGAGTCTCGAGCAAGGACGTGGTGTTTGCGATCACGGAGGGAGGCGAAACCTCGTTTGTGATCGGTACGGCGTGGAAGGGAGTGGAAGTTGGCGCGAAGGTGTATTTCGTTTACAACAACCCCGACGACATTTTGTGCCAGCATGTCGAGCGCAGTCGCGAGGTGATCGAGGATGCGCGCATCGAGAAAATCAATCTCACGACCGGGCCGATGGCAATCACCGGTTCCACGCGCATGCAGGCGACGACGATTCAGCTCTGTGTGATGTTGACGGTGTTGGAGATGGTAATTTGGGATTTGCCCAGTGGGTTCGGAGTTAAGCATTGTGATGCGAATTGGATTCCAAAGGAATTTCTTGCGCAGTTGGTGGAAATGCACGGGATGTTGAAATCTCCCGAAGTGCTGAAGCAATTGGCGGCCCTCGTGGCGCTGGAAGAATCCGTCTATCGCGCCGGGCACAAAAACAATTATTTTGCCGATCTGTTCGGCATTGACGTGCTGACGGACACGACCGAGCGGTCACCGACATACTGCACGCCGCCGTTCAGGAAATTCGATGACCAGACCGCCACGGAGTCCTGGGCGTTTCTTTTCCTGCCGAATGAACAGTCAACCCAGGCGTGGAATGAGATATTAAAACGAGAGCCGAGATGCGTTGAATGGACGGAAGGCGAAGTGCGGGATCTGGTGGGTGAAGAAAAATTTGCGCGCACTTACGAAACCGTGCGCAAAATCAGCCGTGCGGAATTGATGCGGTTCAAAATCGGTTTGGATGGGTTGCCCGCCCGCCCGTTGGGAAAAGGCGACAGTGCGATTGGAATTGTTTCGGACGACGAGCTCGAATCGGTGCAAACGGATTTTTATTGCCAACACATCGCGGCCGCCAAGAAAGCGGGGGCACGAGTTGGGTGGATTTATTTCACAATGAAATATGGGGAGCGTGCCGATGCTCTCCACAATTCTTTCAAGGAAGAAGTTTCGGTTGAGCTTCGTTTGTTGAAAGCGGATTTTCGCCTGGATCCCATTGCGCGTGTGGCGGTGAAAATGGTGCTGAACGCGCTGTCGACTTGCACCATGGTCCGACTCGGGCGCGTGATGGGCAATTACATGATCTGGGTGGTGGCGAGCAATTTAAAGCTGATCGATCGTGCGACGCGTTACATCCAAAAACTCACGGGGCTCGCTTACGAAGACGCCAATCGGCTGTTATTCGAGGTGGTCGAATATATAGAGCCGCGGATGAAAGCGGACCAGGCGTATCCGCCGGTGGTGGGCATGGCGGTGTTGCGAGCGCGGCACAAGCTGACGAATGAGCAGGCGGAGGAGCGGTTGAAAACGGCTAGCGAATGACTGAGAGGCCTGGGAGCGCCGGCGTCCCGCCGGCCAGATTAGCTATGTTAGATTGCAACTCGCCGCCGGGACGGCGGCGGTCCCAGGCTAACGGCACTTCAGCGGCACGGTTTGCAGTTTGTTGCCAAAATCCAAAACCAGTTCCACATCGCTCAGCCCGTGCAGCAAACAGGTGTGGACAACGTGCATGACGTGGGGGAAATCCAGGGCGCGATCGATGCGCGTGGTCCAGCGGCCATTGCCGCGGAAGAATTTTCCCGTTCGCGCGTGTCGCACCAATCGTTTCATCGGTTCTTTGAAATCCATGCGCACAAGATTCCGTACCTCCGGTTGGTTCCAAATAGGGTGTATCCCTGAATTTTTTTGTTCCACCTGGGTTGAACTTCGGTTAATCCCAACTTTGTCGCGCAGTCACGCCGAGGCCAGCGGGACGTCCGTCTTCGCCAGGGCTACGACGGGACAGGCCGGCGGTCCCAGGCTACCTCGACTTGCCACTATACAGTCCCGCCGGGCTTTGTTAGGTTTTCCGGACTTATGGCACTTGACGACATTTTGCTGGAGGCGGAAGAGAAGATGGAAAAGACCGAGCAGGTGGTCGTGAACGAATTCGCCGGCGTCCGCACCGGCAGGGCTTCGGCCAGCCTGGTGGAAAATATCATGGTGGAAGTCTACGGCTCCAACATGCGTATTCGCGAATTGGCCGGCATCACCACGCCGGAGCCGCGCACGCTTTCGATTCAGCCGTGGGACGCGAATTCGCTGCACGCGATCGAAAAGGCCATCCAGAAGAGCAATCTCGGCCTTACGCCCGCCATTCAAGGCAAGAATATCAAATTGTATTTCCCTGAGCTGAGCCAGGAACGCCGCCAGGAATTCATGAAGATCATCCGCAAGATGGCGGAGGACGGGAAGGTCGCCGTTCGCCATGTGCGCCGCGATGCGATGGATCAAATCAAGAAGCACGCGCATGACAGCGGCACGACTGAGGATGAGGTCAAGCAGGCGGAAAAGGATTTGCAGAAATTTACCGACGATTACTCCGCCAGGATCGATGCGCACGTGACCACGAAGGAAAAAGAAATCATGACGGTCTGATTTACGATATTCGATTTACGATTTACGAGCGTAGGGGAATATTTCGCAGCGCGTAAATCGTATATCGCCAATCGTAAATTGAAGTTAGGGCCTCCTGACGTCGGCTCCTACCATCAAATTAGCGCGTAACTGAATTGGTGGCCGCTTCGAAAACGATCACCGTCTCGTTGGATTTGGCGTAGCGGAGTTTTTCGCGCGCGAGGCGTTCGACGGCGTTGGTGTCGTAGCGGAGGGTGTCGATGGAGGCTTTATACTGTTTCTGCGCGGCTTCTTCGGTCTGGATTTTTGAATCAAGATTGAGCGTCGTGCGGCGCATCCGCTCATTTTGTTTGATCACCGGCAGGTAACATTGCCAGACGATTCCCAGCAGGGCGAGGACCACGAGGCCGATCACAATGCGTGTCAGCGTGGCCCAAATGCCGGTATCCACTTTCATCAATGCGAGTTAAACATAGCGAATGCTGGGGCGGAAGTGAAATCGGGAAATTTTCGGGGAGTTGGTAGCTCAGGCGTCCTCACCCCTCCGTTGAAATTGGGCGCAAAATATTGAAACGCGCGGGCAGGATGCCCGTGCCGCTACTATTTCCTGAACGCGCGGGGCGGGCGACTGTCAATTGTTCGGCTGATATTTGTTGTCAGGCAGGGGATAGCCCGTTAACACTTTGCGCGATGATTAAGGCTTTGATGCTGGTTTTAGATCCGGGTGCGAGTTGGGATGGCATTGTTCTGAAGAAACGCAGTTGGCAGACCATTTTGCTGATTTACCTTCTGCCGCTGTGGCTCATTGCCTTTGCGGCGGAGTTTTACGGGCTGGTGCATTGGGGAAAACCACGCGGATTTGTCTCGGAACTAAAAACCCTTTCCAATTCCGAGGCGCTGATTTTTGAGATCATCCAGCTCGTCCTGATGGCCGTGTTGGTATTCGTCGGTGCAAAGCTGATCCGATCGCTGGGCGAAACGTTCCACGGGCGCAATACGTTTAACCAGGCGTTCACGGTGGCGGCCTACGGATTGGGCCCGGTTTTCACGATGCGCATTTTTGACGCGTTTTCCGGCGCCGCCGGCTGGGTCTATTGGGCGACGTGGGGCGTGGGGATTGTGTTAACCATTTCCATTTTGTATCTCGGTGTTCCGAAGGTCATGCTGCCGGATCCGCCGCACGCGTTCGGTTTTTACATGACGAGTTGTATTTTTCTTGCGATTTTGAGCGGGTTGATCCGGTTCCTCACGTTTTCGTTCCTGGAGGGCAAATTCGGAAAACTGGATTCGCTCATCGACGGCATCGTGAAGTCTTTGCCGATTTTGCAGAGCTTCAACCAGCATCATTTTTAATGAGCGACACCGAGCGCGCCATCCTGCAGGCGCTCGTGGAATTGGATAGCGCGGTCAAATCCATGCCCACGGCGAATCCCAAGCCGAACCTCGTGCCGATGTTCGCGCGGCTTGATGAACTGACGCGTCAACTTCCGAGAAACGCCTCGCCGGATTTGCTGCATTATCTCCACAAGAAAAGTTACGAGAAGGCGCGCTTGTGGCTGGAGGGCCGCGGTGCGGAGAATGCGCGCGGGAATTGTCTGGGGGATTGATCTTCGAAGGTTCATTGTTTGCAATTGAACTCAAATTTGTGGATGTGACAAAATGGATAATTCTCAGCGTTGTCGTAAGCAGCCTCTTACTAACTGGCTGTAACCAATCTTCCAGGAAGCTGGTGGATGGTTATTCTTTAGAGCGTTTCGACGAAGGTGGGACGTCTTATTACTTGGTGGCTCCTGGTTATGAATTAGGCGGAGGCGGGATTCTTGACGGCACGATTGAAGAAATTGGGTGGGATCAGAATTGGATTGTAGCCCGCGTGAATAGGCTATATCAGGGCGACACCAATGGGTGGTATGCACTGAATATAAAAACCAAGCAAATATCAGGTCCGCTTGAGGAATCCCAGTTGAAGACAAATTCCACGTTGTCGGGAAATCAAGTGTCACGTTGCTGCTGAAGTTTTTTCTGGGAAACCCTGACGAATGGAATTTGTCCATTCGTCATTCGTCATTTAACCTGCCGCCATGCACGATGACACGATTGCCGCAATCGCCACGCCCATTGGCGAGGGCGGGTTAGCTGTCATTCGCATATCGGGCACACAGGCGCTCGCAGTCGCGGACAAAATTTTTTCGCCCATCGGAAAGCATTCGCTGAAGCCATCCGCCGCCGCTTCACATACAATTCAATTCGGCCACGTCGTGCGCGAGGGCAAAACCATCGATGAAGTGCTGGTCGCGGTGATGCGTGCGCCGCGCACATTCACGCGCGAGGACATTGTGGAAATCACCTGCCACGGCGGAATTCTGCCGGCCAAATTGGTCCTGGATGCCGCGCTGGTGGAGGGCGCACGATTGGCGGAGCCCGGGGAATTCACGCGGCGCGCGTTTCTGAACGGACGCATTGACCTGGCGCAAGCCGAGGCGGTCGCGGACCTGATTCATTCGCGCACGGAACTCGCGTTGAGCGCCGCCAACGAGCAGCTCGCCGGCAAATTGTCGCAACGCATCAACCAGCTTCGCGACGACCTGCTGAAAACGCTCGCGCACGTGGAAGCATATATTGATTTTCCGGAAGAAGATATTGCGGAGGAAACGAAGGGGCAATTGCTCGGCCGTCTGGAACGCGGTGTGTTGTTCATGGACGAGTTGCTGCGCACGGCGAACGAGGGGCAGATTCTCCGGCGCGGCATTCGCGCGGCGATCATCGGACGGCCGAACGCGGGGAAATCCAGTTTGCTCAATCAACTGCTCGGACACGATCGCGCCATCGTCTCGCCGATCCCCGGCACCACGCGCGATACGATTGAAGAGACGGCGAACATTCGCGGCTTGCCGGTGGTGTTCATCGACACGGCGGGATTGCGAGAGGCGCAGGATGAAATCGAGGTGGAAGGCATTCGCCGGAGCCGGGAAAGTTTGCAGAAGGCGGAATTTATTTTGCACGTGTTCGATGCCTCCGAGCCGATGACAGAGGCGGACGAAAAATTTCTAACGGAGTTTGCGGACAAAAAGCGGATTCTGGTGAGGAACAAAATTGATCTTCCGAAAAAGCTCGAATTCATCAATTCACGTTTCACGTTTCACGTTTCAGAAATCGTGGATGTTTGCTGCCTCGCCGGAAAAGGCATCGAAGCCTTGAAAGACGCGATCAAAAATCTCGCGTGGTCCGGCGAAATCAAAACCGAAATGCTCCAGGTCATGATCAATTCACGTCATCAGGAGGCGCTGAGTCGCGCACGCGTGGCGACGGTCCGAACCATCGACGCCTTGCGCACGGGCGCCACCCTGGAATTGGCGGCGATGGACCTGCGTATCGCGGTGAATGCGGTAGGGGAGATCGTCGGCAAGACCGCCACGGAAGACCTGCTGGATATGATTTTTAGCCAGTTCTGCATCGGAAAATAACGGCTCAAAACGTTGATTTTTCGAAACATTGCTATTTTCCCAAAAATAAACGAAGTTTTGACATCCACCACGCTTTGAGCCAATTTCCGCAAACTTGCACGAATATTGCTTGCGTTTGCATCAAGCGTGCGAATTAAAAGATGGGAAAAGCTTTAATCATTGCCGAGAAGCCCTCGGTCGCCGGCGACATCGCCAAGGCGATCGGCGGTTTCAAGAGAGTCGACGACTATTTCGAGAGCGATAAATACATCGTCTCGTCGGCCGTCGGCCATTTGCTGGAGCTCGTGGCGCCCGAAGGCGTGGAAGCTGTGCGCGGCAAATGGACGTTCAAGGCCCTGCCGGTCATCCCGCCGCATTTTGATTTAAGGCCGATCGAAAAAAGCGAAAGTCGGCTGAAGGTGCTGGCGAAACTCATCAAGCGCAAAGACGTCGACATGCTGGTGAATGCGTGCGACGCCGGGCGCGAGGGCGAATTGATTTTCCGCAACATCATCAAATACACGAAAGCCAAGCAGCCGATCCAACGCCTCTGGCTGCAATCGATGACTCCCGCCGCAATTCGCGACGGCTTCGCGCAATTGCGTGATGACTCGAGCATGCTGCCGCTGGCCGATGCCGCCTTCAGCCGTTCGGAAGCCGACTGGCTGGTGGGCATCAATGGCACGCGCGCGATGACGGCGTTCAATTCCAAGTCCGGCGGGTTTTTCAAAACGACCGTCGGCCGCGTGCAGACGCCGACACTGGCGGTGGTCGTCGAGCGCGAACGTAAAATCCGCAAGTTCATCTCGCGCGATTTTTGGGAAATCATCGGCACGTTCGATGCCGCCGCCGGCCAATACACCGGCCGCTGGTTCGATGAGAAATTTGCCAAGTCGGACAAAGACGGCGACGACCAACTCAAGCCGGAGCGCGTTTGGGAGAAGGACAAAGCGGAAGCCATTCGGGAGAAATGCCTCGGCAAACCCGGCATCGTCACGGAAGAGAGCAAGCCGACCACGTCGCTTTCGCCGTTGCTGTATGATTTGACGAGCTTGCAGCGCGACGCCAACTCGCGTTTTGGTTTCAGCGCCAAGAACACGCTCGGACTCGCGCAGGCGCTTTATGAAAAACATAAAGTGCTGACCTATCCGAGAACGGATTCGCGCGCGTTGCCGGAGGATTACATCGCCACCGTGAAGACGACGATGGAAATGCTTTCGGGCCACACGCCGGGCGGAACGACTTTCATCACGCGTTATTCGCCGTTCGCCGACACGATTTTGAAAAGCGATTGGGTGAAGCCCAACAAGCGCATTTTCAACAACGCGAAAATTTCGGATCACTTTGCCATCATTCCGACCACGCAAGCGCCGAAAGGCCTGAGCGAGCCGGAACAGAAATTGTACGACATGGTGTGCAAGCGATTCCTAGCGATTTTTTATCCCGCGGCGGAATTTTTGGAAACCGTGCGCATCACCCGCGTCGAAAGCGAGCCATTCAAGAGCACGGGCAAAGTGCTGGTGACGCCCGGCTGGCTGACGGTTTACGGCAAGGAAGCGCAGGATGAAGATTCAGCCGCAAACCTCGCGCCGGTCCAGCAAAACGAGAACGTCAAGACAAGCGGCATCGAGGTGAAACAACTTCAGACCAAGCCGCCGCCGCGCTACACGGAAGCCACGTTGCTCAGCGCGATGGAAGGTGCGGGCAAGCTCGTCGAGGATGATGAGTTGCGCGAAGCGATGCGCGAGAAAGGCCTCGGCACCCCGGCCACCCGCGCGTCCATCATCGAAGGATTGATTTACGAGCAATATATCGTGCGCAACGCGCGCGAGTTGCAGGCCACGGCGAAGGCATTTTCGCTGATGGATTTGCTCAACGGCCTGGGCGTGCCGGAATTGACCAAGCCGGAATTGACCGGCGATTGGGAATTCAAGCTGCACCAGATTCAGCGCAGGAAAAAGAGCCGCGATGAATTCATGTCGGAAATCGCGGACATGACGCGGCACATTGTTGATCGCGCCAAAAAATTTGAACTGGATACCATCCCCGGCGATTTCGGCGTGCTCAAAGTGCCCTGCCCGAAATGCGGCGGCGAGATCCACGAGAAGTATAAGGAATTCCAGTGCAATAAATGCGATTTCTCAATCCGCAAAACGCTTGGCGGGCGCATGTTCGAGAGTGAGGAATTTGAGAAGTTGATTGTCGAAAAGCAAATCGGGCCGTTGCAGGGTTTTCGCAGCAAGCAGGGATTTCCCTTCGCGGCGGTCATCAAATTGACGCCGGAGTTCAAGGTGGAATTTGATTTCGGGCAGGAAAAGCAGGGCGAGAATGGCGAAGCCGCCGCGCCGGTGGATTTCACGGGCAAAGAGCCGCTGGGCAATTGTCCGAAGTGTGGAGCGCGCGTGTTCGACGCGGGCATGAATTACGTGTGCGAAAAATCCGTCGGCCCGGACAAGACCTGCGATTTCCGCACGGGCAAAATCATTTTGCAGCAGGAAATTTCGCCGGAGCAGGTGAAGAAATTGCTCCAGGAGAAGAAGACCGATTTGCTGAAGGGATTCATCTCCAAGAAAACCGGCCGCAAATTCGAGGCGTTCCTAGTGGTGAAAGATGGCGGGACGGCGTTTGAGTTTGTGCCGCGTGAACGTAAATCGAAAAAAGGCCCGAAAGAGCCGGAGGCGAAAATCGATTTTACCGGCCTGCAGCCCATCGGCAAATGCCCGGTCTGCGGCAGCAACGTGTTTGAGACGCCCACCGGCTACGTCTGTGAAAAATCGCAGGCCGAGAAAAAAACCTGCAAATTCAAAAAGATCGGCAAGGAGATTTTGCAGCGGCCCATCGACGTGGAGCAGGCGCAGAAATTGTTGGCGAAGGGCAAAACCGATTTGCTCGACAAATTTATTTCCAAGGCCGGCAAGCCGTTCTCCGCGTATCTCGTGCTGGACGAAAACAACAAGGTGATTTTCGAATTCCCGCCGCGCGACATGGAAGTGCCTGCCAGCCAGAATTAAGATGACCGAATTGCCGCACGGCCAAGACGCTGAGAGTCCCGGCTCTCCCAAGCCTGACAAGTGGATCCAAAAATTCCTCGCGCACCTCGCCACGGATCGTGGTGCATCGGTTTATACCCAGCGAAACTATCGCGAGGCGCTTGCGGAATTTTCGCGCTGGCATCATCAAGAACGGAAGAGCACGCCCGCTTGGGATGCCCTCAAACGCGATGATTTCCGCGGCTACCTGCGTTTTCTGGGACGCAACCATCTTGGCCGCGCCGCGATTCAACTCCGCTTTTCCGCGTTGCGCAGTTTTTACAAATTTCTGATTCGGCACGGCGCGGTGGAGATGTCGCCCATCAAAAATATCGCGTTGCCGAAACTCGAAAAACGGCTGCCGAAATATTTAACCGCGCAACAAATCACCGGCCTGTTGGTTGCTCCCATGCAGCCACTCATGAAAAAAAAAGAAAAGAGCAGGGGACGCCCCATCTCGGCGGCGATTTGTTTTCGCGACGTGGCGGTACTCGAGACGATTTACTCCTGCGGCCTGCGCATCAGCGAACTGTGCGGTTTGCGGGCGGAAGACATCGATTGGAACGAGCAACTCGTGCGCGTGCGCGGCAAGGGCAAGAAAGAGCGCCTGGTACCGATTGGCGAGCCCGCCTTGAAGGCGATCCGCAAGTATTGGAATTTGCTGGAACTAAAACCCGCCGGACCGGCGCCGGTGTTTCTTGCCGAAAAAACCAAGCCGACCCCCATCGCGCCGCACGTGATGCAGGTGCGCTTGAAAAAACATCTCGCCACGGCGGGGCTGGATCCGTCGCTCACGCCGCACAAATTGCGGCACAGTTACGCCACGCATCTGCTGGATGCCGGCGCGGATTTGCGCAGCGTGCAGGAGTTGCTTGGCCACGCGCATCTCGTGACCACGCAGGTATACACGCACCTGACCACGGAGCGATTGAAGAAGGCGTATGACGCGGCGCATCCGCGGGCGTAGCAGTTGACGCCGGGCGTGTTTGTGAGAGGGTGGAATGTTGAAATCGAGTCTTGCCATCGGCGGCAAACCTCAGTTCAATATGCGTCCCTTGGCTGGCAGGATAGCTCAGTTGGTAGAGCAGAGGACTGAAAATCCTTGTGTCGGCGGTTCAATTCCGCCTCCTGCCACCACTTCTTTTACGCCCCCTTTTAAATGGTCTCATTTTGGTCTCATTTCCGGGTTCCACGCTTGAGCGCCGGCGCGGGCCTGCTTATGATGGAAAGCAGCGGACGCCTGGGAAGAGCTGAACGAATCTGAAGCAATTTATGGTGCCACTTTCTCCACGCGAGGCCGAGGTGTTGCGGCTGAACGATGAAGGGAAGAGCTGCAAGGAAATTGCCGCGCAGCTCGGGATTTCCATTCACACTCTCCGATGTTATGCCAAGCGGATCCTGATCAAAACGGCCGCCGTGTGTCTTAGGGAGGCGGCTTTTCGCATCGGCGGCCCTCGGATCCCCGCCCAGGCGGCTGCGACAGCCCCCAAGGGCCCGGCCGGAGCCGGAAAACCCGCTGAGGCCGCGATAAACGCAAAGGCTGCACATTCCCGCAATGAACGCAAAGCCCCGCATTGTGAATAACTTCGCAACAACTCTTCATTGTCCGCGCTCCCCCTACGGTTAAAGTAAAAACGCTGTCAGGATTAGAGGCAGCTCGCCACAGAGCGGACTTATCACCCGCGCCGGCGAAAGTTCAAAAGCAAAAATTTCCGTCGTTCGGATAACTGGCTGAGGTGATTCTCGGCCGGTGACACGGCTAATCCCCTTTCGAGCGACGGACTTTTTGAAAGGTCAGTGTTATGCAGGAACAGTTCTACCGCGTTGCCGTCGAGCAACCGCTCACCAAACCCCAGCCGTGGCATCGGAAATTCAAAGCGTTCGAAGTGCGGAGCTGGATCCCATTGCCGGCGGCCGTGTACGTCGATGATTCACGTGCGGCGGTT
The DNA here is from genome assembly GCA_963699145.1 of uncultured Verrucomicrobiae bacterium. GTDB lineage: Bacteria > Verrucomicrobiota > Verrucomicrobiia > Limisphaerales > DASXHY01 > DASXHY01. Next base: position 2,974,797 of record OY969416.1, read on the forward strand.
TATGATTATTGGAATCCAAACATTGTCAGCCGAAAGGACGATACCCATTTTTATCCATGTTATGAATCCCTCACTGTGCTTTTCTTGCAAGAGCATCGGCGCGTGCGCGGGCATTTTTTTGTTAACTTTGGGAACGTCAAGGCCTGGCACCACTGTTGTAGCCAGTTCATCCGGGCGGCGGTGTTATCCGCCGCGGACGCGGTGGTCATAATTCACAAAGTGCGCGAGAGCAAACCGGTCACTTCTCCGGATCATCGGGTTTACAAACAATCAATCAAGCGAGCGGCGGACTCGTTTGCCGTAAGTGTCCTGGATTACATCCTGATGGGAGATGCGGCGTTTCACTCGGTGCTGGATTCGGATTATTCTCGCAGCGTGAGACGGCTTGGCGTGGGCCCCAATGGGAAAGGCCTGTTATGAAAAACAGGCGGCTATTAACGTGGGTGCGCTCCAAGTCGCAAAAAGAGCAGGACGAGATAATTAGGCTGTTTCTCAAGACAATCGCAACGATCATGGATGAGCGCCGGGATTCTCCGAAAACGGTTCAGTGTGCTTCATCCAATACAATCAGATTTAGCCACAACTGATTGAGGCACTCACTCCCAGGCCGCCGGCGTTTCGTCGGCGGCTTTTTATTTGCGCCGGTGCAGTCTGTTATTTTTCGGGCGGGGCGCTATCGCCCAGCGGCGGCGGCGGAGTTTTGTAAAATGGGCGGTCTGCCAAATGTTTCCGGAGGGCGTCGACGTCGTCGTGGACGTCCTCGGAGCTCTCCGCCGTTTCCAGGAATCCTTCCCGCTGCAGGTACTCCGTCTTCCTTTCCAGGATTTCGCGGAGCTGCTCTGGCTCGGAAAGTATGCGCAGCAAAATGTTGTGTGCGGCTTTGCCAGCGGCGTCGACGCCTTCGCCCTGGTCAAGATATTGACTCCACCATTCAAGGGCGTGCGCCACTTCCGGGTAACATTTGAATTTGATTTCGGTGAGCATGGTTTGAATATGCCGTCGTTTTTTTACTTGCCCACCTTAATTTTTACGGCCGCATCGCCCGACGCCAGATGTTTTAGCGCATCTCGCATCTGGGTTTGGATGTCTAAAATTTCCCGTGCTTCATGCCGTTTCGCCACTATGCCTTTGTCGGCAAGTGAATCGTAAATTTTGTCGCGCGCGGCAATGTCTTTGCGGGCCTCCGCGGGATCGCCGCGCAGGTAGTCCCGTTTGGCGCGCCGCTCGAGCATTTCAATTTGTGCGGCCTGCCCGCCATACCGAGATGCGTGCAATTCCTTGAGAGTCGGCATATACCGTTCTTGCTCCTCTTTGCTCAATTCGGCAATTCGCTCGGCTGCGTGTTGCCGGATTTCGTCCGCCTGTTGCTGTTCCTCGGCCGCTTTCCTTTTCAAATCCGAAATTTTGTGCTCGATCTCGAGGATATTGCCCGCGTGCTCCATGCGCTCTTTGTATGACTTGGATTCGGCCATTGCGCGCTGCTCACCTATCTTGTCCGCTTCGAGCTGGTCGATGGTTCCCGGCTCGAACTCGCGTTGCCGGCGCCGGTAGTCCTTCCAAATTTTCAGATGCTCATCCGCCTCCTTTCGCGCGGCCGCAAGCTTCATTGCCTTGGCGGTGGCAGCATCTTGTTTAGCCTTGGAGTCAGAATCGTCTTTGTCCATCTCCGCGATGTCGTTTACGACATGCGCATGGCCAAGGAGAACATCAGTGAGGCTGTACTTTCCGCTGGTCAGGATGCCGTAAAACTGGCCCGCGTAATCGATGCCCGCGAGGATTTTCCCCGTCCACACGGTTAACGTGTTGTTCAAATTGTCCAGTTGTTCACGCGCATCCCGTATTCCACGGATATCTTCGGAGCTGAATTTCGCAAAGCCGGCGGCGAGATTCTGGATCCCGGCGCTTCCCTCGCTCATCATTCCCAGAACGTACTCGCCTTCGCGTCCGAAGGCCTCCATGGCCAATCGCGCGCGGTCTGCTGGGTCTGGAATGGATTTAAGCCGATCGGCGATCGCGTAAAAGGATTGTTCGACGTCGCTGCCGGCCGGCAACGTCCGCGCAAAATGGCCGAGCATTTCCTCGATCTTCTCGCCAGCGACTCCCGAGGCTTTAGCTACGTGCTCAATGTCCTGGATAAAGTCGGTAGAGACGGAGAGGCCTTTGGCCATTTCGCTCATGTGTTCCACGCGCTCCGAGACTTCGGAGAATTTTGAGACCAGCTCGCTAACAGCGAATCCCGCCAACATTCCTTTTCCGAATTCCTTGACGCTATCCACCATCCGTTTCACGCCGCCTTCGATCGCAGATTCGGCTTGTCGCAATCCATTCGCGACGGTGGAATGGTCGATGCCCAAGGAAACTAAAACCTCTTCGCGTAGACTGGACATAATTATTATTGGGGTGGATCCGGCTTAAATCGCGGCCGGCGCGCTGCGCAAGGGGCGCATTTTATCCAGGACATTGAGAACATAGGAAAACGAATGTCCGCCGCGCTCTGCAGCGGACATTCGCCAACCGTCCGCCGGCAAATCCAAGCCGGCGGCGCAAAGCCTGGTTGTCTCACCATCGATGGAGACACGCCAGGCGAAATAGGACGGCCGCCCCGATCGGGACGGCGCGGGCGCTGGTACCGAAAACGTCGTTTTCACTTCACGGGCGCGGTTAAGTGGATCGCTCACTCCGGCGCGCGATTCACATTTAAGCCGCGCAGTTTGAGAGCTGCGCGCGCGAGCTGTCCGCGCCGTTGCGGAGTTGTGTCCTCCTCAGTCATTTCGCTCACCAGGGCATTGAGGCTGGAATTCTCCCAAGCGGTCAGCTCCCGAGCCGCGAGATTCATTTGAATCCCTGGGGGCGGCATGTTGGCGGCGATTTGGTCAAGCTGGCGTAAGAGTGTGGGATTCTCCGTGCGCAGGGTCTCGCGAAGTTCGGCACTAATATCTTTTTTCATACTGATGGGAAAAGTTCGCGGCCGTTTAAATCGCCAGTATTCCTTCGAGCATCAGCCGCGGCGAGCCGGCATGGCCGATGCCCCCGGTCAAGCGCGAGGGATTCAAGCGCATTTGAAATGTGGCACAGGCGCGCCACAAATAAGACGGCTGCCAGGGCGTGTGAAACGCCGCGGAGAATTGCCGCTCGGATTCTTCAAGAAGGGTCATCTTCGCGCGTATCACTTCAAACGTTTTCGCGTGGGCTTTGAGGACCAGGGGAAACGCTTCCTGGGAATGGCGCTCAATCAATTCATTGAGCGCGCGCCGGTTTGCCGCGAAGCGCGTAGCGATGGTTTCGTGGTTCTCAAATTGCGTTGGCGCCGGCAGCTCTCCGTTTTCAAGGGTGCCCGCTACGAGGCCGTGTGATTGATTTTGAAATGCCCGATATGTTTCGGTGGCCGCGAATTTTGGAAGCTGGGCGGTCGCTTCGTCTACCTTCGCCTGGATCGATTGCAAGGTTGTCACTTCTTCGGCTGAGAGTAGTTGCTCTCCGGAAAAGACGTGCCATTCGCCGATTATTGCCGAAAGGATCTCCGGCGCGGGCTGAGTCAGTTTTACGGATCTGGCGAACGGGCCTTGTTCGGGCCAGTAGTCCGCATAAATTTCGTGCGGATAATTTTTCGGCTTGCCCGGTTCGCCTGGCTCATCGAGGACCGCGATAAAGCGCGCGGTGGTTGGCGCGGCCGATAAATCAGGCACGCTCAGAGTGCGCAGGGCTTGCGCGACTTGCTGCAAAATATTTTTACGGCCGTCAGTGGCCGCGGCGCTGGGTGCGTGCATGTACGCGGCCGTTGCCTGGGTTTTTGTTTCGTCATTCATATTCAGTTTTTATTCGTCTCCCTACTAATGGGGGGCTGCGTCTAGTTGTTATCCGGTTTTCGGAGATATTGACCAAGGATTCCGGGGCTTTTACCGTCCAGTCGTTAACCGTCGAAATTCCGCTACGAGTTGCCCAGCGCGGGCCTTTGAGACTCCCATGCGGTCTGCGAGCTCCTGGAGCGATTGCGGCGCGGTGTTGATGTTTGCGCGGTCCTCGTAAAGGAGGAAGTAAACGAGGCGTCCGATATTTTCGGGGGTTAGGCCTATGTCGGCGAGCCATTGCAAAAACTTATTCAGCGCCTCTTTTTGGATCCGGGCTTCATCATCTTCCGCCATGGGGTCGGAGTCCTTCAGCCACACTATAGGCACGCGTGTGCCGGCTTCAAAGCCGACGCTATCACCTTCCTGCAATCTTGGCGGCGGTGGGGCTGGTGAATCCTGGGGATCGGTCATGGGCTTGGGTTTCGAAGAGCAAATTGATAATGCGAAAATTTCGCAAGAATCATTCGGCGCGCGGATTAAATTTTTTTTCCGCGTGTGTTTCGTCCGATTTTAGCCTCATGCGAAAACCAAAAAGTGTCGAATGACATTGCCGAAGAAGGTCTCCAAAAAGATTCCTTAATTTTTCGCGGCCGGCATTCATGCCTGGCGTGCCCCCTGCTTGCGGCGAAACATTTCGCGCGAGCTGTGCGGCATCGAGCGCAGCCGCGTTGTCGGTGTGCCTTTCGGCGGATAAATCCGCCGACGAATTTTGGGAAGTGAGCGCATGGATATATTGCGAAATTTTCGCAAATTAAATTCACTCCCCGTCAGTGGCGGGCGAAGGCCAATCGGGCTTGCCCGTTCACAACCTCAATGTTGTTCCAGTTGTCTTGGGCGACCTGTGCCCACGTGGTCTTTAAATTGAAAGTAGGGTCCAGCATGCTTTCAACTGTTAGTTCGATCGCTTTGCGCGCGCGCGCGATTCCATCCGGAGTTTTCAAACCGGAGAGCCACTTGTTTTTCTCTGGACGCTTTTTCCATGTGCCGTCTGCGGCTTTGGTGCCCATGGTTGCCTCCCGGCTAATAATCACGCAGAGGCCGGCAATCCATACGGCCGCGTCCACGCTTGAGAGCATATCGTCACGCATCTGTTTCACTCGCTCTTGCCAGAGCTTAAGATTATTACCCTTAAGTTCTGTAATCTCAGGTTTCTTAAGTCTTAAGGGAGGTGCGTCAAACGCCCCTTGGTGAGGGGTAACCGTCGCGGCGCCGCCGTTGCCATTGACTTTGGCTTCACCCCTTGGCGAGGGGTGAAAATCGGCGGACCCCTGGACGCGGCCGTCAAACGCCCCTTGGTGAGGGGCGACCGCCTCGTCCGCGCCGCTCCCATTGGCCTTGTCTTCACCCCCTGGTGAGGGGTGAAAGTCCTTGGATGACGTTACGAGGCCGGCGGACGCCCCTTGGCGAGGGGTGTCATGCACGGCCGCGGGAACACTCTTTTCAGAAACACCTGCCGCATCATCGCGGGCAGATCCGTGTCCTCGTCAAACCGTAGTGGCTCCTGGACCCAGAATTCTTCCGACACCGGCCGCGGGTCAGGTGTCCACTGGCCGAAGTTCGGATTGATCGCAATCAGGTACCGGCGTTTATTCCAGTAGGGCGTCTTTGCCAGGACTCGTTTACCAATCAGCCGATACAGCACCTCGGACGCGTGCTTGCCCGTGTTCGCCGCATTGCCGAGCTGCTCGAAAGTTCTGAAATAGGCATAAAGCCGGCGCTCTTCGTACAGATCGCGCCGTGACGTAATGGAGCGTCCTCATTTCTTGCGGGTCAAAATCCCGCGCGATAATCGCGCGAAGGACTTCGAGCAATGCCCCTCGAAATTGTTCTTCAGGCAACGGCCGATAGAGCTGATTATTTTCCATGCGAAATGTTTTCACTTTTGAGCGCGGTTCGGCGTGTGTGCGTCGGCGGATTTATCCGCCGAAGGCCCGGCCGCGCGGGTGCAGCGGAAATTGACTTTGCCTGTAGGCGGTGGGATAAAGGGGGCGGGGTGCGTCACGCCTCAGCGGGTTTCGGCATTTGCCGGGCCCGCGATTTTTTTTTCGCGTAGCCATGAGCTCGTTTTGAATTACGAGCCCTTGGCGGTGGCGAGATCGGATTCAGCGGCCGTCCCGGTGTCGAACAATGCGCGGACCTGGGATTCCAGGTAAACGACCAGGCGGGAATTGAGTTTGATCGGCGTGAGTAGCCCGCGCGCTTCGTAACGAATCAGTGTCCGCGGGTGAACGGTAAGAAGTTCGGCCGCGCGAGACCGTCTGATTGTTTTTTCCAGCTTTCGATTTTTCATTTGCCCGGATATTAGCTCAACTCTCCGGACAGAATAGGGGGCACGCGTTACGATAAATGCCCCCGGCTGCGCTCAAGCCCGGCGCGATCGTGATCGAGCGACGGCGAGTGTTGCCCCGCCTTTGGCTGGAGGCTTTTTGAAAAACCTGCAAATGCGCCGGATGGTATCGAGAGAAATCTCCAGATGTTCGTTGTCGCATTGGCGTTTAATCTCACGGTAAGACAGCGCCGGCAGCCCGTGTTTTATGCGATACCGAATATCTGAGCCGATTAAATGCCAATTCAAATTTGCGAATCGCATCTCCGCCTCGTGAGCGTTTGCCAGACGCCGGAAAAAAGACGCGTCACCTAAAAACGGGGCGTTTGAACGGTAATTCTCTAAGAGGAAATTTAGAATTTCTTCCTTATACCTGGTCACGCTTTGCTCTCGCCATTTTACGACTTCCGGTTGCTCGTTTCGCTCCGCGGTGCACTCCGGAGGATGGGCCACAATTGCCAACTTTTTAATAATCTGCATTGCTTCGTCGTCATCGAATTTGGCAATGCCCACGCCAGCCAATTTTTCGTCGAGTGTCCTTTCGGCCAATGCTGCCAGTTTGGCGGCCGCTCCTTTGGGGCGTCCCCGTTTCATATTGGAAGCTTCATTTGCGCTGGCCGCTCTTTGCGGATGAGCTCGCCCACGTCCAGGGCGATGCGCTCTTTTCGGTCCACGTAATTCTCGCGCGTGATTGTAATGTTGGAATGACGCAACGCGGCGCTCGCGGCAAAGATCCCAAATTTCTGATTGATGAAACTCCCGAATTCCTTGCGTAACGTGTGCAGCGGGTTTCGCGCCGTCACGCCCTTTCCGCGCAGCCAGGTCAACAGGGATTTGAAATGGCCATCACATCGGTAACGGTGCCAGTGCGGCGCCGCGGTCGCGGCCGCTTTGCTTGCGATAACGAACTTGGTTTTGCTCTTCGCAAACTGTGCTTTGAAATACGAAAGCAGGTCTGTGCCGATGTCTATCGTGTCGGCGCTCGATTCCGTTTTCACCGTCCCGTACTCGCTGGACTCGATTAACACCGTGCCGGCATCCCAATTGAATGCGGACCAGGTCAATCGATCGATCTCCGATCGGCGCAGGCCTGCGCCAAAGGCGAGGAGGAAAATTTTAAACTGTTCCGGCTCCTCTTGTCTCAGTTCGCTATACGCCAGGCTCGCCAGCAATGGCGCGTTGACCTTCGACTTGTAACGACTGCGCGGCCGTTTCCCCAGGTCCACGCCATCAAACGGCAAAGGCGTCGGCAGGTCGATGCCGAGATTCCGGGTCAACCTTGGACTGAAAAGCGCCTTCGCGCTCCGGAGAATGCTTGCGGCCGTCTGCTGTGCGGATCCTCGCCGCGCCGGCTGATCATCAAACTGCGAAATGTACCGCGTCCGCCATTGCATGATTTTTTCCGGCTGCAGCTCCTGCAGCGGTATCGCATCGATCTTGCCGCGCCACTTGTTTGCGCCGCCGTGCACGTGATCATGCCGAGCTTTCGTCCCTTTAATTTTGCAGACCTGGGAAACGAGAAATCGCAGTTTGCGTTCGTACGTTGTGAACGTCGCCGGTCGGACCGTGGAAATCGCCTTCACCGCTTTGAGAAACTCTCCCACGGTTAGCGGCTTGGTGTCTTTTTTGGGGACCGCGGTCCACGGCTTGAATTTTTGAACCGTCGCCGGCAGGCCGTCCGTTTGGAGAGAGAGCCATATATTGCGCGCCTTGAGCGCCGCTTCCTCCCTGTTGACCGTCTTAAGCGGCCACCAGTGTTGAGCGCCGCCGAAACGGATTCTTGCGTGCCATTCTTTGTTTGTGCGAACCTTCAGGCGGCCGGGCTCGCCCCAATAGCGTACGTCGGTTTTGGGAAACCCTTTCGGGTGCGTCATGGTCTCATTTTGGTCTCACTTAGCTGCCGAGTCGAGTGCAAACCTGTCCGGACACAAAAAAGGCTATTTGGCCTATGGCCATTGGCTGGACTTCACTTGCAACCAATGTTCACGCCATTTTGGGCTTCTTATTTGTATCAAAACTGAAAATCCTTGTGTCGGCGGTTCAATTCCGCCTCCTGCCACCACTTCTTTTTCGCCCGCTGAACCATAGTTGAAGTGCGGTTTCCCGTACGTTCTGAATTTCGGTCCCTATTCTTTGGGAGGGGACTTTGTTGCCCACCCCGGGTAATCTTTGCCCATAAATACGCTCAGAATCGCGTTTTCATTGGAAATTTCGCGTCTCGTTTCATGGCATTTAGGTTGCTTCTCTAGCTTCAAAAGTTGTCGAAAGACACCCAAAAAGTTGAATTTGAATAGAGAACGCCAACAGTTTCCTTGCCCTGAACGCCGGCTTGGTCCCGCGCGAAGGGTCATGATTTTCTACTCCAACACCGCCGCCTAATATGGAATCGAGTCATACAGAATCCACCCTGCCGAGTGATTTTTCGCAATATACGAACATGCAGAAGCTGGCGGGTTTGTGCCTGATTTTGGATCCCGAAAACGCCACGCACATCCTCAAGCAACTCGACCCGCACGATTTGGAATCAGTCAGTTCGGAGATGACAAAATTTCGCACGATCAGCCGCGAATTGCAGGCCTTCATCCTTGGCGAATTTTCCGGCGTGGCAGTGGATGCCGTCAGCGCTGTTTCGGTGAAGTCCGATAGCGTGCAGCATTTGCTGGAAAAATCTGTGGGCAGCTTTCGCGCGTCGGACATCATGGGCCGGGTGCAGCCGAGCCGCCCGCCGGCCTCGGCCATGCAGCGCATGTTGGAGATGGATGCGCGCCATATTTTCAACCAGTTGCGTTATGAACGGCCGCAAACCATCGCGATGGTCGCCAGCTATTTGCCGCCGGAGAAATGCTCGCAGCTTCTCGGGTTGATGCCGGACGAACAACGCAACACGGTCATTGAACGCCTGGCGGCGATGTCGCCCACTTCGATCGAGGTGGTGGAAAATGTGGTGGAAGTGTTGCATCGCAAAATGGCGACCAGCCGCGTGCGCGCCTTGAACCAAACCGGCGGCGCCAAGGCGGCCGCGCAGGTGTTGAACGCGATGCCGAAGACTTTGAGCAAATCGATCCTGGATTCGTTGAAGGAACGCAACCCGGAATTGACCCAGTTGGTGCTGCAAAAAATGTTCACTTTCGAGGATCTCGAACGGCTGGATTCCAAGATTCTGCAGAAGATTCTGCAGGCTGTGGAAAGCCGCACGCTGACCCTGGCGTTGAAAGGCGCCAGCGAAAAAGTTTCGCAAAAACTGCTGTCCTGTTTGTCCAAACGCGCGGCGGAATCCGTGCGCGAAGAAATCAGCTTCCTCGGCGCGGTCAAGGCGAAGGAAATCGAAGCTGCGCAAATGCAGGTCATCGCCGCGGTCCGGCAGCTCGAATCCGAAGGCGAAATTGAGATCGAAGAAACCGCCACCGCCGCTTAATCAACGATTCACATTACATGTCTACGGACCCGAACATTCCGAATCCCGACCAGCAAATGGCCGCGCCGCCCGAAGCGGGACCTGCGCCGGCGCCCATGAGCGCTCCGCCGCGCGCCTCCGCGCCAGTGGCTGAGAAAAAGCAACCGACGGTGTTTCGCCGTTTGTCCTCTTTTTCCGCGACGGAATTGAGAAAGCTTCGGGAGCGCCAGGAGGAATTCATTCGCGCATTGTCCGCGCGCCTCTCCGGCCATCTCCGCCTCGAAGTCGGCCTCAAAATTACGCGCCTGGATTCGACGTCATTCGAAAAATTGGCAGCGGAAATGTCCAACCCGACTTATCTCAGCTTTTTGAAATTGGATCCGCTCAAAGGAACGTGTCTCCTGGAAATTCCTCCGCAACTGGCATTGTCCATGGTGGATCGCGAGTTGGGCGGGGCGGGGGTTTGCCTCGATGAAAACCGCGCGCTGACGGAAATCGAATCGCGCATTCTTTCCCGCGTGGTCGAAATGAGTTTCAGCGAATGGAGCGGGGTCTGGAGCGATCTGCTGGAAATACGTCCCACCTTGATCGGGCACGAGAGCAACGTCGCTTTTGTGCAAAACATTTTGCCTGATACCATGATGCTCATTCTCGGCATCGAAGTGCAGATGGGCGAAATCACGAAACAAATTCAGTTCGGTTTTCCTCACCTCGGTCTGGAACCGCTGATTCAGAAGCTGGACGCCGATGCCGGCAGACAGTCCAAGGCAAAGGCCGCGCCGGTGTCGCCAAAATGGAATCGCATTCTCGACGACGTGAACATCAAGGTGACCGCCGATCTACCGACGATGAAAATCACCACCCGCGAACTGGCGAACATGAAAGCGGGCGACGTGATTCCGCTGGATCCCGAAATTCTTCAAAATCTCCGCGTGTCGCTCGCCAAAAAGCAGAAATTTCTCGCCACCGCCGGCCGCTGTGAATCGCGCTGGGCGGCGAGGATTACGAAAGTTTTGGAAGCTTGACGTGGGCGGAAAAGCTCCAAATCCCAAGCGTCCAAGCTCCAGAGAAGCTCCAAGTTCCAAACTGCGAAACGCGCCCGGCGATTCGGCGTGGTATTGGAGTTTTGGAGCTTCAAGTTTGTAGGTGTTCTATAGAAACTTTTTTTGGTCGCGAAGCGACCTCAGGATATTAGCCAGCCACGCAGTGGCTGGTATGATGGTTTGCGAGCCGTGTTCTGAAGGAACATCGGAAAACACATTTCTCCACCGTCCTTTCACGACGAGTATATATTGGTATCCCTCGCCGACGACGCATAATTGAATTTCGCTGAAAGCTTGCAAAGAGGGCAGGGTAGGTTGTATTCCAGCAGTGACCATGGCGCACTGTGTTTTTGGACAAATGGCTGGCGGCGGGCGCTGGCGGCGGGCGCTGCTGGTTTTGGTTTGTTTTGCGTGGGCTGCCGTTGCGGCGGTGGCGCAAACGAATCCCGCGCCGGTCCAGCGTTTGGTGCTGGAGCCAAAGAAGGTCGCCGCCTCCGGCGAATTCGCCGTGGGCACCAATTGGCAGGTCATCTCTTTCCAAACTCCCGCGAAGGGTCGATATTTTTGTTTCGACGCCTTGTCCTCCCTCGACGACAAGCCGTTCGCGGCCATTGCCGAATTGGAATTGCTCGATGTGACCGGGAAGTTGTTGGATCGCGAGGATTGGAAGGTGGCCTTCGCCGACAGCGAGGAGCACGACCGGGAGAACGGCGGCGCCACCAACGCCATCGATGAAAATGCGGCCACCTTCTGGCACACGCAAGGGAGCGAATTGCCGACGGCTTATCCGCACCGGCTCATCATCGACCTCGGGCACTCGGTCACGCTGACCGGTTTTCGCTACCTGCCGCGCCAGGGCGATGAAAACGCGGCGGGGCGCATCAAGGGTTTTCAAATCACCGTCGGGGAAAATCTGAAGCTGGAAGCGCCGCCCACCGAATTGCTGCCGCCGAAAGTTTTTTTGTTCAGCTATTTCACCGACCGCGACCGCGAGGGATTGCATCTTGCGTGGAGCAAGGACGGCTACCAGTGGGACCCGTTGAACAACGGGTTGAGCATCTATTCGCCGTTGATCGGAGGCACCAACAACAGCCTGTTCCGTGATCCCTGCATCCTGCAGGGGCCGGATGGAATTTTTCGCGTGGTTTGGACGTGCGCGTGGACTGGCCAGGACATCGGTTACGGCGAATCGAAGGATTTGATTCACTGGTCCGAAGGCAAAACGCTGCCCGTGATGATTGACGAAACGAACACCGCGAATTGCTGGGCGCCGGAAATTTATTGGGACAACCGGCGCAGCGAATATTTTCTCATCTGGGCCAGCGCCGTCACCAATCGTTTCCTGGAAACCTTCACGCAATCGGATCAACTGGCCAACCAGCGGCTTTTTTCCACCACCACAAAAGATTTCAAGACCTTCACGCCGACCAAATTGTTTTATGACCCGGGTTTTTCGGTGATCGATCCGACCATTTTCGAGAGCGACGGCCAGTGGCACCTTTTGGTCAAAGACGAAACCAGCATTCCCACGAAAAAGAATTTGCGCATCGCGGATGGCAACGATCTGCAAGGCCCCTTCATGAAGGCTCACCCGCCGTTCTCGCCACAGTGGGCGGAAGGCCCGGCGATTATCCGCACGGCAGGCAGCCTGCTATCCATCTTTCATTTTTACGCCAACAACTCCTGGGGCGCTTTGCGAACGAAGGATTTAATGACCTGGCAGGATGTTTCGGACCGGCTCAATATGCCGCCCAACAGCCATCCGGGAACGGTCATCGAGGTGCCGCAACAAACCCTGCTGGCGATGTGGCAGGCGGGCCGCGCGGAAATCGGGCCGGCGCCGGAAACGGCCGATCTCGGCATCGGAAACTGGATCTGGACCGACACCATGCAGGACAAACAAACCTGCCGTTTATGGCGCGGGTTCGATGTGCCGTACGGCGCGTTGGTGTCGCTCGCGATGCTGCACATCACGGCGGACAATGGTTACCGCCTGTTTCTCGACGGCCTGGAAATCGGGCGCGGCGGCGATTTCAACGACCTGACCGAATACAACGTCACGCAATTGGTCACCCCCGGCCACCATGTGCTCGCAGTGGAAGGTTTCAATGATGCGCTCGCGGCGGGCGTGATTTTCGGGATGCAGATTCAAATGTTGAACGGACAGAGCATTGAGATTCTTTCCGATCGCACCTGGTATGTGGTGCCGACGGAGGAAAAAAACTGGACCACGCGCCGCGAGCCGAGAATCGGCTGGAAACACGCGCGCATCGTGGCGTTCGCGGGCAAGTTCGATTGGGTCCGGCCCCGGCGCGTGCTGGCTTCGCCGCCGGTGTTGCCGCAGCCCATCTATTTCTGGCAGCGCGGCTGGTTCCTGGTTTCGTTGCTGTCGGTCATCGCGCTCGCCATCATTTTCAGCATCCGCCAGGGCGTGAAACTCGCGGTGCAAACGCGCTCGCACAAGTTGCTGGAACGCGAACGCGACCGCATCGCGCGCGACATCCATGATGATCTCGGCGCGGGCTTGACGCAGTTGACTCTCCTGGGCGAACTCGTCCTGCGCGAAACGCCCCCGGGCGCGGCCACGCGCGCGCAACTGGATTCGCTCTGCGGAAAATCGCGCCGGCTGCTCGGCACCATGGATGAACTGGTGTGGACGGTAAATTCGCGCCGCGACACCCTGCAGGACTTCGCCGCGTTCGTCTGCGAGCACGCGCAGGAGTTTTTGTCATCGACGCCGATTCGCTGCCGCCTGGATGTGCCGGATGATTTGCCGCCCACCCGGCTGGATTTGCCCGCGCGGCGCAACCTGCTGCTGGCGGTCAAGGAAGCGGTGCGCAACGCGGCCCGCCATTCCGGCGCGACCGAATTGTTTTTACAAATCCGGGTCGCGGATGAAAAACTGGTCGTCGCGCTGGAGGACAACGGCACGCGTTTTGTGCCGCCGGCCACCCGCAGTGAACGCAACGGATTGCGCAATATGAGCGAGCGATTGTCGGACGTGGGCGGCGTGTGCCGCGTGACCTCAACGCCCACACGCGGATGCCGGGTTGTTTTCAGCCTGCCGTTGCGTCCGCCCACGCTGGCCAAGAATTCGCTGGCGGCGCTGTTTGGGAAACTGTGGCGACGCAGGCGACCGGCCGAATTTGTTGAATGAAATCACACTCCACTTCCAATCCCGGCGGAAAACTCGTGCGCCTCGCGCTGGTGGAAGATGTCGCGGAAATGCGCGAAAGCTGGCGGCAATTGATCAATGGGCTGCCCGGTTTTCGTTGCGTGTGCACCTGCGCCTCCGGGCGCGAAGCGCTGCGCGTTTTGCCGGCGGAAGCGCCGGACGTAATCGTGATGGACATTCAGATGCCCGGCATGACGGGCATCGAATGCACCCTGCGGCTCAAGGAACTTCTGCCCAAAACGCCGATTCTCATCCTGACCGTTTCGGCGGATACGCAGACCGTTTTTCGCGCGCTGGAAGCGGGTGCGGACGGTTATTTGTTGAAGCGCTCGCGGCCCGACCAATTGCAGACCGCCATCCAGGAAGTGCTGGAAGGCGGCGCGCCGATGACCAGTGAAATCGCGCGGCGCGTGGTCGCCTCGTTTCGCGAACGCGCGGCCAAACGCGATGAAAAAGCCCGGCTCACTCCGCGCGAGGAGGAGGTTTTGGGATATTTATCCAAAGGCTTCGCCAACAAGGAAATCGCGGTGAAAATGTCCGTCAGTTACGAAACCGTCCGGGATCATTTGCGCAACATTTACGAAAAGCTCCACGTGCATTCGCGCACGGAAGCAGTGGCGCGTTTTCTCAATGCCTCCGCCTCTTCGGATAAGCCGCCCGGCGATTAAGATTTGCCTGCGGTGGGTGGAGCGCGTCAGTCCGTGCGCGCCGTGGGGTGGCGGGAAACCGTGGCAATTGGCCTTATTGTTCTCTGCGAAACTCTCTGTTCTTTGCGCTCTGCGTTGCGTTTCTCTTTATTTATCAAATATTTTTTGGTCCGCATGCTTTCGAGAGTTTCAAAATCGCACTCGTGAAAATGTCCTCCCCCTCAATTGGAGGATAGGAGTATTCCCCAGGTTCCCTTACGGTCGATGGTAAGTTTATGTCGCAGCCCCAAACCCATTGCGTCTCGACGTGTCGACAGAAGTGTTGCAGGCATCCACTCAAAAACCGGTAATAACGCTGCTCCGAATCGGTCACCCATCCCAAACAGTCCTATTATGAAAAAACCTGTCTTTGGAAAAATAATCTCTTTGTCGCTGCTTGTCGCAGCCAGCGTGAGCCTGACTCGCGCAGATGTGCTGACGTGGGATCCGCTCGCGAACAGCGGCGGCGGCGGCGCTGGCACCTGGAATTTTAACACCACCGCCAACTGGTTCAACGGCTCGACCGATATTAAATGGCTGGATAATTCCGCCACCGGCACGAACACCGCGATCTTTGCGGGCACGCCCGGCACGGTGACGATTGCCAACAGCGTGAGCGCATCGAATCTTCAGTTCTCCGCCTCGGGCTACACTCTCGCCGGGTCCGGCGCGCTGACTCTGGGCGCGGGCGGCATTAACGCCAGCGCGCTTTCGAGCGGCTCGACCACTTTGGGCAGCACCCTTTCACTTTCGCTTCCGCTCGGCCAACAGGCATGGCAGGTCGGCGCGGGATCGACTTTGGCCGTTAACAGCGCCGTGACACGCAGCACCGGGGCTTCCGTGGATTTTGCCGTTCCGGGCATCACGAGCACGTCTCTGAATAACGACGGCACGGGCATCATTGGCGCCTGGGCGACGACGGGCAATTTTGTTCCGTCCAATGCCACCGGCGATTGGGCGGCGAATGATGGCGCGGGAAATATCGTAGCCTACACCGGCTACACGCTGGTCGGTGGCACCCAGACCGGAGCGGGCGCCGCCACCCAAAACTGGGAAAATGACACCCCGGGCGATGTCCTCGCGTTCGCGGGCAGCGCGACCGTCAACACCTTGGTGCAGCGCGGCGACATCATCGTTTCGAACGGCGCGACGTTGACGATCGCTGGCGGCGGCCTGATCATGCAGGGTATCAGCCGTTGGCTTATTTCCCAGAGCGGCGGCACGATCGGAACGGCCACTCTCTTGTCGGGTTTGCCCAGCGGCGAATTCTTCGTTCATACACCCAATGGCAATACCGCCAATAACGGCACGGACGGCGGCAACTGGCGCATTTGGCCCCAGCTCAAGGACAACGGCGCGACACCCATGAAACTGATTAAGGACGGTCCGGGTTGCGTGATTCTGCAAAACACCAACACCTACACCGGCGGCACGTGGGTCAATAAAGGCATCCTGATCGCCGGTGGTGAGAGTCCTGTGGTGGGGCTCGAACCCGTCACGCTCGGTTCGGGCACGGTCACGGTGGGCCCCAACGCCATCCTTGAATTCGGCTACGGCACGGCGGACGCCACGCAGGATTACTTCATCACCAACAACGTTGCTCTGAACGGCGGAAAACTTCTGGCTGACGACGGACATCAACATGTTTCCGGCAACGTCAATGTCACCGCTGGCGGCGGAATCCTCGGTTCCACGTATGACGGCGGCAACAGCCCGACCTCGGGCAACAAAGCTCTGTTCATGGACGGCATCATCAGCGGCAGCGGCCCCTTGAATCTCCAGCAATCCGTCGACGCGGGCGACAATGACCGCTACGGCAACGGCGGTGGCAATTTCTACAATAGCTCCGTGGTGGAATTCACCAACCCCGGCAATACCTATTCCGGCGTCCTTACGGTTATCCCTTACATCACTGGCGGCGGTTCCGGCAGTTATGTGGCCATCAACAACAGTTCGGCCTTGCAATTCGCCACGTTGAACCTCGCCAATAATACCGGCGGCCATCGTTACGCGGGGGTCAGTGGAATTTTCTCGCCGTTGGTTTTTAACACCGGCATCGGCTCCGCGACCGTCCAGAACATCATCGGCAGCGCCGACATCATCCTCAATGGTTTCAACGAAAACACCTACGCGGTCGCCGCCGACGGGGTCACGCTCATTCTGGCGAATGGCAGTGGCAATTATCCGGGTAATCTGACCGGCGCGGGTGGCTTGACCAAGCAGGGCAGTGGCACCCTGACGCTCAGCGGACAAATGACTTACGGCGGTGTCACCACCGTCGCTAACGGCACGCTGGTTTTGACGGGTAGCTGGCTCGCTTCTTCGAACGTGGTGATTGCCACGGGCAAGACGCTCAATGCTTCCGCCCTCGGCACAGTTACGTTGAACACGAACCAATCGATCTTGAGCGACGGCACCCTTAACGCCAGCGTGAATACCAGCGCGGGCTCCGCGGTGTACGGCGGGTCGGACCTGGTTTATGGCACGAATGCCATCTCCGGCAGCCTCACGATGGCGGGCGGCGCTACGGCTTTTATGGACGTCGGCTTGACCGCGAGTGGCGCGAATGACCGCGTGACGGTCGGCGGAACATTGACTGCGAATAACAACAGCATTCACCTGAAAGCTCCCAGCACTTCAGTCAATTTGGATACCTTGGCGGACTACGTGCTCTTCACCTCGGCGAACAATATTGTCGGCACGTTCGCCACCACACCGATCTGGGATGTCGCGCCGATTAACTCGGCCCATTACTCCATCGTGACCAGTGGGAAAACGGTATCGCTGCACTATTCTGCCATTGCCGGCCCCGGCGGCGTCGGCTCCACCTCACCCAATCCGGGATTGCGTAATCAAAGTGTGTTGATCACGGTGAACGCCGTGAACGGCACCGCCGATACGGTCACCAGCGTCGTCGTGGACGCCAGCGCGCTGGGTGGTTCTTCAACTTTGGCCCTGGTCAACTCCGGCGGCAATGTCTGGACCAATTCCGTCCTCCTGCCGACTGATTTGCCGACTGGCAGCAAAAACCTGGTGGCGACCGTGACCGGTTCCGATTCGCTCACCGCCATTGTAAACATTCTGGCCTCGGTCGTTGTTGGAACTGATGTCTGGAATGGCGGCGGCGCGGACGACAATCTCAGCACGGCTCTCAATTGGACCAATCATCTCTCTCCGTCTTTGATCGGTGACACCCTGCAATTCTCGGGTTCCACCAGACTCACGCCGAACGTGGACAACAACTACATCGTCGCCGGTGTGGTGTTCACCAACGGGGGCGCCTTCAATATCGGTTCGACCGGCAGCACCCTGACGTTGACCAACGGCGTGGGCGTCGTGAACAACTCGGCGAATGTGCAAACGTTCAGCGCGCCGCTCGCGCTTTCTGCGAACTCAACCTTCGGTACCGTTTCGAACGATATCGTCGTCAGCAGTGCCATTGCGGATGGCGCCAGCCCGAACGGCATTACCAAGACCGGCACTCACGCGCTGACGCTCGCCGGCGCCAACACCTACACGGGACCGACCCGAGTCAACAACGGGACCTTGAACCTGACCGGTTCGGGCGGCGCGGTCGTCAATGGCGCGAGCCTGTTCGCGGGCAGCGCCGCGGGTAAATCCGTGGTGAACATTGGAGCTTCAACCGCGCTCTCAGCCTGGTACATCCTGCTGGGCAACGTCACGAACGGCGTGGGTGCGCTGTATCAAACCGGCGGCTCGGTCGACGCCTCCGGCAACAGCGGTTTCGATAACCTTTCGGTCGGCAATTTCGCCGGTGGCTACGGTTATTACGCGGCCGACGGCGGAACGTTCAACGTGAACGGTATCTGCATCGGCGGTGAAGCCAATGCCGGCGGTGGCGCCAGCTTCAGCTCACCCGGCGGCAACGGCATCATGGACATCAACGGCGGAGCCGTGACCGATGTCGGTTGGGTGGTTCTTGGCCGCCAAAGCGCGGGCGTTCTCGCTCCTTCGACCGGCATCCTGAACGTTTACAGCGGTTCACTCACCTTCCTTGGCGGCGGCATGGTCGGACCGTGGGATACAGGTTTGACCTCCATCGTCAACATCATGGGCGGCAGCGTCACCAGCACCTCCCAGGGCGTGGGCCTGGGGAACACCGGTTACCCCGGCATCCTGAACTTGAATGGCGGTTTGCTCGGAGTGACCGTCGTCGGCGGTAACTTCGGTGCGACCGCCGGTCAGTTGAACTTGAATGGTGGCACACTCCAGGCCGCTGGTAACACCACGAACTTCATTGCCGTGAACACGGCCTACGTCTACAGCGGTGGAGCAGTCATTGATAACAATGGCTTTGGCATCCAAATCAATCAGCCGCTGCTGGCTCCCACCGGCAACGGCGTGCATGGCATCGCTTCCTTCACCGGCGGCGCGGGCTACATTGCACCGCCGATCGTCACGATCGCGCGCGGCACGGGTGACACCACCGGCACCGGCGCAACCGCCATCGCGCAAATCAACCCGGCGTCGGGCGCGGTCACGAACGTCATCATCACCAGCCCGGGTGTGAATTACACCGCCACGCCGGTCTTCACGCTCAGCGGCGGCGGCGCGACGACCGCGGCAACCATCACCGGAACGGCGCCCACGGCGAACGGCAGCGGCGGCCTGACCATCAACGGCCAATCGGGCGGATTGGTTGCGCTTAATGGAACGAGCACCTACACCGGCAACACCGTGGTCAACGCCGGCACGCTCGATCTCGTCAATCCAGTATTGCCGTCGGCCACTACCCTGATGGTGAACAACGGCTCCTTGCTGGAATTGGATTACGCGACCACGAACACGATCACGGGCCTCGTGATCGGCGGCGTCAGCCAGGCGAAAGGCGTTTATAACAGCGCGAACTCGCCCACACTGATCAGCGGTCCGGGCAGCCTGCTGGTGGGCGTGACCATCGCCAGCAATCCGACCAACCTCACGTTCAGCCTGAGCGGCACCAACCTGACGGTGTCGTGGCCGTCCGATCACCTTGGCTGGATTCTGCAGGAGCAGACCAACGCGCTGAACTCGGGTTTGCCGTGGTTGGATCTCCCGGGCACTGCGACCGTCACCAGCACGAACATTCCGATCAATCCGGCGTTGCCTCGGGTGTTCTTCCGTCAGCGCCATCCATAATTCGGTTGGGGGCAATCGTTATCCGGGCGGCGGCTGGGGCCGTCGCCCGGATTTTTTTTTGAGCATTTTCTCTGCAAATAAACCCACGCAATTCCTGTCTTCAAAAGCGGCGAATCGCCGACGGTTCCTCCGATTGATGTATCTCAAAAGCGCCAGTTCACCGGTCAGGTTTTTTATTTTGTTCGCCGCACTGTCGTTCACCATCGCCGCGCGCGCTCAAGCCACGGCCAACGTGATGATTGACGCGGGCCGGCCGGGCACGGTCATCAGCTCCAATTTGTTCGGAATCTTTTTCGAGGAAATCAATTCGGCGGGCGAGGGCGGACTCTATGCCGAACTCATCCGCAACCGTTCGTTTGAAGATTCCACCGATTCACTGCCGCATTGGTCGCTCATCCAAAGCGGCGGCGCCACCGGGCAAATCGCCCTCGATACTTCGCTTCCGCTGAGCGCCACCAACCGGCAATCGCTCGCCCTGACCATGAACGGCCGCAAAGGCGATGTCGGCGCGGCCAATGACGGATGGTTCGGCGTGCCGGTGACCAAAGGCGCGAGCTACCATCTGGAATTCTACGCGCGCCGCGCGACCAATTTCAGCGGCAATATTCGTGTCACCATCGAAAGCGCGAACGGCGGCCGGGTTTACGCCCAATATACCTTCAAGGGAATCACCTCGGATTGGAAGCACTACACCGCGTCATTGGTCGCGAACGCCACCGACCCCACCGCCCGCGTGGTTTTGCGCATTGCGCAGCCGGGCACGGTTTATATCGATTTCGTTTCGCTGTTTCCGAGCGCCACGTTCAAGCATCGGCCAAATGGCCTGCGTCCAGACCTTGCCGAAATGCTCGTGAATTTGAATCCGTCCTTCATGCGCTTCCCCGGCGGCAGTTGGGTGGACGGCACGAGCATTGCCAACGCGTACCATTGGAAGCCCACGGTTGGCTTTTTGCCCGACCGCGTCGCGCGCACGAACATCTGGGGCTATATGGTTTCGAACGGGCTCGGCTATCACGAGTATTTGCAGATGTGCGAGGACCTCCACGTGGAACCATTGTTCGACGTGAACTGCGGCATGAGTGTGGGCCAAACTTCCGTCGGCGTGACAAATCTCGCGCCGTGGGTGCAGGAAGTGTTGGACGCGATCGAATACGCCAACGGCGCCACGAACACACCCATGGGCGCGTGGCGTGCCGCGAACGGCCATCCCGCGCCGTTCCATCTGCGATACCTCGAGATTGGCAACGAAAACAACGGCCCCGATTACGATGCGAACTACGCCGTTTTCTACCACGCCATCAAGGCGAAAGGGCCCGCGCTGCATCTCATCGCGAATTCCTTCGGCACCGTGCCCGCTTCCGCACCGGTGGAAATGCTCGATGAACATTTTTACAACAGCCCGTCCTGGTTCGCGCAGAACGCGACTCGTTACGACAGTTACAGCCGGTCCGGTCCGAAGATTTTCGTGGGCGAATACGCCGTGGCGTACAACATCGGCACCGGTTTCCTGGCGACGTTGCAAAATGCGCTCGGTGAAGCCGCGTGGATGACCGGCCTCGAGCGCAACTCCGACATCGTGGCGATGGCTTGCTACGCGCCGTTGTTCGCGAATTGGAACAACCAGGATTGGACGCCCGACCTGATTTATTTCAACGGCACGAATGTTTACGGCACGCCGTCCTATTACGTGCAGCAAATGTTCGCGCAGAATCGCGGCGATGTGGTGTTGCCGACGGCCGTTAGCGTAAAAATTCCCGCCGCCGATGTCATCACGCCGCATGGGGCGATTGGCGTCGGCGCCTGGAACACCGCCGTCGAATACACGAACATCGTGGTGACCAAAAACGGCGCGACGCTGTATCAAAGCGATTTTGCGAATCAGAGCGCGGACGGCTGGAACACCTACAGCACGAACGGTTCGTGGAGCGTCGCGAACGGTTTGTATCAGCAGGCCTCCCCTCAAACCACCGATTGCCGCAGCACCTTCGGCGATACGAATTGGTCGAATTACACCGTCAGTTTGCGCGCGCGCAAAACCGGCGGCAGCGAGGGGTTTTTGATCCTCGTCAACTGGCTCGACGATAATAATTGGACCTGGTGGAACATCGGCGGTTGGAACAATACGAAGGACGCCGTGGAACAATGTGTGAACGGCGTCAAAGGCACGCTCGCGCAGGTCAACCAGGCCGCGATTGCCGACAACAAGTGGTATGACATCCAGGTGCAAGTCACCCGCACGAATTTCCTGTGTTACCTCGACGGTAAACTGATCCAAACCGTCGCCAATCCCGAAGGGGTCGCTTCGATTTACGTCTCCTCCAGCCTGGTGCGCGCATCGAATCAAATCGTCGTGAAAGCGGTGAATCCCACCGCCATGCCCATGGCCACGACGTTCGATTTCTCCGGCGTGAACACCATCGCGCCAAAAGCCAGCCTGATTCAACTCACCTCCACTCGCGCGACCGATTTGAATTCCTTCGCCTCGCCAAAATTCGTCGCTCCCGTGACCAGCGCCATCTCCAACGCGGGCACCAATTTCACGATCACGCTTCCCGCCAATTCTTTTTCGATCCTGCGCTTCAACGCTGCGGGATTTGATGCTGTAACCCATTTGCAGTTGCGCATTCCTTCGCCCATCAAAGCCGGCGAACGAGTCTCTTCCACGCTCGAGGGCCGGCAATCGCAGGGTGGGAGAATCGATCTCGCCAGTAATGAGAATTATTCCATCACTTACACGTCCGCAAATCCATCGATCGCCACCGTGGACAGCCTCGGCCGCGTCACCGGATTGCGCACGGGCACGACGAGCATCATTGCGAGTTATCCGGCCTTGGGAATTTCCGCGACGCAATCCGTCCAGGTCGTTTCCGCACCCGTCGCACTCGTGCATCGCTACAGCTTTGATGAAACCTCAGGCAATGTCGTCGCGGATTCCGTCGGCGGCCCGTCTTGGAACGGCACGTTGCCGAACGGCGGCACATTTGCGCGCGGCCAGCTTTCGCTCGCCGCATCGAAGTCGCAATTCGTGCAATTGCCTGCCGGAATTCTGAGCAATTACACGGTCGTGACCTTCGACGCGTGGGTGACCTTCCCGAATCAATTGCCCGCCGACTGTTTCCTCTTCGGTTTCGGAGCCACCAGCGGCGGTTTCGGGAACAATTACATTCTTTGCGCGCCGCGCGCAGGCCGCATCGCCATCACCGATGGCACCTACAGTTCCGAGCAGAACGCGCTCGGCAATTTCGATTTCAGCTATCACACCAATCTTCACGTGACCGCCGTGTTTAATCCGCCCGCGGGCTATCTCGCGCTTTACACGAACGGCGTGCTCGCGGGCATCAACAATTCCGTCAGCATCGGAATGAATTCCGTGAGCGATGTTTACAGCTACCTCGGCAAATCGCTTTTCGGCCGGGACCCGTATCCCGATCTGGTCCTGGATGAATTCCGGATTTATAACGGCGCCCTGCGCGCCGACGAAATCGCTGCCGCCCAAATTCTCGGCGCGAACCATTTGCTGAACACAAACTCTCCATCACTCGCGCGCGGCCGAACAGCGGCGAAGTGACGCGGCACAACGGAAGGGTGTCTTCGGGAAAATTTTTTGATTCCGCGTTTATGCCCTCGATCGAAATTCCTTTCGATTTTACTAACAACGAGATAGTGAACGAAACCCAGTTTTTGCAAGGGTTTCACCAACCTGGCCGCCTGAATTTATCAGATTAAGGACGAGGCAATTTCGCGCTCATGTCAGGCGAACACCCCAGTATGACTTTTTTGACGGAGGTTATGCCGGGTGTTAGTAGATATCTCGTTAGAAAGGGAAAACAACATATATGAAAATAAACACGAAATTGGCACTCGCTTTTGGAACAGCGGTTCTGGCCGCCACCACGGCCCTCGCGAAACCCGGCCCCGTCGATACCGTCCATTTCTCCATCAAGATATCTTTGACGGATACGGGAGTTGAAGCCGGTTCCTCCGGCAGCGTTTCGGCAAATGAAGTGAAAAACCGCGCCCGACTGAATCAAAACCTGGTCGTCACCGTTTCCGGTTTGACTCCGAACACGGGCTACACCTTGAACGCGGTCACGAGCGACGGCGGCACGGTGGACCTCGATGACTTCACGACCGATGGCAAAGGCAGAGCAGCTCTGAACTTCCGCACGGGCCGGGGCAACGGCAAGAACACCATCGCATTGCCTGATGGATTCGAACTGGCCGCGATCACGGAACTCGATGTCGTGGCCGGCAGCGGAGTCGTGCTGACGACCGCCGACACCACCCCGAAGTCATTCGAATATTCGGCGAAGAAAACGCTCAGTTCCGCTACCGCGGCCGGCACGCTGGAAATCACTGCCAACAAGAAGAAAACCAAAATTTCTTTGAATGCAGCGGGGCTGGATGCGAACACCGATTACAATTTGCTTATCAATGGCACCCAGGTGCAAACCGCCACCACGGATTCCAAGGGCCGTTTGAAGATCAAATCCGCGCCGACGCCGGAGAATCCCATGGATATTTCCACGATTGAAGTGCAGGACACCTCGGGCACCACAGTTTTGAGCACGACTCTGCCGTAGACGATCGCAAGCAACATGCAACCCGGATTGATTCCTCAATCCGGGTTTTTTATTTTCCTGTTTCCGATTCGCTCCAATCCCTTTAGGGTGGAATCGGCAAAGCTTGAAGACATTACACAGATATCTGTTGCGGCAAGTCATGGCGTCCCTGGTGATGACCATGTTGGTGTTCACCTTCGTGTTGCTCGTCGGCAGCGCATTGCGCGAGTTGCTTCCACTGCTCGTGAGCGGCCAGGCGACGTTTCTAATGATCCTGAAAGCCTTCGGCATGTTGATTCCCTTTGTGTTCGCGTTCGCATTGCCGATGGCGATGCTGACTTCAACCATTTTGACCTTCGAACGCTTCAGCGGCGACCAGGAACTCACCGCTGCGCGCGCCAGCGGCATCAGCCTGATCTCGCTGTCGGCGCCCATTCTCCTTTTGGGCCTGGTGCTCTGCGGAGTTAGCGCCGCGATTAACATGTACATCGCGCCGCAATGCCGCGTCTCTTACAACGGTTTGCGCAACGACATGCGCGGAGCCCTGGCCAATTTCAAATTGCCCGAAGGCTACACCGATCTGCCGGGCGACCAGCATTACACCATTTACACGCGCCGTAATCGCAACCAGAACCTCCAGGATGTCATGATATACTCTGTCAGGGATGAGACCAACAGCGACACCATGATCGCTCCCTGGGGCCATTACTTTGTGGACCTCACGAATCAGGACCTCGTTTTAAATCTCACCAACGCCACACTGCACGAGTCACCCGGCGGTAATTCTTTTTTCTTTTCCGAATTCACGAAAGTCTTCACCAATCTGAACGCGACCATCAAAGGCGACGTTGCCATAACCGATATGACTTTCGCGCAATTGCAGGATGAATTGCGCAAACGCAACGGTCGTTCGTTGATTTCATCGAATATGGTGGCCAGCGCCGCCGGCATGGATCAGGCGAAAAGGAAGAAGGCCCTGCTGAAGAACCTCTCTGATTTCGAGGAGCCGATTCGCATGCAGATGCACAAGGAAATCGCATTCTCCTTCGCGTGTTTCGGTTTCGCCTTGATCGGCATTCCACTCGGCATCCGCGTGCACCGGCGCGAAACCAAAATCGGCGTGTTCCTGGCCCTGGCGTTGATCGCGATCTATTTCACCATTCAAATCGCCGGCCAATCCCTCGTTTCGCACCCGCAATACGCCCCGCATCTTCTGATGTGGGTTCCCAATCTGATTTTCCAGGCCGTCGGCGCGGTGCTGCTGTGGCGCGCGAACCGGGGGATTTGACGGGAAGTGGCAGGCATTTCATTCACACCCTGCTTTAGCTCGCTAAAGCAGGGTGTGAATGAGACCCAGGTCCGCTGCGCGGTCACAAAAATTCACCGGGCGTTCCTTGGCAGCGCCACCCAACTCCTTCCGCCTAATTATTTTAGCAAAAAATGGTTAGCCAAACAGTTCAAAGGCCGATACCTTGCCGTGCAGAAGAAACGTATGTCGGTATCTGACTCTCGGTTGGCAAAACTCTATCGTGCTTTGAGACGTTAGTTATGGTGGAATCAAATCTGCCATCCGGCCTGTCTGCGAATCCGCCTGTGGCGGACCCACCTCACATGGCTCCCGCTGCTCCCGTGACCTGGCTCGACGGCGGCGTGGCAGTCCTGAACCGGCAGGGCGACATCATTTCGCTCAACGATTCCCTCGCCATCTGGTTCGAAGCCACCCCCGGCGAACTGACCGGACAATCCCTCGCGAAATTATTGGCGCAACGCGACGCTGACTGGGGACCCGCCGTCAGCGATTTCCTCGCCCAATCCGCCACGTTCGACCGGCTCCAATTGCCCAGCGAACGCGCCGCCCAACGTCTCTCGATGGAAGTCTGCCGCAACGGCGACGCACAATTCGTGCGCCTCGCTTCCATGGTGCCGCCGGCGCGTGAACTGGAGGAATTATTCCCGGAATCCGCCTGGGGCCGCCTCGCGGTGAACGAGACGTTTCAACGCGTGCTTCGCGCCGAAGCGCAACTGGAAAATCTCAACTATCGCTTTCCCGGGATTCTTTTCAGCCAGCGCCCCGATTTCACGTTCGCATTTGTGAGTCCCAAGATCGAGGAACTCACGGGCATTCCCGCGCAGGAATGGCGGCGCAATTCCAAACATTTCTGGAACGTGGTCCACGAGTCGGATGCCGAACCGCTGATGGCGCGTTTGCGCAACGGCTTGCGTTCGCCCGGCGACATGACCGGCATGTTCCGCATCCGCCACATCGAAACGGGGCGGGTGACGTATCTCTGGGAGCATCGCCAACCCGTGCTCAGCAGCAACGGCCTTCTGCTCAGCTACGAAGGCATCTGGCTCGACACCACGCGCCAGACCATCGCCGAGCGCCGCCTGCTGAACATGTCGTGGAAGGAAAATCTCGGCACGCTCACCATGGGTCTCGCCCACGATTTCTGCAACATCATGACCGGCATCATTTCCCTGAGCGAAACCTACGAAGCGTCGCTCGAGGAAAACAGCTCGTTGCGCGATGGCTTGCACCTGATTCGCAGCACGGCCATGCAGGCGGGGCAATTGAGCAATCGCCTGCGGCAATTGCACCAGGGCAGCCCCGGCGAAAAAAATTACCACGACCTGAACGAAATCGTCGCCTCGCTGGCCGATGTGTTGCAAAAAGTCCTTCCGCGCCGCGCGCGCGTGCAGACGGAGATCGCCGGGAAGCAACTGCCGATTTATGTGGATGCGTTCGAATTGCGCCAGGTCATCGTCAACCTCGCGATGAACGCCGTCGATGCCATGCCCAACGGCGGCAGCCTGATCTTTCGCACCTCGTTCCACCAACAGCCGCCGGATGCCGCAAACGTGCAGGGCGCGCTGCCGAAAGTGCCTAGCGTGTGTCTCTCAGTTGCCGACACCGGCATGGGCATTCCGCAGCGGATGTTCAATTCCATCTTCGACCCGTTCTTCACCACCAAACCGCTGGGCAAAGGCTCGGGGCTTGGTTTGTACAATACGCGATTGTTCGCGGAGAAACACGGCGCGGCGATTTCCGTGGAAAGCAAGGAACGCGCGGGCACGACGTTTCACATCTGGTTTCCGATGGCGAATTTCACCGAAGCCGAAAGCGCGTTGCCGGCGTCGCGTCCCACGCGCCACACGTTGCTGGCCGTCGGCCCGGCCGGCGCCACGCTGGATCAAACGGTCGCGCGCCTGCGGGAGAGCGGATTTTACATCGCGCCCACCAGTTCGGAAACCGAAGCGCTCGAGATCTTGAATTCGCCCTCCTTCCAGTTTTCCGCGTTGCTGTTGATTTGCACCAATGAATTCCGCGAGCCCGTGTCGCTCTGCGAACGCGTGTTCGGTGAAACCGTCCCCCTCAAGACCATTTGTTTGCTCGGTTGCAACCAGGACGAAATGGACGCGGAATTTCTGCGCAAGGTCGATGTCGTGATTCCGTTGCAAACGCCGTCCGCCGAATTAATTTCACGTCTGAAGGCAACGTTGGACAAAGCATGAAATTCCCCGGCCAGTTTGCTCCGGATAAACCGCCGCCGCCGATTCTGATTGTCGACGACGAGGAAATCGTCTTGGCCGCGCTGAAAGAAACCCTGCGCCGCGCGAATTTCGATGTCGTCCCCGTCTCCGACCCGCTCAAAGCCGTCGAGGAAATCAAGCAGCGCGAGTTCTCCGCCATCATCACCGACCAAAGCATGCCCGGCCTGACCGGCCTGGAGTTGCTCGCGCAGGCCCGCGAGCTTCAGCCCTACGCCACGCGCATCCTCGTCACCGCCGTGCTCGATCTCGACACGGTCATCGATGCCATCAACAAGGGCGAAATTTACCGCTTCATCGTCAAGCCCTGGTTGCGCGAAGAATTTCTCGCCACGGTGAAGAATGCCGTGCAACGGTATGACTTGATTTGCCAGAACGCGCATCTCCAGCAGACGACGCAGTCGATGAACGAGCAATTGGTCGAACTGAATCGCTCGCTCGAGCAACAAGTGAAGCTGGTCGCGACGCAAAATGAGCAACTGGCCGAAGTGAATAACGCCCTCGCCCGCAATCTCGTCCGCTCCATGGAGCTTTGCGTGCACACGATGCAGACGTTTTACCCGTCGCTCGGCAACCAGGCGCGCCGCGTCTCGCAGATTTGCAAATCCATCGCCGAGATTCTCAAGCTTTCGGAAGAAGAACGCCGCGTGCTCGACAGCGCCGCGTTGCTGCACGACATCGGCCTGGTCGGCGTGCCCCGGCAGATTATCCGTCATTGGCAGGATGAACCGGAATCCCTCAACCCGGCCGAAAAAGCGCTCATCGAGCAGCATCCGATTCTCGGCCAGGAACTCGCCGGTTTCACCAGCGACCTGGTGAAAGTGGGCGAAGTGATTCGCGCGCATCACGAGCGCTTCGACGGCGCCGGTTACCCGGATCAATTGGTGGGCGAAAATATTCCCTGGCTCGCGCGTTTGCTGGCCGTGGTGGTCACCTACGCCTCCAGCCCGTTGTCCCACGAAGATGCGATTGATAAAATCAAGCAGAGCGCCGACAAACAATTCGACTCCGAAGCCGTTCGCGCGTTTTTGCGCGCCCTGACCATCACCTCCGTCCCACGCAAGGAACGGGAAGTGGGATTGCCCGATTTGCGCCCCGGCATGGTTTTGGCCCGGGGGATCTACACAACCAATGGCCTTTTGCTCGTCCCCGAAGGCCAGCGGTTGAACGCCACTTTTATTGAAAAACTGCTAAACCATCACCGGATTCAGCCGATAACACAGTCACTGATCGTGTATTGCTGAGAATGGCGGCGAGTTGTAGCGCAGATTTGCCATCTGCCACGCGTGAGACTGCTGTTTGAATCAGGGTTTCGTGGCGGGTGAAAACGAATAGTCTTGCTCGAACTCGATTCCTCCAAAGCTACACAGTTGCGCGCAATGAACGTCCTGCCCGCCTCGACAACCGCCCCGGATGTAACCGGCCGCTGGTGGAAGCATCTTTTTGAAGCTTCCGCCGACGCCCAGGTTGTTTGCCGCAACGACGGCGTGGTCGAACAAATCAATCCCAAGGCGAGCCGCCTTTTCCACCTCGATCGCGCCCGCGACGAAGGCTCGTTTTCCGTTTTCAATATCGTTTCCCGGCCGGCCGACATAAAACTCGCCGCGCTCCTGGCCCGCGGCGTCACGCGCGCCGACAATCTTCATTCCGTCCGCATCCCGCGCGCCGGCGGCTTGCACTCGTTCGTCGATTTGGAATTGGTCCCGCTCGGCGAAGGGCATACGCTGCTCACCTTCAAGGAAGCCAGCAGCCGTTTGCGTCTCGAATCCCACGTGCAACGGCTCGTGACCGCCATCGACGCCACTCCCGATGTTTTTTACATCACGGACACCGAGATGCGCATCGCGTTCGTGAATCCCGCGTTCCAGACGACCACGGGCTATAACATCGAGGAAGTTCTGGGCCGCACGGATGAATTTTTGCGCGAACCGTCCGAGGCGGAAAAAGTCAGCACCTATCGCCAGATCGTTGCGGGCGGACAGGAATGGATCGGTGAACTCGCCAATCGCCATCGCAACGGCACGACGTTCTTTGTCGAAGTCACGATTTCCCCGATTTGCGACATCGCCGGCCGCTTCATCGGCTACGTGGCGTGTGAACGCGATGTCACGCTCCGCAAGCAATTGCAGAATGAATTGCGCGTCAAAAGCGATTTCATCCAAAGCATTTTGAAATCGCTCGACAGCGCCATCTACAGCCTCGATCACGATTTCTGCCTCACGCACGCTAATGACGGCTGGCGCACCATGCCGCCCGAGCACGGCGGCGTGCGCATGAACGTGATGCCGACCATCGGCAAATCGCTTCTGGAATACGTTCCCGACCCCGCACGGCGCGAGGAATTGCGCCTCGTCTTTCAGGAAGTGCTCACGACCGGCCTGCCGCAGGATAATCGCTTCCCCGGCGCCGACGGCCGGTATTGGTTGGTGAAAATTTCCCCGTGGCGCGACGGCGATTACGTGCGCGGTTTGATTTGTAACATCGCCGACCAGACGCATTACCACGAATTGCAGGATCAATTGTTCCAGGCGCAGAAAATGGAAATCATCGGCACACTCGCCGCCGGTGTGGCGCATGATTTCAACAATTTGCTGCACGCCATCCGCGGCAACAGTGGTTTGATTTTGCGTAAGACCGAGTTGGATCCGAAAGTCCGCCACGAGATCGAGCAAATCGATCTCGCCGCCATGCGCGCCACCGAAATTTCACAACAGCTCCTTTCGTTCAGCCGCGAATCCGAGGATCGCCGGCAGGTAGTGGATTTGAACGTGGTCATTAATGAAGCCTCGCAGCTCGCGCGGCGGACTTTGCGCGGCAATGTCGTCATCGACCTGCAACCCGCGTCCGAACCGTTGCTCGTGAAGATGGACCCGACCCGCGCCAGCCAGGTAATGCTGAATCTCTGCGTGAACGCGCAGGACGCGATGCCGCACGGCGGCCGCCTCACGATTTCGAACGCCGTTGTGGCCACGACGCCCGCACTCGCCGCCAAGCACGGTTGCGCGCCGAATGCGTTTTTTGCCCGTTGCAGTGTGAGCGACACTGGCACCGGCATCCCGCCGGAAATTTTGTCGCGCATTTTTCAACCGTTCTTCACCACCAAAGCCAAAGGCAAAGGCACCGGTCTCGGGCTGCCCATTGTCCAGCGCGTCGCGCAGGAATCGGGCGGCTTTCTCGGCGTGGACAGCACCGTGGGCAAAGGCACGACGTTCCATCTCTATCTGCCCATGGCGCTGGAGGAAATGAAACCGGTCAACAAACCCGCGCAGCCTGAATTGGCCCGCGGCGCCGGCCGCGTGCTGGTCGTGGACGATGTGGATCTGCTGCGTGAATTCACGAAAGCCTTCCTGGAAACCACCGGTCTCACGGTCCTCCTGGCCGCCAGCGGCGCCGAAGCCGTGAAGGTTTTGGAATCCGAAGCCGAGCCGGTCGACCTGGTGTTGACCGATTACAACATGCCCGGCATGAACGGCGTGGAATTGATCGAGCAAGTCTCCGCGCGCTGGCCGAAAATCAAATTTGTCCTCGCCTCCGGCTACCTGGACACCACCACCCGCCAACGCATCCTCGCCACCGGCGCCAGCATCCTCTCCAAGCCCTACGACCTCAACGACGCTTCGGATTTGGTGATGCAAAAGTTGAAGATGGCGTAAATTGGTAGGGCGGACCTGCCGGTCCGCCCCATATTCCGTCACGCGCGTTCAGCGCGGGACAAAAGACATCCCGCCGAATTCAAGCGCCTGTAATAAACCCGATTAGTCCTTGATGGAAATTCTGCGGTGTGATTTTATAAAGCATGGTGGCGGATAAGTTAAACAAGTCAGCTATGCAAGGCGGTGTTGCGTGCCGTTTGCCAGATGATACCCGTTCGGCATAATGATCGACGCGAGAAAAGCGGCTACCTTGGCACAGGCTTCTGCTCCGGAGGGATTTGTCATTGCCGCTGATCAGGCACGAGAAACTTGTTCTGGATGGTTTTTCCCATGGTGTTTTGAAGGCCCTTCACTAGTCGGTTCAAAGGGCGTGGTTGTCGACAAGCAGACTGGGCGCGTTGTCACACTTGGCTCTGCATATTCGTTGGACCGCGATCTAAATGCCTTCGACGCGGGATATCGATTTAGCCCGGCGTTTCTCGTTGTTACAGCTGTTCGCAATGAGCGTTGCGCCATAGACCAACTGTTGCGATTGGGCGTTAAAGAGATCAGGCCGGAATTCGCCCATGGAGTGCAGTGGAAGATTCCGACAGCTATTTCTGCGCAAGATATTGAATCGCGATTACGTCAGCTACCCTGCAAGTTTGGCCCTATCGCAACTTATTTCGCTATCGAAGCGTTGGAAGTTATGAGGCGCACCAGAAATTTCTCCTTCGAGTTGGAAGAAGTTTCGTCGTAAAAACTCGAGAATTTCTAAACATCTGATTTTTCAAATGCGGATTTGTAATCACTATTCCCTGTCTACGCCGCCACCGCTTCCTTCTTCGCCTCCGCCATCGCCGCGGTGAGCATCTTTGCCGCGGTCGGCAACGTGCCGCCGATGGCGTCCATCTGCTCGTTCACGCGCATCATTATCTTTCGCGCCTGCGCCGCGAACAATTTCTTATACCATTCAATGAACGCCCGGCTGGTGGCGATTTCATCTTTGTTGTCTTCCGGCTTGTGCGTGACGGTTCCTGCGACCGCTTCGCACAAGACCAGCGCCGCCAGCGCTTGCGGCGTCCGCGCGAGGCTCCAGCATTTTTCCCACAGCGGACGTGCGCCGGCGATGTCTTCGCTCAGCATCAACGCCTCGGCGCGTTGGGATTTCACAATCAAATCATCCGGCACATGGCACGTGGCCTCAGCCGACCAATCACGCGCGAATTCCAGAAACTCCGGCCCGCTCAAGGCAATCTGTCCGCCCAATCGCCACGCCGCGATGTTGTGCGGATCGTGCGTCACGATTTCGTTCAGCGGATGCAGCGCGTCCACCGCGCGTTTTTGCTCGAAGAGAAATCGCGCGTAATCCAGGCGCAGCGCGTCCACGTGGTCGAGCTCCTTCAAGCCCGCTTGAAACGCCTGTTCCGCGTCGGCAACCTGGCCCACGGCGGAGAGTGAAACCGCCAGGCAATGATACGGCGCGGCGGTGAGGATATCGCGATTGATGGGCGAGAGACTTTTCTTTCCGCGTCTCGCCAGGCACTGGCGCATCTGATCAGCAGCTTCACTGAACTGCTTCAATTCAAGGTGTGCCAGGCCGAGCGAAAAATGAAGTGACGCCGTCAGTCCCGCGCCCATGCGCGCGAGCGGCGAAGTCAGCACGCGAACGGTCTCTCCGGCATTTTTGGCCGCCGTGAGCCGCGTGCAATATTGCGACAACAACGATTCGCGCAATTCCGGAACAATCTCCGCCGCTGGTTTCGATGAGAGCGATTCAAACGCCTCGCGATAGCGCGCAAACGCCTCCGCTTCGCGGCCCGAGCGCGCGAGTTCCAGGCCGAGATTCATCAAGAGATGCGGCTCGTCCGGCAATTCCTTCACGGCTTTCTCGAGCAACTGCAGGTTGCGCTCGATCTTGTTGCGATCGCGCACGACTTCCTGCGTGTAACCATGATGAATCAACGTGGCGTCGCCGATTTTATTTTCGAGACCCCATTCGGCGCGGCGGACTTCGATGCTGCTGAAAATCTGTTCGTGCACGCGACCGAGGTAAAAGAGCCCGGGCCCGTTGCGAAACAGCCGCGGCACATACGAGCAGCCGTCGCGTTCGCGACCGATGTCCACGATCGGCAATCGCCACGCCATCGTGCTCGCATCGCTCATCGCTTTGCGCAAGGCATCGTGGTCCTTCGCCGAAAGTTCCTCGTCGGCATCGAGCGCCAGCACCCAATCGCCGGTCGCGTGTTCCAGCGCCGCATTGCGCGCCGCGCTGAAATCATCGCACCACGTGAACGAATGCACTTCCGCGCCAAATTCCTTCGCAATCTCCACCGTACGATCCGTTGACCCCGTATCGACAACGACGATCTGCTGCGCCACGTCCTTAACGGATTTCAAACATTGCGCGAGAAAGCGCTCCTCGTTTTTCACGATGAGGCACACCGACAGTCGACTGAGGACTGAGGACTGCTGGTCCTCCGTAGCTTTAGCGGAGGAGGATGGACCTTGGACTTCGACCGGCAACTTAAGCCAATCCGGCCGATGATTCCCATTGAGCCGTTGGTTCAAAAATTTCTTCGCAGCCTTGAATTCCGGCGCGATGCGACGCGCGTAATCCGCGCATAACTTCGCGTCCTGGCCGTTGCCCACCGCGAGCGCAATTTCCGCGAGCAGCAAATAGGCTTCCGGATGGAACGGCCGCTTCGCAATGGCCGCCAGCGTGGCTTCCCAGGCCAAACGTGATTTCTTCTGGCGCAATAATTCGCGCGCTTCACCGATGTGTCCCGCCAGGGCGCACGCCGGCAATGTCACCGTCGCGCGTTTTGCCGGCTTGGCTTCCGGAGCGCGGACTTCCGCCGGCGCCTTCGCGAGAGATTCAATGCGTTCCAACGCCATCTTCGCCGCGTTTTCCCACGAACAAAACTGTTGCGCATGCGCGCTGGCCCGGCGTCCGCGTTCGCGAGCGTCTTCGGGATGAGCCGCGAGCCGCTTCATGTGTTGCGCGAGAATTTCGGCGCTGGGTTCCAGCAACCAACCCGGCTTAACCAGTTTCAGGCCGCTGATTTTCGTGCCGAAAACCTGGCGTTGCGCCGGGATGCGAATGGCGAATTCATCGCGAACGAAATCATCCGTCGCACCGCCCGCCGTCACCATTACCGGCAGACCGCACGCCATCGCTTCCACCACGGGCAGGCCGTAGCCTTCGCCGCGATAGGGCAGCACGAAGCAATCGCACGCGCGATAGAGCCCCGGCAATTGTTCCGGCGTCAATTCGTCGTTCAGATACAAAATCTGCGGTGCATTCGGCTGCGCCTGCGCCGCGCGAATCTTCTCTTCGAACGTTTGTCCGGCGTAAACCGTCTTGCCGCCAAAATCCTTGATCACGAGGCAGACATCATCCGCCGCCGTGAACGCTTCCAGATACGCCTTGAGCAAAACGTCCGGTCCCTTGCGGAGAATCGTGCCGCCGACAAAAAGAAATTTGAATTTCTTGGTCGTCGGCAATTTCATCGGCGCGGCTTGCGGATTGAATTTCGCCTTATCGACGCCATTCGGCACCACCACCACTTTGTTGGCCGGCACGCCGGAATCGACGTAGACGTTGCGCACGTATTGCGTCGGCACCCAAACTTCATCCACGCCCGCCAAATCCTTCACCCACTGCTCGGGCAACGAACCAAATTCCCACGGCTGCACCACAACCAGCTTGCCGCTCTTCGGCCGTGTCCAATTCGGCGGCCAGGCGTGACGCACAGTCACCGCGGCGTCGGCGGACGGCGCCTTCCCCAAGTCAGCGGCGAGATGTTTGAAAGACGGCGACGTTTCGGTGCCGCTGTTCACGCGATTCAATTGAATCGTTTCCGAAGCAGCGAGCGCTTGCGTCAACGCCCGATTCACATGCGAGAGACTGCCCGCGTCGAGGAAGGAACCGATCCAATCGACTTTCGCCCGGGCCGGAATTCCAGGCGAAACCGCGGCGCCCGTCTCTGTCAGCTTCGCGGATAGCTCGTGGGCAAATGTTTCGAAATCCGGGAATCGCCTTTTCAGGAGAACTTTTTCAAAACCGGCGAGCGAGATCGCCGTCTCGGCAAATTTCACTTCCACCGCGGCTTGAGTTGCAAATTCGATTTTCCAATTCGACTTGCTCAGATGCATCAACAACTGCCACGCCGCACCCACGGGCGCGAGTTCGTCGCTGAATCCGAGCCCTTCGATAAACGCCGCTCGCCGAACGATGAACCCGCGGAGCGTCGCCGCGAGGGGATCTTCCACCGAGCGCTGGCGAATGATGCGCGGCAACAGGACGCCGGCATCCTCCGATGCTTGCAGTACGCCCAGCATCGTCGCGTCCCAGCCGGCGGGAAGCAGCGTGCCTTCATCGAGAAACAGGAGATGCGCGGCGGTGGAATTGTCCGCCGCCCAGCCGATGTGTTCCACCAGAGATTGCTTTTCCGTTCGCTCCACCACGTGGAATTTCGGTATCTCCCGCGAGAATTCTCGAATGATGGCGGGAATATCCCGGTTGTCTTTCGTGGTCAACAGGACGACTTCGTAACGCAGCTTCGGGTTGGAAACGCTTTTGACGCGTTTAAGACACTCGCGAAGCTGGGCCGGATTGCGACCGGCGGAGAGGAGGATGGTCAACTCCGGAACGATGCCTTCGTTATCCGGTTCCGGGTTGCAGTGCAACAGGGCTTTCCCGTAAGAAAAGAAATGGGCGGCGCTGTGCGGATTGGTCATTTCATTGATGCCCTGCGGCCAGTGAACACCGGCTTCACCGAGCAGTCGCAGGTAACCGTTTCGCCGCAGTTTTTCGCAGTCCGCCTCGCTGCACATCGGCTTGAACGAATCGGCAAAATACTGGTCGTCCAGCGGCAGCGAACCAAAGATGGCCAATTCCGCCGGGAGCGGAAATGCCGCCGCCCGCCCCAGAATCGGAGTCAACCCCAGGTCGATATCTTTGAGAACCCGGCGGGAAAACTCCGATTCACCGCCCAGCACGGCTGATTTTCCCGCCGCCAAAGAGAGCCAAAGATTTTGGAAAAGCAGAACTCCTTCCTTGAACTGCCGCTGATTGCGCAAGGTGGCGTGATCAAAATGAACTTCATCCAGCACGGGTTTGACCGAACCGTCTGTCTGGCGCTCGTAACCCAGCGTGGTTCCCACCGGTGCGACAAATGATTGCTCGAGAAACGCGGGCGAACGCAGAAATGCCTGGTAAAGATGCGCGGGCCGGCCGAACGAGCCCAGGAAATGCCTCACGTCCAGCGACTCAAGAATTCGCGCCGCGGAGCCTTCGCCCGTGACGAGATAGCAGCCCACCAGGTGCGTGCGGTTGCCAGCCAGGTTGAGAATGCGCTTCAACTGGGAATGGGCGGAGGCATTGTAACCGATGTCGCACAAGCCAATCGTGTCGCCCGCCTCCAGCCACGGCTGGAGATAATCCATCACCTTGCGCCGTTCTTCCGCACTTTTGGCTTCGATGCAATCGGCATTGCGCTGGGTGAAAAGAAACTCGGCAAGTTTCAGGATGCGTTCGTTGGTGTCTGCTTTTTCGTCCAACGAAAATGAAAGTTGCCGCGCGGATCCAGGCGGCAATCCCAGGTGATCCAGAATGGTCTTGATCGGCAAGGTGGACCGGCGCGTCAGCCAATCGATCAAGCCATCGGCGGTCAATTTGCCCAGCGCCGCCAGCGCGGTCGCCTTTCGATTGACGTAAAGCGGCTTGATATCCAGGTCGAGACCCCGGAAATCCGCTTCGCGCTGCATGAGTTGGGCGAACAGTTCGCCTTCCCGCATGAAAGCGCCCACCTTGCGCACGCCGCTGGCGACGTATTGATCGCATGCCCAGGCGGCAAATCGGGTCAAAATCGGCCCGAGCAAAAAAGCTCCCCAACGGCCGAATCTGTTTTCGGTGGAATCATCCGGGAACAGGCGCGCGGCGAGCATTCGCAGGGAATCGGCGCTGAAAACGGGAACCTGCCCGCCCAGTATGAATTTCTCACGGTCGAGAATCGTCTTGATCTCACTGGATGCCTGCGCGTAATGGCAGCCGCGGATCCCCGCCTTGCGCGCGCCGACCACGTCCGCGTGGTAATTATCCCCGACGTGCAGCATCTGGCCGGCTTCCAGCTTCAGTTTTTTCAGCGCTTGCTTGAAAAGATTCCCGGTGCCTTTGCACACGCCGGCATCGCACGACGTCAAAATGCAATCGAAAATCGCCGGGTCGAAGTTGTTTGCCTGCAGAATGCCGCGCAAATGATCCGCGGAAAAATAGATATCGGAAACGATCAATACCTTGATGCCGAGGCCATGAACGTGCCGGATAAATTCCGCCATGGCTGGATTCAGCATGCAAACATCGCGCTCCACCGCGTGTTCGACTACGACACTCTTCGTCGCGTCTTTGATGACTGCCTCCAGATTGCGATGGATGTCCAACACCTGAATATCCTCGCACGCGCTATTTTTCAACGACTGGTGCTCGCGGGTTTTCCACTCCGCCAGCCGGCGAATGGCTTCGTAATCCCGCGCGGAAACGCTCGGGCGCAACAATTGTTCCTCACGCAACCGATGGCCCATTTCGCAGAAGGCATCGACCGGTTTCGCCACCAACCGCCACACAATCGTATCGAAGAAATCGAAGGACACCGCGCGCACGCGGCCTTCGCTTTGCCGGATCAACTCGGCGGCGCGGCGGAGGCAGGGTTCGCGTTGCCAGAGGTTGGCGGGCAATTCCGGCACCGGGTGGAGGGCAGAGGTGGTAGTCATGCTGGGGTCAGTTCAAAGGGAGCGGTATTCACTGCGGGGGATGAAGGCCGGCCGCGAAGTTGTTGCATCCTGGCCTCGGCCTGCTCCCAGCGATTTTCGATCGGGGGCAAATGGCGGGAGTCGAGCGAAGTTTCGGCAATGAATTTGGCGAAGTCGCGCAATTTCCGCCGTGCGGGAACCGTGGCGGTGCAGCCAATGTGAAAGTGTTCCATGGTCCACGCGAGAAACGCCTGCGCATTCGCTAATCGTGTCGGCCAATTCTTCCGTGTCAGCGCCGCTTGCAGCGTCGAGATTAATTCACCTTTGGAATTCACTTCATACGCGGCATTGCGGCCCCACCACGCGCTACGTCCGAGCAGCACGACGGGCTTGTCGTACAGCGCGGCCTCAAATTGCAGCGTCGTGAACTGCGCCACCACCACGTCCGCCATATCGATCAGCGCATGGACATTCACATCGCGCACCGTGCGGATGCCCTGGATGCCGGCGAGGACGTATGGGTCGGCGTCGATGGGATGCGGCTTAAAGACCACCGCGACGCCGGGATCGCGCGCCAGGGTATCTCCGACGGACGCCAACGCGTCGGCGGTCGATTCAAACACCGGGGAATTGTAGCGGCGCTGGTTGCTGTTCTTCGGCGCCATCCCGCAAGCATCGTAGTGTCCGAGGAAAACAATCACTTTCTTACCAGCCAGGCCGAGAATTTGGCGCAACGCCTCGCCGCCCTTGCCAAATTCCGGCTGGTCATATTTCTGCGGCTTGCCGGCAAGATAATAATCGCGAATCTTCCCGTAAGCTTCTGAATCAGCCGCCGAACTGGAAGTCCCGTGCGCGAGCCAATGCGTGCGCAGATCAGAATAGCCCTGGATGCTTCGGCTTTCGATCATCAACGTCTCGGGGAGCAAACCGCGCTCGATGCCCTGCACCGGCAGGCTCGCTTCGCGCGCGAGTGTTTGCAGGATTTGCGCCTGGGGCGAACTGGGGTCCCACGTGAGCACGTAGCTCGGTTGCAACGTCTCGAGCAGGCCCGCGTAAAATTTTCGGCAGGCGAACAATCCCGCGAGCCCGTCGTTCGGTCCGTAAGCTCCATTCGCGCGGATGCTGTCGGCCTCCAGCAACTCGAAATCGCCCCTGGAAATGTTCCCGCCGTTTCCCGCAGCCGGAAACATTCCGGCAAAATCGCGCAGCAAAAACGGAATGGAAACAACCGGAAAGGGCAGGGGTTCTTCCGCAGCCGCCGAACTCACCAACACCAGCCGCATTCCGAACGCGTCCAGGTGCTGATCGAAATCGATCCACATCTGCCGCGTGGCGGGGCGCATCAACAGGTAATTGGTTGCCAGGCAAATGCCGCTCATGGGATTAAAAAAGCCCGAATTGCTTCACCAGCTCATCCGTGCAAGTGCCCTGCGCGATGGAAAGCAGGATGCCGCCCTCGTTCTTCTTGCGATTCAGCGCTTCGTCGAGGATCTGCTGCTCCTGTTGTTTCGGAATCACCACAATGCCGTCGCTATCGCCAAAAACCAGGTCGTCTTTGTGGATGCTCTTGCCATCCACCATGATCGTTTTATTGCGGGAACTGACCACGCCGCGTTTGCGCGTGTCCTTGCAATAATTTCCTTTGGCGAAAACCGGGAAACCCATTCGGCGCGTGTCCGGCAAATCGCGCGTCACGCCGTCAATAATCGCTCCCACCGCTCCCGCGCGAACCGCCAGGTTGGCGTTCAGTTCGCCAAAGAACGCGTAACCCGGCGCCCGATTGGCCACCACAATCACGTCATTGGACACCACGTGGTCGTAGAGATTGAGGCTGTCGTAAATCTTCCGGAAATCCTCGTCGTCTTTGCAAAGATCGATTTGCATCGTCTTTGCGCGCCCAAAAATTTTCTGCTCGGGCAGGTTGAGGTGAAAATCCTTGGAGAGTACTCCGTCCAGGGCGAGATCATCCATCACATCCGAGAGCAGCGGGCTGTTGAGCAGCAGTTTGGTATTTTGGAACAGCCGGCGTTCCTGTTCCCGCAGGCCGATTGCGATCAGGTTGGCCATCTCAAAATCTTTCGGCCAATTCACATCCACGCTTTCGAGCGGATCAATTTCCAGCAGGTACGGTTTGTTGCCGATGCGCCGTCGGGTCGCGAGCGCCGCTTCGCGGCGAACCACGTAAAGCCCCATCGATTCAATGATGCTGTCTTCCAGGTCCGAACTGTTCGGGATGTGCTGGAGGTCGTACGTCGGCTGGCCGGCGTTCCAGCGGTATTGCTTCTCCTTGCGGATGGCGATCACCGAATCGTAGCGCGAATCGGTTTTCAGAATCTCAATCGCTTTTTCAATCGTCTCAATCTTGATGAAAGGCGAGGTGCCGAGCAATTGAACGCAAATGTCCGCGTTCGTGGCCACGACTTCATTCAGGAACAATTGATGGCCGTCGGTTTTGTTGGACGCGAGCAGGGGATCGCGGCGCAGCGTGCGGCATTTGATTTCCGACGCCAGTTCGACGATCTCCTGCGATTCAGTGTCGAGCCAGACTTCGTTCACCGACGGGCAGGCGAGGAGTTTTTTCAGGCTGCGCAGGAACAGCGGCTCTCCATCCAGCAGCATGGTGTTCTTGTTCGGGATGCGCTGGCTGGAACCTTTGGCGGGGAGAAAGGCGGCTGTTTTCATGCGTCCGTGCGTTTCGCTTTTTTAGTTTTTAAATTGACCGGGCGGGTTGTTGCCAACCCACCCAGGGAAGGAGCCAGCGGTCATCTCGCCGATTGGCGACCGACGATAAAAACGCTGGACATCATTACTGCTGCAATAACCCGAGCGCGCGCAACGGCACCGAATTGGCCTGGGTCATCATCGCCATCGAATTCTGCGCGATGATCATCTGCCGCATGCTCTCCGTGGTTTCGCTGGCCGTGTCCTCATCCGTGATGGGGGCGCCGGCCGCAG
This sequence comes from uncultured Verrucomicrobiae bacterium, assembly GCA_963699145.1. Classification (GTDB taxonomy): domain Bacteria; phylum Verrucomicrobiota; class Verrucomicrobiia; order Limisphaerales; family DASXHY01; genus DASXHY01. Next base: position 3,015,859 of record OY969416.1, read on the forward strand.
TTAAATTCTGGTTGCTCACCGGTGCCGGCTGAGCTTGATCCGCGTCAGTGGCAGCCGCGCTGGATTTAGAAGAGGATTTGCTGCGTGCCATAAGAGTAGTCGGCAAAAGATCCGCGGCGGACGTGTTTGAATTGATGATCATGATTTGATTCCCTTCAGCGCCGGAGTAACGAGCGGTTTGTTTTTCGCTGTGAGCAGCTTGGGCAGGGGAGCCGCCGCCGGGACGAGCGCCTGCTGGTTGTTGCGCTGGATTTCCTCGTAAACTTCCAGCCGATGCACCGGCACGTCGGCCGGCGCTTCGATGCCGATTTTCACCACGTCGCCCTCGACGCGAACAATCTTCACGTGAATCCGGCCGTCGATCACGATGCTTTCGCTGGTTTTGCGCGAGAGAATGAGCATGGAAAAGTGTGTTTGGTTCGCGACGGTTATGCGGCCCCTTCGGACACCAACAACGGATGTTGGACCGAGTAATCCGCGCCGTTGGCAATCACCACTTGCTTGCCCACGCCGGTGTTGCGGTTGATGACCACCGGCCCTTTCAAATTCATGGTGGCCTCGCCGGTCTTGTGGATGGTCACGATGTTCAGGAGCATCGCGTCTTCGGCGTTTTGGAGACCGAGAAATTCAACATCGGATTGCGGGATGTCCGGCTGGTAATCCGGCACGATCAGGAATGGATTGAGCACGATGAATGCAATCGCGGCCTCGCCCTTCGCCTTCAACCGGCCAAACGGCTCCTCCTGCGGCTCGGCGATCAGCAGGTAATCTTTCAAACGCTCAAAGCCCAGCAGACCCATGGGAAGCCGGACATTGCTGGCGGCGGCCACGGCAGGCTCAGTTTCAATACAATTACATTTCATTCCGAGCCTTGTTTAGCACCGGATATGCCACGCCAGCGGGTTTTTGCCGGGTACAGGGAAAACCCCAAAAAATATGGGAATTTTGACGACTTTTGGAGGAGCCGGGGAGACTAACCGTTTTTTGCTGGCAGCAATCCCGGCAAAATCCCCCCGCGCTGGGCGAATTTTGCCGTAGGCCGGTAGTTTTCCCGGTGTCAATATCGGGTCTTTCTCGTCGTGACGCTGCCGTTCGATTTCGCCTAAGATACGCCAATATTATATGAAAACCCTAACCGCTTTCTTAACTGCAATTGGATTATGTAGCGCTGCGCTATTGCCTGCGAGCGCCGCGCCGACCATGCGTCTGTCCGCCGACGGCGGTTTAACCTGGACGAACGTCGTGGATAACGGACCCCTGGATATGGATTTGGACCCGGGCGTCGTCACTTACGCGGGGCCAGTGGGAAATTGGCTCGTGGTCATCAGCCAGGGCCTCGGCGTGCCGGCGAGCGGCACCCCGATAACTCCCATTATGGACATGAGCACGACGGACCTTTCGGCAGGCCCGGCGACGCTGATTGTCCAGATGTCGGATACCAGCTTCGTTCCTTTTCCGAATGAAACCTTCCTCGCCAGCGTGAGCACGACGACTGCAGGCACGCTTACGTACAATGTTTATCGCGATTCCGGCAATGTGCTATTCGGATCCACCGCGAACTACGGTAACCCGGGCGTGAGCCCGAGCCCGACGGCAATTCAATTGTTCAGCGAAGGCCCGCTTGCCGGCAGTGCGACGGGAAGCAACGCTGTGGCGGTGGCCAACGGAGGCAGCGGCCCTTACTCATTGACACTGGAAACCCTGGTCACGCATACCGGTTCGGGAACCACGCTCTCGGATAGTCTCCTGACGGCTCTTCCCCCGCCGCCGTGCAATTGCACGCTGACCTTCAGCGGGCCATCGACGGTCACGATCTGCCCGGGTGATGCCATCCCGGCCATCACTGCCAGCGAAGACTGCGGCATGGGCACTTTGACCAGTCCCACCGTGAACCTGGTGAGCGCGACGACGAACGGCATCTGCCCCTCGATTATTACTCTCACCTACTCCGCGACAACTGATTGCGGCGATACCAAGACCTTCACTCAGACCGTCACCGCCAACTGTCAGCCGAATTGCACCATTACGACCTCAGTTTCCACGGCCCAGGTGGGTGATACCAACACCGCTTCGGTGGCGGATGCCGGTGTCGGCGCGCAGTATATTTGGAGCATTATGAATGGCTCGATTGTTTCCGGTCAGGGCACCAAAACCCTCACTTGGAAGGCCGGCACGGACCTCAACAGTCCTGTCAGCATCCTTATCACGCTTGTCTCCCCGGCGGGTTGTTCATCCGCCTGCTCGGCCAGCGTGAAATTGACGCCCCAGCCCCCGAAAATCGCTCTGGGTAAGGGCGATGCTGCCACCATCGGTTTCTGGCAGAATAAGAACGGCCAGGCCATTATCTCTGGCGCTGCGAATTCGCCGGCCTTGGCGAACTGGCTCGCCACACAGTTCCCCTGCCTGTATGGCAACCTGGCGAACCAGCCGAACAGCTACATTGCCAGCAACTTCGTGAACATCTTCAAAAACGGCGGTTCACCGAAGGTCGATGCGCAGATCATGGCGGTTGCTTTTGCCTGCTATTTCACCAGCAGCAATCTCGGCGGCGGCTCCCTGCCGGTTAAATTTGGATTCAACCAATCGACGGGCGGCACGGGTGGCCACACCATCAACGTTGGCAATAAAGGCACCGACCTCGGTCTCACGGTCAATGGCACTTACACCATCCTGGATATCCTGAATGCGGCCAACAATTGGCGCTGCGCTCATCCCACGACGCCGTTCTCCTCGGCGGTTAATGATCTGTTCAATGCCATCAATACGGGTGGCGACATCAGCTAAGCGGGGGCTTAACCCGTTTTTTTGCTGACAGCAAATACCGGCAAAATTCCCCCACCTTTGGGGGAATTTTGCCGTAGTAGTTTTCCGGGGTCCAAAATCGGGTCTTTCTCGTCGTGACGCTGCCGTTCGATTTCGCCTACGCTGGACCCTACTCCTATGAAAACCCTAACCGCTTTCTTAACTGCAATTGGATTATGTAGCGCTGCGCTATTGCCTGCGAGCGCCGCGCCGACCATGCGTCTGTCCGCCGACGGCGGTTTAACCTGGACGAACGTCGTGGACAACGGACCCTTGGATATGGATTTGGACCCGGGCGTCGTCACTTACGCGGGGCCGGTGGGAAATTGGCTCGTGGTCATCAGCCAGGGCCTCGGCGTGCCGGCGAGCGGCACCTCGATAACTCCCATTATGGACATGAGCACGACGGACCTTTCGGCAGGCCCGGCGACGCTGATTGTCCAGATGTCGGATACCAGCTTCGTTCCTTTTCCGAATGAAACCTTCCTCGCCAGCGTGAGCACGACGACTGCAGGCACGCTTACGTACAATGTTTATCGCGATTCCGGCAATGTGCTATTCGGATCCACCGCGAACTACGGTAACCCGGGGGTGAGCCCGAGCCCCACGGCAATTCAATTGTTCAGCGAAGGCCCGCTTGCCGGTAGTGCGACGGGAAGCAACGCTGTGGCGGTGGCCAATGGAGGCAGCGGCCCTTACTCATTGACACTGGAAACCCTGGTCACGCATACCGGTTCGGGAACCACGCTCTCGGATTCGCTCCTGACGGCTCTCCCCCCTCCGGCCTGCGACTGCACGCTGGTGTTCAACTCGCCCGCGGCCATCACGAACTGCGCCGGTGACGCGATTCCGGACGTGACCGCCACCCAGACCTGCAGGGGCGTCTCCAGCAGCGTTTTCGTGAACCCGGTGAGCGTTACGACCAATGGCGTTTGCCCGCAAGTCATCACCCGCAACTTCACGGCGACGGATAACTGCGGCACGACCTATCCTTTCACTCAAACCATCACGGTCAATTGCCAGCCGGATTGCACCATTACGACGGTTACTGCAGCCATCGCCGGGTCCACAAACCTGTCGGCTTCTGTGGCCGATGCGGGTCCGGGCGCCACGTATGTATGGTCAATTTCCAATGGCACCATCACGGGCGGTCAGGGCACGACCAAGATTACCTGGACGGCCGGCAATGCGAACAACCCGACCTCCCTGTTTGTGACGGTCACTGCGGCTACTGGATGCCAATCAAGCTGTAGCGCCAGTGTCCGCATCAATCCGCCGCCCGTCTGCTCCATCCCCGGCGTCATTATCAGCAACACCTCCTGGAACAAATTCAATATTCCCAGCGGCACCAGCCCGGTGGTTTGGGTTCATATGCACATCGGCGGTCTTAAAGGCATCCCGACCAACGGAGTCAATACGATCCAGTTTACCGGTGTCACACTCTATCTGAATGGAACCTCTTACGCGCTGCCCGATGGCACGCTGGTATTCGACTCCTCCGGATCTTCCACGCCCACGACCACCTTCAGCGGTGGCAAATGGACCACGACCATCAATCCGAAAAATCTCAGCGACGAAATCTTCTTCGACGGCGCGGCGATTCCGGTGACGGCGTCGATCGCTGCCGGCGCCAAGGCCGACCTCACCTATAACACTGTGGCGAGCGTTCAAGGCATTTCGTTCAACTGGCAATGGAGCGCGGCGGTCTATACGTTTTGGCCGACGGATTGGAATCAGGCGCTTATTCTGCCGTTCCATGGAAATGGTTTGCATGCGGGCACCCCGCAGAATACCACGGTTCAGAAATCCTTGATCCAGGGCCCGCGCGGCGGCGGTGGTTCGAACTACACTGGTTCCTGGAGCGCTACGGGGTCGGCGGAATGCCAATAGTCTGAACCAACAGTCTTCAATCAAAACGCCCAAACGAAAACGTTTGGGCGTTTTTATTTAGACTGTTTGCCAAAAGTAATTTCCGAAATGGTGGCGATTCCCTGCGGGGAATCGAGGCAAACCCGCAGGTTTGCCCCACCATTTCGGAAATTACTTTTGGCAATCACATAGGAACAACGGCGTTCGTTACGCCAACGCCTGCAACACTGTCGAGCGCATCTGCATGAAGCTCGCACTGCTTTGCATCGCGATCTGGTAGGCATTCTGGACCTGCGCCAATTGCGTGATCGTCTGCGTCAGATCCGCGCCGGCCACATTGGTGAGCGAGGTGTTCAACGAACTCAGCTTGGTGCTGGCAGCCGAAGCCCCGGCCACGAGCCGCGCACCCACCGCGCCGTTTTCCGCGACCTGGTAAGTCAGGTTATCCTGGTCTTCGTTGAGCGCGGGGACATCGTTTGTGGCGATGGCGCTGGTATTGCCGGCTTTCAGATCGTTCTGGAACGAAATCATGTGATTGAAAAAATCCGCGCCATATCGGCTGTCAGTAATCAAACCGCGCGCGCCGGAACCGGTGTTGTTTTCCCCCGGCACATCCACCGATGCGGTGATGTTCTGGCCGATTTCCGTCTCGTTAACACTCGAGTTGCCCTGGTAGGTCACACCCGTGACGTTGCCATTGGCATCCGTTGCCAGGACATACGGCGGTTGATCGGAAGCCGTGCCGCCGAAGAGATAGGCTCCATCGCTATCCTTGGTGTTCATCACATCGACGGCCTGCTGGATCAACTGCGTCGTCTCCGTGGCGTTGGCCTGCAATTGCGTCGGCGACGCCGTGCCATCGGACTGCGTGGCCAAATCGCCGATGCGATTCGAAATGGTCTGCAATCGCTGCAACGCATTCCCCACGAGATCCGAACGGCTCTGCAACGTCGAAATGTTCTGCGCATATTGCGTCACGGATGCGCTGTCCGCCTGCAATCCGAGCGCCGCCACCATGCCGGCGGGATCGTCCTCGGGCGCAGTGATTTTCTGGCCGGTCGTCGCCTGGTTTTGCAGCTTGTATTGCTGGGCGGCGAGCGAGTTGATCTCCGTCGCCATCGACGTGGTGTAGGATGTTCCTGCGATGCGCATAAAATTTGTTTAACTTCAGGTTTTCATGGCGATCACCGTTTGCAGCATTTGATCCACGGTCGTAATAATCTTTGATGATGCCGCATACGCCTGCTGAAACGTGATCAAATTCGCCATCTCTTCTTCCAGCGAAACGCCGCTCACCGAATCCCGCTGATTCTGCAGCATTTGCGTGACGGAACCCTGGTTGGCCACTTCGGTATTGGCATTGGAAAGCGCGTACCCAAAAGAGCCGACCTGCGCTCCAAACGCGTCCGTGAACGATTTATTGCCGAGACTGGAGATCGATTGTGACCCAAGCTTCGCGAGGGCCAGCGCCACGGTGTTGTCACCCGGCGCGCCTGAAACTCCCGCCGCCTGGAGCAGCGAAGGATCCGTTTGCAACGGCGCGCTCACCGCAATCGTACCCGCATCGGTGCCGGTAAAAAACGGGGCGCCCGTGCCGCCATTCAAATCAAAACCGCCGCTGTAAGCGCCGTTCACCTGCGAAATGAGCGATGAAGCCAAAGTATCGAGGCCGTCGCGCAGTGTTTTCAACGCGCCATCGCGCGCATCGATCGTGCCTTGAATTGAACCGCCCGTGAGGGTGAGGGGAGTGCCGCCGGTCGTCGTCCGCACGAGCAACTGGCCGTTGCCCGAATCATAACTCTGAAGCGTGTCGAGCGTCTGGCTGCCGGAAATCAATTGCGCGCCGCCAATGCTCACGTCCACCGTGTTGTCGGCGTTCGTGGTCGTTTGGATGTTCACCAACCCCGCGAGATTTTCCAGCGCCTGCTCGCGCGAATCCATCAAGTCATTCGCCGTGCCGCCGGAAGCGGTCGCCTTGGAAATCTGATCGTTGAGATTCGCGATCTGGGTCAGCAACTGGTTCGCCTTCGTCACATTGTTGCTGACGGAGGTATTGAGAGCGTCGTTGAGCGAGCTCAACTGTTGCGAGGCCGCGTTAAATCCCGCCGCCAGCGATTGCGCCTGGTCGATGACATTTTGCCGGGCGGAAATGGAGGTTGGACTCGTTGCCAGCCCTTGAAACGAGCTGAAGAGGCCATTCAACTGGTCGGACAAACCCTGCGCGTCCGAACCGGACGTGCCGTTGATGTTCAGAAATTCACCGAGTTGCGCCTGCGCATTTTCCAACGCGCTTTGGTTGGAATTCCAATAGCCGCTCACGCTGGATTCATCGCGCACCTGTCCGTCGAGCAAGGCGTCCCGCACCTGTTGAATCGAGGTCGCCGTCACTCCCGTGCCCTGCATGCCGAGCGGCGTATCGATCGGCGTGGACGCGGCGAACGTCACCTGCTGGCGCGAATACGCGGCGTTGCTGGAATTCGCGAGATTTTGTCCCGTGACTTCCACCGCCAGCTGGTTTGCTTGCAGCGCGCGCGCACCCATTTGCAATGAGTTGAACAGTCCGAGCATAAATCAGCCAATGGCGTCGTAGACCGAATGTTGGGGCAGGGCGGTGGCCAGCAATTGGCCCGCGTTATCGTACGTCGTCGGGTTGCCCGGGAACAACGATCCCAGAAATCGCTGCATCAATTCCGTGATGCGCGTCAGCAACAGATGATTCTGCCGCGCGCGCTGCTGGATGCGCACGAGCGATTGATTGTTTTCCTGCACCAACGCCTTTACCAGCGCTTGAAAATGGACAGGCAACTTCGGCACCACGTCGGTGAAAGCAGCGTCGTCGGCGAGGTTCAACTCGCGGGCCACTTCGCGCTGGCGCTGCTCGCGTTCGCGGCGCGCGGCGGCGATCGCCTCGGCCTGGAGATTGACCGAGCCGGCGCATTGCAGCAAATCCTGCGTCTGCCGGTGCGTGACCATCTGTTGTTGCTGCTCGAGCAGCGCGAGCATCTCGCCGTATTCCTTCAATTCTTCCCGCAGCGCTTCAATGAGGTTTTGTAAGAGTTCGTTCATGGGAGTTATTTCGCAGCAATCCTGCTGGCACGAGCGGCTTGCCGGTGCGTTTCAATTTTTGCGGAGGGGGGAATCGCGCCACTGTTTTCATGGAGCGGTTTCAAATGGTCCGCGGATTTCCATCCCGCGGAAAGTGTTTTATTGCTGGCCAATCCGTCCGGGCGCTGCCCGTGCGGATGATCCAGTTGATGCTCAAACGTCTGGCTCAAGCCAAACGTGCCCGATTTGGAAATGCTGTCCGCCAGTTGCGTCGTCACCATGTCGTGATAAATGCTCGACGAGGTTGAATCCTCGTTGAACTTCGATTTGATGACGGTTTTCTGCGAGCTTTCCAAAATCTGCTTCAGCAAAATCGCTTCAAACTGACGGCTCGCCTCCGCGACCTTCTGCTTATCGGTCAGCTTCGGATTGTTCGCCAGCCGTTCCGGCGCGATCGTCGAAGCATCGATTTTAGGTTGGAGCGGGGAGACGTTCATCGAATGATTAATTCGGCCTGCAACGCGCCGGCCTGTTTCATCGCTTCAAAAATCGCCATCATGTCGCGCGGCGTGGCGCCAAGCGCGTTCAAGGCCGAGGCGACTTTCTCCACCGTCGGCATTTCACCCAGCGCGACGAGCGCCGACTTTTGCTCCGTCACATCAGTCGTTTGTGTTTCCGTCACCACCGGTTTGCCCTTGCTGAAAGCCCCGGGCTGCGAAACTTCCGGCGTGCTCGTCACGTTGATGACGATGTTGCCTTGTGAAACCGCGCAATTCGAAATGCGAATCGTGGACGTCGCCACAATCGTCCCGGTCTTCTCATTAATGATAATCCGCGCCGGTGCGTCCGGCGTCATGTCGAGATTCTCGACGCGCGCGATGAAGTCCACTGGGAACGCCGCGTCTTCCGCCGGCATCCGCACTTTAACCGTGGTCGAATCCAGCGCGTGGGCGGAATTCGTGAAAGTATTGTTGATCGCCGCCGCGAGGCGCGCCGCCGACGTAAAGCTCGGCTCGCGCAAGAGCAATTCAATCGTGTCGTCGTGAACGATGGTCGTGGGAATCTCGCGTTCCACAATCGCGCCGTTGACGATCTGCGCCGCCGTCGGGTGATTCTTCGTAACACTCGCGCCGCCGCCGCCCGCCACAAAACCGCCGATGGAGAGGGGACCCTGCGCCACCGCGTAAACCTTATTATCCGCGCCGAGGAGGGGAGTCTGCAAGAGCACGCCGCCCTGGAGCGTTTTGGCATCGCCCATTGAGGCAACCTGGATATCGAGCCGCGCACCCGGCTTCACGAACGCCGGAATGTCCGCCGTGACCATGACCACCGCCACGTTTTTTGCGGAAAGCGTCGTGGCCGGAACCGTGATGCCATACCGCTGCAACAAATTCGCCACCGTTTGCTTGGTGTAAATCGGATCCTTATCGCCATCCCCCGCGAGTCCTGCCACGAGGCCGTAACCCACGAGCTGGTTATCCCGCGCCCCCGAAACCATCACCAAATCCCGCACCTGCACCGCGCCTGCCGGAATTAAAGTGACGAGCAATAACGCCAGCGTGAACACTGCCGCGATGGTAGGGCGCGTCGCTCCGCGCGCGCCGAGCCGCAGCAGTGGCACGGGCATCTTGCCCGTGCGATCCAATCCACACGGGCGAGAAGCCCGTGCCACTATCGTATGTCGAAATACCAGAGGCATAAATCAGAACGGGGTGAGTTTGTCCCAAATCCGCGTGAACCAGCCCTTGCGCTGCACATCCGACACCGTGCCCTTGCCGATGATCTGGATCGTCGCATCCGCCACGTTATAGCTGAAAACAGTATTGTCCGAAGCCACATCATCCTGGCGCACGGTGCCGCGCAGCACGACGGTTTGCTTCTCGCCGCTGAACGCCGTCTCGCGCCGGCCTTCCACCACCAAATTGCGATTCGGCAACACATCCACAATCCGCACCGCGATCTTCGCAACCACGGTCTCCGTGTTATTGATGCTCCCGCTGCCGTCGTGTTTGATATCTGAGTTGTATGCCATCGCCGGCAACTGGCCTTTCTTCGTCAAAAGTCCGCTCGCGCTCGGCGAGTAAAGGAACGAAGCAATCGCCGCGCTCAAACTCGAATTCTTTTCCGTCTTGGTCTCGTTGTTCTTGCTGGCCGAACTCGTTTCGGAAACCACGATCGTGATGATGTCGCCGACCGACGTGGCGCGTTTGTCCGCGAACATCGCCCGCGAAACCTCGTCATGCCAGAGCGATTGCGCGAACGTATTCGCCGGCACGGTGAACGCCAGTGCGGCAACCAAAGTGAGAATTGTCTTAATCATAATGAAACGATGATGGTTTGCTCGTTGAGAACTTTACCGCGAATATCCTTCAGCGATTGCTTGTTGCGGACGCGAATGGTCTGCCCCGGCGCGCCGTCTTCAAGCACTTCCACTTTCATGGCGATGCTCAACGCACCGTCCGACACGAGCGCCTGCACCGTTTGGCCGCGATGCATCACCGGCATCAGCCGCACCGAACGCGCGAGCAGGGGGGCGTTGATGCCGACCGGTTCGGCGATCTCCAGCGTCGAGCGATCCTCCGGAAAATCAGCGAGCGGTTCATGAACCACCAGCATGTCCCGGCGTTCGCGGGCAATGTCCGCGTCGACAAGGGAATCGCCGCGCTTCAACATCGAATGCGCTACCCACGCATCACGCCACACATGCGCCTGCACCGGCATTTGCCAGGTGCCCAGGCTTTCATTGGTGTTCAGCAATTCAAACCGCACGATAAACGACGCCACCACACCCATGGTCGGCATCTCAGTGATCTTCACCGTGATCGGTGCGTCGGAAATTTTTTTGTCCTTCCACGGCTGCGTGAATTTCAATTCCAATTCGCCGCGATCCTTGACGTAATCCTGCTGCAACGCCTGCGTCAGCAGCATCGTCACTTCGGATTGATCCAGCGTGTGCTCGGCGGGAGCCGCAACCGGAACCGGAGCATTCGTCGTCTCCGCCGCGCGAAGGGGCAGGGCGGCCAGCAAGAGGAAGACAAACAACCAACATCCAACATCCAACATCGAACATCCAGGTAAGGCGCGCGGGTGCGGCCATTGGATGTTGGTTGTTGGATGTTGGTTGTTGGATGTTTTCATTATTCTCATCTTCAAATTCCTTACCGATGCATGTTATTCGCCTGCTGCATCATCTCATCCGATGCCTGCACCGCCTTCGAATTCACTTCGTAAGCGCGTTGGGCCATGATCAGGTTCACCATTTCCTCCACCACCTTGACGTTGGAAAGCTCCAGATAACCCTGGTTCAGCGTGCCGAAGCCGTTCGAGCCTGGCGTGCCGAGTTGCGGCGTGCCGGACGCCGCCGTTTCGCGATAAAGATTTCCGCCCATGCTTTCGAGGCCGGCGGGATTCGCGAAACGCACCAGTTGCACTTGAAAATTCGTCGTGCCGTTTGCGCCCGAATAAGTGACGTTGCCGGTCGAACCAATCGTCACGTTCGTCGTGCCGGCGGGCACCGGTTGAAAACCCGCCTGCAGCGGCAAACCATCGCTCGTCACAATCCGGCCATCCGACGAAGTCTTGAACCCACCATCGCGCGTGTAAGCCAGCGTGCCGTCGGGCATCTGCACTTCGAAAAATCCATCGCCCTGCACCGCGACATCGAGCTGCTCGCCGGTCTGGGTCAGATCACCGTTTGTGAAAACGCGCGCGGTCGCCACGGCCTTCGAGCCCTGGCCGACCTGGATACCCGTCGGCAGCATGTTGCCCGAGCCTTGATCGGCGCCGGGAGCGCGCGTGGTCTGATAAAGCAATTCCTGGAACTCCGCCTTGCTCCGTTTGAAGCCCGTCGTGTTCACGTTCGCGAGGTTGTTCGAGATGACATCGAGATTGAGCTGCTGCGATTCCATCCCGGCTGCGGCTGAATATAAGGCGCGTAACATATCAGTTGAGTTTTGAGTGACGAGAGACGACTAACGAGCGAAGCGAGCCATTTTCTTTGGAGCTTGGAACTTGGATCTTGGAGCTTGGCGTCACGATCCCGTCCCTCCCAAATCGGTAATCACCCGTCCCATTCGGTCATCCTGCATCTGCAACACTTTTTCATTCGATTCGAACATGCGCATCGCCGTGATCAGGCTGGACATTTCTGCTGTGGGCGAGGTGTTGGCGGCTTCGAGATAACCCTGTCGGACTGATGATGTTTTCGCATCCTCCGGTTTCCCATCGGTTTTCGACAAAGCATAATATCCGCCGGCCATGGTCGCGAGCACGTGGGGATCCTTGAACTCAACCAACTTGATGCGCCCCTTCGTTTCCGCGCCCTGGCTGACCTGGCCGCTGGCTGAGACGGTGATGGGTGCGGAATTGTTCGGGTCCAACTGGATTGGGCCGCCGTCGCCCATGACCGGGTAGCCGCGTTTGGTCGTCAACTGACCTTTCGCGTCGACGTGAAATTCTCCGTCGCGCGTGAAAGCAAATTGATCGTTGGGCATCTGCACCTTAAAAAAGCCGGGGCCATCGACCGCGAAATCCGTGTTGACGCCCGTGGGATTGATTTCACCCTGCTGAAAGTTGAGAGCGGGCCGCGCGGCCGGCATCACGAAACGTTCGCCGTTCAGGCCGAGTTGTCCGGAAGGGAGGCCGGCTTCAATGCCGGCGAAAGAAATATCCTGTTTGCGGGCGCCCGGAACGGAACTGTCAGCCATGTTATCGGAAATCATTTCCTGCCAGCGAGAAGTGGCATTCATCGCGGCCGCGGCCTGGTACAGACTGACGTTCATGCAGAACGACGTTTAGCAGCGGATGTGCCACGGCCTTTTTCAGGCACTTTTGGCTTTTTCGCCGCCGAAGCTGGCAATTCCTTCCCTGAATCCTTGCACTTTTTGCCGGGCGCAGCCTTCTCCGCCTCCGTCCGGGGAATTGTTGCCCCCTTGGGACCGCCGGCGTCCCGCCGGCCGGTTTCAGTCTCTGGCTGCGTCGCCGTCGCTGGCGACGAAACTGCCCCGTCATAAACGCACGCAATCTCCATCACCTGCCCGCAGGAACATTGAATGTGAATGCCCGTCACCCGATTGCCATCGCGCTGAAGACTCACCTTCGGCTCGCAAGTCCCCGCTCGGGGAGCCGGGCTCGTGACCGAAGCAGCCCCCACTGCTGAGACCGATTGAAATGCCGGCGCCTGGGCCGATGGCGAAATGACTGTCGCGCGAAATTCCCGGCGCTCGCCGGCGGGGCGGGGTGAGGCCGCGGCGAGCGGCACGAAAGCTTCATTTCGGTTCGGTGTCATTTTGGGAAATTCCTGCGGTTGTCGTCGGCGAAAGTCCGTCGAGCGACTCCTTCATCTTCAGCATCACCGTCACGCGGCGGTTGATCTCCGCGTCCGGCACGGTATCGGGCATTGGCGCGGTGTCCGCGTATCCCGAGACCTTGCAAATCTGCCCGCCATCCACGCCGCTTTGAACCACCTTTTTCCGCGCGGCATTGGCGCGTTCGGTGGAAAGCTCCCATTTATTGGCGCCTTCACGGCCCGGTTCAGAAACCGTCTCCGTATGGCCTTCCAGCTCGATCTTAAATGTTTTGTAGCGCGAAATTTCCCACGCCAGCGTGGAGAAAACCCAACTGCCGTAGTCCGTGAACGTGTCCGTGTCCGGCTCGAAGATCGGCTTATGGGAGCGGTCGAAAATATTGATGCGCAACCCGTCCGGCGTCAGTTCAATCTTCACACTGCTTTCCTGCTGGTCCTGCTGCTGCAACAACTTCATCAAATCATCGCTGACATGGCGCATCGTTTCCATTTCCACGGCGGAAACCGATTGGAATTTCCCCGCCTGCTTTTCGCTGGAGGTCTTTTCCTTGTTCGGAATGATGCCCGTGGACTCCTTGGTGACCGATGAAAACGGATTCGTAAACGCGCGCTCAACCGCGTCCTTGATCTTCGTGTCCTGCGCCGTGAGCCAGAGGCAAAGAAACAACGCCATCATGGCCGTCACGAAATCCGCGTAAGCCACTTTCCAGGAACCGCCGTGGTGTCCATGTCCTTTTTTGCTCATGGCGCATTATTTCGCAGCCGCAGTTTTAAGGCCCTTGAACATTTGTTCCATTTCTTCCGCCGTCGGGCGCAGTTCGCTGCTCAAACCGCGGCGGCCCAGTTCCACCGCCGTGACGGGCGCCATGCCGCCGGCAAAACCGGTGACGCACGCCGCGATGCAGCGCGTGTAATCGAGTTCCGCACCCCCCACAAATTCAAGATTGGTCGCCAGCGGATTGATGAATCCGTACGCAATCAAAATGCCCAGGAACGTTCCCACCAGCGCGGCCGCCACATGCTCGCCGATTTGATCCACCGGTCCCGCGATGGACGACATCGTGATCACGATGCCGAGCACCGCCGCCACAATGCCGAAGCCCGGCATGGCGTCGCCCGTTTTCGTGAGCACATTCACCGGCGCGTGATGATCCTCTTCCAGCCGCGCGATTTCCACATCGAGCAGGGTTCGCAATTGGTCGGGTTTGATTTTGCCGTCGATGATCGGCCGCAGGCTGCCGCACAAAAATTCCTGCGCATGATGATTCTTGGTGAAAAGGGGATAACGTTTGAAAATCTCGCTGTTCGCCGGCTCCATCACGTGTTCCTCCAGCGCGATCATGCCATTGCGCCGGCCCAGCAGAAACAGTTCGTAAAGCAACTTCAGCAATTCATCATACGACTCGCGCCCGTGCGGCGAGCCTTTCAGACACGAGATCAATCCATGCACGAGATCTTTCAGCACCTTGCGCGGTGACATCACGATCATGGCCCCCAGTGCGCCGCCGCCAATGATGATCAATTCGTTCGGATGCACCAAAGCCGCAGGATGACCGCCGCCCATGAGAAATCCTCCGAGGACGCTGACCACAACTACAATAAAACCGATGGCAATAATCATGAGGTTCTCGTGGCAACTGGCCGGGCCATGCCCGACTCAAACCGCTGCACATAGGAGCGGATGGCTAAAATGGCTTGTGAATGAATCTGGCAGATGCGGGATTCGGTCAATCCGAACACTTCCGCAATCTCCCGCAGGTGCAAATCTTCTCCGTAATAAAGCGCGAGGACTTTCCGTTGGATCTCCGGCAATTCCTTCAGCCGCTCCAGCACCACGTGTTTCAATTCGTGCTGCGAGGCCTGCTCCGCCGGGCCTTCCTCGGCCGTGTCCGCCACCACTTCGTAAAGGCTGCCGGTGTCGCCGTTTTCGCCGGAGGAAATCGCGTCCAGGCAAACAAATGCCGCGGGCCGCACTTCATCCAGCAGCTTGGCGTACTCGGTGACTGAGAGACCCATGGCCTTCGCGACTTGCGCTTCCGTGGGGGACTCTCCCAATTTTTGTTCCAGCTCCGCCATCGTCTGTTGAATCTTCCGCGCCTTTTCGTGCACGGTCCGTGGCACCCAATCCATGCGGCGCAATTCATCCAGCATCGCGCCGCGAATGCGCACGCGCGCGTAGGTTTCAAAAGAGTTGCCGCTGCCCGGATCGTAATTGCGCAATGCCTGCAATAAGCCCACCAGGCCGGCGCTCTTCAAATCATCCTGGTCCACGTGATCCGGCAGCGTCATCGCGAGCCGGCCGAGGATGGAGCTCACCAGCGGGAGATACTGCTGGACGAGATCGTTCTCCGTGTGCGTGTCCGCCTGCTGGTGGTAGCGTTTCCAGAGATCTTGCGCGGTGCGGCGCGGATCCGGGGCGCGCTCGGTGGAATTTTCACAACAAGTGCTCATGTTTTGGCGGCGGGTTTGACGTTAGTCGGGCGGGGGCGATGGCGTTGTTCCAGGGAATCCCGCAAACTCTGCACCCAAACCCGGCTCCACCAACGGGTGAGAATGGTCGCCGCGAGCGCAGCCACACAGGCGCGCCACAAAGCCGTCGGCCACGGGCTGTTGCCCGCCAGCGCCAACGATGCGCCTGTCAAAAACCCCACGATCGATCCCAGAACAATTAACGCTTTCATTCGATTCAACCGTGTTTTAGCAGAACGTTTGCCACTGTTTTTCCCGTTTAGCCCTATGCCTATGAACCACAATGTTTACAGGCGATTCTCTTGCGGAAATAACAGCGCCGATTCCGCGCGCAGGAATTCACCGGGAATTTTTTGCCCGGCGCTCAGGAATTGAATGCTGCAGTTTGTGCCCAACACGAAATTCCACAGTTTGACCCGCTGCCGCTCCTCGTCGAGGTGCGTGAAAATCAAATCATGCGGCTTCAACGGCGCGTAGGCGCGGAATTGCTCGAAGAGCACCGAGGTTTCGTAAGCCGCGTTCAACACCAGATGCACCCGCGCGGAGGGCAGGGTATCGATCTGCTCCTTGAGCGCCGCGATGCTCCGCGAATCGTTGCATTCCACTCCGGGCAAATCCACGAAGCTGATATCTCCCGGCGGCGGGGGAATCTCGCCCGGCTGTTGCCGGCCATCATTCCAGTAGCGCGTGATCGGCACGCCGAGCATTTCGCAATGCACGCTGAGAAATTCCGAAGTGTTGGCATTCACGCCGTCCAGTCGCCATACACGCGCCGCGTGCTCTTCGCTCAGCACCGCCGACGTCAGCCATTTGCAAAGCACCGTCGTCTTGCCCGAACCCGGCGGGCCGACAAAAACGTGCGTCACTTTGTGATCGCCATTCACGCGCGCCGGCCGCCAGAATTCCATTAACGCCGAACGCACCGCGGTCCACTCCGCCGTCGGAGTCGTCGGGGGTTTGTCGCCGTTCCGCTGGCGCACGCGTTCTTCCAATAAATTCGCGAAAGAGGGGAGCAGGCCCAATGATTCCAGCCAGGTGATGCTTTTCCAGGGACGCGAGCGAGTCGTTTCGGTAACGGTCGCCGGCGGATTTAAATCCATCGAATCATCCCACTTGATGTGGCTTGTCTCGAGCACTTCGGGCATGGTCTTGGCCGCCTCAACCGTCTCGGGTTCGCTCAAAACCGCAGCGAGAACTTCCACGTGCCCCTGTCGATTCCAAAGCCACGCCACACCTTGCGCCGGCAATTTGCGAATGCTCAACACCACCGCCTCCGGCCCCAGCTTCTCATGAATCTGCGCCAACGCATTGGCCGCATTCTCCGCAACAAAAGGTACAATCTTCATGGCGTTTGAAATAGGGGACACGCAACACGCAACACGCAACACGCAACACGCAATGCTTCGGCGTTCGACGTTCGGCGTTCGATGTTCGATGTTTTCTTCATGTTCACTCCATCGCCGGAATCACCGCCGCATTCTGCACCTGCACCCGCGCGGGAACTTCCGAATACGAAAGCACCGCCAGATCCGAAAATGTGTTTTCGAAAAACCGCCGGAAGGCCAAACGCAATTGCGGCGCGCACAAAATCACCGGCGGATGCCCCGCCGTCAGCATTTGCTGAATGATCTTCGAAAGCGTATCCATCACGTGCCGCGCCACGCGCGGCTCGATGATCAGCGCCACTTCGCTCGCCGATTGCCGCACGCCCTGCGAGAGTTGTTGCTCGAGCCTCGGATCGATCGTGATCGCGCGCAAACCGCCGTTGTCCATTTGATAGGGCTTGGTGATTTGCGGCCCGAGCGCACGCCGCGCGAATTCCGAAAGCTCATCCGGATTCTTCGTGATCGACGCGTAATCGCTGACTTTTTCGAGAATGCCCGCGAGGTTGCGGATCGCGATGCCTTCCGCGAGCAGGTTCTGCAAAATGCGCTGCACCTGGCCGACCGTGAGCTGCGCGGGAATCAATTCATTCACCACCGCCGGGTTGGTTTGCTTCAAATTATCCAGCAACGCCTGCACGTCCTGGCGCGTGAGAATCTCGTGGCAATGCCGCCGCACCGTTTCCGACAAATGCGTCACCATCACCGAAACCGCATCCACCACTGTGTAGCCCGCCACTTCCGCGCTCTTGCGTTCCACGTCCGTGACCCACGTCGCGGGCAATTGAAACACCGGTTCCACCGTCGGAATTCCCTTCAGCGTGGTCTTGCTGTTGGTCGCATTCATCGCCAGCCAATGCCCCGGCATCAAATGGCCTTGCGCGATCGAATTTCCCTTCAGCACAAAACGATATTCGTTCGTGCCCAACTGCAAATTATCGCGCAACCGAATCGGCGGAATGAGCATCCCCATTTCCTGCGCGAAATTGCGCCGCACACCCGTCACACGTTCCAGCAAATCGCCGCCCTTGCGCGCGTCCGCCATCCCCACAAGGCCGTAGCCCAATTCGATTTGCAGCGTGTCCAGCGTGAGCAGACTTTCGAGTTTGTCCTTGGCATTCGCCTCGGCGGAAGTCGCCGCGCCCGGCACCGTTCCCTTCGCAGCCTCTTCGCCTTTCGCGCCCGACATCGTCGTCGTCCCGTTGGAGGCCGTGCTGCCGGCCGGATCAGGCATGCCGTGGCGATGCAACGAATACGAAATCAAACCGGTAATCACCGCCAGCACCAGAAAGGGAATCGTCGGCAATCCCGGCACCAGCGCCAGGACACCCAACATTCCCGCGAGAATCGAAAGCGCGCGTGGATAAAACAGCAACTGCCGCCCCAGCTCGTGCCCCAGGCTGTTTTTCGCCGTGGCGCGCGTGATCAGAATGCCCGCCGCCACCGAGGTCATCAGCGCCGGAATCTGCGACACGAGACCGTCGCCAATCGACAACAACGTGAAGCGTTGGAGCGCCTCG
This sequence comes from uncultured Verrucomicrobiae bacterium, assembly GCA_963699145.1. GTDB lineage: Bacteria > Verrucomicrobiota > Verrucomicrobiia > Limisphaerales > DASXHY01 > DASXHY01. The sequence goes on from OY969416.1 coordinate 3,034,251, forward strand.
CCCATCGTCATGTTTTTCTGCACGATGCCGACCGCAAAGCCGCCGATAATATTGATGAGCGTAATGAGAATTGCCGCAATGGCATCGCCCCGCACAAATTTGCTGGCGCCGTCCATCGCACCGTAGAAATCCGCCTCTTCCTCCACCGATTTGCGCCGCGTTTTGGCCTCGGTTTCGTTGATGAGCCCGGCGTTCAGTTCGGCATCGATGGCCATTTGTTTGCCCGGCAACGCATCCAACGTAAACCGCGCCGCAACTTCCGCGATGCGCCCCGCGCCCTTCGTGATGACGATAAAGTTGATGAGCACCAGGATCAGAAACACCACCAGCCCAACGACATAATTGCCGCGCACCACGAAATTGCCGAAAGCCTCAATGATATGCCCCGCATAACCGTCCAGGAGAATCAACCGCGTTGAAGCCACATTCAGTGCCAGCCGATAAAGCGTGATAAACAGCAGCAGAGTGGGGAACCCGGTAAATTCTGCCGGGGTTCGAAGGTAAAGAATGACCAGCAACGTCAACAAGGAAAGGCCGATACTGACCGTCAAAAGCAGGTCCAAAATGAACGGCGCAACGGGCAGGATCAGCAGCAAAATCGTGCCGAAAAGCCCCACCACGAGCCACAAATCTCCGTATTTCAGGAGTATTCGCATTCTATCGCTGATTGCGCCCATTTAGTCTTTCATTTTGGTTGATCGGACCGCCTTAAAGGCGATCACACAGGGGCTTTAGCAGCGGTTATGCCACTGGCCCTGTAGCGGCGGTTTGTGACCGCCGGTGGAAATAACAGAACCGGTAAAAACGAGAATAAATCCCAGAGGGCGGAAGCCAGAGGTCAGAAGCCAGAAGACGGATGTCCGACCTCCGACCTCTGACCTCTGACCTCTGACTTCGACCTCTGACCTCCGACCTCTGACCTCCGACCTCTGACCTCCGACCTCTGACCTCTGACTTCCGCCCTCCGCCCTCCGTCTCACTTGTTTATAACTTTTTTTCGCAAACTAAAGGAACCGCCTAGAAATGTGCCGTAGTTCCACAAATGGAAAGAGTTAGCCGTTTCGGAAATACTGTTGCCGAAGTAACTCGCGTGAAAACACCCCTCGAAAAAACCTGTGGCGACACGACGGCAGCGATAACCACCTGGACCCGTGCCTCCCATGGCGCTGTCCGTACCGTCGCGCCCGCTGCCGGTTCATTTTTCACCGACCCACAATCCCGAAAAGTCGTCGAACCTATGAGCTCGCCTTGCAACTTCAAAACCGCGTTTTGCGCCCTGTTTGATCACCCGCCGGAAAATTTCGAGCAACGCGTTTTTTGGAACGCCCTGCATCCCGAGGCAAAACCCGTCGCCTTCCTCATCCGCTGCCTGCGGCCGAAATTTTTCGCGAGCGACCTGGATTGCATCCGCAGCGTTGCCACCGCCGAATCGAAGCAGGAAGTCCGCGCCATCATCAACTCGTTCCAATACGATCCCACGTTCAAGCGTGGCTTTTTCCGCGGCTTTTTGCGCGTGCGCATCTCCGGCCGCCGCCTCATGCACCTCGCCGGCAAAGTCCTCATGGGCGAGCGCTGAGCCTGGGACCGCCGGCGTCCCGCCGGCCGGTCAGAGGACGGATGACGGAAGCCGGATGACAGAGGCCAGAAGCCAGAAGTCAGAAGCCAGAAGACGGATGTCCGATGTCTGACCTCCGCCCTCTGACCTCCGCCCCCCGCCCCTCGACCCTTCCCCGCGTGACGCCTCGCCGTGTGAACTGTCCAAGCCCATGTGAAACAGAATCAGCACGCGCCGGCCGCCTTCACCTTGATTGAAATGCTGTTGGTCATCGGCATTATTGGAATCCTCGTCGGCATGTTGCTCGGCCCCATCAACCGGGCGTTTACCTCCTCCCAAAACAAAATGTGGCGTGCGCAGGCGCGCGATTTTTACGACTACATGCAGGAGCACCTCGCCAAATATTACCAGGCCAACCCCAATTACCCGGTCCTGACCGCCGCCGATTTGTATCAGCAAAACGTCTTTAACGATCACATCATGAATTTCCTGCGCTGCCCGCACGTGCAATACATCCCGTTCTCGCTGAGCGACCCCACCAACAAAGTCATCTTCCAAATCGATGAAGATTGGCTCAATCAACAGAAGTCCGCGCCCGGCCACACGAATTACTGGGTCTTGCTCAAGCAGAACGTCGCCCGGCACTGAAGCTCGGGAGGAGGCCGGAAAACAGAGGTCAGAAGTCAGAGGCCTCCGCCCGCGTTGTTCCCCAAATCCCTGTCTTCATCCCGGGAGAATTATCGCATGGTGTCAAATGGAACGCAGAACATGGAACGCAGAGCACTGAAAGGAGAGGTCAAGTGCTTACACGAATTGCGCGAATTACTAAAGCCGATGGACGCGATAAACGCGGATTTTGAGGGTTTGACCAGTGATTATTTCGTCGTTTGAGTAGACGCACGAGGTGGGGTCACCGTGTCTTTGATCTTATTCAGAAGTCGCGTCACGGAAAAAATCATGATCGCAGTGAACACTAGTGAGATCCCCAACAGGATCAAATAGGCCTTTCGTTGACGGCGAATTCGCGCAATAACCGGAGCCCCACATTTTGGGCACGCGCCCGCCTGATCACTCACTAAATTCTCGCATTCGTGACATTTTACTAGAGCCATAATTCGTTCCTTGGGCTGTCGACTTACTTATTGCATCCGGCGGCTATCGTTTTGTCCGCTTCATTACGTAATCGTCCGGGGTCATCGCCGCGAGCTCCCAACCTTCGCGCGCCAGACCATTCATTACAATGTTCATGTAAAATGAGCGATCGTCCGCACGATCAGGCTTTTTGAAATTTTTGAGTTGAGCTCCAACAAATTCAACTTCGCCATTGGGCCGGATTACGTGAGTGTTATCGCGCCCGCCCCAGCGAATAGTGACATACTCATACGTAATCGAGTTTGGGGCAGGGGAATCGGCCGCGCTGGTTTGCTGTAAAAGCAGTAGTAACGCAACACACGCGACAACCATGGCAAAGACTTTTATTTTCATTTGGAATCCGGGCTAAGATTAAGGAATTCTGATTTCTGATGCAGATCGAAGAACATGTGCGCGGGAATATGGTCTCCGGCTTTGAAAAATCCGTTCGGAGAAAATGATTTTCTTTGAAGGTAAAGATTCGTTGAACCCGGCGGGGGATAAGCTGTAAATGTCACGGTTGGGCTTCCTGCCCATGCGCCGAGAAATTCGCCTTGAGGATTGGTGCGCACCGTGAATGATGTTGGAGTTTTTCCCAGGTCTTCATTGTTGCATTCGACGCGCGCTCCTTGCGGATCAGAATCAATCTGAATGGTTTTCATCGGTTGGCTGGCGCAGCCTGCGAATACAATCGCGGATAGAACCAGCGCAACAAGTGTTCTGTTTAGATTGAGTTCTTTCATGAATCGACGTTCATTGTTGGCAGTTTTGGCGACGGTAGGAGAATGGAAAATCCGTGCAAGAAAAAAATTATTTTGAAGTACCCCCATCGTCACAACTGCATAGCAATCTCGGGAGTATTTTAGGGTGGGCATTAACTCATTTGACACTCATGCGATAATCTCTCCGGGATGAAAACAGGGATTTGGGGAAGGGACAGAACGTGAGCCCGGTCAGTGGGTTCCGTCCAACGAATATATGATTAGATATTCATGGTTGATACTCGCGTGCCTTTTTTCGGCATCGCCTGTTTTCGGATTGGATTTGAAATCTCAGGAGGGCAATTACACGGTCACGGTTCCCGGCACTTGGACGCTTACCTTTCAAAATCAGGGAGGGTTTTCGATCTCAAGTTCAAACGGAAAAAGAACCATGACTCTCCTGATTGGAAACGCCAGGTCCGGGAAGATCGACTCGCGTTTCGTCGCGGGAATCGAGCAGGGATTTCAGCGAGCCGGCGCTCAAAAAATTTCGAGCAGGACGTTTGCGATCGATGGTGTGCCGGCCTATGAGATTGTTCAACGTATCGGCCACCCCCCATTTGCGACGGTGACGGCTGATCATATGATCATTGCTGAGGGCAAGCTTTACACGTTTCATACGTCGGTCCTGGGCGGCGACGCTTCAGCAGATCCTGAGATGCAAGACGGGTTGGCCAGTTTCCATTTTTTACATCCGCCGAGACCGCAAAGTTCGTTTGGTTTGGGTTTACTCGGAGTAACGTTGGTAATTCTGGGAGTTGTCATCGTCGGAGTCCTTCTGTTTTTCACCACCAAAAACCGTTCTGCAATTTGACATCCATGCCATAATCCCTTCGGGATGAAGCAAGGGATAGACAGGAGGCGAAGCCAGCAAGCGTTTTGGAGTGCGCGGACATGTCCGCGCTTTGGAACTGGGAGACATGTCTCCCAGTCCGAAAGCGGCGCCAAGTCGCCGCAGTCCAAAAGCAGCGGCTGCATCAACTGTCCGCCCATTGCAGCCCTTGCCACCGGCCACACCCATTTTCAGCAAGCCGACCTAATCCGGCCAATACCGGGTGGAAAAAATAAACGTTCGCCTGGCGCCACGGCGTCACTCCGATATCCGTGGACGTCTCTCAACTTATTGCGGCTCAACGTCCGTCGTGCCCGATCGTGCCGGATCGTAGGTAGGGATGGAGTGGTGGAATCTTGCCCGTCTCGCCGGTTTCGCCCCGCGCTGAAGACGCCTGACGGTCCTGGCGGACGGCCAAGATGGCGCATCGCGGGAGCGATGCTCTACTTGGATGAAATTTCCGGCGGTCACAGACCGCGCGCTACATTAGTTTTGCTGCGTGTAGTAGCGGTAGCGGTTCACGCGGTAGACCCACGCCAAAACTTCCGCCACGGCGGCGTAGAATTGCGCGGGGACTTCGCCGCCGATGCGGCCGTGTTTGAAGAGGCTGCGGGCGAGGGGAATGTTTTGGATGACGGGGATCTGATGTTGCTCGCCGATGTCGCGGATTTTTTGCGCGTTCAGGCGGATGCCCTTCGCCACAATTTTCGGCGCGCGCATGGTTTTGCGGTCGTAGCGCAACGCGACGGCGATGTGCGTGGGGTTGACGACGATGACGTCGGCTTTGGGGACTTCGGCGAGTTGCTTGGCTTTGCTCTGGGCGCGGCGGCGGCGGCGGGCGGCTTTGATCTGGGGATTGCCTTCGGAGTTCTTGGCTTCATCTTTCACTTCCTGCTTGGTCATCATCAGGTCCTGCTTGTTGCGCCACCATTGATAACCGTAATCGGCGCCGGCGACGGCAATGAGGCAGAGGCTGACGCGCAGGAAAATGCGCAGGCAGACGTCGGCGAGAAATTGCGCCATGCGCGAGACGTTCACCGAGGTGGTGAAGATGGGGTCGTTCAGGACTTTGACGATTTCGTTGTAGGTGAGCGCGATGATGAACAGGAGTTTGAGAATGGCGATGCCCGTCGTTGGCGCGGAGCGGAACGAAAATATTTTTTTGAAGCCTTCGACGGGGTTCACGCGGTTCCAATCGGGCGTGAGGACTTCGGAGGCGGTGTTGAATTTGTTTTGGATGCCGCCGGCGAGCAATCCGCCGAGTGCACAGGCGAGCACGACGGGGCCGGCGCAGCGCAGAAAGACGAGCACGCCGGAAATGGCGTAGCCCTGGAGGTTGTTGACGCCGAGCTCGGTGTCGTGCAGGTGGCTGAAGCTCATGACGACGGCGTTGACGAATTGGCGCCAGGTGTCCTTGCCGGTGAAGGTGAGCGCGGCGAGGGCGAACAGGAGCACGAAGACGGTTTGCACCTCGGCGCTCTGAGGGATTTGCCCTTTCTTCAGGGCATCCTCGAGTTTCCTCGGTGTTGCTTGCTCTGTCTTATCGCCGGCGGCTTCGCTCATCGTGGGGAAAGGGTCGAGGGTCGAGGTGAGAGGGGTGAACGGTTAAATGAGTTAAATGAGTTAAATGCGAAACTGAGGCGCTCGGCCTCATTTAACTCATTTAACTCATTTAACATATTTAACCTATTCAACGGGTTCATAATTTTAACCGCCCAGGATTTGAGCGATGCGGAGCAGATCGTCCGGCAAACGATTCAGGTAGTTCACCACATGTTGGGCCGTGAGGTTGAGCGTGAAGCCGAACACGATGAGGCCTCCGACGATTCGGAACGAAAAGCTTTCCGTGAAGACGTTCATCTGCGGCACGGCGCGGCTGAGCACGGCGAACACGACAGTGACGACGAACGAGACGGCAATGATGGGAGCGGAGATTTGCAGCGCGATGACGAAAATGTCGCTGGTGTGTTTGACGACCGTCTCGAACAGCGCGGCGCTCAGGTGCGCGCCGCCCATGGGCAGCACAGTGTAGGTGCGTTCAAAGCCCAGGAGCATCCAGTGATGCAAATCCAGCGTGAGCATGACGATGGAGGCGAGGTAAAAGAGAATGGTGGCCGGGACTTGGGAGCTGGCTTGCGTGAGCGGGTCCATGATCTGCGCCATTTGCAGGCCCATTTCGGTGGAGATGATGCCGCCCGCGAGGTCGACGGCGTAAAAAACCATGCGCGCGATGAAGCCGAGCAGCAAGCCGATGGCGACTTCCTGGCCCATGACGCCGAACAGCGTGAACATGCCGAGGCGATTCATCGGAAAGGGCGGCAGGGTGGGGGCGAGGAGCGCGGCGGCGAGCGCGCCGAGCGCGACGCGCATGGTGACGGGGAAATTCGTGGCGCTAAAGAACGGCAGTACGAGCAGGAACGCGCTGATGCGCAGAAACACCAGGAGCCAGTTGTAATACTCGAGTTGCAGGTCCATTTAACCGTTGATTACAAAGCAAAAGCGAAGCCAAGGGGTATTACATCGTTTCTCAAAAGGAATCTCCGAAAAGGTGGGGCAAACCTGCGGGTTTGCCCCGAATCCCGGCAGGGATTCGCCACCTTTTCGGAGATTCCTTTTGAGAAACAGTTTGGTGAACAGGAAAAAGATTGCCGTGCGAGGGCTCGCAGTAGGCAATTGCTGCACGTTGCCGAATGCAATTCGGCGATACGTTCCGGTTGGAGTTCAAGCTTTAGCTTGTTTGAGGGAAGCAAGCTGAAGCTTGAACTCCAACGTTCGTTGTCACCCGACCATTTGCGGCATTTTTTGGATGACGGCGGTGGTAAATTCGACGAGCGAGCGGACAATCCACGGCAGGAGCAGGAGCACGACGCCGACGACGGCCAGTGCTTTCGGCACGAACGCGAGCGTTTGCTCGTGGATGGTGGTGACTGCCTGGAACAAGCTGATCGCAAGTCCGATGATCATGGCGACGATGAGGATCGGCGCGGCGATGGAGAGCGCCTGGTAGATCATCGTCTTGAGGAGTTCGATGGCGAATTCGGGGTTCACGGCTAGTTGATAGTTGAAAGTTGATAGTCGCTACATTCCCAGACTGTGGACGAGGGATTGGACGACGAGGGACCAGCCGTCGACGAGCACGAACAAGAGCAGCTTGAGCGGGATGGAGAATGTGGTCGGTGGCATCATCATCATGCCCATGCTCATCAGCACGGTGGCGACGACCAGGTCGATGAGGATGAACGGGACGAAAATGAGAAAGCCCATCTGGAACGCGGTGCGCAGTTCGCTGATGACGAACGCGGGGATGACGACGCGCAAGGGCAGAGTGTCGGGCGAAGTGGGTTCCAGCTTGGCCATGGCGACGAAGAGTTCGACGTCTTTGGGCCGGGTCTGTTTCAGCATGAACGTGCGCAGGTGACCGCTGGCGCGGTCCATGGCGACGTCGCTGGTGATCAGGTGATTTTGATAGGGTGTGAGGGCGTCGCGGTTGATGTTGTCCCAGACGGGCGCCATCACGAAATAGGTGATGAACAGCGAGAGGCCGATGATGATTTGGTTCGCGGGCGTGCCCTGGAGTTGCAGGGCGGTGCGGACGAACGAGAGCACGATGGCGACGCGCGTGAAGCAGGTCATCAACAGGAGAATCGAGGGCGCGAGTGTGAGCAGTGTGAGCGTGACGAGCAGTTTGACGCCGGTGTCGACATCCTGCGGGCCGTTCTGGCCGCCGAGGGTGATTTGCACGGGACCAAAACCGGTGGTCATGGTGTTGGTGCCAAGATTGTTGGTTTGCGCGGAGGCGTGGAACGAAGCGAAAAATAGAATCGCAAGAATGGCGACAAGATAGGGGAGTGCTTGGCGGCGGGTGAACTTCTGTCGGCGCTCGTCGGCAGTGTATTTACGCTCGCCTTCACCCCGGCCCTCTCCGTGCGGAGGGGGAGATTGTTTCGAGGCTTTGGAAATTTGAGAGTCGTGGGACTCGATTCCGCCTTGGGTGTTCGGGCGGCTTTTGTTCAGAGCCTCCTCACGTCGGCTGCTACGGGAAATGGTGGCGGCGGAGTTCATTTGCCTTTCAGCACTTTCGTTAGGGCCTGGGCGAATGAAGGGGGCGCCGGAGTGGTGTCGGTGGTTTCTGCGGAATCTTTGTCGGCGGTGGGCAAATGCGTGAGGAGGTTGACGCCGGTGGGCGAGGCCGAAAGGAGGAAGCGTTCCTGGTCGTAACCGATGACGTAGAGCGCGTGCTTGCCGCCGAGCGGACGCGTCTCGAGGACGTTCAATTTCGGAGCGCGGCCGCGTTGGATCGTGAGGCGTTGCCAGTTGCGATACAACCAGACACCGCCGAAAAATATTCCCAGCACCAGTGCGAGGGCGCCCATGACGCGGATAATGGACGGGCCGGCGTCGGGCAGGGCAGGCATTTCAAGTTTCGGCGCGGGAGCGTTGGTGACCTGGGCCGAGGCGGCTGAAACGGTTAACGTTATTGCAATAATCAACCACGGCGCGCATTTGTTTGCGCGCCCCACTCTTGAGGATGGGGTGGTTGTGGGCATGGAAAACCTAGGCGACGCTGCCGATGATTTCAGTGATTTTGACGCCGAAGCGGTCTTCGACCACGACGACTTCACCGCGGGCGATGAGTTTGCCGTTGACGCTCAGTTCGACGGGAGCGTCAGCGGGTTTGTCGAGCTGGACGACGGAGCCGATGGCGAGTTGGAGCACTTCGCGCATCGGCAACTGGCAGCCGCCGAGTTCGATAGTGAGGCTGACGGGCACGTCGAGGACGAGATTGATGTTGGTCGGATTTTCAGCGGTGGCGTTCATGAAATATCAGGTTGATCCGGCGTGCTTATTGGATCGCGAATTCAGGGAAATAGATTTCTTCAACGGCGTTGTCGCCGAGGATGCTGTTGAAACCGGAAATCAATTCGTTGCGAATGAGATTTTGCGCGGTGGGCTTTTCCAGATCGGCGATGGTTTTGGTGCGGAGCGCGCCCTGGGCCATGTCGCGGAGTTGCGCGTCGTGCTCCTCCATTTTCGTCTTGAAGTCCGCGCCCGAGCCGACGACGGAAAGGCTGACCAGCAGATAACGCGCGCCCATGGTGCCGGAGACATTGACGAGAAGTTTATTCACCGGCACGGATTCTTTTTTGGCAGCAACAACACCTTCCTTTTTGCCTTTGGAATCCCCGGGAGCGGCGGCGGAGACGGTCGCGGAACCGCCGAGGCCTTTTTGCAATTTCGGCAGAATGACAAAATCGGTCATCACGAACGCCAGGACCGGCATGAGCAAGATCATGACGATGAGCGGCAGCCAGGCTTTGGCGCCGCCGGAAGCAGCCGGCGGGGCGGCGGCAGCTCCGTTTGCTTCGGGAGCGTCTTGTGCGCGATCGGGGGAGGCCATGATTAATTAGCGTTTGAGGTTGATGAGATCCTGCAGGACTTCGTCGCTGGTGGTGACGATTTTCGCATTCGCTTCGAAAGCGCGTTGCGCGGTGATCATCGCGGCCATCTGGCCGGCGAGATCGACGTTGGAGGATTCGAGCGCGCCGGCTTGAATCGTGCCGAGGCCGTTGGAGTTTGGCGCGACCGCGGCGCCCAAAGGACCCGCATTCGCATCGAAAGTGAACAGATTGTTGCCCTGTTTCAGCAACGACTGCGGATTGCTGAAATTTTGCAAAACGACCTGGCCGATGATGCCGCTGGTGCCGTCGCTCAATTTGACGTTGATCTGGCCGGCGGGATCAATGGACCAGTTAGGGTCCAGAGTCGGCGGAGGGGTGGTGGTGTCGCCCAACGACGAAATCGCATTGGCGGCGGTGATCTGCAAATCGCCGATCGTGCTGGCGGAGGAGAACGGGGCGGTGCCGGTGTAACCTTGAACGCGGTCGCCGGAGGCGGTGACGAGATAGCCGTTAGTGTCGAGTTTGAACGTGCCATCGCGCGTCACGTAGCTCACGCTGCTGGTCGGATCTTTGACGACGAAAAAGCCATTACCGCTGACCGCAAGATTGGTTTTGGCGCCCGAGTCGTTGATGGCGCCCTGGGTAAAGTCGGAATCAATGGCGGAGCTGGTCACGCCCGTGCCGACCTGGCGCGAAGCGCCGCCGCCGGTATCGCCGAAGGAATCGCTGAAAGTGTCCGCGAACTGCATCGTGGCGGATTTGTAGCCGACGGTGTTGACGTTGGCGATGTTGTTGCCGATGACTTCGAGATCCTCCTGGAACTGCTGGAGGCCGCTGACGCCGGTTTGAAGTGAGCCGATCATAATGTTGCTTCTTTGGTTGAGGATTAGGCCGGTGAGGCCGTGAGAACCTGGTTTAAATCGTAGGCGCGGCCATTCACGAGCAACTTGGGATTGCCGGCCAGCAGCATCACGCCGCTGACGATGCCGTGGGCGACGGCGCGGCCGCTGAGCAGGTCCACCGTCTTGCCGATCATCGCTTCCGCGAGATGCTGGCGGACGGAGGCAATCTCCTGCTGAGCATGGTTGACAGCGGTGACGCAGTTCGAGGTGAACAGCATTTGGTGGTTTTCTTTGGTGGTTTTCATTGTGTGGCGGCCGCGTTGGCGACCGAGAGCACCTGGGCCAGGCTGTAAGTCAGGCCGTTGACAATGATTCCAGGCGTGCTGCCGCTGGTATCCAGACCACTCACGACGCCATTGGCGACGGTGGAGCTGTCCACTTGCAGCGTGACCTGCTTCCCTAAAAGAGAACCGGCTTCGGAAAATTGATTGAGGCTCTGCATGGACGCGAGCTGCGTCTGCATCGAGGTGTTCGCGTTCAGCGTGCTGAACTCGGTCATCTGCGAGAGCAAATCCTGGCTGTTCGTCGGGTTCAACGGATCCTGCGACGTCATCTGCGTGACCAACAGTTGCAGAAAATCCTGCTGCGACAACGACTGGGTGACGGCCGAGGTGACATCGTTCGAGTTGTTCTGAGAACTGGTGGCGCCGGTGATGGAGGAGATATCCATAAAATATTATGCCCAGGTTTCCCAACCGCGATACGCTGAGGCGCGAGCCGCGCGGGCGGCAGGCGCTTCCGACATGGAACCGGAGAGCGCGAATTCCGCAAACGCGCCGGCATGCAGCGAGTCCTGTTGGGAGGATTGTTGTTTGGATTGATGAAATTGATGGCCCGTGCCGGTGTAATTCTCGGACGGGGTCAGTGAGCCGACGCGGACGCCGCGCGCTTCGAGGCGCTGCTGCAAATCCGGCCAATGCTGGCTCAGTTGATCGTAGTCGCCCTTGTGCAACGAGGCGCTGACTTCAATGCCGCGCGCGCTTTGGCGCAATTCGAGCGAAATCTGGATGCCAGGGCCGGGTTTCACGACGACATGCAACGATTCCGCGCCGGTGTCCGTCAGGCGCATGGCGTGGAGCGCGACAATGTCGTGCGTGCGTTCCAGGACGCGCGAATCAACGCTGGGGGAGGCTGGGGCAGCGCTGGTAATCGTAGCCGAGGGAGATTCATCCGAGGTTGAAACGCGGGTAGGTAATTCGATGGCAGTGTTTTCCGCCTTTTCGCCGTGAGAAGCGGCTTTTTCGGAAACTTTTTGCCCCTTGGGCAATTCTTCACCGCCCGTGGTGGCGTTGCCCGGCAAATCTTGCTCTGCCGAACCGGCAACTTTCTGCATTTTCTCGCCTTTTTTCATCGTCACGTCTTGTTTAGCAGCGGGTATGCCACGGGGATTGGCCGGGGAGGCAGTGATTGGCTCAACCGCGCCCTTGGAATCGGCAACTTGGGTTAAGGGCGGCGTGGAATCATCGGAAACGATGGGTTTTGCCGGGTCGGCTGTGGCTTCCGGGGTTTGGGCTGCGAGCGCTTTGGCGAGGTCGGCAGTCGGCAGAGTTTGCGGGTGTTCGACGGAACCATCGGTTTCGGCGGAATGAGGCTTCATGCCGGGGGGAATCGGTTTCGCAGTTGAGTCGCCAGCCTCGGTTTCCGATGCGTCGGCATTCACCGTGGTGTTTGCGGCATCGGCGGAAAGCGGGGTGACGGAATCGTCCGTTGGCGGGGATTCGTGAGCGTTGCCGGCGGCCTGGGTTGGCGCGGGGACCGGAGTCGGAGTGGCCGGCGTGGCGATGCCGATCAATTGCGGATTGACGGGCACGCTATTGTCGGCAACCGATGGTTGGTTCGCGGAACGGCGGAGCGGCTTCTTCGACTTTAGATCGGAAGAGGTTTTCGGCGTCGGGGTCTTCGTCGCTAGTGGCACGGGCATCTTGCCCGTGAGAACCTTGCGGACCAGTTCGCACGGGCGGGACGCCCGTGCCACTATGCAGCGCGCGATTCATGACCTCGCCGAATGGTTCCTTCGCCTGCGGAGGTTTGTCGGAGAGGAAGTTTTCCGCGTTGCTGTGAGAAGGGGAGGAAGCGCGTAAGCCGGGAGTTTGCATTATTTGGATTGCGCCGCGGTGGGCGGGAGCGTGCGGCGCATGCGCTCCATAATAAGTGCGGCGCGCTTGGCCTGATCCTTGCCCGATTTGCTCAACGTATCGAGAGCGAGACTAGCATCGTCGGCTTTCATCGTGAACAGGAGCTTCACGACATCATCGTCGCTCATTTGGGCCAACGTGGCGGCCGCGCCTTCGGGAGACATGCTCGCGATGAGCTTGGCCTCGCGCTTGAGATTTTCGGTGTCCTGGGAATTTATCCGGACGACATTTTTATCGAAATCGCTTTGCATCTGGGAAACGGCCTGGGTGACGACGGAGAGTTCCTGGCGTTCGGCGTTGAGGCGCGTTTCGAGTTCGTTCAACTGCTGTTCGCGCACGGCCAGGGCATCCTTCTCGTGCTTGATTTCCTGGATCCACTGATCCATTTCCGGGTTGTGGAATTTCCACGACGGCTCGTTATTGCCGAGGACATGAATACCCGCAGCCGCGGGGGGTTCCTCGGCGAGGACCGGCAATTGCGACGGCTTTAACAAGGCGGCGGTGGTGGCAAAAAAGAGCAGGCCGCCGATGAACATGCTGGCCCAGGTTGATTGAATGAAGCGAACCATAAATGATCAAGCTGTGGGTTGTTGGTGGTGATGCAGGGGACCGGGCGTGGTGGCGAGTTGGATGGCCAATTCGTCCAGTTCCTTTTGTTCGGCGCGCTGCACTTGCGTGTTATACGCGCGGCGTTTCTTTTCTTCAAAGCGATCGATCGATTCGCGGTCGCGGGTGGCGACGAGCATTTCCTGCCACACGGCGTCGACTTTCAAACGAGCCTGCTCGAGAGCGCCAGTGCGTTCCTTGAGGCGGAGTTCGAGGACGTTGCACCAGGCGCGCGCGCGGAGAAATTCCACGGCGGAAACGCCGGCGGACAATTTGCCGGTGAGATCTCGCCAGCATTTCATGAGCTCCTGGCTCGCGGTTTCGACGCGGACGGCGGCCTCCTGGCAAAAGTGGAGCGCCTCGACATATTTCTTCTGCGCCGCCTGCTCTTGTTGCTCGCGCAGGACGCTGAGCGCCGACAGGGAGAATTGGAAACTTTTCATAGTGGTTTATTTTTTAGTGGTGGGCGCGGCTTTAACAGGCGGAACTCCCGGGGTGGAAAGTGTTTGTTGCAGGTGCGACCAGCTTTGCGCGCTGGTGAAACCGTCATTGACGCGCTGGCGGAGAAATTTGGTCAAAGGCTCATGCAACGCGATGGCGTGATCGATGGCCGGATTACTGCCGGCGGGATACGCGCCAATGTTGATGAGATCCTGGTTCTTGCGATAAACAGCCAGATGCTCGCGCGCGGCGGCGGTAAGTTCGAGCTGCGGCGGCTGGAGCAAATCGCGATTCAAGCGGCTCACGCTTTCGAGGACGTCGATCGCGGGATAATGATTCTGCGTGGCGAGTTCGCGGGTAAGGACGACGTGGCCATCGAGAATCGAGCGGACGGAATCGGCGATGGGATCGTTCATGTCGTCGGCTTCGACGAGCACAGTGAACAAGCCCGTGATGGAACCTTGCTCACCGGTGCCGGCGCGTTCCAAAAGCTGGGGCAGCAGCGAAAAAACCGAGGGCGTGTAGCCGCGCGAGCTGGGCGGTTCGCCGACGGCGAGGCCGATTTCGCGTTGCGCCATGGCAAAACGCGTGACCGAATCCATCATCAACAAAACATTCTGGCCGGCATCGCGAAAATATTCGGCGATGGCCATGGCGAGGAACGCGCCTTTGACGCGGTTCAACGCGGGCTCGTTCGAGGTGGCGACGACGATGACTGATTTTTGACGGCCGTGTTCATCGAGATCGCGTTCGAGAAATTCGCGCACTTCGCGACCGCGTTCGCCGATGAGCGCGATGACGTTGACATCCGCTTCAGCCTGCGAGGCGATCATGCCGAGCAATGTCGATTTGCCGACGCCGCTGCCCGCGAAAATGCCCAGGCGCTGGCCGCGGCCGCAGGGCGTGAAAGTATCGAGCGCCTTGATGCCGGTCTGGAAACCATGGCGGATGCGCTGGCGCTTGAGCGGGTGGGGCGGACGCAGATTCAGGCCGACGGTTTGTTCCGTGGAGATGGGGCCGAGATCGTCGAGCGGCCGGCCGAGGCCATCGATGACGCGGCCTTTCAGCGAAGCGCCGACGCCCACGCGGAGCGGCGCGCCCGTGGCGATGACTTCAGCGCCGGGATGGATGCCATGGATTTCGCCGAGCGGCATCAGGAGCAAATGATTGTTTCGGAAACCAACGACCTCCGCGAGCATGTCGCCGTCGCGATGAGCGGATTTGATGCGGCACACTTCGCCGACGGCGGCGGTGGGGCCTTCGGATTCGACGACCAGGCCGATCATTTGCACGACGCGGCCGCAGGTCTCAGTGATATTGGCGGAGCGAACGCGGTTGAGCGCGGAATTGAGCCGGCTGCATGATGGAAGGGTGGTATTCATGCGGCGAGGGCTTCACGGAGCTGATCGAATTTGGTTTCGCGGCGGGCATCGATGACTCCGAAGCGCGTGCGCAGCAGGCAGCCGCCGCGGGTGACCTCGGCGGAGCTGGAAAATTGGAGTGGCTTGGAATTCGGCGGCGGCTTGAGCACTCCGGATTTGTGCTTCTGCAACAACGCGAGATCGTCGGGGTGCAATTGAATGACAACCTCGGCGGTGTCTTCCACTTGTCGCAAGGCTTCGCGCACGACGGATTCGACGAGCTTGGGATTCACCGGCATGCCGGCGACAATTTTCTGGGCGGATTCGAGCGCGAGTTGAATCAATGCACTTTCGGTTTCGTGCACGAGTTGCGGCACGGTTTTTTGCAGGGAACTGATGACGCCGTTGAGCAGGGCGGCCATTTCGTTGCGTTGGGCGATGAGTTGTTCGCGCAAGGCAATTTCGCCTTCGTGACGGCCGCGTTCATAAGCGGCGTTTTCGCGCTCGGCGGAATCGTCAACCACGGCGGCCTCCGTTGCGGGCGCGGACGTGGGCGTGACGAGCCGCACGTCGGCAAAGACGCTGGTGAACGAGATGGGTTCAGGAAATTTCATGGTCGCTGCCGGTGCATTGTTTCAGCAAGCGCATCATTGGTTCACGTCGTCCGGCCTTTGTTCATCCACTCACGAATGGCCTGGGTCATGTTCGTGGGGTTCTCTTTCATGAGGCGGTTGAGCACGTCCACGGTGACGACGCCGGGTTCGGTTTCGAACCCGGTTTTATGGCCGTTGCCATTGCCATTGCCGTTTCCGTTGCTATGGCCGTTGCCATTGCCGTTGGCTGCCATCAGGCGGCCGACCGGGATGCCGATCGGAATGTCCTGGATGGGCGTGCGTTTAAAAATGCGCAGAAGGATCACGAGCGCGATGAGGCCGAGGGCAGGGTAGGTGGCGTTGCGGGCGAGATTCATCCACATGTCATGCTTCTGCTGCGTGTCGAGTTCCTGCGTGAGATTGGCGGCGAATTGGTCGTTGAACGGCAATTCCTCGAGCGTGATGGCATCGCCACGGGTGTTGTCGTTGCCGGTCTCCACGCCGCACGCGGTCGTGACGATGCGGCGGAGCTTGTCGATTTCCTCCGGCGTGCGCGGCACCATTTTGCGATCGGCGCCCGTGCCGTCCATGTGAGCGGCCACGGTGACGGCGACGGAAATGCGCTTGATGCCGCCGGCCGCGAGCATGGTGTTGCTGGTGGTCCTGCCGATTTCGTATTCGACGTTCGCGACGCTCTTGTGATTCTTGGTGTTGGTCACGGGCGAGGAAGCGGTGGTGGTGGTGTTCGTTTCGGTCGCGGTGTTGGCGGAAATGCCGGCCGGAGCGGAGGAACTGGCGGTCACGGAATCGTTGTTCTCGTCGTTCTTGGTCTGGCTGCGAATCACCTGGCCATCCGGGTCAAATTTTTCCTCGGTCTTGGTCGTGGTGTCGTAATTGATTTCCGCGGAGACGCGCACGATGGCCTGGCCGGGGCCGAGGACTTTCTCGAGCATGTCCTGCGCTTTTTTGCCGAGGTATTGTTCGAGGTTGCGGCGGGAGGCCAGTTGCGTGCCGGTCAGGCCGGAGAGCGAATCGTTATCGGTGTTTTCCGAAAGCACATTGCCGAGGTTGTCGACGACCGTGACGTGATTCGGCTTGAGGCCTTCGACGGAATTCGCGACGAGGAAACGAATGGAATTGATCGATTGCGGTTGCAATTGCTGATTGCCGCGCACGCGCACGAACACGGACGCCGTGGCGAATTTATCCTTGTCGAGCAGCAGGCGATTTTCCGGCAGCACGATCATGACGCGCGCGGCTTCCACTTCATCGATCTGGCTGATGGTGCGGGCGAGTTCGCCCTGGACGGCGCGGACGTAATTGGCGCGCTGCACGAAATCGGAAATGCCGAAATTCTGTTTGTCGAAAATTTCAAAGCCCACGCCGTCGCCCGCCGGAATGCCGCGGCCGGCGAGTTGCATGCGCATCTGGTAAACCTTGTCCTGCGGCACCATGATCGAGCTGCCGCCGGCGCCGATCTTGTAAGGCACTTTGGCGTCGTCGAGCGCGGCGATGACCTTGGAGGATTCCGCATCGGAAAGGCGTCCGTAAAGCAGGCCGTAATCGCCATGCGAGGACCAGAGGCCGATGGCGGTGAGGCCGGCGACGAATACGAACGTGGCCGCGGCCACCGTGAGGCGTTGACCGGCGCCCAACTGGCTCCAGATCGCGCGTAATTGTCCGCCCAGCTTCGAAAGGTTTTGGTTCATCTGTTAGGGAATCGTTAAAACTCTGAATTAAATTGTTTGAGCGAGGGGGAGTCGGAGGAAATCCGAAGTCCGAAATCCGAGGTCCGAAAGAAATCCGAACTCTGAAGCCCGAACGTTTCCGTTCCGGCTTCTTCGTCGTGAAGCGTTTGCCCGGCGGAAAACGAAGCCGATTTTTGCTTTCGGTTTTCGGCCTTCTTTCGGGCTTCGGCAATTCGGATTTCGGATTTGGTCTTCATATCTGCATCCGCATCATTTCCTGGTAGGAATCCAGAAGTTTGTTGCGCACTTCGACCATCAATTGAAACGACACATTCGCTTCTTCCATCGCGATGACCGCCTGGTGCAAGGGAACACCTGAGCCGCTTTGCAATCCATCCACGGCCGCGTTGGCGGCGTTCTGCTTCTGGTTAACGTCGGAAATCAGGTTTCCCAGGATGTTGCTGAAGGAACCGCCGGCGCCTTGGCCGGGATTGACTTCGCCGGGTTGTCCCAGCGGCGTCGGCCCCTGGATGTCGGGCGTAGGCAACGCATTCGGCCGCACGGCGTCCGTCCCCGGCAAAGTGCCGAAGTTGTACGTCGTCTGGGGAATGGCCGAGAGGGGGGACATGGGTTCGTTAAATCAGTGATTGGTTAAAGGAGTGATTCGTAAATCAATGTTTGCCGATGGCGAGGGTTTGCATCGCCATCGATTTTTCGTTTTTGACGACGGCGAGGTTGGCTTCGAACGCGCGCGAGGCGGAGATGAGATCGGCCATTTCCTCCTGGATGCTGATATTCGGCGTGGCCACCATGCCGCGGGCGTCGGCGTCGGGATTGCCGGGGGCGTAAATTTCCAGCGGCGCGCGTTTGTCCGTGTCGATGCGCGCCACGCGCAATTGGGGAGTCATGGAGCCGTTGTTGCCCGCGCCCATTGCCTGTTGCAACGCGTTTTCGAACACCACGACTTTGCGCTGATACGGTTTGCCGTCCGGGCCTTTGGTGGTGTTGGCGTTGGCGATGTTTTCCGAAATGACATCCAAACGCGTGCGTTCGGCATCGAGTGCCGCGACCGTGTTTTGAATTCCTGACATCGGTTGGATCATAAGCGTTAGGAGGATTTGCCGGTGATCGCCATTTTCAGGCGCATCAACATGCTGCTGACCATCTGCGTTTCGAGTGTGTGCGCCATGGTGTTCTGGTTGAGCTGCATCATCTCGTTTTCGAGGCTGACGGTGTTGCCGTCCTGGCTGTTGGCGACGGCGGTCGTGTCAACGGAAAGCGAGGGCTTGAGGGAATCGATTTGTTTGACGTCGCCGGAGGCCACGGCGCGATCCAGGTCGGCGCGGAAATTGGGAGCGAGGTCGACGCGCTTGTAACCGGGCGTTTCGAGATTCGCGATGTTATTGGCGATGGCTTCCTGGCGTACGGCCACGGCATCCAGCGTTTTTTTCGCCGCCAGATAGCTCGGTGTGTTGAACAGGCCTTCGATCATCGCAATAGATTTTCGGCTTGTTTAGCAGCGGCGGTGCCATCGGCAAAAAACGGCCTAAATGGGGGTGTTGCGAGAGGCGAGGGCGGTGGAAGAGGAAAATGTTACCGGGTTGGCGGGGGCGATAGGCAAAACGTGTTGCGTGTTGCGTGTTGCGTGTTGCGTGTTGCGTGTTGCGTGTTGCGTGTTGCGTGTTGCGTGAAAATTGGTGAAGCGTATTGACGAGTTCACGTAACACGGAACACGCAACACGGGGCGAAAACGGGAAATCTAACTACGGCTGATCAATCCTCAACCGCCGCTTCCTCCTCCGCCTTCGGCGAGGTGCCGTTGTATTCGTGGAGCTTGTTGCGGAGAGTGCGGATGCTGACGTCGAGGAGCTTCGCTGCGTGGGTGCGGTTGCCTTTGCACTTCTCGAGGGCGGCCAGAATGTGCTGTTTTTCCATTTCAGCCAGCGAGGGCAGGGCTTCGTTCGAGGACGAGGACGAGGGGGCGCCGGCGGTTGTGGACGAAGCAGCAGCAACGGCGGGAGTCGACGCGGCGGTGAGGCCGAGGTGTTCGGGTTCGAGAATGCCATTGTCGCCGCAGAGAATGACGGCGCGCTCGATGACGTTCTGCAATTCGCGCACGTTGCCGGGCCAGCTATGGGTCTTGAGCGCGCGCATGGCGGTGTCGGAAAAACCTTTTATATGACAACCATGCTTGCGGCTGAAACGGCGCATGAATTCGTCGCTGAGGAACGGCACGTCCTCGAGGCGCTCGCGCAACGGGGGAACGTGAATCGGAACGACGTTCAAACGGAAATAAAGATCCTGGCGAAATTCCTTCTTCTCGACGCTTGCTTCCAGGTTGCGGTTCGTGGTGGCGATCACGCGGACATCGACCTTGATGGTGCGATTGCCGCCGACGCGTTCGAGTTCGCGCTCCTGCAGGACGCGCAGCAATTTGGCCTGCACGTTGGGCGAGATTTCGCTGATTTCATCGAGGAGAATCGTGCCGCCGTGGGCCAGTTCGAAACGGCCTTCACGCTTGGTGAGCGCGCCGGTGAACGAGCCTTTTTCGTGGCCGAAAAATTCGCTTTCGATGAGGTTTTCCGGCACCGCGGCGCAGTTCACGCGAATGAACGGCGCGCTGGCGCGCGGGCTTTCCAAATAGAGCGCGCGGGCGACCAGTTCCTTGCCGGTGCCGCTTTCGCCGTGGATCAAAACCGTGGCGTGCGTGCGTGCGACTTTGCGGATGAGCTGGCGGACGTTTTCCATCGCCGGGCTGGTGCCGAGCAATTCGTTGGCGCCCATCTCAGGTTCCTGCTGGCTGAGGAAACGATTGACGCGGAGCAGTTGCGTGAACTCTTCCGCTTTGCGCAAAGTGAATTCGATTTGCTCGTTGGAAAACGGTTTGATGACGTAATCGAACGCGCCGTTTTTCATGCATTCCACGGCGGATTCAATGCTGCCGAAACCGGTGGTAACCACGACGAGCGGTTTTTGCGGGCGCTGTTGGATGGTCTTGAGCAAATCGGTGCCGTCACCATCGGGCAGGCGCATGTCGAGAAAGATGAGGTCGAAGTTGTCCTTGCCGAGCAGCTCCGTGGCGGCGGCGATGGTGGAGACCGACGCGACATCGTAGCGGCGGCGGCGCAGACACTGCTCAAGGTTGTTTCGGACGATTAAATCGTCCTCCAGAACAATCACTTTCTCGATGGACATAAATCAGCTCGCGACGTGTCGCTTGTAGACGTTGGCGACAAAATTGGGTTTCTGGACCTGGACGGCGGTGGCGGCGAGATGACGGGGCGGCACCAGGCCCCGCTTTAGCAAGGCTTGCTGATTCTCACGGTCAAGCAGCAGTAGCTTCATCAACAGGCTCTGAACGGATTGAAACAACACTTTGACTTCCGAACAACCGGCGCGTTCCGCCGGGGGAACGCGCAACCATATTTCCCGCCACTTACGTAGCTGTACAAGAGCACTTTCAAGTCGGGGAAGCAAGCTCGTTCTGAGTTGATAAAATTCGAAGGGTTGGTAGTCGCCGCCGCTGGAGAGCGCCTGGTTTTCCCGGGTGGTGAGCACGAGCGCTTCATCGCAGATGGTCTGGTAGTCGCGCAGGTCGGCGATCATTTCACGTGTGAACGGAAGTTCAGCGGTCATGGGATGGCGGTGGTTGAGGGCTCTGGTTTCTTGGAGGCAGTCTTCTCCGCGGAGGGATCCGCGGGCATGGCCAACGCCTTGTTGATGTTGTCCGCGTGGCCTTGCCATTTGATGAAACCGATGCGCCAGGTGGCCATGTCGACCATGGCTTTGAGGCCGGGGGAGGCATTGGTGCCGAGGTCCGCCTGGCGGCTGACGATGTTGCTGTAGCTTTGCATGGCCAATTCCGGCTGCAGCAGGCGTTCGTAGGTCATGCCGATTTGATAGCGCAAGGGCAATTGCCATGCGGCCGCGTGATCGAGTTGCTCGAGGCTCAGGTAAATATCGAGCGCCTTGGGATAATCGCCTTCGCGATAGAGTTGGTTGGCGATTTCGTTGCCGGTGCGCTGCTGCCAGTAAGCCCAGACTTCCGGATGATCCTTGGATTGCACTTTTTCTTCCTTTAACAGCGCGAGCACTTGCTGAAGCGATTCGGAATTGCGGCCGAGCTCCTTCAATGCCAGCGCGAGGCAGAATCGCACTTCGGGCTGATACGGCGAATTGGTGTAGTGCGACAGATAATCGGTGGCTTGCGCGGCGGTCTCGGTTTGGTTGGCGCTGGCTTGCAGCGAACGAATGAGGCGGAATTGAATTTCCGCGCGATTCAGCTCGGGGTTGTTCTGCTTGAGCAAGCGCGAGAAGAAATCCGCGGCCTCGGCGAAATGGCCGGATTGATAGTGCGTTTCGGCAATTTCCTCCTGCGCGTCGAGCACGAGTTTTTGGTAATAATCGAGCTGATCATTTTTGACCGAGAGCGCCGTGGTCATCACGCTGTAAAACTTGGCGAAAGCGAGGTTGTTGAGTCCCATCTGGCGGAACAATTGCCCCTGGTGCAGGAAGATTTCCGGCACCCGCTTGTCATTGGACCAGCGACCGACGAATTGCGCGTAGATTTGTTCGGCCCGCACGAGATTGTTTTGATCCTGCGCGACGAGCGCGAGTTCCAGGAGGGCCGATTGCTGAATCACTTCCGGGCTGCCAGAGTCCAGCAGGTTCACGAGAATCGGTTCGGCGGTGTTCGGTTGGCGCATGAGGCGCAAGTGGCGCGCGTCTTCGAGCGTGGCGCGGAGTTGAGTGATGATGGAGGGATCGGCCGGCAATCCCGCGGCAATCATGTCGTTCGTGTCATTCAACATCAAAGCCGGCGTCGGTTCGGCCGGCAGGGCGGGAGGGGAATTGGTGGCGGTGAGGAGATTCGTGAGGGCGGGCGGCGGGTTGGTCGGAGCCGCAAGGGCCGCGTTGGTTTCCTGCGCCGGGCTGAATTGCCCGGCGAGAAACAGCGCTGCCAAAGCGAAAACCCACCGGAAAATCCTGTTTCCGGCGAGCTGTCGCGAAACGCTCGCGAAAATCAAACTCATGGAGTGTTGTATGTTGCCCGACTGGCGGGCTTCACCAACGGCGGGGTAAACCCGACCGGCAAGGGAGCGGTCACGGGCGCGACGACGTTATTCGCCGCGTTCGTGCTCTCGGCCGGTTTAAAAAATTCCGTTAGCATCTGCGGTGAAACGACAAGCATTTCGCTTGCCGATGGGCTCGGAGTGGGTTTGGGGAGCGTTTCCGGGTTCAAAGCAGACGGTTGAGCATTGGTGGCGGGAGCCGTGGTGGGAAAGGCGGGGACGGCGTTGGTTTGGGCTGAAATCCCCGGGGAAACCGCGGTTTCCGTGGTATTCGTGGGTTTTGGCGGCTCGACGAGCTCGGCTGGAAGCGCGAACGAGGCCGGAACGGCCGTGGCGAGGGAAAATCGCAGCGGGGAAGGGCCGATTTGCTTCAAATACGCGGAAAAACCGCGATTTTCCTGCGTAGCCAGCAGCAAAAACATTACGGCTTTGACGGTAAACTTGCGGTATCTCAATGCGTCCATGCGATTTATCACCGATTAAGTCTTCTATCGGCAAAAATTGCCGGGGCTTGAGGGAAGATTGAATTTGTTTAAAACCGCGAAATACGCGAAATACGCGAAAGAAATAGTGGCCGAACTCGGAGCGCACAGCACTGCTCCCTGCTCCGCAGTGGGTCTTCCTGTTAGCGTATTTCGTGTGTTTCGCGGTTCATAAGAATCTCGGTGTGCAGTTAACGTTTCCGCTTAAGTTCCTTTGGCGAATGCCGATAGACGTGCAACCGAATGTGTGTTCGGCGAAACTATGACGCAAATTTCAGTGCCAGTTGCGGTGTGCAAACTGGATCTCAAAGAGATTGAATCGCAACTGGCACTTTGTCCTTCCTTGCCCTCGCTCGGCAGCATCAACAAGGCGTTGCAAGGCCTGTTGCATGCCGAGCAGCGGTTTTCCGCGCAGATTTCGGAAATCGTGCGGCGCGATCCCAGCCTGACCTCGCGGCTCCTGCGGCTCGTGAATTCAGTTTATTACGGCCTCAGCACGCCGGTGAACAGCATCGAGGAAGCGGTGTTTTATCTGGGCGTGCGGCAGATCCGCCAGCTCACCATGGTGACGCCGATCATCGAGGATTTTTCGCGGCTCACGAAACAATGCAATTTTCCCTGGCGCGAATTCTGGCAGCACTCCATCGGCACCGCGATCCTCACGCGCGAAGTCATCAGCACCGTGCAAACCGCCAACGACGAGGCGGATTACGTGGCCGGGCTCGTGCATGACGTGGGTAAAATCGTGATGGCGTGGTCGTTCCCGGAACATTTTTCTGAAATCCATCGCCAGGCGTTGCAGGGCACCGAGGATCTCTCGAAGATCGAAATGGAAGTGCTCGGAATCGATCATTCGGAACTCGGCGCGCTCTATCTCGAACGCCATCGCTTGCCGGATGTGATGAGTCGCACCGCGCGGTTTCATCATCATCCCGAGGACGCGGATCAACACCGGCACTTGATCGCATCGGTGCAGATTGCGGATTTATTATTGCGCAGCGAGAAAATCGGTTGCAGCGGCAATTACCTGCCGGTCACCGGCGAGCAATGCCTTCACGCGTCCGGTTGGGCGGTGTTGTTCCCGAATGCACTGGAAGCGGAGCAGGCGATTGCGAGAGCATCGCTGCATCGGAGTTTGGAGCGGTTGCCGAGTGTGTTGGAGGGGTTGGTTTAATTTCCGATTGGCGATTTAAGATTGCCGATTTGCCAAAGCATTGTATTGCGCGTCAGAATAGGATATTCTGTCGCATTGAAATGAGGCGTTTGACTGCAACGGAAAAAGGCGGAATCGCACTGGCGAGTGTGTTCGTCATTGGCGGTCTCCTCATGATAGTCCGCCCTCTCGACATGACGGTTATTAATGGCGGAGATAGGAAATACGGCACCGGACCCGTTTCACTACAACATGTGTCGAAAGAAAGGGTGCGTTGGGGAGGAGGCGGGACTGTCTTGTTGGGTATGGAGTTTGGCGCTTTTATTCTCTGCCGTTCGCGAGAATAGAATGGGCGAAACTGATGCAACCCTTTCAGGGTTGACGAAATTTTTTGCATTTATCCCAAGGTAGCCTCGCAGACTCGGCAACCTTGGGCTGAGTGACGGAATCCCGTTGGGATTCTCAGTCGAGGCAATCTACCACGAAGACTTCACCAATCCTTGGCCTCAGTATCGTCGAGGTCTCTAAGGATTTTGTTGCGGCGTTTGATATCCAATAGATCATCCGAATTTTCGTTGCGTTTTTGAAATCTGGCAATGATTTCGCGTGCGAGGCGACCAACCGTGTACGGGTAAGCGAAAGAGCCGTCGATCAGTTGAATGCGATCCTCCCGCTTGAAAATTTCGGGCGGGAGAACACTCAACTTTTTGCTATTAATTGATTCGAGGACTGCGAGGCAGCGTGAAACTAAAAACCTATTTTCGCTGGTCAAGGCTCGGAAAATTCGGTCTTCCAATTCCGGATGCTCTTGCACGAGTTTCATATCCGCCCACGGAAATCTGACAATGGAATTTGATTTGCTCCACTGTTTCCAAACCTCCTTCCACAGTTTGTCGATGGCTTCGGGCATTGATTCCCAAATGATGGCAGAATTAAAGGACTTTTCGAAGAAGAATCCGCCCTCGGCGTGATCGAGCTTTTTTGTCCGCGCTGAACGCGCGGGACGGAATATGAGACGGACCGGCAGGTCCGCCCTACCTTTGATGAGGCTGCTGCGCGGTTTAGATTGCGACCGCGGAGGCGTTTGCCAATTGCGCCACGACCACTTCAATCCCTTTCGCGCGGAATTGTTCCACCAGCTCTCGTGGCGCGTTGCTGTCGGTGACGATCACGTCGATCACATCCAGGCCGCACAAGGGGAGGACGGATTGGCGGCCGAATTTGGTGTGGTCGAAACAGAAAATCACGCGTTGCGCGGCGTTGATCATCGCGCGCTGGATGTCGATGAGCAGGCCGTGCGAGTTGCTCACGCCTTCGAGCACAATGCCGCCGCTGCTCATGATGGCGACGTCCGCGTGCATTTTGGTGAAGGCTTCCACCGCGAGCGGACCGACGAGCACGCCGAGCCGCGGATAAATCACGCCGCCGGACACGACGACCTCCAGGCGATTCGCGCCGGCAAAAAGATTCGCGACGGGCAATGAGTTCGTGATGATGTGCGGCGTTTTGTTTTCGAGATAACGCGCCACGTGATACGTCGTGGTGCCGGCATCAATGATGACGCTTTGATTCGGTTGGATCAGTTCGGCGCACGCTTTGCCGATGGCTTCCTTTTCGGTGAGTTGATGCGTGTCGCGCGCGGAAAAAATAAATTCGTCGGAGGACGAGGGTTCACCGAGGCGCGCGCCGCCGTGGGTGCGCTTCAAAACGCCGGTCGTTTCCATCAGCGTGAGGTCGCGGCGGACGGTGGAGACCGAGGCATTGACCTGTTTCGCCAATTCCTCAAGCGACGCGAATTCCACCTGCTTTAGGTAGTTTTCGATGCGTTTTTGGCGTTCTTCTGCCGACATCTGGCGCGACTTTGGAAGATTATGGAATATTTTGCAAGAAATTTGTTGACTTATTTTCAAATTCTGGCAAAAAGGTCAGCATTGCTATGGCAGCACCTAGTCCAACAACGCATCGCGCGGTAGTCGAACACATGGTCCGCAGGGCCGTTTATGGTCGTTTGGGCAAGCCTTTGCCCACGGCAGTGGAGGCACCGAACCCGTTGCTGGTCAACGTCAGCGCGCGGCATTGCCATCTGACACAGGAAGCAGTGGAGATCCTTTTCGGCAAGGGCCATCAGCTCACGGTTCACAAGTGGCTTTACCAGGATGGGCAATTCGCGGCGAAAGAAACGCTGACATTGATCGGGCCGCGCAGCCGGGTGATCTCCAATTTGCGGATTCTCGGCCCGTGCCGGAATTTGAACCAGGTGGAACTCGCCTACACGGACGGCATCGCGCTGGGGTTTGAGTTGCCACTGCGCAGTTCGGGAGACATCAAGGGCACACTGGGTGCGATGTTGATGGGCCCCGAAGGATTTTTTGAAATGCCCGACGGTGTGATTCGCGCGAAGCGCCACGTCCACATGTCGCCCGAGGATGCGGATTTTTACGGCGTGAAACTTGGCGACCACATGAAGCTGAAAATCGGCGGGCCGTGCGGAATCATTTTGGACCAGATGCTGTGTCGCGTGGACAAGAGTTTCAAACTCGAGGTGCACATCGATACGGACGAAGGCAACGCGTGCAATTTGCAGCCGGATACGCTGTGTGAACTGATTAATTAATTTCTATCAACTCTCAACTAATAACTATCAACTAAATATGAGCGAAGCATTAGGCATGATCGAAACGAAAGGTTACGTCGGCAGCATCGAAGCCAGCGATGCGATGGTGAAAGCCGCCAACGTGCACCTTGTCAAAACCATTCCCATCGGCGGCGGTTTGATTACCGTCCTCTGCAAGGGCGACGTCGGCAGCGTGAAAGCCGCGGTGGACGCGGGTTCCAAAGCCGCCGCGAAAGTCGGCGAACTCGTCAGCTCCCATATCCTCGCGCGTCCGCACGATGATTTGCTGGCCGCCTTCATCGGCGACAACGGCGCCGTGAAGAAATAATCCCATCAACTATCAACTTTAAACTATCAACGAATTATGCCTCAACAAGCAGTTGGAATGATTGAATGCAAAGGCCTGTGCGCTTTGCTCGAAGCCTGTGACGCGGCGCTCAAGTCCGCGAATGTGACTCTCACCGGCTGGGAAAAAGTCGGCAGCGGTTACGTGACCGGATTTTTCCGGGGCGACGTCGCCGCGGTGAAAGCCGCCACGGACGCCGGCGCCGCCGCCGCCGCCCAGGTCGGCCAGGTGATCAGCGTGCAGGTGATTCCGCGTCCGCATGAAGGTCTCAGCGGATTGGGTAAGTGGTTGCAGTAATCCGGTTAAATAAGTGATTCGTTAAATAAGTTAAATAGGGCTCCGCTACGAATACTCATTTAACTATTTAACCCATTTAACCACGCCATGAAAATCCTCGTCGCCAATATCGGTAGCACGTCGCTCAAGTGGCGGCTGTTTGATTTTTCAAGCAGCCCCGAGCGCCTGCTCCATAAAGGCGGCTTTGAACGGGTGACGGATTACCCGAAGGCCATCGAGGATTGCCTGGCGGAATTGAAAAAGGCCGGCGCGATTCAGGACGAAAGCGAACTGTCGGCGGTTGGGTTCAAGACGGTGCTGGCGAAGGACGTCACTGGCTGCGTGCGGCTGGATGAACGCGCGTTGAAGGCGATGGCGGATTATAACGGTCTCGCTCCCGCGCATAATCCGCCTTACATCACCGGCATCAAATTGTTCGCTCAGCGCATGCCGAACACGCCGCTCGTCGGCTTGTTCGAGACGGCCTTCTATCAATTCGCGCCGCAACCGATGATGCGTTACGCCGTGCCGCAAAGCTGGCATGACGCGGGCATTCGCCGGTTCGGTTTTCACGGCGCGAGCCACAAGTTCATCGCCGAACGTTCGGCGGAAATGCTCGGGCGTCCGGATGTCGCGAAGCGCGCGCAGAATCTTTACGTGGACGGCGGCAAAACCGCCGTCACCGGCGCGCCGTTGCGAGTGATTTCCTGTCATCTCGGCGGTAGTTCGAGTGTGACGGGCATTTTGAACGGCGCGGCGATCGGCACCAGCATGGGCATGAGCCCGCAATCCGGTTTGCCGCAGAATAATCGCGTGGGCGATCTCGATGCCGAGGCGATTCCTTACGCCGTGAAGACGTTCAGCATCAGTGTCGAAGAAGCGCAACGGCAACTTTCGAAAGAAGGCGGCCTGAAAGGCGTGAGCTGCGTTTCGAATGATATCCGCGAAGTGCAGGCCGAGGCGGCCAAAGGTCACACGTCGGCGCAAATGGCGATCGATGTTTTCGTCGCGAGCGCGCGGCATTGGATCGGCAGCTACTTTTTTGAATTGAACGGCGCGGATGCGATTGTCTTCACGGCGGGCATCGGCGAAAACCGCCCGGAATTGCGCGAAGCGATTTGCGCGAACCTGGACCAGCTCGGCATCGTGCTCGATGCGGCAAAAAATAATGCCACGAAAGCGCAGGAAGCCGTCATCAGCGCGGCGAATTCGCGCGTGAAGGTTTTGGTGATTCCCACGAACGAAGAACTCGTGGTGGCGCGCGAAGTAAAAAGATTTCTCGATAATAGTGGCACGGGCGTCTCGCCCGTGAGTTCCACAAAAACGCACGGGCAAGGTGCCCGTGCCACTACGCAACTCTCAACTCTCAACTCATAACTACGAACTAATTATGGCACATCAAGCAATCGGACTCATTGAAACGCGCGGCCTCGTCGCTCTCGTCGAGGGCACGGACGCCATGCTCAAGGCTGCGAACGTCGAGCTCGCCGGCCCCATGACGCAAGTCGGCAACGCGCTCGTCACGGCGGTCGTCGTCGGCGACGTCGCTGCGGTGAAAGCCGCGGTGGATGCCGGCGCGCAGGCGATCAAAGCCATCAAAGGCGAAGTCGTCAGCGTGCACGTCATCGCCCGCCCGCACCAGGACGTTGAAGTGGTTTTGCCGAAGAAGAAATAAGTGTAGCGGCGCCTCGGTAGAGCGCCGCTGAACTTAATTTATATGGCGGCGCTCTGCCGAGACGCCGCTACGAAAGCAAAAATATGTTTCTCGCCAAAGTCGAAGGCTCAGTGGTCGCGACGAAGAAGGATCCGAATATGTCGGGTCGCAAACTTCTGTTGCTGCGGCCGCAACTCGTGGACGACAAGGACCCGACGAAGTTCAAGCCGGGCGCGAACACGATTATCGCCGTGGACAGCGTGGGCGCCGGCATTGGCGAAATGGTGATGTTCTGCCAGGGCAGCTCCGCGCGGATGGCTCCCGGGATGAAAGAAGTCCCGGTGGACGCCGTGATCATCGGCATTGTCGACACGGTGGATGTGTTTGGGAAGCAGATTTTCAGCGCGAAGGCTTAACCACGAATGGACACGAACGCATACGAATTGAAAGTTGCTGGTAGGGCGCGTCACTCCGTGCGCGCCGCTCGTTCCATTTTTCGCAACGGCGCGCGCGGCGCGACGCGCCCTACCGTTTAAAAGCGATTTGCATATTTATGAGCGCAGTGAATGAAACTTTAATTCGGGATGTGGTGACGGAAGTGTTGGGTCGACTGAATGGAAATAGTGGCACGGGCGTCTCGCCCGTGCGATCCAATCAGCCGACTCAGAATTCGCACGGGCAAGATGCCCGTGCCATACTGGCTGCGGTTGCAGCGAGAAAAATCGCGTGAGCGGCGGCAGTATCAGCACGAGCGGCCGCGGCAATTACGGTGTTTTCAAAGACGCGAACGAAGCTTGCACCGCGGCGCATGAAGGTTTTTTGCAACTGAAGCAAAAGGGCGTAGCCGCGCGCGTGAAAGTCGTCGAGATCGTCAAAGCGATGGCGGAGGCAAACGCCGCCGAGTGGGGTCGCATCGAATTTGAAGAGACGAAAATCGGCCGGCTCGATCACAAAATTGCGAAGCTGAATCTCATCAAGCTCGTTCCCGGGGTGGAATGGCTGCATCCGGACGCACGCAGCGGCGATCATGGCATTACGCTGGAGGAATACACGCCGTTCGGTCTGGTTGCAGCCATCACGCCTTCCACGCATTCCATTCCGACGTTGAGCGGCAACATCGTTAACATCGTGGCGGCGGGAAATTCCGTGGTGTTCAACGCGCATCCATCGGCCGCGAAATGCGCCGCGATGGCCGTGCGCGAATACAACAAGGCGATTGAGCGCGAAACGGGCATTCAAAATCTCATCACAATTATCGAGACGCCGACGCTAGATTCGTTTGGCGCGCTCTGCAAAAACGAACTCGTGCGCCTGATGTGCGTGACTGGCGGTCCGGCGGTGGTGAAGGCCGCGATGCAATCCGGCAAGCGTTCCATTTGCGCGGGGCCGGGCAATCCGCCTGTGTTTGTGGATGACACGTGCTGCCCGACGCGCGCGGCGAAAGCGATTATTTCCGGCGCGGCGTTTGATAACAATTTGCTGTGCATCGGCGAAAAGGAAGTGTTCGTGCTCGACAGCGTGGCGGACAAATTGATGCAACGCATGTCCGAGAACGGCGCGGTGAAATTGAACGGCGCGCAACTCGAGCGGTTGACCAAGGCGGCGTTCACCTTCAAGGAAGGGCAGGGCGCCGGTTGCCCGCACGCTTCCGTGAATCGCGATTTCATCGGCAAGGACGTCTCGGTGCTCGCGAAAGCCGCGGGCGTGGATGTGAAAGCAGACACGCAACTATTGTTCGGCGAAACCGACGCGGACCATGCGTTCGTGCAGGAAGAGCAAATGATGCCGATGCTGCCGATCGTGCGCGTTAAGAGTGTTGAGGAAGGCATCGAGCGCTCACTGCAGGCAGAGCATAATTACAAACACACGGCCATCATTCATTCGCATGATGTGGAGAACATCACGGCGATGGCACGGGCGCTCGACACGACGTTGTTCGTAAAGAACGGCCCATCGCCGGCGGGCCTGGGCCTCGGTGGCGAAGGTTACTTGAGTTTCTCGATTGCCACGCCAACCGGCGAAGGCATCACGAATCCGAAAACGTTTACGCGCGTTCGCCGCTGCGTGATGGTGGACAATTTGCGCATTTATTGAGCCATGCTGTTAGCCCGCGTTGAAGGCAATGTGGTTGCGACCCGGAAGCATCCGAGCTTCGAAGGGTGGCGGCTAGTCATTTGCCAGCCGATCAACAATGCCGGCGAGCCGGAAGGTGCGCCGCAAGTGGCGATTGATCCGCACGGCGCGGGAATGCATCAGCGGGTGATTATTTCATCCGACGGTGCGGCGACGCGCAAAACGGTTGACGACAAAAAAAGCCCGGCGCGTTGGATGATTACGGGGATTGTGGATGAGAAAGAACCGGGCATACCTGTATGAAAGCTCCAAGCACCAAGCTCCAAGCACCAGAGAAACATCAAGCTCCAAGTTTCAAACGAGGGCTTTACGCTTCTGAGTTGGTGTTTGGAATTTGGAACTTCTCTGGAGCTTGGAGCTTGGGATTTGGAGCTTTTGCGAAATGAGAATGGGCACTGTCATAGGCCGCGTGACGTTAAGCGTCGCCGTGCCGGCGCTGGAAGGCGGACGGTTCCTGATCGTGAGCCCGTTCACGCGCGAACATTTTCAGCAGGGCACGGAGACACCGCCCGGGATGAGCAAAGACCCAACTCCGGTGGTGTACGATGATTTGGGCGGTGGAGTCGGGCAGACGATTGGGTTTATTGAAGGCGCGGAAGCGACGGCGCCGTTTGATGAGCCGACGCCGATTGACGCGATCAACGCGGCGCTCGTGGATGAAATTTTTTATTCGCCGTTTAAGAAGTGATGGTAGCGGTGGTCTGTGACCGCCGGAAAAATGGCGACGGTCATGGAGCGACGCTACAGAAATGGCGACGGTCACAGACCGCCGCTACAAAGTTAAGAAAAATTTAGAAACAAATGAAACAAGTCATCAGTGTTCGAGATTTGGAAGAGATGCAACGCGCTGGCAAGGACGTGCGCTCGCTTCCCGACGACATCATTCTCACTCCGTCCGCGCGCGATTTTATCCGCGATTTTGAAATGACCGGCAAGGTGTCTTCGAATGGCGCCGTCGCGGCCAAGGCGAACGCGGTCACCAATGGCGCAGCCACCGCACCCGCGAAGCAGTTGAGTTCAAAAAGTTCGAAGGCGGAACTGGAAGCCTTTTTCAACTCTCCGTATTGCCAGAATTTAAAAGAGCAGATTTGCGATATGGGCCGCCGGTTGTGGCAGCGCGAATATGTGGACGGCAACGGCGGCAATATGGCGATTCGCGTGGGTGAAGACATCGCGATTTGCACGCCGACGCTCGTCAGCAAAGGTTTCATGAAACCCGAGGACATGTGCCTCGTGGATTTCGAGGGCAACCAACTCTGCGGCGTGAAGAAGCGCACGAGCGAAATTCTCATGCACCTGCAGATCATGAAAAAGCAGCCGAAAGCGGCGGCGACGTGCCATTGCCATCCACCCTACAGCACCGGCTTTGCGGTCGCGGGCGTGCAACCGCCCACGTGCATGGTGCCGGAATATGAAGTGTTCTCGTCGGTGGCGATCGCGCCGTATCGCACGCCGGGCACGCCGGAAATGGGCAAACTCGTTTCGGATTTGGTGGACAAGCACAACACGATCTTGATGGCGAACCACGGCGTGGTTTCGTGGAGCCATCTCCATATCGAGGACGCCTATTTCAAGATGGAAATTCTCGAGGCGTATTGCCGCACGATTTTGGTGGCGTCGCAACTCGGCCGGCCGGTGGGCACGATGACTCCGGCGCAGCTCCAGGATTTACTCAAGATCAAACAAAGCCTCGGCATTCCCGATCCGCGCCATGGCCTTAAGGAATGCGAGTTGTGCGACAACGCCGAATGGCGTCCGGGTGTGGCCTGCCAGGTGCCCGCGTCCGAACCGCAAAACATCGGCTTGGATTCCGAAGTCGAGGCCGCGGTGCAGGCCATTACGGAGCAGATCATGGGTCGATTGAAGTGATTTTCGAGGTCCAGGGGCGCGGGGTTCACGCCGCTTCAGCTTCGCATCGAAAGGGGCTTTAAAATTCCCCGAGATCTTGTTCCTTATTCACTTTGAAGCGGGATACATCCCGCGCGCTGGCGCGTGCCCATCACTTCCCCCTTCCAACTTGACTGATAAGTCTAGACAGCTTTACTGGAAATTATTAATTTTCTTTCATCGGGGAGATTCTACTGGACGTTTTAGAGTGGCCAATAGCTAATGCATCGTCGCCGGAAGTTGCTAATGATGCGGAATTTCGGCTCATTCCTGGCGAAATCGGTTTTTGCTTCGGGCATGAGCATTGCTCAGTCGATGTTACAGTAGACGTTTTCCGTCAAAGTAACTTGTTTTGTGTCCATAAATGGACAGGTTATGGATGGCGACAGGACGTACGCGCATGAAGAAAATCTTGGTAATTGACGACGAAGAATGGTTGCGGGAAATGATGCTGCTGGCCTTGCGTCAACGCGGCTTTGACGTCATTGAGGCGGAGAACGGCGAGAAGGGCATC
Source organism: uncultured Verrucomicrobiae bacterium (assembly GCA_963699145.1). Taxonomy (GTDB): domain Bacteria; phylum Verrucomicrobiota; class Verrucomicrobiia; order Limisphaerales; family DASXHY01; genus DASXHY01. The sequence continues at coordinate 3,067,786 of OY969416.1, forward strand.
GAAATCGCCCGCAAAGAAGTTCCCGACCTCATTCTTTGCGATGTCAACATGGACAAGGTGGACGGTTACCTGACTTTGTCCTCGTTGCGCAGTGAGCCCATCACGGCGTCCATTCCTTTCATTCTCATGACTGGCCTCGCCGACCAGGCGGGCATGCGGCATGGCATGGAGTTGGGCGCGGACGATTATTTGCCGAAACCATTCACGATCGAGGCGCTGTATGCCGCCGTGGATGCACGGTTGAAAAAAGCGAAAACGGTCCGCGAGGAAGCGGAACGCAAGCTCGCGGATTTGCGCGACAACATCAGCATGATGCTGCCGCACGAATTGCGCACGCCGCTGAACGGCATCCTGGCTTACGGGGAAATTCTCGTGGCGGATGCGGAAACCATTTCGCCGAAGGACATCGCCGAGATGGGCCAGGTGATCCACGACTCGGGCAAGCGCCTCGAGCGGTTGATCGAGAATTTTTTGATTTACGCGCAGCTCGAGTTGTTGAACACCGACCCGCAGTATTTGCAGACGTTGTTGCGCAAAAACACACCGCAACCGGCGGGGTTGATCGAACAACACGCGCGCGAACAAGCCGAACTCGCGAAGCGCCCCAACGACCTGAAAATGGAAATCGTCGACGCGCCGCTGCCGATTTCGGATGAATATTTGTCGAAGGTGGTGGAGGAACTGGTGCAGAACGCGTTTAAATTTTCCTCCCCCGGCACACCGGTCAACGTAAAGCTCACCGAGGCTGGCAATGCGGTCACCTTGTCGGTTTCGGACACGGGACGTGGATTCTCCACGGAACACATCAGCAAAGTGGGCGCTTACATGCAATTCGACCGCAAGCTGCATGAGCAACAAGGCCTCGGCCTCGGCCTGACCATTGTGCGCCGCCTGACCGAAATTCACGGTGGCACGCTGACGATCCAGAGCGAAAAAGGCACGGGCACGGTGGTGAGCGTGAAATTTCCGCGGGCGGTTCCGAGTCCCGCGGGTGAAGTGCCGGGCAACCTGGCGTCGGCAGCTCGCTAGGTCGCCAGTTTCAAGGCTCAGTGATTTACGCTTATGGCGCCGGAGAATAAAGGTTTGGTATGGCTGGCCGGCGTTTGGTCGGCAATCCTCGCCGTTGGATTGACTTTTTATTTGATTCGGTCCTGGAAGCGAGGGGTAATTACATTTCCCGCGCGAGTCCCTTCAGATGTTTCGCGAGAAGCGAACCCCGCTCGGTTTTGGTGGGCATTACTCGCTTATTTGGTGGCAGATGTCTTTGCTATTACCTGCCTGGCGATTCGCCTTTATCGGTGTATCTTTCCCAACCTGTGAAGCCTCTCGATCTTTCCGACATTCATCGCTTGCGCGCGGCCGAAGGTTGGTTGGAGCTCGGCGATGAAGCCGAGGCGTTGCGTGAGTTGGAGGATATTTCGCCGGTCGAAAAAAATCATCCGGCAGTATTGGAACTTCGATTTCAAATTCTCGCGAAGAAAAGGGAATGGGACGCCTGTCGTGATATTGCCGGGATGATCACCCAACAGCTCCCGAATTTTGCGGGAGGATGGCTGCATCTGGCTTATGCCACACGGCGCGCAACCGGCGGCAGCGAGCAGGCCGCGTTTGATATTCTACAGCCGGTCAGCGAAAAATTTCCCGAGGAACCGACCATTCCCTACAATTTGGCCTGTTACGTCTGTCAGCTTGGGAATCTTTCGGAAGCGCGCCAGTGGCTCAAGCGGGCGTTTGCCCTCGGCGACACGAAACAAATCAAGTTGATGGCGTTGAACGACGCGGATTTGAAACCGTTGTGGGAAGAAATTCCGCGGATGGAAGGGTGAGGATCCTTCGCGTGGTGGAAAGTATCGCTTTGTCGCGAAGCGACAGCGGAAATTAGCCAGCCACGAAGTGGCTGGAACCTGGGATTATATGGGCGGCGTCCTGAAAGGACGTTGGAAAATCAGCGCTTTCCACTGTCCTTTCGGGACAACGCTTCATCACTGCACTTTCCCAGCCATTTTGTAGCTGGCTAGTTTCCATTCGTCGCTCCGCGACTGCCGAAAGGTTTCTCGGAGCGTGAACCTCCTACAAGAACGCCAGTTGTTGCCCGCTCGGTTCGCGCAAATTGGTCACACCCAATCCCAGCAATCGCAACGGACGCGACACCAACTTTTCCCGGCCCAGCAAAAAACACGCGAGGCGGTAAATCTCGTTGGCTTCCGTGAGGGATTCCTCGACGGAAATCTGGCGCGTGAGCGTGGTGAAATCGCCGTAGCGCAGTTTGACCTGGACGGTATACGCGCCGAGCCGGCGGCGTTTCATGCGTTCGGAAAGGTCCGCGGCTTGTTCGCGCAGGCAATGGCGGAGGATTTTGCGGTCGTCCGTGTCGTGCAGAAAAGTTTCCTCGTTGCTGATGCTTTTGATTTCGTCGCCGAGTGAGAGCGGGCGGTTGTCTTCACCGAACGCGTAGCGTTTCAGCACCAGGCCGAAGGAACCGACGAGCGCGCGGAGATCACCGGGATAATCCTGCATGGAGCCGATGGTATCGATGCCGGCTTTATTCAAAATCTCCTCGGTTTTTTTGCCGACGCCGTAAAGCGCGCGGACGGGCAGGGGACGGAGGAATTGCACTTTTTCGCGCTCGGCAATGAGCGTGAGGCCGTCGGGCTTTTTGTGATCGCTGGCAATTTTCGCGAGCAATTTATTGGCGGCGATGCCGATGGTGGCGGTCAATTGGCGCGCGGCGCGGATGCGTTCCTTGAGCTGCCGCGCGAGCGGAAGCGCTTCGTGCAGTGTCGTGTCGGCATCCTCGGTCTGGCACAACGCGGAACAATCGATGTAAGCCTCGTCGATGGACATTTGCTCGACAATGGCGCCGGTCTCGGCGACCAGCCGCATGATTTCGCGGGACTCCTGTTTGTAGGCATCCATGCGCGGGCGGACGAAAATGCCCTTCGGACAAAGCCGGCCAGCCGTCGCGCTGGGCATGGCGGAGCGGACGCCAAACTTGCGGGCCTCGTAACTTGCGGCGCAAACCACGCCGCGTTGCGTGGGCGGCGCGCCGACGATTACCGGTTTTCCGCGCAATGACGGCTCGTCGCGTTGCTCCACCGAAGCGTAAAACGCGTCCATATCGAGATGGAAAATGACCCGGTGCATCCGAGGAGGTTGATAGTGGAAAGTTGAGAGTTGAGAGTAAAGGGCGAAGGAGCGCGGCATTCATGCCGCTTCACCGTTGTAATGAATTTCACGTTGGATCGTCCGCGCTTTTATGAATTGTCACACGGAAGCGGCCTGAAGCCCGCGCTCCATTTACTGCGGCCAGAGTGTGCGGCCTGCTTTATCCATTTCCTTGAGCAATTCGAAGGGAAGCACGTAGAGCAGCAGCACGACAAGGATGATTCCGAGGATGGGCGCGAGATCAACTCGGCCAAATCGCAGCGGCAAATTCCTCAGCGGCGACAGCAGGTTTTTCGAGGTCGTATTGATGAATTCCCAAACTGGATTCGCGCCGAGGTAAACGTAGTTAATGATGAGATGCACCGCGAGCAGCGCGACGAGGAGATATTTCACCGTCCAATAGAGCATCACGCTGGCCACGCAGCTTTGCGCGAACAGGATTCCATTTGAGCGCGCGTGCGGTATCACGCCGATGTAAACGAGCAACGGATGAAACGCCATCCAGAGCCCCGCGACGACGAGCACGGGCGCAATCAATTGAACGATCAATGGCCAGCGCGCGAGGTGGCCGAGCTGAACGATCACCATTTTCTGCAACGGATCGGGACTGGTTTCGCGACGGTTGGCGATGGCGATGATGAGCAGCCAGAGATAAAACACGACCAGCAGTTGCACGAAGCTCAGCGCGGAAAAACTCAGGATCGAGAGAAAGGTATGGCCGCGTATGAGCGGAAAGGCGAGGCGGACGACGACGAGGTTCAATCTCGGCGTCCAATCCGCCGCCGGGCCAATGGCTTGATAAAGCACCGCGCGGAAGAACAGCAGGATTCCGAGCGCGGCGAGGAAATGCCAGCGCTGGAGGCGCATCGGTTCCGCGCGTCGCACGGTGCCGGCGAGCGTGGCGGGGATGCCGCGAGTGAAGGGGTCGAGCCGGACGGAACGCCAATTCAGCCAGAGCAGCAGTCCGGCGACGTTCAGGATGAAATCAATGGCATCGAACATGAGACGTGAAACGTGAAGCGTGAAACACGGAACGAACGCCGTGCGTTTTTCGTTGTTCGCGTTTCATGCGATGCACGCCGTCATCATTTCATCATCTTGAGCAGCGTGTCCGCCATTTCGCTTGGCGTGGCAGATACACCAATGCCGGCTTCTTTGAAAGCGGCAATTTTCGCGGCCGCGGTTCCCTTGCCGCCGCTGACGATGGCGCCGGCGTGGCCCATGCGGCGTCCGGGCGGTGCGGTCGCGCCCGCGATGAAACCGGCAACCGGTTTTTTGCAATTCTTCTTGATCCATTCCGCGGCTTCTTCCTCCGCGCTACCGCCGATTTCGCCGATCATGATAATCCCGTGCGTGTCGGGATCGTCATTGAACATCTTGATGACATCGAGGTGCGAGGTGCCGTTGACGGGATCGCCGCCGATGCCCACACAGGTGCTCTGGCCGACGCCGCGCTCGGTCAATTGCCAGACGGCTTCGTAGGTCAGCGTGCCGCTGCGGGAAACGACGCCGATGTGCCCCTTTTTGTGAATGTAGCCGGGCGCGATGCCGATGCGGCAGCCGCCGTGCGAATCCTTGCCTTCGCCGGGCGTCACGATGCCCGGGCAATTTGGCCCTATGAGGCGCGTCTTTTTGCCTTCCATGGCGCGCTTCACGCGAACCATATCGTTGACCGGAATGCCTTCGGTGATGCAGACGACCAATTCGAGGCCGGCATCCACGCCTTCGAGAATGGCATCGGCGGCGAACGGCGGCGGAACGAAAATGGCGGAAGCCGTCGCGCCGGTTTCCTTCACCGCCTGGGCAACGGTGTCGAAAATCGGCACCTTGTTTTCGAAAAAGCTGGCCGCCTTTGCCGGGCGTGACGCCCGCGGCGATTTGCGTGCCGTAAGCGAGTGAAAGCTGCGCGTGCTTGGCGCCGAAGCTGCCGGTTATGCCTTGAACGAGGACTTTGGTGTTGGGTTTGACTAGGATAGACATGAAAAATTTACGATTTCGGATTTATGAGTATGTGCGTTTGCTAAAATAAATCTTTTTGTTGTTTGTTCTTCTCCGCGAGGGCAGTGAGACGGCGGACGGCGTCCAAATCACGTTCTCTGCCGACGGCTTTTTTAGCTCGAATAAGCGCATCCAGACTCAGGTATCGGAATTCGCCATACGCAAATTGGGCCAAGATGCTTTGTTTCCGAACCTCTTCGAAATTGCCGATGCCTTTTACTTCGCTGAGGCAGTCCAATTTACCCAAATCAGTTTGCAGGTATAGGTTTTTTAAATCTGGAAAAGAGCTTCTAGTTTCCTCCAGTGGAAGCGCATTGGCTGTGAGTCGGTGAACAGGATTAAGATCTTTGACTGCAGATTCGATTTTTTGAATATTTTCGATGCCGAAAGGGCAGCAAATATCCAAATCGAAGGTGGCCAGAAGTGCCCCATGGTAAACGACACACACTCCTCCGATAACAACGAAGTCGAGTCCGTTATCTCGAAGTCGCATTAACAGGGCTTGATTATTTTGAGGCATGCGAGCTTCCGGCTTCCTGAACACCCAACAAAAAATCGATCACTTGTTGATGCTCGGCTAGTCTTTCCTCAGGAGTCATTTTGAGAGCGCTCTCGAGCAGTGACATGTCGATGCCTGCCTCGTAGGCTGCACGCCATGCGGGACCAGCGTCCAACGGCATCACGTACTTGCCGTTGATCTGAGCCAATGTCTCTTCGTCAATCATTCCAAAATTATTCCGCGTGTCTTTTGTGAATGCAAATCGTGTTGGCGTCGGGGTCGGAAATGAACGCCATTTTGCACACGGGCGTCGGGAACGGTTCCATCTTGAACTTCACGCCTTTGGTTTTGAGTTCAGCGATGGCGGAGTCGAAATCCTGCATTTCGAGACCGACGGCGCAGCCGTCAGAGCGCGGATGCCAATCCGGCGCACCGGCGCCAAGCGCGAGCGTGCCCGCGCCGATGTCGTATTCGGTCCATTGCATGCCACCGGCTTCGCCCACTGTCATCGTCGGCTTCAGATGGAGAATCTCCTCATAAAATTTCCGTGCCCGGGCCATGTCGGTGACCGGGTAACAGGAGAAGGCGATTTCGGTGACTTTGAGCATATGCTTACCTCAGTAATTTTTTAGAATACCCGTTCGTTCACAAATTGATGCAAAAAATGCTACATCGCGAGGTTCCGGGCCTGCGCCGCCGTTCAGGTGTTTCCCATCTTTCGTCCACTCGCCAAAAACCGTTTGTGGCTTTGAGTGGTCTGCGGAATGGGTTTTTTCCAACACAAAGTATCTAGCGGGAAGCGAATTCGGAGGACCCGGTGTGACCGCCGGAATCGGCCCGAAGACAAATGCGGTAAAATGCGCTTCAGTAATGCCTTGTGGATCCGGGAACGTAATAATCGGAACGAGATACATTCCGCAACGAGTGGTGGTACAAATCAATTCCGGAAATTTGCATTTATCTTTTTCTTCGATCCTTGTGGCGACGTCGTTCCAGGCGAATTCGAGAAAATCATTACGCTTGGGTCCCGTCAAAGCCATCATCGTCTGCTCAGGATGAGCCAAGCCAACCGCCGGAAGGAGGCGGTGAGCGAAAATATAATAATGACGTCGTGGCTTTGAATCCATGGGCCCTAACCATTCACGGCTTTGACGACCTTTTTGGCCGCATCCGCCATTGAATCGCCGGTGATCAATGTCAGCCCGCTTTCCGCGAGCGTCTTTTTGCCGGCAGCCACGTTGTTGCCTTCGAGGCGGACGACGAGCGGCAGCTTGAGGCCTGTTTCCTTCACCGCTGCGACGATGCCGGTGGCGATGACGTTGCAATCCATGATGCCGCCGAAAATGTTGACCAGAATTCCCTTCACGTTCGGATCCTGCAAAATAATTTTAAAAGCCGCGCTGACTTGTTCCTTGCTCGCGCCGCCGCCGACGTCGAGAAAGTTCGCGGGCATGCCGCCGAAATGCTGGATGATATCCATGGTGGCCATCGCGAGACCGGCGCCGTTCACGAGGCAGGCGATGCTGCCGTCGAGCTTGATGTAATTCAGGCTGAATTTGCTGGCCTCGATTTCCAGCGGCGCTTCCTCGCCGAGATCGCGCATCTCCTGGATTTTCGGATGGCGATAGAGCGCGTTGTCATCGATGGAAATTTTCGCGTCCACCGGCAACAAAGCCTTCTTGCCGTCCGGATTCGTGACGATGCACAGCGGGTTGATTTCGACGAGCGCGGCATCGCATTCCCACGAGGTCTTGTAGACACCCATGATCACTTTCGCGCCGGCGGAAATCAAATCGCCCTTCAACCCGAGCGCCGCGGCCACTTTGCGCGCCTGGTAGGGCATGATGCCGATGGCGGGATCGACCCATTCCTTGACGATTTTCTCGGGCGTTTTCTCGGCGACTTCTTCAATGTCCATGCCGCCTTCGGTGCTGGCCATGATGACCGGGCGCGAATTGGTGCGGTCGAGCAGCACGGCGAGATACAGTTCCTTCTCAATGTCCGGCGCCTGCGAAACCAGCACCTTGTTGACGAGCCGGCCTTCGGCGCCGGTTTGCTTGGTGACGAGCACGTTGCCGAGCATCGCCTTGGCCATCTCAAAAACTTCCTCGGCGGTTTTGCACAGCTTGACGCCGCCTTTGAAGCCGTTTTTGAACGTTCCCTTGCCGCGTCCGCCGGAATGTATTTGCGATTTAACGACCAGCATCTTCGCGCCGCCCGCGAGCAGCTTGGTGGCTACGGCCTTGGCGGCTTCCGGCGTGTCGCAGACGTCGCTGGGCGGGATCGGCACCCCGAATTGGGTCAACAGTTGTCGTGCTTGATATTCGTGAATGTTCATGCTTAAGCTTGGGAAATTGAAGGCGGGTTTTTATTGGAAAGTAAACTCTAATCGAAGGAAACTATGAAACCACATCGCGGCACACTCATCCTTGTTCTTGGAATTCTTAGTCTGGTCGTTTGCCCGCCGATTGGCATTGTGGCCTGGGTTATGGGATCGGCTGACTTGAAAGAAATGGACGCCGGTACCATGGACCCGAGCGGACGCGGCACGACGCAAGCGGGAAAAATCTGCGGCATGATCGAGTGCATCCTCATGATCCTGGGCCTCGTCATCGCTATATTGGTCGTCGCTTTGGGCATGTTCGCTGGTCTCAGCCATCCGCATTCATAAAATATCAAACTACAAAACGGCACAAGCGATCGGCTTGTGCCGTTTTTCTTTTCCACGAAATTATTTCCGGTCTTTGATCGCCGTGTAGTGGTTGAGCGTGGGGCCGGTGTAAATCTGGCGCGGACGATAGATGCGCGTCGGTTCGTCCATCACTTCTTTGTAATTCGCGATCCAGCCCGGCATGCGGCCAATGGCGAAAATCACCGTGAACATCTCCACCGGGATGCCCATCGCGCGCATGATGATGCCGCTGTAAAAATCCACATTCGGATACAGCTTGCGCTCGACGAAATACGAATCGTGCAGCGCGGCTTCTTCGAGGCGCTTGGCGATATCGAGCAGCGGATCATCCACGTGCAGGGCGGCGAGCACCTGGTCGCAGGCTTTCTTGATGATCTTGGCGCGCGGATCGTAATTTTTGTAAACGCGATGGCCGAAGCCCATCAATTTCTTGCCGCTGGTTTTGTCCCGGGCGGCGGCAATGAACCGCGAGCCGTCATCACCGCTGCGGTGAATGTCCGCGAGCATTTCGAGCACGGCCTGATTGGCGCCGCCGTGCAACGGGCCCCAGAGCGCGCAGACGCCCGCGGCCGTGCTGGCGAAAAGATTCGCTTTGCTCGAGGCGACCATGCGCACGGTGGACGTGGAGCAATTCTGCTCGTGGTCGGCGTGCAGCAGCAGGATCAAATCGAGCGCCTTCACGATTTCCGGCTTCAAATCGTAATGCTGATATGGCAGCGAGAACATCATGTGCAGGAAGTTCTCGGTGTATTTGTAATCCGGATTCGGATAGATGATGGGCAACCCGCGCGATTGCCGATGCGCGAAAGCCGCGATGGTGCGCACTTGCGAAATCAACCGCGCCACCTGCTCCTGGAATCCATCCGGATTTTCCGGGGAGAACAAATCGGTATCGAAGCAGCCCGCCGCATTGATCATCGAGGATAGGATGGCCATCGGATGGGCGGTGTTCGGAAAGCCCTCGAAATTATGCTTCATGCTCTCGTGGAGCAATTCGTGCTGGGTCAGGAGATCGGAAAATCTTTGGAGTTCCGCCGGGGTCGGCAAATGTCCCCAGATGAGCAGGTGCGCCACTTCGATGAAGTTCGAATGCTCGGCGAGTTCTTCGATCGGGATGCCGCGATAGCGCAAAATGCCCTTCTCGCCGTCAATGAAAGTGATCGCGCTCCGGCACGAGCCGGTGTTGCCGTAACCATCGTCAAGCGTGATGCAGCCGGTCTGGGTGCGGAGGGATGAAATATCGATGCCGCGCTCCTGTTCGCTGCCTTCGACGATGGGCAATTTATAACTGTTTCCGTTAATTTTTAATTCGGCGCTGTTTTCCATACGATCACGACTTCCTTCCATCTGTAAGCCCAAAAATTTATGGCAAAGAAAAATATCAGGCAATCACAAATGGCATTTCTCTTGAATTAGTTTTGGGGCGCGTGCAGAGTGCGGCTCCGTGAGAAAAGTAGTTTGTGCCTTGGTCTTCGCGCTGTTGCTGGCCCCGTGGTCGTTCGGCGCCGCTCCGCGCGGCGGCAGCCTTCGGCCCAATTATGTGTCGCTCGGCGAATGGGCGCGCGCCAATGTCTTCAGCGTCCACTGGCTCGAACGCGATAAAACGGTGGAACTCCAGGGCCGCACCGCGCGCCTGCAATTCAATGTGGAATCGCGCTCGGACGCGCGCCGCGCGCAGATCAACGGCGTGGAGGTTTTCCTGGCATTTCCCATCCTTTACCAAAACGGACGGGCTTACATCTCGCAAATCGATTTGTCCGAAACACTCGGCCCGGTGCTGTCACCGCCAACCAGCCCGCGCGGCATCAACATCAAAACCATTTGCCTCGATCCCGGCCACGGCGGCAATGATCCCGGTTACCAGGTGGGAGCGAATGATGAAAAAAAATACACGCTGCTGCTCGCCCAGGAAGTCCGCGCGCAATTGAAGGCTATCGGTTTCAACGTGGTGCTGACGCGCACGACCGATGTTAAAATTCCGCTGGAGGATCGCACGGCCATTGCGCGCAAGGCCGGTGCGGATTTGTTTGTGTGTTTGCATTTCAACGCCTTTCCGGATGACAGGCAGGTGAAGGGCACGGAGATTTATTGCTGCACACCCGCGGGCGCGTATTCGTTCAATTCGAAAGGCGAAGGCGACACGCGGTGGGTGGTGGGGAATCGCAACGATGAGAAAAACATGCTGCTGGCGTATGAGATGATGAAATCGTACGAGCGGAACCTGGGCTTTGAGGATCGTGGCGTGAAACGGGCTCGCTACCAGGTTTTGCGCGAGGCAACCATGCCGGGGATTTTGATCGAAGGCGGTTTCATGTCGAATCCGTCCGACGGCCGAAAGATTTTTGATCCGGCGTACCGCAAACAAATGGCGAAAGCGGTGGTGGATGGAATTCTGGCTTACAAGAGGATTACCAAGGGATCGAGCGAGAGTGAGAACAATAAGAAAGCGGAGTGAGAAAACTTCGTTCTCTTTGTTTCCTTCTGTAGAAATTACTCCGACTTGCTCTTGCTGCGCCCTTTGCCGCTGCCGGCGATCATGATCGTGCCGGTGAGGACGCCGACCGCGAAGAATCCAAAATACATGAGCGCTGCCGGCGCCGACAGTTTCTTTTGCAAAATCGGCGGCATGGAAAGGCTCACATCCTGTTGATTGTGCATTCCCATGATGACGAGCAGCGACAAAATCGCGATGACGAAGATCGTTTTCAGCAGCAGTTTCGGATTCATAGCTCGGTGGCGCCGAAGGTAGGACAACAAAATTCAAACGCAAGGGATTTGTGAATGAACGTGAAACGTGAAACGTGAATAGCGTGCCACATCGTATTCACGTTTTACGTTTCACGATTTTGCACTTAAGCTTGCGCTCGTGAGTATAGTGACAAAAACCGGCGACGACGGGACGACGGCGCTGATGTACGGCCGGCGCGTGCCGAAAAATCATCCGCGGGTGGAGGCGTACGGCGCAGTGGATGAATTGAACGCTGCGCTCGGGATGGCGCGCGCGACCGCCGAGCACGATTTGACGCGCGAGAATTTGTTGCGCATTCAAAAGGATCTCGTGGTGCTCATGGGCGAACTGGCCACTGCGCCCGAGGATTTGCCACGGTTTCTGAAGGACGGGTTTGTTCAATTGAGCGCGGAAAAAACCGCGAGGCTCGAGGAATTGGTCCGCGAAATCGAGCCGCAAATTTCGCTGAAACATTGGGCGATGCCGGGCGGCACGGTTCACGGTGCGGCGCTCGATGTGGCGCGGACGACTTGCCGCCGCGCGGAGCGCTTGATTTGCGGCCTTCAGCAATCGGGCGGGCTCGGCAACAGTGAGATCATTGTCTACCTGAATCGCCTCGCGGATTTGCTCTGGCTGTTGGCGCGGTGGGTGGAACTGAAGCGCACTTGACTTCCACAATGGTAGGGCGCGTCGCTCCGCGCGCGCCGCAAAAGACTCAATTAATCCGTGGGTTGCATTTCCACCTCGGCGCGCGCGGAGCGACGCGCCCTACCACACGGTCATTTGGGAAGCACCGTGTAAACCACAAACAGTTCGTCGCCGATTCGCTGCATTGATTTCAACTTTAACTGCGCGGCATTCGCCAGTTTTGGCACGCTGTCGCCTTCGGCAATCGTCGGCGCTTTGCGTCCGCCGAAAATTTTCGGGCAGATCGTCAGATGCAATTCGTTCACAAGGCCGGCGCGAAAAAGCGCCTCGTCCAATTCACCCCCGCCTTCGCAGAGCAGCCGCTTTATCTTCCATTTTGTGCGCAGCCACTGGAGCGCTTTGTGAAAATCAACCTCGCGCACGCCGAAACTTTTTATTTCTGTCGCAAGTCCGCGGAGCGGTTTTAATTTTTCTTCACTCGCGCGGTCGGTGGTCAGGATCAGGACCGGGGAAAACTTCTTTTTAAAAATCTCTGCCTTGGGATTCACGTTGCCGCTGCCGCTGGCAATGATGCGCAGATTGTATTCCGTCAGGCCGCGTTTCGTGCGCATCCGCCGATATTTAGCAGGACCCGGACCGAGCGTAATCGGTCCGGAGTTCACCGTGCCCGCTCCGGATATGACGGCATCCGCCGTGGCGCGCAATTCCAACAAATGATCCTTGTCGCGCTGGCTGCCGAACGATGAAACCGCGCGGTTCGCCGTGGCGATCTTGCCATCGGCAGTGATGGCCATGTTGATGAAGACGAAGGGGAGCTTTGAGTGACGAGTGACGAGCGACGAGTGACGAGATTTGCGTTTTGGGTTCACGTGCGCGCTTATCTTAACGTGATTCGTGAAACGTGAAACGTGAAAACTTTGGAGCACTGAGCATGCTTGCTGAGTTCATGATCTGGCCGAGGATGTTCTCGGCGTTCCTACAACAGCAACATCGCATCGCCGTAGCTGAAAAAGCGATACCGCTCGCGAATGGCTTCGGTGTAGGCGGACAAAATCAATTCGCGGCCGCGCGTTTCTCCGGGCGCGGCGAATGCGCTGACGAGCATCAGCAACGTGGAGCAGGGGAGATGAAAGTTGGTGAGCAGCGCGTTCACGATTTTGAATTCGCGCGGCGGATAGATGAAAATCCGCGTGCGGCCGCTGCCGGGAACAAGTTTTCCTTCGTGCTCGCTGGCGACACTTTCCAGCACGCGCACGCTTGTGGTGCCGACCGCAATGACGCGCCGGCCTTCGCGTTTCGCTTCGTTAACGACGCGCGCAGTGTCTTCGCTGAGTTCGTATCGTTCCTCGTGCATTTTATGATCGGCGAGTGATTCGGTTTTGACGCCCGCAAACGTGCCGAGCCCCACGTGCAGTGTGACGAAACCAATTTGCACGCCACGCGCGCGCATTTCCGCGAGCAACGATTCCGTGAAATGCAACCCCGCCGTCGGCGCCGCCACGGAGCCGGGCGGTTGAGCAAAAACAGTTTGATAACGTTCGCGATCTTCCTCCGCACGGCTCGCCTTGGGGCGGTGAATGTAGGGCGGCAACGGAATTTCGCCGAAACGATCCAGCTCCTCGAAAATATTTTTTACTCCACTGAAGCGCAGCCGGCGATGGCCTTCGTCACTGACATCGAGCACGGTGGCGCGAACGTCGGTGGGGCCGTTTGTGTCCGATAAAATAATTTCCGTCCCCACGCGCGCGCGTTTGGCGGGGCGCATCATGGCCCACCAATCATTCGGGGCGTTTTCTTCGAGCAGGAAAATTTCAAATTGCCCGCCGGTTTTGGAATTCGCCGCGCGCAGTCGCGCAGGGATGACGCGCGAATTGTTGAAGATGATCACATCGCCGGCGCGCAAAAATTCCAGGATATCGCGAAGCGTCCGATGCTCGAGGCATCCCGAATCGCGATGCAACACGAGCAACCGCGAGGCGTCGCGCGTGGGCGCGGGCGTCTGGGCGATCAGTTCGCCGGGCAAATCGAAATTGAAATCAGCCGTTCGCATGCGCGGCCATGCTAACCGGGAATGTCGGATAGCAAAGTGCAGATTTTCGGGAGCAAGGTGGGGCGAAGGGGGACGGTAGGAGACGAGGTGACGAGTCTCAAGTTCATCAAAAGTTAGAGACTCGTTACCTCGTCTCCTACCGGGAAAAAGGCAGTGGCGCTTTTCTGGAATTCCCACATTGTGCCCCCATATGCGGTGTACACTACATATGGTATCTCCTGCGAATTTCGCCGTCCCTTGCAACCTGTGAATAACTTGTGGGCAATCGAAGAGGATTGTTGTTGACGGAAGAGGGGGGAAGTGGTTTGAATAGGGGCGTTGTGGGGCATAAGGCAGTGGTAGAGCCTCACCTGTGGATAAGTCGACACAATGCAATCAGAAGGAACTGGCGAGCCGACGTATTACAATTCGCTCTATAAGCATGGAGTGGATGAGAAGCGTCGTATGCAAATTCCGGCGAAGTGGCGGCCCGCAAAAGAGAATTTTGAATTCACACTGATTGTTTGGCCGAAATCCAAAGAGGGTCCCTGCCTCCGCGCGCTGCCACCGGAGCAAATGGCGAAGACGCTGCGCGAAATTGACGCGCTGCCCAACTCGGACCCGAACAAGGTGGTTCTGAAAAGATTTATCGGCAGCGAATCCGTCCAGGTTGTTTTGGACAAAGCTGGACGGGTTTGCCTGCCCGACGGAATGGCGGCGGCGGCCGGCATCACGGGCGAGGCGATGCTCGTGGGTTTGCTGGACCGTTTTGAAATTTGGAATCCTGAGCGTTACGAAAAAGTCCGTGCTTCCGATGCCGTGATGGCGCAGGAGGCATTCAAAATGATGGAGTAACTATGAGCCTGGGAAAATTATTAACGACCGGAAAAAGTTTGGTGGGCCTGAGCCATGCCAACTCGCGTTACCAATTGCAGAAGTGCGCGCTGCCGAAATTCGAATCGGCGAAGAATCCCTTCGCCGCGAAAGCGGCGGCGGAACCGGCTGAGCGCGAGCCGCAGTTGCCGAAGCTGTCGCCCGCCGAAGCGGTGGCGGCGGATGCGAAGGAAGCTCCGCGTTTGGGCGCGTTGGGCGCGCTGATCGTGGATCGCGAAACAGCCGTGGTGGAAAATCGGAATGCCCTGATGACGGAACCGGCGAAAGTATCGCAGCCGCCGAAAGTCGCGGCGCCGGTGGATAGCTGGTTGAAAAAAATCAACCCGATGGTTTGGTTCCGGAACGACAAGCCGACGGAGCCGAAGGCGGCGATCCCGCGCTTCAGCAAACCGCACGCGCCGATCCAGGGCGAGTTGTCCCTCGATAACATCAAGGTGATGCGAAATGATTTGAGCGAGGCGGATGTGGAAGTAGTGCCGGCGAAATCGCGCGCACCGAAAATGGTGGCCACGCCCATGCCGTCGCCAGCGGGCGCGGCGGCGATGGCAATGACAATTCCCGATCTGCCGCCCGCCACGAGAGCCTGGGAATTTATTGGCGAGCATTTGATGGGCAAACATTAACCAGAGGGATCTGATGCGTGTTACGCGAGTTCGTTCACAAAACGGTGATGACGGTGGAAGCGTTGGACGCGCTGAAACCGGCACCGGCGGGACGATACGTCGACGGAACGGTCGGTGGGGGTGGACACGCGGAGGCCATATTGGCGACGAGTTCACCGACTGGATGGTTGTTTGGATGCGATCAAGATGGCGCCGCCGTTGAAGCGGCCACGAAACGGCTCGCGGCCTATGCCGGGCGTTTTGAAATCCGGCGCGGAAATTTTTCGGAATTGGCGGACTGGATCGAGGCGGGAAGTTGTGACGGTGTGCTTTACGATCTGGGGGTGAGTTCGCCTCAGTTGGACGTGGCCGAGCGCGGGTTCAGTTTTCAGCAGGAAGGCCCGTTGGATATGCGGATGGACGCGCGGAACACGGTGACCGCCGCAGACCTGGTGAACACGGAAAGCGCCGAGGAGTTGGCGAAGATTTTTTGGGAATACGGCGACGAACGGGATTCGCGCCGGTTTGCGAAAGCGATTGTGCACGACCGGGAATTGCGCCGGTTCACGACGACGAAGCAATTGGCGGAATTGATTGAAAGAATTTCGCCGCGACACGGGCGCAAGGCGCATCCGGCAACGAAAGTTTTCCAATCGTTGCGCATCGCGGTGAATGACGAGATTGGCTCTTTGAGACGCGGTTTGGAAGCCGCGATGAAAATTTTAAAACCGGGGGGACGGCTCGCGGTGATCACGTTTCACTCGCTGGAAGACCGGGTGGTGAAAGATTTCGGGCGCGCGGGCGCGCGGGACTACACAATACCTGGGGGAATCGACGTCCCGGAGCTACGCGAACCGCGTACGCCCGAATTAAATTTGGTGACGCGCAAGGCCATCAAGCCCGGCGAGGCGGAATTGGAAGAGAATCCGCGCAGTCGCAGCGCGCAGTTGCGGGTGTTTGAGAGAATTTGACCGCCAGGAACGCGGGTAGAGCGAATCAAACGAAACGCCGGTCGCCTGTGTGGGCGTGGGCTCGTTTCGGCAAACAGTAACGATCTCAAGATCGCGTGTCGCAAGGTTCGTTCTATTCGCGTTCGTGACGGAAGCAAAACATGGCCAGGAACAGAAAACATCAGTCGGCGGCAATCCGGTTCGGACCGGCGCTCAAGGCTTTTCTGCTTTGCCTGCTCATCGGCGGCTCGGGCGTGGGTTATGTGTGGCAGAAAAACCAGATTTACGATCTGGGCCAGCAAATCCGCAAGCGCGAGCTGCACCTGAAGGATTTGCAGGATCAGAATGACAAATTGCGCCGGCAGTTGGCCGCGATGCGCTCGCCGCAATACCTGCAGGAGCGCGTGAAGGAAATGAACCTTGGCCTCGGGCCCTCGCAGCCCTCGCAGGTCTGGTATTTGCAGGAGCCGGTGAAATCGGAAGGAACCACTCGCAACCGGGAATTGGCGTCGCGGCAGTCGACGCCGGTGGCGATGAACGAATGAAATCGACGCTGGAAAAAAATAGTGGCACGGGCGTCCCGCCTGTGCGGCTCGGATCGCACCGGCAGGATGCTCGTGCCACCAAGGTTCGCGGAAAAAAGCGCGACGCGTTGTTTCTGAGCAAGGATTTTTGGCGCGTGTTATCGAGCGCCTCGCTGCCGCACGCGCCGGCCTTGCGGCGTTTGCACGACTGATGATTTTCGCCGCCGCCCGTGACGCCGTCGGAGAGGAACCGATCGCCGCGGGCGGCTGGCGAGATTGAAAAAGATGGAAGCCTGAGAAGCAGAAGCTGAAGCAATGAAAAATTTAACCGCCGCCCGTGACGCCGTCGGAAGTGAGGAACCGATCGCCGCGGGCGGTTGGTGTTTTTGTGGGGAAGTTGAAAGTCAAAAGTTGATAGTTGATAGCCCGAGCTTCGCTGCGCGGAGTCTATCAACTATCAACCATCAGCTATCAACTCATTAAGATGGCCAAACACATGCAATTTCGAAAGCTGTTCGCCCTGGGGTTGGTGCTCTGCGCCGCCTTCAGCGCGCTGGGCTATCGGCTGGTCGATTTGCAGATGCTGCGCCATTGCGAACTCAGCGAGAAAGCCGAGTCCAACACGCGCCGCGAATTCGTGTTCGAGCCGCGCCGCGGCGACATCCTCGACGTGAAAGGAAACACGCTCGCGACGAGCACCTTCGCGAAAACCGTTTGCGCCGACCCTTCGTTGATGAACGAGAAGCAGGCGGATGTCGTGGCGCGCGCGCTGGCGCCATTGTTGCAGGTGGATGAGAGCGCGCTCTACAAGCGGCTGGCCACTCGCACGCGCATCAACGAGAAGGGCGAAACCAATCTCGTGCAATACACGCGCATCAAGCAACGCGTGCCGCTGGAAACGTGGGACAAAATCCAGGCGGCGATGACGAACATGAATTTCGGCGTCAACGAGAAAACGCTGAACAAGACCGACCAGGCCGCGTATCGCGCGTTGCGGCAGAAAGCGGTTTTCGCGGAGAATTATCCGGTCCGCGTGTATCCCAATCAATCGCTCGCCGCCCACATTTTGGGTTACGCGCAAACGGAAGACGCCGAGATTAACAGCAACGTGGTTTCGGAAATCGTCGGCACGGATGGCATTGAAAAAACGATGGACGAAAAACTCGCTGGCGCGGCGGGTTGGCGTCTCACGGAAGCGGACCGGCGCGGGCGGGAATTGGTAGCGCTGCGCAACCAGGATCTGGAAGCGCGCGACGGGCTGAACGTGGTGCTGACCATCGATTCCGTGATTCAAAACATCGTGGAAAAAGCCCTGGCGGATGCCATGGAACAGCACACGCCGGTCAGCGCGACGGGCATCGTGATCCGGCCCAAAACCGGCGAGATTTTGGCGATGGCGACGCTGCCGAATTTCGATCCGAACAATCCCGGCGCTTCATCGGCGGACGCGCGCCGCGACCGGGTGATCTCGGATGTGGTGGAACCGGGTTCGACGTTCAAGATCGTCGTGGTTTCCGGCGCATTGAACGATCACGCCGTCGGACTCAGTGACATATTCGATTGCGAGCACGGTCATTTTGCCTATGCGGGACGCGTGCTGCACGACCATGAACCGTATGACCTGCTGTCGGTCGAGAGCATCATCATGAAATCGTCGAACATCGGCGCCGCGAAGATCGGCATCAAGCTCGGGGAAGCCGAACTGTATAACTATATCACAGCCTACGGATTTGGCAGTCGCACCGGGTTGCCGTTGCCGGGCGAAGTGCCCGGCATCGTGCACTCGGTGAAAAATTGGAGCAAAGTTTCCGTGGCCCAAATTCCCATGGGGCAGGGCATCGCGGTCACTCGTTTGCAAATGATGATGGCCATGTGCGCCATCGCGAACGGTGGTGTCTTGATGCGACCGATGCTGATCAATCGCCTCGAAGATTCGGATGGCAAGGTTGTGGTCCGTTATTCGCCGCAAGCGGTGCGGCGAACGACCGATGAATGCGCCGCGAAGCTGACGATCGAGGCATTGAAGACCGTGGTTTCCAAAGACGGCACTGCGCCGAAAGCAGCGCTGGAACATTACACCGTCGCGGGCAAAACGGGCACCGCGCAAAAAGTTGAAGATGGCAAATACGTCCGGAAATATGTGGCCTCGTTCATCGGCTTTTTCCCGGCGGATAATCCGGAGCTTTGCATTTCGATTGTGCTCGATGATCCGAAGGAAGGCTACTACGGCGGCCAGGTTGCCGGGCCGATTTTCAAAGAGATCGCCGAGCGCTCCGCCAATTATCTGAACCTGAAGCCGGATATCGACGATAGCACGCCGCGGCCCGATGTGATCGCGCAGGCGGACCGGTTGAACAAACCGGTGTTGCGGCCGCAATAACAATTTTCGGAAGTGAACAGTGGAAACTCGAGACGTGGAATTCATTTTGGGAGCTTGCGCCGGGAAACTGGTGGCGGGATCGCGCAGCGCTTTGATCAAGCGCATCACCACCGATTCGCGCGCCGCGCAGCCCGGTGATTTGTTCGTGGCGCTCGCGGGCGAGCGGCACGACGGGCACGAATTTTTGCGGGATGTCGTTTCGAAGGGCGTCGACGCCATCATGGTCGAAACCAAAAAAGTTCCCGCCAACCTGCCGAAATGCGCGGTCATCGCGGTGGACAATACGCGCAAAGCACTGGGGCAAGTCGCCTCGCGGTATCGCAGTGATTTTAGTTTGCCGGTGGTCGCGGTCGGCGGTTCCAATGGAAAAACGACCACGAAGGAATTGCTCGCGTCGATTCTGCGCCAGAAACTGGCGACGGTCTGGAGCGAAGCGAGTTTCAACAATGACATCGGCGTGCCGCTCACGTTGTTGCGCTTCGAGAAAAAGCACGAGGCGGGCGTGATGGAAGTGGGCACGAATCATCCCGGCGAATTGGCGCCGCTGCTCGGCATGATTCAGCCGCGGATGGCCGTGATCACGAGCATCGGCCGCGAGCACCTGGAATTTTTCAAAGACCTCGCCGGTGTGGCGCGCGAGGAAGGCACACTGGCGGAACAATTGCCCGTCGGCGGCATCTTGTTCATGAACGGCGACAGCGAATGGACGCCGCAGATCGTGCATCGCACCAGCGCGCGCGCAGTGCGCGTGGGTGTGGGCGATAAAAATGACTGGCGCGCGAGCAACATCCGGCTTGCGAACAACGGCGTGGCGTTTCGTGTGACGACCCCGCGCGCGGAATTTTCGGGCGATTACCGGATTAACTTGCTGGGCCGCCATCAGGTGATGAACGCGATGCTCGCGATGGCTGTCGGCGCCGAGATGGGTCTGGGCCGCGCGGAGATCGAGCGCGGATTGACCGAATGTCAGCCGCCGAAAATGCGGATGCAACTATGGGAATCGAACGGCGTCCGCGTGCTGGACGATGCCTACAACGCGAACGCGGATTCCATGCTCGCGGCGTTGCAGACCTTGCAGGACATCCCGTGCAAAGGCCGGCGCGTGGCGGTGCTCGGTGACATGGCGGAATTGGGCGCGCACAGCGAAGCCGCGCACATCGAAGTGGGCAGGCGCGTGGCGGAATCGGGCGTGGGCCAGTTGTTCGCGATCGGCGCCATGGCCCCGGTGCTGGCCAAAGCCGCGCGCGATGCGGGATTGAATCGCGTGTTCGAATTTCTCGATGTGGATGCGGCCGCGGCGGCCGTGAAAAGTTTTGTGAAACCCGGCGACGTGGTTTTAATCAAAGCCTCGCGCTCGGCGCGCCTGGAGCGGGTGACCGAGGTATTGCGGGCGGATGGAAGAAAAAACTGAATCAATATGCCAAAAATCATTTCCAAAATGGTGGGGCAAACCTGCCGGTTTGCCTCGATTCCCCGCAGGGAATCGCCACCGTTTGGGAAATGATTTTTGGGAGAAATTTTAAATGTTCTATTATATAAGCCAAAAATTACTCGATTGGTCCGCGGGCACGCCGTGGGCTGATCGCCTGTCGTTTTTGCGCTTGTTCCATTACATCACGTTTCGCAGCGCGGGCGCGGCGATCACGGCTTTGCTGTTGAGTTGGTGGCTGGGTCCGCGCGTCATCAAGTGGCTGAAGCAATTGAAATTCGGCCAGGAGTATGTGGACAAAGCCGAAGAAGGCGGCGGGCTCGGCGCGCGCGTGTTGAGCAAGAAGGGCACACCCACGATGGGCGGGATTCTCATCATCGTCGTTTTGAATTTCACCACGCTGTTCTGGGCCGTGTGGAATCCGCTGATTGAATTGACCCTGCTCTCCGTGCTCGTGCTGACCGGCCTCGGGTTTTACGACGACTACGCGAAGATCACGCAGCAGAGCGGCGGCGGCACGAAGCCGCAGGTGAAACTTTGGGTTCAGGTTGTGCTCGCTCTGTTTGTCGCGGTTTATTTGTGGAATTTGCCGATGCGCAGCGAATTGCGTTTTGCGGATATCAAACATCCGATTGTCAGCAATCTGGTAAGCACACTGATGGTGCCATTCTACAAATATCCCATTCACATCGGCGCCATCTTCGGAATCGTCCTCACGTCGCTGACTATTGTCGGCAGTTCGAACGCGGTGAACCTCACCGACGGTCTCGACGGCCTGGCGATTGGTTGCACGCTGATCGTTTCGATCGTGTTTCTGTTCCTCACCTATCTCGCGGGCAATTTCAAAGCGGCGGAATATCTCGGCATTCCTTACGTGCCGGGCGCGGGTGAGCTCACGGTGTTTTGCGCCGCCATGATTGGCGCCGGTCTCGGCTTTTTATGGTTCAACTGTCATCCCGCGCAGGTTTTCATGGGCGACACCGGTTCGCTCGCGCTGGGCGGCGCGCTCGGGTTGATCGCGGTGTTGATTCATCAACCGCTCGTGCTGGTGATCGCCGGCGGCGTGTTCGTGATGGAAGCCGCCTCGGTGATCCTGCAACGCGGCTGGTTTCGTTACACCAAAAAAAAATACGGCGCGGGCCGGCGGATTTTTTTGATGGCTCCCATCCACCATCATTTCGAAAAAAAGGGCTGGTACGAGTCCCAGGTGGTGATGAGATTTTATATTTTATGCGTGCTCTTCGCGGTGGTCGCGCTGAGCACATTGAAGATTAGATGACGTGGTGCGTGTTGCGTTTTACTTGGTTCGTTTTGCACGAATCCGGGACCACGCAACACGCAAAACGGAACACGAAAGACAGAACACTTTGCAAAAATTGCGCTACAAGAAAAAACATGGATTGAAACGCGCTTTTACCGCTTGCACAGCAGTGACTTCACTGTTAGAAACGGTGACAGATGCGGCAGGAATCGCGGCCCGGTTGGCTGCGAGGATGCTTTCAACCGCTCGTTCGAGCTTTGAAGATTTTCAAAACGCCCGGAATAGCGGTCAAAATCTTTATGTTTTGGCCAAATCAATTAGTTGGGGTCGAGTAACAGCGAACCCCCATATGAGCGGTGGAAATGCCGCTGGCTGGAATCTGACGACGATGACTTTTGGAAATAACAATTTTTCGTTTCGTGCTTTTTTGAGGGAAAAGCACGAGGCGAATAACTCAATCATTCAAACCTCAATAGAGAAAGGACGCTAACCCGCGCCAAATCAATGAACAATCCGAATCCGTTTTTATCCCAAGGGGTCTTTTTAGAACAAAAAAACAAGGCCCGGAACCGGCTGAGAATCGCCGTTTATTCTTCCATCAGCTTGAGTGTGCTGGTGTTGATGGTGCTGCTCTTCCAGGGTTGCAAAAAGCCCGCTGAATCCGCCGACAACGGCAACGGGAGCGACACCTCGACCAACACTCAGTTGTCGAATGTGCCGCCTGAAACTGGCACGAGCAACACGCCCCCTGCGACGAACCTGGCTCCGGAGACGAATGTGCCGGTCCCGCCCGTCGTGAGCACGCCTCCGCCGGTCACCACACCGCCTCCGCCGCCGGTTGCGGAGATGCAGGAGTACACCATCGTGAAGGGTGACACCTACGCAACCATCCACAATAACTTCAAAGTATCGGTCAAGGCGATCATGGACGCGAACCCGGGTGTTGATCCGAAGAAACTCAAGGTCGGCCAAAAGATCAAAATTCCGGCGGCGACTTCTTCGACTCAGTCGACTTCGGTTTCCCCGACGCCTGGAGCTCCTCAGGTTGACACCGGTGCGTCCGGTGGCGCCATCACTTACAAAGTGAAATCCAATGACACGCTGACGGGTATCGCGAAACACTATCATGTGTCGATCAAAGCGATTCAGTCGGCGAACAATCTGACCACGACGAGCATCAAAGTCGGCCAGGTGTTGAAGATCCCTGGAACAGCCGCGCCCGAGTCCGCGCCCGTACCGGCGCCGTCACCAGCCCCCGCTCCGGTGACCACTGCGCCGGCTCCGATGCATTAATTCAATCCCGGACGCCGGGCTACCTCTGCCCGGCGTCCGGTGTTCTTTGAGATTTTCGATTTTTGGTTTCATTGCCAGTGGCACGGGCATCTTGCCCGTGCGTTCATTCCGAGTTTGCGAGTGAGACGCCCGCGCCACTAACCGCAGGAAACCAAACATCAGAAATCAAAAATGAAAGTC
Organism: uncultured Verrucomicrobiae bacterium; assembly: GCA_963699145.1. Classification (GTDB taxonomy): domain Bacteria; phylum Verrucomicrobiota; class Verrucomicrobiia; order Limisphaerales; family DASXHY01; genus DASXHY01. Next base: position 3,091,058 of record OY969416.1, read on the forward strand.
GCCGTCACAGTGCTCGTCTTCTGCGTCGCCGCCCTGCTGTCGCTGGGAATGGTGATGCTCTACAGTTCGAGCATGACGCAGGTGGGAGCGCATTATCTGAAATTGCAACTGATCTGGTGCGCGGCGGGTTTGGTGCTGTGCGTGGGCGCGGCGGCCATTGATTATCGCTGGTTGAAAATGATCGCGTGGCCGCTTTTCGGAGTTGCAATCGTCATGCTCGTGGGAGTGCTTGTCCTGAAGGACCACCACATCGCCGGCTTGTCCGCTCCGCGCATCAATGGTGCGCGCCGTTGGTTTGATTTTCGCGGCTTTCGCCTGCAACCGTCCGAACTCGCCCGCCTGGTGCTCGTCATTCTCGTGGCATGGTACGGTTCCTATTATCAACGCCAAATGCCCACATTCAAACGAGGGATCTTAATTCCCGGTTTATTCATCGCGCCGATATTGGTGCTGATTCTGCGTGAACCTGATTTTGGAACGACCATGCTGATGGCCACCGTGTGTGGCATGCTTATGATTTTGAGCGGTGCCAAGTTGCGTTACCTCGCGGTGCCGGTGATGATCGGCGTCGTGGGTTTCGCCTGGTTGTTGTGGCACGACCCGGTTCGCCATGAACGCATCCTCGCCTTCTTGCATCCCGAGAAATATAAGAACAGCGCCGTGGGCTATCAATCGTGGCAGGCGATGATCGCGCTCGGCTCCGGGGGCTGGACCGGTCTCGGGCTGGGCAACGGCCGGCAGAAACAAGGCTTCGTGCCCGAGCATCACACGGATTTTATTTTGTCGATCATCGGCGAGGAACTTGGACTCATCGCGACCTTGCTCATCGTGCTGACGTTCATCGTGCTGGTGATTTGCGGTTTGTTCATCGCCAGCCGCGCGCGTGATACGTTCGGGCTCTTGCTGGCCTCGGGTTTGACCATGATGATCGGCCTGCAGGCGGCAATCAATATCGGTGTCGTGACGAGCGCGTTGCCGAACAAGGGGATGCCCCTGCCGTTCATCAGTTACGGCGGATCGGATTTGCTGGTGATGCTGGCGTGTGTTGGCTTGCTGCTGAGCGTCGCGAGGTTTTCGCGCGCGGAAGATTTGGCGGACGAACCGGTGGAAGAAGCACAAACGGCATGACGCAACCCAACCCACCCACGATTGCCATCGCTTGTGGCGGCACCGGCGGCCATCTGTTTCCTGGGCTGGCGGTCGCGGAACAACTCGTGAAACGCGGCTGCGCGGTCACCGTGCTCGTATCGCCCAAGGAAGTGGACCAGCAAGCGGTGAAAATGGCGCGCAATGTCAACATCGTCACGCTCCCCGCAGTCGGCTTGCAGAACCGCAATTATTTTTCGTTCGCGCGCAGTTTTGTCAAATCCTGGCTCGCAGCGCGGAAAGCGTTCGGCGCGCGCAAACCGGTCGCGGCGCTCGCCATGGGCGGATTCACCAGCGCACCGCCGATTTTCGCCGCGAAACAATTCGGCGCCCGAACCTTCCTGCACGAATCGAACACCATCCCGGGCAAAGCCAATCGCTGGCTCTCTCGCTTCGTGGATGAATGCTTCGTCGGTTTTCCGCAAGCCGCATCGAGATTGCATTCGAGCAAAGTCGTGACGACGGGCACACCGGTTCGCCCGCAATTCCAGCCGCGCGACGCCGCGACTTGCCGCACCGCGCTCGGCCTCGATCCCAATCGCCCCACCGTTTTGGTGATGGGCGGCAGCCAGGGCGCGAGCGGCATCAATGATTTGGTGATTGGCGTGCTGGAAACACTTAAAAACCGCGATTTGCAATTTTTCCACCTCTCCGGCCCCAGCGCCGTCGAAAAAATGCGCAAAGCGTTTGCCGAAAAAAATCTCCGCGCCGTCGTCCACGGATTTTTCGGCGAAATGGACACGGCGCTGGGCGCGGCCACCGTGGCCGTGAGCCGCTCCGGCGCGTCGTCACTCGCGGAAATCGCCGCGATGCGTGTTCCATCGGTCCTGGTTCCATTTCCCGCGGCGACGGACAATCACCAGTTTTTCAACGCGCACGCCTTTCAGGAAACCGGCGCGGCGCATCTGTTGGAACAGAAGAATTCGACTCCCGAAAAATTCGCTAACTTAATTTTGGATTTGGTGACGAATGCCGCTGCCCGTGACGCCATGCAATCAGCGCTCGCCAAATGGCACGCCCCGAAGGCTGCGGAGCAAATTGCGGAAACGATGTTGCAACTGATCGCTCAGGGAACCGAACACGCGAGTGCGAAACCGCACGATGCCGGCGGCGGCTGCGGTTGCGGCGGCGAGCATCGGCACGAGTTGCGGGTGAAATCCACCGCATGAATTCCACTTTGGAAAATCCCATGCTGAACAAAGAACAGGCAGCCGAGGAACTGGCGAAACGCATGTCGCCCGGTGCCGTGCTGCGCCGTGACGAGCCGCTCGCCAAACGCACGACGCTGCGCGTCGGCGGCCCGGCGGATGTTTTTGTCGAGCCGGCCTCGGATGAAGATTTGGCGGCGGTGTTGAAATTTTGCAGCGATCACGGCATGAAATTTTTCGTGCTCGGTCGCGGCTCGAACCTCGTCGTCCGCGACGGTGGTTTTCGCGGTGTGGTCATCAGCCTCGCGGCGGCGCATTTCAGCCGGATTGAAATCAACGGCGACCGGCTGCACTGCGGCGCGGGCGCGAAGTTGAAGAACGTCGCCGTGGAAGCCAAACGCAGCGGCCTCGCCGGCCTCGAATTTTTGGAGGGCATTCCGGGCACCGTCGGCGGCGCGTTGCGCATGAACGCGGGCGCCATGACCGGCGCAACTTTCGACGTGGTGGAATCGATTCGGATGATGGATTACTCCGGCAACGTGACCGGCGCGGTGCCGTCCGAGTTGAGCGTGGAATATCGGAGCTGCGCGACGCTGAAGACACGTATCGCCCTGAGCGCGGTGCTAAAAGGCCGCGCAGATTCGCGTGAATCGATCGAGCAACGGATGATTGCCTACAGCAAGAAACGCTGGACCACGCAGCCGGCCGCGCCGAGCGCGGGTTGCATGTTCAAAAATCCCACGGCGTGTCCCGCCGGCAAGCTCATCGATGAGTTGCATTTGAAAGGCACGCGCGTCGGCGGCGCATTTGTTTCCGCCGAGCATGGAAATTTTTTGGTGAACGACGGCACCGCAACCGCGCGCGATGTCTTGGCGCTGATTCAGAAAGTGCGCGAGCAGGTGAAGGCCGAGCGCGGCATCGACCTGCACACGGAAGTGGAAGTCGTCGGCGAAGATTGACGCGCGAGCGCGTCAATTCCGTGCTTGTACCACGGACATGTTTTGTTTAAAAAATGCGGCAGATGAATCGAATTTGATGTCTCACAAGTTGAATATCGCAGTCATGTTGGGCGGACCGAGTGCGGAGCGTGAAGTTTCGTTGAACAGCGGCGCGGGCGTGGCACAGGCGCTGCGTTCGCTCGGGCATTCCGTTACCGAAGTGGATCCGAAAGACGGCACATTTGTGTTGCCGAAAAAAACTGATGTCGTTTTCCTCGCGTTGCACGGCACGTTCGGCGAAGACGGCGTCGTGCAGCATGAACTCGACAAACTCGGCGTGCCCTACACCGGCTGCGATTCCGAAACGAGCCGCGTGGCGTTCGATAAGGTGCTGACGAAGCAACGCTGCATCGAAACCGGCATCCCAACCGCGAAATTCGTGGTCGTGGAATCCGAAAAAATGCCCTGGCCGATGGGCTGGCAACCGCCGGTGGTCGTGAAACCGGTGCGCCAGGGCTCGAGCGTCGGATTGCAATTTGTGGATCGCGTGGCGGATTGGAGCGACGCATTGCGCGAAGCGTTTCGTTACGATTCGCAGTTGCTCGCCGAGGAAAAAATCATCGGCCGCGAGACGACGGTGGGCATTTTGGCGGATGCGGCGTTGCCCGTGGTGGAAGTGCGTCCAAAATCCGGCGGCTACGATTACCGCAATAAATATACCGCCGGCAACACCGAGTATTTTTGCCCGGCGGAATTTGACGCCGCCACCACCCGCGCCATCCAGGACGTGGCGCTCGGCGCGTTTCGCGCCATTGGCGGGCGTGATTACGCGCGCGTGGATGTGATGGTGCGCGCGACGGGCGAGCCGATTGTGCTCGAAGTCAACACGCTGCCTGGCATGACGGAAACGAGTTTGCTGCCCAAAGCGGCGGCGGCGGCGGGAATGAATTTCTCGGCGCTGTGCCAGAAAATGATCGACCTGGCGCTCCAGCACAGCCCGAAGGCAATCAAGATGTGATTATGTTTTGGCGAAAACGCAAACCGACCAATCGGCGAATGGGCCGCGTGCATGTGCTCGATGTGAAACTGCGTTCGAGCCAGGTGCGCGCCGCCCGCGCGCGGCGCGTGATCATCGGGCTCGGCGTCTGCTTCGGCACGGTGCTGGGACTCTACGCCGCCTGGTGTCTTGGCGAGTTCGCGCTCAACAAGCTCGTTTACGAAAACAAATCGTTCGCGATCACGCGCGTGGATGTGCAGACCGACGGCGTGATTTCGGCGGACCAGTTGCGCCGTTGGAGCGGCGTGCGGATCGGGCAAAATCTGCTCGCGCTCCGGCTCGAGGACGTTAAACGCGATTTGGAATTGCAGGCGATGATTGAGTCCGTTTCGGTCGAGCGCGTTTTGCCGGGCACGCTGAAATTGCGCATCGCCGAGCGCGAACCCGTGGCGCAAATCAACGTGCCGGTGTTGAAGCCAGGCGGCGGCTTTGATTTAAAGACGTTTCAAATCGACGAGAACGGCTACGTGATATTGCCGCTGGACCCGCGCCAGCGCGCCGTGCCGGCCGCGCAATCAGACGATCAATTGCCACTGATTCTCGGCATTCGCAATGAAGTGCAGCCGGGCCGCAAGCTGGATTCCACACAGATGCAGGCGGCATTGAAATGGATCAATGCCTTCGAGTCGTCCGAAATGGCGAACATGGTGGAGCTGAAAAAAATCGACATCGTTTCGCCGGAGGTGCTGATCATCACGACCGGGCAGGGGAGCGAAGTGACGTTCGGCCTGGGGAATTTTGAGCAACAATTGTTGCGCTGGAAAAAAATTCACGAAGAATGCGCGGCCCGGAACCGCACCATCGCCACCTTGAATTTGGCCGTCATGGACAATACCCCGCTGCGCTTCACCGAGCCCGGCGTCACGCCGCCCTCGGCGCCTAAATCTACAAAACCTCAACGCATCAGGAGAAGAAATGTTTGATTCCTCCAACATCATCGTCGGATTGGAAATTGGCACGTCGAAGATTTGCGCGGTCGTCGGCGAGATGAATCCCGATTCGTCCGGCCTGAACATCGTGGGCCTGGGCCAGGCGAAATCGCGCGGCGTGCGCAAGGGCGAAATTTGCGACGCACCCGCCGTCGAGGAAGACATCCGCAACGCGATTGTCGAGGCCGAGCAAATGGCCGACGTGGAAATTCGCAGCGTGTATCTCGGCGTGACCGGCAGCCATGTGCGCGGGTTTAATAACCGCGGCGTGCATCCGGTCGTTTCCGCGGACCGCGAGATTTCCGAGGACGACGTGCAGGACGTCATCAAGAACGCGAAGACAATTAATTTGCCCGCCGGCAATCACGTGATCCACGCGATTCGCCAGCACTTTCTCGTCGACGGCCAGGACGGCATTTCCAACCCCGTTGGCATGCTCGGCTCGCGCGTGGAAGTGGATGTGCACGTGGTCCACGGAAATTTGAATCGCCTGCAGAACGCCATTCGAACCGTGAAAGGCCTGCAGTTGGAAGTGGACGAAATTGTTTTCAACGGCCTCGCGTCCTCGCTGGCGTTGCTCACCACCGAGCAAAAAGAATTGGGCGCGCTGGTCATCGACATCGGCGGCGGCACGACCGAATACACCGTGTACGCCGACGGCGTGATCAAACACGCAAGCGTGCTCGCCATCGGCGGCGATCACGTCTCCAACGATTTGGCTTATGGCTTGAAAGTGCCGCTCGGCCGCGCGGAGCAATTGAAGCTGGAGCACGGCTCGGCGTTCCTGGATGGCCTCAAGGAAAAGAGCGCCACGATTTCCAATGAACTTGGCATGCCGCTCAAGACGGTGAACCTGGAGCATCTCCGCCGCATCATGTCGCTGCGGCTCGAGGAAATTTTTCAATTGATCGGCCAGGACCTTGAGCAGTCGGGCTTGCTCGATTATTTGCGCTCGGGCGTTTTCATCTGCGGCGGCGGCGCGCGCATCCCGGAAATCGCGCGCCTCGCGGAGCAGGTGCTGCAAATGCCGGTCTCGATCGGCAAAACCAATTCCATCAGCGGACTGAAATCGGCGTTGGACCAGCCGGAATTTGCGACCGCCATCGGCCTCGTGAAGTTCGGTTCGTTCCAGCACAAAAAACGCGCGGGCAAAGCGTCCTTGCGCGACGGCATCAAATCGACCATCGGACAACTTTTCAAACGAGCATAAGTTATGGAAGACTCCACTCTGTCTGTGTCGGTAAAAATTTTCGGCGTGGGCACCGCCGGGATCAACATCCTCGAACAAATCGCCAAGGCCGCGCTGCCCGGCGTTGCGCTGGCCGCGGTCAACACCGACGCGAAATCTCTCGCCACTTCGTCCGCAACGGAAAAAATTTCGCTGGAGGCCAAACCAATGCGCGGCGCCAGTCCGAGCGGCGATCCGAAACGCAGCCGCACCGTGGCGGAGGAAAATTTGCCCAAACTCAAGCACGCGTGCGAAGGCATGGATGTCATTTTCATCCTGGCCGGGCTCGGCGGCGGCGCGGGCACGGGCATCAGCCCGGTGCTGGCGCAGGCGGCGCGCGAATCGGGCGCGCTGGTGCTCGCGTTCGTCGCGATGCCGTTTGATTGCGAGGGAAATCGGCGCTTGAAACAGGCGCAGCAGGGATTGGAGCAACTCAAGAACGCCGCGGACGGTGTCATCTGCCTGCCCAATCAGGAAATTTTAAAATTGATCGACGAAAAAACCAGCGTGGTCGACACGTTCAATATATTGAACGGCCTGCTCGCCGAAGGTGTGAATGGCGTCTGGCGATTGATGGCCCGCAAGGGATTGATCGAGATTCACTACACGGATTTGTGCGCCTTGCTGCGCGAGCGCCGCGGCGACAGCTCATTTGCCACAGCCGAAGCCGCGGGCGCCACGCGTTCGCGCGAGGTCATGGACAAATTATTGGCGCATCCGATGCTCGATGGCGGCAAAACGCTCGCCGAATCCGACGCCGTGCTCGTGAGCCTGACCGGCGGCCCGGACCTCACGATGACCGAAGTGCATCGCGTGATGGAGCACATCAACGGTAAATGCGAACGCGCGCAAGTCGTCATGGGCGCCGCGATTGACGAAGCCTATCGCGAACGCCTGGCGATCACCTTGATCGCGGTACGCCGCGGCGTCGTTCACATCGAAAAAACGGATGCGCCCGAAGAAGAGCAGACCCCTGCCGAAGTGCGGGCGTCGTCGTCTGACAATTTGACCAATCACCTGTTGAACCAGGAGAATGGCACGCGGCCGCATTCGCGATTCGTGCCGCCGGCCCCCGAATTGCCGCAGTCCAAAATGGAACAACTCGCCGCGCGCCAGACCCGCATGCGCAAAAATTCCAACAAGATGCGGCAGGGTCAACTGCCGCTGGAAATCATTTCCAAAGGCCGCTTCGACAAAAGCGAGCCGACCATCCACAAAGGGGAAGATCTCGACGTGCCCACGTATATTCGCCGCGGGGTGGCCTTGAATTAGTGCTTACTCATCGCTCTTCAGCAAACTCTGCAACGTGTTCGTCGTGACCGCCGCCGGATGCCCCATGTAACGCACCACGTTGTTCGTATCGATCAGCAGCACGCACGGGAGCGACGTCACGCCGGCGTCGGAGAGAAACGCGCCCTTGGGATCCAGCGCGCAGGGAAAATCAATTTTCGGATCGGCACTCGCTACCTCATCTTCCGTCGCGGTGGTCACGCCGATGACCTCCAGTTTGCCCGCGAGCACGCGATGCAGTTCATTCATGGGCCCGATCCATTTCCGGCACGACGCGCTCTTGGGCGACCACACGCTGACGAGTGTGAGTTTGCCGGCGAGATCCGGCTTGCCGCCGATCCAATTCGTGAAGCTCAACGCCGGCGCCGTCTGGCCGAGCGGCGAGTCCTCCGAGACCGCATCACCGAGGCCGGCCTGCGAATAGACGGCCTTCAACCTCGCCTCATGTTCCTGCGCTGCTGCCTGCACGCGCGCCGCAAACGACGCCGCGAGGTTCGCCTGGTAGGCTTTGTCGGCCGCGAACTGCTGCTCCTCCACTTTTTCCGCCGCGTTCGAATTGTAATTGAATTGCTTCTGCAACTCCGCCGTCAGGTATTTCAACTTCACATTGCTCATGCCCTGGTCGGAGGAGAAAAATAAATCGGTTTTGTTGGCGCCGAAAACGGTGACGTTGCTGTAGGTGATGGATCCCACCGTGAGATGATCCAGGTTCATGGCACCCGCCTGGAACGAAAACGCCGTCATTATCCAAACTGCACAAATCTGCAACCGATACATCATAACCCATTCTATTAGCAAGAAGCACGCCGAGTGCGACGCCGGAAGTGCCCCCGAAAGCCCTCTTTTGCCCGTTTTTTGCGTCAAAAAATGTGACAAATGAAGCTCGTTTTTGCACCAGCGGATGAGGACATCCGCAGCCTGGGACCGCCGCCGTCTCGGCGGCCCGGATTCGATAACTTGCCGCCGAGACGGCGGCGGTCCCTGGCGCGGATTGACTTGAATTTAATAACGGCCATCATGCGAAACATGGATTCCAAATCAATCGCGCCCTTCATCGCCAGCCTCGTTGCCGCCGTTGAAAAACGTTTGCCCGAATACCTCGCCGACGAGGCCGACCGCAGCCGTAACGATGGCAACAGCGCCTTGTGCATCATCGATGAACACGGCGTCGTCCACGGCAAAATGTTCGGCACGGATAAAATCCGGCAGCGCCATTCGTTTCGCATCGCCTGGACCAAGGCGAGCCAGGTATGGATCACCGGCCTGAAAACCGGTGAGTACGAAAAGCTGGTTTTCACGGGGCAGATTGACGAAAAGAAATTCGGCATCATCCGCCCGGATTTCATCGGCTGGGAAGGCGGCCAGCCCATTACAGTGGAGGGCACCATGAAATTATCCGTCGGTTTCAGCGGCTTTCGCGGCGCGAGCGACGTCGAGATCGTGCAGAAAGCGCTCGTCGATGTCCTCGCGAAGAAGTAAAAGCATTTCGCGAAAAGGCGGGTGAAAAAGTTTGTTCGGTTTCGAAGTTCTGCGGCGTTTTACAGATGAACGATATGACAGAAACTCGAAAACTGCTCTCGCGTTATGCCGAAGACGGATCGGAATCCGCGTTTCGCGAATTGGTTGAAAGCTATATTGACCTCGTCTATTCCACAGCGCTGCGGTTGGTGGAGGGAGATTCACATCGCGCCGAGGACGTCGCCCAAATGGTCTTCGTGCGCCTGACGCAAAAGGCGCGCACCCTCTCCGGGGAGGTTAGCCTGGGCGGTTGGTTGCATCGAGACACCTGTTATGTGGCGGCCACGCTCATGCGCAGTGAGCGGCGCCGCCAGGTTCGGGAAAGGCAGGCCGCTGAAATGAATGCTCTCGATGACGACACTCACCTGGATTATGTCCTGCCCGTGCTGGACGATGCCATCAACCAACTCCCCGACCAGGATCGCGAAGCGATCATCCTGCGGTTTTTCGAGCAACAAAATTTCCGCGCGCTCGCGACCTCCGTGGGCGCCAGTGAAGACGCCGCCCGCATGCGGGTGAATCGCGCCCTGGAAAAACTCCACGGCCTGCTCAAAAGTCGTGGCGTGGCTCTTTCTGTCGCCGGCCTCGCAACCATTTTGGGCGCCAAAGCAGTTGCCGCAGCTCCCTTGGGTTTGGCCACGAGTGTCGCCACTGGCGCATCCGTCGGTCAAGCGACCGGCGCGGCAGGGACGGTCGCCCGCACGATTTCCAAAGGCTGGAAACTCGCGATGATCCCGGCAGCCGCATTGATTCTGACGGTGGTAATTGGTGTGCATAGGAACAACAGCGCGGCGCAAAAAAAATCCGGCGTTTCGCCGCCGCAAAAAATCGCCGCCGAGATTAAACTACCATCCGAGCCCGCTCCCGAATTGGCCGAGATGCCCCAGTCGTCCGCGCCGGCCACGCCCGCCGCTCCCGCCGCGGTGCTCAACGGCATGCGATTTCAGGCGCTCGGCGCGGATTCGCAAAAGCCCGTCGGAGGCGCGAAATTGCAGGTCGCCTATTTTCGCGAGGACGGAAAAACGAAAGGTGTGGATTTGGAAACCGCCCCCGACGGCACGGCGCAAGTGGAGTTCCCGCAATTCCCTTATGTGGACGTGAATCTTTTTGTATCGGCGACGGGACACGTTCCGATGGTGATCAGTTGGCAGAACGGCAACATGCCGACGAATTACGTGATGAAGCTTCCTGTGGGCACGCCGGCGGGTGGACTTATTCTCAACGAATCCGGGCAACCTGTGGCGAATGCGACCATTCATTTTTACTTCATTGGCGGCAACGATCCCACTAAGAAGGAAAACATCCATTATCTTGCCAGGGATGCGCAGCACACCGATGCCGACGGGCGTTGGTCGAGTGACATGATGCCTGCATCGGTTGATAAAATTGGCATCAATGTAGAACACGCCGACTACGCGTTGCTCACGACGCAGTTGGTCGTAAACGTCACAGCGGCCACGAATAGTTCTCTCGTCTTGCAAACGGGCACGCCCGTCAACGGCGTAGTTACGGATTCGGATGGCAATCTCATTGCCGGAGCGATGGTGCGGCGAATCTCGGCGCGCGCGGAAGCCGAAAACGCAGCCACAACCGATGCCGCCGGAAGTTTTAAATTGCGCCACATGGTGCCCGGCGATTTGGAACTGGCCGTGCAAACGGAAGGATTTGGTCCGGTGGCGCTGGAGACGACCGTTTCCAACGAACCGTTGAACCTCACCTTCAAACTCGGCCCGGCGAATATTTTCCGCGGCCGCGTGCTGGATGAAAAAGGCGCGCCCGTCAGCAATGCCGTCGTGATGACCACTTCCGATAATTACGGCCTGCGCCCATTCGTCTGGTCCGCGCGCACCGACGGGCAGGGGAAATTCCAGTGGGATTCCGCGCCGCCGGATGCGTTGCCCTTCCACTTTGAAGCGCCGGGATTTTCGGCCACGGGCGTGTCCTTGAAGCCTGACGGCAGCGAACACGAAATCCGCCTCACCCGCCTGGGCGCCAGGCCGGCCAATGCACCTGTGAGAATCTCCGGCACCGTTTTCGACCAGGCCACCGGCCTGCCCCTGGACGATTTCAAAGTGCTGGTCGGCGACGCCAGGAACCTCGAATTTCCCGTGCGTTTTTCCTTCGGTGCCGATGGCAAAAATGGCGCGTTCGATTTCCGAACTCGCCAGAATTACGCCTATCAAATCGAAATCCAAAAAGACGGTTACCTGCCGGTCGCCTCCACCAACCTGTTTGTCAAAGACGGCGACCAGGCTTTCACATTCAGGCTCCGCAAGGATAACGGCCTCAACGGCACCGTGCTTCTGTCGGACGGCAAACCCGCCGCGAACGCGGACGTCTATTTGTATGAACTTCAAGGCGGCGTCTACATGGATAAGCCAGGCACGGTTCGCAAAGGATATCCCGTCACCGAAGCGGAATCGGCCCAGACCGACGATCAGGGAAAATTTTCCTTCGCCGCGAAACTTCACGCGTGCGGATTCATCTGCGTTCACGACCAGGGATACGCGGATGTGTCTTTGACGAATTTCGATGGCAAAATCGTCCTGCAACCCTGGGGCCGGGTCGAAGGCAAACTCATCGTGACTGGCAAATCCGCCGCCGCCCAGGAAATTTCCCTCGAGAACCTGCCATCCATGCACAACCCTTCGCCGAACAAACGCAACTTTCCCGCGCTGATGCTGTGGCTGGAAGCCACCACCGCTGCTGACGGATCCTTTGTTTTCGAAAAAGTCCCGCCCGGCGAACACAAAATTACTCAACGCCTCGCCCGCAGCGAGCCTGGAGTTGGACGGATCTATGACACGCAGGGAAAGCCGATCACCGTTGCTCCCGGTGCCGTCACTCGCGTGGAACTGGGCGGCCAGGGCAGCACGATTTCCGGCCACGCCGTATTTTCCGGCGCGACTCAGTTTCCCATCGCCTGGAACCAGGTGGCGGTGGAACTCTCGCTGAAAGTTCCCGGCATCAATGATTCTGCGCCGAAACGCGACGAGTTCTCGTCGGACGCGGCGTTCAGCGCCGCCTGGAAATCGTTTCACGACGTCGCGGCCGTCTACTGGGAATCCGATGCCGGCCGCGTCTTCGAAAGATCGCTGCGCACTTATTCCACTTACTGTTCGGACGATGGCTCGTTCGCCATCCCGGACGTGCCCAGTGGCAAATACAAATTGAAAATTTCGATTCGCCAGCTTCCGGGCACATCGCCGAACGAGATTAACGGCAAGGAGGTGGGGGCGCTCGAAACGGAGCTTGTCGTTCCGGATACTTCCGGCGACGAGCATCCGACCATGGACCTCGGCACGGTGCAAATCCTGGAAGCGAAGCCGGGCGAGATGAGTGGCCTGTAAAGGCGAAGAAGCAACGCAGAGTCGCAAAGGGCGCAGAGTCTCGCAGAGGATGGAAATTACTCTGCGTTTCTCCGCGCCCTCTGCGCCTCTGCGTTAATCCGGAATCTTCACGTGCTCGCGAAATTCGCCCCCCACGTCGGCCCCTCGCAACGCGGCCCCTCCGGCGTCCAAACCAGGTGATCGATGAACATCTGGCGCGCCTTCCGCTCCGGATCCCACGCGTGATAAACGATGAACTCGCTCTCGCCGTCCGGGCCCACCACGATGGAATTGTGCCCCGGCCCGAGCAATTGCTTCGGGATCGTGCGCAACACCCGCGGGCCGGATTCATTGCCCGCATCCGAATACGGTCCCAGCACATGATCCGCCACGCCGTAATCCACGCCGTAATTCTCCGTCTCCCAATTCCCGCCGCTGTAAAAACAATAATACCGCCCGTCATGTTTCCGCACGAACGGTCCCTCCAGCGTGTGCCAATCCCACGCGCGCCCATGCATCGGGCGATCTGCCTGGAACCGCTGCCAATCCGACCGCGCCCGCAGCACCACCGTTTCCTCCGGCTCCAATTCCGTCATCGATTTCATCCGGCGCACCGCCAGCGCCGTGCCCGCGCGTTGAGCGGGAGAGGTCTCGAGAAAATCGCGCGCGTAAAACAAATACCATTGCCCATCGTCATCCTGGAACGGATGCGCATCGATCGCGAAAGGACATTCACCCGGGTCAATGAGCGCCTTGCCGGAATCGAAATACGGCCCCTGCGGACTCTCGCCGATGGCCACGCGGATTTGATGATCCTTGTCGCCGTGACCCACGGAATAGTAGAGATAAAATTTTTTGTCATCACCCTCCGCGACTTCCGGCGCCCAGAAATGCGTGCCCAACTCCGCGTCCGGCTTCACGATGGCGCTGCTGGCGAATTGCCACTGCACGAAATCGGCCGATTGAATGATGGGAAAAATCTTGCCCAGCGTTTGCCCCTTCGCTTCCTGCTCGCCCGTGCCGATGGCGTAATACGTATCGCCCGCCTTCCAAACGTACGGATCGGCAAAGTAGCTGCCGTAAACCGGGTTGTTATGTACGATTTTTTGTGTCGTTAGGGACATACGCGGATAATGTTCACCGTTCCCGGCGATGGGAACAGTGGGGAAGATACCCAACGCGGAATTTTGAACGCGGAACGCGGAAAGGGAAACATCGAATATCGAACGCTGAATGCCGAACAGCGAACGACGGGACTGCCTCCGTGGCGAGTGTAGCGGCGGTCTGTGACCGCCGGTGAATTCAGGGTTGGCATACCCGGGTGGCAAGGGTTGGAATAGGCTGGCACCTGGCGCAAGGGGTTGATTGATAGCGGCTGAAAATGAGGGCTGGGATGAATGCGGGGGGCCGGAGGACGGCACTCCCTTACCTTGATTTGGTTTGACTCACTTTGATTTACTTTGTTTCAGTGTGATTGGAAGCACACGCGCAAAGCCGATTGAAAATCGGCGCTCCGAATTGAAAACTGCGTTGGTTTTTCCGTTTTCCCTTTGGCATCCCTTTGTCCCTTTCTATTCCGCCATCTCCTGGCGGTCATTTGTAACAGCGGACGGTTGAAATGCAACTTATTTCGCGGAGGCCGTTGGAATTCCGAAGGCCGTGGTGTTTACGATGATTTCTCTTTTCGCAAGTTCGGCTTTCACGTCGGTGACCCACGATTCTTCCATGGGGTCGAGTGGTATCCAAAAGCGAGGATTCATCGACGCATTGAAAAATGTTCCGCAAGCGATGAACCGCCGGCGATGACACCCACGAAGACTGCCATCGCCGTCCAAACGCCGGCGCTTTGGCGGCTGCGATAATACTTTATGGCCGGGTCCTGCCCGGCACCGGGATTTGGAAGGTCGGGCTGGCGATCAATCTTTTTGCTCATTTCCGACAGATTTTTGAATCCAAGTGCCGCGGACGGAATCGTTGTTTCCGACTTCAAAGATGATATCGGCCACCGGCGAAAGGTTTTGGTAAACGAGACCGCGAAAAATTTCGCCACGCTCAGGTTTGCCGTCACGACTCGGAGTGCGCGTGGAAGATGCGAACTCGCGTGTTTCGTCCGGCGGGCCAAAGCGATCGGTGACATCCGAAGTGGTGCGAATTCCTCTGAACATTCGGTAGATGCGGGATTCCTCCTCGTCGGTGACGTGGGCGAAGAAGGAACCTCGGCGTGATGGGGGAGTGCTGCCTCCGCAGAACGGGCAGTAATAAACCATCATGCGTCCGCCCTTGCCGTAGGCGAGGTAATATTCATTCAGTTTCTCGTCCCAGCGGATAGGGTGAGCGGGCTCTTTCGAGGCTTTTTCCAACACTCCGCAGTCGCAGATTTTTTTTGTTTTGGCGGCATGGTGCGGAGCAGGATACCGCGTTTTTGGGAAAAAATCAGCGATTTTGAGAAGGGCGAAGGAAGAAGACGCGAGGGAACGCCGGACGTCGAGCGTGTTTGTGCAAAAGATCCGAACTATTGCGGTGTCGAGCGGTTAGCTTTTTTCGTCATTCCCTTTCACGGGGGCGAATGACGAAAAAAGCAGGTTTATTTCGGATGTGTACCCAGACTGCGACTGCTGCGCAGCCTTGCACTGGGCCATTATCTGCCGCCCCTAACGGGGCTTTTCAGAGGACGCGGGGGCGCGAGGTTCGCGAGAGAAAGGGTGAGAGGATCACGGACCGGTTTTTAATTTCGGGTTTGTTAGCATTTCCCTTGCCGCAACAGAATGAAGAAACGGGAAGATCAGGATGTGGCGGCGGGCGGAGGAGGAAATATGGAGGCGGTCACAGACCGCCGCTACATAAGTTTCGCGTGAGCTTCCGGGCGGGGGGCTGTCCAAGGCTTCAACAACACTAATGCCTATGTCCAACTTTGCTTATGAAGCGGTGGATTCGGGGGGCCTGAAGGTGGAAGGCCATCTCGAGGTGATGGATCAAAATGAAGCGATTCGGCGCGTGAAGGAGATGGGGCTTTTCCCGGTGCGCATTGTGGAAGCCCGGGTTTCGAAACGCGGAATTCGGAACGCGGAACGCGGAAAAGGAAAGTCGGAACGCGGAGCGCGGAACGCGGAACTCGGAAAAAAGAAGGGCAGCGCAGCGTTGAGGATGGAAATCAAAATTCCATTTCTCGGCGGGCGGGTGAAGGCATCCGTGCTGGCGATTTTTACGCGGCAGTTGGCGACGTTGATTGAGGCGGGGATGCCGTTGTTGCGCGGGTTGCGGATTTTGCGCGAGCAGGAGGAGAGCCCGGCCTTGCAAAAAATTCTGGAAAGTATTGCGGAGCAGATCGAGGACGGGGGGTCGTTGTCGGAGGCTTTGGCCGCGCATCCGAAAGTTTTCAACGGGCTTTACATCAATATGGTGAAGGCGGGTGAGCTGAGTGGCGCGCTGGAAGTCACGCTGCAGCGGCTGGCGGATTTCATGGAGAAGGCGCAGAAGATTCGCGGCAAGGTGAAGGCGGCGATGTTTTATCCGGTGTCGGTGATGGTGGTGGCGTCGGGGATTTTGACGTTGTTGATGGTGTATATCATTCCGAAGTTTCGCGAGGTGTTTGATGGGCTCCATGTTCCGTTGCCGGCGTTCACGCGGTTTGTGCTGGCGTTGAGCAATGCCGTGCGTGGGCACTTTATTTGGATGGCGGCGGGCGTGACGCTGGTGTGGACGGGATTTTTATTTGCGAAACGGACGGTGAGCGGGCGGAGATTTTTTGATCATCTGAAGTTGTCGCTGCCAGTGTTTGGGCCGGTGTTCAAGAAGCTGGCGATTTCCAGGTTCGCGCGCACGCTGGGGACGTTGCTGGGCAACGGCGTGCCGATTTTGCAGGCGTTGAATATCGTGAAGGAGACGACGGGCAATGTGGTGGTGAGCCGGGTGATTGCAAGTGTGCACGACAGCGTGAAGGAGGGGGAGACGATGGCGCTGCCGCTGAAGGCGTCGGGCGTGTTCCCGGCGATGGTGGCGGGGATGGTGGATATCGGCGAGCAGACGGGCGCGTTGCCGGATATGCTGATGAAGGTGGCGGATAATTACGATGACCAGGTGGACAATGCGGTGGTGTCGATGACGTCGTTGCTGGAGCCAATCATGCTGGTGTTCCTGGCGGTGGTGGTGGGGGGAATCGTGCTGGCGATGTTTTGGCCGATTATAATTTTGATGAATGGGGATGGAATCAACAATGGCGGCGCGGGGAGTGGGGATAATTGAGGAGGAAAACATCCAACATCGAACATGCCCTGTAGAAATCTTTTCTGGTCGCGAAGCGACCCCTGGATATTAGCCAGCCACAAGGTGGCTGGTATGACGATGTTGGAGCTATGTCCTGAAAGGACATTGGAAAAGCACATCGTTTCCACCGTCCTTTCAGGACGTGAGGTGACGCCGGGATTTCCAGCCACTGCGTGGCTGGCTAATTTCCGCCGTCGCTTCGCGACAAAAAATGGTTTCTACAATGCACATCCAACATCGAACATCCAACATCGAACATCCAACATCGAACATCCAACATCGAACATCCAACATCGAACATCCAACGTCCCATGAACGCCGAGCGCGGAAACGAAGACGGTGATTGGTCCGCCTCCTCACGTCGGCGGCTACTGGGACTGGTTCAATCGGGTAATGTCGATGTTGGTGGAGTTGGCGACGCCGAGTTCGAGGAGGGCGGCGTTGTTGAAGAGATCGGTCGCGGTTTTGGCTTCCTGGACTTTGGCGAGTTTGCGCTGGCGATCCAGTTCTTGCAACGAGAGCACGTCCAGGGCGACCGGGTCGTGGCTGAAGCGCAGTTCGTTCAGAATGGCGGAGTAGTGCAAGAGACTGCGTTCCTCGCCAAGGTATTGGCAGATCAGCGCGTCGGTGATGTTGAGGACGACGTGGTCGCTGAGGGCGGGCAGGGCGTAGATTTCGGGAATCGCGGTGGCGAGGCGGTCGTGCTCGGATTCGAAGCGGATGGTGTTGTCCACGCTGCCGGTGGCGAGGCTGAACAAATTTCCGAACACGCCGGCTTCGTTGTTGTTCATCAGCGGCGTGATGTTGATGATTTTCGTCATTTGCGTGGTGACGAGTTTCGAAACAAAGGATTTGCGGCCGATGCCTTCGCCCTTTTTTCCGAATTCGAAATCGCCCCAGACGAGGCTGCCGAGGAGCGGCGTGTCGTAAAAAACTTTTTCGTCGTAGCCGGCCTCGGCGCTGCCGCCAACATGGACGCCGAATTGTTTCGCGAGGTCATAATAACCGGCCAGGCGCAAATCGGTTTGGTGTTTGTCCCAAATGGTGATATGGCCGGCGGGCAAACCGGCTGCGAGCAGTTCCTCGATGACCGCGGCGACGACGGCGGGGCGGGTGCCGCTGTTGGGGCCGGGTTCGGAAAACACTTTGATGCCGATGGTGTCGTTGGTGGAGACGAGGCTGAGCCAGGCGTCGGCGACTTTGGCTTTGCCGGTGAGGGCGGTGAGGCCGCGATCCACCATGGCGCGGACGCGGGCCTGGTTCGGTTGAAAAGCGTCGGTGGCGAGCGGGTCCTGGACGATGACGACTTTGGCGCGGGGGGTGTGGTTGGTGGCGCTGGCGGGGGAATAGAGATTGTTGCTCTGGGCGCGGGTGGCGGGCGGGAGCGCCAGAAGCATTGCGAGCAACGCAAACCGGCAGGTTTGCGCCACCGTGTTGGGGGTTTGCGCCACCATTTCGCGGGTTTGCGCCAGCGCGTTGCGGGTTTGCGCTGCCGTCCGGTGAATTAAAACACTAAAATCTTTACCTGACACGGCGCGAATGCTACCACGGGCTTTGATGCTGACCACCAAAAACACGGGCGACGAGGAAGGGCGGGGAATTGGGGGATTGAACATCCAACATCCAACATCCAACTTCCAACTTCCATTGAACGCGGAACCCGGAACGCGGAATGCGGAAAGGGAACGGCGAACTGCGAGCAGCGGAAGCCGAACACCGAAGGGGATTGCGATGGCAGTGGTCGCGTTGTTGTTTCTGATCGTTACGGGATGCAAGCCGCCGGGGCCGCGGGCGTTGTTGGAGGGGCAAAACCTGGTGGAACACGGGCGTTACGCGGAGGCGATTGAGCGGCTGAAGACGGCGACGACGCTTTTGAGCACGAACGCGGACGCGTGGAATTATTTGGGCCTCGCTTATCATCAATCCGGCCAACCGAACGACGCGGCGGAGGCCTATAAAAAGGCGCTGGCGTATGACCAGAATCTCGTGGAGGTGCATTACAATCTCGGCTGCCTGTGGCTGGAGCAAAACCGGCCTGATCTCGCGAAGGCGGAGTTGACAGCGTATACGTTGCGTCGCGATAAATCGGCGGAGGGATTCATCAAGCTGGGTGAGGCGCAATTGGATTTGCACGATTTAGCGGGGGCGGAGAAAAGCTTGAACCAGGCGCGGCTGATCGATGGGCAGAATCCGGTGGCGTTGAATGACGTGGGAGTGGCGCAGTTGCAGCGGAATCGCGTGACGGAGGCGGGACAGTTTTTCAATGCGGCACTGCGGTCGAAGCCGGATTACGCGCCGGCGATTCTCAACCTGGCGATTCTTTACCAAACGCATTTGAACAACCGGCAATATGCGTTGCAGCGGTATCATGAATATCTCGCGCTGATTCCGAAGCCGGCGAATTGGGAGGCGGTGGATGCGGCGGCGCGCGCCTTGGAACAGGATATGAGCGGGGCGCCCCCGACGGCGCGCTCGGCGGCGCCAACTCCATCACCCACGAATGCGGCGCCGCAGCCCGCTCCGCGAACAGCGTCGACGCCGCCGCGGTTGGCGAAATCGGAACCGACCAATCCGCGTCCGACCGCTTCGACGCAATCGCCCGAAGTCACGCAGGTGCCGCCGGAGCCGTTCATTCGAGGAGTGTCGAACACGGGCACTGCTGCGCGGCCGGTGGAGACACCAAATTCATCGGGCGCGGGCCAGACGGAGCGGCGGGGATTTTTCTCGCGGGTTTTTCATTCCAAAACCAACCCCGCGGCAAACGAATCGCAGCAAACGCTGCCGGTGGCGCCGACGCCGGAGCCGAAACCGGTTTCGTATCCGCGTTACGCGTATCATTCGATTCCGAAACCGGCGAGCGGGGATCGAGCGGCGGCGACGCAGGCGTCCGTGGATGGTTCGCACGCGCAGCAGGCCAAGCAATTGACGGAGGCGGCTGCGGCGTATCGCAAGGCGATTCAATTGGACCCGAGTTATTTCAACGCTTACTTCAATCTCGGTGTGGTGAGCGTGGAGGCGGGCAATTTGGCGGCGGGACTGGCGGCGTATGAAACCGCGCTGGCGATCCAGCCGGATTCGGCGCCGGCGCGATATAATTTTGCGGTGGCGTTGTCGAAGGCGAATTACCCGGTCGATGCGGCGAGCGAGTTCGAGAAGATGCTGGCAATGACGCCGAATGATCCGAATGCGGTTTGGGCGCATTTCGCCGCGGGGAATTTATACGCGAATCAATTGCGGCAGACGGCCAGGGCGCGCGAGCATTACCAGAAGGTGCTGGAGTTGAATCCCAACTTCTCGCAGGCGGGGATGGTTCGGAGCTGGCTGGGGGCGAATCCGTGAGGACAGAGGACGGAAGACGGATGACAGAGGACGGAAGACAGAGGACGGACAGCGGAGGCGGAGCGCGAATTGTTCGTCCAAATTTCGACGCACGGGAGGGATGCCTGTGCCGCTATTGGGTTTTGGCATAAATCCCGCTAGTTGGGGAGTATGCCATTTAATTGGTTTGATGTCGCAATTTTGCTGTTTCTGGGCCTGGGCGTGAGCCGCGGGCGCAAACACGGCATGTCGCAAGAGTTGATCCTCGTGCTCAAGTGGGTTGCGCTCGTCCTCGTGGCCGGGTTGGGCTACGGCGTGGTGGGCGATGTGATTTCGGACAACACGGTTTTCACGCATCTCGCAGCTTATCTGATGGCTTATGTTGTCATTGCTCTGGGCATTACTGTCGTGTTTTGGGCCATCACCAAACTGGCGCACGGGAAGTTGGTGGGCAGTGATGTTTTCGGCAGCGGAGAATATTACCTGGGTATGGTCGCGGGGTTGGTGCGGTATACGTGCATCCTGGTTTTCGGGCTCTCGCTGCTCAACGCGCGGCTCTATTCGCAGAAGGAAATTTCGGATGATTTGAAATTTCAAAACGACGTTTACGGCAGCGATTTTTTTCCGAAGCTGTATTCGGTCCAGGATGATGTCTTCAAAAAATCGTTCGCGGGTCCGCATATTCATGACGAGCTGGGGTTCCTGCTGATCAAGAGCACGGCGCCAGAGGTGAAGGAAATTCGGAAGGAACGCGAGATTGGGCAGCTCAACTAATTCCCTTTAGCCCGGGGGAGCATCGAACGCCGAACTGCGAACGCCGAATATCGAAGGCGGATCGCAGAGAGATTGCCCCTTGGTCGTTCTCGTCCTCGTTCTCGTTCTCGTCCTCGAATTTCCTTTTGCCCGGGGGCACGACGACGAGGACGACGACGAGGACGACGACGAGGACGAACGATATCCTTCGCCGAGTTTTAATCGCACCGCTTTCGACAGTCATTTCTCTGAAACGTTTGCTTCCGCATCCGGCATCCGGCATTCTGGCTTCTGAATGGCCGGCTTTTTTTCTCCGGATTTGATTGAGCGCATCCGCGCGGCGAGCGATGTGGTGGACGTGGTCGGTTCCTACCTGCCGCTGAAGCGCGCGGGGCAGAACTTTGTGGCGCTGTGCCCGTTTCACAAGGAGAAATCGCCGAGTTTCAACGTCAATCCGAATCGCCAGATCTTTCATTGTTTCGGCTGCCACAAAGGCGGCGATGTGTTCACGTTCGTGAAGGAATACGAGAACGTTGATTTCGTGGAGGCGGTAAAGCGGTTGGCGGATCGCGCGAAAATTCCGCTCGAGTATGAGCAGGGCGGGGCGGGGCAGGAAATCAAACATCTCAAGGATACGTTGCTGAAGATTCACGAGCAGATTACGCAGCGGTGGCATCATTGTCTGCTGAATGAAGCGGCGGGACAGGTGGCGCGGGATTATCTGGCGAAACGCGGCGTGTCGGAGGAGGCGATCAAATTATTTCGGATCGGCGCGGCGCCGGAATCCTGGGATGACACGGTGAATTGGGCGCGTAGTAAGGGGCATGAGCTTGATATGGTGGAGAAGGCTGGACTGATTATTGCGAAGGTTGAGGACGGAGGCCAGAGGGCGGAAGACGGAGGGCAGAGGGCAGAGGGCGGAGGGCAGAATTCTGACTTCCGGCCTCCGGCCTCCGGCCCTCGGCGGTACTACGATCGGTTTCGGGGGCGGCTCATGTTTCCAATTTGCAACGAGCAGGGCAACGTGATCGGATTCAGCGGGCGGATTTTGTCCGGCGATGAAAAAACGGCGAAGTATGTGAACTCGCCGGAGACGCCGATTTTCACGAAGAGCAAAGTTTTCTTTGGCCTGGATAAATCTAAGCGCGCGATTTTGGATGCGGGTTTTGCGATTATTTGCGAGGGGCAATTGGATTTGATCGCGTGCTTCATGGGGGGCGTGCAGAACATCGTCGCGCCGCAGGGAACCGCGTTCACGGATCAGCACGCGCGCATCTTGAAACGTTACGGGGACGAGGTGGTGTTGTGTTTTGATTCCGATGAAGCGGGGCAGAATGCGATTGTGCGGTCGCTGGATCATTTGCTGGCGTCCGGGCTCGCGGTGCGGGTGGCGGTGGTGCCGCGGCCGCATGATCCGGACAGTTTCATCAAGGCGAACGGCGCGGAGGCGTTTCGGCAATTGATTGAACGTGCGGAGGGATTTTTTGATTATTACCTGGGCCGGTTGTCCGCAACGAACGACGCGGCGACGGACAAGGGCCGGCAGGCGATTCTGAAGGGCATAGCCGAGGCGGTGCACAAGACGGGCAATAACGTGCTGATCGATAAGTTTGCGCAAAAGACGGCGTTGCGGCTGGGGGTTTCGGTGGATGCGGTGCGGGCGGAGTTCAAGAAGATGTCGCGCGCGAAGCCGGCGGCGAGGGAAGCGACGGAGGAAATTCCCGAGGAGGTTGTGGAATTGGAGCGGCCTTCGATGTACGAGATCTCGCTGCTGAAGTTAATCTTTTTTAGTGAAGAATTCATAGATTGGTGCGCAGTGAACCTGCAGCCAGAGTGGATTCAGCATGCACTGGTGCGGCAGATTTTTGTCAAGCGCATCGAGGCGCATCGTGCAGGGACATGGCATGCGCTGAGCGCTTTTTTGAGCGAGTGCGATTCAGCAGAGATGCGAAATCTGGTGACGGAAGCGGCGACGGATGAAGGATACGTGCGAAATCCGCGGCAACAGATTTTTGATGTCGTGGTTCGTCTTCAGAAACAGTTCATTCAGAGGAGAGTTGAAGCGTTGACTCATCGCCAGAATCAGCCGGATTTGAGTGATGACGCCAAAGTTGAATTGATGCGAGAGCAGGCGGAATTGCGGGAGTTGAAACGCAAGTCGTTGCCACCGCCGTCATGAACGGGTGCGATTAAAAGTGGATGAGGCGTCTGCGCGAATTCGCAGCCCCGTTAAGGGCGACATATTTGTAGGTATGAAACCGAGTCGTTCCTAAGTTCCGTCCGGAGCGGCATCCGCTGGCGGAATTTAGCCTTTCTTCTCAGTGTATGCCGCTCCTGACGGAGCTTGGTATTTGGTTTGCCTGTGACTACAAATATGCCGCACCTACGGTGCTCCCCTGCGGTGAATCGGTCAGCTTCCCACCCACTTTTATCATACCCCGCATGAACGGGTTCAAGGGTAATTATTCCGGAGATTTCTTTTCGGCGGTGGCTTTGAGGATTTCGGAGACGATCTGGTCGGAGATGTCGCCGCTGGTGGGGAATACCATTTGCAGGTGGCCTTCGGGATCGATGATGAGCGTGCGAAAGTTGTGGTTGATGGTGCCGCCGTCGGTTTCGTATTTCACACCGGAACCTTGCGCCAGGGCGGCGATTTTATTCTGCGGGCCGGTGAGGAAACTCCAATGCGCCGGGTCGTATTGATAGAATTCGCCGTAGCTTTTCAGCGCCTGCGGTGTGTCAAACTGGGGATCGAATGAAACGGAGATAAAATGCCAATTCGTGGGGGCGTTCGTCAGGGCTTTGAGTTTTTGCGATGCTGCCTGAAAATTTTTTGAGAGGCGCGGGCAATAATCGGGCAGGGGACAGCGCGTGTAGAAAAACGTGACGGCGAGCGCCTGGCCGCGAAAATCATTGAAGCTCACGGCCTGGCCCAGTTCGTTGGTGAATTTGTAATCCAGCAGCGATTTGTCCGGATGCGGCGCGAGCGGTTCCACGTGGACAGAACGATTCGTGTTTTCCGGGAGAGCAACGACGCCAATTTTTTGAAAGTGATCCACCCAGCTTTCGTCGGCGGTTACGTGAAGCTGAAACGTCGTTTGATCGCCGCGCTTCAGTTGGGCCAAGGGAGCGAGGTCCCTGGTTTTGAAGGGCATGGTCATGGCGTCCATGTAGCCCGCAATGGCGTCGTGCTGGATCACGACCTGCGCGGTGTTTGTGTTGATGTCGAGGATGACGCCGCGCGCGGAGTAGGTGTGCGCGGTGGACTCAGCGGATTCGGCGTGGGAAAAAGTTGCGGCGCACAGGGCGGTTGCGAGAATAATCTTCCGGACAAGCGGCCAGAGCTTCGCCCCCTGTTCCCCGAGTAATACTTCCCCATGAACCCGGGAACATCGAACATCCAACATCGAACATCCAACATCCAATGAATTTTCCCCCTGAGCCCTGAGCACCACCTCTCCCCCACATTTCATCGCGGAGAGGGGAGAACAAGGGGTTGCCGGGATATTCACGCCGCACTGGGGATTCATCTTTACGTCGTGCAACTATTTGAAATGTAGGGCGGCCGATTGGCGCGCGGGTGTCAAGGATTGGGCATGCGTCCCACGCGATAGTAATCGAGGCCGTTGGTGGCGTTGGGGTCGTCGAAGATGACGGGGTTGTTGGCGGCCTGGTTGGTCGCGAGGGGAATCCAGTTCATCATGTCGGCGGATCTTTGCACGACGTAATTCAACCCGATGTCGGCGGAATAGGCGAATTGAAAATGGGTGCCGGAAGGCCGGGCAAGATTCGTCATGGAAACGGAGACGGGCGTCACCACGTTTATGGTGACGGAGTTGGTTGCCGCGAGGCCGCCGTTGTCCAGGGCAATGGCCGTGAGCGTGTAGGCGCCGGCGGTGAGGCTATTCGTGGTCGCGGAAAACGGCCCGGAATTTTCACTGGCGAGGAGGTTGTTGTTCACCAGGAATTGCACGTTGGTCACGGTCCCGCTGCCATTGGTGACTCCCGCCTGGAGGGAGACATTCGCCGGGGCGGCCAAAACGGCGCCGTTCTTGGGGGCGGTGATCGCCAGGGTGGGAGGGACGGCAGCGACGCTGCCGGCCACGTCGACCTCACCGGTCATCCCGTAAATGTAATGATATTCGCAGAAGTAGGGGAAGGTGCCGGCGGTGGTAAATGTGTTGGTGAAGAAATGGGGAGTGGAGGTAATGAGGCCCGAGTCCCACAAGCCGTCGGGCGATCCGGGAGGACTCCCGCTGGTCGATGAGTGGAAGGTTCCCTGCCAGTCCCAGATGACCGAGTCGTTTACGGAGATCGAAACGGTCGGGGGATCAAAGGTATCAGAGAAGCCGGGCCCTACCTGGACTGTGGTGGTGGCTGCCGGGGAGTTTTGAACGAGCGCGACGGAAAACAACGCCGAGGCGAGGATGGCGAAAGTTGTTTTAAATTGAGCTTTCACAAGATTTAAGAGTGAGCGTGGGGGCGGTTTGTTCCCGAAAAAATTCAGCAATTTCGAGTTAATGCGCGGATGGCTGCGTTTTTTTTCGATGAGACGGGGAGAGATTTTCCGCGACATTTCGCCGCATTAAAATTTGCGGGATGGGCGGTTGAAGCAAGCGGCAGATCTCGAGGAAAATTCCCGTGTTTGCGCCGGGTTGGGAGACTGACGCTCCGGAGTTTCGGGAGTTCAGGTAGGGTTACTCCCCATCCTTATGGCAGGAACTCGTTCCGCACTTGTCCCTCTTAAATTCCAGCGAACTCCACTCACGCTTTTGTAAGGGTCCGGAAACCAGACATGGAAGGAAAAATGAAATCGCGCATCAAATCTTTTGCCACAGGCATGAAAATCTTCTGCCTCGGCGTTCTCTTTTGGTTCAGTTATCAGTCGAGGGCGGCTTCAGTCGGAGTGAATATCGAGACGAACGCTTTCGATCCGAGCGTGGTGGCCATCAACGTCAACGATCAGGTGGTATGGACGTGGGTTTCGGATTTTCACAATACCGAGAGCACCACGGATCTTTGGGATTCACCGATCGAAAATACCGGGTTTATTTTCACCAATGTGTTTACGAGCGCGGGCACGTTTCCTTATTTCTGCGTGGTGCACGGTTTTTCCGGGGAGGTGGATGTGAGTTCCGCCAGCATGACCAATACCGGCATGATCAGCGTGACGCTGACGAATCCGCCGGACGGGTCGGTGTTCGGCAACACAGACCCGGTGACGATCGGGGCGCTGGTGAATGATACGAACGGAACGGTGACGAACGTATCGTTCTTCAGCGACGGCGTGCTGCTCCGGAGCGTTTCGGCGAGTCCGTTTGTTTTGATCACGGCGCCGTTCACATTCAGTTTGGGCGCGCATGTTTTGACGGCGACGATGGCTGACGATTCGGGCCTGATGGCGACTTCGGCGCCGGTGCAATTGAGCGTGGCACGTTACACGGCGGAGGTGACGAATGGCGTGGGGTCGCTTTTTCTCGTGCCGGTGGCGACGAACCTGGCCGCGCCGTTGTATGGCGTGAGTCCGCCGGGAGATACGCATCGGTTGTTTGTGTTGGAACAGAACGGGTTGATTCGCATCATTAAAGATGGAGTGCTCCAGGCGGCGCCGGCGTTGGATCTGCAGGGCCTCGTGCAGCCGCCGTTGGTGGCGTCGAATCCCAATGACGAACGCGGGCTGCTCGGGCTGGCGTTTCATCCGGGCTTCACCAATCCGGCGAGTCCCGGATATCAGACGCTGTACACATATAATAGTGAGTCGATCGCTTCGAATGGGCCGCCGACGTACCCGCTCGCGGATGGCGCGGTGAACAATTACAAGAACGCGCTCAATGAGTGGAAAATTTCCGGCACGAATGCGGATGTCATCGATCCCACGTCGCATCGCGAGGTGATTTCGTTCGGCAAGAACGCGCAGAATCATAACGGGGGCACCTGCACGTTCGGGCCGGATGGTTACATGTATCTGGCGCTGGGCGATGGTGGAAATGCGAATGACGTTGGGCCCGGTCATCTTTCACCGGGCGGCAATGCGCAAAGCCTGACCGTGCCGCTGGGCAAAATGTTGCGGATTGACCCGCTCAATCCAACGTTGAATGCGGGCAGTTCGGATTCGGTCAGTTCCAACGGCCAATATCGTATTCCCGCGGCCAATCCGTTCCAGGGGCCGGGGCAGGTTCCTGAGATTTACGCGTATGGTTTTCGGAATCCGTATCGATTTTCTTTCGATCCGATTACGGGTGATTTGATCGAGGCGGACGTGGGGCAGAATAATATTGAGGAGATTAATCGCGTCGTGATGGGCGGCAATTATGGCTGGGCCATCAAGGAAGGGGAGTTTCTCTTCAACCAAACAAACGGTCCGGCCGGTCCCGCCGGAACCATCGGTGCGCCGCCGGGGCATTTCAGCCCGGGAGCGCCGGCGGGATTGATTGATCCGATTTCGGGGCCGTTGGGTGTGCTGGAATACGATCACAATAATGGCATTTCCATCACCGGTGGATTTGTTTATCGCGGCAGCGCGGTGCCGGAACTTTATGGCAAATATATTTTTGGCGATCTGGCGTTGATCCCGAGCCCGGTGCGAATCAACGGGCGGATTTTCTACGCGGATCTGCAGGCGGGGACGCTCAATGTGTTTACGTTGCCGCAGTTCAATTCGGAGATTTTGCCCAATGGCCAAACGGTGCATGGCTTCGGGCAGGACGGGAATGGCGAGCTTTACGCGATGGCGACGAGCACGCCGCCGAATGGAAATGGGGGCGTGGTTTACAAGCTATTCTCGGCTCGGCTCGGGGTCGGGTTGTCGGTCAACGGACTGAACCTGTCGTGGTCCGTGCCGGGAGCGCATCTGCAGGCGCAGACGAACGGGCCGGGTGTGGGTATCAACTCCAACTGGGTGGACATTCCGGATTCGGTGGCGACGAACCAGATGGTGGTTCCGGTTGATCCGTCGCACGGCAGCGTGTTTTTCCGGCTGCGATTGCAGTGAGATTTGGGAAAGGGATCCAGGGTGGGGGAGGTAAAAACGGCGCAGCGTGAACCGCTGCGCCGATTTTTTTGTGCCGAAGTTGAGGACTTATTTTAACGGATCGAGCCGCGGCCCATAGAGCGTCTCTCCGTTTTTTCGGAAGATCGCTTTGACGACTTTACCGTTCGGGTCTTTTACGAACTTGATCCGGGCGTAGACTACTTTCCAGAAAAACTCGGTTTCGGAGGTCGGAAAGAGTTCTGTTTTCGGTTCGCCGTCAAATTGCCCGAACAAATGGGTGCCGTCAGTAGTGACGGAGATTGTTTGCCCTCTGAACTCGTAGCGTCCCACGAGAGCGCCAAAAGTTTTCGCCGAAACGGCGGTGTTTGGTACCGGAAGCGGCGCGAGTTTGTCGCGCAGGTAGATTTCCGCCAGATCCTGGCCCAACGTGTCCGGGACGACGTGGTGGGCGCCGGGTCCGGAATTGGCCAACACGATCACGGTGAATTTCTCGTTCGGGATGCGCAAAAGAAAGCTGTTAAATCCCGGAAGGTAGCCGCCGTGCGAAATTTCCAGCAGGCCGCGCCATTGAGAGATGAACCAACCGCAACCGTAGCCGTCGCCTGAATCATCATCCTGGTTTTCGGCGGTCTTTGCCGGAGTGAATGCGTCCTTAAGGCTCGCGGGTTTTAAAACCCGACCGTTGAAGATGGCTTCATTCCATTTATTCAAATCTTCGACGGTCGAATAGAGGTTGCCCGCGCCGATTGTCCAGGAAGGATCCAGGCTTACCGCCCGACTGAATTGTTCATTGCTGTAGCGGTAGCCGAGTGCCTCGTGCGGGAGTGGGCGGGGAGTGTCATCAACACCAGTATCGGCCATGCCCAGCGGTTGGAAAAAATTCTTCCGCAGGAAATCCGCGTAAGATGCGCCCGAAACTTTCTCGATGATGCAGTTCAGCAGCACGTAACCCGAATTGTCGTAACGCCATTTTTCGCCGGGGTTAAAATCATAGAATTCATGTTTGAATGAGTTGATGAGCGCTTCCGGGCTGATCACGTTCGTCGCGTCGACCGTAAAGTTCGTGTGGTCAGTGTAGCTGTGGATGCCGGACGTATGAGTCAACAAATGCTGGAGAGTCACATCGGAGCCGCGAGGAAAATCGGGGAAGTATTTTGAGAGCTTGTCGTTGACGCTCAGCTTTCCTTGCTCCTGCAGCTTTAGAATTGCAGCTGCGGTGAATTGCTTGGTGATGGATCCGATGCGAAATCTGGTTTTTGTAGCCGCGGCCACGGAGTGTTCTCGATCCGCCATGCCGTAGGCTTTTTCAAAAAGAATTTTCCCGTTCTGCGAGACGAGCACCACGATGCCAGCGTCGGCGGGTTTTATCAGGCTGTTAAACAGTGCGTCGGCTTCGGTTGCGGGTGGTGGCGCGGCGAAAACACGAGTGCTGAATAATACCGCCAGTAGCGGGGTGGTAATATATAGCTTCGGTGCCTTGGAATACCAAAATCGCATGGAGCTTTTTTGGTCCTTTGCCGGCGGATTTGAAAGCTTATTTTGCGCCTTGATCGATGCGAGGGCGGACGAGGCCGACTTCTTCCGCCGCGCGCTGGGGATATTTTTTATCCCTCGGCCGGGGGCATAAAATCGTCTTCATCGCCGACGAGGAAGCCGGTGGCACTCTCTCGTGAAACGCACGGGCAAGATGCCCGTGCCACTAAGGATTTATTTTGCGCCCTGATCGATCCAGGCGCGGACGAGGCCGATTTGTTCGTCGGTCAATTTCTTGGGGCCGAGTTTGTTTTTCGGCGGGGGCATGAAATCGTCTTCGTCGCCGAGGTGGGCGATGTTGAGTACCGAGCATGCTTTTCTCGCTCTTGCCGGGTTCCACCACTTTGCCGTCTTCGCCGCCTTTGAGGATGCCTTCCAGGTTATCGAGGCGCAGTTTGCTCTTGGGCTTTTGCGCGCCGTGACATTTGATGCAGGAGGCATCGAAAATCGGTTTGATGTCGGTAGCGTAGGTGAGGCCGGTTTTGGTGGAGGCAGCGGGGAGTTTGCTGGTGTCCACGTCAGCGGCGAAGGCGCACGCGGAGATTCCAAGGGCGGTGGTGAGGGCGAGTGAAATTTTGAGGTTCATATTTTTGGCTTGCTGGAATTTTAGATAAGACGCTCAAAAGGTCAAAAGGTTTCAATTGGGAAAGCTCCAAGCGCCCAAGCTCCAGAGAAACTTCAAGATCCAAGATTCAAAGAGGAGTGCTAATATCGATATTTGAGCCTCCTTACGTCGGCTGCTACGAGGTTTACAAAGAGGTGGCCAAATTGTAGATGCGGCGGGGGCCGGTCTGTTGTTTGATTTGGGCGAGCGGATGAATCAGAATGCAACAGAAGGCGGGTATGAAATGAACGGCGCTTTTCCCGGCGAGAGGTGCGCGAATTCGTTTCGTGCTTGCTTCACTGGTTTGATTGGGCCTTTACTAGCGGCAGAGAGAGTCCACGGGCTGATTATGATTGCCTTGCATTAAAGCTACCTGACCTATGACCGCTTTTCTTGTCTATTTATTTTGTCTGGTGGTGGGATGTGTGTTTGTCCTGGCGTCCGCGATGATGGGGCACATGTTCGGCGGCGCGCATGGCCATGTCAGTGGCAGTGGCGGGCACGCCGAGGCGGGTGGCGATAGCAGTGATTCGCCCGGGGTGTCGCTGTTCAGTCCGATCATCATGGCGGCGTTTGTGACTGCGTTTGGGGCTTTCGGACTGGTGTTTTCTGAAATTGATGCGACGAAGCGGCCGTTCCTCAGCGCGCCGTTGTCGGTGGTGGGCGCGCTCATTGTGGCCCTCACATTGGTGAGTGTTTTGCAAAGAGTGGTGCGCGCGTCCGATAGTTCGAGTGAGTCGAAAGTTTCCAATTTGCCGGGTTGCGTGGCCACGGTGATTTCTGCGATTCCCGCAGGAGGCGTGGGCGAGATTGCTTATGTCCATAGCGGCACGCGTTATACAGCGCCGGCGCGCGAAGAGGACGGTTTGGCGATCGGCAACGGCAAATCGGTCACGATCACGCGAATTGTCGGCCAGCAATGTTATGTGACGGCGAGCCCCGCAAAAACTGCATAGAACACACCAGCACCTGAAGCACGATTATGAACCTACATCCATTACTCGCAGATCTCATCACCGGCCCCATCGTCATTGTGGCGGGCGTCGTTTTGGGCATTGTGATTTTGGCGGTGTTTGTTGCCGTCATGAGCCGTTACACGAAGGTCGGCCCGAATGAAGTTTTGGTTGCCTCGGGCATGAAGCACAAGTATGTGGATCCGGACGGGACGGTGCGTCCGCGCGGGTTCCGCATCAAAAAAGGCGGCGGCACGTTCGTGGTGCCCATGCTCGAAAAGGTGGATATTCTTTCGCTGGAGTTGATGACCATCGACGTGCAGACGCCGGAGGTTTACACGAGCAAAGGCGTGCCGGTAAAGGTGGACGGCGTGGCGCAGGTGAAAATCAAAGGTGACGACATTTCCATTTCCACGGCCGCCGAACAGTTCCTCAGCAAGACCACTGACGAAATCAAGAGCGTGGCGATGCAGACACTGGAAGGGCATTTGCGCGCGATTCTCGGCACGATGACGGTGGAGGAAATTTACCAGAATCGCGATGCGTTCGCGTCGAAGGTGCAGGAGGTGGCGGCGGGCGACATGGCGAACATGGGGTTGGGCATTGTGAGTTTCACGATTCGCGATATTCGCGATACGCAGGGATACCTGGATGCGCTGGGCAAACCTCGGATTGCGCAGGTGAAACGCGACGCGCAAATCGCGCAGGCGGAGGCGGACCGCGACGCGATGATTAAATCGTCGCAGGCGACGCAGGCCGGGCAGGAAGCGAAGTTCGCGGCGGATTCGAAGATCGCCGAGGCGCAGCGGGATTATCAATCGAATGTGGCGCAATACCAGGCGGCAGTGAACCAGAAAAAAGCCGAGGCGGACCTGGCGTATGATTTGCAGAAGTTCAAAACCGGCCAGTTGGTGAAGGCGGAAGAGGTGCAGGTCAATATTGTCGAGAAACAGAAGCAGATTGAACTGCAACAGCAGGAAATTCTGCGCCGCCAACGGGAATTGGAGGCGACGGTGCAGAAGCCTGCGGACGCCGAGCGGTATCGCGTGGAGACTTTGGCGAATGCGACGAAGTTCCAATTGGAAACTGAAGCCGCGGGCGCCGCCTCAGCCGCGAAGGCGAAAGGGTTCGCGAATGCGGATGTTTCCAAAGCCACCGGCATCGCCGAAGCCGAGGCGAACAAGGCGCGCGGTCTCGCCGAAGCGGCGGTGATCGAGGCGCAAGGCAAAGCCACCGCATCCGCGATGCAGGCCAAGGCGGAGTCGTTCAAGCAATACAACGAGGCGGCGGTGATTGAAATGATCGTGCGCGTGTTGCCGGAGGTTGCGGGCAAGATCAGCGAGCCGCTCAGCAAGACCGAGAAGATGGTCATCATCAATAGCGGCAACGGGCCGGGAGGCGGCGCGAGCAAATTGACGGGTGACGTGACGCAGATCATCGCGCAATTGCCGCCGGTGCTGGAAAGTTTGACGGGCGTGAAGTTTGAGAAATTGCTGGAGCAAGTGCCGGCGTTGAGAAACGCGATGAGCAAAACTGACGAAAAGAAAGGCTGATTATGGGATGGGGAAGAATGATGCTGCTCGGAAACGTCGGACAACAGCTCGACATTGGAGACCTGGAGAATGTCGTTGAACAAATGCGCGGTGATATCGCGCAGAAGGGCCAGGTGGACCGGGAGCAAGGATTTGATATCGAACAGTTGAAGCGCGAGAACCACGATTTGAAACTGTATCTGGCCACGCTGATTCGCCTCCTGGTTTCCAAAGGTGTATTGAAGCAGGAGGAAGTGGATGCGACGGTGGCGGCGATTGAAAAAACCTGAACGAAAGGATTGTTATGTTCGCGATGTTTTTGCTGGGGGGATTTGAGGTGTTGCTCATCCTTTGCATTTTGCCGTTGAGTTTGTTGACGCTCGCGTTCTGGATTTGGATGCTGATCGACGCGGCGCAGAATCGCGGGCTCGACCAGAACGAGCGGATCGTGTGGGTGATTGTGGTGGCGCTGCTGCATTTCATCGGGGCGTTGGTTTATTTTTTTGCGGGCAGGCCGAAACGCAAATTGGCTGCGCCGGTTTAGAACACCCGAGGCATGCGCTACGAACCCATTTTTCTTAGTTTGACGGTCCTGGCGCTGGTGTTGCTTGCGTTCGTTTTTTGGGTTTGGACGCTGTTGCACGCGATAAATAATCCGAGTCTGAGCGGGACGGAAAAGATTGTTTGGTTATTGGTCATCTTTTTCCTGAATTTTCCAGGAGCGCTGATTTATTCGTTTGCGGGACGGCGGACGTGACGGGAAATGAAGAAGGGCGGTTGGGGCCGCCGTTTGACATTCGCCGGCCGGAGTTTAGTTGCGGTAGTTCGGAAAAATTGAAAGGAACCTATGCATCATACTTTATTACCATTACTGGGGTTTGTTCTTATTGGCAGCGCGCTCGGGGCGATATTCGGCCTGCTCACGTTTATCTTTTGGGTTTGGATGCTGATCGATGCGATCAAAAACCCGCGTCTGGATGGGACGCAGAGGGTGATCTGGGTTTTGGTCATCTTCTTCCTGCCGTGCCTGGGATCGATTATTTATTACTTTGCGGGGCGGGGGAAATGACGGTGTGGCCGAAACGAAGAGTTTCGGCCGTTGTCGAATTGAACGGCAATGAGCGAAACCGCCGAAACGAAGATTTGTCCGTTTTGCGCCGAGACGATCAAGGCGGCGGCGAAGAAGTGTCCGCAGTGTAATTCGCGACAGCATCGATATGCGTTATTTCGCCAGGAACTCGTGTTGGGGTTGTGTTGCCTGATTGGATTGGCAGAGTTTATCTTTGTTTGCGTCTGGTTTTTGCCGGACGACTCGGGCAGCCGATACGATTTTGGATGGCATCGAAAGGATTTGGAAACCAAAGAGGTCAAGGTCGTTGTTCGGGACGAGGGGGCCAACAGGTTCTACTATGACGTGTCCGGACTGGTCAGCAACCGGGGAAATTATCCGTGGCGCGTTCAGGATTTTGAATTGGCGATGACCAACGCCCAGGGGGTGGCCGATGTGTTGCACGCGAGGGTGGAGGATCCGTTTGTGGTCCAACCGGGTACGGAGCATGCATTTGTTTTTCATCAACGGACTTCGTTGACGAACAGTATCGTCGCGGCACAAGCCCGCGTCGAAAACGCACGCGATGGCAACGCTCCGAAAAAGGACGAATAGCATTTGCGGCGCATGAATTCTGATAAACAAGAAAACAAAATCTGCCGGTACTGTGCGGAGAACATTCCGGAAGCGGCCAGGCTTTGTCCGAGGTGCCGCCAATGGCTTACCTTTCGTTCCTTCCGAAATCCAGCCGTTTTTTTTGTTACCATCGCCCTGCCGGTCCTCGTCATGATGAACCTGTTGGTATACACTGCGGGGAATTTCATGAACCAGCCGCCGTATTATTCAGACTCCAAGGATTCAATTCAGATTCTGCAGTCCAACATGTATTGGGTGGAGACTTCGGATGGCTCCTTTTTGTTTTTAACCGGGATTCTGACAAACCGAAGCCACGTTGCATGGAAGGAACCCGAATTCGAATGCAGATTTTTCAATGCGAAAGGACAAATGGTCGACGCGGCAAATCGAACCGCGTATTTAACCATTTTGCCGGATGCGGATTCCGCGTTTCGCCTCTCGATAAAACCTGCTCTTAGGTCAAACGATTATAGTTCGTTCAGAATGTCGATCAGCAACGCGAGAAATTTCCGAAGTATTTTCTGACCATGCGCCTGTTCGAAGCTATCATTGATGCCAATCATCGCGCGATTGCGGGCGATGCGACCGCGGGGGTGCGGGTGAACGAATTTGCGGGCGAGCTGCCGGTGATTGCGCTCACGTGCGTGGATCCGCGGTTGAATGCGTTGTTTCCCAATGTGCTCGGCCTTCCGGGCGAGCAATTCATCTGGTTGCGCAACGCGGGGAATATCATCTCGGGTCCGCTGAGCAGCACGATGCGGTCAATCGCGCTTTCGTGCGTGGTGAAAGGCGGGAAGGAGATCGCGATCATCGGCCACACGGATTGCGGCGTGAGCAAGACGACGACGATGCAATTGTTGCAGGCGTTCGAGGCGATGGGTGTGAAGCGGCATTTGTTGCCGGAAAATCTCAATGAATTTTTCGGGATGTTCAGCAGCTTTCGGCAGAATGTGATCAAGGCGTGCGCGATCGCGCGGCAAAGTCCGTTGATCGGGCCGAAGGTGCCGGTGCACGGGTTGTTGGTGGATACGGAGACGGGGAAATTGGAGTGGCTGGTGAATGGCTACGAGAATTTTGGCGGCGCGGCCGGCCAGTGGAATGAGGCGGTGAAGTCGGCGGAGCATTCGGTGGATATGTTGAAGTCGCTGCCGGAATTCAAGATTGGTGAGATGAAATTTCCGGATACGAAAATCGGGGAGGCGATTACGCAGGGCGGCGATTGGCTGGAAAAGAAGCTGGAGAAATTGGAGATCAAGCGGGAAACGCCGATGCCGCCGGCGGCGGAATTGCCGGCGGCAGCGCCGAATCCGGCGGTGCCGCCGAAGATTCCAACCCCGCCAGCCATGCGACCGCGGATGCAGATTCGACGGGGAGGGAAGTGAGGCATTGGATCTACAAATACTTGCCGGCGGGACGCCGGCGGTCCGAGGCTGCTGAAGTCCGCGCTCTTTAGATTCGGCGGTGAAATAGCCGATTGGTTTCGAGCGGGATTCAGTTTAATTTTGCCGCATGGCTGATGCACAACCGAAACGCGGACCGAATCCTTTCACGGGAAAAACGATTGGCATATTGATCGCAGTCGTAGTGTTGAGCGCGATTTTTGGCGTGCTTTACGCGAAGTCCGTGGTGAATCGATTGACGGATGCGCAACCAGCGACGTTGCCGACGGTGCGTTTGCCGGAGATACAGATGTTTCAGTTGCACGATCGCGTGGACACGTTTCGCGACGATGTGAAGGACGGCGATCCGACTCCGCCGCTGGCGCTGTCGGCGGATGAGTTAAATGCGTTGATCGAGACGGACCCGGATTTTGCGGCGCTCAAGAATCATTTGTTCGTGACGATCCGTGGGGGGGAGCTGGGCGCGCAGATCAGTTTTCCGGCAGAGCAATTGGGACTGGTGCGGTTGCGCGGCCGGTATGTGAATGCGACCGGAGTTTTTGATGTGGGGCTGACGAATAACGAATTGAATGTGGGGGCGGAGTCGCTCCAGGTGAAGGGCAAGCCGTTGCCGACGCATTTCATGCGGCAAATTTGGGGGCGGAACCTGGCGGAGAAATTGAATCAGGATGCGAAGACGGTGTCGGGATTGAGGAAATTGAAGGCGATTGAGGTGAAGGATGGGAAGTTGGTGGTGACGCCGAGAAAGCAGTGAGGGTGGAATAATTGAGATTTACGCTCGCCCTCATCCCGGCCTTCTCGACCGGGGAGAAGGAGAAACTCGGTCACGCCTGGGGGTTTCGAGACTTCTTTCATTCGATCCAGCGGCAGTTGTGCGTATGCGGAAATAATCTCAAACGGCTTCGGGCGAAAAAATCCGTTCGTGTTCCTGCATGGCGTAGCGGTCGGTCATGCCGGCGAGGTAATCGCAGACGGCGCGGTGGAGGCCGAGTTTGCGGATGCGCTGGCGGGCGTGCTCGCCGATCTCGGCGGGGTGCTTCACGTAGTAGGCGAACAGGTCGCGCAGGAGTTGTTTGGCGCGCAGATGCGGTTCGTTCACCACGGGATTGAAATAGAGATTCTTGTAAAGATACTTGCGCAGTTCGATGTTCAGCTTGCGGCGGTCGGGGCTGTATTGGATCAGGATTTTAGGGTGGAGCCGGACTTCATCCGCGGATTGCACGCGCGCGGCGAGGATTTTTTGTTCGCTCGTTTCGACGACGTCCTTGACCTGCATATCGATGATGGTGCGGATCGTGAAATAGCGGCGGCATTCGTCGGGCAGGTTGCCGTGCTCCTTTTTCACGAACTTCGCGGCATGGGCCCAGAGGCGGACCTCGCGCGTCAGGATTTTTTCCGAGAGCAAACCGGATTCAAGGCCGTCATCAAGGTCGTGGCTGTAGTAAGTGATTTCATCGGCGAGATTGGCGATTTGCGCTTCGAGCGAGGAATTTTTCGCGGCGAAATCGGCGCGTTTGCTCGGATGATCGAACGCGGTGTAGTGCTTGACCAGACCTTCGCGGACTTCCCAACTGAGATTCAAGCCGGGGAAGTCCGGATATTTTTGCTCGAGTTCCTCCACGACGCGCAGGCTGTGGCGATTGTGCTCGAAGCCGCCGTGTTTGCGCATGAGGTCGTCGAGGACGGTTTCGCCTTTGTGGCCGAAAGGCGAATGGCCGAGGTCATGCGCGAGTGCGATGGCTTCGGCGAGGTCTTCATTGAGCATGAGCGGGCGCGCGATATTCCGCGAGATGGCGGCGACTTCCATCGTGTGCGTGAGGCGCGTGCGGAGGTGGTCGCCGGTGCCGTTCAGGAAAACCTGGGTCTTGTATTCAAGGCGGCGAAAGGCGCGTGAGTGGATGACGCGGTCGCGGTCGCGCTGATATTGGGTGCGCCATTCAGGCGGTTCCTCTTTGTATTTGCGGCCGCGCGTGTCGGCGCTGAGTTGAGCGTAGGGTGCAAGGTTGCGACGCTCGATTTCTTCGAGTTCAATGCGGGTGCGCGGCATGGGAAAAGGGTAGGAAGAACGTGGGCGGTAGTCAATTAAGCCAATTTCACCGCTAGTGAATATTTGAGAAGCCTTGGGCGGTGTGATTGCACGCGTCCAGGAAGAACAATAGAAACGAAATGGCCCCGGCTGCGAATAACAGTGACGAGTACAGTTTGTTCTTTGTAAAAGCCGCTGCTACCAAAAAACCAAAAAGGACCACAGCTCCCAAGCTAAGTGTCTGAAAGGTTTCAGTCATAAAAGCCGCTCGCCTTCATTGCCCTCGTTTCAACTGACGAACATACCTGCGACACTAGATCACCATCCAACGCTGAACATCCAGTTATTCTAGTTTGCCAGCAGCCGCTGCACGGAGATGCCGCGCAGTTCGAACAGGCGGCGGATCGTGTCTTCGATCAGGTTGTTCGGGCAGGAGGCGCCGGCGGTGACGCCGACGGTGACTTTGCCGGAGGGCAGCCAGTCCGGGGTTTCGACTTCCCGGTGCTGATGCTGGTCGTAATGAACGATGAGTTTGTCGGAAACCATCTTGGCGGCGTTCTTGATGAAATAGGTCGGCAGCTTGGCTTC
The DNA here is from genome assembly GCA_963699145.1 of uncultured Verrucomicrobiae bacterium. Classification (GTDB taxonomy): domain Bacteria; phylum Verrucomicrobiota; class Verrucomicrobiia; order Limisphaerales; family DASXHY01; genus DASXHY01. The sequence continues at coordinate 3,129,286 of OY969416.1, forward strand.
ACCCATTTCCGCGAGGTGCGAGGTGTTGGAGGAATTGTAGCCGCCAATGACGATGAGCAAATCCATCGGTTCGCGCAGGAGTTTCTGCAAGGCGTCCTGCCGGTCCTGGGTGGCGCCGCAAATGGTGTCGAAAAAACGGAAATGCCGGTCGAGCTCCGGTTCGCCGTATTTTTGGATCATCGCCTGCTTGATGCGGCGCTGCACTTCCTCGGTTTCACCGCGGAGCATCGTGGTTTGGTTCGCGACGCCGACGGCTTGAAGATGGACATCGGGATCGAAGCCCGCGGAGTAAGCGCCTTTGAACTTTTCGAGAAATTCGTTTTTATCGCCGCCGTTCAGGATGTAATTGCAGACGTAATCGGTCTCCGCGAGCGTGAACACGACGAGATAATGACCGCTGCCGTAAGCGCGGGCTTGCGAGGTGGTGGCTTTGGTTTCCTCGTGTTTGGCTTTGCCGTGGATGATGCTGGTGACGTTTTCCTTGGAATACTGGCGCACGCGTTTCCAAACGGACATCACGTCGCCGCAGGTGGTGTCCACGGGGATGCAGCCTTTTTCCTCGATTTTTTTGCGCGTGCCGACTTCAGTGCCGAAGGCGGGAATGATGACGGCGTCGCCGGATTTCAATTTTGACAATTCCTCATCAGTCGGCTTGGGCGAAATGATCTGGATGCCCATGTTGCGGATTTGATCGTTCACTTCGGGGTTGTGAATGATTTCGCCCAGCAGATAAATGGGAGTGTTCGGGGATGTTTCGGAAAAATATTTTTTGGCGGCGTAAGCGAGGTCAATGGCGCGCTCGACGCCGTAGCAAAAGCCGAATTCCTTCGCCAGCTTGACCGTGAGACTGTCGGCTTCGAGGACGCCGCCGTGGGCGCGGATGCGCTCGACGAGTTCGCTGCGGTAATGCGACAGCACCTGTGCCTGCACAGTTTCCATGATATCGGGGCGGCGCAGGTTGATCTTCTGAGGCGCGGAAGGCGCGGTCGTTGACATGCCGATAACTTAACATGCTACCGGGGAGCGTCCAGCCGAAAGCCGGGGTCAGTTGAATGCCTAGGTCGGAACGCGAAGGGGGAGGGCAGTTGCCGAAAAGACATTATTTCCACTGCGACGCCATCTTTTCCAACTTCGCCGCATGCTCAGCCGAGGTAAGATGAAGCAGTTTGTCCATGGCATCGAATACCGGCACGGCGTTTGGGTAAGCGGCGATAGTATCCAGAAGTCCTCGCATAGCAGATATCGTCCCTTCATCGCGGGGAAGGCAGTTAAGATTGCCGGCAAGAATTTCAACGATCGCTCCACGACTGCGCAAAATGAAATGATCTGCGCTCTCCAACGACGTGGCGATTCGTGCAAGGGCTGCGAGTTGCGCAGGAGAGTATCCTTTTTTTATTCGACCCACGGCCACTATGATCCCCGTCATCACTCGGATCGCGATCTGATTGCGCAACCGAGTTTCGCTTACCCACTTCTTGCATTCTTGCATCCACGCTAATCCCTGGGCGGCGGCAGCTGCAACACTCGCGCGATTAAGCGCATTGAGCTTTGTGAGGGCAACAACGCTCGGATGTTTCGTCGAGTTCCTAGCGGCTATGCCATTACCTTTCGAACCAAGCTCCTCCGCAGTGCAAATATCAATTACTTCCGCCAAGGTCGAGAACGCGCCTTGGTGCTCGGCAAATCCAAGGACATCTTTTAATGCGCCTGAGGCCTGCGCGACGACCTGTGGGGTCGGCGCTGTGCCGGGCTCCCAATAAAACTCATCATCACGGGTATGGACGTGGTAAAGAAATCTCGAAATAAATTCTGAAGGGCTTTTCAACATGGTTCAAGGCGCAGGCCGAGGGTCTAAATCATTGAGAGAATCAGCCGTTCATTTTTGGTTATACGTCGTAATGAGCAAAGGTCAACCTCGAACGAGCAGCAGTCGGGCACTCTGAAGAAATGGTCGGGACGGCGAGATTCGAACTCGCGACCTCCTGCGCCCAAGGCAGGCGCGCTAGCCAGGCTACGCTACGTCCCGAACCAAGGGCGGGAAGGTATCTCATCGGGACCGAAAGGCCAATCTTTTTTGGGGAGTCTGTGCGATCTCTGAGCGTTTTGCTGGGGTAAATGGATTATTGGATTGGTGGATTGCGTTATCGTGCGGCCACTTCGCGCTTCTGGAGGGGGATGATTTTTAGCACGCGTTGCAACAGGAGGTCTTCGCGAAAGGGCTTCAGGATGTAATCGCTGACGCCGAGTTTGGTGACTTGAAAAACGCTCGTGCGGTCGGATTCGGCAGTGAGCATGATGACGGGTGTCGATTTTAGGGTAGCGTCGGCTCGCAGTGCGGTGAGCGTGGCGATGCCATCCATGACGGGCATGCAGAGGTCGAGGAGGATGAGTTCCGGTTTTTCGCGCGTGGCAATGGCGAGTCCTTCTTTGCCATTGCAGGCTTGGAGCAGCTCGCAGTCGTATGGCTGGAAGGCTTTGGCCAGGACGAGCCGGACGGTGAGGCTGTCATCGACGGTTAAAATTTTCGTTGGCATGCCGGAGCTTTTTTATCGGCGGGATTTCCGGCAACTTGAGCTATTTTGGCATGCGAACTTGCAGGCGATAATCAAGTTCTCTTCCCCCTCATCCGGCCTTTTCGCTGAGGGAGAAGGGGAATTTTTTCACGCTTTTCGGAGGGCGATTGTTTGTCGACTCGATCCAGCGATGGGCGGAACAATATTAGAGCCTCCTCACGTCGGCTCCTACTTATTTGATAGAGGGCACGTCGCCGCGGTCGAGGCGCATGCCGGCGGTTTGATTGCGGCAGAGGCGGCAGAAGTTTTCTTCGCCCAAGGTCATCCGGCGCGTGGCAAGCGAAACGGCGGACCATTGGCGGCGCAAGGGTTTCGCGCCGGGCGGACGCATCTTGAGGGTTTTGCGGATCAATTCGTGTTCCACGGTCCAGGGCGCGAGGATGGAGACGCCGAGGTTGAGTTTCAGCAGTTCGATGATGGCGCCGATGCTGTCCACTTCCATGGCTACGCTGGGAGCGATTTGGAGCTGGCGGAAATGGTCGTTGATGAGTTCGGCGGTGACGCTGGAGCGTTGGTAGATGATGAATTGCTGGGCGCGGATGTCGTCCCGCGTGATGGTCCGGCCGTCGGCCCAGGGATGCGATGCGGAAAAGACGAACATCAGTTCATCGCGAAAGAGCGGGCGCATTTCGAAGCCGCCGGGATTCTCGGGCGCGATGGCGAGGGCGATGTCGACTTTGTTTCCGCGCAATAATTCCAAAGCGCGCGGGGTATCGCCGGATTCGATGCGCAGTTCGATGGCGCTGTCGTTCTTTTTCAATTCGCGAATGACCTGCGGGAGGATGTGCCGGCAGGCGGAGGCGGGGGCGGCGATGCGCAAGCGCGTCTGGCCCCATTTGCCCAGGCGCTTGATGGCTTCCGCGGCGGAATCGAGCGCGTTGAGCGGGCCCTGGATTTGCGAGAGCAACTGTTCGCCGGCCTGGTTGAGCACCATGCGTTTGCCGACGCGCTCAAAGAGGCGGCAGCCGAGGTCGGTTTCGAGCGATTTCAGGCTGTGACTGATGGCTGAGGGCGTGAGATGAACTTTTCTGGCGGCGACGACGAGGCTGCCGCTTTCGGCCACGGCATTGAAGACTCTGAGTAATCGGGTATCCATGAAAATTATAAATCAGGTCGTGCGGGAATTAATGGTTCCCGCAAGCAAACGCAAAAGGTTTGCCATGCGAGCCGACTAGCAACTTTCGCGCCTCGTCCGAGGAGAAAACGGTTTTCACCAAAAACCACAGGATGTTTGCATGAAATTTTTTTACGGTGAGGGGTGGGCTGAAGAAAAAATTGCTGAATGCGCAAAAGGAAACAGCGCTTCAAGCTCGTTCCACCAGACCGGGCGCCCGGGTGGAGTTCTTCGGTGAAATGATATTTTGCGCGGCGATGGGATTCTTGATTTATTCTCCGCAGCGCCGCGTTTCCGATGAGCCTGGCCGCTTCATCGTAAGAAACTTGCTGGTATTGAGCACCAGTGGGCGCCGAAAAAAACAGGGGCTCAATAGGAAGGACCCATGCCGAATGGATTTTAATAAAGGCTTGTATTGGCTCTCTGACGCTTGTCATTCGTCATGAATTATTTACGCGGTTTTCAGATGACTTGATTTGGAAAAGGCCATCGACTAGTTTTGCTTTGCAGTTTTTGTCTGCCGAATGGTCTCGCCCGGGCGAGGCCAGCGGGGGAACCGATTTTCCGGCGCTGCCGGATCGGGGCTAACGTTTGGCGTTTTGAGCGTTAAACGGGAACACTTAATGGTTCCAGCCCGACAGCTAACCTCGCAGGCGTGAACATTAAGGGCAATGAAGCTTCCCTTCATTTCCCCGAGGTTGGTATTTAGCGGCGGCGCTTTCGCGACGCAGTCCTTTTAGCGCAGTGGTGATAGATTGCCGGTGCGGTTGATTATGATTTTGATGATGACAAAGCGTTCCTGTGACACGCGGAATAAATTCCGCGCTCTTTCCTACCATGCTTGAACCGAGCACACATCGTCCGCGCAACGTCGGGTGGGCACGGGCCGGCGCGCTGCTGTATGGCGACTGGGGAACGAGCAAGGCGTACGTCATCGGCCTGGCGTTTGTTGCGGCGGGATTTTCGTCATTCCCAATCATCCTGGCGGTGTGCGCGCTCACGGGGTTGGTGGGTTACAACTACATCATTGTCTGCCGGCATTTCCCGGATGGCGGCGGGGTTTATTCCGCGGCGCGGGAACAGAGCCGCGTGCTCGCGGTGTTGGGGTCGTTGTTGTTGCTCGCGGATTTTATTGTGACGGCGGCGATGAGTTGTTGGGATGGGATGAGTTATTTCGGCGTGCCGCGTGAGTATCTGAAACTGGCGACGATTGGATGCATCGTGCTGGTGGGTGCCATCAATTATTTCGGGCCGAAACATTCCGGAAGTTTTGCTGTGACGCTGGCGGTGCCAATGGTGGTGGTGGTGATTGCGATCATTGCCTTGAGCGTGCCGCATCTGAGCTATCATCCCGGATTGCTGCATCTGAAGGGTGGATTCACGCAGAACTGGAAAAACTTTGCCGAAGTGATTCTGGCGTTGAGCGGTGTGGAGGCGGTCGCGAATTTGACGGGCGTCATGAAGCTGGACAAGAATTCGACGCCCGAGCACCCGCAGGTGGGCAGCACGGCGAAGAAAGCGATTTTGCCGGTGGCGTTTGAAGTTGTTTTTGGCACCGCGTTGCTCGGTTGGGCGATGCTTTCCTTGCCGGAATCGATGCATGACGAGATCCGGAGCCGGTATGAATACATGCTGCGGTTTTTGGGCGAGCATTACGGCAGCGAGGCGTTTGGGCCGTATTTCGGGCATATTTTCGCGGTGATCATCGGGTTGGTCGTGGGGCTGTTGTTGTTGAGCGCGGTGAATACGGCGGTGGGCGCGATGATCGGGTTGATGTACATGCTGGCGCGCGACCGGGAAATGCCACGGCAATTCACGCGGCTCAATTCCCACGGTGTTCCGTGGCAGCCGCTGGCGGTGGCGGTGATTCTGCCGGCCATTCTGGTTATGCTTTCGGAGGACCTCGACAAGCTGGCCGATATGTACGCGATCGGCGTGGTCGGCGCGATCACGGTGAATCTGGGGTCGAGTTGTTTCAACAAACGCCTCGGGCTGAATTGGCGCGAGTTCGGCACCATGTTCGTGACGTTTGTGATTTTGTTTTTCGTGGAGGTGACGATTGCAAAGACCAAGCCGGCGGCGTTGTTCTTTGCGGCGTGCGTTTTGGGAGTGGGATTTGCGTTGCGCTGGTATGCGATGAAGCGAGCCGGTTTCGAAACGGTGATGCTCACGCGCGAACAGGCGGCGGCGGTGACGAAGCCGGAGAAGTTGGAGCCGTTGAAGCCGAATTTTGCGCCCGGCCAGGCGATTCTCGTGGCGGCGCGCGGTTTCACGCCACTGCTGAAGTTCGCGCTGGAGGAAGCGAAGTTGCGGCAGGGAAATTTATACGTGTTGTATATCAAGCAATTGTCGGTGGCATTGCCGGGGCCGCTCACGAATGCGGAACGGCCGATGTGGCAAAACGACCGGCACGCGGCGGAAATTATGTACGGCATGTTGGATCTCGCGCGCGAGTCGGGCGTGAGCGCATTGCCGGTGTATGCGGTGAGCGATAATCCGGCGGGAACGATCGTGGACATCGCGGCCACGCTCGGCGTGGACATGCTGATGCTGGGCGCGGCGCATCGGAGCGCCATGGCCAAATTGCTGCGCGGCGACGTGGTGACGGAAGTGGCGAAGAGCTTGCCGGATAATATTCAGTTGGTGATTCACGGGTAGGGTGAGCCCTGATTTAAGGAGCGCGACCTTTAGGTCGCTTCAGCGCAATAGGACCACGTAATCCGATTTTCCGGTACGCTCGAAAATCTCTCACTGAAGCGGACTGAAGTCCGCGCTCCTTCAAACCTACAGCCCATTTGCGTCGCCGGTGTTTCCCCTCTAAGATTACAGAAGATAAGCAGAACTTTATGCGATTCCGTGATTTGAATGAGGCCCAGATTCTGGCGTTGGCGATCACCGCGGAGGAAGAAGACGCGCGCATCTACCGCGATTTCGCGGAGTCGCTGCGCGCCAACTTTACTGCCACCGCGGATTTGTTCACGAAGATGGCACTTGAGGAGGATGGGCATCGGCATCGATTGATGGAGTTGTATCGCAAAAAATTTGGTGAACACATCCCGCTCATCCGGCGACAGGACGTGAAAGGGTTTATGGCGCGGCGTCCATCATGGATCACGCGCACGCTGCGGCCGGAACGCGCGCGAGAGGAGGCGGCGTTGATGGAGATTGAGGCGCGGCGTTTTTACGAGGCTGCGGCGCAGAAAACCAGCGACGCGGGCGTTCGGCAATTGCTCGATGACCTCGCGCAGGAGGAACAGCGGCACGAAAATTCCGCGGAGCAAATCAACGAGGCGCAGGCGGCGGCGGGGCAGGTGAATGAAGAGAGCGAAGTGGCGCGGCGAATGTTTGTGTTGCGCTTCGTGCAGCCGGGACTTGCGGGGTTGATGGACGGTTCAGTCTCGACGTTGGCGCCGCTGTTTGCAGCGGCGTTCGCGACGCAGAACACGTTGGCGACGTTCAAGGTGGGCCTCGCGGCATCCGTGGGCGCGGGCATCAGCATGGGATTCGCCGAGGCGATGTCGGATGATGGTAAACTCAGCGGGCGCGGGACGCCGTGGCTGCGCGGCGTGGTTTGTGGTTTGATGACGACGCTCGGCGGCCTGGGCCACACGATGCCGTATCTCATCAAAAGTTTTAATGTGGCGACGGGCGTGGCGATCGCGATTGTGGCGGTGGAATTGGGAGTGATTGCGTGGATTCGTAAACGCTACATGGACACGCCATTGCTCTCGGCGATTTTCCAGGTTGTCGTGGGCGGCGTGCTGGTGTTTTTCGCAGGGTGGCTGATTGGATCGGAATGAATTTAAGATTGGCGATTGGCGATTGCTCAACACGCCGGCGCTATTTCAGCGCCCAGCGGTCGAACACGTTGATCACCGGCAGAGCGGTGCCGTCTTCGGCGAAGAAGCCGCGCTCGCGGAGGCGTCCGGTGACGGCGGGTTCCCACCAGAAAACTCCGACGCCGCGGTGATTCGGTGCGGAGAGCACGACGCGATTCACTTCATCGAGGAATTCGCGCTGGCCTTCCGGCGTTTCGGGGAAGGGGCCGAGTTTGTTGCGGTATTCCGCCGGGCGCCAGCAGTAGGCGACTTCGACGAGGATAATGTCCTTGTCGTAAGTGCGCGCCATGAAATCGAGATTGTCGCGCAGGTCGAGCAACGAGCCATGCCACCAGGGGTAATACGATTGGCCGATGACATCGTAGTCCACGCCGTAGGAATTCAGCTTGTCGAAAAAATACTTCGTGCGCACGCGGTCGCCGCCGCGATCGATGTGAATCATGATGCGCGGCCGGGCGTTCGTGCCGGCGCCTTCGGCCACACCGCGAATGCCCGCCTTAATCAGTTCAGCGAAGTTGTCCCACTTTTGCGGGAGCCGGCCGTCCGGCCACAACATGCCGGGAGTGATTTCATTTCCAATCTGCACCATGTCCGGCAGCACGCCGTTGGTGCGGAACGCGGCGACGCTATCGCGCGAATACGTTTCGACGGCTTCCACGAGTTGAGCGTGGGAGAAATTTTTCCACGCGGCGGGCGGAATTTGCTTCTGCGGATCAGCCCAGCCATCGGAATAATGGAAATCGAGCAGGAACTTGAATTTCAGGTCGTGCGCGCGTTTGGCGAGCGCGATGGTGTACTCGAGATTGTTGGGCAGATCCGTTGGGGAATTAAACAGGCGGAGGCGAATCCAATTGTAACCGTGGTCCTTGAAAATTTGCAGCGCGGGTTTGGCGTTCGTGCCGTCTTTGAAAATAGTTCCGTGCTGTTCAGCCTGCGCGAGGAAGGAAAGGTCCGCGCCCACGGCGTAATCAGCGCCGAAAACATTTGGCGAACCGAGGCAGAGTGTGAACGCGAGAAGAATGGCGGCTGGGATTTTCAATGACGTAAGAAATACGCCAGTCGGCCCGATAATATCAAGCCGCACATTTGTGAGGCGATGCGGGATTGTTTCTCCAACGAAATTCCAAAGGTGGCGACATCCCTGGCGGGATGTCGTGGCAAACCCGCAGGTTTGCCCCACCTTTGGGAATTTCGGTGGAGAAACAATGTCGCTTTGCGGAAGGGCTTGCTCCGAAGTTTGGGTTTGGGATAATCTGGCTATCCGTTCGGGCCAGCTTAGCTCAGTGGTAGAGCAACGGTTTTGTAAACCGTCGGTCGTCGGTTCAAATCCGACAGCTGGCTCCATTTTAAAGGGGTTTGTTCTTGCTCCGTTGCAGATTCGCTTTTGCCAGTGCCTCTTGTGAGTGGTGAAAATCGCGGTATGTTTTGATTGTGAGCAAGGCTTTTACGCGTGAATCGGATGATGCCCGGGTCGATGAAATTCCCTCCATACGCTTCCGGCCGTCGGGCATGAGAAATTATATCACGAGCGAAGGCGCGGATCGCCTGAGGCGGCGTCTCCTGGAACTTCGGGAAGAGCGGCGTCTTCTTGCGGTTCAAGCAGAGAATCCCAACACTCCCCCGGCTCTGCAGCGCCTCGAATTGGAATGCCAGAAACTTCAATCGATCCTGGATTCAGCCGCGATCGTGGAACCTCCTTCCGATCAGGAGAAAGTCGCGTTGGGTGCGTGGGTTCGGTTGCGTGACGAGGAGGGGGCGGAAGAAACGTATCAGATTGTGGGCGTCGAGGAGGCGGACCCGGACGAGGGGCGCATCAGTTCAGCATCTCCTTTGGCACGCGCCCTTCTAACGAGGCGAATGGGTGAGAAAGTGCAATTCCAAATTCCCGCGGGACAGCGCGAACTGACGATACTCAGTGTGCGCTATGGAAGTCGTTGAGGGCGGCAAAGGGAGCCATACGTCTCTTCGGAATGACGCGCCGCTTAGTCCCGCAGTAATTCCCAATCGTCGATCGCCAGCCTTTACCCATACATGTGCACCCACGCGAAAATGCGGCAGAATTTTTCGTCCGAGTGACTTTTCGAATGTGCAAATGGCTCGGGACCTTCGAGCTTTGGGAGAAGCGCGAATTTTGGCTCGCTGCTGGTCAATAATTGGAATTAATTGGACTGGTTCGCGCAATTGTAATGAGAAAACTTCAAATCGTTGTCCTGCTGGCCGCGATACTTGGGCTGGGGCAGGCTGTCGCATCGCCTCAACGTCCTGACAGTGTCGTCGCGGATTTCGAAGGCGCTGACTACGGCGGGTGGATGGCGAAAGGAAAAGCGTTTGGAAGCGGTCCGGCCCATGGCACGCTGCCGCAGCAGATGCCGGTGGACGGCTTTGACGGAAACGGTTTGGCCAATTCTTACAATGACGGGGACGGTTCGACCGGGACGCTGACTTCACCGCCGTTTAAAATCGAGCGCAAATATTTGCAGTTCCTTATTGGTGGCGGGGGCTGGGAGGGCAAGACGTGCATGAACTTGTTGCTCGCTGGGAAGGTGGTTCGAACGGCGACGGGTCCAAACACGCGACCCGGCGGGAGCGAACATTTGCAGGCGGCGCAATGGGACGTGAGTGAACTCGCGGGCGAGGAGGTGGTTCTCCAAATTGTGGACGACGCCACTGGTGTTTGGGGGCACATCAACGTGGATCACATTGTTCAAAGCGACACGCGCAGTGAAGCGCCGATCATGTTGTCCAATGTCGCGCGCACTTTGGTCATCCAACAGTCGTATCTCAATTTTCCAGTGAAGACCGGTGCGCCCCTGCACCGCGTGAGTGTGACGGTAAACGGCGAGGTCGCCCGGTCTTTCGACATCGAACTGGCGGATGGGGAGCCTGATTGGTGGGCGTTTCTCGACGCAACTCCTTTTTTGGGAAAAACGGTGGAAATCCGCGTAAACCAATTGCCGGAAAATTCGACCGGGCTCAATTCGATTGATCAATCCGGACAGGTCAAAAGCAAAAATCTGTATCATGAACCGCAGCGCCCGCAATTTCATTTTACTTCGCGCTGCGGCTGGTTGAACGACCCAAACGGGTTGGTTTTTTATCAAGGTGAGTATCATTTGTTTTACCAGCACAATCCTTACGGTTGGAACGGGGGCAACATGCATTGGGGCCATGCGGTGAGCAAGGATCTGGTGCATTGGAAGGAACTGCCGATTGCGCTTTATCCGGATGAACATGGCACGATGTATTCCGGTTCCGCAGTGGTGGATTGGAACAACACGGCGGGTTTCCAGGTGGGCGCCGAGCCGCCGTTGGTGGCCATGTTTACGGCGGCGGGCAATCCGTTCACGCAGGAAATTGCCTATAGCAATAATCGCGGGCGCACCTGGATCAAATACGAAAAAAATCCGGTGCTCGGACACGTCGCCGCTGAGAACCGTGATCCCAAGGTGGTTTGGTTTGCTCCGGAAAAGAAATGGGTGATGGCGCTTTATCTGGACCACAACGATTACGCGTTGTTCGGGTCGCGCGATTTGAAGAGCTGGGAAAAACTGAGTGATGTGAATTTGCCGGGCGATGCGGAGTGTCCCAATTTTTTCGAACTGCCGCTCGATGGCGATTCTCATAACACGCGCTGGGTTTTTTACGGCGCGAGTGGGGTTTATCTCGTGGGAACATTTGACGGGCACACGTTTGAGCCGGTCACCAAACCGCAGCGGTTGGAGAACGGCAATTGCTGGTATGCGTCGCAAGTCTATTCGGATATTCCGCAGAGCGATGGGCGTTGCCTGGTGATTCCGTGGGGAAGATTGCCGGATGGAAACATTTTTCGTGGCCTGCCGTTCAACCAGATGATGGGGTTGCCAGTGGAACTCACGCTTCATTCCGCGGTGCCGGGCGCGGCTCTCGCGGTCAACCCGGCTCGGGAACTCAAATCACTTCGTGGAGCGCCGCACACATTCGAACCGCAGACGCTGGCGCCGGGAATGAATCCGCTCGCAGATATTTCTGGCGACCTGCTGGAAATTGAGGCTGAGATTGCTCCGGGACAGGCGAAGGAGATTTCCTTTGAGGTGCAAAGCGTGCCGATAGTTTATGACGCGGCCGCTCAAAAAATTTCGTGCCTGGGAACCCAGGCGCCGTTGGTTCCGAAGGACGGAAATATTTCGCTGCGCATTTTCGTGGATCGCGCGGCGATGGATATTTTTGGTGGCGAGGGAAGTCTTTATATGCCGATGGCGAAAGCATTTTCTCCCGAAAAGGCCTTGAAACTTTCGTGTCAGGGCGGCAACGCCCGGATTGTTGCATTGAAAGTTTATGAATTGAATTCTGCCTGGTGATAGCTTGTCCGACTAACATGCGAATGCGTTTTTGCAAATTTCTTACGCTGGTTGTCGTGGCAATACTTTGGGGGCAGGCGAGGGTGGGCGCGTTTACGAGCGCCGATGCAAATCGGAGTTTTTCGGCCTACACGAACGCATTTTATTTCACGGAGGGCACGAATGGTTATTTCCGCGCCACAACTGCGGGCGGCAAAGCGGCGTTTTGGGAGCGGGCGGAGGAGATGGAGATGTTGCTGGATGTTTACGAGCGAACGACCAACGCGTCCTGTCTGACTTTGTTCAGTAATGCGTTTAACGGGTTTACCACCGAGCATGGCCAGGATTGGTCACGCAATCCGTACAACGACGACATTATGTGGATGGTGATCGCGAGTGCGCGCGGTTACTTGCATACCGGAACCCGGGTTTATCGCGACGTGGCGCAAGGGAATTTTGATCGGTGCTACGAGCGCGCGTGGTCGACCAATCTCGGTGGCGGGTTGTGGTGGACAAAAACCAATTCCACGAAAAACGCTTGCGTGAATGGCCCGGCGGCGATTGCGTCGCAGCTGCTTTTTCAAATGACGGGCGATGCCAATTACCTCGCCAAATCGAGAAACATTTTTGAATGGGAACGCGCGACGCTTTTTAACACGAACAGCGGCGCAGTGGCGGACGCGATTTCCGCGAGCGGCAAAATCAATGGATGGGCGAGCAGTTACAACCAAGGCACGTTTATCGGCGCGGCGAATTTGCTGGGGCGAACGAACGAGGCGCGGTTGGCCGCCGATTTCACGATGACCCAGCTTTGCCGCGCGGGCCTGTTGCCGCAATACCAGCAAGCCGGCGATCTCGGCGGATTCAACGGCATTTGCGCGCGCTGGCTCGCGAAATTTATGAACGAGCGCGGATTGCAATCGCGTTACGAAGGCTGGTTGCAACAGAACGCTGAAACGGCATGGAAGGCGCGGCGCAAATCGGATGATCTCATTTGGTCCCGCTGGCCGGCGGCCACGCCGGAGGAAACGCTCCATTCGTGGGCGTGCAGCAGTGCGGTGGTTTTGTTGCACGCGGTCGGGCCGACGGAAAAATAGAGAGAGGTTCCGGGATAATCCTGGCGTGTGGCCATTTCATGTCACATGGAGGGACGACCTTTCCTGCGTAAGCTGGAAAGGTCATGCCATTGTCGCAACCGCCTGAATCGCGAGAGAGATTAAGAGCGTCTAACAGAATGAACCTGCCGGCTGTGGCAGGTAGGGCGCGTCGCTCCGCGCGCGCCGTTGCGGGATGTGCAACGAACGGCGCGCGCGGAGCGACGCGCCCTGCCACCAGAGGCATTTTGCCAGACACTCTAAATCGCGGATTTCTCAAATCCTTTTGCTCGTGCGGAGTTCTGGCAGCGGTGTTCTTTCAGTTTTCCAGTGCGTGCGCTTCGGCGTGGCAATTGCAATACGCGCCGATCCTGACGCCGTGGGCGCAGTTGGTGGACACGAATAATCCGCTTCCCGAATATCCGCGTCCGCAAATGGTCCGGACAAATTGGTTGAGCTTGAACGGGCTTTGGCAGTTTCAAGCCGGAGCGAGCAACGATTCTGTTCCCACCAGTCAAGTTCTCTCGGGCGATATTCTCGTTCCGTTTCCGATGGAATCAGCCCTTTCCGGCGTGGCGGAATATCACGCGTGGTCGTGGTATCGGCGCACGTTTTTCGTTCCCAGTGCGTGGAGTGGACAACACATTTTGCTGCATCTCGACGCGGTGAATTGGCAGTCGCAGGTTTTCGTGAATGGGCAGAGTTTGGGCATTCACAAAGGGGGATATGATCCCGTTACTTACGATATAACTTCTGTCCTGACGGGCAGTGGCGCGCAGGAATTAATCGTGCAGGTGTATAGCCCGGAGGACAGCCTGGGCGAACCGCGCGGCAAACAATCACTTTATCCCGGCGGCATCATGTACACGTCGTCCAGCGGCATCTGGCAACCAGTGTGGTTGGAACCGGTGCCGGCGACGAGCGTAAACGATTTCAAAATCGTGCCGGACATTGATAACGCGCGGCTGAACATCGCGGTCGATGTTTCCGGGTCGACGAATGGTATTACCGTCAATGCGGTCGCGCACATTGGCCCGACTGTGTTGGGGACGGTGTCGGGTTTGCCCGGCGCGAATCTGTTGTTGCCCGTGCCCAACCCGAATCTTTGGTGGCCGACCAATCCTTTTCTCTACGATTTAACCGTCACGCTTTCAAATGGGCCGGCTTTGGTCGACACGGTGGACGGATATTTCGGGATGCGGAAAATCAGTCTCGCGACGAACAACGGGTTCGTTCGAATTTTGCTGAACAATCAATTCGTTTTTCAATTCGGTCCGCTGGACCAGGGTTTTTGGCCGGATGGCATTTACACGGCGCCGACCGATGGCGCGCTGAAGAGCGATCTCGAGCAGGAAAAAAATTTCGGGTTCAACCTGGTGCGGAAGCACATCAAGGTTGAGCGCCAGCGTTGGTATTATTGGGCGGACAAACTTGGAATCCTGGTCTGGCAGGACATGCCGAGTTGCAATTCCTACACCGGCAATCCGAGCCCGCCGCCGGTTGATCCGAATCAATACATCACGGAATTGTCGCGCCTGGTGCAGACGCATGGGAACAGCCCGGCGATTGTGATGTGGACCCTCTTCAACGAGAGCCAGGGACAGGAGAACACGAGCGGGGGAATAGGGCAGACGAATACGGCTTACCTCGTGCAGTTGGTGAAAACGCTCGATCCTTCGCGATTGGTGAACCAGGCGAGCGGTGGCGATTACCACGGCGTGGGCGATATTTTCGACAATCACAGTTATCCGTCTCCGGGCAATCCGGGCAACACGGTTCAGGCGAACGTCGATGGCGAATTCGGTGGAGTCGCGCTTTATATCCCGAATCACACGTGGGCTCCCGGCGGGGGTGAAGGCTCGGCGACTGACACCAACGATTTAGCTTCGCAATTCGAAACGTTCTGCGACGAATTGTCCACGTATGCGCAGAACGACGGACTGAACGGCGCGATTTACACGCAAACCACGGACGTGGAAACGGAGTTGAACGGGCTCTACACGTATGATCGAGCCGTGCGCAAACCAAACTTGCGGCGCATTCAAAATGCCATTGCCAATACGGGGCTGCCGGTTGTTCTCACGACGGTGGCGCCCACGTCGCAGAGCAGCGGATTGTCGTGGAAATACACGACTGGCGCGCCGGCTGCAAATTGGTACGCGCCGGGTTTTGATGACTCCGCGTGGAATTCCGGAGCCGCCGGCTTTGGCGCGGGTAATCCACCGAACACGACCGGGTTGGTGCGCACGCCGTGGAATACGTCGGATATCTGGTTGCGGCGCACGATCAATCCGGGCGCGCTCACGACGCAGCAAATCAGCAATCTCGTGTTTTTCACGTATCACGACGAAGACGTGGACATTTACGTGAATGGCGTCCCGGCCGGGTCTGCTTCCGGTTATAGCACGAGCTACGTGTTCGTGCCGATGAATGCCGCGGGGCAGGCGGCCCTCATTCCCAACGCCAACAATGTGATCGCGGTGCATTGCCATCAAACCGGCGGTGGACAATACATCGATGTTGGAATCGATGTGCGCAGCAATACGGCGCCCGCTTTGCCGCTGACGCTTCCACCCACGCCGACGAATGTGATCGCGGCGGCGGGACCTCTGGGCATTTCATTGGGTTGGGACAATTCGATTGGCGCAGCGAGCTACAATGTAAAACGTTCGCTCGTCAGCGGCGGTCCGTACACCAACTCGGTTTTGATTTCGGCAATCAATGCGAATACTGATTCGTCGGTCAGCAACAGCACGACGTATTTTTATGTTGTCTCGGCGGTCAACGAGGCGGGGGAAAGCGCGAACTCGGCGGAAGTGGCGGTGACGAGCCTCACTCCGGCGCCCGCGCCGGCGCCCGCGTTGGTGACCTGGTTCAAGGCGGATGCGCTCACGAACCTGGCGAATGGCGCGAAGATCTCTACGTGGCCGGATGCCAGCGGCAACGCCGATGACGCTGCCCAATCCAATAACAGCCAGCAGCCCACCTTTGTCGCCAACGGCATCGGCGGATTACCGGTCGTGCGTTTTAATTCCACGAATCAAACGTATCTGTCTTTTTCCCGTTTGGTTTCCGGCGATTTCACCATCGTCTGTCTTTTCCGCAGCACGCAAGGGCTGAATTCCGGGACATTGTTTTATCAGGGCGCGGGTTTGGTGAATGGTGAAATGCCGGGTGCCGCCAATGACTTCGGCACCTGTCTCTTCGCGAATGGTTCGGTTTGCGCCGGCACGGGCAATCCCGATGTGGCGGTGGCCTCCGGCGCGGGCTTCAATGACGGCCAGCCGCATATTCTGACGTTCACGCGCCAGCGCGCGACGGGCGTTCTCAATCTTTCCATCGATGGGACTCTGGCGGGCACCAAGACCGGCGGAATGCAGCCGCTCACCGCGCCTGCTCAGCTCGTTCTCGGTGCGCAACAGACGCTGAATGATTTTTTCACGGGTGACATTGCGGAAGTGAAAATTTACGACGGCGCGCTGAGTGATGCGGATAGAGTCGGCGACGAAAATTCTTTGCGCTGCAAATACGCGTTGGGCCCGGGCGCGCCGCCGCCGGCTCCGAAAAATCTCTTGGCGGCGACCAGCGATCACTCAGTGTTTCTAAATTGGAGCCCGGGAGTGGCGGCCAACAGTTACATCCTCTATCGCGCGACGAATCCGGTGGGGCCATTCACCGTTGCAGGCATGGGGATTACCGCGACGAACTATGTGGATATCAATGCGGCCGTTGGGAGGATCAATTATTACAAAATCGCTTCGGTGGGCAATTGCGGCACCGGACCGACTTCGCCGGCTGTGAGCGCCGTGTTGCCATCGCCATCGTTGGGATTCGCGGCGAACGGGAGCGAAGGCACATTTACCGTCAATTGGCCGGCCTGGGGCAGCAACTGGACGCTGTGGACCACGACGAATTTAACTCCGCCGGTGACGTGGGTTCAGGCGACGAATTCGATCAATAGCAGCAACGGGCAAAGCATTGTCACGGTCCCGATTGCGCCGGGCGGCGCATTTTTCCGGCTGACGAGCCCGTAGAAGTTATGAGCCCGGAGGAATATCGATTTGTGCGTCAATTTATTTGGCTGGCGAGCAAAGCGCGATTGCGCCGTGGCGGCTTTTTGCCCGGGCATCGTCGCGAGGAGCATGGAGCCACTTTATGCCACATGACAGTTTTTCGGGGAGAGCTAGAATTTCGTCATGTTTTCACCATGCCCAAACCAGCCGTTTCGGCTGCCACCTTCCGCTGTGCGTTGACCACTGCAAGCATAAAAAAGAACATCCCATGAAAATCAGAAAAAATTCAGAATGTCGTTTTGCAACGGGTTTCCGGCCATTAACCCTGGCCCTTTCCGGACTGTTACTGGCGTTGACAGCCCACTCGGCCAATATTTTTTGGCAGGGCGGCACGGCCGATTATACCAATGCCGCGGATTGGGTGGGCGGTGTGGTGCCGGGCACGAGCGATAACGCCATCAACGCCAACGGCTCGAACAACATCGTTCAAATCAGTGTGGGCAATCCGGACTGGACCGTGGTGGACCTTTCTGCGGGCGGCTCGACCGATTCGTCCGGTGCGATTGTGCAGAATGGCCAAACGGTGACTGCCACCGGTTGGCTTCACGTGGCGAATGGGACGAATGCCATCGGTTATTACACCTTGAACGGGGGGACGATCAACGTCAATGGCGGCCGCATTTTCCTCTGCGAAGCGCCCAATACGACGGCTTTCTTAAACATTAATGGCGGCACCATCAATAAATCGGGGGATGTTTTCGTGCTCGCCGACGGCGGTTGGAACGGATCGGGAGCGCGCACCGGCACGGTGAATCAAGTGAACGGCACCGTGAATAGTTCGAGCGAATTGTGGCTCGGCCAGGTTCCACTGGGCAACGGTGTTTACAACCTGAGTGGCGGCGCGATCAATCTCCACAACTGGCTGGCAGTGGGGCGCGCGGGCGGCACCGGGGTTTTCAACATGACCGGCGGCACGTTCACGAAGGACCAAAACGGAAACTTTCTGGTCGGCACCGGCAATGGGAGTATCGGCACCTTCAATCAAAGCGGCGGCGACATCATTTGCGCGAATCAATTCCAGTGCCCGGAATCAGGCAACAATTCCACGTTGGGAACTTACAACCTCAGCGGCACCGGCACCTTAACCGTCAATGACTGGATCGCCATTGGTCGAAGCGGAGCGCCAGGAGTGCTCAACATGAACGGCGGCACGATCACGAAGAACGGCAACATCGGCAATCACATCACCATCGGCAGCGGCGGGGTGGGAACGGTGAACCAAACCAACGGCATCGTCACCAGCACGGCCAGCGATACCTACATCGGAGAAACTTCCAGCGCCACCTGGAACATGTACGGCGGCACGAATATTTTCGCGGCGGTGCATTTGGCGCAGGTCGCGGGCGGCGCCCAATGTTTTCTCAATTTGAACGGCGGCCTTTTCCGCGCGACCGAACTTGCCGGTATCAACGCGGGCAGTTTGACGACCGTCAATTTCAATGGCGGCATTCTTCAGGCGGGCGCGGACAACCCGACCTTCCTGCACGATCTCACTTTGGCGACGATCGGGTCCGGGGGATTAACAATTGATTCGCAAAGTTTCAACATCGGCGCGAGCCAGGCGCTGACGGACAATGGCAGCAGCGGGTTGATCAAGAAGGGAACGGGCACATTGACGCTGACGGGCGCGAACAACTACGGCGGTCCCAATACGGTGCTGGGCGGCAAACTGATCACGGGCACGAGCTCGAGCGCCTCGGGTGATTACACGATTGCTGATGGCGCGGGGATGGGTGTGATTGTGCAATCGGCCAGTGGCCAGTTCAACGTCGGCAACGTATCGCTCGGAACTTCTGCCGGCGGCACGCTGGATTTTGACATGGACGGTTTCGGAAATCCGTCGGCGGCGCCCTTGAACGTCCTCGGCGCCTTTGCGGTTCGCGGAACGATCACGGTGAACATTGCGGATGCGCTTCCTCAAGTTGGGCAATTCCCGTTGGTGCACTTCAGCACGCTCACCGGTCCGGCCAATTTTGTGCTCGGCACGCTGCCGACCGGCGTCTCCGCCAATATCGTGACCAACGTCGCGAACAGCTCGATTGATTTGAATATCAGCGTCGTGAACCTGCCTCGCTGGGAAGGCCAGGCCGGCGGAAATTGGGATATCGGCCTCACGACAAACTGGATCAACATTGGCACGGGCCTGGCCACTTTCTACAGCGACGGCAACCAGGTGCTTTTTGACGACAACGCCACGGGCACCACGAATGTGAACATCACTACCACGGTCAAGCCGTTGAGCGTGACGGTGAACAACAGCAATCTGCTCTACAACTTCGTCGGTTCCGGCAGAATCAGCGGCGCGACCAGCCTGGTGAAACAGGGCACGAACGTCTTGAGCATCCTGAATACGGGTGGAAACAATTACACCGGTTCGACCATTATCTCGAACGGCATTCTGGTCATCACGAATCTCGCTGACGGCGGTTCGCCGAGCCCGATTGGCGCTTCCTCCGCCAGCCCCACGAATCTCGTGGTGCGCACGACGTTGGAATATGCGGGCGCGCCCGTGACGGCCAATCGCGGCTTCACCATCGCCTCGGCGAATACTGCGATCGATGCGGAGGGTAATTTCAATCTGGGCGGCCAGGTGGTCGCGTCCGCCGGCAGCGCCTTCCATAAGATTGGACCGGCGACGTTTGGGTTGAAGACGATTGGCAATAACGAGTTTTCGTCCGGCCCGAATCCCGGCCTCAGCGTGGTGGCCGGAACGATGTTGCTGGACGGTTCCGCCGGCGCGCAAACGAATCACACGCAAAATGAAATGTGGGTGGGTGGCACGCCTGATTTCGGAGCGTCGTTGGTGTTAAGCAATACCACGCTGAACGTGGATAGCTGGCTCGGGTTGGGCCGCGGCAACGGCACCACCGGCAATGCGTCGTCGCTGACGCTGTTTAACTCCACCGCGAATTTCGGGAATGTGTCGCTCGGTTATGACAACGGGATTTCCGGGAATCTCGCGTCGCAAACGCTGACGGTGACCGGCGCTTCCACCTTCGTCGATCACGGCGACATGAACCTTGCCGAGAGCACGGGCTCAAGCGCGACGATTAACATCGGCGGCACATCCACGTTCTCGTCGCAAAATCGCGTGCTGCTCGCCATGAACACGACGACCGCCTCGATGACGATCGCGAATTCCGCGAAGATGATTGTGAACAACGGCTGGTTCTCCGTGGGTGACGGGCCGGGGGCGGTGGCTGCGCTCGTGGTGAAAGATTCCGCGACGTTGTCGATCAGCGTCGACCTGAATGTTACCGACGTCGGTGTCGGCATGGTGGGCACGGCCATCGCCCAGGACAACGCGGAGATCAATGCAAACAATCTCTGGGTGGGCAAAGACAACGGCGTCACTGCCGTCTTCACCATCACGAACAACGCGACCGTCATTTCCAGCAACGGCATCACGCTCGCGACGTTCTTCGACGGAACTCCGAGAGTGCCCTCGAATGCGGTGGTGAATCTCAGTGGCGGTTCACTGGCGGTGAACCTGGTGCAGGGCAGCGTGACCACCGGCACGAACAACGGCGTCTTCAACTTCAACGGTGGCCGTCTCCTCGCGCGCAAGCCGGTCGGCGCGAACTTCATGTTCAACCTGCAAGCCATCAACGTGCAGAGCGGCGGCGCGGTGATTGATAGTGATACGAACACGATCGCCATTGCGCAGCCCTTGCTGGATGCGGGCGGCGGCGGCGGGTTGACCAAGTTGGGGAACGGCACGCTGCGGCTCAATGGCGCGAACACTTACACGGGCGCCACGCTCGTGAGCGCCGGTGCGTTGGGAGGTTCGGGCACGATCCTCGGACCGGTGAATGTTGCGTCCGGTGCGAAACTCGCCCCGGGCGGCGCCACAATGGCCACGTTGAGCGTCAATAGCTCGCTGACGTTCTCGAATGGAAGCTCGGCCTTCTTCCGCATCAGCAATGATGGCGGGACGATGAACAACGACCTCGTCTCCGGCCTGACGGGTGTCACGTATGCCGGCACGCTGGTGGTGACCAACGTCGGGACCGGCAGTCTGGCTGCCGGCAACGTGTTCAAGTTGTTCAATTCAGCGGCGCCGGGAGCCGGGAACTTCACGTCGGTGGTCGTTCTGCCGGCGGGAAGCGGCACGTTCGATCCCGCGACTGGCCAATTGACGATCACCTCGACCGGCACAGTGAAGCTGAATAAGCCCACCGTCTCGGCGGGAAATCTCATCGTGACGGGAACCGGCACGCCCAATACTGGTTACACACTGCTGAGTTCCACGAATGTAGCGCTGCCGTTGTCGCAGTGGATCACCAACGTTGCCGGCGCCTTTGATAATGCCGGCAATTCTTCCAACGCGATTCCGCTAAGCTCCACGAACAGGTTCTTCCTGTTGCGCCAGCCTTAAGGCAAAGTGGCTATTCAATCGAGGGCGCCCATCACGGGCGCCCTCATTTTTTTAGGATGCCGCGCCAAATCGACCAGGCGACACAGCGCAAATATTGTGGCCAATTCATGCCACATGACCATTTGTGCGGGAAGCCATAAGGTTATAACGTAATGAACATCCACACCAACCCCTGAATGTCCTGAGTGTGAGGCGTATGATTTCAACCCCTGTTCCCGGATCAGTTCGTTCCAAGAAGCGTCTGGCGTTTACGTTGATTGAACTCCTGGTGGTCATCGCCATTATCGCCATTCTCGCGGCGATGTTATTGCCCGCTTTGGCGCGGGCGAAATCCAAAGCCAAACAGACTTCGTGCATCAACAATCTTCGGCAGATCGGGCTGGCCACGGTGATGTACGTGGATGAATTCAAATGTTACCCCGGTTGTTTGTGGAATTTTGGCGCCAATTATTCATATGTTTATCCAATTCGTCTGGCGAGCGAGATGAACAATAGCCGCACGGTTTTTTATTGCCCGGCTGCGGATCCGAATTCGTCGTGGGATACCAAATTAAATAATTCCCTGGGAGCGCAAGCCGTTCCTCCGGCTACCGGATACGACCTTAACGGTGTCAGCCAGACGAGCCGTTTTTCCATCGGGTATAATGACTGGGGTTTGTCGCAGGGGCTTAACCTCGGCCTGGGCGGCGACGTCAATATTGGCACCAGCGAATCGCCCACGCGCTTGATCAAAGAGACCAAAGTGAAAAGGCCGGTTGATATGATCATGCTCGCCGACAGCAAACCGGATGGAAGTTTCGATGGAAGCATTGACCCAGTCGTCAACAACGGAGATAACAACGCCGGCCAACAATATCCTTCGAATCGCCACAATCATCACACCGATCTTATGTTTTGCGATGGACACGCAGAAAGTGCTCTCCGCGCGCTGGTGGTGAGCTCCGATAATGACTATTGGCGTGCGCGTTGGAATAACGACAACGATCCGCATGATACGGACGTCAGTTGGACCGCGATTCCAGAAACCGGAATTGATCCGTAATGCGGCGCCCGGCGTGCTGACGATCTCACGCACCCGCTTCGTCCCAATGGCTATGAAAGGCAAATGTCTGAAAGTCTCAAATGATAAAAAGTGATTCGCTGAAACAAACTAAGAGCCCAATTCAAAATGAGAAAGGGGCGCGCTGTTTGCTGGCGGACGGCTGGCAAGGCGCGACGAAAGAGGATAGCCGCAGGGCTCTCCGACTGAGGAGCCACGCTGCCAGGCGTCCGCCAGCAAACAGCCCTCCGGGTTGCCTGATCTTTGCCGCTGCTGCTGCGTTGCTCGTCGGTCGAAGATCCATAAAGGATATTCTCCTTCCTCGCGCCTTGCAGCAGCGCCAAATCTCAGGCAACACGCCCCTTTCTCATTTTGAATTGGGCTCTAAAGCCTTCGCGTTGGGCGTGGCTTTCCTGGTCGCCACTCTTGCTGCACCTCTCACTTCCCATTCCGAAACCGTTGCGACATTGCGCCCACCGGCGGTGCCGCTTGTTGCGTGCGATCCCTATTTCAGTATTTGGTCGCCGGCCGATAAGTTGACCGATGCCAACACAACTCATTGGACCAGCAAGCCGCAACGGCTCACTAGCCTGATACGCATTGATGGCAAAGCGTATCGCGTCATGGGCGTGAATCCCGAAACACTGCCGGCGCTGCCGCAAGCGAGCCTGGAAGTTCTCCCGACGCGCACGATTTACACCTTCGCCGGAGACGGCGTTCAACTCACGCTGACGTTCATGACGGCGGATTTGCCGGAATCAATTGATTTGCTCTCGCGCCCGGTGACGTATCTCACTTACGAATGCCGCGCCACTGACGGAAAAGAACACAAGGTCGAGACATCTTTCGACGCCGGCAGCGAACTCACCGTGAACACACCGGATGAAAAAGTGGTTTGGACGACCGAAAAAATTTCCGGACTGGCGGCGTTGAAAGTGGGCTCGGAGGAGCAAGCCATTCTGGCAAGGAAGGGGGACGACGTCCGGATAAATTGGGGCTACTTGTATATTGCCGCGGACGCCGACCAAAAGCTCGAGGCGCTGCAGGCGCAAGGAGAGGCCGCGCGGTCGGCATTTGCCGCTCAAGGCGATTTCGCCGGCGTGATTCCGTTTGCCGGAGCGCCGTGCGCGGCATCCAATGCTCCGGTTTCCGCCGTCGCGTTTCAATTTGGCAGCGTCGGCGCGAAACCCGTTTCCCGCTGGCTCGTGCTGGCCTACGACGATCTTTATTCGATTCAATATATGCGGAAGAATTTGCGGCCCTACTGGCGTCGCAATGGCTGGCAGGCTGCGGATTTGCTCAAAGCATCCGTCAAAGATTACGCATCGCTGAAAAAGCGTTGTGAAGCGTTCGACGCGGAGCTAATGGCGGATTTGACCAAGGCTGGCGGCGAGAAATACGCGAAGCTGGCCGCGCTGGCGTATCGCCAATGTTTCGCCGCGGGAAAATTTGTGGCGGATGACAACGGCCAGCCATTGCAGTTTTGCAAAGAGAACCATTCCAACGGCTGCATCGGCACCTCCGATGTTTTCTATCCGATGTCACCGCAATTTCTTCTGTTCGGGCCGTCGGTGGCGAAGTCGTTCATTGTGCCTTTCATGAATTACGCCGCCAGCTCGCGCTGGACGTTTCCTTTTGCGCCGCATGACCTCGGCACCTATCCGCAGGCCAACGGCCAGGTTTACGGCGGCGGTGAGCGCAACGAACGCGACCAGATGCCCGTCGAAGAAAGCGGCAACCTGTTGCTCCTGTTCGGGGCGGTCGGAAAAATGGAAGGCAGCGCGGAGTTTGCAAATCTGTATTGGCCGCAGTTGGAAAAGTGGGCGGCATATTTGAAAGCCAAGGGATTCGATCCCGAAAATCAGTTGTGCACCGACGATTTCGCGGGCCACCTCGCTCACAATGTGAATCTCAGCGCCAAAGCCATCTGCGCGCTGGGAGCTTTCGCGCAGCTTTGCGAAATGCACGGCGACCAGGCCGAGGCGCAGGAGTATTCGAAGCTCGCGCACGAGTTTGCCGAACGTTGGGTTAAAGAAGCCGCTGACGGAGATCATTTCCGTCTCGCTTTTGACCGCCCCGGAACCTGGAGTCAGAAATATAATCTCATCTGGAACGGTATTCTGGGCTTGGATCTTTTTCCGGCCGATGTGGCGCGCAAGGAGATGGATTATTACAAAAAAGCCCAAAACCAATACGGCCTCCCACTCGATAATCGCAAAGACTATACCAAGTTGGATTGGATCACGTGGACGGCCACGCTCACGCAGAATCGCGACGATTTTGAAGCGCTGGTGGACCCGATTTTTAATTTTCTGAATGAAACAGCGAACCGTTCTCCCATGACGGATTGGTACGAGACGAAAAATGCGAAGAAGGTCGGCTTCACGGCTCGCCCGGTGGTCGGCGGAGTTTTTGCAGAACTGTTGTATGATAAATCCGTGTGGAAAAAATGGGCGGGACGCGATCGCACCAAAGCGTCGAATTGGGCGGCGCTTCCCAAAGCGCCCGTCATTCACGAAGTGGTGGCCGCGGCGGATGAATCGCCGGCGATGTGGCACTACACGACCGTTGCCCCGGCCGACGGTTGGGCCAGGGCCAGTTTTGTGGATTCTTCCTGGCGAACTGGCAAGAGCGGTTTTGGAACCGACGGGACGCCGGGCGCCATCATCGGCACCGTGTGGGACACCCCTGACATTTGGATGCGCCGGGAAGTGGAGATTCCGTCCAACAATTTGAGCAATTTGGAACTCTGGGTTCATCACGATGATGATGTGCAGGTGTATATCAATGGCGTGCTGGCGATGAAAAGCGACGGTTGGACCACGAGCTATGACGCGTTTCCGTTGAGTGAAAATGCGCGGGCGAGCCTCAAGCCGGGCAGGAATTTGATCGCCATTCACTGTCGCCAAACTGGCGGAGGCCAATACGTCGACGCAGGCCTCGTGGACATCAAGAACAACTGAACTCATGCGATTAGCCGGCAACACCGTCGCGGCGCTGCTGCTGATGGGCGCGAACTTTTTTGCGCCAATTGCCCGTGGCGAACTGCCGCCCACACCCATCGTCACGAATCACGCTCCCTTGCTGGCGACGCCGTTTGTGGCGCTGCCATTGGGCAGCGTGCGACCGCAGGGATGGTTGCTGACGCAATGCCAATTACAGCGCGACGGCCTCACGGGTAACGCGGAGGCAATTTATTCCGAGGATCTCGGCACCAACAGTGGCTGGCTGGGCGGAACGGGCGAGAGTTGGGAACGCAGTCCTTATTATTACAAGGGGCTGATTGCGCTCGCTTACACCCTGGACGATGCCGGCCTGAAACAAAAAGCGCAGAAATGGATGGATTGGATTTTGGAGCATCAGCGCGCGGATGGATACATCGGGCCGGCTTCCAATGATGATTGGTGGCCGCGCATGGTCGCGACGTACGCGCTGCGGGATTACTACGAAGCCACCGCCGATGCGCGCGTGCCGAATGTGCTGAGCAATTATTTTCGCTACATGCGCACGAATTTGCCCTCGCGTCCGCTGCGGGATTGGGGCAAAGCCCGCGCCGGCGACGAAATGGACGTCGCGTTGTGGCTTTACAATCGCAACGGCGACACCAATTTGCTTTCGCTCGTCGAATTGTTGCGGCGACAGGCGTACGATTGGCCTGGTATTTTCACGAGCAACAACTTCATGCTGGCGGGCGCGGATTTTCATCCCAAACATAATGTGAACGTCGAGCAGGCCCTGAAATTTCCCGCCGTTTGGTATCAGGTATCCCACCAAACGTCTGACATCGATTCTCTTTCTCTCAGCATTCAACATTTAATGGACGAGCACGGGTTGTCTTGCGGCATCAACAGCGGCACGGAATTTCTCGCGGGAAATGCCAGCGTGGAGGGCGTGGAATTGTGTTCCATCGTGGAGGAAATGCTGAGCCTGGAAACCGCGATGCGCATCACGGGCGACGCAACACTCGGCGATCGCTTGGAAACCGTTTCGTTCAACGCATTGCCCGCCGGGCTCGCCAACGACATCAAGGGAATTCAATACTACACTCTCGCCAACAATGTCATCGCGGTGAATGGCGGCCACGGCTTCAACCAGGATTACGAAAACGGCACGGTGCCCGGACCGGATTCCGGTTACCCGTGCTGCCAATATAATTTCCACATGGGCTGGCCCAAGTTCGTCCAAAACTCGTGGGCTGCCACGGCCGATGGGGGACTGGCGGCGATGGCTTATGGGCCCACGGTCGTCAACGCGCTCGCGGGCGGAGGTCAGGTGACCATCAGCGAAGAAACGACTTATCCGTTCGAGGAACAAATTCGGCTGCGCATTTCTCTGGCGAAGTCGGCGAAATTTCCGCTGGCTCTGCGAATTCCGGCGTGGTGCAAGGACGCGACGGTTTCGGTCAATGGTCAGCTTCAGCCCGGCGCTTCCGCCGGAACATTCTTTCGCGTGCAACGCACCTGGGCGGATGGCGATAACATCACCATCAATCTTCCGATGACGATTCAAACACGCTTTGGGCCCAGTCACGCTGTTGCCATCGATCGCGGTCCGCTCGTTTATTCCTTGGCGATCGGCGAAAAGTGGACGGTGCGCACCAAGGACCGACTGGGCAAAGGCTTCGATGAGTTTGAACTCCATCCCACGACCCCGTGGGCCTACGCCTTGGATTTGAATCCCGCGAATCCATCATCCGCATTTACGGTTCAAAAATTTGAATCGTCCACTAATCCGTTTGATCCGGCGCACCCGCCCATAAAACTTTCGGCCCGGGCGCGATTGATTTCCGATTGGACGGATGGCTGGCGCGGCACCCATGCGTTCGAGCCGCCGGCGAGTCCCACGAGTTCGACCAATCCGGTCGAGAAGATCACGCTCGTTCCTTTCGGGTCGCAGCATCTGCGCGTGAGTTGGTTTCCCTGGCTGGGCGAGCGCAAGGCGGCAAATGTGTTCGCGGAGAAGTTCGATTCTCATTGGAGCGAACGCTGGACGGTTTTTGGCGGCAACTGGCTCGCTCGCGACGGCGCGTTGAGCACGGTGCCGGCCTCGGCGAATGGCGCGAAAGCGCTCGCGATGCAAACGGCGTTCACTAATTTCACCTATGAAGGCGATGTTTCCGTCGGCCCGCTCGGCAATGCCGGTTTTATTTTCCGCGTGAGCAAACCGGACATCGGGTCGGATGCATATTGCGGCTATTTCGTTGGGATCAACGCCCAGGAATCGCAGATAGAATTCGGCTGCGCCAGCAATTCTTGGCGTTCCATCACGAACGTGTCGCGGTCATTCGCGCCGAATAAATTTTATCATTTGAAAGTCGAAGCCAGCGGTCCGCGCATTCGAATTTTTGTGACGAACATGGAATTGCCGGCCATTGATTTGCGGGATAATGCGTTCGCCGGAGGAATGATTGGCGTTCGCGATTTCTGCACCGATGGCAATCGCTCTCTTTCCAGTTTTTCGAACCTGACTGCCAGCGCGTCAACGGCTGCGGTTCCGTAGAGTTGCAAGGAAAAGTATGAAGTTGTTGAAATTGAAAGGCACATTGGCGGTGTTGGCCTGCTCGATTGTTTGCGCGCGGAGCCAGGATGCTGCGCAGGCGTTTCCGCCGGATCCCAACCAGGTTCTCGAGCGCACGTGTTTTCAAACGGGCAAGCCGTGGAGCGAAAAAGGCGACCTGCGTTCCGATGTGGCGCTGGTTTATGGCATCGATCGCAGCCTGCCGGACAGAATCCAAACCTGGCGCGATCATGGCTATCGGATTCAGGTCATGACGGGAGTTTCCTGGGGCGAATACCAGGATTACCTGTATGGCCGTTTTGACGGAATCAATCATGAGGACGAAGCGCAAACCGTCAGCGACGGCCGCAAGAGCAGCCATGGCGGGGATGTTTATTACATGTGCCCGAGCACGAATTACGGGAAGTTTTTGTGTGTCGGCGTCCAGCGGGCGCTTGATGCCGGCGCGGAGGCGATTCACCTGGAGGAGCCGGAATTTTGGGTCAACGCGAGTTACGGCGAGGGATTCAAGCGCGAGTGGCAGAGTTATTATGGAGAGCCGTGGCAGGATGTGCGCACGTCTGTGGATGCGCAATGGCGCGCGTCCAAATTGAAATATTTTTTGTATCGCCGCGCACTGCAGCAGGTTTTTGATTACGTGCAGGATTTCAACGCGCGCAGTAACCGCCATGTGCGTTGCTACGTTCCGACGCACAGCCTGCTGAACTATTCGCATTGGTGCATCGTGAGCCCGGAATCGAGCCTGGCGCGGTTGAAAGGCTGTGATGGATACATCGCGCAGGTATGGACCGGCACGGCGCGGACTCCAAATATATATAATGGTGTCCTGAAGGAACGCACGTTTGAGACGGCGTTTCTGGAATATGGCGCAATGCAAAATCTGGTTCGCGCGACGGGGCGGGGCGTTTGGTATTTGAACGATCCCATTGAGGATAATCCGAATCACGATTGGGATGATTACAAACGCAATTGGGAAAGCACGCTGGTAGCCTCATTGTTTCAACCGGAGGTATCGCAATTCGAAGTCGCGCCCTGGCCCGAGCGCATTTTTCGATGGAAAGTATCCTCGTTCCGCGAAACCGGAGGATCGAAAAGCGATTCCGGCGCGTACGCCACCGAATTGCAAACGGTCATGAACACGCTCAATAACATGAAACAGGAGCGCGTGGAATGGGACAGCGGCACGCGGGGCATCGGCGTGCTGGTGAGCGACTCGCTGATGTTTGAGCGCGGCGATCCGAAGCCGAGCGATGAGCACATGAGCCATTTCTATGGTCTGGCGATGCCGTTGTTCAAGCGCGGCATCCCCGTGACGCCGGTGCAATTGGAAAATGTGATGTCTCCGCATTACCTCGACGGTTTCAAGGTGCTGTTGCTGACGTATCAGGGAATGAAGCCGCTCAGCGCGGACGTGCATTCGCAGTTGGCAGAATGGGTGAAGCGGGGTGGCGTGCTGGTTGTTTTGCGATGACGATTCGGATCCTTTCAACAGTGTGCGCGAATGGTGGAACACCAACGGCGTCAGTTATCACAACCCGCGCGAACATCTTTTCGAACAAGTTGGATTTAAAACCAACAACGCTGGAAGCCAGACCGGCGGAATGGCGTTTTGGAAAAGGTGCAGTGATGTGGATGCGCGAAAACCCTGTTCATTTCGCTCGGGAAAAAGGCGGGGCGGATGAATTGGTTGCGCTCGTGCGTCACGCCGCGGATAGCGCAGGATTGAAATGGCGCGAATCGAATTATCTTTCGCTCCGGCGCGGACCTTACGTTATTGCTGCCGGACTGGACGAATCCGTTCCGGGCGAACCAAAAGTTCTCAAGGGCCGTTTCATCAATTTGTTTGATTCCAAATTGGCGGTGCAAACGTCGATTCGCTCGGATGCGAACAGTCATTTTATGCTCCGCGATCTGGATGCGGACCGCGCTCATGGACCGGAAGTTTTGGAGTCCGCCTGCAAATCGCTCGTAATCAAAAAAGAATCAAAAATGATTTCCATGGCGGTTGAAGGGGTGGGGGAGACGCCCGTCGTGGTGCTTTTGAGAAGCAGCCGCCCGCCTCGCGCCATCACGCTGGATAAAGAAACGATCAGTGACTTTGATTATTCTGCGAAAGACGAATTGTTGTGGGTTCGATTCACAAGCGAATCCCGGCCTCGAACCTTGTCGATTCAATTTTGAACATGAAAACCCGGTCCAACATGAAACTTCTAAAAGCCCTTTGTGTTTTGTGCAGTTTCAGCGCCAGCCTCGCGTTCGCCGCGAACGTTGAGCCCGTGACGCTGGTGAACCCGCTGATGGGCACCGATTCCGTGCGTTCGTTCTCACACGGCAATCAGTATCCCGCCATCGCGTTGCCGTTCCCGATGAATACCTGGGCGCCTTATACTCAGCCGGAGAAGGACTCGTTTTTTTACCAATACAATCAAAACCGGATTCGCGGCATTCGAGAGACCCATCAGCCCAGCCCGTGGATTGCGGACTACGGAACATTTTCGCTGATGCCGGTTTCGGGCCGATTGGTAGTGAACGAAGAGGATCGCGCGTCCGTTTTTGAACATGAGAACGAGATTGCGCAACCGGGTTACTACAAAGTTCACCTGGACACGTGGAACGCGACGGCGGAAGTGACGCCGACGGAACGTTGCGCGCGTTTTCGCTTTACGTTTGAGGATGCAAAAGATCCGTTCGTTGTGTTAGACGCTTTCCCGGGTGGATCGACGGTGGAGATCATTCCCTCGCAAAATAAAATCGTGGGCACAACCCGCTACAACCACGGCGGCGTGCCGAACAATTTTTCGAACTATTTCGTCATTGTCTTTGATCAACCCGTCACCGAGTCCGGGGTGTGGTCGCCCGGTTCCCTGCAAAAGGATGTGAAACAACTCACGGGAAATCATGTGGGAGCGTATGTGAAGTTCGCATCAGGCTCTGGCACTGTGGTGAATTGCAAAGTGGCGTCTTCATTCATAAGCCCCGAGCAGGCGATGCAAAACCTGCAGCAGGAAATTGGCGACGCGGATTTTGACACGATTAAAAAGCGCGCTGATGAACGCTGGAACGAAATGCTCGGCCGCGCTCGCGTGGAAGGCGGCACGATGGATCTGCAACGTACGTTTTATAGCACGTTCTACCGCTCCATTTTGTTTCCGCACAAGTTTTACGAAATGAATGCGGGCAAGCCGGTGTATTTCAGCCCGTATGACGGCAAGGTGCACGAGGGTTATCTTTATACCGACACGGGATTCTGGGACACGTTTCGCGCGGCGCATCCGCTCTACAATTTGTTATTTCCCGAGGTGAGCGCGGAAATTCTGCAAGGACTCCTGAATGCGTATGACCAAAGCGGCTGGCTTCCGGAATGGTCGAGCCCGGGGCATCGCGATTGCATGATTGGCAATCACGCGTTTTCGCTTTTGACCGATGGCTGGTTCAAGGGCATCCGCAGTTTTGATCCGCAAAAAGCAGTGGCCGCGATGGTGCATGACGCCAATGGGCAGGGGCCGGTTCGTTCCGTGGGTCGCGATGGTGCGAATCTTTATAATCGGCTCGGCTACGCGCCGTATCCGGGAATCAGGGAGGCGGGCGCCAAAACCGTCGAATATGCTTACGATGATTTCTGCGCCGCCAAACTGGCCAGCGCCATTGGGCAGAATGCCGAGGCCCAAGTTTTCGCGCAACACGCGATGAACTACACCAATTTGTTCGACACCAGCGTTGGGTTCATTCGCGGGAAGGACACCAACGGCGTTTGGAACCAGCCGTTTTATCCGGACGAGTGGGGTGGGCCGTTCACGGAAGGTTGCTCGTGGCATTGGACGTGGAGCGCCATGCAGGATATGCCCGGGTTGGTGAAACTCATGGGTGGTGAAAAGGCTTTTGCGGATAAACTGGACGCGGTGTTCACCTCGCCGAATACATTTCGGCCGGGCACTTATGGTGGGCCGATTCATGAGATGACCGAAATGGCCGCGATCAACCTGGGCCAATATGCTCACGGCAACGAACCGATTCATCACATGATTTACCTTTACGATTATGCCGGCCAACCGTGGAAGGCCCAGTCACGGGCTCGCCAGGTGATGAGCTTGTTGTATCAGGCCACGCCGGATGGTTTCTGTGGCGACGAAGACACCGGGCAAACCTCGGCCTGGTATGTTTTTAGCGCGATCGGCTTTTATCCGGTTTGCCCCGGCGATCCAAACTACCTGCTTGGCAGCCCGCTCTTTGACAAGGTGACTTTGACATTGAAAGACGGGAAGAAATTCACGGTCACGGCCAACAGCAACGGTCCGCAAAAACCGTATATCCAGAGCGGCGAATTGAACGGGCAATCGTTCGACAAAGTGTTTCTCTCACATGACGAAATCATTCGCGGGGGTGAATTAAAACTCCGCATGGATTCGGCGCCGAATGAAAAATGGGCGGTGAAGCCCGAGAGCCGGCCTCCGTCTGCGTTGCTGCAGATTTCAGCAGGAACCAACGCAAAGTGATTCGAGGGGAAGTTTATTTCGCTTCGTGGGCGGTGTTCGCAAAATCGGGAGCGATGATTCCGACGTCGATGTATTGACCGCCCTTGGTTTGGTGGCAATGCACCGCAATCGTATTCGTCCCCGTTTTTAGCGTCGCGAGCGCTGCGGGATCGGGAGCCACTTCTTCGTAACTCGTGAGGAATCCGGGCGCATGGACGGCGAGCATTCCGTTCAGATAAACCTCCGCGTCTTCGTCGTGGTGAAATTGTATTCGCGCGCCCCGCAAATCCGGCGTGTCGAGTATAAATTCTCTCCGCAGCCAGATATCGTTCGTTTCCCATGCGGTGTTGATCACGCTGCCCGGTGTTCCGTTCGCGCCGAAGCCGCCGACACCGGACTGCCATTTCGAATCGTCAAAGTCAGGTTTCATCCAATCGTTCCCCGGCTGATCGACGGTGTATTTCCAGGTGACGTGGGCATAAAGAGCGTTCGGGGCGATCGCGCGCAACTTTCTTTCACGGCTGTTCCAATTGGCAATGGCGGCGTTCGCGGGATCCAGTTTCGCAATCGCGCGATCATAAGTGAGCAAGCCGTTGCATTCGGTTTCGACGTCGGCGGTTTGGGTGTAAATGGCGGCGCTGAGTCCGAATGACTCGCGCAAAATTTGCACCTGTTGCAACAAATTGACGGTGCGCTCGGCCAATGTCTGCGCGTTCGTCATCCGCAGATAGCCCCAAAAATTCGTGGACCACATGTGGCCGGGCAAGCCGAGTCCGAGTCCGCCAAATTCGCCGACCACCGCCGCGCGCTCCGCTTCGCGCGAGGGCGCTTCCGGGCCGGGATAACTGTGGATATCGATGACGTCGCCCGCGTGCTTGTCCGTCCAACCGCTGGCGTTGTCCACCAGGCGCGAATTATCCAGGGACTTCAGCCAGCCCGCCAGCCGTTCGGTATCGTATTGGCCCCAGCCTTCATTGAAGAGTACCCACATGATGATGGAAGGATGATTCCGGCGACCCTCGACCATTCGTTGCAATTCAACTTCAAATTGCGTGCGGCCTTCGGGCGTGGTGTTGTTGCCGCTCGGCATGTCCTGCCAGACGAGCAACCCCAGTTTGTCGCACCAGTAATACCAACGGTCCGGTTCCACCTTGACGTGCTTTCTGGCGAGGTTAAAGCCGGCTTTTTTCAGGAATTCGATATCGGAACGCAGCGCTTCGTCCGTCGGCGCGGTGTAAATGCCGTCCGGCCAGAAACCCTGGTCGAGGGTGCCGATCTGAAAGACGAACTGGTCGTTCAGTGCCATGCGCGTGATGCCGCCGTTGTCTTTGCGCAACGCGATCTTTCGCATTCCGAAATAGCTCGTGACGGTATCCACGGCGCGGTCGCCATCGAGCAGCGTCACGCGCAGGTCGTAAAGAAACGGATCATCGGGCGTCCACAGATGCGGCGAGTGGAGCGGCAGAGTGATTTCCGAATTCGGCGCCCCGACGGCACGGCTCACTTCGTGTCCATTGACGAGCGCGACGGCTTCGACCTTGAGCGAGCGCGCAAGGCTGTTGGCCGCCACATTGAGCCGCAACGTCTGCCCATCCACGTCGGGAACCATTTCCAGCCCGTCGATGCAGATTTTCGGAACCGGTTCGAGCCACACCGTTTGCCAGATGCCCGAAGTGGGCGTGTAGAAAATGCCTTCCGGCTTGCGGGATTGTTTGCCGCGCGGTTGATCGCCTTCCGTGGGATCGGTGACAGCGACAGCAATTTCTTCATTGCCGGTCCACTTCAACGATCCGTGATATCAAAGCTGAAATCATCGTAGCCGCCGCGATGCCGTCCGACTTCCCGGCCATTCACGATCACGCGCGTCTGCCAGTCGACCGCTCCGAAATGCAGCCGCACGCGTTTGCCTCTCCATTCCGGCGGCACGGTGAATTTGCGTTCGATACCAAAGCATCCGGTTTTCATCCAGTTGCCGCATGACACCCGACAGCGCCGATTCAACGGGAAACGGAACCAGAATGATTCCGTCGTAAGCTGAAACGTCGGGCACGTTGGGCGCGGTGATGGCGTAGTTCCAGAGGCCGTTCAAGTTGAGCCAGTCCGGGCGGACCATTTGCGGGCGCGGGTATTCCGGGTGCGCGTTGGTTGGATTCACGTCGGCGGCCCAGCGAGTCATCAACGGCCCGGTCGCCGCGTGCCAGGGCCCTGACTCAACCGGTTCCGATGCCAAACAAGCCGTGGCAAACAACGCGATGGTAAGTGCGGCGGCGAGTTTCAATGGCGCAGGTATTTGGCGACCGCCTCGGCAGACGAGCGCACATGGAGTTTTTCGTAAATGCGGCGGATGTAATTGCGCACCGTGTGGATGCTGACGTTCAGTTTATCCGCAATCTGTTTGTAGGCCTGGCCCTCGGCCAGACCGTCCAGCACTTCCCGTTCGCGAGGAGATAATTCCACGGTGTCATCGACGCGGGACGATGCGATTGCAACGACTGCACGACTTTGCGCGCGATGGGCGCGGACATCGGGGAGCCGCCTTCGTGAACTTCACGGATGGCTTCGAGCAATTTCTCGGGAGCGAGGCGTTTCAACAGGTAACCGCTCGCGCCGGCAGACAACGCGCTGAATATTTTTTCGGTGTCTTCAAAAACGGTGAGCATGACCATCTGGGTGTCGCGCATCTGCGGCTTCAACTGGCGAACGCACTCAATCCCGCTCATCCCACCGAGGTTGATGTCCATCAGGACGACGTCGGGTTTTTCCTTGGGCAATTGGGCGATCGCTTCCTCGGCGCTGCTATGGACGCTGATGCACTGGAAGCCTTTGGCGGCGTCCACGTATCCGGCGATGTTCTCGCGCAAATCCGCCTCGTCGTCGACAATGGAGACTCGAATTGGCTTGTTCATTTTTTGTTGCCGTTTGCTAGGACCGAAGGGTCGGCCGTTAATGGTATGCTCAAAATCACTGTCGTCCCATGCCCCGGACGGCTTTGAACGGTGCACTGTCCGCCGAGAAGTTCCAACCTCTGGCGCATGTTGGGCAGGCCGTTGCCGCCGGTCCGGGAAACGGATCCGTTCGCGTTGGCGGACGGTTCCGCTTCCACACTGAATCCCTGGCCGTTGTCCTGGATGATGATATCGAAACGCGAAGGCTCGAGTTGCATGTCCACCCGCACACGAGTCGCGCGACCGTGCTTCAATGCGTTGTTCAAGGATTCCTCAAATGCGAGAAACAAATTGTGGCGCGCCTCGGCGGAGAGTGGGTAATGAGGCAACCCCCTCGGAATATGCAATTCGCATTCCACCGAGGTGTTTTGCAAATATTCCGTGGCATACTGGCCCAGGTAGGCGGCCAGATGTTCCAGCGTGTCGTTGTGCGGATTCACGGCCCAGACGATTTCGTCCAGCGTCTGCAATAGATCGCGCGATGTGCCGGCGATGGAATCCAATTTTTTCGCGACACTCTCCTGACCTTGAAACTCCCGTTTGACGCGCTCGGTCATGAAGGAAATTTTTGTCAGTTTCGAGCCGATTTCGTCATGCATGTCGCGTGCAATGCGCATGCGCTCCCGCTCCATGGTTTGTTGCGCGGCGATGACCGCCAGCCTGCGGCGAAACCGGCGCGCCGAAACCAATCGCGCCGCGCCGCCGGTCAAAGCCAGCAGCGCCACGCCGTAAAGCGTCAGCGCCCACGGCGTTCTCCAGAGCGGTGTGGGTACGATGAAGGCAAACGACACGGTATTGCCGAACCAGGTTTGGTCGGCATCCCCGGCCTGCACGCGAAAGGTGTAATTGCCGTAAGGCAATCGCGGGTAATGGACGTCCCGCGTCAAGGCGCTGTCCACCACCCAATCCTGGTCCGAGGCTTCCAGGCGGTGGCGAAAGCGGATTTTTTCGGGTGCGGATAAATCCAACGCGGTGAAATGAACATCCAGCGAGCGAACGTCCGAGGGGAGCCGCATGGGTGTTTTTGTGGGCGCGGCGAATGTTTTCAAAAGCCCGTTTGGCAGGGGCTGGCCATTCGCGAGAACATCCTCGATCAAAACGGGCGGTGGTGTGGGATCCGGCGCGGAACTATTTAAATCGATGGCCACGATCCCGCCATCCATGGCGAACCACAGCGTGCCGTTGGGAGAATTCAAGGCCCGCGGCCAGCCCTGGGTGGGCGCGGCGCTAGGCACGGAGTCTGACCGGTAAACCAGATGCTGGTGCAGTGGCCCTTGTCCAGCGATCCACGCGTTGACGTCCCTTTGGGCGATGGAATAAACCGAACTGTCTGTGCCCAGCCATAAATCGCCGTCGTTGCTGGTGATGATTCCGAGGATGCGGGTGTCGGGCGTTCCGGAAGGTAAATCCCACCCCACGACCTGATTGTCCGTGATGCACTCGAGGTGGCCGCCATCGGTGCCGATCCAAATGCGACCGTTGGCATCCTCGCAGAGGGCACGAATGACTTTGTTCGCGGCAACGGAAGGGGCGGACACGCGGCGGAATTGCCCGCGATTCTCCCGAAACAAAGCGCCGTTGTTGAAACCCAGCCAGACTCCGCCATTGCGCGCCGGCAAAATCGCGGTCACCGGCTGGTCCGGCAATCCGTCCGCCGGGCCAAAGCCGGTGATCGCGCCATTGACGATGCGATGCAACCGGGCGGACGTACCGGCCCACACGGCATTTTCCGAATCCACCGCCAGCGCGAGAATGCTGTTATCCGAAAGCCCGTTCATCGTTCCGAGCCGCAGGCATTTTTGGTTTTCGATGCAATAGAGCCCGGCTCCGGGAGTGCCTGCCCAGAGCGTGGAATTTGAAGTGACGCACACGGTGGACACAAGATTTTGCAAGGTCGGAAACATGTCATTGGGGACATGCGCGAACGTG
This sequence comes from uncultured Verrucomicrobiae bacterium, assembly GCA_963699145.1. GTDB lineage: Bacteria > Verrucomicrobiota > Verrucomicrobiia > Limisphaerales > DASXHY01 > DASXHY01. The sequence goes on from OY969416.1 coordinate 3,166,575, forward strand.
CCTGCGGAGCCTTCGTACAGGCCCGCGCGGTCGAATCCAATCCATGCGTGCCCCTGCGGATTGAACGCCAGACAAACCGCCGAACGATTGGGCAATCCGGATGCGGTGTTGAGCACGCGAATATTTCTCGGCTGCAATCGCACCAGGCCGTCGTTATGCGTCCCGAGCCACAAATTTCCCTGGCGATCTTCGCAGATGGCGCGGACGTCACTGGTCAGTTCGCCATTGTACAAGGTGGGCGCGACAAAGGTTTCTCCGGCGAAACAATAGAGGCCCTTGCCGCTGGTGCCGATCCACAGTTCACCCTTGCTGCCTTCGCACAAACTCCAGATGCGGGTGGAGGCGGCATCGCCGGTCCCAAAATGGTTCAGGTGCTGGCCGTCGGTGAGATTCACCAGGTAGGTGTCGCCGAAGGCCCACAGTTTTCCGCGACGATCCTCATACACGCCCAGGGATTCCGGGTTGCGGCCGGGGTTGTCAGTTTCGAACGGCACCGGTTCGAGTCGCCCGTTTTTGAACTGGCACATTCCGCCGCGGGTCGTAATCCAAACAGTGCCGGAGCGGGCCACGTGGACGTTGGAGACGAAATCGTTCGGCAATCCATTCTGCGCGGTGAAGTGCGTGAATGCGGAGCCGTCGAGTCTTTCGAGCCCGGAAGGCGTTCCGAGCCAGAGCGTGCCATTGGTGTCTTCCGCGATGCTGTTGATGGTTTTCGCCAGCAGTCCGTCGAGGTTGGAACGTGAATTCACGACCCCATTTTCGAAGCAGAGCAGCCCGCTGTCCTGCGTGCCAATCCACAATCGGTCCTTGGAATCTTCACAAAGCGCGGTGACACAAATCGGCGCGTTGGATTTCCAATCCTGCGGAGACATCACCGTAAACTTCAAGCCGTCGAATCTCGCCAAACCCGCCGACGTGCCTACCCACAGGTAGCCATCGCGAGTTTGGAGGACGGCGGTTACTGAATCGTCCGGCAAGCCTTGTTGTTTATTCCAGGAGCGGAACACAAAATCGGGCAGCGGGGCGGACGCGGAACGCGCCGGGAAACCGGTCAAACAAACCAGGCACGCCATGAGCGTGAGCAGAAAATTTCCGCGAATACAACTCGTGCCGGCCACAGTCACAACCCCAGTATATCGGCAATCGCGCCGCAGGAAATGTGAAATAACGGCTGGCTGCGCATTGTTCACGTCAATTGCCGATCGCGTCCGATGTTGTGGCCCTTCAATCCATAGAAAGCCACATAGGAATAGGCAATCAAGGGCACGATAAAAGCGACCTGCATGTTCACGACGTCGGCCACTTTTCCGAGTATCGGCGGCAGAATCGCTCCGCCCAGAATCGCCATGACGAGCAGCGACGACACCTGGCTTTTGTAGACGCCGGTCCCTTCCAGCGCGAGCGAGAACGTGTTCGACCACCCGATCGAAGTGAACAATCCCACGGCCACCACACACCACATGGCGATGGGGCCACCGATGAGAATGGCGGCCAGCAGAAGCGCCACCACGGTGCCCGAGAAAATCGCCAGCGTGCGGCCAGCCATTCCTTTGCCGAATTGAAACAACAGCCAGCACAGGCCGACGAACGGCAGATAATAACGAAACACGACCCAATTCTTCACAAACTCATCCTTCCAGAGCGTCAGGATGGAACCGCCCGTGCCGTTTTGGATCGCGTCCAAGGGCGCGCTTTTGGCGAGCCACAAAAATAAATAGGCCACCAAAGGAATCACGAGCAACAGGATTTGTTTCCGGGCCTTTTTCATTTCGCTCAATTGCACTGCGCCCATGAACCGGCCGATCATCAAGCCGCCCCAATAAATCGCCACGTATTTGCTGGCCTCCAATTCCGTCATGCCGGCGACGGACGGTTGTTTCAGAAAATTGATGATGGCGCTGCCCACGGAAACTTCACCGCCCACATACATGAAGATGCCGATCACGCCGAGGACGACGTGGGGATATTTCAAGGCGCCGGCGCCTGGTTCTATTTTGCCTTCCCCGACATGGGGCAAATGAATGAAGAAAAAGATCGCGGCGAGGACCATGAAGATGATGCAGAAGGCGAGGTAAGGCACTTTCACCGATTCCGCGCCGTGCGCGCCGGTCTTGGCGAAGTAGCTGAAAATGAGATAACCGCCGATGAGCGGGCCGACGGTGGTGCCGATGGAGTTGAAACCTTGGGCCAGGTTCAAGCGGCTGGAGGCGGTTTTTTCGGGGCCAAGAATCGTGATGTAAGGATTGGCGGCGATTTGCAGCATGGCGAAGCCGACACCGACGATGAATAGCGCGCTCAGGAACATCGGGTAGGACGTTAAATTGGCCGCGGGCCAAAACAACGCGCTGCCGAACGCCGAAATCAGCAACCCGATGACCACGCCGTTCTTGTAGCCGATTTTCGCGATGGGATCGCCCATGGTGGCGGAGATGATGAAATAGGCCACCGACCCGACGAAGTAAGCGCCAAAGAAGGCGAATTGCACGAGCATCGCTTGAAAATAACTCAGCGTGAAAGCGTCTTTGAAGCGCGGGATGAGAATGTCATTGAACACGGTCATGAATCCCCACATGAAAAACAGGGTGGTCATGATCGCGAAGGGGCCGCGATAGGATTGGGCTGGTGCCACCGAGCTTGTGGGTGTCGTTTGCGTGGTGATGGGGGATGCCATGGTTTTGAAAAGTGAGAACGGCTTTGTCAATTCAGCAGGTCAGGTCGTTCGTTGAAGGTTTTTAGAACCAATTCACCAAAGATAGTATTGGCCCACGCAAACCATGCACGCGTAAACTTGCCGGGATTGTCCTTGTTAAACGCTTCGTGCATGAAACCAGTGCCGGCGTGCGTCTTTTGCAACATAAGCAGGCACTCGCGAATCTCCTGATTATTCGTGCTGGTCAAACCCTGCACAATCAAACCGAGCGGCCAAATCATATCCATGCCCACGTGCGGCCCGCCTGGACCATTGGCGGCTTTGCCCTGGCAATAATATGGATTCGCATCCGATAAAATGAGTCGCCGCGTGTTTTGATACGTTTTATCGGACGACTTCACCGCGCCGAGATAGGGCAGGGAAAGCAGGCTCGGCACATTGCCATCGTCGATGCAGTAATAATTGCCGTAAGCATCCACCTCGTAAGGAAACACCGCGCCGAATTTCGCGTGCCGAACGATCGCGTATTGTTGCAAAGCGTGTTCAACCTCGGCAGCCAATGTGCGGCATTCACCCGCGAAAGTTGTATCCTGGTGAATTTTTTCCAGCATTTCAGCCGCTTGCCGCAAGCTGACGACGGCAAAAAAATTGGCCGGCACGAGATACGGAAATACCGTCGCGTCATCGCTGGGACGAAACATGGAACAAATCAGCCCCACTGGTTTGGCCGGGTTGCCATAGCCTTTTCCTGCGACGGTGTCCGACTGAACTTCCGTCCGCCGCATGAAATGGTAAGGGCCTTTGCCGTCCTTGCGCTGCTGTTCGCGGAAGGTCCGCACGATGGTTGAAATCGCCTCGCGCCAGGCGGCATCAAAGGGAGCGGCATCGCCGGAGGCTTTCCAATAACCGTGCGCCAGCCGGATCGTGTAACAGAGTGAATCAACTTCCCATTTGCGTTCGTGGACGCCGGGTTTCATATCCGTCAAATCGCTTTTCCACTCGCTCACCTTGTTGGGATCCTTGTAAAAGGCGTTCGCGTAGGGATCCAACAGCACGCACCGCGTCTGCCGGTTGATGGTCCCCGCGATTAATTGCTGAAGTTGCGGGTCATCCTTCATCAGTGGCAAGTAAGGCCACACTTGCGCGGAACTGTCGCGCAACCACATCGCGTCGATATCCCCGGTGATCACATACGTATCCGGCCGGCCGTTGATCATCTCGAAGTCGACGGTAGTATCCAGCGTGTTCGGAAAACAATTGCCGAACATCCACGCGAGTTCCTTGTTTCCGATCGAAGCTTGAACCTTTGCGATTGTTTTTTCCACGGCGGGACTTTTAAACCTTCGCTTCGCTTCCGGCACGCGCACCACGGCAAATTCCGTGGCTTCCGCCAAGGCGAGGGAAGGCGCCAGCGCGAGCGTCGAGGCGGCCAGGGTTGTGTTCCGAATAAAATCGCGACGTGTCATAGCGGTCTAAGCTTCCCTCGACAAAAATTATTCCTGCCGAAGCGGGTTTCGTTTTGGCTGACGTGAAACCGTGTTTGGCTGTTCACAATGATAATGGCTGTGTTTGATGATACTCAACCACGCAATCCGGGGCATGTGGCCATTTAAGGCCACAGCGTTTAGCGCTTGTATCGAAATGTCGACTTGGCTGTGGCTGGTAGGGCGCGTCACTCCGTGCGCGCCGAAGTCGAGATGCAACCAACGTAGCAATTATACACTTCACCGCGCGCACGGAGTGACACGTGCTACCGCCCATGGCATTTGTTACGCGCTTCGGCTTCAGCGCACGCAGCTTCCTGGCCGCAAACTATCTTACCTTGATTCGTAACACAGTCATCGAAGATGCCGGCAGCGACTGGTGAATCGTGCTCGACGAAGCGGGAACCGTTTGCTCGACGGGCTCGATGTTGTCCGGATTCAGGAAGGAGTTGACGGAGTTTTTGTCCGCGCCGCCCAAAACAGTCGCGCGCGCCGAATGGCCGTCCACGGTGGCTCCGTTCAGCTTGACGTCGCAATCGATCGGCGTGGCGGCGGCGTTCACGAGTTTGACGATCACTTCGCCTGCCGCATCGTCGTGCGCGGAGCAGACGAACAATTTCCCACTCGCGCCGGGGGATGGTTGCGAATCGACGGTCACGGGCAAAACTTCATCGCCGCGGTTGCAACTGAAGAGTTGCTGCACGTAATAATTCGGCGTGCGGCAAACGGCGAGGCTGTCGACCCAAATCAGATTCGGCGTCCACTGCCAGGCTTCGGTGTTGGCGAAGAGCGGCGCGTAACTGGCCATGCGCACGACGTCGGCGTTGCGTTCGAGACCGGTCAGGTAGGCGGCTTCGGCGATGGCGCATTCGAGCGTGTTGCGATTTTTCACGCTGACGACCTTGTCGCTTTGCGCGGCGTATTCGCCCATGAAAACTTTCGGGCCGTTGCGATCGTAATTATCGTAGCGATGAGTGTTCTCGAGGAACCAGGCGGGTTTGTCGTAGCAATGCTCGTCGATGATGTCCGCGTGCAACGCGCGCAACTTTTCCCACGCAAATTTGAAACGGTCATCCGCCGGGGACGGCCCGGCGCTGGAAATGAGTTGAATTTCCGGATGCTTTTCCTTCAGCACCTGGTGAAATTTTGTGTAGCGATCAATGTAGGGCTGCAGCCAGTTTTCGTTGCCGATGCCCATCATCTTTAAGTTGAACGGCTCCGGATGCCCGAGCGCGGCGCGCTTGGCGCCCCATTCGCTGCTGACCGGGCCGTTGGCGAATTCAATCAAGTCGAGCGCGTCCTGGATGTAGGTGTCGATGTCGTCGAGTGGACAAAGTTCGCCGGAGTTGAACTGGCAGGCCATGCCGCAATTCAAAATCGGCAGCGGCTGTGCGCCGATGTCCTCGCACATCTGGAAAAACTCGTAGAAGCCGAGGCCGAACGATTGAAAATAATCCGGCGTCGGGCGATGCAGGAATTCATAATTCCAGCGATTGATCAGCAGCTTGCGTTCTTCCACCGGGCCGATGGTTTTTTTCCATTGGTAACGCTTGTCCAGTTCGCTGCCTTCGACGATGCAGCCGCCGGGGAAGCGCAGGAAGCCAGGATGCAAATCCGCGAGCGCCTGCACCATGTCCGCGCGCAAACCGCCGGGGCGATGCTTCCACGTGTTTTCGGGAAAGAGCGAGATGAAATCCAGATCGACCGCGCCTTTGCCGTCCACGAGCACGTATAATTTAGCCGCCGCGTCCGTGTCGTTCGGATGCAGGACGGCGGTGTATTTTTTCCAGTCGCCTGAGAATTTTCCGAGTTTCACCGAATCCAGCAGGGAGCCGTCGTGGGAATACAATTCGATGCGCAAGCCGGGTGCATCGGAGACATTTCGGATTTCGGCGGCAAAATTATAAGCCTCGCCCTTGCGCACGCCCATGCCGCGAAACCCTTCATTCGCGATGCCGAACAAATCCTTGCCCTCGGACTCCATGTGGAGGTAGTGCGGGTTCGCGGCGTTGAAAGGATTCTCGTCGCGAATGGCGAGCGAGCCGCGCGCTTTGCTGGGACTGAGCTTGGACCAGCCCATCATGGGATCGGGAAATTCGAAGCCGCGATTCTTGACCATTTCGGCGTACAAGCCGCCATCCGCGCCGAAGTTGATGTCCTCAAAAAAAATTCCCCACATCGCGGGATTGATTTTTGCGCCCGGTTTGTCCGCCTGAATTTCAACCGTCGCCGCGCCGGCGCAGAATGCGGCGCACAGAGCGGTGGTGAAAAGGGCGGATCGCAGTTTTAGGGTGTGAGCAGAATATTTTTGGAATTTCATGGCCGTGAGCAGCGTTATAACAGTTCGAAAACCCGCTGGCTAGGACGTGCTTGGAGGGGTCGTTGGAGGGGGTGCCGACAACGAATTTTGAATTTCAATGCCGTTGCCTCTGCATATAGCCCAGGTCCGTGAAGGCTAATTCTTCTCAGTTGTGGATTTTTCCACGGGAGCAGCATCTTTCAAGTCGGTCATCGCGAGATTGTTTGTGAAATAGTGCGGGCCCGAAATTCCTTCAAGTTTGATGTCGTTGAGAATCACATTTTTTGCATTCTGAATGACGGAACCGCGGCTGCATGTGCCGGTCACTTGGCTGATACGAACTCCATCGACCGCTCTCCCGATGGGCCCATCGATGGTCAGGAGATTCTTTGAAGCAATTTTCACATCCGAAATTTCGATGTTGCTGAATTGCGTAAGCCCGTTCTGTCCCGGGATACCTTGCGGGTCTTCGTTGTACGTGTAGTTGCCGGTAATCTCGAGCAGCGGTTCTGGCCCAACGACAAGATGGTCCGCGGTGACCTCTGCCAAATAACCGCCGCGGCCCGCCCGCGATTTCAACTGCAGTGCGGCGCGGCCTTGTTGGAAAGTGCAATTCGAAATGCGCACGCGGCGAATGCCTCCCGACAACTCGCTGCCGAACGCGATGGACGTGTAGCCCTTGATGAAGGTGCAGTTGGTGATGAGAATGTCTTCGCAGGGACGCCCAATGCGCGCGCCTTCCTGGCCCTTGCCGGATTTGATGGCGATGTTGTCGTCTCCCGTTGTGAACGTGCAGCCATCAATGGTCACCCGCTGGCAGGAATCGGGATCGATGCCGTCCGAATTGGCATTGCTCGTTTCGAAAGTGACTCCCTTGATGAGCACGTCGTGGCTATAGACAGGATGCAGCGTCCACATCCGTGTGCTCTTCAGAGTCAATCCCTCGACCCGCAGGTTGCCGCATTCAATGGCTTCAATCACCGTCGGGCCACGCGGATCGCGAAGGCGCCCCACAGCGACATTTCCCTCAATGGTTCCCGAACCGGTTATCGCGATATCCTCGGCATGATCCGCCGAGATCAATGCGCGATGGCAATTGGTTTCAATGCCCTCCCAACGCGCGCGAATGAGGGGATAGTCCTTCGGATCAGCGGTGCCGAGAAGAACGGCGTTGGTCTCCAGATGGAGAGTTGTGTGAGATTTCAAGACGAGACTGCCGCTGAGATAACGTCCCGCAGGAAGCTGGACTTCGCCGCCGGCGCTGGCTGCGGCATCCAAAGCTTTTTGAATCGCGGCGGTGTCGGCAGTTTTGCCGTCGCCAACCGCGCCGAAATCTTTGACCGAAATCGACCCTTTAGCCATCGATTCGACGGCGTGCATAGGAGTGGCAAAAAGAATTACGCACGCAATGACCGCGATGTTTTGAAGCTTAAATAACATGGCGATAACGATTGAATCCGATGCTCAGCGTTTTGCGCCTGCGGATAGATATATAGGCGATTGGCCTGCGATGGCTGAGGCCGATTTGGGCATCGGGTCGTTTTGTCCTTTGATCAGAACATTGTCGAAATACGGTGTGCTGAGATTTTTTCTGCCGCTGCCCGCTCTCAATCCGGCCATGCCATGCGAATAAAGTGGGTCGGTCGCGGTCAACACAACTTTCTCGTCAACCAAAGCCGTGATGTTCGTGCCGGCAAAACGAAGCTTCAGGTTATGCCATTGATTCGTGCTGATATTTTGGAGTTGAACGCTGCCAAGTTCCTTTTCACCGCCTTCGCTGTCGTCTTTCCCAGCCTTGATGAGCGCCTGCTGTTCGGCGTCGCCCTCCAATTTTCTATCTCGTTTGAGACCGCGAATGACGACCAGATGACATTGTCCATCGTCGCTGAGCGTGACGAAATAACCTTTCGGGGTGCTACGGTAACCGTAGCCGACGTTGTTGATCCGGCCCATCACGCCCGCGCTGTCGCCGGGATTCAAGTAAACATCCGCGGAGATTTCGTAATCCTGCCAATCGTCATCGCCGAGAATCGTGTAGGGCATATATTCGGGCGCCCAGGAATTGGGACGCTCGGCCACCACCTGCCGCAGGCACTTGCCTTGTTTATCCGGACGATCGGCAATTTCGAATGCCTCGGCGATGTCCGCCGTATAGCGCGGCAAATAACCGTATTCACTGGGCGTGGAATATTCGTCGAACGTTTCGTAGTAGGGAAACGGAAACGGTTTTGCCTCGGGAACGTTCTCAAACGAACCCTTCTGTTGGCCGGTGGTGGAGGAAAGAGAATAAATGGAGCCGGGTTCCAAGGTGATTTCGAAGGCGCCGTTCTTCGGCTGGATATCCTTTTCCCGAATAAACTGCTCTTTCTCGTCGCTGTGCCAGACGCAGAGAGATTTGGTTGCCAGTCCATCGCCGATTTCGAATCGAAGTTGCTGCGGCGTTTTTGCATCCTTGGTCTCAACGATCACCGAGTAATCATCGCCCGGAGATTTCAGCGTCACAAAACTGCCGCCGTCCGGCAATTCGCCGCACCCACTATTAAGATACTGCCAGCCGGCTTCCGTGAATTGCCCGTAGTGCGCGTAACCCCAAAGCGCCTCGCGGATTTTGTAATGCCCGCTCCACGGCCAATAAGCCAGCAGCATGGCCGGATCTTCCGAGTAAGGTTCAACGGGATAAAGCGCCGCAATGTCATACCAGTTCACAATGCGCGTGGCGCGGCTGTGTATGTAATTGTCGTTAAACGCCTGGACAATGCTGATGGCGCAATTGAAGCCCTTCAAATAAATATGTTCCTCTGTGTTCCAGATCGGCTTTCCCATTTTCGCCGCCGCTCCCTGAACATTTGCGGAAGCAGCGCCCTGGTTGCCGGCGTCCTTCGTGCTCATGGTATGGGCGCTGATGATGTTGATGGCCTCGCGCAACTTCTCGTCCGTGTTCATGTCCTTCACGAAATCGAGTTTGTTGCTCGGCCAATTATCGAAGGCGTGAACCTTTACTTTTTCGAAACCGTTCGCATTCAGAGTCGCGCGGAGCATTTTCGCAAAATTGTAGCTGACGCCTTTTTCATTGCGGCAACCGATGGCATCGAACTCCAGCCCGTAAACAGTTCGCAGGCCCTGGAGCCATTTCACGTAGTAATCCGCGGCGTCCTGCGACCAGAAATTTCCGTTCCCGACCCACGCCGGCGCGCTCCAGGCGGTGCCGTCGAGCGAGAGTTTTGAATTTCGTTTCTTTGCTTCCTGAATCAACCACCACATGTGGCCGCGAGAATAATTCAGATCATCGCGCGTGTGCATGTGGCTCGCCATCGAGCCCTGGGTCGAATTCCCGTCGCCGGGGATTTCCACCAGCAACGCGCTGATGGAAGCCCCGAACTTCGGTTTGAAAACCAAATCGAGAATCTGGGTGCGCTGCGGCTCGGGATAATCCTTGAGCAGAACCGATGTCGCCCCGCCGCCGTCGACCGCGCCGATGCCTTCAAACATTTTTCCGTCGCCTTGACCATCCAGTCGTATGACCTGGTTGGTGGCGGGCGAATCGTTTGCCGCGAGCGCGACCGATTTAGCGAACAGGCAGCAGGACGCCAAAACCGCGACAGCGGAATGGAGCGCGCGCCTCATTGCTGGGCGGTGTGCGGTGAAAGCGGTTTCCCATTCGCGGTGACGTTGTGAACCGTGAAGTTCTTGATCCAACTCGCGTCAAAGGAGTCGTTTTCCAGATGCACATCCACGTCTTCCAGCGTGATGTCGCTGATCTCGGTCTGGTCCGGATTGCCCTGAATCTGGCCGAAGGAACCGAATGAGCCTTTGATGTTCGAAAGCGTCACGTTCTTGACGACCGATTTCGGCGGCGGTTGTCCTTTCAGATCGAAGAATTGCCGCCACGGCGCGACATTCAGGATGGACCTGCTCGTGCCGGAAAGGGTGATGTTACGGTAATGAATATCCTCGTAATCCTGCGCCGTGTCGGGGCGCAATTTCAAGACGGCGACATTCACGCCTCCGGTGACGCGGCAATTTTCCACCACCACATCGCGCACCACCGTCGCCTCGCTGCCGAGCGTCACCACGCCGCCGCCGCGCTCGAAAGTGCAATCCTCCACGCGAATGTGCTCGACCGGCGGGCTGTCCTTGTCATCCGTCGCGAACGGCCCCTTGGAACCTTTCAAGCAAACGCAGTCGTCATCCACGCGATAGCTGCAGCCGCGGATGGTTATATATTGGCAACTGTCGATATCCGTGCCGTCGGTGCTGGGGCACTTGATGCCGTCCGGCACTTCGAAACGCACTTTTTCGACGAGGGTATTTTTGCAGCGATACAGGTGAAGATTCCAGAAGCCCGAATTTTTAAACGTGACCCCGCTGAGTTGCACGTCTTCCGAATTCTGAATCAATGCCAACCGCGGGCGTTCGACGGCCAGATTGGTCACCCTCGGGTTCGCCCGGCGCGCCGCCCAAAATGCCGTGTAAAATCCCCGGCCATTGCCGTCGAGCGTGCCCGATCCTATGATGCGCAGATGATCGCAATGATCGGCATTGATGAGCGCCGGAAGCCATTCCTCAAAATGTCCTTCGACGCGCGTTTTGGTTTTCGGATAATCACTTTTGTTGGTCGAGCCGAGGAGCACCGAGCCCTCGTCGAGGCGCACATTGACGCCCGGCTTCAAAAAAATCGCGCCGCTCAGGAACACGCCTTTGGGAATAACCAGCGTTCCGCCGCCTTTGGCCGCCAGTTGGTCGATGGCGGATTGAATGTGCGGCGTGTTCAAAGTGGTTCCATCCCCGACCGCCCCGACGTCCGTGATGATCAACTGATTCGTCTTGGCGGAGACGACATTCGTTTCAGTGCTCGTGGCGGATTGGCAGGCGGGCAGCAGAGCAAAGAACAGCGCCGCATACAGGCCGCGGCGGAAGCTTTGCTTTAAAACATTCATGGCTGATTTCAGCATTGTGGCCAAAGGGTAGTCATCGCGGCTGGGTTTGGGAATCGTCACTTATGGTGATAGCGCCGGCTTCAGGATTCAACCTTTTCGCGTTCGAACGGCATCCAAAAGACGGGAAGTTTAGGGAATTTTTGCTTCAAATCACAGCTTACTCCAGGGGGATTGCAAATAAAAACGAGATAGGGAAATGTGGGCAGTTGATATTCTACACCGAACCAGTTCACTGTCGAGCCAAAATGGCTGCGAGAAAACCTTTCAACCATTCTGAAATTTAAATGAGTCACCCTGGAGTGTCGAGTTGCAACGGCTGATTTAGGGGCTCTTTCATGCAGCCTGATGACTGAGTGATGCACTGGCGGGGTTGGGTTGGCGCTGGATCGGTAAGGAATGTCAGCGATTGTGCCGCGGTAATTTCACCGAATCGTCACGCCTCTGTCCTTGAATCAAACTTCCGGTTTGGAAAAGCTGGCTGGATTCATTGTTGATTTATGAAACACTGCATTTTGCCCAAAAAATTCCTTTTCACTCTGGCCGTCACAGCGATCGCTCTGGCGCCCTTTGAATCCAAACTAAAGGCTGCGGATAATACCGTCTGGCCGGGACCGCGGCCCGATGGCTCCATGCTGTTGCCGAATATGTGGTCGCTGGAACCGGCGGGCAGCCAGGTGGAGCTCGGGGATTTTCCCGTCAATATCGCGCTGCATCCGGGCGGCAAATATGCCGCCGTGCTTCATTGCGGCTACAGCGCGCACGAAATCATTATGGTCGACCTTGAGTCGAAAACCGTGGCGGGCCGCTCGAAGGTTGCCGAGGCGTTCTACGGCATCACGTTTTCGCCCGATGGCAAAAAACTGTATTGCAGCGGCTCCAGTGGCGAGGACGTGTTTGCTTTTCATTTCGCTGACGGGAAATTAAAACCCGCGCCTGCCATTCGTTTGCGCGCGCCGAAAGAGCAGGGCGTTCCCGCCGGTGTCACCGTGGATCCTTCCGGCAAAACTCTCTTCGCCGCGAATTTGTGGAATGACACGATCTCGCGCGTTGATTTGGCCGACAATTCCGTGCGCTCCATTGCGCTGACGACGAATACCGCGGTGCTGGACAGCGCGGAGCCGGCGGATGAAGATCCGGATACCGCCGCCGCCACCAAGCGCGCCAAAGCGGCCAGTCTCGTTGCTAATCCGACCGCCATTTTTCCCTATGCTTCCATCGTCGATGCGCGGCGCAATCGTCTCTACGTCAGCCTTTGGGGCGGCGAGCAGGTGGACGTCGTCGATCTCAAGACCGAAAAGGTGGTTGATCGTTGGCGCGTGGGACAGCATCCCTGCGAAATGATGCTGACTCGCAACGGAAAATTTCTGTTCGTCGCCAATGCCAATGACAACACCGTCACGGTGATTGACACCAGTTCCGGCAAAACGAAGGAAACGATTTGGGCCGCTTTGTTCCCGCAAGCGTTGCCGGGCTCGACTCCCAACAGCCTCGCGCTGTCACCTGACGAGAAGCTGTTGTTCGTGGCGAACGCAAACATCAATGCCGTCGCTGTTTTTAACGTGGAAACTCCCGGCAAGAGCCGCTCGCTGGGGTTCATCCCCGTCGGCTGGTATCCCACGTCGGTGCGCGTGACTTTGGATGGCCGTCATTTATTGGTCACGAATGGCAAAGGCATTGAAGCCAAAGCGAATCCCAACGGACCTCAGCCCACGCGCGAAGCGTCGAGGGACGAATACATCGCCAAACTTTTTCGCGGCACGCTCAGCATCATCGATTTGCCGGAGACGAAACAATTGCCCGCGCAAATGGCGGATTGGACCGCGCAAGTGATGAAATGCACGCCGCTGCGCGCGGATTCCGCCGTGCACGCCGCGCGGCCGGACGGAAATCCAGTGCCGTTGCGCCCGGGCGATGGCAGCCCCATCAAACATTGCATTTACATCGTCAAAGAAAATCGCACGTATGATCAGGTGTTCGGGGATATGAAAGAAGGAAACGGCGACGCGAAATTGTGTTTGTTCCCTCAGAGCGTCACGCCGAATCACCACAAACTCGCGAGCGAATTTGTATTGCTGGACAATTTTTACGTGGAGGCTGAAGTCAGCGCCGATGGGCATGAATGGTCGATGGCGGCGTACGCCTCGGATTATGTGGAGAAAACCTGGCCACTCAATTACGGGCACAAGAACACAAAATTCCCGTATCCGAGCGAGGGCGTTTTTCCGATGGCGTATCCTGCCAGCGGTTATTTGTGGGATAGCGCGAAAGCGGCCGGTGTGAGTTATCGCAGTTACGGGGAGTTTGTGCAAAATTCCCAAAAGCCGGGCGGGTCGCCTACAACGCGCGTTAAATCACTGCAAGGTCATTTCGATCCGCAATACCGCAGCTTTGATTTGAATTATTCGGACACCAATCGCGCGAGCCGTTTTCTGGCGGAATTGAAACGCTATGAGCAGGAAGGCGACATGCCGGCACTGCAAATCGTTCGCCTGCCCAATGACCACACGCACGGCGTGACCGCTGGCCAACGGACGCCGACGGCGTATCTCGCCGACAACGATCAGGGATTGGGCCTGTTGGTGGACGGCGTGAGCCGCTCGAAATTCTGGCCCAGCACCGCCATCTTTGTGGTCGAGGACGACGCGCAAAACGGCCCGGATCACGTGGACGCGCATCGCACCGTGGCGCTCGTCATCAGTCCTTACACGCGCCGGCAGGTGGTGGATTCCACGCTGTATTCCACCTCCAGCATGCTGCGCACGATGGAATTGATTTTGGGAATGAAGCCGATGACGCAGTTTGATGCGGCGGCGACGCCGATGTTCAATTCCTTCGCCAACCAGCCCGACACGCGGCCGTTCGAGATGCTGCCGCCCAACGTGGATTTGAAGGCGACGAACGACGTGGCGGCGTGGGGCTCGAAAATCAAATTCAATTTCGCCAAGGAGGATCAAGCCGACGATTTGCTGCTCAATGAGATGATCTGGCGTTCGGTGCGCGGCTCCAATCATGCCATGCCCGCGCCGGTGCGGGCGGGTTTCGTGATGGTCAAGGCTGCGCGCGACGACGATGACGATTGAAGCGCGCGCGAAATTCATTTTCGCAAAATATTTTTAGATATTCCCTTCGCTGAGTGCAAACGCGTGACATATGTCACGCGTTTTTGTCTTACGTGTGACATCTGCGTGGCTTCACGCGTTCGTAAAAATTTCGTCACCGGAACTTCGATTGTTTTGCCAGCGAGCCGGTGTAAAAACCTTATATAACTTTGCGGGCTATCGTGGCCTCCCTCCCGCGAGTTTGTTCCCAAACCCGAAATGGAAAACGAATTGGTTTATAAAAAGTGACTATGAAAGTTGCAGAAGAATCAGTAACCCGGCGCTGTCTCAAGAGAAACTCTCTCTGGAAAAATTTGTGTTCTATCATCACCGCCTTCGGCTGCCTGTGGGCCGCGCGCGCTTCGGAGGCCCCGCCGCATAATATTTCCGCGGCGAACCTGAACGTCGTGCAAAACGATTCCGGCAACACCGCGGATTCGGTGACGGTGACGGCGACGCTTTCGATCAATGACCTGCGCGTGCGCGTGGGTTCGAATCGCGGCGATTACAACATCCAGGTCGGCGAATCCGCCACTGACGACCTCGCGGGAGGAATTCCGATGGTGGCGATCGCTCAGAACGGTCGCGACAACGGCGAGTTGCCGGATGAGCAGAAAAATTATGCCGCGGCCGCGTGGGATGGCAATGCGAGCGGTTATTGGTGCGTGATCCAGGACCTGACCTCGGACCGCGCGGAGTTCAACATCAATTGCGCCGTCGCCTATTTTCGCTTTACCAACTAGCTCTGCGGCTGGACTCGCAACGCTGCGGGACAGAATGGGAGTTCGACGGTAACGAACAATCTTTTCACGGGCTCACCGGGGCTCACGATTAACAATTTCAAAGGAGTCAAGGCGGGCGAAACTCAACTGGATCTGCGCTCGTTCGGAGTCTATTCCACGAATAATTCGGGCATTCTGCTGGTGAATCACGCCAAAAACGAAGGCAACTTTTCCGTTTCCACCATCAATCCCGACGGCACCTGGGAAGTGTACGTGAAGGATAATTTCGGCAACGGCACGGCCCTGGAGCAGGATCCCACCTCATTCGTTTTCATTCCCAAGACGAATACGCTGGTTGTGTCCGGCAGATTTGGGTTGGATGCGACCGGCACCAACGCCGTCACGCTGGCGTACAGCGGCAACAGCCCCGCCTTTTCCATCACCAATTTCGCGGTTGGCCGTTATCGTTTGACCATCCCCGGAGGTTCACCGAACTCCGGCGTGCTCATCGTTTCGATGGATAGCATCAAGACCACCAGCATCGGTTTTGACAATGTGGTCAGCTATGAACCCGACGGCGACGGCTGGATTATTGAGTCGCGCGACGTGGGCACCTTACCCCCGCCGCTGGAATCCTGCACCAACGAGCCGGTTGCCTCCTTCGTTTACATTCCGGCGGCCACGGCCGGATTTACGGTCACTCCCACCAACCAATTGGTCACTTCGGAGTTCGGTTTGAGCGCGAATTTCAGCGTGCAGCTCGATCTCGCGCCGACGGATGATGTGACGATCCCTGTGTCCTCCAGCAATCCCGTCGGAAGGCATCGTCTCCACGAATTCGCTGACGTTCAATGCGACCAATTGGAATATTCCGCAGACGGTCACCATCACCGGCCAGGATGATGCGATTGCCGATGGTCCGCAGAATTACACCATTATTCTGGCGCCAGCCCAGAGCAATGACACGAACTACAACGGACTGGATCCCGCGGATGTTCAGGTCGTCAACGTCGACGATGAACAGCCCGGTATCACCGTGACGCCGACCTCCGGATTGGCGACGTCGGAGTCGGGAAGCAATGCCGTGTTTGAGGTCTTCCTCAATCAACAACCGACGGCTGACGTCACCATCGGCCTTGCGTCAGGCAACATTGCCGAAGGGACCGTTTCACCTTCGTCGTTTACCTTTACCCCGGCGAAGTGGAATGTCCCGCAGCTCGCGACCGTGAGCGGCGTCCAGGATTTCCGGCTCGATGGCGACCAGCCTTATACCATCATCACCGCTCCCGCCGTCAGCGCGGACCCGAATTATAATGGAGTGGATCCCGCGGATGTCTCACTGATCAACATCGACACCGATGTGCCGAACATCCTTTACACGGCCAAGCCGCCGCTGTCGGTGATTGAAGGCCAGAGCATCAATTATTCGGTCGTGCTCTCCACGATCCCGGATTCCAACGTCGTGATCCAGGTCACTTCCAGCGACACGACTGCCGGCATGGTTTCCCCGGCTACGCTGACGTTCACACCGCTGAACTGGAACATTCCCCAGGTGGTCACGGTTTCCGGCGTGGACAATTTCGTCTCGAATCCCTCCATCGACTTCAACGTCATCAACACGGTGGCGACAACGGATCCTTTGTATTCCAATTTTGCGGGCGGCAAAACGTTTGCGGCCGTTCTGCTCGATAACGAAACCTCAATCCTGTCTTCCCGCGGGAGATTGCATCTACGGCGTGGGCATGCCGGATATTGCTGTCGATGGCGTCGCGCAAGTCGTGGACGCCGATGCGACCACCTACAACAATGGTGTGATTTCATTCTCCATCACCACGAATGGCACTTCCGACGACCGCCTCATGATTCGCGGCACGGGTGATGGAACGGGCCAGATTAACACGAATGGCAACACCGTGACTTACGAAGGCAACGCGATCGGAACTTTCACGGGCGGCCTCAACCTGACGCCCCTGGTCGTGACGCTCAACGACAACTCCACGCTGCCGGCGGTTCAGCAATTGATCCGCTCGGTCACGTTTGGAACCACGACGAATAATCCTTCGCTCGCCACGCGTTCATTCTTGGCTTCTCTGGATGATGGGTTCGGCGCCACCGCCACGGCGCAGAAATCAATTCGCGTCGGCTCGCTGCGCCTCCTGCAATACCAGGAAGGCGGGGATTACGGCTACGGCACCTACACCGGCGTCGGTGATATCGCGCTGTCGCAGGTGGGACATGCCACCGCGTATCCGGCTGGCCGCACGCCCGCTCCGACTGAAGGTTTGCTGATCGACTGGCCGGATCCCGGCACACCGAATGAATCGCAAGTGCTGTTGCGCTTCGACAATTTCGTGGGAACGAACACCTGGCAGGTTCCCAGCAACGCGATCATTGTTTCCGCGGAATTGTACCTCCAAATCAACAACACCGGCGACGGCGGCCGATTCTTCCGCATGCTGGAGCCGTGGGATGCCACGAACGCAACCTGGGACTCCATGGGAGACATTGTCAACGGGACCGGCATCGTGCCCGACGATATCCATGCGCGTTCGGTTTATGAATCGCAGTTGGGTGTCGAAGACGGCAGCGGCGCCACCGGCACGGGCATGGTTTCCGTGGGCGTGACGCCCGACGTGCAGGCGTGGGTTAACGGTGAGACGAATTTTGGCTGGGTGATCATTGGCTGGCCGCTGCGCACGGACGGCACGGGCTTCAGCCCCTCGGAAGTGCCCAATGTTTTGGAGCGTCCGCGCCTGCGCGTGCTCTGGCTCGTGCCCGGCGGAGCGTCCATCACCAGTTTCCGCCAGGGTGTGGACGGCTACACCAATAACTTCGACACCAACCTGCGCCAGGCCGCGCCGGACGTGAATTACGGCACCGAGAACATAATCTGGAGCGATTACTTTGACGCGGCCGACGGAAATACAAACATGACTGAATCTCTGCTTCGCTTCGACAATCTTGTCGGCACCGATTCGAACCAGATTCCGCCCGGTTCCTTCATTCAGGCGGCCGTGCTGGAATTGCCCAGCGTGGGTCCTGATAACATGGGCGACGGCGGTCAATTCTACCCGATGTTGCAACCGTGGTCCGACACCACGGCCACCTGGAACACCTACGGCCCGAACGGAATTCAGCCGGACGGCGTCGTGGCGGCGACGACACCGAGTTTCGTGGCCGGCAATGCCGGGTTGGATCCCGATGTGCAGGGTACCATCAACACGTATGATGTGACGGCTGACGTTCAGGCGTGGGTCAGCGGCACACGGACGAATTATGGCTGGGCCCTTCTGCCCTGGCCGGGCGGCAGCAACGGGTGGGGATTCCGTTCCTCCGAATGGGTCAACTTCGTTTACCCGGATGAACCCAATCGGGAACGTCCGCGCTTGCGGGTTTTCTATACGGCGGGCAACACGATTGGCGCCGCGACCGTCCATACCGTTTCAATGGCCGTGGACCACATCAACGTTCCCTTCCGCGGCACGCCCAACACAGTCTACTCCGTCCTGCGCGCGCCCTCGCCGAATGGCCCGTGGTCCAACGTCGGCTCCGCCACGGTGGACGCGAACGGAAACGCGAGCTTTATGGATAACACGCCACTCCTGGGACAGGGATACTACCGCATTAGTTATCCATAACGGAATCATCGAACAAAGGGCAGGCGTGGAATATCCCGCGCCTGCCCAGGGAAACAAACCAGACCAAACATTTTTCGGATCATGAATATTCATTCTCTGATAACTTCAAAACGGGACGGGCGTTCACGAGGCGGATTCACATTGATTGAACTGCTGGTCGTCATCGCCATTATCGCGATTCTGGCGGCTATGCTTTTGCCGGCCTTGGCGCGGGCAAAATGGCAGGCGAAGAAAATTGGCTGCATCAACAACCTGAAACAGCTCATCGTGGGCGATTTGCTGTATGCGCAGGATTACAAGGGAAACTATACGGCGCCCACGGCGCCATGGCATTTGACAGGTTTTAAACCCACCCCAACCAGCGATCGGGACGGCTCGGATGATGACGCCACGTGGCTCTATCCGGATTATATCAAACCGTTCGGAAGTTATGTTTGCCCGGGAACACATAATTCCATCAGACCAACCACTCAAAAGGTGCCGTTTTCCAATCAAACCTATGTTTATGATCTCCTCGATAACGCCGTTAATCACGAAACCTTCGGCACCAGCTACGAAATCTTCGGCACCATGGGCGGCCTGGACGCGAGTGGCGATTCGATCTCCATCAAAAAAACGGAAACCTCGGTAACCGCCAAAACGATCCAAAAATATTCGGGTAATTTCGGCGTCAAACCCGGCCCAGCAAGCATATTGCTGTTCCTGGATGCCGACGACACTGGCAGCGAAGGTCTCGGCAGCACGCATAACAATTGGCCCGATCCGGAAGACAATCATGGCGCCACCGGCACCTGCATGAACTTTTGCGACGGCCATGCCCAGTGGGTGAAACGGGTGGATTACTTGAATGTTCTCAACCTGAGCCAGGACGGCAATGCGAAGCAGCCGGACTGACTAAGCCGGATCGATGCAGTTGGATTTGGGGACCGCACGCGTCCCGCGTGCTGTCGACGGCGTCTCGCTGTCGGCTCGTACCCACCATCCAGGCCCACCGTTTCGTTTGGAAAAATGGTCAGACGAAGTTTGCGGCGAGACGCCGCAAACCACACGCCGGAGGCGTGTGCTCCCCTCTTTTCAACTGCATTGTTCCGGCTAAGATCCCGGAGACATTTCCCGAAAACAAAAACTGCCAGGTTTCACCTGGCAGTTTTTTATGCGAACGCAGCGCGGCCGGCAAAAGCTCTATCTCTTGTACGTCCCATGCTGCGCCAGCCAGACCGTATCGGCTCCCGAGCCGGTGGTGTTCAAATGCTGGAATTTATCCTGCCATTTATGGAGTTCCGCGCGGCCATCCGCGTACGAAAATGACGAAAGGTTTCCATGGTTCACCGCGGGCCGGTCATTAATACTGTTACCCGTAACGTCGTAATCAAACCATCCGTCATTCAAGCTCACCGGGTTTTCGTCCAGGTATTCAAAACACTCCGAGGAACTCAGGCCCACCCCAAAATCGGAATACTTTTGGAAGGACTTGGAGGCCGGGTCGTAACCGTAAAGATTCGGCAGATTTTTTGACGTACCAACCTGCATGTTGGCGGAGCAGGAGCGAACCCGCTCCTGGTGGAACGTTGGGTCCACATAATGATCGGCCGGACATTTGTACGCCCCGGGCGCTTTCACGTACGGTCCGATGGATCCCACCAGCGTCACGCCAAAAGCCGTTTCTTTGCCTGTGCCCAAATAGAATGGGTTGGTCGAACATCCGTAAGGATTGTCGGCCATGCCATTCCAACCGAACGTGGCATCCACCCAGTTGGGATTGCCTCCGCCCGGTCCCGTGTCGCCGGCATCATACAAGGCGCTGTTCTTGGGGATGAAATCACTGAAGTCGCCGGCGTAAATGATGCTCGCTGTTTGCAACTGCTTCATGTTGTTGAGGCAGGAAATTCCCTGCGCCCGGACTTTGGCCTTGCTCAGCGCGGGCAATAACATGGCCGCCAGGATGGCGATGATCGCAATCACCACCAGAAGCTCAATCAGGGTGAAACCACAATCTCTCCCTGTTCGTTTGCAACGAGAACCCGTCCGATCCGCAATCATCACATTCATAGTTCGTGGTTCAGAGAAACTTCGACCAACTCTCAAGTTAATTTCAGCTTTGCTTTTTGACGTTGTCGGCAAATGGGAAACGTGAGGTTGCGCCACTGCCGCCGGTTGTTGTTGAGTGACAAGATTCTATCTGATGATTCCCCCGGCGTATTTACGACATTCGGCTTATGTAAACACCCCTAGAGGCCAGCGTCGAATTGATGTTAACGTCCTAATAAGTAAATTGTTATGACTTATTTCAGAAATCCGGTGTTTTCTTGCGTTTGCCGAGGCGGCAGGGCTCCCGCATTTAATTTCCCATGTAGCGCAGGCGTCCTCACCTGCGAGTTCCGGCATCGTCCCGGTGCCAGGATCAACGATCGCTCAATACTTCCAACGTCTGGCCGCTGAACGTCGACGGCACTCGCAGTCAGACGGCTGCGAGTGCTCTCTGACCAAACCCGCATTTGACACGTATGTTACAACAGACGTGAAGGGAGGGTAAAAAGGGTAAATGAAAACGGTCACAAACGAACGGTTCCGCCGGCAAACTTCCGTTGCCGGCAAAACAATCATCTTGCTGGAAGGGTCCTTTGTGTCCTTTCCGTCACTTTCGTCATTTCCCTCCGCGATAAAACCCTTCACTTTCCAAAAAAATTGGTCGCCGGATCAAAGTGATCTCGCATTTTTCACCACCAAAAAAACAAAATAAAACAAAGTGAAGCACACTGAATCACACCAAATCAAAGTGAATCAAACCAAAGGGTGGCCCCGACCATGGATTGTTTGCTTTCGTTCGCGCAATCCAAAATATAAATTCAAAACAATGACAACGTCGTCCTTTCGCAAAATATGTACTCTCGCTTGCTCCGCTTTTGCCTTGGCCGCCAGCGCGCTCGCCGCCGACACGAATTTCGTGGTCGTCAATACCAGCGCCGAGCCGATGCAGGCCGGAAAATTTCAGCCGACGTGGGATTCGCTCAAACAATACCAGGTGCCGGAGTGGTTTCGTGACGCCAAATTCGGCATCTGGGCGCATTGGGGCGCGCAATGCGAACCCGAGGACGGCGATTGGTATGCGCGCAACATGTATCTGACCAATAGCGCCCAATATCGCTTTCACACGAACCACTACGGTTCGCCGGCGGAATTCGGTTTCAAGGATGTCATTCACCAGTGGAAAGCCGAGAATTGGGATCCGGATAAATTGATCGCGCTCTACAAACGCGCCGGCGCGCAATATTTTTTCGCGCTCGCCAATCATCACGACAACTTCGACAACTGGAATTCCAAATATCAGCCGTGGAATTCCGTGAAGATCGGGCCGCAAAAAGATTTAATCGGTGGCTGGGCCAAAGCGGCGCGAAAATACGGGTTGAAATTTGGCGTCAGTGTTCACGCCGCGCACGCGTGGACGTGGTACGAGCCTTCGCAGGATTTCGATGGCAATTTCACCAAGGCCGATGGGGCAGGGAAGTGGTGGGACGGCCTTGACCCGCAGGATTTATACGCTCAGAACCATGCGCGCAGCGTGGCTACAAAGGCGTGGCAGTGGGATTGGGGCAACGGCGCTTCCGTTCCCGACCAGGCTTACTGCGACAAATTTTACAATCGCACGGTCGATCTGATGAACAAATACCATCCTGACCTGATTTATTTCGACGACACCGCCTTGCCGTTGTGGCCGGTCAGCGACGTGGGATTGAAACTCGCCGCGAACTTTTACAACAGCAGCCTCAAGTGGCACGGCAAAAACGACGACGGTGTGCTGTTTGGAAAAGTCCTCACGCCGGAACAACGCCAGTGCATGGCGTGGGATATTGAGCGCGGCGCCGCCAACGAAATTGAGCCGCAACCCTGGCAGACCGACACCTGCATCGGCGGCTGGCACTACGATCGCGCGCTGTATCAACGCAACGGCTACAAGAGCACCAAAACCGTCATCCAGATGTTGTGCGACTGCGTGAGCAAGAACGGCAATCTGCTCCTGAGCGTTCCCGTGCGCGGCGATGGGACTATTGATGAGAAGGAATTGAAAATCGTCCAGGGCATCGGCGATTGGATGGACGTTAACAAGGAAGCGATCTTCAGCACCCGGCCGTGGAAAGTTTTTGGCGAAGGTCCGGCGACTGAAGGCGCCGCGTTGAAAGCGCAAGGTTTCAACGAAGGCAAAGGCAAACCCCTCACGGCTGCGGACATCCGCTTCACGCTCAAGGGAAACACGCTTTACGCCATCGTTCTGGGCCGCCCGGCGAACGGCGTGAACATCAAATCTCTCGGCGTCGCCGCCAAACTCCTGGATCAACACATCAAGAAAGTGGCGCTGCTCGGCAGCAAGGAAAAAATCCAATGGCAACAAACCGACGCCGCGCTTGAAATCAAACCACCCGCAGCCCCCTCCAGCGACATCGCGAACGTCTTCAAAATCACGCTGCGGTGATTTGTTCCAGCGAATTTTATATTTCTCAAAAGTAATTTCCGAAAAGGTGGGGCAAACCTGCGGGTTTGCCACGAATCCCCGCAGGGATGCGCCACCTTTTCGGAAATTTCTTTTGAGAAATATTCTACCGTCTCCGCCGATACGCCTGCGGCGATTTCCCGAACGTCTTTTGAAAAGCCAGCCGCAGATGTTCATCGCTGCGAAAACCGGCCCGCTGCACAATGTGCTTCACGGGCATGGTCGTTTCCTGCAGCAACTTCGCCGCTCGCGTGACGCGGCAAAATTGGATTTCCTCCAGCACCGTGCGCCCGGTCGCCGCCGCAAATCTCCGGTCCAACGTGCGCCGCGCCAGCCCCACTTTGCGCGCCACCGCCGGCACGTCCACAATGGCATGGCTGAAATTCCAAATGTATTCCACGGCGGCTTTCACGGCCTCATCGCGCACCGCGTTGGAACCGCGAACGTCATCGCCGGATTTGTCCTCCAGAAAATGCGAAAGCAATCCCGTGGCTTGCCGGGAAAAATTCGCGGAGTTCATCGAAGGATTCCGATGCACACTCGCCAGCAAGTGCTCGAACTGCGCACGGAACAAGTGGCGGTTTTCCATCACGGCCAGATTCTGCCGCAGATTGAACGCACGCTCGCGCAGCCAGCGGAGCGGTTCGTCGCCGTTGAAATGAATCCACATCAGTGTCCAGCCGGTTTTGAGCGCGGGTCGGTGGCGATGCCATTCGCCGGGCCGAACCAGAAACGCATCGCCCGCGGCGATGCGCTGGCGATGTTCGCGCGTTTCAAAATCGCCGCTCCCCGCGATAATCAGCGCCAGGCAAAATTCCGGCAGCGTGCGGCCTTCCTTCCATTCGAAATAAAAATAGGGCGTGTCGCTCTGCGGATACGGCTCCCCCGGCTCCACGCGCTCCCAGCCCGCGTGCGTCAGATAAAGCGCCTCGTGAAACAGCGCTTCGTTGACGGGCAGCGCGTGGCGAAAAGGTTTCGTGAGGCTCATTTCTTGGGTTAACAAAGCACAGGTGTGCTGTAATCGTCAAATAAAGTCGTTAGAATTGGCTCAAAAACAGGGAAAAAACTCGTTGCTCAATGCCCCCATTAACAGCTTAAATAAGTTAATTCAATAAAAGCGATCGCCGCCATGATTTTGCGTTCACCCCAGCTTTTTCGGAAGGCGCGTTGGCCGAAACCTCGGCCGCAAAAACTTCCCGCCGTTCAGCCGAAATGAAAACCCAGGTCCAGCGCTATGGCTCGGTCGTCGGCGTGAAAGCCGATGGCGTGGCGCGCTACGAGGAACTCCACGCCGCCGCGTGGCCGGAAGTGCTGGCCATCATCAAGCGCAGTCACATTCAGAATTATTCCATCTACCTGCGCAAGCTCGCCGACGGGCGTCATTACCTGTTCAGCTATTTTGAATACACCGGCGACGATTTCGCCGGCGACATGGCGCGCATCGCCGCCGAACCTGCCACGCAAAGTTGGTGGGCCGAATGCGTTCCGTGCCTCGAATTATTGCCCGACCGCGCGCCGGACGAAATCTGGTCGCCTCTCAAAGAAGTTTTTCACCTCGATTAGCCACTGAAAAAATGATTGCTTCCAATCCACTCCTCGGCACCGGCTTTCATGCCATCGGCGCAGCCTTTGCCGCGCTGTGTTACACCCCGCAAAAACGCGTCAAACGCTGGTCCTGGCAAAGTTACTGGCTCGTGCAGGCGTCCTTTTGCTGGTTCCTGCTGCCAATTCTCATTGCGTGGCTGAAGACTCCGGAACTCGGCGCGGTATTGCGCGAAGCGCCGCGTGGCGCGATGCTGACCACCTTCCTGCTCGGCGCTGCGTATGGAATTGGCGGCACCGCGTTTGGCATTTCCATTCGTTACATCGGCTTCTCGCTGACCTACGCGATCGCCATCGGCCTTTCCACCCTGTTCGGCACGTTGATTCCGCCGCTTCTGGCGGGCACGCTCCGCGACACGTTGAGCAAACCGGGCGCGAGCTGGGTCATCGTCGGCATGGTCATCGGCATGTTGGGCATCGCATTCACCGGCGCCGCCGGTCGGATGAAAGAACGCGATCTAAGCGCCGCCACGAACCTCGGCGGTTTCTCTCTAATGAAAGGCTTGCTGCTCTCGCTTCTGGCCGGCTTGCTATCGGCCATCTACGGAGTGGCGCTCGCCAAAGGCGAACCCATCGCCGACGTTGCCTCGGCGCATGGTGCGGGCGTCTATCGCGGACTCGTGGTTTACATTTTTTCAAACACCGGCGCATTTCTTTCCACCTCGATTTATTGCCTCTGGTTGCACGCGAAAAACCGGACCCTCGGTGAAATTGTCGAATTGCCCGTCGGTCCCGAGAAAGCCTCGTTGCCCGTCAATTGGGCGATGGCGGTCCTCACCGGTTGCCTGTGGTATGGACAATTTTATTTTTACAACCTGGGCCACGTGCGAATGGGGAACTTCCAGTTCACGAGCTGGGCCATCCATATGATCATGCTCATCCTGTTCAGCATCGCCGTTGGCGTGGTCCTGCGCGAATGGCGTGGTTCGCGATTGAAGACCAAGACGGCGGTGGGCATCGCTTTCTCGATATTGCTCGGCGCCGTGTTGATGCTGACCTATGGCAACCATCTCGCCGAAATTTCCACGAAGCAGTAACAACGATTTTTGGTATGAGTGCGACAAGTGCGACAACGACAATTCGACTGAGTGATTACAGCCTCGTCGGCAAAGACACCGAAGCGGCTATTGAAAAAGGTTTGGCCGAGGCAACCTGGTACGCGTCTCCCGTTCCGAAGGAAAAAATGCGCGAACTGCTGCGCCGCCGCGATTGGCCGGCCATTCGCGACACGATTATTTGGTTCGCATTGATCATCGGCTTTGGTTGGGCGGGCTACAAATTGTGGATGGCGGGCAGTTGGTGGGCGGTGGTGCCGTTCATGATTTACGGCGTCCTCTACGCATCCACTTCCGACTCGCGCTGGCATGAATCCAGCCACGGCACCGCGTTCAAGACCGATTGGCTGAATAACACGCTCTATGAAATCGCGTCGTTCATGGTCATGCGCGAATCCAGCGTCTGGCGCTGGAGCCACACGCGTCATCACAGCGACACGATCATCGTCGGCCGCGATCCGGAAATCGCCGTGCCGCGTCCGCCGGACTTGATGGCGTTGGGCATGAGTTTTTTTGCGCTCAAAGTCATCCCGAAATATTTCAAACAGGTGCTCATCCATTGCACTGGCCGATTGACGCCCGACGAAAAAACGTTCATCCCGGAATCCGAATACGAAAAAGTCTACTGGCGCGCCCGCATTTACCTGCTGATTTACCTCAGCGTCATCGGCCTCTCGATTTACTTCCGCAGCATCCTGCCGCTGATGTTCATCGGCCTGCCGACGCTTTACGGCACCTGGCTCATGCCCATTTACGGCTACACGCAGCACGCCGGCCTCGCGGAAAACGTCCTCGACCACCGCCTCAATTGCCGCACGGTCTACATGAATTTCATTCACCGCTATCTCTACTGGAACATGAACTACCACGTCGAGCATCACATGTTCCCGCTGGTGCCATATCACAATCTTCCGAAACTGCACGCCATCGTAAAGTCCGACATGCCCACGCCTTACCCGAGCATCTGGAATGCGTGGCGCGAAATCGTCCCCGCGGTCCTGCGCCAGATCAAGGATCCTGGCTACTGCGTCAAACGCAAAATCCCCACGCCGACGTTGCGCACCGACGCGCCGGCCACCTCTCACATTTTCCGCGCCAAAGGCCAGCCGCGCGACGGCTGGATCGAAGTCTGCGTCAGTTCATTCTTGAAAAATGAGGACGTGATTCGCTTCGATTACGAAAACAATACCTACGCGATTTATCGCACCGCCGAAGGAACGCTCTACGCGACCGACGGCATTTGCACGCACGGCAACACGCATCTCGCGGATGGACTCGTCAAAGGCAAACTCATCGAATGCCCGAAGCACAACGGCCGTTTCGATATCACCGACGGCTCGCCGCAACGCCTTCCGGTCTGTGTCGCGCTCAAGACCTATCGCGCGCGCGAGCACGACGGGAAAATCTTCCTCGATCTCACTTCCGCCGGCGGCTGCGGCGCAAAACAACCCGCCACCACCTACAAATTCCTCGTCGTCAGCAACGAAAATGTCGCCACGTTCATCAAGGAACTTGTGTTGGAACCCGAGCCCGGCTCGCCCATGCCGCCGTATCAGCCTGGAGATTATTTGCAGCTCGATATTCCGGCCTATGGAGAAATCGCGTTCCAGGAAATCGCGGTGAAGGCTCCGTTCAATGCTGTTTGGCACGCGCAACACGTCTTCGATTTCCGTTCGGAAAACAACATGCCTATCCGGCGCAATTATTCGCTTGCGACGAATCCCGCGTCAGACAAGCAACTGCGCTTCAACGTCCGCATCTCCACGCCGCCGCGCGGGCAGGATTGCCTCGCGGGCGCGGGCTCCGCGTATGTTCATCAGCTCAAACCTGGCGACAAAGTCACGGCGATCGGGCCCTTCGGAAATTTCCACATTAAACCTGGCGATGCCGAAATGGTTTACATCGGCGGCGGCGCCGGCATGGCGCCGTTGCGCTCGCACTTGTCGCATCTTTTCGAAACGCTGAAGACGGGCCGCCGCGTGAGCTACTGGTACGGCGCGCGTTCGCGGCAGGAAGTGTTCTACCAGGATTATTTTGAAAGCCTCGCGAAACAATTTCCCAATTTCACGTTTCATCTCGCGCTGTCCGAGGCGCAACCGGATGATAACTGGACCGGCCTGACGGGTTTTATCCATGAGGCGTTGTTGCAAAATTACCTCAAAAATCACGTCGCGCCCGCAAACGTCGAATTTTATTTGTGCGGCCCGCCCGTGATGGTGCAAGCCGCCACCAAAATGCTCGACGAATTGAACGTGCCGCAGAGCCAGATCGCTTTCGATGAGTTTTAATTTTAGAATCGAATGACGAAATCTGTATCTGACAATTTGAGACGCCAGGCATTTCTTTAAATCCCAAAGGGATTCCGTAACAAAGTCCAGGGTTGCGACGAAGGAGCTACCCTGGGAGAAGTGATGAAGAAATCCGCAACCCCGACGGGGTTGTGACAATTGGAATATCAGAACGGTGCCAATGGACATCAAAACGCGCGAATTCGGAGAATTGCCGACCGGTGAAACGGTCGAGGAATTCGCGCTCACGAATTTCCACGGCCTCACGCTGAAACTCATCACCTACGGCGCCACGATCACTGAACTCCACGTCCCGGATCGCCGCGGGGAAACTGCCGATGTCGTGCTCGGCTTCAACAACCTCGCGGGCTATCTCGGCAATCATCCGTATTTCGGTTGCGTCGCCGGACGCGTTTCCGGCCGCATCACCGGCGGCAAATTCACGCTCGACGGCCGCGAATATCAATTGCACCTGAACGATCCGCCGAATCATCTGCACGGCGGTGCGCGTGGATTCGACAAACGCCTCTGGCGGGCGAAGGTGGTTCATTCCGAAGGTTATGCCGGTGTTATGCTGACGTATCGCAGTCCGGACGGCGAGGAAGGCTATCCCGGAAATTTGGAGGCGACGGTCGTGTATTTGCTCAACGACGACAACGAAGTGACCCTCTGCTACGATGCCGTGACAGATCAGCCGACACCATTCAGCCTGACCAATCATTCGTATTTCAATCTGGCAGGCGAGGGGAGTGGCACGATCGAAAATCATCTGTTGCAAATTTCATCAGCGGAGATTTCGCAAACGGACGCGCAAATGACCCAACTCGGCGCGCGCTCGCCCGTGGCCGGCAAAGCAAACGATTTTAATCGCGCGAAACGATTGGGCGATGCCATCCCCGGCCTGCTAAATTCGCATGGCGATAATTATTTGCTCGCCAATCCGAACCGTAAATTCTCCGAACCTGTCGCCCGGTTGGAAGATCCCGCCAGCGGTCGAGTGATGGAAGTGGTGACCACCCAGGATTGCGTGCAACTTTACACCGCCGCTGTGCTGAACGGTTCACTCATCGGAAAATCCGGCCGCGCTTATCCCAAATTCGGCGGCGTCTGTCTCGAATGCCAGGGCTATCCGGACGGCGCCAATCACCCCGAGTTGGGCGACATCATTTTGCGACCGAGAGCCGAATTTCTCCACACCACCGTTTACCGTTTCAAAAATAAATGAAACTGCAACTCGTGCGACATCTCTGGGGTGTGGACGGCGCGCTCGGCTACGAACCATACCTGCCGCGCTGGCGCGAAGTCGGTTACGCAGCGATCGAATTCTCCATCCGCTTCGTCACGGATCGCCCCGCCTTTTTTCGCCTCCTGAAGGAAAACAGCCTGCAATGGGTGCCGCAAATTTTCAGCCGGGATTTCACGCCCGCCGGAACCGTGCGCGAGCACCTGGACTCCCTGCAGCAACAAATCGAGGAATGCCTCGATCATGAGCCGGTCTTTTTCAACGCTCACAGTGGCTCGGACACCTGGAACCAGCCGCAGGCCGAAGATTTTTACGGCGCGATGCTCGCAATGGAAAAGCGATATCGGCGTCCCGATCGCTCACGAAACGCATCGGTCGCGCTATTTCGGCAACCCCTGGTTGACGCGGACGATTCTTGAAAAATTTCCCACGCTGAAATTGACGTGCGACTTCAGCCATTGGGTTTGCGTGGCCGAACGGTTGCTGCCGGATTGCGGGGAAATCATCGCGCTGTGTGCGCAACATTGCCATCACGTCCACGCGCGCGTCGGTTTCGAGGGCGGCCCGCAGGTCTCCGATCCGCGCGCGCCGGAATGGTCCCAACATCTCGCCGCGCACGAAGCGTGGTGGCGGCAAATCTGGCAATCCCAGAAACAGCGCGGCGTCACGGTTTCCACGCTCACGCCGGAATTCGGCCCCGCGCCGTATCTTCAGTTGCTGCCCTACACTCAGGAGCCGGTTGCCAATCTCGCCGATATCTGCGATTGGATGGCTCGCCGGCAAACCGAACGTTTTGCGACTGCGTAAAATTTATGTCCACCGAGCTGAATATCAATCCGCCGCTGCCGAACAAAAAAGATTTTCGCATCGGCATTCTCGGCAGTGGATTCATCGTGAGCGACTGCCACCTCGTGAGCTACCGCAAGGCCGGGTTCAACCCCGTCGCCATCGCCTCGCGCTCGCACGAAAACGCCGCCAAAGTCGCCGCGCGACATTCAATCCCAAAAGTGTACGACACTTACGAACAACTTCTCGACGACCCATCGATTGAAGTGCTCGACATCGCCGTACCGCCGAACGCGCAACTCGCGCTCATCAAAGCCGCGTGCAAGCGCAAAACCGTCAAAGGCATCCTCGCGCAAAAACCGCTCGGGATGAATTACGCCGAAGCGCTGGACGCCGTTGAACACTGCGAACAAGCGGGCATCACGCTCGCGGTGAACCAAAACATGCGCTACGACCAATCCGTGCGCGCCGCCAAAACCCTGCTCGAGAACGGCACCATTGGCGAGCCGGTGTTCGCCACCATTGATATGCGCGGTGTGCCGCATTTTATGCCGTGGCAGGAGGAACTCGGCTGGGTGACGCTGCGCATCATGTCCATTCATCACATCGATTGCCTGCGCTATTGGTTCGGCGATCCCGAGGGAATCTATTGCAGCACGCGCACCGACCCGCGCACCAAATTTTCGCACACGGACGGCATCTGCACCTACATTCTCGAATACAAAAATGGCCTGCGCTGCGTGGTCATCGACGACATCTGGACCGGCCCCGCGAAGGAAGGTTGCCCCGCCGACATCGGCATCCAATGGCGCATCGAAGGCTTGAAAGGCCTCGCCATCGGCGACATCGGCTGGTGCAAGGATCCTTACACGAGTCCGTCCACAATTCGTTACGCGAGCAAAGGCGACAAGGCCTTTCACGAACCCAAATGGACCGAAAGCTGGTTTCCGGATGCCTTCGCGGGAACGATGGGGCAACTGCTCATCGCACTCGAAACCGAGAAAGAACCCGCCATCAGCGGACGCGATAATTTGAAGACAATGGCGCTCGTGGATGCGGCATATTTGAGTGCTCATCAATCCCGATTTGTTGGTGTTTATGAGATTGAGAGGGACGCAAGAAAGGGCGCGCTGCCGTTTGAAGAAAATTTTACACTGGGTGCGAAGGAAGTTTTGACTTTGGCTCGCAAAGAGGCGGATCGCTTTAATCATAATTTCGTAGGTACGGAACACCTTTTACTTGGATTGATGAGACACGGCCGAGGAGTCGCTATTACGGTGTTGAAGAATATGGGAGTGGACCTGAAAAATCTCCGGTTGGAGATCGAGAAGAAGGTTGGTACTGGTCCCGATCAAAAAATGATCGGTGACATTCCGTTTACACCACGCAGCAAAAAAGTCATCACTTTGGCTGCAAAAGAAGCTAATGCACTCGGTGACGCTCACGTGGGAACTGAACACATCCTCCTTGGTATTCTTCGTGAAGGAGAGGGCGTGGCGGCTCGCGTATTAAAAGCCCTCAACGCAGACTTCGACAACGTCCGCAAAGAAATTCTCAAAAAAATCGGCCCCAACAAAAACTCATGAAACTAGGAATCATTAACAGCGCCTTTGGTCAGGCGGGAGTGGACACCGCCACCGGTCTCAAACACATCGCCCGCATCGGCTTCGATTGCGTGGATATTTTCACGGAAGCGATGACCATTTCCAAAAAGGAAAAATTGCTCGTCGCGCGCACGTGCGAAAAATCCAGCCTGCCGATCATTTCCTGCGTCGTCGTCGCGACCGGCCTGATTGATTTCAACGATCCTGTGCGCGCGTTTCACGTCGAGCGTTGCAAAAAATTTGTGGATCTCGCCGCCGAATGGGGCGCGCAGAATATTCTGCTCGTGCTCGGCGAATACATCTGGCAGCGCGAAGTCATTCCGCCCGCCGCGCAATGGCAATGGGCCATCGAAACCTGCCGCGAAATTGGCGATTACGCCGACCGAAAGAAGGTCGACATCGCGCTGGAACTGGAACCGTTCCGCCTGAGCCTGCTCAACAACGTGAACGAAATGGTGCGATTCGTGGACGATTGCAAACATCCGCGCGTCCGCGCCAACATCGACGTCAGCCATCTCGTGCTTTCGGACACAAGCCCGCACGACGTCGCGAAGCTCAAGGGCA
This sequence comes from uncultured Verrucomicrobiae bacterium, assembly GCA_963699145.1. Lineage (GTDB taxonomy): Bacteria > Verrucomicrobiota > Verrucomicrobiia > Limisphaerales > DASXHY01 > DASXHY01. Next base: position 3,199,031 of record OY969416.1, read on the forward strand.
AAGCCATCCACGTTCATCTCAGCGATTGTGATGGGAAAGTCCACGGCGACCTGCCGCCCGGCCGTGGCGTGGTGAAGTTCGAGCCGTATCTGCAAGCCATAAAAGAATTGAAAATCGACGGCGTCGTGTCCATCGAGCTCGAATACTCGCCCGACCCAAAACGAATCGTCGAGTGGGTCACCGAAGCCTACACGCAAACAGATCGGTTGATGCAGTTGGTGGGATTGCGCGGGTAAATGTCGAGCGCGGAATTTATTCCGCGCTCCAGTTCACGCCCGACATCCCGCCGTCAGCGACGGTGTCTCCTGGTGTTTATACATCACGAAATATTCGCGATGGCCGAGTTGCTCCGGCTTGCTCAATTCACCCGCGGCCACGCGCGTCACCAGTCCCGCCAAGTCACGTCCCGCCTCCGCGAGCGTGATCTCGCCCGCCAGCACACGCCCCGCGTCAAAATCCATATCCTCCTGCATCGCGCGAAAAGTGGCGCTGTTGCCAGTGATTTTAATCAACGGCGACACCGGACTCCCAATCACACTGCCGCGCCCGGTGACGAACAAAACAATTTGCGACCCGGCGCTGATCAAATCCATCAAGCCCTCGGTGTCATTCGGATTGGTATAACCGAACTGCATGAAATGTTCGTCCGGCACGCTGTCCAAAATCCACAAGCCCGGCTTCGGCGGCCGCTCGGCGACGCGAATCACACCCTGAATTGGCCGCGTGCCGCTCTTGGCGAACGCGCCCAAACTCTTCTCCTCGATCGTCGTCAACCCGCCCGCAAAATTTCCCGGCGAAACGGACCATTGCCGAACCGAGCGACAATATTTTTCCGCCTTATCGTACGCCGCAGCCAATTGGGCTTTCGCGTCTGCATGCGCCGCGCGCGTCAGCATGTGCTCGCGCAAGCCAATCATCTCCACCGTCTCTTCAAACACTGCGCACCCTCCCGCGTCCACGAGCAGATCAAAAAACGCTCCCACCGCGGGGTTTCCCGCGAGTCCGGAGGTCCCATCCGACCCGCCGCATTCGCAGCCCACCGTCAAATCCGCCAGCGTCATCGGCACGACCTTCGTTTCGCGACGAATCTGTTCGCGCAAGCGCACCACAATTTCTTTTCCCTTTGCCACTGATGTCCGTGTGCCGCCGGTTTGCTGGATAAAAAACCATTCCGCCGGCCGGCCCGAGCCACGCACCGTCTCCGCGATTTTTTCCGGCTGCGTGTATTCGCAACCCAGCCCCACCGAAAGCACCGCGCCCACATTCGGATGCCGCGCCAGCGCGAGCATCAAGCGGATCGCGTAAGCATTGTCGTAGCAGCCCGGAAATCCGATGACGTGCGTGTCCTGCTCGCCATTCGCAATCGCGTGCGCCACATGCTGCGCGCATTCCACCGTATAGACAATCAGCACGAGGTTCCGCACGCCCTTGCGTCCGTCGGGGCGAAGATAGCCTTTCCAGGAATTTGTAGCAGCCGGCGTGAGGAGGCTCTGATTGATTTGAGCCTCGTTACCTCGGCTGCTACCGGATAATTTTTTTTCAGACATAGGCAGAACTTGTGTCAGTGGGCGCGCCGGAATGCAGATCCAGCGTGCCGGAACGCTCATCCAAATCGCTGGCCAGATTGTGCAAATGCACCCACGCGCCGCGCGGAATGGCCTGCGTCGCATGGCCGATGCGCACGCCGAACTTAATCACCGCCTCATTCGCCGCGATGTCCTTCAACGCGATTTTATGCCCGCGCGCAATTTTTTCCGAAGCCGCCATCGTTGATTTGCTCGCGCCAATAATATTCACCACGCCAGCCTCCGCGTCATCCATCAACGTGGCGACGTTGTCCTCGGCCTGAATTTGAAAAGCGCGCGGCATTGTTCAGAAATTATTTAACCTCGGTCATTTTATTTAACCGCAAAGAACGCAAAGAGCGCAGAGAGAAGGGCGGTGAATCCGGCGGTTTTGTTTCTTTGTTCCCGCTCAGACCAGGCGAATTTTCTGATTTCAAATTTATAGGAACCGAAATTGATAAGAAGGCCATGTTCGATCCGAGAGGATTTAAGCTGGCCAATGATTTGAGCTTCATGTTCGGGTGCAAGCGTTCGCGTAACTTTCAGTTCAACTACCAAAGCGTCTTCAACGAGCAAATCTGCAAAATACTCGCCCAGCAATGTTCCATCTTCATCAAAGACATTGATTGGATGCTGTTGCTTTACCTTGAGGCCAGCCTTGCCCAAACGATGAACGAGCGCATTCTCATAAACTTTCTCGAGATGACCATGTGCATGATAAACGCGAATGTCATAGGCGATTTGCCGTACCTGATCACACAGCGCTTTGATGTCCTTCATGGTGTTGTTTATTCAACCGCAGGGTTATTGGTTTTGTTTTTTAACCGCAGAGAACGCAAAGAGCGCAAAGATGGGAAACTTCGTATAACAGACCGCTCTTTCTCTGCGCTCTTTGCGTTCTCTGCGGTTCATTTCACAAAATACCATATTTTTTGAACGCCGCAGTGCTGCTCATGCCGCCTTCGATTTCCTGGCGCACGAGTTTCTCGCCGCGCGCCTTCGCCAGCGCGCGCTCAATCGTTTCCGCTTCGACCTTTTGCGGAATCACCACCACGCCGTCGAGATCCGCAAAAATCAATTCGCCCGGCCGCACCGCCACCTGGCCGATTTCAATCGGGCAGCGATAATCTGCGACCTGCGTGCGCACGCCCGAATCCTGCGCGAAACGTCCGCGCGAAAATACCGGCCAGTTTTGCTCCAGCACTTTCGGCGTGTCGCGATGGAACCCGTTAATGACCGCGCCGACCGCGCCGCGTTTTTTCGCGGTGGCGGTCAGGATTTCGCCCCAATACGCGCAGCGCATCTCGCCGCCGCTCGCCAGATAAATTTCTCCGGGCTCCAATTGATCCAGCGCCTCGGTGAGCAGGCCGAACGGTTTCTTTTGCTTGCCGTAGACATCGATCATCACGACCGGCATCGCGCGCCCGGCGAGTTTCATTTCCTCGCGCAGCGGCTGGATGGGCTGCGGCAAAAATTGATGCGCATAGCCGAGGTCATCGAGAATATCGCCCACCACGGGCGTGTAAAGTTCGCGGCAACAATGGCCGAACAATTCCGAATCAGATTTCCATTCAATGGCCATAACTGGGTGGGAAAGGATATTCGTTTTCGGCGTGAACCGACATCATTTTGTTAGTGTTGAAGAGAGTCTTTCTTTCGATTCTGCGGCTCCGACGTTGGGAGGCCTACTTGATTCACCTTGACCTTGTTTTGGTGTGATTCAGCGTGTTTCACCGTGTTTTAGCGTGTTTCAGCGTGATTTTTTGACGGGAAGACACGGGTGTGATCGTTCGAATGTTGGATGGAGCAGAGATCGGACGAGGCAGATACTCGCTGCGCTCGCCGCGCTCCGCGCGAAAGTGATGGATTCGATGGCTTTATACCTGGGGTAGCCCTCGCAGACTCGGGCAACCCCGGGCTGAAAGCCTCGACACTTTCAGTGTCGTCATCATGCGCGCTCCGCGCGGGGCAAAGATCGCGATTGAGGTTGAGGAAAATGATTATTCGGGCTGAAGGCGACAAGGCGGCGGTTGGATGGTGTGCCGGAAAGGAATTGTGGCCGCCGTAGAATTCGTTTGTGCCCGTTTTCATTTGCCCTTTTCTGCCCTCCTTCAAAACCAGTTATACCATGCGTGTCAAATGCGGGTTTGCGATTGTCTTTCAGCCGTGCGAGTTTCCGCAATTGCCTAAGTCCTTTGGCTCCCCTATAAAGAACCAAATTGAATAGACGAATTCAATAAGGAGACCTGTGGTTATGAAGAGAATATATCGCTACTATCTGGCCATCCTGATCATTGTCACAGCCGCCGCATTTCTACGGCATAACCATACCGTCAAAACGGACGCCCGGTTTCTGCGCGATTACGAGATTGTCTCGGAGCTTTCTGAAAGGATGGCAACTCATGCGCCGCAAGGTTTCGAGTCCGCCTTTCCATGGAATGATGTGCGGAATCCGAATCTTTCTGTCACGCAAAAAAATGTCCTGGACACTGTACGTTCCGGGCACAGCTGGGAGGGGGACTCGTTCCGGCAGGCGGTCTATCGGCCGACAAAGGCAGACGTTGGCGAAACAAATCAAATGTTCAATGCGGCTGCCCTTTTGAAGAATTATTTTGGGGACCTTGAACGGAGTGGGTTCACCAGTGGTGAGAAAGGGTATAGTACAACGGCTGCCACCGATTCAACAGAAGTTGCTCGTAAATATTGGTACAATTGGAATCGCACACTCATCGTGCAGGGACAGATTGTAAAGGACCGAGCCTCAGGCGAAATCATTGCTTCGCTGAGCTATTGGGGCACACTTAACTATCATCCACGCTGATATCCGCGTTGCTCTAGGCATTGATCGAACTCAGGGGGAGCCCCAAAATCGTCCCGGTCAGGCTTTAACATTTTTGTCCGCTTTCGCCTTCACGTGGGGATATAAATGGAAAAGGCAATGTATGGACGATAAAAGCCTGCTGGAAGAATTTGTTGCTCACCGTTCGGAAACGGCGTTCCGAACCCTTACCGATCAATATCTCAACCTGGTGTATTCCACGGCTCTGCGCGAGACGAACGATCCCCAGATGGCGCAGGATGTCACCCAGGCCGTTTTCATTTTGCTGGCGCGCAAGGCGGAGAGATTGCCGAAGAACGTCCTCCTCGCGGGCTGGCTTTACCGGACCACTCATTTTGTCGCGAGCCGCGCCAAACGGAGTGAATTGCGCCGTCAACGGCGAGAACAGGAGGCGTTTCAAATGCAACAGAATCAATCCGCCGATGACACCTGGAAAAACGTGGCGCCGATGCTCGATGAAGCGTTGACCAAATTGCGCGAAACCGATCGCAACGCCATCATCCTCCGTTTTTTCCAAAACCAACCGCTCGGGAAAATCGGCCAAACGCTGGGCGTGAGCGAGGAGGCCGCCGGGAAACGCGTCGCGCGCGCTCTCGATACGCTGCGCGGCTTTTTCGACCGGCGGGGCTTCTCCGTCACCAGCGGGGTTCTCGCCGTCTCACTCGCCAAACACTCCGCCCACGCCGCTCCGGCGCTGCTGGGGCAAAGCGTGGTCACAAATGTCTTCCTACACGCGCCCTCGGCCGCGACTGCGCATTACGCGTTGGTCCAGGAGACGCTAAACGCCTGGCAATGGGCCAAGGCAAAATGGCTGCTGGGTCTCGGGTCCGCTGCGGCCGTCGCCGTTCTTTTGATCGCCCCGTCCCTTCCCGCGGCGCGCAATTCCCGCCAATCGCCAGCGCCACCAGCCAGGATTCAATTGGCCGCCGCTGCATCAGCAAAAAGTGACCTCGCCGGAAACGATCCGGCTGCGGCTTCGCCAACGTCGACGACGGCCGCCGCTCCAACCGTTCCGGTCTTTAAATTCCAGGCCGTTGACGGCGTGACGGGCAAAGGATTGGCGGGCGCGAGAGTGTTAGCGGTAACGGCGCAGGATCCGCAGCACATCGACATGAAAACGAATTTAGTCACCGATGCGCAGGGCCGCTGTGACATTCCGCTGGTATTTTCAAATTGCTTGATGGTTGCAGCCGGCGTTCTTGCCGACGGATACGAAGAGCGCAGCGTATTCGCCGGGGGAAATGAGCCGGTCCCGCCGGGCTGGGTGCTCAAGATGTATCGCGGCGGCACGATCGGCGGCATCGTGCAGGATGAATCCGGCCGGCCCGTCGCCAATGCGAATATTATGGTTCAGTTTTTTGGGACCGGTGACAATTCGGCGAGAGAGTTTCAACGCGAGCGCCCCGGTTTTCCCGATGATACCATTGCCGTGGCCACGACCGACGATTCCGGCCGCTGGCAATTCCGCAGCGCGCCGGAAACCAACGGCGACTTTTTTGTTGCCGTCCGGCACGCTCAATTTCCCACCGTGAACTTCCAAACCGATGCGGATACTCGAAATTATGTGCAACCCAATCGTATCGCGCTGGGATCGCTTCATTCCGGACGCGCCGTGTTGGTGCTCAAGAGCGGTTTGAGCCTCGGCGGCATGGTTACCGACGAACAACAAAATCCGATTGCCAACGCGAAACTTCAATTTGGTGAAAACTTCGATGACAAAGGGCCCGCGGCCACCACCGATGCCAAAGGCGCGTTCACTTTGAACAGCCTGAAAGTTGGCACCGGCCACATCGCCGTTACCGCGCCAGGATTCGCGCCGGAACGGTTGGCCGTCGATGTGGCGGGTGATTCCAAGCCGCTCACGGTCCAGCTCAAACCCGGCGCGTTGCTGCGCGTGCGTGTCGTGGACGAGAATGGAAATGGAATGCCGGACGTGGACGTGCGCCTGCAAGGCTGGCGCGGCAATAACACGCTGGAGTGGGGCGGCGCGACGGACAACGACGGCCGCATCTCCTGGGATTCCGCGCCGGTGGATCAACTAGACATCTACGCTGGCAAAAAAGGTTATTTTTATTCGCGCCAAAATCTCATGACTGCGAACGGCGAAGAGCGCGTCATTAATATGCGCAAGGAATTGACCGTGTCCGGATGGGCGCTCGACGCCGCGACCGGCCAGGCCATCACGGATTTCAAAGCCGTCCCGGGCGCGGATCGGCTGGAATTGGCCCACGGCACCAACGGCCAATATTCCGTCACCTTTCATGAATTCAAACCACCGCTGCAAGTGACGATTGAGGCCGACGGCTACGAACCATTGGTTTCCGAACCGTTTTCCGGCGACACCAACCAGGTGATTTGGAATGCGCAATTGAAAAAGCTGGATCCCAACCAGGCGGTTGTGGGAACGATTCTTTTTCCGGACGGAACGCCTGCGGTCGGCGCGCAAGTGGCACTGTGCACTCTGCATGCCGGAGTTCGGGTTGGACGTGGAAAGTTCATCGACGACGGCGACTCCCTGATTAAAAACGCGGACGGCAAGGGACAATTTTCATTTGCGCCAGATAATACTGCCAGCGTGGTGGTCGCCATTCATGCGCGTGGATATGCCAGCGTCAATTTGAATCGCGAGGCGCATCCGCTGCTGATTCAACTTCAGCCGTGGGGACGCATAGAGGGTTCACTCAAACTCCGCACCGAAAGCAATGCCAGCCAGACCGTTCGCCTCACGAAAGTAAATTTCGGCCAACTGGCCGGACCGGGTGTCGGTTTTGACTTCAATACCTTTACTGCGACCACAGACGACAATGGCAATTTCGTCTTCGATCAGGCCCCACCTGGCGACGCTGAATTATATATATCGGAGCCGACGAGCAAGCCATTCGCCCACCAAACTCCCGTGCTCGTTCCGGCTGGCGCCACGATTCAAGCGCAGATTGGCGGCACGGGCGCCATCGTCAAGGGGCGGTTCGTCCTTTCCGATCCCACGCGCACCATCATTTGGGCGAAACAGGTCTGGTACGCGGTCCTCGGCACCAAGCTTTCACCACTGGCGGTGCCTGCGGATTTGACTCCCCAAAAGCGCATGGAATGGCTGCGGGCTTTTGATGCCAGCGAGGCAGGCATTGCTCGCGCTCGCGCGACCCGCAGCTTTCAATTGAACGTTTCGGATGACGGCTCCTTCAGCGTCGAAGACGTTCCGCCGGGCGACTACATCTTGAACGCCGCGTTCGCCAAAGAAATAGTGGATCGCTCAACCTTTACCGGCGGACGCGTGCCATTGATGGGTTCGGCGAACCAGGAGTTAACCGTTCCCGATCAATCCCCGGACGTCAAGGAGGTGGACCTGGGGACGGTCACGGTGAAATTGCGATGACGCAGCAAAGTCATCAGCACCGGCCGCGTGCGGCTAGACTGTTTGCCAAAAGTGATTTCCGAAATGGTGGGGCAAACCTGCCGGTTTGCCTCGATTCCCCGCAGGGAATCGCCACCATTTCGGAAATTACTTTTGGCAATCACTATAGATGACAGAAATTTCATTTTGGATTTGGAGCGTGAGAACTGCAAAGTTACAGCATGTCAGTTCGAAGCCGCAAAACCCGAAAAAAATCCAATTGAAATCGCCCGCTCCGATTTTGAGTCAAAACCGGCAACCCTGGGCGTTGCTGTTGTTGACGATTTGCACCTTCTTCATCCTGCTCGGCAGCCGCTCGCTGAACGAACCGGATGAAGGTCGCTACGCCGAGATCGCCCGCGAGATGATCGAAACCGGCGATTGGCCCGTGCCCCATTTCTGGTACGTGCCGCACTTCGACAAACCGCCCATGACCTATTGGCTGGTGGCAACGTCGCTGAAACTTTTCGGCCAAAACGAATGGGCCGTGCGCCTGCCGCTCGCGCTCGCGGGATTGAGCGGCGTGCTGGCGGCGTGGTTTCTGGGAAAATCCCTCGGCGGCCGGCCCGTGGCGGTGTGGAGCGTGTTGATATTGCAATCGAGCCTGCTCTACTTCGCGATGTCGCGCATGCTGACGACGGATATTTTCCTCGCGCAATTCAACGCGTGGGCAATTTATTTCCTCTGGCGAAGCTGGGTGTGTCTTCGCGAACCGCAAACGCCGCGAAAATATTTTTGGCGCTGGCATCTCGTCGGTTGGCTCGCCATCGCGCTCGGCTTCCTGACGAAAGGTCCCATCGCCCTCGCCATTCCCTTGGCGACACTGTTCCCGTTGCTCATTATCCGCCGCAAAACATTCACCGAAAAACGACGGTTGTTCGGCGGCATGCTCGCTGGCCTGGTGCTGTTCCTGGCGGTGGCGGCGCCGTGGTTTCTGGCGGCGAATGCGCGGGTTCCGGGCACATTGAATTACATGGTCTTTCACCAGGCTGCCGGCCATGTGCTCGGCACCACCATTCACACGCGCCAAGGATTTCCCGGTTACTTTTTTGTGATCGCGCCTGTCGGCTTGCTTCCGTGGTCGTGGCTGCTGGGCTGGTTGTGGCGGCGCGAACACTGGCGGCAAATGCCCTCACTGCAACAAGACGGCTGGCTCCTGCTCAACGTGTGGGCGCTCTTCACCTTCACGCTGTTCAGCGTCACGCATTCGAAATTGCCCGCCTATATATTACCCATTTTTCCGCCGCTCGCGGTTTTGCTGGCCCTGCGCTTTTTCCGCGAAACAGAAATGAAAGTACCCGGTTTGCCGCCGGGATGGATTTGGGTTTTATGCGCCGTAAGCCCATTGTTTTTAGCGGCTGGTTTTCCGGTGGCCCTTCCTGCGCTCCTTCACGTGCCGACTCCCGTCTGGGCCCGGTGGCAGGCGGCGATTTTGATTGCTGCCATCATTTTAATAATTGCATTGGCGAAAATTAAGCGCGCTGCACCTCGTCCCACTCTCGTCGTAACCGCCGCCATCTGCTCGCTGCTGCTCATCGCTGGCGAAGCGTCTTCATTTGAAACCGATTTGCGAGCGAACCAAACGCTGAAACCATTAGGCGCGCTCGTGCGGGAGAATCTGCGTTCAGGCGATGCGCTGCTTTTGTGGGGCCAACTTCCCGAAGGCCTGGCGTTTTACTCGCAGGGCGCGATCTCTCCAACCAACCGGCCGTATTTTGGCGCCATGAACCGCGCGAAGGTGCCGTTCGAATTCCCGGGCAACCAGCAGCGCATGGGCGACTTGCTGCTAACGAACGAATCTCAAGTCGTTCAATTGCTTTCCAGCCAGCGCCGCGTGCTCGTCATTATCGAGGAGAACACCTTGAAACGATTCCAAAACGTGACGGCCGGCCCGCCGTTGCACCTGGTGGCCAAATCCGGCGTGTGGCAGTTGTATGCGAACCGATGATTTTTGGCCGCAGCCAATGAACGAGAATTCATTTTGCAATCCTCCCACGTTCCGATTGACTGATTGTTGTCAGGCGCGAAGCATTCAGTTCGTCTCCAAACCGGGCGAATTGAGCCCCGGGACGGTTCGCCGGCCCGAAGCCGCGGCCAGCGCAACAGAACAACCGGCGACGAAACAAAATTCATGAGCACTCGAAAAATCCGCTGGGGCGTGTTGGGTTGGGCGAAAATTGCGCGCGAATGCATCATCCCCGCCATCCAACGCTCGAACAACTCCGAGTTTCACGCGCTGGGTTCGCGCGACGGCGCCAAACTGGACGAATGTCGCAAACTGTTTGGCGCTGCGAAGACCTACCCGACCTACGAAGACGTCCTGCGCGATCCGGATGTGGACGCGGTTTACATCCCGCTGCCGAATTCGATGCATCGCGAATGGACCATCAAGGCGGCGGAGCAGGGGAAACACGTGCTTTGCGAAAAACCCATCGCGCTGAACGCCGCCGAGTGCCGCGAGATGATCGCCGCCTGCGCGTCGCACGCCGTCACGCTGATGGAAGCGTTCATGTATCGCTACACCCATCGCACGCGCAAGGTGCTCGAAGTGCTGCGCAGCGGCGCGCTCGGTGATATCAAATTCGTCAGCTCCACGTTCCGTTACCTGCTCACGAATCGCTCGTCCATCAAAGTCCAATCCGCATTGGGCGGCGGCTCGCTGTACGATGTCGGCTGCTACCCGGTGAATTTCGTCGGCATGGTCACGGATGAAATCGCCGGCGCCGGTCCTGGCAAAGCCCCGTTGCCGGATTCGGTTTGCGCCGAACGCGTCCGGGCCGACGGCGTGGACATGATTTTTTCCGGCCTGATGAAATATCCGGGCGGACTGATCGCTTCGGTAAATTCCGGCTTCAATGCGCAACGCCGGTTGTTCTCCGAAATTGTCGGCACCAGGGGCGCGCTGGAAATTCCCGACATGTTTTTCGACAACGCCGGCGTCCTGACTCTGGTCACCGGCGATGACCGCCGCGAAATTCCCGTCGAACTCAGCGACCGCTATCGCTTCGAGATCGAAGATTTCGCCGACGCCATTTTGCAACGCCGCGCGCCGCAATTCAGCCTCGCCGAAACCCAACGCAACACCGAAGTGCTCGACCGCCTCTTTGCCGCTTGCAAAGATTGAATAGTTTCTCCCCGCTCGCGTCCAATCAGGCAGCACCGGGTTTCCCGGCAATTCGACAACGTGTTGCGTCGTCGCAAGTTAAAAGAGCTTTTGAAAATGCTCTGAATGCGTTTTTGCTTGAAAGCCCGCGGGAAACGCACAGAATCGTTGAAAGTCGTACCAAAGGCAGCCCAAACGGAGGAGCGAAAGTCATTTTTCCGTAACTTTTTCGGAACTTTTTCCTCCCCTCGGTGTCTATCTTTCGGCGGCAAAAGACGTTGAGACGTCGTTTGAGCATTTTTGAAAATGCTCTAATTAGTTCGAGCGGCTTGTTTGGCGCTTGTTGCAGGAGAATTGAACCAAATCCTGAACGGCATGGACCACTCGGAAGGAAACTTAAGTGACGGCCAGAGCCCCATTTCAGTGCAGCATTCTGGCAATGGCGGCGCGGCCCGTCTGACTGGAGGCACCGGCAAGCCGGAGGTGTCGGCGGACGCCATGCGCGCCGTCCCTGCTGAATTCGCCAAGCGCCATCGCATCGTTCCCATCGGCATCGATGCCACCACCATTCGCATCCTGACCGCCACTCCCGGCCAACAGCAGGTGATCGATGACCTTCGCCTCCTCACGGGCCTCGAGGTCGAGGAATCGGAAGCGCCCGCTTCGGAAATTGTGGAGAAGATTGCCGAATGCTACCAGGTCACGGTCGAGCGGATGATTGACGACCTCAGCCCGGAACGAGCCGCGAACGGCGAAGCAAAAAATCTCCACGACATCGAGGTCATGGCCAATGAGCCGACCGTCGTGAACCTCGTGAACCTGATCATCTCGACCGCGATGCGCGAGCGCGCGAGCGACATTCACCTCGTCCCATTCGAGGAATCGATCCAATTGCGTTTCCGCGTGGACGGTCTGTTGCAGGAAAAACAGCCGCCGCCCAAGCCGCTCCATGCAGCGCTCGTCTCGCGCATCAAAATCATGGCGGACATGAACATCGCCGAGCGGTTCATGCCGCAGGACGGCCACATTCAAATTCATCATCGCGGTTCGCGCGTGGATATCCGTGTCGGCACCATGCCCACGATTTACGGCGAAAGCCTCGTCATGCGGTTGCTTGAAAAAAGCTCGAGAATTTCCACGCACCAGGAATTGGGCCTGGACCCGGAACGCTCGGCGTTGCTCAGCCGGCTCGTCGAAAAACCGCATGGGCTTTTTCTCACCACGGGTCCAACCGGCAGCGGCAAAACGACCACCCTCTATTCCGTCCTGCAAAGCATCTACACGCCGGAACTGAAAATCCTCACGATTGAAGATCCGGTGGAATACGAATTGCCCGGCGTCGCGCAAATTCCCGTGCGGCCGGGACGCAATTTCACCTTTGCCACCGGCTTGCGCGCGATTTTGCGCCAGGACCCCGACGTCGTGATGGTCGGCGAAATTCGCGATTCGGAAACAGCCGATATTGCCATTCGCGCCGCGCTGACCGGCCACCAGGTGTTCAGCACCTTGCACACGAATGATTCCACCGGTGCCGTCACGCGCCTGATCGATATGGGCGTGGAGCCGTTCCTAATTTCATCCGCGCTTGAAGGAGTGCTGGCGCAACGTCTCGTGCGGCGCATCTGCCCGGCTTGCCGCGTTGAACATGCGGTCACGCCCGCCATTCGCAGCCAGATCGAATCCCTCGGCCACCGGAAAGTCGAGGGCACGTTTTATCGCGGCACCGGCTGCGAGGAATGCCGTGGCACCGGCTATCTCGGGCGCGTCGGCATTTTCGAACTGCTGGCGATCACGACGGAATTGCGCGAATTGATTTTGCAAAAGCGGTCCAATGCCGAGCTAAAAGGGCTGGCGCAAAAATCCATGACGACGATGCACCAGGATGCGTTGCAGAAAGCGAGTGCGGGCATCACCACGCTTGAAGAAATCCTCCGTGTCTCGTCCGGCGATCTGCTCGAATGAACGCCTTCCGCTACCAGGCCATCGAAGCAGGCGGCGCGTCCGTGCGCGGCGTGATCGAAGCCGAAGATCGCAAAGCCGCCCTCCGCCTGCTCAGCCAGCGCGGTTTGTTTCCCTCCAATCTCGAACTTTGCAAAACCAATGGCAACGGTAATGGCAACGGCGCCCCCACCGCGGTGGCCACATCAATCGCGCCAATCGTTGCCGCTCCCGTTTCCGCGCCGGTGGGCCGTCGCAAAGGAATTTCCCGCAAGGATATTTCTGCCTTCACGCGCGAATTGAGCGCGCTCGTCGCCGCCGGTATTCCGATTCCGCAGGCTCTCAACAGCCTGGGCAGCGAAGAAGAAAATCTCAACTTCCGCGAAGTGATTTTGTCCATTGCGGCTTCCGTGCAAAAAGGCTTGGCGCTTTCCGCCGCGATGGAGGAGCATCCCAAACTTTTCGGAAAACTCTACGCCAGCATGGTGCGCGTCGGTGAGGAAGCGGGCCAGCTTCCGACAGTGATGAACGATCTCTCAAATCTGCTCGAGCACGAGGATGAAGTGCGCGGCGAAGTCCTCGGCGCGGTCGCCTATCCCGCATTCGTGCTTTGCTTCGGCGTCCTCACCGTTGTCATCCTGCTCGTGTTCGTTTTGCCGCGGTTGTTTTCCATGCTCGACGAAATGGGCAGCGCGCTCCCATTGCCGACGGTGATCTTGCTGGCCCTCAGCCGCACGATGCATAAGGAATGGATTTTTCTGCTCATCGGCGCGATCGCCGCCGGCGTCGGCTTCTTCTGGTACGTGCGGACGCCCAAAGGCGCGGAAACCTGGGATCGCGTCAAGCTGCGCATTCCGCTCGTGGGCGCGGTTTTTCGCTCCGCCGCGCTGGGCCGGTTCGCGCGCACACTCGGCACGCTCGCGCGCGCGGGCATTTCCCTGCTGCCCGCGTTGAAAATCGTCGAAAACACCATCGGCAACCGCATTCTCGCGCAGCAAATCGCGCGCGTCGCGGAGGAAACACGCGGCGGAGATTCGCTGGCCGGCCCGTTGCGGAAGCTCGGCATTTTTCCCCGCACCGTCGTGCAAATGATCGAAGTCGGCGAGGAAACCGGCAAGCTGGACGAAATGCTTTTGAAAGTGGCTGACATCGAGGAGCGCCACATGCGCGCGCGCACCAAGGTGCTGGTGTCCATGCTCGCGCCGGTCCTCATCCTCGGCGTCGGCGCTGTCATCGGATTTATCGTCATCGCCATCCTGCTGCCCATTTTCAAGATGAGCAGCACGTTGCGATGAAAACTCTGGAGAAAATCAAAATGAAAACTCGAACAGAACTAAGTACGTATAAAATGCCCCAGATGGCAGGGCGCGTCACTCCGTGCGCGCCGCGGTTGATTGGTTTGACGGCGCGCGCGGAGCGACGCGCCCTGCCTGCCGCAGGGGGCACACCCATTTTGTTGCAGCGTTTGCAACGAAAAGGCGCCTTCACACTCGTCGAATTAATGATCGTCGTTGTAATCATTGGCATCCTCGCGGCGACCATCCTCCCCAGCGTGATCGGCCACAAAGCCGAGGCCCAAATCGGCGCCGCCAAAGCCGATGTCTCGGAATTGGAATCCGCTATCGAACGCTTCTACGTCAACATGGATCGTTATCCCACCACGGAAGAGGGGCTGAAAGTTCTGGTCGAGCCGCCCACCACTGAAGACGCAAAAAATTGGCGCGGACCCTACATCAAAATCCTCCGTAACGACCCCTGGGGCAATCCGATTCAATATCGCTACCCCGGCACGCATCATCCCACGAGCTTCGACGTCTGGTCCCGCGCCGCCGGCGGCCAGGACGGCGGCGAAGGCGACGCCGCCGACATTGGAAATTGGGAAAATGGCAAATGAGGCTGGCACCCCAAAACAAACGCGCCTTCACTTTGATCGAGTTGGTCATCGTCATTGTCATCATCGGCATCGCCGCCGCGGTGATTGTTCCCGAAATGAAAGGCGGCTACCAGGACGCCTTGCTGCGCTCCACCAGCCGCGAACTCATCAACGTCTTCAGCATCGCCTCCAGCCGCGCCGTCAGCGTGAACCAACTTCACCGCGTGCGCATCGAAGCCGGCACCGGCCGTTATGTGATCGAAAGACGCACCCGCGAAACCATCCAGGGCGACGAATACAAACCGCTCAACGACGTTTCCGAAGCCGAAGGCACCCTCGACCAGCGCATTTCGGTTCGCATCCATAATCTCGATGAATCGCAACCGGCCGCGCCGGCTCGTGAAAGCAGCCAGACACGCGCAGACATTGACGCCATTTCATTCTATTCCGACGGCACCGCGGACTCCGCGGAATTGCTGTTGCGCGATAAGCAGGGATACCGGATGGCCCTGCGCATCAATCCCATCACGGCGCACGTGAAAATCCTGGAGCTCGGGCGCGAATGAAACCGAGATCGTTTCTCAAAAGAAATTTCCGAAAAGGTGGGGCAAACCTGCGGGTTTGCCTCGAATCCCCGCAGGGATTCGCCACCTTTTCGGAAATTTCTTTTGAAAAACAATCGGGTTGGCGGAACCAAGGATTCTCGCTGGTCGAAGTGATCGTCGCCGTCGCCATACTCTCGATCGCGCTCGTCGGCCTGGCGCATGGAATTTCCGTCGCGCTTGCTTCGAGCAAGGAAGCGGAACTGCAAACCACCGCCTCCATGTTCGCGGCGGGATTGATTGAAGAATTGCGCGCCCAGGGCGGCATCACCGACGGCCAAAGCCAGGGTGATTGCGGCGAGCAATTGTCGCTCTATCGTTGGACCGCGTCCATCAGCGCTGCCGGCATCGACGGCCTGCACGAAGTGGATGTGTCGATCGAGAACACGCACTCCGGCAAGGAAATATACACGTTGCGCACTCTGTTGTTCGAGGCGCCGCCGGATTCCGATTCAAAAAAATCGGATGCGAAATCAAAAAAGAAATCGCGCGGAACATCATGAGAATTTTGATGAACCATTCGCGCGTTGGATTGCTGACAGGGAGCCCCGTCTGGCCGGCCGCGTATTGCGTGAACACTGAAACCAGGATGGCGCAGGGAAATTCATTGGATGTTGGATGTTCGATGTTGGGTGTTGGATGTTCCCGGGCCCGGAGGAAAGCCTTCACGCTCCTCGAAGTCATTATCAGCGTGGTCTTGATGGCCATCATCCTGGGGAGCGCCTACGCGTGTTTCGATGCCGGCATTCGCGGCAAGAAAATGATCGAACCGCGCGTGGAAGTTTTCCAAAACGCCCGCGTCGCGATGGCGCTGATGACTGCCGATTTGCGGGACGCGTGCCCCTTGTCGAAAGATTTCGATTTCCTCGGCACGCACCGGATGGTCGCCCAGATGCCCGCCAACAATCTGGATTTTGCCACGCACAACTACACGCCGACCGAGGACCGCCAAGCCGACTTTTGCGAGACCAGTTATTACGTCAACCAGGATCCGACGAACGGGACCTTCACCCTGTTCCGCCGGCGCAATCCGATCATCGCGCCCGACCCGCTTTCCGGCGGTAGTCAGGAGGAGATCGCGACCGGCTTGCTCGGCGCGCAATTCGAATATTTCGACGGCTTCGATTGGTACGACACGTGGGGCGATCTCAAAGGCAAAAAGCAAACCTCCAATAAGGATCAGCCGAATATGTCCGGCATGCCGGCCGCCGTGCGCATCACCCTCTGGTTCGATCCCGATCCACAGGCCAGGAGTGTCAGCGGCCAGACCCGCACGAATCCGCCGATGGCCTTTCAAACCGTCGCGCGGCTAATGCTCGCCGAAAGTTCGCAGCAAAATTCATCCGGCGATTCCTCCAGCAGCGGTTCCTCCGATCAATCGAACCAGGGCACGCCCACAGGAGGAGGCACGCAATGACCTCTCGGATTACCAAAGATTCGAAATTGTTCAGTCCATTGGATGTTGGATGTTCGATGTTGGATGTTCGATGTTCTCCAAGAAATCGCGCCTCCGTCCTCGTCGGCCTCCTCTGGTGCGTCGCGATCCTGTCGCTCGTCGTGGTCAGCGTGCTGCACACGTCGCGAATTGATTTGATGGCGGGAAAAAATTACGGCGACCGCATCCAGGCGCATTACCTCGCGTTGGCGGGAATCGAAAAAGCCAAGGCGTTGCTCTACAAAAACGCGCACGACCGCAGCACCTCCGGCAAAAATCACACCGGCGAACTTTACAACGCACCGGATCAATTTCGCGACGTCTCCTTCGGCCGCGGCAAATTCCGCGTGTTCCGCCGCGGCCGGCAGGACGAGGGTGGGGGAATCATTTACGGCATCAGTGACGAAGAAAGCCGGTTGAACATCAATACCGCCTCGATGCAGCAATTCACCAACCTGAACGGCATGACCGTGGACATAGCCAAGGCGATTGTCGATTGGCGCAGCGCTGCCAATGACAACAACAACAACAATAATAATGATAACAATAATGGCGCCGACCCCAACGCCCCGGCTCCGGCCCCGACCGGCGTGGGCGCCAATGAGGATTATTATATGGGCCTGCAACCGCCGTATCAGCCGCGGCACGGCCCATTTCAAACGGTTCGCGAACTCCTGCTCGTCCGCGGCGTCACGCGCGATTTGCTCTTTGGAAACGACAAGCATCAAAACGGATTGCTGCCACCCGCCGGCGATGGCGAGGACGATTCACTCGCGGGAGATTTGAACGCCGACACCGACGCCGGCTGGGCTGAATTGTTCACGGTCGCGTCCACCGAAAAGAACGTCGATGCCGGCGGGCAGGATCGGGTAAATGTGCAAAGCGCCGATGAAAACGCATTGACCGGCGTCAAAGGCCTCACCAGCCCCATGGCGCGCGCGATCGTTTCCTACCGCGGCCAAAATCAATTTCAAAGCATCGCGAATTTGCTGGATGTCACCGCGCAGCAAAACCAGGGGCAAAATTCCGGCAACCAGAATGCCAGCGGGAACTCTCAATCGGGCAACCAAAATCCCGGCTCGGGCGGTTCGAGCGGTTCGAGCGGTTCGGGCAACAAAGTCATCACCCAGGATGACTTCATCCAATTTGCCGACGGCGTCACGATCGTCGATGGCCAGGACCTGAGCGGACTGATCAATATCAATACCGCCGGCCGGGACGTGCTGATGTGTCTGCCCGGTGTGGATCGGCAATTGGCGCAGGCCATTATTTCATATCGCCAATCGAGCGGATATTTTCCGAACAGCGGGGAGTTGTTGAAAGTCGGCGGCCTGACGTCGGATATTTTCAAACAAATCGCCCCGCTGGTGACCGCGCGGTCCGAGACCTTCCGCATTCTGAGCGAAGGCAAGGTGACCTCCACCGGCGCGCGCCAGCGCATTCAGGAGGTCGTGCATATCGGCTTGAGCGAAGTCAAGACCCTTGGCTATCGGGAGGATAATTTGTGAAAGAACTGCCATTCATCCATCAACCGCCGGTATACCTCGAGATCAGCCAGGGCTGGTTGAAGGCGCTACGCGAAAAGGAAGGCCTCGAAGTGGCGCTCGACCGCTCACCGAACGGCCAACTCACGGCGGCCTGCCGCGAGGCGCTCGTGTCGAGCCTCCAAAAACTCGTTCAACGCAAGGGCTGGCAGCCGCGCGTGCGCGCCGTGTGCGCCATCGGAGCGAGTGGCGTTTCGCTGCGCCGCATGTCGCTGCCAACCGCCGCCAGGGATGAAGTTGCCAAGCTGCTGCGCCTGCAAATCGAAGCCGAATTCCCGCTCTCGCCTGAGGAACTTGCCTGGGGCTACCGCGCATTGGGCAAATCCAACGGCGCGCCCCGCCGGGAATTTTTAGTCGGCGCCGTCAAAAAAGATCGCGTGGAGGAATACGCCAGCCTTTTCCTCGCGGCGGGCTTGAATCCCGTGTTCACGCCGGCCGCCATGGCGCGCAGTTATCTGTGCCCGCAACCGCTCGGCTCCTGCGCCATGCTGGATTTCGGGTCCACGCAACTCGAATTGATTTCCTTCGAAAACGGCATCCCCACGTCGCTGCGGGTATTTCCTGTTGGTGCGAATAAAAACGGCGGCGCGGATTCGCAATTGCAGGTTTTGGCGAAAGCTGTCGCCCACGTTGCCAAAGTTTACGCCACCGGCAACGGCGCCTCCGCGGAAGCGCTCGCTGAGTTGCGCTCGAAAGCCGGCATCGCCTGCGAGCGACTGGACGCCGCCCTGGCCACCGGCCATTCCGCCGCCGTGCTCGGCCTGAAACGCGCCTCGGAGGAAAACATCGGCGCACCGTTGCTGCTGTTTCAAACCGCCGCGAAGCCCGCCGCCATGGGCAGTTTCAAATTCGCGGAGCCCGTTCCCAAAAAATTGGCCGTCGTCGCCGCCGTTTTGCTGATGCTGGCGCTCGCGGTGCCCTGCGCGGAAGCGCTGCTGTTAAGGGGCCATCTTTCCAAAAAAATCTCCGCGCTGAAAACCGGCCAGGACAAGTTGGCGGTGATCGACCAGGAATACGATTTCCTGCGTTACCTGAAACAAACCGGCCCGCCGTATCTTGACGCGCTGTATCTGTTCGCAAAATCGGCGCCGCCCGGCTCGCATTTCGATTCCGTGTCCATGACCCGGCGGGGCGATCTTTCCCTGCGCGGCACCATGCAGAATGCCCAGCAAGTGACCGATTTCCGCACCAAGCTCATGGACTCCGGCTTTTTCGATCGCGTCACCGTGGAGGAACAAGTCCCCACGCCGGACCGGCAGAAAGTAAACATCCGCATCACCGGCCAATGGAAAGCGGTCGACAAACGCATCGGTCTCGCCATCGGTCCCACGCACGATGAAATCGAAAAAGTGAAGACCAACACGGTGGCCGCGGGCGGCTCGCCCATGCCGGGCGGCATGCCAGCGGGAACGCCTGCCGGCTTGCCCCCCGGCGTCGTCATCAGAACACGCTAAACCGCTATGCAGCCACTATCCGATCACGACAAACGCAAAGTTCGCTGGGCCACGATTGCCATCGGCATCTATCTCGTGTTGTTCTGCGGTTTCAAGATGTGGCAATTCCTGTATTACCGGCACGCCGAGTACGTGCATTTGGTGGCCGACGCCAAAGACTTGAAATTGAAAATGAAAAAATATCGGGAGCGCGCCGAAGTCGTGCAACGGATGATGGAAGATTATCATCTCGACCCCGCCAAACTCTCGCGCGAAACCATTGTCGCCGAAGCGAGTTCCGCCATCCAAAAAGCCGCCGCCGGCAGCGGCGTCCAGGTCGGCGCGGTGCGCGAAACTGCCTCGCGCGGCAACGGCGACGAACTCGCCTCCGTGCAATTCGAAGGCAGCGGCCAGGTGGTGGCGGTCACCGGCTTTTTGAACCGCATGCAAACGCTGGGCTACCCGCTCATCATCGATTCGGTGCAAATGACGACGGGACCTCAGCCTGGCGTGATGAAGTTGAGCCTGACCATCGTGATCCTCAATTACGAAAATTGGAAAAACCCGGAGGCCATCCATGCGTGACCGCGCCGCACTCATTCTGAAAGCCATCTGCCTTTGCCTCGCGGCCTGGTTGGCGTGGGAACTCGTGCAGGCGGGCAGGAACGCGAACCCACTCGCGGACGTCGCCATTCCGGACGTGCCCACTTTGCCCGCCGACACGAATGCGCCGCCGCCAGTCGCAAACCAACCCCCCGCCAGGCCGGCCACGAATGCCATCGTTGCCGCCGGAGCCAATGCCACCAACGGCCCCGCCGTCGCTGCCGATACCAATGCCGCCCCGCACAAAAAAGCGCATTCAACGGACACGAATGCCGCTGCAATTGCCCTCGCATCGGCTTCCACCAACAGCCCGGACGCCACCAATTTGCCCGCCACAACCAATCTCGTGATGACACCTCCCACGAACGCGCCCGTCATCGTCGTCGCCGACACCAATGCCCCGATCGCTGCCACCACCAACGCTCCTCCAAGCAACAGCGCACCGGTCACCGTCGCTTCGTCACCAACCAACATTTCGGGCAGCAACGTCGTCGTCGCCGCGCCCACCAACGCCCTCGCCGCCGGCACAAATATCAATATCGCAAAAACGTCCGGCGGCACCAACGTCGTCGCCGATTCCGCCCGAACCAATTCAACGAATTCCGCCACCGCGAAAGCCTCCAGTCGGCGGCCACCCAACGCGGCCATCGCCGCAATGCCTGGCGGGCCCGGCGGCAAAAAAGCCTCGACGCTCCCGCCGGAAATCCAGGCGCGCGTCGATCGCGTCTACGAGAGCGAAATCTTTGCGCCCATCAACCACCCCATGCCCATGGCGTTGATGGGCATCGCCGGCAACGTCGCCTTCCTGCGCGCGCCCAACGGCCAGACCGGCATGGTGAAAGAGGGCGACGACCTCGGCGACATCAAATTGCTGCGCATCGGCACGAACCGTGTGTTGGTTGAGCAGGACGGAAAAAAACAGGAGCTGATGATTTTCGCCGGCTACGGCGGAGAAAGTCTTTTGTCGAAAACAAACGATTCTTCCAATGAAACCACTAAACATTAATTCAGCGCGGGTGCGGATGCCGCGTGTTGTCCTGTGTCTGGCGTGCGGGCTGTTGCTCGCCGCGCCCGCCGGCGTTCTCGCCCAGCGCATCATCAATGGAGTGCCGGTCATGCCCTCCAACCCCACGCCACCGCCCTCCAGCGGCGGCTCTTCGTCAGGAGGCGATTCCGGAAAAAGCGGAGGACCGTGGGTTCCGTCGGATCCGCTGAATGCCACGCCGTCATCCGGCACGAATGCCGACGACATCCAACTGAGCTTCCAGGGCGCGAATATCGACATGATCGTTCAATGGCTCGCGCAAACAACCGGCAAGACCGTGATGAAACATCCGCAGGTGCAATGTCAGATCACCATCAGCAGCTCCAAAAAAATGTCCGTCCGCGAGGCCCTCAATAACGTGTATCGCGCGCTCGCCATGGAAGGGTTCACGGTCGTCGAAACCACCCGCTCCATTTTGATCGTGCCCGAAGGCAAGGAACCGCGCATGAGCCCCGAGATTCTGGACGGCAATCAAAAGGAACTTCCCGAAGGCCGCCAGCGATTGATGAAAGTTTTCTCCCTTCAACACATCCAGGCCGCGAGCCTCCGGGAAAAAATCCAGGCCGCGCTCTCCGACAAGGCCACCGTCACGCTGGACGAACATGCCAACCAGATCGTCATCACCGATTTCAATGACAACCTGCGCGTCGTGGGCGAATTGATCGCCGCGCTCGACACCGACCGCCCCGAGGACGTCGGCGTGCGCGTGCTGGCATTGAAACACATGAGTGCCACGGACCTCGCCAAGGAACTCTCGCCGCTCTACCAGAAAATGAACGGGAAAGCGACCGGCAATTCCATCGATGTCGTCGCCGATGATCGCTCCAACTCATTGATCATCCTTTCCAGCGAGTCGGATTACAGCGCGCTCGAGCGCATCATTGAGGCGCTCGACACCGCCGACGCCCAGGAAAAAATCCGGAAGACCTTCGTGTTGAAAAACGCCGACGCGGCGGACGTCGCCAAGCAACTGCAGGACCTCGGCCAGGACCAGGACAACAACAACCGTTACCCCTATTACTATTATAACGACTCCAGCTCCAGCTCCAAAGCCGGCAAGAAAATGAACGTCGTCTCCGACCGCCGCCGCAATGCCGTCATCGTGCAGGCGCCTCCGGCGGAAATGGAGAGCATCGAAAAGATGATCCGCGAATTGGACGAGGCCATCGCGGACGACAGCCTCGCGCCGAAAATTTTTCATCTGAAATACGTCAGCGCCGTCGACATGGAGGACGTGCTCAACGAACTCTTTTTGAAGAAGGAGCAGTCGCGCAGTTATTTGGATTATATCTTCGACACGCCGCAGGATAATAGTGGCGGCAACCAGGACGCCGGGCGGCTTTACGGCAAGGTCCGCATCACCAGCGAGCCGTATTCCAACACCATCCTCGTCACCTCGAACTCCAAGGAAAACCTCGCCGTCGTCGAGGACGTGCTGAATCAATTGGACTCGCCGTCGGAAGCCGGTGAAAGCACGTTGCATGTGCCCTTGATGTTCGCCAAGGCGGACGTCGTGGCGCGGAACATCAATATTCTGTTCGCGAAAAACGGCTCTCCGCCGTTCCGCCAGACGGCGCAACAGCAGCAGCAGCAAAACAATAACAACGCCTATGGCCAGCAACAGGGGCAGCAGCCTTCGGATACCAGCCAGTCCTCCTTTGCCCTCGCGCAGGATATCAAGGAGGAAGGCTATTATCCATGGATCGGCGGCCAGCCCGACAGCACCCGTACCGGCGATCGCAACTCACCCCGGCCCGTCAGCGATCTCGTCGGTCGCGTGCGCGCCGTGGCGGATGATCGCGGCAACGCGCTCCTGATTTCCGCCAACGTCCATTTCTTCCCGCAGGTGCTGAAATTGATCGACCAACTCGATGCCCCGTCCGACCAGGTGTTGATTGAAGCGCGCATCGTCGAAGTGTCGAGTGATTATCTGGACAAGCTCGGCGTCCGTTTTTCGCCGGACGGCAGCAAAGTGTTCACCGCGGATGACTTCGACAACTCGCTCCTCGCCAATTTCAGCGGCAAATACACCAAGGGCTTTGGCGGAAACACGGTCGTCAACAATCCCGCCGGAGGAGCCGCTTCGGGCCTCGCCCCCGCCAATTTGCTGGCGGAAATGCGCTCGGGCGTCGTGGAAAGCACCATCAACATTGATTTCCTCGTGCAATTCCTGAAAAAGACGACCGACGCGACTGTGCTCGGCGAACCGCAGATCAACATCAACGACAACGAAACCGGCCGCCTCTTTGTCGGCCAGCAAGTGCCGATTCTCACCGCGCAAAACAATCCCGCGCTCGGCGGCACCAGCCAGAACTTTATCTACAAGGACGTCGGCGTGATTCTCGAAGTTACCCCGCACATCAACAGCTCGGGCGAAGTGGAACTGAAAGTCCACGCGGAATCTTCCACCGTCGTGCCGGGTGTCACGATTCTCGGCGGCGCGGTTTTCAACACGCGCAATTTCCAAACCGACCTCACGGCGAAGAACGGCGAGACCCTCGTGCTCGGCGGCATCCTGCAGCAGCAGCTTTCCGACACGCTCCGGAAGACTCCGTATCTCGGCGCCATCCCGGGCCTGGGCTGGATGTTCAAGAAAAAGGACAAAGAAACCGACCAGGTGGAACTGATGGTGTTTCTGCGTCCGCGCGTGGTCCACAGCGAAAGAGAAGCCGCGAAGCTGCTGGAAGAAATCAATCAACGCTTTCCGAAAGTAAAACAATGGGAGCCCGACCACGACACCAAGACCGGCACGAAGCCAACGAAACCGTAATCTCAAAAAAATCTCTGCAAAAGCCGGCGCGCCGGTCTCCGACCCGGCGCGAACATAGATATTTTTTCTAAAAATTGGATGTTCCGCATTCGATGTTGGATGTTGGATGTTGGATGTTGGATGTTTCCGGATTTATGGAGACGTGGTGCTTAGGGTTCTGGAGCGAAGCTTCGGGATTCCCTATATCAGGTGGCTTCGGATTTTGATCCACAACTTCAATAACTTCCGCGATTGTGGCAAAACTTTCGTCCGCCTCACTCGTCACTCATAACTCACAACTCATCACTCAAAACCGCCCCTCTCCCTCCTCGGATTTCACCCTATTTAGCCTTCGTTTCCCGCGGACTAGATTTCCTCGAACTTTATGACCGGAGAGCAACGGACCGAGGAACGTCCGCGTGTGAAGAAGAAGCATCATCGCCTGCGCAAGCTTGGCTATGTCCTGCTTGCCCTCATTCTTTTGCTTGGCATCGGGCGATTCATGCTTCCCTGGTTCGTCCAGAGATATGTGAATCGCACACTCGATCGCAACCAGATGTATTCCGGCACGATTGGCCAGGTCGAAATTCATTTGCTGCGCGGCGCCTATTCGATTCGCGACATCAAACTCAGCAAGACCACGGGCAACGTGCCGGTGCCGTTTTTCTCCGCCAAACGCGTCGATTTCGCCGTTCAATGGAATGCCCTGATTCATCACCGCATCGTGGTGCGCGTCCTGATGCAGCAGCCCGAAATGAATTTCGTGGACGCTCCCAGCGAAGAGGATTCGCAAAGCGGCGCGGGCGGACCTTGGCTGGAGATGCTTCGCGATTTGTCCCCGTTCAAAATTAACAGCGCTCAAATCCAGGACGGCTCCGTTCACTTTCGCGCCTATCAAACCTCCAAACCGTTCGACGTCTACCTCTCGCAACTCAACGGGTCCATCGAAAACCTCAGCAACATCCACGACGAAACCACGCCGCTCAATGCCACCGTCCAGGCATCCGCGACCGTGATGGACAATGCGAAATTGGATTTCAAAATGACCTTCGATCCATTTTCCTATCATCCCACCTTTCACATGGCGTTGCGTTTGCTCGGCCTCGACGTCACCAAAATCAACGACCTCGCGTTGTCCTACGGCAAATTCGATTTCAAACGCGGCTGGTTCGATCTGGTCCTGGAAGCGGATTCCAAGGAGGGGCAGATGACCGGCTACGTGAAGCCGCTCTTTCGAAATTTAAAAGTCCTCAGCGTGGCGCAGGATCTCAAGGAGGACAATCCGCTGCAGTTCTTCTGGCAGGCCTTGATCGGCTTCACCACGAATATTCTGAAAAATCGCCCGCGCGATCAATTCGGCACGCTCATCCCCTTCACCGCCGACGTGTCCACCTCCACCAAAACCGATCTGCTTGCCACCATCGGCAATATCCTCCGCAACGCCTTCGTGCGCGCTTATCTCCCGCGTGTCGAAAACGACGTCGTGAACAGCACGGATGAGCTGCAATTCGGCGCGCCCGATTTCACCGAGAACCTTTCCACTTCGGACTCCGCACAATGATCGAAAAATTATGAAGGCACCAACCCACACACACCACGGCCACTCGCAAACCCAATGGCTCAACCGCTCACTCACCGCCTTGTCGCTCGCGGTTGGCCTCGCAATCGCCAGCGGTTGCGGTGGCAAGGCGGCGCAGAAAAAAAATTCGGACTTCTTCACCTCCGGCAGCCGCGAAGCTGACCAGCGCGCCGACCAGCGCATGGCCAAGGCGGAGCAACTCAATGGCACCGGTGAAGGTTCCGGCGAGAAAGATGTCAAAAAAGCCCAGGTCGCCGAATCCAACACCAACAACATGGTCAACGGCACCAATCAACCCGCGCAAGCCCAGGGCAAGCTCTCTCTCTACGATCGCCTCGGCCGCGAATCGGGCATTTCGAATATTGTCGCCGACTTCACTCCGCGCGTCTTGCAGGATCCCCGCGTGAACTGGGATCGCAAAGGCGTCAAGCAGGGAGGTTTTTCCTTCCACGCCGGCAAATCCGTGACCTGGGATGCGACGCCGGAAAATGTGCAGATGCTCCAAAAACATCTCGTGCAATTCCTCGTCCTCGCCACCGGCGGTCCGGCGCACTACGAAGGAAAGGAAATCAAAAGCACTCACGCCGACATGCACATCTCCAATCCTGAATTCGACGCCGTCATGGGGGATCTCAAAGCCTCACTCGACCGCCTGCGTCTTCCCAACACCGAACAAAAAGAATTGCTATCCATCGTCGAGAGCACGCGCCCCTTGATCGTGAGCGAACGATAAAAAGAGGGTAGGGCGGTGCTGCCGCACCGCCCCATATCCCTTTTGGTGGCGTAGCCGCCAAAGATTTTCGGCAGATTTATTGACCTCGATGATTAATTTACTTTAGCAAGCCGTTGCTAAATAACTCGTTACGACAACTTTCAAATAATAGTTGACTAAATAGTAAAATCAGATAAGGTTTCTATCGTTGCGAGTACAAGAATTCGCAACCAACAAAAAAAGTTTTATGGGTCGTGTAAGTGATGCCAGAGCAAGATTGATGGAAGCCATGAGCGAGCTGATTTGGACCGGCTCGTATGGCACCACCACCATCGATCAGATTTGCGAAAAGGCCGGCGTCAAAAAGGGCAGCTTCTATTATTTCTTTGAATCGAAAGTGGAATTGGCCGTTGCGGCCCTCGAAGAGCAGTGGGAATTGCGCCGCCCGGAATTGGACGCCATTTTCTCCTGCACCGTCCCGCCCCTCGACCGCCTGCGCAAATACTGCGATTTCGGTTATCGTTTTCAGGCGGAAATCCGTGAGAAACACGGGTGCGTATTGGGTTGCCCGCTATTTTCGGTCGGCGCCGAAGTGAGCACCTCGGAAGATCATCGGCTCCAGCAAAAGATCCAGGAAATCCTGGAATACAAACGCCGCTATTTGGAAACCGCCATTCGCGACGCCCACGCCGCCGGCTTGGCCAACGCTCCCGATCCCACCACGAAATCGCGCATTTTGTTCGCGTATTATCAAGGGCTCCAAACCCAGGCGCGTATCCAAAACAACCTCGAAGTGCTGAAAGACGCGATGGTCGGCACCTATGACCTGCTGGGCGTGAAAACCACTGAGCTCGCCCCAGTTTAATCGGTTTTTTTTGAACTTAAATTTGACTAAATAGACAACTACTAAAAAGGTAAATGTTATGATGACTAAAATTGAAGATGGAAAATTGGTTTCCCAGAAGAATTTCGGCGGCCGTTGTGTCGCCTCCTGCCGTAAACTTTTGGCCCAGCTCGCAGACGTCCGGGAACAGGTCGTCGCCGAGTTTCGCGACCGTGTCCAGGAGCACAACCACGTTCTCGACCTCGCCCTGAACGAAGCCGAAGCAATCGCGTGGCAGACGGGGTTTCCGCAATTGTTCTTCCCCACGCTCGCGACCGAAAAAGCGAACGCCATCACCGGCTGGCATCGGCGCCAGCAATCCCTCCGGCGACGCACGGCACCACTCCTCGCCGCCTGATCGCCGGGAACTGACTCAGTATCCAATTCTCCAACCCGAAAAGTTATGACCTCCAGAAACTTGATTCGTTTGGCCGGGCCGATATTGTTGCTTGCCGCCGTGGAAGCTCTCTTCGTCGGCTGCAGCCAGGGCCGCGCCGCCCAGCAACCGCAGCAACCACCCGCGCCCTCCGTCACCGTCGCGCCGGTTGAACAACGTGAAATCGTCGAATGGGACGAATTTACCGGCCGCACCGAGCCGGTGGATTCCGTCGAAGTCCGCCCGCGCGTTTCCGGCTACATCCAGGAAGTGCGTTTCCAATCCGGACAGCTCGTCAAGAAAGGCGATGTGCTCTTCGTGATTGACCCGCGCTGGCACCAGGCCGAGTTCGATCGCCTCAAGGCCGAGACCGATCACGCCAAAGTCGATCTCGACAACGCCAAACGCGAAGCCGATCGCACCCAGCAACTGCTCGCCAACAAGGCCATCTCCACCGAAGAAGGCGATGCCCGCGTGGCGCGTTATGAAGGCGCGAAAGCCGCCTGGGCCGCGGCGGAAGCGGCGCGCGATTTTGCCAAGCTCGATCTCGACTACACCCAGGTCCGCGCGCCCATCGATGGCCGCGTGAGCCGCGCGTATCTGACCGAAGGCAATTACGTCAGCGGCATCGCCGGCGCCGCAACCAAACTGACCTCCATCGTTTCCGTCAGCCCCGTCTACGTCTATGCGGACATGGATGAAGACTCGCTGCTCAAGTTCAACGCCCTCGCCAGCCAGAAGAAACTCGACACTGACGGCGCCGGAAAAGTTCCCGTCGAACTCCAGCTTGGCGACGAACCCGAATTCCCGCACCGCGGTTATATCGAATCGTTCGACAACCAACTGAATCCCAATACCGGCAGTATCCTGTTGCGCGCCGTGTTTCCGAATGACGACGGACGAATCGTGCCCGGCCTTTTCGCCCGCATTCGCGTTCCGTTGAGCGCGCGCCATCAAGCCATGCTCGTTTCAGAAAAAGCCATCGGCACCGATCAGGCGCAGAAATACGTGTTGGCGCTGACGCCCTCGAACACCGTCGCCTATCAATCCGTCGTGCTCGGCCCCGCCCTCAACGGCATGCGCATCATTCGTTCGGGCTTAAGCGGCAGCGAGCAAATCGTGGTCAACGGCATTCAACGCGTGCGCCCCGGAATGCCAGTGAAACCCGAGCAGGAAGTCGCCAGCAAACAAAGTTCACCGCTCGCAAAACAATAACCTCAGTAATCTGGATAAAGTCCATGAACCTTGTGCTTCCCAGCGCGTAATCAAGTTTCTCCCTCTCCCCGGGGGAGAGGGCCGGGGTGAGGGCGAGCGTAAAATACCACCACGCCAGCACTTGTTATAAAACAAAACACAGAAGGACTTTTTGTCTCTAAAACCGAAAGGCAACCCATGAATTTTTCAAATTTCTTCATCCGCCGCCCCATTTTCGCGGGCGTGATCTCGACGCTCATCTTTCTCGTCGGCTTGATCGCGATGTTCAAGCTGCCCATCAGCGAATATCCGGAAGTCGTGCCGCCGACCATCGTCGTCACCGCGACCTATCCCGGCGCGAATCCCAAAACCATCGCCAAAACCGTCGCCTCGCCCCTCGAGCAGGAAATCAACGGCGTCGAAAATTCGCTCTACATGTTCTCGCAATCCACGGGCGACGGCGTGATGTCGCTGACCATCACGTTCAAGCTCGGCACCGACGTCGACAAAGCGCAGGTGCAGGTGCAAAACCGCGTGGCGCAGGCAGAGCCCAAGTTGCCCGAAGAAGTCCGCCGTCTCGGTATCACGACGAAAAAACAATCGCCCGACCTGACCATGGTCGTGCACTTGTTCTCGCCCGATGGCCGCTATAATGACGTCTACCTCCGCAACTACGCCACGCTTCAGGTGAAGGATGTCCTCGCGCGCATCCCCGGCGCTGGCGACGTCGGTGTGTTTGGTTCGGGCGATTACGCCATGCGCCTGTGGCTGAATCCCGATAAACTGGCCGCGCGCAATCTCACCGCCAGCGATGTCGTGGCGGCCGTTCGCGAACAGAACGTGCAAGTAGCCGCCGGCGCCATCGGCCAGCAACCGGTCAGTTCGCCCGTTGATTTCGAAATGCAGGTCAACACCAAAGGCCGCCTGATTTCTCCTGATGAATTTGGCCAGGTCATTGTGAAGACCGGTCCCGATGGCGACAAGACGCTGCTCAAAGACGTGGCGCGCATCGAATTGAGCGCCGGCAGTTATGCGTTGCGTTCGTTGCTGAACAACAAAACCGCCGTCGCGCTCCCGATTTTCCAAAGCCCCGGCGCGAACGCTTTGGAACTCTCCAAAAACGTCCGCAAAACGATGGAGGATTTGAAGAAGAATTTCCCCGAGGGCGTGGATTACTCGGTCGTGTATGACCCGACGGTGTTCGTGCGTCACTCCATCGAAGCCGTCGTGCACACCTTGATCGAAGCCGTGCTGCTCGTCGTGCTCGTCGTCATCGTGTTCCTCCAAACCTGGCGCGCCTCGATCATCCCGCTGGTCGCCGTGCCGGTATCATTGGTCGGAACCTTCGCCGTCATGCTCGGGTTGGGTTTTTCGATCAATAACCTGTCGCTCTTCGGCCTCGTGCTCGCCATCGGCATCGTTGTCGATGACGCCATCGTCGTGGTCGAAAACGTCGAGCGCAACATCGCCCTCGGCCTCTCACCCCCGAACGCCGCCCGACAAGCCATGAGCGAGGTCACCAGCCCGATCATTGCGACCGCGCTCGTGCTCTGCGCCGTGTTCGTGCCCACCGCGTTCATCAGCGGCTTGACCGGCCAGTTCTACAAACAATTCGCCATCACCATCGCGATCTCCACGGTGATTTCGGCGATCAATTCGCTCACGCTCTCGCCCGCCTTATGCGCGGTGTTGCTCAAGGAACACGGCGCCAAGAAAGATTGGTTCGCGCGCCTCATGGAACGCGGCTTGAATTGGTTCTTCGTTCCCTTCAACCGCCTGTTCGCCTGGTCCGGCGACAAATATTCCAGCGGCGTCGCCACCGTCCTGCGCAAAAGCGTCGTGGCGCTCGTCGTTTACGGCGGTCTCGTGGCGCTCACCGGCTGGGGCTTTAAAAAAATGCCCACCGGTTTCGTGCCCACGCAGGATAAACAATATCTCGTGGCGTTCGCGCAATTGCCCGATGGCGCGTCGCTCGATCGCACCGAAGCTGTCATTCGTCACATGTCCGATATCGGGTTGAAAACACCCGGCGTCGCGGATGCCGTCGCGTTCCCCGGCCTGAGCATCAGCGGCTTCAGCGTCTCACCGAATGCCGGCATTGTGTTCTTCACGCTCAAACCGTTTGATGAACGCACGACCAGGGACGTCAGCGGCCCCGCGATTGCCGCCGCGTTGAATAAACAATTTGCCGGCATTCAGGATGCCTACATTCTCGCCGTCCCGCCGCCGCCGGTTCAAGGCCTCGGCACCATCGGCGGTTTCAAATTCTACGTCGAAGACCGCGCCGACCTCGGTTACGACGCGCTCTATCAGAACATCCAAAACATCGTGGGCAAGAGCTACCAAACGCCCGGCCTCGCCAGCGTGTTCTCCACGTTCACCGTGAACGTTCCGCAGTTGGATGCCGACATCGATCGCGTCAAAGCGAAACAACAAGGTGTGCCGCTGCAAAATCTCTTCGAGACGATGCAAATCTATCTCGGCTCGCTTTACGTGAATGACTTCAACCGCTTCGGCCGCACTTACCAGGTCGTCGCGCAGGCCGACGCGCCCTTCCGCGAACGCGCCGAAGACATCACGCGGTTGAAAACGCGCAACGCCGCGGGCGAAATGGTCCCGCTCGGCGCGCTTGTGAAAGTGACGGAAACGCATGGCCCGGATCGCGCGATGCGTTACAACGGTTATCCCGCCGCGGAAATCAACGGCGGTCCCGCAGCCGGATACAGCTCCGGCCAGGCCGAAGCGCTCATCACCAAACTCTCGAGCGAAACTCTGCCGAAGGGCATGGAGATGGATTGGACCGAACTCACGTTCCAACGCATCCTCGCGGGCAACACCGCCATCTACGTGTATCCGCTCTGTTTGCTGCTCGTGTTCCTCGTGCTCGCCGCGCAATACGAGAGCTTCCGCCTGCCGCTCGCCATCATCCTCATCGTGCCGATGTGTTTGCTATTCGCCATCACGGGCGTGTGGCTCAAGGGCAGCGATAACAACATCTTCACGCAAATCGGCCTGATCGTGCTCGTCGGCCTCGCCTGTAAGAACGCCATTCTGATCGTCGAGTTCGCGCGCCACAAACAGGAAGAGGAGGGCAAAGCGCCGGTCGAAGCGGCCATCGAAGCAAGCCGGTTGCGCTTGCGCCCGATTCTCATGACCTCCATCGCGTTCATCGCCGGCGTGTTTCCGCTCGTAAAATCCCACGGCGCCGGTGCGGAGATGCGCCAGGCCATGGGCATCGCCGTGTTCTCAGGCATGATCGGTGTGACGCTGTTCGGTCTGTTTCTGACGCCGGTGTTTTACGTGGTGCTGATGAAACTGGGTTTCAAACACAAACCCGCGCACGCTTCGCAGCACAAAGGCGGCGCGCTCGGTTCCATTGGAGCGACGGCTGCAATTGTGTTGCTGCTCCTCGGCATCGCTCCTGCCAAAGCTGGCCTCCTGACCATCGGCCCGGACTACAAAGCACCGACCAACTCGGCGCCCGCTGAATATAAGGCCGCCGAACTCGGTTCCTGGAAACAAGGCCAGCCGCTCGACGCCATGCCGAGAGGAACCTGGTGGCAAATTTTCGGCGATGACACACTGAACAATCTCGAAGCGCAGGCGTTGACCTCCAATCAAAACCTGAAAGCCGCCGTCGCGCGCGTGGATCAGTCCCGCGCGACCGCCCGCGTGGCGCGCAGCGAATTCCTCCCCAATTTGAATCTCGACCCCAGCTTCACACGGCAGCGTTATTCGCCCAACCAGGTGCCGAGTTTCGGCAACATAACGGCGAACACGTTTAACATGCCGCTCGATCTCAGTTACGAAGTGGATTTGTGGGGCAGGGTGCGCCGTAGTTTTGAAAGCGCCCGCGCCGATGCCCAGGCATCGCTCGCGAACTACTACGGCGTGCTGCTCACTCTGCAGGCGGACGTGGCGGTGAATTATTTTTCCATTCGCGCTCTCGACGCGGAAATCGCGACCGTGAATGGCACCGTCAATCTGCGCAAGGAACAGGTCGGACTCGTGCGCAGCCGTTTTGACGGCGGCATAGGCAGCGATCTGGATGTCGCGCGCGCCGAAACCGAACTCGCCACCACCGAAGCCGAATCGGCATCGCTCGCGCAACGCCGCGCCGAACTCGAAAACGCCATCGCGATTCTGGCCGGAAAAAATCCCTCGACCTTCAGCCTCGCCGCGGGCACGAATAGTTGGGCTCCGCAACCGCCGGAAATTCCCGCGGGACTGCCGGCCGATTTGCTCGAGCGACGCCCCGACGTGTCCGAAGCCGAACGCCAGCTCGCTTCCGCGAACGCGCACATCGGCATCGCCAAAGCCGCCTTCTTTCCGGTGCTGACCCTGACCGGTTCCGGCGGATTCGTCAGTGGCGATATCGATTCGCTTTTCAAATGGGACAGCCGCACGTGGTCGATTGGCCCGAGCCTCTCGCTTCCGCTCTTCGCGGGCGGACGCAACCGCGCGAATTTACAACGCTCCAAGGCCGCCTTCGAAGAATCCGTCGCGCTCTATCGCCAGCGGGTCCTCGTCGCATTCGGCGAAGTCGAAAACAGCTTGTCCGGCATTCACTACCTCGACGTGCAATCCGAAGCGCAGCAACGCGCAGTCACCAATGCCCGCCGCGCCGCCGACCTCGCCACCGATCGCTATCGCTCCGGCATCGTCAGCTATCTCGAAGTCGTGGACGCGAGCCGCGAAGCCTTGCAATCCGAGCGCGCGAACGCCCAGCTCAACGGCCAGCGCCTCATCGCCTCCGTCCAACTCGTCAAAGCCCTCGGCGGCGGTTGGGACAATCAACTGCTCCTGGGAAATTCGGCTAAAAAACAATTGGCAGCTCGCAACCAATGAACACCTCGGAATTTTTTACGGAAACTCTTTGCGCTGGATCGAGTCAAAGCGACCTCAGAATTGCCGAGATCTCGACAAAGTCTCCCCCTCTCCCCGGGGGAGAGGGCCGGGGTGAGGGCGAGCGTAAACAGACATCAACCAAACGCTAAAAACTTCCAACCCATGAAATTCAACTTTCGCAATTCTCGCAAACCACGTCTCCAACGCTTGTTCATCCCGCTGAATTCATTCAGCTTCGCATCCTTTGTCGTGCCCATAAAATTCCACCAACCAATTCCTGTGCAGGTGGTTTCGAGCCAATCCAACACCTGGTCCTTTAGTAGAACCAACGCGCGGCTGGACGGACCCCGGAACTGACGTATTATCTCCCGAAGCGAATGAAACAACTTTCGGAACGGCCCCTGTTATTGCTGCTGGCAGCCGTGCAATTCACGCACATCGTGGATTTCATGATCCTCATGCCGTTGGGCCCGCAACTGATGCGCGATTTGAACATTGGCCCCGGAACTCTCAGCTCGTTGGTCGCGGCCTACACCATCAGCTCCGGAATTGTCGGTTTGCTCGCCGCGCCGTTCATCGACCGTTTCGACCGGCGCAAACTGCTATTGTTCGCCTACGGCGGATTCGCCGTCGGCACGTTTTGTTGCGGCCTTTCGGTGAATGCCACAACCCTCCTGCTTTCGCGCGGGTTGAGCGGCACCTTCGGCGGCCTCTCCATCGCCATGATCATGTCCATCATTGGCGACGTCGTTCCACCGGAACGCCGCGCTGCGGGAATGGGCGTGGTGATGACCGCATTTTCCGCCGCGGCGGCGCTCGGTGTTCCGTTTGGATTGAAACTCGCGCAAATGTTCCGCTGGGAAGCGCCGTTCTTCATGCTCGCCGCCATGGCGGTCATCATTTGGACCATTGCCTATCTGCGATTGCCCTCCGTGCGCGGTCACTTGGAAAATAACGGCGACGACCCGAAACGCGCCTTCGCCGAATTATTGCGCGATCGCAATGCCTGGCGCGCCTTGTTGTTTATGAGCGCCGCCGTGGTGGGCCATTTCGCCATCATCCCGTTGCTCTCAACCTTTCTCGTCGGAAACGTCGGCCTTCCCGAAAGCGACCTGTTTTTGGTGTACATGACCGGCGGCGTAATGACCGTATTTACCGCGCCGGTCGTTGGAAAATTGGCGGATTCGCTCGGGCGCCGCCGCGTCTTTGCCGGCATGGTAATGGTTGCCTGCGTCGTGACCGTGTGGATCGCTCAATCGGGTCTATTGCCGGCCTGGGTGGTAATGGTCCAGGCCGCGATGTTTTTTGTGTTCGCGAGCGGCCGATTCATTCCCGGCCAGGCCATCATGACACTGGCCGTGCCCGCCTCACGCCGCGGCGCGTTCATGAGTCTGAACGGCTGCGCCCGCGACCTCGCGATGGGCTTCGCCTCCAGCATCGGCGGCTGGATCGTCGTGAAGGAACCCTCCGGTCGATTGGACAATTTTGAATGGCTCGGCTGGATCGCTGTTGCTGCGGGAGCCGTGAGCATCTGGTTGGCCTCACGCGTTCACGCGCAAGACGTGAGCGCACACGCGGGCGTTGTTGCCGGATCGAAGGCGGTTGAAGTGCCGGTCATGGCGGAATTTTAATCCGCCAGCGATTACTTAGGACGGTTAATAAAAGGCCTTCGGTGGTAGGGCGCGTCACTCCGTGCGCGCCGTCATTTTGCTGCAACCAACGGCGCGCACGGAGTGACGCGCCCTACCAGCCGCAGTCAAAATTGAAAATATTTATTTAGCGGGCGCCGTGAGCACCGGATGCGACGGAATCGTCGCCGTTAAATATTGCGCGAGCGAATCGATTTGTTCATCGCTCAGAATGCCGCCGTCCGCCTTCGCAAACGCCGGCATCAACGTGCCCGCCTTGCCGTGCACGATCCAATTCCGCCAGAACTCCGCGTTCGTCGGCTCCGGCAACTTGCGCAGGTTCGGCACGAAACTCGCCTGATGGTCGGAGTTGTGGCAAATCCCGCAAACCGCCGTGTAAAGCTCCTGTCCCATCTTGTCATGGCCCGCGGCATCCTTCGCCGGCTTCACATGGCAACTGGCGCAATCGCCATGAAACACCGCCTGCCGATCCGCCATCGCCGCTTTCACATTATTCGTGCGGTCCATCGCGCCCATGGTCGGCGCGGCTTCCGCCAGGACAGTTGCCTTGACGGTCAATAATTTCGAGCCCTTGTCCGAATTCACGGTCAACGTCTTCGACTTGAAAGTGCCCGGCGGCACCCCCGCCAATTGCATCGTCGCCGAAATTTCACCGTGCTCGTTCGGTGCAAGCTTCCACGGTTGCGACGGCAATTTCGCCACCGTGCAGCCGCAGGACGTTTGCACGCCATTGATCATGACCTCGCCGGAGGAAATGTTGGTGAGATTGAAACTGAAATGCGCCTCCGTGGTTCCATTCGGCACGCTGACATCCTTCTCGCCTTCGTCGAATGCGATGAATTTATCCAAGGCGACTTGCGGCGTGGAACTTGGCGGCGGCGCCTGCAACACCGCGGGCGGCGGCACCTGGATCGGCGGCTCGGAAGATTTCGAGACCGTTCCCTGGCCCCGTGCGCAACCCGCCACAAAACTGATGGCACCGACCAATAAAACAAACAGACTGCAACGCCATTTCATAGAATGCCGCCGATTGTAATCGGCGCGCCCGAATTGGCCAGTCGGAAATAGGTTATTGGCCGCCGCCGCGCATGCCGTTGTTGGGCGGCGGCGCGATGAGCACCGAATGCGTAGGAATGATCGTGCCCAAATAATTCACCAGCGAATCGATCTGTTCGTTGCTGAGCGGGCCCCCGTCGGCTTTCGCGAATGCCGGCATGAGCGTGCCCGGCTTGCCGCCGGTGATCCACGTGCGCCAGAATGCCGCGCTCGTCGCGTCCGCCAAATGATGCAGGTCCGGCACGAAAGTCGCCCGGCGCGGCGACTCATGGCAAATCCCGCAAACCGCCGTGTAAAGCTCCTGGCCCATTTTATCGTGCCCGGCGGAATCCTTCGCCGTCTCCGCGTGGCACTGCATGCAATCACCCTTGAACACCGCCTGCCGGTCCGCCGTCGCCATCTTCACGTTATTGGTGCGATCCGCCGGCGACGACATATCAGGCAAAATTCTCGTCGTGACATCCAAAACTTTCACCCCTTTATCCGCGTTCACCGTCAGCGTCTTGAACTTGCTGCTGCCGGGCGGCGAACCCGCCAAATCCATCGTCGCCGAAAATTCCCCCACTTCCTTCGGCGCCAGCTTCCACGGCTGTGATGGCAACTGCGCCACCGTGCAATGGCATGAGCCGAGGATGTAATTGATAATGACCACATCCGAAGAAATGTTCGTCACACTGAAGGTAAAATGCGCCTGCTCCGTCCCGTTCGTGACGTCGACCGTTTTGGCCTCGGCATCGAACTTCAGGAAATTATCCAGCAACCCCACGGGCGTGATGGTGGGAGGAGAGACGGGGCGGGGGATTTGTGCGGCATTTGGCTGCGCGCTGCCATTCCAGACCAATCCCAACAAACACACTCCTGTCACGAAGTAAAATATACCGAGGCCACAATGCCGCTTCATAGATGCGGGCATGGTAGCCTTCTCAACGAATTTTGCGAGCCCGAAATAGACCGGCTATTTCACGTGATTGAACACGAGCTTGGTCATCTCAAACATCGTGACCTGCTCGCGCCCGTCAAAAACCTGCTTCAACTTGTCATCCGCGTTGATCTTGGTTTTGTTCGAGGGATCCTGGAGGTTGTGACTGCGGATGTAATCCCACAACTTGCGCGTGATTTCGGTCCGCGGGACGGGTTCAGTGCCGATGATTGCCGCGAGCTTCTCGTCCGGTTGCACCGGCTTCATGAAAGCCGCGCTTGGCTTCCGTTTACCTTTGGTTTGAGTTTCAGCCATGCCCCAACCTACACCACAAGTCGATAAAGGCGATAGGGTCCATAACCCGTATAAAAAGCTCCGTTTTAAAGCTCCAAATTCCAAGGACCCAGTTCCAGAGAAACATCAAGCCCCAGGCTCCAATTGATTGGCGGGCGCTTTGAAACTTGGAATTTGGAGCTTCTCTGGAGCTTGGACGCTTGGACGCTTGGACGCTTGGAGCTTTGACGCTCGAATTTTACGAACGGTTCAGCGCGCTCAACACCGCTTTCACCGACGCTAATTCAATATTCGTGTCCACGCCCGCACCCCAACGCGTTTTGCCGTCGGCATGTTTGATTTGAATATACGCAATCGCCGCCGCTTCCTCGCCGGAACTCAACGCATGCTCCGCGTAACCCACAATCTCAAATCGAATGCCGTTCGTCCCGAACCCGTGCACGAGCGCCGCGAGCGGTCCGTTGCCTTGCCCGACGAGTTGCATGGGCGAAGCATCCCGAAAAACCGTCGCGTTGCACATCACTTTGCCGTTGTCACTGGTCGCGCGAAACGTTCCCAGCTTCCACGGCGCCGTCCGCTCGATGTATTCGCGCCAGAACATCTGCTTGAGCTCCGCCGCGCTCACCTCGCGTCCGAGCCGATCCACTTCATCGTTTGCAATCGGCCCAAATTCGCGCTGCATTTCCTTCGGCAATTGAATGCCAAACTCCGTTTCGAGCAAATACGCCACGCCACCCTTGCCGCTCTGCGAATTCACCCGAATCACCTCGCGATACTCCCGGCTGATGTCCCGCGGATCAATCGTGAGATACGGCACATCCCAACGCTCCCGCTTCTCGCCTTCCCACTCCGCGAGGCCCTTCTTGATCGCATCCTGGTGCGACCCACTGAACGCCGTGAACACGAGCTCGCCCGCGTACGGTTGCCGCGGCGGAATCGTCATCCCGGTGCAACGCTCGTAAACATCGATGATCGAATTGAGATCGCTGAAATCCAACTTCGGATCGATGCCGTGCATGTAAAGATTCAACGCCACCGTCACCACATCCAAATTCCCCGTGCGTTCGCCGTTGCCGAAGAGCGTGCCCTCAACCCGATCCGCCCCCGCGAGCATCCCGAGTTCCGTCGCCGCCACCCCCGTGCAACGGTCATTGTGCGTGTGCAAACTGATCACGAGCGAATCGCGATTCTTGATATTGCGGCACATCCATTCGATCTGGTCCGCGTAAACATTCGGCATCGCCACCTCAACCGTATCCGGCAAGTTCAAGATCATCTTGCGCTCCGGCGTCGGCTGCCAGACGTCCATGACCGCCTCGGAAATTTCCTTGG
Source organism: uncultured Verrucomicrobiae bacterium (assembly GCA_963699145.1). Taxonomy (GTDB): domain Bacteria; phylum Verrucomicrobiota; class Verrucomicrobiia; order Limisphaerales; family DASXHY01; genus DASXHY01. The sequence continues at coordinate 3,237,993 of OY969416.1, forward strand.
CGAATTCAACCTCCGTCATGCTGAAACTTTCCGGCGAATACTGGAGCGCCACCTCCGAACCCTTGAGCCGATGCAAACGTTCCTTCACCCACTTCGCGCCCTGCACGGCAATCGCTTTGATTTCCTCCTTCGATTTGCCGAACACCACGCGCCGCTGGGCCGGTGAAGTGGAATTGTACAAATGAATGATGCACTTCTTCGCGCCGATGAGCGATTCCACCGTGCGCTCGATCAAATCCTCACGCGCCTGCACCAACACCTGCAACCAGACATCATCCGGCGCGCGGTTCTCCTCGATGAGCCGGCGATTGAACGTGAATTCCGTATTGGACGCCGACGGAAAGCCCACTTCGATTTCCTTGAAACCGACCTTCACAAGCGTCTGGAACAGCTCAAGCTTCTGGCCGACGTTCATCGGCACGGCGAGCGCCTGGTTGCCATCGCGGAGATCCACACTGCACCAGCGCGGCGCCTGGGTGAGCACGCGATTCGGCCATTGCCGGTCCGGCAATTGGACCGGCGGAAACGCTTGATATTTCTTCGACGGATTCTTGAGCATGTTCGTTCTTCGTTGTAGCGGCGGTCTGCGACCGCCGCAAATTAAATCTTATATCTTCCTGCAACCGATTTCCCATTTCTACCGCAATGTAACGGTCTTTCCACCCTGGATTGAGCCGCTCGTCGTCGACTCACCCGACGCGTGATAAAGTTTCTCCCTCCCCGGGGGCTGGGCATTGCCCATATAATGTTAAATCTTTTCAGGAATCCCAAAGGGATTCAGTCAATCAGTCGCTCGTCGTCGACTCACCCGACGCGTGATAAAGTTTCTCCCTCCCTGGGGGCTGAACGTTACCCATATAATGTTCAATCTTTCGGGAATCCCAAAGGGATTCAGTCAATCAGCCCAGGGTTGCCGAGTCTGCGAGGCTACCCTAGGAGGCCGATCGTAAAACCGTATTCAACCCTGAAAGGGTTGTGTCGAACTCAATTTGGATATTCATAGTAAAAAAACAAAAACCCCACCGCCGGGTTGGCAGTGAGGTTTGATAAAATCAGGTGATTAAATCAGAACCCAACCGCCGGCCTGCTAAGCAGCAGTCCATTCAGCGAAAGGTTCAGATTTAAATTGCGAATCACGATCGGCAACCTAACCAACCCGGCTGCGAAGTCAACTTCAAAACCAACGCGCTCATACATCATGGGAGATCTCTGCAAAAGTCCTGTTTCGCAAAAATTAGACAGCGCAGGTCGAAAATGTTGGGTGTTTTTCCAAAGAAATATAATTGTTCGTGCCGGGTCGGGAGACCGGCGCTGCGACTTTTGCAGAGATCTCCATGGATGTTAGATGAAGGCTGCACGCGCCACCAACCGCAGTTCAAAATCACAACCAACAGCATCCATTTTTGATTGCGTATCGAACGGAAGCTTCAGGGCTGAAAGCCCGCAATGTTAAAGCCCGGGCTGCAGGCCCGGGTATGCGGACCAGTAGAATTCGTGAGCCCTGTCAGGGCGAAACAAATCCCATTCCGGTTTCGGCTGTGCCCGCGCCCAAATCGACAGGAAAAAGACACGAAGGAGGGCCTCAGGGACGGCCGAGCTTCTGCGCCAGATCATCGCGCCATAACCGTAACCACAACGATCGCCAGCGGAACCACGACCCCGGCGGCCAGACAATAAACGGCCGCCCGCCTGCTCCTTCCGAGCTTGAGCGCCATGACAATCCCAAGCAGCACCGACACGATAAAGCTGAATGCCATCAGCAGCACAAAAATCGTCATGGCGCGGCTGGCAAAACCGCCGCCAGCCTTCATTCCGTGTGACATGTGTATGGTGGATAGAGAATCCAAAAAGTGTGAATGAATCCCTAGCGTCTGCCAAATACCGGAGATGGCAAAGAACAAGAGCAACGGCGCAAAAATGCAGCCGAGATATAAATGAAGAGCGCGTAGTTTTTGCATAATGGTTAATGATGCTATGGAATCTTCAATTCCACGATATTAGATGTAAGACTACCGGCATAGCCGCTGCCGATTAGCTTGCCGTCTAATTGAATTCTCACCGACGTGTCGCTGGCCGGCACAGAGAGCCGATTCATTACACCGTAGTATGGCCAAAACGATTCCTTGCCGCCTGCCGCTATGGTGAACGCCGGGAAATGAAATGGAGGCGCATACAATCGTGCCAACTCCACGCCATTTGTGTCCGCAACTTTCAGCGAAAGGCCGGCATGGTCTTGAAAAAGGTTGGATACAATTAAAGGATCGCGCGTTTGGTTATCAATCGTTGCCCGGCACATAAACGTGAGGGATTTGTGACTGGCATCCCGCGAGACGCTGTTGGTTTGAACCGCAAGATGAACCGTGACGTTTGTGACGGCGGGTTCGCCCAACGCGCTTCGAGCAACCAGTAATGTAAGAATGGCAACGGGAGCGTTTTGAAAATGCTCTAAAATTTTCATGTCGCAGTTTTCTTTCGTTGCAGCCTGAACTTGTCAGAGGATTGTAAAAATAATGCGACACTTTTGTCATCGGGAATGCCAGCCTGCATTCCGGCCTCCACTATTTGAAAGGCTTGGAGAAAGCGAAACGATTTTGCTCTGTAGAAACCGTCCCATTGTCGCAGAGCGACGATGGAAATTAGCCGGCCACACGGGGGCGGGATGGCAACCGTGTCCTGAAGGGACATTGGAAAACCGGCGCTTTCCGTTGTCCTTTCAGGACAACGTTTCATAACCGTTCCCTACCAGCCACCTTGTGGCTGGCTAATTTCCTCTTGTCGCTCCACGACCGCAAGGTTGCTCGGCGAACCCGGGGGCGAAACTGTGGCTATTCATTTGGGCGATTACCTCAAGGGATAGCTTCGGCAGTTCCCGCGCCGTGAATTTGACACGCCTGCTATAAAGGGACACGAAGGAGGGGAAAAAGGGCATGAAAAGAGATATTATAAAAGGGCGTCATCCGCCAAGCGTCATTCACTGGCCCACGACCGTTACCTTGAATGATACCTGCGCAAACTGTCATTTGCGTCCCTTCCGTCCTTTTGGTCCATTCTGCGTTCAGCGTTCAGCGTTCGACGTTTCCTTCTTCATTCTGCCTTCCCGCCAAGTGCCAGCCTATTCCAGCCTATTCAACCGGGGTATATCGGCCCGCGCCTCATTGCAATCGTGCACACACAACGCCCGTCGTGATCACGCAAACCATTGTCCTTCAACTACCGTCGTGCCCCATCGTGCCCAATCGTGCATGGGGGAAGACCTTCCGAGCTCGCCTTCCGCGTTGGGCGGGTCACCCATTTGACTTTTAACCTCCTAAAACGAAAATTGCCGCCAATGAAAGCCGCCTTCATCAATCAGACCGGAGGACCCGAAAACATCATCTACGGCGATCTCCCGGACCCGCGAATCGGCCCCACCGAATGCCTCGTCAAAATAGCCGCCGTCGACGTGAACCCGGTCGACCTCTACATCCGCAGCGGCGCCGTCCCGGCCAAACTTAATTTTCCCTACATCCTCGGACGCGACCTTGCCGGAAAAGTCATCGCCACCGGCGCCAACGTGAAGCGCCTCAAAATCGGCGATCGCGTCTGGGCCACCGGCCAGGGATGGGAAGGTCGCCAAGGCACGTTTTCCGAACTGGCCGCAATCGACGAAAAATGGCTCAACCCAATCCCCGGCAACGTCACGGATGAAGATATCGCGGCAATATCGTTGGTGGGTGTCACCGCGCACGTTGGCCTCGCGAGTCGTGCAAAATTGAAAGCCGGCGAAACCCTCTTCGTCAACGGCGGCACCGGCGGCGTCGGCTCCAGCGTCGTGCAAATGGCAAAAACGATTGGCGCGCGTGTCATCACCACCGTCGGCAGCGATGATAAAGCCGCCAAAGCCCGTGAACTCGGCGCCGACGTCGTCATCAATTATAAAACCCAGGACGTGCCCCAAGCCATCAAGCAAGCCGCTCCCGACGGCGTGAACGTCTGGTGGGAGACCCAGCGCGATCCGGATTTCGAAAAAACCTTTTCCCTGCTCGCGACGCATGGCCGCATGATTGTCATGGCCGGCCGCGACGCGCGGCCGGTTTTTCCCGTCGGTTTGTTTTACTCGAAAAATTTGTCCGTCCTCGGTTTCGTGATTTTGAATTCCGCCATGGAAGACCTGCAAGCCGCCGCTCTCGACATCAACCAATGGATGAGCGCCGGAAAGTTGAAAGCGCAAATCGACCGTGTCCTGCCGCTCTCGCAGGCGGCCGAAGCCCACCGTTTGCAGGACGAAAGCACCATCAAGAAAACCAGCGCGCTAACCGGAAAGATTATTCTGAAGCCATGAGCCGGAATTTCCAACGCTGGATCGAGTTACTAAACAATCGACCTCCCGAAACCGCGACAAAGTTGCCCCCTCTTCCCGGAGGAGCGGGAGCGAGCGAGTCATTGGGCCGGGTTGAGGGCGAGCGTAAATCCGCGTTTGTCCCTGAGCGAGGACCGTGCCCGGATTTCCTTGCATCCGGACCCAAAGCGCAGACACTTCGCGCACCCATGGCCTGGAAACGCAAAATATCCGGGGGCATTCTCGGCGTGATCGGCTTCATGCTCTCGCCGTTGTCGTGGTGGAATGACGCCGTCGTGAATCTGCCGCTGGCGCTCCTGTTCGCCTGGGTGGTCGGGCTCATATACAGGCCCGCGGCGCAACCACGCAGCCCATCTTTTGAGGCTGCCGTGATCATTGGCTATTGGCTGACGAACGTGCTCGGTTTCGTGCTGATGCACAAAGGCGCTCAGCAAATGCTTTCCAAGGAAGAAAAGAAATACTCGCGCCGCGAATTACTCAAAGACGTGATCGTATCGTTGCTCTACACCGCGCTCATCGTGGTATTGCTAAAAACCGGAATCCTCAAGCCGATTTCGGCCTACTTCAGCGGAAAATGAATTCCTCAGGTCACCCAATAAACGCCGCATGCACCGCTTTGACCGCCTGCTCGCCCTTCGCCAAGTCGATGACGACGGAAATCTTGATCTCGCTGGTCGAAATCATGTCGATGTTCACACCCTCATTCGCCAGCGTCTCGAAAAGCTTTCCCGCCACACCCGTGTGCGATTTCATGCCCACACCCACAATCGACAGCTTGCCGATTTTATCCGCAGTGATGACTTCGCGGAAACCGATTTCCTTTTTCAAACCGTCAATCACCTTCTGCGCCTTCAGCAAGTCCGGCTTGTCCGCGGTGAACGAAATGTCCGTGGACGGAGTGCCCGTGCCGTGGCTGATGTTCTGGATGATCATGTCCACGTTCACGGTCGCGTCACCGAGCGCCTTGAAAATTTTCGCGGCCACGCCCGGTTTGTCCGGCACGGCGACGAGGGTGACTTTGGCTTGATTTTTGTCGAGCGCGACACCGCGCACAACCACGCCTTCCATGCTTTTGGTTTCTTCTTTCACAATGGTTCCTGGATTTTCGTTGAGGCTGGAGCGAACTTCAAACACAACCCCAAATTTTTTCGCAAATTCAACCGACCGGCTCTGCATCACCTTCGCGCCGAGGCTGGCGAGTTCGAGCATTTCGTCGTAGGAAATTTCCTGAAGCTTGTTGGCGGTCGGCACAATGCGTGGATCGGTGGTGTAAACGCCATCCACATCGGTATAAATCTGGCACAACTCGGCTTTCAACGCCGCCGCCAGCGCGATTGCCGTCAGGTCCGAGCCGCCACGGCCCAGCGTCGTGACCTGGCCTTCAATCGTCTGGCCTTGAAAACCGGCAACGATGACGACGTTGCCCGCATCCAGAAATTCATGAACCGTCTTCGGCGAAATATTTTGAATCTTGGCCTTGGTGTGAACGCCATCCGTCACGATGCCCGCCTGCGCGCCCGTCAGCGAAACTGCCGCGATGCCAATGGAGTGCAACGCAATCGCCAGCAGGGCGATGGTCGTCTGTTCGCCCGTTGCCAGCAATACGTCCATTTCCCGTTCGCTGGGCAAAGGCATGATGTCTTTGGCGAGCTTAATGAGATTGTCCGTGACGCCGCTCATCGCGGAAACAACGACGACGATTTTATCGCCCTTGGCGTGATATTTCGCCACGCGCGAGGCGACATTCTTGATGCGGTCGGTGTTGCCCACCGAAGTGCCGCCGTATTTCTGAACAATCAATGCCATAACGATTGCGAACTTGCGCCGGCCTCAACCGCCGGCACACCCCAAAACGGGAGCGGGAAAATAGTAGGAATGGCGCGGTTTGAAAAGGCCCGAATTTGGCGAAAACAGCGCTTGAACTTAAAAAACCTCCAGATCAAAGTTGAAGCCAACGGCGAAATGATTTCTCGATCGGCGCGAGTTGTTGGTCGTTCAAAGTTCCGAGGACGCGCAGGAGATTGCTTCTCGGAACCGACAAAGACCCTTGAATGTTAAATACTCCCGTTGCCAGCCATGCAACATCGACGCCGACCTCAAACTGGGAATTCCGAATCGCAGTCGTATGTGGAACGATATGGAAAAGCGCGTAATCCGATTCGCCAAAAGGTACGTTTAAAACGAGAACCGGTCGAACCTTGGCGATCATCCCCAAATCCGCCAGCCAGACTTCTCCACGGTTGGGGATTTTTATTGTTTAGGCGACTGCGGGTGTTTCTTCTCGAATTCCCCCATCAAAGTAAATGCTTGAGCAGCCGCAGCGGCTTGGTCTTCCTCAGTCCATGTACCGTAGGTGTCATCGAAAATGATGCCGGTCCTGCGTTGACGGTAGATGCTGATGAGCGCGCGTTCAATTGTTTGCAGTTCTTCTGTGGAGAAGTCCTGCAACGCGGTGGTGATCTCCTCGACTTTGCTCATGGGATGATATTAACGCATTTATTCCAGCGTTTCCACCCGAATCATCACCGGCTTCGATTTCACCGGCGGCAATTTCGCAATCGTGGCCAGCGCCTTGCGCATCGCGGAATTCGGCGCGTCATGAAGCATCAGGATCAACGGGACGCTTTCGCCCTCGTGGCCTTCGGGTTGGATGACCGACGAAATCCCAATTTTAGCGGCGGCAAAGATGGCCGCAATTTTCGCCAGTACTCCCGGGCGATCCACCACATCCAGCCGCACGTAATACCGCGAGACCACTTCATCCATCGGCACGACGCAAGTATTGCGCGCGCAGGCAACGAAGGGAGCAATGCGTATTTTAGTGCCGTTCTTCAAATCCAGTGCCGCGTCCGCAACATCGCTGAGCACCGCGCTGGCGGTGGCGTCCTTGCCCGCGCCGCGACCGTAGAAAAGAGAATCACCCACGATGTCGCCGCGAACGAACACTGCATTGAAAACGTGATTCACATTCGCGAGCACGTGCGAACTCGGCACGAGCGCGGGATAGACGGACACTTGAACTCCGGCAGCTGCTTTGGACTTTGGACTTTGGACTTTGGACTGCTTTACAATTCCAAGCAGCTTGATCGTATAACCGAGTTGCTGCGCAAATTGCATGTCGATTTTCGAAACGTGCCGAATGCCTTCGGTGTGGATCTGGTGGTGATCGACCCAGAAGCCGTGGGCCAACGAAGCGAGAATGCCGATCTTGTGCTGCGCGTCCACGCCGTCAATGTCGAGATCGGGAGGCGTCTCGGCGTAACCATGCTTCTGCGCATCCGCCAGCACGTCGCCGAAATCCGCGCCTTCGAGTTTCATGCGCGTGAGAATGTAATTACAAGTGCCGTTGACGATTCCGTAAATCGCGGGGAATTGATTCGCCGCAAATCCTTCGCGCAACGACTTGATGATCGGGATGCCGCCGCAGACGCTCGCCTCGTAATAGAGATTCGCGCCGTGTTTGGCCGCCGCGGCGAACAGTTCCTTGCCGTGCGCCGAAAGCAGCGCCTTGTTCGCGGTGATCACCGACTTGCCCTTTTCCAACGCGGCGAGAACCATCGTTTTGGCGATACCTGTGCCGCCGACCAGTTCGATGATGATGTGGATCTCCGGATCGTTGACGACCTCCTGCCAATTGGTTGTCAGCAGCGAGCGGGGAAAAGCGTGAGCGCGCTGTTTGTCGAGGGACTTGACCGCCACCTTGCGCAGGGAAATTTTAATGCCGAGCCGCGCGGACATCAGCTCGCCGTTTCGCTGGAGCGCATGAAGGACGCCGCTGCCAACGGTTCCGCCGCCAATCATTCCAAGATTCACCTGCTGCATAGGGCGCAAAGGTTGTCCGGAAACGGGGCGGGGGACAATTCAATTTTGAGCGGAGCTTGTGCCGGTTCGCAGGATCAACAAAGACCCGAGCATGAACAATACCGCGCTATAGCCAAACGCGCTTGTCGTTCCGGAATATGTCAAGAGCGTCCCAACAACGATGCTCGACACGAAATCTCCGATGCCGTTAACGGTGGCCAGGACGCCATAGGCCATGCCGTGATGTTCCTCCTCCACCAATTCGGCGCAGAGCGAGTCTTCCAGCGTTTCTTCCAAGGCGATATAGATGCCGCCGATTACGAAGACCAGGCCGAAGGTCCAGACGGTGGGGGGCAGCACGATGACGAGAACCGCCATCACGGCCCCGAGCGCATAACCGGCAGAAAGCACAAGCGGCTTTTTGAAGCGATCCGCCAGCCAACCGGCCACCGGCGCGGACGCGGCGTTCACGATGTTATGCACCACGTACAGAGCGATGGCGATGCTCGCCGCTTTGGCGGGCGCCGAGCGTCGGCGTCAGTTTTAGTGTCGCTAGGTAAATCAACAGGCTGTGCGCGAAATCCCCGGCGCCGAACAATCCGACCGCCACGAGGAATTTGCGATAGGGTTTCGGCATGGAACGCAGACGTTCGCCAAAGGAAACATGCGAAATTTTTTTGCGTTCTTTTTCCTGAACGAGAAAGGCAATGCAGGCGGCCGCGCCCAACCCGGGAATCAAGGTGAGCGCGAAGAGCGTCGGGTAATGATAATGAAACGCGGCGAGCAGGAAAAACGCGCTCGTCGGGCCGACGATTGCGCCGATGGTGTCCATCATGCGTTCAAAACCAAACGCGCGGCCACGCGTTTCCTTGGTGACGGCGGATGCGAGCAGCGCTTTCTTCACCGGTGTGCGCACGCCACGCCCCAGCCACGCGCTGGCACGCGCCAGTAACACGTGCCAGCCGTTGGTCGCCAATCCGAATGAAGCCGTGCCCAGCGCGGTGACGATGTATCCAAGAACGGCGATGGGTTTGCGTTTTTGCAACTTGTCCGTGTAAAAGCCCGAACCCATTTTGGCCAGGCTGGAAAGGCCGTCCGAGACACCTTCGATAATTCCCAGCCACATCGCCGCCACACCCATGCTGGCGAGGAAAGCCGGCATTAGCGAGGTGGCGACTTCATGCGAAAAATCGCTGCAAAGAGAGGCGAGTCCGATGCCGAGCACGGTCCGGTTGAGCCAACGAACGCGCGGTGGCCGCTCTGCGATGTTGCTCATGAATATGCCGTTGCGTTCACTTTGTCCGCGGTGGCAGCACGAAAATTTGTCCTGCCATAGATGGTTGATGCATGGCACACAAAATATTGAACAATCCCTCGCGATGGAACGTGAAGACGTACGCAGTATCTTGCAGCGGCGGCAGGAGCAATTTCATAAATACCTGATCCGGCCCGTAGAGCATGAAATCGTGATTATCGTCGGGCTGCAGGTTCAAAAAGTGAATCAGGGTTGGTTCGTCTTTGTGCACGGCGAAGAAACTGGGTGAGAATGCGTACACTTCACCGAACTTCGCCACGGTTTCTTTCGGGCCGGTTTCTTTCACCGCCACTGCGTGGGTTTGCACGTAAACTGTCGCGCCGATTGGACCATTGGTATTGCTGTTGACGGAAATAATCTTCGAGGCTTCGGCGTTCGGCAGGTAGAATTGCGACATGTCGAGCTTCTCGCCCATGTTGCCCATGCCTTCGTGGGTCATGCAGCCCGTCGCAACAACGGCCAATGCAAAAACAGCCATCAAGAGTTTCGATTTCATAGTGTTCAAACTGCGCCGACGCGAGTGGCAATCAGGTTGGCGACTTCCTGCAAACGTTCAGTTTCTTCGGGAGTGTATTCGTGCTGGCGCCGGGTGCCGATGCCGAGCGCGCCGACAATTTTTCCATCGCGCTGCATGGGCACGCACAACGCGCCGCCAACCCCAGTCTGCCGCGCGCCGGGCTTGGCCACGCCACTGTTGTCCGTCTGCAAATTGCAAATCGACACCGGCTTGTTCTGCACGACCGTCTGGCCGGCAATGCCTTTGCCGACCGGAATGGTTTTGACGACATCCAGCATCTGTGGCGGCAACCCGACTTGCGCGCTGAGATGCAGCAGTTGCTTTTCAGTGTCGAGGCAGTGGATGGTGCCGGTTTCGGATTGGAAATCGGAAAGAATTTGCGCGAGCGCATTCTCCAGCTTCTTGGTTCGATCGGATTCGGAGTTCAGGAGCGCGGAGATTCGGCTATTCAGATTATTTGTCGTCATTGTGCACTTTCGGGTGAATCTTCGCCCGAACGGTAATGGACCACCTCCACTTTTTCCAGTGTTACCAATCCGCCACCAATCATTCCTTCGAGCGCCGGCAGAAACTCATTTATTTTTTCTTTACTATCCACGATTTCGATCACCAGCGGCAGGTCCATGGAGAGGCGGATGATTTTCGAGGTGTGCATCCGGCTGGATTTGCCGAAACCCATCGGTCCGCGCAGCACCGTCGCTCCGGCCAGGTGCATTTCGCGCGCCTTGAGCACGATGGCTTCGTAAAGCGGTTTGTGATCCGCGCGATCGCTTTCTCCGATGAAAATGCGAAGCAGAACGGCGTCCTTGGGAATTTGCATATCAACGTCCTTTCACGAATTGAATTTGTTGCCGAGCACGTAGCCGATCCAGACGGCGATCATGCACAAGATGACCGAGAGCAGAACGTTTCCGGCGGCGTAAAGCCATTCGCCATCGCGGAGGAGATTCAGCGTTTGCAGGCTGAATGACGAAAACGTGGTGTAACCGCCGCAAACTCCGGTGATGAGCAATTGGGTCGCCAAGGCGCGCGTTTGCGGAGCCATCTTTCCTTCCGGAACGGTCAGGGCGCCGAGGATGCCGATGATGAATGAGCCGGTGACATTGACGACGAGAGTGCCCCAGGGAAAGGAGCCGCCGGTTTTTTCGGAAATGAGGCCGCCGATGAAATATCGCGCCATGCTGCCCAGCGCGCCGCCGATTGCCACCCAGAGATATGCGATCATAATTGTCCTACCGTAATCGGCGCGCATGATTTCACGCCATGATCCGCCGAATTAATCGGCGGCTGCGGTAGGAGTTATCAGCGCTGAAACAGTCAGGCGGTTTTCCCATTCGGGACGGCAAACTCCATTGCCGTGGTTATTAGTATTTTGCCGGCGCAAAATTCGCAATGGAAAATATTGGTCCAAAACTAAAATTGATGTTCTGCGGAGTCGTCTTCGGATTTGCCCAGATAAACGAGGTGTTGGTCGCCGGGCTTGCCGATGAGAGCTACCGGTTTATTGGTGACCAGTGCCAGCAACTGTTCGTCGTTAATGAAGTCCACGTGCGCGGCCAACGCGGGGGAGGTTGCCGCGACAGCAGGTTGAATTTGGGCGTTCTGGTTTGGATGGGCGTTTCTGAAGTTCAGGACGACGCCAAGGGATAGGCCGATGAATATCGCAGCCGCTACGCTCAACTTCACGAGGTGATGGCGGCGGCGCTCGCGACGCAAGCCGGCGAGGCCGCATTCGAGCGAAGCCTGGCGAAATTCAGCCGCGTCGTCCGGCGGAAGAATTCCTTTCAACAATTTTTCCTGGTCGTGAGAGTTCATTGGTTGCGAAGTTTTTTGAGGATGAATTCACGGATGCGCCGGCGAACCCGGAGCAGCAGCGATTCGACCGCTTTTTCCGTGAGGCCGCGACCGGCGGCAAGTTCCTTTACAGTGGCGCCTTGCAGGTATTTTGCCTGGATCAGTTCACGTTCGTTCGCGGGCAATTCCTCGAGGCTTTCCTCGAGCAAATCGCCGAGCGGCGGAGTTGAGTTGGCGTTGGGAACATGAGTTTCGGAATGCAGCGCAAATTTTTGCAGCAGGTTAAGATAACGATGTTGCTTGCGACCGGCATCTCGCGCGGCGCTGCGGGCGACCACTTTCAGCCAGCTCCAAAACGGTTCGTCATCTTCGAACTTGCGCGCGTAGCGGACCACGCGCAGCAAGGTTTCCTGCAAGGCATCGCGGGCTTCGTCTTCGTTTCCGCGCGCGACGACGAGGAGGAATTGATAGAGGCGGTCGAAGTAAAGATGGTGAAATTCGCGGAAGGCGTCTTCGCTGCCGGCGCGGATGCCGGCCGTGAGGGAGGCGATGTCCGGGGCGCAATTTTTCGCAGGAACCTCGGCCACAATGGGGGCGGGATTCAAGGCGGGTAGCAGGTTTGCGATGGCACTCTGCACGTATTAGTTCTGGCTCGGTGGCGGCACCGTGTCAAGCCGCGGATCCTCTTTACCATCCCTTTGCTGACCCGAAAGCGCATTCACAATTTTGCGCGTGACCTCGATCGCCTCAGGCTTGCCGATGACGATCAGCAATTTGGTGCCGGGATGGTATTTGAAATTTGGCACCGTGGATGATGACCTGATGCCAGTATCCTGCAAAGTAGACCGGATTATTTCCTGCAACTGATCAAGTTTTTGTTGGATGACGTTTTCATCCACTTTGCCGAGGCTCTGGATGTAGCCGCTCAGGTTGAAAACTTCGACCGAAGGTTTGCTTTCGTGCCTTTCATTATCGATGAAGGTCAGACTACGTTCGCCTCCTCTCAGGCCTCCGCCGAACCCGCCCATGCCCGCCCCGCCAGGTCCAACAATCGTGCCACCGGAGGCGACGCTAACAGCTTGGGCGATACTGATGGGAGCGCGGGTATTGAGTTTCAGGTTGGAGATGGTGAGTTTCCCCACATCCGGTGACAGGACGATGTTGAGATTAGGGTCGATTGCGCGAAGATATTTGCTGAGATTGTCAATCGTCGCCGTGACGCTGGCAGTGTTTGTTCCCCAGGGATTTTTGCCAGGTGCGTTTTTCAAAGGCGCCAAAGATAACTCACCGTTTTCGATTTGAATATCAAATGTCGGTGCGGACTCGAAGTTCCCACCCCCACCAAAGGCACCGGGCTGCATCGCTCCAGGGCCCCTGCGACCCAGGGCGCCCGGCTGTGTCCTTCCTCCGTCAGTGTCGACGTGCGGCTGCGAGACATCACCGGCGTTGGTTTCTTGAGCATGAACGAGGGCGGCCAGATTTAAAGTCGAGACCAGGCAAAGCGTGAGTGCAAGGAGCCGTGCATTCATAGATTTCATTGAGAGAGTTTTAGTCATCTTTCCTACAGCACGCTTCTCGCGGGCAAAATCACGCACGTTATCGAAAATAATTGACGCTGCGAGACAGGGTGGCTATTCGATTCAAAACCGAAACCACACGTGTCGCGCCTGGGCTCATGAAAATTCTCATATATCTTTTTGGTTGGGCGATGATGGCCGGTGCTGTGTTTGGTGAGGGCCAATCGGTTCCACAGGGTCCTGCGATTCATGCTTCGGAACCGGTTCAAAAACCGGACTTCACGATTACCAACGCCAGCGCGGTTTCCGCGGGAATCATGGCTTACAATCCGACCGGGCGTTACCTGGCCGTGGCGGGCGACAGGACGATTCAAATTTATGATACCAATGCGCGTGGCCGGTTGGTTGCCAACCTGGCCCGCACGCTGATCGGTCACGCCGCGCAAATTCTCGGGCTTGCGTTCAGCGGCACGAACACGCTCGTTTCCGTATCGGCCGATCAGACGGCGAAAATTTGGGATGTCGAAACCGGCAAAGTGCTGCACACGGCACAAATTCAGTTGGCAAAGCAACTGTGTTTTGCGATTGCGCCGGGGCGCTCGCTCGCGGCGGACACGTCGTTTGGACGGGTGCGGCTTTGGAATTTTGAAACTGGCGAAATTCTCAAAAGTTTTGAACCGGGCGATTCCTGGGCGAGCGTGCTGGCCTTCACGCCGGACGAGAAATCGCTGGTGATTGGAACCGAGAAGGGCGTGTTGCGCGTGATGGATGTAGCGACCTGGGCGGTCACACACACGATCGATTTGGACAGCCCCATACGATCGCTCGCTGTGAGCGCGGAGCATATCGTCGTGGGTTACTCGGACGGCACGGTGGCGATGTTGAATTTTGGCGATCAACCTTCGGTGCCAGAAGTGAAGAAACAAAAGGGAGCCATCAATGCCTTGGCATTCAGTCCCAAGGGTGAGCAATTTGCCTCGGCCAGCGACGACCATTCGGTGAAGGTGTGGGATGTTGCCACGTTGAAACCGAATTGCTCTTTGGAAGGGCAGAGCGCGGAGGTGCTCGCGGTCGTGTTCAGTCCGGAGGGGCAAAGAATGGTATCGATGGACGCGAATGGGGTTGTAAGTTTTTGGAAGCTGCCGAAACGGTAGAGAGCGCTTTTTCGCAATGTGGAAATGGCTCGACGCCAAAGTAGCGGCTGCTAACTTCTGCCCATCCCCAATGCGCTTTGACGAACAAATCCTGAAGTGGCAGTCGTTTTTTATCACACTCGCGACTGTGGCTGGCACTTTGATTGGGCTGTTGTTCATTTCCCTTTCGCTCACTCGCGACAAAGTGGTGTCAAATCCGGTGGTGTTTCGGCTGGCGCGGCGGAGTTTTTCCGATTTTCTGCATGTTGTTTTGGTTTCACTGTTTTTTCTCATTCCGGCGGAAGGCAACAAAGCCCTGGGGATGGAACTGTTGCTGGTGGGCATCCTGAGAATAAAATTGTTATTCAAGCAGGCGAAGTTCCGGGTCGGGAGCGGCCAAAAAAGCACGGTGTTGAAGATGGTGTCCGAATATGTCATGCCGGTGCTTTCGACGGCCGGGCTTTTGATCGCCGGTGTCGAGATATATCTGGGCGGTGATAATGCAATTGCTTCAATTTATTACGTCGTGGTTCCAGTGATTGCCACGCTGCTGTTCAGCGCCTGCTCGAATGCATGGTTGTTGTTGATGGAGGAAAAATCAGCCTGATTTGCCGCGTTCGCTGTCAGCGTCACAAGGTTGGATATTTGCCCCGGCGAAATTCGTTTGGGCTTATTCGCCTTCAGCCGTTGCGTGTTATTGCTCATGAGTTCGATACATCCGCTGATGGCCGGTGGCTGGAATTGAAATGGTGTAGGTTTTGCCGGCGGGATCCACGGAGAGCTTGATATAATTTCCGTCGCATTTTTCGGGGATGTTCGCGATGAATTCGTCGGCGGTGTTGTTTTCCACGTCGGTCCGGACGTTTTTGTGCATTTGATACATGGCCTGGATTCCGGGCGAGGATTTCAATCCTTCGATCGTTGATTTCGCGGTGCCTTTGCGGGCGCCGTTGTTCATCACGGAAACGGTGGGCGCGAGGCTGTGGATGAGCAGGGGGTTATTGCTTAAATCGAGGCCGTGATGGTCCACCTGGTAAACATCGACCTGGCCGACGCGATTGGTCGGGCAAACGAGCGCGCGTTCGGCGTTCCAAGTCAAATCGCCTCCGTCAAAAAAACGGAACGGGCCGAAATCCAGAACCCATACCGCGCTGTTCACGTTGTCGCTCGTGTCGATGGGTTTGTTGGTAACGGTGTCATTGCAAACCGGATTGATGCCTGCTCCAGCGGGCGGCGCGACGAAATGCTGTTGCACGCCGAGGCAGCGGAGTGAAAGGGGAAGGCCGGATTGATTGAGCGGGAGTGTGTCGCCGGGATGAATCAGATTGCGTTTGTCGGCGGCGAATTCGCGGTAGGGTTTGATCACATTTACCCAATTGGTGGCGTTCGGGCGATGGTCGGAATCGGTGTCCGGAATGCCTTTGTCGTAAACCTGGCCGATGGGAATGAGTTTCGACAGGTCGGCGATGCCCCCGAAATGATCGAGATGAAAATGGGTGAGGATGAAGTAGTCGATTTTCTTCAAGCCGGCGATTTGGGTGGTTTTGAAAATGCGACCGGCGTCGCGCGCGCCGGGATTTCCGGAATCGATGAGAATGGATTGGCCGGCGGGCGTCACAATCAAGGTCGCGCCGCCGCCTTCGACGTCGTTCCAATAGATATCAAGGGTTCGGGTGGCGGGGGCATCAGCGGCGAGGGCGGTGGAGGTCAGAAAACCAAGGATGCTGAGAACGAAGATTTTGCAAAAGGTATTTTTCATGGGTGAAAGGGTATGGGACGGCATGCTAGTGATTGCTTCCAAAATGCATAGCCTGAAATGTCCAAAGGCCGAAGTCCAAAGTCCAAAGTCCTCGTGCACGATCGGGCACGATGGGGCACGAGGATAATTGAAGGATAAGGGGTTGCGCGGGCACGATGGCGCGGGTTCGTGCACGATTGACGGCGGGTTTTGAAGGATGGCACCCCGGGCGAATAGGCTGGAATGGGCTGGAACTTGAGGGAAGGTGGAACGCAGAAGGAAACATCGAACGCTGAATGCTGACGCCGAAGGACCAAAGGGACGCGAGGGAGGTGAAGGACGGTTTGCGCGCGTATCTGCTCGGGGATGAATGGCCGTCGGCCGGTCGGTAAGGTTTGGCCGGTGAACCCTTTTGTGCATTTCCCTTTTCATTTGCCCTTTGCTCCCTCCTTCGTTTCCTTTTATAGCAGGCGTGTCAAATTCGCGGTGCGGGCGCGCTCGAAATTGGAATTACCTTTGCTCGCTTTTGCGGGGTCGCGGATTTCAGCCGCCCCGTCGGGGCTTGCGGGTGAACGCGCCATTCCCCGGCGTTGAAACGCCGGGCTATTGCCAATTGTCCCTCCGGGACTCAGTGAAGGCAAAACTCCAGCTTCCTGTCACGGCGAAAGACGCGGGTAATGAGAAGGCTCTAACATTACGGGCTTTCAGCTCGATTCTTTAATCGCGGGTTTCAGGCTTGGCGCGTGGCCCATGAGTTGCAAAAAATGTTGGAAAAAAATACGGATTTTGCGTTACATTATGGCATGACATCGACAGAGAGCGCCCCCATCCCCTTAGCGTCGCAGGAAGAAATACAAAAGGGTTGGAACGAATTGACGCTCCGGGTGAAGCAGTTGGAGGCGGAAACTGCGGTTCGGGAACAGGAGAACAAAAACCTTCGCGCCGTCCTTGAACGGGTCATCGAGCATCGGCAAAAATCCCATTCCGAACTGGTGCTGATCCTCAGCGGATTGGTCAGCAAATTGCCGATCAATGATATCGGTGTGATCGTTTCCAAGCTGGTGGAGCACAATGCGCATGTGAGCGAAACGTGCGCCGCGCTGGCCAAAGGCAAGGCGGATGCGCCGCTGCCGCAACCGATGATTCTCAAGGCGCTGGAGCAAACGCGCCGCGAATTGGCGGCCGGTGTGAAATCCACGGTGGATGAGTTGCTCGCGGCCAGTTCGCCGCTGGATGCCGAGATGCTGAAGGGTTTTGTCAGCAATCCGGAATCGTTCTTTTCACCGCCCGCATTGCGCGCCACGCGCGGGTTCATCAAGGGGCAAATTCCGCGCGAACGCATCGTGAAGGAATTCGGCGACGCCGCGCTGCCGTTGTTCAACGATATGACGACCGGCAAGCTGAATCCGAATCCCAAGGCGGAGGAAGTTGCGCTGGCGTTCAAAAATGAATTCGAACCGTTGCTGCCGCAATCGGGGTTGCCGGCGGAGCAGCAGGCGAAACTCAAGGCGCTGAATGAAAAGGTTCAGAGGAGCAAAGCGCCGACTCCGGAAGGGCGCGCGCAGCGGAGTTTGTTTCTCAAGCTGACCTTCCTCCTTGAGCTCATTCACTATTACGAGAATCAGGGCACGGAAGCTCCGGACGTGATTTTTGCGCAGCGCATGCCGGCGATCGTGGAGCAATTGGTGGTCACCGGCCCGAATGATCCGCTCGATGAGAAACTGGTTTTCCAGGCGGAAGCCTTGCTGGCGTTGGTCGTGAATCCGGATTACCGGCATGCCGTCATCAATAACATGGGCAAGAGCGGCGGCTCGGCGGCGACGTTGCGGCATGTGTTGCGGCTGCGCTCCGATAAGGCGGCCGATCCGGATTATTTCGTGCACGATTTCGTGAAGCATCTGCTGCCGTCGAAAACGGCGCCGCGGCCGGAGGCGGTGATTCCATCGGTGCGGCTCATCAAGCCCGACATGCAACGGTTGGTGGTGTTTGCCATCATGGATTCGGATCGCCTGCGGAAGGAAGAAGCCGAGGCTTTGGGCAAAGCCGTGGGAAAAGAATTAAATGTTGCCGGCCTCGATGCCCCGAGAAAGGGCGCGGTCATCCTCAGCCCCGAAGTGGAGCGGCAATTGGCTTGGGAAAAGATCAAGGGAATGATCAGCGGTCGCGCAGAGGCGGGGGCCATCGCCTCCGCGATTCGCGATCGCATTAAAGCCCGGTATGAAGCGGATGAGATGAAGCAGAGCTGGGTGACGCTGACGGAGGCGCCGCCGATCACGTTCATCAATGTGTTCTGCCAGTTGCCGTATATGCCGGACGGCAGCACCGACCCGCACGCGCGGGCGTTGATGGAAACGTATGTCGCGCGGCTGACGAATGAGAAGTACGCGGTGGTTTACAATAAAATTGTAAATAGCCTGCGCATCATGCATCGGCAGAACAGCCCGACGCTGGCAAATTTCGTGGCGCTGGTGAAATGGCTGGATCCGCAGGCGGTGAACAAGTTGAATGCGGATATTGGGATGGAAGTGGCGGTGTAAGGGATTCTTTTGTGAAGTGCGTGTGGGGGACGGATGTGGCGCGGTTTTTTTGGATGGGATGCAACCCTTTCAGGGTAGCGAAATTATTGGGCGGGACACCCAGCGTAGCTCGTTCCTCGCAACGCTGGGCTGAGTGATTCAACCCTTTCAGGGTTGGAAAGGTTTTCTGGTGTGCGTTACCCATGGTAGCCTCGCAGACTCGGCAACCATGGGCTGAGTGATTCAATCCTTTCAGGATTGGAAAAGTTTTCTGGTGTGTGTTACCCGTGGCAGCCGCGCAGGCTCGGCAACCACATGGGCTGAGTGATTCAATCCTTTCAGGATTGTAGTTGGGTTGCGAAGGGGTTTCGGGAAATTTGGAATTTCGCCGTGAGCCAAAAGTAATTGTTGCCCGAGGCGAGCGTGAGTAGAGATTTGGAACTTTCATAAAACGGGTGCGATTCAAAGTGATGGGCAGACGGAAAATTTCCCTTCGATGGAGATTGGATATAACGCCATTGAATGTGAGGCGAAACCCCTCATCCCCGGCCTTCTCCCCGTTTGGGCGGGGAGAAGGAGACCAAGCACGCGCGTCTGTCATTTGACCATCACTTTGAATCACACCCTCATAAAACCCCTTCCTTGACTCGCCGCCGCGCGGTCCTATCTTATGCGCTTCGAAATTGATACGAACATGAGCACTATTTATGATATCCAGGCGCGTGAGGTTCTTGATTCACGCGGTAACCCCACGGTGGAAGTCGATGTCATCCTCGCGGGTGGCGCGGTGGGTCGCGCGGCGGTTCCTTCGGGCGCCAGCACGGGTGAACACGAAGCCATCGAGTTGCGCGACGGCGATAAGAAGCGTTTTGGCGGCAAGGGCGTCAGCAAGGCGGTGGCGAATGTCCGCAACAAAATTCTGCCAAAATTGATTGGCGTGGACGCGCTGGATCAACTCACGGTTGATCGCATCATGCTCGATCTCGACGGCACGGAAACCAAAGCGAAACTCGGCGCGAATGCGATTTTGGCCGTCTCGCTCGCGAATGCCAAAGCGGCGGCGGAAGCGATCGGTATTCCGTTGTTCAAATATCTCGGCGGGCCGAACGCGAAGGTGTTGCCGGTGCCGATGGCGAATGTCATCAACGGCGGCGCGCACTCGGACGCCCCGATTGATTTCCAGGAATTCATGATCATGCCGCTGGGTTTGCCGACGTTCAGCGAGGGTTTGCGCGCGATCACCGAAACGTTTCATGCGCTTAAAGCGGTGTTGAAGAAACGCGGCTTGAGCACGGCGGTGGGGGATGAAGGCGGTTTTGCGCCGAAGCTCGAGAGCGTGGAGGATGCGCTCGAATCGATGTTGCAGGCCATCAAGGATGCGGGCTACAAGGCGGGCAAGGACATTTATCTCGCGCTGGATGTGGCGGCTTCGGAATTTTACGACGGCAACGGCAAATATACTTTCAAGAAGAGCACGGGCAAAACGGTGACGGGGGACGACATGGTCGCATTTTACGCCAAGTTGTGCGCGAAGTATCCGATCGTCAGCATCGAGGACGGCTGCGCCGAAGGCGACTGGACGACTTGGAAGAAGCTCACTGATAAAATCGGCGATAAGGTTCAGCTCGTGGGCGACGATTTGTTCGTGACGAACGTGAAGTTTTTGCAGAAGGGCATCGATACGGGCACGGCGAATTCGATTCTGGTGAAGGTGAACCAAATCGGTTCGCTCACTGAGACGCTGGACGCGGTCGAGCTCGCGCAGAATAACAGCTATACGGCGGTGCTCTCGCATCGTTCGGGTGAAACCGAAGATTCGACGATCGCGGACATCGCGGTGGCGACGAATTGCGGACAGATCAAGACGGGTTCGTTGAGCCGTTCGGATCGGTTGGCGAAATACAACCAGTTGCTGCGCATCGAGCAATTGCTCGGGAAGAATGCGGTTTACGCGGGAACGATGGCGTTGCCGAAAGCGCAATAGTTCGAATTCGATTCACGACCGCAGTCCTGTTGATCGGGGCTGCGGTTTTTTATTAGCCGTGGATGAGAATCCGCACCAACTGATCTTTCGCCTGGTGCACTGGAAAAGATGGCGCCGACTCACGTCGGCGGCTACGCAATAATTGGAATTGCCCTGGTTCATTCGGGATTGCTCTAATGCCGCAAGCGCGCTTCGGCGAGATCGATGTCCTGCTGGATGCGCCGGAGGACTTCGTCGTTGATGACTTCCTGGTTGCGGAGTTGCAGAATGGTTTCGCGCTCCTGTTTCAGGCCTTCATGCGAAAGGCGTTCGTATTCGGCGGAAAAAAGACGGAGGCGCCGATTGGTGTGATCGGTCTCGGTGGCTTCGAGTTGGCGAATGCGGTCTTCGTATTCGATGCGCAGGCGTTTCAGGGCGTCCGCTTTCGCGGGATCTTTTTCCGCGACGGCGCGGAGGCGATCCAGCGCGGCTTTGTTGGCGGCGAGTCGGGCTTCGCGCTCCTCGTTTTCGAGAGAATCATCGTCCTCCACGCCGAGCCAGCGGATGAGCGGCGGCAGACTGAGACCTTGCACGACAAGCGTGGCAAGGATGATGACGAATGATAGGAAGAGGATTAAATCGCGGCCGGGAAAGGGTGAGCCGTCCGCTTTTTGCAGCGGCAGCGCCAGCGCGGCGGCGAGGGAAACCACGCCGCGCATGCCGGTCCAGGAGACAATGGTGACGTGTTTCCACGAGGGGTAAGGATCGCGCGCGCGGAGTTTCTTGAAGAGCAGGCGCGGGAGGTAGGCGGCCGGGAATATCCAAAGCACGCGGACAACAATCACCGCCAGGCTGATGATCAAGGCGTATGAAATGAGACGGGTTTTGGGGAGATGATCGGTCGTAGCGGCGTGCAGCACGGTCGGGAGCTGAAGTCCGATGAGAATGAACACCAAACCGTTGAGGACGAATTCCACGGTGTCCCAAACGGGCCGGGCGTCGAGGCGGGTTTGAAAATCGGTGATTTCCGGCAGCCGCCAGCCGAGATACAGGCCGGAGGTAACGACCGCCAGAACGCCGGAAATGCCCAATCGTTCGGCCGGCAAATACGCGGCGAAGGGCGTGAGCAACGAGACGGTGATTTCAATGGGGGCGTCCTGAACGCGTTGGTGAAACCATTCGGCGAGGCGCCCGACCATCAGACCCAGCAGAATGCCGCCGCCGCAGACGACGAAAAACTTAAGGCCGGCGTGGTTCAATGAAAATGATCCCGTGACGACGGCGATGATCGCAAAACGATACGCGACGAGCGCGGTGGCGTCGTTCACGAGACTTTCGCCTTCGAGCACCGTGACGATGCGGGGCGGAACGCGGAGCCGCTGGGCAATGGCGGTGGCGGCGATGGCGTCGGTCGGCGAGACGATGGCGCCGAGGACGAAGCCGGCGGCCAGCGAGAGGTTCATGAAATGGTGCGCCAGGAAGGCGATGACCACCGTGGTAAGAAGGACGAGCCCGACGGCGAGCATCGAGATGGGCCGGAGATTGGCGCGGAAATCCCGCCACGACGTGTAGAGCGCCGCGGGATAGAGCAGCGGCGGCAGGAAGAAAAGAAAAACGAGGTCTGGATTCAGCGTCACGTGCGGCACGCCGGGAATCAGGGCCAACGCCAATCCGCCGATTACGAAGAGAATCGGGTAGGCGATGTGCAGCCGCCGGGCCAGCAAGGCCAGCGCAGCTACGGCCAGGAGCATGCCCACAAAAAGTTCGACGGTTCCAATCATGAACGCGCCAACCTTAGCGCGGAAATCGTTCGACGCAACTTTCTAGACTGTTTCTCCAAAGAAATTTCCGAAAAGGTGGCAACATCCCAGACTGGATGTTGTGGCAGACCCGCAGGTTTCCCCAGCTTTTCGGAGATTTCTTTTGAGAAACAATATAGTGAGCAGAATAGGGAAATCACCCTGCGATTTTCCCCATCCGCTTGCGGTTTAAAACCGCCACGTCACTGCGGCGTGGATCCGGTATGTGGGCACGATTTGATCGCCGGAACTGCGGATGCTGACGGGCAGGTCGGCGCCCAGGTCGGCACTGAATTCGCTGCCCCAGGTGAAGTTGATTTGCGGGCCGAGATACACGCTCGTCATGGCGGTGTCACCCGTCGCGATGCCGTGGACGGTGTCTTCTTTTTTGTATTCGCCGGAAACGGCGGCTTGAAGGGAGAGCGTGTAGTCATCATGCAACGCGAGATACACGCCGGGTCCGCCGTTCCAACTGATTTCATTGGCGAACTGATAGCCGAACGAGCCTTCGCTGCGAATGGAATATTGTGTGCTCGCAGTGGCGAAAACTTTTTTCCAACGTCCAAAAATATCGGTGCCGATGACGCCGTCGTAGGAGCCGGTGCCGAGGGCGAGGTCGTGTCCGCCGATGCCGGCGGTGATGGTGTCGGTGGCGAGGAAATGCGAATCGCCGGTGGGGAATTTCACGCCGGCCATGCCGTTCCAATTGAAGGTGAAATCGGTGGTGCGATGTTTGTAGAGCCGCACGTTGCCGACGAGCAGCGCGTCGCCGAGGCCGATTTCGCTGCCGTGCACGCGGGCACCGCTCTCGTCGGCGCCGCTCCACTCGCGATAGATCACGGGCAGGTTGAATTGCACGCCGAAGCGGTTGTTGATGTTGTAGCCAATGAACGCCTGCGAAAGGAGGCTGTTCAGGTGTTCGCCGTCGGGATTCGGCTGATCGCGGCCGCCCGATTGGAAGGTGTCGAAATAGGTGTATTGCCCGGCCACACCGGCAAAAAATCCCTTGCCGCTGTTGCCTTGCGCTTCGGTGGCGGCGTAAACCGCGCAAAAATCACAGGCCAAAACCGGCTGCGCGCACGCAGCCGCCAATACTGCACCGACAAAAATTTTCATGCAAACTCCGAGTCTGAGAACGCGACAATGCGGTTCTCGTTTTGAACAATTGGCAATGGAAACGGAAGGGCGAGGCAACGCGCTTGAGAAAACCGGGATCAGGCGAGGAGTTCTTTGGGCGGAGGAAGCGAAGGCGGTTCAGCGAGGGAAAGGGCGGTGTTGTTGGCACTCCGCACTTCGTAGAAATGAGACGGGGCGCAAAAAACAAATGCAAAATGGCTGTGCGAAAAATCGAGCTTCTTCAGCTCGTTCTGGACGTCGGATTTTTTCTCCAATTGTTTGTCCTTCGCGATTTCCTTGCAGAGACAGCAGGGATGTTTGCCGTCGAAGGTGCGTTGCAGGGCTCGTTCAAAAGAGGAGTCCTGGAGATTTTCCGCGAGCATCGCCGTCCAGGCGACGGATTGGAACGCGAGCCAATGCGTGCCGGTTGCCGAAAGGACGGCAACAATCATGAGCACCTGGCCAAGTTTGCGGAACACGGTCACACTATGTTTAAGAGGGGTGGGGGAGTCAAGAGTTCGCGATTGGGGTGGTGTGACAGAATCTGAGGGTCATGACAGGGTAGGGACAGCGCGCTTGCGCCGTTGGCGCTGCGTTCGGCGGCGCAACGTGGGACGTGATGGCCACCGTGGTGGGCAGAAGTTCCAATCGTTGCGGCGCGGGCGGGGGAACTTGGGTTTTCGATTGATCGCATGGCCCGATACGCTCACTGCGTTCGCCGCGCTACGCGCGAGATGGACGGGATGAAACAACGGGGTACCCAGGGTAGGCCTCGCCGACTCGGCCAACCCTGGGCTGAATTCTTCGACACCGTTGGTGTCGTCCGTGTGGCGCTGCGCGCGGAGAGGGAGAGGGAGCCGAATTTGCCGTCAAATGACCCTCACTTTCTGTCGCACCCCGATTTGGGGTGGTGCTTAATTTAGAGCACGACCTTAAAGTCGCTTAACGTGATAAAAACAATGGATATGGACCGGTTCGACGCGTTCGAAAATGTCGCGCTGATGCGGCCTGAAATCCGCGCTCCTGCAAATTTGCATATGCTCGATCCGGCTTGGTCATTCCGGCAAGAGGGGCGCGACGCCGGCTTCCAATAAGTACACCAATTCCGGCTGCATGAATTCGTAATCGTCGGGGATGTGCAGGCAAACAAGTTTTTTGCCGGCAATCGCTTCCGGAAATTTGTCGTGCAATCGGCGGAGGTGTTTCTTTTCCATCACAACAATGAGGTCGGCCCAGGAGAGGTGGCCGGCCGTCACGCGGATGCGCGCGTTGGGTTCGGTGCCGGCGGATCGGGCGTGGACGCCGTTGACGCCGTCAAAGATTTTTTCGGCGGTGAGACTGCGCCAGCGGTTGCGACTGCAGAGGAAAAGGACTTTCAGGTTGCGCACGAACTACTTCAACTTCTTCAACAACACTTTTGAATTACGCCCGCTGTGGTCGTATTTTTCGCGGCGCGCGGGCGGCAAATCATCCGGCGTGCCCTCGGCGAAACCACCCTTCGATTGGAAATACGTGAACGCCTGCGTGGAAAGCGTGAGCAATTCGCTCAGGTTCATTTCCTTCGCCTTGGTTTCGATGAACTGAATCAGCTTGCGGCCGATGCCCTGGTTTTCGTGCGAGGGATTCACGTAGAGGCACGCCAGCTCGCCCTTGCTTTGCTCGGGGTAAACGTGGAGCGCAACACAGGCGACCGGATTTTTGTCGATTTCGAAAATGTAATAGTCGCCGAGAGTTTTCTCGATCATCAGCCGCGTGCGTTTCACGAGTTCGTCGGATTCCACGGCTTTCTTCGTCAGCAATTGAATCGCGCGCACGTCCTTCTTTTTCGCGGCGCGAATCTGCTGGTATTCGTTGGCGTAAATCAGCGTGCCGATGCCTTCGTTCGAAAAAACTTCCGCGAGCAAGCCTTCATCGACGCGGCCATTGATGATGTGGACGCGCTGCACGCCCGAGGTGCAGGCGGTGACCGCGTGTTGCGCCTTGGACAAAATTTCCGGCAGAAATCCGGTGACGTTCTGTTGCAATAATTTTTGCAATTCCGCCACCAGCATTTGGCGAATCAACTGGCCCTGGTACATCAAGCCGTCCTGCGGCGTGATGAAAATCAGCTTGGTTGCTTTCAACGCTTCGGCGACCGCGACGGCGACGCCGTCGGAATTCACGCGATAGGTTTTGCCGTCACCATCGAACCCCAGGGGCGGCATGACGGGAATGATGCCTTGATTGAGCAACGTCTGCAGCAATTCGGTGTCGACGCGCTCGACCTTGCCGGTGAACTGATGGTCCACGCCCTGAATGATGCCCATCGGATGCGCGATGATGGCATTGGGGCAGGCGGCGCGGATATCGTTGGTGGAGAGTCCTTCGAGGATTTCGTGTGTGAGGCGGTTGGCGGCGGTGAGCGCCAGGTTCAACGTGTCGGCATCGGTCACGCCCGTGCCGTCGATGTTCGAAGGCTTGATATTGCGTTCTTCGCCGAAGGATTTGATTTGGGCCGCCGCGCCGTGCACGAGCACGACGCGAATGTTCAGCGAGCGCAGCACCGCGACGTCGAGGAGGATGTTGCCGAAATTTTCATCGGTCACGATCGCGCCGTCGACTTCAATGATGAAGGTTTTCTCCCGGAATTGCGGGATGTATTGCAGGATGCCGCGCAGGTCAGTCAGTTTCACTTTAGATTTTCGCTTTTTTCAAACGCTCTCGCGAGGTGATAAGTAACCGGTTTGGCGCGGGATTCAACTTATTTTTTGAGGGCGTTGTTTTAACGCAATGGCGGCGAGACGCCGCCAGAACTCGCAGGCGAGGACGCCTGCGTTACATCTGCATCGATTTCTTCAGCGCCTCGAGGCAACGCTGATTTTCTTCCGGCGTGCCCACCGAAATGCGAATCCATTCGGGCAATTGATAGCCACCCATCGGCCGCACAATCACGCCGAGCTTCTGCAGTGCTTCAAAGACGCGCTGACCTTCCTTGACGTGCACGAGGATAAAGTTGCCTGCGGAGGGAACGAACTCGAGGCCGAGATCTTGAAATGCCTCGACATAGAGTTTTAGCCCAGCGGCGTTGTTCTCGCGCGTGCGGCGCATGTGGTCGGCGTCGTCGAGCGCGGCCAAAGCTCCGGCCTGAGCGATGGAATTGATGTTGAACGGCTGGCGAATTTTTTCCAGCGCGGTGATGAGTTCGGGATTGCCGATGCCATATCCCAGGCGCAATCCGGCGAGGCCGAAAATTTTCGAGAAGGTGCGCATCAACAACAGGTTTGGCCTTTGCCCGCGGCGAATGTCGGAAATGAAATCCGCGGCGTCGCTGAGAAATTCAATGTAGGCCTCGTCGATGACGAGCAGTACATTCGCGGGAACCTGGGCGGCGAAGTCGATCAATTCCTGTTTGGAAACGACGGTGCCGGTGGGGTTGTTCGGATTGGCGACGAAGACCACGCGCGTTTTTGGCGTGAGGGCGCGAAGCATCGCCGGCAGATCGTGGCCATGGTTTTTTGCGGGAACGGTGATGACGTTCGCGCCGAAGAGTTTTGCGGTCAGTGGGTAAATCGCGAAACAAAATTGCGAGACGACCACGTCCACGCCCGGTTCCATGAAGGCGTGGCCGACAAATTCGATGATTTCGTTCGAACCGTTGCCGAGGATCAGGTTGCCCGGTTGCACGCTGAGCTTGTCCGCGAGCTTGTGCTTCAAATAGAACGCGTTGCCGTCGGGATACAAATTCAGATGCGCGAGGACGTGCTGCATGGCCTGCAACGCGGCGGGGGAGGGGCCGAGCGGATTTTCGTTGGAGGCGAGCTTGATGATGTTCGCGGCGGGCATGCCGAGTTCGCGCGCGACTTCTTCGATCGGCCGGCCGGGTTGATACGTCGGCAGGTCCTTCAGGGTTGGATTGATGGGGAGGCTCACAGTGATTTCAAAATCTTTTCCAAATCCACGTTGTTGGCGATCAGATCGCGAATGATGGAGATTTTTTCCGCATCGTTCGGACGCGTTTTCACGGTCAAATCGTGGACCTTCGACGCGACTTCGTAGCTGTCCTGTTTGGCAAGCAAAACGGGAATCGGCATCACGCGGATAATTTTTTGAACCGCCGGCGTGGGACGCAAATTTCCGGTCAAGACGATGCCGGCCATGCGTTTTTCCGCCTGCGTGTCCAGGCTGGTGCAGGCGGCGAGGACGATGTCTTCGCGGTCGCCGGGAGTGATCAACAAGACGCCGGGCTTGAAAAAATCCATGGCGTTATGCGCGCCCATGGCGCCGACGACGACGTCATCAACCAGGCCGTGCAGTTTTTCGGGCGTGTTCAACACTTCGGCGCGCAATTCATCGCGGATCAAGTCCATGGTGGGATTGGACAGGATGCGCTGGTGGGGAATCACGCCCAACAAATCCAGCCCTTTGCGCTTCAGGCCGCGACGCGCGAAGTCCGTCACGGAATTCACCTTGGTGTCGAGCACCTTGTTCAGGATGACGCCGATGATTTCGACGCCTTCCTTTTCGAACAACGCCTGGTTGAGGCAAACTTCATCGATGGGTTTGCCGATGCCGCCTTGCGTGACGATGATTACTTTCGCGCCGAGAATTTTCGCGACTTGCGCGTTCGACAAATCGAAAACGGAACCAACACCCGCGTGTCCGGAGCCTTCGCAGAGCACGAAATCTTTTTCCCACGACACGCGGTCGAACGCTTTTTGAATCTTTTTTACGAGTGCTTCGTTGTTGGCGGCCTGGAGATATTTGCGCGTGAAATCCGGCTCGACCGCGATCGGGCTCATGTCCACCAGCGGACAGTTCAGCCGGTAAACGCTGTCCATCAGCACGGTGTCTTCGTCAATTTTCTGCTCCTCGATTTCCACGAATCGCTGGCCGACGGGTTTGATGTAGCCGACGCGCGGAAAATGCTGCTGCAACGCCGCGATCAAGCCGAGCGAGGTGGTCGTCTTGCCGTCGTTTTGGCGGGTGGCGGCGATGAAGACGCGGGGCGTGGAGGTGTTCATGGGTTCGTTAAATAGTTAAACAGTTAAATGGTTAAATGGGTTCGATCGGCGGCTTGTGTTTCCTTATTTAACTCATTTAACGAGTTACTTATTTAACTACTCACCCGGCAACCTGCCGCCGGCACCCGGATACAACCGGTCATATTCAATGGCCTGCACGCCCACGATGGCGGCGACGCCGAGGATGTCGTGCGCGTTCGAACCGCGCGAAACATCCGCCGCGGGACGATCGAGGCCAAGGAGGATCTGGCCGTAGGCGTTGGCGCGCGCGATGTGGCGGACGAGTTTGCTGGCGATGTTTCCGGAATTGAGTTCGGGAAAAATCAACACGTTCGCCAGGCCGGCGACTTTGCTGTCCGGCAATTTGCGCGCGGCGATTTCAGGAATGAGCGCGGCGTCCACTTGCAATTCGCCGTCGAAATCCGCCTCGACATTTTTCGCTTCGGCCTTTTGGCGGGCGAGCGCGGTGGCGGCTTGCACGCGGCCGATGGTCGGATGCGTCGCGCTGCCTTTGGTCGAAAACGAGAGCAGGGCGACGCGGGGGCGGATGTTGAGTAATTGCCGCGCGAGTTGGGCGGTGGACACGGCGATTTCCGCGAGTTGCTCGGTGGTGGGCTCGGGGATGACGCCGCAATCCGCCATGAACAGCACGCCGTGCTCGCCGAATTGCGAATCTTCCACTTCCATCACCTGGCAACTCGAAGCGGTCGTGTTTTGCGGCGCCATCTTGATGATTTGAAACAACGGCCGCAGCACGCTGCCGGTGGTGGCGCTTGTGCCGGAGACGAGGCCGTCCGCCTGGTGCATGGCGAGCATCATGGAGCCGAAATAATTGGGCTGCAAAATCGCCTCGCGCGCTTCGGGAAGCTGCAAGCCTTTGCCGCGGCGCAGGGCGGCGAAGCGGCGCGCGAAATTTTCGAGGTCGTCGCTGTCCGCCGGGTTGATGATGCGAATGCCCTCCAGCGCAATATTCAATTCTTCCGCGAGCTGTTTGATTTTGGTGCGGTCGCCCAAAAGAATTGGGGCACCGAGACGCAGCGAATAAAATTGGCGCGCGGCCTGCAACACGCGCGGTTCCAGTCCTTCCGGAAAAACAATCCGTTTCGGATGGCGCTGCAATTTCTCAATGATGTTCCCAATAAAACGCATGGCGCTAAGTTAACGGCCATCCACGAAAGTGCAATAGTTCCGTTGGCCCGTGACCGCCGCCGTCCCGGCGGCGCGGTGAACTCGCCGGCGCGACGCCGGCGCTCCCAGGCGATTTGCCATCCGGAAAATCTGTGCCAGATTCCGAATGCCTCAATCCCGAATACCAAACAGGATTTTTTTATGGCCAATAAAATGAAGGTAGCTCAGGTGACCCGCGCCGGCGGGCCGATTGAAATTGTCGAACGCCCGATTCCGGAGCCGCCCGCCGATTGGGTGCGAGTCAAGGTTCAGGCTTGTGGCGTTTGCCACAGCGATTCGGTCGTGAAGGAAGGCTATTGGCCGGGCCTTCAATTTCCGCGCGTGCCCGGGCACGAAGTCATCGGCGTCGTGGATGCCGTCGGGCAGGGCGTCGCGGAATTCAAACCGGGCCAGCGCGTCGGTGTGGGATGGCACGGCGGGAATTGCGGCCATTGCGATAATTGCCGCCGCGGCGATTTCTTTGCGTGCAGCGAGGATTTGAAAATCACCGGCGTTTCCTTCGATGGTGGTTACGGCGAATACATGCTGGCGCCGTCCATCGCGCTGGCGCGCGTGCCGGAGGAATTATCCGCGGTGGATGGCGCGCCGCTGATGTGCGCGGGGATCACGACGTTCAACGCGCTGCGCAACAGCGGCGCGCGGGCAGGGGATACGGTCGCGATTCTCGGGCTCGGCGGTCTCGGGCATCTCGGTGTGCAATACGCGCGCAAAATGGGCTTCAAGGCCGTGGGCATCGCGCGCGGCAAGGATAAGGAACCGTTGGCGCGGGAACTCGGCGCGTATCATTACATCGACAGCCAGGCGCAGGATCCCGCAGCCGAATTGAAAAAGCTCGGCGGCGCGAAGGTGATTCTCGCCACCGTCACCGCGGGCGATGCCATGAGCGCGGTGCAAGGCGGGCTCGCGCCGAATGGAAAATTAATGGTGATCGGCGCGGCTCCCTCCCTGCAGGTTTCGCCGTTGATGATGATCACCGGCAAACAGGATATTCAGGGCTGGTATTCCGGGACGGCGATTGATTCGCAGGACACGCTGGCGTTCAGCGTGATGACGGGCGTGCGTTCGATGAACGAAGTTTACCCGCTCGAACGTGCCGCCGAAGCGTATGATCGCATGATGAGCGGCAAAGCGCGGTTCCGTGTGGTGCTGAAAATGGGGAGCTGATGTGAACTAGAGAAGTTCTTTTGCATAGACAGGTGTCGGTTAGCAGATCATCGGATATACTCGCTACGCTTCCGCCGTCGCTCAGAAGCTATGGCGGGACAGGCGCCGCGCTGCGCGCGAAAGTGATGGATTGAACGGCTTTGTTCCCGGGGTAGCCCTCGCAAGCTCGGGCAACCCCGAGCCAATATCTTCGACACGTTCAGAGTCGTCACAATGGCGCGCTTCGCGCGGAACAAAATCGTTAACTTGGAGAGATAACGTGTGCTGCGATGGCACAGGCCGTGCTAAATTTCGGTCATGACCGCAGGTCGTTTTATTCAAGCGCTGGGATTCGCGAGCGTTCTTTCATTTTGTCTCACCGCGTCCGCCAAGCTCATTAACGTCACGACCAATGACACCTACACAAAAATCGAATCTGCCCAGGCGGGGGACGAAGTCGTCATTGCGCCAGGGAAGTACGCGTTTCGAGTTTATCTGACGCAGCAGGCGAGCCTCACGAATCCCATCGTGATTCACGCGCTGGATCCGGCGAACCCGCCGGTGTGGGACTTCACGAATACGCTCGTGGAAAATGCGCCGGGCAGCTACACGGCGGGAGATCGCGGGCGCGGCGGCTGGCAATTCAGCGGCGCGCGCGGCTATTGCATTTCGGGAATTGTGTTTCGCAATTGCCGGACTGCTTCGTTCAATTCGGCCGGCATTCGCTATTACAATGGCAGCACGAATCTTTACATCAAGGATTGCGTTTTCAATCTGGACGACGACGGCCTGACGGGTGGCACACAGGACAGCGAGGCGACGGTCGAGTTCTGTGAGTTTAACGCCTGTGGCAACACCAACGCTTCGATTTCGTCGCCGACGCATAACATCTACGTTTATGGCGGCTATCTCACGTTGCGTTACTGCTACGTGCACGATCCGGTGCAGGGGCAGAATTTCCACATCCGCTGCCGCAACGCGACCCTCGAATATAACTGGTTCGCCCGCGCCAATTCCTACGAAGGCGATTTGATGACGGACGATGACTTCAGCGGCACTGGCCCGTTCACCCAGACCATGACACTGCGCGGCAACGTCATCGTGCAGAAAACGAATCCGTTGAACAATTCGCAGGAGATCGCCATTTACAACGATGCGGGTCTCACCAATTTGACCCTGAACGTCCGCGCGGTTTTCAACACGTTCGTCGGCAATGGCGGCTCGACGGCTTTCATTCACGTCTCCAACGCGGACCATACGCACATGAACGCGGAAATTTCGGACAACATTCTTTCCGGCACCACGCGGCCGTTTCTGATTGAATACGGCACAACGGGAATCGTGAGTGGAAAAAATAATTGGCTGCCGACTGGCGCAACGCCTGGAGTGCTGACGGGCACCGTCCAATCGACGGCTCCGGGATTCCGCAATGTCGCCGCGCAGGATTATACGCTGACGAACACCAGTGTTTGCATCAGCAACGCAAGCGCGTCCGTGTATGGTTTGCCGGGGAAGGAATATTGGCTGAATGAAACGACGAACCGGCAATGGCGAATCCGCGCGTCGGCGCGGGATATCGGCGCATTGGAAAGCACAAGCACGGCGAGTCCGGTGGGCCCTTACAGTCCGGAACCGCAGCCGGTGCTCAGCGCTGTGCCGGGCACCGGAAGTCTCGTTATATCATGGCCGATGTTTGCGCAGGATTTTCAGTTGGAACAATCGGCTACGTTGACATCTCTCGGCTGGAATACTGCAACTTACGCATTGGTGACGAATGCATCCGGAATTGTGGCGACGATTCCAATCAGCGCGGACGCCGTGTTTCGGTTGCGAAAGTAAATGGGATTGCTCCCTGATTGGCGAAAACCTCTAAGGACTCGGCGTTGCTGTGACCTGTTGGGGGGGCGTCAATTCGAAGCGAGCAAATAACCGGCTGGCCTCCACTTCGAGTTCCACTTTGGAACTGCGGGGTGCCCAGGTCGACAGCAGATAACCAAAACCGTTCGTTGCATAAATCCATTGGACAAAACAGGTGTCGCGGTCACGGACGGTTCCTTCTGCTTCGATTTGCCACCCGGCGAGGCCGTTGTAAGTCACTTCCTTTTCGTCAGTGATGCGGTACGACGGCACATCTCGCCGCATGGTATTTTTGGAAGCTTGCACCATGTCGTGGCGCGGATTCATAACGATGACGCCCACCCGCTGAGGCTGTTGGAGGATGGTGAAATACATCGGGTCGGGCCGCCAAAGTTCGTACCGGATTTTAGGCGCTAATTGGCTGGGATTAACCTGTCGCCAGGAGCCGCCGGGCGAATGAAATGTAAAATTCAGGTCTTTGAATTCCGGAGAGGGATTTTCGGCAGGTGGGTTTTCGACGTGTTGCCGGCGGGCCTGCATCCGCGCATAGTCGACGCCCCTGGTAAATGAATAAATGTGCATCGGCACGAGGATCAAGCCCACCATTCCTCCAAGGGCCAACGTGAGGGTGGCAAACAGTTTGCTCGTGTCCGTGTAGCGGCCGGGGTATTTCGCCGTTTGTTTCCATCCGAATATCGCCAGGATGAGCGAACAAGCCCACGAGGGAGTGACGATAAAAAGCATGACTACGCCCGCCAACTCCTTGCTGACGTACCTGGCGAGGGGCATGGCGCTCAGAAACGCCACGGCCGAAAAAATAAAAAGATAAAATGCCCAGGCGCACCGCTTTTCCAGCTTGCGAGGGCGACGTGGAGACGGACGGGATGGTTCAAGCGTTGTTTGAAGCGGGATCGCTTCCCTGGCGGGAGGCATCGGTTTGGCCACCGCAGGCATCCCGGCCAATTCTGCTGTTTTTTGCAGCGCGACGGTTTCTTTTTCCTCGGCCGCAATCGGAACGGGCACTTCTGCTTTGGCTGGGATCGGTTTCTGCGTCGAAACGACCACATTTCCCGCACCGGCGCGGGATGGATTTGGAGCCGGCAGCGCGCCGAAATCCGCGCGTCGTCGCGAGGCGGAATACCCCAGTGGAAGCAGCAGGTGAATAACGCCAGCTTCGTGGACGGCTTCCACATTCTTGCGATGCTCATCCAATTTGTCGGGTGGAATGGAACCCTGGAGCGTTTCGAGCGAGAAGGTCACTTTGAGAAGGTTCGGCCAGCTTCGGCTCCGGCGACCAAAGGTAAAGAAGCTGTTCCCCACCTGGAAAAACGGGAGCGACACGCCGTTAATGCCTCCGAACTCGATCTCGAAGGTATGCGTCCAATGGGCCGGAAACGGCAATGCCAGCGGATAGCGGCGCGCGGCGAGTCCCGGATGGACGAGCGATGTGGCCGTGATATCGCTGCGGATTTGAAATAAGCAGGTGTTGCTTCCTTTATCCACCCTGATGGGAGTGACCACCTCGAAGGCCTCGGCCATGACAAACTCGTTCGCGTCGCGGTCGTCCCGGCATTCGAGCGGGCGAATCCTTCCCGCTTTCGAAAACCGATTGGCGCAGGCTTGCAGCCGATCTTTGGCAACCACATCGATGCCACGATTAACGAATTCATTTCGGGCCGCGTCGGCGTGGGCGCCGGTTCTGGTGACGACGACCGCCAGGAAAGAATTTGCACCGGACGTGGAGAGAATCAGCGATTCCTTCACCTCATACGAACCGGGTATCAACGAAGCCTGCGGGACGGGAGCCAATTCGGAGGTCTCGGCATCGAGAGGCAGGCCAAAACCGAAATCCGGAAGGCAGCGATTAAGCGCGCCGCCGCCCTGGTTTTTTACCGTGCCATCCACCCAGCGTTTCTCGGTTCCGATCTCATATTCCACGATCGCGTGGTTGAAGATGTTCGGCGATGGGAGCATCGAGCCGATGGATTTGATCCAATACGTATTCACAAGGACCGGCCGGGCGCGGAGGCCCAACGCGCGCAATATTTGGACCAGCAAAAACGCGACGTCCTTGCAGTCGCCGTAGCGCCGGCGAATAACCAAGTCCGGCGCCGCAGGAATCTGGCCGCCAAGTTCGACGTTGACGCTGAGATACCTGAATTCGTCCTGGACGGTCTCAATGGCTTTGGTGATGCGAACCAGCGGATCAGCACTGAAATCGGAAATCTCTGCCACCATCCGGGCCACGGCGTCCCCGGGCATTTGTTTTTCCCAGGCGGCTACCAAAGCCCGAGCGATCGTTTGCCAATCCGGGCAATCAGAAACCTGAATCCACGGAAACAAAAGAAGTCCCGGCGGCACGCAACCTTCCGGATCGGGCGAGGAGTAATTGGTATTCGTCCAGCAACAACGCACGACGCCATTGTCGTTTGTGATTTGCGGCGTCAAATCTGGTGAAGACGTTTTCCATTTCAGCGCCCGTGTTTCGGCGTGCTGGATCAGGAAGTAATATTTTCCAATCTCCGTTCCGGGCGGCAGCGAGAAAAACGCGGTGACATGCTCGGGCATGAGCCGGCTGCGAGTCGTAACCGTGAAAGAATATTCGAGAATGTCGCCGGGGCGCACGTCTTCCAGGAGGAGCAACAAAGTGATCTGACCGCCGATGATACGGCTTTCGAGCCCCGCTTCTCTTTGCAGAAATTGAATACGATCAAGATACGCGTGCTCCGTTTCGGATTCACCGCGACGAGTTTTGATGGAATGCAGAACGAGGGATTGGGTCTGGGGATCGAAATTTATTTGTCCCTGTGATTGCGACCGCACCGCGTGTTGCGATTCCAAGCGCGTGGCCACGTGCACATAAGTCTGGCCGAGCTCCGCGTGAATCTGGTTTTCAATGAGCAGACAGGTCGACTCCCCGCGAAGTTTTGGAGTGAACTGCTGGTCGTAGTCACACGAAGCAATCCAGCTTGCGGGAGGGCCAATCTGCACCCGCTCCCGCGCCAATTTCGGCAGGTCCAGCGTTTCTGGCGGCTTGGAGTCCATGTGAGTGGTCATGGGATTCCTGATTTGTAATTCGCGGGCGAATCAGAATTATCGTTTCGTCGCAAAGAATTCAACTCAAAAGGGTTGGGTGTCTTCCTTGCTTGCCGGGCCAATTGCGCTTAGTAGTGCTCATGAGCCAAAAGCCTTCCACTGGTCCCATTGATCCGCAGGTCCGGATCGGGCACGTGCATCTCAAAGTCGCGGACCTCGATCGCGCGCTGAAATTTTATCAAGGCGTGCTCGGGCTCGAAATTACCACGCGTTATGGCACCCAGGCGGTGTTTCTTTCGGCGGGCGGTTATCATCATCACATTGCGCTGAACACGTGGGAGAGTCTCGGCGGTTCGCCGCCGCCGCCGAATGCCACCGGCCTTTTTCATGTGGCGATTCTTTATCCCACGCGGTCGGCGCTGGCGGATGCCCTGCGGCGGGTGCTGGCGGCGGGCATCCAATTGGACGGCGCTTCGGACCACGGCGTGAGTGAGGCGATTTATTTGCGCGATCCGGATAATAACGGCGTGGAACTTTATTGGGATCGTCCGCGCGAACAATGGCCGCGGAACGCGGAGGGTGGGATTGAGATGTATACGCGACGGCTGGATTTGGACGAGTTGTTGAAGGAACGATAGAATGGTAGCGCGGGGGAGAGCCGCTTCTGACTTGAGATTTCCATCCGCTGAATTAATCTCAGGCATCCCAATTATGGCGACGAGCAAAGTTTCACTGAGCCCGGCACAGCAGCGGGCTTTTGATTCGATATCTGCGGGTCTCAAAGTCGGTTCCATCCTGCGATTGTGGGGTGGGCTGGGTCGCGGCAAGACGACCATCCTTCGCGAATTGCACACGCAAGTGGGCGGGGCCTTTATCAGCGTCAAGGATTTCGTGGACGCGTCGGCGAAGAATCATCCGATGGCGCTGGAAGAAACGATTCATCAAGTGATCTTCGAATCGTTCAAGGCGCATTCGGTCGTCACGGTGGATGATATCCATCTTTTGGACCTGTTCTCGGGCGGCTGCCATTTTTATCCACGCAGCGGATACTTCAACGCGGTGATGATGGGCTTGTGCAGCTATGCGTTGCAGGCGGACAAGAAGCTGATTTTTTCCACGACCGGCCACCTGGCGGAAGCCGCGGAGCAGCGGAGCTATTCTTTTGGGATCGATCGATTCCGGGTGGAGGACTACGCTGCGCTGGTGAAAACGCTTCGCGGGAAGGACGTGAAAGAATTGGATTTTGAAAAGGTCTACCGGTTCGCGCCCAAGCTCAACGCGCATCAGTTGAAATCCGCCTGCCAGTGGCTGGCGAATTATTCCGATCTGACCACCGAACGGTTTATCGAGTACCTGCGCTCGCAGCGGCTCGCCAGCAATGTGGATCTGGGTGAAGTCCAGGATGTCGATTTGAAAGACCTCAAGGGCGTGGACGATGTCTTGCGCAACCTGGAAATCAACATTGTGCTCGCGCTGGAGAATGACGCGTTGGCGAATCAATTCAAACTGAAAGCCAAACGTGGCGTGCTGCTGTACGGTCCGCCGGGAACCGGCAAAACGACGATTGGGCGCGCGCTGGCGCATCGGCTCAAAAGCAAATTTTTTCTGATCGACGGCACGTTCATCGCCGGCACGAACAGTTTTTATCAAAAGATTCAGCAGGTGTTTGAGGCCGCCAAGGAAAACGCGCCTTCAGTCATTTTCATTGATGACGCGGACGCGATTTTTGAGGACGGCGAGGAGCGCGGGCTTTACCGCTATCTATTGACGATGCTCGACGGCCTGGAAAGCGAGAGTGCGGGACGCATTTGCGTGATGATGACGGCCATGGACGTGGCGCATTTGCCGCCGGCGCTCATCCGCTCGGGCCGGGTGGAGTTGTGGCTGGAAATGAAACTTCCGGACGCGGCCGCGCGCGCAGAGATTCTTTCCATTCATTTGCGGAATTTGCCGGAGGAGTTGCGCGGCATTGATAACGCGAAAGTGGTTGAGGCTACGGAAGGATTTACCGGTGCTGACCTCAAGCGCATGGTGGAGGATTCCAAGGCGATTTATGCGTACGACAAATCCATCAAGGCGGCCATGAAACCGACGACGGATTATTTCCTGCGGGCGGTCGCTTCGGTGAAGGAGAACAAGCGGCATTATGCGGCGGCGGAAGCGCAGGCGATGATGCGGCCCCCGGCCTCGGCGTTTTCGGGGATGGCGCGCTCGTTCGTCATGTCGCAAATGATCGGCAGTGAAGGCGGCGAATCGTGAGGTCACTCTGACGCGATGCAGAAGAACCGGCTTGAGGCATTCAGCGACGGGGTTATTGCGATCATCATCACGATCATGGTGCTGGAGTTGCGGCCGCCGGCGGGCATCAGCTTGAGCGCGTTGAAGGCGGATTCGTTGCCCGCGATTTTCACGAGTTACATTTTGAGCTTCGTTTACGTCGGCATTTATTGGAACAACCACCATCACATGCTGCACGCGACGAGAAAAGTCAGCGGCGCGGTGCTTTGGGCCAATTTGCATTTGTTGTTCTGGCTGTCGCTGTTCCCGTTCACCACGGCGTGGCTGGGCAAGACATGGCAATGGGAATGGAAACCACCGTCGGTGCCCACGGCGGTCTATGGTTTCGTGCTCCTGATGGCGGCGATCGCGTACTACATTTTGCAGAGCGCCATCATTCGCAACGAAGGGCGACACGCCATGCTCGCGGCGGCCATTGGCGCGGATTGGAAGGGGAAATTGTCGCCGGTGCTTTATTTCAGTTCGATTCCGCTCGCGTTCGTGAATGCGTGGATATCGAACGGAATTTTTGTCGTGGTCGCGCTGATTTGGTTGGTGCCCGATAGGCGGATTGAGCGCGTCATCGAGCAAGAACCGCACTGAACCCGAGCTTTTCAATTTTCAACCGCAGATGAACGCGGATGAACGCAGATGGAAAATGGGAAAAGCGTTGTCGTGGAAAAAGGAGCCTACCGTTGAGAAGTTATTCCAGCGGTTTCCAACGCAGCCGCGAGACCAGCGCGGTGAGGCCGAAGTAAACGGGCAGGGCGATGAGGGTTTCCGCCAGGATCAACCACCAAAAATATCCGGCTTTAAACGCCCAAGACGCCAGGCCCGAAAGGATCATCACAAAAATCATCACGCCCATCATTTTCATGCTGCGGCCGGCGGATTTAATTTCTTCGTTCGGCCGCGAGAGGGGCACGCCGCGCCGCATCGCCGCCGGAACCAGCGCCACAATCGGGAGCAAAATCAATCCCGGCAAAAACAATAACAGATGCGAAACGTTGTGTTGCGCCACCCACACGATGAGGCCGATCAGGATAAACACTGGTATCATCAGCAGGCCCAAAACCGCCCGCCGCGCTCCGTGGCAGAGTTCACCAGGGCCGGCCATGGGCGCGACGCGGAAGATGTCCGACGCCTGCCATTGCTGGGAATACTGGAGCAGGTCGAGCACGATCAACGGAGCGCTTGCGAGAAAACCCGAGGAAAACGCGGTGCCGAATCCTTCAATGCGTTGTTGGTCTTGAAATAGAAAAAGCAACGGTATGACGAGCATGGGCGCGATGCCGGGGAACACGCGCAGTTTGACATCGCGATCGCGAAACAGGTAGGCCGCCGTCAAAATGAAACCCGCGCGCGAGGCCGGCGAAAACCATTTCACTGGCGGGAGGCTGGCAAGAATCTCGGTCCACCGCCGTTGCGAACCCGAGCGCGCCCGCGGTTTCGCAGTCATTTCTCCGATTGTTTGCAGGCCGGTTCCGTAATTGTCCGCCAGCTTGACGAACGCAAGCCAAACTACCAGCGCAGTCGCAACCAATCCAATTCCCGCCAGCAACCAGGAACCGGCATCGCCATGCGCGGCGACGGCATCGTCCATTCCGGCAAACCATGCCGGGGGAATGAGAGCGAGCCACCAGTGTTTCGAATTAAATTGAAGCAAGCCGTTCCGGCTCATCTGAAACATCAGCCTTTGCAATACCTGGCCCGACATCACGAGAGCCATTGCCACGATTACCTGCGTCAGCGTCATCAGGCTGTCCAACCGCTCGCGCCCGAACCAGCGCAGGCAAAGTTGATACGTCAGCACGACGCAGCCGGTGCAGAACAAGGCTTCGAGCACCGTCGAAACGATGTGGATGAACGGAAATAAAATGCCGCCGTCGACCGTTTGGGTTCCCACCGCGAACGCGACGAGGTTGAGCGCGCCGGCAAGCCAGAGTGAAATTTCGATCATCACGCGGATTTTCGACCACAACAAATCCTTCGTGGTGATGGGCCGGTGCATCAGGATGTCCGCTTCATCTTTATTGAATAACACCTCGCCGGCGGAGGAGGTAACGAACATACCCAAAAACACAAACGTCATGCAGTGCGTGTAGATCGCCAGCGCAAAAGTCGACTGATGCATGAATCCCATCGCGAACAGGCCGAACAGGGTGTACATGAGCAGAGCCAGCGCGAGCTTCTGGCCAACGGATTTCGGCGCCGTCTTGAGTTTGAGGCCGCGCGAACTGCGGCCGCGCAGGTAAATCGTGAGAAACAATTTCCGCAACGTGCGTGTTTGCGGCGGTGCGGGATTCATCACCGGCGGCAATTCTGCGGGCGCGGCGTTCATGAGCGGAACGTTTTGGCGAAATCTTCCGCGCGGCGTTCGAGTTCCTCGCCGCCAGTCAATTTCGTGAACAAATGTTCCAGCGTTCCCGAGTTGTGCGTGGCCACGAGTTCATCCGGCTTGCCGTCGAGCAGCAATTTTCCCTTGTCGATGATGATGACGCGATCGCACACGCGCTCGACGACATCGAGAATGTGCGAGCTGTAGACGATCGTTTTGCCTTCGCGCGCGAGCGTTTGGATGAGGGCCTTGAAACCGACGGCGGCGTTGGCATCCAGGCCGTCCAGCGGTTCGTCGAAAAAAACCACCTTCGGATTGTGCAGCAGCGCGGCGGTGATGACGACTTTGCGGCGCATGCCTTTCGAATACGCGCCGAGCAATTTGTCCGTGAGCGTGTCGAAGCTCAGGTCGAAAAACGTGAGAAATTGCCGGATGCGAATGCGCGCGGCGTCCTGCGGGATGCCATAGAGCGCGGCGATCATTTCCAGGTATTCCAGCCCGCTCAGGGATTCAAACACCGCGCCGGATTCGGGCACGAAACCGACGTTGCGTTTGACTTCGACGGGTTGGGTCCAGAGGTCGAAACCGCAAACTGTCGCGGAACCTTCCGACGGCTCGATCATGCCGGTGAGCATTTTCAACGTGGTGGATTTGCCGGCGCCGTTGGGGCCGAGAAAGCCGACGATTTGCCCGGCGGGAATTTCGAGGGAGAGCGCGTTGACGGCGATTTGCTGTCCGAAACGCTTGGTCAATTGTTTCAGCGAAATCATGAATTCATGTCCTCGTTACCGGATCTCCGGCTGTGGCAAGGGTAACGGTCAGGGCGGGGCAAATCAACGAAAGAACGAGGCGGTCCGGGCAATTCAAATTATTCCGTAGGCGCCGACGTGAATCGGCGCCATTTTTGAGCGCCCTGGGCAAAGAATCAGTTAGCGCGGACTGACGTCCGCGGCTACAGGTTTTAGTCCTGGAGGTAAACGATATCTCCGGGGAACAACGGATAATCCGCGCCGTTCAGCACTGCTTGCGGATCAATCTGCAGCGGCTGATTGTTGCGATAAATCGTAATGGAGGAGGGCGCGGTATTTCTTTGGTATTCGGCCAGTACCAGCGCGCGCGCCAGGGTGAGCCCATCGCTCCAAATCAATAGCGAATTTTTGACCGCGCCCAGAATGCGTACCTGGGGATCGCCCGATGGCGGAATCGCCGGCTGCTGCATTTGGTGCTGCTGCATCTGCATCTGCGCCGCCGCGGCGCCGGCGGCGTACGCGCGGCGAAGCTGCTCGTCGCTCGTTTTCTTGTGGCTCGCGCAACCGGAGAGGGTCAGTGCCACCGCAAAAATCAGGGAGAGAAATCGAATTGCGTTCATTGGGCAATGTAATCGTATTTTTCGCGCCGTCATCTTAGGAAGGGATTTGTCAGGCGATTGGGGAAAAATTTGTTCGAAATTTCCATGAACAATCGATCGAGTTCCGCGTTTTCGGAACTGAGCCGGTCCTGATACTGGCCGGCTTTGAAAATGGCCGCGTGGGTATCGAGGTCAAAGAATGCAATTTCAATCCGCTTAAATCCCGGCCGAAGTCCGGCGACGCTGTTGTAGCCAA
The DNA here is from genome assembly GCA_963699145.1 of uncultured Verrucomicrobiae bacterium. Taxonomy (GTDB): domain Bacteria; phylum Verrucomicrobiota; class Verrucomicrobiia; order Limisphaerales; family DASXHY01; genus DASXHY01. The sequence continues at coordinate 3,279,984 of OY969416.1, forward strand.
AAACGCAAACCAACGCCGGTTGTTTCAGTTCTTCATCGGTGACAATTCCGGAGCGCACCAGCGCGAGCGATTTCCTGGTTCCCTCAAAACCTTCGTTGTTGGCGCCGGAGGGGTTGTTCGTGTTGTTAAAGGCCCACTGATATGCCGGGGCCGGAGTTCCAGTAGCGGTGACTGAGAAAGTGGCGGTTCCGCCAACTGCCGCCGGCAGCGTGATGTGATTCGTCTCAAGAAACGCGCGGACGATGTTGGCCTTGATGGCGAAATTGACGTTCTGCGGAAGAGCGCCGCCCGTTTCCACGGCCACTCGGATTGGATTCAGGGTGCCGGCGATGACGCCGATTGCTTCGCCGCGCGGATTGAGCAGGGGGCCGCCGCTGTCGCCCGGTTGGCTCGCCGCCGAGATTTGCACAAATTTCGGATTGTCATTGATGCCGACCGCGGCGCTGATCAGCCCTTTGTTCAGGCGTGGTTCGCTTCCCAGAACCGCGACCAGCGGAAAGCCCATGGTAAACACATCCTGTCCCATGGCGTAATTGGTCTCCGTGGCAAACATTACCGGACGGAACGGCAAATGATCCGCCTCCACGCGCAGTAGCGCGAGGTCGGCGTTCGTGTCGCTCGCCAAAACACTGCACGGGTAACGCATGCCATTGATCCATACCGTGGCATTCGTGAGCTGCCCAATCACGTGCGCGCAGGTCAACACGTGGCCTTCGGGCGTGATGACGAAGCCGCTTCCCTGGCGGAGCCCCGGCGTGTTCGAGGACACGAGAATCGCGTCAAAACCGGTTTTGGTCAGGCGGCCAAGTATTCGGGGCGTGACCGAGCGCGCATCGTCGTGCGATGGGAGGAGGTAAACCTTCCGATATTTTTCCAGGTGTGCATTGGACGCCATGGCGAACTGCGGCGTGCCGCAACCCGCGAGCGCGCCGGCCATCGAGGCCAGCAGGCAACCCAGCCAGCAAATCTGAATTCGTTTCAGCCAGTTCATCAATACGTTTCGTTTTTAAATTGGCGGTACGAAGGACCATACGGCCCCTTCGGATCGTCCCGGAATGGATTAGGCTGGCCCGGGAAAAAACCGTCACGGATTTGTATGAAGAGCCGGTTGAGTTCGGTGTTCTCCGGCAAAAAAGAGTCGGGATGAAAATAATCCGCTCGAAAAACCAGGTTGCCGCTCTCGAGATCAAAGAAATGAATTTGAGCGCTTTCAAAACAATACCAGGTGCGGCCGGGATCCCAGGTGCTGATCGCCCGAAACCGGCAAACCACCGCCGGCCCGGTCGAATCTTTCGCGGCTGCCATTCTTTTCAATGAGTCAATGTCCACTTCGCTGGCATCAAATCCGGCACGCTGCAAGCGGGACAAAATGCCGGCATACAGGTTGCGCTCATCGCTCTTGGGTTGGAGCAAATAGACCTTGCGATATTTTGTCAGGTCTTTATGAGTGGTGACGCCGGATTGGTCTGTGCTGCATCCATTTGCAAAGAGGAAAATCAGCGGAAGAAGAAAACTCAGCCAATAATTACCAAATCGCCTCACCAAATTCATCGCGAGGATTAAGCAGCAGTAAACAATCCGTCGCAAGGAAAATTCGAGCTCCGCTCAACAACTCGTCGGCACTTCCTGCAACACTTCGACGCAGTGCGGAATCGCGCCGACGATGAAGCCCAGGCATTCCACCGCGCCGCTGGGTTTCCCCGGCAGGCAAATCACCAGCGCTTTGTCCACAACGACGGCCAGGTTGCGCGAAAGGATCGCGTTCTTCGTGATCTTCATGGATTCCGCGCGCATGACTTCGCCGAAGCCGGGCAATTCCCGCGCGGCAATTTCCCGCACCGCTTCCGGAGTCACGTCGCGCAACGCCACGCCCGTGCCGCCGGTCGTGAGGATGAGCTGGCAACCCTTGGATATCTGCTCGCGAATTGCTCGCTGAATATCTTTTTTCTCGTCCGGCACCAGCGCTTCGGCCAGGACTTTCCATTGATGACCTTCGGCCGCTTTTTTCAACGCCGGCCCGCCGAGGTCATCGTAAAGCCCCTTCGAGGCGCGGTCTGAAATCGTGATGATGCCGGTTTGGATGTGCATGCCTGCGCTTTTCATACCGCGAAGCAGCGCGCGTGGCAACAAATTCGCAAAAAGGGCGGATTAAATTTGGAAGGAGTATGATTCCAAGAACATCGAACGCAGCAGTTCCGAAAACGAAAAACATCCAACATCGAACAACCAACAACCAACATCCAATTGCGACGGCGCTTCAGACGCGAGAGGCGCCCGCGGAACCGGCGCGTTGCATTTGTGTTTTAAAACTGGCCGGGTCGGAGATCGGCGTTCCGGGGCGGTTGGCTGGATGCCTGCCGAAATCGTAACAGAAGTTTTTGGGAAAAACGATTTGCCGGCGAGGGTTTGGCTCAAGCTTTGCCATATTCGACCGATAGTTAGCGGATGAATTGTTGGCCCGTTTTTAGCGTGCGGGACGCGCGCGATGGAACGGCTCGAACCCATCCGGTTTTTCAGCGGTATTCGCAGAGAATCTGACAAACGTGATGGGCGAACGGTGTGGCTCGCTGGTCGAACGTTGAGAGTTACAGTTTTCGACCGGTTTGCGCTTGCATTCGAACGGTCCAATCCCGGGACGGGTTTGTAATGAATTTGGACGATAGACGAAGCAGAATGTCAAAACTTCCTCGAGCAATTATTTTTCTTTTGCTGGTGCTCGCGGTGTGCCCATATGCGGGCACGAGCCGCGGCGACGAGGTCGGACGATCCGAGCCGCAGATGAAGGCCGCGTTTTTGCTCAATTTTCCCAAATACGTGGAGTGGCCCAGCGATTCCTTGCCGGCTTCCGCCAGCCCCATCGTTTTCGCCATTGTCGGTGATGAGGACGTGGCAAGCGCTTTCGTCGCCCTGAGCAACGGCAGAAACATCGACGGCCGGCCGATACAATTGATGCGCAATCCGAGCGCGGAACAATGCCTCGATTGTCAGGTCCTCTTCATCGGTTCTGAAGAAGCGCGAAAAATTGCGGAGCTCGTGAAGCAGTTGAAATGCGCGAGCGTCCTGACGGTGGGTGAGAGCGGGCAATTCATGAACGAAGGCGGCATGATCAACCTCGCGCGGAGCGAGCGGCGAATCGTTCTGGAAGTGAACCTGGAGGCGGCGCGACTGACCGAGTTGAAGATCAGTTCCAAGTTGATGGCGCTGGCCGCGGTGAAAGGCGGCAGGAAATGATCTCGGTGTTCCAGAAAATTTCCATCCGCCGCAAGCAGGTGCTGATCATCATGCTGACGACCACGGCTGCGCTGCTGCTGGCGTGTTCAGCGTTTGTGTTTTACGACATCGTGGATTTTCGCGGCGCGCTTGTGGAGCGCATCAGCAGCATTGCCCAGGTGATTGCCGAGCACTCCAGCGCCTCGCTTGATTTCAGCGATACCAAAACGGCCGAACAAACGCTCGACGCCTTGCGCACGGAATCGGAAGTGGTGGCAGGCTGCATTTATGACCGGGACGGACACGTCTTTGCCGAGTTCAACCGAGACGGCCGCAAATTCACTCCTCCGGCTGCGCAGGCCGCGGGCCATGAATTCAGTGGCGCGCGCATGCGATTGTTTCAACCGATCAAGGAAGGGTCGGAGGTCGTCGGCACGATTTACGTGGAATCCGACCTGAAGGAATTGCCGCGCCGATTGCGACGGTACGCGGCGATTGCCGGGATGGTCTTCGTGATCGCGCTGGGAGTGGCGTTGGTTCTCTCCAGCCGGTTGCATCGGGTGTTGTCCAATCCGATCCTGCACCTCGCCAAAATCGCGCGCCTGGTCGCGGTGGAAAAGAATTATTCCGTCCGCGCGAAGAAAGCGAGCGAGGACGAATTGGGCCAGCTCATCGATGGTTTCAACGAAATGCTGGCGCAAATCCAGCAGCGCGAGAACGCGTTGCAAGCGGCGCGCGACACGCTCGAGAACCGAGTGGAGGAGCGCACCAATGAACTCGCCAATTCACTTTCGTTGCTGAATGCGACGCTCAATTCCACCGAGGACGGCATCCTGGCTGTGGACCTCGGCGGCCGGGCCATTTGTTATAATGAACGATTTCCCGCGATGTGGGGCATCCCGCCCAAAATAGTCGCCACCGGCAGAAACGAGGCGTTCGTTGAGCATTGCGCGACGATGGTCGACGATTCCAAGGCCTATCTTATGCGCATCCAGGAGTTGTTGTTGCAGCCGGAAAAAGCCGCGCACAATGTGCTGGGCCTGCGCGATGGCCGCTACTTTGAGCGCGTGATTCACCCGCAGCTCATGAACGGCCGCTGCATCGGGCGCGTGCTGATGTTCCGCGACATCACGGAGCGCAAACGCGCGGAATCCAACCTGCAGAAGGCGAATGCGGAACTCGTCCAGGCCTCGCGCCGGGCGGGCATGGCGGAAATTGCGACCAACGTGTTGCACAATGTCGGCAACGTGCTCAACAGCGTGAACACGTCGGCCACGCTCGTGATGGACCAGGTGCGCGAGTCAAAGCAGAGCGGCGTGGCGCGCGTGGTGGAAATGCTGGAGCCGAATGCGCACGATTTGGCGGGATTTTTCGCGCGCGACAAACGCGGCCCGCAAATCGTCACGTATCTCAAGACGCTCTCCAGTTATCTCGCGCAGGAGCAGGAAGCCATGCTGAAGGAATTGACGAGCCTCACGAAGAACATCGAGCACATCAAACAGATCGTCACCATGCAGCAGAGCTACGCCAAGGCGTCCGGCGTGGAGGAAATTCATTCACCGGTCGCACTGGTGGAGGATGCGTTGCGCATTCATCTCGGCAGCCTGGAGAAGGGCAACGTCAAAATTATTCGCGACTACGAAAAAGTTCCGGACATCATCGCGGACAAACACAAGGTGTTGCAGATCCTCATCAATCTCATCGGCAACGCCAAATACGCGCTCATGGAATCGGAGCAGCGGGCGCCCCAGGCCATCCTCGGCGTGAAGGCAAACGGCGGAAATAATCTCTACTTTACCATCCGGGATAACGGCGTGGGCATTGCCCAGGAGAATCTCATCCGGATTTTTTCGCACGGATTCACCACCCGAAGAAATGGGCATGGTTTCGGCCTGCACAGCGGATTTCTCGCCGCGAAAGAAATGGGCGGCTCGTTGTCCGTGCAAAGCGATGGTCCCGGATGCGGCGCGATTTTTACGCTGGAGTTGCCGCTGAAGCCGAAGGTGAAGGCGTAGCGCAATCACCGGATTCGCAAGACGAAGCGTTTCCGAACTCGCCCAACGCTGGAACAACTTCCTCCTCTCCCTGGGGGCTTGTCATTACCCACATCTCAACTCCATTAATGAATCCCAAAGGGATTCCGCAGCAAAGCCCAGGGTTGGCGAGTCGGCGAGCTACCCTGGGTTAGCGGCAAAAAGCCCACCAACCCCAACGGAGTTGCGGTGCCAAAGGCGGTTCGACACAACCCTTTCAGGGTTGAACACGGTTTTACGATCCACCTCCCAGGGTAGCTCGTTCCTCGCAACCCTGGGCTGGAGGACGGAATCCCGTTGGGATTCTTGAAAAGATTGAACATGATGTGGGTAATGACAAGCCTCGGAGGAGAGGGCAGGGGTGAGGGCGAGCGTAAATATAATTATTCAAGTCCCGATTTTATCGCGGGGTCTTTGTCTTCGAAACCAACCGCACGGCGCCGATCACCATTTTTTTGTCCACCGCCTTGCACATGTCGTAGATCGTGAGCGCGGCGATGGTGGCGGCGGTCAGCGCTTCCATTTCCACGCCGGTTTGTGCGGCCACTTTGGCCGAGGCAACAATGGAAATCCGGTCGCGCGATTTCGGGATTTCAAAATTCACTTCGCAATGCGTGAGGGGCAGGGGATGGCACAGCGGAATCAGTTCGCCGGTTTTTTTGGCGGCGAGAATTCCCGCGAGCCGCGCGGTGGCGAGCACATTGCCTTTCGCGATTTTATTGCCTTCGATCAGTTGCAAGGTCGCGGGTTGCAACCGGATTTCCCCGCGCGCCACCGCTTCGCGCAAGACGATCGGCTTCGCGGAAACATCCACCATGCTGGCTTCCCCGCGCGCGTTGACGTGGGTTAGTTTGCTCACGGCGCGTCCTTTTTCGGTTCGGTGATCCCGTGCTTCCACTCCGTCACGACCGTCCGCATCTGGTCGGCGGCGTTCAGGCGCGGTTTCACGTGCTTGAGATTGTACCACGGCAACATGCCGAGCAGATCGGGCGTCACGAGCACCTGGCCATCGCAATCCTTGCCGCTGCCGATGCCAATCGTTGGGATGGAAATGCGTTGCGTCATTTCCTTGGCGACCGGAGGGGCGACGAGCTCCAACACGATAGCGAACGCTCCGGCTTCGACGAGCGCGTCGGCATCCGCGAGCAACGCCTGGTGTTCCGGTTCGTTTTTTCCCTTCACGCGATAGCCGCCTTCTTCGCGAACGCTCTGGGGCAGCATTCCCAAATGGCCGCAGAACGGAATTCCCGCCGCGACGATGGCGCGCACTTGTTCGCTGATCGCGCGGCCGCCCTCGGCCTTCACGGCCTCGGCGCCGGCGGCGGCGAGACGTTTCGCGTTTTCAACCGCGTGCGCCACCGTGTCGTAACTGTGATACGGCATGTCCGCGACCAGCAACGCGCGCGGTTTGGCGCGGGCGGCGGCGCGGACGTGATGCTCCATTTCGGCCATCGTGACGGACGTGGTGTCCTCGTACCCGAGCACGACCATGCCGAGCGAATCGCCGACGAGGATGAACGGGATGCCGGCCTGGTCCAGCAGGCGCGTCATCGGGAAATCGTAAGCGGTGAGCGCGGCAATTTTCTCGCCGCGCGCTTTCATTGCCCGGATGGCGGCGGCTGTTATTTTTGAAGAATCCATAATTCCGCCAGTGCTAGCCGCAACGATGAAATTGAAAATTCGCAGATGAACGCGGATGAACGCAGATGAAGGGCAAAAACGGCGTGGCAGTTCCCTTCTTCCGCGTCACCGTTTGGTGCGTGCGTTGATAGAGCGGAAAATCTTTCATTTTCTGTGGATTGAATCTGCGTTCATCTGCGGTTAAAATTGAAACTCTTCGACTAAGCGCGAAAACTTTGCAGCAACTCATCCGGCGCGACCGTGGCGGTGCCGATTTTGCCAACGACGATGCCCGCCGCGTGGTTTGAGATAATCGCAGCCTCGAGCGGCGAGGCGCCGGCAGCAATCGCCAGCGTGAAGGTCGCGATGACGGTGTCCCCCGCGCCGGACACATCGAACACTTCGCGCGCCACCGTCGGAATGTGAAACGGTTTCTGGTCGCGCTGGCACAGCAGCATGCCAAGTTCGCCGAGCGTGATCAGCAGCACGGCCGGGTGAAGTTCGCGATGCAAACGCTCGGCGACGGCCATCAGGTTTTTGTCCGCGAACGGATCGCTGTTGCGGGTTTCGTCCGGAATGTTCGCGAGCTCAAACGCTTCCTTGCGGTTCGGCGTGATGAGCGAAAGCCCCGAGAGATTCAAGTGATACGGCTTGGGATCGAGGCTGAGCCAGATGCCGCGCGCGTGGCATAGCGTCTTGATTTCATTCAGCAATTGCTGCGTGACTACGCCCTTGCCGTAGTCGCAAATGATCACCGCATCGGCCTTTTTCAACTGCGCCTTGAACGCCGCGAGCAGCCGCTGCATGAGCGGGCCGTCCAGGCCATCGCGCGTCTCGCGATCGATGCGCACGACCTGTTGTTTGGAGGCGACGATGCGCGTTTTCAAGCTCGTCGCTCGGTTGGCGTGCGGCACCAGGCCGTCGCAACCGATGTTTTGTTCCTTGAGCAATTTCTGGAGTTGCTTCGCCGCGGGATCGTGGCCCACGGTGCCGAACAATTCCGTGTTCACCTGCAACGCGGTGAGGTTTCGCGCGGCGTTGGCGGCGCCGCCGGGCATGAAGCTTTCGCGTTCGAATTCCACGACCGGCACGGGCGCCTCGGGCGAAATGCGCGCCACGCTGCCCCAGATAAACTGGTCGAGCATCACGTCCCCGACGACGAGGACGCGGGAAGTTTTGGCGGTGTTCAGCAACTGGCGCACGCGCGCCCTGCTCAAAGTTGGGCAATTCATTTTATGGATCACTCCGGAAACCGCGCAGGAGCATAAGCGGAAAGCCCGCCGCAAACAAGTGACGTTGTCGGCAAATCAAAAGTGCGGAATCGAAGGGCGAATCAAAATCTCAAGGTCAGCGACAATTGCACGCTGTGGGTGAAAAGGTCGTTAACAGTTATGTTCTGCTGAATAATATCTCCCACGTGCCTGAATCGATAGTTGTACTGGGCAACACCAAGAAATTTGTATCCCAAATCAATATCGACGTGACGCGACACCGCGTATTTGATTCCGGCCTCAGCCTGGTAGCCCGCGGACCAATCGGAGTCATCCACAGTGATCGGCGTGTGAAATGCCTCGTCGCGGTTGAATCCATGGATCCTGCTAATGACTGCGCCCGCGCCCGCGCCCACATACACCTTCCACGAATCACTCAACGGGATCTGGTAAATGCCATTCAACATGACGGGAATTTGGTAGAAATAGCTATCCGACTTATCCGTGGGATTCCAAATCGCGCCCGCTTCTGCCTCGAGAGCAAAGGACTTGGTCAAATTGTAGCCGACAGACAAGTCTGCTCTTATTTCGGTATCAGATTCGAAACGCCCTCGCTGAACTGTAGCGAAACCACCCAAGTTTGATTCCGTAACGTTTCGCGTTCTCGTGGGCGCGCTTTGAACAAACGCAGGGCCGATGTCGGCGTGCAGGTATAAATTATCCGCCCAATTCTGTGCGTGTGAAATTCCGCTGCTGGTCAAAAGTGCAAGGCCGACGTAGCCGACAATTCGAGTGGTGGGATTCATGTGTAGTTTTGGTTCCGTGGTTCTGAGTTATCGCGTAACTGTTTACGCACGGGGACTTTATAACTGTGAGGGAAATATGACAACGAAATTTTGGAATTCGAAAGAACGGCCTGAGGCGTGGGAGCGTGGCGTTTGGTCAGCTTCAATGAATGGCCGAGACGATTGAGAATTCGTGGGCGCTCTTAACTTGTGAAGGGTGAAGCGGCGTGAACGCCGCGGTCCTCGCTCTAACCCAAAAATCCAGTCAGCGGACTGGTCGCGCTGGCGGTGTCCTGTTGCGCGGCCAAACCAATTTCATACGCCGCGCGGCCGGCTTCGACGGCCATCTTGAATGCGATGGCGATTTTATTCGGATCAGAAGAAACCGCCACGGCCGTGTTCACGAGCACGGCGTCGGCGCCCAGTTCCATTGCTTCGGCAGCGTGGCTGGGAGCGCCGAGTCCGGCGTCGACGACGACGGGAACGGTGGCCTGTTCGATGATGATGCGGATTTGGTCGCGCGTTTGGATGCCGCGATTCGAGCCGATGGGCGAGCCGAGCGGCATCACGGTGGCGACGCCCACTTCCTGCAAGCGCTTCGCCAGCACCGGATCGGCATTGATGTAAGGCAGCACCGTGAATCCCTCTTTCACGAGAATCTCAGCCGCCTTGAATGTCTCCACCGGGTCGGGCAGGAGGTAGCGCGGGTCGGGATGGATTTCCAATTTCACCCACTTGGGCAATCCCGCCGCCGCGGCGAGTTTCGCGAGGCGCACTGCTTCCTCGGCGTTCATGGCGCCGCTGGTGTTCGGCAGCAGCAGATATTTTTTGGGATCAATGAATTCCAAAATGTTCGCGAAGGGATCGCGTTTGCCGCTCAAGTCCGCGCGGCGCAATGCCACGGTGACCATTTCCGCGCCGCTGGCGGCCAGGGCGTCGCGCATGGCTTCGGGCGACGAAAATTTTCCGGTGCCCATGATGAGGCGTGAGCGGAAAATGCGTCCCGCGATGGCCAAGGGTTGATTGACTAACGACATCCCGCCCAATTTGGCGGGGAAGGGCGGCTTTGTCGAGGGCGGAGGGAAGAAGGCAGAGGGGAGAAGAAAAAAGCCGAGTGTGGAATTGCATTCAGTCTTGTGACACATTGAGGCCATTAAAGAAGGAACAACATGATTCGGCGCGATTACATTGTCCGGATGATCGAGGAATTTGCGGCAGCGTTGGCGCGCATCCGCGCGCTCAAGGAGCAGGGGAAGGAGGGTGAGGCAGCCATCCTGACGGAAGAAGAATTCAAGCGCATCACGGGCATCGATTCGGAGGCGCTGCTCAAACTCAGCGAAGCGGAATTGCTCGCGCGCCTGATTGAAACGGAACCGCTGCATGCGGTTCGCGAAAAGTTGTTTTTTCTGACCACGTTGCTCAAGGAAGCCGGCGATATTGCCGCGGTGGAAGGCCGGATCGAGGAAAGCCACGCGTGTTATCTCAAGGGCCTGCATCTCCTGCTCAGCAGCCTCGCGCGCAGCGATGCCTACGAACAACCTGAATTTGTGCCGAAGGTGGAGTTGTTCGTGAATGCCTTGGATGAAATGCCGGCGCAAACTTCCGCGATGCTGATGGAACATTACGAGCGCACCGGCCAATTTGCCAAAGCCGAGGATGCGTTGTTTGCCATTCTGGATGGCGACGTGAACAATGATTACGCGCTGAATTTCGGGATTTCGTTTTACGAACGCCTGCTGGGCCGCACGGATACGCAGCTCGAGGATGGAAATCTGCCGCGGGCGGAAATCGAAGCGGGTTTGCAGGAATTGCGCGGCAGGCGGGCTGCGGCGCGATGAGTCATTCTGAGACGCCTCACCCGCCTTGGTTACAACTGTCGCGTGGCAGGCGTCGTCTCCTTGAGAGATAAAGCGTGAGACCGCCGAACGCCCCTACACGTCCGGCGGCCCCAGCTTATTTCGCTCCCCTTGCGGGAAGCCGAACAATTTTACGAAACTTCAATAAAAGCTTCGTGAATGCATCCTAGCTGGATTTCCGGGCGAGCGGTATCCGACAAATGACGTATCTTCACGGGTCGCTCGGCAGTCGGGATAAACTCCATATCCAACTTCGCGTTTCGGGAGAATAAATCAGTTATCAAAATGAAAGCGTTGATTCATGGGTCGCACCGTCTCCTTTTTTTTATCGGTTGCGGACTTTGGTTGTGCTTGGCAGGCGTGGAGGTTCGCGCCGCGGATGCGCAGCTCGTGCCGGTTTTTCAGGATGGCCTGAGCCAATTCACCGGCGTGGCCGTTTCGAAAACGGGACGTATGTTCGTGAATTATCCGCGCTGGCAGGGGCCGCATGAATTCGATGTCGTGGAAGTGCAATCCAACGGCATCGCGCAGCCGTTCCCGGATAAGGATTGGAATACGTGGCAGAAAAATGAAAGCGGCTCGAACAAATGGGTCTGCGTGCAGGCGGTCTATGTGGACGACAAGGATAATCTTTGGGTGGTGGATCCCGCCGCGCCGGAAATGGAGAGCGTGGAAGGCAACGGCGCCAAGCTGGTGCGAATTGATTTGAAGAACAACTCCGTCAGCCGCAGCTACAACTTTAGCGAACTCGCCGGCAAGAATAGTTACCTCAACGATGTGCGCGTGGACACCGTGAACAACATCGCCTATCTCACGGAATCGAAGGAGGGCGGCATCGTGGTGCTCGACACCGAGTCGGGCAAGGCGCGGATGGTTTTGCGCAAAGCGTCGAGTGTGGAGTCCAACCCGGATCATCAACTTCTGATCGGCGGGGCGGAATTGCAACGCAACGGCAAGCCGATGAAGGTGAATGCCGACGGCATCGCGCTCAGCCCGGATCGGCAATGGCTTTATTTCAAACCGCTGAGCGACACGAAGCTTTATCGCATCCGCACCGCGGACTTGCGGGATGCCCTCGTTACCGGCGCGGATGTGGCCAGCAAAGTCGAGGACCTCGGCGCGAATTTCACCACCAGCGACGGAATGATTTTCGATCAGCGCGGCAATCTTTATCTCAGCGACATGGAGCACGACGCTATCGTGCAAGTGACTCCCGCCTTAAAACTGCAAGTGATCGCGCACGATCCCAAACGCCTGCTCTGGCCGGACACATTTTCGTGGTCTCCTGACGGCTGGCTTTACGTCTCCTGCTCGCAAATCCAAAACATGCCGTGGTCCCACAACGGCCGCAGCACGCGCAATGCGCCTTACCAGATTTTTAAGTTGAAAGTGGAATAATCGCGGGCAGAAGAATTCCGGCGACGGGAGAACCCATCGTTTGATGAGGGGTTATCTTGCACGTCGAAACTTCTCCGGTGGAATCGCGCTCAAACCCGCGCACACTTCCCGCAGCACGTCGTTTTTGCCAAGGGCTCGAGCCGCCGCGCCTTTGTGTAGATAGGCTTCCACGCACTGCGAGTCCAAGGCCAGGGCGCGGTCCGCAAACGCAATCGCGTGTTGATGATCCCCGAGTCGCCCGACCATGCAGGCGAGATTTGCCCAGCCGAGTTTGTGTTCCGGATTCAACTGCAACGCCTTCTCCACACAGCGAATGCCCTCCACGGGCCGATTCAGGTGTTCGTAAAGAAGTCCGCCGAGATTGCTCCAGGTGTTCGCGTCGGAATCGTCCAGCTCCAGCGAGCGGCGATAAGCGGTTTCGGCCTGCACGAATTGCCCCAGTCCCGCATGGCCGAGCGCCAGGTAATAAAACACCTTCGACTCCTCGGGGCGTTCCTGCTGCCATTCGCGAGTGAAGCCGATCAGTTCAGGCCAGGCGCCGGCATCGCATAATTTCCGGGCCGCCCGCAGCTCGTCCTTGCCATCCACCGTTGGGAAAATCATGCCTCGCAATAAGTGGATGGCGCGCGAAAAAAGTCAAGTTGCCGGCAGTGAGTGGTGTTACGAACGCGCCGTCCGTATTTTCTCGGAAGCGGTTTCCTAACCCGCTTTGGGCAAGAGACCTTTCAATTGCGCGGCCGTGTAAACACGATGGCTCGCGATGATTTCCCGGGCCGCATCCACCTCTCCCCACGTGTTCCAAAGCAACACCCCGCGGACGCGCCCATCGCGCAAATAATAAATCACGCCCTCGCGATTTTCCGTCTTCCAGTCCGCGACTGTTTCCAGGCGCGAATCCAATTCGCCCACCGCCTCGTAGCCGAGATCGAACAGGTCGGAATAAAAAAACGGCAGATGATCGTAGCGCTCGCGTTTGCCGGCCAGGTTGCGGCCCGCCAATTTGCCCATCGTGTTCGCATTATCCTCGTGTTCGACACGGAGCCGTTGATCGAGTGCGGGATTGTGAAACGCGGCGACATCTCCCGCGGCGAAGACATCCGGCGCGCTGGTTTGCAGAAAGGTGTCCACGATAATTCCGTTCTCCACCTTGAGCCCGGCGTCGCTGGCGAGGCCGGTGCTCGGTTCGATGCCCAATCCGGCGACGACTGCATCCGCGGCGAACTCGCGCCCGCTCTTGGTCTTGAGCACGACTTCCGAATTCCGCTCCTCCAGCCCGGTCGCCGTTTCTCCCGGCGCGACCGTCACGCCTTTCTCCGCGTAATAGCTGTTGAGGAATTTCGATAGCTCCTTGGGATAAATCCGATTGCCGATGCTCGGTCCCGGAAAAACCAAGCTGACCTTTTTGGCATTCATCGCTAGCGCCGCGGCGATTTCCGAGCCGATGAATCCGCCGCCGATGACAATGAATCGTGTGCCTTTTTCCGTGAGCGCGCGAAGCTTCCGGTAATCTGCCACGGTGCGGTAATAAATGATTTTGTCTTTACCGAACGGCAGCACACGCGGCTCGCCGCCAGTGGCCAGAAGCAATTTCTCGTAGGTGTAGACCGTGCCTTGATCATCCGTCGCGCGTTTTTGCTTCACGTCGAGAGACTTCACCGTGCGGCCGAGGTGAAGTTGCGCGTTCTGTTTCGCGGCGCCGCGCCAGATGCTTTCGAGTGATTTGTCTTTCCACAGCCCCTTCGTCAGCGGCGGCCGATCGTACGGCGGATCTGATTCCATGCTGATTAATCCGATGCTGCCACTGGAATCAACTTCGCGAATTCCCTGAACAGCGGCATCTGCAGTCATGCCGCCACCGATGATGAGGTATTTGAACGTGGGCATGCGCCAAGGTGCGCCAGTTGCGCAGGATTTGCAATTGATTGCGGGCGGAGCCTGGTGCAGCCTCAGTCCAACGAGCTATAGGATTTGGAAAAGGAAAACAGATATGCAGAATCGCCCCGCTTCCATAAACGTATTTGGAATTCTTAATATTGTGTTCGCCCTCTGGGGAGCGGTTGGGTTGCTGGCGAGTGCAGTGCTGCTCTTCGCATCGCCTGATTTTAATAACCCCGTCATCAAAATCATGCATGAAAACCCAGTCTATGCCACCTGGGTGAAAATTAGCTTTCTGTTGGGAGTTCCAAGTTGCGCGGTTCTGGCCGCGTCGGGAATCGGCTTGCTACTCTTGAAACCGTGGGCGCGCGTTCTTTCAATTATTTATGCTGTTTACGCCATCGTCCTCGGAATTTTGGGGACGGTGGTCAATGCCATATTCCTGCTGTTGCCGATGTTGCACCAGGCTCAGGAACAAAGCGGTCCCGCAGCGGCGGGGGCGATCGGCGGGGCCATTGGCGGAACTCTTGGCGGTTGTTTGGGAGTGATTTATCCCGTGCTTTTGTTGATTTTCATGACGCGCCCAAAAATAGCGGCGGCTTTTAGCGCGAGCGCGCAATCAACTCCGACGCCGTGGCAGTGAAGTTCCATCTGAGAGCTGGATAAAGGATATCGAACGCGCGCGGTGTTTCGTATTTAGCGGGTTCAATGTTCCGACTGTCCGGGCTGTTCGGGAACTCCGGGGTCATCGAGAATTTGCACGGCGGTGGCCGGGCCGAGCACGGACCAATCCTGCAATACCCAGACGACTTTTTTATCCGGCGTCACTTCGACGAGTTGCGGCTTTTGGCCATTCCGGCCGCGCGAACAGATGATCGTGTTGCCGTTCGCCAGGCGCGTGCAGGTTTGCGTGTCCACGAAGCGATACGCCTCCGGCAAATCCTCCGGGCGGAGTTCCCACACAGTTTCGCCTTTCGGATTCACCTCGCGCGTGAGCCGGTCCGATTCATCGGTGATCAGCGTGTTGCCGTTTTTCAAACGAATCGCCGCCCAGGGAGTGCGAATATTGTAGCGCCACACTTCGTTGAAGTTTTTGTCGTATTCCACCACCGCGCCGTTCGTGCCCATCCCGAGCATGGGGACGAGGTAATGCCCGTCCGCCGTGTAGCGCACCCGGCGATATTGCGGATGAACGGTGCGTTGATCGTCGAGGCTCCTCGCCGGCAGCGCATGTTCCACTTCCGTTTTGCCGGTGGTGGTATTGATCACCATCAACTTCGGCGGCAGGCCGTTTTGGATGAACAGGACGCGGTCATCGCCGATCGGCTGGCAGCAATGCACTTCCGTATTCGTCGGGCAATCGTAACGCCATATCACCTCTTTCTGCGGCGTCACTTCGGCGACGTATTGCATCCGGCTGAAGAGAACATTGCCGTTGGACAGCATCCACGCATCGTCATATTCAAAGCCTGAACCGGTCGAATAGGTCCAGATGACTTTGCCGTCCTTGACAACGAAAATTTTGTTGTAGCCCTCGCCAATGTAGAGCATCGGGTGCTGCGCCATTCCTTTTCCCGGCAGCCCTTCGGGAGTGGGCAGCGCGTTTGTTTTCCAGCGCGGCGGCGGAACCTCGGCCTCGGCGGATCCGAGCGCCGGCACGTCGGACGCGGTGAATTTCCCAAGGACATCCATGCACGGCGCCTTCGACAAGGAAACCGTTTTAGTCGCGGGGGCATTACACGCATCGCAATCGGACGAAGACGTGGCACAACCGGCGCCGAGCAAAACACCGGCAGTCATTCCACAAATGAGAGTAAGCGCTTTAGAGGTCATGGGGGCTTTGGATTCTGTTCTCTGGTTGGACTGAACTCAATGCCCGAAGGTTACGGGCAATCATTTAGGGCATCGCGGCAGCGATGCCCCATAATCCTTTCGTGGCGCGGCCGCGAAAGCTCCGGTAGTCGTGAATTTCCCTGAGCCCTATTTCGTAAAGCTCTTGAAAATATTCGCGAAAGCCCACGGTTGAAATTCGCTGGGGGCCATCACTGAATTTGTGGTCGATGTGACCACGCCGACGTCGTTCGTGGCGCTCGTCACCTTGCGCTGACGATGCGGGCGCGCGGCGTCGTCATTGATGGACCAATAATGCAGCGAGCAAACCCACGGCGTCTGGTCCGCGAACGCTTTCAGTGTTTTCGCATCTTCCATTTCAAAAAACTCGCCGCTGGAGGAGCCGTTGGGTCCCAGGCACGGGCATAGGCCGACCTGAATCGACGGATCAATCTTTTGTAATTGCGCGTACGCCGCCTTCGCCGACTCGATGCCGAGTTCGCCCTCCGATTTTCCTTTGTTGATAAATCGCTTTCCAAAATACATCACCATGATGTTCGCGGAATGGACTTTTACTCCCTTTGCCTTGGCATCGGCGAGGAGCGCCCGCGAAGCTTCCGAGATGCCATCCGGATCCACCGGCAACGTGTAGGAAATAATCAGGCCCGGATTTTTCTTTTGCAAAGTGGCGAGGACTGTATTGCGCCGCTCGCTGTCGGCTTTGCCTTTATCGAGATTATTTCCTTCCACGTCAAAATCGAGCCAGGTGAACTTGTATTGGTCGATGACTTTTTGATACGCCGCTTCCAACGCGACCGGATCCTCGATGACATTCGCCATTTCCCTGCCCGCTTCTCCGCCGAACGACATGATGACATCACCGCCGCGCTTGCGAATCTCATTGATCTGGTCGTGATACAGATCCGCGCCGATGGGAATTCGGCCATCCCACGAAGGTTCCTGCAGATATTTCACATCTTTGCCGCGGCCTTCCTGCTGCGCGATGATGAACGCCAGCGTGTAATACTTCAGCCCGCAGGCATCATCGCAAGCCGTCAGTTTGAAATTGTCGCCCGCGCCGATATACATGTAAGGCGCAAACACCCGCGCCGGCCATTCCGCGCGGCTGACATTGGTAAACAACGCGCTGAGAGCGAGTGCAACCGGGAGGCATCTTGTGAGTGTGAATTTCATGGTAGGGATTTTGGATTTGCGAGGAAAGTAAATGACTCTGCGGCGATTCGACAACCGCAAACGAACCCCTCTTTCGGGGGTGCTTTTGAAAGCTCCAAATTCAAAGCTCCGAGCTCCAGAGAAATTCCAACTTCAAACCTCCATTGTGACGCGCATTTGGAGATTGGTTTTTGGAGCTTTTCTGGAGCTTGGATGTTGGAGCTTGGTGCTTTAATCTAAGTGCATGTTTCGTCCGTGCATTGACTTGCATGAAGGCAAGGTGAAGCAAATTGTCGGCGGCACGTTGAGTGACGCGCCCGGGCAATTGCGCACGAATTTTGTTTCCGACCGCCCGGCCTCGTGGTTCGCCGAGCTCTACCGGCGCGATGGACTCAAGGGCGGGCACGTCATCATGCTTGGTTCGGGCAATGAAAACGCCGCGCGCTCGGCGCTGGGCGTTTTCCCCGGCGGCATGCACGTCGGCGGAGGCATCAATGCCACCAACGCGCGCAGTTGGCTGGATGCGGGAGCATCGCACGTGATCGTGACTTCGTGGGTTTTTCGCGATGGCCACATGGACAGCGTCCGCCTGGCCGAATTATTTAGAGCCATCGGCCCGGGGCGGCTGGTTCTGGATTTAAGCTGCCGCAAACGGGGCGATGAATATTTCGTCGTCACCGATCGCTGGCAGAATTTTACCGATTTGAAGATCAGCGAGGAGACGTTGACCACGCTGGCGGCTTCGTGCTCCGAATTTTTGGTGCACGCCGTCGATGTGGAAGGGCTTTGTCGCGGTGTCGATGAGGAATTGGTGGCGTTGTTGGGACGATTCTCGCCGATTCCGACCACCTATGCCGGCGGCGCGAGTTCACTCGCGGATTTGGAAACCGTCACGCGGCTGGGGCAGGGGAGAATTGACCTGACGATCGGGTCGGCGCTGGATATTTTCGGAGGCACGGGCGTTCGCTATCAAGATGTGGTAGAGTTCAACAGGAGACAAAGATAACGCGATGAACGTGAAGCGCTGGTTCCGCGAGCACTCCCTGAAGTTGCTCGCCATTCGCGACACCCCGGAGGCAATCGCCGGTGGCATCGCCATTGGGATATTCTTCGGCTTCACTCCCCTGTTCGGCCTGAAAACCCTCCTGGCGATTTTTTTCGCCTGGCTGACGCGCAGTAACATCCTCGCCGCGGTGCTCGCCGGCACGCTGCATGATTTGATCCTTCCCATCATGCCTTTCATTTTCGACTGGGAATACAAAATCGGCTTTTGGGTTTTGAACCAGGAATGGCCGCAGAGCCTGCGGCGATTGCACCTCGTCATGCCTCACAATTGGCATGAGTGGAGCCGTTTGTTGACCACGGGCATCGGCAAACCGATGCTCGCCGGGTCCATGGTCATCGCCACGCCGGTGGCTGGGATTTGTTTCTTCGTCGCAAAGTTCATCGTTGCCCGCCACCATCGCAAGCACCCCCATCCGCCACCCCCGGAGGATGAAGAAGTGGAGCCTTAAAACGCCTGCCAACCACAGCAAAACCTCATTTTGTTCGACGCTCTTATTCGTAGCGCAACGCCTGGATCGGATCCAGCTTCGCCGCCTTGAACGCCGGGATCAACCCCGCCAAAATTCCCACGCACACGCTGAACACAAAAGCCAGGACGCACGCATTGGCGGTGATGACCGGCGTGTTATCGTCCGGTGAAACGAACGAAAATAGATTCACCAGACCGACGGAAGTTACCAAACCCACGATGCCGCCGATGATGGCAATCACCACGCTCTCGACCAGAATCTGGACGAAAATATCCGCGAATGTTGCCCCGATGGCCTTGCGAATGCCGATTTCGCGAATGCGTTCGGTGATGCTCGCCAGCATGATGTTCATGATGCCGATGCCGCCGA
Source organism: uncultured Verrucomicrobiae bacterium (assembly GCA_963699145.1). Taxonomy (GTDB): domain Bacteria; phylum Verrucomicrobiota; class Verrucomicrobiia; order Limisphaerales; family DASXHY01; genus DASXHY01. Next base: position 3,298,879 of record OY969416.1, read on the forward strand.
CCAGCAGGCCGATGGCCGCGATGATTCCGCCGCTGACGCGGTAATTGTGAATCGCCTTGTTGATGGTGTCCGCCCAATCCTCCTGCGTCTGAAACGTAAAATCTTCGATGCCATTATGCGTGCGCATCAAAACATTTTGCGCCTGCTGAATCGCTTCGTCGAAATGATTCACGTCCGCCACTTTCACGGACAAGGTTGTGAGGCGCGGGTCGGGAATATTGTTGGAGCCTGCCGACGCGCGGAACTTCACCCACATCGTATTCAGCGGAATGTAGACCGTGGCGTTCTTCGACATGTAAACGAAACCGCCGTTGGATGCGCGTCCACCCCAGCCGCGGCTGCGTGCGGGGCCGTTTGTTTGGGCCGGGTTTGGTGGATTTAATTTGGCCAATGCGCGCTCTTTCTTTGCGCGTTCGCTTTCGTAGCGCTCGAACATTCCAATGATGGTAAACGGCATTCCCTTGATGTTGATGGTCCGGCCGACGGGATTGTATTCGTAACCAAGACTTTCCACGGTACCGAAGAGCTCATCGCGCAAGTCAACGCCGACGACGCACACGTTGCGGGCATTCTGATCATCCACCTCGTTGAACATGCGCCCGTATTGCACGACATGCTGGTTCATTTCCAACGCGTTCGGCCACGTGCCCACAAAATTCCAGATATCGAAATTTTTTTCCCCGTATGAGGCGGTGGCGCCTCGCAAACGCATCTCGGGTGTGACCATCTTAATGAGAGGCGCGCTCTTTTCGAGCGCGTAAACGTCGTTCATCGTGCAGCCCACCGCCTGGTCCGCCCGGTGTTGTTGGTATTGCGGAATGTCTTTGTCATCCAATCGCACCTTCTCGACACCGCCGACAGCGATCAACGCCTCGCGCATGCCGTTCTCCATGCCCTTCACCAACGCCGACATGCCGATGAGACTCGACACGCCAAGAATGATTCCGAGCATCGTGAGAATCGAACGGAACTTGTGCGCCCAAATCTCCTTTAAGCCCACGACGAGAGCGTTGAAAATGTTCATAGGAACGCGGAGCGCGGAACTCGGAACGCGGAAAACGAATCGCCGATCATGATTTCCTCCCGTTCTTGCGCGCTGTGTTGATGGAGGCTACGGTAATGGCAACTAGTTCATCAGACTCTTTGAGAAGTGCGGCTGTTTTTGGTTGGTTAACTTTTCCGCTTTCAGTCAATAGCTCGAGCCAGTAGCCGCATTCATCAGCTTCTTCTTCAACAATGGTCATCTTGTTTATGAAGTCCGCATTGGATTTGGAGCGTTTCGCGGCGCGATAATTTGCGCCAACCGATGTTCCTGAACGAAGTAATTGTCTGCCGAGCACTCGCGAAGTTTCGTCCTTCGGCAATGCCTCAAAAAACGCAATTATATCGAGCGCAAACCGTTTGGTTCGTTGTTTCAAATCTTGATTGCTCATGATTCTTGTGGCGTGTTCGCTGTTTTATTTTCGCGTTCCGAGTTCCGCGCTCCGCGTTCACAGGCCTTGCACTTTCTCCAATGAGAATTTTTCCGTGATGCCTGCGAGCTTCGGATCCACGTGCTGCGCTATCTTGCCGTCTCGAATTTCAATCTTCCGCGGGGTGACTGCCGCAATTTCCGGGTCGTGCGTGACCAGGGCAATCGTGTGTCCCTTGGTGCTCAGGCTGTGAAATAATTCCAAAATTCGCTCGCCCGTGTGCGAGTCCAGATTGCCTGTCGGTTCGTCCGCGAACACAATCTTCGGGTTATTCACCAGTGCCCGCGCAATCGCCACGCGCTGCTGTTGTCCGCCGGAGATTTGCATCGGCCGATGTTTGCTGCGGTTTTCAAGGCCGACCAATTTCAGCGCCTCCATCGCCTGTTCGCGGCGTTGTGCCGCTGACACGCCGCTATAAACCATCGGCAATTCCACGTTCTGCAACACGCTGAGCTTCGGGAGCAAATTGAAAAATTGAAATACGAATCCGATTTTCTGGTTGCGAATGCGCGCCAATTCGCGCGCGGAGGCATTTTGAATTTGCGTTCCGTCCAGCTTGATCGAGCCCGTCGTCGGCGAATCCAAACAGCCGACGATGTGCATCAACGTTGACTTTCCGCTGCCGGAGGGGCCGATGATGGAAATGAATTCGCCGCCGTCGATATCGAGCGAGACATCATCCAGCGCGCGAATTTCCTCGCCGCCGAGATGATAAATTTTGCTGACGTTCCGGAGCTCGATGAGGGCCATAACTTCCGACCTTCAATTCGCGCTGGCGCTGGGCGCCGGTTGATTGGTCGCGCTGGTCAAGGCATTCGTATTGGCGCCCGTCGCGAATTTCCTGGCATTGCCGTCAGTCGCGGTGTTCGCCGCCATTTTGCTGAGCGCCTCATGAAGATCGCCCACGAATTTCTCCGGACGCACCATGGAAACCACGTCGCCGTTTTGCAGGCCGTCCAGCACCTCGGCGTATTGGAAATCCGCCACCCCGATGCGGATCGGGCGAATTTCAAAATCGCCATTCTGGTTGCGTACAAACGCGTAGCGATCGTTTTCCTCCGAGAACACCGCGGCCAACGGAATTGCCACCGCGTTGGCGGCGGATTGCAGCGGGATGGTCATGTTCGCCGTCATCCCCGGGCGCACGACCGGATCCAGATTCTTCAATCGGATCTGCGTCTCAAAACCTTTGATGTTGTTTTTGATGGTCGCCTGCGGCGCGATGCGCTCCACCGTGCCCTTGATTTTCATACCGGGCACCGCTTCCACTTCCACATCCACCGCCTGGCCGAGGCGCAAGCGCGGCACATCCGCCTGGTTCATGTGCGCCGTGATGATCATCTCCTTGAGGTTCGCAATGGTCATGATTTCCGTGCCGCCACCGACGCCGCCCGAACCGGAGACCGCCTGGCCGACGGAAACGGGCCGGGTGAGGACCGTGCAATCCACCGGCGCCATAATGCGCGTCTTGGAAATCTGAACCTCAATCTGGCTCAATGTTTTTTCCGCCAGCTCCAGTGCATTCTTCGACATCTCATAATCCGTCACGCTGTCGTCGTAGACTTCCTGCGACACCAGGTGAATCTCGTGCAATTGTTTGTTGCGGTCGTAATTGCGTTTCGATTTTTCCACCTGGAGTTTCGCGCCTTCGATCTGCGTGATCTGCGTCGAGCGTTCGCTCTGCAGGTCGCTGTCATCGAGCGCGCATAACAAATCACCCTTCGTGACCTTATCGCCGATGTCGACCGGCAATTGCGAAATGCGCCCGTTGATTTCCGGACGCACGGACACCATGTCATCGGGCCCGATTTCGCCCGCGGCGGTTACCGCGAAATCGATGTTTCGCAATTCAATCGTGGCGGTGTTCGGGCGAGTGGTGTTATCGGCCACTGCCGCCACCGGCGCTTTCTGGCGATGTCGGAAACCGTAACCAGCAACCGCCAATCCGATGATTGCAATGATGATAACAACTTTTTTCATTAAACGAACGGGCAGACTATCTCCGCTGAACCGTGTACGCAATGCCAATGCCAGCGTCGCGTTGGCGGACAGTCCCCTAGAAAGAAATACGGCCCGGAAGGTTACAACCTTCGGGCCGTAAGCGGTAAGAACTCCAATTACTTATCCAAACTTTAACTGGCCTAATGCGAGGAATACCAGGACCCGCCGATGAACGTCAGGGTTGATCCCGTATTGCACGGCGGCGAAACTTGATAACCCACATGGCCGCCGCCGATATACGTGACCGTGGAACGAACCGCCGTGTCCTGACACGCCGCGCACGCGTTCAACGCGTAACTCAACGGTGTGCCGTAAAAGACCGGCGCGTTATAAATGACGGGCGCCTGATACACGACCGGCGCAGCATACGTCACCGGTGCTTCGTACACGACTGCCGGCACCGGGACCACCGCCGTCGGATAATCGGAATCGTACGCGTCCTGCGCGCGAGCGGCGCCGATTGAAGCTGTTAGAACGAGAAGAAATAAGGTTGTTTTCGTTTTCATAAGCTCTTGAACAATGGACGCGGTCGGAGGCGCAATTATTCAATTCTTAAGCTGCACGTAAACGACGCATTTGCAACCTTTCCCAGGCTGAGACAAGGTTTCCGCACCCAATCGGCGTGGGAAGGGCAGCGGTGAGGGTTCAACTACAATCGCAGTCATAACGACCGAATTCACAATGAGTTGTTCCGTCAAACCACGCGCGTCGTTGGCTGGAGCGATTGGTCAGGCGATCGCGGTTCAAATCTCATTTCGGAAATGAACTAAAACGGCCTGTAATCAGGGCAATGACGAAGGAAATCAGACCAAAACAAATCCAGCGGCGGATCTGTGGCCGTGACCGCCAATGAGCGCCGATCCGTGAAGGAGTCGGCGGCGCCTCACGGCGTAACCAGCGCCAACGGCGGTTGGCTCCGGCGACTTGTTAGCAAACCAACCGTCTCCGAGACGGGGCAATGACGTAAGTAACAAGGCCGCGCAACTTGTTGAATATGAACGGTTCATTTCTTGTTACTTAAGAGGCAGATTTGTTACCATGCTTTGAAACTTGCTCCTGGAATGGGTAGCTGCGCCAACGATGGACTCGCCGAGAGTGCCAAAGCAACAGCCTCGTCTAAACTTGCCTGCTTCTGTAACGATCCGTGTTTTTCTTTGACAATAAAATCAATAAGAACAGATCTGTCTTCGTTTACATAAAATTGCAGCGTCTCATCAAACTGGTCCATCAATCCCAGAAAGTTCTTGGGATGAACTAAAATGCCACGCATATATTCTTCGATTTGCTTGAAGTCAAAATAGGACTGATCTTCCGGCCTTCCGAGACCATAACCATCCTCCCGGTAGTCGTGATGAAAAACAACGAATCCGGGGCGCTTTTTCTCCGGCCATTCAATCATGGGGTGCGGGGTCATCTGCCTAACAATTAATATACAACGGGCGGTTCGTATTGAACCATGCTAAAAGATGCCGCAACCCTCGTCTTCTCGACTCCGTTTGTTCGTCTCAGGGAAAAGTTTCACTTTCGATTTCAGCTCCCGAACAAAAAAAAGCCCGCGTTCATACAAACGCGGGCGCAAGCTCTTAAAACAAGAAACGATTATTTCTCTTTAACCGCTTCAATCTTCGAAACCGTCAGGACTTTCTTGCCATCCTTTTCGGAAAGCACACCCGTTGCGGTGATCTTTTCCGACTTTTTGCAGATGTTATCGTGGAAATCCTTGCTCTTGTCGTTTTCAGCGAGGTAATACGTCACCTTTTTGCCGTGTTCTTCCGTGGTAATCGTGTTCTGGCATTCCTTGGTCTCGTGCAGCGCGCACTTGGCGCACTGGCCGAGGCCGGTGACCGTGACTTCCTTATCCGCCGCAAATGCCGGGATCGCTAACAACCCTGCGAGCGCAATAATAGAGGAGATTTTTTTCATACGTTGTTCAATTTGTTTTCGAGGGAACATGTTACTCTACTTGATTTCGTCGATTTTTCAAAAAGAAAAAACTCGCTCAATCCGGGAACAAGCCCCGTGCTTCGGCCTCTTAATGGGTTCATTTGCATTGTATTGCAACGACTTCGTCCCAAGCGGGTTGAACCCTATATGGATTCCTGCTCCGTGAGCGAGGGTATGGTATGACGCTGCCAAAATACATCGGAATACTCTCTACCGCTTTCTTAATCGCGGGCTGCGATAAGAATTCAACTAATGGACCAGACCGTGGAACGGCCACCACGGGCCAGGAGATGACCAACGCCGTTGCCGCCGACGCTAAAAACGCGGATAACACCGGTAAAAATGTCCGGGACCGTTCGGATGCCACGCTCACACCCGGCGACCAGGGAAATAGCGATCAAGATATTCAAACCACGGTTCGGATCCGGCGCGCCCTGATGTCAAATGACCAGCTCTCGACCCTCGCCAAAAATATCAAAATCATCACTGTGGATGGCAAGGTGACCCTGCGAGGCCCGGTAAACACCGATCAGGAAAAGCAAACCATCGAGGCGGCCGTCAAGCAAGCCGGCGCCGCGACCGTGGACAACCAGCTCGAAATCAAAACCAACAATCCATAAAACCAAACCAATTTATGTCAAAAAAATCCGTATTCTGCCTGGCTCGCGATGAAGCCCAGGCCTCCAAGATTGTCAGCGATCTTCAAGTCGCTGGTTTCACCAATAACGACATTTCCGTGTTGTTGCCGGACAAAGACGGCACGCGGGATTTTGCCCTGAAAAAAGGGACCAAAGCTCCCGAGGGTGCAGCCGCCGGCGCAGGCACAGGCGGAGTGGTGGGCGGCACCTTGGGATTGCTGGCGGGAATCGGGGCCCTGGCCATACCGGGCATTGGACCGTTCGTTGCTGCCGGTCCCATCATGGCTGCCTTGAGCGGAGCCGCTGTCGGCGCAGCCGCAGGTGGCCTCGTCGGCACGCTGGTCGGCATGGGCATTCCGGAATTCGAAGCCAAACGCTACGAAGGTCAGTTGCGCGAAGGCAGGATTCTCCTGTCCGTGCACTCCGATAACGGCGACCAAACCAAGGCCGCCAAAGAAATCTTCCAACGCAATGGCGCCGATAGTATTTCCAGCGCCGGGGAGGAATCCGTCCCGCGCCGGGACCGCACCAACCAGCCGGTTTAATTCCATTTCAATCAAGGCGGCCGAGACCGGCCGCCTTTTTTTTGTACCGATTGAGCGGAATCGAGGACAAAAGCAGTCGGTTACGCCTCAAAGCGAAAGTGGACTGGAGCAGGGGATTGGCCGCAAAATAAAAAGCCCAACCCGGTTTCCCGGATTGGGCTTTGTAGTATGAGATTCTTTAGCTCGACAGCGCGCCCGCCGCGCTGGCCTTCTGGTTGAAGGTCAGGTGATCGGCGTCGGCGCTCACCGCAATCGGTTCGCCGTCGTGCAGGTTGCCTTTGAGCAACTCTTCGGCGAGCGGGTCCTCGAGGAACCGCTCCACCGCGCGGCGCATCGGGCGCGCGCCGTATTGCGGGTCGTAACCTTTGCCGACCAGGAAGTCTTTCGCTTTGTCATCGAGCTGTAACGCAATGTTCCGGTTCTTCATCAACCGCGTCATGACTTTGTTGATTTCCAGATCGAGAATCCCGATCAGGTCCGGTTTGGTCAACGAGCGGAACACGATGATATCATCGAGGCGGTTCAGAAACTCCGGGCGGAACGTCTTCTTGGCCTCTTCCAGAATCTTCTCGCGCATCTGCTCGTAGCTGTTCGCGTCCGTGATCGGCGAAAAGCCCATCGAGCTTTGCTTCTTGATCGTGTCCGAGCCGACGTTCGACGTCATCAGGATGATGGTATTCCGGAAATTGACCACTCGGCCGACGTTGTCGGTCAGTTTGCCTTCTTCCAAAATCTGCAACAGCATGTTCCACACATCCGGGTGGGCCTTTTCGATTTCGTCGAAGAGCACCACCGAATACGGCTTGCGGCGAACCTGTTCGGTCAACTGGCCGCCTTCTTCGTAACCGACATATCCGGGGGGCGAACCCACGAGGCGCGAGACATTGAATTTTTCCATGTACTCGCTCATGTCGAGCTGGATCAGCGCCTTCGTATCGCCGAACATTTGTTCCGCGAGCGTCTTCGCGAGCAACGTCTTGCCGACGCCGGTCGGTCCGAGCAACGCAAACGTGCCGATGGGGCGCTTGGGATCCTTGAGGTCCGCGCGCGAACGCCGCAGCGCCTTGCAAATCGCCGACACGCCTTCCTTCTGGCCGACGACGACTTTTGTCATCTCTTCTTCGACCTTGATCAGGCGCGCCATTTCGCCTTGCTCCATGCGTTGGAGCGGGATGCCCGTCCACTTGGAAACGACGTGCAAAATATCGTCTTCATCCACCTTCACGCGTTTTTCTTCGCGGGTGGTGCGCCATTCCTTCAAAACGGATTCCAATTTTTCCTTGGCGTGCTTTTCCTTGTCGCGCATGGAGGCGGCGCCTTCGAAATCCTGGTTCTTGATCGCGCGTTCTTTCTTCGACTTGATGTCCTCAATGTCGCCTTCGAGGTCTTTGACCTCCGGCGGACGGGTCATCGTGCCGATGCGCGCGCGCGAGCCGGCTTCGTCCATCAAATCGATGGCCTTGTCCGGCAGATAGCGGTCGGTGATATACCGATCCGAAAGCTTCACCGACGCCTCGATGGCCTTGTCGGTAAACTCGGCTTTGTGATGGTCTTCGTATTTCGGACGGAGACCCTTCAAAATCAGGATCGCTTCCTCGATCGACGGCGCCTCGACTTTCACGGCCTGGAAACGGCGTTCGAGCGCGGCGTCTTTCTCGATGTATTTGCGATATTCATTCAGCGTGGTCGCGCCGATGCATTGCAATTCACCGCGGCTGAGCGCTGGCTTGATAATATTGGAGGCGTCCATCGTGCCTTCGGCAGAGCCGGCGCCCACGATGGTGTGCAATTCGTCGATGAACAAAATGATGTTCTTCGAGCGGCGGATTTCGTCCATCACCGCCTTGATGCGCTCCTCAAATTGACCGCGATACTTGGTGCCGGCGACCATCAACGCGAGGTCGAGGGTGATCACGCGTTTCTCGCGCAACAATTCCGGCACGTTGCCTTGCGCAATTTCCTGCGCGAGACCTTCCACGATCGCTGTTTTGCCCACGCCCGCTTCGCCGAGGAGAACGGGATTGTTCTTCGTGCGGCGGCAGAGAATCTGGATGACGCGCTCGATTTCGTTTTTGCGGCCGATGACCGGATCCATCTCGTTCTTGCGAGCGATCTCGGTCAGGTCGCGGCCAAACGCTTTGAGCGCGGGAGTTTTGACTTCGCCTTTCTTTTCCGACGGCGGAGCTTTCTCGCCCGGGTCGGCGGTGGCTTGTTCTTCCTGCGCGGCAAAATTCGGGTCGAGCTCCTTCAAAATTTCCTGGCGGGTCTGTTCGATGTCCACGTCGAGATTCTTCAGCACCCGCGCGGCGACGCCGTCACCCTCGCGGAGCAAGCCGAGCAGGATATGTTCGGTGCCGACGTAGGTGTGGTTCAGCGCCTTTGCTTCCTTGGCGGCGAGCGCGAGAACTTTCTTCACGCGCGGCGTGTAAGGAATGTTGCCGATCATTTTCTGATCGGGGCCGGTGCCGACCTGCTTCTCGACTTCCATCCGGACGGTTTCGAGATCAAGGCCCATCTTTTGGAGGACATTGACGGCGACACCCTGTCCCAATTTAATCAGCCCGAGCAAAAGGTGCTCGGTGCCGACAAAATTGTGGTTGAAGCGATCTGCTTCTTTGCGCGCCAACGCGAGCACTTGTTGGGCTCGGGGCGTAAAATTACTCATGGCTTCGTCACTCATACTACTATTCCACAATGCAATATTTTACGAATTTGTCCAATCAGTTACTGGCCGACTGCGGCGGCTTCGAAATAGGCCGGCTGACCGGCTTCAACCGCTCGCGAACCATGTCTGCACGCAGCAAGTCGCGTTCCTCGGCCGTCAACTTTTCCGAATGTTGTTTCTGCAAATGCGCCGGCTGCGTCACCAAGAATAACTCATCCACCAACGATCGGTCCACCCCCGGAAACACCCCTAAATCCACTCCTAAACGCATTAGCGACAACAGGTTCATCGTTTCCTTGGAAGTAATCGTATGGGCATTGGCCAGAATGCCATACGCGCGGCCGATGTGGTTCAACACCATCTTGGCCTTCTTCTCCAGGAGCGTCGCCCGGGCGTTTTCCTCGTGCTCGATGATCTGTCCGAGCACCTTTTCGAGACGTTCCACGATTCCGGTTTCGGACTCGCCGAGCGTCATTTGGTTTGAGACCTGGAAAACATTTCCCAGCGCTTCCGTGCCTTCACCGTAAAGCCCGCGCACCGCCAACCCGAGTTTGTTCACGGATTGAATTATCGGATTGATCTGCTCCGCCAAAACCAGGCCCGGCAGATGCAACATGGCGCTCACGCGAATGCCCGTGCCGATGTTCGTCGGGCACGCGGTCAGGTAACCCAGGTCCGCGTTGAACGCGTAATCCAGTTTCTGCTCCAGTTCGGAATCCACCTGGTTGATCGAATTCCACGCGTGCCGGATTTGCAATCCCGGTCGCAATGCCTGCATGCGCATGTGATCCTCTTCGTTGATCATCACGCTCAGCGTTTCTTCGCGATTCAAAACCAGTCCGCTGCCCGAACTTTTTGCCGCGTGCTCGCGGCTGATGAGATGGCGTTCGACGAGAATTTGTTTGTCGAGCGTGGAAAGGTTATCCATCGACTCCGCAAACGAATCCTTCATTTCGGGCAAAGTCGCGATCGCGGGGCGAATGATGTCGAGGATGCGAACGCGCTCGGGCTTTTTGGCCCAACCGGGGAAGGCGGCGTCCTTGATATTGCGCGCCAGCCGCACGCGGCTGGACATCACAATCCGGTCATGCGGGCCTTTGCGCCTCGCGGTGTTCGCCGGCGGTTCGAGGAATTCGTGAATGGTCATCTGCCAGTTGAATCGTTAAGTCAGTTAAATAAGTTAAATTGTTAAATCAGTTAAACAAGTCCACCAACGCTTGATGCCGACAATTGCTTCGCCACTCATTTAACCCCGTTAACGGTTTAACTTATTTAACTACGGAAATATTACTCAACTTTGCGGACATCTGCTTGATCTCATCCCGCAACGCCGCCGCCTGCTCGAAGTTTTCGTCTTCGACGGCCTTGTTCAATTTTTTTTGCAGCAGCTTCAACCGGTCGGATAATTCGCGCGTCTGGCGCAACGCCTCGGGAACCTTGCCGACGTGCCGCGTCCCCTTATGCATCGTCTTCAGCAACCCTTCGAGACCCTCCGCGAAAGTTTTGTAGCATTCGGAACAGCCGAGCCGTCCGGCCTTCTTGAAGTCCGCCTGCGTGAAGCCGCAACGAGGGCATTTCAATTCCGAGCCGCCGGGGGATTGCTCGATTTCCTTGGACCCCAGGCCGAGCAGCAAATCGGCCAGCTCAAAACCCACGGGGTCATTTACACCTTTGGTCTTGGAGCATTCCTCGCAGAGGTCAACCTTCTGCACCTTGTCCCCATCGATCTTGGTGTAATGCACACTGGCGCTACGTTCCTTGCAGATGCAGCAAAGCATAATCTCTATTCGTATATCGGCTCACCGGAGGCTTTAGTCAAGGAGTGGTACTCCCTAACGAGCTTTTTCGTGATCGGACCCGGTTTGCCCGTGCCAATCACGCGCCCGTCGATCTTCACAATTGGCATGAGTTCCGCTCCAGTGCCCGTCAGGAAACACTCGTCGGCATTGAACAGGTCATAGCGCGTCAGGTTCGGCTCACTTACTTTGATGCCCGAAGCCTCCGCAAGTTCCATCACGACCTGGCGAGTGATACCGTACAACGCCCCAGCCGACAGCGGCGGCGTGAATAACTTGTTGCCTTTGATGATGAAAATATTATCCGCCGTGCACTCCGCGACGAAGCCTTCGTTGTTCAACATCACGGCTTCTTCCACGCCGGCATTGTTCGCCTCGATCTTGGCCAGGATGTTATTCAGGTAATTGAGCGACTTGATGGCCGGGTTCAACGCGCTGTGCAGATTGCGCACGGTCGGCACCGTCACGATGTCCATGCCGCGCCCGTACATTTCCGCCGGATACACCTGGATCTTGTCCGCGATGCAAATCACGGACGGGTTTTTGCAGCGGTTCGGGTTCAACCCCAGCGTGCCCACGCCGCGCGTGACCACCAGCCGGATGTAACCGTCGCGAATTTTGTTCACGCGGCAGCTCTCAACGACGGCCTTGGAAATCTTTTCGTGCGTCATCGGGATATCGAGCAGAATCGCCTTGGCGGAATAGAACAGGCGATCGATGTGCTCCTTCAACCGGAACACGCGGCCGTTATAAGCCCGAATGCCCTCGAAGATGCCATCCCCGTACAGCAAGCCATGATCGAACACCGACACCTTGGCGTCGCGTTCGTTGCAGAACTTTCCATCAATAAAAACTTTCATCGCGCAGTTAAGTGAAACTAGGGTAAACCCGCGGTCAACGCAAAGCGAAATTTGGTGTGCCCCGGAACGCACAGGGGAATTTGCGATTGCTGATTGCCGATTGCCGATTGGTATTTAGGGTCGAGCGCTTGGTAAGAATTGAAGACTCATGGACGCGGGATCGGATCTCCATCTGCGGTTAAAAAAGAATTCGTGTCTTCGTTATCTTCTGTTCAACGGAAAATATTTGCGCGCTGGGGCATTTGGATGAATATCTTGCCATGCAACGCCTCGGCAAAAATGTCGGTCGCTATCTCGGCGACACCGTCGACATCCGCCAAATCCTGCGTGACGTCGAACTCGCCGCCCGCCAGCACGGCTGGACCTCCGAGACTTTTTTTGAATCGAACGAATTCAAACTCTTCGCGCTCACCCGCAACACGCAAAACGCGACACGCAACACGAAGCGTGTTTATCTCTCGGCCGGCATCCACGGCGACGAACCCGCCGGCCCGCTCGCCGCGCTGCGATTAATCCAGGAAAATCGCTGGCCCGCAAATCTCGACCTCTGGTTTTGCCCCTGCCTGAACCCCGTCGGCTTCACTTTGAACACGCGCGAGAATGGGCGCGGCATCGATTTGAACCGCGAATACCTGAACCCGATCGCTGAGGAAATCAAAGCCCACATCCAGTGGCTCGAGCGCCAGCCGAACTTCGACCTGTGCCTGCTCATGCACGAAGATTGGGAATCGCACGGCTTCTATCTATATGAACAAAACCCGGATGCCCGCGCCCCGCTCGCCGAGCCGATGATTGAAGCCATCTCGAAAGTGTGCCCCATCGACCCCAGCGAACTGATCGAAGGCCGCCCCGCCAAAAATGGCATCATCCGCCCGAACATCGATCCCAAATCGCGCCCGCAATGGCCGGAGGCTTTTTACCTCATCAACCACAAGACGCGGCAAAGCTACACCCTCGAAGCGCCGTCGGATTATCCGTTATCGACTCGCGTCGATGCCCACGTCGCCGCCGTGCGAACCGCAGTTGGTTTGGTTGGCAAATAGGGCGGGGGAGACTTCACTCAAACTATAATTGAACAAAATGAATCTGACGTCCACGGTGGTAGGGCGCGTCGCTCCGCGCGCGCCGTTAAACCGACCAACCACGGCGCGCACGGAGTGACGCGCCCTACCGCCAGACGTGTGTGTTACGCGCTCTTATTCCTCACCTTCGTAATAATCCGCTTCCGTCACCCGCACGCAACGATACTCCGGTTTGATCTGGCGCTTATCCGTGTGCGGATAGCTGGTCACATCGGCGCGATGATGATCGGCCAGGACGAAATACACGAGATCCCGCGTTGAATTGTTGATCAGTTCATGCGCTTCACCCGGCGACAAAATGACATGATCCCCGGCCTTCACCGCTTGGGACGATCCTTCTCCATGAGTCAACACGCCGCTGCCGGAAATGATAATATAGTATTCCGTCTGCGCGGCATGCGCATGGAGCGGATAATTTTTCTTCCCCGGCGGAATCTTCACCCATTCCACGTCGAACGGATGCCCGCCGCCCCACGGTCCAACGTCTTTGACTCCGCCGAGAGCCAGCGAAATGTGTTTTCTGAAGAGTTCGTAGCTGCCCTTGGGTGAAACCCGATGCTCCTCCGAAACCTGTGACTCGTTAATGATGTGCATATCTGCATCCATCCGCGTTCATCTGCGGTTAAAAGAATTCGTGTCAATTAGTGCAATTCGTGTAAACCCCTTACTTCAACATCTTCTCCAACGTCGGCGCCATCGCATCCGCCCAGAGTTGGTAGCCGTGTTCGTTCGGATGTAGAAAATCGGGCATGATGTCGTCGTGAACCTTGCCGTCGTCGCCGAGGAACACTTTGTTGATATCCAGGAACGTGATCATCTTGCCGTCATCCAGCTTCGCGATGCGCTCGTTCACCTGGTGGACGGTCTCAAGTTGCTTGGGTGTGTCCTTCGGGGTGTTGCGCGGAAAAATCGCCAGCAAAAGAATCTTCGATTTCGGACATTTCTCGCGCATGTCGCTGATAATCTTCTCCACGCCTTCCGTGATCTGATCCGGCGAATCCGTGCTGCTGTTGTTCGTGCCAATCATCAACACGATTACCTTCGGATCGAGGCCGTCCAGTTCGCCGTGTTCGATGCGCCAGATGACGTGCTGCGTGCGATCGCCGCCGATGCCGAAATTCGCCGCGTGACGCGAGCCGTAGGTTTTGTCCCAAACATTTTTGCCGCGGCTGCGCCAATTGTCTGTGATCGAATCGCCCATGAACAGAATCTCGATGCCGCCGGCCTTCGCTTGCTTGACGAAGCCTTCGTGCCGCGCCAGCCAATTCGTCGGATTGCCACGTGTGACCGGCGTGATCGCCGGATTTTTAACCGCCGCTGAGTTCGTTTCCTGGGCCAAACCAGCCGAGGCGAGAAAGATAGGGAGAAGCAATGCGAAGATTTTTTTCATGCTTTGAATAATAATCAGACCTCGCCCCCACGACAAGCCGTAGCCGCCAGAAGAGAATTTACGATTTACGATTTACGATTGACGCGCGTTGGAGCTGGTTCGCCCGACCCTGAATCAGCAGAGAATTCCCAACGCTGGATTGAGTCGTTGGACCAACGATTTTCCGAACGCGTGACACAGTTTCACCTTCCTCCCGGGGGTGAGGGCGAGCGTAAATTCATAGCAACCTACCGGAACCTTCCGACGTCTTGAATTCCAGAATCGAAAAACCCAAAACTCCTATGTTGAATCGATCCCTACAAAATCGTTTCGTCGTGTCTGCGTTTCTGGCGCTGAACCTCGTCGCCCTCAGTTCCCAGGCTGCCGACAAACCATCCTTTGACATCGTCGCAATCGAGCGCCCGCGCATCATGGCCAAAGCCGCCGAGTATTTGAAGGAGCAGCCAATCACCGTCACCGCCTCGCATTCGCCGCGCAGCGCGGGCGGCTTGCACGATTTCTTTTCCGAAGGTGATTATTGGTGGCCGGATCCACAAAATCCCGATGGCCCCTACATCCAGCACGACGGCCTGACCAACACGAACAATTTCGTCGAGCATCGCCACGCCATGGTGCGCTTCACCGAAATTGTCGCCACGATGACCTCAGCGTACATCCTTACCGGCGACGAAAAATATGCGCAGCAAGCGGTGAAACATCTCAAAGCCTGGTTTGTCGACGCGGACACGAAAATGAATCCGAATCTGCTCTACGGCCAGGCTATCAAAGGCCGGTTCACCGGCCGTAGCACGGGCGTCATCGACACGATTCACCTGGTGGAGGCCGCGCGGAGCATCGAGTTGTTGAAAAATTCGCCGTCGCTTTCGGCCGGGGATTACGACGCCATGAAGGCCTGGTTCCGCGAATACCTCACGTGGCTGACCACGCATCCCTACGGCCGCGAAGAACGCGACGCGAAAAACAATCACGGCATCTGCTGGTCCATGCAGGCCGCCGAGTTCGCGCATTTGGTCGGCGATGAAGACGTGATGAATTGGGTGCGCAACAAATTCAAAAATGATTACCTCACGAAAAACATGACCAACAGCGGCGGCTTCCCATTGGAACTCGCCCGCACGAAACCCTACGGCTACTCGCTGTTCGTGATCGACGCCATGGCCGGCATCGCGCAAATCCTCTCCACGCCGCAGGATAATTTATGGACCTACCAGACGCCGGACGGCCGTGGCATGGCGCGCGGGTTGGAATTTATTTTCCCCTACATCGCCGACAAATCCAAATGGCCTTACAAACACGACGTGCTGTATTGGGACGAATGGCCCGTGCGCCAGCCGTGCCTGGTCTTCGGCGGTTTCGCGTTGAACAAACCGGAATACCTGGAGGTCTGGAAAAAATTGAAGGCGGATTCCGACGTGGATGAAGTGAAGCGCAATGTGCCGCTGCGCCATCCATTGCTGTGGGTGGGGCCGATGAAGCCAATGAAATAAGCGGAGCGCCGACTTAAAGTCGGCTTTTCGTGTGCGCTTTGACAAACAGCGCGACCAAAAGCTCCGTCGCCGCTGCGCTCTGCCCGCGCACTACAAAGAACAAAATAAAAAAGCACGCCAGTTTCCCAGCGTGCCTTTGATTGAAAACAGATTGCTGCTTACTTCTTCGCCGCGTCGTAATTCTTCGCGACTTCGTTCCAGTTCACCACGTTCCAGAACGCCTTGAGATAATCCGCGCGCTTGTTCTGATATTTCAGATAGTACGCGTGTTCCCAAACGTCGACGCCCAGGATCGGCGTGCCTTCGACACCCGCGATGCCTTTGCCCATGAGCGGATTGTCCTGGTTGGCGGTCGAGCCGATTTCGAGTTTGCCGTTATTGGCGATGAGCCAGGCCCAACCGCTGCCGAAGCGGCCCACGCCCGCGGCTTCGAACTTGGTCTTGAACTCATCGAAGCTGCCGAACGTCGCCTTGATGTCGTCGGCGAGTTTGCCGGTCGGTGCGCCGCCGGCTTTCGGCCCGAGGATGCGCCAGAAAAACGAGTGATTCCAATGCCCGCCGCCGTTATTGCGCACCGGTCCTTTGATCGCGTCCGGCACGGAAGAGCCTAGAGCCTTGCACAAGTCATCGATCGACTTGGATTCGAGCGCGGCATTGCCGGCGATGGCTTTGTTGACGTTGTCCACGTAAGCCTTGTGATGCCGATCGTGATGAATCTCCATCGTCGTCGCATCGATGTGCGGTTCGAGTGCGTTATTGGGATAGGGAAGCGGAGGTAATTCGTATGCCATAATTATGTCCGAGTTAATTGTTCAATTTCTGTTCAACTTCTTGGGTCAACGAGAGGGCAAATTGCTTCACTCTCCCCGGAAAATCAAGTGTGGATGAAATTCTTTCCGGACGAGAAGGATTGCGCTTTCGATTCCGTGAATTAGTTTTGTCGGGTGAGCTATTCATTCCGGGCATCGTTGCTGACCATTTTCTTCGCGCTGTTTTTTGCGAATCGGCTTCACGCCGCCGAGGGCGTCGTCGACTATCTCGAACCAAAAGCATTCACCGGCAAGATTTATTCCGACGCGAGTTTGAAACACGTTTTGTTCACGTTTCGCCGCACCGCGACCAATTCCGGTTCCTTTATCCACGTCGTGCGCGATTTCAATCTGCCGAACGGCAAGCTCGTGGCGCGCGAGTTGGTGGATTACGAGGGCAGCCAGTTGAAATCCCTCGTGCTGGAGGAATTTCAGGCCGGCGCCGATGGGACGGCAAAAGTGGAATCCATGGGCGGGGAGTCAAAAATTAATTTCAACTACACTGCAGGCTCCACGAAAAAGACCGGCAGCGAAAAATACCTGGATGAAATCCTGACCAGCGACATGGTGGGGCCGTTCATCGCCGCGCATTTTGAGGAGATTGCCAAAGGGGAGGTGGTCAAATGCCGGCTCATTTCAGTTTCTCGCGCCGAGACGGTCGGGTTCAAATTTATAAAAGAACCAGACACCACCTGGAACGGCAAACCGGCCCTTTTGATCAGGTTGCAACCGTCCAGCATCGTCATCGCGCACCTGGTGGACGCGCTGCATTTTGTGGTGGAGAAGGACGGCATGCATCGCGTCCTGGAATACACCGGGCGCACGACGCCGAGCATTCAAAAAAATGGGAAATGGGAGGACCTCGACGCGGTGACGGTGTTTGATTGGAAGTAGCGCGCCGTCGAAAGAGTGGGGAATCCGCCCCAGAGACAACGTCCGCGCCCGTGGGTAAGCCTTTGAAGACTAACATGGCGAAACCGGAGATCCGCGCTGCACCTGAGGAACTGGACCCGCTCTGGTACAAAAGCGCAATTATTTATGAAGTGCCTGTCCGCGCGTTTTTCGACAGCAACGCCGACGGCATCGGGGACTTTCGCGGTCTGACGCAAAAGCTGGATTACATCCAGGACCTCGGCGTGACCGCGCTGTGGTTGCTGCCGTTTTATCCCTCGCCGCTCAAGGACGACGGTTACGACATCGCGGATTATTATTCCATCAATCCGATTTACGGAACGCTGGGGGATTTCAAAGCGTTCATGCGCGAAGCGAAGACGCGCGGCCTGCGGGTGATTACGGAATTGGTCTTGAACCATACTTCCGACCAGCACCCGTGGTTTCAACGTTCGCGGCGCGCGAAGGCGGGCAGCAAGGAGCGCGACTTCTATGTGTGGAGCGATTCTCCGGAGAAATACAAGGAGACGCGCATCATCTTCAAAGACTTCGAGCCGTCAAATTGGACGTGGGACCCGGTCGCGCGCGCGTATTTCTGGCACCGTTTTTATTCGCATCAACCGGACCTCAACTTCGACAACCCGGCGGTGCATCGCGAAATTCTGCGCATCTTCGAATTCTGGCTGGACCTCGGCGTGGATGGTTTTCGGCTGGACGCCGTGCCTTACCTTTACGAACGCGAAGGCACTTCGTGCGAAAGTTTGCCGGAGACGCACGCCTACCTGAAAGTGTTGCGCAAGCATCTCGATACGAAATACGGCGACCGTATGTTGCTGGCCGAAGCGAATCAATGGCCGGAGGAAGCCGTGACGTATTTCGGCACAGGCAAAGGCGACGAGTGCCACATGGCGTTTCATTTTCCGCTGATGCCGCGGTTGTTCATGGCGGTGCGATTGGAGGATCGCATTCCGGTCACGGATATCCTGGAGCAGACGCCGCAGATTCCCGAGACCAGCCAATGGGCGCTCTTCCTGCGCAACCACGACGAACTCACGCTCGAAATGGTCACCGACGAAGAGCGCGATTACATGTATCGCGTTTATGCGAGCGAAGCCAAGGCGCGTTTGAACCTCGGCATTCGCCGCCGATTGGCGCCGCTGCTCAAGAACGATCGCAAGCGCATCGAGTTGTTGAACATGTTGCTGCTTTCGCTGCCGGGCACGCCGGTGATTTATTACGGCGACGAGATCGGCATGGGCGACAATATTTTTCTGGGCGATCGCAATGGCGTGCGCACGCCGATGCATTGGAGCGCGGACAAGAACGCCGGCTTTTCGCGCTGCACGCCGCAGGCCATTTACGCGCCAATCATCCTGGACCCGGAATATCATTACGAAGCCATCAATGTCGACACGCAGCAGAACAACCAGCATTCGTTGCTGTGGTGGACGCGCCGCGTGCTGGCCTTGCGGAAGCGCTGGAAGGTTTTTGGTTTCGGCACGCTCGAATTTCTCCACCCGGAAAATCGAAAGGTGCTCGCGTTCATCCGCCGTTACGAAAATGAGGCGCTTTTAGTCGTCGCAAATCTGTCGCGCTTTCCGCAACCGGTGGAACTCGATCTGTCGACCTGTGACGGGTGCGTGCCGGTCGAGTTGTTTGGCCGCACGGAATTTCCGGCCATCGAAAAGACTCCGTATCGGCTGACGATGAGCCCGCACAGCGCGTTGTGGTTCTCGCTGGAGCCGGCAGCGGAGCGTCATGGCGCGGATCTGTCCGCGCGCCTTTGCAAAACGCTGGTTGCGGAGGAAGAATGGCAGGAACTGGTGGTGGGGCAGGGGCGCGATGATCTCGAGGCCTGCCTGCCATCGTTCCTGCAGCAACGCCGCTGGTTTGCGACCAAGGGCGAAATCAAATCCGTCCGCCTCCGCGACCTGTTCGCTCTGCCGCATCATTCCGAGAAAAATTTCATCGCCATCGTCATGGCGGATTATTCGCAGAGCGAACCCGAGCAATACCTGTTGCCGCTGGCCTTCGCCTCCGGCACCGAGGCCGAGCGTCTCGAGCATGACGCGCCGGGTTTCGTGTTCGCCCGCGCGCATCTCGAACAGCCGAAGGTTGACGGCGTCATCTTTGACGCGGCGGCGGGAACGGATTTCGGCCGGATGTTGTTTGAAGTGATTGCCCGCCGGCGCACGCTCAAGAGCGAACACTCGGAGGCGAATCTCGTCGGCTGGACGCGAAGCGCGTTGCGCGGCGACATTCCCCCGCCGTCGGCCCAGCGCACGGAGGAGCGCAATACGGTCATCAATTACGGTGACAAATATATTTTGAAACTGTTCCGGCGTTTGGAATCGGGAACGCATCCCGCGCTGGAATCGGCGCAGTTCCTCGCGGAGAAGAATTTCTCGCATGTGCCTCCATTTCTCGGCGCGCTCGAACTGCAGCGCCAGGACGGCGAATCCATCTGCCTCGGCATCCTGAGCGGATTCATTCCGGACGCCAAGCGCGGCTGGGAATTCACCAACGACGCCTTGAGACGCTACTACGAACGCGTGCGCACGATGTCCAACGACGCACGTGCTGACGGGCGTGCTGACGCCAGCGTGTCCTCGCTGGTGGAACTGGCGGAAAAAGGCGTGCCCAATTCCGCAATCGAAATCATCGGTACCTATTTCGAATGGGCGCGGCTCATGGGGCAGCGGGTGGGCGAGTTGCATCTCGCGCTGACTTCCGATCCCGACAACAAGGAATTTGCCCCGGAACCGTTCACGCCATTTTATCAACGGTCGCTGTATCAATCCCTGCGGAATCATCTCGCGTTCCATTTCCGGATTCTGCGCCGCGAGTTGAAAAAGCTTTCGGACACCGTGCGCCCGCTTGCGGAGAAAGTGCTCGCGTTGCAGGACGTGATTCTGGAGCGCTATCACGCCGTGCATCGGACGCCCATCGCGGCGACGCGCATCCGCTGTCACGGCAATCTGCATCTGGGCCACGTGCTGCATACCGGCAAGGATTTCTACATCATCGATTTTGAAGGCGAGCCCGGCTGGACGTTGAGCCAGCGCCGCATCAAACGAAGCCCGCTGCGGGATATTGCCGGCATGATTCGCTCCTTTCATTACGCGGCGGACGCCACGCTGCGGCATCACGCGGAAACCGGCAACCTGCACCCGGACCAAACGCGCGCGCTGCAACCGTGGGCGCGATTTTGGGAACGCCAGGTGGGCGCCGATTTTCTGGGCGCATATCTTACGGTCACGAAAGGTTCCGGACTCCTGCCCAAATCGAACGCGGGACTGCCGGCGTTGTTGGAGGCGTTTTTGCTCGACCAGGCCGTGATCGAAATGAGCCGGGAACTGCAAAACCGCTCCGAAGTGATTCGCGTTCCGCTGGAAGGCATTCTCCAAATCCTCTCGCCCGCCGAATCGTGATGAACGCAGCGGTCTTTAGCTTTGGCGCGGAGAGTTGGAGTTCATGCTTTAGCATGGTTCCAGCGGGGAACAGCCTGAAGGCTGAACTCCAACTGGATTGCCCGCCAACCCAAGGGACCGTGCCATGAAGAGCGGGACGGCGCGGCAGCAACTTCACGAATTGGCCGAACTAAACGGAGTGCAAACCTCCTACGCGGACGCGGCGAACAAGCGGATCATCGCGTCTCCCGAAGTGCTCGCGGGGGTTCTCAAGGCGCTGGGCGTTCCCGCCGGCAACCCGCGAGAAATTCGTGAGAGCCTGCGCACGGGTTTATTGCGGCCTTACGAGCGGGGCATCGAGCCGGTCACAGTTGCGTGGGATCAAAGAGAAAAACCGATCGTGTGCTATTTCCCCGGGAGGCTTGGAAAAATTCGCCCACACGTAAAGCTGACTTTGGAAGAGGGCGCGGTGAAGAAGCTGAATCCGAAGTTCCGTGAGACCCGTGCCCGCACCATCGCTGGCGAGCGGTCTGGGGCAACATTTAACCTCGGCCCGCAGCCGTATGGCTACCACACGCTGGAAATTTCCGCCGGCAATCGGATTTTCAAAACACTGGTGATTTCCGCTCCCAGCCGAAGCTACACCGAAAAAGAAACCGGCAAAACGTGGGGCGCATTTTTGCCGATGTACGCGGCGCATTCGAAGGAAAGCTGGGGCGCGGGAAATTTTTCGGATTGGGAACGGCTTTCGCGCTGGATTGGCGCGCGCGGGGGAACGGTCGCCGCCACGCTGCCGTTGCTGGCTGCCTTTTTCGATTACCCGGTTTGCGAGCCCAGCCCATACTCGCCGGCGAGCCGGCTGTTTTGGAATGAGTTTTATCTCGATATCACGCGCGTGCCGGAATTTGCCCGCTGCCGCGAGGCGCAAACTCTCGTGCGCTCCCAGGCGTTTCAAGCGCAGCTCGGAAAATTTCGCCGCGCGGCAATCATCGATTACCAATCACAATGGGCCGCCCGCCGGAACGCGCTGGAACGGCTGGCGAAATATTTTTTCTCCAAATCGTCCCCGCGGCGCACACAGTTCGAACGCTTTTTGCGCGAGCGGCCCGAAGTGAAGGAATACGCGGCTTTTCGCGCGGTGTGCGATGAACGGAAAACTTCCTGGCACAATTGGCCGCAGCGATTGCGCGGCGGCGCCATTGAGCCGGGCGATTACGATTCTTCCGCGCAACAATTTCATGCCTACGTCCAATGGCTCGCGCACGGCCAGATGGATGAACTGATTCAGCGCAGCGAGAAGCACGGCGTGAAGCTTTACCTGGATTTGCCGTTGGGCGTGAATCCGGATGGCTACGATGTCTGGCGCGAGCGGGACAGCTTCGCGCTGGGCGCCAGCGCCGGCGCTCCGCCGGATTTGTTTTTCTCGAAGGGCCAGGATTGGGGCTTCGCGCCCCTGCATCCCCAGCGCATTCGGGAAAACGGTTATCGCTATGTGCTCGATTTTTTGCATTTTCAAATGCATCACGCCCGGTTGCTGCGCATCGATCACGTGATGGGATTGCACCGGTTGTATTGGGTGCCCCATGGATTGGCAGCGCGGCAGGGGACCTATGTGAATTATCCGGCGGAAGAATGGTACGCCATCTTCTGCCTGGAATCGCATCGGAACCGCACGCGGCTCGTCGGGGAAAATTTGGGGACCGTTCCGCCGGCGGTGAACGAAAGCATGGCGCGGCACGGACTGCGCGAAATGTTCGTCGTGCAATTTCAGGAGCGGCCCGATCCCGCGGTCGCGTTGCCGCCGCCCAACGCGCTTTCCGTCGCCAGCCTGAACACGCATGACACGCCGACCTTCGCGGCGCATTGGCGGGGTGATGATCTCCTGGAGAGTATCCGGCTCGGGTTGATGCCGCGCAGTCAGCTAAAAGCGGCGAAAAAAAATCGCGAGCGGATCAAATCGGCCCTCATGCAATTTTTGCAAACCAAAGGTTTTCTGAAAGCGCGGAAACCCGGCCTCCGCGATGTTATTCCCGCCTTGCTCGCCTGGCTCAAGGCCAGTCCGGCGGAAATAACGTTGATCAATCTCGAGGATCTTTGGTTGGAAACCCGCCCGCAAAATGTACCCGGCACTTCCACGGAGCGCCCGAATTGGCGGCGTAAATCAAAGTTGAATCTTGCACAAATCGCCACGGCCGTTAAGATGTACGCTGTTGTGAAATAGAAACCTTTAAGTAAGCCTTCCGAATGCCTCCTGTGCGGTCGTACGCACATAGACAGAACTGGTGCTGGTAGACGAACTTTGTTTGTGAAAAGTTTATAGCAGATCAATTCGTATCATGAGAAAGTCGTAAAATGGTTTTACATTAATTGAATTGTTGGTGGTCATTGCGATCATCGCGATTCTGGCGGCGATGCTCCTGCCGGCGCTGGCGTCGGCGAAGGACAGAGCCAAACGCACTCAGTGCATCAACGGCCTTCGGCAGTTGTCGATCGGTTGCACTATTTACGCGGGAGATAATGACGATTGGTTTCCTAGCTGGGGCGGCAACACCATTAATAGCCGGACCAAGAACGTCATCGATTTAGACAACTACATTCGCTATGTTATTTTCGCCGGACCGGTTAATGGCGGGCACGTTTCTCAAATCGCGTCGGTTGTGAATGGCCAGGGTGCCCAGTATGAAAACCTTGGTTATCTTTATCCGACCAAATTGGCGGGCGACGGCCGGCTGTTTTTTGATCCTGCTTATCCGCAAGCCTCCCCGTTGTCTGCCGACCAATACTCGTCTGCCGGGCTATTAAGCTATGGCAACCTCAACGGCACGGGTTCCGTCCGTTCCAGCTACACCTACAACCCAGTGGTGGATGCGAATAATTTGCGGCTCTTCCAAAAAGCCAGCCAGATCAAGGGACGCCGCGTGTTTATCATGGACCACATCGACAGCCAGATGACGGATCCAAGTTACTTCGCTCACTACCGAGCCAAAGGTTGGGAAATGGCCATGACCGATGGATCCGTGGGTTTTGCGAAAGTTGACTCCGCAACAATTCAATTAATTATGTCCGGGCATCCGACGGATCTTCAGGATTTGAACAAAAACTACCTTTCCATCCTGGAAACTTCTGAGAGGTGGTGCGGTCCTGAGCCGCGGGACCGCATAGACAGAATTGGGGATACCGCATGGGGGGCAATTTATGCCACGTTTAGGCATGCCCATCCCGTGCCGTCCTAAACAGACCCGAGCTGCCTTCACCCTGATTGAACTGCTGGTGGTGATCGCCATCATTGCGATCTTGGCGGCTTTGCTGCTCCCGGCGCTCAGTTCCGCCAAGAACAAAGCCAAGCTGGCCACCTGCCAGAATAATTTCCATCAGGTCTATATCGCGCTTTCGATCTATGCGACGGATAATTACGATTATTATCCCTTTTGGCTGGATGATCCCGGCCATCCCACGAACCAGATTCACCAGGCACAGTATACACGTTATGTGGTTCAAGATTCTCCGGGACCCAACCGTCCGGTACCACAAGGGATCGGCAGCAATAATCGCCCCCATACCACCGGTCAGTGGGAATTTCAGAATCTCGGGTTTTTGTATAACGAGAAATTGATCGGCAGCGGCGCTGCTTTGTACTGCCCCAGCTTTGCCAACGTGACCGGAAACACCCTGGCGATCCAGAACTACTCCACGCCGGCGTTCATGAGCACGGATGCCGGCCTGAACGGCTCTCCTCCTCGCGTTCGTTGCACCATTGAGTTCAATCCCCACGCTGACAGCACCAAATCCGACCTGCGCATTTTTCAAAGAGTGGTGGACGCCGGGAAAGCTGGCAGCGGACATAAGATTTTCGCCATGGATTACATGGGTGGCGGCGGGGGCCTGCCGTCTTACAACCCGTACCATTTCCCGCACTACCCCTCCAAAGGTTGGGACGCTCTGTTTACGGACGGTTCCATAAAGCTTTGCAAGAGCCTGACGGCTTACAACATGGTGGCGACCCCGGGCTCCCCTGGTTACATCGCCGATACCGACAGCGCGACGCCGCTGCAGTACGAACCACTCCTTCAGGCTTTGGAAGCTGCGCCGTAGATTTCCCGGTCTTTTTGCAAATCACGGCTTGGGGGCTTTGAGAGTCCATTTTGGGGATTATTCACGGTTTACCCTTCTTCGCCGGGCGAATTGGGCAAACCCACCCATTGTTCCCTCGGTGGGATAGGGAACACTTCTCCTAATGACGCGATATATTTGCATCCACGGGCACTTTTACCAACCTCCCCGCGAAAATCCCTGGCTGGAATCGGTGGAACTTCAGGATTCGGCCGCGCCCTGGCACGATTGGAACGAGCGCATCACCGTCGAGTGCTACGGTCCGAACGCCGCGGCGCGCATCCTGGGCGGCGATGGAAAAATTGAAAACATCATCAGCAACTACTCCAAAATCAGTTTCAATTTCGGCCCCACGTTGCTCGCCTGGATGAAGGATAAAATGCCGCAGACCCACGACGCAATTGTGGCGGCGGACAAATTGAGCTGCGAGAGGTATGCCGGGCACGGCTCCGCCATGGCGCAGGTTTATAATCACATGATCCTTCCGCTCGCTAATCCGCGCGACAAATACACGCAAATCCATTGGGGCATCCGCGATTTCGAATACCGCTTTGGCCGCAAGCCCGAAGGCATGTGGCTTTCAGAAACCGCCGCCGATTCCGAGACGCTCGATGCGTTGGCGGAGCAGGGGATTCAGTTCACGGTGCTGTCGCCGTTCCAAGCCAGCCAGGTGCGGCGCATGGGTGATAAACGTTGGAAAGAAGTGGGCGGGGCAAGAATTGATCCCAGCCGCGCGTATCGCGTCAAGCTTCCCTCAAAGCGCCCGCTCGACGTGTTCTTTTACGACGGGCCGCTTTCGCAAGCGGTGGCGTTCGAGAAATTGCTCGAGAACGGTGAACGGTTTGCGGGACGCATCCTCGGCGGTTTTAACGATGGGCGTGATTGGGAGCAATTGGTTCATTTGGCCACCGATGGCGAATCCTACGGGCACCATCATCGCCATGGCGAGATGGCGCTGGCGCATGCGCTGGAGCACATCGAGAAGAATAATCTCGCGACCTTGACGAATTACGGCGCGTACCTCGAAAAACATCCGCCGCAACACGAGGTGAAGATTCACGAAAAAAGCGCGTGGAGCTGCTCGCACGGCGTTGGACGTTGGATGGCGGATTGCGGTTGCAACAGCGGCGGTCACGGCGGCTGGAACCAGGCTTGGCGCGCGCCGTTGCGCGAAGCATTGGATTGGTTGCGCGACGAAGTAGCATTCCGTTTCGAAGCCAAGGCCGCCGAGTTCCTGCACGATCCCTGGCGGGCTCGCAACGAATATATCAACATCATTCTCGACCGCACGCCGGAGAGCCGCGAAAAATTCTTCGCTGCCGAGGCGAAACGCCCGCTCTCGGACGCCGAAAAAATCACCGTGTTCAAGCTGATGGAGCTGCAGCGTCACGCGATGCTGATGTACACGAGTTGCGGATGGTTCTTCGACGAATTGTCGGGCATTGAAACCGTGCAGGTCATTCAGTACGCCGCGCGCGTGATTCAACTGGCGAATGAGATTTTCGGCGAAGATGTCGAGCCGCAGTTCCTGGAGCGGTTGGAGAAGGCGAAAAGCAATATCCCGGAAAATGCCGACGGGCGTGTCATATATCAAAAGTTCGTGAAGCCGGCGATGATTGATTGGCGCCGGGCCGCGGCGCATTACGCCATCAGTTCTGTTTTCAAGGAATACGAAAAAATCACGCGCGTATTTTCGTTCACCTTTGAGGACGAACAGCGCGACCTGCACGTGACGGGCAAGACCAAACTCGCTCTCGGCCGGGTGCGCATGACTTCGGAAATCACCCAGGAAACCGAAGTGTCGTCGTACGGCATCCTTTACATGGGCGAACACAACCTGATTGGCGGCGTCTGCAAATTCGCGTCTCCCGAGGCGGAAGCCGCGGCCGCCCGGGAAATTTTGGAGGCCTACCGCACCGCTGATTTCCCCCAGGTCATCCGGTTGCTCGACCAGCATTTCGGCAGCCCGTCGTACACGCTCAAATCGTTGTTCAAAGACGAGCAACGCCGGATACTGGCGGAAGTTGTGGCAACGGCGCGCGAGGATTTGGAAAATCGTTTCCGGCTCATCACGGAGCGCTATGCCCCGCTCATGAAATTCCTCGAGGGCGCGGGCGCGCCGTTGCCCGGCGGCTTGCAAACCGCGTGGGACCTCACGCTGCGCGGCGACATTCGCAAGCAATTAGCCAACGGCCATACCGATCTGTCGCATCTTAAGGCGCTGATCGAGGAAGCCCAACCGCGCGGCACCGAAGTGTTGAACGCGGAAATCAGTTACGCTGCGAAAGGCCGCATGGAACGGTTGATGCAGAAGATCGCGGAGAAACCCGAGGATGTAGGTCAAGTGAAGGAGTTGGAGGAAGTCGCCGCGTTAATCACACCGCTGCCGATCGGCTTGAATCTTGCCGAAGTGCAAAATACCTATTGGAAGCTGAGGCAAACGGTCCTGCCGGAATTTCAAAAGCGCGCCGACTCGGGCGACACCGGCGCCCAGGAGTCGTTGAAGGAACTGCTGGCGCTGGGCGAAAAGTTAAGCTTCGCGCCGCACGCATTGGAGTTGGCGAAACAGTGATTTATCCGAAAAGCGCACTGAAGTCCGTAGCGCAGGCTGATAACCTGCCGTATCGCCGGCGGGCACTCGGGGTCGTGCTCCATTTCGCGGCGGGCTCAAAAGTTTCACCGGTTCCAAAATGAAACGCATTCCCAGCGCCACGTATCGGCTCCAGTTCAACCGCGGGTTCACTTTTGAGCAGGCGCGCGGCATTCTCGATTACCTGCGCGAGTTGGGCATTTCCGACGTTTACGCTTCACCGCTGTTTCAAGCCGGGCCCGAAAGCACTCACGGTTACGACACGTGCTGCTTCGGAAAAATCAACCCGAACATCGGCTCAACCGAGGACTTCAATCGCTTCGCGGGTGATTTGAAAGAACGCGGGTTGGGATTGCTGCTCGATCTCGTGCCCAACCACATGAGCGCCACGCTGTCGAATCCGTGGTGGGTGGATGTCCTGGAAAACGGCCGCGAATCCCGCTTCGCGCATTTTTTCGATGTCAATTGGAACGCCGAAAATCCCGCGTTGCGCGGCAAGGTGCTGCTGCCGGTTTTGGAGGATGAGTATCGAAAGGTGCTGGACGCGGGCAAATTGCGGCTTGAATTCGAAAAGGGAAAATCTTTCATCGCCTATTACGAGCGAAAATTTCCGGTGAATCCGCAGTCGGTTGCGGCTTGCGGAATCAGCAAGCCGGAGATGTCGGAAAACCTGAACGGCACTCCCGGAGACGCGCGTTCGTTCGACAAGTTGGATGGGTTGATTCAGCGCCAGCATTACCGGCTCGCGTATTGGCGGGACGCCGCGAGGGAAATCAATTATCGGCGCTTCTTTGACGTCACCGAAATGGTGGCGTTGAAAATGGAATTGCCGGAGGTTTTTCGCGAGACGCATCAACTCGTTTTTGAATGGCTTGCGGAGGGACGGATCACCGGCCTGCGCATCGATCATCCCGACGGCCTTTGGGACCCGAAGCAATACCTGGAACGGCTGCAAAAGGACCGGCCGCTTTATGTGGTCGTCGAAAAAATTCTCTGCGGCGACGAGCAACTCCCGCGCGATTGGCCCGCCGACGGCACGACCGGCTACGATTTTTTGAACCGCGTGAATGGCTTGTTCCTGGACGCAAAGCAGGCGGGGAAATTTGACGAAATTTATCGCGATTTCATCGGCCACGACGCCGACTTTGCCGAAATTGTTTATCACAGCCGCAAACAAATTTTGGAACGCTCGTTTGGAAGTGAATTGAACTCGCTGACTCGTCGATTGCACGAGGTCGCTGCGAGGAGCCGGGAGGCGGGAAATCGTGGGCTTCCGGAATGGCGCAGCGCGCTGGAGGAAGTCATCGCCAGCTTTCCGGTTTATCGGACCTATATCACCGAGAATTCTGCGACGGTTTCCGCGCCGGACCGCGCGGTGATTCAAAACGCCATCCAGGCGGCGCGCGCGCATGCCGGCGCGAGTGTGGAAGCGGGCACCTTTGATTTCATCGAACGGCTTTTGCTTTTGGAAAACATCGGAAAGCTGGACGAGGCCCAAGCCCGGGAGGCGCGCGAGTTCGTCATGAAATTGCAACAACTCAGCGGGCCGGCCATGGCCAAGGGACTCGAAGACACCGCCTTTTACCGGTTCAACCGGCTGGTCTCGCTGAACGAAGTCGGCGGCGAACCCGGCAAATTCGGCGTCAGCAGTGAAGAGTTTCACCAGGCCAACGCCATGATGGCAAAAAACTGGCCGCACACGTTGCTGGCTTCGGCCACGCACGACACCAAGCGCGGCGAAGATGCGCGCGCGCGGCTCAATGTGCTCTCGGAGATGCCCGCGGAATGGCAAGCGACCGTGATGCGCTGGGCGCAGTTGAATCGCGGCAAAAAAATCATGGTCGAAAACGTGGCGGCTCCCTCCGCGAACGACGAATATCTGCTGTATCAAATGCTCGCGGGCGCGTGGCCGGGAGATTTGAGTGATCGGGACACTTTGGCCAGCTTTCGCGCGCGCGTTGCTGCCTTCATGCTGAAGGCCGTGAAGGAGGCGAAAGTGAACACCAGTTGGACCGAGCCCAATGCCAGCTACGAAAAGGCATTGCAGCAATTTGTCGAGCGCGTGCTGGAACCGGCCGGGGAAAATCCGTTTCTCGAAGATCTCCAGCGCTTTGCGCGACGCGTGGCCTTTTTTGGGCGCTGCAATTCTTTGGCGCAAACGCTGCTCAAAATCACCGCGCCCGGCGTTCCCGATTTCTATCAAGGCGCCGAGCTGTGGGATTTGAATCTGGTGGATCCCGACAATCGCCGGCCCGTCGATTACGAATCGCGGCGGAAAATTCTCGCCGAATTGAAAAACGAATTCGAAGGAGTCGCGGATGCCTCCGGCGATTTTTTCAGCGGGCTGTTGCGCGACGAAAAACCCGGCGCGATGAAACTATTTTTGATTTGGCGCGCTCTCAATTTTCGCAGTGCGCACCGGGAGTTATTTGATTCCGGCGAATACCTGCCGCTTTCCACATCGGGTGAATACGGCGACAACGTGTGCGCCTTTGCGCGCAGGTGGAAGCAGCAGACCGTCGTGGTCGTTGTGCCTCGCTTCGTGTCTGAGTTGACGCGTGGCGCGGAAGTTTTACCCATCGGCGAAATCTGGAAAGATGCCATTCTGCCCGTGTCGCCGGGCCGCGCCGGTGATTTGTTCCGCAACGTGCTGACTCGCGAAATGGTGCCCGTGATCGAAAAAGATGGAATCGCCGCGCTCGAATTGCACCAGGCGCTGAAAAGTTTCCCAGTCGCACTGCTGGAAAAGATTTA
This sequence comes from uncultured Verrucomicrobiae bacterium, assembly GCA_963699145.1. Taxonomy (GTDB): domain Bacteria; phylum Verrucomicrobiota; class Verrucomicrobiia; order Limisphaerales; family DASXHY01; genus DASXHY01. The sequence goes on from OY969416.1 coordinate 3,329,323, forward strand.
GGCCTGTTTCAAACGGAAACCTCGACCTTTTGTTCGCGTGTTTCGCGTGCTTCGTGCGTTTCGCGGCTGGCGCCTGATTTCGTTTCCGCCGTTTTCACCCAGGCCCGCAATACTTCGGCCACGCTCCACGCCTGCGCGATGCATCCGCGCGGTGTGAAGGGCGGTTCGGCATCGAAAATTTCGTTGATCGAACCCACGCAACCTTCATTCAAATGCGGCTCGAAACCGGCCAGAAATTTTCGCGCCTTCGCGTGATCCTTGGGATGCACTTTCAGCCAGGCATCGATGAACGGGCCGATCAACCAGGCCCAAACGGTGCCTTGATGATAAGAAGCGTCGCGCGCACGGAGATCGCCGAAATACTTCGGTTTGTAATCCGCATGATCGCGGCTCAGCGAGCGCAACCCCAGCGGCGTCAGCAATTTTTCCCGCACCGTTTCGAGCACCGGTTTCCAATGGCGTTCTTCGAGCACGGGATGCTTCAACGAAAACGCGAGCAATTGATTCGGACGGCACGCCCAATCATTTCCGTTTTCGCCATCCACGACATCGTAGAGATATTTTTCGTCCGCGTACCAGAACCGCTCGTTAAAAGATTTTTTCGCGCGCTCGGCGTGGTTCTGATACTTGTCCGCGACGTCATCCTTCTTTTCCGCGCGCAGCCAATCGATCAACAGGCACAGCGCGTTATACCAAAGCCCATTGATTTCAACGGCCTTTCCGCGGCGCGGCGTGACCACCCAGTTATCCACCTTGGCATCCATCCACGTGAGTTGATAGCCCTCCGCGCCCTGGCGCAGCAGCCCGTCGCTCGGATCGACCATGATGCCAAAACGCGTGCCGTGCAAATGATGTTCCACTACGTCTACCAGCTTCGGCAGGATGTGCCGCAACGTGTCCAGATCATTCGTGTAGGCGAGATAACGTTCGAGCGCGTGAAAGAACCACAAGGTCGCATCAGCCGTGTGATAGAGCCCCTGGTTTTCGCCTTCCGGAAATAAATTCGGAATCAACCCGTAGCGGATGTAATGCGCAAAGGTCCGCAAAATCCAACCCGCCTCCACATAGCGTCGGGTAATGAGCGTGAGCCCTTCCAGACTGATCATCGTGTCGCGGCCCCAGTCCGTGAACCAATGATAGCCGGCAATCACGGTGCGGATTTCATCGCCGGCCGCGTGCGCGCGGGCTGAGTCCTGCACGCGCCCGACCGGGTTGATGATGAATTGATCCGCCGCGAGCACGAGATCCGCCCCTGGCGAAGCGTGGGCCCGGGCATCCGCCGTCCGGATTAACCGCGCGCGGCGTTGTTGATAGAAATCGATCGCTTCCGCCGGGCTCAGCGCATGCAGTGTGCTCCACGATTCCGCCGACGCGATGAGGGTGGCATCCTTGCCGGAATTCAAGTGGACCGTGAAATAACCCGGGCTCCAAAGAATTCCGCGCGACTCGTATCCCCGGTCGGCGTCTTTCTGGTAATAAATTTCCCGCCGCGTTCCGCCGTCATGCGTGAACGTGTGGCGATCTCCGCGCAAATTCATGCGCAGCGGCGGCATGTCCTCGCCGGCGCTCACTTCATAATGGCTCGCTTCGGCGCTGAACAAATATTCGTTCGTGATGGGTTCGCTCACGGAATGCTCGTGCCGGCGAAAATGCATCGACGGACGCAATTCCAATTGCAGCGATTCCGGACCGGACAACAGCCGATATGTGATGTGAACGGTGTTTTGCCCGTGGAGCAAAACGAGAGTTTTCTCCAACGCAATGTTCTCCATTTCATAACGCCAGATGGGCATCTGGTTTTCGAGCCGGAATTCGACGAGGAATTGCCCGCAGGACATCATGCGATCGCGCGGATTGGCTTCCTGTCCGCAAAATTCCAGCAAGCGTCCGTCAGGCAATCGGAGCGATTCCGCCAGATGATTGAGCATGACGACGCGCCCGAGCGGCGAGGGCAGGGCGGCGATCAACAAGCCGTGATACCGCCAGCTCACGGCTCCCGAGAGGGTTCCCGACGCGTAGCCGCCGAGCCCGTTGGTCACGAGCCATTCCTGGGTGAGACGATTGCGCGCTTCCTCGCTCGTCAAATCCCGCATATCGATCCGGCGAATCAATTTTTCCATCAGGCGCTCCTTTTCGTGCGAACATTTTTGTCGGTGGCGAGAACCAGCGCCGCATGTGCAGGAATTCGCCAATCATTATCACCCATCGGCGGCGTGCCAAAACCTCCGTACCGCGGATCCTCACTGGACCAAATCAGCTTCCAACCGGTGCCTTCAATCGGCGCGAGCAACGGCTCAGGCAGCGTGGCCAAATGCAGGTCGGGGCCGAGATTCACCAGCAGCAATCGATCATCGCCGCCCTCCCCGAAAAATCGCAGCACCAACGCCTCGGCGCCGAGTACCGCGCCATCGACACCGCCGGGTTGCGGGTTGTGGAACACGGGATCTTCGCGCCGCAATTTCAACAAATCGCCATGCAATGCGTAATGGCCGGCGTGCCGTTCACGTTCGCTGAAATCGAGTTTGCATTTTTCGAAGGTCGCCTTGGATTCCGGATTATCGAAGCACTGCGCCGATTCGGAACAGGCAACACTTGGAAATTGTTCCAAAAATTTTCGGCGTCCGACCGCGACCAGTTTGGCCAGGTCGGGATGGTGATCCGCAAAATAAAGAAACGGCGCGGAGGCGGCGAATTCCTCGCCTTGAAATAGCATCGGCGTGCCCGGGCCCAGCAGGGTCAGCGCCGTGATCGCTTTGAGGCGCCCCGGACTGGTCAATTGATGCAGTCGCACACCGCGCAGAGAGTTGGCGATCTGGTCATGATTTTGAATGCAATTCACGAAGCTCGACGGATGCAATCCGGTCGTGGGTGTGCCACGCCGTTGTTGCTGCCAGCGATACCACTGCCCCTGGAACAGATATCCGCGTTTCATCGCGGAAATCAGTTCCTGCGGATGGCCGGCATGATCGGAATAATAAGCTTCATTGCGCCCGGTCATCGCGACCCGGGCGCTGTGATGGTAATCATCGTTCCACAACGCATCGAGGCCGTAGCCGCCTTCGTCCAGCGGACGCGCCAGTTTGGAGTGTTGCGCCTCGTTCTCCGCGACGAGATACGTGGAGCGCCCATTCGCGACGGCGCGAACGCGGCGGGTGATCGCTGCCAGCATATGTTCGTCGGAGCTGTCGAAAATCTGCTGCGTGGCGTCCAGCCTCAGGCCATCGAGGTGAAATTCGTCGACCCAGTAGCCGGCGTTCGCAATAAAAAATTCGCGGACGGGCGCAGAGTTCGCGCCGTCGAAATTAAGCGCCTCGCCCCATTCATTTTTGTAGCGGCTGCTGAAATAATCGGGTGAAAATTGTTTCAGATAATTCCCATCCGGCCCGATGTGATTGTAAACCACGTCGAGAATCACGCCGAGCCCGAGCCCATGCGCGCGGTCCACGAACGCGCGAAATTCATCCGGCGTTCCGTAGAGTCGCGTCGGAGCAAAAAGATCCACGCCATCGTAGCCCCACCCGAAGAGCCCGGGAAAATCCGCGACCGGCATCACTTCGAGCACCGTCACGCCGAGGCGCGCGAGTTCCGGCAGTTGTTCCATCGCGGATGTCCACGAGCCCTTCGCAGTGAACGTGCCGATATGCATTTCATAAACGACCTGGCCTTCGCGCCTGACGCCGCGCCAGGCGTTGTCCGTCCAGCGAAACGAGTCGGGATCGATGATTTGCGACGGCCCATGCGGACCTTCCGGCTGATAGCGCGATGCCGGATCGGGAAAAGCCCCGGAATCCAGTTGAAATTTGTAAAGCATCCCGGCGCGCGCTTCGGGAACGAACCCGGAGAAATAACCGTCCGCTTCCGGTTCCAGCGTGATCTCCTTTGCTGCTCCGCGCGAGATGAGTTGCACGGCGGCGTGTTTGGAAGCTGGCGCCCAGACGCGAAAATGCACGCCGTCCGGCGTCAGTTCCGCTCCGACGGGAATTCTGCGCTTAGATAAATTGTGGCCGAGTGCCGGCGTTTTTTGGGCAGACTTCTCCTGCCCCAGGCTTGGTTGTCCTACCATGATAAGAAATTGTCAGACACTTGCCGGAGCGAAAGGGGGCATTTACCCCAAGGAGCGCCGCGGCTTCAATCTTTGCCCTGTAACCTCATTGCGACCTGAGGCCGTCTGACGGTGAACAAACGAATGTGACAAATGCAACTTCGCGTGGTTGAATCCCGCAGGCATTGATCCATTCCAAACCCAACATTATGAAACGCCCCTTCGCATACTCATCCCTACTGATTGCGACGCTCGTTCTTTCGCAAACGATTTTTTTCCAATCGTTCGCGGCGGACAGCAACGATAAATCTTATTTCAACGTCCGGAATTACGGCGCGGCCGGCGACGGCAATAACCTGGACAGTCCGGCCATCGACAAAGCCATCCAGGCCGCAGCCGATGCGGGCGGCGGCACGGTTTACCTTCCCGCCGGCACGTATCTCAGCGGCACAATTCATCTGCTGAGCAACATTCACCTCCTGATTGATACCGGCGCGACGATCAAGGCGGCGCCGCAAAACATGAACGCCTACGATGAACCGGAGCATTGGGAAGGCATTGCCTACCAGGACGGCGGCCACACTTATTTCCGCAACAGCCTGATTTATGGAGAAGGTTTGACGAATGTTTTCATCACGGGCTTCGGCCTGATCGATGGAACCGCTCTGGCAACGGGAGATGGCAACCAGGACGCGGCCGATGGTTACCGCAACTGGCAGCATCCCGATCAGGTCAATACCAACGCCAACGTGAAGCTGGCTCGCCTCGGCAATAAAGCCATCGCGCTCAAGTTATGCCGCAACGTGGTGCTGCGCGATTTTACGATTCTTCGCGGCGGCCATTTCGCCATCATCACCACCGGCGTCGATAACCTCACCGTCGACAATGTCACCATGGACACCAATCGCGACGGCATCGACATCGATTGCTGCCGCAACGTGATGGTTTCCAATTGCCGCATCAACTCGCCCAACGACGACGCGCTGTGCCCGAAAAGCTCGTTTGCCCTCGGCCGCAATGTCATCACCGAAAACATGACCATCGTGAATTGCATGGTCTCCGGCTTTGCAGTGGGCACGCTGCTCGACGGCACGATGAAACCGAAACCGAATGGCAACGGCAATGGACGCTTGAAATTCGGCACGGAAGCCAACGGCGGTTTCCGCAACTGCACCGTCGCAAACATTGTTTTTCGCTCGTGCCGCGGGCTCGCTCTCGAAGAAGTGGACGGCGGCGTTTTGGAAAACATCAACATCCATAACATCACCATGATGGATGTCCCGTCGTATGCGATTTACGTCACGACGGGCAAACGCAACCGCGGCCCGGACGTGAAACAGCCAAGCCGGATGCGGAATGTGTTGATCTCTAATGTTACCGCGGACGGCGTTTCCGCGAACAGCGGCATTCAAATCATGGGCCTGGCCGAACAGCCGATCGAAGGTTTGCGTTTGGAAAATATCCGGCTGGTTTGCAAGGGCGGGGGAACGCTAGAGCAAGCCAACAAGACGGTGCCCGAATTGGACACCAATTATCCCGAACCCCGCGGCGACCTGACGGTGATGCCTGGCTACGGCGTTTTCGCCCGCCACGTCAAGGGCCTGGAACTGGCGAACATCACTCTGAGCACGGAAAAAGCGGACCAACGTCCCGCGATGGTTTGTTCGGACATCGATGGCCTGGAAGTGGACAATTTCAAAGCGCAATTAGGCGAGGGCGTGGCGGCGGCGAAAATGGATGGCGTGAAAAACATCGTGATTCGGAATTCACCGGTGTTGAACACCGTGGGCGCACCCGAGCCGAGCAAATGATTTGTCCCAACGCGGCCGGCGTTCGAATGTTTTCCATCCGCCGCATTGGCACGGATGAAATCCGAATCTGATCGCGGCAGGGCGGGAACATTTAATTCCCGCAATAGAACCTATCAGGAAAGAACCGCGGTGTAGACGGACCGGCACACGGGCGCGGCCTGGGGATGTCTCCGAACGCGCAGCGGCACTTCGCGCAATTCCGAGAGAGCCTCCATCGGCTGGCCGAGTTGCAGCCACAACTCCGCGCTGCGCAGTTTCACCGCGTTTTGCATTGAAATAGGTGTTGGACCTCGTCTGGTTTTCATCGTAGCCAACCTTCATCGTTTGGTGCCCGGTTTTGAATAGGGATTTATCCTACTCCTATTCCTGGCGCCGCATTTCTTCCGGCTGATGCGTTTCGTCCGGGCCGAGAATCGATTTGTATTCCGGGTACAGTCGCCGGACGCAATCCGGGCAGATGCCGTGCGTGAATTCCGCGTTCGAGCGGCTGCGGATGTAGGTCTCCACCTGTTCCCAGTATCCGCCGTCGTTGCGGATCTTTTTGCACGACGCGCAGATCGGCAACAGGCCGTTCAGCGTTTTCACCCGCCGCAGCGCTTCTTTTAATTCATCAATCAAGCGCAGGCGCTCCTTCTCCTGCCGCTTGCGTTCCGTGACATCGCGCAACACGATCGATGCGCCCTGGATGTCTCCATCCGTGTTCTTGATGGGCGAAACCGTGATGGAAACATCAATGGCCGTCCCGTCGCGACGCAACCGGAGCGTCTCGATCCGCTCGACGCGCCGGCCGCGTTCAATCACATCGCGAATCGCGGAGGTCTCCTCCTGGTGTTCCGGCGGAACCAGCGTTTCGATTGATTCCCCCACCATTTCATGGGCGCTGTAGCCGAACATCCGTTCCGCGCCGGAATTCCAACTCAAGACCGTGCCGCCCAATGTCTGGCTGATGATTGCGTCATCGCAGGTTTCGACAATGGACGCCAGATGCGCCATGGCCAATTGCGCCTGGCGGCGGATTTTCCGATCGCGCGCCGCGCGCAACTCACGGGTCACCGCCGGCGCGAGCCGGGCCAGGTCATCCTTCATCACGTAATCCGATGCGCCGGACCGCATCATTTCGACCGCGACTTCTTCGCCAATTCGTCCCGACACGACAATGAAGGGCGCGTCGAAGATTTTGCTCTGGCAGATGGCGAGCGCCTTGAAGGCGTCGAAGGCCGGCATGGAGTAATCGCTCAGGATGAAATCCCACGAACCGTCTTCCAGCGCGGCTTCCAGGTCCGGGCCGTTGTCGACCCGCTTGACGGAAAGGTCCAGGCCTTCCTTTTCCAAGGCCCGGACGATAAGAATCGCGTCGTCCTCGGAATCGTCAACTATCAGAACATTTAGGTGGCTAAACATATGTCAGTTTGTTTGCCGCCCGTTGTCTCCTCTCCAACCGGCTGCACGTTTCATTCCCTTGTTTTCAGTCAATTGTTTGCGAGTTGTTCGTCGTTGACCATGAATCCCCTGGAGGCGCTGATCTTAAAACTGAGAGCGGGAGCAAAGCTGCTGTTGAAATGTTCGGAGGATTCCAGCGGAAGTTCTCCAGCCTCCACCAACCGTTGTACGACTTGCCCATAAAACACACGATGTTCGACGGGTAAAGCTGCCATCGAAGCGTAAACTCCGCAAACTGCCAGCGTGAGAAAATTGCAGAAGCTAAGGACGGAAATGACATAAGGATCCCGCTCCGTGCGTTTGTGCTCGAGGTCAGCCTCCACCATTCTGCGTTCGGCTTCCACGGCCCGTAACACGGCTTTCGTCGGTATGCTCTCCAGCATTTCGCAAAACGACTCAAACAGTCCCCAGTTCATAACTAGACTTCTGAGCCTATTCAACCAAAGCGTAACCCCTCAACCCATAGGGTGTTCACCCCGCCGAGGGCTTGTCCCCCGGCGGTGGCAACAGCGCGGGGGGAACGGCTCGTTCCCAAAAAGTGGGGTAACAAATGACCAGGTTTTCCAAATCCGCCGCGCGGCAGGGTTTGATCAAAAAACTGTTCGCGCCCAGCGCGTACGCCGCCTGCACGGACGTCAGGTCCCCCGTCGCGCTTAACACGACGACAAACGTGTGTTTCAATTCCGGATTCCCTTTCATCCAGCGGAGCAGATCAAATCCGCTGATGCCGGGAAGTTTTAGATCCACGAAAACAATGGCTGGAAGCGGATACAGGGAGCGGTCGGCGAACGGCTGGCCGCCCGCGAGATAATTCATCGTTTCTTCCGCGCTCAAAGCAATGCGGATGGGATTAGCGAGGCCGCAATTTGTCAGGAGCACCTGCAACAACTTTGCGTCATCTTCATAATCCTCGACAATCAGGATCAATTTAGAACGTGGCGTCTGCACTTCAATCCCTTCAAAATACCATCCCCATGGATTTCTGCGCGTGCGCGCGCATTTCCCAGGACTCAAGGAATGGTCGTAGAAGCAATGGTTTCTTCAATGGGGTCCAGACCCTCCACCGCACTTGAAGATGATATCGGATAGCTCCCGGTGCGTTTCGAGCATGGTCGGCATTTTTTATATGTCCTTTACTCAACGCGAATTTCCTATGCAAAAACCACCAGGTCGATTCTGGAACCACCTCGCCAAATATTCTGTCGCTGCCACCCTCATCGCCTCCGTAGCCGGCTGTCACACGCCGTCGGCGGGGACTAAAACATCCGCAATGGCCAACAGTGACGCTCCGCCCGTCATCGCGCCGCCGGAATCCTTCTTTCAAACTTATCGCGATGCCGACCGCGAGGTGGCCCGCAAATTCTATAAGAAATACATCGACCTCCAGGGAGTGCCGGTGGTCGCCGCCGCCCAGGTGGACGACCGCGCGTTGCAACGCACCTATTTTATTGTGACTCACCTGCTGGCGGGCCGGCCGGACATTATTCAATGCATGGCCAGCAACGGCACCCGGCTGATCATCATCGGCAAGGATCAGGTTTACACCGACATGCCCGAGTATCGCAACACCCGCAACCCCGAATACCAAAACGAGCGCGTGCGCGGCACCGGCGGCTTTAATGTGACCAGTTTCGGCGAAGAAAACCTGCTCTCATTGCCGATCGATCGCTACGACGATGAAAGCATCGGCGTTCATGAATTTTGCCACACGGTGGATTCCGCTTTGACCCGGATCGATCCCACCTGGCGCGCGCGTTTGCACGCCACGTATCAACACGCGGTCACCAACGGTCTTTGGAGATTTTCCTATGCCGGCTCAAACCAGGCCGAGTATTGGGCCGAAATCTGCCAGTCCTATTTTGATAACAACCGGCAAAACAATTGGAACCACGGTCCCATCGGCAATCGTGAGCAGCTCAAGGTGTACGATCCGGTCGGCTACGAACTCATTCGCACCACCTTCAAGCTCCGCCCGGACCAGGACTTCCGTTATCAATGGCTGCAGAAGCTCCCTAACATCATATCTCCGCCGGCGCGATTCAAAATCGATCCATATTACACGAAATTTACTTGGGCGCGCGAGTTTCCGGTCGTCGGCCGCGGCGCCAGCGACGAAGCCATGCTGAAGGCGAACGATACCATTCGCAAAATGTTCGCCTATCGCCATGACATCCTGAAGGCGTTGATCAATGACGGCGCGAAATTGGTCGTGCTCGGTCACAACGAAAAACTCGCCGACCTGCCGGAATTCAAAAATGAGACCATCGCCAATTACGACCTCCTGGCACATTTCGCCGAGTATTCGCCCGACAAAAAAACGCTGGTCGTCTCTGAAGATAACGTGATGGGAAATCCCTACGACAACGGCGTCGGTTCCAGCCAGGTCATCCGCCTATTCTCCCGGGCTTTTTATCAGGTCTGCGCCAACCGCCCGGTTGACCCGAATTGGGATAGTCGCGGCCGCGACGTGCAGCAATACGAATTGCGCGTGAAGCGTCTCGATGTTCAATTCGGCGACAAAGTGAAACAGCTTTACGAAAACGCCATGAACAACAAAAAATGGCATAGCACCCCGGCGCTCCAGGATCCCACCGAATATTTTTCCCAGGGCGTCCTCGCGTATTTCAACGCGGTGGGCCAGCAATTCGCCCCTACCGACGCGCCGCATCCGATCACCACACGCGAGTTGCTGAAGGACTACGATCCCGATCTCTTCGCTTTGATCAACGAAACCTTCGCCTACGACGGTCATCCTGATTGGCGCTACACCCATTACTGAAATTTGTCCGGATCATTTTCAACTATGCAAAAATGTTTCAGCCAAACGGTCGCGAAACTTGCGGCCATCGCGGTCATTGTCGCCGCCACTCACGTCCATAGCCGCGCACAGGAAGCCGCCGCCGGCCAATTGGATTCGCCGCAACAACGCCGCGGCGCGGGATTCGGCGTGCCCGAGCGCGGGGTTTACAAATCCCACATCACACCGCATTGGCTCGCGGGCAATACTCAATTCTGGTATCGCAACGACCTGCGCGGCGGGACGAAGGAATTCATTCTGGTCGACGCGGAAAAGGGCAGCCGCCAGCGCGCGTTCGATCACGAAAAGCTCGCCGCCGCGCTCGCCGAAGCGGCGGGCGAATCCGTGTCGGCGGACAAGCTGCCGTTCGGCGATATCGAATTTCTCGATAAAGGCAACGGCATTCAGTTCCAGGCTTTCGGCAAATCCTGGCGCTGTGATTTGACGAGTTACCAATGCACTGCCGTCACGGCGAATTCAAATGCCAGCATCACCGTGCCGGAAATCCAAATCCCGGATGAAGTTTCCGGCGATGAATATGCCGGACCGCCGTCGCCGCAGGAATCGCAATCGACCAATCAGCCCCAGCGCGGATTTGGCCGGCGCGGCGGTGCGCGCGACATGCGCTCGTCGGACGGCAAATTCACCGCGTTCGTCCGCGATCATAATCTCTTCATCCGCTCCGCGGACGGGCAGGAGACCCAGTTGAGCACGGATGGCGCTGATTCCAATTCTTACTCCCGCATCGAATGGTCCCCGGATTCTCGATCGCTGGTCGCCTGGCGCGTGGAGCCCGGCGATGCGGGTTTGGTTTATCTCGTTCAATCGTCTCCCGCGGGCGGCGGCCGCGCCGTGATGCGCCAGCGGCCCTACGGCCAGGCGGGCGATAAATTTCCCCACTACGAACTCAACATTTTCGACATTGCCTCGCACAAGCAAATCAAACCCGAAGTCGATCACTTCGAGCACGAGTATGAAACGCCGCAGCTTCATTGGATGCACGACAATCGTCATTTCGCGTGGCAACAGGAAGATCGCGGCCATCAACGCCTGCGGGTGATTGAAGCGAGTTGCGACGACGGTTCCACGCGCAACCTCGTCGACGAAAAGACCAAGACCTTCATCTGGACCGCGCACACGGAAGACCTCGGCGTTCCGCTGATCAATTGGCTCGCGGACGACGAAATGATTTACGTTTCCGAAATGGACGGCTGGCGGCATCTCTATTTGGTCGATACCAAGGAGGGGAAAATCAAAAATCAAATCACCAAAGGCGAGTGGGTGATTCGTGGCATTGATAAGATTGACGAAGATGCGCGCCAGGTTTGGTTCCGTGCCGGCGGCATGAACGCGGACCAGGATCCTTATTTCATTCAATATTACCGCATCAATTTCGACGGCACCGGCCTCGTTGCGCTGACCGATGGCAATGGCAACCACGCGATTCAATATTCGCCCGATCGCAAATATATTATCGATACCTATGGCCGCGTCGATATGCCGCCGGCGAACGAATTGCGCCGCGTCTCGGACGGCAAGCTGGTTTGCAAACTGGAAGAAACCGACATCACCGAGCTGAAGGAAACCGGCTGGGAAGCGCCGGAGGTGTTCGTGGCGAAAGGCCGCGACGGCAAGACGGATATTTGGGGCATCATTCGCCGCCCCAAAAATATCGATCCCTCCAAAAAATATCCCATTCTCGAAAGCATCTACAACGGCCCGCAAGGCGCTTACGTGCCGAAATCCTTCAGCGCCGCAAACCGCTCCAGCGGCATGACCGACGCCGGATTCATCCTCGTGCAATGCGACGCCATGGGCACGGCCTTCCGCTCCAAGGCGTTTCACGATGTCTGCTGGCACAACCTCGCCGACGCCGGTTTCCCGGATCGCATCGCTTGGATCAAAGCCGCCGCTGCAAAATATCCTTACATGGATGCCAATAAAGTTGGCATTTTCGGAACTTCGGCTGGCGGCCAGAACGCCGCGGCCGCCGTGTTGTTCCATCCGGAATTTTACAAGGTTGCCGTCGCCAATTCCGGTTGCCACGACAATCGCCTCGACAAGGCCTCCTGGAACGAGCAATGGATGGGCTACATGCCGCCGGATAAAATCTGGAGCAAGGACCCCGACAATTGGTATTCGAAATGTTCCAACATCGACAACGCCGCCAAGCTGCGCGGGAAATTATTCCTGATCGTCGGCGAAATGGACGACAACGTCCCGCCGGAATCCACCATGCGCTTCGTCGATGCGCTCATCAAGGCGCACAAGGATTTTGATTTCCTCGAGGTTCCCGGCGCGAACCACGGCGCCGCCAGCCCGGTGACACAACGCCGCACGCTCGATTACTTCGTGCACAACCTGCAAGGCAAGGAACCACCCGATCGCAATTCAGAAGAATCGATGAATTAATGGCTAGTGGCACGGGCATCTTGCCCGTGCGAACTGAAAAAACATGAGACTTCTCGTTTTGATTCTTACGGCAACTGCGATTTCGGTGCAGGCTGATTCCATTATCGCCCAGACCGTCGATTCCGTTTCCGCCGGCGACGAGCAAAGCGAAAAAGCTCACCAACTAAAGGGTGATCAAGCCAGGACGGAACAGTTCAATGGACAAACCTTTCGCGTTGCGGATACGAACGGTTGGTTTTCCTGGGACTTGAAAGCGTCCCCCGATGCCGCGCAGGAATTGGACATCGAATTCGGCGGTGAGCGGCGCCGGCCCAACGACACCGTGGATATTTTTGCGAACGAAGCAAAGCTCGCCACCGTGCGCCTCGCGGGTGGCGCGCGTGCCGAATATTATCCGCTCACCAACGCCGCGCTCAAAGGCAAGGACACCATCACCGTGAAATTCCAGGCCGCCGCCGGTTCGCGCGTCGGCGGCGTCGCCAACATCAGCGTCGCAAAAATTCCGTCGCCGACCATCGCCTCCGCCAGCAAAGCCAGTTCCACGCGGACGAATTGGCAATTCATCGTGAACGTCGTCAACGACCAGCATGAACCGAAAAGTTCCGCCGACCGGCTCAAAAAACATTTCGATTGGTGGCCGGCCAAAAACACGAATCAATGGGTGCAATACGATTTGGCCAAACCGGCGAAGGTCTCCGCGGTGGAGGTCTACTGGTTCGACGACACGGGCATTGGCGAGTGCCGTCCGCCGAAATCCTGGCGCGTGCTTTACCGCGAAAACGGCGAATGGAAACCCGTCGCGCACGCGAGCGGTTACGGCATCGAGAAGGATCATTACAATCGCGCAACGTTCGACGCTGTTGAAACGGACGGCTTGCGTTTGGATGTCGAGATGCCGGAAAAATTTTCGTCGGGTTTGCTGCAATGGAAAGTGGAATAAGAACGTATAACGAAAAAAGCTTGTCGCTTGCGATGACTGGTAGGGCGCGTCGCTCCGCGCGCGCCGCAAAGATTTGGTTTTTGTGTAGTTTGCTCGCCGCGAGCGCGGTTCATGCCGGCAACATTGAGCAAGGCGATTTCCGCATTTCGTATGATGACCGCGGCATCAATGGCCTCGCCAGCACCCACGATCCTTTCGGTGCGCAACTTCTGAGTCAGCGGCTCGGATTGGCCGTGCGCGCTCGCGCCGGCGATGGCGAATGGCAAAACCTCTCCGGTGGAACTCTGCAAGACCCTGTATCGGCGGAGGGGAAAGTGATTTACGCCGGCACGAATCCGGAAACGGGCCTCAGAACCACCCAAACCTTCACCACGGATGGCGCCGCCTTGGATTGGAACATCGATCTGGAATCCACGAGCAACACACCAGTTGAAATAGGTGATCTTTCCATCAACATTCCCGTCGTCGGCCCGCGCGGCGAGAACCCGACTGAAATTTTCGAGCACGGATTTCTGAGGCACCAATTTATTTCCGACAACGGCTCGTTCCTTTATTTCATCCGCGCCTCCGGTGAACCGCCGTTCCTCATCGTCACGGTCAAGCCCGGCACCAAGCTGGAATATTTCGGCGGCGGTGCCGGTGGTCGCGGCGGCGCGCAGGTTTTTATTCACTCCAGTTACAGCGCGGGTGCGGAAAAACGTGGCACCTGGCGCCAGCCCAATACCTCGCTCAAACTCGGCGCATCCGGCAGCAAGGATGCCACGGCCAGCTACGGTTTTCGTTTCCATTGGGCCAAATCCTACGATGAAATGCGCGATATTCTTTTCCAGGAAGGCTTGTTCGATATTCGCGCCGTGCCGGGCATGACTATCCCTACAGACCTCACCGCAAAATTCTCCCTGCACACGAAGGCCAAAATCGAGTCCATCGCCGCCGAATTTCCCGCGCAAACCAAAATCACGAAGCTCGCCGGCCCGCAATCCGACATTCAACTTTACGAAGTCGAATTCAAAAAGCTCGGCGAAAATATGCTGACGATTCGCCACGACGGTGGGCGCAAAACGTATCTCGAATATTTCGTGACCGAACCTATCGAGACACTCATCAAGAAGCGCGCGGCCTTCCTTGTTGACCGTCAACAAATCCGCGATCCCTCCAAGTGGTGGGACGGCGTGTTTGGTCCGTACGACATGAAGAACAAAGTTGTTCGCACGATCGATGATCCGGATCTTTTTGTCGGGCGCATGGTTTACACGCTCACGTGCGACGACCCCGGCCTCTCCAAGGCGCCCTACCTCGCAGAGAAAAATGTGAGCTTCCCGGACCAGAAGGAAATCGAAGGGCTCGAATATTATCTTGAACATTTCGTCTGGGGAAAACTCCAACGCACCGACAAGGAAACGCCGTATTCCTATGGCGTCTATGGCACGCCGAATTGGTATGTGGATCGCGATCCCACGCGCCGGCGCGCGTGGGCTTTGGGCAGTCAAAAACTTCCCAACGGCACTTCCGCCGAAATCTTCGCCAGCGGCAGCAACAGCCTGCAAACTGCGCAGTCGCAAACGAACTCCGCCGCGACACGCGATCTCGGAAAGGAACACGTTTTTCGCTCCTACGATTATCCCCACATCGTAATGCTTTATTTTCACATGTATGAGATCGCAAAAAAATATCCGACGATGTCGAAATATCTGGATGCCGCCGGTTATCTCGAGCGCGCTTATCAAACCGCCCACGCGTTTTTCGTTTATCCCTACGAAATTTATCCGAGCTACTACGAAACCTACAAATGGGGCCTCTACAATGAACTTGTGGTGTTGAATCTCGCGGACGCCCTAGACCGCGAAGGTTTTCCCGACCGCGCGGCCTGGCTGCGCGCCGAATGGGAAAAGAAGGTGAAATATTTCGTCTACGACGACAAATATCCCTTCCGCTCTGAATACGCCTTCGACCGCACGGCTTTTGAATCGACTTACGCCTTCGCCAAATACGGCGCGACTCACGACATGCAGCCGGATACGAATCTTTGGAATGACGTGAAGCTGCAAAAATCCTACTCCCATCCCAACGTCAAACGCGAAGACTCCCGCGCGTTCATGGAACGTCAACTCGCCGCCGGCCTGTGCGTGCGCGGGTGGCTGGAGACGAGCTATTATCAACTCGGCTCGGACCCGGGCCTGAGTTATATGGCGGCCATGGGCGGTTGGGGAATTCTTGATTACGCCGAAAATTTCTCCAAACGCCCGTCCGATTGGCTGCAACTCGGTTACGCTTCCTATTTGAGTTCCTGGTGCCTCGTCAATTCGGGAACGCCGGAAAGTAATTTCGGCGCGTGGTTTCCCGGGAAGGAAAACGACGGCGCGGCTGGCTGGCAATTCACTTCCTCAAAAGTTGGCAACGCGTGGATGGGCTCCAGCTATCCCGGCGGCGCGATGGAGCCGCGTGGCCCGTGGCATTACGACGGCGAAATCGATCTCGGCTTCTGCGGCGCGTTGCGCATGTCCGCCACGGTGCTTACGCACGATCCCATTTTCGATTGGATTGCTTATGGCGGCAAACTCACCTCGGAAAAAAATAATCTCGCGATCATTCCGTGCGATGGCTTGCGCCAGCGTTTCGACGCGATCCTCAGCGATGGGAAAGCTTCACCTGAGCGTCTGAAAATCGAGTTGGACCGCGATGGTTTTGCGGCGGAGCAAAAAATCATCGCCGACAAATCGCTGAACAAAATCTCTTTCACCCTGGAAAATCGCACCGGCGACACACACAACACCGGCCTTTGGCTTTCTTTGCCGGGCTCCTACTCCGTTTTGCAGAATGGAAATAAAGTCGCGCTCGGGCGGACCGGCAATTGGGATTATCCGTTGCTCGCCCAATTGAAAGTCACGCGCCAACCCAGCACCATCGAGATCATCCGTGAAGCCCAAAAATAAAATCAGTCTCTTAATTGTCGCACTCGCTTTCGGTGCGAATTGCGCGCTGGCCGCCGACACGAATTTTCCCCCGCCGGTCGCGGGCGATTTTGTCATTCACGATTTTCACTTTCGTTCGGGTGAAACGTTGCCGGAACTGCGAATGCATTATCTTACCTTCGGCACGCCTCAACGCGACGCCAGCGGCAAAGTGCGCAATGCGATCCTGATTCTCCACGGCACGACCGGCACCGGCGCGCAATTTCTGCGGAGCGAATTTGCCGGCGAACTCTTCCCCAAGGGTCAGCCGTTCGACGTCTCCCGCTATTATCTCGTCATTCCCGACGGCATTGGCCACGGCCAATCCAGCAAACCGAGCGACGGCTTGCACGCGAAATTTCCCCGCTACGGTTATCTCGACATGATCGAAGCCCAGCGCCGCCTCCTCGTCGACGGCCTGGGCGTGAATCACCTGCGTCTCGTTTTCGGCACTTCGATGGGTGGCATGCACACCTGGCTCTGGGGCGAGGAGTATCCGGATTTCATGGACGCCTTGATGCCGATGGCGAGTTTGCCCGGGCAAATTTCCGGTCGCAACCGCATCTGGCGTCGCGTCGTTATCGATTCCATCCGCGGCTCGCCCGATTGGCAAAACGGCGATTACCAAACTCAACCGTATGGCCTGAAGACCGCCGCGGAAGAGCTTTACCTCATGGGCAGCAATCCCGCCCTTCAATCCCGTGCCATGCCCACGCTTGAAAAAGCGGATTCCGTGTTGAACGCCTACGTCGCCAGTTTTCCGACCAATCACGATGCCAATGACGTGCTCTACGCCGTCGAGTCGTCTCACGATTACGACCCCGCGCCGGGGTTGGAACGAATCACGGCTCCGTTGCTCGCCATTAATTCAGCCGATGACCTCATCAATCCGCCCGACCAGGGAATTCTCGAACGCGAGATCAAGCGCGTGAAGCGCGGACGGGCGATTGTGTTGCCAGAAACGGATCAAACCGTCGGCCACGGCAGCCACACCAAAGCTGTGCTTTGGAAGAAATATCTCGTGAAATTCTTGAAGCAGACGGAATACAAATAACAACACGTAGACCGCATCCTTTGCTAACGATTCCACTTGCTACCGCATCAGTAAAGCATAAGTTAAACCCACAAATACCCCTATCCCTATAAAAGGTAAAAACCAGTCAACCATATCTACCAGCATGAAAAAAAACCTATTGTTTGGTGCAATGCTCCTCATGGCAGGCTCACTCCTCGCTGCCGATTCCAGTCCCAAAGATGACGCGACGGCCGCCGCAAAAAAATTGGCGGACACGAGTTACAGTTGGAAAATGACAATGGACCTCGGTCCGAATTCGCAGTTCACGCCCGGTCCGACCGAAGGCAAAGCCGACAAGGATACGACCTGGCTCTCCTCCACTTTCCAGGACAACACCAGCATTGGCGTCGCCAAGGGCAAGAAAGTGGTGGTGAAAACCGATGAAGGCTGGAAAACCGCCGAGGAACTTGGCGATGGCAATGGCGGGTTCGATATGAATACTTTCATGGCCCGCCGCATGCAGAATTTCAAAGCCCCGTCCGCGGAGCTTCAGGATCTTATTTCCCAGGCGGGTGAACTCAAAAAAGACGGCGATGTCATCAGCGGCGATCTCACGAAGGAAGGCGCGGAGGGCTTGTTGACGTTTGGCGGCCGCGGTCGCGGTGGCAATGGCGGCGGCGCAAATCGCCCCGCGCCGAAAGATGCCAAAGGCACGCTGAAAATCTGGCTGAAGGATGGCGTGCTGGTGAAGTATGAAACCAAAGTCACCGGCAAGGTGGATCGTCAAGGCGAAGAAACGGCGGTCGAACGCACCAACACCACCGAAATCAAAGACGTCGGCAATACCAAGATCGAACTCCCGGATGACGCCAAGAAGAAACTCGGCTGAACCCGGATGAATTGAGCCACAGGGGAATGAGCGTTACGGAAATCCCAGCGTTCATTCCCTTTTTTGCTTTCGGCACGGTTGCCGCACTCACCCGGCAGAATGGTTTCGCCCGCTTACGTCGCGAATCTTGTAGCGCAGGCTTGCAGCCTGCTGTATCGCCGACTTGCAGTCGGCAAGCCGCTCTTATTTTAACCGATTCATAAATCCATCTCTGTTCTATAAATGAAAAACATCTCCGCGCTTTCGTTGTTGTCCGTTTGCTCCATTTTATTATCCCTCCCCGACGCGCGCGCGGATTCGCCGATTGTCTTCGGCGGCGTTCCTGTCGAATTGAAGATCAGCGAGATCAGTGATAAAACCGTCCGCATCGAGTTGCAGCCGGTCGATTCGCATACCAATAGCGGGAATTTCACGCCTCCCTGGACGCTGGCGTCCTTTTCCGCGAAGGAAATTTTTCACTCGCACGACCTCGCTTCGGAAAAGAAAATCCGCGTCGGAACGCTTCGCCTTGCCATTCAACCCCGGCCGCTCACCATTTCGGTGCACCGATCCGATGATACGCCCATTCAGGAAATCGTGTTCAACCCGGAGGCGGGCACCAATGCGATTTCCTTCCGCACCGACGCGCCGGTTCTCGGCATGGGCGAAGGCGGCGATCAATTTGACCGTCGTGGATTCAATTTTCCGCTCATCAACGGCCAGCGCTATAAATTAGCGGAACTTGGCGCGCGCGCCTTTTCGCCGTTCCTGATCGGCACTGAAGGGTGGGGGATGTTTACAGCGTCACCCCGCGGAGCGTTCGATCTGCGCGGAGCTCGCGGCTCCCTCAATCCGCAAAATGCCGCGCCCGGCGTCGCCGATGTTTTCGTGATCGATGCGCGCGAACCAGCGGAAGCGCTCAAGGAATACGTTCATCTCACCGGCGCACCTGTCCTGCCGCCGAAATGGGCGCTCGGCTTCATGCAATCGCATCGCACGCTTTCGACAGAAGCGGACATCTTGCAGGAAGCGCGGAAGTTTCGCGAAGACGAACTCCCGGTTGATACCGTGATTTATCTCGGCACCGGCTTTTGTCCCGCCGGCTGGAATTTCGGGCACGACTCCTTTCAATTCAACACGAACGTCTTCGTTCGCGACGCCGCTTCCGTCATCCACGATCTTCACGCGAATCATCTCCACGTCATTCTCCACGTCGTCCCGTTGCAGCGCGATTATCCGACGCTCCACGGAAACATCCCGCCCGCTCCCGGCGAAATCGTCGACAAACAAGACATCGGCAGTTATTGGAATCGCCACAAGGAACTCGTCGCCGACGGCGTGGACGGCTGGTGGCCGGACGAAGGCGATTGGCTGGATGAACCCAGCCGGCTTGCTCGCCATCGCATGTATTACGAAGGCCCGCTGAGCACCACGCCCGACGAGCGCCCGTGGAATCTCCAACGCAACGGCGCGCCCGGCATGGCGCAATTCGGCGGCTGGATTTGGTCCGGCGATATCAATTCCAGCTGGCAAACTTTTTCCTCACAAGTGAAGGTCGGCATCAACTCGTCGCTCAGCCTCTCGCCGTTTTGGGGCACGGACATCGGCGGTTTTTATCCCAGCGCCAATCACGAATTCACCGGCGAACTCTACGCGCGCTGGTTTGAATTCGCCGCGTTCTGCCCGTCCTTCCGCTCGCACGGACGCACCTGGCATCTGCACACGCCCTTCGGCTGGGATACCGGCGAGACCGGGCCGGTGGAATCGCGTCCCGCGCCGGATGAATCCGAATTGCACAACGCCGCCGTCGAGCCCGTCTGCAAAAAATATCTCGACCTGCGCTATCAACTCATGCCCTACACCTACACCATCACGCGCGAAGCCCGCGACACCGGCCTGCCACTGATGCGCGCGCTCTGGTTCCATTATCCGCAGGATCCCGAGGCCGTGAAACTCGGCTCCGAATATCTCTGGGGCCGCGATCTGCTCATTGCGCCGGTTACGGAAAAAGCCGCCACGTCGCGCCGCGTTTATTTGCCGGCCGGAAGTTGGTTCGACTGGTGGAGCAATGAAAAAGTTTCCGGCAAACAATGGATCGACCGTCCGGTGGACCTTGCGACCATGCCAATTTACGTTCGCGCCGGCGCCATTATTCCGGTCGATCCGGTGCGCCAATACGTTTCCGAACCGGTCGCGGGACCAACCGCGATGAAAATTTTCCCCGGCGCCGACGGAGAATTCACGCTTTACGACGACGACGGCGAAAGCCCGCGTTATCTGAACGGCTCGGACAACAAAACGATTTGGATTCACTTCCAATGGAACGATGCCAAACGCCGCCTCACGATCGAGCCCGACTCCCGCATGAAAAAATGGCCCGGCGGCGTGCGCGCGTTCACCGCCGAAGCCGTCGGCTCCAATTCGCAGCCGAAGCCAGTCCAATTCAGCGGCAAACGCATCGAAGTGAGTTTCTAAAACGAGAGAAGGTCGGGCGACTGGAAAGTCGCCCGAACCCGCGGACAAGAATGTCCGCGCTACACTCGGTGGCGCAGGCTTTCCAGCGTGCGGGTTCCGGGGACATTCTTCTCCCCTGTTCATCTCAAATAATGATTGCCAGCTACGGCGGCTGTGAGTTTAATTCCCGCACAGCCGCACTGATAAGAATCGTTGGTTGCGTGTGTCGACGCTGCTGAACGCAATAAGCCGAACATGATCCACTCTAAAAACCTGTCCCGCCATATCCGGACCAGTTCGCCAGCATTGATGGTTCTTGCGGCCTGGGCGGCGGTTTCGGTTTCCGCCCTGGCGGCAGATACCAATTCCATGCCGGACATGGCAGACATGCCCGGGATGTCAGGCATGTCGGGGAGTTCGAAAGCGTCGGACCTCACGGGCATGAGTCTGGATGAACTCTACAATTTGAACGTGGTTCAACTGAACGTTCTCGGCGCTCATACGCATTGCGCCGGCCAGGTGATGTTCGGCTACGACTACACTCACACGCACATGGCCGGGCTTTTGGAAGGGACTCATGAGATTTCTGCCGCGAAGGCTTTTGGGGAAGGCTTCGGCACCGTGCACACCAGCATGGACATGGACATGCACATGTTTGACGTGATGTATGCGCCCTCGGACTACGTCACGTTCATGGCCATGGCGCCTTACACGCAAATGTCCATGGACCATTTGAAAGCGGATGGCACGCGCTTCACCCAACACACCGATGGCTTCGGTGATGTGGACGTGATGACCCTCTGGACGATCTATGGCAACAGTTGCACGGGCGGCAATCGCATCGTGCTCAATGCCGGCATGAGTTTCCCCACGGGAGCAATCGACGCCAAGGATCATAAGGACGGGAATTCCACCATGCCGATGGTGCAGCTCGAATACCTGATGCAGCATGGCTCCGGAACTTACGATTTGCTGCCCGGAATCACTTACCTCGGCGAATCCGAGAATTGGTCGTGGGGCGCGCAAACGTTGGAAACCGTCCGATTGGGCCGCAACGACCACGATTACCGTCTCGGCGATGAATTTGGCGGCTCCGCCTGGGTGGCGTATGCCTTCACGTCCTGGTGCGCTCCCTCATTCCGCATTAATGGCAAAGTGTGGAATGACATCACCGGCGCGGACCCGGCGCTCGCCGCAAATACCACTCCGGAAGGCCGCCCGAATTTGCGCGCCGGCTCCCGTGTCGATGCGCTGCTGGGAATCAATTTGTATAAACCCAATGGCATCCTGGAGGGCAATCGCCTGGCGATCGAAGGTGGCCTGCCGATTTACCAGGATTTGAAAGGGCCGCAACTCGGCACGGCCTGGATGATCAGCTTGCGATGGAGTTATGCGTTCTAACGAAAACGCAATCAAACCGGAGCGGCGGGCGGTTCTCTTGAACCTCGCTCCGCTTCGTCGCGCCTGTGGCGTCCTGCTACTGGCGCTTTTCGCCGCGCTCGCCGGTCCCGCCTCCGCGCGCGCCGAGAGCGCCATGCAACGGGAATACGAAATCAAAGCCGCCTATCTCTATAATTTCATCAACTACATCGACTGGCCGGAAAACGCTTTTCCGGCGCCGGGCGGCACGATCACCGTCGGCATCGTGGGCCAGAGCCCGTTCGGCGCGGCGCTCGCAGTCCTGAACGGCAAACAGGTCAAAGGCCGGACCGTGGCTTTGAAACAAATCACGGATATCAAGGAGCTCGACGAGTGCCAGATCGTGTTCATCAATTCATCGGAAAAAGCCCGTCTGCCCGGGCTGCTCGAAAAACTCAAGGATTCACGGGTGTTGACCGTGAGTGAAATTGACGGCTTTGCTCAACAAGGCGGGATCATCAATTTTATTTCCGAGCACAACAAAGTGCGATTTGAAATCAATCCTGACGCGGCGCGGCGGCTCGGGCTGAATATCAGTTCCGAACTGCTCAAGCTGGCGAAGGTCGTCAAATCCTGAATTGCCGCGCTGGCTGCATGTTCAACCTTCGCTCGACCTCCCTCAAAACGAAGCTGACCTTCCTGGCCATGTTCACGAGCGGCGTGGTGTTGCTGATGTCGGTCGCGCTGTTTGGGATTAACGACATGCGCGGATTCCGGCGCAGCACGGAGCGCGATTTGCAATCGCTCGCGGATGTCATCGGCGCAAGCGCCATTTCCTCGCTGGATTTCGACGACGGAGAGGCCGCCGCCAAAGCGCTGGCTCCGCTGGAACACAAACCGAGCATCCTCGCCGCCGCGATTTACACAAAGGATGACACCGTGCTGGGCAAATACTCCCGCGACGCCGGAGCCAAAATGCAGCAGCCGCCGGCGCGGGGCCCGGATGGCGTGCGTTATGAAAATGGACATCTGATCATTTTCAAACCCATCGAGCGCGGCACGACCCGGTTGGGCACGATTTTTGTCGAGGCGGACATGTCGGAGTTGCACGCGCTTGTCATGAGCTATGTGCAGATTGGCGTGGTTATTCTTTTAGGAGCGATGCTGGTGGCGTTTGTGCTTTCGACCGGGCTGCAGCGCGTTATTTCCGGCCCGATTCTGGCCCTCGCGGAAACCACGCGCGTGGTTTCCGAGCAGAAGAATTATTCCGTCCGGGCGGTGAAGCAGGGCGACGATGAAATCGGATCTTTGATCGATCGCTTCAACGAAATGCTCGGCGCGATGGAGAAACACGAGAAAACCATGGGCGAAGTCAACGAGCAGCTTCGCCATTCCCAGCAGCAGGCGCTCGCCGCGACGGAAGCCAAGAGCCAGTTTTTGGCGAACATGAGCCATGAACTGCGCACCCCGCTCAACGCCATCATCGGCTATAGCGAAATGCTTCAAGAGGAAGCGCAGGACGCCGGCAACGAACCGTTCGTGGCCGACCTGGAGAAAATTCACGGCGCGGGCAAACATCTGCTGGCGCTCATCAATGACATTCTCGACATCTCCAAAATCGAGGCCGGCAAGATGGAGCTTTACCTGGAAACGTTCGACATCAAGACGATGCTAAATGATGTCGTCGCGACCACGCGGCTGTTGGTGCAGAAAAAATCGAATGCGCTCGTGGTCCAGATGTCGCCGGAATTGGGCGCCATGCGCGCCGACCTCACCAAGGTGCGCCAGGCGTTGTTTAATCTCCTGAGCAACGCCAGCAAGTTCACCGAGCATGGTTCCATTACGCTGACCGCCGCGCGCGAGTCCGGCAGTGAGGGCGACTGGATCGTGTTGCAGGTTGCCGACACTGGCATTGGCATTTCCCGTGAGCAATTAAGCCGAATGTTCCAGGCATTTTCGCAGGCGGATTCCTCCACCGTGCGCAAATATGGCGGCACCGGACTGGGCCTCGCGATCACACGACATTTTTGCCGGATGATGGGCGGAGATGTCACCGTCGCCAGCGATCCGGGCACCGGCTCCACGTTCACTTTGCGCCTGCCGGCGGAAGTCCGCGATCCTGCCCGGGAACTCGACACGGAACGGCTCGGCGCGGATAAGTTGCCCCGGGAGGGCAACACCGTGCTGGTCGTGGATGACGATCCTTCCGCGCGGGATTTGCTCAAACGTTTCCTGAACAAGGAAGGCTTTTACGTCGAATGCGCTGCCAACGGGTTGGAAGCCATCAACGCTGCCAAAAATATCCGGCCCAAGGTCATTACGCTGGACGTCATGATGCCCGGCATGGACGGCTGGGCGGTGCTCACCAAGTTGAAGGAAGAGCCGCTCATCGCGGACATCCCGGTGATCATGCTCACCATTGTGGATGATAAACATTTTGGCCACGCGCTGGGCGCCACGGAATACCTGACCAAGCCCGTGGACCGCGACCGCCTTTCGGCTGTGATTCATAAACTCGCGCATCCCGGCTCGCCCGGCAAAGTGCTCGTCGTGGACGATGATCCGGCAGTTCGCGAAATGCTCGTGCGCACGCTGGACCGCCAGGATTGGGTGGTGTTCACCGCCGAAGACGGCCGGGCCGCTTTGGATGCCATGGCCGCGAACACGCCGGATTTGATTCTGTTGGATTTGATGATGCCGCGGATGGATGGATTCGAATTCGTGGCCGAATTGCGCAAACACAAAAACTGGCGCGCCATCCCCATCGTGGTCATCACCGCCAAGACGTTGACTAAGGAAGACCGCGTGTTGTTGCAGGGCCACGTTCAGAAAGTGCTGCAGAAGGGCGATTTCAGCCTGGAAGCATTGCTGACGGAGTTGCGCGAAATTGTCAGGGAATGCGTGTCGCGCGTCCAGACCGCCGATACCGAAGTCCAGATCTAGGATGTGAGAAAGTTATGCCGAAAATTTTGCTCGTCGAAGACAACGAAATGAACCGGGACATGCTCTCGCGGCGGTTGCAGCGCAAGGGTTATGAAATTGTCATGGCCACCGATGGCCAGCAGGCCGTCGCCATGGCCGCTTCCGAATCGCCGGCGCTGATTCTCATGGATATGAGCCTGCCGATTTTTGACGGCTGGGAAGCGACCCGCCGCATCAAAGCCGCCGATGAAACGCGGAAAATTCCCGTCATCGCCCTCACTGCGCACGCCATGGCCGGCGATCGCGAGAAGTCGCTCGAAGCCGGTTGCGACGATTACGATACCAAGCCGATCGAACTCCCGCGCCTGCTGGAAAAAATGGAGACGCTGCTCAACCGCACGCCTCCGGCTTAGCCGCCGCGCACCCATTTATTGATCCCGAAATGGGCAATCTCAAACACGACCTTCGCACCCCGCTGAATCACATCATCGGTTATTGCGAAATGCTGCTGGAAGAATCCACCAGCACCGACCGGCCCCAACTCCTCGCCGACCTGGAGCGCATTCATCTCGCGGGCCGCCGCCTGCTGGTGGTCATCAACGATCTGTTTGATCCGATTAAATCCGCCGCCTACAAAGCCAACCCCGCGCTGATTCATCATGAAATCCGCACTCCTTTGAACCAGATCATTGGCTACGCCGAAATGCTGCAGGAGGAGGCCACCGAACAGGGCGCGGACACTTTCGCGGAGGACGCGGGAAAAATTCTCGAAGCCGCGCGCAAGCTTTTGCATTTGGTGATGGAAAATTTCGGCGACCCGGCCGCGGGGCTGGGAATTGCGGGAAATTCGGCGGCTACAACTTCCGCCACCTTTCTCCGCCGGGATGAAAACGCGCCCACGGCATCGACCCGCATGAAAGGGCACGCTCTCGCCGGCGAAGCAGGCGGTTCCATTCTCATCGTCGATGATGACGAGGGCAATCGCACGATGCTCGCGCGCCGCCTCCAACGACTCGGCTTTGAGACCGTCACTGCCGAAAATGGCCACGCCGCGCTGGAAAAACTCAAAAGCGCGCGCTTCGATCTGCTCTTGCTGGACATTCAAATGCCGGAACTGAACGGTTATCAAGTGCTCGAACGCCTGAAGGCGGATCCCGCGCTCAGCGATATTCCCGTCATCGTCCTTTCCGCCTCGGACGAGACAGAGAAGGTGGCGCGGTGCATCGAAATGGGCGCGGAGGATTATCTGCCGAAACCATTCGACCCCATTTTGTTGCAGGCGCGCATTGGCGCGTCGCTGGAAAAGAAGCGATTGCGCGATCGCGAAATCTCGCATTTGCGCCAGATCCAGGAAGAGAAAAAACGCAGCGACGATCTCCTTCACATTATTCTCCCGCACGACGTGGCGCATGAATTGAAAACCACGGAAGCAGTCAAACCGCGCCGGTTCGAAAATGTGGCGGTGTTATTCTGCGATATTGTTTCCTTCACCGCCTGGTGTGACAAACACGCGCCGCATGAAGTTCTCACGCATCTGCAATCCCTGGTGGAAGCCTTCGAACACATCTGCCTGGAATGCGGCCTCGAGAAAATCAAAACCATTGGCGATTCCTTCATGGCCACGGCGGGATTGCTCGCGCCCGCGACCAATCCGGCGCTCGATGGCATTCGTTGCGGCCTCGCGATGATCGCCAAAGCGAAGGAATTGCCGCCCTACTGGAAGGTCCGCGTGGGTGTTCACGCCGGCCCCGTGATGGCTGGCGTCGTGGGGCGCCGCAAATATCAATACGACATCTGGGGCGATACCGTGAACACCGCCGCGCGCATGGAGCAAGCCGCGTTGCCGGGATCGATCTGCGTGACGGTGGACACATGGCAATTGCTGGCCGCGCATTGTCAGGGCGTCCGCCAGGGGAATGTGGATATTAAAGGCAAGGGCACACTGGACCTCTACCGAATCGATCAACTAAAAGACAACTGTTGAGTTATCTTCTGCGAGGAAACATTCCACAATGCGGTCAGGAACCAGTAACGAGTCGCGGCAGTTGTTATTCTCTATGAAAAGTTGCGGCAAAGCTCTTTTGATCGGCGTCGTGAGCCTCGCCAGTTTGGCTTCCATTCCTGCGGCTCCCGTCACGAGCGAACGCATCCGCCAACTGCCGACGGCGGAACAAAAAGCATGGAGCGTTTATTGGGAGCGTTCCCATTCAAACGCTCTGGCGGATGAGGCCGTTCTCCAGGCCGAAGTGACTTCCCTGAAACGGACCAATGCCCTGCCGGCGCCGAGTGGCGGCGATTTTAAGTTGCCCGCCAAAGTGGACAAAAACTGGTTCGGACAAGATGAGGCAAAACGATTGGCCGATGTGATCCTTTCATATCAGGCGCCCTCCGGCGGTTGGTCAAAGCATACCGGATTCGGCAAAGGCCCGCGCCAGCCCGGGATGCAATTCAGTTCACAATACGAACCGGGGCATGCGCCACATTATCTGGCGACGTTTGACAACCGCTCGACCACCGAAGAAATGCAATTCCTCGCCGCAGTTTGGAATGCCACCAAACGTGAGGACTGCAAAACCGGCGTCATGAAAGGGCTGAATTTTATTTTGGCGGCGCAATTTCCCAATGGCGGCTGGCCGCAGGTGTATCCCCTGGAAGGAGGCTACCACGATGACGTCACCTTTAACGACGATGCCATGACCCACGTCCTGGAACTGTTGCAAGCCGTCGCGCGCAAGGAGCCGGACTTTGGTTTTCTCGATGATTCACAGCGCGCGCAGGCCGCCGCCGCTTTGGCGCGAGGCATTCAGTGCGTGCTCCAATCCCAGATTCGCCAGGGCACCAATCGCACCGTGTGGTGCGCGCAGTTCGACCCCATCACATTGCAACCTTCTGCCGCCCGCAAGATGGAGCCCGCCTCATTGAGCGGCGTGGAAAGCGCACACGTCTTGCTTTTCCTGATGTCCGTCACGAATCCCACTCCGGAAATGGTGACCAGCATCGAAAGCGGACTGCGCTGGTTCGAAGCTGCAAAAATCAAAGGCGAAACAAAAACCGATGCCGGCGGCAAACAATATTTCGCACCCAGCCCGGCGGGTAACGAGGTTCGTTGGGCGCGATTTTACAACCTGACCAACAATCAGCCGGAATTTCCCGGTCGCGACGGTGTCATTTACAATTCCTTCACCGAAATGGCGGCCCGGAACAAATTGGGCTACGACTACTTTTCATCATTGCCCGGCAGCATCATCGGCAACGGCCAAAACAAATGGCGCAAGATGCTGGCGGAATGACAATAGTCTGTTGGCTTCGATTTAGATCGTGGAGGGATTTTCTCCCATTCAATAATTTTATCGATCGGTGCGCTATAATTGCAAATTCCACACGGCGCATATTTGGTCGGTTAATCCGTCAGATGCAGGTCGTAAAATCGTTCTATAGTGATTGCCAAAAGTAATTTCCGAAATGGTGGGGCAAACCTGCGGGTTTGCCTCGATTCCCCGCAGGGAATCGCCACCATTTCGGAAATTACTTTTGGCAATCAGTCCAAATCTTCGTCCCAAGGACCGAGAATCCTGTCGCGATAACAGTTATCAAACACAAACGTTGCTCAGAGTGTCCGCCGAAAGAGCAGGGTGGCCGCGCTCATCGCCAGCAGGGTGAAGCCAAAGAGGAACACGAGATCAGGCGCGATCGCTATAAGCCCCGTGTTTTTCAATACCAGATCCTTGAAACCGTGCACGGCATAAGTAAATGGATCAATGACTGTGATGGCTTTCATCCATGCGGGGAATGCCTCGGTCGGATACACGGCACCGCTGGGAAAGAACAATACGGTGTTCAACATTCCAAAAATGGCGCGGGGCACCAGCGGATCGCTCACCCGCACCATGATCAGGAACATCATGCTGATGAGTGCCAGGGCGGTCGCGACGACCAGCAGAAGCATTCGCACCAGGCGCGGGAAATTAAATGGGTCGGGAATCCCTGCGATCAACGAGCCGGCGGTAATCAAAACAATGCCGGCAATGATGGCTTTGGCCGCGCCGGAAAGCGTGAACCCAAGAATCAGCTCAAATTTACGAATCGGTGTCACGAGATAGCCCTCGTGCAACCCGCGCGCCTTATCGTCAATGAAGATGATTCCGCCGCCGATCATCGCGGAAACGAAAATGGCGAGCACGATGGTGCCCGGGAGCAAATACTGGATATACGGCACGTACGGGTAGACCTCAACCACGTCCAGCGTTGCGCCGGTGGTGATGCGGGGCGCGACGGCCGGAGAATTATAGGACGGCAACATTCCGGTCAGGACGCCGGAGAGCGCTGAGGAGGAGAACTGATCAGTATTGTCTTCGATAAGCGCAATACGCGGATTCGAGCCGGCGAGAACCTTGCGCGAGAATTGCGGTGGAATGTTCAGCACGCCGTTGATTTTTCCGTTGCGCAAATCGTGCTGGGCGGCGGCCATATCAGTATAGGCGATCGTGTCGAAAGTGCGGGCATTGGCGGCCACGGCCTGAAACATCTCTTTCAGCTTCACTGCCGGCACGCCGTGGTCCTGATCCACGACCCCGATCTGGAGATTTTTGACCTTTCCACCGAACGCGTAGCCAAGCACAACGAGCTGCACCAGGGGCATGATGATGGAAACTATAATGAGAACCGGGCTGCGCCGGAAGCGGCGCAAATCGCGTTCAATGATGGCCCAAACTCGATGCATGGTTTTAGCTGCGCTTCATCATGTAGGGGCTTTCAGCCGCGCTCGGAGATTGCAACGCGTCGCGCAACAGGTGGCCGGTGTAATGCACAAAGACATCATCCAGCGTGGTGCTCTGGACGGACAGAGAAGCCACCGTCGCGTCGGCATTCCGCGCTGCTTCCATCAGCGCGACTGTGGTGCGCGGGCCGTTGTTTGAAGAAATGCGGAACACATTTTCTTCGCCCTTCACTTCGGCCACTTCGGGAAGCGCCTTCAGGGTTTCCATCCAATTTTGCGGGACGTTCGTGAAGCTCGCCTCGATGATGTTTTGGCCGGGGATGGAAGCCTTCAACTTTAGCGGTGAATCCAGCGCGGCCAATTTTCCATGGTCCACGATGGCAATGCGATCGCAGAGTTTGTCGGCCTCGTCCATGTAGTGGGTCGTGACCAGGATGGTCAAATCCCGCTCGCGCTTAAGCCGTGCAAGCATGTCCCACACGGCCACTCGGGACACCGGGTCAAGACCGGTGGTCGGTTCATCCAGAAAAAAAATCTTCGGTTCGTGCACCAGGCCGCGCGCGATTTCCAGGCGTCTTCTCATGCCGCCGGAAAACATTTTTACCGGCTTATCCGCCCATTTTTCGAGGTCAACTTCCGCGAGCAATTGCCGGATGGTGCGCTGCCGTTTCTCGCGGGGGATGCCATACAGCTTTGCAAAAATGCTCATGTTTTCCTCCGCGCTCAAATCGAGGTCGGAGGTCATCGCCTGGGGAATGACGCCAATGGATTGCCGCACACCGTTCGGATCGCGCACGATATCGAAGCCGTTCACGCGCGCGGCGCCGGAACTCGGCGGCACGAGCGTGGTCAACATGCGGATGAGCGTGGATTTGCCCGCGCCGTTCGGCCCCAGCAAACCAAACACTTCGCCGTGCTCGACGGCAAAACTCAAGCCATCGACAGCGACAAAATCGCCGAAGCGCTTGGTTAAATTTTCAACTTCGATGTCGAACATGGTTTCACGGCTTCGCTGCGGCTGGCTGGTTTGCCAGCGGAAGTGTCACGTAAGCTGTCATTCCCACGGCCAGGCTCCGGTCGCGGTTGTCGCAACGCAGGCGGATTTCGAAGGTCTTGATATCACGTTTCGTCCGGCTCACGTCGCGTTGGGTCGCATAATCGGCATCCACACCGCGGAAAAATACAATTCCTTCGCGCGTCGCTCCCGAAGGCAATTTCACCTGCAACTTGTCGCCAAGATGGATCCGGTCAATGTAGCTTTCCTCAATATCGGCGCGGATCCAGAGGTCGTCCTGGTTGATCAACGTGACCACCGCCTGGCCGGGGTTCACGACCTCGCCTGGCAACGCGGTGCGAGTGTCCACGATCGCCTCCAGCGGCGAGCGGATTTCCGTATAACCCAATTGCACTTCAGCCTTTTGCTTCTGTGCGCCAGCGGCGGCGAGTTGATGGCGGCTCGCTTCAAAAGCGGCTTCACGCGCGGCAATCTGTTCCAAATTCGCTTTGGCCAGCCCGACTGCGGCCTGCGCGGCCTTGGCCTGCTTGTCCGAGGCCTCGGCAGCCGCCTTGGCGGCATCATAGGCCGTTCGCGCCTGGTCATAGCTCTGTTGCGATTCGACTCCGGTTTTGTGCAAGGTCTCCTGGCGCTCGAAATTCAACCTGGCATTCTCCAATTCAGCCACCGCCTGGTTGGTTTGCGCCTGGGCTGAGGCAAGATTGGCTTCGGCCTGGGCAATTTGATTGCTGGTCTGTGCTTCCTGGAACTTCAAATCCGATTCTGCCTGCGTCACCTGCGAGGCGGAACTCCGTTCGCTGCTCGCATAGAAGGCCATGTCCGCCTTTTGTGTTTGTGGCTGGATGACGGCAAGCAACTCGCCATTGGTTACGACATCGCCTTCGTGAACCAAAACTCGCTCCAACCGCCCTTGAATTTCCGGGCTGACGATGACTTCGTCCGTGGTAACAATGCCGGTCAGGACAATTTCGCGGGACGGACGCGTAACCACGAAATAAATCACCGCGCCGACGATGACGACGACAGCCAAAATGGACAATGGAATCTTTCGCTTTTTCACGGAATAGGCGCGTTTGGATGGGTGAATAAGGCGTAACGGATGAAGTCGAGCACTTCGCGTTTGCGGCGCTTGAGGTTTACCGCGCTGTGGGCATTAGAATGACCAAGCAATTGCAGCACGGGCGCAGCGGAGAAGTAAAAAACAATTAGTGATATGATGGAGACAGCGGTATGAAAAAGGTCGGTGCGACGAAATTCACGGGCGCGGATTCCCCGTTCAAGCAATTTCTTCACGGCATCACTGCGTGG
The DNA here is from genome assembly GCA_963699145.1 of uncultured Verrucomicrobiae bacterium. Lineage (GTDB taxonomy): Bacteria > Verrucomicrobiota > Verrucomicrobiia > Limisphaerales > DASXHY01 > DASXHY01. Next base: position 3,361,374 of record OY969416.1, read on the forward strand.
CTTGAAGTATTTGTGAATCAGCCGTTCGGTTCTTTTTCCGCCGGCCATCATGAATTGTTGAAAAAGAGGCGCGGATTGGCGGTGCTCGGTGATAAAATCAAAATGCAGACTCACGTATTTCAGCAGCACGTCGCGCGCGGACCCGGTCGCCCGCAATAATTCAAGCGCCTGCACATTAAATCTGCGGAAATGATCTTCGACGACCGCCTCATAGAGGCCCTCCTTGCTTTTGAAATAATAATAGAGCATCGCCTTGTTCACTCCGGCCGCTTTGGCAATCAGATCGGTGCGCGCCCCGGCCAGACCCGTCTGGGCAAAAATGCGTTCGGCGGTTGTCAGAATGATCGCACGAGTTTTCTCACTGTTTCTCCATTGATGTGCCGCGGCTTTCATTTCTTTCCAAAGACATTAACTAACCAGATAGTTAATTTAGATCAGCCGGAACGTCAATAAACATAATGCCGCCCAAAACTAACAGGAATTTGTGGTCGCCTTGCGACGCGCGCCTGGGCTTCCAGCTTTAAATGGGTTGCTCGGCGAAGGTTGAGGTTCCACGACGGGAGCAAAAGACCCATAAAACTTCGCGGGTGGGTAATTATCTTAGCCGCATTGCCGGGAATTCTTTCCACCGAGAGCGCGCCTTTTCTCCTGTTCCGTGACGGTGGATGCCGCCGGCAATGTTTATTTTCTGGATGTTTATGCCAACTACGTCTGGAAGTGGTCTGCGGCGAGCGGCAGCGTGACGACGTTGATCTCGTCGGGATTGAACAATCCCGAGGGGTTGGCAGTGGATGGCGCTGGGAATATCTTTATTTCCGACGATGTTATCAGGGTGTGGTCCGCGGCGAGTAACATCGTTTCTACGGTTCGTGGTATTTTTACCGTTGGAGTAGTGGTGGATGGCATCGGGAATGTCTATGTGATCAATGGTGTCGGCCGCATTCTGGAAATTCCGCGCGCGTTTGTGGATCCGAGCGCTAAATTGGAAAGCCCTGCCGGCGGCAATGATGCTTTGTCTGTGGTGCTCCCTGCAACGGAGAATCTGCTCGCCCCATTTGCGCCCAGCAACAGCCAACCCTGGCTGACCATCACCGGCGTTACCAACGACGTGGTCAGCTTTGCCTTCACGCTCAACACCGGGGCGACGCGCACAAACACCATTAGCTTGTTGGGTAAGGTCATCTCGGTCACTCAAAGTGCCGTCCTGACACCGACTTTGATTAATGCGCACATGCTGGGAAATGGCTCGTTCCAGTTTGCGTTTACCAACGTGCCCGGCGCGTCCTTCAGCGTTTGGTCCACCACAAACCTGTCACTGCCGCTGAGCAATTGGACCGCCCTCGGGTCGGCGGTTGAAGGGCCTCCCGGACAATACGTGTCCACCGACAACGCCCCAACCAATTCGCCACGTTATTACGGCGTCCGTTTCCCATGAAGAAACGGTTGGCTGGTTTCATTCACCACCTGTTTCTTTCCACAATCAACGATTCTGACGTTCCGAAAGCGCCAGCAAGGAAGTATGAGGGAGTAAAAACCGGTTAGATTGAGTTACGAAAAGTTAAGCTGGATTCGCTTGGAACCCGCGTTTGGGTTTGGTGCCGGTGGTCGGACTCGACCGCATCTACCCTTGATCCGCGCTCACCGTAGTACGAATTTCTGCGTAAATCAACTGAAAAGAAATTAACTAGAATTAACTGTTTTTTACAAATCACTGGAGATTTCACTGGAGTTCGATTCAGGTGCGGAAACGAGGAAATCCTGCAGTGCAGAATGGCTGACCAAGAGCTGCCTCTTCGAATGAAATCAGAAAAGCTCAGCTGAAAGATCTTTGGCATGTCCTTCTGTCCCGTCCTCTTTGGGATCGCACAAGAATATGGCTTGTGTGATGAGGGCAAAGATATAGGATCGCATCCCATGCCACCTCCCTTGCTTGAAGAATCTAAGGCTTTATCCCAATGGTTAATCCGAATTCGAAGAAGAATTCATCAGAATCCGGAGCTCGGTTTTGAAGAGAACCGAACGAGCGCACTTATTCGACAAGAATTGGATGCGATGGGAATTCGGTATCAGTTTCCAATTGCAGTTACGGGCATCGTGGCGCAAATCGGAACCGGGGAGTCTCCGTGCGTTGCCTTGCGGGCAGATATGGATGCCTTACCAATTACCGAGAAAACAGGCGTCGCTTTTAAGAGCACGAAAGAGGGCCGGATGCACGCCTGCGGTCATGATTGTCATACTGCAATGCTTCTTGGTGCGGCGCGGCTGCTAAAACAGCGCGAAAGCGAGATACACGGAACGATAAAGCTTATATTTCAGCCTGCTGAAGAATTGGGAACAGGAGCTAAACAGATGTGTGATGAAGGAGTCCTAATAAATCCAAAAGTTGAGCGGATTTTTGGAATTCACGTGTGGCCCATGGCTCCTACGGGAACTATTCTGTCCCGCGCAAAAACTTTTCTAGGCGCAGTCGGCGGCTTTAAGATCACGATAAACGGTTCCGGCGGACATGGAGCTTTTCCACATTTGGGAATCGATCCAGTCACTACGGCGGCAAAACTCGTTTGCGAACTGCAGACAATAGTCACCCGCGAAATCGACCCATTGCAGAGCTCGGTTTTAAGCGTGACTGCTATCCAAGGCGGTACCGCTTTCAATGTATTTCCCTCAGCCGTGGTCCTTTTGGGGACGTTTCGATCTCTTTCGCTAGAGACATTCAACTTTTTAAAGACGAGAATCCGCGAAATGTCAGAAAAGATCGCCGAAGCAAATCGATGCAGTGCAATGGTGGAAAGTGATTCGCTAGAGCTCCCGCCGACCATCAACGACGCTCATTGTTGGAATATAGCAAAAAACGTTGCGATCGATTTGTTGGGGCCGGAACGTGTGATGGAATCGCCTCCCTTCCTAGGCGGCGAGGATTTTGCAACATACGCGCTTCGCGTGCCGGGTTGTTTCGTCGCCTTGGGTATTGGCGACAAGGAGAAGGAATCTAAATTCCCGCTTCATCATGAAAAGTTCAACGTGGACGAAGATGCTCTTGCAATCGGCAGCGCATTGCATGTTGCGTACGCCATACGATCGTTGGACGATCTCAAACGAATTGAGGCCTCTCAAAAGGCATAGATATGAAAAACTTACGTTTTTATTCAGCACTTGTAACGATCATGTTTTTGTTTGGTTGCGTAGAGCCGAGTCACAGCAAGAGGATGGCCTCATCAAATGTAAAAGATTCGAGTTTTCTCAGTGTGCAGGGAAAAACCACCGATGATACTTCGGACCCAGTTACTTTTTGGGTTGCTTTACAACTTAGCGACCACTCATGGCAAGCAGGGGAGATTGGCGCTACAAGTAAGGTGTTCGTAACAAAGCACGGTATATGGGTTTACGACCCAGCCAATACGGGCGCGACACTTTTGCAAAGTCCTGACGGTGCCAAAAACGTTGCTTCATTGACCAGCCTAAATCCAACGACCGTTAAGATCGACGATACTGGAATTTTTTACTCGGAAGAGGAAGCTCGAGCCGGCGCTTGGAAACTAGTAAAATAGTGAATCCGTCGGGGCCTGCCGGATCGTGCATTTTCTTGATTAGAAATTACGGCCTGACGAGAAAAATTCCTGCGATCCGTATCCATTCGCGAGAGAGCGCGGCGCTTTGTTTACCCTAAATACGGAATGATTTAGAATAGTCTAGCCTTCGGACATCCAATGCCCCACCACGTCCATGGCTTACCAATCCGCGACTTATCCACCCCAGAGGAAATCGCCGCAGCAACTGCGAATTGGTCTTCCCCGTCCGCCGACCGCAGACCGAAGCTGGCGTCCATCCGACCATCGCTTAGGAGTGTAGTGTGCAAAACGAACACCTTTTCTTTTTGTGTGCGATGAAGCGCACCTGTATTTACCAGTTAAGGACGATGCAGACGCAGTTGAACGTCAGGCACTGAATACTTTTAAACGAATTGCCAAAGAAGCCTGCAAACGACGCCCGTGCCGCCGGCGCGAGCCAACAAAGGTCATTCGCGGTGCGGCACCCTGCACGTTTTCATTGCCGTCGATTGCGATGATATAGCCAAGCCTTCCATTTCACGTCTTGCTTGAAACGCAATCGTAAAGGGTATGGGCTGCCAGTTTGCCGCGATTGGTCGCAAATCAACGAAGCCTAAACTCATTGCTTAAAGGGGCACTTTCCCGCAGAAGATTCGGTATCAGTATGACCAGTTGCTTTCCGATGTTCTCTTTCCGCTGCTCGGGCTTCCTGCAAAGTATCAAACTCTTGGCACCAACCTCCAGGGTGCTCCGAACATGCCGCATGATATACTCTCCGTTCCTTCTTGGATTCGTTGGAATTCTCCATAACTTGTGTTTTTTAGTTTTGCAAAAAGTCGATTTGCGTGTTGATGGGCATGATCAGCTGCGAGTCAATTACGAATGGATTGGTTTGAGGCAGGCCGATACGGGATCTACGACCACAATTGACTGCAGACAACCTTCGGCAGTCATTACGTCGGTGGAATAACCTATCACCCCGCCATATTTATCAAGAGCAGCACTTTCAGAACCTGTTTGATCAAAGCACCATTGCAAATAGTACGTTCCACATTGAATGGCCAACGCAGGATTGAACATATCATTATAGTCAAAATGAGTTCCGGGAGGAGTTATGTTATTAACGGTGTCAACTGCTGGGTTTGTCATCTGCATAAGGCCTTTAGCGGTTGAACCATTGCTCTGAGCATAGGGATCAAAGCTGCTTTCCTTCCAGCAGACCGCGATGATACACTCGTTACTAATGGATGAGGATTTGTTGTTCTGAGAAACAAACTGTCTTACTTGATCAAAGTTCAAAGGCATAGACACTCGTTGTTTCATTGACTATCCTCAGTCCCTTCAGGATTGCAATTCATTTCGTGCCCCCATATTCGTTTTTTAGATCAGATCATTGCGGTAGCGGCGCCAAGGCCACGGGCTGGGGACCATATTTATTTCAGATAAAAGTCACAAAATCTACGGGCTAGTCTCGTACAGGTGACGTTGGAATCGGCCAAGTGGCATTTCGAGAATGAGGTTGTTTTATTTTCAACTAGCTTAGCCGTTTGATTCATAGGCAGAGAGAAGTTTTCTGAAGGGGCGCCCAACTATAAGTCGAGGATATCCATGTACGGGCAGGACTCGAATCCACCCCCATTCGGCTGTGATGGGCTCTCCTCTTTGACAAAAATCCGGCGGGCTCCCGTCCGTCGCGCCCATGTGAGGGTGCCCGATAGCAATAAGAAGCCGAGATCCGTTATTGCTCCTGGGGCCAGCGCCTCGGAGGCCCACTTAATATCCGGGTCCTCCACCCAGCCTCGACTGGTATCCTGCATAAATACTCCAATTGTAATCTGAGTATCCTCTTCGCCAGCTTCGCCACCGGCTATTACCTGGACCCGCAACTGCAAGGCGTTCGTGGGGTCGCGCCATACGCTCAAGGTGCGGGTTGGAGCGATTTGGCAAAAGTCTGCGAGCGCAACTGGCGAAACGTTGCACCCGGTTATCGAATGTGGCTGAAAGCGACACAATGCGACACGCACGAAGGCATATGCCGACGGAACGCCAGTCAGCTTAATGTCGCAAAACCACAATTGCCTCTCGGGGTCAAATTGTGGGCGATAAGGTATTACCTTCACGATTGGACCGATTGTGCCGTTTGCGTTCGACGGCAAGTTTGCATGAACGAATCGTCCGTCTGCCTCAAATAGCTGAGATGGAAGAAGACATCCTGGAAATGCCTCTTGAAGCCGATTCCTTTTTGCCCGATTTAACCAAGCCTCATTGGCTGCGTTTTCCGCTAGAAACCGCGCAAATTCTTTTGCAATCAACGTTTTCAGAATAAAACCATGGTCTACGTCAGTCTCGTCATAGTTACTTAGGCTCTCATGCGTTTTATCAGAAAAGCCCTTTTTTAGTTCAGTAAGGGTCGGATCGTCAGACGAGTCGTCATTCAGCATGGCGACCAGTGATTGAAGATTCACAATCTCACCCGGTGCAAACAACGCATATTCCTCAAAATTCGCGTCAGAGGGGCCGCGGGTGGCAAACCAAGAAAAGGCTCTGATCGGGTCGAGCCCCCAGCAAGTGGTCGACGCTCGAATTAAATGTGCTTCTTCTTCGGTCTGCGGCTCTCCACCCGCCCACAGGGTAGCGCCGACCATTTCGTCATCGCCCGTGAGATCCCACTCCGGCGAAAGGAATAAGCGAATCAAAGCCGTTCGTTTACTTAGAAACTTACGAGGATTCTCCTTCGTGCACGAAGTCGTCCAATCAAACGTGGGCACTACGTACGCAAAACTCGGGGCGGGAGGAATAGCGGAATTCAGCAACGCTACTGGAACCTCCGCACTCTCTTCTTGCGGGAGGGGCTTACTGGGGTCGATAGCAAAATGCTCCGCATACCGAGTGGTGGCGGCAACCTTGTATTCGACAATGCGGAATTTCGTATCTGGCAGGGTATGTTGTAATCGAACAAACGGTAGTTTAGGTAGATGACGTTTGTTCTCCTTTCCCATGCCGCCAAGCCATGTTTCGAGATGAATTTCCCCAATATCCGCTCGACCACGCAACCTAAGTGCCAGCCCCTGTTCCACTGAGCTAGGTCCGTCCCATCGTGCCAGGAAGCGCAATTTCCCTGAGCTCTGGACTTCCGCCGCAACGTCGAATTCCAAATCGACCATGGTCTTGCCTTGCTCGCGGGCAAACATGATAACATTTCGCTCTCGTGAGGCTGGTGGATGAATGGAATCGATTCGAGGCTGCGCTACGGGGGAGGTTACGGCGTGAATCAGTTCGATCGTCTCCGCGCCAGTGAAGGTGGGAAGAAACTCACCTGCGCCAACATACATTTTGAGGGGGTTCTTTTGCCAAAGCACAAAAACGTCCAACATTTTCCGTTCCTCAAGGCTCGAACTAAGATGAAGGCGCGCTGTTAGGCCGGGCGGCAATTTCACCGTTAGTTCGCGAAAAAAAGAGCTCCAGTCGACGGTTGGTTTTAGTCCGTCTCCCCGTTTAAGGATGACTTGGAAGGGATTTGCTTTTGGCCAATTGCTACTCTCGTAAAAACCAATCAACTGGCCAGAAAGCCAGCGCGTAATACTTGGACTCGAAGTCGAAGATTCCAAAAACTCTAGTCGCCAGGCTACCGCCTTTGCTAATGGATCTGGAAAATAAGGTATCACTCGGTCTCCACTTTCAGAGGGCTTTAAGCGAATCGGAGAAAGCTCCCCCGGAGCCTTTTTTGACGCCGCTGCTCCTAACTTTGGAAGTTCGACGTCCTCAGAGGAAACCGTAGGAAAATCTCCTTCCTCAGTTAAAGCAACTGCATCGAAAGAGCCAACATCGGAGATGTTGTCGACATCCAAATATCCATGCAACTCTGCCAACTCTTCCGTATCTCGAGCTGGCACGATCCACCTGGTGTCATTACCATATTCCTCGGATACGACCATCCTATGAACCCCCCGCCGCAACGGCTTACTATTTGAGGGCAAATCGTCCAACAAGATTGCCGGAGCCTTTATTGGATCAAATCGTCCGTAGCCAACTTTCTTGCTTACAATCTCCTCCGGTTCTTGAGCGATGTTCCCGGCGATATCCACCGTTGGCACTTTGAACAAATATTCGCCGGTTACCATGGTCTCTTCCCTTACAGGGTGAAAACGCATCGGCGCGACACCATTTGGCGGGGCTTCAGTCATCACGTCCAAGTTCCAGCGACCCGTCGGAGGTTTTCGGATCTCCGACGGCGCCACCTGGCTATCGACCAGCACCATTCCAGGCGCGAAGCCGGCTACCTCCTCGCGAACTTGTTCAGGAAAGGCTCTCTCCAACGCCCGTCGATTAAACCAGGCCAAATGATAAGGATCTTTAGGTATTAACTGTGTTTGCTCCTTCGTCAGAGAGCGGGAAATCGTGGGATCCTGCCAAAGATCTCGATTCTGGAGTAGTTTCGTGAAATGTGCCGCTAAAATGCTACCGTCGTCTTCCTCACTCGTGGACGTTTGCGAAGCGGTCAGAAGGTGATTGCTGTCCCTGCGTAGCCTTGCGAGTAAGGCGGTCGCGTCATTGAAACTGTGCTTGGTGAATGACGGGTATCGCGGGCGATCGGCACCGAGAGTCCAGTTGTTCCAGCTAAATAGGGTTGGCCCGACATGCAGATCAACTTGATCATCATTGCTGCCGTCTGCAGTTCGAGCCGTTGGCAATCGGAGCACTGCGGACCGAACGCCGTCAAAACGCGGAGTCAGTGTGAAATTCTCCTGGCGCAACGTCATGGAAAGCCATTGGCCTTCCCGGGGTCTATTCGGATTTGCGAGCCATACCTGCGGCGCAAAACCCAACACAAGTTGGTCCGCGTACTGGACATCATCAGATTTCACACTCAGTGCCTTTCGGAGCCGTGTGTGTCGTGTCTTCCAAATCAACGCCAACCCTCCGTTGCGAGGGCTTGGATCATCGGTAGACACTGGGTCCTGATAAGGAGGATCGCTTAGAAGCTGCCATTGGATACCAACCAACGCGCTCTGTGCACGAATCGCGCGAGCAGTAATCTGTTCCGTCGTCTTGACCGTGCCCGTTCCTCCGATCTTGAACTCCAAGTGGAAATTGAACGTCAGCTCTACCCACGCACGGCTATCGTCCACTTTGGGTGCATTCGGCTCGTCTGAGTTTTCTTCGATTCCAAGGCGCGTCAGCTCGCGGTCGATATCGGCAGATGTTCCACAGCTCTTCAGGAAATCAACCAAGTTCTCTGAACCCGTCATCGTAACGCCCAAAGTTGACGCGATTGAATTTAAACCTGTGATCGCAAAAGGATAATTTGGAGTTGTTGTCACGACAGATCCCTGTGTTTGCGCGGCGGCTTTTGCGGCATCCAATTGTTTCTGTGAAGCGCTATCTGTGTCCAAGGCTATAAATTCAAATTGATCTTCCCGATCAATCGTCAGGAATCCGTTCCTAAGCCACGGCTCGGAATCTCTATCAGCTGCTCTAAAAACCGGCCGATCACAGACGAACTGCGTTTTGACACTCACCCATTGTTTTAAATCCGGATATAGGTCTGGGTGCAAGTTGATAGCGATAACACCCGTTTCCGGCATACCTTTTGCGCTAATCGTCATGTCCATTGTTAACCCAAGCGGTCTCAAAAGCGCTGGATAGTTCCGCACCATCGCAACTCGTTCAAAGAAATCCAACTCTCGCGCCGGGTCTGGCGTATCGTGGCTGGTTCCGTCATTCGGCATCGGCGCTGATTTGGGAATTCGTCGATGAAAAATAGCGGCCTCCCAAAAATAGTGATGGCCAGTTTGGGATTTTACACGGTGCTCCTCTACCGCTGCACCTGCCAAAAATTGAACCGCAGCTTTTGCCTCGTCGGAAAGGGCTACAGACGGGTCCGGCTCCATTCGTAAAAGATTGCGCCCTTGGAGACCTTTAGCCGCTTTGGTCTGAGAGGCAGAAAAGCTTTTAATCTTTTCATTTAACTCGCGATTGATGGCGTTTAGTGTGCCGCCGTCTCTTTTTAACGGAATCCCTGTGGCATCTGATGCGTACCAATTGAGCGAATCCACAACCTCCCTCATCGGTTCTAACAGGAGAGCATTAGCGTGTTTAGAGGCGATGGCTTCATCAAAAACCCAATCCCCGGTAGGCCCAATTATGCCTTTGCTAAGCAGGTGATTGGCCCGCCGAGTCATTGCTTTTGAATAATGTCCGATAAGCAAGGAATGAAGTTCGGCCGTGTGGATCGTTGTGACTGCCAAAGGCACTCTGTCCTTGTGAGGGTTCACAGCCAGAGTTGAAGATCCTCCCCTGTTCTGCAATGCGAGGCGTTCCGTTTCGGTCCAGATGAGTGTCTCCCAGGCGTGTGAGTCGAGTGGCGATAAATCAATGGTTTGGACGTGAATCGCAAGTTTTTCATCAAGAAGGAATGTCCAAGCTCCCGAGATAAATAATCTGCGCAAAGTTTCCGGCCACATTGCTACAAGCTTCAGGTCGTCAGGCGAAAGCTCAGTTTGGCCGTCATCAGGCTTAAACCCGAATGCCAAGGAAACCCTTAGTTCGTTGCCTGTCCATCCTGCGGGTACTGTCGTCGCTATGATTTTCATTTTTGCTACCTTCTTAGTTCATCTTTGCTGTCCGGGGATCGTAGAATCGTGTTCGATAGTATGGCCAGTTCGCTTGAAAAGCCTTGTATTCACAGAGCCGATCACAAGCGACCGGAGCAAGCTGTGACTGCTTCTTAAAGGCATTCAATCGCTCTGAGGATCCGCCACTCGACCCTTCGAATTCCTTTCGATAATGGAGGTCGACACTCACACTGAAAAACAGCATCTCGATTTCGATCGTCAAGGTTGCTTCGCCTACCGCAAGCGATTTGCCGTCACGGGATTCATATCCGACTCCTAAATAAAATTGGACCGTTACGGTGATTAACCCAAGCACTCGCATCGAGCCACCCGCGCGAACGAAACCATAGAGGCTCGAATGTTCCCCGGATTGCGCAAAATATATCCCGGCACAAATGTAGACGGTACCGCTCGCCACGACTAAGTCCAGCGCTGCTATGGCCCCAAACTCAAGGCTCCCCTCTAATTTTTCGACTCCTGACCCACTCAGTGTTACTCCAAAAAATCCTCCGCCACCGAGTATCCCGACTGAGAGCAAAAATGGCGTTTGGCGGGTGGAAAGCGAGAGTTTCACTCTCACCGGTGAACCATCGAATGGGAGAGAAACTCCGACGTTTATGCTTAACTGGATGAGATTGAAACCACCCGAAGTAATCTTAGGAAGCGGGAACCTATACCCGGCGGTTAAACCAAGTGACTCCAGTTCGAGAAAGAATCCTGAATCGGGGCTCAGCGCCTTGGCGAGTTCCTGAACAAATTTCAGTGCCTCTCCGAAGGTAACTCGATCAATCCCAACTGTAACATTAGGGGCATTGCCGTCCACGGAAACAAAGCTGAGTTCCTTAAACGCAACAATGATGAAACATGAAGATGGGAAGAGCTTGAGTTGAAAGTCTTTGAGTCTTCCTTCAATGCGAACTGAAGGCGGTTGGCCCAGCTCGCCCAGGGCGAGACTTTTTCGAACTCGCGCGTTAAGGGTGAACGTTGCGGGCACGCTATCCCGCCGCGCTTCGAAAGGTCCTCCGCTCTTCAATTGGGGAGTCCATGTATAGTCGACGGCGATCTCCTTCGGCACTAGCTTCTCAATGCTTTGTTCAAGGTTCCACAGATCCGATATGGCCTTTAATGCCTCGTTTAGGTTTTTTGCAATTTCTGAGCTTGCGTCCGCCATGCGCATAAGAACCGGCGCCCCCTCACTAACCCATTGGTCGCACAACCCGGTAAGCTGACCTTGGTATTTGCTAAGGCGGTCAACTACATCTTTTTTCCGATCGTCTAGAAATACTTGAACCTCTGATTGGATTTCCGCTCTCAGGTTGCTGGCCTGCTGCTCGAGATTCGAAAAATAAGCGTCGGCTTTATCGCTAATCTGCTGGGTAGCCTCGTTCACGACGTCATTCTTAACACGTGCAAGCATGCTTTTCTGCACGTCCAACACAGCTTGCGCCGTTGTGCCAAAACTCGTAATCGTGGTCTGCAGATCATTGAGTGTTCTTTTCAGCTCCCCTGTCATTTTCATCGGATCGGACAGGTCATCCCGCAAGCGCTCGATCTTGTTTTGTAGCTGCCTGAAAGTATTGGGTAGAAAATCTCTCGCCGGTTGTAAAACTCCGTCGAAGTAGCCAAGTTCTTTTTCGAAGAAGTCGCGTATTCCAAGGGCATTGAGGGCTCCGTCGGCGAACCCTATTTGTGCCTCGAGACCCTGATTCGATAACTTGGCGAGGATATAGCTACGAAACTGAATCAAGGATTTATTTTTGTCTTTTAGGACTGCAGCAATGTTTGCCGCGTTTTGCGCAAAATAATCATCTACTTTTGCTCGAAGCTGTTGACGTCCATCCTGAGCCAACTCGGAAAAGGCGCCTTGGATTTTTGTCTTAATAACATCCTTCAAACGTGCAGGGTCTCGCCAGGTGGCCGCGAGCTCAACGAGGACTTCTCGATCGTTGATCAGTAGATTGAGAAGATCTTCGGATCGTTTTGCGTCGACACCTGGAATCGGGCTGATATAGGTTGTCAGCGGGAAAAGGATGAGTTGCCGTAGAACCAGTTGAGTGGAGTCGAATTTTGTCGAAGCAAGCGCTTCAGCAAACGGCCGCGACAAAAAATAGTCTATTGCTTGAGAAATGACTCGTTGTTTCTGCTCCTCTGCCTGCTTACCGAACTCGTCGATTTTACTGAAAGCGTTCGTTACTTGTACCTCAAGAAACCCTGGGTCGCGCAACGCAGCGTACACCTGCGCCAGAATTTTCCATTCGTCCCCGGTCACGAGGAAGGCGGAGGTAAATTTGTTGGCCGCCGTCCTCAGTTCATCTCCCGCAAGCACGGTAGACAGCGCCGTCGTGGCCGCGTCCGTAACAGCTTGTTTTATCGCGTCGAAGTTAGGCAGTTCTTGGAGGGTCAGTTGAATGAATTGCGTCCGAGCATCTGCGGTCACGTTCTCAACCGCTTGGATCACCTCCGCGCGAATTGCATCGCGTAGCGCCGTTATGAAAGTCGTCGGCTTGAAATTCAGCAGGTCGTGAATCGTGTTCACAGATTTTGTCAACACGTCCCTGGCGCTTTTGAATTCGTCGATGGCTTCTGCGATGAGCTTGGGAACCCGTGAGATCTGATTGTAGGCTTCCGCTACGGACTCAATCACTTCAGCCAAATCGACGCCACCGATCAGCTTGGCGGCCGCAAAAAAACTTGCTGGATCAAAGGTTCCCTTCACCATAGCGTTGGAGTCAGCTATCCTCGCTATACGTCCAGCTTTGGTTTGTTTTCCTCCCACTGGGCCAAAAGTACGGGAGATGTTCGTGATGTTTATGGACGGCGTGCACAGCCCACCGGATTTGTCGCCAGCGAAACCCAGCGAAGCATTTTCGATATCTGCGAAGACGTCATTTCCGTTGACAGTCTTGTTCGCGTCGTCTTTGTGACTGAATCCGCCAGAGAGATACTGCGGGTTGTAAGTAAGCATGGCGCCGCCTGCGGCGCCGCCCGTGTCAAACGCAGCTGTTTGTGCTAAACGCACAATTGCAGAACTAGTTCTTGGGAAGAAATATATTTTCCAGAATTCTCTCCAATCCGGCGGAAATGCGTCGTAGGCAACAATAGAAAAAGTGATTTTGGACGTCTCAAGAGCAGGATCCCGGCCTTCAGCCGAGTCTCCCGATTCCGGCGCAAAGGCAACCTTTTGCCCTCCTAGGTTCGCCGTCCGTCGTGGTTCCCAGTTATTATTATAACTGGTCGCCAGATCCAAAAGCTTCTGCTTTGTGTCCTTGAACTGCTGGGAGTCGATCGGACCGTTGTTCTCTGAGATTTCCTTGTCAATAAGCCAGAAAGGCAGTTCGAACATGCTGATATTAGGAGGCGTCTTCCAGTCTGTTGCCTTAACCTTGAATTTGAAAATTTCGTCATCCGTGGGATTTTGTGGATTAACTGCGCTGGACAATACCATCCATCCCCCTAACTCCTCGGGCGGGCGAGCCAATAAGGGTGTCGTAAAAGGGGGGAGTATCTCAAAGCTTCGGAAATTGCAGCCGCGACGCGCGTCCGGATTACCGTCCTTGGGAAAATCGAAATTGGCGACGGCCCCAGGTGGGGTGGTGCAGAAATAATATTCCTTTAATATTGCGACTGGCGCTTCCACTCCCGGGATGTCCCCTACAAATTCCCGGCGGCGCACCGTGACTGAAAAAACGGGAAACCCGAACGGAGCGCCATAAAACAGTTTGCTTATCTTGACATACTGATCTCGCGACCAAATGGTCTCCTGATGCCATTCGGCAACGTTGGAATCTGGAAGATTTTGTAACTCCTCGACCTTCCAGTCTGCGTGCAGCTTGGCGTATGCCCCTTGAGAGGACAAAAGCAGACGCTCGACATCAATAAATTTTGGATTGTATGGCGGGTTTTCAGGGGTTGAATATCGCAGTGTAAAATTCGAAGTCTCGCGAGCGAGAGTCTTACGATCCTGACTGTTAGGAAGTGACTTTAGCGGATTAGGAGCTTCTTCGTCGTTCCATCCGATCGCGCGCAGGCTCACCGGCAAGCTCTTATTATAATTTCTCTTTAACTCGGTATACCAAAGTTCTCGGCGTTTGTGCGTTTTTGTATCAAGGCTCTCAAATCGCGATCCACTCGAATGCTTCCACGACGCTCCGCCATCGGGCGAGAGATAAAGCCCCCATGGAAGTTCAATACAAGTTTCCGTGTCCGCAACGTGCCCACTTGGGTCAGCGGCAGTCTTTCCATCGTAATTTGAGGAAGGAGGCTTCGCGTTTGAAGCCACGCTCGGCGCGAGAAGCTCCCAATCTAAAAGATAAGGAAGGTCGTGCGGCCATTTTATACCGTTTGCGAGGGCAAAGACAAGGCGCGTTGGCCCACTCCATATAGACGGAATTTTCAATTTTCCCTGGTGAGGCTTTGCCGGGAACGCTTCTTCCAAGACGTGCTGAGGTGGAAAGAAGACCGTTAAGAAGGCCTGTTTTCCCTTTTGATTGCTGACATAAACACCATCGTCCTGCTCTGTAAAATCCACCGAACTCCATTCAAAGGTCAAATCAAAGAGATCGAGCGGACGCGTAATCCGAATCCGATTCGCCGCCGGAAACCGGTCGAGTGGCGGCGACTCGGAATCGTGTTCAATCCGACATTCCTTACAAACCCTTGCTGTCGGAATGAGGATTCGTTTTGCGTTTGGGATTCCGGCAGTTTGCCCATTAGCCGCGATAGCGCTAAATGGATGAATTGCCAAAACAACAGCGCTGCTTCCAGTAGCTTTTAAAAACTCCCGTCTCGTAATTTGCATATCTTTTCTAATGCGGAATCCAAATGGAAGTAAGTGCCGGAAATGCGGCGCAAGTGAATATTGTTGGTGGGTCGCTTGAGATTTGTGGCCAGGTGCTCACGAATGTATTTCCGTCCTAATACGATGCTAGTGATTCCTTTTTCGTTTGTTGCCGTCCTAAACTGGTTTTTGTGACCATAAAGAGTGCAAGCATATTTTCCTTTGCAAAAAAGAGCATTCTTGTACCAACAGGTTCCGAGTGTCGAGACCCCGTAACCGGTGAAGATCGCAGCACAGCGGCGACGAATCAGCAAGATAAAGTTATCCACACCGTGTTGACCTAGAATTGCCGAAGGCCCGAACTAAACTCTTCACGATTCTTTGAAAGCTCCTCCCGGATAATGCGCTCCGTTCTGTCCGACAGTTTTTCAATTGCTTGAAGGACCTGGGGCGCGAAATCCTCTTCTCGTTTTGGTTTCTTGAAAAGAAGGAACACTTGCAATCCGACGCATACCGCGACAAGCGAAAGAATAAGAATTAGCAAAAGTTGCATTGCAAATACCTTTTAGTAACCAAGCTGTTGATATTCAATTAAACGCGCATAAGTCGAAACTGACACGCCTTCCGGGCCGGCGGTTTCCCAAACCGCGCCTTCAGCCGTGCCGTAACGGTCGTCGTGCAATGGTCGTGCGTCGCGTTTGTTCATTATTAGTTTTGTGGTGTTCATAAGGTCGTGCGGTTAGCGGTTACGGTGAATATTTAGATAGGTTTCCGAAAGTTGGTAGCGGGTATCGATTTCGTCGAATACGTTCAAGAATCCTCGTTTCCCGTGGAAAGTTTTAAGGGCGAGTTCAATTGTCCCGACCAGCAGCAACGCCATCACCAAGTCGAAAGGATATGGATTCAGGTTTGCGCCGTATGCAAAATTCAATGCGAAGCCGTGGTTACCGGTCTGAACTGAATACTAAGGTGGGTGCTTGACATCATCGTCGGATCTGACGATGGTTACGGCCATGCGATATCCAGGTGGCAAGTTTCGCTGCTACCAGGAGTCCTTGCGGGAGAAAGCGGAGATGATTCTAAAAGAAGAGGAGAAGATTGTAAAAGAAGTTGAGGAGCTCAAAAGCGAACATCCATTCAAGTACTTTTTAATTCGCGGAGGAATGCCCCATTTTGCCGGCGTGCGACGCGACGTTGCATTGCGCATTAATCCAGGTCTACGAATTTGATGGTTCAAGGATATTCATAGGTCAGATCGAATTTCGTTTCCAATCGAATTCCTATTATGGCGATTAACTACAGGAAATTGCTCCGAGACCCAAAAGTTCGAGTTCTCTTGGGCAGACGAGCCCTCCCTGCAAGCGACGAGGGGAAGAGCGATTATCTCTCCGGCCTTATCGAAGAAAATGAGACTTCGGTATTGAGTCTCGAATGGGACAACATGTGCTCTGGCCTGAACTATATCACCGAATGGCAAGGGTTCTACTTCTTTAAATCTTCAGATTACGATGAGGAGGGGCCGTTTTCGTCACTCGACGAAGTTTTGGAAGATGAGCGATTCCACATTCAAACGTCCGACAACCCCCAGCTTAAATCGACGGTATTGCCGTTGAAAACTCTCTTCGAAATGGGAAAAGAGATCGCGGGCCAGGAGGGCTGCACGGTAGCGATCAATGGGACGAATTATGTCCTTGTGGAAGGACAACTTGAGTTAAGTGTCGTTTGAGACGCAGGTGGCGGTCTCAAATTCAGAAAGTAGGGCAGCCTCAGCTTCGTTTTTGGTGTGAAGGCTGTGCTGCGCACCGGTGTCGCGGTGCTCGCAGAAGTAATACCCGTTCTTTTTTTGAAACAGTCGATAAGGCGATTTCATTTGATCCATTTAAGGAGGGTAAATGAAATCGGTCCGACGCCGTTAGCCTGCAGGCGGCCAGTAAAATCCAGTTCAGCTGAGTTAAGCGAAATTCTTCGCAGTCACTCCAATCACTGGAGATTTTGCTGGAGCCAGGGCCATTTTAACACCAATTCCCCAACAAAAGGGGGTGGTGCCGGTGGTCGGACTCGAACCGACACGACTTTTTAAGGTCCCAGGATTTTAAGTCCTGTGCGTCTGCCATTTCGCCACACCGGCAATTGCTTATTTACAATCATTGCGACTGTTTCAGAGATTGAGACGGGCACAGTGGGCCAGGGCAACAAACATCAATCTCATAAAGGCACTTTCTCAAAAGTCCTGGACGGGCGCAAGCCGCCTATTCGGGGGCTTTCCATTCGGATTGCGAGGTTTCTCGTGCAACAAATCCATAACGTTAGTTAAGCCGGGCGTTTCCGCACCATCCCCGAAAACGAGGAAGCGAAATATTTCAGCGGGCGCTTGACGCATGGCGGCCTCACCGTCAGCATTCAAATTCAGACAACAACAAATCCTTGCGCTATGCCAAGACCTGTCACGCTTTTCACCGGCCAGTGGGCTGATCTTTCGCTCGCAGAACTTTTGCCGCTCGTAAAAAAAATGGGCTATGACGGCGTGGAACTCGCCTGCTGGGGCGACCATTTCGAGGTCGATCGCGCGCTCGCCGAAAAAGATTACTGCCAAAGGAAATGGGCGTTGCTGAAAAAGAATGGGTTGAATTGTTTCGCCATTTCCTCGCATCTCGTCGGTCAGGCGGTTTGCGATTTGATTGACGGGCGGCACCGGGCAATTTTGCCGGCGGATGTCTGGGGCGACGGCAAGCCGGAGGGCGTTCGCCAGCGCGCCGCGGAAAAGATGAAGGCAACGGCCAGGGCGGCTCGCAAGTTTTTCAATGCCAAACCTGGCGCCCAAAAAGATGGCGAGTTTCCCGCAGTGGTCAATGGATTCACCGGCTCCTCCATTTGGCACGCCATGTACGCGTTCCCGCCCACAAACCAGGAGTTTTACGAAAAGGGTTATCAGGATTTTGCCAAACGCTGGCTGCCGATTTTGGATGTTTTTGAAAAGGAGAATGTCAATTTTGCGCTGGAGGTGCATCCCACGGAGATTGCGTTCGATATCGCCTCGGCCAAACGCGCGCTGCAAGCGGTGAAAAATCATCCGCGCTTTGGCTTTAATTACGATCCTTCGCATCTCGGTTATCAGGGTGTGTGTTACGTGAAATTCATCCGCGAGTTCAGCGAGCGCATTTTCCACGCGCACATGAAAGATGTTTGGTGGGGCCATGGCGATGGCAGCGTGGGAGTGTTCGGCGGCCACACGGATTTCACGGACGCGCGGCGCTATTGGGATTTTCGTTCGCTGGGTCATGGGGACATCCGCTTTGAGGATATTATTGTGGCGTTGAACGATGTGGGCTATCGCGGCCCGCTTTCGGTGGAATGGGAGGACGGACGGATGGATCGCATCCATGGCGCGACGGAGGCGGCGGCATTTGTGCGCAAGCTGGATTTCGCGCCAAACCAGGCCGCCTTCGATGCCGCGTTTTCAAAAAAGAAATAAACACACGATGAAAAAAATACTCTCAGGCTTATTGGTTACTCTGTTGTCGGTTTCGCTGCTGCAGGCAGCTCCGAAAAAATTGCTCGTGGTCACCACCACCACGGGATTCCGGCATAGTTCGATTCCCACCTTGGAAGCCACGCTCAAGCAACTGGGAGAATCCACTGGCGAATTCACGGTCGACCTGCTGCAACAACCGCCGAGAAAGCCCACGGATTTAAAGCGCGATGCGACCGATGAGCAAAAAGCCGCGTACAAAACTGCGGAAGCGGCCTGGGAAACGACTCTCAAACAAGCCTTGGAAAAACTTTCGCCCGAGTCGCTGAAGAATTATGACGGCGTCGTTTTTGCGAGCACTACGGGAGACCTGCCGATCCCGGACAAACAGGGCTTTCTGGATTGGATCAAGGCCGGCCATGCCTTCATCGGGATTCACGCCGGCAGCGACACGTTTCATCATTGGCCGGGATTTATCGAGATGCTCGGCGGTGAATTTGATCATCACGGCAACCAGGTGAGCGTGGATTGCATCAATGCCGACCCGTCGCATCCCGCCAATGCGCAATTGCCCAAGGTCTGGACGATTCAGAAGGAGGAAATTTACGAGTTTAAAAATTATGATCCGGCCAAAGTTCACGAATTGCTGTGGATGGACAAATACCCCCAGGATAAAAGCCTCGCCGGGCACTTGCCGGTTTCCTGGTGCAAGGATTATGGGACCGGCAAAGTTTTTTATACTTCGCTGGGCCATCGGGAGGACATCATCGATGCCGATCCCGGCTTAAAGGACCGCGCCAATTCGGTCGAGATCAGCAAGGCGTATGACGCGCACCTGCTCGGCGGGATAGAATGGGCGCTCGGTTTGAAAAAGTGATTTTCGATTTCGCTCACACCTCGATTGCGGAGAAAGACTGCTTCGGCTGGCCTGGCAAGCGGTGATGAATTTGCATTCGTCGTCTCAATCACCTGAATGAAGATGCGAAATTATTTTTTGATCTGTTTTAATATGCGAGCGGTCGTTTCAAAATTAATGATATTCCTGGCCGCGGGACAATTCGCGGCTGTCTGCGTCGCGCAGGAAGAGGCAGCCCATCCCGTTCCGGCGTCCAAACCCACCCCGTATCTCTCTCCCGACGATGAATTAAAAACCATCACGCTCCCGCCGGGCTACAGCCTTCAATTGGTCCTGAGCGAACCGGTCATTAAAGAGCCGGTGCTGACGGTTTTTGACGGCAATGGCCGCATGTATGTCGCGGAAATGCGCACGTACATGCAAAACATTGACGGCAACGGCGAGCTGACGCCGAAGAGCCGCGTGTCGTTGCATTGGTCCAGCAAAGGGAACGGAATTTATGATCAACACACGGTGTTCGCTGATAATCTTCTGCTTCCCCGGATGGTTCTGCCGTTGAAGGACGGCGTGCTCATCAACGAAACGGACTCGAGCGATATCTGGTTGTATCGCGATACCAATAACGACGGCGTGGCGGATACAAAGGAACTTTTTTTTGCGGGCGGAAAGCGCGGCGAAAAATCTGGAGCATCAATCCAGCGGCTTGATCTGGGCCAGGGACAATTGGCTTTATCAAACCCTGAATGCCTACCGCCTGCGCATCGACGGCACGAACGTCATCAAGGAAGCCACGCTGCCCAACGGCGGCCAATGGGGCGCCACGCAGGATGATTACGGCAAAACGTTTTTCGTGAACGCCAGCGGCGAACAGGGCCCCACGGATTTTCAAGAATTGTTCATTTACGGCCGCATCCAGGCGCGCGATGAACCCTCCCAGGAATTCATGCAGGTCTGGCCGCTGGTCGGACTGTCCGACGTGCAAGGCGGATTGCATCGCGTTCGTCCGGAAGACAAAACCCTGAATTACACGACTTCCGCCGCCGGTGTGGATATTTTTCGAGGCGATCGTTTGCCGCGAGAATTATACGGCAACATGTTTTTCGGCGAACCGGCGGGACGGTTGGTCCGCCGCGCGACGGTTGAAGTGCGGGATGGCATTACGCATTTGACCAATCCCTACGGGCACTCGGAATTCATTCGTTCCCGGGACCCGAATTTCCGCCCGGTCAATTGCATTACTGCGCCGGATGGGACCCTTTACATCACCGACATGTATCGCGGCATCATTCAGGAGGCCGCATGGGTCAAGCCCGGCTCTTTCATGAGACCGCACGTTCAGGAAAATCAGTTGGAAAACAACTTCGGCCGCGGACGCATCTGGCGCCTCACCTATCAAGGCATGAAGCCGGGACCGCAACCGCACATGCTCGATCAAAAACCGGCGCAACTCGTCCCTTACCTCGGGCACCCGAACGGCTGGTGGCGGGACAACGCCCAAAAATTGATCGTGCTGAGTCGCGATAAATCCGTGGCGCCGGCCCTGGCGAAAATGGCGGAAAAGAATACCGATCCGCTTGCGCGCATCGACGCGCTTTGGACGTTGGAAGGATTGAATGCCGTCCAACCCGAAATGGTCCGCCACGCGCTCAAGGACAGCGACCCGCACGTTCGCTGCGCGGCCATCCGCATCAGCGAATCGTTTTATAAGCGCAATGATCATTCGCTCGTGGACGATGTTTTCGCACTCACGAACGATCCCGACCCCAACGTCGTCATCCAGGTGATGTTAACCGCAAACTTTTTGCAATGGACGAATTCAGCGACGATCATTCGCGACGTCATCGCGGCGCATCCTCGCAGCGGGATTGGTGAAGTGGGCGAGCAACTGCATTCTTTTGATCCTGAATTCCTGCAACGCCCGCGCGCCGAGCAACAAATCCTCGAACGCGGAGGGACAATTTACAAAAGCCTCTGTTTTGCCTGTCACGGCCAAAACGGTGAAGGCGCGCCCATGCCCGGCTCACCCGGGGCCACGATCGCCCCGCCTTTTGCCAGGTCGCAGATCGCCCATGATCTCAGCGACGGCATGATCAGCGTCATTCTCAAAGGCATGAAAGGGCCGATCAACGGCAAGGCTTACGACGCGCAGATGTTGCCCATGGAACACAACGACGATGGTTGGATTGCGGCGGTCGCCTCCTACATCCGCGTCAGATTCGGCAATTCCTCTTCCATGGTCAGAAACTCGGATGTCGGGCGCGTGCGCACCTTGCTCAGAGAACACAATACGCCCTGGACACAAGCCGAACTCGAAACCGCCATGCCTCAATCCCTGACCAATCGCGACCAGTGGAAGCTGACCGCAAATTACAATGCCAAGTCTGTGTCACTGGCCGTGGATAATGATCCCCAGACGCGTTATGACACCGGCGCGATGCAAAGGCCCGGAATGTGGTTCCAAATTGAACTGCCCCAGGAAACCACCCTGGCCGGCCTGCGTTTGAATACCGGCCCCTACAAAGATGATTATCCGCAGAAATATCAAGTGGAAGTGTCGAGCAACGGCGTGGATTGGTCCCTGAAGGTCGCTCAGGAAAACGGTTCACCCGGCTCGACCGATATTTTCTTCCCGCCCATTTCCAGCCGCTTCATTCGCATCACGCAACTGGGTTCCTCGGACAGTTATTACTGGTCGATCAGCGATTTGACGATTTACACTCCCGGCGCGATCAACAAAAGCAAAGCCGAAACCTCCCGGTTTGAATAAGAAAATCGGTTGAATTGATTTCGGCCGGGTGGGCGTTCCTCACCCGAAAGCGCCAGGCCGGTTCACGCCATCTCAAACCCTCCGCTTTGCCGAAGTGCGACCCCCACTTCGGCGCTTAGCGTTCGATGTTGGATGTTCGATGTTCCCAATTCTCCGACCTCTGACCTCCGTTTTCCGTCCTCAGACTTTCGGCTCCCATCCCGGCTCATACTCCCGATCCCACAAAGCCGCCGCCGCCGCGTCGTTTTGAATGCGCCCGTTCGCCGTGTCCAGATTCAACTCCCGCCCCACGCGCCACGCGATGTTCCCCAACTGCAGCATCGCCACACTCTTGTGCCCCTCCGTAATCGGCGAATTCGGCTTGGCCCCCGTGCGAATGCAATCGATAAAATTCTTCACGTGCAACTGATCCAGCGCAATTCCACTCGCGCTCACCGTATTCGTCGGATCCGCGCCCACATTCGCCTTCGCGCTCTTCAACACCTTGCGATTCGTGTCGTAAAACGTGTAATTCGCATTCTCCAGCAACGCCACACCCTTCTCGCCGAAAATCAGCGCCCCGCGATCCAGCCCCTCCACCGGATAACCGCTGCAACTACGCCCCTCCCACGTGATCGTCTTCCCATCCGCATAATCCCACGCGATCACCTGCGTATCCGGCGTCTCCCAATCATCCTGGAAAAAATACCGCCCGCCATTCGAACTCACCCGCTTCGGCCAATCCACACCCAACGCCCACCGGCACACATCCACCTCATGCGTCCCGTTATTGAGCGCCTCACCCGTGCCCCAATGCCAGCGCCAATGCCAATTATAATGAACCAAATTATCCACGAATGCCTTCCGCGGCGCCGGCCCCTGCCACAACTCATAATCCAGCCACTCCGGCACCGGCGCAGCCTTCCCGTGCCCGATCGAAACCCGCTTATTCACATACCAGGCCTTCGCGAACAACGGCTTGCCGATCAACCCATCGCGGATCAACCCCATCGCCTCATGCATCGTCGGGAACGACCGCCGCTGATTCCCCATCTGGCACACCTTCCCATACTTCGCCACCGCCGCGATCAGCAACTCGCCCTCACCCGGGTTATGACTGCACGGCTTCTCCACATACACATGCTTGCCCGCCGCCAACGCCAGGATCGCCATCGGCGAATGCCAATGATCCGGCGTCGCGATCGTCACCGCGTCAATTGATTTATCCTCCAGCACCTTGCGAAAATCCTTAAACCCCTTCGGCTCCGGCATCTGTTGCTTCACCGCCTCCTTCTGCCCCTTCACAATCGCGCGATCATCCACATCGCAAATCGCCGCGATGGAAACATTCGGCAACTTCAAACACTCCACATGCGCCAACCCCCGCCCATTCGTGCCGATGACAGCCACACGCAACGAGTTATTGGCCCCAGCCACATTGGCGGACGGCGCGCCTTGGGCAAATAGTGGCCGTGGCGCCAGCCACGAAGCCAACCCGAGCCCGGCACCCGCCACGCCCGCCTGTTTAATGAATTTGCGACGATTGATGGGAGATTTCATGCGGTGAGAATATCCGTTCGGGCGCCGCGAGCAACCCCCCAAAAGAGGTGAGGCGCAATTAATCAAATGTAGCGCAGATTTGTAATCTGCTGTATCGCCGATTTGCAATCGGCTGGCCGTTTAATAGCGATTGCCAAAATAGATTTCCGAAAAGAACGGCTCAATCGAGAACCCCGACATCCTGTGAAGCGTTCGGACCGTCCACAGCCATCCGTCTCCCTCTCCGCCATGAAATGGGGGAGAGGTGGGGCTTAGGGTTCAGGGGGCGAAGCTTCGGCCTTCTATCCGGAAATTTGTTTTGGCAATCGCTATAATCCACAATAGTAGACCAAACCTGTCCGCCGCACTCGAACTTCCTTGGTGAGATCCCGCCACGGTGGGATCGAGCCGCAATCAATTCGACTCGCGGCGTGCCATGGCTTTTCCCACTTCGCGTGCCTTTATGCGTGCAATCCCGGCCCGGCAGCAGAAAGAATCAACTCCCTCCAGCGTGAGGGCTTTTTCGTAATAGCCTTCAGCCGCCGTGTCGTCCTCCCCCTTGGCCTCCGTGGCAACCGCCAGCGTATACAACAACACCCAATCCTCAGGTCGCGCCTCGGCCAGCGGCTTCAGATCCGCAATCGCCGCATCAAAATCGCCCTCGCGCAACTTTTCCACAGACAGCGCGTAAGGCTTTCGCCAGGCACTATCAACCCGGGTCGGCACCGGCACATCGGCAACGTCATCGGCTGAATGAACCTGGATAATCACCGGCGCGAGTTGCATGACCGAACGGTTGTGTCCGTCCGGAGAAGCACAGCCCGCGACCAGTGCAGTGGCGGCAGCAAGAAATAGAACAGAAACCTTCATTAATAATCCTTCATAGGTCCGCTACCGATTAATACTCCGTGAAGCTCGTTCGTGCCGGGGTTTTGCTCCTCCGCAATGCTGCGCATGAGCGTATCCGAATCGGTGAGAAGATTCAGTGCCGTCCGGCGATGCATTTGTTGTACTTGTCCCTCAATCATATTGATAAGCTCACTCAAAGAATGAAGGTCTGGCTTATCCGCCATTGTCAATTGGTGCGCATACAGTTGGTAGGAGTCATTCCAGGTTTCCAATAGACGCAATGAACTCTGGTAATCAGGTACATCCTGATTAAGATATCCTATGACTTTAGGGCGCCAGTGTCTTAGTACATAATATTCCGACGGCTTTGTGCTTGCTCCAAAAGCTGCTGCTACTAAAGGCGGGGCCACTGGCTCGGCGGGTTTCCAGCGGCCCTCACCTAAGAGTAGCATAACAATTCGGCTGGATTTCTCGCGCGCGCCTGGATCCTCATCCGAGCTGACTGTGGAATACCAAGGCCAGTAAGTGCCCGCAACTTGGCGCAGGCCGATGATCTGTTCCGGCGGCAGTTGCGCAGCACCAATAAAAAAGCCCTTCGTACCGCCCCAATCATGATCGGTATCGATGGAAGCAACAATCATGTTTGTGGTTTGTGATAGTCCCCAAGCGGCCATCCAATCGGTATGAGAATCATGAAAACGTCCCAAAGCTTCGGCTTCGTCGTGTGCATGAGATGCCCGAAGGCTCGAAAGTGCCTGCGCAATGGCCATTGCTGCCTCATGATTGAAATCAGGCACAGTAGGTTCAACGGCCATCTCCGTCGGATTAAAGGAACTAGGCAAAGCAGGTGCGAATGAGACAGCGCCGGCGGAGCTTATTCCCCTAATTCGGGATTCGTGGATGATATCCGCACCCGGCAGCAGTTTGATCCAATTAGTACCAAGACAAGTTGGTGAGCACGCCGCCCCATCGTAATTGGATCCACAACTGCGCCTGCGGTTCGCACGAAAGTTCCGTGTCTGAATAAATCAATCGTCCCCGCGCGTTCTTTGGCTCAAGCCGGATGACTCCATTCGTATCTGGGGTTCGCATCCATGCCGAACCGCCCTCCAAACGGGCAACAAAACCAACGTAGGTCGATGCCGTTGGGGGTGGCGGGGCCGCCTGAGAATTGGGAACCAAAGACAGTGCGGCCATGCAGGAAAACACGATAAGCCAGTATCTCCGCGGGCGAGGCTGCGTCCGAATATCGGTTTTCGCTTCTGGTGAATTCATGAGTCAGCCCGGGTTGTGTTCTTTATGCTTCCAGTCCGCCAGGATATTCAGGCCAAATTCGATGATGAGAAAGAGCCACACCGAAGTCAGCTGCAGCCACAGGACATTCAAGTGCGTTACGAGTTCCATCGCAATTAAACACGAGACAAAAATAGCGATAACTACTGAGACAAGTTCGTAGGCGAGCATTTTCCCAAGGTGCATGGATTCGGGTCGCAGTTTAAAAATAACAAACGCGATCAGGGCGGAAATGAGGAAGCTCAGCACATAACCGGTGGCCTCATTTATCTCAAACAACGGCTTGGAGATGAGGGTCGCAGCCGCGCACGCATGCATATAAATTCCCGGAACCGGGTCAGGTTCATTCGGTACGGATACCGTATCAAAAGTCTCCAGGCGTGTCGCGTACCCAATGAGAACAATTTTGCCGTCCAGGCGTTTGAGCAGTTCGGGCGGTTGTATTTTGGATAACAAAAGATCCTCTGCAAATATTCGGGACCTTTCAATTTCGGGCAAAGTCGAATAGTAATCAACCGGAACCGCCGAAGCCCAACAGTCTTCCGCCCGCCCCGCAATAGGTTCCTGGCTCTCGCCCCGCACGCAATTCTTTAGCCACTTCGGCGGCTGCGGCGGAGGGCTGCGGTGCTTTTTAAACCAGGCGGCCGAAGACAGTTTACTCAGCGAGAACAAACTTGCCGCCTCAGGATTTGCGTGAATTTCAGACGGCATATGGGAACTCCGGCCGCGAAAACGAGCGATGGCTGCCGCCAGCGGAATGTATTCCTTTGAATCCAGCCATGCCTCGGGATTCAGTTGCATCGTTCGCATAACGCCGAGAAATACCGGGATTGGTTCGCCGGACGGAGTCTTAAGACCCAGGCAAGTATCCATGAACTCTATCTGCCCGGGTGGCGGCCTTCCATCACTCCCTTGATCGGGGGTCAAAGGGGAGAAATCGATGTCTATGCCAATGCACGCGGGGGCGTAACTCGATATTTGTTGGACCAATGTTTTGAGCGCCTGCCGATCAGTAAAATCCTGGCTGGACTTGAAGAATACCCCCGGGGAGCTCTCAATCGGGCTAAGCGAGTTGGTTGACCGGAGATGCGAAAGATCAATGATGACGACCGAATAATCCGGTGTTCTCTCCAAGGGAATATTACTTTGAAGAAAAGTATATGCCTGCTGGGTAAGCCAGGAAGACACCTGAGTATTGTGCAACCCATGTTCCATGGCCGCCGCAATTGCCCAGATGACTAATGCTCGTGCGAAATAAGCGATCCACTTGCGCCTCGGGCTTTGCGGACTCCTCCGCTGGTGCTCCGCTTTCAGAATAGCGTGTGCTTGCATTTATCCCCAGGTGATGGCGCTCGTTTAGCCGATTTCCCGCAAGGATTCAATATAAAACGCGGGTTCTGCCACGAATAGTTATAGCGATTGCAAAATAGATTTCCGAAATGAACTGCAATCGAGAACGCCGGCATCTTGTGAAGCTTTCGGAGCATCCAGAGCCATCCGTCTCCCTCTCCGCCACGAAGTGGGGGACTTTCGCCGCTTGGGAAGCGGCGAAAGGAATCCGGCCGAAGGCGGAGGCCCGCGAGGGCCGAGCGAGCGGGAGCGAGCGAGTCACTGGGTCAGGGGAGAGGTGGTGCTTCAGGGTTCAGGGGGCGAAGCTTCAGTTTTTATCCGGAAATTCATTTTGGCAACCACTCTAATCGTCGGGTGTTGTTTTCTATAATGCCCTCTCTCTGCATGGTTCGCACACGGTGATTCAGTTGGCGGAAACACGACACCATTTCGCATTTCAATTTCCCCGCGTCTTTCCGAAGAAATCCGACGATTTTTGCTCAAACAAGTCACTTTTTCACTATTACAAATCACTCTTTTCGAGGCCTTTTTCCTCAAAATACGCAGGCTAACCTCCACGGCTACAAATAGTTCCACCTAAAACATCACCGTGAGTTTTTCCTCCCTGTTAAAATGGCAATAAAAACCCAAAATGAGCCCCGCAAAATGCACTTAACCGTCGAGCCCAGAGCATCGCTCCGCAACTCCGACCTCCGACCTCTGCCCTGCGACCTCCAACCAATCCCACCAAATCCCACCAAAAAACATTTAACTAAAACGGCATGAACCAACCCGCAGCCCTTGCCACCGGGGGTATCCCGCTATCCACTCTCAACTATCAGCTATCAACTATTTCCCGTCGTGCCCAATCGTGCCGAATCGTAGCGGCGGGGAGAGCGTCATTCTTAACACTTGCCACCCGTCACATGTCACTGCCCCATGAAATCTGAAATCTCCAATCTTAAATTGCCCCCAACCAGAATTCGCGAAAATTCGTGTAATTCGCGTAAAGGGCCTTTGCCCTCGTTCCCTCCCGTTAAAAATTCCCAAATCCGTGTTCATCCGTGTCCGTCCGTGGTTAAAATCGGGGCTCGACAGAGTCTCGTCCCGGGTGCGACAGAAAGTGAGGGTCATTTGACGGCAAATTCGGCTCCGTCTCCCTCTTCGCGCGCAGCGCGCCACCCGGACGACACCAACGGTGTCGAAGCACTCAGCCCAGGGTTGGCCGAGTCGGCGAGGCCTACCCTGGGTACCCAGTCGTTTCAACCCACCCATCTCGCGCGCAGCGCGGCGAACGCAGTGAGCGTATCCGGCCATGGGATCAATCGAAAACCCAAGTTCCCCGCGCGCGCATCAGCGGGCGGAACTTCTGAGGCCTGCGGCGGCAATCACGTCCCACGTTGTGCCGCTGAACTCGGCGCCCACGGCGCAAGCGCGCCGTCCCCACATGACCCTCAGTTTCTGTCACACCCTCTCGTCCCACCATGCTTGACACATATCACACGTCACTCGACACTTTTCCCCATGTCCATCGCCGACATCAGACGTGATTACAACCTCGCCGGCCTCCGCCGGAAAGATTTGGATGCGGATCCAATCGTCCAGTTCCAACGCTGGTTCGACCAGGCCGTCGCCGCGCGCTCAGGCGAGGCGCAGCGCACGGATGTGAACGCCGCCACGCTCGCGACCGTCGATACCGACGGCCGCCCTTCGGCGCGCGTCGTGTTGCTCAAAGGCGTGGATGAGCGCGGGTTTGTGTTTTTCACGAATTACGAAAGCCGCAAAGGCCGCGAGATCGCGGGCAATGTGAATGTCGCGCTGGTATTTTATTGGCCGGACCAGGAGCGACAGGTGACGATCGCCGGCGCGGCGTCGAAGGTGTCGCGTGCGGAATCGGAGGCGTATTTCAAATCGCGACCGCGCGGCAGCCGGCTGGCGGCGTGCGCCTCGAACCAGAGCGAGGTGATCGAGAACCGCGAGATCCTGGAAGCGCGCTGGCGCGAATTGCAGGCGAAGCATCCGGGCGAAGATGTGCCGATGCCGCCGAATTGGGGCGGCTTTGTGATCGCGCCGCTGCGGATGGAATTCTGGCAGGGCCGCCCGAGCCGGCTTCACGACAGATTTCGCTACGTAAGGGACGGAGGCGGTTGGAGAGTTGAGCGACTGGCGCCGTAGGGAATTGAGGATTGCCGATTGCCGATTGGCGATTGCGGGGCTGCCGGGAGGTGTAGCTGTTGGAGTTTAAGCTTTAGCTTGTCGGAGGTCCGGCGAATCCCGTCACGAACAAGCTAAAGCTTGAACTCCAACGAGGGCAAAATTTGTTCGGCAATATGCCCCTTGCATTTCGCTGGTGGAGGCGGACGGTAATAAGGGAATGCGACAGGCTGCAGCTTTGAGTCGCGCGGTGGTTTTAACAAGTGTCTGCGGCACGGCTATGATTCAAATCCAGCAAAACAAGTTGCGGCCCGCCAAAGCAGTGGCGGTGATTTATGAGGATTCTTCAATCCGCGAACGCGCGGTGCATTTCTGCGGGCGCCTGATCGAGGCGCAACGTTCTCCCGAGCTAAACCTGGATTGGTGGTCCTTCCAGCTGCTGGACGATTCCTCGATGGCCGATAGCGCGGTGGAAAAAGCGGCGCGCGCGGATATCGTGGTGTTCGCGATGGAGGCGCGCGGCGATTTGCCCGAGCGGATCAAGCTGTGGATCGAGAAATGGCTGAACAAACGCGGCGAACGCGAGGGCGCAATCGTGGGATTGCTGCATCGCGATGAGGGTTGGCACAGCGTGGCGTCGTTCCGGGAGATTTACCTGCGGCACGCCGCCCGCCGCGCCGGGATGGATTACTTGTCGCACGCAGCGCCAACGCTCCGGCGGGCAATGCCGGATTCAATCGATTCCTTCAGCGAGCGGGCAGGGCGGATGACTTCCGTGCTGGACGGCATTTTGCAGGCGCGTCCGGCCGTGCCGCCCTCTGAAACCGCCTCACCACTGGGCTCTGAGCAACGGGCTGCCGGCGGAACGCCGGCACTGCCAGGCTGACCGTGATCGCACGGGCAGGATGCCCGTGCCACTAGGCTGCGGGCGGCTCGGGCTCGACAGCGGCGTCTTCCTGTTGCTCGCTGATGACCGGCGCGATGGCTT
Source organism: uncultured Verrucomicrobiae bacterium (assembly GCA_963699145.1). GTDB lineage: Bacteria > Verrucomicrobiota > Verrucomicrobiia > Limisphaerales > DASXHY01 > DASXHY01. The sequence continues at coordinate 3,391,536 of OY969416.1, forward strand.
GGAGTTTGTCCCCGGCTTCGAGGTTGATGAGTTTCACGCCCTGGGCGTTCCGGCCGGTTTCGCGAATGTCTTTCACGAAGGTCCGCACCATCTGCCCGCCGGTGGTGATGAGCATGATTTCATCATTGTCGCGAACGGTGAGCGCGCCGATGACCGCGCCAGTCTTCTCGTTCGTTTTCATCGTGATGATGCCTTTGCCGCCGCGCGATTGAACGCGATAGACGGGGCCTTCGTTGTCATCGAACGGCGTGCGTTTTCCGATGCCGTTTTCGCTGGCGACGAGCAGGGTAGCGTCGCGGACGACCACCGCCGCGGCGACGAGCGCATCGCCTTTTTCCAGCGTGATGCCGCGCACGCCGGTGGCGTTGCGGCCCATGGAGCGGACGTCGGATTCGTGGAAGCGAATGCTCATGCCATCCTTGGTGATGAGCACGACGTCGTCGCCGGGATCTTTGACGTCGTTGTTTTCAACGATGCTGCCGCGGGTGAGTTTCACTTCGATCAACGCGTCGCCCTGTTCCACGGTAATGGCGATGATGCCGCCTTTTCGGACGTTGGCGAATTCGTTGAGCGAGGTTTTCTTGACCGTGCCTTGCTGCGTGGCGAAGAACAATTCGCCGGATTGCTGCCAGGTCACATCGCGTTTGTCACCGTCGGTCTTGGATTGGATGCGGATGAGCGCGGCGATTTTCTCGGCGTTCTTCAGTTCGAGCAAATTGGCGATGCTGCGGCCTTTGGAGGCGCGGCCCATGTCGGGGATTTCATGCACGCGTTCGACGTACACACGGCCGGTGTTCGTGAAGAACATCAGGTAATCGTGCGTGCTCGCGGTGAACAGGTGCTCGATGAAATCCTTGTCCTCGGGCGATTCGGCCTCGCGCGTCGACATGCCAATGACGCCTTTGCCGCCGCGTTTTTGCGCCTTGTAGCTGGAGACATTCGTGCGCTTGAGGAGGCCGTTATGCGTGAGGGTGATGATGACGCCTTCATTCGCGATCAAATCCTCGATGGCGATTTCGCCTTCGTCGGGAACGATCTCGGTTTTGCGCGGGGTGGCGTGCCGGGCTTTAATCTCCTGCAATTCCTGTTTGATGATTGCCATCACGCGGGATTCCTTGGCGAGGATGTCCAGCAGGTCTTTGATGGCCGCGAGCAACGCCATGTATTCCTGGAGAATTTTATCAATTTCCAGGCCGGTCAGGCGGTAGAGTTGCAATTCGAGAATGGCGTCCACCTGCCGTTCGGTCAGACTGTAACGGCCGCCGTTCAGGCGCGCTTCACTCCGGACGAGCACTCCCCAGGTCTCGACTTGCTGGCGCGTCCACTCGAACGCGAGCAGTTTCACTTTGGCCTCGTCGCGATTGCGGGAACCGCGGATGAGGCGGATGAATTCGTCGAGGTTGCGGAGAGCGCAGATGTAACCCTCAAGAATTTCCGCGCGTTCCTCGGCTTTCTTCAGCTCGTAACGCGTGCGGCGCAAAATGACTTCGCGGCGGTGCTCGATGTAGCACTGGATGATTTCTTTGAGATTAAGCGTCTTCGGGCGGCCATGGTCGATGGCGAGGGAATTGACGCTGAAGGAAATTTCCAATTGCGTGTGCTGGAAAAGATTCGCGATGACGACCTTCGGGTTGCCTTCGCGCTTGAGTTCGATGACGAGCCGGCAATTCTCGTCGGACTCGTTGCGCATCGCGGAGATTTCCGTGATGACCTTGTCATTCACGAGCGCGGCGATTTGTTCCTCGAGGCCGGCGCGATTGACGTTGAAGGGGATTTCGGTGATGACGAGCTGTTCGCGATTGCCCTTCATCTCTTCCACGCCGATGCGGCCGCGCAATTTCACGCTGCCTTTGCCGGTGGTGAAATAATTCTTGATGCCTTCCACGCCGCAAATGAAACCGCCGGTCGGGAAATCCGGCCCCTTGATGTATTTCATCAATTCGGGGATGGTGATTTCAGGCTTATCGATCTGCGCGCAAATGCCATCGATGACTTCGCCGAGATTGTGCGGCGGCATGTTCGTGGCCATGCCGACGGCGATGCCCGTGCCGCCGTTCACGAGCAAGTTCGGGAAGGCGGCGGGGAAAACGGTCGGTTCGGTGAGGCGCTCGTCGTAATTGGGGACGAAATCGACGGTCTCCTTTTCCATGTCGGACATGAGCAGCGCGCCGAGGTGCGTGAGGCGCGCCTCCGTGTAACGCATCGCCGCCGGAGGATCGTTTTCGACGGAGCCGAAATTGCCTTTGCCGTCCACGAGTTTCTCGCGCATGGCCCACGGTTGTGCCATGTGAACGAGGGTCGGGTAAATGACCGCTTCACCGTGCGGGTGATAATTACCGGAAGTGTCACCGCAAATTTTCGCGCACTTGATGTGTTTGCGTCCCGGGAACAGCGACAGGTTTTCCATCGCGTAAAGGATGCGGCGTTGCGAGGGCTTGAGGCCGTCGCGCACATCGGGCAACGCGCGCGAAATGATGACGGACATCGAGTAATCAAGGAACGAGTTCTTGATTTCGTCCGCGACGTTGATTTTGGAAATTTTTTCGCCCTGGGAATAGGCGCCACCGCTCGGTTGTTGCGGTGGTGTATTGGGGGGATTTTCGTCTGGCATGATTGCAGTATCTTGAAATTGAGAGACGCGATTAGACGTCCAGGTTGCGCACGTTCAACGCGTTGTCCTCGATGAATTGCCGGCGCGGTTCCACTTCGTCGCCCATCAGCTTGACGAACATTTCCTCGGCCTCCACGGCATCGGTCAGATCGATGCGCAGCAACTTGCGCTTGACCGGATTCATAGTGGTCTCGAAGAGTTCCTTCGCGTCCATTTCACCCAAACCTTTGAAGCGATACATCTGAATTCCCTTTTTGCCGACGGCCTTCACCGCGGAAAGAATTTCGGGAATTGAGAACAGCGGCGTGGCGGAGGCACGGTCGCCTTCGCCTTCGACGAGTTCAAAGAGCGGCTTGTCCTGCGCGGAATAATGATCCACCGCGAGACCTTTCTTGCTGAGTTTGCCCAGCAGGTCGCCGATCGCTTTGCTTTCCAGATGGAGATGCGACAACTTCGCGCGGCGAATGGGGCCGTCCTTTCGGCGTTCGACTTCGGTGTCGGTGCCGAACAAATCGTTGTTCGCGGACTTGAACTTCTCCACTTCCTCGTTGCTCAGGAAATAATGGACGGTTTCGTCATTGCCATCGCGAACCTTGACCATGAACTGGGGCAGGGTGCCGTCGCTGCCGCGTTTCTCAACATAATCCGCAAAATCACCTCCGAGCCGGCGGATGTAGGTCGCATGCTTATCGAGCGACTCAAGCAACGAAAGAATTTCCTCCAATTGTTTGGGGGCCATTTCGCTGCCGTCGGCAAGATTCTTCAACTTCACTTCCTCGACACCGTTTTGCAGCAGGATGCGATTGAGTTGAATGTCGTCGTCAATGTAATCGGTCTTTTTCTTGCGCGTGATGCTGTAAAGCGGCGGTTGCGCGATGTAAACGAAACCCTGCTTCACGAGCTGCGGCATCTGGCGATAGAAAAACGTCAGCAACAACGTGCGAATGTGCGAGCCGTCCACGTCGGCATCGGTCATGATGATGATCTTGTGATAGCGCAGCTTCTCCAGATTGAATGCGCCTTCACCTTCGCCGTCGCCAATGCCCGTGCCGATGGCGGTGATCATGGTGCGGATTTCGTTGTTCTGAAGAACTTTGTCGAGCCGCGCTTTTTCGACGTTAATCAATTTGCCGCGAATCGGCAGAATCGCCTGGAATTTCCGGTCGCGGCCCTGTTTCGCGGAGCCACCGGCCGAATCACCTTCGACGATGTAAAGCTCGGTGTTTTCCGGATCGCGATCGGAGCAATCGGCGAGTTTGCCGGGCAAACCGCCGCCGGTCAGCGCGCTTTTGCGCACAGCTTCACGGGCTTTGCGCGCGGCCTCGCGAGCGCGGGCGGCCGTGAGGCCTTTATCAATGACGCGTTTTGCCACGGAAGGATTGGCGTCGAAATAGGCCATTAACCCCTCGTAAGTGGCCGAGCCGACGATGCGTTCGACTTCCGGCGAAAGCAGTTTCACCTTGGTCTGCGATTCGAATTTCGGATCGCTGTGTTTGACGGAGATGACGGCCGTGAGGCCTTCCCGAACGTCGTCGCCGGTGATTTGCGGATCCTTTTCCTTCAGGATTTCGTTCGACTTGGCGTATTGATTAATGGCGCGAGTGAGCGCGCTGCGGAAGCCGGACAAATGCGTGCCGCCGTCGGGATTGTGAATCGTGTTGGTGTAACAAAGGACCTGGTCGTTATAGCTGTCGTTGTATTGCAGCACGACTTCGATGTGAACCTCGATGGGTTTGTCATCCAGCTTTTCCTTCGTCTCCCTGTGGAACGAAATCGGCTTGGGATGCAGCGGCTCCTTGTTTTTGTTGAGCTGCTTGACGAATTCCTCCACCCCGTCCTTGTAGAAATAGCGTTCGGGCTTCGATTCCGCTTTGCGTTCGTCGACAAAAACAATTTCCAGGCCGGAATTCAAAAAAGCCAGTTCGCGCAGGCGTCCGGAAATGATGTCGGCCTTGAATTCAACCGTCTCGCGGAAAATTTCCGGGTCCGGTTTGAAAGTGATCAAGGTGCCGGTGCTTTTGGCCGGCCCGATGACGTGGAGTTTTTGGATGGTTTTGCCGCGTTCGAATTCCATCTGGTGGACTTCGCCATCGCGCGAGACTTCCACCTCGAACCATTCGCTGACGGCATTCACGCACTTGGCGCCCACGCCGTGGGTGCCGCCGGAGAACTTGTAACCGCCCTGGCCGTATTTGCCGCCGGAGTGAAGGGTGGTGAGCACCAGTTCCACACCGGGCAGACCGCTGTCCTTGTTGATATCCACCGGAATGCCGCGGCCGTCATCGCGGATCGAAATGGAACCGTCCACGTGAATGTTGACTTCAATGCGGTGGCACTGACCCGCCAGATGTTCGTCCACCGAATTATCCAACACCTCGCTCACGCAATGATGCAAGGCGCGTTCATCCGTGCCCCCGATATACATCCCGGGTTTTTTGCGCACCGCTTCCAACCCCTTGAGTTGAGAGAGCTTTGACGCGTCGTATTTTTCGGGGGAATCGGGACTGGTTGATGGCTTTTCTTCGGCTTCCAAAACGTTTTCTTCAGGCATAAAATTTTCGCGGATACAGGTGGTCTGGCATCACGCTTTTCGGTGTTGAAAATACTAGGAAAAATACCCTTCCAACACAATCTTTTGTTTCAGCGATTTCCGGCCAAAAAACACCATTAGTTGTGGAAAAACGGAAGGGTGAGCCGGATATATTGCGGCTCATGGGTCATCGCTTCCGAGCGGGTTTAATCTACTCTGAGATGCCAGGGAATGCAATGATTCTGAGGGCGTTTTTGACGAAAGATTTGGGGGTTAAAAATCGCCATATTCTGCTTGCTTTGTGACCGACGAAACGAGCCGGCAAAATAGCCGAACGCTGTTCCCAACCTGATTGACCGGTGTTTGAAACGCACAACCATTCGAGCTGCGCCCCTTGCAAAGCGAAGGTGATTGTGTTCTGCTCAGGTATCTCATCAGAGGGGCACCTATGAAAATTATTTTCTTCGCATTATTCGCATTCACGTTCACCGCGAATGCTACCGTCAAAACCTGGACCAACACACTCGGCGGAAGCTGGTTCGCGCCGGTCAACTGGTCGCCGAACGGTGTCCCGGGCATTTTCGACGCCGTCAACATTACAAACATTGGCACCTACACCGTTTCAATTCCGACCGGCACCGTGGCCGTCGCCTCGATCAATTTAGGCGGAAGCAGTGGAACGCAGACGCTCGCCATGGACACGACGGAATCGTTGACTAACGCCGGCAGCATTCAAGCCAATGGCATTCTCAATATGAGCAACGGCTCATTGTTGGGCTCAATGGTCGTGCAACCGGGTGGGCAAATAATCTTCAGCACCCCCGCCAACAAATTTTTGAATGCCTTCACCTTGATCAACCAGGGAACCGTGACCTGGAGTGATGGCCAGCTACTCAACGGCGGCCAGCCCGCCACCGTGATCAGCAACGGCGGCCAATGGCTCATTACGGGCAACAGTTCATTTAGCCCAAATGCTTCTCAGACCAACACGCCGGTCTGGATCAACACCGGTCTCCTGCGCAAGAGCGGCGGTAACAGCTTCTCGCAAATCAACAATTTCAATTTCGCCAACCTTCCCAGCGGAACCGTGGACGCGCAAATCGGCACGCTGCGTTTCAGCGGCGGCACGAATAATCAACTCGGCGGCAGCTTCACCGCGTCATCGGGCGCGACCTTGGATTTGAATGGCGGCACCTACTTCGATTCGGGTGGAAACGCGTCCGGCGCGGGCATCAACCAGTTCAGCGGCACGACGCTCAACCTGCAGACGAACATCATTCCCGGATTGCTTCTGGTCGGCGGCACGGTGCTGCTCGGCCCGTCCTTTCAAAATGCCGGGGCAATTACGAACCTGACTCTGGACGGTTCCACGCTGGCCGGGACGAACCGGGCGAGCGGCACCCTGGTGGTCAACTCAGGTTCGTTGGTCAATCAATTGATCGTCCAGCCCGGCGCCCAACTATCATTCAACACGCCCGCCAACAAATTTCTGAATGCCTTCACCTTAATCAATCAAGGGACCGTGAACTGGACCGACGGCCAGCTACTCAACGGCGGCCAGCCCGCCACCGTGGTGAGCAACGGCGGCCAATGGCTCATTACAGGCAACACTTCATTCAGCCCAAATGCCTCTCAGACCAACACACCCGTCTGGATCAACACCGGTCTCCTGCGCAAGAGCGGCGGTAACAGCTTCTCGCAAATCAATAACTTCAATTTTGCTAACCTTCCCAGCGGAACTGTGGACGCGCAGATCGGCACACTGCGTTTCAGCGGCGGCACGAATAATCAACTCGGCGGCAGCTTCACCGCGTCCTTGGGCGCGACCTTGGATTTGAATGGCGGCATATATTACGACGCCGGCGGAAACGCGTCTGGCGCGGGCATCAACCAGTTCAGCGGCACGACGCTCGACTTGCAAACGAATATCATTCCCGGATTGCTTCTGGTCGGCGGCGGCATCGCTCTCGGCCCTAATTTTCAAAATGCCGGGGCAATCACAAGCCTGACGCTCGATGGTTCCACGCTCACGGGTTCCAACCGCGTAAGTGGAACGCTCGTCGTCAACTCAGGTTCGTTGGCCAATCAATTGATCGTCCAGCCCAGTGGCCAGCTAACGTTTAATACACCCGCTAATAAATTCCTAAACTCCGTCACCTTGATCAACCAGGGAACCGTGAACTGGACCGATGGGCAGCTACTGAACGGCGGCCAGCCTGCCACCGTGGTGAGCAATGGCGGTCAATGGCTTATTACGGGCAACACTTCATTTAGCCCAAATGCCTCTCAAACCAACACGCCGGTCTGGATCAACACCGGTCTCCTGCGCAAGAGCGGTGGCAACAGCTTCTCGCAGATCAACAATTTCAATTTCGCCAACCTGCCCAGCGGAACCGTGGACGCGCAGATCGGCACGCTGCGTTTCGGTGGTGGCACGAATAATCAACTCGGCGGCAGCTTCACCGCGTCCTTGGGCGCTACATTGGATTTTAACAGCGGCACCTACTTCGATTCGGGTGGAAACGCGTCCGGTGCCGGCATCAACCAGTTCAGCGGCACGACGCTCAACCTGCAGACGAATATCATTCCCGGATTGCTCCTGGTCGGCGGCAGCATCGTTCTCGGCCCCAATTTTCAAAACGCCGGGGCAATCGTGAACCTGACGCTCGATGGCTCCACGCTCACCGGTGCCAACCGCGTAAGTGGAACGCTCGTCGTCAACTCGGGTTCGTTGGCCAATCAATTGATCGTCCAGCCCGGTGGCCAGCTGTCATTCAACACACCCGCTAATAAGTTCCTCAACTCCGTCACGTTAATCAATCAAGGCACCGTGAACTGGACCGATGGGCAGCTACTGAATGGCGGCCAGCCTGCCACCGTGGTGAGCAATGGCGGTCAATGGCTTATCACGGGCAACACTTCATTTAGCCCAAATGCCTCTCAGACCAACACACCCGTCTGGATCAACACCGGTCTCCTGCGCAAGAGCGGTGGCAACAGCTTCTCGCAGATCAACAATTTCAATTTCGCCAACCTTCCCAGCGGAACCGTGGACGCGCAGATCGGCACGCTGCGTTTCGGCGGCGGCACGAATAATCAACTCGGCGGCAGCTTCACCGCGTCCTTGGGCGCTACATTGGATTTTAACAGCGGCACCTACTTCGATTCGGGTGGAAACGCGTCCGGCGCGGGCATCAACCAGTTCAGCGGCACGACGCTCAACCTGCAGACGAATATCATTCCCGGATTGCTTCTGGTCGGCGGCACAGTGCTGCTCGGCCCGTCCTTTCAAAATGCCGGGGCAATCACGAACCTGACTCTGGACGGTTCCACGCTGGCCGGGACGAACCGGGCGAGCGGCACCCTGGTGGTCAACTCAGGTTCGTTGGCCAATCAATTGATCGTCCAGCCCGGGGCCCAGCTATCATTCAACACGCCCGCCAACAAATTTCTGAATGCCTTCACCTTAATCAATCAAGGGACCGTGAACTGGACCGACGGCCAGCTACTCAACGGCGGCCAGCCTGCCACCGTGGTGAGCAACGGCGGCCAATGGCTCATTACAGGCAACAGTTCATTTAGCCCAAATGCTTCTCAGACCAACACGCCGGTCTGGATCAACACTGGTCTCCTGCGCAAGAGCGGCGGTAACAGCTTCTCGCAAATCAACAACTTCAATTTCAATACCCAACCTTCTGGAATTATTCAGGCGGATACCGGCACGCTTCAGCTTCCCGCAAACTACACAAATACTGCCGGCACCCTCCGGTTAAATGGCGGCACGCTGCAAGCCAACGGCACGCTGGCCATGACCGGCGGCACGCTCGACGGCTCGGGATCGCTCGGAGCAAACTCGCTTACTGGCGGCACGATTTCACCCGGATCCGGCCCCGGCTTGATTGGATTTAATTCCGGCTTGAATCTCGGCCCCGGCGCCACGCTGGTGATCGATGGCACCGGCCTGACCCCCGGAACCGGATACGATCAATTATCCGTTATCGGCACCGCCGCTCTTGGCGCCTGCGCGCTGCAAGTTACGTCCCTGCCTTCGGTGCCGGCTGGAACGACTTTTGTCATCATCACCAATGACGCCGCGGACGCGGTCCAAGGCACCTTCAATGGTCTCGCGGAGAACGCTCAGATCACCGTGAGCGGCCAGCCGTTTCGAATTCATTACGCAGGAGGCTCAGGAAACGATGTCACACTTGTCCGCGATTCGGGCTCAGTCATCACGGGGCCGCACCTCTCGAGCGGTCCTTACAGCAACGGCACATTTCAACTGCTCGGCGTCGGCGGGGCTTCGGCAATCTATACGATCCAGGCCACAACCAATCTCATTCAATGGACCAATATCGGTTCCGCGACCGGCGACGTGAGTGGAAATTTCACCATCCTCGACACCAACGCGTCGAATTTCCGCTACCGGTTTTATCGAACCACCAATTGACGCCTGGCGGCAGGGTTGAAGCATCTAAATTTTCATTAGAGCGATTGCCAAAATAGATTTCCGAAAAGAACGTCTCAGTCGAGAACCCCGACATCTTTGTGAAGCGTGCGGACATCCACACCCGTTCGTCTCCCTCTCCGCCATGAAATGGGGGACTTGAGCTGCTTGGGAAGCAGCGAAAGGAATCCGCGCAGCGGAGGCCCGCGAGGGCCGAGCGAGCGGGAGCGAGTGAGTCATTGGGTTGGGGAGAGGTGGTGTTCGGGGTTCAGGGGGCGAAGCTTCGGCCTTCTAACCGGAAATTTGTTTTGGCAATCGCTCTAACACCGCGGCTTCAGCCCGGTGTAACGCATGCGCAAGGAATCTAAAGCTGTTTTAACAGCTTTTTTTAAACGCGGTAAGCCGTTAAAAAAGGACAGTTTATCGCCCCGTCCGCTGACCCCGGGGCCGCTAAAGTGACGGTGTGAATGTAAGAAGGGTTGGAATTGGTTGCCCCTCATCTGGGCAGGTATGGAACGACGCTAATTCGCTTTGCCTGATTCCAAAAACCGGTGCGGCAAACTGTAGCGGCGGTCTGTGACCGCCCGCCAATAGCTTTGCCTTAATTCCAAAAACGGGTGCGGCAACCGAGAATGTTTATGTCGGATGCTTTCTGCCCGATTTTTTTGGCTTCGGGCTCACTTGGCCTTGACGCGGTCGAAAATGATTGACTCGGTCCTGTTTTTTCTTTTCCTCATTTGACAAGTGCGCTATCAAGAAGGTCGAAAAGGAGGGCAACGAGAAGGGACGAATGAATACAGGAACAAAGGTTTTGGTTGGCATGAAGGCAGGGGCACAAAAATCCACCATCCCACTCACCCGATGTCGGTCCCACAAACCCAATGAAAAACAGGATCAACTGGCAAAACATCAAAAAATCGCCGCGAATCAAACTTTATCAAAGTGTATAGCGGTGTATAACGGTATATAAAGGTATATAAAGGTAACCCACCCCTGGATGTGTGGCGGCGGAACCCATTCCGGTGCCTGTCTCGCGGAGCCGACCGCTTTGCAAATGGCGCTTGCATTGCGGCGAACGAAATTTACTTTCCACCCATGGCTGTTTTGGAAACGACGAATAAAAAATCAGACGCAACTTCGACCGCTGCCGCGCCGCAGCGCGAAACGGATCTCCTGGCGCACCCGGATCAATTTCCCAGCCGCCACATCGGCCCCGACGCCGTCCAGACGAAAGAGATGCTTTCGTTGCTGAGCCGGCCAAGCCTGGATGCGCTAATTGACGAGGCGGTGCCGAAACAGATTCGGTTGCAAAAGCCGCTGAAGCTGCCGGATGCGCTGGGTGAGTACGAGGTGTTGGGGCATCTCAAAACGATCGCCTCGCAGAACCAGATTTTTAAGTCCTACATCGGCATGGGCTATTACGATTGCATCACGCCGGCGGTGATTCAGCGGAACATTTTGGAAAATCCCGGTTGGTACACGCAATACACTCCCTACCAGGCGGAGATTTCACAGGGGCGGCTCGAGGCGCTGTTGAATTTCCAAACGATGGTGACGGACCTCACGGCTTTGGACATTGCGAACGCCTCCCTGCTGGACGAATCAACCGCCGCCGCGGAAGCGATGACGATGTGCCATGCGCTGAAAGATGGACGCAATGTGTTTTTTGTGGCTGAAGATTGTCATCCGCAAAATATCGACGTGGTGAAGACGCGCGCGAAAGCGCTCGGGATTGAAGTGGTCGTGGGTGATGCTACGAAATTCAAATTCAACGACAAGGTTTTCGGCGCGTTGGTGCAATACCCGAATACATACGGTGGTTTCTATGACCATTCCGATTTTATCGCAGAAGCGCACGGGGTTGGCGCCATGGTTACCGTGGCGACGGATTTACTCGCCTTAACACTTTTAAAGACCCCCGGTGAGATGGGCGCGGATATCGCGGTCGGCAGCGCACAACGCTTTGGCGTGCCGCTGGGCTACGGCGGGCCGCACGCAGCGTTCTTCGCGACGCGGGATGCATTCAAACGTCACATGCCGGGACGCATCGTGGGCGTCTCGAAAGATTCACGTGGCAAGCCGGCATTGCGGTTGTCGTTGCAAACACGCGAGCAACACATCCGCCGCGAAAAAGCGACGAGCAATATCTGCACGGCCCAGGCGCTGCTGGCGAATATTGCGTCGATGTATGCGTGCTATCACGGGCCGGCTGGATTGAAGGCGATTGCGAAACGCGTGCATGCGCTTGCGGAACATTTTTCCGGCGCGGTTATGGCAAGTGGGCTCACCGTGGATTACTGTGAATTTTTCGATACGGTTGGCGTGGAATGCGGCTCGGCGAAAAAACGGGAAGAGATCATCCAGCGAGGCCTTGAGCGCGGCGCGAATCTGCGCGCCTATGGCGAGGATGGGATTGCTGTGGCCTTTGATGAAACTACCGATGCTGGGGCGCTTTCCGAGTTGATTTCGATTTTTACCGGGAAACCATCGAAGCCGGTCGTTTTCGAAAAGAGCATTGATAAAATGGAATTGGGCATCCGCGATCATTTGCTGCGAACGTCGCCGTTTCTCACCCACAAAGTTTTCAACTCCTATCACAGCGAGACCGAAATGCTCCGCTACATCAAGCGGCTCGAATCGCGTGATTTGTCGCTGACGACTTCGATGATCCCGCTGGGCTCGTGCACGATGAAGTTGAACGCGGCGGTGGAAATGCTGCCAATCACGTGGCCGGAGTTTGGCAAGCTGCATCCGTTCGCGCCGTTGAACCAGACGAAGGGGTATCAAACGATTTTCAAGCAGCTCGAAGAGTGGCTCGCGGAGATCACCGGCTTCGCGGGCATTTCGCTGCAGCCGAACGCGGGGTCGCAGGGCGAATACGCGGGCTTGCTGGTGATTCGCGCGCATCACGAGCATCGCGGCGAGGGACATCGCGACATTTGTTTGATTCCGACTTCCGCGCACGGGACGAATCCCGCGAGCGCCGTGATGGCGGGAATGAAAGTCGTGGCTGTGGCGTGCGACAAGGATGGCAATATCGATCTGCCCGATTTGCGCGCGAAGGCGGCGGCGCACAAGAACGAGCTGGCGGCGTTGATGGTGACGTATCCTTCCACGCACGGCGTGTTCGAGGAAACGATCAAGGAAATTTGCGAAGTCATTCACGCGAATGGCGGGCAGGTTTATATGGACGGCGCGAATATGAACGCGCAGGTGGGCCTTTGCCGACCGGGCGACATGGGCGCCGACGTGTGCCATTTGAATTTGCACAAGACATTTTGCATTCCGCATGGCGGCGGCGGTCCGGGCATGGGGCCGATTGGCGTGGCGCCGCACCTGGTAAAATTTTTGCCAGGCCATCCGGTCGTGAAAATGGGCGGCGAGCATTTGATCGGCGCGGTGTCGGCGGCGCCGTGGGGCAGCGCGAGCATCCTGATTATTTCCTGGGTATACATCGCGTTGATGGGCAGCAAGGGCCTGACCGAAGCGACGAAGTATGCAATCCTCAACGCGAATTACATCGCCGCGCGGCTCGCGCCGTATTTCCCGGTGCTTTACAAAGGGCACGGCGGGTTGGTGGCGCACGAGTGCATTTTGGATCTGCGCGCGTTCAAGAGCGTGACGGTGGAGGATGTGGCGAAGCGCTTGATGGATTACGGTTTTCACGCGCCGACGATTTCCTGGCCGGTGCCGGGCACGATGATGATCGAGCCGACCGAGAGCGAAGCGAAGGGCGAACTGGATCGGCTATGCGACGCGTTGATCAGCATTCACGCCGAAATCCAGGCGATTGAATCCGGCGCGGTGGACAAGCAAAACAATTTGCTCAAAGGCGCGCCGCACACGGCGGATATGATCGCGTCGGATAACTGGAGCAAGGCGTATTCGCGGCAGCAAGCGGCGTATCCGGCGAAATGGTTGCACGAACACAAGTTCTGGCCATACGTGGGGCGCATTGATAATGTTTTCGGAGATCGCAATCCGGTGTGCACGTGCGTGGGGATGGATGCGTATCAGGCCTAGCGCAAAATTTGTTTGAATAGAATCACGGCAGCCGGCGTCCATTTTTGTGATGACGCCGGAGCCTGAGCAACGGTGGAATTTCGCGGCCGCAAATGCATTCGGTTGCGAGGAACGAGATCGGAAGTTCGACATTATGAAAAAATATCAATCAGTTCTCACGTTGGGATTATGTGCGGGCGCTCTCTGCGCGGGAGCAGCGCGCGCGGAAACAGGATTCTACGCGGGCGCGGATGCGGGCGGCTTGTTGACGCTCGATACGCGCGTGAAGGAATTTGTGGGGCCGACTCCGGGCGCAAAGATGGAGTTGGATCCCGGCTTTCGCCTGGGACTTCACGGTGGGTATCGGTTGTGCGATTGGTTTTCCGTCGAAGGCGAAACGGGCCTCATGGGCAATAACATTAATTCCATCCCGGGCGCGTTCATTGACGGCAATGCCACGCTGGCAAACGTGCCGTTTTTGGTGAATGCGCGGTTTGAATTGCCGCATGGCCATTGCCCGATCACGCCTTACATCGGCGGTGGCGGCGGCGGTTCAGCGACGATTCTCAGTTTTGAGCATCACATTGATTTCAACGGCACAGAGCTGCACGGAACCGATTCCGATGTGGTGGCCGCGTATCAAGCCTTCGGCGGCATCCGCTATGCCATCAACAACCACATGGATGTCGGCGTGGAGTATCATTACTTCGCGACGACGGGAGCAACGTATTCGGTGCATGACATCGGCAGTCCAAATAAGATCGGGCTGGCCGGTGTGCAGAGCCACGCCATCACGGCGGCGTTTAATTACCGGTTCTAAAAGCCGCCTGGAAATTCGCAAGGGAGCGCTGCTCAATGAGTGGCGCTCCCTTTGTTTTTTTTGCAAAAATTTCAGGGCGCGAAGATTTGGTAAAAACGTTGGACGCTGTTGGTCGCTTGGGGATCGGTAAATTCGAATTCACCCGGCGAAATTTCCGTGACGCCGCTCAGCGGCGTCCAATTGGTGACCGGCAGCGCGAGATTGGTGCTCGCCAAAATTCCGAGCATCGCGCCGGGAGCATTCGTGAAGGTGAATTGGAACGCGCCATTGGTCGAGCGCTGCGGATTCAAGAGCGTGGTCGCGATTGGCGTCGGCACGGCAATGTTCACCACGCTCGAGGTGCTCTGGATGCCGTTGACGAACACGGTGGCGAGCGTCTCGCCGGGTGGGAAATTCCAGACAGGCACGGAAGCGAAGAAGTTCGTGGACCAATTCGTTGCGAGCACGAATGTGATTTGGCCGCTTTCAATACTGCGCAATTGCAGCAGCGGATAATCCGAAGCGGAGTTCTGCCAGTTGCCGCTGGACGCTTCGGAGATGCCGCGAAAACCGGTGCCGGCAATGGCCAGCGAATCGCCCAGATTCAGAGTCGAAGTTGCGGAATTGATCTGAGGGCGCGGTGAATTTGCGGGATACAATCCGGGGTCGTAAATCTCAGCGGTGGCGCCACTGGCGGCGTCGCCGCCGATGTCCATGAACCTGCCGTCAGGCAAAAGCACAGCGCGATCATGCTGGCGTTGCTGCTTCATGGGTGGAGTGCTCGTCCACTTTCCCGAGGCCGGATCGTAAAGCTCGGGAGCGCTGGATTCGCCAACCATCAGGGCTTTTCCGCCGGGCAAGACGATGAGGCTGGGAAGAAAATGATTTGTGCGGGGAGCGCCGGTGGCATTCCAGGCGCCGGTTGAAGGATCGAACAAATCCGCCATGGAATTTGCGTTGATATCCGCTCCCGCAACGAGGACTTTGCCGCTGGGCAACAACGCAGCGGCCGTAAAGACATAAGACGATGCGCGCGTTGCGCCGGCCGCGCTCCATTGGCCAGTGATCGGATCGTAAATCTCCGCGCTCGAAAGATTCGTGCTGTTGGCCTCGCCGCCGACAACGAAAACTTTTCCGTTCGGAAGCGAAACCGCTTTGTGCCACTTCCGCGGTAACATCATTGGTCCCGTCGCCGTCCATGTGCCCGAATTCGGATTAAACAATTGCGCGCTGATGCCTGCGTTGTTATCGCCGGCCACCAAAACTTTTCCATTGCGCAGCAGTGTCGCCGAGTCGGCGTAGGTGAAACCAATCATCAGGCCATTGGTAGTCCAAATCCCCGCGGCCGGGTCGTAAAGTTCGGAAGGAGTGGGTGAAAATGAAAACGTTCCGGTCACGAGCACTTTGCCGCTGGTGAGCAGAGTGGCGTTGTGATTAAACCGGCCGTAGTTCAGCGAGCCGGTGCTGGCCCAGGTTCCGGTGAAGGGATCATAGAGTTCGCAAGCCGAATCGTTGGGAGCGCCATTGCCACCGGTCACCAGGATTTTTCCATTGGGAAGCAATGTTGCCGTGAAATCTTCCCGCGCGTTTTGCATGGAGCCGGTGAAATTCCACGAGCCGGTGGATGGGCTTATGGTCGGGTCGAAGAGTTCGGTGCTGGAAAGGCCGGGCTCATTTTCGTTTGTGCCGCCTCCCACCGCGAGGATTTGGCCGCTCGGCAGCAGGACGGCTCGGTGCGCAAAACGCGGCGTGTTGAGGGCGCCGGTCAATGTCCAGGAATCGGCGGAAGGATCGTAGATTTCCGTGCTATTGGTGGCGCTGCCGTCGGAACTCCCGTTTCCGATGTGATCAGTGATGCCGCCTGCCACCAATAAGGAGCCATTGGGCAAAAGTGTCGCGGTTTGAAAAGCGCGCGTGGAATGCATCGAGGCCGCAGGACTGCTTGAACCGGTGAGCGGGTCATAGATTTCGGTGGAGGAAAAGGGAGTCGTCGGTGGCGAGGGCGGCCCGTTGGTGATGCCACCGGCCAACAGGACTTTTCCGTTGGGCAACAGAGTGGCTGTGTGCCCGAGACGAGCCTGGAACATTGTGCCCCCCAGGGTCCATGTTCCTTGCGCGGGATTGTACAGTTCAATACTGGAGCGAGTTCCGGGAACGAAAAAGCTATTGGAAGTTCCGCCGGAAACCATCACCTGTCCATCCGGCAGCAACGTCGCGGTGTGGTAGGCGCGGGCTTGATTCAAATTTTCGGTGGGTGTCCAGGAGCCTGAGGCCGGGTCATACAATTCGGCGGTCGCGGTATTTGTGACGGTGTTCGCTCCGCCGGCCACCAGAACTTTTCCGTCTGGCAATAATGTGGCCGTGAAATCGTAGCGAGCCGTTTGCAGCGGACCGGTTTCAGTCCATGTTTCTGAAACGGGATCGTACAATTCGGCATTGTTTATATAAATCAAGCCGGTCAGGTAGTTATCACTGAATCCGCCGGCCACGAGTACTTGGCCACTGCGCAAAAGTGTGGCGCAGTGTCCGGTACGGGCCATGTGCAGCGATCCGACCGGTTTCCAACTCCCTGTCGCCGGCTCAAACAATTCCGCAGTAGCAGTGGTGTCGCCGTCGATCTCGCCACCAACAATCAAAACCTTTCCATTCTGCAAAAGGGTTGCGGTGCCTCCGCTGTGGGTGGTCAGCATGGCGCTGTTCGTCAGCCACAAACCCGCGTGCGCCGAGTGGGCGAGCGACAAAAATAGGCCCGCCGTGGCGAGACAACGCCATACCGTTCCAGTTTTTGTAGGATTGCTTGTCATAAAACCTTCCGGGCTAGAGACAATAGCACGCGTTGTAGCAAATGAAAATACGGTGATGAATTCTTCTGATTGCGACGCGTGAAGGCTTGGGCGAGGATGCGGGCATGGCTGCTGAACCACGGTTATGGACGCTGGCGCGGAAGCTGCAGGCAATCGCGCAGACGGGCCTCGAATTCAACCAGAACGAATACGATCGCGAGCGCTACGAAACGATTGCGAAGATCGCGGCGGAATTGATGGCCGCACATTGCGACACGCCAATCGAACGGTTTCAGGAATTGTTCGCGCAACAATCCGGCTACGCGACGCCGAAAGTGGATGTGCGCGCGGCAGTGTTTCGCGACGGAAAAATCCTGATGGTGCGCGAAGCGGCGGATGGTTTGTGGACGGTGCCGGGCGGTTGGGCGGACGTGAACGATTCTCCCCGGGAGGCGGCGGAGCGCGAGGTGTGGGAGGAATCCGGTTTTCGCGTGCAGGTCACGAAGTTGGCGGCGGTGTACGATCGCGCGAAGCATCCGCACGTGCCGCCATTGCCGTTTCACGTGTATAAAATGTTTTTCATGTGTGAAATTCTCAGCGGCAAGGCGACGCCAAGCCGAGAGACGCCGGAAGTGGGATTTTTTGCGGAGGATGCGTTGCCGCCACTGTCAGTTTCGCGCTTGCTGGAGTTTCAAATTCGGCGGTTGTTTGAGCATTCGAAGAATCCGGGGTTGGCGGTGGATTTTGATTAAGCGGAAAACATCCAACATCGAACGACCAACATCAAATGGTCAGTGTCGCGGCTGATTCGCTTCCAGGAAATCGAGGATTTGCTTCCAGATTTCGAGAGGTTGCAGCATGACGGTGCCGTGGTCACCTTCAGGGAATTCCCACAGGCGCTTCGGGCCTTGATAGCCATCATACAAGCGGCGGCCAAACCGTTCGGGGACGACGGGGTCGCGGCCACCGACGAGCACGGCGATGGGGCCCTGGTAGGTGCGGAGATGTTCCTGTGATGGAAAACGATCGGCGAGAATGAGGCCGACGGGAAGAATCTTCATGTGCGCCTGGCCGACCGAGACCAAGCTGTTGAAAGGCGCGAGCAGGACGACGCCAGCGACTTGGTTGGAATGTTTTCCTGCGAGATAAGTCGCCACGCCGGTGCCGAGTGATTCGCCCACGAGGTAAGTGGGACGATTTGTTGGCAGCAATTCGAGGGCCTCATCAGCGGCGGCATAGAGTGAGCGTTCCGTGGGCGAGCCGGGGCGGTTTTCGTAGCCGGGATATTCGACGAGGTAGACGTCCAGCGGCGCGGCTTGCTGGATCGCATCGGCAAATTGGCTGCACTCGAAGGCGCAGCAGGCGTTTCCGTGGGTGATGAGCACCTGGCCCAGCGCGGGTTGCACGGGCGACAGGCGTTTCCAGCCGACAGGCTGGCCACGGGCATCCGTCCAGCGGGTGAGATTTTGCGAGGCGGCCTCTCGCTCAACTTCCGCGGAATTGACGGACGGCGGAAAGTAAATCAGGCGGCGTTGGAAGCTGGCGCACCCGATGCAGAGAATGAGGTAGATCACGGCGCAGATCTTCAGCCACCGGAGGCATGCCTTCACTAGCCATTGGCCGATTTTCCTCATTCGGGAAAAATGACGTAAATCATGGACGAAGCGGAATCGATTTTTTTGAAACGAACATTGAAAAAATCGATGGAAAAGGTCCAGTAACCTGAGCCAAGCCGCATTCGTCTACGCCAACAACCCCTATGAAAACAAATCCCTTATTCATTCTCACCCTCGGTTTATCAACAAGCCTGTTAGCGCAGGAACCCGCCGCGCCCGGGCCGACGAAAACTTCCGAGCCGCTCTCGCAAGCCGCACGGGACAAGATCGCAGCGATGACACCCATCTTTGACGGCCAGACGCTCAACGGCTGGATTCAGTCGCCGATTAATTTCAGTCTCAACGCTGGAGACATCTCTCAGCCGGGTTCGCTGGCAAAAAAAATTTCGGACAAGGCCGACCCGGTCTCGGCCTATTTAGCTGAGCAATTGGATGATGCCGGTAAAAGTGCGATGGCTGGGCTGACGTCAACGGATGCTAACGCGAAGGCGGCCATTTCGGCGTTCGCGAAATCTCTCAGCAAGGTGGTGACGGGCCCTTTGATTTATGACGCGAAGCGTTTTGCGAATGTTCACTTGAGCGCCGGCACGGAGGAATTGTTGAAAACAAAGCCGACGGGCGCGGAACTGACGCATTTGAATCGATTGCTGCTGGAAGATGCGTATCCGGCAGAGATCGCGAAGAGCATGTCGACGTCGTGGGCGGTGAAGGACGGCGCGATGGCGAGCACCGGCGCGGGCAGGGGAGTGATTTACACGAAAGACGATTATACGAATTATCGGATCGTGTTCGAGCTGCGACAAATTTCGGGCAACCCAGGGCATCAGCCGTGCGTGCTGATGTTTTTGCCCGGCCGGTGGAGGGCGAGAGGGGATTGGATGCATTGGGCGGGATTCAATTTCAGGTGCCGAACGGCGGCCATTGGGATTATCGGCCGGGCTTTAACAAAGGCGGCACTGGATTCACCAATCTGACCAAAACCAAATTCGATCATCACGAATGGAGTCAGGTGGAGATTCTGTTGAACGCGAAGAACGGCACCGCGCGCATGGCCGTGGCGCAACCGCTCGGGACGCGCGGGATTGTGAATTTGGTTTACACGAATGCGGAAGCGGGCAAAACCGGTCCGTTCGCGTTGCAGATGCACAACGGCGGTTTGTTTGATGAATATCGAAACGTGCGGATCGAAACGGATCCGAAGGAGGATCAGTTGATTACGGCGGAGTAAACGTATAGAAATGCCAGCGGAGTGGTTGCAACAGAATGAAACCACATAAATTCAAGCAACCCGATAATGCCGCGTTGCTCGACGTGCTTCGCGAGGCGTCGGAGTTATGTCGAAGGCTCGACCTTCACAAGGAAGCCGCCACGTTCGATCGGTTTATCGCTCGGTTTCGGAAGGAGCCACCGACCTTCGACGTTTTGCGAGACGAAGTTAAGGGCGCCTTTCATGGGATTACAGCGCTTCGTATCCTTACGAAATTGAAAGACGATCATTCTGAGTATAGTCGCCTGATGCGTACTTTTGGCGATGTGGCTTTCCCTGAGGTCCGAGAAGAGCTCGCCAAGGCGGAGCGGCAAAAAAGGCAGCGAAAAAGCGAACGGAAGCGGAAGGGCAGAAAAGCTGTAATGGAATCGGACCAATTCTGGCAACTTGAGGGTGAATCAGACCTTCACGCCGCGGTCCTGCCTGATCCGCCGAAGCCCGGTGTCGCCGCCACCGTGAGGCTGACGCATTCAAACTCTGACGGCACCTTCGACAAGCTGGAGTTCTTTGTGCGCTCCGGGGATCCGGACGAGCCTACGGAGCAAGATGATTTGGATTCCGCGGACGATTGGGTTCAGGCACTCCTGGTTGAGGAGTTGGTGTTTGTTGAGGGCAAAGAAAAATTGCGGTCCGAGGCACACGAGTCGTTTGATGGCAGGGCTCCGTGGTGGGGCACCTATGATGCGCCGTTGACGTTTCCGAAGGGGAAACATTCCATTGAGATCAAGATTATCAGTCTCGAGCCCGATTTGCACAGCTCGGCAGTATTGTCGGATTGGCGGATCGAAGTGAAATAGTCGTAGAAGTTCATGCTTGATGCAGCATGATTTGCCGCCCGGGCGTTATACTATAGCGATTGCCAAAATAGATTTCCGAAAAGAACGGCTCAGTCGAGAATCCCGACATCTTGTGAAGCCTTCGGGCCATCCACAGCCATCCGTCTCCCTCTCCGCCGCGAAGCGGGGGAGAGGGTCAGGGGAGGTGGGGCTTAGGGTTCCGGGGGCGAAGCTTCGGCCTTCTATCCGGAAATTTGTTTTGGCAATCGCTATATCATTCCAATTCCATTTTCTGGATTTTTACATCCACCGTGAGAGTGCTTTGCGTGTTGCCTTTGTAGCTGCCGCGGACGGGGGAAACGTCGGCGTAGTCGCGGCCCACGGCCAGCTTCACGTAGGTTTCGTTCGTGAGGCAATTGTGGGTGGGATCGAGTCCCTGCCAGCGGTGGCCCGGCACGAAGACTTCCACCCAGGCGTGAGTCGCGCTGGCTTTCTCGGTGGCGAGATATCCGCTGACGTAAAGCGCGGGAATTTTTAGCGACCGGCAGAGGCCCAGCAGCACGTGCGCAAAATCCTGACAGACGCCGTGGCGAGTCGCGAGCACTTCCCGCATGTGAGTGTAGACACTCGTCGAGTTGCTTTGATACGTCAGATGCCCGCGGACGAAGGCCAGGAGGCGCAACGCGCATTGCCAGACGTCATTCTCGTCCTGAATCACATCCAGCGCGAGACGCCACGTTTCGGGATCGGTGTCCACGAATTGAGTGGCTTGCATGTAATCGTAGCAGCGGCCGATTTTCATGACGTCCTTCAGCAGCAAGCGGGATGCGGGGCGGGCGTCCAGCCCCAATCCGGGCAAGCCGTGCGTGGTCACCACGGAATGGCTCTCGATCATGAGCTCGTTGTGCGGCTCGGCGATCTGGAAATGATGAACGTCGTTGGAATAGAAATCATGATAATGGCTGATGCGCGTTTCGGGCGTCACGCGCAGGTCGAAGGAATCCACGGTTTGTTCCTCGTTGGAAACGGGTTCGAGGTGCACTTCATTATTGCTCCCGCGGACGGGCGAGGCGTACCGGTAGTGAGTGCGATGCGTGATGTCCCACTTCATGAGTGTGAGGTGGGAACTGGAAAAAAAATTGCCGGTTTAACCCGCCCGCGAGACGCCGGCGCTCCCAGGCTTGAAGATGCGTCGCTCATCCCTTGTGCTGGTAGTGCTCGATGGGCTCGGCGCCGATGGTTCCGCGCAATGACTCCAGGTAGGCGGCTGAGTTCACGTGGTCGAAAGTTTTTCGCGCTTGCGTGAGCCGGCCGCCTATGTCCAGCCGCTCGGCTTCGTCCGTGTGGCTGGAGAGCTTCAGGAATTTATCGAGATAATCAATGTGGCGACGCCAGAGTTGGCGATCGATTTTCTGCTTCGCGGCCAGGCGCGCCGCATACCAGTCGCTGGTGAGCAATGATTCCCGCGTGAACAATTTACGGAACGCGGGATTTTCCAGACCCTGGCCTTCCCATTGGTCGTGCAGCATGATGTGCAACAGCGCTTTCAACGGCGGACAGGCTTGTTCCACGCTGCCGTCGTTGAAATACATTTGGGCCACGCGTTTTTGCGTGGCGATGATGTTGTCCATCCCGTCGACGAAGATGTCCATGCCTTGCAACTCCGGGCGCAGCATTTCATCGGTGCAAACGTAATTCGGGTGGTTGAACACGCGGCCGAAGTAGCGGCGGACGAAGCGCGCGTTGATCCGATAGCCAAGACGGCCGGCCAGCACGGGTTTGCCGTTATGCACGAAGTCGCGGCATTTTTCCAAACAATGATCGGCGATGAGCGCGGCGGGGTCGCGTTCCTCGGGCGTCATGCGGCACCAAACTTCCGGCACCAGCAAGCTGACGTCGTGATCGACGCGGACTTTGGGACCGACGTAACCGGCGGCTGTGACGAACGCTTGATGGCCGGTGAGAATGTACGAGACCAGCGCGTTGTTGAGATCGATGATCGGTGGCAAAGCATTGAACGGTCCCTTGGTCAACGCGCCTTCGGAACCCGCGCCAGTGGTCGACGGCGATTTGCCGGTCATGCTGCAAATAAATTCCATGAACAATTCCGGCAGCTCGAAATAGTGAATGGGATTGTAAACCGCGAGCGGGCGGATGCCTTGATCCGGCGGATTGTTGCGGCGGCCGGGCAGCACGGCGGCGACGGGGTTATAAACGGGTTTCTCCGGCGGCAGGCGGCGCAACATGCGCGTGCCCATTTCCGCGAGATACGTCTGGCGCGGGCTGAGCAGGTCCGGGCGAATTTGCAGGTAGCGCGGATTTTTGGTCGGCTTGCCGTCCACGAGCCGGGGGTTCGCGGTGCACACGAAATAACCCGTGTTGCCGTTCGACATCACATTCTGGATGAGCGTGCGCATCGGCTCGGTGAATTGATAAAAGCTGATGGCGTCCTCAAAAATTTCCTGCGACACGCGCGAGGGCAACGGTTCGTAATTGGAAAAGAAATTGTCCGTGCGCGCGAAATCGGCTTCCGTGACTTTGTCGTAGCCGCGATGAACGGCATCGTCGGGGCGTTGGAATAATCGGCTCTCGGTGTTGAAAACGAATTTCAGCGAATTCGGCCCGGGAGCGCCGATGACCGCGGGCGGAACGACCACCGAGGCGGTGATGTCGTCCTCAGTTTGAATTTTCACCGCGGGATGAAAATCCTTGCGCAGGCCGAACGTGCGCCACGAGCCTTCGGAATCGAAGCCCACACGGAGGTAAGTCGTCACCAGCTTGCGATTATCGCATTTCAATTCGTTCGCGGGCTTGCCGTTGATGACGTCCACGCTGAAATGATCGCGCCAATTTCCGTTCCAGGAATGCTTGTAATAGCGCTTCACCACGAAGACGAGTTCCTTCAAATATTGCGGGACACTTTCGAGCCAGGCGTTGTATTCCGGCGTGTACTCCTCTTCATCCGGTGTGAGCAGTTTGATGACGGAGCCGAGGGAACGTTCGGCCGCCAGCACCGGCCGGTCATCTTTCGTGCCTTTATCGAGGAAACGACCGCTGTAATCGCGGTGGATCAATTCGGCGACGCGATCAAAATCGTTTTTGAAATCAGAAACGAAAACCGGGCCGACCAGAATGGCGTCCGTGATGGGTTTGGAAATCTCCGATTTGCCGCCACCGGAAACCGTGCACGGTTTGTGACACAGAATGCCCCAGGGGCGAACGCCCACGAGGCGCCACCCGCGATTGGGCCCCGGTTTCTCCATGCGCACGCGATAGCCGGAGGGGCGCAAGTAAGTGTTCTCCGGCAGCATCTTGATTTTTTGCTCCTTGCCGCCCACGATCCACGAAATGGTTTGCGTGTGCAAATCGAATAAAGCGTCGTGCGGGACGTAAATGATGTCGCGATATTTTTTATCGATCGCGTAGCCTTCGGGCCGGGCGTCGATGAATTTGCCATAGAGCCGGCAAACTTCCTCGTAGGTATGCCCTTTGTTTTTGACGTGGGCATCGCCGCTGAATTCCTCGCCCAAATCATATGACGGATAGACGAGCGCGCCGCCGGCGTGTTCTTCCTCGCAATTGCCGTAGAGATTCGCCGCGTAACTGATCTGCGTCTTAACTTCCTTTTTGCAATAGCCGTAATAATTGTCGGCGATGAGCGTGACGATAACGCCGGATTCATCGCGACACGTCAGTTTAAAAGCGCCGCCGTTGTTGTAGAGTTCGGTTTCGCTTTTCCAACACATGCCATCGCGACGCTGGAGTTCGGTGGCTTTGTCCCAATGCGGCAGGCCCGCGTCTTTCTTGGTGACCTTGATGAGATGGGGCGCGAGAATCACGCATCCGGTGTGGCCGGTCCAATGCTCGGCGTCGAGCGCGGCATCGTTCTCCGGCAAACCGGCGTCGCCGCCATTGCCGAAAATGCTTTCCACGAAATCGAGATTGCTGACCAGGTTGCCGGGCGCGAAGAAACGAACCTCCATCGACTTCATCGACGTGAAACCCGGAACTTCGGGACAAACGACCGGCCGCAGCAAAAGCGAAACGAAGCATTCGACCGGACTCGAATTCGAGGCCGTGAACGGCAGGCGCATGATGTCACGCGGCGGGTTCAGCGCGAACGCGAGCATTTTGCCGAACGTGGCTTTCGGCACGCCAATTTTATCGTCGGGAATCGGCAGCCCGCCTTCCGTGACGTGAAAAATGCCGTGCGTCGTGCGGCGGTCGCTGAGTGGGTTGTGCAGCACGCCTTGTTTGGTGCGATAGGAACTCAAAATGCTCGAGCGGAACTCATCGCGGTCGACGGGCAGCGACAGCACACGCGCCATGCCGGGGCGGTCGAGCGTCAACGTGCGCGCGGGCAGGCGGGTGACCGGAACGTCCTGCAAATAATCGTAGAGAAAAGTCTGGATGCGCTTGTCCGCGGGGCAGACGTGGCTGGCGAGCAGGCGTTCCTTCTCGCGATATTGCGCGACGAAAGAAGCGGCCATCTCGCCAAATTCGCCGCCCGCCATCGAGGCGGGTTGGTAGCCCATCAATGCCAATTTGAGATTGATGTAAGAAATCAACGTGTCGGACGGACTTGAAACTGTAGTGCCGGAACTCATGTTTAATCTGTCCAAGATAGCGTCAGCGATGACAGGGGGCCAGAAATTGTTGCTGCTGTTCTTCCTGTTGCGCAAGTTGATCGTCGCCGGTGTTTCCAAAGGATTGGAAAATGTAGGCGTTGAACAAAGCGTTGCCGATGTGGTTTAGCTTGATCTGAATTTGATCGAGATAATCGTGCAGGCCGGCTTCGAAAACTTCCTCGATGGCGCAGAACTGAAGCTCGGCGACCAGGCGGCCGCAGAGTTTTTCCGCATCGTTGGAAAAACTGCGCTCGGCAACGCCCGAGATGTGGCGCAGCGCTCCGTTCATTTGATCCACGCAAAAACGAATCGAGCGCGGGAAATTCTCATTCAGCACGAGCAGTTCGGCGACGTTTCGTGGATGCACTTCGGCGCCGTAGGTGGATTTGAAAGCATCCCAGGCGCTGCACGAGCGGAGAATCGCGGACCACTCCAGCGCTTCGGTTTGATTCACGGATTTCGGCAATCCGCGCGGGGGCAGGGTGTGGTAGCGGACATCGAGGATGCGCGAGGTTTTGTCGGCTCGCTCGAGGTAACGCCCCGCCTGGCTGAACCACCAGCCTTCGTTGTGCAGGTGGGTGGCGTAGCTGAGCCCGATGAGTTGGAGCGAGCTGGATTTGATCTCGTTGAAAAAATCGGTGGGGCTGTCGAGCCACCTCTGGCGGGCGGCATCGGAAAGCACGAAGAGATAGAGGCGATTCAACTCCTCCCAGGTTTCGATCGTGATCTGGTCGCGCACCATCCGCGCATTTTCGCGAGCCTGGCAAATTGAGGAGACGATGGAATTCGGGTTTTCCTGGCGGAATACCATGAACTCGGCGACGGCGGAGGCGGTGGCGCGTTGTTTCTGCGAGACAAACGAATCCTGGTCGCCAGTGGCCTGCACGATCGGCATCCAATGGTCGCGCAAGCCCTCGTCATCGAGGCTGCGGAAATCGAGCAGCAATTGGAGATTGACGTCGAGGATGCGGGCGATGTTTTCGGCGCGCTCGATGTAGCGGGACATCCAATACAAACTGTTTGCGACGCGAGATAACATGTTACAAAAGCTCCAAGCTCCAAGTTCGACGTTCCAAATAAGCTCCAAGCTTCAGGCTCCAACCTATTGGTGCAAACGCGTTTGAAATTGCAATCAGGCTTTTCATTGGTATTTGATGTTTCTCTGGGGCTTGGAGCTTGGAATTTGGAGCTTTCATTTCACTCATCCCCATAAAGTACCCACGTGTCTTTGCTGCCGCCGCCTTGTGACGAATTCACGACCAGTGACCCTTTGCGCAGGGCGACGCGCGTGAGACCGCCGGGCACGATGACAATTTTTTCACCGTAAAGGATGAAGGGCCGCAAATCAATGTGACGCCCTTCGAATCCGCCATCCACGAAGGTGGGATGGCACGAGAGCGAAATCATGGGTTGCGCGATGTAATTGCGCGGATCGGCCTGGATGCGCTGGCGAAATTCCTCGATTTCCGCCTGGGAAGCCTGGGGCCCCATCAACATGCCGTAGCCGCCTGATTCATTCGCGGCTTTGACCACCAGTTTTTCCAGGTTCTCCAAAATGAATTTCAAATCCTCATCTTCGCTGGCGAGATACGTGGGCACGTTGGGAATGATGGGTTCCTGGTCGAGGTAATACTTGATCATCCGCGGCACGAAATAATACATCACCTTGTCATCGGCGATACCCGTGCCGATGGAATTGGCGAGCGAAACGTTGCCGGCGCGGTAGGCGCGGATCAATCCGGGCACGCCGAGCATTGAATCTTTTCGGAAAACGGTTGGGTCAAGAAAATCATCATCGAGGCGCCGATAAATCACGTGCACCGGCTGCGGGCCCTTGGTGGTGCGCATGAAAACATGTTCATCGCGCACGAACAAATCGCGACCCTCGACGATTTCGATTCCCATTTGCCGCGCGAGATACGTGTGCTCGAAATACGCGCTGTTGTTCGCGCCCGGCGTGAGCAGCGCCACGCGCGGATACGCCACGCCCGCCGGCGCAATGTGCTGGAGCATCTTGAGGAGTTCCTGCGGATAATGTTCGACCGGGCGGACGCCAATGTTCTCGAACATGCCGCGGAACGTGCGCTTCATCGCCCGGCGATTCTCCAGGACATAACTGACGCCGCTGGGACAACGGCCATTGTCTTCCAGCACCATGTATTGGCCCTTGTCGTCGCGGATGAGATCCGTGCCGCAAATGTGGATGTAAATATCCTTTGGGACTTTGAAATTGACGAACTCGCGCCGGAAATGTTTGCCGGATAAAATGTAATGCGCGGGGATGACGCCATCCTTGATGATGCGTTGCTCGTGATAAATGTCGTGCAGGAAAAGATTGAGCGCGGTAATGCGCTGGACGAGGCCGCGTTCGAGCAGTTCCCATTCCTTGGCGGGAATAATGCGCGGCACGAGATCGAAGGGGAAGATGCGCTCCGCGCCGCGCGAATCGCCGTAGACGTTGAAGGTGACGCCCTGGCGGAGAAACGCGAGATCGAGGGAATGGCGTTTGGTAAGAAAATCCTCGCGGGCGAGGCTGCTGAAAGAGTTCTGCAGTTTCTCGTAATGGCTGAAGACGCTGCCGTCGCGCCCGAACATTTCATCGAACAATCCGTTGACGTGGTAACCATCCAGCATTGAGCCGGCCGGTAGAGATTTGGCCATCGCGGTCATTTTACATCAGGGTGTTTTTGACGAAATGCATTGCGCCCCTGTAAATCCCGGGCATTTGTGTAATTCGTCATCAGTTTAAACGGTACGACCTGCAATTAGCAACTGGCTTGCCGAGGTAAGAATGTAGCGCAGACATTCCTGTGTGCGGATTGGAAAGCCTGCGCCACATGAAAAAGGCGAATCCTAAACGGATTCGCCTTTGTAGCGGCGCTCTGTGAGCGCCGGAAAAGTCAGCGGCGGTCGTAGACCGCAGCTACATTTTTTAGTACCGGTAATGGTCGGGCTTATAAGGACCATCCAACGGCACGCCGAGGTAATCAGCTTGCTTCTTCGAGAGCTTGGTCAGCTTCACGCCGATGCGTTCGAGGTGCAGGCGGGCGACTTCTTCGTCCAGCTTCTTCGGCAGGCGATACACGCCGATTTTGTTGCCGGCGCGGTTCGACCACAGGTCCAATTGCGCGAGACATTGGTTCGTGAAGCTATTGCTCATCACGAAGCTCGGATGGCCCGTGGCGCAGCCGAGGTTCACCAGGCGGCCTTCGGCGAGCAGATACATCGAGCGGCCATTCGGCAAAATGTATTTGTCGTATTGCGGCTTCACGTTGATGCGCTTCACACCTTTAAGGTTGTTCAATTTGTCGACCTGAATTTCGTTGTCGAAATGGCCGATGTTACAAACGATGGCCTGGTCTTTCATCTTGAGCATGTGCTCCACCGTGATGATGTCGCAGTTGCCGGTCGTGGTGACATAAATGTCAGCCGTGCCGAGCGTGTCTTCGAGCGTGGTGACTTCGAAACCTTCCATCGCGGCCTGGAGGGCGTTGATGGGATCGATCTCGGTGACAATGACGCGCGCGCCGAATCCGCGGAGCGAATGCGCGCTGCCTTTGCCGACGTCACCGTAACCGCACACGACCGCGACCTTGCCGGCGATCATGACGTCCGTGGCGCGCTTGATGCCGTCCGCGAGTGATTCGCGGCAGCCATAGAGATTGTCGAATTTGGATTTGGTGACCGAGTCATTGACGTTGATGGCGGGGACCAACAATTTTCCCTGCTCCAACATCTGATAGAGGCGATGCACGCCGGTGGTGGTCTCTTCCGAAACACCTTTCCAATCCTTCACGACTTCGTGCCAGAAACCGGGGCGTTCCTTCGCGACTTTTTTCAACAGGGCCTTGATGACCGCGACTTCGTGGTTGTCGCTCGGCGTGTTGACCCAATCGCTGCCGTTTTCGAGCTCGTAACCTTTGTGGATGAGCAGGGTGGCATCGCCACCGTCATCGACGATAAGTTGCGGGCCTTTGTTGCCGGGGTGGGTGAGGGCGCGGAGGGTTAAGTCCCAATATTCTTCGAGCGTTTCGCCTTTATGCGCGAAAACGGGGACGCCGGCGGCGGCAATCGCGGCGGCGGCGTGGTCTTGCGTGCTGAAAATATTGCAGCTCGCCCAGCGCACCGACGCGCCGAGTTCGACAAGGGTCTCGATGAGAACCGCCGTCTCGATGGTCATGTGCAATGATCCGGTGACGCGCACGCCCTTGAGAGGCTTTTGCGGGCCGTATTTTTTGCGAATGGCCATGAGACCGGGCATTTCGTGCTCGGAAATTTCGATGGTCTTGCGGCCCCACTCAGCGAGCGAGAGATCGCGGACGGCGTAATCGTGTTTGGAGGAGCCGTTGCCATTTTTCGGCGTGGCGGCTTTGCTGCGCGCGGGAGTCAATTTGATTTTGGACATATCTTTGTTAAATAAGTTAAACGAGTTAAATCGTTAAATGGGTTAGAGAGCCTTTTTCAAAGCTTCGACCTTGTTGGTATGTTCCCAGGTCAGGTCCTTGTCGTTTTTGCCGAAGTGACCGTAATTGGTGGTCTTGCTGTAGATCGGGCGGCGTAGGTTCAATTGATCGATGATATCCGACGGTTGAAAGCTGAACACGCGATTGACGGCGCGAATGATGCGGTCATTGGAAACCGTGTTGGTGCCGAAGGTCTCGACATGCACGCTGACCGGGTCAGGATGGCCGATGGCATAGGCGAATTGCAGTTCGCAACGCGACGCCAAGCCAGCCTTGACGATGTTCTTGGCAACCCAGCGGCCCATGTAAGCGGCGCTGCGATCCACCTTCGTCGGGTCCTTGCCGGAAAACGCGCCGCCGCCGTGACGGCCCATGCCGCCGTAGCTGTCCACGATGATTTTGCGGCCGGTCAAACCGGTGTCGCCCTGCGGTCCGCCGACGACGAAACGGCCCGTCGGATTGATGAGAAACTCGGTTTTGTTCGTGAGCAATTTCTTGGGCAGAACTTTCTTGATGATGTTCTCGATGCAGAATTTTTCAATTTCGGCGTGCGTCACTTCTTTACCGTTGAGCTTGTCCGCATGCTGCGTGGAGATGACCACGTTGGAAATCGCCACCGGCTTGTTGTTCTCGTAAACCACCGAAACCTGCGACTTCGCATCAGGGCGGAGCCATTCGGGGCCACCGTTTTTGCGGGTCTTGGTTAATTCACGGCCGAGGCGATGCGCGAACATGATCGGCGCGGGCATCAATTCAGGCGTTTCGTTACAAGCGTAGCCGAACATGAGGCCCTGGTCGCCGGCGCCTTGTTTGGCGGTCTTTTTGCCTTTGGCCTTGCGGGCATCCACGCCTTGCGCGATGTCCACAGACTGGCCGGTGAGGATGACATTGATGAAAACTTTGTCCGCGTGAAAAACGTCGTCTTCATTCACATAGCCGATTTCGCGGATCGCTTCGCGGGCAATCGACGGCACGTCAATGACGTCGGTGGGGTTACGGGTGCCGATCTTCGGGATCGTGATTTCGCCGCCGACCACCACGATGTTGGACTTCACGTAAGTTTCGCACGCGACGCGCGAGGTTTTGTCGATGGTGAGGCAGGCGTCCAGCACTGCATCGGAAATGGTATCCGCGACTTTGTCCGGATGGCCTTCGCCGACGGACTCCGAAGAAAAGATGTATCGATTGCTCATTAATTTTTAACAATTCGCCAATAACATATTGACGTATCAGGATGTGATGATATATCAATGTGCCCGTGCGTCAACTGGTTTTTTAAATAATTTCGCCGGTATATATGCTGAGGTTTTGGATAATTTTATCGCTGATTTTCGCAAACGTATTGGCTCGGGCTGCCATGGCGCCGAGCCGCGATCAGGAAAAGCCGTTGATACCGCCGGATTTGCGCATTGAGTTCAAGGCAGTCCCTGCGGAGGAAAATGCTATCGTTGAATGGCGGAAAGCAGCGGCGCTGGAAGAGCGAGCGGATGCTCGGTTGGCGGAATCGCAGAGTTTTTGCTGGAAGCCGAATGCATCGAAGCCTTCCGAAGCTGACTTGGATGCTTTGCGCTCGTGGGTGCGACGCAATCGGGACGCTTTGAAGCTGTTTGAAGGCAGTTTAAAGAAACCCAAAGCGCAGTGGCCGGAGAATGACCTTCAAAAGACTCAACCTGAAATGCGCGCCTTGGCTGATTTGACACGCGCGCGGCTAGTCGACGCAGAATTGCTTTCGGAGGACCAGAGATTTCCTGAAGCAGTGGAGTCTCTCGAAAAGAGCCTGGAACTGACACAACTCGGTGTGGAGGGAGATGGCAGGGAACTCCATTATGTGCTTTCTACCAGTGCGCGAACGTTGGTCCAGCTTGCGATGTTGCGATTGGGAACACAAGCGGAACTACCGGTGCCGTTACTGGAACGGTTATTAAAAGATCTCCCAAAATTAGATTCCGAAACAAATACATTTGCGCGGATTGCACGGATCGGACTCGCGCGCAGCATGGATTCTGACATTGACGTGCGCCGATTGGCGGAAGTGTGGTCGAAGATATCAATAACTGACCGGGCAATGCTGATTTATCCCGAAGAATTGCGGCGGCCATTGAAGGTATTGCTGGACCCGCTTCTGGTGGCGGCGCATCCCAGGCCCTTGGATGAGGTGACAGAGAGAAAAAAGGACATTTTCTACACGCGGGTAGAGTTAACCAATAGTGTTTCCACATGGGCAAAACGGGAGGACATCATTCAAGAACAGCGCGATGAAACCATCGAAAAGCTCAAAGAAGACATTCAGCCTTTGATGGAATTGGTGAAAGACGAGCCGCTACCATTATCAAAACAGGCTGCGGAGCGCGCTCGTGGCGTTTACATGCAGATCGAAAACCCAATTGGGCGCATCTTTTCGGGCGAAACTCCGGTTATTAGCGATGGGGTTGCCAGAGTTTTTTGTTGCCGAACGGAACGGGAGGCAATCCGTGCATTGCTTGGTTTAATCATTTTTGAACGGGAAAAAGGAGTTTTGCCGCTGAAGTTTTCCGACCTCGTGGACGCGAAGATTTTGGACGCCGTGCCTTTCGATCCATTTGCCAATGCGCCCCTGTCTTATTCTCGCGATCGGCGCGTGGTCTGGAGCGTGGGAGAGGATGGGGTTGATAATGGCGGTGAAAGCGACAGCCAGCGGAACTGGTACACTGGCGATGCTTTCTGGCCCGTGCCCAAATTGAATTAAATTTATGTCCTCCACTCTAAAATCCCTCCGGGCTCTGTCAGATCCCACGCGGTTGCGCATCATTTCTTTGCTGGAGAAGGAGGAGCTTTCCGTCAATGAGCTTCAGGAAATCACGCGCATGGGGCAGTCGCGCATCTCCACGCATCTCGGACTGTTGCAGGACGCGGAATTGGTGCAATCGCGCCGCGAGGGCAAGCGCACGTTTTACCGGCTGCATCCGGAAAGCAATCACGGCGCGGCAGAAATCATCGATCTGGCGATTCGCGGAGCGAAGGAGCTTTCCGATCACGACAGCGACCAGATCAATTTGAAGCGCATCCTCAATCGCCGCCAGGAACAAGCGCAGGTGTATTTCAATCAAATCGCGGGTCGGTTTGATCGCGTGTACGGGCCCGGGCGATCGTGGCAGGCATTCGGGCATTTGTTGCTGCGCATTATACCGCCATTGGTAGTGGCGGATTTGGGCGCGGGTGAAGGATTGCTGAGCGAATTGCTCGCGCGGCGCTGCAAAAAAGTGATCGCGGTGGACAACTCGGAAAAAATTGTCGAGTTCGGCGCGGCCAAGGCGAAAAAAAACAATCTGAAGAATTTGGAGTTCCGGCAGGGCGATTTGCAGAATCCGCCGATTGATCCCAACAGCGTCGACCTGGTGATCCTGAGCCAGGCGCTGCATCACGCGGAGGAACCGGCGAAGGCGATAGCGGCGGCGCACAAATTACTGAAACCGCACGGGCAGATTTTGATTTTGGATTTGGCCAAGCATACTTTTGAAAAATCGCGCGAGCTGTATGGCGATCGCTGGCTGGGGTTTCCGGAAAGCGATTTGCATCGCTGGCTGGAAGATGCCGGCTTCAAGAAAATCGAAATCAGCGTAGTCGCGCGCGAAGAGCAGCCCCCGCATTTTGAGACCGTGCTGGCGAGCGCGGAGAAGTGACGGGGGGGGGCGGAGGACGAAGGTCAGAAGCCGGAAGTCAGATGTCCGAGATCAGCGCGTGCGTCTGTCCTCTGACCTCCGACCTCCGACCTCCGACCTCTGACTTCTGACCTCTGACTTCTGACCTCTGACCTCTGACCTCTGTCCTCTGTCCCTGACCTCTGGCTCAAAACGGCGCCACATTGGTGAGCGGCCCCGGCGAAAAGTTCGTCACGCCAGGATTGAACGACGAGGGCGCGGTCGTCACGGAGTTTGTCTGTGACGGCGACGTCCCATTCAGGGATTGCAGGAAAGGCAGCGTTTGTTGGAGGCCATTTCGCAAAATAAAAATTCCCTGCAGCGTGGCAGCATCGATGCTTAACTCGTTGGTTCCAATCCGGATTAACAACGAGGTCACCGGTGGCGGATTCGCGCCGCTGACAACTCCGGTGGGCGTCAGCGGCGGCGGAATTGAGGTCATGGGCGCGGCGAATCTTTGAGTGATATTCGTCGGCGAGACACTGACGACACTGGCGTTGCTTTGGATGAAGTCCAACACTGGCAACGTTTTCTCAATGTTGGTTTGTAATGTGAGGAGGAGTGTGAGGACATCGGGTAATTGCAGCGCAGCGGCATTGGTGGGCGGCACGAGAGTGTTCGTGAACGCGGGTTGATTGGTCAGCGGAATGGGCGTGAAGAGGAACGCGCTTCCCGTGGCGCTGGTTTGTGTGGCGCTGGTGGACGGTTGCAAGGACTGCGCTGCGGTCGAAAAACCCAGGAGCATTGCGAGCGTAAATAAAATCTTTTTCATACAACAGAAACGGCGGCACAGATGCCAACCATTCCTCCCTTAACGAACGCTCGGAAAGGGAGTGGCTCTATGGGGAGTTGACCCGAGGCCAGATGTCAGAGGACGTGAGACAAAGGTCGGACGAGAGAAGATGGA
Source organism: uncultured Verrucomicrobiae bacterium (assembly GCA_963699145.1). Lineage (GTDB taxonomy): Bacteria > Verrucomicrobiota > Verrucomicrobiia > Limisphaerales > DASXHY01 > DASXHY01. Next base: position 3,426,039 of record OY969416.1, read on the forward strand.
AGGCCGACATCTGACCTCTGACCTCTGACTTCCGACCTCCGACCTAGCTGGCCGCGGCGACGGCCTTTTTACGACCCTCAGTCATATAGCTGAGGTACTCGGTCAATTGCTGCTTCATCTCTTTGCGCGAGATGATGGCGTCGATGAGGCCGTGGTCGAGGAGAAATTCAGCGGTTTGGAAACCGGGCGGCAATTCCGCCTGCGTCGTGTCTTTGATCACGCGCGGGCCGGCGAATCCGATCATGGCGCCGGGTTCGGCGATGATCAGGTCGCCCACGCTGGCGTAGCTGGCCATCACGCCGGCCGTGGTCGGATGCGTGAGCACGCTGATGTAAGGCAGTTTGGCCTGGGCGTGATACGCAAGCGCGCCGCAGGTCTTGGCCATTTGCATCAGGCTGAACATGCCTTCATACATGCGCGCGCCGCCGCTGGTGGAAATAATAATGACTGGCAGGTTTTTTTCGGTAGCCTTCTCGATCAGTCGCGTGAGCTTTTCGCCGACGACGGAGCCCATCGAGCCGCCGAGAAAGCTGAAGTCCATGACGCCCAACGCGGCGCGGTGCTCGCCGATTTTGCAAAGACCGGTAATCACCGCGTCCTTCAGGCCGGTGGATTTCTGGTAATCCGCGAGCTTGTTGGCGTAGGAGGCGACCCCGGTGAATTTCAGGATGTCCACGCTGGTGATGTCCGCGTTCATTTCCTCGAACGTGCAGGTCTCGACGAGCGAATGGATGCGTTCACGTGCGCCGATGGGGAAATGATGGTTGCACTTCGGGCATACCTTGAGATTCTCGTCCAATTCCTTGTCGAAAACCATCGTGGTGCATTTGGGACATTTCACCCACAGCCCCTCGGGAATATCCTTCTTCTTGGATTTGGCCGAACCCAGCTTGGGTTTTTTGGTAAACGACGTGGTCGTGCTGGATGCCGGGGGTGGAGTGACGGCGGGTTCCGCCGTTTCCAAACCGAGCGATTTCTTAGTGAACGAGGTCGTAGCCATTTTCGTGAGAATTTAGACTTTTATCGCGGTTTGAACAAGTGACTTATTCATCCACTTGGCGACTTGCATTAGAAACGCCCCCGCTGAATTCGTTCAAAGACCGCGTGCGACGGTCCACACGCCGATTTCCCCAGCGCCCGCGTCAAGCAACACCTCCGCACAGGCATTCGTGGTGGCGCCGGTGGTGAAAACGTCGTCGAACAGCAGGATGCGCTCACCATTCAGTTTGCGTTTTTTGCGCATGGTGAAAGCGTTGCGCATGTTTTCCGCGCGTTTATCGCGCGTTAATTTCGTTTGCGTCTGCGTCCAGGCGACGCGCTTGAGCAACGTGGTATCCATGGGGATCGCGGCGGCGGCGCTGAGGAACGTGGCGAGGCGTTCGGCCTGGTTGAATTCGCGCTCGCGTTTTTTCGCCGGGTGCAGCGGGACGGGGACGATGTAATCCCATTTTTCCTGGCGCAAATTCGGCAGGGCCTCCCGGATGAGCAGGTCGGCGAGGAACGGCTCGAACCACAGGGCGCGCTTATATTTATAGCGGCGCACCACTTCGAGCACGGCTCCGTCGAGCTTCACGGCGGAACGGGCGGAGCGGAAGTGCAATTTCAGATCGCGGCAGTTGCTGCATTCGAATTGGCTGGTCAGGCTGCCGTGAAAAGGCAGGCCGCAGCGTTGGCAAAAGGGCGGTTTGATGAAGCGGACTTTTTCCCAGCAATGCGCACAGACGAAGCCATCGGTGGAAGTGGCGCGTTGGGCGCCGCAAAGCTGGCAGGCATTCGGGTAGATGAAGCCCACGAGCGTATCGGCGATTTTTTTGAACGATGCTGCCATAGTCATCGATTCGAAATATCGAACATCTAACTTCGAAACATCCAACCGAGCGAGCTCGGGATTATTGGATGTTAGGTGTTGGTTGTTGAGTGTTGGATGTTTTCCATCCGAACACAAGCAAAGTTCCAAACAAGATTGGCAGGGCGACCCATCCGTTAACGATCGCCATTCGCCCACTGCCCCACAGCCATTTGTCGGCGGTGGGCGGCATGGTGCTGACGGCGGCGTAGGCTTTGATCCAAAAAATCCAGCCCATGTGCAGGCCCACGGAGAAGTAAAGATTGCCGGTGCGCTGATAAGCCCAGGCCAGCAGCATGCCGGCAAGGGTCAGGTTGAAGAAGCCGGGGATGACGGCGTGAAGATCGCCCAGATTGCGGAGCATCAACGGGAGCAGTTCCAGGCCGGAGAGCCAGGTGACGGCATCGGCGATTTTGACGGTCTCGAAATAATGCAGGATTGCGTAAATCATGCTGCTGAGAACCAGCGCGACGGTCCAATGAAATACTTTGCGCAACGCTCCGAATATCGCGCCGCGAAATAAGATTTCTTCCAGAATCGCGGTCACGATCGCGGTGGCGGCAGCCTCAAGCAGTCGGTGGAAAATTGCGCTGCCGGAAGGCCGCTCGTTCAATTGCCGGGCGTGAAAGGCAATGGAAATGCCCGCAACGATGGCGAGCGAAACGAATCCGAGCACAAAACCGGCGGCGAGTTTTTTCCACTGCCCGCGCGGACGGACGATGCCGAGTTCCGGAAGGGAATGGAATTCGAGATTTTTTACCAGCGGCCAAAGGCCAATCAGAGCGACGGCCATCAGCGAACGATTGACGTAGCGAGGGAAAGACGCGGTGGCCACTTTGTGCAGGTGATGCGCGAAGAATTCCGGATGAGCGTGCACGAACGATTGCACGAGCCAATAGACCGGCGGCGCCAGCAACGCGCCCCCGATAAACACCGCCATGATATAAATGAGCAACGCGCAAAGCGGTCGCATGGCCGCGACGATAAAAAACAATCGGTGGGAACGCAATCGTTCAGTATTTATTACGGCGGAACCTTTTTGTCCGTGCCAGTCGTTGGACTTCCCGCTAGAATTTTGCCGTGTCAGTTCAGAATCGCATCGTAAAGGTTCAGAAACGGAATCGCGCGTTGGTCAGGTTCGATGAGGAAAGAATCTGCCGGGCGGTTTTCCGCGCGGCCGAATCCATCGGCGGTTTTCACCAGGATTTTCTTCCGGGCATCAATGACAAGATATTTGAGATGTGCCGTTCGGAGGAAATGATCGCGGAATTCATTTCGGACATGGCGGTGGTTTGCCTCAACTCAAATCCGCATCACCTCATTTCGAATTTTCCGCCGACGATTGAAACGATCCAGGACGAAGTGCTGCACGCGCTGCGCAGTTACGGTTTCCAGAACACGGCGGACGCGTACGAGTGTTATCGCTGGGGGCGCCATTGGTTGCGGGAAGGCGACATCACCAAGGAACAATTCGCCGGCAACGGTTTTCCGCGCCTGACGATGGCGAAGACGCTCGCGTGGAATCACATTCGCGGGTGCGACACGGTGACGCATTTGAACGAAATGGTGCGCGCTGGGAAGATGAAGGCGTTGGTGGAGGAATCGCTCGCAGTTTACGAGAAAACGCTGGATGAAGCGGCGGGCAAAATGATTACGCGGCTCAATGCGGGCGACCAGATCCGGATGATGTGGGTGAGCGGGCCGAGCTCTTCCGGCAAAACGACCACCACGGTGAAACTGACGGAGCGCCTCGAGAAACACGGTCTGCGTTTTTTGATGCTGAACCTCGATGATTATTTCTGGCCGCTGGTGGATCATCCAACGGATTGGATCAACGACCGCAATTACGAGACGCCCGAAGCGCTCGACATTCAATTGTTGAACGAGCACCTGAAAGCGTTGCTGGAAGGGAAAACGGTTGAGAAACCGATTTACAGTTTCAAGGAAGGGCGGCGTGCGGGACACAAGCCCGTCAGGCTCGAAGCTGACCAGGTGCTGCTGCTGGATTGCCTGCACGGATTGTATCCGCCGATCACGGAAGGCATCGATCCGTCCACGCAATTCAAACTCTACATCGAAAACCAAAACATGCTGTATGAGGGCGATGGCAGCGCGAAGAAACTGACGCGGTTCACGGACCTGCGGCTGATTCGGCGGATGCTGCGGGATTCGCGGCATCGCAATCACAGCCCGCTGCGGACGATTTTGCATTGGCATTACGTGCGGGCAGGGGAATTGTTCAGCATCATCCCGCTGAGCGGTTCGGCCGACTGCGTGATCAACGGCGGATTTCCCTTCGATTTGCCGGCATTGAAACCGTTCTTTGCCGGCCTGGGCGGATTGCTGCCCAAGCCGGAGGATTTTGAATCGTATGGCGGATTCCTGGATGCGCAGATTCGTTACGAGCACATCAAGCGACTTACCGAAAGCATCGAGGGCCTGACCATCGCGCAGGCGGCGGATTGTAATATCATTCCAGGCGATGCGGTCATTCGCGAATTCATTGGCGGGAGCACGGTCAAGATTCCGCATAACGAATAAAAGCTCCAAGGACCAAGCGTCCAAGCTCCAGGGAAACATCAAATCCCAATCTCCGCGCGTTGTTTTGGATTTGGATCTTGGATATTCCCTGGAGCTTGGACGCTTGGTCCTTGGGATTTTCCCCATGCCGGGGTTTCACAAAAAATTGGCAATCTTCCCGAGGCATGCTACATAGATTTGGTGGCACACGCAGACCTTGAGATTCAAACAAACACGGCCCGCACGCCTGGACCGTTTGGGAGGTTTTATTTACAGGAACTCCTGAACAGCGGCGGGATGGCGGATATTTGGCTCGCAACGGACGACAAGAACAAGCCGTACGCGTTGCGCCGCATGCTGGAGAGTTACAAATGGAATTTCTTCGCCAAGCGCCGCTTCGTCCGCGGCTGCGAGATACTCGCCACGATTTCCGACCACGAAAACATCATCGGCTACGTGGAACACGGCAAAGTCAAAGGACAGCCGTATTTGCTCATGGAATATGTGGAAGCGGAAAATTTGAAAAACCTTTACAATCAGCACGATCCTGTCCTGACGGAAAACGTGGCGCAAATCCTCATCGATATGGCGAGCGGTCTGGAGCACATGCATGAAAACGGTTACATGCATCTCGATTTCAAGCCCGAGAACGTGCTGGTGACGCGCAATGGCGGCGTGCGCCTGGTGGATTTTGATTTGGCGCAACCGATCGATGACAAGCCGCTGAAGCTGGCCAAAAATCCTGGCACGCCGGAATACATGGCGCCGGAACAATTGCGTGGCGAGCCGATCACGCATCGCGTGGATATTTTCGCCTTTGGCGTGACCGCGTATGAATTGCTGACGAATCAACGGCCATTTCCGGGAGAGACGCCGGCCGAGATTTTGAAACGGCAAACGGATCGTTCCGCTTTCTTCACATTGCGCCAGTTGAACCCGGACGTTCCGGCGAACCTGGAAAAAGTGATTTTGCGGTGCATCGAATCCGACCAGGAAAAGCGCTATCCGTTTGTGGGTGTGATGGCCCGGGAACTTCGCTCCGCGCTATACGTCTGAATTGGCGCGCGAAGTTGCGCGGATGGGTTGGAGTTCAAGCTTCAGCTTGTCCGGCCAACACGCTAAAGCCGCCCTCCGTTGGAGTTCAAGCTTTAGCTTGTCCGGATAACACGCTAAAGCGTGAACTCCAACAAGAATGTCATTTATCCACCGCGTCAAACGCCGCCACGATCGGCCGATGATCTGAACCCACGCCCCAATTGGCCAGCGCCAGCGCGTAAGTCTCGTTCTTCACCCATTCCCGCGCCATGCCAGGGCTGAGCAGGATGTAGTCGATGCGTGAGTAAGTGTCTTCGACGCCATAATAATACGTCCAGGTCACGTTCATGGGACTGGAGCGCGGATGGGAATTGAGCGCATCGTCGCCATTGCGTTCGGCGGGGCGGGTATCGACGAGCCGGAATTTTCCGGTGCCGATGATGGCCTTGGTTGATGGCGAATCCTTCGTATTATTGAAATCGCCCAGCACGACCAGGTTGGCGTTGGGATTTTTCTTGAGAATGGCGTCGACTTTTTCGCGCAGGAGTTTGGCTTCCTGCAAGCGCATTTCCGTTTCGTCGCCTTCGGGCACGGCCCGTTTGGATTTCAAATGCGCGCCGAGCAGCGTGAAGGAATAGTTCGTGTTCACCTGGATATCCACTTCCAGAAATCCGCGGCTCACGCTGAAGCGGCGTCCATCGAGAAGAAAGTTTTCATTCGTGTGCGGCCGGCGCGCGGTGATGGGAAATTTGCTCAGGACGGCCACGTGAATGCTGGGGTCGGCCCCGCTGACGTGTTCCCAATACGGAAAATCCAAACCTTCGGCCTTGAGCGAGGCGCGCAATTCCAACAGCGCATTGGTCGTGCCCATTTCTTCCAGGGAGATGACCTCCGGTTTCAGGGCGCGGATACTCTCGCGGATTTTCGCTTTGGCTTCGTCGGATTTTGCGAAGCGACGGGTTTCCGTGGGTTGATCGAGATAGTTTTCGACGTTGTATTCGGCGATGCGAAACGTTTCGGCGCTGGAGAGGTTGCACCAAAACAAAACTCCCGCGAGGGACATCAGCAAACGCAGGAATCCAATCCGGAACGTCATATGATTGCATTAAGAAACGCTCTGGCGGGCAGGTTCAAATCGTCCGTTTCGTTCGTTTCATTCTATTTTTCGCAAGCACAGCGACGCCTAAAATCAAGAGCGCCCCCGAGGAAGGCTCCGGAACCGCATTCACGAATTGGAAATTCGGAACCAGCAGAGCCGATCCGGGGTCGCCCGCGCTGGTGTTTGGAAAACCAAACGCGTTTAGATTGTAGACGGCCATCCCGAGATGAATCTCCGGCGACATCGTCGCCGACCCGTCCATGGCGGGATCTTCCCCGCTCAACACGAGGGTGTTGGCGGGACCATAGCCCCCAATATAATAGGTAAGTCCGGCGGATAGAAAAGTTGGAGCGACCGGCTCGTAACGCGTGCTATTCAGCAAAACGCTGTTGGAAGCGACCAAACTGGAAGCGAGCAAAGTGCCGCTCGCACTCCACAATCCGACGGAAATGGGCCCTTCGTTCGGATTGGTAAAAATATAGTCGTAAACACCGAGGTCGGTTACCGCGATATTTGCCCTGGGGCTGAACGTCCAACCGGCGGTTCCGTTTACGTAACCGCCGATGGCGTTCATGTCGCCCAGCATTGCCTCGCTTGCCGGCGAGATGGATATGCCAAAAAGTGTAATGATGGCGAGCAAGTAGGCGTGTTTCATTAGGTTCCTTGGCCGCAATTAAAAAGCTTTCGCGTCTTCGCGGGCAAGGCAAATCAGCACAGAGCCTTATTTTTTTGCAAAATGCCCGTAAGCTGTTATTTTGGTAGTCATGCAAAAAAGCCCCCCACGCGGCGGTGTTCAGCAGCGGGCCGAGTCTCAGCGGAAGGCGCACGCCCTGATGCACGACAAGCAGAACGAGCGCGATACCCGGGAATTGCGCATCGACAAGGTCGGCGTGCGCGGCTTGCGGTTCCCGATTCAAATCCGCGACAAGGCGCGCAGCACCCAGAACACGATTGCCACCATCGGGATGTTCGTGGATTTGCCGAAGGAATTTAAGGGCACGCACATGAGCCGCTTCATCGAGGTGCTCAACGCGCATGGCAACATCGTTCATGTCGAAAACATCACGGACATTTTGCACGCCATGCAAAAGAAGCTGAACGCCGCCACCGCTCACCTGGAAATGGAGTTCCCGTTTTTCCTGACGAAAAAGGCGCCCGTCACCCAAATGGAAAGCGTGATGGATTACACCGCGCGTTTCGACGCGACGGCGTCCGGCAAGGACATCGATTTTGTGCTGACGGTGAAGAGCAATGTGACCACGTTGTGTCCGTGCTCGAAAGCCATCAGCGAATACGGAGCACACAACCAGCGGGGGTTGTGCACGGTCCAGTTGCGCTCGCGCAAGGCGGTTTGGATCGAGGATGTGATTGCGATGATCGAAAGTTCGGCGAGCGCGGAATTGTATTCCCTGCTGAAGCGGCTGGATGAAAAAGCCGTGACGGAGCGGGCGTATGAAAACCCGGTGTTCGTGGAGGACCTGGTGCGCAATGTGGCGCTGCAGCTCAATGCACACCCGGATGTGACCTGGTACAAGGTCGAGGCGGAGAATTTTGAGAGCATCCACAACCACAATGCCTACGCATGTATTGAAAAGGGTTGACCGGGGGCGCGGGCAGGGGATATGGCGGTTGCGAGGAGGAGGCAAACTTTTTTACGATTTTTGTGGCGTAATTAGTTCTCTTTGCTACATTCCCGCACCCTCAAAAGGACGAGAAATCGCCTTTTTGAGAAAGACGGTAACGTTTAACGAATTTTAAGTTGTGACTGATAAGAAGAAAATTACCAAAGCGCCGGCTCGCAAGCCGGTTCTCGCGACCGCAGCCGCCATTCTCGGCCGGACCGCAGTGCCATCCAAAAGCCGCCGCAACGGCGATGTGAAGATCAAAGCCGAATGGCAGGTCTTCTACGATCGCTTGCTCGAATTGCGCGACCAACTGCTCCGGCAGATGAACGGTCTCGCCAAGGAATCGGCCCAGGAAATGGCCGGTTACAGCCTGCACATGGCGGATTCCGGCACGGACAATTTTGACCGCGATTTCGCCCTCAGCCTGTTGTCCTCGGACCAGGACGCGATTTACGAGATCGAAGAAGCCCTCAAGCGCATTGAAAAGGGCACCTACGGCGTGTGTGAATTGACGAATAAACCCATTCCGCGCGCGCGGTTGGAAGCCATTCCGTGGACGCGGTTCACGGTGACGGCCCAGGCGCAGCTCGAAAAAGACGGCGCCCTTCGTCAACGCCGCCTCGGTGCGCTCGGATCAGTCGATTCTGTCGGCGTGACCGAAGTGGAAGCTGACGACGACGAACCCGAGGAAAAACCTGCGAAGGAGAAAGAGTAGTTTATGGCACGAGAAATCATCACCATTGAATGCACCGAAGCGCGCAAAGAAGGCAAGTCGCCTTCGCGTTACACCACGACGCGCAATAAAAAGCTGAAGACGGAAAAGCTGGAAATGAAGAAGTACAATCCCGCCCTCCGCCGCCACACGTTGCATAAAGAAATCAAGTAACCTATGCCACGCAAAACTCATACGGACAAAGAAAAGCGCGGTCGCGGCGGCCGTTCCTCCATGGAATCCCGCACGCCCCGCCCGAAACCGAAAATCGATTTCACGGCCGATTCCCTCGATTACAAAAACGTGAATCTGCTCCGCCAGTTTGTGACCGACCAGGGCCGCATCCTGCCGCGCAAATACACCGGCCTCCCGGCGCATTATCAACGCCGCCTGAACCGCGCCATCAAACGCGCGCGCCAGATGCTGTTGATGAAGTAAGCATCGCGCACCCATTTGCCCCGCAACGCAAGTTGCGGGGTTTTTGTTTTTAGGGGCCGAACGGCGCGGACGTCAAAATCTCCAAATTCCAGGCACCTATAGCGATTGCCAAAATAGATTTCCGAAAAGAACGTCTCAGTCGAGAACCCCGACATCTTGTGAAGCATTCAGATCAACCACAGCCATCCGTCTCCCTCTCCGCCGCGCAGCGGGGGAGAGGGTCAGGGGAGAGGTGGTGTTCAGGGTTCAGGGGGCGAAGCTTCGGCCTTTCCGGAAATTTGTTTTGGCAATCGCTATAGCTCCCGAGAAATCCCAAGGCCCAAAATTCAGGGATGCGTCGGCGGATAAATTCCGAATTGCGAGCTTGGTTATTGGAGCTTCTCTGGAGCTTGGATGGTGGTGCTTGGAGCTTTGTCGGCATGCTCATGCGGCTCAATCACACCAATGAGAATCGCGATGCCGACACCAAGCAGCAGTGCAATGGAAAGCTTCGTGCGGTCGTGGGAATGAAATTGCAGTTCCGGCAACAAATCGCTGCTGGCAATGCAAAGGAACGTTCCCGCGCAGAACGCCAGCGCGGTACCGAGAAAGATGTCGTTGGAATAAGCGATGTGATTTGCGCCCAGATAAAAAATGGCGACGCCCAGTGGCGTGGCGAGTGAGAACAATACGTTTAACAGTTGGCGCGAAAATCGCGAACTGTTGTGGGCCGTCATCAGGGTGGTCACCGCCATAGCGTCGAACGGCTTATGCAGAATGACCGCGAGCGCCGTGCCGATACCAGCGAGGCCCTGGCCGCGAGCCGTGGCTTCCACCGCGGCCGCCATCGCCAGGCCATCCAGTAGCGAGTGCAACGTCAACCCCAGCGCGGTGCCGACCCACGAAAGGTGTTGCGCCGATTTTTCCGCCAGGGTGTGTGCGTGCTCGTGTTCGTGCCCGTGCTCATGGTCATGGGAGGGATGATCGTGTTCGTGCGTGTGTTCCTCGTGGCAGCAATCTTCCGGATCGCCTTCCGGCAAATCGTGGTGATGAAAATGGAAAAAGCGTTGGAGAAAAAACATCGCCAGGAAACCGCCCAGCATCCAGCCGACTGTCCGGTCCAGCGAGTGCAGATATTCATTGGCATCCGGCAAAAAATGGAGCAGGGCGATTCCGAGCATGAGGCCGGCAACGAGGCTGATGGCCACTTGCAGCCGCGTGTGAGTAAGCCGGATGAGAATGGGCAACCAACCGCCCGCCAGCGACGCTACCAGCACGAACCCGCAATAAATCGCCAGCAACCAACCGGAAGAAATCATCCGCCAGTGATATTTAATTCAGCGCCGAGTGTCGAGTTTGGAGTGGTGGAAGGGGTGTGACAGAAAGCGAGGGTCATTTGCCGGCAAATGCGGCTCCGTCTCCCTCTCCGCGCCCAGCGCGCCACACGGACGACACCAACGGTGTCGAAGCACTTAGCCCAGGGTTGGCCGAGTCGGCGAGGCCTACCCTGGGGTACCCCGTCGTTTCAACCCACCCATCTCGCGCGTAGCGCGGCGAACGCAGTGAGCGTATCGGCCCATGGGATCCATCGACAACCCAAATTCCCCGCTCGCGCCGCAACGGGCGGAACTTCTGCCGACCGCGGTGGCCATCACGTCCCACGTTGCGCCGCCGAACGCAGAGCCAACGGCGCAAGCACGCTGTCCCCACCTGTCATGACCCCTCAGATTCTGTCACACCCGTGGCGGGAGAGCGTGTGCGTTGCGGGGCACGTCTTTGAGTCACGCGGCAAAAACCTTGCAGCGAAATTCACTCATTCGTGAAAACTTTTCCTGAACATTCGTTCTACGCGCGGGCCGTATAAAGCGAAAACGCCACACTCGCGTGTGGCGTTCCAATTTCAATTGTCGAATTTTGACCTAGATGGCCTCTTCGGCCAGCCAGTCGGTCAGTTGCAGATAGCCCCTGACTTTGCGCCGTTCATAGCGATGCTTCACGGCTTTCTTGGGATGACTATCGGGTTTTCGGAAGGGATGCTTGGGATTTCTGATTGCTTCATTGATCATTTCCAATGTTTTCATCATAGCTCGAATCCTTTCTCGAGATGAACCACAGCGGGAATGATGCCAAATCTTTTTCTTGGACCGAGTGCTTCGAATCTGGCATCGCCTGCTTCAAGCGGTTTAGTTATAAGACCGCTTGCCGGAAAAGTCATTCAAAAATTTTTATTATCAAGAGGAAAATTTTTTGGCCGCGCGGCGAAAGGCGCCGGAACGCCATTCTTTCTCCACTTTGCTGGCAATCAATCGCAGCCCCGCGCGTTCGTAATCCTTTTGTACCAAGGCAAATTCGCTGTTCAGAATGCCGGCCAGGACCAGCACGCCGTCCGGTTTGAGGCGGTAAAGAATTCGCTTACGTTCCGCGATGAGCAACGTCGAAATTAGGTTCGCGCAGATGAGACTGTATTTTTTTTCTGCGCGCTGTGGCAATTTTGCGACATCTCGGCGCGTGATGTAAATTTTCCGTAACACGCCATTCTTACGCCCGTTCTCGCGCGCGATGCGGACGCATTCGGGATCGAAATCAAAGGCGTCCACCGGCGCGTAACCCAATTTTGCGGCGGCGATCGCGAGGATTCCGGAGCCGGTGCCAATGTCCAAAAAGGAAGGTTGAGAGTCGGGAGTTGAAAGTCGAGAGAAAGGCCGCGGCTTGGTCGCTTTTGGACGAAGCTTCGCCAATTGTCGCAGACAAAAGCTCGTGGTCGGATGCTGGCCGGTGCCGAAGCTGAGGCCGGGATCGAGCACGATGACCGCCTGGCCCTTGCGCGGACGGCGCTTGATCCAACTGGGCTTGATGAGCAGCGCGGGCCCAATTTCGATGGGCTTGAAATGGCGCTTCCATGATTCCGCCCAATCTTCGCGCCGCACTTTTTGGCAGGAGATTTTTCCCGAGCCAATGTTCAGTCCGCATTCGGCGATTCTTTTGAGCCCCTTGCGCAACCCTGGGACCGCCGGCGTCCCGCCGGCCGTTTGCAAATTGGACGGAGTGACCTTGCCCGGGGGACGCCGTCGGTCCCATGCGAGATATGTGGCGACGGTGACCTCTCGCGTCTCCACATCCGTGTAGGAGGACACCGGAATTTCAAAAATGCCGTAGAGCAATTCCGTGACTGCGTCCTCGGCCTCCATGGTCGTGGTGATGGCAATTTTCCAGACTGGTCCGCGCGCCTTCATAGGCTGGGTTCGTCCCACGGCGTGTAGTTCAGAAATTGCACCTCGGCTTTGTGCGGAAGAATGGCAACGTTCGTGACGCTCGCGTAATCGATCTCAAAACCAGCCATGCGCGGCAGCGGAATGTTCAATAAAACCGACAGGATCATCCGGATCACGCCGCCATGGCAAAAGACGGCGATGTTTTCCATCGGATGCTTTTGCAACACACCGCGCACGAAATTTTCCACGCGTTCACGATACGACCGTGCGTCTTCGGCATTGGCGATGCCGCCGCGATCGAGTTCGTTCAGCCATTGAAACGCGCTCACGCCGAATTTCTCGCGCACCGCTTCCCACGTCAGTCCGGTCCAATCACCAAAATCCACCTCGCGCAAATTGGGCACGATGACTGCGCGCCCGGACCAATCGTTGGTGGCTCCAAACGGTGCGAACGTCTGCTGGACGCGTTTCATCGGACTCGCGTAAACAGCGTTCAACGACTGGCGCCCGAGCCATTTGGCCAGCGCCGCGGCTTGTTCATGGCCACGCGGCGAAAGGTTCATATCAATGCGCCCGCCAAAGACGCGTTGATAAGCGGCTTCCACTTCACCGTGCCGAATCAAGACAAGTTGCGTCGGCCGCTGTGCTGCGGCCTCAATTGATGGGAGAGAAAAATCAGCGTGAGACATGTGAATTAAAAGCAAACCTCCATTATGCTTGGTAGAAACCAATGTTTTGTCGCGAAGCGACGGTGGAAATTAGCCAGCCACGCTGTGGCTGGAAATCTCGGCGTCACCTCACGTCCTGAAAGAACGGTGGAATCGATGTGTGTTTTCAATGTCCTTTCAGGACACAGCGCCAATAACGTCATACCAGCCACCCTGTGGCTGGCTAATGTCCTCTTGTCGCTTCGCGACCGGAAAAGATTTCTGCAGAGCTCATCCAAGAGCCCACATCCAACCCCATACAACCAATGAGGTCCGATTTGGGAGTTCATTGGATGTTGGGCGTTGGATGTTCGATGTCGGATGTTTAGTCCGTTTACGCCAGCGCGGCCTGTTGCGCCGCGAGCAATTCGCGGATACCGGTTTTGCCGAGCACGAGCAACTTTGCCAATTGCTCTTCGCTAAACGTGGACTCCTCGCCGCTGCCTTGCAATTCGATGAATTCGCCAATCGAATTCATCACCAGATTCATGTCCACTTCCGCGGCGGCATCCTCGGTGTAGCAAAGATCGAGCAACGGTTGATTGTGCACGATGCCCACACTCACGGCGGCAACAGCGTGCGACATGGGATTTTCGGAAAGCTTGCCCTCGGCAATCAGCCGTCGGATGGCAATGGACAATGCCACGAACGAACCGGAAATGGCCGCCGTGCGCGTGCCCCCGTCGGCTTGCAGCACATCGCAATCAATCCAGATCGTGCGCGGGCCGAGCTTGCCCAAATCGATCGCGGCGCGCATGGCGCGGCCGATGAGGCGCTGGATTTCCTGCGAGCGCCCGTCAATTTTCCCCTTCGTGATATCGCGCGATTTGCGCTGCAACGTGGAGTAGGGGAGCATGGAATACTCGGCCGTGATCCAGCCGCCCATGACATTTTGCTCCTTCATCCAGCGCGGCACGTTTTCCTCCACGGTCACGCCGCAGATCACGCGCGTGTTGCCCCACTCGATGAGCGTGGAACCAGTGGCGTAAGGCGCGATGCCGTTCGTGAAACGCAACGGGCGCAATTGATTCGCCGCCCGGCCATCGGCGCGTGCGGAGGAAACGGTTGAATCAGCCATAGACGGCGGCGATGTTAAACGTCCGTGACGTTATGGCAATCCGGAACTCATGCCTGCCGTTGCCAAAGATCCTCAACCGTCCCGTAAATGTCGGCGTTGTCACTGATAACCAGAGCGTCATCATCAATGGGTACCGGCATCTGCTCCAATCCGAGCGTAAATTGTTTAAGTGACTTGCCAGGCTGCGCCAAAGTTTCCGGGCGGCAATAGACAACGATCAATTGCCGGTTGTTTAAGCGCACGACGCGGCCTCGGAGAAAGCCGCAATAGTCCGGTTCGTCACGCAAAATGTGTTCGTGGCCTTTGGGAACATTGTCGCGATGGCTGCGGCGGGCGTCGTGCAGCGCGCCGTTAGGGAAAATCCAAAAAACAAATTCCGGGTCGCCGTGGGTTAAGTCCCGAATCGCATTGCGTCGGCCGGGAAAGTGTTCAGCCAGGAAGGGGAAGTTTTCGGCGGCAATTGCGCGTTTGATGGAACCGACGGTGATCATGATAAGTTAGCCATCCTTCGCCAGAGGCCGCCGGCATTTTAGGCAAAGTAAACGGATGAGACAATCCATGCATCGCAGGACAAGGTGCGATTAAAAGCGGGTGAAGAATGCAAAGTCGATGTAAAACGATCCAATCATTTTCACGCTGCCTATCCTGCGCAATTTTCTCGACACTACGATTAATATTAAATAAAATGTTCTATGCCATTTGACCCACTTCAAATGGCATAGAAGTTGTTTTAGGCTTCTAAAACGCAGGAGCTGAGCAGGCCAATCCGTGAAGCCTGCACTTCACCACGAAAAATTCCATTCACCCACTTTCAATCACACCCGCAGGACGATCGCCCACAATCATCTTTGACACTTCGCCCGATTGCGATTATTTACGGGCATCCGATATGAGCCGTGAAGCCGCAGAAATGACGGTGGAAGCCGTGACTCTCGAGGTGCCGGATTCCAAAACCATCAAACTCAAATGGCCGGAGGGTTACGATCCCAATTTCAAAACCGGCCAATTCATCACCTGCTTCTGGCCGGATGAGCCGGCTTACAAACGTGCTTACTCGCTTTCCTCATGCGCGCTGGACCGCGGATTTTTTGAATTCACCGTGCGACGCGACGGCAAGATGGGCACGCGCCTGGTGGATTGGATCAAGTCGGGCGCGAAACTCATGGTGCTGCCGCCCGCCGGGAAATTTCTTCCCGTTTACGAGCCAGAGAAGCATTTGATTTGCATCGCCGGCGGTTCCGGCGTGACGCCCTTTCGCGGGTTCGTGCGCGAGGCCACGCGCCGGAAATATCCCACCAAAATCACTGTGCTCTACAGCGTGCGCACAACCAACGACATCATTTTCAACGACGAATTCCGGCGTCTGGAAAAAGAAAACCCGAATTTCAAATTCGACGTGACCTGCACGCGGTTGGTGACGGATGATCCGTGGACCGGACGGCGCGGCCGCATTGATGCCACCTGGGTGAAAGCGCACACCCGCGATCTCGCCAACTCGGTGTTCTACGCGTGCGGCCCCACCACGCTGGTGGAATTTGCCGAAGGCGTGGTCTTCGAACTCGGCGCGCCCAAGGCGCAGATGAAGACGGAGAAGTGGGGGTAGCTCGCAGACACACGCTTGAAAAGCCCAGAGGGCTGGCGCAGTCCAAAACCTGGCGGAATGTTCGGTGCCCCATAACTCGCGCCAGCGTCCTGGAGTGCGCCAGCCCTCTGGCGCTTTCGCCCCATACTGTTCAACGGCCTGGACGTCGCCGCAGTGCAAAGCAATGCAAAGCCTTCGTTTCCGCTTTTTAATTTTTCATTTTTCATTTTTAATTGTGGGATGCTAAAGCGGACCTGTCTTTTTTCCACGCATCAGAAGCACGGGGGCAAGTTGATCGAATTCGGCGGCTGGGAAATGCCGGTGCAATACACCAGCATTACCGATGAACACCTCGCCGTCCGGAATGCCGCGGGCATTTTCGATATTTCCCACATGGGCGAGGTCACGGTCAGCGGCGCGGCGGCGGCCGATTTCCTGAATTACGTTTTCACCAATGACATCCGGAAAATCAGCGCCGGCCAGGGGCAATACACGCTGATGTGCAACGAACGCGGCGGCGTCATCGACGATCTTTACGTCTATTGCCTTTCGCACGGCGTGTATTTCCTGGTGGTGAACGCGTCGCGCGTGTGGGAAGACGTGGCCTGGTTGCAGCAACAATTGCATGCTTTTCCGCGCCGCGAGGATGTGTTCATGACGGATGCCTCGCACAATTATTCCGCCGTGGCCGTGCAGGGACCGCGCGTGAAGGAGTTCATTGATCAATGCATCACGGGCGGCTCGAATTGCGCGCTCCGCGTGCCGAAGGTCACGGATTTGAAGAAGAACGAAATCGGCGGATTCGTCTTCGATCATCACGATGTCATGGTGTCGCGAACCGGTTACACCGGCGAAGATGGTTTTGAAATTGTCGGCAACGAAGCGTGCATCGCGGGTGTTTGGGACAAGGTTCTGGAAGTCGGGAAACCGTTTGGCATCAAGCCGTGCGGCCTGGGCGCGCGCGACACGTTGCGCACTGAGGTGTGTTATCCACTGTATGGTCACGAGTTGGATGAGAACACCACGCCGATTGAAGCGGGCGTGGGATTTTTCGTCGCCTTGGACAAGGGCGATTTCATCGGGCGCTCGGTTTTGGCGGAGCAAAAAGCCAAGGGCGTGTCGAAAAAGTGCATTGCCTTCAAGATGACGGACAAAAGCGCGCCGCCGCGTCCGCACTATCCCATCTGGGCAAACGGCGCGCGCGTGGGTGAAGTGGTGAGCGGCACGCAAAGCCCCTCGTTGAATGTAGGCATCGGCATGGGCTACGTGCCGCCGGAATTTGCCGCGCCGGGAACCGTGATTGAGATTGAGATCCGCGGGAATCGGCCGAAGGCAATGGTGGTGAAGAAGCCGGTTTATGTGAAAACGGTTAAATAGGTTAAATGAGCTAAATAAGTTAAATGGGAGAAATTCCGCGCGGCGTTCCACTCATTTAACTTATTTAACCAAGCACTTATTTAACTGCTCAAAATTGCCACTACGCCCGAAAAAATTATTTTGTCAATCCGGCCAATCCGCGTAATCTGCGCAGACAAATATGAGCGAAATTCCAACGGATTTGAGATATGCGAAATCGCACGAATGGGTGCGGGTCTCCGGCGGCGTGGCGACCGTTGGCATCACCGATCACGCACAGCATGAATTGACCGATGTCGTGTTTGTCGAATTGCCCGCCGTGGGGCGCAAAGTCAAAGCCGGCGAAGCCTGTGCCGTGGTGGAATCCGTGAAGACCGCCAGCGATATTTATTCTCCGGTGAGCGGTGAAATCACGGAAATCAACAAGGCGGCAGTGGACAATCCCGCGCTCGTCAATACCGAGCCCTACAAAAACGGCTGGTTTTTCAAAATCAAATTGTCCAACCCAGCGGAAGTGGATGCGCTGATGACGCCCGAGCAATACGGAGCACAGGTTGGCGGTTAAACCGCATGAGTAGCGAGGACATTGTCGATTGTCTTGTGCTCATATCTTACACCGCGTCTTTTTTGCTTTCCTTAATTGTTGCCTTTCGGAAGCTGCCGAGAATTCACAGGATTTTTCCGATCGTTTGGCAAATAGCTTTCTTGGTGACGTTTATTCCAATGTTGCATGGCTTTCCAAGGGAGTGGTTTTTTGTTTTGGTGATCACCTTTATTTGGTCGGTAGCGGCTCTGATTAGCTCCTATTTTTTGTACCGCCAATCTGTGATGCCCGCCAAAATTCTCGCGTTTTTCCAATTCATCCAATCCGTAAGCGCCGTTTTGATTACGGCCGTGGGCTATATTGGCGCCTGCTGGCGTTATTATGGGCACGTCGTTTGGAATCCCTGATTTACATAGTTGAGAATTTATTGTTTCATTTATCCCGATGAATTTGACTGGCACAATGAAGCTCCGGATGAGCTGATAGGATTTCGCATTCACCATTTGAAAAACCTCGGTTTGTCCTCCACTGTATAGCGTGAAAGATAAAAGGATCAGACTCTTCATCAAACCGTATTGCGGTTGGTGCCATAAAGCGATGGATTGGCTCGACAAACGCGGCATCGAGTACGAAGAGGTGGATGTCATCGCGGATGAATTGGCCTTCGACGAAATGATCCGGTTGTCCGGGCAGGAACTGGCGCCCGTGATCGATGTCGATGGCGAAATCCTCGCGGATTTTGGGCCTGATCAATTGGCGAAATTCTGGGACAAACTGGAAAAACGCGATGCCCGCAATTAAATAGTGGCACGGGCGTTCCGCCTGTGCGTTTCTGATCCGGTTCCCAAAATAAATTTCCAAAGACAAGCCGCCCGAAGTAGCAAATGTTTTTGTTATGAAGGATCAAGTTCCGAAAGTGTGTATTCGTCTCCCTCTCCGCCACGAAGTGGGGAAGAGGGGCGGGGTGAGGTGGTGCCCGGGGAACAGCCGACGAAGTTTCCTTTCCGGAAATGTATTTTGGCAATCACCCTGATGAACGATTTAACCGAACCCCAAAAAAGCACGGGCGGCACGCCCGCGCCACTATCACGTCCGCGTTTGCCCGAATGGCTGCGC
This sequence comes from uncultured Verrucomicrobiae bacterium, assembly GCA_963699145.1. Lineage (GTDB taxonomy): Bacteria > Verrucomicrobiota > Verrucomicrobiia > Limisphaerales > DASXHY01 > DASXHY01. The sequence goes on from OY969416.1 coordinate 3,444,888, forward strand.
ATCAAGCTGCCCACGTCGGATACTTTTTCACACACCCGCGCGTTGCTCGATGAACTGAAACTTCACACGGTTTGCGAGAGCGCGAAATGCCCGAACCATTGGGAATGCTGGAGCAAAGGCACGGCGACCTTCATGATCGCCGGCGACCGCTGCACGCGCGCCTGCGGTTTTTGCGCGGTCTCCACCGCAAAACCTTTCGCGCTCGAAATTGACGAACCCGGGCGCGTTGCCGAAGCGACGCGGCGGATGCGCTTGAAGCACGTGGTCATAACCGCCGTGGCGCGTGACGATTTGGCCGACGGTGGCGCGGAGCATTTCCGCAAAACGATCGAAGAAGTTCGCAAGCTGAATCCCGGCATCGTGATCGAAGTGTTCGTGCCGGATTTCAATGAATCCGATGCGGCGATCGAAACGGTGCTCACCGCAAACCCGCAAATCTTCAATCACAATTTGGAAACGGTGCGGCGGTTGACTCCGTCAGTGCGGCATCGTGCCACGTATGATCGCTCGTTGAGCGTCTTGCGCAAAGTGAAGGCGCGGCGCGGCAATTCCATTCACACCAAATCCGGCGTGATGCTGGGCTTGGGCGAGACGCCGGAGGAACTGTTCACCGCCATGGAAGATTTGCGCGCCGCGAATTGCGATATCCTGACGCTCGGACAATACCTGCAACCGACGCTCAAGCATCTGCCGGTGGTGGAGTTTGTTTCGCCGGAAAAATTCCAGGCCTACGGCGAGCGGGCGCGGCAGATGGGTTTCGTGCACGTGGCCAGCGGGCCGATGGTCCGCAGTTCATATCACGCGGACGAATTCAATTTACCTTCCGGGGTGTAAGAGTTCCGGCCGTGTCATCAGGAGAAAGAACGCGGCGCCAAAAACAATGATCGCGAAGATGATCGCGACGATCGTGGCGAGCGTTTTGAGCACGCGCATTTGCCCCATCGTGCGTTCGGATTGTCTCTTCTGTGCGTTCATGAACATCGCCAGTTCTTTTTCCACCGCGTTGATGGCCGCTTCGTTTTTTAACTGAAACGTAAACCAGGGGGGACCTTCGGTATTCCACGCGGGGGGCAGGCGTTTTAAATCCCCCTCGGTCGCGGCTTCGAAACCGAGCCGCGTCCAAAAGAGTGCGCTTTCACGCATCCACACGCGCAGAATGCCGTGATTGGCGCAGAGCGTCTGGATGCGTTGCCACAATAATTCCCGCGAAGCGTCGGCCAGGCCGAAATCCGTGAAGGCCTCGTTGTGCAGTTGGCCCTGATTGCCGCCCACCTGAAATCCGATGCCGCCAATGATGTGGCCTTCGGCATTTTCCACGATTTGAAATTCCGTGAGGCGTGGTTCGAGCGTCGCGAGCGGCAAGTGCATGGCTTCCCACATCGGGCGCAGCACAGCGAGGTCTTCGATGGTCGCGCGGCGGACACGCAGCGTGGCGGCAGTCATGTGCCAATGGTAAGTTTCGGCCGCGGAAATTCAAGTTGGAGTTCGTCGACGGTAGGATTTGTAGCGCGGACATCCTTGTGGCTTGGTGGCAACCATGTTTGCCATCCATTTTTGAAGCCCTGAAAGGCGGCAGATGATAGCCCAGGGTCAGGCTGCGCAGCGGTCGCAGCCCCGGGTAACCGATCCAAATAATCCGTCTTTTTTCGTCATTCGCCCCCGGTAGAGGCGAATTACGAAAAAAGTAACGCATGCGATCACGTCCCAAAATGACAACAATCAGATTTGGGCGACTTTCCGGTCACCAGATTTCCCTCACTTTCTCACGCGCTCGGAACACCCCAAAGAACTATTTGCCATCCCGATACGCTTCGGCGAGCAGGGTGATCGGATGCACCACGCGCAGCGTGATGCCTTCAGCGCGTGCGCCGTTGATGATCTGCAGCAGACAGCCCGGATTCGCCGTGGCGACGACTTGCGCGCCGGTGGATTTGACGTGCGTGAGTTTGCGGCGCAACAAATCATTGGCCATTTCGGGTTGGGTCAGATTGTAAACGCCCGCGCTGCCGCAGCACCAGGAACTCTCCGGCAAATCGACGAACTTCAAACCAGGAATGGCGCGCAATAATTGGCGCGGTTGCGCGGTGATTTTTTGGCCATGGCAGAGATGGCAGGAGTCATGATATGTCGCGATGGTAGGGCAGACCTGCTGGTCTGCCTTCGTCACCAAAGGCGGAAATTGCAGTCCAATCTCCATCAGCCATTCGTGAATATCTTTTACCTTTGTGTCCCACAGATGCGCGCGCTCGCGATAGGCGGGATCGCCGGCGAGGAGTTTGCTGAAATGTTTCAAGTGCGAGCTGCAACCGCCGGCGTTGCTGATGATCGCGTCGAATTCTCCGGGCGGAAATTGGTCGATATTGCGCCGCGCCAGTTCCTGCGCCAGCGCCCACTCGCCGTTATGCGTGTGAAGTGAGCCGCAGCAGGATTGAGCGGGCGGCGTGACAACTTCGCAACTGTTGCGCACAAGCACATCAACGGTGTCGCGATTGACGTCGCTGAAAATCGGGTCCTGGGCGCACCCCGTGAGCATCGCGACGCGGAATTTTTTCTGACCCGCCGGCGGTGTGACCGGCGCGATCAACTCCGCGGAAAAGCGCGATTGAATTTCCGGAGTCATCGCTTCCAATTCGCCCAGACGCTGCGGAAATAATTTCAAAACGCCACTGCGGCGGACGAGCGATTGGAAGCCGAGCCGTTGGTAAAGCCGGAGAACTCGACTGACAAAACGCAACCGCCGCAAATCCATGAACAGCCAGCCGAGAGTGAAGCCGCGAATGAGATTGCGTTTGGGCGAATTCAGCGCGCCGCTTTGCTCGGCTTCAGCGCGGGCGTGTTCGAAGAGTTCAGCGTAATTCACGCCGGCCGGGCAGGCAGTCTGGCACGCGAGGCAGCCGAGGCAAAAATACATTTCATCGGCAAAAGTTCGTGTGGCCTCAAGCTGTCCGTCGGCGATGGCGCGCATCAGCGAGATGCGGCCGCGCGGGCTGTTGCGTTCGACTTTGGTCGCGTCGTAAGTGGGGCAGGTGGGCAGGCAAAGGCCGCAGTGCATGCATTGCTGCACGACCGAGTAGTCGAGGTCTTTCAAATGCGAGTGCGGCGCCACGATTTTCGATTTACGATATACGATTGACGAGCGCCCGACAATGACAGGCGGCTCGTAAATCGTAAATCTTCAATCGTAAATAAGTCAGAGCCTCCTCACGTCGGCTCCTCCAGGTCAAAAGTCATGCGTGTCGCCGGGTTTCAACAAATGCAACTTCTTGCCTTTGGCGGCGAATTTTTCGATGGCGGCTTTGTGGTCGATTTTAATCGGTGGGAACGTGTCGAAATGCACGCCCAGGACTTCGTTGCAATTCACAAACTCGGCGGCCTTGACGGCGTCTTCGGGACCCATCGTGAAATTATCGCCAACGCACAGCGCCGCCCATTTCAATTTCGTGGATTCGCCGATCAATTTCATATCCATCGTCAGCGCGGTGTCGCCGGAATAATAAAAATTGCCCTCGTCACTTTCGACCACGAAGCCACCAGGGTTGCCGCCATAAGTGCCGTCAGGAAAACTGCTGGAATGAATGGCATTCACGAATTTCGCGCGGCAGACATCCAATTTAATGCTGCCTCCCGGGTTCAAGGGATGGGTTTTCGGCGCGCCTTGTTTCCCCAGCCATTCCGCCACCTCAAAATTGGTGATGATCAACGCGCCGGTGCGCTTCGCGATCGTCAAAGCGTCGGCCAAATGGTCATCGTGGGCATGAGTGATCAGAATGTAATCGGCCGGGACTTTGTTGACGTCGATATTCTTTGCCAAACTGTTCGGAGTGATGAAGGGATCGAAAAGGAGCGTGCGGTTTTTGATCTGCACGGCAAAACAGGCGTGTCCGTAATAGGTTGTTTTCATAAATTTTCCGAAAGTGGCAACTGGTGTGCAGAATATTTAGTGTGTGTCGGGCGAAAGGTCAACGGCCGGACATTTACGATTTACGATTGACGCGCGTTATGAATTGTCGCGCTATGGAAGTGTTCTTGTCTTCAAAGCATTCCTGAAACTGCAAGCGGCGCGTAAATCGTAAATCGTAAATCGTAAATCGTAAATCGTAAATCGTAAATAAATTGGAGCCTCCTCACGTCGGCTCCTACAAGGAAAAAGAAAAGGGCCGGCTTTCGCCGGCCCTTCGTAATTTGTTCTTACCGCGGAATTATGCCGCCGCTTCTTCGTCCGTCTCGAGGAAGCCTTGCAGATGCCGCACGCGCGTCGGGTGACGCAGCTTGCGCAGCGCCTTCGCCTCGATCTGGCGAATGCGTTCGCGCGTGACGTTGTACATCTTGCCAATTTCCTCGAGCGTGCGTTCGTAACCGTCCACGAGGCCGAAGCGCATTTCGAGAATCTTGCGTTCGCGCTCGGTCAAAGTCGTCAACACATCGCCGAGTTTTTCCTTCAACAAGCTGTAGCTCGTGACGTCCGACGGATTTTCCGCCGATTTATCCTCGATGAAATCGCCGACGCTGACATCGCCTTCATCACCGACCGGGGCGTGCAACGAAATCGGCTGCTGCGCCATCTTGAGCAACGAATGGATGCGCGAGACGGGCATGTGCATTTCATCCGCGATTTCCTCCGGCGTGGGCTCGCGGCCGAGCTCCTGCGTGAGCTGCTTCTGCGCGCGCCAGAGCTTGTTCATGATTTCGATCATGTGCACCGGGATACGGATGGTGCGGGCCTGGTCGGCAATGGAGCGCGTAATCGCCTGGCGAATCCACCAGATGGCGTAAGTCGAAAACTTATAGCCGCGGCGATACTCGAACTTCTCGACGCCCTTCATGAGGCCGATGTTGCCTTCCTGGATGAGGTCGAGGAAGGACTGGCCGCGGTTGGTGTATTTCTTCGCCACGGAAACCACGAGGCGCAAATTGGCTTCCGCCATGTGGGTCTTGGCCTGTTGCGCGCGGTCGGCGGAGCGTTTCAATTCCGTGAACGCCTTGTAAAATTCCTCGCGCGACATGCGCACGAATAATTCCAGCACGCCGATCTTCGAGCGCTCGGCTTCGATCTCCGCGGTGCGCGCGGAGGATTTGTGCATCGCTTCCAGTTCCTGGATGCGGCGCAGGCTGGCCTGGAATTTTTCGTGCACGTTGCCCGCCACGACGATCATTTCCTCCACGACTTTCTGCTTATAGAAAAATTTCGGGAACGTTGCCTGGACCTTCTTGTCCAGCTTCACAAATTCCTTCTGGAGCTTCTCGCGGCGGCTCTTTTGGACCACCTTGCAGAACGACAGATATTTTTTATCCACGTTCTGGTCCATCACGCGCACTTTCTTGATCAGCATCCGCAGATTGCGCAGATGACGGTCGCGGTTGGCGACTTGTTTGTCGACCACCACGCGGTCAAAGCGTTCCTTCGGCGGCTCGGAAAGCAGTTTTTCGGCGATCGCGATGTGCTCCTTCGCGGCGAAACCAAGGCCGTAGATGATGCGTTTCATCTCGATCTCGGCGTCTTCGATGCGCTTGCAAATCTCAACCTCCTGCTCGCGGGTGAGCAGGGGAACCTTGCCCATCTGGTTCATGTACATCCGAACCGGGTCGTCGAGAATCTCAAGGCGCGCATCCTCGTCCTCTTCCTGCGGCGCGGGCTTGGCGCGCTCGACTTCCGCCTGATCGACGATTTCCACGTCCAGGCTGCGGAGCTTCGTGTAAAGCTCGTCGAGATCGTCCGGGCTCAGATTGTCCGGCAGGATGTCGTTAATGTCGTCGTAAGTGACGTAGCCATTTTCCTGCTGCAGATGAAGCAACTGCTTGATTGTCTCCGTCAAATCGACGGCCGAAGCCAGGGTAAAACTGGGATTTTGCTCCGTGGCGGGAGTTTTCTGCGCCGGATTTTTTGCACCTGCGGCCTTCGGCGAAGGCACGGGTTTGCCGTGGCCATTCGCATTTTTGGCATGACCATTGGCGGGCCGAGGAACCTCGGTCTGGGCACGAGACTGCATGGCCGACTTGCTGGAAATAATAAAGCGATGGCGAACCGGACGCGGCTTGGCCGCGGGTTCCTGGTTGCGCCGGGGGCCTTTGGCCGCCGAAGCTTTGTTCCCTTTTCGATTCAACATATGTAATCAGACGCGCACAGTCCGTTTTGGTTCATATTAAATGCGGGATTTCACCGCAAACGGCTGAACAGCTTAATGTTAGGTTTGTCGCCGAGGCGTTTGAAGGTTGCCAAACACCAGAAGACCGCCACTCACAAAGCGAAACACCATACCGTAGCTTGAGTCGAATTCAACTTGAATCAGCCCAAATTTTACGTCCGAAGACGTTGATTCCTACCAGCCTTATAGCGTAAAAGCTGGGGAATTCTGCGCCAGATGAATCGCTTTCACCGTGAGCCGCTTCTGTCACAACGACTTACGTCGAGCAAACCTTGCATGACGACTCCACCATACCCGCACCCGGCTTGCAAGAGATAAAAGTGATTAATTTTAATTACTCCCTGCTAATTGGCACTGCTGGGAAATCCGAAGGCCGAAATTCGAAATCCGAGAAAAGACGCAACTGCGAATGGAGGATGCCATCACTCCATTCGGATTTCGAATTCGGTTTTCCTTCGGATTTCGGATTTCGGCCCTCGGATTTCCCACGGGTCGGTGTTTGCCCCAATTGAGGGTTAATCGCTTCCAGGCGAAGTTCGTGCGAGGCAACAATGAAACGACCATTGGAAGAAGCAGCAGAATTATTTCGCGAAAATGAAACCTTGGCGGGCGACGACAAGGAACGGGCAAATCTCTATCGCGCACTCGGCCTGTTGACCGAGGGCGTGCGCCGGCTGGAACGGGAATTGGCCGAGGTGGAAGCCGACCGCCAGGACGGACCCTCGAATTTTTTCCAGCGCCGACGCACCCGACTGATCCGCAAAGAAGGCCGTGTCATCTCGGCCACCGCGGTTTAGCACTATGATCCGAGGCTTTGAACAATATCACCCGACGGAGCCAATCGCCGAAAGCCATTGGCAGGCAACGCCGGCCGTCGCGGCGGGACTGATTGCGGGCGTGGTGCTGTTGATCGTGCCGCATGCGAGTCCCTGGGAGGGGTTGACGTCCTTTACACCCGCGCTCATGGGCCGCGCCGTGCCGCAGACGTGGGGCTTGGGAACTTTCCTGACGGCGGTGTTGCACCTCGTGTTGGGGATTATTTACGGCGTGCTGATTTCGTTTGCGGTGAGCCATATCCGGCAGATGGCGGCCGTCGGGGCGGGCGGCGTCGCAGGTCTGGTCCTTTATTTTCTTAATCTCAGCGTGGTTATGTTGTGTTTTCCGGCGATGCGCGGAAATGAAGTTTCTGTATTCGTGACCCACGTGGTTTTTGGATTGATCGCGGCAGGAGCATACCGCGGATTGTTGCGGAGGAAGATTGCGATGCCAACGGACGAGACACCGCCGCAGGCCAGAGGGTAGCGCAGGCGTCCCGCCTGCGAGTTGAGGAGGCGTCCCGCCTCCTGTTTCTTACAATCCATTTCAATTAGCGCCTGTTCTTGCGAACCTTTCTGTCGATCCAAAAAGCAATCAAGGTGCATGTGTAAATAATCAGAAACCGCGCAATCGCGATCAGCGTCCCTCCAAATTCTTGCTGAATTGAATTGTCTCCACGGCGCCATAACAACCTTTCCCAACTTCCTGATAACCATGTTTGCGATAAAACTCCAGCGTCCGCGGACGCCTTTTTGCGGTATCCAGGCAGAGCGAGCGGATTCCCGCCTGAACAGCTCTCCGTTCGAGTTCTTGTAACAAGAGAGTTCCGTATCCCCGGCCTTGAAGATCGCGTGCAATCCGCATTCGCCGCAACTCCGCCCGGCTTTCGGACAGCCGCTTGAAACCTCCCATGGCGATAAGTTTGTCATCCAGAAAACCAAGAAGGAATTCGCCACCACTGTGAATATAAATATTCTCGATGTCGACCAGATCGGCTTCGTCTTGCTGTTGAGTCATGCCCAAAGCAAAGCCTTCAATCGAGCTCCGATGAAGCGCGAGCATCGGCTCTCGATATTCCGGTAAGTAACGAGTGAGGCGGATCTGGCTTCCGTCGCTCATGGCGTCCGATTAAAGACCTTTCTTGCGAAACTTTCGATAGACAAATTCAAAGACTAACAGCAGCCCAAAAATGATTAAAAACCGGGCCGTGTGCGAGCGAGGAACCCAATCCGGCAACGGATGCGGTTTACCCTGTTCCACCATTCCCAACTTCTTAAGAATAAGAACGGCAAGTTGCAACGCCATGAAAACGTAGCCTGTCAGGCAAAAGCCCGGCGAGAAGAAGCCGCCCCCACGACCTTCTTTGAAACGTGGCAGACCAAAATGCCACCACCACAGCGGAAAAACGGCAATCGCCGATATGACCCCCATCGTCTGGCCATAGCCCTTAGAAATCAGCAGCGGACCGATAAAGCAAAACACCGTCACCAGCGCCAGTCGAAGAAACAGCACGAACGCGAAATTGCCATAGCCATCCACGTCCAATCGCATCCCCGGTTTGGTCCAATCGCGTTTCACGAAGGTTGGAAGCGTTTCATAAGCCTAAAGCTGGTGGGGCGAGCGTCCTCGCGAGCCGAAAACGTGAACAACTCGCATCTTCCGAACTCGCCAATAACTTCCGCCAACCTTATGACCAAACTCTAGGCTTTGTTTTTATTTTCGTAATGATGAACAATTTTCCATGCCTCAGCCAACGAAATCCCATCGCGCTGCTGCACGTAAAGCGGATGCTCGGAGGGTTCGACCACGATTCGCGGACGCAGACCCCCGCCGCGATAGTGAACCATCGTCTTCAGGCTCAAGGTAGACTCGGAAAAATAATCAATCTCGGTGCACAGCCAGCCGAAGAACGGTCCAATTTCAGGCGTATCAAATTGTTCGCGATAAATCTCGAAATTCTCCTTCTTATGCGACACCCACACGCCCCAGCCGAACTCATGCTCGTAGTCGTGCACCGGAATCTCGATGACTCCATGCACGAAAAAATCCCGCCCTTCGATAATGCAAAGATCGCCGGTCAAAAGGCTGTTCGGATCCTTCACAAATTTATCCGCCCAATGAAATGGCGACGCAGCGCCGATGTGCGGTAAATCGGCGTGCTCCTTGCCGCAAATGGTGCAGGTAAAGGGCATGATTTCTATTGCAGATTAATAATTCTCAATTCTAAAAAATACGAAGCTTTTTATTCCGTTAAAATCTTTTCTGTCGCGAAGCGACATCAGGAAATTAGCCAGCCACAAGGTGGCTGGTAGGGAACGGTTATGAAACCTTGTCCTGAAAGGACAACGGAAAGCGCCAGTTTTTCCCGTGTCCCTTCAGGACACGGTTGCTATCTCGCAGTTCCAGCCACCTTGTGGCTGGCTAATTTCCATCGTCGCTCTGCGACAAGGGGAAGCTTTCTACAGAGCGAAGTTTTTTTGCTCTGAAAAAAGAGTTTTCATCCATTTTGAAGCCACGTAGTGGCGACAGATGGTAGCCCGGGGCAAGGCCGCGCAGCAGCCGCAGCCCCCGGTAGAGGTGAATGGCGAAAAAACGCGCGGAGGAGATCATCTTCAATTGTCCTGTTAAAACCATCCGCCTCCCTGTCAGACAAACCACGACACCACAATCAGACCGCTGCCGATTTTACCGTTTGACGCGTTGGGGAATTCTATCCCCGAAGCGTGCGCCATGCGTGGCGTTCGTTTCGCGACGTGAACAATTAAACGAACAAAACTATAAACCCGATCCTCCCACCGCATTCGGCCGATCCGTGGATGATTTTCCACGGCGGATTCTATTACTACTGTGAGAGCCGGAACAAACGTCACATCTACGTCCGCCGCTCGCGCACCATCGCCGGCATCGGGCAGGACCCCGGCGTGCGGGTTTGGACGGCTCCGGCGAGCGGGCTGAACTGCGACAATCTCTGGGCGCCGGAACTCCATTTGATCGACGGCCGCTGGTTCATTTATTACGCCGCGGACAACGGCGAAAATGCGAATCATCGCATGTGGGTGATCGAAGCCGACGGCTCGGACCCGCGCGGCAAATATGCCTGCCGCGGTCAGTTGGAGACCGGCGGCTGGGCGATTGATGGCACCGTGCTCACGTTGGATTACGGCCGAAAATATTTCCTCTGGTCGGGCTGGCCCGGTAAAAAGGACGGGCAACAAAATATCTACATCGCGCCCATGAGCGACCCCACGAAAGTTTGCGGCGCGCGTGTGTTGCTCGCGGAACCGCAGCAGAATTGGGAACGCATCGAAATGCCGATTTGCGAAGGGCCGCAAGTGCTCCGCCGCAACGGAGATTTGTTCATCGTCTATTCCGCGAGCGCAAGTTGGACCGCGGATTATTGCCTCGGGATGCTGCACAACAACACGACTGACGTCCTGAATCCCGCGAAATGGCGCAAGCACGGGCCGGTGTTTCAGAAGACGGATACCGTCTGGGGCGTGGGGCATTGCTCGTTCGTGAAGTCGCTGTGCCAGACCGAGGACTGGATTGTTTATCACTCCAAATCCAGCAGTAAGAACGGCTGGGAGGACCGCGACGTCCACGCCAAACAATTTTACTGGAGCAGCGACGGCTTTCCCGATTTCGGCGAACCGCTGCCGCGCCCACAACCCCTGCGCCCGCGTTCTCGCTCGCGCAAACAACTGCCCATGGCGGCCTAAAATTCCTGGGACCGCCGGCGTCCCGCCGGCTCTCCCGCTATTCCGATGTTAAAGCTATTGAAATTACTGTATCGAAATGATGTCCCGGAAAACGGCTCACCCGCCCGCCCCGGGCGCACTGAGCCGCGCCCTCGCGGCTCACGCGAGCGTTCGAGATTTATTCAACAGTTGGAGATTCCGTACGCTTGTTCGTTCGGCGCGAAGCACGCCGAACGGCAGCCCTCCCTTTTTTCAACTCATTCATTCCCCACTAAATTGAATTCAAACCTCAATCGCATCCTGCTCGCGCTGGCCGTCGCCTTGACCGGCGCGTTTTTTTCTGGCCGTCCCCGTCGGTTTACGGCGCGGCGTCCACTGACAAAACCGCGGTGAAAGTCACCACCGAACACGCCAAAAACGGCGTGACGCATTTCTTTGTGGAGAATTCCGAACTAAGCGAAGTCACGATGACCTTTGATTTCGCAACGGTGAATTTAAAAGGCGACGTGGTGTTTCCCTACACGGCCACCTTCAAGCCGGGCGAAACCGAAGCCTTCTCGCTGTCCCCGCAGAATACCAACCACGAATGGCAATATTCCTACACGAATTATTACAAGATGGGCAGCAGCGAGGCGCAGCCGGATGATTATATTTATTCGCTGCCCTACGCGCCCGGCACCACGCGCAAAATCACTCAGGGTTACGACGGCAAATTCAGCCATCAAGGCTCGAACAAATACGCCATCGATTGGCAGATGCCCGAAGGCACGCCGGTTTACGCGGCGCGCGGCGGCTTGGTCGTGAAAGTGAAGGACGATTCCGATCGCGGCGGCGCCAGCATTAAATTCGATCCGTTCAACAACTACATCCTGATCCGTCACGACGACGGCACGCTCGGGCACTATTGCCATTTGCAAAAAGACGGCGTCATGGTGCACGCCGGACAGATGGTGAAGACCGGCGACTTGATCGCGCATTCGGGCAGCACCGGTTTTTCCAGCGGCCCGCACCTGCACTTTTGTGTGTTCATGACGAAGGACGGCCGCGACCGCGTGAGCGTCCCGGTAAAGTTCCGCAATGAATATGGCGATGCGGTGACGCTCGTTGAAGGCGGAAAATATCGCGCGCCCGAACAGATGCCGAAAACGATGGCGTCCAATCGCTAAAGTCTGACCGCCCGCGAAAAAGTAGGAGCCGACGTGAGGAGGCTCAAACTTTATTGATGGTGACAACCAGATGTTTTTGAACACTTGGCTCGCCACCTGCATTTCCAAAAACACCAAAGGTGTTTCATCACTCAGCCCAGCGTTGTCGCGAGGAACGAGCGGCTACGCTGGGTAACTCGTCAAGAATTCTTCGCAACCCTGAAAGCGGTTGCGGCACTTCGTCTCCTACCCGCAAATCTTTTTAGCGGCGGTCTTTCTCAGACCGCCGCTGTTCTCCGTTCCCCACTTAAAATCCCACGAAAAATTTACGGAGGCGAGATGGGTGTGTTCGTATCCGTCGTGTGCGCGTTATTCGCAGCATTGCTGCTGGTGACGCTGCCATTGCTCGTGCCGTATTGATCACTCGTGCCGCCCTGGTCGCAACCGGTGAGAATCAAAGCCGCTGCTGCTCCCGCAATTAAGATTATTTTTTTCATGTCATCCTCGAATTCGAATTGCCGCGATTGTCGCAGCCAATCTAACCACGGAGTCCGTCGTCTCAACGCGGTGAATCCCCGCTTTTAGAGTGCAAAAAACCCCAGTCCGCGGGAAAGGGGTCGTTTGATGGTTTATTGGATCAATGGATTATTGGATTAAGCGCGTTTGCCGTGTAATCCATTGATCCAATAATCCATTAATCCCGGCCTTGCACCCTCACAGCCCGCTGAGCCACTTGGCGTGAATGGCCGGTTGAAACGTCAGCAGCGTCGTGCCTTCCTCAGCCTCGATGGTCACGCCATTGAAATTGCCGTCGTTGCCGGATTCGCGCAGCCGAATGTTGAAAGGCTCAACGATTTCGTGGCGCGTTTCGGTTTCGCCGCCGGCGCGAATGGTGATTTGGTCGTTGCAACCGTCCCTCCCGCCAAAGGAAATATCCTCGAACTCGCCCCGCTTGGCAATCGAACGCTCGGCTTTCGACGCCCGGTCGATCCACACGATATCCACCGCCGCGCCCCGTTCAAATTCATTGAGCCGCTGGCAAAACGTATTCCAATCCTGGGATTTGATTTCTTTCATACGAGCCCAACCATCCGACACTCTCACGCGTAACGCAACTGGGGGACTGCTCAATGCAAGAAAGCTCCAAATCCCAGGCCTCCAAGCTCCAGAGAAAGCTCCAAATCCCAAGATCCAAAGCGTACCGTTGTTGGAGCTTGATGTTTGAAGTTTCCCTGGAGCTTGGACGCTTGGAGCTTGGAGCTTTTTCAAGGTCTTTCCACATGTTCCGCCCAGTAGATGCCGAGCGCCTGGATGCGCTGTTGGAAAAGCGCCCACTGCACGGGTTTCACGAGGTAGGAATTGGCCCCGAGGGCATAAGCGCGGTCCACGTCTTCGCGGAGCGCCGACGAAGACATGATGACGACCGGTATGAAACGGAGCGGCAACGGCGCTTTGGTGCGCAGCCATTCCAGAAATTCGAAACCGTTGATGCGCGGCATTTTCAAATCGAGCAAAATCACGTCGGGGTGCGCCTGCCCGGCCTGATCGGCAAATTTTCCAATGCCTTGCAAATACTGCATGGCTTCGCCGCCATCATGAACGGCTGCCATCCGGATGTGTGCGGGGACGCGTTGGAATTCCAACTCGAGCATCAAGATGTCGTTTGGGTCGTCTTCGACCAACAAAAAATTCACGCTTCCTGCCACGACAAAGTTTGAGCAGGCCCGGTCATTTTCGAGTATAGGGAGTTTCCATACCGCGAGATTTGTTGGTAGTTCCGCGTTTACACAGTCGTTTATAGCGATTGCCAAATTAGATTTCCGAAAAGAACGGCTCAGTCGAGAACCCCGACATCTTGTGAAGCGTTCGGATCATCCACAGCCATCCGTCTCCCTCTCCGCCGCGCAGCGGGGGAGAGGGTCAGGGGAGAGGTGGGGTTCAAGGGTTCAGGGGGCGAAGCTTCGGCGCTCTATCCGGAAATCTGTTTTGGCAATCGCTATAACGGAAAACGTCCGACCGCCTGAAGGCCCTAACAAGGTTGGATTTGGGGAGCGCACGCGTCCCGCGTGCTGCGGACGGCGTCCCGCCGTCGGCTCGTAACCACCATCTTGGCCCACTATTTAGTTCGGAAAAATGGTCAGACGAGGTTTGCGGCCAGACGCCGCAAACCACACGCCGGAGGCGTGTGCTCCCCTCTTTTCAACCGCATCGTTACGGCTGAAGGCGCCAACACCAACATCGTTTTTGCTCGATTCGGAGCGCCGTCATCGCGAAAATCGGGCAGCGTGAATTTGAAGGCGATCACCGATTGGGTTCACTTCCGGCCAGTTATGGGCGCGGCGCTGGCCGTGCTTGTCGGACTGGTGCTCTGGGGCACGCCGATTGGGGATTGGTGGGAGAATGCCAGCTACGATTACCAATTCCGCTTCAGCTCGCGCGCCGTCACCAACCAGGTGGTCCTCGTCCAGATGGACAACCAGGCTTACAAGGATCTGCATCAGGACAGGTATGACCCCCTGAAGTCCGGTTCGTTGCCGTGGGACCGAAATGTCCACGCCACGCTGCTGAATCATCTGGCGGACGGCGGCGCTTCGCTGGTGGCGATGGATACCTTCTTTATCAGCACCAATGATCCGGCGACGGACCGGGCTCTGGCTGAAGCTTTGGCGCGGCAAAAAAATGTGGTTATCGCGGGAAGACCTCTCCGGGAAATAAATCCCATGGCATATCCCCGAGTGGAAGCCATGGAGCCGGCTATCCCGGCCGATATTTTCCTGGCCGCCACGCACACCAACTGGGGCCTTGCTTTTTTTAACGAAGATTCGGATTTCATCGTGCGCAAGCATTGGCCGTTTCCCTCGCCAGGTTCGTCTGCGTCGCCCCAGTTTTACAGCTTCCCCTGGGAGGTGGCGCTGGTGGCGGGTGCAAAACTGGACAACAACGAACCAAAAGAACGCTGGCTCCGTTATTATCACGAGAACACCTGGTCACGCATCAGTTACCACAACGCCCTGGAAAAACCGGCCGCCTGGTTTCGCGACAAAATCGTTTTCGTCGGCAGCCAACCGCAATCCACCGCGCCGGATAAAGAGGAAGCGGACAAGTTTCGCGAGCCCTTCACCCGCTGGACAAACGAATCCTACGGCGGCGTGGATATCAACATCACCGCCTTTCTCAATTTGATGAACGGCGATTGGCTGGAGCGTCCGCCCCTGTGGGCGGAAGGAATCGTCGTGGCCCTGGCGGGAATTCTGCTCGGCGGCGGCCTGTGCCAACTCAGGCCGTTGCCCGCGCTGTGGACCGCCCTCGGCGTCGCGTTGGCCGTCATGCTGGGCTCGGTTTCGTGGAGTTATTTCGGCAATCACTGGTTTCCCTGGTTGGTGATTGCGCTGGGGCAGGTGCCGTTTGCCCTCGCGTGGGCGGTTTTCATGCCCGCATTTCATCGGGTGGAAGAAACGCTGACCATCGCAACGATGATCAAGGAATATCGCAGCGCGCAAACGGGCAAGACCGCGCCGAAACCGCCCGCCAAAACTCCCCCTGCGGAACTGCCGGACACACCGGACTACGAATTGTTCGACCCGCCCTTCGGCGAAGGCGCTTACGGAAAAGTGTGGGTGGTTCGCAACGCCGTGCAGCAATGGCAGGCGTTGAAGGTCATTTACCTTTCCAAATTCGATAACAACACGGACCCCTTCGATCGCGAGTTCAACGGCATCAGCCGGTACAAGCCGATTTCCGATAAACACCCGGGCCTCTTGCGCGTGGACTTCGTGACGCGGAAACGCGAGGGCTATTTTTATTACGTCATGGAATTGGGCGACGCCCTCAATCCCGGCTGGGAGCGTAATCCCTCCACTTACAAACCGCGCGATTTGGCGAGCGTCCGCGCGAAGGCCGAAAATCGGCGATTACCGGTGCGCGAGTGTATTCCCATTGGCATCGCCTTGAGCGACGCGCTGGAGTTTCTGCATCAGCAAGGGCTCACGCATCGGGATATCAAGCCGCAGAACATCATTTTCGTGAAAGGGCAGCCAAAGTTGGCGGATGTGGGGTTAACGGCGGAAATCCGTCCCGCCGATGCGGAGCGGACCTTTGTGGGCACGCCGGGTTACATGCCACCGCAGCCCGAGCGACCCGGCACCGCGCAAGCCGACATTTATGCGCTCGGGATGGTGCTCTACGTGATGAGCACCGGCCGGCCGCCGACGCTGTTTCCGGAAATCGCCACCACACTGATTCAGGAGCCGGAAACTGCCAACTTCCTGCCCTTCAACAATTTGATTCTAAAGGCATGCGACCCGGATTGCACCCGGCGCTACCAATCCGCCGCCGAACTCAGGGACGCTTTGAAAGAGCTGGAAAAGACCATGACGAAAACTTAAAAAAAATTTCAAATTTATTGAAAGATTTATACTTGGCTTACGTATAGAAGATACACGCAGGAAAAGTCCTGTCCGCCCGGGGTTAGCATGGGTTGGGCTAAGACAGGTACCCCCCGCAGTGTAGCTGCCGCCTCGAGATCAGGCGGCAGCTTTTTTTGTAGGTAAATTAGATTTTTGAGAGACACCCAACAAAATCCGCGGCTTTCCATCTCCCTCTCCGCCGAAGTGGGGGAGAGGCGATGCCTGGGGTTCTGGGGGGCGGAAGCTTCCGATTCTTATCCGAACTTTTTTGGAATATAAGTCAACTTTTCTGAAAGATTTCTTTTTTTGCTGCGTATTACTTGGCAAGACCTGGTCGGGGTCGGGGATAAGGGAAAAGGCAATCAGAGTCTGTAGCTGCTGCCCTGCGAGCTCTGGGCAGCAGCTTAAAATTTGTAATGATTGAAGTATCGAAGCAGCAACGCCGGAAGAAGCAGCCGTGATTCAGACCATGAGCGACCTTCCCGTAAGCGAAAAAAAAGAACCGAACGCCGCGATCAAGAACCTCGCGGTCGTGCAATGCGATGGCTTCCGCTGCCTTGCCTACCGGGACGGCGAGATCTGGCGCGATTTTCAGACCGGCAAGCCATTGCCCGAAGTGAAAAACGTCGTCTTCACCTTTTCGGTTTGACCAGTCCCATCCCGCAAGAAAAGTTTCCTTCCGTTCACACTCCCTCGTCCCTCCGCTCCGAAAACACCCCGCAGGGCTGGCGCATCTAAATTGTAGAAAAGTTTTCCCGCAATATTTTTTGGCTCGACAGTAAACTGATCCGGTTTAAAATTTGAACTCCCCAATTTGGCCGATATAAATTGGGGAGTTCATTTTCAGAATCGTGTTTTTATTTTCAGTCCTCCTTGCGAGTAAGCTGTGATTTTGAAGCAGACCTCGGCGATCTTTCTCCCACGCGGAGCGCGCCTGATGACGACACTGAAAGTGTCGAATCATTCAGCCCTGGGTTGCCCGAGTCTTCGAGGGCTACCCAGGGTGCAAAGTCATTTAACCCATCACTTTCGCGCGCAGCGCGGCGCCTGTCCCGCCATAGCTTTTGAGCGACGGCGGAAGCGCAGCGAGTATCTGCCCCGTCCGATATCCCACATTCGAACGATCACGCCCGTGTCTTTCCATCAAAAAATCACGAACTTTCTCCCGCGCGGAGCGCGCCTGATGACGACACTGAAAGTGTCGAATCATTCAGCCCTGGGTTGCCCGAGTCTTCGAGGGCTACCCAGGGTATAAAGCCATCGGATCCTTCACTTTCGCGCGCAGCGCGGCGAGCGAAGCGAGTATCTCTCTACCGCCCGATCAAACCATAAATGCCCTTTTTTTCAGACACTTCTCCGACGCACATGGATTTCCAAATAGATGTCGAACAGAAAATTCCTGGCGCTGGATATTCAAAAACCGAACGAATATTTTTGAAACCGTGATACAGATTCCCCCTCTCCCTAAGGGAGAGGGCAGGGGTGAGGGGAAAGGAAGCGTCACAATTCACACGTTCCAAATTCATCCGTTTATTCTCATACGGAAATTAATTTGACCATCAACCTAAAGCTTGCAGTTCCAGCCATCCTGCCTGTAAGTAAACCTCGTGACGAACACCCAATCCTTTCGCATCGGCGTCCTGGGCTCCGGCAAAGGCTCGAATTTTGTGGCCATCGCCGACGCCTGCGCCGCGGGAAAAATCCCGGCGGCCATTGCACTGGTTTTGAGCGATATCGAAAACGCCGGCATTCTCAGCCACGCGCGTGACCGCAAGATACCCGCGCAGTTCATCGCGCCGGGCAAATTCCGCACCAAACTGGATGAAGACGCGGAGAACGCTTACATCCAGGCATTGCGCGAGGCGAACGTGGATTTGATCGTGCTCGCCGGCTTCATGCGCGTGTTGAAAGGCGATTTCCTGCGCGCCTTCGAGGGCCGCATCATCAATATCCATCCCTCCTTGCTGCCTTCCTTTCCCGGATTGGAAGCATGGAAACAAGCTTTGGACGCGGGAGTCAAGGTGACGGGCTGCACCGTGCATTTCGTGGACGCCGGCGTGGATTCCGGCCCCATCATCGGCCAGCAAACCGTGCCCGTGTTGGACGACGACACCACCGACACCCTGCACCAACGCATTCACGCCGCCGAACACGAGTTATACCCCAAATGCGTCGCCGCCCTGGCCCGCGGAGACATCTCCGTCAAAGGCCGGCGCGTCATGTGGCGAAAGTCCTGACGCAGCACTTCACAGAAGCAAAACGAAGGAAACAAAGCCATTCCATTCCTCCGCTCCCTCCAGTAAAAATCCGTGTTCATCCGTGTCCATCCGTGGTTAAAAATTCCCGTTATGAAATCTGAAATTTCAAATCTGTAATTCCTAACTCCGCTCCCTCCCACATTCGATCGATCCCACCCGTGTCTTCCCATCAAATCACGCTGAATCACGCTGAGTATCAGGCCGGTCAAAAACTCCACCCGCAAGAAAAAGTTCGCTTTATAGCGTTAAACTTGGCAAATGAAGCCGGTGACGGGCGGTTCAAACCCGTCATGAAGCACCCCGCCAGCGCTTGTATGGGATTGGCGGCCTTAAGATGAGCAATAAGAAATTACGATTCGGTCTGCCCAAAGGCAGTTTGCAGGACGCCACCATCGAAAAGATGGCCAAGGCGGGTTTTAACATTTCCGTCAGCAGCCGTTCCTACGTTCCCTACGTGGATGACGACGAGCTGGAAATCCGATTGATTCGCGCGCAGGAAATCAGCCGCTACGTCGAGCATGGTTATCTCGATTGCGGCATCACGGGCTACGATTGGATCCAGGAAAATGGCTCCAAAGTCCACGAAGTCGGCGAATTCCTCTTCAGCAAAGTATCGCGCCGACCCGCTCGGTGGGTTTTGTGCGTGCCGGAGGATTCCCCGGTCAAATCGGTGAAGGATCTTCAGGGCAAACGGATCGCGACCGAAGTCGTCAACCTCACCAAAAAATATTTGCGGAAAAATGGCGTCCAGGCCGAAGTGGAATTTTCCTGGGGCGCCACCGAAGTCAAAGCCCACGAACTGGTCGATGCCATCGTGGAAGTCACCGAAACCGGTTCCTCGCTCAAGGCGAACAAGCTGCGCATCGTGGATGAATTGCTGAGTTCCACGCCGCGGCTGATCGCCAATCACGCGTCCTGGAATGACGAATGGAAACGCCGCAAAATCGAGATCATGGCCATGTTGCTCAAAGGGGCATTGGAGGCGGAGACCAAGGTCGGTTTGAAAATGAACATCGCGGAGAAAAATCTCGCGAGCCTTTTGAAGAGCCTTCCGGCGCTGCGCAACCCCACCATTTCCAACCTGAGCCTCAAAGGCTGGGTGGCGGTGGAAACCATTATCGACGAACATGTGGTTCGCGAATTAATTCCGCAATTGAAAGCGGCGGGCGCCGAAGGCATCATTGAATATCCACTAAACAAAGTGGTTTACTGAGAAGAGTCGGAAGTGTAATAACAAACCTATGGGTTCAATCAAAAAACGCCGCAAGGCGAAAATCAACAAACACAAGCGGCGTAAGAAGCTGCGCTTGAATCGTCACAAGAAGCGCACCTGGCAAAAATAACTGCCGGCGTCTATCACCGTGGCGCAACTCGTGAATGCGGGTTGCGCCGCTTTGAGCTATTATACCGACATGCTGTTTCGTTCGTCAGTTCTCACTCTACTCGCGAGCAGTGTGTTGATCGCGGGTTGTCGCGCGCCTCGCAGCGGCGATGGGGCGGCGTCACACACTTCACCGGTGCCGGCCAACCCTCCGCAGCGGGTTGCCACGGACGCCAATCCCGCCAGCGAGTTCGAGTCCGACACGGATTTGCAAAGCGCCATCGAGGCCCATGCCCATTACGGGGCGGGCGTGGTTCACGAACTCAATCTCGAGCCGGAATCCGCGCTTGAGGACTACTATCACGCGGCGCTGTTGGACCCGACGAATTACTCGCTCGTCATCGACGTCGCCCAGCAATTTCTCCAGGCCAAAGAACCCGGCAAGGCATTGGACTTGTTGAAGAATTCGTCCACGAATTCCAACGGTTCCAGCGCCTTGTTCGCGCAGTTGGGTTTTGTGTATTCCAAGATGGGCAAAACCAACGAGGCGGTCGCCGCGGATCAGGCGGCCATTCGCAAGGACCCGCGATCGCTGGCGGGCTACCAGAGCTTGTACCTGGAATACGCGCAGAACAATCAAACCAACCAGATTTGGGAATTGCTCAATGACGCGTACAAAGTGAAGGGCACGGACGCGGAATTTCTCGTGGGACTGGCGGAGTTATACGTGCACGTCAGCAAGGAAGTGCCGGCGCAGCGGGAAAAGGCGGAGAGCCGCGCCGTGGCGACCCTCGATCGGGCGGCCAAATTGAAGCCGACCGATGACCGCGTGAAATTGCGGCTGGCGGACGGCTTCAATCTGCTTGGAAAAACGGATGAGGCCCAGCGGTTTTACGAGGATATCGTCAAGGATTTGCCCGATACCTCGCCGCAATTTGACCGCGTGCACGCGGCGCTCGCGGATATTTACCTGCAAAAACACGATTCCAAACGCGCCACGGAACAATTGCAGGCAATCGTGCGGGATAATCCCACGGATTCCCAGACGTATTACATCCTGGGTACCATCGCTTACGACGATACGAACTACGTCAAAGCGATTGAATACTTTTCGAACAGCATTTTGTTCAACCCGGATTTTGAACAGGCTTATATCAATCTCGCCATGGCCCAATTGGGGACGAATCAGGCGCCGGCCGCATTGCAAACGCTGGAACGGGCGCGTCGCAGATTTGGCCAGGATTTTTCGGTCGAATATCGCACTGGTATCGTCTACACCGCGGAGAAGGATTACACCAATGCGCTGCAGCATTTCACCACCGCGGAGCTTCTGGGCAAAAACGGCGATACGAACCGGCTGAGCGATGAATTTTATTTTCATCTGGCTGCCGCCTATGAACGCACCGGGGATTATGCGCAGGCGGAAAAATATTTTCAGACCAGCCTCCAGTTGGCGCCCGATTCGCCCGAGACGCTGAATTATCTCGGTTACATGTGGGCCGAGCACGGCATGAAACTCGACCAGGCGCGGGAATATATTTCCAAGGCGTTGAAACAGGATCCCAAAAACGCGGCCTATCTCGACAGCATGGCCTGGGCGCTCTATCAATCGCATCAGCCGAAACCGGCGCTCGATTACGCCCTCAAGGCGCTGCAGAATTCCGAGGAGGAAGACGCGACGCTGTACGATCACATCGGTGACATCTACAATGCGCTCGGCCAAAAGGACAAGGCGCGCCAGGCATGGAACAAATCGGTTTCGCTCGAGGCAAACGACGCGGTCCGCAAAAAGCTCGAGTCGAGCGGACAATAGCGCATGGCACACCAGTTTTCCAAACATTACACGCGTGACGAAGCCAAGGCGCTGTTGCCGCAGTTGCGAAAATGGCTCGATCAATTGGAGCACACGCGGGATCATTTGCTGAAATACGACAAGCGGCTGAGTTCACTCATGGAACCGGGGCGCGACGCCGGCGGCGATCTCGTGAACAGTTGGGCGCGCACGATGGCGGACTTCCGCGATTTAATGGGCGAATTTCAGCGGCGCGAAATTTTAATCAAGGACATTGATCGCGGGTTGGTGGATTTCCCGGCCATCATCGGCGGCAAAGAGGTGTTTTTGTGCTGGGAAAAGGATGAGGAAGACATCGAGTTCTGGCATGACCTCGACACCGGCTATGCCGGCCGCGAACGATTGTAAAAGTAGCAGCCGACGTGAGGAGGCTCAAACTGGGGTGTTTAGTAGGGGTGAGATTCAAAGTGCCGGTCAAATATACCGAGGCGCGAGTTTCGTCTCCTTCTCCCCACCAAAGGGGGAGAAGGCCGGGATGAGGGGCCCACCTCACATTCAACGGTATTATTTCCCATCTCTGTTGAAACGAAATCTTGCGCCTGCCCATCACTTGGAATCGCACCCTGTTTAGTAGTCCCAACTCCGATAAACCTCGTAAGCATCCACTCGCCCCCCCGCAAAATAATCGTTGGAGGCGAAATTAAATGTTCGCGTGGCGCGGTCATAGTTGAGGGTTCTCGGCCCGTCGGTTTTGTTGGGATCGTAGATGGAGAAAATGATTTCCTTCTCGGACTCCTGTGCGTCAAAAACCAGAACAGCATGATTGATGAGCAATTCCGGGAAGCGAACCACGTGAACCACCGGCGGCCGATTTTCTTTCAAATCGGCGAGCAATCGTTCCGCGGTGCTTTTTTGGCTGGCGCGGCTGAAGGGAAAAATCATTCGCCAATGACCGCGCTGAACGTAACTTTCCCACGCGCCGCCGCATTCGTGCTTCAGCAAATGCTCATTCGCGGCGCTGAACTCGCGCAGATTCGCATAGCCCGGGATCACGATCTTTTTGGAGTCCGGCAATGGTTCCGAGGGATCGATCGAAACCACCTTGCGAATCAGATGGCCGTAGGTTTTCTCGTCTGCGACGGGTCGGCTCGCATCAAAAGTTGCATTCTCGAAAGAACTGGCGGGCGGAACGCGCCACCACGAAGCAGTGCTGGTGATAATCGGTGGCGGGTTCGCGGCGCTGATGCACCCATTTGCCATTGGCATCGTAATGATATTCCCAGACCAGCCCATTGGCATAGCTGAACGTGTCCGTTTGATAGTTGAACGGGCGCGAGCCGACGAAGGGATGACCGGCGCAGCCGCAGAGAGCCATCAGCAAGAGGGCGCAGCAAAAAGTGGAAAGCATCTGCGCCGCACTTCGGCGTTCCGCATTCGAGGTTCGAGGTTCGAGGTTCCGATACATTTTACAACTTGCCCCAAAACCTATTCGTGCGCTACCTAACTGGCAATGCTTTACGAACGTTGGCTGCAAATTGCGCGCAATTTCCCCCGGGAAATGGCCCTGCGCGATTTGCCCTCCGGCCGCCAGTGGACTTTTCAGGAGTTGGAACGAGCCGCGGAAACATCCCTCGACGATCCCGGCAAAACCGCTTTTCCCACGGGCGTATCGGCGGAATTCGTATTGATGGTCTTGCGGGCGTGGCGTTCCGGGCAACTGCTTTGCCCGATGGAGTCCGACCAGCATCGGCCGGAGATCAAGGCGGGACTGCCACCGGAAATCGTTCATTTGAAAATGACTTCCGGCACGACTGCGACGCCGCGATTCGTGGCGTTCACCGCGAGCCAATTGGCGGCGGATGCCGAGAACATCGTGGCGACGATGGGGCTGCGGCCGGATTGGCCGAATCTGGGCGTCATCTCGCTGGCGCATTCGTACGGATTTTCGAATTTGATCCTGCCGCTCTTGTTGCACGGAATTCCATTGATTCTCGCCGGCGCGCCGCTGCCGGAAATTGTGCTGCGCGCGGCAGCGACAGAGCAGGGGATCACATTGGCTGCGGTTCCGGCATTATGGCGGACGTGGAATGACGCAGGCGCCATTCCGCCCAACGTGCGTTTGGCGATTTCCGCGGGCGCGCCACTGCCGGTTTCGCTCGAGCAAAGCATTTTCGCTGCACGCGGCTTGAAGGTTCATAATTTTTACGGCAGCAGCGAATGCGGAGGAATCGCCTACGACGCGAGTTCGGATGCGCGGACGGATGATTCGTGCGTCGGCGCTCCGATGCAGAATGTGGACCTGGCCGTCGGCGCTGGCGGTTGTCTGGAGGTCCGCAGCGAAGCGGTGGGGCAAACGTATTGGCCCGAGCCGAGCGCGGCGTTGAGTGGAGGCGCGTTTCGGACGAACGATCTCGCGGAGATTTCTCACGGGCTGGTTTATTTTCGCGGCCGGGCAGGGGACCAGATTAATGTGGCCGGACGCAAGGTTTCTCCCGAGAGCATCGAGAAGGTGCTGGTGGCGCATCCGGGCGTGCGCGAGTGCGTGATTTTTGGCGTGCCGAGTTCGGATGCGCAGCGCGGCGATACCATCGTGGCGTGTGTGTCGGCGAACACGAGTGTCTCCGGCGAGGCGTTGAAACAATTCTTGCTCGCGCAATTGCCCGCGTGGCAGGTGCCGCGCGAGTGGTGGCTGGTTGAATCGCTGTTTGCCAACCAGCGCGGGAAATTGTCCCGCGCGGAATGGCGGAAACGATATTTGGAGAAAAAGTAGGACGACCGCGAATCAGAAACTCGCCGGCGGGACGCCGGCGGTACCAGGCTGTTCGCCGCTTAATGTCAATTCACCCTGCATGATCACTTGGCCGTTTACTTTGGTGGCGACTTGCGCCTGAATCAGATTTCCGAGCCGGTTCAAAATGGTTGCATCCAACTGAATCACTTCTCCCGGACGTGCGGTGCCAAGAATTTTTATCCCGCGCATCGCGGTGAGTTTCAATCCGGGGAGCGGGGGAATTTGCGGATCACTTTGCGCAACGGTGCCGGCGAGTTGCGCGGCGGCTTCGACGAGCAGGACGCCGGGGAAAATGGGCTGGCCGGGAAAATGACCGCGCAGAAACGGTTCGTCGCCGCGCACGGTGTATTCTCCCGAGCCGCTTTTGCCGGGGGCCAGCGCCGTGAGCCTGTCGACGAAGCGAAATTCCGGGCCGTGGGGAAGTGATTTGAGAGCGTCGTGCATTGCGCGCTGTAGCGGCGGTCTGCGACCGCCGCACTATTGCTGTTTAAAGGGCTCCGTGATTTTGTAATCGCTGCCGAGTTTTGGAGCGAACAGGGATTCGTCGATTTTTGGATTGAGTTCGGTGTTTTTGAAATCATTTCGCATGATCGAGCCGTCGGCCATTTTTAATTCAGTCGAGGTCAGCACCGAATCCTTCGTCGAGAAACCGATTTTGATTTGCGGCATCAATTTGCGAGCAGTGGCGGATTTGGGTTGCATCGTCAATTCGCAGACGTCGCCGTTCACTTGTTGCGAGAGGATTTCATATTGCGATTGCAGGTCTGCTTCGCTGCGCGGGAAACCGGCGTCGAGCAGTTTCATCACATCACGCCATTGGCCGGCTTGTTCGCCGGTAAGCGGATAACGCTCGGCGCGTTTTATCTTTGGGTAAATCACGAGCATTTCGTCAGTGCCGCGCACCGCGATGCTGGGGACGGGATTGGTGAGTTCCCAACGAAACCGGTTGGGCGCCTCGAACCAGATGTGGCCGTAGGCGGTAAGCGGTTGCGCGAGCGATTTAAAGATGCGCGTCTGCACGACATCGGCGGAGAAGCTGTGAATATTCGCTTGTGCGGCGACCCACGTGGAGATGAGGGAGTTGGTGTCGGCAGCGCGCGCGCTGAAGCTCCAGGTTCCAAGCACCAAGCTCCAGAAAAACACCAGGCACCAAGTTCTGGAAGGGCTCAGATGAAAACTCCTTTGCGGGCTTGGATGTTGGAGCTTCTCTGGAGCTTGGTGCTTGGAGCTTGGAGCTTTAGACCGCAGTCCTTCTATTTCTGCCAAATGGGAATGAATTGGTACCATTGTTCAATATGATTTTGTATGACGGGCTCGAAAACCGTCACGATTTCTTGAGTGAGTTTTTGCCGTGCCGCGGTGTCGCGCAAGGCGCCGCGGTCGTAGGAAATTTCCGGGAGCACGTGGGCCTCGTAAGTGTTGCCCTTGCGCGGCAGGTAAACCGGCAACAGCATGCAGCCCGAGGCGCGCGCAAGTTCGGCGGCGGCGGTGGAGGCGCAAAAGGGTTTGCCGAACAGATTCACGGTCGCGGACGTCGCCGCCAGCGGGCGATCGATCAGCAACGCGATCACCGCGCCGGCTTCGAGGCGGCGAATGATGTCCACAAACGCGAACGGGTCCGTGCCGACGACGAGCGTTTCGATGTTCCAGCGCGCGCGTGAAGCCTGGCGGAGTTGCGTGAAGTTTTTGCCCGGTTCGGCCATGGTGATGACCTGGAGCGTGATGCCTTTTTGCGTGAGCCAGGGTCCGCCGAATTCCCAATTGCCGAGATGCGGGGTCAATAGCAGCACGCCGCGTTTTTGCGCGAGCGCGTTCTCGAAAAGTTCCCAGCCGGTCGCATGGCCGAACGTGTTTTCAATTTGGAGCCCGGCTTCGTAACGCCAGAGGTCGACTACCTTGACGGCGAAACCGTGGATGAGTTCTTTCCCTTTTTTTGTGGCGGCAGCGCGGTCGTGGTTGAGCGCGGGCAAAATATTTTGGATCACAACTTCGCGGCGATCGCGCGCGATGAGCCAATAAATATCGGCGGCAATTCGGCTGAAAAAAATGCAGACGCCGCGCGGAACGAAGCGGACAAAGCCGAGGCCCATGCGCCAGAATTCAGCGCGATAGAGCGAGGAGGGCGCTTCGAGTTGTTGTTTGGGAATGGAAGCGGCGGTGGACATCAAGGTTGTTTTTCGTTTCGATTCACCAACGCGGACCACCACGTCGGCAACAGGAAAACTGAAATTAACATGTTGCAGGCGATGCCGACAGCGCAAATCTGGCCGAGGCTGGCCATGCCGGCATTGCTCGAAAAGGTGAGCGCGCCAAATCCCGCCGCCGCGGTGCCGCCGCAGAGCAGCAGCGCGCGGCCCACGGCACGATGCGCGACCTGGAGGTCGCCGTGGTAGCGGCGCAGTGCGAGTTGCATGAAAATGCTATAGTCGACGCCCGTGCCCAAAATCAGCGGCAGGCCCATGAGGTTCAGCAAATTCCAGGACCAGCCCGTCAAGTGCATCACCGCCATCAGCACGAGTCCGCTGAGAATGAGGATGGCAAGGCTCAAAAGAATTTCGAGTGGCCGGCGGAAGGCAAGCCAGAGCGAAAGAAAAACCAGACCGACCATGGGCAGCACGAGTTTCCACAGATTGTTCATGACCCGGCCGAGAACGGCGCGGCCCAGCAATTGCCAGCCGGAGAGCCAGACGCCGGTTTCGTTTTCGGGCTCGAGTTGCTGTTGCAATGCATCGAGGCCCGCCGCGGAATTTGTCGACGCAATATAAAGGAATCCGAGCGCGTAGAGATTCGTGGGCGTGCGCGCGACGAGTTTGTCAAAAATCCAGCGGTCGAGTTCGTTGGTGGGCCAGAAAACACCGCGGGTTTCGGTGGCGCGCTGCCAGGTGTCGAAGATTCCATTGGCCAGACCGAAGGCGGTGTCGGTGAAGCCGTTGGTTAAGAGGGCGGAATGGACGGTTTCACGTTCGGCCAAAAGTTTTTGCGCCGCGGCGCGATTGGCGGATTGAAAATCGGGCCGCGGCCAAATGGCGCTCGCAAGATTGTAACCGGTGAGCACGTGATTGGTGACGGCCTGGTCGAGAATTGGTTTCGCGATGTCGAGTTTCTTCGCCACTTCGGTTTCGTCCGCGCCGGAGACCAAAAGCCAGAGCGGCTCCTGTTTCTGGCCGAGTTGGTGCTGGATCACGTCGAGCGCCGCGTAGGATTTGCTGTCGCGCGGGCGCAGGGCATTGGCCGTGGAATCCATTTTGGGAATGCCGAACGAGAGAATGACGAGGGAACATAAAATCAATGCGCCAGTGCCGGCGAAGACGAATGATTTTTTGCGAGGCGTGGCAGGGTGCGCCACTCCGTGCGCGCCGTCTTCACTTTTCGGAATGCCGACGGGCCTTGCCTTCCGTCGTTCAGGAAACAACGGCGGCAGGTACGCGAAAATCATGATGAACGCAGAGAGCGCCACGCCGACACCGACCAGCGTTCCGAGTTGGCCGAGCCCGGGGAGTCCGCCGAAATTCAAAACCAAAAACGCGCAAATGGTCGTGGTGGCGGCCCAAAAAATACTCGGCGCGATGGCGCCGCGAATTTCCGGCACGGACAAATCCGGATGTGCGAGCGCTTCCTGATAGTGGACGACTGCGTAATCGACGGCGAGGCCGAGCAGGATGGCGGCAAAGCCCATGCTGACGACGTTGATGCTGCCGTAAATCAATCCGCCGAGCGCGAGCGTGCCGGCGAGAATAAAAGCCAGCAGCGTAAGCAGCCACAACATTGGTTTGACCCGGCGGTGCGCGAGCCAAAATAAACAGGCGATAATGACCGAAGTGCCACCGACGGAAATCGTGATGTCGTGTTCCATCCCGCGCGCGATTTCGGAGACGAACGCCGGGCGCCCGGTGTATTGGACATTCACTTTCTGCGCCAAATTGGCTTCCCGAAACGCAGTTTCCACACCGTTCGTGATTTGTTTCAGCCACGCGTAACATTCCTTGTAGGTCGCGAGTGGTGTGCTGGCTTCAACAAAAATGATGCGAAACTTTCCGTCGTGCGAAGCGAAGAGATCGCCGCCCTGGGCAAAATTCGGCGCGGCGCTGGCCGCGCTTTCGGGCAATTGCGTCAGGCGCAACGGATCGTAACTCAGGCGCGCGATATCTCCGGGCGACATGGAACCGGCGAGATCATCGCGGGTGTTGGCAAGCGTGGCAGCGAGATTGGCGGGCGCGAGGCGATTGGAGAGTTCAGCGAAATCCGCGGGCGATTGATTCAACCACAGGTAGCCGATGAGTTCCGCGCTTTGGCCGGGATTTTCGAGCCAGGGCGGTTGCCACGTGACGCTGGCAACGAGATTTGTCTCGCGGCGCAACTTTTCTCCGATCGCGCGCGCGGCGATTTCCGTTTGCTCGCCTTCGTTCGCCTGCACCGTGATGATCAATTCGTGCGCGTTGGAAAAACGCTGTTGATAAAGTTTTAATCCTTCGACGGCGCGACTGCTGGTGGGCAGGAGGTCGAGCACTTCGACATCAAAATGCAATCGCGTGAAGCCGAGGATGCAGAGAATCGGCAGGATAAACCACAGCGCGATGGTGATGCGGCGGGGAAGAGTCATTGAGAGAGATAGCCTTCCAATGACTCGCCGGAGGTGCTATTCAGTTGCCAGTTCGTGCCGGTATCATGCCAGCTCCAGCCGCGCGCCAGCGGTTTGTCCGTGAGCGCATTCACGAGTTGGAACCAGATGATGCGCGCGGGCGGTTTGCCGGGCGCCGTGAAGCGTTTGTTTTGCGGCGGGAATTCCGCCTGCCATTTATTTGAAGTGGTTTGCGTGATGGCGAAGGGAAACGGCGTCTTGATGAATTGCACGAACGACGAGCCGTCGGGACGCGTGGCGAGGAGAATTTCGCCCGCAATTTCCGGGGTTTTGCGATCCGGTTTCCATACCGCCTCGCCTTGCCGGATGTTCCAGCCGGGCTGCGAAAGGTCCGCCTTCGGCAGCGGTGGCAGCGTCAGGCAACCGCAGAGGCTGGTAAGAAATACGAAACCAAGCACCCGCGAAAAACGTCCGTCACAACGGAAAGAATTCTCTTTTAGCCGGGCATTCGCGGCTGGCCTGAAAAAAATTTTGAACATTATGGCGAATCTATTTTCCAAAAGTGACTACTGTAAACGGAATGTATGCAAGTCCGCCGCCAAAGACAATGGTGGTAAAAACCCGTTTACTTTTCTGCCGGGAATCGCTATTTCGAGCGGTCGTTCGCGGTTGGTATCGGCGCAATAAGTGTTGCCTATTATGATTAAAGTCCAAAACCTGGTAAAAATTTTCGGAACCAAACGAGCCGTCGATGGAATTTCGTTTTCCGTCGAGCGCGGTGAAGTGCTCGGTTTTCTCGGGCCCAACGGCGCCGGAAAATCCACGAGCATGCGGATGATCACCGGCTTCATTCCCCCCACCGAAGGCACGGTGACCGTCGGCGGATTCGACATGGTCGAAAATCCCATTCCAGCCAAACGGCTGATCGGTTATCTGCCGGAAAACGCTCCGGCCTACACGGACATGACCGTGGGCGGCTTTTTAAATTTTGCGGCCGAGTTGCGCGGGTTGACCGGTGACGCAAAAAAGAAGGCGGTCGCGCGCGCGATTGAAATGTGCTTTCTCGAGCCCGTGCAGCATCAAAGTGTGGAGACCCTTTCCAAAGGCTATCGCCATCGAACGTGTTTTGCGCAATCGATCATTCACGACCCGGATGTGCTGGTGCTCGACGAACCCACGGACGGCCTGGACCCAAATCAGAAGCATGAGATTCGGAATTTGATTCGCCGCATGGGCGAGAAGAAGGCGATTATTTTTTCCACGCACATTTTGGAGGAAGTGGACGCGGTTTGTTCGCGGGCGATCATTATCGATCGCGGCCGGATTGTGGCGAACGGAACGCCGGCGGAGTTGCGCCAAAAATCCGAATGGTCGGGCGCGGTGACCTTGCGCGTCACGGGCGTGAACGGTGCCACGCTAAGCCAAAAATTATCGAATCTCTCCACAGTGAAGCGCGTGACGATTTTGAAGGAAGACGCGAGCGGTGTGACGGCGCGGGTGTTTCCGAACGTGAACAGCAATGGCACGCTGGCGCACAGCATCGCGGATGCGGCGCAAGGCTGGCGCATCGAGGAATTGCACACGGAAGAAGGACGGCTCGATGAAGTTTTCCGGAACATCACGATGCCCGAGACGGCGAAGGAGGCAGCATAATGAATACTTTTGCGAATATTAAAACGATCACGAAACGGGAGCTGGGCGCGTATTTTTCCTCGCCGCTGGCGTACGTGTTTCTCGTGATTTTCCTGTTGCTGTGCGGGTTCTTCACGTTCTTTGTGGGAACCGGGGCGGGCACTTATTTCAAACGCGACGACGCCTCACTCGTGACCTTCTTCCTGTGGCATCCGTGGTTCTATTTGTTCCTCGTGCCCGCCGTGGGAATGCGGTTGTGGGCGGAAGAGCGGCGCGTGGGTACGCTCGAATTGCTGATGACGATGCCCATCACCTCCTGGCAGGCGATCGTGGGAAAATTTCTCGCGTCCTGGCTTTTCCTTGGCCTCGCATTGCTGCTAACGGTTCCGTTGTGGATTACGACGAACTATCTGGGCCAGCCTGACAATGGCGTGATCTTCACGGGATACGTGGGCAGTTGGCTGATGGCGGGCGCATATCTGGCCATCAGTTGCATCACGTCGGCGATGACGCGCAGCCAGGTGGTGAGCTTTATCATCGCACTCGTAGGGTGCCTCATTTTGATCATGTGCGGGTTTCCGCCGGTGGTCGATTTTCTGGGCCAGTGGTTCAAACCCTCGATTGTAAACCTGATTACCTCCATGAGCGTCATGACGCATTTTGACGGTTTCCAGAAAGGCGTGCTTGATTCGCGGGATATTATTTTCTTCCTGTCGATCATCGTATTCTCGCTGTTCACGACGAACGTGATTCTGCGCGGGCATCGCGCCGGTTAAAAAAGGAATTTCCATGCAGAAAAAATCTTTAGAAACAGTTCTCTACTCGGCCCTTGGCGTCGTGATCATGGCAGTGATCGTGGTCGCCTTCAATATTGTCACCGCGCCCGTGCACGAGCGCGTGGATCTGACCAGGGAAAAAGCGTACACACTCTCCGCCGGCACGAAAGCCATCCTCGCGAAACTCGATACGCCGGTGAAAATCCGGTATTACTGCACTCAAGCCGAAAACGCGACTCCCTATTCAGTTTTCCTGAGAGCCTACGCCAAGAGGGTGGAGGATCTTCTCGCGGAATATCAACAAGCCGCGCACGGCAATTTGATCATTCAAAAATACGATCCCCAGCCGGATTCGGACGCGGAAGATTCGGCCCGGCTCGATGGAATCGACGCGCAAAACCTGCCCGGCGGCGAGCCTTTCTATCTCGGCCTGGCCGTAAGCCAGCTCGATGCGAAGGAGACGATCCCGTTCCTGTCGCCGGATCGTGAGCGGGAATTGGAGTACGATATTTCGCGCGCCATTTCGCGGGTGGTCACGCCGGAGAAGCCAGTCATCGGCGTGATGACCGGGTTGCCCGTGTTCGGCCAGGAGCCGAATCCGATGATGCAGCAGATGGGCCAGCAACCGCAGCAACAACCGCCCTGGGAGTTGATTACCGAACTGCACAACGATTACACCGTGCGCCGCATTCCCATGGATGCGACCAAAATTGATGGCGATATCAAAGTGTTGCTCGTGATTTATCCGAAGGATATTTCGGACGCCTCGCAATATGCGCTGGACCAATACGTGATGGGCGGCGGAAAACTCATTGCTTTCCTCGATGCCTCGTCGCAAGTGGACAGCCGCGGGCAGAACCCGATGATGGGACAAGTGCCCGGAGGCGGCTCGTCGCTCGACAAATTGTTGAACGCTTGGGGACTCAAATTCGACACCAGCAAGGTGGTGGCGGACCGGACGTTTGCGATGAACCTGGGCGAGGAAGGCGATACGACCCAGCAACGGCCAGTGTGGCTCGCGTTGAGTCCGGAGGGGATTAACACCAACGACATCGCCACGGCGCAGTTGGATAATATCTGGTATTTCTCCGGCGGCGCGTTCACGGGCACGCCGGGCCCGGGGTTGAATGAAACGGTCTTGCTGAAGAGCACGGCGGATTCGCAATTGGTGGATGGAATGCTCGCACAATTTTCGGCCGCGGATATTTTGAAGAACTTCAAACCGTCCGGCGTGCAATACGCGCTGGCGGTGCGCCTGACCGGCAAATTCAAAACCGCGTTCCCGAACGGCAGCCCCGATGAAAAAACCGGTGAGACCAATAAAACGGCGCAGGCGGACGCGTCTTTGAAAGAGAGCAGGCAGGATAACAGCGTCGTGCTCGTAGGCGATGCGGATATGTTTTACGACGGCTTTGCCCTGCGCCAGGTCAACACGCCTTTTGGCCAGATGTCGATGGCGATGAACGGCAACCTGAATTTTGCGCAGAACCTCGTGGAGCAACTTTTCGGGCGACAGCAATCTCATCGCGGTGCGCAGCCGCGCGGTGATGCAGCATCCGTTCACGCGCGTGAAGAAAATCGAGGCCGAGGCGCAGGCGCGCTACACGGACAAGATCAAGGAATTGCAGGACAGCCATGACAAGGCCCTGGCGCGGTTGCAGGAATTGCAGCAGCAGAAAAGCCAGAACCAAAAATTCATTCTCTCGCCCGAGCAGCAGGCGGAAATCGAAAACTTGAAAACCAATGACGCGAAAATCAGCAAGGATTTGCGCAATGTGCAGAAGGATTTGCGGCGCGACGTGGATTCGCTCCAGCACCGGGTCGAGATCGTGAATATCGCGCTGATGCCGGCGGTGGTCATCGTGGCCGGCGTCGGCCTGGCAGTCTTCAAACGCAAACGTAATTCGGCAAAATGAATTTGAAACAACTCGGAATCCTGATCGTGCTCGTCATCGTCGTCGGTGGGGCGGGTTTGATGTTGCATAACCAGCAGAAGTCCTCCTGGACCGGCGGCGGCGCGGATGTGGGGAAGAAGCTGATGGGTGATGCTTTTCCCGTCAACAACGTCGCGCACATCTCCGTCCAACATGGAACGAACACATTGAATCTCGTGAAGAAGGATGATTTGTGGCGCGTGCGCGAGCGCGGAGATTATCCGGCGAACTTTTCCCAAATCAGCGATCTGCTCCTGAAACTGCGCGATTTGAAAATTGTGCAGGTGGAGGCGATTGGGCCGTCGCAATTGGGGCGGATGGAATTGGCGCCCGGGCAGGAGACTAATTCGGCGGTGGTGGTGCAATTCGACGACCCGGCGGACAAACCGATCAGCACCCTGTTGCTTGGCAAAAAGCACCTGAAAAAAGCCGCGCCACCGCAACCGCAACCGGGCGAGGGCGAAGATTCATTTCCGGACGGGCGTTACGTGGAAGTGGGGACGAATTCGCACCAGGTCGCGCTGATTTCGGATCCGTTGGAAACTTTGGACGCGAGTCCGGACCCATGGTTGAACAAGGATTTCTTCAAGGTGGAAAAACCGAAATCAATCGAAGTCGATTTTCCGGTGGCGACGAATTCCTGGAAGCTCACCCGCGAGACCGAGGCGGGCGACTGGAAATTGGCAAACACGAATGCCGGTGAAGAATTGGACTCCGCGAAATTGTCCGGTGTGACGAGCTCGTTCAGCTCGCCGACCTTCAATAGCGTGTTGCCGGGCGCAAAATTGGAAGGGACCAATAAGCCGACGGTGGTCAAAATCGATACCTTTGACGGTTTCAATTACACGATCAACGTGGGCGACCGGACCAATGATGATTACTTTGTCACGCTCACGGTTTCCGGCAAACCCGTCGCTGAACGTGTCGCCGGCAAGGACGAAAAGCCTGAAGTAAAAGCCATGCTCGACAATCAATTCAAGGACGTGCAGCAAAAGGCGGCGGATAAGATGAAGCAGGAGCAAACCTATCAGCAATGGACATATCTCGTGCCGGGTTTTGCGGTCGATCCAGTCTTGAAGGAGCGCTCGCAGTTGCTGGCAGAAAAGAAAACGGAGCCGGCCGCCGGAGCATCCGAAAAATCGTCTGAGACGAACGAAATGCCGCCACTGGTGCCCCTAAAGTAGGATTAGATCGTGTAACGAAATGCCTGCGGCGGGAGGGCACACCACTCCGTAAACAAATTAGAAGCGCAGCCGCCCCGGCTGCTGTTCAACGCGCCTCGCGGCGAACGTTCGCGGCGTGGCCATCACCAAACGGGGAGTTTATCTC
This sequence comes from uncultured Verrucomicrobiae bacterium, assembly GCA_963699145.1. GTDB lineage: Bacteria > Verrucomicrobiota > Verrucomicrobiia > Limisphaerales > DASXHY01 > DASXHY01. Next base: position 3,479,508 of record OY969416.1, read on the forward strand.
GAGCGCTCCTGTTAGCCGCGAGGGTGCGGCTCACTGCGTCCGGTGCAGGCACGCTCTCTTTTTCAACTGCATTGCTCCGGATTAACCACCAATGCGGTAGTTTTATTAGGGGAGCGCAACCGCCTCAGTGCTTGTGGAAAAGATGCTCCTTCGAATCTGAGGGCTGAAAGCCTGCCATTTTAAAGCCCGGGCTGAAGGCCCGGGTAATTGTCGCCCAATACCCTGAGCCCTGTAAGGGCGACACAAAACATCGAAGGTTGCTACAAAGCACCACCCGAGCTGCTGTTCAACGCGCCTCGCGGCGAACATTCGCGGCGTGGCCATCACCAAACGGTGAGTTTATCTCGAGCGCTCCTGTTAGCCGCGAGGGCGCGGCTCACTGCGTCCGGTGCAGGCACGCTCCCTTTTTCAACTGCATTGTTCCGGCTTAAGCTTTTGCCGGGCCGTTGGGCGGCACGATGGGGATTTCGAGGATAAAGGTCGCACCATGTCCGATGCCCGCGCTCTCAGCGCTGATGGTGCCGCCGAGATCTTTCGCCGCCAACGCCCCGCTGTGCAATCCGAAGCCGTGCCCGCCTTTGCGCGTGGTGAAACCCTGGGAAAAGATGCGTTTAATATTCTCGGGGGCGACGCCAATGCCGTTATCGGCAACTTCCATCCGAACGCGGTCCTGGCCCACCGTCTTCAACCGCACCGCCACCATCTTTTCCGGCTTCTGACCGGCGTCGCAGGCGTATTTGGCGTTGCTCAGGAAATTAATCAGGATTTGCATCACCTTGTGCTTGTCCAGCGTCATCTGCGGCAGCTTGTCATATTCGCGAATGAGCTTGATCGCGTGGCGTTCGTAGGAGCCGCCGTGAATCTTGATGGCGTCCTCCATGACTTCGGAAAGATCGACGACTTCGGCGACCCCAAGGACGCGCGCGTAATTTTGCTGCGTGGCGACAATCTCCTTGATGTGCTCCACATTCATCACCAACTCATGAAGTTCCTTGCGCATGTCCGCCTGCTCTTTTTCCAAATGCTCGGCGAGCTTCTGGAGATAGGCGGGAATCTGGCGGCCGCGTTCATCGTCCGCGATAAAACGGCTGAGATCCTGTTGTTCGGTGAGAAGTTTTGAAAGCTTGCTGACGCCCGAGGATTTCGAATTGTTCAGGCGATCGGAGAGGACGCCCGCGGCGACGTTGACGCTGTTGAGAACGTTGCCGACGTTGTGCAGCACGCCGGTGGCCACTTCCGCCATGCCGGCCTGGCGTGACGCTTCGCGCAATTCACGATTGATCGCTTCGATTTTTTGCTCGGCCAATTTGAGACCCGTGATGTCGCGATTGATGCCCACGATGCCGACCACGGTCCCGTCACGGCTGCGCAGGGGAACTTTGGTCGTGGAACTCCAGGCAACATCGCCGTTTTTCCGGACCTGCCGCTCGACTTTGTTGATGAGCGGTTCGCCGGTTTTGATGATGCGCTGTTCGTCCTCGTAAAACTCGCGGGCCTTGGTATCGGGATAAAAATCGAAATCGGTTTTGCCCACGGCGTCGTCTGGATGGGCAACCCCCAGGCGTTTCGCGAGCGCTTTGCTGACTTTGACAAAGCGGGATTGCGCGTCCTTGAAATAAATGCGGTCGGGAATGTTATCCAGCATGGCCTCGACGAGCATCTGGGTGTTCGCGAGGGAACGATTCGCCTCGGACAACTCCGCCACCTTGGCCGTGAGGAGGGCGATGCGTTGGTCCGTCTGCTGTTCCGGCGCGTTTTGTATCGTGGAGTCCATTCAATTGTGTTCCGAACCTGCTGATTTCCGCGCAATACGCAGCAACACAGGTGCCATCTTTGGCGGATTCGAGCAGTTCCACATTATGTAGCGCAGGCTTTCCAGCCTGCGGGTTCACGGGACTTTCCAGTCCCGTGTTCGAACTGGCGACTGGAAAGTCGCCCGAACCCGCAGACAAGAATGTCTGCGCTACATATAAGATGGAAACGCTCCAGCCAATGTTTAAACGGAACGGCTCGAACAATTTAGGATTTATCGGCGAAGGAGATTCGCGGGACGAGCGGCCGTTTGGAATGAAGTCTTACCAGCCAGAAGAACACGCGCCGGCGCCAATCGAGCTTCCATCCGCCTTCCAGTTCCCCGGCCAAAATGGCCACCATGGCGTCGGGCAATTGGAACTTTTCGCGGGGTTCCATGAACAATTCCATGAACGGCTGCGTGTAATACCCCTCGATCATTTCCATGTATAAATCCATCGCGCGCAGGACGGTTTTCTCGTAGCTCTTGAATCGGCGGCTGCCATCGTCTCCGGCGGCGAGCGATTTTATAATACTTCGCGCGGCGAGGCGTCCGGAATACATGGCGATGTAAACGCCGGAGGAAAAAACAGGATCCATGAACCCGGCGGCATCGCCCACGCGCACCAGGCGCGAACTGGCCAGGCGGCGGTTCCGATAGGAAAAATCTCCCGTCACCTGGATGGGGCTGACGAGTTTGGCGTTCTCCATGCGCATGCGCATTTCGGAACTCGACTGCCAGACGCGATTGAAAATCTCAGCCGGCGTTTGTTTCATGCGCGTGAAATCCGCGTGGTCCATGACGCAGCCGACGCTTACTTTCTTCGGCGAAAGTGGGATCAACCAAAACCACTCTTTCTGCATGCGAATGAGCAGAATATCCCCCGCTTTTTTGCCTTCATCCATTTTGACATCGTCAAAATGCCCGTAAATAGCGAACTTTTTGAGGTTTTGGTCAACAACCTTCAGCCCCTCCTGGTTGCCCGTCAGATTGTTTCGCCCGCTGGCATCGATCAAAAATGAACCGCGAAATTGTTGGGTTGCGCCGTTTTCGTCTCGGGCTTCGATCGACACGAAATCACCTTCATGCGTGAATTTCGTGACCGTCCAGCCTTCACGCACTTCCGCTCCCGACTTGCGGGCGTGTTTCAGCAGCAGGTGATCGAATTTGGCGCGTTCCACCTGGAACGCCACGGGCGCGCGGGTGAATTTTCCGCTGGTGAACGTGAGCTTGATGTTCTTGCTCGAATTGCCGAGGTGAAATTGCGCGCCGTATTTTCTCGTGAACCCGGCGGCTTCGAGTTCCGGCAGCACGCCCATTTCTTCGAAGATGGACTGGTTGTAAGGGAGCAGCGATTCGCCGATGTGAAAGCGGGGGAAATGTTCCTTCTCCAACACGAGCACGCGCTTGCCCGCGCGGGCGAGGTAGGTGGCCGCGGCGCTTCCGCCGGGGCCGCCGCCGATGATCAACGCGTCATAAACATCCTGAGCCATTCCCCCCAATGAAACGCAAAATCGCGCTTCGAGCAAGTGTCGAAGCGCGATGTAGGTGAAAACCTGAGTGGCCGTTTAGTTCGATCGGATGAAATCGTCCGCATCTATGACAGTGCTGTCATCAAATCGGCGGTTCGGGCCGGCGGAGCGAATCAGCACGCCTGTGTCTGAAAAATAAATACGCAGCGGAGTTCCCCACGGGTCGATGATTTCTCCCTTTTCATTGAGATTACTCTTTTTGGCGCTGCCCACGATTATGATCACGTTCTTGCTATTGTTACCCTGGAGGGCTTTGGAGACTTCGATGTTGCCGCCGGTGGGATAGCTGCCCACGCGTTCTTTGTATTTCTGGAGCGCGGTAAAGAGGTCTTCGACGTCGTTGTTGAACTGGGCGGTTCTCGCGTTGACGCGGAGAGTGTTCCATGCGCGGCCGGCCCACAACACGCCGACGGCGATGGTGATGACGCCGACCACAATGAAAATCTTTCTCATGCTCGCAAAATAAGCAGGTCAGGTACCAAGAGTGCGCAATCGGCGGCCAAGCTCCGAATTTCGAAACGCTGTCTCAAGTCTGTGCAGTTGCCTGAGGCACGTGGGCAGGGGCGGCGGAGCTGGAGCGGATGATAAGTTCGGTGGCGAGACGCCGGGTTTCGGCGCGCTGGCCGCGCAGCATCTGAGCCATCATTTCGACTGCGGCGAGGCCGAGGCGGAACTTCGGCTGGCGCACCGTGGTCATGGGCACACGGAAATATTCGCTCGTAATGCTGTTGCCGAAACCGACGAGCGAAATGTCCTGCGGAATGCGCACGCCCTGGTCCAGCAGCGTGTTCGCGAAACCGATCGCCACCAGATCGTTCACGGCTTGGACCGCGGTGGCCTTGCAGGATTCGTCGAGCACTTGCGAGGCGGCCTTGACGCCATCTTCAGTCGTGCTGCCGGCCTGAAAAACGAGGCTGTCGTCGACGTCCATTCCAGCTTCGCGCAGCGCGCGGCGATAGCCTTCAAAACGCGCCTGCGCCCAGGGGGCGGCCGTCGGGCCGCTCAGGAAGGCAATGCGCTTGTGGCCGAGCTTGAGCAGGTGTTGCGTCGCCGCGAAACTAGCCGCTAAATCATCCACTTGCACGCTGGGAAACTGGTTGCAGAACGGCGCCGAGGGCCCCAGCAAAACAACGCGCGTTTGTTGCGCGACGAGTTCCTTGTAGATGCGTGCTTCGGGTTCAATGCGGTAAACGGGCGCGACAAAAATTCCATCCACGCGCCGGGCCAGCATCCGGCGCAGGCAGTATTCCTCGCGCTCGACCGTACTGAGCGTGTGCATCAGTATCAGGTCATAGCCCAGATCGTGGGTGCGCTCTTCGATGGCGAGGGCCATGCGGGCCATGTTGGGATCCGTGGTCGAGGGAATCAGCAAACCCAGCAGCTTCGTCGTGCGGGTGCGGAGACCCTGGGCGGAGGAATCCGGCACGTAACCCATTTGCTGGGCGAGGCCTTTGATCCGGCCTTTCGTGGCCTCGGATACATCCGGTTCGTCACGCAAGGCTTTGGAAACCGTCATCACTGAGACGTTTGCCCGGACCGCTATGTCTTTTAATCGGACCATGTGTTCGTTAAATGGATTCCACCAAACTGGCCTAATTGAGCAAATGCGCTGCCAAGCCTTCCAAAGCGGGAAAGGTTTGTTTTGAGGTCGTGGATTGTCTTAAACAGGGACTCATCTAACGTTTTGGCGACTTGGAGCATTTTTTCGAACGCGCCCTTTTTAATATTCCTTCACAAATTGGCTCCCCGCCAGTGCAGTTTCACGCGGAGGGTCTCGAAAAACGAGGTTTCCTGCAGGTGCATGAGCCGGACGGTGCGTTTGCTGCGGCGCACGGTAACCTCGTCGCCGGCAGTTAAATCGGTCACCAATTCGCCGTCGGCGCTGAGGACGGTGGCGGGTTTTGGGTTCAGGACTTTGATGGAGATTTCCGACGTCAACGGCAGGACCAGGGAACGGTTGGACAGGGTATGCGCGCAAATCGGCGTGAGTTGAAAGACTTCCGCGGTGGGATAAACCACCGAGCCGCCGGCCGCGAGTGAATAGGCGGTGGAACCGGTCGGGGAACTGATGATCAAACCGTCGCAACGATATTCCGTCAGCGGGTCGCCATCGACACTCACGTGCAATTCAATCAATCGCGAGACAATGCCGCGGTTGATGACGAAATCGTTGAGCGCGGTCTGGCGGATGGGTTTGCCGTTGCACCGGATGTTCGCCTCGATGAGCGCGCGCGGCTCAAATTTGAAATGGCCGTTCCAGACCTCGCGCAGCGCCGGGGCCAGCCCGGATGTCGGCACCGCCGTGAGAAATCCGAGGCCGCCGATGTTGATGCCGAGGATGGGTGTTTGCGAGCCCGCGATTTCGCGCGCCACCCGGAGCATGGTGCCGTCCCCGCCAAAAACCAGGAGCAGGTCGGCGGCGTCGGCGAGTTCGGCGGAGTCCGGGCACACGGTTGTGCCGGGCAGCCGGGCGAAACTGGCCGTATTGGCGTCGCAATACACTTTGCGTCCGGCCTGGTGCAGCAGGCGCGCGGCTTTGGCCAGGTAGTTGGCGGAGGAAACCTTTTCGGAATTTCCGATCAATCCTACGCGTTTGATTTTGTCAGCAAGTTTTTTCAATCAGCACCAAAAATTCTTTATTACCCGCGGGGCCGAGCAATGGCGACTCCGTGACTCCGCGCCAGCGCAACTGCGCATCGCCGGCAACGAACTCCTGCAGTTCCCGCAGCACGCGCTCATGAATTGCTGGATCGGTGATGACACCCGCGCCCTTGTCGACCTCGGCTTTGCCCGCTTCAAACTGCGGTTTAATCAGCGCAACGATGTTACCCAAGGGCCGCAACAAAGCAACGGCGGGCGGAAGAATTTTGCGCAGCGAGATGAAGGAGCAATCGATGACGATGAGATCGCCCGGCCCCGCGAACGCTGCAGGCGTTAAGTTTCGCGCGTTCGTTTTTTCCATCACGACCACGCGTTTGTCGCGGCGGAGTTTCCAGGCGAGCTGCCCCTGGCCGACATCGACGGCGAAGACTTTGGCCGCGCCGCGTTGCAACAGGCAATCGGTGAAGCCGCCGGTGGAGGCGCCGAGATCGATGGCGGTCAGGCCGGCGACATCGATTTTGAAATGTTCCAAAGCGTGTTCGAGTTTGTGGCCGCCGCGGCTGACGAATTTTTCGGCCTCGGTCAGCTCGAGTTCATCGTCGGGTTTGATCGAATCGCTGGGTTTGCGGGCGAGCTGGCCGTTGATCTTGACGGTGCCGGCCATGATGGCGCGTTTGGCCTTTTCACGGCTCTCGCACAACCCGCGTTCCACCAATGCCTGGTCCAATCGAATCACGACATCACAATAGGTTCAGAGCGGACATCGCTCCAAGTTCATTTTGTTGCAGGCAAAGGCGTGGAAACGCGTGAAGCACGGAACGCCGAAAGGGGAAAAACGCAGAGCCGCCGAGGCCACAGAGTTTCGCAGAGAGGAGGAGAAGGAAAATTCCACTCTGAAACCCGCGGCAGGTAGGGCGCGTCACTCCGTGCGCGCCGCAAACGCACATCGCGCATACGCGCACGGAGCGACACGCCTTCCCGCCGTTTGACCGTGTGCGTCTCCGCGTTCATGGAGCTCGGAGTTTCGCAGAGAGAATTGGGAAAAAGTTCTTCTCCGCGTTCCTTTGCGTCCTCTGCGGCTCTGCGTTATAGCGATTGCCAAAATAGATTTCCGAAAAGAACGGCTTCGTCGAGAATCCCGACATCTTGTGAAGCATTCGGACCATCCACAGCCATCCGTCTCCCTCTCCGCCGCGCAGCGGGGGAGAGGGTCAGGGGAGAGGTGGGGCTTAGGGTTCAGGGGGCGAAGCTTCGGCTTTCAGGAAATCTATTTTGGCAATCGCTTTAATCCGCAAATGGCGTCCCCCGAAATGCGAAATCATTTCGCATTTCTCCCAATCCTCTAAGCATTAGTTGGTTATAAAATCGAACCGCCAATATTCGGTTCTCGCGAAACCTCCATTTTCACCCATTTTTAGCTAAAATTTCAGTTCCATTCAGTTGGTCCCCAGCCACTTCCACCGAAAACATCACCGTGCGTTTTTCTTCCACCGCCGCCCGTGCTAAAACCACTCCAAATGAAAGGAGGATGCAAGTGTTTGTAGCGGCGCTCTGTGAGCGCCGCCATACAATTTTTGAATCTCAAATCTCCAAATTGAAATGCTCTGTGTCCTCCGTGTCTCTGTGGCAAAAAAATCCTATGAAAACTCGCACCGGCAAAATCGCCCGCCTCCCCAAACCAATTCGCGAACAACTCAACCAACGCCTCGAAAACGGCGAACTTGGAACCTCGCTCGTCACCTGGCTCAACCAATTGCCCGAAGTCCAAGAAATCATCACCGAACAATTCGCCGGCCTGCCCATCCGCCCGCAAAACCTTTCCGAATGGCGCAAAGGCGGCTACCTCGATTGGACGCGCCACCAACTCCTGCGCGAACAAACCCGCTGGACCGCCGAACAAGCCCAGGATCTTCGGCTTGGACACCACCGGCAACAGCATCTCCATCGCCGAAGACATCGCCACCGTCATGTCCGCCGAACTCACCCTCCACGTCCATTCCCTGGGAGAAATCAAAAACCCCAAACAACGCTTCCAACAATTCCGTTTGCTCTCCCGCGAACTCTCCCGCCTCCGCCGCGACGACCAACGCGCCATCCGCAACCAACTCCGCCACCTCCAACACCGTCCCCGCCTCGCACCCGGCGAACAAAAACCCGGAATTCCAGAAAGCGAATCGGCGAGCCCTTCCCCTGTAGGAGACGACGTAAGGAGTCTCAAACATCCCGCACCTACAGCAGCCCCTTGCTGCGAAGAATCCGAAGACCATTCAAGCGCCCCCACTTCTTCCTCCCCCGCGAGCGTCCTCGCGAGCCGTGCTTATCTTGAAATGAGTGCTCACGAACCGACTAACCTCGCCCCCATCCCAGAGAAGGCTGCCGCGCTCCCGGACGCTGCTCGCCACTCGGAAGCCTCCACGCCACGCGCCAGCGTCTTGGACTGCGGTAGCCCTCTACCGCTTTCCCTCAGCGAGACGAAACGCGAAAATCCGACCCCAAACCCCCAAACCATCAATAATAGCACCTCCGATATAGCCCCGGAAAACGTTCCCTATAATCCGCCCTTGCCCGCCGTTCCCATACCGCCCCCGCTTCCACCATCCGCCCCCATCCGGGTAAATCCGAGTCAAAATTATTACGACCCGCGACCACCCATTCGTGGCCGCCGCTTCGTCTGCATCGAAGGCTAAGTCTTCGAGCCCGCATGAACAAAAACCAAAATCCAAACCATGAAACTCAAAAACATTGATTCGCCGTTGATCCACTATGCAAATTTTGCAAAAAAACTATTGCGTAGTTAAATGGCTACGCCTATAGTGTAGTCACATAGCTACACGATGAACTTGCGACGAGATGTTTTTCAGGCGATTGCGGACCCCACGCGGCGGGCCATCCTGCTGTTGGTGGCATCGCAGTCGATGACGGCGGGGGCCATCGCGGCAAATTTCGACACGGCGCGGCCAACGGTGTCGAAACATCTCCAAATTCTGACGGAGTGCGAATTGCTGGCGCAGGAGCAAAACGGCCGGGAGATTTATTATCACTTGAATCCTCAAAAAATGAAAGAGATCGCGGATTACATCGAGCCCTTCCGAAAAATGTGGGACGACCGATTTAATAAACTCGAAGCGATCATGAAAAAATACAAGGGAAAGAAATAATCGCATGGAACAGAAAACAAAAATCAATGCGGAGGCCGGTCGGCAGGATTTGGTGATCGCGCGCGAATTTGATTTGCCGGTGGAGTTGTTGTTCAAGGCGTATGTGGAACCGGAGATTGTGGAGCAGTGGATGGGGACGAAGGTGCTGAAGCTCGAAAGTAAGATGCACGGCAGTTGGCAATTCGAAACGAGGGATCCGCAGGGAAACGTGGTGTTTCGCGCGAACGGGGTCATCCATGAGTTCAGCCCGGGGCGGAGAATTATCCGGACCTTTGAAATGGAGAACGCGCCATTCGGCGTGCAGCTTGAGTTTTTGGAATTCGAAAAAATTTCCGACGAACGCAGCCGGCTGAACATGCAGGTGGTGTACAAATCAGCCGCGCTAAGGGACCAATTGCTGAAGCTGCCGTTCGCGCAAGGAGTGAATATGGCGCACAATCGATTGCAGGAGATCGTGGGCAAATTAAAATGACATTATTATGAGCACAGGCATTAAACGTACGATTTTGCGGTGCATTCACCTCGTGGTCACGATTCCGATACTCGGCTACGTCTATGGTCCGCCGGCGGAAGTGCAGCAGTATGCGGGCGGGGTGCGGTTTATTTTTGTTCCGCTCATCATTCTTTCCGGACTTTGGATGTATTTGGGGGCGGTTTTCGCGGTTATTGGCGTGGCGGCGTGGCGGCGTGGCTGGGCGCGTATTGGCTGTCGGGTTATGGCGCCGCGGTGTTGAGCCAGGTCGTGTTGTTCATCGCGCGGAAAATTTGGTTGATGATTCGTGCGCGGCAATCAAAGCTGCCAGCGCGATCGTGAGAGTTTAATGCAACCGCGATAAAGACACGTCAATATGAATGGCAAAGGAGATAAAAAAGTTTTGTCGGCGGATCAACGCGAAGAGTTGTTCAAGGCGTTGAAGGATCGCTTTGAAAAAAATAGGAAGCGTCACCAGGGGCTGGAATGGGCCGGGGTGCAGGAAAAGTTGGAAGCGAACGCCGGAAAACTTTGGTCGCTGAATGAGATGGAGAAAACCGGTGGTGAGCCGGATGTGATTGGTCTGGATAAGCAGACCGGCGAATTTATCTTTTGCGATTGCTCACCGGAAAGTCCCGCCGGGCGAAGGAATTTTTGTTACGACCGTGAAGCGCTGGTGGCGCGGAAGAAATTTAAGCCGAAAAACAGCGCCGCGGACGCGGCTGCGGCCATGGGCGTCGAGCTTTTGAGCGAGGAAGAATACCGGGAGTTACAAAAGCTGGGCGAGTTCGATACGAAAACATCGAGTTGGGTGAAGACGCCGGCGGAGATGCGCGAACTCGGGGGCGCGCTTTTTTGCGATCGCCGCTATAACCGTGCTTTCGTGTATCACAATGGTGCGGAGTCTTACTTTGGCGGGAGGGGGTTTTGGGGATTGTTGAAAATTTAAATTTATGACCAAGAGCAAAACGAATCCGAAGGTGGATTGGTATTTCACGAAGGCCAAGCAATGGAAGGAAGAATCGGAGAGGTTGCGGGCCATCATCCTTGATTGCGGGCTCGAGGAGGAATTGAAGTGGGGCAAACCTTGTTACGCATTCGAGGGCAGCAACATTGTTTTGATTCACGGCTTCAAGGAATATTGCGCAATTCTGTTTATGAAGGGCGCTTTGTTGAAGGATCCCAGGGGCATTCTGATTCAACAAACCGAGAACGTGCAGGCGGCGCGGCAGATTCGATTCAAGAATGTGCGGGAAATTGTTGAGCAGGAATCCGCCATCAAGGCGTATGTGAAAGAGGCGATTGCCGTGGAGAAGGCGGGTTTGGAAGTGCCGCTCAAAAAAACTTCGGAGTTCAAGATGCCGGAGGAATTCCAGAAAAAGTTGGAGGAAAATGGCGCCTTGAAAAAAGCCTTCAGCGCGCTGACGCCGGGGCGGCAACGGGGGTATCTGCTTTATTTCTCCAGCGCAAAACAATCCAGCACGCGGGAGGCACGGGTGGAAAAATGCACGCCGCAAATCCTCAAGGGGAAGGGGTTGGATGATTAGGGGGAGTGCGGGTGGGATTCAAAAAGTGATCTGATTATTCGAGTCGAAAAGTGGTTTGTTTGGTGTTAAATTGACGTCGGTTGTAGTAGGTAAGGGAGATTCTTATGGGCGATGTCGATTATACAATTTTGCTGGTCGAGGATGACGAAAACGACGCGATGTTGTTGCGGATGGCCTTTGAGAAAAACAGCATCGCGAATCCCGTTCAATGGGTGAAGGACGGGTTGGAGGCGGTCGCATATTTGAACGGCGATGGCATTTATGCGGAGCGCACGAAGTATCCGTTTCCCGAGGTGCTGTTGGTGGATCTCAAGATGCCGCGGATGTCCGGATTGGAACTGCTCAAGTGGATCAGCGAGCATCCGGAATTTAGAATCATCCCGACGATTGTGATGACGTCATCGCGACAGGAGTTGGATATCGAGCATGCCTACCAACTCGGCGCAAATACTTACCTGACGAAGCCGATCGCGTTCGATCAACTCGCGCAAATGGTGAAGCTCACGCACGAATATTGGGCGATGAGCGCGAAGCCCAAGCCCAAAAACCGGAAGTCGCCGTGAAGAATCAATTCTTCTTCAGTGGCGCGGTCTGGAACGGCTCGGCGGGGAGGCCGGCCTGGTTGAAAAGATTCGGCTGCGCGGTTTCGTCCCAGGCGAAGCGGACCGCTGCGGGCTTTTCAATGCCGGCGGCGAAAACTTCCACGGTGTCACCAACGATTTTTGCTTCCGCAGGGACGAATTTCCCGTCAGCGCCGGCGATGGTGAACCAGGTCAGCGGCGCGTTGTTGGGGCTCATCAATCCGCCGTTGGTGTTTTCGAAACTCAGGACGGCGTGGTTGCCTTCGACTTTCATTTTCTTGAAAGCGGGTCCTTCGGACACAACATTTTTCTCGCCGTAAGTTTTGTTGCGGGCGAGCAGCGCGAGGCGGTGGCCGACGCTTTGTTTGTCGCGCGGGTGAATGTCGTTGAGGTCGTTCACGAGATCGGTGGTGACGATCATGCCGGCGTTTTTGATGCTGCGCGCCGCGCGGGATTGAAGGGTCCAGAATTCGGGCAAAGTTTCAGCGGACGAGACGCGGCGGGTTTTGGAATCGTAATATTTGAAGGGCGCGATTTGAACGAAATAGAACGGGAAATTTCCTTCGTTCCAGATTTTGCGCCAGCCGCCGACGAGCGCCTGCATCTTGTCTTCGTAGGTCAGGTAATCATCGTCGTTCGTGCCCATGCAATTGGATTCGCCTTGATACCAGAGCGCGCCGCGTATGGAGAATCCGGCGATGGGCGCGATCATGGCGTTGTAGATGGCCATGGGGGTGGTGTTGGCAATTTTGCCGGAGGCGGGTGCGTCGAGTTTTTTCAGCGAGGCGATGGAATCGAAGCCGACGGGCGGGGTCCAGGGTTCAATGCGCGTGCCGCCCCAGGAAGATTCGACAAGGCCGATGGGGACGTTGAGATTGGTGTGAATCTCGCGGCCGAAGAAATAACCGGCGGCGGAAAATTTGGTGGATTCGAGGGCGTTGGAGTCGCAGGAACGCCAGGCGGTGAATTTTTCGAGGTCATCCAGGGGTTTGGGCGACAGAACTTTTTCGACTTTAAAAAGGCGGATGTTGGGATAATTCGCGGCGGCGAGTTCCTCGGGCGCGTTAAAGCAGGGTTTCTGGCCCGGTTGGTTGCCGATGGGCTTTTCCATGTTGGATTGGCCGGAGCAAAGCCAGACTTCACCGACGAGAATGTTGGTGAATATTTTGGTGGCGCCGGATTCGATGGCCAGCGATTGCGGTTCGAAGGAGGCTTTGAGTTTCGCGAGCTTCACGGTCCAGCGGCCCTGGTCGTTGGCGCGCGTGGATTTGGTTTGGCCGGCGAATTTGACCACGACGTTCGCGCCGGGCGCGCTCCAGCCCCAGATGGGCACGGATTGTTCCTGTTGCAACACCATGTTGTCGCCGAAAATGGCGGGAAGCTTCAGGCTGTTGGTGTCGTCAGCGAAGACAGTATGGACGCAGGTGAACGCGGTGAACAGCGCAAGAGCTTTGAGCGAAAACGTTTTCATGAAAGCGCAAAAAGTAAAAGTTTTGCGGGTGCAAGACGATGAAAAAGATTGGCGATGTATATGGCTGAAGTTATTTCGGCCTTACAGCCCTAAGGTTCATATAACAGTTTACCCGGACCTTCAGCCCGGGCTATAGCGTCACTGGCTTTCAGCCCTTGCCGGCGGGATGCCGGCGGTCCCAGGCTTTATGGCAATTGGAGCAGGTAGTATTGGCGTGGGGCCAGGGGGTTGATGCTGTTGCTGAAAATGAAATTGCCGTCAGCGTCGAATTGATTGGTCGCGATGGGGGACCAAAGATTGAAAGGCAGCGCGAGATTGGTGGAACCCAGAATATAATAGGTGCCGTTCGTGATGCCACCGGAGCCGCTTAGGATGAGCTGGCCGGAGGCGAGGCTGGTGTGATTGAATTGCGGGCGCGAGACAATAAGTTGCACCACGCCGGGTGTGTTGGTGTTCAAGGCGTAATTGTATCCGGCGGGCGCGGAGGCGATGCTCAGGCCGTTGAAGTTCAGGGCGCTGGAATAATTGAACAGGGTGTAGGCGCCGGGACCGAAGCCAGCGCCGGCGATGACACTGAGATTTCCGGCGAGTGCGAGGTTGCCGGCAACGTTCGCGGAGGAACTGGTGACGCCGAGAGTGAATTGGAGATTGGCGGCGGTGTTGAGATTCAGATCGGCGCCAATGCTCAACGCGCCGGTGGAATTGCCGGGGGCAAGCGTGCCGTTGGCGTCGACGATGACGGAGCCAGCGATGGAGCCGGTGCCGCTGAGAGTTGCGCCGGCGGCAACTTCGACGTCGCCGGGCCCGGTACCGCTGCCGGAAGCGTTGTTGATGATGAGCGTGCCGCTGCCGACGAGGGTGCCGCCGAGGTAGGAATTGCTGCCGGTGAGGGTCCATTTCCCGGAACCGATTTTCTGGATAGCGGTGTTGGCGTTGGTATTTTGTTCGCCGATCGCGCCGGCGAAGGTGGCATCGGTGTTTTTACCGCCGATGCTCCAAGTCAGGACTTCGCCATTCGTGGCGGCGCCGCCGAGGAGTTGGGATGAGTTCGGGCCGGACAATTCACCGATGGCGAGCGTGGTGCCGTTGGGATCGACGATGCCTTGGAAATTCGCGGTGACGTTATTGGCCAAGGCGATGGCGGCGTTCGGATAGCCGGTGAAATTCAACACGCGGAATTCGCCGCCGCCGGTGACGTTGATTTTGCCGGTGAACGGCGACCAATCGCCGTAAAGGCTGGTGTTGGTGGAGGTGACGGTGAAATTCAAGGTGCCGCCGCCGGTGAGACTGCCGTAAAGGTTGCAGTCGGAATCAGAGTTGAAGGTTCCCGTTGCGCTGTTGGGCACCGCCAGATTCCAAATTGCATTTTCAGCGGTGGCGAGGCTGTCAAACATGGAGAGCGTGCCGCCGTTGAGGGTGATGGCGTTGGTGCCGAGGCCGTCGGAATTGGCGGCGTCGTTGGCGAGAATAATTGCGCCGTTGTTGATGAATGCGCCGCCAGCGAAATTGTTGTTGTTGCTGATGGTGAGCGTGCCGAGACCGTTTTTGGTCAACGAACTTGCGCTGAGAATCGGACTGCCGCTGAATGTGTAGGCGATGGCACCGTTGTTGACTACGACAGCGCCGGGTTGAACGGTGGTAGTGACGACTACATTGCCGCCGGCAGCGGAGTCATCGAACAAAACGGAATCGACGTTGTAGAAGCGATCGGCAGCGCCGTTGTTGAGCCAGTTGAGGGTGGCAAGGTCCCAGTTGTTGCCGTTGTTGCCGCGCCAAGTCAGCGAGGCGGGCAGGGAACCCGAGACATTCAGCAACACGGTGCCGGGTGTGGACGTATCGAACGCGACGGTTTGGCGGGTATCCTCGGGGCCGCTCCAGGCGAGGTTTGCGCCGCTGCCGGTGATGGCGCTGCCGCCGGTGATAAGTGTGTAGGTGCCCTTGGTCAGCTCGCCGTTGAGATAGTTTGGAATGACCGTGCTGACACCGCTAAGCGTGAGAGCGCCGCCGGAGATGGAGACGAGGTCGTTGCCATTGCCGCCAGGGGTGGTGACGTTGGCGAGATCGAAATAGAGTTTTGCGCTGGTGAGGGAGAGATTACCGACGGTGGTGAGCGTGCCGGTGGGTTTCAAGGAAGCGCCGGATTGCAGATTCACGGGACCCCCGATGCTGCCGCTGCCACCGAGCGTGGCCGCATTCACGACCGTGACAGTGCCGGCGGTGGTAATGCCGTTCACAAAGATGGAACCGGCGTTGATGTTGAGGCCGCCGGTGAAATTATTCGTGCCATTCAAGGTGAGCGCGCTGGTGCCGTTTTTGTTCACGGTGGTGACGGAGACGCCGTTGGAAATACTGCCGGCAAAGGTGGTATCGAGATTCAGGCCGCCGACATTAATGGTTTCGTTGCCCGCGAAACCTGAGCCACCCATCGAAGAGGTAGCGGTGCCGCTGAGCGCGCCGATGGTGAGCGTGTTGCCGCCGGAATTGTGACGGCCTTCAAGGGTGACGTTGTCGAGATTCAGCGCGGCGCTGGCGAGATTGCCATCGAACCCGCCGCCGTTGAAATTCAGCGTGACCAGCGCGCCGGGCGTGGTGCCGGTGATGTTCATCGTGCCGGTGAAATCGCCGTAGCTCCCGCCGTTGAAATTTTCGAAAACGAACGTGTTGCCCGGAACGGTGAGATTCAGGACGCCATCGCCGGAAATACCGTTGAGCGTCATGCGCGGCGAGAGATTGAGCGTGCCAGTGGACGGGACATCGACGGGACCGGCGAGAGTGTAGGTCGTGGTCGGGCCGTAGGTCGATGTGAGCGTGCCACCGTCGAGGGTGACATCGCCGCCGCCGACATCGCCGCCGCTGGCGATAGTTACGGTGCCGCCGAGCACAATGGTGCCGCCGCCGTAAGTGTTCGGGGTGGCCAAGGTGAGATTGCCGGAGCCGGATTTGATGAGCGACATCACGCCTGCGAGAGTGCCGCTGCCGCCGAGCGTGTAATTCTGATTGGCGGCGACCGTGACGCTCGACGGTTTCAAGGTGCCGACCAAATTGACGGCGGGAGTGTTCAGGCCGGTGTCGTCGAAGGTGACGGTGTCGCCGATGTTGAAGGCGGAGGCGGTCGCGCCGTTCAACCAATTGGCGTTGGTGCCGAGGTCCCAAATGTTTTGTGTGCCGTCGCCGTGCCAGACGAGGTCCTGCGGCGGCGGCACGGAGGAGACCACGAGGCCGACGGTGTTCGTCAGGCGGCTGCCGTCGTTGCCAGCCACGGTGAACACGAAACTCGATTGACCGATGAAATTCTGCGCGGTGGTGAATTGCGCGGTGTGGCCGTCCGGCAACAAACTGACGCTGCCGTTGAGCGCGCCTGAGACTGTGTAAACGGGATTCGCGTTGGTGAAGCCGCTGGCGTATTGCGAGAGATCGACGTTGACGATGTTGGTGTTCGCGACGACGTGCGGCGCGGCGAGCCAGTTCAGATAAAGCTCTAGTTGCGTGTAGCCGCTGAGCGTGAGGTTGGTGCTGTCGTTGGCGTTGTTCGAGTCGAGGCCGACGGCGTCTTCCCAGAAATCCGGCAGGCCGTCGTTGTCGGAATCCACCGGTGGCGCGCCGCCCGCGATGTTGCCGTAGCCATTGTTGCCGAGGCCGGTGCTGGTTTGCGACGTATAAAGGCCGCCGCCCGGGCCGGCAGTGTTTGCGCCGTTGCCGGTCGTGCCGTTGCCGAGGGTTTTAATCTGGCTGAGCAGCAACCCATCGACGTCATCGCGCGGCAACGTGCCGGCTTGCGACATGGCGATGCGATAAGTGGAATTCAAATTGCGAATCGGGACGTTGGTTGTCCACGTTGACCAGGGAGAATTTAAAATTGTGCCGCCACCTTGATAGCCGGGAAGGGGAACGGTGGCGCTGCCGCCCAGCGAACCGTTGCGGTCCGAGTCGCTGAGGTTGCCGGTGAAATACATGCTTTGGTTGTTGTCGACCTGATACCACGGAAAGTTTCCGCCGCTCGCCGGGCCGGCGATGAAATAATTATTCACGATGTCATGCCTGAACGGCGTGCTCGTGTGGGTCGTGTAGCCGGCGGAATTGTTGTATTCGAGGTTGTTGATGAAAACCGTGTTCACCTTCGCGAGCGGATTGCGGTTATGCGAGTTGGCAAAGATGTTGTAGAACCACGAAAAATTCTGGCCGACGGCTTCGGTGTGTGCGCCGAATTGCTGGCCGGTCGGGTTGGCATCGATGGAATTCTGCACAGTGATGGCCGAGCAACCGACTGCGTCGATGTTGTTCCATGGGCCGAATTCCAGACTGACGTGGTCGAGGATGCAATTGGTTGCGTCGAACAGACTGAGGCAATCATCGCCGGTGCTGGCGGTATCGCTGCCGGGGCGGATGCGGATGTAGCGGCAGATGATGTTCGATTGGCCGGCAAAGGAAATTTCGCCGCCGGAAAAACCGATGCCGCCACCGGGCGCGGTCTGACCGGCGATGGTGGTGTTGCCGTGAACGCTGACGGCGGACTTCAACGCAACGTAACCGCCGACATCGAAGACGATGATGCGGCCGGATTTGCTGACGGCGTCGCGGAAAGAACCGGTGCCGCTATCGGCGAGCGTGGTGACGTGATAAATCGTGCCCGCGCGGCCGCCGGTTGCGCCGGAGCCGAAGCCATACGCGCCGGGGAACGAAGAAATGTTCGTGGCGATGGTGCCGACGATGAGATTCACCTGGCCGGGTGTGGAGGTATCGATCTGGTAGAGTTTTCCTGTCGGAACGGAGCCGAGTGTGATGGTGCTGGCGAGTAAATTGCCGCCGTAGGTGAACAAAGTGAATGTGCCGCTGGCGAGGCCGCCGGAGTTGGTGACGTTCAGGGTGCAAGTGAGGCTGAGGTTGTTGCTGACGACGACGCGATCGCTGCTCGTGCCGAGATCGAAATTCATGACCGAGCCGGCATTCAGTGTGAGGTTGCTGCCGACGGTGAGTGTCCCGACGGAATTTCCGGGCATCAGAATGCCGCCGCTGTTGATGGTGGCCGAGCCGCGGATGGTGCCGGTGCCCCCGAGGCGCGCGCCGCTACTGACGGTGACGAGGCCGGTGCCGATGGCGTTGTTGACGAGCAGTGTTCCACTGTTGACCAAGGTTGAGCCGGTGTAGGTGTTGTTGGCGTTTAGCGCGACGGTGCCGCTGGAAACGGTCAAAGTGCCGCTGCCGCTGAGGATGCCGCCGATGGCGTTTGAAACCGAGTTGTTGAAAATTAAAGCGGAGTTGTTCGTGACATTACTGGGGCTGAGGGTACCGCCAGGACCGATTTGCAGCGTGCCGGAATTAATGGCGATGCCGCCGGTGAAGGAATTGCTGCCAGCGAGCGTGAGCGCGGCGGAGCCGTCCTGCACGAGCCTGCCGGTGCCGCTCATGGCGTTGCTCAACGTGGCGCTCACGGGTTGTTGCATCCACAAGAGACCATTGTTCAACAGCGAGCCGCTGCCGAGTGAGCCGCTGGTGATGCCGTTGCCGACCTGGAGCGTGCCCGCGGCGATGGTGGTGACGCCGTTGTAATCGTTCGCAGTCAAAATGGTGAGCGTGCCGGAGTTGGTTTTGGTGAAGGCGACGGTGCCGGTGATTTTTCCAGCGCCTTGGAAAGTGTAGTTTGCGACGGCGTCGACAGTGACGACGGCGGGTTGAACGGCGGCGGGAAGATTGACGGTTTGATTCGTCGAGCTGTCATCGAAGGTGACGAAGGTTCCGTTGGCGAACGTGTCGGGGAAGCCGTTGTTCAACCAATTGGTGCTGGTGAAATCCCAGGCGTTCGCTGAACCGTCGCCGACCCACGTGCGCGCCGCGCCGCCGCTTTGGGTGACGATGAGATCGAGGCCGGTGGCGGTAATGTTGATCGCGGCTTGCAGGCCGGTGCCGGGCGAGCCGATGAGTTGGAAATTATTGGCGTTGCCGGAGCCAAGCGCGCCGAAGGTCATCAGGTGATAGGTGCCCTGAAGCAGCGAGCCGGCGAGCGGGTTCAGCTTGATGAGGTTGACGCCGGAAAGATTCAGCGTGCCGCCGATGGTGAGCAGGTCGTTGGCGGCGGAATTCGGGTCGAGCGACAGATCGAATTGATTCGTGACGCCGCCGTTGAGGTTGAGGTTGCCGCTGATGAAGAGTGTGCCGGTGGTGCCGTTCGCGCCGGGTGTGATGGTGGAAGTCGCGGCGGCCACGCTGCCGGTGACGGTACCGAATCCGGACAGACTTTGGCCTGCGCCGAGAGCTAACGTGTTCATGCCGGTGAGGTCGAGGATCGCGGTTGAATTGCTCAGAACGATGGCGCTGCCGGTAAAGGTGGAACCTGCGCCGCTGAGAGCGAGTTTACCGGCGCTGATTAAAATTCTGCTCCCGTAATTATTTGCTGCGGTGAAAGCCAAATTGCCGCCTAGCAAAGTGATTCCGATGCTACTGGCGAAGGTGCCGCCGAAGGTGGAACTGGCTGTGCTGTTGCTGAAAATCAGCGAGGGTGCGGCGCCGAAGAAGCTGTTCGTGATGAGTTGACTTGGCGCAGTGCCTGCGGTCGCGAGGCCGGAGAGTTGGAGACTGTTGCCCTGGATATCCAGCGTGGCGGAGTTGCCGCTGCTGCCGATCGTGAGCGTATTGCCGCTGGGAATCGCAGACGCGCGGCCGAGCGCGAGTGTGCCGGCGCTGATGGTCGTGGTGCCAGTGTAGGTGTTGGCGTTGTTAAGCGTGAGTGTGCCGGCGCCGGATTTGTTGATGGTGCCCGCGCCGCTGATGATGCCGCTGAGAAAGATATCGCTGGGTGTGTTGTTGGCATCGGCGGCTTTGAAGGTGAAGGTGCCGCTGGGCACTTGCATGTTGACGTTGCCGGACCAATCGGCGGTTGCGCCGAGCGTGCCTTGATCCAGCAAAGCGACGGTGTAAGTGCCGGAGGAGTTCAACACGTTGAAGCCGGACGCCCCGAGATACATCGTGCCGCTGTTGGTGAAACGCGCGGTGCCGGCGACGGCGTTGGGAAAAATGCGAATGCCGGCGGCGGTGAATTTGGAGCCACCCTGGACGTTGAACCAGGTCGTGTAACTCGCGCCGACGTTGAAATCGACGGTGCCCCCGCAGACGACGGTGCCGCTGGTTTGATTGAAACGCACTTCGCGGCCAGACGTGCCGGTGCCGGTGCCGAGTTGCAGGGCGCCGGTGTTGGTGACGATGCCGCTGCTGTTGATGACCATGCTGGCGTAGGAATTGCGCGAGCCGATGGCGATGCTGCTGGCGTAAACGATGCCACCAGAGACGAGCAGGCCGGCGCCGTTGCCTTCGGTGTTGCGGCCGATCGTGACGGTGCCGAGGCTGGCGATGCCGCCGGTGTTCACTTTGAGCGCGGCGGAGCCGTCGTTGCTGCTGTTGTCGGCGACGTGAGTGGTGGAGTTGGTCATGACGCCGTTAACATTCACGATGCCGCTTTGGCTGCTCATCGTAAGCGTGCCGTTGTTCATGACGCCGCCGGCGTTGACGTTGATCACGCCGGCCGAGGAACTGGAGATCGTGGTGGCGCCGGTGACGTTGAAGCCATCGGCGGTGATGTTCAGCGTGGGCGTGCCGCCGCCGCCGAAGGTCAGGGAGCCGATGCTCGCGGCGGTCATGGGGGCATCGTAGGTGACGGTGTAGGTGCCGGCGTTGGTGATGAAAGTGTTCGCGCCGACGCCCGGGACTGCGGCGGGGTTCCAACTGGGGGCGGTGTTCCAGTTTCCAGCAGTGCCGGAAGTCCAGATGGATTGGGATTCGGTTTTTGACAACCCAAGGCAAAGGAATAAGACGGCGAGGAAAAGTAATTCAATCCGGCGGCGTGTCATATCGGGCATTTCAGTCTTGCAGGATACCATAGTGCAGGCGTGATTGGCGAGCGGGCGATCGATTGCGCGTTAATTGAAAATAGGTTGAAATAAGGGTGGCGTGTTAGCGGCGAAAATCCATCGGATGTTTATCTGAGGGAACGGGATGCTAATGGGCCTCAGCGGGAAAGGGAGTGGCGCAACCGCTTTCAGGGTTGCGGAAATTTGGGCAAGTTACCCAGCGTAGTCGCTCGTTCCTTGCGACAACGCTGGGCTGGAGGACGGAATCCCGTTGGGATTCTCAACGGCTTTGGCAGATGCTCGGCGGGTCAGAAACCGGCGCTCCGATTCTGCCGAGGCCTCGGTTCGGGTCGGCGGAGAAGAATTAAATTGGAGGTATGTATTCTCGGCTTTTCAGCGGGACACCGAAAAGGACCCGCGGGACGCGGGTGCTACACTATTGTTTCAATCCGTCGACGATTTTGACGGGGGTGGGGTCGAGAATCACTGTGGCCGGGTCGAGGCCGGTGCGGATGGCGGTCAGTTTGATGGCGCCGGGCGTGAGCGTGGAGCGGATGGCAACGCGGTTGATGCCGCATTCGGTGTCGAGCCAAAGATTGTTCACGGAATCGATTTTGCCGCTGTTGTAACCGCCGCGCCAGATGGCGGGGCCTGCGAGTTTGAAATCAACGCGCGCTTCATCGGTGGGGCAGCGGCGGCCCTGGGCGTCGACGACTTCCACGTCGAAGAAGGCGACGTCGGAGCCATCGGCTTGCAGGCCGTGCGGTCCGGTGTGCGGCGTCAGTTTCACGGATTTCGGTTCGCCGACGGTGACGATTTCATCCTGCGCGACAGTTTTGCCGGCGGCTTTGGCGACGGCGGAGATTTTGCCGGGTTCGAATTGAATTTGCGGGAATGCGAAAATGAATCCGTTGGTGGGCGTTGAGATGACGCCTTTCGATTTGCCGTTCACGAATAGTTCGACGGAATCACAATGGCTCGCGGCGACGTAAATGGTCTTCGTTGTGTTCGTGGGATAATTCCAGTGACCGATGATGTGCAAGTCGGGCGTGGGACTCTGCATCACGCGATAAGTGTAATAGGCCTGCTTGGGAAGACGGACGGAATCGACTTTGCCGCTGACGCGACAGACTTCGCTGCTGTCCTGGCGGCCATCGGCGTTTGAGTCCGACCAATAAATCGACGCGTAGCCGGCCCATTTGGAATGCGCAGGGTCGGTGTTCGAGATTTTGTTCAGCACATAATCGTTATAACGGCCGGCGGCGGCGAGGCAGAAGGTTTCGGAGTTCCAGGCGTAAGTATCATCGGGGCCTTTCTTGAAACCGAAATGCGGTGGTGAAAAATCATCCCAGAAACGGCGGGCGGCTTCGTCGCGAAAATCCTCGGTCTCGATGAAGGGCGCGCGGTCGCGGCGTTCGGCGCTGTAAGCGCGGAAAAGTTCCGAAGCGTTCGTGAGATGATCGGTGCGCGGGTCCTGGCCGATCATGACGCCGAAATATTCCGCGATGGGAGTCGCGCCGGTGTCGTTCAACGTGCGGCAGCCCATGGCGCGGCCGCCGTTCGGATCGAGTTCTTTGCGGAGATCGACCATTTGCTGGAGATGATCCGGTGTGACGGAATTATTTCCCACTTCCCAAAAAATGATGCTGGGATGGTTGCGATAATAGATGATGGAATCGCGCATGACTTCCTTGCGTTGTTCCCATTGGCGGCCCGTCGCGTCCTTTTCCTTGTCGCCCGCGGGGCAGACTTCAACGATGCCGGTTTTGTCGCAGGCGCGGACATCGACGGCCTGAGGCGAGATGTGCATCCAACGGATGTAATTGGCGTGGGTGCTGCGGACGAGGTTGGCGTTGTAATCGTGCATCCAATCGGGATAGGCCTCGCCCAGGCCGGCCCAGTCGTCGCTGGAGCGTTGCGCGTAGCCGGTGAGCCAGACGAATTTGTCATTGAGGTAAACGCCGCCGGTGCCGGCGCCGCCTTTGAATTCCACTTTGCGAAAACCGGTTTTGATTTTTTGCACGTCGACGACTTTGTCATTCACGGTGAGAGTGGAATAGACGTCGTAGAGATAGGGCGATTCGTCGCTCCAGAATTGGGCGTTCGTGATTTTTCCGTTGGCGGTGAGGACTTCGGTTTGGCTACTGACGAGGTCGACGGCGTCGCTCTGGAAGGTAGCGCGGACGTTACCATCGGCATCGATGACAGAGACGGAGAGCGTGATGGATTGCGGGTCGCCGGTTTCATTGCGGACCTGCGATTCGACATTCACGTCGCAGGTTTTGTCCTTGATGGAAAAGTTCGACGGGTAAATGTAGGTGCCGGTAGTTTTGAGATTTTCGTAGATTGGCAGGGTTTGATACACTTTACCGGTGAGGTGCAGCACGATGTCGTGGTTGAGGCCGCCGTAATTGGGATTGAAAGCCCGGCCCATCCATTCGAATTCGGTGCCGGTGGCTTCCTCTTTGTAATCGTTGCTATTGTCGACTTTGACGGCAATGACGTTTTCCTGGTCGCCGAAATTCACAAAACCGGTGAGGTCGAGGCCGCAGGCGGTGACGCCGTTTTCGAATTTGCCGACAAATTTGCCGTTGACCCAGAAGCGGCCGGCTTGTTTCAGGCCTTCGAATTCGAGAAAAACTTTTCCGTCGTGGGCGCCGGGCGGCAATTTGAAATGTTTGCGATACCAGGCGACGCCAGCGTAGGCGTTGCGGTCGCCGCCGCTGTGGCTGATGATGTGAGCGTAGGAATCGACGTCGTTATAAGTGTGCGGCGCGCTGACATCGGTCCATTTGGAGTCATCGAACGCGACCTGCTCGGCGTTGGGGACATCACCTTTGAAAAATTTCCAGCCGGGGTTGAAATTGTAATCGGCGCGGGGGGAGGACGGGGCGGCGTAGGGCGCGGCGAGGGCGGAGCCAAGAATCAGGCCGACCATGGCGGCGAGGATGAGAAAAGGTTTCTTAGACATTCGAATATATAGTCGCGATCTGCGACGTGTCAGTGTCACGAAATTCCGAAATTCTGACAATCGCTAGAATTGGGGATGGAACTTGAACAGATTTAATGACAGTCAGAAATCGATTTAAGTTTTACGCTCGCCCCACCAGCGAAAGGACCTATGAAATCGTTTCCGGGCACGGGCGGATTATTTTTTAGCCATCGGCGACGGGTCGTTTAGTTCAAGGCGGATGTAGTCGTACATGATGCCGTTGGCCAGGCCGCCGCCGGGGACGGTGAGTTTTAAATTGTTAGCGCCGGCTTTCATCAGCGCGGCGTCGAAGGTGAGATCGCGCTCGCACCAGGAGCCGCCGATGCCGTCGCGGTTGATGACGGCGTTGTAGGCGAGGTTCGTGGCGTGACCGATGGGTTGATCATTGACGCTGGCAGCGACATCGCGCGCGCTGACGCCGCAGATGGCGAGGCGCAGTGTGGCTTTTCCGTTCAACTGCTGTGGCAGATTGAAATCGATGGTCCAGGTCGTGTCGCGGCCACGTCCGAGGCCGTTCGTGTTGCCAGGGTTTTCATTGTGCGGCAACTGCTCGAAGAACCAGTCCTTTCGGAAATCACTTTTGCCAACGACATAGTTGACGTCATTCGGGAATAGTTTCGGATATTTCAAATACCAACCCCAATGGAAGTAATCATCGCCACCGGCAAATTCGGAGGCGTTGTGATTGGGGATGCCGATGTCCCAAAGCTGCCGGCCGTAGCGCACCGGTTCCCAATTCAGCGCGCGAAAATTCAAAGTCTGACCGGCTTTGACGGTGATGTTGGACACCGCAAGTTCGCCGAGGATTCCATCGGAGAGGGCGTGCAGTGTGTAAACGCCGGGGCGGACATTTGGGATGACGAAATTGCCTTTGTCATCGCCGCGCACCCAGAACTCGTAGTTGCGGGCGTCGCTTTGCCAGTCGACGATACGCGGGCCGCGGAAGCCGCCGAACCCACCGCCAGCACCAGCGCCACCGAATCCACCGCGTCCGCGGCCAGGGCGATTGGTATTGCTCGCAACACTGTTAGTGCCGATTCCTTCACGAAGCGGCGCGGTCAAGCGGGCCTGGGTGTCGGCGGAATTCACGTTGTTCGTGTTCGCATCGTCTTCGCCGCCGCCGCCGAGGCCGAAGCCGCCGGCACCGCCCCGTCCGGCGCGTGAGATGGTTGCGGGCGCGTAGTCGGGCGCGGAAAGGCCGACCAGCAAATTGCTGAAGCCGACATGAGGCGCACGAGGGTCCCAGAGGGTTATTTTTCCGGAAACGGTGGAGCGCTCGTTTTTGTGCGGGTAATCCACGCCGCTGACCCAATCGAACGGCCAGTCGGCGGTTTCCACTTTTTCGCGATCGAGCGCATTTTGCCAGACGCGGTCGCGAGTGGGGCCGGTATTGCAATAGATGAGGAACGGGCCGACTACTTTGGTCCAATTTTCATTCGTGCCGACGTTGCAGATGGCGCCGCCGTAGTGGCTGCTGCGCCAATAATTCAGCAACGTGGGCGGCGCAGCGGCAGTGAGGCTGGTGGTGAAGGTGGCGTCGCGATGGGCGGACAATTCATATTTGGTGGGGCCACCGCTGAGGTATTCGACGCTGGGATTGATGAACCAGAGGCCGACGTGTTTGGCGCTGCTTTGCCAGCCCCAGGTGCGCACGTTGAATTGGTTGGCGGAGTAATCGTATTTGTGCTCGACCTCGCCCTTGTATTCGCCGGTGTTCATGTAGCGCGCCTCTTTCATGTTCATGGGCGTGCCGTGATTCCAATCGTAGGTGGTGATCATTTCCATGTTGCGATTGGCGTCGACAGTCATCCAATCGAAGACGTCGTCGCTCAACTTGAGGCAGAAGCGCGCTTCGCCGAGGGAGGTGCCGGGGTAATCCGCGGGATGCGACAGAATGGAATAGGTGTAGAGGCCGGAATCGCCGCGGCCGAGGGCGAAACGAATCTCGATATCGGCAACGACGCTGCCGCCGGGGCCGCTGCCCATTTGGCGGCCATGACCGATGCCTTTGATCGAAACTTCCGCGCGTTCACCGCCGTTCGCCTGGGGATCAATCGTGATGCGTGTGAGGTGTTCGCCGAGTGCAGCATTGTGCGACCAATAGCCGGGTTGGCGTTGGGAGACGTTATCGAGCATTTCGAGATTTTGAAATTTGAGCGAAAGCAGGTCGCCGGATTGTTTGGAAACTCGCGCGGTGAGGATGCCGTTGTCCAATGTGAAGGCATTTGCGTTCTCGGTCACGGTCACCGGGTTATCCGCTGCGAGGAGCGCGCCGGAGAAGAATAGAATGAAAGAAAACAGGGCTGTTTTCATAAGATGGGATTCTGAGTGAGTTGTCGGCATTGGCAGCGTAGACGAATGATTTCCAAAAAAGTAACTCCCCAGAATTGGCGATGCGAGCATCAACTGTATTAATGCGGTGTGCAATTATTTCACACCGAAGGGAATCTCCAACCATCAAGCGTCCAAGCTCCAGAGAAATTTTAAGCTCCAAGGCCCAAGAGCGACAGCGCTTGTAGTTAATATAGGCGACATGACCTCGGCATTGGCCGAAATAGACTGGGGGGGCGTGAAACTTAAAACTTTCTTGGGGTTGGTCGCGTTCGTATTTGTCCAATCGGTCTTTGCCGTGGAGACGAATACGGCGTTGGTGCCGGTGCCGCGGGATTTCCCGACGAACTGGATGGCGCGGCATGAGGAGAATGTCGCGGCGGGGAAGAAGAGCGGCGTGGATATTTTATTTTTGGGCGATTCCATCACCGACGGCTGGCATTGGGACACGGGCGGTCGGCGCATTTGGGAGAAGACGTTCGCGCCGCGGCACGCGGCGAATTTCGGGATTGGTTACGATCGCATCCAGAATGTTTTGTGGCGGGTGGAGAATGGGGAGTTGGAGGGGATCAGCCCGAAAGTGGTCGTCCTGATGATCGGGACGAACAATACCGGCAATGAGGATGACGGCAAGCCGCGCAATTCGACGCCGGAAATTATTGCGGGGATTTCAAATCTGGTTCAGCGGATTGAAGTCCATTTGCCGCGGTCGAAAATTATTTTGTTCGGAATCTTTCCGCGCGGGGAAAAGAAGGACGATCCGATTCGCGAACAGGTGACGGTGGTGAATGCGGGAATTTCAAAACTCGCGAATGAGAAAATAAAGTTCATGGACATCGGCGATAAATTTCTGTCGGCCGATGGCACATTGCCGCGCGGGATGTTTCCCGATTTGCTGCATCCGAACGAGAAGGGGTATCAGATTTGGACGGATGCGCTGATTCCGGCGTTGGATGAAATGGAGAAGTGAAGCATCAAACGTGAAACGTGAAACGTGAAGTGTGTCAGGGATTTTGATGACATGACCCATTAGAGGGGATGGCTATCCTCTCGGCCGGATGATAAAACTTTGGCGTTCTCGGCCCGCACTGTTGAATTGCGGGTCCGCTTTTTCGTTGCCTCTGGTGAGTGGAAAATCCACTGTGAGGCCGGTTTTGGAGAAGCACGCGAAACCTTGGCCCCAGGCATGCGCGCCTGGTTCACCTGAGTGTCTTTGGTAGAAATTAAAATGAATAATCCCACAAAATCGATCGCTATCGCGGTTTTTCTCGCCACGACCATGAGTCACGCGGCTCCCATGTTTTCGTCGCACGACAAGGAAGTTGAGGCCTTGCTCGCGCAAATGACACTCGATGAAAAAATCGGCCAGATGGTCCAGGCCGATTGCAATGCGCTCAAAGACAATAAATCGGACGTGCAGAAATATTTCCTCGGGTCCGTGTTGAGCGGCGGTTCGTCGGATCCGACGGATGGGAATTCGGCGTTGTCGTGGCTGAAATGGGTTTCGGAATTTAAAAGCGAGGCGGACAAGACGCGGCTGAAGATTCCGCTGATTTACGGCATCGACGCGGTTCACGGGCATAACAATGTGCTGGGCGCGACGATTTTTCCGCATCATATCGGCATGGGCGCGACCCGCGACGCGAAGCTCGTGGAGCGCGCCGAACGCGTGACGGCTGAGGAAGTCGCCGGCACGGGGATTCGCTGGGCCTTCGCGCCGTGCGTGGCCGTGGTGCAGGACGAGCGCTGGGGGCGCACGTATGAGAGTTACAGCGATAATCCGAAGCTGGCCGCGGAGTTGGGTGCGGCGGCAACGATTGGTTTTCAGGGGAAGAAACTCTCGGCGGACCCGGGATCGGTGCTGGCGTGCGCGAAACATTATATTGGCGACGGAGGCACGACGAACGGCATCGACCAGGGCAATACCGTTTGCGATGAGGCGACGTTGCGCAAATTATTTCTGCCGCCCTACATCGCGTCCATCAAAGCGGGCGTGGGATCGATCATGGTTTCCTACAGCAGTTGGAACGGCGTGAAGATGCACGGCAACAAATATCTGCTCACGGACGTGCTGAAAAACGAGCTCGGATTTCGCGGCTTCCTGGTGTCGGATTGGGCGGCGATCGACCAGATCTCGCCGGATTACAAGCACGACGTGGAGCAATCGATCAACGCGGGGTTGGACATGATCATGATCCCGAATGCGCCGGGCAAAGCGAATAATTACGTGGAGTTCATTGACGATTTGAAGGCGCTGGTGGCGGAAGGGAAAGTGCCGCAAGCGCGCATCGACGATGCCGTGCGCCGGATTTTGCGGATTAAATTTGAGATGGGCTTGTTCCACAGCACGGCGGCGGATCCATTGCTGACTGCGGCGATTGGTTCGCCGGAACATCGCGCGGTGGCGCGGGAGGCGGTCCGCAAATCATTGGTGCTTTTGAAAAATGAAAATCACGCGCTGCCGCTGGCGAAAAATATCAAGACGCTCGCAGTCGTGGGCGCGGCGGCGGATGATCTCGGAATTCAATGCGGCGGTTGGACGATTGATTGGCAGGGCGGCCGCGGGAACATCACAAGCGGTGGGACGACGATTTTGGCGGCAATTCGCCAGACGGTTTCATCCGGGACGAAGGTGGTTTACTCAGCGGACGCGAGTGATTTGAAAAATGCGGATGGGGTGATTGTTGTGATCGGCGAGTTGCCCTACGCTGAAATGAAGGGCGACCGTAAAAACCTGGATCTCCCGGTGGAGGACACGGCGCTGATTGCAAAGGCGAAAGCGAGCGGCGCGCCGGTGGTGACGGTGTTGCTTTCCGGCCGGCCATTGGTCTTGAACAACGCGCTTACGGACAGCAGCGCGTTCGTCGCAGCGTGGTTGCCGGGAACTGAAGGGTTGGGTGTGACGGACGTGCTTTTTGGCGATTATAAATTTGCCGGTAAACTGCCGCGTTCCTGGCCGCGGAGCAGTGAACATCTCCGCACGGGAGATACGGCGGAGAAACCACTGTTCGATTTTGGCTACGGATTGCGTCGCTGAGCGAAAAAGCAGCCCAAAAACGCCCGTCGCTTCCGGCTTGCCAAACGGTGATGTTTTGCACTACCGTTTGAGCAAGTTCGAAGGCCACGCGCCCACGGCACTGACTTCGGGCGTTTTTTATCGGTTGCCTCGGTAGCTCAATTGGCAGAGCAGTTGACTCTTAATTTCCCCAATGTTTACAAGGGTTTCACGCTCTTACTTCTTTTCGTTTCTTTTCGTGATTTCGTCGCACAGTCACTCCTGACACGTCCCGGCTTCGTGATGTGTCGTGACGCCGTTTAACACCCTTGAACGACTCGTGGTATCAAATCCGGTATCAAATGGCCCGTGCAACTACACGACCGGCACCCCTCTTGAAACATTAGGGCCAAGAGGCATTTTTCAACCCGTATTGCGCTCTTGCTCTTTCGCTCCTTTTGGTGATGCCGTGGAAAATATCTTCCTAAAACACGATTAGAGCGTTTGGGCCATGTCTTGACCAGTCCCGGAAGTTGCGGCTTGTCCTTGGTACCCTAGCGGCGCAGAGCCGACGTGGCCCGCGAAAGCGGAACTGCCAGCGCCCCGGCGTTGGCTGCAGCGATTTGTTAGCAAACCAACCGTCTCCGAGACGGGGCAATGACGCAAGAAACTGACTTGGCTCTCGTTGCATTTCGCGCTTTCTTCGGTGAGGTGGGCGGCGGCAAGTAAACCGGCCTGCCACTGGTGCTCCATCAAAGCCCGTTGTGTTAGCGTGGTTCCCAAGCCGCCGTGCAAGTTCACTGGTGAGATGCCGTGGTTTTTTCCTCGGCGTCATCCCGATTAAGAGACTGTCTCACTTGCTTTTCACACGCTTGGGGCCGCTCGCCCGCCATCAACCTTATCGAAAGCAAACCTATGTCCGTCCGCAAAAAAGTAAAAGCCAAATCCAACACTCAATTGCCCACGCTCCATCCGCACGCCGCCGGCATCGACATCGGCGCCACTGAGATTCAGGTGGCCGTTCCGTGCGACGCCGACCCCGACCCGGTCCGAACCTTTTCCACGTTCACCGATGATCTGCTCAAGTTGCGCGACTGGCTAAAAGCTTGTGGCGTTAAAACCGTGGCCATGGAGTCCACCAGCGTCTATTGGGTTGCCCTCTTTCAAATCCTCGAAGCCGCCGGACTGGAAGTCTTTCTGGTCAACGCCCGCCATTGCAAAAATCTGCCCGGCCGCAAGACCGACATCAGCGACTGCCAATGGATTCAGTATCTCCACTCCGTCGGTTTGTTGCGTGCCAGCTTCCGGCCACCCGAACAGATTTGCGCCGTGCGCTCGCTCCTGCGTCATCGGGCCAACCTCACCCGCTACGCCGGCAGCCATGTGCAACACCTGCAAAAAGCCCTCACACAAATGAACCTCCAAATTCATAATGTCATCAGCGACCTGACCGGCGTCACCGGCCTGGCCATCTTGGAAGCCATCCTCTCCGGAGAACGCGATCCCCTAAAGTTGGCCGCGCTCAAAGATCATCGCATCAAAGCTTCCGGCGATACCATCGCCCGCAGCTTGCGGGGCGACTGGCGGGCCGAACACCTCTTTGTGCTCCGCCAGGCTCTCGACACTTGGAAGCATTACCAACACCTCATCGCCCAATGTGATCAGCAAATTGAAAAAGACCTCGGCCGCTTTGAAAGCCAACCTGCCGCGCATCCTTTGCCGCCGCCGGCGACCAGCCATCGCAAACCCCAGCGCAACGAACCCCGCTTTGATGCCCGCGCCGAACTCCATCGCCTGTGCGGCGTCGATCTCACCCAGGTGCCCGGTCTCCAAGTCAACACCACGCTCGTTCTCTTCACCGAACTAGGGCCGGATTTCGTCACTCGTTTCCCCACGGCCAAATGCTTCGCTTCCTGGCTGGGATTATGTCCCGACAATCGCATCACCGGCGGCAGGATAATCTCGGTAAAAACCCGCGACGTCAAAAGCCGTACCGCCATGGCCCTGCGCCTGGCCGCCCAAAGCCTTTGGCGCAGCAAAGATTATCTGGGTGAATGCTTCCGCCGATGGAAAGCCCGCCTGGGAACCCCCAAGGCCATCACTGCCATGGCCCACAAACTTGCCCGCATCCTCTGGCACCTCCTCAAATACCATCAACCTTACGATCCCTCCGTCTGGGCCAAGGCGGAAGAAAAACTCAAACAGAAAAAAATCAAACGCCTCCAACAAAATGCCGCCGCCCTCGGCTTTAAACTCGTCACCCCTTTATGACTTAGACGCTAGTTTCTTAAGAGGCATCAGATTTATCATCAACATGCGTTTCGGAAATCCTCTTCTTCCGAGCCATCTGCGCAAGCATGGCACCGATGCTGGCGCAAAGACCGCCAAATATCCAAAGCGGAAGTGGGATAGCAGAGTGCTGTTTCAAAACAAATGCTGCCGTCGTAATCAGCACACCCATGCCGAAGCCGAAAATGATTCCACCGTAACACTCGTCGCTAAAACGCTTGTGTATCATAGCAGGGTGATGATGCCTAACGTCCAGAGCTCAGCCACGCGGGGACTGCAACATTAAACAACCCGCGACTCCCCGATGAACCGAGAGCGCCGCCCCGCGTTGGCTGCAGCGATTTGTTAGCCCACCAACCGCCTCCGAGGCGGAGCAATGACGTAAGTAACAAGGCCACGCAAGTTGTTGGTAATGAATGATTCATTTCTTGTTACTTAAGAGGCGGCATGAGCTACAGGCAATTGCCGCCGAAGTTTACACGTGAATACAACCAAGCTCACGATAGCGAAGGTGAATCCGAATACTGGCTGAGCCGGTAGACATATAATCAATAAAGCGCCCAAGCCCGTGACTAACTCTCCCACCCATACCGTGCGCACCGCGGTCCTTGGTATTCGAGTGCCCTTCGGAGCTCGCGCCGTTGCCGTGAAGGGTAGGACAAAGGAGAGCAGGCCCAGGCCGCACAGGAAAAGCGTCTGTGATTCTCCGGTAATCAACTGAATCATCGTTTCCATATATTTCTTCACCGTTCGACAACGCCAGCAGGGAATCATCACGCACAAATCGAATGCGCTGCCGCCTAACTATTGTTATACGACAGGCTGTGCACGCCGTCGTGCACGGCTGACTTTTCTAACTCCTCTGTTACCATGCCCTTATGAAATCAGACTTGCGAATTTCTATCAAGGATTATCGCCGAAATAAAAATCTCAAAATTCACCTTGTCCGCGCGTCTTTCCAAACTCCCCGTCAGTTCTATGTGCGGATGAACGGGCTGCCTTGGCCTAAAGATGGAAGGCCGATTTCCATTACCCGACTGCTGACGAGCATCCGCAAATCGTTGGTCAAAACTGTTACGGAGTCGCAGCAGCTTGTTTAAGCTGGATAGCATTTTCGGGCAGCGGGGGTGCGCCAAACGTCACCAGTTGCGCTTGCGCTTGGCTGTGGGTGCGCCGCAAATGGCGGTAAACCTTCATTGCCAACGCGCCGCCGTCCACGTGGCCTAACCACCGCGAAACCGTGGGAATGTCCACGCCCGCCTCAATACACCGTGTTGCAAACAGGTGTCTCAAGTCGTGATGCGTAATGCGTTCAATGCCGATACCGAGCAAAACTTCTTTTCCGCGTTTCGTTCGTTTCAATCGTTCGCCGTCTTTGATACCGCACGCGGCAGTCAGGGCTTTTTCACACTCGCCGACTTTGCAAATACGGTCTGTTGGCTTCGGGCTTTGCTCGCGTTGCATCCGTTCGAGCAATTGGCGCATAGCCGGAATAATGGGGACTTGTCGCGTAGGGTGTGCGTTGCTGGTGCGGCTCCGTTTGGCGTTGTGGACTTTGATTTCGCCACGTTCCATATCAACGTCATTCCAAGTGACTTGGTTTGCTTCGCTGATACGGCAACCAGAAAACGCCAGAAAACGCACTAAGTCCGCGCAATCACGAGAGAACCGTGAGCCGCCGTTTTCGATCACTTCCACCAGCTTGTCGAATTGCTCCGGCTCCGGCAGTTGTAACACCGTGGGTTTGACGCCAAGGCGTTTGATTTTGAAAGCCGGGTTTGCATCGTGGCCAATGCCGCCGCGCTCAATGATCGCCCGGAGGGTGCCAAGCGTGTTGTTAAAGTTTTGTTCATCCCACATTTCGGAGAATCCCTTAGCCCATTCGCGGCAACGTGTTTCGGAAACCTTTTCAAGTTTCGTATCATCGAGTTTCGGCCAGCTTTTGAGCAGGGCGGCAACACGCGCTTTGCGATAGTTGCGGCTTGCTTCGGCAAGGGTGTAATCGTTTTCCAAGTCCGTTTCGTAAAGGAGCCGGGCGTCTTTGAATGTCTCGGCAATTGCAGCGGGTTTTGCTGCCTTTAGTTCCTTCATTTTGGCTCGCAAGCGGTCTTTGGCGGTCGTGAATACGTCCGTGTCGAGGCTGGCCCGCTTCACAATGCCGTCCACCTTGGCGCGGGCGTAGAATTGCCCGGAAGGGACGTATTGCATGAGTCCGGCTTGCTTGTGGAAAGTTTTCCACTTGCCGTCTTTGCTGGTGGTAGTTAGTTTCCCGGTGCGCGATGCGCCCGCCATTTCGGTATCGGATGCGTTTGTCATGATAACCAAAAGCATAGGGTATCAAATGGCGGTATGTAAAGCTAAATCAGGGTTTTACATGCGTTGCGTAAGTCGTTAGTTTGCAGTTGGTTGCCTCGGTAGCTCAATTGGCAGAGCAGTTGACTCTTAATCAATTGGTTGACGGTTCGAGTCCGTCCCGGGGCACCACTACTTCAAAGGGTGATCCCGATTTGCCAGCTTTACGCCACGTATAAGTTATGTCCCAGTCGCAAAATCGATTTCTGATTATCGTCATTCTTGGAGCGCTTTCCACGATCAGTCCGTTTGCCATCGATATGTATTTGCCGGCGTTTCCGCAAATCGCCGAGGCCATGCACACTTCCACGGCGCGGGTTTCGCTTTCGTTGGCAAGTTACTTTGCGGGTTTGGCGATCGGGCAGCTTTTTTATGGGCCGTTATTGGACCGTTTCGGGCGTAAATTGCCGCTCTATGCCGGGTTGTCGCTCTTCATTGCAGCTTCGATGCTGTGCCTCACGGCGCGGACGGTGGAGGGGCTTATCGCTTTCCGGTTTTTGCAGGCGTTGGGAGGATGCGCGGCGCAAGTTGCAGCCATGGCGATGGTCAGGGATTTTTTTCATGTGGATGAAACCGCCAAGATCATTTCGTTGCTGATCCTGATCCTCAGCGCATCACCGTTGCTGGCGCCGAGCATCGGCGTTTATGTCGCGGTGCATCTCGGGTGGCAATGGGTCTTCATCGTGCTGTCGGTTTTTGTTCTACTGATGATGGCGGTTTCCAAGTGGGTATTGCCGGAGGGGCATGAGGCGGATCGGAATATTTCCTTAAGGTTGTCGCCGATTGTGAAGAACTACGTGACCGTTTTGAAGGAGCCGCAATTCATTACGTATTCGTTGGCGGGGGCGTTTGCGTTTTCCGGATTGCTGGTCTATGTCTCGAGTTCGCCGATTATTTTCATGGAGGTTTTCCATCTCAGCGCCCAGCAGTTCGGCGCGATTTTCGCGGGTTTGGCCGTGGGCTTTATCGGCAGCAACCAGGTGAATGTGCTGCTGCTGCGCAAATTCTCCAGCGAACAAATTTTTCGCGCGACGTTGTTGGTGGAATGTCCGGTCGCGTTGCTGCTTCTGATTGGAACGCTCGGCGGTTGGTTTGAATTGAAGGCGACGCTCGTGCTGTTGTTCATTTCTTTGACGAGTCTCGGGCTGGCTTACCCCAACGCGGCGGCGCTCTCGCTGGTTCCGTTTGACCGCAATATCGGCAGCGCTTCCGCGATGCTGGGCTTCCTGCAAATTGGTGTGTCCGGACTGGCGTCGGCAAGCATTGGGATTTTTGACTCGCATACGATGATGCCGGTGGCGCTGATTTTATGTGCGACTTCGTTTATTGGCCTGGCGATTTTAATCTTCGGTAAACGGCATATTCCCCGGGTGCAGTTTGTGGAGGAGAAAGGCGCGCATTTTTTGCCGCATTAGAGTGACTTGATTCGATAGGATTCAGGGCGATGTTCAAGGACGGGAGGCGTTCAAGCCGTGAGATAAAATTTATGTTTTATTTACGACAGGGTTCAGTTTTCGCCGGGATGTGCTTTTCCAATTGAATTTTTTTCCCTAATCTAAGTCCAAGATTATATAAAAAATGAAAAGCAGTTTTCTTCACAAATTCCTAAGTGCGAGCGCTTTTGCGGCGATGGTTTTGAGTCTCGACGTTGTTAACGCGCAGTCTCTGCCACCGGGAGTGCAGGATGTCGTTAAACTGAAACAGGCAGGTTTGTCTGACGACGTTATTTTATCGCAAGTTCGCAATTCGGGCGCGACCTACAACCTGACGGCGGAACAAATCATTTCGCTGAAACAGGCGGGCGTTGCGGAAACAGTGATCAAAGCGCTGATTTCCGGTAGTGGCACCGCTGCCGTGGTGACCGCTCCGCCGGTTGCGCCCGCGTCAGTGGCTCCTCCGGTTGCGCCGGCATCCGCTATGGTTGCAACACCGCCGCCGGGCGCAGCGCCGGTGGCGAGTCTCGATTCTTTTCAAGCGCAACTTTCGCCTTATGGAAATTGGATTCAAGTTCCGGGATACGGATTGTGCTGGCAGCCCAGCGTGGCGGTGAGTGACCCGTTGTGGCGTCCCTACCTGGATGCGGGGCACTGGGTTTACACCGATGATGGCTGGTCGTGGCAATCCGATTATCCGTGGGGCAATGTTGCTTTTCATTATGGCCGATGGTTTCGCTTGAACGGCCTTTGGATGTGGGCGCCCGGCTATGATTGGGCTCCCGCGTGGGTTTCCTGGCGTGAAGCGGATGGCTATAGTGGTTGGGCGCCGTTGCCACCAGCGGCAGTTTTCCGCCCGGGCCTGGGTTTATATTATCACGACACGTTGGCCGTCGACGTGGATTTCGGTTTGGGGCCCGACGATTTTACGTTTGTTGCTTACGATCATTTCTGGGACCCCAACCTGCGGATTGCTTTTGTGCCGCATGATCACGTCGTTCTCTTTTTTGGACATAGCCACGTTATGAATGGCTACCGGATGGATCACGGGCGGTTTGTGGTGGAGGGGCTGGGACGCGATCACATCGCCCTCGTTACGCATCACGAAGTTAGAATCGAGCGGGAGTCGCCGCGTGGGCGAGTGGAGGTCCGTGATGTCCATGATGTCCGTGCTGGTCCTCATGACAACCGAGTTGATCCGCGTGATGACCGTAGCCGCCGTGACCGTGGCTTTTGAAATCTTCGGCGCGCGTGAGCCCGCGGATTGAAGTGGCCTAAGGAGCGTCCTCCTTCAAAGGGGGGACATTCCGCCTGCGCATACTTGACTTTCAGTCATTTGCGTCGTCCAATGTAAGGAAGTTCCCTTGCGCACCACGAAATTCATGCGCGGGGACAAAGGCAGCCAGAAAACAACATACCAAAAGCTATGAAACTCGTTAAAATCCTCGCCGGTGTGGTGCTCGCGTCCAGCATGTTGGTCCAAGTGCATGCAGCCGACACCAAAGTTGATCCCACGGGCACGTATATTTGGACTCAGCCGGGACGCAACGGCGGAGCCGATCGTACCAACACACTCACGCTGAAGCTGGACGGCGATAAATTGACCGGCAAAGTCCAATCCCCGGGCCGTGCCGGTGCCGACCCGGTCTCGACTGATATCAAAGATGGCAAGGTCGATGGCTCGACAATTTCGTTCACCGTCACGCGCGAATTCAACGGGAATTCGTTTTCCATGAAATACTCGGGCAAACTCGCGGACGGCGTCATTAAGGGCAAGACGGAGTCTGAGCGCAATGGCGAGACGCAATCCCGCGATTGGGAAGCCAAGAAGCAGGAAGACAAGAAGTAACTTGCCCCATCAAGAATTCGGAATCTGCGCGCAGCCGGAAGGCTGCGCGTTTTTTTTATGTGCAAATCCGGGGGAGCTCTTCGTGACGCGGACGTGGCGGTCGCGTCGCAAGCGGCTAATCCTCGACGCGGTGCGGCCGGCCCATCCAGACATCGCGAGCGCCGGGTGAGTAGTTGGCGCCGGCGAGTTTTGCATTTGCGAACCATGGCCAGACGGTTTCGAGCAGGCCAATGTCGGCTACTGAAATTTGAATCGGTTGTTGCTTCCAAGGTTCGTGCCAGATGCGAAAAAAACGGCGGCTGGTTTTGTGGGACGTGAACGCCGTGTAGCGTTCGAGGAGAAATTCGTCGAGCGAGCCGGCGGGGCAGGGGGTGAAATGCGGTTCGGCCAGGTTGGTTTTATAATTTAAAGCTGGACCGTCGACCATTTCGCGAACGGTGCCGCTCAAGATTCCTTCTTCGTGGCGATGTTGGTAATTCATTTCGCCGAAGCGGTAGGGCAATCCGAACGTGATCGGGCCGAGGTGAACGCTGATTGGATTGTTCATCCATTCAGTGAGAAAATAAATTCCCGGTTCGCCGCGGTGGCGGACGTAGGTGCGGACGTTGAGAAAATTGTTGTTCGCGATCGGCTTCAGCAGCCACTCGGTAAGGGCGCCGCCGTGGAACGGGCGCATGCGGCGCATGGTGAAGGCGACGAGCGAGACGTAGGCTTTGCCGTCGCGGAGATCGAGTGGAAACGGCACATCGCGTTGCAGGACGGCGGCGGGGACCTCGTAATGGATGAAGACGGGACGCAGCCAATCGGCGAGGAAGAGCGGCTCGCCGCGGATTGAAAGCAAGCGGCGGCGCGCGGCGACACTGAAATCGGCGGTTCTCTCAGCCGACCTTTCGATGCTGAAGGTTTCGCAAGTCATCTTCAAGTTGGGGAAAATGGAATTGAAAACCTGACGTTAACAATTTGCCGGGCGCGACGCGCCGGCTTTTAATGATCAGCGTCGTCCCCAGGGCAATTTTGCGCGTGTCGGGAACGCGGGCTTGGTCGAGGTTCATATTACGCATGGAATTGGTTCCAAAGTGCGGCGGCGTAAACAAAGGTAAAATAGGTCCACATCGCCGAAAAGATCAGGTGCACATTCGTGTTAAAGCGGTTTCCTTTCCACAGGCGCGAGTCGTAGACAAAAAATTGAAATAACAAACGGAGCGTCCAAAAGAAAGTGATCCCGGCTAGGACGAACGTGGCGAGACGGCTGCGCGCGAGCAGGTCGTCGACGCAGAAAAGACTTAATAGCCCAAATAGGATGAGCACGACACAAATGAAAACGGCGTGCACATAGAAAATCTGCCGGTTTAAAAGCGAAAGCCGAGTCGCTTCTTCCTTCCAATTGAAGCGGCGCGCGAAAGTGGTGTGCGCCAACGCCAGCGCGATTTGCAGTGCGCCGACGAGTTGAAGGTGAAAGTGGAGCGTCATGATTTTTTTAAAATGAACACCCGCACGAAGGGCGTAAAGGGGAATTCGCGATCGACCTTCAATCCGGCTGCGGCCAAATCCGCGTGCCACGTTTGTGGCGAGTGAAAATGCAGGAAGCCCGGGCCGTAGATGGAGAAATTGGCCGCGTCGCGCAAATGTTCCACCAGCACGGCGCGTCCGCCCGGTGCGAGCACGCGCCTGGCTTCGTTTAAGAAAGCGCGCCGCGCGGCGGGTTGTCGCAGTTCGTGGGCGGCGAACAGGATAAAAATGCTGTCGAATTCATTTGGCCCGAACGGCAGGCAATCATATTTGACACGGGCCGATTGCGTGTCGGCATCTGCTCGGGCGCGGGCGATGGAGCGTTCGGTCATTTCGGCCGGAGCGAAAATATCCACGGTTTCTCCGAAGGCATCCGGCCAGAATTCGCGAAATTGCGGCGTGCTCTCGTCCAGGCCGGCGTGAATATTCAGCCAGCGATTCGGCGGGATTGG
This sequence comes from uncultured Verrucomicrobiae bacterium, assembly GCA_963699145.1. Classification (GTDB taxonomy): domain Bacteria; phylum Verrucomicrobiota; class Verrucomicrobiia; order Limisphaerales; family DASXHY01; genus DASXHY01. Next base: position 3,518,702 of record OY969416.1, read on the forward strand.
CAGTTCGTGCTTCAGCCATTCCCAACGCATGAGTGAAGATCCGTCATATACCCAGTAGGAAGCGATGAGTGAGGCTGCGCTCCACCACGCGACCAAGGCAAGACCGAGATAGCACGCCATCCGAAGCGCATTGGGCAGGCGCAGAACCTGCAACGCAAATAGAGAGGCGCCAATGACGACCGCAGCCGCCAGATACCGGGGCCAATTGAAACGGAAAACTTCGCCCACACCTTGGAATTCTCCGCGGGGTTTGGATTTAGGCGTGGTCGCGTTCATTTGGGAAGATTCGTCAGTGGCTCGCGTGTGCCGCGTTTCCAGCGATAAGGAATGCCGCTCACGATAAATGCATTGGCCAGGATGGGGCGAATTTTCTTAAACGCGCTTTGATCGAAAAAGGTCGCCTGACGAATTTCCACTTTGATGGGTTTGGGGTGCCATTCTTCGCGTTCGCCTTCGATCAGAATGATGGAATGTGTCTCCGGTTCGTAGTCGAAAGTGAAGGGAAGCGGGCCGGCGAAGAGCCGGGCGCGCCGGTGATCCGGAAAGGGCGATTCGGCCGGCAGCGGCGCCGGCTCCTCTTTCAGGAACGCAGTGAAATCAAGATCCGCGGCGGCGCGCGGCGTGGAAACTTGGATGTCCAGTTGATCCGGTGTCTCGCGCCATTGTATGTGCGCGAGGTGATAGTTGTAGTGAGTCAGGAAATTGCCTGCCGAAACCATGAGCCGGCGGTTGGTGTCGCTGCGGAGAATTTTCAGTCCGCGCAACACGCGATTTTCCAGAGTTCGATGACGCGCGAAAATGCGATAGCCGGTCAGGATAAAATTTTGACCGAACCAGGGTGGCATCATTTCGGGACGCAGTTTTTCAGTCTGCACCAAGGCAATGGCGACGAAGCCCAGCCCCTCATAAGTATCCAACTCCAGGCCGGGCGGAAGCAGGGGGCGGAGCAGCGCTTCCGGAAACGCATACGTCAGCACCAGCGAGTGGCGAAACCACGCGCGGACAGCGAACGGATGCCGTTTGAGTTGGTGCAGCATATCAAGGCATTTCGAAAAACGCGCCGTGGACGTGATGATGCGGAGTTTCCGGTCGATGGCAACAACGCAGGTCGCGCCACCCAAAAGCGCCGGGTGCGGGCAACCCTTTGCGGATTTGATCCTCGGTGAAATGAATTTTTGGCGCGAGCTCCGGCGGCAGTTCTGTGCACGGGCCCGCGGGTTCGACCAGTCCTTCCGCAAGCATACGAACCTGCGCGGTCGAAACCAGCGGAGTCCGCATCACGCGTTCGACCAGCCAACCGTTCAGGTAGTGGAACCAAAGCGGCAACGGAAACATCAGGGGTTTCTTGTGGAGCACTTGTGCCACCCGCCGGACAGCCTGCCGCAGACCCAGTTCTTCGGGACCCAGCATGGCGACGGTTTGTTTCGCGAGCGCGCCGTTGACCAAGGCGGCGACGACGATATGCGCAACCTCTTCGACCGCGACGGGGCGGACGGGTTGGTCCTGGAAGCCGACGAATGCGAAAATTGGAAAGGTGTAAAACGCGTGGCTCAAGTGATCGAGCATGTGATCGCCCGAACCGTAGATGACGCCGCATTTTAGAATCGTGTAGTCCAGGCCGCTGTTGCGGATAAGTTCCTCAGCGGCAAATTTCGATTCGTGATAGCCTGAACCGCAATTTGGCCGGGCGCGGAGAAAGCTGATCAGTGAGATTTTTTTCACGCTAGCCCGCCGCGCGGCTTCAATGACGTTGCTGGTGCCGTTGACGTGAACGCGTTCGTAGGTTTGGCCGTCGATTTCGCGATTAATGCCGGCGCAATGCGCGATGGCGTCGCATCCGCTGAATGCGCGCGCGAGTTTCGCGGGATCGTCGAGGGTGATGGGAAAGAAACTCGCGCCGGGAAGATTTCTAATCGTGTGATCGGTGGTGTCGCGTCCGCGAGCGATGAGCACAACGGCATGTCCTTTGGCGGCCAGCGTGCGAGCGATGTTGCGGCCAACGAAGCCAGTGCCGCCGGTGATGGCGATTTTCATAAGCGACCTCCTTTCAGGGCCGCCCAGGCGTAAACGATCGGCAGATAGGCGAACACGAGGTTGATGGCGTGATAGCCGAGGCGGCGCGAGGTGCTCGTCAAATACGGACGCAGGTCAAAGATGAACGTTGCGGCGATAAGCCGAAGTGTCCAGAACGCAGCGAAGAAAATGCAGAGCGCTCGCGCCAGGTTGCTGCCGCTGGCCAACGCGGGCGCGAGCGCGACGGTGATAGTTCCAAAGCCGACGAGGCACAAGCCGATAAACACGTAATAGACCCAAAACAGTTGGCGCAGGAAGGGTGGCAGCGCGGCGAGGTGCGAGCGCATGCCGACGACGCCAGGCATCATCGCACCGGCACAAATCAGACCGAGGTGAAGGACACCGGCGATTTCGAGAGCGAGAGTTAATGTTTTCATAGGTCCTTTCAGGTTGCGCCGAGGCATTTCAGGAATGGCAAAATGACGTGGTGAATGAACGGAGGGTGAAAGAGAAAGAATACCGGGCCAGCGGTAAAGAGAACAGTAAACAGCCAGCCGCGAAGACCGCGATCGATTCCAAAGCGACGCCCCTGAGGCGTGTGTTCAAAGAGGACGCCCACGCCTTGCAGTAGAAAATACAACGTGGGCAAACCGTAGCCGCCGCGCGCGGGAACCGAAATCACCAGATCGTGCACGAGGCCCGAAGCAAGGAAAACGAACAGGGTCGCGGTGCGCACACCGAAAGTGCGATGGACCGGGCGGAATAAAAATTTTGCGACGAGGTGGTGGAAGGCGGTGTTCCAGCGTGCACCCCAGAATTCGCCAAGCGAGCGCGCGAGCAGGGGAGCGCGCATGAGCGGCGGGGCATTCACTCCGACGCTGCGCCACGCCAGCGAGAGAAGATGAAAAAATCCGAAGTGCAGGACAAAAATCAGACCGATCATGGCGGTCCAACCGGCGAGCAACGGATGAATTGCCAGTGCGCGTGGTGTGGCTTTCCAGAGCAGGATTGCGCCGAGGAGGATTTTGAGAGCTGCGAAGGCGAATTCGCGGGCGCGGGGTTGTGTGGTTAGTGCAGGCTTTGTGAAAAATTCGCGGGCGTCCAGTCCGATCCAGCCGAAGAGGAATCCAAGTTTGAGGCCGAGGCCGGGGTTGACGCCGCGCGCGAGCGCTCGGCGGAAGCAGAGACATTTGCAGCCGACGAAAAGCGCGAAGGCGAGAACCCACATGTAAAGCCAGCCCGGCAATTGTCTGCCGAAGACTGCCGCTGTGATGCTAAGTATCAACAGCGGCAGCCAATCGGCTGGGTTCCCCACCCGAAGCAAAAGCGGACGGTGCGTGGGACACGCGCCCCCGGCGCAGCCGCGGTTCCGCGCCACATACCGGTAGGCGCGGCGGAGGAGCGGCATGACGCCGGGAATGCGCGTGAGCCAGAAGAGCGGTTTGCAGAGGATGCTGCTGAGATAAACGAGCGCATCCGCGCCGCCGAAGACAAAACCTTGCGGCGTAATGACGCGCATCTCGGCCATTAACTCGGTTTCCGGCAGGTGCAGCGCCGCGCGAACGGCGGGCGATTGCAGCGGCAGCAAGGTGAAGCCGTGCTTCTCCAGCGAGGTGCGAAAGCGATTGACCCAGCGGATGCAGAGGGCGCAGTCCGCGTCGTAGCAGACCCAGCTATGGCTTTTGTTCATCGTATCTGTAATTTCAGTATTCACAGAAATCACCTCGCAAATAAAAAATACTAACCGCCCGCGCCGATCAATTTGCGGATTTTGTCTCCGAGTTTCACAAATTTGGTCAACGCGCTGGTCGGCCATTGGCGGATTTGACCATACCACGCGGTGGTGGTTTCGAAGAAATCCGCCAGGTCGGTCAGGCGCGTGTGAGTGAAATTATCGGTTTCCTTGTCCTTTTGCGCTTCGGCGATGCATTCGCGCAGCACGGCGAGCGTGGGATCGATTTCGCGGCGCTTGCGTTCGTCGAGCACGACGCGGAACATTTCCCAGACGTCCTTCATCGATTCAAAATGATCGCGTTGATCGCCGAGCACGTGGACGCGTTTGACGATGCCCCAGCCTTGCAATTCCTTGAGGCTGGTACTGACGTTCGAACGCGCGACATTGAGGGTGGAGGCGATTTCCTCGGCGTTGACGGGTTGCGGCGACAGATAGAGCAGGGCATGGATTTGGGCGACGGTGCGATTGATGCCCCAGCGGGTGCCCATTTCACCCCAATGAAGAATGAACTTCTGCTCGACGGGCGATAGCTTGTTCATTGTTTCTTTCATTTCTGTCACAACAGAAATTAAAGTAATCGGGTAAATTCGTCAAGGGAAGAGTTGCTAAATTCCTTGGGGCGCTGGGTTTACGCCGCTTCAATGTGTTACGGAATAACGTCTTGGAAGATTCCGGTGTTCCAGTTGCAGGTAACGTAGAAGCGGGCTGAAGCCCGCGCTCCTATGGGCGAACGCCAATCAGATTTCGAGTTGGAGCTTTGGTTCGTGGCCGGGAATCAAAGGGTTGCGCTCGAAATTGCTGGATTCGAGACGCTGCAGCCAGTCGCTGATGAGGGCCCGGACGCGGTCGACGCGAAGCTGTTCGTGGAGCATGGGATATTTTTCGAGATTGGCGTCGGCGAGTTTGAAGAGTGCGGCTGAGGGACGGAGGCGGTTCTTTTGCAGGTGGACGAACGCGCCGGCAAGTTGAATCAATCCTTTGTAGAAGGAATAATTTGGGCCGGTGCGGTCGGCGAGCCAGAGCTCTTCCAGGACATCGTGCGCCTCAAAATAGAGCCGGCGATTGAAGCATTCGAAGTATCCGAGGTAATGCGCATCCAAATCGCGTCCTTTGAACTGCTCAATCAATTCCGCGATGGCGCCGCTTTTTTTGCTCATGTTTCAGGGCGCATTGAAGATGTGGCGCCCGATTCGGGCAAGATAATTCAATTCGACCAGCAATGGCGCAGCATTGACCTTGGTCCAAGGGAAACACCGGGGTGATCCCGGGTGAACCCCGAAACATTTTTAGTAACGTTGCCTTCCAATTCTATTTGCAGTATAACGGTCACATTGCGGAGACTGTAGACCGAAAACTATGTGTGGCATTATCGGATATATCGGCAAGAAATCGGCGTCGCCCATTTTGCTCGAGGGATTGCGGCGGCTCGAATACCGCGGTTATGACAGCGCCGGCGTGGCGATTATCGATACTGCGGACGTCTGTATCCGCAAGAAAAAGGGTAAGATCGACGAAGGTCTCGCCAAGGTGTTGAAGGCGGAGCCGGCCGACGGCTGCCTCGGGATCGGTCACACGCGCTGGGCCACACACGGGCCGCCCGCGGACGAAAACTCCCATCCACACCTCGACCAGTCTGGAAAAATCGCGGTGGTTCACAACGGCGTCATTGAGAATTACGACCGGATCAAAAACAAACTCCTGAAACTCGGCCACGTGTTTCATTCCAGTACGGACACGGAAGTCCTGGCGCATTTGATCGGCGAACATTTTGAGAAACATCGCGGCAAAAACGGCAATTCCAATCCGCTGACGCTGGCGGTTTGCGATGCGTTGAAGGAAGTCATCGGCACGTACGGCCTCGCGGTCATCAGCGCGGACCAACCGAACACGATTGTTGGCGCACGACGCGGCTCGCCGCTGATCATCGGCATTGGCAAAGGAGAAAATTTTGTGGCGAGCGACGCCAACGCCATTGTCTCGCACACGCGCGAGGTCGTTTATCTGAACGATTACGATGTGGCGACCATCACGCCCGAGCGATTCGACGTGCAAAATCTCGGCGCGGACACTGCCAACGTGCAGATCAGCAAGCTGGAGTTTCAGTCGCAGGATGCGGAGCGCGGGGAATACGCGCATTACATGCTCAAGGAAATTTATGAGCAGCCGCGCACGGTGGAAAATGCGTTGCGCGGCCGCATTGATTTTGAGGGCGCGACGGCGAAATTCGGCGGACTGAACATGACGCCGGCGGAATTGCGCTCGATTAACCGCATCGTGATCGCGGCGAGCGGCACGAGCTGGCACGCCGCGCTGGTCGGTGAATATTTGATCGAGGAAATGGCGCACCTGCCGGTGGAAGTGGAGTTCGCGCACGAATTTTGTTATCGCAACGCGCCGTTGGAGCAGGGGACGGTGCTCCTCGTGATTTCACAATCAGGCGAGACCGCGGATACGCTGGCGGCGTTGCGCGAAGCCAAGCGGCGCGGGCATCCGGCGCTGGCGATCATCAACGTAGTCGGCAGCACGATTGCGCGTGAAGCGACGGGCGGCATCTACATGCACGCCGGGCCGGAAATTGGCGTGGCGTCGACAAAGGCGTTCGTGTCCACGATCACCATTTTGTCATTGCTGGCGGTTCACCTGGGCCGCATGCGGATGTTGTCATCGAATCGCGCGCTGGAAATCCTGCGCGCGCTCGAAGCCGCGCCGAAGCAGATCGAAGCGATCCTCGCGCAGAGCAGCAAGCTGAAGGAATTAGCGCTGAAGTATGCGAAGGCCGACGACTTTTTCTTCCTGGGCCGCGGATATACGTTTCCCATCGCATTGGAAGGCGCGCTCAAGCTCAAGGAAATTTCCTACATCCACGCCGAAGGTTATTCAGCGGCGGAAATGAAACACGGGCCGATTGCGTTGATCGACGCCAATACGCCGACTGTGTTTCTGGTACCGCAGGATTCGATGTATGACAAAACCATGGCGAACCTCGCTATGATTCGCGCGCGCAAAGGACCGATCATCGCCGTGGCCACCGAAGGCGACGAACAAATCAAAAACGTGGCGGATGATGTGATTTACCTGCCGAAAACCGCGGCTGAACCGGTGTATCCCTTGCTGGCGAGCATTCCGCTGCAACTGTTCGCGTATTACATCGCGGTCGCGCGCGGTTGCGACGTGGACAAACCGCGCAACCTGGCGAAGAGCGTGACGGTGGAATAGGTTTATCCGGAAACAAAGCTGCTGTTGTGGTTGAAAAATAAAGTTTGTAACCGCAAAATATAGTTTGTAACCAACAAATAAAGTTTGTAACCGTATTTTTAATCGCGGAATTAAATGTAAGCGAATAATAATGATGGAAACTGAGATTTCAATATTTCCTCGGAAAATCGCCTGTGGTTGTTTCGGCGATCAACAATAAAGTTGGAAACTGCTCGCGCCGCGAAGTGACCATCTCCGGCACGCTAAGAGAACATGGCGGTTCGATTTCAACCTTCCCGGACGGGTTGCGCAGGAGACGTTCCCTATTGAGCCAAAATTAAAAACCCCTTTGCGCTTCGTCGCCATTGGAAGGTCGTGTTGGTTTGTACCATCGCCTGCAAAAACTCAAGAAAGGTGTCAGGCCATCCGGGAATTTGCCCGTATATCTGCTTAGGAGGGATTTCTTGAGCGAGAGGGAAACCTGCGGATTGCCCGCTCAGAATCCAGCGCAGCCATTCGGCTCTGACGAACACTGTCCACGGTGTCTGACGATTCTTTGTCCATGAGGGCTCTAGCGGGACACCGCACATCAATAGGCCCAATTCTGCATTTCCCTTCAATTCGTGAAATCGAAGCATGGGTTCAAGTATCGCTCGATACGCAGGAATCAATTCACGGACGAATGCAAAAGCAAACTCGCGTGGCGTGGACACATTTTCTTTGCCGTGGGTCGCGGTTTGTGGGGGTAAGCCAATCCGTGTGTGTACGTCTCTTTCGTGGGCCTGCTTGATGGCCCTCAATTCAGAAATTGTCCATTTGACTTCATCGTCGTCGATCATTTTCGCGTGATTCTGACAGAGCCAGATAATCAGACCATCAAAGGTTTTAACCGCATCTCGCCATTCATTTTCTTTCGCCAGATTCAACAGGAACAGTCGGTAAGCCGCCAGCTTGTTGGCCTGTGCTTGCTTTTGCGTTTTCAGTGATTCGATACTCGCGGCTGTTTCGTCACGTTTCGTCACTGCTTCCAACAAGGCGGCGAGTCGTTTTACTTCATTGCTATCGCGCTCCAGTTGTTTTTCCAAAGCATCGACATTTTGGAACTTGGAGAGCACACCTGTCGGTGGGCCAAGTTTGATCGTCATGGAACCGTCTTGATAAACACCGTCGTTAATTCGCGATACGAGGTCTCGCAATCGCGCAATCACCTCCTTGGAATTCGACAGGGTAATGCCGCCTCGTCCCACCACCAGGCCGAGCAAGTCGGGGTTTAAGATGCCGAACAGGCGTGAGATTTCATCTTCAGTGAAGTGTTGCTCGCGCATGGCTGTTACAACCAACCGGCTGAAATGCTGAATTGATTTGGTGGTTGCCTTCGCCCGGATCTCCGCTGTTGAGAGCTGATCACGAACAGACTCGACGGTCTCGGTTGAAGCTTCCTTTTGGCGATTGATCAAGTCGTTCAACTGGCGTTCAAGATTTGCCAGAGCCAGATCTTCCAATTGCTCAGCAAAAGCGCCATAGGCTTTTTTGCTTACCTCAAGTTCCTTGATTTTAGATTCAACCGGAGATTTCTGACCGATGAGATTTTTTTCTTCTCCACGTTTCAATTCAAGAGCGCCTTTGGTCGTTTTAAACGTTTCGCTTATCGAACTGATTTGACCATCCAAGCCTTCGATTTGCTTCGTATGAGCCTCGTCAAATTTCTGTTTGCGCGCTTTCAGATCCTGCCAGCGATAATTCAATTGTCCCCAAAGCACCCGCCGATCGTTGAACAATTGGATAATATGCTGCACTTCGTTTTGATGAGACTTGAACTGTTTGAACTCGATGCGTTCCCGGCTGAGTTGTTCGTAGTCCTCACCTAAAATGCGATGAGCATTGATGGCGATGTGATCGGTCGGCAATCCCGCCAACATCAAGAGTCGTTCGCGCATCTGAGTCTGGGTGATGTTGGCAAGGTTCAGGAGATTCTTTAAAGTGTCCCGGAAATCAGAAAACCGTTCACCATCGTTCAGGGCCACAATGCCTAGGCCGTTGTTACGCTGCCCGGCACCTGAAAGCAAAATTGAACGGAACTCCGAGGCTTTGTTCAGCACCTGAAATTCGCGGTCGATGAGGAGCGTGTTGACTTCTTTGGGTTCGCGGATGCGGCTGTCCTAACAACCAGATCGTGAGACTGGCTTAGGGGATAAAGTGGTTGACACTCCAATGATAGAGGGAGTGTTAACATGAAAGAGAAGACCGTAGTAGAGAAGAAGAGGAACAGCCCCCCGAGGGGGGCTGGCGGCGCGAAAAAATCGCGCCGTTATACGCCGGACGAAAAACTGAAAGCCGTCCGGCTGCGGCTCGAGGAAGGGTTCAGCGTGCAGGACGTCTGCGGCGAGATGGGTATGGCCGTCAGCTGTCTGCATAATTGGATCCATCGGTATCAGAAGTTCGGAGAGGTAGGTCTGCAAAAGACTGAAAGCAGTAAGCGCGCCCCCAAGTTACCCGCGCCGATCACGGAGAAGATCGTCGAGTTGAAGCAGCAAAATCCCGGCTTCGGCATCAAGCGGATCAGTCAGCTATTGCGCCGGTGCTTCTTTTTACCGGCCAGCCCGGAGACGGTGCGCCGGCATTTGCACGAAGCCGAGTTGATGCCGCCCTCCAAGCCGCCCAAACAACGGAACATTACGCGGCCCCGGTTCTTCGAACGGGCCACACCCAACCAGATGTGGCAGACGGACATCTTCACCTTCCGGCTGGGTGGCCGTTATGCGTATCTCATCGCCTTCATGGATGATTACTCGCGCTTCATCGTGGGGGCCGACTTGTTCCGCAGTCCCACGGCCAATGCCGTGATTGAAGTCTACCGGGTGGCGGTAGGCGAGTATCAGCCACCCAGGGAGATGCTGACCGACAACGGGCGGCAATACACCAGTTGGCGTGGCACCAGCCGCTTCGAAGCGGAGCTGAAAAAGGATCATGTGGCTCACTTTAAATCCCGGCCGCAACATCCGATGACACTCGGCAAAGTCGAACGCTTCTGGTCCACGATCTGGCAGGACTTCCTGGTGCGTGCCCAGTTCGACAGCTTCGAGACGGCGCGCGAGCGGATCAAACTCTGGATCAAACATTACAACCACAAGCGTCCCAACCAGGGGATCGAGGGGCTATGTCCAGCGGACCGCTTCTTCGAGATCCAGAGTGAACTGCGTAAGACCATTGAAGCGGGCATTCAGGAGAACCTGCTGGAACTGGCGCTACGCGGCAAACCGCAGGCACCCTTCTATATGGTTGGCCGCATGGACGGCCAGTCCGTCGTGCTCCGCGCCGAAAAAGGCAAACTCAAACTCAGCGTCAGCGATCAGCAAAACCAGGAACAAGAACTTGTCTATGACCTCAACCAAGACTCCCAACGAAAAGACGGAACGCAAAAAGAAGGGCAGCAACACGGCGAACCACAGCGCACAGGACAAGGTCCAGGCAGTGCTGGCGGTGTGGACGGAACGCTGCAAGCCGGCGGAGGTCTGCCGGCAGCTCAACATCAACTGGATCACCTTCAACCACTGGCAACGCCGGGCGATGGAAGGAATGCTCCAGGCTCTGGAGAGCCGGGTCAACCTGACCAAGGGCGAAGCCTTGAGCCCACGGCTCCAGGCCTTGCTCCAGAACCGGCAACGTTCAGCGACGGCGCAAAAACTAACCAACCGCTTGGAACAGATAAACAAGCTTGCCAGCCCGCCCTCACTTCCGGCAAAAACGGAGTAGATGAATGCCAAAGCCAGACAGCGGGCGGAGGTCATCTTCAAAGTCCGCTCCGGCCAGATGACAGCCACGGCGGCAGCCCAGGAGCTGGGCATCAGCCGCCAGCAATATTACCAGTGGGAACAACGAGCCCTGCAAGCGCTGCTCTCCTCGCTGGAGGATCAGCCAACGGGCCGGCCCAAAATCCCGACGAACCCGGAGAAAGAACAACTCCAATGCCGGGTGGCACAACTCGAACAACAGGTGCAGGATTACCAACAGAAGGAACACCTGTGCCAGTTGTTAAACCAATGGGAACAGAGCGATCTGAAGCCCAGTAAAAAAAACCCAAAATGATCCGCGACCTCCTGCATCAACTCGAGCGCACGAAAAAGGAAACTCATTTTTCGTGGCGCCGACTTTGCGGCTTGGTGCCTTACTCCAGCGTCATGCGCTGGCGCCACCGGCAACGGACCGGCTTGCCCTTGTGGCAATGTCCCGGCCCTAAAAAGTCAGTGCCGTTGAACTGGGCGGAGTTTTATCCGCTCCTGCGGCAACTGAACCACGGCCGGGTGCGCACGCAAGGCACGGGCGAACTGTATCAACGGTTCGCCCAGGCCATCTCTCGTCGTCAGTTCGCCGGGTTGGTGCAGGATCGTCGTCAGGATCAACTCCATGCCATGAAACGCATTGACTGGCTCCGGCCTGGATTAGCCTGGTCGTGTGATGCCACCCAATATGGCGATGACCAAATCATCCCTGTGGAAGATCTGGCCTCGCGCTATCGCTTTCAGCCGCTGCTGCTGCACCGGCTCGACGGCCGCCAAATCGCCCTCCATCTGGAAAACCTGTTCCGCCAACACGGAGCACCGTTGTTCCTGAAACGCGATAATGGTTCACCCTTCAATCACCAACAGGTCGATGAGGTGCTTGCCCGCTTCGGCGTGTTGCCCTTGAATAATCCACCGCACTTTCCCCGCTACAACGGCGGCATGGAAAAAAGTATCCGCGACTTTAAAGCCGCCCTGGCCTTGCGCCAGTCCCGGAAATCATCTGAACTTGGCTTGCTCGCTGAAGTCGTCGCCCACGAACTCAATCACCACCCGCGGCGCTGCCTCAAGGGCCGCACCGCCTGCGTCGTCTTTCACGACGACGCCCAATATCTGCGCTGGACCAAACGCCAACGCAAAACCATTTTTCGTTTGCTGCTCCACGAGTTCGGAGCAATGATCGAAAAAACGGCCGATGGACATCAACCCAAACCCGCCACTCTGTGGCGGGTCACTGTGGAATCCTGGCTACGCCGCCAGGGCCTGATCGCCATTCGCCAAAACAAAACCGAAAATGTGTCACCCACTTTTCCTAAAATCTGGTCTCATAATTAAGTTGGGACCACACCAGTAGTGAAACCAATGTTGCCTAAGTTAGTGAAGCGTGTTTTTGGCAATTTCCTGATCGTGGTTTTATTTTTTGCCTCTTTCCCGGCGACAGCTTCAACCCATCCATTGTGGTTTGCGCGCAATTGGCAGTCTGACAAAGGACTTCCCAACAATACGATTTTCACAGTAGCGCAAACATCCGACGGGTATCTCTGGCTTGGAACGTCCGTCGGGCTGGTGTCCTTCGACGGCAATCGATTTCGAAGATACGCTTTTACAAATTCGGCCTATCAAGGCAATCGCGGTGTGTTCGCGTTGTTGCGCGGTCATGGTGGAGGAGTGTGGGTTGGCATGGATCGCGGCGGTGTTGTGTATCTGGACGGTGATGCGACCAAAGTCTTCACGCAAAAGGACGGCTTGTGGGACGGTCAAATCAGGGCGCTGGCAGAGGAAGGTGACGGGACGCTTTGGGTGGTTTATTTGGGCAGCGAGTTTCGACAGATTAAGGATGGAAAGGCCACCACGCCAGCGCTGGAGGGATTGCCGGCGGATGGATTCAGTTCCATGACATGCGATAAGAGCGGACGTTTGTGGTGGGCCGCAGGAAGTAATGTTTGGGTTCATGAGGACGGCAAGTTTTTGCCAAAGGTTCAGGGGAACGCCCACATTAATTGCCTATCAGCGGCTGGAAAAGGCGGTGTCTGGATGGCAGAGGCTCGTTTGCATTTGGTGTATTGCGACAGTTCTGGGCAGCAGACGGACTGCGGTGGATTCAAGACGGGACAGCCGGACGATGCCGTGTCTGCGATGCGTGAAGATGCCGCTGGGGGCGTTTGGATAGGCACAACCTCCGGCGAGCTATTCCATTACGATGGATCAAAGTTTGAACGGGCCGCCGTCTTGCATCCGCAAATTGAAGATTTGACGGAGGACAGCGAACGGAACCTCTGGGTGGGAACGCAAGGCGGAGGTTTGTACCAGGTTTGCCGGAGCATTATCAAGCTGACCGGGATTGAAGATGGACCATCCGTTGACATGGCGGCTTCGATTTGTGCCGACGACAAAGGAAATCTTTGGGCGGTGACGGAAAACGGATTGCTCGCGCGCAACTCGGGGGATGACTGGGAAATTGTCAGGAACAAAAGCTGGGCCAGAGAATTCCTTGTGTGCGCCACTGCCGACCGCAAGGGAACGCTCTGGATCGGTTCACGCAATCGCAATCTGTATCGCTGGTCGAACGGGACTGTCACGGAGGCGCCCGAAGCGCCGAATTCAATTCAGGCGATGGTCTGCAGTTCCGAGGGTGATTTGTGGGTGGGCGGATTGAATTTTCTGGAGTATCTGCATGAAGATACCGCGAAGTCCATTTCGGTTCCCTCGGGAGCACATTCTATCCGGGCGATAGCAGAGGACACCAAAGGGAATATTTGGGCCGGCTCATCGCGGGGAATTTTATTGGAGGTGAAAGATAATGAAGCGAAACAGATTTCCTTTCCGAATTTGGGAACGGATTCTTCGATTCGCTGCCTGATGGGTGCGAGCGATGGAAGCATTTGGATTGGCCACGCGGGCGCCGGAGTGGGGCGCGTGAAAGACGGCCATTATGCACGCGTGGGCACAGAGCAAGGGCTTTACGACGATTATATTTCGCAAATTATTACAGATGACCTTGGCTGGGTGTGGCTCGGGTCGGACAGAGGCATTTTTAAAGTGCGCCGGGAAGAGCTGGAAGCGGTATTGGATGGGCGCGGAGACAAGGTCAACTCCGTCGTTTTTGGAAGGGACGAAGGCGTGGCCAATCTTCAGGCCGTTTATGGCCGTTCTCCCGAGGTGGCCCAGAGCGGTGATGGGCGGCTCTGGATGCTGACTCATTCCGGGTTGGCGGTGATGGATCCGCATCTCGGAAGAGTGACAGGCGCCGAACCTCAGGTGCTGATCGAGAAAGTCATTTTGGATGGGCGCGTGCTTGCGGAATACAAAAACATTCTCCCAACATGGGAAAAGCAGGGGAATGAGACGATTGATTTGCGAAAACCGCCCAGCGAACTGCGTCTCCCTCCAGACAATCGGCGATTGGAAATTGAATTCACGACCTTGAGTTTTTCCAGTCTGGAGAACATTCAGTTTCGTTATCGGCTCACGGATCTGGACCGGGACTGGTTAACGACTGGAACGGAGCGGAGCGCGCGTTATTCGCGATTATCCGCCGGCAGGTACCAATTTGAATTGCAAGTCCGGACGGCGGAAGGGATTTGGAACGCTGCCAAGCCGGCACTGAAGTTTACTGTGCTGCCTTACTTCTGGCAGACCGGGTGGTTTCTGGCGGTGGTTGTTATTCTATCATTGGGATTGGTGGCTGGAAGCGTCCGTTACTTCGAAAAAAGGCGGTTGCGGCACCAGTTTGCCCAACTTGAACGCGAGCGGGCTGTGGAACGTGAGCGGGCGCGCATCGCCAAGGATATCCATGATGATCTGGGAGCGAGTCTTACGCGCATCGCCATGTTGAGCCAGTCAGCCATGAACAAAGCGGAACCGGCGAAACAGCCGACAGGCGAATTGTCCCGCATCTACGATACCGCCCGTTCCATGACGGACACGATGGATGAAATCGTGTGGGCCATCAATCCGTCCAATGACACACTGGAAAGCCTGGCCGCTTATTTTGCGGAATTCGTGCAGGAATTTTTGACACCGGCGGGATTGCTCTTCCGGCTTGATATTCCGCTCGCACTGCCGCGCTGGAACATTTCCTCGGAAGTCCGGCACAATCTCTTCCTCGCGTTCAAAGAAGCGCTGAACAATGTGGTTAAACATTCAAAAGCCACCGAGGTAGTGGTGATAATCCAAGTCCGGGACGGGGGTTTTGTATTATCAGTGGAGGACAATGGCAGCGGATTCGAACCGGGTTCCGGACGGCAAGGCAATGGATTGATCAACATGCGTCGCCGGCTCGAGGAGTTGCACGGGCGATGCATCATCGAAAGTCAACCGGGCCGTGGCACACGGGTAGCCTTCGAACTGGAATTGAAAATGTGAAGAAGGTACCGACGCAACCCGCTGGCCTCGTCGCCTGAACAGGCGACGTTTGCGTCGCCCCTGCCTTCCATTAACGTGGGGGAAGTGACCACGGATGTATCCATTGTTGAAGATGACATCGAAGCCCGGCAGTTGCTGGCGGAGTGGTTGAACACGACGACGCAATTTCGCTGTGCCAGTGTCCACGCAGACGGACTTGCGGCGTTGAAGGAACTGCCCGCAGTGGCGCCAAAAATCGTCTTGATGGATATCAACATGCCCGGAATGCAAGGCATCGAATGTGTTCGCCGCCTCAAACCGGAGATGCCGAACACGCAATTTTTGATGCTCACGGTGTACACGGACACAAAATCCATTTTTCAAGCCCTGGCCGCGGGAGCCATCGGTTACTTGCTCAAGCGGACTTCGCGGAACGAATTGCTCGCCGCGTTGGGACTGGTGCAGGCAGGCGGTTCACCTATCAGCAGCGGCATTGCGCGATTAGTGGCGCAAGCTTTTCAAACACCGCCAATTCCGGCTTTGGACAACGGCGAATTATCCGAACGCGAACGGCAAGTGCTGGATCTTCTTTCTCACGGGCATCCGGAAAAACAGATAGCGGACCGTCTTAAAATCAGTCCGCATACGGTCCACACATATATTCGCCGCATCTACGAAAAGCTTCACGTCCATTCCCACGCGCAGGCGGTGGCCAAGTACCACCGGACAATCTGCGAAGTAATTAAGACGGACGTTCCGCAATTCGGGCTGGTTGCTCCAACACTTCTTCAAGCGCTTTAATTCATTGAGCTTCTGTCGTGTCGCCTCGTCAGGCGACATGACACTCGGGAGGGCAAATCTAGAATGAATGCATAAACTTGATGAAGACACCCTTGCACCCTCCTGTGAAAACAATTCAACTGTTCGTTCTTGGAATCATCACCTGTGCCGCCACGCAATTGGCGCACGGGCAAAGCGTTTGGAGCGCGTTGAATAATGTCGCCGCGAACACGAATTGGTCCACTGCAGCCAACTGGACACCCAACGGCGCTCCGACCGGTCTCACGGTATTTGACGACACATCAGGCGTGACGCTCGGCGACCCTACCATCAATAGCGTGTTGGACAGTGGCTTTGGGGGCACGATTGGGACGCTCATTTTCACAAATCGCGCCACGCAACAAAACATCCTGATCGCGGATGGAGTCACTTTGCACGTCAACGGCGGCCTGCAGGCCACGAACGCAGCAGGCATCACTGGCATGTTACCCGTGAGCACTATTTCCGGCTCAAACGGAGCCGCGCTGGTGGTCAATGGCACTACCGCAAATGTGTTCGCCGGTATCTTTGGCAGCAGCACGACCGGGCCGCAAACGTTGGACCTGAGCGGGCTCGATACTTTCACTTTCACCGGCGCAAAACTGATGGCGGGCGTCGGAACTTCCAGTGCCTTTCCCCGTGACTCCGGCACTTTATCCCTCGCCAGGACGAACTTCGTCACCCTGACTGGCGCTTCTCCACAGATAGACATAGGCCATAATTCTCAAAACACCGGCAATTCCAGCACGTTGAATCTCGGTCTCACAAACGTCATTTTCGCGGATAGTCTTTCCGTTGGCACGGATAAACAAGGCGGCAGCAGCATGATTCGGTTCAACCCTGTGTTTACCGCCGCCAACAGCCCAGTTGCTTATTTTCGCGGCCACGACGGCGTGAGCCCCGTCAGCACCTGGTCGCTCGCGGACGGTCTGGCCAATACCGGCAGCAGCACTGGTCCGCGCGGCACGATTGATTTCACCGGCGGTATCGTGGATGCCCGCGTTGCTTCCATTTATTTAGCCAAACCCTCGGCATCCAGTCCCGGGTCTCCAACGGCGATTGCAACACTGACCTTGGAAGCCGGCGTGATCAACGTGGACAATCTGACCAACGCGTGGGCGCAAGCGCCCGGGTCCGGCGGTCCGCCCGCCGCAACCGGAACAGTGAACGTCAATAGCAACGCTGTAAACGGAGCAGCCACCCTCATTGTTAATAATAACCTGGTGATGGCGTTCAAAGGCGGTTCGGGAAGTTCCACCGCCACACTGAACATCAATGGCGGAACTGTTGCGGCGAACAATATCGTCGTTGGTAACGGAAACGCGACGATTAACCTCAATTCCGGCACGCTGATCGTCACCAATACGGCCGGCACTCCCTCAACTCCGTTCGGCGCCCTCAACCTCGCCAGCTTGGGCGATGCCACGCTGCAGCTCTCCGTCGTCGGCGCGGTCCCGGAGGTCAACACCACGAACCTGAATGTCACCGGAGTCGTCACCGTCAACATCGGTGCACTGCCGCTAATCACTTCTTATCCCAAACAATTCCCGTTGATCGGTTATTCCAGCTTCCCGGGGACATTCAATTTTACGCTGGGCACACTGCAGAGCGGTTCGCCGGCGTTCCAGGGGTATATCTCCAACAACGTTGCCGGCAATTCGATTGACCTTGTGCTCACCAACGGGCCGATTGCGAATACACTGTTCCAGTGGACGGGTGCAGCCAACAACAACTGGGATTTGACCAACGTGAATTGGAAGGTCGCCGGGTCGTCGGTGGTGTATTCGAACAACACGTTGGTTCTGTTTGATGACACGACCACGGTAACGAATGTTGCTCTCATACAAAGCCTCTCGCCCGGCAGCGTGACGGTGAGCAATAATGCCAACGCCTATACATTCACTGGCCCAGGTGCCCTGGTGGGAAGTGGTGGCCTGACAAAATCCGGCTCCAGCACGCTCGTAGTGGCCAACAACGGGGCAAATCAATTCTCCGGCAGCATCGTGATTAACGGTGGCACCTTGCAATTTGGCAATGGCGGTCCCAACGGTAATATTCCTTCCAGCGACGCCGTCACGGACAACGGCAGCCTCGTGTTCAACCTCAGCGCCAATGCTTCGTTGTTCGGTATTGTCTCGGGTTCGGGCAACCTGGTTCAGAACGGCAGCGGAGTTGTCTCGTTGAGCGCCTCCAATACTTATGCGGGCCTGACCACTGTGAGCAGCGGAACTCTGTTGGTGGACGGCGGCCTGCTTGGTGGTGGTTCAGTCAATAATGCGGCGGGCTCCACTCTCGGCGGAAATGGAACTATCTTTCGGCTCAGTTACCGCCGCCGGTCAAATCAACCCTGGCGACATCAGCGCGGTTGGAACTTTGAGTGTCAGCAATGTCACTGTGTCGAGCGGCGCATCGTTGAAATTCGACTTGAACGCCAGTGATTCCACTCAAGGCACTGCCGTCAATGACCTGCTCCAGGTCAACGGCAATCTCACGCTGAACAATAACACGCTCGGGATCGATATCCGCGGATTCCCGACGCCCGGTCTGAACTATCCCGTGATTTCTTATTTGGGAACGTTGACCGGCAGCTTTAGTCCGACAGTCGGCGGCACTCACTACACCGCTTCCATTGATACGAGTTCCCCGGGAACCGTTTTCGTGGACATCACTGGCAGCACCGGAGCCAATCTCAAATGGAACTCCACCACCAGCGGCATCTGGGACACCGGGACCAGCAATTGGTTTAACATCGACACCGCTCACACCGATTTCTTCGGCGGCGGCGACAGCGTGCTGTTCGATGATTCCGTGGCCGGCGCGCAGACCAACCTTACCATTGCGGCGGGCGATGTGGTTGCGCCACTTACCATCACCAACACGGGCGCATATAATTATACCATCAGCGGCGGCGGAACGATTACTGGTCCTGCCACCCTGACCAAGGACGGTAGCGGAACGCTAACCATCAGCACCACCAACGGATTCACCGGCGGCACTGTAGTTGTCAACGGCACGCTGGTGCTTGGCAGCGGAACCGCTCTGGGACCGGCGGTCGCCGCGACCACGATCACGGTCAGCAACACCGGCACCCTCGATCTCAACGGCACGGTGGTGCAAAATCAACATGCGTTCCTTTCGGGAGCCGGTGTTGGCGGCAATGGCGTTGTGGTCAACCGAAGCCCCGGCGGAGCCACTTTGCAATTGGTGACCCTCACTGGTGACACAACCTTTGGCGGCACCAATGATTGGCGAGTCGCGAACCAGACCACTGGCCACGCCACCATGAATACGGCAGGCTTGCCGGTGAACATTACCAAGACCGGGCCAAACCAATTCCTGATTTTGGGCACGGATACCAGTGATCCGAACATCGAAAATCTGAACATTCTGCAAGGCAGCGTCGCCATTCAGGGCTCAACTCCGCAGCCCAGTTTCCAATTCGGCGATCAGAACGGAACGATCACAGTTTCCAGCAACGCGAACTTTGAGGAAGTTTCCATTACGGCTCCCATTGCGAAAAATATCGTGCTCAACGACGGCGGCATCTTCTGGAGTGGCGGCGGTTTCTCCACCAACACAGGAACAGTCATCCTTACTAATAACTCCGCCAACACCGCGCCTGGAACCGGCATCATCACGAACATTAGCGGAAGCACCCTGGTGTTGCAGAGCGTGATCACCGGTCCTGGCAATCTACTCAACACCGGCCCCGGCACAACCCTCATCGAAAACTTCAACACCTACACCGGCAATACCATCGTCAATGCCGGAACACTGGCATTGGACGATCTGGGTTCTATCACGAACACTCCTCTGATTACCCTCGCAGCCGGAGGCCGGTTGAGTGTTTCCGCACGAACCGACGGCACGCTGGAGTTGGTCGCTGGCCAAACTTTGAAAGGTGCTGGTGCTGTCCTCGGAACTCTTATTGAAGATGCCGGTGCGACGATCGCTCCCGGCGGTACGGGAACCGGCACGCTCACGGTGTCCACCAATGCCTCGTTGGCTGGAACCACAGTGATGAAGGTCGACGGAAACGCAGCCACGAATGACCTGCTCAGTGTCGCGCAGACGATCACGAACGGCGGGACGCTGACTGTGAGCATTTTGAATCCGCCGATCAGCGGCCAGACCTTTAAACTATTCAACGCCCTGGCGTTCACGGGTGCCTTCGCCCAGACGAACCTGCCCACTCTGAGCGCAGGTCTCTCCTGGAACACCGTCAATCTCGGTGTGAACGGAAGCATCTCGGTAACCGGCACGGCTGCCGGCCCGACCACGAACGCAAACATTACAAAAGTCTCGTTCTCCAACGGGAACTTAATCGTGCACGGCACAAACAACAACGTGCCGAACACCAACTTCCATTACGTCGTGTTGAGTTCGACGAATATCGCTTTGCCCCTGACCAACTGGACCCCGGTATCCACCAACCCATTCAACTTCGATGGAACGTTTGATTACACGAACGCCATCGCTCCGGGTTCGGCGCGCCAGTTCATTGACGTGAAGGCTGTTCCCTAATCTACCTTCACGGCTTGACCGCCGGGCAGAAATAGGGGTTGCCCGGCGGCGTCTGTTTTTGGGCGGGTGTCGCACGGGGCGACGCTCACTTTGGCCGAAGGAATATATTCCCGGGCAATTCGGGTTTTCTACAATTTCGCCAGGGGTATTGATCTGGCGATGCGATACGCGTGTGCCGGGCCAGTACGGTAGGCCGGCGCTGGGCTTTTGAAACGAGCGTCTGTGGAAACAATGCGTCTCACACCAGCGGTCGTTTGCGCGGTTGCACTCTTTGGTGCAACGACCGAATTATTTGCCAGCCAGGGCGCGCAGCGCCTGCTTTACACGACTCCAAACAGCACCTTCATCGAGCAGACATCCGGCGAGGGCATGAATGGACTGTTCCAAAAACTCATGGATCAAATGGGGTGCCAACAGCGGCTGTAATCCAAAATGAAATTTGCTGAATCAGCAAATCAATGACTGATCCAACGCTCGGTGGATAGTCACGGTAAAAAACCAAAACAAAAAAACACAAAACACAATGAAACCCATGACACAAACCAAATCTCCGTTTAGGACTGTTGTAATGTGCAGCGCAGGCGCCGCCATGTTTCTTGGGGGGGGAATAGCGCAGGCACAAATCGGCAGCGGTTGGACGCAGTATACTCCGTCCAAGCAATACAACAGCGGCATGTCTCAAAGCCAGCGTTACTCCATTTCGGGCAACGTGGAGCATTTCTGGACCTACACCACGGACACGGACGAATTTCCGGGAAATGACAGCGGCCCGCGAAGTGAAATGCGGGTGGTAAACGATTACCAGACCGGCAGCCAACAGTTTCAGGGCGATTTAAATCCTGAAAGCGGCACCTCGAGTTACACGTGTTTCCAAATTTTTGGTGGCACGACCCAAGCGACTTCCCTCCAATTGCAAATGCGTTCAGGCAACGGCACGTTGCGTCATTACAACGACACCATCCTCGCGACCGGTTGCTGGGGCGTTTATACGCGCGTCAATGTCATTCATTATCCGGTCAGCGGCGGCACCGGCACTATCGAGGTGTGGATCAATGGCTCTAAAGTCGCCACATTTAACGACGATGGCTACACGAATCATTATTTCAAATACGGCGTTTATGACACGCCCAGCGCCACCTCGTATGTCGGCGATTATTGGCGCGGCGCCAGCTTCTTCAAAGGCGGAAATTCCAACGGTGGCATTGACACATCAGCTGAATATCAACTTCAAAACGAAGCCAGCGGTCTCGTCTTGAACAACCAGGGTTCCGTGACCAACGGCTCCAAAGTCACTCAATGGTCTTCCGTCAGCAGTGATAATTTGCGCTGGACCTTCATCCCCACCAGCGGCGGCTATTACCAAATCAATAGCGTCAAGAGCGGTAAAGACGCGGTGGTGCAGGGCGCCTCAACCTCGCAAGGCGCGGGGATCGTTCAATGGGACTTCGGCACCTCGGGCGATGATCAATGGTTGCCGCAACAAAACAGCGACGGCAGCTACACGTTCGTCAACAGAAACAGCGGCCTCGTGCTGGAAGACCCGGGCTCCAGTACTTCGACCAGCACACAAATGGATCAATGGGGCTCCAACAGCGGCAGCAACCAAAAGTGGCAGTTGATAAAGCAGTAATAATTGCCGAAACCTCAGGCGCCGTTGCTCAATCGGCAGCGGCGCTTTTTCACAGCTTACTTGCAACGATGGCTCCTTCTATTTTGCATTCCTTCGTGAAACTTTTTGCGAATCACAATCCATCGCGACTCTTCGCTCTTTTAATTTTCTTCATGGCCGGGTGTTCCGGTTCAAACCATGACACTCCGGCCAAAGACAAAGATGCGTTTGCGTCGCCGAGCAACCTCACCGCTGTATTCACGAACGGCAACAATGTGCTGCTGAATTGGAAGAACAACGCTACTGTCGACGGTGGTAATTGGGTGGAATACACGCAGCCAGGTTACGATTATATCAAACTGCAAGCGTTTGGCTCGGACGCGGAGGTCACGTCCTTTTTGCATCCGGATTTAGCTCCGCAAACAAAATTAATTTACCATATCCAACCTTTTTTCGGCCGGCCGACGAAACCCATCGCCATAACTACCGGCATCAATACAAACAACGCGCCGATGCTTTCGGACGGCCCGATACGGGAAACAAATTCCGTTTCTGTCAGTGGCAATGAACCCAGGTGTTCTCTTCGGGATCGAGAAACCTTTGCTGATGCGACGCCGTCGGATTTGACGGCCTCGCTTTCGTCGCCAACCAGTGTTGATCTGCACTGGAAGAATCATGCATCCGACGAGGATGGTTATCTGCTGGAAATCTCGGCGCAACCCGAAGGGGATTTCAGTGCCTGCGCGTTGCTACCGCCGGGCGCGAACTCATTTAGAAAAACCAGCCTGCCTTCCGAAACAAAATGTTACTTTCGTGTGCGGGCTTTCTTTTACGGCAGACCCACCGAACCCGTTTCGTTGAAGACGCCCGCGCGTTAGAATCCATTGATATTTCGCGTCCCACCAATTTGCCTAATCTTGATGATGCCTCACGCGGCGTGGTAGATTGCTTTCTGCAATGTTTCAACTGGCAGTGAAATGGTCGAGGCTACCCCCGATGAGGTTATATTTCGAGGTCCCGGAAAAGGTGAAATCGATGGCTCTTATGGGACTTTGACGGTTGAGAAACTGCCAGAGATGGATCTCGCCGTCACATTGGTCGAAGCAGTTTCGGATGCTAAAGTCCTCCTGAATTGTAAATTCCTAAAACGAGAACATTACGATAAGGGGTTGGTCTGGATGCTCAATAAATAATATTTAATTCCAGGTATGGAAATCTTTAAGGACTGAAAGCCTGGTAAGATCAAGGGCTTTGGTTGGTTGAAATCGGAATCAGCGGAGGTGCCCGTATGACTGCGAAGAATCAGAATCAACGGTTACAAACTTTATTTTCCATGCGGACAAAAAACAGCCGCTTTGGTAACAAACTTTATTTTTCAAACGGCGAAATTGCCTTCTTTATTTTCGAGGTTTCCCGCAAACTGCGGTTACAAACTTTATTTTGTGATTACAGCTGTACTCGAGGAATTAAGTTGGGGACTGGTCTACGCGCAATTAAGTGCGCAACTTTCAGATAGCCACACCAACGATGCTGCCACCGCTCCCAAAACTGACTCATTGAATTCTTCAACATCCCCCGAGGTGTGGCCCCGACTGTCAGCCCGTCGACACAGGTCGCTATCGCCCAATCGCCGACTGCAGCTATACCCGTGATACTCACCGCGATTTTCACACTGAAATGCTTCGCGCCTTTTCGTTGGTTTCCGCTGTTATGAAGACGTTTCGCTTCGTTACACGGGGATCGAGAGTCACGAGGGGCTAAACCATTACGGTCTTTACGACACAATGGTTGCTCGAGAGTAAGGAAAGTACGTCAGCCGTGTCATGCGTCACGCGACTTTCCCAGCAGTGGGACGTAGCTCCTCCATGAAATGTTCTTCGCCAGAATCGCCACGCGGCCCATCCCGAGAACTATCGCATCCGATTTCTCACTCAGCAGCCCGGTTATAACTGATCCAAGACGGGGAATTGGACGAAAATACAAGATGGATGAGCGATCGGAAAGGCGAGCCAGAGTTTACGCCCAAGGTCGATATTTATTACGCACAGACATCAGTCGTTTCTATCCTTCGGTTTATACACACAGCATCCCGTGGGCGATTCACGGAAAGGAGTATTCCAAGCAACACAGATTTGATAAGAATCTCGGCAACCAACTTGATAAGTTGGTTCAGAGTTGCCAATACGGGCAAACAAACGGAATTCCAATCGGGCCGGATACCACACCAGACAGACATATGGCTGCAACAAAGAGTTTCGCCGAGGTGTTCATTGCAGACCCCATGATGCTTAAGAATGTACCGTTGTGTTGCCGCGAATCCCTTAATCATCGCCTCAAGTGGCTAAGGCGATTAATCGATACTGATTAGGGAAGGAATCAATCACTTTCCTGAACTCGTTCAATATGACGTTTGTCACAACGGTCTAAGTTGGTGTCGTTGTCGAGACGCAAAAGGATGTGGCAAAGATTCCATTGCCGCACGGGTGGTTGTGATGATTAGCTGGTCCTTTCGTTTCGATTTTCATTCGCTCGTCCTGATTTGGTGTTTACGACATTTGTCCTATAGCCCTCGCCCTTCGATTCTGCAAAAGTGGACGCTTAATATTCGGGTCCGAAGGAAATCTTTGGCTTTGTAGCTAGAACTTTATGAACACGTCCCACAAATTGGCGAAGGCGGCATTTGGCGCGCTTGCGGTATTGGCGCTGTGGACCGGCAATGTCGCCGTTGCTAATGAGGGCCCTAGTCTTACTCCTTACTTCACGCCGGTAAATGTGACGCCGAAGGCTCCCAGCAACGAAGGGTTTCTCCAGCGTTGGTTGCTCCTTGAACCAATCAAAAAACCGTTTCGGAATAGCAATGCGGGTTTTTCTGAGACTTTCGTCCGCAATACCATCACCAACGATTATTTTCCCAGCCAGTTTACGTGGGTGCCGCACGATGGGGACAAGGTGTTGGTGGGAACCAATGAGCTCGTTTGGCATGCTCTGGATTCCACCGGCTACAACCTCAAACTGTTTCGTTTTGCCGACAACCTGAAGAAACAGGTATATGGCGTTCAGTTTTGGGCGGTGACTGTGGTCGACAGTCCGCGTGAGATGGAAAATGTTCGTCTGGCCGTCGGGTCCAATGCCGCATCCATGTGGTGGGTCAATGGCCACGAAGCGGTGGACCTTTTCAGTGACCGGCGCATGGTGATGGATGACGGTGTTTCCAAACGCCTGACGCTGCACAAGGGCAGAAATGTTGTTTGCGGTTCGGTGATCAATGGTCCCGGCATGAGCGATTTCTGTGCGCGCTTTATTGACGAGAACGGCAATCCGGTCAAGGACCTCACCATCAATCTCGAAAACACCGGCAATTAACCCGTTGATTTTCTTTTCCATGAAATCCCAGATTCTTATTGCGTCCGCAGTCTCCATCTTGTTTTCACTTTGCCAGCCGGAAGCGGCCCGGGCCTTGGACGGCGAGCCTTGGATTCATGATCCTTCGACGGTTTTGTCGTGCGATGGGAAGTATTATACTTACGGAACGGGCGGCAGCGGATTGGTTTCCGATGACGGCTGGATCTGGCACAGCGGAGCGCGGCTTCCGATAGGTGGTGCAGCTCCTGATATTATTCACATTGGGGACCGTTACTATATGTCCATTGCGGTGACCGGCGGCGGGTTGGGGGGAGGACATGCCGGAGGCGTGCGCGTGATGTGGTCCAAATCGCTCAACACCAATTCGCCCGATTACGGATTTAATGACAACACGGTTGTTGCTACTTCCGATGGCGCTGAGGACTGCGATGCGATTGATCCATCGTTCCTTTTGGATCCCAATGGCAGGCTGTGGCTCACTTACGGAACATTTTTTGGTTTCATCCGGTTGGTCGAGCTCGACCCCAAAACGGGCCATCGTATCGAGGGTAACCAGTTTGTGAATATCGCCATCGACAACGAAGCGACGGACCTGATTTATCGCGACGGCTGGTATTACCTGCTGGGTGATCACGGCACTTGTTGCAGCGGTGCCAATTCAACCTACAACATCGTCGTGGGCCGATCGCGCGAAGTGACCGGACCCTATCTGGATAATATGGGCGTGGATATGCTGAAAGGCGGCGGCAAAATGGTGGCGGCTGCGAGCGGGAGGCACATTGGGCCGGGGCATTTCGGACGAATGGTTCTGGACGACGGTATGGAGAAGTTTTCCTGTCATTACGAGGCCGACCTGGACAAAAGCGCTCGTAGTGTGCTGGACATCCGACCGCTGCTTTGGGTAGACGGGTGGCCCGTTGGCGGGGATAACTTCAAGGACGGGACGTATGAAATTCAATCTCAACGGAGCGGTTTTGCGCTCGAACTCGCCGTGGACAGTGTTTCTATGGGCGGACGTGGGGGCGGTTTCGGCGGGCGCGCTCCCAGTGGGCCGGTGACTTCGATTCCGCTGCCGGATGTTGCGAATGTTTCCACGAACTGGCCGGCGGGCGAGATTGGTCTCCGGATCGGAGACTTTATGCTCCGGCCTCATCAAAAATGGGCGATTACAACCGTGACCAACGCCGGCGGCTATCTCGGATCGCCATATTTTAAAATTACGATTGCCGGGACTGAGCGCGCGTTGGCGGCGACCGAAGGTGCGGAGCTGGTGACCGTGCCCACGTTCACGGGAGCGCCGGAACAACTGTGGCAGATCGACCAATTGATCGATGGCACTTATCGCGTCATGCCGAAGTCGGTGCCTGGTTCCAGTGAACGGTTGGTCCTGACGGCGGTCGGTGGGAGCACACCGACTCTCGCGAAGTTCGATCCCAAGAGCGACAAGTCACGCTGGAACTTCAGGGCGCCGTAATTGTTACTGGAAACTGATCCAGTCCAGATCGACCGGTGCGCTTCCGACCTGGTTCACAATCAGATCGTGGACGCCCGCAGGGACTTTGGATGCCTTTGAGTTAACTACTGCCCAGTTGGAACCTTTCTTGAGCTTGACCTTTGCCAGTAGGGGACCGGTGGCGCTGTCGACGCGGATTTCAATTGTCCCTCCTTGGGCGGAAACTGCGCGGGCGTTCACTGATTTCAGTTTGCCCAACCCGAAGTCGACTTTGTCGAACCTGACCCAGGCATTGGTTCCGGTGAATGAAGTCTTCCAGCCTTCGAACGTATTCGTCGGATTCAGATACGAAACGGAAGCCCCTTTCGGACTGATACCGCTGTAACGATCAATTTGGATTTTGCTTTTCGCGTCGACAACCCCGACGCCGCGCAAGGTGGGAATGACTTTCTGAATCGTGCCGTCGTCATTGAAATGCAAATAATCAATTCGCACCGACCGATTCTTGTCGAAGTTTGGCGACAATTGTTTGTCGTGATAGAAGAGATACCATTGCCCCTGGTATTGCACAATCGAGTGGTGCTCAGTCCAACAACCGCTCGCATTGGTATCCGTGATGACGCCCGTCCAAGTGTAAGGCCCGAAGATATTGGTCGAAATGGAATATTCGAGGCGTTCTGATCCTTGATGTCCCGTTGCGTCCGTCACGGCGTGCGGATAAGTGAGGTAGTAAATGCCGTTTCGTTTGAACGCAAACGGACCTTCGATGAGGCCGGGCCGAGGGAGATTGGCAATTCGCTGCGGCTGGGTTTCGGTTTCCACCATGTTGGCTTTTAATTTGGACACGGAAATGGCGCCGGCCGCAGTGAACAAATAGGCGCTGCCATCATCGTCGAGGAGCACGCAGGGATCGATTCCACCCGCGCCCGTCACTGGTTGGTCCAGGACTTTCCAGGGGCCGTAAGGTTTTTCCGAGGTGGCGACTCCAATCCGCCGGCCGACGGGGAAATAGAAATAATACGTGCCATTCTTGAACACGCAATCCGGCGCCCACATGTCAAAATTATGGCGGTTGTTCAACCAGGGCACGTTGGTTTGGTTGCAGATGACACCGTGGTCCGTCCAGTCCACGAGGTTCGATGAGGAGAATGCATGGTAGTCCTCCATGCAAAACCAATCGGAGCGCGCTCCGCTGCCCGGCGGGGCGGGAATATCGTGTGACGGATACAAATACACCTGGCCTTCAAATACCCGCGCGGTCGGGTCGGCGGTGAATTGATCCATGATGATGGGATTGGCTGCCAGCGCGCTATGGGCGAGAAGGAGGCCGCCGGAAACGAATGTCAGTAGATGAATTTTGAAGCGGGGGGCGACCCAAGTGCAGAAAGAATTTTTCATTGATGGATGGTGATGTGCGAATCGTCGAACGCACAAAAGTTTATCGGGAAAACTCAGCGTGCGAATACGACAAATAGCGTACTCCGGCGAAAAATTTCATTGGTTCCTGAACGTTGGGAATTTCACCGGCTCAATCCGGTTCCAAAATACCCGGTGAAGGTTCGTGGTTTTAGCCAATTCTGTTTTTGTGGGTCGTACAACGTACGTCGCATTCAATATCCCCCTCCGGTCGTGTTATTCTCGGGGGCGCAACCCTTTATCAACTGCACCAACTGATTTGATTTGGCGACCATGTCCGGCCGAACGAAGTCTCCGGGTTCAGATGAGAAATACTATGAATGTAATGGTCAGGAAAGGCCTCCGAGGTCGGCGAGATTTCTTTCTCGCGTCCATGATTTCTTTGCTGATCGTCCGATCGGCTTTCGCTCAGGCTTTGCCGACGGGTTGGACGGATGCCAACATTGGATCACCGGGCATGGCGGGTTCGGCTGCTTACACCAATGGTGGTTGGACGATCAAAGGGGGTGGGGCAGACATTTGGGGCGGGGCTGATCAATTCAATTTTGCCAGCACGACAATGAATGGCAACGGCACCATCATTGCCAAAGTGACCAGCCTGCAAAACAGCGATCCAGGTTCGGGCTGGTCCAAGGCGGGAGTCATGTTTCGCAATGATAACTCGGCTGGTGCAGCGAATGTGAGCATTGTTGCTACCTGGGGCCAAGGGGTGAGTTTTCAATGGCGAAGTGCGGCTGCGGGAGGAAGTGCCAATATTGTCACGACGGGAGTGACCGCGCCGGTTTGGTTGAGAATGGTCCGCTCCAACGCGAACTTCACCGGATCGTTCAGCACTAACGGCGGGAGCACGTGGAACCAGGTGAGCAGCCAGGCGGTGACGATGAATAGCTCCATATTAGCCGGTCTGGACGTGACGGCTCATAACAACAGCGCGTTGAACGTAGCCAATTTCACAAATGTCAGTGTGGCGGCGGTGGTCGTCACCAATCCGGTTATCGTCAATTTGCCTGCGTCGCCCGTGCTTGCGACTTCTGCGACACTCAATGGTCAGGTGGTGAACCCAGGCGTGAGCACGCCGTTGGTTACGGTTTATTATGGAACGACTGACGGGAGCAGCAACGCCGCGGGTTGGGCGCACAGCGTTTTGATTGGGCAAACCAACGGGAATTTCAGTGCAGCGATCACTGGTCTCAGTTCGAACACGACTTATTATTTTACTGCGTTCGCGACCAACACAGGCGGCGGCACTTGGGCGCAGCCATCGGCGAGTTTCACCACGTTGGCGGCCGATCCTTTTGCGACACCGGTTTCGGTTTTGACGTATCACTACGATAACACGCGCCAGGCGCAGAACACGAATGAGACTCTGCTCACGCCGGGCAATGTGAGCACGAACTCGTTCGGGAAATTATTCACCTACACTCTGGACGGCTATGTTTTTGCTGAACCGCTGATTATGACGAACCTGGCGATTCCCGGCCAGAGCACGCATAACGTGCTCTTCGTGGCGACTGAGCATGATTCGATTTATGCCCTTGATGCTGACGGTAATCTCGGCACCAACAATGGATTGTTGTGGAAGGTTAATGTTGGTTTGTCAGCCACCAGCTCCGGCGCGCCTTTCGGCGGGCGCTATAACGGAGGCACGGGATATACGGATATCGTTCCGGAAGTGGGCGTCACCGGCACACCCGTCATTGATCCGCAAACCGGCACGCTGTACGTCGACGCTTTCACACGCGATGTCAGTGGAGGCGTGACGACTTATAATCATCGCATTCACGCGCTGGATGTGACGACGGGCGCCGAACGATTCTATAGCCCGGTGATTGTGGCCGGCTCCGTGCCGGGCACCGGGGTTGGCAGTGTGGGTGGTTTTCAGACATTTTCTGCGATTCAGCATGGCGCGCGGCCTGCGTTGTGCCTCGCCAACGGCATTCTGGTTGTCACCTACGCGAGTTATGCCGATACGGATCCCTATCACGGTTGGGTGTTTGCTTACAATGCGACTAACTTCGCGCAACTCGGAGTGTTCAACACCACTCCGAATGCGAGTGTTGCGAATTTCGGCGCCAACGCGGCGGAAGGCGGCATCTGGCAGGGTGGTGGTGGGATTTGCGTGGACTCGAGCAACAATCTTTATTTTGAAACGGGCAACGGTTCCTTCAGCGCGAACACCAATGGCGGTGATTATGCGGACACAATTCTGAAACTTTCGACGACGAACGGTTTGGCGGTAGCTGATTATTTTACCCCGTTTGACCAGGCAAATCTGGCGGCGCAGGACACCAACCTGGGTTCCTGCGGCCCGCTGCTGCTCCCGGATTCACTCGGCAGTGTGGCGCATCCGCATCTGCTCGTGGGCGTCGGTAAATCGGGCAAAATTTATCTCGTGGACCGTGACAATATGGGCCATTGGCATAGTGGCAGCGATAGCCAGATTGTAGAGTCATTCCAAGGCATCAGTGGTTCGTGGAGCCCTCCGGCGTATTGGAATAACTTGCTGTTTTTCCAGGCAAGTTCCGCGGCGATGAAATCATTCAGCGTCAGCAATGCTTTCATCAATCAAACACCCGTCGCCACGGCGCCGATTTCCGTGGGCAGCCTGAATGGGAGCCCGATTGTTTCTGCCAACGGCGCGAATAACGGCATCGCGTGGGTGCTTGATAACAATTCAGGCAATTCCGGCGCATCGGGAACGCTGTATGCGTTCGATGCGTTGAACATTTCCCACATGTTGTGGAGCAGCGCCCAGATGGGGTCGCGCGACAGCACCGGGCCGCTGACAAAGATGAGCACGTTGACGGTTGCCGGCGGAAAGGTGTATGTCGGCGGGCAGTACACGCTTTCTGCATATGGACTGGCGTCGTTCCTCACACCGCCAGTGATCCTTCCGAACGGTGGAGTGTTCACCAATTCAATTATGGTGACGATCAGCAACACGGCGGCGAGCGGGGCCATCTATTACACTTTGGACGGCAGCACCCCGACGACGAATTCAACGCTGTATACCGCGCCGTTCCTGGTTAACGCCACAACGAAGGTTCAAGCGATTGCTGGAGGACCGGGCTTTGTGAGCAGCGCGGTGGTCAGTGCTAATTTCGTCAACAGCCTCAGCCTGCCGCCTCCGCCATGGCTGACGAGTGATATCGGCGCCGTGGGTTTGCCCGGCAGCGGGTCATTTTCCAACGGTGTTTTTATTGTGAGCGGTTCCGGTGCGGATATTTGGAATAACGCCGATGCATTCCGGTATGTTTATCTGCCGCTGACCAACGGCGGGGACATCAGCGCGCGGGTCACATCGCAAGGCAATACCGATCCGTGGGCCAAAGCCGGCGTGATGATCCGGGATTCGCTCGCGGCGGGCGCGGCTTATGGGCTCATGATGGTCACGCCGGGCAATGGATTTGATTTTCAATCGCGAAGCGCTAGTGGCGTGGCCGCCGGAGGCCAAGTCGCGGGCACGGCTTTGAATACACCGCCCAATAATTGGGTGCGATTGACGCGGTCCGGCAATACATTCACCGCTTACGAAAGCGCCGATGGTGTGAATTGGACGCAGGCAGGGACGCCAACCACCCTCTCATTCACGAGCAGTTTTTATTACGTCGGGCTGGCCGTAGCCGCGCACAATAATAACGCGCTCAGCACGGCCACTTTCGACAATGTCACGGTGAATGGTTTCACCTACAGCAATCCGCCGCCCTCCGTGGTTTTGACGGGGCCGGCGGCGAATTCGACGTTTACTGCCACGGCAAGCGTGACGATGACCGCTGATGCCGCAGCGTTGTATGACACGATTTCACAGGTGAATTTCTACGCAAATTCCACTTTCATGGGCAGCGCCAACAATCTCCCGTATGCCGTCACGGCGACCGGGCTCACCGCGGGAAGTTATTCGTTGACCGCAGTTGCCGTGAGCAGCAGCGGACTCATGAGCACGTCTGCGCCCGTGAACATCGTCGTCAATCCCGGAAGCGGGCAGCCGTATGGTTTGACCAGCCGTGGAACCGTGTCGGCATTTTTCAACATGCCAAATACTTACGTTGGTTCGCTGCCGGCGTTGCTCTCGCAGACGGGCGTGTTCGCTGACACGGCGGGGATGTCACCGGCCACCGGATTGATCCCGTACGTGCCGAATGTGCCGCTGTGGTCGGATGGCGCGGCGAAAACGCGTTATGTGGGCGTGCCGAACAATGGCGGTGCGACGACACCCAACCAACAAATCGCTTTCGCTCCGACCGGCTCCTGGACTTTCCCGGCCGGTACGGTGTTCGTGAAGACGTTCCAATTGAACACAGACACTTCGAACCCAAATGTCATGCGTCGTCTCGAGACGCGCTTGCTGGTTCGCGACATCAACGGAGCGGTTTACGGCGTCACTTACAAATGGCGCCCGGACAACAGCGATGCCGATCTGCTCTCGAGCAGCCTCTATGAGGACATCGCGATCACCAACACGAGCGGCGTGAGAACGCAATCGTGGTATTATCCCAGCCCGTTGGATTGTCTCTCCTGCCACACACCGGTCGCCAATTACGTGCTCGGCCTGAGCACGCGGCAGTTGAACGGAAACCAAACTTACGGCGCGACCGGTGTAACGGACAATCAACTCCGCACATTGAATCGTTTGGGAGTGTTCAACCCGGCTTTCGACGAATCGAGCATCACGAATTTTGAAAAATTGTCCGCGCTCACCAACACGCTCGCTTCGGTTCAGGATCGCGCCCGGTCGTATCTCGATGCGAATTGCGCGCAATGCCATCAGCCGGGCGGTGCGGGAACTGTCTTTGATGCGCGCTTTGACACGCCGCTGGCAAATCAGAATCTCATCAACGGCGGACTGGATGGCAACGGTCTCGCAGCGATTGTGCCGAAGGATATCTGGCGGTCGAAGATTCATCAGCGGATGGAGACGACGAACAGTGTCATTCGTATGCCTCCCTTGGCGCGGCAGTTGGTTGATTCAAACGCCGTCGCCGTAATGGAAGACTGGATCAATAGCCTGCCCGGTACGCCGGCCGAGGCGCCACCGACGATTTTGCCCAATGGCGGCACGTTCATTTACAAGGTTAACATTGGCCTGACCGCTCCCGACAACAACGCGGCGATCTATTACACTCTGGACGGCTCGACCCCGACGACGAGTTCATTGCTTTATTCAAACGCATTCGACCTGACGAGCAATGCTGTGGTGACTGTCAGTGCATTCCGAAGCGGTTACGTGAACAGCCTGGCGGGAAGCGCGTCATTTTTCGTCAACCCGGTGCAATTCACATCACAAACCTTCTCCAATGGAATGTTCAGTCTGCAATTGCTGACTGTGCCGGGGAGTAATTACGTGTTACAGGCATCGACGAACCTGACGGATTGGACTCCGATTGCCACCAACCCGGCCACGACCAACGTCCTGCAGTTCGTCGATCCGAATTCGTCCAATTATCCAAGTCGCTACTATCGATTCCAGCAACAATGATGAAGGACATATCCGTTTTACATTCGAAGACATGAGGCTTGTGCAAATTATGATGCCGCTTATGGCGGTGCTGTTAACCTTCTCTGGCGGGGCGCAAACGAATCGTTTAACTCCAACCAATCCACCATCGACGCAACAGGAAATGGCGGCGATGGAATTGAAAGAACAGATGCGCAGCCGATGCATTGCAGGCCGGCGTTCGATCTGTGGAAGGATTATTCGGGTTTTGCCGGAGGGAGTGTTGGTTGAAGCTGGTTATACGAACTTGCTGCGTGAGCCACTCACGAAGTCGTGGCTGGTGCCGGGCTCAGTCATCGCCAATCTGGCGCCGAACCCAGTCGAGAGTAAGGAACCAGGAGCGATCTGTTTCGGGACGGTGTTCCTGACCGATCTTCCCCGAGGCAAACCGCACGTCTATGATTATGTCATTCTGGCCGGTTATCCGACCGGCGAAATGACTTATACGTTGGTGGGCATTAACAAGACGGCGCGAAGGTTTTCGGCGAACCTGGACAAGGCGGTTAATTTCAATTTGGCTGGGGTGAATGCGCCATCTTCCTCCAGAGGGACAAAATGATTCCAGAGGCTCATGGCATTTTACGACATTTGTCTTATGGCGAGACTGGGTCGCTTTATTAGAAGATAACTCAGTCCCGAATCCAACCTGTTCAAAAACATGAAACCTCAAATCTTACTCCTGTCTCTCGCTCTGCCTTGCTCGTTGTCGGCCGCAGATGTCACCGGTACCTGGAAATCAGAATTTGACTCACAGATCGGCCAGCAGAAATACACCTATACCCTCAAGCAGGACGGCACAAACTTGACCGGAAAGGCGAATTCGGAAATTGGCGATCAGAAACGTGAAGCCGATCTGAAAGAGGGTAAGGTTGAGGGTGATACGGTGTCATTTGTCGAGATGATGAAATTTCAAGACAACGACATCCGCATCACGTACACCGGGAAAATTGCTGCGAGCAACGAGAACGAAATCAAATTTAAACGCGAAGTGGGAGAATTCGCGACGGAGGAAATCATCGCGAAACGTGAGGCTTCGCTCGAACCATCGATTCCCGCAAAACGTCCCGGTCGTGGCGGATTTGGCGGCCCTGTTACCATTGGTCCGGATGACAAGGAAGCTTTTCCCAAGGCGCCGCTGGGTTTTGATCAGGTGCGTGAAAGCATCGAGCACGGGAAGGTGGAACGGGTGGATTATGAAGCTACTGCAGTCAGTCCGGGCCTGAAGCGCTGGATGGAGGTCTATACTCCACCGGGGTATTCGGCGGACAAGAAGTATCCAGTTCTTTTTCTGTTGCACGGCATCGGCGGCAATGAGAAACACGAGTGGACGGGAATGGGCTCCAGCCAGGGCAGGGCGGGTGTCATCCTCGATAATTTGATCGCCGACAAAAAGATCACGCCGATGGTGGTCGTTTTCCCGAACGATGACGTTTCGACGAATGCAGCCGCCACTGGCGGTGGACGTCCCAACGGCGGACGCGGTGGGTTGGGCGGTGGCGGCGATGCCGCGCAAATCAGTGGTGACGGTTGGGGGAAAAATTTCGAGAGCGATTTGCTGAACGATCTGATTCCGTTCATTCAGTCGCACTACTCGGTTTATTCCGATCGCGAACATCGCGCGCTGGCGGGGCTTTCAATGGGCGGGGGGCAATCATTCGACTATGGGCTGACTCACCTTGACACGTTTGCCTATGTGGGCGGCTTTTCTTCCGCACCGAATACGCGAGCGTCAGAGCAACTCGTGCCCGATCCGGCTAAAGCAACTCAGATGCTTAAGGTGCTTTGGATTTCCGGCGGCAATAAAGACGGATTGCTGCGCATCACTCAAGGTTTCCACGCCTACCTGAAAGAGCACAACGTCCCGCACATTTATCACGTGGATGACAATGGCCACGACTTCAACCACTGGAAGAATAGCTTGTATTGGTTCTCGCAGCAGATTTTTAAATGAGGCGCACCTTCAGTTGAGGTGCAGTCGGAAGAATCGGGCGTTGTTCGTCGGATCCACGGTGACGATGTTGGTCCCATTCGTCATCACGGGCGTCAGGGATGAATCACTCCATGACTGGGGCGATTCGGGCGCATCGCTCTCCTGAAGAACAAAGCCAGTGGAGGGTGCGTTCCAGGAGACAGTGAGTTCGCCGCTGTCGGAATGGATTTTAATGTTTTTGACCGCCGGCAATCCGGCCACGAGAACGGGGATGGATGTCACGGACGGTTGGCCGGTCATGTAAAGCGTCTCGTATTGCGGTCCGCCAAAGCAAAGATTCGCGATGGTTCCAAATTTGATTTTGCCGATGAAGTGGCCGTCGGTGGCAAAGATGTAAGCGCCATCGCCTCCGCTCGACCAAACCCGTCCCTCGATATCGCAGCGAATGCCGTCGGGAATGCCATTTGTGACCGTGGCAAAAACAGTGCCGCCGGAAAGTGTGTTGCTGGGGGAAACGGAATAAACGCGAATGTTGTGCCGGGTGGTATCGGAGTCCGCGACGTAAAGCTTGGATTCATCCGGGGAAAAGGAAAGGCCGTTCGGCCGAATGAGAATGTTTGTGATGACCGGGACACAGGAGGCGTTGCCGTTGGTGGGGTTAAATTGATAAACGTAATAGCCGTGTTGAAATCCTGCCTGAGGCGGGCTGCCGATGCCGCCATTATAACCCGGATCGGTGAACCAGATGGTTCCGTCCGATTTGACTACGACATCATTCGGCGAATAAAATTTCAACCCGTTGCACGTGGAACAGAGCGGGACAGCAACTCCGTTCGTAATCATCACGATCTGCAAGGCAGCGCCTCCGGCCTCGGCGGCAATGATGCGTTCCTGCGCATCCAGCGTGGTTCCGTTGATCAACGTGTTTGCCGGAGGAACCAGGTAGTCTGTAACGGTGCTCGGCAGCACGAGCTTTTTGAAGCGATTATTATTTTGGTCGCAAAAAAGCAGATAGCCACCGTCCGGAATCCACACCGGCCCTTCGAGCCACGTGTTAAGAGTGGCGTTGGTGGTGAGAACGGAATTGGTATTGAGGATTTTTGCGAACTCAACCGGATCTGCGATTTGAAATGTCGCTCCTCGCAGCCAATGAGTGACAAGAACAGTGCAGGCAAAGATGAATAGCTTGGTTCGGTTCAAGATCACGCGAGTTTCACCGGTTTTCCGCTGCGTGCGGATTCATAAATGGCCATCATGATTTTCACATCGCGCAAGCCTTCTTCGCCGGAAATCTCGCTTGACTTGTTGTTGATGATGCATTGTGCGAAGTCGTCCATCTCCGCTGCAAATTGATTGATCGACGGGAGATCGATCGCCTGGCCGTCGCTGCGGGTGCCGCTCGAACTGTTGTAGTAATAGGCCGGGTCCAATCCGAAACTGCCTTTTTCCGCAGTGACGGTGAAGTTGTGCATGCCGCTCTCCTCGTAATTCGTTTTGCAGGTCGTTTTCAGCCCCCCAGGGAACGTCATTTCCCATTCCACGCTTTCCTCGACTTCCGCGAACTTCTCGGAATCGGTGACGGGACCGAATTTTCCGGTCACTTCAATTGGCTCACGTCCGCTGACGAAGCGGCAGGTTTGCAGCGCGTAAATGCCCACATCCATCAACGGGCCGCCGCCGGCGAGGTCTTTTTTCAGGCGCCATTCACCCGCATTGATGCCGCGGCTGAAACCGGCCTCGATGCTTTTGATTTCCCCAAAAACTTTTTCCATCGCCAAGTCGGCGGCACTCAAGATGGTTGGGATCATATTGGCAGCGGTAAGCAACGCCGAGTTTGCGATCGGCTTGCTTGCAGGCGGCGATGATTTGCTGGCATTTCTCCACGGAAGTTTCGAACGGCTTTTCACAAAAGACGTGTTTTCCAGCTTTGGCGCCTTTGATGGAATGCTCCGCATGGAGGCCATTGGGGGTGACAATATAAACGACATCGATGTCCGGATTATCGGCCATCTGATGCATGGTGTCGTAGTTGTAAACGTTTTTGTCGGAGATATTGTAGCCCTCCTTCCAAACGGGGATTTTCGACGGTGTGCCGGTGACGATTCCGGTCAGACGGCAGTATTTGGTGAGTTTTAGAGCCGGGCCAAGTTGCTGGCTGCTCAGGCCGCCCAAGCCGACCAGAGCGAATCCAAGTTTGCGCGGTTCAGCGTCGGCAGCGCGGCTGATGTATGAGCTGACGAATGGCAAACCGGCAGTGCCGACGGCGGTAGTGCGTAGAAACCTGCGACGGGAAATGGAGGGAGATTTCATACGTCGAGCGTGATAGCGAAAGGAGAGGGAAGCAACCGTTTTTTGCGCAAAAGCTATACGACAAATGTCAGATTGGTGAGGGGTGGATTGGGATGGTAAAGTTGCCGCCGTTAGCATGCCGTACAATTCTCCAATTAGTCTGCCCGTGCCTTCGCGGCGGGTGGATTCGGAATTCCCCCGCGCAACATTTTCGTCCGGGTTGGTTATCTGTTTGTTTGCAGCGGTATTTTTTCTCCTGCCGGAATCACGAGCTGTCGAAACAAACGTCCTTTTGCGCCAGCGAACAGAATTCATCGGCAAGTATTGCGTGGATTGTCACGACGATGTTTCGGCGAAATCCGGCCTCGACCTGGTGCATCAATCCTTCGATCCCGCAAGTCCGGGCAATTTTGAGACATGGGTCAAAGTGCACGACAAAGTGGAAGCCGGCGAGATGCCGCCCAAGAAGAAAGCGCGCCCCGAAGCAGCGGATGTGCATGCGTTCCTCGCGGGATTGACCTCGGATCTTTCGGCCTCGGAAGAAGCGGGAATTCGTGAGAATGGCCGCGCCTTGAAGCGTCGCCTCAATCGTTACGAATACGAGAATACCATCCGTGATCTCCTGAACCTGCCGTGGATTCAAATCAAGGATCGTTTGCCCGAGGATGGCGAGAAATATCGCTTCAACAAAATCGGCGAAGCGCTCGACGTGTCGTATGTGCAATTGTCGCGCTACATGAATTCCGCCGACTACGCATTGCGTGCGGCGATGAGCGAACAACTGGAGCATCCGGCGCTCATCACGAATCGTTATTACGCTCGCGACGAGTTCAGCCTCACCAGCAATTTCCGGCCGCGCGAGAACGGCACGCTGCCGGATCGAATGTCTTTTCCCGTGTTGGATTCGCATGCGCAACCGGAGGTGCGGGCGGGGCGCGCGCCGGTGACGAGCGCTGAAACGCGCGAACGCGAAGCAGTGGGACGGGTTTCGAGTATCTTCAGCGATGCCGGCGGATACAGTTGGAGCCAATTCCGCGCGCCGGTGGCGGGGAAATATCGGCTGCGTTTCAAGGGCTATACGATTTGGGTCAGTGGCGGGGGTATTGGCCGCTGGTTTTATGAAGGCTTTGGGAACGAGAAGGCGCCGTATTTTTATCTACCGTTGTGGCATCGCCCGAATCTTGATGAGGTATGGCCGGGGCGCACCAATGAGCCGATGGGTGTTTATGCGTCGGCAGCGGGACAAAATCGAGCGATTGGCGCCTTTGATTTCCAGCCGCAACCGACGGTACATGAGATCGAGGTATTGCTCGCGCCCGGGGAAGCGATTCGCACGGACGGCATGAAACTTTTCCGCACGCGCGTGAATGGCTCGGACGAGCAATACATCAATCCACGCGCCACTTCTGAAGGGATTCCTGGTTATGCGATTCAATGGATGGAGGTGGAAGGGCCGATGCCTGACGAAATGCAGGGTGCGGGTTATCGTCAGTTGTTCGGCGAGTTACCGTTGAAGCAATTGGCTGCCGGCGAACGCGGCGTGGCTTTGGAAGTCGTGCCACCAGCACCTGCTTCGGGACAGCGCGGCCCGGGCGGCTTTGGCGGTGGCCGCGGTGGGGTAGGGAGACCGGGCGGGAGAGGTTTACGGGGTGGTGGAGGGATGCGAGAAGTGGACGTTGATGTCGTCTCGACAAACGCACAGCCGGATGCAGAACGGTTAATTCGCAGTTTCGTGCAACGCGCTTACCGTCATCCGGTGAGTGACGAAGAAATCCAAGTCTTTATCGATTTGTTCAAAGAACAATTCGCGCAAGGGCAGGGCTTTGCCAAATCCATGTTGACCGCCTATACCGCAGTGTTGTCCTCACCAGGATTTATCTACGTAAGAGAAAAGCCCGGTCGATTGGATGACTACGCGCTGGCGTCGCGGCTTTCGTATTTTTTGTGGAACTCGGAACCGGACTCGGTCTTGCGCGGACTCGCAGCCAGCGGGCAATTGCATCAACCGGCGGTGTTGCGGGCGCAAACGGAACGATTAATTGATGATGAAAAATTCCGCCGGTTTATTGATGCCTTCACAGATTACTGGCTGGACCTGCGCAAAATCGACGACACTTCGCCTTCCACTACGTTGTACAACGATTACGAGTTGGATGACTCGCTGAAGGCGGCCTCGCTGGAGGAAACCCGCTTGTTCGTCCAAGAACTATTCCGCAAAGATTTGCCGGCCCGCAATATTGTGAATTCCGATTTCACCTTCCTCAATGAACGGCTGGCGCAACATTACGGAGTGCCGGGTGTGACGGGTGCGAACCTGCGTCGTGTGGCGCTGCCCAAAGATAGCGTGCGGGGCGGACTCATGACGCAGGCGAGCATTCTGAAAGTGACGGCCAATGGCACCACGACCTCGCCAGTGTTGCGTGGCCATTGGATCACGGAACGCATTCTCGGTATCGAAATCCCCCCGCCACCGCCCAAGCTTCCCGCGATCGAGCCAGACATCCGAGGCGCGGTGACCATCCGCCAGCAACTGGAAAAGCATCGCGCGGATCCCAGTTGCGCCTCCTGTCACACGAAAATGGACCCGCCCGGTTTTGCACTGGAGAGCTTCGATATTATGGGTGGCTGGCGTGAGCGTTATCGTGCGGCGAAGCCGGGCGCCACTCCGGCTGCGGGCATTGGGATGGACGGACAAAAATTTGCGTTTTATTACGCGTTGCCGGTGGATTGCTCGGGAACCTTGCCGGATGGGCGCGCGTTTAACGATGTGCGCGAGCTGAAAGCGAGGTTGCTCTCCGACACGGCGCCGATTGCGCGCAATCTGGCGCGGCAACTTGCGATTTATGCCACCGGCGCGCCGGTGCGTTTCTCCGATCGCGAACAAATCGACCGCATCGTGCAAAAGACCGCGGCCGATGAATACGGCGCCCGTAGTCTTGTGCGCGAGTTAGTGCAGAGCGAGTTGTTCCAAACGAAATAAATCCGCGAACTAAAATTTTTCATGCAACCGAAAATAAAATCCAAGACGCCTTGCGTGGCCAGGCGGCAATCGATTTCCCGCCGGCATTTTTTGCGCGGTGTGGGCGTGGCGATGGCGCTGCCATTTTTGGATTCAATGATTGTGCCGTTTGTGCGTGCCGGAGAGGGCTCATCACCGCTTGCCCCCGATGCGACGCCGCGCCGAATGTTTGGCATCTGCAACAATCTCGGCTTATTGCCAGGTAGTTTCTTTCCGAACGGCGCCGGTCGTGAGTATTCGGCTTCACCCTATCTCGAGACGCTGAAGGAGCACCGGAATGATTTTACTGTGTTCAGCGGCGTCTCACATCCGAACGTGGACGGCGGCCATCCCTCGGATGTGAGCTTTTTGACGGGCGCGCCGCACCCGGCCAGCAGTTCGTTTCGCAACACGATTTCCCTCGACCAGCACGTCGCGGAACAGATTGGTGTGCAAACCCGGTTTCCCTCACTAACGCTCGCTGTGAATGGGAATCGCAGCCTGTCCTGCACAGGAACGGGCGTGGCCATTCCGCCGGAACAAAGCGCGGCGTCGGTTTTTCGTCAATTATTTCTACAAGGAACTCCGCAGGAAGTGGCGGCAAAAATCCGTGATCTCAATACCGGCCAAAGCATTCTCGATACGGTGGCGCGCCAGGCTAAATTACTTGAACGCGATGTCAGCGGCGAGGACCGCAGCCGATTGGATCAATACTTCACCAGCGTGCGTGACCTCGAACATCAGTTGCAAATGTCGCGTGGCTGGGAGAACAAACCAAAGCCTGTTGTGAATGTCCCCGAACCGGTTGACCCTTCGAGTCCTGCGCAATACATGGAAAAGGTGAAGCTGATGTATGATCTCACGCGGCTTGCTTTCGAAACTGATTCAACGCGTGCCGTCACGCTGATGCTGAATAGCGTGGGGACGCCGGTGCTGCAAATTCAGGGCGCGACGATCACGGACGGGTACCACAATCTTTCGCACCACGGCAAGGCGGAGGACAAACTCGCACAATTGAAAACCATCGACCAATGGCACATGAAATTACTCGCCGGGCTTTTTGGAGATTTGAAGGCAGTGCGGGAAAGCGATGTGCCGCTGCTGGATCGCACCATGATTCTTTATGGTTCGAATCTGGGCGATGCCAACGCGCATTCCACCACGAACCTGCCGATCCTTTTTGCGGGTGGAGGCTTCAGGCACGGGCAGCATCTCACGTTCGATGCGCAGCAGAATTATCCGCTGCCGAACTTGTTCGTTTCCATGTTGCAGCGAATAGGCCTGGAGGAAAGCGGTTTTG
Source organism: uncultured Verrucomicrobiae bacterium (assembly GCA_963699145.1). Taxonomy (GTDB): domain Bacteria; phylum Verrucomicrobiota; class Verrucomicrobiia; order Limisphaerales; family DASXHY01; genus DASXHY01. The sequence goes on from OY969416.1 coordinate 3,560,963, forward strand.
CCTCGTCCACGGGCACGATGCGCGGCCTCGATTTTGCCTGATTCCCAATCGTTTTTCATAACGCATTCATGAAGCCACGATCCAAATTGAGCGCCATGATCGGTCGCCTCGCGCTTTTCGCTGCGCTGCCGATAGTCACGGCCATTCCACGCGCGATGGCGCAGACGAATGAAGTGATCACTTTTGACAAGGCGGAAATCACTGGGCGATGGGTGGATGCGTGGGAGGATAAAGGGGTGACGTTTTCCCCCTCCCATGCGCCGGCAAAAAGCAAAGCCAAGGCGCGGTTGATGTTTTTTCCACATGCGCCGTCGGGGCGAAAAGGAATTCTCAATGCCATGGCGGACGATCCGATTCCCGTGCGCGCGACTTTTACCCACGGTTGCTCGTCGGTGAGTCTTTCACTTTGGGGCTCGACGGATTGTGCAGCGCGATTGGAGGCTTACAACGGGGAGGGACAACTCGTGGATAAAACCGTTCTGGAAAAAATTCCAGGACGCAAAGTTCCGGGTGAGCCAATACCCACGTTTGAACTGACTGTGAAGGGAACGAACATTTCTTACATCGAGTTCGGCGGCCCACGGCCAGGAGAATACCTGGTGGCGGAAGAGGTGCGGTTTGTGCCGCTCACGGTAGCGGGCAAATAGCTTCCGAATGGATCCGGCTGACGTTAACGGTCAGTTTTCTCCCTTCTGGTCGTAAATGTGATAGAACCGGGAAGATTCCAATCCGTTGGTATCGGTGAATTGCGACAGCCCGTTGACGTCGGCTTTGTTGGTCGAAAGAGTTTTCCAGCCGGATGATGAGCCGAGCTGCGTACTCGCCTGGATGACGTTTGTTGAATTCGGACTGTTCTCGAAGTGCAAGGTCATGCCAGATGCGCCGGGCTCGACATCGGAGATAAACGGCGGCGGCTCCATGCGAAACCAATCGACGTCGAGATAACCAGTAGTCGGCTGGGGGTTGTAACAGAAGATTGCATATTGCTCACCTTGAAAGGTGCCCGTGAGCCAATCATAGGCAAGGTTGCCGGCGCTGCCGAGTTGCTGCCAATTGCGTCCATCAAGACTGTAGAGCACTGTCCCCTTGCTCTTAATGAAATCCATCGTCAGCCTTAGATAGATAATCGCATTTGTATAAGGATCAGTGGCCAACGTGGTTGTGCTTAAATTATCTTTTGTGCTATCCAAGGAGGCAATCGAGTTCAGGCTGAGGGTGTAATTGGAGGTGTCGTTACAAGTGACGGCAATCGTCACGTTACTCTTGCCTAGAGCACCGAGGCCGCATGTGTCTCCATTGCTCAGGTGGCTCAAATCGAATTTAACCACGGCGCTGCTCGAGGGTCCGAGCCCTTTTTGAATGAGGGTATTGCGCGCGTACCAAAAGTTTGTTGCAGAGGTGGGATGCAGTCGGAGGAAACCTGGCCGATCGGTCAAAGACCACCGGGAGTTGTCCGGGTTATGATTGAATTGCCATTGCAACCCGAGCGTGGAAGAAGAGAAATCATCCGAGGTCGAAATGCGATAGGCTGGTTTCCCAGCAATCGGAATCGGCGCGGTCGCCGGCACGCGTCCAGGAGCATTCGATGGGCCCCAGATTGGCCAGTTGTTCGACCACGTGATGGGGCTGATAAATGTCATGCGGCCGATTGTGCCGCTGTCTTTCATGACGAATCCGTAATCGGTTCCATCCGGCAAATCAACAATGGCTCCCTGATGACCACCATGGCCGTCGTCCGATGATTTTATGAATTCGTACGGGCCAAAAAGGTTGGTGGCTCGCGAAACGTACAAAGACGCGGTCGCGGGTTGTGCGTTGAAAATGTAATAATAGTTGCCGCGTTTGACGACGTGAGAGCCTTCAAGTCCTAATCCATTCGTGATAACGTGCGTGGCGATTATTTGAGAAAAGCTGGAGTTGACGGTTAGAAAGGTGGTGTTGCTCTGCCAGCCACCCGCAGTGGCAATGTAGGGAGTGCCGTTGGTTTCAATATACAATCCCGGATCGAATGCACTGTAATTCAGTTGGTGCGATTGCCAGGGGCCCGCGATGTTGGTGCTGTAAAAGATCGAGGTGTTTTGGCCATTCGGCGTTTCAACGCAATAGAAGGTGCCATTGTAATATCGCAAACTCGAAGCGAACACACCGTTGCCGTAATTTTGAACGCCGTTAGTAATATTGTATTTTGAACTGCCGGTCAGTTGCGGGACGAGGTGCGTTAGAATTTCCCAATGCACCAAATCCTGTGAGTGCAGGATGGTCAGACCGGGAACATCGATGAATGTCGTGGTGGAAAAATAAAAATCATTTCCCACGCGAATAATGTCCGGATCTGGGTAGTCGGCATAAAGCGGGGGATTCACATAGTTCTGGGAGGAGACCGCGTTGGTCGCGATCGTTGTGATCTGAAGATTGTCCAAAAGGACTGTTTCCGGCGTGGCCGTCACGCTTGGCGGAAAGCCCAGCAACACCAATTGAAAATTGTATTGGCCGTCAGTTGGGTTCAACAGGGGAACGTTGTACGCATGAGGGAGTATGCTCAAATTCACGGTGAAATGCTTGAATCCTGAGCCGGCGGCGGGAACGCCGCCGCTGCCCATGTCATATTCCAATCCATCCGCTCCGCCGGGACCAAAAATATTCAGGGCTACCAAAAAGCCACCGGGGTCAGCGCCCGTTATCGCAAGGTCGAAGGAGAGAGTATAATCAGAGAGGTTGGGGCTGATATTGTTAGTTGGCGTGTATGCGGGAAGATTGACCCCAGCATTGGCGCTCGTGCCACTATCGAGGTTGGCGCTAAAGCGCAGAGCCTGGCCAATCGCTTGAGCGCCCGGGGCGACAATGATGGACGAAGGATTGGCGTTCGCATCACCAAAATTGTAGGCATTGCCGAACGCGCCCAGGGAATAGCCGTCGAAGTTGTCCGACACGACAATTGTTTGCGCGTTAGTGGGTCGACATAAACCGCATGCAACAACCATCAAAAAAAACATCCTGAGTATCCGCCTCATAAAAACCTGTGCCACTCTATCCCGCCCGAAATCTGAAAATGTGATCCATAAAAATGCCAAGCCGCCGCGCGCCCAAACCTCGCGCGGCGGCTTGAGTCCTGCAATTGGCCAGACTACTGGCTGGGACCCGGTTTCTGTAACCGGAAAAAGCCGGTAGGTGAAACCGGACCACCCACGGTAGTGTCCGTAGTGGGCAGCGCCCCACTATTGATTAAAGTCCACTTCAGCGTAGTGCCCATTTTTGTCGGTATGGTGTTCGAAACACCCAAGAGGCTTCCGTAATACATTGGCGAGAACCATTGATTTGTCAGATTGGCGGCGGTCGCGAGTTGGAACAGGTCGTCGGGGATGGTCCAATTCAACCACAAAGGCGTGTTCGTTGAGATTTGAAATACGCTGCCGGAATTGTTAGCTGAGGCCGCATCCAGCGAGAAAGCCGGGCTCCACAGGCCGGTGTTTAAAACATCGTCCTGAGTGAAGTCATCGTCGTCTAGTTGGGTCGAATTGGTGATCGTGATATGGCTGAAATCCAAGAATTCTCCGTATCCCGCAGGGCTGCCCGGTGTGGTACCAAAACAGAGCTCCACTGGATTGGCAAAAAGGGCCACCATGTCGGGCGGCAAGCTGAAGCTATTGGTGCTGCCGTCAGGGGCGATCAACGTGCCGTCGGTGTCGTTGGTAAAGGTTAATGTCCACGTTCCCACGCCGGAGGTGCTGGAGTTGGTCGCTGCGGCAACCGCCACATTCGGAAGACCACCGTTGTTAGGAGAGTTGGTTTTCCAAGCCACGGTCTGCGAGAAAAACCCGGTCGTATCCCGTCGAATGAACCAGTCCATGGCGTTTGCATTTGCGAATACTACGAACGGATTGATCGCCGCTGTTTGAACGAATTGCATGTGCAGCGTGCTGTTCGGTGTCGGCGGAAAGCTGGCAATCGAGATTTTATATACGGTGGGAAAGTCGGGTGTGGAACCAATCCAGGATTGATTGTTGTCCACGGTGGCAAATCCTTCCTGATTGAATGTCGCTCCCGAGTTCTGTTCGAAAATTCGCAATGCCGGTTTGGCCTTCACGATGTGCATGGTCGGCGGAGGAATGGTTGGCGGATTCGTGGTCATCAACAGGACAATATTGTCGACGTCGATCGTTTCCGGTGTGGCTCCATCCCCGACGGGGGAGGGGAAAGCGAGGGCGCCGAATCCGATCCTGAAGGTCGAGTCGATCGGATTCAGTGGTGTGCCACTGTTGCCCGCAACGGAATTGCTCAAGGGAAGTGAAACGTGTACGTAACCCGCCCCGGCCGCCGGGAGTGGGGGAGAGGTCACCGTGAATCGGCTGACGTCTCCGCTAAAAGTTCCTCCGGTTGGACCTTCGACTGAAATCTCCATGTTGAATCCCGGCGTGAATGGATTGATCTGCATGTCGAATTCCAAAGTGTAATTTCCCACCACCAGATTCGTATTGCCCGTCGCGGGGTATTGCAGCGTTTGCACCTGGAAATTGATGTTCTGTCCCGAGGTGGGAGTGAACGCGATTTCCATCGCCTGATTGGTTCCACCCGCTCCCGGGGAAACGATATTCAAGGTGGGCTGCGTTCCAAAGTTTTCTGTTGTGCCGTAGGCACCGAGCGGTTCAGCGTCGAAGTTTTGAGACCAGACGACGATTTGCGCCTGCGCGGCAACTGCCAATGCGCTGATCGCGGCGGCAAGGGATAGGGTTAGGGCGGTTTTTCTCATGGGTATTTTATTTTGCGATTCTGAAATCTCACCAGAGCGAGAGAATTCCTCTCAAATCATTTACAGTCTGTAATCATAGTCACACCGCCTAGGTGAAATCTATGAGTAGCAATACTCAAAACTGTACTTTGCTCTCGCGTGATTCCTGCCAAAACCCGGTTCACGCATCTGAGAAATGTCCTAAGTAGGAATACTCAGACGAATGTGCTTTCGCACGTGCGGTCAGGGTGTTATTCCATTTGCAGTCGTAGCTCCGCCGGTGAAAACAATTCATAACGTCGCTGGACGAATTCTTGAAAAGCGTCAATCACCCTGCGCGTCTGTTGTGAGAAAATTTATTTGTCTGGTCATCCTGCTGACGCTGGAACGCGGCACACGAGTGCATGCTGCGGGCCCAGCGCCGACCGAGATAGCAGCAGGTGTTTTTGTCACCAATGCGGCCCAGTTCTGGAGTGTTTCACCCGAGAGTTTCCTGGCGGGGTGCAACTTTCGACTGACCGGCGTTGTCACCTTGGTGGATGAAGACCGCAACTTCCTGGTGCTCCAGGATGCAACCGGCGCGGTGGGAATTTACTGTCGCATTCAAAAGTTGAATCTTCACGCGGGAGATGCTGTTTCGCTCGAAGCGTCCAACTGTGTTCCCGCGCTGGCGAGATTTCCGGACTTTCCGCATCGTCCTTCCGGCTGGCAAATACGCAACGCGTTCGAGGCGCCTAGCAATTGGGGAGAATATCACCTGACCCGGATGCAGGGATATTTGCATCCGCCAGCCAGCGGGCAATACACCTTTTGGATTTCCAGCGACAATTCATCCGAGCTCTGGCTAAGCACAGACGCTGAGCAATGGAAGATGAGAAAAATCGCCTCGGTCGCCCGCTATGAGTGGACGCTTAGTCGTGAATGGACGAAATTTCCTTCGCAACGATCGGAAAGCATTTGGTTGAACGCGGGGCAAACCTACTACATCGAGGCGCTGCAAGAACAAACCGGCGGCGCGGATAATTTGGCGGTTGCCTGGCAATGTCCGGATGTGGCGCAATCCGTCATCGCAGCGCAATATCTCACACCCTGGAGCGCCGGCCAATACGCCGGCGCGTTCCACCAGACGAACGGGATACTTCATGAGGCGTGGACGAATTTTTCCGCCGGCGATCTCTCGGGAGTTGGAGGGCCAAGGCCTTTTCAGGCGGCACTGAGTGTTGAGGATTTGCGTGTGATTGAGCGCATGGGAAAAGGCCCATTACCGGCACCTCAGTGGATCAATTCGAACCGCCCTTGGGCGGTTCACAACAACTATCGTTGGGTCGCAGTGGAGGGCGTCGTGACATTTGCCAGTGAAAAGGGCGACAATCTTTTTATTCGACTCGATGACGGCAAAACAATCGTGCAAGTCAAGACGTTGAATCCTCGCCTGAAACAAACTGGAATCGCAAACGATGTTCCTATTCGCGTGGAGGGAGTATGCGAAGGTACCTATGACGAAAACGCCGAGTTGGTGCCCGGTCTGATTTGGGTCACTGGCGAAGATGGCATCTCCATCGCCGATATCGTGAGTACGAATTCCCCGGCTGCGGTGAGCAACGAGTTGGCGCTCGCAGCGCCTAACCCATCCCCGACGGCCATGGGGGGATTTTACGCCACGCGCGGTGTGGTCACTTTCAGCGATACCGTATTTGGCAAAGATTGTCTGTTCGTGCAGGAGGGCAATGCCGCGATGTTTGTATCGCTGGAAAGCTTCGCCTATCACTCTTCGTTGAAAGTGGGAGAGCTCCTGGATCTCGGCGGTGCTTTGAAAACTGAAAAATCCTTGCCAATCATTTCGCCTTTGGCATTCACGAAAATTGGCTGGCGCGCTCTTCCAACGCCGAACGCGGAGCCCGTCCAATTTCCTTTGTCTTCGGACCGGGATGGCAAATGGACCGAGCTTGACGGTTTGGTGCATGGGGTTAATTCCAATGGGACACTCTCGGTCATGGGGTCGCGCGAACCGGTTTCAGTCTGGCTGGGGCAAACTCGATCCAACGAATTGGCGCATTATTTGGACGCCAAACTGCGCCTGCGCGGAGTGCTTTCCCTGTCAACTTTGCCGATGCCGGTACTCCTCGTTCCCTCCCAAAGTTTTATTGAGATGGATGAGCCGGCTCCCGAGGTTGCCTCTTTGCCACTCATGACAATTGGAGATCTGAAAATGGAGACCACGGATCCATCGCTGCTTCATCGCGTGAAACTGGTTGGGGAAGTCACGTTAAGGGATGCTGAGTGGTTTTATATTCAAGACAAAACCGGTGGCATTCGCGTGCAGTCGCCAGCAGAGTCGGCCCTCCACGTTGGCGAGGCGGTGGAAATTTTGGGATTCCCCGCCGCACGCGGCGCCTCGCGATTCATTTCCGATGCGATGGTTCGAACCAATGTGGGTTTTTCGGGAGCGCATCCGTTGAATCTTGATCTGACCGAAGGCTTGCCGACCCAGTTGAACGGGAATTTGATTCAAGCGCAGGCAACATTGCTTAGGGCGAGAGAGATCGGAAACAGTCAAATCCTGGAATTGCAACATGGAGGCCGGGTCTTTACTTCCACGCTGGTGACGGAGCACGGCCGCCTCGAAGCAATCGCGCCAGGGAGCCAGGTTGCCATCACGGGCGTGTGTGATACCGAAAGCGCGGCGTTGCCATTGGGGACGACGGCGAAAGAAAGAGCAGCTTTTGGTTCATTGAACATTTGGCTGAGGAGTCCGAGTGATTTGATCATTGTGTCCGGTCCCCCCTGGTGGACTTGGAAACGTGCCACGCTTCTGGTCGGTACATTGTTTACGATTTTGGCGGCCGCACTGCTTTGGGTGTATTTCCTGCGGCGGCGGTTGCAACGGCAAAGGGCGCTGCAACTCGCCTTTTCACAACAGGTGTTGGAACGGTTGGAAGACGAGCGCCGCCGGATTGCCGCGAATCTTCACGATGGTCTTGGGCAGGTGCTGCTGGCGATCAGAAATCAAACGCTACGCGCCATGCAACGCAACCCGGAAGGCAACGGCGTACGCGAACGGCTCGAGGAGATTTCGGACGCTACGTCCCAGGCCCTGGATGAAGTGCGCCAAATTACCCAGGGGCTTCGGCCTTACCAACTGAACCGGCTCGGATTGACGCAGGCTATTCGGGCTTCGCTGAACCAGGTTTCTTCGAACAGCCAGATTGTTTTCGCGAATCGGGTGGAGGACTTGGACAATATTTTTGACCAGGATTCAGAAATTCACGTTTATCGCATCGTGCAGGAAGCGATTAATAATGTCATGAAGCACTCAGCCGCGAATGAAGCCGCGGTGGTAATCAAGAGCCGCAACCAGGTTGTTTCCCTTTCCATTCGGGATAATGGAAAAGGATTCGACATGGGTATGATTTCCGCGTCCGAACCCAGCGGGCTGGGATTTGGCTTGAGTGGAATTGCCGAACGGGTGCGAATCCTCGGAGGCACGCTGGCGGTGGATTCGCGCCTGGGCAGAGGCACCACTCTGACGATTGAAATCCCAGTTCCAGATCGCAAACATGCAACCAGAAACAACGATACTCATCGTGGATGATCATCCGCTGCTCCGTCGGGGCGTGCGGGATGTGATTGCGGAAAATCCGCGGTTCCGCGTCATTGCCGAAGCATCCGACGGTGATGAAGCCATGCGATTGGTGGCCGAGATGAATCCAGACATCGCGATCGTCGATATCGACATGCCCCGGCTTAATGGCCTGGAACTTCTGCGCGGTCTGCGCCAAGTTCCTACAACGGTGGCTTCGATCATTCTGACCATGTATAAAGAGGAGGATGTCTTCAATGCGGCAATGGATCTCGGCGCCAAGGCTTACGTGGTCAAGGACAACGCCGCGAATGACATTATGGCGGCGCTCGAGAAAGTCGTCACCGGTGAACCTTACATCAGTCCGATAATGTTGGAAGCAGGGCGGCGGCGAAGCCATCGTGTGCAGGAACTGCTACTGAACAAACCGCAAATTGAGACGCTCACTCCTTCGGAAAGGCGAATTCTGAAATTGATTGGCGAGGATTATACGAGCAAGGAGATCGCCAGCTTTTTGAAATTAAGCGTGCGGACAGTGGACAACCATCGGCAAAACATTTGCCGCAAATTGAATCTACATGGCACGCACAGTCTGTTGAAATTCGCCTTCGACAATTGCGCGTATTTCTAGAGACGGGGCCATGTGCTAACAAATGTCATATGCCGATTGTATGATTTCATGGGCGTTCCAATCCGGATACTATTTCGAATCCACGTAACACCTTTAAAAACCCACATGATGAAAACTGCATTATTCGGAATGGCATTGCTGGCCGGACTTCCAGCCTTGGCACAAACAAATGTGACTGTATTGGAAGATTTCAAACCCTCCACCCTGAACCAGCCGGGTCAACAATATCCGCAGGTCAACTCGCAACATTACGTGCGTTTTCGGATCACCGCTCCCAATGCGCAAAGCATCAAAGTAAGCCTCGGGCTTGGTGGGCGCGGCGGCACGACACTCACGAAGGGCGATGACGGTATCTGGAGCGGCACCACTGAGGGGCCGATGGATGAAGGCTTTCATTATTACCATCTGAACGTGGACGGTGGAACGTTTAACGACCCGGGCACATTGAACTTCTATGGTTCAACACGGTGGGAAAGCGGTGTTGAGATTCCCGCGCACGACGAAGATTTTTATGCGGTCAAAGACGTTCCACACGGCAAAGTGCAGTTGGTTCTGTTTCCTTCAAAGAGCACGAGCTCGACCAAACGTGCGTTTGTTTACACGCCGCCGGATTATGATGTGCATCGAACCAAACGCTTTCCCGTGTTGTATTTGCAGCATGGCTGGGGCGAGGACGAAACCGCCTGGTGGAACCAGGGTCACGCGAATTTGATCATGGACAATCTGATCGCTGAAGGTAAATCCAAACCGTTCATTATCGTGATGGCCTACGGCATGACCAACGAAGGCGGGCGTCCGGGGCAACGCAGGCCGGGCGGGGGCGCACCGGGGGGCGGCACAAATCAGGGACCTGCGGTGGCCGTAGCGCCGGGCGCGGGCAGGGGCACCAATGGCCCCGGCGGAGGATTTGGACGCGGGGGATTTCCTCCGGGCTTTGGCAGCAACGCTGCATTTGAGAAGGTTCTGGTTGACGAATTGATACCGTACGTTGACGCCAACTTCCGCACCATCGCGAATCAACCGCATCGCGCCATGGCCGGTCTCTCGATGGGCGGCATGGAAACCCACAGTATTACCCTGAAGCACCTGGACGTGTTCTCGCAGATCGGCCTTTTGAGCGGCGGCGTCATTTCCACTAACGATGTGATGAATACTCCCGGCTTCAAGAAGAAGGTTAAAGTCGTGTTTTGCAGCTGCGGCAGCCGGGAGAATCCCGGCAATATCAACTCCAATCACGACGCCCTCGAACAAATCGGCGTAAAGAATACCGCCTATGTGTCGCCAGACACAGCGCATGAGTTCCTGACCTGGCGTCGCAGCTTGCACGAATTTGCGCCATTGCTGTTCCGCAACTGATCGCACGGCACCCGTTCCGGCATCAAATTAATTCGGAGAGCGCAAAGAATAATATTCTTTGCGCTCTTTTTTGGTGGGATATGAAGTCATTCATAGCCCCGGGTCCTGCTCCCTTTGAAGTGCGGTGAAAACGTGGGTGCCGAGCACGCTTTGGTATTGGGTGTCGCGGGCCGCATCCAGCGCCTTGATCTGCTCGTTGTATTCCGAGGAGGATGTGTCATCGGGAAATTGTTTGTCGAGCTCCGCGGGGCGCGTTCCCGCGATTCCCCGGGCAGGGCGGCCACTATTTCGGGAATTACTGTCGGCAAATAATAGTCGAGAACACCGATCAAAGGTATTGCTTCGATCTTTTCGGGCGCGCGATGGGATTGGAGCGGAGATATTCCAAGGCAGCTTCGGTTCGGCAGCGGACGTGCAGTTTTTCGTAGATGCGCATTAGATGTGCCCGTACGGTTCCGGCAGTGATATTCAATCGTACGCCGATCTCTTTATTGGAAAGTCCTTCGGCCAACGAGGCGAGGATTTCCATTTCCCGAGTGGAGAGTTGATCTTTGTCACTGAGAGAAGCTGACGGGGGTTCAGAGAAGGACCTCACCAGCATGCGCGCGATTTCGCTGGTCATGGGAGCCCCGCCGGTGCGCACTTCCGCTATGGCCGCCAGAATTTCTTTTTCATCAGCGCGTTTCAGTACGTAACCGCAGGCGCCAGCTTTTAATGCCTGAAACACCATTTTCGTATCGTTGTAAACGGTGAGAATGATAATTTGCAGTTCCGGCAAATGCTGGCGCAACCGGGCGGTGCAGGTGATGCCTGATTCGCCGGGGAGGTGGATGTCCATCAATACCACATCGGGCTTGGCTTTGGGTATTTCGATCAAGGCTTCCTCTGCGGTGGCGCAGGTGCAGACGCACTTATATCCGGGCGCTCCACCAATTATTTTTTCGAGGCATTTGCGCAGGGTGTCGCTGTCTTCGACTAGGGCAATTTTGGTGATGCGTTTCGAGTCTGCAGAATCATTCTGCAGGGGTCCTTGATTTTTTGGCGGTTGCATAAGGTGATTCATATTCTTCGTCTCGATTTAAATTTATAGTTTGGCTACAAGGGCAGTTGGTTCATCGGTATGGAAGACGGTCAGAAACCGTAGCGGAATTAGAATGTGAAAAGTCGTACCCGCTCCGCCGTGCGATTCGATTTGGAAAGTCCCGCCGATTTTTGCGATTCGCGCCGCACAGTTTTTGAGCCCATGCCCATCGGCGCCCGTCGCAGGATCAAAGCCTCGTCCGTTATCAAGGATGTCAATTTGCAAAGAGCTGCTGAGGGTCATCTGCAAGGTGACTTCTGTGGCCTCCGCATGGCGAACCATGTTATTCAAGATTTCTTTCACCACCATGAATATTTCATGCCGGACCTTTCCATCCACCGTCAACTCGGGACAGGTAATGGGTACCTTGAAGCGGGACGCAACGGAAGAGTTTGCCAGATATTCCCGGGTGTAACTGCACAGGTAATCAGCGAGCGATTGCAATGAATTGTCCTCGGGGTCGACTGCCCAAACGATGACATCGAGCGCTTTCACCAGGGCTCTTGCCCGTTCTGAGATTGCCTGGAAGACAGTATGCGTTTCGTCGACTGAATCGGGCAATTGCGAGGTGCTGGCAAGAAAATTGATTTCCGTGAGCCGCGAGCCAAGGTCGTCATGGAGATCACGGGCAATACGAGAACGTTCGGCTTCGAGCGCGTGCTTGCGTTCGATGCGTTCACGCTCACGGATTTCGTGCTGGAGCAACAACGTTCTCTGGGTGACTTGTTTACGCAACGAAGCGATCCACACGACGGCGAGCGAGAGCGTCACGACCAGCACCGCCATTGCGGACAACAGACGCTGCAGGGTCCACCAGGAAGGTTGGGAAAGCACTTGCACACCAGCCGGGTTGGATACGAGCAGCTCCATGTGAGACGTATTCTTTAAGTTTACTGAGCTTGCGCCGGGTACGTAAACGCCGGTCAACAGTAATTTGCTGCCTGGACGCAAGGTGCGCAGAGGGTCGCCGCCGCGGACGCGGGCAAGAATGAGATGTGAGGGCGTCTGCACCTGTAAAACGAGTGCGTCTTCTTCAGAATGAAACCCGCTCAGTCGCCCCTCAACGCAAATTCTTCCCGCTATAAATTTGTCGTTGGAGAGTTCGGAATCAGACACACGAGGGGCCGGCGGCAATTCGCCGCGCCCCGTTGTTTGCAGTAGCGCTTCTCGCAATCTCGTAGTCCCTCCGTAAAGTTCCGAATAGCCAGCCGCTTCAACATTATCGCCAACTGTCAGCGTCACATTAGTGCTGGGCAGAACTTCGATGCCGGCGCCATTTTCCAGAAAGACACGTTTGGGTTCCGCATAGGTCACGCGGCCGCGCACTTTGACTCTTTGAAAAGGCGTGGCTTCAGGATCAAAGCGCAATAAACCCCTGACGGATTTTTCCGGAGCATCGAATGGATCGATGGGTGCAGGGGTGTTTACCATAATTGAGCCGTTGAAGATGGCGATATGGGCAACCTGAACTTCGTGAGTCTCTGCGTTCCAGGCGGCAAACAGTGTTCCGCGAATGCTGACGATGGCGTGGTCAAACGGGATCAGGTCGGATTGTCCCCAGTTGGCCAGGGAAACTTCCAAGTGTCCCTCTGCGGTTACCAGCGTCAGATTATTGCTATGAACACCCGTGACCAGGCCCTGAAGTTCGACCCATTGAATATCCATGCTGCCGTTGGCCAGTTGACTCCAGGAGGGGTGTGCCGGTTCCGGCATTTTGCTCTTTCCTGAAAAAGTCGCCTGCTGGGCAATAAGCACGGGCGAAAAATCTCCCGGCTGCGTGTAGCCACTGATGCTCCAATATTCTCCAATGTTTGGGCGGCAGTCCGGGACGCTGGTCAAATTCACGAAAATTCCCCGCGTGTCGTCCTGAAGTATCGTCCAACGGTCAATGAAAGGCGCGGTGGCTGTAATCGTTCCGCGAATTCGCACCGGCACCTTGGTTGCGGCTTCGTCCCGCGTGAGGCTGTGAACCTGCATCACGGTTGTCAGTGCTCCGGCACTTTTGCCTCGATTAAATGGGTGCTCAAGGATGGTGAGATCGTTTGAGTCAGCCAGCGTGACCGTTCCCATGCGAATCATTTGATCATCGCCCAGGACGGAAGTGGCGAAACCGGACACGCGGATGAGGGTATTCAAAAGGTCAGCGCTACCGAGAGTTCCTGAATTAATCAAGATGACAGAGACCGAATTCTGACTGGACCGCAGTTCGATTTTTAGGCCTCTGCCGAACCGCGAAATAAAACTCGGCCTGCCTTCTATTGTGACCAGAGAATGTTCCTTCAAGTTGTTCATCGGCTCAGCAATTTTCATCTGGCGAGGCCGTGGTGACTCGGTCACGCCGATTTTTTTAATGGTTATCGCCGGGAAATCAACCCATAGTCGGCTGCCGTCGTCAGAGGCGAGATTAAAACGGTATTTCCCGTCCTGAGGAGCGTCGAAGTAACCCTCGAAGCGAATCCCGACCATTTCATCGCGCGTGCGAAATCCAAGATCGAAATTGGTCACGGATCCTGTTTTTACGGGATCGAGCATTTGAAAATTAGGCAAGTGAAACCATGACCCCTGGAAACAAGAAGCACGCAGGGCATGGAGCAAATTCGTGTCCCCGACTTCTGAGGTTTGTATGTTCGTTTTGGGCGCTGAGAAGGAAGCGGAGATCTCCAGAGCGGATCCCAGGCGCTGGTTGAACCAATCGAGCCGCAGCGGATGACGGCCCGCAGCAAAATAGTGCTCGCGATGTACCATCAACCGGTCGTGGACTCCATCGTCATCCAGGAATGGGGGAACCGTTACGAATATGCCAAAATTCCCCACGGACAACAGGCACCGCTCGGACTCAATGTGGATGACGTCACCGGGTGCAAAATGTTCGCTGAGTCCATCCACCTCCAGTAATTCCGTATCCGTAGAGTCCTGCAAAATCAAAACTCCAGTATTGGTATCGCAAGTGAAAACCGTGGCATCAATTTGCAAATCCGCGATCACTGGATTCTCCAGCGCGAGAGCGGGTGCGATCTGCGCGAGATTCGTCATGGTGGCGCTTGCTTTCGCCTGCAGGGGATAGAACCACGAGATAATTATCAGGAACGAAAGAACCGCCCATGCAGCACCCGCGTTCCACCCGGAAAAGCTCCGGCTATTTCGAACGTGGCGCATCATGGAGATTTTATTCTTTTAAAACGCTTCAACAATGTTTTTCGGCGGGATAGGTCGGTCGGGGGAGGGCGAATCGTGGTAATTCAAGGATTTATAGAGATGATCGGAACCATCTTGGCGAAATCCTTGGGATTGTAAGTACGACGTTTGTCGTACAACGCTCGGGGTATATGCCCGTGCAAAGTGTCAGGGCGTGTTGCCGGAAGGATGAGGGGAGGTTTGATTTCGCAACATCTCGGTGTAGTGCAGCGCAATCGAGTTGCTGGGATCGCGCTGAAGGACGTTTTCAAATTCTTTAAGTGACTCAGCATGTTTCTCCTGTTGGTACAGGGCGATACCCAGATCCGCCCGGGCCTGAACCGAATCGGGATTCAGCCGCAAGACTTGTCGAAACTCCGGTTCGGCCAGAGCAGGCCTTCGAAGCCGGCCCAAGGCAACGCCCAGTTGCATGTGTGATTGAGGCTGATTGGGGTCCAATTCGACGGCCGCGGCATATTGCTGCACTGCCTCTTCGTGCCGGCCGAGCGCCACCAGCGCGCGTCCTGCTTCAAGGCGCAGCTCGGGGTCTGAGGGGTTGAGTTCAACGGCGGCGGCGAAATTGGTAGCAGCGGGTCCATACCAATGTCGCTGCATGCAAAAAAGCGCGAGCGCCGCCAGATCGTCCGCCTGATTGACGCGATTGGTCAAGGCGGTGTTATAACATTGTTCCGCGTCATTTGTTCGTCCTAATTCTTCATAGACCTGACCGAGGGTCAGCCAGCCGGTGCCATAATTTGGTTTGAGTGCCAGAGCGTGTTTGAGTTGGACCACGGCTTCATCGTGGCGGCCAAGTTTGTCCAGGCACAAAGCCAGGTTTTGCCTGGCCCAAACGGCTTGGGGATCGAGCGCAAACACATGTTGGAAGGCGGAGATGGCATTTTCATATTTCCCTTCCTGCCCCAATGAAATGCCGTAAAGCTGCCAGGAATCGGTGCTGCTGGGAAGTTTGTCGAGCGAACGTTGGGCGGCAAGGCTCGCTCCCTCATAATCTCCTCGTGCTTGTTTTATCTCACCCAATTGTGCCCACAGCGCGGCATCATCGGGCGATCTGGTGAGCGCGGCCTCGATAGTGGATTGAGCTTCACGAAGTGAAGCGACCGAGTTTGGCGGTGGCAACGCGCGCGCAGCCGCGGTCAGGTGGCTCACTTGTTCGGCGTGATTTGCCTGAAGAGTGAAGGGGATGTCTGCGAGTCGCCCAAGCATGGCGGAATACGCCATTTGCGTGTCGCGAGATGTGTGACCGAGGCGTTGCTCGCACTCGGCAACTGTCGGCCAGAGTGCGCTGGTCGGAAGCCTCAACGCCTTTTCCACTTGTTCCGCGATATTGTGAGCGAGGACATAGTTACCTTCGAAGGTCAAATGCACGTGCTCATAAAAAAAGTCGGCGCCAGGAATACCGTCAGCGCTCGCTTCCGCCAGCGCGCGTTCACCGTCGGCCAGCGTGACATCCCCCTTCGCTTCCTGCCTCATTAACTTTTCCAACCGGCTGTCACAGCGAAAACGCAACGCATCCAGATCGCGGGCGGCGGTAAATTCCGTTTTGGCCGTCGCGAGGTCCTTCAATTGCAAAGCGCATTGGCCGCGACGGAAACGCAACTCCGCGAACTTCCCATCGATTTGCCCAGCTTGATCGTAATCGACGGACGCCTCGCGAAAGTCCCCATTTTGTCGGGCTTTTTCGCCGGCGTCGAAGAATCGTTGCCACTCGTTTAGTCGCGCATCAGAAAGATCGGGTTGGTGCAGCGAAACGAACGGCGCACAGTCTTTCAAATTCACCGCCACCGTGCTTAACACGATTTTCGCGCCACTATTTTGTCCCGAGGCAATGATGCCTTTCAAATTTTCATCAAAATTTCGGTAGTCCGCCTCGAGGCGCGGGTCGTTATCGGCGAGTTTATATTTGACGAACATTCTCATGCCTTCCCATTCACCGCCCCCGGTTGTTTTCTGTGCGGAACTCCGCAAGTGGTCGAGCAATTGACCCGTTCGGGTCTTTTTGAATTTGAGCAAGGCATGAATCAATGGAAGTGGCGTCGCCTGATTGCCAAAGACTGTCCCGGCACCGAACGGGCCGACGACTTCGTTGTTCCCCATGTAAATCACCCAGACGTCCGCGTGGGCCTGCTCGCAATCGCGAGCCAGAGGCAGGATGACGTGCGAATTGATGCCGGTCATGGCGGCGTTAACCACTTCAAATTTTTTGTCGGGATGACGCGCGCTTAGCATGACGTCCAACATGCGAGGCAGGCCGAAGCGGGATTGGGGATCACCATACGCGGCGGACTCGCCAAAGACGAAAATCCTGACTGCGTTGGTCGGTTTCTCTCGCGGGATGGACGTGGCGTCCGGTTGGCGGGCCGCGCGCGGGCCAAAAAAGCGCCAGCCAAATTGGTCGTTCTGCACAAACGTGCTCACACCATGGTTGGATGATTTCAACAGGAAGGAGGTCGGGTATCCAAAACCGGCCAATGCAAGCCCGAGCTCAAGCAGGCCAAACAGAAGAGCAGGCACTCCCAGAATGGCGACGAGGCGAAAACACCATAGTCTCCTCCGCGAAATCGGGCGAGCATTGGTGGCGGAATTACGCTTTGGCTTTCGCCGGTTCATAGAAATCGTGGCAAAAGTTTATGTTTGCGTGGAGTGTGCGTCCAGCTCGCAGGTTCTGAAATATAAGTTTTCAGGCACCAAAGAAAAAGAGGCAGAGGTGTGAAATCCTCTGCCTCCCTGATTTAGACTTTAAAGAGGTGCTTTTGCCTTACGGGATACTCACCCGGAAGTACCTTTGCACATTGGTTGACATGTCATTCGTGTAAGGCGAGGTCGCGCCAGTGGGTGTCCACGGGCCGAGCAGGTTCGTCGCGCTTTGCAAGGAGCCACTGGCCCAGCTAAGCACGAGGTTGTTGCCGGCGCGGAGGGGTGCGCCACTAAATATCGGCGGACCCGCGTTTGTGGACACCAACAGGCTGTTCACCTGAGCCGCGGACAAGGGAAGGTTGTAGATGCGGACGCCATAGAGCTCGCCGCCGAAGTAGTTACCGAAGGCGTTACCACCCGCGTCTCTCGCGCCGAGTGCGAGATGTGAACTCGGCGACTCAGTATAGGAGACGTTCGGGTCGATTTGGGTAGCGGACAATACACCATCCACATAGAGGTCGCGCTCACCCGTGGTGGCGTTCCATGTGCCGGTATAATTGTGCCACCTACCGTCGTTGCTGTTGATGCTTCCGATCATATCGTCGTTGCCACCGGTGCCACGGACGGTCCAGGTTGCGGCATTGCCAGGACCGCTGCGAAGCTGCCAGCCCACTCCGTTTTCGCCATACTTCGAGACAAACGGGTTCCATTGACCCGGCCAGCCTTTGGCCCACGCGGTGACAGTCACACCGCCCCCATTGGTCAGGCTGTCATCGAACGTATTGGTGTAGCTGGTGTCCAGGGTGGACGAGTTGCTGATCGCGAGTCCGGCGGAGCCCGTGAAGGCCAGCGATTTGCCTCCCATGCCTGCCGGCACATCGTTCGTGAACGTCCCATACACCGGGGTGCCGGTGCCGGTGCCAGTGACGCCGTAGGCGTCATGCACTCCCGCCGGTGAATAGCCGGAAACATCGGCCAGAGTCGAGCCTCCTGCCAGCCACGAGCCAATAATATTCGTTCCACCCGGCGCGGGGGCGGTGGGTAATACCGTGAGAACGGAATTGCTGCTCGTGAGCAGTCCGGCTGTGTCGGAAACAATCACGTGGAATGTACCAGCGAGGTTGGTCGTGGTATTGAGAATCGTCAGCACATTGGATCCCGAGCCGACGATGGTTGCGCCGAGGAACGGACCGTCCGTGAGGTTCGTGCCGTTGAATTGCCATTGGTTCGTCAACTTTGAATAGCCTTTTTCCGTGACGCTGATACTCCGTGGCACGCCCACATACGCAGTCAAGGCTGCTGGTGGCTGGGTAAGGATTGAGGGATCCGGAACCGAGCCCAGGAGGAACACCTCGTTCGAACTGAGGTCGTAGTTATAAATGCGCACGTCGTAGAATTTGGCATTTAAGAAAGTGGAATAACTGGTAAACGGTGATCCGTTAAAGCCACCGATAACCAGATGCGCGTTCGTGGCTGTGAGATAACGTCCCTCGCCAGTTTCTTGAGCCACCAGGACCGTATCAATGTAAAGATTCCGGATCCCGGTTGAGGAACTGTAAGTGGCCGCATAATGGTGCCAATTACCGTCTGCGCCGCCCACGGTGGAACCCAGATCGTCCTTGTCACCGAAGGTCGGGGCCACACCCAAGGTCATGGCTCCTTCGCTGGTGAGTCCGCGCATCGTGAAACACGCGCCGCCGTTGGCATTACCCCATCCGTCTCGGCGGACAGTCCAACCGGAGTTGGGCGACCCGCTGTCACCGTTCTTGGAGATTAAATAATTCCAACCAGTTGGGTAACCCTTCGCCCAGAACGCGACGGACATCGCGTTGGCGATGGTATCATCAAACGTATTGGTATATCCGGGGTCCGAAGCGGCTGAGTTATTGATGGCAATCGCGGTGCTCGCACCGGTTAAGGCCAGTGCAGATCCGGTCCTGCCAAGCGGAACATCATTCGTGAAGGTGAAGGCGCCGGTGCCCGTGGCATCGAAACCGTCGTGGACGCCTGGGGCCTGAAAGCCTGATGTGTCTTGCAGGCTGGCGTTGCCGTTAAACCATTGACCCACCATAGTCCTGGCAACAATGGTGAGATTCGCGTTGCTGCTGGTTCCACCGCCGTAGGGGTTTAAGACGGTCACGGAATAGGCGCCCGCGTCAAACGTAGAGGCGCTTAGAATCGTCAGGATGTTCGAATTCGCGCCCGTGAAATTGGCGCTATCCTGGAGGAGGCTGATGTTGGTGCCGTTCAACTTCCATTGATAACTAATGGGCGGTGTGCCGGCGGCATTGACATTAAACTGCACCTGTGAATTCGTAAAGGTAGTGATTGATTTCGGCTGTGTGGCCACCGTCGCTGCAATCTGCCCGTATAAGCCATCGAGAGCGGCTTTGTTCAGAGAGAAATTGTAGATGCGCGCGTCATACAGTTCCCCGGTGAAGAAGGCGGCAATGGTGCTGCCATCGGCGTCTCTGGCGCCGATGCACAGGTGCTCCACCGATGCCAATGTATAAGGGGTCTGGTTGGTCTCAGTCGCGACGAAGTTGCCATCCACATACAAATTGCGCACGCCCGTGCTGGCGTCGTAAGTGCCCGCGTAGAAGTGCCATATGCCGTCGTTGCCGAAAGTGAGGCTGGATGCGGCCATGTCGTCCGGATTGCCGCCGTCGGCTGTGCCCTTGGCGACACCATTGGTGGTGCCACCGGCGCCGCGAAGAGTCCAACAGGGATGATTGGCCGCATCAGCACGGAGCTGCCAGCCACCGAAAGGTGACGGAGTGGTTTCGCCATACTTCGAGACAAACGGGTTCCAGTTGCCGGGCCATCCTTTTGCCCAGCAGGTAACGGTGATGGCATTGTCGATGCGGTTGTCATAGACGTCATCGTAGCTCGCGTCCAAGGTGGACGAATTGCTGACGACGAGCCCCGTGTCGCCGTTGAAGAGAAGTAGGGATTGGCCGGTCTTTCCGGCGGGCACGTCGTTCGTGAAGACATAGTTGGCGCCGCCGGTGACGTAGGCCCCGTGATTCGTGGCGGGCGCATAGGTTGCAACATTCAAAAGATTATTTCCCGCCGTAGAGCCATCGAGCCATTCTCCCACGAGATTGGTCGTTTGAATGGTAAGGATGGCATTCGTGCTGACGGCAAAGCCGACCGAGTTGGTGAGGAACAACTGATAGGAACCGGTGTCGGCCGCGGACGCATTTAGAATCGTCAATATGTTCGAAGTCCCGCCGGTGAAATTGGCTGCATCGGCAAGGAGATTGATGTTGGTGCCATTCAACGTCCACTGATATGAGATCGGCGATGTGCCATTGATGCCGGTGGCTTTAATCTGCGGCTTGCCTCCCGCGAGGACGTATTGTGATTGGGGCTGCTGACTTATGGAGGGGGGGAAACCCGCCACACCCAGGCCGGATGCAAAAAGCGACAGAATCTGGTCCGAAGTGAGCGCCTTAGTGTACACGGCAGCATCGGAAATCTGACCGGAGAATACTCGGGTGGCATCGGGTCCGCCGCCGCCAGCGGTGACGTCGGAACCGAGCGATATATTTCCTGCGCCAAACGCTTCGGGCGTGTGCGCGATCGCGTTGACGGCTGAGAACAGGTTGGTTGCGCCGGTATTAGGGTCCACGTAGCAGAGATAGAGGGTGGCGGAATTTGATTGGATCACCAACGCCACAAAATTCCAGGTGGAGAACGCAGGGTAGAGGGCTGAATTAAATCCCCACGTGGCCTGCGCATTGGTATTCCAAGTGTAACCCAGCTCGGCCATGCCTGTGGGTCCGAGTGTGGTTCCAAAGCCGAGGCCAGCCGCGTCAGCGTTGTTGCCGCTGCGGTTCATGAGCAATCCGGTGGAGGCAGCTTCATTCGCCGAAGGATTGATCCACATCGTTATGGTGACGGCGTTGGTGTTTAAATTTAAAAGCGGAATCGATGCCGGTGAATTGGCATCGCTTAGCGCGGTTTGGAGTGCCCCTTGTCCGTTTGTGAACCCGGGGAACGCAGGAGGCTGCGGCGAGAAAACGCTGTTGAATCCATTTTGCGAGGTTATGCCATAAGTGCCATCATGTCCGTTGCCAGAGGAATCATGAGCCACCGCACCCCCCAACGAAGGATCACTGGTTTCAGTGAGCTGCCAAAAGGCCGTTGGATTAAGTGACAACGCCGTCGTCGCGTAGTTGGGAGCCGAATGAGCCGATTGCGGCAGCATTGCGGCGCCCGCCACCAGGCAAACGGCGAGCTTGCCCAGGCGAGCGGTCATCGCTCTGAATGATGGTTTCTTTTCAATGACTCCAATAGTGAGCATATTTGGGTTGGGTTGAGGGACTAGTAATGGTGAGATTAACACGACGAAGATGAACAACAATCTGACGAATGTCGTACGGTGAGAGTATGAAGTAACCACACGATGAAGGCCCGCGATGGTTCAGCGGCCAAGAACGAGAATTTGCGAAGTGCGCAATAGTCTCCCAAACGGTTGTGCCCCAACCAAAGGCTGCGTCCCAAGAAGAGACTGAATGCAGAACGGCAGCTTTAAAAGAGCGTCTAAATAAAAGGCGCCAGGCCAGTGCTGGAGAGCAATATCAGAAAGGTGAATCCCACAAACAAAACGATCATTGGAATTAGCCACCACTTTTTATTGGTTTTGATGAACGCCAAAAAATCGCTGAGGAAACCGCCGCCGGAGTGTGTGTCCGCTGCTTTTTCGAATGCACTGCGCGATTCCTTTTTCATGGTGCAAGGTCTGTGCTGCCGCGTAACAAAGCATACCGGATGAAGATATTTAAAATGTACGACACACATCGGTACAGACCCAACCTTCGTGGTCCGATAGTATTTCCGAGCTTTTCCTCAGCGTGGGGCTGAATTTGATCGGAATTCAGTTTGTCTGAGGGTGTGCGATCGGCTCGCCCAGTTCGGGCTGTGGCGGGCCGATTTGTTTTCACGATGAATGAAGGACGAGAGGGTTTTTTTATCGACGGGCTCATTACCATCGCTAGCTATGTCGTACATCGTACTATCCACAATTTGTTTTTCCCCTATTTTTGTTTTTCGAAAATGCCTCAAATTCAAGAATCCGTACTGACAGAAAAGAATTTTCTGAAACACGAGCTTAACCCGGAGCTAAAAGCTGACTTTTCGCTGGCCCATGCAAAGCGCGCACGGAAAGGGATTGAGTCTGCTTTTTATAGACGCCCACTCGGAATTTGCGCCGTACACAAAATTGATACCTCAAAAAGTCAGTGGTGCTCCGGTCGGGCCGTATAATTATGACAACAATCCCCTCACCGCCTCAGAGTTGCAGTAGAACATTGTGAACTTTTCGACATTGCCCACCATTCCGGCCATAGTTCCAATTCCGAGTATGATTGCATTTGTGGATTCAGCGTGGACCCACGTATTCACCACGTCCCGCAAAAAACTTTTAATTCTGGGCGTGGCTCTGGCCGCCCTGCAATCGCCGGCCGCGGAACAGCAGGTCACAGCGCCAAATGGTGGGCTCGTGGTCACGATTTCGGATGTCGATGGACTGAACTATCAAGTCGCCGCAAACGGAAAGATTGTCATCACGAACTCTCCGCTCGGTCTGGAGTTCAAAGATGGAACCAAGCTCGGACCCGCGGCGACAATCAAGAAGGCCGCGAAAGACAAACATCATGGCACATGGGAGAATCGTTTTGGTAATCGTCGCTCGGTTCCGGATGATTGGCGTGAATTGCGACTGACGCTGGAGGAGCCGGGAAATCCCAAGCGGATTTTTGGTTTGATCGTGCGCGTCTATAATGATGGTGTCGCATTTCGTTATGACCTGCCGGAAAAATCCGGCCTGGGACAATTTGTGCTGACCGGAGAGTTGACGGAATTTCGTTTTGCCGATGATTATCGTTGTTGGGGAGGGCGCGATGGCGCCAGCACCGAGGTTCAATATCCGAAAACAAAACTCAGCGCACTGGCGAATGGACGCGGAGGCCGTCCTTCTCGCAGCGCTCTGTCGTTGTTGGTGGAGACGCCGTTGGGTTTTTTCGCCGTGGCGGAATCCGATGTTCTGGATTGGGCGGGCATGTCGCTCGTGAGCGCTGGTGGAACCACTTTGAAGCCTGTGTTGGACCGCCGTTCCGACGGCAATGGTTTGGTCGCGTCCGCCGTCCCGCGAGTGAGCCCCTGGCGAGTTTTGATTTTTGGCCGCACCGCGGTAGAATTGGCAAGTTCTGATTTGGTTGCCACGCTGGCCTCGCCGAGCCGAATTAAGGACACGTCTTGGATCAAGCCTGGCGCATCCGCATGGGACGCGTGGTGGACCGGCGTCAATCCTTATGATTCGGATCCGCGGCATCGTGGCGTGGACGCTCGGGGCACGACACCTTCCACCAAGGAATACATCGATCTCGCCGCGGAAATGGGATGGCCCTATCAACTTATGGATTGGTATTGGTATGAAGGGATGACGAGCTACAACAAGTCGCTTCATTCACAGCCCAATCCAGTCCGGGGTGATTTCACCAAAGTAGTGCCCGACGTCAACGTTCCCGAACTGGTGCGATACGCGCGCTCGAAAAGCGTGCGCCTATTGATCTGGGCGCATTCGCTCGACATTGAAACCTTCGGCGTGGAAAAGGCGCTGGCGTATTTGGCAGAGCAGGGGTTCGCCGGCGTGAAGATAGATTTTCTCAACAGCCAATCGCAAGAGACGGTGCAATGGTGCGAAAATGTTTTAGTCACGGCAGCCAAATATCACCTGCTTGTGGATTTTCACGGCACTTACAAGCCAACAGGCATGGCGCGCACGTATCCCAATTTCATCACCCAGGAAGGTGTTCTCGGGAATGAATACGACAAGCTGGGAGGCAATCAATGCAGTCCGCTGCATATGGCGACGCTTCCTTTCACCCGCGCTTTACTTGGGCCGATGGATTTCACGCCGGGCGGGTTTTTGAACCGTGCGCCGAAAGATTTCCGGACCGGAGTTCCCGCTGAAGTGATGGGCACGCGAACCCGACAATTGGCGTTGACCGTGATTTATCCGAGTCCGTTGCTGGTATTATGCGACAGCCCGAAAAATTATCGCGGGCAACCGGGCATTGAATTTCTGCGCGCGATCCCCACGGTTTGGGATGAAACCGTCGTGCTTGAAGGTGAGGTGGGCAAATCCATCGTGATGGCTCGGCGGTCCGGGCAGAAATGGTATCTCGCCGCGATGAATGGGGACGATGCCGCGCAACTCCCGGTGTCGCTCAGTTTTCTGGGCAAAGGCAATTGGCAGTTGCGGAGCTTTGCGGACAAGCCGGATGGTTCCGATTATCAGGCGGTAATTGAATCCAGGGAAATCGTCACCGCTCAATCTCATCCGATGCTTTCGCTGGCGCCTGCGGGAGGATTCGCGGGAATTCTAACCAGAACGAAGTAGCAGCAACGGCAAAGATCCACCCGAGAATGAACTCATCGAATAAAAGTTTCCGTCTCCTCCTGACGGTTTTGCTCGCGGCTTTGGTGTTCGGCACCACGGCGAAATTGTTTGCCACACCGATTCCAGTTCAATCGTTCAAAAAAGACACCGATGGCCTGACCTGCATCATGTCGCCGGGAAGACTGAAGCTCACGGTTTGTTCCGATAGCATTGTTCGCGTGATGTATTCTCCGCGTAATAATCTTCCGGCGGGACAGGATTTCGTGGTGACCAATCGTGCGTGGCCGAAGACCTCGTTCAAAGTTGCCGACGCAAATGGCAAAGTCACACTTTCCACGCAAAAGCTGAAAGTGGCAGTAGACAAGGTTTCAGGTGCGGTCGCGTTTTTTGATAGCTTGGGAAATCCGTTGGTCAGCGAACCCCAAAATGGCGGCAAGGTGATGCCAGCCGCCACTGTGAACGGCGAATCGACGTTCACGCCGGAACAAACCTTCACGAGCCCGAATGATGAATTCATCTACGGCTTGGGTCAGTTTCAAGAGGGGATTTGGAACTGGCGTGGCATGCCGCAGGAAGTCCGGCAGTTGAATACTCAAATCGCTGTGCCGATGGTCCTATCCAGTTATGGCTACGGTTTGCTGTGGAACAATGCGTCGCTCACGGAATTCAATCCCGCTGATACGGAGGTTTCGTTGACCAACAAATCCGGCGCCTTCACGACAACCGAAGCCGGCGACTATGTTTTTTTTGTGAAGGACGGGGATCGTCGCAATTTGATTGGAGTACAGGTCAACGGCGAAACGGTCGTGGCGATCACCAACATGTGGGTGCCTTACACTGTGAGCGGCCGGACGGCGCTACCGGCGAATACTTCCTGTCCCGTAACCTTACTCGGCGGTGGCAGCCATGCAAAAATCTTTGCGCGTCCACTGGGCAATACAACGACTTTCCGGTCCGAAGTGGGTGACGCGATCGACTATTATTTCTTTTACGGTCCCACTGCCGATGAGGTGATTGCCGGTTATCGCCAGGCGACGGGCCGCGCGCCGCTGCTGCCCGAATCCGCGTACGGATTCTGGCAATGCCGCGAACGTTACTCCAGCCAAGAACAAATTCTGGCGGCAGCCCGGCGATTTCGCGCCAGCAGCATCCCGGTGGATTACATTGTGCAGGACTGGCAATACTGGGGACCGCACGGTTGGGGCGCCTACGAGTGGGACCTCAAGAATTATCCCGATCCCACCCACATGATCGCCGAACTGCACACGAATCATCTCAAATACATGATCTCCGTGTGGTCCAACCCGAGCGGCGTCGTCGGAAAGGCTCTCGCGGCCATGCCTGACGGTCTCATTCCGCATTCGCAGTGGATGGATGTTTACAATCCGGCAGTGCGCAAATTGCGCTGGCAATACATGGATTCTGCGTTCTTCAGCATCGGGACGGATGCGTGGTGGCAGGATGCGACCGAGCCGGGGGACGATGGTAATTCTGTAACCGGCGTCAACACGTATGCCGGCTCAGCCAATCGTGTTCGCAACAGTTATCCGCTGTTCGCAACGGAAGCAACTGACGACGGCCAGCGGAGCACGGATGCCAGTAAGCGCGTCATGATTTTGACGCGTTCCGCCTATTTGGGCCAGCAGCGCTATGGCGCGGCGGCGTGGTCAGGCGATGTCAAGGGCGACTGGATCACGTTTGGCCGGCAGATTCGGGCGGGACTGAATTTTTGCCTCACCGGCCTGCCGTATTGGACGACTGACACGGGCGGGTTTTTCCATCCGCGCGATCAATACACTTCAGCGGATTATAATGAACTACTCACCCGCTGGTTCCAATGGAGTAACGTTTTGTCCCATCCTGAGAATCCACGGTTACACCACGGAGACGGAAATATGGAAATGGCTGCCGAACACGCAGACCAACTTGATTGCTTACGATCAATTGCGTTACCGCATGTTGCCCTATAACTATTCCGTTGCGTGGAAGACGACGAGCGAGGGGTATACGCCCATGCGAACCCTGGCGATGGATTTTGGGAAAGACAAACAGGCGCTAACCGTGGGGGATGAATACATGTTCGGTCCGGCTTTTTTGGTGTGTCCGGTAACAACGGCTGGTGCCTCGGGCCGCACGGTTTATTTTCCGACCGGCACCACGTGGGTTGATTTTTGGAATGGCGAGGCGCGCGCCGGCGGCGCGGCGGCAGTTGTGAATACGCCATTGAACGTCATTCCTTTGTTTGTGCGTGCCGGTTCCATTGTGCCGTTCGGGCCAGTCGTGCAATACGCGACGGAAAAACCGGCTGATCCGATGGAATTGCGTGTTTATCCCGGAGCTAATGGCAAGTTCACGTGTTACGAAGATGAGGGGGATGGTTATAACTATGAGAAGAATGTTTACGCCACGATACCCATTGATTGGAATGAGACGCGGCAAACGCTCACCATTGGCAAACGCGTCGGCAAATTTCCCGGAATGTTGAACGAAAGAACATTTCACGTCGTCTTTGTTTCGCCGAATCACGGAACGGGCATGACGGAAGCAATGGCGGACGCGGTCATTCATTATACCGGTAAAGCGGTGACGGTAAGCCGCAAGCAGTGAACCATGGTTTAAGTCGAGAAACTCAATATGAAACAGAAATCTTCACACTCTAAAATGGTTGCGTGGGCGGCATTGTCGCTGGCAGGCGTGCTGTTTTCCGTCCTACCCGCCAGGGCTGCGGATGAAGTCTGCACTTCCTGCGGACCGCAAGTAAACGTCAGCGGTAGTTTTGCCCATCGCAGGGATGCGTCGTCAGTGACAGTTGAAGGGCCGGCCGATGCCGCTGCGTTCCGCGAAGATGTCAACGGCACAAACTTCACGGTGACTATTTCGGGACTGCCGGCCGGCAAATATAGCGTGACGATCAGCGCGGTGGAGACCGGCGCGGGTGCGGCGGGTGAACGGGTTTTTAATGTGCTTTCGGGAGATCAGACTTTGGCGAAGGATTTTGATATCTTTACCGCCGCCGGAGGCGCGCGAAAAGTTGCCAGTGTCACTGGAGCAGTCGACCATGCGGATGATGCTATACGCGGTCCGTTGCGGATTAATTTCGTCGCGAGCAAGGGCAACGCCAAGTTCAACACGGTGGAAATCAAAAACGCCGAAGGTGCTTCGGTCGTGTCATTCAAAGCCTCGGAATTGGCGGACGCGTTTTCCGCTGCCGCCAGTCGCGTGCCGGATATCAAGGAACCGACGGTCTGGCGCGATGCGTCACGTTCACTCAAAGATCGTGCGAGCGATTTGATCCGCCGCATGTCGCTGGCGGAAAAAGTCGCACAGTTGAAAAATGCCGCGCCTGGCATTCAACGTCTCGGGTTGCCGTCTTATGATTATTGGAACGAGGCGCTGCATGGGGTCGCCAACAACGGCGTCGCGACGGTATTTCCTGAGCCGATTGGCGGGGCGTCTTCATGGAATCCGACGTTGTTTCATCAGGAGGGAAACATTATAGGCATCGAGGGCCGTGCGAAATTCAACGATTACGTGAACCAGCACAATGGTGATTCCAAATGGTGGTATGGGCTGACTTTCTGGACTCCCAACGTGAACATCTTCCGCGACCCGCGCTGGGGCCGCGGCCAGGAGACTTACGGCGAAGACCCGTATCTCACCAGCGAGATTGGCATCGAATTCGTCAAGGGCATTCAGGGTGATGACCCAAATTATATGCTCGCGATGGCGTGCGCCAAACATTACGCGGTTCACAGCGGACCGGAGCCGGACCGTCATCGTTTCGACGCGGTGGTTTCCGATCGTGATTTGTTCGAGACTTATTTGCCGCAGTTTGAACGCGTTGTGCGCGAGGGCAAAGTGGCCGGCGTGATGGGTTCCTACAATGCCATTGATGGCGTGCCGGCGTGTGCGAATAAATTTCTGCTGACGGATCTTCTGCGGGACCAGTGGGGGTTCGACGGCTATGTCGTTTCCGATTGCGACGCCATTCACGATATTTGGGGCGCACGGCAACATAAGTTCGTGAGCACACCGGAAGAAGCGGCCGCGGCGGCCATCAAAGCCGGTTGCAATCTTTGCTGCGGCGGCGATTACAACGCGCTCGTTCGCGCGGTGCAGCAAAATTTGGTCACGGAGAAGGAAATTGATGAAGCCTTGTATCACACGCTCTGGACGCGCTTCCGTCTCGGCTTGTTTGATCCTGCAGACAAAGTTGCTTATTCAAAATACACGCTCAAAGACAACGACACGCCGGAGCACGGGAAGGTCGCGCTCGAATTGGCCCGCCAATCGCTTGTGCTGCTGAAAAATGACGGAGTGCTGCCACTGGATCGTTCCAAATTAAAGAAGATTGCCGTCATCGGACCGAATGGAAATTCGAAGTCGATGCTTGAAGGAAACTATCACGGCTCAGCCTCGCATTCGATTTCGATTCTGAACGGCATCAAGGAAATCGCTGGCGCCAATATCGAGGTCACTTTCGCCCAAGGTGCGCCGAACACGACCAATCGAGGGACGGCGGCGTGGAGCGGGCAGGACAATACCACCCGCCGGTCATTGGATGAACTCAAGGCCGAGGCGCTTACGACGGCGTCGAATGCGGACGTGGTCATTTACGTTGGCGGCATCACCGCGGCCCAGGAAGGTGAAGGATTTGATCGCAGTGCTATCGAATTGCCCGAAGTGCAGGAGGCTTTGGTCCACGACTTGCAAGCCATTGGCAAGCCGATCGTGATGGTCAATTGCAGCGGGTCCGCGATGGCTTTGACGTGGGAGGATGAACATCTGCCGGCAATTTTGCAGGCGTGGTATCCGGGCCAGGAAGGTGGACGCGCCGTGGCGGAAGTGCTCTTCGGCGACGTGAATCCGTCGGGACATTTGCCGGTGACATTTTACCGCGCGACGGCGGACTTGCCCTCGTTCACGGATTATTCCATGGCTAATCGCACTTATCGTTATTTTAGCGGCAAGCCCCTTTATGCCTTCGGTCACGGGTTGAGCTATACGAAATTTGATTATTCCGGTGCTAAACTTGATTCGAGCAAGGTTGCCGCGAATGGCACGCTGAAACTGACGTTCACGGTTAAAAACTCTGGCGCGCGCGATGGCGACGACGTAGCGCAAGTGTACTATCGACATTTGAATTCAAAGGTGCCACAGGCGAAAGAAGCGCTCTGCGGTTTCAAACGAGTGAGTGTGCAAAAAGGCCAGTCCGCGGAAGTGGCAATTGAAGTTCCTGCCGAACGACTCCGGTATTGGGATGTCGACAAAAAACAATACGTTGTTGAAACTGGCGAGTATGAGATTCTCGTCGGCGCCGCTTCGGATGATATCAGACTGAAATTGCCGCTGACGGTCGCTTCAAAAAATTAAGACGCCTTATGACAAACAGATTGCCCCCTCTAATCCTGGGCCTTTTGGTTGCGCTTTCTCTCAATGTCGCGAGGGGTTCGGTCGCAAATTCCAAGAAACTTTCGGAGGGTGCTGAGTTCGCGGTGGATGGAGGCACGCTTCGCGTTGATTTCTGGTCGCCGGAAATCGTTCGCGTCACTTACATCGACGGCGCCAACTTTCCCACGAACAAAAGTCTTTCCGTTGTTGCCAGTCCAGAAAAAATGAAATTAAAACGAGAGGAGAACGGCCAGGAGTTCATCCTGAGATCCTCTGATATCATTGTAAAAATCGATAAGCAGACCGGGAAGGTGAGTTTTTTCAACAGCGCCAATCAGCGCTTGCTTCAAGAGTCGGCGCAGGGCCGCAAAATTGCAGCTGGAACCGTTGCGGGGGCAGAGGTGACTTCATGCGCACAATCCTTCGAAACAGGAACGGACGAAGGCATTTATGGCCTGGGCCAGCATCAACGCGGTGTCTGGAATTATGCGGAGAACGGCGGCAGCGTTCGACTTGCGCAGGCCAACACCGACGTGGGCATTCCGGTAATAACTTCGAGTAAGGGTTACATGCTCCTCTGGGACAATCCTGCCGTGACGACAATTACGTCCAGCTCCGGTTCGGATGCGAATTCGAAAACCCTGCGCTGGTCGTCGGAAGCGGGGAAAGCCATCGATTATTATTTTTGCTATCACGACGGCACCATTGATTCGGCTCTGAAAGCTTATCGCAAGCTCACGGGTGAGGCGCCGCTGATGCCCAAATGGTTTTTGGGTTTCTGGCAATGCAAGGAACGCTATGCCTTTCAGGATGAACTATTGGGCGTGGCAAAAAACCTGCGCGATTTAAAAGTCCCCGTCGATGGAATCATCCAGGACTGGCAATACTGGCCGCCCGGCACCAACTCCTGGGGCTCGCATTTATTCGATACAAATCGCTATCCAAACCCGGCGGAGATGTTCAAGGAACTGCACGACATGAATTACCACGCGCTCATTTCCGTGTGGGCGAAATTTGATCTGGGCAATGAAAACAGCAAGGAGCTCAACGCAGTTGGCGGGATGTTCCCGGAGGTGACGCGCTACGCTTTTCCGCCCGGCCAGGGGCAATGGTACGATCCCTTCAGCACGGCGGGCCGGCAGACTTATTGGCGGCAGATGCGCGACGAACTTTTCGCGAAGGGCGTGGATGGTTGGTGGCTGGACGCGCCCGAACCGGAAATTGGCGGCATGCAATTTCGCACTTACAAAACCGGGATGGGGCCTGGCTACGAAGTTTACAATGCCTATCCGCTGATGCATTCGACGGGAATCTACCAGGGGCAACGCGCTGCGACCGACCAGAAACGCGTCGTGATTCTTACGCGTTCCGCCTATGCGGGTCAGCAGCGCAACAGCGCCATCACCTGGTCGGGAGATATTCAGGGAACCTGGGCAGTGTTCAAAAACCAAATCCCCGCCGGCTTGAATCTTTCCCTGTCCGGCATTCCGTATTGGAACACCGACACCGGCGGTTTTTTTGGAAATCGTGAAACCGGAAATGGCAACGCCAAGAATCCGCTTTTTCAAGAGTTCTTTGCCCGCTGGTTTCAATTCAGCTCGTTCTGCCCGATGTTCCGCGTTCACAGTTCCACCGGCACCAATGCACCGGGGCGGGAGTTCTATCGGTTCGACGAAAAAACGCAGGGCATCATGCGCACGTATCTTGATCTGCGTTATCGCCTCATGCCTTACCTTTATTCGGTGGCGTGGCAGGTGACTTCAAATGGCACCACGTTTATGCGTCCGCTCGTCATGGATTTTCCAAAAGATCCGAAAACGTTCGACATGGGAAACCAATATTTATTTGGTCCCGCGATCATGGTGACGCCAGTCACCACTGCGGACGCAAAGAGCCAATCGGTGTACCTGCCAGTTGCTGCAGGTTCGTGGCGCGACTTCTGGACGGGGGTGAGCAGCGCGGGAGGACAAAGCGTCGATGCGACCGCGCCAGTTGAAACATTGCCATTGTTCGTCAAACCCGGCGCCGTCATACCGATGGGACCGTTCCTTCAATATTCCAGCGAGAAACCGGCTGACCCGATTGAACTGCGTGTCTACCGCGGCGCCGACGGCAAGTTTACGCTCTATGAAGATCAAGGCGACAGCTACGATTACGAAAAAGGAATTTTCGCCACAATCCCGATCGCCTGGAACGAAAGCAAACAAACACTGACGATTGGCAAACGCGCCGGCAGTTTCCCTGCCATGTTGAAGGAACGCACCTTCAACGTGGTTTGGGTCTCAGAGAATCACGGGGCGGGGGTTGCCGTGACTGAAAAGCCGGACGTCGTCGTGCACTACATCGGAAAGCAAGTGAACGTTTCCGTGCCAAAATGATCCCGCTGTATTTGAGAAGTGATTCGATCAGGCGTGGCACTAAATTCGGAATCGCGTCTGCCAGGATAGTCGCGAAAGTACTTCTTGCCACGGCTCTAATTGGCGGAGGCGCCTGCCTTGCCGACAACCCCATCATCTCACATCATTATGTTTGATCTACGAAACTATTTTGCCGTGGCCGGTCTCCTTTTAGGTATTGCGTGGCCCGTCTTCGCTGAATTGCCAGAGGCGGCGAAAAAACATTGGACCGCTGACAACGGCAACGGCACTTACTCGAACCCGCTTTTCTACGGCGAGTTTGAAGATCCGGACGTGATTCGCGTGGGCGAGGACTATTATCTCGCCGGCACCACCATGCACATGAATCCGGGGGTGGAGATTTTGCATTCAAAGGATTTGGTGAATTGGGAGCTTGTCGGTTACTGCACGAACCGGCTCGACCTCGGCCCGGAGTATCGGCTGGAGGGCGCCAATATTTATGGCCGCGGCATCTGGGCGCCGTGCATTCGTTATCACGCCGGCATGTTTTATATCTTCTGTAATGTGAACAATGCCGGGCTTCAGGTCTTTCGCTCCAAATCCATCAACGGTCCGTGGGAACACAACCGACTGCCCGGCCGCCACGATATGTCCGTGTTGTTCGATGATGACCTGAATAAAATTTTCATTATCTCCAGCGCGGGAAATCGTGGTCCCGGGGGAACGACGACTTATCCCATCGAAGAGATTGCGCCCGATGTGAAATCTTTTGATGCCAGTGCTCCAAAGCATCAGATGGTCCTTCAATCCAACAGCCCGAGAATGGGAGAAGGGCACCATCTCTACAAAATCAAAGGCAAGTATTACGATATCTCGGCGATTCCCGGCGGCCCTGTGAACCAGATGATTGCCCGCGCCGATTCGATTGACGGGCCGTGGGAGGTCACAACGATGGTTGACGCGGAATCGTTGGGAGTGACTCAAGCAACGCCGTCCAAGGCTCAAGCCAACGACCGCGGGCTGTGGCTGCATCAAGGTGGCATGTGCGATACACCTTCGGGTGATTGGTGGTGCACCATTATGTCGGACCACGGCAGCGCGGGCCGCATGGTTTCACTGGTGCCGGTCACGTGGGACAACGGTTTCCCGCTCATCGGCCTCTCGGGAAATTTGCGCAAAGCGCCGAACACGTGGATCAAGCCGAACGCCGGTTACACTCAAGCGGCCGTGCCGGCTTATGTGCCTGACGACAATTTCGACGGTGGCAAAATGAATCGTCATTGGCAATGGAACCATGCGCCGGACGATTCCAAATGGTCGCTTACGGAAAAACCGGGCGTGCTGCGTTTGCATTCGCTGCCTGCCACGAATTTTTGGAACGCCCGCAACAGCCTCTGCCAGCGTCCGCCCGGTCCGGAATCCATCATGACCGTGGAATTGAATACTTCAGGACTGGCTGCCGGCGATCATGCGGGGCTCGCATTGTTGAGCGCTCCTTATGCGGGACTCAGCGTGGTCAAGACGGCTGAAGGCACGACACTTGAATATTTTCGCGGTTCCGGTGCAGGACGTCGGAGCGGAGCCGTTGCTCCGACGGAACCGATCGTTGGCTCAACCAATCCTCCAACGCATCTTTGGCTGCGCGTTCATTGCAATTTTGATACGGACCAATCCGTTTTTAGTTGGAGCGAGAACGGTAAGGATTTTACGCCGGTTGGCGAGCCGTTCCCCACGACGTTTCAATTGACGACGTTCCAAGGTGTGCGTCCCGCGTTGTTCAATTTCAATACTTCCGGCCAGCCCGGTGGTTATGCGGATTTTGACAACTATACGGTGGACGAGCCCCGCGCTCGCGGCATCGAACGCGAAATTCCTTTGGGCAAAACCATCACGCTGACCAGCGGTGCGGATGGCAGTTATCTCGCCGCCAATACGGAAAGCAATGTGTTGGTGAATTTCTCCGGTTATATCGATGGCCCGCTGCCGGCCATGGTGAAATTTCAGATCGTCGATCTGGGTCTGGGACGTGTGGCGTTCAAGGCCAGCAACGGCAGGTTTGTTTCAGTCGAAGAAAAGGGTGTCATCCTGAAAGACCTCACCGGAAATAAACCAGGCGACGCGGAATCATTCCAATGGATCAATCTTATGCGCGGTGACACGGCATTCATGTCGCTCGTGAATCATCGCTATCTGGTAGCGAAGCCGAATGAATCCGGCCCGGTCCTCGCG
This sequence comes from uncultured Verrucomicrobiae bacterium, assembly GCA_963699145.1. Classification (GTDB taxonomy): domain Bacteria; phylum Verrucomicrobiota; class Verrucomicrobiia; order Limisphaerales; family DASXHY01; genus DASXHY01. The sequence goes on from OY969416.1 coordinate 3,595,551, forward strand.
AATGCCACCGGCCCAACACCCGCTCGCAAAGGCGGGGAGTGTTTTAAATGGAAGGTGGCCGATTAAATGCGTCTGTAAGATAATTGACCTCCATGAACCTCGCCGCCCTCCTGCTTCGGTCCGCCGAATAGTTCCCGTGATGAAGAGTGAACTGCCATTTGTTCCCGAGAATAGGTCGAAATATTTATTCGCGTTGCTGATCGCGATTATATTTTCCATGAAGGCATCCGCCGCGGCGGACTTGCGGCAGACCGTGAATTTCAACCGGGAGTGGAAATTTAAACTCGGCGATGTCACTGGCGCAGACGCTGCGGCGTTTGACGATGGAAAATGGGATAATGCCAATCTTCCGCACTCGTTCTCCATGCCTTATTTCGCGGCAGACCGTTTCTATGTTGGCTACGGCTGGTATCGAAAACATTTCGACGTGCCGTCCGAGTGGTCGGGCGATCGGATCAATGTGGAGTTTGATGGCGTGTTCCAGGTGGCGGAGGTGTTCGTGAACGGCAAACGCGTCGGCGAGCACCAAGGTGGTTACACGGGCTTTACGATCGACATCACCGACGCGGTAAAACCCGGGAACAATGTCATCGCCGTGCGTGTGAATAATATTTGGAACCCACGGCTCGCGCCAAGGGCGGGTGAACACACCTTTTCCGGCGGGATTTATCGCGATGTGTGGATGGTCGTCACTTCACCGGTGCACGTGGCCTGGTATGGCACGTTTGTGACCACCCCGCAGGTGTCCAAGGAATCCGGGACGGTGAATGTGAAGACGGAAGTAGTGAATGATTCCATTACTGAAAAATCGATCACGGTCAAAACCAGTGTGGTTGATGCCAAAGGTAAAACCGTGGCGCAGATGGAATCCACCTTAAAGGTGGCGGCGAGCACGACGAATGTATTCGATCAAACCAGTTCGCCCATTCCTCATCCGAAACTTTGGTCGCCGGAGCAGCCGAATTTGTATTCGGTAAAAACAGTTTTATTGGAAGGTGGAAAGGTTGTGGATGACTATGCGTCGCCACTGGGTTTTCGCTGGTTCCAATTTACGGCTGATAAGGGATTTTTTCTCAATGGAGAGCATCGTTATTTCAAGGGCGCCAATGTGCATCAGGATCACGCAGGGTGGGGCGATGCGGTGGCGGATAGCGGGTTCTTTCGGGATGTGAAGCTCGTGAAGGAGGCGGGATTTGATTTCATTCGCGGGTCGCATTATCCGCACGCGCCCGCGTTTTCTGGGGCATGTGATCAATTGGGAATTTTGTTTTGGTCGGAAAATTGTTTTTGGGGCACCGGCGGCTTCAAAAGCTCCTGGGGAGGCAGCGCGTATCCGACGGATCCCGCGGATGAGGCGGATTTTGAAGCCAGCGTGAAGGCGAGCCTGCGCGATATGATCCGCATTCATCGCAACCATCCGAGCATTATCGTGTGGAGCATGGACAATGAGGTGTTTTTCAGCGCCGGTTCCGTGATGCCCAAGGTGCGCCTATTTCTGAAACAACTCGTCGCTTACACACACGAATTGGATCCGTCACGGCCGGCGGCGATTGGCGGCTCGCAACGCGGCGAGATCGACAAGATCGGGGATGTGGCTGGTTACAATGGCGACGGCGCGCGGTTGTTTGCCAATCCTGGAATTCCAAATGTCGTGACGGAATACGGTTCGACGATGACGGACCGGCCGGGAAAATATGCGCCGGGTTGGGGTGATTTGCCAAACACGCCGGGCGCGGACAAAAACCAACCCGCTTCCTGGCGCGTACCGTGGCGCAGCGGCGAGGTCATCTGGTGCGCCTTCGATCACGGCAGCCTGGCTGGGCGCCGATTCGGGTCGATGGGGATGGTGGATTATTTCCGTCTGCCAAAGCGGCAATGGTATTGGTATCGCAACGAATATCGGCACATCGCACCGCCGGACTGGCCCAGCAACGGAATTCCCGCCGCGCTGAAATTGACTGCGGATACAACCACGCTTAACTCTGTGGACGGCACGGACGACGCGCAATTGATCGTCACGGTGATTGATAAGAATGGTCGCGCGCTGAGTAATTGTCCACCGGTGACGCTTGCCGTCGAGTCGGGCCCAGGCGAATTTCCAACAGGTCTGACTATCACTTTCGCGCCGGATTCCGATATCGCCATTCGCGATGGCGCGGCCGCGATGGAATTCCGTTCCTATTACGCGGGCAAAACAGTGATTCGCGCGACGTCGCCCGGATTGAAAGATGCGACTATTCAAATAATCTCCCACGGCGAGCCACGTTTTATTGCCGGCAAAACGCCGACCCTAAAGGCACGTCCGTATGTGCGGTTCACTGAGGTGAACGTGACAAACACATTCATTGTACTAGGCCGCGACAACCCGACGCGCGCCAGCAGCGAAGCTGTTGGTCACAGCGCGCGTCTCGCGAATGATGGAAACCCGGCGACCTTCTGGCAGGCGGACACAGGTGCCGAGAACGCGTGGTTGCAAATAGACTTGGAGCGCGTTGTGCGAGTCAGCAAAACGAAACTGACCTTTCCGACTCCCGGCAACTGGCGCTACAAAATTGAGATTTCGGAAAACGGCGATTCGTGGAAGTTACTGGCCGATCAAATGACAGTGGCTGGCAGCAGTGTAGAGCGCAGCGATGTTATTCCCTTGAACTACGCTTCAGGCCGCTTTATGCGAATCAGCGTCGTCGGAGGTTCACCGAATCAACCCGCGGCATTGGCGGAAGTCGAAATTCTCGGTACACCGATCGCCAATAATTGACCCGGTCGATTAGTGCTGCAATTCAGGATTCAACTGAATGGTTGCGCCAGGCTTCAATTGAATTTCCGCTGTCCGGTCGCCGTATCGCACCACAGCCTTCCGACCGTTAATCGATTTGATTCGGGCCGCCGTCACCTTGTTGTTTTCCCAGGAAATTTCGACTTCAAAACCGCCGCGTGCGCGCAATCCGGTCACGTGGCCATTCGGCCAGGCGGAGGGCAGGGCGGGCAGCAAAGAGATTTCGTCATTTTGGCTTTGCAGCAACATTCCCGCAATAGCGGAAGTGCCGCCGAAATTTCCGTCGATCTGGAAGGGCGGATGTTCGTCGAATAAATTCGGGTCCGTGCGGGTTGGGTCAAAGAGAAGTTTCAAGATGCTGTAGGCGCGATCGCCGTCATTCAAACGTGTCCAGCAATTGATTCGCCACGCGATGGCCCAGCCGGTGGTGAAATCTCCGCGCGTGTTGAGAGTGACTTTCGCGGCGGCGGCGAGTTCCGGCGTGCTGCGTGGTGTGATTTGCGAGCTCGGAAACAAGGCGTACAGATGCGAGATGTGACGATGCTGCAAATCGCCGGATTTCTTGTCCCAATCCTCGAGCCATTCCTGTAGCTGTCCCTGCGCGCCGATTTGCAGAGGCGCGAGTCGTGCCCGCGCGGCTTCCAGTTTTTTGCAAAAGTCGGCGTCGGTGTTCAGAATTTGTGCCGCTTCAATGCAATGCGTAAAGAGGTCGCGCAAAATTTCTTCATCCATCGTCGGCCCCGCGCAAATGCCGGTACCGTAAGGCGTGTTCTTTTCCGGCGAAACCGAAGGGTTGGTTACGAGCCATTTGTGTGTCGGTTCCTCAACCAGCGTACCGAGAAAAAATTGCGCTGAACCACGCATCACGGGATAAACCTCCTTCAAGAACGCTTTATCTTGATTGAATTGGTAATGATCCCAAAGGTCATCGCAAAGCCATGCCCCTCCGGACGGCCACATGCCGGAACTGGCGAGGTCAATGGGGCCGGTGGCGCGCCAGAGATCGGTATTGTGGTGCGCCACCCAGCCGCCGGCGCCGTACATTTCCTTGGCGGTGCGAGCACCGGTTTGCGAAAGGTCTTTAATCATCGCAATAAGTGGATCAACGCTCTCGGGAAGATTGCAAATCTCGGCCGGCCAGTAGTTCATCTCCGTGTTGATGTTGATCGTGTATTTACTGCCCCAGGGGGGGGTCACGCTTTGATTCCACAAGCCTTGCAGATTAGCCGGTTGGCCGCCCGGGCGCGAACTGCTCAATAATAAATAACGCCCGTACTGGAAATAAAGCACGGGAAACGAAGGGTCGTTGCCCTCCTTGAAATTTTTGACGCGCTGGTCCGTGGGCAATTGCGCCGCTTCGCTTTTGCCGAGATCCAGCGAAACGCGCCGGAATAATTTCTGATGTTCCTCCACATGCCGTGCGAGCAATTTGCTAAAGCTCATCTTCGCGGCCGAATTGATGCGCTTCTTGTTCAAGGCAATGGGATCGGCAGTGACGTCCTGATAATTTTTATAACTGGTGGCCAACGCAATCAGGACGGTGGCCGAATCGGCGTTGGTGACGTCGATTGAATTCTCGCCGGCGGTGACCTTGCCGCCATCCGCCAACACGCGAGCGCGCACTTCAAATTTCAACGCGCCTTTGATGCCTGGTGTCGGTGCGCCGCCGCGGCGTCCGTTATTGCCGCCGAAATCGCCATTGGTTCCAAACAATGCGAGGGTGTTTTGCGGTTCAATAGTGACAGTCGATTTTTGCGGCGACTTCAAATCAAGGCCGAAAGAGAGGGCTCCCTTTTTGTCCGCAGTGAGCCGAACGACAATTACCTGGTCCACCGGACTCGCGAATACGCTCCGTGTGTATGTCACGCCATTGAACGTGTAAGCAACCGACGATACCGCTGTGTCGAGGTTCAGATCGCGGCGATAGTTTTCGACCGTGGCATTTTCCATTCCGGGAAAAGTTAAGTTCAAATCACCCGCCGTTTGATACGGTGCCTGGCCGATCGGTATGGACAACATGTCACTGGTCACCAACCGGGCTGCGTCCTGATACTTTCCGTCGAACACCAATTGGCGTACTTGTGGCAGGGCGTCTTTGGCTTTGGGATTCACCGGATCGTAGGGGCCGCCTGCCCAGAGCGTATCTTCATTAAGTTGCAATCTCTCTTTGCCGATGCCGCCAAAAACCATGGCTCCGATTCGGCCGTTTCCGACCGGGAGCGCACTGGTCCATTGATTTGGGGGCGCCGGTTGGCGGTACCACAAGCTGAGTGGTTCAGCCGGAGCGGAGGCGCTGCCACTCAATTGCAGTTGCGCGATAAGGGGTTCATTGGAGCAGGCAATCAGAACGACAGGGATAATGAGGCGCAGGAAAGAGATTTTCATGTAGCTGCTATTTGGAGATCAATCGGGGTTTTTGAGACGAAACTCGCTTACCCGATGGGACTGATTGTGACGAATTCCGCGCTGTCGCAAAATATGATAATCGGCATATGACGCTTGGTGGATATTCAGACTAAGAAGGCTTTGCCATTGTTTCAAGTGCATCCGACGCGTCCAGATTGAAATCGCTGATTTCCAACATGGTGCGGATGCGATGCAGCAATAAAGCGCTTATGAAAATTCCTGCTTCCCAAAGCCGTCTTCGCCACGACCTGCGGGGCGGTTTCACACTTATCGAACTACTCGTGGTTATTGCCATCATTGCGATCCTCGCGGCGATGTTGCTTCCAGCCTTGGCCAAAGCGAAACAACGCGCAACCCAGGGAGCGTGTCTCAACAATGAAAAGCAACTGGCTCTCGGTTGGATGATGTATGCGGAAGATGACAACGAATTGCTGCTTAATTTGAACACTTACGTGAATGGTGGACTGGCTGCCGCGAAGAGTGGAATTCCCTGGCGAGTGGATCTCCAACACGGCCAAATCTCACCCGCTCCGAACACGACGACTTCGGATGGTTGGAGGGCAGGGATCGAGCAAGGATACAAACAGCCCGCTCCGAACATAGAGGGACCGTTGTACCGTTATGCTGCCAATGCGGATATCGTCCATTGCCCGGGGGATAAACGGTATCAACTGAAATTTACTCCGGGCGGCGGTGGGCCTTATTCATGGGACAGTTATTCGGGTGTCGCGCAGCTAAATGGCGAAAATGGCGGGTTAATCAAGCGCAACCTAATCAAACATCCATCCGATCGTTATATCTGGGTGGAAGGAGCGGATATGCGTGGCGAAAATGTCGGTTCCTGGTCCCTGAATGCGGGCACCCCGGCGAGCAATTTTGGCGATGCGACATTCGTGGATTCACCGGCGGCGTTTCATATCACATCGGCATGCTTCAATTTCTGTGATGGACATGCAGAGAGTCACAAATGGCTGAACTCGGCTACCATTGCCTTTGCGAATGATACGACTCCCTCCAAAGATGCCGGAGGAGCGAGTCAATCAGCGGCGAACGGAGGAAGCAATATCGATCGGCAGTGGTTGGGCAGTCGATATCCGACAACGCAAAACCCATAATGCTCTGGCATTTCGCCGGTCAAATGATTAGTCCCTCATCACTGCATGGGTCCCACCTCTAATCATGGCATTTCTATCGCACTCGTCCGAATCCTGGATGGCGACGATCAAAAATTCAATCCATGACAAGCGTCGCCATAGTTGAAGATAATGAAACGATACGGGGCATGCTGATGGAACTCATTAACAATACGCCTGGATACCGCTGTGTCTGCGCGTGCTCTACCAGCACGGAGGCACTCTATGTTTTACCCAGGCATCGCCCGGATGTCGCATTGATGGATATCCATCTGCCGGATGAATCCGGTATTGCTTGCACCGCGCAATTGACGCAAAAAATGCCTGGGCTGCAGGTGATCATGGTCACTGTTTACAAAAACTTGGATCTGATTTTTCAGGCTTTGAAAGCAGGTGCGTCGGGATATATTCTCAAGCGTTCCCGTCCGGAGGAAATCGTGGAGGCCATTGCCGAAGTGCGCGCGGGCGGCGCTCCCATGACGAGTGAAATTGCGCGCATGGTCGTTCGATCGTTTCAAGGTCCCTTCAATGAGCCAAATGCGGTAAAGCTAACGGGCCGCGAGTCTGAAATTCTCATGTTCCTCGCAGAGGGACTTTCGAATAAAGAGATTGCTGACAAAGCGAATATCTCTACCGCGACGGTTCGCGTCCATCTGTCTCATATTTTTGAAAAGCTTCATGTCCGTTCTCGTACTGAAGCGGCTGCCAAATATTTGTGCGCGAAATAAGTTGGAATCCCATATGTCAATCGTCCTATTGACGGTTAAGGGTGGAAGAATACCCTGCGGCACATGACCAAATTTTTGATCGGACTGATGGCCTTGGCGATGTCCGCGCCACTTTTCGCTCAAGACTCACCCGCCTCTACCACTTCTACCACCAATTCTCAAACCGCTGCGTCCTCGACGAATGCCGCCCAGGCGGGCGGGTTTCGCGGCCAGCGTCACCGAATGGCGGATCTTGGGCCAGTGCCCGAGGTCCATTCTCCGGTTCCGAACACGCTTCCGGGCCTCCTCGGCAAGCCGCTCAAATGGAAATCGACCGGCATCCTCGTGGCGCCCCAAAACGACTCCAGCCATTTCCTCTATTCAATCAAAGACCCCACCATTTTCCGCTACCAGGACAAATGGGAAATCTATGCCACGGCGTACATGGTGAGTGGCCCCGCAGCCGAGGTCCTCTTGAATCCTGGCACCAATCAGCCGGCGCAGCGTCGCAGTGGCGGCACGTTCAACATGATTCAAACCAGTTTTGCCGATTGGAAAGACGCGCCGGAGGCGAAGTTGCATTACATGGATGCCAAACCCGGTTTTGGCGGCTACCGTTGCGCGCCGGAAGTTTTTTACTTCACACCGCAAAAGAAATGGTATTACACCTTCCAAACTCAGCCTCCGGTTTATTGCACCAGCGATACACCCGATGATCCAATGTCCTGGAGCGCGCCGCAGCCGTTTTTTGCTCCCGGCACGCCCATGCCCAACCTCCCGATCGATTTTCATTTCATCGGCGACGGCCAATACATGTATATGTTTTTTACCGGCGACGACGGGAATTTCTACCGCAGCCGAACTGCCTATGCCGATTTTCCGAAAGGTTTCAGCCAGCCGGTCATCGCCATGCACGGCGCGCGCAACACTGTGTTTGAAGCCGGTTTCACCTACAAAATCAAGGGCGTGGATAAATACCTCACCTGCGTGGAAGCCCTCGGGCCAACGCGCTATTATCGTGCCTACGAGGCCGACAAATTGGACGGCGAATGGTATCCGATCGAGGGCTTCGATACGTTTGAACATCCGTTTGCGGGCAAAAACAACATGACGTTTGACGAAGGCGTCAATCCCTGGTCCGGGCAAGTCAGCCATGGCGAAATGATTCGCGAAGTGAACGATGAACACATGGTTCTCGATCCCGATAACCTCATGTTTCTCTACCAGGGAATTTCCGACGCGGATAACCACGGGGACTACGGCAAACTCGCGTATAAGCTCGGCCTGATCCGCGCGATGAATTAGTCCAGTTACCCATTTCGAACGGCGTCCGGGGGAGATTCCGAGTTCGACAGAGGGGTCAATTCGGTATGTTGCCCGGATCGGCGCTGCATTTTCCTAACCTGTAGTCGATAAGGCTCCAGTGAAACCTTCAGTTATCGAGCATCGACTGAGTACGAGTTGGCAATAAGAGGGCAGCTTGTCCTGATTGTCAAAACGTGACAGATAAGCCAAAAATTCGAGCGTAAAAACTGCTGTTGGAAGTAGAGTCGGTTCAATCCTGGTCTTGCCATGAGCTCCACTTCTAAGTGGGGAATTCCTTGAACACGCTTTCCGCCTTTTGGCTAAGACCAACCATTTTTGGTTCTGTTACCGAAAGTGAGGATGAGTAGGTGACGCCTAAGACCGTAAACGCCAAATGCATCCCACGTTTTGACCTGAGCCAATAATTCCGCGTTTCCTTCATTTTAGGTTGGAAGTCTAAATCTGAATCACCGGCGTCCATTCCTGGCTGCCTCAGCGGTGCGCAAATTTTGGTAACTCATTTACAAAAAGCGTGTAGTAGCGGTGTAGCAATTAACCGACGTTCTTCAACGTGAACAATACGTTTGAAGATATCGACGGGAGGAAAGGGAGCTATCCCGTTACGGATGAGCGAGTGGCTGTTGGAGTTGAAGAGGCAAAGCGGGTGCTTGCACAAGGGTGCCACTTGATGCTTTTGGATCTCTGCAAGGCATTAGGATGAACTTTACGACTGGTTTCCGCCCGAAATTATTGGACGCACTCAGGACCTATACCCGAGCCGACTTTCAGGCCGACCTCCTCGCGGGCCTCACCGTGGGCATTGTTGCCTTGCCGTTGGCGATGGCTTTCGCCATTGCCTCAGGGGCCTCACCGCAGGCTGGCATTATCACAGCCGTCATTGGGGGAATTGTTGTCTCCTGCCTGGGCGGCACAAAGGTTGCAATCGGCGGGCCCACTGGGGCGTTCATTGTCATTCTCTATAGCATTTACGCTAAATATGGCGCCGAGAATCTTGCTATTTGCACAATGATGGCCGGTGGAATTCTTCTGGTCATGGGACTGGCCCGCCTGGGAACCATGATCAAATTCATTCCGTATCCCGTGACGGCGGGTTTCACCAGTGGAATTGCCGTCCTCATCTTTAGCACTCAAATCAAGGACTTTTGCGGGCTGACCGTGGACAAGGTTCCTTCTGATTTCATCCCGAAAATGGAAACGCTGATCGGGTACGCGGGCACGTTCCAATGGTCGACATTGCTGCTGGCAACTGCGTCTTTGGGAATTATCAAACTGTGGCCCGGCAAATGGCAGCGGCGCATCCCCGGTTCAATTGTCGCCTTGATTCTTGGCACCATTGTTGTGGCCATGTTTCACCTTCCCGTTGAAACTATCGGCTCAAAGTTTGGAGGTATCTCACAGGGTTTGCCCGCGCCCCATCTGCCGGTGCTTTCATGGGATGCCATTCATCACCTGTTTCAACCTGCCGTAACCATCGCATTGCTGGCGGCGATCGAGTCGCTTCTGTGCGCGGTGGTGGCGGACGGGATGATTGACGATCTGCACGATTCCAATCAGGAATTGATGGCACAAGGATTTGCCAACCTCCTCAGTCCGCTTTTCGGTGGCATCGCCGTTACGGGAGCGATTGCGCGCACGGCAACCAATGTTAAATGTGGTGCGCGCACTCCCATCGCGGGCATCATCCACGGCGTTACTCTGTTGATAATTATCCTTGTAGCAGCGCCGCTGGCCAGGTTCATCCCGCTTGCAGCCCTCAGCGCAGTGCTCATCAATGTTGCCCTTAATATGGGCGAATGGCACAATTTTAGCCGCCTGTCGAAATGGCCGCGTAGCGACACGGCCGTTTTTTTGACCACCTTCAGCCTAACCGTTATCATTGACCTGACCGTGGCGGTGGAAACAGGTATGGTGTTGGCGGCGATGCTGTTTATCAAACGCGTTTCCGACACAACGCAAATAACCGCCGTGGACGAAAGCAGCGAGACGGAAGGCCCGCATCACTCGCTTATCGGCAAGGAGATTCCGGAAGGAGTCATGATTTATCGCATTTTCGGCTCATTCTTTTTTGGTGCAGCGGATAAATTGGAGAGTGCTCTTAAGCGCAACAAGCAGGAACCGGATATTTTGATCCTCCGCATGCGGAAGGTTCTGGCAATGGACGCTACAGGGTTGAATGCTTTGGAAGACCTTTTCGAACGGTTGCGAAGCCACAACAAGCATCTCGTGCTTTGCGGCCCTCACACTCAACCTCTTTTCATGATGGACAAGGCCGGTTTTCTGGACCAGCTGGGCCGGGAAAACGTTTGCGCCAACATTGATCTGGCGCTAATACGCTCCCGGGAAATACTCGGCCTGCCTGCCGCGGCCCGCGAAGTTAACGATCAAAAAATCGGTCTTGAGGATTCGACGGCAGGGAAGTCTCCATCGCGCTTCTTGTGATTTGGTGTGGGGAAGCGAAAGATCGCGGCGGAACATTGTTTAAGGGATTCCCTTAGGCTTCTTAATTGTTTGTACCCAACCTCAATCAAGGACACCACCAATTGTTACTTTTTGCGGCCTCTCCTAATTTGTTGTCATGCAAACAACATTTGCGAACGAAAACGTGAGCACCTTATCTGAAAAACCTCAGACTCAGAATGAGGCGATCGCCGGGACGAAAGCCAAAACACTCCCGGCGCCAGCGTCGTCAAACCGCAATGGCAATGACCGTGCCCTCATCGAAATGCTCTCTAAATCCAAGATTTACCAGGATTACGAGCGCGCTTTCAGCGAGGCAACATCCTTGCCGATGGCACTACGCCCGGTCGAATCGTGGCAGTTGCCGTTTCATGGGAAGCGGCATGAAAATCCGTTTTGTGAAATGATGTCGCGAAAAAGCCGCGCCTGTGCCGCGTGCCTGCAAGTCCAGGAAAAGCTTTACCAGCGCGCGACGCACCAACCGGAGACGGTGACTTGCCAGCACGGCATGTCTGACACCGCCGTACCCGTCCGCCTGGGCGACCGATTGATCGGTTTTTTGCAAACCGGCCAGGTTTTTCGGAAAAAACCGACTCAAACTCAATTTGAGAACACCGCCAAGCTGGCCGCAGAATGGGGAGTTGGTGTGAATCGCGAGGAGTTAAAGAAGAGCTATTTTGCAACTCCGGTCCTCTCCAATTTGCATCATGAATCCGTCGTCAAATTGTTGGGTATCTTCGGGCAACACCTTTCAATCTTGAGCAACCAGATCGCGGTCCAGCAATGCAACAACGAACCCCCGTCTATTACCCGCGCCAAGGATTTCATCCAGGAACATCAAACCGAAGATCTTTCACTTGGTCAGGTGGCCAAGGCTGTCAACATGAGCACATTTTATTTTTGCAAAATGTTCAAGAAGATCACCGGGGTCAATTTTACGGATTACCTGTCGCGCGTGCGGATTGAAAAATCGAAGAACCTGCTTCTGAATCCCAATTTACGCGTGAGTGAAATAGCATTTGAAGTCGGTTTCCAGTCGTTAACGCATTTTAACCGTGTTTTTAAGAAAATCCTTGGCCAATCCCCCACGGAATACCGCTCGCACACGCTCGGCACCGCCTAGCATTTGGCAACAGATAATCTTGGAAGTTGGAATTGTCTGGCAGTTTGTTCATAGTTCTTGCGCTTCGGCGTGAAGAACCAACCTAAAACATCCAGGTCAAAATTGAGGGCGCGGCGGCAGAGGCGTGAAAAGAAACGCGCGCGCACGCATCGGACCGAAAAAATGGAATTAACGCTGCAGAAAGAGCTGGCCGAGAGGTCGCTTGGTGATAGTGAGGCCCGCTTGCGCGCCATCCTAGATACCGCGGTTGAGGGCATTCTCACCATTGATGAGCGAGGCATCGTTGAATCCATGAACCCCGCCGCGGAAAAAATCTTTGGCTATGCCGCCGAAGAAATCGTCGGCCGCAATATCAATGTGCTCATGCCCGCGCCTTATCACGAGGAACATGATCGTTACCTTGAAAATTATCGGCGCACTGGCAAAGCGCGCATCATCGGTATCGGACGTGAAGTATCTGCCCGGCGCCAGGATGGAACCATTTTCCCAATTGACCTCTCCATAAGCGAAGTCCGGCTGGCGGATCGGCGCATGTTCACTGGTTTTGTTCGCGATATCAGCGAAAGCAAAGAAGCCGAGGGGGCGCTTTTGCACTTTGCCGCCATGGTTGAATCTTCCGAAGACGCCATTATTGGCAAGACGCTGGAGAGTCGGATTACCAGTTGGAATAAAGGCGCGGAAAAGATATTTGGCTATACCTGGAAGGAAATGAAGGGAAAACATATTTCGGTTTTGATCCCGGAGGATCGGGCCGAAGAAGAGCCGTTGATTTTGGAGCGGATTAAACGGGGAGAATCAGTTGATCATTACGAAACCGTCCGTCGCCGCAAGGATCGGAAGTTGATTGACGTTTCCGTCACGATCTCTCCGATTCACGATGCGGACGGAAAAGTCATCGGCGCTTCGAAAGTGGCGCGCAATATTACGGAACGGAAACGGTTGCAGAAGGAAATCCTCGAAATCAGCGACCGTGAGCAACGCCGCATCGGACAGGATCTGCATGACGGGCTCTGCCAGAAATTGGCGGGAATTGAACTTATGAGTCAGGCTGTCGCACAAAAGCTTGCTGACAAATCAGGAGAGTATTCGAAACAGGTCGCGGAAATTGCCGGCCACGTACGCGACGCCATAACGCATACCCGTTCGCTGGCGCGCGGGCTTTCGCCAGTGACTCTCGAATCCGAGGGTCTGATGTCAGCGCTTCAGGAACTGGCCACCAACACCACCAAATTTTTCGACGTCGGTTGTCGCTTTGGCTTTGTAAAACCGGTCGAGGTGCCTGACCACGCTGTCGCCACGCATCTTTTTCGTATCGCCCAGGAAGCAGTTTCCAATGCAATCAAACACGGCAAGGCGACCCATATCCTGATCCAATTAAAGAAATCGCACAAACGAGTCTGTGTCGTGGTAAAGGACAACGGATCCGGTCTTCCCAAAGAAGTCTCAAAGTCAAAAGGCATGGGATTGCGCATCATGCAATCGCGTGCGGGTATGATCGGTGGAAGCTTGACCATTGAAAATAATCGGAGCAAAGGCGTGAGCGTTGTTTGTTCCATTGCGCTCAAAACCTCGCTCAGACAAAAGGAGCATCCTCGTGGCCGCACCGAAGAAAAATCCAAGCACTAAAAAACGGATTCTCATTGTTGACGATCACCCGATGATGCGCCAGGGGCTCGCGCAATTGATTAACGGCGAGCCGGAATTAGCGGTATCCTGGGAAGCCGAGAGTGCCGGCCAGGCACTGGACATGGTTTTAGCTCATTCACCCGATCTGGTGCTTGCCGATATTTCACTTCCGGACAAAAACGGGCTCGAACTCATCAAGGACATCCGTGCGGTGCGCCCGACGACGGCCATTTTGGTCGTCTCCATGCACGACGAAGGCCTCTATGCCGACCGTGTCCTGCGGGCCGGTGGTCGCGGCTATATCATGAAGCAGGAGGGCGGAAAACAGTTGCTGGTGGCGATTCGTCAGGTTTTGAACGGACAGATTTACGTCAGCGGAAAAATGTCGGAAAAAATTGTGGAGATTTTTTCCAAACACCGCTCAGATTCGGACGACTCGCCAGCCACCCAGCTTTCTGACCGCGAATTTGAAGTGTTCCAGCTTATCGGTGGAGGCAAAGGCACACGTGAGATTGCTGAAAAGTTGCATCTCAGCGTAAAAACAGTCGAAGTCCACCGCGCAAACATCAAGAAGAAGCTGAAATTGAAATCGGCCACGGAACTGATCCGGCAGGCCGTTCAATGGATCGATGCGCAGGGCACCGCGTGATTCCTCCCGCTATCGTGCTTTTCAATTCTGTAACACTGCCTGGGGATCGATTTTAATCAGGTTAGTCACGCCTCGGACGCCGCTCAGTTGTCGTACCACTTCTGTAGCGACCTCTTTCTGATGCCTGTCTTTGAGGGTGCCTTGCAGGCAGACCCAATCCTCATTGACCGTGACGCTCAAAGATCCCACCGGAATGGTTGCAATGCATTGAATAGCGTTTGTGATTTCGGCCGCCTTTTTGCGGTCACTGCGTTGTTCGGTCTGTTTCATTTATCCCCTCTCTTTTCAACTTAAATCAATTTTTTGCTCGTGCTTTAAGCATCGTTGCTTGCAGGAAAAGACGCCCCACATTTTTTGACAAAAGCCGGCCATTCGTTGCGTTGCCTCGGTTGAGGAATAGCCCGCAGCTTTCAAAAAAGGCCTTTGCGGCGACAAAAAATGGTTGGCTTCTGCCAATGAGAGTGAAGCCCCCGGCCTCCCAGGCTGCGAGGGTAGGGCAATCGAAGCCAGTCTCCGCGGCAAACATCCGCGGCGCGGCAAACATTTTATGACGACTACTGTCTTAAAGCCTCTGAAGCCTGAAGAAACACTCGTTCAACGCGCCGAGTCTGCGTACGATATTCTCCGCTCTCAAAAAAATCCACTGGATTCGATTTTTTCGCCGACTGTCATTGCGGTCATTGGCGCAACTGAGCGCAAACACAGCGTTGGGCGCACAGTAATGGCCAACCTCATTGAGGGCGGCTTTCCCGGCAGAATCTATCCCGTCAATCCGATCCAGGATTCTGTTCTTGGGTTGCAGGCATATCCTAATGTCTCCGCCCTGCCGGAAAAGCCGGACCTCGCAGTCATCATTACGCCTGCAGCCGCAGTTCCTGGTATCATTAAGGAATGCGCGACAGTCGGCGTGCCCGGGGCCATTATCATCTCAGCCGGTTTCAAGGAAATCGGTGCGGCCGGCGCGGCGCTGGAACAGCAGATCATGGATGAAGCGCGGCGTGGCAATATGCGCATCGTCGGGCCGAACTGCCTCGGCGTAATGTCCCCGCGAGCAAAATTCAACGCCACTTTCGCTGCCGGCATGGCGCATCCTGGCAATGTTGCTTTCATCAGCCAAAGCGGCGCCCTCTGCACAGCAATTCTTGATTGGAGCTTGCGGGAAAAAGTCGGCTTCAGCGCGTTTGTTTCCCTGGGCTCGATGCTTGATGTGGACTGGGGCGACCTGATTTATCACTTCGGCGATGATCCCGATACCAAGAGCATCGTGATGTATATGGAATCCATCGGAGACGCGCGATCGTTTCTGTCCGCAGCGCGCGAAGTAGCTCTGACAAAACCTATCATCGTCATCAAGCCCGGTCGCACTGCGGCGGCAGCGAAGGCGGCGGCCTCGCATACCGGTTCATTGACAGGGAGTGACGATGTTTTACAAGCGGCGTTCCAACGCGCCGGCGTGTTGCGGGTGGATCAGATTTCGGAGTTATTCGATATGGCTGAAGTTCTTTCAAAGCAGCCGCGTCCCAAAGGCCCGCGCCTGACGATCGTCACGAATGCCGGCGGACCGGGCGTATTGGCCACGGATGCGCTCATCATGAGTGGCGGACAACTTGCCGAATTGACGCCGGAAACGATGGCCGCGTTCAATCGGGTGCTGCCGCCAACCTGGAGCCACAATAATCCGGTGGACATCATTGGGGATGCCGGCCCGGAGCTTTACGCGCGCGCGGTGGATCTCGCCGCCAAAGACCCGAACACCGATGGCCTCCTGGTCATCCTTACGCCGCAATCCATGACCGATCCAACCGCAACGGCAGAAGAGCTGAAGACCTTCGCCCATATTGCAGGCAAACCCGTCATCGCCAGTTGGATGGGCGCCGGCCAGGTCGAAAAGGGTGAAGAAATCTCAATGAAGCGCGAATTCCGACGTTCAAATACCCCGACCGCGCAGCCCGCGCTTTCCAGTACATGTGGCGTTTCAGTGAAAATCTCAAATCACTTTATGAAACACCGGCCTTGCACGGTGAGGGGAGCGTCTCCGTCACTGCCGCCGCTGAGGCGGATGCGATTATCCAAAAAGCGCGCAAAACGGGGCGCACCATTCTCACCGAGCACGAGTCCAAACAACTTCTCAACGCCTACGGCATCCCCACCGTTGAGACTCATGCAGCCCGCACGCAGGATGATGCCGTGAAACTGGCGGAAAAAATTGGTTTTCCGGTAGTGCTGAAACTTCTGTCGGAAACCATCACCCACAAAACGGATGTGGGTGGAGTGCAATTGAATTTGCGCTCGGCCACCGCAGTTCGGCAGGCATGGAAAGCCATCAAAGACAGTGTGAAGCAGAAAGCCGGCGCCCAGCACTTTATGGGAGTCACCGTTCAGCCAATGATTACGGCGGAAGGCTATGAACTCATACTCGGGAGCGGCCCCGACACGCAGTTCGGCCCGGTGCTGCTTTTCGGCGCGGGTGGACAGATGGTGGAAGTTCTCAAAGACCGCGCGCTTGGCCTGCCGCCGCTGAATGCCACGCTCGCGCGGCGCATGATCGAGCAGACGAAAATTTACACGGCTCTTAAAGGCGTTCGCGGCCGCGCGTCCGTGAACCTCGCCGCCCTCGAAGAATTGCTAGTCCGCTTCAGCCAGCTGGTCGTCGAACAAAATTGGATTGCCGAAATTGACATCAATCCATTGCTGATTTCATCGGATCGCCTCGTCGCGCTGGATGCTCGCGTTGTGGTTTATGGTCCGGATATCTCCGCGGACAAATTGCCCACGACTGCCATTCGCCCTTATCCCACGCAGTATGTCACACCGTGGACCTTAAAGAACGGGACCCCGATTACGATTCGTCCGATCCGGCCGGAAGACGAAACGCTCATGGTGCGGTTCCATAAAACCCTTTCGGAAGAGAGCGTGTACCACCGCTACTTCAGCCAATTGAAGCTCGATGAACGCATCGCTCACGAACGGTTGACGCGAATTTGTTTCAACGACTACGACCGCGAGATTGCGCTGGTCGCGGAGTATAAGGACCCGGCGACTGCCCAGCGCTCGATTCTCGGCGTTGGTCGTTTAAGCAAGGCCCGTGGGCTGAACGAGGCCGAATTTGCCCTGCTCATCAGTGACCAATGGCAGAGGCAGGGCCTGGGAACTGAACTGCTAAAGCGCCTGGTTCAAATTGGCCGCGATGAACACCTTGCGCGGCTCACGGCGGATATACTCGCGGACAATCATGGCATGCAACACGTGAGCCGGAAGGCCGGTTTTAAAGTAGAACACGATTCCAACAATCCGGATTACAAAGCTGAATATGTCTTCTAATATTTGCATCTCCAACGCCGGGGCCGATCGGGTTAACGAATCCGCCCGCGCAAAGAAAACGCATTGCAAAACCATTGACGCCAACGAAGCCGCGGCCCGGGTGGCCTATCGTTTGAACGATGTCATGGCGATTTATCCCATCACACCCTCGTCTCCCATGGCCGAGTGGTGCGACCAATGGGCATCCGAAGGAAAACTCAATTTGTGGGAAACGATCCCCGCGATTGTTGAAATGCAAAGCGAAGGTGGCGCTGTGGCCAACGTCCATGGAGCACTGCAAACCGGTTCCATGGCTACGACTTTTACCGCTTCTCAGGGATTGCTCCTGATGATGCCGAACATGTTTAAGATTGCTGGCGAGTTGCTGCCCACGGTCTTCCACGTCACCGCTCGCGCTGTCGCCACCCATGCGCTCTCCATTTTCGGGGATCATAGTGATGTGATGGCTGTCCGTTCCACGGGTTGGGCGATGCTCTCTTCCGCCAACGTGCAAGAAGCCGGAGATTTCGCTTTAATAGCCCAGGCCGCTACCTTGCGCTCACGCATTCCGTTCGTTCATTTCTTTGATGGCTTCCGCACCTCGCACGAAGTGCAAAAGATAGAAATCCTTCCCGACGAGGATTTGCGGGCCATGATTGATGACCGGCTTATCGCGGAACATCGCAGCCGGGCGATGACCCCGGACCAGCCGGTGCTGCGCGGCACGGCCCAGAATCCAGACACGTTTTTCCAAGGGCGTGAGGCCTCCAATCCGTTTTACACGGTGTGCCCCGACATCGTTCAGAGCGCCATGGACAAATTCGCTGAACTTACGGGGCGACGCTATCAACCCTTTGAATATGTCGGTTCACCAGACGCCGAGCGCGTGGTTGTGCTGATGGGTTCGGGTTGTGAAACGGCGCAGGAAACCATCGATTATTTGAACGCGACGGGCGCCAACCTCGGACTGCTCAAGGTTCGTTTGTACCGCCCTTTCGATGCCAAACGATTCGTTGAGGCGCTGCCGGCGTCCGCATGCGCCATCGCCGTTCTCGACCGCACCAAGGAGCCCGGTGCGATCGGCGATCCGTTGTATCAGGATTGTCTCGCGGCAGTTTTGGAAGGCATGAACAGCGGTTGGGGGCGGTTGAAAATGTTGCCCAGGATCGTGGGCGGCCGCTACGGTTTGTCCTCAAAGGAATTTACGCCGGCAATGGTCAAAGCCGTCTTTGACAACCTCGCCAGCGACCGACCAAAAAATCATTTTACGATCGGCATCAACGACGATGTCGGGCAGACCAGTTTGCCGTTCGATCCCGCATTTTCCACTGAATCCGCGAATGTCATTCGCGCCTTGTTCTACGGCCTCGGCGCGGATGGCACAGTTGGAGCGAATAAAAATTCCATCAAAATAATCGGCGAGAGTACGTCCAACTACGCCCAAGGTTATTTCGTCTACGATTCAAAAAAATCCGGTTCCATGACCGTGTCGCACTTGCGGTTTGGCCCGGAACCCATCCGCTCGGCGTACTTGATTTCGCAGGCGAACTTTGTTGCGTGCCACCAAACCATGTTCGTCGAACGTTTCGACATGGCGAAAGACCTGGTGCCGGGTGGCACGTTCCTTTTGAACACTTCGATGGACGTAGAACATGTTTGGTCGAAGCTGCCTACCCCAATGCAGGAATCTCTGCTGGCGAAGCGCGCAAAGTTGTTCGTCATTGATGCGACCAAAGTGGCTCGGGATAGCGGCATGGGCGGGCGCATCAACACCATCATGCAGGTTTGCTTTTTCGCTTTGTCAGGCGTGCTGCCACGCAAGCAGGCCATCGAGGCAATCAAAAACTCCATTAAAAAGACCTACCTCAAAAAGGGTGAGGAAATCGTCGCAATGAACCTCCGAGCGGTGGACAATACGTTGGAACATCTTCACCAGGTGCAGTTCCCTGACAAAACGAATGGCACGGGACCGTTCCTTCCGCCCGTTTCGCTGAACGCGCCGCGTTTTGTGCGGGATGTTCTCGGCCCAGTGACGATCGGCAGAGGCGACGACCTTCCGGTGAGCGCGTTCCCCCTGGATGGGACTTTCCCGACCGCTACTGCCCAGTACGAGAAACGAAATCTGGCAGTCGAAATTCCTGTTTGGGACGAAAAAATTTGCATCCAGTGCCTCAAATGCGTCGCCATCTGCCCGCACGCCACAATTCGAGCGAAGGTCTACGACGCCGGGGTGCTGGACACAGCGCCTGCGCAATTCAAAAGCGTTGACTCACGATTGCCGGAATTCAAAGGGATGAAGTTCACTCTGCAGGTGGCAGCCGAAGATTGCACGGGCTGTGCATTGTGCGTCGATGTTTGCCCGGTGAAAAACAAAAGTGAGGCCCGGCTCAAAGCCATCAATATGCGTCCCCAGGCGCCGGTGCGAATACCGGAGCGCGAGAACTGGGATTTCTTTTTGAATCTCCCGGAGGCGGACCGCCGCCGGCTCAAACCGTCCCAACTCCGTCAACAACAGTTGCAGCGGCCATTATTTGAATTCAGCGGCGCGTGCGCTGGATGCGGTGAAACGCCCTATATCAAAATGGTGACGCAACTCTTTGGCGACCGCGCGGTCATCGCCAATGCCACCGGTTGCTCTTCAATCTATGGTGGCAATTTGCCAACGACTCCCTATTGCGTGGACAAATGCGGCCGCGGCCCGACCTGGTGCAATTCACTTTTTGAGGACAACGCGGAATTCGGCCTCGGATTTCGCGTTTCGCTCGACAAACAAAAGGAATTTGCGGCCGAATTGGTCAAAAAAATGGCGCCGCAGATTGGGGATACTCTCGCGAGCGCGATCCTCGGTGCCGATCAAAGCGACGAAGCGGGAATTTGCAATCAACGCGAACGCGTAGCGTGGTTAAAACAATCGTTGGCAAATATAAATTCGACCGAGGCGAAAACCCTGCTGACACTCGCGGATAGCCTGGTTAAAAGAAGCGTGTGGATTATTGGTGGTGATGGTTGGGCTTACGACATCGGCTACGGCGGGCTGGACCATGTCCTTGCAAGTGGACGCGATGTAAACGTGCTCGTGCTCGACACGGAGGTTTATTCGAACACCGGCGGACAGATGTCTAAATCCACACCGCGCGGCGCGATTGCCAAGTTCGCTGCCGGGGGTAAACCTGCGGGCAAAAAAGACCTCGGCTTGATTGCGATGAGCTATGGGCACATTTATGTGGCCAGCGTCGCTATGGGTGCGAAGGACGAGCACACTTTGCGTGCATTCGTGGAAGCTGAATCCTACCCTGGGCCTTCTCTCATCATCGCTTACAGTCATTGTATCGCGCACGGCATTGCACTCGACCAGGGTG
Source organism: uncultured Verrucomicrobiae bacterium (assembly GCA_963699145.1). Taxonomy (GTDB): domain Bacteria; phylum Verrucomicrobiota; class Verrucomicrobiia; order Limisphaerales; family DASXHY01; genus DASXHY01. The sequence continues at coordinate 3,616,413 of OY969416.1, forward strand.
TTGGTGCGCGGCAACAGAAGCTCGCCGTCGAATCAGGCCAATGGCTGTTATATCGGTACGATCCTCGCCGCGCTGAGGCCGGCGAAAATCCACTGCAACTCGATTCAACGGCGGCTAAAACAAAAGTGCAGGATTATCTGCTCTCGGAGAATCGCTTCAAAATGCTGACGAAGACCAAACCGGAGGACGCCAAAAAGTTTTTTGCCCAGGCGCAAACTGACGCGGACAAACGCTGGAAATTCTATCAATTCCTGGCCGCGCAAGACCACAACCCCGTTCCGGCCTCGACAACCTCCACCAAGGTGCTCGTGACGGGCGGTCAATCCTAGAACGAAACAATAATATGGACCTGGCCACTTCTTATCTGGGTTTGAAGCTGCGAACACCTCTCGTGGTTGCCGCTTCGCCCCTTTCCGCGGAAATCGACAATCTTAAGCGTATGGAGGATTCGGGCGCTTCCGCCGTGGTTCTGCATTCTTTTTTTGAGGAGCAGCTTCATCAGGATCGGTCGGAAGCGAATCTTAACCTGGAGCGAGGCACCTACAGTTCCCCGGAAGCATTGACCTATTTCCCTGAAACACACGATTATTTCCTAGGCCCGGAAGAATATTTGCAACACATCGCGAAGGCCAAAGATGCCGTCGATATTCCGATTATCGCGAGCCTCAACGGTTCTTCTGAGGGTGGATGGACCGATTTCGCCAAACAAATGCAACGCGCGGGCGCCGACGCGCTTGAACTAAACATTTACAGCATTCCGACTGGAATGGATCTCCCGGGTGTTGAAGTGGAACAAACCTATCTCAATATCGTTAAGTCGGTGAAATCGGAGGTAACAATTCCCGTGGCGGTGAAATTGAGCCCGTTCTTCAGCAACTTCGCAAACATGGCAAAGCGCCTCGATGGCGCCGGCGCCAACGGCCTGGTCTTGTTCAACCGGTTTTACCAACCGGACATCGATCTCGACTCCCTCGATGTCAGGCCGAATGTCTTGTTGAGCACGCCGATGGCTATGCGGGTTCCTTTGCGGTGGATAGCCATTCTTTTTGGCCGAATTCAGGCGAACCTGGCTGCAACCAGCGGTATGCATCGTGCCTCAGATGTCCTTAAGATGCTGCTGGCTGGCGCAGATGTGACGATGCTCTGCTCGGTGCTGCTTCGCCAAGGTATCAGCCAAATCGAAATCATCGAACGCGACCTCGTTGGCTGGATGGAAGGCCACGAGTATGTATCCGTCCAACAGCTTCGCGGCAGTTTGAGTCAGAAAAATTGTCCTGACCCGGAGGCTTTCGAGCGTGCACAGTATACTCGCGCGATTTCCCGCTTTCCTTTCGGAAACAAATAAGCGTCTTCAACGACCGGCCCACCCGCGGGTTCGCTCCATTCCAATTTCTGGAATGGCCTTTGGCAAACGATAAAAGAAGGAGCCGGCTTGCGCTTGGTTCGCAAGCCGGAGGGAGGTTCACGGTGGGGTCTAAAATACCTCGGCTTTTAGTCCAGCAATTTGCCGGACCGTCTGGGCGATATGAGACAGCGTTTTTAGAGAGAGATGCCCGCAACTGGAATTAGGCGTTGGCCGAGTGGCGGAATAAATCTGGACCAGCCGAATTTGTGCGCCGGCCAGTCTCAATTCACGCAATCGCCCAGCGTATTGCTCGATTTCCTGCATCGGCGGTTCCTCGCGGTTGACTGAGGGGAAGAGGCTTTGAATCACGAGCGGGCGCCGCCGGCCGAGTTCAAGAATGTTGCCGAGAATTTTTTCCAACGGTACATCCATCTTATTCACTTTGTTCAAATATGCCTGTGTGCCGCCGTCAAGCTTCACCCAAACTTCATCGGAGTTGGTGAAGAATTCCAGGCCGTGCTGGACTTGCGGTTGATCGAGCGCCGTTCCGTTCGTAATGAGAACCAATTTAAAAAATGGGTATGCTCCCAGCGCTCGCACATGGACAGCAGCTTCCACGGCTTCGACAAAATTTGGCGCGAGCGTTGGCTCACCGTCGCCGCTTAGAGCGACATGCCGCAGGGCGAGCAATTCGTCCGGCACCGATTGAAACCAGGGCCGCTCCTGCAGCCGGCTATCCTGTACGAAAGCGAGCGTCTTTTTGAGCTCCTGAGCCATGACATCCACATCCAGATGCTGTTCGCGGGGCCTTTCACCGCCGCGGTGTACTTCGCAATACACGCAATCGAAGTTGCAGGCGGTGTCCGGGTTCATATTTATTCCGATAGACAAACCGCGAGCGCGGGGGGAAACCACAGTATAGACAAACCGGTTATCAAGAAAATCCCGGGGGCAACCAAAAGCGGTTTCATGCCGCGCAGTCGGCCATTGTTGCACACGCTTCTTCTTGTCCGGGTGTTCGGAGGTTTCGAAGCTTTGCTTGGTTTGTTCTGTCATGCTGGATTCACGTTAGACCTCGGGCTGCTTACGCACTACACGGTGCTTGTTGAAAATCGGACATTTCTTGCAAAACCCCTTATTTGGTGCGGCTGCTGCAAGCGATTTGTCATTTCCAGAACCGGTGCTCACGGTCTCATTCTGGGCACAACACATTGTTTGTTTCAGGGCTGCAAGAAATGCGAAGCGTTGGGCAATACACGAGTAGAGGATTTCACCCCCTGGTCCGATACTCTTCCTAACGGGCGCAGAATCCAGCGCCGCAAGCAAGAGCACCTATAACGAGCACTAACAATGAAAAAAATACTCATACTCGCAACCGTCGTTGGCTTCGCCGCCGCGGTGACCGCCTTGGCGGGCGATGCCAAAGAGACTTGGGAAAAAACCTGCGCCAAATGCCACGGGCCCGATGGCAAAGGTCAGACCAAAATGGGCCAAAAACTCGGAGTCAGAGATTACAGCGATGCTAAAGTTCAGGCCGATCTCAAGGACGACGCGGCGTTCAAAGCCATTAAAGAAGGTCTTAAAGACAAGGACGACAAGACGTTGATGAAGCCTGCGGAAGGTTTATCCGACGACGATATCAAGGCGCTAGTCGCACAAGTCCGCTCCTTCAAGCAATAGTTTTTTGGTAGCGCGGGGTGATGTGACGCTCCGCGGCCAACAAATGGACGGTCTGGTTCATCCGGACCGCCCTCATTGGATGGAACACATAACGAACAGAACGCATGAAAAAAATTGCTCCGATAGCCATCGCGGCACTCTCTCTGTCGGCAACTTCGTTGCTCGCTGGAGACGCCAAAGCTCTCTACGAGGATCAATGCGCCAAGTGCCACGGTTCCGACGGCAGAGGGCAGACTAAGATGGGATTGAAATTGAACGCCAAAGACTACACCGACGCAACCGTCCAGGCGAATCTCAAAGACGAAGCCGCGATTAAGGCAATCAAGGAAGGCCTCAAAGACAAAGAGGGCAAGACCTTGATGAAGCCGACGGAAGGCGCAGGTGACGATGACATCAAAGGACTCGTCGCCTACATGCGCGCCTTCAAAAAGTAAGTCCGTCGCCGTCCGCTGTTTTACAAATCGCGGCCGATGCCGAAACGCATCGGGCCGCTGAAGAGAGTCCATTTATTCGCAAACCGTCATGAACGCAGAAAATAAAAATGAAACGCCGGGGCGGCCTTCACTGTTCCGCAACTGGATGAGCCTTTCGGGCGTGGTGCTTACGCTGGGAAGTGTCTTTTCGTTCGTCTTGCTGTTCGTTCTTGATGCGCTCGCGCACTTTTCCAACCCTTACGTCGGCATCCTGACATACATGGTGGCGCCCGGTTTCGGTATTATGGGCGTCAGCCTGATACTGCTGGGCGCCTGGCTTGGCCGCCGCCGTCGCGGCAAGACACGTAAGTTGCCGACCTTGCACATCGATTTTTCCAGCCCACGCGACCGGAAGAAACTGGCCATTTTCCTCGCCGGCAGCGTTACGTTCCTGCTCGTTTCAGCTGTCGGCAGCTATCAGACCTATCATTATTCCGAGTCCGTTCAATTCTGCGGCGAAACCTGCCACGGTGTGATGAAGCCCGAGCGGGTGACCCACCAAAACGGACCACATGCGCGCGTTGCTTGTGTCGAATGCCATGTCGGACCGGGCGCGGAATGGTTCGTTAAAGCCAAAATCTCCGGCACACACCAGGTTTACTCTGTGATGTTCAACAAGTATCAACGGCCGATTCCCACCCCCATCAAAAATCTCCGTCCGGCCGGGGAAACTTGTGAACAATGCCATTGGCCGAGAAAATTCGTCGGTGACAAGGTCAAAACCTACGACTACTTCCTCACTGACGAAACCAATACCTTCCACGAAGTCAAGCTGGTCTTAAAGGTCGGCGGCGCTGATCCGACGCACGGGCCGGTGAGCGGCATTCATTGGCACATGAGCGTCGCCAACAAGATTGAATACATTGCCACGGATGACGCTCGTCAAAAAATTCCCTGGGTGCGCTCCACTGACCAGCAGGGCGTGGTGACGGAATATCGCTCGCCAAAATTCACCAACGACATCAGTGGTTACACGATTCGCCGGATGGATTGCATTGATTGCCACAACCGACCTGCTCATCGCTATCGTTCGCCCGAGGATGCAATCAATACGGCGATGAGCATTGGCGAAATTGATCCCGGCCTGCATTGGATCAAGACCAACGCCGTATTCGTCCTTGCGCAAAAATATCTGACTGAGGACGAGGCGACGAACAAGATCGCGGCCCAGCTGAATGTTAAATATTCCGGCGATGCGCGCATCCTCCGTACTATCACGGCGGTCCAACAAATCTACCGTGACAACTTCTTCCCGGACATGAATGCAAGCTGGAGAAGCTATCCGGAAAATATTGGACACAAAAACTGGCCTGGCTGCACCCGCTGTCACGACGATGAACACAAAACCGCTGACGGCAAAAAGAAAATTGGGTTCAGCGACTGCACCCAATGTCATATCATCCTCGCCCAGGGCAGCGGCAAGCAACTCGCGCAGGCAACGCTGCAAGGCCAGCCCTTCAAGCATCCCGGAGATGAGATTCCGGACGGCTTCAAATGCAACGACTGCCATACTGGCGGGCCATAGGTAGACTCTAAATCGCATCATCTAAAGCGAGTGGGTATCGGCTCGCCACGATCCTCTATTAATCGCGGACTGCAAAAAACGCGAAGCAATCGCCAAACCATGCAGAGCGATTCTGTCGCTATTCGGTCGATTCTAATAACGCTATGGTCGTTAGAAGAATTTTGGTGGCCTCACTGGTTTTGTTTCTGGCTGTTGCAACCTTCAATGCATCAGCCGGCGTGAAAAATAACGACTGCCTCGATTGCCATTCCGACAAAAGCCTCTTCAAAACCAATTACGCGGGAAAGGCCATTTCCCTGTTTGTGGATAGTGCAAAACTCACCGCGTCCGCCCATGGCACCAATTCCTGCATCAGTTGCCATGCAGACGCGACAGTGAAACATCCAGACGACAACAAAATTCTTCTGGCGGTGAATTGCGCAACGTGTCACCAAAAGCAAACGGAAAGTTACGGCGCCAGTGTTCACGGTCTCGCGTTAAAATCAGGCCAGGCCGATGCTGCCACTTGCCAGGACTGTCATGATTCGCACGCGATTCTGCCCGCCAGTTCCCCTGCATCGCCGCTTTATTTCACGCACCAGGCCGAAACCTGCGCCATGTGTCATCCCAAGGAATCGCGCGACGTCCAGGCCAGCGTCCACGGCAAAGCGATTGCTGCCGGGCATCGGGACGCTCCCACTTGCACGGACTGTCATTCCGAGCACAAGATTGAAGGGCTGAAAAACGCCTCCAACCTGAAAATATCGCAAGACATTTGCGGTCGATGCCACGCATCTGAACGGCTCAATACCAAATACAATCTGCCACAGGACCGCGTGAAAACCTTTTTCGACAGCTACCACGGTCTCGCGGCGCAATACGGCTCGACGATGGCTGCCAACTGTGGGAGTTGCCACGGGTATCACAAAATTCTCCCGTCCTCCGACCCAAACTCAACCATCAATAAGGCGCACCTCGTCGAGACCTGCGGCAAATGTCATCCCGGCGCGAACGAAAAATTTGCGCTGGGAAAAATCCACGTGGACATCGCGGCGGCGCAGAGTGCCCCCGATTTTTCGAGTGAGGTGAGCTGGTGGGTGCGGCGCGTTTATCTCGCTTTGATCTTTCTCACCATTGGCGGAATGCTCGTTCACAATGGGCTGTTATTTTATAAAAAAGTTTCAGCGCATTTGCGCGCGAGCGGCCGCCCCGTATTGCGGATGAGCCTGGCGCAACGCTGGCAACATGCCGTGCTGGCGGGCAGTTTTATTATTTTGGCGATTACGGGTTTCGCGCTGAAGTTTCCGGACTCATGGCTCTCGCGTGCTCTGGGATCCAGCGAACCCTTCCGTCGATGGACCCACCGAATTGCCGGCATGGTGCTCTTGCTCGTCGGCATGTATCACCTGGTTTACCTGCTGGTTAGCAAAGAGGGCAGGAGGCTCGTGCGCGATTTGTTTCCCGTTAAAAAAGATTTTATGGATGTACCTTGCCGCGATTCGCTATCTCACCGGCTTGAGCAAGGAGAAACCAAAAATTGGCCGGTTCGGTTATGCCGAGAAAATGGAGTATTGGGCGGTCGTCTGGGGCACCATTATCATGGGCGCAACCGGCCTGGCGATCTGGTTTAAAATGGATGTGACTCGTTTCCTGCCTCGTTGGCTGGTGGATGTGGGGCTCACTATTCATTACTATGAAGCGGTTCTTGCCTGCCTCGCGATTGTCGTCTGGCATTTCTATCACGTCATTTTCGATCCGGACGTTTACCCGGTGAACCTGGCCTGCTGGGATGGGAAAGTTTCCAAGCATTGGCAGGAAGAGGAACATCCGCTGGAGAGCCGTCCGGCGACGCAAGCGGTTTCTCCTCAAGAACCTCGAAAGTTGGAAGAAGCAGCCAAGTAGCTTCCCACCCGTTGCTGCAAGCCGGGCAATTGACACACTCATCACCAGTTTTCCGCTTCGAATATCGGCGATTTCTTAAGGCGCGATTAAGAGCCCCTATCAAAATGAGTAAGGGGCGCGTTGCCTGAGATTTGCCGCCGCTGCAAGGCGCGAGGCGGGAGAATATCCTTTATGGATCTTCGACCGACGAGTAACGCCGCAGCAGTGGCAAATCTCAGGCAACCCGGAGGGCAGTTTGCTGGCGGGCGCCTGGCGGCGTTGCTCCTCAGTCGGAGAGCGCTGCGGCTATCCTCCTTCGTCGCGCCTTGCCAGCCGCCCGCCAGCAAACTGCGCGCCCTTTCTCATTTTGATATGGGCTCTAAGCCTGAATTGCTCGGCGCTTGCAAAAAAAGCCAAAGAATTGCCAATCGAGGGCGAGCAGGTTTTGCCGAGGAATTTAAAGTGGTTTCGTGAATAGCAGAAGTCAGTCCGATGTTACTGGTGTGGCTGCAAGAAAGAGCCGCGCGAAAACATTGGCTGCAGTCAGAAGGCAACTACATGAAAATCTTTGTTGCAGGTTTGAGCTATAAGACAGCGCCTGTGGAATTGCGCGAGAAACTCGCGGTGCACGCTTCACGCCTGCATTGCCACGGCTGCCGCTTGAAAATCGGCGCAAATCTTTCTGAAGTGGTCCTGCTCTCCACGTGCAATCGCGTGGAAATCTACGGCGTTGCTTCCCAAGTGAACGGCAACGTTCACAACATCTTCCAGCACCTCTCGGCGAGCTTAGAAATTGATCTCTCTCCCCATATATATTTCAAGGAGGGCTCCCAAGCGGTGCGCCACCTTTTTTCCGTGGCCGGCGGCATGGATTCCATGGTCATCGGCGAAACGGAAATTACCGGCCAGGTCAAACTCGCGTACCAGACCGCGCAGGAGGCGAAGCTCACCGGACGTGTGTTGAACCGCGTGTTCCAAACCGCGCTGCAAACCGCCAAAGAAATCCGCACGCATACGCAAATTGGCCGCGGCGCAACTTCGGTGGGCAGCGTGGCCGTCGAACTCGCGGAACGCATCTTCAAAAATTTGGCGGAAAAAACCGTGCTGATTGTTGGCGCAGGCAAAATGGGCGAATCGTGCGTGCGCCATCTCGCAAAAAGGGGTGCTCGCTCGATACTCGTGTCGAATCGGTCCTTCGAGCGCGCACAACATTTGGCAGCGGAATTTGGCGGCCGCGCCATTCATTTCGATGAGTGCCTGGCCGCCATGACCGAGGCAGACATCGTCGTCTGCTCAACCGGTTGCCCCCACACGATCATCGATCGCGAAGACATTGCGCAAGTGATGATCGCGCGACGCCATCGCCCACTGGTTCTCGTGGACATCGCCGTCCCACGCAACATTGCCGCCGATGTGCAGGAAATCGACAATGTTTACCTCTACGACGTGGATGATCTCGAAGTGATCGTCCGCGAGAACGTAAAGCATCGCGAACAGGAGGTGACCCGTTGCGAAAGCATCATCAACGCGCGCACCGACGCTGTCCTCGCGAAGATAGTGCCACCTCCCGAAAGATTTTATGAAGCGGAAATCACGTCTCGCCCTGCCTGGGAATTCAATGCCGTCGCGGCTTGAGGGTTGGTTAGTTTGGACGGCCCTTTTGTCGGGTGGAGGAATGCCTTTCTCGAAAGGTGGGCGGGCAAATGAAAACAGAAGAACAATTTCAACGGATTCCCGGGCCTCGAGCTCGATGACCGTGGTTTTCGTTGGAAAACGCGTTCTCGAACTGGAACCACGCTCAGAAGCGCGGCGACGGTCAGTCCGCGTCAGTCAACCAACAGCAAAATCGCACGTGCATACGTTATGAAAACAACAAAACTACTACTCACAGGGTTTGCTCTGGGAGCGGCGTTGGCCCTTACGGCCACGACTGCCAGAGCAACTCTGCTTGGCAGTACGCATGATTTCTCCTCTTCAGGGGGAGCGGGAAATTATAGCGCACTGGGAATCGCCACATTTACCTGGGGTGGCGAGACCAATACTTACCAGAACCCATGCCAGGTCTGCCACATTCCACACAAAGCCGCGGCCTATAGCGCGGCCCATGCGCCCTTGTGGAATCACAATGTCGCGACCAACGCAACGACTCGGTATACGACCTATGATCAGGCCGGCAGCGCCACCTTCAATGCCCTCGGTTTGGGTGCGCTGACGCTCGGCTCATCGGTAGCTTGCTTGAGTTGCCATGATGGCTCCATCGCCATCAATCAAAGCTACGGCAAGTCGACATTCAACGGAAACGGCGGGGTGGGCACTAATGCCCCGAGTTTCGCGATTGAAACGTTTGGCGGCAGCACGGACCTCACTCACATGCACCCCATTGGTGTCAGTTACGCGGCGGCCAAGCTTGCGGACCCTGACCTCATCTCTACACCGGCCGTCGGTTCGGGAACGACGCTCGCGAGAATGCTCAAAGGCCCGAATCAGACTGTGGAATGCGCTTCATGTCACGATATTCATCGGACCATCGGCGCTTCCGCCACAGTCAGCCATGACTTGATCGTGGATCTCAACGGCGGGCAACTCTGCCTGACTTGCCACAACAAATAGGGGTGCTGCATACCCCGAACCCCAAAGGGCATCCGCCGGTGAAAACCGCGGATGCTCTTTTGTTAAGCGGCGACTCTCCCGGACCAACCAACCAAATTATGTCGATTAAATGTCAACGGATGTGCAGCCCATTCGGGGCATGCGCGACATGCTAAGGGCATGAAAATTAGACAAGCGCGCACCCGGTCCAATCAACTTCACGAACGCAAGTTTTTCCGCAGGATTTTCATCGCCATCAGCTCGAGATGGAGAATCGGCGCAGTGGCCCTTTTCGGCTTCGCTGCAGGTTGCGCCACACAGACCAAAGTCGGCAAAACGGAGTAATTTTTTCCGCCGCCTCCCGATCAGCCGCGGCTGCAATTCCTGACCTCGTTCAGTTCCGAAAGGGAATTTCACGGCGGCGAGGAGAGGAGTCTCATGACCTATCTCACGGGCGCGAAGCCACAGCAGAAGGATCTCTCCAAACCGTACGGCGCGGCAACGGGCAATAATAAAATTTACATCTGCGATACGGAACTCAATGCGGTCGCAGTCGCAGATTTTCAGACGAAACATTTTGGCGTCATTGATGCGCAGGGAGAAGGCGTATTAAAAATGCCGTTGAATGTCACCGTGGATTCCGATGGCGTGTGTTATGTCGCGGACGCCGGCCGCGAACAAGTGGTCGTGTTCGGCAAGAACGGAAATTATCTCTCCACCATCGGCAAACAGGACGAGATGAAGCCGCGCGACGTCGCGGTGAGCAAGGACCGCATTTATATTGCCGATCTGCAACGGCACAACGTGCACGTGCTGGACAAGGCCACGCGGAACCTGCTGTTCGATGTGCCACGCAACGGAGACGAAACCAACAAGTCGCGCGCGCTTTTCACGCCCACAAATCTCGCGCTGGATACCAAGGGAAATCTCTACGTCAGTGATACCGGCGCGTTTCGCGTGCAGGTTTACGACCTCGATGGAAAATTTGTGCGGTCGGTCGGTGAAATGGGAGATGGACTTGGCCAGTTTGCGCGCGTCAAAGGCATCGCCCTGGATCGCGACGACCGGCTTTATGCCGCCGACGCCATGTCGCAGGTTGTCCAGATTTTTGATGACAAGGGCAAGTTGCTCACGTGGTTTGGTGAACCCGGCACGGATAACAATATCCAAAGTCTTCCGGCGAAAGTCGTGGTGGATTACGATGATGTTCCATTCTTCGAGAGTTATGCCTCACCTAAGTTCAAAGTCGAGCACCTCGTCATCGTGATCAACCAAATCGGGCCTCACAAAGTGAGCGTGTACGGATTCGGACACCCGAAGTAACCTCGGATTCCAGCGCTCTTGCCATACCACTGCTGTGAGAAATGAAAAACCCCCTTGTAGCCGCGGTGGACTTCTGGTCCTCAGCCTGGTTTTTCTCATCGCCGTCGGCTCGCTCGCGACCGCCCATGGTTCAACGAACACGCAAAAGTGGCTGAGATTTTTCTTTGACGGTGTGCCGGAGAATTCACCCACGAATAAAGCGACGGCGGTTTCAACGAACAAAGCTCACATTGCTTTGGCTCCGGCACCGAATTTTCCCAAAGGCCCGGCAATGGTCGTTCATCAGCCCTTTGGCGAAGGTAAATGCGCGCAATGCCACGGCGACGGCGGCATGTCGCCACGACCGAAGTTACCCGCGCAGCAATTATGTTTTACCTGCCACAAAGATTTCATGGCCGGATTGAAGGTGAAACATCAGCCGGTTGAAAACGGCGAATGCGCGAGTTGCCACGATCCGCACCAATCGCCCAACAAAAATCTTCTCATCAAAAAAGGCAACCAGCTTTGCCTGGTTTGCCACGATGATCCGCTCGCAGCCGGCAAGGTAAAACATCAGGCGGTTGAATCCGGCGATTGCCTGGATTGTCACACGCCGCACGCCACGAATTTCAAAGGGCTCCTGAAGAAATCGCCCAAGGAAACCTGCATGGAATGCCATGAAGATCTGGCCAAAAAGAAGGACGTGCATCAGCCCGTCGGCGACGGCGAATGCATGGAATGCCATACACCGCACGCGAACAACAACAAGAAGCTGGTGACCAAGACCGGCGCGTCACTGTGCTGGAATTGTCACGACAATTTCCTCGCACAGCCGAAGCCAAAATTTACCCACGACGCGGTCGACGACTGTCTTGCCTGCCACGACCCACATCAATCCGACGTAGCAAAGCTGTTGAAGAAACCAGGCAATGCAATGTGTTTCGATTGCCATGAGGACAAAGACGTCAAGGCGGTGAAGGCGCATTTGGGAGTCGAGGGGCAATCGTGCGTGTCCTGCCATGACCCCCACGTGGGCCAGGACAAAAATCTTTTGAAACCGGCGGCGAGGAGTGCGCCCAAACCATGAAGCGACACGCAATATCATTGAAATATTGTGTCGCCATACTCGTGCTGATGGCCGCCGTTCCACGCACGCGGGCGCAATATCGCGATTGGTTGGAACAGGAGGATCCGGCCGGTTGGTACGCGGTGCCGCGGGTTGAATATCTTCGGACCGACGTGGAAGTCGAACAGGAAAATTTACGTACCGCCGGCGCACCAAATCAGGATACCACGCGGCTTTATATCTCGCCGAGAATCGGCATCGGCTGGAACAATTATGTTTATCATCCGTACTTGTTGACCTACTCAATGCTCTTCGAACCGGGTTATGTCTGGCAGGACCGGACCTCGAACGGAAAGGGCGTGGCCTCCGATGAGTTGATTCTGAACGGGACCTTTCGCGCGAATGTTCTTCAGATTAAGCCCTACGCGACGACGCTCTCCTACAGCCGCTCGCGCGAGGAGGCAAAATATGGTTTTTTCAGCACCGCAATCGTGGATTCTCAAAGTTGGGGCGCGACGACCGGGTATCGCGACGGGCCGGTGCCGGTGGAAGTTTCCTTCGGGCAATCGCGCGAGGACTCGACGGACTTCAATCAAAAGACGGTCACGGATCAAACGATGCTCAGCCTCCGGGCCCACAACGACCGAGCCAATCAGGACACGACACAATTGGACTACCAGTTTTCCCAATTCGACCGCACCACGAAGGGTCCCGGCTATCGTTTTTCGACCGAGAACACTTACAATTATGTTTCGCTGACGGACTTGGAGCATTTTGAGCAAAGCGATTTAAAATCATCGGCACGCGTAAGCGCGGCGGATTCACAGACATCCTCGCCTCTGGACTTAAACCTGGACGTGAATTACACGGTGGAACATGGCGCCGGGCTGCATAGTTATTACGATTATTCTTTTTCGCGGTTCACTGGGGACAATTCGGATTCCTTTCAAAACTACGCCGTGGCGGGAATCCGTGACCAGCTCTACGAAAGCCTGAATTCGAGTTTTGAAGTTCACGGTTCGCAACTCAGCAGCGATGGACCGGGTTCAACCTTTGATTCGCAATCCGTGGGCACGACAGTTTCAGTGGACTACACCAAGCATTTAGGCGGTTGGGGCCGTCTTTATCTGGACAACAGCACGAGCTACAATTTCACCGAGCAGCAAACGAGCGGATCGCAGGCGCAAATCGACAACGAATCCCACGTGGTGGCAACGAATGGAATTGTAATCCTGTCTCAACCGCGTAACACCGCAGTGATCCGCGTGACGGACGCGAGTTCGAATCCGCTTCAGCCGGGCGACTACACGCTGATCCAGGCCACCGACCCATGGCGAATTCAAATTAATAGCCTCGGCCCCAGCCATATTCAACCGGGAGCCACCATCCTCGTGACTTACACGGTCCAAACGAATCCGTCCGGCAACTATTCGACCTTTGCCAATCAATCACAAATCCGCCTGACTTTCTGGCATGATTGGCTTGGCATTTTCACGCGATACAGCTTTGCGGATACGGACACCAGTTCGAAAGCGTTGCTGTTGCAGAACGACAAATTGTTTGAAGCGGGCGTCGATTTTAGTTGGCGCGGCCTCGCTTTAAGCGCCATTTACCAGGATGAACGCTCGACATTTTATAAGAATCGGAGTTACAACCTGTCGGAAAGCTATTCCATGAATGTCCTGTCTCATTCGACTGTGGGAGTCGATTTGAATCAGCAATGGAATATCAATTCTTCACCGAGTTTGGGCGGCCAGCCGGCAATGCCCGATCAGCACATGGATTTTTACAATTTCATGGCTCGCTACGAATGGCATCCGTTACCGCGGCTCACCTGGAGCAGCCAGATCGGTTATCAGCGCCAGCAAGGGTTCGGATTGGACCAAAACCTTTTTGCGGCGCGCACGTATTTGAACTGGATGGTGGGCAGGCTGGAATTCAATTTGGGTTGTCAGTACGAAAACCAGAAACTCCCGCAGGAAACGCGAAGCCGGGAATTCGTTTTCCTGCGGGGACGGAGGAGTTTTTAATATGGTCAAGAAAATCCATTTCGCGATTGGTGTCGCGCTGCTCGGCGTCCTGGCGCTTGCGATCTCGTGCGCATCGACGAAACAAGCCCCGGAAACGCTCGCTTCCGTGCCCGTGTGGCCGCCCCCGCCGGATGAGCCGCGCGTTGTCTACGTCCGCAGCGTGAGTGGGCCGCGAGATATTGGGCAAAGCCCGTCAATGTTCACACGAATAGGCCGTTGGATCACGGGCCAAAATGGCGGGAGTTTGTCACTGCAGAAACCGTTCGGCCTGGGAGTTGATGAAACGGGTAACCTGTGCATCACCGACACGGGTGTAAACCGGATTTATTACTGCGACTTCGCGCGCAAACAGTGGCGCACGTACGATGGCATCGGCAAGCTGCGCTTTGCGTCGCCGGTGGCAGTGGCGCGCAGAAAGGGAATTTTTTACGTTGCGGATTCGCAGTTGGCAAAGGTTTTCGCTTTTCAGGACGATGGAAAATCGGTTTGGGAGATTGCCGCGCCGTTGGTGCGACCAGTGGGTGTGGCGGTCATGGATGGCGCGCTGGCAGTGGTGGATTCCCAGGCCCACGCCGTGTTTGTCTTCGATTTGCAAGGGCAGTTCCGGTTTAAGTTCGGGCAGCGTGGCATCGGCAACGGAGAATTCAATTTTCCCACGCATATAGCCGCAGACCGCCAGGGGCACCTTCTCGTGACGGACTCCATGAATAGCCGCGTGCAAGTGTTTGATCTCAAGGGGAAATTTATCTCGGCTTTTGGCGGCAATGGCGATACCTCCGGACATTTCGGGCGGCCCAAGGGAGTCGCTGCGGATACATTCGGTCACATTTATGTAGCCGATGCGGTGTTTGACAACGTGCAGGTTTTTGATCTCACCGGGCAACTCTTGCTAAACATTGGCCAAAGCGGCAGTCGTCCGGGCGAATTCGGTCTTCCCGGCGGCATCGCAATCGGAGCGGGCAACCAAATCTACGTAGCCGACAGCTACAACCATCGCATCCAGGTTCTGAAATACGTGGGGCAGCAATGAAGACTATTCAACAATCAGGAACTTACAACCGACATCGAACAGTCGAATTTCGCCGCTCGGATGTTGCGCGTCGGATGTGTTTCCTCATCGGTGTCGCCATTTTGTTTTCGCTGTCCCACACCCGCGCCGACACCGTCGTTAATTCCGTTCATAACCTCAGCGTTACCGGACCTGGAACCATCAAAGCCACTGCGGAGACGGACACCTGTATTTTCTGCCACACCGCGCATCACTCGAACGGCGCGACTCCGCTCTGGAACCATAATCTTTCAGGGGTCACCAATTACGTCGTGTACAGCAGCACCACATTGGATGCGCTCGGACTCACAATTTCCCAACCGAACGGTTCCTCGCGCCTGTGCCTGAGCTGTCATGATGGCACCATCGCGCTGGGCAGCGTGAACAGCCGCACATCTCCGCTATCGATGCAAAATGGAGTGACCACAATGCCAACAGGATCGGGCAATCTCGGCACGGATTTGTCTGGCGATCATCCCATTTCTTTTGTGTATGACGCCACACTGGCGGCGAAAGATCCGCAAATCAAAGACCCCGCCACCTTGACCGGCAAAGTTAAATTGGATCCCAATGGCCGTTTGCAATGCACGGCGTGCCATAACCCGCATGATAATCAATTCGGTAATTTCCTGGTGGTGGATAACACGGGCTCGGCTTTGTGCCTGGCCTGCCACAATGTTGCCGGCTGGCAAGGCTCGCCTCATTCGCTTTCCAGCCAGATCGTGACTCCAACGGTCCCCAATACGTTGAGACGCGACCAGACGGCGAAATTGAAAACAACTTCTGTTGCCGCCCTCGGATGTGAGAATTGTCATACCCCGCATTTTGCCGGGTCTCGGGAACGCTTGATGAAATTTGCGGCGCCGGAACAGAATTGCCTGCCTTGCCACAACGGCAGCATCGCGGAAGTCAAGAACGTTGCTGCGGATTTTCAAAAAGTCAGCATCCA
The DNA here is from genome assembly GCA_963699145.1 of uncultured Verrucomicrobiae bacterium. Taxonomy (GTDB): domain Bacteria; phylum Verrucomicrobiota; class Verrucomicrobiia; order Limisphaerales; family DASXHY01; genus DASXHY01. Next base: position 3,632,280 of record OY969416.1, read on the forward strand.
TCCGGTCACACAAAATGGCGATGCGCACAGTCCGACGGAGGAAATCATCAATCCAGCCACGCGCCATGTGACGTGCGCGGACTGCCACGATTCACACGGCATGAAATCCGCCACCAAAGGACAAGCCAAACTGGCGGATGCATCGCCGGGAATTATGGGCGTCAATGCCAGTGGTGTAGCCATGAAAGTCGCCAGTAAAGAATACGAAGTCTGTTTCCGATGCCACGGGGACAGTGTCGCGCGCGGCCCGTCGCGGGCAAATCGCGTGGTAGCAGAAACGAACAAGCGGCTACAGTTCCGTGTGACCAATCAATCGTTCCACCCCGTTGAAGCCATGGGAAACAATCGGAACGTGCCCAGCTTGATCGCGCCATGGACCATCTCGAGCACCATGGAATGTACAGACTGCCACAACAGCGACCAAAGTCCGGCTGCGGGTGGCTCCGGCGCGAATGGCCCTCATGGTTCCATTTACCCTCCGCTTTTGGAGCGCCAATTGATTCTCACAGACTACACGCCGGAAAGTCAGGCCAACTATGCCCTCTGTTACAAATGTCACAGCCGCGACAGTATCCTTAGTGATCAGAGCTTCCGCGCAGTCAACAGTCAGGGTCAAAGCCGCGGGCATCGCTTTCACATCGTGGACCTGAAAACTGCGTGCACGACGTGCCACGATTCTCACGGAGTAACGAGCGCGAAGAACCTAATCAATTTCAATAGTGATTACGTCACGCCGTCCGCGAGCCTTCCTTCGGCCCCGATGTACACGAGCACGGGAAATTTCAACGGCACGTGCGCGTTGACTTGCCACGGAAAAGATCACGCGGGCACTTCTTATCCTCAAACGGCCGGCCCTCTGGGCGGCGCAACAATTCTTCGGCGGAACCACTGAACGAACTATTGATCATGACGATTGCCGCCGGATGATTTCTTTCGATTGGCCTGGTGACGACAAAAACGGTTAAACAAACGCCAATGAATGCGTGGCTGCCTAAGCGAGCACTGACTAAGTTGTGCTTGCAATGAAAGGAAAACCGGTTCAAGGCGCATGGCTTAAAGGAACCGCGGCATTTTGCGATATAAAACCCGAACCCCAACCAGACCGACACCGGTTTGTGTTGTTGGGCGCCCCAGGTGTGGGGAAGGGTACCCAGGCTGAGCTGCTGGCAAAGCATTTTGACATTTGCCCTTTGTCTAGCGGCGATGTTTTTCGCGCTGCGAAGAGTATGCGGGCCCAGTGTGAATGCAGCCCGGCGATGTCGGAGGCGCTCGGTTACATGAACGCCGGCGAATTGGTGCCGGATGAAACAGTCATTTCGTTGATCAAAGAGCGGCAAAAATGCCTGAACTGCGGCGGTGGCTTTTTGCTGGACGGCTTTCCGCGCACCGTTGCTCAAGCCATGGCTTTGAACAAAATCCTCGAGAAAAATGGGCAACAGCTGGATGCGGTGTTGAGTTACGAATTGCCCTTGGAAACAATAGTCACCCGGCTGGGCGGTCGACGCACCTGCCCGAAATGCAAAAAGGTTTACCACCTGGAGTCAAGGCCGCCAAAAAAATCAGGCATCTGCGACGAATGCAAATTGGAATTGGTTCAACGTGATGATGATCGGCCGGAGGCCATTCGTGTCCGGATGGCTGCTTACCAGGAATGCACCGTGCCGCTGGAGGATTTCTATCGAAAAGAAGGATTGTTGGTCATTATCCACGCCGAGGGCACGCCAATAGGGACATTCGAGCGAACAATAAATGCGCTTACCGAAAAAAACGGTTCCTTTTCGATATGAGGTCGGGAGTTGTTAAAATCAGCGAGTAGACGTCGCGGGAAGGGGGATCGTGCGCGGTGTTCGTTGGGAGCGTTGAGGCGTCCATGCATTCTCCGTGGCCTTCGCTAAGCGCAAGCGTTGCTCCTCATCGAACAATTCCGTTTCCTTTCCCAGCAGTTTGAAAATCATAAATAACCCCAGGGAAATGGCGCCTACGGGAAGGAAGAATCCCCAAAGCGCGCCCGTCAAGCTGGCGAAAAATGAAGTGAGCGAGATCGTCAGTAGAATTTTTGTTGTCTTATTCATACCGTAATCCTCCCTTTTTGGTTGTTTCGCGCTCTTCCTGGTTTGCCAAAAACCTGCCATTTTTTGCCTTCAGTCTGGAGTTCTCGATTTGAAATTCACGGGGAAAGTCGGTCCAAACGCCAGTTCCTTTCCGGCTGCCGATCTAACGATCAAACTGAGTGCCTTCGAGCGGGCGCAACGCATCAAGGAAAGGTGGCCAATTGGCAGTGAAGTTTCTGCTGAAAGAGGGAGCAACTTAAGTGCTCCAGGTAAACTAGACGGCATTTTTCACCGTTACGCAAGGCGCAACCTGCGCGAGGTTTTGAGCAAAATAAGCGAAGTTTAAGACGGCGTTTCGCACTATCGTGAAAATATGAAAATGACAGAGCTAATCACAGAAAAAGCCCAAGATTCCCCTAAGGTTTTGCCGGACCAGAAAACATTGAAACAAGAGGCAAATCTTAAAACAAAGCCCCGTTTCATTTCAGAGGCTTTTCTCGCAAAGAATCTGGATGAACCGATGAGTACGCCATTGAAGCTCAGGCCACTCGGTTTCTCCCGCGAATTTGGCCTCAACGAGTAGAAAGACGAGCGCGACTTATGACAACTGCAGCGCTATTTGCTCCTTATCTCAGCCATTTTGAAGCTCAGGCGCTGACAGATGTCAAAGCGATATTTTTCTAAAGCACGTGGGTTCTCGATCGGTGCGAGATGGATCACGACTTCGGCTATGAAATGATGAAGCGGATGGGAAAAGTGTTAACTCATCGCCTGCAAGCACGCAGAAAGGCACGCGTCGTTGTCGCGGCTTCGCCAACACACATGACAACAGGTTAGGCATCATCAAGCATATGAAAAATATAGACCCATTTATGTTTTTTGTCGGGGTTGGGTGGATTGTGATGGGGATCGTCAGCCTGTTCGCTCGGCGGATTTCTTGGTTGAGGCGAGTGATTTTTTTGCTGATGTCCGCCTTTTACTCGTCAGTTGGTTTTGCGCGTGCTTTTCACACAGACCTCAAGACGATGGCCGGGATTAGCTCATCGTCGGTCATCATTATCATGCTGCTTTTGCCTTCAATGGTTATTTTGTTGGGTATTCGGGACGAATATTTCAAGAGAAAGCATGACCTAGACGCCTAACAGATTGCAGCAGCCAACGCGGTATAGTGCGTTCAATTTGCCGAGAAGAAACTTCCCGCGTAACCAGGCTTGATTCGATGGAGAATTGTTATGAAAACTTACGCGAACAAAAATCCGAGTTCCGGGTGGCACAAGTTTGAAGCAAAATTTGCGCATGGTTTGGATGCAATAATCACGGCCTTGGGGTGCGGTTACGCCGGGTCTTGCTGGTGGAGTGTGGAATTGCCGTCGCCGAATACTCTCAAGACAGACGTTAAGATTTGGGAAGAGGCTACAGATGCCATTTCGCGGATCTTGGTGGTTTCGGAGTGTCCGATTGAAGTGGAAGTTCTGAACGGGAGAGTGACGTTGCTTGGTTCGATGAGCAACTGGATTTTGCGGGATGATATAGAAGCCGCAGTGAAGAAGTTGCCGGACGTTATAAGCGTCAATAATCTGATTTCGACTAAAAAACCTGCAACTAACAAAGCAACGAAAACTACTCGCAGGCATCCCAGCGAAACGGAAGTTACGGTCTGGATAATGATTGCTATCTTCTTTGCTCTCACAATTCTGGCCGCGTATCTTTTTTCTAAGAAATTGGCACGATAGGGGGTGATTGGCGCGAAGGTGTTGCCAGTTTGCGTTTAGCCAGGGTACTTTGGCCCTTCCAATTGTTATAGGCCATCATCCAATTCTTCGTTTTTTCGGCCCGCCTCGTTCCAACGACCAACACACAAGTTTTGGTCTGATCAAGTTCCTCCCACCAAAGCAAATTTTGTTGGAAGAATGGCAAGGGAAGGCAAGCCATGTTTTTCCGAGCAGGTAATGTGGGCGTTGAAATGAAAGCTATCAATACATGGTTGTGGTGCCGCAGAGCAGGCCGGGTCTGCTCGTTGCTATTTTTGGTCTTCGGCTTTGTGGGTTGTGGTCGATCAGAGGTTCAAGTGTACCAGATCCCTAAGGAACCCTCGGCCACAACCCCGCACGATCATCCGCTAGTGGCTGAGGGAAGCGCACCGGTTCAAACTCCATTGCAATGGACGCTCCCCGCGGGTTGGCAGGAAGCGGCCCGTGGCGAAATGCGTCTGGCATCGTTCAGCGTCAAAGGCGAAAACGGCCAGACGGCCGATGTAAGCATCATCGCGCTGCCGGGGATGGCCGGAGGTGATGTGAACAACGTTAATCGCTGGCGTGGACAAGTCGGATTATCACCCGTCGCGGCGGAAGACCTGGCCAAATTCGCACAGTCAGTCGACGTGGGTGGTTCCGCAGGGAACTTGTTCGACCAGGCCGGTATGGCCGCCTCGGGAGATGCCACCCGTGTCCTTGCAACCATTTTGCATAAACCCGACGCAGCTTGGTTTTTCAAAATGACGGGCGACGATGCGTTGGTGGCGAAAGAAAAACCTGTGTTCATCGAGTTCTTGAAATCCCTGAAGTTTGCCGTCGGCACCGATTCGCAACCGGGGCTGCCGGCGGGTCATCCACCGATCGGAGCAGCGATACCCATGACGACGACGGAAACTCCGAGCACGGGCAAGCTGCATTGGGAGATTTCCACGAATTGGGCCGAAGAGCCGCCCACACAGATGCTGCTGGCGAAGTTCTCGGCCAATGACGGAGATACCAAAGCAGACATCACAGTGAGTTCATTTCCCGGTGACGTCGGCGGGCTGCTGGCGAATGTCAACCGATGGCGTAGACAGGCAAATTTGCCGGCGATTGACGAGGCGCAATTGCCTGACGCCGTGAAACGGATCAGCGTGCGATCCGACGAGGGAGCGTTAGTGGAGCTCGAAAATCCGGACGGAAAATCCGCGAGCCTTATCGGGGTGGCTGTGCCCCACAACGGCCAGACCTGGTTTTTCAAAATGGTCGGCAATCCCAAATTGGTGGCCCGAGAAAAAGACGCTTTCCTCAAGTTTGTCCAAAATGTGAGGTTGCCCAATGCGCCTTGATTCTTTCATCAAGCTTTTTACTTCGATCCGGCTCACCGTCGCGTTGCTGGTGCTGGGAATGGTGCTGGTGTTCTGGGGAACTCTCGCGCAGGTGCAACTCGGACTTTACCAGGCCCAAAACGAATTCTTTCGCAGCTTCGTCGTTTTCTGGCAACCGAAAGGCTTCGCGCTGAAGGTTCCGATTTTTCCCGGCGGTTACCTGTTGAGTGGACTGCTGCTTATCAATTTGTTCGCGGCGCATTTTCGCTACTATCGCTCCACCAAAAAGAAAATCGGCATCCTCTTGATCCATCTTGGCATCGTGCTCCTGCTCGCGGGCCAGTTCCTCACCGACTTTCTTTCGTCGGAAAGCGTTATGCATATTCGGGCTGGTTCGTCCGTAAATTATTCCGAGTCTTTAAACAACTACGAGCTCGCGGTCATTGATACGACCGACAAGGATTCGAACACCGAGGTCGCGATTCCGGCGCAACTATTGGATGGCCGTGGCGAGATTAGAAGGCCGGAATTGCCGTTCACTATTCGAGTGCAGACGTATTATCACAACTCGGCAGTCACCGAGAAAGCTGAACCGGGTTATGAAGAAGTTAAAACCAGCGTCGGCGTCGGCTCTGGTATCTGGTGGCGAAATCTTCCGCGTGAAAGCACGACTCAAAAGCGCGATACTCCTTCGGCGATGGTGGAACTCGGCACTCCGCAGGGTTCGTTGGGTTCATTGTTGGTTTCTGGTTTTCTGCACCCGCAGGAGTTCACGCTCAACAATCGCACCTACCAGCTCGCATTGCGGCCGCAACGTTTCTATAAACCGTTCAGCCTGCATCTCATTGAGTTTAAATTTGACCGCTACCCGGGCACGGAAATTCCGAAGAATTTTTCCAGTCGCGTCCGGTTGCAACGGCCTCAGACCGGTGAAGATCGTGAATTGTTGATCTACATGAACAACCCACTGCGGTATGCCGGTGAAACATTTTACCAGGCGGATTGGGACCATGAGGACGAAAAAGGAACCATCCTGCAGGTCGTTCGAAACCCAGGCTGGCTCACGCCTTATCTCGCGTGCGCGCTCGTCGGCGGCGGGCTGGTGACCCAATTCATGATTCATCTCGTCGGCTTCGCTACAAAACGAAAAGTCGCATGAAAAAACTTCTGAAAATATTGCCCTGGTTTTTCCTCGCGCTGTTCGCGACGGAAATCGTTGCCGTGATGTTGCCGAAAAAAGAAGGGCAATTTCATACCGCGGAGTTCGGACGCTTGCCGGTGCTTTTCAACGGACGTATTCAGCCGTTTGATTCCATTGCTCGGAACGCATTGCTGGAAATCCGCAGCACCGGAGATCTACCGCTTGAACAAGTGCCATCGTGGGAATTCTGGCATCATCCAAAGAAACTTAAATCGACCGAATGGTTGCTCGAAGTCATGTTCCGGCCTGAAGCAGCCGATACCCGGCCGATCTTCCTGATTCATCACCCCGATCTGATCAGCGAACTCAAGCTCGGCAACGTCGGCATCGAAAAATCCGGTTTGCGGTATTACACATTTAACGAACTCAAGCCGGCCATGGCCGAAATCATGAGTCAGGGCGAAAAAGCTGCCGATGTCGACGACGCGCAACGTTACAGCGTATCAAAAGCAAGTCGTAAAACTTTCCAATGCCTTGACGGTTTATCAACAGCTCAAAAATTGCATTCAGCCGGAAGGCGAAACGGATTTCGCCAAACTCGTCCGCGACTATCAACAGGCGTTGCCCGGCGGACTCGCCGCTTTCCGCGCCCAACAGGCTGGACAAACCTTCAGTCAGGCCGACCTCGAAGGCATCTCGATTCGGGCGCAGATGTTTCAGCAAATGGCGGACGCAGCGAATCCGTTGATAATTCCGCCGCCAAATCCGGAAAAAGACCGCCACGCGTGGCAGAACCTGGGCGCCAATCTTCTGGGGCCGCTGCAAGGGCGCGAAATTCATCCGGCAGTCAACTTCTTTGCACGCATGGCGACGTTGTACGCTCAAAACGACGCGGCCGAGTTTAATAGCGCCGTGGCCGGTTACAAAAATTGGCTGACGTCGGATTTTGCGTCCGAAACCGCCAAGGGTCGCGCCGAATATTATTTCAACCAGGTCAAGGCCTTCCTGCATGCAATGATTATTTACACGTTCGCCTTCGTGCTCGCGGGCGGCGCATTGCTGACGTTTGGAGTATGGCCGGCTGTTTCAGAGTCGTTGCGCCGTTCGTCCTACTGGCTCATCGTGTTGGCGTTCGTCGTGCATACCTTCGGACTCATCTACCGCATGGCATTGGAAGGAAGGCCGCCCGTCACCAACCTTTATTCGTCCGCCATCTTCATCGGCTGGGGCGCATGTGTGCTGGGATTGGTTCTCGAACGCATTTACAAAATCGGACTCGGCAGCGCAGTGGCCGGGCTGGCCGGCTGCATTACGCTGCTCATCGCACACAATTTGGCGTTGGGCGGCGATACCATGGAAATGATGCGCGCGGTGCTGGATACTAATTTCTGGCTCGCTACGCATGTAGTCGTCGTGACATTGGGTTATGCCTCGACCTTTGTCGCCGGCCTGTTGGCGATGTCTTACGTGGTCCTTGGCCTGTTCACGCCGATTCTTTCCACCAAAGCCGGACGAAAAGACGGTGCGGCTCCCGACATTGGCAAAGCGCTGGCAAAAATGGTTTATGCCATCGTCTGCTTCGCCACCTTGTTCAGCTTTCTCGGCACAGTACTCGGCGGCATTTGGGCCGACCAATCATGGGGCCGTTTCTGGGGTTGGGATCCGAAAGAGAACGGCGCGCTACTGATCGTCATCTGGAACGCTGCGATTCTTCACGCCCGCTGGGGCGGACTCGTTCGCGAGCGTGGAATCATGAACATGGCAATCTTCGGCAACATCGTCACCAGCTTCTCGTGGTTTGGCGTAAACATGCTGGGCGTTGGATTGCACTGGTACGGTTTCATGGAGGCGGCGTTCAAATGGCTGATGATTTTCATCGGGAGTCAAGTGGTGCTGATCCTTCTAGGCTCTTTGCCGTTGAACCTGTGGGCCAGTTTCAAGCGCCGCACTGCGATTTGAGCCGGAGAGGAACGCCACCACATCTTTTTCGCGCCAGTCAAAAAATGACCTGCAAAGGCCAATTGACGTGTAGTCACCACCTGACATAGGAGCGAAACTTTCGTCACAATATGAGCGGCCTCAAAGTCGATCTCGATCTGGTGCAGAAATACAACGTCGCGGGACCACGCTATACGTCCTATCCGCCTGCTACCAAGTTCAGCCGGGATATCAGCTGGCCGCAACTTGCCGAGCGAATCCTTAAGAACAATAGCAGAGAGCGCGATCTTTCTCTGTATTTTCACATACCCTTTTGTGAAACCCTCTGTTGGTATTGCGGTTGCACGACTGTTATCACCCGCAACCATAACCAGGCTGAAATCTACCTGGATCATCTCGAAAAAGAAGTCGCGCAGATGACTACGTTGATCAGCCCGCGCCGTAAAGTCGTGCAACTTCATTGGGGCGGCGGTACACCGACATTCCTGCAACCCGACGAAATCCGCAGGCTGGGCGGCATGATCCACCGGCAGTTTGCTTTTTCTGAGGATGCCGAAGCGGGCGTGGAGGTCGACCCGCGCCGCCTGACTCGCGATCACCTGGTCGCTTTGCGCGAAGTTGGTTTTAATCGGTTATCGATTGGAGTACAGGACTTCGATCCAGGAGTGCAACGCGCGGTTCATCGTATCCAACCCCGCGAGCTTACGCAGCAGACACTAAGCTGGGCGCGCGAATTGGGTTTTCGGTCCATTAACTTCGATTTGATCTACGGTCTGCCGAAGCAAACAATAGAATCGTTCGATCGAACGCTGGGCGGTGTGTTGGAATTGAAACCGGACCGATTGGCCGTGTTCAGCTATGCCCACGTGCCGTGGGTGAAGCCGGCGCAAAGAATCCTTGAACACAAAATACTGCCATCGCCTGCGGTGAAATTGCAATTGCTTAAACGCATCATCGAACGTCTCACGGATGAAAACCGATATATCTGCATCGGCATGGATCATTTTTCCCGGCCCAACGATGAATTGGCCGTGGCTCAGCGCAACAAGCGGCTTCAAAGAAACTTTCAAGGCTATAGCACACATGCCGACGCGGACATTTACTCGTTCGGAATGTCGTCAATCTCCCAGATTCCGGACGGCTATTGGCAAAACGAAAAGGACCTTTTGCAATATTACGCGAAGCTCGGAGAGGGCAGGGTCCCGTTGGCCGGGGCCTATCTATTAAGCGATGAAGACAAGATTCGCCGCGAAGTGATCATGCGGTTGATGTGCGATCTGTCGCTCGATTTCACTGAGATTTCCCAGCGGCTGAACATTAACTTCGCCTCTCACTTCGAAACGGAACTCGAACGGATCGACGAATTTGTGGCCGATTCGTTGATCCGCTGGACGCGCAATGGCTTTGAAGTCACCGACCTTGGCCGTTTGTTCATCCGCAATCTGGCGATGTGCTTCGACCATACCCGCGTTGCCGCCAGCGAGCCTCAACATTCGCGAACGATATGAAATCAATTGCGATTATCGGCGCCGGCATCACTGGATTGACCGCTGCGTTTTATCTGAAACGAAAAGGGATCCCGGTCACGGTTTACGAAGCGGCCGGGCGCGTGGGCGGCGCAGTGCAATCTGTTCGCAAAGACGGCTATCTGGCTGAGTTTGGACCCAATACGATCCTCGAAACTTCGCCAAGAGTTACCCAACTCATTTCCGACGCAAACCTCAAGTTGCGGCGGCTCGACCCCGATCCCCATGCCGGGAAGCGTTATCTGGTGCGCGATCGACGGTCCATCGCGATGCCGTCAACGCCATGGGAATTTCTGACGACCAGGCTTTTCAGTTCCAGCGCCAAACTCGCGGTCGCTCGCGAGCCTTTTGTGGCCCGGCGCCGGGATGGGAAAGAGGAGAGCATCGCGGAATTTGTCGTACGCCGTCTGGGACGCGAGTTTCTCGACCACGCAATCAATGCGCTGGTTGCCGGCATTTACGCGGGTGATCCGGAGAAACTCTCCGTGCAACAGGCATTTCCGAAACTTGACCGGCTTGAACAACGTTACGGTTCACTGATCAAAGGGCAGATCTTCGGCGCTCGCGAGCGACAGAAACGCCGCGAAATCTCGAAAGATAGTGCGCCAAAATTCTCGTTTGATGAAGGTCTCCAGGTTTTGCCGGATACGTTGAGCAAAGTTCTCGGCGACTCCATCCGGCTTAATTCACCAGTTGTCAAACTGGTACAGACCGCCGACGGTTGGAATCTTCATTTTCGTGGACACAATGGCGAGAACCGCGCCGAACACAGTGCTGTCATTTACGCAGGCACGGCCTTCAACCTTGCAAAACTCCGAATCGAATCGCCGATACCGGTGAATCTGGTCCCATTCTCCGAAGTCCGCCACCCCCCGGTCGCCAGCGTTGTTTTAGGATTCCGTCGCGAGGATGTGGCCCATCCCCTGGATGGTTTCGGCATGTTGATTCCGCGAGTTGAAGGATTCAAAATTTTGGGCACGATTTTTTCGTCATCATTGTTTCCAAATCGTGCGCCCACGGGTCACGTGACTCTCACGAGCTATGTCGGTGGTGAACGGTTTCCGGGATACGCGTCGTTCCCGAAAGAAGATCTGTGCGCCCTGGTGTGCAAGGATTTGGGTGTGTTGCTGGGTGTGAAGGGCCAGCCGACATTTAGACACTGTACGTTCTATCCACGGGCGATACCTCAATACAACATCGGTTATCAACGCTATCGTGACCAGATGATTACAATCGAAAATAGCGCGCCCGGATTATTTCTCGCCGGTCACTATCGGGACGGCGTTTCGCTGGGCGATTCCATTGTGTCTGGTCGCAACGCGGCAGATCGGGTGGAAGTGTTCGTTAATTCATTCGTGACAACTCAGGCTTCCAAAACCGGCCGACCCGAGATGGCCGCATCGATATGAGCACCGGCGTCTTACTCGTCAACCTTGGCTCACCCGACTCGCCGTCAGTCGGAGATGTACGCCGTTACTTGCGTGAATTTTTGATGGACGAGCGCGTGATCGACACGCCGTGGGCGTTGCGGGCTGCTATTGTTTACGGAGGCATCCTTCCGTTCCGGCCGAAAGAATCTGCCCATGCTTATCAATCTGTCTGGACCAAAGAGGGCTCACCATTGATCGCTACCTGTCGCCGGGTTCAGGCTCAGTTACAGGAGCGCGTCGGCATTCCAGTGGAACTCGCAATGCGTTACCAGAATCCCTCGATCGAAGACGCGCTTCGAAAGCTCGCCGACCAAAACGTCGAGCAACTCCTGCTGATTCCCATGTTTCCGCATTATGCCATGTCGAGCTACGAAACGGCTGTGGAGCGTGTGAAGGAACTGTTGGTTCGGCAGCGGGTGCGGATGTCTCTCACGGTTCAACCGCCATATTACGATGCGCCTGATTACATTTCCGCGCTGACGGCGAGCGCGGCGAACTATTTGAACGGCCGTTACGATCATATGCTGTTCAGTTTCCACGGCGTGCCCGAGCGGCAAATCAAAAAGTCCGATCCAACCCGCTGTCATTGTTTGAAAGTGGCGAACTGCTGCGAAGTGCATGGCCCGGCGCACGCGACCTGTTACCGCGCCCAGTGTTTCAAAACTGTAAAAGCGTTCATCAGGCAGACAAACATTCCCGTTGGAAAGTACTCGATCGCTTTCCAATCGCGACTCGGCCGCGACCCATGGCTCGCACCGTCAACGGAAGACGAGCTTCAACGGCTCGCGCTCGCGGGTGTGAAAAGGTTGCTCGTGATCTGTCCCGCCTTTGTTGCCAATTGTCTGGAAACTATCGAGGAGATCGGCATCCGCGGGCGAAAGACGTTTTGCGATGCCGGCGGGCAAGATTTCGTGCGAATTCCGTGTTTAAACGGGAATTCGGTTTGGGTGGCGGCACTGGAAAACATGACCAATCAATTTATAGAGAAGTGCCGATCCGGCGGCCGTTTGGTCTCAAGCTGCAATGCGTGAGTCGGCTGCAACTATGTTTCGAAACCAATAGAGGACCGGCTTATCGCAAAAATTGTAAAAGGGGCTTCCTGATTCGCGGCGTAGTAAGGATTGAAGGGCCGGAACCCGGTCTGACAACAATTGAAAATGAAAGATAAGAACATGAAAATAACTAAAACTCTAATCACTGTGCTCGCTGGCCTGACGTTGATCGTTGTAACGGTCGGTGCCCAAACGGCTAACAATGGTATCGTAGCCTCCCCCAAATTGCGGGAGATGATGAGTTACCAGGATCGTACCGCCGCTCAACCCGTCGTTGCCGCACCGCACTCCTGTCCCATGTGCCAGGACGAATACACAACCCGCGTGGATACGACCGCCAGAGGTGCGATCAAGCCGACCGTCACGGTCCTGACTCATTTGTGTCCCGGCTGCGAAACCACAGTTTCTGTGACGGGACGAGGCAAAGCTGCTCAAAGCGAGGTGGCGCACAAATGCGCTACCGGCGGCATTGAACCTGCCGACTGTTGCACGGCGAAGAAGTCCTGATGTTCATTCTGTTTTCTAAAACATGAACGGGCGGCAGGCAAGCCTGCCGCTCTCTCCCAACAATGAAAACGAATAATCCGCACGAAGAAAACGACGCTTTAAGCGAAATCCTTCGGGCCTGGCAGATAAGGTCGCCTCTGCCGCGACATTTTCGCGAGACTGTTTGGCGGCGTATTGAGCGGCAGGAAGCCAAATCTGATTTTAGCTTTTGGGCCACTATCAGTGCCTGGATCGAAGGCGCGTTACCCCGGGCCAAAATCGCTCTTTGTTATGTGACGGTTCAGTTATTCATCGGAATGACCATCGGAGTGTGGATGGCCCGACAGCAAAGCAACCGCATGGATACGGCCCTCGGCTCGCGTTACGTGCAGTCAATTGATCCCTATCGGTCGGACGATTCCAATCAATGAAACGCAGTTTGCTCATCTTGATCTTTGGTTTGTTTGTGTGCGTGGCGACTGGCTTTGGCGTCTATCGCGCCTGCACTGCTGCTCAACGCGCGATGCTCAAGGGAGCCGAACCGGAACTTGCTTGGCTTAAAAAGGAGTTCAACCTGAGCGATGCGGAATTTTCCCGCATCTCGGAGTTGCATGCGACCTATTTGCCGCAATGTCACGGGCGTTGCCAGATCATCATGGCGCAGAATGAAAAGCTTCAGCAACTGCTCGCCACAAATACATCTGTAACCCCGGAAATCGAAAGCCTGCTGGCCGAACGCGCGAAGACACGAGCGGAATGCGAGGCCGCCATGTTAAAACATTTTCTGGAGGTCAGCCGGGCAATGCCTCCAGCGCAAGGCGAGCGTTATCTGGCTTGGATGAAGGAACAAACATTCACGCACGGTGAAGGAATGGAAACGCGCCATCACCGCCCATGAGCCTTGCCACGATTATAACTGATTGCGATGAGCAGGATGCGAGCGACATGGTCCGGTTGGCTGGTGGGCGCGACGCTTCGCTTAATGCGTTGATGGACCGTCACGCGGAAAAATTATTCCGCTATCTGCTCCGCACATTGCAAAATGAATCGGAAGCCGAAGACCTTGCCCAGGAAACATTCGTCAAGGTCTACCAAAACCGCGCGAAGTTTGACCCGCGTCAGAAGTTTTCGATTTGGCTCTACACAATCGCCGGCAATCTGGTGCGCACACGCTATCGTTGGCGCGTTCGGCATCCTCAAGTGTCACTCAACGCTGAAAATCTGGAAACTGGCGCCGAATTCGGCGAACAGTTGCCAGATGTCATTTCCAGCCCCAGCGAATCGCTGCAATACTCAGAATACTCCGAGGCTCTCCGCAAAGCCATTGCCGCGTTGCCGCAAAACCTTCGCGTACCATTGATCCTTGTCGAATACGAAGACAAGTCGCAGGCTGAGATCGCTGAGATTTTGAATTGCAGTATGAAAGCGATCGAGAACCGGATTTGCCGGGCGCGGAAACAACTGCGGGCAGTACTCGCCCCCTTGCGACAGCAAGCCTGAGTGGTTTCGACCGAAGAGCCTTTGCGTTTTTTTCTGAGGAGAAAACTGCAGATGAAAGTTACGGATACAGCCGGCCTACGCGCCACGTCTTGTCAGGTAATCGCGAATAGCAAAAGCGGTCGTGCAGGCGGGTTGGGCGGCCCTGCCAGAATTCGATACGCGCCGGTGATAGGACGTATCCTCCCCAATACGGCGGCATGGGGATTTCATCGCCCGGAAATTTCACCTCAAACTCTTTCCAGCGCTTTTCAAGGTGTGACCGGCTTTCAACCGCTTCGCTTTGACACGAGGCCCAGGCTCCCAAACGACTGCCGGGCGGCCGAGTTTTAAAATATGCCTCCGACTCCTCTCGTGAGACTTTGGCCACTTTGCCTGAGATGCAGACCTGTCGTTCCTGGTCCGGCCAGTAAAACACGAGGGCGGCGTGCGGGTTGTCGGCAAGGTCGCGTCCCTTGCGGCTTTCATAGTTCGTGAAAAAAATGAAACCACGTTGGTCCACACCCTTAAGCAGAACGACGCGCGCGGAGGGGGTTCCATTTTTGTCTGCTGTCGCGAGAGTGGCGGCATTCACCCCAAAAGCTTGGCTTGAGCGCGCTGTGAACAGAAGTTTGTAGAGTTGAATGAAGAATCTTCGCACACGACCACTTCGGTGGGCACCGGTGGCTTGATCAAACCACATTTTGAACTGTGCGACCGGATCGGGTTCGAGATCGCGGTGACGCAGACTGGTGAGACTATACTCGCGCCGAAGATTCGCGATGCGCATAAGGTGACAGGCCGTCGGATGCGCCGTCCAAGCAATGCGATCCGGGCCCTCCCTTCAGCGCTTCTGCCAGATGGCGGCCCAGGTTGACGGAATTGTTCCGCGTGCAGGTTCCAAATGCCCGGCGGATAATGCCGTCCGGAAACGAGATTGCGCGCATGTGGATTTCGTCATCAACAATCTCCGCATAAGCGGCAACCGGACTGGCGCAACCACCGCCCATTGCCGCGAGAAACGATCGCTCGGCCGTGACACACTGCTCGGTGTCTAAATGATTCAGCCCCGCGCAAATCCTGGCGATGCGCTCATCACCTTCGCGCACCTCGATTCCGAGAGCGCCCTGACCCACGCAAGGGAGCATCACTTCAAGATCAAGCAGGGTCGCCAACAACCCTTCCGGGATTGCGTCGCCAATCAAACGGCCATCCAACGCTATGTGAAAATTCATGCGCTCCAATCCTGCGGCGGCAAGGACGATCGCATCCATGTCCTGCTTGCGAGAGAGCTTTTGCAGCCGAGTGATGATGTTCCCTCGCAGTTCGGTAATGTTAAGGTCCGGCCGTTGAGCCAGCAATTGTGTGCGACGCCGTGTGCTGCTGGTCCCGACAATCGCCGACTGACGCAAATTTTGCAGGGAGGGAATTTCCCCTTGGCCTCGCCGTCCGCCCGCGGAACAGATCAAGACGTCGCGGACATCCGCGCGCCGACTGACCGCGCCCAGTTCCAACCCCGCCGGCAACTCGGTCGGTAAATCCTTCAGGCTATGTACCGCGAAGTCGGCCTGCCCATTGAGCAGAGCGACTTCGAGCTCTTTGGTGAATAAGCCCTTCGGCAATCCTTTTCCACCCTGCGATAGCGATGCGGTTTGCAGTTTATCACCGGTGGTCCGCATGACTTTTAGCTCGAATCGCAAGTCGGGAAACGCGGCTCGGCATTCGTTCAGCACCATCTTCGCCTGCGCCAGCGCGAGCGCGCTGCCGCGAGTCGCCAGGACGATAGGGGAAGTTCCATGCGTTGAAGAGTGGACGAGTTTCATCCGGATCAAATCCATTGAACGGATTTTGCCAATGTGGATGCTTTGCCCAATTCCAACGCAAGGGCTGAGAGCGAGAGTTGGATATCCTTCATAAAGGCGCCCAGCGACACGATCAACGAAAGCATCGCACAAATGAAAAATCCGCTGATCAACAAACCAGCTTCCCACTTCATCAATGCGGTGACGAACAACGCAATGATCAATGCAGACGCCAGCAGCAGTCCGGCGGCGGCCGTGATGATCGAAAGCCGGATCAATCTCGCGCGCCGGTAAAGTATCTCGACCTGCCCGGAGAGTTGCTGTTCGTTCGCCGGCGATTCTCTCATCTCATGGATTAGTTGGCGCGAACGATCAATCGTGCGCCCAAATCGGTTGGTAAGAGTGAGCAGGAGCAGGCTGATGCCTGAAATCAGAATAACCGGGCCAATGGCAACCTGCAGAACCGGGATCAGTTCGTTGAGCGGTCTTATGAGCATAAGAATCAAATTTTAATCGGCACGGTAACCGGTTCCACGAAGATAAGGCTCGCCAATTGTTCACTGATCGCCAGTCGCGCATTGCAAACGAGGCAGATGAAATTCGTCTGGCTGGTGAGTAAGCGAATGATCTGTTCCTCCCCCAGGCCGAGTTCACGAAGGCGATTTTGAATTTCGGGAGCCGCAGAAAGCTGCTTGATCCTCACCGCAACGCCCGCCTTGACCCTGTTCAGGGGGCAGGGTTCGCAACGGGATTCTTCTCCTCGCCTGATTTCGCTGATATTCACAAGTCAAGTTTCGCGGCAAGCGCCTCTCCTCACTACACCGATTTTGCCGTTTGCTGGACATGTTTTGCATAGGAAACGCACTGCGGAAGTTGTTCCTTTGGCTCTCCGGTGCAAGTCTGAGCTTTCACGTACCTCCGACACGAGCGATCGATTACAATCATTATCACAATGGTATGGGAAATGATTTGCCAAATGGCCGCAGTGCTTGTGAAGAGCCGTCACACAGGCGTGAACCATCAGATGGCATGGGAGACTCTGACTCATGCCTGCGCCGGGGCGATCGGCCTGCGCAACTAAGTGGGGAATCTCCAAGGCGTTGCGAGGATCGGCGGGTTCACTGTCAGTGAAAGTGCCAGTAAACGAGTGGAGAAAAAAACTCGCCACAACTGCACGCCAGTGATCAAAAAGTCCGCTACAACTTGCGTTCGGAAAAATGGGGAAAAAGACACTGGTTTTTCGATTCGAAAACCAGACATGAACCCACGATTTAGCCTCTTTAATCGCGCTGGAATTTATCAGTATCCAACTTTATTTTACGGGGCATGGTGGGCTTGGGGCGATTTGTCAGATTTAGTATCCAACTATATTTTCCTTCGAGAATTCTAGTCTTTGATTAAAATCGAAGAAACGACTCAACTTCAGTATCCAACTTTATTTATTCCTTACAGCTGCCTGTACTCCCGGAATTAAGTTGGGAACCAGGTAATTAAGTCGGGAACTCTGGAATTAAGTTGGGAACTTTAGCGATGCATTGGAATATGTTTGGAAATAGAGTTTGTAACTGCTTTTCCTGATTTGCCAGATTAAATAAGGGTCGAATAGCGCCTATCGCCAAACTCTGGCCGGCTGTTATGCCTACCACACCGCGTGCGATAAGTCATAATTAAACTGTGTCCCGACTGAACGGCACTGCAAGAGTTACAAACTCGAAAAAATCATCCACCCACTGACGAAGAATTGAAAAAGACCATCCTCGCTACATTAGCCTATGTACTGTCCACTTTCCGGCTTTGGTGGTTCGCTGATTCCCACTCCTCATTCCCTATACCAGCATCCACATAAATCACTACGGTTTCCATGCCTCCGGTGGCGGGTTTTTGGGGACGGCGCGAGTTCCCAGCAAAGCAAAGCCGGTTGAACCGTTTTCAGTCTGATCGAGCCTCCAGTTTGTGCGGCACGTCAATCCCCGTCTGACATCATCACGGTGATGGCGGGCTGCGGGCCGTTAATGTCGAGGGGACGCAAGGGGAGATGTATTTTACCGGCCTTTTTGGAAATCAAGAGCGACGGTCGGTTTTTAACCATTGCAAAAAAGATGCAACTTGTTGCTGGAAAATCACTTGCTGTGCGATGGGCGGATTCGAACCGATTTACCCTTGGTTCTTGGCCACCGTAGTACGGGATTAACCGTAAATCAAATATAAAGTGCGCAACTAGGGTTAACGGTTTTTAACAAATCACTGGAGATTTCACTGGAGGTTAGCTGAGCTGGCATTGTCAGGCAATTGAGCTACGACCACGGTGTTTTTGGCGCCGGATAACCCTTTTTTGCCGCGGCAAAGCTATAGCCAGAGGAGTTCTCGGGATGTGAAGTCGAACCCAATGTCGGAATTTCCCGTTGAGCCTGGATTTGGAGCTTTAACAACTCGTCCGCGCTTTGGATTGGGGCCTCACCATTGCCTCACGCGATAAAGCCGCTGCGCGTTCGTTGCGTTAGGATCCGTTAGCATCAGGTTGGTGCCATTGCCGGCTTTGAGCGGCAGTGCGGTCCAGTTCGTACCAACGAGGTTGGTTCTGAATTCAAAGGCATAGACGCGCCCGCTTTGCGTGGCGAGCGTCACGCTGAAACTATTCGAGGCAGCCGTTGGATTCTCCAGCGCCGCCTGCAACACCGGCGGGCCATTACCGACCAGCGCCATGCTGTCGCTGTTGCCCGCGGCAATCATCACCACATTGCTCAATCCATGCGGCACATTTGTTTGGCCGGAAGAATTCAATCCCCACGCAGCCACTGTGCCATCGTTCCGCAGGGCTAGGCAGTGGTTTAAACCGGCAGCAATGGCTACCACGTTGCTTAAGCCTGGCGGCACGTTCGTTTGATGGCTGGCATTGCCACCCCAGGCGACGACCGTACCATCGCTCGTCAAAGCGAGGCTGTGGACGGAACCGGCAGCAATCGCGACGACGTTGCTAAGTCCGACCGGTGGGCTGGCCTGGCCAAACGAGTTGTTTCCCCAGCCAAGGACCGTGCCATCTGATCTCAACAAAAGGCTGAATTGTCCGCCTTCGGCAATGGCCACCGCATTGGAAACATTAATCACATTCGCCGGCGCGCCGGACAAAACACTGCCGACAACCGTGCCGTTGCTTCGCAATTCCAGATCGCCGTAATTATCGGCCGTAAGTGCGACGGCATTGGACGAACCTGCGCTCGACAACTTGAACCCGCCGTCGCTGTCCCATAACACAACGTTGCCATTGGTCAGCAAGGCCGGATTTTCAAAATTAAGCGCTGAAGCCGGCAGGGCAACCACATTGCTCAGTCCAAAAACCTGCAATGGCGAAATCGAGCTGTTATTCCACCAGACAACTGTGCCATCCCGCCTCAAGACGGCTGGGTACGCCGATATGCTCATCACGTTTGTCAAGCGAGGCGGCTGGTTGCTCGGATTGCCCCATATCACGACCGGCGAGATGTAGAGGATTGCATTGGAACTGATCGCTGACCCGTAAGCGTTGCTCACGGTGAGAGTGAAGGTTCCCTGCTCGGATAATTGCAGGTTGGTTAAGGCCAATGAGGAGTTGGTCGCATCGTCGATATCAGCGCCGTCGAATTGCCATTGATAGCTTAATGGCCACGAACCGTTGGCGCTCGCGGTAAACGTGGCATTAGACCAAATGAAGGAATATTGATTTACCGGCTGGGTCAGAATGAATGGCGCGGACGCCACTACCGAAACGGAGACATTGGAGCTTGTCGCTGTGCCAAACGCGTTGGAGACGACAAAGGCGTACGCCCCGATATCGCCAAATTGTGTGTTGGTAAGGACCAATTGCGAGTTCGTCGCTCCGGCAACGTTTGTGCCGTTGAATTGCCATTGGTAACTCAACGGTGATGAGCCTGCGACTGTCGCGTAAAGATTGATCGTTTGCCCGGTGTAGAACGGCTGCGCGTACGGTTGTGACTGGATTTGAGGCGCGCCGTTATTCAGCAGAACGGCAGCATTGTTTCCATTCGCTGCAATTTCCGCCGGGTTTACCAAACCTGCGGGCACATTTCTCTGCCCGGAACTGTTGTCACCCCAGACCACCACCGTGCCGTTGTTTTTCAGGGCCACGCTGAAATAATTTCCCGCCGCCACGGCTACCACATTGCTTAATCCGGCGGGAACAGTCGTCTGACCGTAGCTGTTATTTCCCCAGGTCAAGACGGTGCCGTCATGCCTCACCGCCACGCAGTGATAACCGCCGCCCGCAATTGCAGCCACATTCGTTAATGCAACCGGGAAATTCAGCTCACCATTCGCAGCCGGTCCCCAACCAGTCACCGTTCCGTCGTTCTTCAGGGCCAGGCTGGTAAATCCACCGGCGGAAATTGCTACAACGTTGCTTAACCCCGCCGGAGCACTGGCGGCCCCGACCAGCGGATAATATCCCCAGGTGACTACGGTTCCGTCGCTCTTAAGTGCATCCGCGTGCGCATTGGCGCAAGCGATGGAAGTCACGTTGCTAAGGCCAGCGGGGACGTTCGTCGCTCCGTAAGTATTATCGCCCCACGCTTCGACGGTGCCATCGGCCTTGAGCGCCACACTGAAATTGTTTCCTGCTGCAACAGCGACTACGTTGCTCAAGTCGGCGGGCACAGATGTTTCTCCGGAAGTATTGCTGCCCCAGGCTGCTACCGTGCCATCGCTCCTGAGCGCCAGCGTGAAGGAATTTCCTGTGGCTATCCCAATAATGTTCGTCAACCCTGCAGGAACGTTCGTTTGACTGTAGGTGTTATCGCCCCACTCAACCACCTGATTGAGCGACAACACCGCGTTCGAACTCGTGGCCATGCCAAACGCATTGCTCGCGATCACGCTATAAACTCCGGCTTGCGTCAACTGAACATTGGTGAGCACCAGTGGATTGTTCGTGGCGGCGGGAAGATTTGTTCCCATGAATTGCCATTGAAAACCCGGGCTCGCATCCAGGCCACCTTCAAAAGCAGTGAAGGCCACGGTTGCGCCCGGCGCGGTTAGTTGTGCCAGCGGTTGAATGGCCACCTGCGGATTGACGGTGAGCAGCGCGTTCGAACTCGTCACCAGTCCGTAGCTATTGCTGACCTGCACTTTATACGCGCCAGCCTGACTGGCTTGCGTATTCGTAAACGTTAGCGTGCTGTTGGTGGCATTTGGAATATTGGTGGTGCCAAACTGCCACTGATAAGTAAATGGTCCTTGTCCGCTGACGACGGCGTTGAACGACGTGACTGCACCTCCGTTGACCGTCTGCGTTGACGGTTGAACGGCCGCCGTCAAGGGAATCACCGTGAGGGCGGCGTTGGAACTGATGACGCCGTCATAAGCATTGCTGACCGCTACCGCATACTGGCCGCTTTGGTTTAGTTGGACATTGGTCAGCGTCAGACTGGCATTGGTGCCTCCGTCGATGTTCGTGCCGCCGAATTCCCATTGATAAGTCAAAAGCCCACTGCCCGCTGCCGTGACGGTAAACGTGGCCGAGGCGCCCGCCGACACGGTGATATTCGTGGGCTGCATCGTGATCACTGGAGGTGCGGGAATGGTGAGCGTCGTAACCACACTGGTCACCGATCCAGCCACATTGGCCGCCACGATCATGTAGTTTCCCGCATCGGGCACCTGAATGTTGCTGATCACCAGATTGGTCGTGCCCGATCCACTGATACGTCCGCCATCCGTCAGCGCTGTTCCGTTGAAATACCACTGATAAGCAATCGGTAATGTGCCTGTAGTCGCGACCTGGAATGACGCTGTCGTTCCCGGTCCATTGGTCTGGTTCAACGGTTGTGTCGTAAAACTCGGCGCGGAAATCGTGAAGCTCGCTTCCGTGGTGAAAGCGGAGCCGGCGAAGGAATGGTCGATCGTCTGCACACCCCAATAGTAGGTTCCCGGCTGGAGGTGCGTGACTGTGCGGCTCAACCCTAATCCCGCATTTCCAACCGCCGGAATTCGGCGCAAGCCGGTCGCGGCGGCAGCCATCGGCGCAACCACATCCATCCCGCCCGGCGTCGTACCCATTCGGATGTTGTAGCTCAAGCCACCCAATTGGTTCGCATCCGTCGCCGCGGTCCAACTCAGCAGCATGGCGTTTGTTGTTGGTGTTGCGTGAAAGAACTGCGGAGGACTCGGGGGCGAATTCGGCGTAACGGCAGTGTCGTTGCGGAAAATCTTGGCAACGCCGCTGCCGACAAGTGCTATGTCCAATTTGCCGTCGTTGTTAAAATCTCCCACCGCAATACCGCCATTTCCGCAACCGGGTAGCGAGATGCCAGAATCCGTAAATGTGCCGTTGCCGTTGTTATGAAAAATCTTCGTTGCCCCCGTGGAGGCAGATGACGACACGACGAGATCCGGCCAGCCGTCGTTGTCAAAGTCGCCCCACGCGACCGAGCCATACACCGTGCCGTCGATGCCGACACCCGAATTGGTAAATCCTCCGTGTCCATCCCCGACAAATATAATCGAGAGATAACTCTGGCTGTTATTCAAACCAGTAATGGCCAGATCCAAATTCCCGTCATTGTTGAAATCATCCCATGCCGCGCATCCCAGGTACACTCCTGTCAACACATTGGTTGCCGGAACAATGGCGCCGCCGAAATTCCGGTAAAGAGCGGTCATGCCATCTCCGCCGCCTCCATTAACCACAAAATCAAGATAACCGTTGTTGTCATAATCGCCCCAGGCTACATCGCTATTTCCCGGTGCGGGGACATTGATGCCGGAATTCGTGAAGCTGCCGTCGCCGTTGTTGTGATACAGCGCGGCGGAGGGCCATCCTATAAACAACGCATCCAGTTTGCCGTCATTGTCGTAGTCACCCCACGCGCAAGAGACGAAACGTGTTGACTCTCCCGAAATATTTCCAAACCCGGGTGCTCCAAATGAAATCGAAGTGAATGTATTTGACCCATCGTTTCGGTAAATCTGCCATATCTCGGTTCCGGACGTCATACCATCCTGCATAATATCCAGACGGCCGTCGTTATTGTAATCGCCCCAGACAGCCTGGCCATCAGTGATACCCGAAAGTGTCGCCGCCAGGGTGAATGTTCCATCCCCGTTGTTGCGATAGACGTAGCAGGTGGGGCCTGCAAAGTTTGCGCCCGTCCCGGTGATCAGCAGATCGAGATAACCGTCGTTGTCATAATCACCCCATGCCACTGACGCTCCGTCCTCTCCAAGTAAATTCGCGTTAATGTCAGTGAATTGGAATTGCACAGCTCGAGCAAGCGGTCCAATCAGGACGAGCGCGAAGAACATCAACCTCATCGTGAGACACCAAAGGGGTGTCACACGGATCGAAATACTTCGTCGAAGCTCTGACATCAGAACGAGACAACTCATAAAGACCTCAAGGCAGGGAAATGGTCTGGCTTGCGCCCGGGTGGAATGACGCCGTGAGTGGAGATGGTGAGCAAGGGATAAAATTCATGTGATTCGGGTTTAGCCAGCTTGGGATTCGCCCATTTTAATACCGGGCTACGCCATGCGTGTCCAGACTATTGAACGCCAAATTCTACTAACGTGACAGGGGTGCTATTTGAACCTTCGATATTTGGCCACTGTTATTTTTCCCACGCGCTCCGTTTTCTCTTCTATTCATACATCCGCGTTTATTCGGGTTTCGATTATGTTCTGGATGGGAGTCGAGTTTGAAAATTAATGCGAGGCCAATGGCCGGGATTGACCAGTTTCCCCCGTGATTGCGAAGGAATAATGCCCAGTTTTATTGGAAAATCAAGTATACTATTCCATACATTCTTACATTAAATCTAACTGTTTTGGTGCCCAATTTCCGTTTTGTTTGACGCTCAAACATCTGAGGGAGAGAGTCGTTTCGTATGACAACGACCAACGTTCGACAAATTTCGAGCCTTTGAGTCATCTTGCAAATCGTCGATGTCACGAAAATGGTCGCCGGTCAGCATTCGTAGATGAGGTAGGTGTTGCGTTTCAACGCACGATCAGAGCGTCTACGGCTACGAAACCGGGGCCGCGATTGACGATAGCGACGGTATGTTTGCCGAATGCAAGGCCTCCGATCTCACTCACATTCTGCTGTGCCTGACGTGAGCCCGTCGTCGAAAGGTCCACAGTAGCGCGCATCTGGCCGTCAATTTGAATTTCGATTTTACCGGCTCCCGCTTGTTTCGGCGCTATGACCAACACTCTGGTTCCGGTGAACGAACTATTCCAGATATCGCCGGGTGTTTCGCTAATGGTTAGCAAACCAACCGTCTCCGAGACGGGGCAATGACGTAAGCAACAAGGCCGCGCAACTTGTTGAATATGAACGGTTCATTTCTTGTTACTTAAGAGGTCGTTGTTGAAATCTCCGGTGCCCAGGTTGCAGCGGCGATCCAGCCGACATAACTCGCACCCGGATCGTCATCGTTGATCCAGCCTTTGTCGTGCGACGATTGGGCGACCAATGAGGAAGCCATTCGCAATCTTGGCTACATGCAGATGAAGAAAACGCATGACGCGGCCATGGTCATCATCGAGTGCGTTTATGGCGAACGTCTGCGGTTCAATTATTATATTGGCGCTTCGCAAGGAGGTCGTGAAGCCTTGATTGTCGCGCAGCGGTATCCCGCCGATTACGACGGCATTGTCGCTGACGTGCCGATTTTGAGTTTTTCAACTTTGATGCTGGCACCGGAGTTGATTCGAATCCAGGAAAAACCAAAATCCAATTGGGTAACACGCGCAAAAGTCAACGCCATCCGGGCGGAGTTCCTGCGCCAGGCGGATAAACTCGACGGCATCGGCGGTCTGACGACGGCGTTGAGTTTGCACGAGGCGGGATTTGCTGTCCGCGTGTTTGAGGCCGTGCCGGAAATCAAACCGTTGGGCGTCGGCATCAACATATTGCCTCACGCTCTGCGAGAATTGGAGGAATTGGGATTACGCGCTCCGATCGAGAGCGCGGGTGTCGCCTGCCGAGAACTGGCGTATTTCACGAAACGCGGCGAGCGCATTTGGGGCGAGCCTCGGGGGCTTGCCGCCGGCTACCGATGGCCTCAAATTTCGATTCATCGAGGAATCCTTTAACTGGCGCTGTTGGAGGCCGCCAAAGAGCGCATTGGAACCGACCGTGTGCATCTGAACTGTAAACTCGCGGGCTTCGCCGTGGTCGGCTCTTTTGTCCGCGCGCAATTTGTAGATCGCACGGGACGGGAAGCCGTCAAAGCGGAAGGTCGGTTGCTCATCGCCTGCGATGGGATGCATTCGGCTGCGCGGCGCGCGCTCTTTCCCGATGAAGGACCGCGGCGGCGGAATGGTGCTGTGCTGTGGCGCGGCACGGCTGAATTCGATCGTGTGCTGGATGGCTACACCATGATCATGGCCGGCCATCCCCGCACGAAATTTGTTTGTTACCCGATCAGCCACTCGGCGTCGCGTCCGGGAGCGCAGCTGATCAATTTCATTGCGGAACGGCGCTTCGATACGACCTCCCTGGCGGATTACGGAGACTGGAATCGCGCTGGGCGACTGGAAGATTTTTTGCCGGCCTTCGAGAACTTTCGGTTCAATTGGCTGGATGTCCCGGCTTTGATTCGTGCGGAGCAGGCGGTCTGGGGTTTATCCGATGGTTGACCGCGATCCACTGCCACGCTGGACTCACGGTCCGGTGACGCTGCTCGGTGATGCGGCCCATCCGATGTATCCGATCGGCTCCAATGGCGCTTCGCAAGCTGTTCTAGACGCGCGTGTGTTAACGGGTTCCCCAAATGATGACTGACAACCGACCATCTTAACCGTTTGCTTCCAGCATGGCTGAAAATCAAAGCGTCGCCGCATTTATGCGACGGCGCTGTTGTCGGTTGCATTTTATTGTTTCAATAAAATCCATTTCTGGTTGTTGCCACCGGTGGACGACCACTGGTCCATTTGCGTCGTCCTGTTCGTGCTCGAACCGGGATCTTCCAGCACCAAACCGCTGTGCAAATTGAAGAAGGTGTAGCTTCCGTCGCTGTTTTGCTGCGGTTTCCATTGGTCGTTGCCGGCTGAGCCAAATGACCATTGGATAATTCCGGCTCCATTGGTTGTGGTAGCGCTGATAACGACCGCATCCAAACCGCTCCTTACACTATTGATCTGGTAGTAGCCGTTGGTGGTGGGGATGAACACCCAATCCAGATTTGAACTGGTGGTTGTGGTCCATTGAGTAATCGCGGAACCGTTAGTCAATGAGCCTTGATTGTTCAACACCAAACCGCTGGCTTCGTTTTCCATCTGATAAATGGCGGTAGTGTCGATGCTGGCGCCGACGATGCTGATATTGTCAAACGTCGCCGTGTTCAGCGAGGTGTTGTCAT
Organism: uncultured Verrucomicrobiae bacterium; assembly: GCA_963699145.1. Lineage (GTDB taxonomy): Bacteria > Verrucomicrobiota > Verrucomicrobiia > Limisphaerales > DASXHY01 > DASXHY01. The sequence goes on from OY969416.1 coordinate 3,658,598, forward strand.
GTGAAGTGACGGCGAGCCCCGCTTTGGCGGTAGAGGCCATCGTGACATTGGTCGATGCAAGCTGCGTCCAGGTCGAGCCGTTGACCGAATAGGAAGCGGTGAAAGTATTGCCGGAACGTGCAAGTTTGATCCATTGCGGCGGAAGGGGGCCAGCCACCCAGCCGACGAGGTTGATGGTGGCGGCGCCTGTTGTTGGCCGAACTTCCATCGCAACGCCATTTGTAGGAGTGAGTAATACGGAGGCTTCGATTGAATTCGTCGCGGTTGTTTCACGAATCATTACCGCAGCTTTGGCGAATGATGCCGCGCCGGTTTCGGTGACGACGCGCGCGGTGACGCTCGTGTCATTGGTAACGGATTGGTAAGCGTAGTTGAACTGGTCGGCTGCCGTCCAGATGTCTGAACCGCTGCCCGCCACGGTGAATGTGCCGTTGTTGTAACTGGCGCTGCCGGCGATGCCCACTGCACCGATGTCCAAGTCCGTCCAACCGCCTGGCAATCCCGGTGCGTTGACGGTCAATGAAACGTTCGCCGTGTGCGAGAGACTTCCGCTGATACCCTTAACGGTGAGATTGGAAGTGCAGGCAGGTGTTGAAATGCTGGTCGAAATAGACATTGTCGAAGAACCCGGAGCCGTCAGCGACGAAGGATTGAAGCTCGCGCTCGCGCCGGAAGGTAATCCGCTGGCGCTAAGCGCAATGGTTCCGCCAAACGCATTGATGATGCCGAGATTGACCGTATAGCTTGTGCCATTGCCGGCGGTGACAGTTTGCGACGAAGGCGTGGCGGAAATCGTGAAGTTCTCAACAACGAGGTTGACCGTGTCTGTGTGTGACAAACTGCCGCTCGCGCCGATAACAGCCAGAGTGTAAGTCCCGCCGGGCGTCGAAGTGGAGGTTGTGATATTTAAGGTCGAGCTTCCCGAACCCGCGACCGAAGTTGGGCTGAAACTTCCGCTCGCACCGCTGGGCAATCCATTGATGGTAAATGTCACCGTGCCATTGAAGCCATTAGCAGCCGTTACGGTTGTTGAAAAACTGGATCCGTTGCCAGACGTGACTGCTTGCGAAGAAGGTGATGTAGCTAGAGTAAAATCAGGTGGCGACAATGACGGGGCATCTTCGACGAGAGCAAATTGCTGGTTGGCGCCGCCATTGGCCGGCCATTGGTCAAGTTGCGTGCCGATGTTCGTGCTGGCGCCGGTCACGTCGAGATTGAGACCGCTCAAGCGATTGATAAAATTGTAAAGTCCATTTCCCGCCGGTTGAATCCACCACTCGTCGTTATAAGTCGTGCCGCTGCTGTAAGCAAATTGAATGATAGGCGCGCCATTGGTGGTCGAAGCGCCGGACACGACCATGGCCAGACCGCTGTTTTCATTTATAACTTTGTAGAATCCGCTGTCGGTCGGAATGAGCTGCCACTCGTCATCGCCGGTTCCGTTGCCCAAGGCGCCGGGTTGGGCGGTGACGATCGCCGCGCCGTTGGTCGTGGCTGCGTCCTTCACGATCACGCCCAATCCGCTGTTGCCGTCGAGAATCTGCAAGTTGCCATCCACGTCGGGCGAGTTGAAGAAGGTTTCCGCGCCGGCAGTGGAAAAGGAGCCGCCAGAATGATAATTCTGCGAGAAATAATTATTCGTGCCGACCTGGCTCGAGGTAATGGCGCCGTTCAGTACCACGTTGTTGAACATAAAGTTGAAGGACGTGAACGTGTTCGCACCGACCGCTCCCGACACGATCCCGGTAAAGCCTTCTGCGACGTTGCACAGGTAGTTGTTGTAGACGGTTCCGACCGTGTCGGCGTTATTGCCCACGTCCAGTTGATAACGGGTGTTATACTGGCAAACGTTGCCGCTGGAGGTGTTGTGTGTGGCGCCTTGTTCATACCAAATACCGTAAAGATTGGTAAGGCAGGTATTGAACATGCAAACGGCGCCGAAGGTCTGCGCGTCGCAATCAATGCCCGCGCGCGTGCCAATGAGGGTGTTGTCCGAATAGAGAGCCTTCGCATTGGGCGATTCCGACCAGATCGCGCGTCCGGCGCTGCCGTTGATGTAACAACGCGTTACGAGGTGCGGTGGCGCGCCGCCGCCGAAGTTGCTGAATTTAATCGCGTCGGAGCCGGGGATGGACGTGGCGTTGGACCCGAAATTCTGGATTGTCATGCTGTCGATCTGAATCATCGTGCAGTCCAGAGTGGAAATGCCGGTGATGCCAGTGTTGTTGCCGGCGTCGATGGTTCCACCGGAGATGGAAATCTGTTCGACATGTGAGCAATCGATGGCCGCGCTCGCCGTTGTCGAGGAATTGATCTGAATAGTGCCGTTCAGCAAAACGCAAGTATTGGATTGCAGTTCCAACGGAGCCGAACCAACCGTGAATGTGCCATTCAGATGCAGGACGATGACATTATTTGGATTTGAACTGCGCGCAGAATTGTACTGGCTTTGAACGCCGGCAATCGTTGTTGAACCAATTGTCAAATCTGTGCGGCCCATTCCATTGACAATGGTGGTGGTATGCTGGTTGTCGATTAACGGCGGGTAGAAATAATTTTCACCTGAGGCGCTGAGCGCGGCTTTATAAGCCACGATGTTGTCACTCGTACCGCCACTGCTGAAGTTGACCGCATTCCCCGAGGTGAACAAGTTATCAGCGAAATTGTTGTTGGAACCGGTTGCACTGATTCCGGCGGTGGAATTGCCGCCCATCGAATTGGAAACAATCATGTGCTTCGTGCCGCCGGCGTGGATGCCGGTCGCGTTGTTGTTGCAAGTATTGTTCGCAATCACGTTGTCGTTACCGCTGCTGACATCAATTCCCGTCGTGTTATTATTGCAGGTGTTGTTGGCGATGTTGTTCCAGGCCGAACCGGAAGTATAAATGCCGACCGCGTTGTCGTGGCAATTGTTGTCAAGGATTGCAGCTTGCGTGGAGTTTTGGATGCTGATGCCCGCGTGCGCGGCACTTCCTGAAGCATCGCAGCGCGTGATGGTCAATTCATTGTTGTAAGTCGTGCTGCCTTTGCCGGTCAGCAGAATACAATCCTGTCCGCAATCCAGCACCGTCACTTTGTCAATGTTTACCCGCGCCACTGAAGAACCGGTAATGCCGTTGATCCCCGCGTTATTCCCGTCCAATGCCACGCCGGACAATGAAACATTTGTCGAACCTGTGGTAATGGTGATAAGCGGAACAGTCACGGAAGAGTTGGCGGCCTGAATCAGCGCACCGCCACCGACGAGACATTCCTGCGAACCGAGTACCAGTCCTGTGCCATTTACTGCATAGATCGCTCCGCGTTTAAGATTAATGACGATAATGGAATTGGGATTTGCGCCGCGGGCATTGTTGATTGAAGTCTGGAGCGTTGAAATGGAGCTCGAAGCGTCGTTGATAGTCACCACGCCGCTGTCGCCGGACGGATTTTCAATAAACGTGCTGTTGGGCACTGTGTAAAGCATGCGGACAACGCCTTGTTGCGCAAACGTTGTGCTCATTGTCAAAGCAAACATGCCCAGACAAATAAAAAAAGCGGATGTCGTCGGAAGGAGACTTATTTTGAGAGATTTGTTCATGTTCTACCTGGTGGTTTTACAATTTGGGTGTGAGCAAATGCCTCCGTAATCAAGAATAGGGAGAATGATTACGTCTTCCCGCACACCATAGGCTATGCGGCTTTTTTATCACAGCTCGACGAGGACCGGCAGTTGGCTGTTAAGCCGACAGCAGAATTGAAACCTCCGGCCGGACTACATCCCGTCTTGGGAATTTCACCGCCGCCTCCCCTCCGACATTTGGTTTATACTCCGGCAAATTCCTCGCAAAACTCTTCTTCGGGATCTTTTTCAATGAGGCAAATCGAATTGCCAGCGTCGCTCGGAAACTACTTGAAAATATCTGTCCGAAGGGCAAAGTTTAAGAACCGCTTCCACTGAGCGATCGCAATGTTATAGGATATGAACAGAAACGTTATATTGTTTTGTTGTTTTTGTTTGGGAGCTAGTGTTCTGGTGTTCCACTTCCGTCCGCGTACGGCCAAGTCTGTTATGGTTTCCGATCCTGCAGTTAATGCGCCGGTTGAGAACAATTCATTTGCGAGTAACGAACTTCCGGTAATTGCGAGCGTTTTGCCGAAAGCAATCACGCCGGTTGTGCCGCCTGTCGAAGTCCCCAACGCAGTGACCGAGGCGCCCATTGCGGTGGTGGACGTGCCGGCGGTGAAACCGAAAGCGGTGGGTCAGGACAAGTATGCAGCGTTGCGCGAATTGAGTGCGTTAGCAGCGCGGAATCCGACGGCGGCGCTGGCCGCGGCGTTGAAATTGCCTGCTGGCGACGAGCGCAATGAGGCTTTGACGATGGTTTGTTCCGGCATGGCGCAAACGGATCCGGCGGGGGCGATAAAACTGGCGCAGGAGTTGCAATTGGACAAACAGCCGGGCGCGATAATGGGAGATTTGGTGCAGCAATGGGCCGGGAGCGATTTGGTATCGTCGCTGGTGTGGTTGGCAAATCAACCCGCCGGCGGCAAGCGCGATGAATTGACGACGCGCGTGGCGTATGTGATGTCGCGCAACGATCCTTCGGACGCAGCTGACCTTGTGATGAGCGAGATTCCGCCTGGGCCAGCGCGGGATGAGGCCGTCATGACGGTGCTGCACCAGTGGGCGAACCAGAATTTTGTGGCGGCCGCGAATTGGGCGCAGGATACAGTTGCCGGGCCGCTACAGGAGCGGGCGTTGAATGAGTTGAAAGGTATATTGGATTATCAGCATGCGCTCGCGCAGCGATGAGCCGGAAGATGCCTCTAACAGCAGTCATTTATTTTTACGCTCGCCCCGGGGAAAGAGTATTGCTTCAGTAGAGTTTAAAGCTAACGAGCGCTCATCAGCTGCGGTCTTAGTTTAGTCAAGAGTGGTTGCTTCCACCTATATCGATGGTTGCTTCGATTTTTAGGTCTCTTTTCCCTTCGCCTCCAACAAACGTTCAATAGCTTTCGATCACGGGTTGTGATAAAGATTGGGACGTTACCACGTAAGGCCTCAAATCGCGCCGCCGCTTCGGCGTGATTTGGATCTGCACAGGGCCACGGGGTTCATTTCGGGCAAGCGGATAATCCTAAATAGAATCAGCGTTTCAACCCCCATGCGGCGCGCTGTCTTCTAGTTGGGTAGTCCGCAAGCAAATCGTTTTGCAAGCTTGCAGGCATGCCAGCTTGCCGGACGATCATCGGGACCGGGTACAACGATGGGACGATTGAAGATCCCTACATCAAACAATCAAACCTGAAAGGGTAAATAAATGAAAAGTATAGTAATTCTGACGGGGGTTCTATGTACGCTGGGCATTTCTGCCCTGGCACAAGTTACGTCCATCCAGCCAAACACGCCTTATTTCATTAAGAATGTGACGAGCGGGATGGTGTTGAATAATGGCGGTTCGACCACCAATGGCTCGCCCATTACGCAATGGTCGCAGGTGAACAGTCCGAATTTGCAATGGACGTTCATCCCTACCAGCGGAGGCTATTATCAGATCAATAGCGTGAAAAGCGGTTTGGACACGGTGGTGAAGGGCGCGGCGACCACCAATGGCGCGCCGCTCATCCAATGGTCGTTTGGTTCATCGGGTGACGATCAATGGAAGCCGGTGTTGACGAATGGGTTCTGGGTATTCTTCAACCTGCATAGTGGGTTTGTATTGAATAATCCGGGCAGCACTTCTCAGGGAGCGCAATACAGTCAATGGCACTGGGTGCCCAGCAGCGGAAATCAGCAATTCACCATCCTGAACGCCACAAATTCGTCGAGCACGAACTACACGGCGGCGCAGGTTCTTTCCGGTGTGCAGGCGAAAATGACCACTGCCAATAAGGTAAATTCGCAAGCCCACATCAATACGCAAACACAGGTGCATAATGTGAATGTGTATCAGGTCGGTTCGGGCGTCTTCGCTTACACCTCGAGCATGGCGATCGATACGGACGGCAGCGATCCAGATCCGGATCCCGATCATCAAAACCAAACTACGTGGCAGGATGATAACGGCGCCCAACTGGGTGCGCATCACGTTCCATATTATGTGCTGGGCGACGTTTGCTTCGACGGAGTTTCTCCGTGCAAGTGGTTCTATTACGCGGAGCACAACATTACCGGCCTGCAATTCGCGCTGATCTTTTACAACGGCAAATGCATCGGCGCGGTGTTTGGCGACACGCAAGGACCTCCCGGTGGTGACTCGCGCGAACTCGGCGAGGCGTCGGTGGAATCGGCGACATTGCTGGGCATTCCCAATAGCGGAACAACTGGCGGCGTGGACAGCGGCGTGACGGTGGTTATCTTCTCCGGCTCGCAATGGGTGGTACACGGGACGAACTCGACGTTAAAGGATAATGCGCAAGCATTGGTGCAAAAGGCGTTGAATACGCTTGGACCGCAACTCTAAGCTGAATTGACCGATAGACTATAAGGATGCACCGCTTGAAATTTAGGCGGTGCGTCTTTTTCTCCTGAGGACAATGATAAGTACTGTCAACAAAGAGAATTTTTACCGGTTTGTTTCAATTCAGGCACGGACTATCCACTTATAGTAAATTCGAGAATGTGAAAACGTTCTAAACAAGTGTTCAATGAATGTCGGCTAAACAGCCGATACCCTTCGAAGAAATTTTGGTATAAAAGATTCTGTCACGGTTATTTCGCGTCGCATAAACCTCTCCGCTGGCTTCGCGAATGGCCCGACGGGAAAAACGGAAAGCGCATCAAAATGAAAACCATCCAAATGAATTCAAAATTAAAAACGGCCTTGCTTGGTTCGGCTCTGCTTTTTTGGGCAAGCTTCGTGCAAGCGCAAATGGGCAGCGGTTGGACGCAACAATCCTATTCCGAACGGCTCGAGTATCATCACAGTGGCGGGCCGGAAATTGAAACCATCAATCCCGCGCCACCTTCTTTCGCGGACGCCTACATCGCGTACACAAATAGCGGCGGTCTCCGAACATTTGTATTCCAAAACACGACCGCCGGACGGGTCGAGATTCGCGTCAACAATGATTACACCAGCGGAACGCATCAGTTTGAGGGGTATTTGACGTTCTATAAGCCCAGCAGCGAATTGTCCGACTATGAAGACACGATTGTGAGCCAGGATTTTGGCGCTGCCACGCATGCTGCCTGGAAATTGGAAGTTCACACGAATAGCAATGGTTCGCTGACGGCCGAAGGCCCCACAATCATGATGGGTGTGTACGGCCAGACACATCGGATAAACATTATCCATGACATGAACAGCGCAACTATCCAGGTTTTTGTGGATGGCTCGCTGCTTTACAACCAGGCCGACCAGGGCGGCACCAATCATTACACCAAGTTTGGTATGTATGGAGGGCACGCGGTCACGCATGACACCTGGAATAACGTGAAATATTTTACGGGCGGCACTGCTTTTGGCGGTATTGATACTTCGGCTGAATACCAGCTTCAAAATGAAGCCAGCGGCCTGGTCCTGAACAATCAAGGTCGCTTGACGAACGGTTCGCCCATTACTCAGTGGTCTTCCATCAACAGCGATAACTTGCGTTGGACATTCATCCCCACCAGCAACGGTTATTATCAGATCAATAGCGTGAAGAGTGGTAAAGATGCCGTGGTGCAAGGCGCATCGACCGCCCAAGGCGCGGGGATCATCCAGTGGGACTTCGGCACCTCGGGCGACGACCAATGGAAACCTGTATTCAATACCGACGGCAGTATCACGCTCTTCAATTTGCACAGCGGCTTGGTACTGGAAGACCCGGGCTCCAGCACTTTCGACCAGCACACAAATGGACCAGTGGGGTTCCAACGGCGGCAGCAACCAGAAATGGGTGCTGATTAAACAATGAGATGAATCCTAAACACAACGCGCGACTGCCAGTCAGTTGCGCGTTGTTTCAATTTTCCAGAAATGATTTAGCAATGCGATGTCTGCGCTACCCCATGAAACTTCTTGGGATTTTTTTTGGCCTGGTATTATGTGCCGCGCTGTTTTTTGAGTGCGGCTGTTCAATCAAAAACTTGAATTCGGCCAAAGACGCCGCGGCTTTCAGTCCGCCGAGCGAATTGACCGCAGCACTCACGAATGGCGATGTTGTTTTACATTGGAAAAATAACGCGGAGGCGGATGGAGGTAATTGGGTCGAATTCACCACGCCCGGTTCGGAATACATCAAGCTGGGAGTGTTCCTGTCGGATGCCAAGGCGACGTCTTTTCTTCATCCAAGAGTCGCACCGCAAACGACTTTTCTCTATCATATCCAGCCTTTCTTTGGCCGCGCGACAAAGCCGGTGGGAATCACGTCCGGCGTCGCGACCAACGGAGCACCGGTACTTAACGAAGGCCCCATCGATTCCACCAATGAGATTTCCACCGTAAATCCACCAAAATATTCCATCCGGTCGCTGCCAACATTTGTCCGGGCAACTCCCAGGGATTTAACGGCGACACTTTCTTCGCCGTTTAGCGTGGAACTGCATTGGCGAGACTGTGCTTCTGATGAAGATGGCTACTGTCTCGAAGTTGGGGAGCAGCCGAATGGCAAATTCCGGGTCTGCGCCCTGCTGCCGCCTGACATCACTTCATTTAGAAAAACCGGGTTGAATCCTCAAACAAAATATTATTTTCGCGTGCGCGCGTTTTTTTACGGCAAACCGTCCGACACGGCCTCGGTGGTAACAGCCGCCCGATAAGGGTCAAGACGATCTACATTGACGGCGCATCGAAAGAATTTCTCGACTTTAGAATCGGGCATGTGTTCCACAAAAAACCAGCCGTGAAGGGATTTAGACAGGAATAATTCAATTGACGTCGGGCAGAGCTCCTTGCAACCGCTGCAAATCCCGCCCATCAGCCGAACCCGGAACCGGTGCGCCACCACCTTGCATTTGCTTCGGAGCGAGCCATGTCCAATGCTCACAATGACCATCCGCAAAAGAAAGATTCGAACCTCGATTATGCCGGTCCGATGGCATGTCTCCCCACATTGGGCTGGGAGGTCGAAAAATCATAAAAATACCATCGTTAATGGTCATTGGGCTTTCATCCAGGAACACAAAAACCTTTGAGGGACTGGAAAGGCTGGCATATCGAGTCGCCAGACCGGTAAAAGAACTCGGAGGAAGATTTTGCCAGTATTGCGGATCAATTTCACCATTCAAAAAATAGTCCATGGAATAACTCCGAGACCGCAGTATGTTTGTGTTATCAACTAGAGACTGGTCTGATGGACAATGATATACGTCCGTATTGCCGATGCTAGGATAAATTGACCCCATGCGAATTAACGACAAATCCGCGGAAACAGTAACGTCTCCAACCACCCACGAATTTGAACTGCTCCAGTGAGGAGAGTTGATCGAGACTTCCCCAACGTTTAGAGGCAGCGCATCCCGTTGTTCATGTGCATACATGAGCCACCCAGCCTGTAATTGCCGCAAATTATTCAAACAGGCGATTTGTTTTCCGCTTCGTTTGGCGCCGGATAAAACGGGCAGCAGCAGTGCCGATAAAATCGCAATGATGGCAATAACCACCAGCAATTCGATCAGCGTAAAAGCTCGTCCGAAATAGCTTTTGAGAATCTTCATTCTTTAGTTCTGCTTATCTACTACAACAAATTCTAGGGCTCTACGAGCTGGCGTAAGTTCTAAATAATACTTTTCCTTTAGAGCCTGCTTCAATCCGTCGGGTGTTGAATCCCACTTTAAATCGAAGTCAAAGCGCCCTCCAGTTCGAGTCTCGTCGATTATTGGGATATGCAAACTATCTTCAAGATCCAATATTAGCGTATAAATCTCTCCATGCCGTATTGAGTAAGACCCGGGTTCTGAGTGATTTGAAAAACTATTGGTGCTGTGGCTGAGTCCAATACCATAGGGCGATGAAACCGTCATGATAAGGACATTCGTCTCAATCATTTCGCGTCGAATTGTCACCTTAAACATTTTCTTTATTTCCTCTTGCAAAGCTCTGACACTGTCTCTCATTTGAGGGTAGGTACCGACCCAATCGTACTTTCCATTAGGCATGGGAACATTGACAAGCACCCTTGACGGAAGAACATCGTAGTTATTCGCCACCAAAAATGTGAAATCTTGTCCCGTCCACAGTCCTTTACCATGTCGCACACCAGCTGTCGGTTTCGTACCAGGCAGTGAAGGAATAATCTTCGCTTGAGGTGGCAAACCTTCCAGCGATGACAAATCAGGTGTCTTTTGCCAAATGGGCGTTTTATGCGCGGCATTCTCCTTGAAGACCAATGTTATGGTCGCAGCGGCGAATAAGATGCCAACGGTCGCCGCGACGGTCACTTTTGTCTTCATTCGAGTCTTAATTTTCGGTGTTTATAATTTGAGGCGTAAGCAAGATCAATCTAGCAATGGCTGCGCTCCTTGTCATCGCCAGTACGCTATATATTTTTTTCGCTAAAACTGCTTTTCGCGAAAGTGTTTTCCCTTTACGTCGTCTATCCCGTAAAAATCGACCGAGTCTTCCTTTCCACAATCAATCAGAAAGCCCGGTTTACACCATTATCGAAAGTTGCCGTCGGTGAGGAATCGACCCGTGTGGTCCCAACTTAATTATGAGACCAGATTTTAGGAAAAGTGGGTGACACATTTTCGGTTTTGTTTTGGCGAATGGCGATCAGGCCCTGGCGGCGTAGCCAGGATTCCACAGTGACCCGCCACAGAGTGGCGGGTTTGGGTTGATGTCCATCGGCCGTTTTTTCGATCATTGCTCCGAACTCGTGGAGCAGCAAACGAAAAATGGTTTTGCGTTGGCGTTTGGTCCAGCGCAGATATTGGGCGTCGTCGTGAAAGACGACGCAGGCGGTGCGGCCCTTGAGGCAGCGCCGCGGGTGGTGATTGAGTTCGTGGGCGACGACTTCAGCGAGCAAGCCAAGTTCAGATGATTTCCGGGACTGGCGCAAGGCCAGGGCGGCTTTAAAGTCGCGGATACTTTTTTCCATGCCGCCGTTGTAGCGGGGAAAGTGCGGTGGATTATTCAAGGGCAACACGCCGAAGCGGGCAAGCACCTCATCGACCTGTTGGTGATTGAAGGGTGAACCATTATCGCGTTTCAGGAACAACGGTGCTCCGTGTTGGCGGAACAGGTTTTCCAGATGGAGGGCGATTTGGCGGCCGTCGAGCCGGTGCAGCAGCAGCGGCTGAAAGCGATAGCGCGAGGCCAGATCTTCCACAGGGATGATTTGGTCATCGCCATATTGGGTGGCATCACACGACCAGGCTAATCCAGGCCGGAGCCAGTCAATGCGTTTCATGGCATGGAGTTGATCCTGACGACGATCCTGCACCAACCCGGCGAACTGACGACGAGAGATGGCCTGGGCGAACCGTTGATACAGTTCGCCCGTGCCTTGCGTGCGCACCCGGCCGTGGTTCAGTTGCCGCAGGAGCGGATAAAACTCCGCCCAGTTCAACGGCACTGACTTTTTAGGGCCGGGACATTGCCACAAGGGCAAGCCGGTCCGTTGCCGGTGGCGCCAGCGCATGACGCTGGAGTAAGGCACCAAGCCGCAAAGTCGGCGCCACGAAAAATGAGTTTCCTTTTTCGTGCGCTCGAGTTGATGCAGGAGGTCGCGGATCATTTTGGGTTTTTTTTACTGGGCTTCAGATCGCTCTGTTCCCATTGGTTTAACAACTGGCACAGGTGTTCCTTCTGTTGGTAATCCTGCACCTGTTGTTCGAGTTGTGCCACCCGGCATTGGAGTTGTTCTTTCTCCGGGTTCGTCGGGATTTTGGGCCGGCCCGTTGGCTGATCCTCCAGCGAGGAGAGCAGCGCTTGCAGGGCTCGTTGTTCCCACTGGTAATATTGCTGGCGGCTGATGCCCAGCTCCTGGGCTGCCGCCGTGGCTGTCATCTGGCCGGAGCGGACTTTGAAGATGACCTCCGCCCGCTGTCTGGCTTTGGCATTCATCTACTCCGTTTTTGCCGGAAGTGAGGGCGGGCTGGCAAGCTTGTTTATCTGTTCCAAGCGGTTGGTTAGTTTTTGCGCCGTCGCTGAACGTTGCCGGTTCTGGAGCAAGGCCTGGAGCCGTGGGCTCAAGGCTTCGCCCTTGGTCAGGTTGACCCGGCTCTCCAGAGCCTGGAGCATTCCTTCCATCGCCCGGCGTTGCCAGTGGTTGAAGGTGATCCAGTTGATGTTGAGCTGCCGGCAGACCTCCGCCGGCTTGCAGCGTTCCGTCCACACCGCCAGCACTGCCTGGACCTTGTCCTGTGCGCTGTGGTTCGCCGTGTTGCTGCCCTTCTTTTTGCGTTCCGTCTTTTCGTTGGGAGTCTTGGTTGAGGTCATAGACAAGTTCTTGTTCCTGGTTTTGCTGATCGCTGACGCTGAGTTTGAGTTTGCCTTTTTCGGCGCGGAGCACGACGGACTGGCCGTCCATGCGGCCAACCATATAGAAGGGTGCCTGCGGTTTGCCGCGTAGCGCCAGTTCCAGCAGGTTCTCCTGAATGCCCGCTTCAATGGTCTTACGCAGTTCACTCTGGATCTCGAAGAAGCGGTCCGCTGGACATAGCCCCTCGATCCCCTGGTTGGGACGCTTGTGGTTGTAATGTTTGATCCAGAGTTTGATCCGCTCGCGCGCCGTCTCGAAGCTGTCGAACTGGGCACGCACCAGGAAGTCCTGCCAGATCGTGGACCAGAAGCGTTCGACTTTGCCGAGTGTCATCGGATGTTGCGGCCGGGATTTAAAGTGAGCCACATGATCCTTTTTCAGCTCCGCTTCGAAGCGGCTGGTGCCACGCCAACTGGTGTATTGCCGCCCGTTGTCGGTCAGCATCTCCCTGGGTGGCTGATACTCGCCTACCGCCACCCGGTAGACTTCAATCACGGCATTGGCCGTGGGACTGCGGAACAAGTCGGCCCCCACGATGAAGCGCGAGTAATCATCCATGAAGGCGATGAGATACGCATAACGGCCACCCAGCCGGAAGGTGAAGATGTCCGTCTGCCACATCTGGTTGGGTGTGGCCCGTTCGAAGAACCGGGGCCGCGTAATGTTCCGTTGTTTGGGCGGCTTGGAGGGCGGCATCAACTCGGCTTCGTGCAAATGCCGGCGCACCGTCTCCGGGCTGGCCGGTAAAAAGAAGCACCGGCGCAATAGCTGACTGATCCGCTTGATGCCGAAGCCGGGATTTTGCTGCTTCAACTCGACGATCTTCTCCGTGATCGGCGCGGGTAACTTGGGGGCGCGCTTACTGCTTTCAGTCTTTTGCAGACCTACCTCTCCGAACTTCTGATACCGATGGATCCAATTATGCAGACAGCTGACGGCCATACCCATCTCGCCGCAGACGTCCTGCACGCTGAACCCTTCCTCGAGCCGCAGCCGGACGGCTTTCAGTTTTTCGTCCGGCGTATAACGGCGCGATTTTTTCGCGCCGCCAGCCCCCCTCGGGGGGCTGTTCCTCTTCTTCTCTACTACGGTCTTCTCTTTCATGTTAACACTCCCTCTATCATTGGAGTGTCAACCACTTTATCCCCTAAGCCAGTCTCACGATCTGGTTGTTAGGACAATGCCTCCGGTGTTCTTTTTCCCCACTGTATTTCCGGTCTTATGTTCTGGGCATTTTCCATGCGGTTGGGACGGCGATCCGGTGCCGGAGAATTGGGGGCCGAAAGGCCCGGAAGACATGCCAAAAGGGAAACTCATGGTTCATCGAATTGAGCCGACGTAAGGGGCACCCATTAGGGCACGTGGTCAATAGATAAAACGTTGCTGCCCCCGATTTTTCTTCTTCGGGCTTTTCCCAGACCGAACGCGGTTTGCAATGACTGACTCAATCCTTTTTTTTTCTTTTCCTGATTTCGGATGCGCAAGGCAAACTGAATATGCGTCCTGGCAGCATGTCGGAACAGGGAATTTTGAAACTTTTGATTTCAACTGTCATCGGGCAGATCAAAACCGGCCATCGGTGGGCACTTTAAAACCGGCCAGTCTGAGGTGAGAGATTCATAACAGTTTTCTGATTTGGTTCAAGAGATGTTTGGCTGTGAGGTAGAACGAGCCGGGGCCGACCCTCAACAGCGTTTACACCTATGCACTGTCCATATTTGGATTTGAAGCGCACACCGGAAGACTGTATCGACGTGAATAACTGTGGTTGGAATTCTACGAATCCCTCGGTCTCAAATCGAATATAGGCTTTTATAACGCTCGGGGGTGTTCACTGGCAAGATTCGTGCTTTTCTTACTCCGTTAATTTCGAATCGCTCCATGTGGAGAGAAAAGATGTATGGGCATAAATCCTCAGCAGACACCCGATATTGTTAAAGAACGGTTCACGAAGCTGTTTGAATTTCTCAAAGCTTTCAGCGACCTCCGATATCCGTTGGTGAGCAATATTGACGAGCAGCTCCGAGTTTTGTGGTTGGGCAATTTTTCTGGACACACTGGCGTTGAAGTGAATCGCGATGAACAGAAGGAAACCGAAGTCGTTACCGATAACACCATCGTTTTTCGCGTGGCGCGCCCCAATCTCACCCCTTGTCCGCCGCCACCGGCCGTTTTGAAGGAATGGATCAAACCGGGCTGGCAGAAAATCGATGGCAAGGTGGAGACCCAGTCCAGCCGCAAACGGCCAGAACTGTTCGAGGACGATTCCCAACGGGTCACCGCGCTGAAACGCTGGACTCACGAACGGGAACAATGGATCAAGAGCGAGAAACCTCCGGGAAAGGCTTCGAGGCTATTCGAGGATGTCTACGAGTGGTTCGGCATGGTGGAACGCGAAGGCGAGCGCGTTGAACTGTTGTTGGGCGACGGCTTGCTTTGCTGGCAGCATGAATCCGGCGAATTCCGGCATCCGGTGCTGTTGCAGAAGCTGGAGCTGGAGTTTCATCCGGAAAAGCAAGAGCCTGAATTTGTGTTTCGCAAACGTGAGCATCTGCCCGAGCTTTACCGGGAATTTCTTCATGCGCTGCCGAATAATAATCCCCAACAAATTATTCAATGTGACGCGGAATTAAAGGCGGCGGAATTTTCACCACTGGGCGGCCGCGAGACCAGTGATTTTTTGCGCCGGCTTATCCAAGGACTTTTTCCGGCTGGCGGCGAATTTTGCGAACCCCGGCAAAAACCGTCGGGGAGAGGTCCCTACATCGAGCGGCGCCCCGTCATTTTCATGCGCCACCGGCGCACAGGTCCGGCCAATGTCTTTGATTTAGTGCTGGAAGACATCGGGCGGCGGATGCAGGCAGGCGAACCATTCTCCTCGGCGTTGATGCAAATCCTGGGTCTTATCGAGCACGGGCGGCAACCGGCGCTACCGCAAACCCGTGCGCAGGGCAACGAAGATGCCGATATTTTGCTTAGCAAACCGGCCAATCGTGAGCAGTTGCATATTGCCCGCGATCTGGCCCACCGCGATTGCGTGCTGGTGCAAGGCCCGCCGGGTACCGGCAAGACACATACTATTGCCAATCTGCTGGGCCATCTCCTGGCGCAGGGCAAACGGGTTTTAGTCACCGCCCAGACCCCCAAGGCTCTTCGCATCCTCCGAGACAAGGTCGTCGAACCGTTGCAACCGCTCTGCGTGAGCGTGCTGCAGAACGATAAGAAGAGCCACGAGGAGCTTCAGCAATCGGTCCGGCAAATCCATATTCAACTTTCGCAAGACCACAGTTCCTTGGAACGCGACGCGATCCGGCTGCAGGAAGAGCGCAATGCGGTTCTTAAAGAACTGAACGAAGCGCGTCAGCGGCTGTTGGAGGCCCGCCAGGAAGAAATCCGAGAGCTGATGGTGGCCGGCAAAACTTTTCGGCCGATCGATGCGGCCAAACTGGTCAAGGCCGGCGAAGGCAAGGATGATTGGGTGCCCGGTACTATCAAGGACGGTCAATCATTGCCGCTGGTGCGCGACGATATTGTGGCGCTCTACCAGTCCAATGTCCGAATTTCGTTCGAGGACGAACGGCAACTTAACAACACTCGGCCGGACCTGACGCCGTTTCCAAGCCCGGCTGATTTCGAATGCGTGGTGAAAGAGAAGCAACAATTGGCCACGCAGGATTTGCGGTTTGGTTCGCAGTTCTGGCGCGAAACCGACGCCCCACAGGACCTCTCCGCCTTTGAGCAAATGCTGGAGATGGCCGGCAAGGCGATCGAGTTTTTCAAGGACAGCGCCGCCTGGCAGCTGGCGGCTATTCAAGCCGGTCGGGATGGCGAGCCTTCCCGGCGCGCCTGGGATGGGCTGGCCGACTTTATCGACGAGGCTTGGCGCGAAATCCACGAATGCCACGCGTTGGTGATGGAGCACGGGCCCAGCCTCAGCGATCCACGGCCGGCCCGGGTACTTCGACCGCTCTTGGACGAAATCCTTGAGCACGTTGCAGAAGGCGGTCGGCTCAACGTCCTGACCCGCTTGACCAAACCGCAATGGACGGCCCTGGTCCAATCCATCCGCATCAATGGCAATACGGCGGATATGACCCAAATTGCACCGTTGCGGGCCACGCGCGCGCTGTTGCACATCGCTGTGTTGCGTGAAGAATTAGGTGGGCGCTGGGAGCGCATGATGGCTTCCGCAGGCGCGCCGCCGTTTTCTGAGTTGGGCGACCAACCCGAGGACGCCTGCCGTGGCTTCGTCGGCCAAATCCGTGCTTGCCTGGAGTGGCACCAGACATCCTGGAAACCGCTCGAGGAGCAATTCGCGCAACTGGGTTTTGATTGGCCAGCATACCTTGCCTCGACGGCCCCTGAGGTAGGCAACGATGCGCAGTTGCGCCGATTGCGCAGCGCCGTCGTCGGCGATCTGGTGCGCGTCCTGCAAGGCCGAACGAATTATTTGCGGCTGCACCACCTGCAAGAAAAGCTCGCCACCTGGCAAAAATTGGTCCCGCAGCGAAGCGATAGCGAAGCAATAACAACACGCCTTTTTCGGGAAGCCATCACAATGTCCGATGCGGCGGCGTATCGGGCCGCTTTCGACGAGTTGGCACGGCTGAAAATGTTGGAACCGGAGCAAGAGCAACGTAACCGAAGGTTGGGCATCCTGGCGTCCGTCGCTCCGGCGTGGGCGGCGGTCATTCAAAATCGACAGCCCAAGCACGACCAACCGCAACCACCCGGTGACCCAGAAGCCGCCTGGCGATGGCGTCAATTGGACGATGAACTGGAGCGCCGCGCCACAGTCGGCCTGGAACACTTGCAACAGGCCATCGAGCAACTGAGTCATCGGCTGTTGAAGTTGACGGCTGGATTGGTGGAGAAACAAGCTTGGTCCCACGAGGTGCGCACCGTCACTGCCGCCCAAAAACAGGCCTTGGGCGCCTACGTTGCCCTGCGCAATCGTGTCACGAAATCTGGAACCGGCAAAAAAGACGCCGAGTTCCGCGCGGCCGCCCGCCGCGAAATCTCCGTGGCCAAGAGTGCCGTGCCAGTTTGGATCATGCCTTTGGCCGAAGTGGCCGAAACTTTCGATCCGCGCAGCACTCGATTCGACGTGGTGATCATTGATGAGGCGAGCCAATGTGATCCCAGCGCCATGTTCGCTCTCTACCTGGGGCGCCAGACAGTTGTTGTAGGGGACGACGAACAGGTCACCCCGGTGACCGTGGGCGTAGAAGCTGAAGAGGTCTTGAAACTGATCCACGGCTATCTCGACGGCGTTCCCCGCCGTGAACTCTATGACGGCCAAACGTCCGTCTACGAATTTGGCCAATGGGCTTTCGGCGGTGTCATCCGCTTGATGGAACATTTCCGCTGCGCTTCCGATATCATTGCTTTCAGCAATGGTTTGTCGTATCGGGGCGAGATTAAACCGTTGCGCGAGGAGAATGCCGTCAAATTGAAACCACACGTCATTCCGTATCAGGTCGAGCCAATCCCGTCTGAGAAAAACGACGTGAATATGGCGGAAGCCGAAGCCATCGCCTCCCTGATTTGCGCGGCCATCAAGCAGCCGGAATATGCCGTGAACGAGCACGGGGGGCCGGTGACCTTCGGCGTGGTCAGTCTCGTAGGTGACAAACAAGCCTTGTTAATTGACGACTTGTTGCGCCAGCGGTTGCCGGCCGAGGAATATCAGCTTCGTCAAATCCTTTGCGGCACTCCAGCTCATCTG
Source organism: uncultured Verrucomicrobiae bacterium (assembly GCA_963699145.1). Lineage (GTDB taxonomy): Bacteria > Verrucomicrobiota > Verrucomicrobiia > Limisphaerales > DASXHY01 > DASXHY01. Next base: position 3,676,719 of record OY969416.1, read on the forward strand.
CAGGGCGACGAGCGCGACGTGGTGTTCCTCTCAATGGTTGACGTCCGGACGGATGCCCCGCTGCCCTTGCGCGACCCGGACGCGCAGATGCGCATGTTCAAGCGCCGTTTTAACGTCGCGGCCAGCCGTGCCCGCGACCAGATGTGGGTCGTCTATAGTCTGGATCCTCACACCGACCTCAAACCGGGCGATATCCGGCGCCAGCTCATCGAACACGCTTTGGATCCCAAGTCCTGGTCGCGGGAATTGGAAAAGCGCCTGCCTAAAATCGATCCGGAGACCGAAGCGTTCGAAGACGCTGTGCTGCATCGCTTGGTGGAACGTGGCTACAAAGTTCAGGCTAAAGTATCGGTCGGCTCCTACCGCATTGCCTTGGTTGTCGTGGGAGGCAATCGCCGCCTGGCCGTTGAGTGTGACGGGGATAATTTCCCGGACCAGGAGCGGTTGCGCGAGAATATGGAACGACAGGCGATTCTCGAGCGCCTGGGCTGGAAATTTGTCCGTGTGCGCGGCAGCCTCTTTTTCCGCGATCCCGATCGCGCTTTGGCCCCGGTTTTCCGTCGGCTGGAAGAATTGGGAATTCACCCGGAATCCGCCGCCGCAACTCCTGAAACGCCGTCCCGCGACCGATCCCGGCTCGAGGCGCGCGTCATTCGACAGGCCGAAGACCTTCGTCATTCCTGGGCCGTGGAATTGGATCCCGGCGCCCTGGCCCGAAGCAGGGCAGTGAAAAGCGAACAGCGATTGGTGGCCTCGTAATCAACTTACCACATGGAAAAACTCAAATACTGTAAAATTCGTAACAAAGGTTACGGTCAAAGATGGCAGGACTTCAAAATCCACTATGTGGGAGCGCGTCCCAGGCTGATTAGGGATGATGGCGCTTTCAGTTCAGGCAAGAGTCTCCTGGAGGCGCTCGCCGTGAAATTCAGGAATTTTGAGCTCGTCCTTACACCGGAAGAATCACGGATCCAAAAGAACGCATCATCCCCTCAGGTTTGCGTGGCCCTCCCTGAGCTTCAAAAGATGAATGCCGGGCTCTTCACCCAAAAGAGAGAGGTGACCCAACGGGCCGTTTCCAGCCTGCTGTCAGGTTTGTTCCCTAAACATTTTGCGGACGGGAGCCAGGGATCCCAGCCGGTCAGTATTCGTAAAAAGGCCGGCTCAAAGAAATTGAAAGCCAGGTTCAATTTAAGAGACCTGCGGCGGCTGGCAAAGGACATGAAAAGGCGGGTCGAAACCAACAAGTCCGAAGGCGCGTGGCGGAATTTTTTAAGGGAGAATATTCTCCACATTCAGCGGGGCTATATTGGGCTCATACCTAAAGCTGATTTGGAAATATCCGGCGCCTCGTATCCGGATTTCTTCCTGGTCACGTATGATGGCTACCTCGATATTCTGGAAATCAAAACACCGTTTACTGCGCTTCTGTCGTATGACCAAGACCGCAAGACGCACGTCTGGAGCACGGAGATTGCAGGAGCCGTTGCCCGGGTGGAAAACTATCTTCAGTCGGTTTCAGATCTCGGAGACCAACTGCGTAAGAAGGTGAAAAATTGCTGCGGGATCGAACTCCCGGTCATCAAACCCCGAGGAATAATATTCGCCGGAAACTCGGAGCAGTTTGAAGGTGACAGACCAATGAACGATGATTTCGAACTACTAAATAAGGCGTCGCAGAATGTAAATGTTGTAACTTATGACGAACTGCTGATGCGACTGCGGAACCACCTGACGGTTTTGAGCGGAAGCAAGGGAAAGAAGGAATCGCATTCGACAGCTGTGCAATCGAAGTCGGCACCTAGCGGATAGACGGGGTTGTGAGGTCAAGTTTCGAATCCAAGGGACATATCAGTTATGCTATCCAGTCACACTGCCCATCCCTTTGGACTATGCCACTCCATGGCGTTGGTTGCGTCGACGCCGCACCAGGTATATCGCCCATGCGCTTCAAAAGATCGAATTTAATGGTTACAAACTTTATTTTACAAGCCGCTCGGAACTCGCCTTTTCCAGTCCACGGTTTGGCCCTGTGCTTCGAGTGCCCGGGCTTGGCTTTGATAATCGGAGACGCTTTTCTGGTAGTACTTCGTGGTGCCGTAAACGGACTCGATGCTGCTGTCGTCGAGGCTCCAGATGGTTTCATATTTTTTCATCTTGGTGTAGCCGGGATCCTGCTCTTTTTGTAGTGCGCTGAAAAAGTTGGTGCCGAGCACACGCTGATATTCTGTGTCGCGGGCGGTGTCCAGCGCTGTGATTTGATCTTCGTACGCGGCGGATGATTGGTTGTCTTGAAACTGCTTGTCGAGGGCCGCGCGTTGGTCGTTCCATTGCTGTTGCGTTTGCAGGAGTTGTTGAAACTGAGAATCCGTCGGTTCGGCTTTGGCGAAGTCCTGGCGCAAACCGGCGGCGGCGCTGTCCGGATCTGTCTGCTGGGATTTTGCATAACGCTCATCGCCCAATAGCGCCTTCATTTGCCGGTTGAATTCCGCATAGGCCTGGTCATGCGCAGCTGCGATATCCGCCTCGTCCATCTTCCCTTGCAATTCCAACTATTGACATTTCATTTATGTTAGTGAATACTAACATACGTGAAGGCTTTGAGCTCTAAACGACTGCCGGCGGCGGAACGACGCCGAAGCATTCTGGAGGCGGCTCTGACGATTCTCTCGAAGAAAGGGTATGCGGGCATGACCACGGCGGAGGTGGCCCGCCGGGTGGGTGTTTCAGAGCCCATTCTCTACCGGCATTTTTCTTCCAAGCGCGCATTGCTTCGCGCATTGCTTGACGAGGTCATCGGACAGATGATGGCCTCCTTCCACCAGTTAACCGCCGGGGAGCCGGACCCTGTCGCCGCTCTGCTTCACATCTGCCGTGCTTACCCGGAAATGGCGCGGCGTCATCGACGCGAATTTCGCATCATCAATCAAACCCTGGTCGATTGCCGCGATCCAAAAATTCGCGCGGCGCTGACACGTCATTACGATGCCTATCGCGCTTTCCTTCAGGCGTTGATTGAAAAGGGACAGCAATCGGGCGCCTTGCGCCGCGACATCCCGGCCAATGTCGGTGCGTGGCATATGATTCATGCCGCCCTGGGTTTTTTGATGGCCGAAGAGGTTCGCACCCATGTGCGTTCGTCAAAAGATGTTGAAGGGTTTGCCGACGCGACCCTGGGCGGCCTTCTGAAAATCAAATGAAGATTCCCACGCATGATGGTTCACCTCTGTCATACGGACAGAAAGCTTTATGGTATCTGAATCAGGCGGAGCCCGGGAGCAAGGCTTATCATTTGGGTGTCTGCCTGAAATTAACCGGCTGCTTGGATGAGGCCGCGCTCGCCGCCGCGTGGACGGATATCGGAATGGCTCACCCGCAATTGAGAGCGCGTTTCACGTTCCGTGAGGGGCAGCCGTCCATTTTGATGGATCCTTCCGCCTCGCTGCTGGAGTATGAAATCGGCGGGGCACGCGATCTCGATCGGCACTGGAAGAATATTGCGGGCCGTCCCTTTGAACTGGAGAATGAGTCCCCGGCGCGGGCCCTGCTTCTGCGAGGCGTGGATGGTGCGTCGTTTCTCCTCCTTTGCATGCACCATGTCGTCGGTGATCTTTGGTCATCGGCAACCATGCTCCGCGAGTTGTCGACCAATTATGAGGCCCATGCTTCGGGGCAGATTCCCGCTGTTTTGCGTGAGGGAATGGCCTACTCCGAATTCACGGACGCCGAACATCGCTGGCTCATCGGACCACAAGGCGCCGCCGCCTCGGAGTTCTGGAGCGAGTATCTCGACGGAGCCAAAACGGATCCCATTCTGACACCTGCCGTCGCCGGCGAAAATGGCGGCGAAATTCCGATTGTTTTTGGATCCGGTGTTTCCGGGCTCATCCAACGCACTGCTCGCGAACGAAGCACAACTCCTTATGCCGTTTTGCTTGCCTGCTACGCCGGGCTCCTTGGAGAAGAAACTGGCAGGGACGAATTAATCATCGGAACGCCAGCGAGTCTTCGTAACCGCGCCGCGTTGCGGAACACGGTCGGATACCTGGTCAATACGGTGCCAATCCGGTGCCCCGTGGCGACGGGCGGCGGCGATCCATTGAGTGCCGTGGCTATCAACGCCCGCAATGCGCTCGCGCACCGCCGTTATCCGTTCCCGGTGCTCGTGGAGCAATTGCGCGTCACGAGAGCGCCGGGGGTGACACCGCTGATTCATTCGATGTTCGCCTATCAATCCCTGCCGCGCGAGGATCGTGCCTGGCTGCCCCTGGCGCTTGATGCCGTCGGCGTGCGATGGAAATTCGGTGCGGGCATCACCGCAGAAACGGTCGCCATGCCCGCATTCGATGCGCAATTTCCCATCGCGCTGACCCTCGGTCGCCGCGGCGAGGCATTTAGCGGCCGTCTACAATACGACGGTCGTCGCGTGACAACCGCGAGCGCGACTCGTCTCGCCAACCGGTTCCCGGAATTGATCTGCGAATTCCTGGCCGTAAAGAAACCGAAGCAACGAAGGGTGGGGATACAAAAATATCCGGATCGGTTGGAACATCTTTTCGACGAAACCGCGGATCGGACTCCCGGCGCGATCGCGATGAGCGAACCCGGCAGGGAACTGAGTTATGCGCAGGTGAAAGCCCGGGCGGAAGCAATCGCTGTGGGACTTGATGCCGCGCTCTCCGGACGCGATGGCCCCGTTGCATTGCAAATGCCTTCTTGTGCCGAAGCCTCCATTCTCATCCTGGCGATACTCAAGAGTGGCCGCGCTTTCCAGCCAATTGACTCCGGCGAACCGCAATCGCGCCGAAATGCCGCGCTGCTGCAAACGGGTGCCTGCGCTCTTTTGTCGCTGACGGGCATTAACCCGGGAACTCTTCCGCACGCTGTCGCAGCTCTGGACCCGGAGAAACTGAAAGCGTTTCGGTCCACGGGCATTCGCGCCAAGGCACCTTCTCCAACAGCCTATTTCATTTTCACGTCAGGAAGCACGGGCGATCCCAAAGCTGTGGAGGTCGGACACGGGGCGGTGATGAATCACGCGCGAGCTGCGGCAGGCAGCTTCGGGCTGACGGAGGACGACCGGGTCCTGCAGTTTCACACACTTGCCTTCGATGCTGCGTTCGAGGAAATTTTTCCGAGTTGGGTGGCCGGCGCCCGAATCCTGTATGCGCCCGAATCACGAGAGCTCGGAATTCCGGCTTTTCTCGAAATGATCGCACGGCGCGGCATCACGGTTCTGAATCTTCCCACCTCCTATTGGCACCTGCTCACCGCCGAAGCGAGGAGCCTGAAGTGGCGGCCTGCTTCACACTTGCGATTGCTGGTGGTCGGAGGCGAACGGGCGTCGGAAAAAATATATTCCGCATGGCGCAAGCTCGCTCCTCGTTGCCGTTGGATTAACACGTATGGTCCGACGGAGACGGCGATCACCGCTCTCTCTTACGAACCGCCAGCGGGCGCGATGATTCGGGGCGCTCTTCCCATTGGCCGGCCAATCGACGGAGTGACCGCGTTCATTCTTGATGCGGCCGGCAAGCGCGTTCGAGAAGGAGAACTTTATTTGGGAGGTAGGGGCCTGGCCATAGGCTACAAGGGAGACTCGGAGACGACCGCCGCCAAATTTGTGCAGCGCACGGTCGAGGGCAAAAGCTGGCGGCTTTACCGCACCGGCGATCGGGTCAAAATCCGGAAGGATGGCAATTTCGAATATCTGGGGCGCATTGACCGGCAGTTGAAAATTCGAGGCTATCGGGTTGATCCCGAGGAAATCGAGCGCGCTCTGCTGGCTCATCCGAAAATTATCGACGCTGCGATCGTGCCGCAAAAACTTGGTGGCGAATTGACTTTAGGGGCATGGATCCATCGCGTTAACGGCTCACCGACTGGCCTTGAACTGCGCGCCCATCTCGCCGGGCGTCTTCCGGCTCACATGATTCCTTCGCAATGGACGTTCGTCCCGCGCATTCCGCGCAAGCCCAGCGGCAAGGTCGACCCGCTGGCGCTTGTAACTCCGCTGGGTCGGTCCGGGGAACACCGCGATGAGGGGTTGCAAGAGTTGACGAGTATTTTTTCCGAACTCCTCGGGCGCAAAATCGGCCCGAAGGATGATTTCTTTCTTTCCGGCGGGCATTCACTTTTAGTGATTAAATTGCTGGGACAAATCGAATCTCGCTTTGGCGTGCGCCTTTCCGTCTCCGATTTCGTTGCAGCCCCAACCGCAAATGCTCTCTGGACGCGCCTGCAAGGAGCTGCGTTTCTCAAGGCTCCGATCGTCGCTGAGAATATTCCTATCGAAACGCCCGTGTCCGCCCAGCAACGACGCGCGCTCGTTGCGCATGACATTGGGCGTCCGTCACTCGCGAACATCGTCCTGCTCTTTCGCATGGAAGGCCGGATAGATGAAAGTTTGCTGGCGCGCGCAATGGAAAGAGCAGCGCGACGGCATTTTCTCCTGCGCTCAGGTTTTCTGCAAACAAGTGCGGGGGTAATTCTGCGTGACACGGAAAAATCTCCGGAATTGCAAAGGCGAATTCTTCGCGGCCGCGATTTCAAGAGCGCCATCGCTGGTCTCGCTCAAAAGGAGGGGATCAAGTCTTTCGCTCTGGACGGGAATAATCCATGGATCCGATGGCTTCTCGTTTCCGGGCCGAGGAATACAAATCGTCATCTGATGTTGATTACCCATCATGCCGTCGCGGATGGCTGGTCGCTCGAATTGTTGCTCGCTGAGTTGCGTGAGGCCTATAAAGATATAGGCGGGGGTGTTAACCAGCGGCCGGCGAAGGATTACCGAGTCTATTCGCTCGGGCAGGCCCGTTGGCTCGCGGGCCCGTTGGCAAAAGCTCAGGCCGCTTTTTGGAAGCAACGTCTTCTTGGCGCCAAACAGCCCCACCTACCATTTCATCGCGCTGCCTCGTTGGAAACCTCGTGGCGAATCGAGCGTCGCAAGATAACCCTTTCGCCGCCGCTGATAAACGACCTTCGCAAAGCCGCATCGTCGTATGGCGTCACTCTCTTTGCCTTGGCGATGGCCTGCTTCAAGGCACAAATACATCGTTATGCGGGCGAGACTGATATCCTTTTGGGAACCGTCGTTTCCAACCGCACTTCCGAAGGCGACCACGAGGTCTTTGGTCCGTTGCAAAATCCGGCGTTAATCCGTGACGAAGTGTCGTCGGACCTTCGGATGCGCGATCTCGCCCGGAGCGTTGCGCGTTCATTGGCCGAAGCGCAGGACAACGGCGCATTGCCTTTCGAGAACGTCATTCGCGAAGCGTTGCCGCATTCTGTGCCGGCCGGATTGGAAGGAGGAATTCAATTTCTCTCGCACGATCGCGTCGCTAACAGGTTACGATTGGGAAAGACTTCCATTCAACTCGTCGAGCCATCGGCGGAAGAAAGTCCATTCGAACTTTCCATCGCTCTGTCGACCACGTCTTCCCGCGGCCGGGTTGTTTTTGAATATCGGCCCAGCGCCTATCCGACGGTCGGCATCGAGCGCCTGGCTCAACAATATCTCGCGCTCCTCAAATCAGTGGTGGCCAATCCGAATGCCACCGTCGCAGATTTGAATCTGACGCCTGCGAATCAACTTCGAGCGCTCGCTCGCCGTGTTCGTGCCATCCACCGTCTGCGCGCGGAACTGTTGCAGGATGGGTTCGAAGCGCAAGTTCGCAGGAACCCAAGCGCGCTGGCCATTGCCGCGCAAGCGCGGCGATGGACTTATGGAGAACTGAATGCGATGGCTGAATCGACGGCGGATGCACTGGTCGACGGCGGATTGAAACCCGGAGGATTGGTGGCGGTGATGCTGCCGAAAGATTGGGAGCAAATCGTCGCGTGCCTGGCCGTGTTGAAAGCGGGAGGAGCTTACGTGCCGGTGGATCCAACTCTGCCGCCCACACGGCTCGGGGCCATTTTCAATCAGGGCGGATTTCACACAGCAATCGTGGCCGAAACCCGTCTGCGCAGCGAGCCATGGGCAGCTCGCTTGCGTTCGATGATCACAATCCATTCTCAGGCGGAACCCGCGTCCTCCCGTCCTCGAGCTTCGGTGAAGCTTGATTCTTTGGCGTACATTATTTTCACCTCCGGCTCCACAGGAATTCCCAAAGGCGTGATGATCGATCATCAGGCGGCGATGACGACCATTTCAGAAATGAACCGCCGGTTCCAGCTTCGGCGGGAAGACCGGGTGCTTGCCGTGTCCGCGTTGGGCTTTGATCTTTCGGTGTTTGATATTTTTGCGACCTTGCGGGCCGGCGGAACCATCGTGATGCCGCGCACCCAGGATCCCAAAGATTGGCTGGATCAAATCGTGGCCGGGCGGGTGACCGTTTGGAATTCCGTGCCGTGCCTTTTCGCGTTACTCCTGGACGAAGCCGCTGCACGCGGCATCCATCTGGAAACACTTCGGCTTGTCCTGCTCAGCGGCGACTTCGTTTCTCCCGCTTTGGCGCGCCGTGCTCAATCGCTGCTCCCCCACGTGCGACTGGTCGCTCTTGGCGGCGCGACCGAAGGCTCGATTTGGTCCATCGCGCATGAGCTCAAAGAAATCGATCCCGCGTGGCGCGCAGTGCCTTACGGCCGCCCATTGAAGAACCAGGAAATGTTCGTGCTGGATTCGGCATTCAACCATTGCGCAGCAGGCGTTACCGGCGAATTGTTCATTGCCGGCGCAGGATTGGCCGCCGGTTATTGGCGCAACCGGACGGAAACGAACCGCCGATTTCTCATTCACCCGCGTTGGAGAATCCGACTCTATCGCACTGGAGACCAAGGGCGCTATTTGGACAACGGTGAGATTGAAATTCTCGGACGCATTGATGAACAGGTCAAAATCAACGGCTTCCGATTCGAGCTGGGAGAAGTCGAAGCCGCCCTGGGAACCCTGCCGTCAGTCCGCCAGGCGGTCGCCGAAGTGCGCAGCGATGCCGCCGGAAATAAACGCGTGGTCGCGTTCGTCGCCGCGGAACCGGGAACCACTAGCACCATGCTTTTGACTCAGGCACGAAAGTTACTCCCCGCCACTCCCGCGCCCGCCGCTTGCATTGTGTTGGATCGTCTGCCGCTGACTCCCAACGGCAAAGTGGATCGGGCCATTCTCCGCGTGATGCCTTTGCCGGCATTGACGAATTCCGCCGCGCCGCCAGCGAACCCGGCTGAAGAATGGATTGCGCAATTGTGGTCCGATTTGCTGGGAGGCGTGGGCGTTGGAGTCGAGGATGATTTTTTTGCCTTGGGCGGACATTCGCTGCTCGCGATCCAGATGCTCCAACGCGTGCGCGCGCATTTCACGGTGGACTTGCCGCTTTCACTTGTCCTCGAGCGCCCAACCGTGCGCGGTCTGGCGACCGCCGTCGGTGAGACAACCACTCACGCGCCAAAAGCCGGATTGCCGCGTCGCGCAACCGAGGAACTTGAACGTGATACTGAACCCGTTATGTCCCCGCTGCTCACCCGCCGTCGCCGAAAAACGGACGCAATTCTTTTGACCGGAGCCACGGGTCATCTTGGTTCGGCGTTGCTCGCCGAATTATTGCAGAATACAGACGATCGCATTTATTGCCTGGTCCGCTCCAGTTCGCAGGCCGAGGCCGAAGCGCGCATACTGAAGGCACTGCAATCGCACAAGCTAAAGACTATCCCAATGCAACGCATCGTCGCCATCCCGGCTGATCTCGGCCGGGAGCGCTTCGGGTTGGAGTCCTCCGCGTTCACGGCTTTGGCCGCCGGCATCCGTGCCGCCTATCATTGCGCCGCCGAAGTAAATTTTATCGCTCCTTACGAAAAGCTGGCCGCGAGCAATGTCCGTGGCGTGCGGGAAATGATCCGGCTCGTCTCCGTGAACGGCGCGGTCCTGCATCATGTGTCCAGCGTGGCCGTATTTCCATATGGCAGCGATCGGATTTTGCGGGAGGATGAAGATATCACGCAGGTCACAATTTTGGCGGGCGGTTACGCGCAAAGTAAATGGGCATCAGAACGGATGGTTTGGAAAGCGATTTCCCAAGGTTTGCGCGCCGCAATCTATCGCCCCGCGCAAATCATTAGCCGAGAGAAAGCCGGCCCGCCTCACGATCTCTTCGAACACGTCATGCGCACGTGCAGAATCCTGGGGGCGGTTCCGGATATTGACGCGAAAATCGACATGGTCACATCCGATTACGCGGCGGCAGCGATTCGTTGCCTTTCCCATCACGAATCATCGCTGGGCAAAGCCTTTCATCTCGTGCATCCCCAGCCGCTGCCTCTGCGAGATTTTGTCGGGCTTCTCCCGAAACCCATGCCCATCATTCCACTTGAATCATGGCTCGCGCTTTTGAGGAACGAGTCCGCGCGTTTTGACGATCTCAGCCTGCATTTCGTTTCTCTGTTGTCTCAAGGACTTGGGCGGGACGACTTGACGCCGCCGGGCTTCGATTGCAGCAATACCACGGCGGGTCTATATGGCACTGAACTTGTCTGTCCTGCTTTGGACGAGCAGTTCATCAAAGAAAATATCGCGCGCGAAGGAGTGGAAATTGGCGACTGCATTGCCGCCAATGACTGCGCCGGACCGACACCGTTCGCTCGCGCGCCCGGCTAAGCCGACTCAACTGATTGCCACAGAGCGGGCCTTCGCTCGATAAAACATGGTGGACAAATTGGAGATTTTTCTTTACTCTCATTTCCACATCCCCTTAGGAGCAACTGGAAGTATTTAGGGTCATTTTGATTCGGGCGAATGAAGACAATCTTCAGAGTTGTCTCAATAGCGTTCCACGCGATGCCGTTTGATTCAGTGGGCGAGGGGACGGTTGTCTTCAAGGTTGATCTTCGAGGATTCGTTGTAGGGCGGGTTTTTCATAGAGGGATTTTTTGTTCATGAAACCGATGAGGGCATTGTTGCTGGGCGTCGATTCCGCGCGCGGTTTGATTTCATCACTTGGCAGCACGTGGAAAACGGAGGGGGTGGAAGAAATTCAATTTACCCAGGAAGTTCTACCCCTTTGCACGGAGTCCGATTACGCGTCGATGCTCCTGCGTACCTTCACTCGTTGTTTGCCGGAATTGATCGTCCTGTGCGCGCCTGAACAGGGACGTTCCGAGACGGAAGCGGTGTTGCGCGCGATGCAGAGGAATCCTTGGAAGGCGCCGGTGTTCATCGTGGTTGAGTCCGGTCGAACGGAGGAAATATTCGCGGCGCTGAGGCTGGGCGCGGTTGATTTTGCCGTCCCGCCATTCCGAAGCTGCGACCTGATTCCCCGACTCCGGCGGTTGCGCGACAATGGTAGTGAGCGCAACGTGGCGGCGGGCCAATTGAAAGAGGAACTCGGCCTGACGCAATTTATCGGCGAAAGCCCGGCGTTCATGGAGGCGATCAAATCCATTCCCAAACTGGCCCGTTGCTCGGCAACGGTGCTGATAACGGGAGAAACCGGGACCGGCAAGGAAATGATCGCGCGCGCAGTGCATTATTTAGGTCCGCGGTCCGGAGGACCGTTCATACCCGTCAATTGCGGGGCCATCCCGTCCGAGTTGGTGGAAAACGAACTGTTCGGTCACGAACGCGGCGCTTTTACCGGCGCCACATCGGCGGCCTCGGGTCTCATTCACGGCGCGAATGGCGGAACCATATTTCTCGATGAGATTGATTCTCTACCGCTGTGCGCGCAGGTCAAGCTGCTGCGGTTTCTTCAGGACCAGGAGTATCGTCCCATCGGTTCGCCGACCTTGCGCAAAGCGGATGTACGCGTGCTCTCGGCTTCAAATGCAAATCTGGAAGACGCGGTGCGGGCGGGTAAATTTCGATCCGATTTGTATTTTCGGATCAACGTGCTGAATCTGGCGCTGCCGCCGTTGCGCGAGCGAAGGGAGGACATTCCTCTGCTGGCCCGTCATTTTTTTGCGCGCTACTCGCAGGAGTTGGCCGATTCGGGCGGACACCTCTCGCAGGCGGCGGTGCAGAAGCTGGAGTGCCATGATTGGCCCGGAAATGTGCGCGAACTGGAAAATGTCATCCAGCGCGCCGTGGTGATGGCCGAGCAGCCGATTATCCGCGCGGCGGACATCATCATGTCCGGCCCGGCTCGCCCGCCGGACGAGACTTCTTTCAAAGCGCAGAAGGCCCGGCTGATAGTGAATTTTGAGCGCAGCTATTTGCAACGACTGTTGGCGGATCATGACGGCAACATCACGCGAGCGGCGCGGGCAGCGGACAAAAATCGCCGTGCGTTCTGGCAACTGCTCCGCAAACACAAGATCACGCTGCCGCCGGCTGCCTTGAATGTCCGCTCACAGGCGGACAATGTCCGGTTGCGCTAGGACAAAATTATCCTGCCGGGATTCGCTGGTGGAACGCTTCATTATCGCTGCGCCAGAAAAATGGTGAGGACAAATCCGTCCGGAATTTTTTTGAGGGTATCGGGAATTCGAGGTTTTAAGCCATGGCATGTACGTTGCTAAGGGGAAGGCAGTCACCACATCCAATCCCAGAAAGGCCAAGTTGGCAATTGAAGCCAACATTCTGTTTTATTTGAGCCAACACCCCGGGGCCAAAGATACGTTGGAAGGGATCACGGAGTGGTGGTTGTGTCATGAGCGCGCCCGGCCCACGGCGGCGGATGTGAAAGCCGGATTGGAGAACCTGGTCGCGCGCGGGTTGGTGAATGCCGATAGTGGAGCTGACGGGCGGGTTTATTACAGCGCCAGGCTGGTTTAAGCGAGAATCTTGTGGCCGAGTGGCGCGTGGCTGTCCTGGACCCGGTTCGTAAGCGAAAAAATCAAAACCGAACTGAGAGGAAATAAATTATGCCAATTGCTCCGACGTATCCGGGTGTTTATATCGAGGAAATTCCCAGTGGGGTTCGCACCATCACCGGCGTGGCCACATCCATCACCGCATTTCTTGGGCGGGCGCCGCGCGGGCCCGCCAATGAGCCCACCACCATCAGTAGCTTCGGCGATTTTGAGCGGCAGTTCGGCGGTTTGCAGGGGGATTATCCAATGAGCTACGCCGTGCGCGATTTCTACCAGAACGGTGGAAGCACGGCGATCATCGTGCGTTTGCTGCATCCGAATTCAGACGCGGACCGCACGGCTGCGCAGGCGAATATTGATGCAGCCAATGCGGTCATCAATGCCTTTGCCGGGGCGGACCTGCCCACCGCCACCGCTGCGGCGGGGGCGGCGAATACGAAGATTCAAGCCGATGCAAAACAATCCGCTGCGGCGAAAACGGCGGCGAAAACCGTGGCGGATGCGATTACCGCCGCCGGGAAACAAGCTGGCGCAACCATAGATACGGTGAGAACCGCCGCCCAGGGCGTTTTGCCGCATCCGTTGCCCGGCAAGGCCAAGCTAAGTCTTCCGGGCTCAACTCAAGGCGACGCACTGGTGCTGGAAGCCGTCAGTGAAGGTTCATGGGGCAATGAGCTGGCCGCACACATCGATTATGACGGCGTCGGAACGGTGGGCGATCGTTTTGCTCCACTCACGAGCGATGATTTGTTCAACCTGACGATTCAGGACCAGGGGACGGGCGTCACCGAGCGCTACTTGTGTGTGACGGTTGTTCCCGGCGGGGCACGGGCGCTGGATAATGTGTTGGAAGACAGCTCGAATCTGATGGAGGTGGTTTCTTTGTCCACCTCAAAACCGGCGCTGAGTGACGACGCCGTCAAAGCGCAGTTGAAGACAATTATTGACGCGGGCGCGGCGCCGGGTGCGACGGACGATCAGAAAACCGCTGCTGCTGCCGCCCAAAAACAACAAGACGCCCTCGCCAAGCCTTTCAAGACAACCGATTCGTTCCGTTATGTAACGGTTGCGGATGCAGATGAGGGATCCGACGGGGATGCTTTGGATGACAATGACATAACGGAGGGAAATGGATTGCAGGATGCCAAGCGGGGAATTTATGCGCTCGACAAGGCGGATCTTTTCAATCTGCTCTGCATTCCGGCGGACGTTCGCGATGAGGATACTTCCAGCACCGTGTATGGCTCGGCCATGCAATACTGCGTCGACCGGCGCGCCGTGCTCATTGTGGATTCGCCCGCCGATTGGAGCGCCAATGCGGAGACAGCCGCCGCCAAAGCGCGGGATGGTTTGCCGGATTTGAATCTAACCGGCACCGGCGCGCGGAATGCGGCCATTTTTTTCCCGCGCGTGATCCAGCCGGATCCCAACCGCGATGGGCAATTGGACACCTTTGTCCCCTGCGGAATCATTGCCGGGGTGATGGCCCGCACGGACACGGCGCGGGGGGTTTGGAAAGCGCCCGCCGGATTGGATGCGTCATTGAATGGCATTCAGGCGCTGGATGTGAACCTGAACGATTCCGAAAACGGAATATTGAATCCAATGGGCATCAATTGCCTGCGCTTCTTTCCCGCCTCCGGCCGCGTGGTTTGGGGCAGCCGGACGTTGCGCGGCGCGGATCAGTTGGCGGATGATTATAAGTACATCTCGGTTCGACGCCTGGCGCTTTACATTGAGGAAAGTCTGTATCGCGGGACGCAGTGGGTGGTGTTTGAACCGAATGACGAGCCGTTGTGGGCGCAAATCCGGTTGAACGTCGGCGCTTTCATGCACGGACTTTTCCGGCAGGGCGCTTTCCAGGGACAATCGCCCAAGGATGCTTACTTCGTGAAATGCGACAAGGAAAGCACGCCGCAGGATCAGATCAATCTCGGCATCGTGAACATCGTGGTCGGCTTTGCGCCGCTCAAGCCCGCCGAATTCGTCATCATCCAACTTCAGCAAATGTCCGGACAAATTGAAACCTGAACCCCAAAACTCTTATGGCCGAATTCAGTGTCAATACTTCTCGATTCGATCCGTATAAAAACTTCAAGTTCCGGCTGAAGTGGGACGGCAAATACGTGGCCGGTGTCAGCAAATGCAGCGCCCTCAAGCGCACCACGGAAGTGGTCAAGCACCGCGAGGGCGGCGACCCAAGCAGCAGCCGCAAATCACCGGGGCGCACCGAATACGAGGCGATTACCCTGGAGCGCGGCGTGACGCACGATACCGAGTTCGAAAAATGGGCGAACAAGGTCTGGCAGATCGGCGCCGGTCTTGGCTCGGAGGTTTCGCTCAAGGATTTCCGCAAGGATGTCATCATCGAGCTTTACAACGAAGCCGGGCAGAAAGCGCTGGCTTACAAAGTTTATCGCTGCTGGGTGTCCGAGTTTCAATCCTTGTCCGACCTGGATGCCAATGCCAACGCGGTGGCGATTCAACATCTCAAACTGGAAAACGAGGGATGGGAACGCGATACCGAAGTGCCCGAGCCGGCCGAGCCAACGTTCACCAACCCGGCCTGATTTCGCATGGACTATGCGCTCACCGCCCGATTATTAGAGGTCTGGGAACGGGGCCGTTCGCAGTCGCCGGTGGAGCGCGCCGTTTCGATGCTGGCCGTGGCCACGAGCGCAAACGCACCCGGACGATTGGTTCCCACCACCATCGGCCAGCGGGACATGGAATTATTCAAACTTCGGGAATTGATCTTCGGCCCGCACGCCACCGGTCAGGTGGAATGTCCCGAATGCCGCCAGCCGGTGGAGATGGATTTTGCGATTGCGGATGTCCGCCCGGAACAGCCACCGCGCGAGGCGCCTGAAAACATCGCGGCGCGCTTCGGAGAATACGAACTTCTCTTCCGCCTTCCGAATGAAGACGATCTCGCGGCACTGCCTGCCGGGAACGATCTTTCCGTCTCCAAACGAGTTCTGGTTCGGCGATGCGTTCTCAAATCCGCGCGTGGAGAATTGCCGATTCCCGCCGACGAATTGCCGGACGAAATTATTAACGCTTTATCCCAGCGCATGTCGGAACTCGACCCCGGCGGTGATGTGCAATTCGCGCTGACCTGTCCGCATTGCGGTCATCATTGGAAAGCGCCGATGGATATTGCGGCATTTCTTTGGAGCGAGTTGAACGCGTGGGCCGGCCGGGTGCTGCGCGAAGTCCACGCGTTGGCGTCCGCGTATGGATGGAGGGAGGGCGATATTCTCGCGATGAGTCCCGCCCGCCGTCAGGCGTATTTGGAATTGAGCCAATCATGAGCGACTACCTTGGCAATCTAGTAGCGCGCTTCAGCGCGCCAACGGCGGTCATCAAGCCCCGGCTGCCATCGCTCTTCGAGTCCTCGCGATTATTTGAAAGCATTTTGCCGGCTGAAGTGGATCGAGAAGTTCAAACCGTGGCGCCTGAGTCGTCGCTTCCGCGTGTCGACACCCTGGCGGTTCCACCGATGACATCGATGCACGCCGACCGCATTCCCGGGAGCGTCCGCTCCGAGCCGCCATCCGAAAAAGAATCGTCCCAGCGAACTCCGGAATTCCCCGAGGTGGCACCGGTTCGCCGGCCATTGCCCCGGACGGAAGAGCCGGCGTTCGCGCAACCGGCGGCGGTTCAATCCGAGCGGCCGATGGAAGCGCGCGCCGTTGTCCGCCCGGTTTTTCGTGAAAAGAATGAACCTACGCCCGCGCCGATCGTTGCCGGGACTGTGCCGGTAATCTCGTCGCCACCGGTCGTCCCCCCGCCTTTGCCGCGCACAATCAGGCCTGTTCCACGCCCCGTGGAGAATGTCTCCGGACAAATTCGAGAATCCGCCCGGCTTGAGGCCAAGATTGAGCCATCAGATTTTTCCCGGCGGCCGGCTGATTCACGGGCGCAGGCCGTAACAGTTCGCCCCGCCGTCGCGCCCCTCCAAAATTTATCGCCGAAATTGTTGCCGTCAGTGGCATCGCAGGCGCCGGAGATTCACGTGACGATTGGTCGCGTCGAAGTCCGGGCCAGCGCGCTGCCGGTAGCTTCAAGGGTCAGGCGCACCGATTCGCCGGTCCTGAACCTTCAGGATTATCTGCGCGGCCGCGCCCAGGAGGGACGGCGATGAGCAACACTCTCGCGATCAGCGCGGTGACGGCCACACTGCGCAATCTGTTGGACAGCGGACTTGAAGACGGCGGCAAACGGGTCACGACTCTGCCGCCGGACAAGGCGCAGGCCTATGGCCAGGCGGACGGATGGATCAATCTCCTTTTGTATCACACGCAATACAATGCGGCATGGCGCAACCAGGACATGCCGCGCCAGGTCAATCCGGGCGAAACCGGCCGGCCTCCACTCGCGTTGGATTTATATTATTTGGTGACGGCCTATGAAAAAGAGGATGGCGATCCGAACGTGACGGCGCATCAGTTGCTGGGTCGCGCGATGAGCGTGCTGCACGATCATCCGGTTCTCGGCACCGAGGAGATCAACGCTGCTCTGGCGGACAATGACCTCGGGAACCAGATTGAACGATTGCGGATTGCGCCGCAGCCGATGTCGCTGGATGAAGTTTCCAAGCTGTGGATGATTTTTCAGTCCAGCTATCGGATTTCCGCGGCGTATCAGGTCTCCGTGGTATTGATCGATAGCACTCAGCCGGCGCGCACGCCGTTGCCGGTCCTTGCCCGCGGGGCGAAAGATCAGGGAATCGCCTCACAGGCAAACCTCGTGCCTCCGTTTCCCACGCTCACCGACGTGGCGCCGGTCGCCCAGCCGGCCGGTTCGCAGGCGAGCGCGTTGCTTGGCAATGACCTGCTCATCACCGGATACAATCTGGACGGAACCAATCTCTCGGTGCAGATCACGCATCCGCTGGTGCCGGATCCCGTGACGTTGCCGGCTCCAACGAGCGCCACGGCGAGTTCCGTAAAGGTAAATCTCCCCAATCAACCGCAGAGTTTTCTCGCGGGCGTTTGGACTCTTTCCGTCACCGTGCAGCGGCCAGGGGAAAATTTTTCGCGGACCACCAACGCCTTGCCATTTGCCATCGCGCCGCAAATTGCGGCCAATCCTCCCATCAACGCCGCTCGTAATGGAAACAAAATCACCGTGACCCTGGCGTGCGGCCCGGTCGTGTTCCCGCAACAACGCGTCTCGTTGCTGCTCGGTGGCGGAGACGAAGTGCCGGCCCAGGCGCATCTCACTCCGGCGGGTGATTCCAATCTCAGTTTCATTGCCGTTGATGATCCTCCCGGGCGGTTCAAAGCCGGGGTTTATTTCGTACGACTTCGCGTGGATGGCGTGGACAGTCCGCTGGTGGATAACACCGTGCGGCCGCCGAAGTTTAAAGCCGACCAAATCCTCAATATTCCATGAACCCGGCTGATCAATGGCAGGAAAGCAATGGGCGGCAACTTGCCGCCGCGCTCGCTTCCTTGCGCGATCGCCTGGAGCGTTTCGTGAAACAACAATCTTCGTCAGCGCCGAAGCCCGTGGTTTCCAATGCACCCGCCGCCGCGCCGCCGTCGCCGGCAGCCGATACCATCTCGCGAACTTTGTTTCAGCGATTGCTTCGGGGGACGGCGGATAAACCAAACGAGGCGGGAGCCCCTGCCGGCGCAAAGACACCGATGCCAGATGCTGCCTCAACCTTCGGCAAGCCAGCCCGCCAAAATGCCGGAACCTCCATCCGCGCTCGATATGTTGGGCGATCGGCTCGGTCTTTCGCCGTTCGAACGGAATGTGCTGCTCCTTTGCGCCGCGCTGGAATTGGACACGCGCATTGCCGGGCTGTGCGCCCGCGCCCAGGATGATCCTCAAAAACCCTATCCGACCTTTGGCCTGGCCCTGGCTCTTTTTGATGAGCCCTCCTGGGACGCGTTAATCCCGGAAAGGCCGCTGCGTTTTTGGCATCTTATCGAACTTCATCATTCGCCGGTTCAGCCGTTGACCGCGAGCCCGCTGCGGGCCGACGAGCGCGTGGTCAGTTATCTGAAAGGATTGAATTATCTCGACGAGCGGCTTTTTTCTTTTCTGTCGCCTCTGGAGCTGGCTTCGCAATCGGTCACCCTCGCGGATTCACAGGCCCGCCTCGTGGACATGATTTTGCTTCGCTGGAAGCAATCTCCCGCTGACGGCCTTTTGCCGGTCGCGCAATTGGTCGGGCCGGACCCGATCAGCAAACAACTGGTGGCGTATCATGCAGCGGGAGAATTAAAACTCCGGTTGTATCGGCTGAATGCCGAGGCGTTGCCCGCCACGCCGGGGGAATTGGAATTGCTGGCGCGGCTTTGGCAGCGTGAAAACCGGCTGCTGCCGCTGGCGCTTTATGTGGACGCGGAAGATGTCGACGCAGAGGGGAGCGGACGGACGAGCCCGCTCAGCCGTTTTCTGATGCGCACCGACGGAGTGTTTTTTCTGGGCGTCCGCGAAGTCATGGCGCGTCTCGGACGGACGCGCATGGCGTTGGACATCACCAAGCCGACAGTGACCGAACAACAAAATGCCTGGGCCAGGGCGCTCGGGGCCGAGGCCGCGGACAGTCCCGCGCAACTCGCCGGACAATTCAATCTCAATCTTCCCAGCATCGAGATTTTGGCGGCGCGCGGCCAACTCGAAGCGAAGGCGGGAGCAGAATCGTTGCCGGACGCGGTGTGGGATGCTTGCTGCGCCAGTGAGCGCCCGCGAATGGATGCGCTCGCGCAACGGATCGAGCCCAAGGTGACCTGGGATGATTTGGTTTTGCCCAAAGCCGAAATGGAGTCGCTCCGACAGATCGCCGGGCAGGTGGGGCACCGCAACCAGGTTTACCAGGACTGGGGTTTTGACCAAAAGATGAGCTATGGGTTCGGCATCAGCGCGCTCTTTGCGGGTGAGAGTGGGACGGGCAAGACCATGGCATCCGAAGTGATCGCCAACGCCCTGCGCCTGAATCTCTATCGCATCGATCTCAGCCAGGTGGTCAACAAATATATTGGCGAAACCGAAAAGAATTTACGCCGGCTCTTTGACGCCGCCCAGGACGGCGGGGCCATTTTGTTTTTTGACGAAGCCGATGCGCTTTTTGGCAAGCGGAGCGAGGTCAAGGACAGCCACGATCGTTATGCCAATATAGAAATCAATTATCTCCTGCAACGACTGGAGTCCTATAGCGGATTGGTGATTCTCGCCACCAACATGAAAAGCGCCATGGACACGGCTTTCCTCCGGCGGTTGAGGTTTATCGTGCGTTTTCCGGTTCCTGGAGTGGCCGACCGGCTCCGGCTTTGGAACAAAGTATTCCGGCAGGCCGAGGGCAAAAAAGGCGAGTCCGCGCCTCCGCTCGACGAACTCGATTACGCCCGGTTGGCAAAGTTGAATTTGACGGGCGGACATATTCACAATGTTGCCTTGAACGCCGCGTTCATGGCGGCCGACCGGAATTCGCCGATTACCATGCCGTTGGTTCTTCAAGCCGCCCGCGCGGAAATCCAAAAATTGGGACATGCGATCAATGAAATGGATTTCCGATGGATGGAATCCAAACCCGCGCTGGTGCCGGTCGCGCCGTCAAAAACCGCCGAGCCCGTCCCCGCATGAATATTCACCTCCACATCGAGCGCCTGATCCTCGACGGCTTGCCCATCGCGGATGGCCAGGGCGCGGCGGTGCGGGTTGCCGTGGAAGCCGAATTGATTCGTCTGTTTGCCGCCACGGGAATCACGCCGGCATCCTCACGCGCCGAGGCGCGCGTGAGCGCGGCGGAAATTCAATGCCTGCCGGGGATGACGGCGCAGCAGCTCGGCCAACGGATCGGCCGAAGCGTGTTTGGCGGCCTGAACCAGGCTGCTGCCGTTGGCCCAGAGCGCTCTCGGCATGCCGTCGCTGCCGGAGTTGAACAATTACAACAATTACATCGCACCACTCAACAACCAACAATAACGGAGAATAAGCCATGCCAAAATCAAAAATAAATTCATGGTACGGGTGGGTGCCCGACCGGCCGGATCAACGAGACAAACTGTATTCCGCCATTGCCGCGCCGCCAAAGACAATGCCTGCCCGGGTGGACTTAAGCGGCCAGTGTCCGCCGGTGGAAGATCAGGGCCAACTCGGCAGTTGCACGGCCAACGCCCTGGTCGGGAACCTGGAGTTCCTCGAATTGAAAGCCGGCCACGCGGTCACGGACTTGAGCCGGCTGTTCATTTATTATAACGAGCGTGCGATGGAGGGCACGATCAGCGAAGACGCCGGCGCCGCCATTCGTGACGGTGTGAAGTCGCTGGTGAATTTGGGCGTCTGCAGCGAGAAAAGCTGGGCGTATAATATTTCCAAATTTGCACAAAAACCGCCGGCGCCCTGCTATAAGGAAGCTTTGAAGCATCGGGTCCTTTCCTATCATCGCATCCTGAGCCTGCAGGAAATGAAGCAATGCCTCGCCGAAGGTTTTCCTTTTGTGTTTGGTTTCACAGTCTATGAAAGTTTTGAATCGGCCACGGTCGCCAAGACCGGCAAGTTGAACCTGCCGAAGCCCACTGAGAAAAACGTGGGCGGTCATGCCATTTGCGCTGTCGGTTACGACGACGCAACGAAACGTTTGCTCATCCGCAATTCCTGGGGCGCGGACTGGGGGCTGAAGGGTTACTTCACCATGCCTTACGATTACGCGACCAATAACAATCTCGCAGACGATTTTTGGACTCTCCGCGCGTTTGATAACGATTGAGCGGGCCAAACAAATTCCCCCATGCAACGCGCCACCGCCCCCATCAAGACTCCCGCATCGCCGCCATGGGCGGCGGCGCGATTGCCGGGGCGGGGTGGCTTGCTGCAACGAAAATGCGCGAGCGGCGTCGTTCATGAAGTGCTGCGTTCTCCCGGCCAGCCTCTCGACACGGCCACGCGCGCCTTTATGGGTCCACGATTTGGACATGATTTCAGTAAGGTGTCTGCATTCAACCCCTATGAGCTTGCCGGAAGGCTTCCGTCGAACAATGGCGAGGTGATTCCGGTCGTGCCGGGGGGAAGTAATTCACACGCGGGTGTGCAGCTCGCTCAGTTAGCCATCGCACAGGGCACTGGCGCGGGAGGGGCTGCCGGTACACAGGGCACTGGCGGTGGAGGTGTTGCCACTCCGGGCACTGGTGCGCAGGGCGTCGCCCCGCCGGCGGGTCACTCGGTGCTTTACGTCTCATTCCAAAACGTGGCGCCCCCAGGCACACCCGATAATTCTCGAATGTTTCCCGGCCCGGCCGGCACCCTGAGCGACAATGCGGGCTTTACCCATGCCGTGCTTGGCGGGCGGATGTCGTTGCTTTGGGATTCGGGAACAATGCAGACGGGTGGACTGGTTCCAATCTTCCTCCGCTCGGTGAACATCTTTTACAGGCTTGACCCCATCGAAGTATTTATCTCTTCGCAGTACCGACCGGGAACCTGCCCTTATCGGGTGACCCAGGTACACGAATTTTCTCATGTCGATGCCTTCACCCGCTTGTTCCATGGCGGGCGCGACACGCTGCTGGCTCAACTGGCGCCGTTGTCCATACCGACTGAATCCGCGCCCCGCCTGGTGGCTCCCGCCAACTCGGCCGCCGAACAGAGTAAGGTTGAAAACAGTCTCTTAACGGCCATCCAGACTCATCGCAACAATCTCAAAGCACAAATGGACGCTGACAGGGACGCGAAGGACTCACCGGCCTCCTATGCGTCAACTTATGCCCAGTGTCCGGCGGGCGACTGGTGATATGAAAATCCAAGCAACCTCTTCCGTAAAACAAGCTTCCCAACGCAAATGCGCTTGCGGAGGGACGCCGGGGCCTTCGGGAGAGTGCGAAGGCTGTCGCAACCGACGGCTTCAGAGAAGATTACTCGGGTCTCAAAAAAATTCTCCGCTCGCGGCCGTCGACCCTCAACGTATTGAAACGCCTCGTCCGGTTCCTACGGGTCTGCCGTCATCCGCGCAGTGGCTCGAGGGAAAAAATGGACGCACCTTTGCCGGGTCGCGCTTTGGATACGATTTCAGCGGCCTGCCGGTACGGAGGGAATCGTCCGGCGCTGCGGAAGGCGCGTTCAAAAATCGAAACGCCTCCTCCGGAAAAAACGGTGGCGGGGCGGCGGTTCCTCCCGTTCGCGGCGGACCCGCTTGTGAAGTGGCTAATCAGGCAGAAAAAATGACGGCCTGTATTCAGCCGGTAATCATAGCCAACGATGATGGAAGCAGTCCCACCTCGGCCCCGAGCTTTGCTCAGGTAGTGGCAATTTGGGGAAAGTGTTGCATCGATTATTCCGTTCGAGCGCCGAAGACCGTCAAGAAAACGGCGTATAAAGTTCTTGAGGAATCGGCATCGAACACTCCCTCAGCCGAGGAGCAAAGTTTATTCGCGGATGCCGGGGCCAGTTCGTGCATTCAAGTTTTCGTGCCGCAAACATTTTCGCAGGCGGGTGTTACCGGCAAACAAATCTCAGGCGGCGGTGGGACGTACGACGGCGGCACGGCCAATCCGAAGATTGTAGTCGTTGAGGGTGCAGTTTCCGAAGTCGTGGCCCATGAGGTCGGTCATGCGGCCGGCGCGGCGGCACACGACGCCAATAATACCGTAATGAAACCCACGGGAGCGTATGACGCGCCGAATTCGACAGCGGTGTCGACAGATGTTTGCACCCATGCGAGGTCGGGCTCCGTCCTTGCGAAATCGGGTGCGGCCAAAGACTGCTGTTACAAGGTTGGCGGCGGGTTGTCCGGAGCTGAAAAAGCCGGCATCGGAGTCGTCGGAGGAGCCCTCGTGGGGGCCGGCATTGGAGCGCTGGCGGGCGGACCCGTGGGCGCTCTCGTGGGCGCGGGAATAGGCGCTTTGGTTGGCGGAATCGGGTCGTTGTTTTTCTGAGAATGCGAAGCAATAAAATCATCCGATCCGGAACATGCAAAAATAACCGGAAATATTGAAAAGAAATACATTGTGAACCCCACCACTCGATCCTGCGCAAAAGCGGCGATAACGCCCGCGCTTTACGGTCATCCTGCGCGCAATCTGCTACAGCGCAAATGCGCTTGCGGCGGCACATCCGGTATTGCAGGCGAGTGTGCGGAGTGCTGTCAAAAAAAGCTTCAACGCCGATCGCTTGATCCCGCAAAGGACTCTCAGACTGCCGAGGTGCCGCCGGTGGTCCATGAAGTCCTGCGTTTCCCCGGCCAACCGATCGATCAGGCCACGCGTGCTTTCATGGAACCGCGTTTCCGGCATGATTTCAGCGGAGTCCGCATCCACACTGACGGGCAGGCGGCCAGGTCGGCGAGCGCGATTAACGCGCATGCTTACACCGTCGGGCGCAGTATCGTATTCGGAGCGGAACAATACGCTCCCAAAACTGCCGCCGGCCGCCAGCTTTTGTCTCATGAATTGACCCACGTTGTTCAGCAAGGAGGCGTGGCTTATGAACCTCATCAACCAGTGACACTGGCGCCACCGGATTCTCCGCTTGAACGCGAGGCTAACAGCTTCAAGTTGGACGAACCGGCCAGGTTGATTGACAGGGCGTCTTCGCCGTTGATTGCGCAAAGGCAAGTTCGCGGCACCGTTAGCAGTGATCCGACGCACAAGCATCTATCCAGCGAAGAAAAGGAAAGGCTCGGTGGATTTCTGCGAGCGCATCAACTGGTGATCGTGCGCCACGGCCATCGTGCGTGGCTGGACGGGGAAAGCATTTCCATTGAAACACTGGTCGCTCGTGTGCGGCGCGAAGCGCACATTCTTCTTGCGGATAGCGACGTCATTGTCGCTTACCTGAACGCCCAGTCCAGCCAGGGACCGTTGCGCCTGCAACGTCAGCCAGGGATTCCGGAATTCCGTACCGCGCTGCTCGCGGGACCTTCGTCTGCGCGATCGTCCGGGAGAGGTTTTCTGCAGTCCGGCGGATTGCTCCAGGGCGAACTCGGGTTTCATCTCAGCGCGGAGGATCGTCAGCATATCCTTACGTTCCTCCAAGAGGGACACCTTGAGGTGGGTGTGGGACTGCAACCGAGGTTCCGGGGAGAGAGCGCCAGTGTGGAATCCCTCGCCGAGATGGCCCGTGCCCTGGTAATGCCGAACATTTTACGCACGGAAGTGAAAGGGGTCGTGTCGGGAGAATGGCTCCGCATACTTGGGGAATACCTGCGCCATCTGCCACCGCTCCCTCCGATCAGGATACCATTTCCCAGTCTTCCGCCATTACCGCCAACGAGCGGGCCCGATCTTCAGTCCACCTTTGGCGGCCAATGGACGTGGCACATGGACCGGCCCGGGCATGCTGAACGGTCGGTTCAAGTGGGGCTCACCAGGGGCGCCGAGGTCTACCAATTCCAGGTGAATCTCGATACTGGAGACGTGCAGGCGTTAGCCGGTTTTCAATATCAGGCTGAGTCCCGTCCACTCTCGCTTATAGGAGGCGTTTTCAAAGCGGCCGCTTTCCTTCAACTCCTTGGTGGAATTACCACGGCTCGAGGCGCGGCCTCAGGCAACCTTACTTTTCAGGTTCAGGCGGGAGTTCAAATTACGGCGACGTTTGGACCGGTTTCCGTCTCCGTGCAGGTCGCGCCCAGCCTTACTCTCCAACAAAATGAACGTCCGGCGCTGGACTTTAACGTCGCTCCGCAGGGCGGCCAGAATAAATTGCCAGACAGCCCGCTCCCGCCTGCCGTCGGCGTTCCCATCCTCGACATACGCTTTTAACCGAGATGATCCAACCACGCTAATTCACCCAATGACCACCCCCGATAAAATGTCTCCCGCTCAGGTCGCCATGCTGTCCGCCGGCATCGTGTTGTTTCTCGTTGCCGTGGGCCTGTTGATTTATCTCGTCAAACAAAAAAAGCCGTTCACGGCGGTGATCGCCTTGATTCCGTTGGCTATTATTATGATTGGTTTTTCCAGTTTCTCGCACGTCGAGGTGGCCGGCTTCACATTCGACGAGAAGACTGCCAGCGATTATGCAAACAATCCTGACGATCCGACAATCGTGGCCAAGTATCGGGCGGAATTGAGCCGGCTCGAAGTGGCGCGCGCCGCGAATCCAAGCCAGGCAATCACACCAGAAGTTCAATCCCAGTTAGCGTCCACGGCGGACCTGTTGAAGAACCGTCCAAATCTCACGCCGGAATCCCGCATCGCCTTGTCACATACGTTCCTGCTGTTGGGCCAGACCAATCAGGCGCGCACTAATTTAACTTCCGCGATCAAGGTGGATACGAATCTCGCGCGGTCCATCGACCCCAGGATGAAATTCCTGCTGAAGCCCGTTCCTCGCTAAACGGATCCATCATGAGCACTTTTCCAGGTTCCCCACGATTATTGAAAGGCGGCATTGCCTTGCTCGATCCCGGCAGCGGCGCGGTGCATAAAATTCTTCCGTTGCAGTACAACCCGGACACGTTGACACGGAGTTTCAAGATCAAGGGCGTGGGCGCGGAGAGTGGGGACCACATCGAGGCGTTGCGGTTGACCGGGCCGCCGGCGGAGTCGCTCAAAGTGGAGGCGGAGATTGATGCCACGGATCAGCTGGAAGCGGGGGATGTGCAAACCACGCAAACGGGGCTGCACTCAATTTTAGCCGCGTTGGAAATGATCGTTTATCCCTCCAGCGCGCATCTGCTCGCCAATAACAGCAAGGCCTCCGCCGGCACGCTGGAAATTGTCCCGGCGGAAACCGCGCTCACGGTTTTTATTTTTGGGCCGCGGCGGATTGTGCCGGTGCGCATCACGGAGTTGAGCATCACCGAGGAAGCCTTTGATCCGAATTTGAATCCCATCCGCGCGAAAGTGAGCCTGGCGATGACGGTGCTGACGGTGGACGATTTGGGCTTCGACCAAAAGGGCGGCGGATTGTTCCTGGCCTACTTGCAGGCCAAGGAGCAGTTCGCATCACAAAACAAACCCGGAACTTTCACGACTCTGGGAATTGGAGGCATTGGATAATGGACACCAACCAGGCATTGCAAGCGCTACTGCAGGCGGGACAATCAAAAAGCAGTCCGGTCGGACCGACCAGCCGTTACTACGGTCTCGACACGGTCACGATTCAGGCGGCGGATGGCCGCGCGATTATCTATCTCAAGCGGCGTTTTGTGCCGTCACCGGACAATTTTGCGCTGTTGCAAAAGCACGTCGTCACGCAGGGCGAGCGGTTGGACAATATCACCGCGGAATATCTCAATGACCCGGAGCAGTTCTGGCGCATTTGCGACGCCAACGGCGTGCTGCGCCCGGAAGAACTGACGGAAACGGTCGGTCGCGAAATCCGCATCACTTTGCCGGAAGGCATTCCCGCAATATCCAATGCTTGATGGCATCCAGTTGACGTTATTGATTGGACCGGCGGTGCCGATTCCGGCGCCGAAATCGGTGATGGATGCGTTGCAAAGCATCCAGGTCACGCGTTCCAGGGATCGCAGCGGCTTTCAACTGACGTTTTCCGTGAGCAAACAGTCGCTCTTGCAGACCACTCTGATTCCGGCGGGGTATTTCGATCCGATGATCACGCGGGTAATTATCGTGGTCACGTTGAACGGATTTCCCAACGTGTTGATGGACGGGATTGTCACGCGGCAGGAAATCACGCCGAGCAGTGAACCGGCTCAGTCCAAAATCACCATCACCGGCGAGGACTTGAGCGTGTTGATGGATGTGGTGGAAATTAAAATGCCCTTTCCGGCGTTTCCGGAAGTGGCGCAGATGTACGCGTTATTGGCGCCGTTCCTGGCGTTCGGCATCGTCCCTTTGATCATTCCGCCAATCATTCCAGTGATTAAAACTCCACTGGAAGGCTGGGACACCCAAACGGGGACTCATCTTTCGTTCATCAAGGGGCTCGCGCAGGAAAATGGCTATGTGTTTTACGTCGATCCGGGTCCGTTGCCGGGACAAAGCGTCGCTTATTTCGGGCCGGACATCAATCTGCCCATTCCGCAGCCGGCGTTGAATGTAAATATGGATGCGCACACGAACGTCGAGTCCCTCAGTTTTTCGCTGGATGGGCTGGCCAAAAAAGTCCGCGTCTACACCATCATGGATCCGATCACCCACAAAATTCCGATTCCCATCCCGGTGCCGAACATCAACATCTTCAAACCACCCATGGGCCTCCGGCCAACGCCGCCGGCGAAAATCGAATTCGACAGAAAGTCCGCCGGGGACACTCCGGACAAAGCGGCGCAGGGCATCCTGGGATTTCTCATGAATAATTCTGACGCGATCAGTGGTAACGGCTCGTTGGATGTGTTGCGCTATGGCCAGGTGTTGCGGTCGCGGATGATGGTGGGAGTGCGCGGCGCGGGCCTGGCATACGACGGGCTTTATTACGTCGACAGCGTTACGCACAACCTCAAGCGGGGCGAATACAAACAAAATTTCACGCTTTCGCGTGATGGATTGATTTCCAATACACCGGCGGTGATTCCATGAATGGTGGTGCGGAATATTGGGGCAAATACCGGGGCACGGTAATACAAAACGTGGACCCACAACGGAAAGGCCGCCTGCAACTCGAAGTGCCGGAAGTCTTGAGCCTGATTCCTTCCACGTGGGCCGAGCCGTGTGTGCCGCTCGCCGGACCGACCGGGCCTCCGATGGGTGTCTATATGGTGCCACCGATTGGCGCGGGAGTTTGGGTGGAGTTCGAGCATGGGGATCCGAACAAGCCGGTGTGGGTCGGCTGCCGATGGGGTGCGACAACGGACATTCCGCTTGCAGCCCAGACCGGAAATCCCGCCGACCCCAGCATCATCTTCCAGTCGTTATTGCAGCAGGCGATCATCATCAGTGACATGGCGCCCGCTCCGCCGCCACCGGTCATGCCGCCGGCAGTGCCGGTTGGCGGAATCATACTCCGAAGCACGACCGGGGCGTCCATCGTGGTCAACGATGCGGGGATTTTTATTTCCAACGGCAAAGGCGCGACGGTGGAATTGATTGGGCCCAGCGTGATGATCAATAAAACGGCCCTGGTGGTGACTTGATTATGCCAGGATTTCTTCTCCATGTCGGCGCGCAGGTGAAATGCTCCCATGCGGGGCAGGCCATGCCCACCGCGCCGAACCCGCGCGTGACGGTGAGCGGCCAGCCGACTGTTTTGATGACTGCGCCTTTCACGGTGGCGGGTTGCACGCTGCCACCACCACCCGCCGCCAACGGTCCCTGTGTCACCGCGCAATGGACCACCGGCGCCACCCGCCTTTTGTCCAATGGCCAGCCGTTGTTGTTATTGGACAGCCAGGCGATTTGTGCGCCGACCGGCACGCCGTTGCTGATTGTACAAACACAAACCCGCGCGATGGGAATCTAGCGCACTTATGAATATCGATTATCCATTGACTTTCGACGCCCGCGGCCGAACGGCCGCCACGGATGACGCCGATCATATTCGCGACCTGATCGAGGAGTTCCTTTTTACCAAACCGGGTGAGCGGGTCAACCGGCCCGACTTCGGCAGCGGCTTGCTGCAATTGGTCTTCGCTTCCAACAGTCCGGAGTTGGCGGCGACGGTGCAGTTTACCGTGCAGGCCGGGCTGCAACGCTGGTTGAGTGATTTAATCGCCGTGCAAAAAGTTGAAGTGACCAGCCTGGATTCAACACTCAGCGTGCTGGTTCAGTATGTCATCAACAGCACCTCCCAACAGCAATCGCAAACGTTCGTCAGCGGAGGAGCGTCATGAATCAAGCCATGATGGTCTGCGAATCCGAACAACGCCGTCGCATGGTGCGTCGGGCGGAAGCTCTCTTTGGCCTGGACTATGTCGAAGTGAATTATGACACGGTCACTGGTTTGCCGGCGCTCACAGTTTTTTTCCTGGGACGCGCGCCGGAAAATTTCGGCGCCGTGAATCTCCGTCTCGAAGGAGGCACGCGCATCCGCGATATTCAAATCACGGGCTGCACCGTCAATGCCGCGCGGAACAGCTCGTTCGATGATTCGATGGTGGTGACAGTGGATAAAGACGGGGATTTTTCCACGTATCGGCTTTGCGTAGTGGAACCGGCAGAGCAGGGGGAACGCGCGGTCTTGGCGGCAAGTGTTTTTGATCCCCGTTACCGCTGTGTCGAGTTCAGTTTCAAAGCGGGTTGTCCCAGCGATCTCGATTGCAAGAATCCCGCCGCCTGTCCTCCACCGCAACGCGTGGAGCCGGATATAAATTATCTGGCCAAGGATTATGCGGGGTTTCGCCAGTTGATCCTGGATCGCCTGGCTTTGCTCATGCCGGGCTGGCAGGAAAGTCATGTCCCGGACCTGGGGATAACCCTCGTGGAATTGCTCGCGTATGTCGGCGATTATTTGAGCTATTATCAGGACGCAGTTGCCACGGAGGCGTATCTTGGCACGGCGCGACGGCGCATCTCCGTCCGCCGCCACGCGCGTTTGGTGGATTACCGGTTGCACGAGGGCTGCAATGCCCGCGCGTGGTTGACGATTTGGACCGACGTGGATGTGCCATCGCCGCTCGAGGGTATTTATTTTTCAACCGAGTCCGACGATGGGAATGGGGAAATCTTTGAGCCCCTGATGAAGGTGCAACCCCTCGCCGCGCACAGTGAAATCAAATTTTATACCTGGCAGGACCGTTTGTGTTGTCTGCCGAAAGGTTGCACGCGCGCGACACTGCAGGATGCCTGGACGGATGCCTCTGCCACGCCGACAAATGAGCACGCGCCTGCGCAAAAAATCGCCGTGACCGGAGACGCCTCATCGCCGCGTCCACGCGCCCTGAGATTGCAGCCCGGCGACTTTTTGATTTTCGAGGAGATAAAGGGCCCGAAGACGGGGAATCCTGCCGATGCGGACACTTCCCGCCGCTGGGTGGTGCGGTTGACCCGTGTGACGCCAACGGAAGATCCGCTCAATACCAAAGACGGACAAACAGTTCCCGTGGTGGAGATCGAATGGGCCGGGGAAGACGCGCTGCCGTTTCCATTTTGCTTATCGACGCGGCTGCCCGCACCGGATTGCCGGATCATTTGTGACATCAGCATCGCGCGCGGCAATGTCGTGCTGGTGGACCATGGGCAAACGGTGACGCCACCGGACGACACATGGCAGGTGGGGTTGGAGAGCCAAACCGGCACCTGCGAATGCGAGGGCAGCGCGGTGGACATGACCTCGGCGCCGTGCCTCTTCCGCCCATCGCTGACGCAGTCACCCGTCACTTCCTGCGAACCGCTTTACACCGAACGGCCCGCGTCGAAAATGCTGTTGCAAGATCCGCGAAAGTCGCTGCCCCAGGTGTCGCTGACGGGCGTGCCCGGTGTGTGCCCCAAACCTGGTGATGCCAGTCCGCCGAAACCGCAACCGGGAGTCGATTCCAAGGCCGCGCAATGGACCTGGCTGCCGCTTGGCGATTTGCTCGAGAGCGGAGCTGATGATCAAAACTTTGTGGTGGAAGTGGACGACGACGGCATCGCTCATTTGCGCTTTGGCGATGGATCATTGGGACGAATGCCGGACGCGTGCATGATTTTCACCGCGAGATACCGCATCGGAAATGGAGTCGCCGGAAATGTGGGAGCAGACACCATCACAAAGATTCTTTTCGGCAACTCTTCCTTGCCTGGCGCCAACCTAAAACCGCGTAATCCACTGCCCGCACGTGGAGGAACCGACCCCGAACCCATTCAGGAAGCCAGGCTTTTTGCACCCGGCGCCTTCAAGAAAATTTTGGAACGAGCCATCACCGCCGGGGACTACGCGGTGCTTGCCGAACGCAACCAGAGTATTCAAGGCGCCCACGCGTTGCTGCGCTGGACCGGCAGTTGGTATGAGGTGCAAGTGGCAGTGGATCCTGCGGGAAGCGAGACGGCGGACGACGGTTTGCTGCAAAAAATCGACAGCGGCTTGCATCGTTATCGCCGCGTGGGCCACGACCTGAGGGTGGAGGCGGCTCAATACGTCCCGTTGGATATTGGGCTGACCATTTGCGTGCTTCCGGAATATTTGCGCGGCCACGTCGAAGCGGCGTTGCTGGACGTTCTGGGAAATCGCGTTTTTGCCGACGGGCGATTGGGCTTTTTTCATCCCGACAACCTCACGTTTGGCGCGGACATTTACTTGAGCAAATTGATCGCCGCATGCCAGGCGGTGACGGGTGTGAAAAGCGTGGCGGTGCAAAAATTTCAGCGGCTTTTCCAGCCGCCGGCCGGAGAAATCGCCGCTGGCGTTTTGTCGCTGGGCGGGATGGAGATTGCGCAATTGGATAATGATCCCAGCTTTCCCGAACACGGTGTTTTGAAATTGAACCTGCGAGGTGGACGATGAATACCGATTGCACTTGCGGCTGTTGCGAAGGGACCGTGGCGGTGACACCCATGCCAACGGCGAACCGGCCGGGACTGGCGGCGCTATCCTATCGGGTCGGCACCCACGCAACCTTTTTGGAAACGATGTTGGCGCGGCTTTCTTCGAGCGATTTTCCCGCGCTCGCGGCGTTGAAGACGCGAGACCCCGGCGATCCCGCCATTGCCCTGATGGACAGTTGGGCAACGGTCGCGGACGTGCTCACTTTCTACCAGGAACGGATTGCCAACGAAGGGTATCTGCGGACGGCGCTCGAACGGCGCTCGGTTTTGGAACTCGCGCGCCTGATTGGCTACGAATTGCGACCGGGGGTGGCCTCAACGGTCTACCTCGCCTACACGTTGGATCAAGACCGGTCCCAATCACCACCGTTGCCGACCAGGACGAAAATTCCTCAAGGCAGTCGTTCCCAGAGCGTGCCCGGCCCGGGCGAGTTGCCTCAATCATTTGAAACCTCCGAGGATCTGGATGCGCGCTCGGAATGGAACGATCTGGGCCCGCGAAAAACGCAGCCGCAAATCATTACCCTACCAATGGGCGCCGTGCCGCCGCCCGAAACGGACGCGGACATCATCGAATCCATTTATTTTGATGGGCTCTCGACGAACCTGAAACCGGGTGACCCGTTGCTCATTTCGCTAAACGCTGACCCCAAGGCTGGCGAGCAGTTCCTGCGATTTGTGAATTTGGTCGACCCGCAGGCGGATCAAAATCGCACGGAAGTCGTTCTGCGGGTGGATCTGTCACAAATCACCACCGGAGATTTTTTGGATTTGCTGCAAGAATTTTATGCCGACGCCACCACGATTTTTTCCGGCGCAAAAATTACGGATCAAGTCGCGGCGTTGTTGCAGCGCCCCGCGGGCGGTGCTGCGGATGATCCGCCCGGATTGTTGGATGTGCTGAACGCGTCGACTCCGGTGTCGCAGGCGATGGGATTGATCATGGGTGTCATTCCGCAGTTGCAAGAACTGCACGATTTGGCGGCCGCACGGAATTTCACGCGGCTGGAACCGTGGCTCGCAACGCGAATCCAGGAACTCTCCGCTGCGGTTGAACAGGCGGCCGCCGATGACCGCGCTGCCGGTGTTGCCAACGGGCCGAAGTTGCCAGTCGCGACCCAGGTTTCGCCTTTGAGTAATCTAACAGCATTGCTCGCTCCGTTGTCCCGCCCGCCGTCGGTGCAACCGGCCAGTTCGCTGCGCCTGGCCAGGTCAGTGGCCCAAACATTTTCTCCGCAATCGGACATGGCGGTGAAACTTCTCAGCGCGTTCAACCCCGCGGCAGCCCCGATGCTGTATCAAGCGTGGGAAAATCTGGAAACTTCGGAGAGCGCGATCGCTGTCTATGCTTTTCGCGTCAAAGCCGGGTTGTTCGCCAGCAGTTTCGTCGGCGCGGCAAGATCTGTGCTAACAAAAAGCCCTGTCAATGAGAGAGCCCAGGAGACGGGTTACGTAACAGAATTTACACCGCCCGGTTTAGCGAGCGCATGGGACGAAAAAAATGGCGTCCTGTCGTTGGATGCAGTTTACGATAAAATCCTGCCGGGCTCGTGGGTGGCAATTCAGGTTTCCGTCGATTCGGTCACAACAAAACTTTCCTATTATAAAGTGGTGGAGGTGCGAACGGCCTCCCTGGATTCAAAGAGTCCCGGCGACGGATTTACGGCCAAAATAACTCAACTGCGGTTTGATCCAACGACAGTAAAACCGTTTCCAAAAGCGAAATCCGATGACGCCATGACCGGCATCCTGCGGACCACGGTCGTTTATGCGCAGGCGGAATTGCTGACGCTCGCCGAAGAGCCGTTAGATATTGACATCGAAGGCGATACGATCCAGCTCGACGGCATCTACGACGGGCTGGAGTCGGGTCGGTGGATTATTGTGTCCGGCACGCGGACCGACATCAACGGCGTGAGCGGTGTGCAGGCCAGCGAGTTGGCAATGGTGGGCGGGATTGCGCACGGCTCGCGCACGGCAGGTTGTGTGTCTTGTCCCGCCGATCTCGTGCCACAGCCACCCTTCGCTTCGATAGCGTACGTGTCGCAGCCCAATGAATTCGGCGACCGGTTGGTGGTCGGCACTCTGGCGGCGGATCTTCCAAAAGCTTTTTCGGGCTCGCCGATGGCGGGCAATCAACAATATTGCGACCAGGTGGAACTCGCGCCGGGTTTTTGGGCCAACGCATACGTCCCTGGCCAAAATGAGCTCGGCCTCCAATTGGGTGCTTTCGCAGGACTGCTGACCGATCCCCAAACGGGCAATTCCATCACGGTTTCTGGAGCAAGGCCTGGATGGGGAATCAAGGCCGGAAATTTTTGGGGTTGGCGAATTTCCACCGGGAAAGTTTTCACCATCCTGACCCTGGCAAATGCATTGGCCTACAGCTACGACCTCAACACAGTTACGATCTACGGAAACGTCGTGAAAGCGACCAACGGGGCAACGTGCCAGGAAGTTCTGGGCAATGGCGATGGCAGCCAGGCTTTGCAGCAATTTACTTTAAAACAACCACCGCTCACGTTTGTTTCCGCGGCGAATCCATCCGGCGCGGATAGCACACTCGTGGTGCGCGTGAATGACGTGGAATGGCACGAGGCGGACACGCTCGCCGGCCTCGGACCGAAAGACCGGAAGTTCATTACCCAAACCGATGATGGGGGCAATACGACAGTGATTTTCGGCAACGGCCAGGAAGGAGCGCGCCTTCCCACCGGGGCGGGAAATATCAAGGCGGTCTATCGCAACGGAATCGGCGAGCCGGGGAATGTCGAGGCGGAGCAAATTACTTTGTTGCAGACAAAACCGTTGAACGTGAAAGAGGTGATCAATCCTCTGCGCGCTTCGGGCGGGGCGAATGCCGATTCCCGCGATCAAGCCCGTCGCAACGCGCCGCTGGCGGTGATGGCTTTGGACCGGCTGGTTTCAACGCGGGATTACGCGGACTTTGCGCGGACGTTTGCCGGCGTCAGCAAAGCCAGCGCGGCCCGGCTCACGGACGGCCAGCGGGAGCTGGTGCACGTGACCATCGCGGGGGTGGATGACATTTCGATTGATCCCAATTCGGATTTGTACAACAACCTTTTCCAGGCGCTGCACATTGAGGGCGATACGCATCAACCGCTGCAGCTTGCGGTGCGCGCGCTCAAATTGTTGATCCTCAAAGCCGGTTTTGCCGTCCTCCCGGACTACCAATGGGAATTGGTCGTGCCGGACGTGCGCGCCGCGTTGCTCGATGCCTTTGGATTTGATCGGCGGGATTTGGGGCAACCCGTTTTCCAGAGCGAGATCATCAGCGTCATGCAGGGAGTCGCGGGTGTCGCCTATGTGGATTTGGACACGTTCGATGCCGTTCCGGAAAATGTGACGGTGGAGCAATTGGCGGGGTTGGCCGGCAGCCTGGGGCTCGAGGACTACATTGAGGCGGCCCCGGCTCGCGTCAATCCCGATGCCGCCGCGGATTTTGCGAATCGTATTCTCCCGGCGGAACTCGCTTATCTCACGCCCGCCATCGTGGACACGATCACTCTCACCGAGTTGAAAATATGAATCCAGACCGCCTCTACAATCTGCTCCCGCAAATTCACCGCCAGCGCGATGCCGACCTGGGTTACCCCTTGCAGGCGCTGTTGCGAGTCATCGCCGAGCAAGTCGACGTGGTCGAAAAGGATATTTCCCAGCTCTACGAAAATTGGTTCATCGAGACCTGCGAGGAATGGGCGGTGCCGTATATCGGTGATTTGATCGGTTATCAACCGGTGCATGACGCCGGCGAACCGGAAGATGTGGCCACAGTTCGCGAGCAGCAACGGGAGCGGATTCTTATCCCGCGTCAGGATGTCGCCAATACCATCCAGGCGCGGCGGCGCAAAGGCACGCTGGCCTTGCTGGAAGAACTGGCGCGGGACGTGGCCGGCTGGCCGTCGCGCGGCGTGGAATTTTACAAACTACTCGGCGGGACCCAGAACATCCACCCCGCAAACCTTGGCCGGCCCATGTATTACACCGTGCGCATGGGTGAAACGATGCCGGTCATTGCCGAACGGAACCACATGTCGCTCAAGGAACTTTTGTGGCTCAACCCCAGCATCGAATCAAACGCGTCTCCGATAGCGGGAACCCGTCTGCTCATCGGCTGGCGTCACTCGCGCGGACAAACAGCGGACTTGCGCGCGGGCGATCCGCTGGATTTGGTTGACGGCCCATTTGATTCATTGGCTCACACGGTGGATTTGCGGCGAATCAATTCTCAGCGGGCACCGGGCAGATATAATATTCCCGACGTGGGAGTCTTCGTCTGGCGGTTGAAACCGTTTTCGGTGACGCTGACTCCGGCTTTCTGTGTGGACGAGCGTCCGAATTGCTACACGTTTAGTGTGTTGGGCAACGACGCGCCGCTCTACCATCAGCCGCAGCCGGAATCGTCACCCACCCACATCGCGGATGAATTGAACCTGCCGGTGCCGATTCGGAGGCGGGCGCTCCAGCGGCACACCACGGATTACCAGGGTGAAGGGAAGAGCCTGCAAATCTGGATTGGCACGGCGGATAATCGCGAAGTCATTTCGCAACGAATTGTCTCGGCGGATCTGGCCCGGTGGCAATATCAAACCAAGGCCGGAGACGTGGCGGTGGACCCGGTGCGCGGGCGCATCGCCTTTTCCGAGAGCGAAACCCCGCGCGATCAGGTCGTCTGGGTTGACTATCATTATGCTTTCAGCGCCGACATCGGCGGCGGAGAGTACGACCGGCCGCTCTCGCAGCCACAACAATACCAGCGTTATCCCGTGGGCGAGAAAGAGGCAAATAAAACCATCAATGCCGCTTTGACCCAATGGCAACAGGACCTCGCCAATACTCCGTCCGATCAACTCCAAAATGCGGTGATAGAAATTACCGACAGCGGTCTTTACGAAGAAAGCATCCGCCTCAAACTGGCCAAAAATCAGACCGTGCAAATCCGCGCCGCCAATCGCAAGCGGCCAGTGGTCAGCCTGCCGGAAACGCGAGCGAAATTCGATGCGCTATTCATCTCCGGCGACCAAGCCAGCCGCGTCATTTTGGACGGCCTGTTGATTGTAGGCCGGGGCGTGAAAATTTCCGGCCCTGCTCGAGCGGCGTCGTCCAAAGACGTTAAAACCGGCGAACCAGTGGGCGATCTATGTGATGTCACGATTCGTCATTGCACGCTGGTGCCGGGCTGGTCGCTGGGCTGCGGGTGCGAGCCGTGCAAGGGGGAGGAGCCGAGCCTGGTTCTCGCCGGAACCTGCGCCGCGATTAAAATAGAGCACAGCATCCTCGGCACGATAGAAGTCGAGGCCAATGAGGCGGCGAGTGATCCGGTCCGGCTTTGCCTGAGCGACAGCATTTTGGACGCGACGAGCAGCGAGCTGCCCGCGTTGAACGGAGTGGAAAGCGAGATTGCCTACGTGCGGGCGACCATCGCGCGCTGCACCGTCCTGGGCAAGTTCCTGGCGCATGAGATTGCGCTCGCGGAGAATTGCATTTTCAACGGGCATGTTTGCGTGGCGCGGCGGCAGAAAGGCTGCGTGCGATTTTGCCATGTGCCGGCGGACTCGCGCACGCCGCGCCGTTATGAATGCCAGCCGGACCTGGCGGTCAAGGCCGTGCAGGACCGTGCGGCGAACAACCAGATCACCACGGACGAAG
Organism: uncultured Verrucomicrobiae bacterium; assembly: GCA_963699145.1. GTDB lineage: Bacteria > Verrucomicrobiota > Verrucomicrobiia > Limisphaerales > DASXHY01 > DASXHY01. Next base: position 3,714,452 of record OY969416.1, read on the forward strand.
CCGCAGCGGAAATCGCCAGCGAACAATTGCGCGTGACGCCGGATTTCAACAGCGTCCGCTATGGCTCACCCACCTATTGTCAGCTTTCCGATTTTTGCGCGGCGGAGATTGCTCGCGGAGCCGATGACGAGTCGGAGATGGGGGCCTTCCACGATTTGTATCAACCGCAGCGAGCCGCCAATCTGCGCGCTCGTTTGGATGACTATACCCCCGCCGGGATGGATGCCGGCATTATCAACGCAACCTAAAAAAAGCTATGCAAGGCCAATATCGAGGTGATTTCACACGGGACACATTTAACCCGGCAAAACATTTCAGCCGCGTGCTCGTGCAGCAAGGCCGCGTGCAATTGGATGCCGACTCAAATGAGCAGGCCGCCATTCTGTTGGACTATCTCCGAAAGCAGGCGGCCGATCTTATCGGCCCCCACGGCGGTCCGGGCACGGGATTCAACCTGGAAGCGCTAAAGTTGGACGCCGGCACCGCGCCCGCGGGAGACTTCGTGATTGATCCCGGTCGATATTATGTGGACGGAATTGTCTGTGAAAACGACGGCCCCATTCTAATGGCCCAACCAGTGGCGAACAGGGATGGAACTTCTCCCACTCAACTCACCGTTACGACCGGGCTTGCGGCGCAGTTATCGTCGGCTGGAAATAGCGGCTATGTGGAAATCAGCGATGATAATTTTCAATCGTCTGCGACAAAAAAAGTGCAAATTGGAGACATCGGCAAAAATGGGCAAACATTGACTCTGCCGGCCGGCCTCGACAATCTCGGCTTCAAAGATGCGGAAATCCTTTGGCTGCGGCGCGTCAGCACCTATCTTACTCAACCCGATTACCCGAATCCCGTCTCGTTCAGTTCGGTGGGCACTTTCCCGGCATATCTTGTTTATCTCGATGTTTGGGAAAAACATGTGACCTGTGTGGAAAACGACAGCATTCGCGAGGTGGCCCTCGGGGGGCCGGATACGGCCTCGCGCGCCAAAATTGTTTGGCAGGTAAAGCTCCAGGGGCTGGCCCGGGTGCCCAAAACTCCGAAAGACTGGCGGAGCTTCATTGATGGGATGTGGCCCCGATTGCAAACTCAATTGGCGCCTTTTGGCGGCTTTTTGCGGGCGCGAGTTCAGCCGCAGGCGGCTGCGACCGACCCGTGCACCATTTCTCCCGACTCCAAATATCGCGGTCCCGAGAATCATCTGTATCGGGTCGAAATTCATGATCGCGGAATCAGTTGGACCGGCAACACAGATTCCAAAGGCGTCCCGGTGCTCCTCGGCAAAGAGGGCACGTTCAAGTGGTCGCGCGAAAATGGATCCATTCTTTTTCCAATCTTGAATCTCGAGAAAGGCAGCGCGGTGGTCAGCCTGGCGCACCTGGGGCGGGATGCTCGTTTGAGCCTTTCGCAAGGGGACTGGGTGGAAATTGTGGATGACGATTCCTCCCTGCTCGAACCGGAACGGAACGCCTACGTGCCTTTGTACCGCGTTCAGTCGGTCGATCGCTTGAAAATGACCGTGACGCTGGATCAGAATATGCAGGGCGACATTGGCTCGAATCCTGGGAAACATCCCTTTCTGCGGCGTTGGGATCGCCAGCACAAGGAGTCCGGGGACAATGGCCTGGCGTTGCGGCCAAACAGCGGAGCCGCGCTGATTGTCGAAGGCGCGGACGGAGACAACTGGCTGACGCTGGAGTGCGGCATCCAAATCCAATTCCAAAAGGGGGGCACATACCGTCCGGGGGATTACTGGCTGATTCCTGCGCGCGTGAATACGGGAGACATCGAATGGCCCGTCCTGCGGGATGCGCAGCGCCAACCAATTCTCGATGCCAATCATCAACCGATTCCGGACGCGCTTCCACCGCACGGCGTGGAACATCATTACGCGCCGTTAGCCGTGGCGGCAATTGATACCGCGAGTGTTGTGAGCGTGACGGCCTCGCTGCGGCGCACCATCAGCCCGACTGCCCAACCCATCCCATGACGCTCGAACATTTCGACACGGTGCTTTCATTTGTGGTGATCATCGCCGGCGTGAGCCTGCTGGTCACGGTACTCACACAAATTGTTTCCGCGTTGTTCGGCCTTCGCGGCACCAATCTCCGCTGGGGAATCCAAACGTTGTTGGAAACCGCCGATCCGAACCTGGCCAAAACTCCTGGTACGAAGGTAAAAAAATCCTTTGCCGAAATGATCAGCCAGGAAGTGCTCCAACATTCGCTCATTTCGGATTCGACGCTGTCCGATGTGGAAAAAGGAATCCCCGATCGCTGGACGCTGGCCACGGCGATTAGCAAGGATCAGTTGATCGACATCCTGCACCGCCTTTCCGACGAGACACCCACACCCGCCGAAGGCACGCCAGCTCCGTCCTGGGCGGTGCCGCTGAAAAACGCACTCGACACGCTCGATGCCGGGGAAGCGGATAAATTACTGCAGCTCGCGCCGAAAATTAATGAGTTGTTTCCGGACAACCCAGCCAGGGCGGACGAAATCATTTCGGACCTGACAGGCGCGGCGGAACAATTAAGCGGCCACATCAATCAATGGTTTGATTCCGTGATGGACCGCGTCTCGCAACGGTTTGTGACTCACATGCGAATCTGGACGATCATTTTTTCGATAGTGATCGCTTTTGTGGCGCACCTGGACGCCTTCCAATTGCTCACGCAGCTGTCAACGGATTCCGAATTGCGCGCGCGATTGGTGAACAGCGCCGACGCATTGAGCAAGGAGGCTGAGCGAGCACAATTGCTTTCGACCAACGAAATTCCCGGCACGGAAACAGCCGCGAGGGAGCAACTCACGAATGCGGCGAACAACATTCAAGTCATCCTGAACGACAAGCTGAAATTCCAATTGGTTCCGAATCCGTACCCGCAGCCGTTCTATAATTATTGGACGCCCAATTGGACGCATTTCTGGGGAATAGCCGCCTGCGCCGCGCTCCTGAGTCTCGGTGCGCCGTTCTGGTTCAATATGTTGAAGACGCTCAGCAGCCTTCGGCCGGTTTTGGCAAACAAGGCGGAGGACGCTGCGGAAAATGAAAAATAGAGAGCTGGCCTTTTCCAGTGGCGCCAGCTTTCGAAATTACTTTATGTTGAAAGAAGATCGAGTCCAACTTCAGTTTCATTACGCTGACAGTGTTCAGCCTGCTTTTTGAATTGTCACTTTGGCAGTGGAATCGGACCCCATAGGGAGTTCAAGCCAATGATCCGCTGAGTCGCCGGATAGTTTGATCGTTTGCGACTGGTTGCCCACGGTGATTTTGTATTCTCCCGCCGGAAGGCCGTTGATACGGAGTTGAGCCTGGTGGGTCGTTTTGGTGGGGTTCTCGAGCGTGAATTGGATGTTGGAAAATTTGTCGTTGATTGCGACTGGCTGGTCTGCGGCATAGCTCCCGCCAATTAATTCCATGTGCAGACGCTGGTCGTCGCGCACGACATGCAACCTTGCGCGCAGGCCGTCGCGCGGGATGACGGACACGGTGTCGCCGTGGCGGGTGAGTTGGCCGCCGTAGGCAAATTCGCCGAAGACGGGGTCTTTGGTAATGATCGTGGCGTGGGTGCGGAGGGCGCCGCAATAGCCTACATCTTCTTCAGCGCTATAATACCACGCGCCGCGAGGGACCGCTTTGCCGATCCAGCCGCTGCCCATCGGTTCGGGGTTGAATCCGCCGCCGGTGGCGCCATCGTTTTGTTTGCTGGGCCACCAGTAACCGTAACCGCTCTCGGCAGTGCCGCTGTTGACCAGCGCCCACGAACTCAGGCTCGAGGCGTAGCCGAGGCGCAGATACGTCGCCGGATTTTTTGCGAAGTAAAGGCCGTAGTCCAGCACGCCCCAACCACCCATCTGCGACATGTAGCTGAGCAGGTAGTTGAGGCCGCCGCGATAATCGCTGCCCAATTGGTAGTAAGTATTTTCGAGGTTGCCACGGTCGCCGACGTTCAGCCGGAGCTGGAATTCCAGAAATTCGCGGGCCTGGTCGAGCGTGTAAGGATTTTCCTGGCCGGAATCAGTTGCGTGATCCATGGCGTAATGAGCCATGGACGCCGTCGATTCGAAGCCGGTGGAATCAAACGCGAATTCCGAGCCGAACAAGTTGGGCCGCGTCCGGGTATTGACGTAGTGCTCGACCTTGCCATTCCAAAGCTCATGCAATTTGGCGGCTTCGGTCTTTTTGCCCTCGCGATTCAGTGCGCTGATCAATTCGGGCAGGAACGCCTCGTTCATCGTTGGGACGCTGTTGGCGGACCAACCGCGCGGCTTGTCGGTCTGCATCGGCACCGTCCAGTAGGCCACCGAGGTGTGGTAGGCGAGCATGAGATACTCGTCGGCGTTGGCATAATGCACCATCGCGGGATACATCTTCGCGATTTCATACATCCGGAAATACATGAGCATGATGTGCGGGTAATCGTAGATGCGCCACAAGTGCTCCTGATGGAGACGTGTCCAGTCGCGTTGGCGATCGGCATTGCCGGCTTCGTAAGATTCAGGCGGCGCATTTGAAACACTGCGATGCTGCCACCAGTTGTTGAAGGTTCCATAAATGCCGTAGGGATACGGCTCTTTCTCGGTCATCTGCATCCCGCCGACGCCTTCGTCCCAACGGTGACCCGCGAACAGGTAATACTTGATGTAACGCTCCACACTGTCGACTTCGGCTTGATTGGGAAAGAACACATTCTTCGACGCCACAAAGGCTGGCCGAGCGTTGCCGGCGTCATCGGAGGAGTCGGTAAGCCACGGGCTCAGGCGGTCGCGGTCATCGGGGTTGCGCAACACTTTGTGGACCTGATCCCAATCACCGTAGGCGCCATACCACGGCTTGCTGGAATCGCTGTGCTGCATGCTGTTCACGAGGAAGGCCGAGCGTTTCTTGATCACCGCTTCCAAGGGCTCAGTGATGAAGAACTGGATCGCGCTCCACTGCCCGCCGCCATATTTTACCGTCAGCATGTTCTCGCCCAGTTTGGAAAACTTCGCGCGATAAATTTTGATTCCATTTCCCTTGTCCGCCACGAATTCCATTTGGGTGTTGCCGGCGAATTCCGGAGCCACCGAATCGATTTTGTTTTTCGTCCGCAGCTCGATCAGCGCCGTCTGGTCGATGGGCAATGTGAGCCCGGGGACCACGTTGACGTCAATCGAGCCTTCCCGGTAAAGCACTTCACGCACGTCGTCAAAATCCTTGGCCCACGCGAAATGGAATGTGTAGGTCACCGAGTCGCCGGACGAACCTTTGGGCGCGAGGTTGAGGCTGGTGATGGGCAGACGCCAGGGCTGTTCGCGACCGGCTTCCTTGCCGCGCTCGATTGGACTGACGCTCGACACCGCCGCATGAATGAAGGGGGTAAACCCGTTGCGGGCGCCGCCGGCGATCTGGCCGGCACCGGCCACGCCTGAGATTACATTGGGCGGATTGTTGCCAGACACCGCGCCGGATACTCAATTTTGGCGCTGCCCTGCGGCACCATCACCAGAAACGGTCCCTCGGCGTTGGCGCGCTGCCAATAGACCCAGGAGCCGTTGCCTCCGATGAAGCTGTGGCGAATAAGTTTCTGCGTGTAAATTTGTCCGCGACCCTGCGGCGTGCCTTCTGCCATGTTCATGGGCAGGGCCAGGTCGCCAATTTCAACTGGCTGCGTGGATTGATTGGCAATCTTCAGCGTCCATTCCAAAACATCGCCGTTCAATTTGAAGGATTCGTCGGCGGTGAGTTCCTTCAGGGGGCCGACGATGCGTTCCGGCCCGACGCGCCATTCGTTGATGTCCACTTCGGCGTCAGGCGCCATTTTTACTTCCAATCGCAACGCGGTCGTTTTGACTGGCGCGAAATCCACCCGATTAAAGACTCCCGGCTCGACTCCGTAAGGCGTGATGGCCTGGACATCACTCCAACTTGAACCTTGCTGATACTGCACGCGCCAGGAAGCAGGGACGCGCACCGCGGAGTTGGTATTGTCTTCGGTTTCCCAATAAACCTGGATGGTGGAAATCTCCTGCGCATTGGGAAAAGTATATTGCACCCATTGGGTGTTGCCGCGTTCGCCCGGCCAGGTAAAGGCGGGACTCACGGGTGGCCCAAAGAAACCACGGCCACGGCCTCCGGCGGCGCGAGCGCCCCGAGCCCCACCAATGCCCCGACCGCCAGGCGTGGTGAGCGGTGGATACTCGCTATCGCTTAATGAATTGGCATTGGTGCCGTTGGCTGAAGCCGAAACCGTGCTGAGTTGGGGCAGGGTGGGTAGCAGCGTGCCGATGGAAAAATTGATCGTGTTTCCGTCGGCCGACGCCGCAGGTCCCACTTCTCGTGCGGGGGTCCAGCCGCCGTTCGTGGACGTCCGATATTGAATCACGACATTGCCCAAAAATCCGCCCGGCGAAAGATACTCAGTGTCATACTTGTCGTTGGCGCGTTTGAGGCTGGTGATGCCTCCTGCGCCATATCGGATATCGAACGCGTTATTAGTAAGCGTCTGGCTGACGGCTAACCCAGGCCACAGAATCAGAAGCGCAACAACGCCGGCGATCGCTTCGCAACTAATGAGGATTTGCTTTTTCGCCAGCGTGCTGTATTGAGCACGACGGGGACAAAGGAGAATTGAATTCAAGGCGTGATCAAGCATGCAAAGATGCTTGCAAACGAGGTTGCGGGGTCAAGTTTGGGATTCAGAGTCTTCGCTCTAATACCTATTCATTATGCACATGGCGAATCGCCTTATTCTGGAAGAATCCACTCCATCGCGCTTGTTGTGTCGAAGTCGCATGCACTTAGTTCTCGTCGACGGAAAAACGACGCCGACGAGAGGGCATCACCGGAATCGCTGGTTATCACCAGAATTGTCGAGTGAACAAGTGGGGCCACCATGGCACTATCGGGTCGTTCCATGAGCAGATTTGACCGCATGAATAAAATATTCCTCAAACAAGTTCTCGAGATCGTGGCCGTCGCTTTCGCAGCATTCAACGTCGGCGCTGAAGTGAAGCTCGCCAGCCCGTTCACGAGTCACATGGTTTTGCAATGTGACCTGAAAGTTCCGGTGTGGGGCACAGCCGAACCGGGCGAGTCGGTGACGGTCGAATTTGCCGGGCAAAAGAAATCCGTGACGGCGGGCGCTGACGGCCATTGGCGGGTGGAGCTCGAACCGATGAAAGCGTCGGAAGTAAGCCGGACGTTTCGAGTTGCCGGATCGAAAACGGCGACTCCGGTCGAACTCGGCGATGTGCTGGTCGGTGAAGTTTGGCTGGCTTCCGGGCAATCGAACATGGATTTTTCGATGTCGAAAAAGGTGAAGTCTTTCGCCGGGGTGACGAACGAAGAACAGGAAATTGCCGCCGCAAATTATCCGACAATTCGCATGTTTACTGGTGTGGCGGCCAAAACATTCACGCCGGCAGCGCGGGTCGAGGGCGAGTGGAAGATTTGCAATCCCGAGAACGCGCCGGCGTTTTCGGCGGTGGGTTATTTCTTCGCCCGCGATTTGCAGAAGGAAATCAAAATCCCGGTCGGCATCATCACGGAGTCGTTTGGAGCGAGCACGGCGGAATCGTGGATTCTCCGCGAGACGGTCGCCGCCGATCCGCAACTCAAGCCGATGCTGGACCATTTCGACGCCGCGGTGGAACAGTTTCGTGCGAATCCGCCTTCCGCCGTTGCGCCGCCGCGGTCGGAAGATGTCTCCGCGACGAATGAAACGGTTGCTTCGCGGAGTCGAACGGGCGGCACCAATGCCGTGGCTGGCCGACGCCGGAGCAGCGGCGCGCCGCGCGATCCGGTGCAAGACCAGCATAATCCCACCGTGTTGTTCAACGGCATGATTGCGCCGGTGATTCCTTACGCGATTCGCGGCGCGATCTGGTATCAGGGCGAGTCCATTGTGGGCGGCGACGCCGGCGTGGCGTTGTATCCGCATGTGCAGGCGACACTGGTGCGGGATTGGCGCAAGTTGTGGGGCGAAGGCGATTTCCCATTTTACATCGTGCAACTTGCGGGACAGGACGCGGGGAGCAATCGCCCGGAAGTGCGCGAGGCACAGGCGACGATTCTGCAGTTGCCGAATACCGGCATGGCGGTGGCCACGGATATCGGCGAGCGCAAAAATGTGCATCCGAAAAATAAACAGGACGTGGGCGATCGGCTCGCGCGCATTGCGCTGGCGAAGACGTATGGTCGCAATATCGAATTCTCGGGCCCGGTTTACGAATCCGTGAGCGTCGCGGACCAGGCCATTCGTGTGACATTTTCCCACGCGCATGGCTTGGTAGCTCGAGAGGGCGCGTTGAAATGGTTTACGATCGCGGGCGCGGACGGTAAGTTTGTTTCCGCTGACGCGAAAATTGACGGGGAAACAGTTCTGGTCAGCAGTCCGGAAGTGGCCAAGCCCGTGGCGGTGCGGTACGCATGGGTGAATTTTCCCGACGGCGGCCATCTTTACAATGCCGCTGGCCTGCCGGCGGCTCAGTTCCGTTCAGACGCGCCAAAACTGCATTTGGACAACTGACATCCTTTGAAAATTCTTTCTCAATTATGAAACCGGTATATTTCCATTGGCTGGCTGCTGCGGTGCTTATCGGCAGTTCGAGTAATCTGCCTGCGCAAACCAACGAAACCCCGGCGACAAATGCTGCGCCTCGCGGCGGTGGCGGCGCAAACCTCCCGGCGAATCCGAATTTGCCGTCGTTATATCTCATCGGCGATTCCACGGTGCGCAACGGTCGGGGGCGCGGCGATGGCGGGCAATGGGGCTGGGGCGATGTTCTCGCGCCGTATTTTAATACGAATCAGCTTAATGTCGTCAACCGCGCGCTCGGCGGCACGAGCAGCCGGACCTATTATCGCGATCAATGGCCGCGCGTGGCGGCGATGTTGAAGCCGGGCGATTTTGTCATCATGCAATTCGGCCACAACGACGCCAGCCCCATCAATGAGGACGTGGTGAATTCACGCACTCGCTCGCGCGGCACGATCAAGGGCGTGGGCGACGGGGCGCAGGACATCACGAATATCCTGACTAAAAAGTTTGAGACCGTTCGCTCGTTCGGATGGTATGAAGAGGAAATGATCAAAGAGGCGCGCGCCAAAGGTGCCACGCCCATGATTTGCTCGCTCATACCTCGGAACAATTGGCGGAATGGCCATGCGGCCCGCAACAAAAACGACTACGCAGGTTGGGCAGGCGAAGCGGCGGAGACCGAACACGCGCCGTTTCTCGACATCAACGAAATCATCGCGCGCCATTACGACCAACTCGGCCAGGAAAAAGTGAACGCGTTATTCGTGGCGGGCGCCGGTCCGCATACCAGCCTGTCCGGAGCGGAAACCAACGCACTCTGTGTGGTTTCTGCGTTGAAAGGGTTGAAGGAAGATTCGCTGGCAAAATATTTTTCGGAAAAGGCCAACGGCGTTCCGTCCGCTGATTTGAGCCAGCCCGCGCCGCAGCCGGCGGTTGCACCGGCAGATAAGACTACGGCTGAGTAAGGTAAGGCATCTTTCCGTCCGGGGCGTAATTGACGGTTGTCCTCGCGTAATTCTGTGCGACACAAGGCAAAGACGAATTGTTACGTTTTGGAAACACTTGCAATAAGGGTTTTTAATGGTAGCCTCGGGACCGCACGTTCACTCGATTCAAAACTTCATGTTCATTTCCTCGTTTTTCAAAAAACGGCACTTACAGAACCGGCCTTTTTTCCTGATCTGCACATTTTTCTGCTTGATGGGTTCGGTTTCGCTCGCAGCGGGGACGGTGCGGGAGGCTCTCGGCCCAAGCAGTCGCAAAACGCCGATAGCAATCTCAGAAATCATGTACAAGCCCGCCGATCGCACGGACGGGAAGAACCTGGAATTCATAGAGATCTACAATTCCAACCCGTATTTTCAGGATGTCAGCGGATACCAACTTACTTCCGCGGATATGAGTTATACTTTTCCGGGCGGCACGCTGATTGGTTCCAACAGTTTCATGGTGATTGCGGCCTCGCCATCGGATGTCGCGAACGTTTACGGCATCACGAACGTCATGGGGCCGTATGTTGGCAGTTTGAAAAAAACCGAATCGTTGCAATTGCTGGATGAGCGTACGAACGTTCTGCTCACCGTGCCTTACTCAAGCACGTATCCGTGGCCGGTCGCGGCGGACGGCACCGGCCACTCGATCGTTCTGGCCAATCCCAGCTTTGGCGAAGGCGATCCGCGCGCGTGGGACATCAGCGATGTCATCGGCGGTTCGCCCGGGCAGGCGGATATATTCACCCTGGGCAATCTTCGCAACGTGGTCATCAACGAAATCCTGCCGCATTCGGAAAACCCGGCGGTGCAACAGTTCATTGAACTTTATAATCATGGCACGAACAGCGTGGACGTTTCGGGCTGCATTCTTACCGACGACCCCACCACCAATCGATTCGTCATACCCGGCGGCACCGTCCTGGGTCCGGGCGGATTTATTTCGTTTACGCAATCGCAGTTGGGCTTCGCGCTCAATGGCGCAGGTGAAACGCTTTATTTTCTCCAGGCGGATCAAAGCCGGGTGCTGGACGCGGTGCAATTTGGCGGGCAGGCGGACGGGATCTCCTTCGGACGCTGGCCGGACGGAGCGAATGATTTTTATGCGTTCACCACCAATAGCCCGGGCACAAACAACAGTCCCATCCGCGTAGGAGACATCGTGATCAACGAGTTGATGTACGATCCGATCAGCGGCAACGACGACGACCAATATATTGAGCTGTACAATCAGGGCACGAACACGCTGAACCTGGCAGGCTGGCAGTTCACCGCCGGCGTCACGTTCACTTTTCCAAACGTGACCATCGCGCCCAATGCTTACCTGGTGGTGGCGCGGAACATGACCAACCTGTTTGCGAAATATCCCAATTTGAACAGTGCCAATACCGTGGGCAATTACAGCGGCAAGCTATCGCACAGCGGCGAATTGCTGGCGTTGGCGATGCCGCAGACTTTGAATGGAACCAGCACAATACTCGTGGAACAGGACGAAGTGACCTATGGCGTCGGCGGGCGGTGGGGTGAGTGGTCCGCGGGCGGCGGCAGCAGTTTGGAATTGACGGATCCGCGAGCGAATCATCGTCTCGCGGCCAATTGGGCGGACAGTGATGAGACCCAAAAATCCGCCTGGACGAATATTGAAACCACCGGCGTGCTCGACAACGGCTCGAACTATGAATCCGGCATTCTCCACGCGCAGATTGGATTGTTGGATGATGGAGAATGCCTGGTGGACAACCTGGAAGTGGACCTGTTGAACACCAATTATGTTTCCAACGGCACGTTCGAAAGCGGCACCAATAACTGGTCCTTCCAAGGCGCATTTAGCCGGTCGAGCCTGGAGAATTCCGGTTATCTCAGCAGCCGTTCGCTGCACATTCGCGCGGACGACGGCCTTTTCACGGGGGACAATTCCTGCCAGGTCTTGCTGAACACGAATGGCTTGCAGGCCGGGCAGACGGCGACGTTGCGATTCAAGGCGCGCTGGTTGCATGGGTGGCCGGAGGCAATTTTCCGATTGAATGGGAATTGGCTGGAAGCGACGGGTGCTTTGCCCGTGCCGTCCAACCTGGGTTCTCCCGGCGCGGTGAACAGCCGGCATGTGAATAATGCCGGGCCCGCGATTTACAACGTCACTCATACGCCTTCTCTCCCGGCGACGGGCCAGCCCGTGGTCGTTACGGCACAAGTGCACGATCCGGACGGATTGACCAGTCTCGCGTTGCTTTACCGTTTGGACCCGGCCACCAGTTACACGGCGGTCATCATGAAGGACGATGGCACCGGTGGCGACGCGATCGCGAACGACGGAATTTTCAGCGCCAGCATTCCCGGTCTGGCATCGAACCATCTGGCGGCATTTTATATTTCAGCCGTGGACAAAAGCTTCAGCCTCCACCAGGTTTCCGGCATTGTCCGCCACCAACGCGCCGGCGCCGGAGTGCGTCGTGTGTTTCGGGGACAACCACGATGGCGCCGGTTTTGGCGTGTATCATTTGTGGATCACGCAGACCAATGTCAACCGCTGGACGGCCCTGGCCGATTTGAGCAATGAGGGGAATGATTGCACGTTCGTGAACGGCACCCGGGTGATCTACAACATGCAGGCGCGTTTTGCCGGCAGCCCGTATCATCAGCAATTCAATACGCCGGTGGGAAATCTTTGCCACTATAAATTTGAATTCAATGACGACGACCAGTTCCTGGGCGCGAAGGATTTCAACAAGATTCATCAGCCGGGCAACGGGCCCGGCGATGACAACAGCCTGCAGCGCGAACAACTGGCGAACACCTTTTTGCGGCAGTTGGGTGCGCCGTGGCTCAATCGCCGCTATGTGGCTGTCTACGCGAACGGTCTCCGGCGCGGTCAACTGATGGAGGATGCGCAAACCCCCAGCAACGACGATGTGAAGGAGCACTTCCCCAATGATTCGGAGGGTATCCTTTACAAACTGCAACCGTGGTTTGAGATGGCGCCGTTTCCTTCCGGCAACTCGATCGGATTCACGAATATGGCCTGGTGCAACCTGGTCAATTACACGACCAGCAACGGGGCAAAGAAAAAGGCGCGCTACCGCTACAATTTTGAAATCCGCCACACCGATGGTTCGACTGAACGATTTCGGCAATGTGTTTTCGTTGATTGACGCCGCCAGCACGACCAATGTCGCCAAACTACCCGGCGAACATGGAGAACATCGCGGACATGGAGAATTGGATGCGCGTCTTTGCCGCGAACCACGCGGCGGGGAATTGGGATTCCTTCGGTGCGCAAAATTCCCAGAACATCTACGCTTACTTTGGTGCGGAAGGCACGCGCTGCACTCTCATGATGTGGGATTTTAACATTGTTTTTGGCAACAGCAGTTCGTGGAACCCCGGTGAAAATCTTTTCACCGTGAATTCGCAGGATGCGAACATGAAGGCTCTTTACAACGTGCCGGAATTTCGGCGCATGTATTGGCGCGCTTTGCAGGAATTGGTCAATGGCCAGTTGGACATCGGCAACAGCGGGCCTTTGCTGACGGCGAAATACAACGCCTTCCTTGCCGCCGGTCTCAGCCCGGAAAATCCGACGGCGAATATCGAAACCTGGCTCACGCAGGCGCGCACGAGCATTTCGTCGCAATTGGCGGCGGTGAATGCCACGAGCTTTTCTGTGAATGGCGCCGTCGCGGTGACCAACGATGTGGGCTACGTCACCGGCACCGCCCCGGTGAATGTGAGCACAGTCTGGATTAATGGCGCGGAGTATCCGGTGCAATGGACGACGTTGACGAACTGGGTGGTCGCGGTGCCGTTGCACACCGGCGCGAATCTGCTCGGCGTCGCCGGCGTCGATCACAACGGCCAGTTTATCAGCGGCGATACCAATAGTGTGACCGTCATGTACAACACAGCCACCGCATCACCGGTGGGGCACATGGTCATCAATGAAATCATGTACGCGCCGGCGGTGAGCGGCGGGGAATATGTGGAGCTGTACAACAACTCATTGACCACGGCTTTCGATTTGTCCGGCTGGCAACTGCAAGGACTGGACTACACGTTTCCGAACGGGTCGATTCTGGCGCCGACGAACTTTTTGGTGCTGGCTGCCAACCGCGCCAGCTTTGCTGCCGTCTACGGCGCCACCACCACGCCCGTGTTCGATACGTTCAGCGGCGCGCTGTCGCCCAGTGGTCAAACGTTGGCGCTTATCCAGTCGGGCGTCACCAACACCGTCATCACCCAGGTGCGATATCAAAACTCATTGCCCTGGCCCACCAACGCCAACGGCACCGGTTCCTCGCTGCAATTAATCGATGCGCAGCAGGACAATTGGCGCGTCGGCAACTGGAACGCCCTTTCCGCCGCGTCCGGGCCGCAGTGGGTTTATGTCACCGCCACCGGCACGGCGAGCAGTTCCACGCTGTATATCTATTTGCAATCTGTGGGAGATGTTTACATCGATGACGTAAAGCTGGTTGCTGGCAGCGTGCCCGAGGCGGGCGCGAATCTATTGCCTGACGGCGATTTCGAGTCCGGTTTCCCGGGTCCGTGGACCGTTTCCGCCAATCTCTCCGGCTCTGCCTTGAGCACGCAAACCAACCATTCCGGCAACGCTGCATTGCATGTGGTGTCCACCGCTGCCGGCACCACGCAAGGCAGCGCCATCTGGCAAACCCTCTCGCCTGCGCTGGTGAATAACGGCGCCTACACCCTGAGCTTTTGGTACCTGCAAAGCAGCAATGGCGGCCCATTGACCGTTCGCTTGTCCGGATCCGGAATCGTCGCTACGGTGAATCCCTCGCTGCCTCCCGCGACCGCGACTCCCGGCCATCCCAACGCCACAGCCGCGCCATTGCTGCCGTTCCCAACGCTCTGGTTGAATGAATTGCAGGCGGATAATTTGAACGGCATCACCAACAGTGCCGGCCAGCATGTGCCGTGGCTGGAACTCTTTAATCCGGGCACCAATGATGTTTCATTGAACGGACTTTATCTCGCCAATAACTATACGAATCTTGTGCAATGGGCATTTCCAACGAATGCCAGCATTGGCGCGGGACAATTTGAAGTCATCTTTGCCGACGGCGAAACCAACCTTTCGGCCACGAACGAACTGCACGCGAATTTCGTGTTGTCCGACGGCACCGGCTCGTTGGCGTTGACGCGGGTGACGAATGGCCAGCCGCAGGTTCTGGACTACGTCGATTATCCCAACGTAAGCCCGAATGATTCCTATGGTTCCTATCCGGACGGGCAGAGGTTCCTGCGGCAGGAATTTTTCCAGGCCACACCGGGAGCGAGCAACAACGGCACCGCCACGCCGCCGCCGTCGTTCGTCGCCTATACCATGCCGGGAACGGTGTACACGCAAAACTTTGATGCGCTGCCGTACCAGACCGTCAGTTCGGTGAACGCCGACAATCCAGTAACGGTGAACGGCGTCACTTATTCGCTCGCGAATCCCTACGACTTCGCGTTCCCGTCAATAGCCAGCGGAAACACCGGTGGTTTGGGAATCCCCGCCCTGGCAGGATGGTATGGCGCCAGCGTATCCAGCGCACAATTCGGCGCCACGGACGGCGATCAAACGACCGGTGGCGATATCAGCTTCGGCATGCCGGGAAGTTCGCAGCGCGCGCTGGGATTGCTCGCCACCAGTTCCACCAAAGGCACGGCCTTTGGAGTGCGCTTACTGAATGGAACCGGTGTCACGCTCACGCGGATGAACGTGCAATTCACGGGCGAAGTGTGGCGTCAATCCAACGTACCCAAGACTTTGCAATTCTCCTATTACATCGATTTGACGGGCACGAATAAATTCAGTCCGACGGTGGCGACCGCGTTCGTAACGGCATTGAATGTCAATATTCCCACGGTGTCGGCCGATACCGGCGGCGTGGCCGTGGATGGCACAGCGGCCTCCAACCAAACCAATTTGAGCGTGATCAACCAGACGATCGTCAACTGGCCACCCGGCGCAGCATTGTGGCTGATCTGGCAGATGCCGGATTCCACCGGCAAAGCGCAAGGATTGGCCGTCGATAATTTAAGCTTCTCGGCGGGCGTAGCTTCGTTGCAGGCGCCGATGATGCTTCAGACGGTGGGAACGAACCTGATCGTTTCCTGGCCGAGTTCAGCGGGGCAAACGTATCAGCTCGAATACAAGGATGACTTGGCAGACCCCGCCTGGATTCCAGTGGGCGCAAGCGTCCTGGGAACGGGAGTCACCGTGACGGTCACGAATGGCGTTGGGCCTTCTCCGGAACGTTACTTCCGGCTGGTCTCACCCTGACGCTGTGGTAATGGTGCTCCCTTGACTTCAATTTCGCGGCGGCGAAATCGAAGAATGGCCAATGATATGGAAAACCTGTCTCTTTCCATCTCAAAAGAGCGGATGACTTCGCAGTTAAGTTGTGAAGTTCATTGGCGCGCGGATTCAATGACGACTCAAATGCCGGCTTTCTTAAACATTTTGAGACAACGAACCGACGTCAAAGACCTCGTGTGGGATCGGATGGAAGACTCGAAAAAGAATTAACGCTTCGTCCGCTGACAACGTGAAGTCATTCGCAAAAAATGCCGCACTCATTTCGCGGGCACGCCTTTCAAAAGTCCCCACAAGATGATGCCGCACCCGATCACGGGCAGGGGAATAAACGCTACCCGGAGGCGCGTGCCGCTAAAATACTGCGTCAACACGGTGCCGAATTGCGCCCCAATGGCGGCGCCCGTGTGCATGACCAGCGCGATCAGAATATCGACGTTGCCTTTCAACGCGTGAGTCACTGTGCCGTATCCGGCGGAGACGATAATCTCAAAGAGATCCGTACCCACCGCGACATGAGTCGGCACGCCGAGCAGGTAAATCATGGCTGGCATGCGAATGTAGCCTGCTCCGCCGCCCAAAAAACCGCTGAAAATACCGCCGATGAAGGAAACTCCAATGATCGACCACACGGAGATTCGAGCGATGTCTGATTTGGGAAGTTTGATGTAAGGGCCAAGTTTGATTTTTTGAATGCGATGAGCCACATGGGCAAAAGCGTGGTCTTCGGCTTTTTTTCCACTTTGATTTTTATCGGACTTTTTCTTCGAAGCGGTGGAATGCTTTCCCATGGTTCTCCAGGTTTCCCAGGCCATGAACCCGGAAACGGATAGCAAAATTACAATGAACGCGACGCCGACCGCCACATCCACGTGTCCCCACCGCTTGAGTCCCTCAATGAATTGCGCGCCCACCTCCACCCCGGGAATCGTGCCAATCATCATGAACGCGCCCAGCTTCATGTCCACGTGACCGAGCGAATAATGTTTCCGGGCGGCGACGACGGATTTGCCGACGATATGAGCCAGATCGGTTCCGACTACGAAATTCATCGGCACGCCGAATCCAAAGAGTGCCGGCCCTGCCAGAAAACTACCGCCCACGCCGAAAAATCCTCCCAGCACGCCGACAAAAAATCCGGTTATCACCAGGTAAACCGGGTTTATATGGGTATGCGAGATCGGGAAATCCACGTTAAGGCGCTTTGTGTTTCCCAACGAAATGCACCAAATAGCGGGTGAGCCCTTCGAGAAGAACGCCCTGGCCGACAATCAGGAGCAGGGCCACGGCCGCATACGTCTTGCGTTCATGAGCGAACAGTTGATTGAGCCAATTTCCCAAAAAATGAAGAACCAGAAAAAAATAGCCGACCACCAAAGTGCTATAAATCAGGAATTCGACCGAAAAAGATTTGAATAAAGATTTAAGGCCTCGTTTCACAATGAGTTTTCTGCGGCAGTATTCTTATAAAATGATTTTGGAAAAGTGGGCGGCAACCCCATGCGCGCACAAAGCTGAGTCTGGCCGAGCAGTTGGGCAATTGCAATGCATCTGTCGTTGAGGAAAAAAGTTGCGTTCAATTCAAAAATATCTAGTCTGACTCTGAATCATGTTGACGAGAACGGAGCGCCTTTTTACTTGGGCCGGGAAGAAGGCTGCGAGTGCGGTTACTATTGTTGCTGCCAATTCGATCCTTTGCCTGCTCTGTTGCCAGAACCTGTTCGCCGCGCCATCCCCCAGCACGAACGAAGTCGTCGAACTTCGCCTGACGGATTATCTCCAGAGAGTCCTGGACCACAACGATACCATCCAGGCGCGGATTTTCGAAGCGGAAGCGGGCGTTCGCAGGGAACGCGCCGAGCACGGAATTTTCGAGCCGAATTGGACTGCCTCCGTTTCACGCATCATCAACAAGCGGACGAACAACGTCCAACAGGCGGCCGAGCAGAGCGGCCAGTTTTTTTTCAGCGAACGAAACACCATTTATGACACCGGCCTGGAGGCCCTGTTGCCGACCGGCGCCAAGATCCGGCTGGGTTACACGTTGAGTGATTTGGTGAACAACGTGAATCCGTTCGGCGGATTTATCACCCGGACCAACGACGCGTTCATACAGCAATATCAGACCTTCGTCGGCGCCACCGTGACGCAGCCGCTGCTGAAGAACGCCGGCATGGACTACACGTTCGCGGGCATTCGCCTGGCCGCGCTCGAGTCGGATATCTCCTTTCAGGAATATCGCCGGCAGCTCATGCTCACGCTCTCGCAAGCCGAGTCGGCGTATTGGAATCTCTATTACGCGCAGGAACAATTGCGTTTCTTTCAGGAATCCGTTTCCGTCGCCCAGTCCGTTCTCGATGACAGCCAGGAAAAAGTGAAAGCGGGGCAGGGGGCCGATCTCGACGTGCTCGAAGCGCAATCCGGGCTCGCGGTTCGCAAAACCAAGCAAAACGAAGCGCTGCAAAGCTATTACGACGCGATGAGCCAAGTGCGCGCGTTCACCGGCGCGATGCCGACCGAGCAACGCCACGAACTGCGGGCCATGGATATTCCGGTGACCACGAATGAACCGCCCACTTATGCCGAAAATTTCCGCAATGCGTTCGATTTAAACCCCGATTATCTCATTCAGCGAAAGAAAGTGTCTGAAGAAAATCTGCGTCTCGGCGTGGCGCGCAACCAGGTCCTGCCGGAATTGGACTTGAAGGCCGCTTACGGATTCAACGGGCTGGGCCGCTCGCCGGGAGATTCCTGGGATTTAGTGGAGAGCCAGGATTTTCCTTCGTGGACGGTCGGCGCCGAATTGACGCTTCCGCTCGGTGGAAATATCAAGGGCCGCAATCAACTCGCCGCCGCCAAGCTGACCTTTCGCGCCGCGGTGGCGGATCTCGATGGCATCCAGGCGGAGATTGCCAATTCCCTCGATGCCACGCTTCAGAAAGTGCGAAGCTGGCGGGACAGTATCCAAAGTTATGAAACTGTCGTGCGTTTCAACGAGGATTTGTTGAAGACCGAGCGCGAGCGGTTGCGCGTCGGCACGGTGGAACCGCGGAAGGTCTTCGAGGTGGAGGCGGATTTGCTGGACTCCCGCCAAAACCTTGCGCAGGCGCTCGTTCAATTGCAGCGGACCACGCTGCAACTTCAGGTCGTCGCCGGTTCGTTGCTCAAAGACCACGGCCTCGATATGAGCCGCTACGAGTTGAGCCAGAAAACCCTCGCGTTGCTCCACGAACACAAACTATCCCGCGCCCAGTATCTTCCGCTTTTGAATGCCCAACCTTACGGTGACGCGAAATAATCCGCGGCCTTTGCCTATGACAGTCATTAAAACCCGTGCAGTGACAAAAATCTTTGCCCTCTTCGCATCTCTTGCTTTGTGCTCAGCGGGCGCGGCGGATTTGAAATTGGTGAATGGCATTACCGAGCCGTTCATGGATGTCGAGTTGGGCGCTTCCGTTGCGGGAATCGTCCACGGCGAATTGTTCAAGGAAGGCGACACGGTGAAGAAGGGCGAGGTCATCGTCGAACTGGACAAGCAATTGGAGCAGTTGGAAGTCGAACGGCGCAAGGCGGTGATGGATCAAAACAAGATGACCCTTGATTCCACGCGCACGCTGGCGCAAAACACCAAATCGGTCAGCAAAGAGGAACTGGCCAAGAAGGAAGCGGAATACAATGTCTCAGTCGCCGAATACGGCATCGCTGTCGAAACCCTCGCGCATCGGCAGATCGTGGCGCCGTTTTCGGGAGCAATCACCGAAATCCTGCTTCATCCCGGCGCCGCCTGCGCGCCTTATCAATCCATCGTGCGGCTGGTGGATACCACGCGTTGCTATTTTATCGGGCAAATCGAAGGCAAATCGGCGTCCAGTTTGCGATTGGATCAGTCCGTCAAAATTGAAATTGATGGGGGCCCCATTGTGACGGGAAAAATCTCCTTCATCTCGCCGGTGGTGGACCCGGCGAGCGGTCTCGCGAAGATAAAAGCGCTGTTCGAAAATGCCGACGGCAAAATCCGACCCGGCCTCGCTGCCAAAATGACCGCGGAATGATTCTATGGACGCGAACACCAGCGGCATGAGCGAGCAATTCGCGCGGGCATTGGGCGAACTGGCCGAGTTGCGTCAATTCCCCGGCGCACCCAAGGAATTCTGGCCGCGCTTTCTCGGAGCGGTCTCCAAACTTGTTTCGGCGGATGCCACGGTTCTTCTGCTGGGCCATCCCGGAAAAACGCCGCGCTGGACGAAGATTGGCGAAAGCACCACGAGTTCCGGCCCATCGCGCGCCCGCACGGCGCTGACCGCGAATCTGGAACCGATCGCCGAACGCACCCTGCGCGAGGGGAATTTTAGCGAGGAGAACGATTCGATTTCGGGCGCGTTCATCCTCAGCATCCGGCTGAAACTGGCCCGGCCCGAAGATGAAGTGGTGCTGGCGGCGCTGCTGGTGGATTCCACCGAAGCCGCCGCGCGGGAAGCTCTGGTCCGCCTCGGCTTGGCCGCTGACACGCCCGCGCTGTATCAACTGAATCTCGGTGCCCGGCAAGCCAGGAACGACGTGGAGAAATTCGCCGCCGTGCTCAACCTGCTGGCGCCCATCAACGAAGCGACTCGTTTCCTTGCCGCCTCGCTCGCGCTTTGCAACGGCGTGGCGACGCGATTCGGCTGCGATCGCGTGAGTCTCGGCTGGCTGGATGGCGGGTACATTCGCCTGCTCGCGATGAGCCGCACGGAACAGTTCGACCGCCAGATGTCCGCCGCCCAATCGCTCGAGAAGGCGATGGAAGAATGTCTGGATCAGGACGAGGAAATTCTCTGGCCGGCTGTCGAGGGTGCGAATTCCGTCACCCGCGATCACGAGGCGTTTTCGCAGGAACAGAAATCCGGCAATGTGTGTTCCATTCCGCTGCGCCTGGATGGGAAAGCCGTCGCGGTATTGACGTGCGAACGCCACGAAGGCGCGTTCACTGCCGTCGAACTTCAGCAACTTCGGCTGATCTGCGACCAGGCGGTGCGGCGCATCAGTGATCTGCGGAGCCAGGATCGATGGTTTGGTGCGCGCTGGGGTGCGGCCACGCGCGAATACTTTGGCGACTGGCTTGGGCCGGAGCATACCTGGAGCAAAGTTTCGGCCATCGGCATCGTGCTCATTCTGGCGGCCTTGTTTCTGGTCCGCGTGAACTATCGCGTCGAGGGCAATTTTATCCTGCGCAGCGACGAAGCCGAATATTTGACCGCGCCCTTTGATGGATACATTGAACAGGTTTTTGTCCGGGCCGGGGATCATGTCGAGAAAGGGGGCAAACTCGTGGCGTTGAATCGCAGCGAACTGGCGCTGGAGGAATCCGCCGCCGTGGCCGACCTCACGCGCTATCAACGCGAATCCGAAAAAGCGCGCGCCGCTAAAAGTCTCGCCGAAATGCGCATTGCCGATGCGCTCGCGCAACAGGCGCAAGCACGGCTCGATCTCGTTCGATTCCACCTGGACAACGCGATCGTCAAATCCGCATTCGACGGCGTCGTGGTGGAAGGCGATTTGCGCGAACGCATCGCCGCACCCGTGAAGCAAGGCGACGCGTTATTCAAAGTCGCACGCCTCGATACGCTTTACGCCGAGGCTGAAGTTCCGGAGCGCGACGTGAAGGAAATCCTGAAAAGCAATCAGGGTGAAATCGCGTTTGTGACGCAACCCAAGCTGAAATATCCCGTTTCGATCCAAACCATCGAGCCCGCCGCGGTGACGAAAAAAGACGGAAACGTTTTTCTTGTCCGCATGAAATTAGATCGCAGCCCGGAATCCTGGTGGCGCCCGGGAATGACCGGCTTGTGCAAATTATCGGTCGAGAAGAGAAGTCTCTTTTGGATACTCACGCATCGAACGGTGGATTTCCTCCGCATGAAATTATGGTGGTGAGCGGTTAGTCAGTAGTCAGTAGTCCGTGGTCAGTAGCAAAAACGAACCTCACGGACAAATTGAGGTGTGGACTACTGACTACACATTACGGACTAATAACATGAGCCGAACGAACTTTGAAAACTTGCGGGTCTACAAGCTGTCCGAAGAGCTTGCGGATGTGATTTGGGACATTGTCGTTAGCTGGGACTTGTTCGCGAAGCAAACGGTTGGTAACCAAATTGTCCGCGCTGCCGATGGCGTTGGCGCGAATATTTCGGAAGGAACTGGACGCGGAAGTTTTCAAGACAACCGGCGCTTTGTCCGGACAGCCCGTGGCTCGCTGAACGAAACGCAACATTTCCTACGTCGCGCTTTCAAACGAAAGCTCTTATCAAAACAAGATGTCGAAAAGCTAAAACCAATTGTTGACAACCTCGCCCCCCAATTAAACGCATACTTAAAGTCCATCGGCACCAATCCGGCCGGCGACTCCGATGAGGAATAGCTACGGACTACTGACCACTGACTACTGACTAACATTGAAAACTTTCAGCGAATCCTGGTATCGCGTGGCCAACCAGCGCATCTGTCTGCGTCCGGGCGTGCGCGTGCGGCGGCAGAATTTTCGCGGCGAGCGCTGGATTGTTTTGGAGAATCCCTTCAGCAACCAGTATTTCCGGCTGCGCCCGGCGGCCTATGAGTTTGTGGCGCGGTTGCAACCGGATCGGACGGTGGAGCAGGTGTGGGAACAATGCCTGGACCGATTTCCGGATGAAGCGCCGAGCCAGGAAGCCGTAATTCAGCTTCTGTCCCAGCTCTATTTCGCGAACCTGCTGCAATACGATCTCGCCGCCGACAGCGCGCAACTGTTCCAACGCTACAAAGAACGCAAGCAGCGCGAGATTGGGTTCCAGTTCCTGAACGTCATGTTCATGCGTTTTCCGCTGCTGGATCCGGATCGGTTTCTGGTGCGCATTCTGCCGGTGGTGGGAAAACTTGTCAGCCCGGCCGGCGCGCTGTTGTGGGCGATTGTGGTTGGGTTCGCGGTGAAAATTGTCGTGGATAATTTCGGCGCGCTCCGTGACCAGGGGCAAAATGTGCTCGCGCCGGGAAATTTGATTCTGCTCTATCTCGGCCTGATTTTCGTCAAGACCATTCACGAATTCGGCCACGCGATTTTTTGCCGCAAATACGGTGGCGAAGTTCACGTCATGGGAGTGATGTTGATGATCTTCACGCCGATGCCCTATGTGGATGCGACGTCTTCGTGGGGCTTTCGCGAACGCTACAAACGCATGCTCGTCGGTGGAGCGGGGATGATTGTGGAATTGTTCGTGGCGGCGCTGGCGACGTTTGTCTGGGCCAAAACCGCGCCCGGCACGCTCCACAACCTCGCCTACAACATTATGTTCGTGGCGTCTGTCTCCACGGTAATTTTCAATGTCAACCCGTTGCTGCGCTTCGACGGCTATTACATTTTGTCCGACCTGATCGAGATTCCGAATCTCAACCAGCGCGCCACGGGGCAGCTCACGCATCTCGCCGAAAGCAAGCTGTTCGGCGTGAAACCGTCCGAAGGCCCGGCGCGCACGAAGCGAGAGGCGGGTTGGCTGATTTTCTTCGGCATCGCCAGCGGGATTTATCGCGTAATCGTTTTCAGCGGAGTGCTGCTGGCCGTGGCGGATCGGTTTCTCATTATCGGCATCGTCATGGCGGTTGTGTGTTTGATTTCGTGGGTGACCGTGCCGATTGGACGCTTCATTCACTACCTGGCGACGAGTCCGAA
Organism: uncultured Verrucomicrobiae bacterium; assembly: GCA_963699145.1. Taxonomy (GTDB): domain Bacteria; phylum Verrucomicrobiota; class Verrucomicrobiia; order Limisphaerales; family DASXHY01; genus DASXHY01. Next base: position 3,737,966 of record OY969416.1, read on the forward strand.
GCTGGATCGCGTCCGGTCGCGCGCGATTGGAGTAGCCGTCGCAGGATCGGCTGTGGTTTTGGTTTTGCTGGGCGTGGTTCCCTTTCCCAACAGCTTCCGCGCTCCCGGAGTCGTGCAGGCCGCGGAGCGAACTCAGGTTGCCAATGAAACCGCCGGCAAGGTTGAAGCGCTGCTGGTAAAACCGGGCGCCACAGTCAAAAGCGGCCAGCCACTCTTGAAATTGCGCAACCACGAGTTAGAACTCGAGCTCGCCGCGGCACGCGCCAAGCTGGACGAGGTGAATGCGCGGCTGCTCAAGGCGATGAACGACGAATCGGCGGATGTGAAGCCGTTGTCGCAATTGCGCGATGCCGTCAACGACCAGATCGCCAAGCTTTCCGCCGATACGGACCACCTGACGATCACGGCCCGGCACGACGGCGTATGGGTGGCGCCGGGTTTGGAAGATTTCGTTGGACGCTGGGTTCCCCGCGGCGCGGATCTGGGAATGCTCGTGAATCCCGCGGCTTTTGAGTTTTCGGCGACGGTGATGCAGGAAGACGTGGACGCCGTTTTCGCGCGGAAAGTCCCGCACGCCGACGTGAGGCTCGACGGCGATGTGGCCACGGAACTTCCGGTGCGCGATTGGCGGGTGATTCCCGGCGGCCAACAGACGCTTCCCTCCGCCGCCCTTGGCTGGCGTGCCGGTGGCGAAGTTTCCGTGGCGCAGGAGGACAACCAGCCGACCAAAGCGGCCGAACCGTTCTTTTCGGTCATCGGCAAGCTGGATTCGGATGGCAAAGTCGCGTTGCTGGACGGGCGATTGGGAAAAATCCAGTTCCAACTCCCCGCCGAGCCGCTGATGCAACGCTGGGCCCGGCGGCTGTGGCAGTTGTTCCAGAAGCGCTACCAGATCTGAGATGTTCATCCCGACGCAAGATTATCGCCGCACCGATCATCACGTGCCATCGCGTCCGCTTTCCGGGCTGGACGCGGTGGTAAACGGGGTCATTGGCCGCCGTCGGCGTCGCGCGGAGGTCGGCGAGCAACTGAAGCGGGATGCCGAGGCAATTGACGCCCTGTCGCGCGATTGGACGGACATCGCCGATCACGATTTGCAGATGCGGTTGCTCGATTTCCGCGACCGTTTTCGCCGGGGAAAAACTTCCAACGAGATACTGTTCCCGGCGCTGGCGGCGATTCGTGAAGCCGCGCATCGGAAGCTGGGAATGAGGCCGTTTCCGGTCCAACTCATGGGCGCCCTGGCGTTGCACCGTGGTTACCTGGCTGAAATGGCAACCGGCGAAGGCAAGACCCTGACGGCTGGTTTGGCAGCGATTCTGGCCGGCTGGACGAAACGCCCATGTCACGTGGTGACGGTGAATGATTATCTCGTTCAGCGCGACGCTGAATGGCTGGAACCCTTGTATCACTTCTGCGGCGTGCGTGTCGGTTTCGTGGCGTTTTGGATGGGACCGCCAGAACGGGCGAAAAACTACGGTTGCGATGTCACCTACGTCACCAGCAAGGAATTGCTCGCCGATTTCCTCCGCGACCGGTTGTCTCTCGGCAAATTCAATGACCCTTCGCGCCGTCTGATTCATCGAATGCTGTCACCCCAATTCGCGGCGACGCAGGGAATCGTCACCCGCGGACTGCATACCGCCATTGTGGACGAGGCGGACAGCGTTTTGATTGATGAAGCCGTCACGCCGCTCATTATCGCTGCGCCGCGCCCCAACGAATCCCTCCGCGAAGCCACTCGGCTGGCGCAGGAGCTTATCGTTAACCTTGATCCTCAGACTGATTATAAAACGAACTCACGCTACAAGGAAATTGAGCTAACCAAGCGCGGAATGGCGAAACTGGTGGACGCGGCCGTTCACCTACCGGGCTTGTGGCGTGGGCATGACCGCCGGCTGGAATTGGTGGTTCAGGCGCTGTTGGCGCGCGAATTTTACCATCGCGACAAGCAATACATCGTCGAGAATGACAAGTTGGTGATTGTGGACGAGTTCACCGGCCGTCCCATGCCGCAGCGGCATTGGCGTGAGGGGATGCATCAGGCCGTCGAAGCCAAGGAAGGTTTGCCGATTTCCGACCCGACCGAGACAGTCGCGCGGTTGAGTTTTCAACGATTTTTTCGCTGCTTCCACAAGCTGTCCGGCATGACCGGTACCGCGCGCGAGGCGGCGGGGGAATTGTGGCAGGTTTACGGGCTGCCGGTGATTTCAATTCCGACCAATCGCCCCTGCATTCGCGAGCAATGGCCGGAGCGTGTTTTTACGGACGAAAAGGACAAGTGGCAGGCGGTCGCGGCGGAGATTGAGCGCATCCACGCGACCGGTCGACCGGTGCTGATCGGAACCCGCAGCGTGCTAGCCAGCGAGAAGCTTTTTCTGGCATTGGTTGAGCGCGGACTCGAAGCCAAATTGCTCAACGCCTCACGCCTCCGGGAGGAAGCGGAGATCATCGCCCTGGCGGGAGAGCAGGGGAGAATCACCATCGCGACCAACATGGCCGGACGCGGCACGGACATCAAACTTGGGCACGGTGTGGCGAAGTTGGGGGGCCTTCATGTGATAGCGACAGAATGTCACGAATCCGGTCGCGTGGACCGGCAGCTTTTTGGCCGCGCGGGCCGGCAGGGTGACCCCGGCAGTGCCCAGGTTTTTGTCAGCGTCGAGGACGAGTTGATCCGGCGTTATTTGCCCTCGGTCGCCCAAAAGCCTTTGGGCAAAATCGTCCGCCGCGGAACGGCAGGGAAGGCGCGAATTGCCAAAGCTGCCTTTGGTCTGGCCCAGAAAAAAGCACAGACCATGGCGTTCAAGCAGCGCCGTGGCGTGCTGCGTTCCGATCTTTGGTTGGATGAAGCGTTGTCCTTTGCTGGAGAGACAATTTGAGCGGGTCCGTATAATTTCTCGTGGGTTTTTGTAAGTATGTGTTGACTTGAAGCTGAGGAAGTTGCAAAAAAGGCGCCAGTCAATTCGGAATCTGAAGGCAATTTCTTTGGCTAATGACGTAAAACAGTCGCGGAACGACTTTGAACTCGAATCCCTCGAGTCTCGCGTCATGCTTTCTGCAGATGCTCTGGCAGCCGGAGCCGTTCTTGGCAGTGCTGCTCATACCCACCTTCACCATGCGCCGGTTGCTATTGAGCATAGCAGTGCCTGGTTAGCGACAACCAACGACGGGGCCTACAATCAGGTAGAAAACATCTTTGAAGGAATCACCGGCGAGGCGGTTTCATCCGTCGCCGCAGCCGATCATACGGCTGTAAAAAAGGAGGCTCAACAGTCGGTTCAGCCCACCCAAACGGTGACGGCGCCGGAAGCCAAAGCTCCGGTGGAAACCAGCCAGAAATCGGCCGCTGTTTCCACCCAGGCAAAGGTGCAAACGACCACTTCCACGGCATCCGCTTCCCACACAATTTCCGCTTCCGTCGCGACCAATCCGGCGGGGGCGATTGCCACTTCCGGCAATGTCATGACGCAGCAGTTGACGAAAACACTGACCAGTGCGAATGGGCCCCCCGCTTCACAATCCGCTGTAAATACAGTTGTTTCTCACGCTTCCAATGATCCTGCAGACTTAACTCAGAGCATCAGCGCAGAGCTTGCGTTGTATCAGAATGGTTCCGTTTCGGGCTCTGTTACCCTCAATTTCGGAAATCTTTCCCTCGGTGGTGTCCTCTCCCTGACCGGCGTTTCGCTCACTTTCAGCGCGGCTTACTCGAACGGACAATTCAGCGGCTCGGTGTCCGTCCACGCCGATTCGGCCAGCCTCAACTTGGGCACCGCCGTCAACTCTACGATCACCGGAGTCGATGGAACGTTCTTCCTGCCCGGCAAGACATTCTCCCTGACTCTTGGCTCGACCGACTTCTCGGTTTCGTCCTTCGTCTTCGTCCATGCCGATAGCGCGAGTCTGACCTACGATCCGAATTCAGCGACGACCGTCACCATCACGGACGGGACGAACACCGCCACCAAGTCGGTCTCGGTCCTGACGATCGGTGCGACGGGCGTCACGGTGTTCGCCGGGTTGAACGGTCCGGCCACCAACTCCGGTGCTACCGGGCTCAGCATCACTGGGGCCAATTTGGCACTCGTTTTAATGAAGCCAACGAACTCGACGCAGACGGATTATTACTACGCGTTGAAGGTCACCGCTGACACTCTGGGCGGAGTTGGACTTCCGACCGGAGTTGACTTGAGCGCCACGAATATCTCGGTCGAAGTTAACAGCAGCTACGATGGAACTCATGTCATCGATTTCACTCAATTGCCGGACGGGAAGCTGAACGTTCCAACCGGTGCCTCCACTTCCCAGGACTTTGATTATGCCGGTTCACTCCTGAAAGTTGCCGCCACGGTGAATGTGGACTTTACGGACTTCATTCACATCAATGGCAGCTTCTCGTTTACCAAGACGGCGACCGCGGTGACCATCGATGCCGGGAAGACCGCTTTTGATGGCGCCTCCGACGTGACCTTCAAACTTGGGTCCGCTGACAGCCCGTATTTGACCGCGACCGGGTCGGTTTCCCTGAAGTTCGACGCGGCCAGCTTCAGCATCCTGAACGCCTCGCTCACCGTAAACGGCAAATTCACCCTCGGTCCGGTGGTTGAGATTGATACCCCATCGATCGCGGTCACCAACCTGACGATCAATAAAGCGACCGGTGAAATCACAGGTGTAGTGGACGGTGACGGCACGGTTCACGATCCGACCGTTTCCATCACCGCTGCCTCGGCTTCGTTGTTCCCGGGCAACTCGATCTTTACCGCGACGGTTTCTCCGACAACTGGTGGTGACGGACTGGGCTTCCAGGGAACCTTCAACCTCCGCACGTTCGCCTTCAGCATCACTCTCGAAGAATTTCATTTGGCGGTTGGGTCCATCTTTACTGCGGATGCGAGTGGCGTGATTATCACTTACGATCCGTCCAACAATGATCCGCATCAGCAGTTGGTTGAAATCGGAAGCGGCACGGTGGATTTCAGTTCGTTGGGGTTGAGCGGCAACCTGACCAATCTGACCATTTATAAGGACGGATTCCATTTCGATAGCTTCACTGTCAGTTACAGCGGCGATATCAAGCTCGGCTCGATTCTGACGATTACCGATCCGTCCATTACGCTGACGGACTTCGGGGTCACCTTTGACGGCGGCAATGCCTCGTTCGCTGCCAACGGGTCCATTACCTTGGCGGCCGGCAGCTTGAAGATTGCGGTGGGAAGCGCGGAATTTAGCGGGACCGACCTCTCTATCTCATTTAATCTGGCGCCCGATCATTTTGGTGAAACAACCATCACTGCCGGGACGTTGGACTTCCAGTTCGGATCTTACGTCAGCATCCACGCGGAGGGCATCGCTATCAACACCGCGCCGGATGACGGCCAGGCCTATTTGACCGTTGGTTCGGCTTCGGCGACGCTGGCCGTCGGTGCACTCTCGTTTACCGGCAGCGCGAGCAATTTTTCGATCCTCAACTCCGGCGGTGCGGCGGCATTTCATGCCGACGATAACTTCACCGTTTCGTTCAGCGCCACCGCTACGCAGCTTCATTTGCCGAGTTGGCTTGGTTTCCAGATTCAAAAACTCTCCATCTCCTGGACTGATTTTACCAATCATCCCGAAAACTTCATTTTGGTCCTGTCAGCGAGCATCAATTCAATTCAAGGCCTGCCCGGCAGCGTAACGGTGAGTGGTTCCATCACCGATGCCGTGATTGATTTCGGGAAGTTGGAAGCCGGCGATTTCCCGATCACCAGCATTGGAAGCTTCAGCGGCGGCATCACGGGCAATCTGTTCGGACTGCAAATCAACGCCTCGTTCGTTTTCGGCATCATCAGTTTGAACGCTAGCAACCAGATCGTGGACGTTGCTAACCATGTGGTCACCGATCCGACCACCGGCGATGTGGTGGCCGGCGGCGATGAGAACGTCGTCCAATCTGTAGTCTACGTTGGCGTTTCGGGGGGAGCCGAAATCCCGGGTGTCGGCGGCGTGCAAATTTATCTGGGCTTTTCGCAACTCGGACCGCTGACGCTGTTCCTCAAAGCGGAATTCCCGCTGATCCTCGATCCGATTTCCGGCATCGCCATTGGCGGATTCGAAGCCGGCGTGGATTTTGACCTGACGCTGCCCGCGCCGAGTTCGCCGTTCGATTTGCGCAACGCGGCCTATGGCTCGCCGGCCACCATTTCAGTGGCTCAATGGCAGGCGCGTCTCCAGCAGCAGACTGTCACTCAAGTCCTCGCGGTTCAAAACGGCACCGGTAACGACAACACGGCGGCCTACAATCAGCCGCTCGTCATTCGCGCCGGCGTCACGCTCTACGACGCGTATCTTTCGCAGGACGCATTCAAGATTGAAGGAACGATTGCCATTGGGATTGATCCTTCCAGCCCGAACCATGTCGCCATTCTTCTGACCGGCACCGCCACTCTGGGTGATTCGGTGAATTTTAAAGCTTACGCCTATATCGGACTTACCGTCGCGGGCGGCCAAACGACGGCGCAATTGACTTTCCTCTTCGATGAACCAGCTAATACGCCGGTCGAATCCTATGGTGGCACCTTGAGTTTTGGTTTCACCGACTCGCAAGGTCATCCGTTGACCACTCCGCCGGCGGCCGTTACGACGACCACTACCACGTCGACAACTGCGACCGGGGCCACTTACACCGCCACAGAATTCACGCCGCCAGCCCAGGTCGATGGATTCTACATCAGCTTCGATGGCGTCGCGCAATTCTCCGCGTTCGGCACGCTGACCCTGAGTTTGACTGGTTCGGTCACGCTGACCGTGACAAATCAATTTGCGAAGATTGACCTGAGCGGCACGTTGAATGTGACCTACCTCGGCGATGTCGCCCAGGCCAGTGGCGAAGTGGTGGTGGATTACAGTGCATTCAACCCCAGCGACCCGAGCACATTGAAACTTTACGGCGCGTTGACGGTTTCGACGGCGTCGGGAATCGCCAAGCTGGAATCAGTCGGGCTGCACATTGACGGGGCGGCGACGTTCCAATTGAACACGACCGGCGCGCCACAAACGGTTTATCTGCCGAGCCCAAGTGATCCGCATAATCCGGATGCGGCGACCAGGTTTGATATTTCCGGTGATACGATCTTTGATCTCACCGTTGCGGGCACCGCGCCGGGAACATTCGCGAACGTCGATTACAAGATCAACGGTAATACGGTATTCACGATGTCGGGCGATTTCGACCTGCGCATTACCGCGAGCGGGGTCTCAATGTTTGCGAACATCGATTCGCTGGTCGTGGGTCCCTCCGGCGCGTCGACCCTTAATTTCTCGGGCTACGGTTTGTTTGTCATCAACAGCGACGGAGTTGCCGCGGCGCTGTCGCTGAATTTGCAGACAGGACCCAGTCCCACGTTCGACACCGGTTTTACGCTGCAAGGGTCGTTTATGCTCGTCATGAACACGACCTCCAAGGACGTGACGTATAGCGTTCCCTCGGGTCTGCCGCCAGTGACCATTCCCGGAACGAGCACAATGGTCACGACCTTGACCATCCCTCGCGGACCGCCACAAGGCCTGTTGCAAGCCGACGGTACTTTCGCATCGACCGGTGCGGCCGGACCTTACCTTGTGATCACCGGCACGGGCTCATTGGGAATCGATTTTGGCGGCGCGCAAGCCCCGCTTTCCTTGACCGGCTTCTTCCGCTTTGAATTCAGCGACGGTCCTTCTGGTGCACTCCTGTCCCTCATTATTGATATGAAGGGGACTATTCCCACCTTGGAACAATTCGGAAGCATCGAAGTCACCGGCGCGCTCCAGATAGACAGTGACGGCGTGGTTGCTTTCCTCAGTTTGGATACCGGTACTTCTGCAACGCCGGACGATTTTGGCAATGGCATAGTCCTCACGGCGACCTTCCAACTGGCGATCAACAGCACAAATGCGGATGTTACCAGCATTGGCGGAGTCCCGCTCAAAGATAGCCTCGGAGATCCCATCAAGATCACAGCGGATACGTATTCAGTCGTCGGCAGCGGCACGCTGGCGTTAGGCGTCGGTGGCTTCGGCTTCGTGATCAAAGGCAGCATTTTCGCCAGCCTCGATACCCAATCTGGCGAAACAACGATCGCCGTCAGCGGTGTACTAACGGCTACTGCCGACAACGCAACCTTGCTGACAATGAACGCTCAAGGCGTGCTCCTGGTCTACGCCAATAAAGCCGGAGTTGCCGGCGATTTGACGCTGACCGTGACCGAGGGAAGCCCGCTGGACGGCAACGGTTTCTCCTTTACGGGTTCGTTCGATTTGGAACTGAATACGACCGGACTGCCCCAGGATGCCGGCACCGTTCATATTACGGCGGGCCCGAATGACAGCACAACCGCTTCGAACTATGTTGAGGTTCACGCGAACGGAACTCTCGACTTTGGGACAGCGGACAATAATTTTTATCTAAAGGGCGATTTCTACCTCGCCATCAGCGATACGGGACTTGCGGTCAGCACGAGCGTTCAACTCGGCATCACGGCGGGCGGAACTTCACTTTTCTCGTTGCAGGCCAGCGGCGCATTCCTGATTGCTCCCGACGGCATTGCGCTTCAGTTGAGCGTGTCCAACGTGAATTTCAATGGGCCGAACAGCAGCAACAATTCATCTTACGGATTCAGCATGGGCGGCACGTTCACGCTCACGGTCAACACCACCGGTCGTCAGGTTTCGATTGGCACCGTAAATATTGCTGCCGCTGCGAATGGTTTACCCGCAGGACCTTACTTTGTGGTAACCGTTCCGGATGCTTTCGTCATCATCGGCACCTCAGACACCGGCTTCGACCTGCAATGCAGTTTCACGATGACCATCAGCTCGCAAGGTTTGGCAATCTCCGGCGCTGGTAACCTTACGCTGAACGTGGCCGGCCAGACTCTCTTCACGTTCCAGATCACTGACGGAGCATTGCTCATCAATTCGGATGGCATTGCAGCCAAGATGGACCTCACCATCTCTGTCGGCAGTGGCGGCAGTCAATTCGTGTTCAATTCCAACGTGGTGTTTGGTCTGGAAATCAACACCACGTCGGCGGCAATTTCGAAAATCAATGATTTGGAAGTGGATCTTCCCCAGGGCCCATACTTCCGCGTCGCCGGCAGCGGGAGCATCTCGCTCGTCAGTATCATCAATATTTCGGCCAGCTTCGACCTGACCGTCACGGGGACGCAAGTGACCATGCAACTGAAGGGCGTCGCCAGCATCTTTGGAGTGACCTTCAGCTTGAATTTTGCGATGGGCATTTACAGTGATGGTGTTGAAATCAATGCGACCATTGGCTTGAACAGCGGTTCCGTGGCTAACTTCCTCAACGGCGTGGTTCAGATTGATGCGAAGTTCCAGCTGCAGATAAACACGAGTGGGAGTCACGAAAATTTCGGCGTTGCGCCTAATACTGCGTTCATTCTTAACGTCACCGGTAATGGTGGGGTCGGCACGGACGCCACGGTATATGTTCTCGGGTTCAAGTTGGACGGAAACCTGATGATCACGATCGATGGAAATCACCATTTTGTTGTATCCGGCTCGCTCAATTTCAACTTCTTCGGCTTCACTACCTTTAACGTGGGCTTCTATTTCGATTCAACGGGAAATTACTGGTTCTACGGACATGCGGGCGTCAGGCTAGGATCGAGCGATTTCAACATTCACGGCGAGTTGGATTTGATGTTTGCCAGCCAGAGCGTGGTGAATGCTGGAACCTTCTATTTCGATCCCAAGGGTCCGAACAACCCCAACGGTCAGAATATTTTGATCAATCACACCTTCCTGTTGCACGTGGGCGGTGGAGTCACGGCGTTCGGATTTAACTTTGCGAGCATCGGCGCCGACGTCGAAATCAACGGCACGTCGGTGGATATTTCGGTGTATGTCTCGGTGGACTTCGGCCTCTTCTCTATTGGCGGCACGGTCCACATTCATCTCGGCAGCCTCGCCGCCATCCCGGTCCCGCCTCCCGCGCTTGGTCGCGTGGAGAATGTCAACGGCATCAATGTGCTGTATCTCAACCTTGGTCAGGACGCGGATGATTTCCGTAATGTTCCGCAGTTGGCCGACGAGAGCTACCAGATCTACAACGCTGGCGGCAGCAATATCTGGGTCGCGGCGCCCGGCGTGTATTCCGGAGATCCGAAATTGCCCGATGGCACGGTCATTACCGGCGCGCCACAGGGTGTGGTTCAATACAACAACGTGCAGCAGATCGTTGTCACCAACAGCGGCAGCAGCAATACGAGCATCTTCATTGACTCGGGCGTCACGCAATCGGTTAACATTCATTTGGGTAAGGGAACGAACCAGATCTCGACTGGTGGCGGCCTCGCCACCATTTTCGGCAGCACTGGCAAGGATACGGTCGTCGGTGGAATTGGAGGAGTGGTTTTCCACGCCGGCACCGGGGCGAGCACCTTCATCGGCGGCCGTGGCAACAACGTGGTTTATGATCCCGCGATGGTGAATATCATCCAGGGTTATCAATCCATTGATTCAGCCGGGAACCCGGTCTTCTTCTACTACAACACGTACACGTTGACGGATGCGGCCGCCGGCTCGGGCTACAATTACACGCTCACTTATTCCGACGCCGGTGGCAGCTATACCACCAACCTGGTCGGCACCAATTTCACGGTAAAACTCACGACGCCGAGCACCGGCACAGCGAGTTTCACGGTGACGAATTTCTCCGGTTTGACCACGCTCAACGGGAACGGAAATCCGAACGCCACGGCTTCGGTCACGTTGGATGCGAACCTGACTTTGAATGGCAACGTCATTACCGGCTCAAACGGTGGAGTGGTGACACTGCAAAGCATTCCGACCCTGCAACTCTACGGCGGACCCAGCGCCAACATCATCACCGTCAATAGCTGGTCCGGAAGTTCACCGCTGCTGATCGATGGCAAAGGCGGCGACGACATCTACAAAATCAATTTCGTCGGCAGTGGGAACTACACGGTGAATGTGAACGACTCGGGCACGAGCGGCACCGATTCTTTGATCGTCAATGGCACCAACAACGCGGATACGCTGACCGTGACCAGCAACTCCATCACGCGCGCTTCCGAATCGGTGAACTACACCGGAGTCGAAAACATCACGCTCAACACCTTCGGCGGGAACGACACAGTCAACGTGACGTCACCGAGCGCGGCGATTGTGATCAATGGCGGCAGCGGCACCGACATCTTCAACCTCAACTCGCTGACCAATGGGTTGACGGTCAATACCGGCACTGGCGCCAACACTGTGAACGTTCCCACAATGAACAGCATTCAAGCGGTGCTGAGCGTGAATGGCGGCGGCACGGATACGTTGAATTTGAATGACACCGCGGATAACACGCCAAACTCCGGCGTGCTCGGTTCCACGACCTTGACGGGCTTCTTCGGTTCGGGCGGCTCGATGAACTATTCGGGCATCGAAACGATGAATCTGAACCTTGGCAACGGCGGCAATACCTTGACGATTTCCGGTCGCAGCGGTGTCACGAACATCAGCACGGGTTCCGGCGCCGATACCATCAACGTCCTCGCGGTCGGCGGAACTACCAACATCAACGCGGGCGCCGGTCCGAATCTATTTAACGTCGGCAGTCTCGTTTTCAACAACGGCACCGGAGTCATGGATTTCGTGCAGGGAACCATCAATTATACCGGCAGCGGAAATGACGTGATGAACGTCGACGACAGCGGCAGCGAGACGCCCGAGACCGGGACGCTGCGCGCCGATAGTTTGACGTTCTTTGATCCGTTGGTCATCAATTTCACGGGCGTCACCAGCATCAACATTTCACTGAGCCAAAGCGGTGACGTCTTCGCGGTGGTGGACACGATCACCAGTTCCTCCACTACTCCGGTGGTTATTCTCTACGGAAATGGCGGCGACGATATCATCACGATTATCGATACGCATGCGATGATGACCGTGAATGCCGGCGATGGAAACGATAACATCTACGTGTTCGGCAACTCTTCCGTGTTGAATCTGAACGGCGACGATGGTGACGACACCTTCTACATCTTCGCTTCTCTCCACGAGAATACATCGAACGTTGATCCGGGTGCCTCCGGTCCGGCTGGCAACACGATTTATTCCTATCGCAACAACGGCGCGGTGAACGTTGACGGCGGTGAGGGGCACGACCGTGTCTTTATCTTCGGCACCGTGTTGAACGACATTATCACCATTGACGGCAACCATGTCACCGGCGCCGGCGTCAACGTCACCTTCACCAATATCGAAGAATTGATCGTGTCCGGTCTCGGCGGTGATGATGTGTTCTACGTCTTGAACGTGACGGTGCCGACGACGTTGGTCGGTGATGGTTCGCTGCCGACCTTGCCCACCGTTCCTCCGGATGTGACCTTGCCTGATTTGACTGGCGGCGCGGTGCCGACCTCCTTCAACGACACGTTCTACATCGGTTGGATGGGCCAGAGCTATATTCCCGGCCATCTCTCCACTATCCAGGCGCCGCTCACCATCGAAGGCGATGAAGGCACCGACACTGCTTACGTGGACGACTCCGGCGCCACCGCGAATACCTCGTTCATCCTCAACTCGACTTCGCTCTGGAGCAGTTCCATGGGCGCCAACGGCATCATCTATTACGACAGCACCGTTGATAACCTCAATATCAAGGCCGGCGCTGGGGACGACACCATCACGATCAACGGCAACGCCACCGGCGCGCAAACCACCATCTACGGCGGCGCGGGCAACGACCATTTCATCATCAACGATGATCCGTTGCAGGCTCCGCTTGCGATCGTTGGCGATTCCAACACCTTCTTTGGCGATACGCTCACGCTGAATGGCGAGCCCGGCGGAAATAATTTCGTCATCACCGGCTTCACCATTGATGGCGCTGGCGCCACGATCAGCTACGCCACGATCGAGACCCTGACCGTTAATGGCACGGGCGGCACGAACACCTTCACGGTGAACGGCACCAGCATCCCGACCTACATTAACGGTGCCTCAGGCAGCGACACCTTCACAGTCAACAGCAGCAGCGCGCCACTTTATCTCGACGGCGGAGCTGGTGATGACACGTTCACGATCAACGGCAACAGCAGCCCGTTGGTGGCGACTGGTGACGCGGGCAACGACACCTTCACGGTCAATGGCAACAGCGGCGGCATGAATCTGAGCGGAGGTGACGACAACGATACCTTTACCGTCAATGGCAGCAGCGGCGGCAGTGTATTGTCAGCCAATGGCGATGCCGGCAACGACACCTTCACCATCAACGCCCTCAGTTCGCCTGCCACGCTAAACGGCGGCGCCGGCGACGACAGCTTCACGGTCAATACGCCGCTCGCGGCCACCCCAATGATTATCGGCGGTGGCGGCACCGACTCGCTGACGCTGAACGGTTCGGTCGGGAATGATTTCTGGGTTATTACGAATAATTCTGTGGGCGGTGTTGGCTCGCCGGTGAGCTACAGCGACCTGGATGTTCTGATCGTCAACGGCATTTCCGGCAACGACACGTTCAACGTTCGCAGCACGAGCGCGGCGACCACGCTCAATACCGGCACGGGCATAAACACGATCAACGTTGGCAGCACCGCTCCGGTGAACGGCGGGATCGTGGATGGGATTCAAGGCGCGGTCACAATTGTTGGAAATGGAAACGACGTTTTGAACATCGACGATACCGGCAGTGTTCTGGATAAAGTCGGCACGTTGACCTCGAACACACTCACCGGCCTCGGAATGGGCAACGGCGGAATTACGTTCGGCGGAATTTCGGTATTGAACCTCGGTCTGGGCTCGGGCAACGACACGCTCACCATCGTGAACACGCCGTCCGTTACGGCCAACATCAACGGCAATAACGGAAATGACACGTTCAACGTGCAAGGCACCACTGGTGTCACCAATCTCGATGGTGGCGCTGGCAACGACACGTTCAATCTCGGCAGCCTGACTCCGGCAGCGGGCGGCAACGTGAATTCAATTGCCGGCCAGTTGAACATCGATGGCAGCGGCGGCAGCGATGTTATTAATGTGGACGATACGGGCGATACCGCTGCCAATACCGGCTTGCTGACTTCGACGCGATTGACCGGCCTCGGTTTGGGAACCGAAGTGAATTATCTTGGCGTTGAAAGCCTGAATATTAATCTCGGTTCGGGCGACGACACGTTCAATATTCAAAGCACCAATTCCGCGACTACCACCACATTGAACTCGGGCGCCGGCAGCAATGTAATTAACGTTGGCAGTCTCGCACCAGCGACCGGTGGAATGGTAAATGACATCTTCGGTGTGCTGGTAATTGTCGGCAATGGAAGTGACACGTTGAACGTGGATAACAGTGGCGACGTGGCTGGAAATTCCGGTGTGTTGACTCCGACCACCATTACTGGCTTGGGAATGGCCAGCGGAATTACCTATAGCGGACTCGCAGCGTTGAACATCACGCTCGGCTCAGGCGACGACACCTTCACGGTCAACGACATGACCAACACGACCGTGACCACGATTGACGGCGGCCCGGGCGCGAACAGCGCGTCTCTGAACTTCGCTGGTGATTTCGGCGCCCAAAATCTCACGCTGCTCAATTTCCAAACCGCGACGCTGAGCGTGGTGGGTAATTTCACCGGCCTGCTGAACGATGCCGGTGACATCACCACCGCGACCATCGGCGGCGCATTCACGAGCACGGGAATTTTGAACGCGGGTTCGATTGACACCATGACCGTGGGCGGCGACTTCGCCGGGTTGCTCAACGTGACGGGTCTTTTGAATTCACTGGCGATTAGTGGCGGGGCCCCGGGCAAGGTGGTGGCCGGCGATGTGAACTTCATCACGGTCCAAGCTGGATACGGCAACAAAGTATTGCAAGTGATCGAAGGCGGAATCGAACGCCAGGTTCAAGCGATCCCGGTGGCGGGCGGAATCCTTTCGAACACCATTCAGTTCACGCTTATCTACGATTCAAGCGCGGCTGGCGATCCGCAACTCGCGATTGAAATCACGAACAACGGCACCGTCGTTCCGCACTCCTTCGATCTCGTGCTGGCGAGCTACAGCTCGAACGCGAAGTTCAATCTCGCGCTGGTGTTCTCCAACGGCCAAACCGGGGTCAGCAACATCGCGGTGTCCGGTGACATTCTTACCACCGTCTCATCCGCGGAATTGAACTTTTTCGGACTCGCCGGACGCACTCACAGCGGCGTCAGTCTTCCGCTGGATAATATCACCGGGGTAGAAGTCAGTGGAAGATTGCCAATTGGCGTGGTCGATGTCGCCGGCATCGAAGGCATCGCATTTGCAGTCCTGACCACAGTGATCGGCAAACCGGTGAACATTCTGGGCGATCTCGTTTCGACAGGAAAATCGTCGCAGGTGCTCTGGAATCTGCTGGGCAGCAAGCCCACGATTCCTGCGGCAGTTGACGCTTTCCGGGTGCCGTTCAACGAAAATCATTCGGTGCGGCTCTATGCGCAATCGAACCCGAATTCGAATCTCGAATACGTGATGACCTTGACGGACCAGATTGCGGATGGCGCGCCGATGACCGCTATCGTTCAGGTGCAGCCGGCCGCTACGGGAAATGGGATTCCCGCGGTGCAAAGCGTCAATTTGTTTGGCGACGGGGGTTCGCTCGACACCGTCTTCTCACTCGCAAATCTCACGAGCACAGGATCGCTTGGCGACGTGACGGTGCGCGGTTTGGCGGGTCTCGGCAATGTGACCGCACCGAACATCATTGGTAATATCAACGTGGTCAAGGGCGGCATCACGGGAACCATCCAGACCACCGGCATCCGAATCGATCCGATCACCGGGGCCGAAACTGCGGTGAACGCGGACCTCGGCCAGTTAATTATCAAGAACGGCAAGGTCGTCGGGATCACGACCATATCCTCCAAACTCGCCATCACCGGCCAGATCATTAGCCGCGGGGATCTGATCAGCTCGATTACGACTGGCGGTGCCCTCAGCGGAGTCATTGCTGCTCAAGGAAATATTGGCGCCGTCCTCACTGATTCTGAGGGCAACGCGATCACGAAGAACGGAAAACTCACGCGCTTCGGCGGCATCACGATTAAAGGTAATGACAGCGGCGAAATCATCGCGTTGGGAAATATCTTCGGAAACCTGACTATCAATGGCCAACTGACGGGTCGGATTGCGGTGAAGGGCGCAGCAGTTTCCGGGCTTGATTCATCCCGAGCCGGCATCCTCGGAAACATCAAGGTGACATCCGCATTTTCCGCGACTGCCGCTGTTGTTTCCGGCGGTGTCATTGGCGATGCAGCAGGGAAAACAACCTTCAGTTGCGGGGCTGCCAATGGTTGCCTAGCTGCGGATGGGTCGATCAATCTGGCCAAGAAAGTTCCCGCCTCCAACGTGTTCGCGAACTCGCAAGGCACTGCGAATGGGGCGGCAATTGACGCGGTGTTTACCGATGCTTCTGTGCCATTGCAAATCTCGAACGGAGCGACTGGTTTGACTGCGCTTGGCTTGATCGGATCCGACTTGAGCACCCTCCAAATCTCCGACGGCAGTCTGACGGGGACCACTCCTTGATTATGAACAAAACAACTCGTGTGGTGCTCACCTTGGGCGCCGCATCGCTCGCGGCGAATGCCTGCGCCCAGGATCATCCCTATTATTTAAACCTCGATGCCGGTGTCTCTGTGGTTCAGGACCTGAACATCAAAGGGGGCAATACCATTCAGTTAAATCCTGGTGAGCGGTTCGATGGAGAATTTGGCTGGCAATTTTCCCAGCCGCTGGCCGCGGAATTTGAAACCGGCGTCACGGTAAACTCGGTTGATAAAATCGGAGGCGTCGCCGTTTCTTCGTACGCTGGCCGCGCGGATATCTACCAGATTCCGATGATGGTAAACCTCGTCTATACCATTCCGGTTGGGGATAAAATCAAACCCTATATTGGCGGCGGCGTGGGTGGCATCGCAGCGGTGGCGGATATGCAGACTCCGTTGGGCGGCGTCAATGACACCGACATCACTTTCGGCTATCAGGGATTTGCCGGTGTGCGGTGGACATTGTCTGAGCACGCGGATATCGGGTTGGCCTACAAATTCATGAGTTCCACCGACCATACCTGGTCTTCGAGGGGTGTGACTTTCAGGACCGACGCGATGTTTACCCACGCGCTGCTGCTGTCTTTTCGTTGGAAGTTCTAGCAGGATTTTGGCGGTTACCGGATCGCAGGAAATTCGGAACAGCGTTGACTGGCTTTCAACGACTGCTTTTGCAAACCGTCATTTCTCCGCGTTCATTCAATACCCCGAATTCACCAGGGTTCGCTGTGGCAGTGACTCCCACGATCTTCGAACTGGTTAGTTCAATGCGCGTGACACTTTGAACCCCGCGCGAATCCACGTCCAGCAGCACGATTTGAGAACCGGACGCCAGCACCAACGGACCCCCGGAAACAAACGCGCCCAGGGGCGACGCCATATCCCGATCCAAATCGATGCAGGCGTCCGCGCCTACCCAATACATTACCGCGCCTTGATGCAGCATGACCGCGACGCCGCGGCGGGTGTTGGGGATCGTCCCTTGCAGGCGCGTAACTTGTCCGGGCAATTCCACCCGCGTCACTCCGCCATCGCCGCGCGTCAGCACGAGCCGATTTCCCAATGCGACGGCGACGGTGTTTTCGATCGTCGTCAGGCAGAGGCGCGTCTCTTCCGTGCGAACGGCATCGCCCAGAAGATCGTCGGTAATGTCGAGCGTTCGCTGGAGCCTGCCTGCCGACTGGTCATGGCATGATAAAATGGCGCGATCGTTCGCCACATGGATAGACCACACCACATTCTCTCCCATGGCGAACGGGAATCCCTGCGTGGGGAGCCACGAGGGCGTCCCGGCGAGGCATTCCTGGTTGAAAAAAAGATCGGAAGCCGGAAAACGTTTTTGCTCCAGCGGCGGTCTGTTGGGGCGCGCGAGCGCGACGGCTTTTCCTTGCTCGCAAGTAGGCTCAAAAATAAATCCTTCCCGAACCACTTCCGCCGGGCAATCCCACGAGAGACTTTGAAATTGGCCCTCCCAAACTCCGCGCAAAAGCGTGACTCGTTTGGGCGTGACGCCCAGCGCGAAAAACCATTGTCGCTCGCTGCGCAGGTGCAGCCAGCGAATTTGCAGCGGCAGTGCGAAGTGATGGACCACGACCGGTTTGTTTCCGGGCAATGGCGGCGGAGTGACCCGGCGCGCTCGCAATTCCGTGCTGCGGCGGTCGGCGAGGTAGCGATTCGCATCGCGCGAAAGCAAGCGGTCCTGCGGAGCCAGCCGAACGAGATATTCAAGCAAACGTCCGGTTCCCTCGCTCGGCAAACCAGTTTGCTGAAGCTGTCGGGCGATCAGCACGCGAGAAAAATCTGCGGCGTAGTGCCGCACGCCTTCGTGCGGATAATCGCGCGCCGTCACGCTCAAAGTGGACACCAACGGCAGCGCCAGGGCATCGGGCACGGATTCGCGTCGGAACTGCGCGAGCCGTTCCAAGGTCGCGTCGTGTTTACCCAACCGCCCCAGCGACTGAAAGGCGGCGCCGATGCAGCTCGCGGCCTGATGCGACGCCGGCCAGCTGCCGAGCAACATTTGCACGGCTTCGTCCGGCCGGCGCAGACGTTCTTCAACCAGTTTGGCAGCGCCGAGAACGTCGCCTTGAAGCAGGCGTTCATCCACCACACGGCGAATCGCTTCATCAGCCGCGGTCTGGTTGCCGGCGCGCTCCTGCAAGTCAGCCACGTCCAGCCAGCGGCCAAGCTTCTCAAAGCGTTCGATCGCTTCCGCCAACAGCCCGCCCTCGGCGAGGCAGCGCGCCGCTTCGAGTGGATTCTTCAGATGCTCGTCGTAGAGCAACGCGGCCTCACGAAACAGGCGGCCTTGTTTGAAGGCGTGCGCGGAAGAAACCAGGTCACCGAGCAACTCCGCGTAAATGTAAGCCGCGCGCCGATGCCGTCCCAGTTGCATTTCGCGATCGGCCATTTCGCGATAGCGCCGGCGCAACGTCTCCTGCAAATTCGTCGGCACATTCCAAAAGTCCGCCGGACGCCCGCCCATCCGGCTGGGATCAAAATGCAGCGAATGCGAGCCGAGCCGCGCGCTGGGCGGGGCGGAGCCGCGATGCGCAAAACTGTTCATTGGGATCGCCTGGCGCAAGCCCGCTTCGGGATCGCTGTCGAGCAGGTGCAGCAGGCGATGCAATTCCTTATTCCGCAGTTGTTCCAGTTCGCCGCTCACCGAATGCAACTGGCGATTTGCCCAATCTTCAAAATCATTGATCCAGGTGCGATGAGACCCCGTGTGAGGAACCTGCTTCATGATCTCCGAGATTCCTTTGGCGAAGAGGCGCCGCAGCCCGCGCGTGCCTTTGCTCAACGGCGTTTCTTTCGGCTCATCCGGAGTCGGGGGCAGGTCGATCAACGGTTCGCTGCCGATGTCCTCCTCCGCTCCGCCGAAAATGTCTTCGATGGAAGGTGGTTGAATCAGCGCTATTGCGGTCAATTTCGGCAACGCCGGCGTGCCGGCGCGCACGTGATTCCAATCGGCGAAGTTCTCCTCCGGCATCTCAATCAGATCGCTGACTCGCAAAACGGATTCCGCTTCGAAGCCGCTCAAGCCGAACACTGGATGATAAAAGGAAACCGGCAACCCGGCCAGTCGGCGCAATTCCGATTCGGAAACAGGCGGATGCAAAACTGCGTCCACCGGCACAAACAAACGGCCGTCGATGACTCGGCATGCCATTCCGACCGGTGATTCTGCAATGGACTCCGGCCGCGCGGGCACTACCAGAATGCCGGACGGCGAGCGATTTTCCAGCGAGCAGGGGATGAGGAACAGGCGCGTGTCCATGCCCGCGAGGCCGCAGCGAGATAATTCGTCGAGCCACCGCGCCGGCGAATCGCCGGGCAGAAACCAGGCAACCGGCGCGGCCTCGAGCATCGGGTCATGTCGCAGTTGAAGTGGGAAAATCACAGAACGGAAAAGAATTTCATAAGGCGCTCGAACACGCCCTTGGGATCGGAATTAATAGGGCCTTCGAAGAAAAACGGAGGACCGCAAACCAGTCCGTCCGAAGTCCAGCCCGCCGCTTCGCCTTCCGCCAGCACAATGGAAACTTCGGGAGCATTCGGATCGGCGCTCTTGAAGTGCAGCAAGCCGCGGCTGTCGAGAAAGATTTTGCTGCCATTGTCCATCTCCGCAATATGCAGGTGGCAGCCGTGGTTTGTCTGTGTCAACCGGCCAAATATATCTGGAGGATGATGGCCGCTGAACGCGAGCGGCATGATGCGCAATTTTCCGTTTTGATCCAGCGCCAGTTGTCGCCAGCGATTTTTTCTCCCGCACAGGCCGATTTGATTTTGAATCCGCAAAACGGATTCGATGACTCGATAAATGTTCCAGGTCGGAAATGCTGGAGCGCGGTCCGGAATCTCATGAGTATAGCTGAAGGAGCCGGATTTGGGCAAATCGTCGAGATCCATCAAGCATCCATACAGGCGATTCTGTCGCGCATCGTTTTGAGTGCTCCTCACCAGAAGTTGATGTCCGTTTCTGGAAATCTGGGGCCGGATGAAAGTGAGTTGCACGTTTGCGGGGCGCGGTAGTTTGATGATTTCCCCGGATTCAATGGAAACCACTTCACCGCTTTTGCAAAGCAACCATGGCCCGGGACGCCCGGCGCGGTCAAAAACAGCCGTCACGCTGGCCGCCAAATATCGGCTGGGCAGAATCACCGGCTCGAACTTCACCCGTTCGCCATCCCAAACGGCGAAATAGAAATGATTGGTGCCCTGGAAAAATCGTCCTTGAACCCAGCGATGAGGATTCACCACCTGGCTGAGCAACCGGCCATCGCTCAACGAGTAGGCGCGCAATTCATTCGTGCGAATGATAACGACGGCATCTCCATATCGATGCGCCGCCAGGATTTCCGCGCCGCTGACCAGGTCCATGACGCGCAGTTGGCCATGCGGCAACGAGAGCGACAACAAGCGCGCCGGTCGCTGGCTCGCGCCGGCTTTTATGGCGTGCACTTCGTTGCTGTCGCAATCCATCCAAATTGTTTTGCCGCCGGGCAAATCACTCGCCAGCACACGTGCGCCGGATTGCTGGCTGCCGTATCGAACCAGCCGCCGATCATTAAGGGTCGCGTAGGTGAGCCCGTCAGTTCCTTTAATCCAAAAATCCATTTTGCCGGTCACAGGCAACAGGAATGGAAACGGTGTGACGCCAAAAATCGCCGGGAGATTCGGATCCACTTGTTTCTTGATCGGCGCAACCGCGACACGCTCATCAAACACGGACGCAAGATCGAGATCCGCCTCGCAAATGGGCGGGCGATGAGCCAGCGGCATCGCATGCAACTCGAACCGCCCGTTCCGCTCTACGGTGGCGATAAATGCCGGGGCCGTGGGATTATTTGCCAATGCACGGCGAAAATCCGGATCCGCCAATGCGTCGCGATGGGTGATGAGCACCGATTGGCTGCTCGCATTGGTCGCCGCCGCTTCGGCAAACGCCGGAACCGAATCGCCAGCGTGGGCGCTAGGCTCGAGCGTGCTTAGGTGTTGCGTTAATCCGTTTCGCGAGAGCAAATCCACCGGCTGCAATTGCTTTCCGTGCGCGCGCCAGGCGAGAATTTCGCTGTGTTGCTTGTCGCGCGCAATGAAGGCCAGTGCGACCGCTGTGGCGAGGACGCGCGGAACGCCCCAGAGGCGCACGCCGGAATCCAGGAGCACGGCGAGCGTGCCGGGCGGTTCGCGCATGGGCGGTTCACGCCGGAGATAAAGCGCTTCATTCAATGCCACCCGCACCGAAAGAGTGAGGTCATCATGCGCAAGTTCGCTCAAGAGCAGCCGATCCAGCGGGCCGCGATTGGTGATGTCCGCGACCCCGCCAATGGCAAGCTGTTCGCGTTCACCCAGCCGGCGCGGCAATCGCACGGCCGCCATCAACTCGCGCGCGGCCCGCGCCACCGCGCCAAACTCACGATCACGGCTGAGTTCTTCAATCAACCGCCGCGCGCGGTCCGCCGCCGGCAGACTGGCGTCCGTGTCCTCCGGCAGTGCATCCAGGCCGGTTCGCAAGCGCAAGGCCAGCGACTCGGCCGAGTGGATCTTCAGTCCTTCCGATACGATGTGAATTTGCCGGATATATTTGCCGCTGGCTGCAGCGTGGTCATTGTCCAGTAGATCGGCATCGTTCAATAGCTCGCGCATCCCGCGGAGAACGCTGCCCGCCTCGACATACCGTTCGACTTTAGCCGGTTCAAAAACCGCTTCGGCCAGGACACATTTCGCCTTCAATCCGGAATTCAATTCGGGAGGCAATTCCGAAATTTTTCGAAGCCGTTCCAGCGCGGCGGCGAATTGCGCCTGCAACTGTTTGCGCGCCGTCAACAACAGCGCGGCGTCCTTGCCCATGGCGGTCGGCAAGGGTGCGTCGGAGAAAGTTAGAACCCCGTCCACGGCGGGCACTTTGCCGCGACAACTCGCGAGCAAAAACACGATGGCTCCGAACGAGGGCAACCCATTCGGCGCGAGCCATTCCAGAATTTGAATCACTTCCTCGCGGAAGGCGATGGTCGTTCCATCGTGCCACACCAACACGGCGCCGTTTTCCGCCCAATGCCACAGGCCACTTTTCGGCGCGCGCAAATACTCGATGGCGTGTTGGCGCGCGGGATTCATGCAACCTCCGTCAAAGCTTGCTGCGTTGCCCGGATGGCGCTGCGCGACAGCGCCACAAATTGTTCGCTGTGCAAAGGCGTGATGGTGCCGTCCTCGTTCCACAGAATGAGGGCGTCGCCGGAAACGCCAAATCGCCTTGCCAAAACTTCGCTGCTGACCGCGGGTTCCCACGAAAAACCCGCCGGCACGGCGACTGCGTTGTGAATCACAAAACGTTTGCCCGGCACCGGCGGCAAAGGACGACCGCGCACGAGCGCGTCGCCGTTGCCATTCGCTGCGAATTGCAGAGGTTGCAAACGCACTCGCGCGGCCATCGCGGCAAAGCGCGCCAGATCATCGAGACGAGTCAGCAGCAACTCCGGATCTTTTTCATCCGTCGAACGAACGAGGCGCAACGGAATCGGACGCGGCAACTCCGCTGAGACCGCTGCGGTCGGCATTTCGACTCGCAACCACGCGTCCAGATTCTGCCATTGCACGGCCGGAAATCGCTGGCCCGGAATCCGTTCCTCGATCCGGCGAAGATGATTGGAAGCCAGCCATTCATAGCGGACCGTGGCGGGCAGGGCAGATAATTTCCCACCGAGTTTTTCGTCACCGCGCTGTCCGCGCAGCCAGATTGTCCCGTCAACCTCGCTGACTTCGATTCCGGGAACGAGCCGAATCGCGGCCAGTGATCCGGCGTCTTCGCGCGCAATGCAAATGGCCCACGGAAAGTTCACGGTGTCTTCAGTGGCGGCCACAACGCGGCGACGCGTTTTCCGAGCCATTCGCGTTTGCCGGAATCTTTCACCCATTGGCAGCGGCCTTCCAAAATTCCCAGCCGGTCGCGCAGATAAGCTTTCTCCACATCCGGCAACGCGCCGTTTTTCAAAGAGGCTTCGATGGAATCGAGATCGCGCGCGACCGATTCGGCGTCCGGGCCATCCGTCGAACGGGCGCGCGGATGATCGCCGTCGGCGGGGTGCGCTTTGGAAATCGCCTGGTCCACGAGGCTTGCGAGGACTTCCTGCTGTTCTTCGGCGTCCCAAATGTGTCGCACCACCCAAAGATCACTCAGACGCGCTTCCATCCGGCCTGACAACAACGCGCTCGCCGCGATCACGCGCTGCAATTTAACCGCGCGCCTATCACTGACGGGAATACCCGCGTGGCGAATGCGATGCGTTAATTCCGCGAACGCCTGCCGCACCGCGCCGAGTTCCACATTGGCCAGAGCCGCCTGTGCGTTGCGCAATTCATCGAAGTGCAGCGATGATTTTTCCGGAGTGGCCGCAGTCAGTTTCCACCCGGCGGTGAGCACGTCGGCCAATCGTTCGCCCGGAACATTTTCGCAATGGACGCGCAAAAGAAAACGATCGAACAACGCCTGCAACGCATCGTCTTCGGGCAAATGATTGCTCGCGCCCACAAACATGAGCGCCGCCAGCCGGCGCGTTTCCTTTCCGCGGCGGAACAGGCGTTCGTTGAGCGCGACGAGGAGCGAGTTGAGAATGGCGCTGTTGGCGTTGAGCAATTCATCGAGAAAGACCAGCGACGCTTCGGGCAGCATGCCTTCCGTGTTCGTCTGCAATTCGCCATCGCGCAATTTGCGGATGTCGAACGGCCCAAATAATTCGTTGGGCTCCGTGAATCGCGTCAGCAGATAGTCGAAGGTTTTTCCCTCCAGCCGCGCGGCGAGTTGATGCACCAGCGCGGTTTTCGCGGTGCCCGGCGGGCCGAGAATGAATAGGTTTTCGCCACCGATGAGGCAAATGCCGAGCAGATCAATGATTTCATCCTTACCGACGAAATCGCGTTTCATCGGGTTGAGAACTTCCGTGGCGAGGCGGGCGGTGATTTCAGCGGGTGTCATGAGTCGTTTCAAAAAGGTCGTGCGGCGATGGCCGGCGCGAGTTCGCGGTGAAGGCCCAGGTCGGCGCGAAGCAAATCATCCAGGCGCGCATCGCCCAGGCGGGACTTGTCACCGGCGGCCACGATGCGATCGGCATACAACCGCCGCAATCCGGGATGCTTAAAATCAATTTGCAGGTTCTCCAATCCTTCAATGCCAACGGATGACAGCGGCCAATTGCCGGCGATGCGCTTGATTTGTTCAACGAGCGGATCGGCATTGCTGAGGTGGCGCGCGAGTCGCAGGAGATCGGGCAAATGCCGCAACGTCAGGTCGGCGGACCAATCTGCTTCAGGGCCGCGTGGCTCGGGGCAGGGCGCGTCGCAGAGGGTTTTAATTTCTTCCTCGGGAATATCCCGGCAGACCACGAATCGGCAGAGTTGGTGAAACAATCGCGCCGCCCACAACGCCGCGTTGGGAGAAAACGCCGGAAGATCCAGCGCCAACTCGTCGCGCGCAAAACCATCCAACTGCCGAAGCAACGGCAGTGCGTCGGCGTCGTCGCTGTGCGTCGGTTGCGCCGGAACAACTGCCCGCCCTTCGTTCACAAGCGATTGAATAAACAATGCGAGATCCGAGTGCGGCGGCTGCGGCGAATCTCCTTGTTGTTGCATGGGTGCAGCCTATAAAAAGCCATGCTATCAGGCAATAAGAAGCCGGTGAAGATTGAGTGAACGTTGTCCCCTCCGTTCACGCATATACCAAAATCGAAAACGAGACTTTTCAGTTCGTGTCGAAGTTGCAATCCTTCCCCACGCATGAGCCGGGACATGAATCAGCTTTGCCGTTCGCACGATGTGCTGTTACTCGTGTTGGATACGCTGAGATTTGATGTCGCTAAAAGAGAATGGGAGGCGGGCCGCACGCCCAACCTGAGCCAGTTACTGCCTCAAGGCTGGGAAGAACGGCATTCGCCCGGGAGTTTCACCTACGCGGCGCATCAGGCGTTCTTCGCGGGTTTTCTCCCGACGCCTGCGCGCCCGGACCCGACCCATGCGCGATTGTTTGCGGCGCGATTTGCCGGCAGCGAGTCGACCGGCCCGGGAACAAAAGTTTTTGAGGCGCCTGATATTATTACCGGTTTGCGCGCGGAAGGTTGGCGGACGATTTGCATCGGCGGCGTCGGATTTTTCAACCGGCAAACGCCACTCAGCCGCGTGCTGCCGGGATTGTTCGAAGAGTCACATTGGGAAACGAAGTTTGGCGTGACGGACCGCGATTCCACCCGCCATCAATTTGAACTCGCCGCTGAATTGCTCAAAGGGCAGGGGAGTCCCACATTCCTTTTCATCAACATTTCCGCGCTGCACCAGCCCAATTATTTTTATCTGAAAACGGAAGGGCCTGACACGATTGAAACTCATGCGGCAGCTTTGCGTTACATCGATGCCCAACTTCCTATCCTGAGGCGCGCGCTGGCGTCCAAACGGCGGCCCACGTTTTGCATTTTGACCTCCGACCATGGGACCACGTATGGCGAAGACGGATGGACGGGCCATCGATTGGCGCATCCGCATGTATGGACGGTGCCGTATGGCGAAGCCATCGTCGCGAGCGAAGGAGGCGTTGCGTGAGCCAATCACTCCGTGCGTTGCTCGCGGAAGCGGGACCGTTCCAGGGCTACGCGTATGCGTATCCGCACAAGACGGCCTACCGTCATCTCGACCCGCCGCGGCCGCTTTCGAGGGTGTGGGAGGACGAGGACAAAAGCGCGCTTTTCCTGTATGCGCACATTCCATTTTGCGAGATGCGCTGCGGCTTTTGCAATCTGTTCACGATGACGCATCCGGGGCAAAATCTCTTCACCGCGTATCTCGATGCGTTTTCGCGCCAGGCGGATGCTGTGGCCGACGCGCTCGGTTCTACGGCCCGTTATGCTCGGCTGGCGTTGGGCGGCGGCACGCCAACTTTTTTGCCATTGAAGGAACTGGAGCGATTGTTCGCGATCTTAAACGAACGTTTTCTCTCCGTTGCGAACGATATTCCCAAGGCGATTGAAGCGTCACCTGCGACGGTGGACGAGGAACGAATCGCTTTTCTCAAAGCACAGCGAATCACACGCGTCAGTCTCGGCGTTCAAAGTTTTATTGAGAAAGAAGTGCGCGCACTTGGCCGTGCTCAAAATGTTGAGGACGTGCGCCGCGCGTTGGCGATGCTGGTGTCGGCAAATTTTAAGTGCCTCAATATCGATCTCATTTACGGCATCGCAGGACAGACGCTGCAATCATGGCGAAGATCGCTGGACGAAGCATTGGAATTCGCGCCGCAGGAAATTTATCTTTATCCACTTTACGTCCGGCCACTGACGCATCTGGACCGGACGGGAAGCCGTCCGACGGATGCGAGGCTTGAGTTGTATCGCGCCGCGCGGGAACACCTGTTGAATCAAGGTTACCGTCAAATTTCCATGCGCCTGTTCCGCAAAAATTCGTATGCGCCGCCCGAAGGCCCGGTGTATTGCTGCCAGGAGGATGGTATGGTCGGCCTCGGACCAGGAGCGCGCTCGTATGCGAAGGCGCTGCATTATTCGAGTGAGTATGCGGTGGAACGGACGGGAGTGTTGAGCGTTATCGAAGAATATATTGGGCGGACGCGTGAACAATTTTCCTTCGCCGACTACGGCTGCGATCTCGATCTAAAAGAGCAGCAACGCCGATACGTGCTCAAGTCGCTTTTGAGAAGCGATGGCCTCGAGTTCTTGGATTATTTTGAGTTTTTTCAAAGCATTGTTTTCACCGATTTTCCGCAGCTCGCAGAATTGACCGACGAAGGCTTGGCGGTGAATGACCACGAACGGTTGAAATTGACTGCCGAGGGATTGGAACTTTCCGACGTCATCGGGCCATGGCTCTGGTCGGCTTCGGTGCGCGGAAAAATGAACGACTTCGTGCTGAGATGAAACCGGCGTGGACCATCCTCTATCGCGGGCCGCTTTCGAGCTGCAACTACGAATGCGGATATTGCCCGTTTGCGAAAACGCGAAACACACGCGAGGAACTCCGGGACGACGCGCGACGACTAAAGCGATTTCAACAATGGGTGAAAAGCCGCCCGGAAGAGATCGCCATTTTGTTCACGCCGTGGGGCGAAGCTCTGGTTCACTCCACTTATCAAAAAGCGCTTTGCGAACTCAGTCAGCTAAAGAATATCCGGCGCGTGGCCATTCAGACGAATTTGTCCTGTTCTTTGGACTGGGTTTCCGCCGCAAATCCGCAGACGCTCGCGTTGTGGTGCACCTTTCATCCGTCGCAGGTGAAACTCGATCGCTTTCTGCGGCAATGCCAGACGTTGGATGCGCGCGGCATTCGTTACAGTGTCGGAATTGTCGGAACAAAAGAGGCCTTGCCGTTTCTCGAGCCTTTGCGCGCGGGACTCAATCCGAATGCTTACGTTTGGGTGAATGCGTTCAAACGGAGTCCCGATTACTACACACAAGATGAAATTATCCGGCTGACCGATTTCGATCCGCTGTTTTCGATCAATAACACACGCCATCCGAGTTTCGGTCGCGCGTGCCGGACGGGGCACACCGTTTTCAGCGTTGATGGCAATGGCGATTTGCGCCGTTGCCATTTCGTCAAAGATGTTTTGGGCAACATCTATGAAGCTGGTTTCGAAAATGCATTGCGCCCGCGCCTATGCTCCGCCGAAACCTGCGGTTGTTACATCGGCTACGTGCATTTGGAAGAACTCGGACTCGACAAGGTGTTCGGCGACGGTTTGCTGGAGCGAATTCCAGCGCAAGTTCCAACGGTGTCTTGATTTCAAGGCGCGCGGACTTTAGGCCGCTTCGGCGTGACACTGTTGAGCATATCGAAAAGGGCTGACGTTCATCGAATTCATTGCGTTGAAGCGGCCTAAAGTCCGCGCTCCTGCTGGCGCAGCGCTTCCTCCACTTCCCAGGAATAGGTGTCGCGACCCTCATGAAGTGTTCGCGGCAACAAATCACCGAACGCATTCACTTCCAGAATTCTCGCGGTTCGAAAATCCGGTTCGATGACAACATCCAGACCCGCGTAGAGACTTCGCGGGAAGCATTTGGCCATTGTTTCTTCGCAAAGCGTTTGCATGCGTTGCCACGCCTCCTCGCCCATTTTGCGGCGGAGCGCTTCCACATCGCCTTTTCCGCCGAGCAATTGAGAATTGGTAATCGGCCCGCGTCCGAGCCGCACCATGACGTGCCGCGCGCGTCCGCCCATCACCGCCACTCGCAAATCGAAAGGCCGGCCGTTCATTCCCGCCTTGGGAATCCAAACCTGCGCCAGACAGCGTTCGCCGCAAACCAGATCAACCAGCCGGCGGACCTCCGCAGTGTGGCGGCTGACGTGGATGCGCCGGCGATTATAAAGACGGGCGCCCTCCGCGGATTCGACAATTTCAAGAGTGCTGAACGCTTGAACGTTATTGCGGTTCGCCTCCAACGCGACGACACCGGAAGCGGACGACCCGTGACATGGCTTGAGGAAAACCCGCCGCCGATTTGCGCGCCGCATGGATTCCAAGAGTTCGTCGAAGTTGCGCGGAACTCCGAGCGAAGGAGGAACGGCGAGGCCTGCATTTTCCAGCGCGCGTTGACAGGCCTGTTTATCGAACATGCATGCCACGTCTTCCGGCGGGCAGAACCATCGCGTAGAAAGCCCGTTCCGTTCCGCCCACGCGCTCAATTCCCGCAGCACTTGACGCCACGCCAGAAACCATTGCCGCATTGGGAGCACCCGGCCGGGATCATTCGTCAGCGCGGTGATCGCACCGGGGGACATTCTTTTCCAACCACGCTCTTCATCCTCGAGCGAAGCGCCCAGCAAAAGAAATTTCTGTTCCACCGTCCAATTTCTTCCGGGCGATTCGAGGCGAAGAAATTTCGGCGGCGCAGCAAGTTGTTTTTCCCAGGCCGAACCCGCCAGCACCATTTGCCAGGGAATTAACTTTGGCCGTTGTCGCAGAATGCGGCCGAGGGCGATGGAAAATCCTTCGGTTCGGCGCGATTCCGGATTGCAGAACAGCGCGAAATCGGAAAGTGGACGCTCACTCACTGACGGCAACGTAACGCTCCTCTGCGTCCGTATCGCTTCCTTCTGGATCATCCACGTTTACGCTCGGGAATTCCCGCTTGAGCGAAATCATCATCTCCTCCGAGAGGAAATGCCGGTGGAGGTCGAGCTGTTTCAACGTCTTCAGCCGCGGATTGACCAGCAACGCCTTGCCTCCCGTGTCGCTCAATGTGCCGAGGGACAAATCGAGTGAATTCAGGCGCGCGAGAATCGGTGCGGACTTCAGCGCGTCGGCGATTTGATCGACAATTTCGCTGTCGCGCAATCCGAGATGTTTGAGCGCCGGGAAAAGATCTCCGGAAAGGAGCGGTTGCAAATCCTCGACGGTCACCTCCCCGCCGTAACCCGATGTGCCCAGCCAAAGTTCGAGCGATTCCAGCGCGGGCAATTCGCTCGCCAAAACTTCCTCAAATAATTCCGGTGGCAAACCGCCGGTTTCAATGGTCAACGACTTCAAATTGTTATGAACCAGACCGCCGCCCAGACTCAAGTCGCTGGCGCCGCGCAGGCGCAAATGCTCGAGCTGGGGATACGCGGCGAGCAGCGGCGACACATCCGTCTGAATGATCCAGGAAATCTCGTTTTCTTCGCTGATGATGTCGCCGATAAAAATTCCCCGCAGGTTCGGGAGCTTCGCCTTGGCCGCGATCAATTGCTGCACCACTTCTTCACTGGCCTGGCTCGGATCATCACCATGAAATTGACCAATGATGATCGCTGATGTTTGCGCAGATGCTGGATTCGAGATGAATCGGGAAAACAGCGTAACAAAGTCCGGATCGGCATTCCAATCCAGCGCGAGCCGATAAATGGTATTGGTGTAATCGGATACCCCTTTTTCCGAAAGCTCCGCATCAAATAATTTTACCGGAAGCCCCAGCCAGTCGGTTGCGTGTTCTGAAATCATAACTTGTATTGATCAGCAGTGGATGTGTTTGGCGGCATTTCTGTCGCCCCGACGTAACGCAGAAAGAATGTCCGTTTGCGGCGATGCGCTCAAGAGGAATTCCTGGGCTCGCCAGAGCCCCGGGAATTTGATTTGCTTTGCAGAGCGGGGGCGTCCTGGTCTGCAATTTCCGGCGTCGTCCTGGTGCCAGGATCAACGGTCGCTCAATAATACTTCTAACGTCTGGCTTTCCTTCGGAATTTGGGCGGTTTCGGCCGCTGCTGGGATACCTAGCTATTATACGGTACAGATTACGTATAATGACGTATTTAAAGAATTCGCTAACCATACAATCTCGTCGCGCGGGAAATTCCTGGCCGCCCAGCCAAAGCGTTCACCCGCGAATCATCAAATCATCAATTGCTTCAGCCAGTGCGACGAGATAATCGTCGCCGTGGGAATGCCGAGTCAAGGCCGCCAAAATGTAATGACGCTCCGGCCCTGTAATAATGGCGGTGTCGTGCTGCCAATCTTCCCACCAACCGGCTTTGCGCAGGAGCGAGACGCCGCGTCCATTCAACGCTTTGACAAATTTGGTGTCGTCGTGCGGAATCTCCGGTGAAGCGAAAATCTCGCGCATCCTGGCACAGGCCTCCGGCGAAACGAGGCGGTCCTGTTCCAGCAACAAATAAAATCGGAGCAGTTGCCGGACAGTGGCCGCGTGGGAATTGTCACCGACCGGCGAGCCGAACCGTTCACCCGTCTCGCCGTAATGTTTGCCCACCCAGAGACCGCCGCCGTATCGCGCGTCGTATAATTGGTAAGATTCGAGCGCCTCCTGGATTTGTTTCAGGCCCAGCAGCCGCGAAAATTTTGCCGCCAACTCATTGCTCGAAGCCTTGATCATCAACCCGAGTTCATGCCGCGTGGTCGCCTCCAGATTCGCCGCCTCGTCGGGGCGCAAATGAAAATACGCGAGCAGGATGGTAATCTTCGGCACGCTGGCGCCGTAGAATTCGGAATCGGGCCGCAGCATGGCCAACCTCGATGTCCGGGCGTCGAACAATCCGACGGCGGTTTGGTTGGCGCTTATTTGGTGGTGCTCACGAACAGTTGCGTCGAGCGATTCGAGCCGGCTTTGCAGTGTGGGATCCACCGGCGTGTCGAAACCCAATTCGAACTTTGGAAAATCCTCCTTCATTGCGCTGAAGGCATCGCCATGAGCCAAAAGCTCACCGCTTCGCCGACATGAGATGAGTGGCGCGTTGCAACAAACGCTTGTGCCCGGCGAAACCGTTTTGCTTTTTGCTCGGCTTGCGGGTTGGAGTTCCACAGGACTTCACGAAGCTGCGAAAGAGCTCCAGATATTGATTTCCTTTTTCCAACAAACGTTCCGGATGAAATTGCACCCCCAAAAAGAACGGTGTCGCGCCGGCAAATTCGGGTCTCAGTTCCATCGCCTCCACCAGTCCATCCTTGCTGCGGGCCGTCGCCATAAATGGATCCACAGTTTCGCGAATCGCCTGGTGATGCGTGCTGTTCACACCCAACCGGCGCTTGCTGGTGATTTTTGCAATCATGGAACCAGGCATCAATTCCGCCTCGTGCACAATGCTGAACGCCTTGCTCACCTGCCGATGATTCACCCTGCTCGGCGCTTGTTGCGGAATGTCGACAATCAATTTTCCGCCAAACGCAACATGCATGAGCTGATGTCCCCGGCAAATCGCCAGCACGGGTTTTTGTTGCCGAAAAATTTCCGCGATCAACATCAATTCCGCCGTGTCACGCTTTCCGCCGTCCGGCGTCGTGCTGACTGTTTTGCGGATGGAGCGCGGCAGTTTGGTTTCATAGAGATAGGGATTGATGTCATCGCCGCCGGTGAGCAGCACGCCATCCACTTGCCGCACACTTTCCGCCAGCAGCCCGCGATCGATCGTCGCGGGGCCAATCAGCGGCAATCCGCCGGCCGCCAGGATCGCTTGTTCGTATCGCAGCGACAGGCTCACGGATAAATCGCTGAATTCCACCCCGCGCAATTCAAAGCTGGGCGAAATCAATATCAACGGCGGCCTTTTCATACCCGCAGCTTAACGCGACCGCCGCGGAATGCCAGTCAGTTTCACGCGCCAACATTCGCGCGTGCAGTCGGAGCACGCAAAATATATTATCCATCCATGATTGAGCCGGAGCCGTTGGAAATCATCGGTGACAATGGAGTCCGGTGGCGAAACCGAACGCTGATTTATTTTTCGGGCTGCGATTATTTTCGTCTCTCGCGACATCCCGCCGTCGCATCGATGGCTGAAGTTACTCTAAAAAAATCCGGCTTGAACGTCGCCGCTTCCCGGTTAACCACCGGCAATCGCAAACTCTACGACGATCTGGAAAAGGAACTGGCCGCATTTTTCGGCGCGGAAACGGCTGTGATTGTGCCGAACGGTTATCTCGCGCCAATGGCCGTTGCCCAGGCGCTGGCTGGTGAATTTTCTCACGTGTTGGTGGATGAACTCTCGCATTCGGCGCTCGTTGATGCCGTATGCCTGACCAACTGCCGCAAGTTAAATTCATTTCCGCACCGAGACGTCGCGGCCCTGGCCCGCATGGTTGCAAAATTGCCGGGCGCCGCGCGCCCGATTTTATTTACCGACGGCATGTTTTCACACGACGGCTCCGTCGCGCCCCTTTCGGAATACCTGAAAATCCTGCCGCGCGCTGGAATCATTCTGGTCGACGACGCGCACGGCGCTGGGGTGTTGGGTGCGAAGGGCAGGGGAACGCTCGAGCACGCCGGAGTGAACCGAGCGCGCATCATCCAGTGCGCGACTTTGAGCAAAGCGTTCGGCGCCTACGGCGGTGTCGTATTGGGAACCCGCGCATTACGAAAAAAAATCATCACGCACAGCCGAATATTCGCTGGTTCGACTCCATTGCCGCCGCCGCTTGCGGGCGCAGCGTTGGCAGCGCTCCGAATCCTGAAGCGCGAACCGAGGCGTCGCGAACGATTATTCCGCAATGTGTCGTATCTGCGCAAACAAGTGCATCACGCAGGTTGGGAAGTCGCCGAAACACCCGGCCCTATCGTTCGTTTGCCACCTCTGAGTTCTGCCGCTGCCAACGATCTGAAACACCAATTGCTTGCGGTTGGCATTTATCCACCGTTCGTTAAATACGGTAAAGCCTCCGCCGCAGGTTTTTTCCGTTTCGTGATTTCCAGTGAGCATACCCAACAACACCTGGATAAGCTCGCTCGCGTGTTAAGCGAATTTAAAGTGAAGCGCGGTTAAAAGCGCAGAAAGATTTTTCGCTGATAGAGAAAACGCGCGAAATAAAGAAACAGCGCTACCGCCATCGCGGCAATGATCATGTCACCGAATCCAGCGGCGACGTGGTTGTCAAAAAAATGCTTCACCGGGCCGCCAGCCACGCGTCGCGCTAGTTTTTCAAAGCCAAGCCCACCCATAAAATTGCTCGCGAGATACAAGGTAATGGGATTCATCCCGATCCAGACAAAGGGCATGCACCATTTCCGCCATTTTTTAATATCGATCATCCAATAAAACGCGCCGAGCAATATTGAACTGTAGCCACCGGCCACGAGCACGTAGGACGACGTCCAGATTTTTTTAATCACCGGAAATTCGATGGACCAAATCCATCCCAGCGCAACACTGATCGCGCCCGCGACCAGAAGCCAAAATACTTTGCGATTGTCCGGCACGAATTTATTGTGCAGCAGTAATCCCGCAAAAATTCCCAGCAATCCGCTGACAATCGCGGGCACCGTGCTGAGCAGACCTTCCGGATCGTAAGTGCCGTCATATTTGCGGCCCGGCAAATATTTTTGATCGAGAAAATCCGTGAGATTGACGCCTTGAAGGTAAGACCCGCGCAGAAGATTCGTGCTGGCCATGTTGAGCCGCATCACATTCGTGAAGCCCGCTTCCCTGGTGATGACCGCGTCGCCGCCGGGAATTGGCCGCACATCCGGAAAAGGCACGCACGCCAACAACGCCCAGTAACCCAGCAACAGCGCTCCGGCAATGACCGCAATCGTTCGCGGTTTGAAAAAAATGAATAGCAACCCACCGGCCGTGTAGCAAAGCGCGATGCGATTCAACACGCCCATGAGCCGCATGTCAGGCCATGGATTCGTGAACCCTCCCGAATAAATCAGCGCCACGATGAACAGCAACACGCCGCGTTTCAAAACCCGTTTCAGCGCGGCGCCGCGGCCTTCGCGCTCGATGATTTTGGTCAGCGAAAAAACCGTCGATACGCCCATCATGAAAACAAAGAGCGGAAAAATCAGGTCGTAAAAGTGAAAACCAGCCCATTCGGCATGATCGAGTTGCGTGGCGAGAAAGCGTGTTGGTGCGGTCTGGCTGGTTTCCTGAAGCGCGTAGACGAACGAATCAGCGCCGAGAATCCAGAACATATCGAAACCGCGCAAGGCATCGAGCGACATCAACCGATCCGTCCCGGGCGCGCTTGGCGGCGTGGATACAGCGTTCATGCCAGTGTTGATTTTTTGGATGATGACTTGATTCATTCCCATGTCCATACAAAATCGTTGGCGAACCAGTCCTAAGAACCGTTATGCGTAAAAAATGTTTCCTGGTTATTTCCGGAATCGTCCTGACGCTCGCCGCCAACCTTTGCGCGGAAACGCCGCTCGAATCGGCGCTGCTGAAAGCAGTTCGCGATGCGCATTTCGAACACGTGATTGACTTCGGCGCCGGCAACGACAGTCATCCCATCCAGCCGCACACCATCTCGCAACCCCCGAACGTCAATGTCGCCGTCATTCAATTCGGCGCCGACGGCCGCATGGTCGATCGCGCCTATGTTCTGCTCTCACGCGATTATCCCGACGGCCTCATCGTGCCGCTCGATGACAATCTCGGCCTGAGCAACGTGCGCTTGCTCCGCTGGGACATTGAGCGTTCAGACGGCGGCACTTTTTCGAGCGAAGACAACCATCCATTGACCGTGAAAGGTTGGACGAACAACCCGCCATTGACTGCCGCCGATGATCTCGTGCCTCCGCGCACCAACGCGCCATATCAATTCATGGTGCCGTATCCCGCGTCGCTATTCAAAAGCATGGTCGCCTTTCACGTTTTGCGGATGGTCGATGCCGGGAAACTTTCGCTCGACACGGAATACACCTATGCAATCACCAACGCGAAACCTGAATCGCGCAAAATCCGCGACTGGATGGAGCCGATGATCACGCAGAGCGACAATTACTCGACCGCCGCGCTGGTGAAAATGTTTTACGATCGCAAAGAAATCGAACCGCTCAACCAGGAATTTCGCGAACTGAACCTGGGCACGCTGCAAATCGATTCCGTGAATCCCGCGACCGGCCGCGGATGGAAAACGGACCGAGTCACGATGACTGCCTGGGACGCCGCGCGATTGTTTTGGATTTTCGACGGCGGACCGGGTGAAATATGGCCGGACGCGAATCACCGACCGGTGACGGCAAAATTATTGTCCGACTCATCCCGCGCTTTCCTGAAAAAATTGCTGTCCGAACAGGGATTCAATGATGCATTAACCACCGCAAATTTAACCGGGGCAAAAAATGTGCTTCCGGGGATTCCTTCGCGCGTCGCGGATCAGTGGATCAATCCCACCAACGGCTATGTCGTAGTCGCCGGCCAGAATTACGGCGTGGATATTCGCGCTGCGAACGCGCAGGCCGAAGTTGTTTACGCGCACAAGTCCGGCTGGACTTTCAATTACGGCTCGGACGCCGGAATTGTGACATCGCTTCCTGGCAAACCGTTCCGCCATTACGTGGTCGCAATCATTGCCAACCTCGGCTATCGCTATGCAGATGAAGTGTTCGCCTCTCGCAACACCTTACCGGCTCTCGATCCCGTCAGCCCCATTACCTACACGCAACGCATCCCCGCGCTGGGCAAAGCGATCGACGACGCAGTAACCCGGCTTTCGGCCGCGCAAAAATAATTTCATGAAATTGCTCAAACCAGAACGGCTTTGTTTCGGCGACACCGTCGGCGTCATCGCGCCGTCGAGCCCGCCGGCGGATCCGCAGGCCGTCGACCGCGCGGCCGCAGCCCTGGAACAATTCGGCTTCGTTCCGAAACTCGCCGAAAATATTCGCAACCGGCACGGCTTCCTCGCCGGCGGCGACCGTGAACGCGCCACCGACCTGATGCAGATGTTCACCGACAAAACCGTGAAGGCGATCATTTGCCTGCGTGGAGGATATGGCTCAGCGCGCCTGCTGAGCCTGCTCGACTACCGGGCGATTCGCCGCCACGCGAAAATTTTCTCCGGCTTCAGCGACATCACGTCCCTCCATTGCGCCTTCGCCAAAAAGGTGAACATGATCTCCATTCACGCCCCGATGCTGAACGGCGGCTTGCAATCCAAAAGCCTGAAGGAATTCACGCGCGCCTCGTTTTTTCGCACTGTTATGGAAGCAAAACCGCCCGGCAGCATCGTTTCCGACTACGACAAAAAGAACATCTCCACCGTGCGCTGCGGTGTCGCGGAAGGGCAATTGATCGGGGGCAATTTGTCGGTGTTCTGCGCGGCTATCGGCACACCTTTCGAGCCGTCGTTCAAAGGCAAAATTTTATTTATCGAAGACGTCAACGAACAACCCTACCGGCTCGACCGCATGCTGACCCAATTGTTGAACAGCGGCCTTTTGCGGCACGTCGCCGGCGTGGCGGTCGGGGTGAATCGCGACTGCGAGGATGACGCCAAAGACAAAGTCATCGACGAATACCGCCAATCATCGGCCGACGTGATGGCCGAGCGATTGCAGGCCCTCAATGTGCCGGTCGTGACGGGCTTGCCCTTCGGGCACGTGGACTTTAATGCGACAATTCCCGTGGGCGCGTACGCCCGGCTCGATGCCGACAATGGCGATTTGATCATTCTCGAATCGGCGGTGGGCTAGGGCGTGACGCGAGCGCGATAAAACAACTGCCGGCCGTTCGTGGTGGAATCCGTGAATTGAAAGAGCCCGTTCGTGCTCACGAGATTCGTCAACGTGCTCCAATGAACGAGGTCGGTGGAGGTCTCAATCGCGTACGGCCAGAACGCGTCTCCCGTGAAATGGAACTGAACCGTGCCGTTCGTTTCCGGGGCGAAATTTTGAAATTGCGCCGGCATCGGCGGCACGAACGAAAGCAACGCGTCGGCGCTGACGGCCGCACCCGCAATGTTCGTGGCGAGCACCGAATAATCACCCGCATTCGTCAACGCCACTTGCGTGAGCGTGAGAACCGAATTCGTCATGCCAAAAATATTTGTGCCGTTAAAACGCCATTGAAAACTCGGCGCGGGCAATCCGCCCGCCGCCGCGATGAAGGTCACGTTCGTCCCCAGCCTCACCATTTGTGGCAACGGGTTCGTAGTGATGAGCGGCGCCACCGCCGGCACTTCCACGCGCACATTATCGACGAGGCCAAAACTCAAATTGTTGTTGTCGCTGAGCGACGAGAACGGATCCCAAAAACCCACAAATACATTGCTCGCGTTAAACGTAGCATTGGAAATCGTCGCCATGCGGACGCCATCCACGATCCAATCCACCGTGCCGCCTCGCCGCGAAACAACCACGTCATGCCACGCAAATCCGAACGTGCCATTGTCGAGCGTGCCGGTTTGTTGCGCGTAATCCAGTTGCTGCAATGCCGGCGCGGCTCGGCCAATCGAAAAAGCCCCCGTGTAATAGGCGTTCGCATTGTCTCGCGCGTCCGTGTTCGTGCCCGCGAAATATGCACCAGTGGCTGGGTCTAAGAGAGTTGGGCCCGAGTAAGCGGCGTAATCTCCGCTCGTCGCGGACGTGGCACTGACGCCACCCTCGCCATCCGCAGAAAAATAAAATCCGTCCGCTGCGCGGATGCCGGTCCATTCTGTGTGGTTGCCCGCGGTGCCGATGCCTGCCGTCAGAAATTCCGTGGAACCCGAGCCGCCACCGGGAAATGGGCCGTTGACATTTATCCATCCATCAAAATGCAAACGATAATCGCCGCCAAAACTTTGGTTGGCAGGCGAAATGGAAAGTGCCGCGACTGCGCCCAGCGTGAGATTCGCTTTCATCTGAACACCACGCGTCGTGCCATTCAGAGAGTGCGGCGCGGACGGAATGCCCAGCGTCGAATAATCAAAATTAAACGCGACCGCTGTGTCCGATGAACTCTTATTGATGTTCCAATTCGCCGCGGAGTTCGTCTCAAAATTATCGGAAAAAATCACCGCCTGCGGTGGAAATACCGTCAACGAAACGACGCTGCTGGTGACGCTGCCGAAGCTATTGGTCACCACGACCGAATAATTTCCCGCATTGGTCAATTGCGCGCTCGTGATCACGAGAGTTGCATTCGTGGCCCCGGAAACTTGGAAACCATTGAACATCCATTGATAGTTCAACCGCCCTTTGCCACCAGCCGCGGCGGAAAAGCTCACGCTTTCGCCAGTGTCGGCAGCGAGATTATTTATCGTTTGTGAATAGATGTAAGGAGGCGTGTCGAGTCCGCCGATGACCAATGCACCCAGACCGTCAGCCGTGCCATTGAATACGTCCGCATCTCCGCCGGACCAATTCGTGTCGGCATACTGCCAGACCGTCCACGTCGGCCACGGAAAAGTCGAGGGCGGCGCGCCCGATTGCGCGTTGGGTGTGTTCGGATAATACGCGATCCACGCCGGCCAGTTCGTCACCGTGTCGTCCAGGCCCGGATAACCGTTCGCTGGATTGGAATACCACGTGCCGGTGTACACGATGGGCCGAATCGTGACGCCATTCAGTTGCGCAAAGTTGGAAACCGAATTGCACCATTCGTTCACCCAGTCCGACATGTAAGCCGTCGTAAAACCAGTGATGCCAGGAAAACCATTGGTCGCATCCGGATCCTCCCAATCCAGCATTGGCACCAGGTAACCATTGGCGTTCTTGATATAATCCCCGGCGACACTCCAGAAAAAAGTCGCCTCGCTCTGCGCACTGAACGCGCCCGTCAGGTTACTGTTAATGCTCGGCCGCGCAAAATGGTACGCGCCAATGTAGATTCCCGCCGCGTGGGCGTCCGCCTCCTGCGAAAAAAACAAGTTGTTGGTGAATGAACCGCCCTCAGTCGCTTTAGCCCACGCGAAACTCACGCCGCCGTTTTTCGTCGCCACCCAATCAACGCTTGTTTGATGGCCGGAAACGTCCGTGCCGAGCGGGCGTTGCGCGCGAACTGAAAAAGCCATCAGCAATAAGCTGAAAATAAATACACATTGCAGGCCAAAATTCTTTCGGAAGGGTGAATCCGAGGGAGATGACTTCGCGTCACGAAAATCGCTTGCACTCACTTCAACTAAGAGGCCGCTGCACACAAAACCTGATTGGAATTGCTCGCAACCCTAGCAAACAGATGGACCATGTCAATGGCTGAACAAAATGGTGATGGCCAAATTTAATTTTCAGTTGCACAATCGCCACACAACCAAGTCGCACCTTGAGAAATATAAAACTGCATCTGCATTTTTGTTTTCTAACCGCGTTAGCCGTTCCCGCCTTCGCCCAAACCAATGTCGCCACCACCGTCACCGAATTAACCGGCGAGATCGAAGCGCATCTCTCCGAGCCCCGTTTCGGCGGCGCATTGTGGGGCGTGAAAATTATTTCCCTGGATTCCGGCAAAACGATTTTTGAGGATCACGCGGATCGATTGATGAGTCCGGCCTCAAATAGCAAATTGTACACCAGCGCGCTCGCACTCGACTGCTTCGGCCCGGACTATCGCATCGCAACTCCCATTCTCTCCTCGAAACGTCCCAATTCCCGCGGCACTTTGCGCGGCGATTTGGTCATTGCCGGCCGCGCGGACCCAAGTTGGAACACGCACCACGCCGGCACGAATTTTTGGGATCTGTTTTCGCCCTTCGTGGCTGCAATCAGCAATGCCGGTGTGCGCCACATCACCGGTGATTTGATCGCCGACGCCACCTTTCTCCGTTCGCCGCCCAACGGTTCGGGCTGGGCCGCCAGTGATCTCGAAGATTATTATGGCGCCGAGATTTCCGCGCTGACTCTCAACGACAATTACACTCAAATCGCAGTATCACCGGCAGCAAAGCCCGGCGCGCCATGCAAACTCGCAGTCGTCGACCCGGGTACCGGCTTGATGCTCGACAATCAAACCACCACAACGCTCACCAACGTCCCAAAGCACATTGAGGCGCATCGTTTTCCCGGCGAAAAAGTCGTCCACGTCTTCGGCAATCTGCCCATTGGGAGCGCGCCGGAAATGCTCGATATGCCCGTGCCGCGGCCAGCAGAATGGTTCGCTGCGGCGTTGAAGGAAGCTCTGCGCCGAAACGGAATCAAAGTGGACGGCGCCGCGCGCGCAGTCTTCTGGCCCTCGCCTGCGCCGACCGCGCCGATAAGATTGGGCGAAGTCGTCTCGCCACCGTTGCGCGACATCGTTCACGACTTCATGAAGCCATCGCAGAATCTGGAGACTGATTTGATTTTCGAGCACACCGGCGAAATGAGCCGGCCCACGAACGCGCCGCCGTGGGAGACTTCGGAGGACTGTGCACTGAATGCGTTGCATGATTTTTTGGCTACCAACAGTTTGCCGGCCGGCGAAGTGCATTTTGACGAAGGCTCGGGGTTATCCCGCAACAATCTGACGACGGCCAACGCCACCGTGTCCTTGCTGCAATTCATGTCCAAACATCGCGCCGGAAAAGATTACCTCGCCGCGCTTCCGCTCGCGGGTGTCGACGGCACGCTCCGTCGCCGGATGAAGGACACGCCCGCCGCGCAAAATGTCCAGGCCAAGACCGGCACATTGCGCTGGGCAAATGCGCTCTCCGGTTTTGTGACCACGGCTGCCGGCGAGCACCTCGCTTTTAGCCTCATGCTGAATCGCTACGCCGCGCCCCCCGACGCCAAAAAAGCAAATGAGTTGGATGATATCGTCGTAATGCTCGCGCGTTTCTCCGGTCGCCCCGAAGAACCACTCGCGACTCGGTACGCACCCTTTGGGACGTTGATCGTCACGCAATTTGTGAACGCGCCGTTCCCGCATCCCGCCCGAGCGGCCGGCCACACATACAACGGCGAATTTTTTTCCGCCCAGGAACATTATTCAAACAGCACGGTTGCCATGTTCATTCCCAAAGATTTCCGGCCAACGGAGAAGGTTGATTTCATCATTCATTTCCACGGCTGGCGTCATGAAGTCGCAGGAACATTGGACCAATATCAACTCGTTCAGCAATTCGCCGGGAGTGGAAAAAATGCAATCCTCATTGTGCCACAAGGCCCCTATCTGGCGCCGGATTCTTTCGGCGGAAAACTCGAGGATACCAACGGCTTCGCGGCATTCATGAGTGAAGCTGTGGAGAAAGTGCAGGCCAGCGGCGCTTTGGGACCATCGCCATTCCAAATCGGCAATATCATTTTATCCTGCCACAGCGGCGGCTATCACGTCGTCGCCGCCATTCTGGATCACGGCGGCCTCCAGGAAAAAATCGGTGAAGTTTGGCTCTTTGATGCGCTCTACGGCAATACAGAGAATTTCGTCGCCTGGCAAAAAAATCGGAACGGGCGCCTCCTCGATATCTACACCGACCACGGCGGCACCAAAGAAGAAACGGAAAAACTCATCGCGCTCTACAAAAACAACGGCGCCGAGGTGTTCACGGCCGAGGACAGCGCCGCTAATGCCGAAGCGCTGCGCACGAACAAATTGGTTTTCCTCCACTCCGATCTGGCGCACGACGATGTCATCGCCAAACACCGTACCTTTGAACAATTTATCCAATCAAGCCGCCTGCAAAACCGATGAATGCGCGCATTGTTACTATTCTCGCCGTGCTGCTGGCCGGCTGCTCTTCTATGTCCACGCAAAAAACCGCCGCCACCCGACCGCCCGTGAAACTCGGTGTCGAAGTGCTATTTGAAAAACACGCCGATCTCATCCACGGAAAACGCGTGGGCCTGATCACCAATCCGACCGGCCTCGATAGCCATCTCGACAGCATCATCGACCGCTTCCGCGCCGAGCCCGGCGTCACGTTGGTCGCGCTTTACGGTCCCGAGCACGGCGTTCGTGGCAACGCCCAGGCCGGCGAATACGTTTCCTTTTATTTCGACGAACAACTCAAACTGCCCGTGTTCAGTCTCTACGGCCAGACGCACAAACCGCCCGCCGACATGATGACGAACATCGATGAATACATGCGCTCGTTCGACACCAAGCACGAAGGCAAACAAGTCGCGGCGGGCATGATGCAATCGGTGGACGTGATGGTCTTCGATTTGCAGGACGTCGGCACGCGCGTCTACACCTACATCGCGACCATGGCCTACGCGATGCAAGCCGCGGCCGACGCTAAAATTCCATTCATCGTTTTGGATCGTCCCAATCCGATCAACGGCGTCGCGATGGAAGGACCGATTCTCGAATATCCCAAACACAGTTCGTTCATCGGCCTGTATCCAATTCCATTGCGGCATGGGATGACCGCCGGCGAATTGGCGCGTTTGTTCAACGACAAATTTTTGACCAACAAAGTCAATCTCACCGTCGTGCCCATGGAAAATTGGTCGCGCGACGAATGGTTCAATGAAACCTCGCTGCCGTGGGTGATGCCCTCGCCGAATTTGCCGACGCCCGAGAGCGCCACCGTTTATCCCGGGCAGGTGATGATCGAAGGCACCAATCTTTCTGAAGGCCGCGGCACCACCAAACCCTTCGAATTGTTCGGTGCGCCGTGGATTGATGGCTTCGTGCTCTGCAAAAAATTGAATGACCTGCACTTGCCCGGCGTGAAATTCCGCGAAGTCTGGTTCACGCCCACTTTTTCCAAATTCTCCGGCCAGCAATGCGGCGGCTGCCAATTGCACGTCACCGATCGCAATGCGTTCCAACCCATCGCCACCACGCTCGCAATTTTGTCCGTAATCAAAAGTGAATACGGCAACAAACTGGAATTTCACGCTGAATATTTTGACAAAGTGCTCGGCACTTCCAGCGTGCGCGAGGCCTTGGAACGCGGCGAACCAGTGGACAAAATCGTCTCCGGCTTCCAGCCGGGCCTGGGAGGCTTCGCGAAACTGCGCGCGCCGTATTTGCTGTATCATTGAGATGCGGGCGTATTTTGTCTCAAAAGAAATTTCCGAAAAGGTGGGGCAAACCTGCCCGTTTGCCACGAATCCCGCCAGGGATTCGCCACCTTTTCGGAAATTGCTTTTGGGAAAAAAACTATTCCTCCTCTCAGCCTGGTTCCTTCTCCCGGCACAGCTCATTGCCGGGTCGTTTCACGCGGATAAATTGGCCGAAATGGATGCCGCCATCAACGACGCCATCGCCCATCACCAATGCCCCGGCGGCGTTTTGTGGCTCGAACACAACGGAGAAGTTTACAAAAAAGCCTACGGCTCCCGCGCGCTGGTGCCGGCGACCGAGCCGATGACCGCAGACACGATTTTCGACGCCGCCTCGCTCACCAAAGTCGTCGCCACGACCCCGACCATCATGCTGTTGATTGAGCGCGGCCAGGTGAAATTGGACGAACCAGTGTGCTCCTACATTCCGGAATTCAAAGGCGAGGGCAGGGAACTGGTCACCATCCGCGAACTCATGACGCACACTTCGGGACTGCCGGAGGACATCGAAACCAAAACCGATTGGCATGGCCAGGCCGAAGCGATCAAAAAAGCGTGCGCGGAAAAATTGCGCGCACCACCCGGCGCCAATTTCAAATACAGCGACATCAATTTCATTCTCCTCGGCGAAATCGTGCAACGCGTCAGTCACACGCCGTTGGAGCTTTTTGTGCAGCGCGAAATTTTTACGCCCTTAAAGATGAACGACACCGGTTATCTGCCATCGCCGGAAAAATTGCCCCGCATCGCT
The DNA here is from genome assembly GCA_963699145.1 of uncultured Verrucomicrobiae bacterium. Taxonomy (GTDB): domain Bacteria; phylum Verrucomicrobiota; class Verrucomicrobiia; order Limisphaerales; family DASXHY01; genus DASXHY01. The sequence continues at coordinate 3,782,416 of OY969416.1, forward strand.
CCGACCGAAGTAGTGGAGGGCAAGCCCTGGCGCGGCGTTGTTCACGATCCGACGGCGCGGCACATGGGCGGCGTGGCCGGGCACGCAGGCCTGTTCCTCACCGCCGCCGACCTCGCGCGCTACGCGCGCATGTTGCTGAACTTCGGCGAACTCGACGGCGTCAGAATTCTGAAACCTGAAACCGTGAAGCTAATGACGGGCGTTCAAACGCCGCCCGGGATTTCCGCCAAACGTGGTTTGGGCTGGGATATCGATTCAGCCTACAGCGGCCCGCGCGGAGAGCATTTCCAGGTTGGCTCGTACGGCCACACCGGTTGGACTGGCGGTTCGCTGTGGATCGATCCAACTTCAAAAACGTTCGTCATCTTTCTCTCGAATCGAAATCACCCGACCGAAGCCGGCAGCGTCATCGCGTTGCGTCGCAAACTCGGAACCTTGGCCGCGGAAGCCTTGGTCGACGCAAATTTTCCCGCGCGAAATGGCCAGCGACAAGAACGCAACGAACCCGTCCCCCGCTAAAATATCCCGCCGGTAGTGGTCTCAGTTAATCGTTTGGCCATGGGATGTGGATAAACAAGTATTGATGACTTTCACGCGTAAACCTTTGATTTTTCTTGATTTTACACATCGCTCGCCAAATACTCATCGCCACACCCAGAACAATTAAACACCACCACTCGGTGGTAGGCATTCAGAGCGTCTCGCCCCGACGCAGATCGAATGCAGGCAGAGCAGAGAAAATGATGTATCAGAAGCTCAGTTCGTTGCGTGTATCAGTGTCGCATCTTTCGCGACCGACTCAAAAGTCCACCAATAGTTGTCTCCTCATCGGTGTCTCCACTCGCGGTATATTTCACTCCCCGGCAGCCCGGCAGATTAAATTCAAACTATGAACCAGCCTCTAAAAACCATGTCTAAACCCTACCAGCTATTCACTTCGCTGGCCGTATCCGCAGTTCTCTTTGCTGCCACGGCCGCGCGCGCGCAGCAAATTTACTCAGAAGATTTTTCCAACCCCAACGTCGCGACAAACTGGGTGGTCAATCCTGGCGATTCGGGAAGCAATTACGTCAATTTCCAATTCGATTACACCACCGCAGGTCTTCCTCCGGCCCCTCACAGTCAGGGCGGAAACACCAAGGGCCTGAAAATGTCCCCCGACATAACCGCAGGACCGCATCTCGGTAATTCTGCCGTGAATGGTGTGAGCGTGACCCCGACGAATTTCAGCATCTCCGCCAATTTCGACATGCATGCGGACATGTGGATCAATTATAACGGCGCTGGCACGAGCAAATTCCAGACGAATGGCAGCGGTAGCGGCTCGACGGTCGTTTACGGTTGCGGTTATGGAACAGCGGGAAATTCGCCGCAGACCGCCGGCTCCATCGACTCCATTCTCTGCGGCATGCAGACCGATAACGGCTCCAGCGCGGAAGTGCGCATGTATGCTCCTTTACAAGCGGGCAGCTACCAGGATTCCGTTTTTCAATCGACGGGAACAGTTATCCCGGGCTTTCCGGGTGAACCTTATGTTTACAACAGCCCGAACGGTTCCCGCGCATTTTACAATCAGGCCACGTGGCTAACCGCTCCCCCGAACAACTGGACCAACTTCTACCCGAACGTGCCGCCGCCTGCGGCCCAGGTCAATTTGTATCCCCAGCAAACCAACATTTTCAGCAATCTGGGCGCGCCGGATTTCGGCTGGCATGATGTGGAAGTGCAAAAAGTCGGCAACGTGATTGTCTACTTGCTCGACGGACACAACGTTGCGACCGGAAATTATGCCTCCGCTGGAACACCCGCGGGTGACAAGCTGGTGTTCACGGCGTTTGATATCAATTCCAGTCCATCGACCGACACGAATTTCGCAAATCTGAACTTCGTCGTGTTCGCCAATATCGTCGTTTCGAATTTCCCCACCGTCGTGAATGTGACCGCGACCACGCCGACGGCCTCTGAAGCCGACCCCAGCACGCCTGGCGTCTTTACCCTCACCCGCAGCACGACCGTCGGCCCGCTGACCGTGAATTTCACGTTGACCGGCACGGCCACCAATGGCGTTCAATATCAATCGGTGCCACAGAGCGTAACATTCCCGGATGGCGAAGCAAACGCCACCGTAAATATCAATCCCATTGATGACGGAGTCTCACGGCCAACCGGCGTGGTTGCTCTGAATCTCCAACAAGGCCAGGGTTTTGGTGCCGCGGGAAGTGCGATAGTCAACATCCTCGATAACGATCAACCCACGATCGACATCTCCGGCACCTCGCAGGCGTATGGACGCTACACCAACACCGTGACGACCACTGGGGACAACAACGACTTCGTGATTTTGACTTTGACTCGCCGCGGCAAATTGACCACCGGCACGCCGTTAACGGTGAATCTTTCCTACGCAGGTTCGGCAGTGAACGGCGTGGATTACACCCAAATTCCCAGCATCGTCATTCCTGACGGTAGCTCATCCAACGCCGTGCTGATCTCGCCGATTTACAATCCTTCCGTCTATACCAATCGCACCTTTACCGTCACGGTTACTTCCGGCAGCGGTTACGCCATTGGAACCAACGCGGATACCGGAACCATCGTTTCTGCAACCTACGTCCCAGCTCCCGTGATCTTCAGTGACGCCCTGACCAACGCCGACGACGGCACGAATTGGAATCTCGTTTACGGCTCGGGCGATACCATGTTGAACACGAATAATTTCAGCGCCGATTTCGGGTTCGATCTGAACTCCGCCGCGGGCGGCGCCATTCCGCCTCCGCCCACTGGCGACTCTCATGTGCTTCATCTGACATGCAACAAAAACCTCGACCCCGGAGCGCCGGGCGCGATCAACGCCTATTACACCAATAAGCTTTTCAGTGGCAACTACGCCGTGCGCTTCCAAATGAATTTGATCCAGGGCTCCGCCGGGCAGACCGAAGGCGCGGTATTTGGAATTAATCATTCCGGAAGTTTGAGTAACTGGTGGTACGGCAATGGATATATCACCAACATCAACTGGTCGAGCGATGGCGTCTGGTACTTCGTCACGGACCAGGCTGGCGGAGCCGGCACCGGAGATTATCAGGAATTCACCGGCAATGGAGGCACCAATGGAAATACCGGCTGGCAACGTCTCGCCGGCAAGTTTGCGTCTTCGTTCGCCGACAACTTCAAGATGAATCCGGGCCCGTTCTCGGCTTTGGACCAAACCCTCAATTCTCAAACTCCGGGTGTGCCAGCCAACGAGTTTACGACCGGAGGATTTGGCAGCGGCACCTGGGCCGACGTGGAAATCAAACAGCAAGACGGCATTGTGACCCTGTCCATCAACCGCACTCCCGTCTTCTCCTATACCAATACCACCGTATGGAAGAGCGGTTATTTGATGCTCGGTTACGCGGATCCGTTCGGCGCCAACAGCCGCGGCAACCCCGATTCCGGCGTTTACTACGCCAACCTGCAGGTCGTTCAGTTGCCCACGATCCGTATCGACAACATCGCGGTCACCAACAGCAACGATCTCATCACCTTCACGAGTTCGGATCCGTTGGACCTTTCGACTTCATTCAACCTGTTAACTGCCACGAACATCACCGGGACCTTTACGAACCTGAATGGGACGTATGCTCCAGTCGCCGGCAGCCAGTTCCAGGTCACGACTCCGTTCACCGGTGGGCCGCAGCGATTCTTTAGGGTGACGCATAAGTGATCGGTCGGTTTGAGCGTGAGCGGGGCATTTGCCGCAGGCAAATGCCCCAGCTCGCAATCATGGCTTTTTGTGCGAGAATGATTGAAATTGAAAGTCTGTAATAGTCTATGAAGGAACGTAGTTTAGTTCCGCTTTGGTCGCATAAAGTTCTGCAGGTGCGCCGCGCGTTTACATTGATCGAATTGCTGGTTGTCATTGCCATCATCGCCATCCTTGCCGCGATGCTTCTCCCCGCGCTGGCCCGGGCGAAAAATCGGGCCCAGATTATCACGTGCACCAACAGCACCAAGCAGATGGAAACCGGGTGGAATATGTACACCGGTGACAACAATGATCACGTGATGCCAAACTCACCGCTCGGGGCCGGCTATAGTTGGGTGGGCGGATCGCAGGAGGGTTGGGGTGCATTGGATGCGAATACCAACGTTCAATACTATGAAACCAACATGATGGCCCCGTACATGGGAGGGCAGTTGGGTGTCTATCATTGTCCGGCGGACAACGTCCCTTCGGACAATGGGCAGCGCCTGCGCACGTATTCCATGCAGGGGCAAGTCGGTTCGACCACGGTTTATGGCAATCAAGCCTATGCGAAATTCTATCAGAAAATGTCCGATATCACCATCAACCCCGGCCCGGCCGACTTGATTGTCTTCATTGAAGAAAACATGTGCAGCCTCAATGACGGTTGGCTGCAGGTGAATAATGCCTACGGCCCCACGCCCGGAACTTATACCGGCATCGCGAGCTTTCCGGATGTGCCGGGGTCCTATCATAAATGGGGTACCGCCGTCTCTTTTGCCGATGGCCATGCAGAGTATCACAAATGGTTGGATTCTCCGATTAAAGTGCCGGTGGTGTACGGTTCCAGCAGCGGCATCAATGGTATAATCGTGGGCAGTCCGACCGGTCCCAACGCCGGCGATTGGTATTGGTTCACGTCACATTGTGCGGCACACAAATAGGGATGCGAACGTCCGCGCAGCCTATCGCCGGCCGCGCAAACTCAATTCCTCGGCTGGACACGCAACCCGTTTTTTTCTTTCGCATCCGCAAACGAGAGAATGCCATTCTGCGCCGTGACTCCGAGGAAAGGATCATTCGTGATGAGCACGTTGCCATCGATATCCAAAAAATCCGCCAGTTCCGCCAGGTGCGCCGCGGCGCTGATCAACACGCTGGTCTCGATCATGCACCCAATCATCGTCTTCAGCCCAACCTTGCGCGCCGCTTGCAGCGTCTCCTGCGCCATGCTCACGCCGCCTGTCTTCACGAGCTTCACATTCACCCCGTGGAAACATTCCGCGCAGCGAGGAATATCCTTCACCGTGTGACAGGACTCATCTGCAAACACCGGCAGCGGCGACCGCTCTTTGAGCCAGACCAAATCCTTCGCCGCCGCATCGCGCGGCATGGGTTGCTCCACGAATTGAATTTTGTTGTCCGTCGCCACGAGCCACTCCAGCATCCGCAACGCCTCTTCCTTCGTTTTCCAACCCTCGTTGGCGTCCACACGCACCGGCTTGTCTGGCGCCACACTGCGCAACGCCTCAAAATTTTCGCGATCCCGCGAATCGCCAACTTTCAATTTGAGCACGGGATATTCCGCTGCTTCCAAAACTTTTCTACGAATCACGTCCGGCGCGTCGATGCCGATGCTGAACGAAGTGACATGATGATTTTCGCGAAAGCCGAGCCCCACAAAATCATAAATCGGTTTGCCCGCGCGCTTGGCCGCGCCATCCAGCAGCGCGAGATTCAGCGCGCACTTCGCGGCCACCGGAATTCCCGCGAGCGTGTCGAGGTGCGCCATGCTGCCCGGCACATCGCTGAAGGAAAGTTTTGCGGCCTCAATTTGCTCCAGAAATTTCATCGTGCCCTCGGCGGATTCACCGTAAAGCACCGACGGCGCCGCCTCGCCGATGGCCTGCATGCCCGCGTCCGAGAGTTCCACGATGACCGTGCGGTGAATGCCGGAGCCTTTGGAACTGGCAATCTTCCAGGGATTGGCCAGATGCAATTCGTAGGAACGGGAAATCAATTTCACGCTGAGATTCAAACAGGTTTCGACCGGTTTGCAATCCGATTGAATTCCGCATTATCACGAAAATCATTTTATCCGCTCGCGTGAGTCCCTTAAATATGACAAACACCAAAGCCATGGGATCCAACTCGGGGTATAATCGCTTTCTGCTCCTGGTCGCCGGACTGGGCGGGTTGCTCTTCGGCATCGACGTCGGCATCATCGCCGGAGCCCTGCCATATCTCGAAGCTACGTCGCAGTTGAGCGCCAACCAGATTTCATTCATCGCGGCGGCCGTCTTGCTGGGCGGCGTTTTTTCCACGCTCTTTGCCGGCGCGCTCGCCGATTTGTTCGGGCGCAAATCCATGATGATCGCCGCCGGCGTGTTGTTCGTGATCGGCGTGCCGATCATCGCCTCCTCCCACAGTTACGGAGTGTTGATTACCGGCCGCCTCCTGCAAGGCATCAGCGGCGGAACCATTGGCGTCGTGGTGCCGCTCTATCTCGCCGAATGCCTCGCAGCCTCGAACCGCGGGAAGGGCACCGGCATTTTTCAATGGCTGCTGACGTTGGGAATTCTCGCCGCGGCAGTCATCGGTTTCTATTTCAGCGCGCGCGTCGATCAAGTCGCGCAACTGGGAGATCCCGATCAGCTCATGAAATTCAAAGACACCGCCTGGCGCAGCATCTTTTGGGTGTCAGTGCCGCCCGGCATTTTGTATGTCATCGGCGGATTTTTCGTTTCCGAATCGCCCCGCTGGTTGTTTCGCCGCGGCAAAAAGGACGCCGCCCTCCGCGCCCTGCTGCGCTCCCGGTCGCCGGAACAGGCCGCCATCGAAATGCAGGAAATGGAGGCGACCGGAGCGAAGGAAAAAAACCGTTCCACCGCCGGCCTCGCCAAAAACGATTCGCTTCTCCAGCGGAAATACGTTCTTCCCTTCGTAATTACGTGCATCATTCTCGCCTGCAATCAGGCTACCGGCGTCAATTCCATCATCATGTATAACACCGACCTCCTCCTGCAGGCGGGTCTGGGCGACAAACAGGCGCATCTCGGCCAGGTGCTCCTCACCCTCGTGAATTTTCTGGCCACCATGGGCGGGGTTGCCCTCGTGGACCGCAAAGGCCGGAAATTTCTTCTCTCGTTCGGAACCGTCGGCATCATCGTTTCGATGCTCGCCGTCGGGTTCGTGTTTCGAATAACCGAATCGCAGCGTGTCGATGTCAAGGACGCGCTGCAGACGCTGGTGATCTCTTCGAATCAAACGGCCGTGGTCACGTTCGATGGAACATCCGCCGCGCGCTGGCTGGCGCCATCCGGCAAATCGGTCGCGCAACCGGAATCGCTCGTTGTCATCTATTCCTACGGCGATTTTCAAGCCGCCACCAAGGTCGTGCGTTCGGATGAAACCGGCGCGAAGCTCGTCTTGGATCGCGCTGGTTGTTTGCCCGCGAGCAAAGTGTCCGCCTTTTTCAAAAATCCCTTCGCCAACCTGGATGCCGCGCGCACCGCGCCGTTGAAGATCGACCACGCCCTCATCACGCCCGTGCCCTCCCGAAAAAACGGCTGGCTGACCGCCGTTTTGATTTATTGTTTCATGGCTTTCTTCGCCGTCGGACCTGGAGTCTGTGTCTGGCTCGCGCTTTCGGAACTGATGCCGACCCGGATTCGTTCCCAAGGCATGAGCATTGCCTTGCTCGTCAACATCGCCATCTCCGCCGGCATCGCCGGCGTCTTTTTGCCCACCGTCGGTCAATACGGCTATTCCACGATGTTTTTTATATTCGCCGGCTGCACGGTCGTTTATTTTGTTACCGCGACGTTTATCCTGCCGGAAACGAAAGGAAAAACGCTGGAAGAAATCGAGCAACATTTCGCGGGCGGACACTGACTGGACTGCTGCCTAAATGAATTCCAAAATGAAATCGAAAAAAGCAGCGGATGTTTCGTCATGAAAAATGGAATTAACTCAAAACGCGTATGTTCGCCTCCCTCTCCGCCACGAAGTGGGGGAGAGGGTCGGGGTGAGGTGGTGCTCGGGGGACAAGGGGCGAAGCTTCAAGTGTATTTTAGCAATCAATTTAATCACTCATGAAAAAAACCTTTCGCGTCGCCTTCATCGCAGCTTTATCAACCCGACTCCTCGCTGCTGATTCAGTTCCCATTATCCCCGAACCAGCGGAAGTAAGTGCGCGCGCGGGGACATTCCATTTAACCCATGAGACCGTCATTCAGACTGAAAACGAATTTAAGAACGAAGCGAAGTTGTTGGCGGAACGTTTACGAATCGCCACGGGGTATCCGGTCAAAATCAAAGCGTTATCAAAAGACGAGCCTGCCAGCTGTATTCTCTTGATCAAAACCGATCACAGCCTTTCCTCCATTCACGAGGATTACAGTCTTTCCGTCAAGCCGAACAGTGTCGTAATTTGGGCACACACCGGGGCGGGAGCCTTCTATGGCAGCCAGTCATTCCTGCAACTCCTGCCGCCGGAAATCTTCTCATCCGCACGCGCAACGAATGTCGATTGGCAAGTCCCATGCGTTGAGATCAGGGACGTGCCCCGTTTCGCCTGGCGTGGTTTCATGCTGGACGTGAGCCGCCATTTCTTCACCAAGAAAGAAGTGGAACAGGTCCTCGACCTGATGGCGCTCTATAAATTGAACACCTTCCACTGGCACCTCGTCGACGATCAAGGTTGGCGCATCGAAATCAAAAAATATCCCAAACTGACCCAGGTCGGCGCGTGGCGCAGCGATATCGGCTTTGGCCTCGATCCCACCAGGTCGTGGGCGTACGACCACCGCGGTCGTTACGGAGGTTTTTACACGCAAAAGGAAATTCGCGAAGTCGTGGCCTATGCCGCCGCGCGTCATATCACCATCGTGCCGGAGATTGAAATGCCCGGCCACTCCTCGGCCGCGCTCCTGGCGTATCCGCAATATTTATGTTCCAACGTCGAGCTCGACCAGCTCCCGCAAAAGGGAGGCGTTTTCACCGGTGTGTATTGTGCGGGCAACGATCGAACGTTTGCCTTCCTCGATGATGTGCTGGGTGAAATCGCTCAATTATTTCCCGGCAAATACATTCACATCGGCGGCGATGAAGTGCCGAAATCCAATTGGATGGCCTGCGCGGATTGCCAGACGCGCATTCGCACGGAGCATTTGAAGGACGAAAAGGAATTGCAGGCCTATTTCACGCGCCGCATCGAAAAAATCCTGAATGCGCACGGCAAAAGCCTGATTGGCTGGAGTGAAATTCGCGAGGGCGGCCTCGCCCCAAGCGCCGCGCTCATGGATTGGATCGGCGGCGGCGCTGAATCCGCCGCCAGCGGCCACGACGTCGTGATGGCACCGACGAAATTTTGTTACTTCGATCACTATCAATCCACTAATCACGTCGCCGAACCGAAAGCCATCGGCGGATTTCTCCCGCTCCGGCAGGTGTATCAATTCGATCCGATGCCCCAGAATCTCACGCCTGAATTGCAACGCCACGTTCTCGGCGGCCAGGCGAATCTCTGGACCGAATATATTCCCAACCTGCGCCAGGTCGAATACATGATGTTCCCGCGCCTCGGCGCCTTGTCCGAAGCGGATTGGTCGACGAAAGAAACGCGCAACTGGGACGATTTCAAAGTGCGCACCGCTCTGAACGAAAAGCGTCTCGACGCGATGGGTGTCAATTATCGCCCACTTTCGAAACCCGATTGAATCCAGTGGCATGAATACAAAAACGTTTGTTGCCAGTCTTCGCGGTGTTTTCATTTACAGCCTTGCTGCTTTTTTAGCGGCGGGTTGCAGCACGATGCCGCGCGCCGGAAAACCTGAGCCGCGCGCGGGCGATGAAATTGTCGCCGCCGGCCAAATGTTTCACACCGGCGCGCGAGTGGTCTTGTGGATGGATCCCGGCGGCTACGATGCCTACCGCGTCGAGCGGCGCTTCACGCCTTACAACAAATCGGATTGGACCGATACCGCTGCCGAAGTGAAAACGATGAAGTCGCCCAATCGTTACGGCATGCGCGCGGCGAATTTGACGCCCGAGCAAATCGAAAAAGTGCGCGGCGGCGGCTGGGATTTGCCGTTGCTGCAAAACGTGGTGGACCAACTCGTCATGCATTTCGATGTCGCCGGCACCAGTCGCACCTGTTTCGAGACGCTGCAGGATGATCGCGACCTCAGCGTGCATTTCATGGTCGACCTGGATGGCACCATCTATCAAACCCTGGACGTAAAAGAGCGCGCATGGCACGCGACCACGTCCAACGATCGCTCCATCGGCATCGAGATCGCGAACATCGGCGCTTACGCCACGCCGGGCACAAACGATTTGCTCGCCTGGTATCATCAGGATCCAAACGGCCAGACGACCATCACGATTCCCGATCGCTTCGGCGACGGCGGATTGCGCACGAAAAATTTCGTGGGCCATCCCGCCCGCCCCGACTTGATCCGCGGCGCCATCCAGGGCGAAGACCTGGTGCAATACGATTTCACCCCCCAGCAATACGACGCGCTGACGAAATTAACCGCCTCGCTCTGCAAAATTTTCCCGAAACTCAAATGCCGTTACCCGGTTGACGATCAAGGCCATTTGATTCCGCACAAATTGCCTGCCGCAGAGTTGAAAAATTACGAAGGTGTCCTGGGTCATTATCACATCCAAACCAACAAAGTGGATCCCGGCCCCGCATTCGATTGGGACCGCGTCATCGGCGGCGCAAATAAAATCCTGAAAGAAGAATCAGCCGAATTTCCTCCGCGCGGCGCCGAACAACTGACGACCGGCCGATAAAATGCTGGAGCTTTCGTCTCCCTCTCCGCGGCGAAGCGCGCCATACTGACAACACTGAAAGTGTTGAATCTATCAGCCCAAGGTTGCCCGAGTCTGCGAGGGCTACCTTGGGTAAAGAGCCATTAAACCCATCACTTTCGCGCGTAGCGCGGCGAGCGCAGCGAGTATCCCTCTACCGCCAGATTAAGCCTTTGATGCCCACTTTTGTCAGAGATTTCTCTACACGCTAGCTCACCACTGCCCATACCGATTCGCCGGAATTTTCGCCGCCGCCGGATAAACGAGATAAACCGCGTGATGCGAGTGCGACCACGACCGCAATACATCCTCCCGCTTGTAGATTTGCCGCACCGTCTGTCCGCGATCCAAATGCGCCGCCGGATCGTTGACGATCACATCGCCATTTTCCGTGAACCCGATGCACACTATGAGATGTCCCGCCGCATCCAGCGGACGGCCCGCCCGCAACCAATCCCAACGCGCCGAAAGAATCACCGGAATGCCCGCCGCAATCCAATCCTCCACTTCGGCAAGATCATCGAACCGCGTCACGTAACTTCTCATCCCGCTGAAACTCCCGGCGAACGCCGTGTTGAACACCCAGTTGCCCGTCCCATCGTAGCTCGCATCAAAAACGTTCGTCGCCACTTGCGGCACGGTTAAATTCATCTCCGGACGATTCAATACTTCCGACCAGCGCGCCAAATCCATGGACAACGAAGTCGGACTGCACCAACCGCTGGCGCCGGGATACCCGTGTTGTGATCGCTCGGGTGTGGCTATGATTTTGCCCCATGCCGCGCGATTTGGCGGCAGGGCAGCGCTGGAAATTTTTGTATTCGAAAAAGAAGCCCCTAAAAACTTCAACTCTGGACGCGCGCCGCCCAATCCGCCAAGCGTCACGCGAATCCGCGCCGCTTCCGCGAAATGCGTCAACGCCAGAGTGTCCGTGTGCACCGCGCCGTCGTCGTCCTTTTGATTGCGAACACTCGAACGCGGAAATGTTTTGTTGTCGGGCGACCAATTCCCAAGCTCGTAAAACTTCGTCGCCTGTCCGGAAGAAATTGCGCCCGCCTCGACCTTCAAAAAAGTGCCCGCCGGCGCCTCGGCATTCCACGACACGATCAATTCATTCCACGGAATTCCCGATTTGATTTCCGGAGAAAGCAAAACCGTTTCGCCGCGTTCATTTTGCGAGCGGGCGAACGTCGAAAAATTGTCCAGCCCGACAAAATGGGAAAATCCAGTTGTGGCCGAAAGTGGAGCCGTCCGGCAGCCCAACAACAGAACAAGCGACAGCATAAATGCGGCGCTAAGGTATTTGGACATCCGCGTTAGAATAGCCAAACACCACCTCTGAATCCAGCGATTCATAGTATTGGGAAATTAACGCCAGCTTATCGCTTGACCTTTGCGAATCGGCTATTCAACTTCACACCTATGAAACTCACCCTTGCACATATTCTCTCAATCACCGGTTGTTGTGTGTTCCTTTCCCAGGCGCCTGCGACCGGCGCCGAGTTGTTCAACGGCAAAGATTTCACCGGCTGGACATTTTACGAGCACGGCGACACCGACCCGATGAAAACGTGGAGCATTTCTGACGGGTTGATCCAGTGCACCGGCAAACCAAACGGCTACATGCGCACGGAGAAAAAATATTCCGATTTTAAAGTAACCGTGGAATGGCGTTTTCCGACTAACATGACGAGACCGATTAATACCGGTGTTTGCGTTTTTATGCAGGACCGTGCGCCCGATGCGCCGACGAATTCCGTCTGGCCGAATTGCGTCGAGTGCCAGGGGATGCACGATCATCAGGGCGATTTCTGGCTGCAGGGCGGCGCCACCTGCGCCGAACCGATGACGCAAGGCCGGAATGGCATCAAAATGCCGAAACCATCGGCGGAAAAACCGGCGGGCGAGTGGAACACATTTGAAGTCATTTGCAAAAGCAACACCGTCGAAATCATTGTGAACGGCACATCGATGAACAAAATTACCGGTTGCAACAATTCCTCCGGCTACATCGGCCTCCAAAGCGAAGGCGGCCCGTGGGAAGCGCGAAAAGTGACCGTCGAATCGTTGCCATAATTAATTATCAACCGACCGAACAATTCCCAACGCGATAGCCTATTTATGAAAACGAAATTCCCGTTGCCGCTAAAGTGGATGTCAGGCGCCGGCTTCTTGTGTCTGGCGGGTGTGTCTGTCGCGATCGGTCAGGACATGCCGGCCGGCAATGCCGAGCATGGCCAGCAACTCTTTCAAGCCACCTGCGCGATCTGTCACAGCCCCAGCCTCGGACCGGGCAATACGCTCATCATCAAACAGGGCCCCACGCTGCTGGGCGTATTGGGACGCAAAGCCGGCACCAGCCCGCACTTTAATTACACGCAGGCGCTGAAAGATTCCGGGCTGACCTGGGATGCAAAGACGTTGGACACTTTCCTCACCGATCCCACGAAAGCCGCGCCCGGCACCACCATGCCGATTCCTCTTCCGGACCCGCAATTTCGCGCGGACATCATCGCCTATTTGACGACTCTCAAAGTGCCCGAAGGCATCACGTTGGAAACGGCGAAATTCGAAGTGGCGCCGACAACCCCCGGCATTGACCCGAGCGATTGGCAGCGCGCGACTCCCGGCGTGAAGCATCATATCAAAGCGGCGGACTTGCCGAAACCGTTTGAGACGCCCTCCGCCGGCAACGGCCCGAGAGTTGTGGCGACACCGGCAAACGCCACGGTTTCGGTGCTGCCCGGATTCACCGTGAAACAATTTGCGTCCGGTCTGATCAATCCCAGGCTCACGCGCGTCGCGCCGAACGGGGATATTTTCATTGCGGAGACCGGCCGCAATCGCATTCACGTGATGCGCGCCGCGGATGGTGCGGACGAGCCCACCGAGAACCAGGTTTTCGCCGAAGGATTGCAGCGCCCCTTCGGCATCGCGTTCTATCCTCCGGGCGACAATCCGAAGTGGATTTACATCGCCAACATCAACAACGTCGTCCGCATTCCATATCACAACGGCGATTTGAAGGCGTCCGGCGAACCTGAAGTCATTGTTCCAAAACTCTCCCCCACGAGCGGCGGCGGCCACACGACCCGTGACGTCGTCTTTTCACTCGACGGCAAACGGATGTTCATTTCTGTCGGCTCGGCCTCGAATGTCGCGGAAGATATGGCCAAGAAAACCCCGGAAGAAATCAAAGCCTGGGAAGCCGAACACGGTTTCGGCGCGGCCTGGGGACCCGAAGAAAATCGCGCCAACGTTCTGGTGACCGATCCCGAAGGAAAAGCGTCGTTGCACACCTATGCCACGGGCATCCGCAATGCCGTCGGGTTGGCAGTCAATCCCACCACGGGTGAACTCTGGGTTTCCATCAACGAACGTGACGGCTTGGGCGACAACCTCGTGCCGGATTACGTGACGCATGTCAAAGAAGGCGGTTTCTACGGCTGGCCTTGGTATTATATCGGCAATTTCGAAGACCCGCGCCACGCCGGCGAACGCCCCGACCTCGCGGGCAAAGCGATCGTGCCGGACGTGCTGGAACAATCTCATTCGGCCTCGCTGGAAATGACCTTCTACACCGCGACCAAAGGCGTTGCGGCGTTCCCGGCCGAGTATCAGGGCGACGCCTTCGTCGCGCTGCACGGTTCCTGGAATCGCGCCACGCGCACGGGTTACAAGATCGTCCGCGTGCGCTTGAACCACGGCGTCGCTACCGGCGAATACGAGGACTTCCTGACTGGCTTCGTGGTCAACGATCAAGGCGTTTGGGGCCGGCCGGTCGGCGTGACTGTCGCCCACGACGGCGCCCTTCTGGTCACCGAAGATGGCCATGGCACCGTCTGGCGCATCGCTTACACCGGTCATTGACTGGGCCGCGGGAGCAAATCTGATCTCTAGAAAAGATCAGAATTTGAGAGGCAATTCAGGCGATTGCCAACCGGATGCAGGCGGATTGCATTCCGGCGCGCTCTTCCCTGGATGTCCTCAAACAATCCAAATTTTCGGTTCAACTTTTTTTGTAAATAGAGTATATTAGGTTTCCCTTAGGGAAAACTAACTCGATGTCGTATGAAAACGCAGACTGATTTTGAAGCGTGGGCGAAAATGTTGCTCGTCCGGAAAGTGCCTGAGAGTTTTAGTCATCTGATTGATTCCGACGTGATCGATTCGGGCGCGGATATTCTGAAGCGCGGGGATGCGTTTGAAGTGCATTGGCAAACTCCCGCCGCGCAGTGCGAGTCGGCGCGGGTTTTTGTCACTCCCATGCCTTCCCGGCCGGCGCGCGCCTGCGTAAATTGAGCGCAAAATTGGCTGAAGCAGAAGCAATCCCAGGCGGCAACCCGCTCGCGCATAATTAGAGCATTGACATAAAAGATGCGGCGGTGTGCAGCGGGGATTTTTGGGTTTTGGCGAAGCTTCTGCGGTTCTTCAACTAAATCGTTTCGAGATAAGGGAGGAAAGGTTGCAAATTCAGGCACCTATAAATTCACCTGTTCGTTTCCTGGCCGGAATCTGTTTCGGCAATCATTCCAGCACACCGGAAAGTGTTGGAAAAAATGCGGTTCAATGGTAGTTATCATGTGGTGAAATTCTGCCTGTTACTCGTCTTCGCGGTCTCCTCCCTTCATGCCCAGACGAATACCGCGCCAGACCCCACCGCCAAAGAAAACGCCGCCATCCTCCAGCACGTCGAGGAATTGCGCGCGCGCTGCATCCAGGAGCGCCGCATGATCTGCGGTCGAATCGTGAAGATATTGCCCGACGGCATCATCGTGGACAGCGGCTACACGAATCTGATGCGCGCGCCGTTGAACCAGGCGTGGTTGATCCCCGGCAGCGCCGAAGCCGAACGCGCCACGAATTACGTCGAAAGCGCCGCCCCGGATTCCATCTGCCTCGGCCAGGTGTATTTGATCGATCTCCCGAAACCGCCGCGCGGCCTGAAACCGAAACTCTACGATTACGTCGTGCTCGAAGGGTTTCCGATGGGCACATACACCTACACCTCCATCGGCACCGTGCAGCACACCGTTCGGCAATTCTCCGCCAAAGTGACGACTGCGATCCGCTGGCGCTACAGTCAGGAAATCGAGGAACAGGAAAAAGCCAAACCGCCGCCATCCAATTGAGGGGTATTGAACACCGTTGTTTTCAGATATTTTTTTACCTTCATGCCACACATGCCCAGATTGATGAATGCGATACGGGCTTGCTCAATAATAACTTTGAGCGGCCTTCGAAAAGTCTGGCCGCTGTCGTTTCCCTCTCCACCACGACCTTTCCACCATAGCCTTGGCGACGGTGGAAGTAAGGGGGAGCATTCGCCGAAACAAAATTCACGCACGGAACCCTTGAACCGCGTTCAGCCCGAAGGTCATTCTCCCCTCTCCGCCATGAAATGGGGGAGAGGGGCCGGGGGAGAGGTGGTGCTCAGGGCTCAGGGGGAAAAGTTATTGGATGTTGGATGTTCTCGTCTTCACAAAGCAATACTCGCTTGTCTTTGCCTGCTCACCAGTCCAGTCATCGTTCACGCCGCGAGTGCAACCTGGAATGGAAGTTCCAGCGCCAGTTGGTCTACTGCGGCAAACTGGACTCCGGCTGCGGTCCCAACGGCCATCGACATCGCCACCTTCAACAACGGCGGCAACGGTCGCACCACCCTTTCTCTCGGCACCGGAGTTGGCATCAGCAATATCATTTTCGACACCGCCAACGCCGCCGCGTACACGATCGGTTCCGGGCCAGCCGGCAGCCAGACGCTGAACATGAATGGCTCCGGCGTCTTCAATCTGACTTCGACCGTCACGAACACGGAAACCTTCAACGCTCTGCTCACCCTGAGCACCGCCGGCGGCCCGCGCACACTGGGTTTTACCAACAGCAGCACGACGCCGGGTCAAAGCCTGATTTTCGCCGGCGGCATGACCACCACCCAAATGGGCACCAAGACAATTTCCCTCAACGGCGCGGGCAACATCTCCATCAGCGGCGTCCTCAGCGACGGCGCCAGCGGCGGTCAACTCGCGTTGACCAAAAACGGCTCCGGGACGTTGACGTTCAGCGGCGGCCCGCACACTTACGGCGGCCCGACGTTGGTGAGCGGCGGCACGATGATAAATTCCAGCATCGGCGGCAGCATCTCGAACAGCGCCACGCTGACCGTCGGCAATCTCGCCGGCATTCCCGCTGTCCTCGATATCGTGCCCGGCGCGAACATCACAAATTACACTCTGGCCATCGGCGGCGCTTCCGCCAACGGCGCGGTCTTCCAAAGCGGCGGCACCTTCACGCAGATTCAACCAGCGAGCATCTCCAACTTTCGCATCGGCGACGGCACCGGCGGTTACGGTTATTACCAACTCTCCGGTGGCGCCTTGATTGCCAACGAAGTCGGCATCGGCGGTGGCAACGGCGGCAATGGAACCATTGGCGCGATGGACATCAGCGGCGGCACTTTTTTCGACGCCGGCTGGATCACCGTCGGCCGCGGCGGCACGAGCAGTTCCGGTGTGTTGAATGTTTACGGCAGCGGCTCGATCCTTTGCGCCGGAACAGTCGGCGGCTCCAAAATCAGTTACAGTTGGGGCGCCGCGAACGAACTTTGCGTCATTAACATCTTCAACGGCGGCTCAATTCTTGGACCCGCGAACACGGCCTACGTGCTGGATCTCGGAACGCAGAACGCAAGCGCGCTGAACGAAATGAACCTCGGCCCGAACGGCACGCTGGCCATCGGCGGTGTGACGTCGGTCAACGCAGGTCCGGTTTCCTTGCTGAATTTCAACGGCGGCACGTTGCGCGCAACCACGGACAATGCCGGCTTCATGGCCAGCGCGAATCTCGATGGCGTGTTTATTTATCCCGGCGGCGCGACCATTGACGACGGTGGCTTCGCGATTGCGGACAGCAATCCGCTGCAAGCGCCCGCGGGATACGGCGTGAGTTCGATTTCGCTTGGCAGCGGCGGCGCGGGTTACCTCGGCCCGCCCTTGGTTTCCCTCACCGGCGGCGCCGGCGTGGGCGCGAGCGCCATCGCGCAGGTAAATTCAGCCAGCGGCGCGGTCACGAATATTCTGGTCACCAATCCCGGCAGTGGATACGCGAGCGGCGACGTCTTGACGGTCAATTTCATCGGCGGCGGAGGCAGTGGTGCCGTCGCGAACACTCCCGTGCTCGCCCTCAATAACTCCGGCGGCCTCACGAAAGCCGGCGGCGGCACGCTCACGCTCTCCGGCGCGAATACGTACACCGGCACAACCACCGACAGCGCAGGCACGCTCGCGTTGGGCGCGGGCGGCTCGCTGATGAGCACAAATATTTACGTAGGCGGCAGCGCAACCTTTGACGTGTCCGCCATCAACGGCTTCGGCCTCGCCGCCAACCAAAGTTTGATGGGCAGTGGCACCGTGGCCGGCTCCGTAAGCATGGTGGCATCTTCAGCCATTTTCGCGGGCACCGACACCGGCATCGCCACGCTCACGTTCAACAACAGCCTGAATTTTGCCTCTGGCGCTGCGTGCTACTTCGATTTGAGCAGTTCCGCCACCGGCGCGAATGACGAAATCATTTTGAATGGCGCGAGCAGTTTTCTCGGTTGCAGTGGCGCCACTGTTGGAATCAAATGCGGCGCCTCGCTGGATCAAAACGATTACACGCTGTTCAATGTGACCGGCTCCTCATCCACCATCATCGGCTCATTCCAATCGTCCCCCGTCTGGACCGGAACGGTTCCCGCCAATGCCGCCAAATATTCCATTATCAGGGCCGGCAACCAGGTGTTGCTTCATTACGACACGGGAACGACCAATCCTCCCACCGTGGCAAATCTCCCCGCCACCGCGGTTCAATCCACGTCCGCCACCTTGAACGGCCAGGTGCTTTCAACCGGCGGCGAACTTCCTACCGTCCGCATGTATTACGGCGCCACCGACGGCGGCAGCAATCCCGCCGCATGGGCGAACACGGTCTCGTTAGGCACGCAGAACGGTTCGTTTGCCGCGCCCATTTCCAATCTTGCCGGAAACACGGCCTATTACTTTGCAGCCTCCGCTTCCAACTCCGCCGGTGTCGCCTGGGCCACGCCCTCGCTTTCCTTCACCACCCTCGCTCCGCAAGTTTCGGTGATCACCAATCTCGCCGCCACGAGCGTGCAGGGAAATTCCGCGATCCTGAACGGCCAGGTACTTTCCATCGGCAGCCAGACGCCCACCGTCACCTTATATTACGGCGCGAGCGATGGCGGCACGAACGCCGCCGCCTGGGCGAACAGTGTTTATCTCGGCTCGCAGGGCGGCAGTTATTCCTACGCCATCTCTGGTCTGGCAACGAACACAAGTTATTATTTCAGCGCGTCTGCTTCGAACAACAGCGGCGCCAGTTGGGCCAGGCCGTCGCTCTCGTTCTCCACGCTTCCGACCGGCTCCGCGATTTCCGTCTTAACCTTCCACTACGACAACAATCGTCTCGGCGCGAATACCAATGAAACCATTCTCACGCCCGCGATCGTCAACACGAACAACTTCGGCTTGCTTACGAAATATATCGTGGACGGATACGTTTACACCGAACCGCTCTACGTCCCGAATATGACGATTCCGGGGAAGGGCACGCACAACGTCGTGATCATCGCCACCGAGCACGATTCGGTTTACGCCTTCGACGCCGACGGCAATCTCGGCACCACCGGCGGCCTCTTGTGGAAAACGAATCTCGGGATTTCAGCTCTCTGCGCGAATCAAAATGCCTTCGGCGCGCGTTACTGCGGCAATTGTTATCCCGACATCGTGCCCGAAGTCGGTGTCACCGGCACGCCGGTGATTGATCCCAACACCGGTTCTCTCTACCTCGATGTCTTCACGCGCGAAGCCGGCGTGTTTTATCATCGCCTGCACGCGCTGAACATCACCAACGGTGCCGAACAAGCAAACAGCCCCGTGGTGGTGACCGGCTCAGTGCCCGGCACCGGCCGGGACAGTGTCGGCGGCGTGATGACTTTCAACCCCGGGCAATGCAACGAACGCCCCGCGCTCACCCTGGCAGCTGGTGTTGTTTATCTCGCCTACGCCGGCTACGCGGACACCGATCCCTATCACGGCTGGGTCCTCGGCTATAGCACGACCAGCCTGGCGCGCCTGAACAATTACGTGTTCAACAGCACACCGAATGCAACCACCGCCACCTTCGGCCCGAACGCCGCGGAAGGCGGCGTCTGGCAGGGCGGCAATGGATTGTGCGTCGACGCGAACACGAATCTTTATTTTGAAACCGGCAACGGAAGTTTCGACGGCGACACCGGCGGCGGCAATTATGCCGACAGTTTCCTGAAGCTTTCCACGACCAACAAGCTGGCGCTCACGGATTATTTCACGCCTTACAATCAACTCGCGCTCGCCAATGCCGACACCGACCTCGGCGCGTGCGGGCCGATTCTGCTGCCGGATTCCGTCGGCAGCGCGGCGCATCCGCATCTGCTCGCCGGCACCGGCAAGAGCGGCGTCCTGTATCTGGTTGATCGCGACAACATGGGTCATTACAACGGCGCCAACGGAAATGACACCAACATCGTGCAATCGTTCGGCGCCACGCCGCAACAAACCTGGAGTTCGCCCGCCTATTTCAACAATCAGCTTTATCTTCAGCCCAGCGGCGGCCAAATGAAAGCGTATGTCATCACCAACGGACAAATTGTCACGTCGGCCGCTTCCACCGCCACGCCCGGGGTGGGAGCTTACAACGGCGGCCCGGTGATTTCAGCCAATGGCACCAACGACGGCATCGTCTGGATGATCAACGGCGCGGGCGGCACCGGCACGGAAGTGTTGTATGCGTTCGCCGCCACAAATATTTCCAAACAGCTCTACAACAGCAGCCAGTTGTCGCGCGACATTCCCGGCAACGGCATCAAAATGATCACTCCCACCGTCGCGAACGGCAAAGTCTACGTCGGCGCGCAATACACGCTGGCCATCTACGGACTCACCGCATTCCTGGCGACGCCCGTCATCTCCCCCAACGGCGCCACGTTCACGAATTCCGTGCTCGTGACCTTGACCGACGCCACACCCGGCGCGGCGATTTATTACACGTTCGACGGCACCGCGCCCACCACGAGTTCCACGCTCTATACGGGACCGTTTTCGGTGACAACCACCGCGAATCTCCAGGCGATCGCCGTAAAATCCGGCGCGGTCAACAGCGGCGTGGCGTCCGCATCGTTCATTAACACCGCCGCGGTCGGAAACGGCGCCGGCTTGCTCGCGCAATATTGGACCAACACCACCGCCGCTGTTTTCAGCAACATTTCCTTCAGCGTCCCCGCAACAGTGGTGCGCACGGACGCGGTTGTGAATTTCGATTGGACTGCCGCGGGTCCTGACCCGGGCATCGGCCAGACCAATTTCACCGCGCGCTGGACTGGCGCCGTTCAACCGCAATACGACGAAACCTACACCTTCACCACCGTCGCCAATGACGGCGTGCGCCTCTGGCTCAACGGACAATTGCTGATTGACGATTGGAACATGCATTCCGGCCTCGCCACAAATTCCGGAAGCATCAACCTGCACGCGCAACAACTTTACAACCTCCGCATCGATTACTTCCAGCAGGACGGCACTGCCGGAGCGCAACTGCGTTGGAGCAGTGCCTCGACCGCACCCGCCATCGTGCCGCCAAGCCAATTATATCCCCAGACCAACCCGCCGCCGACCGTTATCATGGCCGGTCCCGCCGACGGTTCCACCTACGCAGGCGTCGCGAGTGTGACTGTTTCCGCCAATGCCGATGCGCCCTTGAACCCCATCGCGGAAGTGGATTTTTACGCGAACGGAACTTTGCTCGGCGCGCTCACCAACAGCCCCACCGCGCCGCTTTACACCATGACCGCGACAGGCCTCACGACCGGCAGTTATGCCCTCACCGCCGTGGCGCGGGACGGCAGCGGATTGAGCAGCACATCGGCCCCCGTGAACATCACCGTTACTTCCGGCAGCAGCGAGCCTTACGGATTGTCCACGCGCGCACCCGTGCCCGCCTTCCTCAACATGCCCGGCGCTTTCAACGGCCCCATGCCCGCGCTCCTTTCCGGAACCGGCGCGTTCAGCGACACGCCTAACCGCGTCGCCGCCAGCGGATTGATTCCTTACCAACCCAACACGCCGCTGTGGTCGGACGCCGCGGTGAAAAGCCGTTACCTTGCCGTGCCGAACAGCGGCGCCCCCCTCACGCCCGACGAACAAATCGGTTTCTTCCCGACGAATTCCTGGACCTTCCCGGCCGGCACCGTGTTCGTGAAAAATTTCGACCTCGTCGTGAACGAAACCAACGCGGTCGCTCCCATCCGCCGTCTCGAGACGCGCTTGTTGGTGCGCGACATCAATGGCGCGGTTTACGGCGTCACATACAAGTGGCGTCCGGACAACAGTGACGCCGACCTGCTCACCGGCAGCCTCAATGAAGACATCGCCATCACCAACGCCACCGGCGTGCGCACGCAGACCTGGTATTATCCGAGCCCCGCCGATTGCCTCACGTGCCACACGCCGATCTCGGGCTACGTTCTTGGCGTGAACACCCGTCAGCTCAACGGCAGCTTGCTTTATTCCGCGACCGGCAACACCGACAACCAATTGCGCACCCTGAATCGCCTTGGCCTGTTCAACGCCGCCATCAACGAGGCGAACATCACGAACTACGCGCATCTCTCCGCACTCACGAACACCAGCGCGTCGCTCGAGGAACGCGCGCGCTCCTATCTCGACGCCAATTGCGCCCAGTGCCATCGCCCCGGCAACTCGATTGAAGCGAACTTCGACGCGCGCTACGACACGCCGCTCGCGAGTCAAAACATCACGAACTATCCGGCTCAACATCCGCTCGGCATCGATGGCGCGTGCGTTGTGAAAGCGCAAGATATCTGGCGCTCGGTGCTGTGGGGTCGCATCAACACCAACGCCCCGGCTGTCAAAATGCCGCCGCTCGCGCGCAATCTGATCGATACCAACGCCGTGCAAGTGTTCACGGATTGGATCAACAGCCTCCCCGGCACTCCCGCGCTCGCGCCCGCCTCGATCACGCCGAACGGCGGAACTTTCACGAGACTGGTCAATGTCACGCTGCAATCATCGGACCCGACCGCCGCGATTTATTACACGCTGGACGGTTCGTTGCCGACGACCAATTCGCTCGTGTACTCCAGCGCGTTCAATTTGTTCAACAGCGCCACGGTGACTGCCAGCGCGTTCAAGCCGAACTACGTGAACAGCGCCAGCGTCATCGCCGTCTTCAACCTCCAGCCGCTGTATTTCACTTCCGAAGCGTATACGAATGGTGTGTTCCGCCTCAGCCTATCCGCCGCGAAAGGCAGCAACTACGTGCTCGAAGCCTCCACGAATCTCACACTCTGGACCCCAATCCTCACGAACGCCCCGGCCACGAACCTCTTCGACCTGTTCGACACAGACGCAACAAATTACCAACACCGCTACTACCGCGTGCGGCAACAGTAGGAGTGTGGTATTTACGTCATCCCATTGTTTTCGCACGCGTCGTGCCTCGCGAAGCGTCTTGGGCTGCGGTATAGCGATTGCCAAAATAGATTTCCGAAAAAGAACGGCTCAGTCGAGAACCCCGAAATCTTGTGAAGCGTTCGGACCATCGACAGCCATCCGTCTCCCTCTCCGCCGCGAAGCGGGGGAGAGGGTCAGGGGAGAGGTGGGGCCTAGGGTTCAGGGGGCGAAGCTTCGGCCTTCTATCCGGATATTGTTTTGGCAATCGCCATAGCCCTCTACCGCTTTTGGTAAGCCTGACAAAACCGCGGCGCAAGCAGGCGAGCAAACGCTTCAGAAGAGTTCCTCGGCCAGCGCGACAATGATCCCCGCCGGGCCTCGCATATAGCAAAGTCTGTACTTGTCCTCATATTGGGCCACCTCGCCCACGAGTTCGGCCCCGTGGGCTCGCAGGCGAGCGACAGTGTCGTCGACGCTTTCGACTGTGAACATGACGCTCCGGAGGCCCAGCGTGTTCGGTGGTGCAATTGTCGGTTCGATCTCGGCCAGTTTTGGATTGTGAAACTTCGTCAGCTCCAGCCGCCCGTGCCCATCGGGGGTCCGCATCATCACAATGTCGACTTGGACACCTTCGAGCCCGTTGATACGGTCCACCCACGCGCCCTCGATGGGCATCTGGCCTTCGAGCGTCATGCCGAGCGTGGTAAAAAAAGCGACCGCAGCTGCAAGGTCGTCGACGACGACACTGATGTGGTCCAATCTCTTGATCGTCATGTCCCTAGTATACAGAGGCCGTGCGCGGCGATCCAAGCCGACATAGCTATAGCTTTTGTGGAGATGCTCTACTGCAACTGAATCTGATAATACGTCTGCGGCGCCGATGGACTAACTGAATTGGTCACGCTGAAGTTGCCCCCGCTGTCGAATTGATTCGTCGCCACCCGCGCCCACTGCGCCACCGGCAAATTCAAATTGGTCGACGCCAGCAAATAATAAGTCCAGCCATTCACCCCACCCGAACCGCTCAGCACCAGATTGCCACCACCCATGACAGTATTCGCGATCGTAGGCGACGTGAGCGCCGTCACCGAAATGGCGCCCGAAGTTTTTAGCGCGCTCGTATTCCACGCGAGATTGCCGGTGAGCTGAGGCAAAACCAAAATGGAGAACGAGCCGGCATACGTTCCCGCATTGAACAAATGGAACGTGTCGCCCGCCGCGAGCGCCGCAACGCCGCTGTTGGTCACATTCAGCGTGCCGCCCTCGTTCAACGTGCCCAGCACCGTCACCGCATCATTCGTCAATGGCGAATGCTGCACCTGCACATAAGTCGTGCTGCCGGCCGACAAAGTCAGATTGTTGGTAATCCTCAGCGTCCCCAGCGGATTTCCCGGCGCCAGCGCGCCCCCGGAATTCACCGTGACCGGTCCGGCAACAATTCCGTTTCCGGCGAAGGTCCCGCCGTTCGCCACCGTCACGGATCCGAAGCCCGTCGCTGTGCCATTTGTGTTGATCACGTTCAAAATTCCGCCGTTCACGAGGGTAGCCCCGCTGTAGCTGTTCGCGCCGCTGAGAATCAACATACCCGTGCCGATTTTCGTCAACGAAGTCACACCCGTATCCCCGATGATTCCCGCGTAAGTATTCGTCGTGTTCTTCGCGCCGATGCGCCACGTCGGATTGGACGAACCGCCCGCGCCGATGACCGCCGTCGTGTTGCCGCCCAGTTCGCCGATGTCCGTCGTCTGGCCGTTGGCGTTGATGTTGTACAGGTTCACGCCGTTCAGGACGATGGCCGCATTCGCATAACCGTTGGCGTTGTTGATTCGAAAATCGCCGGTCAAGTAATAAGCGCCGCTGGCGGGCGCGCTCACATTGATCCGCCCGGTAAATGCCGACCAATCGCCGCTGAAATAATCGCGGACATATTCCACAGTGACATTCAATGTGCCGCTCCCGGTCAGAGCGCTGGTGAACGGCGCAGCGTAGCCAAAGCGCGCGGGCAACAATAGGGTGCCCGTCTTGCCAGTCGGCACATTGATCGTGTTGGTGCAGCCGCCCCAACCATTGCCACTGTCACGAGTGCCGTAACCGTTAAACTCCAGCGTGCCCCCCGCCAACGTGATCGGTCCGCTGCCCCAAGCCGCGCTATTGGCGCCGATATTCCCAGGCAGAATGGTGCCGTTGCTGATGACCGTCCCGCCCGAATAAAGATTCGTGTTATTGATCGTCAACGTCCCCGTGCCGGTTTTGATCAGCGTGTTCGTGCCCGAAATCGATCCCGGACCCGCAATCGTGTAAGCCTTCGTCGTGTTGAAAATCGTGAACGCCGGCTTCGGCGCAGCCGCGACCTGGATGGGCACGGTGCTGGAACCGGTGTTGTCGAAGGTCACCGTATCGCCGTCATTGAAAACCGTATCGACGCCATTCGTCTGCCAGTTCGCCACGCCATCCACATCCCACACGTTGGCGGTCCCATCACCGCTCCAGATAAGCGACCGCGGCGCTGGAGCCACGCCGCCATTTGGCGTCGCGCTCGCCTCGGGCGAATTCGGACTCTCACCATTGCTATTCGTCGAAGTAACCGCATAAAAATACACCGTGCCGTTGATCAATCCTGTATCGACGAAGCTCGTCCCGGAAATATTGCCGGCCACCAGGTTCGTTTCATCCCCGCTGTCCGGACCGCTGTAAACGTAATAACCCGTCGCTCCCGGCACCGAAGTCCAACTCAAGCTAACCTGCGCATTACCCGGCACCGCCGACAAACTCAGCGGCGCGAGCGGCGCGGGAACCACCGTCGCCGTGGCGTTCGCCGAAACGCCGCCCGCATTCACCGCGTTGACCTGGTAATAATAAGTCGTGGCCGGGTTCAAACCTGAATCGGTGTAAGTCGTCTCCGTCACGCTCATCACAAACGTGAACGGCCCGCTCGCGCTCGTTCCGCGTCGGACAATGTAGCCGACCGCGCCGGGAACCGGCGACCAACTAAGAATAACACTGCTCGAAACAAAAAGTCCGCTCAACGAACCCGGCGCCGTCGCCGGTGCGGAGGGCAGGGGCACGGCTACCGCCGGAGCCGAATTGCTGCTCGTGCCGCCCGCACTCGTCGCGGAGACGGAATAACTGTAAATGCTGCCATCGGTCGGCGAAACATCCGTGTAGGTCGGACTCGTCACGTTATTCGCGAGCACAATCGTGCCGAGCACATTCGATGCGCCGCCGCCGTTGTTGAAAAGCGTCGAGCGATAAATCGTGTAAAAATTCACGCCAACCGCCGCACTCCAATACAGTGTTACGCTTCCGTGCACTGCGCTGCTGATGGAGAGACTCGTCGGTGAGTCCGGCGCATTCGTCGCAAAGCCTGCACTCGGCGTCATGCCCTCGCTCTCGGGCGAGTTCGCGCTGCTGCCCACCGGATTCGCGGACTGCACCACATAATAATAGGTCGTTCCGTTCGACGCCGTTGAATCAACGTACGTCGCGTTGTTCAATCCGCTGCCGCAAACCGGACCCGTGACGCCGTTCGTAATCGTCATGTAACCGCTCCCGCTCGTGGTCGAACGCAGAATGTTGTAGCCCGTCGCGCCGGGAGTCACCGGCCAGCAAATTAAATTGCAATTGTTGCCCGCATACGCCGCCACGCTGGCCGGGGGTGGGGGAATGTAACCCGGCAATTCGAGCCGGATGTAATCATACATCGAGTGATTCGCAAAATATCCGCCTTTGCGCATGTTGATCGCGATGGTGTTCAGGCCCGAATGCAGAAACCCGCTCGAAACCGGCAGCCGTTTATCCGCGAAGATTCCGTGAATGCCCTCGCGAATCGTGGCATCACTTTCATTTCCCGAGCTGTCGTAAGCCGGATCATAACCGTTGGCGCCCGCGATGTTGTTCCCATTCACCTGCACAATCAGCGGCCCCTGGTAGGACGAAGCCGTCGCGATGTAAAGCGAAGCCGCAGTCGCCGGCGCCGAAGCCAGGGTGAACGAAATGGTCGACGTCGAACCGTTGTAATTTCCCGCCGAATCCGTCACCACCGGTTGCACAAAACTCCAATCCGTCGTCCAGCGGCTTTGCCCCACCGTATAATGCGGCCCGCTCGGGAAATCGAACGGATACTCCAGCCACTTGCTCCAGACCGGGCTCGGGTTCGCCGGGTTGGGCCCGATGTCCCCGACCCACCAATCTTCACCGTGCCGGAATTTGCTCGCGGTGCGATCCGGATAACCGATTTCAAAAACCGTCGGCCCCACGCGCGTCGGCGTCCAGGTGATCTGGCCCAAATCATTCGTCGTGCCGCCAGTCACCGTCACACCAAACGGCGACGCCGGAATATCCACCGAGTTCGGTGCGCTGCCGCCCGATTGCGCCTGCGATTGAAAGGTGCCCGCCGCACCCGGGCCAAACGCATACAACGTGTAATTCGCTCCCGCAACGACATTGGGAATCGAAAAATTTCCGTTTGAATCCGCCCTCACCCAAAACTGATACGGCTTCGTCCATTTCTGAAAATCATAAATAGCCGACGTCGTGATCGGCTGTTGCACTACGCCCACCCACAAATTCGACGCCGAAGCGTTCGGGTTGAAGCTGTCGTTGATGACCATCTGGCCGCTCACCGTTCCGCGGCTCGCCGCCGGCGCATAATCCGGCACGCTCGTGAGCCACGAATACGGCCACGCACCCGCCTCGGCGTCCGCCTGTGCCAGCGCGTCCGCATACAGCGCCTGCGCCGCCTGGTTCGTGTCCGTGATGGAACTTGAAATGTTGTTGCAATAAATGAAATACGGCCCGTAAACGTGCGTCCAAACCTCGCCCGCGTTCCATCCCGAATCCGTCCCGCCGCCAAAATGGCTGGCGTGAAAATCGTTGAGAATCGTCGTGCCGATATGCTCCATCAATTCGCGCTTCATCGGTCCGCCGTTGAAATACTCCACGCTCGCCGAAATATTCCACAGCCCGATGTTTCGCCCGCCCGCGCCCACGCTGCTCCATCCCCATGCGCGCTGTACACCGAAGTCCGCGCTGTATTTGTATTTGTCCTCGTATTGCCCGGCGTAAATCCCGTTCGTCCACAGCGAAACCTCCACCGGCGCGCCCAGCACGCCAATCGCCGAACCGCCCGACACTTCCATCAACCGATTCCGCGTCTGGTCCACGCTCATCCAGTTGAAAGTCGAGCCCGCGTAAATATTATCCCGCGTCTCTCCCAGGCTGATGGCGGCATCCACGCTCCGATGTCCCCAAATCGGCGTCACGTAAAATCCCGTCGACCCGCGCAGCATGGAAAAATGAACATCCACAATTCCGCTGCTCGCCGAAGTGAACAGGCAATCCACCTCCGCATAATCCGGCGTATTCGCCACGACGGAAAATGTCGCCCCTCCGCTGCTGAACCCGCCAAACTCCCAGTAAAACATCCCGCCGCTGCTCCCGCCGCTCAACACCTGGTACGTCGTGGAAGACCCGGTGTTGTTGTAGGTATAATTGATCTGATGAATCGTCGCGTCAGCCTTCGTGATCACGATGGACACAATCCCGTTTCCCATGGAGACCGTCCCGTCGCCATTATCCACCAGCGTCACATTCGGCCCCGTGCCCGTCCCGCCCCCGGGAACATTCCCGAAGGCCGGCAGCAACAAGCTGAAAAATAACAGGAATGTAAGGCAGCGTTTCACCAGGTTCTGATGTTTCATGTCCGGAGGGAAATAACCGTTAGCTGAGATTGACTGCGCCGAGGCGTGGTTCGTTGTTACCTTCAATAATCCAATCAAAAATCAGAATTGATGTTACACATTTTGTGCCTTTCCGAGTTTCGCATCTCTGAACCTCCTTCGCCATCGCAACTTCTGGTGATGGCCTCAAATTGCGGCGAAAAGCCTCAAAAACCCGCTTTTTACCCTTTTGGGTAGTAGTCACGCGACCACTGCTATTGATATTCTGCTGATGTAATTCCGAAGGCGCGGCACGGTTGCCCTGCTGTACGCGCGACAAAACCTAAAACCGAATGATATCCAAAGACGGCGCCGGTTACCCCGGGGCTCGTTCGCATGCCGAATCTCAATTGCAGAAATGGCGCGGAAGTCGTTTGCTCACGAGCTTTTGCCGGTTTCGGATTATTAATCATTGACATGACGCCCAACTTCGCGGAAAACTGCCTACGCTCCGAATTATCGCGCTATGCGAGCAACGTGCCAATAAGTAACCGGCCCATTCAGCAACGCAAATCCCGTCGTTAAGCTTTTAGCCAGCCCCGGATTCCATCCCCAACCCAACCCAATCGAAGAATGATGAAAACGTCCAACGTCATCCGTAAAATCGCCGCCGGAACTCTCGCGCTGCTCTTTGGCGCCGCAGTCTCCCACGCCACCACTGTTTCTTTGAACGCGAGCGATGCCAGCGGCACGACTTCGTTCAATGCTGCCGGTCATTGGATCGGTGGTCAGGCGCCCAGCGCGGCCAACGACTACGACACCGCCGGATTTTTCCTGCGCACCCCGGGCGATGGTGTGACGAACTATGTCTTTCAGGGAAATTCGCTGACGTTTAACGTCCAAAACACTTCGGGCGGTAACAACGGCAGCATGTTGGAAAAATTCAGTGGCGGCTCGGGCACGGTCCGTTGGTTGACGATCAACAACATGACCAATCACGACCAGGCGATGATCCGCAGCGGCGGCACGGCCGGGGCAAACATCCACCTTCAGGGCAACCATTACACCATGCTCGGCAATTCGAGCATCCTGGCGGATCAATGCATCTGGATCATCGACGCTCCGTTGATCGGCGCGGACAACGTGATTCTGACGAATAACGCCAACAATAATCCGGACCACGTTTCCTTCACCGGCACCAACTCCGCGTTTACCGGCAGTTGGTATCTGACCCTGGGCGGCAGCGGATGGAGTTGCGAGCTGGATTCCGTTTACAGCCTCCCCGGAAATCCTTCCACCTTTAACCCCGGCCAGATCACCTTCCTCGTGAATGGCCAATTGCGCGACACCGCGGGTTGCGCGTTCACCAATTCCAACAGCGGCATTACCCTCGCCGCCAACGGCAACATCAACGCCAGCGCCACCACGCTCATCGGCGAACCCATCACGGACATCACCAACGGCGTGCATTCGCTTTCCAGCCTTACCTCGAGCGGCGCCGGCATCCTGGTCCTGAGCAATGCCAACAACACCTACTCCGGCAACACCATCATTTCCGCCGGCACGCTGCAACTCGGCCTCGATAACGTCATCCCGTCCGGCGTCGGCGCGGGCGACGTGACCGCAAACGCCGCTTTGGATTTGAACGGCCATAACCTCACCATCAATGGCCTGAACGGCAACGGCGGCGTCGACACCCTCTCCGGCGGCACGCCCACCTTGACCATTGGCGCCAACGGCGACAGCGGCAACTTCACCGGCTCTGTTGCCAACACCGCCGGCACACTTTCGGTCGTCAAAGTCGGCGCGGGCTCGCAGACATTGTCTGGCGTTTGCTCCTACAGCGGCGCCACGGTTTTGGCCGGTGGTGCTCTTAATTTCAACCCCAGCTCCTTCTTGCCGGGCGTTCCCGGCGCGTTCGTCGTCAGCAATTCGGTTTTTGGCGTGGATGCCACGACCGGTATTTCGCTGGGGATCGGCAACCTCGCCCTCGGAGACAACGCCACCAACAGCATCACCTACGGAACCTTGTCCGCGAATCCAGCCTTTCCGGCCATCACCGTCAACGGCTCCCTCACCGCTCCCGGCACGAACGTGGTCATTACCTTCACCGCCTTGGGACTTAAGACCGGCACGTTCCCGTTGATCAAATACACGGGAGCGGCTCTTCCCAATCTTTCGAATTTTACTCTCGCGGCGCCCTTGGGCGTCGTTGCCACCCTGGCCAACAACGTCGGAAATCATTCGATCGACATCAATATTACCGTCGTGCCCGACAATGTGAGCTGGAATGGTGTGGCCGGCAGCAACTGGGATTTGGTCTCCATCAATTGGAACGTTATCGGCGTGGGTAATTTCGTGGCCTTCCGTCAGGGCGATGGCGTCACGTTTGATGATACCTTGACCAACGACTTTGTGAGTGCTCAACCCACCAATGTGAATCTCACGGCAAACTTCTCCGTGTATCCGATTCCCGGCCTGACGGTGAACAGCAGCTTGCCCTATACATTCTCCGGCCCCGGCGGCCTCACCGGGCCCGCTCCGCTGATTTCCTCCGGCAGCGGCTCGCTGAGCTTGCTGACCAGCAATAGCTACACCGGCGGCACGACCATCAGTGGCAACGGCACGCTCATCATCACCAACGACTCCGCGCTCGGCGCCAGCTCCGGCAACCTGACGCTTAACGGCGCCACCTTGCAGATGAATGGACCCGTGACCAACAGCCGCGCCATTGCGGTGCCGGCCGTCTCGTCCATCAGCGTCGCAACGAACGTTACCTCCCGGCTCGCCGGCGTCATCAGCGGCGCGGCAGCGAACCTGAACATGATCGGCAACGGCACTCTGGTTCTGGCCGGCAAGGAAACCCTCACTGGCGATGTCTTCATGCATAGCGGAACAGTCGTCATCGATTCCGGCGGCTCCATCACCAATGGCAGCTACCAGGATGTCGGCCAACTCGGCACCGACAATGCCACCCTGATACTCCGCGGAACCGGTAATTTCGGCACCACGTCGGATTTCAACGCCGGCGACCTCGATTCCTCCGTCGGCACCGTGAACATCCAGGACACGGCCAATCTGACCGCCAATCAAATCTTCGTCGGCTCGGCCAACGCAACGGGTTCCACCGCCAGCGGCACGTTCAATCAATCCGGCGGCACGGTGACTGAAGTCAGCACCGGCGTGGGAGCCTTTTCGATCGGCGGACGCAACTCCGCCTTGGGCGTCGGCGTCTACAACATGAGCGGCGGCACGCTGACCGCGTTCGCCGGCATGCGCATCGGCGGCACCGGCACGGGCACGCTGAACCAGAGCGGCGGCACCATCAACGCGCGCCAGGGCCTCAACATCGCCCGCATCGCCGGTTCGTTCGGCACGAACAACCTGAACGGCGGCACGCTCGCCGCGTTCAACGTCGCTAGCAGCACCGGCGTCAATGCCGTGTTCAACTTCAACGGCGGCACCTTGCAGGCCGCCTTTAATCCTCCGAACACCACCTGGTTCTCCGGCAACATCCAGGCCAATGTCCAGGCCGGTGGCGCCATCATCGACACCACCTCGAGCAACAACGTCACCATCTCGACGCCTTTGCTCGCGGGCAGTCCGAGCGGCGGTTTGACCAAGAAAGGCACCGCGACTTTCACCCTCACCGGCACCAACACTTTCACCGGCCCGATCACCAATACGGCCGGAACATTGTTCCTCAACAGCGCGAGCACCTATCCGGGCGCTCTCGTGGCCAATGGCGGCACGCTGCAAATGACCACCGCCAACACCATCACTGGTCCGACCACGGTGACCAACGGCGCGGTCGTTGGCGTCAGCCAGCTCGGCAGCGCAACGATTTCGTTGGGTTCCGTAACTCTCAATGGCGCCGCCTCCGGCACAGGCGCGATTATCGCGATCTCGCCCACCACGGCCAACAATCCGACCGTGCCGATCGTCAACTGCGGCACCCTGACGCTCAATGGCACGAACTCAATCGCGCTGTCGGCCTCGAGCACGGGCACTCTGGCGCTGCTTAAATACACTGGCGCATTCGCCGGCTCCGGCAGCCTCACGAACTTGGTCCTCCCGCAAGGCGACGCGGGATTCATCTCGAACGACATCCCGAACTCCGTCATTTACGCCGTGGTCACAGCCATCGGCGACGGCTTGGTTTGGACCGGCACCAACAGCTCGGCAACCAACACCTGGAATATCGGCACGACAACGAACTGGACTGCCAGCGGCGTGGCGACGGCCTATCGCCAGATCATCAGCCCGGGTGATTCCGTCACCTTCAATGATTCCGGCACCGGCACGGTCATCGTCAGCACCACCGTTTCTCCGACCAGCCTCACCATCAGCAACAACGCGAAGAACTACACCTTCAGTGGCGTCGGAACTATCTCCGGCCCGACCGGCATCAAGAAACTGGGCACCGGCAATGCCGTCTTGAACCTGACCAACAACACCTACACCGGTGACGTCGTCATCAGCAACGGCGTGTTGCAAGTGGGCACCTCCACCGCCATCCCGGCCGGCGCGAATCTGACCCTTGGCTCGACCGGCACGCTCAAATTCGCGTTCGACCAGACCGAAAGCGACCTGAATGGCTCTGGCACCCTGGATTACACGGGCGGCAACCCCGCCAACCTCACCCTGACCAGTTCGGGCGTCAGCCTCTGGAACGGCACCATTAAGGATGAAGGAGCAGGCGGC
The DNA here is from genome assembly GCA_963699145.1 of uncultured Verrucomicrobiae bacterium. GTDB lineage: Bacteria > Verrucomicrobiota > Verrucomicrobiia > Limisphaerales > DASXHY01 > DASXHY01. The sequence continues at coordinate 3,815,838 of OY969416.1, forward strand.
CTGGCTCTGACGAAGAGCGGTTCGGGCACGTTATGGATCGGTGGAACCAATCGTTTCGCCAACGGCACCGCCTTCACGGTCACCAACGCGTTCAACGCCGGCACCACCATCCTCACCAACGGCGGCGTGATCACGTCTCCGTTCCTGGTGACATCGATTGCCAATAACTCCGGCACCACCGCGAGCATGATTGTCGATGGCGGATTGCTGGTCGTCAGCAACAACATCCTGGCGATTGGCGATGCCACTGGCGCGACCGGCACCATGATCGTCAACCACGGCACCGTCAACCACGGTGGCCCGCCGAGCGCCGCGTTCGGTGGTCCGAACAATAACAACATTGTCGTGGGCGGCGGCGGCGGCACGGGCACATTGACCGTCAACGGCGGCCAGGTGCTCAACACCCAGGAACTCATCCTCGGCCAGAACGCCACCGGCAGCGGCACGTTGAACCTCAACGGCGGTCTCCTGCAAGCGTCCGCCATCGTGCCACTTGGTGGCCCGGCAACCTTCGTCGCCAATTTCAACGGCGGCATACTCCAGGCCTCCACCAACAGCGCCGACTTCCTCCAGGTCAACAGCATGGTCATGAGCAATGGCTTCGTGCTCGATGACGGCGGTTACTCGGTGACGATTGTCAGCGCGCCGCTCATTGCGGGTGACGCCTTTAACGGCGGCTTCCTCAAGCAAGGCCCCGGCGCGGTCTACCTCGATAACAGCGGCAACACCTACACCGGCCTTACGGTCGTGACCAACGGCTTGCTGGCCGGCATCGGTGCCGCCCCGGGCGCAGTTGTGGTCGGCCCGAACGGCCGCATCGGTGGTGGTGACAGCCTCAGCCAGGGCACCTTCACCGCCGGCGGCGACATCACCATCCAGGGTGGCGCTGTGATGCGCATCAACAAGGACACCGCGGTCAACGACAACGTGGCGACCAGCGGCAAGATCACCTACGGCGGCACACTGATTGTGAGCAACCTCAGCACGGTCGCCCTTGTGGTCGGCGACAAGTTCACGCTCTTCCTGCCGGGCTCGCACGCCGGCAACTTCAGCAACATCGCTGGTTCGCCCGGCGCCGGATTGGGCTACAGCTTCGATCCGACCCAGGGCCAGTTGAGCGTCGTGACCAGCACGATCGCCACCAACCCGACTAACATCACCGTCACCGCCAGCGGCGGTTCGATGACCCTGAGCTGGCCCTCGGATCACCAGGGCTGGACGCTGCAAAGCAACGCCGTCAGTCTGACCAGCAGCGGCACCTGGTTCGACTACCCGGCCTCGACCGGTTCGCGCGACACGACGTCGGTCACGATTCCGGTCACCGGAACGACCAACAGCGTCTATTTCCGCCTGAAGTCTCCGTGATAAATCTAACCACCCTCAGCCGGCCCACCGGCTGAGGGCCAAAATCGCAAAAGAGCCGGACGCAAGTCCGGCTCTTTTTTTTAGTGGCACGGGCATCTTGCCCGTGCGTTTCATTCATACCCGTGCGATTCTCCAAGAATATCCCAACACACACACCGCTGCGGTCACCCTTCAGTCATGAAATGGAAAAGAAGGCCGGGTGAAGGCAGCGCAAACGCATCTATAGCGATTGCCAAAATAGATTTCCGAAAAGAACGGCTCAGTCGAGAACCCCGACATCGTGTGAAGCGTTCGGACCGTCCACAGCTATCCGTCTCCCTCTCCGCTGCGAAGTGGGGGACTTTCGCCGCTTGGGAAGCGCCGAAAGGAATCCGGTCGAAGGCGGAGGCCCGCGAGGGCCGAGCGAGCGGGAGCAAGTCACTGGGTCAGGGGAGAGGTGGGGCTTAGGGTTCAGCGGGCGAAGCTTCGGCCTTCTATCCAGAAATTCGTTTTTGCGATCGCTATAAATTTCATTAACACCGCGGCTTTAGCCCGGTGTGCTGCGAAGGAAGAAAGCTTTTTCAGCCGGTTGCGTGAGCCCTGAAGCACACATCCAGTTGATTTGACACCCATGATATAACCAAACCCAGAGAGGAGGGGAGAAGGGCAAATGGAATCTGCACAGGGGAAATCTAGTCGGTGAGCAATCCTCGCGATTAGACTGCTTGCCAAAAGTAGTTTCCGAAATGGAGGGGCAAACCTGCGGGCTTGCCTCGATTTCCCCCAGGGAATCGCCACCATTTCGAAAATTACTTTTGGCAAGCACTACAATCTCACAAAAACCCGTCACGCTCCGCGCGCTTCGAAAAGCTGGGCTGAAAGCCCGCAATGTGAAAGCCTGGGCTGCAGGCCCGGGTCATCGTGCCGCTAAAGCCAGGAGCCCTGAAAGGGCGACACCCAATCGTTATCGATTCTCGCATCGTGCCACCAACTCCAAACCGCAAACACCTCACCATCAACGCCCGTCGTGCCCGATCGTGCCAGATCGTAGTGCCGGGGGGAACGCGCGACGGAACCGCCAGATTCCTGGTCCCCGCCTATTTCTGAATCACCGCCTCGCCCGTTTTGACATCCAGTGTCCACAGCGCCGGCTTCGGCAACCAAAGCTTTCCCTCCCCGATTTCGAGCGGCATCCAAAGATAGCGCGAATCCCACTGCATCTGCGGATGCCACATATCGCCCATAAAAATCACCGTCGTGGTTTTCGTCCCCACCACCTTCAGCATCATCGTCGATTGCGAGCCGTAGGTCTTGGTTTCCGGATCGGCGATGTTTTTAAATTCCGACCACGGTCCCGCGAGATTGGTGGCCGTCGCAAAACGATTCGGATTCGGGTTCCAGCCTGTCAACGCCGAACCGATGGCATAATAGAGCCCCTGGTAGTGCACCACCGCGCCGCCCTCCATGTGTTGCGGAATCAGGCACATCTCTTTCTCCACGGAAAGATAATCGGGAGCAAGCTTGGCGATCCGAAATCCAAACGGGCGATCCTCAAAAATCAGGTAAGCCGTGCCGTCATCGTCAACGAACTGCCCGATATCGCGGCTTTCGTGGTTGAGCGGGCGAAAACTTTTCACGTATTGATAGTCCCCGTCGACTTTGTCGCAAGTCAGAACCGCCACACTCGCGTATTTGTATTGCCGATCGTCGATGTGTGCATACATCACGAAATTATTGGAGAGCGCATTATAAAAAACCTTCGGCCGTTCCAAAATAAATCCCCGGCCGAGGTTTTCCGGCGGCGCGAGCGCCACCACTTGATGGCGGAAAGTCCAATGGGCGAGATCGGTCGAGGAATAACACGCCACGTAACGCTGGTCGCGCGGCAACCCGCGCGTGCGGTCTTCGCCAAACCAATAATACGTGTCGCCATGTTTGATGATGCCGCCGCCGTGCGCCTGAACGTGCTGCCCGCGATCATCCGGCCAGAGTTCGCCCGGTTGAATGGTTTGCGGCCCGTCGGCCAACGCATTCGTTGCCAGGCACAGGCTCAACGTCAAAGCAGACGGCAGAATGCCGGCCAAAGAGAGCAGGGTGATCTTCATGGTTGTGAGTTGGATGAGATGATAGAAAGAATACCGTTGGTCAAAGTCCGCGTGTTCCATTCCAGATTGGACGGCAGGATCGGCAGCGTGAAATGCTCGAAAGCTCCGCTGCATTCGCCCGCCGCAAACAATCGAAAAGCATCACCTGTTTTCAAATCCCCCGCGATATTCGACACCGTCAGGCTGCCGGCGAAATTCACGGGACCCGCAATCATCAATTCATCACAGGTATGCGAAGCGGCGTCGATTTTAAGAACAATCGTGCTGTTTGAACACAGCGTCAGCCCGCCCGCAAACGTCAGCGCCCGGATGGATTTGCCGAGCGATACCAAACCAGCATCAACTTTCAACGGCGCGCTAAAATCATTCATGCTATCCAGGGTCAACGCGCCTGTGCCGCTTTTCGTCAACGTCTCTTTACCCGACACCGCCCCCGTCACTTTCAAAGCCCCCGCTTTCTGCCCCACCAACCAGTCTTGCGCCGCGGTGATCTCAACCGGCGCGTTGACGTTCAAAGCCCGGTTCGCCGTCTGCATATCAATTCCACCGGCACCGAGCCGCAGTGTGCCGTTGCCGCCGATCGACACATCCTGTTTCGTTTGCAGCAAAACAATTTTGTTAGCCGCGCAATTTCCATTCAGGACCGTGATCGCGTTGGTGCTGAGATACGTAAAAGTCAATTCACTGTCCGCGAGCGGCTGTTTTCCCGCCACCCAATTGTTGGTCGCGGTCCAATCCGCCGATGCCGCACCGGTCCAAAAAAGAACATTGGAGGGAGCATAATAATGCACATAATCCACCACCATTCGCGTCGTGCTCTCGCCAGTGCCGCCATAACCTCCGGTCGGAATGTGCCCCGCCCAGGTGGTCGAAGTATCATCCACTTCACTGCTGAGAATCGCCCATTCGGTGCTGTGCGAAATCGGCGCCGAACCTCCACCATATACCTTCGCGTCATCCACCAGGAACGCGTAGGAATTCGACGTCGAAAGAAAACCATACGTGTGAAAACCATCGGCGAGATCGGAACCCCGGTTTCCACTGCCCGCGCTGCGGGACGTCCGGCCATAACCATTCCAATGAATGTTCACCTGGATTTGATTGGCGATATTTTTCGCGTCCTTGTCCAGGTAACGATGCTCCGCAATATCGATTTCCGATCCCGCGAGCTGCGCGTCCGGCGCGCGCGCGACCATCTCCGGCGATTGCAGCCAGAACGCCGACCACACGCCGTTCGTGTCGCCCCAGCGAATCCTCGATTCCCAATAGCCGTACCGCGAACGAAACGTTTCATCCGTCGCCAGGAATCCTGTGTAATGCACTTGGTTGCTCGTGTAAGTCGTGATGACGAGATTCGAGCCGTCCAACGAAATCGCATTCGTCACGTTCACCGCGTCGCGTCGTGGCCCGGGCAGCCAATAATCCCACTTGGAGCGATCCAGGTTGGTGCCATTAAATTCATCACCCCAAACAAGATAATAACCCGGCGGCGGCACGGCTTGCGAAACGAGCGGAATATTGCAAAAACCGAGCACCGTCATGAACACTAAAGAACTCTTAAAGAGTGAAGACGATGCCAGGTCTATGAAGGAACGCATTCTTCTCATTTGGGCAAATTCATGGCGTCAAATGCTACCGAAAGGCCCGCGCCGTTCCCACAAACTTCGCATTACCCGTTCGGGTGATAGCTCCCTGCGTGTGAAATCGTTAGCATCACTCCACACTTGGCGAAACCGCGGACGGGAAACGCGCAAATTTGCGTCGCCTTCGCAGGTGATGCGGAGAGGGGGAGCCGCCGTAGGGGTCGGTTCCTCTTCTCGAATCTGTTTCCGATCCCGGCCCGGCGATGCCTTGGCATTCGGGCTTGTGACGAACGCCTCGCGAGCCCAAAATAAGTGTGTTAATGAGCAAACGCCACGCCTCCATGCTTCGCTTCGCAGCGAAAATTTCTCTCGGCGGCATTTTTCAGCAATTCATTTTCGCCGCCATCCTTTGCCTTTGTTCATCGCGCGCCTTCGCCGCCGTCTCGTTGGAAACCGGCTGGACCAATCAGCCGATCGATGCCCGGATGCGCGTGTATTGGTGGTGGCTCAACGGCAACGTCACCGAGCAGTCCATCACGCGCGATTTGGAAGCGATGAAAGCGAAAGGAATCGGCGGCGCGATTCTCGTCGACGCCGATGGTTCCGATCAGGATGGCAACGTGCGCGCGCCCCACGGCGTTACATTTTTTTCTGCGGCCTGGCGTCAGCTTTACAAATACGCGCTCAAGGAAGCCGACGGCCTCGGCCTCCAGATGAGTCTCAACATCCAAAGCGGGTGGAACCTCGGCGGACCGATGGTAAGCGCCGACGATGCGCCGAAAAAATTGGTCTGGACCCAATTGCGCGTGAGTGGCGGGAGCAATTCCGTGGTCAAACTCGACCGTCCCAGGGACCGCGACAATTATTACCGCGATCTATTCGTGCTGGCGTATCGCGTCAACACCAACCTCCCGCCCGACCGCAAGCCAATCGAGAATCAACCGCAAAAAGCCTTGATCAAGGCGCTGGAGCCGTTCTCGACTCCTGTTTCCACGCCGCTATTCCAGGAATTTCCCGCCGCCACGAACGAACAGGACGCGCGTGCGGACGGTGTGATGGATTTAAGTTCCAAAATGTCCGCCGACGGCGCGCTCGATTGGAATCCGCCGCCGGGCGATTGGCAAATCCTTCGCTTCGGCTGCACCCTCAACGACAGTTGCCGCGTCTCCACCTACAGCGAAGGCTGGGATGGCTACGCGCTCGACCCGTTCGACGCCGGCGCCTTTCGGCGCTACTGGGACGCAGTGGTCGAGCCCTTGATCGCCGACGCCGGGCCGATGGCCGGCCAGACGTTGAAATATCTCTACACCGACAGTTGGGAAGTCGAAGTCGCCAACTGGACTCCCACGCTGCGCGAGGAATTTCAAAAACGTCGCGGCTACGACTTGCTGCCCTGGCTGCCGGCCATTGCCGGCAAAATCATCAACAGCCGCGACGAGACCGATCGTTTCCTCCAGGATTTTCGCCGCACGATGGGCGATCTGGCCATCGACAATCACTTCAAACTTTTTCGCGATGGCGCCCAACGCCACGGGATGCAGATTCACCCCGAGAGCGGCGGTCCTCACGCAGTGCCGATCGATGCGCAACAATGCCTCGGCTACAACGACGTGCCGATGAGCGAATTTTGGGCGTGGTCGTGGCGGCATCGCATCGGCGACGAAAACCGGTTCTTCGTAAAACAACCCGCCTCCGCCGCGCACACCTACGGCCACAAACTGGTGCTCGCCGAAGGCTTCACCTCAATCGGACCGCATTGGCAGGAAACCTTGTGGGACAATCTCAAACCCGCGTTCGATTACGCCTGTACCGAAGGCTTGAACCTGCTCGCGTGGCACGCCTTTGTGAGTTCGCCGGAAAGTGCTGGCATCCCGGGCCAGCAATATTTCGCCGGCACGCACCTCAACCCGAACGTCACCTGGTGGGACAAATCCGCGCCGTTCTTCGCCTACATCAATCGCTGCCAATGGATGTTGCAACAGGGCATTCCCATCTCGGACGTCGCCTATTATTATGGCGACCATGTCCCGAACTTCGCGCAATTGCGGAAATCCGACCCCGCGCGCGAAGGCGCCGGTTACGACTACGATGTGGTCACCGCGGAAGTGATTCTGAATCGCATGAAGGTGAGCAACGGTCGTTTGGTGCTGCCGGACGGCGTCAGCTATCGCGTGCTCGCATTGCCGGATCGAACGGTCATTTCGCTGCCAGTGTTGCGCAAGCTCAAAGAGTTTGCCGATGCCGGCGCAACCATCATCGGACCACGGCCAACCACTGCGAGCGGTTTGTCCGGTTTTCCCGCTAGCGACACGGACGTGAAACAAATCGCGGATGAATTGTGGGGCGGGGGACACGTCATTAGCGAAAAGACCGCGCGAGATACGTTGGCGAGCCTGAACGTGAAGCCGGACTTTCAAAGCGAATGCAGCGATGACTCGCATCCTGAAATCAATTTCATTCATCGCCGGGACGGTGACACCGATATTTATTTCGTAGCCAATCGTTCCACGAATGCCGCCATGATCGAATGCACCTTTCGCGTCGCCAATAAGGCGCCCGAGTTATGGGACGCCGTCAGCGGTGAACATCATTTCGCCAAAGCGTACTCGCAAGCCGATGGCCTGACGAAGCTCCCGCTAAATCTGGGTCCGTGCGGTTCGCAATTCGTGGTCTTTCGCGAACCTGCGACGGCGCATCCCGCCAGCGCGAAACAGAACGACACGGATTACGCGCCCATCAAAGAACTGAGCGGTCCGTGGACTGTGTCGTTTGATCCCAAATGGGGCGGTCCGGCGTCAGTGCAGTTTGATGCGCTCGTAAGCTGGCCGAGCCGTGCGGAGCCCGGCATCAAATATTATTCCGGCACCGCAATTTACCGAAAGGATTTTGAAATGCCGGCGGGCCAGACAAATGAATCCGTTTTGCTGGATCTTGGAAACGTTCGCGAGTTGGCCGAAGTGAAAGTGAACGGTCAATCGTGCGGCATTGTGTGGGCGCCGCCGTTTCGAGTGGACGTCACCCGCGCGCTCAAACCGGGCGTCAACCACCTGGAAGTGGAAGTCGTGAATTTTTGGCCGAACCGCATCATCGGCGATCAATTTCTGCCCGAAGCGGAACGACTCACCCGCACGAATATCCGGCAATTAACCCGCCGCAGCCCGTTGATGCCGTCCGGACTCATGGGCCCGGTGCGCTTGATGAGTTCCACAAGTGGAGAATGAACGCGATTATGTTGCTCACCCTGAGTCGCGACTGATAATCTGAATTTTGCGACATGGCCGTTCTCTCCAAGTTGACCAATGGTAAAACCCTTTTGAAATGGGCCGTGATTTGCTCCGTCGCTTTGGCGGGGGGTCGTTTGCCCGCGCAATCGGCCGGCGAGGCAGTCACCAACGCGTCGCAAATTCGCAATCTCACGTTTGCTGAAGCGTCCCGTCCGCTGCCGGCAAAATTGCGCGGTGTCGTCGTCACCGAAGCCGGCCCTTCGGGAAATCTGGCGGTGGTTATTTCTGACGGCACCGCCGGCGTTTATCTGTTGGGAACCACCAACACCTTTGCCGGCGTGCACCGCGGGGAATTGTTGGAGGTGGACGGCGTGACCGACCCCGGCGAGTTCGCGCCGATCGTCCGCGTCAATTCGTTCCGCAAACTTGGAATCGCGCCCATTCCCCCATCGCAAAAAGTCACCTTCGAGGAAATGATCGCAGGCAGCCTGGATGGCCAGCCCGTGGAAGTCTCCGGCGTGGTGCGAAGCTGGGCCAAGATCACCGACACCAACGAATTCGGATTGTGGCATATGGATCTGGCAGTTGGCGGCGGCCGATTGACCGTCAGCAGCAATCACGAACATCCCCCGGGCGTTGAGCAGGACGCGGAAGTGCGCGTGCAGGGCGTATGTTTCTATCAATTCAATGCGCGCCGCCAGGTGTTGAGCCCGCTGGTTTTTATTTCCCGTGATGTAACTGTCGAGGTCGAAAAACCCGCGCCGGCGGATCCCTTTGCCACGCCGATTCGTTCCGTCTCCACCTTGTTGCAATTCTCCCCGACCACGGATTACAAACATCGCATCCATGCGCGCGGCATCGTGACGCATCAGCAGCCCGGAGTCCTTTTATGGCTGCGCGACAATGAAAGCGGTTTGCAGGTCCTCACGCACCAGCCGGAAAAACTGAATGCCGGCGACGACATCGACGTGGTGGGTTACTTGCACTACGGCGCGGAAGTGCCGGTGTTGGAAGACGCCATTTTCCGCCGCCGTTCATCCGGGCCTGCGCCGCAGCCAGTGAAACTCCGCGAACCCGGCCAGGCGTTCGATCACGAAGCGGATTTGGTCTCGATTAATGCCTTGCTCACGGACGCCCAACCGATTCTTGAGGGGTGGGTCTTCACGCTCCAGGACAAGGACGTCACCTTCAAAGCGATTTTGCGCCGGGTGCTCATTGATGGCACGGGGGGCGACTGGCGTCCCGGCAGTCGGGTGCGCGTCTCCGGAATTTGTTCGCTCATTTCCGATGATTCACGCCCGGTGGTCAGCGGCATTTACCGGCCCCGCTCATTTCAAATATTTTTGCGTTCCACCGACGATTTGGTGCTGATCTCGCCGCCGCCCTGGTGGACGCCCTCGCATATCATCCTGGTTTTCGGCATCGTGGCCTGCGCCTCATTGGTCGTCACCGCGCTGGTGATGCTGGCGGCCAAGCGTCGCTTGCGCGAACAAGCCGTGCAACGAGCCATGGCCGAGGCGGAGTTCGCCGCGATTCTTGCGGAACGAAATCGCGTGGCTCGGGAAATTCACGACACGCTCGCCCAGGGATTGGCCGCCACGTCCGTGCAATTGGCGTTGGCGAAAAAAAATGTGAACGGCGCTTCGGAAGCACTGGGGCATCATCTCGAAACCGCGCACGAATTGGTCCGCGAAAGCCTCGCGGAGGCGCGCGATTCCATTTGGAACATGCGCGCGCACGTTTTGGAATCGCGCGATATGGCGGGAGCGTTGCGCGAAATCGCGAAACAACGCTGCGAGGGCACCGGCATCGAAACGAGCGTGGAAGTGAGTGGCGAATCGCGGCGCTTCGCCCCCATGGTGGAGAACAATCTCTTGCGCATCGGACAGGAAGCGATTTTCAATGCGACCAAATATGCTCACGCCAGGCGGATCACGGTGAAATTGGAATTTGGCGCCAAAGAATTCCGGCTCATCGTGCGCGACGATGGCTGCGGCTTTGATGCCGCCCATCCTCCCTCCGCTGACAGCTTCGGTCTCACCGCCATGCGCGAACGAGCCGGCGAATTGAAAGGCGAATTGCAGGTCAATAGTGATCGCGAGCGCGGCACCGAAGTTGTTTTCACCATGCCACTGTCACGCGAGTAACTGTTGAAAAACCAATGAAGAAAAAACATCCCATTCGCGTCATGCTGGTGGACGACCACCCGGCCTTCCGTAAAGGACTGGCGGCGTTGATCGGCACGGAAAACGACCTCGAAGTGGTGGCGGAGACTGGCGACGGCAACGAAGCGATCGGATTATTCCGCCGTCACAAGCCGGATATCACGCTCATGGATTTGCGGTTGCCGGGAATGGGCGGCGTGGAAGCGACCATCGCGATCCGCAAGGAATTTCCCGACGCGCGCGTGATTGTGCTGACCACATTTGACATGGACGAGGATATTTATCGCGCCATGGATTCCGGCGCGAAGTCGTACCTCCTGAAGGACACGCCCGAGGACGAACTGGCCGCGACGATTCGCGCGGTCCACGCGGGCGAGGAAAAGCTGGCGCCAAAATTGGCCGAGCGCCTCGCGCAGCGCCAAAGGCGCCCGGAATTATCGCAGCGCGAAATGGAAGTGCTGCAACTCCTCGTGCGCGGCCGCAGCAACAAGGAAATTGCCTCGTCGTTGTTCATCACCGAAGACACGGTGAAGGCGCACCTGAAGACACTGTTCGTCAAACTCGGCGTCCAGGACCGGACTGACGCGGCGATCACCGCGATCCGCCAGGGAATTGTTCATTTAAACTGACGCGGCGCAGGTTCGCGATTGCGCCCGGTTTGTTCGGTGCCTAAAATCACCCGATTGGGTAAATGACCGCGGGCGCTGCAAATTGTAACATCGCGCCCGGCGTTGTGTGGCAGGGGCGAATAGTCGATCACTTTAGTGGCAGCATCCGATCAAAAACGTATGACCAATCCGTTCCGCGCTGGAATCCTCCGATGCTTCGTTGCCGTGCTTTTGTGTGCGCTGGCGGAATCTGCTCCGGCGCAAACCAACTCGACGACCGCAGCGGGTGCGGAAGATCGCGCGTATTCAGTTCAAGTCCTCACGCGAATCGCTGAGCCCGTGCTGACATCGCCGGCCAACGGCACATTGAAAAAAGATCTGCCGCATCACGATTGGGAAAAGGATCGCGCGAATTACGCACCGCTCGAAGCTTTCGGCCGCGCGCTTTCCGGCATTGCTCCGTGGTTGGAACTCGGGCCCGATGACACCGCCGAGGGTAAAGCGCGCGCGAAATTCATTGATCTTTCGGTGAAGTCACTCGTGAATGCCACCGATCCCAAATCTCCGGATTTTTTAAATTACAATCGTGGCGGCCAGGCGTTGGTCGACACGGCTTTTTTGGCGTTCGGACTGTTGCGCGCGCCCAATCAATTGTGGGGCCGATTGACTTCCGAACAACAGAGCAACGTCGTCGCCGCGCTCAAATCAACGCGCTCGCTCAAGCCCGGTGAAAACAACTGGCTGCTGTTTTCAGCAACCATTGAGGCCGCGCTATGGCAATTCACCGGCGAATGCGACACCAATCGCATCGAATACGCCGTCAATCGCCACATGCAATGGTATCTCGGCGACGGTACCTACGGCGACGGGAATCAATTCCACTGGGATTATTATAATAGTTACGTGATTCAACCGATGCTCCTCGAAGTCATCCGCGTTTGCGCCGAAAAAAAGCACCCGCTCGGCGCGTTGCGTCCAAAGATCATCGCCCGCGCCCGCCGTTACGCGCAGGTGCAGGAGCGCATGATTTCGCCGGAAGGAACCTTTCCAGTGATTGGTCGCTCAAGCGCTTATCGATTCGGCGCATTCCAGGAATTGTCCACGATTTCGCTGCTTCATGAATTGCCTGCAGATTTGCACCCGGGCGCGGTTCGCTCCGGCCTCACCGCGATCATCCGGCGAATGACGGAAGCGCCCGGGACTTTCGACGAGCACGGCTGGTTGCAGGTAGGGTCTGTTGGGCACCAGCAATCGATTCGCGAAGGTTACATATCCAGCGGCAGCCTTTATCTTTGCCTCGACGGCCTGGCTCATCTCGGTTTGCCCGCCAATGATGTTTTCTGGACCGCACCCGCGGAGCCCTGGACCCAAAAACGAATCTGGTCGGGAGAGGACATCCCGGCCGACCACGCTTACGAAGAATCAAAATGAAATCCTATCACACTTTAACACTGGCGTTGATGACCTTCGCGGCCGCGCAGATTTTTAATCCCTGGGTCGTCGAAGCGCGTCCGCCCGAACACACGTTCGCCATTGGCACCAATGATTTTTTGATCGACGGCCAGCGTTTTGAAATTCGCTGCGGCGAAATTCATGCCGCGCGTGTGCCGCGTGAATATTGGCGGCACCGCCTGCAAATGGCCAAGGCCATGGGCCTCAACACGGTGTGCGCGTACCTGTTTTGGAACCAGATCGAACCGAACGAGGGCAAGTTCGATTGGTCGGGCCAGGCGGATGTCGCGGAATTCTGCCGCATCGCGCAGGAGGAACATCTTTGGGTGATTCTTCGTCCCGGCCCTTATTCCTGTGCGGAGTGGGAAATGGGCGGCTTGCCTTGGTGGCTGTTGAAATACGACGACATCAAATTGCGCACGCGCGATCCGCGCTTTATGGACGCCGCCAAACAATATTTGAAAGAAGTCGGCCGCGTCCTCGGCCCCTTGCAAATCACGCGCGGCGGTCCCATCCTGATGGTGCAGGTGGAAAATGAATACGGTTTTCTCGGCAAGGATGTTCAATACATGGGCGAGCTGCGTCAGGCGCTCATCGATGCCGGCTTCAACGTGCCGCTGTTCGCGTGCAATCCACCGTATAATCTCAAAAACGGTTTTCGCTCCGATCTTTTTCCTGTCGTGAATTTCGGAACCGACCCGGCCGGCAGTTTCAAATCCCTGCGCGAAGTGCTTCCGCAAGGGCCGCTGATGTGCGGCGAATTTTATCCGGGCTGGTTCGACACCTGGGGCTCGCCGCATCACACCGGCAACACTCCCCGTTACCTCGGCGACCTCGAATACATGCTCAAGCACGACGAATCATTCAGCATTTACATGGCGCACGGCGGCACCACGTTCGGTCTTTGGTCGGGCGCGGACCGTCCCTTCAAGCCGGACACCTCGAGCTACGATTACGACGCGCCGATCAGCGAAGCGGGCTGGCCGACCGAGAAATTTTTCCAAACCCGGCAACTGTTTGCGCAATACTTATTGCCCGGAGAAACCATTCCCGAACCGCCGGCAAAAAATCCCGTGATCAGCCTCGCCGCGGTCGAACTCACCGAATCCGCACCCATGTTTTCAAATCTCGGCAAAGCGACCGCGAGCAAAACGCCGCTCAACATGGAGAAGTACGACCAGGCCCATGGATGCATACTCTATCGAACAACGGTTCCTGCGGGCGATGCGGGCATGCTCGATTTGGGCCCCGTTCACGATTTTGGATTTGTGTTTCTCGACGGAAAACAACTGGGCATCGCCGATCGACGAATGAGTAGCTTCAAAATCAAAATGCCGGCGCGCACTCAGCCCGCCACGCTCGATGTGCTCGTTGAAGCGATGGGCCGTGTGAATTTCGGCGAAGAAGTTCACGACCGCAAAGGCATTCAGGGCTCCGTAAAACTGGATGGCAATGAATTGAGCGATTGGAAAGTCTTCAGCTTCCCGCTCGACAACAAAATGCTCGGCCGATTGCATTTTCAAAAAACCGCCGCCACCGGCCCCGCGTTTTGGCGCGGCACGATTCGCGTGGAAAAGCCCGGCGACACCTTCCTTGATTTGCGTTCCTGGGGCAAAGGCGTGGTTTGGATAAACGGCCATTGCCTCGGCCGCTATTGGGATATCGGTCCGAGTCAAACAGCCTATGTGCCCGGACCGTGGCTCAAGAAGGGCAAGAACGAAATCGTGATTCTCGATCTGCTCGGACCCGAGAAACCCCTCGTGGCCGGATTGGACCAGCCGATTCTGAACGAGCTGCATCCGGAAAAAGATTTCGCGCGTTCGCATCGTCCGGTGGTCACGTTGACTCTGGATTCAACCAAACCGGTTTTGACGGCGAGCTTCGAGCCCGGCTCGGCCTTGCAGGAGGTTCATTTGGATGCCCCGGCCAAGGGCCGTTACTTCTGCATCGAATCGCTGAACGCATTTGACGGAAAACCCTACGCGGCCATCGGCGAATTCGACGTGCTCGACCGCGCCGGCAAACCGATCAGCCACGACGGTTGGAGCATCGCCTACGTTGACAGCGAAGAGCGCGAGAAGGAAGACGGCACCGCGGAAAACGCCATCGACGGCCAGACTGCGAACTACTGGCACACGCAATGGGGTTCGGCCTCGCCGAATCATCCTCATCGCCTCGTGATTGATTTTGGCAAATCACAAACCGTTTCAGGCTTCCGCTACGTGCCGCGGCAGGGCGCAGGCGATGTCGCCGGACGCATCAAAGATTATCGCATTTATGTTGGCGACAACCTGGTTCAACGGTAAACGAAGTGGCTGGACGCGAGCACTGGTTTGCTCGGCGGCGTTTCTCGCAGCGCATTGTGCGGCGGGCGCCGCGCCTCGCGCCGATCTCGAACTCAAGTCCGACTGGAAATTTGAGAAAGGCGAGGGCGGGGGAGCGGCGAGCCTTCCGACCGAAGCCACGGTGAATGAAACTGGCTGGCAAAGCATTTCTTTGCCGCATTGTTGGGGTTGGGAAGATGCGCAACGAGGAAAACAATATTATCGCGGACCTGGTTGGTATTGGCGGCAGGTAAACGTGGAAACACCCACGACGGGCCACCGATATTTCCTGCGTTTCGAAGCCGCGGGCTCCGTGGCGGACGTTTATTTCAACGGGAAATCGCTGGGGCAACATCGCGGTGCTTTCGGCGCTTTTTGTTTTGAGATCACGAAACAATTGTCTCCCAACGGCACGAACAGCCTGGCGGTTCGCGTCAGCAACGCCGCGGATCCGGACGTCACTCCTTTGAGCGGCGATTTCCCCGTTTACGGCGGTCTCTATCGCTCCGTGCATTTAATCGAGACGGACGACGAATGCTTCACTCTCACCGATCACGCCTCGCCCGGAGTCGCCTGGTTGCAGACCAAAGTTTCGGCAGAACAAGCCGTGCTGGATGTCACTGCGCAAATCTCCAACGGCACAATGAAGGATCAGCCTTTATCAATCGTTGCGAAAGTCGTCGATGCTGGCGGCCACGAAGTCGCGCGTGCCGAACAGAAAATCACGCTAAAGCCTGGCGTCACCGCGCCGTTCCCGCTTCAAGTCACCATTCAGAAACCGCATTTATGGAATGGGCGAAAAGATCCTTATCTCTACCACGCCATTGTGGAGTTGCACTCGGGGGAAACGTTGCGCGACAGCGTCGAGCAGTCGCTCGGATTACGCTCGTATTACGTCGATCCCGACAAAGGCTTTTTCCTCAACGGCGAACCCTATCATTTGCATGGCGCGAATCGGCATCAGGACCGTCCGGACAAAGGCTGGGCGATTTCGCAAGCCGACCAGGACGAAGATATCGCGTTGATCAAGGAAATCGGCTGCACGGTCCTTCGCTGCTCGCACTATGAGCAAAGCGATTATTTCTACAGCCTCTGCGACCAAGCCGGCATTCTCGTCTGGGCCGAATTGCCGCAGGTGGACAGAATTGGCGGCACTCCCGAATTTGCCGAAACTTCGCGCAATCAACTCATCGATTTGATTCGGCAAAATATCAATCATCCGTCCATTTTCGTCTGGAGTCTCTTCAATGAACTCCGCCCAAAAAATCCCGACCCGCATCGCGAATTGCAGGACTTGAATATCCTCGCGCACGGCGAAGACCCGACGCGGCCGACCATTGCCGCGACCTGCACGACCGAATTGCCGCAGATGAACAAAATTCCCGACTTGCTCGGCTGGAATGTTTACTACGGCTGGTATAGCGATTGGGGCCCGTTGTCGGAATTTGATTCCATGCGCGCCGGCTACCGTTACACGAGCCGGAGCGGCGGCTATTGCGTGAGTGAATATGGCGCCGGCGCAAATATCAACCAGCACGAAGAAAATCCCACCAAACCCAAAAACGATGGCCAATGGCATCCGGAGGAATATCAGGGCATTCTCCACGAAAAGGCCTGGGCGGAAATGAAATCAACTCCCTACATCTGGGGCACGTTCGTCTGGTGCATGTTCGATTTCACGAGCTATTGGCGGCATGAAGGCGGCGTCGTGGGGCGCAACGACAAGGGCCTCGTCACCGCCGATCGCAAAACGAAGAAAGACGCCTTCTTTTTTTACAAAGCCAATTGGTCGGATGAACCGGTGCTTTACCTCACCAGTCGTCGTTACACCGAACGGACCAATGCCGTCATCGACGTGAAAATTTATTCAAATGCCACCCAGGCTGATTTGCTCGTGAACGGCGCCTCCCAAGGCACGCACACGAACGATGGCAACGGCGTTATCCTGTGGCATGATGTGAAACTCACTGCGGGGGCAAACGCAATCGAAACGCGCGCGCAGCGAAAGGGAAAGTCGCTGACCGATAGCTGCACGTGGACATTGAAGTCCTCGACGCAGTAGGGATCGGAAGTTTTCAGCCGGCTCGCAACGCATGCTGCAAGTCGGCTGATTCTTCGAATTTGAAGGAACGCGGACTTCAGTCCGCTTCAATGTGACACTCTCGATCGTGTTGTAATTCCAACACCCGTTCAATTCGCTCAGAAATCGAACTGATCGATATTCTCCTTCGTAAACACGAAGGGCTTGCCGAGCATGATATTGTCACCCTTGATTTCGTAAGTTTGCGACCCGGCTTTGAAGTTTGCATCTCCCGCCTTGAGATCGCCGCGCGCCAGCTTGTCCGCCGCATAAACCGTCAGGTAACCGAGATCCATCGTGTTCCACAAAATCACCGCCTGGGTGACTCCGTCGTGCACGTAAATTTTGTTTTCGTTGGGCAAACCAAGCCCGATGACTTTGACCGCGCCGGCTTTGCCCGCCTGCTTCACGGCTTCCGCCGCGCCGGGCACGCCGGGCGAGCAGATGGCCATGACCATCTTCAAATTCGGATACGTGCTCAACAATGCCGTCGTTTCGCTTTGCGCCTTATCCTTCAAATCGTCGCACGGCTTCACGGCCACCATTTTCATGTTCGGATAATTTTTGGCGCGATCCTCTTCAATATATTTTTGCCACTCCTGCTGGTTCGCCGCGGTGAGCGAAGCCGTGATGATGGCAAACTCCGCGTTGCTGGAGCACAACTGCGCCGCCTGATCCATCAGCGCGTAACCGATGCCTTGCGGCGTGGCCTGGTTGACGAAAAATGTCCGCGCATCCGGCAGGGCATCGGCGTCGTAGGTAATCACTTTGATGCCTTTTGCCTGCGCCTTGCGCAACGCCGTCGAAATACCTTCCTTGTTTTCGCAAGCGGCGGCGATCACATCCACGCCCATCGTGATCCAATTCTCAACGGTTTCATTCTGCTTGGCCGGATCGGTGCCGGTCGGGCCGTCAAAAATCAATTCATCGCCGAGCTCGCTGGCTGCCTTTTGAGCGCCCTTCTGGCAGGAAATAAAATACGCGTTGCCTTTTGACTTGGGCAAAAGCGCGACCGTTAATTTTTTCCCGGCTGGCTTGGCAGTTTGGCTTCCATCGGCAGCAGGAGCCTCGGAATTTTTGCCGCAGCCGACCATAAATGCAGCGACTGTCAGGGAGCAGAAGTATGGGAAGAATCTTTTCATGCGATTGGTTTGGTGAGTTTGAGCGCCGAATTGCGCGCGCGCAAGCCGGAAATTATTTTCGGCAGCACCGAGCCGGTGAGCGCGAGAATCAACAACGCGCCGGTCAACATGCCGGCCATTTCGCTCGGTTGCAGCGCGTGCACGATGCCGCTTTGCAGCACCGCAATCGCCGCCACGCCGAGCAGCGTGCCGTGGATCGAACCGGTTCCGCCAAAAATGCTCGTGCCCCCCAGCACGACCGCCGTGATGGCAAAAAGTTCGTAGCCATTGCCGGCGTCTGCCTTCGCCTGGCCCAGTCGCGCCGTATAAATAATGGCTGCGATGGCCGAAACAATTCCCGCGAGCACATAAGTCATCGCGATGCGTCGCTCGACGGGAATTCCTGCGAACCGCACGCCTTCCGGCGCGAAACCCAGTGCGCGAAAGGAGCGCCCAAAGGTGGTTTGATGAACCAACAGCCAGAAGAAAATCACCGCCGTGATAAAAACGGGCGCCTGCGCGGGAATGCCCAACCAGCGTTCCTGCCCCAAAAATAAAAATGAGCCCGGGAAATCCGTGAAGGTATCCACGCCGCGCGTAATGGCCTCGGCCAATCCGCGAAATAGCGAAAACGTGCCGAGCGTGACGATGAGAGGCGGCAGCCGCAGTCGCGTGATTAAAGCCGCGTTCAATCCACCCGCGAGCGCGCCGACAGCGAGGGTGCAGAGCGCCGCCGCCGGAATCGGGAGATGCGCATCGCGCCAGAATTTGCCGAACAGGATGGCGCACAGGCCGAGCAGTGAGCCCACGGACAAATCAATTCCTCCCGTCAGGATGATCGGCGTCATGGCCAGCGCAAGCAGCCCGATTTCACACGAGTGTCGCAGGATGTCGCATGAATTGTCATACGTGCCGAAGTTCCGGCCGATCGCATTGAAAAAGATCCATTCAGCCACGAGCACCGCCAGCAGGATGGCTTCGTGCCGGAACAAGTTTTTCTTCCACGTTTGTTGCTTTGCGTTCATCCGTGGGTCAGAGCCTTTCTGCTTCGCAATCCTTCGGCCACCACCGCCAGCAAAATGATCACGCCTTGAATCGCCTTTTCCCAATACGCCTCGATGTGCAGATGCGTCAGCGCGGGACTGATGCAGGCCAGCAGCAGCAATCCGGCGAAAACGCCCCACAAATTTCCGCGCCCGCCGGAAATCGCCACGCCACCCACGACCACCGCGGCAATCACTTTCAGTTCCAGTCCATTGCCGGATTGTGGATCGACCTGCGGCGATTGCGCGACGTTCATCATCGCCGCCAGTCCGACGAGCGCGCCCATGAAAACAAAAATCAAAAAGGTGGTGAGTTTCGGCGGTATTCCCGAAAGGCGCGCGACTTCCGCATCTGATCCCACCGCGTAAATGAATCTGCCGACCGAAAAATGTTTCATGACCCAAGCCAGCAAAATCAGCAGCGCCACCGCGCCAAGGACGAGCACCCACTGGCCGACTCGTTGTGAAAGCCCGAACCATTGCACGCCGTCGGGTAAATTCACGAATTCACCCTGTCGCAGCCATCGCAATCCTTCCTGCCACGTCACCATCGTAGCCAGCGTGACGACAATTGACGGCAAGCCGAGCCCCGCCACGAGTGCGCCATTGAATGCGCCAAAAACTGCGCCGACCAAAACAGAAGCGAGAATGACCAGCGCGAGCGGCCAATGCATTGCTGCCAGCAATCCCGCGCAAACGCTGCAAACGGCAAACATTGAACCGACGGAAATGTCAATTTGCCGTGCGATGATCACGAGCGCCATTCCGAGAGCGACCACGAGGCTCACCGACGCCCTGGCGGCGAGTGAGAGCAGCGGTTGCGGCGAATAAAACGACGGCGCCAGGATGGCCAGCACGATCAGCAGAATGCCGAGCGCTCCCGCCACCGAAAGTTCGCGGAAATATTTCTTCACGCGCCGGCTCCTTTTTGCCCGAGCGCGGCAGCCATCACCGTCGGCGCGTCAGATTTTCCCGGCAACGTTGAAGTGATCGTTCCCGCGCGCATGACGCCGATGCGATCGCTCATCCCAAGGATTTCCGGCAAATCGCTGGAAATCATCAGCACAGCCAAACCGCTTTTGGCGAGCGATCGAATAATTTTGTGAATTTCACTTTTTGCGCCGACATCCACGCCCTGCGTGGGTTCGTCCAGAATCAGCACTTTCGGTTTCGTCGCCAGCCAGCGAGCCAGGGCAACTTTCTGCTGATTGCCGCCGCTCAACGAATTGCCCGGCGCATCTGGGCCGTACGCACGAATGCTCAAATCGCGAATGTAATCCAGCGCCAACTGTTTTTCCGCGCCAAACCGCAGCCAGGTCCCCGGAAAAATCCTTTTGTGAATCGCCATCGTCATGTTTTGCGCGATGGGCATTTCCAGAATGACCCCGTGCCGCCTGCGGTCTTCCGGCACATAAGCAATGCCGCGTGCAACGGCGTCCTGCGGGGAATTGATTTCAATTTTTTCGGCACCCAAAAACATTTCCCCGGAATCGGCGGGCGTGATTCCAAAAATCGTCCGCGCCAGCTCCGTTCGGCCGGCACCCACAAGTCCGGCGAGCCCGAGAATTTCTCCTGCGCGAATTTCCAGCGAGACATTCTGAACTCCGCCGCGGATGCAGCCAAAATTCCTGAGCGCGAAAACTACTTCGCCCGGCGCATTTTCGGCCGGCGGATAAATCGCCGAAATATCGCGGCCCACCATCAGCTTGATTAGCGAGGCTTCATTCATCTCATCGACGCGATTGGTGCCGATGCTTTCGCCGTCGCGCAAAACCGTGACGCGGTCCGCCAATTGAAAAATCTCCTCCAGCCGATGCGAAATGTAAATGATACCGACGCCGTTCTTGCGCAACTCGCGCACAACCGCGAACAGTAAAAGCGTTTCCTTTTGCGTGAGCGACGCCGTGGGCTCGTCCATGATGACGATGCGCGCGCCTGCGCCGAGCGCGCACGCAATTTCGACCAATTGCTGCTCCGGCATCGAAAGCGAGCGGATTTCCGCGTCGGGAGAAATTTCCGCGCCGATGCGCTTCAATAATTCCTGCGCCTGCTGCCTGCGCGAACTCCAGTTCACGCGCGAGAACGCCTTCGCTTGCGCCAACCGCAGGCCGATATTTTCCGTCACGGACAAATCGGGAAACAGTGCGGGCTGCTGGTAGATGCAGGCGATGCCGAGCTTGCGCGCTGAAGCCGGTGAAAGCCGGCCCACGTCATTGCCGTCAATTTGGATCGTGCCGCCATCGGGTTGATGCGCGCCGGTGATGACTTTGATCAGAGTGGATTTGCCCGCGCCATTTTCGCCCAGCAGCGCATGAACTTCTCCCGCTTTCAGGTTAAACGACACGCCCTTGAGCGCGCGCACCGCACCGAAAGACTTTGCGACGGAAGTAAGTTGAAGCAACTCACCGCTCATTAACTGCGTTTCGATAAAACGGTTTTCTCGTATTGCTTCGATTCAGTAAGCCACGCATCGCCGACCGGCACGCCTTTTTGCTCGCAGTAATAATCCCAAACCGCGCCCACCGGCAGCGTCTTTGCCTCTTCCTGCAACACGAGCCGGGCCGTTAAATCTCCCTCGGCCTCGGACGTTTTTATCGCCGGCGGTTCGAGCAATGCCATCAACAACGCGCGAATCATATTGCGCGTCCCGATCGTCCACGCCGCAACGCGGTTGATGCTCGCGTCGAAATAATCCAGGCCGATATGCACGCGATCCGTGTAGCCGTTCGCCACAATTTCACGCGCCGTGGCAATCAAATCGTCGTTCAACGTCACCACATGATCGCTGTCCCAACGCACTCCGCGGCTGACGTGCAAAAGGATTTCCGGCACGAACTCCAGCACGCTCGAAATTTTATCGGCGATGCCTTCCGTCGGGTGATAATGCCCCGCATCCATCGTGAACAACGTTTTGCGGCTCAAAGCGTAACCCAGGTAAAACTCGTGCGAACCAACCACGAAACTTTCGCTGCCGATGCCGAACAGCTTCGGTTCCACGGAATCCAGATTGTATTTTGTGGGCAGGGGCTTTTTGAAAACGGCGTCGAGCGATTCCGCCAATCGCTCACGCGGAGCGCGCCGGTCAGCCGGGGTATCCTTCATGCCATCCGGAACCCACACGTTCGTCACGCAGGTTTTGCCGAGGGCTTTGCCGATGTCCGCGCCGATTTCGCGGCAGCGCCGGCAGTGTTCGATCCAGAATTGCCGAATGCTTTTGTCGCGGCTGGACAAAGTGAATCCATCCGCCGATTTCGGGTGCGAGAAACATGTAGGATTAAAATCGAGGCCGAGCCCGTTTGATTTCGCCCACGCGATCCAGTTTTTGTAATGCTCAACCGAGATCGCGTCGCGATCGATTTTTTTGCCGCCGAACTCGCCGTAAATCGCGTGCAGATTCAGCCGGTGCTTGCCGGGAATCAGCGAAAAAGTTTTGTCCAAATCCGCGCGCAACTCCTCCGGCGTCCGCGCCTTGCCGGGATAATTTCCCGTGGCCACAAGTCCGCCGCCGAGAGCAGAAGCGCTGGTTTCAAAGCCGCCGAGATCATCGCCTTGCCAGCAATGAAGAGAAATGGGAATGGTGGCGAGTTTTTTGAGCGCTTGCTCGGCATCCACTCCCGCCGCCTGATACCGGTCCTGCGCGAGTTCATAAGCACGTTTTACCGCCGCCGAATTGTTCTTTTTCATTAAATTGAACGCTCAGAAAAGCGGAATTATTCCGGCAGTGCAAGCTTTGGATGGGACGGGCTTCGGCTAAAACTGAGTACTCAGCCAGCTACGACTCAAGAAGCGAGCTCGATTCGGAGAATCAATTTGCCGCGGCAGAACGCAGGTCTTTGGCTCTCCCCGGCAATTGCCACGCATCCCGCCAGCTCAACGTAAAACCGCCTTCGGGAGTGAACGCCAACGGCAACCAAACATAACGCGATTCCGGCAGGTCCCATTGATTCCATCGGTCGGCCAGGAAAATGAACAGGTCGTTTCGGCCCTCCACGGGTAGCACGAACGCGCTTTGGCAGAAAAATGTTTTATCGGCGTCATTCCCGATGCAAGGATTCGCCAACTCGCGCCATGGGCCCATGGGCGAATCGGCCACACCCATCCGCGCCGCGTTCGGCGCCCAGGCCGTGCAACCGGAAGCGACGATATAATATTTTCCGGCGCGCTTGAACACTGCTGGCGCTTCCATGCTGCGATCGATAAATATGCGTGCGTATTTTCCGGTCGTGTGATGATAATCCGGCGTAAGCAGAGAAACGTGCATCGTTGCATTTTCCTCGGAGGCATAAAAAAGATAGGCCTTGCCGTCGTCGTCCACAAAAACCGTCAGGTCCCGCGCCATCTGACCTTTCTGAAAATCACGCGCAAGTGCATTGGTGGCGTTCGATTTTTTGTCGTCATCAGTGGCGTTCAAGGGCCACGCGCTGGCATCGGGCCGAAAACTTTCCAGATAGCGAAATGGCCCGCTCGGTTTCGCGCTCACCGCCACGCCGCAACGCGCCGCGGAATAATCCGCGATGTCGACGTGCATCCACATGACGAATTCCCTGGTGGCGCGGTTGTAAATGACCTTTGGCCGCTCCACGACTTTGCTTGTGTGCAGGTCGTGATCGGTAGAATTCGTTTCTGCGCGCAACACCAGCCCTTCGTTTTTCCAGTCATAGAGATTGACGGACGAATAGCACGAAACACCGGTCACATCCACGCGCGTGCCGCCCCAGGATTTGTTGGAATCTGGCAGGAAAGTGCGCCCGCTCTTCGCTTCTCCATACCAATAGTAAGTCCCAGCGTGGAAAAGAATGCCTCCGCCGTGTGCGTTGATAGGTTGACCGTCCGCATCCTGCCAGGTCTGCCCCGGAAAAAATTGGTGATGAGCAGAATTGTCTTCAGCGGCGTGCGAAGTTGCGAGAGCGAACCCGATGGCCAGGAACCCCCACAAACACCCGAACTTGGCGCACAACAACTTCATAGCTTACTTCGTAAATTCCACGTGAGTGCAGGCTAACAAAGGGCAGGGCAGGAATCATTTACTCGTACGGGTAATTCTTGGCAAAGATGCGCCGTATCTCACGGTTTCGTGGCAAAACATCAACCCAATCGGATTTGTAAGCCCCAAAGCGAGCCTCACAAATCAGCCGTTCGACCTAGTATGCGCGCGTTCAAACTTCGAATATTGCCCGATCAATTGCTCGTAAATGCGACGCGCTTTGGCGTTCGGCTTGATTTCGTTTTTAGAAACCGGTTGGGTAAAACCGGCGATCACTTTTTTCCAATCAGCTTTCGCGCCGGATTTGGTCAACCAGCCGTGCGCGGCACGGAGCGCCGCACCGAGCGCCGCGCTCTTGGTGACCTGCACGCGATAGACTGGACAACCCATCACATCCGCCATGATTTGCAGGATCGCCACGTTATCCGAAGCGCCGCCCGTCGCGCGGATGCGTTTCGGCGGCGCCTTCATCCAATGCGAATGCAATTTCATCGACATCATTTGCGCCTCGACGACCGCGCGGCAATTGGCTGCGACCTCTTTTGCGTCAAGGTTGAGACGCTCAACGCGCGGTTTCGTGACACGCGGAACAATTTCCGGTTCAAACCACGGCAAAAGAATACCGCCGTTATTTCCGGGTGATGTCCCGGCAATCGCGCGATTAAAACCATTCCAATCCAAACGGTGCTCATCGCGAATGCGTTCGCGGGCGAGCGAGCCGTTCTTGTAGCAAATCAGCGTCATGTAATCGCCCGTGGGCGAGCAGAAGACGTGACCTTCGCCGCGGGTATCGGCGCGGAAACGATGCATCGAACCAAAATAGGTGTCGCTGGTGCCGAGGCTGATCGCTGCGGTATGCTCGTCAATGAGTCCCAGGCCAATCACGCTGCACGGATTATCGCCGGACCAAACGATCGCGCTGGCCTCCGGATTAAGCCCGTATTTCTTGACGAAATAGGAGCTCACGGGGCCGATGACTGTCCAGGGCGCGGCGAGCGGCGGCAGTTTCTTTTCTAATCCCGGAGCCGTGGCCGCAAGCGCTTTTGGACTCCAGATTTTTTTCCGTATGTCCATCAGATTCATGCCGGCGCCGTCGCAATGATCGATCGGCGAAATCTTTCCGGCAATGAGCGACGACATGAACGAACTCACCAACGCAATGCTGGCAGTTTTTTCGTAACGCGCTTTATCGGCTTTGGAAAATTTGCGAATTTGCGGCCCGGTGAACCGTTCGAAAACATCGGAACCCGTTAATTGCGCGGAGGCTTTGGTGCCGCCGAGCGCGCGGCGGATTTCACCACACTCCGTGCCCGTCGAAGAATCCATCCAAATGGGAGCGGTAGGGCGCGCAAAGACGCCGGCGAGGTTTTCAATCAGGCTGAGCTTCGGATCGAGATCCGCAATCGCCTTCGCGCCCTTCGCATTGAGGTAAACCGATCCGTGCTGCTGCCCGCTGCCGCTGATCGCCAGGATTTTATTCAGCGCCACGCCCTTTTTCTTCATGCGGGCGAAGACGAGGTCAAGCGCCTCGGCCCACATCAACGGCGGGCTGTGTTTGACCAGCGCATCGCGATTGGGCAGCACGCCATTGCGCGTCTTGTAGTGCGGCAGCGCTTCGTCAAAATTGAGCGAATCGTTGTAAACGACCTTGCGCGTAGCGTAATCAATGACGACCGCGCTCAAACTTTGCGTGCTCGAATCCAGGCCGAGAAATAATTTGCTCATACGTTGCGACCGCCTTGCCGAACCCTTTTATTTGGACGCGCGAGCGAGTTTCTTTGCCGCGCGTTTTTTCAGGAGCTGATCAGCGATGACGCCGGCCAGCACCACTCCGCCCATCACCACATAATTCAGAGTGCTCGAAATTCCCAGCAGGTTCACGAGGTTTTGGAGCACCTGGAGAATGGCTGCGCCGATCACGATCCCGATGATCGATCCCTCGCCGCCGCGCAGGCTGCAACCGCCCAGCACCGCCGCGGCGATGCCGTACGTTTCCCAAAAACTCCCGAAACCTGCCGGCGAAATGGATTTGGTCCAGAACGCAAACAGAATCCCGGAAACCCCCGTCAGGAAACCCGCAATCACGTAGGTGCTCGAGATCACTTTTTGCGTATTGATGCCGGAAAAACGCGTCGCGTCCTCATTGCGTCCGACCGCCAGGAGATACCTTCCATAAATGGAGCGATGCAAAACGAACCACATAATAATCGTGACGATGATCAGGATGACGAATGGCATCGGCAGTCCAAAGAGTTTGCCATCGGCGATGCGTTCGAGCGTTTCGAATCCTTTCATGTCGCCAAAACCCTTGGTGCTGTCGTTCGTAATATACCGCGCCATACCGCGATAAATGAGCAGCGCGCAAAGGGTCACGATGAACGGCTGGATTTTTAACCGAGTTACCAGCAGGCCATGGCACCATCCGAAAAACATCGAAACCGCGATGACAAACGCGACGGAAAGCGGCCACGGCCAATGCCATTCGCGCAGCGCCATCGGCAGGAGCACGCCGACCAGCGCAATCATGGAGCCAATCGACAAATCAATCCCGCCCGCAATAATCACCAATCCTGAGCCGATGCTGAAAATTCCGAACAGCCCGATGACGTTCGAAAGATTGCTGAGGTTGATGGCGTAGAAAAAGTTATGGTTCTGGGAAGCAGTGACCAGGCAGAGCGCCACCAGCAGACCAAAAATGCCGAGATCTTTTTTCATTAATTAAATTCTACGCGGCAAAGGCTGGCTTGGCGGCCGCGATGCCGCGCCCCACCGCCAGTTGCATGATGTTTCCCTCCGAACAATCAGGCCGTTCCAGCACGCCGGTGATTTTTCCTTCGTGCATCACGGCCACGCGATCGCTCACATGAAGCACTTCCTCCATGTCGCTGCTGATCATCAGAATGACCGCACCCCGGGCCGCGAGCTCGCGCATCAGCCGGTAAATTTCCGCCTTCGCGCCGACATCAATGCCGCGCGTCGGCTCATCGAGAATCATCACCTTCGGCTGCATCGCCAGCCACTTGCCGAGCACGACCTTTTGCTGGTTGCCGCCGCTCAAATTCATCACCAGCGCCTCCGCACTGGGCGTTTTCACCTTCAACGAAGAAATCTGCTCGTCCGCCGTGGCGCGTTCGCGGCTGCGCTGGATTAATCCCATCCGCGCGAAACGCGGCAGCGAGGGCAGGGTGATGTTTTCGCGAATCGACATGCCCACCACCACGCCTTCGCCGCGCCGATCTTCCGGCACCAGGTAAATGCCGTGGCTGATGGAATCGCGTGGAGACCGAATCGAAAGTTTTTCGCTGCCCAACCAGACTTCGGCATCGGTCGGCCCATCAAGTCCGACCAGCGTCTTGGCCATCTCCGAACGGCCCGCGCCCACGAGACCCGCGAACCCAAGAATTTCACCCCTGGACGCGTCAAACGAAACCGATTCATTCGGATACATCGGCGAGCAAATATTTCGCACGCGCAGGAATCCGGGCGTCGCCGGCGCGTCCGACTTCACGTAAAAACTTTTGATTTCGCGGCCGACCATCAGCGAAATCATTCGGTCGTGACTGGCCTCTTCGTGTGACAATTGCCCGGCGTTTTTGCCGTCGCGCAACACCACCACCCGGTTGGCGCACCGGTCGAGTTCTCCGAGGCGATGCGAAATGTAAATGATGCTGACGCCCTGGTCCCTGAGTTCGCAAACCAGTTCCAACAGACGGTTGGTCTCAGAGAGCGTAAGGCTGGACGTGGGCTCGTCCATGATGATGAGCCGCGCGTTCAGAGAAAGCGCCTTGGCGATTTCCACCAGTTGCTGTTGTGCAATCGAAAGCCGGTCCAGACGCGTATTGGTCGGAATATCCAACCCGAGCCGTTTCAAAAACGGCGCGGCGTCGGCGTGGATTTTTTTTCGGTTGATCAGCCGGAATGGCGTGTGAACGGGCTCCCGCCCCAGAAAGACATTCGCGGCCACATCCAAATTGGGCAGAACATTCAACTCCTGGTGAATGAAGGCGATGCCGAGCCGCATCGCGTCCGTCACGTTATGAATGCTGACCGGCTTGCCATCGATGCGAATTTCCCCGCCGTCCGGCTGATAGACGCCGCCGAGGATTTTCATCAACGTGGATTTGCCCGCGCCGTTTTCGCCGACCAACGCCAGGACTTCGCCCTGCGCGATCTCGATCGTCACTCCGTCCAAAGCCACCACGCCCGGGAATCGTTTGCAGATTCCGCGCATTTCAAGCAGTGGTGCGGCGTTGGCTGGCATGATGAATTTAGAAAAGAGCCGTGAGTTCCTTTCGAAACTCACGGCTCGCCATGGTCGGTTATTTGCCGATCAGTTTATTTCTGTTGGCGGTGAACTCAGCGACGTTGGCTTTCGTGACGCTCACCGTGGGAATGAACAATTTGTGATCCGCC
Source organism: uncultured Verrucomicrobiae bacterium (assembly GCA_963699145.1). GTDB lineage: Bacteria > Verrucomicrobiota > Verrucomicrobiia > Limisphaerales > DASXHY01 > DASXHY01. The sequence continues at coordinate 3,844,284 of OY969416.1, forward strand.
GGAAAGGCGTTCTTATCACCCTTCAGATAATGCTCCATGAGCGTGATGGCCTGCTTGCCGAATTCGAACGGCTGTTGCGCGACCGTTCCATAAATGTCCCCGGCGGCAACGCCTGCCAGCGTTTCGTCTTCGTCATCGAAGCAAACAATTTTCACTTTGCCATTTTTGTTGGCGCTGCGAACCGCATTCAAAATCGCCGGGCCGTTGTAATTCCACAGGCCCACGAGACAGGCCACGTCCGGATATTTCACCAGTGTATCCTCGGCGTTGCGTTGCGCGCGGCTCGAGTCGACATCGTCCGTGCGGACATCGATGATCTCCACTTTCGAACCTTGCAACTCTTTCTTGATGCCGCCCAGACGGTCCTGCGCGTTTTGCGCATCCATGCTGCCGACGAACACCATGATTTTGCCGCCGTCCGGGAGCGCTTGCTTGATCAGTTTGCCCGCTTCCACACCGGCCGCCATGTTATCGGTGCCAATGTAAGAAACACGCTTGCTGTTCGGCGCATCGCTGTCCTGCGTGATGAGCAACGCCTGGCTGGCGACTTTGTTGAGAATCTCAGTCTGATTGGCCGGATCCTTCGGGCTGATCGCCACCCCGTCCACGCCCTTGGCTAAAAGATCCTCGAGCAACTGCTGCTGTTCCGACGCGCTGCCGGTGGCGGGAATGCGGAAGTCAACCGTCACATCACCCAATTCCTTTTGCGCTTCCATGCAACCCTGCCGCGCGATCGTCCAAAACGTCGCCGGATTGTTGCACACGAACGCCAGCTTATATTGTTTTCCCGAGGGAGCGGCCGCAGTGCTGCCGTTGGTCGAGGTCGTCGCGCCGCCGGAAGCAGAACCGTTGTCGCTTTTACTGCAACCTTGCAAAGCAAGCGCCATGCAAAGCGCGCCGAGGATGGGGGAGAAGTTTAATTTCATGTTTTTCCTGGTCTCTGGTTTATTGCGTTTTAAAACGGTAAATGATCGTGTTGTGATACGTCTGGCCTGGCTTCAACTCGGTCGAAGGAAATTCAGGATGATTCGGCGAATCCGGAAAATGCTGCGCTTCCATCGCGAAACCGCTGCGGTTGTGATACTGCATCCCATATTTGCCGGTGATGTCACCGATGAAATTGCCCGTATAAAATTGCAGCCCGGGTGACGTGGTGAGGATTTCCAGCACTCGCCCGGATGTTTTCTCCGTCACACGCGCCGCCAACCCCAGCTTCCCGGCTCGTTTGTTCAGCACAAAATTGTGATCGTAACCGCCACCGGCTTTGAGTTGGTCATTGACCTCATTGACATGCGCGCCGATGGGAGTCGGCGACGTGAAATCGAACGGCGTCCCTTTCACCGGCTCGATGCCGGTGGGAATCAGGTTCGGGTTTACCGGCGTGTAATTGTCCGCAAAAATCTGCACTTCGTGGTTCAAAACATCACCGCTGCCGGCGAGATTCCAATACGAGTGCTGCGTCAGATTGCACACCGTGTCCTTGTCCGTTGTGGCTGTGAAATCAATGCGCAGCTCATTATTTTCCGTCAACGTATAAACTGCGGTCACCTGCATGTTGCCGGGAAATCCCTGGTCGCCGTCCTTGCTCACGTAAGTGAGTTCCAGCGTATGCCCGTCCTTTTGCCCCACACTCCAAATGACCGTATTGAACCCTTTCGGCCCGGCGTGCAGGTTGTTCACCCCGTTATTTTGCGCGAGCGTGTAGGTCGTACCGTCCAGGGTAAATTTTCCATTCGCAATCCGGTTTCCATAACGCCCAATCAACGCTCCAAAATATGGTGCGTTTACCTGGTAAGGCGCGAACGTGTCGAATCCCAGCGCGACGTCGCCGAAATTGCCGTTCTTGTCCGGCACTTTCAACGACTGCAGAATCCCGCCATAATTCATGATGCGCGCTTCGCATCCTTTGGAATTCCTGATCGTATAAAGATAAACCGGCTGCCCGTCCGCCGTGGTGCCGAAAGCCTGCCTTGCTTCGGGCATGTCGTGAGTCGAGGCACAACCGGCAAGACCCAGCGCGCACATGGCGCCGGCAAACAGAAGTATTCGATTGATCATAGCGAGGTGTTTGGTCGTTTACTTTTTATGGTTGGATTGTCCGTAGGTCGCATTCGGACCGTGTTTGCGAAGAAAATGTTTTTGCAACAACACCGATTGCATCGGTTTCGTCCTCGGATTGATGCGCAGCGTCTCACTCGCCAGCCGCGCGATAAATTCCAGCACGCCCGCATTGTGGACCGCATCCGCCACATCCGTGCCCCACGTGAACGGCCCATGGCTCGCCACCAGCACCGCCGGATGTTCCATCGGGTTGATTTTTTTAAACGTCTCCACAATCACGTGCCCCGTGTTCGCCTCGTAATCCTTTTTGATTTCCGCCGGCTTCAACAAGCGCGTGCAAGGGACATCGCCATACCAATAATCCGCCTGCGTCGTCCCGTAGGAAGGAATGCCCTTGCAAGCCTGCGCCCAGGCCGTGGCATGGAGACTGTGCGTGTGAACCACGCCGCCAATTTTTGGAAACGCGCGGTAAAGAATCAGGTGCGTGTCGGTATCGGAACTCGGCTTGAATTCGCCTTCCACACGTTTGCCGTCCGCCAGCGAGACGACCGTCATGTGCTCCGGTTTCATGCCGCTGTAAGGCACACCGCTGGGTTTGATGACCACCAGTCCGCGTTCGCGATCGACGCCGCTGACGTTGCCCCAGGTTTCGATGACGAGTCCGCGCGCCACCAAATCAAGATTCGCTTTGCAGACTTCCTGTTTTAAAGATTCCAACATGTTTTATTAGACTCTATCGAGGGCGCGACGATCATTTTTTTCTTCCGCCACGATCCCCAGGCGGACGAGTTTAGTTTTTCCAACCAAAATTGACATACGATTTTTGGCGTACAGCCCCAACTGCCAGGTCACATGAAGGGGCGCAGTTTTATAGCGACAACCCTGAATCTGCGCAACGAATTCCGCGCCCCATAACTGGGGAATTGACAGCCGGTATGTGGGCTGCAAAAGCGAAATCAGGCGCTCCCCTATTTCGCGGAACGCGCCTTTTGGCGGATCTCAATCAACTGTTTCATGATGCCGTGCAGATTGCCATGCCAATCCTCGCGTCCAAACGCGTCGTGAAGCTGCTTATAGAGCGCATACAATTCCCGATACACCGCATGCGCTTTGGCGTTGGGTTTGAAAACACGCGGCTTCAGGCCGGTCATGGCCTTTTGCGCCGCGCCGAAATTCTTATGCGCACCCGCCACCACGGCCGCCGCCACGGCCGAGCCGAGCGCGCAGGTTTGGGCCGAACGACTGATCTTCATCGGGCGCCCGGTCACATCCGCATAAATCTGCATCACCACCGGATTCTTCTCCGCGATGCCGCCGCAGTTGATTACCTGGTCGATTTTCACGCCGTACTCTTCGAAACGATTGATGATGGTCAAGGCGCCGTACGCCGTGGCTTCCACGAGCGCGCGATAAATTTCCGCCGGCGTCGTGTAAAGCGTCTGGCCAACCAGCAAACCCGTGAGACGCTGGTCGACAAGGATCGTGCGATTGCCATTGTTCCAGTCCAGCGCGAGCAGGCCGGATTCGCCGGGCTTCAATTTCGCGGCACCGGCGGTCAAGGCCTCGTGCGTCCCGGCTTTGCCGCCAGGCTGAAGATAATTGACGAACCAATTAAAAATATCGCCCACTGCCGATTGGCCGGCTTCCAAACCGAAATAACCCGGCAGCACGCTGCCGTCCACGATGCCGCACAAACCGGGCACATCCGCCAGCGTCTGCCCGTTTGAACACACCGCGATGTCGCACGTGCTGGTGCCGATGATCTTCACCAACGCGCCTTGTGCCACGCCACTGCCAATCGCGCCCAGGTGCGCGTCGAACGCTCCGACCGCGACCGGAATGCCCGCGGTCAAACCCGTGCGCTTCGCCCACTGCTCGGTCAGTCCGCCCACCGCTTTCTCCACCGTCTCCACGCGCGGAGTCAAACGCTCCCGCAATTCGCCCAGGCGCGGATTGAGTTTGGAGAGGAATTCCTTGTCCGGGTAACCGCCCCATTTCACATTCCACATCGCCTTGTGGCCCGCGGCGCAAACGCCCGCGATGAATTTGTCCGGATGCTCGGTGCCCGTGAGCGCCGCCGGAACGTAGTCCGCCAGTTCCACCCACGAATGTGCGGCCTTGAACACTGCCGGCGCGGTATTCAGGCAACGCAAAATCTTGCTCCAAAACCATTCGCTCGAATAAATGCCGCCGCATTTGGCGATATACTGCGGGCGGATTTCCTTCGCCAGTGCCGTAATCTGCGCCGCTTCCGCGACGCCAGTGTGATCTTTCCACAACCACGCCATTGCGTCGGGATTGTTGGCGAACTTTTTATGGAACGCGAGCGGCTGGCCGTTGGCATCGACCGGCAACGGCGTGCTGCCCGTCGTGTCCACGCCAATGCCGATGACCTGTTCCGGCTTGAATCCGCGCACGTTTTTCTTCGCCGCCGCCAGCGCGCTCTTAATCGTGACCTCCGCGCCCTTCACGTAATCAGCCGGATGCTGGCGTGCCAGGTTGGGGTCGCGTGCGAGAATAACGCCGTGCGTGCCGTGCGCATATTCCCAAACAGCGGAGGCAATCTCCACGCCGTTGGCGACGTTGACAATCAACGCGCGAACGGAGTTGGTGCCGTAGTCCATGCCGATGGTGTATTGGGCGCTCATAGGTTCTTGGTGGAAAGAAGTGTTAGTTTTTTTAATGGGATTGATAATTAGACTGCCCTGCAGAAAAAATCTTTGGCATCCATTTTTAAGCCCTGTAAGGGCGTCATATGATAGCCCAGGGCGAAGCCCTGGGTGTTCCGGCTTTTTTCGTCATTCGCCCCCGGTGGAGGCGAATGACGAAAAAAGCACGCGACGCAATTCAGAAATTTTCTGCAAATCATGATCAAATTAATGTTTCCGCTTTTTCCGACGCCTCATCGGGAACAATGAGCCGGTCGATGCCCGCAGCCACGAGGCCGGCTTTGCGGCGGCGCGGAGCTTTCTCAATTTTTAACTCACCGAACCGCGCCCACAGTGTGCCTTTGGTGATGGCTTCCGTCAGATAGTGAAACACCGCCGGCGGCAATTCGGTGACCGAGCCGGTGATCACGACGCGACGCAAGCCCAGCATGTTCAGGGCGCCCGCAATGCCCGCCGCCATCGCGTCCAGAGTCTTCGCCAGCCACGGTTCCACGCCTTGCGCGGCCACCTGGCTGGAAAGCCCGGCCCACGTCTTGCGCGATTTCGGATGGGCCTCGCCAAAACTGTCGAGCAATCCGCGAATGGACGCCAGCGTCTCCAGGCAACCGACCGCGCCGCAACCGCAACGGCGCTTATTTCCCGGCACCGGCGTGTGGCCCAGTTCGCCGCTGATGGGCAGCGGATGGGCGTAAAGTTTTCCGAAAATCAAAACCGCGCTGCCGACGCCTTCGCCGAAATCGACCAGCAGAAAATCCTCGCCTTCGCGATGCGCCGATTGATGGCCCAACGCCAGAATGCGCTCCTCCTGGATAAGAATGACCGGTGCGTCCCAAACTTCCCGGATGGGTTCGGACAAAGCGTTTCCCGCCGTCCAGCGCAGGTTGGGCGAATAAAGAACCTTTCCCTTTCGCTCATCCACCAAACCGGGAACGCTCACCAGGATTCCCCAAAAGGACTTTTCTGAAATCTCGGCGGCCGCTTTGCGCAATGCCCGCGACCATTCCTTGGCGCTGCCGGGCGTGCTGAGTTTGATCTGCCATTGGTCTTCCTCCGTCACCGAAAGGGGCAGGGGAGAAAGCCAGGTCTCAGCAATGCCGAGTTGGATGCCCAGAAAGCGGGATTTGGATTGCGTTAATCGCAGCATCCGCCCGGGACGCCCCATGCGGGCATGCTCGGAACCATTTCCCGTTTCTTCGTCCGTTTCTTCAAACACACCCAGTTCGAGCAATTCGTCCGCAATTTTCCCGGTAGTCGGCTGGCTGAGCCCAAGGGATTTGGCAAGATCAGCGCGCGAAGCCATTCCCAGGCGCAAGAGCCGGTCCAAAAGTGCGCGCTTATTGTGCCGGCCCATTTTGGAAGGAACGATGACCATAGTTACTTAATTAACTTAAGAAACTAAATGCGCGTCAAGGATTAAAATTCCTCGACCCTGGGCGCAAAGACAAACCCCCATCGCAGCCTGGAGAAGGGTGTTTGTGTTGAGTCAGATTCTTCAAATTCCTTACCACCAGAATTGGGGAATGGAAGCGCCGTTCACCTGATCATTGGCGCGCGGCTGAAAATATCGGAACTGCTTCCACTCAACGTGGCCGTCCAACATCCCTTCATTGGCGCCGGAGGGAAGGTTGTTGCTGATGTGGGCGCTACGATGTAAAAAGGGTTGCCCGCCAACCGTGAGCCCACCCGTGATCCCCACCCATTTGTACGTTTCTTTCACGTTGGGATCCTTGTTGCCGTTTGCCGTCAGGGAACAGCAGGAAGTCAAAACCCGGTCGGTGGAAGGGGGAATTCCAAAATTTCCGGAATTACCGGGCCGGTTCGGATCAACCACCTTCGTGGGCACGGACGAAAAGTTTTGATTGGTGACCTGGAGGGAAGGTGTGTTCCACCAGGCATAAGCATATCCGGTCACATGATAGGCGGCGGTGTAGAACCACGCCTGATCAATGTTCTGATCCGGGAAACCGGGATCGTACATGAGGTTGCGTTCGACGCCCGAGCCCACCATCGTTTGATAAACTGCATCCGGAAGGTCCCAAGGCCAATATTGGTTGCCGTTCGCTGCATCCGGCATGTGGTCATGGTTATCACCACAATAGAGAAACGTGGCGAGACTGATCTGCTTGATGTTGTTCATGCACTTCGCCCGGATCGCCTTTTCCTTGGCTCTCGCCAGGGCCGGCAACAGCATCGCCGCGAGGATCGCAATGATGGCGATTACCACCAGCAGCTCGATCAGTGTGAATGCGCGGCTGACAAAGGCACCGCAGGGTGCCGGAGGTCGGCCTGGTTGTTTTGACTCGGCTGGGGTTTTCATATTCAGAGTAGAGGGCATTTTGACGTCAAGGGTTACTTAATTAAGTTTCTAAATTAAATCAAGCCTTAAAATGGCCGAACCAGTTTCGGCCGGCCATACGATCAAATCCTGCACGCATTTGCTTCATCATCACACCTCAATTTTTTCAGTTACCAATGCAACTTAACATCGGTCCCATACAGGTGGCGTTAGTGATTAGCATATCAGCATCTCTCCATCGGTCCATACCTTGAAGGGATAAAAATTGGAGGGGTCGTTGAGGGGTGTGCACAGTAACGCACAGTTGCTGGAGCCTTTTTATTCGTTTTGATTTGTCATAAATCCCTTGTCTACCGCGCGAGCCCGGTCGGTCTCAATCTTGATTATTGTTGCACAACGAAACGCCAAAAAAGATTTCCGTTCAGATGGGCGAACAATCGGACTGCTCGTGCTGAACTAAGCCAAAAAACACTCAAGCTTTTCTCCCACCTGTCCCGGCATAGCTCATTCCCGCAATACCCGGCCTGCGCCAAAGCCGGCCAGCCGGAAAAAGCCGAAGCCATTCTCCAAAACGGGGAAAAAATCGCCGGCGCGCTGGGGATTTTTGCCGAAGCCGTTAACCCGTGTAATAATTGTTTCCTGGGCAACACGCCGCGCCTGTTTTTGCACGTCGAATACATCCGCGCCAAATTGGAATTGGCACGCGCCAAACAATCGTTGAAATAATTTGTACGAAAGTTTACACGCGCGTCGTTTGATTTTCTTTGAACTTCGAGTATAGGTGACTACTGAACCACGGCGTTCCACGGGCGGAGAACATTGCGCATCTGTTTTACCTTTGCCTCAGCACGTGGGGACGACTCGGGCAGTTTCAATCAAGCTCCAGTCGAGTTGGGATGGCGGCAGTCGGGAGTGCGGAGTAAAACGAACCCTAAAGAATACTTAGGCATTAATCCAATACCAGTGGCGGAATTCACGCCCCAAGAAGGAGCAATACTATGAAAAATGACGATCGCAAGAGAACGATGGAAACCACGACGACCCTGTACGAAACGGAAAACGACCTCCCGAAGGCCGATCGAGTCGAGTTGATTTCGCTCATCAACCAGCGCCTTGCCGACATTATTGATCTTTACGCTCAAATAAAACAGGCCCATTGGAATGTAAAAGGACCGCATTTCATCGGCCTGCATGAGCTGTTTGATGAGATCGCCGAAGACGTGGAGAAATATGTGGACATGGTGGCTGAACGCGCAGTTCAATTGGGTGGCATCGCCCTCGGCACGGTGCGCGTGGCGGCCAGTGCCTCGAAATTGGAGGAATACCCGCTGGACATCGCCGACGGTTCCGCGCATATCGAAGCCGTGGCGCGCGCTCTCTCAACCTTTGGCCGCGAAGCGCGCATGACCATCGACGAAGCGGATGCGCTGGACGACGCGGATACAGCCGATATGTTCACCGAAATTTCCCGCGCCATCGACAAATGGCTGTGGTTCGTCGAGGCCCATACCCAGGCTTCGAAGTAAACAACCGCCGCGCCAATTGGGGGAAATGTATGAGCAAAGCTCAAGTGTCCACCGTGTCGGTCAATAAACACGATCATATCCAGGGCTCGCTGGATGCGCCGTATGTGCTGGTTGAATACGGCGACTATCAATGCCCGTATTGCGGCGATGCCCACGAAGTAGTCAAAGAAATCCAGGAACGGCTCGGCGATAAGTTGTGTTTCGTTTTTCGCAATTTTCCGCTCATGGATATGCATCCCTTCGCCGAACACGCCGCCGAGGCCGCCGAATCCGCGGATGCCCAGGGGCGCTTCTGGGAAATGCACGATCTGCTTTTCGAAAATCAAACCGCCTTGACGGATGATGACCTCGCTGAATACGCAACCAAACTCGGCCTCGATGCCCCGCGCCTGATGGCGGAAGTTCGCAGTGGCGCCCACGCAGCGCGCATTCAGAAAGATCTTCTCAGCGGCGAAAAAAACGGTGTCAACGGCACCCCCACATTTTTTGTGAACGGCAAACTCTTCGCTGGCGAACCCACTCCCGACGAACTGATTGCCGCACTGAGTGAATGAAAGCAATCTATCTCGAAAAAAAAGCGGGCACCGATGCCTTGGTCGCGGGAGACATTCCGCGCCCAAGCCCGCGTCCGGGCGAATTGTTAATCAAAGTTCACGCCACCGCGATCATGCCGACGGAAGTGAATTGGATGCCGACCTTCAACACGTCCTCCGGCCAGCCACGCCCGTTTCCCATCGTGCTGAGCCATGAATTCTCCGGCGTTGTCGAAACGCCCGGAACGGACGCCGCGGAATTTATAAAGGGTGATGAGGTCTACGGCCTGAACGATTGGTTCACCAACGGTGCCCAGGCCGAATATTGCGTGGTGTCGCCAAAAGCAGTCGCGCCGAAGCCCAAAACTTTGCGCCACACGGAAGCCGCCGTGGTCCCCATCTCGGCGCTGACGGCGTGGCAGGGCCTTTTTGAAAAAGGCCAGCTCGAGAAAAAACAGCGTGTCCTCATTCACGGTGCGAGTGGCGCAGTCGGGACGTTCGCCGTTCAATTGGCCCGCTGGCGTGGCGCCCACGTGACGGCCACCGCGTCTCCCGAAAATCTTGAATTCGTTCGCGCTCTCGGCGCTGATGTTGTCATCGATTATCACGCGACTCGTTTTGAAGACGTGGTTTGCGACATGGACGTGATTTTCGACGCAGTCGGCGGCGAAACCCTCGAGCGCTCCTGGAAAATTCTCGAAAAAACCGGCCGGATGATCACCATTGTGGGTGAAACCACCCGCGCGCCCTTGAGCCAACGCTCGCGCGACGCCTTCATGATCGTTCGCGCTGATGGAGAGCAACTCGCCGAAATCGGCAAAATGATCGTCGCCGGCGAACTGCGCGTTTTTGTCGAAGCTGTTTACCCGCTCGAAGACGCGCAAGCGGCCTACGCGCGCGCCGACCGCGGCAAGATGCGCGGCAAAATCGCCCTCAGCATTTCCGATGATTCCGTCGTCAGCGAAAATCCCAAAAATCCGTAAATATGACCCAACCACTTGATACAAACAGCCAGGATGCGCTCGCGCGCCAGATATTTGAAACCATGGTTCAAGTGCCCGGCACAAAAGCCGGCCATCGCATCGTTCACGCCAAGGGACTCGTGTGCCAGGGAACCTTCACTCCCTCGCGGGAAGCGTCCACTCTGTCCAAGGCCGCGCACTTTGCTGGTCCCGCAGTCCCGGTGACCGTGCGTTTTTCCGATGCCGCACCCGATCCGTTTGTTCCGGATAATTCCGCCTTCGCCGGTCCGCGCGGAATGGCGATCCGCTTCAACCTGCCGGGTGGCAAAACCTCGGATATCATCGCCATGTCTCACAACGGCTTCGTCGTGGGGACGCCCGACGATTTTCTCGCGTTGGAGAAAGCCGTGCTCGCAACCGATCCCACCAAACCGCATCCCTGGCCCATCGAGCAATTCCTCGGCGGCCATCAGGTGGCGTTGAAATTTGTCCAGGAAAATGCCTCCGTGCCCGAAAGCTTCGCGACCGAAGCGTTTTTCTCCAATGACGCGTTTGTCTTCGTTAACCAGAGCGGTGCAAAACAAGCGATGCGCTACAAGATTTTGCCAACTGCCGGAGTGCGTCGTTTGAGCGAAGACGAAGCCAAAGCGAAATCGCCGGATTACCTCATGCAGGATTTGAAATCCCGTCTGGCAAAAACGCCGATTCAATATCGCCTGGTGGCGCAATTGCCGAACGCAGGCGACCCGACCCACGATCCGGCGATGGTCTGGCCCGAAGATCGGAAGACCATCGAACTCGGCGCAATCAATATTACTTCAGTCAGCGCCGACAGCGCCGCCTCGGAAAAAGAATTGGCCTATTTCCCCACCAATCTCGTGGACGGAATTGATTTATCAGACGACCCATTCCCCGATTTGCGCTCACGGGTCTATTTGCTGGCGTCGAACCATCGTCAGAAAAAATAAACGGTCGTTTTCTGAATCCGCTCATGTCCGATCAAATGATCTACCTGGCGCGCCACGGCGAAACCGCCTGGAGCCGCACCGGCCAGCACACCGGCCTGACGGATTTGCCGCTCACTGAACGCGGCGAACAGGAAGCGCGCGAGTTGGGAAGGCGCCTCGGTGCCATCGCGTTCGCCAAAGTGTTTACGAGTCCCTTGCAACGCGCCGCTCGCAGTTGCGAACTTGCCGGTTTTGGACAAGGCGCGGAAACAGACCCTGACCTCGTCGAATGGAACTATGGCAAATACGAAGGGCGCAAGACCGTGGAAATTCATCTGGAAGCTCCCAATTGGCAATTGTTCCGCGACGGCTGTCCGGGCGGCGAAACACTGGCGCAGATTGGCGCGCGCGCCGATCGCGTGCTGAATCGGCTGCGCGCCGTAAATGGAACCGTGCTGGTTTTTTCCAGCGGCCATTTTCTGCGCGTGCTCGCCGCGCGCTTTCTCGGTCTCGATCCCGCCGGCGGCAAATATTTCACCTTGAACACCGCAAGCCTGAGCATTCTCGGCTTCGAAAATAGTTCATCACCGGTAATCCGCTTGTGGAACGACACCTCGTCTCACGAGGATCATTGAACTGGTTTTGTAAACGTTCTCGCCACAACGTCAGCCCCTGTTTATTTTTCCAGCGGGCAGGATGTTGATGGATTGCTTTGGACGCCCGGAATTTAATCGGAACTCAAGACACGAATTACGAATATGACACCGACGATCAAGCCTTTGAAACAGCGTAACGCCTGGAAATCCCTCGCTTCGCATCAAAAGAAAATCCAAAAGCTCCATCTGCGAAATCTGTTCGCCGAAGACCCGGACCGCGGCTCGCGCATGACCGTCGAAGCCGCCGGGCTCTTTCTCGATTACTCCAAAAATCGCATCACCAACGAAACCCTACGCTTGCTGATGTCGCTGGCAAAGGAATCCGGCCTGCCCGCGCGCATCAAGGCCATGTTCAGCGGTGAGAAAATAAACATCACGGAGAATCGCGCCGTCCTGCACACCGCGTTGCGCGCGCCGAAGAACGCAACGATTCTCGTCGATGGCAAAAACGTCGTGCCGGACGTTCATGCGGTTCTCAACAAGATGAGCGCCTTTGCTCGTCGCGTGCGCAGTGGCGAGTGGAAAGGTCACACCGGCAAACGTATTCGCAATATCGTGAACATCGGCATCGGCGGCTCGGACCTCGGCCCCGTGATGGCCTACGAAGCTCTCCGGCATTACACCGATCGTTCGCTGACGTTTCGTTTCGTTTCCAATGTCGACGGCATCGACTTCGTGGAAGCCACGCGCGATTTGGACCCTGCGGAAACCCTTTTTATTGTCTCCTCGAAAACATTTACGACCTTGGAGACCATGACCAACGCCCAAAGCGCTCGTGCGTGGTTGCTGCAAGGGCTGGGCGGCCGTTTGCAGGCCGTCGCAAAACATTTCGTCGCCGTCTCGACCAACGCGGAAAAAGTGTCCGCCTTCGGCATCGACGCCGCGAACATGTTCGGCTTCTGGGACTGGGTTGGCGGCCGTTATTCCATGGATTCCGCCATCGGTCTCTCCACGATGCTCGCCGTCGGACCGGAAAATTTCCGCAAACTGCTCCAGGGCTTCCACGAAATGGACGAACACTTCCGCACGACGGCGTTTGAAAAAAACCTGCCCGTGCTCATGGCGTTGCTTTCGATTTGGAACACCGATTTTCTCGGCGCCGAAACTGTCGCCGTCCTCCCGTACGAGCAATACCTCAAACGCTTCCCCGCCTACTTGCAGCAGTTGACCATGGAAAGCAACGGCAAGCACGTCACGCTCGACGGCAAACACGTCGATTACCAGACCAGTCCGATTTATTGGGGCGAACCCGGCACCAACGGCCAGCATTCCTTCTATCAATTGATCCACCAGGGCACGCGCCTGATCCCGTGCGATTTCATCGCGTTCGCCCGCGCGCTCGCGCCGCTCGGCGAGCATCACGATATTTTAATGGCCAATGTCTTCGCGCAGGCGGAAGCGCTCGCCTTTGGAAAAACCGCCGCCGAAGTCAAAGCCGAAGGCACGCCGGAATGGCTCGTGCCGCACCGCGTCTTCGAAGGCAACCGCCCGTCCAACACAATTCTCGCCGACCGGCTCACTCCGGAAATTCTCGGCAAACTCATCGCCCTGTATGAGCACATCGTTTTCACCCAGGGCGTCATCTGGAACGTCGATTCGTTCGATCAATGGGGCGTGGAACTCGGCAAAGTGCTCGCCCAACGCATCATTCCCGAATTGGAAAGCAAAACACCGCCGAAACTCAAACACGATGGCTCGACGAACAACCTGATTCGCCGCTATCGCAAAATGAACAAGCGGCGCTAGCCGCCAGCGCAATAGTCATGAGCCGATGGTCGCAACATGAATGAGATCCTCGATTTCCTGACGCGTCACGGGCCCGGCGTTTTATTCGCAGCGGTCTTCGTGGAGCAAATGGGCATCCCGCTGCCGGCGTCGCCCTGGCTGCTGGCCGCCGGCGCTTTGGGCGCGACGGGAAAACCGCATTGGTACAGCGCCCTCGCAGCCGGAGCGTGCGGCTCGCTCCTGGCGGATGCGATTTGGTTTTATCTCGGGCGCACCCGCGGCCAGCGCGTCTTGAATTTCCTGTGCCGCGTCTCATTGGAACCCGATTCGTGCGTGCGCCGGACGCAGGACTTGTTCGCTCATTACGGAATGCGCGGAGTGATCGCCGCGAAATTCATTCCCGGCCTCAGCACACTCGCGCCGCCGATGGCTGGCAACTCCGGCATTCCCGCTCCGCGATTCTTTTTCTTCGATGCCCTCGGTTCACTGCTTTACACCGGCGTCTTCATCCTCATCGGCACGATTTTCAGCCGCCAGTTGGATCAAGTGCTCGCCGCGCTGGAACGGTTGGGAACCGGCGCCCTCGCGCTGGTTATCGGTTTGCTCGCGCTGTACCTGGTTTACAAATTTTATCAACGCCATCGCCTCCTGAAAGAATTGCGCATGGCCCGCATCACGGTGGACGAACTGAACCAGCGCCTCGAAGCCGGCGAAAATGTCACGATCCTCGATCTTCGTTCAGCCGGTGAAGTGGAACGCAATCCTCTGCTGATCCGCAACGCGCGTCACATGACAATGGAGGAATTGAAATTGCGCAAAAACGAAATCCCGCGCGACCGCGACATCATTCTTTACTGCTCCTGCCCGAACGAAGTCTCCAGCGCCCGCATGGCCTTGCTCCTGCAAAGGAATGGCTTCACTCGCGTGCGCCCGTTGCTCGGCGGCCTCGACGCCTGGCGTGAGAAAAATTACCCGACGGAATTGCGCGCCCTCGTGGCAAATTTGCCAAGCGTCGCTTCTGCGGATAAAATTTCACAGCCGTAACCCAGATTAATTATGCCGAAACCTGTGATTTGGACCGTGGACGACGATCCGGATGTCTTGCGCGCCGTCGAGCGCGACTTGCGCCGCAAATACGGCGATCGCTATCGCGTGATCTCCGCTGATTCCGGCGCGTCCGCGTTGGAAGCCACGAAGCAATTCAAGCTGCGCAACGAACCCGTCGCGTTGTTCCTCGTCGATCAACGCATGCCGCGCATGTCCGGCGTCGAGTTTCTCGAGAAGGCCATCGATCTTTACCCGGACGCCAAACGCGCATTGCTCACCGCCTATGCCGACACCGACGCCGCCATTCGCGCCATCAACAGCGTGCACATTGATCATTATCTCATGAAACCGTGGGATCCGCCGGAGGAGCGTCTCTACGGTGTGGTCGATGATATGCTCGATGATTGGCAATCCGGTTTCCGTCCCGTGTTTGAAGGCGTGCGCGTCATCGGCAATCAATGGTCGCCGCACTCCAGCGAAGTGCGCGATTTCCTCGGCCGCAATTTCGTCCCCCATCAATGGCTCAACATCGAAACGGACGAGAACGCCAAGCAACTGCTCCAAACCGCGGGCGCGGATCCCGCTGCCTTGCCGGTTGTGATTTTTCAGGACGGGTCGTACTTGAGCAATCCAGCAACAAACGCTGTCGCGCAAAAATTGGGACTGAAAACCAAGGCGGAATTTCCGTTTTACGATTTGGTGGTTGTCGGCGCCGGACCGGCTGGTTTGGCGGCGGCGGTTTACGGCGCAGCCGATGGCTTGCACACCCTGCTCATCGAACGCGAAGCCCCCGGCGGCCAGGCCGGGCGCAGTTCGCGCATTGAAAATTATCTCGGCTTTCCCACGGGCCTGAGCGGAAACGATCTGGCCCGCCGGGCGGTCGCGCAGGCCCGGCGGTTTGGCGCGGAAATTCTCGCGCCGCAGGAAGTCGTCGGCGTGCGCATCGAAGGCCCCTCGCGCGTGTTGAAACTCGCCGACGGCTCCGAGATCGGCACCCGCGCATTGCTCATCGCCACCGGCATCGCCTTTCGTAAACTGGACGTGCCCGGCCTCGATCGCCTCAGCGGGGCAGGGGTGTATTATTACGCGCCCATGTCCGACGCGTTTTCCTATCGCGATGGCGATATTTACATCGTTGGCGGCGCGAATTCCGCCGGCCAGGCCGCGATGTATTTTTCCAGGTTCGCCCGCAAAGTCACCATGCTCGTGCGCGGCAATTCCCTCTCCGATTCCATGTCGCAATATTTGGAAAATCAAATCGCCGCCACGAAGAACATCGAGGTGCGCTTAAATTCAAGCGTGACGGATGTCGCCGGCACGGGACACTGCGAAACGATTACGATTCAGAATAACAAAACCAAAGAAACCGAAACCGTTTCCGCGAACGCATTGCTGATCTACGCCGGAGCGGTGCCGCGAACGGATTGGCTCGCGGGAATGGTGGAACGCGACGCGCAAGGCTATCTGATTTCCGGCCAGCACCTGATGCTCGAAGGCAAACGCCCCACCGGTTGGACCCCCGATCGCGATCCGTTTTATCTGGAGACCAGCGTGCCTGGAATTTTCGTCGCCGGCGATGTCCGGCACCGCTCCGCCAAAGGAGTCACGTCCGGAGTCGGCGAGGGCGCCATGGCGGTAAAACTTGTCCATCAATACCTCGGATTGCTATGAGCATGACGCCCGCCGAACTCCAGGAAGTTCGTTCCACGCCGTTGTTCGCGGCGCTGGAAAACGACAAACTCGGTTGCATTGAGACGGGCGAAATTATCGCTGCGCTTCCGGGAACCGTCCTGGCGCTCGACGGCAAAGAAACCGGATTCTTTCACGTGCTGCTCGAAGGCGAAGTCCGCGTCACCCGCACCTACGACCGCCAATCCATCCTCATGGCCGTCGTAAAACCAGGCGGTTACTTCGGTGAAATCATGCTGTTGCTCGGCATTCCGTGGCTTTCGACCGTCCGCGTGTCGAAACCGGCGCGATTGTTTCAGCTGAACGAGGAAAATTTCTGGCGCATGCTGACCACCTGCCAGTGCGTCGCCCGCGAAATTTTCCGCTCCGCCACAAATCGTGTGCGAAACTTCGAAGGCTACACGCAACAACGCGAAAAACTCGTTTCACTCGGCACCATGGCCGCAGGCCTCGCCCACGAATTGAACAACCCCGCCGCCGCCGCGCGCCGGGCCGCCGCCCATGTGCAGGAGACCAGCGATAGAATCCAAACCTTTCTCTGCAGCCTTAGCAAAGTGCTGGAGGCCGAACATTGGCAGCATTTGATGGATGCCGCGCAGGAAGCTTCCGAACGCACCAGTCCGCAACTCGATCATCTCGTGCGCAGCGATCGCTCGGACGCCATTGCCACCTGCCTGGATTCTCACGGCGTGCCCAATGCCTGGGATCTCGCGCCAACGTTTGTCAACGCCGGCCTGGATGTCGATTGGCTGGCCAAGGCGATCAAGACGCTTCCACCGGCGAGTCACGTGGACGCAGTGCAATGGCTCGAGGCGCGATTGAATCTCAAATCTCTCACTACCCAGATCGAGCAAAGTACCGGGCGCATCGCCGAACTCGTGAAAGCCGTTAAATCCTATTCCTACATGGACCAGTCTCCGATGCAGGAAATCGACGTTCACGAAGGACTGGAGAGCACCTTGACCATGCTCGGCCACAAATTGAAAAACGTGACCCTCATTCGCGCTTTCGACCATTCCATCCCGCGCATTCCCGCTTACGGCAGTGAACTCAATCAGGTCTGGACCAATCTCATCGACAACGCCATTGATGCCGTGAACGGCACCGGCAAAATCTGCGTCGGCACCAGCTTCGAACACGACCAGGTCGTCGTTGAAATCGTCGACAACGGTGCGGGCATTCCGGCCGACGTTCAATCACGGATGTTCGAGCCGTTCTTCACGACGAAATCCGTCGGGAAAGGAACCGGCCTGGGATTGATCATCAGCAACCGAATCATCGGCGACCGCCACGGCGGCGAAATCGAATTCGACTCCAAGCCCGGCGAAACCCGCTTCCGCGTGCGTCTGCCCGTGAACAAGAACTGACGGCGCGGCAATTGTTAAAATAGATATCCGGATAGCTGCGGGAGCAATGAACTACTGACGCTGGATTGAGTGCACAACCGCACGAGGTTCTCAAAACGCGACAGAGTTTCACCCTCTTCCCAAGGGAGAGGGCCGGGGCCTGTCCCGCCATAGCTTCTGAGCGACGGCGGATGAGGGGGAAGGAGACGCCACAAATCCGCACGCATTCAAATTCACCCATTCATTTTTATCCGCAATTTCTTCCGAAACGGATCTATAGCGATTGCTAAAATAGATTTCCGAAAGAACTGCCCCGTCGAG
Organism: uncultured Verrucomicrobiae bacterium; assembly: GCA_963699145.1. Lineage (GTDB taxonomy): Bacteria > Verrucomicrobiota > Verrucomicrobiia > Limisphaerales > DASXHY01 > DASXHY01. Next base: position 3,862,062 of record OY969416.1, read on the forward strand.
AACACGACATCTTGTGAAGCGTCCGGACCATTCACAGCCATCCGTCTCCCTCTCCGCCACGAAGTGGGGGAGAGGGCCGGGGAGAGGTGGTGCTTCAGGGTTCAGGGGGCGAAGCTTCGGTTTTATCCGGAAATCTATTTTGGCAACCACTCTAACTCCCCGCCGCGTAATCCACAAAATTCTTCAGCAACTGCAACCCAACCTTCTGGCTTTTCTCGGGATGAAATTGCGTCGCAAAGACATTGTCCCGCCAGACCGACGACGCAAAATTCTCCCCATAAGTCGTGCGCGTCGCGACAATGGATGGATCCGCCGGCTTCGGGAAAAAACTGTGCACGAAATACACGTAACTGCCATTGGCGATGCCTCGATACAGCGGGCAATTTGAATTGATGTCTTCCAGTTGGTTCCAGCCGATCTGCGGCACCTTCAATCCATTTGCCTCCGGAAATCGAACGACGCTGCCGCCAAAAACGCCCAATCCCGCCGCGCAACTATTGAATTCCTCGCTACGCTCAAACAACGCCTGGTAACCCACGCAGATCCCCAGAAACGGCTTGCCCGACTCGATGAATTTTTTGGACGCCTCCAGCAATTCCTGTTTGCGCAAAGCGTGGATGCAATCGTCGAACGCACCCACCCCCGGCAGCACCACCGCCTCCGCCTCCGCCATTTCAGCCGGCGCCTGCGCGATGCGCACCTCCGCACCCACCTTCAGCAACGCCTTGTGCACGCTGCGCAAATTCCCGGAACCATAATCAAGCAAAGCAATCACGCGCGCAAAGTAAAGCCAGAGGCCGTTCAATGCAATCCAACGCTGGGAGTTCGATGAAATGGGGGGCGGCGAATTCGCAGGGAGCCGGGCCCCTCGCGCCAGCGTCCCGGACTGCGGCAGCCCTCTCTGAGCATTACCCACATCATGTTCAATCTTTTTCAAGAATCCCAAAGGGATTCCGTCAATCAGCCCAGGGTTGCCGAGTCTGCGAGGCTACCCTGGGAAGTTGATCGTAAAAAGGTATTCTACCCTGAAAGGGTTGTGTCGAACGCCTTTCGCGCCGTGCTTGGAGCCCTCTGCCGCTTTTAAGCCTTGCTGATTGGAACCAAGCTGCGGTGAAAGTTCACCGCGCCGCCAACTCACGCTCCGTCTTCAACCGCAACTGCCCGCAAGCCGCGTCAATATCATGTCCCTTTTCGCGCCGAAGCGTGGCCGTGATCTTTTGCTTCTCCAACGCCGCCAGAAACGCCTCCTGCACTGCCTCCGTCGGCCGTTCCCACGGCAAATCCTCAACCTTGTTGTAAGGAATCAAATTCACCTTCGCATTCAACGTGCGCGCGAGCCTGGCCAGCGGCGCGACCTGATCCAACCCGTCATTCACGCCTGCGATCAAAATATATTCGAACGTGATCATGCGCCCCTTTTTCTGCTGGTAATAGTCGCAGGCGGCGGTCAATTCCTTCAGCGGATACTTGCGGTTGACCGGCATGATCTTGTTGCGCGTCTCATCCGTCGCGCCGTGCAGCGAAAGCGCCAGCCGAAATTGCAGCGGCTCGTCCGCGAGCTTGCGAATTTGCGGCGCCAGCCCGCTCGTGGAAATCGTAATCTTGCGCGCCCCAATCCCACCGCCCCACGGCGCATTTAAAATTTTCAACGCGGCAATCAGATTGTCGTAATTCGCCAAAGGCTCGCCCATTCCCATGATGACGAGATTGTCGATGAACCGCCCGGCTGCTTGAGCGGAGGCGGGCCGGGGAGTCTGGCTTTCCGCGTTCCGCGTTCCAGCTTCCGCGTTGGAACTGTTCCACCGCTCCACCGCCAGCACCTGCTCCACAATTTCCTCCACGCCGAGATTTCGTTTCCACCCGTCCAGTCCGCTCGCGCAAAACTTGCAGCCATACGCGCAACCGACCTGGGTCGAAACGCACAGCGTATGCCGATCGCTCACCTCGCCGTAAAGCGCCGGGTTCGCCGGAATCAGCACGCTCTCGATCAACGAATGATCCGGCAGTCGCCACAGAAATTTCTGCGTCGTGTCGCGCGAACCTTGCTTGCGCGCCAGCTCCAGCGTGGTCAGGGAATAATGCCCGCGAAGTTTTTCCCGCAGCGCCTTCGGCAGGTTGGTCATCGCCTCCCAACTCGTCACGCGCCGCGCATACAGCCAATCGAGAATCTGCCCCACGCGATAAGCCGGCTCGCCCCACGCCTTAAATTGCGCTTCCAGTTCTTCTTTCGTTTGCGATTTGATGTCCTGCGGCACGCCGGAAAGGTAATCTCATTTCAGCGCGAAACCAAGCTGTTAGGTGGACGTCTTGCGTATCACGTATTACGTGTTACGTGAACCACCCAACACGCGTCATTCCGAATTCACGCAACACGTAACACGCAACACTCCCTTTACGTTTCATGCATCACGTTTCACTTCGTCCGGTAATACTTCTCCGTATACTCCTTCACCATTCGCGACGTCGTGAACTGCGGCACCAGCGTGCTCATCGCGCGGCGAACGCGTTGGAGCCATTGGCGCGGAACTCCCTGTGCGTCGCGTTGGTAGAATAGGGGAATGACCTCGGTCGTCAGCGCCTTGTAAAGATTCGCGCTATCCTGCCGGTCCTGTTCCTCGACCGAATCCGCGTGCGCATCTTCGCCAATGGCAAATCCGTTCGTGCCGTCATAACCCTCGCGCCACCAACCGTCGAGAATGCTCAGGTTCAAGCAGCCATGGCAACCGGCCTTCATGCCGCTGGTGCCGGACGCCTCGAGCGGACGCCGCGGATTGTTCAGCCACACATCGCAGCCGGAAACCATCTGCCGCGCGACATGGATGTCGTAATTCTCGATGAACACCAAACTGCCTTGCAAATCGCTGTATTTGCTCAGGTGAATAATATGCTGAATGTAGCGCTTGCCGTCGTCGTCGCGCGGATGCGCCTTGCCGGCAAAAACAAATTGCACCGGCCGCTCGCGATCCCGCGCGAGCTTTACGATATTTTCCAGTTGCTGGAAAATCAGCGGCGCGCGCTTGTAAGTCGCAAACCGGCGCGCAAAACCAATCGTCAACGCATCCGGATTCAACAGTTGGTCGAACGTGATGAAATCGCCCTGGCCCACGCGCTGCCGCTGCATGAGCAAACGCCGGCGCGCAAATTCAATCAGCTCGCGGCGCAATTTGTAACGCAACGCCCACAACTCCTCATCCGAAATGAAATTCGGGTCCGTCACTTTCTGCCAGAACTCAGGTGAATTGATCTTCCAATCCCAATCGTGCGCACTCTTGCTTTCGCCGTTAAGTTTGCGCCGCCAGAAACGCCGCACCGTGCCCTTCATCCAGCCTAGCAAATGAATGCCGTTCGTGACATGCCCGATCGGAACCTGGTCCACCGATTTGCCCGGAAACATCGATTGCCACATGTGCCGGCTTACGCGCCCATGCAATTCGCTCACGCCATTTGCCGCCCGGGAAAAATTCAGCGCCAGCACCGTCATGCAGAACGGCTCGCTTTCGTTCGTGGGATTCACCCGGCCCAGCCCCATCAATTGCTTGAATTCCATCGGCAACTGCGCGCGATACCGCTGCATCGCGAAATTCATCAAATCCTGGCTGAACCGGTCATGCCCGGCCTCCACCGGCGTGTGCGTGGTGAAAAGACATTCGCTTTTGGTTTGCGCCGACGCTTGCGCAAAATTTTTCCCTGCCGCAATTTTCTCGCGAATCAACTCGAGCGTCAAAAATGCCGCATGCCCCTCGTTCATGTGGAACGTCGAAGGCTGAATGCCCAGCGCGCGCAGCAATTTCACGCCGCCGATGCCCAGCAGCATTTCCTGCATGATGCGCGTCGTGCTGTCGCCGCCGTAAACGCGCAGCGTCAAATCGCGGAAATGCTGTTCGTTCTGCGGCAGATTCGTGTCGAGCAGGTAAACCGGCACCCGGCCCACATTCACCCGCCAGGCCTGGAAAAAAACCTGGTTCATCGCAATCTCCATCGAGAGCACGATCTGCTCGCCCTTGTCATTCAGCACCGGTTCGAGCGGCAAATTTTTGGGATTGAGCAGCGTGTAATATTCCGTCTGCCAGTTGTTCGCATCAAATGCCTGTTGAAAATAACCCTCGCGATAAAAGAGGCTGATGCCCGCGAACCCGAGTCCCAGATCGCTCGCCGATTTCGTATGGTCACCCGCCAGCACACCCAGGCCGCCAGCGGCAATCGGCAGCGTCTCGTGAAAACCGAATTCCGCCGAAAAATACGCCACCGGACGCTCGCGCAGTTGCGGTGCATTCTGCTGGCACCACGTATTTTTCTCCCCGAGATAGGCCTGAAAATCCTGCAACACCTCGCGCACCCGCCCGGCGAAATTCGGGTCCTGCAAGCGCACCCGCAATTCGTACTCGGACACCTCGCGCAGCACGGCGACCGCATTGTGATACAGGTTCTGCCAGCAGCGCGGTGAAAGCTCCTGAAAAACCTCCTGCGCTTCCTGGTCCCACGTCCACCAAAGATTTCGCGCCAGTTTATTTAATCCCGTCGTCAGTTCTGTGAGTTCGTCACTAGTCAGCGGTTTCGTTGCCATAGTAATTAATCAATAGCCGTATCGCGCGCCACGGTACGAGTCCGGCGCGCGCATCGCAATTCAATTTCCAATTGCGCCAGCGCAAGTTATGTTCCACGGAAGGTAATCGATGCGCCCGGAACCGAATATGCGGTCATTACTCCAATTTGACATTCATCGGTTTTGCGTTACGAGAAGGGCGCGTGGCTAATTTAACGCCGGATGAAAAAATACCGACACGTCCTCAACATCGGCATTCAGAACAATCTGACCTACCGCTTTAACTTTCTGGCGCGGTCGCTGTTTGGCCTGATTCCCTTGATGGCCATGATTTGCGTCTGGCGCACCATTTATCGTGGCAACGCTGAAGCCAAAGGCAGCCTCACGGTCGGCGCCTACACCTACGCCGAGATGGTCTCCTATTACCTGCTCACCACCATCGTGGACGCCTTGACCGCCGTGAATGAAGACGATTGGCAAATCGCCGCTGACATTAAAGACGGCAACATCAGCCAGTTCCTGCTCAAACCCATCGATTATCTCTGGTATCGCTTCTGCCTGTTCCTCTCCGGCCGCGTCACTTACCTGGCCGTGGCCGCAATCCCGCTCGCGATTTTTATTTCCTGCCTGCACCATTATTTCGTCCTTCCGCACGATGCCGTGGCGCTCGGGTTGTTTTTGTTTTCGGTGATGCTCACCGCGATGCTGCAATTTTTCATGTCCTACACCATGGCCATGCTCGCGTTCTGGGTGTTGGAAGTTTCCACCTTTATTTTCATCCTCTTCGCCTTCGAATATCTCGCCAGCGGCCACTTGTTTCCGCTCGATATCCTGCCCGTCTGGCTCGAACGCGTGCTCTACTTCACGCCCTTCCCGTATCAACTCTATTTTCCGATCAGCATTTACATGGGCAAAACCACCGGCAACGAACTCGCCCAAGGCCTCGTCATCCAATTCGCCTGGGTGTGCGCGATGTACGCGCTCGCCCGTTTTGCCTGGAACCGTGGCATCAAAAAATACGAAGCCGTGGGAGGCTGATGATGAACCGCTTTGTAGACAAGATCGTTTTCATCTATATTGAAGCCCTGAAAGGGCGAAAGAAGATAGCCCAGGGTCAGGCTGCGCAGCAGTCGCAACCCTGGGTAATGGTCCAATATATGTCGTTTTTTTCATCATTCGCCCCCGGTAGAGGCGAATGATGAAAAAACACAACCGCACACGATTGTATTCCAATACCATCAAACACATCTTTTCTACAAAGCAGTGATGAATTTGAAACGCTATTTCTCCATCTATTCCGCGCTCTGGAAAAACTCCGTCACGCGCGAGACCATGTTCAAAGGAAATTTCCTCCTCTGGATCCTCGTTGAATTCCTCTGGTTCGGGCTCCAGCTCACGTTCATCAGCGTCCTCTATCTCCACACCGATAACATTGGCTCCTGGACCAAATGGCAGGTCGTGATGCTCGTGGGCGCCAGCCATTTCATCCAGCAAATCTTCCAGGCCTTTTTTCTCGTCAACTGCACCAATCTCTCCGAACTCGTCCGCACCGGCAAACTCGATTTCCTCATGTTGCTCCCCATCAACACCCGCTTCGTCGTGTCGTTTCGCCAGGTGGATCTGGGCGCGTTCATCAACGCCGCCTCGGGCGCCGCCGTTATTACCTACGCCGCGCACCAACTGCATTTCACGCCTACCATTCCGCACATCCTCGGCTTTCTCGTTTTGTGCCTCGCCGGCATCGTGATCCATTACTCGCTCATGTTCCTGCTCGCAACCATCAGCTTCTGGACCGTGCGCGCGCAGGGAATTGTTTGGGGCTACTACAACCTGTTCAATATCGCGCGCCTCCCCGACGAAGCATTTCAAGGGCTGTTCCGCGCCGTCTTCACCTTCGCCATTCCCATGCTCCTCGTCTCAAACGTCCCCGCGCGCGTGCTCACCAACAAGCTCGAGAATCTCAGCTCGGTTTTGCTGTTGCTCGGCATGGCCGCCGCGTGTTTTGCTGTCTCGGAACTCGGCTGGCGCGCGTCCCTGCGGCGATACACCAGCGCCAGTTCCTAAAACCTGGAGTGTGTGAAAAAATATTGAACCAAGGAAAACTATGACAGAAACCAGCAGCTTCTCGATTGTTTTGCCCCAGCTTCTTTATGCCCTCCCGATCATTTTGGTATCCATCGCCGCCGTGATCGTCTGCGTCATGAACTGGCAAAAAGCGCCCACCGCCGCGATGTTTTGCCTGATTGGCTTCGGCTTGATCGGCCTCAACTCAATCTTCGGCGCCATCATTACCGCCATGCTGATTCACAACGCCGGCACCAGGAGCTCGCTCGGAGCAATGTTATCAATCGTCGGCGCAGTGCGAGTGATCATCGGCGCTACCGGTTCTGTCTTTTTGTTGATTGCAGTTTTCCACGGCCGCAACCGTGAAGTAAGGTCCAATTTATTCGAATCCACACCCGCCCAACCAGGAAGTCCTCGATGAAAACTGCGCGCGCCGCCCCGCTGTCGAGGTGAGGGGAAGGCAGTGCAACATGGCCCTGCGCACTTGCTTTTCTGAGCACTGCGAACAACTCCCGCTACCCGCCAATCCGGTTCACCACATCCTCCGCCGCCATCCCGTGCACCCGCACAATTTTGTGCCGCGACGTCTTCCCGCGCACAAGTTCCACCCGGTTCCGCGCGCAATCCAGCGTCTCCGCCAAAAAACGAACCAACGCCTCATTCGCCGCCGAATCCACCGGCGGCGCCGTCACTTTGATCCGCAATTCATTTCCCATCACGTCGCCAATTTCATTCGCCGAAGCCCGCGGCTGAAGTTTGATCGCCAGCCAAACCCCATCCTGCTGAACTCGCAAATAAGGCGGCAACGGCATAAATCTTTGTGATCTCTGCGTTCTTTGCGGTTAAAACTTCAATTCCTTCACTCGAGGAGCCTAAACCAATTCTCGCCACACGTCACCGCCCCCGTTAGACTCCCGAATGCCCGACATGGACAAACTGCTGGGAAATCCAGCCGCCTTAATCGCCTCCTTTCTATGGGGCACTATCGGCTTTGGCTTTGCCATCTACGGCAAGAAACAGGAATCAACCGTCCCGCTGATTGGCGGCATCGCGCTGATGGCCGGCTCTTATTTTTTTGCCAACTCGGCATGGATCATGTCCCTCTTCAGCATCGCAGTGATCGTAGCCATCTACTGGTTGAAAGGGCGTTTCTAATTTCCGGTCGAATGAACCCCGCAGCAATCCCGGCTGCGTAGCGCACGCCGGCAGCCTGCTGTATCGCCGACTGGCAGTCGGCAGACTTCGCTTCCTCAACTGCATCGAAAAAATCAACCCAGCACCAACCCACGCTCCGCCGCCGAAAGCACCTTCCATTTTCCTGGCGCGAGCTCGCCCAATTCGAAATCCCCGATCCTCACTCGCAACAATCGCAACGTCGGATGCCTCACCGCCGCCGTCATTCGCCGCACCTGCCGATTTTTCCCTTCAATTAATTCCAGCGCGATCCAGCAATCCGCCACCGTTTTGCGCACACGAATCGGCGGCTCGCGCGGCGGCACCGCCGGTTGCGGCTCCAGCACCCACGCGCGCCCGGGCAGCGTCTTCCGTCCCTGCACCATCACGCCCCGGCTCAATTCCCGCAATGCCTCCGCCGTCGGAACACGCTCCACCTGCACCCAATATTCCCGCTCGTGCGCTTGTCTCGGATGCAGCAATCGCTGATTCAACTCCGCCTCATCGCTCAACAACAGCAAACCCTCCGAGTCCGCATCCAACCGGCCGATCGCGTAAACATTTTTCGGAAATCCGAAATCCGCCAGCGTGCGATTCAACGAACCGTCCGACGTGAATTGCGAAATCACACCATACGGCTTGTTGAACGCGATGAGCATGAGCCAGTGTAATCACCCGCCGCATCTGCCACCAAGAAACTTTGTTGTAGAGGAACTGCTCATTGCTTGAGGAAGCACAAAACAGCTCGCGGCCGTCCGTCTCCCTCTCCGCCACGAAGTGGGGGAGAGGGACGGGGAGAGGTGGTGCTCGGGGAACAGGGGGCGAAGCTATAGCTTGCGTATGTAACCGCGATTGCCTGACCTCCAATAAACTTTGTTTTGTGCATTTCGCCGCGCGCGGGTAATTTGCAGCCGTGATTCGCAACATTATCTTCGACTGGTCCGGTACGCTCGTCGATGATTTGCCGGCCGTTTGGAAGGCGACCAATTACGTGCTGGCCCAATCTGAGCGCGCCGAAATGACGCTCGACCAATTTCGCGCCGAATTCTGCCTGCCCTTCACTTCCTTTTACGACAAACACACGCCCCACGTTCCCATGCCGCAACTGGAAACCTGGTTTCACAGCGAATTCCGCCAATCACAAGGCTCCGTCTGCGAACTGCCGCACGCCCGCGCATTTCTGGAATTTTGCCGCGCTCGCAAGCTCCGTACGTTTCTCCTGAGCACCGTGCACGAAGACTATTTCGCAACCCAGGACGGCGTCACCGGTTTTGGAAAGTATCTCGAAAAACCCTACGTCGGCGTCTGGGACAAACGGAAAAAAATCCACGAAATCCTCGAGGAAAATAATCTCCAGCCCGATGAAACCCTGTTCATCGGCGACATGCAGCACGATATTGAAACCGCGCGCCACGGCGGCATTCATTCCTGCGCCGTGCTCACCGGCTACAATACCCTCGGCCAATTGCGCGCCGCCGATCCCGAAATCATCGTCGAACACCTCGGCGAATTGCGACAGATTCTCGAGCAGAACGATCTGCATCTCAAACCCATCGCGAAAAATTTCGAGGAATCGCACCCGCCAATTTCCACCGTCGGCGCGCTGATTTTCAATTCCGCCGGCGAGGCGCTCATGGTTCGCACCCATAAATGGTCCAACCTCTGGGGCATTCCCGGCGGCAAAATCAAATGGGGCGAGCCTTCGGAAGATGCCCTGCGCCGTGAGATCAAGGAAGAAACCGACCTCGACATCACCGACATCGAATTCGTCCTCGTCCAGGATTGCATTCACTCCCGGGAATTCTATCGCGACGCGCATTTCATCCTGTTGAATTACACCTGCCGTTGCTCGGGAGAGCCGCAAGTGCGGTTGAACGATGAAGCCCGCGAGTTTCGCTGGCTCCGCCTCGAGGACGCGCTCAAAATCGAAATCAACCAACCCACCCGAAAACTATTGCTCGCCGTTCAGCAGCATCGAACAACAAAATCATAAATATGTCTCGTATCAGCATCGTTGACCTGGAAGTGTTTTATCAAATTGGCGTGACCGACGACGAACGCGCGAAACCGCAGCGCCTGCTCATCACCGTCGAAATGGATTTCGATTTTTCCGCCGCGACCACCAGCGATCGCCTGGAGAAAACCATCAATTACTTCGACGTCGCGCAGGAATTGTTGAAATTCGGCAATAATCGCAATTGGAAATTGCTCGAGAAACTCACCGCCAACATCGCTGATTTCATCCTGGCTCGCTTCAAACCGGAGTCCGTGACCGTGGAGATCAAAAAATTCACGATTCCTCAGGCAAGCTACGTCTCCGTCGCGCTCCTGCGGACGCGCAACTGATGGACCTGCGCTATACTGGGTGATGGACCAACACTCAGACCAACATTTGCAGGAATCCGTTCTCACCGTCGCTCGCCAGGATTTCAATGCCCTGCGCAAGGAATGGACCGTGGACGAGGCCTTGCAGGCGATCCGCCGGCAGGTGGTTGGCGAGGAAATCGTTTACTTCTACGTGATCGATGAATCCGGCCGTTTGCTCGGTGTGATTCCCACCCGCCGATTGCTGACTACGGCGCCGGAAACGCGCCTCGCCGAAATCATCATCGAGAAAGTCGTCACCATTCCCGAAACCGCCACCGTGTTCGAAGCCTGCGAATTCTTCGTGCTTTACCGCTTCCTGGCGCTGCCCGTCGTGGACGCCGAAAAACGCATGATCGGCGTCGTGAACGTGGGCGTCTTCGCCCGCGAAGTATTCGACATCGCCGAACGCGAACAGACCGACGAAGTTTTTGAGAGCCTCGGCTTTCGCGTCTCGCAGGTCCGCGAAGCCTCGCCCCTGAAAGCGTTCCGCTTTCGTTTCCCGTGGTTGCTGGCCAGCATTGGCGGAGGCGTCCTCTGCGCGTTGCTCGTCGGCGCCTTCGAAATGACCCTCGCCAAAAGCATCGTGCTGGCCTTCTTCCTCGCCCTCGTTCTCGGCCTCGGTGAAAGCGTCAGCATCCAATCCATGACCCTGACCATCCAGACATTGCGCTTCACGAAACCGGGATTGAAATGGTATGTGACCTCCTTCCTCCGCGAAGCGAAAACAGCGTTGCTCCTGGGAATAGCCTGCGGTTTGGTCGTGGGAATGATCGTCTGGCTCTGGCGCGGCACTGGAATGTCCGCCCTCGTCGTCGGCGCCAGCATTCTATTGTCGCTTTGTTCCGCCTGCTTACTGGGATTAACCGTCCCCTCGCTCCTGCACGCATTGAAGCTCGACCCAAAAATCGCCGCCGGCCCCGTCACCCTCGCTCTCTCGGACGTCTGCACGATCCTCGTTTACTTCACCCTCGCCGACGCGCTCCTATAGTTAATCTAACGTTTCCTCGGGCTCATTTAACTGACTTACTAGATCGAGTAATCGGGGGTATCCGTTCACTGCTGCTGGCACAAGCACTCGTGAAAGAGCGTAAAGACAAAATTTGGGGTAAAGACCCGAGTTGCATCCAACGTCTAGTCCACTAAAGTAACATCCATCAATCCCAAATATCCAGCCGCACCCACTTCGCTGTTGGAAATCCAGGATTGAATACTAATGGATGGAAACAAGGGATGGGGCTATTCGACGTTCTGAGTCACACTGCAGTTTAACCCGAGGTCATTCTATGAAAACAGCTATGCTTCTGATTTGGGCCACTTGTATTCAAACGGGATTCGCGGCTATCCCGCCAATCTCCACACGTGTGGTGGAGCGTGACGCAAGTCATGAAGTCATTGAATCTATCCGGACTTCCCCGGACGGTTCCGTCTTAAAAACGAATCGCTACACTCGTCTCGGAAACGGAATGAATTATAAGGACGATGACGGAAACTGGGTCGCGTCGAAACCCAGTGTTCAAAATTTCCCCGGGGGCATTGTGTGTACCGGCGCCTCATACCAGGTGATTTTTGCCACCAACTTAAATACCGCCGGCTCGGTGGATCTGTTGACCAGTGACAAAAAGGAAATTGTTTCCAATCCGCTTGGAATCGCTTTTTTCGACCCGGATTCTGGAAGGAGCGTTGTATTGGCCCAGATCAAGAATTCCCCGGCGGAATTGGTCGACAGTAATCATGTCGTCTACGAAGACGCCTTCGACGGCAGCGGAATTCAAGCTTCTGTAGTCTACGAATATGGCGTGGGCCGATTTTCACAGAACATAAAATTCGTGAAGCAGCCGGCCGTTACGCCGGCCGATTTTGGAATGAGCATCCGCACCAGGCTGGAAATTCTAACCGAAATCCAAAAAAGCCCGCCTCCCGTCACCAAAGACTCCACGATGGCGAGGGAAACGAATGCGACCTTGCGCGCAGCAATGGCGGAACCGGACTTTGTGGATCAAATGATAGATTTTGGCGCGATGCGTATGTCGCGGGGCCACGCATTTTCACAGGAGGAAAATACCACCAATCGGCCGCCAACACGAGGTATCGGAGTCGCCAAACACTGGAGCAAAATCCAGGGGCGAACCATCTTGGTGGAGGCAATACCTTGGAACAAAGCGAGCGCCGAATTAGCGAAGTTACCCAAACCACTTGCCAGCACACGCCCTCTTAATAAGGTGACTGCCCAACTGGAATTGCCGGCGCCCCGATCCGGATTAAAAGCCGACAGCGCGTTCAAGAGTCGTCTTGCCAGCGTCGCCAGCCCGCGCTCAACGCTACTCGCCTCCGCGGCAATCAATCGGGAGGACCGCCAGGCCGGTTTTATCATAGACTATGATGTAATCGAAAGCGGCGGGCCAGTTACTACCTTTGAGTCTGGTGAAACGTATTTAATCGATGGTCAAGTGACTCTATATGGAGAAGTTCAATTCAACGCGGGCGCGATTATCAAATATCCTTCTTTTGCCGGAATAAATATTGAAGGGCACGGATCGGGTCTCTTTTTTGGGGGATCGATCATTTTTACATCCATGAACGATGATTCGGCAGGAGATATCATTGATGGCAGTTCCGGCAGTCCGAATTATTCCGCGGCCTACGCGATCAACTGGGAATCATTCGGGGATGAGGATTGGCAGTTAGGCCCGTCGGATTTTCGCTATTGTTACGGAGCAGTAGACGTGGAGGACACCTCCGGTTACACGCTCACGCTCATCAATCCAACCTTTGAAAATACCAGTTGGTGCGTCATCAACGATGGCAACGTCAATCCGGTCTCGGCGGGCGGCACCATGACCGTGTGCAACGTCAACTTAATTGCCTCGGGTAACGTTTCGATCGACAATCTGAGCGATTGCAACCCCACCCAGGACACAGACGGCGATGGGCTCCCCGACGCCTGGGAAGTGCAATATTTCCATAGTATTAATCATTCAGGAACCGAAGATTATGATGGGGACGGGTTAAGCAACTTACAGGAATATCAGCAAGGGACGAGTCCCACGTCATTTAGCTCCGGCGGCAACGGCCTTTCCGATTCCGAAGAAGCTGAAGTTCAACTTCGCAGTGTCGGAGCCAACTATGCGAGAATCGTTTCACCCGACGTTATAGAACTCTCACGCATAACTTCCGACACCGATACCACCTGGGATAATTTCGCGCAGACAGTTCCCGGTCCGACTCAATTTCAAGTCTCCGTCGATGGAACTTCCGCAACTGTGCAAGGAGTCGGATTTAAGAAACATCCCATCTACTCGGAATTTCACGGAAGTGATACTCGCGTGGAGAAAACACTCTACCTGAAGCTATCCAGTGCGATTACCGGAACGCCAAATTCAACCTCGGTAGAGGTAACCGATTCGCCGCAGGGAAGCTTGTGGCAGAATATGCGGTTCGTGGCCCCGTTCAGCTCAATGCGATATAGCCCCGCGATCCACATCAATCAGGACGGCTATTTGCGCAATCAATCAAAGAAGGCAAAGATCGGTTATTATTTGGGTAGCGGAGGCACCGGATGGGTAAGCGAGTTGAACCCCTCCCTCCCGCTGAGCTTCTACCTTCTTGACCTCTCCGGGACTGTCGTTTTCACCGGTTCCCTGGCCGCGAGATCCGACCAATTAAGTGATTGCGGAACCACCTGGAGGGAATGGGGCCAGTACCAGCACGTCCTCGAAGCGGATTTTTCAAGCTTTCCCACCGCGGGTTCTTATCGATTGCAGGTGCCGGGTCTCGGCGTCTCGCTTCCGTTTGAAATCAACGACAATGCGGCATTGAAATTGGCCCGGACCTACGCTCTGGGAATTTATGAACAACGCTGCGGCACCGGTGGCACTGGACATGAGGTCAATGAAATGCCCTTTACACGTTTCGTTCACAATGACTGCCATGTCGCCCAGGTATACATTCCAAATATGGATTCTACTCCGAAATATCCGGATGACGCCACGGTGAATTTCCACAATGGTAGAATGCTGTTTTACACTACCGGGGGTAATGCCAACCCTTTGCAAACCGCTGCCGCACTTCAAAACTATGACGCGAGCTTATATGCGTTCTCTACCGCCAGCAAAGGCACTACCAAATCTTTGTCGCAAGGTCATCACGATGCCGGTGACTACAGCAAGTACATCAGCAATTCGGCGTTTTTAATTCACTTTCTGGTTTTTGCGGCCGACAATTTTCCCGGTGCAGCCGCTTTGGACAATCTGGGTATTCCGGAGAGTGGCAACAGCAAAAGCGATTTGCTCGATGAAGCCAAATGGGAAGCGGATTTTCTTGCGAATGCACAGGATTCCGACGGCGGTTTTTATTTCCTGGTTTATCCAACAAATGCCGAAACTGAGTCTGCTCAACCGGATTACGGAGCCCGGCAGGTTGTCTGGCCGAAGACCACGGCAGTCACCGCCGCGGCGGTGGCGGCTCTGGCCGAAATCGGTTCGTCTCCCACGTTCCGAACTCAGTTTGGATCTTCGGTGGGAGACGCGTACATCACCAAAGCCCAGAGCGGTTGGACGTTTCTCATGAACGCCATCTCCGCTCATGGAAAACAAGGCGCTTATCAAAAACTCACCGCTTACGCGGATGATTTTACGCACGATGATGAATTAGCCTGGGCCGCCGCGTCGCTCTTTGCAGCCACAGGCAGTTCGACGTATTCCAGCCAGCTAATGACTTGGTTTGATCCCACAAGCACTACGCAATCGTCCCTTGACGGATGGTGGCGCTTGTACGCCTGCTGGGGTTGCGCGGCGCAGGACTATCTATTTGCAGAAACTTCTCGGAGCCGAACGTTGGATTCGACGTTTCGCACTAAATGCATAGACGCGCTCGTGGACGCGGGAGATGACTGGCGCACCTGGTCGCAATATGACTCCTACGGAACCAGTCTGCCGAATGAAACCAAGGTGTTTGCGAATCCGGGCTGGTACTTTGGAACGGATCACGCATTTGATATCGCGGTCGCCGACCTGGCCAATTCAAAACTCTCCTCAACCGATACGAGATATCCCACTCAGGCACAACGTCACACGGATTACGTGAACGACATGTTGGAGAACGTTAATTTTCAGCATGGAGAAAATCCGGTCAACGTGGATTTTGTAACCGGCCTGGGATATAAGCGACAAAGACAAATTGTCAATCAATACGCAAATTTCCCCGCCTATGACAAGCGCCTCCTGCCTCCATCCGGTGTGCCCATTGGGAATCTCGTGTATACCTTGGATACCTCGGGTGACACGCACTACGACAGCCTGTTCTTCCCTTCATTCAATGCCGACCACATCTGGATCAATGAAATCCACTATCACAACACAGGGACGGACACCGGGGAATTTGTTGAAATTTGTGGCGCCGCCGGCACTCATCAGGATGAGCTTTCCTTGATCCTCTATGACGGCACCGGCCATAGTTATTCCACCGTATCGTTTCCGTCCGGCACCATCTCCGATCAAAAAAATGGCTTCGGCATGGTTAAGGTGGCGACGCCCGGCATCCAAAATGGCAAAGCCGGTATAGCTTTGGTTTCCTGCGGATCAGTGATTCAATTCTTGAGCTATGGGGGATCCTTCACTGCCGTCGACGGCTTGGCTGACGGCAAAACCAGCACGGATATCGGAGTCACTGAATCCGATAGCACCCCAATCGGGGACTCCCTTCAATTGATTCACAGTGGCGCCAGTTATTCGGCCTTTACCTGGTCCGGTCCGATTCCCGCCACCGCTGGCGCGGAAAACACCGGTCAAACAATCACCGGCGACTATGCATTATACGATCGCTGGGCGGATGTGCATGACGTCCGGAGAGAATTTGTGACCTGGCAAACCGCGCGCGCTTTGGGTGTGGCTGCTTACCTGCACAGTTTCTCCGGCGCGACCTACCAATCATGGCAGCAAGCCAACAATGGCACCATCTCGGTGGTCAGCGGTGGAACGCTGAATTCCGCCACAGTCGTGCGCCTGAACTGCTCCGATCCATCCATTGATTTGAGCCAGGCCCAAATTGTTTGGGATGCCGAATTCGAAACCCAACCTGGCTACGGCCCCACTTTCACCCTGCAGCCGCGATCTACGATGGGCGCAACCTTGGTGGAAGCCGAAGCTGTTATGCCCGATGGACGGCGTGTCTTTGGTCGCACCTATTTGAATTTTCATAATCCCGCCAGCGGTGTTGGCAATTTTCCGGATGGCGCCAGTGATCCTGCCCATGCCACCGTCGCGCTCTATCACTTCGATGAATCCGAGACGGCATCTCCGCCGCCCGCCAACGACAGCAGCGGACACAGCTATACCCTCACACCCAGTGGGAATGTCGCCCGCGGGGCGAACGTGGCCTGGATGAGCGGCACCCCGTCAGGACAATCTTCAAAATTCGGGGGGTTGGGAGATCGCGTTGAAACATCGAGCATTTTGGATTCGGTTCTCCGACCGGGGGGAAGCATTAATTTCACCATCGAAGCGTGGATTTATGTAAAACGTTATATTCCGGATGGAACTCAAAGATCCATTTTTACCTTAATGCAACCGGATCCGTTTTATCACAACTGGAGCCTGGTATCCGACGGCAACGGCTCCGCACCGCATTTTGACGGGCCCGGAGGTCAAACCCTGGTAACCTCTTCCACTTGGGGGACCTACGTCACTGCCAATACCTGGCATCTTTTGAAAGTCACCGTGGCCACTGTGGGAGGGGTAAACAAAGCCAACGTTTACGTGGATACGCACACCCTTGCTGACAACGTCACCGTGTCATCTTTCTTCCCGAGCGGTGATAACTGGACACTCAGCATGGGTGATTTTGTCGGCGATTTGGATGAGGTCCGGATCAGCAGCACCGTTCGATAGAAGAATCGTACCTTCAGACGAATGTTGGGGATCAACGCGCACCTGCTCGTGGTCTCCAACATCATTTGAGGATCGTTGAACCCGCATGATGAATCTTAGGGTGAGATTGCCAAATAGATTTCCGAAATGACGTCTCGTTGATGGGCAGCGATCCAATTAGAGCGTTTGAAAAAATGTTATAGCCACTTCGGAGCGGGGATTTTTGGGCTTCGGCGAGGCTTTGGCGAAGGAGCAGGTTTGAAAAACCCTGCAACTGAGGCGAAACGAAGCCAAAGCCCAGGAAAGACCGCTCTCATTCTCCACTCTTCCGAATAGCTATAACGGGCCGCAGCAACGCTCAGCGCCAGTAACTCGCAAATTTTCCCGCAAGTTTTTAAATCACCCCGGATACCCGCTGATATAAGTCTCTAACTGCCGAATCGTCGTGCTCTGTGCGCTGATGATCCAATTCACCAGGTCGCCGATGGAAACCACGCCCATCAGTGTTTCACCATCCAGCACCGGCAAATGCCGCACACGATTCTCCGTCATCAACCGCAGGCATTCTTCCACCGTATGCTGGGGCGTCACGCTGACCACCTGGTCCGAAATAATTTCACGCACACGCAAATCCTTCGACGTTTTGCCCTTCAACGCCACCTTGCGCGTATAATCGCGCTCGGAAACAATGCCAATCAGCCTGCCACGCTCCGTGACCAGCAACGCGCCGACGTTTTTCTCCGACATCAATTGAATGGCTTCGAAAACCGTGTTATCGGGCGCGACGGTCCAGACCGCGTTGCCTTTGTGCTCAAGAATTTCGTTGATGGAGCCGGTAGGTATCATTGGGGAACTCCTGCGTTGTGGCCTGACCATGCCCATGAGCACTTCGCCTTCCGGCGTATTGCTGTGCGCGCTGCCCGAGGGAAGAATGGTTTGCGCTCATTCATGGCCGAGCCGATTTTATTCGGTACTCGAAACTAACACGCGTTCCGCAAATTGCACCAAATATTTTCTGCGTTGCGAATGCCAGGAATAAGCCCGCCTGATGCCTCCCCCCTGGGACCGCCGGCGTCCCGCTGGCGCATTAAAGTCTCAATCGGCAAAGCAAACAACCTCTCCCAACGCTCCCGCAATCCGCCTCCCAATGTAGCGCAGGCGTCCTCGCCTGCGAGTTCCGGCGGCGTCTCGCCGCCGGCCTGCTGTTCGCCGCTTCGCAGCCTTTACATCTTCCGCACGTGATTCTTCACATCGCCCGCCCCGGAAACCAACTCCGTGCGCGTCGCCGAATTCCGAATCTTCGCATACGCGTCATTCTCCAGCCTCACCGTGAATGCCGCCTTCAATTCCTGCGCCCGCTTGAACTGTTTATCCGCCTTCAACGGCGTCAATGAATACTCCACCGCAAATCCTTCCGCGCGGAGTTCCTGCACCAATTTGAGCGATTGCGGCCGCAGCCCTTCATCCTCCACCAAAACAAAAACATCCACGTTGGTGTCAAACTTCGGCAACAACCCGCGCGCCTTCAACAGCTCAAGCAAAACCACGTCGCCCATGCCGAAACCGAGCGCCGGCAGATTCACTTTGCCGTTGCTCAGCAGCTTGATCAAATTGTCGTAACGGCCTCCGCCCGCGATCGCCCGGAATTCACCCTTGCGATCGAACGCCTCAAACACCACCCCCGTGTAATAAGCCAGCCCGCGAATCACGTGATAATCCACTTTCACGAAATCGCCCATCCCGCGCGCCGCGAGGTTATCGAGAATCAACTTCAGCTCCGCCGTCGGCTCGCCGCTCTCAATAAATTTGTTCACTTCCTCGAACGAAAACCCCAGCTCAGCCAGCAGTTTGTCACTTTCCTCCGGCGGCGTGCGCTCCAGTTTATCGATGACCTGGAAAAATTGGTATTCGTGATCCGCGACGTTCGTTGCGGTCTCGAGATAGGTTTGCTTCTCGGTGGTCAACCCGCGCCCGCGCTGATAAAAATCGTGCCACGCATTCCGGCTGCTCAGGCGAATCACAAAATCCTCCTTCGTCAATCCAAACGACCGCAGCACATCGATCAACAGCGCAATCAATTCCGCATCCGCCGCCGGATCGGTTTCCCCAATGACATCCGCATTGAATTGAAAGTGCTCCCGCAGCCGGCCTTTCTGCTGGCGCTCGTAACGGAACAGTTGCGGCACCGCAAACCACTTGATTGGCTTCTTATAATTGCGCTCGTGCGCGGCCACCATGCGTGCGAGGGTGGGGGTCATCTCCGGTCGCAGCGAAATATTGCGCTCGCCCTTGTCCGTGAAATTGTAGAGCTGCCCGATAATTTCCTCGCCGCTCTTGGTCGTAAACAATTCCAGCGTCTCCAGCGGCGGGCCGTCGTATTCGCGAAAACCATAGCGCCGCGCCATTTCGCGCCACTTCGCAAAAATCATTTGCCGCGCGTCCGCGCTCCAGACATCCGTGTGCGGCACTGGCTCAGGATAGAAATCTCTAAAACCGGGCAGTCGTTCCATAAATATAAATCCAAATAGACCGCGGAGAGTAATCAACGCGGGAAAAAAGAGAAGACTAAATAACCTCCCGCGTGGAACTCGCGGGAACGCTTTTGCCCGGGCTCGCTGGAGCAGCCGCTGGCGTTAAGCTGCGGGCGGCGGAACGGAGATGGCCTTCGGCGCAATCTTGATGACTTCCGCGCGCATTTCCTTGCCGGGTTTGAATTTCACCACGCAACGCTCCGGGATCGGAACGTCCGTCGCCGGTGAGTTCGGGTTCCGGCCAACACGCGCCTTGCGGATCTTTACTTCGAAGACACCAAAGTTGCGGAGCTCTACCTTGTCCCCTTTCGACAGTGACTCGGCGATGTAGTCCAGCGTACGCTGGACAACGTCGAGCACTTGTTGCTGCACCAGACCCGTTTCATTGCTGATACGGGTTACAAGATCACGCTTTGTTAGGGTCATAATGTTGGTTGAAGTTGTGGCCATAGCACTTCGCTAGACACCCGTATAACCTTCTTAAAGACAGTGTCAAGCGAGGAATGAATTGTTAAAGTGACATGCGCGACTAAAGAAAATACGTAGGCCAATCCTGTAAAAAAGTTATATATCATTCCTTTCACATCCGATCACCTTATTCAACCCGCCTCCGCCGGTCATCCCCAATCGCCCGATCAGCCCGTTCACAATATTTCGGCAAATCGCCGGCCCTTCGTAAATTAATCCCGTGTAAACCTGGACCAACGACGCCCCCGCCGCGATCTTTTCCCACGCATCCGCCGCGTTAAAAATACCGCCCACACCGATAATCGGCAGCGTTCCCTTCGATTGCCGATACAGATGCCGAATCACCTCCGTGCTGCGCGCTTTCAACGGACGCCCGCTCAGCCCGCCCGTTTCGGAATAAACGCGTTGCACGGCGGGATCTTGGGATCCCGGCCGGCTGATGGTGGTATTCGTCGCCACAATCCCCGCGATATTCCTCGGCCCGGTCAACTCCAGAATTTCATCCAGCGCTTCAAACGTAAGATCCGGCGCGACCTTGACGAGAATCGGCTTCGGGTTCGCGTCCCCCCGTTGGACTTCCTGCAGCGCCGAAAAAATTTCATCCAGCGCCTGCTTGTCCTGAAGCTGGCGCAAATTGGGCGTGTTCGGCGAGCTGACATTAACCACAAAAAAATCCAGGTGCGGCCGCAGCACGCGAAAAGAATTTGCGTAATCCTCGGCCGCCTTTTCCAGCGGCGTGATTTTCGATTTGCCGAGATTCATCCCCACCGGATGCTTCGGCCACCGATTCAGCCGTCTCCATTCCGCCAGCTTCTCCGCAATCGCCTCCGCCCCGCGATTGTTGAACCCCATCCGGTTCACGATGGCATCCTCGCTGATCGCCCGAAAAACCCGCGGCTGCGGATTTCCCGGCTGTGCGTGCCACGTCGCCGCGCCCAGTTCCGTAAAACCAAAACCCATCGCCGCCCACGCCGGCAACGCCACCGCATTTTTATCCATGCCCGCCGCGAGTCCCACTGGATTCGGAAATCGCAACCCAAACAATTCCACCGGCAACTCCGGCGCGCCCAGAAACGACCGCATCGCCTCGCAAACCATCTCCTGCCGTCCCGCCCAATTCAGCAAACCCATCGTGCGATTATGAATGCTCTCCGCATCTTGCGAAAAGAGAACGGGACGGAGAATGTTGCGATAAAGCCAACTCATTGCCGGGAATCTACGGCTTACATTTCACGATTTACGAGCAAAAACCTCATTCCCCGTAGGAGCCGACGTGAGGAGGCTTAAACTTTTCGCGCGACCAAAAGGTGGATAAAGTTCAAACGCGAATGAACTGTAGGAGACGACGTGAGGAGTCTCTGACTTTCGACCCGGCAAAAGCTGGGTTGAGCCCGAAAACAATTGAATTATCGCAAGCGTAAAAAAATTTCTCCTTCTCCCAAGGGAGAAGGCCGGGATGAGGGGGAGGGTAACCCAATTAAATCCTACGCGAACAAATTGTCATCGCCTCTCACCCACCGCCTGTCCAACCGGCCGCTCATGCCCATTCACCACCAATTGCGCCTTCGCCAAAATCTTTTTATAAGTCGCCAACGCCAGCAAGGGCCACGCATTCCGATACATATCGTATTTCAGATAAAAAACCTTCGGGAAACCCGTCCCCGTCGTCTCCAACTCCGTCCACGACCCATCCGCATTCTGCGCCTTGATCAGATACTCAATGCCGCGCTTCAGACTCGGCCGCTCCGCCTCATCGAACGCGCACAAACCCATCACCGCCCACGCCGTTTGCGACGCCGTGCTCGGCCCCTGGCCCTTGAACACCGGATCGTCATACGTATTGCAACGCTCACCCCAGCCGCCGTCCGCGTGCTGCACGCTCTCCAGCCAATCCCGCGCCTTCAACAGCCACGGTTGATTCATATCGATGTTCAACGCGCGCAAACCGCGCAACACCTGCCACGTGCCGTAAATATAATTCACACCCCAGCGCCCGTACCACGAACCGTCCGGCTCCTGTTGCTTGCGGATATATTCCAGCGCCTCGGCAATTTGCGAATTGTCCGTGCTCCACTTTTCGTAACCGAGCAATTCCAAAATCCGCGCCGTGATATCCGCGCACTCGGGATCCAGCATCGCGTTGTGATCCGCGAACGGAACCTTCTCCAAAATATTTTTCGTGCAATCCTTGTCGAACGCCGCCCAGCCACCGTCCCTGCACTGGAACGCCATCATCCACTTCATGCCGCGCTTAAAAACCTCATCGCGCCGCTTCACGTCATCCGTCGGAATCAAACGCAACGCCAGCAACACCATCGCCGTGTCATCCACGTCCGGATTCCACTGGTTGTTGTATTCGAACACCCAGCCGCTCGGCTCCACCTCCACCGGATTCTTGTGATACCAATCCCCGCGCAACCGGATTTCCTTATCCATCAGCCACGCGGCGCACTTCTTCATCCGCGGATCCTCGGCCGGCACCCCCGATTCGCGCATGCAAATCGCCACAATCGCCGTATCCCACACCGGCGAAAAACACGGCTCGATGCGCACGCTGTCCGCCGTTTCATGCTCCAGCTTCTTCAACTCGCGTTCCGCGCGCAACACCTGCGGATGATCATCGGCGTAACCCAGCGCCTTCAACGCGATCAACGAATTGAGCATCGCCGGAAAAATCGCCGCCAAACCGTCCGACCCTTCAAAACGCTCCAGCATCCATTCCTCCGCCTTTCTCAACGCGCTCTTGCGGAATGGATGAATGCCATGCTCGGCGAACCATTCCGCAAACTTGTGCAACCGGTCCAGCCACAGGAAAAAATTGCGGAACGAAATCTTGTCCGGATCTGGCGGCAACGCCAGGTCGCGCTCGTGAAAACCATGCGGATACAATTCATCCAGCGTCACCGGGTTCACCGGCGTGCGCGTCGGTTTGAAATGATTGATGATCGCCAGCGGCACGAGCATCGCGCGCGACCAATTGCTCATGTCCCAAAAATTCACGTGAAACCATTTGCCGATCAGCAGCACCTCGCACGGAATCGTCGGCACATATTCCCACGGGAACAAACCGAGCAACGCCAGATACAGTTTGGAAAATGTGTTCATGCGCGGCACCCCGCCGAAGTTCAACGCCACTTCGCGCGCCCGCAACATGCGCGGATCCGTCACCGGCACACCCGCGAGTTTCAGCGCCAGATACGCCTTGATCGTCGCGTTCACCTCCGAAGGGCCGCCGTAATAAATATTCCAGCCGCCGTCCGGCAACTGCATTGAGAAAATGTGATTCACCGCCTTGCGCTGCCACGCCGCGTCCACTTTGCCATTCCAATGGTGATACGCCACCGTGTCGGAAACCAGCGTGGAATCCACCATTAATTCACCCACCCAATAGCCTTCGGGATACTGGACACTGAACAAATAATCCTGAGACCGCTTGATGGCGGCCTCCAAATCCGGGTGGGGAGCGGACGCGGGAATACTTCGCGGCTGAACCCCGATAAGGTTCTCTTCAAACGCAGCAGACACATTCATACTCTGCGAATCCGTAATGATACTGTCAAAGTTTTATTACCCCAATTCATGCACAACGCAAAATGTGACGCCGCTGAACCGCAATTTGTTCAATCGATTTTTTCCTCGTAGGAGACGACGTGAGGAGTCTCTGATTTAAACTCGCAACCGATATCTAACGAAAATCTCTCTGCGTCCTCTGCGCCTCTGCGTTTTTCTTTTCCTTCCTAAAAAATCTCTTTTCGTCCCCGCCTCCGACCGCTAGCGTCTCGCGATGCGATTTTGGAAATACCACGCTCTGGGAAATGACTACCTCGTCATGGACCAAAAAGATTTGCCCGCGCCCCTCACCATCGAGCAGGTAAAAATCATCTGCCATCGCAACTTCGGCATCGGCTCGGACGGCATCTTGCTCGGGCCGCTTCCCTCGACGAAAGCCCCGTTTGGTTTGCGCATCTACAATCCCGACGGCAGCCAGGCCGAAAAAAGCGGCAACGGCCTGCGCATTTTCTCGCGCTATCTCTGGGACCGCAAACTCGTCGCCGACCAGGAATTCGCCATCGAAACCGCCGGCGGCGTGGTGAAATCCACCGTCTTCGATTCCGGCCGAATGGTCCGCGTCGAAATGGGCAAAGTCACCTTCTGGAGCAACGAAATTCCCGTCACCGGCCCGCGCCGCGAAGTCATCAACGAAAAAATTACCGTCGGCGGGCAAACGTTCACCTTTTGCAGCGGGAGCGTCGGCAACCCCCACTGCGTCGTGGTAGGATCGCCTGGGACCGCCGGCGTCCCGCCGGCCAGTGCCGCCGCAGGGAAGGGCGCGCTCAAGGAAATCAGCGCCGACCTCGCCAAGCAATACGGCCCGCTCCTTGAGACCCACACAAATTTCCCGAACCGCATCAACGTGCAATTCCTGAAAGTGCTCGATCGCGCCAACATTCAAATCGAAATTTGGGAACGCGGCGCCGGTTACACCCTCGCGTCCGGCAGCAGCAGCAGCGCCGCCGCCGCCGTCGCCCACAAACTCGGCCTCGTCGACGGCTCCGTCACCGTTCACATGCCCGGCGGCCAACTCTCCATCGAAATCAGCAAAACCTACGACATCCTCATGACCGGCCCCGTCACCAAAGTAAGCGAAGGCACCCTGAGCGCCGAAATCTTCACCGGCTCAATCCCCCTGTAGCCGCAGACGTTTGCCGCATCGGAGCGCTGCATACTGACGACACCAAAGGTGTCGCGGCACTCAGCCCAGGGTTGCCCGAGTCTGCGAGGGCTACCCTGGGATTCAGTCCAACCAACCCATCACTCTCGCGCGCAGCGCGGCGAGCGAAGCGAGTATCTTCGGCTTTTTTGAACCAACATGGGATAAATCAAAAATCCTTCATTCGGCAAAACTTTCATTCCTTCCGAAACGTCCAATGCCACGGCTCATACGCAATACCAAATGAATTTTCGCGCGGATACGTCATCACAAACCCATATTCCCCCGCACGCCTCGTCAGCCATCGAAACGCCGCCGTATTCTCAAACTCCTCTTCGAGCGCCTTGCTCCCCGGCGTCGTCACATCAATCGTCCTGCCCGTGTGATGCTCACTGAAACCGGGCAACGCGCTCACCCGCAAAATCTGCTCCCACGATTGTCCTGCCGCCAATTTGCGCTGAATAATCTGCTTCTGGTAATCCACGCTCCGAAACGCCGAAACCAACTGCAAAATTTCCCCATCCTTTTCCGCCGCCATCCTCATTTCATTCCACGCCGCCGCCGCTTCCGGCGTCAGCCGTTGCTCCCGCCCCTGAATATCCAGCCCCACCGAAACCAACTCCGTCGCTTCCGTGAAAAAGCGCGCGCCGGGGCGGGCAGGAGCCCCCAACTCCTCCAAAATCCCCTGAATCCGCTGCTCGTATTTGTTCATGGTTCAACTGTGGCAATAACCGTGTCAAGGTGCCTGTAGAAACCCTTGGCCAACCTGCAAAGAAATGCACGGTAGCGCAGGCTGCCAGCCTGCTGTATCGCCGACTGCCAGTCGGCCCGGCTCAATTCTTCAAATCACCGGGAAGGTTTCTCCAGAGCGGTTTCAAAGTCGAGATTTTCTCTTCTGTCAAATCTCCAACCGTCAATACCTCGTTGACATCCATGTTATAACACTCACCAGAAGGAGGGCAGAAGGGCGATGAAAGTGAACGAAAAGGTGAAGTTGATCGAACGGCGATTCCGCCGGGAAGACCTGCGCAATCCGGCCACTGATATTCACATAAAATTACCAAACGAACCCATTTGTCATTTTGGGGAAGTTGCCGTGAACCAGCCGTTTGCGAACAGACCGGTCCTCCGCACCCGCCAAAACGAACCCATTTTTCAGGCTTCGCCCCCACCGAACTTTGAATTCGGCAGGCCTCAGGCCGCCGATCCCCAACAGCCAATCCCAGTAAATCCCACCAAATCCCACCTGAAAAATAAATTATTTTGCAGATTTCGCTTCTTGGCCTCGGGTTCGCACCGGAACCAGCCGCCCGATATTCCGCCAAAATCTGACTGGTCAAACCGCCCTTGTTCTACGATTGTATGGCCCGGTTTGGAGCAATTAATAATGCTCTACTAAGGAAAATAGATGTTTACTGGAACCTATACTGCGATTGTTACCCCGTTTAAAAACGGAAAAATTGACGAAGCCGCGTTCGAACGCCTGATTAAAATTCAAATCAAGGCGGGCGTGGATGGCATCGTGCCCGTTGGCACCACCGGCGAATCACCCACCGTCGACAACGACGAGCACATTCACATCATCGCGCTCGCGGTCAAGTTTGCCGCCGGCAAAATCAAGGTCATCGCCGGCACCGGCGCCAATGCCACCGTTGAAGCGATCCACCTCACGCGCGAAGCCGAAAAGGTTGGCGCGGACGGTTCGCTCCAGGTCGCGCCCTATTACAACAAGCCCACGCAGGAAGGGTTGTTCCAGCATTTCCGCGAAATCGCGCGCAACACCAAATTGCCGCTCGTCCTCTACAGCATTCCCGGCCGTTGCGGCATCGAGATCGGCGTCGACACCGTCAAACGTCTCGCCGAATCCTGCAAAAATATCGTCGCCATCAAGGAAGCCGGCGGCAGTTGCGATCGCGTCAGCCAATTGCGCGCCGCGCTCGGCTCGCGTTTTGAAATCCTCAGCGGCGATGATTCGCTCACCGTGCCCTTCATGTCCGTCGGCGCGCAAGGCGTCATCAGCGTCGCCTCCAATGTCATCCCGCGCGAAGTCGCGCAAATGGTTCGTGCCTACGCGTCCGGCGACGCCAAAAAAGCGCTGCAGATTCACCAAAAATTCTATCCCGTCTTCAAGGATTTGTTCATCGAGACCAACCCGGTTCCCGTCAAAGCCGCCCTGGCCATGATGGGCCAGATCGAAGAGGAATATCGCCTTCCGCTCACCCCCATGTCCGCGAAAAATCGCGACATCCTGAAAGCGACATTGAAAAGCTGCGGCGTATTGAAATGAACCATTAGTGAAACGTGAAACGTGAATTCGAGTTCACGCAACACGCAACACGCAACACGTATGACTAGGATTGCCATCACAGGCGCCAAAGGCCGCATGGGCCAGGCGCTCATCACCTGCGCCGCGAAATTTCCCGAACTGCAAGTCGCCGCCCAGATCGACAAGGGCGACGACCTGGGCTCCGTCATTGACACGTGCGACGCCGTCATCGATTTCAGTTTTCACGAAACCACGGCTGGCTTTGCCGAAATTTGCGCCGCGCACAAAAAGGCTTTGGTCATCGGCACGACCGGCCACTCCGAAGCCGACAAATCGGCAATCGCCAATCGGAAATCGGCAATCCCAATGGTTTGGTCGTCGAATTATTCCACCGGCGTGAACACCCTTTTCTGGCTCACGCGCCGCGCGGCGGAGATTCTCGGCCCCGCCTTCGATCTCGAAGTCGTCGAAATGCATCATCGCCTGAAAAAAGATGCACCCAGCGGCACCGCGAAATCGCTTGCGGAAATTCTCGCCAGCGTCCGCAGACAGCAACTCGAGCAAGTCGCGCGTCATGGCCGCGTCGGCATCGTTGGCGAACGCACGTCATCCGAAATCGGCATGCACGCGATTCGCGGCGGCGATGTCGTCGGCGATCACACGGTTATTTTCGCCAACAACGGTGAGCGCCTCGAACTCTCGCACAAAGCCTCCAGTCGCGACACCTTTGCCAACGGCGCCCTGCGCGCCGCGCTCTGGGTCGTCAAACAAAAACCCGGCCTCTACGACATGCAGGACGTGCTGGGCTTGAAATAGAGCATTTGAAAAAACGTCATAGTCATTTCGGGGCGAGGATTTTTGGGCTTTGGCGAGGCTTCGGTGAAGGAGCAGGTTTGCAAAACCCTGTGACTGAGCCGAAACGAAGCCAAAGCCAAAAAATACCGCTTTTGTTTCCAGTTTCCGAATGGCTATAACGTTTTGAAAATGCTCTAGCTCACGTGGCCATTGCCTACATCGCCCTCGGCTCCAATCTCGGCGACTCGCGAGACACCGTCTTGCGAGCGACGGACCGATTGCAGGAACTGTCAGCCCAGCCGCTGGTGAAATCCTCGCTCCTCGAGACCTTGCCCGTCGATTGCCCGCCCGGCTCGCCGAATTTCGTGAACGCCGTCGTCGGCCTGGTTCCGCGCATTGATGAAACACCCGAATCGCTGCTCCAAAAATTGCAAGCGCTCGAAAAGGAATTCGGTCGCACGCCAAAAAAAGTGATGAACGAAGCACGTCCCTTGGATTTGGATCTGATCGCATTCGGAAACGAAGTTCGCTCCACGCCGGAATTGACTCTCCCACACCCCCCCGCCTGTTTGCGCCAATTTGTTCTGCAACCACTCGCCGAAATCGCCCCCGACCTGTTGTTACCCGGCCAGACCAAACCGGTTTCAGAGCTGTTGAGGCAGTTGACATCTGCGGAAACTGTCCGAAAGTTAATTTAATGTCGGGCTCCCAGACAATTTTACCGCCCATCATTTTAGCCTCCGCTTCACCGCGACGTTCGGAGTTGTTGCGGCAGATTGGCGTGGCGTTCAACGTTGTCACCTGCGACACCCCGGAAATCCATGACGGGGAATTGACCGCGCGCGAAATCGCCCAGGTGAACGCCTATCGCAAAGCACGCAACGTCGCCAAAAAACATCCCGATGCGCTCGTGCTCGGCGCCGATACGTTGGTGTATCTCGAAACGATTTTGATGGGAAAACCCGGCAGCCTTGAGCACGCCTACGAGATGCTGGAACAACTCCAGGGCCGCACTCACGAGGTCGTCACCGCCGTCTGCCTTCTCAATTTGCGCAATCATCGCCAGCGGATTTTCACCGAAGTCACCAACGTGACCTTCCGCCCGCTCGATGCCGTCCAGATCCGCCGTTATCTCACCAAAGTGAATCCGCTCGATAAAGCCGGCGCCTACGCCATTCAGGAGGAGGGCGATTTGATCGTCGAAAAAATCGCCGGTTCCTACACCAACGTCGTCGGGCTCCCTGTGGAACGTCTGCAAGCCGAATTGCAGGCTTGGTGCCACTGATTGGCGCCAACCAAATAATATCGATTCAGGGACGAGATTCGTGCACCCTGTTACCGTCGTGAGTTCCACCACGCTGAAACCGAAAAAAAAATCGCTGGCCGCCGCCGGGATAACCGCCGAATCGCCCGCGGCCAAAATGACCTTTCGCCAGCGATTCCTGGGCGCGTGCCATTGCTGCCCAGTCGATCGTCCGCCCGTTTGGCTAATGCGCCAGGCCGGCCGCGCGCTTCCGGAATATCGCAAGCTCAAGGAAAAATACACGTTCGTCGAATTGGTCCAGAACCCGGAATTGGCCGCCGAAGTGACGCTTCAACCCATTCGCCGCTTCGGCTTCGATGCCGCCATTTTGTTCAGCGACATCCTCGTGATTCCGGAGGCCATGGGACAAAAATATCGATTCCGTGAAACCGGCGGCATCGAAATGGATTTCGCCGTCCGCAGCAAAACCGATGTCGACCGATTGTCTGTCGATCAGGTTGTGAAACGTCTTTATTACGTGGATAAAGCCTTGCGCTTGCTGCGCAAAGAACTTGGTGCTGAAAGGGCGTTGATCGGCTTCTCCGGTTCGCCGTGGACACTGGCGACGTTCATGATGGAAGGCGGCAGCGCGCAAAAATATACCCGCGCCTTGGCGCTGTTTCGTGAGGATCCAAAAACGTTTCGCGCGCTGATGAAAAAGTTGACTGAGGCCATCACCGCATATCTCAAAATGCAAATTGCCGCGGGAGTGGACGCCGTTCAAATCTTCGACAGCCACGGCGGTCATCTTTCGGAAGGCGAATTTCAGGCTGCTTCCGGCAAGTGGATAAAAGAAATCATCTCCGGACTCAACGGCAAGGTGCCGGTCATTGCTTTCTCGCTGGGCACGCATCACAATTGGAATGACCTCGTCGCCACTGGCGCCAATGTGCTGGGCATCGACTGGCAATTCCCACTGCGTGAGGCGCAGAAGCTCGTTCCGCCGAACGTAGCCCTGCAAGGAAATCTTGCGCCCGCAATTCTCGCCGAAGCAACACCTGAAATTGTCGCGAAAGAAACCGCGCGGGTCATGGTGGAAATGCTCGGCCGCCCGGGCCATATTTTTAATCTCGGCCACGGCTTGCCGCCCGGGGCGAAACTCGAGAATATTGAAGCGTTGGTGAACACCGTCCGAAAATTTAATGAGCACGCTTAAAGTAGATTTGGATTTGGTGCAGAAGTACAACGTGGCCGGCCCGCGCTACACGTCGTATCCGCCCGCCACAAAATTTACCGAAGCGCTCACCTGGCCGGAGCTGGCCGACAAGATTATTGAGAACAATAAGACGGATCGCGATCTCTCGCTCTATTTTCACATTCCATTTTGCGAAACGCTGTGTTGGTTCTGCGGCTGCACCACCGTCATTACACTCAACCACTCGCAAGGCCAGACTTACCTCAATTATTTGGAAAAAGAAGTCGCCCAAATGGCGACGTTGATCAACCCGCGTCGCAAAGTCGTCCAACTCCATTTCGGCGGAGGTTCGCCGACATTCCTGACGCCTGATGAAATCCGCCGATTGGGTGACATCATTCACAAGCATTTCAAATTTGCGGCAAACATCGAGGCCGGCGTCGAAATCGATCCGCGCCGCCTGACCCGCGATCACATTGTGGCATTGAAGGAGATTGGATTTAACCGCGCCTCGCTGGGCGTGCAGGATTTTGATCCCGCCGTTCAGGAAGCGGTGCATCGGATCCAGCCGCGCGAGATGACCCAGCAAACCATTGATTGGTTGCGCGAAATGAATTTTGCGTCCATCAATCTCGATCTCATTTACGGTTTGCCGCATCAAACGGTGGAATCCTTCAATCGCACGCTGGATATCGTCCTCACGATGCAGCCCGACCGCCTCGCAGTATTCAGCTACGCGCACGTCCCCTGGGTGAAACCCGCTCAAAAAATTCTGGAACAAAAAGTCCTGCCGCCGCCCGAGACAAAACTGCAACTGCTCAAGAACGTCATCGAGCGCCTCACGGAGAACGAGCGTTACATTTACATCGGCATGGATCATTTTGCGCGGGCCAAAGATGAATTGGTCCTGGCGCAGCGCAACAAAACCTTGCAGCGCAATTTTCAGGGCTACAGCACGCACGCCAACGCGGACATTTACGCCTTTGGCATGTCGGCAATATCTCAAATTCCCGACGCTTATTGGCAGAATGAAAAGGATCTTCTGAAATACTACGCCGCTCTCGATGCCGGCAAAGTCCCGCTCAGCCGTGGCTACGTCGTTTCCGATGAGGACAAAATCCGCCGCGATACCATCATGCGCGTAATGTGCGACCTCGGTCTCGATTACGCCGCCATGTCGAATCGACTCGGCATCAACTTCACTTCGCATTTCGAGCGCGAGATCGAAATCGCTCGCAGGCTTTGAAGCCGACGGTCTGGTGCGCCGCTCGGAAAACGGTTTGGAAGTGACCGACACCGGACGCCTTTTTATCCGCAACATTGCGATGTGCTTCGATAACACGCTCGCAGCCTCCGGCGAGCGCAAACATTCGAGAACGATTTGAAATCCGTTGCGATCATCGGCGCTGGCATCACCGGGCTGACCGCTGCGTTTTATCTCAAGCGCAACGGCATTCCGGTGACCGTCTATGAATCGAGTGGCCGTGTGGGCGGCGTCATCCAATCGGT
Source organism: uncultured Verrucomicrobiae bacterium (assembly GCA_963699145.1). Lineage (GTDB taxonomy): Bacteria > Verrucomicrobiota > Verrucomicrobiia > Limisphaerales > DASXHY01 > DASXHY01. The sequence goes on from OY969416.1 coordinate 3,893,790, forward strand.
GCGCCAGGATGGCTACCTCGCAGAGTTCGGTCCTAACACTCTGCTCGAAACGTCACCAAAAATTTCGCAACTCATTCGCGACGCCGGTCTGCAATCGCGCCGACTCGATTCCCATCCCAAAGCCGCCGCCCGCTACGTCGTGCGTTATCGAAAGCCCATCGAAATGCCAGCCACGCCGCTCGGGTTTTTGACAACCGATCTGTTTACACCATGCGCGAAATGGGCCGTTATCCGAGAGCCCTTCAATCCACCGCGCCGCGACGGTGTGGAAGAGAGCATCGCCCAATTCGTCGTGCGCCGCTTCAACCAGGAATTTCTCGATCACGCCATTGACGCGCTCGTCGCCGGGATTTACGCCGGCGATCCGCAAAAACTTTCTGTCACACATGCCTTTCCAAAGCTGAAAGCGCTCGAGGACGATTACGGCTCAATGATCAAAGGCCAGATTTTCGGGGCGCGCGAACGAAAGAAAAGCGGCGAGATCGCCAAAGATCGCGCGCCTAAATTTTCATTCGATGAAGGCTTGCAAGTCCTGCCGGATGCGCTGGCGCAACAACTCGGTGATTGCCTCAAACTGAACACGGCTGTTTCTAAAATTTCTCAAACGAGTGAGGGGTGGCTGGTGGCTGGAATTGCCGGCGGAAATTTCGACGCTGAACACAGCGCAGTGATTTACGCCGGAACCGCGTTTAAGCTCGCGCAATTGAAAATCGAATCACTCGAACCGGTCGATCTTGCGCCACTTTCTGAAATCCGCCATCCGCCAGTTGCGAGCGTCGTGCTCGGTTTTCGTCGCGAAGATGTGGGGCATCCTTGCGAAGGTTTTGGTATGTTGCTCCCGCGCATCGAGGGCTTCAAAATCCTCGGCACCATTTTTTCCTCGTCGCTGTTTCCGAACCGCGCGCCCGCCGGGCATCTCACGTTGACCAGTTATGTGGGGGGTGAACGATATCCCGAGCTCGCATCGCTTCCGCCCGAGAAACTTTGCGAAATCGTCTGCGAAGATTTGCGCGTGCTGCTTGGCGTCACCGGCAAGCCCACATTTCAGCATACGGCCTTCTATCCGCGAGCGATTCCTCAATACAACGTGGGCTACGGCCGCTATCGCGCGTTGATGACGGAAGCTGAAAGCAAATTGCCGGGACTGTTCCTGGTCGGGCACTATCGCGATGGCGTTTCCTTGAGCGACTCGATCCTTTCTGGCTGCAATATTGTCGAACGGGTCAAAAATTGTGTGCGCGCGGGCGCATCCAGTCTCGAACCCATTTCCAAATGAGCAAAGGCGTATTACTCGTCAATCTCGGTTCACCCGATTCACCCTCCGTGCCGGACGTGCGGCGGTATCTCAACGAATTCCTCATGGACAGCCGCGTCCTGGACGTTGCCTGGCCCGTCCGGCGCTTCGTCGTGAGCACAATTCTCATCAAACGCCCTGCGGAATCAGCGCATGCCTATCAAAAAGTCTGGATGAAAGAGGGCTCGCCGTTGATCGTCATCAGCAAAAACGTGCTTAAGAAAGTGCGGGCTCGCGTCAAAGTCCCCGTCGAACTCGCGATGCGTTATCAAAATCCATCCATCGATGGCGCGCTGCGAAAATTGGTGGGGCAGGGAGTGGACGATCTGTTGCTCATTCCACTTTTTCCCCACTACGCGATGTCCAGTTTCGAATCTGCCGTGGAACGCGTCAAAGAACTCGCTGCCAAAATCGCTCCGGGCATGCGCATCACCGTGCAGCCGCCGTTCTACAACGCACCCGATTTCATCAGCGCGCTGGTCGCGAGTGCTGACGAATATCTCAAGCCTGGTTACGATTATCTCCTGTTCAGTTACCACGGCCTGCCCGAACGGCAGATTAAGAAATCCGACCCGACCGGTTGCCATTGTTTGGTGAAGGAAAATTGCTGCGAAGTGGCGAGTCCCGCTCACGCGACCTGTTATCGCGCGCAATGTTATCAAACCACAAAAGCCTTCGCGGAAAAGGCCGGCATCCCCCGCGAGAAATGCTCGGTCTCATTTCAATCCCGCCTCGGCAAGGATCCGTGGCTGAAGCCTTACACCGATTTCGAATTCGAACGGCTCGCGAAGCAAGGCGTGAAAAAGCTGCTCGTGATTTGTCCCGCGTTTGTTTCGGATTGTTTGGAAACCGTCGAGGAAATCGGCATGCGCGGGCGCGAATCGTTTATGCAGGCGGGCGGACGCGAGTTCGATCAAATTCCCTGTCTTAACGAGCATCCCCTCTGGATTGATGCCCTGGTTAAAATGGTGAATCAATTTGAAGAAAATGGTGGTGGAACGTGGTAAGGTCGGGCATGGCCAATCGCCTTCTGCCACCCGTGCTGACCCGCCGCCGGATTTGGACGGCTTGCGCGGTGGCGCTGGCAGCCGACGGTCTTCAACTTGTGCTGGGCCCGTTTGGCTGGGTTGGTCTGGATGAAGCGATCGATGTGCTGGCAATGCTGCTGTTGACCGCGACGATGGGCTTTCATCCGTTGTTTCTGCCGACTTTCGTCGCGGAATTTATTCCCGTGGTGGATATGTTGCCGACGTGGACCGCGTGCACCATGGTTGTGATTGGGTTGCGGCGGAAGAAGAGCACGCCACCTCCTTCTGCGGCGCAGCCACAGCCGACGGAGAACGTGATCGATATTTAACCCGGGTCCGCGAGCACTTCGATTTTGCTATTGGAGGGCAACTCGGTCAGGCGGCTAAAATTTCCTTTGCGGCGCGCAAGCCACTTTCGAGCGCGCCGAACACGGTGCCCATTTGCGCGTCCAGGGCCGTGGCTTCGCCGGCGAAGAACAGCGTTTTTTTGACCGGCGCGGCGAGTGTCTTCGGCAAATCCATCCCATCCACGGGAATATAACTGTATGCGCCGCGAACCTGCGGGTCGTCGGCCCAATTGTACGAATGGCTGGCGACCAGCTTTTTGCGGAGCGACGTGACCCCGAAAATCTTTTGCAACGTGGTGAGCGCGATGGTTTCCAGCCGGGCCGGGGATTGAGCCGGAAGGATATCCGCTTTGGGCCCGCCGGCCCATCCGGTGAGAATGGGACCGCGCGGATCGCTCCACCAAACGGGAATGGGCTCCTCCGGCGCCTGGACGAAGCCAAAATCCGCTTTTGGCCACCAGGGTTTGCGGAAGACCAATGTGATTTTAACGACGTTGCCGAATTGCATCGCGTCCGCCGCTTTTTGCTTTCTGGGCAACGCCGGTTCGAAAAGCACTTCGCGGGCTTTCCACACGCCGAGCGGCAGGGTGATGAGAGCCGCTTCCGCCGGAAACATTTCTCCACCCCCGGCGCGATGCACGGCGATGTCGACCGCGCCCGATTTCCAGCGCACGCGCCGAGCGAGCGCCTCTTTGACCAACGTGCCGCCGCGCGAACGGATTTCTTTTTCGTAGAAGCCCACGAGCGCCGAATAGCCCTCGTTCACGCGTCCTTGCGCATCGCCGCTCATCTCGGACGCGGCGCGTTCGGCAGCGAGCAATGCGTGCGCGCTGATGCGTTCGGTGCGCGCGGCATCGAAGCCTTCCACGAAACCGGTCATCAGCCGCCGCGTGCGTTCATCGCATTTCTGCCGGTCCAAAAATTCTTTGAATGATTTATCCCTGCCGCGCGAGGAGATTCGGCCCATCACCTCGCTGACCTTGTCCCAAATCTGAATCGGCTTCAGTTTTCCATTTTCGAACAATTGATTGGCGTCGGGCACCTCGTGGGTCGAAAGGCCCGCGGCGCGAATGGCGTTCAATAGCTGTTTGTTTTTGCCGTGAATGAATTCCGCGCCCAATTCGATCGGCAGCTTTTGGTCGCGAATCGTGTGCATGCGTCCGCCGAATCGTTTCTTCGCCTCGAGCACGGTCACGATGCAACCGTTGCGCAAGAGTTCGTTCGCGGCGCTTAAGCCCGCAATGCCGCCGCCGATGATGATGACGCTTCTGGACATCCAACAACGTAGCACCGGGCGGAAATTTTGCCCGGGCGTAGCAGAAGAACCCATTCACGCGGCGGACAGTTCCAGTAGAGTCGCTCTTGAAGATTTGCTCGCGGAGCGCCGATTGCCCGCCGCCGCCTAAGGCGGTTCTGTGCGGGTGACGGCGCTCCCGTCAGCAATCGAGATATTTCCAGTTCCGCGCTTTGCCCTGCGACAGCCATTGCAATGCGGTCTTAATCCGCTTCCTGCGTGTTTCCTCGCGCTTCGCCTCCGTGATCCAGTTCACGTATTCCCTTTTGTGGCTTTCGCTGAAATTGTCAAAAGCGGCCTGGGCTTTTTTATTTGCGCTCAGCGCCTCCCGGAAGTAGCCCGGCACTACCAATCTCTTTTTGACGGTCTTCACCACGGGCTTCTTAACACCGCTCTCGTTGAGTTCCACTGCCCGTTTAATGTAGCGAAGCAGTTCCTTCTTATCCGGCAATTCGGAGAGATGGGTGACTTTGCCGAGATTGCCGAACCCGCCGGGGGGATTGCCTTCCAGCAGCAATTTGCCTTTCCAAAAATGCACGGAGCAATGTTGCTTGAATGCCGCCATGCCAAAGAGAATGCCTTTGTGCAAAAAGTGCGGCATGCGCCACTTCAATGCTTCCTCGACACCAGGACAGGCCTCGTGCGCCAGCGCGCGGAGGTGAGTGAGAATCGGCTTCGCGAATTCAGGCGCTTTCGCGAGGTAGGCATCGACACGCGCATCTTTGGGCATGCCTCAGGTCAAATCCTCCGGCGCTGGAAGTCAATTCGGAAATCACCGTGCTTCGGTTTGACACTCAACCCAAGCCGTTGAATGATGCGCGCATGAGCGACACTATTTACCCGCGCAGCTCGCGCGAAGCAATGGATGGCTGGATGCATTTGCCGCGCTACGTGGACAAAATCCGCCTGCACCTGGCCGGAAAATTGCATCCCGATTACCAGGCGAATCTTGGAAAAGGTTTCGATGCGATGTGGCTCAAGGCCGCGGGCGTGACTCACGAACAGATGATCGAAGTGGTGAAGACCTCATTCATCGATGGGCAGGTGTTCGATTGGGTGCGCGCGCATGTGAAAAAATCCGCAGCCGACAAACGCGCGCACGCCGAGACGATGCTGAACCGTCCGCCCGCCGATGATGCTGCGGCGCAGGAACGTTTCAAGCAGCGCAAACAGGAATTCAAGCTCGGCCATCGGGACGATGTTCGCACCTTCGTGGATCTCAATGATGCGGATGAGAAGCGGTTGTAGCACTTGATTTCATTGACAGGGTTGCATGGCTGCGCGAATGATTTTGCCATGAGCGACATCATTTATCCTCGCAGCCCTCGCGAAACCATGTGCGGCTGGATGCACCTGCCGCGTTACATCGACAAAATTCGTCTTCATTTCGCCGGCAAATTGCACCCCGATTACCAGCCGAATTTCGGCAAAGGTTTTGACGGGTTGTGGCTGGAATTCGCGGGCGTGGCGGAGAAGCAATTTCTCGAAGTGGTGCGCAACAGCATCACCGACGGCCAAGTCTCCGATTGGGTCTTGAAGAACGTCAAAAAACCGGACTCGGCCAAAACCGAACACCGTCAGCGCATGTTGAATTATCCAAAAAAGGATGACGCCGCTGGACAGGAGCGGCTCAAGTTGCGCAAGACACAGTCCGGCCTTGCGAACCGCGACGATGTGCAATGTTTCGTGGACTACATCGACGCGGATGAAAAGCGCATTTAATCGCGCTTGGTCCTGCGATCGGCGCGCTCGCGGGCTTTCCGCAGGGCGTCGAGATTGGAGTCGGTCGAGGCGGGTGATGCTGGCGCTGCGGGAGCCGCGGGCTTTTCGGCTTTTGTTTCCTTGCGGGCTGCAGCGGGAGCAACCGACGGCGCGGCAGTTTGCTGTTTTCGTTTCCGCACCAATCGCTTGACCGCGGGTTCTGGTTCGCGGATTTCGGGTTCGTTTTCGGTTCCTACCCCGACAGTTGCGACGGCCGGTTGTTGGCGGTTGAATAATCTCGAGACCCACCCGGTGCGGCGCTCAAAGACTTCCAACAAGAACAGCACGACGGCGGCGACCAGCAGCCAGGGAACGATTTCGATGTAACGCGGCTTCACCTGCAATTCGGACCAGGTGGAGGGAATTTCAATGCGCTCCTTGCCGCCGCTCGTCGTCGCGATTTGCGCCAGCGCGGCAGCGCCCCGACCGGGTTGTTCGGGCGCAAATTCCGGCGAGTAGGGCAGGCAAACCGGCGGGAGAGTCACGGCTTGTTCGCCAGGAACTTCGACGGTGCTGAGAACGGTTTCGCGCCCATTCATCGGAATGGAGGCTTCGAGGAGGTCGGCATTTTTCCAATCGAGCGAGATGGTTTGTTTCATCGGCGGCAAACCGGGGGTACCGCGCAGGATTTTTAATTTCGGCAGCGCGGAAAACGGATCGGCTTTGCGTTCGGGATCGAGATGGAGTTGCACGAAGCAGACGCCGTCGCGCACATCCTCGGTCAGCAATTGGTCGTCCGGCAGCGGTTGATGTTTGCCTGCGGTCCAGCGCGCGAGCGTGGAGTAAAATTCGCCGGCCTGGTTCCACGACGCCAGCGCGCCGCTGTATTTTCCATCAGCTTCGCCGGCGAAGCAGATCACGCGCCCATTACCGGCGTTCCATGATGAGACGACCGGCGCTTTGTAGTCATCGCCACTGATCGCGGCGAGATTCGCTTCCGGCCGGATGTAGGTAAGATTATAACCGCCAAGATTTGGCGGCGCGGCGGGCTGGGCGCCGAGCGAAGAAAAGCCGGGCGTGAATTGGAATGCGGTCGGCTGATCGACGAACGTGCTGCGGGCGACGGTGAAGGTGTCCTGCGCAAACATGCGCGGAATTTCATCGGGGCTCGAAGCGAAATAGCATTGCCCGCCTCCTTTCTCCGCCACGTCTTTCAAAATATCCGCGTCCACATCGTGTTCGGTGCCCATTCCCACGACGCTTACCGTCACATCCGATTCGCGGCACTTCGCGAGGAGTATTGAATAGTCGCACAACTGCTGCCGCGAATCGGCGGCGTCGGCGAACATGATGATGTGCTTGGTCTGGGCTTTGGCCTGCGTGATCATTTGCGCAGCGGCCTGCAACGCCTCGCAAACGACGATACCGCCGCCTTGCGACCCAATGGACAATATGTTTCCACGAAAGGACTGATTTTTGTCAGCCGTGTCGAGCGGCACAATTAAATGCGGTTCGGTGTCCACGGCGAATACGCCGAATTCATCCATGGGAGAGAGCAAATCCAACACTTGTACGGCGCCGAGATCAGCCAAATCCATTTTAATGCGCCCGCCACCGACCGGCGCGGACATACTGCCGGAGCGATCCATCGCGACGACAATCGCGAGCGACATTTTGCGATGCTCGCGGCGCATTTCCATCGAGACCGGCATAATGCGTTCGAGCGGTGATTTGAAATAGCCGCCGGGCCCGTAGGATTTTTGGCCGCCGGTCATCAGGAGCCCGCTGCCGGTGTTTTCGACCCAGGACGCGAGCGTTTCCATGCCGGGCGCGCCAATTTGGTTGGCGGAAACATTTTCGATAGCCACAGACGAATACCGGGCCAGTTCTTCCAGCGACCAATTGCATTGATCCGGCGTTTTGCCGACGACTTCCACGCCGCCGCCGCGCAGCAGTTTGACGAGCCCGGAATTATCGCCGACGGAGGACAGCACGAGCATTGAGCGCGTGCCTTCGACAGAGACGAGTGCGCGCGCTTCGTTGTTTTCCGGCAAGGGATCGTCAGCGGGGCCCTGAACGGAGAGCGTGTAATCGTAAACGCTGGCTTCGGCCGCGCGATCGCGGAACATGAGGCGCGTAACGCCGGCGGAAACCTGTTTGGTGCCGGAGGCGATTACGGTTGAGCCGCGGCGCAATTGGTATTGAATTTCCTGGTCCACGGGCGAGCGAACCCATCCGCTGAGAATGTAGGCCTGGCCCGAAAGCACGGATTCCGGCGCGAGAAAGGATTGAATCGCGACGTCGCTGACCTGCGGCCGCTCGAGGAGGCGGTAATCGATGGGAATGTTTCGGCCGGCGGCGCGCGCGGCGGCGGAGATGGGATCTTTGCCGGTCCATTTGCCATCGGACAGAACGAGGATGCGCCCGCCGCCGTCGGGCGGAATCAAACTCAACGCAGTTTCGATGCCGGCGTTCAGGTCGGAATGACCCGGGCCGACTTGCCCGGTGAAGCCGCCGAATTCGCCGTGTTGTGGTGATTGTTCCACGACCGCATCGCTGCCGAAGGAGACGACTCCCAGGTCGTCGTGCGCGCCCATTGATTTATGGAGCAGGTCGATGATTTCCTTTTGCGACGTGTCGGCTTTGGCGGGCATCGATTCGCTGCGATCCGCCACGACAATTACGGTGCCGGAGCGGTCGGGCAGGCGAAGGGCGAACTGCGCCAGGGCGAAAACGATGAGAATCAGCGTTAGCGCGCGGATGGCGCGTAACCAGCGGCTCGGCAAGGGCCACACCCACCACGCGACGGCCAGCGGCACGAGCAGCAGGAGCCAGACGGGTTGGAAAAAGACGGCGATCACGCGTCTCCTTTCCCGGCGGCGAGAAACCACAGGTGCGCGGTCAACAAGCCGAGTGCGCCGAGCGCAAAAATCCACGCCATGGGCGATTGCTCATAGCGGCTCTCGACGCCCGCGTCCCACGAGCCCCACTGACCGGTCGCGCACGCTTGCAAATCGGACTCGTCGGCAGCGAGCGGATTAACGGCGAAAGAATTCGTGGAAGTTCCCATGACGACCGAGTAGACACCCGGCAACGGAGTATCGAGCAGGAGTTGATCGCTGGTGCGGGGGAAGGATTTTTCCTGGCCATCCGGCCAGCGCACCGAAACCGGATCGCCCGTGGTTTTTAGAATCACTTCGGTCCCGAGGCGGGCGTTGCTATCGAGCAGGCCGGGAATTTCGCGCGCGCGCCATTGCAGGATGTTCCAGAAAAGAATCGGCCAATCGGGAGTTTTTGTGACGGTAGAAAGCTCTGGATCCAGGTTCATCGTCATGAATTCCCGGCCCGTGATGTCTTCACGGGTTGAGACTAGCGGCACATTCCCGGCGAGGATGATTGGCACGTCGGTCTTTGAATTCGTCAGCGAGCCGGCGGCCCAAACGGCGCCGATAAGCCCGATGCCTTGCGCCATGGGATGCGAGTCATCCACAATGAACGGCCCCGTGTAGGCGGTCGCTTTTTCGGGAATCGTCCAATTTAGACTCCACGCCGAGTTGTTCGGTGAAGCGTCGGAATGATGAATGATCAATTCCGGATTTTCCGAAATGCTCGCGCGCAATCCAGTGGCGGCGAGCGTGCGGTCGATCAATTCCGCCAGCGCGGAGTTGGTCAACGCCACCTCCACACGCACGCGGCGGCGAATTGGCGGCAGTAGTTGCACGCGATTATCTTCGGCAAGCGCATCGGGTGTGAGTTCAGCGGAGAGTTGGGGCGTGGCCGCGGGGATGTTTAGCACGACACGCTGGCGCTCATTAGGCGCGAGCGACAGTTCGGTTCGTTGCGCGGTGTTCGAGTCGGCTTGGACCAACAAGGCGGCCGATTGCGAGGTCTTGGAAAAATTCGCAATCTCGAACAGACAACGATCCTGGTCGCCATTGGCGGAGCGCGAGGCGTTGACGATGGCGATATTCGGAGTGGGGGCGCCGAAACTGAGCCATTGCAGCCGGGGGTTGGCGATTTTCTGCTCCGACGGCGCATGGTCGGTGAGCACGAGGATGTTCGCCTGTTGTTTGCCGAGTTCGGTCGCGCGCGTAACAGCGGTGTTGATCGAGGCGTCGGGAGACCAGCACGCCCATTGTTCCAGCAGCTTGCTGACTTCGGACCAATTCCGCGCGGGCGCGCCGAGCAATTGCGGTTCCTTGCCGGCAAGGATCAATCGCGTCGAAGGCGGCGGCTGAAAGCGATACAACTTTTGCAAAGCCTCGCGCGCGCGGGTTTGAGCCGAGTTATTTCCCGAAACCGCGCGCATGGAAAATGAATCGTCCAGCACCACGATCAACGGCCGCGTCGATTGCGCCAGCTTCCAGTGAGGCCCGCTCGCGGCGACCACGAGCAGCAGCAGCGCGAGCAATTCCAGAAAAAAGAGCAGCGGCAATTGCAGGCGATGCACCTTGGCGCCGCCTTCCTTGGATTGCACGCGGAACCGCCAGAGCATGAGGCTCGAAACCTGTTTCCGGCGGAATTTATGGCGCAGGATGTAAATCGCCGCGAGCGCCGGCAGCGCGGTCGCGGCGATTAAAGCCAGCGGATAGGTCAGGAACGGAATCATGCCGGGATGACGAGTTGGAGGGCTTCCAATTCAGCCAGCGAGTTCTCGAGGTCCTCCGCGACGATGGTCGTCATGTGCGCGCCACTTTGGCGGCAGGCATCGTCCCACGATTGCTGAAGCTGCGCGAGATTTTCGGCGTATTGCTTTTGCGTGCTCGAATCGATGTAGATTTCGGTTACCTCATCCGTTTCGCTGTCCACGAGACGCACGCTTCCGTGCTCGGGCGGCGTGGCGTCCTCGCGTGCGAGCAATTGGATGACGAACAGCATCGCCGCGCCATCGCGGAGTCGCCGGATGGTTTGGAGCGGGTTGCCGGGCCACAATAAATCGCTGATGAAAACGCGAATGCCCAGGCGACGCAATTTCGGGGAGAGAATATCGAAGGCCTGGTCAGGAGTGCGTTTGCTGTCGTGCACGACCTTTTCCCACGCCGACGCCGGCAGAGTGTCGTTGGGAACGCGATTGAATCCCTCGCTCGAAAGCCACACGGCGTGGGAGCATTGGGCGTTGGCGGCGGCGGTCGCGAGCAACGCGGCGAGTTTCGCCGAGGCGACGGGCTTGCCTTCCAGATTCATCGAACGGGAACCGTCGAGCACGAGATCGAGATGCGGCGTCACTTCTTCGCGGAATAATTTAATGCTGAGGCGGTCGCTGCGCGCGTAAATGCCCCAATCGATGAAACGCAGGTCGTCGCCGGGCTGATACTCGCGGTAATCCTGAAAATCAATCGAGCTGCCTGCACGGCGGCCGAGCCGTGAACCGACAATTCCCGATGCGGCGACTTGCGGGATCTGCAAGGCATAGCGCAATCCGAGCTTTTCGCCCTCGCGCAATGCTTGTTGTATGACCGGTTCCATGCACGATTAACTTGCAGCGGCGGGAACGACGGGCGGCGCATCCACCGTGGCGGACGCCGTCCGCGCGCGGCGCAGGGGTTGAAAATTTTTCACCTGCCGCACAAACCAGGTGAAATTCAGGATCACCATCAGGACCAGCCACGCGCCGGCAAAGAGCAGGTGTTCCTGTTTTTGCCGCATTCAGGCCCACGACGAAAATGTTGAAAAGGTTCCCAAGCTGGATATGTTCGAGATCGCGGGTTGACAGGCGATTCAGGAAGAAAAAGAGCAGGACGGGGAGCAAGGCCCAGGCGGCTGGCACGATGACGGCGAATATGCCCGCGAGCTTCGCCGGGCGCCGCGCGAGCAATTTCCGATGCAGGAGCAATCCCACCAATGCGTAATCAAAGGCATAACAAATCGCCGCCGCTGAGGAATACAAAATGCCGTAAAGTTCTTCGCCCATGTGCGTATTGGCAAACCGATGACTGGTTAACAGCAGCCACATGGCGACGAAGGTTGTTCCCAGAATCAACGCTGCCCAAAGCAATCCGCCGGCGGCGCCGTTATAGAAGAGAAAAGCGAGCGCCCGCAAGGGAAGCCGTTCGGGAACGGTCCGTTGCACCCGCAAACTGAGCAGGTCGTTATTGCTGACAATCACCACGAGCGAAACGCCAAAAATGATGAAGCTGGCGATGGCCCAGGGCAGGATCAGTTGGGCGGTAGCCTCATGAATCACCCAGGCCAGCGAGACAGCCGCGCCAATCAACCAGACGATGGTCATGTAAATGCGAACGGGCAGCGCGCGGTTCGCCGAGGGCGGCGAAATGAGCGCGATCGACAGGAAATGCAGCAGCAGCGCGGCCGCGAAAATCACGCTGCAGACGGTGAAGAACGTGGCCCAAAACTCCCGGTTGCTCATCATCGATCCGACGCCCTGCATCATTAATTCCGAGATCGCAAAAGTCAGCCCGGCAACCATCCAAACGGTCAAAATTCCCGCGCCCAGCCCGAGCAGAATTTTCAAAATTTTGCTGATCGGCAGACACGCCAGGAAGATGGCCACCTGCACCGCGCAGCAAACAATCAGAAACAAGCAGAGTAGGATGAAAAACACCGAAGGCAAATCAACGCCACGCAGGAGGTTGGTGAACGTCATGAACGGCATGCACGCGCTGAAGAACAAAATGGCGACGTACGCGCCGCAGAAAAATTTTCCGCGGATGATCCGCGCGGGCGAGAGCGTGCTGATGTAAAGCAGGTCAAGGTCCGATTCCTGCCGTTCCGCCGCGACGCGCACGCCGATATAAAGCGGGATGAACAAAAGGCTCGCGCCGGTGAGGATGACCGAGAAGGTCGAGAAAATCTGGGCGCCCATCCGCGGGTTGGCCGAGGCATCGAAGCTTTGGGTCACGAAGAAAAGCACCGCCGAGCAGAACAGGACGAGCAGGAACAACAGCAGCGTGCCGGTCACCGCCCAGCTTCGCACCGCCTGGCGGAGTTCCTTGACGACGACCGGATTCATTTCCCAGTGGCGCCAGTTGGTAAAATGCGATTTGAGATTGGAGAGAATCCGCCTCACTGCACGCCTCCTTTCGTCACCGTCATGAAAATATCCTCCAGGTTGGCTTTGGTCTGGCGGAAGTCGGTTATTTTAAATTGCTTGCCGATCAACAGCGCCAGAATATCGCAGATGGCGTTTTCATCGCCGGCAGATTCAAACAAAATTTCCGAGCCGGATTGCCGGGCATTTTCCACGAAAGGCGTCTGCAGCAGTTCCTTCAACAAGAGCGGATTTTGCTGCGCGTCGAGCAAGCGGATCGCGACGGTGCGACGCGGCGCGCTTTTCTTGAGCACGTCTTCAATCGTGCCGGTCTCCAGGATTTTGCCGCGCTCGATGATGACCACGCCGTTGCAGATTTCGGTCAACTCGGTGAGAATGTGCGAGCTGATGAGAATCGCTTTCCCGCGCTCGGCGAGGAGCGTGAGCAATTCGCGCAATTCCACCCGCGCGCGCGGGTCCAGGCCGGCCGCCGGCTCGTCGAGGATCAGCACGTCAGGATCGTACACGAGCGCACGCCCCAGGCTCACGCGCTGCTTCATGCCCTTGGAGAGCGCCTTGACGTGTTTGTCGCGGATGCCCGCGACATTCGTGAATTCCTCAATCGCGCCCACTGCGTCATCGCGTTTCCGGCCGCGCAATCCGTAGGCGCGCGCGTAAAAATCAAGATACTCGTGCACGGTGATGTCTGCGTGCGAGGGCAATGTGTCCGGAACATAACCCACGACTCGCCGCGCCAATTCCGGCTCTTCGCGCACGGAAACGCCGTTCAAGAGCACATCGCCATCGGTGGGTTCCTCGATGGTGGCGATAATGCGCATCGTGGTGGTCTTGCCGGCGCCGTTGGGGCCGACGAATCCAAAAATGTGCCCGGAATCGAACGCAAAGGAAATATTGTCCACGGCAACGGTCTTGCCGAATTCTTTGCGTAGCTGTTGGACCTGGACTTTCATGGTTGGGCGCGTTGCGGAGAGGATTCAAGCGTGCCGAAAACGATCGCACTGGACTTTGTTCGCGCCGATTGCGCCTTGCTGCCGAGGCCATTTTCGAAAAAGGGGTTCGCCTCCAGTTCGGCGACATACGTGTTGGGCTTTAAGAACGGCGTGCCATCGGAAATGTCCGCCTGCGGCCCGCATTTTTCGAGCAGGCCTTTGGCGCCCGATTGCTCGTCTTTTTTCAAGAGCGTCGTTGAGGCTGTGAGGGTGAATTTTTGGCCGGCGGGAATATTGGTCGCTGTGAACACGTGGGAATTGTCATCCGCCAGCCACAGGTTTTTGATCGTCGCGCCGAGGCCGTTCACGATGGTGGTCTGTCCGTTGTTGGTTTCAAACTCGATGCGTTCGCGGCGGGTCTCGGATTTGCGCAGGTAAAAATCCGCGGGCACGCGCGCGCTTACCCAGCCGCGGCCAAAATGCTGGCCTTGCGTCCAATCGACCTCGCGGCTCGTGCCGCGGCCGTAATTCCCGATTTCCACCAGCGGCGTGGCCTCGGTGTCGGTGCTGAAAAACAATCCCTGGCTGGGCGTCAGCGGGCAGTAAAACGCCGTGAGACCGATGGAGGCAGCCCGGCGATTGGCCTGATCCAAAATCGTAATGCCGGAAATGCGCGTATTCGGCGTCACACCTTCACGCAGGAAACTGTAAGCGAAAACCAGCAGGCAGGTCAGGAAGGAAATGGCCGGGATGGTCCAGAGCAGCCAGGTGCGCCGGTTCGATCGCGAGAGCACAATCAAGTTGACGGGGCCGATGACAATGACGAACAACAGCATGATGAAAACCGTGCTCCGCACCGGCACATGATAGTTCTCGATGACCGGAAAAGTTTCGTTGATCGTGTCGACGTTTGGCAACCCCTGCCAGACCCGGCCGGTTACGTCCACTGCCGCGGTGACGCGGCTAATGTTTTCTCGAGAGAGCGCTGAGATCTGGCTTGGCTCGAATGCCAGGCATCGGCCCAGGCCGATATGGACCAAGTCACCCTGCTCGAAAGTGTTTTTGGAAAACGAACGCCACGGTTCCGGAAGTGTCGTGCCGCCGAATACGAGCAGATTTCCGCCGCACTCGACATAACTCCACAACGCGTTGAAAGCACCGGGCGAAAGTGTTTTTAAATCCGTCGCGCTCAATGCCACGGCGTCATAAGGCGTGTACGAAAGCCAGGACTCGCTCCATTCCGGCATCGGCAATTCGCAACGCAGCAGCGTGTGCGTGGGCGCCGTGCTGCTGGAGGGCGGGCCGTAAGCGCCGGACGCTTCGCTGCTCGCCCGCGCGGTCGACGCCCAGGAGTTGCCGGAGGGCCCCATGAGTTCGACGGCATCGACTCCAATATTTCCCGGACCCCCTCCTCCAAACTCGAGGCGAACGGTTTTGACAGGTTCGGTCGTGACAGGAAACGAGATTTCCAAATTGCCGAATCGCCCGGTGCGCGCGGGGGGCGTGTTGGTTTGAAACAAATTCGTGCCGGAAGCTCCCTTGACGTCGATCTGAATTCCGGAAGGAATCAGGGTCGTAAAATAAATCCGCACGCCCTGGGCAGGTTGGGGCGCTGAATAATCCAGTTCGAGCCATTGCGGACCGGGACCCGAAGGGGCCGGCATCCAGGCAGTCGGCACGTAGCCTCCGCGCGAGGTCGAGTCGGGCGGCCCGGCGGCCATTTGCGCGGAGTAATCCGCCACGCCGGCCTTGGCATTCAGCGCGCGGTTCATGTCATCGAAATTCAAACTGCGGCTTACCAGGACGGCGGTCGATTGCGCCGCAGCGCCTCCGTAGCCTCGATAATAGACGCCGCCCGACCAGGTCGAGGAGCCCATCGCGAGATGGCGCATCGGGTCAGGCAGGTTGAACGTGCCGGCCTCGTCGTCATCGACCAACACGCGGACCTGGCTATTGCCATTGATGGGCAGCGGCGGTTGCCAGATCGGCAGCAAGTCGCGCTGCTCGGGCCCGAGGGAAATGGTGCGTGACAGGCGCCCGAGGGAATTCCCGGAGTTGTAACCTCGATCGGGGATGACGAGCGTCACCTTGTGGGTGTACTTCAGCGAATGATTTTCGATCAGAAACCGGAACTCGTGATAGCCGTGGTAGGTGTTCCCGCTCGCGATGGTTATGGGCGTGACATCAATGTCGCCGAAATGATCCGCCAACGCGGGAATCGTGAACGAGAGAAGGCAGGCGAGCAGGACCTGGAACGCAAGAGAGCTGCGTTTCGAATACCGTTTTCGCAAGGGCGCCCTGGGGTTCATGCCGATTGCAGTTCCACATCGCCTGGCAATTTCAATCCCGTCTCATCCATTTGCCCCAGCAACTCCTGCACGAGCCGCGAAGAGGACATGCGATCGAACCGCGCCTGGTAATTCAGCAACAACCGGTGGTTCAACACCGGCCCGGCCACCGTTTTTACGTCTTCGAATCCAACCGTCGGCCGTCCCGACACGAGCGCGTGCGCGCGGGCGGCTTCGGCGATGGCGATGGCCGCACGCGGCGATGCGCCATACGAGACGTAACGCGTGACGGCTTCAGAGGCTTCCGATGTGCCAGGGTGCGTCGCGGAAACCAATCGCGCGATGTAACGCGACACGGGCCGCGGCAAATAAATCCGGTCCATCGTTTGGAACAAGGTTTGCAATTGCTCGCGTTCCATTTGCCAGGTGACGGTGGGGAGTTCGCCGCGTCGCCGGCCGGAAATAATCTGCTCCAGCACGTCGGTGCTGGCGTTGTCAAACAGCAGCCGAAATAAAAAACGATCCAACTGCGCCTCGGGCAGGGGATAGGTGCCTTCGAGTTCGATGGGATTCTGACTCGCCAGCACGAAGAACGGCAACGGCAACTGACGCGTCGTGCCAAGCAACGTCACCGAATTCTCCTGCATCGTTTCCAGCAACGCGGATTGCGTCTTGGGCGAGGCGCGGTTGATTTCGTCGGCGAGCAAAATATTGGTGAACACCGGCCCCGGCTGAAACACCATCTCGCGTTTACCGGTATCCGTCTGTTGCAAAATATGCGTGCCGAGAATGTCGCCGGGCATCAAATCAGGCGTGAATTGAATGCGCTTGAAGTCGAGCTTCATGATCTGGCCGATGGTGCGGACCAACGCGGTTTTGCCGAGCCCCGGCAACCCCTCGAAGAGCACGTGGCCTTTGCTCAAAATTCCAATGAGCACCAGCCGATGCAATTCCTTCCGGCCCAATAGCACGCGGTCGAGTTGCTCCAAAACTTTTTTGACCAGCTCGGCGGCAGGTTGCAGTTCTTCCGGCTTGAGAATGGTATCAGGCATAAATGAATGAAGGCGATGCTTCGAGGGGCAAATTCATTGCGCGTCCCGCTTGAAATAACGCTGGATGGCCTGCCGATGCTGCGGGAGAATGACCTGCGAATTGGCGGAGCCGCCGCTGGCCTGCGCCGATGCCAGCGCGCCGTGCTCGGTCGAGAGATCGTTCGCGCTCAATTCCGGCGCAGCCTTGCTGACGCCGACGAATTGCGCGTCCGACAGGTGCGATGAGGGCGGCAGGGCGTCTTCCTTGAACTTCAGATTGTCTTCCGAGGACTTATCCTGCCAGGTCATCGGCCCGGTTCCGCCGCCGCCACCCGGGCCGCCTTTGCCGTAGCAAAGCGAAATCAGGCTGGCGTTTTTGTTGGTGCAGGTGCAGAGATAGGCGGCGAGGGCATTGCAATTGGTGCATTGGCCATTGGATTGGCACTGGGACAAAGTCTTGATGTCAATCATGCGCAGATTTGCGAGGTTGGTCATCGACTTGTTGAGATTGTTTTTGTTGAACTGAATCGCGCTCAGCACCTTTTGCAATTGCTCCGGGTTGGCTCCCTTCAGTTGGTCCAGCAATTCCTTGGGCAGATCTCCCTTGAGCAGGCCGTCCTCGAGTTTTGCGGATTTCAAAATCGTTGCCAAATCCTCCGCGGCCTGGGTTGCGATGTCATCGCGCATGCCGTCGCCGGATGCCTGCTGCATCGCGCTGGCGAGCGTTTGCGCCGCGGAGAGGCTGGCCATTTTATTCACGGCCTCTTCGGCGGCGCGCTTCGCGAGGTCCGCGTCGGATTCCTTGATGTGATCGAGCGCCTCCCAGGTTTTGCTGGGATCGAGGCCGGAGGATTTTTCCTGCATATCGGCCAATTGCTTCTGGGTTTCGTCCGCCTTCTTGTCCTCAAGAATTTTTTCGTCCTTCAGCGTTTGGACTTCAGCTTTCAATTCGCCGACGAGCTTTCCGATTTCCAGTGGATGCGAGGCGTGCAAAACGGTCAAGCGGTCCGGCAACAACAGGATGGCCGCCGAGAACGCCGCCGACATCGTGAGCAATCCGAAGGCCCGGCCATTGCGCCAGCGCAATGACGGCACGCTGGGCGAGGGGAGTTGCGCTTGCCATTGAGACATGTCCGTGACTTCCTCGGCCATGATCACGCCGCCGCATTGGTTCAGGTCGTCGTAGGCGGCCCGGAGTTTTGAAAACGACTCGCGTTTCCGCCATTCACGAATGGCCGCGATTAACGCGATGGGGATGCAGCCGAGTAATCCGAATGCCAGCCATTTGCCCTTGAGCAACCCGGAGAACCGGACCGCCAGCACCACCACGCCCCAAATGAAGAACCACACCGTGGTCCACGCCACCATGCCGCGAACCATCAAGAGCAGCGTGAGTTTTTTGGCAAACGACTTTAAGGCTCCGGCGTGCGATGACATAAAATCAATTAGTTGATGTTTAGAACGGCTTAGCGCACAAATGTCACGTTCTTATTCTCCTGTCTTCGGTATATTCCGCGAAATTCCGCCTTTCGCAAGCCAGAACTTCGACGTCAGTCGCGAATTTTCGCTCAATTAGACTGCTTACCAAAAGTAATTTCCGAAAGGGTGGGGCAAACCTGCGGGTTTGCCTCGATTCCTCGCGGGGAATCGCCACCATTTCGGGAATTCCTTTTGGCAGTCACTATAGAGCGTCTGAAACTGCTTCACAGGTAGGGGGAGAATAAGCGAGCGACCGCATCCCGCAGTTTGGCGGCGTAACTGCGCGCATCGGCGTCGGCCAACGTCACCGGGCGGGCGCCGCGGAGCTTGTCTTCAATGACCTTGCCCATGCGGCCGGCAAATTCGCGGCCATAGGCTTCGACGGTCAATTCGAAATTCAACCGCAAGCTGCGCGTGTCCCAATTGGCCGAGCCGAGCAAAACCCAGTTTCCATCCACAATCATCAGTTTCGAGTGATCAAAGGGCGGCGGTGTCAGCCAGATTCGGCAATTGCGTTCCAATACTTGCCACCACATTGAGCGCGAGGCCCAATCCACGTAGCGCAGATTGCTCCTGGCAGGCAAAATGATATCCACACGCACGTCGCGCAGGGCGGCCAGGTTCAAGGCCGTGACGAGCGCCGGGTCGGGCAGGAAATACGGCGTGACAATTTGGACGGAATGCTGCGCCTCCGCCAGGGCCGCCAGCAACGTCCAGCGTACGGTCTCAAAATCCGCATCCGGCCCGTCCGCAATCACACGCGCCACCACCTCGCCGCGATCTTCCAGATCGGGAAACCACAACTCGCCGTCGAGCGTTTCGCGGGTCGTGAACGCCCAGTCGGCGGCAAACGTTTCCTGCAATTGCGCCGCGATGGGGCCTTCCGCTTGAAAATGCAAATCGCGCACGGGACTGCTCGGTTTTTCCGCGAGCATATTGCCGTGTCGAATGTTCATGCCGCCGGTGAATGCGATTTTGCCATCCACGACCATGACCTTCCGGTGATTGCGCAGATTGACAGTCGTTACGCGCCAGGGAGTCAGCACGGACGCCGGCAGAAAGCGCGCGAACGGGACTTTTGCATGCTTGAGCCGATGCATAATCGGCGGCCACGAATAACGCGTGCCGGCGGCATCGATCAATACACGCACGGCGACGCCGCGTTTTACTGCGCGACCAAGTGCGTCGGCGAATTGTTTCCCGCTGGCGTCGTTGTCGAAAATGTAGGTGGCGAGTGAAATGGATTTGGTGGCGGAATCAATCGCGGCGAGCATCGCGGGAAAGGCTTCATCGCCGTTGAGGAGCGGTTGAAGGCGATTGCCGGGCGTGAGCGGCCGGGCGACGACACGGCCGACCACCCGTGCGAGCATTTGCAAATGTTCCACGCGCGACAGTTCCGATTCGCCAAGATTTTTCGGGACCGGGCGCGGGATGCTTTTGTGCACGCCGAGTGAGATCGCTTT
The DNA here is from genome assembly GCA_963699145.1 of uncultured Verrucomicrobiae bacterium. GTDB lineage: Bacteria > Verrucomicrobiota > Verrucomicrobiia > Limisphaerales > DASXHY01 > DASXHY01. Next base: position 3,913,653 of record OY969416.1, read on the forward strand.
GCGGCGAATCCGGTTCACGCCCAGCGCCAGATAAAGCATCGGTCCGAGCACGGGCAGCGACCAGATGGCGCCGAGCCAGAGTGTGGCCGCGCGGGAATCGCGTTTATTGAGCAAGGCGTGCACTGAGGCAAGCGACGCGGCCACAAAATGAAATCCCACCACGATGTGCGGCCAGAACCGGTAGACTGTGTCGAACCACTTTATAGTGGGGCTATTCTCAATTGAAAACTGCCGCGAGGCAAGAGTGTTGGTTTAGTGATTTTGGAGGAGAAAGAAGTGGAAGAGGAAATATAAATCAAGGCATTGACACCGCCCGCCGGCGCGCGTTTTATTTCTCCGACAGATTATGATGGCAAAACCCCTAACGTATTTTTTGGCTGCGGTTTCACTGTTTTCAGTGTCAACCAAACTGGCCGCCGCTGATTTCCAAACCACTCCGGCGAGCGGCCCATCCATCAACATCGCCACCGCGCATTCCGTTTTGATGCTGCGCGTCGGCGGGGACAAGCGGTTGTATGAAACGCACTTCGGCGCGCCGCACAAGGAATCGGCCGCGAACGAAATGCTGCCGCGCGAAACGGAATTCTACCCGCCGAGTGGCAACGGATTTATTTTGCAACCGGCGCTTCAAGTCACGCATCCCGATGGCAACACGTCGACCGACTTGATTTATGTCCGGCACGCCACGAGCGCGGTGGATTCGAACATTTTTCTCACGCGCATTGAATTGAAGGACCCGGCGTATCCGTTCTTCGTGACGCTTTGCTTCAAGTGTTATCAGCAGGAGGACGTCATCGAGGAATGGTCGGAGATTCGCAACGAAGACGACGGCCCGGCCACGCTGCTTCACTTCGCCTCCGCGTCGCCGGTCGTCGACGCCACACATTATTGGCTCACTCAATTTCACGGCGACTATCGAAGCGAGGCCACCCTCAGCGAAGAGCAGCTTTCACCGGGAATTAAAATTCTCGATTCCAAAATCGGCGTGCGCGCCACGCGTTTTTGCATTCCGTCATTCATTTTATCGCTGAACGGCGCGGCGGCGGAAGAAAACGGTGAGGTCATTGGCGGTTCGTTGGAATGGTCGGGCAGCTTTCAGCTCGCATTTGAAGTGGATTGGAAAAATCGGCTGCGCGCTCTCTGCGGCATCAACCCGTTCGGCGAGCAATACAAACTCAAACGCGGCGAAACCTTCACCACGCCCGCGATGCTTTGGACCTGGAGCGATCACGGCAAAGGCCAGGTCAGCCGGAATTTCCATCGTTGGGCGCGGCAATACGGCATTCGCGACGGCGCGAAACCACGGCCGGTGTTGCTCAATAACTGGGAGGCGACGGACATGAATTTCAACGAGAACCTCATCGTGTCGCTCTTTGATGGCGCGAAGGAAATTGGCGCGGACACATTTCTGCTCGATGACGGCTGGTTCGGCAATGCGCATCCGCGCAACAAAGACAACGCCGGCCTCGGCGATTGGCAGGTGAACACCAACAAATTGCCTCATGGCCTGTCGTATCTGGCCGACGAAGCCAGAAAGCGCGGCATAGATTTTGGAATTTGGATCGAACCCGAGATGGTCAACCCCAGCAGCGATCTGTACGAAAAGCACCCGAACTGGGCGATTCAACAAACCTATCGTGAACCCATTCTTTCGCGGAACCAACTCGATTTGGATTTGAGCCGGCCCGAAGTGCGCCATTTTGTCTGGGGTGTGGTCGACGATACGCTCGGCACGCCGGGCGTGGCTTACACGAAATGGGACGCGAATCGTTTTGTCACCCAGCCGGGTTCCGCCTATTTGCCGGGCGATGAGCAATCGGAAGTGCTCATCGATTACAATTTTTCGCTTTACGACATTATGGCACGCATGGCGAAGAAATATCCGAACGTGATGGCGATGGTTTGTTCGGGCGGAGGCGGGCGCGCCGATTACGGTTCGCTGAAATATTTCCATTCGTTCTGGCCGAGCGATAACACGGACCCGGTCAGCCGGATTAAAATTCAGTGGGGCTTCAGCCATTTCTTCCCGGCTTCGACGATTGCGGCACACGTGACGCAAATGGGCAAGCGCCCGCAGAAATTCGCCGTGGATGTCGCGATGAGCGGCGCGCTGGGAGTGGACATGGATGTGCGGAAACTTTCGGCCACCGACCGCAAGGCGCTCGCGGATTCGATCGCGGTTTACAAAGCCCGTGTTCGCGAGGTGGTGGAGCAGGGCGATTTGTATCGGCTGAAATCGCCTTACGAAGGTTCTCGCGCCGCGCTGAATTACGTTTCACAGGATCGCGCCCGAGCCGTTTTGTTCGTTTATCAGTTGAAAACTGCCGATGCCGCCGCCGCAAAACCACTCGGACTGGATCCAGAGCGCGATTATCGCGTGGCGGAAATCAATCTGCCGGCGGGAGCCAAATCGCAATTGGCGGTCGATGGAAAAATAATTCGTGGAGCGGTGTTGATGCGTGATGGCATCGTTCCTCCCTGCCGCAACGAGCTCGAAAGTTCAGTAATTGAACTGGTGGCGACGGATTCGAAGTAACCGAGCGGAACCGAATTCAAACACCGGCAGCGATGGCAACCTGCTCGCGCTTGATCCAGCCGGCATGCTGATTATCCACGCGCACTTGCAGCCAGTCATTTTTCGTGTCGAGCACCGTCAACTCAGCGCCATCATGCACCGTGGCTGCGGGCGGCGCTTCCTCCAATGGGCCATTGTGAAGAATGGCGTCCTTCGCGACAACAATGGCCGTTTGCGTGGATTCGCTCGACCACGCTGCATACGTGCACCCGCCGCAAACGAAAATTGCCGCGCCGCCGCACAACAACAGCGCGCGCAGCGATTGTTTTAATTGCGGACGAAATTGAATCAGTATCCACAGCCCGAGCCAAATCCAGACGATGATTGCGCTGAGGACCGCCCATTCGTTCAGGGTCAACGTCGTCAACCATTGCTTCCATGAGGCGGGCGCGCCCGTCGGCGCCTGGACGCGAGCGCGAATGAATTGAAGATTGGCGCGCACGTCCGGATCGCGGGGCGTTAAATTCTCCGCTTCGCGCAATGCCGCGATTGCCCGGCCCAGTTGCCCGGATTTGAAACAGGCATTGCCGAGGTTGAAGTAAACCGCCGGCGATACGCTGCCGGATTGGATCATTTTTTCGTAGGCTGCGGATGCCTCCGTGAACTTGCCTTGCTCATAAAGTTTGTTGGCGGAATCAAACGCGGCGGAAACATCGGCCGCGACACCTGAAAGCGTCACCGCAAACAACACCACGAGTACCCAGGCTGTCTTAAGAATTCTCACTCCGCCCTTCATACCTGCAACTCCCGCAATTGATTCAGCACCGTTTCCAGTTTGGGAATGATCGCCGCCAGTTCCTGGCTCGATTTTATGGGCGCGTAACGGGCCAGGTTGCACGTTTGAAAAAGTTCATGCAGCGACGCGAGCGTTTCGTTGGCCACGCCGCGCGGGCGCAGTCGCTCGTCAATGACGGCCTCCGTGATGGCTGAAGCCGGGAGGTCCAGGCGTTCTCCGAGTTGCTCCTGCAACAAGCGGAACAACGTCGCGAAAAATTCGTCGGAGTTTTTTTCCGCCGCCAGGCGTTGCAATTGTTGCAAGCCATCGCGAACGATTTGGGCGACTTGGCGCTGGCGCTGCAAGCGTGGGTTGTTGGCGAGGTTCTCCTTGCGCTTGCGCCACGCAACGCACGACATCAGCGCGAATACCGGCACGCCTTGCAGCATGAGGAACCACGGTTGTTGCACGAGCGGCGGACGGATTTGCGCGAGCGCGCCGAGATGCTGTTTCAGCGGCGCAACGTCGGCGGTGGGTTGGGGATTCTCGGCGCGTGTGGCGGTCGCGGCGGGCATCACGCCGGGCGTCGCCGCGCGCAGTGCTAACGGCGTCGCCGCGTAATTGAGCGTGTGATATTTCCTTTCCTCGGGATTGAAAAAACTGAACGAAATCGCCGGCAGCGATTTGACGTCGCTATTTTGCGGCGTGACAATTTCTTCAAATGTTTTTGAACCTTCGAGCCCCAGTCCATCGGTCGCATTTACTTTCGCGGTGGGCGGATAGATTTTGAAGTTGTCCCAATTGTTTTGTTCGGGGAACGCAACGGAATCCAGCGCGCCGCGGCCGGAGATTTGCACGTGCAGCGTAATGGGATCGCCCGCCACCAGATTCGTGGGTCCGGCGGTGACTGACATCGTGTAGGAGCCGACCGCGCCATTGAATCCCGGCGGCCTGCCTTCCGTTGGCAACGGAGAAACCTGCAGATCGAATTGCGGCGACGTCAACGGCGCGCGCACGGGATTCGCGGCATCGCCCCACATCCGTTCAAACGCGTCCAGGTTGTTCAGCACCATGCTTCCATTGATGGCATTGATGGAAACCTTGCCCGCTTTTACCGGAGTGATCGCGACGGAAATGGGAATGACGGAAAAGGTCGCATTACCGACGCGCCGCGCATATCGCTGGCCGGCAACGAGCTGGCTGAACGTCAGTCCATTTCCTTCCGGCATGATCTGCTGCGGATTGTCGATGTGGCGAACATCCGAACGGAAGTAAATGCGGAGTTCCACGACCATCGGTTCGTTCAGGTAAAGATTCGTTTTGGGCAACACGACCCAAAGAAATGCCTGTTTCTCCGCATACTCGGCCGGGGGCGTGGTGGCCGGATCGACCGCGGCGACTCTCAACCGGATCGGCTGGCTCGTCACCACTTTGCCATTCACCTTCGCGACGATTGCCGGAATGATGATATCACCAGTCCGCGTCGGCGCGAGCGGGACGGTATAAGTATAGTTGACGCTTTGCCCGTTCGGCGTCGAGACGATGGAAGATTGGCTGCTGATGCCCGAGACCATTTGCACGCCGTCGAATGCGGGGTTGGCGATTTCGTCCGGTTTAGCACCCTCGAAATTCAGCGTCAGCACAACTTGATCGCCCATGACAACGGACGTCCGGTCCAGCGACGCGGTGAACGTCGCCGCCAACGCCGGGCACGCGATCACAAAAAACAAAACGACCCACAGCCTCCTCAGGCTGCGGTTCAATCTTTGAATTCTGTTTCGCATGATTATATCCGCTTAGTTTTGCCGACCTGGTGCGTCCGAAGCAAGTTTCGCTTCGTGGACGATTTATGGACAATTTAAATCGAAATTCGTTCGGAAAAAGAGGCTTTCATCCGTGTTGGTGGAAGAATCAGCCGCGCGTTACCCGTTTCGTCAATGTCTGCACGACGCCTTCGATCGAATGGTCCTTCGCTTCCACCGCCGGCTCCAATCCAAGCGCGCGAATGGCTTTGCTCGTTTCGGGGCCGATGGACACGAGCTGCGCTTGCGGAAATGTCTTCAACAGCTTCGGCAAATCGAAGCGCGCGTGAAAATGTTCCACCGTTGAAGCGCTGGTGAACGTGATCCAATCCGCGCCGCCCTCGGCGAGGTTTGCCGCCGCGCCATTTAAATCTTCCGTTTCCGGCACGGTCTTGTAAACCGGGATGTCGTCGACGATCGCGCCGAGTTCTTCGAGCGCCTTGGGCAAATCGGAATTCGCAACTTCAGCGCGCAGCAAACAAATTTTCAGGTTTTCCACCGTTTCGAATTTGTCGAAAGCGGTGGCAATTTTCGCCGCCAACGCTTCGTCGGGCATCAGGTCGATTTGCAAGTGAAGTTCTTTTAACTTTGCGCCAGTGGCAGGACCGATGGCCGCGATGCGCGCGCCGCCGATGTCTCGCAGATCCTGGAAGCGTTTGAAGAATAAATCGAAAAAGGCCGTGACGCCGTTCGGACTCGTGAACACAAGCCAGTTGTAGGAATTCAATTCCAGCAGTGCTTCGATCAAATCCTGCCGACGATCCTCGCTGGGCGGAACGATTTTAATCGTGGGAATCTCCAGCACTTCAGCGCCCAGATCGTGCAATTGCTTTGAAAGCTGGCTCGCCTGTTCGCGCGTGCGCGTCACGACAATGCGCTGGCCGAACAGCGGCCGGCTGCTCGAACCAATTTAATTTGTCCCGCAACTTGACCACATCACCGATGATGGTGAGCGCCGGCGCGGAAATTTTTTCTTTGGCGGCGATTCCCGCGATGGTCGCCAGCGTGCCGGCGATGGATTGCTGGGCTCCGGTTGTGCCGCGATGAATTATTGCCACCGGCGTTTCGGGCGGCATTCCGTGCGCAACCAAACTTTCGGTCACTTCACGCAGGCGCTTTAATCCCATCAAAACCACTTTCGTCCCTGGAATGCGCGCGAGTTCTTCGTAGTTCAGATCCGAACTTTCTTTGTCCGGATCCTCGTGCCCAGTGAGCACCGTGAAGGTCGAGGCTACGCCGCGATGGGTGAGGGGAATGCCGGCATAATTGGGCGCCGCCACGATCGACGAAACCCCCGGCACGACTTCGAACGGAATATTGGCCGCTGCGAGTTCCTCGGCTTCCTCCCCGCCGCGCCCAAAGATATAAGGATCGCCGCCCTTCAAACGCACGACGCATTTGCCCTCGCCGGCTTTGGAAATCATCAACGCATTGAGTTGATCCTGGGTGAGGGCTTTTTCGGTGTTACGGCTGCCGCGTGGAATGAATTCCGCCGTGCGCGGCGCGAGCCGGAGCAATTCCGGATTCGCGAGCACGTCATAAATCACCACGTCCGCGCGCCGGAGCAATTCCGCTCCGCGCAGCGTGAGCAAACCCGCATCGCCCGGGCCGGCGCCAACCAAATACACTGTGCCTTTCGACTTCACCGGCAAAGTCTATGCGCGGAACAGTCTTTGGGCAAATCGGTACGTTTCCAATAAATACGCATCGGTGAATAGCTTTTTAGTTTCATCCAGCGAGTTTGTTTCGTTCGTGCATTAGAAGGTGATATTCGGGTAAAAGCGAAGCCTCCAACGGCTCCTTTGCTTGGTTCCATAATTGGCGAGTTTGTTCGCTGTTTTTATCTTCGTACGCTCGAACTCCGGCATAAAACAAGGCGATCCAATCGCGCTCATGGGCTGACTCTTTATTGTAGGTGGATTGGATCTCTTGCAAATCGATCTCGCGACGAAGAAGCTTGCCAAGGAGACTTGGAAAAGTTGCGCCCATAACCGGTCGACGCTTTTTCAATAATTTCTCGATCAGTGCGGTAGCCTCGTCATGCCATTCTTCGTGCTCCAGCCAGACGGACGCAAACCACAGCAAAAGCCCAGATTGAAACGTCCCTGTGCTGGAATATTTGAACTTACCTCTCAATGCCTCGTCACATGCCTTGGACCAGACATTCGCCGCGCCGAACCTATCACCCATCATCCACAAAACGACCCCAAACCCACATACCCATACGTCGCTATAGCAACGACCATGCGCGCGATAATCCAGCATCTCATGGAGAGCAAAGGAATTGAGTGCTGCGTGCAGGTCGCCAGAGTCCATTGCCTCAGCTGGGTGAGGGATTCGCAAAGATTCGTTGAACTTCCAGAATTCTTGAGGGAGTATGTGCATAAGTTTTCAATTTGTTCTGAGGCTTTTTCTCGGCCCAAACAACCCCGTCCCAACCCGCACAATTGTCGCGCCTTCTTCAATGGCCACTTCAAAATCGCTGCTCATGCCCATGCTTAAATGCGGCAACGGAGCACCGAGCACCTGCTCGGCGCGTTCCTTCAGTTCGCGCAATTGGCGAAACATCGGCCGCACATTCTCCGCATTCGGCGACCACGGCGGCACGGTCATGAGTCCGTGAACTTCCAGTTTCGGCAGTGCATTGATTTGATTTAGCTCGGCTAAAACTTTATCCGGCGCGTAACCAAATTTGCTCGCTTCACCGGCGAGATTCACTTCCAGCAAAATCGGCATCGTTTTGCTCGCTTGTTCGGCGCGTTTGCTGAGTTCCTCGGCGAGATAAAGGCTGTCCACGCTTTCGATCATTTCAAAAAGGCCAATGGCATCGCGGCATTTGTTGGTTTGCAAATGGCCGATGAAATGCCAGCGCAATTTGCCCGAGCACAGCGGGATTTTCGCTTTCGCTTCCTGGATTTTATTTTCGCCGAAGCACGCCAGGCCGAGACGTCCGGCTTCGTTGACTGCGTCCGGCGGCTGGCCTTTGGTCACACCCAGCAGCGTGACGGTGGAAGGCTCGCGTCCGGCGCGTTCGCAGGCGGCGCGAATGCGTTGTTGAATTGAATTGAGATTTTCAGCCAAACTCACGGGGAAAGCGTAAAGCGCAATTGGCAACACGTAAACTCTTTGTATGAACTACTGGCTCGTGAAACAGGAACCCGAGGCGTACTCGTGGGACGCGTTTGTGAAGGATGGCAAAACTTCGTGGACCGGCGTGCGCAATTTCGCGGCGCGGCTCAATCTCCGCGCGATGAAGAAAGGCGACGCGGTTTTCTATTATCATAGCAACACCGGGAAAGAAATCGTCGGCCTCGCGCGCGTGGAAAAGGAAGCGTATCCCGATCCGACCGCGACGGAAGGCGATTGGTCCTGCGTGGATTTGGCGGCGGTTAAACCGCTCAAAAAGCCGATCACCCTCGACGCGCTCAAAGCGGACAAAATTTTGAAGGATATGAAACTGGTGAAAATTTCGCGGCTTTCCGTCTCGCCGGTGACGAAGGAAGAATATGGCCGCATCATGGAATTGACCGGCACGAAGTAAATTGGCGCTCTGGTTATCATTGAACAATCTCGCCGCGAACAACTGCGGCCGCCGACGCGCGAGCCGCAAGAGGGGTTCCCTTCACGTTTGCCGAGAAAGGTCCGTCGGTCACTGGATTGTAGGAAAAATCGCGGTTCGCCGAATTCGGACGGAGCAGGGGAATTTCGTCCTGGAGCCGCAAATCACGAATCATCTGGTCCCGGCGGCTGATGAGTTTTTCAAGGTAGAGGCGCGCTGCGGCGTTGTCATAGCCGGAAGCAATCAATGCGGCGCGGAGCTGGTTCTCGCTCAATTGCCCAATCAAACGCGCCATCCAGCGCGCGTCATCGGCGGTCATCGCGGCGAAGGCCGGCGTCGGCACCGTGGGCTTGAAATGCTGAATCCGGAATGGCGTCGTCATCCGGCCCGGGCCGCGGACAATTTCCGGCGACGTGAACGTCCAGGGAAAATCATTGGGGTTTTCCCCGCGCGGCGAAAACAATCCCCTTCCCGCGCCCATGCCGCCGCCGAGATCGGAAAAGAAATGCTGAAGCTCCACCTCTTCAGTGTCGCGCACGAGGCGCAGCTTGGTGTTGTCAGGCCGCGAATCAAACCAACTGAGCCACGCCGCGAGCAAACCCGCGCCGCGCAGTTCGCGAAGGTTTTCGTGCCCCAACTGGCCAAAATCCCATGAGCCGATGGATTGCGTCGGCCCATCGCGCGGTTGCACGTTCGCCGGAGCCATCACGAGGTAATCCAGTTCCGTTTCGATATTCGTGCGAAAGTTTTCCGGCAAATCTTCCGGGTGCGCGAGCCCGGGATTTGTGAACAGCATCTGCTTCAAAGCATCGCCGGAAATTTGTCTGCCGTCCTTGAACGCGGCGGTGGTGATGAACGTGAACGGGTCGTAGTGCGTTTGCAACTGCACGGTGCCGACGTGAATCCCCAGCGGCGTGATCTTCATCGTCAGCGGTTTGCGCAAATGGAATTCGCGCAGCATCCGGCGGTTATAACGCACTTTGACCAAGGGCGCGTAATCGGTGGGGTCCGCGTGAAAACCCAGCGCGTAAAAAATCCGCGCGGTGAACGGCTCGGAATTTAAATCGCCAAATTTGACTTTGAATCGTTCGCCGTTGTATTCCACGTCAAACCCGCCATGGGTTCCGGAACTGATTTTCGGCGCACTGTAATCGCACAGGCCCTCTTCCAAATGCGGAAATTGATCGCGCCCGAATCCCGTGTAGAGATTCTCTTCTGAAATCGCTTTGGGCCGCGCCCAGAAAGTGGAAGGCGCGGGATCAATGCGACCGTCATCACCCCCGCGAGGCGCAGTTGTGGCGAGATTGGTGGCCGGGGAGTTTCCGTGCGCGATCGTTCCGGAGAGGTTTTTGAAAAAGAAAATCCAGCTCGTAAATATTCCGAGCTTTTCCGGCACGAGCGGAGACGACGTGTTGGAAATCGCCGCTTGAATTTCCAAAATATCGGCCACCCGGGCATCGCGTATGCGAGCATCGTCCGTCTTCAGCGCGGCTTCCGCCAGTTTTCCGATGGCCGCGAAAGCGCGGGATTCGTATTTGGCGGAATCGCCGGGAAACCGTTTTTGCAATTCCGCCGGGGACAGGTTTTTGAAATCCTCGGTGCTGCGCGCGGCTTTCTTTTCCGCCTTGGATTCCTTTTTGTCGACTGCGGAGGCCTGCCCGGCCAGCGTGGCGAGGGTGGTCAGGTTGGTATTGGAATGCGGGTCCAGAGTCGCGATTTGTTGAAAGACAATCGCTGAATTCGTTCCAACAGTGCCGGCGGCACTTGCGGAAATGGCGCCACAAAGAAAAACGATTCCGAGCGCAAGCGCCGGCCTTGATTTACTTCCCAAATATTTCCTCACACGCTTCGTAAACTCCCCTGACCATGCGCCGCGCCTGTGACTGAGTGGTGCAGTAGGGCGGCAGCAGGACAATCACGCTGCCAATGGGCCGCGTCAAGATGCCCTTTTTGGACATGGCATCGCAAACGCGAATTCCCGCGCGCTCGCGCAAATCGAACGGTTCGCGGGTGCGCCAGTCGCGCACGAGTTCAATTCCTGCGACGAGACCAACCTGCCGAATATCGCCGATGTGGGGCAACGCCCATAGTTTCGCCAACTCCTCGCGCAACGTTTGTTCTAGAATTTTCCGCGCGCGGACGGATTCGGGACTTTGCAAAATCTCCAGGCTCGCCAGCGCCGCAGAGGCACCCAGTTGATTTCCGGTGAAGCTGTGGCCGTGAAAAAACGTTTTGAATTCGTCGTAACGTCCGAGAAACGCGTCGAAAACTTTTTGCGTCGTGAGCGTTGCGGCCATCGGCAAATATCCGCCCGTGAGCCCTTTGGCCAGTGCGAGGAAATCCGGCTGCACGCCTTCCTGATGGCACGCGAAAGGGGAACCGGTGCGCCCGAATCCCGTCATGACTTCGTCGGCGATCAATTGCGCGCCGTGGCCGCGGGCCACATCCGCGGCGCGACGCAGCCAGCCTTCCGGTTGCGCGATCATTCCCGCCGCGCCTTGCATCAGGGGCTCAAAAGCGAAGGCGGCGTAGGGATTTCCCTTTTTCTTTTGCGCGGCGAATCGTTGCTCGAGTTTGCCGAGGCATTCCCAATTGCATTTGCGATACGTTCGCGCGTCCGCGCGCTCGGGTTTGGCGCGGTTGTGGGGACAACGATAACAGTAGGGAGCAGGCGTTTTGTCAGACTTGAACAATAACCCGGAGTAAGCCTTGTGAAACAAATCGATGTGCCCGAGCGAAACTGCGCCGACGGTATCACCATGATACGCGCCCTCGAGCGACAGGAATTTTGGCTGCTTGCGGCCCGTGCGTCGCGCGCAGATGTAAGCCAATTTGAGCGCGACTTCCATGGCGGTTGAGCCGTCGTCGGAAAAGAAAACTTTTCCGAGGGCGGGATTGAGCCCCGATTTCTTGGGATTCGCAATCTTCACCAACTGCTCCGCCGCCAAACTCGCCGGTTCATTCGCAAAACCCAACGCCGAAGAATGCGCGATTTTTTTCAACTGCCGATTGATGGCGGCGTTTATTTTTGGGTGGTTGTGCCCGTGGAGATTGGTCCAGATGGAAGCATTTGCATCCAGGTATTCACGGCCTTTCGCGTCGCGGAGCACGCTGCCTTTGCCCGAGGTGATGACAATCGGCTCGCGTTTGAGCCAGTCGCGCATCTGCGTGAAGGGATGCCACACGTATTGGTGGTCCAGTTGCGCGAGCGGAATTTTTTTGGATTTGCGATTCACTGGGGTAATAGCCGTTGCAAAATGTCCCGGAACTTCGCGACATCTTCTTTCTTATGCGCCGCAGTCATCGTGACGCGCAGCCGCGCCTGATTGCGTGCGACCGTTGGATAACGAATCGCCGGCACGTAAATATTTTGTTCCAGCAAAGCCACTGCGGTTTCCACGGCTTTGGTTTCATTGCCGATCATCACCGGAATAATGGCGCTGGGAGTTTGCGAATTTCCGGAAGGCGAATGAAATTTTTTGACGCGCTCCCAAAGCATCTTTCGGCGCTCCTCGCCTTTGGAGGATTGCACAAAACGAATTCCCGCCGTCGCCGCCGCAGCCGCCGCGGGCACGGGCGCGGTCGAAAAAATGAAACTGCGTGCGCGATTCACCAGATAATCGATGAGCGTTTGCGAGCCGGCGATATAGCCGCCGCTGGCGCCGAGCGCCTTTCCGAGCGTGCCCATTTGCACTTCGATGTCGCCGCTGACGCCGAATTCCTCCGCGAGCCCGCGCCGATTTTTGCCGTAAAGTCCCGTCGCATGGGCTTCGTCGACCATCAACCACGCGCCGTATTTGTTTTTTAATTTCACAATTTCCCGCAGCGGCGCGCAATCGCCATCCATGGAAAAAACACTTTCTGTGATGACCAAAACCCGTTTCCCACTGGAGGCTGAATTGGCCCATTTCAAAATCTCTTCCAGATTATTCAAATCATTGTGGGCGAACACGCGCAGCTTCGCGCCGGAAAGGCGCGTGCCATCCACGATGCTGGCGTGCACGAGTTTGTCGATCACGACCACGTCGTCTTTGCCGGCCAGCGCGCTGATGGTTCCGACGGCGGCGGCATAGCCGGTGGAAAACGTGAGCGCGGCCGTAAGTCCCTTGAACGCCGCCAGTGCTTCCTCGAGTTCGTGGTGCGGTGCGACGGAGCCGCAGATAAGCCGCGAGGCGCCGGATCCCGTGCCGAATTTTTCCACGGCTGCAATCGCCGATTCCTTGAGGCCCGGCTCATTGGCCAGGCCAAGGTAATCGTTGGAGGAAAAATTGAGCAATGTCCTGCCGCCGATTTCAATGCGCGGCGCTTGCGGCGAATCCATCCGCCGCAATTGGCGATACAAACCCTGGTCGCGAATGGCGGCGAGGCGCTCGTTAAGGACGGCGTCGAATTGGTTCACGTGGCAATTTACGATTTACGATTTACGATTTACGAGCCGAAATCCGCAAGGAGTGACCGAAATCGTGCCTCTCTCCCTGCCACGATCCGGCACGATCGGGCACGACGGACGTTGGGCCACAACAAGTTGTGGCGAGCGCGGGGGCACGACTACATACCCCGGTGGCAAGGGTTGGCAAGGGTTGGCACTTGCGGATGGTTGAGAGGTGAGAGTTGAGTGTGACAGTCGTCGAGGGGGACGGTGATGATGCGGGTTCGCTAAGCTTCGGCGCATCAAGTGAGAGAAGATGAATGCAAGTCTGGCGTGAATCCCGTTGCCCGGCTTGAGTTGGTCCGTTCCCGTTTCCATGTGGCCCCTTACGCCTCCTTCCTTGGTGCGTTTATAACACGGGTGTCAAATCGCGGCTGACCGACCCCTGGGGGCGCGACCTTTAGGTCGCTTCAATATGATAAACCAATGGACCTGGCCAATTCGACGTGATCGAAAGTGTCGCGTTGGTGCGGCCTGAAGGCCTCTTTATTACCCACATCTTTTTCTGATGTAGTTTGGAAAGAATGACGGGGATGCCGAATGGTTTGAACTGGTAAATCCAGGTTTTTATGATGCTGGGCTTGGCGATGCCCTGGTGGAAAGCGCCAGCCCTCTACCGCTTTGACCCGCGTTTACGCACCCGCACATGGCCCAGCAAAGACTAGCATTTGAAATTGCCGGCGGCTCCGGGAGATGCGGGCAATGACAAGGCCTGAAGGCTGCGCTCCCCGCTCTTACGGTTCCACCACCCATTCACCATCAATCATGCTCGCGAGGACGTTGCCTTTGTGATGCAGCGCGGCGTCGTGGGCGTCCTTGAGAGGGCCATGAAAGGGGACGGTAATCAGGTCCGCCAACGCTTTCGCGGAGATTTCGCCGGCGTGGCCTTCCATGCCCAAGGCCAGCGCGCCGTTCATCGTGGCCAGGCGCAGGATTTTTTCCGGCGACACGGCAGGGTGCTCCGCCGCAAACGTCTGCATTTCATCGAACATGTTCAACTCGACCTTTTGCCGGGGAGTTTTATAAACGGTGGCGAGGCTGTCTGTGCCCAGGCAAATGTTCACCTTGGCGCGCGTCAGTGCGTCGAAAGAAAAATCTTCATGGCCGAAATAGACGTGGCTGCGCGGGCAATGGGCCACGCTGGTTTTTCTCTTCGCCAACAGTTTCGCGTCGCCCTCCGCCAAATAGTTCACGTGCACGGCCACGCAATTTTCACTGAGCACGCCTAAACGGTCGAGATGTTGCAAGGGCGAACGCTTGCCGCAATCGCTCATATCGCGCTGGTTGCGCTGCAGCCAATCGAACATGATTCCGTTTCCCTGCGTGAACATTTCAAATTCCTCGTCCGATTCGGAAACGTGAATCGACAGAGGCCAATGCCGCTGGCGCGCCAGGTCGGCGGTGAGGCGCAGCAATTCCGCCGGAGTCGAGTAGGGCGCGTGCGGCGCAAGGCCGGGACGACATCGCCCGCCCGGGAGCGTCAGGATGTGGTCGACATTATCGCGCAGAATGGCGCGCGGGTCGCGGCGGCTTTTCACGCCGGTCATTTCCATCAGTGAAATGCCCCGCAGCGGCGTGCTCGACCAGACATCGGGCAAAAGTTCGGGCACCGCTTCGAAATCCGCCACGGTCGTGGTGCCGGTCCTCTTCAGCATGTGCGCGCCGTGAATCCACGATTCAGCGTAATCGCTGTAGTTCCAGCCCGCCTTGGTGGCGAGCATCAGTTGAATCCAATTCGTGAACGATTTCTGCGGCGGCATGAGCCCGGCCATGTCCGTGTAATCGAGGTGGCAATGGGCATTGATGAGCCCGGGCATTAAAATCGTTTCGCCCAGATCGATGACGTCGGAGTCGCCGCGGGAAAAATCCTTCCACGGGCCAACCTGCGCGATGCGATTTCCCGAAACCAGGACCGCGCCGTCTGCAATCGGTGGGCGGCAAATGGGAAGAACGACGCGCGCGCGGAGAATCATGAAAAAGCGGGAACGAGCGTGCGCCGGGTGCGATTGAAAGTGAGGAGTTTCAGCAGAGGGGTTCCGAACAAATGGATTCGCGTCGGAAGGAATCTGCCTCGTGTTCTGGTTCGCACGGGCGAGACGCCCGTGCCACCAGGGCAGAGCCCATCCGTAACTCCAAATTCTTGCATTTGCATTCTCCTTCTGCCGCTACTAAATGGCCGCTTCCTGGCGGGAGCGCTTGGTGCGGGCGGCGACTTTGTGTTTGCGCGCCTTGTGTTTGCTCTGCCGGGTGCGGATTTGTTGCTCGATCTTTTTTTCCACGAGGTCGATCGCGGTGTAGAGATCGCTTTCACGATCTTCCGCGAAGAGGTCCGGGCCTCGCACCCCGAGCCGAATCGAGCAGCAGAACTGCCGCTCCGGCACCCGCATGTGATCGTGCTCGAGGGTCACCCGAGCATGCACCACCCGGGAATTCAGGCGATCCAGTTTTTTCGAGCTTGGCGAGCACGTGTTGCTCAATGGCATCCGTCAACGTCACGTTGTGCGTGGAAAGGATCAACTTCATACCGACAAGATGCTGTCGCTCGCCATGATTTTCAATCGCCAATTTCTGAGCCGCACTTAAACCACGGATGGACATGGATAAACACGATGCATGAAAGCTGTTACACCACCTCAATACTTGACGGCGCGTCTGACTCTGATGGAATTACGACATGAACGCCATGCCGACCCAGGAAGAATGGATGGTTGTCTTAAAAAAATATGCAGCCGCAGCCGGCCTGGATAAATTCCCTGCGGATGCGGGAGCGTCTGAAGATCAACTGGTCGCAGCGGAAGAGCGGTTGAAAATAAAATTGCCTATGTCCTATAGGACATTTTTGAGCGCCTGCGATGGTTGGAAGTTTGCTTCGGATATGACCCCAATAATCCGTCCGGTTGAGAAAACCCGCTGGTTTCGCAAAGAACACAAGGATTGGTATGAAGCCTTTCAAATGAGTGTTGAGCCACTCTCGGTTATGGAAAAAGATTATTTTGATTATGCGAACCAGGACTGTGCCGTTTTTGAAATCAAGCATCTTGCCCAAGCTCTCTGCATCAGTGAAATCGCGGACGATGCCGTCGTTCTGCTAAATCCAATGGTAATCTGGCCGGATGGAGAATGGGAAACGTGGTTTTTTTCAAATTCGAACCCGGGGGCGACGCGCTACCGTTCCTTTGCCGCCTGGATGGGTCAAGAACTTGATCAGCCTCTCGAACGAACTCCAGTTCCGGGTGAATTGCCCACAGTTTATCTTGACGCCCCAACCAAGCCGAACCGCCGCATCCGCCGGCGTGAAAAAGTGCTCGTGCTGGAAAAGGTGCTGACAAGACTTAAATCGACAGACGGATGGGAACGATGCAAGGCTACTGATCAACTCGGCCGATTGGGTGGAAGGCAGGCCATTGACGCGCTTATCGAATCGCTAAATGATCCAATGTGGGAAGTGCGCTGGCATGCTGCCTGTTCGTTGGAGCTTTTGCGCCCGCCAGAAGCCCTCGAACCTCTCATCACGGCAGTAGCGGATGGCGTGTATGGCCAGGCCAATACCAATGCCATCGCCGCTTTGGCTGCCTACCGGGACGAACGGAGCGCTCAAGTGCTTTTAAAAATACTCGAAACCGACGGCCAATGCGCTGGCGTGGCGGGGTATGCCCTGGCAAAGCGCCGAGATGTTCGCGCCATTAAACCGATGCTGGACTCTCTTCTTTCAAAAGCCGGAGGCCCATGCGGAACGTGGGACATTCTGACAGAATTTGAAACAGCCGGTTATGACTTGCTTGAACCTTTGATGGCTCATGCCGATATTGAAATTCGGAAGCGCGTCGAAAAATGCATCGGCAGTCTGGCTCACCATGCAAAGGACAGAATCATCAGACGCAAGGCCTTTGACCTTCTTCAACGATATGTTAAGACGGAAACAAACGAGGAACTTCGCCACCACATCGAGTTTTCCATTCAAATCTCTGCAAAGAAAAACCTCAATGTGCGCTAATCGGGTTTAAACAATTCACCGGGACAATGGGGGTGAAATCCACGTTCCATGCCCGTGATCAAATTTGGCCATTGGCAATTCGCCACTGGCAATTATCATGCCCGCGTGCCAATCAAAGTCGTTGCTGTTGCCAATCAAAAGGGCGGGGTAGGGAAAACCACCACGGCGGTGAATCTCGCCGCGTGCGTGGCCGCCGTGGGCAAACGCGTTTTACTCTTCGACCTCGATCCCCAGGCCAACGCCACCAGCGGAGTGGGGCTGGAAAAGATCGAAGGGGCCAGCGCGTATCGGGTTTTATTGGGTGAAGGCAGCCTGCTCGAGAAAATCAAACCGACGGCGTTTGAACGCTTGAGCGTGATTCCGAGCGAAGTGGATTTGTGCGGCGCGGATATCGAACTGGCGCGCGTCGATAATTATCTGCAACGCGTTACCCAGGCGCTGCAGCCGGTTTTGGCGAGCGGACAATTTGATTTGGTGATTCTTGACTGCCCGCCATCGCTCGGAGTGCTGACGCTGAATGCGTTTGCCGCGGCCGATGGTTTGCTGATTCCGCTCCAGTGCGAGTATTACGCGCTGGAAGGCATCTCGATGATCAATCGCATCCTCAGCCAGGTGCGCGACAACGGCATCAATCCGCGCCTCGAACTGCTCGGCGTGGTGATGACGATGTTCGATGGCCGCACGAAACTGTCAAACCAGGTGGTGGAGGAGGTGCGCCAGCATTTTGGCGAGCGCGTGTTCGAGACGATGATTCCGCGCAGCACGCGCCTCGCGGAAGCGCCCAGCTTCGGCAAACCGATTATCCATTACGATAAATACAGCACGGGCTCGGCTGCCTACGAAGTGCTGGCGCAGGAGTTTTTGAATCGCGTGGGAATATGAGTAGGAGACGACGCCTGCCGCGCCGCAGTTCTCACGAAGGCGGGTGAGAAGTCTCTGGATTACTTCTGCGTCGCGTCCAGTTCGGCAAAAATATTTTCCAGGCTGTTGAGCGGCGCTTCTTTTTTCGGATTTAAAACTTGCCGCAGGTATATCAGCGCATCGGGAATGGTTCGCACGGATTTCGGCATGACGGCGCCGCTGGCGTTGGCGTGGCCGCCGCCCTGAAATTTTTCCGCCACCTTGAGCGCTTCACCGTTCCGGCTGCGAAAGCTCGCGATCACCAGATTGTTCGCGCGGCGAAATAAGGTCACGAGCACCGGATAACGCGTCGTTTGTTGTTCGAGCAATTGATGCACGATGAGGTTGTTGTTGCCAATGACCGTTTCGACAAATCCCACCAGCGGGCTGATTTCAGTCACGTTCAGCTTGCTCCATTCGTAGCCGAGCGGATTTTCCACACGCCGCTTGACGGCCATCACTTCCAGCAGGGGATGGTTCAGCAATTTTTCGATTTGGCCGTTGAACAGCGCGTGCAAATTCCAGAACTGATAAATTTTAACGAGGTTCGCGTAATCATTCGCGAGGTCGAAATCGGGATCGTCTTCCAGAAATAAGTCGGACACGTTGTTCAAATGCACCAGGCGGTCGAGTTCGGGTGACTGGATGCCTTGCTCCTTGCAGAGTTCGTAGCAGAGCAGCCCGGCGGATTTGTTCACGTCGTGAATGAGCAACGCCGTCGTCGGGACGTTTTCGGTCGCGTGATGATCGATGACGACCCAGTTCGAACGGTCCATGCGCGGTTCAAAAGTGAAATCCGTCACCCACGCCGATTTTTCCCGCAATTCGCGCTGTTTCCAGAAATTGTAATGATACGCCTCCAGCCGGACCTCGACGTTGAACAGTTTGCGGGCGAGGCGTTGCAGCAAAACTCCGGCAACCAAACCGTCCAAATCGCTTTCGTGCGTGATGATTACGTCCGGCCTGGGAAAAGAATTAGTCATCGCGCTCCAAACTAGTCGAAAAAACGAACGCTGGCGAGAGAGGAATTTGGTTCTCGGACATTTTCCCGCGATGGAACACTCAAGCAACCAGGCGCAACGCAGAGGCGCAAAGAACGCAGAGTTTCGCAGAGAGGATACAGTCAATCGCATCGCTGCATCGAGGGCGCTGTTCAAATTAATTCATGATGTTTCTCCGCGCTTCTCCGCGCCCTTTGCGCCTCTGCGTTAATCCCAGTCCGGCTTTGCGGCGGAATGCCAAACATCCTGCATCAAAAAACTTCTTCACCCACTCGCAGGTTTATCCCACAATGGCCGCTCTTATGAAATTATTCGATTTGTCGGGAGAAGTAGCGGTTGTGATTGGCGCCACCGGCGCGCTCGGAGGCGCGCTCGCGGAAGGTCTGGGCGAAGCCGGCGCGAAGGTCGCCATTCTTGGCCGCAATGAGGAGCGCGGCCAGGCGCGCGTCAAAACGATCCAAGACAAAGGCGGCCAGGCGGCGTTTTTTAATTGCGACGCAGTGAAGAAAGAAAGCCTGCAAGCCGCTCATCAGGCCATCGAAAAATCTCTCGGCCCGGTCACGGTGTTGGTGAATGCCGCCGGCGGCAATGATCCCAAAGTCACGGCGACCGCGGATAATCCATTTGAAAAAATTCCGCTGGACGCGTGGCACGCAAATTTTGATTTGAACCTGGTCGGTGGCGTGTTTTTGCCGTGTCAGGAATTCGGCCCGGGGATGGTGGCGCGTGGCAAAGGCAGCATTATCAACATCGCGAGTGTTTCGGCGCATCTGCCGCTGTCGCGCGTGGTGACGTATTCCGCCGCGAAGGCCGCGGTGCTCAATCTCAGCCTCTTTCTCGCGCGCGAATGGGCGCCGAAAGGCGTTCGCGTGAACACCATCACGCCCGGTTTTTTCCCCGCAGAACAAAATCGCAAACTCCTGTTCAAGGACGATGGCTCGCCGACGGATCGCACCAAATCCATTTGGTCACACACGCCGATGAATCGTTTTGGCGAAGCGAAGGAACTAATCGGCGCGGCAATTTTCCTGGCGAGTTCCAAAGCGAGTGGTTTTGTCACGGGGTCGGACATTCGCGTGGATGGCGGGTTTTTGAGCCAGACCATATAGAGTCATTGCAAAATATTCATTTAGCATTTTTCATTGCAAATTGATATGACGCCGGACGAACTTTCGGATCGGTTATGGAAGTTTGCGGCGAGAATCGGGAAAGTCGTGAATGCGTTGCCCGATACTCGGTTGGGGCGGCATGTTGCCGGGCAACTGGTTCGTTGCGGAACGGCGGCGGGACCAAATTATGATGAAGGTTGTGCCGCTGAAAGTCGCGCTGATTTTGCTCATAAATTGAGCATTGCTCTCAAAGAGTTGAAAGAAACGCGCGGATGGTTGAAATTCTGTGTGATCTCGGAATTGTTAGGCGAGAAACAAATCGCACCGCTGCTTGACGAAGGTGAGCAACTGATCCGCATCGTCGCGAGTTCGATTATTACCGCAAAAGGCAAGCCGCGTGTGGTGTTGAAATGATAAATGAACAATGTTAAATGAGTAATTTGCAATGAACGTAGTCTCCCCTCAGCAGGTTTCCGAAATCATCGCTAAAACGTGCCCCGCCGATAAGTATCGCGGCAAGAAAATCGTGCTCATCATTCCGGATGGCACGCGCACCGCGCCGGTCGGGATGCTCTTCAAGACGTTGCACGAACAGATTGGTTCGGTCACGAAGGCGTTTGATATTCTGATCGCGCTGGGCACGCATCCGCCGATGAGTGAGGAGGCGATTTGCGGACGGCTGGAAATTTCGCTCGAAGAACGCCGCGGCAAATATAAAAGCGTTCAGTTCTTCAATCACGAATGGGACAACCCGGCCGCGTTGCAAGACATCGGCACGATCCCGGCGAAGGATATCAGCGATTTGACGGGTGGTTTGTTCTCGATGGATGTGCCCGTCGAAATCAACAAGCTGGTTTACAACTACGACCAGATCATCATTTGCGGGCCGGTGTTTCCGCACGAAGTCGTCGGGTTTTCCGGCGGCAACAAATATCTCTTCCCCGGCGTCGGCGGGCCGAAGATCTTGAATTTCTTCCATTGGCTCGGTGCGGTTTGCACCAACCCGATGATCATCGGCAACAAATGGACGCCGGTACGTAAAGTCGTGGACCGCGCGGGCGCGATGGTGAAGGTGGACAAACTCTGCCTCGCGATGGTGGTGGCGCGGGACAAATCGCTCGTTGGCCTGTGCACCGGCACGCCGGAAGCCGCGTGGGATCAGGCCAGTGAATTGTCGCG
Organism: uncultured Verrucomicrobiae bacterium; assembly: GCA_963699145.1. GTDB lineage: Bacteria > Verrucomicrobiota > Verrucomicrobiia > Limisphaerales > DASXHY01 > DASXHY01. Next base: position 3,934,916 of record OY969416.1, read on the forward strand.
CGAGGTCCATATCACGCGCCGGCCCAAGCCGTTCAAGACGGTGCTTTCCTGCGCGCCGGCGATGTATGACGAGATCTGGGTGGCCGGCAAATGCATGTATAAATTGGAGCCGGTCGTTGCCGATGGCGGTGAGCTGATTATTTACGCGCCGCACGTGCACGAAATTTCCGTCGTGCACGGCAAAATTATCAGCGAGCTTGGCTACCATTGCCGCGACTATTTCCTGAAGCAATGGGACAAGTTCAAGCACTACCCGTGGGGCGTGATCGCGCACTCCACGCACGTGCGGGGGATTGGCACATTTGAAAACGGCGTGGAAAAATGCCGCGTGCAAGTTACGCTCGCGACCTCGATTCCCGAATCCGTCTGCCGCAAAATCAATCTCGGCTACCGCGATCCGAAGAGCATTCGGCCCGAAGATTACGCCAATCGCGAAAGCGAAGGCGTGCTTTACGTGCCCAAAGCGGGTGAGATGTTATTTCAACTGGATCATCCGCCGGCGTGGGCGGGTGGGAATGGGAAGTAATTTTAGTTCGACCTGGCCGGCCTGTACACGATTTAATTTGGCAAGGCAGACCAAGATCAATGAGAACGTGCTCTTATTGCGGGAAAGAATATCCCGACGACGCTGTTCGCTGCTCGATTGACGGAGGGATTTTAAGTGAGAGCGTTCCGGCCGCAGTTGTTCCGCCACCGGTCACAAACCCGGTTCCACGCAGTTTCGTTCCGAGCGAGCGGCAACTTCGTGTGATCGAGGTCACGATGGTGTGCGGCATCGCGCTGGGTGGCAGCCTGTTAATTTCCATTTTGTCGCTGTTTCAGACAGCCATACCGAGCTCTCGGGGGTCTTCGCAATGGGGCTACGGACTGCTGGGCGAAGGGATGTCATTGTTGCTTCTTTGGTATGTCCTATTGCGGCGTTCAAAATCTTTTTTGGATCTTGGCTTCATTTGGAAATGGACGGATATAGGCTGGTCCATCCTGCTTTGCATAGGTGGTTACGTTGCTTACTGCCTGGCATATTATGCGACGTACGCCGTGGTGTACTCTGCGGGACTGAACCCGATAGGGAGCAGGGCAACCAGCGGTTCAGTGGCTGATTACTTTTTTGGCGGAGGAGTTGGGGTCATCACGATCATTTTTTTGTGCGTCAATCCGTTCTTTGAAGAACTGATCGCGCGGGCGTATCTCATGACGGAGGTAAAATACCTGGCCAACAGCGCCAGCGCGGCGGTGATCTTGAGCACGTTATTCCAGATGACGTATCACCTTTACCAGGGCGTGCCCCTCGCGATTGCGGCCGGGGCGAACTTTTTTCTCTGGTCGCTCTATTATGCCAAAACCAATCGCATAACGCCCATTATTCTCGCGCACCTTTATTTTGATGTTGGCTCGACACTTGTCTATGTGGCGCGGCACTAATGCGCCGCTACTGCCTTCGGCATTTCATGCACCGGCGGCAGCTCATTCAACAGCACCCAATACATGCCCAGTTGGCCCACGGCTTCGCAGAATTTTTCGAAGTCCACCGGCTTGGTGATGAAACTGTTCGCGCCGAGGTCGTAGACGGCGTCGCGATCGCGTTCCAATCGGGAGCTGCTCAGGACGACCACCGGCAGGCGGCGAGTGCGCGCGTCGGCGCGAATTTTTCTGAGCACTTCAATGCCGTTGACCTTGGGCAATTTCAAATCGAGCAAAACGACTGCGGGCAGGTGATCCATTTCGCCATCGATGAACCTGGCGCCGCCAAAGAGCAAATCCAGCGCTTCCTGGCCATCGTGCGCCACGATGACTTCGTTGCGGATGTTGCTCTTATGCAGCGCGCGCCGCGTCAATTCTTCATCATTGGGGTCGTCCTCGACGAGGAGGATGGTTTTGCGAGTGAGGGTGCGATCTTCGATGGGAATATTGATTTTGGCCGTCATATGGTTCCGGTTTTCGAGTGACAATACGATGAACGGCGGTTTTCCCACAACCCGGCGTTCACCCCATATTTTCCGAGGAGGAAGTGCGTCCGAACTTGCTGGAAAAAGCTCAATTTTTCTTTGAATTCCATGCTAAACACCGCCACTATGCGCGTTCGCTTGGTAGCGGCGGTCTGTGACCGCCGCCATATTTTGAATTTAAAATGAAACGAACGCATCATTGCAACGAGCTGCGCCCGGCGCACATCGGTCAGACGGTCACTTTGTCCGGTTGGGTCCATTCGCGCCGCGATCTCGGCGGCCTCATCTTCATCGATGTCCGCGACCGCGAGGGCCGCACGCAATCGGTTTTTGACCCGTCCGATATGTCGAAGGAGCTTTTCGAACAGGCGGCTTCGCTCCGCAGCGAATGCGTCATCAGCATCACGGGAAAAGTCCGTCAGCGTCCCGCGGGCACGAACAATTCGAAAATTCCCACCGGCGAAATCGAAGTCGTCGCGAAGGAGCTTGAAGTGTTGAACTTCGCCGAAGTGTTGCCGTTCCCGGTGGATGATCCGGAAGTGGCCAGCAAGGTGAATGAGGAGTTGCGTTTGAAATATCGTTACCTGGATTTGCGCCGACCGGAGATGGCGCGCAATCTGCGCCTGCGCAGCAAGGTCGCGACGTCGGTGCGCATTTTCATGGAGGAGCAGGGTTTTTTGGAGGTGGAAACGCCGGTGTTGTTCAAATCCACGCCCGAAGGCGCGCGCGAATTCATTGTGCCGGCGCGCACGAACCCCGGATTGTTTTACGCGCTGCCGCAATCGCCGCAGCAATTCAAACAAATCCTGATGGTCGCGGGTGTGGAGCGTTATTACCAATTGGCGCGTTGTTTCCGCGATGAAGACCAGCGCGCGGATCGTCAGCTTGAGTTCACGCAGCTCGACATCGAGATGAGTTTCATTGAGCGCGAGGACATTTACAATTTGATCGAAGGCATCCTCAAGCGCATTTGGAAGGTCGCGCTCAACGTGGATATTCCGACGCCGTTCAAGCGCATCAGTTTTGAAGAGGCGCTGAACCGCTACGGCATCGACAAGCCGGACACGCGTTTCGGCATGGAGCTCGTGGATTTCACCGAGGAGTTCAAGGCGAGCACGTTCAAGGTGTTCAGCGGCGCGGTGGCGAATGGCGGCGTGGTGAAGGCGCTCAATGCGAAGGGCATGGCCGGCGCGACGCAAGGGCAGATTGAGACGATGACCGAATACGCCAAGAGTTTCGGCGCAAAGGGTCTCGCTTACATCAAGGTGGAAGGCGGCGAATGGAAATCGCCGATCGTGAAATTCTTCAACGACGCCGAAAAGCAGGCGTTGATTGCCAAGCTGAAAATCGAGGAAGGCGATTTGATTTTGTTCGCGGCTGACCAATGGCTCACGGCTTGCGAAATCCTCGGCAAGATTCGGCTTTATTGCGCGGAGGTTCTCAAAGGGCAGCGCAAACTCACGATTCCCACGGACCGGTTTGATTTTTTGTGGGTCGTGGAATTTCCGTTGCTCGGTTTCGATCGCGAGCAGAACCGCTGGTATTCGAGCCATCATCCCTTCACCGCGCCCGTCCAGCAGGACATCCCGCTGCTCAAGACGGATCCGAAAAAAGTTCGCGGGCAGCATTACGACATCGTGGTCAACGGCGTGGAACTCGGCGGCGGCTCGATTCGTATTCATCAGCCCGACGTGCAGAAAACGATTTTCGAAGAGCTCTTGCAAATCCCTCCGGAGTTGGTCAAGGCGCGTTTTGGTTACATGCTGGAAGCTTTCAAATACGGCGCACCTCCGCACGGCGGCATCGCGCTCGGCTTCGATCGCCTCTGCGCGATTCTTTGTGGCACGCCGAGCATCCGCGACGTCATCGCCTTCCCGAAAACCGCGAAGGGCACCGATCTCATGACGGATTCGCCGGGGACGGTGGAGCCGAAGCAATTGCGGGAGCTGTATATTGAGATGAAGATTCCGAAGAAGGAATAGCGGTTCGTTCAAGTAGGAGACGACGTAAGGAGTCTCTGAATACTTCGGAAAAATTAGAGACTCGTCACCTCGTCTCCTACGAGTTAAGGGCGGTCATCGAATCACCGGCTGAATCGTTTCAATGCGATTGGTGATAATTCCATCCACGCCGCGCTTCAACAGTTGCCGAGCGACGCGCGGTTCATCGACGGTGTAAATCCATACTTTCACGCCGTGGCGGTGGGCGGCTCGAATGCTCCGTTTGGAAACCTTTCGGTTCCAGACGGCAATGCGCGCGCCGGTTTTTGCCAGATCCTTCAAGCGCGAACTGAGTTGACGGCGTGGATGCAGCGGACGGCGTCCATTGCTCAATCGCGCGGGCGGGCCGAGGGCTCCCAGCACCTGCTCGGGTGCGAGCGCATGCAACTCGCGCAGGAATTTCCAATCGAAGGAAATCACCACGACTTGATTGATAAGCTTTCGCTCGCGCAACAGATCAGCCAAAGTTTTTGCATCGCCGGATTTGTGTTCGATGACTGCCACAGCGCCATGGCCGCAAATCAAATCCAGTGCTTCAATCAATGTTGGAACTTTGGTTCCGGAAAACTTCGCGTCAAACCAACTGCCGGCATCCAGGGTCTGAATTTCGCTCGCCGTTTTTTGCGCGACTTTGATTCGCCGGTGTTTCCATTTCCTGCGCGCATTCGTGGTGCGGTCCAGAATGGGATCGTGAATCACCATCGGCACGCCGTCCTGGCTTTGATGATAATCGAGTTCGACCAACTCGGCGCCGGCGTCCAGCGCGAGTTGGAAGGAGGGCAGGGTGTTTTCCGGCGCGATAGCGGAATAGCCGCGATGCCCAATCAGCAGCGGCCGCTCGCTCTCCAAAAGTCGTTCAGCGATAGATTTCATGGGGCAACTGGCGTTTTCTGATAAACAGAGAACAAGGTTGTGGCAAGAGATTTGGTCATTACTAACTCTTAAGTGGTACATCATGCGCCGAATTCGTTCTTGCGTGTTTTGGCGCGATATGTAATCAACGTTGTTTCGGCTTATGAATTCGACCATCCAAAATCTTCTGAAACTGCAGTCCATTGAGTTCGGCGACGAAAAGGGCAGCGAAAAACAAATCGCTGAGCTTCGCACTTTGGTTCCCGAACCCATTCTCGGCCACTACGATCGACTCCGCGCGCGCGACAAGAAAGGAGTGGCTATCGTCCGCAACCAGGTTTGCGCTGGTTGCCACATGCGGTTGCCCATCGGGGTCATCACAATCCTGATGCAAGACCGCGACATCCAACTCTGTGATAGTTGCGGGCGGTATCTCTATCTCGAACCTCAGGTTGCCGCAGTGGCGGAACCGATTGCTCCCGTGAAGAAGCCTGCCAAAAAACGCAAGGCCAAGGCGGTCGCGGCCTAGGCCCACCGCCGGGTGTCAGTCCTGGATGAAGTAACTGAGATTTTCCAGCTCAATGGCGACATTGACGTTGTTCACCATCACTTCCTCGGGCACGGAGACGACGATCGGCGAGAAATTCAAAATGCCGACGATGCCCGCCTGCACGAGTTGATTCACAACTTCCTGCGCGGCTACCGCCGGCACGGTGAGGATCGCCATTTTGACGCCGTTCTTCAGGACGAAGTCTTTCAACTCCTCCATGCCGAGGATGGCTTGCTTGATTTGTTTATCGCGCCGGCGTTTGGGCTCCTGGTCGAAGGCGGCGGCGATTTCAAATCCTTCCTTTTCGAATCCGCGATAGGACAGCAACGCGAGACCGAGATTACCGACACCCACCAGAATGACCGGTTGCAAACTGGTGGTGCCCAGTTCGTCGGAAATCATCGTGGATAATTCCGTGACGTCGTAGCCGAGACCGCGCGTGCCGAAATGGCCGAAGTAAGCGAGGTCCTTGCGAAGCTGCGTCGGCTTCACGCCTGCCACTTTCGCCAGCGCCTCGCTCGAGACGGTGTGGATATTGTTATCCTTCAAGCGCGCGAGGCAGCGCAAATAAACCGATAACCGGTAAATCGTCTTGCGCGGAATCTCTGGAGAATCCTTTTTCAATGCGGCGAGAAATAGTGAAAAGTCGAAGAGGAATCAACCACAATGCGCACGAATAATACTAAGGAGGCGCGACCGATAATGCGTTTGTCCGTTTGCCGGTAATTAAAGCTGTGATTGCCCGGGCGGCGCGGCGGGATGCTCCGGGGCCGCCGAATTGGGAAAGCAGCGTCGCCAATTTGGCCTTCATCGCAGCCCGACGGGATTCGTCCTGCAATAATTCGAGAGCGGTGCGGGAAAGATTTTCGGGAGTGGCGGCCTCCTGGATGAACTCGGGGAAAACTTGTTCGCGCGCCATGATGTTGGGCAGCGTGAGCGAATCGATGGTGACAACGCGTTTGCCGAATTCGTAGGTGATCCGGTTGGTCTTATAAAATGTGACGGTGGGGACGCCGGCGAACATGCATTCCTGCGTGATGGTGCCGGTTTTGGAAATGCACACGTCCGCTTCCGCGAGCGCGGGCAACAAACCTCCGACCTGAATCTCAAACATCCCGGGCGGACTCGTTGATTTGACGAGCGTGGCAATCAGTTCGCTGGGCGACACGATGCGGGCGCGCGCGTTGGGAAACTTTTTCTGAATCAATTGCAGCGTTTCGACCATCACGTGCATGTGATGTTTTATTTCACCTTTGCGACTGCCGGGGAGAAATAGAAAACAGGGCGGCCTCGCGGAAGGCGTCCATTCAGAACGATCTTGTGAAAATTTCAGGAACGCATCGACGAGCGGGTGGCCGACAAATTCGACCGGGAGTTTCGGAGTGCGTTGCGCATACCAGGGTTTTTCGAAAGGGAATATCGACACCAGCAAATCATAATCGCGCGCGATGTCCCGGGCGCGGCCGGCGCGTGAGGCCCAGACCTGGGGCGAGATGTATTTGACCAGCCTGGGCCGCCAGTCCTGAAACCATCCGGATTGCCGGCTGATGTGTTGCCGAATGGCGTGGGCGAATTTCAGGTTAAAATAATTGTAGTCGACGCCGATGATGACGTCCGGCTGGCGGTTCAGCGCGAGCCGATACAGTTCATCAAACTGTCGCCGACCGCGCAGGTAATGTTTGAGCCCGGGAATGCCGGTGGCCGACTGTTCCATCATGTCCACCGCCAGTTCCACGCCGGCGGCTTTCATTTCCGGTCCGCCGGCGCCGAAAAAGCGCGGTTCGAGGCCGGTATGCAGAGGCTGGGAGTCCGCCGTGTAGGAAACCTCCGCCGCGGTGAGTTCCTCGCGCAAGGCGCGCACCAACTCGGCCGCCCGGGTGTCTCCACTGGGCTCACCCGCGATCAGCATGATTTGTTTTGGCTTCATCCTTCTTTCAGAAACTCCTCACGTCGTCTCCTACTTGATCAGTTGCACCAGTCGCGTGATTTCGAACGCCAAATCCAGCGCCTGCTTGGCGGATTCGCCACTGACCATGGGCGTTTGCTTGTCGCGGACGCATTCGACGAAGTGCTGCAATTCGAGTTTCAACGGTTCGTCCTTCGCGATGGGGACAGGTTCGCGCACGATGCGTTTGCCGGCGAATTCGCTGACGATGGTTGAATCGCGGGAGGCCAGGAGTTTTTTCAACAAGGAGCTTTCCTCTTCGCCATCGCGCGCGATGCGATAGATGAATCCTTCCTGCGCGCGGTAATCGAGCGAGATGTAGCTCGGCGTGTCGCCGCCGCTGAACACGCGAATCTTGCGCATGCGCTCGGGGGCCACGCGACTGACCGTGATGTTCGCCACACAGCCGTTGGCAAAGCGCAGGCGCGCGTTGGCGACGTCCTCCGATTTGCTCAACACCGGGATTCCCACGGCATCCACGCTCGTCACCGGCGATTTGACGAATGCGAGCACGACGTCCAGGTCGTGAATCATCAAGTCGAGCACCACGCCGATATCCGTGGAGCGAGCCGGGAAGGGGGAGAGGCGGTGAGTCTCGATGAAACGCGGGTGCGCGGCCGCGGTTTGGAGGTATTTGAAAATCGGATTGAAGCGCTCGACGTGGCCGACTTGCAGGACGCAGTTTTTTTGCAGCGCCAATTGCACGAGTTCCGCTGCTTGCTCGCTGCTGTCGGTCATCGGTTTTTCGACGAGCACATGTTTGCCCTGCTCGAGCAACGCCTTGGCAATTTCGTGGTGAGTGATCGTCGGGGTGACGATATTCACGGCATCGGCCGCGGCCGCACCCTCGGCGGTGGAAGCGAACGCACGCACGCGATATTTTTCCGCGAACTTTTTTGCGGTTTCGGCGGAAACGTCGTACACGCCTGTAAATTCAACCTGTCCGGCGTCGGCGAGTTCGGAATAGATACGGGCATGCTCTTTGCCGAGAGAGCCAACACCGAAAACCGCGACGCGAACTTTTGAAGTCATCACCGCGCGAGTTTGCCAGCGCAAGGAGGCGACTGAAAGCTGAAATGAACGTCTGCGCGCCTTTCGCGCTCGGCTGTTGCTCAAAAGAAATTTCCGAAAAGGTGGCGACATCCCATCCGGGACGTCGTGGCAAACCCGCAGGTTGGCCCCACCTTTTCGGAAATTTCTTTTGAGAAATGAGATATCCGCAAATTTTTCTTTTTGAACTTCGACCGTGGACTCATAAAGTAGCTCCGTGCCTGCAATCAGTTACATCGCCACCGCGCTCATGGCTTATCTGCTCGGGTCCATTCCCACGGGCTTTCTTGTCGCGCGAGCACGCGGCGTGGATATCCGCACGGTGGGCAGCGGGAACATCGGCGCCACGAATGCATTTCGCGTGCTCGGCAAGGGGCTCGGGATTTTTGTTTTGCTGATGGACGCGCTCAAAGGCTGGGTCGCGGTGCAGATTGGCGCGTATGTCGTGAGCCAGTTGTTGCCCGGCGCGCCGCTCAATAGTCTGCGCATCACGGCCGGCATCGCGGCCATCCTCGGCCACAATTATACCTGCTGGCTCCACTTCAAAGGCGGCAAGGGCATTGCGACTTCCGCGGGTGTGTTAATCGCGCTGGTGCCGTTGGCGCTGGCGATTATTCTTTCGATCTTCATTATTCTTTTTGTGACGACGCGCTATGTGTCGGTGGGTTCCCTCGCGGCTTCGTTTTCGCTGCCGTTTGCGACGTGGTTCACCACAAAAGACACGGGATTGACGATTGTGACCGGCGCGATGGGCGCACTGGCGATTTTGAAACATCGAAAAAACATCCAACGCCTGCTAAACGGGACGGAGAACCGGATTCAATTCAAGAAAAAGGAGGCGACTCCGTGAAGGTGACTGTGCTCGGCGCCGGCGCCTGGGGAACGGCTCTCGCGGGCTTGCTGCATCAATGCGGAATGCAGACCACTCTTTGGGCTCATGATCCCGCCCACGTGGAGGACATTCGGCGCACCGGCTTCAACGAACGATTTCTACCGGGCATCAAAATTTCGAATGAGATCGCGCTCGAAAAGGAACTGAGGGCCGCGCTCGACGCCGAATGCATCGTGGTGGCGGTTCCGTCCAAGGCGTTTCGCGAGGTGACGCAGGTGTTGAAGGATTTTCCGGGCATCATTGTGAGCGTGACGAAGGGAATCGAATACGATACCGGGCTCACGATGTGCGGTGTGCTGGCGGAAACTGCCCCGCGCGCCCGGCACGCGGCGCTTTCCGGTCCCTCGTTCGCCATCGAAGTGGCGCGCGGCATTCCGACGGCGATTGTGGCCGCGAGCAAAGACCTCGCCGCGGTGTCCGAAGTGCAAAAGCTTTTCAGTTGCCCGACGTTTCGCGTCTACACGACGGCCGATGTGCTTGGAGTTGAATTGGGCGGCGCGTTGAAAAACGTGATCGCCATCGCCTCGGGCGTGGCGGATGGGCTGGGTTTTGGGGATAATTCCAAAGCCGCGCTGGTGACGCGCGCCATTGCGGAGATTCGCCGGTTGGGCGTCGCTTGCGGCGCGCAGGCGGAAACATTCACGGGCCTGAGCGGGCTCGGCGATTTGATGGTGACCTGTTTCTCGAAGCACAGCCGTAATCGTTCCTTTGGCGAGCGTTGTGGCCGCGGCGAGAAGGCGGCGGATGTCGCCGCCAGTATGCAAGCCGTCGCTGAGGGGTATCCGACATCGCGCTCCGCGTATCAACTCGCCCATCGACACGACGTCACCACGCCAATCATCGCGGAAGTGTTTGCGATGTTGTATGAGGGCAAGGATGTCCGCCAGGGCGTGCGAGATTTGATGTCGCGCGATTTGAAGGCGGAGGATTAGAGTATTTCTCAAAAGAAATTTCCCAAAAGGTGGGGCAAACCTGCGGGTTTGCTACGAATCCCGGCAGGGATTCGCCACCTTTTGGGAAATTTCTTTTGAGAAATACTGTCGAGGTTTCTCGAATCATTTCCCCCTGACTCGGACGAAACGCGGAGGCGCAGAGGGCACGGGAGTTTCGCAGAGAGGCGTCCAATAATTGCAAAATGCGTGCAGGGAGTTTTGCCGGCAAACTGTTAAGCTTCCCGTCCAGCGTTAACGAAATAAATGGGCATCCCGGGAATTCCCCGGGGAACGAATCTTAGCCCGAAAGCTTTTTTCCCAGCTTTGTTTTAGCGTAAAGAACTCCCTCCCAGCATTTTACCCTGCTTTCGGGCCGGTTGGCAACGGGTATCTTCCTCCTGCACAGGCATTTCAGCGATGTAATATCTACGGAGCTGCTCCCCGGGGCGAATCCGACAAATAATCCGTAACCTCCAAATTTGTGAATAACTCGATGACACGCTAAAACTAACCAGGTTAATAAGGAACGAGCTTAACTCCGTATGAGCAACAAAATCATGTTGGCGGCTCGGAAACACACTGCGGTGACACGGAAAACGAAAACATTGCTGGCGGCGGCGGTGGTGCTCGGTTTCGGGGCTCACGGCTGGGCGGGGACTTACACCTTCTCCAACACGAGTACGATTACCATCAATGATTCCGGCGCGCCGCCATCGACGGGGAGTTTGTATCCTTCATCCATTTCGGTCAGCGGCCTGGATTTCCAAACCATCAGCCATTTGTCCATCACGCTGGATGGGTTGACGCATTCATTTCCGAGCGACCTGAATGTTGTATTAGCCGGTCCCGGCGGGCAGTTGTCCATGCTGATGAGTGAAGTGGGCGGGGATACGAGATTTCCGGTGACGGATTTAACGCTCACGCTGGATGACCTGGCGGCCAATTCGTTGCCCATTAATTCGGCGTTGACCTCCGGCACGTTCAAGCCGACACGGCAGTTCCCGACGTTGTCTTTTGAAATGCCCAGTCCCGCGCCCGCCGGAAGCTCGAGCGCGCCGGCGTCGCTTTCGCAGTTTAGCGGAACGGATCCGAATGGAACCTGGAACTTGTTCGTCGTGGACGAAAGTTCGCCGGATTCCGGCACCATTTCCCGGGGATGGAGCATGGACATTACCACGGTTCCCGAACCGGGGAACTTTGAACTCGCAGCATTAGCGGTGGGATGTGTTATGGCAATCCGCTTGTGGCGCAGACATGAAAGGAGCGGTACATGAAATCTCACTATCACAAGATGTTTCGGGCAATTCTACTGTCGGCGGGAATTCTGGCTGCGCGGGCCGCATTCGCAAACTCGGTCGAGTTTGATTTCGGGCCTGCCGGAGCGCCCACGATGACGGCGCTCTTCCAAGACGCCGGGCCAGGCCAGGTGCAACTGACCATTGATGCCGTGAATTTGAATGGCAGCGACGCGCTCAATTCGCTCTGCTTCAATTTTAATCCGGGCCTGGACGCGACCAGCCTGATCTTCACCCAAACGGGCCTGGTCGGCGGTGTGGGGGGAAGGGTAAGCGCGGCCAACGATTCCTACAAAGTGGGCGGTGGCAGCGGGAAGTACGATATTAATTTCGTCTTCGGTCCAAATTTCGTGACTGGCGATTCGGCGACCTATTCCATCACGGGCATCCCCGACCTTTCGGTGAATGATTTTCTGTTCCTCGCAACGCCCTCCGCGGGGCGGCTTCCCGGATACGCAGCAGGATCGATCCAGGAGTTGTCGGATGTCCTGATCGTCCAGGGCGAGCCCGACCTGCGGGGCGTGCCGGAAATTTCGTCGACCTTTGGACTGCTCGCGTTGGCTTTGGTGGGGATTGGGGTTTTGGCGCGGCGGTTTAAAGCGGTTCGGGCGTAAAAAGCAGGAGACGCCTCCTGCCTCGCCGTAGTTGGAAGGCCGGGTGAGGAGTCCCCGGGTAATCTTCGTTCCAGGAGTTTTGAGACTCGTCACCTCGTCTCCTGCGAGGAAAAGTTTTCGCAGCGCGATTAACCAACCGCTTGCTTGATCAGCTTCAATAAATCCGCGTGGCTTTCCACGGCCTTGAACTGTGGAAATTGCTGCTTCACGTTTTCCGGCGCGTGAATCAGGAAGCCAACATTCGCTTCGCCGAGCATCGCGGTGTCGTTGAAGGAATCGCCGGCGCTCACCACGTGATAATTCAACAGCTTGAGGGCGGCGACCGTTTTCTTTTTCTGGTCGGGCACGCGCAATTTGTAATCGACGATGCGATCGTTTTCCACCACCAGGCGATGGCAGAGCAACGTCGGCCAGTTCAGTTGCTTGATCAGCGGCGCGGCAAATTGTTCGAACGTGTCGGAAAGGATGAGGACCTGCACGAGGGAGCGGAGTTCATCGAGAAATTCCTTTCCGCCGGGCAGCGGGCGCAGCGTGCCGATGACTTCCTGGATGTCCGAAAGTTTCAAGCCGTGCTGGTCGAGGATTTTGAGCCGGCCGCGCATGAGCTTGTCGTAATCCGGCTCGTCGCGCGTGGTGCGGCGCAATTCCGGGATGCGGGTTTTTTCGGCGACGGCGATCCAGATCTCGGGAGTCAATACTCCCTCCATGTCCAAAGTGACAATTGATTGTTTCACGGCGCGGGAGTGTTTCAAAAGTTGGCGGCGGTGTCCAGTCGGGGAGATCTGCGATTTGACGATCGACGCGCGCGCGACGATTCGAATTCCGGAGCACTATCGAGAATAGGTCGCCAGATGTTGCGCCAATTCAACCAACCCGCGAACGGTTCCGAAGCCGACGAAGGAAACGACGAACGCCAGATAAAGCGTGTTGAAAAATACCGGACGCGCTTCCATGTAGACCGCGACCCGCTGGCGTGCGTCTGGGAGGACACTGAGCAACGCGGTGAAAAGGAACAGTGCGAGGATGAACAGGCCGAAGGGGTGATAACGGAAACCCTCGGCGAACATTCCGCGCAATCCGCAACTCAAACTACGCGTTAGCCCGCAGCCGAGGCAGTCGATGCCGGTGCATAGCTTGAACCAACAAATCGTTGTGCCAGTGCCGTGAGGCGGGGTGATGGCAGCGAGGAACAAACCGAGCCAGGCGGCGACAACAGTCCATGGGCCTTGCCATCGCTGGAAAACGCGGCCCGATGAATTCAGCTTTTGAGTGAAGGTGGTTGCGAAAGCGGGCATGGCTCGTTACGGAGATTTATCGAACACGCGGTCGAAGGCGCCGAATTTCGCCGCGATGCCCAGCACAAACCCTACGCCATAAATCACTTTGAGGAATTGTCGTTCCGATACTTTTGCAACGTAATACACGGCATAGATACCAATGCAAAGGCAAAGGAAGCCTTTTCCCATACCGTCATCCTTGAAGGCGAATACCGCGGTGGCAATCCAGGTGCCAAACAAATACAAGAGGAGCGCGGTGGCAAAGAGCAATTGCATAATCGGGTTGCCGGGTGCCATCAAATAACTCACGGCGAGTATGAGCATATAAACGCCCAAATACGGATAAGGCGTTTTATACCAAATAGAGGGACCTGCCGGTGCTCGCTGCGGTTTGGCACCAACGCCGGGCATGCCGGGGCGGCTGACTTTTTGGCCGGTTTTCAAATTCGTGCCGCATTTCACGCACATGATGGCGCGAGGCGAGACTTCGTTGCCGCAATTCGGGCAAGTCGGGTTTTCTGAGGTGGCGACGCTTGCCGGTGGTGGAGGGGGTGCCGTGGCGATCGCTGCGCCGCGCATCGCCAACGCGGGCGCTGGCGGCGGTGCGATTCCTCCCGCCGGCGCGGGGACGGTCATCTGGAATTGGCAAGTCGGGCAGGGGATCTGCATTCCGGCGTACTCGGGTCCGCATTGAATGTGTTGCTGACAGGAGGGGCAGGCGAATTTGATATCGCTCATAAGTTGAAAAAGGATGCCAACTGACTGATTGCCGTCGAGCGTGCCCAAGCAAAAAAGCCTTGTCAATAAATGATGAAATCAGACTGAAAATGTCATCGTTTCCTCCGCGATTGTAAGCGGATATTTCACAAGGTTTTCCAGCGTTTTTTGGCTCGCGATTTGCTAGTCACGAGGTGATGAGAAGGCATTTTTACTTGGTGATTTTGGGTCTGGCCATGGCGGTTTGCCAGGGCCAACCTCGCTTGATGTATACGACGGTCGTGCCGCTAGCCGATCTTGGCCAGATTGACATCGTGCCAGAACTGAGATTGGGGAGCGATGGAATGCTTTATGGGGCAGTGCCCCATGGCGGTGCGTTTGGACACGGCAGCCTCTATAAAACTTCGATTGACGGAGCCATCACCTTCATCCCGTTCGATGGCACCAACGGAGATTTGCCCGGGGGCCTGCCGGTGGAAGCTCCAGATGGAAAGTTTTACGGCGCGGCCAGCGGGGGAGGAAGCATGGGCGGGGGCACGGTGTATTGCCTCGAAACCAACGGAAATCTGAAGGCGATTTATTCGTTCGATATGACCAACGGCGGCAACCCTGGGGGTCTTCTCATGAGAACGAACGGAGAGCTGTATGGCATGACCGTCGCAGGAGGCATTGGATACGATGGGACGCCTTACAGTGGTGCGGGCGTGTTTTTCAAGTTGACGACGAATGGACAATTCACGCTCATCGCGAACTTCACGGAGACTAACGCTTATCCCTTCGGCCCCTACGAAGGCGGTGATGGGAATTTCTATGGATACACAGGCAGGGGCGGGCTGTATCAATACGGCACGATTTTCCGGATGACTCCCGACGGTCAGATTTCCACGCTGGTGACTTTTGACGGAACAAACGGCGCCTATCCGAGGCGGCTGACTCTGGGTTCCGACGGGGCGTTCTATGGCTGCACCGGCGGCACCAATTCTTCGATCGCCACCGACACTTCATCCAAGGCCTTCAGGCTGACGACGAACGGCGATTTCACAATCTTACATACGTTCTCCTCCGGTACCGGAGTATCTCCGTTCGGCGGACTGCTCGAAGTCAGTAACGGACTATTTTATGGCACGACATACATTGGTGGTCTGAATGGTCCCGGCACGGTGTTTCAGCTCACTACGAATGGAGATTATTCGGTGCTGTTGAATTTCGATTCGCGCTGGTCGAAAAACAGTTTTCCGGAGACAGGCCTGACGAAAGGCCCTGACGGAAATTTTTATGGCATCACTTCGCAGCCGCGGCGTGAGATCTTTTGCCTGCGGCCGCTGGAAGCACCGGTTTTTCAAACGACCGTGCAAAACGGCCAGATTAATTTTAATTGGAATGCCTGGGGCGGGCTTTCCTATGAACTGCTATATAAGACCAATTTGAATGACTCATTCACATATTTCTCGTATCTGGGTGGCACACTCTCAGACACCAATATTGTCGGGACCTATTCAGAACCGGTCGATCCCACTGCGCCGCGATTCTATTTTTTGCGAATCAACATCCGGGAGAATTGGTGGGGATTGCCTCCGCTCACGGGTCCGTAATCACGGTGTCTTCGTGCTCATAACCGGGCGCGCAGCAGCAGAGCAAGCGGAGGACTTCCGTGCCGGTATTCCAAAGCTTGTGCTTTTTGCCGGGTGGAATCGCGATGGCATCGCCGGGTTTGACGTCGCGAAATTCGCCTTCGATGCGGATGCGGCCGGTTCCGTGGGTGATGTAATAAATCTCCTCCGCCTTCGGATGATAATGCTCCTGCGTACTAGCGCCGATGGGCAATCGCGCTTCGGCGAGGCTTTGGTTGCGGATGGCCGAATTGCGATGCGCGAGCAACTCGCGGATTTCCGACCCGTCTTTCGTGATGAAGGCGGGGACTTCGGAGAGGTTTTTAACGTGCATTGCGCCGGCGTTTGTGTTTCCCGTTTTTGCGCGAGGGGACATCTTCCAAGCCAACGATATGAAGTGGGTCAAGAATTACGGCGTCCCCGTGACGCGTAGCGACCACAACCGTTCGGACGGTGAAAAAAATGAAATCCTGGTGCGGCACGGGATATTTATTCCCGCTCGAGGTGATTAATGTAAATGGGCGGAACTCCTTAACGCGCTCTCGAATGGTTTCCAGGTTCATGATACAACGTTAGCAGTTTGGACGCCTGTTGCAAGGGTGTCGGAGATCACAATTTCACCGGCTGCGCGCGCCGTTGGTTGAAGCTTAAGCAACTTGTGTAGCCCACGCCGCGCGCGAGTTCGATTGCTTCTTTGAAATTCATTCCCACTTCTTCCGGCGCGTGCGCGTCGGAGCCGAACGTGATGGGAATGCCGTGCTGAAATGCGAGCGTGAGAAATTCGCGACTCGGGTAAATTTCTTTGCAATCCTTCCGCAGTCCCGCGGTGTTCACATCCAGCGCGCAATGGTGCGCCTTCGCGGCTTTCAGGAATTTTTCAAACATCGGCGTGCAATCGCCGGTGGGACGATGGCCGAATTTCTTCGGCAAATCCGCGTGACCGATGATTTCGAAGAGCCCGGACTCAGCGGCCCTGGTCAGGCGTTCGAAATAGATCGACCATACTTCCATCACGTCGCGGTTTTTCCATTCGGAAAGTTTGTAAGGGCTGTCGATGGCCCAGGAATCCGAAACGTAATGCACGGAGCCAATGAAATAATCCCACGGATGCAGCGCGGCGAGTTCGCGAATCCATTCCTCGTGGCCGGGCAGGTAATCCACCTCCAGCGCGAGCCGAATGGTGAGTTGCGGAAAATCCTTTTGCGCGTGGCGCACTTTCTCGACGTATTCGCCCAATTGATCGAAGCGCATGCGCCAGTCGTCGAAATCATCCTGCCGCATGGGGGAGTGATCCGAGAAACCGATTTCGGTGAAGCCAAGTTGCAGAGCGTGGCGGGCGTACTCCACCGGCTCGCCGGTCGCGTGGCGGCAGAGCGGCGTGTGCATGTGCAAATCGGGCGGTAAGGCCATGGGGGAAGTGTTGAGGGACGAGAGTCGAGGGTCGAGTGAAAATTTACTGCCGCAATGAACGTTGACAGCCGGAGCGCAGTTTTCTAGCTTCACACGGCAAAGACTTGAGCTTTGCCCCGAATGCAAATTCGGGGATTTTTGTTTCCACGGTTAACAGTTTAAAGACATGGCCAATACTATTTTAGTCGGCGCCCAATGGGGCGATGAAGGCAAAGGCAAAATCATCGACGTGCTCACGGAGCAGGCGGATGTCGTCGTCCGCACGCAGGGCGGCAACAACGCCGGGCACACGGTTTTCATCGGCCAGAAAAAATACGTCCTGCACCTCATCCCTTCCGGCATCCTGCGCAAAAAGAAAACGTGCGTCATCGGCAACGGCGTCGTCGTGGATCCCGTGGGCCTCGTCGGCGAAATCGAGGGCCTGCGCAAAATCGGCGTCAAGGTGAATGGCAATTTGTTTGTCAGCGAAACGGCGCATGTGGTTTTTCCGTATCATCGCGAATTGGACGCCCAACGCGAGGTGCTCAAGGGCAAAAATAAGATCGGCACCACCAAGCGCGGCATCGGACCCGCTTACGGCGATAAAGCTGCGCGCGTGGGCTTGCGCATGATTGATTTGATCAATGCCGAGCGGTTCGAACAGAAACTCGCCACCAAAATCAAAGAAAATAACGAAGTGCTGAAGGCCTTCGGTGCCAAGCCGCTTTCGTTCAAGGAAGTTTACAAGGCGTACCGTGAAGCGGGCGATTATTTGAGGCCGTTCGTCACGAATACGGTGACGTTTCTGCATCGGGCGGTGCGCCGTGGCGATGATATTTTGTTCGAAGGCGCGCAAGGCACGTTTCTCGACATCGATCACGGCACGTATCCGTACGTGACGTCCTCGAACACCACCTCGGGCGGCGCTTGCACGGGCTCGGGTGTTGCGCCGAACCGCATGGATCGCGTGGTGGGCGTGTTGAAAGCCTACACCACCCGCGTGGGCGAAGGGCCGTTGCCGACGGAGAACGCGGAGATTGCCGACATGCTGCACGCGATGGGCCGTGAATTCGGCGCGACCACTGGACGCGCGCGGCGCTGCGGTTGGTTTGATTCGGTGGCCACTCGCCATGCGACGATGGTCAACGGCATCGATGATCTCGCGGTCACGAACATCGACGGCCTGGACACGGTGGAGACGATCAAGGTTTGCATCGGCTATCGCGACGGCAAAAAGAAATACGATTACATGCCGAACGACGTGGAAGTGCTGGCGCGTTGTGAGCCGGTCTACGCGGAATTCCCCGGTTGGCTCACGCCGACGGACAAGGCGCGTTCGTGGAAGCAATTGCCGCCGAAATGCCGTGAGTATTTGAAGGCCATCGCCGAGTTGAGCGAGGCGAAGTTGTTCATTGCGTCCGTCGGGCCGGGGCGCGAGCAGACGATTTTTGTTTAGTCGTTAAATAGGTTAGGTGAGTTAAATAAGTTAAACGAGGGGGAGCGGCTCTCGGTGCCCACTCATTTAACCCACTTAACGATTTAACTAATTTAACGGTTCAACTTTTTCTCCCCCGTCACCATCGCTTCGAGCGCCGCGAGCCGCTTCGCTAACGAATCATTTTGCGCTTTGAGTTTTTCGATTTCAGTATCTTTCTGGTCCAATTTTTGATTCAGGCCCTGAATGGCGGCGAGGGCTACACCGCCTTCGTCGACCACCGAGATGTGTTTGTCATCCGCGCCGTCCAATTGGAATGCAGCGTGAAAATCCTGTGCCATGGGGCCAATGTGTTTTTGGGCCGCGTCGTCATTTTTGTAATTCCATTGCGACAACGGCAGCGCGATGACTTTTTCCAGAATCGATTGGGCGTCGATGCCAGTGAAGTTCTCCTTGGCATTGCGGTCGCTGGTCAGAGCGATGCCGTTGGCGAAAACCGTCCCGTTCGTGGCGATCGTCACGACGAAGCTATGGGCATTGCCAAATTCAGCGATCAAGCCGGTGCCCTGGGTTGAAACACTCAAAGCGCCATCCAGAGAGTTGCCGTCGTTGACCACCCGCAATGCCGGCGCGGCCGCGAGGATGTTTTGCGCATAGTTATTGTGCACCGACACCACGGGAACCGAAAAGTCACCCTGGCGCGGGCTGGTGACCGTCAACTCCGGTTCTGAATTCTGGCTGGCTGCGGTGGAACTGATGGACACCCCGATATTGTCCCAGGTCAGAACTGAGTGTGCGTTGGGATTCATTCCGCCGAGCGCGCCCCCGCCGTAACCCCAAAGCACCGGGCCATCGGGCAGCACGGTAGGCGCAAAGTTCGTCGCGGTGGCGCCGCAATACGCCAGTCCATGATTATGATCCGAGCCGGTCTCGCCCCGCAAATACAGGGTGTGAGAGAAGAGGTAAGTATTGGTATTCACGCACAAATCATTTTCGATGATCGACGCGGTATTGATGCCGACACCACCCTGGGCGCGAACGAGAAATTGATTGGGCGCCGTGGAGGCGAAAGTGGCTACCTGCGAGTCCGCCCATACGAAAGCGCCTTGATGGAGCGCTTGAGCGTCCAGGCCGGCAGCGAAACTGTACGCTCCGCCGGCAATAACATTGAGCCCGCCGGCGACCGTGGCGTAGGTGTTGGTGGCCTTGTTGTTTTGGCCGCCGCCAATAGCAGACCCCGCCCCGCTGGCGAGATTGTCCGCCCCGCCGAGGATCGCCGCGCCATTACCGCTGGCTGTGTTGGTCAAGCCGCCGGCGACCACACTAACGGATCCGCTGGCTGTGTTTTGCAATCCGCCACCGACGGTATCGTAGGTATTGTTAGCGCGGTTCTGTTCGCCACCCGCCACGGTTCCTGAGACGTTATTAACGGTGTTGCTCAGACCACCGCCGATAGTGCCGCGAGCCGCGCTGGCGGCGATAACATTGTTGGTGCCGCCGCCAATAAACGCATCACTACCGTTGACCGTATTGTGAGTCCCACCCGCAATTGTGGACGCCGTTCCGGTGGCAGTGTTGGTGAATCCGCCGCCCACGGTAGCGTAGGTGAAGGTAGCTTGATTTGCCATTCCGCCCCCGATGGTCGTCGCTGCTCCGCTGGCAATATTTCCTTCAAAATTTCCGCCATCATAGCCGCCACCACCAATGGTTGATCCATTTCCAGTGGCGAGGTTTCCATAGCCGCCGCCGGCGGTAGTGTAATTGGCAAGAGCGTTGTTTTCCGCACCCCCGCCTACCGTCGCCGCGAAACCTGCCGCGGCATTGATCGCGCCGCCGCTGACCACGGCGTAAATGTTGGTTGCGTAATTTTGATAGCCACCTGCCACCGTCGCGTATCCGCCGCTCGCCCCGTTAATAGACCCGCCGCTAATGGTTGCGAAATTGTTGCTGGCATTGTTGTAATCACCGCCCGCAATGACGACGCCAATACCGGAGTTGAGGACGCCGTTGTGCGACAAGCCGCCGATGATATTCGGCACGCCATTAACACCGACCGCCGGTTCCAGCCGAAAGACGCGAGCATTGTTGGCCCAGATTTCGACCGGTTGGTTGTTGACGCTGCCAATGAATTGGCCGGACGCCACGTTGTTGCCGCCCAGTTGCCAGACGTTAGTCAATCCACTGCCGTCGCCTTTGAAGGAGCCGTTCACAGTTACGGAGGTTGAATTATTGTTCACGACCACCGTGGCGTTATCCACGGTCATCCCACCGCCGCTGGTGGCAAAGCGAACACCGCCGCGAGCGCGCACATTGAAGGAGTCAGCATTGGTGGAAGTAAAATCGGCCGATTGCGTATCCGCCCAGACAAAGGCGCCGTCATTGGTGGCCTTGGCGCGCTGGCCGGCGGCGAAGCTGAAATTTCCGTTTGCCACGTTGTTGGAACCGCCCGGAATGGCCGCCGCCGCGCCGCCGACCGTGTTGTACTGTCCGCCGCCAATCGCAGCCAGGGGGCTGTTGTTGGTATTTAAGACACCGCCGCCGATGTACGATTGATTGGCGCCTGGATTGATGATGTTCAGATCTCCGCCGCCGATAGTGGAGTCCTGGGCGTTAATTTGATTGTAATAACCGCCTGCGATGGTGGATTCATAACCGCCAACTCTATTGTGATTGCCGCCGGCGATGGTGGCGTGGTCGGCGTTGTTGGTAATGAAGTTGCCTTCGCCGCCGCCGATGGTTGCCTGGTATGCGTTGGTGCCGATGACATTCGTCCAGCCGCCGGCGATGGTCGCTTCGAAGGAATTGCTTTCAATGAGGTTTTGATAGCCTCCCGCAATGGTCGCGGCATTGCCCGGCTGAATGACGTTGTTATAACCGCCGCCAATGAATGAGTTCGCGGAGTAATTGGCGTTGCTATAGCCGCCTACCAGGGCTGACAAATTGCCAGCGAGCACGTTGTCGAGGCCGCCGCCGAGGAACCCACCGGCGCCACCGGCCTGAATTGAGTTGGCGAGGCCGCCTCCGAGAACCGCGTAGGTCCCGGCGACCGAATTGCTTTCACCACCAACGATAGCAGATTGGTATGAGGCGTTACCCACCGTGTTGCCCCAACCGCTGCCAATAAGAGCGTGGTCCGACCCCGGTTGAATCCAGTTCCCGCTGCCGCCAACTATCGCGCTGAAATCCGAGGAGATACGATTCGAAGAGGAAGATCCGAGAAAATTCGTCGTGCCGCCGCCGGCAATCACCGCGCCCTTGGTGCCCGCATCGACTGTATTCACCGGCGCGCCCCCAATGATATTAGGCGCATCGGTGGTGCTCGGTGCAATCAGGACGGCACGCTGTGCGTTGACCCGCAATTCCAACGCTTGATTGTTCGTGGTGCCCAGGAATTGCCCGCCGGCCACATTGTTTCCGCCGAGCTGCCAAAAGTTCGTCGCGTTCAATCCGTTCAAGGCGAGCGCATTCACGCTGGACACATTGGCGCCATTGCCGGAGAACGAAGTGGCCGTGACACTGCCCGAAAATGTGGGGCTGGCGGGAAGATTGCCATTGGCCAGCGTGCCGCTGAGTTGCGCCGCCGGGAGATTCCCGAGGAGATTGCTGGCGCTATTGGCCATGATGGCGTAAGGGGCGGGCGTGACAGGCTGACGTGGCGAGAGTGCGGTGAAGGTCGATGCGCCGTTCGTGCGCGCATCCACTTCCAGCCAGTAATTGCTTCCCACGAACAAGCCGGCGCCGAAATCGATTGAAACGGTGAAGAGCCCGTTGGAGAGGAGCACGCCGTTGGTGGTCACAGCACCGCCCACGTAGTTGTTCGCCAGTGGATCGGTAGCGAGTCGAAAACTGAAATCATAATTGCCGTTCGCCGCCGTTCCGCCATCATTCAATCGGCCTTGATACGTAAATGCGGTGCCCTGGGCGCGAGCGGTAAGCGGCAGGGAATTGAAGAGTGAGAACACGCACAACACCAACGTGAGAGACAAATAATTTAATTTGGTCATAGGCATTGATTCCTCTGAGTTTGGGATGGGGGGATTTTTGTAAAAGGCGGAAACGTTGCAAGCCGAAAAATACCCGACGCGTTGCGGAATTGTACCTCATCAACAAAAAATAAATCGGTCGCGTGGGGCGTGCGATCGCCAAATTCAGTCGATTTGTTCCGGATTAAGCAAGGCGCTTCACCTTGCCACCGTGCAGCCTGCTGCGTAACCTGAGAAAACATGAGTGGACCAGCCGCACATCTTTCCGCTGAAGCCAAGGCCAACCTGCCGAAGCACGTGGCCGTGATCATGGACGGCAACGGCCGGTGGGCCAAGCAGCGTCATCTGCCACGCGTGGAAGGGCATCGCGCGGGCGCGGAGTCGGCGCGGGTCATCATTCGGACCGCGGGCGAACTGGGCATCAAATATCTGACGCTCTACGCATTTTCGGCGGAGAATTGGAACCGGCCCAAGGACGAGGTGGACGCGCTGATGAAATATCTCGTTCACTACCTGAAATCCGAGACGCCCGAGCTGAACAAAAACAATGTCCGCCTGGAAGTCATCGGCCAGATTTATCGCCTGCCGGAAAATGTGCAGGAACACCTTAAAAAATCCATCGCCACGCTTTCACGCAATAACGGCCTTACGCTGGTGATGGCGCTCAGCTACGGCAGCCGCATTGAGATTGTCGAAGCCGTGCGCAACATCGCGGAAAAGGTGAAGCTGGGAAAACTGGATCACGCTGATATCAACGAGAAAGTCATCTCCGAACATCTTTGGACGCGCAATGTGCCGGACCCGGATTTGTTGATCCGCACCAGCGGCGAAATGCGCATCAGCAATTTCCTGCTCTGGCAGATTTCCTACACGGAATTGCTGGTGACGCCAACGTTCTGGCCGGATTTCCGCAAGCCGCAATTTTTTGAAGCGCTGGAGGAATACACGCGGCGGCACCGGCGGTTTGGCGGGCTTTGAAAGTGACGATTTGCGATTGACACCCACATCGCAGGACAGGCACGTCGTTTAATCTGTTCCCGCATTTCATTAACACCCAGCTAAACCGGCACGATTCACTGTAACCGCAGATGAACGCAGATGAACGCAGATGCAACCGGGAGAAAACCAAAGTTTTACCTCGTATGAACTGCGTTCGCCAAATGGTAGGTGAAAACCGAAGGGGATACCCGCTTTTGGACTTTATCTGCGTCCATCTGCGGTTTTTCGTCTAAATTGTTTCGGCTAAAAGCAGGGTATTAATGAAAGTGGGGGCCGCGCATTTCGTTCGTGGACGCGCTTTGTCCAAAATATTTCGCTCGTAAATCGTAAATCGTAAATCGTAAATTGCAGACATGGCAAAACGCATCGGCATTATCACGGCAGGCGGCGACAGTCCCGGACTGAACGCCGCCATTCGGGGCGTCGGCAAGGCGGCGTTGGATGATAATATGGAGGTGATCGGATACCGCGACGGCTTTCGCGGCCTCGCCGAAAATCTTAAATTCAAGCTCGATAAGCGCGCCTTGTCCGGAATTTTGACCATCGGCGGCACCATCCTGGGCACCGGGCGCGACAAGCCCCACCGCATGGAAGTGGACGGGCAGATGGTGGACATGACCGAGGTCATTGTTCGCAATTACCAAAAAGAAAAACTCGATGCGCTCGTCTGCATCGGCGGCGGCGGCACGCACAAAAACGCGCTGCGGCTCGTCGAAAAAGGCCTCAATATCATCACTTTGCCCAAGACTATCGACAACGATGTGGCCCAGACCGACGCCACGATTGGTTTTGACACCGCGCTGGGAATTGCGACGGAGGCCATCGATCGTTTGCACAGCACGGCGCACAGCCATCATCGCATCATCATCGCGGAGGTCATGGGCCATCGCGCGGGGTGGTTGACGCTGGGCGCGGGAATTGCCGGCGGCGCGGACGTGATTTTGATCCCGGAAATTCCTTATGACGTGAGCGCCATTGCGTCGGCCATCCGGTTGCGCAGCAAGCATGGGACGAATTTCAGCATTGTGGCCGTCGCGGAAGGCGCGATGTCCAAGGACGACGCGGCCGCTTTTGCCACCGCGGCCAAGCGCAAGGAAAACGCCAAGACCAAAACGGAAAAGCAACGCGCCAAAACGGAATTGACCGTGCTGACGGCGCGGCATTCCGGCAACACCCTGAGGCTCTCGAAGCAGCTTGAAGAGTTAACGCATCTCGAAGCGCGCGTTTCCATTCTCGGTTATGTGCAACGCGGCGGCACGCCTTCGGCCGCGGACCGCCTGCTCGCCACGCGCTTGGGCACGATGGCGGTCGAGTTGATCAATGACAAAGTGTTTGGCGTGATGGTCGCCTCGCGCGGCGACATGACCAAACCGATTCCGATCGCCGAGGTGGCGGGCAAATTGAAGCAGGTGCCCGCGGACCATCCGTGGACGGAAAGCGCGCGCCGCGTCGGCACCAGTTTGGGAGATTGACAGTCATTTATAAATCGCATGCCTGAAGCACCCATACCCTCGCCGCAGCCCTCCTCGAAGCTGAAGACATTCCTGCGCCGGCTGCTGAGCACGGTGATTTTGTGGACGATTATTCTCACCGCGCTGTTCTGCGGCCATCAGGCGATCTCGGATTATTCGTTTCTGGTGGTGATGGTGTTCCTGGTGATCTCCGGCTTGACCGAATTTTATGGCATCGCGGGGAAACGCGACCTGGTTTGTTTCAGTTATTGGGGGATTCTCGGCGGCGCGCTGCTGATCATCGGCACCTTTTTGGAACTGACCGGCCACATTGGAATGCAGGGCTCGCCAGCGCGCGTGAATGACTTCGAAACGAGCTTTCTTATTTTGTTCGTGCTCGGGTTGTGCCTGCGCCAATTTTTTTCGAAGAGCAACACCGCGGGCATTGTCGCGATCTCGGTCACTTTGTTTGGATTGATGTATGTGGCGTGGCTGCTGAATTTCATTCAGAAGATCAATTTTTTTCACGGCCTCGAAAACAACGGCAAATATTACGTCCTCTATTTCATACTCGTGACGAAATTCAGCGACAGCGGCGCGTATGCGGTGGGATCGCTCATTGGAAAACACAAAATGATTCCGCGCATCAGTCCCGGCAAAACGTGGGAAGGATTTGGCGGCGCGATCGCTGTCTCCACCGGGGCGAGCGTGCTCTTCGCTTATATTTTTCGGGACAAGCTCCTCGGCATGACGCTGGTTCACGCAATGATTCTGGGCGTGATTCTTAGCGTGTGTGCGGTCGTGGGCGACTTGATTGAATCGCTGTTTAAGCGCGAAGCGGGAGTGAAAGATTCCGGCAACTTTTTTCCTGGCATCGGCGGCATCCTCGACTTGCTCGACAGTTTGCTTTTCAATGCGCCGATCATGTATCTCTATTTACGTCATGTTCTGACGCACCCCTGAGCAATTTACGATATACGCGCTGCGGACGAAAACACGATCATCTGCTCTATGACACGCGAAGAAATGCGGCGGCGGACTAAAGAATATGCAAAACGCGTTGTGAAGCTCTGTTCCGCCCTGCCGAATAATTGGGTGGCTCAAACTTTGGGAAAACAATTGTTGCGCAGTGGAACATCTGTGGGGGCAAATTATCGCGCTGTATGTCGCGCGAAATCGACCGCCGACTTCATAAATATATTGCGTATCGTGGAGGAAGAGTGTGATGAATCATTGTTTTGGATGGAGTTGCTTGTGGACAACGCTATCATCAAATCTTCTCGTCTAACCGGCTTGATGAAAGAAGCTAACGAGATACTCGCAATAATCGTAGCTTCCGCCAAAACTGCTCGTGCCTAAACACGCGCGTAAATCGTATATCGTATATCGTAAATTGAATGAAGAACGTTGTTCTACTCGGCTCTACGGGTTCCATCGGCACCAGCACCATCAAAGTCGCTGACGATTTGCCGGATCAGGTGCGTTTGATTGGATTGGCGGCTGGCAACAACCTGGATTTGTTGATCGAACAGACGCGCAAACACAAACCTGCCGCTGTTTCAATCACTGATCCCGCCAAGGCGAAGGAGTTGCAAAATATTCTGGGCACAACGGCCGAAGTGTTTTCGGGCAACGACGGCCTTCTTAAACTCGCGACGATGCCGGCGGCGGACATTGTTTTGATTGCCATCGTCGGCACCGCCGGTCTGCAACCGGCGTTGGCGGCAATTCGCGCGGGCAAGGACATCGCCGTCGCTTCCAAGGAAATTCTCGTCATGGCCGGTGAGATTGTCATGAGCGAGGCGCGCAAATTCGGCGTGCGCGTGCTAGCGGTCGATAGCGAACACTCCGCGATTTTTCAATGTCTCGACGGCAAGCCGCCCGAATCCGTCCGCAAACTTTGGCTCACCGCCTCCGGCGGACCCTTCCGCAAAACGCCCAAAGCGGATTTTGCCGGCATTACCGTCGAGCAGGCTCTGAAACATCCCTCGTGGGTCATGGGCCGGAAAATCACCATCGATTCCGCGACACTGTTCAACAAAGCGCTCGAAATGATCGAAGCCCGCTGGCTGTTCGATATTGAAATGGCGCGCGTCGACGTGGTTGTTCACCCGCAAAGCGTGGTGCATTCCATGGTGGAATTCGTGGATGGCTCCATGCTCGCGCAGTTGTCCACGCCGGACATGTGCCTGCCGATCCAATACGCGCTCACGTATCCGGAACGGGCGAAGAGCGATCGCGTGCAGACCAGCCTCGCGAAACTTGGCAGCCTCACGTTCGAGGAACCGGATGTCGAGCGGTTCCCGGCGCTGGCCTTGGCGCGCAGGGCAGGGGAGGTCGGCGGCACGTTGCCTGCCGTTTTGAACGCGGCCAATGAAGTCGCGGTCGAAGCGTTTGTGAATCGGAAACTGAGTTTTTTGGGGATCACGGAAACAGTCCGGCGGACGATGGACGCCCATAAAGTCGTCGCCCATCCCACCCTCGAACAAATCCTCGAAGCCGACGCCTGGGCGCGCCGGGAGGGCCAGCCACACTGACATTGTCAGCCGCCCGTTTCTCGGTTACACTTCTGCCACCACCGGATTGCCGGTAAGAATTAATGAGTATTTTTAGCATCATTTACATCGTTTGCGCCGTCGTGTTCCTCTTTGGCGCGGCAATTTTCCTGCACGAACTGGGGCACTATTGGGTCGCCTTGAAACTCGGCATGAAAGTCGAGGAATTTGCCATTGGCATGGGACCCAAAATGTTTAGTTGGAAACGCAATGGCATTGTTTATTCCATTCGTTGGATTCCGGCGGGCGGTTTCGTTAAATTGCCGCAAATGATCACTTCCGAAGCGCTCGAGGGCCATTCCGACGCGCAGGTTCCTCCCGCGCCACCCCTGCACAAAATATTGGTGGCCGTTGCGGGACCGTTCATGAATGTCGTTTTTGCGTTCGCCATTGCCAGCTTCATTTATTTCGTCGGCCTGCCCACGCTTGTGGATCCGCCCATCATTGGCGAGGTGGACGCCCATTCGCCCGAAGCGCAAATGGGCATCAAGGAAGGCGACCGGATTCTCATGGTCGACAATCATCCGATCGAATCCTGGCAGGATATTACGTTTGCGACCGTGACGGCGCAGACCAATGTGGTGCCTGTGATGATTTCCCGCGGACAAGAATCCAACACCTATTATCTTGCCACGCAGCCCAGCCCGTTGGGCAAATTGCTCAATTTGGATTCCTTGGAACATCCGGTCGTCGGCTCCGTGGAATCTGGTTTGCCGGCCGCGAAAGTGGATTTGAAGAAGGGCGATACCATTCTTGCGGTCAATGGAATTTCCACGCCCAGCCGGGAACGCATGATTGAAGTGGTTTCAAACTCGGTGGGCACCCCTTGCGTTATCACCTTCACGCGCAAAGGTGAAAAGCGTTCGGTCACCATCACGCCGGTTTATGATCCGGATACGAAACAGCCTCGCATTGGCATCTCCTTTAGTCCGGGCGTGTATGAAGTGAAACACCCTACGCCGTGGGCCCAGGTCAAAGATGTCACGCAGAAGACGTTCGGCACCATCTCGGCATTGATTCACAGCAAAAAAACCGGGGTAAAAGTCAAGGACCTCAGTGGACCCGTGGGGATCTTGTCCATTCTGGCGGCGCAGGTTTATCAGGATTATCGGCTGGCCCTGAGCTTCCTGGTGCTGCTCAATATCAATCTGGCCATCATTAATCTGCTTCCCATCCCCGTCCTCGATGGCGGTCACGTGATGATGGCGATTTTGGAAAAAATCCGCCGACGGCCGCTCAGTCAAAAGGTCGTGGAATATGTCACCACAGCCTTTGCGCTGCTCTTGATCTGCTTCATGATTTATGTCACGGCTGCGGACTTTAAACGGTTCCCGCTTATCCGTGCGATGTTTCAAAACCGGACTCAAATTGAAGAACCCCAGAATTCGCCGGCACAGCCCGCCCCCGCCGCGCCTCGGTAACTATGCATTACTGCGAATCTCCCTACCTCTTTAAACGCAGAAAAACCCGCGAGATTGTCATCGGCGATCCGAAGAATGGCGGGGTCATTGTGGGCGGAGATCATCCCGTCGTCGTGCAGTCCATGTTGACGTGCGACACGATGGACACCGCCGAATGCGTAAAGCAGACGCTGGAACTCGTGGCCGTGGGCTGCCAGATCGTGCGCATCACAGCGCCGACGGTGAAGGACGCGGCGAATTTGCAGAACATCGTGATCGAATTGCGCAAGCGCGGCTGCACGGTGCCGATAGTTGCGGACATTCATTTCAAACCCGAGGCCGCGATGGAAGCGGTCAAGTGGGTCGAAGTCGTGCGCGTGAACCCGGGCAATTACGCGGATTCGAAAAAATTCGCGACCAAGGAATACACGGACGACCAATACACGGCGGAGTTGAAGCGCATTGAGGAAAAATTCACGCCGCTCGTGCTGGAAAGCAAACGGTTGAATCGCGCCATTCGCATTGGCACCAACCACGGTTCGCTGAGCGACCGCATCATGAACCGCTACGGCGACACGCCGCTGGGCATGGTGGAGAGCGCGCTGGAATTTGCCCGCATCGCGCGCAAAAACGATTTCCACAATTTCAAGTTCTCGATGAAATCATCCAACCCGAAGGTGATGATCGAGTGCTACCGCTTGCTCGTGGCGCGTCTCGCACAGGAAGGGCCGGACTGGAATTATCCGATTCACCTCGGTGTCACCGAAGCGGGCGAGGGTGAGGATGGCCGCATCAAATCCGCCATCGGCATCGGCTCGCTGCTCTGTGATGGTTTGGGCGACACTATCCGCGTTTCGCTCACGGAGGATTCCCCGCGCGAAATCGAAGTCTGCAACGATTTGTTGATGCAGATTCCAATTCTGACTGTAGGAGACGACGCAAGGAGTCTCAAACTTAAGGAAGGAATTCAGAGCCTCACATCGGCTCCCACATTCCCTTTTGATCCGTTTCATTTCGAGCGTCGTCGTACGCCGGAAATCGCGTTGAACGACAACGCGAAATGCGGCGGCGAGCAACTCATCCGCGTCGTAGTCACGCGCGGCACGTGGGACAAAGTGGCGCCGAAAATCCGCCCGAAGGACGACGTAAAACCGGAAGCGGTTTACGAAGACCTGAACATTTTTGAAATCGATCCCACGCAGGATTTCGAGATCAATTGCGACACGCAATTGGTTACCGTCAAGGACGGTGTGAATCTGCCGGCGATCACCGCGTTCCGTTTGCTGGCCGCGAAGCTGAAACGTCTCGGACGCAACAATCCGATTTTGCTGAAGGATTGCCTGCATTTTGAAACGATGGCGCTGGAGCCGAAAATCGCGCTGCTGCGCGCCTCGGTGGTCATTGGCGCGTTGCTGGCGGATGGAATTGGCGATGCCATTCTGGTTCGCGGCGAATCCGGCGCCGGCATGTCGTTGCGATTGGCATATAATATTCTTCAAGCCGCCGGCTGCCGTTCATTCAAGACGGATTACGTGGCGTGCCCGTCCTGCGGGCGCACGTTGTTCAATCTCCAGACCGTCACGGCGCGCATCAAGACGCGCACCGAGCATCTCAAAGGCGTGAAGATCGCCATCATGGGCTGCATCGTGAACGGCCCGGGCGAAATGGCGGATGCGGATTTCGGTTACGTGGGCGGGGCGCCGGGAAAAATCAATCTCTACGTCGGCAAGACGCCGATCAAATTCAACATCCCCGAAGCCGAAGCCGTCGAGCGCCTCGTCGATTTGATCCGCGAACACGGGAAGTGGGTTGAGCCGGAGCCGAAAGAAGCGGTTGTTTCGGTGTGAGCTCGCAGGGCATGTCACCGGGTGCGCGCCGCGAACGGCCAGCCAGGCGCAACCACTTTCAGGGTTGCGGATTTTCATGGCACACACCCAAGGTAGCTCCTTCGTCGCAACCTTGGGCTGAATGATGCAACCCCTTTTGGGGTTGTGGATCCATCCCGGTTTTTTGATGTTATGTATTCAGTTCCACCGCCTGTTCTCGCCCTTTCGGAATCCTCCCCAAATGATAAATCAAAAAACCGTGCAGGAATTGTTTGATGGCATTGGCCTGTGCGGCAGTTGCGCGTAACGCGGACAATCCCTCCCAATCGGTTTCCGTCAGCGCATTCACCAACGTTCGTGCTTCGGGCGAAAGTCGGGTTTCATCGAGATCCGGCGCGAGGCCGAGAATTTGCAATAACTTGAATTCGAAGGCCAACACCGTGCGCGGCTTCGGCGGTTGTTTTGGCAGGGTGTGAATGAATCCGCGAAACAATTCGTAAATCTCCGGCAGCTGCGTTTGTGTTTCCGTCGTCTGCTCGATCAGCGTCGCACCGTAAGATGCCTGTTGGAGATATCCCAGTTCCGTCCGAAGCACCGAATTCGTTTCGCGCAACAGCACCTCGCGCAGCGTGTGCAACTCGGAGCGCCGGCTGCGTTGAAAACTGAAATCCGCCTCGTAAAATAAATCCAGTTTGCCGCGAAAGGGTGATTTGGTGCGGCGCGCTCCCTTGGCCACAGTGCTGACGCGGCCGAAATCCGGCGTCAGCCAATTCACAATCAGGCTCGTCTCCGTCAGGGGCCGCGTGCGGAGTATCAATCCGTGGGCGCGTTCGCTCGTCTGCATCAGGCTTTCGGCACGAACGCTTCGGGCGCGATGGCACCCAGGCTGATGATGTATTTGAGCCCATCGGCCACGGACATTTTCAAGCGCGTGACTTTATCCTCCGGCACGAGCATCAGGAAACCGGCGGTCGGATTTGGCGTGGTCGGCACAAACACGCACACCATTTTTTCATTCGGATTGAGGCGAATTTCCGCGTCTTCGCTCGTCAAAAATCCCAGTGAGTAGGAGCCGGGATGCGGAAATTGGATGAGCACCACCGTTTTGAAGGAATTCTTATTGCCCGTGACCAGCGCGTCGTTGACCTGCTTCGTCGCGCCGTAAATTTTATTCAACAGCGGGATGTGCCGCAACGCTGTGTCCGCCCATTCGATCAGTTTCTTGCCAAAATAATTTCGAGCCGCCAATCCCACCAGGCACACGAGAATGATCGCCAGCACGAACGCCGCGAGGCTCCAATACCACCACATTTTGCCCGCGCCATGGTCCTGATGGGTGAGGTGGTGCGGAAGAAAAAAGAGCAGCGTGTCGGTGAAAGCGGCAACGGTGCCGAAGATCCACACGAGCGCGCCGACGGAGATGATGCCGGGCATCACCACGGCGAGGCCGGCGAAAAAATTCGCGCGCCAGCGGGCTAACAGGCTTTTCTTCACGCGCCAAGTCTAGGTCTGCGTCTCAGTTCCTTCAAGGGAAACAGGCGGGCCATTTCCTTCACCAAACGATTCTCCTCGCGCTTCATTTTTCCCCGGTCGGCGGCGCGGATGTCATCGTAGCCGCGCAGATGTAACACGCCGTGAACCACATAGCGCGTCAACTCGCTTTGCCACGAGGTGCGAAATTCCTTCGCCTGCGCTTTCGCGTCGTCGATGCAGATGAAAATTTCGCCGTGGAGGACACGTGTTGCGTGTTGCGTGTTGCGTGTTGCGGTTTCAGTGTAGTCAAAGGTGATGACATCCGTGGAGCCATCGTGCTGGAGGAACGTTTGGTTGATTTGCGCCATTTCCGAAGCGCGCACGATGATGAGCGAAAGATCGAAATCCTCAAGCTTCAGCAATTCCGTCAGCAGCGCTTTGGTGATGCCGCGCAGCAGCCGTGTGTTGAGCGAAACGGTGCTCTGGCGGTTTGCGATGGCCAGGCTGCCGCTCAAGCACGTTCTCCCGGACGGCTGATTTTGCGATGCTCCTCGTACGCCGCAATGATCCGCTGCACCAGCGGATGCCGCACGACATCGCGCTTGGAAAATTCCACCACGGCAATGCCTTCCACCTGTTTCAACACGCGATGCGCTTCGAGCAGGCCGGATTGTTTGTGCTGCGGCAAATCGATCTGCGTTTCATCGCCGGTGATCACCGCCTTCGAACTGGCGCCGAGCCGCGTCAGGAACATGAACATCTGTTCCATCGTGGAATTCTGCGCTTCATCAAGAATGATGAACGCGTGATTCAACGTGCGGCCGCGCATGTAGGCCAGCGGCGCAATTTCAATCACCCCGCGCTCCATGTTCTTCTGCACTTCTTCCGCGGGCAACATGTCATGCAGCGCGTCGTGCAAGGGGCGCAAATACGGCATGATTTTTTCGTAAAGATCGCCCGGCAAAAATCCAAGCGCCTCCCCGGCTTCCACGGCGGGGCGCGTCAAAATAATCCGCGAAACTTTGCCCTCGCGCAACGCCGCCAGCGCGGTGGCCACGGCAAGATAGGTTTTGCCGGTGCCCGCGGGCCCGATGCCGAAAGTCACGTCATGCGTGCGGATGGCATCGAGATATTTTTTCTGGCCCACGGTTTTCGCCGTCACGCCGCCCTTTTTTTCCGAGGTCGTGATGCGATCGCCCATGATGTCCTTGAGCGTCGAAACACCCTCGTTTTTCACGATGTTCAAGGCGTGGGTGAATTCGCGGTTGCGAATCGGCGAGCCGGCTTTTAACGAACCCTCGAGCGACAGGAACAAATGTTTCGCGCGTTCGAGCGCATCGGCGTCGCCTTCGAGCTTGATCCAACCCTCGCGCGAAGTGGCTTTGACGCCGAGTTGCTGTTCGAGCGCCTGGAGATTGCGCGGTTCGTTGTTAAAAAGTTGCTGCGCGACGCGCGCGTTTTCAAAATGGAGTGTTTCGGTAGCCATGAGAATCAAAAATCCGGAGATGAAATCATTGGGCGAGCGCGGCGCGCAATTGCTCCGCCAATTCCGACAACGCCTGCGGCACAACGCCCGTGCCCGC
This sequence comes from uncultured Verrucomicrobiae bacterium, assembly GCA_963699145.1. GTDB lineage: Bacteria > Verrucomicrobiota > Verrucomicrobiia > Limisphaerales > DASXHY01 > DASXHY01. The sequence continues at coordinate 3,968,690 of OY969416.1, forward strand.
GATGACCGGCATGAAATTGGTATCGCCGTTCCAGCGCGGCACGATGTGGATGTGCAAATGCTCGAGGATGCCCGCGCCCGCGCATTTGCCGAGGTTGACGCCGATGTTGTAACCGTCCGGCTTCATCACTCGCGCCAGGGCGTTCTGGCAACGGCGCAGGAGGACCATCATATCCTGCAATTCCTCCGGCGTGAGCCCGTTCAAGTCGGGAGTTTGCTTGTAAGGCACGACCATCAGATGGCCGCCGGTGTAGGGATATTTATTGAGCAAGGCAAAGCACGTCCGATCGCGCGCGATGACGTAATTCGCCTCGTCATCGTTCGATTGGGCTATCCGCGTAAAGAGACTTTCATCCTGCGCGGGTTTCGGCGACAGGATGTATTCGATACGCCACGGAGCGTGGAGTGGATCCATGAAACCAGATTAGCGGGAGGGCGGGGGAAAGTCAAAAAGGTCCAAGCACCAACATCCAAGCTCCAGGGAAGCGCCAATGTTCAAGCTCCAAAACATTATTTGATGTTTGGTGCTTGAAGTTTCTCTGGAGCTTGGTGCTTGGACGCTTGGAGCTTTGAAATCGACCCAACAAGCGGAGAATTACTTCTTCCCCGGTAACAACCGGCTGCGCAGCACCAGCATGAGCGCCTTCAAGGTCAGCTCGATGAACAGGAACGGTTTGGCAATGAAATCATTTCCGCCGCTCATGGTCGAATTGGCGCGGCTTTCGAGGTCGTTCAGCCCGGTGACGAACACAACCGGCGTCCTGGCATATTGCGGCAGCGTGCGGATTTTCGTGCACAACTCGAAACCGCTCATGTTCGGCATGTCGACATCGAGGAAAATCAGATCGAATTTTTTTTGCGTCAAAAGATCCACGGCTTTCACCGGGTCCTCCACGGCGAGGGATTTCATTTGCGCCTTTTCCAGCGCGAAGGTGATGGCGCGACGCGAAATGGCCTCATCGTCCACCACCAGCACTTCCGCCGGGGGAAGGTGCTGCGAGGGCGACGACACGTTTTCGAACAGCACAGCCATGAAATCGACTGCGGAAGCCGTCGTGCGCAGGGTCGACACGTTGATGCTTTTGGGCTTGTCCTGAAGTTCCTTGAGCAGGGCTTCCACGGCGTCGGCCATCAATGAGATATCCGCCGCGCCTACAATTCCCGCGTTGCTGCTGAGCGAATGCGCCTGGCGATACAGGTCCTGGATGTGCTTGACTCGCGCCGCTTCATTTTCGGCCCGGCTCAGCGCCTGGAGAATCGTTCGCAGCGCGACCAATGTGTTGGGCAAATCCACCACAAAGTCCGCCCGCAATCGCTCCTGGAATTCCTGGTCACCCTCCTCGCTGATCGGTTGAAACCCGGGATGCGCGGTTTTCGTCGCCGGGGCAGGCTTGCCCGCGGGCTTGAGCGCGCTTCGCACGACCTCGATCACCGTGCGCGGTGTGCTGCTGGATTTAGAAAGGCACTTGGTGGCCCCGGCTTTCCACGCGTCCTGCACCATCTGGGACAGGTAGGTGTTGGAAAAGACGATGATCGGCGTTTTCTCGAATTCCTTGTCCTCGCGAATTTTGCGGATGACCTCCAAACCGGATAACTTTGGCAGAACCAAATCCAGCAAAATGGCGTGGGGGCGAAAGCTATGAACCAATTCCAGCCCGACCTCTCCATTCGGCGCTGTTTCCGCCTCAAACCCGTCGAGGGCGAACTTGTTCCGATAGATGTTCGCTACGATTTGATCGTCCTCGATAATCAGTATCTTCATGATCACGGCCGGCCTACCAGCGGGGGTATTTTGGCGAGATGGGCAGCCAGGAATTCGCGGATGCAATCAAACTCAATCCGAGCCTGGCGGCAAAGTTCCACGACGTTGACGAGTTTCTTTTCCTCGCCCTGCCGCTCCATTTCGCGCAGCAGGGGAACAATGCGGGTCATGCCGCAAGTCGAGCTGGCGCCGGCGCAGCTATGCGCCAGCCGCCGCACTTCCGGCGCGGAGCCGGCCTGGGCCGCCGCAGCGAGCTGCTCCAATTGTTCCGCGGTCTGTTTCAAGTAGAGCGCGATCAGCTCGCGCAGGTTGTCCGCGCTTCCGTCGGAAAAATCAAGCAGCCGCTCCATGTCCACGGGTGGTGTTTGCATTTGAAATTCGGTATCGGAAGTCGCGGTTTCCGTCTGCGACGCCGTGGGAGCGTTTGCCTTCGCGGCCGAGGCCCAGCGTTCCACGACGGAACGAATGTCTTCGGGGCGAACCGGTTTCGCAAGGTAATCATCCATGCCCGACGAAATGCACTTGTCCCGGTCGCCGGGCATCGCGCTGGCCGTCATGGCCACGATGATGATCTGGTGGTGGTAAGTGGGATAACGGGATTTTTCCTGCTGGCGTTCGCGAATGATCCGGGTCGCTTCCAGACCGTCCATTTCCGGCATTTGCACGTCCATGAAAATCATGTCGTAGGGTTTGCTCTCCGTGGCCGCGAGCGCTTCCAGCCCGTTGCCGGCGAGTTCCGGCTGATAGCCCATCTGCTGCAGGAGCCGCGTGGCGACTTTTTGATTGATGGCGTTGTCGTCGCACAGCAGGACGCGCAGCGGCAGGCGTTCCGAAAGTTTTGGATCGAGCTTAACGACCGAGGGTTTCTTTTGCACGGCGGGCGCGGCGCCCGAAACCACACGCAGGAGCGCATCGTGCATTTGCGCCGGCTTGACCGGTTTCGTCAGGCAGCCGGTGGCGGCGGAATTGGTAATTTCCGGCGAATTGCCCAGCTTGCCCACCGGACACAACACCACGACGGGCAGCATCATGGCCTTCGGCAATTTGCGGATCTCCTCGCACAGCGCGATTCCATCCATGCCCGGCATCTGCAAATCAACGAAGGCGACGTCGAACATTTCGCCCGCTTTCAACCACGCCAGCGCCTGCTCCGCGCTTTGGGCGCCGCGCGGGTTCATTCCCCACTGCGCCGCCTGCGTCGTCAGGATGCGGCAGGTGGTCGGGTTATCGTCCACGACCAGCAATTTCAAATCGGCGAGCTTCGGCTGGCGCCCTTGCAATTCCGCCTTCGGCGCGTTGGGCGCGGCGGACAACGGCACGGTGAAATGGAACGTCGAGCCTTTCTTGGGCACGCTTTCCACCCACATCTTGCCGCCCATCAATTCCACCAGGCGTTTGCTGATGGCGAGGCCGAGGCCGGTGCCGCCGTATTGGCGCGAGGTGGAGGCTTCCGCCTGGCTGAACGATTTGAACAAACGCGCCATGCGATTCACGGGAATGCCGATGCCGGTGTCGCTGACGGAGAAATGCAAATGCCACGGATCTTCGGAAGTTTTATCCTGCGGCGCGGAAAGGGCCTTCACCTGGACAACGACTTCGCCGACGGAGGTAAATTTCACCGCGTTGCTTAGCAGGTTCACGAGCACCTGGCGCAAGCGCCCGCCGTCGCCGAGGAGCGAAGTGGGAATGCCGTCGTCGGTCTGGTAAGCCAGCTCGAGATTTTTCTCGACGGCTTTGGCCGCCAGCAAATCGAGCGAATCCTCCAGGCACGAACGCAAATTGAACGGCTGCTTTTCCAATTCCAACTTGCCGGATTCAATTTTCGAGAAGTCCAGAATGTCATTGGTGATGGTCAACAACGACTCGCTGCTGGAATAAATCGTCTCCACGTAACCGCGCTGCTCGGGTGAGAGGGCAGTTTCCAGGAGCAACCCGGCCATGGCAATGATGCCATTCATCGGTGTGCGGATTTCGTGGCTCATGTTGGCCAGGAATTCCGCCTTGGTCCGCGCGGTGGCTTCGGCGGCGAGGCGGGCGCCGAACAACTCGCGATTGGTCCGGGTCAATTCATCCTGCAAATGTTTCGCGCGCAGGGCGCAGACCACCCGGGCGCGGAATTCCGCCGCCTCGAAAGGCTTGGTCACGTAATCGACCGCTCCGAGCTCGAAGCCGCGCAGTTTGTCCTTCGTGCCGTTCCACGCGGTCAACACGATCACGGGCGCCGTGCGGGTTTCCGGGAATTCTTTGAATTGCTTCAGCAGCTCAAATCCATCCGTATCCGGTAATCCAAGGTCGAGCAGGATCAGGTCGAAGGGTTCGCGGCGCACCAGGCTGAGCGCCGTCGCCGCGTTGGTCGCGGAAGAAAGGGAGATTTTGTCCTCCGCCAAAAGAGCGGCCAGAACTTCTGGCATTTTCGGATCATCTTCGATCAGCAGGACGCGTGATGCAGGCAAACTCATAGTGCAAACAGTCAATAATTTACTCCGCTGTTATCTATTCGCCTTGATGGGAGCAAATTAGACACCAAAATGCCATTAAAGCCAATCTCATTTTTTATTCATGGCCCAGGAGCAATTTCACTGGGCAAAAACGCGCTACAAAAAACCTTTTCTGACATGAAACTAGACAACCCGCTGGCGATTTCGTGACAACGTGGCTGTAAAGAAACGTTGCAACCCATATCCAAAGACGCTTAGATTTCGTTCATGTTTCAGACTGTGCTCAATCATGGGGCAGTTGGTGAATCTACTTTTCGGGATACTTACCAAAAGGCATATCGCTATATGCTTTTATCCAGGATTCTCGACGATAAATTCGCCAGCCTCTACCGCGCCGGCAAAATTCACGGGGGTGTTTTTCTCGGACGCGGCCAGGAGGCTCTCAGTGTTGCCACCGGCATGGTTTTGCGCAAAGGCGATATCTTTGCGCCGCTAATCCGCGACTCGGCAGGGCGGATTGCGTTTGGCGAGCCGATATTGGATGCGGTCCGCACTTATCTTGGTTCGCCGCTCGGACCCATGCGCGCCCGGGACGGCAATGTCCATCGTGGCCGGCCCAAAGATGGGATTCTGCCGATGATCAGCCATTTGGGGGCCATGATTTCTGTCGTGAACGGCGCGTTGCTGGCCCGCCGATTCAGTGGCGATAACGAAGCCATTGGTGCGGCGAGCATCGGGGACGGCGCCACGTCCACGGGCTCGGTGCATGAGGCGTTGAACCAGGCGGCGATTGAGAAGCTGCCGGTCATCGTAGTGATCGCCAATAATCAATACGCCTATTCCACGCCCAACGAGCGGCAATTTGCGTGCGGCAATTTGGCGGATCGCGCCGCGGGTTACGGAATCGATTGCCAATCCATTGACGGCACGGATTTGGAAGCCTGCCTGAACGCGCTGAGTCGCGCGGCGGATTCCGCGCGGGCCGGTCGCGGACCCCAAATGATCGTGGCCAATCTTCTGCGTTTGTGCGGCCATGGCGAACACGATGATGCGCATTACGTGCTGGCGAAACTCAAAGCGTCGCCGGCGGGCCGCGATTGTTTGAAAGTTGCGGAAGAGGAATTGCTAAGTCGCAACTGGACGGACGCGAAAACCATTGCTGCCTGGCGGGTCGAATCGGTCCAGAAAGTTGAGGAAGCCATCGCCATCGTCCAACGCGAGCCCGGCCCCGATCCATTCAAGGAAACGTGGTGCGCGATTTCGACCAAACATTTGAGTGAAGGGACGGGGGAGGTCTGATAAACCCCTTTAAGATTTAACGCATTTTATCGCCTAGTGAGCATTACATATATTGAGGCAATCCGCGAAGCTCAGGCTCGCGCCTTGGCTGAAGACCCGCGCGTTTTCATTTATGGTCAGGATGTCGGTTCATTTGGCGGCGCTTTTAAGGCCACAAAAAATCTCGCCTCTGATTTTCCCGGGCGCGTGCTGGATGCGCCGATCAGCGAAGATGCGATCATCGGTCTGGGCGTTGGCGCGGCCATCGAAGGCCGGCGTCCAATCATCGAAATGCAATACGCCGATTTTTCGACGGTGGCGTTCAACCAGATTGTGAATCAGGCGGCGACGCTTTTTTGGCGGACGAATATGCCGTGCCCGATCACGATTCGTTTGCCGTGCGGCGGCACCTCCGGCAGCGGGCCGTTCCACAGCCAGACGATGGAATCCATTTACGCGCATTATCCCGGGATCGTGGTGATGACTCCCGCGACGGTGGAAGACGCGTACAGCATGTTGCTGGAAGCAGTGGCGATTGACGACCCGGTGATTTTTTGCGAACACAAACTGCTCTATTACCATCTCAAGGCCGAAAAACTGCCGAGCGAAGCGTTGCCGACGGGCAAAGCGCGCATCGCCCGCGAGGGCCGCGACATGACCATCGTGGCGTACAGTGCGATGGTGCATGAAGCGCTTCTGGCGGCGGATGAATTGGCAACGGAAGGTTCGCAAATCGAAGTTGTCGACCTGCGCTCCGTCAAACCGCTCGACACGGACACGGTGATGGCTTCGGTCGCGCGCACGGGGCGTTTGCTCTGCGTGGGCGAGTCGTGGCCCTGGGGCGGGGTGACCGCGGAAGTCATCGCGCGCGTGGCGAGCGAAGGATTCGGTTTGCTCGACGCGCCGCCGCAACGTTTGAATGCCAAAGACACGCCGGTGCCGTATCATCCGAACCTGTGGGCCGCGCATCGGCCGACCGCGCGCAGCATCGCCGCCGCGGCGAGGAATGTGTTAAGGAAATGAATTTCAAAACATCCAACATCCAACATCCAACATCGAACACCCAATGGTCTTCGCTTGGGAGTTCATTGGATGTTGGTTGTTCGCTGTTGGATGTTGGATGTTCCGCAAAAATTAATTCGACACAGCCATGCCTGTAATCCCCATCATCATGCCGCAGTTGGGCGAGTCCATCGCCGAGGCCTCCGTTGTTTCCTTTCTCGTGAAGCCCGGCGAATCCGTCGCCGCCGACCAGGACATCATCGAAGTTGAAACCAGCAAGGCCACCTTGAATCTGGTCGCGCCTTGTCCCGGCAAGATTGAGAAGTTCATTGCGAAACCGAACGAAAGTTATCCCGTCGGCGCCACACTCGGTTATCTGGAAGCCAGCGTGGAAGCCGCTGAGAAATTGGGCCTGGATGTTCCCGCTGCCGGCTCGAACGGAAAAGAACCTGGAAAATCCACGGCGACCGAACGCGTCGAAGGCAACAAAGTTGAACCCACGATTCGCGGTTTGCCTGTGCCGGCCAACGTCGCGGGCGCGAGTTACATGTCGCCGCGCATGAAGGCCCGCATCGCGGAACTCGGTTTGCACGCCGCCGATCTCGCGGGCATCGCCGGCAGCGGAGCCGCCGGGCGCGTGACGATCCAGGACTTTGAAAAATTTATTGATAAGCTCGAAAAAAGCGTCCTGAGCCAGGCGTCCACCATGCGCGTGGCGGTGGCGGACGCCATGCGGCGCAGTTGGACGCGTCCATTGGCGACCGTGGCTTTGCCGGTGTGTTTTGATCCGATGCTCGCGCACCGCAAAATTTCAAAACCGAAATCCGGCCCCGCGCTTTACGGTCTGCGCGCGCTCGCCGTGGCTTTGTCCGAGAACAGCGCGCCGGCGGGACGGTTGATTGGAAACAAAATCGTCCACCCGCCCGCCATCGACATCGGCTTTGCCGTCGAAGCGGAAGACGGCGTGCTCGTGCCGGTGATTCGCGCCGCCGACAAAACGCCGTTGAAAGATCTCGTGGCGCGCTACGATGAACTCGTGGAATTCGCGCGCCAGCGCAAATTACCGGTGGAAGCCACCGGCGGCTCCATCGCGACCGTGACGAATTTCGGCACGTTCGGCCTGACGTGGGCCACGCCGATTCCCTTGCCCGAACAAACGCTCGTGCTCGGAATGGGCGCGGCGAATCGTGTGCCGCACTGGGATGTCGCGCAGGAAAAATTCGTGCCGCGCATGGAAGCGAATCTCACGCTGAGTTTCGATCATCGCGTGCTCGATGGCGGCGCCGCCGGCCGTTTGCTCGCGCGCGTCGCGGCTTTGCTGCAATCGCCGGAAAAACTTTAAGGCGGCGGGGCAGGGCGCATCACTCCCTGCGCGCCGGGGTTACCGGCCCGTGTTTCCACGCCGGAGCTGCAACAAAGTTCTGTTGATTTGGTGTGGTAACTTACGCGCACTGAATGGTTTCCTACCTTCTCCAAATCATTCTTGGGGTACACACCCCATTGGGAAATTTGCGCGCTTCAATTTATCTTGTCGCGGTTCCTTGTAATGGTGGTTAGTTAGGTTCGGGCGGCTCTGAGTGGAGCCGCCTTTTTATTTCGTTACTGCCTCCAATTTCGCATTGCTCTGGGGTATTCGCCCTATTTTTCAAAAATGCCTCTAGGGATAAAAGTAATGCGCCAACAGATTCTCAACCGCCATCCAGGGAGGGCGGTTTTTTATTTATGCGAAGGGCCACGCCCACGTGGTCTCTATAGCGATTGCCAAAATAGATTTCCGAAAAAAACGGCTCAGTCGAGAACCCCGACATCTTGTGAAGCGATCGGACCATCCACAGCCATCCCTCTCCCTCTCCGCCGCGCAGTGTATGGACTGGGTACATAGTGGACGGGTGTGCGGGGACATGGTGGACACATGGCCGAGAGAGTTGGCAGTGTGTGGTCACTATGCCTTGGCCTGTGAAAGATCTGATAACGATACGATTTGAGTTTGTGAACCTGGCTCGTCAACCCGATGCGAATATACGGCTGTTGTGCCGTCGGTTTGGCATCAGCCCCACGGTGGCTTACAAGTGGCTGGAACGATACGACCGCAGTGGACTGGAAGGTTTGGCCGATCGTTCGCGCCGGCCGCAATCCAGTCCGGCTCGAACCAAGGTGGTGATCGAAGATCGGGTGGTGGCGCTGCGCCGGGAACATCCGGCTTGGGGAGCGCGCAAGTTGCGCCGCCGCCTGCAGGATCTTGGGCATACGGATTTGCCTGCCACCAGCACCATCACCGGGATTTTGCATCGGCACCAATTGATAGCGCCGGAGCAAAGCCGCGCTGCCCAGCCCTTTCAACGCTTTGAGCGTTCGGCACCCAATCAACTGTGGCAGGTGGACTTTAAAGGTCATTTTGCCCTGCGTCAGGGCCGGTGCCATCCTTTGTGCGCGCTCGATGATCACTCCCGATACAACGTGGTGCTGGCGGCCTGTGAGGACCAACGGCAGGAAACCGTGCAGGCACATTTGATCGCGAGTTTCCGAGTGCATGGATTGCCCGACGAAGTGTTGTGGGACAATGGCGCTCCCTGGGGTTGCACGGGCTCGGAGTTCACCGGTTTGGACGTCTGGTTGATGCGTCTGGGCATCAGGTCCTGTCATGGCCGGCCGTATCATCCTCAAACCCAGGGCAAAGAAGAGCGCTTCCATCGCTCTTTGGAAGCAGAAGTGTTGGCCCGGGGAGGCTGGAGTAATTGCCCACACGTGCAAACGGCCTTTGACCAATGGAGACCCGTCTACAATACAGAACGCCCACACGAAGCATTGGCTTTGCAAACACCCGTGAGCCGTTACTGTGTCAGCCAACGCAGCTATCCCGAAACCCTGCCGCCTGTGCAATACGCTTCCACCGTGGAAACCAGACAAGTGGATGAAAACGGCTGGTTCAGCTATCGCGGGCATGAATGGAAAGTGGGACGGGCTTTTTGCGGCCAAACCATGGGCGTGCGTCCCACGCAAACCGACGGCGTCCTGGAGGTGCTCTTTCTGACCCAGGTGATCAAAGAGTTGGACCTGCGCCAGCCAAAAACAACCGCTCCCAAGAACCAAAACCCATGCACATAATGTGTCCACCATGTCCCCGCACACCCGTCCACTATGTACCCGGTCTTTACACGCAGCGGGGGAGAGGGTCAGGGGAGAGGTGGGGCTTAGGGTTCCGGGGGCGAAGCTTCGGCCTTCTATCCGGAAATTTGTTTTGGCAATCGCTATATATTCTTTCTCAAAAGAATTTCCGAAAACGTGGCGAATCCCTGCCGGGATTCGTGGCGTGGCAACCCCGCAGGTTTGCCCCACCTCTTCGAAAATTTCTTTTAACAAACACTCCAGCCACGGAACAGGGTCGATTCGTTGACGTTGCGGCTGCTTCGCCGGTCGCCGATTCGGCGAAGGCAGATGTAACCTCACCGGCACCGCCCCGTAACGTGGTTGTAACCGGGCGTTTACTTATGCGTTGACAGGCTAATGACGCTTTGTTCCGATGCATTCACATTAGCGCGGCACGTTTTCCGTGCGTTAAAAACTCAATTCAGCTCAGCAACAAATGAATGCCCGAAAATATATTATCGCCCTCGCGACGCTTTCCGCCTTGGGAATCATCAGCGCCCAGGCGCAGGTCCGTATTACGGAAGTGGACGCGAACGGGAGCTCCTCCGTTTATGGCGCGGATTGGTTCGAGCTTGCCAATATTGGTTCGTCCACCGTTGATCTCACGGGTTGGAAAATGGACGACAACTCGGCGTCATTCAGCCTGGCGGTGCCCCTGAGAACCGGCAACGCCAACTTTAACCTGGCCCCGGGTCAGCTCATGGTTTTTCTGGAAGACGGCACAGTTCAAGCCAACGACGCGGCACTCGGCACCGCTTTTCAAAACGCGTGGGGTGCGAACCTTCCCTCCAACCTGACGCTTAATTATTACGGCGGTTCCGGAGTGGGGCTCGGTGCCGGCGGCGACCAGGTGAATCTTTACGATTCGAGCGGCACCTTGATGGCCAACGTCGCGTTCGGAGCTTCGACGTTGGGCGGGGGAACCTTTGACAATTCAGCCGGACTGAACAACACCACGCTCACGCAATTCAGCCAGGTCGGGGTGGACGGCGCTTTCGCCTCGGCGACGAGCGGTGAGGTTGGTTCGCCCGAATTGGTGCCGGAGCCTTCTTCATTCGCACTCTTTGCCACGGGAGCAACGCTGTTCGGCATGTTTTATCGCCGCAAAAAGTAAACGCTGCGATCTCGCCAATAGATTCTCAACCGCCATCCCAGGGTGGCGGTTTTTTATTTGAGCTGGCGTTGGGCCTGTTTATTCACATAATATTCACAATCGATTCTGAATAGCGCGATGGAAAATTGACGTGTCGCTGACAAAACCCACTCAACACGCCTGATTTCTTTAGGAAAATACCCTCTTGAAAGTGCTTTACAGTATCGATGAATAAAATTACTTTGTCGGGCCTATATTTTTGAGGAAATTAACGAATTATGGAAGCTACGAAGTCGAAAACGATTGATTCATTTAAGCTGCACGAAAAGGACACCGGTTCCGCGGACGTGCAAATTGCGCTGTTGACGCAACGCATCAACCATCTGACCGAACATCTGCAAGGCAATAAGAAGGACCACAGCTCACGCCGCGGTCTCCTGATGATGGTCGGCCAGCGCCGCCGTCTGTTGGACTATCTCCATAACACAGACGTCGAACGCTACGCGGCGATCACCAAGAAGCTCAAGCTGCGCCACTAATTTCTGTGGGTGACCGCCCCGCGAATCTCGTTGAGGTTCGATTTCCACGGCGGTCTCCCGTCCCGATTGAGCCGGGAAACGCGAACGGCTCAGTCCACTCATAACCTTCGCGTATTATAATTCCGTTGGTCTCTGGGTAATTTCAATCAGTTCCGATGCGTCGGAATTCATTGAAGTTCCTCGGCGGCAACGGAGGGAAAGTTAAAAATGTCAGAAAAAATTGTTTGCCCCATCGGGCAAAGCCAGATCACCATCGAAACCGGCAAACTAGCCAAACAAGCCGACGGCGCCGTCACCATTCAAATGGGTGAAACCATAGTGTTTGTCGCCGCGGTCGCCGCCTCCAAGGCCAAGGAAGGCCAGGATTTCTTCCCGCTCACGGTCGATTACCGTGAAAAAGCCGCAGCCGCGGGCAAATTCCCCGGCGGCTACTTCAAGCGCGAAGGCCGTCCGACCGAAAAGGAAATTCTCACCTCCCGCATCATTGATCGTCCCATCCGCCCCTTGTTTCCCAAGGGCTGGTACAACGAAGTCCAGGTCCAAACCATCCCGCTCAGCGCCGATGGCGAAAATGATCCGGACATGCTCGCGCTGCTCGGCGCCTCCGCCGCGTTGATGGTCAGCGATATTCCCTGGGCCGGTCCGCTCGGCGCTTGCCGCGTCGGCCGCGTGGGTGGGCAGTTCATCGCCAATCCGACCCACGTCCAGATGACTGAGAGCGATCTCGACCTCGTCTACGTCGGCAATGAAAACGACCTGGTGATGTATGAAGGTTCCGCCAAGGAAATCACCGAAGCGGATTTCAATGCCGCGCTCAAATTCGCCCAGGAATCCATTCAGCCGATGATTCAGGCGCAAAAAGATCTCGCCGCCAAGGTCGGCAAGAAAAAGCGCGAAATCAAACTGAACATCGTTCCCGACGAAATTCTCAACGAAGCCAAATCACGCGCGGGCGATCGCATCGTCGCCGCGCTGTTGACTCCGGAGAAACTCCTCCGCGAAGGCAAGGTCAACGCCATCAAGGACGAAGTCGGCAAGGATCTCGTCGAAAAATTTGGCGCTGAAAAAGTCACGAATTTCGTCATCAACGACGCGTTTTATTACATCCAGAAGGAAGCCGTTCGCGGCCTCATCATGAAGGAAGGCAAACGCCTCGACGGTCGCGATCTGGAAACCGTCCGCCCCATCTCCGGCGAAGTCGGCCTCCTGCCGCGCGCGCACGGTTCGGCGTTGTTCAGCCGTGGTGAAACGCAAGCCATCGTCCTCGCGACGCTCGGCACCGGTGAAGACGCTCAGGAATTCGATTCTTACACCGGTGGCGAAACCGAAAAGAAATTCATCCTCCACTACAACTTCCCGAATTATTCCGTCGGCGAAACCGGCCGCATCAGCGGTCCGGGCCGTCGCGAAATCGGCCACGGCGCTTTGGCGGAACGCTCCATCGAACCGATGCTTCCGCTCGACACGTATCCGTACGCCATCCGCGTCACCGCGGAGATCATGGAATCGAATGGTTCCACCTCGATGGCCAGCGTCTGCGGCGGCACCCTCTCCCTGATGGACGCCGGCGTCCCGATGATTCGCCCCGTCGCGGGCATCAGCATCGGCATCTGCACCGTCTACGGCAGCGACAAGAAAATTTCGCAATACAAACTCCTCACCGACATCATCGGCTGGGAAGATGCGTTCTGCGACATGGACTGCAAAATCGCCGGCACGGAAAAGGGCATCACGGGCTTTCAGCTCGATTTGAAGCTGACGGGCATTCCGCACCACATCATGGTCGAAACCGTTGAGAAAGCGCGCATCGCCCGCATGCACATTCTCGCGGAGATGGCGAAGGTTATCGCCACGCCGCGCTCGGACATCAGCAAATACGCGCCGCGCATTGAAACCGTCAAGATCAACCCGGAAAAGATCGGTGCGCTCATCGGACCGGGCGGCAAAAACATCAAGCGCCTCGTCGAAGAATCGGGTTGCGAAATCAATATCGAAGACGATGGCACAGTGAACATCTTCTCGGTCTCGCCGGAAGGCATGAAGATCGCGAAGGAAGCCATCACCGGCATGACCGCCGAAGCCGAAATCGGCAAAATCTATCGCGGCAAAGTCGTCACGATTAAAGATTTCGGCGCGTTCGTCGAATTCCTGCCCGGCAAGGACGGACTCGTTCACATCAGCGAGCTCGCGAACTTCCGCGTCAAGCAGACCGAAGACATCGTCAAGATGGGCGATGAAATCTGGGTCAAGTGCCTCGGCGTCGATGAAAAGGGCCGCGTGAAACTTTCGCGCAAAGCCGCCATGGCGGATCGCGACAAGGAAATGGGCGGCACCGGCGAAGGCGAGCAGCCGCCTCCGGGCTACAATGAAGGCGGCGAAGGTGGCGGCAGCGGCGGAGGCGAAGGCCAGGACCGCGGTGGTCAACGTGATCGCCCCGAACGCCGTGAACGTCGTGGTGGAGACCGTGGCCCCGCTGGTGGCGGCGGCGGTGGCGGCGGTGGCCATCGTCACGAACATCGTCACTAAAACGCGATCTTAGAAATTCAATGCGGGTCCTGATTCTTCAGGACCCGCTTTTTTATTGCCCGGCACATCGCGCCTGCGATTCACCCACAGTGCAAATTTAGAGTTTCTTGCACGCAGCAGGCTTATTCTTTAGAGCGTTTCCATTTTATATGTAGCGCAGACATTCTTGTCTGCGGGTTCGGGCGACTTTCCAGTCGCCAGTTCGAACACGGGACTGGAAAGTCCCGTGAACCCGCAGGCTGGAAAGCCTGCGCCACATGATAGGTGGAACTGCTCCAGGTGACATTTTTCACCTTCCACTGGCGTGTCGTCGCGACCAACGGCCTCGACTCGTATTCTGGAAGCGCGTTCTCATCCGACCAGATTTTCGCCGTCCCGGCTGCTTTCCTCCCGGGCGATATTAACGGCGATGGCATCGTCGACCAATCGGAACTCGACGCGGTTTACAGCTATTATCTGCCGACCAGCCCCTGGCTCCTGATGACCAACACCGCCGGCCTGGGCCAAACGAACGCGACATTGAGCCTGACGCCACCAAACACTGTCCATTTGACAGCCATGCTATAAAGAAAACGGCCAAAGGAGGCAAAAGGGAAATGAAAACGGGGACAAAGCAATTTCAGGTTCAAGGGAACGCAGGTAAACATTTACTCAGCCGTCCATTCGGCAGAATCCGACCTAATCCCACCAAATCCCACCTTAAAAAATATATCTTTTTAAACTTCGCCCCGGTGCCCGCCTCCGGAACCACTCCCGACCGGAAACTTAAAATTACCAAACGAACCCATCTTCGATTTTTCAGATGTGCCTGCAATCAAATCGTTTGAGTCAATTGCGCCGGCGAAGGAAATGAAAAACGAACCCATTTTAACCCATTCTATAGCGATTGCCAAAATGGATTTCCGAAAAGCACGGCCTCAGTCGAGAACCCCGACATCTTGTGAAGCGTTCGGACCATCCACAGCCATCCGTCTCCCTCTCCGCCGCGAAGCGGGGGAGAGGGTCAGGGGAGAGGTGGGGCTTTGGGTTCAAGGGGGCGAAGCTTTGGCCTTCTATCTGGAAATTTGTTTTGGCAATCGCTATAACCATCTTGCGACAAACGATGCCTCGGATCATCGCGCGCCGTTACCTCAGCCTTGGCGGTTGCGTCAGACCCGGTATCACCCACCACTCCTTATGAAGTCAGTCCTCCTGATCTCCACCTTCGCGTTCACATCGCTCATCGCCATAAATGCACCCGGCCAACCCGCCGGCCATCTCGACAAAGCTGCAATCACTCACACCCTCCAGGATTTCGTCAACAAAGGCGAACTCATCGGCGTTTCGGCCTTGGTGACCGTCGATGGCAAAGAAGCCTATTTCGGCGCTTTCGGGCTCGCCGATCGCGAGGCGCAGAAGGCGATGACCCGCGACACCATCGTCCAAATCTTTTCCATGACCAAGCCGCTCGCCGGCACGGCCTTGATGCAACTTTGGGAGCAGGGCAAGTTTCAGCTCGACGATCCGGTCATCAAATACGTTCCTGAACTCGCCAACGTGAAAGTGCTGATGGGCACCAATGCTTCCGGTGAACTCATCCTCGCTCCACTCAACCGCCCCATGACCATTCGCGACCTGGGCCGCCACACGGCGGGCCTGACCGGCGGCGACAGCGACATTCCCCTAATGAGGAAATTGACCGACGCAATCAATCCGCGGGCCATCACCAATAATCTCGATGAATTCGCGCGCCTCCTCGGCACATTGCCGCTGGAATTTCAGCCCGGCGAAAAATGGCGTTACAGCTATGCCGTGGATATCCAGGCGCTGCTGGTCCAACGGCTCTCCGGCCAGCCGTTTGATGTCTATTTGCAGGAGCACGTGCTCAAACCGCTCCGCATGACGCACACCAGCTTTTTCGTGCCGCCTGAACAACGTGACAAACTCGCGGCGATGTACGATTGGAAAACCAACGGAGTCTTTGAGCGTCAACCGGATAAAAAAGCGTTCGAGTTCAACACCGCGCACTGGCCCCTCACTCCCGGCAGCTACGGACTGACCTCAACCATCGACGACTATAGCAGGTTCGCGCGCATGTTGTTGAACGGCGGAGAACTCGACGGTGCGCGCATCCTGCACTCCAGAACAGTGAAATTGATGTCGACGAGCACGCTCGACCCAGCGATCACGGATCGCGCCTGGCTGGTCACGAAAGGCCAGGTGGGTTTTGGTTTCGATTTCGCCGTGCGCATCGATTCTCCCAAAACCCCCGACGAAAACCCGGGCGCAATCGGTGAGTTTTTCTGGGATGGCTTGGCGAACACACTCTTCTGGGTGGACCCCAAAAACAAACTCACCGCCGTGCTATTCACCCAATATCAACCCTTCGGCAAAGTGTCGCTTCACCGAGATTTTCGCGCTGCGGTTTATTCAAGCCTTGATTCCGCGGCCATGCCCCCCAAATAAATGATATATAGCACTAACTTTGCCGTGAAGGGATCAGAGCCTCCTCATCGTCGGCTGCTACTAATGTCTTCTCAAAATCAACCGGTGATCCACCCGCCGCGTCTGGTTATACGCCAGCGGCGGCAACTCCGTAAGGGTAGGGGACTCGGTTTCGTTCAACATGGTTTTTGCAAGCGCCTGCAAATCGCGCCAGCGTTGCCAATCCAAATCCGGCGCATGCGAGATCTGCCGCATGAGACTGCGCCATTCGATGATCACCCGATCGATATCACCCACGCCGACCAGGTCCGTTACCCAGCCTTGTTTGCTCAACGGATTCTTGTGCACGGATTGCACAATCTGCTCCGCGCCGGCGCCGTATTTCGGCGGCAATCCGTTCTCCAGATAACCGGGAATCGATTGCAGGCCGAATTTTTCATGGCACGCAATCGCGAGCCGGCCGCCGAACCGATTTTCATCACCGCAAAAACGAAAACCCGCGTCGAGATTCGCGAGATCGTAAATGAATTCCTCCAGCGGATAGCGCTCATCTTCCAAGCCGGCTGCAATCGCCAACCCATCGCCGTGCGAAAAGAAACTTACCACGCGCCCGCGACGCGTCGGAACGCCCGCGCCATCCACAAGGTTCAACCGCCGCCACAGCAACGCGGTTCCGGTGGCGGTGGAAAGCTGTTTACACACCGGCACCAACGCGCATTGCGCGCAATCATACGGCAGCACCTCGCGTTCGACCGGTCGCCAGAGCGCCACGCCGTATTTGTCGACCGGCACGCGCATCGTCAACTCGCCCAGGTTCACGAGGGCGACAATCTTGTGCTCTTGCACTTCAAAACGAAGCACGGGCGTTTTTTGCTTTGTGAAATTCTGTTCCACCAACGGCGCGATTTTATCCTGCCACACCGCGAACGGCGCCTGCCGCCCGTTCCAATTCGTCATCCGCCGGATCCATTTCGCAATCAGCACCCGATCCTCACTCAACCGCTCCGCCACCGTCACCGCGCGCCCATAAGTTTTCAGCCCATTTTCCTCCTTCAACACCACGAGCGTGCCATATCCGACTTTTTCCAACGCAGTGGGCTCGGTGAGAATCGATCTCAACATCCCGTCGGAATCGTGTCGGGGTTTTTCCACAACGGCATCTGCAACCGTCGTTTCCGAATGCTCGCTCGTGTCCAAAACCTTCTCCCTCTCCTGGGAGAGGGGGCCGGGGTGAGGGCGAGCTCCAACAAAAATTTCTTTCAGCAACTTCTCCGTCGACGACGGCACCGTCTCCCACTCTCCACGGCTGTTCAACATTTCCCGAACGAACTTCTTCACATGCCGCGCGCGTTCCGCGTCGGTGTGCAGATTGCACGGCACCACCGGATGCTTCAGCGATTCCTCCACGCCGAGAAAAATCGGCTTCACGGTGAACAACCGCTCCTGCACGTGCACCGCCTCGCCGAACGGATCCTTTCCGTGCTGCGCCGCGACGGCCATCAGGTTCAGCAACGCGCTCCAATCCACTGCGCCGCTGCGGGACAAATGACACGCCCGCGCATCGAGCAGTCGCAATTCATTCGCCGTGATGAGCACAAATCCCGTCTCGTCCAATCCCCGCCGGCCCGCGCGGCCGAACATTTGCAAAATCTCGTCCGACCGCAGCGGTTCCTCGACCGCATCGCGCCGATACGATTCACCTGCCAACGCCACGCTGCGCAGCGAAAAATTAATTCCTGCCGCCAATCCCATCGTTGCCACCACCACGCGCAATTGCCCCGCTTTCGCCAGCGGTTCGATGACACCAGCGCGCACCGCGTAGCTCAAGCCGCTGTGATGATACGCCACGCGCGCCTTGAGCAGACGCGCGAGATGTTCACCGACGATCTGCTTTTGTTCGGGCGTGAGTTGCAGCGGGTTCGGCGTGGGCAACACGCGCGACAATTCCGCCGCCATGGATTCGGCGGCCTGCCGGCGAGGCGCGAACACCAGCACCGGCCCCAAATCATCCGCGAGCGCTTTCGCAACGAACCGCGGCCAATAGCCGCGGATCTCGCTGGGCACATGAAAATTCAAATTGTTCGCGTGAACTTCCTCCAATGGCACCGGACGAACGTCGTGCCGAATCATCACCGCGTTGCGGCCGAGTCGCGTCAGCCACTTCGCCACATCCTGCGGGTTCGCCACGCTGCCGCTGAGCAGCAGCAACTGCGTGTGCGCGGGCGCCAGCGCGATCGCCAGTTCATAATTCAACCCGCGATCCGGATCGCGAATCATCTGGTATTCGTCCACGACGAGCAGGGCGGGGCCATCACCTTGAATCAATCGGTTCTTTTGCGTCTCCAGCGTCGCCACCAGCACCGGTGCGTTCAGATTTTCGGCAAGATCACCCGTCGCGATGCCCACATCCCACCCGCGCGCGCGCCACTCGGCCAATTTGTCATTCGCCAGCGCCCGGGTCGGCACGGTGTAAATGGCCTGGCCGCGATTTTTTCCCTGGTTCGACCACAATTCAAAAATCAGCGTCTTGCCCGCGCCCGTCGGCGCGTGCACCACCACGTCCTTGCCCTCGCGCAACGCCGTGACGGCCTGCTGTTGCCAGAGATCCGGAACGGCGACCTGGTTCAGCGCGGGAAGTTCGGCGAATGGTGAGACGGGCGTTGTCACACGCAAAAGATAATCGATATTGTTTAAACAGAAACTTCAAATCTGTGTCAAAGTATTGTGGATGGAAATTTCGGTTCCGCTTCCCACTCGGGAAATGGTGAACAGAAAATGTCTTCGCAGATTCGAAAGTATGCCGTCGCTGTATTAGCCGTCGCCCTCGCCTGGGCGGTGGACGTTCTCCTTGAGGAGAAGTTCAGCGAAAGCTCGGCGGGCCTTTACCTCGCCGCCGCCCTCGTCTCCACCTGGCGCGGTGGACTGGCGCCCGGCCTTCTGGCCATCGCTTTGACCATCAGCCTCAACCTTGTGTTCGCGAATCATCGCGATTTGTCGCTCGCTGTCGGCGCTTACGGATATGAACGGCTCATGCTGTTCACCGGCGTGGCGCTGGTCGTCACCAGTCTGGCTGACCGCATCCGCCGAAACCAACAGCAACTCGCCGATCTCAACGCGCAGTTGGAAGACAAAGTCAACCAACGCACCGCCGCCCTCAATGAATCCAACCGCCAATTGGAAGCGTTCTGCTACACGCTGGCGCACGATTTGCGGGCCCCATTGCGCGCCATCGAAGGGTTCGCGAACCTGTTAATCAGCGATCACGGCCCCAAACTCGACAGCGAAACCACCGCTGGCGTTGGTCGCATCCGCAATTCCGCCGAACGCATGGGCCGCCTCATCCTCGATTTGCTCGCCTATACTGATTTGAGCCGCGAAGATTTCCAGAGAACCCAGGTGGATTTGAATTTGGTGGCGCGAAAGATTCTTCGCGTCTATTCGGATGAAATTGAGCGCTCCGGCGCCGAAATCTCCGTGGAACTTCCCGCCGCCCACGTGATGGCCGACCCGGCGGGCGTGGAGCGCGTTTTGATGAATCTCGTGGCCAATGCGTTGAAATTTTCGAGTCCCGACCGCCGATTATGCGTGCGGATTTGTTCGGAAAAAGAACCGCCGAATGTCCGCATTTCCGTCGTGGACAATGGCATCGGTATCGATCCGCGCTATCGCGAGCGCATTTTCGGCGTTTTTGAGCGGCTCTCGCCGCAGGACAACCGGACGGGCACCGGCATCGGCCTCGCCATCGTGAAGAGAAGCGTGGAAAAAATGGGCGGCACCGTCGGCGTGGAGTCCGTCCTTGGCAAAGGCAGCCGGTTTTGGTTCAGCCTGGCTGCGGCCCCGCAGGCTTCGCCCACTCCTGCGCCCGTCCGCGCGATCCACGAGAATCCGCGCGAACCCGTCAAAGCCTAGGAGCGCCGGTCTCCGACCCGGCGCGTTTCTCTGCCAGGAGCGCGGCGTTCACGCCGCTTCAGCGTTCGCTTCAAGTGGAGTTTTGAAATATTCCGAGGGTTTTCTTCGCGGATCACGTTGCAGCGGGATAAATCCCGCGTTCCTGGCGCGTTTGCCGGCTGCGCCCGCTTCCTTCGCCGTCCATGAACAGGTTTGACTTGGGCGGATGCCAACTTTAAATTGCACTACGAATGTTAGCAGCTGAATCGAAAGTGGTGTCAGCGCCTGCGACCAAACCGCTCAAAACCGAAGGGGCTATTTCCTGGAAGCAGATCGTTGAACCCGTGGAACCGTTCCTCGACGCGGTGCATGCGCGCCTCGCCAGTCAGGTAACGGAATTCGATGCTGCCCTCACACCTTACGCCGAATACGCCCTGAACGGCAACGGCAAGCACCTGCGTCCGGCTTTGGTCGCTCTTTCGGCCAACGCATTAGGCGGCACCAATGATTCTCACGTCACGGTCGCGGTGATCATTGAAATGGTCCATCTGGCCACGCTCGTCCACGACGACGTCATGGATGAAGCCGAAATCCGCCGCGCCCGGCCGACTTTGGCAGCGAATTGGGGCAATGAAATCGCGGTTTTATTCGGTGATTGCCTGTTTGCGCACGCGTTGAAGCTGGCAGCCAGCTTCCCGACGCCGGAAATTTGCCGCGCCGTCGCGCAAGCCACGAATACCGTGTGTTCGGGTGAAATTCTCCAAACCCAACGCCGCAAGAATTTCCAGTTCACGCAGGCCGATTATTTTCGCGTGTTGGAGATGAAAACCGCGGAATTATTCGCGCTTTCCTGTGAGTTGGCCGCGTTTCTCAGCGGCGCCACGGCCGCGCAACGATCCGCTTTGCGGCGCTTTGGCATTGCTTTTGGCACCGCGTACCAGGTTTGGGATGATTGTGTCGATTTATTCGGATCCGAGGCTGCCGCAGGGAAATCCCTCGGCACAGACCTCGCCAAAGGTAAGTTAACATTGCCGATTCTCCTCCTCTGGGAACGGGCAAATGGGTCGGACCGCAGCCGGTTGGAAGCGCTGGTCCAAAATTGTCGTAATGGAGCTTTGAGCGAAGTTGGGGGTTTGTTGTCGAAATACCAAACGCTCGCGCCGTCACTCAAAAGCGTTCATAATTACTTGGAAACAGCGCGTCAGGCGCTGGGCGAATTGCCGGAGTCACGCGGGCGTGAAAGTCTGTTGGGTGTTACCGAATATCTCGCCCTCCAGACGGATGCCCTGGGCAGCCATGCGTGAAGCGACCCTAACTATGACCGATCCGATTTCCGGCAAGTCCGGTGAACCGGTGAACCGACCGGCTGAGGCTCAGGTCGAGCCCATTGCCATCGAGGAAGCCGTATTGGTCCAACGCGCCCGCAAAGGCGATTTGACGGCCTACGATCAACTCGTTCAACGCTACCAGGAGCGCATTTACGCCACGGTTTACCACATGACCTCCAATCACGAGGATGCCAATGACCTCGCGCAGGAGGCGTTTATCAAGGGTTTTCAGGCGTTAAAATCGTTCAAAGGCGGTTCCAGCTTTTACACCTGGGTTTACCGGATCGCGGTCAATAAAACGATTAATTTTCTCAAGCAGCGCAAAAATCGCTCGCAAATGAGCCTGAACGACCTCGATTTTAACGCGGAACATGACCCCGACCTCGTCGCTCTTATCTCGGACAAAAACCCGCGCCGCGAGGCTGGGTTGACAGAATTGCAGGAAAAATTGAACGAGGGCATGCAAAAACTGTCTGAACCTCATAGATTGGTAGTTACACTGCATGACGTGCAGGGGCTGTCACATGAAGAAATTGCAAAAATCATGGGCTGCAACATTGGGACCGTCCGGTCACGTCTGTTTTACGCACGACAACAACTGCAAGGCTTTTTGGCAGATTATTTGAAGTAGTTATGAACCAGGATTCCGAAAACTTTGATTCGTTGCGACAATTGCTCGCGCTCAAACGTCACGAGGTCCCCCCGCCGGGCTATTTCGACCGGCTCCCGCGCGATATCATGGCGCGCCTCAAAGCCGGCGACACCGGCAATGAACTCGGCGCCAACCTTTCGTGGTTCCGGCGGTTCCTGAACGTGTTCGATGTGAAGCCGGTTTTCGCCGGAGCCTTCGGCACGGCAGTCTGCGCATTTTTGATTTCCGGAATCATCACTTCGGAGCGAACCCCGGCTTTTGCGGCAGGCACGGCCATGCCCGAGGGTCCAACGATTGCCAATTTGCCCCCCGGCACGGCTCCGGAAGCACAATTTGTGAGTTCAAACGCCGTGGCTTCCGGTTCTGGTTCGCTGTTCGATAATCTTCCGTCCCTCCGCACGACTCCCGTCAATTATTCCCTGGGCGGAAATTAATTGAAAGCAGGACAGGCGAGGATGTCTGGCTTGGCCACGCCTCACGGAAAGCGCCAGAGGGCTTGGCGCAGTCCAAGACGCGAGCGCGCCGTTTGACACAACCCGCCCTCGCGGAGCCTCAATCTTCCTTTACAAACCCCAGCGCCATTTCACTGTTGCTGAGGGACAATCGGTTGGCGTGAATTTCCCCGGAGAACGACTGGTCTTTTCCGTCCACCTGGATGGTCACCGTGTAAGTCCCATTGATGCCGCTCCATTGACCCTGCGAATTTTGTAATTCGGGCGTCGGCGGACGCGTACTCATATTGAAATGCGGGTAATTTTTCAAAAACGCCAGGTCGCCCGGCGCCGCAATGAAGGTGGTTTTCGCATAATTGGCCCGGTAGACCGCCCGCAGGTTCTTCGTTTCGACCGCCGTCAGGTTTGGATGCGCCTTGCGATACAGCATCATCGTGGTGAAAACATCAAAATCCCACCGGCCGTAAATCTCCTCGTTGAACGTCTGCGATTTCGCAGTCAGCAAAAAGTTTTGCAAATCCGAGAGGTTCGGCAGCAGGGCGTTCGTGATTGTCTTCATCGTCTCTGCATTCTGGATGATCGCCTGCACTTTGGGATAATTCAGGATGTCCAACGCCGATTTCTGTTCCACGCGCATTTGCGTAAACGCCGAGTCATTCGCGAGGTCCTGAAAAACCGGTTTTTCTGACAGCCCGATAATCGCCGGATACCGCGAAAGCCGCGCTTCGAGCAGCGGGTTCTTGTAAATCAATCCCACGATATCCCCCGCGAGGTAATAGTTCGTGGGCATGTGATTCACCGAAACCGCCACGCGGCTCATGCCCGTGGCTTCCAAATCCTTGCCCATGCGATTCACGACCTTCAACGTCTTCGCGTCCTGGTCGGGCGTCGACATCTGCACCGTCCAATAACTGATCGTGTAAATCGCCCCCGCGAGCAGCACCAGGTAAGCCGCGCCGTTGAAAAAGCCGAGGCACAACCCGAGGCGATGATCCAGTCGCTCCCACATCACCTGCTGCAATTCGCCGGTGTTATATTTGAAATGCAACTCCACCTTCTTGTGCAACACCGTGCCCGCCACCTTGAAAATCGTCAGGATAAACAGGAACCCGATGCACGGCGGGATAAACGCGAGCCAGATCGGGTTGTTCAGCCCGGCGGCGGCGACGAGCGGTTTGAACAGATGCCCAATCGCACCGGCGAGCAATCCACCGATGACAATGCCGAAAAATGAAGATAACACGCGAATCGCTCCCTGACGCAGCCCCAGACCTGCGGACGCCGCCAAAAGTAGGATGGCTAAAAGCCAGATAGTCATGCGGATAATTAAATGCTTTTTCCAGAAAAAGCACGTTGAAAATTTTCGCAAACTTCCATCCTCACAGCTAATGCCGCGTCGATTTTCCTCATAATTCCGTTTCCCAGGAATAATTTCCCCACGGAAGAGTCTACTCTTGAGGCGAAAGCAGGGAAGACTCAGTTTTTGCGGAGCGCCGGTCTCCGACCCGGCATGAAGAGAGCGCCGCCCCGCAGAACAGAAGATTGCTTGTGCGGAACATTGTCGAAATCTTAACCTCTCACTATTGTGAAACGTCGTATAAAATGGATATTCGTGATCCTGCTGGCCGCCTTTGCGCTCCTGCAACTCACGAATCTCGGCCACACCAATCCCGCCGTGACTGCCGGCCATGACCTGTTCAGCAGTTCCCATCCACCGCCCGCCGAAGTCGCCACCATGCTGCGGACCTCCTGCTATGATTGCCATTCCTACGAAACGCGCTGGCCTTGGTATGGACACGTCGCGCCGCTTTCCTGGTGGTTGAACAGCCATGTCACGGACGCGCGGTCGGTGCTGAATTTTTCCGAATGGCCGCACAACGACCCCCAAAAAGCCGCGAAAAAATTAAATCACATCGGCGACAGCATTCGCGATGGCGACATGCCGCTGCCGAGCTACCTGAAAATCCACACCGCCGCCCGCCTTACCGACCAGCAAAGAGACGCCATTTCCGCATGGGCTTTCCAGGAATCCGACCGCCTCAAAGGGCTGACGAATAGCGCGCCTTAAATGTGTTTAGGGGCACGGGCATCTTGCCCGTGAGAATCCAACGCACAGGCGAGACGCCCGTGCCACTACCGACTCCATTTGCCGCCGCCAAAAAATTCTTCTACCTTCCGCCACATGCAAACGCTGGATCACGAATTCGTTCCCGCCCAAGACCCAAAATCGCGCTGCCTGTGGGTCATGCTCCACGGCCTCGGCGACAGTATCGAAGGCTATCGCTGGCTGCCTGAAGCGATGCGTTTGCCCTGGATGAATTATCTCCTCGTGAACGCGCCCGACGAATATTACGGCGGTTATTCCTGGTATAATTTCGCGGGCGAACGCAGCGACATCGTGCCCGGCGTGGAACGCAGCCGGAAACTACTGTTTGAACTCCTGGATGCCCGCCGCGCCGCCGGTTTTCCCACCGAGCAAACCACGCTCGGCGGATTTTCCCAGGGTTGCCTCATGTCGCTCGATGTCGGCTTGCGCTACCCGCATCGATTCGCCGGCATCGTGGGCATCAGCGGTTACGTTTGTGAACCGGAAAAACTCGTGCAGGAACTTTCGCCCGTCGCGAAA
Organism: uncultured Verrucomicrobiae bacterium; assembly: GCA_963699145.1. GTDB lineage: Bacteria > Verrucomicrobiota > Verrucomicrobiia > Limisphaerales > DASXHY01 > DASXHY01. Next base: position 3,993,844 of record OY969416.1, read on the forward strand.
CAGCAACGCCTGCTCGTCACGCACGGCACGAAGGATCCGATCGTTCGCTTCGCGGAAACGCGCGCGCAAATGCAATTGCTGGAAAACGCCGGCTTGAATCTGCAATTCCGCCAATTTGAAAAGGCCCACACCATCGCCGGCGAAGAAGAACTCGACCTCATCCGGGAATTTGTGCGCGCCGGTTATGCTGTTGTGGGGCAATAACCGGCGCGCGGTGGTTTCCCTCCAAGATCGAACAGTGGCAGCCGAGGCGCGGCCTCACCCCCTTAACCCTTGCCGAGACCTGCTTCCTCGGCTGCCACAAAATCATTACTCGTGAAAATAAATCTGCTGCGGACGGGCAGGGCGGGACGGCTGCCAATCCACGGCGCGATCCACCACTTCGCGCATCTGTTGAAACCACCAATTCGCCCGGCTCATCCGGCGCTGCGGCCGTTTTGCCGAATTGCAAACCTTCGCCTTGCCGAGCACCAGTTCCATTTGTTCGTTGGTCGTCATAAACGTTTGTTTTTGTTATGTGACGATTCTTGCAGGGAGGGTGGGACACGGCCTGTCCAAGGCAAACATTCCTGAAAATATTTTTCCCGGGGGTGAGGAAGCTCTAAATTCAGCGCGGCAATCAACGCGCCGCCGCGGCGCGCTCGGGAGAGGAAGCTAACTATTTTGCCTCGAGAAGCTATCGGCGAATGGGCGCCGGTTGCGGCGGAACTGCCTTTTGCGCAAACCCCAGGCTCTCGTCGGAATTCTTACGATTGCCACTCGCATCAATGATCGCCGGCGTCACAAAAATCACGCGATTCTTTTGGTGCGGCACATAAGGAGGTTTCATCAAAAGCATCGCCGTTTGACCATCCCAGACCACACAAGTCGTGGTCATCTGACGCACACGAGTGTGGAAAAGGGGCGCCAGCGTCGTTACCGGAACACTGCCATTGGAATTCAAATTAGACGTCGTATAATTTGCGACGAACTCCGTCTCAGTTGGTGTCAGCGTCATCTCCACCGTAACGCCGTTCGTCTCGACGTAAGACACCACGCCCAACACAAACGGATTATTCGTGGTGTAAGCGTAATGGTGGACGGAACCGTTTGTCACTGGCGCATCGGTAAACTCTATCTGCACCGGCCGCCCGCTTAATGAGGTCACCTCGGATTCGCTCAGCAAATCGGCGCCGTTTCTTTGTTCCAAGGCTTTCAACAGAGTCCTGAATTGCGGCTCGGTGAGGATGCCCATGACGCCTCCGAAGTCACCAGCTTTAGGACTCTTGGCCATCATCTCCAAAAACCACTCGAACCCCGGCTCGAACATATCGTCGTCACTGATCTCGACAAACCTCACCTTCACCGTCACTTCCGCCGGCGCAAGGTTCAACGCGTTGATCGCTTGCTCAATGAGTTCCAAATCCTCATCCGTTGCTCGGACGGTTAATGTGCCCTGGCGGTCGCCGAAGAAAACACTTTTGGGCGCCGCGAGATTCACGCCAATTGCGTTAAAAAAATTAATTACCGCCAACTGAATTTCCCTGGTGGAATCAAATCCATATATCAGACCGTGCCCCTGCGTCCCGCCCGTGTTTGCGCTGCTCCCGTTGCCCGTATTTTGATTTGACGCCTGGCTCGGGTTCTTCCCGGTGACCGGATTCGTGGCATAGAAACTTTGCAAGCCCATGTAAAACGTGTTCGGATCCACCCTGAACGTGCGCGTGTGTAACTGTGCCTGCTCCGCGCCTTTCAATGAGAATTCAATCCCGTAATCCAAAATGGAGTATTTGATCGGATGATCGGCCGATTTGGTGATCGCCTCCAGCACGTCGAGCAACCGGACATTTTTCAGCGCGGGATTAAGATCGATGGTCACCAATGCGAGATCAAAATCCTCGGCCGCCTGCGAAGTTGGCTGGCCCGTTGTAGGATCAAAGGTGGGCGCCCCTCCGGTTCCAGAACCTGCCGGTGGTTTGGTTTTATTCAAAATGAAATTGATTCCCTCCTGGTCTATATCGCGCCGCTGTGTTTGCTCGGTCAAAGTGCGGATCACTTGGCTGAGTGACATATTCGCGAATTCAACCTTGTCAAAAGTAATGTCCTTCAGTTTTTCATAAATCCTCTGCCGCGCCGGAGAGGTGTGAATCATGTTGGTGCGCGCGTACACATTCGGCACGGGAAGATTTAGACGCGCATTGTTGTCCGTCACCCCTTTTTCATCCTGCACCCGGCGAACCATCGAGGTCACATCGTCGGGCCGCACGCCCGGCCCCGGCACATTTGTTCCCCTGCCACCTGCTGGCGGAGCCAGGTTTCGGGCTCGCGCTTGTTTAACTAATTTCATGTAATACTGCGCCGCCTGGTTATTGGGATCCTTCGCGAGCGCTTCTTGCAGTTTCACCTCTGCCTCATCCGTTCTCCCGAGTTGATAAAGCAATTTTCCGTCCTGCACCAATTGCGCCACGGCAGAAGAGGAAACCGTAAAATTTGTTTTGTACCAATCGTACCCCACCGGTGCGTAGGACGTTCCTGAACTGTTGGTAGCTTCACGCAATAATTGAGGATCAATCGGCCTTCCTTCGTTCAGCGCCTGTTCGGTCCTCCAATCGAGTCCCAGCGCCTCCGCCGTCTTTCGCAAATCCTCTGGGGTCGCGTTCAACATCAGATCCGCGTGTCCAGGTCCTTCGTGCAGGAAAAAAGAATTCGGCGGAAAGGTATTTATCCCCGCGTTGGTCAGAAAGTTAACCAGGAGAACCGGGTGGTTCGTAATGCCCTTCATGTTGTGCGCCGCCGCAAAATCCGCCAGGCGTTGCGTGAGCGCTTCCGGGTCCAGGCGAAAGGTAAACGTCACGAGATTGGTCGGCTTGACGGTGCCCGGAGGTAGACTGCGAAAGAGTCGCCCGACTCCAGGCAAATCGCCCAGAATCGGTGCTTCTTTCCTGGCGACCGGCTCCAAAATTTTCGCCGTCAATGCGACCATCAGAACGCTATCCGCTCCCGGCGGCCCTGCGCGGAACACCGCCGTGCCCCCATTCGTAAGAGTTAACCGGCTGAAAATCGCACAATTCGTATGCCCTTCAATATCCGGCCAGTCTTTTCCTCCCGGCGCGTATTCACCCGTCGTGCGCGCTAAGACCGTGAGCGCCACCGTTCCCTCATGAACATAAGGCACGCATTCCAACTGTAGATTGTTCGCGGCATCGCCCAAGGACAACTCCGACAGCTCCGCCGTAATGCCATGCGCGGTCTGAATCCTCGGACACGAAAACGGTTTAATACCCTGGTCGCTCAGTTGCTGCCGGAAACTCTCCGCGTCCTTCGGCGACAATTCCCACCACGGAGTCATCTCGCCGCCTTGATGAATCGACACGGACGCCAATTGCAGATTCGCGGTCTGATCCTGTTTCACGAGATAAAATTGCCCCTCAATCAACACCTCTTTCAGCCCGTGCGGCGGATTCAGAATGTGCTCGCCGTTTCTCAGGTTCAACTCCTTCACCACCTCGTCCAAAACACCCAGCGCCTCGGAGGTATTTTCTGCCGTGACCTCTCCCGTGATTGGATCAAAGCGAATCGCGCGCTTGCCCGTGCAATCCACATTGAACCCATCCATGATGGAAGCGAGGATTGCGTTCAAATCATCATTCGTCGTGTGCAGTGTCCCGTCGGCGCGCGCCCGGATGTTGCGCACAAAAACCTCCGGATCCACCTTCGCTTTATATTGGATCAACTTTTCGGTCGCGAGTTCGTCTGTCGCCGACTGCGAAGGCCGCGCCGGCGGTTCGCCCATCGGAACCGCCAGCGCCGTAAATGCCGCGAGGCAAATCACCGACACCACCGACACGCCCGCCCTCCTCGGCGTCGTAAAATTCAAAAGCCGCTCGATGCGATGCCGCAGTGCGCTGCGCGATTCCAAAATGCCTACGAGCCCGAGGCTCGCCAGCGGCCGCGCGAAGGCCAGCTTTGCCACCTCCAGCAGCGTCGGCGCATACACTTCCGCCTCCGCGCTCAGTGCGCACATCACCGCATCGTCCACCGCCTCCTCGCGCACGCGGCGCACCCGTGCGTTCGCGATCCAAAACAGGGGATGCCACCAGTAAACAATCTGCAATAGCGTCTGCGCGCAGTTCACCCAAACATCGCGGCGGCGCAAATGAATCAATTCGTGCAGCAACACCGCGCGCAGTTGGCTGGCCGTCAATTTTTCAATCAATGCTTGCGGCAGCAAAATCACCGGGCTGAACAAACCGCACACCGCCGGCGACATCGCCTCCGCGGTCACCAGCAGGGTTACATTTTTTCGCAATCCTGCCAGTCGGCGGGCTTCCGCCAGCATTTCGCCAAGCTCAACCGTTGCCCCGGTCGTCTGGCGCAGGCATCGCGCAATCTGCCGCCAGCGCAACAAAACCCACATCGCCAACAACCCACTGACCGCGAATCCAGCCAACAGCATCCAACCCTCGCGCGAAAGTGCCGGGGCAGGGGGCGCGACCGGAGTCACGGGCATCGCGGACGGCACGTAAGCGTGGACCGGTTCGGTATAATTCACCGAGATCACCCTCGTGCGATGCGCGACCACCGGCACCGGACGGCTTCGCAACCACCACGCCGCTCCCGTGGGCAAGGCCAGCGTCGGCGGCAACAACAGCTTCACGAAAACCACGAACCAAAGCGAATACCGCACCGCCGCGCGAATTTTGCGGCGCAGCAAAAACTCCAATGCAAACACCACCGCAATCAGCAGGCTCGATTGCCACAGGATCGGCAGAGCGAAATGGATGCCGCGCCCGCCCCACAGGTTCAGCCATTCAATCAATGAGTTCATCCGGATTTCGGGGTTGGGGTTTACTTCTTGGTGCTTTTTTTCTTCGCCTTGATCAGCGACTCCAATTGCGCCAACTCGTCCGCATTGAGCTCCTGCGCCTCGATCAGGCACTGCACCATCGGCGTCAGCGCGCCGTTGAACGCGTTGCGCAGGGCATACAATAATTCGCCGCGCTGCGCCTGCGCCCGCGTGATCGCGGAAGAATACAGCGTCACATTGCGCGCCTTATTCGCCACGAGCAATCCCTTCGCCGCCATGCGGTCCATCAACGTGCGCACGGTGCTGTAAGTCCAGGAAGTTTTTGGCTCCAACACCTGCTGAATGGCCGGCGCCGTGCAAGGCTCCTGCTCCCAGATCGCCTTGATGATGGTCCACTCCGCCTCCGTGAGTTCGATTTCCTTTTTGGGCATGGCGGCGAGTATTCTTTACAACTGTAGAGCCGTCAAGGAGAATCTTTACAACTGTAAAGATGGCATTGATTCAATGCTTAAAAATAGTCCGCCTGGATTCGGTTCCGAAGGAACCACTGAAAATAGCCCGGCAGTTCACTGCCGAGTGAAAATGCCGGAATTCAGCTCATTGCGTCACGATGCGGAAATATCTCAGCAAATTCGTGTTCGGAATCGTGAATTGCGCGTTCGAGCCGTCGCCCACAAAATTCGTGATGTCCGCCCATGCGCCCGCCGTCAGATTCGTCCGGCCTTGCAGGATATGCGTCCGCCCCGCCAGCGTGGCGAACGAAAACTGGAAGCTCGCGCTGTCATGATGAAGCGCTCCAAGCCGCACTGGCAGCGGCGCAGGCGCCCCCACGATAAACGTTGAACCACCGGACGTATAGAGCCCGGCGCCCGCCACCCAGTTGGACAACGTTTGCCCGGTGACAGTATCAGTCGGCGTGCCAATCGTGACCGACGCGAGCGTGTTGGTGTAATTCACGAAAAACTGATTCGTGCCGTAGCTCAATTTGGGCGCAGTCCAATTCGTCACGGTAGCATCCGGGAATATTGCGCCAAACGTCTGCAACGGCGGCGTGTCCTCCGCTACATTGAGGCCTTCGAAATTGGACGGCCCGGACCACGTAAATACCGGATTGGTCGCCACATTCACGCTGCCATCCGCCGGCGTATAAATCGTCACCGGCGGCAGTTTGCTCGCGTCCAACCCGGAAACATTCATGGAGAAGCGGAGGTCCCGCCCATGTGTCGCCGTATCATAGATTTCCAGGAGCCAGTTTGTTCCATTGCATTCCTGAACGATGTCGTTCAAAGAAGTTTCAACATCGCTGCTGGATCCATTGAGCGAGCCTAAAAACTTTCCCGTCGGCGAACTGACGGTGGCACGATAGGGCGGAGGATTAAAGGAGGTGATTACCGGGAAGACCCAATATTGGCCGGCGTTGCCGTGAAATTCGAAGCGCACTTGCACGTCGAATGGCACGGGCTCTTGCGTGCCGGAAACCACTTCCAGCCCGGGATGCGTGTAGAGGAACGCCACCTCAGCGCCGGTGAGAGGCCGTGAATAAATCTGCAGGTCATCAATCAATCCATCGTAAGCGGCATAAATCGAAGCAGTGGAGGGGTCCGAATGACTCGCGTCCAGCCGCGTGCCGATGCTCAATAGCTTCGGCGCGTCCAGCAAACCGGAAACGCTCATTCCCGGGCTCGCGGAATCCTCCACGCCATCGATGAAAATCCGTTTTTGCCCGGTGATTTGATCGCGGCTTACCACCACGTGATGCCAGTTGTTGTCATTCACGAGATTCGTGGAAGTGAGCGTGTCATCGCCCGGCGTGCCACCGGTTCCGAACGCCACCGCCCCGCCCGTCAACGCCACGGGCGTCAGGTCGCGCGCGTCATTGGGAATATCCGCGCTCACAATCGGCGCGCCATCGGAAGCCGTATCGCCCACCGCTCCGGTGTGGTTGGTTGTTTTAATCCAAAGCGACACCGAAAAAGATCCGGCCAGTGTTTGGAGCAATCCCGGCGGTGTCGACGGCTTCCAACCCACGAACCCGCCGCTGAATGAAAACGAGGGATTTTCAAAAAAGCTCAATGACCTGACTCCCGCCGCCGCGATGTTGGTTTGTAAATAGCCGCCGCCATTGAAACCAAAACCGAAATTCATGTCGTTGCCGTTGCTGGAAACATCCAGCGGATACTGCGCGGTCGTGCTTTCAAAATCGAAATGCGCCGCGAGATAGGTCGGGGTGAAAGACACCTGCGCGAGAAACGCCGCTTCATTCGTGTCGGTGTCACCGCCGGCGTACGCCGTCCAGCTTAACGTGTGCTGTCCCGGGCCGATCTGGTAAGGCCCCGCCTGCGTCCAATCCGTGAAGCCCTGAATGTCATCCTGGTAACCGCCGTCGACGGCAAATGCCAGATCCAGGTTGTTCATCGTCGGATTCTGCCAGACGAAGGTCAGCGTTCCCGGTCCCGTGATGACCGCCGAAATCGCAGACGTCTGGTTGTCGGAAATGCTGCCGCTTTGCAGCGCGGCCGGCGCGCCGTTGTAGGTGTTCGTTGTTTCAATCGTCCACGGGGAATCCCCGAGCGTGGTCCAAACGATGTTAGTCGTCCCCAAAACGCTTGCGAAGGTGGACGCGCCGTTTGACGCGAGCGTCGCCACGTCATCCGGACTCAGTGCGGCCGCGTAAATCCGCACGTCATCCAGGAGCCCGTTATAATCGTGATAGCCGCCGCCAAGGAAGATGGTTGTCGCCACCTCGATGGGATTGGTGTTGCACAAACCGGAGGCTTCGAGCACGCCATCCACATACAACCGCATGACTCCATCGCTCTGGCTGCGCGTGACCGCCAGGAAATGATAGCGCCCGTCATTAACCGACGTGACCGAATGGATCGTGGTATCCGCCCCATCGGGATTGGAGACGGTGAAAGCCGCTTTGCTTCCGGTGATGCTCAACGGCACCGTGCCGTTCGTGTTTTGATTGTACGCAAAGAGAATCGGCATGCCAAAGAAGGCGTTGGCAAAATCCACATCCACGGAGTTCGTGGTGTTCACCCAGGCGCTGACCGTGAAATCGTGTGCCAGGGCATTGGAAATTGCCGGAACAAAAGTGCTGAAACAATAATGAGTGTCACCGAAGAATTCTCTGGCGTATGCCCCAACCATTGCGTTCGTGCTCGCCACATCATTTGTAGTCCCGCTGAAACCGCTGCAATCCGCGTCATGGTGATGTCCGGAACTGTCCATGCCCGCATTGTTCGTGTCCTCAAAATCAAATCGCGCGGCCGGGAAATCGAGTTGCAGCACGTCGGCCACATTCGTGCCGGGATGAGCGTGCAGGAAAGCGACGTCACTGCTCGATAGCACCCCGGCATAAAACTGGATTTCATCCACCTGGCCTTGGAACACATTCACATTGTTGTAGCCAATGGTCAAATCCCCGTTGCTCGAGCTTTCCAAAACATCCGTCGAGGCAAAAATGCTCGCATCGAGCACGCCATTCACGTAAATGCGCTTTTCTCCGGTCTGTTGATCGCGCGTGGTCACCAGGTGCACATATTGCCCCGTCGTGATGTCCGCATGCGAACGCAGCATGTTCGGCGTATCGCCACCGGTATAGAAACCCAGCTTGTGGCCCGCCTGCACCATCGGCGCAGCGCTTTGGTCGTAGTCATCGCCCAAATCCGACACAATGCCCGCCGCACTGGAAAAATCGGCTTGGTCGTTCGCGAAGACGTTCGTCGTCTTCAGCCAGAGGGACACCGAAAAACTTCTCTCAAAAAGCGGCGCGAGACTCTCCGGCGGCGTGAACCAGCCGGATCCGCCCAATCCGCCCGCGTACATTCCTGCCGCCGCATCGTTCGTCACGATCGTGGGCGGCACCACAAACCATGCGTAGTTCATGGTGTTGTCGTCGGCAAAATCGTGAACCTGCAGGTTATTGTCCTCAAAGGTGTAATTCGCCAGCAGCGTGTGTCCAACCGTCGGGTTCGGGCGCCCGGTGACCACCGAGAAACCGGCAGATAAATTGTCCTCCAAAACGGTATAGGAGCCCCACCCACCAAATGGCTGCAATGAACCCGCATCGACCGGCGTTGAAATGTTAAACAGCGTATTCGTGTACAAATTTTGCACGTAAAACGTGTAATCCTGATTCGTCGGCAGCGAGGAATCCACCGCCCAATTCGTCTCAGCGAACGGCAAATACGTCTGGTTATAATAGTTGTCCTGGTTATAGACCTGCACAAACGAAGCGCCCAGCCAGGAGGCGGGTCCCTGCCATGAAAAATTGGTTTCGTTCGTCAGAATAGTTGCGCCTTCAAGAGGAAAAATTGAAGTGCTTACCGGCAGCGTGTTGCTGGTCAGGGACGGGGAGGCGCTGACGGTGAAATGAAAGAGGTTTGTCGTCGTCGCATTGGTGAATAGCAGCGTCCACGCGCCATTGGTGATCTGGAAAATCGCCGAATCGAAGTCGCTATAGAAGTTTTCCGAATCCGCCGAAAAAGATCCTGCATCCCACTCGCCGTCATTTGAAAAGCGCGCACCGACCCATTCGTCGGCTGATGCGGTGACGTGATGACATAAGTGCCCTGCGGCGCATTCGGGCTGAGGGCATTCGTCGCCAGCGGCGTGTAAAACGAATAGGTGTTTCCACCATTGGCGCGATAAAAATGCAGTTCCATCGTCAGACCCGCGCGCGCTGTTCCGGCCGCGAGCAGCATCATCACCAGCGCCATCGGCGCGAAAAAGGTTCTTAACAAACGAAGGTCCCGGATCAAAAACAGGACGCTTGATTGGCCGCGAGGGCAGGATGTTCTCATGGTGCTGATTCTGATTTCCCGAAAACATTTCCCGCCGGTGTGCAGCGGTAAACGCTTTCAGGGATTAGAGTAGATTAAATAAATAAGACGGAGGAAAAGCGATGTTAAACTGTCGAATCCGTTAAAGTACTGCATGAAGGAAGCAGCCCCGAAAACAGCCGCGATTTCACAGTGAAATTACCATGAGCTGCGAATCGCCTCCGGCGTTTTACCGCTGGCGTGCAATTGCCGCAGGCTTAAGGCTTCATGCCGTTTTGCCAGCCGAATGCCCGACGCATCCGTCACGAGGGGGCAATGATAAAACGAAGGCGCCGCCCAACTGAGCGCGCGATACAACAACAATTGTCGCGCCGTGCTCACTAGCAGATCCGCGCCGCGCACGACTTCCGTAATCCCCATCGCCGCATCATCCGTCACGCACGCGAGTTGATATGCCGGCACGTCATCCGCGCGCCACACCACGAAATCCCCAAAATCCCTCCCCGCGATAAATTGCTGCCCGCCGCAATGCCCGTCCACAAAACATACGGATTCGCCATCAAGCACGTGAAACCGCCAGCAAAATTTCCGATTCGATGTCGGGCCGCCCGCCTTCCACGCGGCGCGAATATCGTCTAGTTTCAAACCCCGGCACGTGCCCGGGTAAAGCGGTTCCTCGTCATCTTCGGCATGAGGCGCGCGAGCGGCCGCCTGAAGATCCTTCCGCGAACAGACGCAGGGATAAATAAATCCGCTGCGTTTCAACGCCACCACCGTCTCGCGATAGCGTGAATAACGCTCGCTCTGGTTATACGGCGCAAACGGTCCGCCCACATCCGGCCCTTCCTGCCATTCAAAACCGAACCAGCGCAAGTCTTCCACCATCGCCTCCACGTATTCCGGTTTGCAACGCGCGCGATCCATATCTTCATTCCGCAACACCAGCACACCGTCGTTTGCTTGCGCGCGTTCCTGCGCCATCCAAAACGTTTTCGCATGACCCACGTGCAAATAACCCGTCGGCGACGGCGCAATGCGCCCGCGGTAGGAGAATTTGTTCGCCGAAATCACTCGTGGGAATTAACAAAAAACAGATCCACAACAAAGACTTAAATGAACCACAGGACAGGCATGGGCGCATCTTGGAGAGCAGGCGCCTTAATATAATTCCTGTAACAAATTTCCTTCCCCGGTGTCTGAAGAACTGTGAGGCGCGCGTTCACTCTGATTGAGCTGCTGGTGGTCATTGCCATCATTGCCATCCTGGCGGCGTTGTTGTTGCCGGTGCTCTCGAAAGCCAAGAGCAAGGCGCAGGGCGCGCTTTGCCTCAACGACGGCAAACAATTGATGATCGCCATCACGCTTTACGTCAACGACAACAACGATTTCTTCCCGCCCAATCCCGACGATGGCAACAAAGTCCCCGGCCACAACTGGGCGGGCGGCAACGCCGGGCAGGGCGGGGCGGACGAATTCAATCCCGACGTCCTCAAAGACCCGGATCGCAGCTTGTTGATTTCCTACCTCGGCGGAAACGTGACTTTGTTCCGCTGCCCGGCCGACAACCGGCAGGGTTTTTACGACGGCCCAAACACGGGCAATCAAGGTCAAGTCGTGCCCGCCGCCCGAACGTTTTCCATGAGCCAGGCCGTCGGCACCATCTGCGCGGCATTCGATGCCGTCAGGGGTCAACACAGCGGCAGTCCCACGCTTCCGGTAAATGGCCCATGGCTCGATGGCAGTTTCAGTCATCGCCGCAACTCGCCCTGGATCACTTACGGCAAATCCTCCCAAATTCGCGCGCCCGGCCCGTCAATGCTCTGGGTCCTCACTGACGAAGATCCTATCGGCCTTAACGACGCCGCGTTCGCGTTCAACATGGCGAAGCCCTTCTGGCAGGATTGCCCCGGCAGTTACCACGACGGCGGTTGCGGCTTCGCTTTTGCCGATGGCCATTCCGAAACGCATCATTGGCGCAAAATCCCCCGTCAATTTTTCGGCAGTCTTCTCACTGACACCGATGCCCAGGCCGACTGGGCCTGGCTCCGCGACCGCACCTCCGCCAACATCAATGGCGCGATGCCCTCTTATTAAAGTAGGTAATTCCTGTAACAAATTTCCCTCCTCAATGTCTGAATACCTGTGAGGCGCGCGTTCACTTTAATCGAGCTGCTCGTGGTCATTGCCGTTATCGCCATCCTGGCGGCTTTGTTGCTGCCTGCTCTTTCCGCAGCCAAAGCGCGCGCAGTGACCACTCAGTGCCTGTCCAACATGAAACAGTTTGGCCTGGCGTTTCATCTCTATGCCGGCGACAACAATGATGCAATCACTCCCAATAAAGGCGGCGCCGGCGTGCCGCCGGGTGAAACCTGGGTCGAAGGTTGGGTCGCTGCGGGGCAAACGGATTGCACTAATATCGTATTTCTGGAGCAAAGCCTGCTGGCGCGCTACCTTTCCGCCCCGGCCCTCTGGCGCTGCCCCGCCAGCCGGGACCAGGTGACCATCGCGGGAGTGAACTATGGCCGTGTGCGGACGATTTCCATGAATCATTTTCTCGGTCCGCCCTGGAAGTCGCCCTATTGCCGGACCTATCATCGCCTATCGGAAATCAGTTTGCCTTCGCCATCGGACATGCTCGTGTACACCGAGGAACGCACCGATACCATCAATGACGCAACTTTTTCGTCCCACGGAAAATTTGATGAGACGCAACCTGCGACCTGGGCGATGGTTGATTTGCCTTCAGTGAACCACGGTCAGGGCTGTAACATCAGTTTCGCCGATGGCCACACCGAAACGCATCATTGGAAAGACCCGCGTACCGCTGCCACCGATCACGACAACACGCCCATGCCTGGCAGCGCCGATGTTCTCTGGATCGCGCAACACACCACTTGGCGCGATCATTAGTCATTTCAGTCTTCTGATAATGCCGCCAGCCACTCCCCAAACCTCGGCAACGGAAACGAAAGCAATTTCTGAATCTTCGCGCAATTGAAGGAAGTGTCCGGCGAGCGCGGCAGCCCGCGGAAATCGCGCATTGATTCCCGCTGCATCTTCACCTCCAACGGCGCCCAATATTTCGCCAGCAACTGCCCGATTTCCCACCGCGACAAACGCTCGCTGCCCGTCAAGTGATATAACCCCGGCTTGTCCTGCGCCGCCAATTCCCAAATCGCGCGCGCCGTCACTTCCGCCGGAATCGGACAGCGATATTCGTCTATAAACAGGTTCAGCATCTCGCCGCGTTCCACGGCCGCGCGCATCTGTTCATTGAACGCGCGATTTCCCGTAAGTGATTGCCCGAAATTCAGCGACGTGCGCGCGACCGTGTGCTTCGGATTTGCCAGCACGACACGTTCAGCGTCTACTTTGGATTTACCGTAAACACTGAGCGGAGTGACTGCAGCCGATTCGTCGTAATTTCCCTGGCGCCCATCAAAAACGAGGTCGGTGGAGAAAAAAATGAAAGGGATGTTTGCCGCGACTTCCGCCAGCACCTCCGTGACTTCCACGTTCAACTTCCGCGCGAGCGCCGGATTTTTCTCACACGTTGGAGTGTTGGTTAGCGCTGCGCAATGAATCACCATCGCTGGCGATTCTCTGCGAAACGCTTCCCGCACTGCGCCAAAATTTTCCAGATCCAAGTCCGCCCGTGTCAATGCGCGCACGTTCACCGAAGGCGCGAACTTCGACGCGGTTTGGACGAGGTAATTTCCAATCAAACCGGCTGCTCCGGTGATCCAGACTTTGCCAGAAAGCAGTGAATTCATTTCAGCCGAGACTTAATTCGTTTGAAAACCTCCTCTGCAGGTATCGCGTTAACTGCTCCGGAGTCAAGTTCACGAAGACGTCTCGAAATTTCCCTATTCCAGGCTTTTTCAACTTCAGCATCCAGCGACTTTTCGCCCGGCTCGAGTTTGCGTATCCATTTGTTTGCGAGTCGACGCCGCTGTTCTGAAGCTGGTGGGCGCGCCTTCATTTGAGTTTCACCGCGAAATGATGAGCGATGATATCCATGCGGCTCGCGAGGTAGAATCGATGGGCGCCGAATCGTTGGACGCCGGAATCCAGATGAAGCTGGTCGCAGTCGCGCGATTTCGCCTCGCTCACCAGCCATTTAAAAAGTTTTTGGCCATGCCCGCGGGAGCGAGACTTTTCCGCCGTCACCAAGTCATCCACGTACATGAATTTTCCCCACGAAAGACTTTCGGAATAGCGATAGCCGGCCAGCGCCAGTATCTTTCTTTTTTCGCTGAGGCAGGCCAGGTGATAGCCGGCGCGTTGCTGTCGCTGGATGCGCGCGGCAAATTCCGACTCTTTCAAATGCGGACGCAATTCCGCCATGACGGCGAAACAGCGGGAAATTTCCTCAGCAGTGGTAGCCAGGGCAATCGGCATAAGGATGCGTCAATCAATCAACCGTTTCGTAATTCCGCCATACGCATCAATTCGCCGATCCCGCAAGAACGGCCAATGCGTCCGCGTCGTGTCCACGTTCTCCAAATCGACCGGCACGATGAGCGTTTCTTCCTTGTCCGCGCTCGCCTTGGCGAGAATTTGTCCCGAGGTGCCGGCCACAAAACTTTGTCCCCAGAACTCAATCCCATCGCCGCCCACGCCCTTGATCACTTCATGCCCGATGCGGTTCGGCACGCAAACGTAACAACCATTCGCAATGGCGTGGCCGCGTTGGATGGTCTCCCACGCGTTGTGCTGCAGCGCGCCGTATTTCGCCTTCTCGCCCGGATGCCAGCCGATCGCCGTCGGATAAAAAAGAATTTCCGCGCCCTGCAACGCCGTCAACCGCGCGCCTTCGGGATACCATTGATCCCAGCATACCAGCACGCCGATCTTCGCGTATTTCGTCTGCCACGCGCGAAACCCCAGATCGCCCGGCGTGAAATAAAATTTCTCATAAAACAACGGATCGTCAGGAATATGCATCTTGCGATACACCCCCAGCAGCGAACCGTCCGCATCGATGATCGCCGCCGTGTTGTGATACACCCCCGCTGCGCGTTTCTCGAACAGCGAGGCAATGATCACCGCGCGATGTTTCTTCGCGATTTTCTGAAACGCCTCCGTGCTCGGGCCGGGAATCGACTCCGCGAGCTTGAAATGTTCGTGATCTTCCGACTGGCAAAAATATTGCGTCCGAAAAAGTTCCTGCGTGCAGATGATTTTCGCGCCTTGCTTGGCCGCGCGCTCCGTGGCCGCGAGGGTCTTGCTCAGGTTCGCCTTCGGGTCCGCGGAACATGCCGTCTGGATCAATCCAACGTTGATGGGGGAGGCCATGTGGTCGGTGACTGGTTAAATCGTTAAATGGTTAAATCAGTTTGAGCAGTGTGGATTCGATACGCTTCGCGCGCAAATCCCATTTAACTCATTTAACAATTTAACCGTTTAACCATTAAGCTCATTTAGCTTTTGAATCCTTGCTATGCGCCCTCACCGTGTGCTCCAGCACCTGCGTCGAGCCGCGGGAATCCTCCTTCACCGAAGCCACCGGAACATTCTGCCCGAACAAGTCGCGAATATATTTCCCCAACGTCTCATTCGTCGGACCGTAACCCGTGTGATAAATATAATGCTCCAGGTCGTACAACAATTTGTCCGCATCCGCATAACGCTTCGTCAAATCGCGGGTCAGGCAGGCGTTCAGGATTTCGTTCAACCGCTCGTCTATGCGCGAATCGAGCGTGCGAAAATCCGGTATCGGCAGCGTTAAAATCCGCTGGCGGGATTCCTCGGCCGTTGGCCCCTTGAAAATATTCTTTCCCAACAACAGATGCGCCAGCACCACGCCGGAAGAAAATAAATCCGAACGCTTGTCCGTGATCTGAAAATCCGCCTGCTCCGGGCTCATGAAATCCGCTTTGCCCGCCACCACTTCACCTTCCTGGTCGGTGAGAAAACCCCGCGCCTTGGCAATGCCGAAATCCGTCAGCTTCACGTCGCCTTCAAACGCGATCATGATGTTCTTCAGGCTCACGTCGCGATGCACGATGCCCAGCGGCTTGCCGTCCTTATCCGTCTTGGCATGCGCGTAAGCGAGCCCGCGCGCTATGCGGCTCACGATGAACACCGCCAATTCCTTGGGCAATTGTCGCTTTTTGTCCGTCAATTGCTGGCAAAACTGCTCCAGGTTCACGCCGCGAATCAATTCCATCGCGATGAAATAAACCCCGTTGGCCTCACCGAGATGATAGGTCTGGACAATATTGGTGTGGATCAAATCGGCCACCAGCTTCGCTTCGCCGATGAAATTATCGATGAACTGCTTCTGGTCCGTGTAATTCTGGCGCACCACCTTGATCGCGATTCGCTTCACGAATTCGCGCGTCCCGTGCTGTTCGGCTTCATAGACGATGCCCATGCCGCCCTCAAAAATCTTACGCACGATGTCGTAACGAAATTCGTTCTGAATTGTGAAGAGAGCCACGAGGCGAATAGTTATCATTCGCCGATTTATGTCAAGCCTGTCCTGAGGGTGGCGGGATGAAAAATCGCCTGATTTTTCCGGCATTTTTTTTCATTTTCTGCTTGCGCGACCCTTGTGAAGAGTTTTAATACGAGCCGAGTCGAATGACTTTTTGAATTCGGTTAACACAAACAAAACACAACACACACTAAAACTATGGCTAAATCGCTCTCAAAATCACAGATCGCATCCACGCTCGCGGAGAAGGTTGGAATCACCAAGAAACAATCCGTCCAATATCTCGAGTCGCTGGCTGATCTGGCTTACAAAAACGCCAAGAACACCTTCACGCTTCCTGGCCTCGGCAAGTTGAAGCTGAAGAACCGCGCCGCCCGTCAAGGCCGCAATCCCGCGACTGGCGAAACCATCCAGATTCCGGCCAAGCGCGTCGTGAAGTTCCAGGTGGCCAAAGCCGCCAAGGACGCCATCCTCGGCACGAAGTAATCCGCCGCTTTCCCAAAGGCGCTCTGATCCCTCAGAGCGCCTTTTTGTTGGGGTAATGGATTTTTGGATGAGTGGATGAATGCTGGAACGTGCGATATCTTTCATTCATCCAACAATCCACCAATCCGTGATCCAATGAAGATAGCCGTCGTCGGCCCCGGAGCCCTGGGCAGTTTTTACGGCGCGAAACTCGCGCGTGCCGGCGAGGACGTCCATTTCCTCCTCCGCTCCGACTACGATGTCGTCAAACGCCACGGCGTCTTCATCCACAGCACCGAAGGCGATTTCAATGTCCGCCCCAAATGCGCCAGGACGCCTGACGGAATCGGCCCCAGCGACCTCGTCCTCGTCGCGCTCAAAACCACCGCCAACGATCAATTCCCCAAAATGCTCCCGCCGCTCGTCGGTCCGCACACTGCCGTCCTCACGTTGCAAAACGGTCTCGGAAGCGAAGAAGAACTCGCCAAATTATTTCCCGTGGAGCAAATCATGGGCGGGCTCTGTTTCGTTTGCCTGAACCGCACCGCGCCCGGCGTCGTGCAACATTTGGGCCACGGCGTCATCATCCTCGGAGAATTCCAGCGCTGGCCCGAACCGCGCACGCACGACATTGCCACCATGTTCCGCAACGCCGGCGTGAATTGCAAAGTCGCCGACAATCTCACGCACGCCCACTGGGACAAACTCGTCTGGAACATCCCCTTCAACGGCCTCGGCGTCGCCGCCACCGCCGGCTATGACGCGTTGATCAATCCCTCCTCGACCCTCGATCCTCGACCCTCTTTGGGGCCCGTTCTGACGACCGACAAATTGTTGAGTGACCCACGCTGGGAAAATCTCGTCCGCGAGTTGATGCACGAAGTCATCGCCGCCGCCGGCGCGCTGGGATACCAGACGCCCTTGGAGTTCGCCGAAAAGCAAATCGAACGCACCCGCGTCATGGGCGCTTACAAAGCCTCTACGCTCGTTGATTTCGAGCAGGGCAGGGCGCTGGAATTGGAAAGCATGTTCCTCGAACCCCTGCGCCAGGCCGAAAAAGCCGGCGCCCGCGTCCCCCGCCTGAAATCCCTCTGCCGCGTTCTCCAATACCTCAATTCCCTGTAGCTGGTCATTCGCTCCAACCGCTTCGCAAAACCCGCAATCGTTTTGGATAATGAAGTTTCGAAATTTCTCTGGAACTTGGAGCTTGGGGTTTGGAGCTTTTACATCATCGGCTCTTTCCGCTTCACAAACTGAATCGGCAAATTCCACGGATCCCGCAACATCATGATCTCATCGCCTGACGGCGTCGTATTCACATCCTCAATCACCCGTGCTCCCGCCTTCACCAACCGATCGCGATCCGCTTTCAAATTGTCCGAATTGAACGCCAGGTGCATTTGCATAACCTCGGTCTTCGAATAATCCGGCATCGTCACCGCGGGATTATTATAAATCTCGAACATCACCCCGCCGACGATCATGAATCGTCCGTGCTGTGGCGGTCCGCCCGCCCGCGCCACCTTCGCGCCCAAATGTTTCACATACCAATCCGCCATCGCCACCGGCTCCGGAACCTGCAACGCAAAATGTTCAAGTCTCATGCCGCAATTGTAGGCCAGGTCTCCCGCTTGTCACGCCGAAGTCATACGTAAGCGGACCTCTCTCCAGCTTTTTATGTCAGCGTAGGAGACGACGTGAGGAGTCTCTAATTTCTCTGAAGATACAACCCTGCTGTGATTCACGAACCCGCAAACAGCTAGGACCTTCGCGCGAGCGTCTTGGACTGCGGTACCCCTCTGCCGCTTTGCATTCGCCTGTAACCTTTCGTCTCACTTGCAAAAAGGAATTTCGCGGCACGTTTTAAATTCAACCCACTTTTATTTTTATTTTCATCCTCACCATTCTGCGTAACCTGAATTAAACTAAATGGACATGAAAACTCGGGTTCGATTTGCACCATCACCCACCGGCTACCTCCACATCGGCGGCGCCCGCACCGCTTTGTTCAACTGGCTTTACGCCCGCCACACCGGCGGCACCTTCGTGCTTCGCATCGAAGACACCGACACCGCCCGCAACACCCAGCCGGCCGTTGACGTCATCGTCGCTGGCCTCCGCTGGCTCGGCCTCAATTGGGACGAGGGCCCGCTCACGAGCGATGCCACCGGCCCCGGCAAAGGCGATCGCGGGCCGTATTTTCAATCCCAACGCGGCGATATCTATAAGCGCCGCGTCGAAGCGCTCCTTTCGCGCGGACTGGCCTACGAACACGAAGGCGCCATCAAATTCAAAATGCAGCGCGAAACGACGGTCATCCATGACTTGATCAAAGGCGATATCCATCGCGACCTGACCGATCGCGAGGAGCAAAATCCCGATTTCGTTCTCGTCCGTTCCGACGGCGGCCCGATGTTCCATCTCGTGAACGTCATCGACGACATCGAAATGAATATCACCCACGTCATCCGCGGTGAGGACCATATCAGCAACACCGCCAAACACATCGCGCTGTTCAAAGCCTTTGGCGTGGAACCGCCGAAGTTCGCCCACATCCCGCTCATTCTGAACACTGACGGCAGCAAGATGGGCAAGCGCGACCGCGGCGCCTCGCTCAGCACGTATTGGGAGAACGGTTTCCTGCCCGAAGCCGTCAACAATTACCTCTGCCTCCTCGGCTGGTCGCCCAAGGAGAATCGCGAAAAACTTCCCATCGAGGAAGTGATTGAGCGCTTTGATCTCCCGCAAATTCATAAAAACAACGCCCGGTTCGATTTCGAAAAACTCCTCTGGCTCCAGGGTGAATACTGCCGCGAACTGCCCAATGACCGATTTTACGAACTCGCCGTTCACACCTTTGGCAAAGCCGGCATTGACACCAACAAATTCGATATCCGCTACGTCAAAGCCGCGCTCGACACCTGCAAAGGCAAAATCAAAACCTTCAGTGAACTGCCCGCCTACGCCGGTTTTTATTTTCGCGACGAAATCGCCTACGATCCCGAAGCCGCGAAGAAGAGTTTCGTGCCCGAGAACAAACCGCGCCTGGAAAAATTGCGCGACGCCTTCGCCAAAGCCGACCCCTTCAACGCCACCAACATCGAAGCCGCTTTGAAAGCTGTAGCCACCGAACTGGGCGTCAAAGTCGGCGTATTGGTCCACCCCGTCCGCCTGGCCGTCACCGGCAACCCCTCCGGCCCGAGCCTGTATCATTTGTTGGAAGTGATTGGCAAAGAAAAATCGCTGGCGCGCATCGAACGCGCGCTAGGTAACTTCTAGCACCAGAAGCTCCGATGGTGGCAGCGATACAGCCCAAAGTTTGCAGTTCCGCCTTTAGGCGGTCCGGTTGCGCGCATAAGCTCGCCGGAACCAAATCAGAACCCCGCCTCAGTTTGTAGTTCCGCTTTCACGCAGCGTTTTGCTTTCACGCTTGCGGGACCGCCTAAAGGCGGAACTACAAACTTAAGCTCCCACCACCCAGTTCCCCACCAGTCCCCAAATCCAAATCACACCTTGCGTGCAATCCCATCCTTGCCATACGCAAACGCCAATCACCGCCGCCGAATGCACCAGCCCCGTCAAACGTTTTTGCCGCAACACATTCACAAAAAGAATCGCCGCCAGTACCCAAAACAACAAACCGACGTGACACAGGAATGCTGCGATTAAAAACCGGATCGTTCCCATCGGCGTGCCCATCGGTGTCACGGACCACGGAATAAAACCCCACAACGGCCCCGTCAACATCACCAGGACCACCACCAAAGCGATTCCATTCGAAATCTTCGCTGCCCCGGAATTCGGCATCACATCGTCGCGCTCGCGATTCGAATCATACCAGATTTTTTCCACCGATGCGCGCTGCATGAACAATTTGCGCGGAGAGAAAATCGCCCTCGCGCAAAGCGAAAGCACCTGGCTCCCGTGCGTCGTCCGAAAACGCCGTCCCGACGTCAACACCGGGCGCCACAACACGACAAAACGCCCCTCGCGTTTCAGCTTCAGGATGAAATCACCTTCCTCGGCCCAAAAGAGCCGCTCGTTGAATCCGCCCGTCGCGCGAAACGCTTCACTCGTGCAAAACAGAAAAGCGCCGCCCGTGATCCCTCCAGCTTTGGCGAGAATGACCCCAAAGATCGAAAGCAACCGAACGTAGATCGGCACCGCCTCACCTTTCCCCAGCCAAACCGGCCCACCACCGCCCACCGCGCCCTTGTCCATATGCCGCAACGCCTCCGCCACTGCCCGCGTATTGATGGTGGTATCCGCATCCACAAAAAACAACCGTTCACCCACGGCCGCGCGCGCCCCCGAATTCCGCGTCGCAGCAATCTGCCGATGGTTCACGGAGACAACTCGCGCGCCATTTGCCAGCGCGACCTCCGCCGTGGCATCGGTCGAAGCATCATTCGCCACCACTATTTCATACGGCTGATCCACTGCCCGCGCCGATTCGTGGATCGCCCGCAACGTCCTCGGCAAATAAGCCTGCTCGTTATGCGCCGGAACAATGAATGAAATCATGCGTGCTGACGATTCGACCGGGCAAAGCAGGGAACAGCACGCCCATTTAATGGTAGCAGCCAACGTGAGGAGGCTCTGAAATTAGAACAGCCTCATCAAAAACCGAAGGCGTTCGCATCCATTCGCGAACGCCTTTTGCTTTTTAGAACGTGTTGACGAACTACGACTTCTGCAGCGTCGCATTCTTCGCGCGCGATTCCTCCATCAGCTTGACTTTGAAATCCGCCAGCGCCTTCTGCAACATCGCATCGCCCGTCGAGAGGATTTGCACCGCGAGAATCCCCGCATTCTTCGCCGCGTTGATGCCCACCGTCGCCACCGGCACGCCCGGCGGCATCTGCACGATCGACAACAGCGAATCCATGCCATCAAGCGCCTTGCCCTGGATCGGCACGCCAATCACCGGCAACGTCGTGAACGCCGCGCTCACACCCGGCAAATGCGCCGCGCCACCCGCGCCCGCGATGATCACCCGCAGCCCGCGCTCCCGGGCATCGCGGAGATACTGCTCCAACCCATGCGGATCGCGATGCGCCGAAATCACCTTCGCCTCGCTCGCCACGCCAAAATCTTTGCAAACATCGGCCGCCGCCTTCATCGTCGGCCAATCCGAATCGCTGCCCATCAAAATGCCAACCTGTGCTTTGGTTTCAGAATTCATGTGCCGCGAATTTAAGCGAAGAGGGGATTGGATTTCAATTCCGAACATACCCACGCAACCTGGACCCGGAACGCCGAGCACCCGCTCGGCAAGTTCAATCAGTTTCGGAGCGCCGGTCTCCTGGCCCTGCCCGAAGAAGTTCATTTGCTTTGGTGAGAGTGTTTGATACAATTAGTCGTCGAGGCGATGATCGAGAAACCACAGCGACGGTCTCCAATGCGGAAAATCTTCGGTTGGATTGCGCGCCTCATTTGTGTTTCTGTAACCCTGGCCATGATAGACTGTTCGGCAGGTTATGTCCTTCGGAGCACGCCTTGCAGCATTCCGCTTTCGAAAATGAAAGATGGGGGCACTACAAGTTCGGTCGGGTTCGGCTATTTTCTCACATATTACCGTCGAATGGACGGCAGTGCCTATGGACCGGAGGTATGGTTTTGGTTCACGCCGTTCGTTCTCTCAGCGGCGCACCGGCACGTAGAAGCAAGATGGATATGGACGCCAGATGACTCCTGAAAGAAAAGGAGAATTGCTCCCAGACCGCTTCGCCTCGCTGCTGCTGAAACTAATATTCGCAGCCCGCCCCGCCAATTTCGGAGCGCCGGTCTCCCGACCCGGCGCGAACAGCACATCCTCACCCCATTCGCACCCGCACAACTCCTTTAACTCCCAAACCGCCCTCATTGGATGTTGGTTGTTCGATGTTGGATGTTGGATGTTTCCCCTATTGCCGCGATTTTCCTTGCCCCCCACCGCCGCTCCTCGTTCCCTCTCTGCTGCGATGCCGACTCGCACAATGACCACGGCCAACAAGGTGACGATCCTGCGGATGCTGCTCATCCCGTTCTTCGTCGTCGAGGCCCTCTATTACGTCAAGACCGGCAACGAAACCTTCCGCCTCCTCGCCACCCTGGCCTTCGCCATCGCCGCCATTTGCGACGGCGTGGACGGCTACATCGCACGGCACTATAACCAGCGCAGCGAACTCGGCGCCATCCTCGACCCGCTCGCGGACAAACTCCTGCTCGTCTCGGGCATCATCCTGTTCACCTTCGACAATCACCCGCGCTTCGGCAGCATCCCGCTCTGGCTCACCGGCACAATCATAGGCCGTGATTTGATCATCTTGATCGGCTACGGCGTCATCCACGCGACCATCGGCAAAGTCAAAGTTCGCCCGCGCATCACCGGCAAAATCGCCACCGTGCTGCAAATGATTTCCCTTGTGTGCATCCTGTTGAAATGGGACGCGGAATTTCCGCCCGTGTGGTTCTCGATCTGGACCCTCGGCGCCGCCATCTGCACCGGCATCTCCGGCTTGCTCTACGTCTGGGACGGCACGAAACAACTCTCGTCACACCCGCACAGTTCTGCTAGTTCAGGAGAACAGTAACGGTAAGACCGCCGTCGCTCATTTAACTCGTTTAACCGATTTAACGAACCCATGTTCAAACCTGACATCAAACTGAAAGAAGGCGACGTCGCCCCGGATTTTTCCGCCATGACCAATGGCGGCGGCAACATTTCCCTCGCCGAACTCAAAGGCAAAAACGTCATCCTCTATTTCTATCCCAAAGACGACACCTCCGGTTGCACCAAGGAAGCCTGCGCCTTTCGCGATGGCTTCGCCGCCTTCAAAAAACGCGGCGCCGTCATCCTCGGCGTCAGCCCCGACTCCGTGAAATCCCACGACAAATTCGTCAAGAAATTTGACCTGCCGTTCACGTTGGTTTCCGACGAAGACAAAAAGATCGTCGAAGCCTATGGCGTGTGGGGCATGAAAATCTTTTGGGGCCGTAAATACCTCGGCACCCACCGCGTCACCTTCCTGATCGGACCCGACGGACGCATCAAAAAAATCTGGCCTGACGTAAAACCGGAAGAACACGCCCAGGAAGTCCTCGCCGCAATCTGTTCGTAGTCCCGCCTTCAGGCAGCTCCGAACCTTGCATTCTCGAACGGAACGCCGGTCTCCCAACCCGGCGCGAACCGCTCCGCCCAGACCAATCCCCATTTGACACACAGCCCCTCCCGCCTTATAAAACCTCGCACAAATAACGCAACCTTAACGCAATCGAACTATGGCAATATCCGTCGGCACCAAAGCTCCTGATTTCACCCTGAAATCCAAACAAGCGTCCGGCCTCGTGGACGTCAAACTCAGCAACAACTTCGGCAAGAAAAACACCGTCCTCCTCTTCTTCCCGCTCGCCTTCACCAGCGTGTGTACGAAGGAAATGTGCGACATCACGGCCGGCCTGAACGCCTATTCCGGCACCGGCGCCGAAGTCATCGGCATCAGCGTGGACAGCCCGTTCGCGCAGGAAGCCTGGGCGCAAAAGGAAAAAATCGGCATCACCCTCGTGAGCGATTTGAACAAGCAAACCGTCAAGGACTACGGCGTGGTATTCCCGATGCTCGCCGGCGTGGGCGACACCGCCGCGCGTGCTGCCTTCGTCATCGACAAGAACGGCGTCGTGCAATACAGCGAACAAACCCCGACGCCGAAAGACCTCCCGAATTTCGATGCGGTTAAAGCCGCCTTGGCGAAATTGAAGTAACCCTCAGCACAATTTAATCACGAAGGCCGCGTTTCTCGAAACGCGGCTTTTCTATTACAGGTAGCAGCCGACGTAAGGAGGCTCTAACTATTATTTGAACATCCTCAACTTGATGGTGCCGGCGGCACCGGCGGCGGCGTCTGAAACCCGCGCCACTCCACCATCGGTTTGCTATTCAAACAATACGGACACGCCGTCACCGAATATTCCGTGCGGCAGTTCGGACAAAACGCCCCCGTCTCAAAAGTATCAAACCCATTCCCGCACCGGCCGCAGCGCCAGAACTTCCCGATCGGCGGCGATTCCTTGCACACCGGGCAATGAAACTCCGGCCGCCGCGGCGCCTTCTCTAATCGCAACAACATTTGCGATTGCTTAAAACCGGTCCAGCAATTGAGTCCTGCGAACGCCGCCAAAATCGAGAACCACCACGACTGCATTAAAAATGCCGCCACGACCATCCCGCCCGCTCCCACAAATCCCAGCGCCGACGCGACCATCAAACTGTTCGCGCGCCCCACCACAAACCAGAGCAACGACCGAAAAATCTGTCCACCGTCCAATGGATAAATCGGCAACAGGTTAAAAGCTAAAATGATGATATTTGTAACGCAGACCCCGGTGAGATATGTGTCCAAATGCGGAAAGCGATCCGTGAACCCGGCATGCTGGGCAAAGAACAAGACACCAAACGAAATGGGCACCAAAATTACGTTTACCAGCGGACCGGCAGCAATGCTCCAGAGCATCGCGCCCGGTCGCTGGGGCGGTGAAACATACGCTACGCCGCCGAGGGGCCACAGGATGATTTGATTCGCCTTGCCACCCATCTGCCGGCAGGCGAGCGCATGACCGAACTCATGCAACAACACGATGCCGAACAAACTCAAAGTTTCTAGAGCGTTCCAGCCGTAAGAGTTGTCGTATACCGGAGCGCGGGATTGAATATCGAAAAGCACGATCAGAAACCACGACCAATGCAGAAATACATCAATCCCAAACAATCTGAAAATTCGAATGGCGCCCTTGTGCGTCGGCATCGCTGACTTATCACATGCGCTTCGCCATTAAACAAGTTTTTTGACTGACGCGAAATTTCGCGCGCAGCCATTGGTGGTCCCGCCTCCAGGCGGTTCGGCGCGGAATTATTCCGGAGGTGCGCGATCGTTTCCCCGCTAAAACTGGCCCGCCGCATGCTCCATTCCAGCCATGCATCCGATGACATTTTTAAGCCTGCTGGAAGAAATGATCGACATCAAGGTCCAGCAACAGACCGAATCGCATATCAAAGCGAGCCCGGAGGTCGCCGCCGTCTTGCATCAGAAACGCGAGACCGACAAACGCCGCGTCGATCAAATCCGCGCCGAACTCCTCAGGTTGATGACCGCATGAACCTGGTGGCACGGGCGTCTCGCCTGTGCGAATTCCTAGCCCATGCCGAAATCCGATTCCTTCGGATTGGTTCAGGGGTTCAATGCGCGAATCTTTCGGTGAATTCTCTCCCCAGGGGAGAGGGCAGGAGCCTGTCCCGCCACAGCTTCTGAGCGACGGCGAATGAGGGCGAGCGTAAACATCCATCCGTTCATTGGCAGACGGACTTAATGTGTTCGATCCATGTCAACCCGCCTTATTTAATTCATTTAACAAATTTAACTCATTTAACCAATCAACAATCCACACCCTCCGTTGTTCTCTTGACGTCAAATCGCCATCCGTTCACTGTTTTCCGTCTTGGCCGGTGTATAAGTTCGTAGTTCCGCCTTCAGGCGGGTGGCTTATATTATTTGGCAATAGTGAAAATTTTTATGAACCAAGCACAGAACCAGTTTAACACGTTGCAAACCTTTGACCTTGGAAACGGCAAGCAAGGCGGGTTCCACTCGCTGCCGCAATTGGAAAAATCCGGCGTCGGCCCCATCTCCAAACTCCCCGTTTCCATCCGCATCGTGCTGGAATCCGTGCTGCGCAATTGCGACGGCAAAAAAGTCTCCGAAGCCAGCGTGCGCGAACTCGCCAATTGGAAACCCACCGCCGAACGCACCGAGGAAATCCCGTTCGTCGTCGCGCGCATCGTTTTGCAGGACTTCACCGGCGTGCCGTTGTTGGTCGACCTCGCCGCGATGCGTTCCGCCGTGGCGCGCCTTGGCAAAAATCCCAAAATCATCGAACCACTCGTGCCCGTCGACCTCGTTGTCGACCACTCGGTTCAAGTCGATTTCGCCGGCACCGCCGACGCGCTCCGCAAAAATCTCGAAATCGAATTCCAACGCAATCGCGAGCGCTACCAATTCCTCAAGTGGGGCATGCAGGCGTTTGACACTTTCAAAGTCGTCCCGCCCGGCATCGGCATCGTTCACCAGGTGAATTTGGAATACCTCGCCAAGGGCGTTTTGTCCGCCCCATCAACTCTCAACACTCAACCATCAACTATTTACTACCCGGACACTCTCGTCGGCACTGATTCCCACACCACCATGATCAACGGCATTGGCGTCGTAGGATGGGGCGTCGGCGGCATCGAAGCTGAAGCCGGCATGCTCGGCCAGCCCGTTTATTTTCTCACGCCGGATGTCGTCGGCGTGCACCTCACCGGCGCGCTCCGCGAAGGCGTCACCGCCACCGACCTCGCGCTGACCATCACGCAAATGCTCCGCAAAGCGAAGGTCGTCGGCAAATTCGTCGAATTTTTCGGCCCCGGCGCCAAGGCGCTGCCGGTCGTCGACCGCGCCACCATCGCCAACATGGCTCCCGAATACGGCGCCACCATGGGATTTTTCCCGATCGATGAGGAATGCATCAATTACCTCCGCGCTACCGGCCGCACGGAGGAACATTGCAAGCTCTACGAAAATTATTATCGCGCCCAAGGCCTCTGGGGGATGCCGCAAAAAGGTGAAGTCAATTATTCCCAGACTTTGGAACTCGACCTTGCGAGCGTCGTGCCGAGCGTTGCCGGTCCCAAACGCCCGCAAGACCGCATCGAATTGCCGAAACTCAAACAGGAATTTAACACCACGTTTTCAAAGCCCATCGCCGAAAGCGGCTTCGGCAAATCCGCCGATGACCTCGGAAAAACATTCCAAATTACCGGCTGCGTCCCCGGTCACGGTCATGCCGGCGGCAGTCAGGAGCCTGTTTCGCAACGGGCCGCCAAATCGGCCGATACCAATCCGGGCACCGAATTGGAAATGGCGAACAATCGCCCCACACCGGACACGGTAACCGCGGAGCCTCTGGTTGAATGCGGCGGTGAACTGCGCCACGGCTCCGTCTTGATCGCCGCCATTACGAGCTGCACCAACACCAGCAATCCTTCCGTCATGCTCGCGGCTGGTTTGCTCGCCAAGAAAGCCGTCGAGCGCGGCCTCAGCGTCAATCCGCTCGTTAAAACCTCGCTCGCGCCGGGCTCCCGCGTTGTCAGCGATTACCTCGATAAAGCCGGTCTGCAAAAATATCTCGATCAACTCGGCTTCAACCTCGTCGGCTACGGCTGCACCACGTGCATCGGCAATTCCGGCCCGCTGGCCGCGCCCATCGATGAAGCCATCGGCAAGCACGATCTCGTCGCCGCCTCGGTGCTTTCCGGCAATCGCAATTTCGAAGCCCGCGTCCACCAAAGCATCAAGGCGAACTTCCTGATGTCGCCGCCGCTCGTCGTCGCGTTCGCGCTCGCCGGCCGCGTGAATATCGACATGACCCACGAGCCTCTCGGCAAAGGCAAAAACGGCCAGGACGTTTTCCTCAAAGATATCTGGCCGACGCTCCAGGAAGTGCGCGATCAAATGCAAACCGCGCTCAAGCCGGAAGTGTTCCGCAGATTGTATCGCGATTTCGCCGAGCAAAATCCCAAGTGGAACGAAATCCCCGCCAGTGTCGGCGACGTTTACAAGTGGGACGAAAACAGCACCTACATCCAGGAGCCGCCGTTCTTCACTCAATTCGGTTTGCAGCCGGGCCAGATCAAGGAAATCAGCGGTGCGCGTCCGCTCGCGATTTTCGGCGACAGCGTCACCACCGACCACATCTCGCCCGCCGGCAGCATCAAGAAATCGTCGCCGGCTGGAAAGTATCTCCTCGAGCACTCCGTCACCTTTGAAGATTTCAACAGCTACGGCTCGCGTCGTGGCAACGACCGCATCATGACCCGTGGCACTTTCGCCAACGTCCGCATCAAAAACCTCATGGCTCCCGGCACCGAAGGAGGCGTCACCAAGTATCAGCCGACCGGCGAGCAGATGAGCATCTATGACGCCTCGATCAAATACGCGGAACACAAAACGCCGTTGATCGTCGTCGCCGGACAGGAATACGGCACCGGCAGCTCGCGCGATTGGGCCGCCAAAGGCACTGCGCTCCTCGGCGTCAAAGCCGTCGTCGCCCAAAGTTTCGAGCGCATCCACCGCTCCAACCTCGTCGGCATGGGCGTGCTTCCGTTGCAATTCAAGGAAGGCACCACCGCGCACACGCTGAAACTCGACGGCACCGAAGTTTTCGACTTCGTCGGCCTCGGCGCAAATCTCAAACCGCAGCAGGACCTCACCCTGCGCATCAAACGCGCCAACGGCCAGACCGAAAACGTCCCCGTCCGCTGCCGCATCGACACCCCCATCGAGATTGATTACTATCAGCACGGGGGTATCCTGCCCTTCGTCCTGCGCCAGTTGGTTGCGAAGGCGTAAGTCGCGCGACATATTGAATTGTGGACCACGTCCTGCAAACCGCCTGCAAAATCATCGAGCAGGCGGATCGTGAACATCCCGCCGACACTCTGTTGCGCGAGACGTTCAAGCGCCTCCGCGTCTTCAACGCCGACGAAACCCGCGCCATCAGCAACGCGGTGTTCATCTATTTCCGCTGGCGCGGCTTTCTAGACGCCGGGGACGACCTCGAGACGCAAGTTCACCGCGCCTTCGAACTCGCCGAGCAATTCGAGCACGATCCCTTTTCGCTGACTGACGACGAACTCCGCGCCAAAACCGTCCCCGACTGGACCGCCGCCGAAGTGGACGCGAGCGTCGACTGGCTCCGCACCCTCCAACGTCCGCCCAATCTCTGGCTTCGCGCCAAGCGAGGGCAGGGGGACCTGGTCGCCAACAAACTGCTCGCCGAACCGCGCCTGCTGCCCGATGCCATTGTCTACGCCGGCACTGAGGATCTTTTTCGCACGCCCGAATTTCACGCCGGCGAATTCGAACTCCAGGACATCAGCTCGCAAGCGGTGAGTATCGTCTGCGCTCCCCAACCCGGCGAGACCTGGTGGGACGCCTGCACGGGCGAGGGCGGCAAGCTCCTGCATCTCTCCGAGCTCATGGAGAACAAAGGCTTGATCTGGGCCAGCGACCGCGCCGAATGGCGATTGAAACATCTCAAGCGCCGCGCCGCCCGCGCCAAAGCCTTCAACTACCGCGCTGAACTCTGGAACGGCGGCGCCAAGTTGCCCACCAAAACGAAATTTAACGGCATCCTCGTCGATGCCCCGTGCAGCGGCGTCGGCACCTGGCAACGGAAGCCTCACGCCCGTTGGACCACCACCCTCGATGATGTCAAAGAACTCGCGGCGATTCAAAAGCAACTGCTCGCGAACGTCGCGGGCTCGCTGAAGCCGGGTGGGAAACTGGTTTACTCGGTTTGCACGCTCACGAAATCGGAAACCGTCGACGTCGTTTCCGAATTCGAGAAGCAGTTTCCCGAGTTCAAGCCTCTCCCTGTTTCCAATCCGCTCAAGCCCGACGCGCCGGCCTCGCCTCATCTGTGGCTCTGGCCGCAGGATTTTGGCGGCAACGGGATGTTCATCGCCGCGTGGCAGCGGCCTTAAACCGCCGCCATCTTCTTCTGCACCGCCTCCGTGATCGTGTTCACGTTCTGCAAAATTTCCTTCGCGGCGGCGGGGTCGGGGATTTTCACGCCGAAATTCTTATCGAGTCCCACCACGAGCTGCAGCGCGTCCACCGAATCCAACCCCAAACCGCCGGGGCCGAAGAGTGGCAGGTCGTCCGCGATTTCCGCCGCGGTCACTTGCAGCATCAGGTTTTCCACCATCATCGCCTTGATGCGTTCCTTCAGAGCTGTTGCGTCTTCCATGTTGTTCAAAGGATTCCACCGTCAATTTTAAGTGTCGAGCCTGTAATGTAGGATGCTTCGGCCGAAGCCAGGAACCGCACCGCCGCGGCCACTTCCTCCGGCTTGCCGAACCGCCGCATGGGAATCCGGCTCGCCGCCAGCTTCCGCTCATCCAGGTTCATGCCGGAAATCGTATCGGTTTCGATGAATCCCGGACATAAGGCATTCACCGTAATGTTCAATCGCGCCACTTCCTTGGCCAACGATTGCGTCATCGCCACCACACCGGCCTTGGCCGCCGCGTAATTCGTCTGCCCCGCCGGCGCCAGGAGCGCGCTGAGCGACGAAATATTCACGATGCGCCCGCCGCGTTGCGACACCATCGAGGCCATCACTGCCTGGCAACCAAAAAACGTCGCGTCCAAATTCGTCCGCACGATCGAATCCCACGTCCCGAGAGGCATTGTCGCCAGCAACCCATCGTGATGCTTGCCGGCGTTGTTCACCAGCACATCGATGCGTTTGTGCTCGGCCAAAATAGTTTCGACCGCCTTCTTCCACGATTCGGGCTGCGTCACATCCAAATCCACCGCGCGGCAACGGCCGGAAAATTCCGCAATCAATGAGTCCGCATTCTCGCGCCGGACAAACACGCCCAGCCAGACGTGATTTTCCGGCGACTCCGCCAGAAATGTTCGAGCGATGGCTTGGCCCAGCCCGCCATTGGCACCAGTGATTAAGATGACTCTCATGTTAGATGGAGCGCAGATTTTTGATTTGCTGTCTCACGGATTTGCAATCCGAAGTGCGGGAAAATTGTTGTGGCTCCGGATTTATGTCGCGTTTGCCGAATTCAATACGGCGATACAGCAGAGTGCAACTCTGCGCTACAGTCTCGCCGTTCGGAATGGATTTCGCGAGTTCCATATAATTAAGCGTGTTCCCTCGCAGCCGTGGCGAACGCCGCCGCAATGGCCTGTTGATTAGTGCCGCCCAGGCTCACATGCGCCGCAGCGTGTGTTTTCCGCGAGATTCCGTCCACTGCCGCGACACATTGCCACGCACCCGCCGCCATCAGCCCCTCGCCTAAAACTTTCTTCACCGAAATGCGCGCGCCCGGCCAATCCCGCCACGCCGTCGCTTCTTCGCGATCAATGCGCGCCACACTTTGCAACCCGTCGCAAAGCAACCCGTCCGCCGATTGCGCCACGCCGCGCAATTCCTCCCGCGCCCGCCGAATCGCCTGTGCGCGGCCGGTTGCATTCGTATAAAGATGCGCGCTAGTCACTGCGTTGAGTTGCACGGGATCAGTTTGAGTCTCCTCATGTCGGCTGCTACTTAAATACAACGCGCCAGCGCCGTCGCTGAAAATTGCCTTCCGCCCGAACAGATTCACCGCGCCGGCCGTCAGCCAATCCATTTCCTCCGCGCCGATCACGAGGCAGCCGTCCACGCGATGATCCGTCAGCCAATCCGCCGCCAGCACCACGCCCTGCAAAAACGTTCCTGGATCGCCCACCAGCGTGTAATTGATCCCCGTCGTGCCGATCAACGCCGCCAGATGGCTGGCCGGCGAATTGTAAACCGTTTCCGGAAACACCAACGGGCTTGCCGTTGAAGGATCCTTCAACACCTCATCGTAAAAGCGCCGCGAATAATTCACGCAACCCGTCAGCGCGCAATAAACAATTCCCAGCCGCAACGCGCCGCTCGTGACTTTCGCCGCGTCCGCGCCGAGCGCTTCCAACGCTGCGCTCACGGCGTAATGCGCAATCGGACTCGTCCGCCGCAATCGCGCGTGCGCCAGAAACGCCGGCCGCGGATTCGGCGGCGGCACCTGCCGCACGCGCAACGGCGTGTGGCCGGGACGGGGAAGTTCCCTGGTCGGCAGACCTTCGCCGCGAGCGATTGCCTCACGAAATGGTTGCATGCCCCAGCCGGCGGGGGAAACAGCTCCGGTGCCGCAGACGAAGATGTTACTCATGCGGACCTCCTGAAGATTTAGAAACTTCCCACATCCAGCATGCTTTGTAGAAAAGATGCTTCGCCCCTTGAACCCTAGCACCACCTCTCCCCGGCCCTCTCCCCCATTTCATGGCGGAGAGGGAGACCGAGGGCTGTGGGTTTGCTTGATCGCCACACAGAATGTCGATCTTTTTGTACCGAGCAAATCCAACATCCAACATCGAACAACCAATGGGCTCCGCTTCGCCAGATCATTGGATGTTGGGCGTTCGGTGTTGGTTGTAGGGTGTTTTCAGAGATGCGAGGCTTCATTCCCACCTCCGCAAAATCAGGGTCGCATTCGCGCCGCCGAAGCCGAAGGAGTTCGTCAGCGCGTAGTCGACCTTCGCATCCGTCGGCTGGCGCACCAAGGGAAACGCGCAGGTCGGCTCCGGCGTTTGCAGCGTCATCATCGGCGGGAGCCATTGCTCGCGCAGCGCCATCAGGCAAATCACCGCTTCCACCGACCCGGCGCCGCCCAGCAAATGGCCGATGCTCGCTTTTGTGGAACTCACCGGGATGTTCTTCGCTTCCGCGCCCGCCCAGCGATTAATCGCCGCCGCTTCCGCGCTGTCGTTCAACGGCGTGCCCGTGCCGTGTGCGTTGATGTAATTGATCTGGCTCGGCGAAACTTTTGCCGCTGCGCACGCTGCGGTCATCGACGCCAATGCCGCATCGCCGTTCGGATGCGGCTGCGTCAAATGATGCGCATCGGTCGCCGCGCCGTAGCCGACAATTTCGCCCAGAATTTCCGCGTTGCGCTGCTTCGCGGAATCCAACGTTTCCAGCGCCAGCATCGCCGCGCCTTCACCGAGCGCGAGGCCGTCGCGATGCGCATCGAACGGCCGGCAAACTGTCGGCGAAAGCGCCTGCAAGGAATCGAATCCACCGAAAACCATCTGGCTGATGGCATCGTAACCGCCGGTGAACACGCGCTCGGCGTGGCCCCGCCGGATCAAATCCCACGCGTGCCCGATGGAATTCGCGCCGGAGGCGCAGGCGTTGGCGATGATGGTGATCGGCCCGTTGAAGCGGAACGCCTCCGCGACATCGAGTGCCTGTCGTTGCGCCTGGTAACCCTGCACGCGCGTGGCCTGGCCGCGATCTTTTTTCGGCGTGCTGATGGCTTGCCGATAATACGCTTCGCCGAGGCTCATCCCGCCGCTGGTGGTGCCGAGCACGAGCGGAAGATTTTCGGAAGGGCTCCAGCCGGATTGTTTCCACGCTTCATCCGCCGCGAGCAGCAACATTTTCGCCGCGCGATCCAGGCGCCGCTGGTCGTGGGGCAAAATCCTTTCGGGAAGCACGGATTCGGGCAGGTCCATTGGCGCGCCGATTTTGGTGCGCTGCCGGGAGACGTCGAAGAGTGTGATGGGGCGCATCGCGGATTTGCCGGCGCGAAAACCGTCTGCGTTGGCGCGCCAGCCCAATCCCAAAGCGGTCACGATACCCGCGCCGGTCACGACGACGCGCGGTTGAGTGGATGATGCAACAAACGGAAACAGCACGATGCCTTCTAATGTTTTGCGGGATGGTAGTGATGAACAAGCCGCGAAGTCAACGCAGGGCAAATGGGCAATTATCCTGCTCCCCAGTTTGTAGTTCCGCTTTCAGGCGGTCCGCCCGGCGGACTCACAATTTAATTCCGCTCACAAAATTCGTGTAAAGCGCCCCTCGTCCGCGTGAATTGTGCATCCGGATATTTGCCACCGCATCCTGCCACAGCGCCTGCAACGGATTCGGCTTCGCCGCATACGCGAAACCCCACAACACCGGAACTCTCGCTTCTCCACTTCCCGCCGGGACGGTCACCACATTCGTAGCGGATCGTCCGGCAGCCAGCGGTCGGAAAGTTAATCCTCTTGAATACCGAAACTCCTCCCAAAAGCCGTTTGATTTGAATTCAGCATCTCCGACGTAATACAAGATTCCTGACGAACTCGGATTGCTGATGACAATCGAAACCAAACTCATATTCGATGAAGTCGATACGCTCCCGCTCGAAAACGTCACATCTGAAGAAGCTTGGGGAATAGCCAGCGACACCGCCGTCAACAGGATCACCAGCAAAACCACCGCCGCCACCGCACCGGCAATTTTTTGATGGGTTGTCATATCGCGTGAACCAGCCTCGGAGAGCATCGTAAATCAAAGACCAACCATTGCAAATGCGATTCTGATCAACCCCCCGGAAATTCGCGTCCACTCGCATAAAGACGTTCGTGCGTCCCTCCTGTTCAATTCTTTAATCCGTGTTCATCGGTGTAAATCCGTGTTCATCGGTGTAAATCCGTGTTCATCCCTGTTTAAAAATTCGTGTTAATTAGTGTATTTCGTGTAAAAGTCTTCGTCCCTTTGGTCCTTCCCGCCCCTCCCAAAACAACTGTTTTCGTGTCTTTTTTCCGAAATTTTGATTTCCAAGTGCCTGACCCGAAGGTCCTTCCACCTAAAACATCACCGTGATGTTTTCCTCATTGATAAAATGGAAATAAAACCCAAAAAACGAAATGCGAAACCATTTCGCATTTCAACCTTGGCCACTCAACTCTCAACACAAACTCCTCTCAACCTATGATTACCAGACTCAGCAAAATCGCCCGCCTCCCCGCCACCATCCGCGAACAACTCAACCGCCGCCTCCACGACGGCCAACTCAGCAGCAACATCCTGCCCTGGGTAAACAGCCTTCCCGAAACCCAGGAAATCCTCGCCGAAGTCTTCAACAGCAAACCCATCACCCACCAAAACCTTTCCGAATGGCGACGCGCCGGTTATCAAGACTGGCTCTTCCACCAACAACGCCTCGAGTGGTTCACGCACCTCACCGAACAATCCGAAGACATCAAAAAATACGACGGCAGTCCCGACACCTTCGAAACCATGGGCAACATCTTCCTCTTCGAAATCGCCCAAGCCATCCACGTCATGAAAGCCACCCAGGATCCCAACCAACGCTGCGACCGCCTGCAAACCTTGATTCGCGAATTCACGCGATTACAAAACGCCTACAACTTCAGCCGCCGCATCGAACTCGACTACGTCAAACACAACTGCACCCGCGCAGATAGTAGCCCGGTCGCACCGCCCGAGCGTTCCCCCCGGTACCGCCGGCGTCCCGCCAGCCCGGCCCCCTCAACCCTCAACCGAGCGAACCCACCGAAAACCGTAACGAGTTACCAAGCACTGGTGGGGCGTCGCCGTCCGCCAGGACCGTCCCCGCGAGCCGCGCTCCGCATGAAACCGCCGCCCCAGAAATCATCGAAGTCGCCGAACCCGACGCCTCCGCCGAGCGCGCCAGCGTCCCGGACTGCGCCAGCCCTCTACCGCTTGCCGAAACCAACTCTTCCCTGTCCGCCACAGCCCTGGCGACCGCGGAAACTCCGTCCCCTCGCCCCTCCACCTGCCAGCCCATTCCACCCCTTGCGCCCACCCCCATCCATCCACAAATCCCTCCTCCAAACATCCAACCACCCGTTCCCCCACGCCCCTACAAACCCCACGCCAACCCCATCCGCGGCCGCCGCTTCACCTGCATCGAAGGCTGAAAGAAAAACCATGAACCCTAAAACCGTCAACCCGCTCGAAACTCAGGCCAAAGTCCAGCTCCGCAGAAGCGACATCGCTATAGAAACGTTAGACTGCTTGCCAAAAGTAATTTCCGAAATGCTGGGGCAAACCTGCGGGTTTGCCTCGATTCCCCGCAGGGAATCGCCACCATTTCGGAAATTACTTTTGGCAAGCACTATAGGGGCAGCATATCCCGGACGATGTCGCTCCTACGGAGCTTGTTCAATTCCGGTGCCGATTCTACAAATATCTTGCGCCCACGGCGCTTTGAAACTTGGAGTCTGGAGCTTCCCTGGAGCTTGGAACTTGGGATTTGGAACTTCGAGCGGGCTCGCGCACGTCTCACCAAAATTACTGCGGCGAGGCTTCGCCTGTCGTTTCGCTGCCGCCGGTTTCCATTGTGTGCCGGTCGGGCTTGGGCAGGCGGAACGTTTCGGGGGTTTTGGCCATTTGCAGCCAGAATTTTTGCAGGACTTGCGCGAGCGAAACGAGGTCGGTGAAATCATACGGCTTCACCAGGAACGAATTGGCGCCGAGACGATAGGCGTCGTTGATGTCCTTCATCTGTTCGGACGAGGTGAGGACGATGACGCGGAGGGCGGAGAGGCCGGGATGCGAGCGCAGCCAGCCCAAAATTTCAAGGCCGTTAAAGCCGGGCAGTTTAAGGTCGAGCAACAGCAGGTCGGGCAGGGGATATTCGATGCGGTTGGAATATTTTCCGTCGCCCTTCAAATACATCATCATTTCCGAGCCGGTGGAAACGACGAACAGCGGATTGGAAATTTTGGCTTCGGAAAAAGCCCGCCGCAGAAGCAGGACATAATCCTCTTCATCTTCTGCAACCAGAACAACGGCTTTGTCAGACATTCAGTTTTAACGATTCTATGCGTAAACTGGCAATTTAGACGGGCTTTGGCTATGGGGTGGTTACCCCATCCGGGAAAGGGCAGAAGGGAGAGGAAAAGCAGAAGGCGGCTATCCTTGAGGGTCGCGGGGGCTGCGGCCGGAAAGGAGGGAGCGGCCGAGGTGGCAGAGGGTATCGACGGTTTCGGGGCGTTCGTCGTCGGAATCGTAAATCAAACGGAAATGTTGATTGCGCAAAAGATATTCGAGTTCGGCTGGGGAGAAGGCTGCGGCCATGCGCGTCTTCAGAGTGGAGGGGTTCACGAGTGGCGGCAGAGTATGAGTAAAATTCCAAATGCCAAGCTCCAAATTCCAAAGAGGTCTCCGTTCCTCAACGGCGCCTTGAGCGGAGCAAAAATCCGCAGTTCATTCCGGGTTGTCAGCCGGGAGGGGCGCTTCTATACTTCGCGGATGGAAATCACGACCAGATTGTTTAGAGGGGCTGTCGTTTTAATGACGGCGGCGTTGTGCGCTTTGAGTCAGACGGCCCGGGCGGCCGATGAACCGACGGCGTTGAGCCTGATCAAGGACGCGAACGAATACGTCGGCAAGGATGTGAAGGATAAGGTGATTGGAATTCGCTCGGACAAATCCGTGGCGAGCGTGACGCCGAATATCTGGTATATCGTTTTCTATGATCACGACGCGACGTTCAAGACGACGGAGGTGAAATATGGGGCGGGGAAGAAATTGGATCTGAAGCATCCGATACGCCAGCCGTTCGCCTATATCAATGACAAGAATCTCCTGGACCAGAAGGCGATCAAGATTGATTCGGACAAGGCGATCAAAATCGCGATGGCGGAGCCGTTGCTGGATAAGCTGACGATTCGCGCGACGCAATTGTGGCTGGAGAATGTGGACGGTGTGCCGACGTGGAAGGTGCAGTTGTGGGCGCAGAAGTTGCGTCATCCGAATGACGATGCGAACGTGGGGGATGTCTCCCTTTCCGCCCAGGATGGCAAGGTGCTCAAGAGCGATCTCCACATTGATCGCGTGGACTGATTGCATCGCATGAATTCCGCGCCGCCAGAGGGTCCAGACTATGATGTGGTCATCTCGGGCGGCGCGTTGGCTGGTGCGGCGACGGCGATCCTGTTGTTAAACGAACAACCGGGGCTGCGGATTCTGATCCTGGAGAAGTCGACCGCGTTCGGGCGGCGGGTGGGCGAGGCGACGGTGGAGGTGAGCGGTTATTTTCTTTGCCGCGTGCTGCGGTTGACCCAATACCTGAATGAAGCGCACCTGGTGAAACAGGGGATGCGGTTTTGGTTCACGAACGAGCGCACGCAATCGCTGGAGGATTGCAGTGAGATTGGCGGGAAATATTTGTCGCGCGTGCCGGCGTTCCAGGTGGATCGCGCGGCGCTCGATGAAGAGGTGTTGCGGCGGGCGGCGGAGTTGGGCGCGGAGGTGTGGCGGCCGGCGAGCGTGGGGAAGATTACGTTGATGGCGGGAGGGAGGCAGACGGTTGAAGTAAAAATTCTTCCAAAAACTGAACAGGCAACACCGAACATCGAAGGGGAAGCCGGCGGGACGGCGGCGGTCCCAGGGGGAGAGGCGAACAGCCAACAGCCAACAGCCAACAGCCAACGTCCAATGACTGGGACGAAGACGGTTTCGGCGAGGTGGGTGGTGGATGCTTCGGGGGTGGCGGCGGTGCTCGCGCGGCAGGAGAAATGGCTGAAACCGAATACGGAACATCCGACAACGGCGGTGTGGGCACGCTGGACGGGGGTGAAGGATTGGGACGGCGCGGAGCTGGCGAAAAAATTTCCGGAGTGGTCGCAGGAATGTTTTGGGATTCGCGCGACGGCGACGAATCATTTGGTCGGACATGGCTGGTGGGCGTGGATTATTCCGTTGAAGGGCGGAGACGTGAGTGTCGGAGTGGTGTTCGATCAGCGGTCGATGACGTGGCCGGAGGGCGGTTCGCTGGGGCAGCGGTTGAAGGATTTTTTGCTGAAGCATCCGGTGGGGCGCGAGATCATGGGCGACGCGCAGATTCGCGAGAACGACGTGCATTGGCGGAAGAATCTTCCTTACTACAGCACGACCTTTGCGGGGGATGGGTTCGCGATAGTCGGCGATGCGGGGGCGTTCATCGATCCGTTTTACAGCCCGGGGATGGATTGGGTTTCGTTCACGAGCTGGTCTTCAGCGCAATTGATTTTGGCGCAGCAAC
This sequence comes from uncultured Verrucomicrobiae bacterium, assembly GCA_963699145.1. Classification (GTDB taxonomy): domain Bacteria; phylum Verrucomicrobiota; class Verrucomicrobiia; order Limisphaerales; family DASXHY01; genus DASXHY01. Next base: position 4,032,786 of record OY969416.1, read on the forward strand.
GGGGCGAGGATATGGCGCCGTTGGTGGCGAAGCATAACGCGACGTTTGGGCGCAGTTACGGGCGGTGGTTCCGGGCGATTTACAAGGACAAGTACGATTACATCGGTGATTTCGAGCTGATGCGGATCGCGTTTCAGTTGGATCTGGGATTGTATTACATGGGCGTGGCGTCGCAGCCGTTCAAGATGGGCACGAAGGCGTTGTCGGAGCCGGTGTTTTCGACGCCGCCATCGGTGCCGTTTTATCATTTCATGGCGTTTTACAATCGGCGGCTGGCAAGCATCGGGCGGGCGCGGCGGCGGCGCGGTGCGTGGGGGCGCGCGAATGATTGCCGGCGATTGCTCGTGGGTGGATTTACGTTCTCACCGAAAACGGCGGGGCCGATCATGCGCGCGATGACGCGCTGGTTCTGGCTGGAGGTGACTGAGGGCTGGCGCACCTGGTTTGAGCCGAAGCAAAAAGTCGCACCGACGGGGCAGGGGGTTTCGGAGGTGGTGCAGGGGGCGCCGTGAGGGGGATATTCATCGAACATCGAACATCCAACATCCAACATCGAACATCCAACATCCAACATCGAACATCGAACATCGAACATCGAACATCGAACATCGAACATCGAACATCGAACATCCAACATCGAACATCCAATGGAAGGGGCGCTCTGCTCGGGGATCAATGTGGAGGGGAGTTGACGAGGCCGGTGTGGCGGGGGTTGGCGCGGAACATGGGCCAGGGACCGTTCAGCAGCGGCGCGTTGTTGCCCACGGCGTTGAGCATTCCACCTCCATTCACCACGTAAACAATCCCGTCCGGCGCGACGAGGGGCGATGCGAACACGGGCAGGTTCAGCCAAATGGACCAGCGGATCGCGCCGTCAGCATCGAGACCGGTGAGATTTCCATCGGCGTTGGAGTAAAAGATGCGGCCGTTGGCGGTGATGGCCGGAGTGCCGTCGACGAGTTGCGGGGCGTAGGTTTTGAATTTCACTTTGCCGTCCGGCGTCAATGCCGCCAGGGCTTGATTGATGCAAAGATAAATGACGCCGTCTTTGCCGAGCGCGGGTGAGGATTCGGTGATGCCGCCGGTGTGCAGGCTCCAGAGTTTTTGGCCGTCCGGTTTCAGCACGTAGAATTCACCGTCGACGGAGGGGAAATAAATGTTTCCGGAATCATCGATGGCGGGAGAAGAAGTGATCTGGCCGCCGGTGACGAACTCCCATTTCTTCGTGCCGTCAGGATTGAGCGCGTAGAGTTTTTTATCGTGCGAGCCGAAATAAATGGTGCCGTCGGCGGCAATGGCGGGCGAGGAATCGATTTCACCGGCGGTGGTAAATTCCCATTTCTTCGTGCCGTCCGGTTTCAGCGCGTAGAATTTTTTGTCCCACGAGCCGAAGTAAATGGTGCCGTCGGTGGCGATGGCAGGCGAGGAATCGACCCAGCCGTCGGTGGTGAAGGACCAGCGCAGTTTTCCCACCGGGCTGACGGCGTAGAATTTGCGGTCGCGGGAGCCGAAGTAAATGGTGCCGTCTTCGCCGATGGCCGGGGAGGATTTGATCTGGAGGCCGGTTTCGTAGGCCCATTTGATGTAGCGATTAGTGCTGACCGCGTAGAGACGACGGTCGGCGGAGCCGAAGTAGACTGTGCCGTCAGGGGAAAGCGCGGGTGAGGAAAAGTTGTAGATGCCGGCTTGCAGCGACCAGACGTTGGTCAAGGACTCGGCTTGGACGCGCAGGAAGGCGAGGAGCATCGTTGCGAGTAAAAGGCCGCTGCGTTTGTTCATGTTGGGCAGGAGTTTGCAGTAACCTCGGGAGAAAGGCGAGCAGGATGGAAGGGGGACGAGTTCTAAGCCGCGGTGTTAATCAGATGCGTTTGCCATGAGGGGACGTCGACTGGGGCGAACACCCCACTCTGCCCCTGGAGGACGGGTGTTTAAGATGGGGCGATGAGTAGTGCGGGTTATTTGGTAGTAAGCGTTGATACTGGCACCGGGACGGTGCCGGAACTCGCAGGCGGGGACGCCTGCGCTACAGGGGGAATTACGGGCGCGAGGCCTGTCCTTAAGAGGACGGATATTGCGGATGGCGTTGAAGACGAATAGCATCAGAATCAATCCTTTGAATTCCTGCGTTGAAATTTGCTGGGGTCGTTGTGCTCGAAGGCAATACCCGTTCCACTTTAAATCAGGAGGCTGACCATGCGCGCAGTTCCATCCGAAGAAACTATCACTTTCACGTCGAGCCCGACGACGGAACAGCCTCACCCAATCCTCCCGGCAGACGCTCACGCGGACATCGACCCTCAGGGTCGGCAATGGGGAACCATCGTGGCGCTGCAGGAGACCGCCGCTGAATTGCAGAAAACACAGGCGCGGCTGGAAGCGGAATTGACGGACTTGAAGCTGTTGCAGGCGGTGAGCGCGGAATTGATTTCCGAGCATGATATTGGCGCGATTTATCGGAAGCTGGTCAATGCGGCTGTCAGCATCATGCATTCGGATTTTGCCAGCATGCAAATGTTCTACCCGGAGCGAGGCGCGAGCGGGGAATTGCGATTGCTGGCTTCGCATGGTTTTAGTGAAGCGGCGCAACGATGCTGGGAATGGGTGAGCCACGAAACGGCGAGCAGTTGCGGCGAAGTGCTGCGCTCGGGCCGGCGGGTGATGGCGACGGACGTGAATAAATGTGAGTTCCTGATCCGGCTGGGAGGTTTGGAGGCGTACCTGGCGGCGGGCATTCATTCGATGCAAAGCACGCCTTTGATTTCGCGCTCGGGCAAGCTGGTGGGAATGATTTCAACGCATTGGCAGAAGCCGCATGAGCCCAGCGAGCGCGATTTGCGGCTGTTTGATATTCTGGTTCGCCAGGCGGCCGACGTGGTGGAACGGGCGCGGAGCGAGGAGCGGCGGGCGGCGGACCTGGAAGCGATGACGGAGCTTTACAAACTGGGAAACGTCTGCGCCTACGCGGGAAGACATCGGGCACAGTGTTTGGACGCCATCCTGGAAGTAGCCCTCACGCTGACGAACACGACCAGGGGAAATATTCAACTGGTCGACAAGGCTTCGGGCGCATTAGTCATTGAATCGCATCGCGGTTTCAGTGAAGTGTTCCTCGATTTTTTCAAAGCGGTTCATAATCACACGGCGGCGGCCTGCGGCACGGCGATGGAGAAAGGGCGGCGCACGGTGGTGGAGGACATCACGAAGAGCGAGCTGTTTCGGGGCACGCCTGCGCTCGCCGTCCTGGCGGGCGAGGGTGTGCGCGCGGTGCAATCCACGCCGTTGGTGAGCAGCACGGGGACGGTGTTGGGAATGATTTCGACGCATTTTTCCGAGCCGCATAGCCTGGCGGAGCGGGAACTGCGGATGCTGGATTTGCTGGCGCGGCAGGCGGCGGATTATCTCGAACGAATGGAGTCCGAGGCGAAACTGCGCGACAGCCAGGAGCGCTATCGCAATCTGTTCGATTCGATCGACCAGGGTTTTTGCACCATCAAAGTCTTTTTTGATGGAAAAGGAAAAGCGATTGACTACGAATTTCTGCTGGTCAATCCGGCGTTTGAGCGGCAAACGGGCGTGGCCAACGCGACGGGGCGGCGCATGCGGGAAATTGCGCCACTGCATGAAGAGCATTGGTTCGAAACGTTTGGGAGGATTGCGCTGACGGGCGAGTCCCTTCGATTCGAGAATAAAGCCGCGCAACTAGGGCGCTATTATGAGGTTTATGCGTGGCGCATTGGCGCTCCCGGCGAACACAAAATCGGAATACTTTTCAATGACATCACCGACCGCCGCCGCGCGGAGGAATCGGAGCGACGCCTGGCCGCCATCGTGGCGCATTCGAAGGATGCCATTATCAGCATTGATCTCGACGCGGAGATCAAAAGCTGGAACCAGGGCGCGGAACGGCTTTACGGATACAGCGCGGAAGAGGCCGTGGGCCAGCCGGTGAATATCCTGATTCCGGAAAATCGGGAAAATGAGGAGCCGCTGATTCTTGAGCGCATCCGGCGCGGGGAAACGGTGGAGCATTACGAAACTGTGCGCCGCCGCAAAGACGGGACCCTGGTGGATATTTCGCTGACAGTCTCGCCGCTGAAGGATACGGACGGGAAGGTCACGGGCGCGTCGAAAGTGGCGCGGGACATCACGGAAAAAGTGCGGGCGCGGGAGACGCTGGAGCGCACGGTGGCGGAGCGAACGGCGCAATTGCGCGATACCGTGGCCGAGCTGGAGGCGTTCTGGTACAGCATTGCCCATGATATGCGCGCTCCCTTGCGGGCGATGCACGGCTACGCGCGTTTCGTGGAAGAGGACTTTTCGGAAATGATGCCGCAGGAAGGGAAGGAGTTTTTGCGCCGAATCGCTTCCGGAGCGGGGCGATTGGATCGGTTGATTACGGATGTTCTCAATTACAGCAAGATCAGCCGGGGCGAGATGCAGTTGGAAAAAGTGGACATTGAAAAGCTGACGCGGGAGATCGTGGACACGTATCCGGATCTTTCTCAAGCCGGCGCGACAATACTCATTCAAGCCCCGATGCCGGCGGTGGTGGGCAACGCGGCCGCGCTCACGCAGTGCGTTTCCAACCTGTTATCGAACGCGGTGAAATTTGTTCCGGAGGGGAGAACGCCCCAGGTGCGCATCCGCGCGGAAATCCAAGAAGATATTGTGCGCTTTTCGGTGGAGGATAACGGGATCGGGATTGACCAGGAGGGGCAGAAGAGAATCTTTCGCATGTTCCAGCGGTTGAATCCGGCCACGGATTTCGAAGGGACGGGCATTGGGCTTACGATTGTCCGCAAAGCGGTTGAGCGCATGGGAGGGCAGGTGGGGGTGGAATCGGAACCCGGCCGGGGGAGCGTTTTCTGGATCAAATTGAAATTGGCGAAATGAAGCAGAACTGTTCGATCCTGCTCGTCGAAGACGATGCAAACGATCAATATTTTATTTCCCGCGCCTTCCGTCAGACGGCGCTTCCGGCGCACCTCGACACGGTGAGTGACGGCCAGAGCGCGATCGATTTTCTTAACGGCAAACCAAAGGGAGGAAAGGACGGGAAAAATGGGCTCGAGCACGTAAATCCGGGAATCGTTCTGCTTGATCTCAATCTGCCGCACAAATCGGGATTGGAGGTGTTGAAATGGATTCGACAGGAGTCATCGTGCAAAACCCTGATTGTGATCATCCTGACCTCCTCCACATCGGAACAGGACATGCACCAGGCCTACACTTCCGGGGCGAATGCGTATGTGATCAAGCCTTCGGACCCGAGCGAGCTTCGTGAGTTTGCGCAATTGTTGAAGGATTTTTGGTTGCATTGGAATCAGAATCCTCCGTGTAAAAATTATTTCTTCGGTTCGTGACCAGAGCGGTTAGAGTGGTTGCCGAAATAAATTTCCGGATAGAGCGATTGCCAAAACAAATTTCCGGATAGAAGGCCGAAGCTTCGCCCCCCTGAACCCTAAGCCCCTCCTCTCCCTGAACCTGGGAACACCGAACATCCCTTGAACGCGGAGCGCGGAATGCGGAACGCGGAAAAGGGGAAGCGTTGGGAACATCCAACATCCAACAAGCTCTGTAGAAATCCTTTCACGCTTAAAAAAGTATGAGCCATGCCGACTGCCAGTCGGCGATACAGCAGGCTACCAGCCTGCGCTACGATTCCTTTCATTGTGCGCGATTGATAATTTCCACAGAGAACATAAGGAATGATGGTCAGAGGAATCGATTCCATTCCCGGGGAATCAAACACGCGGCCAGGATCAGGCGGAGGCGGCGGTTTGGGGGGCGGAGGCGATGGCGTGGGATTTGGCGCCGTTCACCTGGCGGGTCGCGTAAAAATCCGCGAGGCTTTGCGTGGACGGTTCCAGACCTTCGGCAGCGACGGCGTTCAAAATGCGTTCCTCGGTCATGATGAAACGATCGCGTTTGTAGAGGAGATAGTTTTCGCGGAAATCGGCGGGGGTGAGATTGATGGTGACGAGATTGGCGCCGGTGCGGAGTCCGCGGCGATAACCATTTCCCGCTCCGGCAATGTTCAGCGCGCTCACGGAGGGGATGACCCAGTCGGGACGCATCAAACGCAAGGCGGCCATGCAATTCAACGTGAGATCGATGTCGGCCATGGGCTCGTTGGCGAGCGGCGTTTCTTCGCCCGGAATAAATGGGCTGACGCTGCAGCCGTCGATCGGCAATTGGGCGGCGAGGTTGAAATTGGCGAGGAGATCGTCGGTGGTTTGGCGGGGCAAACCGGCGATGAATCCGGAACTGACGCGCCAGCCGGTTTTGGCGAGGTGGCAGATGTTGGCGATGCGCTGGTCGAATTGGCCGGGCGATTCCATCGCGGCGTACGTTTTCGGGTTGGCGATTTCAAATTTGATGATGTAGATGCCGGCGCCGGCTTGTTTCAGATCGTCATACAGCGCAGGGTTGAGCGAGCCGAGGCAGACGCTGATGCCGAGATCGGTTTCGCGGCGCAGCGTTTGGATGAGGGGCAGGACGACTTCGCGAACGGCGACCGGATCTTCGCCGGCCTGGATGTTCACATCGGTCATGGTGGCGGGACGATGGTGAATGAGCAGTTCGGCGATTTGCTCGGAGTCGGCGCGGAAGCGGTCGAGGGTGCGATTGCTGCGGCGCATGCCGCAATAGCCGCAGTTTTCGCGGCAAAAATTGGAAACTTCAACGACGCCGCGGACAAAAACCCGGTTTCCGAACCGCGCCCGGGTGGCCAGCGCAGCTTTCTGATGAAATGCCTCTTGATCCTCGCCGCGTAGGTACAACTCATCGGCGGTCGGCATACTCGGTTGAATCATTGCCGCAAAATAGAATTCTGCGGCTCGGAGTGCAAATGAATTCAGTTGGGGAAATACCCTAAATGATGCTCCCATGGGTGTGACAGTGGGGACGGCGCGGGCGGGGAATTTGGGTTTTCGATTGATCTCATGGGCCGATACGCTCACTGCGTTCGCCGCGCTGCGCGCGAGATGGGTGGGTTGAAACGACTGGGTACCCAGGGTAGGCCTCGCCGACTCGGCCAACCCTGGGCTGAGTGCTTCGACACCGTTGGTGTCGTCCGTGTGGCGCGCTGCGCGCGGAGAGGGGACGGACGGCTGTGGATGGTCCGAGCGCTTCGCAAGATGTCGGCGTTCTCGACTGAGCCGTTCGGAAATCTATTTTGGCAATCGCTATAAAACGGCCAGCCGATTGCAAATCGGCGATACGGCAGATTACAAATCTGCGCTCCATTTAAATGCGTGAGCCCTGGCAATCGGGGCGCGACTGAGGCGTGATTAGAAGTGCGGGTTGGAATATGCGCAGTCCTGAGTGCTTCGACACCGTTGGTGTCGTCCGTGTGGCGCGCTGCGCGCGGAGGGGGAGACGGATGGCTGGGGATGATGATCCGAACGCTTCACAAGATGTCGGCGTTCTCGACTGAGCCATTCGGAAATCTATTTTGGCAATCGCTATAAAACGGCCAGCCGATTGCAAATCGGCGATACGGCAGATTACAAATCTGCGCTACATTTAAACGCGTGAGCCCTGGCAATCGGGGCGTGATTAGAGGTGCGGGTTGGAATATCATGCGGCGCTGCGCAGTCCGGATGTGATATCGGGCGTTTCGCTGCGTTGCAGGGTGACAGTGAAGGTGGCGCCGCCTTCGAGATTGTTGTGACCAACGATCGTGCCACCGTGGGCGTCAACAATCATCCGAGCGATCGTGAGACCGATCCCGAGGCCATCCGGTTTTGTGGTGAGGAATGATTTAAAAAGCGTGTCGTTGATGTGCTCCGACAAACCGGTGCCCGTGTCGCTCACTGAGATAGCGACGTCGGTGGCCTTCACTTCGGTTCTGAGAACCAAACGACGACGCGACGGAGGTATCGCTGCCATCGCGTCCATGGCGTTCAGCATCAGATTCACGAGCACCTGCTGCAAGAGCACCTGGTCGCCGTTGATGATGCACGGGGCCGACGAATAAACGGTGGGCTCGATCCGGCGCGCTTTCATGTCGTAACCGACGAGCGCCAGAGATTCGGATATCACTGAGTGCAGTTCAATCGGTTTCTTGTCCAATCGATGACTGCGAAGCATTTTTCGATGGCGATCGATGATCTGCCTGGTGCGGATGCTCTGACCCTCGATTTCGGAAAGGACCTCGGCGATGGTGTCGGGCGTGGCCGCGTTGGCAGCAGTCATCCTTTGAAGCGCCTGGGCGTGGCACATGATGGAGCTGATCGGTTGAGTGATTTCATGTATAATTGTGCTGGTCAGCGCCACCATCGTCTGGCGGCGGCTGGCGTCAGCGGCGAGCGCAAAGTTCCTTCGGCTTTCCAGCTCGGCCTGGCGCCGAGCCCGGCGCTGCTGCAGGAGCCCGATAATTAGAAGCGATTGGACGACCAAAGCACCCATCCCGGCGAGTAGTGAGACCTTGTATTCCGCCCACAGACTCGGAGTGCGATAGCGCATGACGCTGCCCAGCGGCAGCCGGCTCTCGGGGATCCCCCAGCGCTGTAATTCGCGCCAGTCGTAGACCGGTGTACCAGACCCTTCCAACGGCAACGAGATGCCTGCGGGCGGCGCGCCGTTCAAGATTCGAGCGGCCACTTCGGCTGTTTTTTGACCAAGCTCCTTAATGGGCATCAGCCTGCCGCCGACAATTCCATAGCCCAAGAAAGAGCTATGCAAGGCAAACAGGGGAGCATTCGCTTTGGCATGAAGGTCGGCGAGCACCCGTTCGTCCGCGTAGGCCCCACCCAGCGCGTCCGTGCCGAAAGTGAGATAGAGGATCGCCGAATCGGGTGGCAGACTTCCGCACCGTTGCAGAACCTCCGAAAGGGACAGGTCGCTGGACCAGATGAAGGTCAGACGTTCGTGAAAGCGCACGAATTGCGCCTCGAGTTCCCGGCGCCAGAACTGTCCCAACGATCCGGACCCCGTCACCATAAAGATTTGTTTCGTCCGGGGAAGCAGTTGGAGGATGTCCTCGACGAGTCCAGGAAAGTCGTTGTTCACCGCGACTGCGGTCTCGTTTTCCGCCAGCGGCGCGGCGCGAACGAATCGCTGATCAACGGACGCGAACAGAAGCGGTGAGCCGGGAAAGAGTTCCTGCCGATGTTTGCGCGCGAATAGCGCCGCAGGACCGCCTATCGTCACAACGAGTTCCGGGTTTTGGCGATTGGTGTAGGTGGATTTGACGTAGTCCACGACCGCTTGTTCGGGCGCGCCGACAAAGCCGGATGGGCCGACGACGATTTGAACGACATTGACGGGTTTGCCCGCGCGCTGGTCCAGGTCGACGCGGAAGTTGCCGGTGAAGTTGTCGATGACCAGGTTGCCGCGATCGAGCGATTGCAGCATGAGAACTTCGTGGACCGGTCGCTTGACTTCGCTTGAGGACGCAGCCAGCGGCAGGCAAGCCGCCAGCATCGCGCATAGGAGTTCCCCACACACGCCCCGCGTCCGGCGTGGGTCCCACCTGAGCAAATGATATGGCAAAGTCAGCATTGGGCTGACAACGAACAGGGATTATTTCGGTGACGATAACTCCCCGGCCCTATTGGGCAAGCAAAAAGCCGCCTTGGCGTCAATTGAATAAGAACCGCTTCTGACGACGACCCGGTTGAGGCAAAATTCTCGGAATCGCGGGACGCTTCCCCTCGCGAAAAGGCTTGGCCACGCCGGACTTTGTCTTAACTTCTGCTACCATGAATTGGACGACCCGATGTGCGGTGGTGATTCCGTGCCTTAATGAGGCGCGCGCGATTGCGCAGGTGGTTCAATCGGTGCGGCGGTTTGTGCCGACGGTGTTGGTGATGGATGACGGCTCGCGGGATGGCACGGGGGCGGTGGCGAAAAAGGCGGGGGCGGAGGTGATCCGGCAGGCGGCGCCGCAGGGGAAAGGTTCGGCGTTGCAGGCGGGATGGAAACATGCGCGCGAGCGGGGGTTTGATTGGGCGTTGACGCTGGATGGCGACGGACAGCATGCAGCGGACGATGTGCCGGGGTTTTTTGAGGCGGCGGAACGCACGGGCGCGAAGTTGGTGGTCGGGAATCGGATGGATGATTCGAGGGGAATGCCGTGGGTGAGGAAACTCGTGAACCGGTGGATGAGTAAACGGATTTCGGCGTTGGCGGGGATTTCGGTGCCGGATTCGCAGTGTGGTTTTCGATTGATGAATCTGGAGGTGTGGAATCGATTGCGGGTGGAGGCGTCGCATTTTGAGATTGAATCGGATGTGTTGCTGGCGTTTGCGAGAGCGGGCTGGGCGATCGAGTTCGCGCCGGTGGAGGTGATTTATAAAAGTGAGCAGAGCAAGATTCATCCGGTGCGGGATACGGTGCGGTGGCTGAGGTGGTGGCGCAGAGCTAATACATTAAGCCGGAAAGACGGGTTGAAAACGGCGGGGACATTTAATATTCGGTGTTCAACATCCAACATCGAACAACCAACAACCAACATCCAGTGAGGGTCGGCGAGATCTGCCTTCGGCGGACTTCGGCGCGATTCTGCTTGCGTTTGGCGAGCGAAACATGGTTCCGGTGTACGCACGATGAGTGATAGTTCAAGCAGCGCGCCCCGAGCGGTTTCCCGACGCCAAAGGATTCTCAAGCGGATTTTTTCCTTTCTGCTGGTCGCGGTGTGCGTGGGATTTTGTTTTCGCGAGGCTTCGATTTCCCTGGCGAAGAGCACGGGACCGGCGGGGTTCGGACAGGGGATGCTGCAGGGGGCGATGATGCCGGGTGCGTTGCCCAATTTGCTGGTGGGAAATGATGTGGTGATTTATGCGCCCAATAATACGGGGCGGACTTACAAGCTGGGCTACACGTGCGGGGTGAATGCGTGCGGCGTGATTTTCTTTGGTTGGTTTTTTTGGCGGGTGAGCAGGTGGAGGAGGGGGGCGTGAGGCGCAGAACGTGACTCGTGAAACGTGAAACGTGAATTCAGGGCGGGGTCGGGGAGTATATCGTGCGGCTTGCGTTAACACGTTATGAATATCCGGAGAGTTCAAGATTGTTTTCACGCATCACGTTTCACGCATCACGTTTCACGCATCACGGAACGCATCACGTCACGCTTGTCACGCGGGCGTTCCGCCGTTAACTTGCGCGGCTTATGGAAAAAGTTGTCATTGTGGGCACTGGTTGCGCGGGATTGACCGCGGCGCTTTATACGGCTCGGGCGAATTTGAAACCGCTGGTTCTCACTGGCAAACAGCCGGGTGGTTTGCTGACCACGACGAGCACGGTGGAGAATTTTCCCGGGTTTCCGGAAGGCGTCGATGGTTTTGAACTGATGACGCGGATGCAAAAGCAGGCGGAGCGGTTTGGCGCGCGCGTGCAGTTCGGCTGTCTGGAGGCGGCGGATGTGACGGGGACGCCGATTCATTTGACGATCGATGGCGAGGTGGTGAAGACGGAGACGCTGATCATCGCGACGGGCGCGAGCCACCGGCATCTGGGTGTGGAGGGCGAACATCTGCTGGAGAATAAGGGCGTGACGTATTGCGCGACGTGCGATGGCGCGTTGCCGATGTTCCGCAACAAGCCGCTGGTGGTCGTGGGCGGCGGGGATTCGGCGTGTGAAGAGGCTTTGTACCTGACGCGGTTTGCATCGATGGTGTATCTGGTGCATCGGCGGGATTCGTTGCGGGCGTCGCGGATCATGGCGGAGCGGGCGATTTCGCATGCGAAAATTACGCCGGTGTGGGATTCGGCGGTGACGGAGGTGCTGGATGTGAAGCAGGACAAGGTCACCGGAGTGAGGGTGAAAAATTTGAAGACGAATGAGGAGTCGACTCTGGATTGCGCGGGGTTGTTCGTGGCGATTGGCCACGTGCCGAGCACGCAGGTGTTCAAGGGCGCAATCGATATGGATGAGGCGGGATATATCATTCCGAAGAAGGGGCCGCTGACGAATGTGCCGGGAGTTTTTGTGGCGGGGGATTGCGCGGACCGGGTGTATCGGCAGGCGATCACGGCGGCGGGGATGGGTTGCGCGGCGGCGATTGAGGCGGAGCGGTATTTGGAGGCGATGAATCAGTAGGCGCCGTTTCACTCAATGTGTTGACAGCAAAGAGTAAATCGAAACGGTTGCGCATTTGTTTGTGGTTGGCCGTGTCGCTGTGCGCGGCCATTTTGATTTCTACGGCGGCCATCAACGCCTACATTTTGCACTGCAGCGAGGGGCGCGTTATTTATCGCATCGAAGACCTCCCGACAAACGCGGTGGGTTTGGTGCTGGGGACCGATTTAAAAAGGCCGAATGGCTCAATTAATATTCATTTCCTGAATCGCACGACGGCGGCAGCGAAGGCTTACGCCACGGGCAAAGTGAAACGGTTGATCATCAGTGGCAGTCCGAATAATCGAGGCTTCAATGAAGTATTGGAGATGCGAAAGGTGTTGCTGGAAAAGGGAGTTCCAGATGATGCGATGACGCTGGATACGGGCGGATTGAGGACTTTGGATTCGGTTCGAATGGCAGCGAAGGTGCAGCGGTTGAAAACAGTCACGGTCATCACCGACGGATTTCACGCACCGCGCTCGCTCTTTTTGTGCCGGCACTTTGGGATTGATGCGGTGGCGTTTTGCGGGGACAGGGAACCGTGGAGTTATTGGCTGTTTCGCGTAGAGGTGCGGGAATATCTTGCCCGGGTGAAGGCATTGATCGACGTGTGGACGGATTAATGTTGGGACGCTTCTTTTTTCAGAACGACGACGATATTATCGGCCAACCTTAGCGCGCCCAAAATTTTTTCGGCCACAGACATTGCAAGTTTGACCGGTTTCAACAAGGGATTCTGTTTGTAAGCGGTGGTGCGTTTGAGCAACTTCGCCCGTTCTTCATCAGGCACAAAATCGCGCGGGTTTTTCCAGTCGCGGTAAATCACGAGTGGATTGAAATGCATCGATCCTCGGTAAATGATTTTAAAATCGCTTTGTGTGGCGACCAACTGCCCGAGAGTTTCGGGCGTAAAATAATTCACGTGCTGAGGAAAGATGTAGCGGTATTTCTGCCCGAGAATTCTGACCGCGAGGGATTGAAAATTAGGCACCAGAATGAAACATAAGCCGCCCGGTTCTAAAATCGACGAGGTTTTCGAAAGAAAATCACGCGGGCTGGCCAGATGTTCAATCACGGCCCAAAATGTCACGGCGGAAAACTTTCCGCCGTTGAAGTTTGCTGTCAAAAACGGCTCTCTCAAAACGTTGACGCCGCGTTGCTCGGCGTAATCGACCGCGGGGCCCGAGACGTCGACGCCCAGAGTTTGATAAGCGTCCCCAAACCGGTGTTTCAGTTGAAAAAGAAAAGCACCCGTGGAACAACCGACATCGAGAATTGAGCCAGCATGGCAAAATTTGCGAAATAATTTTAATTCGCGATCAAAACGGACGGGGGCGTAGTCACTTTGAAGTTTATCCGGAGACAAATAGAATGGGTTGGCCAGTTGATCGTAGAAATCGCCAGTGATGAACTGTTCATCGATCGGATTGGCGAAGATCATAAAACAGTCGTTGCAGCGCACGATGGTCAAATCGCCCTTGGAGAAGAGTTTTGCGTTGGAATTAGAGGCGCAAACAGGGCATGAACGGGATACCAAACGCAAGGGCATGTCCGAAGTTAATAGGACAAGCAAGGGAGCGAAAGTTTTTTGAAATATGGAGACAGGCGGGACGCCTGTCCTACGAGGCTAGTTTGTAGCCGACGCCGTGGACGGTGAGGAGGTGTTTGGGTTCGGCGCCGTTGTCGCCCAACTTTTTTCGCAATTGCACGATGACCTGATCCAAGGTGCGCGTGGTGCCGTAATAATTTTGGCCCCAGACTTCGTTCAACAGGCGATCGCGGGAGAGGACTTCGCCGGGGTGGGCGTGGAAGAGTTGGAGCAGTTTCAATTCGCGGGCGGTCAGTTCTTCGATGGTTTTGCGGCGGCGGAGTTGGAAGGTTTTCGGATCGATGGTGGCTTCGCCGATTTCGAAGGGGGAGACGTCGTCGTGGCCGTTGGCGAGGGGCGCGTTTGTGCCGCGGCGGAGCAGGGCGTGGATGCGGGCGAGCAGTTCGCGCACACCGAAGGGTTTGGTGACGTAATCATCCGCGCCGAGGTCGAGGCCGACGACTTTGTCGATTTCCTGGCCTTTGGCGGTGAGCATCAGGATGGGGAGGGTGATTTTTTTGGAGCGGAGTTGTTTGCAGATGTCGTAGCCGCTGAGGCCGGGGAGCATGACGTCGAGGAGGATGAGGGCGGGCTTGTGTTTGGTGACGCAGTCGAGGGCGTGATCGCCGCGGGCGCAGGAGGCGACGTCGAAGCCTTCGCTTTTCAGGACTTCTTCGAGGCCCAGCAGGATGTGGGGGTCGTCTTCGACGATGAGGATTTTGGTTTTCATGCTAGCTACGAATAAAATTTAACAGGAGGAAACAGAGGAAACGGAGGGAAGGGGTTACGCGAATTGGCGCGAATTGGGACGCGGAACATCCAACATCCAACATCCAACATCGAACAACCAACATCCAACGATTTCCGGCATGGCTTTTGTTTCATGCCTTGTTACTCCATTTTCAACGGGAGGCGGAGGAAGAAACAACTGCCGCCGCCTTCGCGGGGTTCGTAGAGGACGTCGCCGCCGTGGGCGCGGGCGATTTGGCGGGCGAGGGTCAATCCCAGGCCGGAGCCCTGGATGCCGCTGCTCAGGGAATCGTGGGCGCGATAAAATTTTTCGAAGATGCGCTCTTCGCAACCACGCGGGACGCCGGCGCCGCGGTCGAGGATTTTCACTTCGGCGCAGGGCAGGGGGCCTTCGCGGCGCGCGGCTTCGATGAGGATTTTCTTTTCGCCATTCGAATATTTTTCGGCGTTGGAAAGGAGGTTGACGATGATTTGCGCGATGGCGTCGGTATCGGCGCGGATGGGCAATTGGCCGGCAGCCAACGTGCATTCCATCTGGAAGCCGCAATTTTCGAGGTGCGGGCGATAGCTTTCGGTGGTTTCGCGGACGATGTTCAGCAGGTCGGCGTCGCGGAAATCATATTTTTTTTCGCCACGTTCCAGGCGGGAGAAATCGAGGACGTTGTTGATGAGGCGCGTGAGGCGGGCGGTTTCGGCGGTGATGATTTGCAGGTAGGCGCGTTGTTTGGCGGGGTCGGCGACGCGATTTTCGGAGAGCAACTCGGAGAACATGCGGATGGAGGTGAGCGGCGTTTTGAGTTCGTGCGAGACGTTGCTGACGAAATCGGTTTTTTGGCGGGCCAGGGCGAGTTGACGGTTGAGATCCCTTACAAAAAGCCAGCCGCCAACGCTGATGGCGAAGACCATAACGGCGATTATAAGGCCAAGGATGATGCTTTCCGTACACACAGCCTGCGTGAGGCGCGAGGGATCAACAATATAGGCGGCAATTTCCCAATGCGGCAGGGCTTCGCCGATTTCGGTGGCGACGAAGGGCCGTTTCCATTGGGTGTGAAAAGTGGGGCGCGAAATCACGACGGGGCGGGCGTTGTCATCGAGAATGGCGACGCAGATTTCGTTGGTCAGGGCGGGATCGGGTTGGACGAGGTCGCGCAGTTGGTTGATGAGTTGCGGCAGGTTGAGTTGCGCGCCGAAGACGGCGTTGGTGTCGTGGTTCAAGCGGTGCCAGAACATGAGCTTGAGTTTGTTCTGCAAAAAACGAGCGAGCATGCCGTCGGTGCCGTCGCCGATGAGCTGGCGGAACTCGGCTTCGGCGGAGACGACTTTGGAGAGATTGGCTTCCTGCGAATCGGCGGGGGCATTGGCAGTGTTTTGATAGTTGCCGCTTTGCGGATTGACGGAGCGGGCTTTGCTTTTGCTGAAAGCGAAATTTTGGCCGTTGGCTTCCGGTGAGTTCGGAGCGTATTGGGACAGGTCCGATTTTGATGGCGGCTGCTGGGCCTGACTGTTGTTCAAGCTGTTCTGAACGATGCTGGCATTGTCTCCGCCGGATCCGTTTTTTTGCACGCCCGATTTGCTGTTGTTGACGTTCCAATAGACTTCGGCGGCTTCGGAGTTTCCCAGAAAGCCGCCGTTGTCGGCCAGGAAGCGCTGGGCGGTGGGGCTGGCGTTCGGACCCGGGCACGTCAGAGTGGAGCCGGCGGTGCCGGAAAGCAGGACGCTGAAGCCGACATCGGCGAGGGGCCAGAATTGGCGGATTTGATTGTCGAATTGCAACGCCATGATGTTCGGGCGGTTGGTGGCGGCGAGGGCTTCGACCTGCGCGCTGAATTCCTGCTGCTTTTGCGCGAGGCGATCGGAAATATTTTGCGCGAGGGTGTCCGTGACGTTTTGGTAGAGGAGCGACTGCTGGCGTTCGAGGAGGAAT
The DNA here is from genome assembly GCA_963699145.1 of uncultured Verrucomicrobiae bacterium. Lineage (GTDB taxonomy): Bacteria > Verrucomicrobiota > Verrucomicrobiia > Limisphaerales > DASXHY01 > DASXHY01. The sequence goes on from OY969416.1 coordinate 4,049,118, forward strand.
TGCTGGTCGCGGATGGAGCGGATGGCGAGCCAGGCGAGCACGAGGCTGGGCGCCAGAACAGCGAGCACAAAGACCAGGGCTAGTTTTCGCATCGCATGGGGAGGGTAGTGGATTTGTTGAATGAGTTAAATCAGTTAAATCAGTTAAATCGGTTAAATCGGTTAAATTGTTAAATGAGTTAAATGAACGGGGAGGCGGCGGTCCCAGGGGTGAGTGTCATTCGAACTTCGAGACAGGTTGCGGCGGATTCAACAGTTGATAGCTGAAATTGATCAGGGCGGTGTTGGTGGTGTGAGCCAGGGCGAGGCTCAGGGCGGGGTCGGCGAAGCGGCCGAGGTGTTTGAATTCGCTGACGGCCTGGGCCTGGGAGTTGGTGTTGCCGGATTGGGCGGTGCTGAGAAGCTGGAACAAGTTGGTGGTGACATCAGGCGTGATGACTTCCGCGCGGCCGACCATGACGCGGGTGAGTTCCGCGGGTGGGGGCGTCAGCGCGAGCGGAAGGATTTCATCGGTCCATGGGCGCGGCAGGAGATAGAGGACGCGCACGCCATCATCGGTGAACCAGGTATCTTTCCAGGTGTTGACCATGGCTTGCGCTTCGTCCGAATAAAGCCCCGCGCTGATGAGCGCGGCTTGAACCTGGGAGGCGAGTTCGGTTTTGAATTGCGGCAGGGCAAAGCGATTCCAATGTTCGCCGCCGGTGTCGCTGAGTTGCTGCCATTGAACGGAATTGCTGGAGGCGAGTTCATCAAGGACCGCGAAGGCTCCCTGGTCGTCGTGGATGTTCAGGAGGAACAAATGCGCGAGCGCTTGAGCGCCGGTGTTTTCGACGGTGACGACGTTGTTGGTGTCGAGCGTGACGCGGAGCGGTGTTTTGAAACTGCCGGCGCCGCGGTAGAAAATAAATTTCTCGAGTTCAGTGGTGTTGTTGGTGGCGATGTTCGCGCGAACGAAGTTGGCGCTGGTGGCGCGCGCGGCGAAATAATGGCTGCCGGCGGAATCCTGGGGCAGTTGATTGGTGCCCAGGAGAGTTGAATTTTTGACATCGGGGAAAATGTCCAGGTCATGCCAGATGGCGCGGCTTTCCTGTTGGACGAACAGATCGGAGCCCTGGGGGACCGGGTGGGTCGGATTCAGCGTGGTGAGCTGCGGATACCATTCGGTGATGAAGCCCTTGGGGAACGAGACGTCGACGTCCACTTTCATCGGTTCCTTGGCGTAAAAATAAATGACGGGGGTTTCGAGGCGTTGAAGAGTCACCAAGCCGGTTTTACTGACCGCGAACGGAATGGCTTTGGTGCTGTAGACGAACGTGGGCAGTTCGGACGATTGGAGCGGGTGCCAGGAGAGCAGGTTGCCATTGCCGCCTTGGACGGAGGTGAAGGTTCCCCATTCGTGGGCGGTGTAGGGGGTGGCAGCGGGGGAGGGGTGCGTGAAAAGAATTGTTATGGTGATAAGGACCGCAATGATAGCGAAGGTCCGTGATGCGTGATGCGTGAAACGTGAATGCGTAGCGGCGCCACAAAATATTTTCCGGGAAAGAAAATGGCTGAAACTGTTTTCATTGGCTCCCGGTTTCCCTGACGCAACCCTTTCAGGGTTGTGAATTTTTTGGTCGATTGTCCCAGGGTAGTCTGCTGGCGCAGCCAACCCTGGGCTGAGTGATGCAATCCCTTCGGGATTGAAGACAGGAGGCGATTCGCGAAAATCTGTTCTTAATTGGCGAAGAAATGTTTTCATTTTAATCACGGGTTTTTGGTTTGGATGAGGCCGGCGTTGTCGAGGGCGGAGTAGGCGTCGGCGGGGGCGAGGCCGAGCCAGGCGTCGTAGTTCGGGGTCAGGAAAATATCGGCGTAGATCCTGGAGTTGAGGGCTTCGAGATTTTTGGGCGCGGTGCCGAGAACGAACCATTCAAGGATGCGGGTGTGCATCTGATATTCGTTGTGGATGGTGTCCTCGGCGATGGAATGTTGGAGGTTGCGCATCATTCGAAGCATCGGTGTTTCAAGCGCGGCTTTGCTGAAGGCCGCGCGGGAGGCCTGGTCGGCGGTTGGCGGTTGCTTGAATTGAATCAACCGGGTGGAACTCAGATCCAGCACGCTGCCGTCGTTATGGAGCGCTGCGATTTTTTGCCAGGCGGCATCGCTGGTGAGCGTGTCGAGCGTTCCGCGGCTCCAGGTGTTGAGGGCGGCCTGGTTGACTTTTTCGAGATCGCCGGCCCATTGTCGAACAATTTCGTCGAGCCGGGTGGAATGGTAGTTGGCGAGGAATTTTTCGCGGTCGGCGCCGGTTAGTTTTGACGCCGCTTGTTCCGCGGTGAAGGCGTAATTGAGTCCGTCGATGAAGTCTTTGGCGCCGTAGAGGCCGGGCAGGGCGTCGAGGGGATTTCCGTCGGCATCGAGGATGTAATGGATGCTGTTGCCGGTGATGGTGCGCTCGATGCGGCGGCCATCACCCATGTCGATGGTGATGCGTGGAATGGGGCGGACGGATTGCCAGTGCAAAATGAAATGGTCGCGGAGGTAACGCGAAACTTCGGTGTTCGGATAGAGTGTGGTGCGGAAGAATCGGCTGTTGGCGCAACTGTATTCCTCGTTCAACTTGCCGAGGAGGCGGAGGGAGAGGATGGGTTTGCCGGCGGCGCGGGCAGCGGCTTCGGCCTGGTTGAGATCGGTGTACCAATAGAGATGCGAGGCGTAGGCGTCGCGCTGTTGGGCGACGGCTTCAAAGGCGGCGCGGATTTTTTCCCAATTGGGATCTTTGAGGGCAGGGCCGGTGAGTTGTTTTTGAACGCGATCGCCGTAGACATTGAACAGGGCGTCCAATCCGGCGGGGCCGGCGGCGCGCAATTGTGCGATGGCAGCGGCGGTGTCCGATGAAGAGACGGCGCGTTCGGCGAGGGTGTTTAGAGACGGTTCAGCGGCGGCGGCGTGGAAAAGGGAGGCGGCGATGAGCGCGGTTGCGATTGGCAATAGTGCTTTCATGAAAGGAACTGTGGCGTATTGGAGATTAAAAGGTGTCAGGGGCGGGCAAAAGATTTGTAAAAGAATTGTGAAAGCGGGAAGCGCCAGAGAAGATTCAAAAGCACCATCACGAATGTAGAAGGGTTGTGCGATCCGAGACGCTCGGTTTGCGCGGGAAAAATTTGATCCGGGTGAAACCGTTAGACGACTTCAAATGAGAGGTGTTTTGTCTCAGCCTTACAGGCCTCGGGATTATTATTCGAAACTTACCCGGGCCTTCAGCCCGGGCTTTAAAATTTTAGGCTTTCAGCCCCAGAGTTTTGAACTCGCAGGACGTTGTAATAGGATTCGTCTCTCCTTGGACGAATATCCCCACCGCCCCCTAGTGTGGTGTCAGGTAATTCTTATTCATAAATAATCGATTTGGGAATGGAAACTTCTGTCGTCCCTGTGGGACTGCGGTTCTGGTTGGTGGTTACCCACCCATAAATCGGTGGGCTATTTTCTTTCGCCGCTGCGCGGCTTCCGGAAGGGAATAGGAACATCACTTGCCTAACACCACACTAGTTGATCTTTTCTACAGAGCACAGCCAACCTCGAACATCCAATGATGTCAGGGGATCGGTGGTTTCTTGAACGCGGGTTTGAAAAAAGAATTTCGCTGGGACGGGAAAGGTGTTAATGATGGCGGCAGGAAATCACTTATGGCTACCACTTCCAAGAATCCAGTGCCGGCGCGGGTGACGTTTCTCGATGGGCGGGGCGAGATGCCGATGGTGGAGATCACCACAGCGTGGAGCACGGCGGAGATTTACCTGCACGGCGCGCATGTGACGAATTTCAAGAAGCATGATGAGGCCCCGATTTTGTTTCTCAGCCAGTGCAGCCGGTTTGAGGCGAATCAGCCGATTCGCGGCGGCGTCCCGGTGATTTTTCCGTGGTTCGGCGCGCGCGAGGGAATGACGATGCACGGTTTCGCTCGGATCAAGGCATGGGAGATCAAGGAAATCATTCCCGCGCCGGATGGCAGCGTGAGCGTGCGGTTGCGCCTGCCGAATTATCCGGAGGCGGGCGCGTATCCGCCGTTTCTGGCGGAGTATGTGGTGACGGTGAATGAATCGCTGACGCTGGAGTTGGAAGTGACGAACAATTCAACGGATGAGAATCTGGAATTTGAGGAATGCCTGCACACGTATTTCGCGGTGGAGGATATCGGGGCGACGACGATCGCGGGGTTGAAGGGGCATTCGTATCTGGACAAGGTGACGAATTTTGCGAAGAAGACGGAGACCGATGAAGTGATTCGCATCGCATCCGAGGTGGACCGCATTTATCTGGATGCGACCGGGACGGTGGACATTCACGACGCGAAACTCGGGCGGGTGATCCGGGTGGCGAAGAAAAATTCAACTTCGACGGTGGTGTGGAATCCGTGGATCGCGAAGTCGCAGCAAATGCCGGATTTTGGGAATGAGGAGTACCAAGGAATGGTGTGCGTGGAGTCCGGGAATGTGAACGTGAACAAAGTGACGTTGGCGCCAGGAAAAATTTCGCGATTGAAAGTGACGTTGAGCAGCTCAGTTAAGTAGTCGCCAGAATTCTTTGACATCGAAAGTCGGTCGCACACCAATCTCTTCACGCTTCAAATTCGTACTCGCCGTTAGAACAAATGTTCAATGGTTTCGTGGGTATTTCGCTTCTATTCTACTGGCACCCAACAACCAGTGATACTCGTGAAAACTTCCTTGTGCCCCAACACAAAGTGCCGGGTAAAACTGGAGCGCATTCAGTGCGATTCGTTGGTAACGGATCGTTAAAACGAATGTTCAATAGTTTTGTGGGCAATTTGCTTTTATTCTATGAGCGTCATGGCAAAGCAGCTTGCCTGTGGTGGTGCCCGCGAAAGCCATTTGAAAAGTATTTTTTGATTAGCTCAATCTTCGAGTGAAAAATTAATCCGAAAAAAACTATCATCCGATCCATTTCAACCCCAACCCCCGTGCGGTGTCTTTGCTGCACAAAAAAGCAGTTAACTATGAACGCCCCAACCCCAAAAATTGCTCCTCTAAGAACAATCCGCGCATTGTCCCTGTGCGCCGCCGCCGTTGCGTTGACTCCGTGCGCCTTCGGTAACACGGAGGTTTGGATTGGCGCACACGATGTGTCCGCCACCACCAATTGGTCGGACAACGCCAACTGGTTCAACGTGCAGGGCACGGGCGGTCCGGGTCCGAATGGAAATGATGTGATCTTTGGCGACCAAGGCTCGGGCACGCAGGGCACGATCAACAGCGTGGTCGATGCCAATTTATTGAAGCCATTTTCGCTGACGTTCACGAACAATTCCGCCAATGGGAATTTTCAGACGGTTTTGATTCCAGATGGAATCGTGGTCACCAATGCGAACGGGTTGACGACCGGAATTCGGCTTAGCACGGCCAACAGTTACCAGACGACGGCTGCAATCGTGGGCGGTGGAACACTGGTTCAGAACGGGTCCGTGCAGGTGGATAATACAACCACGACCGGAAGCTCCGGATTGCTTCCCTGGCTGGACCTCTCAGGATTGACAAACTTTTTCATGACCAACAATGCCGGCGCGACCCTAACGGTGGCCGGAACTTCGAGCGGCTCGGAGGCGCGCGGCAGCGGACGATTGGACCTGGCGCAAACCAACGTGATCACGGTCAATGCCATCAACATCGCGCTGGGCACCGGCAACGGGGGAATTGGCGGCACGCTGAACCTCGGTGCGGGTTCAAATGTGTTGAATGCGCTGACGTTCAATCTGGCGGGCGGCAAAATTAATACTGCGGCCATTAAATTCCTCGGAGCGACGGGTGGTTTGAGAATCCGCGGCACGAACGGGACGGATAGCGACCGCAATGTGACGTTGAATTTCGGCGCACGCACAAGTTCCGGCTCGGGCCAGGCCAAGGGATCTTTGGATGCGACCGGCGGCCATCCGGTGGATATCAAGGCCGCGACGGCTACCCTCGGACGATCCACGTCCACGGACCAAGGCATCGGTAATATTGGTTTCGACACCGGCACGGTTGATATCACCACGGTCAATATGGGTGTCACCACCAGCACCGGCGGCGCGACGGGCAGCATTACAAACGGCGGCGGATTCCTCATCGTGAGCAATATGTCGATGGCCAATCAGACGGGAACGACCATTGCCGGCACCGGAAATCTTTACATCAATGGAACGGGTGTGGTGATCGTCAGTAATAATATCGTCAAGACCACTACGGCAGGGGTCGGTAATATCATCATGACGGGTGGTTCGTTGAGTGTGGGGGTAAATATTGGCGCGGAGGGAAATGCAATCGACAATTTGACGGTCGCAGATTCGACCTTGACGTTGCCCGCGAAACTGACAGCAAGCGCTTATTTCACCAACCTTACAGCGGCGGGCACGTCGAACGTGATCAATGTAACTTCGGTGCCGGGCTTCTTCGCGTATCCGGCGCAGTTTCCAATCATTTCCTATGTGAACGCGTTGGGGGACAACTCGACGTTCTTCGCGGGAGCGCTTCCGAGTTCCTTTCAAGGTTACATTTCGAACAATGTCACCGCCTTCAGCATCGACCTCGTGATCACGAACGGACCGGCGTTGGCTCAGCTTAAATCCATCCGGTGGAGTGGCTCGCCAAATGGAAATTGGACGAACGATGTGAGCACCTTGAACTGGCTGACCAATTCAATATCCGTCAATTACAATCAAGGCGACACCGTCACCTTTGACGACACGCTGACGGGCACCACCAACGTGAATCTCACGATGGCGCTGACGCCCACCGCCGTTACCGTGAACAATTCGTCGGCGAACTATGCCTTCACCGGAATTGGCACGATCACCGGTCCGACGGGGTTGACGAAGAGCGGCACCGGCAAACTAATTCTCGATAACAGTGGCACCAACGACTTCGTCGGCGCGGTGACGATCAACGCCGGAACGTTGCAAGTGGGCAATAATGACGCCAACGGCAACCTGCCCACCATTGGTGCCTGGGACAACGAGGGGACGCTGGTATTCAGCCGCAGCGACAATCTGGTGCTTTCACAGATTATCCCGGGAGCCGGTTCTCTTGTGCAGAACGGCAACGGCAAACTGACGTTGAGCGTGGCGAATACCTACAGCGGCAGCACGCTCGTCGCCAAAGGCACGCTGGCGTTGTCATCGTCGGGATCGATTCCGAATACGTCGGGAATCCTCGCCCAAGGTGGTGCGTTTGACGTGAGCCAGGCGGATCCGGGAGTGTTTTTGAATGTGGTGGGAGCGATTGGCGGAACGCTGGGGATCGGGACGAACGCCGTTACAATCGGGGCGCTGGGCCTGACGAATTCGGTGATCACAGTGTCGCCGAACTTTAATAATCCGCAGACCATCTCCGCCAGCACTTTGGCGATTGGCGGCACTACGAATATCATCAATGTGACGGCCGTGCTCAACGTCCCGGACGGCCAGGCGTTGCCGATTGTGATTCCAATCATTCGCTACGCGACGACGCCGTTCACAGGTGCGTTTAATATTGGTGAAACGAACTTCCCGAACGCGTTCGTTTCGAATGACGTGGCCAACAGCACGATTGACCTGGTCCTGACCGCTTCGCCCTACCTCGTGACGTGGAACGGGGGCAGCACGACGGGGAACAACTTTTCGGATAGCAACAATTGGAGCGGCGTGCCGATCTTCCTGGGTGACGCGCTGACATTTGACGGCACGACGCGGTTGACCCCGCTGAATGACACTCCGGCAAACACGGTGTATTCGAACATCACGTTCAATGGCTCGGCGGGGGCATTCACGTTGACGGGCAATCCGTTGGTCTACACCGGAACCCTGATTAATAACTCGGCGAATCCGCAGACGATCCTGCTCGCGCTTGGATTTACGAACAACGCGACCATCAACGGCGCAGTTGCACCGGTGATCCTCGGCGGCGGAGTGACGAATGTATCCGGTGCGACGGGGTCGCGGACCTTGACGTTGATGGGCACGGGTATTCTGACGAACCTGTTTGGCAGCTCCACTGTGGTGGGCGGCACGAACGGGTTGATCCTGAACGACAGCGCAGCGAATTGGACGTTGCTGGATAATGCCACATCGACGCGGTCGGTGGCGCCGTGGGCGTTTGAATTGAATAGCGGCACATTCAATTTCGGCAGCGCTTCGAGCGCGCCGTGGGTGGTCAGCACCTCTGGACAGGGCGTGCCTTCGGATAACCAGCTAGGCAACGGCGCGATCGCCGTGTTGAACATCTCGAACGGCGTCTTTACAACCAGCGCGCGGCTCAATACCGGCGTCGGCAACGGCGGCAGTGGAACGATCAATCAGTATGGCGGGTTGATAAATATCGCGAGCCAGTTCCAGGGCGCGAACGGAAGCGCGACGTCCGTTTCCGCAGTGAACCTGTTCGGCGGCACGATGAATATCGGCGTGTCTCCGAATGCCACAAATACCAGCCTGTTGACGACCAACCTCGGCACGTTCTTCGTGGCGAGCCGCGGCAACTCGTCGTTGACCATCACCAACTCGGCATTGCTGAACTGCGGGATACTGGACGTTTCGCGCAGCATCAACGGGGGCATTTCAGGAGTCGTGAACCTGGACGGTGGCACAATCGTGGCGAACTCCGTGAGCACGGCAACGGCGAATCAATCAGGCACCGGGTCGACGGCGACGTTTAACTTCAATGGCGGCACGTTGAAGGCTCGGGCGAGTTCGGCGGCGTTTTTCCAGGGCCGCACGACCGCCCCAGTCACTCCGATCACCGCGATCGTGACGGCGCGCGGCGCGTTCATCGATTCCGACACGAACACAATCGGCTTCCTGGAACCGTTGCTGACCGACCCGAACCTGGGCGGCGCGCAGGATGGCGGTTTGACGAAGCTCGGCACGGGCACGCTGAGATTGGCGGGCACGAATACCTACTACGGCGATACACGTGTGAATGCCGGCACGCTGCTGGCCAATGGCCAGGGCGTCAGTGCGACGATTGTGGCGAGCGGCGCCACGCTCGGCGGCAATGGCGTGATAGGCAGCAATGTGACGGTGAACGCCGGCGGCACGTTGGCTCCCGGCAACAACGGCGTCGGTGTGCTGACTGTGGGTGGCAATGTGAGCCTCGCGGGCGCGACGACGGTGGAGATCGACAAGGTTGCGGGCACGAACGACCTGGTGCTGACCACGAACGTGACGGCTACCACGATCACGTATGGCGGCACGCTGAATGTGGTGACCGCGACCGGCACTTTGGCTCCGGGAGACCGGTTCCAGTTCTTCAGCGCCACCAATTATCTGGGTTCGTTCACGAGCATCAATTCGCCGGGCGTCACCTGGAACACGAGCAATCTGAATGTTGACGGATCGCTGACGGTGGTCACCGTTGCGCCGCCCGGACCGACGACCAACGTGACGGTCCTCAGCGTGACGTTGTCGGGTTCGAACCTGCTGGTGCATGGCACGAACAATAATATTCCGAACACGTCGGGAAATTACGTCGTAGTGACCTCGACAAATCTCACCACGCCGCTGAGCCAGTGGACGCCGGTGCAGACCAACCAATACGGCAACACGGGAACGGTCGACTTCAGCGTGCCGGTGGTTCCGGGCACGCCGCAGCAGTTCATCGATGTGAAGGCGCAGTAAGGCGGGTGGTTTGAAATCGCAACCGCCGGGCGATGATGAGTCGCCCGGCGGTTTTTGTTTTTGCGGTAGGGATAGCGGGAAAGTTGGGTTCTTGCCGGCGGGACGCCGTCGCTCCCAGGCAGCGCCAGCAAATTTCCTTTTCTTCGACGGGTTTCCCATTATCCTGCTGTGCTCGGATTTTTATACAAACGACCGGGCACGGTTTACGTTTTTGGACTAAAGTTACACGATGGACGCAGCGCATATTAGAAATTTCAGCATCATTGCCCATATCGATCATGGGAAGACGACGCTTTCGGACCGGCTTTTGCACCTGACGGGCACCATTGCCACGCGCGATATGGAGGCGCAGTTGCTGGACTCGATGGACCTGGAGCGCGAGCGCGGCATCACGATCAAGGCGCACCCGGTGACGATGCATTACAAGGCGAGGAACGGCGAGATTTACGAGTTGAACCTGATCGATACGCCCGGGCACGTGGATTTTGCGTATGAAGTGTCGCGCAGCTTGAGCGCGTGCGAGGGGGCGTTGCTGGTGATCGATGCGGCGCAAGGCGTGGAGGCGCAGACGGTGGCGAATTATCATCTGGCGGCGAAGCTAAATCTGGAAATCATCCCGGTGATCAACAAGATCGATTTGCCGCACGCGAATGTGCCGCAGGCCAAGCAGCAGTTGGAAGACGTGCTGGCGTTGCCGTCCGAAACGGCGATTCCGTGCAGCGCGAAGGAAGGCATCGGCATCGAGGATATTTTGGAGGCGATTGTGGCGCGCATTCCGCCGCCGAAGCCGACGGGCGCGCCGACGTTGCAGGCGCTGGCGTTTGATTCTTATTTTGACACCTACAAAGGCGTGGTGACGCATGTGCGCGTGTTCAACGGTGAGTTGAAGGCGGGCCAGCAGGTGAAGCTGTTGCACTCCGGCAAAAACGTCGAGGTGAAGGAAGTCGGCAGTTTTAATCCGAAGCCGTTCATTCGCGAAAAATTGGAAGTGGGCGAGACGGGTTATTTCACGGCGAACATCAAGAGCGCGGCGGAAGTGAAGATGGGCGATACGCATCACGGACGCGCGCAATCCCTCGCCGGTGCTGCCGGGGTTCAAGGAAATTCATCCGATGGTGTTCAGCGGGATTTATCCGATCAACACGGCGGATTACGAGCAGTTGAAATCGTCGATGGCGAAATTGAAGCTGAACGATTCGGCGTTTGTGTATTCGTCGGAGACGTCGGTGGCGCTGGGGTTTGGTTTTCGTTGCGGGTTCCTGGGCTTGTTGCATTTGGAAATCGTGCAGGAACGTTTGCGCCGCGAATATAACATGGACATCATCGCGACGTATCCGAGCGTGGTATATCAAGGTTCATCTGTCGGATCGCACGATGAAGGAAGTGGATAACCCGGCGTTCATGCCGGATGTGACGTTACATCGACCGAATCGAGGAGCCGATGGTGAAGGCGTTCGTGATTTGCCCGAACGAAAACATCGGCGACATGATGGCGTTGATTTCTGAAAAGCGCGGCCTGGTGGATCACACGGAGACGCTGGATTCGACAGCGCGTGATGTTGACGAGCTTGATTCCGCTGAACGAAATCCTGATCGATTTTCATGACCGCATCAAAAGCATCACGCGCGGTTTTGGCTCGATGGATTACGAGCCGGCGGATTACCAGGAGAGCGACATGGTGAAGCTCGACATGCTGGTGAACAGCGAGCCGATGGACGCGTTTTCGTGCATCGTGCATCGCACAAAGGCGGAGGGCAGGGGACGCGCGCTGGCGGAGAAGCTGAAGGAAGTGATTCCGCGCCAGCAGTTCGCCGTGGAAATCCAGGCGGCGATCGGCGGGAAAATTGTGGCGTCGGAAACGATCAGCGCGTTCCGCAAGGACGTGACGGCGAAATGCTACGGTGGCGACATTTCAGCGCAAACGGAAGTTGCTGGAGAAGCAAAAGGAAGGCAAAAAGCGGATGAAATCCATCGGCAATGTGAATATTCCGCAGGAAGCGTTTATTGAGGTGTTGAAGGCGTGAGTTAACCACAGAGGGAAACGGATAAACACGGATCCGATTGAACAGAGGATAACGAAGGGAACGAAGGGCAGGGGATGGAGACGATGGCGGCAACGCACAGGCGAGGACGCCCGTGCCACTAAAGAATTATGAATTTGAACTGGCTGACGTCTAAAACGGTTCGCGAGGCGAACGCGATGTGCAAGCACGTCCACAAGCTGCTGCAACATCAGCGCGATATTTTGTCGGCGAAAGCGATCAGCGAGGTCGAGGCGTCCATGCGCGCGGTTCGCGAGGCGACGGTGGGAAAAGTCGACAAAGCCGTGCTGGAAAAAAAGATGGAGGAACTCGAGGAGACGGCGAACAAATGGCTCAAGCCGTATCCGAATGCCGCGTGGCGCGAGAATGTGGAGGTGTTGCTGGTGGCGCTGGCGGTGGCGATGGGAATTCGCACGTTCTTCCTGCAGCCGTTTAAAATTCCGACGGCCTCGATGCAGCCGACGTTGTTTGGCATCACGTCGAAGAATTTTTTGGTGGATACCAATTACCAGCGGCCGACGGGAATGGGCGCGGTGAGGGATTGGTTCCGGGGCGCGTCGTATCTTTCGTACCAGGCGGATCGGGACGGGGCGTTCAATGGCGTGAGCAAGCCGTTGCGGTTCCTGATTTTCAATGTGAAACAGACGCTGTGGTATGACGGCAAGCCGCATAATTTCTGGTTTGTGCCGGATACGGGCGGCGGGATGCCGCTGCAATACAATCTGGCGCAGACAATCCAGGCGATGTTTACGGATTTGCAACCGAGCGATGAAGGCGACATCTCTGATCTGGAACGCCTCATGGGAGTCCAGCGCGGGGCGTTATATCACGCGGGACAGGATGTTTTGAAAATGAAATTCACTGCCGGCGATCATTTGTTCATCGATCGCGTGAGCTACAATTTTGTGCCGCCCGGCCGTGGGGATGTTGTGGTGTTCCAAACGAGCGGCATACCGGAAGACAAACGCGAACGCTTTCGGATTCCGGCGGACGAGTTTTACATCAAGCACCTGGTTGGGCTTGGCGGTGAGACGATTTCATTGAAGCAGGATTTTATCGCCACGGACGTGCCGCAGGGTCCGGGATATCCCAAAATCGAAGTTCCTGCCGGTCATTTGGTGGTCAATGGCCAGGCGCTGTCGGCGTCGACGGCGGGATTTCAGAAATTGTATTCCTATCTGGCCGCGCCGCATCTGGACGAAAAAATTCCGTATGTGCCGGATCATTATTATGGGCACGGGATGATTGGTTATCTGGTTCCGGGAGAGGAGTTTCACATCCGGCCGGATCATCTGTTCGTGATGGGCGACAACACGATGAACAGTTTGGATTCGCGTTACTGGGGAGATTTTCCGGCGGATAAAGTCATCGGGAAAGCGTTCTTCGTATACTGGCCGCTGAGCGAACGGTTTGGGTTGAGATACCATTAAGACCGGATTTCCCTTTGATTTCAGGGATGGTATTTATTGTTGCACAATGTTTGTTATATTTAATTCAATTATTGTCTGTGCAGCTGGATTTTAGAACGTCCGTAGTTCTCCGGTTTACAACCTGACAACTAGGCAGGGTTCTGGGTTCTGGCAAAATTCCGCCGTGGGCCTTGAACCGGTCAACTTGCACAGGATTTATTCGGAAACGTCAAACCGAATAGACGCTTTGTCGCGCCGTGTTCAGGAAGGTCGCGATGTCATGGCCGCGTCTGAATTCTGTCGTTGGCTCTTATTTTCGGGAATTTTCAAACTCTTGGAGGAAAACGCCAGTCCTGCGCCGTTAAAGGTCGATGGCGTCCATTTACGATGGAAATGTGAGCAGTTGCTTGATCTGTGCAATGGGCGGTTACGTTCGAATTCCTCTGAGCCGTGCTTAACTGCCGGATATCTTCAATCGTTGCACGATAAGGTGGACCTGATGGCGGGCTACCTTTCGCGGCTGTCAGCCCCCTCGCCTGTCATTCAAGAATCGAACGACGGTTTTGAACATGGAAACGGCCTGCCCGCGCGCAGCGCGGGCAGGCCGTATTCTTGATTAAAGGTTAAACATCTCACCTTTTCATCATGAGCAAATACTCTCCGCAGGATATTCTCCGTAAGTTCGTGCTCCGAAAGTGCATCGAGCACCTCGTGGTGACGTCGGAACACGCTGTGTGGTTGAATTTGACCTTCTGGGAGAACGTTACTGTAAAAGCGTATGCCGCGAAGTGCTGGGACAAATTGTCAAAGGCAATCAGTAAACAGTACCCCGGCTTTCGTATGGTTGGTATCTGGGCGCGCCAAAGGCGTGGCGCTTGGCATATTCACGCGGTATGTGATCGTCGTATCGATGTTGATTGGCTGCGGTCGGTGGCGATACGGTCGGGCTTTGGTCCTCAGATGCTGTTAAAGGAGTTGGATAACAAACCGGAGACGCCCGAGAAAATATCGCGCTACATTTCCGGTTACTGCACGGATAAAAATGCTTTGGATCCCGAGAAGGACAAAGGCGTGCGGCGTATGATTTTTGTCGGGAAGCACGTTCGTGTGGTAAACATGCGCTATAAGTCGTCGTTGAAGCGGGTAACGTCTTTTGGGCGGCAAGTTTCGGAAGAAATCGCTCGTCAAGAATACTCAGCACAGAGCGAGTTTGAGCGAAATTTTTCATATCCTTCGGGACGAAAAAAGATTTGGGAAACTTGGGGGCAATGGTATCGACGCAATCGTGATTATTGGTTCCGTGTCGGGTGGGATTCTCTTAGTGAAGAGGAGCGTGGCGAAATGCTGGACCTTGATGACTATTGTTCCCGTTATTTTGAAACTGGGAGGTGGTCGTATGTTTAATTCAAAACCGAAACGAAATATCCAGGGTGGCCGAATTTACTGGAAGCCTGGTCAAACCCGCGTTTGGACTAATGACGGTCGTTTCCTCGACTTGGGAAGTCATTCGCTTGAATCCTGCCGGCGTGTGGCGATTGATCTGGGTTACCGGTTGGTAATTCAATCCCCTGCTCTGTCTCGTGAAAGCGTTCATTAATAATCGCCCTTTAAAATCTTACGCGCAGGTCGGACGTGCGCTGGGAATATCTGCTGGCCGTGTGAGGCAAATTGAACAACGTGCGCTCAGGAAAATTCGAGAGCGTATGGCCAAACTCGGGATTCGCTCTTGTCAATGATGCCTTTCTTGTTCCGCCGTGGGGATTTGCGCGTATCGCGCTTTTGAAGAAGCGGAGCACAAATTTCAGCATCAGCGAGGCGGAGCCCCTAGAAGTAATTCCCCTTCCGTTTTCGTTCAATCGACGCGTCGGCAATTGCAATGGTCCCTTGTGGATTTAAGAGTCCTGCCACAAAATAAACAATGGTACAGTCCACGCCGGTGATGATACCAACTCGCTATGCGAAGCGAAATAACTGCCGACCCCATTCCTCCAAAGACGAGCGAAATCAAAATGGCGTTAACGCTAGTGTGCACAACGTCCCACCATCGGGCTTCGGGTGTAACAAAATGCACGATTACCCATCCCCACGCTGCCAGCATCCCAACAAATCCGAGAATGAACGCTATTACCGAAATGTAAGTTTCCCGACGCATGGCGATTGCGTCTGGTGGGAGCTTGCTCATGTGCAAATCAATTTATTCACACGGTTATTCACAGCAAAGAAAAATGTTGTTTGTTATATTCAATTCACATCCCACTGGATTGTGCAGTTCAGGAGGTGCAACGGTTGGCGAGGCGAACGATTTCACACGCTACATCCTTTTCTCGGGCATCATCCAATTGTGCGAACAATATCCGCAAAGACGCGCCCGCTTAAGGTCGACGGCGCAATTCTGCGTTGGAAATCCGAAGAACTGCTTCGCAAGGTCCAAGAGCGTTATCAGACGAAAAACCTCAAGCCCAAAATTGACGCAGCCCAGTTGGAGAGCATCAACCGGAAGCTGGATTTGATTGCCGGATACGTGGCGAAACTTTCAGGGCCGCAAGAGCAGGGCACCCTGCCCTGCCCGCACGCGTTTCAGGTCATCGAAGGAGGCACGGATTGAGAAGCTGAATGAGATAATCCACGGCTCGGGACATTTGACCGGACGCAATCGCTATCTGGATTTCGGCCGGAAGTCGGTGGCGAAATGCGATGCGAATGCAATTCAGTATATTGCGGAGCACAAATTTCAGCATCAGCGAGGCGGAGCCCCCTAGTTGTAATTCCCCGACCCTTGCATTCTACGGCCCCGGCAGCATATTCCATTGCTCCGTTTGTTTTGGGCTCATTGCTGGCTTCTTCAACAAGTCGCTTGCCTGTATGTGACTGACCACATTGTTGGTTGCGGTCGAGGAATTGCGCTTGTCGTGCTTATCATGTTGAACGTTGATGATATCTTTAGGGAGATAGAGTGTGTCTGTGACCAATGAAAATGGCATGTCGATAAAACTGTAAGTGAATATGAAAGGTTCATACATGCCAGTCTCATGAGCGTGAGCCATACCACGAAAATCTGAATGGACGCCAGGATAAACCAGAGGTCCGTTCGTGGGTTCGGTGTGGTAGTCGAGAGAATTGCATCCGACTAAAAACGCAGGAGAGAGAACAACAAATATTAATTTGATTCTATTCGACATACATTGTTCGCTGCCTAGGTTGCAAGTGTGGAGCAGATTTGTTGCCCATTTCCGTTCGCCGCCAACTTTAATGAGTTAAGGGCATGTGAGAGACTCTGGTCTCCGAGAACATCACCACAAACTAATACAGTGCAATGTGGTGCAAGCACGCCGGCCTCAAGGCCGCGGTTGCTTCTCGGTTTAGATTTGCGGGTTAAGGTTGCGCGAGAACAAAACCGAGCGCCTTCCTGCCTTCGAATTCGCGTATCGCTTTCGTAATTGTCAGGGGCCCAAACATCAGTGCGACTTCAACTCTCCGGTCCACGTGTCAAACACGTAAGTAACGCCCGGCGGATTGGAAAATTGGAGCCGATAGCGGTTTTTGTGCGCGTGGATGAAAATGGCCGCCGCGATGATTAGTGAGGAAATCAGGATGCAAATGCCCAGGAATTTCTGGCTGTCGGTGCCGTTCATGGTTCGTGGTGAATTTTCCGCCATGCGGAAATCAAATCAGAGCAGGGGCGGAATCCAATGGGGTGCGGTCCCCTGCTCTTTCCGGGGTTTAGGCTTTGACTTTGGGTTCCCACAATTCAATGCGGTTGCCTTCGGGGTCGGTGATCCAGGCGAAGCGGCCGTAGTCGTAGTCTTCGGCTTTTTCGATTTCCACGCCCTGGCGGCGGAGTTGCGCGAGCATTTTTTCCAGGTTGGCGACGCGGTAGTTGATCATGAAGGCCGGGCGCGACGGACCGAAGTAGTCAGTGTCCGAGGGAAACAAGGCCCAGGTGGTGCGGCCGGTTTCTTCCGGGCGATTGGGATCGCGCCAGAGAAAATCGGCGTGGCCGTCTTCTGCGGCGATGCCGAGGTTTTGGTGGTACCAGGCGGTCATGAGTTCGGGATCGCGGACGCGAAAGAAAATTCCCCCGATGCCGGTGACTTTTTCGGAACTGCCTTTGGTTTGAGACGCGTTTCCTTTCATAAGCGGACGATCAATCTTTTATGGAAATTTGGCAATTTGATTTTGGGGAAGATTGTTTCGCCCTTACAGGGCTTGGCGAATTCGGCGATGATTACCCGGGCCTTCAGCCCGGGCTTTAATATTGCGGGTTTTCAACCCTCAAGTCGGACCGAGGCCAGCGAACGAAACGCACGGGCGGGACGCCCGTGCCACCACACTTATCGCGCATCACTCAGGATTTTTGAGCGCGCCGAATCGTCGAGCCAGGTGGCGGTGGCGACGTATTGTTTGGCGGCGGTGGAATCGGTTTGCAGCCATTCGGCGATGACGCGGGCGAAGGAGTTTTGTTTGAGCGCGGGGTCGCCGATGTTTTCCACCCATTGCATGGCGAGTTCGGGTGAGCGGTTCGCGCCGTCGGTTTTGGCGATCATGAGGGCGGCGCCGTAGTCGAATTCCGCGCCGCGCGGCAAGGTGTTGAGCCAGGTGGCGAGCGCGGTGGGGTCCTGGAGAGACCAGTTTTCGAAGGCGGAGGTGAGGGCGTAATCGCGGTCGTCGGAGGCGGGTTGGTTGATGGCGTAGTTGGCGAGACCGGCGGGGTCGGAGGAATTCCAACCGGTCACGGCGGCTTGAAAGGCCCCGGCCCGCTCATCGGGGTCGCCAATTTTCGCGAGGGATTGCATGGCGTCGGTCGGTTGCGCCTGGCCCCAGCGGTTAAAAATAATTTTGAGCCAGTCGGCGCGCAGATCGCGCGGGACGGCGTCGAGGAGGCTGAGCGCGGTTTGAAATTGTTTATCGCGGCATTGTTGATTCAGGAGTTCGGCGGCGCGGCCGTTTTGGTCGCCGGGGTCCTGGGCGAAGAGGTCGCGGAGTTGGGCGCAGGTTTTTTCGGCGGGGGTGGTTGATGCCGCCGCTGCGCTGGGACTAAGGGGTTTTGTGATGGTGGCAGGGTTTTCTGAGGTGACGATCGCTTGAATTGGTGGTGAATGTTTTTTGAGGGACTCAAAATAAGAAATCGCTGCACAGGCGCAGAAGACAATTCCTATGATTAAAATTGTGGCTCGATTTCGCATTTACGAATTTTCGTTCGCGCTAAGCCGAGTGCAACTCGGCGCTCCGTTAAACGGCCGCCGCGCGCCAGTCGCGCGGCGGCCTATTTTGGTTAATTATCCAATTCGACGCAATCGTAGCCGAAGGCGGCGCTCAGGAAGGGGCCGAGGTCGCCGGAGCCGCTGATGGGCGTGATGGTCAGGGTGTTTTGGCCGGTCACGAAATCGGCCGACGGAATGCTCCAACTAAACGTGGTGTTGTTGCCGCGATAGGTGCCGATGGTGAAGCTGCGAGAATTCGGCTGGCTCGACGCGCCGGGATTCGAAAGCGCGTGGCCGTTGATGACGACTGAAGGACGTCCGTTGTTGTAGGCGCCGGTGATGCCGATTTTCATCGTGTGCGCGGCGGCGGCCTGTGTCGAGGTCAGGTTGAACTTGATCGTCGTGGGGCTGTTGGTGCCGCGGAATTGCACGGAGGGAAATGAGCTGTTCTGGCTGGAGCCGACCGTGAAGGTGATCGGCGCCCAGTGCGACATGCGGACGTCGGACGGGTGCATGGTGGCCAGGAGGCTGCCGTCCATGAATTCGAGCGGCGTGCCGTCCCAATTGCCGATGCGCCAAATGGTGGCGGTGGTGCTGGGATCGCCGGTGACGGTGATGGTGTTGAAGGTGGTGGGGTTGCCCGCCGTTACGGTGGCGTTGCCGGTCCACACGGAGAGCTCGCCTTTGTAAATGGTCATGGTGTAGGTGCCGGGTTTCATGTTGAAACATTCGCAGGAGCCGTTGCTGGCGGAAGCTTGCACCCAATATTGCGCGGTGGTGTTTGCGAAGCCGACGGTGTAGGTGTAGCTCGTGTCACGTCCGGCGATGCCGTTGAGCACGACGCGACCGCGTCCGGCTGCATTCACGTAACCGGTGAGGCCGAGATTCGCAATGAAGCTCATGTCGGGCACGGCCGGAGTTCCGCCGCTGGTGAAGCAAAATGCATACGGTCCCTGCAGCACGTTGCTGACGCGATACGCTTCGGTTTGGTTGTGGCCGGAGTTCATGTAATTATAAATCTCCTGGTCGCTGCCGGAACCGTCGCCCTGGTTTTCGATGTCGCGGAAAAATGGCCCGCCGGAACTGCTTTCGCGATTGCCGAAGGCGGTGAACACGCCCACGCCCGTGCCGGTGGCGCCTTTGACCGTGAGATTACGCGCCTGTTCGTTGCCGTAATATTTCGAAGTGGTTTGGCCGTTGCTGTGGCCGAAGACGTCGGAACTTTCGATTGCGCCGGTGTTGCCGTTGTTATTGGAAGGTGCCGGGCCGTTCGGGAGGACGTTGAATTGGCCGCGGAAAATGTAGCGCAATTCGCCGACGGAGGGCTCCGAAGTCACATAGGTGGCCATGTAGATGTTATCGAAACCATTTTGGGCGATGTAATAATGCGTGAGCGGCGTCGGGACGACACTGGAATCGCTCGAGACGCATTTGATGGTGATGAAATTTCCGGAGGTTGTGGCTGTGACGGTGGCGGAACCGAGGCCGGAGGCGATTTGCGAGGCTTTGGATTGATCGTTCAACTCGGTGCCGTTGTATTTGCACGAGGTCATGCTGCCGTCGGATTGGCGGATTTTGAAGACGACGTGCGCGCCGACATCGACGGTGTAGAATCCGCCGCTGCTGGTGACGCCGAAGGCGGCGTCGGCGCGGGTGGGATTCAGCAACGCCGCAAGCGCGGCGAGGCTGGAGGTGAGAACGGTTAAACTAAGACAGGGTGTTTTCTTCATGTAGTTATGTTTTTGGTTGAAGTGACCGTGGCAGACATAGGTTCCCGAGTGTTCCCAGTGGTGTGAAAAAGGTTTTAGCAGAAATCACAAATCCGAACATCGCCAATTCTGATGAGTCCCATTAAGAGCCTATAACAAAATGAGGAACGGGCGCGTTGCCAGAGATTTGGGGCGGCTGCGAGGCGCGAGGAGGGAGACTGCATTGCGCGACAGCGCACAACTCCCGCTTGGGAATCCAACTTGCAGGGCTTGGGAAGCCCATATCCTTGGTGGATCTTCGACCGACGAGCAACGCAGTAGCCGCCCCAAAGATCGGCAACCCGGAGGGCTGTTTTCTGGCGGGTGGTTGGCCGCGTTGCTCCTCAGTCAGAGAGCGCTGCGGCTATCTTCCTTCGTCGCGCCTTGCCAGCCGCCCGCCAGCAAACAGCACATCCATTCCTCATTTTGTTATAGGCTCCAAGGCGACAAATGGAAAAAATATCCGCTGCGTTGCCCGGCGACGGGTGGAAAACCTCAGTGTGGATTTAACTACCTTTCGAAACGTCTGCGAAGTGCGACGATGGTGCGGAGTGAAAACAATTGTGGTTCAGATCGGCAATTCGGATAACAAATTGCGGCAGGCAGATTGGGCGCGGTTTGTGCAGCGCGTGGAGGGAATTATTCGCGGGCACGGCGGGACGATTCACTTTTTTGGCGGTCCGGAGAATTGGGCGGCGTGGCAAAAGGTGTGTTGGGTATTTGATTGCGAGGAGGCGCGGTTAGGAAATTTGAAGGTTCGGATCGCGGAGACGCGTAAGGAATTTTTGCAGGATTCGGCGGCGGTGACGGTCGGGGAGACGGAGTTTATTTAGGGAACTGGGAACATCGACCATCCCGCAAGCTCTGTGTTGCGTCCATTTTTTGCGGACTGGTGCGACATAATTCGCCCCGCTATACTTGGGCAAGATGAAGGCCCACTGGATCATTGAGAATTTCACAGACTCAGAAGACTATCGCGAATTGGTTCAAGCAGTGCGCGACTCGGGACGTGAGTGTTTTCTCATTGGACGCCACAATCACTTTGACTTTGACTCATCGGGGTTCAAGGAAAATGAGTGTGTGATTGTGCAGGGATCCATTCAGATGGCGAAGAACATTGCTTCCCGCCTGCCAAAGGGCTGTTTTCCGATTGCCTACAACTCCTGGGACAAGTTTCTGTGTTCGGCATACTACCCCAAGCTCAGCCGATTCCTGTTTAATGACCGGAACGTCTTCACAACCGTCTCAGAACTGAAGCGGACAAGTTCGTCGTTCTACGAAAAGTTTGGGCGAGACGACGTGATTTTTGTACGACCGGATACGGGCGAGAAATCGTTCAGCGGCCGATTGCTTGAATCGCGGGACTTTGACAAATTCTGGGATAACGCCATTGCCAGTTCTGCCAAAGACGATGACCCCATTATCGTTTCGACGCCAAAAAACATTAAGGGGGAATGGCGCTTCCTGTGCTCAAAATATAATGGGGGTGAGATAGTCGCCTTTTCAACCTATCAACTCGAAGGTAAACGCGCGTTGACTCCGGATGTGCCGGCGGGCGCTCGTTCTACGTGCGAGGCGGTTTTAGGTGAAAAATATTTTCCGGATTCCCTGTTTTGTGTGGATATATGCCAGGATGCAGATGGCGATTTCTGGCTGCTGGAATTAACATCGTTTTCGTCGGCAGGCCTTTACGCGATGCAAAAAGATCTCGTGGTAAAACGCGTCAGTGAAATTGTGGAAATGGAATACAAAGAGCGTTTTAAAAGGCATTGAGTTTTTAAATAACGAAGGGGCACGAATTTAAAGCGGCAGAGGGCTGCCGCAGTCCAAGACGCTGGCGCGCCAATCAACGCGTGCCTCGATTTCCAAAGCATTTGGTTTGCGGTGCGGTGGCCGTTATTTCTTCGGCGGGTGCAGCAGGCGGTCGTAGACTTGCGCGACGTATTTGCGGGCGGTTTTTTCCCAGGAAAATTCCACGGTCATGCCGTTGATGCGATAATGCTTGAGCAAATCCGGTTCTTCAAACAGGGCGAGCGCTTTGCGGATGCCTTTGGCCAGGACGCTGCTCGAGTATTCGGCGAATTTTATTCCGTCGGCGCGATCGCGGTCTTCAGTGATGTCCGTGACGGCGTCGTCCAGGCCGCCGGTGATGCGGACGATAGGCACGGTCCCGTAGTGCAAGCTATACATTTGATTCAGGCCGCACGGTTCGAAGCGCGAGGGCATGATGAAAAAATCGCAACCGGCTTCGATGCGTTGAGAGAGGCCTTGATTGAAACCGATGCGCGCGCTGACTTTGGTAGGATAGCGCCGGGCGAGGTCGCGATAGCCTTCTTCAAAGGTCGCATCGCCACTGCCGAGCACGACGAATTGCATGTGGGCGCTGAGCATTTCCTCGAGCGCGCCCAAAAGAATGTCCACGCCTTTTTGATCCGCCAGACGCGTGATGCTGCCGAATAAGGGGACGGTGGCATCGACCGGGAGGCCAAGTTCCTTTTGGAGTTCGAGTTTGTTGGCGGTTTTGCCGCTTAGGTCATCGGCGGAATAGGGATGTCTGAGAAGAGGATTGTGCGTGGTATTCCATTCCTCGTAATCGACGCCGTTCAAAATGCCGACGAGGTGGTCCTGGCGGGATTGCAACAAGCCTTCGAGGCCGCAGCCGTATTCGGGCGTGGTGATTTCGCGCGCATAACGCGGGCTGACGGTGGTGACGAGGTCGGTGAAGGCGATGCCGGCCTTGAGGCAGTTCATCTGGCCGTAAAATTCCACGCCGTGGTGATTGAAATAATCCCACGGAAGATTCGTGTACATGTAACGCCACGCCGGGAACGTGCCTTGGTAGGCGAGGTTGTGGATCGTGAGACACGTGGGCGGAGGATGGGGCCAACCGCCGGTGAGATGTTCGTGGCGGATCAGGAGCGGCACGAAACCGACTTGCCAATCGTGCAGATGGACGAGATCCGGTTTCAGCACGTGACGCGCGAGATGGACGACGGCTTTCGAAAAGAAAATGAAACGTTCGTCGTTGTCGGGGTAGCTGATGCCGTCGGGTTGAAGGTAGGGCGAATGCCGGAAATAAAATTCGGGCTGGTCGATAAAATAAATCGTGAGGTTATCGACGGGAGAAAGGGTCCAGATGTCGCCGGTGACATTGCGCGCGCCGAGCGGCAGGTCGAGTTTTACTTTGTGGTGCTTGAGTTCGGGAAATTTTTCACGGATGCCGGCGTAGAGCGGCGTGATGAGGCCGACGGTGTGGCCTTCGCGCGCGAGCGATTTGGCGAGCGCGCCCACCATATCGGCGAGGCCACCCGTTTTGGAATACGGATGGACTTCGCTGCTGGCGAGCAGAAGTTTCATGCCAAGAACAAAGACCACGATGCGGCGTGGGGCAATAGGAATTTTTGGCAGGTTGCGAAAGGTTGTTTCGCCCTTACAGGGCTACTGCGTATTGCCTGTGCCTTACCCGGGCCTGCAGCCCGGGCTTTAAAATTGCGGGCTTTCAGCCCTAAAGTACCCATCCAAAAGGCATGGAAAACAGCCAACATCGAACAGGCTCTGTAGAAAACTTCGTCCCCTGAACCCTGGGCGCCACCTCTCCCCAACCGTCTCTCCCACTTCGTGGCGGAGAGGGAGATGGAAAGCGGTGGGATTTTTCGAGTGCCTCTCAAAATCTCGATCTTTTCCACAAAATACACGCAACATCCAACACCGAACAACCAATGAATTCCCAAATTGGGAGCCAAAGTGATTTGATCGTCCATGCTAGGGCTGGATTCGGTCGGTTTTTAAATACGGTTGGAGCGGTGCGGGGATGGTGACGCTGCCGTCGGGTTGTTGGAAGGTCTCGATCAACGCGACGAACAGGCGCGCGAGGGCGGTGCCGCTACCGTTGAGGATGTGCGGGAATTTATTTTCGCCGGCTTCCGTTTTGTAACGGAGGTTCATCCGGCGCGCCTGAAAATCCTCGCAGTTGGAGACGCTCGAAACTTCGAGATAGCTTCCCTGCCCCGGCGCCCAGACTTCGATGTCGTAGGTTTTGACGCTGGCGAAACTCATGTCGCCGGTGCACAACATGATGAGGCGATAATGCAGGCCGAGGAGTTGGAGCACGCGTTCGGCGTTGGCGACCATTTTTTCGTGTTCGTCCTGGCTGTGTTCTGGCGCAACGAACTTGATCAATTCCACTTTGTCGAATTGATGCACGCGGATCATGCCGCGCGTGCCCACTCCGGCCGCGCCGGCTTCGCCGCGAAAACACGGCGTGTAGGCGCAGTAATTAATCGGCAACTGACTTTCCTTGAGGATTTCCTCGCGATGGATGTTCGCGACGGGCGTTTCGGCGGTCGGGATCAGGTAGAGTTTGCCGAGCAATTCGGTGTTGTCGCCTTCCGCGACGCCGTAATATTGATCCTTGAATTTCGGGAATTGGCCGACGCCGACGAGGCATTGCGGCCCGACCATGAACGGCGGCGAAACTTCGGTGTAACCATGCTCGTTCGTGTGCAGGTCGAGGAGAAATTGAATCAAGGCGCGTTCCAGCTTGGCGCCCCAGTTCGTGTAAAGAATGAAACCGCTGCCGGAAAGTTTCGCGCCGCGAGCGAAATCGACGAGCTTCAAGTGTTCGCAGAGTTCGACGTGGGTTTTGGGTTTGAAGGAGAAGGCCGGTTTTTGCCCAAACGTGCGGATCTCCGGATTGTCTTCAGCGGTTTTGCCGATGGGGACGGTTTCGTGCGGCAGGTTGGGGAGCTGCAACATGAGTTTGTCGCGTTCGACATCGCTTTCGGCGACTTCCTTGTCGAGCTGGGTGATGCGGTCGCCGAGGTCGCGCGTTTCCTTTTTCTTGGCTTCGGCTTCCTCGATTTTCTTTTGGCCCATGAGCGCGCCGATTTCCTTCGAGACGCGGTTGCGCTGCGATTTCAACGCTTCGACTTCGGCCAGCGATTTCCGCCGGGCGTCGTCGATCTGAAGAATTTTTTCGACCAGGGCTTCGTCGCCCGCGCCGCGGGTGGCGAGGCGTTGGCGCACAAAATCAGGTTTTTCGCGAATGAGTTTGATGTCGAGCACGCGCGAATTATAAGAGTGGCGTTAGACAGGGCAAGAGTGAACGCCGGGTGGTGGGGAAACATCGAACATCCAATGAACCCTTTCGGGGCTGATCTGAGCATTACCCACAACTGTTCGACACAACCCTTTCAGGGTTGAATACGGTTTTACGATCCACCTCCCAGGGTAGCCTCGCAGACTCGGCAACCCTGGGCTGATTGACTGAATCCCTTTGGGATTCATGAAAAAATTGAACATGATGGGGGCAATGCTCAGCGAGGCTGATAGAGCGATGATCGGGTAAATGCGGACCACGAATTGGCTGGCGCTTGCGGAATTTGTTGGGGCGGCAATACTGGGGGGCATGAGTGCGGCAGTTAATCGTGTTATTGGGCGCGTGGTTTCGTTGCATTTGCATCCGGCGGAATCCGGGGCGGCGTTGACCGGCGTGGAGGAAATCCAGCTGGTGGCGGGAAAGGGAATTCAGGGTGAGCCGCGGTATTTCGGAAAAATCAGCCGTCGTACGGGGCAGCCGAGCCGGCGACAGGTTTCTTTGATGGAACGCGAACAGATCGCCGAGCATGCGGCGGCGTTGGGATTGCAGTCCATTGCGCCGGGCCGGGTGCGGGCGAATATCGAGACGGAAGGCATGGATCTGATTCAGTTGATTGGCCAGCGGGTGAAAATCGGTGGGGCGATTTTGTTTTTCTATGAAGGGCGCGAGCCGTGTCATCAGATGGATGAGATTTGCAATGGCCTGCGGGCATTGATGGAGAATAATCGCCAGGGAGTGATGGCGGAAGTTGTGGAGTCCGGGACGATTCGGCTGCGCGATGAGATTACGTGCGATATCAGGGAGCCAACGAAATCGTAACCGCAGAGAAAATAGAGTCAAGTGCGTCAACTATAGTATTTCTCAAAAGTAATTTCCAAAAAGGTGGCGAATCCCTGCGGGGATTCGTGGCAAACCCGCAGGTTTGCCCCACCTTTTCGGAAATTACTTTTGAGAAATATAATAGATGGAATGCCGTCACGGATTTGGCCGGGGAGGGTTAACGTTCACGTGGCGCCGGCGGATTTCATATTTTTTGGGAGGTCTTTACAAAATATTAACTGGCACAAGGCATGCAGTGTGACGACCGGGTTAATTCGTGGGCAGATGCCATTTTGGGATGAAAAAAGTTGAACACTATCGGCGCTATTGGGGCAGCCTACTTATGCTGCTTTTAGTAGTCATTTCGACCGAAGTGGCGGCGAAACCGGGCGAGATTTTCATGGGCAAAGAGGAGCAAACGTTTCCCGTGTTGAAAACCAAGACAGGTACGTACACGAACGTGACAGTCACGAAGAAGACGAAGGAGTGGATTTTCATTCTGCATTCGGCGGGGGTTTGCAATGTGAAGGCCAGTGATTTGCCGGCGGATGTCCGGGTGACGCTCGGCTACGATGCGCCCCCGAAAGCCGCGCCCGGTGCTGCGCCCGATGGCGGCGTCACCACCGCTGAGACGAGCGTTGCCGCGGCCGCGCCGACGTCCAGACTTCCCCGCATTAACATCCGATTGTCCGATGTGAAAAAGTTCGCGGCGGAATGGCGGGAGAATCGGAGGGAAAAAGAGGCGGAAATCCAGGCTTACTTTGCGGCAAACCCGCTGACCATCAGCATTATTTTGGGAATTTCCGCGGTGGTTTACGTTTTCCTGTCGATTTGTTTTTGGATGATTTGCCGCAAGACACACATCGCGCCGGGACCGCTGGTGTGGGTGCCGTTTCTGCAATTGATTCCCCTGCTGCGCGCCGCGAACATGCCGCGCGTTTGGTTTTTTGCTTACTTCATTCCCATCATCAACATCATCCCGATTATTATTCTTTCGATTAAGATTGTGAAAAGCCGGGGCAAAAATCCGTGGGTCGCGTTTTTGTTGATCATGCCGCCGACTTCGTTGTTTGCATTCCTGTATCTTGCCCTGTCGCAAAGCGCGCCAATCGACATTCCCAAGTCGGAGCTTTTGTCGCTGGAGACGGCGTGATGATTCGCATGGGAGAGCAAGTCTCGCCCTCAATCAGTCATGAAATTGTTTAGAATATTCACGATCTTTAGCGCCTGTTGGCTTCCGATAGGCGGGATAATCTTTATCATGCTGATGGCCTGGCCGGAAATCCAAAAAACCGAGTCAAAAGAACTAGAAATCCGGGTTGAATCGGGGAGGAAATATGAACTTCTGGCGCTGGAGCGCACAAAAAACTCTCTTCAAAAGTTGCCTTCACCCAATGATGTTCAGTTTGATTGGAAGCCCTCGAACGGCCACGCAATCACCGATGTCTCGATCGGTTCATCGAGTTCAACCGCGACGTTCGTAGACCAGGCCTCCACGAACGTGGCATTTGGGATTCTAAATTTCACGCCGCGAAGGAGCGGTTCCCTATTAATCAGGTCCGAAGCTCCTGGTGAATACGGATTGGGAATATTTTCAGGCTTTCGATTTACCGTTAGAACCTTGATTTTACTGTTGGCGTTGTCCGGCATTCTATTTGCAATATTATTCGGAATTTTAAGACGGATATCTTTTTTGCGGAAACAGCCCCCCGCACAAACCACCTTTGCATAGTCAAGGGCGCAGTATCGTTGGAAACGGTGTGATGATTCGCACAGGCGGGACGCCCGTGCCACTATACTATCTGGTTGAAAACCCGCCTGCCCTGTTCCACTCTGTTGGCATGACGAAATCAGTTTTTACGGGGCCGGTGTACGTGGTGCGCGATAACATTGATACCGACCAGATCATTCCCGCGCAGTACCTGAACCTGGTGCCGACGATTGCCGAGGAATATGAAAAACTCGGCGCCTACGCTTTGTGCGGATTGCCGGAATCGCTTTATCCGAATCGCTACGTTAAGGACGGCAAAACGGACAGCGAATATCCGATCGTGGTGGCGGGGAGAAATTTTGGCTGCGGCAGTTCCCGCGAACATGCGCCCATCGCGATGGGGTCGGCGGATTGTGAAATTGTGCTCGCGGAAAGTTTCGCGCGGATCTTTTTCCGCAATTGCGTGGCGACCGGCGAATTGTATCCGTGCGAAATCACTGAGCGCCTCTGCGACGTGCTGAAGACCGGCGACGTCGTGACGGTGGACCTGGATGCCTGCACGGTCACGGAAAAGGCGACGGGCAAAGTGCACTCCTTCAAGCCGCTGGGCGATGTCCGGCCGGTGGTGGATGCGGGCGGCATTTTCAATTTCGCGCGCCAGAGCGGCATGATTGCGAAATAACCTCCAGTGAATCTCCTTCCCACTCCCCGCTCGCTGAAACGGCGTCCGGGGAGTTTTCTTTTGCCCAAACGCGCGGACGACGCGATCAAAATCATTCAGAGCGATGCGGCGCCGAAGCATCCGGATGCCTACGCATTGGAGATTGGCCGGCGCGGAATCGAAATCATTTATCGCGATGTCGGCGGACTCCGGGCAGCAAGGGCGACGCTTCGGCAATTGCAGCGTGAGTACGGGCGCAAGTTACCGTGCTTGATCATTCGCGATTGGGCGGATTTCATCCGGCGCGGGGTGATGCTGGATGTCTCGCGCGGGCGCGTGCCGAGGGTTGAGACGTTGATCGATTTGGCGGAGCGGCTGGCGGATTTCAAGATCAACGAGTTGCAGCTTTATACCGAACACACGTTTGCGTATCGGGATTACCAATCGGTGTGGCGGGATTGGGGCGCGTTGACGGCGGAGGACATTCGGCGCCTGGACGCGCGCTGCCGCGAATTGGGAATCGACCTGGTGCCGAACCAGAATTCGTTTGGGCATTTGCGATATTTTCTCGAACACCCGCGGGTGCGCAAGCTCGCGGAAGTGGCAGAGCCGTATGAGGACGCGAGCGGCACATTTGTGCGGCGCCCTTCCACGCTCGCGCCGAATCATCCGGGAACGATTCCCTTTCTGCGCGGGCTTTACGATGAGTTGCTGCCGAATTTCTCGAGCCAATTTTTTAACGTGGGTTGCGATGAGACGTGGGACCTTGGCCGTGGGCAGAGCAAAAAGATCTGCGCGGCGAAGGGCAAGGGCACGGTGTATTTGGATTTTTTGAAACGCGTGCAGCGGGAGGTTTCGAAGCGCGGGAGGCGGACGATGTTTTGGGGCGATATCATTTTGAAATATCCGAAGCTCATCGCGAAGTTGCCGAAGGACATCGTGGCGTTGAATTGGGGTTACGAGGCGAATCACCCGTTCGAGAAGGAAACGGCGCTGTTTAAAAAATCGGGGATTCCGTTTTACGTGTGCCCGGGAACTTCGACGTGGATGACGCTGGTCGGCAAACACGATAACGCGCTGAAAAATCTGCGGCGTGCGGCGGCGGCCGGGCGGAAAAACGGCGCGGTGGGATTCTTGAATACAGATTGGGGCGATGGCGGGCATCCTCAGCCGTTGGCGGTGAGCTGGCTGCCGCTCGCGGCGGGGGCAGCGCTGGCGTGGTGCGGAAAAACGTTCGACGAAAGAGTTTTAATAGCAGCGCTGAGCCGTGACGTGTTTGAGGATCCGGGTGGGTCGGTGGCGAAGGCGGCCTGCGCGCTGGGAATGGCGCATCGGAAATTGCGTTTCAACGAAGTGAATGTGACGCCGCTGGGCGCGGTGATCGCCGCGCCGCCGGCGGAGGAGCGCGAATTATTTTGCCGAAATGGATTGAAATATTTTGCGCAGATTCAATCACGGAATATCCGGGAGACGGCGCGGGGGTTGAAACGCCAACTTGGCGTTTTGAAAAAAGCCGGGCGTGATTCCATGATTTCGCCGAAGGGAAAAGTTTTGGTACGGGAACTGGAATTCGCGGCGAGGATGGCCGAGCAATCCTGCCATTTCATGCTGTGGCAACAGGCGGTCGCACGCGGAGAATTCCCGCAGGCGCGGCGAATGGCGAAGACCGGCCTGATGGCTTTGGCCCAGATCGAGACGGAGTTCGATGCTTTTTGGCCCCGGCGAAACAAGGGCACGACGAAGCATTGCTCGATGTTTTTGCAGTGGCGGAGGGCGGATTATCGACGGTTCCTGGGGGAGCCACGGAGCTAATTTGCACCGGTATTACGGCTCATAAAATAGATGAGGAGGCCGGTAAGGCCGGCCGCCACGGCCCCGACGGCGAGAGCCCAGATCAACATGCGCGCTTCGCGCTGGCGCCAGTTCGGATAGCTTTTGTGAGGACGGGGTTTTTGGTTCATAGAATGTCAATTTCATTGACCCATCCCGCGGATTCCCGGCCCTGGAGCGGTTTAATGGCTACATTTTTTAAAAAACCGCTCGAAACAGATTCGTGGGAAAGTTGGCAGAGTTCCAATAGTTCGCAAGGAATTATTTATGGCACGCATTAGGAGCGCTTCTGGATTGTTTGATTGCCAACCGGCAGGACATTATTTTATTCTGCTATCATGCAATCACATGAACTCCTGCGCGAGGTATTCCAGAAATGCAGCGCGAAGCAGGTGGCGGCCGAGTTGAATTTATCCCTTTCGACGATTTACAAGTGGGCGGAACCCGATGACGGCACCGGCAGCGGCACGACGAACCCGTTGGACCGCATTGAAGCCTTGTTGCGCTGCACCACCGACAAGCGGCTCGTGCAATGGATTTGCCAGCGGTCGGGAGGATTTTTCATTTTGAATCCCGTGACGAACCGGCCGCATCCCTCGTTTTTGATTCCCGCAACGAATGAGATCGTGCAGGAATTCGCGGATCTCCTGGCGGTCATCGCCACGGCCGCAGCGGATAGTCATATCACTGGAAAAGAAGCGTCCACCATCCGGGAGCGCTGGGAGGAGTTGAAGTGCGTCACGGAGAGTTTCGTGGCGTGCTGTGAGGGCGGAAATTTTTCGGTGATGAAAGCGAAAGAGAAAAGCAACCATCCCCCGGAGATCAGACCGACCCTGTAGTGGCACATCACCCCACTGATCCTCGCGAGCCGGCCGCGAAAAATCCCCCGCGGCAAAAGTCCCCCTTTGCATTCTGGCAAATTCGGGCGAATTTCACCGAAAGTATGATGGGAAGAGTTTTTCCGGAATCCAAGCACACGATATTTTTTATTATTTGGGCCGCCATGGTCACGGTCTTCGCCGCGTTTCCCAGCCGTGCGGCGGAAGTGACTTTTGCCGACTATAACGATCAGGGATTTTTCAATAACTTCTCGGGCGACAGTGGTGTGTTCGCCAATATGGATGCGACGCTGACGGTTTCTTTCGACAACCGGGTTTTTCACGGGACCAACGGCGCTGCGTTGCGGCTGGATTATTCCGTCACCAATGGTTTCTGCGGTTTGTGGAATTCGGCGCTGGGCAAAATGAGTTATCCGCACCACTCGCTGAATTTCACCAATCTCTATGGCCCGCTGCGGAACAGCGCCGGCAATCCGTCGCAGGTGGAAAATGTGCGCGTGACCAATTTCACTTTTTGGGCGTGCGGCAATGGCGACGGCAATTTCACGCACCAGGTGAAGGTGGAATTCAAAGCGGCGAATGGCGCCGCCCTGGCCGATGCGTTGTTCACAATTCCGAACGCAACCAATTGGACGCGGTACGATTTGCCACTCGACACAACCTCGAACGACTGGTCGAGCGTGAAGGAAATCGTGTTGGTCATTGAGAACTGGCGGAACGAACAGCGGAAGAGCCATTTTTTCATCGACGACCTGGCGTTCGATACGGATGAACCCACGCTCGATATGGCGAAGCTGAACGATGATCAAATGCTCGACCTGGTTTCGCAGCGTTCGTTTTATTACTTTCTCAACTTCACGGATGACCTCGGGTTTGCGCTGGATCGCTCGACGTTTTCGGACATTGTCAGCGTGGGGACGATTGGTTTTCAACTGACGTCCTATTGCGTCGGAGACGAGCGCGGCTGGGCGGACCGGAAGGATTTGGAGAATCGCGTGCTGACGATTCTGCAAAACCTCAAGAAACTGCCGATGGGAGCGGATGCGGATATTTCGCACGCGGGTTACCGGGGATTTTATTATCACTTTCTGGCCGCCAACGCCGGAACGCGCAAGGACCCGCACGTGGAATTGTCCTTGTATGACACGGCGCTGCTGATGTACGGCGTGTTGACGTGCGAGGAATATTTCCACAATAACGCGGAGATCCAGACGCTTTGCCGCGAGTTATCCGAGCGCGTGGACTGGGCGTGGTTTGTGGATCATGCGCAGGGACCACACGCGAACCAGTATTTTCTTTCGTGGATGCCCGGTCCGACCAAGAGCGGCACGTTTTACAATCATGTGGACGGCCAGACGGACGAGGCGTTGATGGTGGATTTGCTCGCGCTGGGTTCGCGCACGCATCCGGTTTCGTTTGCGACGTATCTCGCGCGCAATCGCGTGTTTGCTTCGTATCCGAGGCAGGATCAGGACAAGATCCTGGTGACGTGGAAGGGATCGCTCTTCAATTATTTCTTTGCGAGTTGCTGGCTCGATTTCCATAACCGCGGCAAAGACCGCCATCCGACGCTGCCGTGTGATCTTTGGGAAAACGATCGGCTGGCGATTTTGGCGAACCGGCAATTTTGCATCGATCACTCGACGAATCGCGCGGGCACGCTCGGTGGGCATTATGCGACCTATGGCGAAAACTCGTGGGGATTGTCAGCGTGCGATAATCTGGTGGCGCCGGCATCTCATTACATCAGCGAATATTTTCCCTTCGGCGGCCTGCCGTCCGAGGAGAACGCGCGCATGGGCACGAAGGCGCTGCAGGTGGGCACGGTTCCCGTTTACGGCGCGGCGAGCACGATCAATTTTGTTCCCAAGGAGGCGATCGCGGCGCTACGGCATGATTTCGAGATTCCCGCGCTGTGGAGTCCGACGTTCGGTTTTGGCGACGCATTCAGCCTGGACCCGCATTACATCGGCCGGGTGTGGGACGCGAATGGCAATCCGCAGGTGTTTTACGCCGATTACCTGAACGGGCCGTGGATTAATCACACGATCATGGGCATTAATGTCGGGCCGATGTTGCTGGCGATTGATAATTATCGCAGCGGCATGATCTGGAAGTTGATGTCTAGGAATCCGCAATTGAATGCGGGGCTGGATGCGGTGTTCGGGAATGGATCGCCTGCTGCGGTGGCGGAGAAAAAATAGCGGTGATGATACAATGATTTGTGGGACGCGTAAGGCCCTGCGTCCGGGAGATTTTATAGAAGGGAACTGAAAGAAGAATTTCAGGACTCCGAGGGGAATTGAGTTTACAGAAGAGAACGAAGGGAACGAAGGCAGGCAGGAATTATAGGGCTCACGCCTTTAAATGTAGGGCCGATGAGCAGATTACAAATCTGCGCTACGGATTAAGGCGGTTTTCCAACAAATTCAAATGCGTTTGCCCTGACAAGAATTGCAGATTTGAGATTTCAGAGGTGGCTTTTTAACCACGGATAGACACCGATGAACACGGATTGTTACAGGAGGCAACGAAGGAAACAAAGATGCCGCCATCCTTGGTTATCTTAGTTTGCTTCTGTTCCATTCCCTGCCGGCCGCGTGAACGCGGGACTGCCAACTAAGCTTCCGCCAGGATGCTGTTTAATTTCCCGACGGCTTCGTCGATTTGCGCGGGGGTGATGAAGCCGATCACGATGGCGTTGATCTCGGGCTTGGACATGGCGAAACGCATGGATTTTTCGCGGTCGGCCGGGTTCTTGAAATCGCCATTGCCGAAAATCTTCATGCCGATGACGCCATGGCCTTTTGCGTGCATGGATTTGATTTGTTCCATGACAGGGTCAACTTCCACGGTGGCGTCCGGACCCCACGCGGATTTGGCGGCGTCCATGTATTTTCCCTGCGGGTTGATGCGGACGAGGTGCGTCTCGGTCCAATCGCTGTTGACCGCGGTGCGCAAGGCGCCGATGCTGTGGCAGGAAACGCCTTTGGCGCGAATCCATTTCTTTTCCTTCGCCTCGTTGAAGCCGTCCATCGCGCGTTTCCAGGTGTCCGTCCATTTTTCATCCGTCATGCAATGGACGAGCATGCTGTCGACGTAGTCGGTGTTGAAATTTTTGCGATGGCTATCGATGACGGCCAGGATGTCGTCGGTGGGGGTGGGAATTTTGGATTGAATGAACAGCTTCTCGCGCGGCAAGCCTTTGATGGCGTCGGCGACCCACGGAAAAGTCGCATAGCGCTCGGCGCAATCGATGTAGGTGATGCCCGAATCGTATCCGTGGCGGATCATTTTGATGAACGCTTCCTTGCCTTGGGCGGTTTGTTCATGGCCGTTGCTGCTGCCGGTACCGATGCCCAGGCGGCTCAGCTTGATGCCGGTATTGCCCAGCGTGACCTGGTCGGTGGCGGTGCGCTTAGCGGCGGCGGCGAATGCGCGCGGAAGCAGCGCAGCGCTGGCGGCGGCGACGGCGGAGGTGCGAATAAATTGGCGGCGATTGATTTGGAGGCGGTTCATGGAATTATCCTTTCGCGAAGTTTTTCTCAAAGCATTGCAGCATTGGACGGCCGGGAATCATTAATGGTTACTATGCGCCTGTTTAATGATTAGGCAATGCGATTTTTGTCGTATGGGACCGGCGGCGAGACGCCGCTAGAACTCGCAGGCGGGGACGCCCGCGCTACAGGGGAAAGTCCGGGGATGCGGGCAATTGACACGCTTGCGGCAGCCTTTATCCTCACGGCGTGCGTATTGTTAATGTGCCGCTCGGCGCTCGCAGTTACGAGATCAAGATTGGCCCGGGATTGCTCCGCGATTTGGGCCGGCATTGCGCCGAATTGAAACTCGGCGGTCGATGCGCCGTCATCTCCGACAAAAATGTCGCGCCCCGATTTGCCCGGGCGGTTCAAGCCAGTTTGAAAAAGGCGGGGTTCGAATCCGTTTTAATCACCGTGCCCGCGGGTGAAACTTCCAAGAGCGTCAAGGTCGTGGAGCAGTGCTACGACGCGCTGGCGAAACATCGGCTGGAGCGGAAATCATTCATCATCGCGCTCGGAGGCGGTGTGGTGGGTGATTTGGCGGGATTTGTGGCGGCGACGTATCTGCGCGGCGTCGCGTTTGTGCAAGTCCCGACGACGCTGCTGGCGCAGGTGGACAGTTCGGTGGGCGGAAAGGTGGGCGTCAACCTTAAGGCGGGGAAAAATCTGGTCGGGGCGTTTCATCAACCGCGCCTGGTGCTCTGCGATATTGATGCGTTGCGCACGTTGCCGTTGCGCGAGTTTCGCGCGGGGTTGGCGGAGGTCATTAAATATGGGATTATTTACGACGCGGCGTTGTTTGAGCGGTTGGAGCGGGAATTGCCGAAATTGCTCAAGCGCGAGCCGAAGACGATGACGGAGGTCATCGCGCGCTGCTGCGAGATCAAGGCGGATGTCGTCGGCCAGGATGAAACCGAGAGCGGGTTGCGGGCGATTTTGAATTTTGGGCACACGATCGGGCACGCGATTGAGAATATTTCGGGTTACGGAAAATATTTGCACGGGGAGGCGATTTCGATTGGGCAGGTTGCGGCGGCGATGATATCGACCACTATGCTCAGATTGAACCCTGATGAAACAAATCGTATTGCAATGATTTTTGGACGGGCCGGTTTGCCAACGACCATTGCATTGAACGCAAGTAAGCGCAAAAAGCTTTTGGCGGCGATGCGGCTGGATAAAAAAGTCAGCGGTGGCGAAGTTAAATTCGTGCTGGCGGAAGGAATTGGCAAAGTAGTCTGGGGTCAAAGGGTGCCCGAACGGCTGATCCAACTCGCATTCGATTTTATTTCCCAGCAACCCAAGAGCGGCAGCTTAGGGGTCCCGCAAATCACAGAGATATCAACTATCCTGCCCGATGGGACGTTGGTGCCACGATAAGCCACTATGAGTTCCGTCAGCGAAACCATTGTCCGCGAGTATTTCGAGTTGCACGAGTTTCTCGTGCGGCAACATCGCAAATACATCGCGCAGACCAAGCGCGAGGAGGATGACATTGATTTTTTCGTGCTCAATCCGCATCCGCAAAAGCGCGAGGGGGAATTGCCGTTCGTGCTCAACTCGAGCGATTTGCCGGCAATTGAGCGCGCGGTCGTGGCGGTAAAGGGCTGGCACACGGAGACGTTCAGTTCGGCGCGCATCACGAGCACGCCGGAGTTGTTCCGATTTGTGGGGACGAAAGTGTTTCAGCAGGCGGCGCGCGTGTTTGGTGAAAGCGTTCCGACGCTCAAGATCCTGGTGATTCCCGCCTTGCCGCAGGGCGAGCAGGCGCGTGCCGAGAGCATTGCCCTGCTCCGCTCCAAGGGAATCGATGCGGTGATTCCGTTTCGCACGGCGTTGGCGGATTTGATCGGCAAGATTGAGGTGAACCGGAATTATCAGAAGTCGGATTTGTTGCAGATGATCCGGATTTTAAAGAATTACGATTTTTTCAAGGAGCCGCAGTTGGAGTTGTTCAAGGCGAAACGGAAGCGCAAAACTTCCTGATTTTCAAAATCGTTTCCTATGTTATTTTGTGCGCGATGATTCTGGTCATAGATAATTACGATTCGTTCACGTATAATCTCGTGCAATACCTCGGCGAGTTGAACGTGGAGATGCAGGTGCATCGCAACGACCAGATTTCTCTCGATAAAATTCGCGAGCTGAATCCGGAGCGCATCCTGGTTTCGCCCGGGCCCTGCTCACCGCGTGAATCCGGGATGTCGAACGAAGTCATTCGCGAGTTCGGGAAGAAAGTGCCGTTGTTCGGCGTTTGCCTGGGGCACCAATGCATCGGGCACACGTTCGGCGGGAACGTGATCGTGAATTATCGCATGATGCACGGGAAGACGTCGCCGATTAAGCACAACGGCAAGGATTTGTTCGAGGGCATGCCGAACCCGTTCGCCGCGACGCGGTATCATTCGCTGGTGATCGAGCGCAAATCGATTCCGGATTGCCTGGAGATCACGGCGGAGACCGAGGAGGGCGAAATCATGGGCGTGAAGCATAAGGAATTGCCGATCTGGGGCGTGCAGTTTCATCCGGAGAGCATTCTCACGGAGAGCGGGCGGCAGATTTTGAAGAATTTTCTCAAGCTCAAAGCCTGAAATTCGAACCTAAGATTCGGGCATTCTTCTTTTTTCGTGAACCTTTCCTTTGGTTCGCGCACTCAATAACTTGAAGCCGCGGCTGTGACCGCGATACGGCCGAAAGTTAATGTGGAAGCACAGACGGACCCTGAGAAGCCCCTGGACACGCGCACGGATTTGGAATTGATCGCCGCGATGAATCGCGGCGATGACGGCGCGTTCGAGGGCTTGTACAATCGTTATCGCGATTGGGTGACTTCGTTGGCGTTTCGATTCACGGGCGATGAGAGCCTGGTGCTCGATGTCCTGCAGGAAACCTTTCTTTATTTTCTGAAAAAATTTCCAGGATTCAAACTCACGGCCGAGTTGAAGACGTTTTTGTATCCGGCGGTGAAAAATCTTTCGATCGCGGCCCGTCGCAAAGCGGAACGGCATCAATCGACCGAAGGGGAACTCGCGGTGCTGGAAAATCGCCCGGCGGGGTCAACCGCATCGGCCGATCGGGGTGACCTCTCAGCCGTGTTGGCTGGCTTGTCAGAAGAACACCGCGAAGTCCTGTTGCTGCGCTTTGTAGACGGGCTCAACCTGGGAGAAATCGCCGCGGCGATGGACATCCCGCTGGGCACGGTGAAATCCCGGCTCCATAACGCGCTGACGTCGCTACGCAAGGACCCGCGCACGAAAACCTTTTTCGAATGAACCTTCTGCGGCATTTGAACACTTAATTGATTGAACATGAACGAGACCGTTCCACCGGATTCGGAGCAAAACCTGGAGGCTCCATCGAAGCTCGTCGCAGCGCTCAAGGATAGCGCGCAAGGGAAGGTTTTTGTTCCGCCAGCGGTAGAGGGCGCGATTTTGAAGGCGGCGCGAACGCAACTGCGTCCGGCGGCGAAATCGAATGCTGTTAGTTGGCCGCGATGGCTGCTTTGGCCGGCGTTGACGGGAGTGTGCGCGATGATTGTCTTGGTGGCGCGCATGCTGATGCCGGCCCAATTTGCCCGCGAGGATCTAAACCGGGATGGCAAGGTTGACATCCTGGATTCATTCACATTGGCGAAGGAAATCAAGAACGGCGGTTCGTTGCCCGCGTCTTTGGATGTAAATGGCGATGGAGTGGTTGACGAACGGGATGTGAACGCGATTGCGTCGCGGGCGGTGGCGCTGGGAAAGGATAACCGCCCGTGAAAGGCTGGCTGGCCATATTCTTTTGCGCGCTGACGATTTCGTTATTCGCTCAGCCCCCGGCAGCTGAGGTCCATTTCCACGCGATCAATATTTATATCGATTCGAGCAGCAGCCCGCTGGCGGCGTATCAGGTGGAATTTTCGGTCACGAATGTGCCGGCGAAAATCGTGGGGATAGAGGGCGGCTCGCCGAAGGCGTTTCGCGAGCCGCCCTTCTATGATCCGAAGGCGATGCAGGGCGAGCGAGTGATCATCGCGGCCTTCAGCACCGAGGCGCCGGAGCATTTGCCCTCCGGCAAAACGCGCGTGGCGACGATTCACATCGAAACGGCCGGAGAAACGCGGCCGGAATTTGAATTGAAGTTGCAGGCGGCGGCGGACCCAGCGGGAAAACGGATTTCAGCAATGGTGAATTGTTCAGAACAGCTCCAATGAAACGAATGATAAACAATTGGATTTGCGGACTGGCGGTCGTGGGATTGATCGCAAGTGGTTGCAGCGGGGTTAACTTGTCCCGAAGCATCAGGCCGCGCGACGTCGCATCCAATGCCGCAGGCGCGGAAAGTTTCCAAGAGGTTTGGATCATTGAACGGGATTCGAAAGTTGCGAACGCTTTTGAAACACCGCCCGAACCCGGTGGGTTAAAAGCCGTGGTGCACGGACAACAGCGCGAGATGCCGCTGAAACACATGGACGTAAACGCCAGCATGAACGGCTACATCAGCACGGTAGACGTGAGGCAGGAATTTGAAAATCCCTGCGAGCAAAAAATTGAGGCAGTCTACGTCTTTTCGTTGCCAGACGATGCCGCGGTAGATGATTTCGTGATGACGATCGGCAAACGGCGGATTCGGGGCATCATTCGCGAGCGCAAGGAAGCCAAAGCCATTTACGAAGAGGCGAAACGACAGGGTTATCTGACGTCGCTGCTGACGGCGGGGCGGGCGAATATTTTTCGCCAGACGATCGCGAACATCGAGCCCGGCAAAAACGTCGATGTGCGCCTTCATTATTTTCAGACGCTGCCTTTTGAGGATGGGTGGTATGAGTTTTTGTTTCCCACGGCGTTCAACACCAAAGGAAGCTCCGGTCACGGGAATGTATCGGTGTCGTTGAAAGTGGATGTAAATGCGGGCACGGCGATTGCGGATCTTCAGTGCCCGGGTCATGCGATCCTCAAGCAATCCCTTACTCCGGAACACTGGACCGCTCAAACGAGCCCGGGCGACGGATTTCCCAATGAAGATTTTAAACTTCGCTTCCGGCTGGCCGGCGGTGAGAACTCCCCGCGACTGATGACGTATCGGGACGAGCGCGGCGGCTATTTCACCTTGCTCCTGCACGCGCCGACTAATTCCTCGTTGACGGACACCAAAATCGATTGGGGCGCCATGCAGGTTTCCGAGATTTACTCGCGCGGATACACGAATATTCCCGCGGGCCGCGCGGTGATGCTGGCGGGCCGATTTGCCGGTAGTGCACCCACGACGCTGGTAGTCACTGGAACCACCGCCGGCCAATCGGTTTCATTTGCAATTCCGGTGGATTCATCGAAGACGGGCTCGGAGCACGTCATTCCGAAGATTTGGGCCAGCATGAAAATAGCGGCTCTCGCGAGACAATCTGTTGCCGCGGATGACTTGGAGTTTCTTCGCGCTACCAAACAGGTCGCGCTGGATTATGGATTAGCTTCGCCGTTCACCGCTATTCTTGCGGTGGACGCCCTCGAGACAACGGAGGATGTGAAAACCATATCGGTACCGGCTGTCCCTTAACGAATGGAGTTCATTATGAAATCGAAAATCAAATACCTGACGGCAATTTTGGCGCTCGCCATTGGCGGCGTGTTTCTCAACGGTTGCGCCCGACTGCAAAAATGCGACCTCTCCAACCCGGTGGAGGAGTTGTCGTATTTGACCAACAACAAACTTCACAATTGATATCAAATGAAAACGTCCAAAATCTATTTCGCCATCGCGCTCTGCGGATTGCTTGCGGGTTGCGCCACCCAGCGTTCCATTTCCAATTCCGGCTATCGCGACGACGCGGACCACCATGTGCTGGGATACTTTCCGCGCGCCAATGATTCCGACCCGGGCTTCACTTATCGCGGCGAACTGAGCGAGTTTGATGTGCTGGGCATTGAACGCAGTGAAGCGGCGTCTGATCTGGAAATTCAAAAGGCCCTGGACAATGCAAAATCCGTCAAGCTAAACGCCAACAGTTCCATTTTGTTGATTCAATCGGGCGCGATGTTTCCGGATGCATCGATGGTGAAGGAGCTGGGGCGATATTTTCATGTGAGTCCATTTTCGGGAGTGCCTCCGGCGTCACGACACCCCAACGAAATCGCCAGTGAAACCCGCGACCCGCAGAGTTTCGCGCAATCGCTTCGGCTCGCGGCCGCGCGTGGCGGCAATGACGTGGTGCTTTGTTATTGGGGAGTTTTGGAATCCGAAAAGCAGGATCTCGCCACTAAAACCGTTTCGTGGCTTCCCACGGCAGGTTGGGTGATACCGGACGAAAAGCAACACATGCGCATCCGGCTGAAACTGGCGCTCATCGATGTGCGGTCGGGCAACTGGACGGTCATGAGCCCGGAGGCTTTCGATGATGCGCGGATGAGCACGTCGCTGCGCCGCGCCGCGAAGGACCAACAACAGGTGGAACTCCTCAAAGCCAAAGCGTACGAAGCAAGTGTAAAGGAATTGGTAACGAGGTATTCGCCGATCGCCGTGGTGCGGGAATAGGCGCGTGCGACGAAGATTTTGATCCGGCCGTAAAAGGGCTCACGAACAAATCAAACCCGGGCCTTCAGCCCGGGCTTTAACATTGCGGGCTTGCAACCCCTCGAGATCAGGTCGGGAATTATTTATTTTCAAACACCAGTTCGCCGTCGGGTGCGGTGACTTTGATGTGGTCGCCGGGCTTGAAATCGCCGACGAGAACTTTCGTCGCAAGCGGATTGAGCAATTGATCCTGGATGGCGCGCTTCAAGGGACGCGCACCGAATTGCGGATCGAAACCTTCTTTCGCGAGCAGTTTTTTCGCGGAGTTATCCACTTCCAGCGTGAGGCGTTGTTGCGCGAGGCGTTTGTTCAGGTCGTTCGAGTTGGATATCGACGATACTCGAAATTTGCGTCTTCGTCGAGGCTGTGGAAGATGATGATGTCGTCGACGCGATTCAAAAACTCCGGGCGGAAATGCGATTTCAATTCCGAGCGGACCAGTTGCTCCATCTCGGCCTTGTCTTTCGGCGCCAAGTTTCTTTTCGCTGAAATATTCCTGGATGATGGGCGAGCCGATGTTGCTCGTCATGATGATGATGCTGTTCTTGAAATCGACGGTTCTCCCCTGCCCGTCCGTGAGGCGTCCGTCGTCGAGCACCTGCAGCAGAACATTGAAGACGTCCGCGTGCGCTTTTTCAATTTCATCGAAGAGCACGACGGAATAGGGGCGCCGACGGACGGCTTCGCTGAGCTGGCCGCCTTCTTCGTAGCCGACATAGCCGGGCGGCGCGCCGATGAGCCGCGCGACGGTGTGTTTCTCCATGTATTCGCTCATGTCGATGCGAATCATGGCGTTCTCATCGTCGAACAAGAAATTCGGCGAGCGCGCGGGCGGTTTCGGTTTTGCCGACGCCGGTCGGGCCGAGAAAAATGAACGAGCCGATCGGCCGATTCGGGTCCTGCAATCCGCTGCGCGAGCGGCGCACGGCGTTGGAAATGGCTTCGAGCGCTTCGCGCTGGCCGATGACGCGTTGCTGCAAGCGCTCCTCCATCTTCACGAGCTTTTGGCGCTCGCTTTCCAGCATGCGCGAAACGGGAATGCCCGTCCACGTTGCGACGACGCGCGCGATGTCTTCATCGGTGACTTCCTGGCGCAGCAGTGAAGTGCGTGTGTGCGTGGCGGATTGTTTTTCAAACGCAGCGAGTTTTTTTTCGAGCTCGGGAATCTTGCCGTATTGAATTTCGGCAGACTTGGTAAGGTCGCCGTGGCGTTGAGCTTGTTCCAGTTCGGTGCGCGCTTGTTCGAGTTGCGATTGAACGATGCTCACGGCGTTGACGGCGGCTTTTTCATTTTGCCATTGCGCGGTGAGGGCCTTGGCTTTGTCTTTGAGATTGGCGAGTTCTTCGTCGAGGTTTTTGAGGCGCTCTTTGCTCGCGGGATCTTTTTCCTTCGAAAGAGACGTGCGCTCGATTTCCAATTGCAAAATCTGCCGATCGAGTTGATCGAGTTCGGTGGGCTTGGAATCCAGTTCCATTTTGATGCGCGAGGCGGCTTCGTCGACGAGATCAATGGCTTTGTCGGGCAGAAAATCGATCGGTGATGTAACGATGCGACAGCGTGGCGGCGGCGACCAACGCGGAATCCTGGATGCGCACGCCGTGATGCACTTCGTAGCGTTCCTTCAAGCCGCGCAAAATGGCGATGGTGGCCTCGACCGATGGTTCGCTGACGAGCACCGGCTGAAAGCGACGTTCGAGCGCGGGATCTTTTTCGATGTGCTTGCGATATTCATCGAGCGTGGTTGCGCCGATGGTGCGCAATTCGCCGCGGGCGAGTTGCGGCTTCATGATATTGGCGGCGTCCGTGGCGCCTTCGGCCGCGCCCGCGCCGACGAGCGTGTGCAATTCATCGATGAACAGCAGGATGCGGCCTTCGCTGGCGACGATTTCCTTGAGGAACGCTTTGAGGCGATCTTCGAATTCGCCGCGATATTTGGCGCCGGCGATCATCGCGCCGAGGTCCATGGCGACGAGCTTTTTGTTTTTCAACGATTCCGGCACGTCGCCGCTGACGATGCGCCGCGCGAGGCCTTCGGCGATGGCGGTTTTGCCGACGCCGGGTTCGCCGATGAGGACGGGATTGTTTTTCGTGCGCCGGGTCAACACCTGCATGACGCGGCGAATTTCTTCGTCGCGGCCGATGACGGGATCGATTTTCCCCTGCTTGGCGAGGGCGGTGAGGTCGCGGCCATATTTTTCCAGGGCTTGGAATTTGTCCTCGGGATTTTGATCGGTCACGCGCTGGTT
This sequence comes from uncultured Verrucomicrobiae bacterium, assembly GCA_963699145.1. GTDB lineage: Bacteria > Verrucomicrobiota > Verrucomicrobiia > Limisphaerales > DASXHY01 > DASXHY01. The sequence goes on from OY969416.1 coordinate 4,092,436, forward strand.
GCCGCGCAATTCGGCCAGTGCGCGCAGGACCATGTCGCGTTTGAGGCCGTGCTTTTGAAAAATCTTTTTAAGCGACGTGTCGCCTTCATCGATCAAGCCGAGCAGCAAATGTTCGGTGCTGACGTAATCGTCCTTGAGCTTGCCGGCTTCGGATTGCGCGGCATCCAACGCTTTTTTCATGCTTGAGCTAAGGAATACGTCACTGGTGCCGGCGCCCTGGACTTTGTGGCGGCGGGCGAGTTCGCTTTCGAGGTCGGGCTTCAAGTTGGCGGGCGGCACGCCGATACGTTCGAGCAAATCCGGAATGAGACTGTCCTGCTGGCCGATGAGCGCGAGCATGAGATGTTCGCCATCAATTTGCTGATGAGAAAAACCGTGCGCGATGCGTTGCGCCTCGTTGAGCGCTTCCTGGGATTTAATGGTCAGCTTGTCCATTTGCATAGGTCAATTTCAATTGAGTTGCGCGAACGTCAAGTCTGCGATTTCCCGAGGGCGGCGGCCAATTGCGTTTTAAACTCCGGCTTGGAGACGCAATTCAAATGATCGGCGCCAGGAATGACGTGCACGGGCCATTCGGGCCGCACCGCATGCAACGGTTCCACGTACCATTTGCGGCACGGATCTTCTTCACCGATCAGAATGGTCACCGGGATTTTCACGGACTTAATTTCCGCTTCCGTGACGGCGAGTTGCGGAAACGATTTTGCACAGGCGGGTGGAACGGTAAACAGCGGACGTTCGAGTTTGTCCCAAACGCTATTGAGCTGCGTGCGCGCTTTGAGCCAGCCCATGCCGCAAATTACCGCCGCGTTGACGCGATCCGGATGCGTGACGGCGAGTTTCATCGTGATCATGCCGCCCATCGAATAGCCGGCGACACGCGCTTTGCGGATGTTCAAGTGGTCCAGGAGGCGAATCACGTCTTCAACCATGTGCGTGCCGTAAGCGTCCTCCGCAGTGGGTTTGCCGGAGCGACCGTGTCCGCGGCAATCGAACGTAATGACTTCAAAATGTTTCGCGAGCAAGGCGGTCGTGCCGGGAAGTTCCCAATTCAACCGGGCATTGGAATAGAGGCCGTGAATGAGAATCACCGGCTCGCCGTATCCCTTAACGGCGTAATGGATATTCACGCCGCCCGAATTGAAATCATCACCAACGGAACGCATGGCCGTAAAGATGACGGCAACGAGCGCGAGCGCAAAGTGGAATGTTTTCATTCGATAACCAGAATTGATTTTCGCACCCGGAGATAACGCGGCGCTTATGGAATTGTTTGCGCATTGTAAGCACGGCTCATTCATTAAAATTTTCATCAAAAACCATGCGTAGGGACATCGCCCCATTTACCCAAAACTCCCTCGGTGGAACGCTAGGCGCACCAGCAGAGTTTTCGATTTTCCACGGTTTCGCTTCGGTAACTGAACTCGGCTGTCTTTTTTTGCGGCGAAATTATGGGCCAAATTTTTCGCAGGAGCAGCAACAGCGTTGCGCGAGTGACGCTGGCCGGTTCGTTTTTCGCGTTCTTCGGGTTCTGGGGCGTCGTGTATGCGGTGTATCGTTCGCCTTACACGACGGAGGTGAACGTGCCGCTCGCGCAGCCGGCGCCGTTCAGTCATCAGCATCACGTAGCCGGACTTGGACTTGATTGCCGGTATTGTCACACCGGAGTTGAGAAATCGTCCTTTGCGGGGATTCCTCCAACGGAGACTTGCATGACGTGTCATTCGCAAGTGTGGAAAGACGCGCCGGTGCTCGCGCCGGTTCGCGAAAGCATGGCGACCGGGCAGCCGATTCAATGGCAGCGCGTGAATCAATTGCCGGATTTCGTTTTTTTCAATCACAGCATTCACGTGCAGAAAGGCGTGGGTTGCTCGACGTGCCACGGCGCCGTCGATCAGATGCCGATCACGTGGAAGGTGCACTCGCTTGTACATGCGGTGGTGTTTGGATTGCCACGAAGCGCCGCAGAAATTTCTCCGCCCGCGCGATCAAATTTTCAACACGGAATGGAAAGCGCCGGAGGATCAACTCGCGCGCGGCGAGGAATTGATCGCCGAATATCACATCAGCACGAACCGGCTCCAACAACTGCGCGATTGCAGCATGTGTCATCGATGAAAAACGCCGACAACACGCGTCCATTGGATCTCGCGAGTATTCGCGCGCGGTTGGATGGGGTGCGCGGGCAGCAGTATTGGCGCAGCCTCGACGAAATTTCGGAGACGCCGGAATTCAAAGCGATGTTGCACCGGGAATTTCCGAATGGCGCGACGGAATGGGAGGACGGCGTCAGTCGCCGCAGCTTTTTGAAAATGGCGGCGGCGTCGATGGCGCTGGCGGGATTGACGGCGTGCACGAAACAGCCGGTGAAACATATTTTGCCGTACGTTAAAGAGCCGGAGGAATTGGTTTTGGGTGAGCCACTGTTTTTTGCGACGGCAATGTGCCGGGGCGGCTACGCCACGGGAGTGCTCGCCAAAAGTCGCGAGGGGCATCCGATCAAAGTGGACGGAAATCCAGAGCATCCCGCGAGCCTGGGGGGATCGAACATTTGGATGCAGGCGTCTATTCTCGACCTTTACGATCCGGACCGGGCGCAGTCGTTTCTGCGGGATGGCGACATCAGCACGTGGGCGGATTTTATCGCCGAGGTGAACAAGTTCGTGCGCGAGCACGAGGCGGATCAAGGCGCGGGGCTCCGTTTTTTAACCGAAACGATTACCTCGCCGACACTCGCAGCGCAGTTCGAGGCGTTGTTGAAAAAATTCCCGAAGGCGAAGCTGCATTCGTTCGAATCCATTTCGCGAGACAATGTGCGCGAAGGGGCGCGGATGGCGTTCGGGCAAATGGTGGAGACGCAATATCGGTTTGAGCAGGCAGCGGTGATTCTCTCGCTGGAATCCGATTTTCTTTACACGCACCCGCTCGCGCTGCGTTACGCGCGGGAATTCGCGAACAGCCGGCGCATGAGTGCGGGCCAAGGCGAGATGAACCGCCTTTACGTGGCCGAAAGCACGCCGACGATTACGGGCACGATGGCGGACCATCGGCTCGCGCTGAAAAGCAGCGAGGTCGAAGCGTTGGCGCGCGGCCTGGCGCATCATTTCGGTTTTGAGGGAACGGATTCGACGACAACCCAATGGGAATCGTGGCTGGCGGCGGTCGCGCGCGATTTGGAAAACAATCGCGGCAAGAGCATTGTAGTCGCTGGCGAATGGCAGTCGCCGATCGTGCATGCGCTGTGTCATTGGTTGAACGACAAACTGGGCAATGTCGGCAAAACCGTTTTTTATACGGAACCGGTTGAGTTTCGGCCGGTGAATCAATTGGCGTCGCTGCGCGAATTAAAAAGCGACCTCGAATCCGGCGCGGTTGAAACGCTGCTTATTCTTGGAGGGAATCCCGTTTATGCCGCGCCGGCGGATTTTGATTTTGCCGGGCTGCTGCCGAAGATTAAACGGAGCATTTACATCGGGACGGAACTGGATGAAACGGCGGCGCTGTGCACGTGGCACGTGCCGCAGGCGCATTATCTGGAATCCTGGGGCGATGCGAAATCGTTCGAGGGAACTATTTCGATTCAGCAACCGCTGATTGAGCCGTTATACGGCGGGAAAACGCCGCAGGAAATTCTCGGCCTGATTTTTCAGCAGCAACCCATGCGCGACGATTACGAGAATGTGCGGTCGCATTGGCAAACGCAGAAGCAGTGGCCGGATTTTGAGAAAGGCTGGCGGCGCGCGTTGCACGATGGGCTGGTCGCCAGCACGGAGTCGTCGGAAAAAAGTGTGCCGCTTAATACCGACGCGATTCTCAGCGCATGGCACAACGCGACCCCGGCGGCCACGGGAATTGAAGTCACCTTCCGACCCGATCCTGCCATCTGGGACGGGCGGTTTGCGAACAACGGCTGGCTGCAGGAATGCCCGCGGCCCGTGAGCAAACTGACTTGGGACAACGCCGTGCTCGTCAGCCCTGCCTTGGCGCAGCAAAACAATTTGGCCAATGGCGACGTGGTCGATTTGGAATTGAACGGGCGACGCGTGCGCGGGCCGATTTGGATTCAACCGGGCCAGGCCGAACAGAGCGTGACGTTGCATTTGGGTTATGGACGGGAACAGGTCGGGCGCGTGGGGCGCGGCGTCGGGTTCAATGCGAATCCGTTGCGAACGTCGGATGCGTTTTGGTCCGGCAGTGGTTTAAAGATTACGAAGACAGGCGAACATTATCCACTCGCGGCCACCCAGACACATCACAATCTCGAGAGTCCCGAGAGACAAATTTATCGCGAGGGCACGCTCGATCAATTCAAAGAGGATTCGCAATTCGTAAAAAAATCGATCGAGGCGCCGGCCAACGGAGAAACGCTCTACGACACGAAGGAATATCCTTACGACGGTTACAAGTGGGCAATGTCGATTGATTTGAACACGTGCATGGGTTGCAATGCGTGCCTGCTGGCGTGCAATGCGGAAAATAATATTCCCGTGGTGGGCAAGGATCAGATTGCAAAAAGCCGTGAGATGCATTGGATCCGGATCGATACGTATTACAAGGGCGCGCTCGATCATCCGGAATTCAGCCACATGCCGGTGCCCTGCATGCAATGCGAGCATGCGCCGTGTGAATTGGTGTGCCCGGTCGAGGCCACGGTGCACGATCATGAGGGGTTGAATCTCCAGGTTTACAATCGCTGCGTCGGCACCCGATTTTGCTCGAACAATTGCCCTTACAAGGTGCGGCGATTCAATTTCCTTTGGTACGCGGATTACAAAACGCCGAGTTTAAAACCGATGTACAACCCCGACGTGACGGTGCGCTGGCGCGGCGTGATGGAAAAGTGCACGTATTGCATCCAGCGCATCAGCCGCGCGCGCATCACGGCGGAAAAAGGAAATCGGCGGATTCAAGAACGCGAAATCCAGACGGCGTGCCAGCAGGCGTGCCCGGCGAACGCGATTGTTTTTGGAGACCTCAACGCGCCGGACAGCACGGTGGCCAAATTGAAGGCGCATCCGCTGGATTATTCGATGCTCGGTGAACTCAATACACGTCCGCGGACGACTTATCTGGCGAAGTTGAGGAATCCGAATCCCGACATGCAACCCAAGGGGGCAGGATAATTTATGGAAACTATCCAAGGCTCAGAACCGCGCATGCCGGATCCGGAGAAACCGTATCCGGTGACGGTGCTTGGCTATCCGGCGGAGATGATCGGGCCGAAGGAAACGTACGCGCGCGTCACCGACCAGATCGCGGGCATTCCGCTGAAGCATCCGCACCCAAAGTTTTGGTTGATTGCCTTCACCCTCGCCGGGTCAATGTTCCTGTTGTTTTGCGTGGCGGTCGGTTACCTGCTGTATCGCGGCGTGGGAATTTGGGGAATCAATATCCCGGTCGCGTGGGGATTTGCGATTACGAATTTCGTGTGGTGGATCGGCATCGGCCACGCGGGCACCTTCATTTCGGCCATCCTCCTGTTGCTGCACCAAAAATGGCGCACGACCATCAATCGTTTTACGGAGGCGATGACTTTGTTCGCGGTGATGTGCGCCGGCTTGTTTCCCCTGCTCCACCTGGGCCGACCGTGGGTTTTCTTTTGGCTGCTGCCGTATCCCGACACGATGTCACTGTGGCCGCAATTTCGCAGTCCGCTGGTGTGGGATGTGTTCGCGGTGAGCACGTATTTTCTCGTCTCGCTGATGTTCTGGTATCTCGGCGTAATGCCCGACCTGGCAACCGTTCGCGACAAGGCGAAAACGAAATGGAAAAAAATCATTTACGGCATCAGTTGCATGGGCTGGCGCGGCTCGGCCCGCCATTGGAAACACCATCAATCAGCGTATCTCCTGCTCGGCGGGCTCGCGACGCCATTGGTGCTGTCAGTGCACAGCGTGGTGAGTTTTGATTTTGCCGTGTCGCAATTGCCGGGATGGCACTCCACCATTTTTCCACCTTACTTCGTGGCGGGCGCGATTTATTCCGGGTTCGCGATGGTGTTGAACCTGTTGATTCCGATTCGGCGATTGTACGGCCTGCAAAATCTCGTCACGACGCGCACATTGAACAACATGGCGTGCGTGATGCTCGTGACCGGTTGGATGGTGATTTACGGTTACATCATGGAGGCGTTCATGGCCTGGTACAGCAACGATCCGTTCGAGAAACACATGATGTGGGACCGCGCGTTCGGCGCTTACGGCTGGGTGTTTTGGGGATTGATGACGCTGAACTGCGTCATTCCCCAACTGCTCTGGTCGCAGCGTGTGCGAACGAATGAGCTCTCGCTTTTTTTCGTCGCACTCTCGGTGAACGTCGGCATGTGGGTTGAACGGTTCGTGATCGTCGTGCAGAGCTTGCACAACGATTTCGCGCCCTCTTCGTGGAAAATGTATTACCCGACGAAATGGGACGTGTTCACGCTGCTCGGAAGCATTGGCCTGTTTCTCATGCTGCTCCTTCTGTTCATTCGTTACGTTCCGATGATTTCAATTACGGAATCGCGCGAGTTGATCGCGCAACGGAAGGAGGGGCAATTGTGATGGAAGAAAAAACCAGCGTCACGACGTTGCCCGAGCCGGAAATTGAATATGAGGAGCCGGCGCTCCACGGGCTCATGGCGGAATTTGAGGAGCACGAAGAATTGCTGGAGGCGGCTCGCCGCGCTTACAGCGAAGGCTATCGGCGCATGGACGCGTATTCGCCATTTCCCGTGGAAGGCCTGGCGGAAGCGCTCGGCCTCGAGAGCAGCGCGATACCGTTGTTCACGCTCGCGGGGGGAATCATCGGCGGGCTCGGCGCGTATTTCATGGAATGGATTGCGATGGCGAAGCTGTATCCGCTTAATGTCGGCGGGCGGCCGATGAACAGTTGGCCGAATTTTATTCCGGTCACGTTTGAATTGACGGTGTTGATTGCGTCGGTGTCGGCTTTTGTCGGCGTGTTCCTTTTGTGCCGCCTGCCGCAACCGAATCATCCGGTGTTCAACGTCCCGGAATTCGAGCGTGCTTCGAACGACCGCTTTTTTCTCTGCATCGAAGCCGACGACCCGAAGTTTGATTTGAGCGACACGCGGAAATTTTTGGAAGGCCTGAAGGCGTTGAAAGTCACGGAGGTTCTGGAATGAAGGCAGAAGCCAGAGGGCGGAAGCCGGAGGGCAGAGGGCAGAGGGCAGAAGGCAGGGCGCCGCAGTGCGCGCGCTGCTTTGCGATTTTCTATCTTCTATCTTCCATCTTCCTTATTTTTCTAACCGGCTGCCGGCGTGACATGTTTTTGCAGCCTTCGGAACAACCGTTGGAACGCAGCACGTTTTTCCGCGATAACGAGATGGCGTCGCGACCGCTGCCGGCGCACACGGTTGCGCGAGGGCAATTGGATGACGATGAGGCGTTCTACACCGGAATGATCGGCACGAATCTCGTCACGCAATTTCCGATGCCCGTCACGCGCGAAGTAATGCTGCGCGGGCAGGAGCGATTCAATATTTATTGCGCACCCTGCCACGGTCGCACCGGCGAGGGCAACGGAATAGTCCCGCAGCGCGGCTACCCTGCCCCGCCTTCGTATCACACCGAGCGATTGCGGGCTGTGCCCGTCGGGCATTTCTTTGACGTGATCACGCGCGGCTATGGCGTGATGTATCCCTACGCGAACCGAGTGGAACCGGCGGATCGCTGGGCAATCGCGGCCTACATTCGCGCGTTGCAATTGAGCCACGACGCGAAGATTTCAGACGTTCCCACCGAGGACCGCGCGCAACTGGAGATGACCAAATGACGCCGCAATTTCAATCCCGACTCAACCGCATTCAACTGGTTTCACTGATAATCGGAGTACTGGCGCTCGCCGCAACCGCGTTCGGCGCATTTGCGAATGCGAAACAGTTTTTCTTTTCGTATTTGTTTGCGGTGCTGTTCTGGCTGGGACTTTCGTTGGGTTGTTTTGTGATCGCGATGATCCATCAACTCGCCGGCGGGCGATGGGGGTATCCGACGCGGCGCTTTCTCGAGGCGGGATTCATGGTCCTGCCGCTGATGGCGGTGCTGTTCATCCCGATCTTTTTCGGTTTGCACCAATTATATCCCTGGTCAGCGGATGCCTCAGTGGGATCGCGACACGTCTATGAAAGCAACTGGGCCTATATCGTGCGGCAGGTTTTCTTTTTCTTCGTCTGGATCTGGATTGCGTATTGTTTGCGGAAATGGTCGCTGGAACAGGATCTCACGACGGACGCCGCGCCGACGCGCCACGCGCGGTTTCTTAGCGGGCCGGGAACAGTCATTTACGGGCTGCTCGTGACGTTTGCATCCGTGGACTGGATCGTTTCGCTCGAAAAGGATTGGTATTCGACGATGTTCGGCGTGATCGTGGCGGGGGGCCAAATTCTCGTCGCGTTTGCGTTCATTGTAGTTTTGCTGGCGATGTTTCAGAAGCAGGCGCCGTTCGCGGGGACCGTCGACAAAGTGCATTATCATCATCTCGGCAATCTGCTGCTGACCTTTGTGCTGTTTTGGACCTACGTGTCGTTCGGGCAACTGCTGATTATTTATTCGGGCGACCTCCCGAACGAAACTCATTGGTATCTGCATCGCATCACGGGAAGTTGGAAGGCGGTGATTGCCTTCGTCGCGCTGTTTCATTTTTTCCTGCCATTCTTCCTGCTGCTGTTTCGCGGGATTAAAAGGCGCGTCGCCGCCATCGCCACGCTCTCGGTGCTGTTGTTCATCGTGCACATCGTGGACACGTATTGGCTGGTGATGCCGAGTCTTCATCAGAATGGCGTTGCGGTGAACTGGATGGATTTCACGGCGCCGATTGGTATCGGCGGCCTGTGGGTCGCTTGTTTCCTGTGGCGATTGAAAGCTGCGCCGCTGCTGCCGGTGAAGGATCCGGGGATGCAATTTGCTTTTGTGTATGCCAAACCCTAGCGCAAAACCTCAAGGCCGACCGCGTCGCGCCGGCGCGGGTTATGAAACGCGCGATGCGAACGCCAAATGGATTTTTGGCATCGTCGTGTTTTTGCTGATTTGCGGTTTGATCATGCATTTCGTGCTGGCGGGGGTGATGGAGCGTCTCGGAAAAACGCCTTATCCAACTGACGCATTGAACGGCACGCGGCGCAGTCCGGCGGCGACGTTGCCAGCCAAGGCCGGGCCGCGTTTGCAAATCTCATCGGCCGTGGATTTGAAGGATTTTCGCACGCGGGAGGACGCGGAATTGAATAGCTACGGTTGGATTGACCGGACCGCGGGCGTTGTGCGCATTCCCGTGGATCGGGCGATGGATTTGTTGCTGCAACGCGGGTTGCCGGTGCGGTCAGGAACGAACAGCATCGAAACGGGACCGTCGGAGTACGAGCTACAACAGTTGCGTCCGCAAACCGGGCAATCGGAAATCAAGGAGGCTCCATGAAAGCGCGATGGAAAACTATTTTGTTTTTATTGAGCGCATTGTGGGCGTTCGCCGCGGGCGCGCAGTCGCTCACGGAGATTCAACTGTTGAACATTCGATTCGATCAGAAATTGGGTTCGCAGGTTTCGCTCGATCTTCATTTTCGCGACGAAAACGGAAAGGTGGTGGCGCTTGGCGATTATTTTGGAAAAAAACCGGTGGTGCTGGTGCTGGGATATTACGGCTGCCCGATGCTGTGCACGCTGACGTACAACGGCATGGTCGAGGGCATGAACGACATGAAGTGGAGCATTGGCGATCAATTCAATGTCGTGAACGTGAGCATCAATCCGAAAGAAACGCCAGAACTCGCGGCGGCGAAACGGAAAAATTACCTGAAGCAATATGGCCGCCCCGAAGCCGCCGACGGATGGCATTTTCTCACGGGTGACGACCCGCAGATCCGGCAGCTCGCGGACGAGGTTGGTTTTCGTTACGCCTATGATTCCTCCGTGCAACAATACGCGCATCCGAGCGGGCTCGTGATTCTCACGCCGGACGGAAAAGTTTCGAAATACTTTTTTGGCATGAAATTTTTGCCGCCGGAACTTTACGCGGCGCTTCAGGATGCTTCCCGGCATAACGTCGGTTCGCCGATCGAGCGGTTGGTGATGCTCTGTTTTCATTACAGCCCCATCAAGGGCAAATACGGCCCCCTCATCATGGCGATCATCCACATTCTCGGAGCGGCGACACTCGCCGGGATGGCGTGGATGTTCGGCGCCATGATTCGCCGTGAGCGCAAGCGCAGCAGGATGGCGCCAGTGCCGGCGATCACCCCAGCGAACGCGAGTGCGTTAGCCGACCCGGAGCGCAACGCATGAACTTCCCGCTCTTTCCACCCGAAGCGTCGCAGGTCGCGCGGCAGACGGATCTGTTGTACTGGGCGCTGATCGCCTTGAGCGCGCTTACGATCATCGTGGTATTCGTGCCGATTATTTATTTCCTTTTCAAATATCGGCGCGGAAAAAAAGCGGATCGCCGGCCGCTGCATTTGCCCGAAACTCCCATCGAAATCACGTGGACGATTATCCCGATGATTGTGTTCACCGGACTGTTTGCGTGGGGCGCCAATGTGTATTGGACAATTGAGCGCCCGCCGCCGAATGCGATGGAGATCGATGTCGTGGGCAAGCAATGGATGTGGAAAATTCAACACTCCGAGGGCAATCGCGAGATTGACGAATTGCATGTGCCGTTGGGACGCAACATAAAGCTTCTCATCGCGTCGCAGGACGTGATTCACAGTTTTTTTCTTCCCGCATTCCGCATCAAGCAGGACGCGGTGCCGGGGCGCTATAGCGAATTGTGGTTCAAGGCGAACAAGATCGGCACGTTCCATTTGTTTTGTTCGGAATATTGCGGGACGCATCATTCGGCTATGGTGGGCAACGTGATCGTGATGCCGCCGGACGCGTATCAAAAATGGCTGATGCAAGGATCGCCGGGGCCGAGCATGGCGCAGGAAGGCGAGAAACTGTTTCGCGCGTATGGCTGCACCGGCTGCCACGTAGCGAGCACGATCGTTCATGCGCCGCCGCTCGAAGGGCTTTACGGGCGATCGGTACCGTTGCAAGGCGGACAATTTGTTTTGGCGGACGAAGCGTATCTTCGCGATTCCATTTTGCAGCCCGCCAAGGATATCGCCGCCGGTTACACCAACGCCATGCCGTCCTACCAGGGGCGTTTGGCGGAGGATGACGTTATGAAGCTGATCGCCTACATCAAAAGCCTGAGCGACACCACGCCGCAAAAGGAAGCAACGGACTCACGATGAATACTCAAACCGCCGAGCCAGTGATCGCGCTGCGCACCGAGAGGAATTATCTCACGGAGGGCCACACACTGAAATCGTGGCTGCTGACCACGGACCACAAGCGCATCGGCGTGCTGTATCTCATTTCGATTCTTTTTTATTTCCTGATCGCGGCCATTGCGGCGGCGTTGATGCGCATGGAATTGATCACGCCCGCCGGCGACATGGTGACCTCGGAGACGTACAACAAATTGTTCACGATTCACGGGACGCTGATGGTGTGGTTCTTTTTGATTCCGTCGATTCCCGCGGTGCTGGGGAATTTTGTTTTGCCGATGATGCTGGGCGCGCGGGATGTGGCGTTTCCGAAATTGAATTTGTTGAGCTGGTATTTGTTCAATACCGGCGGATTGCTCGCGCTCTACGCGGTGACGTTCGGCGGCGTGGACACGGGTTGGACCTTTTACACGCCCTACAGCAGCACGTATTCAAACTCGAACGTTATCATGATGGCAGCGGGAATTTTTATCGCGGGCTTCGGCACAATTTTGACCGGCTTGAATTTCATCGTCACGACACACAAATTGCGCGCGCCAGGATTGAGGTGGTTTCGCATGCCTCTGTTCGTGTGGTCGATGTATGCCACAAGCGCGATCATGATTCTCGCCACGCCGGTGCTGGCGATGACGCTGGCGTTGATGGCGATCGAACGCTTGTGGGGCGTGGGCGTGTTCGACCCGAAACTCGGCGGCGATCCGATTTTGTTCCAACACTTGTTTTGGTTTTATTCGCATCCGGCGGTTTACATCATGATTTTGCCGGGCATGGGCGTAATGAGCGAATTGATCACGTGCTTCTCGCGCAAACCGATGTTTGGCTATCACTTCGTTGCCTTCTCGAGCGTGGCGATTGCGGTGCTGGGCTTCATGGTGTGGGGCCATCACATGTTCACGAGCGGACAATCGATTTACGCGGGGCTCGTATTTTCATTTTTGAGCTACATGGTGGCGGTGCCGTCGGCGATCAAAGTGTTCAATTGGACGCTGACGCTGCATCGAGGTTCCATTTCCTTCGCGACGCCGATGCTCTACGCGCTGGGATTCATTGGGCTGTTCACGGTGGGCGGCCTCACCGGTTTGTTTCTCGCGGCGGTGGGTTTGGATGTGCATGTGCAGGACACTTATTTCGTGGTGGCGCATTTTCATTACATCATGGTTGGCGGAATGGTCACGGCGTTCATGGGCGGACTACATTATTGGTGGCCGAAAATCACCGGGCGCATGTATCCGGAAAAACTCGGCCAGCTTGCGGCGCTCACGATGTATCTGGGATTCAATCTCACGTTTTTTCCGCAATTCGTGCTCGGCTACCTGGGAATGCCGCGGCGTTATCACGCTTACGCGCCGGAATTTCAGATTTACAACGTGATGTCGAGCGCGGGCGCGTCGATCCTGGGCGTCGCGTATTTGTTGCCGCTGATTTATTTCCTGTGGTCGTTGAAGTATGGAAAAAAAGCGCCGGCGAATCCGTGGAAGGCCACCGGGCTCGAATGGCAGACCACGTCGCCGCCGCCGAAACATAATTTTCACGAAACGCCCATTGTCGATGGACCGCCGTATCAATATTCGGCGGAACAGACCGAAGCGGAGTTGTTATTGAATCCCAACAAGGAGACGCATTATGGCTGACGCGCACCTGGCTTTGCAGGAACAATTCGAAGAAATGCCGCAGCAAAAGGAAGCGGCAACGCTCGGCATGTGGGCATTCCTGGCGACGGAAGTTCTCTTTTTTGGCGCGATGTTCATGAGTTACATCACGTATCGCACCAGTTATCCGCACGCGTTCGCGGAAGCGAGCCATCACACCATCGTGCTGTTCGGCACGGTGAACACGGCGATTCTTTTGACGAGCAGCTTCACAATGGCGCTGGCGGTTCAGGCTGCGCGGGAAAATAACATTAAATGGCTGTTTCGATTTTTGATCATCACGGTCGTGTTCGCACTCGCGTTTCTCGCGGTCAAAGGGCTCGAATACCGGGAGGATGTGAAGGAACACCTTTGGCCGGGGCCGCATTTCCGGCCGGAGTTGCCGCCGCAGGCGCAAATTTTCTGGGTGCTGTATTGGATCATGACCGGCGTCCACGCCCTGCACGTCACGGTCGGGGTTGGTTTGCTTTCCACAATGGCCTGGATGACGTCGCGGCGGAAATTTTCGGATGCCTATTACACGCCGGTGGAAATGAGCGGGTTGTATTGGCATTTCGTGGATATCATTTGGATTTTTCTCTATCCGCTCCTGTATTTGATTCAACGCTATTCCGGATGACAACCGTTTCGAAAAAAGCATATCTGTTCGTGTGGCTCGCGTTGCTGGGGTTCCTGGCGCTGACGTGGGGATTGGCCCAAATCAATCTCGGGCCGTTCAACAACGTCGCGGCGCTGGGCATCTCGATTTCCAAGATGGCGCTGGTGGTTTTGGTTTTCATGCATGGCCGCTGGGAGAAGCCTTTGACGTGGATATTTATTGCCGCGGGGGTGATTTGGTTTTTGATCATGGTGGATTTGACGTTGAGTGATTACATGACGCGCGGGGATGTGACGGGAGTACGGACGACTTGGAAGCATGCGGAGAAGAATCCGCCGACGTTGATGCCGGGGAAAGGAGATTAGGCAGCGGTGCGACAGGCTGTTCGACACAACCCTTTCAGGGTTGAATACGATTTTACGATCACCTCCCAGGGTAGCCTCGCAGACTCGGCAACCCTGGGCTGATTGATCGAATCCCTTTGGGATTCTTGAAAAGATTGAACGTGGTGTGGGTAATACTTAAAGAGGGCTGCCGCGGTCCAAGACGCTGTCGCGACCAAGATCCCCTCAGAAATTCGCTGGCGTTGTAGCGGCGTTGTAGCTACGAACTTTTCGGCAGCGTCACGGCGAAATCGGAGCCGGCGTCGGGCTGGCTGGTGACGGCGACCTGGCCGTGGTGGGCTTCGACGACGGCTTTGACGAGACTCAGGCCAAGGCCGAGGCCGCGTTCGGAGCGGCTTTTGTCGCCGCGATAAAGGCGGGCCCAGATTTTATTTGTTCAGTCGGCCGGGATGCCGATGCCGGTGTCGCGGAAATGCGTGATGGCGCGGTTCCCCGTCGTCTTGAATCGCAATTGTCACGGCTGCCGTTCGCGGGCGTGTATTTGATGGCGTTGTCCAGCAGGTTGGCGAAGACCTGGCGAATGCGTTTGCGATCCACTACGGCCTCACAGACGGGCGGCAATTCCGCGCGCACGGTGACTTTTCTTTCGTCGGCTACATATTCGTAAAGCTCGACGGCTTCGCGGACCAACTGGCAAAGATCCACGCGCTCCTTTTGCAGCTTCATGGTGCCGGATTCGGCTTCGGCGATGTCCATGAGCGTGTTGAGCATTTCGAGCACGCGTTCGGATTCCTCGACGCAATCGGCCAGCGCTTCGCGAGCGCCTGCGGCGTCCGTGCCGGGTTGCAAGGCGAATTCCGCCGTTCCGCGCAGGCGCGTCAACGGCGTGCGCAAATCGTGGGCGACGTTATCGAGCGATTCACGCATCGCGCGGATGAGCGATTGGTTGTGATCGAGCAAGGTGTTGAACAGGCGCACCAATTCGTCGAGTTCGTCATCGGATTTGCGGTCGGGTACGCGGGCGTCGAGCTGGCGGGTGGTAATAATCGAGCGCGCCGTGGTGACAATTTGGCGGACGGGAAGCAGCGCGCGATGGGCAAAAAATGCGCCGACCACGAAACCCAGGAGAATGGTGATGCCGCCCACGAGAATGAAATCGCGTTTCACCGGTTCGAGCAACGCCTCGCGGCTGTCGGTGCTGCGGCCGACTTGCAGCAGCGAATCGTCCGGCAGCACGGCGGAAGCGATGACGAAATCTTTCTCCGCATTTTTTGGAATGCGAAGGACGCCGACGCGCCGCCGGTAGCCGGCCAAGCCGCCCGGAACATCCTTGAACGTCATCCAATCGTCCGGAACGTTGGCAAACGACACATCGTTCCACATGTTGGCGACGCGAATAAAAAGTGTCTGGCTCCCCTGCTGATCCTGCACCGCGCCACGCAGCGCACGCAAGTCCGCCGGCCTGGTAGAGGGTGGCGTATTCGCGCAGGCGCGCCTCGACGAGTTCGCGATCCTTGTTGCCGATGGCGTTGGCGAGCAGTAATACGCGAGCCCGAGCAGCGCGACGCTGCTGCACGCGAAAATGAACGCGTACCAGAGGCCGAGCCGGACTCCGACATTTCGGCGGGCGATGTTAATCAGGCCGGAGGACATAACCGACGCCGCGAATGGTGTGAATCAGGTTTTTATCGGGATCCACTTTGCCGCGCACGCGATGCACGAGCACATCGACGACATTCGTCTGCGGGTCAAAACTGTAATCGAAAATGTGCTCCAGAATCATCGTTTTGGTCACCACGCGATTGGGATGGCGCATGAGATATTCGAGCAACGCAAATTCGCGCGGCTGCAATTCGATTTTTTCGCCGTTGCGCTGCACCTCGCGCGTCAACAAATCGAGCGACAGGCTGCCGGCCGTCAGGCGCGTCGGTTCGGCGGATTGCGTGGAGCGGCGAATCAACGCCTGCACGCGCGCGAGCAATTCGGAAAACGCGAAGGGTTTGGTGAGGTAATCATCGCCGCCCGCCTGCAAACCTTTGACGCGGTCATCCACGGACGCGCGCGCGCTGAGGATGAGCACGGGCGTGCGGACGTTTTTGCCGCGCAATTGTTGAATCAGCGTGAGGCCGTCGAGTTTCGGCAGCATGAGATCGACGATGGCGGCATCGTAGGCGACGGATTGCGCGAGGCCGAAGGCGCGCTCGCCGTCGGCGGCGCGATCCACGGCATAACCGCTTTGCTTCAATCCTTTGACGAGGAAGGAAGCAATTTTGTCATCGTCTTCAACCACCAGGATGCGCATATCGTCTTCGGACAAGATAGCCAGAGATGACGCCGGAGTCGAAACGGGAAAATTTGATTTTAAATCCATAACGAAAAAACCCTCCCGGTGGCCGAAACATCACCGGGAGGGCACGAACGAGAGATGGATCAGCCTTCGTTTTTGCTCTCGTCCACAACCACGTAATGACTGCCGCCGTTATCCCAAACGCGCACGAGCGTGCGTTTGTTGTTCTCCGATTTCTCGGTCAATTTCACGGCTTCGTCAGCACTCTTCACCGGTTGGTGATTGATTTCCTGGATGACCACGCCGGGTTTCAGGCCGGCTTCGGCTGCGGCTGAACCGGGGTCCACCTGGGTCACCACGGCGCCTTTGATGTTTTTCGGCACGTTGAATTGTTGATGCGCCTGTTGGTCCAGGTCCGCCACTTCCACGCCGTTGAGCGTGCCGTTGTCTGCCGTGCTGGAGGAATCCGCTTCGGCCAGTTTGTCGGTGCCAGGCATTTGTTTCACGGTGACATCGAGCGATTTCTTCTCACCGTCGCGGAGAATCGTCAGCGGCACCGTTGAACCAGGAGCGGTCGAGGCAACATCGAGTTGCAAGCGGCGGCTGTCCATCACTGGATGGCCGTTGAACTCCGTCACGACGTCGCCGTCTTTCAAGCCGGCTTTGTCCGCAGGACCGTTTGGAGTAACGTCGCCGACCAGCGCGCCCTGGTTGTCCTTGAGGTTGAATTGCTGCTGCAAGATCCGGCGTGACGGTTTGGATCACAACCCCGAGATAACCGCGCGTGACTTTGCCGTTTTTCACCAGGCTCTCCATCACGTTACGCGCGAGGTCCGAGGGAATGGCAAATCCCACGCCCTGGCTGCCACCGGAACGGCTGAGGATGGCGGTGTTGACGCCAATCAGGCGACCGTCGATATCGACGAGCGCGCCACCGGAATTGCCGGGGTTGATCGCGGCATCGGTCTGGATGAAGTCTTCGTAGTCTTCAATGCCCATGTTGCCGCGATTTTTGGCGCTCACGATGCCGGAGGTAACCGTCTGGCCGACGCCAAACGGATTACCAATGGCGAGCACCACATCACCCACTTCAACTTTCTCGCTGTCGGCGAGAGAGACGGTCGGGAGGTCGTTCGCGTCGATTTTCACGACGGCAATGTCCGACTTGGGATCGCGACCGATGACTTTGGCGGTGAATTCACGGCCATCCTGAAGCGTCACTTTGACTTCCTTCGCGCCGTCCACGACGTGATTATTCGTCATGATATAACCATCCTTGGTCACAATGACACCGGAGCCGAGGCCGTGTTGAATTTGCGGAGGCATCTGTCCGCGAAAACCGCCACCGCCGCACTGATCACCGAAGAAACGGCGCCAGAAAGGATCGTCGAAGCCGGGCATCTGCTGTTGCATCGTATTGGCTTCGACCTTGGTGGTGGTCACGATTTTCACCACGGCGGGGCTGACTTTTTTAATGACGGTCGCGTAACTGCCGTGCGGCAGTGCGTCGCGGTTCACGGCAGATTTCATCCATCTGGATGTTGACGGAGGGATGATCGGTTTTGTCCTTGGCATTGATGTCGAAGGCCACGGCGGAGCCCGCCAGGACGAGTCCGGCGGCCAGAAGGAATCCGCCGGCTCGACTATTTACCCTATACAGCGATTTTTTCATAATATTTATAAAATGTTGTTCAGTCTCTGAGGTTTTAGAGCGTTCGTTCAATGACAGGAGACTTTCTGGACGATTACAAATTTGTAAGGTTGCGAAGCCCGGCGTCAGGCGCACCAACCGGAAAAACGGGAATGGCTTGAAGCGACGGACGAGCGAATTTTGTGGTGCGGTGGCAAGCGAAACGCGACACCGCTTTTGAAATCGGATGCAGCGGCTTACTTAAAAGCGCCGTCGTCGCTGCGCTCTATTAACTATGATGCGCGGCGAGCTGTTCCTTGGCGGTTTCCAAGGCGGCCCAAAGGCCGGAGCGCGTGATCAAGCCGATGGGTCGGTCGGGTTGCTCGTGCGTGACCACGGGCAGATTGCCGACATCGCGCGCGGCGAAGCGTTTGAGAATGGTGAACAGGTCTTCGTCGGGATAGGCGGTGGCAATCTCCGGTACATGATTTCGTTCACCGGAACCGTTTGACGTTGAGCTTCTGCCACGCGGTGGATCGCCAAGCAGCGTGATGCGCCCGGTTAATTTATTTTGCTCCACGACCGGCAGGCTCGCGAGGCCGTAATCGCCCATCAGGCTCATGGCTTCGCCGACGGGCGCGTTGGAATTGATATAAACCGGCAAATGAATCATCACTTCGGCGGTTTTCACGCGGCGGAGCACGATGGGTTCGAATTCGTCCGCGTGAAACGGCGATTCGAGGCGGCTGTGAACTTGCGCCGGGAAAATGGTCCGCTTGCCGGAAAGAATAAACGCGGTGACCACCGCGAACATCGCCGGACCGAGCAGACCGTAGCCGCCGGTCATTTCGGAAATCATGATGATGGTCGAAATCGGCGCTTTGGCGGCGGCGGCAAAAAAGGCGATCATGCCGACAATGGCGTAGGTGCCCGGATGCGGCACGGCGGACGGAAAGAAATGCGCCGCCGCATAGCCGAACGCGCCGCCAAACATTCCGCCGGTGACGACGCACGGGCCGAAGATGCCGCCGGAATTGCCCGAGCCGAGGGTCAACGAGGCGCTCGACGATTTCGGCGAACGCCGCGACCAGCAGCATGGTTGGCGGGATCATGCCAGCTTTGTTGCGAAATGGCGAATTGCGCCCAGCCGTAGCCCGTGCCGATGACGTACGGAATCGCCAGGCCGATGAAACCGGTGCAAAGACCGCCCAACGGCGGTGGCGGTCCAAAGCGGAAATCGTTTAAAGAAAGTTTGAATCGGAAAAAAGACGGCGAACAGAAACCGCGCCAGCAATGCGCAACCTACCCCCAGCAACGCGAACAGAACCAGTGAAAACGGATGGTCGAATTGCGTCGATTTGTCACGGCGGCGGTGAACACGGGTTGAAATCCGGTCACCGCACCGACGATGGTGTAACCGATGACGGAAGCCACCAAGCCGGGCACCAGCGCTTCCACTTCGAAATCTTCCTTGTAAAAAATTTCCGCGGCGATGATCGCGCCCGCCAGCGGCGCTTTGAAAATCGCGGCGATGCCGGCGCCCAGTCCGGCGGCCAGCGCAATGTTGCGTTCGCGCGCGGTCAATTTGAGCAGGTCGGCAATGCTGGCGCCGGTGGCGGCGCCGATTTGGGCGATGGGACCTTCGCGGCCCGAAGTCAGTCCCCCGCCGATCGTGATGGCGGACGTGATCAGTTTGAAAATCGAGATGTGGAATTTAATTTTTTCATTCTTGTGAAATGCGCGGATGGCGGCGTTGGTGCCGATGCCGGCGGTGGTCGGAGCAAATTTCCAGGTGAGTAGTCCGCCGACTAATCCGATCGCCGGTGGTCACGAGCGGCAGCGCCCACCTGCGGGCCATGTGAAACGTATAATCGTCCGTGCCGCCTTCACCGCCCGGGAAGCGGCGGCGTGTAGCCGACGATGGTGCCGAGCACGAAATGGTTCACGACACCGATGAACCAAGTGAGCACCAACGCCCCCAGGCCCGCGCCGATGCCGATGAGAATGCCGATGAAGCCCCATTTCCGGAGAAAGGTAGCGCCCTCGCCGAGTTCCGGAATTTGCCGGAAACCGCGTTGTTCGGAGCATTCGTTTCCACATAGTCGAATCCAACGTTTTCGCGTCATCATACGGGTAATGAGGTTGTGGAGAAAAATTGAGTTTTGCATTCTTGTCGCGATGAAAACTTCTGATTTGCACCCGAAAGGGATTGTCGGCGGGGCGCGCGAGGCAATAAATTGGGCGGATGCAAATACACTTGCTCGGCACGGCGGCCGGTGGCGGCGTGCCGCAATGGAATTGCAATTGCGCGGTCTGCCGCGAGGCTCGCGCTGGAACGGGCCGCGTGCGGCCGCGCACGCAATCGTCGGTGGCGATCAGCGCCGACGGGCGGAGTTGGTTTCTGCTGAATGCCTCGCCGGACATTCGCGCGCAGATCGAAAGTTTTCGTCCGTTGCAACCGCTGGCCGGCAGTCCGCGCAATTCGCCCATCGAAGGCGGTGCTGCTCACGAATGCGGACTTGGATCACACGCTCGGATTAATGCTTGTTGCGCGAGGGAGAAAAATTGCGCGTTCACGCGACGGCGAATGTGCGCCGCGCGCTGACCGAAGGGATTTCCTTTCAATCGGTGCTGGAATCTTTTTGTGGCACGGAATGGATTGAGCCTTCAGCGACGCCCGCGCCGCTATTGCGTCGGGATGGTTCGCCGAGCGGATTGATGTATGAGGCGATTCCGCTGCCTGGCAAACCACCGCGTTTCATGAAGGTGAAAACCGATCGCGAGGGAAATGTTGTTGGATATCAGATCACGGATAAAAAAACCGGCGGGCGGTTGTTGTTTTTGCCGGATGTGGGAGAATTGAATCGAAACGATTTTGCAGTGGTTGCCGGAATGCGATGCGTTGTTGTTTGACGGCACATTTTGGTCGGAAACCGAAATGCGCGACCAGGGGTTGGGGAATCTCGCGGCGGCGGACATGGGGCACGCGCCAATTTCCGGAGCGGCAGGCAGTTTAAAGGTGCTTGCGGAACTGAGGTTCGGCACAAGATTTACACCCATATTAACAATACCAATCCGATATTGATCGAGGATTCGGCCGAAGCGCGCGGCGGTGAAGGCCGCCGGTTGCGCGGTCGGTCGCGATGGGATGGAAATTGAAATTTAAAATGGAAACACGAATTATTGGACGAAAAGACATTTACCGAACGCCTGCGCGCCGTGGGCACGAAATCGTATCATCACAAGCATCCGTTTCACGTCCTGATGAACGAAGGCAAACTTCAGCCCGAGGCGATTCGCGGCTGGGTGGCGAACCGGTTTTATTACCAGCGCAACATTCCGATCAAGGACGCGGCGATTATTTCCAACTTGCCCGATTCCGCGAGGTGCGCCGGATGTGGCTGCATCGCATCACGGATCATGACGGCATGCGAGAGGGACGAAGGCGGGATTGAGGCGTGGTTGAAGCTGGCCGAAGCGTGCGGCATGACGCGCGAGGAAATTCTCGATGAACGCCACGTGCTGCCGGGCGTGCGTTTTTCGGTGGATGCCTACGTGAATTTCGCGCGCACGAAACCGTGGCCGGTCGCGATTTCATCGTCGCTGACGGAATTATTCGCGCCGGATTTGATGGCGACGCGGCTGGCGGCGTTTGAAAAATATTACACCTGGGTGAAGCCGTGGGGTTTTGATTATTTCAAACGGCGCGTCACGCAGGCGCGGACGGATTCCGAGGAGGGGCTGCGACTGACGATCACGTATTGCAACACGCGCGCGCTGCAGGAGGAAGCCGTGCGCGCGCTGTCGTTCAAATGCGATGTGCTCTGGACGATGCTGGATTCGATTGCGGCGGGTTATCCGGCGCGTTAATGTGGGAGCATCGATGCAACTGCCGTCTTCCGAAATGCGCCCGAAGCTCTCCTCCCGCGCGCGCGTGCAAACCGACAAAGTGACGGGCAAACCGATCGTGCTGTATCCGGAAGGCGTGCTGATGCTGAACCCGACCGGCCACGCGATCGTTTCGCTTTGCACCGGCGAGAGCACGTTTCAGGAAATCGTCGCGAAGCTGGCGGCGCGATACAAAATTCCAGCGACGCAAATTTCGCCGCAGGTGGCGGAATATTTGAATCGTCTGCGCGAGCGGAATTTATTGGAGATGTGCCGATAAATGAGCCGCACCGTTCCCAGACCATTCAGTTTGCTGGCGGAAATCACGCATCGTTGCCCGCTGCATTGCCCTTATTGCTCGAATCCGCTTCAACTCGCGTCGCAGGCAAGCGAGTTGACGACGGACGATTGGAGGCGCGTTCTGGATGAGGCGGCGGATTTGGGCGTGTTGCACGTGGGTTTTTCCGGCGGTGAACCGCTGCAACGGCAGGATCTGGCGCAACTCGTGGCCGCGGCGCGCGAGGCGGGGCTTTATCCGAATCTCATCACCAGTTCGCTGGGATTGAATCCACAGCGATTGCAGGATTTGAAGCGCGCGGGATTGGACAGCATTCAAATCAGTTTTCAATCGGATGAAGAATCGCTGGCGGACCGCATCGCGGGCGTTTCGGCGCATGCGATAAAATTGAAAGCCGCGCAGATGGTCCGCGAGTCCGGCTTGCCGCTGACGGTGAACGTTGTGTTGCACCGAGCAAATATCGAGCGACTGGAACAAATCATTGCGCTGGCGGAGCGATTGAGCGCGGAACGGTTGGAGTTGGCGAACACGCAGTATTACGGCTGGGCGTTCAAGAATCGCGCGACGCTGTTGCCGACGCGTGAGCAAATCGAGCGAGCGGTACCGATCGCGACCGCCGCGAAAAAACGATTGCTCGGCAAAATGGAGCTTTTGTTCGTGGTGCCGGATTATTACAGCGACCGCCCGAAACCGTGCATGAACGGCTGGGGGCAAAAATACCTGACCATCAATCCCGCCGGCGAAGTACTGCCCTGCCCCACGGCGCACGAAATCAAATCGCTGCGCTTCGACAATGTGCGCGAAAAATCACTGGCATGGATCTGGCAGGAATCGGAGGCGTTCAATCGCTTTCGCGGAACGGAATGGCTGCCCGAGCCGTGCCATGATTGCGAATTCCGGGAAGTGGATTTTGGCGGCTGCCGTTGCCAGGCGGCGCTGATCACCGGCGACGCCGGCGTGACAGATCCGGCGTGCGAATTTTCACCTCATCGAAAAACTCTCACGGAGTTTGTGGAGGCGAGCCAAAACGGCGGGGCTTCTTCGGAACTGATCTTTCGGCAGAACGGCGGGATTTAGTATGGCAAAAAAAAGCGATCAGCGCGTAAGCGCCGATCGCAGATGAATTTGTTATTGGAAAAAACGCTTAGAGCGTTTCGGAATACGCGGTGCATTCCATGTTCGTGGGAATGGCTTCAAAATCAGGCGTGGTCCAAACTTCGATTTGTTCGTTCTGCATAAAGTTTTCTTTCGTGTAAATGGCTTACGGAACTGACAATAGCGGAAACATTTCCGCTGTCCAGTCTGCATTCAAAAAAAGGGCTGGGTTGTTTCCCCCAGTCTATCAGTGCCCATTGGGAGAGTTCGGATTGCACCAGAGGTCATTTTTGGAGGAAGTGTTCAACGCCATTCCCACCATTTCGGTGTATGTGATTCGCGCTGCGCCCCCATCCAATCTTCCAATCTGCGCGTCTTTGCCGTGCCGTTGTGAAAACGTGATGTCGGCTACAGTACTTCCGGCCCCGCCATTACCAGGTGCTTCCAGGGGATAGCTCGAGAAATCATTCCAATTCCCTCCGCCGGGACCTTTCTCATTGTTCTCCCATTGCAAAATGTTGCTTCCTTTGAATTTGCTTAACTTGAGCGCCCTCCCTGGCGGGTTTCCATTTTCGTTGTAG
The DNA here is from genome assembly GCA_963699145.1 of uncultured Verrucomicrobiae bacterium. GTDB lineage: Bacteria > Verrucomicrobiota > Verrucomicrobiia > Limisphaerales > DASXHY01 > DASXHY01. The sequence continues at coordinate 4,116,069 of OY969416.1, forward strand.
GCAATGATGGCTCCGTTCCACACGTAGCTCGTTATAAATATGTTGCGCTTGGTCCAGACCGTAGCGTCCGGAATGTCCTGCGGACACAAAAGTATCGCCGGTGATTTGAGGTATTGATAAAGCAATCCCGGAGCGGCGGGGGTGAGACCAATCCCGGTGAAATACCGAATTTGCGAGTTATACGTGGTTTGATACGCCGTAGCGCTGCCTACCGGACCTAGCGGGACCAATGTTCTTGCTCGCCGCCCAACAGTCGTCCGCCGTGCCCCAACCGGGAGCAGGCAAAAAATCCTGATTATCCATGACGTACATCGACATCGCCAGCATGGTTTGTTTGCAATTGTTAATGTCGTTCACCGCGAGAGCCCGGCTCTTGGCCCGGGATAATGCGGGCAACAGCATTGCGGCGAGAATGGCGATGATCGCAATTACCACCAAGAGTTCAATCAATGTGAAACCGCGATTGTTGTGAGTTTGGGAAGCAGTTTTCATATCCAGGTCTACAAACTATGCTCGTTTCTGATGCGTTGATCCTACTTCCCTGAGCTAACGAAATAAATAGAACATTTGCCCGCACACCCCTGATAAATGTCATAAGACAATCCGCATAATACAATCCACCTTTGCGGTCGGCGCCCAGAATCCCGCACGTTAAAACCCGCGCAAATCCGTGCTGCTGCGTTTCGGCAAGCCCGGCGCGGGTGTGCGCTTGAGCACGAGGTATTCGATGCCGTTTTTCTCGCAGTATTCGCGCTTGCCGCCTTTATCGCCGTCTTCGTTTACGGCGTAGATATCCGGCTTCAGGCGCTTGATTTCCGGATCCGCATCGAGCCAGCCGTCGCCGGTGGAGATCAATGCTTGCTTCACGTATTTGATGGAGCCGACGACATAGCGGCGCTCATCCTGGGAAAGCAGCGGGTGGCCCTCGCCTTTCAGCAGGCGGATGTTCGCGTCGTGGCCGACAATCACGTAAAGATCGCCGTAACTGGAAACCTCTTCGCAAAAGCGGACGTGGCCGGAATGGAACCAATCGTAGCAGCCGGTGGCGACAATTTTTTTGCGGTCGGGCGCTCCGGGCATGGGCGGAGGTTCGGGAAATCCGCTCAATTCCTCTTTCTTTACCAGGTGATACGAAATGCGCTTCCGCCGGCAAAATTCCGGAGTCCCTCGACTTGCGGCTCCCTCGAGTTCAACCCAGACATCCGCGCGAAAAAAGGGCGGCAACTCGTCCAGCGCCGTCGGGAGATTGAGTTCAACCACGCGAGTGACATAGCGGACCGCTTTCAGAAAATACATCCGTTCCGCGAAGGGAAATTTCGGCCCTTTGCCCCTGACTTTCTCGATTCTCTTATCAGGCCACAGCAACACCGTTACTTCGCCGAGCCTGGAGGCTTCCTGTAGAAAACGCAGATCGCGCGAGCGAACGTCGTCAAACCCACCCGAAACCACAATTTTTTTTTCAGAGCTCATTTGGAAGCGGCGCGCACGCGCACTTGGAAACCGCCCGGCACCGGCTTATCTTCGGAAACCACCAGCAAATAGCCGCCGCCGCAACCGGAATACATCGCTCCGGCGTATTGCTGTTGATACGCCTTCAAGAGCGGCATCAAATCAAATCGGATCGACGGATGACGCACGACGTGGGGCAGGAGCGCTTCCCAACACTTCATATTGGCATTGAACGATGCGCCCAGTGCGTTTGCATCCCTACTGACGATGGCGTCGTAACAATCCCTGCCCGATCGGCCCAGCCGCGCGACCCATTCCGGCTTGAGATTTTTCACACCGAGCGGGCTGTAGCCGTCCGGGCGTGGCTCGACAGCAATCAAATACAAAACTTTTTCAAGCCAGCGCGCAACTTTCGTTTTGTTGCAGGACTCGATGTGCGCAGGAAACACGCCGCCGGAAGTTTTAAAGTCGTAGTCGAGCCGATTGATGCCGGGATACACGATGCCGATCATATCCTGCGAGCCGCTGGGTTGCGCCTTGCCCTTGTTTTCAACCGCGTAAAGTTCGCGGACCAATTCCGCAAGCGGGCGCCTGGGCACCCTGCCCTTCCACAGCTTCATCGCAATCGCGCGCGTGCCGCTGGCGATGCCCGACCGGTCCATCGGCCGAAAATCGGGCTCGATCTGCACCACAACCATCGAACCAACCGGCTCCGGGTTGTGCCGGGACACAAACGGCTGATCGATCCAACCGCCCGCGAGTTGCAGGCGATTGGGAATGGCGCCAAGGAGTTTGGCCACCGGGCTGGGCGCGCTGCGTTTCATCAACCGACGCCCACCCGCATGCCCTGTTTGCGTTTGTTATATTGCTCTTTGATCCATTTGAAAGTCACCGCCAGGCCCTTGTTCAGCGGCGTGGACGGTTCCCATTTCAGGACTTCCTTGATGAACGTGTTGTCGGAATTGCGTCCCGCCACACCCTGCGGCGCGGTCAGGTCGTATTTGCGATTCATTTTGACGCCGGCAATTTTCTCGATGCGCGACAATAATTCGTTGATCGAAACGAGTTCGCTGGAACCGAGGTTGATCGGCGTCGCGATCAATTCATCGCAATGCGTGATCAGGTCGATGCCTTTCACGCAATCGTCGATATACATGAAGCTGCGCGTCTGGTGGCCATCGCCCCAAATCATGATGTCCTTTTTACCGGTATCCATCGCCGTGATGACCTTGCGCGACAAAGCGGCGGGAGCTTTTTCGCGGCCGCCATCCCACGTGCCGTGCGGGCCGTAGACGTTGTGGAAACGAGCAATGAACGTTTTCATGCCGCGCTCAGCCCAGTATTCCTGGCAGAACATTTCCGACATCAATTTTTCCCAACCGTAACCGCGCTCAGCCATCGCCGGGTAGGCATCGGATTCCTTCAACGCGCGAACATTCGGGTCCTGCTGGAGTGTCGTGTTGTAAGCGCAAGCCGAACTGGAAAAGAAATAACGGCGCGCGCCCGCACGATACGCGGCTTCAACCATGTGCGTGTTGATCAGAATCGAGCGCAGACACTCGACGCGGAAGCGCTCGATGAAACCCATGCCGCCCATGTCGGCGGCGAGATTGTAAACCTCCACCGCGCCTTCGCAAACGCGACGGCAGTTCTCATCGTCGCTGACGTCCAGGCAAACATTCTGCACCCCGGGAACGTGGAGATACCACTCATACAATGGCTTTTTGTCCACGGCACGAATGTTGGTGAAGCCTTTCTTCCGGAAGTAAGCGGCGAGGTTGCCGCCGATAAATCCACCACCGCCGGTGATTACGATGAGGTCGCTCTTTTTCAAGGGCGGATCTTTTTCAACTGTTCGTTTCTTTTCAATACTCATAAACGTAAAAATTGTCGCACTACATTACACTAGACAGCGACGGAAGGAATGACGATAGTTTTCCATCGCATGACGTTTTTTGACTTTTTATGAACGAAGCCAAAAGACCAAAACCGGCTGCCAACAACACCACGCCGCAATTCTTCTCGCGGCAGGTCTCGGAAGCAAGACGTTTTTACCTGAACCTCACGCCGGCGAAAAAAATCCCCTTGTCGGTTGTCAGCGGCGGATTCGAGCATTGTCTTCCTGATTACCGGATTCAACGGCCCACGTTTCCGTTTTTTGCCATCGAATATGTCATTCGCGGCACCGGCACGCTCCGCTTGAAGCATCGGTCGTATGAACTGAAGCCGGGCATGGTATTTTCCTACGGGCCGGGTATCCCGCATACCATCTCCGCGGACCCGGAAGCGGCGCCTTCAAAATATTTCTTAAATTTCTCAGGGCTGCAATCAAAGGCCATTTTGCGCACGTGCCGACTGCCACCCGGAAGCGTGGCGCAACTGGCCTTGCCGCACGAACTGCAGAACCTGTTCGATGAACTGATCCACTGCGCTCGACGTGGCCGTCCCGGAGCAAACGAATTGTGCGCAACACTTTTGGAATGCGTGGCGATGCGCATTGCGGAATCGAAAATCCCTCACTGGACCAGTGAGACTCTCGCGTTATTGAGCTACCAAAACTGCCGCAAACACATTGAAGAGAATTTCCCACGACTCAAGACGCTCGACCAGATTGCCTCTGAATGTCATCTCGACGCCGCCTACTTGTGCCGGTTGTTCCAGCGTTACGACCACCAGAGTCCATATAGATTTTTGATGCGCTTGAAAATGAACCTGGCGGCGGAGTGGCTGGAACAACCCGGCGCGCTGGTGAAGCAAGTGGCCGAACGCGCCGGCTTCCGCGATCAATTTCATTTCTCCCGCGCGTTTAAGAATGTGCTCGGCGTGTCGCCCAATACGTTCCGGCGGTTGCGCTAGTCTCCTGAGTTAAAAATCATTTGGAACCCGCGCAGCGGCGAAAGAAAATAGCCCACCGATTTATCGGTGGGAACGCGATTATCTTGGCCCCCAAGTCCCGTCCGGGACGACAGAATCCCGATCCCTTGCCGCATCGTTACTCGGCATTATGAAAGGGATTTGCCTGACACCACAAAATTTGACAGCCATGCTATAACCAAAAGCGAGAAAGGAAGGGCAAAGGAAAATGGAAACGGGAATGAAGAAACTTGAACTTCACCAGGAAAGCTGTCACATCCCAACAGCATTTTCAGACCGAAACCACCCTCAGAACATATTGATTTCCAATGCAATACCACCAGATCCCACTAAATCCCACTTAAAAAATAAAAACAACCTTGTCCTGCCTGCAGACTCCTCCCTTGGCTGCCGCCGGCCTCCCGCGACCCGGATTGGAAAAAGGCCGCTCCTTAACGAAAGGTTCTCATCAATTGTGCCTTGGTTTTGGGTTGCTCCGCCGAGCAAAAGCAACGACGATTTCCTCAATGTCACCCCTGAGACATTTCAATTCTCACCGAAACTAACAATAAGCTGTTCATTGCACGGAGATCCAAAATGAAAACACAAAACTTGATTCTGGCGGTGATAGTAGCCGGACTGACGTGGTCGGCGCGGGCGGCGGATGTCGCAGGAAAGTGGGCCGGCGAATTTGAATCGCAAGTCGGCCATCAGAAATACACCTTCAAATTCGAAACGGCTGGCGACAAGCTCAAAGCCGAAGCCGAGGCCGAGTCGGACCAGGGAAAGCGACATGTCGATTTCATTGAAGTCAAACTCGACGGCGACACTTTGACGTTTGCCGAGATGCGCCAAATCCCGGACAACGACCCGATCCGCATCGACTACACCGGCAAGGTCAGCGCGGACAAGATTCAGTTCACGCGCAAGGTCGGCGATTTCGGCTCGGTGGATTTCCCCGCGAAGCGCGTGGAGGCAGCGGCTGCGGTGACCGCCAATGCCAGCGCAGAGTCGAAGGATATCTCCGGCGTCTGGCACGCCGAGTTCGACACGCAAATCGGCATGCAAAAATATGACTACACGCTCAAAGTGGCCGACGGCAAATTGACCGGCAAGGCAAACGCTGACATTAACGGTGAAAAGCGCGAGACCGAGTTAACGGAGGGCAAGCTTTCTGGTGATACCGTGAGCTTCGTGGAGCCGCTCAAGTTTGGCGATAACGACATTCGCATCGAATACACCGGCAAGATCAAGGGCGACGAAATCGCGTTCCACCGCAAAGTGGGCGAGGATTTGGCGAATGAAGATTTTGTGGCGAAACGCAAAGTTGTGCCGTCCGCCACTGCGCCGGCTTCGGGTTCTTCCACCAATTCAACCCACTGATTCGCAGTTCCAAAACGGCGGGCCGTTGCGCCCGCCGTTTTCGCAAAGAATAAAAATTAAGAATGAAACAGGTTATCCTTCTCGCGTTCTGCGTTTTCATCGCCATGAACGGCCGCGGCGCCGAAACGAACACTCCGCCGGCGGGAAAAATCGCGCCGAAACCGCTGTATCGCGACCCGGTGTTCGATCATCCAACGGATCCTGTTTTCACCTACAACGCCGAGTCGCATCGGTGGCTGATGTATTACACGCAGCGGCGCGGCGCGGGTATTCCGTTGATTCACGGCACGAAAATTGGCATCGCGGCGTCCGAGGACGGCGGCGCGACGTGGAAATATATTGGCGTCGCCGACATCACTTACAAACAGGACGAGTATCCGACCAATTACACGTATTGGGCGCCGGAAGTGATTTGGGCGAACGGCAAATACCACATGTTCCTCGCGTTTGTGCCGGGAATTTTCAACAACTGGAATCATCCGCGCGAAATCGGCCACCTCACGAGCACGAACGGAATCAAGTGGGACACGGTCGGCAAAATCGATCTCAAATCCGAGAAGGTGATTGACCCGTGCGTGATTCAATTACCGGACGGGACCTGGCGAATGTTTTTCAAGGATGAAGCCCGGCCGCGCAATGTTTGTTACGCCGACAGCCCCGACCTCTATCAATGGGAGGCCAAGGGCAACGCAGTCACGGATCGCAATGGGGAGGGCGAGAAATGTTTTCATTGGCAGGGAAAATACTGGTTGCTGGCGGACACCGATCGGCCCTGGGGCCAGGCGATTTGGTCGTCGGACGATGGCACACATTGGACGCCGCAGGACAGCACGCTTTACGGGAGCCACGGCGATGTCGTGATCAGCGGCGGGCGCGCGTGGTGGTTTTATTTTGGCGGGCAGGCCGTCGGAAACGTGCATTGGGCGATCAATCCCGAGTCCACCAACAGCGTCGCGTTCACGAATGCGCCGGGAATTCCGCGCCCGGAACGCGACGGAATTTTTATCAACGTGACCGAACTGAAAGTCGTCGACCGAAAATTGACGTTCACCAATCCCAACCTTCCGACCTACATGGACCTCAAGCCCGAGCGCGAAGAGGAGAAATAATCGTCCGCCACACGCGCCGATCCATAAACCAACGAAACCGACTCGCCGGCAAAATCACGCGCGCTTTTTGTGCCGCCAGCCTGAGCGTTTGCGGTCGAGAAGTTCCAGCCCTTTCAGCACTTCCTGCAATCCGGTGCGAATATGCTGGCGCATGGCGGCGTCCGCCTGCGCGGGAGTGCCGCGCGCGAGCGCAGCGGTCAACCGCGCGTGATGATCGGAGGCCAGGTTGCGCCGCCGGACCGCCGTGTCGTAAACGCAATTGAAGATAAGGACCTGCTCTTTTTCGATGGCATCGCGCAGAGCATGGCAGCGCGCGCATTCCGCGATGCGCATGTGCAGGCTCATGTGATAGGTGTTGACCAGGAAAAGAAAATTTTTATCGGAAGCCGTTTCGCACGAGGCATACAGCTGGTCCACTTCGCGGCCCATGCGTTGCAGCGCTTTTTTCTCGGCGACCGTGGCGCGTTCCGCAAAGAGCCGGGCGGCCTGCGTCTCCAGCGCCTCGCGCACAAGGCTGCGATCCTCCACGTCCTGCGGTGTCGGCACGCGCACGCGCGTGCCGACGCGCGGTTTGCTTTCCAGCAATCCCTCCCGCTCCAATCGTTGCAAGGCCTCGGTGATGGGCGGAACGCTGATGCCCAATTCGGACGCGAGCTTTCGCCGCGAGAGCGCTTCGCCGACCGCCAAATCTCCTTTCAGAATTTTGTCGCGAATTTCCACATACGCGCGTCCGGCGAGCGAATCGACTCGTGCGGGCGGCGTCGCGGAAGCATCAGACATCCGGGCTGCGAAATGTTCCGGCAACAAATGCGCACCGGCGGAATGGCCGTTTGCAGTCTCTGGATGCGTGCGCTTCATATTGAAATATCAGTTGGATTTTCCCGGCTTATTGGAACCGTGTCAAGGAGATGCCATCGAACGCCCGTTGAACGCTTGACTCTTTGCGCCCTCCTCATTACTGATACATCAGTTATTTTCATGTCGTGACCATTCATGATTTCGTACGCGCCATCCCCGACGAAAACGACGGCGATGCCAGCCTTGCGCTGGCGCATCGCGTTCCTGGTGAGTGCGGCGATTGCGATCAGCTATTTGGACCGGCAGACATTTCCGGTTGCCATCGGAGAAATTGGCAAGGAAATTCACATTTCCAATTCAATCAAAGCGACGCTCGATTCCGCTTTTCTGATCACTTACGGCCTGATGTATGTCGGCGGCGGGCGTTTGATGGACGTGCTGGGAACCCGCCGCGGATTTCTCATCATCATGGTGTTCTGGTCGCTGGCCTGCGCGAGCCACGGTTTTGCCGGAGGCGTGATCGCGCTGGCTGCGAGCCGATTGCTGCTCGGCATCGGCGAAGGCGGAGGCTTTCCGGCAGCCACGCGCGTGGTCGCCGAATGGTTTCCGGTGAACGAACGCGCAACCGCGATGGGCATCATCAATGGTGGCACCGGCGTGGGCGGCATCGCGGCGCCGCCGATCATTGCCTGGATCATTCTGCACACCGGCTGGTTTGGCGTGTCCTCGTGGCGTTGGGTGTTTTTCATCACGGGCGCGGCCGGATTGCTGTGGACGATTTGGTGGTGGCGCTCTTATTTTCCGCCCGCGCAACATCGATATCTTAGCGAGGCGGAACGCGAACATCTCCAGTCGGTCATGGAAAAAACGGACGCACCTCCGCCAAAAATTCCCATGCTCGAATTGTTGCGCTTCCCGGAAACCTGGGGCGTGGTCGGCGCAAAATTTCTTTCGGATGCCGCGTGGTATTTCTATATGTTCTGGCTGCCAAAATATTTGCTGGACGCGCGGGGCTTCGATATAAAGGCGGTCGGCTCCGTCGCCTGGATTCCCTTTGCCGCAGCCGGACTCGGCTGTCTCGTTGGCGGCGGACTTTCCAGCCGGCTATTGCAGCGCGGGTATTCCGTCAACGCCTCCCGAAAAATCGCCCTGGGCGCGAGCGCGGCCTTGATGCCCTGCGTGATGCTGGTGCCGTACGTTTCCGTGCCGTGGGTGATTTTTCTGTTCAGTGTCGCGTTCTTCGGCCAGCAATCCTGGTCCACGCTCGTCATGATTCTGCCCACCGATCTTTTTCCGAGGCACGCGCTCGGCACGGTGGCGGGATTTGTCGGATTGGGCGGCGCGCTCGGTGGGGTCGTGCTGGGCAAGATCGCCGGCTACCTGCTGGACCACGGATTCAGTTATACGCCCATACTCATCACCGCCGGCTCGCTGCACATTCTGGCATTTTTGCTGATCCTGGTGATTGTGCGCACCTTGAAACCTTTGCCGCTGAAACCGCAATATCTCATTCCTTGAATCAACGATGACACTCAGCCCAATCGCGTCCAATACATGAACCTAAAAAAAATTCTTTGGTTTTCGTGCCTGCTGGTCGCAGTCGCATTACCCGCTCGCGCACAGCATCCGTTTATTTGCGCCGATTCCTACGCGGGCAAAGTGGCGGTGGTGTCGGCCGACGGAAAAATCGAATGGGAATACGATTGCGGCGCGCCGCAGGATTGCTGGAAGCTGCCGAACGGCAATTATCTTTTCTGCCACGTTCACGGCGCGCTCGAAATGACGCCGGACAAAAAAATCGCCTGGGAATATAAATCGGGCACGAACACCGAAGTCCACGCCTGCCAACCGCTGCCGGATGGCCGCGTGCTGGTTGTTGAATGCGGTCCGAGCCGAATCGTGGAAGTTGGCCGCGACGGAAAAATCGCGAAGGAAATCAAACTCACGCCGCCGCCGGCGAATATCAGATTGCATGATCAATTTCGCGGCGTGCGCAAAACGCAGGACGGACATTATTTTGTTTCCCGCAAGGGCGAACACGTCGTGGAGGAACTGGATGCCGATGGGAAATCTCTGCGCCGCATCAAAGTTCCCGGCGACGTGCATGAGGTGGTGCCGTTGCCCGGCGGCCATTTGCTCGTTGATTGCGGCGACGGCCACAAAATCGTCGAACTGGATGCGAGCGAAAAGGTGGTTTGGGAATTGAACGAAAACGATCTTCCCGGCAACCCGCTCCGGCTGGTGGCTGGCTGCCAGCGTTTGCCGAATGGCAACACGGTTTTCTGCAACTGGCTTGGCCACGGCCATGTCGGCGACGCGCAGCCGCACTTTTTTGAAATCACGCCGGACAAAAAGGTTGTGTGGGAATTCGCCGACCACACGCATTTCAAAACCATCAACCAGGTTCAACTGCTGGATGTTCCCGGCGACGTGACCAAAGGCGAAATTCTCCGCTGACGTTTTCAACCAACAAACCCAAATGAAAATCACCGAAATCCGCACCCGCGCCATTCAATGGACGGGCAAGACCGTTCCGCTGCCGCCGCATTTTTGCACCAATCCGATGGACGCCGTTTCGCCCATGCTCACCAAAGCCACCATGGGCACGTTCACGTTTCACGGCTGGCTGCTGGTGGAAATTTTCACCGATAACGGGCTCGTGGGCATCGGCAACGCCGCGCTCTCGCCGCTCGTGACGAAGCAAGTGATCGATTCGTATCTCAAGCCGTTGCTGATCGGCGCGGATCCGTGGGACACCGAATTTCTCTGGCAACACATGTATCGCAAAACGATGGCGTTTGGCCGCAAAGGCATCGCGATGGTGGCCATCAGCGCCGTGGATATCGCGCTGTGGGATTTGCTCGGCAAATCGGCGAAACAACCGGTGTATCGCCTGCTCGGCGGGCGCACGAAGCCGAAGATTCCCGTTTACGCGAGCCGGCTTTATTCAACTCCGCTCAAGGAACTCGCATCCGAGGCAACCAAATATAAAAAGCAAGGTTACCAGGCGATGAAGTTGCGCTTCGGCTGGGGCCCGACGGACGGCCCGGAGGGCATGCAGAAAAACGTGGCGCTGGTCCGCACCGTGCGCGAAACCGTGGGCGACGGCGTGGATATCATGGCCGACGCCTACATGGGCTGGAATCTCGATTACGCCAAGCGCATGATTCCGCTGCTGGAAAAATATAATCTGCGCTGGCTGGAGGAAGCAGTGATTCCCGACGACATTCACGGCTACGCGGAATTGAAGCGCTTTGGCCGCATCCCAATTGCGGGCGGCGAACACGAGCATACGATTTACGGTTTCCGCCAGCTCATCGAGGCGCGGGCGGTGGATTACATTCAGTTCGACACCAACCGCGTCGGCGGTATCACGCAGGCCCGTAAGATCTCCGCGCTCGCCGAGGCGCATTCCATTCCGGTGATTCCGCACGCGGGGCAGATGCACAATTATCATATCGTCATGGCCAGCCTGAATTCGCCGATGGCGGAATTTTTCCCGCCGGTCGATGTCGAAGTCGGCAACGAGCTCTTCTGGTATATCTTCAAGGGCGAGCCGACGCCGACGAAGGGCTACATCGATCTCGATGAAAAAACTCCCGGCCTCGGCTTGACGGTGGATGAACCGGCGTTGAAAAAATTCAAAATCACTGAATGATGCGCTTAGTCCAAATTCAAAATGGCGCCAACCGGCGCGTGGCGCTGGTCGAGGAGCCGCACTTGAAATTGATCGCGGGCGTCAACTCGGTCTACGATCTCGCAGTTGCGGCAGATTCGAAGCGGATTTCGCTTTCGCAGTTGATTCGCGAATCGTTGACGGATGAGACGGTGGATTACGATGCGGTTTACAGCGGCAGGAACGCGTGGAAATTGCTGCCGCCGATTGATCATCCGCGGGAGCCCGCGCGTTGCCTCATTTCCGGCACCGGGCTGACGCATCTCGGCAGCGCGAAAAATCGCCAGGCGATGCACAGCGCGGGCGAAGCCGAGCTGAATGACAGCATGAAAATTTTCAAGTGGGGCGTGGAAGGCGGCAAACCTGCGCCCGGAAAGATCGGCATTTCGCCGGAATGGTTTTACAAAGGCAACGCGACGATGTTACGCGCGCATAACGAATCGCTCGATGTGCCTTCCTATGCGGAAGATGGCGGCGAGGAGGCGGAGATTGCGGGTGTCTATTTCATCGGCGCGAACGGTACGCCTCGCCGCATCGGCATGGCCATCGGCAACGAATTTTCCGATCATAAATTTGAGAAGAAAAATTATCTCAATCTCGCCGGCTCGAAGCTGCGCACGTGCGCGCTTGGTCCGGAGTTGGTGATTGATCCGGATTTTCAATCGGTCCCGGGCATGGTGAAAATCGAACGCGGCGGAAAGATCATTTGGTCACAGGAAATTTTGACCGGCGAAAAAGAGATGTGCCATGGCCTCGCAAACATCGAGCATCATCATTTCAAATTTGAAGTGCATCGGCGCCCGGGCGATGTGCACGTGCATTATTTCGGCGCCTGCAGCCTGAGCTTTGGCGCGGGTGTTTTGCTGGAAAACGGGGATCGTATGGAGGTGGCGTTCAAGAATTTCGGCCGCCCGTTGCGAAATTTTTTGCGCATTGCCGATCGTCAGGACACATTGATCACAGTCGAATCTTTTGGTTGATTGAATATGAGCAAATTTCGCATTGGATTTTTAGGGCTGGGCATCATGGGCTCGGGCATGGCGCGGCGGTTGGCCGCCAACGGATTTCCCCTGGTGGTCTACAACAGAAATGCAAAAAAAGCCGAAGGCTTTGCCGAAGCCGGCGCGCGCGTGGCGGCCTCCCCACGCGATGCCGCCTCCGGCGCGGACGTGGTGATGTGCATGGTCGCGGATGACACTGCCTCGCGATCCATGTGGCTTGGCGACAATGGCGCGTTGTCTGCAGTGAAGCCCGGGACGGTCTGTATCGATTCGAGCACGATCAGTGTCGGCTGGGCGCGTGAACTCGCCACCGCTGTGGAAGCGCGCCAATGTGAGTTTCTCGATACGCCCGTGACCGGCAGCAAAGCGCAGGCTGCGTCGGGTGAACTAAATTTTCTCGTAGGCGGCTCCCCGGCCACACTGGAAAAGGCGCGACCCGTGCTCGCCGCGATGAGCAAATCGATCACGCCCATCGGTCCGGTCGGCAGTGGGGCAATGATTAAGCTGATCAACAATTTTGTTTGCGGTGTGCAGATCATTGCGATTGCGGAAGCCCTCGCGATGATCGAACGTAGCGGCCTTGACCGCGCGCGCGCGTTGGAAGTCCTCACGAACGGCGCGCCGGGCAGTCCACTCGTGAAAACCGTCTCAGCGCGAATGACCGCCGCGGATTACACGCCCAATTTTCTTTTGCGCCTGATGGCGAAGGACCTCAACTATTCAATCCAGGAAGCGGACAAACTTTCGTTGCACCTGACGACTGCTGCGGCGGCGCTCGATACGTTTCAAAAAGCAATGGCGGCGGGACATGGTGACAAGGACATAGCCGCGGCGGTTGAATTGCTTCGCGCCAAGTAGTGTCGTCGGTTGGTCACGGTGGTAAATTTGAAAAAAGACATCGCCGTGATTCGCATCGATCAGCACCGACGCGGAAACTTGAAAGCAATGTCAGCCCTGCGGCAAATGTATCCCGTCTACCACTGCGCCCGGGTCCATCGCGTGAATTTTAAAGGTGTGTTTGCCTGAAGCCAGAGCCGGCAGCGGCACGCGCGCCCGCACGTAATTGTCCTGCACCGCCATGGTCCGAATTTTGCCATTTTCATTTTCCGCGCCGCTCGAACCCGGAACCTCGAAAACTTGAGGCACGCCACGGTCCACGCTCACCGCCACACGCAATTTCATTCCCGGATAAACGCGAAAGGTGGGAAGGAAATCAACCCACGCTTCGGCATCGCCGGCCTTGCTGTCGAAATCGTATTCCAGCGTCGGCGCGTTGGAATTGGTTTCCGTCCATGACGCTTTTAAATCCACCGGTAACAAAGCCACGCCATTCCCCGACGTTCCAAGCCCGTCAATGGCCCTCCAACCCGCTTGCCCCGCCGCACTCGTGCGGTCCCAAGCCGCGGCCTGACGCCACTTCAGTTCGGAATTTTGCTGGTTAACAATCGGATGGCCGTTCGTCGATTCGCCCCAAGGCCAGCGCACCTGACTGCTCCAAGCCATCAGGTTTTTGCCGGTGACCAGCCCCGGCATCATGCGATTCCATTTTCCGCCGGCGACATTGGTGTTGTAATTCCCAACGCGCGCCTCCAAATCTGCGCGCAAGCTGGCAATCTGTTTTTCATTCACGGAAACATCTTCTCCGCCGCAAATTTTTCGATCCGCCATAAAGATTTGCCCCGATTCGCTGAGAACGCGCACCGGAAAGCCCACCAATTCCGTGTAAGCATCCCGCGCCTCAACAGGAATCTGATTCGTCAATGACTGTTCTTCCTCGATCAACATTTGATATTCAGCCGCCAATTGCTTCGCGCGCTCCGGCGTCAAAGAAATCGCCCAATTGCGATCCATCAACTCCGGTTTGCGAATTGTTCCCAGCCAGTAAAGTTTTCCCAACATCGCGCTGATAGGCGTCGCCAGTTTTTCTCCAAACGTATCCTTGGCGAAATCGTACAAGAATTTCCGTTGTCCTCCCAACGGCAGCGCGTCCGGCGCCCACGCGAGCCGCGAAAAATAATCGATGCCGATTTCCATCGGCTTGAGGTCTCCGACGTTGATTACCCAGAGATTGCGCGTGTCATTTTCCCACGCCTTGTGCAATTCCTCCCAAATCAATCCGGGCGCAGTCGTATCGATCCACGTGTAGGAATGTGGGCTGCCATAATAAGACAGGTGCCAATAGATACCCGCGCCGCCAGACCGCGTGCGTTCGGCGAGATTGCTCAGGCGGCGGATATACCCAAAATTATCATCCACCCACACTAGCGTCACGTCGTCCGGCACTTTCAACCCCGCGTCATAAATCGGCAGCACTTCCTTGTAAGGCACAAAACATTGGGCAACCGGTCCCCACGTTTTCGCCACATACTTGTCGAGCAATTCGCGCTGGTCGTGAAACACCTGCGTCATCAAATTGATTCGGCCGGGAACATCACCCGGCGGCGATTCCATTCCCGCATCGTGAATGCCACGAATGCCGATCGTCCACACCGCCTCTTCGGACCCGCGCGCCTTGACGTTGTCCTCCCAGTAGGAATGAATCGTGTCGCGATTCAGGCTGTAATTCCATTTGCCCTGTTCACTCTCCTGCCAATGCACGTTGTTGCAAAGCATCGGCTCGCAGTGCGATGAACCCGCCACGATTCCATATTTGTCGGCCAGCAAATAATTTTCCGGCGTGGCCCCGAATTCCTTGCTGACGGAGTGCATGGCCGGCCAAAGATAATTCAGGCGCAGCCGCAGCATCAGTTCGAAAACACGTTCGTAAGTCCTGGGCCCGATGTTTCCAAACTGCGGATCGAACGTCTTCGATGCCCATTGGTTCATGCCCCAGTCCTCGTCGTTGATGAAAATGCCGCGGTATTTCACCGCGGGCGCGTCCGTCTGCAGCGCGGTAACTTTCACCGACAGCGTGTTCTGGTGCCGCACCGGCACGTCCGCCCACCAATACCAGGGCGAGACGCCAATCAACTGCGAAAGCTGCATCAAACCGTACGCCGTGCCGCGCCGATCGCTGCCGACAATCACCAGCGCGCGGTCCACATTCGGGAGGGGTTTATCGACGATCTCCAGGAGCGTGCCTTCCCAACGATCTTTGATGCTATCGACGCCCTTCAATTTTCCGTCCGCGACCAACTTTTCAATCAACGCGCTCTTGCCGAGTGTTCCCGCAATGATCAATGGCGAAGAACCAGCAACCGCATTCGTCACGGGAAGACGATGCCCCGTCACGCGCTGAACGTCGTCAGCGAACATATTAGCGGCAAGCTGCACGACCGGGTAATCTTCGCCATCCACGACCAGCGTAGCCGTGGTCTTGGCTCCCACGAGCGTGATGGTGTCAGCAGCGCTTGATGCACTGGTGAGCACAGAAACATTTGCGCTCGTTTGAGCTGGCAAAAAAAACAGCGACAGCACGCCCAGAGCGACCGCGCATTTCGCAAGTAATTTGAGCAAATTTTGAATCCGCTTTGGATGTTTCTCTTGGAACGTCTGCATTTTCATGAAATTTCTTCGTATCAAGAATAATAGCGTGGACCGCGCCATTGTGATTGTCACGACGTTTTGCCCGGCGCCTTGCGCGACTTGGCGAAACACATCGGAATGGACGAAGCGCGGCAGTGTCAGGTGACACTTTTCGCCAATCTGAAAGCATTTTTACTATTCGCCGCCGGCAATTCCCTCGCTATTGTAGACGCAACGAATGAACGATTTGATGCAACTGTTCGCGCGAAAACGGATCGCCGCTTTTCTTTCCGTCGCCATCCTTTTCGCCGTGCACTCGGCGAGCGCAGCGGAGCCTCTGGTTATTTCCGTGAACACGTCGCAACCTGGCGCCGAGATTTCCCGAAATGCGCTCGGTTTGAGCTACGAAACGAGTTTGATGCTGCCGGATGCTCAGGGCGTTCACTACTTCCGCGCCGACGACAAACCGCTGGTCACGTTGTTCAAAACCATCGGTGTGAAAAGCCTGCGCATCGGCGGCAATTCCGTGGATGCGCCGAATGTTCCCCTTCCAACTGAAGCCGACGTCACCGCATTTTTCGATTTCGCCAAAGCCGCGGGCGTGAAGGTGATTTTTTCCGTGCGGTTGGAGGAGCCGAAATCTTTGGACGCGACAAACTCCTCGTCCGCGTCCAGTCCCGGCTCCATCGCAAATGCCGAATCCGCCGCTCGGTTTGCGAAAGTCATTCACGAGCATTATTCCGATGCGCTCGACTGCTTCGCGATTGGCAACGAGCCCGCCTACTTCAAGGATTACGCCCTCTACAGCACAAAATGGAAAGCCATTCGCGACGCGATTATCGCCGTGTATCCGGGAGCAAAATTTTGCGGTCCGGATCAAAATCCTGCGCCTGAACTGGACGCCCGGATGGCGCACGATTTCCCCAGTGCGGGTCTCATAAAAATCACGCAGCACAGTTACCCCTTTGGCTGCGCCTACAAAAATCCGCAGGCCAAAACGAATGTTGCCAGCTTGATTCCTTTCCCTGCGGCAGAATCCCGCGAAAAAATGCTGTCGCCGAAAGCGTATGACATTTACGAAAAAATTTACAAAGGTATTGCCGGAGCCACCACCAACACTCCCGTGGCCTACCGCCTCACGGAGGTGAACAGCTATTGGTTCAGCGGCCTGCAAGGCGCGAGCGACAGCTACGCAGCCGGATTGTGGGCGGTGGATTATTTGCATTGGTGGACCAGCCATGGCGCGGACGGTTTGAATTTCCACACCGGCGACCGCACCGGCGGCGAAGTCTCCCTGCCCTGCCGTTATTCCGCCTTTGTCACCTCTGCCAACGGCTACGAAGTGCGCCCGCTCGCTTACGGAATGAAACTGTTTGATCTCGGCGGCCACGGAAAGCGACTAGCCATCACCAATCCCGCTTCGACGAATCTCGTCGCTTACGCCACGCTCGATTCCAAAACAATTTTTGTCACGCTTGTAAACAAAGCCCATGGGCCAGGCGCAACGAATTCAGAAATTCAAATCAAACTGGATGCGCCCATCGATGGCTCCAATGTGCAGACAATTTTTCTCGAATCGAAAAACAGTGATATCGGCGCCGATTCCTCTGGCGTCACACTCGGCCGCGCGCCGATCAAGGAAGATGGAACCTGGGATGGCCATTGGCGGCCGCTAAAAATCGCCAACGAAAATCTCATCACCGTCTCGATGCCGCCGGCGAGTGCGGCAGTCGTCCGGGGGAATCTCCGCGGGCGCGAAAAATGAAAAACTGCTGCATTCCCTGAAGCCTTAACTTCCATGGAACCATCGAGGCGGAACGGTAGTCCTGGGAGGCAAATGCATTCAAAAGAAAATAAATTTTGCGAAACCTCTTGCGCTTGAGAAAAGCTGGTGCATTATTTAGCCCACTTCTGGAACGCGGGGTGGAGCAGCCCGGTAGCTCGTCAGGCTCATAACCTGAAGGTCCCAGGTTCAAATCCTGGCCCCGCAACCAATTTCGGCCTAAATCATTCAATGATTTAGGCCTTTTTATTTCCCTCCAAGCGCAATCGGCAGGCAGGGACGTGCAATCCGTACAAAAGAAAAGAGACCGGACACTACTCCGGTCTCTTTTGAGAACAAGCGCCTTATTTTACCGTAGCTGCGCCGGCTACGAACAACACACACAGATGCGGCGCCGCACACATACGCCATTACACACACGGAACACTGCGTTTTTGCATCTAATAACGCTATCAGGATAACACTCCCCTTACGAGCCTCCAGTCCCCAGTACTGGTTACATGCTGTAACGGGCTTATATACTTCCCAAACCCACGAATGCCAAAATGCCGAGAGACTGAAATCAGAAGAGAGTTTAGAGCGGTGTATCCGGCGGAATCACAATGGGCGCACGGTCGTTGCCCAATCTTGCCAGTTGCTGCGGCGTGGCGGGTTGCGTGACGATTTTCAGCAGGCGATAATCTTTTCCCGGCGGTCGCGGCAGGAGCAATCCTTGCAGCGAGGATCCCGGCGCGACATCCTCCCAGCCTTGCTCGCCCGTGGCTTTGTTCTTCTCCCCGAATTTTGACACGTTCGGCACATGAACCTCTTCGGCTCCTTCACGTTTGATCCAGTAACTGCGACTCTCACTTTTTGCCGGGCCGCCAAAAACCGCCTCCGTGAATGGCAACTCATACTCGCCCTGCGGTCCCCTCATCAAAACCGTCGCTTTGCCGCCAGGCTTGATCTCGACACCATTTTGGACGACGCGATTGCACATAAACACTCAGGAAAATCCTGTGCTCAACCTCGCAAAAATTTCGCCACCGCTTCGGTCCGCGTGCGCACCTGCAGTTTTTCGTAGATGCGCCGGATGTAGGTGTGCACCGTCTCGTAGCTGATGCTCAGTTTCTCCGCGATTTCCTTATAGAGAAAACCTTTCGCGAGGCAATCCAGCACTTCCTGCTCGCGCGGCGAAAGATTTTCTGTCGGCGATGACGCCGGCGCCGCGCGTTGAAAAGACAGCACCACTTTCCGCGCGATGTGCGTGGTCATCGGCGAGCCGCCGCGATGCACTTCGCGGATGGCTTCCAACAATTCATCGCGCGACGTGCGTTTGAGCATGTAACCCGTGGCGCCCGCTGCGAGCGCGTTGAAAATATTTTCGGTGTCCTCGTACACCGTGAGCATCATCACCTGGATCGTGGGAATCAACTGCTTCAATTGCCGCACGCATTCCACGCCGTTCATGCCTGGCAGATTGATGTCCATCAGCACCACCTCCGGTTTGTCGTGCGGCAGCGCTTTGAGTGCGTCTTCGGCGTTCGGATAATGGCTGATGCAGCGGAAACCCTCGGCGCGATTCAGCACGCGCGCGAGCGTCTCGCGAAACTTGTCGCTGTCTTCCACGATTGAAACGTTAATGGGCATGGGCGCGATTTTTTATGGGCGCAGTCAACCGGACGAGCGTTCCCTTGTCCGGCGCCGGGCCGAGCGTAAAACTTCCGCCGACATCTTCCATGCGTTTTCGCATGTTGCGCAATCCATTTCTGCCGGTTTTTTGTTCCGCGCCCGCCGGGCCTTTGCCGTTGTCCTCAATTTCCAACGAAAAATGCGTAGCGTCCAATCGCAAACGAACATTCACTTCGGTCGCCTGCGCGTGCTTCACCACGTTGTTCACGGATTCCTTGAACGCGAGGAAAACATTGTGGCGCACCTCCGGCGGCAGCGTCACATCCGGCAATTGGCTCGGAATATCCACGCGATACCGCAAGCCGGCCAACGCGAAATATTCCTGCGCGTATTTGCCGGAATAATTCACCAATCCCTCAAGCGTGTCGTTGGACGGATTGACGGCCCAGACGATTTCATCCAGCGCCTTGGTTGTTTCGCGCGCGGTTTGAGTGATTTGTTTCGCGTGATCCTCCACTTCCTCCGGCAAATTTTTGTCGCTCTCGGCCATTTCCGCAAGCAACGCCACCTGGGTGAGGTTCGCGCCGAGTTGATCATGCAAATCCCGCGCGATCCGCGAGCGCTCGTGTTCCAGCGCTTCCTGTTGCCGCAACAGCGCCACTTGCCGCTGCAATTTTTGCGTCGAGAAATAATAAACCAACCCGGCAATCCATCCGAGCACCCCCACCGCGAGCAAGCCGCGAAACCAGCCTTTCTGCCAGAGCGACGGCTGCACAATCACCGTCAACGAAGCCGGATGAGAATTCCACACGCCATCCTCGTTGCAGGCGATGACCTGAAATTGATACGTGCCTGGCGGCAATTTCGCATAGCCCGCCGCGCGCGTGCCGCTGGCGTCATCGGTCCACTCCGCGTTCTGCTGTTCGTTCAACTGATAGCGAAAGCGCGCGCGGTCCGCTCCGCCGAGGTTCAGGCTGGCATAATGAATTTCCAGGTTATGTTTCCCCGGCGGCACCACGATTTCTGAGGGGCTCCCGCCAAACACATTGGTTCCCTGCCGCACCGAATCCACGAGCACGGACTCGATGACCACCGGCGGCTCCAGAGGATTCTGCTTCAGCGCGGAGGGATTCACATAAACCAAACCGCGCGTCGTCGGAAACCACAGCCGACCGTCCGCAGTTTCGCAGGCCGCTGGTTGCGATCCCTCCGTGCATTCGCGCGTCGGCAAACCATCCTCTTCGACATAGACGCGGCACTTGATCGATTGCGCCGCACCGTTCGCAAAATCGTTGAGCGATTTTTTCGAAACGCGCATCAGCCCCGAATTCGAGCCCAGCCACAGGTTCGTTTTATTATCCTCGATTAAATAACCGATGCTGTCGCCGCCCAGGCCTTCGTGCGTCGTATAATAAGTCCAATGGTTCTTGGCGAATCGAGCCAGACCGCTCCCGCGTGTGCCGACCCAAAGCACGCCATCCGAATCCGCGAGCAATGCCGACACATCCTCGCTGGGCAAACCGTCGCTCTTGTGAAACGCCGTGATTTTTCCATCGCGCAAACACGCGAGTCCGCCGCTCGTTCCGATCCAAATGTTTCCCTCCGGATCATCGGCAATCGCGCGCACATCCGTGGCGGGCAATCCTTGTGCGATCGAAAACGTTTTCGTTTCCTGGCCACTGAGCAGCATCAGTCCGGCGTCCGTCCCCACCCAGAGGCGACCCGTCCGATCCTGGTGAATCGCCGAAATATTGGCCGCAATTCCTGGTTCCATCGGCACAAATTGATTGGTCTCGAATCGAAACAAGCGTGGGCCGGCGAATTTAAAGAAAATCCCGGCGAATACCTGTCCCGCTTTGTCGACGAACATGGAGTTGGCATACATCAAATCCGATTGGTCCGGATTCACCAGCGCGAAGATATTCGATTTGCCTCCGCTCCAATGCTCCACCCGGTTCCCGTGATATCCCACCCAGATGTCTCCATTGGTTTCGGCGCTGACCGATTGCGCCACCAGGTCTGATAAAACGCCGAACGCATTTCTCCGGATGCGATTCAATCCTCGCCCATTTGTGCCAATCCAAAGATTGCCTTCGTTGTCAAACGCGAGCGACAAAACATAAGCATGGGTCAGTTCATTCAGGATGTGCGTGAACTTGCCATTCTCGTCGAACCAATAAACGCCATCGCCGTAGGTGCCCACGATCAAATTGCCGCGATCATCCTCGCACGCCGCCATTACCTGCCGGTCGCCCCACGGATACGGCCCCAAATCGCGCTCGCGGCGGTTGTCTTTCCATTTCTCCACGCGTCCGCCCACAAAACGCCACACTCCTCCCGTTTTGCTGGCGACCATGAATTTCAAATCATTTACCGGCATCGGTGTGGGCTGTTGCAAAACCATGGCAGCCGATCCCGGCGGCGATATGATTGGCAACAACCCGGCGTCGGTTCCGAGCCACACCGGTCCTTTTTTTTCTGCAACCGCAAAACTAAATTGGCCGACCGGCAGCAGCTTGCCGTCCCAATACCGAGCCACCACCGCGCCCGCGCCTTTGCCGAATTTCAGCCAAATCGTGCCGTTATCATCCTCGCTAGCTGAATCAAGCAGTCTCCCTCCCTCGACGGAAAAATGATCCATCGCTCCGTTTCGGCGAAAGAGCCAGACGCCGTTGTTGTCGGTGCCCACCCAAAGATTCGTGCGGCTGTCCTCGAACAAATAGAGAATGCGGCTGCGCGCGAGGTCTTTGTCGTCAAACTCAGTAAAATTCAGCCCGTCGAAACGAGCCAAGCCATGAAGCGTCCCCACCCAAAGATAGCCGTCACGGGTCTGAATCACCGAGACCACCGTATTGTCCGGCAACTTGTCCGACGTTTCCCAAAGATCCCGCACAAAAGGTGAATCTGGGAAAACCTGAGTTTCCGACGCTGCCGCAATGCCGCAAAAAAAGCCGCACACAAACAACCATGCGGCCGCAATTGCCCGGCAGTTCTTCAACATCCCCGAATTGTCAGGAAGAACCCCCGTTCAGTAAAGCGGATTGATGAGATAGTGGCACGGGCATCTTGCCTGTGCGAACAAAGTTCGTCTTCATGCGTAGTTGCACTTGCAAAATCGTTACCGGATTGAATCGTTCGCACGGGCGAGACGCCCGTGCCACTATTACCCCGTCTTCCGCTCGATCCCCGCCGTCTTCGCCAACTCCCGGTAAATCTTCGCCACGCGCTCAATTTGCCCTTTCGCCGCAAAGCGCTCGTAAAACCCATCGTTCTTGAATTCCCGCACGCGCTCCGTCCACGGCGAGAGCCGTTCGCGCCAGCGTTGCACGCGGCCCTCTTCATTTTCGCCATCCTGCGCCGAAAGATCCGCGCAAACGCGAATCATCGCTTTCAGCGTGACTGGTTTCGTAATCATAAAACTGTCATTACCCCACGCTTCGGCAAACACCTGCGACGCCGCTTTCAAAAAATCCCGCACGCGGCCGTAATAGCGCTCCACATTCCGCGTGTCCGTCCCCTGCTCCTCGATTTTCTTCCACGCCGCCTTCACCCAGCGATGAATCTCGTTGAACAATTCCGCCTGCAAAATCCATTTCTCCTGCTTGCTGCGGCCGCCGAGCCGATTGATGCGATAGCGCAGCGGACTGTCGGCCGCGCTGTAAAGCATCTCCACGATCTTCGCCGCAAAACGGCGGTCGGGTTCCGCCCACGACACGCGCTCGTATAAATCGACGAGATGGCTCTTGTTGATGCGTGTCGGTGTGGAATTGATGATCACGAACATCTCCGTCGCGAAATCTTCGCTGCGCCCGTCGAAAATCACCGTCGGCACAAAAATGGATTTCGCCTCGTCCGGATGCGTCCGTTCGTAAAAATTCAGCGCCGCCAAGCGATGCTGCCCGTCGATGATTAGAAATTTTTCCTCCGGCGGCTGCAAATGCCCCACGTTTTTGTCGCCGTCGAGCGCGCGGAATTGCAGCGTCTGCGGCGTGAACAGCAGCACTGTCCCGGGAATGGGCGGCTGCGAAATGGCCGTCTCATAAAAATTACGGATCGCCTTCACTTTCGCTTTCGAGAGCGAGCGTTGGAACGCCTTGTCGTTGCGTTCGATCTTCGAAATGAACTGCGCCACATCATCCTCCGCCTCCACTGCATCCGGCTGGATCGTCTCGCCCTCCTCGTCGTAAAACCGGCTGATGAACCGCACCTTGGTCAACAGTTCCTCGGATGGATACGCCGCAAAATAAAACACCGCATCCTTCTGCCTGATCTGTGTCGCGATCATAAAATCCTTTTGGTTTGATTACTGGATACTTAACCCCAGTCGCGCAGAAAAACAAGCGTGACGCCACAGGTCACGACAAGATGCAAATCGCAAATCGTTGAATGGTTAAACCAGTTAAATGAGTGTTGTTGCGGAGCGCTGCTCACTCATTTAACCGGTTACGAACCACCATCACAACTTCGCCCGCACAAACAGCATGAACGAAAGCGGCATTTTGCCGTAAGTCGAATCCAGGCTCCCCGGCAGAATATAAGCGCTCCCCAAACCCCCGATACCGAACTTGACGTGATTCCATCGCGGCAGGTCATAAATGTATCCTGCGGAAATCTTCGCGACGTTAAATATCTTTCCATCGCGCGAATCGCCCGGCAGAAACAATTCGTCCTTCTGCACATTTTCCGCGCGCGCCATCAACGTGTGCTGGTCCTTGAACACGACCGTGGATTCCAGCAACACCGCGTAAAGATTGTTGCCCGGGTCATTAAAATTTTCCCCAAACACCAGCGTCGTTCCCCAATCCATGGTTTTCTTGTGATATTGGTAACTCACGGAAGCGGTGAGCCGCTGCTGGTTGACCTTTGGCTCCAATTGTTCCGGGCTGTGGATGTTCCCGTAACTGACCTGCGCCGACCAATGTTTGTCAGGATTGTAAGTCAGCCGCGCGGAATAAGAATCAAAGCGAGGTTGGTCAAAATTCCACCGGTTCTGGTCCGGTTCGCGCCCGGTAAAAATGGAACCGTCGATTTTGAATTGCCGCCAGACATACCCCAGCGTCGCCACGCCGAAGGTGACGTGTGTCGAATCCAGCCAATGATGCGTGATCGGCGCCTCGGGAATGTCCATGCCGGAAAAACGATGCATGAAGGTCGCCGGACCGAGCGCCGGTTCACCCGGCATGCCAAAATAACTGAAGACCGAACTCGTGTCGCCAATCGGAATACTGTAGACGGCCGCCAATTCCATAAACATATCGTGCGGATGCTGCCGGTCGATGAGCGGTGTCTTGCCATCGGCGGTTTCGCCCGTCTGCAACAGTTCGGGATAACCGGTCTTGCCAATCGTCGCCGGTTCGAGCGTCAACATGCTGCGAAAGCCGATGGTTCCTGGCCCCAACCGATGCTGCGCCATTCCCATGAGCATGTTCGGGCTGAAAAACTTTTTGTCGCCGCGAGGGCCTCCTTGATAATCGTAAACTGCGTCCGCATAACCGTGCACCATGAACATCCAGCCGTGATTCATGATATGCAATCCGTCCATCGGCGTCGCCTCCGGTTGCCACGCGGTGCCGGATGCCTCTTGCGTCATCGAATACTGGCCATACATCCCGTACATGTGATGCTCCGAATCGTCGTCGGAATCGCTCATGTCCATCCGCGCTGCGTCATTCGTAGCCGCGCCCATGTCCATGTGCTGTCCATCCTGCTGTGTGGGAGAATCACCGCCCGCTTGCGCGCGCGCCGAAAAGGACAACAGCACGGTTGCGCTCATGGTTGCGAAGGTAATTCCAGTCATCACGATTTTGCTGCTCACACTACAAATCTCTCAAAAAAACCCAGCGGACGCGAAGTTGTTTTTATTTGACCAATCGAACGTGGTAACTTTGGCCTCAGGAAACGCTGTTGATAAGGCGTGAATTCAGCCGGATTTGCGTTATGATATGACCGTTCATGAAACGGTTTCAGTTTCATCCCGTCATTGCCGCGTGGTTCGAGCGCAAGTTCGGCTCGCCCACCGCCCCGCAGGAACAAGGATGGCCCGCCATCCAATCCGGCGCGCACACGCTCATCGCCGCGCCGACCGGTTCTGGTAAAACACTCGCCGCCTTTCTTGCCTCGCTCGATTCTCTTTTTCAGTCTGGTTTGAAGGCGGACCTGGCCGATGAAATCCAGGTCGTCTACGTCTCGCCGCTGAAGGCGTTGAGCAACGACATCCACAAAAATCTCGAAGAACCGCTCGCGGAAATCCGCGCCGCGTTGAAGGATGCCGAAGGCCGCGACATTGAAGTTCGTTCCGCGGTGCGCACCGGCGATACTCCGCAAGCCGCGCGCCAGGCGTTGATCAAACGCCCGCCGCACATTCTCGTCACCACGCCCGAATCGCTTTACCTCCTGCTCACCTCGGAGTCCGGCCGCAAAATGCTCGGCACCGTGCGCACGCTCATCGTCGATGAAATCCACGCCGTCGTCGGCAATCGCCGCGGCTCGCATCTCGCGCTCAGCATCGAACGCCTGGCCGCGCTCGTGAACCATCCGCTGCAACGCATCGGTTTGTCCGCGACGCAAAAACCGATTGAAGACGTCGCGCGTTTTCTCGTCGGCACGAATAATCTCGATTCCCATGGCAAACCGAAATGCACCATCGTCGACACCGGCCACAAACGCGCGATGGATCTTGCCATCGAACTTCCCGGCTCGCCGCTCGAAGCGGTCATGTCCAATGAAGTGTGGACCGAAGTCTACAAACGACTTGGTGAACTGATTCAGGAGCACCAGACGACGCTCATTTTCGTGAACACCCGGCGCATGGCCGAGCGCGTCACGGCCAATCTTTCTGAACTCATCGGCGCTGACAAAGTGACTTCGCATCACGGCAGTCTTTCCACCAAGCTCCGTCTCGATGCGGAAGACCGCCTCAAGCGCGGTGAACTCAAAGCACTCGTCGCCACCGCTTCGCTCGAACTGGGCATCGACATCGGCTCCGTCGATCTCGTTTGCCAGCTCGGCACGACTCGTTCCATCGCTACGCTGTTGCAGCGCGTGGGCCGGGCGGAACATCGTCGCGGCGGTTTGCCGAAAGGCCGCCTCTTCCCGCTCACACGCGATGAATTGGTTGAATGCGTCGCCGCGTTGAATAGCATCCGGCACGGAGAACTCGATCGTCTCGAAATTCCCGAGAAGCCCATCGATATTCTTGCGCAACAAATCGTCGCGGCCGCAGCCGCCGAGGATTGGGAGGAAAAGAAACTGTTCGCGCTCGCGCGCTCGGCGTATCCGTATCGCGATCTGACGCGCGATGAATTTGACGAGATCGTTCGCATGTTGTCGCAGGGCTTCAGCACCAAACGCGGCTATCGTTCTTCTTTGATTCACCACGACGCCGTGAATCATCGCCTGCGCGGACGGCGCGGTTCGCGCCTGCTCGCGCTCACTTCCGGCGGCGCGATTCCCGACAACACGGATTATCGCGTCGTGCTCGAGCCGAGCCAAACCTTCATCGGCACGGTCAACGAAGATTTCGCCGTCGAAAGCCTGGCCGGCGACATTTTCCAGCTTGGCAATGCCTCCTGGAAAATTCTGCAAATCATCAATGGCACCGTGCGCGTCGAAGATGCCCACGGCCAGCCGCCCGGCATTCCCTTCTGGCTCGGCGAAGCCCCCGCGCGCACGAAGGAGCTTTCGCACGCCGTCGCCACGCTGCGGGACGATGTAGCGCACGTTTTGAAAGAAAATGCGGAAGAACCCGCGACTGGTAGGGCGCGTCGCTCCGCGCGCGCCGAGGAGAGCAACCCAAACGGCGCGCAGGGGACTGACGCGCCCTACCCGCTTGCCGACTGGTTCGAACGCGAACACAACATCCCCGACTCCGGCGCGCGCCAACTCTCCGACTATTTCGCCGCGACCTACAAAGCGCTCGGCGCCCTGCCCTCGCAGGACACGCTCATCATGGAGCGCTTCTTCGACGAATCCGGCGGCATGCAACTCGTCATTCATTCGCCGTTCGGCGCGCGATTGAATCGCGCCTGGGGCCTCGCGTTGCGGAAACGTTTTTGCCGCTCCTTCAATTTCGAACTGCAAAGCGCCGCGACCGACGACGCCATCGTGCTCTCGCTCGGCACGCAACATTCCTTTCCGCTCGAAGAAGTTTTTCGCTATCTCAACAGCAAGACCGTTCGCGAGATTCTCGTGCAGGCGTTGTTGGATTCGCCGATGTTCCCCATTCGCTGGCGCTGGAATGCGACCCGCTCCCTTGCCCTGCCCCGCCAGCGCGGCGGAAAGAAAATCCCCGCGCCCCTCCAGCGCATGGAATCGGAAAATCTTCTGGCCGCCGTTTTTCCCGATCAACTCGCCTGCCTTGAAAACATCGCCGGCGACCGCGTCGTGCCCGACCATCCGCTCGTCAGGCAAACCATCGATGATTGCCTGACGGAAGCGATGGATATTGAGGGCCTGGAACATCTGTTGCGCCGCATCGAGACTGGAAAAGTGAAATGCCTTGCGCGCGATTTGCCGGAGCCTTCGCCGCTCGCGCACGAAATCCTGAACGCACGGCCTTACGCGTTTCTCGACAACGCGCCCCTGGAAGAGCGCCGCACGCAAGCTGTCTACACGCGCCGCGCCAGCGAAGCCGCCGCGAACGATGGACTCGGCATTCTCGACGCCGCCGCCATCGACCGCGTCATCGCCCAAGCGTGGCCGCAACCGGTCAGCGCCGATGAGTTGCATGAGGTCCTGCTCCTGCTGGGCATGATGACCGAAAAAGAAGCGGTTCGCGCCAATCCCGACGCTGCCGAACTTTTGCAGTCGCTCGTCGCCGAGCATCGCGTGGGAAAACTCAGTGTCGGCAATTCGCCTTTCTGGCTCGCCGCCGAACGCCTCCCCATGCTTCAAGCAGTCTATCCCGACCTCCGCACCGAGCCTGCGCTGGTCGCTCCCGAGTCCGAAGCCAAGCGAACATGGGAACGCCCCGACGCCATCCGCGAACTCGTTCGTGGCCGCATGGAGATCAGCGGGCCGATCACCGTTGATGCGCTCGCGCAATTCTTTCATCTGACCACGAGCGAAATCGAACAAGCTTTGCTCGCGCTCGAAGCGGAGGGTTTCGTGCTGCGCGGCAAATTCCACGCCAACGCCCAGGAAACCGAATGGTGCGATCGCCGTTTGCTCGCGCGCATTCATCGCCTCACCCTCAATCGTCTCCGCGCGGAAATTCAGCCGGTTACCGTTTCCGAATTTCAGCGCTTCCTCCTCGCGTGGCAGCACGTCTCGCCCCAGCACAAAGTTGAGGGGCCGGATGGCGTGGAAGCTGTGCTCGCATTGCTGGATGGCTACGAAGCGCCCGCCGCCGCGTGGGAGCCGTCCGTGCTCGCCTCGCGCGTGAAGGAATACACGCCGCAATGGCTCGATCAACTTTGCTTCACGGGCCGCATCGGTTGGGGCCGCTTGTCGCCGCCGCAAAACCTCAAAGCGCGCGGCTTCACTCCGCTCCGCTCGAGTCCCACTGCATTGTTCGCGCGCGCGAACCTGCGGCACTGGCTGGCGTTGGCTCCGCCTCCGGCGCTCACGGAATTTTCCGCCGACACCGATGTCGTCTTGAAAACGCTCGCGCAAGGCGGCGCGATGTTCTTCGGCGAAATCGTTCATCAGAGCGGTTTGTTGCAATCGCGCGTGGAACAAGCCCTCGGCGAACTGGCCGCGCAAGGCTGGGTGACCGCCGACAGCTTCGAAGGCCTCCGCGCGTTGTTGCTGCCGCAGGAAAAGCGCGCTCCCTTCGGCGACATCGACCGCAAACGCCGCCACAAAATCATTTCCAGCATCGAACACGCCGGCCGCTGGTCGTTGCTCCGGAAATTTTCCACTCTCTCCAAGGAACAGGGCCGGGTTGAGGGGGAACGCAAACCTGAAATTGCAGACAGCCAGGCGAACGACCAAGCCCTCGAAACCTTCGCCCGCACCCTGCTCCGCCGCTACGGCGTCATGTTCCGCCGCCTGCTCGAACGTGAATCGTTGAAAGTCTCCTGGTTCGAATTGGGCCGAATTTATCGCCGCCTCGAAGCGCGCGGTGAAATTCGCGGGGGCCATTTCGTCAGCGGCGTCAGCGGCGAACAATTTGCGTTGCCCGAAGCCATCGGCCTCTTGCGCTCGCTGCGCAAATCCAAACCCACCGGCGAATTGATCATGCTCAGCGCCGCGGACCCGTTGAACCTCATCGGCGTGCTCACACCCGGACCGCGCATCACCGCCATCGGCGCCAACCGCCTGCTCCTGCGCGACGGCGCGCCTGTCGCAGCGCTCGAAGCCGGCAAGATCATCAACCTCAACGGCGAGTCGGATACCACCGAGATCGAACAATCGCTGAAGGTGGGGAAAATGTCCCCGGCTCTGCGGCGATATTATCGGTAATCTGAGGTCCGTTTTTAATCTTGAAGGAGACCTCGGCAAAAGTCGTGATGTTCGCGCCGGGCCGAAGACCGGCGCTCCGACTTTTAATCGCTTAGATTTCCGAGCGATGGGACATCCCACCCGTTGGACTGGCTTGGAATAGGTTGGCACTTGCGGAAATGCCGCGGGTCCGGACGGAGCGGGGCTGCGGGTGGCTCGAAAATTTTTATACTGGGATTTGGTGGGATTAGGTGGGATCGTGTTTAGAATCAGGTGCTTGCGGGGCGGAATTTTGGCGTTCCGCCGGAGCCGGTGAGTGGTGCCGTGGCACCGAGGCCTCGTTCTGTTCATTTGCCCTTTTTCCCCCTTCCTTTCTGGAACGGTTATACCATGGGTGTCAATCGGGGGCGTTCGAAGATTTTACAGAAGGGAACGAAGCAAACAAACGGGTTTTTACGCGAATTACACTAATTAACACGAATTTTTAACGACG
This sequence comes from uncultured Verrucomicrobiae bacterium, assembly GCA_963699145.1. GTDB lineage: Bacteria > Verrucomicrobiota > Verrucomicrobiia > Limisphaerales > DASXHY01 > DASXHY01. The sequence continues at coordinate 4,146,073 of OY969416.1, forward strand.
GTTCGTCCGGCGCAAGGTGCGGTGCGACAGTGGACGCTGATTGATGAATTAACAGGAGGAAGCGGAGATAGGAATTACAAATTTGAAATTTCAGATTTCAAAACGGGAGTTTTTAACCACCGATGAACACGGGTTTTACAGAAGGGAACGAAGGCTGTTCAAGCTGAGCCTGTAAATACAGGTTCGTTTAAGACTCCAGCCGGGGCGACGCGCATGGGAAAAGCGCCAGAGGGCTGGCGCACTCCAAGACGCTGGCGCGAGTCACGGAGTCAAAGAACTCTCCGCCAGGTTTTGGAGAGCGCCCGCCCTCTGGCACTTCCCCATCCTGGGTGATACGCATGATTCGTAATGATTCGTTACTGATCCCGGAACCAGACATCGGAACTGCCGCCGCGGTTCAGGCGGGAGTAGTTGGGGATGGCGATCAAAGGGGTTGTGCCATCGGACCAGGTGCCGGTGATTTTTAGGAGGCCGCCGAGGATGTTCGTGTATTGCGTGGAGAGCGGGGCGGATGGGTTAAGAACCAGGCCGGCGGTCTGGTCGGCGCTTTCAATGTTGTAGATGAGCGGGCCGTATTGCAGCGCGACGAGTCCCTGGTCGGCGGCAATTTTGCTGCTGGCTTTGATGCGCTGCACGGCCATCGGCAGGACGATGTCCACGTAATCGCCCGCGGTCCACGTCCGGGTGATGGCGGCGTAGCCGTTGGTGACGGTGACCGAAACGGGCGCGCCGTTGAGAAGAATCGAACTCAACCCGCTGATCGCCGGTGTAGGAGTATAGAGCGAGCTGATGGTGCGGTTCGGTTCGCGAATGTAGAGCGTGAAGGTCGCCGGCACGGATGGATTCACGGTGATCCGGTCGGTGTTGGTCCAGGGATAATCGGTGTCCTGAATGATTTGCACGGTGGTGCCGGCCACGCCGGGGAGGTTCATCGTGCTGCCGATGAACATATTCAGGTAGATGGAATTGGAGCTGCGCAGGTAGGTCCAGGTGGGCAGTTCCAGCACGGTGCGCGCGAAGTTGCCGTAGCAACAGGGAACGGCCGTCCACGGCGCGCGGTAGCCGCCCGAGAGCGGATTGGGATAGCAAATGTTGGTGGCCTGGTCGTCGACCGCGCCGAGGATTTCGTTGTAGAGGACGTTTTCCATTTCATCGGCGTAACGCGCGTCCTGGTTGGCCAGGTTGAGTTTATGGAAGAAGAAAAGCGTGCCGCAACCGGCGCAGGTTTCGCAGTAGGAAGTATTCGGCAAAATGTAGTTGTCGCCGAAACCTTCCGACGTGGCGCCGCTGCCGGCGCCGCCGGTCACGTAATATTTTTTGTTCACGAAATTATCCCAGAGCGACATTGCGGTGCTTTGGTAATCGAGGTTGCCGGTTTCGAGGGCGACATCCGCGACGCCGGAGGCCAAATACACGGCGCGCACGCCGTGGCCGACGATCTCGTATTGATGGTTCACGGGAGCCTGGCTTTGGTCGTAATCGGCGCCATCGCCTTCGGCGGAGTTGGCGGCGGCTGTGCCGCGGCAATCCACGAGCCACTTGGCAAGGGCGATGTATTTGTTGCCGTTGGTCGGCCCTTCGTATTCGTTCATGAACCGGCCGAGATGCACGAGCGCCTGCTCGATGTTTTCGTGGCCGTCATACCAGATTTGTTTGCCGGGTCCGAGATTGGCGCACCAGCAATCGGCAAGTTTTTTGGCGGCGTTGTAAAAGATGGCATTTGTGCGCTCGCATGCGAGGTAATGCGCGAGGCCGGCTTCGATGAAATATCCGCCGACATAGCCTTCGTGATTGGCGTTATTGCTCCAGCGCGCGACTCCGCGCAGGGTGTTGTAAGTGTGCATATAGCCATCGGGTGCCTGCGCGCTGAGAATGATGGGAACCCAATAGGCGAGATTCGTGCGGAAGTTGGCTTGCGCGGCGAGAATTCCGGGATCGCCTTGCGCGTTGTAATTCAGGGCGTAGCACATCGCCTCAACGGTGTTCAAAGTGTAGGCGTCGGCGTAGGGATCGGCGGTCGGGACGGTGTAGGCGGCGCCCGCGAGTTTGTTGCTGGTCTGGATGAAGCTGTTGATGTTGCCGGTGACGTTGGCGGTATTGTTCAACTCGGCATACAGATGCGGAATCCAATTGGTGATGTTTTTGCTGAGCCGGTATTTCCACAGCGAACTGTTGATGGTGTAGGTGTTTTTGTCGACGTAGAGCGGCAACGGATGAGCGGTGGAGAATTGCGGCTGCACATTCACGTTCACGGTGTTGCTGGACTGGTATTGTCCGTCATTGGCGGTCAATTGCAGGAGGTTCGGGCCGACGCCGGTGAGGCTGGCGGTGGTGTTGGTGGCCGTGGCGTTGCTGAACGTGACGCTTCCCGGCCCGGGCAGCGCGCTCCAGGAAACTTGCGGCGTGACGTAGAGTTTGCCATCGTCGCGAACCGAGCCGGTGAGGTAGGTGACACCGCCAACGACAACGTCGCGATCGACATCACCGACGACGACGGGCGCGAAATTGGGCGTGACGCCGGTGTCATAAATTTTCCACTGCAAAATGCCGGTGGAATGCGTGCCGTCGGAATCGAATTCGAGCCGGAATTTGGTGGAGGTGACCGTGTTGAAGGTGGTGGTGTTGTATTGATTCAGGGCGACGCCGAGGCCGACGGGGTTTTGCACCAAAACGAAATTGGTTCCGTCCCAATATTTCAAGCGGCACGCGGCGGGCGCGTAAATGCCCGCGCCATCCTGCCACCAATAGACATCCATTTTTGCCGTCGTGATGGGCTGGCTGAAATCATACTCGACCCACTGCGTGCCGTTGCCGCCGTTGCTGGTCCAGTTTCCGTACGCGCCGTGATTGTGGTCGGCGGAATTTGCGGGATCGAAACCGTTGTTGATGGCGGTCAGCGTTTCCCACGGCGACACGTAGGAAGTGAGGTCCGAGGCCACCAGTGCGAGGTTGACACCGGGCGGCGGCGAATCGAACTGCGCGATGCGGTAGTATCCCTGGACGTTGGTCGCGCCGCCCTGATGCAATTGCGACATGATGGAATTGGTGGCTTGCGTGGGGATGGCAAACAGATTCTCCCAATTCGCGGGCGCCAGCGACGTGGCGTATTGAACGATGTACCATTTGGGCGGGTTGCTGTTGAAGGTGATCAGCACGTTCGTGCCCTCGAGCACTGCCTGGGCGACGATTGTTCCAGGCGCAACGCCGCTGGAGGTGATACTCCCCACTGCGGCGGTCGGGCTGTAGTTGACGCTTCCGCCGTGAGAGGATTGGAAAGAGTAAACGGCTACCTGGTAGGTGACGCCCGCCAGCAAATTACTGATGGTGATATTGTTGTTGGTGCCCGAATAGGCCACGGAATAATTTGCGCCGGGAAGAGTCCCACCAGTGAAATAGCTGTACGCGGCGGCTGGAGCTTCTTTGATCACGCTGCTGCCGGTCCAAACGACGACGAGGCTATTCGCGGGGCTCGACCAGGAGGCACCGATGGTGCCGTCGGGGTTCGCGGTCAACGCGAGGCCGGTGGGAGGCTGTGGTGGATTCGACAAGAGCCCAATGTTGTTGTCCGTCACACTAAAATTGGCAAAGTGTGCCGTGCAGGTTGCGCCGCCAGCGTAATCGGCTTGCTCGATGCCGACTTCGAGCGGCAATCCGCTGAAATCCGCCCGCGTGACGGTGCCGACATTGTTCCAGGCGGCGGGCGCAGAGCCCTTTTCGTAGAGCGTGAAGAGATTTCCCGCGCGAACGATGCGCAGCCAATAATTAGTATTGGGAGCGGCAGCGCCGAGCACGGTATCGGTTTTCACGCCATTCACATTGTTCTTCAGCATGTTGACGTGATTGAGCCATTCGAACCGCGCCCAGAGCACGGAATTCTCGGCGTGGTTGGGGGCGGGCGAGCCGTTGGTGCCGAAGGCGCGAACCATCAGGCCGGGGAGATTGTAGGCGCCGGCGTCGGTCGGACCGATGATTTGCACGCTCATGTCGAAATCGCCGGTCATGATCTTGAACAGGAACGCGCCGTCGTCGGCGGTATTTTCCCAATCCGTCTGCAGGCTCGCGAAGGTCAGCGCGCCGGGATAGCTGATGCTCGCGTCGGCGGCGGAAACGCTTCCGGTCGCAGCGCCGACGGAAGTGGGATTGGCGAAGTCGCCGGGCGCGAGATAAATGCCGTTCCAAATGGTGCCGGCGACGCCGTTGGTCTGGTAGTTAATGGGCGTGGAGAAATCGTCGGTGAAGGTGACCTGTGCGCGGACCTGGGACACCAGCGCGAGCAATAGGAAGGCGGAAAACAGCGGCCGAGAGAATGTTGGTTTCATTTGAGAAAACCGGGCATAAATCCGAGTTATTGAAGCAGTCAAGGATTGTGAAGATATTCCCGCTTCCGCAAACCGTTGTCAAGGCGTTCGCCAGGGCAAACCAAGGCTGACGCATCTAAAATTCAAGAATTCTGAAAATGAACTCCCCAATTCTACCGGGCAAATGAGGGAGTTTAAATTTTAAACCGAATCAGTTTACTGTCGGGCCATAAAATACTTCGGAAAAACTTTTCTACAATTTATAGCGATTGCCAAAATAGATTTCCGAATAGAAGGCCGGAGCTTCGCCCCCTGAACCCCTGACCCAGTGACTCGCTCGCTCCCGCTCGCTCGGCCCTCGCGGGCCTCCGCCTTCGGCCGGATTCCTTCCGCCGCTTCCCAAGCGGCGAAAGTCCCCCGCTGCGCGGCGGAGAGGGAGGCGGATGGCTGTGGATGGGCCGTACGCTTCACAAGATGTCGGGCTTCTCGACTGAGCCGTTCTTTTCGGAAATTTATTTTAGCAATCGCTATAGAGGCGTTTCCCGTGAGGTGTTCGCCGCCGCGCGCGTCCGTGAAAAAACAAACCGCCGGCAGACGTTGCCGGCGGTTTGGCGAGAGCAATTGCTCGGATAAATGTGGTTACTTAAGAATCGCGCCTTTGATTTCCACTTTGATGGTGGAGGAGATTTTGTCGGGCGCGGTGGCGGGCAGGGACAAAACCAATTCGCCAGCGGGGTTGATGTTCACGGCGAGTTTTTCGCCGGTCGCGAGCAGTTTGACCGATTGAACTTTGCCGGCGAGCGCGGGCACGACGAGTTTGCCGTCGGCCGGCCAATCGAACACATGGAGATAAAGCGTGGCGCCGTTCTTCGTCACTTTCTTGGTGCAACGTCCCCAGGCCAATTGATTGGTGAACGGGCTCGCGGTGGTGTCGTAGATGGCCTCGCTGTTGACCTTCATCCACGCACCGATTTCCTTCAGGCGATCGACGGACGGTTGCGGGATGACGCCTTCGCTGGTGGGGCCGACGTTGAGGAGATAATTTCCGCCTTTGCTCGCGATGTCGATGAGGTTGTGCAGGAGGGTTTCGGGGCTCTTCCAGTTGTCATCGAAACTTTTGTAGCCCCAGGTGCTGTTCATGGTCATGCAGGTTTCCCAATCCTTGCCGGGAATGCCGGTGGCGGGAATTTTTTGCTCGGGCGTTTCGTTGTCGCCGGTTTCGTGTTTGGAGTCGAGGCGATTGTTCGTGATGAGCGCGGGCTGCAGCTTGAGCAGCGGGAGGAATTTCGCGACGCGTTCCGGCGTCATGTCCACCGGCGTGTCAAACCACAGCACCGAGATGGGTCCGTAATTCGAGAGCAATTCCTTGACCTGCGGCACGGCGACTTTGTCGATGTAATCATCCATGCTGCCCTGCTGCGCCGGGTCCCAATGATTTTGCGCGTCGATATTTTTTTCCGGATTGCGCTTGGCGGCCGCGCCGCCGGGGTGATGCCAATCCTGCGCTTGCGAATAGTAAACGCCGAATTTCAAACCGGCTTTGCGCGCGGCGGTGGAGAGTTCCTTGATCGGATCGTGCTTCCACGGTGTGGCGTCGTAAATGTTGTAGCCATCCGTGTGCGTGTGAAACATCGCGAAGCCGTCGTGATGCTTGGCGGTGATGACGATGTATTTCATGCCAGCGTCCTTGGCGATTTTCACCCAGGCGTCGGCGTCAAATTTTTCGGGGTCGAATTGTTTCGCGTAGCCGGCGTATTCGGCAACGGGAATGTTGTAATCGCGCATGATCCATTCGCCGATGTGCTTGGATTGTTCGCCGTGATAGGTGCCGGCGGGAACCGAATAAACGCCCCAGTGAATGAACATGCCGAAGCGGGCTTCGCGCCACCATTGCATGCGCTCCTCGTGGGATGCGCCATACATGCTCTTCCACATTTCGCCGGGGTCGTTTGTCTTTACAGCTGTCGATTTCTCAACCGGAGGAGTTTGAGCAATCGACTGTGAGGCGCCGACTATCAGGAGAGCGGCGGCCAGGCAGTGGGATAATTTTGTGTAGGGATTTGTTGATTTCATTTTTGGGCTTTGTGATACAACGATGCAATCATGTCCCAGTCAGGACGAATTTGGAAATGATGAAGTTTCGTTTTGGGCGTAGAACGTTTGTTGGAGGCGCGGGGAAACATCGAACACCCAACGTCGAAGGCAAGGGCTTCGCGCGCGGGAGCATTTTCCAGGGCTGCGTTAGTCCGCGTAAGGAAATTCGAGATAAGGTTTGGAGACGCGAATTACCGGATCGTCCGGGTTGTCAATTGCGCGGTTTTGGTCTGCCGCATTTTTTTTGCTGTCAAATTCCACATCGATTTTGAAATAGGCGCAGGTGGGATGAACAAGACGAAGGCGGGAAAGAGAATGAATGCCGCCGTCCATTCGAAATCGGCTTTGGACTTCACGGCGCGTCATGCCGGGTTTGATGGCGGCGAAATCTGTCAGGCAACTCTGAACCCAAGCCGGCCCTTTTCCGTTTAGAATTTTTCCGGCCATAATTTTTGAAATGGCCAGATTCGCTGCTTCGCCGACGGAGATCCTTTCGCCGAAATTGGTTTTCTCTTTGCTGGCCGATAATTCCCGAAGCCGCGGCAATGCTTCCACTGCGCCGAGTTGAGCCAGCGCATCGATGGCCAGGACGCGCACCGAAGGATCATCCTCGTTCAATTGCTCCATGAGCGGCGCGACGGCGCGGGCGTCACCAATTTTTCCGAGCGACCAGGGAGCGATGTCTTTGACTTCTGCGTCGTTGAGGAGCGGGATAAGAATGGGAACGGCACGGGGGTCTCTGAGATCACCAAATAGATGGGCGGCATAATAGCGGTCGGAGGCGATCTGCGCACGAAGCGTCCAGTTGCCATTCACGCCCTGCCCTTCGGGCCGGGCGGATTTATCCGCCAGAATTTGACGGAGGGTTTCGAACCCCCGCTCGTCACCGAGCGCAGCAAAAACAAATGCCACGTTCCCGCGAATGTGCCGATCTTCATTGGTCAGTCCATCCGCGAGCAAGGGCAACGTATTGGTGTTGTGAGCGGACCAAATTCCCTCGGCCTGCTCAAACTGTTGCCAGAAACTTTTCGTGCTTTTGAATTCGTCAACCAACTGGACGGCGGCAGAATTTGCGTCCGCGGCGTTGAGGCGCACGAGGGCGGAATTGACAATCAGAACAGCTATAAATGCAGGGATCAGTTTCATGGTAGTCAGTTTTTCAATGCACGATTTGCGCCGGCAACTCGGCCCAGGTTTTTCCGCCATCGCTGGTCTGCAACAATTGGGCTTGCAGAGAGTTACCCCGGGCGACGGCCCAGCCGCATTGATCATTCACAAATTCAAGCTGCCCAACTCGTAAGCCGGGTTTCAATACGTCCGCGAGACTTTTCTGTGCCTTTACTTCTATCCACGAAACACCCGCGTCGTGAGTGCGAAAAAGAGTTCCCCTCGCTGGCCGCGAGTTCCATAACGATTCATCCCGCCACAGCCACCCTTCGGTGGCGGTGAAGAAACTGCACGCGCAACTCCCACCGAATACCGGTTCTCCCGGTTGCCAACTCGTCCCACCATTGCGAGTGTGGTAAATAACGGTTGGGGCATTCGTGCTGTCCGGGTTTTGCGGAATAAAGTTTCCCTCAATAACACCTTTCTTTCCATCGCTCGGAAAAAAGCGAGGCAATCCGGATGGCTCCATTCGGCCAGGCCCAAACGAGGCCGGACATGAAAGCGCCTGGCCTTTCCAACTCTTTCCGCCGTTCAGACTCGCAAACAGATAGCTCGGCGTGGTGCTGGCGAACGAACCGACCAGCCAGCCGGTAGAATCGTTTTGAAAAAGAATCGCGCCGCAGAACGGCAGATGCGGTTGAGACCAATCGCTTTCGGGTTTGAGGGAGTCTTTGTCCTCAAACCATTGGCCGGAACTGACCATTTGCCACGTTTGGCCCGAGTCGGCGGAGTGATACAGCGTGCCAGGTTCGGAATTCATTCCATGGTCCGGGACAACCATAAGCCAGCCGCGGGCCTTTGATGGAAACGAGAACAGACATTCGAGGATGGGACTGACTTCGGATATTTCGGAGCTCTGCCAGGTTTTGCCCGCGTCCGTTGTCCGGAAAATTGTGGCGTTTGTCGCATCGTCCATGACGCCGACGGCAGCCCAGGCGGTATTTGCATCGTAGAAAAAACAGCCGATCGGTTCGCGCGGAGCAGCGGCTAGGGCCGTTTGCCATGACGCACCGCCGTCTGTTGTTCGAAGGACGCCGTTGGTACCCCGTCCCCAGCCGGTTTGATGGTCGAACATGCGGAATATGGTTTCGTCTGAAGGTACCGTTACGAAGGTCAAAGGGGAGCTCGCCAACCGACGCTGCGATGCCGCTGGCCAGATTCAGAATAAACGCGAGGCAGAAAAAAAGTTTTGTTTTCACACCTTGAACTTCGTTCCTATTAAGCCACGGAAATCGACACTCACAAATGAAATTCGGCGCTCCTTTTGACGGGAGCGCCGGATATTCTGTTCGAAAAAATCAGAGACTCGTTACCTCGTCTCCTACTTTAAAATTTCAGCTGTAGAGCGGGCCGAAATTCTGGCAGGCGCGGTAGTCGGCCCCCTGCTCTTCCTGCGCGCCGAACAAGCTCCAGGTGCTCGGACGGAAGACGCGCTCTTCGGCGACGTTGTGCATGGCGACGGGGATGCGCAGCAGTGACGCGAGCGAAATCAGGTCCGCGCCGATGTGGCCGTAACTGATGGAGCCGTGGTTCGCGCTCCAATTGTTCATGACGGTGTAAACATCGCGGAATGCGCCTTTGCCGGTGACCGTCGGCACGAACCATGTGGTGGGCCAGGACGGATTGGTGCGTTCATCGAGGGCTTTGTTGACCTTGCCCGGCAGGTCGACGGAATAACCTTCCGCGATTTGGAGGGCGGGTCCCAGGCCTTTGACGAGGCTGATGCGGCACATGGTCATGGGCATGCCGCCGCGCGAGAGATAATTCGAGGAGAAACCGCCGCCGCGGAAGTATTCGTAAATCGCCGCGGGCCAGGAGGTGGCTTTGAGGCATTTTTCGGCTTCGCTTTCGCTGATTTCCCAGAACGGTTTCATGGCCGGTTTGCCACGGAGCGATTGCTGGCCGGTGCCATCGAGCGTGGCCGCGCCGGAATTGATGAGGTGCAGCAACCCGCCCGCGAGCGGACCGGTGAGCTTGGTGCCGGTAACGCGTTTGACCGATTCCGGACTCCAATAGGTGCGCACGTCGGCAAAAATTTGTGCGGTGTTCGTGAGCAAATAACCGAACAACATGCACGCGCCGTTCAAGGCGTCGTTTTCGGTGGCAAAGATCATGGGCGGACGAATGCCGTTCCAGTCGAATGACGACGTGAGAATGGCTTCCATGAAATCGCCGTTCGGATAATGATCGGTCCAATGGCGTTGGCCCTGGAATCCGGCGGCGATGGCGTTGTGGCCGAGCGCTTCCTCGCCGAAACCAAGTTCGGCGAGGCGCGGGTTGCCGACCATGAGGTCGCGGGCGATCATCGTCATCTTCACGACGGTTTCCCATTCCGCATCCTTGCGTTTTTGATCGCGGCGTTGCGGGGCGGGATTCCAATCCTTGCCTTCCTTGCAATTTTTTCGCGTCCAGGCGTGGGCGTGGGTGTATTCGCGTTCGTCGTAGATTTTTTCCTCGATGCGCCGGACGATTTCGGTCATGTCCACGCATTCCACGCGCATGCCGAGGTAATCTTCGAAGAACCCTTGATCGACGATGGAACCGGCAATGCCCATCGAAACGCCGCCGAGCGAGAGATAACTTTTGCCGCGCATGAGGGCGACCGCGAGGCCTGCGCGCGCGAAGCGAAGGAGTTTTTCCTGTACATCGAGCGGGATCAGCGAATCACCGCCGTCGAGGACATCGCGCCCGTAGATGCTGAACGCCGGCAGGCCTTTCATGTTGTGGCCGGCGAGGACGGCCGCGAGATAAACCGCGCCCGGACGTTCGGTGCCGTTGAAGCCCCACACGGCCTTGGGCGTGAGCGGGTCCATGTCCATGGTTTCGCTGCCGTAACACCAGCAGGGCGTGACGGTGAGCGAAACACCGACGCCTTCCCGGCGGAATTTTTCCGCGCAAGCCGCCGCTTCGGCGACGCCGCCGATGCAGGAATCAGCGATCACGCATTCGACGGGTTTGCCGTTCGGGTAACGCAGGTTGGCCGAGAGAAATTTGGCGGCATTTTTGGCCATGGCCATGACCTGGTTCTCGAGGGATTCGCGGACGCCTTTACGGCGGCCATCGATGGTCGGGCGGATGCCGATTTTTGGGAGTGAACCGATTAGGGGGAACGGATTCTTTTGCATCTTATTATATAGGAGTTTTTGGACGGAAATCAGCGAGTGGAGACGGAATGGGAGCAACCCATCGGAAACCTGCGGCTCCAATGAGCGATTTGGCGACGATTCGAAATAGTATTCACAGCGAAAATTCTTCTGCCTGGGAATCCCAGAAACCTTTGAGCGATGCTAGGCAAAGGCGGCGGAACGTAAATAAAAAACTTCGCGGGGAAAGAAAGAGGTGTATTTTGCAGAAATGAATTTGACGCGCGGGGGATGGGTTTGTAAATTGCGCGTCCATTTTGGGATCCAGAGTAGCTCAATGGTAGAGCAATCGGCTGTTAACCGATGGGTTGTAGGTTCGAGCCCTACCTCTGGAGCCAATTTGAAACGCTTGTGCGACAAGGGTTTTCTTGAGGAGGAATGGCCACTGTAAGTGAAATGGCAAGCGACAACCCAACTCGCCACTATTTGACATAACTTCACTGAAACTCGCCCACTACGCATTAACGCGCGGTGACCGGACTGGTTCACGATTCAAAACCAGTCATGAAAAATCGCTTCATTCTCTTTCGACGCGGTGACATCTATTATTCGCAAGATGCAACCACCGGCAAGCAACACAGTTTGCACACCCAGAACAAAGCAGAAGCCACCACGCTATTGAACGCCAAAACGAATCATTTCGGCAGCCTGGCCTAAATCTTCAAGTCGCCAGCGCTTACCTGACCGCCAGCGACCCGGCGATGGTGCAGCGGACGTGGCAAAGCGTGATGGAAGAAATTCGCACACACGGCAAAGTGGTCACGCAAGCCCGTTATGGTCGTTTCATGAAGTCCAAAGTATTCGATGGGTTATACACTGAGACAAGTCCTAATCGTCGCACGCGCCACACTTCTCGAAGAACTTCCTCACTGGACACTCCCGTCGCATTCCGCAATGCTGTTCCGCGAAATCAATCCTCAATGAAAACGCGCCTCCTGACCTGTGTTGTCATCCCGCTGATTTTCACTTTGCTTTCCACCGCCTCCGCTGCCACAAAAATAATCTCCGTTGAGCCGCCGTATGACGCGACGAACATATGCCCTGACACCTTGCTGCGGCTCGCCTTCGACGCGCCACCCGTCCTCGGCCGAACCGGCCAAATCCGCATCACCGATGATTCCGGGCAATTGGCGGATACCATCGACCTCGCCGCAAACGACTCTCACAACGCCCAACCGCGCACGATCGGTGGCATGACGTTTACCAACTACCCCATATTGATTTCCAGCAACATGGCTCTGGTCTGTCCGCATGCCGGCGTGCTGAAATATGGCCGCACGTATCGCGTCTCCATCGAGCTCGGCGTTTTCGAAGGCGTCACTAACCCGCCGGCCTGGACCGTTCACACTCGCCGCGACAGTCCTGCCATCAGCACTGTAAAACTCACGGTCGCGGTCGATGGTACCGGCGATTTCTGCACCGTCCAGGGCGCGATTGATTTTGTACCGGCGGGAAACACGCAGCCGCGCGAAATCTTCATCCGCAAGGGCGTTTATCAAGAGATTGTTTGTGTGACGAATAAGAACCATCTCACTTTCCGCGGTGAGGATCGCAAGCAAACCATCATTCAGTATGCCAATAACGAAAATTTCAATTATCGCGGTCTGAAACGAAATATCTACCGCCAGACGTTTGGCGTGGACGCCGACGATTTTCATCTGGAAAATCTCACATTGCGGAACACGACTTTGAAAGGCGGTTCGCAAGCCGAAGCGCTGCGGGTTGACGGCCAAAGGGGCATCCTCGAGAATGTGGATTTCTACAGCCTTCAGGACACTCTGAAACTCAGTGGCACGGTATTCGTCAGCAACTGCTACATCGAGGGCGACGTGGATTACATCTGGGGATATGGCACCTGTTACTTTACCAATTGTGAAATCAAAACGGTGAACAGCGGCGCGTGCATCACTCAGATCCGCAACGACGATTCGCACTTTGGTGATGTCTTCGTCAATTGCCGCCTCACCAAAGCGGCCGGCGTGAGCAACGCCATCCTATCACGGATCGAGCCCAACCGGTTTCCTTACAGTCATGTGGCCTGGATCAATTGCGCGATGGACGACCACATTCGTCCCGTTGCGTGGAGCGTTATGCGCAACACCAACTCCCTCGCGACGCTCCGGTTTTGGGAATATCACACGACAGATCTGACAGGCGCGCCTTTGGATATGACGAAGCGCGCGGAGTTTTCGAAGCAACTGAGCGATTCCGAAGCGGCCCAAATGTCAGACGCAAAATACGTCTTCGGCGGCTGGCTCCCTCCGAGTGGCCGTTGATTTGAACTAGAACTGGTCGGTGAGCGTCGGTCCTAACGCGAGCAGCATGGCGCGAATTGAACGTCCCACACTCTCAAAAGGCGCGATTGCCGTCGGGACCATCAATGGACGATTTGCACAATTACCTCGCAACGAATTGCGGGTGCCGTTTCTCTGAACGTTCGCGATTTACTCACTGGATGCCGAAGAATGACGCGATCGCGGTTCCTGTTCACCGGACAATTCCAGTGACGCTCCAATTCCGCCAAAGTTCTCCAATTACCAACGGCGAAAATCGTATCACCGCAGGCCTGGTTGCAGAAGCGAGACGGAGACCAGTTTGAAGTGATTGGATAACTCCAAAAAGCAATTTCCAATGGCTATTTGTTCGATTGCCTGCCCGGGTAAGATATTTCGATGCGACTGTAGATTGTGCTGCTTCCACGCGGCCAGTAAACGCCGGCTCCTCCCAAATGATTGGGTGTGATGGTTCCCTCCAAGGAAAGCGTTTCCTTATCCACGTCGTTGGAGGCGCTGACCGACAGGGTCGTGCCGGTGACCTTCATGGTCATGTGAGTGGTCGTCTTGAAGACGCCGCTCAATACCTGCCGGTCGTTGAGCGGCGATCCGGCACCGTTCTCGATTTTGTACAGTTGAAACATGCATTTGTCGGCAGACTGGGTTGTTCTCCAAAACCGCAGGGCGTAGCCATTCCTGGTGCGCGGATCATACTTGATGTACATGTCCGCGTGGAGATTGCGATCGCCACTGTCAGCCGGCGAACCGGGGACCGAAAACCCCTGCCCGCCCTTTTCGGACGCCATCACAAGGTCGACCTGCATATCGCCGCAGTCTGCATCCTGCTGATAGAGGAGATATCCTGGGTTACTGGGCCGAATCCCGTAACCGTTCAAATAATCATCGCCGGGCAAAACGGCCCAGGTGCCCAGCACCGTCCACAAGCCGCTCACGTAAGTGTCATTCGTCTCCGAAACGAAATTCCGGAAATTCGGCGAAACTGTGGTCGACCGAACGTCCGTGCCCGCGATGGGCTTTGCGCTCACAGTCTGCATTTCCGGACCGGGATCGCTGATGTTGTGTTTGGGCTGGACCGTCACCTTGAGATACTTGCCCACATAGCCAGGCGTGAGCGGAAGCGTTTTCAGGGGCTGATTCCCTCTGCTGACGGCAACTTTTCTCGAATTGTTTCCCGAAGCGTCATCACAGATATACCACGTAACGAGCGATTGATCCTCCTTGCCCCCCAGATTGAGTTTGTAATCCACCGCGGCCATTCCGTCGGCGGGCGAGTTTAGAGTGGGCCCTACTGTGACCGATGGCGGGTCGATATATTTTGGCTCCACATAGACATAGGCCGTCACGTAAACCCCGTTGGTCGCGGTGGCGTTAACGGCGACCCATTCCGCCTGGGCGGTCGGATTTCGACCCGTCACTACGACCTTCGAGCCCGTCGTTTGGTCGAGTGAAATCAGGTCGGATTTCGTCGACCAAGTGATAGTCCGGTCGGCGCGACCCGGCGTGACCGTCGCACCGATGGTTACACCGGGTCCACCCGTGCGCAGGGACGGCGAACCACCTGTCACTCCGATGCGAAAAGGCAGATTTCCCTGTCCCGCGTCTTCATATTTCTCTCTTACTCCAGCCGGGTCCCAGTCGTCGACCCGGCCGTTGGGCGCGGCCCGCAGCAGATTCCACGGGTTGAAGGCCGGGAGTTCCCGATCCGACAACTCTCTCGAGTAACTGAAGGCAGGCGCTCCAAGGGTGGAGTCGTAAATGACCGCGGGTTTGCCGCTGGCATCCTTGTTGTGATAGGTGAGCGAAAGCTGACTCGGCCTCGGCACGGCCACACCTCGTACCCATGCGACGTGCGCCTGCGGCGAATCAACCGGCACGACGCAATCGATCAGGACATTCGGCCGCTCAGCGCTCCGAAACTCCGCCTTGTAAAACCGCATGCCACGGGTCGCTTCGAACCGGCAATTGAAGAACACGATTCCCGATGCCGACATCACTCCGCTTCCAGCAGGAAAGACCAGCGTGCAATCTTGCCAGACACTGATCTGGCCTCCGCCCATCCAATCGTCTGTGCCTTCAATATAAACGTTTTTGAAATAGGAACGCGTGGTCCTCAGAAACATTGTGTCCAACCGACCGAGAAGGGCCACGTTCTCGTAGCTGTGCTTGTCCCCCGCAGCCTGCAAGGCCACGCCTTGCGTGATGACATCCGATCGCTTGGCCAGGTTTTTGGCCGCATCGCCCGGATACTCGTAGTCGGCATTGCAGTAATTAATGATGGTCAGATTTTTCGCGGTGAATCCGGTGGCATTGACATCAATAATGTAACCGTCGTCTTCGGAACCCTGCATCAGGCCGCGATTATCCGCCAGCACCACTGCGCGGCGGTTGTTCGTCAAGCCCAGCAACGTGATGTAGTCTTTCGTGATGCTCAGGCTTGGTCCCCGCGTCGGGCCCGGAAGCTGATAAACACCCGGCTTGATTCCGATGACGGTCGGTTTTGCTTCGGTTCCCGCGGATGCAGCGGCATACGCGGCCTGCAACGTCTTGAATTTCCTGGCGGCCGGATCGTCCTGGAGCAGGTTACCATCAACCAGGTAGTCATAGGTCAGCTTGGCGGAATCGATTGTCCTGACGATCGGCTCGCTGCCGCCTTTGACGCTATCCTGCGCACGGGCAGAACTTCCGCAGAGCGCAACAGTGACCAGGAAAAGAAGCGGTGTTGGTTTGAGGCGTTTCAACGGTAAGCGACCTTAGCTGGAAGATGAATTATGTCGAGATGGAAAGGAGTCATCGCATGTTTTCGCTCATCCACTTGATGATTCGATCCTGCGTCGCTTCCGGAAGGCGGTTGTAATCCCAAGGCTCATCCAACATCAGCTTGTCCGGTGCCTCGTAGAGCGAATAAATCTTCTTTGCCTGATCCACGGCGGTTTTTACCTCCGCCGGTGAGGCATCGCGGTCCAGTTGCGGCTGCAGCACATATACCGGCCGTGGTGCAATTACTGCCAGCAATTCGTCGTAGTCATATGGAATCTGCGCTTCGTGACCTATGAAAAATCCCAGCCGGGGCACTAGCGGCAAATCAAGACTGTAACGCGCCAGGCCGCCGGTCCCTCTGGCGACGGTGTCGGTCCGCATCGGCGTAAAGCCGCAAATTGATACGACGCCTTTGACGCGTGAATCAACGGCTGCCGTGTGCAACGCGACGATTCCGCCCATCGAATAGCCATAAAGATAAATTCGATTCGTATCCACGATGTCTTCCTTTTGCAGCGCGTCCACCACCGCGCGCGTATCCGCAACCATCCGCCCTAATCGCGACCAATGCGGGAACCTGTCGTAGAAGGTGGCGAACTCGTCTGTCCGGCTGCCGTGGCCGGTTTGGTCGAATCCAACGACGGCATAACCCGCCTCTACCAGCGCCAGGATCGGATGCAGGTCGGGCTTCTGGCGATAGACCCACATATAACCCATGGGATAACTGTAGCCATGAAGCCAGATGACGACCGGCAGCTTGGCATTCGCCACCGCGCCGGTCGGGTAATACAACTCGGCGCGCGTGCCGTCGCCGAAGGTGAAGCTGCGGTATTCGGTTTTACTCTTCTGCGGCTGGAGCCAGCCGAAGGAAGTGCCCCGGCTGATCGCCCAATCGACGACATCGCTTCGCGGTCTTTGCGCCGGGTCCGGCCCGCCCTGCCCGCCCGCGCGATTGCCCAGCATCCATTCCACCGATTTGCGAACCTCGGCGGATTTCGTTTCCCAATCCGCGGTCGAGCGGACGGTGCGCGAGAAATCATTTGCGTGTTGCGCGGGATATTTGCGCAGGTCAACTGATTCCTTGTTGCCAGTGCGCCATTGGTCGTAGTCCCAGGGGAACAGGAAATCATTCGTCCACTTCTCCTTCGATCGGCCGAATTGGATGTCCAGCCAGTTCATCGTGGCGTTCAGATCGTTGGCGCCATGATGCCCAGGCGGGTGCAGGATGCTGTTCCGCTCCGGAACGCCTAACAGTTGGTACACCTTCTCCGCGGAATAATAACTCTGCTCGTTGCCGTAAATATTTCCGACCTCGTCGCTCAAGCCATACAAACTCAGAAGCGATCGCGGCGCGATGGTTGCCGCCAGCAGGTTGCCATCGATTGGCAGCCGGTCTTCGCGGCCGATGAAGAAGCGCAGGCTCGGGGTGAACCACGCTGGGAAACTGCGGGTCGTGCTCTCAATCCCCTCGGCGCCGCCGCGCTCGCCGGCGGATCGCCAGGCCAGCACGCCGCCCACGCCGGTGCTGCCGGCAACGCAGGCGGTGATGCGTTCGTCCAGCATGGCTGCGATGGCCGCCATCTTTCCGGTGCGGGAATATCCTGTTATCGCAATGCACTGCTTGTCCACTTCCGGCAACGTATAGAGATAGTCGACAATTATTTGAGCCGTGAATGCGGTTTGTCCCATCGTCCCAAAGGTGTAGCCCGGATAATATTTGGCAATATCAGGCGCATTGGGCGGGTCCACGCTCTGGTTCATCGAGCAGGCAATATATCCACGGCTCGTGATGCCTGGCGAACCACCAATGAGAACGGGAAAGGGTCCCTTGCCGGGTGGAATGGTCAGAGTAATCCGATTCGTGATCTGGCTTTCCGGGCCATAAACCAAATCGACGGTTCTCGTGATCGACCCCTCGGCCGGTGGCCCGCCGCGCGGGCCGAACCCCTGGCCGCCGCTCCTGACTTGTGAAGGATCCACGGGAACAATCCGGTCGAGCTGGGGCTTGGGCGGGATGGTGCCGATATCGTACATCTCATAATACTTGATGATCTCGGCGCGACGTTTCTGCCAATCAGCCGGCGTCTTCACCTTCTGCTTCCCGTCAACGAAAGTGAGTGGGTCCGGCAGGCTATTGATCCGGGGCAGCGCATCAAAATCAGGCGGCAACTCCCTGCTCTTCGCAACCCATTGGTCAAATGACGGGACCGCCGGGAGAATGTGTTGCAGGTTGTCCTCGTATTGGCGGCGCTCCTCAACCGTCATGGACCAGAGCGGACCGGTGAAGAACAGGACGGCGAGCACGGCACAAGCGAGGCGTGGTTTCATAATTAAGTTCAGCCGCAAAAATGGTCCGGTGGCAGGATTAGGTTCCCGGCTTCAGATGGGCCTTCATGAACTGCAGGTAAATGTCCCAATCCGAGGGGACCGTACCATGGCCACCTGCGTGCATATAATAACCGAGCGTATCGCCGACGAATGTACCTGCGGCGGGAAGATCGTCGGTTTCCGGACCTTTCCTGCCAAGCAGTTCGTAAACCGGACGAGCGGCAACTGCCGCCAGAAATTCGCCTTTGGGATCCGACCAGGTATCCGTATTGCCGGTCTGCAGCAGCAGCGGCCGCGGCGCCATGAGCGCAACCAGGCAGTGCGTGTCCACCGCCAAGGTATTTGGGTCTTTCGCATACTTGCCGTAATTGCCGGCAAATTGATAGGGATAGCGGCTCGGCGCCTCCAGGTGCGCAATCGTCTCGCCGTAATTGCGTCGCGCCAAAGCAGCCCCACCCTCCCCGCTGCAACTGGCGATGACCAGCGCGATGCGTGGGTCGTTTGCTCCCGCCCAGAGCACCGTTTTGCCCAGGCGTGAAACGCCCGTGATAGCGATGCGCTTACTGTCAACCGCCTTATCGGTTTCAAGATAGTCGACGACGCGACTGATTCCCCAGGCCCAGGCGGCGATGCTGCCCCATTCATCGGGGTTCGGCACCATCTGGCCGGGCGCCAGTGCAAGCTTGCGAACGAGATTGACGTTCGTTTGGCCTGAGACGTCGGTTTCGATGCTGTTGTAAACAATCGTCGCATAGGCAAAGCCGTTGGTGATCAACTCCGCCGGCGCGCCGCGCAGCGGACCTCCGAACCCGCGCGTCCCTGCGGCAGCGCCATTTGTCCCGGCCGTCGAAGCAATCGCATTAGTAGACAAGGTGTTCGTTCCCGCCGGACCCCGTCCGCGCGCTCTGGCTCCGAGCGCGCCAAAGTTGAAGCTGATGCTTACGAGGACCGGCACCGGCTTTGATGACTTGGAGGGGGTGTATAGCGTCACATCAATCGCGGGGCCTTCGGAACCGCCCATGTGGCCGGCGAGCTTTTTCATGACCGCGATGCCCTCCAGAGCGTTGTTATCGTTGCTGACTATCTGCCACGCTACCTTCGGCGCCGTCGAAGGTATCCGACCGTAGATTTCGGACTGGTAGTACTTAAGGAGGGTGTTCCGAAATTCAAAATGTGAAGTATTCAGAATAAAGGGGTTTGAATGAATTTCATTTTTATGATGTTGGCAGTTTTATTCGAGTGGCAGTTGGAATTGGGTGGGAATTAACTCGCTGAGGGGATGTTCAACCTTTTCAGGAAGATTCAGTAGTGCTCGGGCACGCAGGAGCGTCACCGTATCTGTTAACAGGCATGTTTGCCAGCAGAAGGGCAGGCTATTGAGGAAGTAATCGCTGAGTCCGAGTTGGTGTTTGTCATAGGCCTGCGAAGCTTCAATCCACGGGCGGCATTGGTAAAGCAGTCGCCGCGCAACGCGACTGTTTGAAGGAAGAGAGCCATAAAAAATCTCATGCTCTTTGGGGGCATGCGGGAACTGTTTGGGACAAGTGCTCTGCTCCCAGCAACGCACGCACAATGGCTCAGGGTCGGTTACTCCAAACCAATGCAACTGATCTCGTTCCTCTAATCCGAGCCATTCCAAGCGCTGCCCTTGTTCACAGGTCATCTTGGTCGGCGAGTCAAACACCTCGGGCAGGTTCATATCCGGTTTGCATTTTGTGATAACGGCGACGTGTTGTTCTTCGCGTAGCCGCCGCTGTACCGCCAGGTTTACATAAGCCATGTCGCCCACCACGATGTCGGGTGTGAAGTGCAGGGTTTTGGCACAGTAGCGAAGGCTGGGAGCTAAAAACAAGCCTTCACCGCGGGAAGCGGGCGCTGCCCAGGAAATTAAGGGCACCAAAACAATGTGATCTTTGACGTAAGGCAACCAGAGCCGCAACGAATGCTTTTTGTATCCGATATACCACCGACTCTGGCCGGATTTCAAACTGCGACCGCCCAGGGTGGCGCGATCAGCCGAGTAAGCTCCAGCCTCGTTTTTTTATAAGCATTGGTAGCGGCCCGCAAATCCGTGGCATCGATCACAGCCACACTTTTGTTTGGCCCCATCTGATCCAAGAGCGGCAGAAGCAAATGCAAATTAATCTGACGAAAAAGAAGGGGTGGGAGTTTTTGACGAAACTCGTGGAGGATGCGTGGGCCTGGTACTCGAGCTCGACGAGATAAAAGAGCAAATCGCCTCCAAGCGCGATTGTCATGCAGCGTGCGGCTGAGCAAATTGAACGAGTGGGCGGGAGTCAACGCACTCA
This sequence comes from uncultured Verrucomicrobiae bacterium, assembly GCA_963699145.1. GTDB lineage: Bacteria > Verrucomicrobiota > Verrucomicrobiia > Limisphaerales > DASXHY01 > DASXHY01. The sequence goes on from OY969416.1 coordinate 4,166,463, forward strand.
ACAACAGCGTGCGAAATAACTGTGCCGAACAGAAAGCGGGACGTCGCCCTCTACCCTCATGACGTGGAACCAATTTTCGTAATAGTTGATCCGGAACATAGGGCGATATCCGTTCCAAGAGCTCGGACGAGCCCACCTTGGGAAGCTTGACCATGAACAAAACACTAACCAAAAAAATCCTAACTGTCTCGCACGGAACGAAAACTCACATTTTTAGGGAGCAACCAACTTTCTATTAGTCACTTATAACTTATTTCGGAACACCCTCTTAAGCAACTCCGGTCGGCGTTGTTCGTTCCAGGTTTTGGCGTCCTTCACTGGTCGGCCGTTGTTGAGTTTCAGCGGGTCCGGCAGCGTGAAGGTCCCCACCTTGGCTTCGGTATAGTTCACAGGAATGCCGGCGACGTTTCCGTCCGGAGCATCCGCGACCTGACCTTGGACAGCGCAGGCGAACCAGCACGCGGCCGATGCGATTATCGAGATCGAAAAACGATAGATTTTTTTCATAGGCTTAATCTCCGGGCAAGGACAGTGACCGTTCCTCATTGACCAGCTACGACTTTGGTGTTTTCGTCCAGTTCGAGCCGTACGTAGTCGTACATGATGCCATTGTTTACTGGGCCCGCTGGCACCGTGAGTTTGAGGATGTTGCTGCCTGGTTTCATCAATGAAGCGTCGAAAGCCAGTTCCCGCTCGTACCAAATTCCGTGGTTCCCGTGGCGCGTGATGGTCCCGTCGCCGATCAAGCGGTCAACCTGACCGGCAGGCTTGTCGTTGACGGACACCTCCATCACGCGCGTGCCGGTTCCACAGATGGCCAGGCGCAGCGTCGCCTTGCCGCTCGGGGCGCCTGGCAGGAAGAACGAAATTACGAACGGCGTATCTCGGCCCGGACTGGTCACACCGAAGAACGGACGCGGCTTGGCGTTGGGATCGGTGGAATGCGGGACCTGCTGAAAATACCAATCCTTGTGATAATCGCTTTTGCCGACGACGTAGTTCACATCGTCGGGAAACAGTTTGATGTATTGCAGCGAAATATCGGGCTCGTAGTATTTGTTGCCGTTCATAAATTCCACAGCTTCGCGGTTGGGAATGCCGATGTCCCAAAGCTGTTTGCCCTGGCGCACCGGCTGCCAGGAAAGTTTACCCAGGTTCAGCGTCTTGCCAGGTTCGACGACGACGTCCGCCTTGGCGTATTCGCCAAGTACGCCGTCCGCGAAGGCATGCAGCGTGTATTTGCCGGGGCGCACATTGGGAATGCTGAAGCGTCCATTGTCTTTGCCATGAACCCAGAATTCGTAATGCTTGGCGTCGGTCTGCCAATCAATCTGCCGGGGCGCGTTGGTAACGCCGGGACGGGTGAACGGCGACGGATAGCTGGGAAAGGTCAGCCCCACCATCGGCTTGGACATCCTGGCACTGGGCATCAGTGGGTCATTCAAGACGAGTTGGCCATTTACGGTGGCGCGCTCGTTGTGGCGCGGGTAATCAACACCCGCGACCCATTCATAAGGCCACTTCCCGGCCTCCTCGCGTGCCCGGGCGTTGGCGTCCTTGAACATCGCGTTATGATCCGTCCCGGAGTTCAAATAGATGAAGAACGGACCGATGACTTTGGTCCAATGTTCGCCCTGCCCCACGTCCACCGCCGCCCCGCCGTAATGACTGCTGCGCCAGTAATTTTCCACGCACGGCGCCGCGACTTGAGTCGTATCGCGGTGGCAAAGGAACTCGGTCTTGGTCGGGCCGCCGCTGAGATATTCGACCGTGGGATTCAAAAAAAAGAAACCAATATTGTCCCTCGTGCTGGTCCAGCCATAGGCGGGGTGATCGTACTGGACCGCCGTGTAAATGTATTTGTCACCTTCATGCAGGGTCGCGGGGAAGAGCATGCTGCGCATGTCATCGATGTTCATGTAATCGAAGGCATCGGCGAGCTTGGCGCAGTAGCGCTCCTCAGTCATTGAGGCGCCGCCGTACTCGGGCAGGTGGTCGAAGGTGCAATAAGTGTAAACGCCGGATTCGCCGCGACCGAGGCAATATCGAATCTCGATGTCCGCGGGAATATCGCCACTGGCGCTGGCGCCCGGGCCGTGGCCCATCCGTCTGCCGCCGGAGATTCCCTTGACCGAAACTTCCGCGCGTGCGCCACCGTTGGCTTTCGGGTCAATGGTTATCCTGGTGATCGTTTCCTGGCCGCCGGTGGTGTCGTCGGACCAATAACCGCCGGCGTGACCTGACTTGTCGGTGAGCACCTCCCTGCCCTTGTACAACAGCGAGGTTAAATCGCCAGAGCGTTTCGACACGCTTGCGGTCACGACGCCGTTGTCCAGGGTGAAGTTGGTTTCAGTTTCAGAGACAGTCACCGGCACCGCGGCTCGGGCAGCCGGCTGCAAAATCGCGCCCACACCCGCAAACGCGAGAGCCGCCAACATCGTCAATGTGTGTGTGTTTTGCATGTGGTTTGCCTTGAAGTTTTTTGTGGCGCTCCGAATTTAATCCGTCGGGTTCCTGACCAGACAATGGTTCTACGCGGTGCGGCTATTTTCGACCGTTTCGAATCAAAGGTAACTTAAAACGAGATATCAGAAGGAAGGTGTAAAGTAAATCAGGTTCACTTTCGACGTGCGGCATGAAAAAGTCCGTGCGCATTGTGGTGAGAATTAATTTCTATGTGGCGTGCTCGCATGCACCATAGCCAGATCATACTAGCGTGAGCGTGAACCACGGGTGAATCTGATGGATTCTGACTCCCGCCTCCAATTGCTGCTCCTTCAAGAGCAAGGAGAAACGAAAATCAGAACCACAACGTGTCAGTGAAACTGTCAGTAAAAGGTGTGACCAGTAAGTGGCGAGTTCTGACGAGTTTAGGCAAATTGTTCTTGAACACATTAGGGAATGTGCATTTTTTTGATGTCTGAATCGAAAATTCAGTCCGAGCCCTACCTCTGGAGCCAATTTTCAAGAGAGATGCCAAGGTCCTAGAAGTGGTTTCATAAGTCCGGCGGGACGTTTTCAGTGTCTTTTGCCCGGCCGCTTCGTTGCTCCTCAGTCACAGATTTCTGCGAATATGCTCCTTCGTCGCGTCTCGCGTCCGGGCAAAATCCACTCGAAACCACCCGCGCCTGACTTATGAAACCACTTCCAAGCTTCTGACGGTTTCCTGACAAATTTTGGGCTCCTTAAACTTTTCTCGGAGCTGGTATAAAAAACCACCTTCGCAAATGGCCGATGCGACTTCGTAGTTGTTAAGATCGGCTTGCGCCATCAGCAGATTTGGAGGAGGCTCGGAGCGAACCCAGCCCTGAATCCTTATGAAAACAAGACGGTCTCTTATTTGTACCTTCTGTCATCTTTTGGCATTTGGCGTGGCTCAAAATCTTTTGGCGCAAAAAACTGCCGTGACGACGGCGCCCTCAACCGGACATACGACCGTTGCCATACCGTTTGATCAAATTGGCGCTGTGGCAGAAAAGCAATACGGCGGTGACGGTCTGGTGGTTGCGCCGGCTCCTGACGGCGCGAGGATATGTTGTTCTTTTCAGAAATTAAACGCCCAGGTTACCACCGAAGGATTGTGGCTGACTTCCGCGGCGGAGGGCGCCAGTGGCGAACGTTTCCGAGTGATCGCGCGCTCGTTGGGCCGCGCAAGTGCGGAGACGCTGCCTCCGACGGGCACGGTGGTGGTGGCCGGGCAGGCGGCGAGATTTATTCGAACGGAGTTGACGGAGGAATATTCAGTTGGCGTGGACGGGGTGCGACAGGATTTTGTGATTGAACAGCGGCCGGAGGGAACGGGCCTCGTGCGGCTGGATCTGGAAGTGGACGGGGCAAAGGCGGAGTCGATGGACGATGGAATGCGATTGGTGCTGGCGGACGGCGGACGGAAGCTGGTCTATAACCGGCTGAAGGCGGAAGATGCGCGGGGCAAGGAAGTGAAGGCGAGAATGGAAGTAGTGTCCGCAGGGCGCGTGGCGGTGCTCATTAATGATGCGGACGCAATGTATCCGGTTCGCATTGACCCGACTTTCAGCGATGCCAATTGGGTCAGCATGAGTCCGGGCATTCCCGGCGCCGACGGTCCGGTCGACGCGGCAGTGGTGGATGATTCGGGAAATCTTTATATCGGCGGCCTCTTTACCATCGTCGGAAATGTGATTGCCAATGATATCGCCAAATGGGATGGGACCAGTTGGACGGCGCTCGGTTCAGGGATGAATGGCCGTGTGTCTGCCCTGGCCGTGTCGGGCGGAAATGTTTACGCGGGCGGCTATTTCTCGACAGCGGGCGGCACGGCTGCCAGTTGCATTGCCGAATGGGACGGGAGCACCTGGTCGACCGTGGGTTCGGGAATGGGTGGCAACTGTCCCCTATCCTGTCCCGCCGTGCTGGCGTTGGCCGTGTCGGGCACCAGCGTGTACGTCGGGGGCAATTTCTCGACGGCGGGCGGCGTCGCCGCCACTAACATCGCTCAATGGAATGGGAGCAGTTGGTCAGCGCTGGGTTCGGGGATAGACGGCCAAGTCACCGCGTTGGCGGTCTCGGGCAGCGACGTGTATGCCGGTGGCCTTTTCAAGACGGCGGGCGGGATCGCCACCACCAATATTGCCGAATGGAACGGGAGCGGTTGGTCGGCACTGGGTTTGGGAATTAACATTGGCGTGCAAGTATTGGCTGTGTCGGGCAGCGACCTTTATGTGGGAGGCACGTTCACAACGGCGGGCGGCATCCCGGCCAGCGACGTTGCCAAATGGAGCGGGAGCAGTTGGTCGGCGCTGGGTTCGGGGATCAATGGCAATGTGTATGCGCTGGCAGTGTCCGGCCCGAACCTATATGCCGGGGGCCATTTCACCAAGGCGGGAGGTCTCGCTGCCACTAACATCGCGCTGTGGAACGGGAGCAGTTGGTCGGTGCCGGGTTCGGGAATGGACAGCACTGTGTCCGCGTTGGCGGCGTCGGGAACCAAAATATATGCGGGGGGAAGTTTTACAACGGCGAGTGGCGCCGCCGCCAATGACATTGCTCAATGGGACGGGAGCAATTGGACGGCGCTTGCTTCGATCTATGGGATGAACCACGAGGTGCTGGCGATGACTATTTCGGGCACCAATTTATATGTGGCGGGCAGTTTCACGACGACGGGCAACGGCGCGACGAATAATTACGTCGCCCAATGGAACGGGAGCAGTTGGTCGGCGCTGGGTTCGGGGATGAACAGTCAAGTCCTGGCGTTGGCAGTCGCCGGCACCAACCTGTATGCGGGGGGTAGTTTCAAGACCGCGGGGGGCAACGCGGCCCTGCACATCGCCAGGTGGGATGGGAGCAATTGGTCGGCGCTCGGTTCGGGTGTAGCTGGCGCAGGTCAGACGGTTGACTCACTGGCGGCTTCGGGCACCAACCTGTATGTGGGCGGCAGTTTCACGACGGCCGGGGGCATCGCCGCCACCAACATTGCCGAATGGAACGGCAGCAGTTGGTCGGCACTGGGACCGGGGCTCGCGGGTGGCTTTGCCGGAACTTCTTTGGGTGTGTACGCGCTGGCGGTGTTGGGCACCGACCTCTACGCGGGCGGCAATTTTACGACAGCGGGCGCTACCGTGCTCACTAACATCGCCAAATGGGACGGGAGCAGTTGGACACCGGTCGGTTCGGGGGCGGGGATGGGTCCCACGTTTCCCAGTGTGATTGCGTTGGCGGTGTCGGGCACGAACCTGTATGCCGGCGGTGTTTTCACGATGGCGGATGGCAGTCCGGCCAATTATATCGCCAAATGGGACGGGAGCAGTTGGAAGGCGCTGGGTTCGGGATTGAATAGCACTGTGTATTCCCTGGCGGTATCGGGCAGCGACCTGTATGTGGGAGGTAATTTCACGACGGCGGGCGGCAGTGCCGCCAACTACATTGCCAAATGGGACGGGAGCAATTGGACGGCGCTGGGTTCGGGAATGAACAGCACCGTGGTTGCGCTGGCCGTATCTGGCAGCGACCTGTACGCCGGGGGCTATTTCGGGACGGCGGGTGGGAAGGTGTCTCCATACATTGCCCGCGCCTCCCTGGTGACCCTGCCCACAGCTTCCGTGATATACGTCGTGGGAAATGTTGTTGTGACGTGGCCGACGAATGTCACCGGATATACTTTGCAGTGCACGACCAATATTGCTTCTGGAAGTTGGAGCAATGTCACCAGCGGAATAAACATCGTCGGCGCCAATTATACCTTCACCAACAAACCAAGCGGCAAGGCACTTTTCTTTCGTCTCATGCAATAGCCAGAGGAACTCACTGAATGGCTGGATTCCTGTCCTCCATCCCCCCTCTTACTCCAGAACAATCTCTTTGTGTGCAATACCTTCCGGTGCCGTATTTCTCGGGATTTAGAGCGTCTGCCCTGCAGCTTCCCCATCCAGCGCTTGATTTATAGCGTTTCGAATCCGTATGCTTGCAGGGGTTGAATATTGTTTGGGAAACGAATGGTGATTAAAAATATTTTATACGCGGAAGATAATCCGGATGATGTGATCATTCTTAATATCGCCTTTCGCCGTGCCAAAATCCCGGCCGCTCTGAAATGCGTGGATGACGGAGAGGATGCGATTGCGTGGCTGAAGGGGGACGGCGTTTACAGCGACCGGGAAAAATATCCGCTCCCCGATGCGCTGCTGCTGGATTTGAAAATGCCGAAAAAATCCGGATTCGACGTGCTGGAATGGCTGCGCGAAGCCGGCAATTTCAATCAATTGGCGGCGATTGTTTTAAGTTCCTCGGATGATCCGCGGGATTTGGAACGCGCCACCAGGCTGGGCGCCGCGAAATATTTCAGGAAGTCAGCAACTTGCCAGGAATTGATTGATTACCTGAAGTCGTTGCCGGACGCGCATTCTTAAGTTCGATCCAAAAACGGCTGCCAACCCCCTGCTCTGATTCCACCCCGACCTGACCGCCCATCCGTTCCACCGCTTTTTTGACGATCGCCAGGCCGACGCCGGTGCCGGGATACTGCCCGGCTTTGTGCAGTCGATGAAACACGCCAAAGATTTGCTCGAAATATTCCGGCGCGATTCCAATTCCAGAATCCGCGATCCAGAGCCGGATATTTTCGCCGCGAGGTTCAGCGCTGATTCGTATGCCCGGCGGACTGCCGGGTTTTTTGAATTTTAACGCGTTGGAAACCAGATTCGTGATGGCGGCGCGGAGGGTCACTTCGTGGGCGGCCACTTCGAAATCGAACGGTTGAATTTCCAACTGCGCGGAAGTTTCGCGAATTGAAAACGCCATTTCCGCGCACACTTCAGACACGGTTTTGTGCAGGTCCACGCGGTTGCTTTTGATTTCGCTCCGGCTGATGCGCGAGTAATCCAGGAGATCATCCACCAGGTTTTCCAAACGCACCGCGGCGGAGCGGATGCGTTGCGCGTAATCGCGTCCTTCCTCACCGAGGCCGCTGCCATATTCATCGAGCAACGCCTGGGCGAAGCTGTGTTGCGCGCGCAAGGGGCCGCGCAAATCGTGAGCGATGGTGTAACAAAACGCCTCGAGATGATTGTTGGTTTCCTCGAGGGAGGCGGTGCGTTCGCGCACGCGCTGGTCCAGGTTTTCGGCGTGCATCTGCAGATGCTTTTGCGCTTCGGTCAGCGCCGCGAGCAACCGCGCCTTTTCGTCCGCCACGGCCTCCAATTCCTGGCGCTGGCGGGCCAATTCGAAAAAGACATCGGCTTTGCTTTGAAGAATGTGCGGCTCGACCGGTTTGAACAAAAAATCGACCGCGCCGGCGTCGTAACCGCGGAAGCGGCGCTCCCGGTCGGCCGTGCCGGCGGTCAGAAAAATGATCGGGATGCGCCGCGTTTTTTCCGTGCCGCGCATCAATTCCGCCAGCTCGAAACCGTTCATCTCGGGCATTTGCACATCGAGAAACGCGAGCGCCACATCGTGAAGGAGCAACATTTCCAGCGCCTCTTTGCCGGAACGCGCTTGCAGCAATTCGAGACCGTCGCGGCGAAGCAATCCCTCGAGGGCGATGATGTTCGCCTCCAGATCGTCGACGATCAGAAATTTTACAATTTTATTCGACATCACTCGGGTGCATGGCAGGCAGGCGCACTAAAAATTCGGCGATTTCCTGAACGCTCAGGGAAATCGCACTGGGGCAAGCTTTGATTGCCGCGGCGGGCATCTCCGGGGAGGACGCCGCGTGCGGGTTTTGCACGATCGCCACTCCGCCACCCTTCCCGATCATTTGCATTCCCTGAGCGCCATCCTCGCTGGCGCCGGTCAGGAGGATGCCCACCAATCCTTCGCCGTAGACATCCGCGGCGGATTCAAACAGCACGTTGATGGCGGGGCGCGAAAATAATTCCGGCTCATCGCTGGAAAGCGACAGGGTGTGCTCTGATTCGACGAGCAAATGGTAATTGGGCGGAGCAAAATAAATCGTTCCGGGGGCAATGGCTTCCTTATCCTCCGCTTCCTTCACTTTGACCCGGCATTTGGCGACAAACAAATCCGACAAAAGACTGTTCGTGTCCGGCGGCAAATGCACCACGATCAAAATCGGCAATGGGTAATCGGCCGGCAATCCCGGCAGAATTTGCGACAGCACTTCAATCGCCCCGGCTGAGGCGCCGATCACAACCGCTTCGGGCGGCGCAGCAATTTTCATCATGCCACCTCCTTTTGATAGATGCGGTCGGTGCGTGAAAAATCAGAAAAGTCGGATGAATGCGTCGAGAAACGGAGGCTCTCCCGCGCGCCCAAGCCCAGGAAACCCTTGCGCACGAGCGAATCCTTGAACAAGCCCAGCGCGCGGTCCTGCAGTTCGCGATTGAAATAGATCAATACGTTCCGGCACGAGATCAGTTGCATTTCTCCAAAAACGGAATCGGACACCAAACTGTGATCGGAAAAAACCGTCCGCTCGCGGAGGCTTTTATCAAAAACCACTCCGCGATAGGCGGCGGTATAATAATCCGAAAGGGACGATTTGCCGCCGGACTCGCGATGGTTTTGCGTAAACAAGGCAATGCGGTCCAAGTGGTAAATGCCCGTCTGCGCGGTTTCCAGCGCCGCGCCATTGATATCGGTGGCGTAAAAGATCGTCCGATTTTCCAATCCTTCCTCGCGGAAAAGAATCGTCAGGGAATAAAGCTCCTCGCCCGTGCTGCAACCGGCGACCCAGACCTTGAGGGAGGGATAGGTTTTCAAGATCGGAACCACTTTTTTGCGCAGGCACAGAAAATAGGAGGGATCGCGAAACATTTCACTGACCTGCACCGTGAGAAAACTGAGCAGGATCGGCAGCATGGTGCGATCGTGCAGCACTTTGTCCTGCAAACGGGAGAAACTCGGGCAGTGGAAGCGGTTTTTCGCCTGCGTCAGGCGCCGCTTGAGCGAGGCCATGGAATAATTGCGGAAATCGTAATGGTATTTTTGATAAATGGCCTCCAGCAAAAGCCGCAATTCGATTTCGTCGGTTTCAACAGCGAGACTTTTCATCGTGGCATCCAAACACGAATCAAGGACAGGAGTTTTTCGACGTCCAAAGGTTTGGCGAGATAATCGTTGGCGCCGGCCTGGAGGCATTGCTCCTGGTCGGTTTTCATCGCTTTGGCGGTCAGCGCAATGATGGGCAGCTTTTGCCATTTCGGATTTTTACGAATCTCGCGCATGGCGGCCAGGCCGTTCATTTCGGGCATCATGATATCCATGAGCACGAGGTCGATTTCCTGCGCGGAATCTTCCGCCGCGTGCTCCAGAGCGGTCAGCGCTTCGCGCCCGTTGCGGGCGATCTGCACCTTGATGCCTTTGGGCTCCAGCAACGACGTGAGCGCAAAAATATTTCGCACGTCATCTTCCGCGATGAGAATGCGTTTACCTTCCAGCATGCTCTCGCGGCTGCGGGCCTGGTCGAGCATGTGTTGCTGCTCGGTGGTCAGTTCGGAAACGATCTGGTGAAGGAACAACGTGACTTCGTCGAGCAGGCGTTCGGGAGATTTCGCGCCTTTGATGATGATGGACTTGGAATATTTTCGCAGCCGCTGCTCTTCATCGGCGCTCAGTTCGCGGCCGGTATAAATGATTACAGGCGGGAACGAATAATCCTGTTCGGAGCCCAAAGTGTCCAGGAGCGAGAAACCGGAGGCATCCGGCAGGGTCAGGTCCAGCACCATGCAATCGAAGGTCGAATCCTTCAGTCTCTGCAAACAATCCGCCGCCGTGCGCGCGCCCGTGGTTTTGACGTCCGGCGAGGCGAGCAGTTTTTGCAGGCTCTCCAATTGCACGGGGTCATCCTCCACCACCAGCACGCGGCGTAATTTTTGAGTGAGGCGATGCTCGAGTTTTTGGAAGGCATCCACCAATTGTTCCCGTTTCACCGGCTTGAGCATGTAACCGACGGCACCCATCGAGAGGGCGGGCTCGGAATAATCGTTCCCGGAAACCACGTGCACGGGGATGTGGCGCGTGCGCGAATCCGCCTTGAGCCGTTCGAGCACGAACATTCCGGAATTGTCGGGCAACCCGACGTCGAGAATGACCGCGCTGGGTTTGAATTGGAGCGCGAGGCCCAGTGCTTCCTCGGCAGTGTGCGAAATGAGTGCTTGAAAATTCAATTCGTGCGCGAGTTCCAACAAAATTTTTGCAAAAGATTCGTCGTCTTCGACCACCAAAATCGTGCGCACACCGGCTTTCAACGTCCCGCGATCGTCGGGAATTTGAGATTTTCTGACCCGGACGGGCGCCGCCGGACGGCTCGTCGGGGTCGCCGCGAGCGATTCGGAAACGCGCGCGGCTTCCACCGCCCGGCGCGCGGCAAAGCGTTTTTCACTGAGGGCGTGTTTGGGAAGCGTGACGGTGAAGACGCTGCCGCGGCCAACTTCGCTGGATACCTGGATGCTGCCGCCCATGAGGCGCACCAGTTCGCGGGAGATGGAGAGGCCCAAACCCGTGCCGCCGAATTTGCGGTCCGCAGTGCCGTCGGCCTGCCGGAAGGGTTCAAAAATGAGGGATTGTTGATTCTCGGCAATGCCGATGCCGGTATCGCGAACCACGAAGGCGGTGCTGTTGTCCGGAGCGTTTTTCACTTCCAGGCTTACTTCTCCGCGTTCGGTAAATTTGATGGCATTGGAAAGAACATTTTTGAGCACCTGCTCCAAACGCCGGCGATCCGCTTCGAGGTCGGGCGATGCTTCGGCAGCGATATTCGTTTTGAATGCGAGGCCTTTGTTCGCCGCCAACGGATCGAATATGTCCTTGAGTGTATTCACGAGGTCCGCGACCGGGAAGGATTCCGCCTTCAAATCCATGCGGCCGGCTTCCACCTTGGCGAGATCGAGCACATCATTGATGAGCGCCAACAAGTCGTTGCCAGCGGCCTGGATGGTCTGGGCGTATTTGACCTGCTCGGGCGAAAGATTTCCCTCCCGATTATCGGCCAGGAGCTTGGCGAGAATCAGCGACGAATTCAGCGGCGTGCGCAACTCGTGGGACATGTTGGCGAGAAAATCCGATTTGTAACGGCTCGCTTGTTCCACCACCGCCGCCTGATGTTCCAATTCCACCTTGGCGCGCGACAAATCATCCTTTTGGACTTCCAGCAATTGCGTTTGCTCCTCGAGTTGGGAGTTGGTTTGCTCCAATTCCGCCTGCTGTTGCTCGAGGCGAACCTGCGATTCCTTGAGCGCGCGGCTTTGCTCCTCGAGTTCCTCGTTGGACACGCGCAATTCTTCGCTTTGGCTCTGAAGTTCCTCGGCCTGGCGCTGGGTTTCCTCCAGCAACTCCTGCAACCGCGTGCGGTATTTGGCGGAGCGCACCGCGATGCCCACGGATTCGCTGACGCGTTGCAAAAATTCCAGCGCGCCGCCGGGCGGCGAACCGAAGAAACCCAGTTCGACGACGGCATTGGTCACTTCGTCCACCAACATGGGAGCGATGATCAAGCGTGTGGGCTTGGATTTGCCGAGGCCGGAATTGACGGGCAGAAAATTCTCCGGGACATCCTGCACCACGATCGCCCGCCCGTCCCGGGCCGCCTGTCCTCCCAGTCCTTCGCCAAAGGCGAATTGCGGAGTTTCGTTTTGCGTGGAAAGGGCGTAGCTGGCAAAGCGCCGGAAATGATTTCCATTTTCCACAAACATCACGCCCACTTGCGCCCCCAAATATTCCGCGAGGAAGCGAAGCGTCTTGTCACCGATCTCGGCGAGTTGTTTGTCACCGGCAAGTTGCCGATTCAACTGGCCCTGTCCGAATTGCAGCCATTCCTGCCGGGAAATCCGCCGGAACGCCCAGCCCAGGAAACTGAGGTTCACAATCAAGACACTCAGGAAAATCACATTCCGCCAGAGATTCATGCGATCCGCCGACCGAACGGCTTCGGCATAATCGCTCTGCGCGATTTCGAGGAGGTGGTTGATGTTATCACGGATTTGATCCATGATTTGTTTGCCGGTATCGTCGCGGACAATGTCCAAAGCGGCATTCAGGCCCGAGGTCCTGCGCGTCTGGATCGTCCGCTCCAACTCCTTCATTTTACTATCGATGAGACTCGAGACCCGGTCCATGTCTTCCCGGGAAAGTTCCCCGGCGGCAACGTACTGCCGCAACCCATCCGTCTCGGATTTTATTTGCGAAATGGAATCGGTGTACGGCTGGAGATAATTATCGTCGCCGGTGAGCAAATATCCCCGTTGACCCGTCTCGGCGTCTTTGACGGTGGACTCTAATTTTTCCAATTGGGTGACGACGGCCAATTGATTGTTCATCCGGCTCTGGGCTTCAAGCGCGACGCGGCCGGCGCGAAAGAGGAGCAGCACCGAAAGGATGAGCAAGAGCGACGCGACGCCGAATAAAATGGCCGTCAGAGGACTGCGAGACTGTGTGGCGCGAGGAGAGTGGGAATCGCCAGTATTCATTGATTCAACATTGATTCAAATCAGTATTCAGCGCATGACATTGGGAGTTGTGGAAGTATCAATTCGAATGATGCCATTCAATTCAAATCAGGTGCGACGCCCGTTCAATCATGCGGGCAAATATACTGGCTTGGACTGCTCCCGGAGTGGGGTATTACCCTATGTTTGCGGGAACCACAGTCCGGGAGACGCGGCTTAAAATCAATGGAGATGCCATTCGACACGCGGGAACGTGGCGCGTTGAAGCGGCCTAAAGTCCGCGCTCCTTCGATTTATAGTGATTGCCAAAAGTAATTTCCGACATGGTGGCGATTCCCTGCGGGGAATCGAGGCAAACCCGCAGGTTTGCCCCACCATTTCGGAAATTACTTTTGGCAAACAGTCCAGCACCTTGCCAAGTCATCCCTTCGTGCAGTCGATCCCGGTGGATTCAGGTATTTTCATTTGGCTTTCCCGACATGTATCGCGCGACGGCCCCCGCGCGCGATTGGACGTGCATTTTTTCGTAGATGTGTTTGAGGTGGCTGCGCACGGTCTCGATGCTCAGTCCCAACCGGTCGGCGATTTCCTTGTTCGAATATCCCTTGGTCAACAGCAACAGCGTCTCTTCCTCGCGCGCCGTCAGGCTGACGGTGTCGTCGCGGCCGCGGGGCTTTCGCCGGAATGATTCCACGACGCGCCGCGCGATCTCGCTGCTCATGGGCGCGCCGCCGGTCAGCACATCAATCAAAGCCGAACGCAGGTCCGCGGGTTTCGTGCGTTTCAGAAGATAACCGTCGGCGCCGGCTTGCAGCGCGACGAATACGAGATCGTCATCGTCGGAGGCGGTGAGCATGACAATGGGGGTGCCGGGCATTTCGTGTTTCAAGCGCGCGGTGCATTCAATGCCGGACATGCGCGGCAGAAAAATATCCATCAAAATGACGTTCGGCTGGAGCGGGGGCAGCAGGCGCAGGGCTTCCTCGGCGGAAGCGCACTTGCACATGCAGATAAAATCCGGGAAGGAATTGATCAATTGCGCCCAGCTCTCGCGCACGTCGCGTTTGTCCTCCACCAGCGCGATTTTGAGCGGAGATTTGGCGGAGAATTCCGGGGCTTTGGTTTCAGTCCGGGCGGGAATCATAAATCATCATTTGCTGTTTAAATTCCGCCAGTCGGGCGCGTTTCCGTTTTGGCGGCTGAAAAGCCGGCGCAGCGAGAATCGGCCGCGCGAGGCCGGATGCGTGAGCGGCATCCGGAATTCCACGCGGCAACCGGCTCCCTGCGCGCTCATGATCTGGCAGACGCCGCCGAGTTCCTGCAATCGCTGCATCATGTTCTGCAGACCGTTGCCCTGGCCGTTGAGCGTTTCCGGATCGAAGCCCCTGCCCTGGTCTTCCACGACCACGATCACATGCTCGCCTTCCTTGTTGATGCGCAGCAGAATTTCATTCGCCTGGGAATGCTTGGCGGCGTTGTTCAACGCCTCCTTCACCGCCAGCAACAGTCCGCGCCGAACCGACAGGTCAAAGACGCTCGCGGGCATTTCGGGCTGAATATCCAGCCGGCAACGAATCGGTGTGCTGCTGAGAAATGTCTGGGCGTATTTGCAAAGATACGACGAAAAATCGCGCAACGTGTCGCGCCGGGAGTTCACCGCCCAGACCACTTCATCGAGCGCCTGCGACGCGGCGCGGGCGCGCCCGCAAAATTGACTGAAGTGCGCGCGCGGCGTGGAGGCCTCGGGAAATTCCGTTTGCGCCACCTCGCTTTGCAGGACGAGTTGCGTGAGGGCGGCGCCAAGGTCGTCGTGGATATCCCGGGCGATGCGCGCGCGTTCCAGGTCGAGGAGCTGTTGCGCGCGCGTTTGCCACGCCAGTTTCGCGGCCAGCCAAAGGCTCAGTCCCAGCGCGACCACGCAGACCATCAGCACAGTGCCGATGAACCATGTGGTTTTCCAGAAATGCAGTTCATAGGGCTGCAGCGTTGGCGGCGTCATGATGTTCAAGGGATTCAGCCACCACGGGTTTTGTCCCACGACACCCACCACGGTGGCGGCGGGCCAGGCCGGATCGGGACGGCTGCGGGAAAGCCAGCGGCGCGCCGAGTTGGGAACAATGAGCCATGAGTCATCCGAGAGAATTTCCATTTGCCTGCCGCTGGCGAACCCAATGCGCATCCCCAGGAGCACGCCCGCCTCCCGTCCGTCATTGAATGCGTCGATCGCCATGACATGGCGCCCGGGCGTCAGCAAAAATGTCAGATCATATTCCGTGAGCGACTTCCAATTGCTGCCCTCGCCGATTTCACGGCCGTCGAAATACACATGATAGGAATTGTCCGCCGTGATGCGAAGCAGAGCCTGGCGAACGTGATCGTTTTCCGGAACATCGAACGATTTCCAGAACCGGCAAGTTTGTTTTTCGTCGAAGTTCGTGGTCCAAATCCAGGAGCCGAGCTCCAGTTGCTGGACGACTTTTTCCGCCTGCGGAGTGAGCTTCTGCGGCTTGGTGAGGGGATAATATTCGGCGAAGACGGTTCCAGAAAAAAGAATTCCCGCGATGCAAGCCACCCGGACCAGTGAATTTAATGGGGAGCTTCCGCGCAAAACATTCGGGCGCAGAAAGATTCCAGGAAAAAGCGTGTGTCGGGCAAACCAGCGCATCTCAGTCGACTCGACACTACCAGTTGTGCGGCGCAGGGCAACCCCACGGTTGAAAGTTCACCCGGTTGGGGGATGGACACTTTCAGGCTTCCGTTGCAGGATAATTCTTGATTAAATCATTTATTGTCACATTAACGCCCCAACATCTGCTCCTATGAGAAACCCGTTCACAAAAACAGGCTCACCCCGCTTTTCCGCAGCGATAGCGCTTTTGTTTTCACTTCTGCTCGGCGCCTTTCCTGCTTTCGCCGATTTAGTCGGGCCCTATACTCCGGATGCCAACACGCTGTTTCTGCTGCACTTCGACGAGGCGGCCGGTGGCTCGGTGACAACCAACCTCGGCGCGAAGGGTGGAAATTTCTACAGCGTCAATGAAGCGACCGCCTCGGCCACGCCGCCGCTGGTCACAACGATGCTGGGCGGCGCTGCCTACGTGAACGGAGCCACGAATTTCGTCAGTTGCGAAACCAACGGAACGGTTGGCTTTTTGTGGGGTTACGACCAAAACAAATCCGGCGCCTACGACGGTGAAGGGACTGCTCCCGCCGGGGACGCGATTGTCATGACCAATTTAAATATTGGCGCCGGAGGCCAGACGCCCTTCACGATTGAAGCAATCATCCAGCCGACGGTGCTCAACGTGAACCAGGAAATTGTCTGCACCGACAGTTCGGCGGGCAGCCGGGGATTCCAATTCCGCATTACCAGCGGCACGTTGCAGTTTCAATTCATCACCGGCTCGCAGGCAATTTCGGGCACCATTCCGACCACCGGGCCGGACGCCTTCGTCGCCGGAACCTGGTATCACGTCGCCATCACCTACAACGGCACCACGGCCACGCTCTATTGGACCAAGCTGGATCCCGCCAACGGCGCGGCCCACGTTCTGAGCACGGCGAATCTCACGCTGGGAACGACGCAGGGAGCGGTGACCGGCCCTCTAATTATCGGGAACGAAAATCGCGCGGCGGCCGGCGAAACGTTCCTGGGCGCCATCGATGAAGTCCGCATCAGCAAAGTCGCGCGCGCCTCGGGTGAGATGCAATTCTTTTCGCCGCTGGTGACCATTTCGGCCAATCCGGTGAGCCAGAACGTGGATTACAACCAACCGGTGACTTTCTCGGTCACCGCTTCGAGCAGTTTTGCGCTCGGCTTTCAATGGCGCTTCAATTCCAACAATATCCCCAACGCCACAAATAGCTCCTATGCGATCGCAAATGTCGCCGCGACCGATGCTGGTTACTATGACTGCGTGGTGACGAACACCGCCGGCTTCTCGTCCACGAGCGCCGAAGCGCACCTCGTCGTTGGCGCGGCTAATTTCCTTGCGGACCGTTACAGCTTCACGACGGACACCACCGACAGCATCGGCGGCCAGACGGGCACGAATTTCGGGGACGCGAACGTGAGCGGCGGCAAGCTGGTGCTGGACGGCACCGCCGGCACTTATATGCAATTGCCAGGAAATCTCTTCAATAGCGCCAACGCGACCGCGTTGACCATCGAATTCTGGGCGAGTTTTGGAACCAATCCGAACAATGTTTACGTGTTTGCCTTCGGCACGACCAATTTCGTTCTCAGCGGAGGCATCGAAGGTTTCAATTATGCGATTTATTCGCCGCATAACAGCACCGGCCAGACGGCATCGTCCACACCGGGTGATCCGATTTTTGCGCAAAGCGTCAATGCGACGGGCAATCTCGACGGGCGCAACGTCCACGTGGCCGTGGTGTTCGATCCGCCGAATAAACTGCTCTCGCTTTACACGAACGGTGTATTGGAAGCCGTTAACACAAACTTCACCGTTAATATATCGAGTCTCAATGACCAATTCTCGCTCATCGGCGGATCGCTTTTTGCCGCGGATCCCGACCTGAATGCGAGCATCGATGAATTGCGCATCTTCAGGGGCGCGCTGTCGCCCATCACGATCAAACAAAGCCAGGACCAGGGTCCGGACACGTTACTGGCGGATGGTCCCGCTCAATTCGTGCTGCAGCCCACCAACACTTCGGTGCCGGTGGGACAAACGGTGACGTTCACCGCCGCTGCGGTCGGCTACCTGCCGATTACTTATCAATGGGTGAAAAATGGCACGCTCGTTCCCAATGAAACGAATGCCACTTATTCGTTCACCACAGTGCTGGGCGACAACAACGCCACGGTCAAGGTTTACGCCACGAACACCATCGGTGTGACCACCTATGTCACCAACAGCACCACGGCGACGCTCAACGTCTTCGTCCCGCCGACGGTCGCGTGGTTGGACAGCGCCGACGGCGGCGTCAACAATTTGTGGGACACCACATCGCTCAACTGGACGAACACTGCCGGCGGCGGACCGCTGGCGTTTGCGCAAAATGATTCCACGGTATTCGACAGCCGCGGCGCCGGTTCGCCGAACGTGGATATCCAGGCGGCGGTTTCGCCCAATTCAATCCAGGTGAATGCCACGACCGATTACGTGCTGGGCTCCAGCTCAGGCGTCGGCGCGCTCACTGGCCAGGGCGCCCTCACGAAACTGAATTCCGGCAGGTTGACCATTGATGTCTCGAACACCCTGTCCGGGCCGGTGACGATTTCCGGCGGCACCGTGCAGGTGGGCAACAACGATTCTTTCGGCTCGCTCGGCAGCGGCGTCGTAATGAATAACGGCGTCCTCTCGATCGCCCGTTCGGATGCGATCCTGAATGTCGGAAACACTATTCACGGCAGCGGCAGTCTGAGCTTCGACGGCCTGGGTTCCGTGACGTTGTCGGGCACCAGCGATTACACCGGCGCGTCGGCGGTGAACTCCGGAATTGTGTTCCTCACGAGCAGCAACGGATTGGGCAGTGCGAGCAGCGGCACCACGGTCGCGAATGCGGCGCAGGTTTACATCACAGCGAATGTGGACGTCGCCGAAGGTTTCACGATTAATGGAGCCGGCGATAACAATGGCGCCATCCGCAAAGGCGGCGCCGGATTAACGACCGAATTCGGGCCCATCACGCTGGCGTCTGATTCCACCATTGGCGTGGATGGCGGTGCGACGTTGACCGTGTCCAACACGATCGGTGGCGGATTCACCTTGACCGCTGTTGGCGGCGGCACGCTCGTGTTGCCCAACAATAGCACGGTGAACGGTTTCAATCTCAATGGCGCGATCGTCAATGTCGGTACGCAAGGCGCGCTCGGCCGCGGCCCGGTGGTGGTTTCCGGCGCGGGCCGGTTTGTACTGGCGGACGGCATGATCTTCACGAACGCGATCACCGCCAGTTCGATTTCGCCGGGCGCGGTCACCGGCTTGATCATGGTGAACGACAATTCCAATAACATTGTCACCACTGTGACCGGTCCCCTCACCTTCAACACCACCCCGGTGAACGGAAACGACTTCTACGGGCCGTTGACGTCGGGCTTGCTGAATATCACCGGCCCGATCACGAACGAAGCCACCTCCATTGTGGGAACGCGCGATGGTTTCGTGCGATTCTCCGGCGGCGGGGATTATCTCCAATTCAACCAAAACCAAGGCACCACATCGATCGGCGCGAACAACGGCCTTTCCACCAACGCCATTCTCGCCCAGGGCGCGTCCGGCCCATCCATATTCGACCTGAACGGCTTCAATCAAACGCTCGTCGGCCTCGCTGACGGCGGGGCGAATGCGGAAGTGGTCACCAACAGCTCCTCCACTGCCGGCACGCTGACGTTGAACCTCAACAGCGGGCTGGTTTATAGCGGATCGATCGGCGGCAATCTTTCGCTCGTGATCACCGGGGTCGGCTCGCAGCAGTTGACGGGCACGAACAGGTTCACCGGCAACACGACGATCAACGCGGGATTGTTGCAGGTCTCCAATCCGTCGTTCAGCGCGGGTTCCACGGTGACGATCGCCAACGGCGCGATCCTGGAAATGGATTTCGCGACCACAAACATCATCAATAAATTGGTGTTGAACGGCGTTTCGCAACCGCCCGGATTTTACAACAGCTCGTCCAGCTCATCCTTCATCATTGGCACGGGCACGTTGCAGGTGTCGACGGTGAACACCACGCCGACGAACATCGTTACGACGGTTAACGGCAACCAACTCACGCTCTCCTGGCCCGCGGATCATATCGGCTGGCGCTTGCAGGCGCAGACCAATCCGCCCGGCGTCGGGCTCAACTCGCACTGGGTGGACGTGGCCGGCTCAGCCAGCGTGAACACCGTGCCCATCACGATCGTCAACACCAACGGTCCGGTGTTCTTCCGGATGATCTATCCGTAAGCGATTGACGGAATTGCGCGCGGGGTGAGCCACTTCACCCCGCGCTTTTTGAAATGGTTTCTTCGAATGATTCGTCTGCCTTTTTCGCCCGCGGTAAAATCCCCCGTGTTTAAGTGGCTGGTTGGTCGCTTTCGAGCGGTCCTTCAACGCGCGATTTTCTGCGCTCTGGCCGTTTTGTTTTCAGCCGCGCCCGCCGATGCCGCGCTGCGTCCCTACGCCGCTGATGTCGAGACGCTGCACCTCTGGCATTTTGATGAGTCGGCTCCTCCATTTATCGATGCCCTCGCGGAGGGCACCAATTTGACTTATCTGACAGGCGGTGCGAGTGCCGGCAGCGCCGGGTGCGTGGCGGCATTTTCCAATGCGCTCAATTTCGGCACGATCAACACGTCGAATGCGGTTCTCTTTCCCGCCGGTTCCGGAAATGTCGGCACGCCGGTCCCTTTCACGTTTGCCGGCGCGGACGGGGCGTTCACCTTCAAAGCGCTGGTTCAAATCGAATTCAATCCCACCAATTCCATCCGCAATCAGCCGTGCCAGATTTTGAACGGCGATGCCGACACGACCGGCGGCGGGACGCGGGTCTTCCAATTGCGTTTGCTGCCGGTCGGTTTCCTCGGCGGCGGGGGCGATACCAGCGTCGTGCGCATCGAATTCATCAACGGCACCACTACGGTCGCCGTCGCGCCGATTCCCACGAACGGCCCGGACGCGATTGCTTCCAACAATTGGTATCACATCGCGGTCACTTACAACGGCGTCCCCAATACGACGAGCAATCTGCTTTTCTACTGGACGCTGGTGGATGGCAATCGGCCGGCTGGGGATTTGATTTACGGCGCCACCATGGCCTCCGCTCTGCCGGGCGTCAGCAGTGCGCCCACGATTTTCAGCGTGGGCAACAGCGCGCGGAATCCCAGCGGCGGAACCGCTCCGGCGCTGGCCAATTTTCTCGGCAACATCGATGAGGTGCGCATCAGCAGCGTGGCGCGGGGATCCAACGAATTTGTTTTTCAGAACATTTCCGTGAGCGCCAGCAGCTACCAGCCGAACACGTCGAATTATCCTTCCAACACGCTCGACGGCAATCTGTCGACGCGTTGGTCGGCGGAGGGCGATGGCCAATTCATCACCTACGATCTGGGGCGCATTGAATTGGTGCAATCCATTGATCTCGCGTTCTACCAGCCGTCCGGCATCCGCTCCAATTGGTTCGATGTGCTGCTCTCCAATGACGGCGTGGCGTGGCGCGATGCGCTGACGAATGCGGTCGGCACCAATGCCGCGCTCGCAAATTTTGATTTTGCGGATTGGTCCGCGCGTTACGTGCGCGTGGTTGGGCATCTGAATTCGCAAAACGATTTCAACAGCATCACCGAAACGGTGATTCATGATTCCACGCCGGTGGACGCCGACAACGACGGCCTGCCTGACGTGTGGGAATTGTTTTACTTCGGCAACTTGACGAACACGCCCTCGGGCGATCCCGACGGCGATGCTCAATCCAACGCGCACGAATTTTTGCACGGCACGGACCCGACGGTATCCAATCTTTCCGGCGACAGCGACAACGACGGTTTGCCGGATGCGTGGGAGATGGCGAATTTCGGCACGCTGAGCTTCGGCGCCAACGACGACCCGGACCGCGATGGTTTCACCAATTTGCAGGAATATCTCGCGGGCTCGAATCCGATGGATGCCAATTCCATCCCGAGCGATATCAACGGCAACAACCTTCCCGACGCCTGGGAAACAAACGCGTTCGGCGGCTTCGTCACCTCCGCATACGACGATGCAGACGGCGACGGTTACAATAATCTCGCGGAAATGGTTTGGGGCACGAATCCGACGAACGCGGCCTCGCATCCGTCATTCGTCCCGCCGCGCGTGGCTTTGCTGAATGATTCCGTGGTTGCCACCAACGCGTGTCTCATGCCCTTCGGCTCAACCTACGGGCGCGCCATCAACGGCATATCCTTCCAGACGCGCGTGCTCGCCAACTTTGACGGATATGAATACACCGCGTGGTATGACACCACCGGTTCTGGCAGCACAACCCAAACTATCTGGCTCGCGCGGCGCACGGTCACGAACACCGTTATCGGCGCGTGGGAAAAATTCAACACCGGCTCCACGTTTGTGAACGGCAAGTCCGGCTGGGACGCGCACGATGTCATTTCACTCGGCATCTCGCCGATCGACGGCACACTGCATTTCGCGTGGGACATGCACGGCAACACACTGCGCTACCGCCGCTCCGTGATGGGCCTGTGCACGACCAACCAATCCGCGTGGGGCACGGCGGGCATGATGAACCCTGAACAAAACTGGCTCGTGAACGCCTCCGCTCCAGTTTTAAACGTGACGTATCCGATGTTCATCAACAATCCGTCGGGGGCGTTGATCTTCGAGTATCGCATCGGCAGCACTTCGGCGGGTGACCACTATCTCAACACTTATATTCCTGGCGCGGGCAATTGGACCAGCGGCATTAAATTTTCCGCGAAGGAAGGCACCTACGTTGGCATGCTCGCCACGGGCAACATCGGTTCATCCACTTCGCGGAATGCTTACGAAAACAATTTCGATTTCGGCACGGACGGCGTGTTGCATCACACGTGGACCTATCGCGAAGAGGCCGACGCCGCCAATCACGACCTGGACTACGCCTACAGTCCGGACAACGGCGTGACCTGGTTTAATAACGGCGGCACGAACATCGCCGACACAACTCTCGGTCAATCCATCAACGTTAATTCGCTGGGAATCATCTTCAAAGTGCTCGACAGCCGTCAGCGGCTCATCAATCAGCAGGCGCAATGCGTCGATAACGACGGCCGCGTGCACGTGCTGGCGCTGCATCGCCGCGCCGAGCCGGACGCCGCGTGGGTCGCGGGCGATTCCGTTTTTTCCGTTCTCGACACCGCGTACTTCCATTACTTCCGCGATCCCGTCACGCACGCCTGGTCGCAGCGGCGCATTCCGTGGACCGTTTTCCCCGTCGGCTCGCGCCCGAAACTCGGCTACGATGCGCAAGGAAATCTTTACGGTGTCTATCTCTCGTATGCTTCGACCAACATCGACGTCACACCCGGCTACGCCAACGGCCGGCTGGTCATCGCCACCGCCTCCAAAACTTCGCAATACACCGATTGGCAGGTCGCCTGCGCCTTGCCGAATGATTTGAACGGTGAACCGTTGATCGACCAGACGCGATTGCTTGCCGACAACATTCTGTCGGTCTTCATCCAGGAAAATTCCGCGGCCACGGGCGTCGTCGGCACGCCGCTGCACGTGTTTGATTTCGCGGTCAACGTCGCGCCCGCCGGCAGCAATTCTGTGTCGCTGAATTTCGTGGGTGCCGACGCACTCGTGGCGTTCAATGCCGCTGCGGGCCACACGTATCAATTGCAAGCGGCTTCCGCTTTGACTTCGCAGAACTGGACCAACGTGGGCTCAACCGTCAGCGGCATCGATGGCATGATGGCGCTGCCGGATCCCAACGGCCGCCAATTGCCGCAGCGATTTTATCGCATCGTGGTTGATCCGTGAGGAGATCGCCGCGCTATTCCCGCGATAGGGCCCAACCGGTGCTCGGGTTGTACTCAGTCATTCGCGAGGCGGTTTCGAAAGTCTTGGCGCCGAGGTCGCGTTGATAGACCCGTCCTTGTTGGTTGACGATGAACGTCATGACGCCGCTCTTGCCATACTCAGCCGGCCACGCGACGAGCGCAAATCCGCCAATCATGTGGCCGTTAATGATGTAATTATAACTCCCGCCGGCAGCGCTTTTTCCCTGGCGCGTCAGGATTTTAAAATAATAGCCACGGAATGGATTGTGCGAGGCCTGCTGACCTTGCACCTCGACCTGATAACCTTCCGCTTGAGCCTCCGCCACGAGCGGACCCAGCGGACTCAGTGAACCATCGAGATCCTCAGGCCAATAAAGACCGTCCTTTTTGCCCGGCGAACTGGCGATGCGTTGGGCGTATTCCAACACCTTATCGCCATTCTGATCCTGGCTGGCGTATTCCCGTTGCGCATCCACGTAGGCGCGCACGGATTTGAGCACGTCCAACTCGTTGCGCCCAATGCGGCGATTGAGCAATTCCTCCTTGCCTTCGTCCGTGTCGAAATACCATTGGCCGCCTTTTTGCACGATGGGGACCGGGAACGGCCAAGCGTCCGCGCCGACGTCCAATTCGTATTTGTCGCCGGACTCACGAACCAATTGATTCGTGATGTTGATGGCTTTGGCAAAATTGTTTATCTCATTGGTAGCCTGGACGCGGTCCGGATTTTGCAAATCCTCCGCGCCGGGACCAAAGATATCGCGAAGCTGGGAACTGTCATGCGAGTTCAGCGCCAGCGTCAGGGCCGAGACGGCAGCTTGCGGCGTGGCAAATGCCTGCCCCATCTCATCGGCCGCACCACTTTTAATCGGCATCAACGTGAGCGCGAAAAGAAATCCCAGAAATCTGAGCGGAAGGCCGCAATGAGTAAATCCAAGCGTTTTCATATTAATCCATTTATTTTTCATAGCCATCGAGCAGTTTGCATTCGCGGCAACGTTTCAACGACGCCCTCCGCCACCGCGCCCGCCACCGCCACCGCCACGGCTCATTCCACCACCACCACCGCTGCTGCGGCTGGCGGATCCGCGCGCGCTGGAGCTGCGCGCGGATGAAGCATTGCCTCCGCTGAACGCGCTGCCGCCGGAGGAAGTTGATCTGCTTGGGGTGGATCGCGTTTGCGCTGCGCCGGTGGAACCGGAGCGATTTCCGGTAGAGGAAAGATTCCCGCCACGATTCGCGGTTGAGGCTTGCGCGCCGCCGCTTCCCGGAGTGCGCGTGCCCGTACCGGTGCCCGCGCCCGCGCCGGTGGATGGCCGCGTGCCAGTGTTTGCCGTGGAAGCACGATTGCCCGCATTCGCCCCGGAGGCACGATTCGCGGCATTGGCACCCCCAGCCCGATTCGCCGCGTCGGCTGTGGCGGGCCGATTTCCGGCGGCGCCGTTGGCAGCGCGATTACCCGCCTGGCCGCCGGTCTGGGTGGTTCCCGCGCGATTACCCGCCTGGCCGTTTCCATAGCCTCGGGCCTCGCGATTTTGCGCGGTGGAAAGTGACGATCCGGAATTCTTCAGCCGGTTTTGATCCGGCTTCCATTGGTTGTTGCCGTTCGCCGTGCGATTGGCGTTTCCGGTTCGATTGGAACTGCGATCGCGGTTGACGTTGGAATTGCGATTTACATTCCGATCCGAATTAACGTTGCGATTGTAGTTGTGATTGACGTCCACATCGACGTGTCCGCTGTTCCAGTTACAACCATTGGCCATCCAGGCGCCCATCGCCATGCCCGCGCCGAAACTCACAATCGAAGCCGCCGCGACCGCGCCGGGATAATACGGTGGATAATAATAACCGGGATAAGCCACCGGATAACCAGCGTAAACCACGGTGGGATTGTATTGCGGAACGTAAATCACTTCCGGCTGCGCGGGTTGAACCTGCACGACCTGGTTCGTCACGTAGACGGATTGGCTTTCCACGATATTTGTCACGATGGTGTTGGTGACGGTGACCACTTGTTGCTCAGTGGTTTTCAGCGCGCCGGAATCCTTCGCTTTGCCGCGCATCGTTTGAATCGCATCCATTAATTCCTTGGGCTGATTGATAAAAGCGTCCCCGAGATCGCTGGTCCAGGCGAGGTTTTCATCCATCTGCTTGATGACTTCCGGGAAACGAGCGGCGGCTTTGACATTGTCGTCCCACGGCTGCTCGTCGAGTTTTGCAATATTGTTCGTGTCCTTCACGAACCGCGCCGCCTGCACGACTTCCAACGGATATGCTGACGCCGGCAGAACGGTGGCGATGAGTTGGTCGGGATAAAGCGCGATGGGCGCAGCCAATTTTTCGAGATCAGCCTGGCTCTTTTTCGGAGATTCCGACGGCGGCGGCGCGGGATTTGCCGGTGGCGCGGATGGTGACGCCGGTGGCTGGCTGGCGTCTGAAGGAGTCGGCGCTCCGGCAGGAGCTGATTGTGCCAATAGTTGAACCGGTTCAATAAGGCTGAAACACATCAACGCTGTTATCAGCCTCCCAAGCGGCCCTTCGAAATGATTCTTCATGCAAGTCAAAGTGGTTGTGCAACCACATGCGAGGTTAGCATCGCAGCGGGAATGTTTCCGTTACACCAAGGTGTAATCGCTGGGAACCAAGTTCGGCGGTATCAGTTTTGCATCTTACGAGAAACCAGACAGCCACTTCTCGGAGGCGCGCGCATGAGCAAAAAATCCAATTCTCCTTCCCAGGAATCCAAGAAACTAAAACGCAAAAAGTACGAGCAGGAACTCCGCCGGTTGCAGACGGAGTTGTGCAAGTTGCAGGAGTGGATCAAGCACAAGGGCCTGCGGATCGTTATTGTCTTCGAGGGTCGCGATGGCGCCGGCAAGGGAGGCACGATCCGCGCCATCACGGAGCGCCTGAGCCCGCGCGTCTTTCGCACCGTGGCGTTGCCCGCTCCATCCGATCGCGAAAAAACGCAGGTGTATATGCAGCGTTACATGCAGCATTTCCCGGCGGCGGGCGAGGTCGTGATTTTCGACCGCAGCTGGTACAATCGCGCGGGAGTTGAATACGTGATGGGCTTTTGCTCGAAGGAGCAGCATGAAGTTTTTCTCGAACGCTGCCCCGAAGCGGAGAAATACATCGTGAGCAGCGGAGTGATACTCATCAAATTCTGGCTCGAAGTGAGTGATGCCGAGCAGAAACGCCGCTTTGAGGCGCGCATTACCGATCCCTTGCGCCAATGGAAACTGAGCCCCATGGATTTGCCGTCGCGCAGCAAGTGGTTCGAATATTCGCAGGCGCGCGACATGATGCTGGCCGCGACCGATACCAAATGGGCCCCGTGGTACGTGCTCCGCTCCGATGATAAAAAGAGCGCGCGCCTCAACTGCATCGCGCATTTGCTGAAATTGATTCCCTACAAGAAAGTGTCGCGCCCGGAAATCAAACTGCCGGACCGTTCGATGAAGCACGCCTACAACGACCAAAAGAGCATCGCCGACCGGCGGTTCGTGCCCGAAAAATATTGAACTCAACGGTGCCTTGCATGCGAAATCACAGTTGGTGGCCCGATGGAATTCGGCTTTTCCCGTCCGACAATGGTTTGGTTCCTATCACAAAAGCGCGCTGAGAGCGGATGCGCTCGCCGCCTTGATGCTCGCGGCCTATTTGCTCCCGGCCGCGCTCGGTGACGCCTCACTCGCCAATCTTCCGCCCGAAGCCGGGCTTTACGCGTGCTTGTTCGCGGGACTGGTGTTTTGGATTTTTTGCAGTTCGCAACGCACGGCGATCACGGTGACGTCGGCCATTTCGCTTTTGATCGGCGCATCGCTCGGCCAGTTGGCCAACGGGGACACCAGCCGGTTCAGCGGGCTCGCAGCGGAGCTGGCGTTATTCTCGGCGCTGATCGCGTTGGTGGCGTGGCTTTGCCGGGCGGGAGCGATTGTGAATTTTATTTCCGAAAGCGTCATGCTGGGCTGGAAATGCGGCGTGGCGCTCTTTCTGGCCAGCACTCAATTGCCGAAGCTCTGCGGCTTTCACGGGGCACACGGGGATTTTTGGGAGAACGGCGCCTATTTTTTTCGACACGTGCACGAAACGAATATTACTTCGCTGCTCCTGGGAGGCAGCGCGCTCGCCGTGCTCATTCTCGGAAAAATATTTCTCAAGAACAAACCGGTGGCGCTCTTTGTTGTAATCGGCGGAGTTGCGCTTTCGTTCGCGCTCTCGCTCGACGCGCGCGGCGTCAAACTTCTGGGTGAGGTTCCGCAGGGATTGCCCGCCATGGGCCTGCCGGCAATTCATTGGGCCGATTTGAACGATCTTCTCCCGCTGGCGTTCGCCTGTTTTATCCTGGCCGCGGTGGAAACGGCGGCCATCGGCCGAATGTTCGCTGCCAAATACGGCAATCGATTTGATGCGAACCAGGAGTTATTGGCGATCGCGGCGGCGAACATTGCGTCCGGACTGGGGCGGGGTCTTCCCGTGAGCGGAGGACTCTCGCAATCGCTGGTCAATGAAGGCGGTGGCGCGCAAACACCGTTTTCGACGGCGATCGCGGCGGGAATCATTTTGCTGGTGGTGCTTTTCTTTTCGCACCTCTTGAGCGCGTTGCCGCAGCCGGTGCTGGCGGCAATCGTTTTAATTGCCGTTGCCGCATTGTTCAAAGTGTCCACGCTCAAAGATCTCTGGAAGAGCGATCGTCCCGAATTCGTCGCGGCGATGGCGACATTCCTGGGCGTGCTCGGTTCCGGATTGCTTCGCGGGGTGATGATTGGCGCGGTGATTTCGCTGGTTCAACTTTTGCGCGTTGTCTCTCATCCGCATGTCGCCCTGTTGGGGCGGGTTCCCGGAACGCGCCGGTTTTCCGATCGCAAACGGCATCCCGACAATGAACTCGTGCCCGGGGTGCTGATTTTTCGTCCCGAATCCGGCCTGGTTTATTTCAACATCGATCACGTTTGCGAAAGGATTCTTCGCCAGGTTCACAGCGAGCCGATTCCGCCGAAAATTGTGGTTCTGGATTTGTCCGCCGCGCCGCGGGTGGATTTGCAAAGCGCGCACGCCCTCGCCGGATT
This sequence comes from uncultured Verrucomicrobiae bacterium, assembly GCA_963699145.1. GTDB lineage: Bacteria > Verrucomicrobiota > Verrucomicrobiia > Limisphaerales > DASXHY01 > DASXHY01. The sequence goes on from OY969416.1 coordinate 4,194,911, forward strand.
GGCGGAGGAAATCAGGTCGATGGGGGTGGACTTTCATGCAGTGGAGGCCCGCTCCTCCGTTCGCGACCGCCTGCGCAAGGAAGGCGTGGATGAACGTCTCGGCGGCGTGAATCATCTTTCCTGCGTGGCTGATGTGCTGGATGCGTTCGGACGCAACCAAACTGCTTACGGTGGCGCATGACCAAGGGATTTTCCAAACGCGTGCTCGATCCGCACGAGCGCATTTCCGAAGCGTTGTTCGGCTTGATCATGGTGCTCACGTTCACGGGCTCGATCAGTGTGGCTGAGACAGACCGTGAAAGCGTGCGGGGAATATTGATTGCCGCTCTCGGCTGCAACACGGCATGGGGAATCATTGACGCCGTTTTGTATCTCCTGGGATGTCTCGCGGAAAAAGGCCGCGATGCCGCAACGTTGCGCGCCGTGCGCGGGTCTGTTGATTCGCAAAAGGCTCATCGATTCATCGCCGGCGCAATGCCGCCGATCGTCGCCTCGGTGCTTCAACACGACGAATTGGAAACGATCCGCCGGCGATTGTCGCAGTTGCCGGAGGCCGATGGATCGGCGCGCTTAAACGGACGCGATTGGCTCGGCGCGCTGGGTGTTTTTATTTTGGTGTTTTTCGTGACCCTGCCCGTGGCGTTGCCATTCGTTTTCATTCAGAAGCACACCTGGGCGATGAGAATATCGAACTCGGTCGCCGTTCTTCTGCTCTTCGTCGCGGGCGTCGCTTACGGCCGGTGCATCGGTCGTTCACCATGGATTATCGGCGGCGTCATGGTCGGCCTGGGCCTGTTGCTGGTGGGATTGACGATCGCACTGGGCGGCTGAATTTTTTGGAAAAATTTTGCTTCCACCAAAGTGGAATAACCCAAGGTGTAATAGCTCGCGGTTTGGTGCGGTGGCAACGTTTCCCCGTCAGGTTGAACCCGGTGGATCCAACGCACCACTCCCACCTCGCGAAGCTTGTCTTCGTAATCACGGTTCGCAACACGGGAAGCTTTTTGGGCGATTGACGCAGGAACATTATGGAACTGGTGCATACATTGAGGGAGTATCCGGAGATCGCAATCTTTCTGGCGCTGGCCCTGGGGTTTTGGTTCGGGAATATAAAATTCGGGAAATTCAGTCTCGGCGTGGTGACGAGTGTGCTGCTGGCGGGGGTGCTTCTGGCCAGCTCAAGATCACGATTTCTCCCAACGTTAAATCCACTTTCTTCCTCATGTTTCTTTTTGCGGTCGGCTATGGAGTCGGTCCGCAGTTTTTTCGCGGATTGAAAAGCGGAGGAATGTCACAGGTGTTGTTTGCGCTGCTGCTGGTGGGCACCTGCCTGGTAAGCGGGATTTTGATGGGCCGAATTCTTCACTACGACGCCGGGCTGACCGCGGGGCTGCTTTCCGGCGCCTGCACCATCTCCGCCGTGCTGGGAGTGGCCACCGATTCCATCAATCAATCCGGACTGCCTGCCGACCAGGCGAAAGCGATGATTGATTCGATGCCGGTGGCCTATGCGGTGACGTACATTTTCGGCACGGCCGGTTCGGCGTGGATACTGGCAACGCTCGGGCCAAAAATCCTGGGCGTCGATCTGCCCCAGGTGTGCCGTGAATACGAGGAGAAGATGGGCAGCCGCGACGCGGAGCCGGGAGTCATCTCAGCGTATCAGGAACTGGTCGTGCGCGCCTACCGGGTTTCCGCCAATTGCAGATTCCGGGACAAAACGGTGGCCGAAGTGGAAACCGCTTTCGCGCCCTTTCGAGTTTTCGTGGAGCGCGTCCGGACGAATGGCGACATCGTCGACGCCAAGCCGGCCGCTGTTGTTTGCGAAGGACAGGTGCTGGCGATCGCGGGGCGCCGCGAACCGATGATGCAGATGAGCGAATCCTTCGGACCGGAAGTGGATGATCGCCAACTCCTGGATTTCCCGGCCGAATCGGTGGATGTCGTCATCACCAGCAAAGACCTTCCCGGCCACACCTTGAAAGACCTTGCCGAGCGGGACAACGGCGCGCGCAGCCGGGGTATTTTCCTGCGCAAGCTCATGCGCGCGGGCATTGAAATGCCGTTTCATCCCGGGAACGGTGCTGGACCGTGGCGATGTGTTGACCATCGCCGGCGCGCACAAGAACGTCGAGCGCGCGATCGAGTGGATCGGCTACGCAGATCGCACGACGGACAAAACGGACATGAGTTTTATGGGGTTCGGAATCGCGGCCGGCGCGCTGTTCGGAGCGATCACGATTCATGTAAGGCACGTTCCGCTGAGTTTGAGCACCAGCGGCGGCGCGTTGATCGCGGGGCTGATTTGCGGCTGGCTTCGCTCCATTCATCGCACCTTCGGAAGAGTTCCGGAGGCGGCGTTGTGGGTCTTCAACAACGTCGGCCTGAATGTATTCATCGCCGTGGTGGGAATTGGAGCCGGGCCCGCTTTCGTCAACGGTCTCAAGACGAACGGGCTCGGATTGTTTATTGCGGGTGTGGTCGTGACGACGTTGCCGTTTATCGTCGGCCTGCTCGCCGGCAAATATATTTTTAAATTTCATCCGGCCATCAATCTCGGCGCCTGCGCCGGCGCGCGCACGACCACGGCCGCGCTCGGCGCGATTCAGGATGCGGCGAAAAGCAAAGTCCCCGCCCTCGGTTACACCGTTCCCTACGCCGTCGGCAACACCCTGCTGACGATTTGGGGCGTCGTCATTGTTTTGCTCATGAAATAACCACAACTCACCACCCATTATGCGCACCGACTTGAACACGCTGGAACACATCGAACAACTCAGCCCTTTTGAAATCAAGGACAAGCTCATCACACTCGCGCAGGAGTCGGCCCGAAAATCCGCGATCGCCATGCTGAACGCAGGCCGCGGAAATCCGAACTGGGTCGCCACCACCCCGCGCGAGGCATTTTTTACGCTCGGCCATTTCGCGGTGACGGAATGCCGGCGGGTCATGGAGTTGGACGGCATTGGCGGGATGCCGCGCAAACCAGGATGCGCCGACCGGCTGAAAAAGTGGTGCGACGAAAATGAAGCCATGCCGGGCGCGGATTTTCTCCGGGCGATGGTGCCGTTTGCGGTGACGCGATTTGGTTTCGATGCCGATGCGTTCGTGCATGAACTGACGGATTCCATCATCGGCGACAATTATCCCGTGCCGGATCGTTGCCTGGTCCACAACGAAAAAATCAGCCACGCGTATCTGATGTGGGCGATGTGCGGCGGCCATCCGCCGCAAGGGAAAATTCGACCTGTATCCGGTGGAAGGCGGCACCGCGGCGATGTGTTACATGTTCAAGACGCTCAAAACGAATCGCCTGCTGCACCCCGGCGACACCATCGCCCTCGGCACGCCGATCTTCACGCCGTATCTCGAAATGCCGCATCTGGAGGATTACGACTTGAGAATCGTCAACGTGAACGCGACGCAGGAGAACCGTTTTCAATTCACCGATGAAGAACTCAAAAAACTCGAGGACCCGAAAATCAAAATTTTCTTCCTCGTGAATCCAGGCAATCCGAGTTCGATGGCGATCGGTCCCGAGGTCACCGCCAAATTGGTGAAGCTGGTCAAGACGAAGCGGCCCGACCTGATGATTCTGACCGACGACGTTTACGGCACGTTTGTGAAGAATTTCCGCTCGCTGATGACGGACCTGCCGCAGAACACGATCGGCGTTTATTCCTACTCGAAATATTGGGGCTGCACGGGCTGGCGTCTTGGGCGTCATTGCGGTGCACGAAGACAATGTCTTCGACAAGATGATCGCCAAATTGCCGAAGAAGGAACGCGAACTTCTGAACGACCGGTACCACACGATTTCGCTCGAACCGGAAAATATCAAATTCATCGACCGCATCGTCGCCGACAGCCGCGACGTGGCTCTGAATCACACCGCCGGGCTTTCTTTGCCGCAGCAAGTGATGATGACCATTTTTTCCATCGCCGAACTCATGGACGAGGAGAAGACCTATCAGGCCGAGGTCATGGAAATTGTGCAAAAGCGGGCGTGGGCTTTGATTGAAGGATTGGGCGTCGAACTCAAACCCAATCCGTTGTTCTCGTATTACTACGGGATTGTTGATTTCGAATTCTGGATCAAGAAGTACGTCGGCCCCGAGGTGATGGAATTCATCAAGAAACACTATCACCCGCTCGACATTGTGTTCCGCCTGGCCGAAGACCACTCGATTGTGCTGCTGAACGGCGGAGGATTCAGCGCGCCGGATTGGTCGGCCCGCGTCTCTTTCGCAAATCTCGAGGACGAAGTCTACGGCCGCATCGGCCGCGCCTTGCGCGCCGTTGCCCGCACCTATGTCGAAGCTTATCGCTTCGCAAAAACTGGCGGCGCCGCTCCCCTGCCCGCTCCCGCGCGCGGCGGCGTGAAAGCGGGAAAATCAAACAAACGATCGGAATCTTATGAAAAAACGCTTCACGCCTAAACTGAATCCTCCACGCCGAACGCGACGCCCGGCGCCCAAGCCGCCGAACACCATTGTCGGTTTCGATCAATTCAACCTCACCGTCCCGGATCATTTTCCGCCACAAGGGATGGTGGCGCGAGCCGCCCTGGCGGTCGTGAACAGCGAGGCGTGGACCGATGCCAACCCCATGCTCAATCTTTCCTCGTTCGTGACCACGTTCACCGAGCCGGAGGAGATGGAAGTGCTCAAATCGCACTTCACGAAGAATTACATCGATCACGACATGTACCCGCAACTCTTCGCCATCGAGCAGAAAATGGTGAAGTGGCTGCACGGGCTTTGGAACGGGCCGAAGAATGTCGAGCCCTACGGCGTCGCCACCGTCGGTTCCTCGGAAGCCTGCATGCTCGCCGGGCTGGCGCACAAATGGAATTGGCGGGAGGCGCGGAAAAAAGCGCGCAAGAAAATCGACCGGCCCAACATGGTGACCGGTGGCAACGTTCAGATCGTCTGGAAAAAATTCCTGAAATATTTCGATGTCGAAGGCCGCATCGCGCCGCTCGAAGTGGGCAATTACCGGCTGACCACGAAACACCTCGATCATTTGGTCGATGAAAACACGATCTGTGTGGTCGCCATCGCGGGGCAGACTTTCACCGGCGAGGACGATGACATCCAGGAAATCCACGATTGGCTCGACGCCTACGAGAAGCGCACGGGCATCTCGATTCCGATGCACATCGACGGCGCGTCGGGCGCATTCGTGAATCCATTTCTTTATCCCAAGTACAAATGGGATTTCCGTCTGCCGCGCGTGCAATCCATCAACGCGTCGGGCCACAAGTTCGGGCTCGTTCCGCCCGGGTTGGGATGGGTGCTGTTCAAAAGACGCGAAATCTTCAACGAAGATTTGATTTTCTACGTGAATTATCTCGGCGGCGAAATGCCCACGGCGACGTTGAATTTCAGCCGCAACGCCATGCAGATCGCGGCGCAATATTATCTCTTCCTGCGCCTGGGGTTTGAGGGCTATCGCGGCATCATGCAACACGCCGTGGATAATGCCGTGCATCTGCGCAAGCGGCTCGTTGAGAGCGGCTATTTCAAAATCATGAACAAGACCCAGCGCATTCCGGTGGTGGCGCTCACGCTCAACCGAAAAATCAAGAAATACAATGAATTTGATATTTCGTGCAAAGTCCGCGAACGCGGCTGGGTGCTCTCGGCGTATGCGATGCCGCCAAATGCGGAAGACGTTTTTTCGCTGCGCATCGTCGTCCGCCCGCATCTCAACCGGAATGTCGTCGATCAACTCGGCGACGACGTGCTGAAGGCTTGCAAATATCTGGATAAACACGGCGGCACCGCTACTCCTCCCCAACGTCACGCAGCCGCGAGAACCGATACCAAATGCTAGCGCCCCAAACTCAAACCTCGATTGCTATGAAAACACTCAAACCCATTTCGCAAAACGAAAAACTCATTGCGGTTATTGCCGCGCTCAGCCTGTTCCTCGCGCCGGCAGCAAACGCGTTGCCGAAAATCAAAATCCTCGCCACCGGCGGCACGATTGCCGGCGCCCAAGCGACCACCGCCGACGCCGGCTACAAATCCGGTTCCTTCTCGGTGGATGATTTGATCAAGGCGGTTCCGGCCATGACCAACCTCGCCAATCTTTCCGGCGAGCAGGTGGCCAATATCGGTTCGCAAACCATGAATCACGAAGTGTGGTTCAAACTTGCCAAGCGCGTGAATGAGGTTCTCGCGGGCGACACCGATGGCGTGGTGATCACGCACGGCACCGACACGATGGAGGAGACGGCTTATTTCCTGAGTCTCGTTCTCGAAAGCGACAAGCCCGTGGTATTGGTCGGCTCGATGCGTCCCGCCACAGCGATTGGCGCGGATGGTCCGGCGAATTTATATAACGCCGTGGCGTTGGCGGCGGACCCGGCGGCGCGCGGACGCGGTCCGCTCGTGATGCTAAACGACACGATTCATTACGCCCGCGAAACGGAAAAGACCCACACCACGCATCTGGACACGTTCCGTTCGCCCAATCGTGGCCCCGCCGGCGTCATGAACACGGGCAAGGCGTTTTTCTACAGCAAAAACACCACGCGTCTCGGCGGGTTTTCGCTGGATGGCTTGACGCCCGAGAATCTGCCTTACGTCGAGATCGCTTATTCCTATGCCAATTTCGGCGGCGACATCATTGACGACATGGTCAAACGCGGCGCCAAGGGAATCATTCTTGCGGGCGTTGGCGATGGCAATACCACCGATGCCGCGCTGGCGGCGCTGGGACGGGCTGCCAAAGCCGGCGTCGTGGTGGTGCGCAGCAGCCGCGTCGGCAGCGGCATCGTGGACCGCAACGTGGAAGTGAATGACGACAAGCTCGGATTCATCACCGCGATGGAATTGAATCCGCAAAAAGCCCGCGTGCTGCTGATGCTCGGATTGACGCAGACGAAAGAGCTCAAGGAACTGCAAAAACTTTTCACGGAGTATTGAATTCAACCGGGAACGATTATGAAACCTCGAAACATTTCCCGCTCGTTCGCAGCGACATTCACGCTGGCGGCGGCGGTCATTTATTTGCTGAACGGATGCGCCGGCTCGCAAACGGAAGACTCCCAAACGGCGTCCGCGCCAGCTGCGACTACGACGACCTCCACCACCAATCATACCACCACCCTCTACTTGCTGACCACCGGGTCCCCGACCGGTTCCGGGCCGCGGAGCGCGGTGGTTCCGCCTTCCGATTCCCTGCAGGCGCTCGTGGATGAGACGTACGCAAAATTCAAAGACGACAAATCCGGAACGAATGCCGACTACATTCCTTATCTGGCGAGTGTGCCGTCGGAACTTTTCGGCATCGCGATTGTCACCGCCAACGGAAAAGTCTATACGGCCGGCGACACGGGATACGCCTTTTCCATCCAATCCTGCTCGAAGGTTTTCACCCTCGCCGAAATCATGGAGGAATCGGGAGAGGACGCAGTGTTGAAAAAAATCGGCGTTGAACCCACGGGCATGGCGTTCAACTCGATCACGGCGATCGGATTGCACGACAACACGGCGCTCAATCCGCTGGTCAATGCCGGCGCGATGGCGAGCGTGAGCCTGGTGCAGGCGATGAATGCGGACGAGCGCTGGAATAAAATCCTCGCCTTTGAGAGTTCTTTTGCCGGTGAACCGCTCAAGTTGATTGACGAAGTTTATCGCTCGGAAGCAGACACGAATTTCCGCAATCGCGGCATCGCCTTCATTCTCTACAACGGGCAGCACCTTTTCTGTGATCCGCTCGAAGCCTGCGATGTTTACACCAAGCAATGCTCCATCGGCGTGACTGCGCGGCAGCTCGCAGTCATGGGCGCCACGCTGGCCAACGGCGGCATGAATCCCATCACTCAACAAAGCTGCATCGCTGCGAAACATGTTCCGCGCGTGCTCGCGGTGATGATGATGGCGGGTTTTTATGACGAGTCCGGCCAGTGGGCGTACACCGCCGGAATCCCCGCGAAAACCGGTGTTGGCGGCGGCATCGTGGCGGTCGTTCCGGGCAAGATGGCGATTGTCGGTTTTTCACCGCGGCTCAATGAAGCCGGGAACAGCATTCGCGCCACGGAAGCCATCAATTACATCGTGCAACAGCTCGATCTCAATTTATTTGGTTCACTCCAATAAATAATTCAAGCAACACCCTCCAACTATGAAAGCAAAAATCCTGACCACGATTCCACTCACGCTCGCCCTCGCGGCGGGCGCGGAAACCATGACGCCCGATCAGATGCAGTCCACGGTCGATCAGATGCAAAAAACCATTCAGAACCTGCAGGAACAGCTCCAGGAATTGAAGCAGCAACAACAACAAATGGGGGCCATGTCAACCAATTCGACGGTGCTTTCCACCAACCAATCGGTCACGGTTTCCCCGGACACCGTCGTGTTCTCGCAAACGGTGACGCAAGTCAAGGGCCACGAGGCCCAGGTCACCTCCCGAAGCACGTTCAACGACCAACAGGAGGCCGCGCCGCGGGCCAATGACCTGACGCTGGATCCCAAATATCGCGGCTTCATTCCCATTCCCAACACGCCGGCAATGATAAAATTCAATGCCAAGCCGCGCGTGGATTTCACAAGTGACAACCGAAACTCCGGCAATGCCGACCGCTTCGTGACGGCGCAAATTCCGGTCGACGGCCAATCGTCCCAGGGCGGCGGCCATCAATTCAACGTCAACGCGCGCGGTTCATCGTTGCGTCTGGACGTGCGCGCGCCTGATTTTGATGGCGCGCCGCGGTTCTATTACGAGAACGATTTTTTCGGTTCGGGCGGCGGAATGGCTTTCCGCGTCAAGCAGCTCTACGGCGAATATTACAACGTCACGGCGGGGTGGACCTACAGCATTTTTGAAGATCCCGATGCGTGGCCGGACACCGTCGATTTCGAAGGACCCAACTCGATGATTTTCGCGCGGCAACCCACGCTGCGCTACCTGCTCCAGGCAAACGACCATCTACAGTTCAATTTCGGAATTCAACAGCCGGCTTCGGACATCGACACGTTCAACCAAACCGATGTGAGCTCAGTCAACCACGCGCCGGATGGCGGGCTCAACATGCGGTGGGAAGATAAAAAAATCGGCCACGTGCAGCTTGCGGCGATTCTCCGCGATGTGGGAGCAAACAGTCCCACGCTTCACAACCAGGACGTCTTCGGCTGGGGGTTGATGGGAGCCACCAGCCTCAATGTGTTCGGAAAGGATTCCGTTCAATTGCAGGCGACTTACGGCGAGGGCTATTTCCATTTTGCGAATGATAATTTCACCTATTCCGGCTTCAACGGCGGCGATGCGGCCTATGATAAAAATGGAAATTTGAAAGCGCTGCCGTTTTTCTCCGCCATGGCGGCGTATACGCATCATTGGACCGAATCGTTCCGTTCCACCGCGTCGTTCGGCTGGGATGATCTCGACAATAGTTTTTCCCAGGGACCACTCGCCTATCACAAGACGCTCTATGCCAGCGCGAATGTTGTCTATCAGCTCCGCAAGCGGCTGAGCATCGGCATAGAGGGACTCTACGGCAAAAAGGAAACCAAGAGCGGCGCGGATGGCGATGTCTTCCGCGTTCAAATGGGCATCGTTTGGGCGTTGTTTGATTGAGATTAGTGACGGCGATCTTGTTTCGTAAATGGAGCTGCGCTGCGGATGATCCGCACGGCAGCGACTGAGGAATAAAAAATTGAGAACACAGGAGCGGTCATGGACGAGGTACACCATATCCTGAAATCCAATCCGGAAATCGCGCTCTTCGTGTCGCTGTTTCTGGGCTACATCCTTGGCAAGATAAAGATCAAGGGATTCAGCCTCGGCGGTGTGGCCGGCTCTCTCCTGGTCGCGCTCGTTCTCGGGCAATTGGGCGTGGACCTTCCGGAAAGTCTGAAGGCGGTCTGCTTTGCGTTGTTCATCTATTCCGTGGGTTTCAAAAGCGGCCCGGAATTTTTCGGCGGCTTGAACCGGTCATCGTTCAAGCTGGTGGTTTCCGCAACGGTCCAAAGCGTCACCGGGTTGATTATAATTCTTATCGTCGCCGGAGTCTGCGGATTCGGAAAAGGTTTCTCGGTCGGAGTCGGCGCGGGTGCGCTGACTGAAACGGCGATGATGGGAACCGCCGGCGATGCGCTCAGCCGCATGGGCTTGCCGGGCGGCGAAGTCGAGAAACTAACCAGCCAGATGGCCATCGGCTTCGCCATCACGTACGTTTTTGGCACAGTCGGTGTGATCGTTTTTATCCGCAGCATCGCGCCACGGTTAATGGGCGTGGACATCAAAAAAGCAGCGCGCGAATTGGAAGAGCAACTGTCCGAAGGCGGCGAAGTCAAACGGCCCGGTTACGTCACGCCCTTTGTCCCCGTGGTCGCACGCGCTTTCCTGGTGGACAAATGCGCCGGTTGCACAATCGCGGAACTGACAAAAAAATTTGACCGCGCTTCGGTGGAGCGCATTCTTCGGGGCGATGAAATCCTCGAGGCCCTTCCGCATGTTGCCTTGCAGGCGGGAGATATCGTCGGCCTCGCAGGACTGCTGGGACCGGTCGTGGCGGCGGGTGATTTAATCGGGCACGAAGTCGAAAGCAAGGAAGCGCTATCGTTTCCGCTGTCGATCGCCAAGGTGGTGATTACCAGCCGAAATATAGCGGGGAAAACGCTCCTGCAAGTCCGCAACGTTGCGGGCGAGCACAATGTCCAGGCAGTTTACCTCGCCAGCTTCAAGCGGCAGGGCTTCGCCATGCCGATTCTGCCCAACGCGGAAGTCCGGCGCGGCGATATTTTCGAACTCGCGGGCCGGCCGGACCAAGTGAGCCGCGCCGCCGCCCTGCTCGGGCACGCGGAATCGCCGGGCGGACAAAGCGATCTGGCCTATCACGCGCTCGGCATCGTCCTCGGCACGTTGCTCGGGCTCGCCTCTGTGGTTGTGGCCGGCATTCCGATCACGCTGGGAGTGGGCGGAGGCGTGCTGGTGTCGGGATTGTGTTTCGGTTGGGCGCACACGCGTTATCCTGTTTTCGGAGCGCTGCCGCAACCGGCGCAATGGATCCTTTCCGAATTCGGCCTGAGTGCGTTTGTGGCAGTCATTGGCCTTTCCGCGGGCCCGAAAGCGCTGGCGGCGATACACGAGCACGGCTTCTCGCTGCTCATCGCGGGCGTGTTCATCACGGTGATACCCCTGCTTGTGGCGCTGTACTTTGGGCGGTTCATTCTGAAATTGCATCCGGTGATCCTGCTGGGCGCACTCTGCGGCGGACAGACCGTCGCGGCCTCATTGAGCGCCGCCAATGAAGAAGCGGACAGCATAACGCCCGTGCTTGGATTTACCGTCACTTACGCCATCGCCAACGTGCTCCTCGCCATTTGGGGGCCGATCATCGTGGCCCTGGTGCGTTAACCGGAGGAAAACCACCATGAAAATAAAACCAAAGTCGTTGTCCGGATCATTGAACCAAAACGCGCCCCCCACCCTCGCGCGCCTCTGCGCGCTCCTGCTATCGGTGGCCGCCTGCGCGCTCGGCAGTTGCAAGAAAGAAGCCGCCGCCCCGCCGCCACCGCCCACCGTTGAGGTCACAAAAATCACCCCCACGAACACGCCGAGTTCCATCGAGTTCATCGGCCAGCTGGATTCGCCGCAAAATGTTGACGTGCGGGCGCGGGTGGAAGGATTCGTCGACAAAATGCTATTTGTTGAAGGCACGGAAATCAAAGAAGGCGCGCCGCTGTTTCTATTGGACGACAAGCCCTTCAAGGAACGACTCGCGGCCGCCGAAGGCGCGCTCGCCGAAGCGAAAGCCGCGCTCGGCAAAAGTGAGAAAGATGTCGCGCGTCTGACTCCGCTCGCTGAAAAGCACGCCGTGCCCCAACAGGACCTCGACAATGCCCTCGCGGCCCAGGATGTCAGCCAGGCCGGTGTGCTCACGGCCCAGGCGCGGGTGGATTCAGCCAAAATCGATCTCGGCTATTGCGACATTCGCTCGCCCGTCAGCGGATTGATCGGCGGGAAACAAGTTTCCATCGGCGACCTCGTCGGCAAAGGCCAGCCCACCTTGCTCGTCACCATTTCGGCGCTCGATCCCATCTGGTTTTATTGCAACGTCAGCGAAGTGGAGTTCCTCAAGGCGCAACGGGAAAGCAGTCGCACGGGCAAAAAAATTGAGGATCTGCCGGTGGAATTGTTGCTGGCGGATGGTTCCGCGTTGCCGGAGAAAGGCCGGTTCGTTTTCCTCGATCGCGCGGTGGACGCGAAGACGGGCACGTTGCGCGCGCGGGTGCAATTTCCCAACTCCCGCAAGCAACTCCGGCCCGGCATGTTCGCCCGCATCCAGGTGGACCTGGGCACGCAAACCAACACGCTGCAAGTACCCCAACAGGCCGTGACGGAGCTGCAGGGCAAATCCTTCGTCTGGACGGTGGACGCGCAAAACAAAGTTTCCCAAAGGCCGATCGAACTCGGCGATGAAGTCGGCGAAAATGTTGTCGTCAAAAACGGTCTGAACGCCGGTGAACGCATCGTGGTGGAGGGTCTGCAGAAAGTTCGCGACGGCGCCATTGTCCAGCCGGTCACCGCTTCCGAAACGGCTTCGGCCACTTCCACTCGGGACCTCGAACCCACTGGCCGGACCGAATCGCATAAGGAATAATTTTATGGCCGACTTTTTCATTCGCCGTCCCATCGTGGCAATCGTGATTGCCATTTTGACTGTCATCGTCGGCCTGGTCAGCCTCAAACGCCTGCCGATCTCGGAATATCCGCCAGTGAGCCCGACGCTCATCCAGGTCACCACGACGTACCGCGGTGCGGCCGCGCAGGCCGTGATGGAATCCGTCGCCACTCCCATTGAATCGAAGGTGAACGGCGTGGACAAATTGCTCTACATCCAATCCTACAACAGCAACGACGGAAAGCTGACGCTGAACGTTTATTTCGACGTCGGCACGGACGTGGACATCATGCAGGTCAACGCGCAGAACCGCGTGGGACAGGCCGAGGCGCAATTGCCGGACGCGGTGAAGAAGGAAGGCATCGTCGTGAATCGTTCGAGCCCGGATATTCTCATGGTGGTTGCCCTGGCCTCGCCGAAGAAAACCTACGATGCCGTTTTTCTCGGCAACTATTGCGACATCAATCTCGTCGACGCCATCAAACGGGTGCGGGGCGTGGGCGACGTGAAAAATTTTACGGCGCAGGATTACACCATGCGCATCTGGCTTCAGCCGGATCGGATGGCTTCGCTGGGCATCACGCCGAGCGATATCAAAAACGCCCTGGATGAGCAGAACGCTCAATCGCCGGCCGGCCGCATCGGCGCCGAACCGTCTCCGCCCGGGCAAAACAGCACCTACAATGTCCGCACGCTGGGTTTGCTGAAGGACCCGAAGGAATTCGCGGACATCATCATTCGTTCCAATCCTGATGGTTCCCAGGTGAAGATCAAAGATGTGGGGCGGGTGGAACTCGGCGCACAAACTTACGATCTCAGAGCGCGCCTGGACGGGGCGCCGGCCGGGGTAATTGGCATCTATCTCGCCCCGGGCGCAAACGCCATCGAAACCGCCAACAACGTCAAAAAAATCCTGGCCGATGCGCAAACACGGTTCCCGCCGGACATGCAATACGACATCACCCTCGATACCACGCTGCCCATCAAGGCATCCATGGAGGAAATCGTGCACACGCTCGTGGAAGCCGTCATTCTCGTGCTCATCGTCGTCTACATTTTTCTGCAAAGTTTGCCCGCCACCATCATTCCGATGTGCACCGTGCCCGTTTCCCTGCTGGGCGCCTTCATCATGTTTCCCGTCCTCGGCTTCAGCGTGAACGTTCTCACCATGTTCGGACTTGTGCTCGCCATCGGCATCGTCGTGGACGATGCCATTGTGGTGGTCGAAGCGGTGCAACACCACATCGAGCACGGACTGTCTCCCAAGGATGCCACCCGCCAGGCGATGAAAGAAGTCTCCGGCCCGGTGGTCGCGATCGGGTTGGTGTTGTGCGCGGTGTTCGTGCCCGTGGCATTCATGGGGGGAGTCACCGGCCAGCTCTATAAACAATTCGCGCTGACCATCGCCGTCGCCGTCGTGTTCTCCGTCATCAATGCCTTGACGCTGAGTCCCGCATTGTCCGCGATGCTCTTGCGAAAGCCGAAACCGGGCCGCGGTCCGATTGCGAAATTCTTCAAGTGGTTCAACAAAACTTTCAACTGGCTGAGCAATGGCTATGGGGGAATTGTGCACGTCCTCGCGCGCAAAGCGGCGCGCTCGATGTTGCTGTTGGTCGCGGTGGTGGTCGGGATTTTTATCATCGGCAAATTCGTCCCCGGCGGTTTCATTCCGGATGAAGACAAAGGTTACTTGTTCGTCGCCGTGCAACTGCCGGAAGGCGCTTCATTGCAACGAACCGACGAAGTGTTGAAACAGATCGAAGACATCGTGGAACACACCAAGGGCGTGCGCTCGGCCGTCGGGTTGGCGGGGATGAACATTCTGAACTCGCTCAATTTTCCGAACGCCGCGCTGATGTTCGTGGGCCTGGAACCGTGGCACGATCGAAAATCGCCTGAGCTTCACGCGGCCGCGCTGGCGCGTGAATGGACGAAAAAATTCGCCGCCATTCCGGGCGCGCGCGCGTTTGCGTTTGGCCCACCGCCCCTGCCCGGTTATGGCAACGTGTCCGGCTTCTCCATGCAATTGCAGGATCGTAGCGGCGGGTCCATCGCCAAACTCGCCGGTTATGTGCAACAACTCACCGCCGCCGCTGCCAAGCGTCCCGAGATCGGACGCGTCAGCACCACTTTCGATCCGGCTACTCCCCAGGTCATGGTGGAACTCGACCGTGAAAAAGCCCGCACGCTGGGTGTGCCGGTTGATGATGTTTTCGCCACGTTGCAAACCTATCTCAGCGGGCTTTACGTGAATGATTTTGTAAAGTTCGGCCGGGTTTACAAAGTGTTCCTTCAGGCCGAGCCGCAATTCACCAGCAAGCCATCGGATATCGGCCAATTTTATGTTCGCAACAATGGCGGGCAGATGGTGCCTCTGAACACATTGGTCAAAGTCGGAAAGATGTCCGGCCCGAATCTAGTCTCGCGGTTCAATCTCTACAACGCCGCCGAAATCATGGGCTCGGCCGCGCCGGGCTACAGCTCCGGCCAGGCCATCAGCGCCATCGAAGAGGTCATGAAAACGATGCCGCCGGAAACCGGCTACGAATGGTCCGGCTTGACGCTTCAGGAAAAAAAATCCGAAGGCCAGGCGCCGATCATTTTCGGCATGGCAGTGTTGTTTGTGTTCCTCCTGCTCGCCGCGCAATACGAGAGCTGGGGCCTGCCGTTCGCCGTGCTGCTGGTCACGCCCACGGTCATCCTCGGCACGATGATTGGAATGTTGGTGCGGCACTTCGACCTCAACGTGTACGCGCAAATCGGCCTGGTCATGCTCATCGGGCTTTCTGCCAAAAACGCGATTCTCATCGTCGAATTCGCGAAGATGCGGCGCGAGGAGGGAAATGAGATTCTCGATGCCGCGGTGGAGGGGTCGAAATTGCGCTTGCGCCCCATCCTCATGACTTCGTTCGCTTTTATACTTGGCTGCGTGCCACTCATGCTGGCGTCAGGTTCCGGCGCCGCATCACGCAGCACTATGGGTACTGGTGTGGTGTTCGGGATGACCATTGCGACCGCAGTGGGCGTGTTCATCATCCCGGTTTGTTATGTGTTTGTGCAGCGCATCGTGGAGCGCTCCAGCAAACACAAACCGGCCGAAATTCCGGCGCTGCCGCAAACTGGAGGGGCTCACACATGAAACATCCGCGGCGGCAATTCATCGTGGCGCGTGCGCGTTGGTGTGCGTTCATCGCGCTGTCCAGTGTGTTGTTCAGTTGCACGGTCGGGCCCAACTATCATCGGCCCGCCGTCGATGCCCCGGAGAGTTATCGCCGCGCGGCATCGGACGCGAGCACCGCATCCGCCACCAATTCGATGGGCGATCTCCGTTGGTGGGACGTTTATGACGATCCGCAACTCAAGGCGTATATCAACGAAGCGCTGACCAACAGTTGGGACATCAAGATCGCCGCCGCGCGAGTGCTGGAAGCGGAAGCCTCCGCCCAGATTGTACGCTCGCAATTTTTCCCGAGCATCAGCGCCGGCGCTGATCTCCTGACCGCCCGCAATTCTCAAAAGGGACCGATCCCCATTCCGGAAGGCGTCAAGGCGCAGCGGAGTTTTGGCGAGGCGTTCCTTTCGATGTCACCCTACGAGGTGGATCTTTGGGGCCGGATCCGCCGGGCCAACGAAGCGGCGCGCGCGCGATTGTTCGAAAGCCACGATGCCCAGCGCCTGGTGCGCCAAACCCTGGTGGCGCAGGTCGCCACCACTTATTTTCAATTGCTGGAATTGGATCTTGAGTTGCAAATCGGCCGGGCCGCCTATGCTAATCGCACCAATTCCCTGACTTTGACGCAATCACGCCAGCAAGGCGGCGTCTCCTCCATGCAGGACGTTTATCAGGCCAAGGCGCTCGTCGCCACCGCCGAGGCTTCGATTGTCACCACGCTGCGTCTCACGGAGCAGACGGAAAATCAGATGAACATTCTGCTCGGTCGCAACCCTTCAGCAATCCCGCGCGGCAATTCATTGACCAACGCCGACCTGCGCGCCGAAGTGCCCCCGGGATTGCCTTCGAACCTCTTGCAACGCCGTCCCGACGTTCGCGCCGCGGAAGAGGAATTGGTCGCTGCCAACGCGAACATCGGCCAGGCTAAAGCCGCGTTTTATCCGCAGGTTTCCTTGACCGGCGCGTATGGATACCAGAGCGTGGCGTTATCCGATATGTTCACCGGGCCGGCGCGGATGTGGCAATTCGGTCCTTCGGTCTCGTTTCCGTTGTTCACGGGCGGACGTCTGCGCGGCAATCTTAAACTCTCCCGGGCGACTTTCGAGGAAACATTAGCCCGTTATCAACAAACGATTCAGAACGCGTTTCGCGAAGTTTCCGACGCGCTCATCGCCTATCAACGCAGCCGGGAATTTTTCCAGCACCAACAGGAACTCACGCAGGCGGATCGCGACGCGGCGGAACTTGCCGCCGTGCGTTATGAAGGCGGCGTGGTCAGTTATCTCGAGGTGCTCTACAACGAGCAGCAATTGTTCGATGCCGAATTGCTGCTGTCTCAATCCCGCCGCGATGAATTGCTCAGCGTCGTCGAACTCTATCGCGCTCTCGGCGGCGGATGGGAAATGTCCACCACCAACGAAATTGCCGCGTCGTCGAAATCATCCCAGTAAAATGAGGAAGGAAACTCGCATTTCTATTTCCCTCGCGGTGGCACAGCTGTTTGCATCGGGTTGCGCCAGTCCAAACGTTAATCCTCCGCAAGCCCAAACAAACACCGGCTATGTCGATCTTTATTCGCCGACCGATGCCGAGCTGTGCTGGGAAGTTGGCGAAAGCAAGGAGTCCGGCAACCATTTCCGAACCGTGTTCTCGGATGTCAAACCGGTGGAAGGCGATCTTGTGCGTCTCGCTTTCCGTCCCGGCGCGCATTGGCTCCGCGTCACGTTTCTCAATCGCGTCGTGAGCGGGCCGGTTGAGTTCAGTTGCGCAGTGCAGGCCGGCAGCATTAC
This sequence comes from uncultured Verrucomicrobiae bacterium, assembly GCA_963699145.1. Lineage (GTDB taxonomy): Bacteria > Verrucomicrobiota > Verrucomicrobiia > Limisphaerales > DASXHY01 > DASXHY01. The sequence continues at coordinate 4,212,513 of OY969416.1, forward strand.
TCCGGTCGCAATCTCATTGACGTCCGCCGGCCAAACCACAGTGGTCTCCAAACAAACCACTTTCGGGGGAACGCCCATGGGCCAAGGCGGTCGCCGCACCAAAATCAACAGTGAAGAGACGGTGCGTTACGACCTCTCGGCAGCCGTCGGACCGGCCTTTCCGTATCAACCCAAAAGCCAAATACATCATCCCAATCAACCAAACTGAATTATGAGCGCTGAAATTGTGAACGAACAAGGGGACACGCTGGTGTTCAAAATCACCGGAAAACTCGCCCAATCCGAATTTGCCGCCGCCCAAAGGGACGCGACGGAAATTCTTGAAAAGAGCGGCACGAAACACATGCTTGTTTTGGCCGAGAATTTCGAAGGTTGGGGCAAGGGCAATTGGGGCGATCTCTCTCCGCAGATCATGATGGAGTCGCATATCGACAAAATGGCGATCGTGGGCGAGGAAAAATGGAAAAGCCTGGTCCTGTTGTTCGCCGGAAAAGGCGTCCGCCGCATTCCGATCGAATATTTTGTGCCGACAGAACTCGCCAAAGCGCAGGCGTGGCTCCACAGCGCGTGATTTTTCAACGCGCGTATTTTCGGGTAGGGCGCGCAGTCTTCTGCGCGCCGTGAGCTTCTTACAGAAGGCAACAAAGGGGACGAAGATGTTCCAATTCTTTGTTCCCCTCGTTGCTTTCTGTTCAATTCTTAATCTCCGTTTATATTTGGGCGACAGGCTACTCTCGGAACTTCAGCACCCGCTAAACCGAATCCATGTGGTTGAAAAGAGGGGAGCACACGCTTCCGGCGTGTGGTTTGCGGCGTCTCGCCGCAAACTTCGTCTGACCATTTTTCCAAACTATAGCGATTGCCAAAACAAATTTCCGGATAGCAGGCCGAAGCTTCGCCCCCTTGAACCCTAAGCCCCACCTCTCCCCTGACCCTCTCCCCCGCTTCGCGGCGGAGAGGGAGACGGATGGCTGTGGATAGTCCGAACGCTTCACAAGATGTCGGGGTTCTCGACTGAGGCCGTGCTTTTCGGAAATCCATTTTGGCAATCGCTATAAACGGTGGACCAAGATGGTGGGTACGAGCCGATGGCGAGACGCCCTCGGCAGCACGCGGGACGCGTGCGCTCCCCAAATCCAACTGCATCGTTACGGCTAAAACAGCATTTTAAGAATGCGTTGCGCCAGCTCTTCGGCGGGAATCATGGTGAGAATCAGCGGCGCAATCGGCACCAACGCCGCCATTACCAATCGAACCAGCGCCCGCATTGTGAAGGGAACGAGTTTCACTTCAGTCACAATTTCGAAGCTATTGCTCAAGTCCGCGAGCGATTGAATGTCCGCACTGCCGAGCAGATTTTCACCCGCCGGCGCGCCGCCGCGCACCCATTTTTCATCAAACTCGTGCACATATCGCTGCGCCAGTGAGCCGTACTCGCGCAGCGCCTTGCGTTTGACCCTCGCCAGGGGCCGCGCAAAGGCCAGCAGCGGCCCGACGACCATCAAGACGGCAATGACCACCAGCGCGGCGATTTCCACTTTAAATTGCGGCAGCTTCGCCCCGCCGAAAAAGATTTGGTCCGCAATCACTCCCGCCACCAGCGCGCCCTGGGCGAACAGCAAGGGCGTAAACGCGTAACTGATGAGAGTCAAAAATCCGAGGCCCGCGGAACGGTCGGGATGGGTGGCCAGAAGCTTCAGATCCAATCTCGAAATCTGCCAAAGAAACCGAAACCAGATAAACACCCGGTAATACCAGCGCAAAAGGAGGAACTGGAGCAACGGCAGGCTCACGCAGCGAAACCATCCGCCCGCCAGCGTGGGATGAAAATCACCCCGAAAGAACGAGCCATGCCAACTGCTGCCTTCCAGCACCGCATCGCCCCGCCACACCAGGAGGATGCCGACCGCATAAACGATGAAGATCAGGCAAACTTCCGCGCGCACGGAATTGCGGAGCCGCATGGCGGAATCGACGGCTGCCTGGAATGGTGCGCGCGCAGAATCGGGAACCAGTCCTCTTTCAAAAAACTGATGCACCACCGGCCGCATGCGCTCGTGAATCACAAGCTCGGCCAGGATTAACAAGGGCATTCCGACCAGGAAACGAACATAGGCTTCGATGTCCATCAGGAACGGCACCTTGACACCATTTCCCCAGGCGTTCCCTTCGAGCACCGAGAAAATGAAAAGTGGCAGCCAGGCGATTCCGCACATCAACAGGAGCCGCCGGTGCAATTGCTCCAGAATTTGTCCGCAAAGATGGGCCCGGCAAAACAATTGGTATAACGGGCCGCCGAGGATTAGCGAGAAGTCGTCGTTCTCGCCCAGCCGCGTTGTTCCCAATTGATTTGCGCCGGGCCCGAAAAATTCCTCACTCGGGTGCGGAATTGGTTTTGCTGGAGCTGTCACCGGGTTTTTCGACTGATACGGCGATGGCTTTGGTCATGGTCACCGAGATTTGATCGCCTTCTTTGATTCGCTGCAGGTTTCCCACGCTGGGATCCACGTACACGTGCACAATCTCGCCGTTCGCGCCTTTCAAGACCACCTGGCGATTGTCCCGATCGATGGACTGAATGGTCGCGGTGGTGTGGTTGACCGAAAGCGCGGCTCCGCCGGGCGCCTGCCCGGGCGGCCGCGTGGCGACGGCATCCGTGCGGCTCGTGGGCGAAAGTTCTTCTCCCGGTTTCACGACCGAGTAAGCGACCGATTCATAATACTTGATGTTCACCTGGTCGCCTTGATGGATTTGATCGAAGTTTTGCAGCCGGTCGCTGACTGCAAACCGGGCGAGGTTCCCATTCGTGCCTTGCAGGACGACTTCGCGATTCTTGTAATCCACGCCGAGAACGGTGGCTTTGAGCTCGTTGGTTTGGGCAAGAAAGACGCGCGGCTGCGCCGGTTGTGAATTCGTTTGCGCACTCGCCGCGAGCGATCCCCCGGCTGCGAACGCGCAGGCAAAGGCAATGATCGCGAATTTGTTGTGGGCTCCATTCATATAAAGCTCCTGTGTTATGTATGGCCTGCACCCCGACAGCGAAGTCGCGAGTGCCTGGCGGCTTTCATCTAAAGGCGAAACGGAAACCGAAACGAAGAACTGCATAATCTCTGGTCTTGTCGGCAAACACTTCGCGCGCGTCAAAAAATGCGCCCACATGCGGCTGGAAACGATATTCAATGCCCACGCCCACATCGGCGAGCCATTGGGGCGAATGCTGCCATTGCCGGCCGCCGCCACCGAACGCATACGGCGCCAGGCCGGTGTGTTCTATCGGAAAACGAAAGATTCCCTGCCCGTTGACGAGATACGGAATCTCAAACGCATCCATGTAAGTGTCCGCTCCCACGCCGAAGTATCTGCTGAAAAAATAATTGAGGCCCACGCCCATGCCCCAGGCATCACTCCTGCCGTCCTTGTTCTTGGAACCGTAAAAACCGAAGGCGTCAAACGATCCTTCATTCGCGGTATACAAATCCGCGTTGACATGGGTTGAATATAAATCCGCGCTTTGCGCCATCGCTCCCGCACCCGTCACCATCCCCAGCCCGATCAGGAACATGATTTTTTTATTCTTCATAAAATATTCAACCGCCCTTCCATTCTCGTGCCCAACCTATTCCTCCCACTCCTGCCTTCCATTGCACCTGAGTACAACCGCCGCCTGCGACGATTGCGTTGCAGCATTTGTTGAAACTTTATTTCGTCGGTTGGCAACAGGATGAATTTATTCGGAACGTCTCGTCAGTGCCCTGAAGAAGAAAAGTAAACCGCGTGCCCGGCCAACAAGTCTGGTGATGATTTCGCAAATCGTTCAACAGATACGCGCGAAATGCTGAGGGTTGCTGAAACCCTCGACAGGAAACGCTTTTACGAATAGGAATCCTGACTGTCCGACATTTCGCCGGCCTGCTCGAACATCTGCGCCATCGGGTCGTGAAGCGTCGTCGCATGCACGTCATTTTTCTGTTCGGTCGGACGTGGCTCGCTCCTCATGATGCTTACGGCCGCCATGGTGCCGTGCTTCAACAAATCCTCGGGTTTGATGGTGCCGAAAAGCCTGATGAGCCCGGCGATCAACGCCGTCCATCCGGTCTGGTGGCTCGCTCCCAACCCGGCGCCGGTGTCGCCGTTGAAATATTCATAAAAGAGCATCAGCTCGCGCCAATGAGGATCGTCCTGGAACTTCGCTGATTTTCCGTGCACGGGACGATGTCCGTTTTTGTCCGGCAGGAAAATTTTGTTCAAGCGTTTCGCCAGGTCTTCGGCCACCTCGAAGAGTGTCATTTTGTTCCCCGATCCGGTCGGGCATTCCACGACGAAATCATTTCCGTAATAGCTGTACATTTGCAGCAACGCGCGGATCACCAGCACGTTCATCGGCACCCAAATCGGTCCGCGCCAGTTCGAATTTCCGCCAAAGAGTCCGGAATCGGATTCTGCCGGAAGGTAGGACGCCTTGTATTCCTCCTTTCCAATCTGAAACACATAAGGATGATCGAGATGATAACGCGACATCGAACGCAAACCGTAATCGCTCAGGAATTCGTTCGGGTCCAACATGCACGCCAGCACGCGCCGCAATTTCCGCTCGTCGAGGATCGACAGCATGTAGCGGCCATTGACGCCCTGCCGCCCCGGAGGATTGATGTCGACCAGCAAGTCGGGGCGGTTGCGATTGAACCACGCCGCGCGCGCCGCGAACTCCGGCAATCGCTGCACAATTTCTCCGGGATAAACGGTCACCGCGCACAAGGGCAGCAAACCCACCATGGAGCGCAGTTTCAAGCGCACCTTGCTGCCGTCCGGCAATCGCAGCAAGTCGTAGAAAAATCCGTCCTTCTCGTCCCACATGGACCCGTGGCCTTCCTCCGACTGGCACATGGCTGCGGCGATCGACACGAAATGTTCATAAAACCGGGCGGCAAGGTCTCCATAAACGGGGTCGTGCAACGAAAGTTCCAGCGAAATCTCGAGCAGGTTTTGGGCGAACAACGCCATCCACGCGCTTCCGTCCGCTTGCTCCAGGCAACCACCGCCCGGAACGGGCATGCTCCGGTCGAAAATCCCAAGGTTGTCCAGCCCCAGTAAGCCACCTTCGAAAACATTTCGACCGTTGCGATCCTTGCGATTCACCCACCAGGTGAAATTCAGCAGCAATTTATGGAAGCTGCTCTGCAGAACTTCCCGCGCGCGCGCGCCCATCGTGTCTTTCGCGAGCCGGTAATTGAACAGCGCCGCCCAGGCATGGACCGGCGGGTTGACGTCGCTGAAATTCGCTTCATGCGCCGGAATCTGGCCATTCGGATGCAGGTAACGCTCGCGCAGCAGCAATTCCAGTTGTTGCAGGGAGAAATCCGGATCCACAAACGCCAGCGCCACCGTTTGGAATGCCAGGTCCCACGCGGCAAACCACGGATACTCCCATTTGTCGGGCATCGAAATCACGTCGCGCGTGAAGAGATGCGGCCAATGGCTATTCCGAACCGACCCGGTTTCGTGCTCATGCAACCAGCGGCTCGCTTCATAAATATACGTTTGTTTGCTCCACAGCATCCCGGCCATTGCCTGCCGCATGATCTGGCGCGTGTTTCCGTCCGCGGACTGGGGCGCCAGCGCGGAATAAAAATGATTCGCTTCCTGACGTCGTTGCGCAAATACATGCTCAAAAGCCCTGCCAAAAAGAGGTTCCCGGGGAGAAGGCCCCTGGTCCGTCAACCGCAGCCGAATCACGTGCGCCCTTCCCGGCAAAGCGGTGATCTGGTAATGGGCCGCTGCCTTCGTCCCGAGCCCTTCGGGGTTCACCGCCGCGCGGTTTCCGGCAACAATGTAATCGTTGATGCCATCCTTGACGTAGGTGGTTCGGTTGGGAATGCCGAAAAGTTTTTGCCTGTTGGTCTCGTTGTTGGTGAACAGCAATTCCTCCGCGCCTTCACAGTACAGATGGCGCTGGCCGAGGTCCCAATGCGTTGCCGCAATCACGGACACGTCCGGCATGGTCCGGCGTTCGACCAGCACGGGAATCGGTTCGCCGGATTCCTCCCAGCCCGTGTTGCGAAACCACAACTGCGGCAGGATATGCAATTTCGCCGGTTCAGGTCCGCGATTGATCACGCTGATACGGATCAAAATATCCTCCGTCGAAGCCTTGGCGTATTCCACAAACACATCGAAATAACGGTCGTCGTTGAAGATTCCCGTATCCAGCAATTCGTACTCGGGATCGTTCCGGCCGCGCTGTTTGTTCGCCTGGACCAGTTGATGGTACGGAAAGGCGGCTTGCGGATATTTATAAAGCATCTTCATGTAGGAGTGCGTCGGCGTGTTATCCAGGTAGAAGTAATATTCCTTCACGTCTTCGCCGTGGTTTCCCTCCGAATTGGTCAGTCCGAAAAGCCGCTCTTTGAGAATGGGATCATTTCCGTTCCAAAAGGCCGGGGCAAAACACAACGTCATTTCCTCGTTGCAAATTCCCGCGATGCCATCCTCGCCCCAGCGGTAGGCGCGCGAGCGCGCGTGGTCGTGGGTGAAGTAATTCCAGGCGTCTCCATTCGCGCTGTAATCTTCACGGACGGTGCCCCATTGCCGCTCGCTCAAGTACGGCCCCCATTTTCGCCAGGGAATTTGTTTCTGGGAAGTTTCGATCAATCGCGCATATTCTGCCGTCTGCTCTTTCATATTTTCCCTTCTGCATTTGCCACTCCCCCGGTCCGGCAAGGAACTGAATTACGAGTTGCCTTCGTTCGCCCTTTGCAGGCCCGCCGTGCTGGACTTGTCGCTTTTCAGGTGGGGCGGCCAATTTGAAGCACCCGCCTGCGGGGCGGTTGCACCATTGTGTTTAGCCGCGCCGAATGTCGCGCGGACCCCCAGCCCCACAATCCCCCAAAACATCTGCCCCAAACGCAGCGCGATCCCATAGGTCATCCCAGCTCCCGGCGCGTAACCAAGAAAATTCAGCACCAACACCCGGCTCCCTTCCAGCGACCCGGCGTTCAACGGCACGGCAAATGTCAGCAGGTCAAAGCACATGCCTAAAAACCAAATAGTAGCGGCGGCGGCGAAGGGAGCGGATGGATGGAGCGTGTGCAGAAAAAACCACGTCGGTATGATTCCGATGGAATACCCGATCAAATGCCAGCCCATCGCCCGCACCATGTCCCCGGGACGATCGCGATAAAATGCCTGCAATTCTCCATCCACCGACGTGAGCATCGCGGCGGCTTTTCTCAGCGGCGGTCCGCCCAGGTTTTTCGCCACCAGCCAGCGAATGAGGGCGCCGAGCTTTCCATGTTTTTGCAAAAGGAAAAAAGTCAGGATGCCCGCACCGACCAGCAGGCCGCTCACCAGCAAGGACACCCATTCCATCACGGATAAATGAACGCTTCTCACGACGACCACGGTGCCGAGCGCGACAAATAACAGATGAGCCATGGCAAAGCAGACCTTGCCAATCAACACACCGCTGGTGGCCTCCGTCATCGAGCCCTTTTCGGTCAGCAGGGAAACTTTGGTCAGTTCGCCGCCCAGCGCGGCGGTGGGCGTAAAATAATTGATGGCATATCCGGCGAGGCGAACGCGAAACAAATAAAACAGCGAGACGGATTTCAGATTCTTTGGCAGGCACTGGCGCCAGCCCACGGTATGAATCGCTTCGGCAAGTCCTTCAGCGACGAGGAAGGGAATAATTCCCCAGCCCAGTGACGCCAGTTGCCTCCATAACTCCCCCACGCCGATGTTCCACACCAATCCCACGAACAAAGCGCAACCGAGTAAAAACAGAATCGTCTCGATGCGTTTCATGGCGTATGGGTTGACGTAAGGGAAATTCCAAACCGCCGGCAGTACTTGCCAAACAAACGCAATTGTTCGATTCGATCCAATCCGAGTTCAGTCACCGTGGGCACAGTGCGGCGCCCTTTGTAAACCGACCGGTGGCGGGCCAGGTTCCGCATCGCGGAAAGGGTTCCCTCAGACAGTGGCATTTCGAAATGCCGGTAGAGACGCCGCACGATCGCCAGCGGATCGGCGGCCAGTTCGGTATAATTCACGTCCAGGAACCGATTGGCCAATTCGGGATGTTCGTCGCGAAATTGAATCATCCGCGCCGCGCCCCACGCCAGATTTTGGATCTCGCGTTCAGCCAATTGGTCGCGACTTTGCGGCCGGCCATACAAACGATGCAATACTTCCGTCAACTGAATCGAGGACCGCAGCGAATCAAGCGGGTTGCGATGGGTATGAATGACCAGGGCGTCCGGAAAAACGGAAAACAGCGCGTCCAATCCGCGCACGTGATCAGGAGATTTCAAAACCCACCGGCGGGCCGGGCGGCCGCACTGCAAATAACTTAGAAATTGTTTTTGCCACGCGTAAGCGGGACGCAAATCCGCCGATCGCAGGAATTTTTCGTAAGCTGGAACCCGGCACGTCGAAACGAATTCCTCCGAAAGGAACGTGTAGCTGTGAATCGCCACGCATTCATGCGGCGTGCGCGCGCGCATCGGATAAACGGCGTCCGCCCCCGGCGCCAGCCGGCGAAACCACCACAGGCACCACGCCGCGCGCCATACCCGCGCATCACCCCACCCGCGATCCGGCCGCGCCGCGTGCTCCGGGGACATGACTTCCCAGACTCGGGGGGCGCGCATGGCCTCGTCCCGGGCCAGCAATTCGTGCAGGAAAGTGGAACCGCTGCGCGGCATTCCCACGATGAAAATGGGCGCCACGGGATTTGACCTTGTGATTTCCTCGCGCCGCGCCTCGCATTGAGCGACGAATCTCAACCGCGCAGCCAGCAGCTCCTGCAAATGGATGCGCATGAGAAACCGCCCGAGCGGATGAAGATTGGCCTCGCCTTCGAGGCTCGCCACCAAAACAGAAAGCGCGGGCTCGAGCGGAGGCTCGCCAAAATTTTCGAGCCCCGTCTTCCGCCGCGCCTGGTCGCACAACGCATCGCCATCCAGGCGTAATCCTTTTCCAGCCCGCGCAGGGAAGAGGCACTTGCGTCCCCCTTCCGGCCTGGCCCGTCCCTCCAGAGTTCTTTTCATTCAACCTTTCGAGTCGACGCGTTCGGGCGATGTCGTCCGAACGCCATCGACTTGCTGTTTCAGCAAAAGGAGGTCGCGCGTCATCGACCCGTGGGTAGCAGCGGCTCGAATTTGAATTTCTGCCCGCCGACGGAGGCCTGAACCATCAGTCCCTTTAAGGGCAACGTGAATACGGCCACGCCGTTTTTATATTTCACCGATTTTGCCGCTCCCTGCGCGGCGACCACGGCGCTAATGTCAGCGCCCATTTCAAACTTTCCATCTTTGAAATCGCTGACCGCTGAGGGCGTTTCGAAAAAAATGATTTCCGCAAACGATTGGCCGCCCGCCTGGGCGCCAATGCTCGCCTGAGTCATGGTCGTCTGGCCGGTGAGCGATCCTTTTTCGTAAAGCAACCCTTTGCCACGCGCGCCGCCGACCACAAACCCGCCCTTGCCAACACTTGGGAATATCGCATAGGCAGCCGACTCATCGATAAACTTTTGGATCGTAGGATCCGTTTTGATGAAACCGGCGACGGCGTCCTTGGATTCCGTTTGCACATCGCCTTCCGCCTTGACGGTCGTTGCGGTCGACCCCATCGCCAGGGTTAAGGCAATCAGCGCCGCGCCACAGATTTTATTTTTCATATTTTTTCCTTTCATTTGGTTTTTGCTGTCCAGTTTTAAACGTGGGTTTCTTCCCGGAGGAGAATTTTTTTGCTCCCCCGGCGGAACTACTTCGAAATCGCGCGCGCGCCTCCATGTGGTGTCTGCCCCAGAGATGCATCGCCCATGTGCCCATGATGAAAAACGCACTCACGTTTTTGCCGGCAGCGGTTCCCCCCAGCCAGTGGTGTGCTCCGGTGAATTCGGTCCCGGCGGAATTCCTCCTCCGCTGCCCGGAGTTCTGTTTCCCGACGGAGATAAAATGAAAATGGGCACGACAATCACTTGCTTGCTGCCGGCGGTTTGCAACTCCGTGCCTCCGTTCTCCTTCGCATCACGCGTTGCGCAGCCGCAAAATGAATTGAGCAGGAGCAACGCGAGCGGGATGATTCCAGGCTTGATGGCGCCGATGTTCATGGTGTCGGAGCAGTGGATGAATTCGCCGCGAACTGCGAGCGCATTGCCGCAAACGACCGCAACGCGGCATTGGTCAATGTCCGCCTGAGTTGCCGCATCAAATCACCCCGCGTGTTGATCGTCACGACCGGCACGCCCTCGGGAAAAAAACACTTCTCCACGCGGCGCTGCCGGGCAAAACCGAGGCCTTTCATTTGGGACGGATCGTAAACCATCACGATCACCAGGTCGCTGGCCTGAGAAATATCGGTTGCCAATCGGAACGTTTCCTCGTCCCGTCCGCTTGCGTCCGTAATCAGGAAAATCAACGGGTCGGCGGACAGCTTTTTCACGGCGCGCAACGCCTCGTTCAACATTCGCGGATTGGAACAAAGCCCGGCATCCGGCGCGAGATCGTGGTTTTGGTTCACCAGGGTTTGCAGGGTCAGCAAGGTGTGCAATCGATTGCACCCGACACCGAGCTGGCTCACGCGCTTGTCGTTGAAAACGATCGTTCCCATCGGTTTGCGCGACGCCAGCATCCGCCAGGAAATCAGCGCGGCGATGCGCACGGCGATGACCGATTTCAAATCCCGGCCGCTGCCGAAATGCATGCTCATCCGTTGATCCACCGCCAGCACGATGGGCCGGTGCGCTTCCGGAAACACGGTGGTATCCGGATTCGAGCGTCCGAGCGGCATTTCCGCAGCTTCGCTTTTTTCCGAAAGACAAAGTACGCGTTCATTCGGTTGCAGTTCTCTTTCGAGCAATGAACGCGCACTTGTGGGGGGGCGGCAAAGATTCAATTTTCGAGCATCCAACTCGAGCGACAACAGCTCCCGATAATCGGCATGGGGGTGCGCGCGTTTTTTTCGTGAAATCGTCGGAGCCTGCCGGAAGATTTCGGCGTCCATCAAACGGGGAGGCGAGGGAGAAACCCAGGACTCTCTTGGTTGAACCGGCTCGATGCCCTTGCCTCCCTGTCCAAATCCGCTGATCACTGCATCCGTGCCGGCGTTTTCCGTCCCGTTCGAGTTTTTCCTTAAATCGATCATAGCAGTCTCCCCACTGATTCTTTTACATCCACCCGTGTGTTCATGGTGCCGAAGCTGCGCGCTCAATCGTTCCGCCAACCGCTGCAATCTCCGGGAACTAATGAATCAACATTAAAACTAAAATCGCATCAGCATATTGCACCTTGGTGTTATCGCTCGATGTTCGAGCAAAAAAATTCCCCGCCATCGCTTCAAAAAAATCGCAAGCGCGCCGCGTTTACATCGATAGTGAAATCTTCGCGGGAAAAAAATCATGGGCGGTGATCCGGAACGTCACGAAAAACAATTGCGGAAGAATCTGCAGCGCGAAAAAAAACCCGCGCTCACCGGAAGGAGAATGCCTACGCATCAGCGCTGGAGGACGCCTCTGCGCACCGGTGAGCGCGGTGAAAACCAACTCCATCGGTCAAACGCTCCCATCGTCTGACAGTTCCAATTAAACCCAAACAAATTCAAACTCCATTGCACCTTGGCTCAATGCCTGGCGCGGCACTCGCCGGGCGCGCGTGCTGTTGCGGAGACAGATTCAATTTCTGGGTCATCATCACCAATTCCGCCAGCGATTCCGCATGCATTTTTCTCATCACGCGGCGGCGATGCACCTTGACGGTGTTTTCCACGATGCCGAGTTCGGAAGCCGTTTGCTTATTCAGCCTGCCGCTGACCACGAAGTTGAGAATCTCCGTTTCACGTTCGGTGAGGGTGGCATAGCAATGCCGGATGGACGCCACTTCCGAACGTTCCTCCGTTTCCTTCCGGCAAATGGCAAAAGCATTTTCGATCTCGGCCACCAATTCGGTTTCGCCGAACGGTTTGGTGAGAAAATTGACGGCGCCCGATTTGACCGCGCGCACGGCGGTCGAAATATCCGCGCGGCCGGTGATGAAGATGATGGGCACCAGAATTCCCTGGCGGAGCAAAAAATTCTGCACATCGAGGCCGTTGATGCCGGGCAGAGTCACATCCAACACCAGGCAGACAACTTTGTACTCTATCTTCTGTTGCAGGAATTCTTCCGCGCTGGCGAATGATTCCACCCGATAACCCCGAAGCTTGAGGAGACGTTCCAATCCTCTGCGGACGGAATCGTCATCGTCCACCACGAAAACTGTTGGCCGTTCAATCATAAAATCCCTTTCCCCAGTGCGGGCAACACTACCCTGAATGAAACTCCTTTTTCGGCATTGTTAGCAACTGAAATCCCACCCCCATGCACCTCAATGATTGACCGGCAAATGGCCAGTCCCATGCCGAGCCCGTCAGATTTGGTCGTAAAAAATGGTTCGAAAATCCGGTTCATCCGTTCCGCAGGTATGCCCGGTCCCGTATCCCGGACCAATACCACCACCTCGTGGCGGTTCACCGCGCGAGTTTCGATGGTCAATTGCCGGTCATTCGTCCGGCTCCTGCGCATGGCTTCAAATGCGTTCAGCATCAGGTTCAAAACGACCTGCTGCAATTGAATGCGTTCTCCGCGCACTCGCGGTTGCGCCGGATCGAGCCGCAGCGACACCCTCACTTTCTTGCCCTGCGCCTCGTCGTGGAGCAGGTCCGATACGTCCCGGATGAGTCCGTTTAATTTCAGAGGCTTGAGCCGCACGCGGTCTTTCTTCAATAGCGCGCGGAGTTGTTGCAGGATTTTTTCGGCGCGCGAATTATCCGCCAGGATATCGGTCACCAACTCCTCCACGTCGATAGGCGCGCTGTTTTTGTTCGAGATCATCCGCTTCGCAGCTTGAGCGTGAGTTTGTATTGCCATAAGTGGCTGGCTAAGTTCATGTGTGACGGAGGCCGTAAGCTCGCCGAGCACCGCCACGCGGCTGACGTGCGCCAGCTCGTGCAACAATGTTTGCGCCTGCAATTCCGCGCGATGTCGTTTAGTCATGTTTAAATGGGTGACCACCGCCCCGCCCTCCTGCCGATAGAGCGGATGCACGATCATTTCGAACCACAATTCCTCGCCCGGCGTGGGACACCGGTATTCCATCACGAATTCCGGCAGTGATCCATCGAGCACGCGGATCAACCCCTCGTAAGCCACCCCGGCGTCGGGATTCCCGTCCTCCATCGCGCGCTGGCAAACCTCCAGATAATTCACGCCGGCGCCCACTTCCCGGAGCCGGCCCCGCTGCTGCCGCGCGAAGCGCAACCAGCCGTCGTTCACGCCGATGATCCGCCCGACGCAATCCACCACCGCCACGTTGCCAACCGAGGAGTTGAAGACGGCGCGGCGGCGAAATTCGCTATGATTCAAGGCGTGCTCGGCCGCTTTGCGCGCGCTGATATCCAACAAGGTATTAATGAAACACTGCAGCCTTCCGTCCGGGGAAAACTGCGGCGTGCCCGTGCCGGAGACAAAATGGAATTCTCCGTCACAACCTCGCAGGCGGAATTCCAATTCGAATTTTTGCGGATTCTCGAACGCCTTGCGCCAGGCTTCCCGGCAGCGATCGCGATCGTAGGAATGAATGTCGGATATCCATTGGTCCCCCAACAGATCCGCTTGCGGACGGCCGGTGAATGCGATCCATTGCTGATTGAAATAGACCCCTTTGAGCTCGGCATCGAGCAGGCAAATCAACAAAGGCGCAGAATCAATGAAAGAGCGAAAGTAATCGTCTATCCCGGCAATGCGCTCATCCCGTTCTTCCATAAGAGCACCCATAATCGAGTGTATCAGATCATTGGATTCCTTACCGTGATGAGCCGGCTCGCCGGCATCTCCACCGGCATGCTGGTAGTCGTCGTTCGCGTCAATGGCGACACCACCGGCGCGCAGCGGAATATTTTGGTTTCGATCCGCCGCATGATTTCCATCAACTCTTCCTTGCGCGAGGGCTTTTGGCAGACCAGATCGGCGCCCAAACGCAAAGCCGCCGGCACGCTGACACGTTCCATCGTGTTGCTCCAGAGCACGACGCGCGGACGGTGAAACTGCCGTTGCAAAAATTTCAACACGCCCATGCCGCCGCACCGCGGCATGCAAAAATCGAGCAGCACCAGGTCGGGATAGGGAAACAGTTCGCGGTTGTTGAATTGCTCCACCCCCTGCAGGTAGGAAATGGCTTCCACGCCATCGCCCACGAAGCCGATCAATTTGATGGAATGTATCGCTCGCAGCTCGGCGCTTAACAGGACGCATTCATCGGTGGAATCATCTACGATCAAAGTCCGAATGGAATTTAAATGAGTGTTCATAGCCCTAATATTATTTGCCGTTTGCCAACCCAACCACAGTCAATGGGGACTTACATCCTCATGTTAAGGCTTTTCGTGAAAGTAGCAATTACACCAAGGTGGTACGCTATGTCACCTAATGAATGCTGAATATACTTCATTGATATTGCGGACAGGTGACGAAATCACCGGCGGCTTGACATCCACATTAAAAAATCTTTTCACTCTCACGGGTTTCTGCTAAGAATCTAGAAGCGGTTTCATAAGTATCGGAGCGTAATAATAATGCAGGCAAGATGGAAAAAGGCTTCATACATTTGAAGGTGGTAATCGTAGCGGACGAGCAGGCGACGAAAGTTGCCGAGCCAAGCAAAGGTTCTTTCGACTTTCCAACGCTTGCGATAACGCCGCAGCCAACGGCCATCGTTGAAGGCTGGTTTGGTGCGTCCTCGGCGGTGCGGGCTGATCAACAACATGCCGCGTTTGAGCAAACGCTCTCGCAAAGGATCGCTGTCGTAGGCGCGGTCAGCCACGACTCGCAATGGACGTTTCTGTGGACGGCCTCGGCCACCCCGGGGCACAGATATTTGAGCCAGGGTGCTTTCGGCCAGAGTCACTTCCCCCGGGCTGGCCGAGACCAGTCGGCTTCCCAGAGGAACACCTTGGCCGTCGACCACCACCATCCACTTCGTGCCTTTGCCCCGCTTGGTTTTGCCAACTCCGAAGCCCCTTTTTTAGCGGGAGCGAAGCTCCCATCCAGAAAACTTTCACTCCAGTCCAATTTACCCCGCTGGTCCAATTCGGACAGAAATGCTCGCCAGATTTTGAGCCATACACCGCGTTGTTCCCAATCGCGCAACCTTCGCCAGCACGTGCTGGCACTGGGATATTCTTTGGGCAGGTCACGCCAGCGCGCGCCGGTCTTGAGCACCCACAAAATTCCTTCGAGCACCCGCCGGTTCTCCGCCCACGGCCGACCACGACTGCGTTCCTTGGGCAAGAGCGGTTCCACACGGGCCCACTGCTCATCCGATAAGAATGCTTTTTGCATTCACAGTTTTTCACAAAATCCTTTGCAAAGTACCAGGTACAAAATCACTTACGGTTTTGGACTTATGAAACCGCTTCTATAGTCATTGGTTCACTCAATGAACTTTCGGTTTGATAAAGCGCACGCAGGCGGGAGGCCGAAAGGAGATGAATTACCCTCCGCTTTCAAATGGCTTGGCGTTTCCTTGGCCGCTTCCCTGGGTTACTTCTTCGCCACCAAGCTAGGTTTTGCCTTCCAATTCCAGCCTTATCCGGTTTCGGTCATGTGGCCGGCCAACGCTGTTGTTCTATCCGTGCTTCTATTAATTCCCGTGCGCATTTGGCCGCTCGTGCTCCTATTTATATTTCCGGCCCATCTGGCGGCCCAGGCCCAAAACCACGTGCCCTGGCCGATGCTCCTTTCCTGGTTCGTCAGCAATTCGTTTGAGAGCATTATGGGTGCTGCCCTAACTCGGATCTTGACCGGAGCGACTGTGCAATTCGATCGCCTCCGCGATCTCTGTATATTTTATCTTTGCGGTGCGCTCCCCAGCGTTTTGACCTCTTCCTTCATAGACGCCGCCTTCGTCCAGCTTAATAGTGTGCATAGCATTCATTTTTGGGAAGTGTGCTCGATACGATTCTTCTCAAACTTCTTCGCCTCCATCACGGTCGTCCCCGTGATTGTATCATGGAGCGCCGTTCGCACACATTCTCTCAAATCTCCAAAAAAGCGCTTTGAGGCGGCGCTTCTGACTATCGCCCTGCTGGTTGTCGCTTTCATTTCCTTCCGCCAGGTGAACGGAGGGCTTTTAACGGTGCCAATATGTCTTTGTTTGCCGCTCCCTTTGTTTATTTGGGCCGCCGTCCGCTTTGGAGTTCGCGGTGTCAGCACGGCCATATTGGGCGTGGCTGTGTTCGCGACCTGGAGCAGTGTTCATCAGCGCGGCCCGTTTACGAGCGATTCTTCGCAGCAAAACGCGCTTTCCATCCAGACATTTTTCACATTGCTGTCCGTGATTCTCGTGCCGATGGGGGCCCTGTTTGCCGAAAAGAAAGGTGTGACGGAGGCCCTGCATGCCAGCGAACAACGCTACCGGATGGTGGTGGAAACGCAAAGCGATTTACTCTGCCGCTGTTACGTTGACACCACCCTCACGTTCGTGAACGATTCGTGCTGCCGCTTTTTCGGACGGACCCGTGAGGAATTGATCGGGAGAAAAATTCTCGATTTTCTTGCCCCGGAAATACACGAACGCGTCCTCCGCCACATCGCCGCCGCCATCCTGGGCCGCCGCCCCATGCTTTGGGAATGCAGCCTCTCCCCGGACCCGGCTGAGTTCTGGCAGCAGTGGATGCTTCATCCCATCATCAGCGATGACGGCCACATCCGGGAAATCCAGGCGGTCGGCCGGGACATTACCGGCCTCAAGCGCGCGGAGGAAGCGTTGCGCGAAAGCGAGCAACGTTACCGGGGAGTGGTGGAAGCACAGTCGGATTTGGTTTCGCGCTACCTGCCCGATTCCACCCTCGTCTTTGCGAACCAGGCGTTTTGCAATTTCTTCGGGCGTTCCTCCTCCCAATTGATGGGCCGGAAACTGACCGATATCCTGCCGCCCGAGGCCCGGGGAAAATTCGAGGAAAGTCTCAAAACAGTTTCCTCACGCCGGCAGCCGCTCGTCTGGGAGTACGCCCTCCGCGGCACGGACGGCAACATGCATTGGCATCAATGGATCAGTTGCACGATCACCAACGGCAGCGGCCAGATCGCCGCCATCCAGGCGGTGGGCAGGGATATCACGAGCCGCAAAGAGGCGGAAGAAGCCACGCGCAAACTGGCGCACGTCTCGCGCCTCGCAACCATCGGCGAACTGACCGCCATCATCGTGCATGAAGTGAGCCAGCCATTGAACGCCATTCTGACAAATATTGCCTCCGGTGAAAAACTGCTCCGCTTGAACCCCACGCCCATAAACGAATTGCTCTCCGTTTTCTTCGATATTCGCCACGACAATTTCCGCGCCGTGGAAGCCGTCCGCCGCGTGCGCGCTTTTTCGAAAAAGAATGAAATGGAAAAACTGGTCGTGCATCTAAACACCTTGATTGAAGACGTGCTGCATCTTCTCAGCGGGGAAATCATGCGGCGCCGCATACAAATCCATGCCCGGCTCGGCGCCGACCTTCCGACCGTGCTTGGCGACCCGATCGGGCTGCAACAAGTGATGCTCAACCTGGTGGTCAACGCGATGGACGCCGCGGGCGAAGTGCCTGAGAGCGACCGTTCCGTTTGGATTGGCGCCAGCAGGAAAGACGGGGAAGTAATGGTCTCCGTCAAAGACAGCGGCCGGGGCATACCCGCGGAGTTTTTTCCCCACGTCTTTGAGTCGTTCGCCACCACCAAACGCGAAGGTCTCGGCCTGGGGCTTTCCATTTCCCGCTCCATCATCCAGGCACACGGCGGTTCTCTCTGGGCGGAAAATAACCACGACAAGGGCGCCACCTTCTGCTTTACGCTGCCCATCAAGGCTCCGGCGGACAACTCCAGGAAAGATCCGCTGCCTTCCGCGCCGACGGTTTTGTGAAGAAAAAAATCCGCCGTTCCAATGACGGAACCGGCGGATTCCTTCCGAAGCCCCTCTACGTTGACGGCCAACCCCTGATTCGTCCTCGAGGCCGCAAGTTCACCCCTATGGCTGGGAATTCTGATTCGTGCCGTTCGATGGCGGCGTCACCGCACCGCTCGGCTCCGAATAAATTCGCGACTGTGAGTTGCGTCCCGTGGCCGGCATTTCCGGCTTGAGCGCGATCCCGTTGACGACCTGTTGCACGCCATCGGTGTTTTGGGCGATCTGCTCCGCGCGATCTTTTTCGCCGTCGGTATTCACAAACCCGCTCAATTGCACGATGCCGGCGAACGTGCTCACTTTCACTTCCGAGAATTTGTACGTCGGCTCTTTCCCGAGCGATTTTTGGACGTTCTCGGTGATGTGGGTGTCGTCCAGGGTCCGGCCTTCGCTGCGTTCGTCTTTGGGAGCGTCGCTTTGGCACCCGGTCAACGCGACCAGTATCGCCGCGGTGCTGGCGCAGCATATTTTCCGCATTATGGTGTTTCGCATATAGTCCTTTTATTTTCCGATTGTTTTTTTGGTTGTGGGTGGATTTTGGCGTTGGAAAGGGTTTTATTTTCCCCTTTCAACGATTCTTATTTGAACACGAAGCGGAAACCGAAGCGCAGGACGGCGTAGTCCTGGGTTTCACTGGGAAAGACTTCCCTCGCGTCAAAAAATGCTCCCATTTGCGGCCGCCATCGATATTCGATGCCCACTCCCACGTGGCCCAGCCATTGCGCTGCGTGGTCCCATTGCCGCCCAATTCCCGCAAAACCATAAGGCGCCAGTCCCCTCTGCTTGAGCGGAAAACGGTAGATGCCGTCCACGTTCAGCAGATACGGAATTGTGAACGCATCCATATACGTGTCCGCTCCGGCACCGATATTCCGCGTGAAAAAATAGTTTGCGCCCACGCCCATGCCCCACGCGTCATGGTTCCCGCCCTTGTCCCTGGAACCGTAAAACCCGAAAGCGTCCAGGGAAGCTTCATGGGAGGAATACAAATCCGTGCTTTGCGCCACGGCTCCCGCGCTCACCAACATGCCCAGCCCGATTAGGAATATGATTTTTTTGTTTTTCATAATACGCTCCACCACCTTCTGTTTTCTCATCACACGCCCAATTTATTCCCGCACCTTTCGCCTTCCATTACACCTAAGTACAACAAATCAATTTCTTTCAAACGAATCCGCGCCCACTTCTTCAGCGCGAAATTTCAATTGTCCCGCTGAATAAAAAATTGCCAGCGCTGCAGTTCAAAAAATAAAAACCGGCGAATTACCCGTCGTTACGCGCCGCTGAATGGATTCAACCTATGTGCAACTTTCGCGACGAAATGTGGCGCATTAGATTTCGCCTCCAACATTAAAAAAATGTCTGTCCAGCTTGAAATCATACGGGCCGCGGAATTCATTCGCTTTGGGACCAAGGGCGAGTTCGACCTGGTGGCCAGTTGCGCCGCGCTTCACAGCCTCGCCGAAGCGTGCGAGCGCCGCGGGATCAATCGCTCCCTGCTCGATGCGCGCAACGCGCGCGCCGAACTTTCTCCCAACGAACTGGCCGCCCTCGTCAACGCTTTCGTCGAAATCGGTTTCACCAGGGATCTCCGCCTGGCGATTCTCCACGCCGCCGAACGTTATCAGCGCGCGCGGTTGTTCGCCTTCATCAGCCGGATCAAAGGCTGGAACGTGCGGGCCTTTGGCGATTTTGAACAGGCCATGTACTGGCTTTCCAGCGAGCAACTTCATCCGCATCCCAAATCTGCTTCCACCCACCGGAAGCAGGTCGCGGTCAATCACGACGCCGGCGACACGAAATCGGTCCCGATAAAACGCGCCGGTCATTCCGCTCATCACCCGCCCGAATCTCGTCCCGCGTCGGAGCATTTGGTGAAGAGCCTGGTTAAAAATTAGCAAGGCGCGGAATGTGCCGCGTTGGTTTCGCCGCGAGGCGCGTCACTTCGGTAGGTCTTACGAGTAGTTCTTTGGGGCAATTTCTTCGCGTCAACCCGATGGCATGGTTGGCCAGACCGCACTCTGATCGAAACATTACAACCGAGTATGGACACGCGTGAATTCCTGAAACAAAGGGTGGAATTATTCAAGGAATTCTCCCATGAACATCTGCAGCAATTAATTGACGGCTCCCGCGCCGTTTCGTTTGAGACGCACCAGGCCATCGCCCATCACGGAGAGCAGATATCCCACTTCGGCGTGGTCCTCAATGGAACCGTCTCCGCCACGCTCGCGGGCAATGGAAACCCGCCTCAGCTTCTGGGCGAAATGAAAGCCGGCGAAACCTTCGGCGAAGCGGCGCTGATGACCGGCAATCCGTTGCTGGCCGATCTCGTGGCCGAATCACATTGCGAGGTGTTGATGATTCCGGTGTCGTTGTTTCAATCACTCATCATCACCGAACCCGGCGCCGTGCGGGAGATTTCGCGGACGATCTCGCGCCGCGTGCATTCGCTCGTCACTGATCCGGCAAAACTCCACAGTGCGCTCCACCAGGCCGAGGATCCCTACGGATTAAAACTCAAAGGCGAACTTCCGCAAAAAATTCTCGTCATCAATTGCGGCTCGTCCTCGCTCAAATACAGCTTTTTCGACACCGAAGCGCCGGCCCGCCACTCGCGCGGGGTCGTGGAGCGCATCGGCATCGCCGGCACGAAATTGGTGCATCAGGGTCGTAACCAGGAATTCAAGCGGGATTTGCCCACCGGCGCGTTTGCCGATGCCTTTGCAGCCATGCTCGGCGCGCTCACGTCCGGGGAGGCCGGCGTCGTCGGCGGACCCGGAGAAGTCAGCGTGGTGGTCCACCGCGTCGTGCACGGCGGCGAAAAATTCACCGAAGGAACCATCATCACCGATGAAGTGCTGGCGGAACTCGAGGCGTTGAGCCCGCTGGCGCCGTTGCACAATCCGGTCAATGTCGCGGGCATTCGTGAGATGCGCCGGCTTTTTCCCGCCGTGCCGCACGTGGCGGTTTTTGACACGGCCTTTCATCACACGCTTCCGCCCTACGCCTTTCTCTACGGTTTGCCTTACGAGCTGTATGAGAAAAAAGCCATCCGCCGCTATGGATTTCACGGCACCTCGCACCATTACGTGTCCCTGCGCGCCGCGCAATTTCTGGAACGCCGCCCAAACGAATTGCGCCTCGTGAGCTGCCATCTCGGAAACGGCTCCTCCCTCTGCGCGGTGGACCACGGGCGGTCCGTGGATACCACCATGGGCTTCACCCCCGCCGAGGGGTTGATCATGGGCACGCGCTGTGGAGACATCGACGCCGGCGTTCTCGCGTTTCTCGAACGCACCGAAAACCGGACCGCCTCGCAAACCGAAGTGCTGTTGAACAAAAAAAGCGGCCTGCTCGGTCTCTCAGGCATCTCCAGCGACATGCGCGAAATCCTCGCGGCGGCGGACGAAGGCAACCTTCGCGCCATTCTCGCCTTGAAAGCCTATTGTTATCGCGTTCGCAAATACATCGGTTCCTACGTGGCGGCGATGGGCGGACTGGACGCCGTGGTATTCACGGGCGGCATTGGTGAGGGCAGCGATGCCGTGCGCGCGCTGGCGTTGCAGGGGTTGGAATGCATGGGGGTCCATCTCGACGCGGAGCGTAATCGCAACGTGAAAAGGAATGACGAAGTTTCCCTCATCTCAACCGACGATTCAAAAATCGATGTCCTGGTGGTTCGCACCGACGAGGAACGCATGATGGCGCGCGAGGCGCTGCGCACGTTGAGCCGTTCTCATATCGTGGGCGTGTTGCGGGCGCAAAAGCAGCAGCCGTTCCTGGTGGAGGTTTCGGCTCACCATATCCATCTCACGCAGGAACACGTGGAGGCTTTATTCGGCGGAGGCCATCAATTGACCCGCCACGCGGATCTTTCGCAACCCGGGCAGTTCGCCTGCCGGGAACAACTCGCCATCGTCGGACCGAAAGGCCGCATCGAACGCGTGCGCGTGCTCGGGCCGACCCGCAAATACACACAAATTGAAATCGCCATGACCGAGCAATTCAAACTCGGCATCCAGCCGCCGGTTCGCGAAAGCGGCAACATCGAAGGCTCGCCCGGTTGCACTCTCGAAGGACCCGCCGGGAGCGTCGAGGTGGATCGCGGCGTCATCTGCGCGCTGCGCCACGTTCACATGACGCCCGAAGACGCGCTTCGCTATGGCGTTCGCGACAAGTCAATCGTGCGCGTCCGCGTCGACGGAAAACGCGAATTGGTTTTTGGCGATGTGCTTGTGCGCGTGGATCCCGGTTTTGCCCTCGCCATGCATATCGATACGGACGAAGCGAATGCCGCGCATGTCCAAACCGGCGCCCGGGGTTACATCGTCGGAATCCAAAGCGAATAACCAAAGCCGCTCAACAACGCCCTGCGCCGACGATCAGGGCCGAACTGAAATTTCTATGAAAAAACGCTCAAACAAACTTCCCCATTCACGACGGCTTGGCCGCTCCACCTTGAAGCGCTTCACCCGTCATCCCACCATCAAAACGATCTCGCGCCGGAGTGCGGCGCCAATCGCCCCCGGCCCGCTCGGCGCGGACTTGCTTCGTAAAATCGACGCCTGGTGGCGCGCGGCGAATTATCTCTCCATTGGCCAGACTTATCTTTACGACAATCCGCTCCTCAAGAAGCCGCTGAAACCGGAACACATCAAACCGCGTTTGGTCGGCCATTGGGGCACGACGCCCGGACTCAATTTCATCTACGTCCATCTCAATCGCATCATAAACGCGCACAATCTCGACATGATTTACATCATCGGCCCCGGACACGGCGGCCCGGGAATTGTCGCGAACACGTGGCTCGAAGGCACCTACAGCGAAGTGTATCCGGACATTTCCCAGGACGAGGAGGGGCTGAAAAAAATGTTCAAACAATTCTCCTTCCCCGGCGGCATCCCCAGCCACGTTGCGCCCGAAACACCCGGCTCCATCCACGAAGGCGGTGAACTCGGCTACGCCCTCAGTCATGCGTTCGGAGCGGCGTATGATAACGCGAATCTCATCGTGGCCGCGGTCGTGGGCGACGGTGAAGCGGAAACCGGCCCGCTCGCCACAAGTTGGCATTCGAACAAATTCCTGAATCCCGCGCGCGACGGCGCGGTGCTGCCGATTCTGCATCTCAACGGTTATAAAATTGCCAACCCCTGCGTTCTGGCGCGCATCAGCCACGAAGAACTCGACCAACTCTTTCGCGGTTACGGTTATGCCCCCATTTTCGTCGAAGGCCACGAACCAGCGAAGATGCACCAATTGATGGCGGCCGCGCTGGACAAAGCCATCACCGAAATCAAACGCATTCAATACTCGGCTCGCGTCGGCGGCAACAGGGAACGTCCGCGTTGGCCGATGATCATTCTGCGTTCACCCAAAGGCTGGACCTGCCCAAAAATCATTGACGGCAAGCGCGCCGAAGATTCCTGGCGCTCGCACCAGGTGCCCATGGGCCAGATGCATGAAAATCCCGGCCACGTCAAAATTCTCGAAAACTGGATGAAGAGTTACCGTCCGCAGGAACTCTTCGATGCCAGTGGCCGCTTCGAAGCCGAATTCGCCGAGCTCGCGCCGAAGGGCTCGCGGCGCATGAGCGCCAACCCCCACGCCAACGGAGGATTGTTGCTGCGCGATTTGCGCATGCCTGACTTTCGCCAATACGCCGTCGAAATCAACAAACCCGGCGCGACCGACGCCGAGGCCACGCGGGCCATGGGCAGAATGCTGCGCGATGTGATGAAATTAAACCTGGAGAACAAAAATTTCCGCCTCTTCAGTCCCGATGAAAACAATTCCAACCGCTGGCAGGACGTGCTCGACGTGACCAACCGCGCCTGGATGGCCGAGCGATTCGATTATGACGACAAACTCGCGCCCGACGGCCGCGTGATGGAAATGCTGAGCGAACACCAATGCCAGGGCTGGCTGGAGGGATATTTGCTCACCGGCCGCCACGGCTTTTTTTCCTGCTACGAAGCCTTCATCCACATCATCGACTCGATGTTCAACCAGCACGCCAAGTGGTTGAAGATTTGCAATCACATCCCCTGGCGCCGGCCCATCGCGTCGCTCAACTATTTGCTCTCGTCGCACGTCTGGCGCCAGGACCACAACGGCTTCTCGCACCAGGACCCGGGCTTCATCGATCACGTGGTGAACAAGAAAGCCGAAATTGTGCGCGTCTACCTGCCGCCCGATGCCAATTGCCTGCTCTCGGTCACGGATCATTGTTTGCGCAGCCGCAATCAGATCAACGTCGTCGTCGCGGGCAAACAACCGGCGCCGGTATGGCTCACCATGAACGAAGCCATCAAGCATTGCACCGCGGGCGCAGGCATCTGGGAATGGGCGAGCAACGACAAGGGCAGCGAACCCGATGTCGTGATGGCCTGCTGCGGCGATGTGCCGACACTCGAAACTCTCGCGGCGGTGGATTTAATCCGTGACTTCATTCCCGAAATTAAAGTCCGCGTCGTGAACGTCGTGAATCTCATGAAGCTCCAACCGCCCGCCGAACATCCGCACGGGATGACGGATCATGATTTCGACGCGCTCTTTACCCGCGACAAACCGATCGTGTTCGCGTTCCACGGCTACCCGTGGCTCATTCATCGACTCACGTATCGCCGCACGAATCATAAAAACCTGCACGTGCGCGGCTACAAGGAGGAAGGCACCACCACCACGCCCTTCGACATGGTCGTGTTGAACCAAATGGACCGCTTCCACCTCGTGGAGGACGTGCTCGACCGCCTGCCGCAACTCGGCTCGCGCGCCGCCTACGCCAAACAAAGGATTCGCGACGTTTTGATCGAGCACCGCCATTACATCAATGAACGTGGCGAGGATCATCCGTTTGTTCTGGGATGGCGCTGGGGCGAGAAAAAACGCGTCGCCCAACGCAGTTCCACCGAGGGGGACAACGTTTAAAAAAAGATTCGCTTCATGCCTTATTCCTATCTGCTCAATCGTTACAACTGTGGGCCGGTGAGATTTACCGGAAATGAAAATGCTCTCTATGAGAGGCATTTGGCTTTCGATCAAATTATTTCCGCCGGCAGCGCGTCGCCGCGCAGCCAATATGAAGCGGTCGCACACTCCGTTCGTGACGTGCTCTCGCAACGCTGGCTCAAGACGGAGGAGACGTATCAAAAACGCAACGCCAAGCGGGTCTATTATTTGTCCCTCGAATTCCTGATTGGCCGCGCGCTCGCCAACAACGTGACCAATCTCCTGTTCGAGCCCATCTTCAGCGAGTTTTGCAAATTGCAGAAGATTGATCCGCTTGAAATCGTCGAGCAGGAGCCGGATGCCGGCCTTGGCAACGGCGGCCTGGGCCGCCTCGCCGCGTGCTTTCTCGATTCCATGGCCACGCTCGCCATTCCCGGCATGGGCAGCGGATTGCGTTACGAATACGGCATCTTTGCGCAAACGATTCAAAACGGCTGCCAAGTCGAAACACCCGATCACTGGCTCGCCCGGCAGGATCCCTGGGAAGTGCCGCGGCCCGAAGAAAAAGTCGAGATTCATCTCGGCTGCTCTTTTGAAATTCACGGCGGCGCGCTCCACATCAATCCCGGCCGCAGCTCGATTCTCTATGGAATTCCCTTCGATCGTCCCGTCGTCGGTTACGGCGGCAAGACCATCAACACGCTGCGCCTCTGGTCCGCCGCCACGCCGGATTTTTTTGACTTTCAACAGTTCAGCAGCGGCGATTTCGTCGGGGCGCTGGCCGAAAATCTCACCGCCGAGACCTTGACCCGCGTGCTCTATCCCGACGATTCCACAGCGCAAGGCAAAGGCTTGCGATTCCTCCAACAATACTTCGTGGTCGCCTGCACGCTCGCCGACGCCATCCGCCGCTTCCGGGCTTACGGCAATGACTGGCGCGCGCTGCCCGATAAAGTCGCCATCCAACTCAACGACACGCACCCGGCGCTGGCGGTTCCGGAGTTGATGCGCATCCTGCTCGACGAAGCGCATCTCGGCTGGGACGAAGCCTGGGACCTCACGCAGCGCACCCTGGCTTATACCAACCACACACTTCTTCCGGAAGCGCTCGAGAAATGGCCTCTGCCGTGGTTCCAGACCCTGCTGCCGCGCCAGCTCGAAATTATCTTCGAGATCAACGGTCGCTTCCTCGACGTCGTCCGCGCAAAATATCCCGGCGACCCACACCGTCCCGCCCGCGTCAGCCTCGTCGAGGAAAGCCAGCCCAAGCGGATCCGCATGGCTCACCTGGCAATCGTCGGTTCGCACAGCGTCAACGGCGTGGCCGCGATTCATACCCAATTGCTAAAACAAACCGTGGTGCCGGATTTTGCCGAACTGTTTCCGGAACGATTCAATAACAAAACCAACGGCGTCACCCAGCGCCGCTTTCTTTTGATCGCGAACCCTCCGCTCGCGCAAATCATCAATGAAGCCATTGGCGAAAGCTGGATCACCGACCTCAACCAGTTGTCGGATTTGAAACCGCTGGCGGATGATAAAGGTTTTCGCGCGAACGTGCGCCGCGCCAAACGCGAGGCGAAAGTCCGTTTCTCAAATTGGCTTCATTCCGTGACGGGCCAAAGTGTGGACCCGGACACCATTTTCGACACGCACATCAAGCGCATTCACGAATACAAGCGCCAACTGCTCAATGCGCTCCACATCGTGATCCTCTACAACCGGCTGCGGAATCATCCGGGGCTGAACATACTTCCGCGAACATTTCTCTTCGGCGGCAAGGCCGCGCCGGCCTATCACTTCGCGAAACTCGTCATCAAATTCATCAATAATCTCGCCAGCACCATCGACGGCGATCCCGCCGTGCATGGCCGGTTGAAAGTCGTGTTCGTGCCCGACTATCGGGTGTCCGTGGCCGAGCGGCTCATTCCCGCCAGCGACGTTTCCGAGCAGATTTCGACCGCGGGCTACGAAGCGAGCGGCACCAGCAACATGAAATTCATGATGAACGGCGCGCTCACCATCGGTACGCGCGACGGCGCCACCATCGAAATGGCCGAAGCCGCGGGCGAAGAGAATTTTTTCCTGTTCGGCCTCACTGCCGACCAGGTCGAACGCACGCGCGGATTTTATAATCCGCATTGGCATTATGACAATGATCCGGAAATTCGCGCCGCGCTCGATCTCATCGCCGACAATCATTTCAGCCGGAACGAACCCGGCCTGTTCAACCCGATTCTCGACACGCTGCTGCGGCACGGCGACCACTACCTCCATCTGGCGGATCTCAAAAGTTACAGCGAAGCCCACCAGCGCTTGGAGGCGCTTTACCGCGACCAGGAGGCCTGGTCGCAGATGGCCATTTTAAACATTGCCGCTTCCGGAAAATTTTCCAGCGACCGGACCATCGCCGATTACGCGCGGGAAATTTGGAAAGTGAAACCCTGTCCGATAGAAAAGTGAACTGAAGTAAAAACACACGAACAAGTGCCAGGAAAATCTGAATATGAAAACGTCACGCCCGTCCAAAAATGCCAACCCCGCCGAGCACGAAGCCCCCGAGTCTTTGATTCCGTCCGGCATCGATCGCCGAGCCTTCCTTATCCGCAACGCCGTGATCGGCGCCGCTGCCGCCATGACCGGCGCCGTTTGGACACCGCAGGCGCGCGCCCAACAGGCCGCGAACGAAGCCGCGGCGAAATCCTCCCTGCCCCCGCTGGATTCCAGCTCCATGTCGGAAAACCTGAACGTCGTGAAAAAATCCAAGGGCCCGGTTATGACCGTGGTCGATGAATTCTACAAAGTCGGCCCGGGCCCTTCGAGTTCACACACGATTGGTCCCATGCGCATCACCTACGATTTTTATCAGCGCTGCGCCAAATTGCCCGCGGATCAACTCGCGAAGGCGACCGGTCTCAAGGTTCATTTGTTCGGCAGCCTGAGCGCAACCGGCAAAGGACACGGCACGGAACGCGCCGCGCTCGCCGGATTGCTGGGCAAGGAACCGGCCACGGTCGACCCGCTGTTCCTCGATGAAATGAAGGAAAAGCCGGACCAATCGTATCCGGTGAAAGTCGGCGACAAAACGTTCAACCTTTCGCTGGCCGACATCATTTACGACACGCCGAAGGGGGATTTTCCGCATCCCAACACCATGACCTGTAAACTCATGGGCGGAGACCAGCCGATTTACGAACTGGAATATTATTCTCCCGGCGGCGGCTTCTACGAATGGAAAGGCTACACTCCGCCCAAAAAAGGCCAGCCGAAATATCCCTACGCCACGATGAAGGAACTCCGCCAGCACGCGGAGAAAAACAATCTCTCCGTCGCGCAGCTCATGATGGCAAACGAAGTCGCGGTGTCCGGCAAATCCGAAGACGAGATCAACGCGTTTCTCGACAAGATCACGGACGCCATGCTGGCGACCGTGAAGACGGGACTGGCCGTCAAAGAAGGCGTTCTGCCCGGGCCCATCAAATTGCAATCCAAGGCCGCCACGGTTTTTCAACGCTCGCAGGATGACAAATACGAAACTGATCGCGCCATCGCGCAGGTGGCCGCGTTCGCCCTGGCCGCCTCGGAGGAGAATGCCCGCGGCCACCTCGTGATCACCGCCCCCACCGGCGGTTCCGCCGGCGTGATGCCCGCCGCGGTCTACGCCTTGACCGAGAGCCAGCGGAAGTTGTCCAAGGAAAAAGCCCGCGACGGCCTGCTGGCGGGAGCCGCCATTGGCTATTTGTGCAAGCATAACGCCACGCTCTCCGGCGCCGAAGGCGGCTGCCAATCCGAAATCGGCGTCGCCTCGGCGATGACTGCGGCGTACATCGCGCAGATCATGGACAGCAACCCGCAGGTTATCGAGAACGCCGCGGAATCCGCGCTCGAACATCACCTCGGCATGACCTGCGATCCCGTGGCGGGTTACGTGCAGGTCCCGTGCATTGAACGCTGCGCATTCGGCGCGGTGAAAGCCTGGATCGCCGCCATGATTGCCACCAACGAAATCGAATCCCGCCACCGCGTGGATTTGGACACCACCATCAAGACGCTCGCGGACACGGGCCGCGACATGAGCACGAAGTACAAGGAAACCAGCGAAGCCGGCCTCGCTCAAAATCTGACCCTCTGCTGAGCGCGGAGTCAGTCGAACCGGCGCGTCCGGCATTTGGCCATCGGACGCGCCGGCAGAACCACCGAATATCATAGAAATTTTATGCAACCATCACCAGTTCAGGAGGCCTGGCGCGGATTCAAACCCGGGCTATGGCAGCGCGATGTCAATGTGCGGTGGTTTCTCCAGCAGAATTACACGCCGTACGAAGGCGATGATTCCTTCCTCGCCCCCGCCACCGGGCGAACGAAGCGCCTTTGGAAAAAACTCGAAGACCTTTTCATTCAGGAGCGCAAGAAAGGCGTGCTGGACGTTTCCCAAATCCCCAGTTCCATCACCGCGCACGCGCCGGGATACATCGATCGGGAAAATGAAATCATCGTCGGCCTGCAAACTGAAGCGCCGCTCCGGCGCGCCATCATGCCCAACGGCGGATTGCGCATGGTGCTCAATTCTCTCAAGGCCTACGGCTACGACGCCGATCCGACCTTCGTCGAAGCGTTCACCAAATATCGCAAGACGCACAATGAAGGCGTCTTCGATGCCTATACGCCGGAGATTCGCGCCTGCCGCGGTTCGCACATTCTCACCGGCCTGCCGGACGCCTACGGACGCGGCCGCATCATCGGCGATTATCGCCGCGTCGCGCTCTACGGCGTCGCCAGATTGATCAAGCACAAGCAAACCGAGAAAACGGCGCTCGATGATGAAATCGCCACCGACAGCCTCATTCGCGACCGCGAGGAATTGAGTGAGCAGATTCGCGCCCTGCAGGAACTGCAGGTCATGGCGAAGAGTTACGGCTTCGATATTTCGCAACCGGCTCGGAACGCGCGCGAAGCCTTCCAATGGCTTTACTTCGCTTACCTCGGCGCCGTGAAGGAACAAAACGGCGCGGCCATGTCGCTCGGCCGCACCTCCTCTTTTCTCGACATCTACTTCGAGCGCGATTTCGCCGAAGGCACCCTCGATGAATCGCAGGCGCAGGAAATCGTCGATGACTTTGTCATCAAATTGCGCATCGTCCGTTTTCTGCGCACGCCCGAATATGAGGAACTCTTCGCCGGCGACCCAACCTGGGTCACGGAATCCATCGGCGGCATGGGCGATGACGGCCGCTCGCTCGTCACGAAAAACAGCTTTCGGTTTTTGCAAACGCTCTACAATTTGGGCCCGGCCCCCGAACCGAATCTCACCATTTGGTATTCGCCGCGTTTGCCCGATAACTTCCGAGCCTTCGCCGCGAAAGTTGCCATCGAAACCAGCGCGCTCCAGTTCGAGAGCGACACGCTCATGCGCAATGCCTGGGGCGATGACGGCGCCATCGCCTGCTGCGTCTCGCCGATGCTCATGGGCAAGCAAATGCAGTTCTTCGGCGCCCGCGCCAATCTCGCCAAATGCCTCCTCTACGCCATCAACGGCGGACGCGACGAAATGACCGGCAAACAAATCGGCCCGCCCGCCCCGCCGGTGCAGGGCGATTACCTCGAGTTCGATGACGTCGCCGAAAAATTCGAACGCATGATGGAGTGGCTCGCGCGCGTGTATGTCAATTCGATGAACATCATCCATTACATGCACGACAAATATTCCTACGAACGCCTGGAAATGGCGCTGCACGATTACGCCCCGGTCCGCACGATGGCCTTCGGCATCGCCGGACTTTCCGTGGTGGCGGACAGCTTGTCCGCCATCCGGCACGCGCGCGTGAAGGTCATTCGCGACGACACGGGATTGGTGGTGGATTACCAGGTGGAAGACGAATTCCCGACCTTCGGCAATAACGACAATCGCGTGGATCAATTGGCGTCGAGCGTGGTTTCGATGTTCATGAGCAAGCTGCGAAAGCATCCCACCTACCGCAATGCCATCCATACGCAATCCGTCCTCACCATCACTTCCAACGTTGTTTACGGAAAAGGAACCGGCAACACGCCGGACGGACGCCGCAAGGGCGAACCTTTTGCGCCCGGCGCGAACCCCATGCACGGCCGCGATTCGCACGGCATCATGGCTTCCGCTGCTTCCGTTTCCAAGATTCCCTTCCGCGACGCCGCCGACGGCATTTCACTGACCACCACGATGGTGCCGGAAGGTTTGGGGCGCACATCGGAAGATCAAATCCAAAATCTCGTCGGCGTGATGGACTCGTTTTTCGGCTCACGCGGCTATCACCTCAACGTCAATGTGCTGAACCGCGCCACGCTGCTCGATGCGATGGATCATCCGGAAAAATATCCGCAACTCACCATCCGCGTTTCCGGCTATGCCGTGAATTTCATCCGGCTGACACGCGACCAGCAAATGGATGTCATCAATCGCACTTTCCACGGTGCCGTCTGAACAATGCATGCTCCCTTCGCCCAACCCGAGGTGCAATTGATTGGCAGTCCCTACGACTTTCGCGTTGCGATGAGCGGGGGCATCGCGGAAAAGGACATGCGTTCGCTCGTCGCGACCGGCGCCTGTGGATTCGTCCACTCGTTCACGACCGGCTCGGCGGTGGATGGTCCCGGCGTGCGCATCGTCGCGTGGCTCGCGGGCTGCCAATTTCGTTGCGTCTATTGCCACAATCCCGACACCTGGAAAATGACCAACGGCATGCCCGTGACACTCGCGCGCGCCATGGAAGTCATCTCGCAATACCGCCATGATCTTAAGATCACCCGCGGCGGCCTGACCATCAGCGGAGGCGAACCCCTGCTGCAACGCCGTTTCGTGCTCAACGTTTTCGCCGCCGCAAAAAAAATGGAAGTCCACACCGCGCTCGATACGAACGGCTATTTCGGCGCCGAACTCAGCGACAAAGATCTCGCCCTGATCGATTTGGTCTTGCTCGACTTGAAGGCGATGACTCCCGAGTTGCACTGGCGGCTGACCGGCATGGACAACAAGCCCATCCACGATTTCGCCCGCCGCCTCGCCGCCGCGCATCGCCCGATCTGGGTCCGTTTCGTCCTCGTGCCCGATTGGACCGACCGCACGAGCGAAATCGAGCGCATCGCGGCCTTCGCCGCGCAACTCGGAAATGTCGAACGCGTCGACGTGCTGCCATTTCACCAAATGGGCCGTTTCAAATGGGAAAAACTTAAAATGGATTATCCCTTGAAAACGACACAGCCGCCGCCGCCCGAAATAGTGAACGAGGCCGTGGCAAAGTTCCGCGCGGCCGGGTTGAATGCGTTTTAGCGCGTGAAAACAAGCCTCTCCATGCCTGCGTTGGGAGCCTGGCTGCTGGTCGCGGTCTATTACTTCTATCAGTACGCCCTGCGCTCCGCTCCCAGCGTGATGATCCCGCAATTGACGCAAGCCTTCGGCGTCTCCGCGCTCGGCGTCTCCACCATCATGGGCATGTTCTATTACGGCTACTCTCCGTTCAGCCTGGTGGCCGGCGCGGCCATTGATCGCTTCGGCGCCAGGTCCGTGATCCCGATCGGCGCGGCGCTGGTGAGCGTGGGCGCATTGCTTTTCGGTTCGGGCAATCTGGCCGCGGCGAACCTGGGCCGCTTCCTGCAAGGAGCCGGCGGAGCATTCGCGCTCGTCGGCGCGGTGTATCTCGTTACTAAAAATTTCCCGGCTTCGATGGCGGCCTCCTTCATCGGCGCCACGCAAATGTTCGGCATGAGCGGCGGGTCCGCCGGACAATTTCTCGTCGGGCCGATGCTCAAACATGGGCTCGCCTGGCAGCAATTCTGGCTCTACGCGGGAATTCTCGGATTGCTCATCGCCATCTCGCTGTTTGTATTTCTGCCCAAACAACCGCGGTCGCAATCACCACCTTCCGGCGGATGGAGCCAATTGCTTGTTTCACTCAAAAGCGTTTTTACAAATCCCCAATCCATCCTGTGCGGATTGATCGCCGGACTTCTATTCATCCCCACCACCATTCTCGGTATGACGTGGGGCGTCCAGTTTTTGCAACAGGCGCGCGGACGGGAATACGATGCCGCCGTGATGCTCGCCGCGACGGTTCCGCTGGGCTGGATCATCGGCTGTCCCCTGCTCGGGTTCATCTCGGATCGGATCGGACGCCGCAAACCGGTTATTTTCGGCGGCGCGGCCGTTTTGCTCGCGGCGCTCATCTGGGTGTTGTTCGGCAATCCAGAAATTCTTCGCGGCCATGCCGTGGGAATCATCATGGGCATTGCCTCGGGCGCGGCGATGCTGCCTTACACCGTCATCAAGGAAGCGAACCCTCCCCAACTCGGCGGCACGGCGACGGGTGTCATTAATTTTCTCAATTTCACTTTCAGCGCGCTGTTGGGTCCCGTCTTCGGCGCGCGCCTCGTGCGGTCGCCGCAGGATTCTGACCTTTCGGCGCTGGAACATTATCAGGCCGGCTTCGCGCCCCTGATTTACGGAGTCGTCCTCGCGTTGGTTTTGACTTTTTTCCTGAGGGAAACCGGCCCGGCTAAATCACGGCTGCGGCACACCCAGGCTGTCGTGGAGAATTGAAACCAGATCGTCCGCGTCATTCGACTGCGGCGCCACCCAGCGCGAACCGAAAACCAGTTTGGGAATCGCGCCGCCGCCGGTGTCGCCATAAACCCGAACTGACGTTTGCAAATATTCAGCAACCCACGGATCCGCCACCGCGGTCTCGAATTTATCCTGCCCCACCAATTCGACCGCTTTCGCTCGCGCCGCCTCAACGGTGCGCGGGTGCCAGCGATCGCCGGACTCGTGCGAGAACATCCATTGATCGAATTCCGGAAACACTTCGCGCTTGGCCGCCCAGACCGTCAGCCCGATTTTCGCGAGGTCGCAGGAGTCTTTAAATTCATCCACGTCGCGGGGAATGTAAGGATTGCATTCGCGATTCAACGGCGCCGGACGCAACACAAACGCCAGTTTGCCACCGTAACGGCGCACGACTTCGCCGAGCATGAAATGCAGTTGCTGGCAATGCGGACATTTGTAATCGAAGAGCAGCGTGACAATGTAGCGAGCGTCCGGCGAACCCACAATCGGCGCCGCGCCGGAATCCATTTCAGCATGGTTGTTCTGCGATTCGCCCGCGCGATAAACAGCGCGCGGAGCAATTGTCCACTGGCAAACCGCCAGAACGCCGGCCAGCGCGAAGCCAGCAAACGCGAAGCTGATGGTGGGCAAAAAACCAATGACGCGACCGTTTGATTTTTTTTCGAATTCCTTCGGCGCCCGCCAAATGACCAACACCGCCAATAACAAACCGGTAACGTGTGTGGCCATGCAATAAGGACAAAAGGCGCCCACGATCCATTTCTGCACGATGATAAACCACGCCGCGCCTCCCGCTGCTGCTCCCACCAGCACCAGCATCGCTCGCCAGGCCAATCGCCGCACCGGCATCGCCGTCGCCGGGCCGAGAGAAAAACCGGCGACCAGCATCGCGAGGTAAGCTCCCGCCGCCAGACCGCTGACCGGCACCACTCCTCCGATCGATGACCAGCGGCTGCTGAGCACGTCATCACACGAACTGCCGCCCCCGCAGCCGATCACCGCTCCGCCCGCCAGATAATGCCAGCTCAGGTAAGCGCTCAGCGCGAGCGCGATTGAAATCAAACCGAGCAAGCCGCAGCGCCACCAGGGCCACGATTCGCGAGCGCCGGTCGTTTCTTTTTCAGCAGCCAATTTCGATCCTTTTGGAAGCGTTCGTTTTGAAAAATGAAAAACTCCGCGGCCTCGGATTCATCCTTGCGCCGCGGAGTTCAATGTGTCTTTCGACAGCTACAGCCACTGTCGGGTTTACCGGACAGTATACTGGTTCGGCGCGCCGGGCGTCGGAACCTGGCCGGAAACCGGAACGCCGCCCGCGTGCGCCTTGGTCAAGGCGGTCGTCAAGGTGATGCCGCTGCCGGAAACCTGCACGCCCTCGGCATGCGCCTTCGTGAGCGGCGCTGAAACCGTGATGGAAGGATTGCCTCGGTTGCGGCCAAAACCGCCGGTGACCGAAGCCACCACCGCCGTTTCGCGGTTGTCACCATCATCGATGGTAATTGTCTGGCCCGCGCTAAATCCGAAACCATTCGCAACCGGTATCGTCGTTGCGTCTGCAGCCGTGGCGGTTCCAATCGTCGTGCCGCCGGGCGTTCCGACCGTGGCCACAATCGCCGTCTCGCGGTTCTCGCCCACGTCGACGAAAATTTTCTGGCCCACGTTGAATTCGGCGCTCGTGACTTTGATATTATTCGCTCCCGCGGCAGCTTCGGCGGCCAGGGAGGAACTATTTTGCAAATGGAAATCGTTGCAGTTGCTGTCGGTATCCGCACCGTCCGGGAATCGGCCCGCGCTCCGGTTGGAGGCCGCTGCCGGCCCGCGTCCGCCGAAACCTCTGCCGCCGCCGAGAGCAGGCACGTAACAACCACTGCCCGGCGAGGCGCCTTGATAACCTTCGGCCGCCCACGGATCGACGACATGACCAAAGTTCAGGCTGTCCACCACGAGGCCGGAGGCATCACGCAGCACGATGCTACCCTCGTTGGCGATGGCAGGACCGCCGAACCATTGATTAGGCGTCGGAGTTCCCTGGTACCCTGCCGTGGTCACGGAGGCATCGTGCACCACGGCATTGATCGCATGGTCGCTGGAAAGAGGTTGGTCGAGCGTAATGCCGGTGCCGAGTGGCAGCAGGGGCTCGTTGCTCGTATGCGGAAACTTCGTCGCCGGTTCGAAGCTGATGCCCGATCCCCGGGCGCTCAACGGCAGATTGGAAGCATGATTGAACTTGAGCGGAGCATCCAGTTCGAGCTCCACGCCGCCGCCATTGCGGCCGCCGCCGCCTGCTTCTCCCACGCTCTTGATCATGATGGTTTCGGTTCCATGATCAACGCTGTCGATGTCCAAATTGATTTTGTCACCGGCCGAAATGCTGGCGGCGCTCCGCACTCGCAGGGTCGTGTCACCGGCTTTGGCATTCGCCGCCAGGTACGTTTGAGCGCCGCCTCTGCCCACGGCGGTGACGGTGACAACTTCATACTTTTCTACTTCTCCCGCCACGGAGGGATGAATGGCCCCGTATCCCAGAGCGAGCTTCTGGCCAACTTCCGGAGTAAAGCCGCCCCCCGCAGTGTAAGGTACATTGGTCGATCCCGGGGGAATCGTGATGATCGGCCCATCGGGCAATGATTGCCACAAGGTCGTGTTCGTGGCTGCCGCCGTTCCGACGCTGGCGATCTTGCGCGTTTCAACCGTGGAGCCTGTGTCAATTTGAACCGTATCGCCGACGTTCATACCCGTCACGCTTCGCACGTGGACGGTGGCGTCCCCTTTTCGCGCCGGGACCGCCAGGCCTGAGTCGGCGAGACCGAAGAGATAAAAGCCCTTCGCCGCGATTTTCACTCCCGAAGGAATCTTCACGGTGGAGAAAATGGGCTGCGCAATCGGGTGCTCAGCCAGGACCCAATTGGATAGATCCACCGCGCTGTCACCGGCGTTGTACAGCTCGATGAAGGATTCCGTCGCGCCGTTGGCAAATTCATTGATCTTCACCGGTCTGACGTTGCGCGCTTTCACAATCGCCGCCTCAGTTTGCATTACGCCGTTCTCAGACCACGAAGCCCTCGCGACCAGGTCGCCATTGAAAGCCGCGGGCCCCGAGGTGATTCTGTATGTAATCGTCGCGCTCTCACCCGGCGCGAGCGGTCCTTGTCCCTTTTTTCCATCCGCATATATAGGATCGGAGGTCCACCGTTTAGGCAAAGAAAGGTTCCACTTCAGCCCCGTGATTGCGGTTGTGGTCGTGTTCTTAAACGTCACAGAGGCGATTTGAGACGACCTCGGTGAGAAAGTCAGGAGTCCCAGTGGAGGAAGATCGGCGGACGGTGAGGTCAGGGGAGCTGTCACTTTCAACTTCGCTTCTTCGTATCCGGCAGCAACAACGTCCGCCTGCAGCTTTTGATTCGTCTCCTGCGAAGGGAAAGTTCCTGCGACCGTCATCGCGCCTTCATAAAAGGTGCCCTGCGAACCGTTGCTGTTGTCGCCGCCATTGCCGAGAATGATGGCTCCCTGTTTGCGCATCGGGTCGTAGCTGTTTCTCGGATTTTGCACACGTTGTCCGTCGTAAATAACCTTCATCGCTCCCGTTTGCGCGTCGCCGCCCATGCTTCGCCAATGGTGCGGCTCGCCGTCGGCGGTGGCAGTGACAAATCGCCATGCAATAACCGGTATATCGCAAACCTTGTTGTTAGGAGAATCGGTGACACAGCCCACGAGGTTGTTTTCCTGATCTGTCATGATCCATGGTCCGGGCGGTGGTCCATGATACCAGGGACCGGCGTTCCCGAAATAGGCCGTTTCCATGGTGCCATCGCCGTCGTCGCGACTGTCGATTTCACCATTGCCGTAGTCAAAGCAGCAGCCGCCGTTGTAATGCCTGCCGTTCACCACCCAATATTGCCCTTCTGCCTGGTCATCCACCGCCGTGTGGTGAGGATTATCGTTGCGAAGCCCCATGCCGGGAGCAATGAACACGCCATAGACCTTGTGGCCCATCACGGAGACGGGTGCCCAGTCAGCAACCGGAAGGTTGTTAAAGCCGCCCATCACCATGGGAACACCCGCGGGCCCGCGCGGCGCCTGGACGAGATCGTTCCTATGGCCCGACTGATCGTACAGCGTCGTGATCCAGCAATAGGTGTTCGCGCAAAAACTATCCTGCGCTGCCGCATCCGCGTAGCCGCCGCCATCCCTCGCCGAAGGCTGCACCACGCCGATGTCCCTTTTCTTTCCGTCGGACTGGCGCAAGACTTGATACAGCGGTCCGTTATAGGAAGCGTAGAGCGCGCGCGTGGAACTGTGCGCCGCCACGCAGGGACTGCCGCCGGCCGCGTAAACATCGCACGGCCCCTCCGGCCGGCCCTTGTGCCCCGCGCCCGTCTTTGCGGCCACGATCATGGTGGCGGCTGGCACCGTCAAAGCGATTGCGAGGGTTATTAAGAAGCTGTTCTTGTTTTTCATGATTGTCCTGGCTTAAGCCGCGGCATCGTAGCTTTGAGAATTCCCGACACAAATACGACGTATGACGTACAGAAACGTCTCATCGTGCGAGATTCTTCCGGTAACGACCGAACTCTACAATTTTCAAACCCGCTTCCGCAAGACGAACCGCAGCACGCAATTGCGCCACCCGCGATTAATTTGTTTCTCAAAAGTAATTTCCGAAAAGGTGGGGCAAACCTGCGGGTTTGCCAACGAATCCCGGCAGGGATTCGCCACCTTTTCGGAAATTACTTTTGAGAAACACTCTAGAAAAACACTTTCACGCACGAACCTCGCTCTAAATCGCAGGCAAACTCGCGGCCGCCACTGCCTGACCGATGCGACGGCTTTTTTCATCGGGAACGTGCAGCTTGATTTGCCCGGCGCCTTCCGGAAATTCCCTGACCAGCACTTCGCGCGCTTTTTCCAGTGCGATATCGCCCCCCGCCCCCGTGGTCACGCGGCCCAGCACCAGCATGTGTTCAAAATCGTAAAACTCGCGATAAAACGCGATCGTGTAACCCAGGTAAACGCCAATCGTCTCGTAAATCTTCGCCGCGCGCGGGTCCCCGCCGGCCATCAAATGCTGAACTTCCACCAGGCGCTCCGGCAATGCCATATCCGCCGGCGTCTCAATCCCGGCGCGAGGCAACAGTTTGTTCACCGCTTGCTGCGAAAAATACATGACCCCGACCCCACCGTCGCCCGACCATTCATCCGCGGCCGCAGTCGGATTATAATCGGCGGGCGCAAACGCCAGTTCGTTCAGCCAACCCGTCATGCAGCCGCTCGGATTGATGTATCCCGCCGCCTGGCTCGAGCCCATCGCGACCCCGAGCAGGCCGTTCACTTTGAGCGACATCGCTCCCGCCAGCGCGGTCACATCGCCATCGTTGGCGACCTCCACCGGCACTTTCCATTCATCGCGAATGCGCAGAAAAATATTTTTTGCTTCCGCAAAACGCTCCGCCGGCACCGCGCGCAACAGGGATGCGACTTTGATTTGATTATCGACAATCACACCCGCAGAACTGCCGCCAATGGCATCGACCCGCGGCAAATATCCAGCCGCTTTTTTGAGACCGTCGTTCAAGTGCGTATAATGATAGGTCGGATCGGGCTGATCCTTGGGATTCCACGGGGATTCGTCCGTGTAAACCACCTCGCCATTTTTGACGGCGGACACTTTATAATCGCTGGCGCCCAGGTCGAAACCCAGCCGGCATCCGTCGAGGTGGCCGCCAATCGCCGCGCTCATTTCCCTTTCCGCCGGCACAGCGCCGGCATCCATCAGCGCGACTTCAATGGGCCGCTCATAAACGCGCGTCATTAAGTCGGCATCGAACGCCCGCTCGCCGGTTGGGGAATAGGAGCGGCGGATTTGCTCGCCCACTTCCTTCGGGCCGCCGAAATGGATTTTCCAGCCACCGCGCGCCCACAAAAGAAATTTAATGATGCGCTCCACGTAGCGAACCGTTTCGCCCGCGCGCGGATCCACGAACGTCTCATAACGCGAGATCAAGCCGCGCTCGCGCTCCAGCCCGATCACCAACGGAACCGCGGTGCCGGACTTCTTTGCATTCGCCACGTAATTGCGATTAAACAACACCGGGGGCTGAAATTCCGGATCGAGCGGCGCGGGGACGCGCAGTTTGGGAAAATTGGAAATTGTGGTCACAGTTATTCAGGATGCTACCGTTTTCGCGTCACTTCGGTCAATGCGCTCGCCGCCGCTTCATCCAGGACAATCGTGCAATGCGGATGCAATTGCAGCGCGCTCGCGGGAACATTTGTGGTTACGGGGCCTTCAATCGTCCGCTGGATAATGCCCGCCTTGCTTTTGCCCGTGGCGAGCAGCAGACATTTTTTGGAATCAAGGATGGTTCCCACGCCCATCGTGATCGCGTGCGATGGCATTCTGTCCGTCCCAAAAAGCGGCGCATTTTGACGGATCGTTTCCGGCGCCAGCGTCACCACGCGCGTGCGCGAGTTGGCTTCGGACGGCGGTTCGTTGAAACCGATATGTCCCGATTGCCCGATGCCCAGCAGTTGCAGATCGATGCCGCCCGCTTCGCGAATCAGCCGCTCGTAGCGTTCGCATTCGGCCGCGACATCGCGCGCGTCGCCCTGGGGCAAATGGGTGTTCCGCAAATCGATGTTCACCTGGTGGAAGAAAAGCCGGTTCATATAATGGCGATACGAATGCTTGTCCGTGCCCGGCAAGCCCGCGTATTCATCGAGGTTGAACGTGCAGCATCCCGAAACATCCAGCCGCTCGGCGCGATGCATTGCCACCAACCGCGCATAAACGGATTCCATCGTGCGCCCGGTGGCGAGGCCAAGGACGGGACGCGGTTTCGCCTGCACCTCGCGGGCGATGATTTCCGCGACGAGTTCCACAGCGGCGACGGTGCTGGGTTGAATGACGACTTCCATGGGCCCCTGCAACAGTGTGTTCGCAAGTTTTCATTATTTTATCCGCGCGCGCTAGTGGAATCATCCCCCGAAATCGGGATTGTGCGGAAGCGCTGCAATTGCGAATCTTCGCTCCATGCCAACCGGCCCCAGTGAATCGATGAATCCCTATCGAAAATTTGTTGCTGAATTTTCCCGTGCTATTGCGGAAGGCAAATCGCTGCCGTTGGGGGGAATCCCGCCGCACGGCAAACCTGCGCCAGCTCCAAACGCGCCCAAAGCCCTGATTTTTTCGCCGCATCCCGACGACGAATGCATCATTGGCGGGCTGGCGTTGCGATGGCAACGCGAAGCCGGAATGCGCGTCATCAACATCGCCGTGACGCAAGGCAGCAACAAAGAGCGCCAGGAAGGCCGTTTGCACGAACTGAAAAACGCCTGCGACTGGCTCGGCTTTGAACTCGAGCAAACCGGCCCGCGCGGATTGGAAGCGATCAATCCTAAAACCCGCGCGAACCAACCCGAACAGTGGGCCGCCGCCGTGAAAGTCATCGCCGCTTCACTGGCCAAACATCGGCCGCGCGCCATTTTATTTCCGCACGAGTTGGATTGGAACAGCACGCACATCGGCACGCATTTTCTGGTGCTGGACGCTCTCAAAAGTTTGCCGCGCGATTTTCAAACCGTGCTCGTGGAAACGGAATTCTGGGGCCAAATGGCGTCGCCCAATTTAATGGTCGAGTCGAGCGGGGAAGATGTGGCGGATCTCCTGGCCGCGCTGTCCTTTCACGTGGAAGAAGTGCGCCGGAATCCCTATCACCTTCGCCTGCCGGCCTGGCTCATCGACAATGTGCGGCGCGGTGCGGAACTGGTGGGCGGCCAGGGCGGCGCCGCCCCAAACTTCATGTTCGCCACGCTCTATCGCGCGCGACGCTGGAAGAACGGCGGAATCGAAGAGCTTATTCCCGGCGGCCGGCAACTCAGCGCGCGAGATCGAGCCACGGACCTGTTCGGTTCGTAAATCAATCTGCGGTTTATTTGCCCGACGCCTGGGTCACGCCATCCTTAAGTTGATTCCCCTGCCAATCTCCGCCGAGCGCCTTGACCAAACTCACCTCGGCATTCAAGCGCTCGCCTTCCAATTCGATAGACGACCGCTCGTTGGTAAGCTCAGCGCTCTGGGCGGTCGCAACTTCAAGGTACGTCACCACCCCGGCTTTGTAGCGATTGTTGGCAATCTCCAACGTGTGACGCGCAGCCGTGAATGCGGCATTTTGCGCGTCGAGCTGACTCGCGAGCAATTTCTCGGCAGCGAGTTGATCCTCCACTTCCTGAAACGCCGTGAGCACGGTCTGCCGGTAATTCGCCACCGCTTCGTCGTACGCAGCGTGAGCGCCCGCCAGTTGCGAACGATTTCTGCCGCCGGTGAAAAGGGGCAGCGTCACCGAAGGCCCCAGCGACCACACGCGGCTCGGCCAATCGAACAAACTATCCGCGCTGATCGATTGAAAACCGGCGGCGCCCGTCAAAAACACGCGCGGGTAAAACGCGCTCGTGGCCACTCCCACCTGCGCGTTCGCGGATGCCATGCGGCGTTCCGCAGCGGCGATGTCCGGACGGCGTTCGAGCAATTCGCTCGGAACCCTCGCGGGCACGGCGGGAATCGCGTTCGTCAGCGGGAGGGTCGCCAGTTGAAAGCTGATGGCCGATTGGCCGCACAGCGTGGCGAGCGCATGCAACACGCGCGCGCGTTCCAAATCGAGCGCCGGCAATTCCGCCTCCGTGCTCCGCAATTGCGTCTCGGCTTGTGAGACATCGAGATCGGAAACAATGCCGCCTTTGCGGCGATTCTGCGTCAATTCCAGCGAATGGCGGAAGGTTTCAATCGTGTCCGCCACCACGCGCCGCTCCTGGTCGAGTTCGCGCAGCGAAAAATAATCGAGCGCCACTTCCGCCTGCAACGCCAGCCGCGCCGATTCCAGATCGTCCGCGCTGGCGACAAAGTCAGCCCGTGCGGATTCCACCTGCCGGCGCACCCGGCCCCACAGGTCCAGCTCCCAATTCATATTGATCGGCGCGACAAAATTGTTATACGTGTGCGCGCCCTTTTGCAGCGGCGCATTCGGGCTGAGTCGCTGGCGGGTGACTTGCGGATCAGCGGAAAATTGCGGATAAAAATCCGAGCGGGCGACGCCCAGATCGGCGCGGGATTGTTCCAATCGCGCCGCCGCCGCCGCCAGCCCCTGGTTCCCCGAGGCGGCGACTGTTTCCAGCTTTGAAAGTTCCGGGTCGCCGAAAATCTCCCACCACGCGCCGCGCGGCAAATTCGCGGCCGGCTCGGCGGTTTTCCATTCGCCAAAATTATTCGTGCCCGTTTGCACGCTGAACGCTTCCGGCACCGCCTCGGATTTCAGCGCCGCCGGCCGGCGATAATCAGGCCCCACCGAGCAGCCGGCAATGAGGGCCAGCGCGCCGCACGCGAGCGCCATTATGGAAAAACGGCTGCTCATTTCTCAGCCACCTTCGTGGGTTCAGCCACGCGCACGGTCATTCCCGAGGCCAGCGAATCCGGCGGATTCACAATGACGTGGTCCCCGGCTTTGATGCCGTCCACGACTTCCACGGACTGGCCGAAATCGCGGCCAACGCGAATCGTGCGCATCTCGACTTTCCCGCCCGTATCCACCACGCCCACCTGCATCCCTTCGGAGCGGAACAGCAGCGTGTTGGCCGGCAGCGTGAGCGTCGGGTCGCCTTGCGTATCATTAAAGCGCACCTGGGCGTAACTGCCGGCGAGAATTTCATTTTTCGGATTATCCACTTCGAGTTCCGCGAGCAAGGTGCGCGAAACCGGGTCCATCGCGCCCGCGGTGCGGACAATTTTCGCTTTGAATTTGCGGCCCGGCAATTCGCTGATCATCAGTTCAGCCGTCTGCCCCGCTTCCACCGCCCGCGACAACGTCTGCGGCACGTGCACATACACGCGCAATGGATTGGTCTGCGCGAGCCGGAACAACCACCGGCCACTTCCGGCGGTGATGAGCTGGCCGACGTCGGTGTCGCGGGCCGTGATCGTGCCCGCGAACGGCGCCGTCACGCGCGCGAAACTCTTCAAGTCTTCGAGCCGATGCAAATTGGCGTTGGCCGCTTCGAGGTTCGCCTTTTTCAATTCGTAATCCGCCTGTTTCTCCGCCGTTTCCTGCTCGCTGACGCTGGAAGTTTTGAGCAGGTCGACCCAGCGCTCCGAAGTGGATTTGGCGAGCGTCAGGTTGGCATTCGCTTGCGCGACTTCCGCCTTGGCTTGCTCCAACTGCTGGTCCACTTCCGGCGTGTCAATTTCCGCCAGCAATTGCCCGGCTTCCACATTCTGGCCGATGTCCACGTCCCACTTTTTCAAGTAACCACTGGCGCGCGCGAAAATGGGCGCTTCCACAAACGCCTGCACTTCCGCCGGCAACGGCACGCCGAGATCCGCCTTGCCGGGCGTCGCCGAAACAACGGCAACGAATTGAACGGTGTTCGCCGCCGTTTCCTTCGCAAGCGAACGGTGCGACAGGTAACGCGGCACAATTCCCACCGCGAGGCCGATGATAATCAGCACGGCGGCAACGGCAAAAATGGGACCGAGCTTGATGGGTCGCGGCGCCGGGTGCGTCGGCGCGGGTGGTGCCGGCACGGCCGGCGCAGTCGGTGGTCTTTCGGTGGACGGTGTATTCATGTGATTAAGAAATGGGATGTGGATTGGCGAGCGCAGCGGAGGCGGACGAATCTTCCGCTTTGCTGGCGGCCGTTGCGCGGCGATGCATGAAACTGAAAACGACCGGCACAAACAAGAGCGTGGCGATGGTGGCCATGAACAGACCGCCGATCACCGCGCGGCCGAGCGGCGCATTCTGTTCGCCGCCTTCTCCCAGCCCCAGGCTCATCGGCAACATGCCGATCAACATCGCCGCCGCGGTCATCAACACCGGCCGGATACGGCTCGCGCCGGCATCCAGCGCGGCTTCGACTG
Organism: uncultured Verrucomicrobiae bacterium; assembly: GCA_963699145.1. GTDB lineage: Bacteria > Verrucomicrobiota > Verrucomicrobiia > Limisphaerales > DASXHY01 > DASXHY01. The sequence continues at coordinate 4,256,938 of OY969416.1, forward strand.
AGTTCATGCCGCGTTGCAAATTGTCGCGCGCGAAACTCACCACGAGCACCGAGTTCGCCGTGGCCACGCCCAGGCTCATGATCGCGCCCATCAACGCAGGCACGCTCAAAGTCGTCTGCAACAGGAACAACGCCCAGGTCACGCCCGCCAGCGCGCCCGGCAACGCCGTGATGATGATGAACGGATCCAGCCAGCTTTGGAAATTCACCACCAGCAACAGGTAAATGAGCACGATGGCCATCACCAGTCCTACTCCCAGGCCGAGGTAACTGTCGTGCATCGTTTTCGCCTGGCCGCGCAATGACAATCGTATTGCCCTTGGTCAATTGTTTCTGAGCCTGGGCCACCAACGGTTCCAAATCATGCAGCACACCCCCGAGATCGCGCCCGTCCACGCCGCCGTAGACGTCAATGACCGGCGCCACGTCGTAATGCGTGAATACCGGCGGGATGTTGCTCCGGGTCATCGTGGCGACATTCGCCAGGATCTGCCGCATTGGCCCCCGCGTTGACCGGCGTCGATCGGAATGTTTCGACTGAATTCATCGCATATTCGGGAACACGAGTATTAATCAGATATTGTACCCCAATCCTGGTATCGAGCCAGTAAGTCGGCTGCACCTGGCTGCTGCCGCTCAAACTGAGCAACACGGAGTTGGCCACGTTTTGCTCGGTCAAGCCCAACTCCGCGGCCTTGGCGCGATCCACTGTGACGCTGAGATGCGGCAGGTCCGCGGGTTGATGCACATGGGCATCCACCGCGCCCGGGACGCGGCGGATTTGTTCAACCAGTCTGGCCGCCACGCGACGATTATTTTCCTGGTCGCGACCGACGATTTGAATATCAAACGGCGCAGGCAAGCCGAAGTTCAACGTCTGGCTCACAATATCCGCGGGCAAAAAGTAAAACAAATTACCGGGGAATTGTTCATTCAACGTCTTGCGCAAACGGCGGACATATTCCTCGGTCGGCCGATGGCCGGCATTCAATGAAACCAGGATATCCGCATCGCCGGGTCCGATGACGCCACTGGTGTTGTAGCTGAGATTCACGCTGGAATTCGGGATGCCGATATTGTCCGTGATGCCGTGAATTTCCTTCGCCGGAACTTGTTTGCGAATCGCGGCGTCGATATCCGAGCAAAGCAGGATCGTTTCCTCAATGCGCGTGCCCGTGCGGGCGCGCACGTGCAGAAGTAACTGGCCCGCATCCACGCTCGGGAAAAAATCCCGGCCCAGCGGCAAGACCAACAACAGCGAGGCAATGCAAATTCCGAGGAACGTAAAACCAAAAACACCGCGGTGCGTCAAACACGCGCACAGCAGCGCGCTATAAGCTTCCCGGAAACGGTCAAAGCCGCGCTCAAACCCTTGTTGAATCCGGAGGAAAGGCCGCATCCAGAAAGGTGCATGGCTGTCCTCGGCGTGTTCCTCGTGCGACACATTGCGGTAAAACCACATCACCAGCGTGGGGACCAGCGTCCGTGAAATGATGTAGCTCGCCAGCATCGCGAACACCACCGCTTCCGCCAGCGGCACGAACAGGAAATGCGCGACGCCGGTCAGGAAAAACATTGGCACGAACACGATGCAAATACACAGAGTCGACACAAACGCCGGCAACGCAATTTCGTGCGCGCCATCGAGAATCGCTTCCTCGAGGCTCTTGCCCGTAACCATGTGTCGGTGGATGTTTTCAATCGCCACCGTGGCGTCATCCACGAGAATACCCACCGCCAGCGCCAATCCACCGAGCGTCATCAGGTTGATGGTCTCACCCAGCGCGCTGAGGACCGCGATGGAGCAAAGCACGGAAAGCGGAATCGAGAGCGCGATGATCAACGTGCTGCGCCACGAGCCGAGGAACAGCAAAATCATCAACGCCGTGAGAGCCGCCGCAATGATGCCTTCCCGCAAAACGCCGTTCACCGCCGCGCGCACGAAGAGCGATTGGTCCGCAAACTCCTTCACCTGAAAACCCGGCGCCGAGATGGAACTCATGATGTGCGGCATGGCATTTTTGGCGCTATTCACCACATCCAGCGTGGACGCGGTGCCGCTTTTCATAATCGTCAAAAGCGCGCCGCGCACACCGTCCTGCCGCACCGCGTTCTGTTGCGGATTGTAGCCGTCATGCACCTGCGCAACCTCGTGCAATTCGATCGTCGCGCCGTTAATCACCTTCACCGGAATGTGATTCAAATCGTCGATGGCGTTGATCGTGCCGTTGACGCCGATGTCATATTCCGTCGGCCCCACCTTCGCCGTGCCGCCGGGCAGAATCAGGTTCTGGGCGCTGATGGCATTGACGACATCCTGCGGGGCGAGATTTTTCGCCTTGAGCGCGGGAAGATTCAGGTCCACTGAAATAACGCGCGTCTTTCCGCCGTACGGCCAGGGCACCAACGCGCCGCGCGTGGTCGCCAGCCCAATGCGCACCTGGTTCGCCGTCACGTCGAAGAGCTGCTGCTCGGACATTTGCGGACTGCTGAAACTGTATTGCAGAATCGGAACGGTGGAAGCGCTGTATTGAATGATCAGCGGTGGTTGCGTTCCCGGCGGCATCTGGCGAATCGCTGTTTGCGCGATCGAGCTGATCTGCGATACGGCGGCGTCAACGGACGCGCGGGGCTGCAAAAATACTTTGATCACGCCGATGCCATTATAGGAAGTCGACTCGATATGCTCGATGTCGTTGACCGTGATGCTCAGCGCGCGTTCGTGGTTGTAAATAATCCGCTGCTCAATCTCCGCCGCGCTCAGGCCCGGGTATTGCCATACCACGCTGACCACGGGAATGTTGATGTTCGGGAAAATGTCGGTCGGCGTGCGCAGCAGGATCAGCGGCGTGATGATCAAAAGCAAAAGCGCGGCCACGACAAACGTCAGTGGCCGGCGCAAAGCAAGTCGGACAATCCACATAGGTCTTAACTTTCCGCCAATCGGCGATCTGTCAAAGTTACGATACGACGGACAGAATAACCGAACGGTTACTAATTAATGGATGCAAATCGGGTCCTTGCCTAATACAATCTTGCCGGGGTTATTGATACCTATTTAGTATCAATAAATTGAGATTGTTATGGAACTGCGACATTTACGCTATTTCGTGGCGGTGGCGGAGGAATTGAACTTTCGCCGCGCCGCCGAGCGCCTGCGCGTGGCCCAGCCCGCGTTGAGTTCGCAAATCAAAAACCTCGAACAGGAACTGGGCGTGAAACTGTTCGCTCGGACCACGCGCTCCGTGCAACTCACCCCCACCGGCCAGGTCTTTCTCGGCGAAGCACGCGGTATTCTCACCGCCACCAATCACGCGGAACAGTTGGTGCGCAAAGCGGAACTCGGACTCGTCGGCACCCTGCGTTTGGGCGTCATCACACCCGCCACCGGCCCCCTGCTCGCCCGCGTCCTCCGGCATTTTCATCAAAAATTCCCCGGCGTCCAACTCTCCCTCTCCGCGCTCACCACCACCGAGCAATTGAAACGTTTGCGCGCGGGCGAACTCGACGCCGGCTTGCTGCGCCCGCCCGTGGTGTCGCCCGATTTTGAAACGCGATTCGTCGAACAAGCTCCGCAAATGCTCGCCCTGCCCGCCGGCCATCGCCTCGCAAAAAAGCGAAAACTGGAATGGATGGATTTTAACGGCGAAGGACTGGTGATGATTCATCCCGACCTGCAACACAGCTTTTACGATCCTTTCATTGCCGCCTGCGCCAAAGCCGGCGCCAAAACCCACGTCGCGCAATACGCGCAGGATGTGCAAATAAAAATGTGGCTGATCTCCGCCGGCTTCGGCATCGCGCCGGTCACCGCCACGCTCGTGGAAATCCGCCGCCCTGGCGTCGTCTTTCGCCCCTTGCCACCCGGCTTGCCACCCGTCCAAACCATGCTCGTCTGGCGCCGCGCCGACGCCTCCCTGCCCGTCATCAAAAACTTCCTGGAATGTTTTAACTCGGTGAAGGCCTGAAAAACAGTGTTATAACGCGGGACTTTGATCCGCGAACTTCGGATTAACGCAGGGACGCAAAGGACGCGGAGAAGCGCTGAAAGCGCCCGCAATCCACTGCGCAGATTCTCCGCGTCTTGTCGTTCTCCGCGAAACTCTGCGTTCTTTGCGTCTCTGCGTTGTTTCCGCGGTACCCAACTATTCCGCCTCAATCCGAATGATATGCGTCACCGGCACAAACGCCGCGCTGACCGCCGCCGCCAGTTGGTCGTGCTTCTTCTCGTCATCCTTCACAACCTTCTCCGTCTGCGGAATCACTTCTTCAATCGGCGCGCGCAGATTGCCATTCGGGCGAAAATCCGTCTTCATCTCCTTCGTCTCAAACTCCTGCTTGGCCGCCACCGCCGCATCCACTTTCGCAAACGCCTCCGTGAAAGGATTGCTCGGGAATTCCACGCTCAAATTAATGCCTTGCGCCAACTGCTCCGCGGAAAAGTTTTTCTTTTGATCACCCCACGTGACGGAATATTGCTTCGCGCTCCCATTTTTCGCGATCAACGTCAAACGATTCAAATCCTGGTTGAACGGAACCAGCGCCATGCCCGCCTCGATATTATCGTCGCGCGAAATCTCAGTTTTGCCGCACACCGGGTAATGCCTCGCCGCCGCGCCCTCGGGTTCGCACGGGCAAAACGGATACCGCGCGCTTTTGATTTGAAACTCTCCCGTGTTGGCGCCGATCACTTCATGCCCCGCAGTGGTCTTCATTTGGTTCTTTTTGAGATCGACCGTGAACGTGCCAATCTCGCCATCCAGCCCCATCCCTTTCAAAAACGCATACGCCATCACCGTGTGCCCCGCCCAATTCGGATGCACGCCATCCGCGCCGGAAATATTGAAATTCGTCCCGTACCGTTGCCGCGCGACTGTCCCCGCGTTCAGCATCGGCTCGAAAACATCCGCGAAACCCACATTCATCTTTGCCGCAAGCTCCGCATCGATATTCCGCAACGTTCCCAGATTGGAATTCAATTCATCGACCGTATACAAAGCACGATCCTTCTGCCACGTGGGAACTTTGCCGACGCATCCCGCCGATCCCAGGATCACGCGCACGCCCCAATGTTTGAACGTATCCACAATCATTTCCTGGTTGGTCCGATACGTGTCACCGATGCGATCTTCATACGTGCGATATTCGTGATCGTTCATGCCGTAGCAGGTGGTGGCGACGGTTGGCTCGAACCGCAGCACGTCATTGGTCATGCGCTGGAGAAATTCCGGCGCCTTCTCGCCGCTCCAGCCGTATTGGCGCACCGTGACATTCAATTGCGGCACGCACATCGTCAGGTAATCCTCCATGATGCGCGAATACATCTTCTGTTCGGTGATGGAATCGCCACAAATCGCCACGTGATCGCCGTGGCGCAAAATCAGATGCGTCGGTTGCGGCGCCGCGACCGGCATGAACCCGGACAAAAGCGCCGCGTTGGAATTCGTGTCATCGGCCGCCGCCGCCGTCAACGTGAGCGTGAGAAATCCAAGAAGAAATGTTTTTGTTCCCATAAAAAACGTTTTTGTTATTCGCGTTCTTCCACAAGTGGACCCAAGGCATACGCTTTTCCCCAAGGAACCGGCAACAACAAAAATTGTGGACGTGCGCCTGTAGCGGCGGTCTATGACCGCCGCCAGATTTTTATGCTGCACCGGCTACCGCTGGCACTTCGGACAATAAAACGTGCTCCGCGCCCCCTGCACAATCCGTTTGATCGCCGTGCCGCACACCCGGCACGGCTTGCCCGCCCGATCATAAACCCGCAAACGTTCCTCGTAAAAATCCGGCGCATCCGGCGCGCTGCCAAAATAAAAAAGCCCGTCGCCCTTGCCCTCGCCGGAATAATTCAGCGGAACCGTGCTGCCGCGCTTAATCGCCTCGCGCAAGGTCTCACGAATGGTTTCGCGCAGGCGCGCGACCTGCGGTGGTTTCAAACGGCGCGACGCCACGCGCGGTGAAATCCCCGCCCGAAACAGCGCCTCGCTCGCATAAATATTGCCAACACCCGCGACCAACTGCTGATCCAGCAATTTCACCTTGATCGGCTGCGTGGATCGTTGCAGCGCCACCTGGAAATATTCCGCCGTGAAAGCCTCGCCGAGCGGCTCCGGACCCAGCGCAGCGATGGCGCTGTCATCGAGCGTCATCCGCCCAAAATACCGCGTGTCCTCGAAAACAAAAGTTTCGCCGCCCAACTCAAACACAACGGCGGCGTGTTTCGGCAAAGCGCTCTTTTCCGGCAGCAAATACATCCGCCCCGTCATGCCGAGATGGCCGATCAGCGGGAAACCCAGCCCCTTCGCCGCCCGCATCTCGAAAAGAAGATATTTCCCGCGACGCGTCAGTTCGCCAAACGTCGCGCCCCGCAATGTTCGCGAGAACTGTTCCGCGGTGGATGGCGCAATGACACGCGGGCGCCGCACAATGGCTCGCTGGATTTTTCGATTTCGCACCAGCGGCGCCAAATGCCGCACCAACACTTCCACTTCTGGCAACTCAGGCATGCGCGCACCTTAACCTAAAAATGCGAAAGGGAAAATTTTTCGCTTGGAATATTTCTCAAAAGAAATTTCCGCATAGGTGGGGCAAACCTGCGGGTTTGCCACCATCTTCCGGCAGGGAGGTCACCAACTTTGCGGAGATTTCATTTGAGAAATATCTAGTGATCCGCATGCTCCGCCCGCAACAACTGAACCACCTCATCATCGCTCGTCTGCGAGAAAGATTCGTAATACGCGCCCACCGCCTCCAAACCGGGATCGATAATCAGCGCAAACATGCCATTCGTGACGCGCTCCAGCTTCCCGACCGCCGTCATCGAAGCCACCGGCACCGCCACCATGACCTCTCTCGCCCCTTTCCTTCTCGCCGCCATCACCGCGGCCTCCATCGTCCTGCCGGTCGCCAACCCATCGTCCACAATCAACACCGCCTTATTGCAAAAATCAACTTCCTCGTCTGGATGAAACTTGCCTTGGTATTGCGCCAACCGCTCCTGCTCCTCGCGAATGACCTCCGCCACCATCACACGCGCCGTCTCGTTCGAACCCAGCGCGTGCTCGTCCAGCAAAACGACATCGTTCTCCGCCAGCGCGCCCACCGCGAACTCGCGATGCAGCGGATGCCCGATCTTTCGCACCATCAACACGTCCAGCGGAACATGCAACCCATGCGCCACCTCCGCCGCCACCACCACACCGCCGCGCGGCAAACCGACCACAACATCCGCGTGCACGCCTTCATTCAGAAGATGGCTCGCCAGCTTTTGCCCCGCATCCTGACGTGATGCAAATGACATAAAACATCCATCGTCCCCTTTGGCGAAAAAATCAACGGGAAGTTACCAACACGGGATGCCTGCTTCGTGGCTCCGCACAAATTCACGCAACACGCAACACGGAACACGTTTGAAGCCTAACTCACCAGCGTCCCCACCTTTTCCCCAATGACCACCCGCTTCAAATTGTGCGCGCGGAACAAATCAAACACGATGATCGGCATCTTGTTATCCATGCACAACGAAAACGCCGTCGAATCCATCACCTTGAGCTGCTTTTGCAACGCATCGATATAGCTGATCTGCGAGAAACGCTTCGCGTGGGGATTCTTCTTCGGATCCGAATCGTAGATGCCATCCACCTTCGTCGCTTTCAAAATAACTTCGGCGCCGATTTCGTTCGCGCGCAATGCCGCGGCGGTGTCCGTCGAAAAATAAGGATTTCCCGTGCCGCCGCCAAAAATCACCACCCGGCCCTTTTCCAGATGCCGCACCGCTCGCCGGCGGATGAACGGCTCAGCGACCTGCGACATCGTGATCGCCGATTGCACACGCGTCGCGACGCCCAGTTTTTCCAGTGCATCCTGCAACGCGAGCGAGTTGATGACCGTCGCCAGCATTCCCATGTAATCGCCCGTGGCACGTTCGATGCCGCGCTCGCTGCCGGACAAACCCCGAAAAATATTTCCGCCGCCGATGACAATCACCACCTGCACGCCCAATTCGCGCACCTCGCGGATTTGCTCCGCCATGCTTTGCACCGCGGCCGCCGAAATGCTCACGCCCGCCTCGCCGCCAAGTGCCTCGCCGCTGAGCTTGAGCAAAATCCGTTTGTATTTAGGGCTGGCTTTTTTCATGTCTTAAGGCCGCAATGACGCGCAGCGTTTTAGCAGTCTCGGCGCGGAAGGTCAATGAAGACGTAGTGCGTGTTACGTATTACGTGTTGCTCTCTGGATCTCCCCGACTCTCGCATGAATTCACGTAACACGTAACACGTAACACGCAGCACGTTTTTTTCTAATTCAGTTTTCATTCGCCAATTCTTCATTAAACTCTGGGCGTGCATTGGCTTCATACCCTGGATCTAAGCGTGTTTCGTTTCATCAACGGCACGCTGAGCAATTCATTTTTTGACGTGTTGATGCCGTTTGCGAGCGGCAACAAGTTTTTTTTCCCGGTGCTTGCGGTCGCTGGAATGCTGCTGCTGTGGAAAGGCGGAAAACGCGGCTGGATTTGCATGCTGATGGCCGCGATGATTTTGTTACCCGGCGATTCCCTGGTCTGCAACACCATCAAACACGCCATCGCGCGGCCCCGCCCATTCGTGGCGCTGGAAAATGTAAACCAGCCCATGACGCGCGACCAAAATCGTCCCGCTCAGCCCCCGGCGATGGAAACTCCGCAAAACACCTCGCCGGACAACCTTCCCGCCCACAATTCCATGCCGTCGTCGCACGCGGCGAATTGGTTTGCCGCCACCATGATTTGCTTCGTGTTCTACCGGCGGAGCTGGCGCTTCATGCTGCCGCTGGCCTGCCTCGTTTCCTTTTCGCGCATCTATAATGGCGTGCATTATCCCAGCGATGTCCTGGCCGGCGCAATTCTCGGCGCGGGCTACGCGGTCGCCGGCCTCTGGGCGATTGAAACCCTTTGGCGCAACCTCGGCCAGCGATGGTTTCCGCTCTGGTGGGAACAATTGCCCTCGCTCGTGAATCTTCGCTCGAGCCCTGCGGCTAACCTTTCCGAAGATGAGGAATTGCCGCCGCTCCCGGATGAAACACGCCCCGCCAAATTGGACGCTCAATGGCTGCGCCTCGGTTATGCCTTCATCGCCCTCTCTTTGCTGCTGAATCTCGCCTACCTCGCCAGCGGGTTGATCGAATTGAGCGAAGACGAAGCCTACCAATGGGTCTGGTCCAAGCACATGGCGCTCTCGTATTACAGCAAACCGCTGCTGATCGCCTGCACGCAATGGCTCGGCACGCACCTTTGGGGCGACACTGCTTTTGGCGTGCGCTTTTTCGCGCCGGTCATCAGCGCCATCCTCGGCGTCATGTTGTTGCGCTTCTTTGCGCGCGAAGTGAACGCCCGCGCCGGATTTTTTCTCGCGCTGACCGTCACTGCCACGCCGCTGCTGTCGCTCGGCACCGTCATCATGACCATCGATCCGTTATCGGTTTTATTTTGGACCGCCGCCATGATCACCGGCTGGCAAGCCGCCCGGCCGGGAGGAAAAACCTCAAGCTGGTTGTGGACCGGCCTGTGGATGGGGCTTGGTTTCCTGAGCAAATACACCGAAGTGTGCCAGCTCGTTTGCTGGATCATCTTCTTCATTCTCTGGAAACCGGCGCGCGCCCATTTGCGCAAGCCCGGCCCGTATCTCGCCCTCCTGATCAACCTTCTGCTGACCGCCCCGGTGGTGATTTGGAACCAGCAACATCACTGGGTCACGATTTCGCACGTGGCGAGCAATGCCGGCGCAAACACACCCTGGCAACCGTCCTGGAGTCACCTGACCGACTTCACGACCTTCATCGGCGTCGAGACTTTTTTGCTGAACCCGATATTTTTCATCGCCACAGCCTGGGCTTCCATCGCGTTCTGGCGTCGCGGCCGGCACGACCCACGCCTGGTCTATCTTTTCAGCATGGGCACTCCGCTTTTTCTGGGTTACATGCTGTACAGCTTTCACTCTTCCATTAAGCCGAATTGGATCGCTCCGTCCGTCCTGCCGATGATGTGCGTGGCGTTGATCTATTGGGACACTCGCTGGCGGCTCGGTGTCCGCGCGCTGAAAGGCTGGCTCGTCGCCGGCCTGGCGCTGGGCGTCGCCATCGTCGCATTCTTGCATGAACCTGATTTAATCCAACATTTCGCCGGCCGCACCCTGCCGCCCAAGATCGACCCCTCCACGCGCGTGCGGGCGTATAGCGCCATGGCGGCCGCGGTGGAAACGCAGCGCGAAAAACTGGAGGCCGACGGAAAACCGGTGTTCATCATCGGCGCGCACTACGGCACCGCCGGCCACCTGAGTTTCTACATACCCGAGGCCCGCACCAACGTGACGGACAACCCCATCGTCTATTGCCAGACCAGCGGTGAAGCAAAAAACCAGTTCTATTTCTGGCCCGGCTACGAAGGCAATCGCACCGGCGACAACGCCATTTACGTGAAGGAAATCGGCATGCCAAAATTGAAAAGCAATTGGCCCATCCTGTGGCTAAAGGGCGCGTCGATAAAAAAGTTGGTCCGCGAAGAACCGAAACAGGATCCCCCGCCGAAATTCCTCATGCAGGAATTTGAGTCCGTCAAAGAGCTGGGCGTGTTCCCCATCCTTTATCGCGGCCGCATCTTTCACTACGTCCAAATGTTTGAGTGCCGAAACCTACATTGAACGCGTTGCCGCCACGGCCGTCTTCCCCGTGCGCGATTACGATCTCGCCGGCACGCTCGAATCCGGCCAGGCCTTTCGCTGGAATCGCGTGGACGGCGGCTGGAACGGGGTGATTCGCGGCCACTGGGTGCGTTTGCGCGCGGACCAATTCTCCATCACCGCCCAGGCCGCGCAGCCGGTCACCGATTGGACCTGGCTCACCAATTATTTGCAGCTCGAACTGGACCTCAGCATGGTCGTCGCCACTTTTCCGGACGATGAACCCATTCGCGCCGCCGTCAACGCCTGTCGCGGTCTGCGCTTGCTGCGGCAGGACCCGTGGGAATGCCTCGCGTCGTTCATTTTGTCGTCCACGAAACAAATCGTGCAAATCCGCCAGATCATTTCCGTGCTCTGCGAACGCTTCGGCGAACCCATCCCCGCCGCGCCGCCCTACACGCCCGCATTCGGATTTCCGAACGCTGCCCGCCTCGCGCGCGCCAGCGAAGCGGAGCTGCGCGCGTGCAAAATGGGCTTTCGCGCGCCCTATTTGCTCGAAACCGCGCGAGCCGTTACCGAAGGCCGAATCGACCTCGAGCGTTTGCGCGAGCTTCCTGTCGAAATCGCCCGCGAGGAACTCGTGCAACTGCCCGGCGTCGGCCGCAAAATCGCCGATTGCGTGCTGCTCTTCGCGTATGGATTCCAGGCCGCATTTCCGGTCGATGTGTGGGTGATCAAGGCGCTGCAGAAACTTTATTTCCCGCGCCGCCGCGCCTCGGCCAAACGTCTGCGTCGTTTTTCCGAAACGCACTTCGGCCCCAACGCCGGCTACGCCCAGCAATATTTATTTCACTACATGCGAACCAAACACGGAAAATTGCCCCGATGAAATCCCTGGACGTTCTCTTCACCCCCGCCGATTTCGCCGCGCTGAAAAATCAGAATCTGGATGACACACTCTGCGTGGTCTTCGACGTGTTCCGCGCCACCAGTTCCATGGTGACCGCCCTTGCCAACGGCGCGGAAGCAATCATTCCCGTCGGCGAAATTCCTGAAGCGCTCGCCCTCAAACAAAAATCGCCGGGCATGCTGCTCGCCGGCGAACGCGACGGCGTCCGCATTCGCGCCGCGCAAACCGGCGGAACGGATTTCGACCTCGGCAATTCCCCGCGCGAATTCACGAAAGAAAAAGTCGCCGGCAAAACCATCGTGATAACCACCACCAACGGCACCCGCGCCCTGCGCTCCTGCGCTCACGCAAAAACCGTTTTAATCGGCTCCTTTTTAAATTTGCAGGCCACCGCGGATTTCATTTCCAAATCAGCGCCGCAAAATCTCCTGCTGATTTGCAGCGGCACCTACGAACAATCCGCCTACGAAGACGCTCTCGGCGTCGGCGCCTTGTGCGAACTGCTTTGGAACCAACTTGATCCACTGCACATTTCCGATTCCGCAAAAATGGCGCGAGAGCTCTACACCGTTGCGAGTGCGAATGTCGAAGCCGCCGCCGCAACCTCCCGCAACGGAACCCGCCTAAGCGGAATCCCCGACCTGCGCGACGACGTCCCCTTCTGCACGCAGCGCGACATCTTTAATTTCGCCGCCTCGATGCAAACGGACGGGAAAGTCAGGAAAATTTAAACTCGAGCAGAAGGGCCCGAACGGTTCTACGTTGGATTGAGTTCCGGATATCCAATCTTCCGATAGCGTGATAAATTTCTCCCTTTCCCCGGCGGAGAGGGCGAGCGTAAAACTAATAACCAGTAGGGCTTAACTCTTCCCCCGATAACTCGCCACCACCATATCACTCAGCACCTTATCCGGCGCCTCCACGGCATCCCGATCAATCACGAACTCCTGCGGGCCGGAATTCTGCGTGATAAGCTTCAAGCCAAATTGAAAATCCTTGAACCGTTTGCCGCACAGATCGCGCACCGACAGCTTCTTCTCCAACGCCTCATTCACCAGCATCTCCCCCGCCGCTTCCGTGAAACGAATCTTGATCCCATGCAATTCCTGGAACCGATGCGCGAATTCCTCCACCAACTGCCGCGCCACGATATGCTCCTCGCTCTGCGGATCGGTTAAAATTTTCTTCAACTCCGCCGCCGGATTTCCCACCAACTCCGGCGTGACCACAAAACGTTTCACCGCGGTCGACGGCAATTCAAATTTAATCTCGCGAAACACCCGCTCGCACACCGTCATCAAACCGCGCGCGCCCGTTTGCTCGTTGCTCGCGCGCTCTGCGATGCGCCGCAAGCCTTCATCGGAAAACAGCACTTCAATCCCGTAAGCCGCAAAATCCTGCTCGTATTGCCGTATGATGCTGCCCTCCGAACTTTTCAAAATCTGGAACAGGTCGTCCGTGTTGAGCGAATGGCAAACGACGCGAACAGGCAGGCGCCCGATAAATTCCGGCTCAAAACCGAATTCAATAAAATCGCGCGTCTGGGCCGCCGTCAGCACTTCCTCCGGCGCCTCAACATGCGATTCCTTCGCCGCAAAACCAATCGCCGCCTCGCGCAGGCGTTTCCGAACGATTTTTTCCAAACCATCAAACGCGCCGCTAACGATGAACAAAATGTGCTTCGTGTTGATCGTGCTCGGCGCCTTCCGCCCGCGTTGGATGTCCATCATCGCCTGGATTTGGCCCGCGATGTCATTCGGCGAACGAGACGGCACCTCGGTTTCCTCCATCAGCTTGAGCAGGTTCGTCTGCACGCCGCGGCCGCTCACATCGCGCCCGCCGCTGTGGTTCGCCGCGCCGATTTTGTCGATCTCATCAATATAGATAATGCCATACTGCGCGCGCTGAACATCGCCATCCGCCAACCGCACCAGATCGCGCACCATGTCCTCCACATCGCCGCCGACATAACCCGTCTCGGAAAATTTCGTCGCATCCGCCTTCACGAACGGCACGCCGATCAATTCCGCTGCGCTCCGGATCAAATACGTTTTTCCCACGCCGGTTGGCCCCACCAAAATCACATTCTGCTTCGCGTAATTCGGCGATTCCTTCCCCTCGAGCGCCAGCCGCACGTGGTGATAATGATCGCACAACGCCACGCTCAACACTTTTTTCGCCTCGTGCTGCTTGATGACGAAGCGATCGAGATATTCCTTCACCTCACGCGGCGTATGTTGAAATGCAAAATCCTCGTCCTTGTCCTTGTCCGCGCGCGCCTCCGCGCTGCCACCGGGAACCTCCTCCGCCGGCGTCGGGTTGCCTGGCGCGCCTTTTTGAAAATGTTGCCGCACAAAATCTGTCAATTGCCGCTGAAATTCCTCCGGCGACAACGGAGTGTTGGATGCTGAAGCCTTCATGTTCGACTCATTCAAGGTTATTTCGAATCGTCTTGTCACCATAATCCAATTTTGCCATAAGACCAGAGCATTGAGTTCAGAATTTCAACCAGCCGATCCCGCGCGCTTCGCCGCCGCGCTGCGCCGTTTCGATGCGGAAAATTCGCGCGACCCAAATTTTGAAACCATCGCCGGCGTTGCGCAGCCTCGCGAACTCGTCTACGCGCAATGGCTGACCGATTGGGTGTTGAAACTTTCTCCGCACGCTTCCGAAGAATTGCGCCTGGCCGCGCGTTGCCAGCATTTGTGCCGCTGGAAAATCCCGCGCGACTCTTACCCCATGACGCGCCCCGGCTACCTGAAATGGCGCGCGGACCTGAAACGTTTCCACGCCGAACGCGCCGGCGAAATCCTCCGCGAAGTTGGCTATCCCGATGCGACCATCGCGCGCGTGCAGGATTTGAATTTAAAAAAGAATTTCCCCACCGACCCGGAAAGCTGCGTTCTCGAAGACGCCCTCTGCCTCGTTTTTCTCGAGCATCAACTCGCCGATCTCGCCGCCAAGACCGCCGACGACAAAGTCATCACCGCCTTGCAAAAATCCTGGAAGAAAATGACTCCCGCCGCGCACACCGAAGCCTTGAAACTTTCCTACACCCCTCGCGAAAAAACGTTAATTGAGGCCGCGCTGAAAGCGTAGTGGCACGGGCGTCTCGCCCGTGCGAACATCACCCGGCAAGCGTTGCCAAATCCACCAGCTATACCATCTCAGCTGGTTCTTTCAGATACTGATCCAACCCCTTTTCACACCGCACCCTCCCTGACCGCAGCACCTCCTCCAGCCGCGCTTTGTTCGCGTCAAAATGCGGACGCGGCATGATCGGATGATCCAAATGAAACACCAGCGCCCGTCCGTAAACGAATTTGCGCCGCCGCCCCAAATTATAAACGCGACTCCCCAGGTCCGAATCCGCTCCCATCCCGCGGCCCTGATAGGATTCATCAAACCCATTCACCGCCACGACGTCCTCGCGCCAGTAAGCCATGTTGCAACCCAGAATTCCCCGCTGCCCGCGATCGCGCCGAACAATCGGAAACGGCAGCCTCACGCTTTTCGCCGGGCGCGCGATGCGTCCGCGCAAAGCCCACTGCCACGCTGAAGTCGAAACGGGATTAAACTCCGCGACAAACGGCTCGCGCACAAAACACCTCCGGCCCTGCACCCAGCAGCCGCGCTCCGCCAACGCGCGATGATCCGCGATAAATTTCCGGTGCGGCACGCAATCACCATCCAGAAACACAATATATTCCCCCGTTGCCGCCGCCACACACCGGTTCAGAATCGTCGTCTTGAGAAATCCCTGGTCCGGCTGCCAAAGATGCTCCACCGGCACGCGCATTTTGGATTTCCATGCCGCAATCAATTCCTGCGTCCCATCCGCCGAGCCATCATCCGCAATGAGAATTTGCTCCGGCGAAACCGTCTGCCACGAGAGCGCCCGAAAAATTTTATCGAGCGCGTCCCGCTGATTATAGGCGCAGATGATGAGCGAGAGTTTCACGGCACTTTGCGGGTTCGCGTGAGCAGATTTTTCCACGGCCGAAATTTCTGCAACGCCCCATTCTCCAGGCGAACCGACGAACCGTTCGGGCTGTCGACCGCGTGCAGCGCTGACAAATAAGTCTCCCAAACCAGGTTCATGCTTTTGATGCGGCTCGCCGACGGATGCGCGCTCGGCGGCGCCACATGCGGGTTCGTGTTGATCTCGTAAACCTGGATTCGCCCCTGATACAATCCAAAATCCGCGCGGCCATATTCGATGCCCGCGATATCAAACACCTTCTTCAAATGCCCCGCGTAAGGATTCGTTTGCAGCAACGTGAGCTCCTGCTTGTACAGATCCTCCATGTCATCGAACTTCCGGCCGTATTTCACCAACCATACCGTGTCGTGCACGCTGATGTGCGGCACGATGGCATCGCCGATGCGAAAAGCCGACATTTTGCGAAACAACCCCGGCCGCAACGGCTCCGCGGCGAATTCTACGATCAGCACGTTTTCGCGCGGCGTGCCGCCAGCGATCGCGGTTGCAACACCCTTTTGCATTTTCTCCCGCGTTTGCAACAACTCACTCAAAGGCGCGCGATGCCCATGAATCTTTCGGACAAACACCGGAAACCGCTTCACCGCATCCATTTCATCGACTCGATACGCATTGAAATCGTTGAGCCCCGCCGCGTGCAAAGCCCGCAACAGCGGATACCGCGTCCGCACCAGCGCCGGATTATTCAGCACGTGCAGGCCGGCATTTTTCATTTGCAGATACAAATGACTCGCGTGCTCGAGATCCCAAAAACTCAACCGATCAACATCCGTGAAAATATAAGTCCCGCCGGGCAACGAACGCGCGCGAATCAGCGCATCATAATGAAGGCACCGAACCGTCGGCGCCTTGGCGGCGCCCTTCACTTCCTTGACGGTGTAACTATGCCCGCGCGAGTGGAGGAATCGAATCATGCGAGGCGACCAATCATCGAATTAAAGTTCCCCTGTCCTTTGGCGCGGGATCGAGTCGAATAGCGCACAAGCTTATAAAAACGCGATACAGTTCACCCTCTCCCTGAGGGAGAGGGCTGGGGTGAGGGGGAAGGAGATGTCGCAAATTCATTCCATCCGGAGATTTGTTTGGGCAATCACGCTAATAATGGTTATAACGCGCGCTTGACAACCTGCGCCGGATAATAGAAAAGATGGCTCATGAAATCCACAAATAAGCGCATCCAGTTGGATTGGGCCAAACTAATGGGCTTCAACCAGGTCACGACGGCTCAAACCGCGGAGGACAAGAAGGCCTTCCGGGCTGCCCTCGGCGCGAAAATCGGAGGCAAAGTCGGAACCAAAGGCGGCGGCGTGGCATAAGCGGCCCTGTCGACCAACGTCTCAAGCCGAATTAAAACCGACTATTTGGTTTTAACCGGTTACGTTCCCTCCACTCCAGTCACGAGCTCGCGGCTGGAAAAATACCTTGTCTGTTCCCACCCAGGAAAATCTGCACGCGTTCGCGCCCAGCGCCGAACGCGTTTTGTTTCTCGACCAACGCATGCGCTCGCGGCTGGCTGACAGCCTTCGGTATATCCTCACCCAGGGCGACGGTTTTCTGGCGATCCCCCAGGACCGATTTCAAACCTTCCTCCGCGACCTCGAAGTCCGTCCGGTTTCGCCGCTGGCATTCAGTTTTTACAACGACGCCGTGCTCGCGATCGAAGAGGACGACCTCGAAACTGCCTCCGGGCTCCTCACTGAATTGACCAGACTGCCGCCGCGCACCAGCGGCCTGGAAATCCTCGAACTCGCCGACCCGAACCAGGACGCCATCGGCGCGCGCTACGCCCGGTTCTTGAATGACGACCCGTCCGTGAAGTTCGAAATTTTTCCGCCCGCCCCACAAGTGGCCGCCAATTGCCGCGCGCAAATTGCCGACGCCTTCGCCCTCCTGGACGCCGGCGATCCGGAACTCGCCGCTGAACTGCGCGCGTTGCTCCGCGAAATCATTCTCGCCGCCGGAACCAAAGACCCGAAAGCGATGACCTTCGACGGCGCCTCGTCCTTCATGCTCTGGGGCGCCATCATCATCAACGCCGACCGCGGCGACGGCGCCATCGGCATGGTGCAAATGCTCGCGCACGAATCCGCGCACAACCTGCTTTTCGGGTTCAGCGCCGACGGGGCGTTGGTGGAGAATTCGCCGGAAGAACTCTTTTCGTCGCCGCTGCGCAAAGATCCGCGCCCGATGGATGGCATTTATCACGCGACCTTCGTTACCGCGCGCATGTATCGAGTCGTTCAACAACTTCTCGACCACGGCGTCCTGGACGCCGCCGCAAAAGAGAAGGCGAAAAAGGATTTGGCCGACAACGCGCGCCTGTTCCAACAAGGAATTGAAACCGTGCGGAAATTCGGCAAGCTGAGCCCCCTCGGCGAAAGCGTCATGCGCGGCGCCAGCGACTACATGGCCACCGCCCCCGCCTAACGCCTGGGACCGCCGGCGCCCGTCGCGCCGAAGTCGGACGAAGGCGGATCCCCCCGGCCCGTTGGAGTTCAAGCTTCAGCTTGTCCCCCTCTCAATGTGCAAATAAGCCAGCCAAACCCTGACAATCTGAAATCTTAATCAATCCGTCCGCGAAATCGTTCTTGCGATTTTACCGGGACGTTGTAACTATTTCGGACCTGGTGCACGGGGTTGTAGCTCAGTTGGTAGAGCGTCTCGTTCGCAATGAGAAGGTCAGGGGTTCGATCCCCCTCAACTCCACCAGTTTTCCCGCGCAACGTGAAAACTGCCGCGCCGTGGCGCAGGCTGGCAGCCTGCTGTATCGCCGACTGGCAGTCGGCACCCCTCAATTCTCAGACCCCTCGCGGTTTTTCAACTGCACTCGCGCTATGGACTTGATTTGAAACATCCAACCTTCTCATAGTGAGCCACACCAGAATCCCATAACCCCGCTCCGGACCATGGAAAAAAATTCTCGCCGCCATTTTCTCAAAACCACCGCCGCCGCGACCGCCGCGCTGACCGCCGCCGACCTCTTTCCCGGCTCCGTATCCGCCAAAGAAAGTGCCCACGGCGTCGCCATCATTCTCAACTCGGAAGATGCCGCACAAAAACCCGCCGCCTGGGCCGCCGCGGAATTGCGCGATGCGTTAAAAACCCGGAACGTGGCCGCAGAAATTTTCCCCAGTCTCGAGCAAGCGCCAGCCGGCTTCGATTGCATCCTCGCCGCCACCAGCAATTCCGCCGCCGGCAAAGAAGCGCTCGCCGCCACCAAACTTTCGCTGCCGCAATCGCCGGAAGCCGTCGGCCTCGCCCGCGGCACGATCCACCAACACCGCGCCCTGCTCGCCGCCGGCTCGGACGCGCGCGGCCTCGTCTACGCCCTGCTCGAACTCACCGACCGCGTCAACCACGCCGCCAATCCGCTCGCTGAACTCAGCCGCGTTCAACGAACCGTGGAAAAACCAGCCAACCGCATCCGTAGCAATTGCCGATTGTTTGCGAGCGATGTCGAAGACAAACCCTGGTTCAACGATCGCGAGATGTGGCCGCGTTACCTCACGATGCTCGCCACGCAACGGTTCAATCGTTTCAATCTCGGGCTCGGCCTCGGCTACGATTTCCTGCAGGACGTGACCGACGCCTATTTCCTGTTCGCCTACCCGTTTCTGCTTTCCGTTCCGGGATACGATGTGCGCGCCGCGGGTTTGCCCGATGCCGAACGCGATCGCAATCTCGAGATGCTGCGATTCATCAGCGAGGAAAGCGTCGCGCGCGGCCTGCAATTTCAACTCGGCATCTGGATGCACGGTTATGTCTGGGAGAACACCACCCGCGCAAATTACGTCATCACCGGTTTGTCCAAACAAAATCACGCCGCCTATTGCAGCGACGCCATCTGCGCCCTGCTGAAAGCCTGCCCCGCCATCAGCGGTGTCACGTTGCGAACTCACGGGGAAAGCGGCGTGACCGAAGGCAGCTATGATTTTTGGAAATCAGTGTTCAACGGCGTCGGCAGATGCGGACGCTCGGTCGAAATCGATCTGCACCCGAAAGGCATCGATGACACGATGATCGACAACGCGCTGGCGACCGGCATGCCGGTAAAAGTCTCGCCGAAATTCTGGGCCGAACATCTGGGCATGGCGTATCATCAGGCGGAAATTCGCCAGTTGGAACGCCCCACCGGCCGCGACGGTGGTGGCCTGATGAAACTGAGCAGTGGCTCGCGAAGTTTTCTCCGTTATGGCTACGGCGATTTGCTCAAGGAAAATCGCCGCTACGGCATCATCCATCGCATCTGGCCCGGCACGCAACGACTGTTGATCTGGGGCGACCCGCAAACCGGCGCCGCCTATGGCCGCGATTTCAGTTTCTGCGGCAGTGACGGCGCGGAATTCATGGAGCCGCTCACCTTCAAAGGCCGCCGCGGCTCAGGCATCGCTGGCGACCGCTGTGGTTATGCCGACTCCTCGCTCCGGCCGCGCTGGGATTGGGAAAAATATCTCTACACCTTCCGGATGTGGGGCCGAATGATGTATAACCCGGATTCCGATCCCGACGTTTGGCAACGCACCTTGCGAAAAGATTTCGGACGCGGCGCACCGTCCGCAGAACTCGCCCTCGCCAACGCCAGCCGCATTCTGCCCATTATCACCACCGCGCATCTGCCCTCCGCCGCCAACAATAATTACTGGCCGGAGATGTATCTCAATCAATCCCTCATCGAAGCGCGGCTCGGCGGCAATAATTACAGCGACACTCCTTCGCCGAAAATTTTCGGAAACGTCAGCCCACTCGATCCGCAATTATTTTCGCGCATGAACGACTTCGCGGGCGAACTGCTCAAAGGCCAGCGCAGCGGCAAATACACGCCCATCGAAGTCGCCCAATGGCTCGAAGATAACGCCAGCGCCGCCGCAAAGAATCTTGCCGAATTCGAACGCAAAGCCAGCGACAAAACCACGCCTGAATTTCGCCGTCTGGTGATCGACCTGAAAATTCAAATCGGATTGGGCCGATTTTTCGGCGCGAAGTTCCGCTCCGGCGTTCTTTACGGGCTCTTTGACCAAAGCGGCGATGCGAGTGCACTCATCGAAGCCATCAAAGCCTACCACCGCGCGCGCGCTGCCTGGGCCGAACTGGCGAATGCCAGCGGCAATGCCTACATGACCGACATTACCATCGGCGAGCTGCCGCAACTGCGCGGCCACTGGGCCGACCGCCTGCCGTTGATTGATCGCGATATCGCCGCGATGGAAGAAAAATCAGCCCACGCCGGCGACAAAACAACTCCCAACATCAAAGCGCTGATTCAAGAAGCCACCGGCCGCCCGAACCGCGCCGCGATTGTCGCGCATCACGCGCTGCCGGCCACCTTGCGCGCGGGCGAACCGTTGAACATCGAATTGACCATCGAGAAATCCGCACAATCCGTGCGCCTCTATTATCGGCACGTGGATCAAGGCGAGCGATTTGAATCCGTTTCAATGCAGGCCAACGGAAAAAGTTTTCAAGCCGCCATCCCCGCGACCTATCTCGATTCCCCCTACCCGCTCCAATATTATTTCGAAATAACGCGCGACCCGCAGAACGTCACGCTTCATCCCGGCCTCGGCCCGAACCTCACACAGCAGCCTTACTATATTGTGCGGAAAATATGATCGCACTGATTCGAAGACGGACGCGCGAAAATTCCCAAAGCGTGTATTTGTCTCCCTCTCCGCCGCGAAGCGTGGGAGAGGGTTAGGGGTGAGGTGGTGCTTCAGGGTTCAGGGGGCGAAGCTTCAGGCTTTTATCTGTCGGCCTTACCGCGCGCGCAATTTCAAGGTCGCCTCCGGCAACCCCTCCGCCGAAACCCTCACCGTAATGGAACCCGCCTCACGCGCGCTCTCCACCACCATGAACGAGCGCCCCTGGTTCAATTTCCGCGACGGCTCCTGCAATCGCGTCATATCGCGCTGGTCGCCATTGTCCAAAGACAACAACCTGCCCGCGCCTTCGACACGAACCGAGCACAGCGTCGCTCCATTCGGGACCAGAACTCCTTTCGCATCCACCAGCCGCAATTCAATCTGCGAAACATCCTCGCCATTCGCTGCCAGCTTCGTCTTATCCGCCACCAACTCAACCCGCGCCGGCTGGCCGGCAGTCACGAGGCTCGTCTCCACCTTCTTGCCGTCGCGCGAACCGACCGCCTTGAGCTCGCCCGCTTGGAACGGCACGCTCCAGTGAAAAACGCCATTCGTGGATTCCGCCGAAGTTTCTGCGCCGAGCGATTTTCCGTTCAGAAACAATTCCACACTTTTGCAGTTGGAATAAACATCAACCGGCAACGTCTCGCGCGAGTCCCCCTGCCAATTCCAATGGCTTTGGACGCCTCCTCCAAATCGTCCGCGACCGCCGCCGAATTGCTGGCGAACACCCATGTAAACCACCGGTTGCTCCGCCCAAATCGCCGCGCGAATGTACGAACGCGGTTTCAAAAAGCCGGTGGTATCGAAGAGCCCTGCCGCCGAACCGCGCGACGGCCACGCATCACTTTCGCCGAGAAAATCAAAACCAACCCACAGAAACTGCCCGGTGACGCGTGGGTTCCTGGTGATCTCGACATAATCCAATCCAAACCCATTTTCGCTGCCGACAATTTTGCGATTCGGATATTTCTCAAAGTCCTTCGTGTATTGTTCGATCTGGTAATTGTAGCCCACGACGTCGAGCAAATCCGCCAACCCGGTGGCATTCGACGCCGGAATATTCGCGAGCGCCGCCGCGACGGGCCGCGTCGGATCGGTCTCGTGCACAATCTTGATCAACCGCGGCGCCGTGCGCGCCAGAATTTCGGCGGAAGGTTTGTTGCTGTTGTAATTCCTGCCATCCGTCGGATAGCTGAACGGATCGTTCTGAAAATCGACCTCGTTGCCGATGCTCCACAGGATGATCGAAGGATGATTGCGATCGCGCTGGACCATTTCGCCAAGATCGGCGTCGGCCCATTCTTCAAAGAACTCCGAATACCCGTGATGCGACGCCGTGCCGTTATTCCGCCCCGTGACCCATTTGTTTTTCGCGCCGGTCCATTCATCGAAAGCTTCATCCATCACCATCAAACCGATCCGATCGCAAAGATCATAGAACTCCGGCGCCATCGGATTGTGCGACGTGCGAAAAGCGTTGACGCCCATTTCCTTTGCCAAACGCAATCGCCGTTCGAGAACCCCATCCGGCACCGCGGCGCCGAGCGCACCCGCATCGTGATGCATGCAGATGCCCTTGAATTTCATCGGCTCGCCGTTCAGGAAAAAACCGGTTTGCGCATCAAACCGAATTGACCGCACGCCAAAAGTGGTTTCCAACGAATCCACGACTTTGCCTCCGATGCGCACCGTCGTAGCCACCTGATAAAGCGATGGGCTGTCCGGCGACCAAAGTTTCGGGCGCGCAATTTCCGCCTGTTGCGTCAAAGTCCCCTCGCCCATTCCCGCAATGTTGGTCCTGGTCGAAACCTGCCGCACCACTTTTCCATTCGGCGCCATCAACTTCGTCACCACTTCAACTTCGCGGGCGTTCGGCGTTTGATTTTGCAATTGAGTTTGGATTTCGACAGTTGCGTTATCTGCGCTGACTTCCGGCGTGGTCACGTAAATGCCGTGGCGGGCGACGTGCACGGGCTCCATCGCGGTCAGCCACACATGACGATAAATCCCGGATCCAACGTAAAACCGCGAGTCGGCCTTTTCACTGTGGTCCACGCGGACCGCGATGACATTGGTGCCGCCCACTATGAGGTAAGGCGTCAATTCATAAGCAAAACTCGAAAAGGCATACGGACGTTTGCCAAGCAGATGTCCGTTAATCCAAACCTCACTGTTCATCGAAACGCCACCGAACTCGATCTCAACCGTTTTGCTTTTCCATCCGGCGGGCACAACAAAGGTTTTGCGATACCACGCGATTCCCGTCGGCAGAAACGCCGTGCCGCTCGCGTTGGTGCGGGAGAACTCGCCTTCCACACTGAAATCATGCGGCAGGTCGAGTTTGCGCCAGGCGGCGTCGCTGAATTCCGGCGCGGACGCTTCGGCAGCATCACCTGCCTGGAAACGCCAATCGAAATCGAACTTTTCCCGAATGCGCGGCGACGTCTCCGCGCGCAGCAGCGTGGTCGCGGAAAGAAACACAAGAGCGAGGAAGATTTTCATTCGCGGAAAACCATGCCGCCGGCATCTTGCCACTGTCAATCCCCCAACCGGGTAAAACCCGTTTTTCATTTGAACGACGGCAAATACCGAATTAATTTGCCGCATGGATCATTCGCCCGGTTTTTTGAAAGTTGTCAACGAAGCGCGCCCTTTCGTCAAGGAAATCACCGTGGAGCAGGCCCGCGAACGCCTCGCGCAAAATCCCAAGGCCGTGCTCATGGACGTGCGCGAAGATTCCGAGTGGAACAAACAACACGCCGAAGAAGCCGTGCATCTCGGCAAGGGCATCCTGGAACGCGACCTGGAAAACATGTTTCCCGACACCAACACGGAAATCCTGATGTATTGCGGCGGTGGGTACCGCTCCGTGCTGACCGCCGAGGTGGCTCAGAAAATGGGCTATCGCAATGTGTTCTCGATATTGGGCGGCTACAAGGCGCTGGTCACCGCGAAGTGGCCGATGAAATCCTAGAGCATTGACGGAAAAGATGTGGCGATGAGCAGCGAGGATTTTTGGTTTTTGGCGAGGCTTCGGTGAAGGAGCAGGTTTGAAACACCCTGTGACTGAGCCGAAACGAATCCAAAAACCAAAAAAGCTGCTGCCGCTGACTCCAACTCATCGCTACAGCTTTGAGGGAAATGCTCTAAGCCTTGGTCGTCTCCGCCGGTCGATTGCGCCGCGGAAAGCACACGCGATTCAGCGCATTGAGCAACGACACGATTTTTTCCCGCGTGCACTCGCCCATCAAGCAAATCTGCATCCAGTTTTTCTTGCGCAGATATTCGCTGTTGTAACTCAGGAGGTATCCCGCTTCCTGAATCATTCCGCCGATCTTCAGCGCATTCATTTCGGGCGGCAGCGCGATGGTCACCACCACCGGCGAAGTCACCGTGTCGGTGCCGATGAGCGAGAAGCCCGTTTCCAACAGTTTCTCCCGCAGGAAAGTCGAGAGCGCCACGGCTTCCGCAAAACGCTTTTCCCAATCGACGTGCTTCACCGCGGCGTGCAGCGCGTGCAAAAGATTCGAGGAAAATGTGAACGGCACGCCTTGTTGTTGCGAGTAGTAGCCGAGGTCCAGGTAACGCGGCAGGCGCTCCGGCTGCGGCAGGACCGCGTGATTATGAAACACCATCGAAATGCCCGGATACGAGCGCAATCCTTTGCCGCTGGAACAGGACGCCAGATAAACGCCGCTCAAATCCACCGGCAACGTGCCGACCGAACTGATGCAATCGAGACACAGTTTGACCTGGAACTCGTCGCAGAGCGCCTTGAGAGAATCGAGCTCATTCAGGACGCCGGTCGAAGTCTCGCAATGCGTGCACCAAAGCCAGCCCGGCGCGGATTCCTTCTCAAAAGCTTTGCGAACGGCGCGCAGATCGATCGGTTGTCCCCAGGGAAATTCAATCGCCTCAAAATTGAGCCGCCAGCGGCGGGATTGATCGATAAGCCGGCCGCCAAATTCGCCGTTGCTCAACACAATGCCGCGCTTCGGTTCCAACGAAAGCTGCCCGCCGATAACGTCATTCGCCAGCGTGCCGGAGCCCAGCATCAACTCCACATTCCGCGTGCGCACCAATTCGCAAAGAATCTGCCGTGCCGTCCCGAAATCCTTCATGAAAATATCCGCGCGATGCGATTCCGGCGCCTGCTCGAAGGCCCGCCGCACCTCGCGCTTCACCGTCACCGGGCCGGGCAGGAAATTCACCGCGCTCGGCTGGAATGATCGCGAGGGCGACGACCGCAAAAATTCGCGCGCCGTGTTCTCGAACGTTTCGAGCGTGACATACATCGGCTGAAATTGCGCCTCGCCCGTCCCGACCATCGGGCCGAACGGAACAAATCCGAGGTGCTGATACAACTTGAACTGCCGCGTGGTGCCGGAAATGATCGCGAGATCGTAGCCCTTCTCAATTCCATGCTGCCACAGCAACGCCAGGATGCCCTGCAACACCTGCGCGCCGCGGAATTTCTTTTCGATGGCCAGCAGGCGGATTTCGCAAATCGTGCGGCCGGCCGGCAGATACGAATCGAGGTTCTCGAGTTTTTGATCGAGCGAAAACGGTCGAGCGCCGCGCACCGCCAGCATGCCGACCAGCTTTTTGCCCGACAGACAAATCAAATACGTATTCTCGGCGTGAAATTTATCAACGATCCGATTGCTGGGCGAAACCTGGTGCTGGGGAATCTCCTCGGCGAACGTTTTGTAGTTGAGCCGGTGGATTTGCTCAAACTCCCAATCTTCATTCGCGGTTTTGAAAGTCAGTGGTTGCCGTGTGCTCATAATGATTTGTTGCTTCCGGCGTGCGCGTGCCGGCGTTCAATAAGGAGAGAGAATTCGTCGGCGATATTTTTGCGATGCGCGAAAAGGACCAGCCCCGCCGCGATGGTCATCAGCACAACCTGGATGCGGTCCTGGTCAAAAAACAGCGCAACCAGCGGAACGCAAATCAACGCGAACAGCCCCGGCAACACCGTGCGCCGCAGCAACGCGAAGGCGCCCAGAAACAGCACGCAATAAATCATGGCGAGCTTCGGGTCAAACACCAGCAACGCGCCGAGCGAGGTGGCCATTCCTTTGCCGCCGTGAAATCTCAGTTGCGCCGGCCAGATGTGCCCGGCGATCACCAACACCATGGCGAGCGCCACGATGCGTTCGTCCTTGGTGAAATGATGCGCGATCCAAACTGCCAGCGCGCCCTTGCCGAAATCCGAGAGGAGCGTGACCAAAAAACCGGTTTTACCGAGAATGCGGCCAACATTGCGCGCCCCCACACTGCCGCTGCCGAGTTCGCGAACGTCCTCGCCCAGCCGGCTCCGAACCAGATAGTAACCGGCCGCAAAACAGCCCAACAGGTAGGCGCAAAAACCTATGCCACTGGCCTGATTCCAGTTGGCAGAGCGTAGATAATCAACCCACGTCATATCTGTTTTGCGATTCTCCAATAATTCTCTGCTCCGTCAATTGCCCGGAGTGTAGCTGCTCCACGGGCGTCCTGTGAATCAAAAAATTAAGCGAAACATTGATTTTTTTGACATCGATTCGGCGCTTCACTCCCCCCAACCGAAGAAAATAACACCGTGCCGGTGAAATTTGCAGACATTCGCCGAAATTTCTGCTTCATTGCCCCGCAATTATGTTTCGACTCGGCATCGACCTCGGCGGCACCAAAATTGAAGGCATCGTCCTCGACCCAAACGGCGGGGAAGTTTATCGCAAACGCATCGATACCGAACGCGAACACGGCCGCGCTCACATCCTGAACCGCATCAAAACGCTCTACACCGAACTCGCCGGACGCATCGATAACGCCCCGCACACCTTCGGCATCGGCACGCCGGGCGCCATCTCGCGCCGGACCGGGTTGCTCAAGAATTCCAACACGGTTTGCTTGAACGGCCAGCCCATAAAAAAAGAACTCGAAGATTTGCTGGGCCGAAAAATTGAAATTCAAAACGACGCAAATTGCTTCGCCCTGGCGGAAGCGCTGCACGGCGCGGGCCAAGGAAAAGCGCTCGTCTTTGGCATCATCATGGGAACCGGCTGCGGCGGCGGCATCGTTTACAAAGGCGAAGTCATCACCGGCCCGCAATCCATTGCCGGCGAATGGGGCCACACGTCCATCGATCCGAATGGACCGATGTGTTATTGCGGCCATCGCGGCTGTGTGGAGTCTTACATCAGCGGCGGCGGCGCCGAGGCTCGTTACGCGGAAAAATACGGCGGGAAAAGGTCGTTTGCCGAAATCGAGGCAGCCTATCGCGCCGGCGAACCACGCGCCACCGAGTTCATGAATTTCTTCTTCCAGAAATTCGGCCGCTCCGTCGCGAATCTGCTCGATATTCTGGATCCTGATGTCGTGGTAATCGGCGGCGGCGTCTCGAAAGTCAAATCACTCTACCAGGAAGGCGTGGCGGAAGTCGCCCGGCAGGTTTTCAGCGATTCGCTCGAAACACCAATTGTCGAAAACAAACTGGGCGATTCGGCGGGCGTGATTGGCGCGGCGCTGGTCGGAGTTTAAATCTCGCGGTTACGCCCGCTGACGCTGGTAAACCGACAACTTCGGCAAAATAAATCCCTCCGGAATGTCGGAATCCAAATAGACAAATTCGACGTTGGAAGACTGCGCTTTTGAAGAGTATTGAAGGGCATTCAAACCGGTTTCAAAATCATGCGCGGCGTCGACGTCTGCCGTCCACTGATTGCCGCCCGCGTAAAAGAAACCGGTCGCTTTATTGCGCAATAAGATCTTCATTCTGAAAAATGGGCTGCTGCCCGGCGGGCCGAGCAGCAGCTTACCACCACGAAATCCGTCCCTAAATCCCCTCGGATAGATCGCGAACCCATAGTGCTATACGCAGCGTCCGGCGATTTCTTTCAAAAAATCTTGCAGAGAATATTCTTAGATGGAACCCGCTCTTTTTCAGATGGTTACGAAATCACTAAAGGCGAGATATAGCCGTAGGAGCCGACGTAAGGCGGCTCAAGCTAAAGAAATATCCCAAAATTCTTCTTCCCGACGGCGCCCTACGCAATCGCTGTCGAAGCCAATTCCTCACGCTTCGGCGTTTCGCCGGTATCCAGTTTGCCGTAATCCAATTTGATGATCCGATCCGCCACGTGGAAATATTTGTCGTCGTGCGAAATCACCAGCACGGTTTTCCCGCGCGCCTTCAATTCCGGCAATAGCTGCGTGTAGAACACGTCCTTGAATAGCGGATCCTGGTCGGCTGCCCATTCATCGAAAAGATAAAACGAGCGATCTTCCAAATACGCCGTGAGGAGGGCCAGCCGTTTCCGCTGCCCCTGCGACACCGCGGTCGTCGAGAGCACACCGTCCTTCACTTTCACTTTGTGGCTCAGATGCAACTGGTCGAGATACGTCTTCGCCTGTTCATCCACATTCCGTGCGTGAATGCCGAGCAGATTTTCGAACAGATAAAAATCCACGAACACCGCCGAAAAAAGCTGGCGGAAATCGTCGCGGTTTTTATCGGTAACCGGTTTTCCATCGAGCCGAATCTCACCGCTTTCCGGGACGTAAAGTCCGGTGATGATTTTTGCCAGCGTCGATTTGCCACTGCCGTTTCCGCCCACCAAAAACACCAATTCACCCGGACGGAATCGCAGATTGATCGGCCCCAGCGTAAAATGATTGTCCTCATTCTCGCGATGATACGAGTGCCTCACATTGACGAGTTCGAGATTCTCAAACGTGATCTCTGTTTCATTCTGGTCAATGGCGCAGACTTCCGTGGCGCCTTCCTCCAGCGAGACACCCAGTTCATTCACT
Source organism: uncultured Verrucomicrobiae bacterium (assembly GCA_963699145.1). Lineage (GTDB taxonomy): Bacteria > Verrucomicrobiota > Verrucomicrobiia > Limisphaerales > DASXHY01 > DASXHY01. The sequence continues at coordinate 4,285,941 of OY969416.1, forward strand.
TTTTCAAACGAAACATTGGCGCGGCCAAACAATGACAAACTGCTCATCACACCGGCGAGCGGCCCCATCAAATAAAGTGTCGTTAACACGTAACCCGTGAGCGTTTTCATGCTGAGATGGAAAATCGCCGGCAGCAAAAAGAGAATCAAGCCGATCAGCGTGAAAAACAGAAAATGACTCCAGTTCTGCGCCGCGACGAATCGCACTTCCGCGGCCACGTTGTGTTTCTGGAAGGCCTCCGTCGTGTTCTGCACGTTCACATTGAGAAAAGCCCCGCGGCGATTGCGATGCAATTTCAGTTCCTTGATGCCTTCGGTCAGCGCGCGGAAATAACCAAACAAACGATCTTCCTCCTCGCGCGCCGCATTCAAATGATGAAACGCGCTGCGAACCATCAATCGATATACCAGCGCGCCCAGCAAAACCAGCACGCACGCGCCGAGCAATACTTTCCACGAGAGCCATCCGAGATACGCCGCGCCGCCGAGCAGCATCGCCAGGTTCACAAACACAATTGGAATCGCGAGCAACGCCTGCGTGATGTTGAAAACATCGTCCGTCAACGCCACCAGCAAGCGTGGCGTGCCCAGTTCCTCCAACTGGCGCAACGGCACTGTCAGAATTTTGCGAATCAATTCACGGCGCAAATTGGACACCGCGCCTTGCGCAAAACTGACCAGCAACGCCTGCGAAATATAAGTGGTAACAATTTTCCCGATGCCCACCGCGATGAATGCCCACATCAGAGCTTTCGTATGGTGCTCGGTCGTCAACGCGGCGGTCGCGAGCGCGATGATGCCCATATTGCAGGCGCCGCTTAACAGCGCGGTGCCGGTCGTCACGACCATCATTCCGCGGCAGGTTCTCCAGATAAATTTAAGCAAGTTCATGTGACAAAGTTTTTTGGGTTGAGTTGGATGCGGGCATGGTCTCGACGAGGCATTCCTCCATTTGTTCGGCGAGGAATTTAACGTTCGGCTCGACAAAAATATTTTCGTGCGAGCCCGGAATGTGTTTCACATCCACGCCGCCGTGCGCGAGTTTTCCCCAGCCGAAATCGTCCGCGAAGGAACAAAAGATCGGCTGTCCCCGCGTGCGCAGCAAGGTGACGTGCCCGGCATAGGGGCGTTCGATGTGAGCCACGAGCGCGTTCAGGTGAATTTGCCAGAACTTCAGTTCGCTCTCCGGGAAATGACTGACGTCAATGACTTCGTCGAGGTCAACCTTGCCCGCATTCTTTCCGCGGCTGAATTTCGCAGCGAGCTTCCGCCCCAGCACCCGCGCCTTTCGCACGATGTATCGCCGCTGTTCCCGCGGTTCGAGCATGGTCACGAAATCCTTGAGCCAATAATAAAAATTGCGCGCGAAGCGATAATGGAACGTCGGCCGCCACCACAAAAGCCGTTCGTAGCCGGCGTTCGAGGGCGAGGCGTCGATCAACAGCAGTTGCGCCACGCGCTCACCTTGCGAACGCAATTGGCGCGCCATTTCGTACGCCACATTCCCGCCGAAGCAATAACCGCCGAGGAAATACGGCCCCTGCGGCTGCAACGCGCGCACTTCCTGCAAATAAAACCGCGCCATGTCCTCGATTTGATCGTATTCGTCCAGGCCCACTTGGCCACGCGATTTAATGCCGTAAATCGGCTGCTCCAGCGGCATGTGTTTGGCCAGGTTCGCGTAGCCCCAAAGGACATCGCCACCGGCGCCATGCACCAGGAACAGCGGCGGACGCGAACCTTTCTCGCGCACGGGCACCAACACGGAACGGCGCCCATTCTGGTTTTCATCGGCGAGGCGCGCCAATTCCTCAATCGTCGGCGCCTGGAAAAGCGTCACCAACGGCAACTTGTGTCCCGTGATTTTTTCCAGCTCGGCAAACAATCTCACCGCCAGCAACGAATGGCCGCCCAGGTCAAAAAAGTTATCCGTGACCCCCACCCGCTCGACCCGCAGCAACTTTTCCCAAAGCACGCAAATTTTCTTTTCGCTCTCCGTGCGCGGCGCGACGTACTCCGCCTTGGCGCCGTGACGCATCTCCGTTTTCCCTTCCATCGCCTGATGAATCCGCATCGGGTCGTTCAATCCCATGGCAATGGAGCGGCAGCGGTCAAATTTGCGTCCCTTCGCCGGCGAGGATGTGGAATTTTGAGCCGACGCAGATTTGTCAGTTTCAACCATCGGATCCGCATCCGCGTTTTGCGAATTGAAAGCGACTTGTGCGGCAAATTCAGCCGGGAACACGTAGACAAAACCGCCGTTCAGCGCCTGCTTAAAGGCCGCGCCCACGCTCTGCAGAAAATCGAGCGCCGGCTTGTTCTTCGCCGAAGGATGAAAATGCACGTTCACGCTGCGCTTGTTTTGTTTGAGCGCAATATTTCCGAGATGCGCCAGCATGGCATGCTCCACGCCCCGGCCCAGCACCCGGCAACTCAGCAGGAAGGTATCCACATCCAGCGCTTCTCCCACCGCCTCACAAACCGCCACGCCCACCAATCCGTAATCACCAAAACGATCGCTGACCGTTACCGTCAAAAGGCTCGCGTGCATGGCGAGTTGCTGGATCTCAGCCTCAGTGCGCCGAATGGTCGTCACGTTGAATTGATTCGTGCGTTGAGTCAGTTGCGAGACGCGCGCGACCTGCTCGGCGGACATCGGCGCGATCTGGATTTTGAGATTCAATCCCGCAATGAAATCCGCCAGGCTGCCCGCCTGCGCGCGCAATTCCTCGCGTTGCTTGCCCTCGCGATACATTTCGCCGCGCCGCGCGTCTTCCGCCGTGACTTTGAGAATATCAAACGCCCAGCTATGCTTGAGGAATTGCGGAATGTCCGCCGGATTCTCCGGCAACTGCAGCGTCAACACGCCCGGACAATTCGCCTCCACCTCCGCGCATTCCACTGGGTTATCATCCACGAAAATGAAACTGTCGAGACCGAGATTCAGCTCCTTCGCAATCGACTTGATGTTCTCCGATTTCGGCGACCAATTCACGCGCCACGCGGCGAAGTGCTCATTCCGCAACGGCATGTCGAGCCGTTGCGCGAACACTTCCCGCACGTCCTCCTCGCTGTTCTTGCTGCAAACCGCGAGCAACCGGCCCGCGGCGTGTTGCGCGCGCATAAAATCCTGCAACGCCTTGCGCGGCGCATCCAAACAAATCCCCCGCGCGCCGTCCTCGCCGCACACGCCGCCCCAGAGCGTCTGGTCGCAATCCAGCACGATCACCTTGTGCGGCGCTCGCTTCAGCGCATGGAACCGGCGCGCCATCATCGTCGCCAGCGCCGTGAAAAACACCGGCGTATAAGGAACGCAACCCAGCTCATCACCGCTGGCATCATAAAACTCTTCGACCGGATACGTCTCGAGCAACTCCTTCGCCGTCACTGTGTAAACGCCGTCCAATTTTTCCAACCCCGCCACAATCGATTTCTCGATCGCTTCAAATTGGCCGCCCTGCTGCTGTTTTCCCGGACACAGCATCACCAGCATCGGCGTCGTCAAACGCGTCGAAGCCGCTTTGATGGCCGAAAGAAATTCCTGCGCGCCGCGTTCCACCTCGGCCGCCGTTCCGGAATCGCCGCCTAAATCCGCCACTCGCAGCAACACAACATTGGCCCCGCGCGAGTTCCTCGCCAGAACGCTTGCGGGATCGAGCAATTGCTGGAACACCTGGTTGAACGGCGCAAATTCAACATCAACCGGCAGTTCCAATTCCTTGATCCAATACCGCAACGGCTCCTCGATTGGTTCGGCCGTGAAGGTCGCCGCGATGGCAATTTTTTCTTCGCGCGCGTTTGCCACTGCGGGCTGCACCGTTGCCCGTTGCGCCGCGGGTTTGGCCTGCGCCGCGAGTTCGGGAGTGATCTCAAGATCCGCAATCTTCGCCGCCGGATTCTTAAGCAACGCTTCCAGCACACCGCGAAATGAAGCCAGCAGTTGCTCAATCGTTTCGCGTTCGAACAGTTCGGTTTTGTATTCGCACGCGAGCGACAAATTCTGGCCATTCAGCTCCGCTTCAAAACGCAAATCGAGTTGCGCCGCCTCCACGTCGACCAGCATCGGGCTTACTTCCAGATTCTTGTCCTTGAACAATTGCTCCGGAAAATTCTGCAGCAACAACGCGACGTTATACAACGGGTTCTGGTTCAGACGTCGCTCCGGATTCACCGCCTCAACGATTTTTTCGAACGGACAATCCTGGTGGCTCTGCGCTTCCAGCACGGTCGAACGCACTTTCGCGATCAAACTATGGCCGGTATCTTCGCCGCCGATTTGCGTGCGAATCGGCAGAAAATTCATGAAGCAGCCGATGACCTTTTCCACCTCGCGCCGCGTGCGACCAGCCACGACCGTGCCCACCATCATGTCCCGTTGCCCCGTCCATTTCTCAAAAGTCGCGGTCAGTGCGGCCATCAGCACCATGAAAGGTGTGGCATTTTCGCGGTGACTGAATGCCCCCAGCGTTTCCGCAATCGCCGGCGGGAACTTCTCGATCAAACGCCCGGCCTTGCCCGATGCGCCGGCGGCCGGCTCGGTCTTGTCGACCGGGAATTTCAGCGATTGCGGGGCTCCCCCGATTTTCGCTTTCCAATACGCGAGTTCCTGCTCGAGTTTCGCGCCTTGCATCCATTGCCGTTGCCAATGCGCAAAATCCGCATATTGCACCGGCAACGCGGGAATTTCTGGCGCCGCTTTTCCCGCCGCAAACGCCTGGTAAAACTTCTCCAATTCCTGGAAAAAGATCGCGAGCGACCAGCCATCGGAAATCGAGTGATGCATCACCACGCACAAAACGTGGTCGGTGACACCGAGACGCGCGAGCTTGACGCGGATCAACGGCCCGCGCGCGAGATCAAACGGCTGTTGCGCCTCCGCATCCAGCCACGACTGCGCGCGAGTTTCACGTTCGCCGGCCGGAAAAGATTCCAGATTCGTCACCTCGATGTCGCCGGAAATCGCGGGGTGAATCACCTGGATCAATTCACCGCTCTCGTTGGCGAACGTGGTGCGCAACGCTTCGTGGCGGCGCATCACCTCGCTCAGCGCGCGTTGCAGCGCAAAGGAATCGAGCACGCCTTTTAACCGCAGCCCCACCGGCACGTTGTAGGCATGGCTGCCGGGCGTGACCTGGTCGAGGAACCACAACCGCTCCTGCACCGACGACAACGGCAACCGGCCATCGCGCGGCGCGGATTGCATCGGCATGATCGGGAGATGATTTTGCGTCCATTCGCCGGAGTCGAGGCCGCGCGCGAGTTGCTGAATCGTCGGTGCGTCGAAGAGGCTGAACAGTGGCAATTCCACCTTCAACTTCTCGCGCACGCGCGAAATCACCTGGATGGCCAGCAACGAGTGGCCGCCCAGTTCGAAGAAATTATCCGCGACACTGATGCGCTCGATGCCCAGCACCTCGCGCCAGATCGCCGCCAACTCCTCTTCCACCGGCGAGCCCGGCTCGGCAAATTCCTTGGTGTCCGGCCGCCGTTCCATTTCCGGCGCGGGTAACGCCTTGCGATCCACCTTGCCATTGGGCGTCAGCGGCAGCGCCTCCAGGAACACAAACGCCGACGGCACCATGTATTCCGGCAGCGCTTCGCGCACGAACCGGCGCAATTCCTCCACGTCCACCTTCGCTTCCGGCTTGCGCACCACGTACGCCGCGAGACGCTTATCCCCCGGGCGATCTTCGCGCACAACGACGACCGACTCGCGCAACGCCGGATTCTTCCGCAACACAGATTCAATTTCGCCCAATTCGATGCGGAAGCCGCGAATCTTGACCTGGTGATCAATGCGGCCGAGAAACTCCAGGTTTCCATCAGCCCGCCAGCGCGCGAGGTCGCCCGTTTTATAAACGCGCCCGGATTGCTGCATCGGCAACTGGATCGAAACAAATTTTTCCGCAGTCAATTCCGCGCGATTCAAATACTCGCGCGCCACGCCATCGCCGCCGATGTAAATCTCTCCTGGAATTCCAATCGGCACCGGCTGTCGATTCTTATCGAGCAAATAAACTTGTTCGTTGGCCAAGGGGCGGCCAATCGTCGCCAACTCATCCGGTTTGCGCAGCGTGAACGTGGAATACGTCGTCGTTTCGGAAGGTCCGTAAAGATCATAAACTTTCTGCACGTTCGTCTCGGCATAAATCTGGTTCACGAGCGGCGTGATGAGCGGCTCGCCCGCCAGATTCACGATGCGCACACCCGGCGGCACGCCGCGAATGCGGAGCAATTCGCGAATCGCGGACGGCACCGTATTAACCAGCGTCACTTCAGCCCGCGCCGGCAGGCCCGGCAGCGCCAGCGCATTTTCCGCGAGGATGACCGTGCCGCCCCAACTCAACGGCACGAACATTTCGAACACCGACAAATCAAAACAAATCGACGTGGACGCCAGCACACCCGCGAGCTCTTCCGCGCTGAACACATCGCGCGCCCAATACACCAGCGCGGCGGCATTGCGATGTTCCAGCGCGACCCCCTTCGGTTTTCCCGTCGAGCCGGAAGTATAAATCACGTAAGCAAGGTCGCTGCTCTTCGCGGCCGCGGGCAAATCCTGCCGGCTCTGCCGTTGGATATCCGGCCAATCAGAATCGAGACAAATAACCTTCGTTTCCTCCGGCACGCGCAACGAGCGCAAAGATTGTTCGGTCAACAACACCGGCGCCTTCGTGTCCTCCAGGATGAACGCCAGTCGATCCTTGGGATACGCCGGGTCCAGCGGAACATACGCGCCGCCCGCCTTGAGTGTTCCGAGAATTCCCACCAGCATCCGCCACGAACGTTTCACACACACGCCCACCAGCTTGCCCGGACCCACACCCAGCATCCGCAATCGATGCGCCACCTGGTTGGCGCGCGCGTTCAATTCCACATAGCTGAAACGTTCCGCGCCATCGATCAAAGCGATCGCCGCCGGTGAGCGCGTCACTTGCGCTTCGAACAATTGCGCCAGCGTCGCATCGCGCGGGTATTCGCGCTCGGTGGCGTTCCACTCGACGAGAACTTTCTGCAACTCCTCTTCCGGCAACATCGGCAACGCGCCCAATCGCTGCGACGGGTCGGCCACCATCGCCGTGAGCAACACCTCGAAATGCCGCGCCATGCGGGCGATGCGATCCGCATCGAATAACGCCGTGCTGTATTCGAACCAGCCCGCCATCCCGTCAGAGACTTTTTCGAGATGCAATCGCAAATCGAGTTTGCACGTTTGGTTATGAATTTCCTCCGGCTCGAAACCAAGCCCGGCCGCCTCAATTTTTTCCAACGGCCGATCCTCGTAATCAAACAGCACCTGGAAAATGGAATTGTAGCTCGCGTTGCGCTCCAGCTTCAGCTCCGCCAGGATTCTCTCGAACAACAACGCATCATTCGCCAGCGCACCGCGCGTGCCCTCGCAAACCCGGCGCAGGAATTCGCGAAATTCCGGATCACCGCTGGCATCCGCCCGCAGCGCAATGAGGTTGTCGAATTTCCCGATCATCCCCTCCAGTCCGGCGCGAGGGCGAATGCTCACCTTGGAACCAACCACGAGATCCGTCGCGCCAGTGTAACGCGAAAGCAGCGTTTGGAACCCGGCCAGCAACACCATGAACGGCGTGCACTGCTCCCGCCGGCTCAAAGTTTCGACCGCATCCGCAAGCTCTTTCGGCAACACAAAACGCTGGCGCGCCCCCGCATCGCTTTGATGCGCCGGCCGCGGCCGGTCCGCCGGCAAATCCAGCAACGCCGGCGCGTCCTTGAGCCGTTGCATCCAGAATTCAAGCTGCTTCTTCTCGATCTCCGGCGGAAGTTGCAAACTCTCGAGCGCCGCGGCATAGCGACAACTGGGCGACGGCAGCGTCACCGGATGGCCGCTCACAAATCCCCCGTAAAGCGCCACCAACTCCTCCACCAAAATGCGCGTGGAAATCGAGTCACACGCCACCCCATGCAGGACGATGAGCAGCAAATGCTCGTTTTCACTAAGCCGCAGGAGTCGTGGATGCAGCACTGGCCGCGACATCACATAAGGCTTCGCCGCCTCTTTGATCGCCGCCTCCCGCGCCGCCGCCTCGCGTTCCGCTTCCGGCACATTGGAAAAATCACTCACCGGCAACTGCACCTCTCGTGGTTCGCAAATGATCTGCACCGATTTGCCATTCTCGACTGGAAAAATCGCGCGCAACGCCTCATGCCTCAGATACAGCGCGGTGAAACTCTGTTCCAACGCGCGAATATCCAGCGGGCCGCTCAATCGCACCATGGTCGGAATGTTGTAATTCGATTGCCCCGGCTCGAATTGATCCAGGAACCACGTGCGCCATTGCCCGGGCGTCAACGGAAGCTGTTCGCCCCTGGTCATCGCGGTGACCGGAAGCACCGGCTGATTTTCCGTGCTCACCTCGGCCAGATCCTCCGCCAGTGCGGCCACCGTCGGCAGCATGAACAAACTTTCCAGCGGCGTCTCCATTTGCAGCGTCTCGCGAATCTGCGTGATGACCTGTGTCGCCAGCAGCGAATGGCCGCCCAGGTCAAAGAAATTATCCTCCACCCCGATGCCTTCCAGGCCGAGCACTTGCTCCCAGATGCGCGCGATCACTTCCTCCATCGGCGTGCGCGGCGCGACAAATCGCGAACTCAAATCCGGCCGCCCGCGGCCCGGCTCCGGCAGCGCGCTCCGGTCCACCTTGCCCGCGGGAGTCATCGGCAATGCCTCCAACCGCACAAACGCCGCCGGCACCATGTGGAAAGGAAGTTGCGCTTTCAGGAACGCCAGCAGATCACCCACGCTCACCTTCGTGCCCGCAGCGGGAACGTAATAGCCAATCAATTTCTTGTTGGTTTCCCCGCGCGACACCACGATCGCTTCCTTCAAATTCGGATGCGTCCGCAAAATGGCTTCAATCTCACCCAACTCCACGCGAAACCCGCGAATCTTCACCTGCTCGTCCGCGCGTCCGATAAACTCGATCACACCATCCGCGCGCATTCGCGCCAAATCGCCGGTTCGGTAAAAGCGCGCTGCCGCCAGGCTTGGCACGCGATGTTCAATAAACGCTGCCGCCGTGAGTTCCGGCCGATTCAAATATCCGCGCGCAACTCCAAGCCCGCCGATAAATAATTCCCCCGTTTCGCCAATCGCAACCGGTTTTAAATTGCCATCCAGAATCGCCGTATCGACATTTGGCAGCGGCCGCCCGATCGGCAGGCTTTCATCAGTCAAACGCGCCGCGTGCATCGTGGCGATCACGGTCGCCTCCGTCGGCCCGTAGGTGTTGATTAGTTTCACCGCCTCGCCGACGCGGAATTTCCACCGGCGCCACGCTTCATCCGACGCTTTCTCGCCCCCGATGACCACCAATCGAACCGACTGCGGCATCAAAGCCGTCTGCAAATAATCGACAATTTCGTGCCAGTACGCCGTCGGCAGATTCAGCACCGTCAATCGCTCGCGCTCGATAAATTCCATGAACTTCGCCGTGCCGGCCAGCACTTCCTCATCACGCAACACAATCGCGCACCCGCGCAACAAACTGGGAAAAATTTCCTCAACTGAGATGTCGAAACTGACCGGGCTGAATTGCAACACACGATCTTCCGCGCGCAAATCATACGCGCTCGCCACCGCCAAATTATGATTCAGCAACGAACGCTGCGTAATCTCCACGCCCTTCGGCTTCCCGGTGGAACCGGAAGTGTAAATCACGTAGGCGAGATTCTCGGATTGACCCGCGGGCGCCAAATTATCGGCCGGTGCCGCCTCAATCGCCGCCGCCTGCGCCGGCTCATCGAGGCAAACCACTTTCACGCCTTGAACGTTCAGTTCCGAAAAGCACTTCCGTGCGCGTCAGCAACAGTCTGGCGCGCGAATCACTCAGCATGTAAGCGATCCGCTCATCGGGATACGAACGATCCAGCGCCAGATACGCTCCACCCGCTTTCCAAATCGCCAGCAGCGCGATAATCAATTCCGGCGAACGCTCCAGGCACACCGCCACCAGCGTTTCCGGGCCCACCCCCAGCGCGCGCAATTGGTGCGCCAATTGATTTGCGCGGCGATTCAGCTCGGCATAAGTGATCTCCTGCTTTCGGAATCGAACCGCCACCGCCTCGGGCGTGCGCGCAGCCTGTTCTTCAAAATGCTGTGGATAAATTTTGTCGAGCGGAAAGCGAACCTGCTCGCCCGCCGCGACCGAACCCTCATTTGTCGGCGGCTTCGAGGCCACGCCATTTAATTTCACCACCGGTTGCTGAGTTTTGCCGGGCTCCGCGGCAGCGAGGACATCGAGACGGATTTTTAATTCCTTCGCGAGCGATTGCACGCAAGGCTCTTCCAGGATTTTTTCGTGCACGCCTGGCACGATGCTGATGTCGACGCCTTTCGCCATGACTCCCCAGCCGTAATCGGCTTCAAACGAACACAAGATGGGATGGCCCGGGCTGCGAAACAAATGGATGCGGCCGGCGTATCCCTTGGGGTGATAGTCCAGCAAAGCGCTAATGTGCGTGCGCCAAAGTCTTCGTTGATCCTCAGGAAACGAGGAGAGATCCACGAGGTTGCCGGCGTCCACCTTGAGCCGTTTGACGAAACCGTGCTCCAGCACTCCCGACAGCCGTTGCCGCAAGACTTCCTTTTTCCAACGGAAGAATTCGCGACGTTGAGCGGGAGTCCAATGCCGGAAATATTCTCCCCAGTACACCAGGTTTTTCGCAAACCGCGCAAGCCATGCGGGCGTCCAGGAAACTTTTTCGTATTCGGAATTCGGCGGCGAACAATTGAGCAGCGCGAGCATCGCCACTTCTTCGCCCTGTGCCTTCAATTGCCGCGCCATTTCATACGCCACGTTTCCGCCAAAACAATATCCGCCGAGATGATACGGTCCGCGCGGCTGCAGCCCGCGGATGTCCTTGATATATTGCGCGGCCATCTCCTCGATGCTGCCCATCTCCTCGCCGCCGTCGAGCCCGCGCGATTTCAATCCGTAAACCGGCTGCTCCGTGCCGAGGTGGCGCGAAAGATTCACATAACCCCAAAACATGCCGCCGCCCGCCCCGTGCACGAGAAACAACGGCGGACGCGTGCCCTGCGATTGAATCTCCACCAGCGACGTGCCCGCGAGCGCGGACCCTTCCTGGATCTCTTCGCGAATGACCGCGGCCAGTTGCTCGATTGTCGGCGACTGAAAAACCGTCGCGACCCGCAATCGGCGTCCAAAAACCTTTTCAATCTGCGCGATCAATTTGACCGCCAGCAGCGAATGGCCGCCGAGATCAAAAAATTTGTCCTCGATGCCAATCGGATGCACGTCAAGCACGCTCTCCCAAATCTCCGTCAGCTTGAGTTCCACGGCATCGCGCGGCGTGGCCAGGCCTTCCACGAGCGGACGGCCGGTGCTGGGCTCCGGCAACCCTTTCCGGTCCACTTTTCCATTGGGCGTCAGCGGCAACGCCTCCAGCGGCACAAACGTCGACGGCACCATGTGTTCCGGCAGACGTTCCTTGAGAAAACGCAGCAACTCGTCGAACGACGGAACTCTTTTGCCGCTGCAAACGTAATACGCCACGAGCCGATCGCGGCCCGAACGTTCCTTTCGCATCGACACCACACACTCGCGCACCGCCGGATGGCGGTCGAGAACGCACTCAATCTCGCCCAACTCCACGCGGAACCCGCGAATCTTAACCTGCTCATCCAGGCGCCCGAGAAATTCGATGTTTCCATCCGGCAGCCACCGCGCCAAGTCGCCGGTCTTATAAAGCGATTGCCCTTCGCGAAACGGATTCGCAATGAACTTTTGCGAGGTCAGATGCGGCCGATTCCAATACCCCCGCGCCAACCCTTCGCCGCCCACGTGCAATTCACCCGGAACTCCAATCGGCACCGGGTTCAAATGCGCATCCAAAATGTAGCATTGCGAATTCGCAATGGGCCGGCCTATGGGAACGTTCGTCGCGTTTGCGGGCATCCCGCGAACCTCATAACATGCCGAAAAGGTGGTGTTCTCCGTCGGCCCGTATCCGTTGACCAGGCGCTGCGGCGGTTTGTGCTTGAGCACACGCGCCACCGATTTCGGGTCCCCCGCCTCACCGCCAAACATCATCGTGCGCACTGTCGCAAAGGCATCCGGCACTTCCGCCGCCAGTTGGTTGAACAACGCCGCCGTCAAAAACATCGCGCTGATATTCTGCTCGCGCAGTTCCCGCGCAAAATCCTTCGGCGACAGCGTGACATCGCGCGTGATGCCCACCAGCGTCGCGCCGTTGAGCAACGCGCCCCAAATCTCAAACGTCGCCGCGTCGAACGACGCCGTCGAAACCTGCGCCACGCGATCCTCGCTCGTGAATTGAATGTAATTCGTGTTCAACACGAGCCGGTTCACGGCGCGATGCGGCACCGCCACGCCTTTCGGCATCCCGGTCGAGCCCGAAGTGTAAATCACGTAAGCGAGACTATCCGGCGTGCCTGTGCGCGGCAGATTTTCGCGGCTTTCGCGCGCGATCAATTCCCATTCGGAATCCAAACACACCGCATTCGCGGGCTTCGGCAGCCGGTCGAGCAATCGTTGATGCGTCAGCAACACCGGCGTCTCCGAATCGGCCAGCATGAAAGTGATTCGGTCGCGGGGATACGTGACTTCAATCGGCACATACGCGCCGCCGGCTTTCAAAATCGCCAGCAGGCCGACAATCATTTCCAGCGAACGATCCAGACAAATCCCCACCAGCACATCCGGACCGACGGAATATTTTTTCAGGTAATGCGCCAGCCGATTCGCGCGATAATTCAATTCCTGGTACGTCACGGATTGATTGCCGAAAACCACCGCCACCGCATTCGGCGTCCGCTCCGCCTGCGCCTCGAACAATTCGTGGATGCACTTCTCCCGCGGGTATTCCGTCGCGGTGTTGTTCCAATCCACCACCACCTGTCGGCGCTCCGCTTCGCCCAGCAACGGCAGTTCCGACAATCGGCTTTTCGGGTTGGTCGCAATGCCTGCGAGCAAAATTTCGAAGTGTTCCAGCAACCGGTTGATCGTGCTCGTCTCGAACAAATCGCGGTTGTATTCCGCCTGCGCCACCAAGCCGCGCTCGGTCACCTGCAAAACCATCGTCAGGTCGAATTTCGCCGTGTCGGTTTCGCAATCGACGAACTGCAACTTCAGCTTCGGCCACGCCATTTCGCCCAGCGTGCTGTTTTGCAGGACAAACATCACGCGCGTGAACGGCATGTTGGTCGCCGCGCGTTCGGGGTGCAAATCTTCAACGAGTTTCTCGAACGGCAACTCCTCGTGCGCATAGGCGTTCAACGTGGTCTCGCGAACGCGCTGCAAAAGTTCTTCAAAGCTCGGATTGCCCGAAATATCCGTCCGCAGCAAAAGGGTATTGACGAAAAAGCCAATGAGCGCCTCGGTTTCGACGCGATTACGCCCGGCGATCGGTGAGCCAATGACAATGTCCTCCTGTTGCGTATAGCGATGCAATAACGCCTTGAACGCGGCCAGCGAGACCATAAACAGCGTCGCTCCGTGGCGCGCGCCCAGTTGCGTCAGCGACTCGCCCAGCTTGCTCGGCAACACGCGCGATTGAATCGTGCCGCGAAAAGTCTGCACTGCCGGACGCGGATGATCCGTGGGCATTTCCAAAACCGGCGGCGGCCCCTGCAAATTCTTGCGCCAATACGCCAATTGTTTCTCCAGCAAATCGCCTTGCAGCGTCTCCCGTTGCCACACCGAGTAATCCGCGTATTGAATCGGGAGCGCCGGCAATTGCGGCTGCCGTCGTTCGCAATGCGCGGCATACAATTCACCCAATTCCCGGAAACAGATTTTCAAAGACCACTCGTCGGACACGATATGGTGAATGTTCAGGACGAACCAATGATCCTCCGGCTGCATGCGAATGAGCGTCGCGCGAATGGGCGCGCCGGAACTCAGATTAAACGGCCGATTCACTTCGGCGCGCACCAACGCCTGCGCCTTTTCCTCCCGCTGCGTCGCCGCCTGGCCGCTGAGATCGTGCAATTCCAAATTCAGCCGCAAAGTTTTATCAACGAGCTGCGCGGGATTTCCCTCCGCATCGACGAATCGCGTCCGCAAACTATCGTGCCGCGCCATCAGGCCCTCGAGCGCAGCGCGCAGCGCTTCGATCTCCAGCGCGCCGGTCAGGTGCACAACCGTTGGCACACTGTACAGTGGGCTGTTCGGCTCGAGTTGGTCCAGGAACCAAAGGCGTTGTTGGGCGAACGAAAGCGGGATCGTCGTCTCCGCGGCTTTGCGGAGCCGCTCGGCCAACAAAGCGCGTTTCGTTTTGCCCTGGTTGTCCGGAGTGGAATTCAGCAAAACACTCATTATGCGATCGAATTGCCTGAGAGAGATTTTCGAAATTGTGAGGAACTGGAATTACTACGCGGCGTCGCCACGAACTCGGAAATCTTCGTGACGAAATCCAATCGGTTCGCCTTGGCCGCGAGTTCGTGCTGAAACGCTCGCCACCGCACCACAAAAGGGGTCGGGCGAGCCCGGAAAAGCTGCGTTTTACCGATCAAATCGGCCTGGTTTTCAACGTTGTTTCCCATAGGATGCCCGCCAGCGTATTACGTTGATTCGAAGGGGAGTAAGTGGGTGAAAACCTTACCCGACGGGTGGAAACACCCTAAGAGAAAAGAAACCTCGCTCTACGCTCCAAAGCGCTGGGCATCGTGGGTGTCCCGGCAAACCAAGTAGCCGCAGACGTGAGTCTGCGTTCATAAAACAAAAGAGAATAGCCCGCCGAAACTTCAGCGGTTAGGAATTGCCTCAATACATCACCACCGACCGCACTTTGTGCCCCTTCAATCGGTCGCGCCCATTGAGAAATTTCAACTCAATCAGGAAGGAAATCTCCAGGATTTGCGCACCCAGTTTTTGGACCAGCGACGCCGCCGCCGCGGCCGTGCCGCCCGTGGCCAGCAGGTCATCAATCAAAAGCACGCGCGCGCCGGGCTTCAGCGCATCCACGTGCATCGCGATGGACGCCGTGCCGTATTCCAAATCATATTCCTGGTCGTAGGTCTTATACGGAAGCTTGCCCTTTTTGCGAACCGGAACAAAACCGGCCTCCAGCCGAATCGCCGCCGCCGACGCGAAAATAAATCCGCGCGCATCGATCCCCACCACCGCATCCACCTGCCCCGGCTTGAAACCATCAATCAGCAAATCAATGCAGCCCGAGAAAAGCTTGGCATCGGCGAGCACCGGCGTGATGTCCTTGAACTGAATCCCCGGTTTGGGGAAATCGGCAACATTTCGAATGGCGCGCTCGATATCAGCCGGCTTCGTTTGAATCATGCGTAGTGTTTAGGCGGGCAACGCGATGCTGCGCAAGGAAATTCTTTGGGCATGAAACGTAAAACGTGAAACGGGAATTTTGCAGAACGCCCCGCAAACATTCACGTTTCACGCCTCACGTTTCAGACTATTTTACCTTCGCCGCCTCCAGCTTCTCAATCATCTTGCGCAGTTTCTTCAGCGCGATGTTTTGAATCTGCCGGACGCGTTCGCGCGTGACACCAAATTTTTCGCCAACCTCCTCCAATGTCCGCTCCGGGCCGCCATCCAGCCCGAAACGAGCGCGCAAAATCGTCGCCTCGCGCGGGTCCAGCGTCTTCACCATTTCCTGCAGCATGCGCGTGACGGTCTTTTCCTCGAGTTGCTCATATGGCGTATCGGCGGCCTCATCCTGGACCACCTCGGCAAAATTATTCGAATCTTCATCGCCAATCGGCGCATCCAGCGAGGCCGGGCGAATCGCCGCCAAACGCATTTGCGCCACGCGCGATGCGCTGATGCCGAGTTCCCCGCCCAATTCATCATCCGTGGGTTCGCGGCCCAATTCCTCCTGCAACCGCATCGCCGTGCGGCGCATTTTGGAAATCTTATCGACGAGATGCACCGGCAATCGGATCGTTTTCGATTGGTTGGCCAGCGCGCGCTTGATGGATTGCTTGATCCACCAGGAACCGTAGGTCGAAAGCTTTCCGCCTTTGGAAGGGTCAAAACGTTCGACCGCCTTCATCAGGCCGATATTCCCCTCGCTGATAAGATCGAGCAACGGCAAACCGATGCCTTCGTAATCGCGGGCAATCTTCACCACCAACCGAAGATTCGCCTTGATCATCTGCTCGCGCGCCTTTTTGTCGCCCTTCTTGATGCGCGCGGCCAATTCGATCTCTTCCTGCGGCGTGAGCAATTTAACCTGGCCGATCTCGCGAAGGTAAAGTTTGATCGCCGTGTCGCCGTCGTAACTCGTGCGTTCACGTTCCACGTGGGCCACCGGCGCTTCCGCCTTGGGGACAATCGCGGGAAGCTCGAGCTCGCCCGGCTTGTGAAAACCGTTCTCGGCTTTTCCGGAGTCCTCCGCCGTTTCCTTGGCGGGCTCGGCCGGTTTCATCGCCGCGCCACGTGCCGGTTGCAATTTTCGGGCTTGAACCGTGGTCGTGCGGCCGTGGGAATTGTGGTTCTTTCGGCCACCCGATTTTTGCTTTTTAGCTTTCGCAGCCATGATCATTTTATGCCTTAAGTTTTAACCGTTTCACCACAAGCTAATTAACACCGCCGCCCTCTCTTCGTTGTTTTAAATGATTTAACAAATCAATGAATGTGACGATATAGGTTGTGTTGCCCAAAAAACCCCGCATTTCAAAGGTATTACACATATTGACGTCTCAACGCCGGTCGCGGGCCACCGAAATCCAATATAAAAGTTGTAACAAAGCGGTGACGAGCGCCGCCACGTAAGTCATCGCCGCCGCGCTCAACACCTGGCTCACCGCGGCCCGCTCATCTCCAGTTACGAGTCCCAGCCGAAACAATTGTTCCTTCGCGCGCCGGCTCGCATCGAACTCCACCGGAAGGGTTATGGCTTGAAACAGCGCAACGATAGCAAACAAGACAATGCCCACAACCATCAGGTGCGAAAACGTCGACCCTGCGATGATCCTCATGTAATGCAGCATCACGCTGCCGCCCAAAATGAAATAAGACGCGCTGGTCGCGAAATTGGTAACCGGCACAATCGCCATCCGGAAATTCAGCGGCGCATACGCCGCCTTTTGCTGCAACGCATGACCCGCCTCATGCGCGGAAACACCCACCGCCGACAGGGAGCGTTCATGGAAATTCGTGGAGGACAAAAACAAAGCGCGTTTCTTCGGATCGAAATGATCGGTCAAATTTCCCGGAATTTCTTCGACGGGAATATCCTGCAAACCCGCATCATCCAGAATGCGCCGCGCCGCCTGAGCCCCCGTCACCCCGGACTCCGCCGGCACCCGCATAAATTTTCCATAAGTGGTGGACAGCTTGAATTGCGCATACAGACCCAGGAGCAAACCCGGAAGGGCGAACACCAAATACAACGGATCAAAATAGAACATACAACCTGATGAGCGAGTTTCATGCTCACTCAGGTTGGGGCGGAAATTTCCACGATATCGTTCAAATCCATGGAAATATGGAGAATCCAGGAAAAACAACTGAGCCAGAACCCGCTCCCTGACACACCCGCTGTCCCAAACTGTGCGATTCTGGCGCACCTTTAGTGGCACGGGCATCTTGCCCGTGCGGATCAAATCCTTCCCTTCACGGGTACGATGCCCGTGCCACGCACTTTCGCTCAGTGCGTCTGCGGCATTAATTGATCAATCAGCTCCATCACCTTTGCCACCGCCTCCTCGGGCTTGATCGCCAGCATCGCCCCGCCCCGCGGCTTGATTTCCACCTCACCCTTGGCCAGCGATTTTTCCCCGATCCCAATGCGAATCGGAAACCCGACCAATTCGGAATCCTTGAACTTCACTCCCGGCCGTTCATCGCGATCGTCCAGAATCACATCCACGCCGCGAGCCGTCAGGTCGGCATACATTTTTTCCGCGAGCTGCATCACCGCGCTGTCCGCCACGATACTCAACGGCGTGATGCACACCGTGAACGGCGCCACGCTCACCGGCCACACGATGCCGTCCTTATCGTTGCTCTGCTCGATGACCGCCTGCAAGGTGCGCGTCACCCCGATGCCGTAGCAGCCCATCACGCACAACTTCCGCGAGCCATCTTCCGCCAGATAAGTGGCGCCCAGTTTATCGCTATACTTGGTTCCGAGAATAAACACGTGCCCGACTTCAATGGCGCGCCGGATTTTCAGCGATTTGCCGCACTTCACACACGGCTCGCCCGCCGTGACCGTCCGCAAATCCGCCCATTTCGTCACCTGAATATCGCGCTCGATGGAGACACTCTTGAAATGAAACCCGTCCTCGTTCGCGCCGGTCGTCATGTCATTGGCACCACGCAATCGTTCATCGGCATACACCGAAAACTTCTTCACACCCACCGCGCCCAGACTCCCCGGATGCGCACCGAGCGCCTCAAAAATTTCCGTAGCCTCCGCCGCCCGGAAAATCGTCGTGCCCAACACGCCCGCAAGTTTGGCCTCGTTGAGTTGGTCGTCACCGCGAATCAAAATCAACACCGGCTTGCTGTCCGCCATGTAAATGAGCGTCTTGATCTGCCGATTGGCTGCAACCTTATAAGGTTCCTTGGTCAACGCCTCAATCGTCACCACCCCGGGCGTCGCAAATTTCTCAATCGCCGCGCCGATTTCCCGCGCCGCGGTTTTGGGAATGCCGCTGGTCGCCTTCTCCACATTGGCCGCGTACCCGCACGCCTCGCAAAACACCACTTCGTTCTCACCTGTCTCGGCCGGCACCATGAACTCGTGCGAAAAATTTCCGCCAATGACGCCCGTGTCCGCTTCCACCGGAAAATTCTTCAAACCGCAGCGATCGAAAATGCGTTTGTACGCGTCATACATCTTTTTGTAGCTGGCCATCGCGGCTTCGTCATTCACATCAAAGCTGTAAGCGTCCTTCATGATGAATTCCTTCGCGCGCATCAGGCCGTAGCGCGGGCGGATTTCATCGCGGAACTTGATGCTGACCTGGTAAAAATTGATCGGCATCTGGCGATAGGAATTGATCTCACTCGCCGCCACCGTCGTGATGACCTCCTCCGCCGTTGGGCTGAGCAACCATTCCTTTTTCGCGCGATCGCGGACTTTGAACAAAACTTCCGCCGCCGTCTCATAACGCCCGCTTTTCTGCCAGATATCCGTCGGCTGCATCGTCGGCATCAACACCTCCAAAGCCCCCGCGCGATCCATTTCCTCGCGCACGATTTTTTCGACCTTGCGCAACGCCCGCAGCCCAAGCGGCAAAAAAGTATAAACCCCGCCCGTCAGTTTGCGAATGAGCCCCGCGCGCAGCAAAAGTTTATGCGAAACGATTTCCGCATCGGAAGGCGCCTCACGGAGCGTCGGAACAAATGTCTTAGTCCACTTCATGTGGCCGAAAGGTTAACCATAATGGAACCCGGGAACGAAAGAATTATTTGAACGGATTGAAACGCGGCCTGGGGAAAGCGTGCAACTTAAAAATCCCTCGTCGAACCATCGCCGCTGGAATCTGACACGGAATCGCCAACGATCTTAAGGCTGTCGGACGAAGCGTTAGACAAAAGAATCTCGTTTGTACGTCCCGCCCATCTCAAAACAAAAAATGCCAGAATGCTCAAGAAAACCGTAGTGATCAGAATTGCCAGCAGAAAATAGTTCAGACTGCTATCCCCCACGAGAGCCCCGGCAAGCCAAAACCCCGGCTGATGAATGACCCGCACAAAACCTGGCGCGTCACCCGTGAATCCACACGGTCCGATGCCGCCTGCCAAAACTGAAACGACCGATATCACACCAAGCGCAGCCTCAACCGCAAACCCGACAATAAACGCCAGCAAAACAGCGGGAACTTTTCGCGCCTTGGTCATTTGACGGTATTTACCAATGGGTGCATCCCCTGAATCCGCACCTCCAGTTGATCGCCGGATTCAATCGGGCCGACGCCTGATGGTGTCCCGGTGAGGATAACGTCGCCTGGCAGCAGCGTCATGTTGGTGGAAACGAAGCTGACGATTTTGTAGCAGTCGAAGATGAGTTGATTCGTGTTCGAATTCTGCCGCAATTGCCCATTTTGAAACAATTGAATCGTCAAATCATGCGGATCGATCTTGGTTTCAATATACGGTCCCAGCGGCGTGAACGTGTCGAATGATTTCGCGCGCGTCCATTGACTCTCGCCACCCTGAATGGTGCGGTCGCTGATGTCCTGCGCGGAAGTGTAGCCGAGAATATAACGCGCCGCCGCCGCCGGCGTCACATTGCGCACCCGCCGCCCAATCACGATGCACAACTCCGCCTCGTAATCCGTGCGATGGTTGGCAAACGGAATTTCAATCTTGGCGCCATCGGGAATCAGCGACGTCGTCGCCTTGATCCAAAATAGCGGCTCTTTGGGCAGCGGTTTATTTTGTTCGCGCGCGTGGTCCGCGTAATTCAGGCCGATGGCAATGACCTTGGACGGAACCACGGGAGTCAGCGTGCGCACGCCGCGCCTCGGAATGGGCTTGCGATCAAACGAAGGGGAGCCAAAAACATCTCCACGCAGCCGGTGGAGTTCGCCATCGATGACCTTGGCGTGGAAGATTTCGTCGCTTTTTTGAAATCGGCCAATGGCTGCCATACAGCGGGCGCATTGTAGCGAGACCGGCCCGTTTCCGCAACCATAATCACGATTTGGCAGCGACGGCCGAGCTTGCGCCGTCTGCGTCGCAAGTGACGTATCGCAGGCGTCCCCGCCTGCGAGTTCCGGCGGCGTCTCGCCGCCGGCCCATCAGCATGCACTACTTCTTCTTCGTGTTATCCACGGTAATATAGAAACTGCCCCCGCCGTTGCCGCCGCTATTCGGCCGCCAAACCTTCAGCAGCACGCGCGCCCCGTGCGCCTTGTCGCTCAACTTCACGGCGTCGTCCGCCGTGCGCACCGTTTCGCGATTGATTTCCTGGATGACATCGCCCTCGCGCACGCCGGCCTCTGCCGAATTCGAATTCTCATCCACGCTCGTCACCACGGCTCCGCGAACGCTGCTCGGAATCCCATATTGCTGCCGCGCATTCGAATCGATATCGCCCACCTCCACGCCATCGAGTGAATCATAATTCGAATCTTTTTGGTCGTCCGGCGCGTTGTTGCGGCCCGTCGTCTGGCCCGGCAACGTGCCCAGCGTGGCAGAAATCGTTTTCTCAACCGGCTTCTTGCCATTTTCCGCGCGCAAAAGGATCACTGTCACTTTGGTGCCGGGAGCCGTCTGGGAAATCATCAGGCGCAATTGCTGGCTGTCGGCAATCTTTTTGCCATCCACCTGGCGGATGACATCCCCATCCTGGATGCCAGCCTTGGACGCCGGCGTGCCCGTTTCCACATCCGTCACCAGCGCGCCGCTTTGATCCGGCAAACCGAATTCCTCCGCCAACTCCGGCGAGAGGCTTTGGATATCGACACCCAGATAACCGCGCGTGACCTTGCCATATTTAATCAACCGCTCCATCACGCTGCGCGCCAGGTTCACCGGCACCGCAAATCCCACGCCTTGATAACCGCCGCTCTCGGAAAAAATCGCCGTATTGATGCCGATCAACCGTCCATCCGCATCCACCAACGCGCCACCGGAATTGCCCGGGTTGATCGCCGCATCCGTCTGGATGAAATCCTCATATTGATTGATGCCCAACGCCGTGCGCCCCGTCCCGCTCACGATGCCCATCGTCACCGTCTGCCCCACGCCGAATGGATTTCCAATCGCAAGCACCACATCGCCCACTTCCAGCTTGTCACTATCGGCCATGGTGATGATCGGCAAATCCTTGCCCGCAATTTTCAACACCGCCACGTCCGTCGGCGCATCCGCCCCGATGACCTTGGCCGTGAATTCCTGCCCGCCGTTCGCGAGCGCGACTTTGATTTCATCCGCGCCTTCCACCACGTGATTGGCGGTAAGAATGTAGCCATCAGCCGAAATGATCACGCCCGACCCCAAACTTTGCGAACGCTCCGTGCGCGGCTGCGGGCGCCGCCGGCCGCCGCGATTCCCCTGCCCCGGCATCTGCTGTTGCTGCTCCTGCCCATCTCCCGAGCCGTCATCGTCAGGCCCGAAAAACCGGCGGAAAAAAGGATCATTGAACATCGGATTATCGCGCTGGCGAACCGTGCGCGTGGAATAAATATTCACCACACTGGGCGCCACGCGCTTGACCACCGGCGCGAAACTGGTCACGCCGTGCGTGTCGCGCTCAATGGGCGCGCTGTCCATTTTGATCTGCGGAGGCGCATTCGTCTCGCGCCCCCACGAAGTAAATTGCACCGCCGCAAACACCATCACTCCGCCAACCACCGCCGGCCATAAACCCACCATCCATTTAGAAAATTGCTTCATAAAAATGTCATCAAATGCTCACACCTTTTCCCAGCTGAAAACTGATCGCACAACTCCAAATAAATCGCGCACGCCGCCGCGTGCAACTTCCCACTGAAATACCGTTTGTCAAAGCCGTGCGGGTAACACCCACCCAATACTACCTGGCGCCTCAACTTGGCAAGCTGAACAGTTTGACACGTTTCAACGATTGTTGTCTGATGGCGCAGCACGCGGAAGGATTAGCATGATCACTTTGATTTTGAAAAAGCATTGGCCGGTGCGTCTGCTTGGGTTCGCTCTGTGCCTGAATCTGTGCGCCGCCTCGGCGAAGGATGCCCTGGTCGGAAAATGGGGACGCTTCGACCAAAGTTTCAAAAGCAGCGTCAACTACGAAAATCCCCTTCAACAATGCGCGCTCAAAGTCACCCTCGTTTCTCCCTCCGGCGCCACCAACATCGTGGACGGTTTTTGGGACGGCGGCAAAACCTGGCGCGTGCGCTTCTCGCCCAATCAACTCGGTTACTGGACCTATCACACCTCCTGCTCGGACACCGCCAATCGCGGTTTGGACAATCAATCCGGCAAATTCCTCTGCACCTCGCCCACCGGCCAAAGCCGTTTCGCGAAGCACGGGCCGATTCAAGTGGCCCGCGATCATCACCATTTCGAACACGCCGACGGCTCGCCGTTTTTCTGGATGGCCGACGCCGCCTGGAACGCCCCGCGCCTTTCCAATCCCCGCGATTGGATCCTCTACACCCAGGCGCGCGCCGGACAAAATTTCTCCGCCGTCCAATGGTCCGCTGCCTCCGGTGCGGACGTCAGAAGCCATTCCGCCTTCAGCGGCCGCAGCCGCATCACCATCGACCCCGCCTACTTTCAAGCACTGGACGAAAAAGTCGACATGATGAATCGCGCCGGGTTGCTCAGCGTGATTGCGCCCTTGTGGGGCAACGAAAGCGCCACAGATGATTTACCCGAAGAACAAATCGCGCTGCTGGTGCGCTACATGAACGCCCGTTGGTCCGCCTACGATGTCGCGTGGCTGCTCACCATCCACGAAGGCCGCAGCGCCCGCTGCCTGCGAATCGGCCGCGAAGTATTCGCCGGAACACCGCACGCGCCGGTAATTTTATTCCCCGGCGAACTCAGCTCCGGTTTCGACGAATTTCGCCATGAGAATTGGGTCGATGCCTTCGGTTTCGGCCTCGGCCAAAACCTGAACAGCGATTCCGTGAAATGGCTCATCTCCGGCCCGCTCAGCCGCGAATCCTCCACCCAGCCCGCGCGCCCATTCCTCAACGTCCTGCCGCCCATGGAAAACGGCCTGGCCGCCCAGGGCCAAATGCGCATTAACGCCGACGATGTACGCCGCATCGCCTGGTGGAGTTTGTTGCTGACGCCGCCCGCCGGTGTGAGTTACGGCGCGCAGGACGTCGCCACGTGGAACACCACCAAACTATCCAAGCTCTCGACCTGGCAGGTTTCCCTCTTCCTCCCCGGCGCGAAACAAATGAGCCAGATTCAATCCGGCCTCGATCCACTGGAATGGTGGACGCTGCATCCCGCGCCGAAATCGATCTCCGTGCAGCCCGGCGAGGAAAATCCGAACCGTTACATCGCCAACGCCGAGAACGACGCGAAAAACCTGAGCCTCACCTTCATTCCCGAAGAGCGCACGTTGGATTTATTTCTGGAAGCGCTGCCTTCCGCTCCCGTGATCCATTGGCTGAACCCGCGCACCGGCAAAATCAGTTCCGCCGTCGCCGTCGTCGGCACGCGCACCTGCCAGCTTCCGACGCCCGACAAAGGAGACTGGGTGCTGTTGGCAAAAACCGGCAAGTGAAGATTATTTCGGCAAAAACGGCCGAACCCGTTCGGCCATCAATTTATTTCCCGCCTCGTTGAAATGGAGCTTATCGCTCTGAAATAATTCCGGGCGCACGTTGCCGTCCTTGTCGAGCGGCAAATCGGCCATCTCGCAATACTGCATGTGGGGATTCTGTTTCACAAAATCCTTCGCGAGCTTGTTGTAAGTCTGCTCCTTATTCTTGTTGCCCAATCGAGCAATCGTCGGACTCCACGACATAAACACAATCTCCGTGTCCGGCAATTTGGTTCGGACGAGGGCTACAAACTCTTTGAAATCCGCAAACACCTGCTCCGGCGATTTGCCGTTGGCGATATCGTTTCCACCGCACCGGAAGAAGATCATTTTCGGTTCGTACGGAAACACAATGCGATCCGCAAAATGCGTGATGTCCACGACCTCCGAACCGCCCACGCCACGATTCACCACCGGCTGACCCGGAAAATCCTGCGCGAGCGTCGTCCACTTGCGAATCGTAGACGACCCCGTGAACAACAAACCATGTTTCGGCGGTGGATTGGTGCGGTCGGAAGCTTCGAAGGCTTTGATTTCATTTTCCCACTGGGCGAAATTGTGATTCGTCTCCGCCCCCGCCGCCAAGCGCAACGGAGCCACGAGCGTGAATACGAGAACGGCAATCGAAGGGATGCGTCGCATGAACCCTGTGATATGAAAGAAAGGAAATTCGTGAAAGAAAAATCTCGCCTTGAACAAAATTCGCCGCGTTGACCTGGTTACCGCCGAAGGCCAATTGGCCGCATCATTGAGCAATTTGCAATGCTAAATGTTCAATTTGCAATGCCCTCCCTCAACCACCTCCGCCAACTCCCGATCCCCCACCCGGTTCCGTCTGCCCTTTCGCGTCCAACAATTCATCCAACTTGCGTTTATCCAACCCGGAAATCTCCAACGCCACCTCACGAACCGTCCTTCCCGATTCATAAGCCACCTTGGCGATTTTCGCCGCCTGGTCATACCCAATCTCCGGCGCCAGCGCCGTGCACATCGCGAGGCTCTGCTCAATATTCGCCTCGCACTTCACCGCCTCCGCCTCCAAACCGGCCACACACCGGCGCGCAAACACATGGCTCGCCTTCGCCAGCAGTTCAATCGCCTGCAATAAATTATACGCCGCCACCGGCAGCATCGTGTTCAACTCAAAATTGCCGAACGTTCCCGCGAACGTGATCGCCGCGTCATTCCCCATCACTTGCGCGCCCACCTGGATCACCATCTCGCACATCACCGGATTCACCTTGCCGGGCATGATCGATGAACCGGGTTGCGTCGCCGGCAATTTGATTTCACCCAGGCCACAACGCGGTCCCGAGCCGAGCCAGCGAATGTCATTGGCGATTTTAATCAAACTGACCGCCACCGTTTTCAACACACCGCTGGTTTCCACCAGCGCATCGATCGCTCCCTGCGCCTCAAAATGATTCGACGCCTCACGCAACGGCAACTTCGCTTCCAGCGCAATTCCCCCAATGGTGCGCCTGGCAAATTCGACGTGCGTATTGATCCCCGTGCCCACCGCCGTGCCGCCGAGCGGCAATTCGCCCAGATGCGTCTCCAACCGCTGCAATCGCGAAAGACCGTGCTCAATCTGGCTCGCGTAACCACTGAACTCCTGCCCCAGCCGAATCGGCGTCGCATCCTGCAAATGCGTGCGGCCAATTTTCAGAACGGCATCGAACTCCTTGGCTTTTTTCGCGAGCGCGGAATGCAATTCGCCCAGCGAGGGCATTAGTTCATGCGTGATGCCATCCAGCGCCGCGATGTGAATCGCCGTCGGAATCACATCATTGGAAGATTGCCCGCGATTCACATGATCATTCGGATGAACCGATTTGTCGCCGCGCTTCCCGCCGTTAATTTCAGCCGCGCGATTCGCGATCACCTCATTCGCGTTCATGTTCGTGGAAGTCCCCGAGCCCGTCTGAAAAATATCCACTACGAATTCCGAATCCCATTTTCCCTCGATGACCTCCTGCGCCGCCGATTGAATTGCCTGCGAAATAGTTGCCGGCAACAAACCGAGCGTCGCATTTGCCGCCGCCGCGTGTTTTTTGATCAACCCCAGGGCGCGGATGAATCGCCGCGGAAACCGCAAATCGCTGATCGGAAAATTCTCCACCGCCCGCGCCGTCTGCGCGCCGTAATAAGCATCCGCCGGCACCTGCATCGGCCCCATGGAATCCGCCTCCGTTCGAAAATCGGTTTTCATGCACGCCAATATGATTCATGCGACGCCAAGGCGCAAAGCCCTATGTAGGAGCCGACGTGAGGAGGCTCTGACTTATTGTTCTTTTGGTGCCCCCGCGCGTCGCCCCCTCCACAGAACAGTCAACCCAAGGCTTGAACTACCTTGGGTGCGTCTTTACGCTGCCCGCGATGAACGTGTTGCAAGATTCACTGCTCGAACTGATCCGCCGCACCTCAACGGAAATTCCCGATGACGTGCACCAGGCCATCCTTGGCTCGCTCGAACAGGAAAAGAAAGGGACCATCGCCGAAAGCGCGATGAAAATCATCGACCAGAACATCGCGCTCGCGAAAAACAAATCCCAGCCGATTTGCCAGGACACCGGCAGCATCATTTTCTACGTCGATTGCCCCATCGGTTACGACCAGATTGCGTTCGAAGAAGCCGCGCGCGAAGCCGTAAAACTAGCCACCAAAAAAGGTTATCTCCGCCAGAACTCAGTCGACTCCATTACCGGCAAAAACGACGGCACCAATCTCGGCCCCGGCTCGCCGACGGTGCACTTCCACCAGCATCGCTCTCCCGACGTGAGCGTGCGGCTTGTGCTCAAAGGCGGCGGCTGTGAAAATGTCGGCGCGCAATATTCCTTGCCCAACGAAAAACTGAAAGCCAACCGCGACCTCGACGGCTGTCGCAAAGTGATTCTCGACGCCGTGCTGCAAGCCCAGGGCAAAGGCTGCGGCCCCGGCATCCTCGGAGTCTGCATCGGCGGCGATCGCGCCACCGGTTACGAACACTCCAAGCAACAACTCCTCCGCAAACTCGACGACAGCCACACGAATCCCGAAATCGACAAACTCGAAAAAGACATCGTCGAAACCGCCAACAAACTCGGCATCGGCCCCATGGGTTTCGGCGGCAAAACCACGCTGCTCGGCACCAAGATCGGCGTGCTGAACCGCCTCCCCGCCTCCTATTTCGTCAGCGTTAGCTACATGTGCTGGGCCTATCGGCGACAAGGTTTCACGCTCGATGGCAACGGCAAAATCGGGAAATGGCTGTATTGATAGTTTAATCAATTTTAACCATGCTGACGTGCGCACTTTGGTTTGCAAAACAGCATTAAAAACGCTCTAATAGTGTTATGCAGACGCTGGAACAAATTGAACAGGAATTCAGACAGTTGCCTTTATACGAACAACAACTGCTTTTGACCCGTCTTGCCGATCTCGTGCAACCCCCGGAACAAACCGACTCAGCGAGTCGCAAGCGAGATTTGATTAAGTTCTTTGCGGAATGGGACGGCGCCCATTCGGTGACTGTCGGCGAAAGACCCACTCGCGCGCGCACTTATGCCGACAACTCCCGTCTTCGTTGATACAAACGTTCTGCTCTATGCAGCGTCCACCAATCCGGACGAGGCGGAAAAGTGTGATGCAGCTCGAAAACTTCTTTCAACCGGCCCCATTTGCCTCTCAGTCCAGGTGGCCCAGGAGTTTTTTGTAAATGCGACGCGCAAGTTGACTCCGCCTTTAAGCCGAATCGATGCTCTAAATTTCCTGAGGCAAATCAGGCCGGCGGCAATTGCCCCATTGAACTACCAGTTGTTTGAGGACGCCACATTACTTTCTGAACGGTTTCAGATTTCATATTGGGACGCCGCAGTGATAGCGGCAGCAAAACAGTTAAACTGCACTACTCTCTACTCGGAGGACTTGAACGAAGGCCAGAGTTTTGAGGGTGTCATCGTAAAGAAACCTTTTGGGCCGGTAGCTAAAACTTGAAGAACTTATGATCAATCTTTCCTTCCCCTTCACCGAAGAAAAAATCCGCGCCCTGAAAGTCGGCGATGAAGTTTTAATCTCCGGCGTTATCTATACCGGCCGCGATGCCGTGCATAAATATTTGCACGAAGGCGGCAATCTGCCGGCGGGCGTGAATTTCAAGGACGGAATTCTCTACCATTGCGGCCCGGTGGTCATCAAGGACGAGCAAGGCAATTGGAAATGCACCGCCGCCGGCCCCACCACCTCCATTCGCGAAGAGCCCTATCAATGGCAGGTGATCCGCGATTTCGGTTTGCGCGGCGTCATTGGCAAAGGCGGCATGGGCGACAAGACGCTTCAGGCCTGCCAGGAACACGGCTGCGTTTACCTGCATGGAATCGGCGGCGCGGCGCAGGTGCTCGCGCAATGCATCAAGAAAGTTCGCGGCGTGCACATGCTGGAACAATTTGGCGCGCCCGAAGCCATCTGGGAATTCGAAGTCCAGGATTTCCCCGTCGTTGTCACCATGGACTCTCACGGCGGCTCTCTTCACAAAGAAGTCTTTGCGGCCAGCCAGGCGGAACTCGCCAAGTATATTTAGGATTTGCGATATACGATTGACGAGCGCATGAATTATTCAACACGCGCGTAAATCGTAAATCGTAAATTAAGAGGCATCGATAAGGTCGATTCTTCGTTGGTGCCGTCCACCCTCAAAAGGAGTATCCAGCCACGTCTTCACGATTTCCAGCGCCATTTCCAGCGTCACCATGCGCTCACCGATGGAGATGACGTTGGCGTTGTTGTGCTGACGCCCAAGCCGCGCGGATTCCAGATTCCAACACAGCGCGCAGCGCACGCCCTTGACGCGATTGGCCACGATGGCTTCGCCATTGCCCGAACCGCCGAGCACAATCCCGCGCTCGCATTCGCCACGCGCCACCGCTTCCGCTGTGGGCCGGATGTAAACCGGGTAATCGACCGCGGCCTCGGAGTTCGTTCCAAAATCCTTCACGTCATGCCCAAGCTTCAAAAGAAACTTTTTGATCTCTTCTTTGTATTTGAAACCCGCGTGATCTGAACCAATCGCAATTTTCATGACTCATTCAACATGGCAGACCACGAAAATTTCGCGAGCGGAAATGAATCGTAGCGCCGCCGGCCAGTCGGCAAAGGCTCATTTCTTCGCAGCGTGAGAAGCTTTCTACCAAGCCATTTATTTTCGGAAACGGCCCCATTGACTCCCAAAACCAAAGCGCGTTCATTCTCAACATGCGAGCAATGGTGCTGGAAAAACCGGGATCGCCCCTTCGCCTCCGCGAAATTCCTCAGCCAAAACCAATAATGCCCGGCGAGGTCCTGATTCGCGTGCGGGCCTGCGCCGTGTGCCGGACGGATTTGCACGTGCTGGACGGCGAGTTGCCCAATCCGAAACTGCCGCTCGTGCCCGGGCACGAGATCGTCGGCACCGTGGTGGAAGCCGGCAGCGGCGCGAACTGGTTCCCGGTCGGCGCGCGCGTCGGCGTGCCGTGGCTGGGCTGGACGTGCGGCGAATGTGCTTTTTGCCTTTCCGAGCGCGAGAATCTTTGCGACCGCGCGCGCTTCACGGGCTACACGCTGGACGGCGGCTACGCGGAATACGTCGTTGCTGATGAACGGTTTTGTTTTCCGCTGCCGCAAAATTGCACCGACGCCGAAGCCGCTCCCCTACTTTGCGCGGGATTGATCGGCTACCGTTCGCTCGGAAAAACCGGCGCCGCCAGGCGCATCGGCATTTACGGCTTTGGCGCGGCGGCGCACATCATCACGCAGGTCGCGCGCTACCAGGGCCGCGAGATTTACGCGTTCACACGCCCGGGAGATTTCGACGGGCAACAATTCGCCAAATCGCTCGGCGCCGTGTGGGCCGGCGATTCGGAAACGCTCCCCCCGGAACCGCTGGACGCGGCCATTATCTTTGCGCCCGCGGGAGACCTGGTTCCGCGCGCGTTGAAAGCAGTGAACAAAGGCGGCGTCGTGGTCTGCGGCGGGATTCACATGAGCGATATTCCGTCATTTCCCTACGACTCGCTGTGGAACGAGCGCAGCATTTGTTCCGTCGCCAATTTAACCCGGCGCGACGGCAAGGAATTTTTCCTGCTGGCCCCGCGCATCCCGGTGAAAACCACGGTGCTGACATTTCCGCTGGAAGAAGCGAATGAAGCCCTCGCGCGCTTGCGAGAGGGAAAAATAAAAGGGGCGGCAGTTTTGATGCCCTGACGGCTCTGACTGGTGAAGCGTTGATTTTCGTATTATATCTGCCGGGTGAAATCCGCCATTCGCGTCGCCGCGCCGCCGCCAAAGCCGTTGCTGGTTTATGACGGCCAGTGCGGATTTTGCAAACTTTGGGTGAATCGCTGGCGTTGCGCCACGGGCGAGTCGGTCGATTATCTGCCCTCGCAAGATCCGCAGATCGCGGAGCGGTTCCCGGAGATTCCGCGCGCAGGCGTTTGCTGCGTCCGTGCAATTCATCGAGCCCGACGGCCTGGTTTACAAGGGCGCGGAAGCGGTGTTCCGCTCCCTCAGCCACCATCCCCACTTCCATTGGCCGCTGGATGTCTATGAAGTTTTTCCTCCTTTCGCGAGAATCACGGAATGGTCTTACCAGCTCGTCGCCCGGCATCGCGCCTTTTTTTCGTTCGTCACAAAATTGCTTTGGGGCCGGCATGTGGAACGGCCTTCGTATGTTTTGGTGCGGCGCGCGTTCCTGGGCTGCCTCGGCGTCATTTACCTCATCGCATTCCTTTCGCTATGGGTGCAACTCGATGGATTAATCGGAAGCAAAGGCATCGTCCCCGCGGCGCAAACCATGGCCGGAATCAGGCAGGCCTCCCAGGCCATGAACCTGGGACTGAGCCGCTACTACCGCGCCCCGACGCTGTGCTGGTTCGGCGCCGGCGACGGTTTCCTGAACGCCCAATGCGCCGCCGGCGTGGCGCTCGCGGTCCTGTTGATCATCGGCATCGCCCCCGCGCCATGTCTGTTTCTATTATGGTTGATTTATCTCTCGCTCTGCACGGTGGGAGATCCGTTTCTCAGTTTCCAATGGGACGCGCTGCTTTTGGAAACGGGATTTCTCGCCATTTTTTTTGCGCCGTTGCAATGGCGGCCGAAAAATCCCGCGCGGGAAAAACCGCCGTCCGTCGTCGCGCTCTGGTTGTTGCGCTGGCTGCTGTTCAAACTGATGTTTCGCTCGGGTTGCGTAAAACTGACCAGCGGCGATCCCACGTGGCGCCATCTGACCGCGCTGAATTATCATTTTGAAACGCAACCGTTGCCGACGTGGATTGGCTGGCATGTGCACCAATTCCCGGAGTGGATCCATAAGAGCGATACCGTGTTCATGTTCGCGATTGAATTGGCGGTTCCGTTCCTGATTTTCCTGCCGCGGCGACCCCGTCAACTCGCCTGCCTGGCTTTTCTCGCGCTGCAGTTCTTCATCCTGCTCACGGGCAATTATTGCTTCTTCAATTTGCTGGCGATGGTCCTGTGCCTGACGCTGCTGGATGACGCCGCGTTGCAACGATGTTTGCCGGCGCGATGGTGTCGCAGGTCCGAAGACATTGCGCCGGCGCATCGCTCCGCTCTCGAAATCTGCCGCCGCGTGACCGTGGTACCGGTCGTCGCGATCATGATGCTCACTTCGTTCGTGCAATTCTATGACATGTTCCATTCGAACGTCCGCTTGCCGGCTCGATTGCTCCGGGCTTACGAAAACGTGGAACCGCTCCGCACGTTCAACGGCTACGGATTGTTCCAGGTGATGACGACTTCGCGCCCGGAGATCATCGTTCAGGGCAGCAACGACGGCGTGAACTGGCGGAACTACGAATTCAAATACAAGGCCGGTGATTTGAAGCGGCGTCCGGCCTTCGTGGAGCCGCATCAACCCAGGCTGGATTGGCAGATGTGGTTTGCGGCGTTGGGCAACTATCAAAGCAATCCGTGGTTCGTGCAATTCTGCGTGCGGCTGCTGGAAGGCTCGCCGCCGGTGTTGGAATTGCTCGACAAAAATCCGTTTCCGGACGCGCCGCCGAAATATATTCGCGCGGTCGTGTTCGAATATCATTTCACGGATGCCGCGACGAAAAAGAAAACCGGCGAATGGTGGCGGCGGGAATTGGCGGGAGGTTATCTGCCGGTCATTTCGCTGCGCACCGAACCCGGCGGGCAGAGTGGTTTGCCCACCGCTCCTGATCAACGGGAGAACGCGCGCTGACCGGTGCTCGCGCGGCTATTTCCCTTTTCCGTGTCCAGTTCGTTGTCCTGCCAGGCTTCAAACCCGCCGTCCATTTCCATGACCTGATAGCCCTGGCCGGCGAAATTCACGCAGGCGTTCGCAGCGAGATGACATTGCTGCGTGTAGCAATAGACAATGTTCATCGCGTCCTTTTGCAGGCCCTCGGGATTGTCCCAACTTGTTCTTGGCAGATTGATCGCGCCGGGCATGTGGGCCTTGGCGAAATCTTCCGCTTCGCGAACATCCACGATCGACAACGTTTTCATGACCTTCAATCGCATGGCTCAATTCCACCGGTCCGGTGGTGAACGCAACTTTCTGTTCAAAAAACGCCCGCGCGCGGGCCGGATCCTGGTTCTTCGGTATGATTTGCATTTGTTTTCCTTTCTGTTTTGGTCCGCCGAAATTTTCGGCGAAGCCAAAACCTAGTCTCCCGCAGCTTTTCCTCAAGAGGCCCAACGCATTTTTTGCGCACTTGTGACAATGCGAATTTTCCGGATACTGGCGCGCGCAGATGAGCGATTTCGAAGCGCAATTGAAATTGGAGAACGGCCGCCGCTCGGTCGAGCGATTGTTGGAACCGTTGCGCAGCCTCGCGGGCGTGCAAGGCGAATCGCTTGGCAGTTCTCGCACTGGGCCGCAGTCCTGTTCCTTGCCGCGATTCACCGTGCGCGGACCGAACAGCAGCGACCCGATTCGCATCGGCATTTTTGCCGCGATCCATGGTGATGAACCGGCGGGAGCTTTGGCCGCGGCGGAATTTCTCGCGGAAACCGCCCGGCAGCCGGAACTCATCGAAAACTTTCTTCTGCGCATCTATCCGCTCTGCAACCCAACGGGCTTCGAGGACAACACGCGCCAGTCGCGGCGCGGCAAGGACCTGAACCGCGAGTTTTGGAAATCATCCACCGAGCCGGAAGTCGAAATTCTCGAGCATGAATTGCGCACGCAACATTTCCACGGAATCATCCAACTGCACGCCGACGACACCAGCGACGGGCTTTACGGTTTCGTGCGCGGCCACACCTTGACGGAAAATCTTCTGCGACCCGCGCTCGCGGAAGCTGGAAGAATTCTGCCCCGAAATGTGAACGCCACCATTGATGGCTTCGCGGCGCGGGATGGAATTATTTACAGCGGCTATGAAGGAATTCTCGCCGCGCCCATGCAATCCGAGCCGCCCTTCGAAATTATTTTTGAAACACCGCACCACGCGCCGATGGATTTGCAGGTGCAGGCGCTGGTCGTGGCCGTGCGGACCATTTTGAGCGAATACCGCCGGCTGATTTCGTTCGCAGCGAATATCTAGACTGCTTCTCAAAAGAAATTTCCGGAAAGGTGGGGCAAACCTGCGGGTTTGCTTCGAATCCCCGCAGGAATTCGCCACCTTTCCGGAAATTCTTTTGAGAAAGATAACACCCTACGATTGGGTTTTAACCCTAAGGACAACCCCTTATGGCAGGGCAAAGCCCGGTCCCTTATCGTGAGTCATGCTGAAGAGGCATGCCGAAGTCGTTATCGTCGTCATTGCGGTCCTGGCCGGAGCCTTGATTTCGGATCATACTGCGATCGCCGGGACCAATAGCTTTTCCGCTCCCCTGCGTTCGCGGCATTTGGAAGGCATGAAGGTCGAAGATTCCGACGGCCAAAAAGCGGGAATCGTCCACAATCTCGTGCTCGACATGAACACGGGAAATCTTCGCTACGTGGTCATCGGCTACGGCGGATTTTTCGGCGTGCACGTCACGTTGAAACTCGCGCCGACTCAGTTGCTATCGGCGGCAACCACCAAAAGTCAAACGCTCGCCATTAATGCGACCACGATGCAATGGCGCAGCGCCCCCGCTTTTAAATATTCAAGCCTCACCGCCATCGCCGAACAGGATCGCGCCGGCGAAATTTCCAGGCATTTTCAATCCTCGGCCAAAAACGCGGTGAACCGCTCGGAAATCTCGCTCTCAAAAACCGGGCGCGATCGATCTTTCGACACTTATCCGATGCAATTGAAATTTGCCAGCGACCTCATCGGGCTTCGCGTCGTCAACCAGAAACGGGGAAAAATGGGAGAGGTCGTGGATTTGCTGGTGAGCTTTGGCGAACCGCGCCCGGCATTTGCGATCATCTCGACCGGACGATTGTTTGACCACGAACGGCAATATGCTGTCCCCTTGCAAACCCTCTCCCCCTCCGGGAATGAATTGATGTGGAACATCGATGCGGCCGCATTGCAAAGCGCGCCGCACTTTGATCAAGCCGCCTGGGAAGCGCGCGGCGGGGATGGCCGGGCCTACGGCTATTCAAAGTCGGCGGATTGAACCCGTTGAGCTCCTTTCGCTTCGGGTTTCCATAACCCAACCATCCCTCCGGAATTCGGTTCGCCGCCATTCTGTGTGCGTCTGGCGGCACACGCCACAAAACGCTTTTAAAAATTTCTGGCGGCGGTATAAACGAAGGCACTTGGAATGAAGACCCACAAAATCCGTCGGTTTGGGGCCATTGCGCTGTGGTTTTGCGCCTCCATCGCAAGCGCAATGGCCGTCACGTTCACACAAGACACGTCCATCGCCTTCTCCGATCTTTCGTATGACGGCGCGGATATCGTCATCACCAATTGCACGCTGACCGTGGACGGCTCACACGTCTTCCACAGTTTGCAGGTGCAGAACGCGGGTGTGCTGACGCATTCAGCCAACACGAACGGTCCGCAACAATTCACGTTCCTGGTCTCCAACGAGCCGCACGTGATGAGCGCCACCAATCCCACCACGTTGGGAAACATCAACGTGAACACGAGCACCATCACCGTGTTCAACCTGGCACGGACGACGGTTTACACGGAAGGCGCGGACTACGTCATAACGCCCTTCGGCCATCTGGTTCAACTGACATTGACGACGAATTCCACCATCGCAGAAGGCGCGACGGTGCTGGTGAATTACGATTGGCTGCAGAATGTCCAGGGATTCACCCTTTTCATCAACAACGGCGTCGACGTCCAGGCCGGAGGCGCGATCGACGTTTCCGGCAAAGGTTGCGCGGGAGGTTTTGGAATCAATCCCGGACCCTTCGGCGGCGCCGGTGCGAGTCTAAGCACGAACTTTCCGTTCTCTTTCAGTGCGGGCGGCGGCGGCGGCCACGGCGGCGCGGGCGGAATGAGTTCCACCTTCGCACGCGGCGGCGCGAGTTATGATTCCTCCACGAACCCGGCCAGCCTCGGCAGCGGTGGCGGAAATGGCAACAGCATCGGCGGCGCGGGCGGCGGTTCAGCGACAATTCTGGTAAGCGGAAATTTTCAAATCGATGGACTCATTCTCGCTGGCGGCACGAAAGGCACAAACGCGCATTCCGGCGGCGGCTCGGGTGGCAGCCTTCTGCTTTCCGCCGATAGTTTTGCCGGCGCAGGAATCATTTCCGCCAACGGCGGCGGCGGAGACACTCCCGATGGTGGCGGCGGCGGCGGCGGACGCATTGCGCTGTTTTTTGCGACGAATGAATTCACGGGAGCCATGACCGCGGTCGGCGGCGGCGGTTCCGTGTCCGGCGGCGCGGGAACGGTTTACCTGCAAGCGGACAGCAACCCGGCGGGGCAACTGTACATCGTGAACGCCGGCAAGCGCGGCACCAACACGACTTTCGATGCAGCCGCAATCGGTGATCTGACCATCAGCGGCGGTGCCGTCGCGCAGGCGGGTGTGGCGCAGATTACCGTTACGAACTTAATCGTCGGCTCCAACAGTTGGCTGGCGTCCACGGATTCAGCGCCGCTGTCCCTGACCATCAGTGGTGATGCGACCGTCGAATCGAATGGCGTTATCAACGCGGATTTCAAAGCGCTCGCTGGAACCGGCACAGGTCCGCTCTCGCTCTGCGGAGCGGGTGCGGGTGCCAGCTACGGCGGCGTGGGCGGAACGAGCGTTTGTGGCGCGCCGAGCGGCATCATTTACGGCTCCATTTCCAATCCGTCAAACCTCGGCAGCGGCAGCCCCGGCTCGCGCGGCGGCGGTGAAATCCTCATGAATGTGGCGGGGACGCTCTCCTTGTCCGGCAGGATTTCAGCGAATGGAGCGGGCGCCAACACCGTCGGCAGCGGCAGCGCCTCCGGCGGCAGCGTTCAGTTGTTGGTGGGCACGCTTTCGGGCGCGGGAACGATTTCGGCCAATGGCGGCCCCGCCACGAATCTTGTTTGCGGCGGTGGCGGCGGCGGACGCATTGCGATTTATTTCAATACCAATTTATTCGCGGGCGCGATCACCGCGTACGGCGGCACCGGAACCAATAACGGCGGCGCGGGCTCCATTTACCTGAAGAGCAGCAGCGATCCCATCCCGCAAATTATTTTCGATAACGGCGGCATTACCGGGTCCACCTATCTCACTTCTGCGTTGGGTATTTCGGACTTGAGCATCAGTGGCGGATCCGTGCTGACGAATCCCGCCGCCGGCCAAACCATCCTGAGAAGTTTGGTGGTTGGAACGAACAGCTTTTTCGCGAATGCCACGTTACCTCCTGCCGGCACCTTGTCCGTCATCGTCACCAATGCCACCATTCAGGCGGGCGGAGGCATCACAGCCGACGGCAACTCAGTCACTCCTTACCCTGCGGGAGGCCAAAGCGGTGGAACCGACATCACCGGTTCCGGTGGCGGAGGTGGCGGTGGCGCGGGAATCGGCGGCGCTGGTGTCACAAATATCGAGTCGGTCGGCGGCGCCCCTGGACTCGCCATCTCGAAGTATGCCAATCCTCTTACGGCAGGCGGTCTCGGCGGCAGCGGCGCCGGCCCCGGCGGTCCCGGTGGCGGAATCATCAACCTCAACATTCCCGGACGACTGATTCTGGAGGGACGCATTTCCGCGAACGGCCTTCCCGCCGTGGGCAGCAACGCCGGTGGCGGCGGCGGTGGCAGCGTTCAAGTGTCCGCCCGAACCATCCGGGGAGCGGGAAGCATTTCTGCGAATGGCGGCATGGGCTCCGGTCGAGGCGGTGGCGGTGGCGGTGGCGCGGTCGCTTTGTTCACCGACACGAATCTTTTTTCCGGGACCCTCACTGCGTATGGCGGTTTGGCCACTAATTCCGGGGGCGCAGGAACCGTTTATGTGAACACTTACAACCAGAGCACGCTTGGATCACGGCTTATCGTCGACAACGGCGGAACGCGCGGAGCCAAAACTCCCCTGCCACTTGTCGGCGATCTGGGAGACATCAGCATTATCGGAGGCGCTTTCGTGGTTTCCAATGGCAATTTCAATGGCGTTCTTACTACGATGAAAAACCTGCTCATCGGCTCCAACAGCACGATGATTCCCACCGTTACGACGCGCTTCACCGTTACCAGCAACCTCACGATCCTCGCGGGCGGCTCCCTGAACGTGGACGGGCTGAATGTTTCCGCAACCCCCGGCCTGGGGCAATCGTTGAACTCCACCGGCGGCGGCGGCGGCGCGGCGGGCGTCGGTGGCGCGAGTGCAACCGGCAGTGCGGGTGGAGCTGCGATTACTGATTCACTCTCTTCGCCCACTTCACAAGGCGGCCGCGGGGGCGGAGGCGCGGGACAGTTCACCGCAACAGCCAACGGCGGCGGCACGATACAGATAAACGTTCTCGGAACCCTGCGGGTCGATGGCAGGCTTTCCGCGGAGGGCGCCTCCGGCCCGGCCCTTAATAGCGGGGGCGGCGGCGGGGGATCCATTTCGCTTTCAATCGCGAGCATTTCCGGCAGCGGTGTCATTTCGGCCAACGGCGGTGCGGGAAATGTCGAGGGCGGCGGCGGCGGCGGAGGTCACATTGCGATTGCCAACACCGGCACGAATTCGTTTACGGGCAGCCTCACCGCCCGGGGCGGCAGCGGCGCCAATTACGGCGGTGCCGGCTTGATTTATCTTTCCGCCTATAATCCGGCTTTTCCACCGGCGCCCCGAATCATCCTGGATAATGGCGGCATGGTGGGCGCTTACACTCCGTTATTCTCGTCAATCCAGGGCGCGGCTTTGACCGTGATCGGCGGAGCCATTCTGACAAATAGCGTTCCAGTTTTCCCGCTGCAAAGCCTGTTGATTGGCTCCAACAGCACCTGGCTAATCACAGCCAGCGGCATCGCGAACATTCAATCAAATGCGACGATTCAAGCCGGCGGCTTCCTGTCCGTGCCGGGAAACGTCGCGATCGGCAACGCACCGGGACAAACGCTGAGCACTCGTGGCGGTGGCGGTGGCGGGCACGGTGGCTACGGCGGCGCCAGCATTTCCAACGCGCTCGGCGGATCCGTCACCTCTGATTCCATCACGAGTCCTCTGGGTCAGGGAAGCCCCGGTGGCGGCGGCAGTCCCAACATCGGAGGGTTGCTAAACACCGGTGGCGGTGGCGGCGGTGTTCTCCAACTCAGCGTCTCCGGCACATTGCAACTGGACGGGCAAATCTCTGCGAACGGAAGCACCGCCGTTTCCAACCTCAACAGCGGCGGCGGATCCGGCGGTTCCCTCTGGCTTCAAGCCGGAACCATTTCCGGCGCGGGAATTGTTTCCGCAAACGGCGGCTCGGCGAATAGTTTCGGCGGCGGCGGCGGCGGCGGACGCGTGGCGGTCTGGTACAATACCAATCGATTCACCGGCGCCATCACCGCGCGCGGCGGCGCTGGCGCCAATGCCGGCGGTGCCGGAACGGTTTTTCTGAATGCGAACATGCTTAACCTCCGGGAACCCGCGCGTCTGATTTTTGACAACGGAGGCACTCAAGGAGCAAACAGCGCCATCCTCACCACCGTCAATCAGGCGGACGTGCTCATCACCAACGGCACCACCGTGAGTTTTGCAGTTCCACCGGGAGGAGCCGCGCCAAGCGCAGCCTGGAACAGCTTGGTCATCACTTCGAACAGCGTGCTGAATGCCACCTCAAATTTTAACACCGTGCGTTTAAACATCGCGAGCAA
This sequence comes from uncultured Verrucomicrobiae bacterium, assembly GCA_963699145.1. Lineage (GTDB taxonomy): Bacteria > Verrucomicrobiota > Verrucomicrobiia > Limisphaerales > DASXHY01 > DASXHY01. Next base: position 4,325,308 of record OY969416.1, read on the forward strand.
TCTCGACATCCAGGCCGGCGGCGCACTGACGTGGGATGGCCAGGGTTCTCCCGCCAACTCCGGCACGGCTCCCGGATTTGCCAACTCCGCCGGTAGCAGCGGCGGCGGCCACGGCGGCTTGGGAAGCGCCGGCCTCGTCGGCCTCATAGTGACCACCAGTCAGACCTACGACTCACTCAATTCCCCAAACCTTCCGGGCAGTGGCGGCGGCAGCCGGACGCCCACTTCCGGCTCTGCCGGTGGCGGCGTGATTCTATTAACGGTTACCCGCACCCTGAACGTCGATGGCGTGCTGAGCGCCAACGGCAGCGCCGCAACCATCTCCGGCGCGGGCGGCGGCGCGGGCGGCGCCCTGTCGATCACCGCCGGAACCATTTCCGGCAAAGGCAGGATTTCGGCCAATGGCGGCGATGGCGATATTTTCACCAGCGGCGGCGGTGGCGGCGGACGCATGGCGCTATCCTTCAACAGCAACTTGTTCACCGGAACGCTTTCAGCGCGCGGCGGCGGGGGGGCGGTGCTCGCCGGCGGCGCGGGAACCATTTATATAAAAACCAATAACAACAGTGCACCCTTTGTTCTCATCGACAATGGCGGGCAATTGGGAACCAATACACCCTTGGGCCTCTTGAATTCCCTGCCCTTATCGGTGGCGCTGGCGCTTCGCCATGGAGCCGTGGGCAGTGCGGGTTCATCCTCACTTTTCCAGAATCTTCTCATCGACTCCGGCGCGAGCCTTCTGGCACCAGCGCAGAGCTACATCAATGTAACCCATGATGCGCTCGTGGATACGAACGGCGCCATCATAAGCGATGCCACCGGCTCGAATCCAGGCATCGGTGACGGCCATGGCGCGGTGGATAATTTTGGCGACGGCGGTGGCGGCGGTTACGGCGGTGCGGGCGGCGCGAGTTTGTTCGGCGCGGCTGGCGGCGCGACTTTCGGGTCCTCCAACCAACCAGCGAGCCTCGGCGGCGCGGGTGGCGTTTCGCCGACGCTGGCCGGATACTCGCAAGGAGGTGGCGCGATCCACCTGACCGCGGGCGGCACGCTCACCGTGAATGGTATTGTTTCCGCCAATGGCGCCGATGGAATTATCGATGGCTCCGGCGGCGGCGCGGGCGGGAGCATTTGGGTCGCCGCTTCCCAATTTGCGGGCAACGGCTGGCTTGGCGCGAATGGCGGCATGGGAGAAGGACTCGAAGGCGGCGGCGGCGGCGGCGGGCGCATCGCCATTTACTCACCCACAAATTCCTTCTCGGGCAACCTGTTCGCGTTCGGCGGCGCGGGCGCGAATCCGGGACAGGACGGAACGATTTTTGCCCCGACCACTTTGCTCATCTCCGGAAGCGTGACCGATGGCAATGGGAACCCAATTGCGGGACTAACATTGCAACCCAGCGGCCTCGCCTCTGTCACAAGTGACCTCAACGGCTCCTACTCAATCAGCGTGCCCCCGCTATGGACCGGCTCCGTCACGCCCATCGGCAGCGGCGTGATTGTTCCGAGCATCCGCACCTATGGCACCCTCATGGGCGAGCCGACGGGCCAGGATTACGTGGTGACAACGCCGGCGGCGTTCAGTTTCAGGAATAGCAGCCAATTCGATGGCACCAACGTCACGTTCAATTGGTTTGGAATCAATGGCGCCACGTATCAACCGGAATACTCAACCAACCTCGTCGATTGGCTGCCTTATGGCGCGCCCTTTGCCGGCAACAACGCGCCGATATCGCTTAGCGTTCCGCCAACCGGCACAGCGCAGGTGTACTTCCGGTTGCATGTCGTGTATTGATGTCTACGGTTAATTCCCCCCTGCCGAGTGCGGCGCATGCTGGTATGGTTCGGCATGCGCCCTTTCGTTTTCATCAACGTAGCCACCACGGCTGACGGCAAGCTCGCCCCGGAAAATCGCAAGTTCGTTCCCTTCGGCAGCAAGCGCGATTTGCAATTGCTCTACGAAACCCGCGCCAAAGCCGACGCCGTGCTCATGGGCGCACGGACGGTGGATAGCGCGCCGGGTCACTACGGACCTGGCCCCGATAAATATCGGCGGCTGCGGCTCAAACGCGGATTGCCGGAATACAACCTCCGCGTCATCGTAAGCGGGCGTGGGACGTTGAACCCGAAATCAGATATCTTTCGCTATCGCTTTTCTCCCATCATCGTCCTCACTTCCGCGCGCGCGTCCGTGCGGAACCTGAAACGCTTGCGCGCCGTGGCGGATGACGTGGAAATTTTCGGTGACGACGAAATGGATTTCCGGGCCGCCTTCGATTGGCTGCGCACGAAGTGGCAGGTGAAAAATCTGCTCTGCGAAGGCGGCGGCGAACTGAACACGGCGTTGATTCGCCAGAACCTGGTCGATGAAATCTATCTCACCCTTTGCCCGCTCATCTTCGGCGGCCGCGGCGCGCCGACCATGGCCGACGGCATCGGCGTGAAAAACGTCAAGGAAGCCACGCGTTTGCAGATCAAATCCATGAAACGCGTCGGGCAGGAACTATACCTCGTTTACCGCGTCCAAAACCGGAAGTGATCAAGCGTTGGATGTTGGATATGCTTTATAGAAACCATTTTTTGTCGCGAAGCGACGGCGGAAATTAGCCGGCCACGCAGTGGCTGGAAATCTCGGCGTCACCTCACGTCCTGAAAGGACGGTGGAAAAAGATGTGCTTTTCCAATGTCCTTTCAGGACATAGCTCCAACATCGTCATACCAACCACCTTGTGGCTGGCTAATATCTTGGTGTCGCTTCGCGACAGGAAAAGATTTTTACTGAGCATGTTGGACGTTGGATGTTCCCTCGCGGTTTGAAATGTCAGACAAACACCTAGCCCAGAATCAGCGAGCCTCTCAATGACGGTGGCTGGCCGGAAGGTCATGTTGCCAGCGTGAGAGTTAATAAAACGAAAGCTATTTTACCGATCGGCCGGGCGGCACATGTCGCCTTTCAAATTGAAGCCATGCGCGCGGAGTGCTGTGCCGCCGCTCAACTGTTGTCAAATGAGGATCCTGTCGACGAAGAGGAACTCGAAGAATGCGCCGCGCTCGATGACGCGCTGGCCAGCGCGCAGCGGCTTTTGAAATCGACCGTCGCCGGCGTGATGATTTCCCGTCTCAAACGCCGCAGCCGCTTCAGCTAAGTTTAGAGCGTTGACAGAAATGATGTAGCGGTGTGCAGCGAGGATTTTTGATTTTTGGCAAGGCTTCGGTGAAGGAGCAGGTTTGATAAACCCTGTGACTGAGCCGAAACGACTTGTCCCGCCGTAGCCTTCGCGGAGGCGGAAGCCAAAAATCAAAAAGACCGCTGTTCACACCACCAACAACACACCGCTACAGCATTTATGGAAACGCTCTAGCGCTGGATCAGCGCCAGGGCGGATTCGGACGGCGCCGAGCTGGTGTCCTGTCCGGTCCGGCTCGCCTGGATCAACAGCACCAAAAAAAGGAGCACGTGGGCGGCGAGGACGGCGAAGAAAACCTTCTTGAAGCGTTCGCGCCGGTCGCTTTGAGGGTTGCTGCTCTGGGCAACGGAAGCCGAAAATGGATTCGCTACGTTTATTACGTTCACTGTTTTATCCCGAGCCAATGCGGTCCGCGCCCTATGCGCGTCCAACGCCGAAACACCGAAACTACGATTTACTCAATCCGCCAACACCAGGCGCACCAGCGCCATCACCACCGCCGTGATGCTCACGAGCAGAAACGCGTGCCGCAACTGCAGCACCGCAACCGCGCGCAACTGCACGGGCGTGATTTGGGAAGTGAAGTAGTCGAGAGCTTTACGATCTTCTTCTTTGGCTGCTACTTTCATGCAGCTCTTTAAGCATAGGACAGGCCAACCCGGAAATTTCGCCGGAAACCTGAGGAAGAAACAGGCTGCGTCTCATTTGAAGACACAACCGTCCTCAATCAAAACGCCGCGGCCGAACGGGGGAAAACCGCTCGGCCGCAGCTCAAGAATAACCCTCGAAAATATCTATTGGTTTAACGTGGAAGATTGCGCGCGCTGTTGATCCGTTTCCGTGGATTCACCCACGCCGCCTTCAGCCACCGGCTGCTCACGCGGTCCGACCGACGACATGCGCGCACCGGAATCGTATAATTCATCGGACAATCGCGCGAGCGCCGTCTGGACTTTTTGTGCATTTTGCGCGGCGTTATCCGCTAAAGTTTTTACGGACTGAATCCCTCCCATCGTGAGGTCCGTGCCGAGCGCGGTGCGGATGTCTTGCAGGTAGGAAATCAACGGCTCAATGACCGCCTGATTTTCACGATAACGTAAATTCACTGTATTGAATTCGTCACTCACCTGTGTCTTTCGAGACACACTTTGGTCGCGGACGGCCTCATATTTGATATCCGCGGTTTTCTTGTCCCAGCTCTCAAAGAAATCCGCGCTCTTTTGCTTCGCCTCCTCCGCCGATTTCTCCGCCCGTTTGGAAGCGGCAACCAAACGATCGAGCGAATGGCTGTATTGCGCATACTGAGGCCTCAAGTCGGGACCCGGTTTGTTGACCAGATTGTCCAAACTCGCGAGCGTGACATCAATGGCCTGGCTCTCCGCCCGGATTTCCGTGCCCGCCTTGCTCAGACTGCTGCTGGCCGCGTCGCCCTGCCGGTAAGTCGAAGCGCAACCACAGATGACCACCGCCATCCCGGTGCCGACGCACCACTGAAAAACGCGCCCGAGCGCGTGCCGATTGGTTGATGCTTTAGTTGCCATGGTGGAAGTATTTACGAAAACAAAATCCCCGAACATGGGGTGTTTTGTCCTTGGTCACTCACCCCACCTCAGACTCTCGGCCTTTAGATGCGTCGGGAGTGATTGAAAGTGGTGAGGGATTGCCCCTTCGATCGTCCTCGTCCTCATCCCCGTCGTCGTCCTCGTCCTCGTCCTCGTCGTCGTTATCGTGCCCTCGGGAACCAAGGAAATTCGAGGACGACGACGACGACGAGAACGATCGAAGGGCAATCCCTCACCCACTTCGAATCACGCCCGATTTAGATGCCCCTGCAAATATGTCCTTGTAAATCCTCGCTCTCGGCATTTGAATGCGGGTAGGGCTTTCAAAAAAGGATTCACTATGCCGCTGAACCGACTGATCGATTCGGGTCAACCCGTCACACCGCCTCCCGACGTCCAACGCACCACGCTGGGTCTTGACGTTCTCAGCCGCTTTGTCTGCAACACCTGGGACGAAGCCACCGCCAACAGCACCCGCCCGTTTGACGCCGTGATTATCGGGGCCGGAATGTTCGGCGGCTATTGCGCCGATAAAATTTACCGCCTGGGCGCAGCCAATAATTTAAAAGTCCTGGTCCTGGATGCCGGCCCATTTTTGGTTTCCACCCACGTTCAAAACCTTCCCAACGTGGGACTCAACGTCCCCGACCCGCTTTACCCCGCCAACGATCCCGGCCTCGCCCGCGATTTGGTTTGGGGAATGCCTTGGCGCGCAAATGTGCCGTTTATCGGTCAGGCCTATTGCATTGGTGGCAAGTCGCTCTATTGGGGCGGCTGGTGCCCAAGACTGTTGTCCACTGACCTCGCCCAATGGCCCCCCACGGTCGCGCAATATCTCAATCAAAATTACCCGTTACTGGAGCAACAAACGGGCGTCACCGACGACACCGAATTCATCCAGGGCCCTCTGTTCAATATTTTGAATCAAAAAATCGCGGCCGTCATTACCGCGAACACCGTTCCCAACCTGAATTCAGTGGAAGTCGCACCCCTCGCGGTGCAAGGACAATCACCCGCCTCGGGTCTTTTTGCTTTCGACAAATACAGCAGCGCGACACTGCTGATTGATGCCGTGCGCGCAGCCGCCGGCCAACCCGACGACCAGCGGCGACTATTCGTCGTTCCCAATACCCACGTCACCAAACTGAATGTCAGCGGCGGAAAAGTCGTCAGTGTCGATGCCAACTCTAACGGCGCGCCCCGCTCCCTGCCCATCAAGCCCGGTTGCGCCGTGATTCTGGCGATGGGAACGATTGAATCCACGCGCCTCGCACTGGCCTCCTTTCCCACCAGCCCGGGAAATCCCGCCGGTGAATTGATGGGCCGCAACCTCATGGCCCATTGGCGCTCCAATATTTTCGTAAAAATTAAACGGTCCGCCCTGGATCCGGCAGCCACCCTGCCCAATGTCCTGCAGACCGCCGCGCTGTTGCTGCGCGGTTCCACCGCGGCCGGAAAATTCCACGTCCAGATTACCGCTTCCGCCGATCCCGGCGGCAATTCGGACGCCTTGCTCTACTCCATGATCCCCGACATCGACCAGCTTGACGCCATCCTGGCCAACCAACAATCAGGCTGGATCTCCCTTGGCTTTCGCGGCGTCTCACAATTGTTTGGCGATCAAACCAGCAGCGTTCCCAATTCCAACGGCCGCTGGATCAATCTGAGCCCCTATGAAAATGATGAATTTGGAATACCGCGCGCGTACGTGCAAATGACCACCACCGCGGCGGAGGATGCCCTGGCCAACGCCATGGATGCTGCCATTCTCAGTCTGGCCAGCCAACTCGCCGGCAATAACCCCGCCAACCTGCAAATCGTCAGCCAGGACAGAGACGGCTTGGGCACCACCTATCATGAAGCCGGAACGCTTTGGATGGGAACCAATCCGCTAACCTCAGTCACGGACACGAACGGCCGCTTTCAAAAAATCGCCAATGCGTTTTGTTCGGATCAAAGTTTGTTTTGCACTGTCGGCTCCGTGAACCCCACATTGACCGGCCTCGTTCTAAGCCGAAAAGTCTCCGAGGCTGCCGTCGCTTTGGCAACGGGACAGCCGGCCCCTCCCTGAAGAACCACCTAAAGGAAGCGCGTCGGTTCACACCTTGCGCCCCAGCCGCCAACGCCACCCCAGCGCCGCTCCACATAACAGCAAAACCATGGGAGAAGGCTCCGGCACCTCCCGCACCTCGAAGCCGCTGATCACCGGAAAGTCCGTATCGGGAGTCGAGGACACGGCAGTAAGCACCTCTGTCGCGCCGTCCGCCGTGAAACTCCCGGTCACCCATTGGCCCACACCTCCCTCATCATCCAGGTTATTGTTGTCCAGCGTGACCGAATTTCCCGCCGTAAAGATCGTCTCGCCGATGCGGTTGGAGAGCCGGTCCGAGTCGTTTGACCAGAACTGCACCATGTATCCCTGCCCCTCGGTCAGTCCTCCCAGCGTCAGCGTCAGGGTGCCATCGGGCTCAAAGATGGAAACCCCGCTCGCCAGCAGCTTTTGGTAAGGAAGCGAGAGGGCAATGAAGGGAGGCGATGTGGATCCCGCAACTGTATTCGCGGTGTAAAATGTATTTGGCGTGTTAACGGCCAGGGAAACGCTGCCCACGGTCACAGGGGGACTGGTGTTGAAAGGCACCTCAAAAGGTGCGAACCCCACACCGTTAACCGTCGTCGAGAGCACCCCCTCGTCGCCGAAGACATAGGCGTAAAGCAGCGAACCGGTGGTGGAGACGTCCGCGTCTCCAGAGATAAGCGTGGGAGTGTCCCACGTGATATCAGCCGCGCGAACCGGGCCGGCGGACAGTAAGCCAAAAGCCATTGTGGCAAGCGCGGCAAGCAGCGGTAACGGTCGGGTGACAAGACTCCATTTCATGCGCCGGAAATGGTGCGAATCGAATTTTCTGTTCATAGCCTTTTTCGGGTTTTCCCAGGGTCTTGCTTGGGCGGTATTGACCGACACTGAGGGTCAACGAAGTGGCTCGAACCGCACAGCCCACCGAACCGCGCCCCTGGCGCCCAGCCCCGAAGACTGCAATCCGCGTGAATATCTTCAACCGGCGCATGATACAGCAATACAACCAAAGAAATAGCTGTGCTAAAGGTGAATGGAACAAGTTTCAGTCAAAGGCATGGTCCTATTTTTCCTTTGCGCTCGGGGAGTTTTTTCAAATCAAAGTTTGTTTCGGAAAACCTTCATCGAATCGCTCAACTTTCGTGCTCGTCCTCTTCGAAAATAAATCGAGCACGAGGACGCGGCGATTTGCGACTGATTAGCGCCGTTTCAAACCACCGACCATTCGAGTTCCAAGGCAACTGAGCCGGGTGCGATTTTAACGGAGGATCAAATGACGCGGCGCGATTCCGTCTCCCTGCCCCTGAACCGGCGCGCGGCTGTGTCGCGGACCAGCCGCAGCACTTTCGAATAGGCTGCGGGCTGGCTTTCAGCACAGCCGCGCTCCGGTTCACGGATTCGATGCGCGAGTTGTCTTGGTTCTCTCCCCGCTAAACGAGGCGGGCTGAGGGGTTTTCGGCTCATATTCACCAGCGAATAGCTTCAAACTTAACCACCTCCCTGCCAAACGATCCTCAATTTCAATCGCACCCGCCTGAGCAGGTCAGACGCATCTAGAGCGTTGACAGAAATGATGTAGCGGTGTGCAGCGAGGATTTTTGATTTTTGGCAAGGCTTCGGTGAAGGAGCAGGTTTGATAAATCCTGTGACTGAGCCGAAACGAAGCCAAAAATCAAAAAGACCGCTGTTCACACCACCAACAACACACCGCTACAGCATTTATGGAAACGCTCTAAATTATAGCAATTATTCCCGTAGCATAATTTTAGAAAGTATTCCCGCAGCATTTCTGGCTGCTGCATTTTTGGCTCGACAGCAAAATGGTTCGCTTTAAAATTTGAACTCCCCCATTTGCCGCGATTCAAATGGGGGAGTTCGTTTTCCGTTTCTTGTTTTTATCAGGGAGTAAGGGTGATCTTGAATCAGAAATCCCCAAGCTCTCCGTCTTTGCAATGCCGTCGAACTCAATCCCCCCAGTTCTCTTTTCAGGATCGTTGAATTTTAGATGCGTCTGCCCTGCCCGATCCAGGGCTCACGCATCTAATTCCCCTTGTAGCGCAGGCGTCCTGGCATGGGGCAAGGACATGGGTGAGGGTTAGAGCATGGACATAGGTGAGGGTGATATAGTTTCCTTGGGGGCTTTTGGCGGTCATGCCGTGGAAGACTTCTTCTCTATTGGAAGCGCGTGAGCGCTTTGTTCTCTCCACTCTGCGCGGTTTCAAGCCGGTAGCTGAACTGTGTGCTGAGTTTGGGATCAGTCAAAAAACCGGTTTCAAATGGCTGAACCGATTCCGTCGTCTGGGTGGTGCCGGGCTGGGTGATCGTTCTCGCCGTCCGCGACACTCTCCCAGTCGTACGGCTCCCCGCTGGGTCGAGGCGATCGCGCAAATTCGCCGACAACATTCCTCTTGGGGTGCGAAAAAGATTTATGCACGTTTGCAGCAACAGCACCCACGTGCCCGCCTTCCCAAAAGGCGCACGATCACCGAGTGTTTGAAGCGGCTGGGCTTGACGCGACGCCGTCTAATCCGATCTCGGCGCGGCCCAAAAGTGCCCCGTACCCCGTTGACGGTTCCGCAACGACCCAACGAGGTTTGGACGATCGACTTCAAAGGCTGGTTCCGTACTCGCAATGGTCAACGGGTGGATCCCTTGACCGTGCGCGATCTATGCAGCCGTTTTATCCTGGGTATCGGCCTGCTCCGCTATCAACACGAGCCGGTATGCCAGTATTTGCAGCGAATTTTTATCCGCTATGGCCAACCCACCATCATCCGGGTGGATCATGGCTCGCCCTTCGCTGGCGAAGGCGCCTTAGAGCTATCGCGGTTGTCGGCCTGGTGGTTGCGCTTGGGCATCCAGGTGGAATTTACAGGTCGGGGCCGCCCGCAGGACAACGGAGCCCATGAACAAATGCATCGTGTTTACAAAGCCGAAGTAGCCCGGCCCCCTGCGGCCAACCCGCGTGCTCAACAGTGGCGCACCACGCGCTGGGTCCATTACTACAACTATGACCGGCCTCATGAAGCACTGGGGCAGCAAGGGCCCGCTTCTCTTTATCGCAAAAGCCGGCGGCCTTTTCGTGCGCCTCGGCGTGAACTCCAGTATCCGCGGCGTTGGCCCACCAGTCGAGTCACTGCCAGCGGTCATGTTCGTTGGCGCGGACGTCTGCGGGTCATCGGCCGCGCTTTTGGCGGAGAACGGGTAGGCTTCAAGCCGGTGGCTGCGGGCGTGCATGAAGTTTATTTCATGCGCCATCTCATCGGCTTGATGTACGACACTGATCCCGGCGGTATGCGCCCGGCTCGATGGACCAAAACCTCAGACTCCGCTTCTTCACCCTCACCTATGTCCTTGCCTTAACCCTCACCCATGTCCTTGCCCCATGCCTCCTCGCCTGCGAGTTACGGCACCGCCTGTCCCGTCGTAGCCTTGGCGAAGGCGGATCTCGGTGCCGGATCCATTATCATCTCATTGTATGGAAATCGTCCGGCGGCGAGACGCCGCCGAAACTCGCAGCCGGGACGGCTGCGCTACCTTTAGTTGCGTGAGCCTGCTGCCCGATCGATCACCCGTTGACACCCGTGCTATAACACTCGCAGAAGGAGGGCGAAAGGGTATGAACAAGGAAGCGAAAAACCGCGGAGCTCAGAGGATAACTCATCTGACCGCTCATCACTTTGATTCACCTTTAAAGAACACCCTCCGCGTCCCAAATGAATCACACCCAATCAAAGTAAATCAAACCAAGGGGGTCTCCATGTCCAGGTGCCGCTTTTAAATCCGGACTCGACAACCCATTGCCCCCTCAAAATACTCCCGCTCAAGCCCGCATGAACCTCGAGAAAATCATGAGGAAACAACTTTTCCACCTCACCGGGATTCTCGCGATTTGCCTTCTCGTTCTGTCCGGCTGCAAGACGCAACCCCGCGCCCAAAAGTCCAAAGAAAACAATCGCCCCAACATCGTTTACATTTTAATGGATGATCTCGGATATGGCGATGTGGACGCGCTGAATCCGCTGGGCAAAATAAAAACCCCGCACTTGCGCCAGTTTGCCACCGAAGGCATGACGTTCACGGAGGCGCACTCGTCCTCCGCCGTTTCCACGCCCTCGCGCTACAACATTCTGACGGGAAGATATAATTGGCGTTCGCGATTAAAGAGCGGCGTGCTCGGCGGATTCAGCAAACCGTTGATTGAAGAGGATCGCCTGACGGTCGCCCAGATGCTGCACAACCAGGGCTACCAGACAACTTTCATTGGCACGTGGCATTTGGGATTGGATTGGGCGCGCAAACCAGGCGCCCCCATGCAAATCGACCTGGGCGAGGACGAAATGGCGTCCACCAATCGCAACGCGAACGCCGCGTTCGGAATCGATTTCACCCAACCGCTCGGCCGCGCGCCCGTGACGCTTGGGTTCGACGAGTTCTTCGGCATCAGCGCCTCGCTCGACATGCCGCCCTACACGTACCTCGAGAACGATCACGTCATGGCGCAGCCCACACTCAACAACGGTTTTCTGACGGGCCGAAATGGCAAGCGCACGCGGGCCGGCCCTCAGGCGCCGGACTTTAACGCTGAGGACGTATTGCCCACCTTCACCAAACGCGCTGTCGAATACCTCGAGCACGCCGCGGCGGCGAAGACCGGCAAACCGTTTTTCCTGTGCCTGGCCTTGCCCAGCCCGCACACGCCCATCTCGCCGTCCGTCGAATGGCTCGGCAAAAGCGGGTTGAATTTTTACGCCGATTACGTGACGGAAAGCGACGCGTGCGTGGGTGAAGTCCTGGACGCATTGAAACGCAACGGCCTTGCCAAAGATACGCTCGTTGCTTTCACTAGTGAGAACGGTTGCTCGCCGGAAGCCGACCTTCCTTATCTCATGGCTCACGGTCACGATCCGAGCGATGGCCGGCGCGGTTGCAAAGGGGATATTTTTGATGGCGGGCATCGCGTTCCGTTAATCATCCGCTGGCCCGCGCGCGTGCCGCGTGATTCGCGGAATAATGATTTTATCTGCCTCGGCGATTTCATGGCAACTTGCGCGGATTTGCTTAGCATCCAGCTCCCCGAAAATGCCGCCGAGGACAGCATTTCGTTTCTTCCACCCTTGCTCGGCCGGGGCCCGGGGCAACGCGACACGCTGGTGGAGAGTTCCAGCAATGGTTCGTTCGCGATCCGCCAGGGGCAATGGAAGCTCGCGTTCTGTCCCGATTCCGGCGGATGGAGTTATCCGCGCCCGGGCAAGGATAAAACCACCCGCCTGCCGCCCTTTCAATTGTTCGATTTGGCCGCCGATCCCGCCGAAAAAACCAACGTGTTGGCGGATCACCCGGATGTAGTCCAACGCCTCGGCCATCTCATGCGCGATGACATCGTCAACGGCCGCAGCACGTCGGGTGAACCTCAGGAAAACACTCCCGTAGAAGAATGGCCGCAGATCACGTGGCTCGAGCAGTTCCGCTAGAACATTCGTTCAGTTTTTCAAATTTCTGAAACAATTCTCCGACCATTCTCGTCCCACGATACGAATATGCTAAAACCCTACATCTTCGCGAGCGCGATCGCGTGTACACTCCTCACATCAAACCTGATTGCTGCCGAAAGCACTGACAAAGCGACGGTCAAGGATGAACACGGCGATATCGGCGTGGAAAAGGAAACCGCCACCACCCACACGCAGCATCCGGACGCGCAATGGTATCCCGATGCCGGGCTCGGCTTGTTCATCCATTGGGGCATCGCGTCCGTCAAGGCGATGAATATTTCCTGGCCGATGATTCCCGGGCGCGCGCTGGCGCAAAAGCGCATCACCGATCCCGCCGAACGCGAGCGCATCATTCGTGAAGGCGATTACAACCTGAATGGCAAACCAAATCCCATCACGCCCAATCAATATTGGGAAATGGCCAAGGATTTTGATCCCCAGAAATATGACCCGGACAAATGGCTGAAAGCGGCGAAGGCGGCGGGGTTTGAATACGTGGTGCTGACCACGCGTCATCACGAGGGTTTCGCGATGTGGCCGAGCGCCTATGGAAATTTCGACACGAAGAATTACATGGACGGAAAGGATTTGCTCATGCCTTACGTGGAAGCCTGCCGCAAAAACGGATTGAAAGTCGGCTTCTACTATTCACCCCCGAATTGGTATTTCGAAAAGGATTTCAAAAATTTCATGTATGGCGGCGGCGCGAAAAAGAATCCGGAATTCCCGCCGCTCGATGCGGATTTGAAACCGCGCACCAACACGCATACCGCCGCCGAATTGGCGGCGCACCAAAAGGCCTACGACGAAATGGTCCGCGGCCAGGTCACCGAATTGCTCACGCGCTACGGCAAAATCGATTTGCTGTGGTTTGACGGCAAACCGCCGACGCCGAATGGCGCGCGGTGCATCACGCAGGAGGAAATTCGCCAGTTGCAACCCGGCATCGTCATCAACCCGCGACTGCACGGGCACGGAGATTTCCTCACCTACGAACGGACGCTGGGCACCGACAAGCCGGTGACCGGTTGGGCGGAATTTTGCAATACGTGGACCGCGTTTTGGCCGCATGTGGACAACGCGCCCTTTCGCGCGCCGGGATTTGTGCTCGGGCAATTCACCAAATCGCGCTCACTCGGCGTCAATTATTTGCTGGGCGTCGGCCCGACGCGTGACGGGGAATTTGTCGACGCCATTTACCAGAACATGGCGATCGTCGGTGATTGGATGAAACAGAACGCCGCAGCCGTCAAAGGAACCAAGCCCTTGCCACCGGCCGAATCAGCCTCCGTTCCCGCCGTCGCATCCAACCATGCCCGCTATCTCTTTGCGGCGCCGTCATTCAGAAAGGGCGGCTCTTACGAAGAGGATTTGTTGCCTGCCAAAGATGAAACACTGACATTGAAAGGCGTCTCCAAACCCACGTCGGTCAAACTCCTCCGCGACGGGTCCTCATTGAAGTATTCCTACTCGGATGGAGCCGTCACCATCGAGCTTCCCGCGTCCAAACGCACGCAGCTTGTGGATGTGGTTGAGGTGGAACTTTAGTCACCAGTGCCCATGGTAATAGCCCGGCCCATAATAAAACCGCACGCTCGGTCCGTAATAGTATGGCCCGTAATAAGGATAGGGCGCGCCATAAGCCGGCGGCGGGTAGGCTGGACCGTTCGGCGGATACGGCGGAGGTTGATTCATATCGAAAGAAATCTTCGCCGGGATGTGATCTTCCGGAGTCAGCAGATGGCCCGTGCGGAACACCCGCACTTGAGCAAATTGATTGGTCGTCAGTGGCAGCGCTTTGACCACGTAATAGTAAGATCCAAAATCATGAAACGTCCCATCCGGATCGCCGAAGATCTTGATGTGGACCGGAGCCTCGCCCACGTCCTGGCCATTCACTTCAATGCGCGCACCGGGCGCCGAAGCTTCCACCAGGACATTATAAGCCATGGTGTTGTGCGGCCCGCGCTCGGCGCCGGGCGGAATCGTATCGCAGCCCACGAGCACCAGCGCCGCTGCCAAACCCGCAGCAAGAGTCCATTTCGTCGTCATATGCGTCATATGCATAAGTTGCCCCAACTGCCCGTTTCTACAAATCAAAACTGGAAAAGGGGGCTGGGCATTTTTCCCACCATGCAAACTCCTTTAGGCGAACCGATATTAGCCCGTCATAAATTGTAAGCCGAGGGGGCTTTTGAGGAGCTAGGAGTGTGTGTTTCCAGCACGCATTTCCACCATCGGCTTGCCACAAAATCACTAACCAAAGGATGTTATGAAACAGCGCATGATAGTCGTCTTAATCGCCTGCGCAGCCGTGGTGGGGTCGAGTCCTGATATTGTCCGCGCCCAGGTCGGCGTGGGCGTTTCGGCAAGTATTGAAACCCCCAATGTCGATATCCAAATCAATTCAGCTTCCGATTTTAACCAACCATTGCAACCGTACGGCGCGTGGGTCGACGTCGGCTCCTATGGCCGTTGCTGGCACCCGCGAGACATTGCCGCCGACTGGCAGCCTTACACAGTCGGTCATTGGGAATGGACCGATGCAGGCTGGTATTGGGCGAGCGACGAACCCTGGGGCTGGGCCTGCTATCATTACGGTTCCTGGTATAACGCTCCTCAAGTCGGCTGGGTATGGATTCCCAGCACGGAATGGGCGCCGGCGTGGGTGACCTGGAGATACAGCGACGATTACATTGGCTGGGCGCCGTGCGGGCCCGGACGCGCTGTCCTCAGCGCTTCGTTCTTCACCTTCTGCGATGTGCATCATTTTCAGGATCATTTCGGCAGCCGGCGCGATTTAATCGTGAATAACACCACGATCATCAATCGGACGAAGGTGGTAAATAATTTCAGCCGTCAAACCGTTGATTTTGGCGGTCACCAACGCACGGTCTTTGAAAATCGCGGGCCGGGCATCGATCCCATTAAACGCGCGACGGGTCGCGATGTCACACCTCGTCCGGTCCACGATGTCGTTCGCGAAACACGTCAACCAGAGAGCGTTCGCCGCGATGGCAATCAACCACGCGAAGCTCAGCGCCCCAACGAACAACCCAAACGTGAGACGACGCCGGCGCCGACCGGCCGCGAGCAACAGCGAAATTACCAGCAGCCCGAAAATCGGCAACCAGAACAACAACCGGCAAAGCCGGCGGAAACGAAGCCCGCGCAACGGCCACAGACGCCGGAACAACGTCCGTTGCCTCCCACAGGGCGGGATGAAGTTCGCCCGGTCCAACCTGCGCATCGCGACGTGACTCCGGTTCATCCGCAGGAAGTTCCCAAACCGGTGTCGCCGGTTGAACCGCGCCGGGAAGTTCCCACGCCCCCGCGCACCCCACCGCTCCGGCAGAACGACCGTTGCCGCCGACCGGCCGCGATGGCGTCCGCCCGCCGACTCAGGCTCCCGCTGAAAAACCTGCGGTGAGGCCGGCAGAGCCAGCCCGTCCCGCAACTCCGGCCGCCCCGCCGCGCGACGGTGGCGACGGACACCGCGATGGTCGCGACGGCCAATAAGCCGGCAAAATTCAATTCACTCACAAAGACGCGCGCGCAGCGCGTCTTTTTTTTGCATCGTTGTAAGCCGCACCTTCCTCGTCTATCGTCCTGCCGTGAAGTCGAACGAGAATTATGATTTTGAAGTTGCGGTGATCGGCGGCGGCAGCGGTGGTTATGCCGCCGCTCGTTCCACTGCCGCAGCGGGTCTCAAAACCGCGGTGATCGAAGGCGGGAGCGAATTGGGAGGGCTCTGCATCCTCCGCGGTTGCATGCCCACGAAAGCGCTTCTGTATGCCGCCGAAGTGATGCATCTCGCGACCCATTCGGAGCCGTGGGGAATTCGTGCCGACGTCAATTTTGATTTCGCCAGGGTCATGGCTCGCAAGAACGCGATGGTGAAGGAATTCGCCGATTATCGCGCTCAACAGCTCACCGCCGGAAAATTTGAACTCATTCGCGCCACAGCCCGTTTCACGGACTTGCACACCGTCAGCCTCAGCAACGGCCGCGCGCTCACCGCAAAACATTTTGTGCTGGCCACGGGTTCTGCGGTGGCGTCTTCACCCCTGCCCCAACTGTCCGAAGTCGGCTACTTGACGAGCGACTCGGCGCTGCAACTGACCCGCCTGCCCCGCTCCATCATTGTGCTCGGCGGCGGCGCGGTCGCGCTCGAGTTTGCGCAATTCTTCGCGCGCTTTGGCGTAAAGGTTACCGTGATTCAACGCAGTCCGCATGTGTTGCACGAAATGGATTCCGACGCTGCCGTTGTCGTCGAGGAAGTTTTTCGCCGCGAAGGCATCACGGTTTATACCGACACCAAAATCACCGATGCCCGCCGGCTCGGAAGTTTGAAGGAGGTTTTTTTCGAGCATCGTGGCGAACCCACTCGCGCGCTGGCGGAAGAAATCTTTTTTGCGCTCGGCAGAATCCCCAATATTGCGCCGCTCGCGCTGGATAAGATTGGCCTGGAACTGGAATACGGTCGCATCGTGACCAATCACCAGATGCAGACCAGCGCGCCGCACATTTACGCCGTGGGTGATTGCACCGGTTTGCACGAAATCGTGCACATAGCGGTTCAGCAGGGCGAAGTCGCCGCGCACAACATCGTTTCATCCGGACGGATGAAGACGATGGATTACCGCCTGGTCACCGAAGTCGTTTTTACCGATCCGCAAATTGCCTCGGTTGGCCTCACGGAAAAACGCGCGCACGTGCGCAACGTTCCCTATCTCACCGCCAAATATCCGTTCAATGACCACGGCAAATCGCTGATCATGGAGGCAAAAGATGGGTTTGTGAAATTGCTGGCGGAACCGAAAACGGGTGAAATTATTGGCGGCGCGTGCGTGGGGCCGATCGGCGGGGAACTCATTCACGAAATCATCGCCGCCATGCACAAGCGCATGACGGTTCATGAACTCGCCGCGATGCCGCACTACCATCCCACGCTGGCGGAAATCTGGACCTATCCCGCGGAGGAGCTGATGCAGCAAATCCCAACCTAAGCGCGCGTCACCGGCTCGGAAATCCTGACCGGCTCGGTGTTTGCCGGCCGCTTTTTGTCGAGGCATTGCCTGACGACCAGGGCCAATTGGTTGGGACGATATGGCTTGGCGAGAAAGGTCGTCCCGTCGCGCCCCAAATCCTTGCCGACCAGTTCCGCGCTGTAACCGCTCGTATAAATGATCTTCAGCCCCGGTTTCTGCGATTGCAATTGCTCGCCCAACTCGCGGCCGGTCATCCCCCCCGGCATGATCATGTCGGTGACCAGCAAATCAAATCGTCCGCCGGCGCTCTGCCAGACGCGCAATGCCTCCGGCCCGGAAGCCGCCAACGAGACATCGTAGTGATACGCCGCCAACACTTCGCGAACGAGTTCGCGCAATTCAACCTGGTCTTCGACCACGAGAATTTTTTCTTTTCCACCGGTGACGTGATCAGTCTCTGATGCCGAATCCATATGAGCCTCGGTTTTCTGTTCGGAGGCAGGAATGAAGACGGTAAACGTGGTCCCCAGGCCCTGTTCACTTTGGACATCCACCCAACCGCCGTGCTGCCGCACAATGCCATAAACCGTAGCCAGGCCCAGTCCCGTCCCTTTTCCCACTGCTTTCGTGGTAAAAAACGGCTCGAAAATGCGCTCCAAAGTCTTTGGGTCCATGCCGCATCCCGTGTCCTTCACCGTGAGCGAAACAAATCTCCCCGGATGCGAGCCCGTGTGTTGCACCGTATAAACGTCGTCGATGTCAGCGAAGGAAGTAACGACCGTCAGCTTTCCGCCTTTGGGCATGGCGTCGCGCGCGTTCACAATGAGGTTCATGATGATTTGCTCAATCATGCCCGTGTCGCCTTCGATGCTGGGGATTTCACTGTTGCTGATAATTTCGAGGGAGATGTCCTCGCCGAGCATCCGCGTCAACATGCTGCCGAGATTGTGAATCACGGCGTTGAGGTCGAGCACCGTTGTCTGGATGACCTGCTTGCGGCTGAACATCAGCAATTGCTTGATAAACCGCGTCGCGCGCTCCGCGGCGCTGGAAATTTGCTTCAACGATTTCGCGTTGTCGGATTCCGCCGCGGCTCGCGCGAGCAACAAACCGGCGTGGCCTTGCACGATGGTAAGGACGTTATTGATGTCGTGCGCCACGCCGGCGGCAAGCTGGCCCACGCATTCCATTTTTTGCGCCTGCCGGAATTGCGCTTCCAGATTCAGTGCCTCGGTGACATCCGCGCCGTAGCAATGAACCACCTGATTCGAGATGACTGGAAAAAACGACCAGCTCAAAGTGCATCCGTTGATGACCACTTCATTACGCAACTTCTTTTGACCGGTGGCCAGGCACTCGCGAGCGATGGAGATCGCCTCGGCCGGCATGATGGTCAACAATTCACTTTTCCCGAGCGACCTGGCCATCTTGCGCGCGGCGTCATTGGCGTAGGTCAATGCGCCTTCCGCGTTGATTTCCAGCACGGGGTTCGGATTCACCCGCGGGAAGGCGGCCAGTTGCTGAATCCTGATTTCCGAAAGATGCCGTTCCGTGATGTCTGAAATGGTGCCGAAAGCGCCGGTGACGCGCTCTTCGCGGTCAATGATCGCCTGCATATCCACTTCCACCCAGCGCACTTTTTTTTCCTTCGTCAAACAACGTGTTTCATAGCGGAAGTACTCCTGCCGGCGGCTCGTCAACAGAAGAAAAACCTCCCGGTTTTGCTCGCGATCCTCCGCGGGTACAAAATCCAAAAATGATTTTCCCAGCGAATCGCTGACTTGAAAACCAGTGATGGCGCTCCACGCCGGATTCAGAAACGTCCAATTGCCGGCGGGGTCCAGGTGGAAAATGACTTCCTTGATGCTTTCGATCACCGATCGGTATTTGCTCTCGCTCACATCCAACGCCTGCTCGGACCGCTTACGATCCATGCACAGCGCAATACCATTCGCGACCGAACGCATCTCTTCCCCGATCTGCTCAGACAATGCATTGCGCGTGAAAATCGACATCAACCCGACCAATTTTTCCTCCAGCACGAGGGGATAAGCCGCGTAGGCGACCAGTCCGCCGCGCTTGATCCATTCCGCATTGATCATGCGTTCCGCGCCGAGCAACTGCCTGATCACAATCGGTTTTCCCGCGGCGGCTTGTGCCGGATCAATCTTTATCGCGGGAAGCTGGGGTAACGAAGGATACGTCTCGAAGATCGCGCCCGCGGTGGCGGCGGCTTCGAACGTGTTCGTTTTTGCATCGAAAGTGAATATCTGCGCCAGTTCCGCGTTGAGGTACTGCACCATCGCTTTTGCGCATTTGTCCAGAATTGCCGTCAGCGAAGCCCGGCCCGTCAATGCCAACCCGACTTCCGCGCCGAATCCGGCCAGGCGCCCTTGTTCAAATGCCGCAATGGCGGCCGCGCGCTTTCGTTGGATTGCATAACGAATGCTGCGCTCCAGCCAATTGGCCTCCAGCACGCTTTTGACCAGGTAATCCGAGGCGCCCGCTTCCATCGCCTCCATGTCGATTTTCTGATGGCCGGAAGTGGTCAGCAAAATAACCGGCGACTGGCAGCCGCCGGCCACGGCGGCCCGCAGAAGTTCCACGCCGTTGTACGCGCCGAGCCGGTAATCCAGCAGGCAGACGTCGTGCCGATTGAGCACCATGATGGCGAGGCCTTGCTCATACGTCTTGACCCATTCCACCGAAAACTTTTTGCCGGGAATTTCCGCCAGCAAATCGCGCGTGATGATGAAATCATCTTCATCATCTTCAATGAGCAGTACCCGGATTGTTTCTTCCTCACGCACAGGTCATTTTCGTTAAGGCCGGCAATTCCACCGTCTTGAGCCGGTACTGGCTGAGAATTCGCATCACCTCCACCAGCAGTTCATAGCGCACCGGTTTGGTGATGAAGGAATTTGCTCCCAATTGATAAACCAATTCGATGTCGGTATCTGCGTGGGATGTGGTGAGCACGACTACGGGAATTCGCCGCAGCGCGGGATTCGATTTGATTTCGCGCAACACTTCGCGCCCGTCTTTGACCGGCATGTTCAAATCGAGCAGGATCAAGCCCGGCGGCGCGGCCTGCGCTTCGAATTTCCCGCGCCGATGAAGATAGTCCAGGAGTTCCTCGCCGTTATCCACGAACCGCAATTCGCCTTCCGATCCGGATTCAGCAAGCGCGTCTTTCGCAAGCAAACGATCATCCACGTCATCTTCGGCCATGAGAATGATTTTTGCCTTTGGATTGGAATCGGTGGGTGTCATGCGGCTTTTTCCGGCGCGGCCGGTCGGGATGGCAGGGTAAAGAGAAACGTGGCGCCGTTGGCCGGCTGGCTTCGCGCGGTGATGGACCCGCCGTGGCGTTCCAAAATTCGGCGGCAGACGGCCAGGCCAATGCCCGTGCCTTCGTATTCCGTGCGGCCATGCAATCGTTGAAAGACGGCGAAAATTTTCTCAAGATGTTTTTCGTCAAAACCGATGCCGTTGTCCTGGACGCTGATTTCCCAGATCGGATTTGCGTCCGGCGCAGTGGCGGTTTCCTTGCCGGGCGAATCGGAAATGATGCGGCTCCTGACGGTGACTACGGGTTGGTTGCCGGGCGGCTGGAATTTCAAAGCGTTGCTCAAAAGATTTTGCATCAACTGACGTATTTGGGTTGGGTCGCCGTTGACGCTGGGCAGCTCGCCGACATCGACCCGCGCCCCATTCTTTTCGATGCGCACTTCGAGATCGTTCAGCACTTCCCTGGTCACCGCGGCCAAATCCACGGGGACGAACGGCTGCGAACTGCGGATGACGCGCGAGAACGCGAGCAAATCATTAATCAACGTCTGCATTCGCGCCGCCGCATTTTGCATGCGGTTCAAATAATCCCCCGCTTCGCCCAAATCGATCTTTTCGCACTTCGTTTTCACGCGATCGCCAAAGGCCTGGATTTTTCGCAGCGGCTCCTGCAAATCGTGCGAGGCCACGAAGGCGAACTGCTCCAGTTCCGCGTTGGAACGCGCCAGTTCATCCGCTTTGCGAGCGAGGTCCTCTTCCGCCTTCCGGCGCGCGGTGATATCCTTGAAGATCAGCACCGCGCCGACTTCGCGCTCGTTTTCGACAATTGGCGTTTTGACCAATTCCACAATGAACGTCGAACCGTCCCGCCGGCGAAACGTTTGGTCTTCCAACTTGCTGCCGCCCGCGCCATTGCCCGTCGCGAAAATTGTGGCGCCGAAAATTTCATGCTCCGGGCGGCCCAGGAATTCCTTGGCATCGAAGCCGGTCATGCGCGTGGCGGCGGGATTGACGTAAGTGGCCTTTCCGTTCGCGTCCAAACCGCAGATGCCTTCACCGGCGGAGTTCAGGATCAATTCATAACGATGCTGAAGTTTTTCAATCGCCTGGGTGCGCTCACGGATGTGGACCTCCAAAACGTCCCGGGACCGCGCCAGTTCGCGCTGTTGATCATGGAGAGTTTTTTCGGAGCGCTTGCGCTTGTCGAGTTCTTCTTCCAGAAAGGCATTGCGCTCGGCCAGTTCCTTGTTCCGCTTCTCCGACTGATCCTTGGACTGCCGCTCGACGATGAATTGCGACTGCAGGGATTGCTGGCTGACAGCGGAAAGTTTTTCGAAGTCTTTTACTCGTTCCGTCCATTCATTCTGCCAGGCGCGAAAGCGGGATAACAAAACCAGCAACGCCACGGTGCCGACCAGCGCGCCCACTGCTCCGAAAATCGAAACCCAGCGGGCCACTTTCTCGACCCGGTCGGCCATTTTTTCCAGCACCGCAGTATGCTGCAGGAGATTCAGCGAAGAAGCGGCGAGGATGAACAAAAGAACGAAGACAAGGAACCGCGCCATTCTCCTCGCGGAGGCGAACTTTTCTTCCGGCTTGTTGGCGAGTCCTTCATTGCCCCATGTCGTTGCGTTGCTCATTAATATGCATTCTTCTTTTCAAAAGAGCCTAGTTGTTACATTTCCGCACGAAAAAAGCACGTCGCAGACCATCAGGCGTTTTTGCGTCCGTGTATTTGTCGGAGAATCTAATTATTTCTTAACTCCGAAATTCAAGGGCGCCTCCGGGTTCCGCGCCCGCACAAAGCGCTTTACAAATGATTCGTATGCTGTTGAATGTAAGGCTCTTACTGCTTGTATGGGTTGAACGAGTCGGGAGGCATGAAGGGAGAAGGATCGCTTGGGAAACGGCCGATTCCGCTGCCCGCAACAGCCTAAAACGCGCTGGCAGTACAACATTGCCTACAAAAACGACACTCCAGCCGCCCGAGCGCGGCGTTTTATTGGCTCTTCGGGGCGGGCGTTTGACCTCCCATACCGTACATCTGCCTGGCCATGTTGAAACCCATCAACTGCAGTTCGCGCTGTTGATTTTGAGATTGCTTATAAGCCTCGAGTTGGTCCGGCGTTAAAAACTGCTGGGCCTTCAGGAGGAATTGCGCGTCGAACTGTTCGCGTTCAGCCGTGAACTTGGCGATGTTGTCGTCGGTGAGCAGGCTGGCGATATCGCCGTTGGCGCCGGGGTTCGGCTGGTTCAAACCGGAAGTCCAGGTGAAATTATTCCGCGCGTCGCTCAGTGCCTGAACCATTTGACTTTGTTGCTCGGGAGTAAGCGCGGTTCCTGAGCCGGCCATTTGATCACTGAACTGGCTCACGGCCATCCGGTCCGGCACCATTTTTTCATACGTTTGATAAGCCTGGTAATTGTCGTCGCCCAGGAACTGTTTCATTTCCGCATCCATCGCGTCGGTCTGAGCTTTGAGTTGTTTGGTCATATCCGCGCGTTGCGAGGCATCGAGGCTGTCATCCATCATCGATAGCCCGACGTCGGTGCCGACGAGCATTTTCTTGGTGATGAGATCCTTGAAAGCCGCCGATTGTTCAGGGGTCAGATTGAGTTGCTTGATCAAATCGGCATATTGCTTCTCGATGATGGGACCCACCGCCATCTTTTGCTGCGACTTCATCATTTCGCGCATCTTCGGATCCTTTAACATGTTCGCCACGGCGTGCATGGGGTTGTTGGTCTTGGCTTCGTCCAGCGACTGCTGCAATTTTTCGGATTTTTTGATCTCGGCCACGGCGGCAGTGGTGCTCTCGGAGAGGGTTTGCTGAAGAACCCTTGACTTGGCCTCGATGGATTTGGCGTTTTCGATGGCCTCCTCCTTTTGCCTCAACTCGGCTTCGAGCCCTGCGACCTGTTGTTTGGTCGCGGCGAGTTCGCTGCTTTGCGCCTGCAGCTTTTTGGATTCTTCGAACCCGAAAATACCGAGCGCGACGCATCCAATGACGGCAACGATCAGAAAAGTAGTTTTCATATTTGGCCCCTTCACTCACATAATGTGAAAATGCGCTGAAATGACAATCTTAAAAGTCGCCGTCATGGTCACCACACCCACCTACGATCCGGCACGATCGGGCACGACGGAGGTTGATAATCAGGTGCTTGCGATGATGAATCCAGCACGACGGGCGCTGGTTCCTGGGACTTCACGCCGCTATCGCGTCGACTGGTCGCCGGCCGGCTCAACTCGTTCACTGTTTCCACTGGTTCCTTTGCCTCCTTCCTTGGTTTGGTTATAGCACGGATGTCAAATCGTTGCCGGTTCGCGTTCAATGCGGAAAAACTTTCCGCGAGTGAGGAATATAATGTTCGCGCCGGGTCGGAGACCGGCGCCCCGAACTTTTGCCAGACGTCACTCCGCGATGATCGTAGCTTTACGAAAGAGCCCCACGGGATTTCAAGCACACCCGCGGAACCATCCGCCGCGGATTTTTGTTTTCCCTCAATCGGGGAACGAGTAGGTTCGCGCATCATGAATTTAAGGATGTCCCGGAAGGATTTTCTTTTGAGCCTGCCGCTCGCCTCGCTGGCACTGGCGGGTTGCAAAAAGGCGTCGGATTCCGTGCCCGCGCCCGCAGGGGCGGCGGCACGTAAAAAAATCGTGGTGGGATATATGGGGCTCACCTGTGAGGCGCCCATTTATATCGCGAAAGAAAAGGGATATTTCGACGCGGAGAAACTAGAGGTTGAATTGGTGAGATGTGAATGGACCCAATTCAAGGATTTACTGGGCCTGGGTAAAATCCATATGGGGCAACAACCGGTCGTGATGTTCCTCAAACCGATTGAAGAAGGTCTGGACGCGAAAATGGCAGCCGGCGTACACAAAGGCTGCCTGCGAATCCAGGCGCCTCCCAATGGCCCCATTAAAACAGTGGCCGATCTTCGCGGGAAAAAAATCGGAGTGCCGGGCATGGGCACGCCTCCGTTTATTTTTGCCAATCGGGTGTTGGGCAGAAACAAGATCGATCCCCGGACGGGGGTGGAATGGCGCGTCTTTCCTTCGGGTGAACTGGGGTTGGCACTCCAAAAGGGAGAGGTGGACGCCGTGGCCACCGCGGAACCGATCGGTTCGCTGCTGTTGGCGGAAGAGAAGGTGCAGAATATTGCCGACCTCGGGGTGGATCCGCATTACGCCAATGAATATTGCTGCAATATCATGGTGAACGGGACGTTTGCGACGAGCAACCGTGAGCAATGCGGCTCGGCTGTCCGCGCAATTCTTAAAGGAGCGAAATGGGTGGAAAACAACCCGCGCGCCGCCGCCCTTCTTTCCGTAGAAAAAGGATATCTGTCTTCCAATCCCGAACTGAACGCAAAAGTGCTCGGTGCCTTGCGTTACATTCCCAGCGTCACCGGCGGGCGTGACGCGATTGGCAGCGCCGCGCAGGACATGATGGATGTGGGCATATTGAGCGCCACGACCAACATCGCCGAACTCACGAAACGCGTTTTTGTGGAGTTTGAGGGCGTGACCGACGACTGGTTGAAGGCGCAACAGGTGGAAACGGTTGCGGGCGGACAGATCCCCGCCAATCACGGTGAAATCGTCGCGCATGAATTAGCCACGCAGGGTGCGCCGATGCTTGCAGAATCTTGTTGCGGGGACCTCTCCAGCATCATCAACTAGCCGGCGTGACAACTCAGCTTCGTCCAACACCGACGGTCAGCGCGCCGGAGAAAACGGATGCGCAATCCGTGGCGCCCCCTTCCGCGCCGGCGGTCGCGTGGATCCCGACGCTGAGTGCGCCGCTCTCCGCCGCGCTGGCGCTGGTTTTGCACCAGCTCATATCGCGGTCGGAGCCGGTTCAAGAAACACGCACCTACACTTTTTTTCTCGCGGGTCTTTTGGTGTTGGGTTTGTTGGGCTGCGGGCTGCAATTGCCATTGATCCGACTGCGTTCCTGGCTGCGGGAAACTGCGCCCATTGTCAGCATGGCGATTCTTCTCATGACCGGTCTCGAAGTGATCACGACGGGCTGGCGTCTGTTGCCCCTGCCCTATTTTCCCAGCCCGGCGCGGGTGTTGCGCACGATCATCGATAATCGCGCCATGCTGTGGGACAGCACGTGGCATTCACTCGTTTTGCTCGTGAGCGGGTATGCGCTGGGCGTGCTGGTGGGATTGGTTTCCGGCGTTTGCATTGGCTGGTTCAACCGCGCGCGCTACTGGGGGATGCCGGTTCTCAAAGTGATCGGCCCCATTCCGGCGACCGCCTGGATTCCGTTGGCCCTGGTGCTTTCTCCCTCGGCCATGTTGTCGGCCATCGGAATCATCGCGCTCGCCGTTTGGTTTCCGGTGACCATGCTGACCGCGTCCGGCATTTCCAACACGCGGGCTTCCTATCTCGACGTCGCGCGGACGTTCGGAGCGAGCCGCGCGTATCTCATCTTTCGCGTGGCCATTCCGGCAGCGTTACCGAACATTTTTCTGGGGCTTTTCATGGGATTGGGAACGGCGTTTTTGACCCTGATCGTGGCTGAAACGGTCGGTGTGAAATCGGGTCTCGGCTGGTATTTAAGTTGGTC
Source organism: uncultured Verrucomicrobiae bacterium (assembly GCA_963699145.1). Classification (GTDB taxonomy): domain Bacteria; phylum Verrucomicrobiota; class Verrucomicrobiia; order Limisphaerales; family DASXHY01; genus DASXHY01. The sequence goes on from OY969416.1 coordinate 4,351,500, forward strand.
GAAGGAATGGGCGGAATACGGCAAGGTTTACGCCGCGCTGGTGATCATGGCGATTTTTTTCTCGTCGGTCATGACGGCGCTTTTCTGGATGCGTGACCGCGTGCTCGTCTGGCAGAAAGGGACGATCAAATGGTGACGACCGGCCTGACTGCGGGAGGTTCCGCATTGCTGGCGCGCAATGTCAGCAAACAGTTCACCGCGGCCGACGGTTCGGCTTTGCCCGCCTTGCACGCGGCGTCACTCGAAGTGGGTGCCGGCCAATTCATCTCATTGATCGGCCCGAGCGGGTGTGGAAAATCGACGCTGCTGCGTTTGATTGCCGGTCTCGACTCGCCCAGCGCGGGGGAGCTGTTTGTAGGCGCGGAAAAAATCACGGGGCCCAGCGCTAGCCGGGGGTTGGTTTTTCAAGATCCCAACCTGTTTCCCTGGCTGACGGTGCGGCGCAATGTGGAGTCCGGCCTGGTCGCCCGCGGCGTGCTCAAAGAGAAAAAACCTGAAGTGGATGAATTTATCCGGCTGGTGGGTCTGGAGGAATTCAAAGACAGTTATCCGCACCATCTTTCCGGCGGCATGGCGCAACGGGCCGCGCTCGCGCGCGCGATGATCAATCATCCGGAAATTCTCCTGCTCGATGAACCGTTGGGGGCGTTGGATGCTTTTACCCGCATGCGAATGCAGGATGAAGTGCTGCGCCTGTGGCAGGCGCGCCGAACCACGATGCTGCTGGTGACGCACGACATTGACGAAGCGATTTACATGAGCGACTCGATTGTGCTCATGAGCGCGCGACCCGGCCGAATCGAGCGGGTCATTCCGGTGGACCTGGAACGGCCGCGCGACCGCAGCAGCGCGGGATTTCTCCAGTTGCGAAGCAGTATTCTGGAGTTGCTGCATTTTGCGGGGCATGTTTCGGCGTAGAGCGAATAACAAAAATGCGTATGGTGGTGGGGCGCGTCACTCCGTGCGCGCCGCCGTGGCGAACCAGGGCGCGCTGGTTAGCAATATGCGGCGCGCGCGGAGCGGCACGCCCTACCAACTACAGAAGGTTTTCGCGAAAGGAAGATTGTTCGTGAATTTTCGACAAGGTTTTACCCGCCTTTTGTTCGCTCTCGGCGTGATTGCAAATACTGTGCGCGTTGCGGCGGCGGCGCTGCCACAGGACGCGTATGTGTGGCAACGGGTTTGGAATGAGCCCGTCGTTGAAGCCGTCACGAATCATGGCGCGGCGTTTTCCAATCTCGTGGCGCTGCGGGCGGAAATCGTGTGGCACGGCGCGAAACCGGAAGTGGTGCCGGTGCGTTTGGATTATGCGGCGCTCGCGGCGACACATCGGCCCGTCGGCATCGCGTTGCGCGTCGGCGGCTATGCCGGGCCGTTCGCGGCGGATGATCGGCTGACAGGTTTGCTGGCGCAGCTCGCGACGGCGTTCCTGGCCGAGGCGCGTTCGAATGGAATTGCGGCGAGCGAATTTCAAATCGATTTCGATTGCGCGGCTTCGAAGTTGGAGGGTTACCGCGTCTGGGTGGAGGCGCTGCGGAAAAAGATTGTGCCGACGCCGCTGACGATCACGGTGCTGCCGAGCTGGGTGAAGGAGCCGGCGTTTAAAAAATTGGCGGACGCAACGGATGGTTACGTTCTGCAGGTGCATTCGCTGGAGCGGCCGAAGAATATCGAGGCGCCGTTTACATTGTGCGATCCGGCGGCGGCGCAACGGGCGGTGGAGCAAGCCGGCCAGATCGGCGTGCCGTTTCGCGTGGCGTTGCCGACGTATGGTTATTTGCTGGCGTTCGACCAGGCCGGAAAGTTCGTTGGGCTTTCGGCGGAGAGCCCCAGCAAGTCGTGGCCGGCGGGGGTGCAGGTGCGCGAAGTGCGCGCCGATCCGGTGGAAATGGCGCGGCTGGTTCAGACCTGGAGCACCAATGGCCCGTCAACCTTGCGCGGAATCATCTGGTATCGATTGCCGACGATTGTGGATAACTTTAACTGGCATTGGGAAACGCTCGGTGCCATAGTCGGCTCGCGTTTCCCACGAGAGAGTTTTCGGGGCGAAGCGCGCCCGGTCGAGAAGGGGTTGGTGGAAATCAATCTCGTTAATGACGGCGAACTCGATCTTTCCTCACGGCTCGTCGTGGAAGTCCGCTGGTCCCGCGTGGGCGGGGCCCGGTTGATTGCAGCTGACGGTTTGCATGGCTTCAATACGCTGAACGCGGGACCTTCCTCGATAACATTTCAAAAACAATCGCAGCCCGACCGCCTTGCGGCCGGCGAAAAGCAAACCGTCGGATGGCTGCGGTTTGATAGAGAGTGTGAGGTGCAGATTGAAAGCAAAAAGGATGGCTCTGAAGTTCGCGTGGATAAAAAATAATCTTCGCGGACAAGACAGTGAAAATACCGTAGCGCAGATTTTTAATCTGCTGTATCGCCGAATTGCATTCGGCAGAACGTTCAAACGACAACAATCCCCCGGATATTCCTCGCCTCGCAGATTAAAAACCTGCGATACAGCAGAGTGCAACTCTGCGCTACGTTGGGGAGCCATAGCCGTGATGTTGATCGGCGCGTATTCCTCATTGGCTTGCGGGCCGTGGTTTCCCAATAACATGCTCGATCGCGGTGATGCCGCGGTGCTGGTCGCGCCGATCGCGGATTTTTACGAGCAACTGGATCGCATTCCAGCGAGTGCCACGTCCGTGCGCGCGGTGGTTTCCACGAACAGTTACGCGGAGGACACGCTTCAGGCGGAACTCGCGGATTTGCGCGCGGCGTTGAACGCAGCGGGCAAATTGTCGAATGAGGTGGAGCGAATTGTTCTGGGTCATGGCGAGCAGAGGGCGAAGTTGCAGAGTTTCACGGAAGCGCCCATTTCTCAAACAGAAGCGGATGCACCGGACCTAGCACCGAAATCGACGTTTCCCTCGCTCGCAGTGGTTGACGGATTGCCGGGAGAATTCGCGGATTATTTTGAAGGCGCGAGGGAGTGGAACAATCCCGGCGTGACCGACAAGAGCGTGGCGCGGCAGTCGTGGGAGCATTTGCTGAATCGTCCGGCGGAGGAGCGCCATTATAAATCGGTGTGGGCGGCTTACATGCTGGGCCGTTCGTGGGAAAAGGAGGACGCGAAGAAGGCGCGTGAATACTATCAACAGGTGCGCGTGTTCGTGAGCCAGGGTTTTGCGGACACAGCGGGGTTGGCGGAGGCGAGCATTGGGCGCGAGGCGCGACTGGCATTGGAGACGAATGAATTCGAGACGGCGCTTGATTTGTATTTGCAACAATATGCCGCGGGCGCGCCCAGTTCCTCGACTTCGCTGGAACTCGCGGTGGCGGAAGTCATCGGTGCCGGGCCGCAGGCGTTCGCGCCACTGGTGGTGAATCCGCAGCAGCGGAAATTGATCACGGCTTACCTGATTTCGCGCCACCCTTACGGCGACACGGTTTCGGACCAGATTCGCGAGAGCACCAAGGCCTGGCTGGAGGCGGTGGAAAAGGCGGACGTGAAGGATGCGGAGTCGGCGGAGCAATTCGCGCTGGCGGCGTACCAGGCGGATGACATGGAGTCGGCAATTCGCTGGGTGAATCGCGCGGGGAATTCGCCCACGGCTCAATGGTTGACGGCGAAATTGTTGTTGCGCGCGGGGAAGATTGACAAAGCGACGGAGATTTTGTCGCAGATCGTGAATGATTTCCCGACGGAGGTGTCGACGAACGAGCCCGAGTCGTTCGGCGACGGGTTGTTTGTGGATGATGGCGGCGATGGGTCACGCGTTTCCGCGGGACGCTATATTCGTGGTGAGCTGGGAGCGTTGCGGCTTTCGCGGCGCGAATATGCGCAGGCGCTGGACTTGTTGTTGCGCGGGGAGTTCTGGGCGGATGCCGCCTACGTGGCGGATCGCGTGCTGACGACGGATGAGTTGCAGAGTTATGTGGATGCAAACTGGCCGGCGATTGCGCCGACGCCGGACGACGATAAAAAGAGCCTCGAGGAAAAGCAGCACGAGAAGTTGTCGTCGGATATTCGTTACCTGCTGGCGCGGCGATTGACGCGCGAGAACCACGTGGCGGACGCGCGGCGGTATTTTCCGGCGGACTGGGCGCCGGCGGCCAATCAATTGATGCAGGCGTTGACGGGGGGCTGGGATGAATCGCTCGCCCCTGACCAGCGCTCCAAAGAATTGGCCGCGGCGGCGTTCATCGTGCGCACGAACGGGATGGAATTGCTGGGCACGGAAGCCGGACCGGATTGGCATATGCATGATGGAAATTTCGAGGGGGGTGTCACGATTGATGCGCGGACAAATGTGGAGTTCGCATTGGTCCCGGCGTCAGCCGATGAAGTGAAACGCAACGAGGAAAGCAAAACGGATCCGGACCGGCGGTTTCATTATCGGTACCTGGCGGCGGAACTGGCGTGGGATGCGGCGCAGTTGATGCCGAATAATTCCGACGAGACGGCGCGACTGCTGTGCGCGGCGGGTTCGTGGTTGAAATATCGCGATGCGGATGCAGCGGATCGGTTTTACAAAGCGCTGGTGCGGCGCTGTCGTAAAACGGAGATTGGAGCGAAGGCGGATGCGCTTCGCTGGTTTCCCGAACTGGACGCCGATGGAAACCTGGCGCACGCGCGGCTGGAGTTGTTGAATCTTCCGAGTCCGCAGGAAATCAGCGGCGGCGAATCGCTTGCGAGTTATCCAATTCCGGGAAAGAATTTCATCCTAATGGAGGGTGATCGCGCGAGTGATATCGTCGCAGCGGTGAAGCGTTTGGGCGTTTCGATCTCGGTGCAGGAATTGTATGACGCGAATCCGCAGATTGAGCCGTCGCACTACGCGACGGGAACCGAAATTTTAATTCCACGACCAAAGGCGGCGAACCAGGAGCAATTGGGCGGAGATCTCAATTGAACGCTTATTCGGCACGATCCGCTTTGTATTCATGGATGTGGAATCCGGTGTTGGCGAGGAGAGGCGTTCCCGCTAACTTGAGTGCGAATCATGGATTCCATTGTATCACTGGGAATGATCGCGGGAAACCGGTCGCTGCCGCTGATGTTCGCCGAACAGGCGCGCAAAATGGGCGTGAAACGGCTGGTGGCGGCGGCCTTTGAAGGCGAAACCGACCCGGCGCTGGCAGCGCTGGTGGATGAGATCGTCTGGCTGAAGGTCGGGCAGCTTTCGAAGCTGATTTCGGTGTTCACGGATCGCACCATCAAGCAATGCGTGATGGTGGGGCAGATTGCGCCAAAAAATCTTTACGACGTGCGGCCCGATTTGCGGGCGATGGGTTTGTTGCTGCGTTTGAAGGAGAAAAATGCGCACACGATTTTTGGGGCCATTGCGGATGAATTGAAAAAAGACGGTGTGGAGTTGATCGATGCCGTGCCGTATTTGACGCCATTGATGCCGACGGGCGGTTTTCATATTGGACCAAAGTTGAGCGAGGAACAAAAGACGGATGTCGATTTTGGATTTAAGATTGCCAAGGAAGTTTCGCGGCTGGAAATCGGCCAGATCGTGGTGGTGAAAGAAGGCACGGTGCTGGCGGTCGAGGGATTTGAAGGCACGGACAAATGCCTGGCGCGCGGCGGGGAGTTGGCCGGAAAAAAGGGCGGCGCCGTCGCCGTGAAGGTGGCAAAATTGCAACATGACATGCGGTTTGACATTCCATGCATCGGGCTGCAAACGCTCGAAACGTGCGCGGCGGCGGGAATTTCCGTTCTTGCGCTGGAAGCGGGAAAAACTTTATTGCTAGAGCGCGACGTCTGCGAACGGTTCGCAGCGAAAAGCAAAATTTCTGTTACGACAATTGGTTAATCACGGATGCACATCGATCGACACGATAAGAAACATGTTCTTTCGCCCTTACAGGGCTTGATTCCACTTGAACGAAGCCACCCAGGGCGCCGCTCGCTGACTCGCTTCGCCCTGGGCTATCTTCTTGCGGGCTTTCAGCCCTTCAAATCGATTTGATTGGTTGTTAAACTTTATGCTGACATCTCACGAACTCTTCGGTTTTATGTCGCCGGCTTTGGCCAATGACATCATTACCTTCACTTTCGAAAATGAAAAAGCGACCTATCGCGCCACGTTGAATGCCGTCGCCGAATCCCGCCATGTGCGCGGGGTTTTCCTGGAACGCCAGGCCAAGGCGCAGCGCCACGCCACGATGGCCGCGGCGCTCGCGAAGCCGAATTTGGAAATGGCGGCGGGAAATTTGATTCGCGTCTGGCTGCTCAAAAAATACAAGTCCATGCTGGCGGATTTCCTGAACGCGCTGGACATCAAAAACGAGGACGGCGTGGTGGAGGATTTGCCGAAAACGATGGACGACGCGAAACTAAAAGCCGCGGTGGAGACGCTGCTCGGCAAGTATCCGCCGGAAGCGGTGGCAGTTTATTTGAACGCGTTCAACGACATGAACGAGGCGAACTGGTCGAATTTGAAGGCGTTGTTGGAAAACGATTCCCGCCTGCAGTTGGGCCCGCATGCGTGACAAGAGGTATCCGTAGGGGCGCGACCTTTAGGTCGCTTCAATTTGAGAGGTCAACGGATGTCGACTTGATCGACGCGATCTCACGTGTCAGGTTGAAGCGGACTAAAGTCCGCGCTCCAAATAATTGCCGGATTCCGGCAAAATACTGCTAGCGCGGGACGGCGGCTTTTGTATCGTTGGTCACGAGCAGGTGCTCAATTCGCGGAAAGAATACGAACATGGAACCCAAAGCTGATATCGCATTGATTGGCCTGGCCGTAATGGGCCAGAACTTGATTTTGAACATGAACGATCACGGTTTCACCGTGGTGGCATTTAATCGCACGGTGGAAAAGGTGGATCACTTCCTGGCGAACGAAGCCAAGGGCACCAAAGTCATCGGCGCGCATTCAATCGAGGAGATGATCGCGCAGTTGAAGCGGCCACGTCGCGTGATGCTGATGGTGAAGGCCGGCAAGCCGGTGGACGAATTCATCGAGCATCTCCTTCCCCACCTCGAGCCCGGCGACATCATCATCGATGGCGGCAATTCGCTGTTCGAAGACACGGCGCGCCGCGTGAAATACGTGGAGAGCAAAGGGCTGCTTTACATCGGCACCGGCGTGAGCGGCGGCGAAGAAGGCGCGCGTCATGGCCCGAGCATCATGCCCGGCGGTTCGCCCGCGGCGTGGCCGCACGTGAAGGATATTTTCCAGTCCATCGCGGCGAAGGTGGACAACGGCGTGCCTTGCTGCGATTGGGTGGGCGAAGGCGGCGCGGGCCATTACGTGAAGATGGTTCACAACGGCATCGAGTACGGCGACATGCAGTTGATTTGCGAGGCCTATAATATTTTGAAGAACGGCCTCGGCATGACGGCTGACGAGATGCAACCAGTGTTCAAGGAATGGAACGAGGGCGAACTCGAAAGCTATCTCATCGAAATCACGCGCGACATTTTGGGTTACAAGGACACCGACGGCCAACCGCTCGTGGAAAACATTCTGGATACTGCCGGCCAAAAAGGCACCGGCAAGTGGACGGTGCAAAACAGCGCCGACCTCGGCATCCCGATCACGCTCATCGCGGAGGCGGTTTACGCCCGCTGCGTTTCCGCGCTCAAGGATGAACGCGTGAAGGCGGCGAAGAAATTGAAGGGCCCGAAACCGGCGTTGCCTCAGGCGAAGAAGCCGGAAGCGAAAAAGGAATTCATCTCGAACGTTCGCGACGCGCTTTACTCCTCAAAAATCATCAGTTACGCGCAGGGTTACATGCTCATGCGCGCGGCGGCGGCGGAGAACAAATGGAACCTGAACTACGGCGGCATCGCGCTCATGTGGCGCGGTGGTTGCATTATTCGTTCGCGGTTCCTCGGCAAGATCAAAGAGGCTTACGACAAGAACGGCAAGATCGCGAATCTGTTGCTCGACGATTATTTCCGCGGCGAAATCAAGCGCAGCCAGAAAGGCTGGCGCAATGTGGTATCCGCGGCGTTCAAACGCGGCATCCCGGTGCCGGCGTTCAGCACTGCCCTGTCGTTCTACGACAGCTATCGCTCCGCGCAATTGCCGGCGAACCTGTTGCAGGCGCAACGCGATTATTTCGGCGCGCACACCTACGAGCGCATCGACAAACCGCGCGGGGAATTCTTCCACACCAACTGGACGGGCCGTGGAGGCACGACGTCTTCGGGGACGTATACGGTTTAATTCGCGAACACACACACGCGAACACGGAAAATCCTGCGGCACGCTGTGTCGCAGGATTTTCTTTTAAAACGAGGGGGAGACTCGTTTTACATCGTCGTTTCCTTTTGACTTGCACCAATTCACCGTTCGCTTAGGGTCACCGAAACGACGCCAACCGATCATTCGGAAACCGACTATAATCCGTGACGATTTACCGACTCTATCGATCGATTTGGATGCTGATCACCTTGCCGCTGATCGCGATTGGCGGCGTGTGGGTTTGCATTCATGTTATCCGGATCCAACTCGCTCGAGAGGCAAGCTATCAACAGCAATACGGTGATCAATGGGTGGAGCAATACACGCAAGCGTTTGGCTCGCTCAGCCAAGCCCGTACCCGCATCGCCATAGGAATTGCGGGAATCGTCGGGATTATCGGTGCCGCCATCTGGCTGATCAAAGTGCTGAAAGATGGCGGACATTCGCAAAGCCGGGCGGCGCGGCCGCAACGTAACGAATCGCCGGTCGAAAGGCGGGTGCGCTACAAGCGAAATGCGTTGCTGGGAATTTATTTCGGAGTGCCGGCCGTTCTTTTCAGCGTGATGCTGGCCATTTTTCGGATGGGAATTTTCGCGGAGCATTCGGAGGAGGTTTCACTCGCTATTTTTGTTTTCATTGGCGGATACTGTGCGGTCATTTATGGATGCTATTGGTGGCTGAGGGCGAAACAATGGAGTGAAGGGGTATTGCTGATCGCATTTATGCCGCTGATGATCTTCTTCGTTCCTTTTGTGCGACTGCTCGTGTTGCGAGCTCTTGGACTGCTCGCGGCCGCAATGGTGATGGCGCCGCTGATTTTAGTGGTGGTGGTCGCGACGCTACCCGATAAATCAGGAAATAGCCGGCAGCGGGCGCCCTGGGAACGACGCCGACGCCATCGAGAGCGTTCCCGCTCCTGACTTCATAGAAACACCCCCTCTCGCTGGGGCCGAATCCCCATTATTTCCGCGGAGGAAATACGCTAAATGGTAGGGCAATGCCATGAATTACGAGGCTGTGGAAGAAACCATCAAGGCCGGGTATCGGGAAGTTTTCTCCCAATACCGGAGTGACGACGAGATCGAGGTGACGACGCCGAATCATCATCGGATTTGCGCCACGCTGCAGCGCATTTGCGCTTCCTTCACGGAACCGACCCGGGTGCTGGACGTGGGTTGCGGCACGGGGCGTTATTTCCACTGCCTGACCAATGTCGACGAACTGACGGGCATCGATATTTCCGAGGAGATGTTGCGTGCCGCGGAAACGAACCCGGTGCGGCAGGAAATGATTTCCATCAAAAAAATTCAACTAATGCGCGGGAATGCGTATCTGCGTTCCTTTCCGGCGGAATCGTTTCACTTCATTTATTCGCTGGGCATGTTCGGCAACGGCTGCCCCGTGACGGCGGAAATCTGCAATCGCTTTTACGAATGGTTGAAGCCTGGCGGGAAATTGTATTTCAACACGGTTGATTTTGACGGGCAACCGCTGATGTATCGGGCGCGGCGGCAGGCGCGGGCATTGGTGTATCCCATGCTGACGCGGCGATTGCAAGGCGTGCTGGATGAAAGGGAGTCGCGGCACCCGGCTTTTTGCATGCACCGCCATCAACTTGAGGAGGTCATGCGCCAGACGCATTTCAAAACGTTCCAAGTGACTTCGCATGTTTGCCAATCGCCATTGTGGCACGGGCGGCATCTGGAGTGCATTGCGAGTAAAGAGGGGTTGTGATTATGCCCGGAGCGTTGCGATTTTAAGGGTGGCCCTCAAGTATTGATTAATCCAGAGCTTGCAATCGCGAACTTGCCGGCGGGACGCCGGCGGTCCCAGGCACTACGACGCGGGAATCGGGGAAGGTTTGTAGCCGCTCTTCAATAACGCATCGTGCATTTCGGGGATGTGCGTTTTGGTGGTGTCGAATGTCACGGTGGCGACGGCGGATTTGCGATCGACATGCACTTCGGTGACGCCCTTGACGCTGCGCAGAGCTTTCTCCACGCGCTGCACGCAGTTGTCACAGGTCATTCCGGAAATTCCGATGTCATGCGTCTCCAACACGCTGGTTCCGGCGATATTTTCACGTTCGTTCATAAAATAGTTGCTCCTGTCTGAACGTCGCACATCCAGTGCAGCGTGCAAATGCCGCGAACGGCAAAAGGTGTCGGATTGCACCTCCTGGCTTAAACATGTTAGTGTCACGGTAATGCCGGATATCCTGCTGACCACGCTCAACGCGAAATACATTCATGCCGCGTTTGGGCTGCGCTATCTCCTGGCCAACCTCGGCGAATTGAAAGCGCGCGCGGGCATCGCGGAATTCGACATTAACCAGCGGCCTCTGGACATCGCGGAGCAAGTGCTCGCGCGTAACCCGCGCATTATCGGCTTTGGCATTTACATCTGGAACGTGGCGCAAACCACCGAAGTGATCTCGGCCATCAAACGCGTTCGGCCTGACATCATCATTGTGCTCGGCGGACCGGAAGTGAGCTATGAAACCAACGGGCAAAAGATTGTTGAGTTGGCGGATTACGTGATCACGGGCGAGGCGGATTTGAAATTTGCCGAGGTGTGCGCAAAAATCCTGAACCCGACCGAATCCGCGCTCGCGCTGCCGAAAATCATTCCCGCGGAGTTGCCGGATTTTGCGAAACTCGCGCTGCCTTACGATCTCTACACGGAAGACGACATCGCGCATCGCATTATCTATGTGGAAGCATCGCGCGGATGTCCGTTTACGTGCGAGTTTTGCCTGTCGTCGCTCGACGTCCCCGTTCGGCAGGTTCCCCTGCCCGCTTTTCTCGAGCATCTGCAACGGCTGCTGGATCGCGGGGTGAAACAATTCAAATTCGTGGACCGCACGTTCAACCTGAACGTGAATGTCAGCAAAGCCATCCTCGAATTCTTTCTCGCGCGCCATCAGCCGGGACATTTTTTCCATTTTGAAATGGTGCCGGATCGGTTGCCGGAGACGTTGCGCGAGATCATTGCAGCGTTTCCAGCGGGCGCGCTGCAATTTGAAGTGGGCGTGCAGACGTTCAACGAGGACGTGGGCGGGCTCATCAAGCGCCGGCAGAATTACGATCGATTGGGGGAAAATTTTCGCTTTTTGCGGACGGGCACGGGAGTTCATATCCATGCGGATCTGATCGTCGGCTTGCCGGGCGAATCGGTCGAGAGTTTTGCGGCGGGTTTTGACCGGTTGATTGCGCTCGGGCCGCAGGAAATTCAGGTCGGGATCCTCAAGCGGCTGCGCGGCACGCCGATTGTGCGCCATGACACCGAGTGGCAGATGATTTACAATCCGCATCCGCCGTACGAAATCCTGCAAAACAAACTGATCGATTTTGCGACGATGCAAACGCTGCGGCGGTTCGCGCGTTATTGGGACATGGTCGGCAACAGCGGCAATTTCGTATCCACGACGCCGCTGATTTGGGAGGACGCATCGCCGTTCCAGGCATTTCTGCGATGGAACGATTGGCTGCACGCGAAAACACGGCGCACGGACGGCATCGCGCTGCTACGATTGATGGAGCTGATGTTCGAATACCTCACCCACGAACTTCACCGCGAGCCGCACAAAGTGGCCGAGGCGTTATGGAGCGATTACAAGCGCGGCGGGCGTCACGATAAACCGGGGTTCATGAAGGAATATCTCACGGAAGACGCGGCCAAAGCGGAATCGCGCGGCAAAACCGCGTTGCCGAAACGGCAGGCGCGGCATTTGGTTTAATCGCTGCCGCTCAACGGAAGAATTTCCTCAAGGCCATGCCGCAGTTTATCACCGGCGGGTTCGAGGTCCATTTCCGACCTTCAAATTACCAATGGAAGAACTTGAAGTGCGGCCCCCAGGCTGTACTATGACGCCATGAAGTTTTTTTCCGCGATTGTTGCGTATTTGCTGATTGGCGCGGTTTTGGGCGCTGGCATTTACGAGGCCGTGAAAGGCCACCTTTGGATGTTGGCCGTTGCCGTACTGTTGTACGTCATTGCCTTCGCCAAACTCGGCTGCCTGCCTTCCAGCAAATCACACTGACGCTGCGCGGTCAGTCGCGGCCGCGGCCAAGGAAAAATCCAAACACGCAGCCAGCCACCGCAGCGATGGCCACGCTGGTCCAGACATTGTCATGGACGTATTCGTCAGTCGCACGGCACGCGTTGCGTGCGGACTCGGTTGCTTTTTGTTGGATGTCCTGAAGCCGTTCTGTCACGTCGTTTGTATTCATAGCGCCCAAGATAGCAGGCGAAAATGTTTTCGGCAGTGGGGCAGCTACCCCAAAATTATTCAAATTCTCCGCACATGCGCGCCGTCGTTCAACGGGTTTCAGAAGCCAGGGTGACCATTGGGGAACGCGTCAAAGGCGCGATTGCCGCGGGCTTGCTGGTGCTGGTGGCGGTGGAGGAAGCCGACACAGCGGAGGACATCGAATGGCTCAGCGGGAAGATTGTGCGGCTGCGCATCTTCAATGACGAGAATGGCGTGATGAACCGATCCGTGCAGGAAATCGATGGCGGCATTTTGCTGGTCAGCCAGTTCACTTTGTTTGCCAGCACGCACAAAGGAAACCGGCCTTCTTACATCCGCTCGGCGAAACCGGAGAAGGCGATTCCTTTGTTCGAAAAATTCACGGCGCGGCTCGAGCAGGATTTTGGCAAGCCGCTCCAGACGGGTGAATTTGGCGCGGACATGCAGGTGAGCCTTGTGAATGACGGGCCGGTGACGATTATTATCGATTCGAAATTGCGGGAGTAATTCGAATAACCGCAAAGAACGCAAAGAGCACAAAGAGAGCTTTTTCTGTGCGTTCTTTGCGCTCTTTGCGGTTATGAAGTTATTGGTTCGTCTTAATTCGCGGGGCCGAAAAATACACTGCCGCTGTTGCCGGTGCCCAGGAAATAGCCGGAGCCGAAATCCTGGTTTTGCAGGAAGACGCCGTTGAATGGAGTTTTCGACTTGCCGGGCGGGTTGATGAAAGTCCCTTTGAACGTGCCTTTGGGCGCGCTGAGGCTGAACGTCACGTTGGGACCGATGGCCTTGGTGCCGTTGATGGTGACGATATTCGTGATCGGGTTGGGCAGATTTCCGCCGGTGAAAATCAACACGCCCGAACTGAAATCAAGTGAGGGCCTCAAGGCCGCGTTGTATTCTGAGCCGATCGCCTGCGTATCGAAATCGAAACCACCCGGGTCAACTTTTGCGCCGGCGATGGGGTTCTTGATCCAATTTACATCGCCTGCCACGCCGCCATTCGCAAACGTGAGCCAGCCGAGCAATTGCCCCTGCCCGGCGTAGAGCGAAACGTAGAGCGGCCATTCACCGCTGGCCGACGCGACCGCGCTTTGCGCCACTTTCGTTGAATCGGCGAGCGAGCCCGCCAGTTTGAGTTTGCCGCTGGCCGTGACGGTTACCGTGCCGTAACTGTCGCCGGCTGGCGCGCTGCCATTCCCGCCGGGAAGGACGAGCGTGTAATTGCCGCCGAATGAAATCGCGGTTCCCTTGAGTGCCGCCTGGTTGGCGCGCACATTGGCGGTCCAGTTTCCTGGATCCGTGACTGTGCCGGTGATTATCGTCGGATCCGACAAATTGACTTGCAACGCCAGTCCCAAAGTGGACGCGCCCTTGCGAGCCACGGCATTGGTTCCGGCGCCGCCGGGATCAAAGGTGCCGCTGAATGGATAACTCTTGCTGCCGATTTGCAACTTGCCGCTATAGGCACCGGCGGCAGTGGTGTTCAGGCTGAGCGCGCCGGAGCGGCCGAGTTCGGCACCGGCCGATTCGAAAAATAATCCGCTAAACGCGGCGGCGACGGGCGTGTAGACCGGCAGGTTCGTGGCGGTGCCGTTGTAAATCACGAGCGCGAAATCCTGATCGAGAGCCGGCGCTTCGTTGGGCACGCCGTCGGAATTGATATTGGCGGCCGTGACGTAAACGCTGAAATCGCCGGTGACACCCGCCGGAATGAAAACGTTTTCCACGTTGTTTTTTGCGTCGGCGACGCCCCCGGTGGTGGAATATTGGCCTTTGAAAACATTTCCTCTGTAGGTCTTGCCGCCGATGCTGACCACCAGGTCGAGATTGTTGTTGTAGGCGGCGCCGGTGGTGTTGCCCGGCGCGTCGGTCCACGCGAGGGTGACGCGAAACGGCCGGGTGCCGTCGACAACCTGGCCGCCAAACCCGAGGCGCTGGCCGGTGCCGGTGAATTTATCGCCGGGGACCTGATCGCGCAGAAAGCGCGGAATGCCATCGAACGCGAGCCCGAGATTGACCTCACCCATGCCCTGGCTGGGCGACCACAGATCATCATCCGCGTCACTGCCGGTGAGATACCGCGCCGAGTTTATCAGGAACGCCTTGGTCATGGCCGGGCTGGGAGCGGCGAGGCTGTTATTGATAAAATATTGCCGCACCAGCGCGCAGGCGGCCGTGACGACGGGCGTGGAATGGCTGGTGCCGGAGGAGACCGTGTAAAATTCCTGGTTGAGCGGGAAGAAATTATTCGTGTTGGTGATCGTGCCGCTACCCGGCAGCGCGCACACGCCCAAGGCGTTGAAACATTCGAGCGCCGAGCCGGATCCGGCGGGGGAAGGCGCCGGAAAGTTCTGCGGGACGCCGCCGGTGATGTGAACGCCCGGCGCGACGAGGTCCGGCTTCATGCGCCCATCGCTGCAAGGACCGCGGCTGGAAGAGCAGGAAATATCATCCGCATTGGTCGCGACCAGGTCGGGCTCGCCACACGCGTCGAATCCATTCGTGGTGTTGCCGCCATTGAGGATGGAAAGCGAGCGCACATTGGCCGAGGCGCCGACGGTGATCACGTTTTTGGCGGAGCCGGGTGAATCGATGCCCCGGAATTTTTTCGGCGTGCAGGGCCCGGCGTTGCCGGCGGCGAAGACGAAACTCATCTCCTGGTTTCCGTCCACGCCCGCTTGCGAGTCGCGCACCAACCGGTCGTATGTCTGCGATTCAAAATCGTAATCGCCGTTGACGTCCGAACCCCAGCTATTGTTGCTGACGCGCGCGCCGCTGGCGTAGGCATCCGAGGCCATGGTATTGAAATTGGGGTTGGTATAATCCCCGTTGGTGGGATCGCTGTTATCAAAAATGACGGAAGAGCCGACCTTCACGAAGGGGCAAACGCCGACACCGTAACTGTAACCCTCCGAGTCCTGGTGCTGGAAGCCGGTGTAATTGTCAAAGTTCGCAATGATGTGGGTGTTGAGCGTGCCATGTCCGTCGCAACCTGCGAGCGTGCCGCGCGGATTGATTTTTCCTTCGATGCGATTGTAGGCCACGCGGCTGGATTCCCCGGGGTCGCCATCCCGATACAGGCCGAAATGGCCCGGAGTCGAGGTGCCATTGTCAATTCCGCTGTCCGCCACATCCACGATGAAGCCGGAAGCGTCGAATTGCTCCTGGGTAAAGCCTTTGCTCGCGAGCCAGGACAGGTAACCGGGGCCGCTGGGCACGGTGCCGATCAGATTTCCCGCGATGATTTGATCCTGGCGTTCATCGCGCAATTTTGGTTGGACGAATGGCTGGATGGAAACGACATCCGGCTGCGCCGCGATGGCATCCAGTTGGTCGGTCGGCAGCGAAACCACTAGGTTGCGATAGGGATTGAGTTGGTAATCCACCAGCGCCGGCGCCGTCTGGAGGCGATCAATCAAGGCCATGGTGGAGGCGTTCGAATTCGTGTCGGCGATCAATTGTATGGCGAACGTGGCAGCTTCGAACGTGCCGTCGGTTTTGCGGGATACGAGCGCGCGGGCTTTGGAATGGACTTTGAAATCCTGGCTGTAGTCGCCCTCCCATTGTGTGAAATCGGAGACACTGGCCCAGGTTTGCAAGCGGGCCAGGGCGGCAGAATCGCCATAAACGAGATAGGCATTTTCCGGGATGTAGCTCACGATCTGCACGCCGTTTTCCTTTAATTCGGCGAGCCAGCGTTCCTTGATCGGGCCGGCAAATTGCACGAGGTGCAGCCGCTTGCCGGCGAAGGCGCCAGCGGTCTTGCGCAAGGCCTTCGCTTCCGCCGCGCTGGTGTTTATCGGACGCGCGTTCAGGCGAATCAGGTTCCATTGATCGGCGATTTCCACGCGATTGCTCACGCCGTTGCCCAGCAGCGAATCGTCGGCGTTGAGCACGCTGAAGGTGCCGTAATCGCCGATGACTTTTGCGCCCTGGGCGACCAGCTCCCTCACCAGGACCGGATCCTCAATGCGCACTTTGTGCGGGGCCGCGCCGGCGGTTAAACCGAACGTGAGGACGAACAGAGAAAAATAGAAGTAGATTGGATTTTTCAAAAGCAGAATAGTTAAAGCAAAACGAAACGGCGCCCTAGGGCTTCCACTCGCCGACGATTTGCCAAAAGCCTGAGCTCATGGATGACAAGTATGCTGATGGGGAATAAAAAGTCAATTTTCACGCGTTGTTCGGGTTGATACGACAGCTCGATCGTTTTTAGAAGGTGGCTTGGTTGCATACTTAATCGAGCGCAGCGATCCGCGCGTCACGGCACCACGAGCACCCGGTAAAATCTTTGCATATCCGTCAGATTCGTGTCGGTCTGGCTGGAGGTGCTGCTGGTCGCGGTGACGTCCGGCGGCAAATCGATCCAGTTGCTATCGCCGAGTTGGGTGTCGTATTGCACGCGATAGGTCGTGCCGGAAATTGAACCCCAGGTGAGCGTCAGCGCGTCATTGGACAAAACCGTGCCCGACAACATGAGCGGCGGCGCGACATAAACCTGGAACGTTTTGGCGTCGCTGAGTTGCTGCGCATTGACCGCCCACGGGTTGTCGTCCGTGACGACAATGGTCACGGAATTGGTGGTGCCGGCGAATGAATTATCCGGCGTCCAGGTGAAAATACCGTTCGTCGGATCAACACTCGCGCCAGCGGGGCCGGGGTAGACCTGGAAGGTCAGGGTGTTGGTCGGAATATCCGGATCGGTCGCCGAGTTGGTGAGGGTGAGGGTCATGCCGGCGTGAATTGAATAATCCGCAATCGGCGCGAGCACGGGCGGCTCGTTGCTTTCGAGCACGGCGACGGTGAAATTCCGCGCGGTGCTCAACGGCGGCGTGCCGTTGTCCGTGACGATCATGGTGAGGATATTCGTGGAGGGGCCCTGCGCTTCGGTGGGCGTCCAAGTGAACACTCCACTCGACGGGTCCACGGCCGCGCCTGCCGGGGCGTTGCTCAGGCTGTAGGTCAAAGTTTGCGCGGGCACATCCGGATCGGCGGCTTTACTGGTGAACTGCAAGGTGTCCTTTTCGAAAAGGACGTAATCCGGTATCACCGCGAGGACGGCCGGATGGTTCACCAGCAAGACCGTGAGCGTAAAGGAAGCCGTGGTGGTCGCCATGCCATCGCTTACGCCCAGTGTGACCGTCGCCACGCCGGATTGGTTCGGCAGCGGCGTGAGCGTCACGGTCGGATTGGCGCCGCTGCCGCCGAAAATGATATGCGCGGCATCGATCAAATTGGTGTTGGAACTGGCAGCCGAAAGGACGAGCGATGATGCGGGAGTTTCGGCGTCGCCGATGACAAAACCAATCGGACCGGTGGAGGCGCCCTGGGCGATGACGACATTGGTGAGCGCCGAAATGGATGGCGGAGAATCCACCGCGGCGGTGGCGGTGGCGGCGTTGTTGGTCGAGTTTATTTCAGGAGAGCTGGAGGATACGACAGCGCGGTTGGTCCATGAGCCGGGAATGGTTGCGGTGGCCTGGATGGTGACCGTGGCCGAGCCTTGATTCGCGATGGTGCCGAGCGTGGCGGTGAACACGTTGCCGACGTCCGACCAACTGCCCTGACTGACGGTCGCGCTGGTAAACGTGAAGCCCGCGGGGATCGAGTCGGTCACGACTACGGAACCCGCCGCGTTGGGACCGAAGTTCGTGACGATGAGCGTGAAAGTCACATTGCTGGAAAGATCCAGGAGCGCCGGCGAAACCGAATCACTGACCGCCAAATCGGCCGAGTTGCCCGAGCAACAGACGATGTTGCTGATGGCGACGGAATCGATGTTCCAACCGGTGCTGGCCACGCTATTATCATTGCCCAGGAACCAGCGCAGTTGCACGGTCTGGCCCGATGCGGAGGCTGGAAGGTTGACGAGGGTGTTGATGAAGCCGCCGGAGCTTCCGCTCCACGCCTGGCGGCGTTGCAATGGATTGCCGAACGAATGACTGACGGTTTTGTTGTAACCTCCGGCGACAAAACTTCCGCCCGCCGAGAGAATGTCCTGGAAGGCGCCGGCTCCGATTTTAATTTCCAGCACGCCGGCGTCGTAAGCCGTGTTGCCACTCGATTCCAAATTGTAATTGTTGCGAAAACTGAGTTGCGATGCCGGGCCCGACGGGAGGGCGATGGCCGGAGACACCAGTATATTCGACTGCACGATGGAAGCACCGGCGGCGAAGGCGGAGTTTGGCGCACTGTCGCTCAAGGAACTCGTGATGACCCACGGCGTGCCGGCGGTAGTCCAGCCGGTGGGCAAGGACGATGAACCGTCGAAATTCTCGGTGAAGTTCGGGCCAAGTTTGCCGAGCGGGAAGCTGAAATTGACGGTGCCCAGGTCCGTATTGCCGTCCTGCAATTGCAATGTGACGGTCGCCGTGCCGCCGCAGGAACCGATTGCGGTGAAAGTAAACGGTTGGGTCAGCGCCGGTCCGCCCATCGTCAGCACACCGTAGGTTTGCGGGCCGCTGGGCAAGGCGGCGCCATTCGTCGCGAGCATCGTCACCACCAGATTCGTGGTGTCCGCCGAGCCGACATTTTTCAGCGAAAAATTGACGGTGACCGTTTCGCCGGAATCAATCACGCCGTTGGCGGGCAGGCAACCTTCGGCCACCAGCGCAGTGCCGGCGCTCACGAGTATCGGGATGTAAACCGGCGTGGTGAGCGTGTTGATCAAGTTCGTGCCGTTGGGCGTGCCCCAACCGGTGCACAGATCGTAACCGATGGTGGCGGGAAATTTATTGGGGCTACTCGCGCTGAAATTGTTCCCGGAAGTGACGTCGTGGAAAATGTTCGCGTAATTCGGATTGTTTTTCCCAATCGCATAGAGCGCCGGGTTCAGAAATCCCACCGGAGGACTGCCACCCGCGGACGCCTGCTGATTGATGAGCGCCGTAAATGCGGCCCAGAGCGGCGCCGCGCAACTCGTGCCCCCAAACGTGCCAGTGATGCCGTTGCTATAGACCACGAAAACGTTGTCGCCCGTCAGCGCCACGTCGGGAAGGTTCCGCATGGTGCTCGAACCGAGATTCGCAGTCATATCGATGCCTTGCTGCCAGGGAGGAATCGCGTAAGTCGTGCTGGAACCGCCGCTGCTGCCAACGTAACTGCCTTTCACCAGGCCCCAGTTCCACACCGTCTCCGAGACGTAAGAACCGCCCGGGCCGGTGGTGGTCAGCGTGGTGCCGCCGACTTGCGTGATGTTGGTGCTGTCGGATGGGAACGAAACCGCGCCGGTGAAGGCATCCGAATCGCCGGTGGCGTTGAAGAAGGAGATGCCTTCAGCGGCGAATTGAAGAAAGATTTGCTCAGAACTCGGGTCGGGCCCGCCGCCGCCCCAGGAACAACCGATTTGTTTCGCAATATTATCGTTGGCCATGCGGCTCAACAAATCCACCCAGGGGCTCGGATTGGGCGCTTCGTAGAGAATGATTCTCGAAACGCCCGGCGCCATCGAGACGACCATTTCGATATCGAGCGAGACTTCGCTCGCGCCGTCGCCGGGCGTGCTCACGCCGCCGTCGATGGCGACATTGGTCAGGGTGACCGAGGAAATTCCGGCCTGGCTTTCGTAGTTGGCGATGTCATTGGCAAAGTAACCGTCAAATTGGAGCAAGGCGACGCTTTGGCCTACGCCGGTCAACGGGCCCACCGAATACGCCGCGCGGAAATCGCCGCCGCGATACGCTCCACCCGGGCCGGAGCCGGCATTCGGCGTGGCGTTCACCTGAAGGTCCGCGGGTTTCAGATGCGAATTGGGATGCGGCAGCGAATAATCATCCAGTCCGCTGATGTGCAAAATCGGCACGGCGAGATCGACGGTCGGCTCCGTGTCCGGCGCGTGGAACGTGCGCGCCTGAGTCGGGTGTTGGAACGTGTGCATCTCAAGGTGCAGCGTGCGCTCGATGTCCGCCACCGAGGCGTCGACATCGAGCACCAGCCGATTGGGGTGCAGGGCGGTGACGGTGAAGCCGTTGTGTTCGGCAAATTCAGTGACGGCCCGGTAATCCGCCTCGGTCGGACCGAATCGCGCCGTGAATTCCTCGGGCGTCAGGTAATGATGATAGTTCGTGCTCGCGGGATCGTAGAGTTGCTGGAGGAGATTGGTCAGTTCGTCCTGATTCCGCAGCGGGAGGCCGATGGCGAGATGCAGGTGCTCAGCGCTGTTCTCGCGGCCCAGCGGGGCTAATTTTTTTGCGGCTTCGGGAATGTGACCGTGCAGCCGCTGCACGGGAGGCGTTTGGGCGCGGGAAATTGTGACGGAACAGATGACGGTCCCAAGAAGGACTGCGATCCATTTTCTAAAATGTCTGGCTTGGCTCAACGGATGCACGTTACCTACAGCTAACGTCTACTGCTTTCCGGGATTCGTTGCTATAACATTACAGTTATTGACCGGAAATCAAGCAGGTCCCGAGCCAATGGCCCCTAGAATCCATCCGATGAGAAGATTGGGTGCACACCCGAGTAGAATGATCAACGCCGCCAGCAGAACCAAAACGATTTGCGTCAAAATCGAGGGTCTGAGCGCAATTGCCGAGGTTCCGGCATCGTTCACGTAGATTTGTTTCAGGACTTGCAGGTAGTAAAAAAGGGACACTGCGCTCATCGCGACGGCAAGAATCACCAACCACAGCAGGCCAAGATCGGGCGTCGCTTTGATGGCGGCGGTGAAGACGTAGAACTTTCCGAAGAAGCCCGCCAGCGGCGGAATGCCCGCGAGCGACAGCATAAAGATCAACATGCAGAACGAAACCAACGGCGCGCGCCGGCTGAGCCCCGCGAAATCGGAGAGCTTCTCTCCGCCCGTCCCCTGCTCCACCACGGCGACGACTCCGAAGGCGCCGATGGTCGTGAGCCCGTAGGTGACGGCGTAATAAATCAGGGACGCGAGGCTTTGCTCGTTGTGCGACAAAATCGCGAGGAGCATGTAACCGGCGTGAGCAATAGCGGAATAGGCGATGAGGCGGCGCACGCTGGATTGGACGATGGCGACCAGATTGCCGAGCACCATGGAGAGCGCGGCCACGACGGCGATTACCGGAACCCAGCCAGGGTGAAACGCGTGCCAGGCGGCGCTGCCAGCCATGCCGAGGCCCGGCGGTATTCCGGTTTCGGTGAATCCCATGGCCATGACTTTGGCAAAGATGAAAAAGCTGGCGACTTTTGAGCCGGAGGCAATGAACGCGGCGCTGGGCGTCGGCGCGCCTTGATACGCATCCGGCGCCCACAGATGAAACGGCACGGCGGCAACCTTGAATCCGAAGCCGATGACCACCATCACAATCGCCACGACCAGGAGCGGATCCAGCCCGCGGTTGGCGAGTGCGGCCGCGATTTCCGGCAGATTCGTGGTGCCGGATAAACCATAGACGAGACTCAATCCAAACAGCGTGAACGCGGCCGACATGCCGCCGAACAAAAAGTACTTCAGTGAGGCTTCGGCGGATTTGATGTCGCGCTTATTGAAGGCCGCGAGGATGTAAAGCGAGAGGCTGGTCAATTCGAGCGCGATGAAAATCATCAGGATGTCTTCGGCGCTGACGAGGAACATCATTCCCACGGCCGCGAACAAAATCAGCGCGAGATATTCGCCAATATGATCCGTGAAATCGGAATCGATCGAGAGCAGGATCGTGAAGATCGTGAGCGCCAGGATCGAGATTTTGACGAGTTGCGTCAGCGGATCCACGACGAGCATTCCGGCGAACGCATTCGCGTGCTCCTGCGAAACCATCATCCAGACACTCGCGCCCAGGCAGCCCAGGCACGCGATCATGCCGGCAATAATAAACCGGAATCGCCGGTCCAAGCCGCGGAGAGCCACGAGGTCCGCGGCGAGAACCGCCAGCGCCGTCGCCACGATGATGGTTTCCGGCACTGCGAGCTTGAGGAGATCGAGATAGTTCATGGCGACCTCCTCAGCCAGTCAAACAACGGTGAATCAAAGCTCGGCAAGATCAAATCCAGCAGCAGGCGCGGGAATAATCCGATGACCAACGAGACCGCGATAAGCAGGATCGCGCCGAATTTTTCCGGCAACGAAATCGGCGGCATGGGTTCGTGCGGGTGCGCGTGCGCTTCCTTTTCATCCGGTTCGCCGTAAAACGCTTTCTGCAAGACGCGCAACGTATAGGCGACGCCGATGAGAATGCCGACGCCAGTGAGGACGGCCAGGGTCGGGAACGTCTTCCACGCGCCGATGATCACTTGAAATTCCGCCGCAAATCCACTGAAGCCCGGCAATCCCATGGACGCGATGCTCGCAATGACGAACGTCACGGCGGCGAAGGGAAGCAGTTTGCTGAGGCCCATGGCTTGCAGTTCGTCCAGATTGCGCGTGTGCGTCCGGTCGTAGACCATGCGGCCCACGACGGCAAAGAGCAGGCCGGCGATGATGCCGTGCGAGAACATTTGCAGCACCGCGCCGCTCAGGCCGATGGTGTTCAGGGTCATCAAACCAAGCAGCACGAAACCCATGTGGCTTACGCTGGAGTAGCCGATGACAAATTTGAAATCACTCTGCACCAGCGCGACCATTGCGCCATAAAGGATGCCGATGATGGCGAGAATGGCGAAAAAGTTTTTCCACGCGTTGACTCCGTCCGGGAATAGCGTCATCGCCACGCGCAGGCAGCCATACGCGCCCAATTTCATGACCACGCCGGCGAGGAGCATCGACGCGGCGGTCGGCGCGGCCACGTGACCCGTCGGCGCCCACGTATGGAACGGCCACATGCCGGCAAGAATCGCGAAGCCGATGAACACGAGCGGGAATGCCCACATTTGGAAAGTGTGCGGGTAGGAATATTTCGCGAGTTCGGCAACATCGAAGGAATGCGCGCCGGAAACCACGTAAGCCGCGATCAATCCCACCAACACCATGGCACTGCCGGTGAACGAATAGAGCGCGAGTTTCATGGCGCCGTATTCGCGGCGCGTGGAACCCCAGATGGCGATGATGAAATATTTCGGCACGATGGCGATTTCGTAAAACACGAACAGCAGGAATAAATCGAAGCTGAGGAACACGCCATACACGCCGCCAATGAGCGCGAGGTAGAACGCGAAAAATTCCTTGGCGCGATGCTCAATGTTCCACGAGAACAAAATACCGGCGACCGCGGCGAGACCCGTCAAGAGAACGAGCGTCAGGCTGATGCCGTCCGCGGCGAGGTGATAATGAATGCCGAGCGAAGGAACCCAATCGCAATTCGCGACGGACATTATTTTTCCAGAACCAGCCGCGACGGAATCTTTGTATTGGCAAATTCCGGCAATTCCCGCGATGAGCCCGAGCACGGCAAACACCAGCGCCGTGCCGCGCGCGAGCGGCGCGTTGCCCTTCGGCAGGAGCATCAGCACCAGCACGCCAATGAATGAAATGTAAATGGTCCAGGCTAACATCGTGAACTCTTTCGCCGCACGAGAGTTTCGCCGCTCGCACGCTGAAAGCGTGCCACAAGACAGCCCAGGGCAACGCCCTGGGAAACGGCATAACCAAATAATTCCAAGCCCTGAAAGGGCGTTACAAAATCAGTCCCACACATATCGTTCGTCCAGAGCGACGTTATATCGTTTGCAAAATTCACGGAACTCGTCCTTGAAATCCCACTTCTTATGGTGCTCAGCCTGACCCTCGATATATTCACGAACCGCATCCACGTTTGACTGGCTAACCGAAAACAAACCGTAACCGCTTTGCCACGCAAATTCCCCCACACCATTTTCTTTCATCCATTTACTTGAGCCTTTTTTGATTTCTTCGACGAGCTTGCATGCCGCGAGATTCTTGGAAAGCTGGCAAAACACGTGAACATGATCAGGAACGGAATTGATGATTAACGCTGGGGATTCCAGATTCTTCAGGACTCCTGCCAGATACCCATGCAAACCCGCGCGCAGGCCATCATCAATGAGCGGACGACGCTCCTTCGTGCTCCAAATCACGTGAATCAAAATGTTGGCGAGGGATTGTGGCATTTTGTGACGCCCTTTCAGGGCTTGATCCGTCTGTACGACGCCTCACCCAGGGCGTTGCCCTGGGCTATCTTGTGTTGCGCTTTCAGCGCGAAAAATCCCGGCGTCCTGCGCGCATCATTTTTCAATTCCTGTTGGCTCGTTGTCATTCGCGATTAAAACGGCAATTGATTCACCATTTCCACGATGGTTTTGTGGATTGGGCCCAGCAGGAGCTGCGGGTAAACGCCGAGCACAAACATCAGCGCGATGGGCACGCCGAGCATCACCCGCTCGCGCGTCGTCAAGTCGGGCAGCGTCGACCATTTTTCATTCAGCGGCCCGTTAAAGACTCGTTGCAACACTGTGAGGATAAAAATCGCGGTGACCAGCAAACCGATCACCGAAAGTCCCGCCGACCACATCGACAGTGGAAAAGCGCCTTTGAAAATCAGGAATTCGCCAACAAAGCCGTTCAGGCCCGGCAAGCCGAGCGAGGAAAACAGCGCGATGCCCATCAGGCCGCAGAAGACCGGCGCCACTTTGCGAATGCCGCCGAAGTCGTTCAGGCCGCGCAATCCCCCGCTCCGCTGTTCGAGCAGCGCAATGAACCAGAACAAGGTCGCAGCGGTCAGGCCATGGTTGAACATTTGCAAAATCACACCGCTGAGCGCCGCGGATTTTTCCGCGGCGGGATTCGCCAGTGAAGAACCCGCCGTGGCGACGGCGAAAATCGCGAGCAGGCAATAGCCGAGATGGTTGATCGAGGAATAGGCGAAAATGCGTTTCAAATCGCGCTGCGCAAACGCGGCGCTGGCGGAGCAAACAATCGTGACCACCGCCAGCACGAGCAACGGCGTGCGAAACGCGTGCAATTGATGCGGGAAAATCGGCAGCAGAATGCGCAGGAAGCCGTAGACGCCCATTTTGGACATCACGCCGGTGAGCAGCATCGTGGTTCCGCTCGGCGCTTCGGTGTAAGTCGCGGGCAGCCAGGTGTGAAACGGCATCAGCGGCACTTTCACTGCGAAGCCGAGCAGGGCGCCAAAGAAAATCCATTTCATCATGCCCGCCGATCCGAAGACGCTCGCCACACCGGTCGCGATGGCATCGGTCCGGCCGAGTTCGGCCAGTTTGGTGAAATCGAAACTTCCCGGCCCATTACCATTCTTCGTCGCGAGGAAAATTCCCAGGAATGCCAGCAGCAATCCGATGCTGCCTACCATCGTGTAAACGAAGAACTGCATCGCCGCCGCGGCACGTTGCGGTCCGCCCCAAAGTCGCACGAGGAAAAATGCGGGAATCAAACTCAGTTCCCAAAACAGGAACCAGTGAAAAAAGTTTAGCGCCGTGAAGGTGCCAAATAGCCCGGATTCGAGGAACAGCACCATCGCGTAATACAGGTGCGGGCGATCTTCATTGCGCCACGAGGCGAGCATCGCCATGGGCGTGATGAGCGCGGTCAATAGGACCATCAGGGCGCCGAGGCCGTCCACGCCGACGCGATATTGAATGCCGAGGCTGGGAATCCAATCATGCTCCTCGTGGATTGCGAAGCCGGAGACTGCGGGATCAAACGCTTTCCACATTCCCAACGCGAGCGCGAGCGCGATCAGCGCCGTGCCCAGGGCGAAGTTGCGTGAAAGCGCTTTGTTTTCGTTGCGGCCGAGCGCCAGGACAAGCGCACCGGCGAACGGCACGAACGTCAGAATGGTGATGATCGGAAGATTGCTCATGAGGGATGCCACCCCCAGATCAAGAGCAAGGCAAGGACTGCCAAGGCGATTCCAATAATGCGTAAATAACTTTGCACGCGGCCGTTTTGCAGGCGCGACAGCAGCGAGCCGCCCGCGGAAACGCCTTTGCAGCCTTCGTCAAATCCGCCGTTCACGACATAGTAATCGAAGAAGTGATTCACCCAGGAAAGGCCGACGATGAGATAACTGACCAGGTGCACGAGGCCGTTCCACACCCAGAAATCCATCCAGTCGCACGCGCGCGCGAACCACGCGTTGAAGGCAATGATGGTGTGCTCGTAAATCTCGTCGATATAATATTTGTGCTGCAGCAGGCTGAAAATATCACCGCGCATCACCTGCAACGGATCGGGTTCCTCGGATTGCTGACAAGGCCGGCGGCCATAGAGCCACCAGCCAATTCCCATGCCGAGGAAAACGATCACGGTGGAAATGCCCATCAACATCCAGGTGCTGTGGGTGAACCCTTCTTCTGCTTCCGAGCCGAGAAATTTTTGGAACCACGGCCAGGCGGGCGTGCCGACGAATCCCAACCCGAGCGCGAATACCGCCAGGATCATGAGTGGCGCGGTCATCGACAGCGGGCTTTCGTGCGGTTCGCCGCTGAGCTCGTCGTGCGGGTGTTCCTTGGCCGGCAGTCCCGCGTGGTCGACGGTTCGTTGCTCGGAATCGGTGGTTTTTCCCAGGTGTAATCGGGTGTTTCCGAAAAACACGTAAAACACCTGGCGCGTCATGTAGAATGCAGTCAACAGCGCGCCGATTGCGCCGAGATAAAATGGAACGTGCGACGCCGGCCAGCCGTGCGCGGAATGGAGAATTCCGTCCTTGCTCCAGAAGCCCGCGGTCAGCGGAAAGCCGCACAACGCAAGCATGCCGGCGGCATACGTGGCGAACGTGATGGGCATGTATTTGCGCAAGCCGCCCATCCGGCAAATATCCTGTTCATTATGGCAGCCGTGAATCACCGAACCCGCGCCCATGAACAATAGCGCTTTGAAAAATGCGTGCGTGATGAGGTGGAACATGCCGACCGACACGCCGCCGACGCCGATGCCCATCATCATGTAGCCCAGTTGCGAAACGGTGGAGTAAGCGAGGATGCGTTTGATGTCGTTTTGCGCGACGGCAATGCTGGCGGCGAAAATCGCGGTGATGGCGCCGACCCACGTCACCATGTGCAACGCGTTAATCGGACCCGTGCCCGCGCTCATCAACGGGTAAACTCGGGCGACGAGGAACACACCGGCGGCGACCATCGTCGCGGCGTGGATAAGCGCGCTGACCGGTGTGGGGCCTTCCATGGCGTCCGGCAGCCACACATGCAGCGGCACCTGGCCGGATTTGCCGACGGCGCCGGCGAAGATCAGGAGGCTGATAGCCGTTGAAACGGTCATGCCGAAGTGGGCTATCCGCACACCGACGGCGGCGATTTGTGATTCTTCCAAACAGCCCAGTCCGTGATCGTAGAAAAGCAACGTGTTCGTTCGCGAGTAAAGCCAGACCATACCGAGCAGCAACGCGACATCGCCGATGCGCGTGGTGATGAACGCTTTTTTGGCCGCTGCGGCCGCGCTCGGTTTGTGATACCAAAAACCAATGAGCAAATACGACGTGAGGCCGACCAGTTCCCAGCAAATAAACAGCAGCAGCAAACTGTTCGCGATGATCACGCCGAGCATCGCACCCGCAAACAGCGAGAGGAACGTGAAGAAGCGCGTGAAGTTCTGGTCGTGCGCCATGTAGCCGGTGCTGTAGATGAAGATCAGCGTGCCGACGAATGTGACCATCACGAGCATCACGGCCGTGAGCGGATCGAGCACCCAACCGAGCTGCACCCATTGATCGCCGAATTGGAACCAGTAGAAATTGAAAACCTGATGCGCTTCCTCGCCGGAATGCCCCAACGCCTGCGTGAACGCGCAAAGGGCGAGCAGGAAGGCAATAACCATCGAGCCAATCGCGAGTCCCGCGGAAAATTTCCGGGCCCGCTGCGGCGCCAGCGCGCTCAACCCCGCCGCCAACATCGGCAGCACGGGGATCAGCCAGAGGTTTTTGACAATCCAGGGCATCTTTAATCAGCCACGGAGTGGCGCAAGACGTTAGCCCACGGCGCAAGCCGTGGGTCAAACGAACAAAACAAACCAAGCCCCGGTAGGGGCGACAGAAAATGTTGAAACGTGTCGGCGTTCATTCCCAGAGATATCGTTCGTCGTATTCGATTTCGTGCTTCTTTAGAAAGGAAATGAATTCCTCTTTAAATGAAATCTTTCGGTGATGTTCCTCCTGACCAGCGATGTAGTCCAAAGCCGTTGGTTTTTGAGATGGACTGACTCCGAACGCGGCATATCCGATTTGCCAGGCGAACGTTGAGCGTGTTGGAAATGTCTTATGGACCCATCCAGACGAGTTGGCCTTAACCTTATTTAAGATTTCCGCGACGGAGAGTTTTGCCGGGAGTACCGCCAAAATATGCACATGATCGGTTGGGCCGTTGATCAGGAGTGGGGTTGCGCCCAATTCGCGGAAAATGCCTCCCATGTAGGGAAACAATCTTTCTTTGAGGTTGGGTTCGAGCGTTGGCATTCGATCTTTCGTGCTAAAAATGATGTGCGTCAGAAGGTTTGTAAATGTGTGGGCCATAGGTCTTGCGCCCCTCCGGGGCTTGTCATCTTGTGCGCCTTTAACCCACGGCTCGCGCCGTGGGCTACCTTCTGACGGTGCTCCGCATCTCTGAATTGCCCTTGGCCAGAAATAAATAACTGTCGGTTCATTTATTATCCCTTCAATGATTTCATTTCGTCGACGTTGGTGGTTTTGTAGTGCCGGTAAATCGCGATGATCAAGGCGAGTCCGACGGCGGCTTCCGCGGCCGCGACAGCAATCGAAAAAATCACAAAGAGAATTCCCGTGAGCGCTTCGGGATGTTCGCTGAAGCGCCAGAATGCGATGAAATTCAGATTCGCTGCGTTCAACATCAGTTCGATGCCAATCAGCACCATGATGGCGTTGCGCCGCGTGAGCGCACCGGCGAGGCCGATGGCGAACAGGAACGCGGAGAGGATGAGATAGCCGGCGAGAGGGTTCATGGCGCAGGTCTCCAACTTTTAAGCTCCAAGCGTCCAAGATCCAAGCTCCAGAGAAAATCCAAATTCAAAGCTCCAAAACCAGTGCGAATACCGAAGATTGGAACTTGGAGCTTGGTGCTTCTCTGGAGCTTGGTGTTCGGTCCTTGGTGCTTCATTTCTTCCCCTCTTCTTTCATCGCGATAATGACCGCGCCGATCAATGCCGCGGTCAGCAGCAGGCCAATCACTTCCATCGGCAAAACAAATTTGTTCATCAGCGCGTCGCCGATTTCGCGGACGGTGACGGTGGGTTGCGCCGGAGCAGCGCCTTGGATGATGGAACTTTTTGCGATCGCGAAGACGAGAACACCGAGGACCACGACTGTGACGATGATTCCCGTTACCCAACCCGGGGACAAAACCGATTGCTGCGGCGGTTCGCTGCCGCGCGTGAGCAGGATGGCGAACACAACGAGAATCGCGACCGCGCCGACATAGACGAGCAGTTGCGTGAAACCGACGAATTGCGCGCCCAATTGCAGATACGCCGCGGCGATTCCCGCGAAGGCGACGGCCAATGCCAGCGCGCAATGCACGAGATTGCGCAGGCTCATCGCGGCCACAGCGGCGGCGATGGTCACGGCGGCAATGATGGCGAAAACGATGTTCATTTTTTAACCACGGATGAACACGGATAAATACCCTGCCACTCACGCGGCAAAAAAACATCTGCGTGCATCAGCGTTAATCTGCAGTTCAATTCAGTCCGCATAGCGATACGTGCGTTTTTCCAGCTTCTTTCCTTCCATCAATCCGCGGCCGAGCAGGACGTAAGAGCTCACCACGAGCCCGGCGCCTACCAGCCAGCGTTCGTAGCCCGGCGGCATGAAGTGCCAAATGGCGGCGGAAATTATATTGATGAGCGCCATCGGCAACATGAATTTCCAGGCGAAGTTCATCAGTTGATCCATGCGCAGGCGCGGCAGCGTGCCGCGAACCCAGATGAAAACGAAGATGATCGCGAGCAGTTTCGCGAAAAACCACACATAAGATGGGATGAATTCCAGCACCTCCAGCGGCGCGTGCCATCCGCCGAGGAACAGCGTGATGCCGAGGCCGCTGATGGCGAACATGCCCATGTATTCACCGAGGAAAAACAGCGCGAATTTGAACCCGGAATATTCGATGTAATATCCGGCGATGATTTCCGATTCGCCTTCAGGCAAATCAAACGGCGAACGGTTCGTTTCCGCCGTGGCCGCAATCATGAACAAAACGAATCCGGCAAAGCCCCACGGCGTGAACACAAACCAATTTGGCAAACCGATCGAATGATAGCCTGATTGCGCATCGACGATTTGCGTCGTGGAAAGCGAGCCGACGATCATGATGACGGTCACCGCCGACAGGATGAGCGGGATTTCGTAGGAGATCATTTGCGCAATCGCGCGCATCGCGCCGAGCAGCGAGTATTTGTTACGGCTCGACCATCCGGCCATGAACACGGAAAGTTCCGTGGCCGCGCCGATGGCGAAAAAGAACAGCACGCCGGCGTCGAAATCGACGAGCACCATGTTGCGGCCAATCGGCAGCACGGCGTAAACGAGAAACGCCGGAATCACCACGGCCAGTGGCGCGAGAAAATGAATCACTTTGTCCGCGGAGCGCGGGACGACGTCTTCCTTAATCAGCGCCTTGATGCCGTCCGCCGCTGGTTGCAGGAAACCAAACGGGCCGACGCGATTGGGGCCGTAGCGATTCTGGATGCGGCCAAGTCCTTTGCGCTCAAGAACGGTCGTGACCGCGAACAGCGAGGCGAAGACTCCGATGATGGCCGCGATGGAAATAATTGCCGACACCACTGGCCGCCAGGGCTCAGGAAAAAGCCCCGTGATCAGGTGGGTTATCGTGACAAATATTTGGTCCAGATCTTCGGCCATTTAAAGTGCGTTAGGTTCTGGTCTGATTTGTGATGGTAATTATTTTATTTCGCTGGAGGCGGCGGTGTTGCGGGTGGTGTCACTGGCGGGGCCGCTGCCGCTGCGGCGGCTTTTGCTTTGGCCTCAGCCGCGGCTTTGATCTTCGCTTCCGCGTCGGCTTTGGCTTTTGCTTCGGCCTTCACTTTTTCCGCCGCAAGCCGCCCATCCACTTCTGCGGCTTCCGTTGGATGGATGCGATTATAATGCGCGTTCGATTTCGCGAGCTGGTGTTTGTCCACCAGCAATCCGCCGAAGCGGTCGCTGGTGCTCAACTCAAATTCCGTGTCCATCTTGATCGCATCGAACGGGCAGACCTCGACGCAAATCTGGCAGCTCATGCACACCGAGATATCGATGTCGAACGTCGCCGGATACAATTGCGGTTTGCCGATGTAATCCGGTTTCTTGTCCTTGCTCTTCTCGATGTAAATGCACTTGGGCGGGCATTCCTTCTCGCAAATCTGGCACGCCACGCAACGCAATCCGGCCATTGGGTCGTTGCCGTCAAACACCAGGAACGGAAATTGCCG
Organism: uncultured Verrucomicrobiae bacterium; assembly: GCA_963699145.1. Lineage (GTDB taxonomy): Bacteria > Verrucomicrobiota > Verrucomicrobiia > Limisphaerales > DASXHY01 > DASXHY01. The sequence continues at coordinate 4,383,232 of OY969416.1, forward strand.
AACGGCTTCGGGCAGGACCTGGCGTTGTTCCGGGTATTGGATCGTCGTCAGCCGTTCCTCGGAAACGTAGCTTCCGAGAAAGTTCTTGGCTGTGACCGCCATGCCTTTGATGATGCCTTCGCCTAACATGCTTTAGTCCTCAGTCTCCAGTCTTCAGTCCACAGTCGGAGACCGACGCGCGTCAAACAGGTTTTTGACTGTGGACTGTGGACTGTGGACTTCATCGATCCACTTCTCCTAATACAATATCCACGCTGCCGAGAATGATCACTACGTCCGCGACATTGTGCCCGAGGCACATGTCTTCGAGCACGGTGAGGTTGATGTAGCTCGGCGGGCGGACGCGATACCGATACGGATTCGGCGAGCCGTCGCTGATGAGATAAAAACCAAGTTCGCCTTTCGGCGCTTCGATGCGGCCATACGCCTCGCCGGCTTTCGGACGGAAACCGCGCAGCTTGGCCTTCGGGTCCACAATTGGGCCGCCCGGCACGGTCTTCAGCGCCTGTTGCAAAATGCTGACGGACTCGCGCATTTCCAAAACGCGCATCATGTAACGGTCGTAAACATCGCCGCGCTCGCCGAGCGGGACGCGAAATTGGAAGCGGTCGTAGATGCCGTATTTGTCGACTTTGCGAATATCGTAATTCACGCCCGCCGCGCGCAGCAACGGACCGGTGATGCTGGCATTGACGACGAGTTCGCGCGGCAGAATGCCGATGTGCTGCGTGCGCGCCATCAGGATTTCGTTCCCAGCGAGCAGCGTTTCGAATTCATCGAGGAACGCGGGGAATTCGTCGACAACTTTTTGCACTTGCTCGAGCCAGCCGGCCGGGGCATCGCAACGGAGGCCGCCGAAGCGCATGAAATTGCACATCATGCGCGCGCCGCTGATGGCTTCGAAGAGATCGAGAACCTTTTCACGCTCGCGAAACGCATACATGAGCGGCGTGCCGGAAGCGCCCATGTCCTGCACAAAAAAACCGCACAACGACGCGTGGTTTTGCAGGCGGGTCAATTCCGCGAGAATGACACGCAAATATTCGGCGCGTTCGGGAACCTGCAAGCCGGCCAGTTTCTCGACTGCGAGCGCGTAGGCCCAGTTATTCGTCATCGAACAAAAATAATCGAGCCGATCGGTGTAAGGCATCGAGCCGAGATACGTGGTGCCCTCGCCGATTTTTTCGTGGTTGCGATGCAGGTAACCGAAGACCGGTTTGAGTTTCACCACCTGCTCGCCGTCGAGCACGATGTCCATGCGAAACACGCCGTGCGTGGACGGGTGCTGCGGGCCCATCGATATCTCGAGAAATTCGCCTTCGACCGCCCCTGTGTCGCTGACCTTCGGGCGAATCTCGAAATTCTTTGGTGGCTCGATGGATTGCATTAGTTCTATGCGCCCGCCGAATAATGTTGTTTCGCCTTATCCAACACTTCGTCGTGCGGCGTCGGTTCGTATTCGTAATCGTCCGGCTCCACGTAATCCTTGCGCATCGGAAAATCCTTGAAGCCGTCCCACATCAAAATGCGCCGCAAATCCGGATGGCCGTCGAACACGATGCCGTAAAGATCAAAAATCTCGCGCTCCTGAAATTCCGCGCCGCGCCAGATCGGCGTGAGCGATGGCAAATGCGCCTGGTCCGTGCGATTCTCTGTGCGCATTCGTATGATGAGCGGGCCGTGTTTCAGTTCCATCGAATACAGATGGTAAACGGTCTCGAGGTAGCCGGGGCGAATTGTTTTTTTGACTTCCTCGACTTCCTTTTCCACGCCATCGACGACTTGCTTGACCTTGATTTTTTCGCTCAATTCCAACTCCGGCCAATCCACCCCCGTGACATTCGACGCGTAATCAAATCGCAACGACGGCTCGTCGCGCAAAAATTTCGCCACTGCGAAGCCGCTCGCGTTATCCACCAGCAACGAATGCTGCGCGGACGGCGCGTCGTTCTTCACGATTTCCAGCTTTGCGCCGGGAATCGCCTGCTCAACCTGGCTTTTGATGGATTCGAGAGAGAGCACGTTAACTTTGACGTTTCAGAACGGGCGCACGCCACACCGCCGGATTATTCGGCGGTTGCAAATCGTGTTCGCCGAATTCCGGCACGGGAAATTCGCTGGGCTTGTCGGCGTTCAAATGCCGCGCGCGATCCGGGCCGGTCAGTTGTTGTTGATCGATTTTTTCCTGCAACGTCATGAACGCATGCAGCAACGCCTCGGGCCGCGGCGGGCAACCGGGGATGTGCACGTCCACTGGAATAAACCGGTCAATGCCTTTCAGCACATTGTAACCCTGCTTGAACGGTCCGCCGGAAATCGCGCACGCGCCCATGGCGATGACGTATTTCGGCTCGGGCATCTGGTTGTAGAGCCGCACGACTTGCGGCGCCATTTTCTTGGTCACGGTGCCGGCGACGATCATCAGATCCGCCTGCCGCGGCGATGGCCGGAACACTTCCGCGCCGAAACGCGCGAGGTCCCAGCGCGACATGGAGGCCGCGATCATTTCAATCGCGCAGCACGCCAGCCCGAAACCGAGCGGCCAGACGGAATTTTTCCGGCCCCAGTTGTAGAGGTCTTCCAGCGTGGTCGTGAAAACGCCCTGCTTCTGTAATTCGCTTCTTAGTCCTTCGTCCATGTTACTTCCACGTCAGCACGCCTTTCCGCCAGGCCCAGACCAGGCCCGCGACCAGCATAAAAACAAAAACCATCATCTCGACGAACGCAAACTTGCTTAAGCCGGTGAACGCCACCGCGAATGGCAGCAGGAAAATGGTTTCCACGTCGAAGATCAGGAAGATGATCGCGTAAAGGTAATATTCGGACCGGAATTGAATCCACGCGTCGCCTTTGGATTCGAGACCGCACTCGTAAGTGGCGTTTTTGTCCTGGCCTGGTTTGCGCGGCGAGAATTTTTTTGCCCAAAGCCAGGCAAGCGCGAGCGGCGTGGCCGCGAATCCGACCGCGGCGATCGCCAGGATAACGACTGGCAAATAATCAGACATACGTTTGATTTCGCGAATGCGTCACGCGCGAACCGTACCAAGTGGAAAACTGCGAGTCAAGGAATGGGCAAGATTTGTGCGGATAAAAACAATTTGCGTTTGCCTGAATTATTTTCCACCCGGCCGCTTCAATCCCACGGATTGGGCGATGTCATCGAACTCTTCCGCGCTGACGTTCTCCAACTGTTTGCCCTTCGCCGCCAGCTTTTCGTTGATCTTGATGACTTTCTCGGTCATCACTTCGTGCGTTTCCTGCGAACCGCCTACCAGCGCGAAATTCGGTCCCGTGGTCACGCGCTTGTGGCCATCGGAATCGAGGCCAAGCCCGAGCAGGATGGCTTTGCCCGGTGGTTTCTTCTTTTTGGCGCTCGCCATATACCCACGCTAAGGTGAGACCGAAATCCGGTCAAGAAGCGTCCTGGCGGCCATCCACCCTCAGCGCCCTCCCCGGCAAAGTCAAAACGCCGCAAATGCCGCTGGCATTGGGGACGGCATTTTGATAACCCAAAGCCATGGCGGCAAAATCGAGACGGCCGGCACGGAAACGCTTCAAGGCCCTCTTCCGTGTCTATCTCGACGATGAAATCGCGCTCGGGCCGGGAAAAATCGAATTGCTGGGCGCACATCGCCGGCACCGGATCGATCTCCGAAGCGGCTCGCCAAATGAAAATGTCCTACAATCGCGCGTGGCTGCTGGTGCGCACGATGAACCGCTGCTTCCAGGAACCGCTGGTGCTCTCCTCCCGCGGCGGCGACAAATACGGCGGCGCACAACTGACGAAATCCGGCAAAGAAGTTTTGCGACTCTATCGGCAGCTTGAGGCGAAATTCGCCAGTGCGACCCGGCAACCGGTGCGGGAGATATTGGCGCGGTTGAATGGCTAAAAGTCGCAAAGCGGTGCGGAACGCATTCCGCGCGCTTTCCGCTGTTCCTCTGGCCTGCGACAAATCCGCTGCGCCTTTCAGGGATATGGTCCAACACGCGGAATGAATTCCGCGCTCCGAAATTTCGTTATATTTGACAGAATATATCGAGTCTGCTCCAATCCTGCGCGTGAAAAGCCCCTTTCGGACGCTATCCGTTCTGCTGTCATTTTGCTGGTTTGCAACCGCGATAGCCAGCGCAGCCGGACTGAATGTCTTCGCCGCAGCCAGCTTGACGGATGCGCTGAAAGAAGTGGGCGCCCATTACGAAAAGCAAAGCGGCGACAAGGTTGCGTTCAATTTTGGCGCGTCCAGCATGCTGGAGCGGCAAATCGAGGAAGGCGCGCCGGCGGATGTTTTCTTTTCGGCTGATGAGGCAAAGATGGATGCGCTCGCGGCCAAAAACCTGGTCGTCAAGGAAACGCGGAAGAGTCTTCTGTCCAATACGCTCGTGATCGTGACGTCGGTGGAGAGCAATTTGAAGATCACGGCTCCCGCTGATTTGGCGAGCAACAGTGTCCGGCGCATCGCGCTCGCGGATCCGAAAGCCGTGCCGGCGGGCGTCTACTCAAGAGCATTTCTGGAGAAGGAAAAACTGTGGTCGCAAATCGAACCAAAAGTTGTGCCGGTCGACAATGTCCGCGCCGCGCTTGCCGCGGTGGAATCCGGCAACATCGAAGTCGGCATGGTGTTCAAGACCGACGCCGCCATTTCGAAGAAGGTGAAGATTGCTTACGAGGTGCCCGCGGACGCCGGCCCCAAAATCTCGTATCCCGTCGCCGTCACGAAAAACGCGAAGCAGGTTGAATCCGCCAAAAAATTTGTGGAGTATCTCAGCACCGATGACGCTGCGAAAGTTTTCACGAAGTATGGATTCATCGTGCTCAAGTGATGCGACAGGTAGGGCGCGTCACTCCGTGCGCGCCGACACTTGGCAAGACTCGACGGCGCGCAGAGGACTGACGCGCCCTGCCCTCCTGGTTTCATGACGCCTGCAGAGTGGCAATTGCTTTGGTTCACTGCGTGGGTTTCGGCGGTAAGCACGGTGCTCATCCTCCCGCTCGGCCTCTTCACCGCGTGGCTGCTCGCGCGGCATGAGTGGCCGGGCAAATCAATCATCGAAACGCTCGTTTCCCTGCCGCTCGTCATGCCGCCGGTCGCGACTGGTTTAATCCTGCTGAAAATTCTCGGCGAACGCGGCGCAGTGGGTGGATTCTTCTATCGCCATTTCAATGCGGACATCGCTTTCACCTGGCGCGGCGTGTTGATCGCACTGGCGGTCATGTCGTTTCCATTGTTGGTGCGCTCAACGCGCGTTGCGTTTGAGCAAGTCAATCCCCGCCTGGAACAAATCGCCCGCACGCTGGGTGCGAGCAATGCGCGGGTCTTCTGGACGATCACGCTTCCCCTCGCCTCGCACGGCGTGATTGGCGGGATGCTGCTGGCATTCGCGCGCGCACTCGGGGAATTTGGCGCGACGATCATGGTGGCGGGCTACATCAGCGGAAGAACCGCCACGCTTTCGACCGAGATTTATCATTCCTTCAACAACGGCGAGGATGCGCACGCGTACCGGTTGCTGGGGATGTCCGTCGCGCTGGCGTTTATTGCGGTTTGGAGCAGCGAATGGTTCATGCGCCGGAGGAATTCCGCGAAATGAAATTGCTGCTCAAAAAAATTTGCCTGCCGCTCGCGGAATTTTCGTTGAGCCTGGATGTTGAAATTCAGAATCAGGTGACCGCCGTCTTTGGTCCGTCCGGCGCGGGAAAAACTTCGCTGCTCGATTTAATCGCCGGCCTGCGGCACCCGAAATCCGCATTCATCCAGGTCGGTGATCGTGTTCTAACGGATACTACGGCAAATATTCGCGTGCCCACGCGGCATCGGCAGATCGGTTACGTGCCGCAGGATTTGGCGCTGTTCCCGCATCTTTCGGTGCAGCAAAATCTTTTATATGGCGCCAAGGGGATTCGAACCCCCGGTACGGCTTTCAGTTACGAACACGTCACGGAGGTTTTGGAAATTCAACCGCTGGCGGATCGCCGCGTCACGAATCTCTCCGGCGGCGAGAAGCAGCGCGTGGCCCTGGCGCGAGCGTTGCTGGCGTCGCCGCAATTGCTCCTGCTCGATGAACCGCTCGCGAGTCTCGATACCATGTTGAAATCGAAAATCATCCCCTACCTCGCGCGCATTCGCGACGAGTTTCGCATTCCCATGCTGTATGTGACGCACGATTGGGATGAGGTGCAGGCGCTTTGCACGGAGGCGCTCATCATGGACCGCGGACAAATCGTGCGGAGGGAAGCGATTTAGTGGCACGGGCATCTTGCTCGTGCGATCATAGTTTTAAAAGCGGGAACGCACCGGCAAGATGCCCGTGCCACTACAATTCAATCAGTCGCGCCGCGAATCGGAACCGTCAATTGCTGCCCATTGTCCTTCGGCCCGATCTGCAACAGGAATGGCACCGCGATTTTTGCCCACTCGTCCGGCGTGGGATAATGACTGGCTGAACCACCGAAACAACTTTGCAGCATTTCGGTGTTGATGATTCCCGGATTCAGCGGCACCGCGGCCATGCCATTCGGCAATTCCTGCGCGAGCGATTGCGTCAATCCTTCAATCGCCCACTTGCTCGCGCAATAGGGTGCGACTTCCGCATCCGTGGATCGTCCCCAGCCCGAACTCAGGTTCACAATCACTCCGGTTTTCCGCTTCACCATGGACGGCACAAAATGCCGGATCACGTTCGCCGTGCCTTTGACGTTGGTGTCGATGACTTCCGAAAATTCCCGCGATCCGATTTCCCACAGCCGGGCGTTTTTGTTGATGACGCCGGCGTTGTTGATGAGCAAATCCGGCGGCGCGTGGGTGGTCAGGCAAACGCTGGCCCAGGATTTCACGGATTCGTCCTGCGAAACGTCCACGGAATAAAAATCGTGCGGCGAGCCGAATTTTTCCTTAAGCGCATCGATTCGCTTTTGCGAACGGCCGCAGCCCAGCACCGTGTGGCCGCGCCGCGCAAATTCCTCCACCATCGCCCGGCCAATGCCCTGCGTGACGCCGGTGATGACGATGACTTTGTTCGGGGACATGGGGTAATCTTGGCCCGGTCCGCCCGCATTTCAATATTTTTTCGGCGGCGCCATAATTTGAATTTGGTAGGGACGGCGCGCTTGCGCCGTCCGCGCCGCGTCAAGCGGCGCAACGTGGGGCGTGGCTCAGTCCCCTGGGCGCAACTGGTTCCGCCCGCTATTACGCGGGGCGGGGACGCAGCAAGCGCGGCGTCCATACCAAATGAGAAGCCCACCATTTTTTCCTGTCCGATTTTCGCGATTGGGGGCTGTATATGTGCAAAGACAATGCCGGACGACCAACAACTGCTGAGTCGCTTTGCGGAAAATCGCTCGGAAGCCGCTTTTGGCGAACTGGTCAGCCGCTACGTGAACCTGGTCTATTCGACCGCGTTGCGCCGCACGGATTTTGACGCGCATCTGGCCCAGGACGTCGCGCAACTGGTGTTCACGGATCTCGCGCGCAAAGCGCCGTCGCTCTCGCGCAATGTCGTGCTCGCGGGCTGGCTGCATCGCGCGACGCTTTACGCAGCGGGACAAATGATGCGCAGCGACCGGCGTCGCCGCTGGCGCGAACAGGAGGCCGCAGCCATGAGTGCGTTGGAATCTGAAACGAATACCGATTGGCAGGCCATCCGCCCGGCGCTGGATGAAGCCCTTGATAGCTTGAATCAAACCGACCGCGACGCACTATTGCTGCGTTTTTTCGAACAGCGCAGTCTCGCGGAAATCGGTTCCACGCTCGGGACCAACGAGGATGCCGCCGGCAAACGCGTGAAGCGCGCGTTGGAAAAGCTGCGCGCGATGCTGATGCGGCGCGGAATCACCACGACGGGTGCGGCGCTTTCGGCGGTCATTTCAACACACGCTGTCCAAATGGCGCCCGTTGGTTTGGCCGTCACTCTCACCGGCAAGGCGCTGGCGGCCGCCGGGGCGACTTCCGGAATCGCGACCACTCTTTTTAAAATTATGGCCCTCACTAAAACGCAACTCACCCTCGGCGGCATCGCCATTGCCGTGCTCACGGCTTCGCTCATGGTCGAACAAGGCGCTCAAAGATCGTTGCGGCGCGAGAATGAAGCGTTGCAACGAAAGATGGCGCAACTCTCGGCGGACCACCAATCGCTGGCGGATAAAGCAGCGCAGCGTGCGGCCCAGATTCCGCGCCTGCCGGCGCCGGCAATTCAAGTTTCCAATGCAGCCGCTTCGGACCTGGACACTTTGCAATCGACCAATCTTTATGGCCGGTTAATCAATAAAGATCTCACGCTGAAACCGGAACAACTCGAGGGATATTTGAGGGAGAGCGGACGAAACGCCGACAGCCTGCTGGCGGCCTATCGCACGATGCGAGACCCCGCCCTGCTCGCGGAGGCGAAGCGAAATTTTCCGAATGATCCGCACGTTGCCTTCGAGGCTGCGCTCGAAAAGGATATAACCCCGGAGGAACAGCGCAAATGGCTGGACGTTTGGAAGAAAGCGGATCCGGACAACGCGGAGGCTAATTATATGTCGGCTCTGAATTACTTCAAAACCGGCCAAACCGACCAGGCGGTGAAAGAGTTCACCGCCGCCATCGGCAAACCATTCGATGACTACACCTCGCAACGTTACGAAGACGATACGGAAGCCTATCTGGCCGCCGGCTATTCGATGGCCGATGCCAAGGCGGGCGCAGGATTTCAGTTGCTGCTGCCGCAGCTTCTGCAGACGAAAAATGTGGGGCTGGACATGATTGACCTGGCAAAAACGTATCAACAAAACGGCGATAGCGCCTCAGCACAGGCGGCCCTCCAGATGGTAATCAACCTCGGCACGCGGTACAGCACTCCATTTCCCGGGGAACCAGTCATCAGCGAACTCGTCGGATTGGCTTTGCAACGATACGCGCTTAAGACAATGGACCCAACCGCGGCTTATGGCAACGCCGGGCAAACTGTCCAGGACCAAATCACTCAAGTGCAACAACAGTACAATCAAATCACCCAACGCTCCGACGCGATCGACACGCTATTACCACAAATGTCAGAAGAGGATTGGATCGTCTACCGTGACCGGTGGATGACCTTCGGCGAGCAGAACGCCGGCGATTGGATTTTGAGCAAATTTGGAAAACACTGAATCAACTTCGATCCCGCGAATTGAATTTCAATTCAGTCGCTCTTTTAAAATCATGGCCCTTTCCAAAACGCAACTTACGCTGGGCGGCATCGTCATCACCGCGCTCACGGCTGCGCTCATCGTCGAACATGGTTCGCAAAGAATGTTGCGTCGTCAGCAGGAAACATTGCAGCAAAAGATCGCGCAACTCACCGCCGATAACCAATCGCTGACTGATAACCTTTCGCAGCGGACTCCGCGCCTGCCCGCTCCGGCGTTTCAATTTTCCCATGCAGCGGATTCAGGAATCGACACTTTGCAATCGACGAATTTCTACAATCGATTGAAAGATAAAGATCTCAAGCTGAAGCCGGAACAGCTCGAGGCGTATCTGACCTCGCACGGCCGAAGCGCCGCGAGCCTGCTGGCGGCGTACCGGACGACGAGCGATCCCGCGTTGCTCTCCGAGGCGATGCGAAACTTTCCGGATAATCCCGAGGTCGCTTTCGAGGCTGCGACGAAAAAGGATGTTTCGCCCGACGACCGGCGCCACTGGCTTGATGTCCTGAAAAAATCGGCCCCGGACAATGCGCTCGCGAATTATCTTTCGGCCCTCGATGACTTTAACGCCGGCCAACCGGATCAGGCAGTGAAGGAGTTCATGGCCGCATCCGGCAAACAGTTTGAGGACTACTCCTCGCAACGTTACCAGAATGACACCGAAGCCTACCTGGCCGCGGGTTATTCCGTCGCGGATGCGAAATTTGCTTCCGGAGTCAATCTCACGTTGCCGCAGTTGCAAATGACCAAGGACGCAGGCGTGGACATGGTTGAATTGGCAAAGTCCTACCAACAAACGGGTGACAGCGCCTCAGCACAGGCCGCGATGCAAATGGCGGTTGATCTGGGCCAACGTTACGGCACCGCTTCGCCCGGGGAACCCGTCCTCAGCCAATTGGTCGGCCTATCCATTGAAATGAGGGCGTTGAGTGCGATGGATCCCAATGCCGCCTACGGAAGTAGTGGACAAACTGTTCAGGATCAATTGAACCAAATCAAGCAGCAACACGATACCCTCAGGCAACAATCCGAACAGGTGAATGCGCTGCTCCCGGCGATGTCAGAACAGGATTGGACTATTTACAACGATCGCTGGCTCACGCTCAGTGAACAGAACGCGTATCAGTGGGTGATCAATCGATACGGCCGGAATTCGCCGACGGCAAATCCTTAATCCCGCGGATTGAATTTCGATTCGCTCGCGAGTTGTTCCCACAATTTTCGTTCGGCGTCGGAAATGGTTTTTGGCAATTCCACTTGCGTCACGACAATCAAATCGCCCAGGCCCTCGCCGCGTTGCGGCAATCCCCGGCCGCGCACGCGCAGTTTCTGGCCGTTCTGGGTGCCCGGCGGAATTTTGATGTTCACGCGGCCCTCCAGCGTGGGCACGGAAATGCTCGCGCCCAGCACCGCTTCCCACGGCGCGAGTTCGGCTTCGTAAATTAAATTGTGATCGTCGACCTCGAAATCCGGATGCTTGGCGAGCCGCACGCGCAAATAAAGATCTCCCGCCTCGCCGCCGCCCGCGCCGGCTTCGCCGCGACCGGCCACACGCAGCTTCTGCCCTTCCGTCACGCCGGGAGGAATTTTGACCTGGTAGGATTCATTGCGTGAATTGTGACGGACGTTCACGGTGCGCACCGAGCCGCGCATGGCTTCCTCGAGCGTGACCATGATGTCGCCCTCGATGTCCCGGCCGCGTTCGGCAAATTCCTCCTCCTGCTGCCCGCCGAAATTGCGCCCGCTGAATCCGGCGCCTCGGCCGCGCGCGCCGAACACTTGCTCGAAAAAATCGCTGAAACCCGTGCCGCTGAATTCGAACTCCTCGGCGCGGGGATTGCCGCCGCGGGGATTGCGCCCGCCGAACCCGCCCCAGCCGGGTGGCGCCTGGAATTCCGCGCCCTGCTTCCAATTCGGACCCAGCTCGTCATATTTCTTGCGCTTGGCCGGGTCGCTGAGCACTTCGTAGGCCTCGTTGATTTCCTTGAATTTTTCTTCCGCCTTTTTTTTGTCCTTGGCGACGTCGGGATGATATTCCCGCGCCAATTTGCGAAAAGCCTTCTTGATCTCGGCATCGCTCGCGAGCCGCGACACGCCGAGACTTTCGTAATAATCTTTGTATTGGACTGCCATATCCGTGGAATCGCAACTTGCGAAATCGCTACGAGACTTGAGACAATGATGCCTGTTGTTTCGTTTTTGTCAAAGTCCTGGCGGATTCCTTGCGGACGGCCACCCTGGCGCACCGCCCTTGTTAAACAAGATTGCTCATAAATGAACGCAGGTGACGCGAACTCTTTGTGCCTGGAATGTGGCCTGTGCTGCAATGGGGTGATTTTTGCCGACGTGCAGTTGCGCCCGGAGGACGCTGCCGCGCGATTGCGAGCGCTCGGGCTGGCGTTGGTTGGGAAATCCAGGGCCGGAATCGAAAAATTCAGGCAACCCTGCACAGCCTTCGGCGGCTGCAAGTGCAATATTTATTCCGAGCGCCCGGCCTATTGCCGCGAGTTCGAGTGCCTGCTGCTCAAGAGCGTCAAAGCCGGTGACGTCAAAGTCAACGAAGCGCGCCGCGTCATCCGCTCCGCGCTCAAACAATCGGAAACCGTCAAAAGCTTGCTGCGCCGCCTCGGTGACGCCGATGAAACCCTGGCCCTCAACAAACGTTTTCAGCGCATGCAGCGAAAGGTGGAACGTGGGCCGTACGACCAGGACGCAGTGCACATTTTTGGCGAACTCACCCTGGCCGTCCATAAACTCAACATGCTCCTCAGCGAGAGATTTTATCGGGACTTGTAGGATAGGCGTTTGTTGTTGGTAGTTCCGCGTTTACGCGGTTGGATTGCAACAATTCGGGTCTCACACTTGCGATTTTTCGTCCCTTACGGTAACCATTGCCCGTGCCTCACGATAATTTTTCAGATGCGGCGCTCGTCATTCTCGGCCACGGCTCGACGAAGAATGACGATTCGTCCGCGCCGGTGTATCAGCACGCGGCGGAATTGCGGAAGCGCCATCTCTTCGGCGAAGTGCGCGAGGCCTTCTGGAAACAGGAACCGCAAATCAAGAACGTGTTGGCGGACATTTCGGAAACGCAGATTTTCATCGTCCCGCTGTTCATCAGCGAAGGCTATTTCAGCAGTGAGGTCATCCCCAAGGCGCTCGGCTTTCTGCCCGGCGACACGGCGCTCGATACCCGCCAGTCGACACTGGTTCTCTGCAAACCCATCGGCACGCACGAACGCATGACGAGCGTGCTGCTGTTCCGCGCCAGCGAAGTCGCGGCCAAATTTCCGTTTCCCCGCGCGCCGCATCCGAAGGAAACCACGCTGTTCATCGCCGGCCACGGCACGGAGCAAAACGAAAACTCCCGCAAAGCAATCGAGCGCCAGGTGGAAATCATCCGCGCGACCAACGAATTCGCCGCCGTGCATGCGGTGTTTCTCGAAGAAGACCCGCGCATTGGAACTTGCTACGAACTCGCGCGCACAAAGAACATTATCGTCGTGCCTTTTTTTATCAGCGATGGAATGCACGCGCAGGAGGACATTCCAGTGCTGCTCGGCGAACCCGAGCGCCAGGTCAAGGAACGCCTTGCCAACAAGCAGCCGACGTGGCGGAATCCCACCGAACGCCACGATAAATTTGTCTGGTACGCGGCGCCGGTGGGGACGGAACCGCATATTGCGGATGTCATTCTGGATCGAGTGCGGGAGGCGGTTCGCTGAACTGTGACTCGTTAAATGGGTTAAATAAGTTAAATAAGCGAACAACGCGCCAGACTCATTTAACCCATTTAACCCATTTAACTGATTTAACCATTTAACTCACCAACATGACCAAACTTCGCTGGGGATTCCTTGGCACTGCCAACATCTCGCTCAAAAACTGGAAAGCCATCAAGAACTCCGGCAATTCTGTTGTTACGGCCGTCGCCAGCCGAGACTCCACTCGCAGCCGCGAATTCGTTGCGCGTTGCCAAAAGGACAATCCGTTCGATGCCGTCCCTGCGGCTTTGGGCAGCTACGAGGAATTGATTGCTTCGCCGAATGTCGACGCGGTTTATATTCCCCTTCCGACCGGCGTGCGCAAGGAGTGGGTGGTGCGCGCAGCCAAAGCAGGCAAACACATTTTGTGCGAAAAACCCTGCGGCACCACCGTGGCTGAGGTTCGTGAAATGATCGATGCCTGTCAGCGCCATCGTGTGCAGTTCATGGACGGAGTGATGTTCATGCACAACCCGCGCCTTCGTCGTGTCCGGGCGGCGCTGGACGACCAGGCCACATTCGGGAATCTCAAACGCATCACGTCCCATTTCAGTTTTCTTTCCACGGGCGATTTTAGTCTTAGGAACATTCGCGGCAACGCCTCCCTCGAGCCGCTCGGCTGCCTCGGAGATCTCGGCTGGTACAACATTCGTATCACGCTCTGGGCAATGAACTGGAAACTTCCCCGTGAAGTGACCGGAATAATTCTCTCGCAAGCCGGCAGCGATGCGAACCGTCCGGTCCCGTTTGATTTCTCCGGCGAGATGCTTTTTGATGACAGGATTTCGGCAGGTTTCTACTGTTCTTTTCTCACGGCCTACCGCGATTGGGTGGTTGCCACCGGCACGAACGGTAGCGTGCGCATCCCTGATTTTGTGCATCCCAGAAAAAGCTGCGAAGGCGCCTTGGACATCGACGGAACCGTGTCTGACGACCTGGTATTGGACCCGATGGCCGCACAGGAAACAAACATGATTCGAAATTTTGCCGGGCAAGCGCTCTCCGGAGAATTGAACCAGGAGTGGATGGATTGGGCATTGAAAACGCAGATCGTGACGAACGCTTGTTTAGAGGCTGCGCGAAGTGAGCGACCGGTTGCGTTAACCGCGTGAACATTGGTTGTTGGATGTTCGATGTTGGTTGTTGGATGTTCCCAGTAAAAACATTTCTATCTTCCATCCTCCATCCTCCATCCTCTATCCTGCGCGCGTGCATTTTCGGAAAATAACCATCGTCGGCGTCGGCCTGCTGGGCGGCTCGCTTGGGCTGGCCATCAAGAAGCGCGGCCTCGCCGATGAAGTCGCCGGCTACGTCCGCCGCGCTGCGAGCCTGGCTGAATGCAAGCAGGCAAAAGCCGTCGACGTCTGCACCCGCGATTTACAGGAAGCCGTTGCTAATGCGGATTTAATCGTACTCTGCACACCGCTCGCGCAGATGCGCCCGTTGCTCAAGGAAATGCGCGCCGCCATCAAACGCGGCGCCATCATCACGGACGTCGGCAGCGTCAAGGCAACGGTGGTGAAGGAATTGGAATCGCTGGTGGCGAAATCCGGCGCGCACTTTATCGGCAGCCACCCGATGGCGGGCGCGGAAAAAACCGGCGTGTCCGCGGCTCGCGCGGAATTATTCGCCAACGCCGTTTGCGTGGTAACGCCGACCAGGCGCTCGCATCCGCCGGCAACAAAAACAGTCGAAGAATTTTGGAAAGCCGTGGGCGCTCGCGTGCTGCGTCTCGCGCCGGAGTTGCACGATGAACTGGTTAGCCGCTCGAGCCATCTGCCCCACGTCGCCGCCGCCACGCTGGCAAATCTTATTTTGGACCCGAAACACCCGAAATCGCAACCCTTGCTCTGCGCCAACGGCTTTCGCGACACGACCCGCATTGCCTCTGGCTCGCCGGAAATGTGGCGCGATATCGCCATGGCAAACCGCAAAAATTTGAGCAAGGCGCTGGAAGTGTTCATTCGTGATCTGAAAAAATTCCAAAGCTTTTTGAAAAAAGGTGATGAAAAAGCCGCCGAAAAGTTTTTCCAATCGGGCAAGCAGCGCCGCGACGCCTGGTGCGCCAAATGCGCCTCGCCATCACCGGAGTGAAGCACCAAGCACCAACATCCAAGCTCCAGAGAAACTTCAATGATCAAGTTCCAAACACCGATAGATAAATGCGCGCGCTCGTTGTCAGTTGCAGCCATCAACTCAGCGTGGGACAATTGGGGGTTGGAACTTGGAGCTTCTCTGGAGCTTGGAGCTTGGAATTTGGAACTTTAAGATGCTTCCCGACCTCATTGAAATAGTGCCTCTCGAAAAGCCCGTGCGCGCGGAGATCACCGTGCCGGGCTCAAAGAGCATCACGAACCGCGCGCTGATCCTGGCGGCGCTCGCGGAGGGGGAGGTCACGCTCGAAGGCGCGCTGTGGAGCGAGGACACGCAAATCATGGTTGAGTGCCTGCAGGAACTCGGCTTCATGGTCGACGTTCGTCCCGACCCGAACGAATTTTCGAATCGCACCATCACGGTTTACGGCAAAGGCGGCGACGTTCCACCGGGCGGCACCGAGCAACAGCCGGTCGAATTGTTCGTCGGCAACGCCGGAACTGCCGCACGATTCCTCGCCGCGTTCGTCTGCCTCGGCAAAGGAGTTTATAAATTGCACGGCGTGCCGCGAATGAATGAGCGGCCGAAAAAAGCATTGTTTCAAGCTTTGCGTGAACTGGGTTATCGCGTCGATTCACCGACCGACAAATTACCTGCCGTCATTCATGGCAGCGGCCCAAAACCCGGCGCGAAATGCACAGTGGATATCGAAGAGAGTTCCCAATTCGCCTCCGCCCTGCTCCTCTGCGCAAAAATCGGCGGGTGGAATGTCGAGGTCGTTGGCGAAAATGCCGAGGAGTCGCCTTATGTGGCGATGACCTCGAAGTTGATTGATGAATTTCGCAAGCGGAGCGGAAAATTCGAAATTGAGCCAGACGCCTCCAGCGCCAGTTATTTTTGGGCGGTCGGCGCACTCCTGCCCGCTTCTCCCGAATGGAAAGCCAATGACGAATCCACGGGAATCTACAAATACGACACCGATTTCCTCCCGACCGTGGAAGATCAGGCGGAAAAATTTCGCGTCAAAATCAAACACTTCCCAACCTCCGAAAAACAGATTGATTCGGAATTCCCCCGTTTCCTGCCGCCTCCGATCGAGGTATCACGGAACAATCATTTAGGTGACAGCATCATGACCGCGATCACCATAGCGCCGCTTTTTGAGCGGGAGACGCGTTTTACTGACCTCGGCCGGCTCCGCCTCCAGGAAACCGAACGCGTCGTCGCCCTGCGCACCGAATTGACAAAATGCGGCGCAAAGGTCATTGAAGAAGACGATACGCTGACGGTTTATCCCTCGAAATTGCACGGCGCGACGATCGAAACCTACAACGACCATCGCATGGCGATGTGTTTTGCAATTCTGGGATTGAAAGTTCCGGGGATTAAACTTAAAAACCCCGCGTGCGTGAAGAAAACGTTTCCCAATTTCTTCCAGAAACTCGCCGCCGCCCCGCCCCACGGTCTCGGCGCGACGATTCTGGATGCGTCCGGACGCAAACTCGCGCATGATGAGTTGTTTGCGGAGTAATTGTAGCGGCGGTCTGTGACCGCCGCCATATTGATTCAGCGACGGTCACAGACCGCCGCTACAGAAAATAGATTTGAAGCACCCAATCGTAATCGCCATTGACGGCACGAGCGCGAGCGGCAAGAGCACCAACGCCAAGTTGGTCGCCAAGGCGCTCGGCTATGTTTACGTCGACACCGGCGCGATGTATCGCACCTTCGCGTGGTATTGCCTCCAAAACAAAACCGACGCGCACGAACCCAAAGCCGTTGCGGCCGCACTCCGCAAATTCAAACCCTCGCTCGAAAATAAAGGCGGCCATGTGCATCTGCTCGTGGACGGCTATTATCCCGAGAAGGAAATTCGCACCGCGGAGGCCAGCGCCGCCACGTCGCTGATCGCCGCCGTGCCGAAAGTGCGCGAGTGGATGAAGAAAAAACAGCGCGAGTGCATCCAGTTCGGCAATCTCGTGATGGAGGGCCGCGACATCGGCACGAATGTGTTTCCGGAAACCGATTACAAATTCTATCTCGACGCGCACATTGACGAGCGCACGAAACGCCGCGCCGCCGAAGGCGTGAACGAGAATCTGGCCGCGCGCGACCAACGCGACAGCCAGCGCGCCGCCGCGCCGCTGATGATCGCCCTGGGCGCGCGCGTGATCAATAATTCGGCGATGACTTCCGCGGAAACGAGCGAACTCATCATCAAAGACATCAAGGCGAGACTCGCGCAGGGAAAATAAATGAAAGCCGTTTTGAAAGCTCCAAAGAAAATTCAAGCTCCAAGCCCCAAGCGGTATCGCCGAAGTTTGGATGTTGATTTTTGGAGCTTCTCTGGAGCTTGGAGCTTGGGATTTGGAGCTTCCCGGCGAGCGCCGCGTCTATGAATTTCGTGTATTTTTTGGGCTGGTGTTTCTTTCGCACAATTTACGCCACGTATTTTCACTGGCGCGTGTTCAATGCCGAACGCGTGCCGCTCAAGGGTCCAGTCATCCTCGCGTCAAATCACGCCAGCTATCTCGATCCGCCGCTGGTCGGTTCCGGCGTCACACGCGGCATCAACTATCTCGCGCGCGACACTCTGTTTCGCTATCCGGGCATGGGCTGGCTTTTGCGAAAATGGAACTCTGTTCCCGTCGATCGCGACGGCGGCGGTGCGGCGGGATTGAAAGCCATTTTGGACCGCCTGCTCGCGGGCGGCGCGATCATTCTTTTTCCGGAAGGCACGCGCACGCGCGATGGTAAATTGCAGCCTGCTCGCTCCGGCATCGGCCTGACGGTGATTAAATCCAAGGCCGCCGTCGTGCCGGCGCGCGTGTTCGGCACTTTCGAAGCCTATGGGCGTCACACCAAAATTCCGCGGCCCCATGGCATCGCGGTGAAATACGGGCGCCCCCTGTATTTCGAAAAATTGCGCGCCGAAGCCAAGACCTGCTCCAAGCCGCGCCTCAAACAAATTTACCAGGAAGTGGCCAATGAAATCATGGCGGAGATTGCGAAGCTGGGGCCGTATGAGGACGTGGAGAAGTTTGGATGACGTGTTGCGTGTTACGTATTGCGTGAACTAGTCAGAGAGCCCTCGCACAACGAACACGCAATACGTAACACGCAACACGCCCCTCAAATCCCCAAATTGGAAAGCATGTTGCTGATTGAGTTCACCAACTGCACCAATTGCGGGTGAGACTTCTCAAAACCGCCGACGGATGACGACAGGCCTTTTAGCGACAATTCCAGCAACTCCGGATTTTGCTGTGAGCGCGTCGCTTCGTGAGCGGAAATTTCCGTGAAGCCCGCGATGCTTTCCGCGCTTTCACTGTTGGTCTTGGAAAGCGTCGCGATCTCGGACTTCAAAGTCCCCAGCATCTGCAACAACTCGCGCTTGCGATCATCCTTGATGGCATCCGATGCTTGAATTTTCGCCTCAATATTGCTGAGCGTATCCTCGATCATGTTCTAAACATACCGGAGCAGCGCCGGTTCATCAAGCCGCCAATTATTTTTTGGCCAGCTCGGCCTTGGTTTCGGCCTGCAGATCATCCAACTCCGGCTTCAATTCTTCCTTGGTCTTTTTCTCCATGCGATCAATGAACAAAATGCCGTGCAAATGATCCCATTCGTGCTGAATGGCGCGACCCAGCAATCCGCCGGCGCGAAATTCCAGCGGCTTGCCCTTCTCGTTCGTCGCCTTCACATCCACAAATTGCGGCCGCGAAATCTCCGCGAACACTTCCGGAAAACTCAGGCACCCTTCCGGACCGGCAGCCTGCTCGCCGACGAGCGCCAACTCGGGATTAATCAACACCAACGGCATGAACTCGTCCACGTCCGCCGGTTTGCCTTTGATTTCCAACGAAGACGGTCGGTCCGTGACACCGCGCACATCGATAACCGTAAGCTGCACCGCCTGGCCAATCTGTTGCGCCGCGAGCCCCACGCCTTTGTAGGCGTACATGGTCTCGAACATGTCCTCGATCAGCTTTTTGATTTCCGGCGTGACACTTTCAATTCGCGCGCCCTTCTTGCGCAACACCGGGCTGCCATATTTAACTACTTTCAGAATCATACAGAGTGACGAGTGGCAGGTGGCGAGTGACGGGAAGCGCCGCCTTCAGCACCATTAGTACGCCGGGTTTCAATAGTGTTAATTGTTTTTGTGAGACCGCCGACAATGTGGTTCAGTGTCGCGATTCGTTTCTCAATGATGTCAGGTGAAAGCAAATGGCTGCATCTTTGATACCTGCCGAGGCTTTCACGTGCTTCGCCACGAGAGATCTTAAGATGTTGCGGAAATTCCTTTCCAAAACCTCGGCCATAGCCCTCTTCCATATTGGCACACACGGAATCCAAACTGCGCGTCTGCTGCTTGACGAGCTCTCGTCCGCGATAGTCCTTTCCCACAATTTCGGAGTCAGCCCACCAATCATCAAAAAGCTGGCGCGCTAATTTGTAAATCTCAAATGATTCCAGACGATCAAAATTTTTCATGGCTTCTCGTCACCCGCCACCCGCCACTCGTCACTCCACGGTAACTCCTAAAATCTGCAAAATACGTTCGAGCTCATCGTCGCTATAGAACGAGATTTCCAATCCGCCCTTCCCCTGCGAGTAACGCAAATTCACCTTCGTGCCGAGTTTTTCGCGAATGCGATCTTCGAGATTCGCCACGTGCGCGTCTTTGGTCAGCGGCGTGATGGTGGCGGGTTTTGCCGGACCAGCGGCGCGCTCTTGTAATTTCGCCACCAACCCTTCGGTCTGGCGGACGTTCAGGCCTTCTTTAATGATGCGTTCGGCGGCCTGTTGCTGGAGCTTTTCGGTCGCGAGGCCGAGCACGACTTTTGCGTGCCCCACGGAAAGCTGCCCGCCGCGAATGTATCCCTGCAACCCCGCCGGAAGTTTCAGCAGGCGCAAGGCGTTCGCCACCACGGCGCGGCTCTTGCCGACCTTGGTCGCGACTTCTTCCTGCGTCAATTGAAACCGGCTCATCAATTCCGAGTAACCTTGCGCCTCCTCAATGGCGTTCAGGTTTTCGCGCTGCAAATTTTCGATCAGCGCGAGTTCGAGCACGGCGCGGTCATCGGCTTCGCGCACGATGATCGGCACCTCAGGCAGATTGATCAATTGCGCCGCGCGCCAGCGCCGTTCGCCGGCGATGAGTTCGAAATGGTCGCCGCGATCGCGGACAATCAACGGTTGGACAATCCCCTGCTCGCGGATGGAATCAGCCAATTCGCGCAGCGCTTCCGGCGTGAAATCTTTTCGCGGCTGGAATGAGCACGGACGAATGCGGCCGAGCGGCACGCGTTGAACGCGTTCGCGCGGGTCAATCTCCGGCACATGCGTCGCCACGGGAACGCTGGCGGGCGGCCCCGGAGGTGCTGGTTTGGCCGCGACAGGTGCGCCGCCTAAAAGCGCGCCCAAACCCCGGCCCAAAGCTGGTTTTGCCATACGGCCAGAGTGTCGCACGCTGCCAAAGATGTCAATTCAGTCGCGCGGCTTTACCCCTGAGCAACGGTACCTCCGCCGGTTTGGCAATCCACAACAGCGGCTGCGTGATGGCGATGTTCCGGCGAATTTCCAAATCCGTCGGGTCGGGATTCAACTTCCGCCACAAGTCCAAATATTTCCCGTCGCCAGTCTCGGCATACGCGAACAGCAGACACGGCTCGCGCGCCGGCCAGTTGTCCCAATGCGCAACGTCTTTCCCTCGCCCATCGGCCAGCCATTTCTGTTTGTCGACGAGATACGGATAAATAAATTCCGTCGATTTCAATGGCGTGCTGCCGTCCGGCAATGGCAACTTCCACAAATCCTCCTGCGGCGTGGACAGCAGCACGCAAAGAATCGCGACGTTGTCCGCCTGGAAAATCGAATAGCCGTACGGCTTCGTGCGTTTCAATTCGAGCGGAAAACTGCCGTCGTTCGCCATTTGTTTGGGCAGCAAAACTTTTTTGAAACGCTCCCGGCACAGATCCAGCGTCTTCTGGTCGCCCACAAAATCCGCGAAGCTCGCGAGCTGCACGAAGTAGGCGATGCTGTGATTGTTCGCGGCGTTCATTTCCTTGACGCCGTTCGTCGCGGTGGTCATCCAATGAATGTAATCAGCGAACCATTTTTTCAACCCGGCATCCACTGCCGGATCGAAGTTCGTTGATTTTTCGAGAAATCGAACCGCCACCGGCAACTCCGCCAGGTGCAGCGTATCGATGATGCCATACGATCTGCCGGTTGCGACGCCGAGCACGGCCTGCGCGTAATCCAGATTCGGATTCATTTTCGTGCTCTCATTGAGAAAGAAAAAGCGAAGGAACTCCTCCGCCTTGGGGATATATTTCTCATCGCCGGTCAACGCATACGCCGCCGCCAGCGCGGCTACGCCGTCCTTCATATCGCGCATGGCCATGCGATGATATTCAAAATTCTTGGGGTTGGTTTCGCCATCGCGACTGACGTAGGGCAGCTTGTTTTTGTTCGTGGGATTGGGCCAGGTGTAATCCGCTTGCGAGAAGAAATCGTGCGGGCCTCCGGCGCTGTTGGTGGCGATCTATGATCGGTAATCGCCGGCGGCTCTGGCGGTGAACGCGTCGTTCGCGATCTCAGAATTCTTGCGCGATCGATTTGAGCTACAGTTCTCGCAAGATCACTTGGCGCGGCGTGGCTTTGTAACGCGAATAGGAGCGAGCTGATCGCTGCCAGAATGAATTCTCGTTAGGGGTGCTTTCATGCACCGGACTATGGCAGCCGGCCTGTGCACTCGAAAGAAAAAAAGGCGCAGACATTCGTCCGCGCCCTGGTCGAAATTTATGAGCTGTTAACGTTGGATGCGCGCCGAGCCGCCTTTGGCGAGCGCTTTCACCTGCTCCACCGTGGACATGGTCGTGTCGCCGGGGAACGTCGTCAGCAACGCGCCGTGCGCCCAGCCGAGGTTCACCGATTCCTGCGGCGATTCGCCCGACAGCAAGCCGTAGAAAAAGCCCGCGGCATAACCATCGCCGCCGCCCACGCGATCGATCACGTCGAGTTCGCACGTCGGCGCCGTGTACGTTTTGCCTTCCACCCACGCGACCGCGCCCCAGCTATGGCGGTTCGTGGAATGCACTTCGCGCAGCGTCGTCGCCACGATTTTGATGTGCGGATGCTTTTTGGTGACGTTGCCCATCATGCTGAAGAACGCGCTCGGATCGAATTTCGATTTCGCATGCACTTCCGGTCCCGGAATGCCGAGGCCGAGCTGCAAATCCTCTTCGTTGCCCACCAGCACGTCGACGTTCTTCACGATCTTGTCGAGCACTTCCACCGCGCGCTGATGCCCGCCGGAAATATTCCAGAGCTTCGCGCGATAATTCAGGTCGAACGACGTCACCGCGCCCGCGGCCTTCGCGGCTTTCATCGCCTCAATGATCACTTCCGCCGTCGTCTCGGACAACGCCGCAAAAATGCCGCCGCTGTGAAACCAGCGCACGCCGTCCTTGAAAATTTCCTTCCAGTTAAAATCGCCTGGCTTCAACAGCGCGCCGGCTTCGTTGCAACGATTGTAAAACACCACCGGCGCGCGCACGCCCTGCCCGCGATCGCTGTAAACCGTCGCCATATTCGGGCCGTGCACGCCGTCGTGCTTGAATTTTTTGTAGAACGGTTTCACGCCCATGGCGCGCACGCGTTCCGCAATCAAATCGCCGATCGGATAATCCACCATCGCGGTCGCGATGCCGGTGTTCAGCCGAAAACAATCGGAGAGATTCGCCGAGACGTTGAATTCGCCGCCGCTGACGTGGATATCGCAATGCGTCGCTTTGCGGAACGGGATGATGCCCGGGTCCAGCCGATGCACCAGCGCACCGAGCGATAAAAAATCAAGCGCGCCTTTTTTAGGGATGTTCAAACCTTTGCTCATTTCAATTTAAATATAATTGTTCGTTTCCAATTCAAATCGCACCGGCAGAAACTGCCAATGGCGGCCAATATGATTTGCAAAAGCCGCCCTCCTTGTCGCTAAAAAACTTCTCCCCCGTAGGAGACGAGGTGACGAGTCTCAAATCCTTTTACGGAAACAAAGTCAGTGCCTGCCAATGAACGGATGGATGTTTATGCCCGCCCTCACCCCCGGAGCCAAGCATTACCCACATCTCAACTCCATTATTGAATCCCGAAGGGATTCTGCCGCAAAGCCCAGGGTCGGCGAGTTGGCGAGCCTACCCTGGGTTAACGGCAGAAATCCCATCAACCCCAACGGGGTTGCGGCGCGCTCGCCCCTCGTGTTACGCCCCCCCTGGGACCGCCGGCGTCTCGTCGGCCAGTTTCGCCCCTTGTATTACGCCGGCGGGACGCCGGCGCTCCCAGGCTACGACTCCGGCTCCAACTCCCCGGGATCAGCCAGCGTCGTTTCCTTCGGCAAAGAACGCGTCAGGTTGTCGAGCATGATGATTTTTTGCCAAATTTTGCGCGAGAGCCCGGAGGTCAAGTCTTCCACGTCATCGACCGCATCCAGCAGCACCGGGTCCTGGAAGCCCTGCACATACAGCGCGGCGATTTTGCTGATGAGCGCGAGCGAATCATTGCAATAATCGAAATAGCGATTCAACTCAAACGGCGTCATCTCGCGCTTGGGCGTTTTGCTGGGACGCGTGGCGCGGCCGAAATAATTTTCCGGATCCTTCGTCAACTGGTGCATGTCCACGATGTGCGCCATCGCGCGCAATTCATGCACCGCCTTCAACGCGCGATCGCGTTTGATGCGATTTTCCCAACTCACAAAAAACAAAATCGCCGCGCCCATAAACACCACCGAGCCGATGCTCGCATCGAGCGCCTGGATGAAATTGGTGTAGTCATTCATCTGAAATTGATGAATGTGCGTCACGAGATCGATCACGACGCTGATCAGGATCACACTCAACACCGCCGCGCTCGTGCGCAAAAAGATATTCGGCTGTTGAATCCACTGGACGCGCGCCACATTTTCATTCGCGACACTTAGAAGTTCCGCCGCGATTTTTCCCAGCCCGGAATTCGGGAATCGGCCCTCGATGCGCGACTGCAAAGCCTTGACCGTATTGATGATCTCTTGCGGGTCCAGCCGGCGATATTTCGCCACAGTTTGGTCCATAGGCACGTGGGAGGATAAGATTTTCGCCGCGCAATCAAGCAATCGGTGCGTCGTGGTCGGCGGAGTTGGTTTGTAGTTCCGCGCGTTTACGCGGCTCCGAACGGAGGCGGGGACCCGCTCGGCAAGACACACGTATGACGCTGTGCGCCGCGAAGGATGTTCCGCAGGATAGGCATCCTGCCTGTCTCCGTCATTGTCATTCTGCCCGCCCACCGTCCTCGCAGCGAACACCACGCCGCCGCAAGAGATTCTCAGAAACATTTGATCCCGTTCACGGACAACGCAATTTCCAGTTGACATGAATGCCACGCTTGTCTGATCGTGTCTTGACACAATCCGACAAGACAATGAAAGACAAATCCAGCTTCGGAGAGTTTATTCGTAAGTTGCGTCAAGACCGTGAAGAGCCGCTCCGTGTCGTTGCGGCAGGTGTGGGTATCGACTCAACCCTTTTGAGCAAACTCGAACATGGCGACCGATTCCCAACAGAGGCGCAGATTTCAAAGTTTGCCAAGTTCTTCAAGCTCCCCGAGCAAGAACTGAAAGGGAGAGTAATTGCGGATAAAGTTACCTCCGAATACGACGACGATGCAGCTTCGCTGCACGCAGCGCAAATACTCAAGGAACGGGCAACGCCCTACAAAACCAACTCAAAATAGCCAGACCATGAATTTTATCGTCAATGAGACGGCGCAAAAGCTGCGAGGCGGGTTTTACACAGACCCAGATATCGCCAGTTTCTTGGCCCGGTGGGTTTTAGAAAAGAAACCGAAGTCTATTTTAGAGCCAAGCTGCGGCGATGGCGTATTCCTTGAAGCGATAGCTGCCGAGAAGTGCAGTACACTTCGCAAGCTTTTTGGTTGTGAGATGGAACGTGACGAGGCTGGCAAGTCACGCGAGCGAGTTCCCGGCACAAGCAAACTCTCGGTTGAAATTCACACAGGCGATTTTCTCAAATGGTTTCTGTTTCATTCTCAAGAGGCCGGTCAATTTGACGCTGTCGTTGGAAATCCCCCGTTTATACGCTACCAGTATTTGCCGGAGGAACAGCAGTTTCTTGCGGAAAAAATTTTTACTCGTTTTGGTTTGCCATTTACCAAGCACACAAACGCTTGGGTGTCTTTTGTGATTGCTTCGTTTTCACTGCTTGCGCCCGGCGGACGACTGGCGATGGTGATTCCTTCCGAAATTTTTCACATTCCGCACGCACAGGCCCTGCGGAGATTTCTCGCGCTTCATTGTTCTCGCATCCTAATTTTTGATCCCGAGGAACTTTGGTTCGATAACGCTTTGCAGGGAGTAGTCCTGCTGTTGGCTGAAAAGAAAACTGCGTCGACCGAGCGGAGCATGGGTGTTGCAGTC
This sequence comes from uncultured Verrucomicrobiae bacterium, assembly GCA_963699145.1. Lineage (GTDB taxonomy): Bacteria > Verrucomicrobiota > Verrucomicrobiia > Limisphaerales > DASXHY01 > DASXHY01. The sequence continues at coordinate 4,408,733 of OY969416.1, forward strand.
TATCCAGTTGAAAGCCGTGACGTTTTACACGAAAGCGCATCCAAATATTTTGATACGGCTGACAACATCAATGGGGATTCCATCTACGGCAAATGGATGCCGGTATTTCTCACAAAAAAGGAACGTTCGTTGCTCAAGGCTTTGAAGTCTGACACGCGATTCGCCACCTTCGACCAGTTGGCCGAGGTAGACGTTGGCATTGTCACCGGGGCGAACAAATTCTTCCTAGTGACCGATGAAGTCGTCGAAACTTTTGGTTTGGAGCGATGGGCGCATCCGATGTTTGGGCGGAGCGATCATGTGGACGGCATCATTTTTGACAAAACAAATCTCACAGCGAATAAAAAGGCCGGGTTGCCAACGAATTTTCTTTGGTTTGACGATGTTGCTTTGAGTTCGTTCCCGGCTTCAGTGCAGCGCTACCTACATTCCGGCGAGGAACAAGGCCTGCCGAAACGCTACAAGTGCAGCGTCCGTGCGCCGTGGTTTCGAGTGCCTTCGGTTTATGCGTCACCAGTCGCAATGCTAAAGCGGGCGCACCACTACCCGCGTTTGGTTCTCAACAAGGCCAAATCTTTCACAACGGACACCGCATATCGGATAAAACTCAAAGAGACGACGGCTGTGAGTCTTGTTTATTCTTTTCTGAATAGCCTGACTTGTCTCAGTGCTGAATTGGAAGGCCGTCATTACGGCGGCGGCGTTCTCGAATTAGTGCCGTCTGAAATCGAGCGGTTGATTCTGCCGATTTGTAACGTGACAGAAACCGAGTTGGAAGAGCTTGATGCACGTTTTCGCGCCTGTTCCGACGACAGCCAAACTTTGCGCGAGCAAGATAGAGTCGTTTTAAGAGGCGCAGGGCTATCCGCCAATGACCTGAGCGCACTGCATGGCGCGTGGGACAGGCTGCGGAATCGCCGGCAAAGAATTTCGAGCAGTGACGTTAATCAAGTGATTTCAATTAAGAACGGGGCGTCCGCTTCTGGCGTTTCGTAAAGCGAGAAAATCGCGCCGGAAAGATGTAACCCCCGGACAATCCGGTTGAATTCACCGCCCCAACGTAAGGCAGTGGGAGAGTTTTTTTGATCTGCTTCCCCGGAGGGTTTGTGACTTATTTCAAAGTTCCGGATGCCATAATCACGCTGACGAATAAAAATCCGCATCGGAATGAACGTGTGCTCTTGGTCGCTGTGCTTACCAGGTTCGACTTCCCAGTCGAAATCCCGAAACAGATTTCGGAAATAAGTGGTTTGGTCAATAAGCGTTCCGGGCGGGTTCTCGAATTTCGCTTTCGCCATCACGACTTGGTTTTTGGGATGGCTGCCTGGGCTTACGTCCAAAGCGTCGCTCTTGCTCAATTTTTTGCGCCAGACCAAAACTCCCGGAGGTTTCTGCGGACTTAGATTTTCGGGAGGAATGTTTTCGCCTGCCGCGACTTCGCCATGCGGCTCGCCTTCCCGGACGCCTTGTGGCAATAGCGGCGGATTTGGAACGGTGACCGCTTGGAACGGATTGGCGGGAACTTGGTCAGAAGGACGCTGTTGTCTTTCGGCCTGATTTCGCCGGTTCTTTCTGGCTTGCGCTTCTGTCGTCAACAGACCTCGCGCTGCCAGTGGGGTGATTAGTTCCGAAGTGAGCCTTTGGACGGTGACGCCACCAGGTTGAATAAATGGTAGAAGCGGGTCGGCGATCCGTCGAAACTCTGCGGCATCCGCAGGAAGTTCAAAATCGTGGCGAATTGCTGCCTCGTAATTGGTATAAAAACCGCCATCGGTAAGATTGTTTGAACCGACAATCAAAGTCGTTTCGGTGGCGTTTTCAAACAGATAAATCTTTGGATGAAACGTCGCTCTCGGAATTGGGTTGTGAAACACAAAAACCTCGCAGTTCCACCGAAGCAATTCTTCAAGAACGTCTTTGCTAGTTCCACCAAGATCAACACCAACTGTCAAACGCAGCTGGCAGCCACATTGGAATTGAGCCAAAAGACGGTCACGCAGGCGAAGGATTGTCCGCAACGCGACGAATGCCGAGACAAAGACAATGCGGGTGTAACGACCCTCGCCTTCCAATAACGAATCAATCTCCTGTCCCAGCAGGACGGCAGGTTGTGCGATAGTTCTTGAGGTCATTTCTCAGTGGTGAATTTGATTACGCAGTTCGTGAGTTTGATAAAATGAAATCGACCTTAAGGTTGGGATGCAAGTACGCGCGAAAGCTGTTAGCGTTGTGCGGGCCGAAGCGCGAGCGGATGGTGATGTTTTTAGGGCCGTTACCTTTTTTCACAGATTCCCTTGCCAATTAGGTTGATTTTTATTTAGGGACGAGACGTTCGAAGTTCAAGGTTCAAAGTCGGTTAGGCGGTTGGACAGCCTTTGTCCAAGAAGACTCGGTAAATTGCCGGCATGAAAACGAGGTCTAAACGCGGAATTTTCAAACGCGGACTGCGGAAATCGGAACGCGAAACCCCGACAAGTGTAGCGGCGCGCGTCCCGCCTGCCAGTTACGGCAGCGTCCCGCTGCCGGATCGACCTTCCCAGGTTTCGGAGAAGTCTCGACCTCCAAAAACGAATGCACATCGGCGCCAAGAACCAGAATCGGAGCGCCCAACACCCGCGTCATCGCGCCGAAGTCACACGAAGGCGGACCAATCGCGCCGACCTGTCCGTCAAAGCCTTGGCGGCGGCGGAAGTCAGGCGAAGGCGGAATTGTCTCCCCCAACTCGCACGAAGGCGGGCCTGTCGCGCCAAATTCACCCGAAGGCGGACCTGTCGCGCCGAAGTCAGACGAAGGCGGATCATTCCTCAGCCAAACATTCCCCTGAAATTGTAGCGGCAGGCGTCCCGCCTGCCAGTTCCGGCAGCGTCCCGCTGCCAGGACGGTCGAGCGCGCCCGAGATTCCGTCTCCTTCTCCTCCCCAAAAGGAGGAGAAGGCCGGGAAGAGGAGGCTTCAGGGCTCAGGGGGAAAATCCTTTGGTCATCTCGTCGCGCCAAAATCGGGCGAATGCGGACGTGTCGCGCCGAAGCCGGACGAAGGCGGACGTGTCGCGCCGAAGCCGGACGAAGGCGGATCGGCGCCCGATGTTCCCCGGGTTCCTGAGAAGGGAAAAACCTCGCCAGTGAAATTTTTGGAATCCGCCATCGCCGCCCGCCACAAATCACAAACCGAACTCGCCAACCTCACACAATTGCTCGCCGAAAAATCCGCCCGCCAAACCGCGCTGGAAACAACCGGCGACCTCCACAACGCGACCGTGTTGGCCGAGATCGCACGCCTCCAAATTTTCACCGCCCTGCTGCCGCGTCGAATTGCCGCCCAGGAACAGGATGACGTGAAAGCGGAGCAAAGTTTGACAGCGACCACGAACCAATTCATTCGGGAGCAACTTGGCCCGCGCGTCCGTCAGTTAGCCGCCCGGACCCGCGCAATCGTCGAGGCCGAGCTGTCGTCACACTTCCGGGACCCCGCCGCCCTGATTGTTGCCGTTGCCCGATCCGAGCGCGTGCGCCACCTCGCCGCGCTGGACCGCCCAATTTCATTGACCCCGCCGCACGGCGCGCTCGATCACGCCCAAGCCACCCTCCAAGCCTGGTCCGCCGCGGACGCGTTTGAAAATCATGTCGAATCAAATTGTAGCGCAGAGTTGCACTCTGCCGTATCGCCGAATTGCATTCGGCAAAGCGTAAAATTGTAAACACCCGTGATTCAGGTTCACCCCTTGACCCAGCCCCTCAACTCTCAACTTGCCCTGTAGAAACCCTCGAATATTTGAAATGAGCTCAAAAAATCCTGAAGACATCCGTCTCCCTCTCCGCCATGAAATGGGGGAGAGGGCCGGGGCCTGTCGCACCGTAGCTTCTGAGCGAAGGCGGAAGAGGTGGTGCTCAGGGTTCAGGGGGTTGAAAATTAGATCGAATCCAATTGTAGCGCAGAGTTGCACTCTGCCGTATCGCCGAATTGCATTCGGCAAAGCGCAAAATTGTAAACAGCCGTGATTCAGGTTCACCCCTCGCCCCAGCCCCTCAACTCTCAACCCTCAACTTGCCCTGTAGAAACCCTCGAATATTTGAAATGAGCTCAAAAAATCCTGAAGACATCCGTCTCCCTCTCCGCCATGAAATGGGGGAGAGGGCCGGGGCCTGTCGCACCGTAGCTTCTGAGCGAAGGCGGAAGAGGTGGTGCTCAGGGTTCAGGGGGTTGAAAATCAGATCGAATCCAATTGTAGCGCAGAGTTGCACTCTGCCGTATCGCCGAATTGCATTCGGCAAAGCGTAAAATTGTAAACACCCGTGATTCAGATTCAACCCTCAACTCTCAACTTCCCGCCGCCCCCCGCCCCTCAACCCTCGACCCCCGACCCTCGCCCCTTTTTTATGAAAGCAAGACATGGAAAAATCGCCCGATTGCCCAAGGAAATTCGCGAACAATTGAATCGCCGCATGGAAAATGGATGGCGCGGAGCCCGGCTGGTGAAGTGGCTCAATGAACTACCGCCGGTCAAGGAAGTATTGCGCGAAGAATTCAACGGAAAAGCCATCAGCGAGCAAAATTTATCCCAGTGGCGCGACGGCGGCTACCTGGATTGGTTGCGGCATCAGGGAACGCAGGAGCAAATTCGCTGGGTGGTGGAACGCTCGGAGGACGTGGACCAGGCGGAGGGCGGCGAACATTTGTGCGAACGGCTGGCGCGGGTGGCGTCGGCGGAATTGGCGGAGCATTTGCAACGCCTGGGCGAGGTCGACGACCCGAAGGAGCGCTGGAAACAATTCCGCGAGGTGTGCCTGGAACTGTGGCGATTGCGAAACGGAACGCACTACGGGCGCGGAGTGGATTTGGGCTGGGAGAAATGGCAGAAGACCAGCGAGGTGCAGGACGAATCGCGGGAGTGGGGTCGCCAGCAGGAGGATATCCGGCGGATGCAATCGTGGGAGGAGCATTTGGGTTTTCTGATGGACCTGATGCACCAGCCCGCCCTTCGTCAGTGGGTAAGAACGGATTGGCCGAGCCGGGAGGAGGAATGGCGGGCTCTGCGAAAGATTTACAGTCTCGACCCGAACACGAAGGATACAATCATCCATCCGATGCGGTTGGGTCGGCGGGTCGTGGAAAACGCGGCGGTTTACAATTATCCCAATGAGAATTCCCCGAACGCAGTTGCACCCGTTGAATCCTGAGCCAGGGCGCGCCCGACATTCCGTCTCCTTCTCCTCCCAAAAAGGAGGAGAAGGCCGGGATGAGGAGGCCTCAGGGTTCATGGGGAAATCTCATTGGATTGTGGGACGAATGGAAAAAATACCATAACTGGCTAAAGGTGATTAACAGTATATCAAACCTAATCAAAGTGTATAAAACCAGGGGGTGTTCCTAGTGGCACGGGCGTCTCGCCTGTGCGAATTTTTCGTTTACACCGCTGATGAAATTAACCCTCATTTTCAGTCGGGAACGGGAGCGCGCGCGTTCCGCGTGCTCCCGACGGCGTCTCGCCGTGGGGACTGTCTCCGCGCCATCCGCGTGAGGAATGCGAGTCAGACTGGTCTATTCCTTATGCGAGAGAAATTTGCGGCGGAATCTAATGACCGGGAACCGGGCGTTGAGCCTGGAAAAAACGACTCGGATTCCGCGCCTGAACTGCTCGAAAAACTGGTGCAACGCGCCGAGCGCGCGGGCGCCAGTGATATTCATCTGCAGATGCGCGGCAAGGCGGCGGAAATTTCCTTTCGCCTCGATGGCGTGTTGTCGCCGGTGAGCGAGCTTTCGGAAGCCGTGGCGGAGCGCGTGGTTGGCCGCATCAAATTTCTCGCGCGCCTCAAGACTTATCAGGAATCCCTGCCGCAGGATGGGCGCATCGAGCACGGCGACATCGCCAGCGTGAATGACATTCGCGTGGCGACGTATCCCACCGTCACGGGGGAAAAAATTGTGCTGCGATTGTTCAATTCCTCCGCGGCCAAAAAACTCGGCGAATTGGATTTTCCGGAATATGCGCACGCCGAGCTGGAACATTTTCTCCGGCAAACTTCCGGGTTGCTGTTGCTCACCGGCCCCGCCGGCAGCGGCAAAACGACGACCATTTATGCGTGCCTGCGTTTTCTGGCCGAACTCGGCGGGCGCCACATCATCACGGTGGAAGATCCTGCGGAACAAATCGTGCCGGGCGTGATGCAAACGGAGGTGAACGAAGCGCGCGGCCTGGATTTCGCGAAGGCCGCGCGGCATTTGCTGCGGCAGGATCCGCAGGTGCTCGTCATCGGCGAGATTCGCGATGAAGAGACGGCGAACATCGCCGTGCGCGCCGCGCTGACCGGGCACCTCGTGATTTCCACGCTGCACGCCGGCTCGTGCAAGGGGGTGTTCGAGCGGTTGATGCTGCTGTGCAACGATCATTCCGCCGTGGCTTCATCGCTCGCGCTCGTCATGAATCAGCGACTGGTGCGGAAGCTTTGCGAACAGTGCGCGGGCAAAGGTTGCGATGATTGCCTGAAGACGGGCTATCGGGGGCGTTTGCCGGTAGTGGAGTGTTTGCGCGTCACTGAAGACATGCGCCGGTGCCTCGCCGCGCGGCAACTGGATACGCTTTCCGCAAAACCAGCGCTGGCAGAGAACGCGCAGGGGTTGTTGGCAGCGGGACTCACGAACGAGGCGGAATTGCGACGAGTGTTTGGGTGGGAGTGAGCATCCCGCTACGTCGGGACCCGGGCGAATCGAAACGCACGGGCAAGATGTCCGTGCCATTACAGCGTGAGGAATCGCGCGTTGCCCGGTCGAAACCTTTGGCAGACAGGATTTGCATTATTATGAATCACGACGAATTCGCCTTCTTCAACCAGCAACTGGCGGCGATGCTGCGCGACGGCATCCCGTTGGAAGGCGCCTTGAAACAACTCTGCGCCGGCATGAGCGCCGGGCCGTTGCGCGAGGAAATGACGCAGCTCGAAAGCGATCTCGCGCGCGGCACGCCGCTCAATGAAGCCATCGCCCGCCGCGCGCTGCCGGAATTTTACGTGCACATGGTCACGGTGGGCATGCGCAGCAACGATCTTCCCGGGATGCTGCTGTTGCTGGCGGATTATTACCAGCGCACCAACGCTGTTTGGAACCGGTTGAAGGGCCTGATGGTTTATCCATTTCTGGTGCTGACCGTGGCGCTCGGACTGACGATCCTCGTTTCGCTGCTGGCAAAAAAATTCGTCATGGGCACGGTTTCCGAAATGATTCCCAACCCGGCAATCATCGTCGCGTTATTGTGGGTGCCGCCGGTGCTGATCGGGCTGTTGCTGGCGGCGGGCGTGGCCGTGATGACGATTCCCGGATTGCGCGCGTGGGCGCGGTGGCGGATGCCCGCGTTCCGCGAGACGAGCCTGGCGCAAATCGCTTCCGCGATGGCGTTGATGTTGAAAAGCGGCACGCCGCTGCCGGACGCGCTGGCGTTCGCCGAGTCGATTGAAGCGAATTCGCCGGCGGGCAATGCGCTGCGCGAGTGGCGCGCCCAATTGCAAGCCGGCCAGGGCAAACCCGCGCAATGGCCGCACGCGCTCGCGCCGTTTCCGCCGATGTTCCTGTGGCTCGTTCGCAAAGGCGGCGAGGACATCGCGGCCGGGTTTCAAAAAGCGGCGGAGATTTATCAATCGCGCGCGTCGTATAAAATCGAGCTCCTGCTCTACGGCGCTTTGCCGGTCTCCGTTCTCCTGCTCGGCCAAATGGTCATCTGGCAGGTGATGCCGCTTTTTCACGGCCTGATAGTGCTGATGAACTCGCTCGGAAGCGACTGACGCATATGTTTTACAATGGCTTTAGCAACGATCCGACGACTGCGATCATCCAGGTAATCGCGCTCATCGCTTCGCTGGTCACCGGGCTCCTGGTCGAGGCCGCCGTCCTCTATTGTCTCTATTTCATTCTCACCATCCCGATGCGCCGCAACGAACGCTCGCGGATTTTTTTGGATGTTTTGGAACTCGGATTGAAGGAAGGTCAAACGCCGGAAGCGGCCATCATCGGCGCGTCCGAGAGCAATGACTCCTGCTTTGGCGCGCGATTTCATTTGCTCGCCGAGCAATTGCGCAAGGGTCTCCGCCTGAGCGCCGGGCTCGAGCGGGTTCCGCGCCTGTTGCCGCCGCAAATCAATAGCATGCTCAAAACCGGCGAACGCATCGGCGACGTCGGCAAAGTACTGCCGGCCTGCCGCCGTCTGGTGGGCGATGGCGTCTCGCAAGTGCGTGGCGCGCTGAATTACGTGCTGATCCTGGCGCTGGTCGTTTCGCCCGCGGCCATCCTCATTCCGATCATGTTGAACGTGATGGTGGTGCCGAAATTCAAGGAAGTGTTCGCGGGAATGTACAAAGGCGCGCAGTTGCCGGCGTTCACACGATTGATCTTTGGTTCCAGCCACGTGATGCTGTGGATTCAGGTCGTGGTCGTTCTCCTCACGTGGTTTCTGCTGTTTGCCTACATCGGCGGGCCGCGTGTGCGCGGGTGGTTTCGGGTCATCCTGGGCGGGCTGCCGGACTGGATTCATTATCATCTGCCCTGGCGCCGCAAACGGTTGCAACGCGATTTCTCCGCCATGCTCGCGGTGTTGCTCGACGCGCACGTGCCCGAAGCCGAAGCGGTAACGCTCGCGGGTGAAAGCGCCGCCAACGCGATCGTCCGCCGGCGCGCGGAAAAGATTCGCGCGCAACTCACGCAGGGGGCCAGGTTGCCGGACGCGATTCGCGCGATTGACGATCAGGGCGAATTGCAATGGCGGCTGGCGAATGCCCTGCAGCGCGGCCGGGGATTTTTGAGCGCGTTGAACGGCTGGCATGAAGCGCTGGACTCGAAGGCGTTTCAGCAGGAACAAACCGCCGCGCAACTCACGACCACCGGGCTCGTTTTGTTCAACGGCTTTATCATCGCTTGCGTCGTGATCGGCATGTTTTTGCCGATCATCGCGCTCATCAATGCCGCCACGTTATGGTGATTTCTCCAGAAAACAAACGCTTGCGCCAATGCGGCTCGATGATGGCCGAAATGTTGGTTGCCGTCGCGATTCTCATGGCTGTGATCGTGCCGGTGGCGTATTCGTTCGACGCGGAAAAACGCGCGGCGCGCGCCACTTACAATCACGCGATCGCGATGGAAATTGTCGATGGCGAAATGGAGGTGCTGCTCGCCGGCGAATGGCGCGCGTTCACGCCGGGCACGCATCCCTACCCCGTCAAGGCCAACGCGCTCACCAATCTGCCGCCCGGAACTTTCACGCTCACGTTGAGCACCAACAAGCTTCGCCTGGAATGGAAACCTTCGATGACGCGCCGCGGCGGATCCATCGCGCGGGAGGCGGTGTTGAAATGAAATTCTCGTATCCAGGTAGCGCAGAATGCAACTCTGCGGCATCGCCGAATGGAATTCGGCGGGCCGTTGCTCCTTCCAACGCGCAAGCAATCGTCGCGGCTTTGCCGATTTCCAATCGGCGGCACAGCAGAGTTCCACTCTGCGCCACAAATACACACAGACGCGCAAATGCGTTCACGCTCATTGAAACGCTCGTCTACATGTCCATGCTCGTGGTCGTCATGACGCTCGGTTACGCGGCCATGTATAAGAGCATGGACGCCTCGACCGGCCTGCGCCGCAATGCCAGCGACATCACCCAGGCGCTCGATGCCGGGGAACGCTGGCGCGAAGATGTCCGCACCGCCACGCAATCTCCGCGCGTCGAGCGGATCAGCGACGAGGAATCTCTCTTGCACATCCCGCAAGCGAACGGCGAAGTGACTTATCGTTTCGCTTCCAACAGCGTTTCCCGCCGGGTCGGCTCGGCGGATTGGGTGCCGGCGCTGGAGCATGTGAACACTTCGACGTTCATTTCGGACTCGCGCGAAAAAATCACCGCCTGGAAATGGGAAGTTGAATTGCAACCTTATCGCAAAAGCCTCACGCGCCTGCATCCACTGTTCACTTTCCTCGCGGTGCCAACCAATCTGCCCGCAAAATGAGAATCAACATTTCATCGGCTTCGACTCGAAAACGCCAGGATGGCATCGCGTCCGTTATCGTGCTCATTTTGCTCGCGCTGGTGCTCAGTTTCATCATCGCGAACATCGCCACACTGTCCGCGCTGCACAATGACGTGAAACGAATCGAACAACGACAAATTCGCCGCATCCAATCCGTGACGCCGAGCGCCTCCACAAATTCACCAACGGCGCAACCCGCGAAATGAAACCTCTCGATCGCAGCGGAGTCATTCGCGCATCCGTTTCGGTTCTGGTCCACGGCTTTCTCGGACTTTTGCCGTTGATTGGGATCATCCCGGCGGTCAGCGCGGTGATCCAGGGCATCCGCATCCGCCGGGCGTATGCCGGGCCGAACCCCGTCGATCACTACCGGAAATGGGGCATGGCCCTGGGCGGCTTGAGCATCCTGCTGAATAGCTGCGCGATTGTTATCGCCATATCCAATCTTATTGCGGTTGCCAATCAGGGTTATTGGATTGACATGGGATAGCAGCCGAGGCGGTGCTTTGTAGAAATCTTCGCGCTTAAAAAAGAATGAGCCCATGCCGACTGCCAGTCGGCGATACAGCAGGCTTGCCAGCCTGCGCTACGATTCCTTTCATTCGCCGCACTACCCAGGCAACAAATCGCCGCGAAATTTCCTTTTTGATTTCGCTTTGCTTGCTTACTCTGCGCGGCGCAGATGGCTCTCAAGCTATTCAACACACTATCGCGTTCGGTGCAGGAATTCACGCCGCTCGACCCGGCCGGAAAAGCCGTGGGCATGTATTGCTGCGGCCCCACCGTTTACGATTTCGCCCACATCGGCAACTGGCGCACGTTCGTCTTCGGCGATCTCGTGCGGCGCTACCTGGAATTCAAGGGCTACGCCGTCACGCACGTCATGAACATCACGGACGTCGAGGACAAAATCATCAAGCGCGTGCGCGAGACGAATACGTCGCTCAAGGAATTCACCGGCAAATACGAGGCGGAATTCATCGCCGATCTGAAAACGCTCAATTGCCGCATGCCGCACCAGATGCCGCACGCGACGGATTTCATGAGCGACATCATCGCGCTCATCGAAAAACTCATCCAACGCGGCATCGCCTACAAAGCCGCCGACGGTTCGGTTTATTTTTCCATCGATAAATATCGCGGCTGCGGTTGCACGTACGGGCAATTGGTGAAATTGAATTTCGACGAGATGCGCGTCGGCGAGCGCGTGAAGAGCGATGAATACGCCAAGGAATCCGTCGCGGATTTCGCGCTGTGGAAAGCGCGCGTGCCGGAGGATGGCGATGTTTTCTGGCCCAGCCCATGGGGCGAAGGCCGGCCCGGCTGGCACATCGAGTGCAGCGCCATGAGCATGAAACTGCTTGGCCCGAGCTTTGATTTGCATCTCGGCGGCGAGGATTTGGTGTTCCCGCATCACGAGGATGAAATTGCCCAGAGCGAAGGCGCGGGCGTGCAGAAATCCGGCGAGCGCTTCGTGAAACATTGGATGCACGGCGCGCATTTGATGGTGGAAGGCAAAAAAATGAGCAAAGCGCTCGGAAACTTTTTCACGCTGCGCGATCTGGCGAGCAAGGGATCCACCGGGCGCGAGATTCGTTACCTGCTGCTCACGGCGCATTATCGCGAGACGTTCAATTTCACGGTGAGCGGCCTCGAAGGCGCGCGCACGTCGCTCTCGCGCATCGATGAATGCCTCGGCAAGTTGCGCGAAATTGCAGGCGCCACCACTGCGGCGGCGGACGAAAAATTGGTGCGGCAATTCACCGAAGCGCTGGACGAAGACCTGAATATTTCCGGCGCGTGGGGCGTTGTTTTTGAATGGATTCGCGACACCAACCGGCGCATCGCGGAAAATTCCTTGAAACCCGCCGACGCGGCCATCGCATTGGCGGCATTCGAGAAAATCGATTCCGTGCTCGGCATTGGCGCGAAAACCGAAACCGAAGCGCCGGCGGAAATCATCGCCCTGGCCGAAGCCCGCACCGCCGCGAAAAAAGCGAAAGATTTCAAACGCGCCGACGCGATTCGCGAAGAATTGAAGGCCAAAGGCTGGGCCATCGAAGACACGCCCAAAGGACCAAAGCTGAAGAAACTTTGAAGAAACATCGAACAACGAACGCCGAACATCGAACATCGAAAGGGACAGGAGCCGCGCGTATCGGTGCTTTGGAGTGCGGCGACATGTCGCCGCTTTTCAACTGGCAGACATGTCTGCCAGTTCCAAAGCGCGGTCATGCCCGCGCACTCCAAATTGCCAAACGCACTCCATCTTCACCGCCCTGCCTCTCAGGGCTGAAAGCCCGCAATGTTAAAGCCCGGGCTGAAGGCCCGGGTGTGGCCCTCGACATTTTCGTTAGCCCTGTAAGGGCGAAACAAATTCCCTCACGAATCGTCGTTAGTTCGTTTGTCACTGCATGAAAGGCCTGTTCCTCACATTCGAAGGCACGGAAGGCAGCGGGAAATCCACGCAAATTCCCATTCTCGCCGAGCGCTTGCGCGGGCTGGGGCGCCACGTGCGCACGTTGCGCGAACCGGGCGGCACGCCGATTGGCGAGGAAATCCGTCATACGCTCAAGCACAGCAAGGCGAACGAGGCCATGACGGCCGAAACCGAGTTACTCCTGATGAACGCCAGCCGCGCGCAACTCGTCCGCGAGGTGATCCGCCCTGCCCTCGCCGCCGGCGAAATTGTTTTGTCCGACCGCTTTTACGATTCCACCACGGCCTATCAAGGCTACGGCCGCCAGCTCGATCTCAAGATGGTCCAATCGATCATCGACGCCGCCGTCGGCAGCACGCGACCGGATTTGACTCTCCTTTTTGTGCTTCCGTATGAGGTGGCGGAGCGAAGGCGATTGGAACGCGAACCGAATTTGCCGATGGAAATCCGGCGCGACCGCATCGAGGAAGCCGGCAAAGCTTTCTTTGAACGCGCCGCGAAAGGTTACCAGGCCATCGCCGCGGGTGAACCGAACCGCATCCGCACCGTGGATGCCGACGGCAGCGTGAAACAAATCAGCGAGCGGATTTGGAAATTGATTGAACCGCTGGTGAAGAAATGATCTTTAACCGCAAAGAACGCAGAGAACGCAAAGGGGAAACGTTTCTTTGTGCTCTCTGCGTTCTTTGCGGTTAGAAATCTGTCGGTTCACGGCAGCTTCAGGATCACCACATGCTCCGTCTGCAACGGCGCGGATTCAATCCGCATATAAGCGAATTGCGGCGACTCGCTTGTTTGCAATTTCACTTCGAGAGTGACTTCATCCCCTGCCGTCATTTGTTGCGAAGCCCCCTCCGCCAATGTACCCGCCTCAGTGGAAAGCCATGCCCGGGCCCAAACGGGTTTACCCTCGGGCGCATTCAGCATGGCTTTGAAAATTGCCGTCGTTGGATTTGGAACCTCAAGCCGGACGTCGCTCAGGAAATAGCCATGAGCGGGAGGCAGCATGTCCACAAACGCCGCCCGCATATGAACAAATTCAAACTGCTCTTCATGATAGTAGAACAGCGCCCAATTCTGCGAATCCGGCCAAATCGTGACATCGTCTGACGCCGGATAACAAAAGTCACTCCAGTGGGCGGTGAAAATCTGCCAACTGGTGCGGAGTGCGCAGTTCGACGACCAGGAGATAGTCACTATCTCGCTCGAGTCATCGCACCGTTCGCGCAACCAGGCGCGGACGTCCTCACTTGGAGAATCTGCTGAATAAGTCTTACCAAATCCGCGTGAAAAACTTTGGGCGCGCTCGAAGGCAATCTGCGCTGGTCCGGCTTCAAGCGGATGAAGTTGTGAAAGCAAATCCTTTGAGAGGACTGCATGCCGGTTGTCGGTCCACCTCCAAGCCAAAGGAAACTCTTGAAGTTTCATTGTCTCACCATCGATTGCCGCGCCCGACTTCGCGACTTTGAATCAATACACCTTCCGCAAATTCGACGGCAAAATATTCAGCTCGGTGCGGTATTTCGCCACGGTTCGGCGGGCGATGACGATGCCTTTTTCTTTCAGCATCTTCACCACTTCCTGGTCGGATAACGGCTTGGTGGTGTCTTCGGCTTTGAAGATTTCCGCGATCATGTCCTTCACGCTGGTGTTGGACACGCCGTCGCCGCTGGCGGTCTGGATGCCGGCGGTGAAGAAATACTTCATCTCGAAAATGCCCTGCGGCGTCTGCATGTATTTGCCGGAAACCGCGCGGCTCACCGTCGTTTCATGCACGCCGACCACTTCCGCAACCTGCACCATCGTGAGCGGCTTCAGGAAGGCCACGCCTTTGTCCATGAAGTCATGCTGGCGTTTCACGATTTCCTTCGCGATGTTCAGGATCGTGGCCTGCCGCTGGTGCAAGCTCTTGATGAGAAATTTTCCCGCGCGAATTTTTTCGCGGATGTAATTGCGCACTTCGGCGGAATTCTCGCCCTGCGACATCAGGTCCTTGTAGGTGTTGCTGATGCGCAAATGCGGAATGTGCTCGTTGTTGTTGGTGACGACAAAGTCATCGCCCAGGCGTTGCACGAAGACTTCCGGAAGAACGTATTGATCGTTGTCTGGCAGAAACGCGCGGCCGGGGCGCGGTTCGAGGCGGGCGATGCGCTCCAAGGCCTCCTGCACTTCATCCAGCTCGCATGCGGTGCCGCGGGAGATTTCCGGGATGCGCCGTTTGCCGAGCGCTTCCATGTAATCGCGCACGATGCGATATTCGAGCGTGCTTTCCTGCTTGCTGCGCTCCAATTGGAGCAACAGGCATTCGCGCAAGTCGCGCGCGCCCACGCCCGCCGGGTCAAACGTCTGGATGACGCTCAGCGCCGCCTGGATTTTGTCCACCGGCACATTTGCCGTGGCGGAAAGTTCTTCGAGCGAGACTTTGAGATAGCCGTAATCGTCGATGTTGCCGATCAGCAACTCGGCGACGGGATATTGCTCCTCGGGCAAATTCGATTCGCGCACCTGTTCGAGCAGCATTTCCTGCAGCGACGTGGGCGCCACGATGGAATCGAACATGAACTGGCGGCGTTCCTCATCTTCTGCGGAGGCGCGGATGGGCGCGTTCGTTTGGGAAAAATGATCGCGCCATTCCTGGTCGAGTTGGACGAGCTTATCGAATTCCGCTTTGAAATCGTCGGCTGCCGGAGTCTCGTTGACCTCGGCTTTATCCGTGGCAGGATCGAAATTGACGTCCGCCGGGGGTTCCGCCAGGTCGACCACTTCCGCGGGAGCTTCGCCATCGGCATTCAACCGGGGCTCTTGAAGGTCGGTTTCGGTGACGGCAGCTTCCTCGAGCACCGGATTTTGCTGCAGTTCCTGCTCGACGAGGGCTTTGAGTTCGAGCGTGGGAGCCTGAAGCAGCGCAAGGGATTGCTGGAGTTGGGGAGCCAACACCAGCGACTGCGTCAGCCGTTGCGATAATTGTAAGCCAGGTGCCATTGGTTGCTTTCCATAGTAACTTATCGCCTAACGAATCTCAAGCAAAAGTTGGCACGGCTTTCGCTTTAGAAGCGCAAATTATTACGGAACAAACACTTCCAAATACTACGGACGAGGCACTGAGGAGCCCCGATTGAGGCCTTAATTCACCACACCGGCAGGAATTCCCCGGTCAATCAAGCCTTTGGAGATCGCATAACGAGTCAGCCCCGCCACATCGTGGATGTTCAGCTTGTTCATCACCTGTTGGCGATGCTTTTCCACGGTCTTGATGCTGATGCAGAGTTCGGCTGCAATCTGTTTATTGGAAAAGCCTTCCGCAATCAGTTGCAACACTTCCGCCTCGCGGGAAGTCAATTCGATGCTCTTCTTGACCGGCTGGCCGTTGGCAAAGGCTTCGCGGCATTGGTCGCGCAAGCGCTTGGCGATGGTCGGGCTGAAGAACGCATTGCCTTTTTTCACTTCGCGAATGGCCTTTACCAGGTCATTGGAGGCCGTTTGCTTGATGAGATAGCCGGAAACGCCCGCTTCCGTAAGTTGTTGGACGCAATCATCATCGCTGTAGGAGGTAAGGACGAGAATGCGCGTGTTGGGGAGCGCCTTCAAAATCTGCCGGGTGGCTTCGAGACCGTTCATGAGCGGCATGGCCACGTCCATCACGACCACGTCCGGGGGAGTTTTGCGGGCCAATTGCACCGCCAGGCGGCCATTTTCGGCTTCGCCGATGACTTCGATGTCTTCTTCTGATTTTAACAGCGCGCGGAGGCCTTGGCGAACAACGGTATGATCGTCAACGAGTAGGACTGTAGTTTTATTCATGGGTTAAAATTTTCGTTAGAATACCCATTCGTGCAGGACCGTGAATGGGGTGTTATTCCCATAAATTTAAGTTCCAAATCCCAAGTTCCAAATCCCAAAGAACCTCCGCTTGTCAAAAAACCTGGCCGATACCAGACCTGATTGAAATTTGGAGTTTGGAACTTGTGATCACCGTCGATTTTTTTCCCGAAAAACCTTTGCCGCTTTTCACACGCGCGGCTAAGCTCAGCCGTGGCTGTTCGCCTGACCATTCTCGGCAGCGGTTCTTCCGGCAATTGCGCCTACGTGGAAACCGATGAAGCCCGCATTCTCGTGGATGCGGGGTTCAGCGCGCGTCAAATTCGCCAGCGCCTCGCCACCATTGGCCGCGCGCCGGAAAATCTCACGGGCATCCTCATCACGCACGAGCATTCCGACCACATTTGCGGGTTGCTGGCGCTGGCGGAAAAATTGAAGCTGCCGGTGTATTGCAATCGCGAGACGCAGGAAGCGACGCTTTGGGCGTTTCAAGCCAAATGGGGTGGCAAAAAAAGTCCCTCGCTTGCCAGGACTTGGGGGTTCCGATACTACAACACGGCTCGATTGGCGCTTGTTCCGCACCGGCGACAGTTTTGAATTGAATGATGTCGTCGTGGAAACATTTTCCATTCCGCACGACGCGCAGGACCCGGTGGGATTTTTATTGCGCGCGAATGGCGTGAAGATTGGTTTCGCGACCGACCTCGGGCACGTCACCAAACTCGTGATCGACCGCATTCGCACCGCCAACGCGCTGGTGCTGGAAGCGAATCACGACATCAAGCTGCTGCAGGAATGCCCGCGTCGCCCGTGGAGCCTCAAGCAGCGCATCCTCGGCCGGCACGGCCATCTCTCCAATGAAGCCGCGGCGGATTGCGTGGCGGAAATCATGTCGGCGGAATTGCGCAATTTGTATCTCGGCCACCTGAGCCGCGAATGCAATCGCCCGGAAATCGCGCATCGCGTCGTCAACGAGCGTCTGCAAAAAATCGGCGCCACGCACGTGGCGCTCGCGTTGACTTCGCAGGACGTCCCCTGCCCCACGTTGAGCCTCTGAGGCTGTTTCGCCCCAATGTTCCACGTCCGCAAAATCGAATCGTTCGATGCGCCCGAACTGTATCCCTACGCCACGCTGCGCCGCTCGCGTGACCACGAGCAAAAAGGAATCTTCGTCGCCGAGGGAACCAAGGTCGTGCAACGGCTGCTCGAAAGCAATTTCACCGTCCTCTCGATGGTCGTGCCGGAAAAATGGCTCATCGAATTTCAACCGCTGCTCGAAAAACGTCCCGAGGACGTCATCGTTTACGTCGCCGAAAAAAAACTGCTCGAATCGCTGACTGGTTTTACGATGTTCCAGGGCGTGCTCGCCGTCGGACAAATTCCCGCGCCAGTTTCCTTCGAAAAAATTCTCAATGACACCCCGCATCCGCAATTGTTCGTGGCGGTGGACGCGCTCACCAACGCGGAAAATCTCGGCGCGCTCGCGCGGAATTGCGTGGCGTTTGGCGCGCAGGCGATGATTGTCGGCGAAACCTCCAGCAGCCCGTTCCTGCGCCGCGCCGTGCGCAATTCCATGGGCACGATTTTGCAATTGCCCGTGATCGAACTGGCGCGCCTCGGTCAATGGCCCCCGAAAACCTTCACTTCGCACACCACCGCGATGACGCTCGTCGATTGCCTGAAAGAATTTCGCGCGCGCGGCATCCGCTGCATCGCCGCCCATCCGCACACGGATCAACGCATTCTTTCGCAAGCCGATTTCCGTGGTGATTGCTGCATTGTCTTCGGCAGCGAAGGCGACGGTATTTCCACTGAAGTCCGCGCCGCGTGCGATGATCTCGTGGCCATCCCCATGCCGCCGAATGTGGATTCGCTAAACGTCGCCGCCGCCGCCGCCGTTTTTCTCTACGAGGCCAACCGCCAGCGTCAAACTTCGTAGGACAGGCATCCTGCCTGTCTCCATATTTCATTTCGCCCCCGCAAAAACTCGTTCATAAACCTCCCGAATCGCCGTCCGCCATTTCTCAAGCGCCTCCCGAAACTCGTCCGGCGTCCCAAACCCACATCGAACCGACACGCGATAATACGGCTCCGGGTCATCCGGCAACACCGTCTCGCCCTCATAACTCCAGCGGCGCAAAACGCCTTCGAGCCGCCGAAGTTGCCGATAATTCTCGATCAATTTCCCGGCATCCGGCAGCACACCCGCGTCGCGCCCGCGCTCCAACGCTCGCAACGTGTTCGCCTTGTGCCAGCCATTTTCCAGGCACAACGTTTGCGCGATAAATTCCGCGTCCATCAACCCGCCTTTGCCGGTCTTGATCGCCAGGGCGTCTTTGCCGGCGGGCGTGCGTTCCTTCTCGATGCGCATCCGCATGTGATGAATCTTCGCCTTCCAATCCGGCGTGAAACAATTTGGCAACGCGCCGTTTTTCTTCGCCCGCCCCCTGGCTGACGCAACGCTCGTTTTCGAAAAATCCGTCAGCGCCTGCGCCATCTCCTGAAAGCGCGCGCCCAGTTTCATATCGCCCGCCACTGCCCGCGTGCGCGTGAGCGATTGAATCTCCCAAAGCAGCGCGCGCTCGCGATAATACGCCTCATAAGCTTCCAGCGTATTCACCAGCAAACCTTTCTCGCCATCCGGCCGCAGCCGCGCGTCGGTTTGAAAAACAATCCCCAGTTCCGTTCGCGCGGAAACCAAATCCATCACTTCGAGCGCGCATTGTCCCAGCTTTGGCAAATGTTTCGCGGCGGCATCCGCGACAAAAATAATATCGAGATCGGAACCGTAATCGATTTCGGCCCCGCCCAATTTGCCCAGCCCGATGATAACAAACGGCGCCGCCTTCAACTTGTGCTTTCGCATCACGACTTCGACGGCGTATTGCAGGCAGGCATCCGCCAGCGCAGAAAGTTCGGTGAGATATTGCTCCGGATCGGCCAGGCCCAGAATGTCGCGCAGACCAATGCGCATGAGTTCCGTTTGATGATAACGGCGCAGCCACAATTTCTGGTCGGCGTCATCCAGGCCGTGCCGCAGGTCGCGCAAGGTTTCCTGCGAAGGCTTCCGCTGACGCAACCGCCCGCTCATCACGAGTTCATCCACCATGTCCGGCGTGCGAATGGCCAGTTCGGCGAGGAATTCCGAACGATCGAACAACAAAACCAGCAAATCAAAAATCGACGGATTACTGTTCCAGAGTTCGAACAACGTGGAACGCGCGCCGTATGCGCCAATAAAACTGTCGAGTCGCGTGACGACGCGATCCGGATCGGATAACGTAGGACAGGCATCCTGCCTGTCTCCATCTTCACCTTTTTTGACAGCCGTTCTCCCGGATGAAGAGACAGGCGAGACGCCTGTCCTACGATGTTTCGGACACATCGCCAGAAGTCTCGGCAGCAAACGCCGGGCAAGTTCCATCGTGCGCGAGGACACGTGCACGTAGCCTGGCCCCTCCACAAATTCCCGCAGCAGCGGCACCATTTTCTCCGGCTCGCGAAACGAATGTTCCGCCAGCAATCCCTGCCACTCCGCTTCCGCACCGTCAAAATCGACCGGCAACTTTTCTTCGGGCGCGGACGATTTTTCTGTTTTAAACAACTTGTCAAAAACAGCCCGAACCGTATCGGTGTGTTTGCGGCGCGCGGTTTCGAATTTCGCCGCGTCCGCAAAACCCATCAGCTTCGCCAACCGCTCGCGCGCGTCGCGATTCGTCGGAATCGTATGCGTCTGCAGATTCTCCTCCATCTGCAAGCGATGCTCCACGTCGCGCAGGAATCCATAGGCCTCGCGCAACGAATGCGCCTCGACGTCTGTAAGCAGATTATATTGCGCCAGCTTTTCCAGCGCCGGCAAAGTTTGCGCCCCTTGCAAAAAGGGCATTTTGCCCGCATGGAGAAGTTGTTGCGATTGCGCGATGAATTCAATCTCGCGAATCCCGCCACGGCCAAGCTTCACGTTGCGCTCGAGTTCACCCGCGCGAACCACTTCGTTCTCGATGCGATCCTTCATCGCGCCGATCTCGTGCAACGCCTCCGGATTGATCGCGCGCGGATAACGAAACGTTTGAATGGTTTCCAAAAATTCCGCGGCCAACCCCTTGTCGCCCGCCACGCAACGCGCCTTGATCAACATCATCCGCTCCCAGGTCTGGCCCCATTGCGCGTAATAATTTTCGTAACTCTCCAGCGACCGGCAGAGCGGCCCGGAATCGCCTTCCGGACGGAGCCGCAGATCGATGCGGAACAACGTGCCCTCCGGCGACACGCGGGACACTTCCGCAATGAACGCTTCCGCCAGCTTTGCGAAAAATTGGTGGTTGGACATGACCGGCCTGGGGCCGCCGGCGTCTCGCCGGCTGCGGGTCGAACTTGCCGCCGAGACGGCGGCGGTCCCGGGCTTGAACACGCTCCCTTCATCGCTGTAAACGAACAGCACGTCGACATCCGAACTGTAATTCAATTCCTGCCCGCCGAGTTTTCCCATGCCGAGCACGCAAAATTCCGTCGGCTGCCACTTGCCATTGACATCCTGGTGCGACGGTTGGCCGAAGCGTTCGGTCAATTGGCGATGGCAAATTCGCCAGACGGTTTCGAGGCAGACATCCGCGACATCGGAAAGCTCGCGCGTGATCTCCGGCACGTTGCTCAAGCGCGCCAAATCACGCGCCGCGATGCGCAACATTTCGCGCTGTTTGAATTCACGGATGCGGCTGAACGCAGTCGCGTAATCCCTGGCCGGGAGAAGCTCCTTCAACCAGCTTTGGACTTCGCTGCTTAACCCGCGATCGCGCCGTGGGAAACGCAAATGCTCGGTTTCCAATTGAGCCAGCCATTCCGGGTGCGAAACGAGCTGATTGCCGAGCACCTGCGAACCGCTGAAGAGCGCCGCGAGAAGATTCGCTTGCGGCGCGGAAATTTTAGCGAGCGCGGCTCTCGCTGGGGTTTCGGAAAACAGTTCAAAGAAGTGCGCGCTGCGCTCCGGGTCGGCCGAGGACCGGATGGCCTTGGTGACAACGGCATTTTTCATCACAACATCCTGGGACCGCCTGCGTCTCCCCGGCAAGTCGCGATCTCGCCGGCGAGACGCCGGCGCTCCCCGGCCGGCAACCAGACCTATTCTTTATGCTTCGCGAGATAACCCTTATACCACTCGATCGTCTCGCTCAGGCCCTGCTCCAAAGTGAACTCCGGTTGCCAGCCCAACACGCGATGCGCTTTTTCGGCGGTCAAATATTGCTCGCGAATTTCGCCCGAGGCATTGTTCTGCACGTCCGGCTCCAGATGCCGCGCCTTCATCAAATCCTGAATCACTCCCACCAACTCCAGCACGGTCACCGGGCGCTCCAGACTGAAATTAAACGCCTCGCCGTGGATTTTTTTGTCCGAAAGATGTTCCGCGGTGGTCATGTACGATCGACTCACGTCTTTGACGTAAATGTAATCGCGGACAAATTTCCCGTCGCTGCGAATAATCGGCCGCTTGTTCTCCAGGAAACAGCGAATCGCATACGGCACGATGCGGCTCCAATTCAAATCACCGCCGCCGTAAATATTTCCGCAACGCAAAATCGCCACCGGCAAGCCGTACGTGTGATGATACGACTGCGTGAGCAAATCCGCGCAACTCTTGGAAACTTCATACGGATGCTTGCCTTGCAGCGCCATGTCTTCCGTGTAAGGCAATTTATCATGCGGACCGTAAGCCTTGTCGCTCGAGGCAATCACCACGCGCTTCACCAAACTCGAATGCACCCGGCATGCTTCGAGCAAATTGTAAGTGCCGCGAATGTTCGCCTCGAACGTCGGCAACGGATACCGATGCGCCACGCTCACGATCGGCTGAGCCGCGAGATGAAACACCGTGTCCACTTCGTGATCGTTCAGCGCGCGTTCCAGGCTGGCAAAATCCTCGATGTTCCCCTGCACAAGCGAGACCTGCCGGTAATCGCCGGAGCGGAAAAAGCCCGATTGCGGGTCCGGGTCGCGCACGAGCGCAATCACACGCGCGCCAGCCGCGAGCAAATCCTTCACGAGCCAAAAGCCGACCATTCCGGTTGCGCCCGTCACGAAGACGCGGCGATCCTGCCAAAATTTATTATCTGTTGCTTTCATTTCCAAAGTTTCCACGGGGCCTTGCCTGATTTCCAGGCGGTGTTGAGCACATCGAATTCATACGAGGTGTCCATGTGTTGCCAATATCCGTCGTGGCGATAAATCATCAGTTCCTCGTCGGCCGCCAATCGTTGCAGAGGTTCGCGTTCCAGGATGAGATTTTCCTGGTCGTTGAGATAACGATCAAAAATGCCGCTGTTGAACACGAAGAATCCGCCGTTCAAATACCCGCCAAAACTGAAGTCGGGTTTCTCATTAAATTTAACCACGTTATCGCCTTTGAGCGACAGTTCGCCAAACCGCCCCGGCGGATGCGCCCCGGTGAGCGTCGCAACTTTGCCGTGGGCCTGGTGAAATTTTAGCAGCGCCGGGATGTCCAGGTTCGACACTCCGTCGCCGTAAGTGGCCATGAAAGTCCCCTCCGGCTCAAGATATTTACGCGCACGGAAAATGCGCGCGCCGGTCATGGCATCCTCGCCCGTGTCCACGCAGGTGACCCGCCACGGTTCATGCGACTGGCTATGGAACGTGATCCGGTCCGAGCCGTTTTTGCCCATGTCGATGGTGATGTCATTCGTCAAAGCGGCAAAGTTCAGGAAAAAATCGCGGATATAATCGCCCTTGTAACCAAGCAGCAGCACGAAATCATTGAAGCCGTAATGGCTGTAGATTTTCATGATGTGCCACAGGATCGGACGATTGCCGATGGGCGCCATCGGTTTGGGAATGACATCGCTGACTTCGCGAAAGCGAGTGCCGCGGCCTCCGCATAAAATTGCAACTTTCATCGTAAATGCAGACAAACTAAATGCAGCTTGTTATTGATTCAACGAGAGAGGGTCAAGCTTGAACTTCTAGCAGGTGCTGTTTTACGAAATCAGTGATGCTGGATGAGTCTTCAAATATCACGGTTAATTCGTAAAACCCATCCGCAATCTCCTCCCATCCCGACGACCTCGAAGTTTTGGACCAGGCGGTCGCCAGACGCGCTCTTTGAAACCAAGGCTCCCATTCTCGTTTTTCTGCGCCGCGATGCTCCAGTTCACAATAAAGTTCGTCGGCCATCTCCGCGTAAGAAAGTAACGTTCTTTCCCGGGCATCATCGGCCAAGCCACCAGATTGGCATCTTGCGATGAGTTCCGCAAATTCCGCATCGAGGGAGATATTTAAACCTACAAAACCGCAAGTTTCCGCAAGCAAACGGCAACCCCGAATAGCAGGTAGTTTTCGTAACTGTTTTGCGAGGTCTGGCTCAACATTTTCAAGAATATGATGCATGAGCCGAGTTGGGCAACCCAAACCTAAACCGGCACCGTCTCCAACCGAATATCCGTCGCGCCGCCGGGTTTCACGTGCGCAATCTTGCTGAAGAAGCCGCGCATGACTCCCGCGCCGTAAAGAATATTGGTCAACGCCAGCAAGGGCAACGCGCGCAGGCCGGCCATGAAACCAGCACGTGCCATCACCGCGAACGTTTGCACCAAAACCGCAAACAAATACAACGCCAGTGGAGTCGCCAGCAGCAACGAACCGATCGGCGGCAAGATGAACACAAAAATCAATAGCGCCACCAAATACAAACAAAACGCCGGCGGCACGAAATTGATGAACGAGCCCGCCGTGGGATGCAGCCGGAATTGCTGCGCGCGGCCGCCGCCATACGAATACAACATTTTCGCGAACGACTTGAAATTCGAGCGCGGCCGCCGATGCACAATCATCTCGGGATCATACAGCAGTTTGCCGCGTTTCAGCACGGCGTCCATCAGCGCGTTTTCTTCGTTCGGATAAAGCGATTCATCGAACCCGCCGGATTCAAGCAGCACGCCGCGACGCGAAACCAGGTTGCACGAGATCAATTCCTTTTCGTTCGATTCGCGCAGCTTGCCTACCGAACGATATCGCGCGCAACTCGGCCCGAACGCGAGCCAGCTTCCCATCACGTTCGCGAACGTTCTTTCAATCGTGGGCGCGTCCTCCGGGCAAATGTTGGGGCCGCCGACCATTTGCACTTTTGGATCGGCAAAATGAGCCACCGCGCGCTTCAAATTTCCCGGCAGCGGCACGGAATCGTCGTCGAGAAAATAAATCAGCTCACCCCGGGCGGCGCGGATGGCCGCGTTGCGTTTCATGGACGGGTAGGTCGCCAAATCCGTGCTGCGCACCACGATGATTTCCAGTTTCTCGCGTGGATAATCCAACAACTTGCTGGCGGCAGCGGAGCGCGCTTCCGTTTTAGCCGGATGCACCGGAATAATCACGCTCACCAAGGGATACTCGTTCGCCATGAAAGCAGTTTACGAGGAGCGGAATTGGCTTCCAAGTGGAAAAAGGATGGAACAATTCCGCAATCCGAAGGTCGAAATCCGGAATCCGAAAGAAGTCCGAAGTTCGAAGCCCGAACGAGGCCTTACTTCAGGGATATAATGTACCTATGCACCACATCTCCCCCGGCCTAGCTGCTTTAGCCTTCGGTTTTCGGGCTTCTTTCGGATTTCGACCTTCGGATTTCGGATTTTTCCTTCATTTTCCTCCGTGCAAAACTGGAAAAATCATGGCACGTTTTGGTAGATGCAAAACATCACCACAGTCGAGCTTACCCGTGATTGCGACGCCGTGCGGATTCCCGCCGGCGATCCGGTCGTCCTGCCGGCGGGCACGCCTGTCGATATCACCCAAACTCTCGGCGGCACCTACACCGTGCACGCGCAAGGCGGTTTGTTTCGCATCGCCGCCAAGGACGCCGACGCGCTCGGACTCGAGCCCGCTTCCACTCCGACGCCCGAAAGTGCGCTGGTCGCCGGCGAACTCAATGAGGAATTGATTTGGTCAGCGTTGCGAACGTGTTTTGATCCGGAAATTCCCGTCAACATCGTGGATCTCGGCCTCGTTTATGACATGAAGATCGCCATCTTGCCCAACGGTCGCAATTCCGTGTCGGTGAAAATGACGTTGACCGCTCCCGGCTGCGGCATGGGCGGGGTAATCGCCGGTGATGCCCAGCAAAAAATTCAAGCCCTGCCCGGCGTCGAAGAGGCGCTCGTGGAAATTGTCTGGGACCCGCCCTGGCACCACTCCATGATTTCCGAGCAGGGTCGGAAAATTTTGGGGTTGGATTGACCGCGCAGGAGCCGACGCCTGCCCCGCCCTAATCTGATTACTTTTTCTTCGGAGCCGTATCCGTCTCGTAAATCACAGCTTGATACGAAGTGATCGTCTTGTATTTGTCCTTGGGCAAATTAATTAGACACGATCCCATTTGAGTTTCCTGGCCCGGTTTCAAACCGTCGTCGCCGAAAGAACCCTGCCCCGTCGCTCCGACCAGTTTGTTGTCCTTGTCAAAAAAAGCCACGTAATAGCTGAAGAACATCGGCTTGGTTCCCGTGTTCTTGACGGTGACACCGGCAAAAACCGTTTCCTTGCCAAAGAAATCACCCACGCGCCAGTCCGTCGTCGCCTTGACTACCGCACCGAATTCCTTCTTGAACGCGTCTTCAGCAAACATCGAGTCGGAATATTTCAACTTGATGTCTCCGCCAAAAATCGCTTCCGCAGCGCGCAACGACGTTGCCGTCAACATTAAGGTTAAGAGAATGATCCATTTCATAGATTGATGAGTGAGTTGTTCTTCCGTGCCGAACTAATACCATCGCAGGAAAAAGACTCAAGGATTTCCTGAATGCACCCGGGTCGCGCCATTACTCCTCCCCGTCGAAATAATCCAACGGCTCGGATCGCATCAGCCGCTCCTTTGGCAAATGCACCAGCCATTTATTGCTGTCCGGGTAATGACACGATTCGCCAATGGGATTATCCGCCACGACGTAAACCACCAAATCCTCAGTTCCATCATTAATCAACTGATGGGGTTCCCCCGGGCGAAAAAGGAACGCGTCACCGGCTTCGACTTGCGTCTTGCCATCTTTGTCCCTCACGACGCCTCGACCGGCGAGGACGTGGTAGAACTCCCACTGCGCACTGTGCGAATGAAGCGGACACGGCGCTTTGCCTGGCGGAATGCGCATGATCTCCACATCGAACGGGTGCCGTTCCATCAAATCCGTTGAGTCCGGTTTGCGTCCCAATTCCTCGGAGATTTCCTTGCCGAATCCGCCAAATTTTTCTTTCGGCGAAGACCACGAGACTTCGGCCATCGAGTTCGTGTTGACCTTTTGCACGCGGCAAGGCTGCCGGGCTGGAGGGGGTTCGGCAAGGGCGAAGAAGAATCTGGTTTCTCTCAAATGAAATCATTTTGAAGAGCATCGCATTTCAACGGACCAGTCCCGAAGGGACTTCTGAAAATAGCCCGGCAGTTCACTGCCGGGTCAGCGCGGTATAACCCAAGTCCCTAAGGCACGGCCGAATACGGCACAATATTCAGCCGTCCCTTCGGGACTTGTTGGCCAATCACTCGGTCCCCGGCGTTGAAACGCGGGGCTATTCTCAATGGTTCCTCCGGAACCAATTGCCGCTTCGCGCTTCAAACGTTGAGATGTGGTATTTCGCAACCGAACCCATTGCGTCCTCAAAAAATTCTGCGACGTTTTATCAACCACAATTGCAACAACGTTAAAGGAGAATTTTCGCCGAAACATGCATCGCTAAAACTGAGTCATGCCTGTCTCATTCGGGAACGTCGCAGAAAAAATAATGGCTTTGCCAAAGGATTTGCGCTGGCTCCATTTCTGCTAATAGCTGGCAAACCATAAAGGGCAAGTTGTGAAACATCTTCTGAAATTCGTCACGCTGATTCTCCTGGTCATTTCCTCCGCGCGCGCAGAACGCATCAACCAGGAAGGCCGCATCCTCGGTCCGCTTCCCGTGGTCACCAATGCTATTTTATTCAACACGAATAACGCGGACGCCGTGGTTTCGAACATGCAAATTTTTCCGGTCACGAATCCCTGGAATGAAGATATCTCGCGCCGCCCGTTGCTGTCGAATTCCGATGCGATGATCGCGCAGATCGATTCCGACGTGGGTTCGAGCCATCGCGGGCTCGAATTATTTCAGGAAATGAATTTCGTGCTCGTGCCGGACACGCAGGCGCTCGTGTCGAATAAATTTGTCACCTACCCCGGCGACTCGGACCTCAACGGCGGCCACTCTCCTTACGGTCTCTACCCCACGCCAACGAACATTCCCATTGAAGAGTGGCCCACTGGCACCGGATCGCAAACTTTGTTGCAATGGCAGACCAACAACAACAGTGACGATCGTCATTCCATCATTGTGCAGCCCGGCACGGGATTGCTTTTCGAAACCTGGAAGGCGTTGCGCAAGGGCACCAATTGGCAGGCCGCGAACGGCGCCATTTTCAACCTGAACTCAAATGCCATGCGCGAGGACGGCTTGACCTCCGGTGACGCCGCGGGTTTCCCGATGTTCCCCGCGCTGGTGCGTTACGATGAATGCGAGCGCGGCATGGTCGAGCACGCGTGCCGGCTGGTCGTGGTCCATTCACGCTCCGAACATATTTACCCCGCGCGTCACGACGCCGGTTCCGTGGATGCCTCGCAGACGAATTATCCCGCCATGGGCCAGCGCCTCCGGCTCAAGGCGAGCTTTGTGATTCCCGCCAATTGGACCAGGGAGGAAAAAGCTTTGGCGTTGGGCCTGAAAAAATACGGCGCGATGGTCTCGGACAATAGCAGCTCGTTTTTCTCCATCTCGATCACGCCCGATGATCGTTGGGGCAACGCCTTCGATGACATCGCCAACGCGCAAATCGGCATTACCAATTTCGAAGTCGTCCAGACCACCGGCGAGTCTGAAGGCCCGCGTTCTCCCGGCGCGCCCACCGCGAACGCCGGCCCGGATCAAAACGTGCCGCTCGGCGCCGGCGCGCAATTGCACGGCGTCGTCACCTACAGCAACACCGCACCGGCAATTTCCTGGAAGCTTTACTCCGGCCCCGGCACCGCAAATTTTGCCGACGCCTCCCAAACCAATACCAGCGTCACCTTCAGCGCGCCCGGCGCGTACACCTTAATGTTGAGCGCCGATGACGCCGTCCACGCCGTCGCCTACGACGCCGTTGTGATCACCGTCACCAACGGCATTGGATTAAGCCTTTCGATCAACAACACGAATGCGAATCTCAGTTGGGCGGGCGGCTCGCCGCCTTACGTCCTGCAGCAGTCGGATTCATTTCCGGCGAGCTCATGGACCGGCGTGATTACCACGAGCCAGACCAGCGCCACCATTCCGCTCTCGAGCAGCACCCGGTTCTATCGCGTCCAGGGCGTTGGCCCTTGAATTTTTGTAGGAGCGGCCCTCAATTTTAGTTGCTCCCCTGACCGGCATTCTGCCCCTCGATCTTCCAACCATCCGGAGTTTTCACCAGCGGCAACTGCGTTTCATCGCCCGGTCCGTCCACATAGATCGTGATGATCTGCCGGTCGTCGGAAACGGTTTCACGATCGACAATGCGGAAACCGGTTGCGTCCTTCATCTCCAGCGGGCCGATGTCGCTGAAACTTCCATCCGCCAGTTGCGATTCCATCTCGTCCTGCAAATCCGGCGAAAGACTGTCCAGGTAACTGTCCTCATCGCCCTGGCTGATGGCCCAGGTCGCCGACTCGACCGCATTTTCCGGCGTGTCAAAGCCGGCGAAATTCCACGAATCGCGCGGGAAAATATCACTGGCCGGCACATCCGGCGGCGCGTTGCTGGCCATCGTGCTGCGCGCGAGCGACAATTGCCCGCGGAGACGCCGCAGTTCGGTGCGCATGGTTTGCAGATCATTCGTGCGATTTCGCAGCCGGCGCACTTCATCGCGCAATTTCCCCAACTCGATCAACTGCTCCTGCGCCAGCGGCGTATTGGCCTGCGCCACAATGTTCGAGAGTCGGTTGTTATCCACCTCGAGCACCGCCAGGCGCGAAAGCAACTGGCGCGAGGCCTCCGATTGCTCGCGCAAATGCCGATTCGCCTCCAGTTGCATTCCCCAAAGCGCCGCGATCATCGCCAAAGCGGCAATCAACACGGCACCAAAGAAAAATCTGCGTCCGGCCATCCTTTAAGTTTAGGCGACCGCGGTTGCAATTCAAGTTTCGTCATTTTGCTCGTAAGAGCGGCAGAGGGCTGCCGCACTCCAAAACCTGGCGGATTATTCTTACGCCCCACAACTCGCGCCAGCATCTTGGACTGCGCCAGCCCTCTGGCGCTTTTCCCCTCATGCCTCCACGTCCGATTCTGTTTGCCTTGCGCCTCAAACCCGGAATGATTGCCCCATGTTAAAACTCCTGCTCCTGCTGACGTTCTCCTTCGCCTGCGCGCTGCACGCCGCGCCCGTTCGCGTCGTCGTTTGGGACGAACAATCCCCGGCAGCAAAAAAGGTTTACACCAATTCCATCGGCGACCACATCGCGGAATATTTGCGCACGTTGCCCAACCTCTCCGTAAAATCTGTCAGCCTCAGCGATCCCGACCAGGGTCTGTCGGACGACACCATCAATAATTGCGACGTCCTCATCTGGTGGTCGCACACGAAAAACCGCGCCGTCCCCGATGACAAGGTGAATCAAATCGTCAGCCGCATTAAGGACGGCTCGCTGTCGCTCATCGCGCTGCATTCCGCGCTCACGTCCAAGGTGTTCATCGAATCGATGAACGAACGCGCGCGCGCCGACGCCGCCAAAGTGATTCCGGCGGGCACGAGCACCGAATACATTTTGCCCAAGGCCTACAAAGATCCCCTGCCCACCGATCCCATCACGCCGCGCGTGGAGATCGTCACGAACTGGCCCGACCACGCCACTCTGGCATTGGTTTACCTCCCGATTTGCGAAATCACCGGCTGGCGCGAGGACGGCAAACCCTCGCACGTGACCACGGTGTTGCCCGAGCACCCGATTGCCCGCGATGTGCCGAAGGAATTTGATATCGCGCAAACTGAAGTTTACCTCGAGCCCTTCCACGTGCCGACGCCTGATGCGGTGATCTTCCACGAGAAATATTCCAGCGGGGAAGAATTTCGCACCGGCATGCTGTGGTCGGTGGGCAAAGGCAAAGTGTTTTATTTCCGCCCCGAACACGAGACGTTTCAAGGCTACTTCAACCCGAACATTTTGAAAATCATCGGCAACGCGGCCGAGTGGATGGGAAAACCTGGGCGGTGAACTGAAAAAGCAGACCCGTCAATCATTCGGCGCGGGTTTCTTCGTCACTTTCCACTGGCCGTCAATCCTGTCAAATACTGTATTCTCCGAGTTGCCGTTGACGTTCCCGTTGGCATCGTGCCGGGAAGTGTAGATGGTGAGCACCATTTCATCAGGCGATAATTGTTGGCGATCCAGAACGCGAAATTCCGCCAGGTCCATGTCTTTTACTTCCGCTGCGAAATCCGCCTTTTCCATCTGTTTCTGGATGTCGGGCAGCATGTCCGGTGCAAACGCGCCCAGGATCGTTGCTTTGTCTCCATTCATCATCGCCCACAACGTCGATTCAATCGTCGCATCGGGAGTCGCATACCCCCGGAATGCCCACGAATCTTTCGGATGAATATCCTGCGGCAAGGCGTCCTCAGGATTTAGTTTCTTTTTGGAAGCATTCGGTTGCGCTTGAGCCGTTCGTGCGTCTTTCAACGAATCCCTCAGCTTCTGATTGGCCTCCGCTAAAACGCCAATCTGGTTTGTCTCCGTCTGCAACTGCGTCACTTCAGCGCGCAGTTTCAACAACTCGGCGCGTTGTTCATCGGTCACCGTTTCTTCAGTCGCCGTCGGCGTGGAGGTATCCGACAATTGTTTCAACGCCGCCACAGACTGCTTCAACCCGTCATTGTCCTGGCGCAGGCTCTCATTCGAGAAATGCTGCCACATCAGAATCGACGCCAATCCGATGGCTACAATTGCAAAAACGATGAGCTTGAGTTTTCCCATGGCATTTAGACCGGCCTCGAACCGGCGCGTTCCGCAATTTTTGCGTTTAAAGCGCGCGATGTCAACGGCCTAACCTTTTCAGGGTGCGATAGAAAGTGAGGGTCATTTGACGGTAATTTCAGCTCCCTCTCCTCTCCGCGCGCAGCGCGCCACACTGACGACACCAACGGTGTCGAAGCACTCAGCCCAGGGTCGGCCGAGTCGGCGAGGCCTACCCTGGGTACCGGCCGTTTCAACCCATCCATCTCGCGCGCAGCGCGGCGAACGCAGTGAGCGTATCGGGCCTCGGGATCAATCGAAAATCCAAAGTCCCGGCGCCCGCGCAGCAGCCGGCGGAACTTCTGCCCACCACGGTGGCAATCACGCCCCACGTTGCGCCCCTGAACGCAACACCAACGGCGCAAGCGCGCCGTCCCTACCCTGTCATGACCTCAGCTTCTGTCACACCCCCCTTTTCATCCACTTTTTTAGCCTTTGTGTTCTTTGCGCCCTTTGCGGTTACTGTTAGGTTTTCCCGATGCGACTTTGGACCTTGCACCCGAAATATCTCGACGCCAAGGGACTCGTCGCGCTCTGGCGTGAGGCGTTGCTGGCGCAAAAAGTTCTGCGCGGCAAAACCAAGGGCTATCGGCGCCACCCGCAACTCATCCGCTTTCAAGCCCATGCCAAACCCGTCGCGGCGCTCGCCGCCTTTCTCAAAGTCGTGCACGCAGAGGCGACGCGGCGCGGATATGAATTCGACGGTTCGAAAATCGCGCGTTATTCCGAGACCATCCTTTTGGAAGAAACCGACGGTCAGTTGCTCTACGAATGGACGCACCTGCGGCGAAAGCTGAAGCTCCGTGCGCCAAAAGTCCTCGCCTCGCACAAGGAAGTTTCCACACCCGCACCGCATCCCATTTTCCGCCTGATCCGCGGTGAAGTTCGGGATTGGGAAATTCGAGCGTCTGAAAAATCCTCTAAACCTGTTTCGTCAGGGAAACGCCCAGCTTCAAAAGTTTCTGCACGTCCGCGTCGGTCTTCGCCTCGGCATAAATCCTGAGAATCGGTTCCGTGCCCGAACCGCGCAGCATCAGCCACGAACTGTCCTCGGCCACGAATTTCACGCCGTCGTAAGTTTTCACGTCTGCCAATGGCGAGCGCAGCAACTTCGCCGGCGGATTCTTTTTCAGGTATTCCATCAACGCGCCGCGTTTCTCCAATGGGAAATGCGTGTCGATGCGCCCATAGCGATGCGGGCCAAATTGTTTTTCCAGCTTCGCGACGAGTTTGTTCACGGACACGCGCTCCGTCGCGAGCATTTCCAACAACATCAATCCGGCGGCGATGCCGTCGCGCTCCGGAATGTGCCCCGGAAAACCAATCCCGCCGCTCTCCTCCGCGCCGAGCAACACGCCGCCCTTGAGCATCTCCGCGCAAATATATTTGAAGCCCACGCCGGTTTCGGTGAGTTGCAGGCCGTAGGCAGCGCACATTTTGTCCACCATCGACGTGGTCGTCAGCGCCTTCACCATGCGGCCCTTGCCTTTGCGATTCACCACGAAATGATGCAGCAACAGGCAAATGATCTGGTGCGTCGTGAGCAAATTTCCGCGCCCGTCCATGCCGCCAACGCGATCCGCATCGCCGTCTGTCACGAGGCAAATGTCGTGCGGATGTTTTTTGAGGAAAGCCGCGCTCTTGACGTAATTGCTCGCAATCGGCTCCGGATTGATCCCGCCAAACAGCACGTCATATTTCGCATCGAGCGTCGTCACCTGGCACGTCGTGCCCGCCAGCAATTGCTCGAAGCAACCCGCGCCCACACCGAACAAAGCCTCATGCGCAAACCGCAGTTTCGATTTCGCAATCAGCTTGAAATCCACCAATCGCTTGAGCGCCGCGTAATGCGTCGGCCGCACGTCCTTTATCAGGACCTGCTTCGACTTCACTGCCTCGCCCAGATTCTTCGAGCGCACCGGATTGCGATCCAGAAATCCCTCGATCGCCTGGCACTCCTCCAAACTGCTGGACCCGCCGTAATACGACTTCAATTTGAACCCGTTGAAAATCGGTGGATTATGGCTCGCCGTGATCATCACGCCCCCAATGGCACCCTGCTCCTTCACCGCAAACGAAACCGACGGCGTCGGCGTCGGCTCCGGCGTCAGCACCACTTTAAAATCATTCCCCGCCAGCACTTCGGCCGAAGTCTGCGCAAATCGATCGGAGAAGAATCGACGATCATAGCCAACGACGACTTTTTTTTCCGCGTTCAGCGTTCCGCATTCCGCGCTCCAATAGTCCGCCGCCGCCTGCGCCACGCGCGCCACGTTTGCAAATGTAAAATCCTCCGCAATGACCGCACGCCAGCCGTCGGTCCCGAATTTGATTTGTGCCATGCGCGAAGTATCGGCGGAGCCGAATGAACCCGGCAATGGAAAAAATCACCCAGAGCCCTCAGCCAGCCGAGGTTGCTCAGTTTAGAATTGGATAGTCAACCGGCGGGCCGGCGGCTTTCTTCAAGTCTTCCGGCATCAAGAACTCCACGGCCGCATCGCTTGCCACTGGATGCCGCGACCACCACGTGCCGTTGCTCCAAAGAATTTTATCCTTGGAAACTTGTCCGCGAACTTGCCACGGAGCAACGTACAACTCTCCACCCTTACCCGAAAACACCCGGCCCGAATAATCTGACTCGTTGATCGCGAACATCACATTTCCGCCATCCGCGAAGTAGCATCTTTTCGCCGGGCTGCCGCCCAGATACCAGGTTCCGATCAACGCGCGCTCCGCCTTGAGCGTTTTGGCGCTGGGATGCGGCACTTCCACCACTCCGTTATATTGCGATTCATTCACCGAATCATTCCACGTGCCCGGCATGGCGGGGTCCCAGCGCATGTGCGCGCAATTCTCGCGTCCGCCGGCGTTGTTGGGTTCATTCGGATACCAATCCGTGTAATCCAACGAAGTTCCATCCACCCAAACGAATTCGCCGCCCGGAGATTTCCGATGCAACCCAATCCACAAGCCGCGCTGCACATCGTCAAAATTTCCAAACGTGGAGTAAACCCAGCTTTGCGCGTCTTTGTTCCGGATCACCGCCAGGTTTCCGCCCATTTCCTCGGCCTCCGCTTCGGCTGCCGACCAACTGCCGGGCGCCAGCAAGTAATAATCGTGTCCATTTGCCGGATTGGAGATGGGACCGGCGATGATCGCGGCGTCGGCGTGAGAGGCGGTCAAACTGGCAATCAATGCGAAACAGAAGATCAACGTTTTCATAGCTATTAGACGGTAAACAGCTCCCGATGCTCCTTTGACGGCGGAACGCCTCTTACCGTTCAACCAGTGCGCTTACACCGCCAAATCCGCCAGCGCCGGGTCGTGGGCGTTCACGATTTTCCGCATCTTCCGCACCGCCGCCTTCATGCTGCGCTGATGAAAGAGCGTCGTCCCGCTGACGAACGTATCCGCCCCCACGCGCGCGCATTCGGCGCAGGTCTCGAAATTGATGCCGCCATCCACCTCGATGCGGAAGTTCAGCCGGCGCTCCGTGCGCCACGCCGCCGCCTGCTGGATTTTCGGCAGCGTTTCATAAATGAATTCCTGCCCGCCAAAACCCGGATGCACCGTCATCACCAGCAGCGAATCGATTTTATCCAGATACGGCAGCACGTTCGAAATCGTCGTGGGCGGGTTGACGGCGAGCCCCGCTTTTTTGCCGAACGATTTTATCTTCCACAACAACTGCGCCACCTGGTCGCCAAGCTCCACGTGCACGATCATCTGGTCCGCGCCCGCCTGCACGAACGGTTCAAACAGGATGTCCGGCCGTTCGCACATCAGATGAATGTCGAAAAACTTTTTGCAATGCGGACGGACTGACTTTACGAACGCGGGTCCGAACGAAATATTCGGCACGAAATTCCCGTCCATGATATCGAGATGCAGCCAGTCCGCGCCGGAACGATCCACCCGCCTGGCTTCATGAGCCACGCGGCTGAAATCCGACGCCAGAAATGAAGGCGCAATGATCATGTCCCGGAAGATAGACGCGAAGGACGGTGGATGGAAGATGGAAATTGGTCAACCGAAGACCTCAAATTAACGCAGAGTCGCAAAGGACGCGGAGAAACGCTGAGGATTGTCCAAAACATTGCGTTGCGTCATTTCGCGCAGTGGTCGTCCCTATTATTTTGATCCCTCCTCTGCGGAACTCTGCGTTCTTTGCGCCTCTGCGTTAGGTTTTTGTTTATTCTGGAAAATTATTTGACGATTGCTGCAATCCAAAAACAAAAACTCCCGCGTCGAAACGCGGGAGCATTTGCAATTCTAATCTCGCAACCAGTTTACACTGGCGCCGGCGCCGGATTTCCCAGCCCACCAGGCAATTTCGGCGGCGCGGGTTTGGCCGGCGGCTCGGGCAACGGCGTGCCCGCCGGTGCGCCGTGCGGGGGGTCGACATTCGCCGGCGGCGTCGGCGGCGTGAATTTGCCCGTGCGGACAATTTCTTCCACCTGCGAACCTTCGAGCGTCTCGAACTCGAGCAGCGATTTTGCAATCAACTCGAGCTTGTCGATATTCTGCGTGATGAGGTCCTTCGCGATCTTGTATTGCTCGTCGATGATACGCTTGATTTCCGCATCGATTTCGCGGGCGGTATCCTCGCTGTAAACCTTCGAGCGGCCCATTTCCCGGCCGAGAAACACATACTCGTCATGATCGCCGTATTGAACCATGCCGAGCTTGTCGCTCATGCCGTATTCGCAAACCATCGCGCGCGCGATCTTCGTCCCCTGTTGTATATCCATGGCGGCGCCGGTCGAAATATCCTGCGACACAATTTCCTCGGCGATGCGTCCGCCCATGATCATCGCGATGTCATCGAGCATTTCTTTGCGGCGGCGGCTCAGCACGTCCTGCTTCGGCAGCGACATCGTCGACCCGAGCGACTGCCCGCGCGGGATGATCGTCACCTTGTGCAATGGATGCGTA
The DNA here is from genome assembly GCA_963699145.1 of uncultured Verrucomicrobiae bacterium. Classification (GTDB taxonomy): domain Bacteria; phylum Verrucomicrobiota; class Verrucomicrobiia; order Limisphaerales; family DASXHY01; genus DASXHY01. Next base: position 4,444,964 of record OY969416.1, read on the forward strand.
TGGCTCAACAGCACGTTCACGATCGCATGGCCGGCTTCGTGCCAGGCGGTAAACTTCTTTTCCTCGTCGGTCATCGCAAGGCTGCGGCGTTCGCGGCCCCAGCGCACCTTGTCGCGGGCTTCCTCAAGCTCCTTCATGCCGACCGCCTTCTTATTCGTGCTCGCGGCGAGCAACGCGGCTTCATTCAAAAGATTCGCGAGTTCCGCGCCGGAGAAACCAGGCGTGCCGCGGGCGATGATCGAGAGATCCACTCCCGGAGCCAGCTTCACGTTCTTGGCGTGAACTTTCAAAATGCCTTCGCGACCGCGCACGTCCGGCAAGTTCACCGTCACCTGACGGTCGAAACGGCCGGGGCGCAACAGCGCCGGGTCCAGCACGTCCGGACGATTTGTCGCGGCAATGATGATGATGCCTTCCTGCGTGTCAAAGCCATCCATCTCGACGAGCAACGCGTTCAGCGTCTGCTCGCGTTCGTCGTTGCCGCCGCCGAGGCCGTGGCCGCGCGAACGGCCCACCGCGTCGATTTCGTCGATGAACACCAGGCAGGGCGTGTTCTTGCGGGCCTGCTCGAACATGTCGCGCACGCGGCTTGCGCCGACGCCCACGAACATTTCCACAAAATCCGAACCGCTGATGCTGAAGAACGCCGCATCGGCTTCACCCGCGATGGCTTTCGCGAGCAGCGTCTTGCCGGTGCCGGGCGGCCCAATCATCAGCACGCCCTTGGGAATGCGTCCGCCGAGGCGTTGAAATTTCTTCGGGTCCTTCAGGAACTCCACGAGCTCCGAAACTTCCTCAATGGCCTCTTCAATTCCCGCCACGTCTTTGAACGTGGTCTTATTCCGTTCCTTGGCGAGCAAGCGGGCCTTGCTCTTGCCGAAGCTCAACGCGCCTTTGCCGGCCATCTTGATCTGCCGAATGAAGAAAAACCAGATGAGCGCGCCAATCAACAGGAACGGCAGCAACGTCATCATTACACTCAGCACAATCGTGTTCTGCTCTTTAACCTCTACTTTGTCGTTGGCCTCGATCGTGTCGAGCATCTTGTCGCTCAGCGCCATTTTGACGTGGAACGGAACCAACGCTTCGGTCTTGGGATCGCGATACTTGCCGACAATATCGTAAAGCGGCGATTGCGGACTGTAATTGAGAGTGGCCGAATCAATTTGATTGGAATTCACCCTGGCCAGGAATTCCGCCGGCTTGATGGAGTCCACCTGCGGCGCCATTTGATTCTTGAAAAGCACCAGGGCGAGGATGCCGCCGATGATGACTATCCAAACGATCCAGGTTTTCGGTGGAACGCGAAAATCGCCATTCTTCCCGGAGTTATCGCCGTTATTAATTTTATTTTCGTCTGACATTTTTAAGCTGCGCCAACTTAACATGATGGGCAGAAACCCGCAACCCAGCGTTTTCCCCCGGTTTCCACCGCCATATCATCCGGCGCGTCGTCTGCGGTGTAAGCTTAAATCGTTCCGCCAGCCGCAGACCTTCCACCCAAAATACCTCATTTTGCGCGGTCGTGGCCACAATTAAATCGTGCCTTCGCGCCCGGGGAATTTTGTGGTTGGTGAAGAGGTCCTGCAGCTTGGCCGCCCGGGGCATTCCAATGGGTTGAAACCGGTCCCCCGTCCGCCAATGCCGCAGCACAATCCGTCCGCCAACCTGGTCGAAATCAAAGATTTCCCGTCCCAACTGCGGCCCCGGCCGGCGGAATGTCCTCTGCCGGGACACGCGCCACGAAATCTTTTTACCCGCAAACAAAATCTCCCCGGCTCCGCCAGCCAAACCGATCTCGAGCTCGTCCGTCCTGGACTTCGCGGCAGTCGTTTCCTGAAAATGAAGTTGCCCCCTCGCATCGCACCGCACCGTGACTTGCGGCACGATGTTGAACGGCCGGCCCGGCGAAGTCCGCAATCGTTCCACCAGCGCGAAATCCGCCGGGACGCCCTGGCGCAGCAATTGCGCCTGGATGCATCGGCGCTGAATGGCGAGCGGCAGTTTTGCGAAAGGTCCTTTAGTGGCACGGGCATCCCGCCCGTGCGAACCCAAACTCACAGGCGAGACACCCGTGCCACCAGCCAGCCACTCCTCCGCAATTCCCGCGGCCAACTCCGATTCCGCTCGCAAAATATCCATCAACCGCAAAACCGTCCGCTGCAACGCCGGTTGATATTTCTTTTTTAGAAGCGGCAGCAATTCGCGCCGGATGAGATTCCTCTGAATGTCCAGCCAGGCATTGCTCGCGTCTTCGCGAAATTGGATTTTGTTCGCCGCGGCATATTCGCGCAGCGACTCCTTCGAACATTCCAACAACGGCCGCACCAGTTGAATTTTCGGATTCGCCGGCGATGGCCCGCGCCATTTCATGCCGGCCAAACCCTCACTGCCCGCGCCGCGAAACAAGCGCAGGAAAAACAATTCCACCTGGTCGTCCGCATGATGCGCCAGAGCGATGTGAGAAATATTCAATCGCACCGCCGTTTGCGCGAGGAATTCATGCCGCGCTTTGCGCGCCGCCATTTCGAGCGACAACTTGCCCGTTCGCGCCAGAGTTTTGACGTCAACCCTCTTCGCAACCACCGGAAGCCGGAGCGATTTTGCCGTGCGCGCCACGAGCCATTCATCCGCATCACTGCTGCGCCCGCGCAATTGATGATTCAGGTGGGCAACCGTGAGGCGCCACTGATTCTTTTTTGCGAGCGCATTCAACGCTTGCAGCAACACCATCGAATCCACCCCGCCGGAAACCGCCACCAGGATTTTTTGCCCGCGCAGAAAAAGCGATCGCTCGCGAATGATTTCGTCAAGTTGCTCCGGCAAGTCGTTCACGCCGGGGATAGTGGCACGGGCGTCCCATCCGTGCGAATCAAAACCTACCACGGAGATTTTTGAGCGGACGGATAAGAGCTCAGCGTTGCATCGCACAGGCAGGATGCCCGTGCCACTAAACCAACGGCAACGGCTGAAATCTCCGCCCCAAAATCGGCTCGCTGCGCGTCCGCAGCCACGTCTCCAGCACCGAGGCATACACACTGCGGAAATCCACCGTGTATTTGATGTCGCCCTGGTACAAATCCGCCGGCGCAAGGCTCGGATATTGCCCGAGCAACCCGGCCTTCACGTGATTGCCGATCACAAACATCGGCGCCGCCGCGCCGTGATCCGTGCCGGAATTTGCATTGTCCGAAACACGCCGGCCAAATTCGCTAAACGTCATCACCAACACGCGCCCCATGTTGCCCTGCGCCTTCATGTCGTCGGTAAACGCCTTCACGGAATCGCCGAGGTCCTGCAACAACCGCTGATGCGTGCCGGTCTGGTTCGTGTGCGTGTCATAGCCGCCCTGCGACACGTAGAAAATGCGCGTCGGCAATCCGCCGCCGATCAATTTCGCCACCAGCTTCAATGACGTGCCGAGCTGCGAGCCCGGATACGTCGCCTTGTTATCCACGCGCGCGCTGATGGCGCGGATTTCGTCCGAACTCACCTGCGCATCGAGCGCCGTGCGTTCCAGGAAATCCATGACCGAACCTTTGCTTTGATTTTTTTGCGGCGGCAATCCGCTGATCCCGCCAATTGTGCCGCCCGAGTTTTCCTCCACCATTCCCCCATTCAATTCGCGATACGATTGCTCCATCATCTTGCCTTCCTGGCCGTTCTCCGAATCGATGAAGCGATAATTCTGCGGGTTATCCACGCTCACGCCCTTCGGCATCTTCGCGGCAAACGATTGCGGCATCTGCCGACCAACGCTCACCCCCACCGTCGGATCGGCGCCGGCGCACGCGTTGTCAAAATACCGCCCAATCCAGCCGTACTTCTCGAACTTTTCGGAATCCGACGCCGTCTGCCAGATTTCCGTCGAGCGAAAATGCGAGCGGTTCGGGTTCGGATATCCCACGCCCTGCACAATCGCGAGATTGCCCTGGTCATACAACTCCCGGAACCCCTTCAAGCCCGGGTTGAGGCCGATCTGGTCGTTGATCTTCAAAACCTGGTCCGCCTTGATGCCGATGCGCGGGCGCGCCTTGTAATAATAATCGCTGCCGTGCGGAATCACCGTGTTGATGCCGTCGTTGCCGCCGGCCATTTGCAACACCACGAGAATCGTCGAGTCCTTGCCGGTGGTGATTTGCGTGGCGCGATCCGCCGCTTCCGCCTGCAGCGCGGAAAACGTGTTCGCCAAAAACGTGGGCACGGTCCACGACAGCGCGCTCGTCAAAACGGTGCGGCGCAAAAACTCACGCCGGGTTTGCAGGGTAATTTCGTTTTTCATAGTGTTCGTGAAACGTAAAACGTAGAACGTGAAGCAGCGGCCGATCCGCCTTCACGTTTCACGTTTCACGTTTCATTTTAAGTTTCATGTGACTTGATACTCTTGCGTGGACATCACCAGCCGGATCGCATCGCGAATGTCGCTCTCGTCCAGGTTCGTTTTTCCGTCGAGAAATTCGTGCAGCGCCTGCTGCCGGGTGCCTTCCAGCGTGCTTTGCAACAAACGTTTTTGCAACGCCGCCGCCAGCAAATCCTTGTTGTTGCGCTCTTCTTCCGTGAAAATTTTCGCCACATCCACGCCGCCCGCCCGCATATTGCGCATCCGATTTTGAATCTGCTTCACACGCTGCGGATTCTTGGCTGGACCCGTCGCGAGACTCACCGCGAGCGCCATGTCGCCCTGCGCCAGCAACGCCGATTGATTGTAGCGCGCAATGAGATTGTTCGTCGTGATCCACGCAATGCCGCCGTCCCACCCCTTCACATTCGGCGGCGCAAAAATATCCTGCCCCAGGCTGCGCAGGAGATTGGTCGAAACCAGCGGCGGCGGCAGTTCGCATTCGAGCATGCGTACGCTCCCAATCAGCCATTGCACCGGGCTTTTGATTTCGTTGCGAACGACTGAGGGCGAATAAAATTCCTCCACCGAAAACATCACGCGCATCAGCGGCTTGATATTGTTTCCGCTGCGGCGAAAAAAGTCCGCCAGCGCGGCGTTCAACTCCGGTGACGGCATTTCGCCCGCGAAGAAATTCCAGAGTTTCCCGGTGATGAAAATCGCCGACTGCGGTTGCGCAATAATTTGCTCCAGGAAATCGTCACCGTTCAAATAACCCGTCCGGCCGAGAACGGTTTTCTCGCCGTTGTCGTGAATGAACGGACGCCACACGAATTTCTGCTGCTCCTGGTCCAGCGACCAACCGGTCAGCGCGCGCGCCGCTTCGGTGATGTCCTTTTCGGTGTAATGCCCCTCGCCCAGCGTGAACAGTTCCATCACTTCGCGCGCGAAATTTTCGTTCGGATGATCCTTGCGGCTCTGCGCCTGGTCGAGCCAGACGAGCATCGCCGGATCCTTGCCGGCTTCGGTGAGCAGTTCCAGCCAGTTGCCGGTGGCCATGCGGCGGAACAATTCGTTCTGCCGCCACATGTAATACGCGTCGCGAACCTTCTCGAAACTGGTCGCAAAATGCCCGTGCCAGAACAGCGTCATTTTTTCCTGGAACGGCCGCGGCCCCTTGGCCATGCGTTGCAGCCACCAACCCCTCAATTCCTGAATGCGCTGTTGCTCCGCCTGCCGCTCGTCTTTTTGCATCTGCTGGCGCACTTCGGGCGCGGCGGTCCGCGCCGTGCGGCGTTTTTCCGCCCGGCTCGGGTCCGGACGCGCCCAATCCGGGTCGGCCGTGGGATCGGGAATCCTTTCGAAATCAACGAGGTATTCGACGGACCTTTCGTGCCCGAGCTCGACGAGCTTTTCGATTTCGGCCGGGGTGCCCCCGAACCCCGCGCGGTTCAGGAGATGCGCCGCCGTCGTGTAGTCCCAACGACTGGGGGACAATGGCTTAAGCATACACTTTTAAAGACGTCAACCCGTCCAAAAAGTTTCCCCCCTAAATCCAATTTTTGCAAGCGGCGATAAAGCTGCAGCGCCCCCTTTAACATTCTATTTATACAGACGCCCACTAATAACCAAGGGCGCGCGTTTCGAGTTCACGCAACACGGACCACGCAACACGTTCCCTCACTCCTCCCCATGATAACAATCCTTCGCCACCCCCGCCACGTGCACCGGACTGGGCAACCCCGGCACCAGCCATTTGTTCGTGTCCGGAAAATGCCGCACGTCCGACGCCGGCGTGTCGGACACGATATAATAAACCAGATCGGTCGCGCCCGTGTTGGTGATTTGATGCGCCTCGCCCGGCGGATGCACGATGCAATCGCCCTCGCGCACATCCACGACTCCCGCCGCCGTCCGCGCCTGCCCCCGCCCGGAAATGATCATATACAACTCCCATTTCACCGAGTGCGAATGATACGGCCAATTCATCGCCCCCGCGGGGACGCGCACGAGTTCAACCTCAAAGGGATGTGCGAGCCCGCTGATCCCGATCCCGTTCACTCCCGCCAGCGCCTGAGAAATATGCTGGCTTAATCGACGATACTGACCCTTCGGAGAACGATTTCTTTCGATCGTAATCTCCGCCAAGTTGATTTTGTTCATTGCCCTGAAGTTCCCTTCTAATTTCCGTTAGTGGCACGGGCGTCTCGCCCGTGCGAACAAAACATGCTTCCTGCACCCTGCCGAAAGATTATTACCACCGTAGCGCAGGCTGGCAGCCTGCTGTGTCGCCGACTGGCAGTCGGCGCGCTGGTTTTGGAAACTCGCCTACGAATCCATCAAAACCGCGTCCACGCACGGGCAGGATGCCCGTGCCACTATTTTATTGCGACATCGTGATTTCGCCTTCTTCCTTTTTCGCCGCCGGTTCGGCGGGTGGCGGCACCAACGGTGTCCCGCGCCGCTCCATCGCTTCCGCCTCCTGCGACTTGTGGAATTTCACGCTCACGATCTTGCTCACGCCGTGCTCTTCCATCGTCACGCCGTAAAGCACGTCCGCCATGCCGATGGTGCGCTTGTTGTGCGTAATGATGACGAACTGCGAAGAATCGATGAACCGCTGCAGCACGCGAATGAACCGGTTGATGTTCGATTCGTCGAGCGGCGCATCCAACTCGTCCAGCACGCAGAACGGGCTGGGCTTGACCTGGTAAATCGAGAACAACAACGCCACGGCGGTCATCGTCTGCTCACCGCCCGACAGCAGCGAAATGGTCTGCAACTGCTTGCCCGGCGGGCGGGCGACGATGTCGATGCCGCTTTCCAGCACGTCGTTTTCGTCCACGAGAATCAAATCCGCTTTGCCGCCGCCGAAAATGTCCGTGAACATCGCGCGGAAATTATCGCGAATCTGCTCGAAGGTTGTCTTGAACATTTCCTTCGTCTGCGTGTTGATGCGATTGATGACTTCGAGCAACTGCACTTTGGCCTGCTCCAGGTCTTCGGTCTGTTTCGTGAGAAATTGATACCGCTGCTCGGTCTCCTCGTATTCCTCGATCGCCACGAGGTTCACCGGGCCCATTTCGTCGATGCGCTTCTGCAACGCGTCGACCTGCTGCGCCACCGCCGCCCAATCCGTCGCGCCGCCCGCCGCGGCCATTTCTTCCGGCGTCAAAGTGTGCACCTTCGCCGCGCCTTCGTCGGCATACGTAATCGTGATGCACTCGCTGCGGATATCGTCGAGGTTCAGATGATACTTCTGCTGCACGCGCTCGCGCAGGTTTTGAACCGACATGTTTTTCTGCGCGAGTTCGACGTCGATGGAGCCGCGTTGCTGCTGGATTTCAGTCAACCGGCGGCGCTGTTCGCGCAAGGTTTCTTCGCGCTCCAAAACATCCGCTTCCTGCGTTTGCTTTTGGCCGAGCAACTCAGCCGTCTGCAAATTCACCTGCTCGCGCTCGTGTTGCAACCGGTCAATCTGTCCGCGCGACTCCTGGATTTCCGACTCCGCCTGCTCCTTGCGCGTGATAAACGACGAACATTCCGCGCGGCGCTGCTCCACCACCTGCGCCAATTCGCGAATGCGCTGTTCCAAATTATTTTTCTGCTGCCGCCCCGAAACGCAAAGCTGTTCCTCGGAAGCGAGCGTCACTTTGCTTTCCGTCAATTGCGTGTTCGCCGTGTCCCGCTGCTGCCGCAAGTTTTCCATGTCCGCGGTGAGCGAAGCCACACTGTCCTGCTGCTCACGCTCGCGCGCTTCCAATCCCGCCGCGCGGTCGGTCAGCACATTGCGCTTCTGCATGCCTTCCTGTTCCTGCGCCGCGAGGCTCTGGATTTCGTAAACGACCGTGTCGATCTTCTGGTGCAACAACCGGCGCGAATTTTCCAGCGCGGTGAATTCACCCTGCCGCGTCGCAATCTCCACTTCCTGCTGGCGCAATTCCGTCTGCGCCTGTTGCAAACTCGCCTGCAACTCCGTTTGCTCGCCCTGCAGCGCGCCCTTGCGACGGCTCAGCTCGGCAACCTTCTCCTGCAACTCCGCCAGCGCGATCTGCAATTCCGTGATCTGGTTTTTGCGGCCGAGAATCGAAGACGGCGCGCGGCCGTTGCCCTGCCCGTTCAAATAGCCGCCCGTGTAAATGCCATGACGATTCAGCAAATCGCCGGAGAGCGTCACGAAATCGCAACCCGCGTGGCCGTTCTGCAATTGCGCCGTGGCGGAATTCAAACTCGGCGCGATGAACGTGCGCCCCAGCAAACTCTTCACCAGCTTTTCCACCGCCGGATCGATCTTCACCACGTTCAACGCCGAAACGACTTCGCCTTTTTCCAATTGAGCTTTGACCGCGTGCTCATCCGAGCCCGGCGCCATGTCGCCCGCGAACACCAACTGAGGCACCGGCAATTCCACGGTCAACGCCGCCACACTGGCGCGGCCCGCTTTGCTCGCCGTCAGGTCCACGAGAATCTGCTGCGCGCTCTCGGGTTGCTCCGTCAAAACCAATTGCAGGTTGTGGCCAAGCGCATTTTCGATCGCCACCACGTATTCATCCGGCACGCGAATGCGTTCCGCGAGCGAGCCGATGACCGATTGCGAACGCCGCAAAGCCGCCACCGCGCCGGCGCTGAATCCCTCGTGCGACCCTTCGAGCTGCTCGAGCACATTCAGGCGCGAACGTTTCTCGGATTGATTGTGCAAAAACTTGTCCTGCTCCTGCGACAATTGATTCAACTCCTCCTGAATCTGCCGCAAACGCTTCTGCCGATCTTCCACCGTGCCGCGCTTGGTCTGCACGCTCAGCTTCTCGGCTTCGACGTTGAGCGCAAATTCATTCAATCGCGCCTCGAGCCGCGCGCGCTCTTCTTCGAGTTGGATTTTTTCCGCCGAAAGTTTTTCCAGCCGCACCACGTTGCCCTGCTTCTGCAAATCCAGCGCCGTGATTTCATTGCGCACGCGCGTCAAATCCTGCGCCGCCGCGAAGGCATCCGCCTGCGCCTTGCGCAACGATTCCTGCCGCGCCTGCAAATCGCGCTCCACCTGCTGCAACACCGCGCGTTTCTCCTCCAGCATTTCACGCTGCTGCGCCACCGCTGCTTCGGACGCCTGCAATTTCTCCGCCACGCTCGTCAGTTCGTCCGCGGCCGCATTGCGACGCTCCTCGGCCTGCGTGATGTCCGCCAGCGCCTTGGAATTTTGCGACTCGATTTCGTTGAGACGCTCCTGGTTGAATTGAATCCGGCTCTCGTGCCGATCCGCTTCGCCCTTCAATTCCAACCCGCGCTGCTGCATCGTCGCGATGGAATGCTCCAGTTCGGAGAGCCGCTCGCGCAACTGGCCGATCTCATCTTCCGCGCGCAACACATTCGCCGAGCCGCTTTCAATTTCCTCGCGCAACTTCTCCGCCTGTGTTTGCCGCTCCAAAATTTCCGATTGCAACACGTCGAACTGATGCCGCGCGAGCTGCGTGTCGAGATGCTGCATCTCCTGCGAAAGTTGTTTGTAGCGGCGCGCCTTGCCGGCCTGGCGTTGCAGCGAGCCGATCTGCCGTTTCACTTCGCGGATCAGGTCCGCCACGCGCACGAGATTTTGCTCGGTGTATTCCAGCTTGCGCAGCGATTCTTTTTTCTGCGCCTTGAACTTCGTGATGCCCGCTGCCTCTTCAAAAATCATCCGGCGATCTTCCGGCTTGCTGGAAAGAATCTGCGTGATGTGACCCTGGGCCAGGATGCTATAGCTCGTCTTGCCCATGCCCGTGCCCATGAACAATTGCTGAATGTCCTTCAACCGGCACGGAACCTTATTGATGAAATACTCGCTGCCGCCATCGCGGAAAATCCGGCGCGTCACCGTCACTTCGCTGTAGCTCACTTCCACCCCGGCCGCGCGCAGATGTTCCTCATCCACCTCACCCAAAGTAATCGAGACCTCGGCCATGCCGACAGGCTTGCGGCCATCAGTTCCGTTAAAGATAACATCGGCCATTTCGCCGCCGCGCAAGGCCTTGGCGGATTGTTCACCCAGTACCCAACGGATAGCGTCCGAAACATTGGACTTACCGCACCCATTGGGGCCCACGATCGCCGTCACACCCGGCTGAAAATTGAGGGAAGTCTTGTCCGCGAAGGACTTAAACCCTAAAACGGTTAGGTTTTTGAGATACATTGGCTTTTATAAAAGCAAACCGGTTAAATTAGTAAAGCGAAAAACCACTATATGCAGGGCTGTCCGCTGTCGGAGCACAACTAATTGGTGAGGAACCGAGATTCGAAATTGTGCGCTAACCCAAACTAAAACTACTTATTATTGACTATCATTTTATATAGTCTTTGCAGGCATTTTTGCAACATCTTTCGGGAAGATTTTTTAAGAATTCTAATCATGAAGGTCGCGGGAACCGGCCCGCCGGGGACCTGTGAATAAGTTTTTTGATTTTCCCGCGTTGGAGTTCATGCTTTAGCATTTTTCCCCTCGCCCCGCAGCAGCAGCCTAAAGGCTGGCCTCCAACTGATTGAATTCCGCCGCCATCCCGTCCCTTTCACATCCGCGTCATCCAGTTCGTCATGACGTTATAGCCGAATGTCATCTCGCCCGCATTGAATCCTTTTGACCACTTCGCATGGCCATCGCCGAACAACACGTTCTGCCCTTTGGTGTGCACCTGCCAATACTCCGTGATCGTATCCGCCGCCGCGCCACCGACGCAATTCTGGCTGTAATCATCCTTGTCCGCATCGAGCGGATCAAAATGCAGCGCGCCTCCCGTGACGCCGCACGTGTCCCCGCTCAGCACAAATGCAGAAGGAAACAAAAGCCGCGTCCCTTTGATGGCGCCAAATGTTCCCGTCTCGATATACGCCGCATTGCAGCCGTTGAAATAATTAAACGGCCCGCGATATTGCTCCGGCAATTGCACATTGCCCGGGCAATCGTACGCATTGGTGTTCCCAACGTTCGAATAAATCTGCTCCATCCAACTCGGCTTGCCGGTTCCCGCATCGACCGCGCCCCACAGAATATCGCCGCCGGATTCGGGATAAAATTCCTCGTTATCATCGGCAAACATTTTCATCCCGAGCCCGATCTGGTGCAGGTTCGAAATGCAACTCGTCGTCCACGCTTTTTGCTTCGCCTGGCCCAACGCCGGCAGCAACAGCGCCGCCAGAATCGCAATGACGGCGATGACCACCAGCAATTCGATCAGCGTGAACGCTCGTCGGCCCGCCTTTACCCTTATTAAAATGTTTGTTCTCATACATCCAAAATCCCGCTGCCGCGCTCCTAAAGGATAAGACAGACATTCCGCCCGTCTCCATCTCACTCAAATTCTGACGCACAAAATGCGATTGAGTTACATCCAAACCCATGCCTTTCGCTTTTTTAAGGCAGCGCCCAATCACTCCAGTCCCGAAGGGACGTCCGAAAATAGCCCGGCGTTTTAACGCCGGGAATCTCGCGCGAGGTCACGAGTCCCGGAGGGACGACCGAAACAATCGGAGTCAAAACCTCAGCCGTTCCTTCGGAACTTGATAATTTTTTGATACCGATCCCGGCATTAAAACACCGGGCTATTCTCAAACGTTCCTCCAGAACGTCCAAAAACATCTCCAGCAGATATTCTACACGCACCCCAAATAAATTTCCTTCAATTTCCGCTATCGAATGCATAGCGTGGTGCCATCGTCCGAGAACCCATGATGAGACACGCTTTGCTGGCCGCGCTTCTGCTGCTCTGCGCCCTCCGCAGCCACGCCGTCACGTACACCGACTCTCCCACTCACCCGCCCGCGCTCGATCGCGAATTCCGCGGCGTCTGGATCGCCACCGTCGCCAACATCGATTGGCCCTCCAAACCCGGCCTCAGCACCGCGCAACAAAAAGCCGAACTCATCACGCTCCTCAACCGCGCCGCCGAACTCAAACTCAACGCCGTCATTTTCCAGGTCCGCCCCGCCTGCGACGCGATGTATCCCTCGCCCATCGAGCCGTGGTCCGAATATCTCACCGGCGCCATGGGCAAACCGCCCGAGCCGTTTTACGATCCGCTCGCCTTCGCCATCGGGGAAGCCCACAAACGCGGCTTGGAATTGCACGCGTGGTTCAATCCCTATCGCGCGCTGCACAAATCACACGTCGGAAATATTTCGCCCAACCACATCAGCAAAACGCACCGCGAACTCGTCCGCAGCTACGGCGAATATCTCTGGCTCGATCCCGGCGAACGCGAAGTGCAGGAATATTCCTTGCGCGTCGTCATGGACGTCGTGAAACGCTACGACATCGACGGCGTGCAATTCGACGATTACTTTTACCCTGATCCCAACGGCAACCGCGATTTCCCCGATGACGCGAGCTGGAAAAAATATGGCGTTCACGGAAAGCTCAATCGCGGCGATTGGCGCCGCGAAAATGTGAACGCTTTTATCAGTCGCGTTTACACTTCCATCAAAGCCGCCAAACCGTGGGTCAAATTCGGCATCAGCCCGCCCGGAATCTGGCGTCCGGGCGATCCGCCCGGAATCACTGGTTCGGATAATTACAACAAACTCTACGCCGACTCGCGCAAATGGCTGGTGAATGGCTGGGTGGATTATTTCTCACCGCAACTCTACTGGCGCATCGAACCGAAAGAGCAGAGCTTCCCCGCGTTGCTGAATTGGTGGGCGCAACAAAATGTGAGGCATCTCAATTTGTGGCCCGGCCTCTCGTCGGTCAACGGCCTGTCACCGGAGTGGAGCACCGCCGAAATCCCGGAACAGATCCGTTTGATCCGCAAACAACCGGGAGCGAACGGCTACATTTTTTACAACGCCACCAGCCTGCTCACGAACAGCCCCCGCGGCAATCTGCTCCAACGCGAACTGCAAACCAATTTGAACGCGCAACCCGCGCTTGTCCCCGCTTCGCCCTGGCTCGGCACCAACACCCCCGCCAAACCGAATCTCACCGTCACTCTGTCCAACCCCGTTCGCCTGCAATGGAACGCCGGCGGCACCAATTTCGTAGTCCGTTGGTGGGCCGTGCAAATCCGTTCCGGCGCCTCCTGGAAAACCCAAATTTTTCCGGGCGACACCGCCTCCGCGTCGCTTGCCATTCCGCCCGAAATGGTGGCCCTCACCGCCATCGACCGCGTCGGCAACGCCAGCCCGCCACGAGTCCTGGAATTGAGGAAAGAGCCCGCCGAGCAGCGAATTCCGCTGCGAAAATAGCTATGCGGTTCCGGAAATTTTTTGGTGCGCTGCTTCCCGCCCTTGCGGCGACCACGCTCCATGCCGGAACCTGGACACCGCTGGCGCATGCGGCGCCCGGAGCCATAAATCTCATGCTCTTGCTTTCGGATGGAACCGTCATGGCTGCCAATGCGGGCGGCACCGGTTGGTTTCGCCTCACGCCCGATATCCATGGCAGTTACGCCAACGGCACCTGGACCTCACTGAATCCGATGCATGACTCCCGGCTCTATTTTTCTTCAGATGTTTTAACCAATGGCAACGTATTCGTCGCCGGAGGCGAAATCGGCACCGGGGGCAGCAAGTCCGAGGTGTATGATCCGGTCAACGACACCTGGACGGCGGTTCCGGTGCCTGCTGGTATTTTGACGGGGGACGGGTTTGAAGATGCTGTTTCTGAAATCTTGCCGGACGGCAACATTCTCATCGCCCCGGTCGATCCCGCCACCAACGGCTACACGGCGCTATTCGTCAGCACCTCCAACACCTGGTCGGTCGGCCCCAAGCTTTTCCGCGGCAACACCCAAACCGAACGCAGTTGGGTGAAATTGCCGGACGACAGCATCCTGACGGCGGAAAGCTTCGGCAGCATCGGCCTCACGAATTCCGAACGTTACCTTCCCGCCTTGAAACAATGGATAAACGATTCCAATCTGCCCCTGCCCATCGGCGCGTCGAACGATAGCGAACAGGGAGGCGCCCTGCTGCTGCCCAATGGCCACGCCATCTTTCTCGGCGGCAACGGCAACACGGCGATTTACACTCCCACCGGAAATACCATGCCCGGGACCTGGACGGCGGGGCCGGTTATTCCCGGCGGCTACGGCGTCCAGGATGGTCCCGCCGCCATGATGGTGAACGGCAAGATGCTTTGTCTGGTGGGCAATCCGACGAATTACAACGCCCCCGCTTATTTTTTCGAATACGATTCCACCGCCAACACCTTCACCCAAATCAACGGCCCAAACGGCCTCTCGGATAACATTCCGCCCTATGAGGGAATGATGCTCGACCTGCCGGACGGCACCGTCCTTTATTCCCATTTCGGCCGGGACCTTTACCTGTATCAACCGGACGGTCCGCCCCTGGCCTCAGGCAAACCCGCCATTTCCAATATCGTCGCGCGCGCCGACGGTTCCTTCACCTTGACTGGCACCGGGCTCAACGGCATTTCCGAGGGCGCCACTTACGGGGATGACGCACAAATGAACAGCAATTATCCGCTCGTGCGCCTGGCCGATTCCGCCGGCAATGTCTATTACGAGCGCACCTATAATTGGAACAGCACGAGCGTCATGACCGGAAACAAATTGGTGACCGTGCAATTCACCAATTCCGCCGCGTTGCCACCCGAAAATTATTCCCTGACCGTCGTCGCGAACGGTTTCAGTTCCGACCCGTGGAATTTTGTCCTCCCGCCGCCATTGAATATTTCACTCTCGGATGGCTCCCTCGTTTTGAGTTGGCCCACCAATCCTCCCGGCTTCAGCCTGGAATTCACCACCAATCCCGCCACCGCCGCCTGGAGCACCAATCTGCAATCGCCTGCGCTCGTCAACGGCCAATACGTCGTCACAAACTCAATGACCGACGCCCAAATGTTTTTCCGCCTGGAAAACCCAAATCTTCCCGAGGGACCATTGCTTTAGGGTTTTGCTTTGTAGAGACCCTTGCGCTGTCGCGAAGCGCGGCATGATGACGACGCTGAAGGCGTCGCAGAGATTAGCCCAGGGTTGCCCGAGTCAGCGAGGGCTACCCTGGGTACAGATCCATTCAACCCATCACTTTCGCGCGCAGCGCGGCGAGCGAAGCGAGTATATCGGTTTCGAAATGCCGAACAAAATCCAGGGCGGAAGCATTTCAATGGCGTGGTGCTTCTTCAAGGCGTGTAGCCACCTCAAACCACTTCGCCGGCAATTTAATCACATTATTTCCCATCTGTCCTCCACCACGTTTACCTTCATTCAATGTGCTCACGGCAACCATTTCGTCGCCATCAGGCATAAATTCCGGAAATTTTTGAGCCGCTGCATCAGTCATCGGCACAACCACCCGTGTTCGGCTGTCGTAGACAAAATAATAATCAAATCGATTCGAAGACGTCTCCAGTCTCATAGCGAGAAGGTTGTCGTGGTCCCCGCAGATATCGCAAAAATAATCATCAGTCATCCAACGATCACCGCCTCCTTTGACAATTTCAGAAACCCGCACTCCCTTCACTGACGTCGCACTGGGCATCCTTAGAATGGTGAAGAACCACGCAGCCGGGAACTCAAGTAAACTTAACACCCAGAGGGTCACGAAGCCGCATACAGCCAACATCACCAAAAATCCACATGACGCCACAGCACGTGGTCGCCGTTCGCGCACAAGCCAAACCGCGCCCAGAATCAAAATGCCAAATCCAACGAATGCCAAAACGAATCCGTAAGCATTGAATATTTTCTCGTCAACCATTGGCGCGAAGAAAGATTTGGTTTTGGAAAGGCTGTAAGCCGAATTTTGTTCCGTCCTTGCGGACGGCGAGAATCATTTGTCTCAGCAGCCAGTACCCGGAACCCGTTTCGCTTTCGCGAAACATGGAGCGGGCAGCTCCAGGGTCCCCTATTTGGCCTTGCACCCGATGGGGTTTGCCTTGCCTCGTCGCTTGCGCTTCGAGCGGTGGTCTCTTACACCACCTTTTCACCCTTACCGAGATTCTTGCGAACCCCGGCGGTATATTCTCTGTGGCACTTTCCGTCGGGACGCCTCACGGCGTCACCTCCCGCGTGTATCTTCGGCAAAACCGAAGTTACGCGGCATCGCGCCCTACGGAGTTCGGACTTTCCTCCCCCGGCTCACGCCGGAAGCGATTCTCCACCTTTCCAAAACCGCCTTTATTATACTGAAGAAGTTAAGAGGAGCAACGATGGAAAAGCTCCAAATACCAAGCACCAACTTCCAGAGAAACTTCAAATTCCAAAAACCAAACAGACGTTAGTTGGATTCCGGAGCTTGGTGCTTCTCTGGAGCTTGGATCTTGGGTGCTTGGAGCTTTAATCCACAACGGCCAAATCCATATCCCGCGAATAATACAAAATCCGCCCGCAATTGATGCACGTCACCAGTTCATTCTGCGCCTGGCAGGTCACGATCGTCTGCGTCGGCAATTTCATGTGGCAGCCGCCGCACACACCGTGCTGCACGCCCACCACCACATTGCCGCCCTTGCTCTTCATCAGCCGTTCGTAACGTCCGCGTGCCGATTCATCCACCGCGGCCGCGAGTTCCTCGCGATTGGCCGTCAACTGCGCCAATTCCTTCTTCAAATTCTGTTCGCGCGTCCCGAGTTGTCCCAGCGAATCGTCCATCAACTTCTTCGCTTCCGCCGCCAATTGCGTCGCCCGGACGACACTCTTTTGCGCCGTCTCGCCCTGCTCCATCAATTCAATTTCCTGGTCCTCAATCTTCGTGATGGCCTGCTTGCAGCCTTCGATCTCGTGCGCAAGCGCGCGATATTCCTCGTTCTTTCGGGTTTGAAGCTGTTGATTCGCGTACTTCTCGATCAGGGTCTTTTTGGCCTGCACTTCGAGATCAAGGTCTTTGCGTTTGGATTCCAGTTCCTTGACCTTCAACTTGGCCGCATCCAGCCCGGCCTGCGCGCCGTTGGCCTTGGTCTTGAGCACCTGCCGCTCCGGCTCAATGTGCTCCAACTCCGATTTAACGCGGTGAATTTGTTTATCCCGATCCTGAAGAATCAGCAGTTTTTCAATCGTCTCAAACATTTCGTAAACTTTCTGGTTTGGGCTGAAAACTTATCTGCCCAACCCCGCGAAGTCAATGTTTGAGCCAGTTAAATGGGTTAAATGAATTGAATCGTTAAATGAGTTAAAAAGGCTCCCGCGCTCAACCTTATTTAACCTATTTCACCACTAACTTATTTAGCTGGCCGCGAAGCGCCCCATTTGACTCGCGCCATTCCCCCGTTAAGTTACCCCGAGGTCTTATGAGATTTTTTCTAACATTGCTCGTCGGCATTGCCATTGGCATCGCCGCCGTTTGGTATTTCAACCACAACAAAAACAACTCCCAGTTCGCCACCGCGGGCCAGGAAATCAAAAGCACCGCCCAAAACGCCGGTGACGCCATCGGCGACAAACTCCACTCCTGGAAACTCGACCGCGAAAGCATCACCAACGAACTCTCCCGCACCGGCAAAGTCATCCGCGAAAAAACCGACGCCGCCGGCAAAGCCCTCAAGGATGCCACCGCCGACACTCGCGTCACCGCCGCCATCAAAGCCAAATACGTCAAGGATTCCGAGCTGTCCGCCTGGGACATTCACGTGAGCACCACGGACGGCGTCGTGACCCTCTCCGGCACCGTCGCAACTCCGGAACTGATCGGCAAAGCCATGGAGGAGGCTCTTGACACAGACGGCGCGCAACAGGTTATCTCTACGCTTCAGGTAAAACCAAAATAGCCCATTTGATGACCGCCACCGATTTTACTGTAAACCCCGCGAACCTCGCGTTCGTGGAAGATCTCTACGAAAAATTTCTCCGCGACGCCTCGTCGGTCTCACCCGAGTGGCACGAATATTTCGGCCAGATTGCCAACGGCGAACTGCGCTTCCCCCACCCGCACTTCGGCCCCTCCTTCAAACCGCGCAGCTTGTTCAATCCGTTGGGCCGCCAGGCCGCGCCCGGGACCGCCGGCGTCTCGCCGGCCTTCGGTGTCGTCCCGCACGGCATCCAGGACCGCATCTACATGCTCATCCGCCTCTATCGTGTGCGCGGCCATCGCATCGCGCGCATCGATCCGCTCGGTCGCATTCCGCCCACGCCCAAGGAATTGGAGCCCGAATTTTTCGGCTTCACCCAAGCGGACATGGATTTGCCCGTCCAAAGCGAGACTTTTCAATACGACGGCCCGCTCACGCTCGGCCAATTGCTCCAGCGCCTGCGCAATACCTATTGCCGCTCCATCGGCGTTCAATACATGCACATCGACGACCTCAGCGTCCGTCGCTGGCTGCAGCGCCGCATGGAGACCACCGAGAACCACATTCAACTCACGCGCGACGAACAACTCCGCATCCTCACCCGCCTCACCGACGCCGACCATCTTCGAGGAATTCATCCGCAAAAAATTCGTCGGCGCAAAAACCTTTTCGCTCGAAGGCTCCGAAAGCCTCATTCCCGCTGCTCGACCTCGCGCTCGAAAAAGCCGGCGAACAAGGCGTCGGCGAAGTCGTCATGGGGATGGCCCATCGCGGCCGCCTGAACGTCCTCGCCAATATCATCGGCAAAAGCCCGCGCCAGATTTTCCGCGAATTCGCCGATACCGGCTGGAAATCCTCCCCAGGCCGCGGCGATGTGAAATACCATCTCGGCCACAGCTCCGAATGGACCACCGCCACCGGCAAAAAAATTCAGCTCGCGCTCTGCTTCAATCCCAGCCATCTCGAACTCGTCAACGGCGTCGCCCTTGGCCGCGCCCGCGCCCGGCAGGATTGCTGCGGCGACACCGACCATTCTCATTCGCTCGCGCTGTTGATCCACGGCGACGCCGCCTTCGCCGGCGAAGGCGTCGTGCAGGAGACCTTGAATCTCAGCCAGCTTCCCGGCTATTCCGTCGGCGGCACGCTTGCACGTCGTGGTGAACAATCAAATCGGATTCACCACCGGCCCCAACGAAGCGCGCTCCACACAATACGCCACGGACGTCGCCAAGATGCTGCAGATCCCGATTTTCCACGTGAACGGCGAGGACCCCGAAGCCGTCGCGCAAGTCGTCCGCCTCGCGATGGAATTCCGCCACGAATTCAAACGCGACGTCGTCATCGACATGTATGGCTATCGCCGCCTCGGCCACAACGAAAGCGACGAGCCCACCTTCACGCAACCCGTCCTTTATCGCGCGATCGCTCGAACGCAAACCGGTCCGCGAAGGTTACCTCGATCATCTGTTGCAACTCGGCGAAGTCACCCGCGAAGAAGCCGAAGACATCGCCGCCAAACGCCGCGAAGCGCTGGAAAAAGAATTGTCGCAATCGCAAAAGGAAATTCCCAGCGACAACACCAAACCGTCCACGCCCATCATTGATGGCGAAAACGGCCATGTGCCGCCTCGGATGACCGGCCCATCGTCGGCGGTCCTGAGCCAGCCGACGATCGTTTCAAACCGGCGTCGCCCGCGAAAAATTGGCCGCCATGCTGGAATCGCTGAGCCGCGTTCCGGAAAAATTTCATCCGCATCCCAAACTCAAAAAGTTTTTGCAGTCACGCGCAGCAAATGGCCGCGGGCGAAATGCCGCTCGATTGGTCCGCCGGCGAAGCGCTCGCCTTCGCCAGCCTCACCGCCGAGGATTTTCGCGTCCGCGTCAGCGGGCAGGACAGCGAACGCGGCACCTTCAGCCATCGCCACGCCGTGCTGCACGATTACGAAACCGGCGAAAAATATTTTTCGCTGCAACATCTCGATCACCGCGGGCGCGATCGAAATCATCAACAGCCCGCTGAGCGAAACCGGCGTGCTCGGCTTCGAATATGGCTTCAGCCTCGATTGCCCGCGCTCGCTCGTCGTGTGGGAAGCGCAGTTCGGCGATTTCTGGAACGTCGCGCAACCGATCGTCGATCAATTCATCGCCAGCGGCGAAGACAAGTGGCAGCAACTCAGCGGCCTCGTGCTCCTGCTGCCGCACGGCTTCGAAGGCGCCGGTCCCGAGCATTCCAGCGCGCGCCTCGAGCGCTTTCTCTGGCTCGCTGCCGAAGACAACATCCAGGTCGTCAATCCCACCACGCCCGCGCAATTTTTCCACTGCCTGCGCCGGCAAGCCCTGCGCTTCTGGCGCAAACCGCTGATCGTGATGACTCCCAAAAGCCTGCTGCGCCATCCCAAAGCGATTTCTTCGCTGGACGAATTGACCACGGGCCGCTTCCAAACAATTTTGCCGGACATCCGCGATCAAGCCCGAGGCCGTCAAACGCCTCCTGCTGTGCACCGGAAAAATTTATTACGAACTCCTCGAGCATCGCGAAGAAACCAAGCGCGAAGACGTGGCGATCATTCGCCTGGAACAGCTTTACCCGCTCCACGACCGGACTTTGGGCCGCGTGCTGCAACCTTATGCCGACGGCACGCCCGCCTATTGGGTGCAGGAAGAACCCGCCAACATGGGCGCGTGGAATTTCATGAAGATTCAATTCGGCGAAAAATTGCTCGATCGCTTCCCCCTGGCCGGCATCTCTCGCGCCCCCTCCGCCACCCCCGCGAGCGGCTCCGCCAAACGCCACAAACAAGAGCAAACCGAAATCATCCAACGCGCCTTCGGAGAAAAATGAAAATGCCATCGATGAATTCCCGGCGACAATTCACCCGTCATGGTAGGGCGCGCCACTCCGCGCGCGCCGCCGCCCGTGACACCGTAGCGCAACGTAGCGCAGGCGTCCTCTCCTGCGAGTTCCGGCACCGTCTCGGTGCCGGTCCTACCCTAACCATTTGATCAATTAAAATTTTATGTCCATCGAACTAAAAGTTCCGGAAATCGGCGAATCCATCACCGAAGTGGAAATCGGCGGCTGGCTCAAAAAAGCCGGCGACACCGTCAAAAAAGATGAACCCGTCGTCACCCTCGAAAGCGAAAAAGCCACCGTCGAACTCCCCTCGCCCGGTGCCGGCACCATCGGCAAATTGTTGAAACAAAAAGGCGACCTCGCGAAAGTCGGCGAAGTCATTGGCTATCTCGAGGAAGGAAAAACCGAAGGCACCGAAAAAAAGCCCGAGGCCAAAGCGCCCGAAGCGAAAGCTCCCGAACCCAAGCTCGCCGAAAAACCAAAAAACGGAAACCAAACCGGAATCTCCCGAAGTCAAAGCCGAACCGGACCTGGCCTCATCGCGCCCCAGCCAAATCAAACCGCCGCAGGAAAAAACCCGCAGCGAACGTTTGCGCGAAAGTTCACCAAAAGATTCAGACACCGAGGCACAACCCTCAAATCCGCCCGCGGCGTCTCCTCCCTCTCCGCCACGAAGTGGGGGAGAGGGCCGGGGAGAGGTGGCGTTCAGGGCTCAGGGGAAAACCAATCCGATCCATCCAAGCGCAGCAGTTCCGACCGCCCCGAAGAAGTCGTTCCGATGAGCAAATTGCGCCGCACCGTCGCCGAGCGCCTCGTCGAAGCCCAGCACAACGCCGCCCTGCTCACCACCTTCAACGAAATCGACATGTCCAGCATCATGGCGCTGCGCAAGGAATACGGCGAAGCCTTCCAGAAAAAATACAACGTCAAACTCGGCTTCATGTCCTTCTTCGTGAAAGCCGCCATCGACGGCCTCAAGCAATTTCCCGGCATCAACGCCGAGATTCGCGGCACCGACATCGTCTATCACAACTACTACGACATCGGCGTCGCCATCGGCAGCGGCAAGGGACTCGTCGTGCCCGTGTTGCGCAACGCGGAACGATTGAGCTTCGCCGAAATTGAAATCGCCATCGGCGATCTCGGCCGGCGCGCGCAGGAAAATAAATTGAAACCCGACGAACTCCAGGGCGGCACCTTCACCATCACCAACGGCGGCGTTTACGGCTCACTGCTCTCCACGCCCATCGTGAACCCGCCCCAAAGCGGCGTGCTCGGCATGCACGGCATCCAGGACCGCCCCGTCGCCCGCGAAGGCCAGGTCGTCATCCGCCCCATGATGTATGTGGCCCTCACCTACGATCATCGCATCGTCGACGGCCGCGAAGCCGTGACCTTCCTGAAACGCGTAAAAGACACCATCGAAAATCCCGCGCGAATGCTGATCGAAGTCTGACGCAAAGGTAGGGCGCGTCGCTCCGCGCGCGCCGCCGTTTCTTTTTGTGCAAGGTTCGGCACTGGACGCGGACGTTACAAAAGTAACTTCATCAGTGGGTCCGCAGCCTCGAAGAGGCGACCGATAATAGCCCCGGGTAAGTCCGCGCAGCGGACGCCACCCGGGGTTAATCCACAAAAAATATCCCTCCATTTCCGGCGAAGCCGGGCGAGCCGCAGCGAGCGTAACGGAGCGTTTCGTCACCGCCCATTCACCCCTTTTTCTTCTCATGCCTCAACCGCCAGACCAAATAAATCACCACCGCCACATTTGCCAGCAGCAACAAGAGCTTGAAAACGCTAAACTCCTTCACCACCAATTCATAAATTTCAAACGGCAAAAACGAACTGGTGATGATGATCGTGAAAATTTCCCCCCACCGCTTGTGCATCAAGAGGCCCACGCCCTCGATCAAAAATAATCCCGCATAAATAAACGCGCCCGCGCCCATCAACGAAAGTTTGTGCGGGGACACTCCTTTGATCTTCTCCGGGAACGTTTGGAAATAAGGATTCACCGCGTCCAGGTTCAATCGGCGGACCCACTGATCCACTTCGTCCGCCACATTCCCCTGCAGCAGTTTCATCGCGCCAATGCCTGCGGCAATCAGCAGGACTGCCTTCAATACTTTCACAACTCCGATCAGCAGCAGCCAGGTGTCTCGTTTTCCCTTCTTTTTGTGCACCGCCCACTCTCGCACTTCCCTTCAAATCCGCCGCGTCGGTAAAACCCTGCCCCCCCGCCTGGGACCGCCGGCGTCCCGCCGGCCCCCTCATTGGACGTTGGATGTTCGATGTTCGATGTGCTTTGTAGAAACCATTTTTTTGTCGCGAAGCGACGGCGGAAATTAGCCAGCCACGCAGTGGCTGGAAATCTCGGCGTCACCTCACGTCCTGAAAGGACGGCGGAAACGATGTGCTTTTCCTATGTCCTTTCAGGACATAGCTCCAACATCGTCATACCAGCCACCTTGTGGCTGGCTAATATCCTGGTGTCGCTTCGCGACAGGAAAAGATTTCTACTGAGCATATTGGATGTTTAACCCCCAGCCATCTGCGCCTTCATCCCGACCCCATTCTTCTGCAATCTCGGCATCAACACCATCGCCACAATAAACAACGCCATCCCCACCGCCGTGATGAGCAATCCCTGCAACCGCGGATGAATCGCCGCGACCAATGTCACCCCCAACAGCGCCGCCGCCGGCAACACCACACCCGCAATCGCCAACTGCGCGCTCATGATCGTCATGGACCGAATCGCAATGATCACCAGCACCAACACCGATGCCGCGACCATCGCGACATTGAGCGAAATAAATTCCTGCGCGAAATACATCAGCGGATACGCGCCCGTGAACGTCCCCAGCACGAGCAACAACATCCAGCGATCAAATTTTTGGATGCCGAATGCATGCGCCACCAGGCCGAGAATGATTCCAAAAATCACCACGCTCGCTGGCCCCAACCACGTCAATTCCCCAAGCCGATCAATCGGCGCGATACCGAGCACATCCAACGCGATCGGACGTCCGAACAGCAGATGCTTGTAGTCCCAGGTGTAAATGGTCTTCCCGTTTTCGCGCGACGCCGTCGTCGGTTGCAGCGACAACTCCAGCATCCGCACATCGGAGCCAACCGCGGTCAAATCGATGTGAAACGTGTCCAGCACGGAACCCGGCGGCGTCTGCAAATTGTAAAGTCCCTTGCCCACCGCGGAATACGTAACCGTCATCGGCGTCGGCTGCGCCAGCAACGTGCCAAACCAAACCAATTTATTTTCGCGAATCTCCACCGATTCGCTCGGCTGCGAATTCACGCTCACCACGAGGTCGGCAAGCGAAATGATTTGCGGCGGCAGCGGCAACAGCACCTCGCACTCGCCGTTGCCGGGATTGAACGCCGCAAACGTGGCGCTGAATTGCGCCGTATAAATGGATTCCGGATCCACCGTCCCCACGCTCAAACCCGGCTTCAATGAAACTGTCGCGGTGAAACTCTTCACCGTCGCCACCGGCCGCTCCGGCCCGTGATTGAACCTCGGCGTTTCCCCACTCACCATCGCAACCGGCGGCGCCGCGGGCGCCATACTCCTCGAAAGCGCCCGCTTCTTGGCCGCAGATAACGCCGGCAACAACAAAGCCGCGAGCACAGAGATAATGACCACGACCACGAGCAGTTCAATCAACGTAAAACCGCGCCGGGGAATTCTCATAAATCACCTCCAAGGTTTTTGCACAACTGCTACTCAGCATAGCCATTGCCAACATCCAATAGGTGAAAAACCACAAGAATCGAAGAGTTGCAGAAAATCGCGTGCGCAATTTTCACGCAACCCGCGTGACCTTCACGCAAATCATAGTGGCACGGGCGTCCTCGCCTGTGCGTTTAGCTCCAGGGCTGACGCATCTAAAACTTAAGAATCCTGAA
Organism: uncultured Verrucomicrobiae bacterium; assembly: GCA_963699145.1. Lineage (GTDB taxonomy): Bacteria > Verrucomicrobiota > Verrucomicrobiia > Limisphaerales > DASXHY01 > DASXHY01. Next base: position 4,469,792 of record OY969416.1, read on the forward strand.
GAAAACCGAGGGTGTTGAGTTCGACGGCATTCAAAAGACGGAAAGCTTGCGGGATTTCTGCTTCAAGATCACATCTTACTCTCTAACAAAAACAGAAAATCGAAAATGAACTCCCCCATTTGAAGCCGAGCAAATGGGGGAGTTCAAATTTTAAAGCGAAAATATTTGCTGTCGAGTCAAAAAATGGTGATGGAAAACTTTTCTGAAAATTTAGATGCGTCGGCCCTGCGTTTAGCTCCGGGTAAAATTGCCATTTTTGCCGCTTTTTGCTATTCATAGTAATGATCTCGAGATTGCCTCGTTGGTTTTGGTTCTGCACTTGGGTACTCGCGTTCATCGCCGGCATCCTCAATGTGACGGGCGTGCTCGGATTCACTCACCAGACAGTGTCCCATCTGACCGGAAGCACTTCCATGCTCGCCGTCGCTCTTGGGACTTTGAACGTTGGTGACTCTTTGCATTTTGGAATGGTCATTGTCTCTTTCCTGATTGGAACTGTACTAAGCGGCTTCATTATCCAAACCAACGCCCTCCAACTGGGTCACCGCTATGGTGTCGCTTTGTGGTTGGAGACATTTTTCATCTGCATCTCCGTTCCACTACTCCGGCATGAATCATTGTATGGAGTCTACTGTTTGGCGTGCGCCTGTGGTCTCCAAAATGCCATGGTTAGCACCTACAGCGGCACCGTCGTGCGCACTACGCACGTTTCAGGAATGTTCACCGACCTCGGTATCTTTCTCGGTCACGCTCTGCGCCGCTTGCCGATCGACCTTTTGCGTATCAGGATGAGCTTGCTCGTAATTTCGGGATTTCTCATTGGCGGAATTGCGGGAACTATTCTCTTCCACCATCTGGGATATTCCTCACTTTTTATTCCTGCAGCGATCACCGCCAGCGCAGCGCTTGGTTATGGAATCTACTTGATTCGTAAACACCGTTTATCTGCGGTCTTTTAGTCCTGGGCCTACTTCAAAAACTTATTCAACAAATTATTCACCGGCGATTGATTCGTGGCCGGCTGATTCGGTTGATTCGTATGGGAGCCGCTACCATTCAGAAGATTTCCCACGCCTTGCAGCAAATTGCCGGAACCATTGGTGCCATTGCCACCACCCAGGCCGGGCACGAATTCCTGGAGGATCCCCTTGCCCAGCGCCGTCACACTGATGCTCGCCTTCGGCTCCCCGAGCGTGCCCTTTTCCACAAAGAAATCCGGCAGTTTCACATACCCAGCCGCATTTGTGGAACCTACATTGCCCAGGCCGCTCCTCTGAGCAATCGACTCGCTCAACAAAATGCTCACCGGGAAATTGATCGCCGAATTGGTCAACACCGGCGCCAGCGTCACCGTTCCGGTCACATCCGCCTCGAACACCGTGCTGCGCACAACCACCTGGTCCACCTTCACCACTCCGTTGGTGGCCGAACCACGCGCCGAGATGATATCGATCGGTGATTTCGAAATATCCTCGGACAAACCACCGCTGGACCTGCCCAACACTCTGCCACTCACCGCCGAACTCAGCCGCGAAATGGCCGACGCCGCAGTCGTGGGGTTCGCCAATTCCGGCGCCGCCGCCACCACCGCCACAATGAGCGACAGCGCCGGACTCTTGATTTTGTTCACATCCAAATTCAAATTCGTCGTCGCGATATCGAACGTCCCGGCCAGCGTCTTCTGCAAGCTCTCGCCATCAAAACCCACGCCGCTGAAATTTTCGTGCGCGCTCAACGTTCCGCTCACCTCGCCTTTGTCCTCCGGATTGAACGTATTCCACAGCGGCGCAAACGGCACACTCGCCGTATTGAACGTCACCGCATATTTATATCCCGGCACACCCATGTCCACATCCGCCGTCGCCAGCATCGGCGAACCATTCAGCGTCAACTGAAACGGCTTCAACAGCACGTGACCGCCATCGATTTTCACGGTCGCCTGGAAATTCGTCGCCGCAATTTCCCGCAAATAAAACTGCGCCACTTTCGCGTCCACCGTGAAATTCCGGAACGGCAACTGATTCGTCGCCGCCGCCGTTGGCGTGGTCGCGCTCGCGGGCGCCGCAACCGATGCGCCCGACGCCTTCTGCGCCACCGCCGCCGGCTTGTTCGTGCCCGCAAACAAATCGTAATACGTCGTCAAATCCAACCCGTCCGACGTCAACGCCAGATTTCCCGACCACGCATTCGTCTTCGTCATATCCACGCGCCCTTGCAACAGGAATTGATTCTTCGCGCGCGACGTGGGCGTGAGCGTCAATTGAATCTGCCGCACGTCCGCCACTTGCTTCGCCACCGACGCGTCCACCTGCAGTTTCGCATCCAGCGGCGTCGCCGGCACCTGGTGCGTCGGATCGTTCACCACCAGATTGGTCACCTGCAAATCCGTTTTCACCGCCGCATCTCCATTCGCGCTGAACTGCGCCGACACCGTGCCATTCACCGCCACCGAAACCAGTTTCTTGCCCGCTAACATCGGCGCCAGGATTGGACGCAAACCGTTTTCATTGATACCCGAAAGCTTCAAACTCAACTGCGACGGCGCATTCTTCAAACTGTAATTCCCCGAGAGATCGAAACTCCCGCCCGCCTTTTTGTTTTCCGCCAACGTCCCGCTCGCCTTGCGAATTTCAATTTGCTCCGGCGTCTTGTTCACATCCAACGCCATCGCCGTGCTGAAATCCGTGAACGCGTCCCCCGAGACGCTGCCCGTGAAATTCGTCACCGCCAGCGTCCCCGTCACTGTCTGTGCCTCGCCGTTCTGCGTCACATGCGCATTCAACTCCGCCGTGCCCGACGACACCGAAAAATTCGTCTGCCCCACCAACGGCAACAACCGCGGCAGCGACGTCTTCAACGCCAGTTGCAAATCCGCCTTCGCGCTCTCCGTATCGTAAGTGCCCGAACCCGAGATCGAAAGCGCCGTCTGATTCGACTTCGCCACCTCCAACCCATAACTGCTCAGGTTAAACTGCTTCAAATTCGTCGCCTGCCCGTGCGCCGTCAGGCTCACCGTCGTCTGGCTCAGATGCGTCGCACCTGCATTTATTGCCAGATTCGAAATCTGGTTCGTCGTGTCAAACGTCAAGTGATTGCCGCCCTGCTGCGACAGCAATTTCAGATTCACATCCACCATTCCCGCCGACACGAGATCGCCCAAAAATATTTTCCAATCCGCCAGGTTCAACTTCGTCACCGCCAGGCTGAACGCCGAATCCCCCACCGCATTCGTCTGGTTCCCCCATGCCAGCGTCATCGGGCTCGTCAATTCCCCCCGCACCAACTGTTTGCCCGCCTGCGTCCCCGAAACATTCAGCGTCTTCAGCAACGCCGTCTTCGCCGTGTTATCCACCGCCACATTGTAATCCGCGCGCAAATCAATCGCCGGCGTCGACAGGTTCGTCCGGCTCAACTGAAACTTGCTCGCGCTCAACTCCCCCATCGCCGCAATCGCCGCCCCGCCCTTCGCCAATTCAATCTGGTTCGTCAGCGAAATCGTCGTCGACCCAAAATCAAACCCGCTCTTCGCGCCCAGCAAATTCAACACCTTCTTGTCCACCGACAGCAACTCCACATTCAACTTCCCCTCCGACTTCGCCGAATCAAACGGCCCGCTCGCCCGCAACTCGCCCAGGTGCACGCCGTCCTTCTCGAAATTCAAGCTCACGTCCTTGATCTCCGTTGGCGACAAATCGCAATGCAACGTCCCCAGCAACTTCGCGAAATCATTGAACGCCCCCGCCGCCTGCGAAATCTCCAGGTGCGCATCCCCCAAAATCGTGTTCGGCTTCAGGTCCGGTGTGAAGGAAAAATTAAAACTCCCGTCCACCTTCGCCTGCAACAAACCATACATCGCCGGCGCCGGCGGATTATTCTCATCGCGCAAAATCGCCGACAGCGTCAGCTTGCCCGACTCGCCGTTCTTCAATCCCGTCAACGTCACCGTCGCATTCGTCAACTCCACCAAATCCCGCGTGCCATTTGGCTGATTATCGATCTTCAAAATCGTCGCGTTCGAAATCGTCACCTTCCGCACATCCACCTTCAGCGGCTTCGCCGGCTTCTCCCCGGCCTTCGGTTTTTCCTCCGTCGGCTGTTTCTGCGACTTCCTCAACGGATCCAGATTGCTCGACCCATCCGCATTCTTCACCACCTGGATTGTCGGCGACGTAATCGTCAAATCATCCACGTGAATATTTCCGCCGAGGATATCCATCAGGCTGTAACTCACGCTCGCTTCCGGCGCCGTCAACAACGTCGGCTGATTCGTCGCCTGCACCTTCAAATCATGCAACACCACCCGCGAGAACGGATGAATCTCCGCCGAACTCACCGTCACATTCGCGCCCAACGACGCGCTCACCCGCGGCAGTATCTGGTGCTGCACAAACGACGAACTCGTCGCCACAAAATACACCGCCACCAGCAACACCACGATGATTCCCACCAACCACAACAGCACACGCAACCACGCACCGCGCTTGCGCGGCGCCGGCTTCACCTCGGACGTTTTTACATCAGCCATTTGTTAAATCAGAGGAGACGCCAGTTGTTTAGGGACGCCGCCTCCGGGCAGCAATATAGTTTAAAACCTCCAAGTGTCACCTACAGAGAATTCCCTAAAACAGTAGGAGACGACGTGAGGAGTCTCAAACCTCAGAATTGGAACTTGGAATGTGGAACGTTTTCTTCGTCCCATCCAACAATCCAACAATCCAGCAATCCATTCATCCGTTCCCTTTCTTCCTTCTGCATTCTTCATTCTTCCCTTTCTCTCAACTATCAACTATCAACTAATCGCAAATGAGCACGCCCGCCCAACCCGACCCGCTCGCCTTCGTCACCGCCGAAGACATTCTCCGCACCATTTACGGCGATGACCTCAAAGGCTGCACCGTCACGCTCGACAGCATCGCCGCCGTCATCGATCGCGCGCTCAAGCAAACCGCCGCGCGCAACGGCGAATGGCTTGAACTCTACGAAAAAGTTGTCGAAGCCATGCACATTCTCAGCACCCCGCCCGACAAAACCAAAGTCACGGACCCCAACGAAATCCAACCCCTCCTCACCCAGCGCCTCGACGCCATCCACGCCATCACCACCAAAACCATCCAAACCCTCGCCACCGTCCGCAGCCTGAAAACCGGCGAGAAGCCGGAGGACTGAGGTCAGAGGTCAGAGGTCAGAGGCCAGAGGTCGGACATCCGACTTCCGACTTCCGTCCTCCGTCTTCTGACCTCCGCCTTCCGACTTCTAACTTTTTCTGTTATCATCTTGGTGTGCGCATCTCCGTCATCATCCCCGCCTTCAACGAAGAACGCCTCCTGGGCGAATCCCTCGTCCAGGTGAACGCCGCGCTGACCGCCTTTGCCCGGCGCGGATGGCCCACCGAACTCATCGTCTGCGACAACAACTCCACCGACCGCACTGCGGAAGTCGCCCGCGCCGCCGGCGCGAAAGTCATCTTTGAACCCGTCAACCAAATCGGCCGCGCGCGCAATCGCGGTGCCAGCGTCGCCACCGGCGACTGGCTCATCTTCATCGACGCCGACTCGCACCCCAGCGCCGCGCTCTTCGACGACGTCGCCGCGCAAATCGCCACCGGCCAATGCCTCGCCGGCGGCAGCACCGTCCGCCTCGAAGACGGATACCCCAGCGGAAACGTCGTCACCGCCCTGTGGAACCTCACGAGCCGCACGCTGCGCTGGATGGCCGGCTCGTTCATCTTTTGCGACGCCGCCGCGTTCCGCAAACTCGGCGGGTTCAATATCGAACTCTTCGCCACTGAAGAACTCGAACTCAGCAAACGCCTCAAGAAACTCGCCCGCGCCGAACACAAACGCATCGTCATCCTCCATCGCCATCCCATCCTCACTTCCGCGCGTAAATTGCGCTTGTATACGCCGCGCGAACATTTCAAGTTCGTGGCCCGGACCATCCTGCAAGGCGGCAAGACGCTGAAGAGCCGCGAAGCGACCCACATTTGGTATGACGGGCGGAGGTAGCGAGGCCGGATGACGGATGACGGAGGACAGAGGACGGAAGCCAGAGGCCAGAGGTCAGAGGCCAGAGGTCAGAGGCCAGAGGTCAGAGGCCAGAGGTCAGAGGCCAGAGGTCAGAGGTCGGAGGTCAGACATCTGTCATCCGGCTTCTGTCCTCTGACCTCCGGCTTCCGCCCTCCGCCCTCCGCCCTCCGCCTTCCCAAACGCATTCTTTTGTAGTCGCTCGCCCCGGAACGTGCTGATAGCTTCACGCCGCGTCCACCTGACAAATGAAATGAAAGCATCCTATAAAATCGCAGCCCTGATGGTAATCCTGGTGATAACATCGGGATCCAGCCTTGCCGCTGCCGAAGCGCAGTCGCAGTCAGTGTGGACGAATTCAATGGCCACACCCTCCGTTTGGCAGGACGCGGTGGGTGGCGGTTTTCTGCCCTCGGCCCAGGACCTCGCTGTGGAAGCAGGCGTTGCGCCCGGGCTGGCCTTTTTCGGCAGCCCTCGGGCCCACGATCTCGCGCTGCTCAGCCTTTCGTATGGACACATGCTGGGTCGTGTGAAAGGCGAAGGCCATTGGTATCGCGGCAACTTTGAAGTCCGTTTGGAAATGTTTGGCGGAGCAGAATACTCGCACACCGAAGGATGGGTGGCCGGCCTCACGCCACACCTGCGCTACAACCTCGCCACGGGCACCCGCTGGATTCCTTTCCTGGACCTCGGCGCGGGAGTGACCGGGACGGGCATCGGCGCACCCGACCTCAGTGGCACCTTCCAATTCAATTCGCAAGCGACCGCCGGTGTGCGTTGGTTTATGCGCAACGACCTGGCGCTGACGGGAGAGGTCCGGCTCATGCACGTGTCCAACGCGGGAATTAGCGAACCGAACGCCGGCATGAACAACGTCCCTTGTATGATCGGCATCACCTGGTTCTTCTAAAAATGGAACTCGCGTGGGCGACTCGACGTCTCGAGAATCTGATGGCCAACCTTTCCGGCGCTTCCAGCTTCCCAACCTCACAGAAACTCCAAGCCCCCAAACCCCAGCGCCGTCGGCGCGACCTCTTTGTAGAATCGTAGCGGCAATTGACCGAGCTCCGTAGGAGCGACATCGTCCCGAATATGCCGCCCCTGACGGGCCTTGGGATTTAGTGGGGCTCGTTTCTACAAATAGGACGCTCCTACGGAGCTGCGTCTGGCAATGGATATCAGGACATGCAAAGCCGAGTGCTGCTCGACGCCGTTGAGATCGCGACCGAAATATTTGAACGGTGCGGATATCAGGACGCGCAAAGCCGAGTGCAACTCGGCGCTCCGAGAACTTCCGTTTTGGATTTTGAGTTTTCATTTTCATCCTTCGATGCAGGTGAAGCGGCGGCCGCGGATGTGTCCCCCGTTTGAAATCTGAAATCTCCAATTTGAAATTCCCGTCTGACCTCCGCCTCCGAATTTGCCTTGATCCCACCCGCCCCATCAGCAACAAAATTCGCCGGCAACTCCCACTCCTCCGCGACACCAAGTTCCTCGCCCGCGGCACCTCGCAACTGAAATAGAATCCCAACGGGATTCCGTCACTCAGCCCAGCGGTTGTCACGCGATAGCGGGACTACCCTGGGTAATCGTCCAAACCTTCCCGCAACCCTGAAAGCGGTTGCGCCTCTCGATTCGCGATCCGGGTGCGACTGAAACCGAGGGTCAAACAAATCAAAACGCGATTCCGTCTCCTTCTCCCCGCCCAAGCGGGGAGAAGGCCGGGATGAGGGGATTTCGCCTTACATCCATGGGCGTTAACATCCAATATTCCGAATGCCGTTGGTTAATTTGACCCTCACTTTCTGTCGCACCCTCGCGATCCTCTCATCTTGACAAAATTTCCTCACCCGCAAAACATCCCGATGTTTTGAACGAGATAGCCTCGCAACCACCACCCATACCCAAAGCCACTTGCCCGCATTGCGGAGCACTCGCCGGCCACAAACCAGCCGTCAAACTAAAACAATCCTTCAGCTTCATCGCCTTCCTCACCGGTGGCATTTGGGCCGTCGTGCTGCTGAATGCGGGACGAGCCAAAAGAGTCAAATGCAACGCCTGCGACGGAATCTTTAGCGTCCGCCCCACATCCTCTAAAATCTCCCTCCTCCTATTATGGCTGCTTATCGCCCCCGGAATTCTTTTCCTCTGCTTTTTCCTCCTCCACGGACTTTTGTCATTCTTCACTGCATCTTAGAGCAGTCAGAAAATTCGCGTTAATTAGCATAATTCGTGTAAAAAGCCGCTGCCCCTTGCGTCCTTTTCGTCCTTTTCGTCCCCCAAAAAAACACTCAATTTCAGCCCATTTTTCCAAAAATTTGAGTCATAAATAGCTGCCCAAAAGGCCTTTCCACCTAAAACATCACCGTGAGTTTTTCTTCCAGCCGCGAATTCTGGCAAAATCGAAATAAAACCCAAAATTTGAAATGCGAAACCGTTTCGCAATTCAAAATCACCCCAACTCTTAAACTCCTCAACTCTTAAACTTTTATGAACGCTCGCACCGGAAAAATCGCACGCCTATCCAAAGCCATCCGCGAAGAACTAAATCGCCGCCTCGAAAACGGCGAACGCGCCCCTGCCATTCTCAAATGGCTAAATGAACTCCCCGAAATCCAAAAACTCATCACCGAACAATTCGGCGGTCATCTCATCCGCGCCCAAAACCTCTCCCAATGGCGCCAGGGCGGCTACCTTGATTGGACCCGCCACCAACTCCTGCGCGAGCAAGCCCGCTTCACCGCCGAGCAAGCCGCAGAGCTTGGCCTGGACACCACCGGCAAAAGCATCTCCATCGCCGAGGACATCGCCACCGTGATTTCCGCCGAACTCACCATCCACGTCCGCGCCTTAAGCGCCATCAAAAACCCCAAACAGCGCTTCCGCCAATTCCGTTTAATCTCCCGCGAACTCTCCCGCCTCCGCCGCGACGACCAACGCGCCATCCGCAACCAACTCCGCCGCAAACAATCCCAATCCACCCTCGAACCCGTCGCAGAAAATAGTGGCACAGGTGCCCCGCCTCTGAGCCCCACCCTGGGAGCGCCGGCGTCCCGCCGGCCAGACGCGATAAATCCGGATCCTCCCAAACTCGAAAACTCCCCCGTACAGACCAAGCGCTGGTGGGGCGAGCGTCCTCGCGGGCCGCGCTCCAATCGAAGCCGAGGCCCACGAACTGACCGAAATCGCCCCCCTGCCGGAGTTCAAAAGCTCAAACGCGCTCCCGGACGCTCCGCGCAATTCCAACCCTCCCGCCACGCGCGCCAGCGTCCCGGACTGCGGTAGCCCTCTACCGCTTTCGGATGCCAACTCCCAAACTCCCAAACTCCCAAACTCGCAAACTCCCCCACCCCTCCCATACAACCCACCGCTCCCCCAACCACTTGGCGCGCCGAAGCCCGGCGAAGGCGGCTCAACTAACCCCGTCCCACCAAATCCCACTAAATCCCACCACAAAATATTCAGCCTCCCCATCCGTGGCCGCCGCTTCACCTGCATCGAAGGATGAAAATGAAAACTCAAAATCCAAAACGAAAGTTCTCGGAGCGCCGAGTTGCACTCGGCTTTGCGCGTCCTGATATCCGCACCGTTCAAATATTTCGGTCGCGATTTCAACGGCCTCGAGCAGCACTCTGCTTTGCATGTCCTGATATCCATTGCCAGACGCAGCTCCGTAGGAGCGTCCTATTTGTAGAAACGAGCCCCACTAAATCCCAAGCCCCGTCGGGGCGGCATATACGGAAGATGTCGCTCCTACGGAGCTTGTTCAATTGTGGAATTCGATTCTACAAATATGCCGCGCCTACGGCGCTTTGGAGTTTGGATTCTGGAATTTGGAACTTCGAAGCGGCTCGCGAGGACTCTCGCCCCACCGGGCCGGCGGGACGCCGGCGGTCCCAGGCCTCGACCCTCGACGCTCGACCCTTGTCACTTGAGCAACCGATAAATATCCGGCGCCTCCGAATCCAAAATGCCTACCGTCCGCATCTCCTGCAGCACGCGGTTCAGCGTCTGTTCGGGCGTGCCGGTGCCGGGGTCGGTTTCGCTTTGGATTTGTTTGAGTTCGGTGGCGATGAGGTCTTGCCGCGTGAAGACACGGCTTTTGCTGCGCGTGGTGACGCGTTGGATGGCGGCCATAACACTCTCATGCCAAGTCATCGGGTCAGTTTATTCAGTCCTCAGTCCTCCGTCCACAGTCGAAACACCGAACTGAAAGCTCCAAGCGTCCAAGATCCAAGCTCCAGGGAAGATCCAAGTTTCAAGCTCCAATCGAACGCGCTCGGTTGGTGTTTGGTGCTTGGATTTCTCTGGGGCTTGGTGCTTGGAGGCTTGGAGCTTCCGCCGCATTTCCGAGGAAGATCGCCGATTTGCCTCAAGTGCCCTCTGGGGGGCACCACTTCGCCGCTTGCCAAGGGAGGCGGCGGTTTGTTTAATCCGGGCGTGCAGCATCAACAGACTATTGGTCATCCAACGAGTTTTTCCGGCATCGGTTTGCATAGCGGGAATCGCGTGAGTATGACGTTCCTGCCGGGGCCGCCGAATTCGGGGATCCGGTTTCGGCGCGTGGATCTGGCGGATAAACCCGAGATCGAGGCGCGGGTGGAGAATGTGACGGAGAATAATCGTTCGACGACGATCGCGCGCGGGAATGTGAAGGTGCATACGATTGAGCATGTGCTGGCGGCATTCGCGGGTTATGGGATTGACAATGCGTTGGTGGAGTTGGATTCGAATGAGCCGCCGATTTGTGATGGGAGTTCGCGGCAGTTTTGCAAGATGATCCAGGAGGCGGGGATTGTGCCGCAGACGGAGCGGCGGGAGCCTTATAAGCCGACGCAGCCGGTGGAGTTGTTGATGGGGGAGACGGAGATGGCGTTGTTTCCGGATGATGGGTTCAAGATTACGTGCACGAGTTCGGATAAGGCGGGGCGGTTTACGCAGTTTTACAGCCTGGATATCAATCCGAAGTCGTGGGAGAAGGAGCTGGCGAATGCGCGGACGTTTTGTTTTTTTGAGGAGATTGAGTATTTGATCAAGAATGGGTTGATCCGCGGGGGGAGCCTGGAGAATGCGGTGGTGATCCGGGATGATGCGGTGTTGACGACGGAGCCGCTGCGGTATCCGGAGGAGTTTGTGCGGCATAAGATGCTGGATATTATCGGGGATTTGTCGTTGTTGGGGCGGCCGTTGCAGGGGCATTTGATCGCGGTGAAGCCGAGTCACGCGGCGAATTGCGAGATGACGCGGTTGATCCAGGCGCAGATGCAGAAGCCGATTCGCGCGGCGCAGACTTTTGGTCCGCCGCCGGCACCTGCGGTGCGAGCCGCCGCGGTGGCAACGCCACCTGTTAAAGGGGAGACGGAACCGGCCAAGGGGGAGGCGGAAAAATCCGCCGAGGGGAATGGCGGGATTAATATTGCGGAGTATGTGAATGGGGATGGGTCGATGGATACGGTGCAGATCATGCAGATATTGCCGCATCGGTTTCCGTTCCTGATGATCGATCGGGTGGCGAAGGTGGATGGGAATACGATTGTGGCGGTGAAGAATGTGACGATTAATGAGCATTTTTTTCAGGGGCATTTTCCGGGGCATCCGATCATGCCGGGGGTGATGCAGTTGGAGGCGATGGCGCAGGCGGCGGGGATTTTGATGATGAAGCATGCGGAGAATATCGGGCAGATCGCGTATTTCATGGCGGCGGATAATGTGAAGTGGCGCAAGCCGGTGGTGCCGGGGGATACGTTGATGATCGAGGTGGAGTTGACGAAGTCGCGCGGGAAGATCGGCAAGGCGAAGGGGGTGTGCAAGGTGCGCGGGGAGGTGGTGAGTGAGGCGGAGGTGACGTTCATGATGAGGCCGGGGGCGTGAAACGAGTTATGAGTTTTGAGTTGAGAGTTTTGAGTTGGGAGCGTGTTGCGTGTTACGTGTTGCGTGAACTCGTGACGAACGCCGCGGGCTTTTTTCAATCGGCAATCGGCCCGCGTTTCGCGATAGCGAATCTCAATATTATGGGAAACCATTTGTGGCAGGTTTGGGAAACCCATCGTAAATCATCAATTTCATGATTCATTCCAGTGCGGTCATTCATCCGAAGGCGCGTGTGGGCGATGGGTGTGAGATTGGGCCATATTGTGTGGTCGGCGAGCACGTGGAGTTGGGGGCGGGCTGCAAGTTGCATTCGCATGTGGTGATTGATGGGCACACCCGGCTGGGGGCGCGCAATGAGATTTTTCCGTTCGCGAGCATCGGGCTGAAGACGCAGGATTTGAAGTGGAAGGGGGGCATCACGCGGACGGAGATTGGGGATGAGAATACGTTTCGCGAGTATGTGACGATTCACAGTGCGACGAGTGATGGCGACGCGACCGTGATCGGGTCGAATAATCATATCCTGGCGTATTGCCACGTGGCGCATGATTGCCGGTTGGGGAATCACGTCGTGATGTCGAATGTGGGGACGCTGGCGGGGCATGTGACGGTGGAGGATCACGCGGTGGTGGGCGGATTGGCGGCGGTGCATCAGTTTTGCCGGATCGGGAAAATGGCGATCATTGGCGGGTGCTCGAAGGTGGTGCAGGATGTGCCGCCGTTCATGCTGGCGGATGGGAATCCGGCAGAGACGCGGACGATCAACAAGGTGGGGATGGAGCGCAATGGAGTTGCGGAGGAGGCGATTGCGGCGATGCGGTCGGCTTACAAGATTTTATTCCGCGAGGGGCTGACGATTCCGAATGCGCTGGTGAAGGTGGAGAGCGAGTTGCCGCAGTTGCCGGAAATTTTGCACCTGGTGCAGTTTGTGAAGAGCAGTGAGCGAGGGATTAGCAAGTGAGAGGGCCGGGGGAGGAGGTCAGAGGTCAGAGGTCAGAGGTCAGAGGTCAGAGGTCAGAGGTCAGAGGTCAGAGGTCGGAAGGCGGAGGTCGGAAGGCGGAGGGATGTTCGGGGTTATTCGAGCCAATCGAGCCAGTTTCAAATGAATCTCAATGCCTCAAAGCATTTTCCAAGCGGTACCGGCCCATTGGTAGACGTGCGGTTGGGAGAGGCGGGTGCGATCCCATTGCTCGGAGTCTTCGAGCCACGCGCGCGCGGCGCGGACGTCGTCGTGTTGCGAGAGGATTCCCCAGAGCGGGGAGTAGACGATAAAGGGTTTCACCTGGGGCGGACGATTTGCGGGGAAATCGATTTGCTCGAGAAAAATCACCAGATCACCGGCGTCCCAGGCGACGAGCATTTCGTCGAAGGCGTCGCCGTCCACGTATTGGCCCATGCGCAGGAGGTCGGAACGTTTGAATTTGTTGCGCAAACAATCGTGCTGGAGATTGAAACTGCGGCAAAAACGAATGAGCGACTCTTCACCTTCAGGGAAGATGAGGAAAAAATTGCGTCCGGCCTCAACTTGCTCGTGCACGGCACCCTCCCAATCGGTGCCTTCAACACGGATGGCCTTTAAAAGTTCCTGAGTCTGATAGCTCATTGAGCAATTTATGCCGGGTGCCTTGCTTTGCTAGAGGGGTAAAGGCCCCAAGGTGAGTAGTTCGTAGTCAGTAGTCAGTGGTCCGTGGTCAGTAGTCCGTGGGTAAGGGCGGGCGAGACCCAACTGACGCCAGCCGGCATTCGGGACAAGATTCGAAGTTCAAAGTTCCAAGTTCGAAGTCGCCTGCGGAGGGAAATTCGGAGTACCCTGTCCCATTTCTGCATTAATCGATTGAATTGCGCGGGAGGGTTTGGTGTGATGGGGCACCCGTTCAACTCAACGAATGAAAAAAGTATCCATTGCGGTTGGTCTTTTTCTGCTTCTTCAGGTCCGTTTCGCTTCTGCCCTTAGTTTTCATATTACGTATGATTCGAGCGTTACGACATTGACGAATGCGGCGGATTTCGAAAACGCGTTTGCAACGGCGGCCGAGACTTTCTCGGATCTCTTCACCAACGTGGCGACGGTCAATCTCTCGGTGTATTTTACAAACGAGTTTGGCCTGGGGCAGAGTCACTTCCAACTGGCGAGCTCAAGCTACACTGGAATCAAGAACGCGTTGTCATCGCATCGCGCGAGTGCTGTGGACAGCAATGCGGTGGCCAGTCTGCCGGGAACGGACCCCACCAGCACAGGGAAATGGCTCGTGCCACTTCCAGAAGCAAGGGTGCTGGGGATATGGCCAACGAACGATGCCACCGAAGACGGCGAGATCAGTTTTTCGACGAACGTGAGTTACACGTTTGATCCGAACAATCGTTCGGTGTCGACGAAATTTGATTTTATTGGTGTGGCGCAACATGAACTTTCGGAAATTCTCGGCCGCGCCACCGCCGGGCTGGATGGCGGCATTGGTTACGTGCCGTATGATTTGTTCCGGTTCACGAATAGCGGGGTGCGGAGTTTGACGATTGCTTCGACGACGAACGCTTATTTCTCGTTGGACGATGGAGCCACGGCGTTGAGGTTTTTTTATACCAATCATCTGGCGGGGGATATTCAGGATTGGAAAACAACCAATACACCGGATTCGTTTGATGCGTTCGTGACTTCGGGGCACATCAATCCGATATCGACGGTGGATATCACGGCGATGGATGTGCTGGGTTATAATGGGCTGAGCCTGGATCCGCCGCGTTTGTATGTGACGAAGACCAATGGCGATGTGCAATTGCGGTTTGTGAATAGTCCGGGGGTGTCGTTCACGATTTTGGCGACGACGAATCTGGCGACGAAGGAAACGAGTTGGACGGCGCTGGGGACGGCGACGGAGGGTCCGACGGGGCAATTCACGTTTACGGATACGACGGCGACGAATGGGTTTAGGTTTTATTCGGTTAGAAGTCAGTAGTCCGTGGTCAGTAGTCTGCAGGCGTGGTGCGTGTTGCGTGGACTCGAAATTGTGCGGCGGGGCGTTTTAAGGCCTGGAGGATTTCAAATCTGAAATTTCAGATTTGAAACTACGAATTTCAAACTACGGATTTCAAACTACGGATTTCAAACTGCGCCACACATTTGGTGGACGATTTTTTTGAAGGTTTCGAGGTCGCAGGGTTTTTGGATGAAACCGTCGAAGCCGTGCTCGCGATAGCGGCCGGTGATGTCGTCGCTTTCGTAGCCGCTGGTCAGGACGACTTTGATGTCCGAACGGATTTTGCGGAGTTCGCCGAGGGCTTTGTGGCCATCCATCTTCGGCATGGTGAGGTCCATGAGCACGAAGCTGATTTTATCCGCGTGATCGCGGCACAATTCAACGGCTTCCTGGCCATCGGCGGCATTCAGCACTTCCAAGCCCATGCGCTTGAGCAGCAGTTCCATCAACGAGCGCACCTGGGCTTCGTCGTCCACGACAAGCACGGTTCCGGAAAGCGCGGGGCTGGCCGGGCTGGAGGGTTCGAACGGGAGCGGTTCGTCGGCCGGGGTGGGTTCGACTTCTTTTTTCAAAGCGGGGAGCACGACGGAGATGAGGGTGCCTTTTTTTGGTTTGCTGGAAACCATGATGGCGCCGCCATGGCCTTGCACGATGCCGAGCACGGCGGACATGCCGAGGCCGCGCCCGACGAATTTCGTGCTGAAAAACGGGTCGAAGAGTTTGGCGCGCACGGTGTCATCCATGCCGCAGCCGGTGTCGCTGACTTCCAAAATCACGTAGCGGCCGGGGCGCGGTTTGTTGCTGGTGCGGGTTTCGGCGAGATACGAGGGGTCGCACTCGCGGACGCTGGTGGAGATGGTGACCACGCCGGGTTTGTCCGCGACGGCTTCAGAGGCGTTCGTGACGAGGTTCATGAGGACCTGCTGGATTTGAGCGGCATCGACTTCGATCGAGGGCAGGCCCAAAGCGAGGTTGAATTCCAGGCGGACGGATTTGGAGACGGAAACTTTCAGCAAATCGCCCACGCCGCGAACGAGATTGCTTAAATTGATCTGGGCGGTGATGTAACGGCCGCGGCCGGAGTAGGCGAGCATCTGGCGCGTGAGTTCGGCCGCGCGTTTGCCGGCAAGGAGCGCGTTGGTGAGGTAATTCTGCGCAGGCGAGGTCATCGAAAGGTCCGAAATGACAATTTCGATGTTGGACATGATGACGGTGAGGAGGTTGTTGAAATCATGGGCGATGCCACCGGCGAGCGCGCCGAGGCTATCCATTTTCTGGGAGTGCAGGAGCTGGCGTTCCATATCGAGCTTGGCCTGCTCGGCGCGTTTGCGGTCGGTGACGTCGTTGGAGACGGCGAGGATGCTCATGGAGCCGTCGGGAAGTGTGACACCAGCTTCGCGCAATTCGTAAAAGCGCAGGCTGCCATCCTTTTGGACGTTGGTGACTTCGTGGTGGAGAATTTCGCCGGCGATCATCCGGGAAATGTTTCGGTCGATGATTTCGGGTTTTTCCTGGCTAATTTGAGACACGTGCAGGCCGACGAGGTCTTCGCGGGCGTAACACATGGCGCGGCAAAAATAGGGATTGGCGTCGCGGATGTAGCCTTTGGAGTCCAGCAGGACGACGCTGCCGGGCATGAGCTCGAAGAGGGCGCGGTATTGCGCGGATTGGCTTTCGAGCGCGTCCAGGAGCCATTGCTGGCTTTGGAGCTCGGATTTCAAGGCGGCCAATTGCCGGCGTAACTCTTCTCCGGGAGGCGCACTGTTTTTTTGCGGTTCACCGCTGCTCATGGCATTCTGATTGTCGCATAGTTTGTGGGGAACGAGGCGGGCTGTCCACTGTTTATGAGTAAATATTGTGCACAGGTTGCGGTGGATAAAAATGGCTTCTTTTCCCAAGAACCAGGGAAGACCCAACAAACAACATCGAACATCCAACATGCTCTGTAGGAATCTTTTCCTGTCGCGAAGCGACACCTGGATATTAGCCAGCCACAAGGTGGCTGGTAGGACGATGTTGGAGCTATGTCCTGAAAGGACATTGGAAAAGCACATTATTTCCGCCGTCCTTTCAGGACGTGAGGTGACGTCGGGATTTCCAGCCACTGCGTGGCTGGCTAATTTCCGCCGTCGCTTCGCGACAAAAAATGGTTTCTACAAAGCACAACCAACATCCGACATCCAATAAATCTGCCCCTGAGCCCTGAGCACCACCTCTTCCGCCTTCGCTCAGAAGCTACAGCGCGACAGGCCCCGGCCCTCTTCCGCGCTCCGTGGCAGAGAGGGAGATGGTGGGTTGCGAGATTTTTCAGCGCCTCTCAAAATCTCGATCTTTTCCACGCAATATTTCCGCGTTGAGATTCGGGCGTTTATTTGACGAAAATGGTGGAGATGATAGCAATCGGTTTTCCGAGACGTTCTAAATGTCTCCGTCCGAGAAATTTCGTAACCGCGGCGTGCGACGCATCGTCCAAAATGGCGATGCGTCCGATGAGCCCCTATTCTCCGGAACAATTCCTGCGTCGGTCGTTTTGTTTCCTTTTGACGCCGTTGCTATTGATGGCGGCGGTGTGTTTGAATCCCAGCGGCGCTTGCGCAGCTCTGACGGAGACGAACGTCATCAGCCCGGACGGTTCCATTCAATTTCATGTCACTTTCAAAAACGGCATGGGCTATGAAGTCAGCCTGAGAAGCAAAACGATCATTGAGCCCTCGCGGTTGAGTTTTTCTTTGAACGGGACGGAGGTGACGGCCGAGGCGGTGGCGGGTGAGGTCAAAACGTATCATCTCAATGAGACGTATCCGTGGCGCGGCGTGCATTCGGTGGCGGTGGATAATTGCAATGGCGCGGTCATTCCGCTGAAAGCGGGCGCGGTGAGTTATAATCTGGAGGTTCGCGCTTTTAATGACGGGGTGGCGTATCGGTTTATTGCGCCCGGTGAGGCCGGACAATGCCGCGTGCCGGATGAGGCTTCGACGTTCACGGTGCCGGATGGCAGCCGGGTGTGGTATCACGATTTGAAGGGGCATTACGAAGGCCAGCACGTGAACAACCTGGTGGCGGCGATCACGAACGGGCAATGGGTGGCGCCGCCGATGACGTTTGAATTGCCGAATCATGGGGGTTACGCGTCGATCACGGAGGGGGACCTGGTGAATTACAGCGGGATGGCGTTGCAGGCGAGCGGCGGGCGCGCCTTCACGGTGGTGCTGGCGCACAAGCAGCCGCCGTCGAGTCCTTTTCTGATGCGCTACACGAAGGAAGACGTGGCGCGGTTGTCGCAGCCGGCATCGGTTTCGGGGACGGTGACGACGCCGTGGCGCGTGGTGATGATCGGCACGAATTTGAACACGCTGGTGAACTGCGACATTTTGCCGGACCTTTGTCCGCCGCCGGATCCGAAATTATTTCCGCAGGGGCTGAAGACGGATTGGATCAAGCCGGGTCGCGCGGTTTGGAAATATCTGGATGGCGGCGACAGTTCGCTGGAGGGGACGAAGGAGTTTTGCCGAATGGCGGGTGAGCTGGGTTTTCAATACAACGTGATTGAAGGTTATTGGAGCCGCTGGAGCGATGCGGAAATCACGAATCTGGTGGCGTACGCGAATCAACAAGGCGTGAAACTGCTGGTGTGGAAACATTCGCGCATGTTGCGCTCGCCGGATGCGCGGGAGCAATTTTTCAAGAAGCTGCACGACCTGGGGCTCGCGGGTGCGAAGATTGATTTCTTCGACAATGAGCACAAGGAGATGGTGGATCTTTATGAGGCGTTGCTCGAAAATGCGGCGAAGTACCATTTGGTCGTGAATTTTCACGGGAGCGACAAGCCAACGGGGGTCATCCGGACGTGGCCGAATGAAATCACGCGCGAAGCGGTGCGCGGGATGGAATCGAGCCGGTTGCAGGATCGCGCGACGCACGAGACCACCCTGCCCTTCACGCGGATGCTGGCGGGGCCGGCGGATTACAGCGTGGTGTTTTTTGGTGCGCGCAAACAGAACACGACGTGGGCGCATCAGATCGCGACGGCGGCGATTTTCAGCCAGCCGATGCTGACGTACGCGGCGAATCCCTCGAACATTTTGGTGAACCCGGGCGTGGATTTGATCAAGAGCATTCCGGCGGTGTGGGACGAGACGATTGTATTGCCGCCGTCGGAGATTGGCAAATTGGCGGTGTATGCGCGGCGAAGTGGGGACACGTGGTTTCTGGCGGTGATCGATGGCGTGGAGGCGCAGGAGATCCAGGTGCCGCTGACTTTTCTGGGAGCGGGCGGGTATCAGTCGATGTTGATTCGCGATTCCGGCGAGGGAACGGACGCGGAACAAATCGAGCACACCTCGTTGCGGCGCGAGGATACGTTGACGATTAATCTTAGGTCGGGTGGCGGGTTTATTGGGCGGTTTACGAAAAAATAATCTCCAAATGCGATTCAGTCCCCTACTTGTCGCACTCATCTTCGTTTGTTGCTTAATCGCTCCCGCGTGTGTCACGGCAGCGGAAGGCAAGATTTCCGTGCTGATTGTGGATGGAATGAATAATCACGATTGGGAGCGCGGGACGAAATTGCTGAAGGCGATTCTCGAGAACAGCGGGATGTTCACGGTGGATGTTTCCACGAGTCCGACGAACAAGGATGCGGCAGAATGGGCGACGTGGCGGCCGGATTTTGCGAAGTACCGGGTGGTGGTGAATAATTTCAACGGCGGTTTCAAACCCACGGATACGCGTTGGCCGCGCGAGGTGGAGAAGGCGTTTGAGGATTACGTGAGCAACGGCGGCGGCGTGGTGATGGTGCATGCGGCGAATAATGCGTTCGCGAGCTGGCCGGCTTATAACGAGATGATCGGGCTGGGATGGCGCGATACGAATTTCGGGCCGTCGCTCATCATCAATGACAAGGAACAGGTGGTGGAGATTCCGCAGGGTCAGGGGCGCAATCCAGGTCACGGCAAGGAGCATGATTTTCAAATGACGATGCTGGACATGAATCATCCGATCACGCAGGGGATGCCGAAGAAGTGGATGCATCCGTTCGAGCAACTCACGCACGGGCAGCATGGGCCGGCGAAGAACATGCACATCCTGACTTACGCGTGGTCGAAGGATGTGAATGAGAACGAACCGATGGATTGGGTGATTCCGTACGGCAAAGGGCGTGTTTATACCACGATGCTGGGGCATTTGTGGCGCGGCGGCGTGGACACAACGATGCGGTGCGTGGGGTTTCAGACGCTTTTGATTCGCGGGACGGAATGGGCGGCGACGGGCAAGGTGACGTATCCGGTGCCGAAGGATTTTCCGACGGAGACGGAAGTGAAGATGCGGGAGATTGTTTTAAAGTGAATATGGACCCCAAACACGAACTCCATCCAGCGGTCGGAAATCGCCCGGTGGTTTTAGAAACATCCAACATCCGACATCCAACACCGAACATCCAAGAAAGAAGTTTTCGCGGCAGTTCGTTTGAAAAGTTTGTTTTGAGTGCCGTGTTGGCAGCTTTGCTCATTGCGCCGAGCTTTTTGTTTGCGCAGGCGCGGGATGTGGATGATGTGGACAAGGGCGGAGCCGAAGCGCGGGTGGTGGCCGATGCAAATACTACGAGCGCGAATCCAGTGCTGCCGCCAAAGTGGGCGTTTGGGGTGTTGTTCGCTTCGTATCGCAATCAGGCGGATACGCTCGATGCGATGCAGCGGTTGCGGAAGGAGTATTGCGGGGATTTGATGTGGGTTGATTCGAGCTGGCTTTGGGGCGCTTACGATCGCGCGGATCGTTACATTTGTTTCGAGTTCGATACGAACCAATTTCCGGATGCGAAGGCGATGATTTCCACGTTGCACGCGAATCATTTTCATTTTGGCGTTTGGGAGTGGCCTTACATCGACCAGAGCATCACGAATCTTTACCGGCTGGGTGAAGCGAATCATTTTTTTATTACGGACGCGAAAGGCGGCGCGGGCAAGGTCGTCAATGGCGGCGGCTGGCATGGCGTGACGTTCACCGGGCAGATTGATTTCACGAATCCGAAGGCGGCCACGTGGTGGAAGGGATTGAATCAGCCGTTGCTCGACACGGGTGTGGATTTTTTCAAGATCGACACCTATAGCACGGTGGCGAAGGGCGGTGTGACGTTTGATGGCGGCGATTCCGCAAATCTGCGGCGGCTGTATCACAAGACGTATTTCGAGATGACGGAAAAGGCTTCGGGCGGGCGTGGGTTTATTTTGGCGCATCGCACGCCGACGCCGGAGAACGATCAATATCCGGGCATGTGGACGGGCGATACGACGACGTCGTGGGCGGGATTTGAGGAGGACATGAAGCGCGGCGCGGCGATGAATACGCATCAGACGGCGGCGTTCTGGACGAGCGACACGGGCGGGTACAATCGCGATGTGGCGCATTACGACGAGCTTTACATTCGCTGGCTGCAATATGGCACGTTCCTGCCAGTGACGGAATTTTTCAGCGCGAAGCAAACCAAGGGGCGATTCCCGTGGTTTTTCAATGAGGATGCGCAGCGGAATTTTAAATTCTACACGATGCTGCGGTATCGGCTGTTGCCATTCCGCTATTCAAACGCGCAGATGGCGTATCACGAGAAGCCGGTGAAATATCCGGTGCGATTTGTCAAAGGCGCGACGGACGAGATCATCGTGGGCAATGGCGATAGTGAGATGCTGGTGGCGCCTGTGCACGTGGAGGGGTCGCGGCAGCGCGTGGTGCAGTTCCCGGCGGGTGGCAAGTGGATCGATTACTGGACGGGGAAAGTTTACGAGAGCGGCACGGGGTCGCTGGTGGATGCTCCGCTGGACCGGGTGCCGCTTTTTGTGAAGGCGGGAGCGATCATTCCGATGGGGCCGGAGATTCATTATGTGGATGAAAAGCCGGCGGACCCGCTGACGCTGGATATTTATCCCGTCACGAAATCGAGTTACACGCTTTATGAGGATGACGGCGCGAGCAACGAGTATCAGAAGGGGGCGTTCGCGCGGACGGTGTTTTCGTACACGATGCTGGGGCCGGATTTGGTGGTGGATGTGGGAGCGGCGCAAGGTGATTATAATGGAAAACTGGCGCAGCGCACTTATGTTTTGAAAATCAATCGCGCGGGCGGAGCGATGACGGGTGTTTCGCGCAATGGCGAGCCGATCGCGAGGTTGGCGTCGCGGGAGGCATTGGATTCGGTGGAGAAAGGATGGTTTAGCGATGATAAGAGCGGGACGGTTTGGGTGAAGTTTTCGACGGCAACGACGGTTGGGGTGAAGGTAGTTTTGAATGGGATTGGTGCGCAATGAGGCTTATGAAAAGTATTTTTTCTCGAGGAACATCGAACATCGAACGCCGAACGCTGAACGCCGTAGGAAAGTCCACAGCGGGACGATCTGACGACACCTTCCCCCTCATCCGCCGTCGCTCAGAAGCTATGGCGGGACAGTCCCCTGCCCTCTCCCTTGGGGAAAGGGTGAAATTTTGTCGCACCTTCCTAAAATTCGCAACCGGCGAACTCAATCCAGCGTTGGATAGATTTGGATCAGTGAAACGCGTGATTTGTTTGGTTGCGATCGCAGCGATGGGAATTTTTGCTGCGCAAGCGCAACAACCTTCATTGAAACTTTGGTATCGGCAGCCGGCGGGGGCGGATTGGAATGCGGCGTTGCCGGTAGGGAATGGGCGCTTGGGCGCGATGGTTTTTGGCGGGGTTCAGCGTGAGCGGTTGCAGTTGAATGAGGATTCGGTGTGGGAGGGTTACCCGCGCAGTGGAGCGAATTCGAATGCCCTCGCGGCGTTGCCGGAGGTGCGGCGGTTGTTGTTCGAGGGCAAGAATGTGGAGGCGTCGAGCCTGGCAGCAAAGACGATGATGGGGATTCCGACGCGGATTAAATCGTATCAGCCCCTGGCGGATTTGATTATTGAGAACACCGAAAAATTCGCCGAGTCGGAAAAGAATTATCGGCGAGACTTGGATTTGAATACGGGGATTGCGACGACGAGCTACGAGCTCGGCGATGTGACGTATACCCGGGAGGTGTTTGCCTCGGCGCCGGATAATTTGATTGTCGTGCAGCTAAGCGCCAGTAAGCCAAAGAGCATCAATGTGACGCTGTCGCTGACGCGCGAGCGCGATGCGGTGTGCACGAATGTGAATGCGCAGCAGTTGGTGCTGCGCGGGCAGATTCCGGTGCAGTATTTTAATACGAAGTCGGAGGCGCGGGATGTGCCTGATCCGGCGAAGGCAGTGCCGGGCGAAAAATTTGAGGCGCGGCTGGCGGCGATTCCTTACGGCGGCAACGCAACGGGCAGCAATGGCACGATTGTTATTTCGGGCGCGGATTCCGTGACGATTTTTATGGCCGGTGGTTCGGACTATCGCGGAACGGATCCGGATGAGCAGTGCCTCAAGAGCATTGTTATGGCGATGACAAAAATTTTCCCGATTGCCGCCGCGCGAAAGGCGCACATCGATGATTTTCAAAAACTATTTGGACGCGTGTCGCTCGACCTCGGCAGCGCGGGGCCGCAGATCGAGAGTTTGCCGACGGATGAGCGATTGAAACGTGTCGAAAAAGGCGCGGCGGATCCGGGGCTGGTGGCGACGTATTTTCAATATGGGCGGTATCTATTGATGAGCAGTTCGCGGCCAGGTTCGTTGCCGGCGAATTTGCAGGGGCTTTGGAACGACAAGATGAACGCGGCGTGGAACAGCGATTATCATTTGAACATCAACATCCAGATGAATTATTGGCCGGTGGAGGTTTGCAACTTGTCCGAATGTCATCTGCCGCTGTTTGATTTGATGGACACGCTTTCGGCGACGGGCACGAACGTGGCGAAGATTGATTACGGCTGCCGCGGTTGGGTGGCGCATCATTTGACGGATCCATTTGGATTCGCGGCGCCGGCGGATAGTGTCGTCGGAATCTGGCCGATGGGCGCGGCGTGGCTTTGCGAGCATCCGTACGAGCATTATTTATTCACGGGCGACAAGGAGTTTCTCGCAAAGCGCGCGTATCCGCCGATGAAGGGCGCGGCGCGGTTCGTCCTGGATTTTCTCGTGGTTGCGCCGCCCGGGACGCCGGTCGCGGGCAAGCTGGTAACAGCGCCGTCGCATTCGCCGGAGAACACGTTTTTCCTGCTTGATGGCAAGACGAAGGCACAGATGACGTATGCGTGCTCGATGGATTTGGAAATTATTCACGAGCTGTTGAGCAATTGCATCGAGGCGAGCAAGACGTTGAACATGGACGCGGATTTTCGCGCGGAGTGCGCGGCGGCGTTGCAGAAGCTCGCGCCGCTGCAGATCAGCAAGAAGGACGGGCGGTTGCAGGAGTGGATTGAGGATTACCAGGACGTGGACCGGGAGCATCGGCATTCGTCGCATTTGTTTGCGGTGTATCCGGGGCATGAAATTACGCTGGCAGGCACGCCGGATTTGGCGGCGGCGGCGCGGAAGGCGCTGGAGTCGCGCGGCGAGGGCGGCACGGAATGGAGCTGGCCGTGGCGCGCGGCTTATTGGGCGCGGTTTCATGAAGGCGATTTGGCCTATGGGCAGATTGAAAAATTGGTGAGCACGCATTTGTATCCAAATTTGTTCAATAAATATCCGCCGTTTCAAATCGACGGAAATCTCGGCGCGACGGCGGCGATTGCGGAGATGCTGTTGCAAAGCCAGGACGGCGAAATCAATTTGTTGCCGGCACTGCCGAAGGCGTGGCCGGAGGGGGCGGTGAAGGGATTGAAGGCGCGAGGAAATTTTGAGGTGGCGATGAATTGGAAGAACGGCAAATTGGCGGGCGCGACGGTGGAATCTGGCATTGGCAACAAGGCGCGGGTGCGGACGGCGGAGCCGATGTCCGTGAGCGCGGGCGGCAAGGCGGTGAAGGTGACGCGACCGGAGGCGGGCGTGGTGGAATTTCCGACGGAACGTGGTGTGACATATACCCTCAGCCCGGGAACATCCAACATCCAACACCCAACATCGAACATCCAATGAATTGCCAGGCGCGCGAAGGTGTTTGGCAGATTCACGCGCACATGGGCTAATAAACTTCTGCTCGCGAGAATCCGCCTTTGCATAAGGCTACGGCGGCACAAGCTCTCGCCCAACCAACTTTGGGCTTATGAACCAGTTCTAGAACAAACGGACGATTTCCAATTTTTCCGCGACACTTGATTATCTCGAAAGAACTCGAATGAAAACATCCCTACATCCTACGTCCTTGGTTCTGTGCGCGGCCACGGTGGCGTTGTCGCCGACGATATTTGCACAGACAAACGACAAGGCAACACCAGCGCGGGCGATCCCGGCAAATGTTGGCGCCATGGAATTGGAACTGCGCACACCCCAGGCACCAGCCACGCCGCGCATCAATGGAGCGGACATTTTTGGCGCGCGGCCGGGCAATCCGTTTCTTTATCACATCCCGGCGACGGGCGAGCGGCCGATGACGTTTTCCGCGGATGGATTGCCAAAGGGTCTTAAACTCGATGCGGCGGCGGGAAATATCACCGGCTCATTGGCAGAGGCCGGGAAATACAGTGTGACGTTTCACGCGAAGAATGCGAAGGGGGCGGCGGACAAAAAATTCACGATTGTGGCGGGCGAGGAAATCGCGTTGACGCCGCCGATGGGTTGGAACAGTTGGAACGCGTATCACGCGACGGTGACGGGCGAGAATGTGATGCACGCGGCGCACGCGATGGTGGCGAGCGGGTTGATCAATCACGGATTCAGCTATATCAACATCGATGATTCGTGGCAGGGCAAGCGCGGCGGGCAGTTCAACGGGATTCAGCCGAATGAAAAATTTCCGAACATTCAGCAGATGTGCGAGGAGATTCATGCGCTGGGGTTGAAGGCGGGGATTTATTCCGGTCCGTGGATCACGACGTATGCGGGCTACGTGGGCGGCAGCGCGGATAACGCGGAGGGCACGTGGGAGAAGCCGGCGGACAAAGCGCGGTTGCACGGGAAATATTCGTTTGCCGAGAGCGACGCGAAGCAGTGGGCGGCGTGGGGTTTTGATTATTTGAAATATGATTGGAATCCGCGGAACAGCAGTCCGCGTGAAACTTCGGCGGAATTTCAGGAGCATTCGGCGACGATGGGAAAGGCGTTGCGCAAGTCCGGGCGCGATGTGGTTTTCAGTTATTCGAACAGCATGCCGTTCGAGGACATCGCGGACCAATCGCAGATTTATAATTGCTGGCGAACGACGGGAGACATCGGGGATAGCTGGCTGAGCATGGCGGCGAAGGCGTTTTATATGAACGCGCCGCGCGGGGCGAAGGAATTGGAGGGCGCGCCGAGCGATAAGTGGGCGCAATACGCGCGGCCGGGGCATTGGAATGATCCGGACATGATGGTGCTGGGCATGGTGAATTTTGGCGGCAAGCAGCATCCGACGCGGTTGACGCCAGACGAGCAGTATCTGCATGTGACGTCGTGGTGCATGGGGGCGGCTCCCCTGCTCCTCGGCTGCGATCTCGATAAGCTGGATGCGTTCACGCTGAACCTGGTTTCGAATGACGAGGTGCTGGCGGTGAACCAGGATGCGCTGGGCAAACAGGCGACGATGGCATCGAACGAGGGCAATACGTTGCTGGTGTATGTGCGGGCGCTGGAGGATGGTTCGCAAGCGGTGGCGCTTTATAATCTCGGCAAGGAACCGGCGAAGGTGACGGCGAAGTGGGTGGATTTGAAGTTGTCGGGCGAACACGCGGTGCGGGATTTGTGGCGGCAGAAGGATTTGGGAAAGTTTGGGAGCGAATTTTCCATGACGGTGGCGGCGCATGGAGCGGAGATGGTGAAGGTCAAATGAGTTGGGAACATCGAACGTCGAACGTCGAACGCCGAACATCCAACATCGAATTGCCCTCACCCCGCCCTCTCCCATCCGATAGGAGAGGGAGAAGTTGTTCCTGCGTTGGGCGAGGTCGTGAGTGATTGGCCTCACAAAACGATCTCTTCTAGAACAAACGGACGATTTCGCGGGGGCGGGGTCGTCCGCCACAATACCCCTACTATGCGATCAAAATTTAGCCGGATGTTGTTCGGTTTGGCCGCTTCTTGCGCGATGGCCTTTTCGCTAGTGGCAATCGGCGCGCCGACGAAACAGGTGACGATTCGGGTGAATGCGGGTACGGCGGGGGATGCGATTCCGGACAATTTCGCGGGACTCGGTTTTGAGGTGGCGATTCTGCGAGAGGAAAATGGCACGCATTATTTTCGTCCGGACAATGTGCCGCTGGTTAATCTGTTTCACACGCTGGGTATCAAGAGCCTGCGCGTGGGGGGCAATACTTCGGATCGCGATGCGCGGCAGCTTCCGAGCGAGGCGGACCTGGATAGTTTGTTCACGTTTGCGAAGGCGGCGGGGGTGAAAGTGATTTATTGCCTGCGTTTGCACAATGGCGACCCGGGCGTCGATGCGCAGATGGTGAAGCATCTCATGGAGCGCTACGGGTCGCAGGTGGATTGCTTTTCGATCGGGCAGGAGCCGAGCGCGTATCCCGCGATGACGAATGACACCCGGGGCACGCTGGAGCGGATGGGCGCGGAAAATGAAAAATATTCCTACGCGCATTATCGTCAGGATTGGAAAAAGTTTGCGGACGCCATTATTGCGGCGGTGCCGGAGGTGAAGTTTTGCGGGCCTTCGGTTCACAACAACGGCGAATGGGCCAAGCGGTTCATGGAGGATTTTGGGCGGTCGAATCATGTGGCGCTGATCACGGAGCATCTTTATGCGGGCGGCGCGGGGAACAAGGTGCCGTCGCCGGAGGCAGGGCGGGATCGGATGTTGAGCGACAGTTTTCAAAAGGCGTATCAGAAGCTGTATGACGGCTTCGTGCCGGCGGCGCTCGCGGATGGACTGCCGTATCGGCTCGAGGAGGTGAACAATTATTACAATGGCGGCGCGACGAATGTGAGCAACACGTTTGCATCGGCGTTGTGGGGTTTGGATTTTATGTATTGGTGGGCGGAACATCACGCGCAGGGGCTGAATTTTCATACGGGCGATCGGGTGGCGGCGGGTGACACGCTGTTGCCATCGAAATACACGGCGTTCTTTTCCACGGCGAACGGGTATGTGGTGCGTCCGCTGGGGTACGGGATCAAGGCGTTTGATCTCGGCGGTCACGGGCGGTTGGCGCCGGTGAAACTGAGCGGCGCGGACCAATTGAATGTGCGCGCGCATGCGGTGTTGGGCGCGGACAAAAGTGTTTACCTGACGCTGATCAATAATGAGCACGGGGATTCGGCGAAGGATGTCCAGGTGACGTTCGAACAGCCCGTGACGACGGCGGAGGCGGTTTCGTTGACGGCGCCGAACGGTGACGTGGCGGCGACGGCGGGGGTGACTCTCGGCGGCGGGGAAATTGCCGCCGACGGAAGTTGGAATGGGAAATGGACGACGTTAGAAGCGAGAACGGGCGGCAAACTGATCGTTACTATTCCGGCGGCGACGGCGATGGTTTTGAAGTTGAAGATGTGAGAACAGGGGTGGGCGGAACATCGAACATCGAATGAGCTTCGCTCCTGAACCCTGAGCGCCACCTCTTCCGCCTTCTCGGAAGCTACGGCGCGACAGGTCCTGTCCCTCTGACATCGACCCGGGAACAGCTTCTCACGTTTGGAGCATTTTAAAAAATGCCGGCCGGGATAATTCCCGGCCGGCATGATCTCAAACCACCCCCGCTGCACACTGAACCCCACCCCACTCCCACATCCTCGTGCTAATGAATGCATTTAGCCCGTAAAGCATTAGCAGGGTCGTTTCGCATTTTCTTCATGGCCGCGCGTTTTGGACGCATCCAATTGTGGTCCCTGCGTTTGCGTTAATCCTAAAAGTTGGTTAATTCGCCGGAATTTGGCATGAGAATGGCTCAATTTGAGGACGTGGCTGAACCCTGAATGCTCGCTTTGTTGGGTGAATATTAAAAGGGTGGGTGGGATTGCAGATTGTTTGAAAGAAAACGGGAGGACACGCGTATTGCAAGTGTTCATCTGAAAACGAAATCGTTTTGCTTTTGAAGGGGGGGTGAGAGGGCCGAGGCCAAAAAACCAAAATAGAACCAAACCATAATATGAAGAAACGTCTCCTACGCGGCATCGCAATTACAGCGATGGCCGGCTTTGTTCTGGCGCTGCGCGCCCAGGACGCAACCACAACCGACCAGTCTCAATACCCGGTCATCCTTCAACAACCGGTGGATCAATGCCTCCCGGTGGGCAGCACCGTCACTTTCTCGATCCTCGCATCCAACGTCGATAGTTATCAATGGTACAAAAACAGTGCGGCCCTGGACGGGCAAACGAACAGCAGCCTGACCATTGCGAGCGTGGCGATCAGCGATGTGGCTTATTACAGCGCGGCGGTTATCAAGGGTTCCGATTCGGTGCCGACGCGCATGGCGAATTTGAATGTTTACACAACGGGTGGCTCGTCCTTGACGCCGATTTCAGGCGGAAAGAGCCGGCTGACGCTGACGCAGTCGATGGGAATGATGTCGCCTATGGATTTGGGGGGTGGCGGGGAGATTACGATGTATGGAATGCCGGTGACAGGCAACGGTGGGAGTGGGACTTGTCCGGGTAAATACTCCGGGTACGTGAACTTCATAAAACCTGCTTCACAGGGCTGGGGTTGGGCGCCTACGGCTGGCGCGCCGAGTCACACGGCGACGGACAACAACCGCTCCGACACAAAGGTTTATTTTACCGGTCAATATGGCGACTACGGATGCAGCACAAATTCGGTTAACGTGAGCAACCCGATGAGCCCAGTGTATCGCTTCAGCATCGTCTTCCCCGTCGGCAGCCAGATCCCGACGAACGCCTATCCGATCACGCTGGACGGTTTTGATCCGTAATCGGTCTAACAATTAAAACGAACGGCCTTTCCGAAAGGAGAGGCCGTTTTGTTTTGATCGAATGAGTTTCTGCCGTGCGCTAGATATGTCTTTTAGATGAGGGGCGATCGTAGTTAATCACGGCGGGAAGATACTCGCTTCGCTCGCCGCGCTGCGCGCGAAAGTGATAGGTTTTTAAGTCTTATTACCCAGGGTAGCCCTCGCAGACTCGGGCAACCCTGGGCTCAGAGTCTCGACACCTTTGGTGTCGTCATTGCGCCGCGTTCCGCGCGGAATAAGATCGCGATCGTGAAAATGATTTCTGAATGTTTGAATACGAATTATCTAACTTAAAAATGAACGCTGAACCGGACTGCCACCGTGCGTTCGCGGGGCAGTTCATTGTAGATATTCAACGCGTTCAATTGGTAGTTCTGATCCGCGAGGTTCAACAGGCCGAGGGTGATTTCCGCGCGACGGCGGGGGAACCGGTAGCCGGCGAAGACATTGAATTGCCAGAAGTCATCGCCGGGCATGGGCTGCGAGTAACCAATATTATTTTGCGAGTACCAGAGTGCCTCCCCTTCGGCAAAAAAGCCGCTCGGGTGATTGAAGATGGCGAAAAGATCCAGGTTGTTCAGAACCGCCTCTACCCGGCTGGTAGGTTTAAAGGGAACTGGCGTGCCGAAGAAAAGACCGGAAGTCGGGACTTGCGGAAAATCATCGTGCAACACCGCCCGGCTCAGGCGATACACGGCGCCCAAAGCCCATTCATTACCCACCAACTGATTCGCAGTCAGAGCGACAGATTGCTCCGAATAATTCAAATGTTCGCGCAGGCCGGATGGTGCAACAAAGTCGTTCCTGAAGGAAAGAAACGCACCGTCCGTCCGGTCCACCACTGAATTCAATATCTGGCCGGTAATGCCAAGATAGGTTTGGGTCGGGAGTTTTTGCTCCAGAGAAACGCCGTAGGTTTCGAATTTGGCGCCGGCATTTGCGCCGGCAACCGATTCGGGAATGAGGCTGCGGAAGGATTGCACGAATCCGGCCACCTGCGAGGGCTCCAATTGAAAGCTTTGATCGATGCTGGCGCCCGCCAGAGAACGGGTGTAGGCGAAGCGAACAACGGTGTCTGGCAACGGTCGCAATATCAATCCAGCCTTGGGAGAAAACTGATCAGCGGTCTGTTCGCGCGACGAGATGGGAGCCGTGCGGAAAGTTTTCGGAAAGGAAATCCAATCGTAGCTTACCCCGCCGATTAATTCGATCCAATCGGTGATTTCCCATTGATGGTATCCGTAAACGGAAAAGCGCTTGAAGGCTACGGTGTCATCCTGAACTACAGGAGAAGCCGGGAAAATACCCAACAGGTTGTCAGGAGAATCCTGCTGGTTTTGAGTCTGAATATGCCCGTACTGAGCCCGCGTGCCGAGAATCGTGTTGTGCTGTTGCTGTTGAAAAATTTGCTGCACTTCGCCGGAGTAAATTTCGAGCCGCCCGGAATAAACTTCATGCATGTGGATATTCTGTACCGAACCCCACACAGGACCATTTGAACCGGGATGTTGAAAGTAGACGAGCGTTGGCTGCGTGTCGTTGGTAAACGAAAGATTATCGGCCAACCGCGTCCCGAAGACCAGGGTATGAACTCCCGGCGCCCATTCGTGGTGATAACCCAAGCCTAAAATCGGTTCCTGGCGCTCGTCAAAATGCAACGTGGGACTGGCACTTTGCGGATTGTAATATTGAGCCAGGTCGCCACCTGAGCTTTTGTTGTACTCGAGCAGGAGATAGGCGCTGTCTTGGGGCGTGAATTGCGCCTTGAAGTTGAAGGCGATGCTTTGTTGGGTCAGGTCTTCGTTGAAGCGCTGGCCGGGGTCATTGCGGTAGACGCCGGAGAAGCCGTAGTTAAAGTTGTCGAAAGTGCCGTATTGGGTGCCGCTCTCGGACCAGGCGCCGCGGCTTAGATATTCGGTGTCCGATGCGACGCCGACGTGGTTTTGTTCAAAGAGGCGTGAGTATTCCTGCTGCGAGATGGTGGGTGACAACGGGCCGGCGCCGACGGGCGCGAGCAGGTTGGCGAGCAGGAATTCGCTTTCGGTCGGGGTCTCGTAACGGAGATTGGTCAGGTTGGGGTCGGTGAGCTGAAAATAACTGTTGGCGAGGAAGAGGTGCGCGGCATAGTTGCCGTAGTCGTAGTTGACGGCGCGGGCGGCTTCGCGCTCCGCCACTTCCTGCATGCCGGCGTCGCGATACATGCCGGCGAGGTTGGCGCTGCGGACCGCTTCGTCCTGGTCGAGCAGGAATTGCGAACGATAGACGCTGCGGTTGTTGTTGAGTTCCTCGGATTTTTCCAGGTCGCGAATGGCTTCATTCACGCGGTTGTGTTCCTGGTTGATGACGGCGGAATAGAGAAAAGCCGTGGGATCGTTGGGATCGTGTTGTTTGGCGAGGTTCAGTTCCTTGGTAGCGTGGGTGAAATCGCCGACATTGCCGTAGGCTTTGCCGAGATAGCTGCGGAACTCGGCTCGCTGCGGTTCCAAGGCGGCGGCAACCATCAGATCCTGTCGTCCGCCCTGATTGTCACCGAGGTGAATGCGGCAGAGGCCGCGGCCGAGCCAGGCATTGCCGAGCGAGGAGTCGATGACGATCGCACGGTCGAACATGGCGAGGGCTTCGCGGGTTTTCCCGCGAGACGCGAGAATAAAACCCTTGAGCGCGACGGCTTGCGCGTTGCGCGGCGCAAGGGCGAGGCTTTTTTCCAGAGCTTCCTCAGCGGCTTCGCTGTGGCCGAAGCTGAATTCCAGTTCAGCGACGCGTTCCCAGGCGAAGCCGAATTGTGGGGATTTGGCGGCGGCTTGCCGGGCGGATTGCAAGGCCAACGACAGGGAAGTTTTTCGGTCGCCGCGGGATTGTTGGTAATAGGACGCGGCCAAAAACTCGGTGGTAAGTTGGGGCGCGGGCGCGGTGTTGGCGGTGTCTTTGACGGCGGCGATGAGTTCGCGCAAGGCGGCGGCGGCGCGGGCCGGGGTGGCGGAAGCGTCATTCGAATTGAGAGAATTGAGATTGGTTTCCGCCTGGTCCACTTCGCCGACGCTGAGGAGCAAGGCGGCGTAGTAAACGCGTTCGGCGTCGGAGGCGGGCTGGCGGTTCGCGGGATAACTGCGTAGCGCGGCCAGCAAATCGCCGGAGCGATAGGCGGCCAGCGAATCGGTGAGGGTGTTCTGTTCGTCAGCGCTCAGGGGAAGGTCCGCAGGGTCAAGGACAGCCGGGTAGTAAAAGCACCATTGGAGGACGTTGTTGGCGATGAATCCGGGGGTGCGCGCGGGTGGTTGGCCGAATTGCGCGGTGGCTTGTTCGCCGTTGGTGAGCACGAGCGTGCCTTGGGGATTTCCGAAACTCACTTTGCCGTCGATGACGGAAAGGACCGTGTGGTCGTCGTCGTCCAGTCGCAGGACGAATTCGGTGCCTTCGATGCCGGCGACGGCGCCGCGGGTCAGGACGCGGATGTGGCCCGGTTTGTCGCGATGGAAAAAGGAGAGGACGCCGTGGACGAGGTGCAAGCCCGGCTGGGAATCGGTCGCGTCCGGCGGGAGGACTTCGAGTTCGGTGGAGGGGCCAAAGGCGACGACGCTTTCATCCGCCCAGCGGAGCGCGACGCGAGCCATAGGGCCGGTGCGCAGGCGGTCGCCGGGATGCAGCAATTGATTGGTTTGCGTGAGCACCCAGGTTTTGGCGCCGAGGGGGGAGATTTCGACGGCTTTTTCGAGTCCAACGATGAGGATGTCGTTGGTGCCAATGGCTTGAGCGGGTTGAGAATTGGATTGAGCGAACGCCGATTTGCCACCGCAAATTAACCAAACGGTTAAAATGACACTGAGTAAGAGACGTCGATCGACATTTTGCTGCAAATTCAAACGTGCCTTCCGATTAACCGAGTTAGGTTTTGGGCAGCGCAACGCCGCGCCGGGCGCCAGGCCAACTGACTGCCCAAAATGGAAGCAAACCCTGAGCCAGAATTCAACGTATTTCCGAACATTCTATTTGCCAAGTCCACCGGGAGAAAGCATTACTGGAATGTGCAACAGGCTGACGATGAGTTTATTCCCACGCGGGCGACGTTGATCGACCGCCTCAAAAATTGGCAGGATCAGGCCAGTTGGCAGGATTTTTTTGACACTTATTGGAAGCTAATTTACGGATTGGCACGGAAATTTGGCCTCAACGAGGAGGACGCCCAGGATGTTGTGCAGGAGACGCTGGTTTCGGTGGCGAACCAGATGCCGAATTTCAAGTACAACCCGAAATTGGGCTCGTTCAAGTCGTGGCTGCGCACGGTGATTCGATCGCGCATCCTGGATCATTTGCGCAAACGGGGACGCGCCACGACAGTGCCGATCCATGTGGATTCCGATGGCGGGGATGAATCGTTCACGCTGAAGGAGCTGCCGGATCAGAACAGTCCGAACCTGGACCAGTTTTACGAGCAGGAATGGCAGAAGAACGTGCTGGACGCGGCCGTCGCGCGGGTGAAACGCAAATTGGATCCACAGAAATACCAGGTGTTCGATTGTTACGTGAACAAGGGATGGGACCCGGAGAAGGTGGCGGCGGCTTTCAAGATTTCGGTGGACCAGGTTTACCTGGCGAAACATCGGATCACGGAGATGCTCAAGAGCGAGGCGAAGCGGTTGGAGGATGATATGTTGTGAGGGCGGTCGGGGTTTGCATTCGGCTGTGCAGTTGGCTTTTCATGCTCTTCCCCCTCACCCCTGCCCTCTCCCTTGGGGAGAGGGGGTAATTTTGTTGCGCGCCTAGACTTTCGAGAGCCAAGAACTTAATCCAACGTTGGAGTTTTCAACGCGTGAATCGAGCTATCTCGATTACATATTGGCGATGATGTTGTCGCCGAATTGGCTGCATTTGATTTCGGTGGCGCCTTCCATCTGGCGGGCGAAATCGTAGGTCACGCGTTTGGACGCGATGGCGCCGTTCAATCCTTTAATGATGAGGTCGGCGGCTTCCACCCAACCCAGGTAGCGGAACATCATTTCGCCACTGAGCACGACCGAGCCGGGATTCACGCGGTCTTGATTCGCGTATTTCGGGGCGGTGCCGTGCGTGGCTTCGAAGATGGCGTGGCCGGCGATGTAATTGATGTTTCCACCGGGCGCGATGCCGATGCCGCCAACTTGCGCGGCGAGGGCGTCGCTCAAATAATCGCCGTTGAGGTTGAGCGTGGCGATGACGTCGAAATCTTCCGGGCGCGTGAGCACTTGCTGAAGGGTGATGTCGGCGATGGAATCCTTGATGACGATGCCGGCGCCGGGTTTGCCATCGGGGATTTTGCACCACGGGCCGCCGTCAATTTCAACGGCGCCGAAATGTTTTTTGGCGGTTTCATAACCCCAATCGCGGAAGCTGCCTTCGGTGAACTTCATGATGTTCCCCTTATGGACGAGCGTCACGCTCTTACGTTTGTTTTTGATGGCGTAGCCGATGGCGCTGTGGATGAGGCGCACGCTGCCGGAATAGCTAACGGGCTTGATGCCGACGCCGACTTTGACGTCGGTCGGGAAATCGGTCGCCCCGACGGCTTTCCAGAATTCCTCCGCTTTGGCTTTGGTGCCGAAGCGGATTTTGTCGAACTGCTTGGGAAATTCCTTGGCGAGGAAATCGAGAACTTTTTGCGCTTCGGGCGTGCCGGCGGCGTATTCGATGCCGGCGTAAATGTCCTCCGTGTTTTCGCGGAAGATGACCATCTCGACCTTCTCCGGATGTTTCACGGGCGAGGGAACGCCTTTGAACCATTGCACGGGGCGCAGGCAGACGTAGAGGTCGAGCATCTGGCGCAGTGCGACGTTCAGCGAACGGATGCCGCCACCGACGGGTGTGGTGAGCGGGCCTTTGATGCCGACGAGATATTCCTTGAATGCTTCGACGGTGTCGTCAGGCAGCCAGTTGTCGAATTTGTTCTTGGCCGTTTCGCCGGCGAAGACTTCGAACCAGGAAATCTTGCGTTTGCCGCCGTAGGCCTTCTGCACTGCGGCGTCCATGACGCGCACGCTGGCGGCCCAGATGTCCGGTCCCGTGCCGTCACCGCGGATAAACGGGAGGATGGGATTTTCCGGGACGCTGAGTTTGCCGTTTTGAATCGAAATTTTTCCGCCGGCGGGTGGGGTGACATCTTTGTAGGCCATGTTGAAATCGTGATTTAAAATTTATGCAACAAATGCGGGTGAGAGGAAACGGCGGAATGACGGGGAAATCAAGGAAAGAAAATGGCCGTTCGTCATCGTTTAAAAGCCTTGGTTAAGTCACGACCACCATAAATTACACGCGTGATTTCTATGCCGTTACCGGCAGGAACGTAAAAAACGAGATAGTTGCCAACGGGATAAGATCGGACATCCGTCGCCAGATCCGGCCGCAATCTGCCAATCAACGGAAAATCGGCCAGCAGTTCAAACGTCTCGTCGAGATCATCCAGAAAGCGATACGCAGCGACTGGATTTAAATCGAAAATATAATTTGCGATCTCCTCAATATCGA
Organism: uncultured Verrucomicrobiae bacterium; assembly: GCA_963699145.1. Classification (GTDB taxonomy): domain Bacteria; phylum Verrucomicrobiota; class Verrucomicrobiia; order Limisphaerales; family DASXHY01; genus DASXHY01. Next base: position 4,506,072 of record OY969416.1, read on the forward strand.
GATTGGCTGCAGTTGAAAGATGAAAGGACTTCATCCATTGCCCGCTTCTCGTCTTCGCAATTTTTCCCGCAAACTCTGAATCGCCGCCCGCCCGTCAACCACTTGCCCTTTTTTGATTTGGTCGAGGCCAATAGCAATTTTCTCGCGCAGTTCCGCTTTATGACTTTCGATGAAGGATTCTTGTGCCCGCAACATTCCGACACTTTGCGTGATCAAATCATCAGCTGACTGGTAATGACCAGTCTTCAATTGCTCTGCAATAAACTGCTCCAGTTCAGGCGTCAAAGTGACAGTCATAAACAGATTATATCCGAAATATTACGCCAATTCAATCAGCCGCGTCACAGTCGCGGGTTCGGCGAACTGGCTTTTGACTTTGGCGATGATGTTTTCGACGGTCAGGCCGTAGCGTTTGCGCAATTCGTCCTGGCTCGAGGCGTGTTCGATGAATTGATCGGGCCAGCCGATGCGGACCAGGGGCGTGGTGACCGCTTTTTCGCTGAACAGTTCGAGCACGGCGGAGCCGTAGCCGCCGGCAAGGGCGTGGTCTTCCAATGTGACGACGACGTCAGCCGCTTTGCCGAAGAATTCGTGCGCGCCGGCGTCCAGCGGTTTAGTGAAGCGCGGGTTGATGACGGCGCAGTCGTAGCCTTCGTTGATGAGTTGGGCGGCGGCTTTGCAGGCCATGGAATTGAGATTGCCGAGGCCGAAGAGCGCGACTTTGCGTTTGCCGGAGTTGGAGAAATTCTGGATGACTTCGGCTTTGCCGATTTCGAGCACCTTGGGCTGGTCCTTGATGGGCACACCCTCGGCCGCGCCGCGCGGATAACGGATGAACGTGGGATGATTTTCGTGCGAGGCGGTGAACATCATGTCGACGAGTTCATCCTCATCTTTTGGCGCCATGGCGATGACGTTCGGCAGACAGCGCAGGTAGGCGATATCGAACAAACCGTGATGCGTGGGGCCGTCGTTCGCGGAGAGACCGGCGCGGTCCATGCAGAAAATCACCGGCAGGTCCTGCAGACAGACGTCGTGGTGGATGCAGTCGTAGGCGCGTTGGAGGAACGTCGAGTAAATGGCGACGACCGGATGCAAACCCATGGTGGCCATGCCCGCGGCGAAAATGACCGCGTGCTCTTCCGCGATGCCGACGTCGTAATAGCGATCCGGCATGGTTTTTTCGAGATGCTTCAGGCCGGTGCCACTGGGCATCGCGGCGGTGATGCCGACAAGCGTGTTGTCTTTCTGACACATCTTCACGAGCGTCTGGCCCATGACGTCCTGGTAATTCGGCGGGGAGCCGGCTTTGGTGGGCGGGGAATCGCCGGTGCGAATGTCGTACGGGCCGGTTCCGTGAAATTTTTCGGGAGATTTCAGCGCGGCGTCGAAGCCTTTGCCTTTTTGCGTCAGGATATGAATGACGATCGGGTGGTCGCAGGTCTTGGCGAATTCCAGCGTGCTGATGAGCAGCGGCAAATCGTGACCGTCGATGGGGCCGAGATAGCGCACGCCCATTTCCTCAAATAACACAGGACTACCGAAGCCGCCACGGCCGTCGGAATCGATGGTGGCATTGGTCTGGCGCAGGCCGACGTCGTTGATGGCGCCTTTGAACCCTTCCTCGGCTTTGTGCGCGAGTTTGAGGGCAAGTTCGCCTTTGGGCAGGCGGCGCAGGAAGCCTTGAAAATCCTTCGCGAGCTTGTTGTAGGAAGGATGCGTGATGAGTTTGTTGAGGTACGTGGCGATGGCGCCGACGTTCTTGGCGATGCTCCACTCGTTGTCGTTGAGAATGCCGATGAATTTTTTGGTCGTGTGGCCGATGTTGTTCAGCGCTTCGAACGACACGCCGTTGGTCAATGCGGCGTCGCCGAAGATGCAGACGACGTTTTCGTTGGTGCCCTTTTTGTCGCGGGCGGCAGCCATGCCGAGTGCGGCGGAGAGCGCAGTCCCGGCGTGACCGGCGCCGTAGGAATCATGGGGGCTTTCGGTGCGGAGCGCGAAGCCGTTCAAGCCGTCCGTGGTGCGAATGGTGTGAAAGCGATCTTTGCGGCCGGTGAGCAGCTTGTGGACGTAGACCTGGTGGCTGACGTCCCAGACGAATTTGTCCTTGGGCGTATCAAAAACGCGATGGAGCGCGAGGGTCAGTTCGACGACGCCGAGGTTGGGGCCCAGATGGCCGCCGTTTTTGGCCAGCACCGTGATCAACTCGTAGCGAATTTCCTCGCCGAGCTGGCGGAGTTGGTCGAGCGACAGTTGCTTGACGTACTTGGGCTGATCAACCTTTTCCAGGATACCACTCATATTATTCTTCTGATAATTCCGGCGGTGCGGGTTTTAATTTTAGTTCACCCGCGGCATTTTTTTCGAGCTGTTCAATTTTAAGTTCCGCTTCGGCCAGCTTGGCGCGACAAACCTGGGCCAATTGCGTGCCCTCTTCATACTTCGCCAAAAGCGTTTCCAACGGCAAATCCTCGGATTCCATTGCTTCCACAATGGATTCGAGTTTCTTCAGTGCATCTTCGAATGGGACGTTGCCGTTTTTGGCCGCTTCACTGGGCCGGGCGGACTTCGACATGCGGAAAACTTAAGTGAAGCGGGGCGTTTCGTCTAGTTAGGAGTGAAACGCAAATTTAGCAGCTCTTTGAATCTGCGAAAAGAAGCCCGCGGTTCTGCTCTCACCTTCCACCCAGTCATCTGCTTATAACAAAGGAGGTCAGCCCGCCATTGGCGGGAACAGGCAGGTCGTAGAAAGTCTCCTGGCCAGCCACCACAATCAGGTTTGTGATTGTGCCACTGGTGCTGCCCAAGGTGTACGTTCCAGCGATACCGCTGAGATGCAACCGGGCGGTGTGGGCCGACGGATTGTGGGTTTCCAACGTAAAACTGACTGAGGACAAGTCTGGTTGTAGCAAGATGGGTTGTCCGGACGCAAACTGATCGGTGTCAACGGACAGGTGCAAAGCGCCTCCGTCGATCACGGCATGAAAGCGCTGTCGCACTCCATCCAACGGAATAATCTGAAGGTTTGTCGAAGTGGATTGCCACGTTCCACCGTAACAAAACCGGCCAAAGATCGGATCGTCGGCGAGAATGGTTGCGGCTCCTCGCACCGCACCACAAAAGCCGAGGTTGCCCTCGCCGCAATAATACCAGAGGCCGCGATCCATCGGTTGACCGAGCCAGGTCACATTCGAAGGGGACGGTTCGAATCCATCCCCAGCTCCACCATCGTTCGCCAAACCGGGGTACCAAAAGCCGTAATTGGAGGCGGGCGTTCCGGAGTTTACGGTAGCCCAGGCACTGAGAATGGACGCGTAACCCAAACGAAGGTAGTCCGTGGAATTCGTTGCGTAGTTGAGTCCATAGTCAAGCAAAGCCCAGCCGCCCATCTGCGCCATATTGCTCAACAACCACGTATCACTGCCCAAAGCGCGGTAATCACTACCGTTGAGATAATAGGCAGTCTCCGGATAGCCCCGCGTGAAGAAGTTGGCGTTGATTTCGTTGGACATGAATTGCCGCGATTGTTGGATAAACGCCAGCGGATTGGCTGAGCCCAAGGTTGGGTTGGAACCGGCGTGACGCAGTGCATACGAAGCCAATTCCTCTTGCGTCTCAAACCCGCTGGTGTCGAAGGGGAATTCGGATGTGAAAAGCTGCGGGCTGCCGGTCACGAAGAAATTGACCTTTTGATCCCAGTAATCTTGCAGGATGGAGGCCTGGTTGGTCACGCCTTCGGCTTGAAGGGCGGTGATCACCGACGGCGTAATCCTTTCGTTCATCAGTCCGATTTGGGTGGCCTGCGTGCCGCCCGCCACGGTGTATTGAGCCACCGCGGTGCCCCACGCACGTTGAAGATATTCCTGGGCACTGAGCGCGGTGGTGATTTCGGGATGGAATCGCGCGACCTCGTACATTCCGTAATAGGTGACCACCATATCCGGGTAATCGTAGGCACGGCTCAAGTTCAAGTTATCCTGCGTCCGTAGCGTGTGCCAATCCGGAATATTATAAATGCCGTAGGATTGGCTCTCGTTGGTGGTGCGCTGAAGCCCACCCCAAACATAATTACTGAGAAAATAGTCGAGCGCCGAAACTTCGGCTTGCAGCGGGTAAACGGCTTCCTTGGTCGCGAGGTAGGCGGGCCGCGATTCCAGTGGATCATCGCTGGCGATTTCGTACACCACAAAGCCGCTGAGGGTGTCGTGATTGTCCGGCGTCAGCATGACTTGATCGTTCATATTCCACTCGGCGAATAGGCCATTGTACCAAACGTTGGTGTTGATGACCTGGTGGCCGGCCAAAAATGACGCCCGCTTCTTGATCAGCGTTTCAACCGGTTCGGTGACAAAGAACTCGAGATACGTCGTCTGTCCATCACCATAGTTGATCGTCAGCATGTTCTCACCGAGTTGATTGAATTGGATTTTATATAATTGATATGGCCCTTTGGCATTTGCGTTGGTGGCACCCAAAAATGTGATTTGCGTTTGGGTGGGAAATTCGGCCGTGACTGAGCTGATGTTCTGTGTCGTGCGCAACGCAACTTCCGCAAACAGATTGGTGGGAACGGTCATCCCGGGAACGACGTGCGTTTCGATGCTGCCGTCGTCGACGAGCGCCTGGCGGAGGGCGTCGTAATCATTCACCCATTGAAACTTGAACCCGTACGTTTGAGATTGGCCCGGTGCGAGCGTCAGCAGGGTATTGGGCTGACGCCATCGCTGGTCCCTGGTGGTGACATCCGGGTATTGAGCCGCAGCTGCTGCAGCGGCGGCGTAGGAGTGGACAAAAACTTCGTAACCGCCCAGTGTTTCCGTAAAAAAAGTCTGCGTGCCGGGAGCCTGCGTATCCCAATATTCCAATCGGGTATTTTCGAGCGGCGTCAATAAGAGATAAGGTCCCGAGCCGTCGGGACGCATCCAGTAGAGGAATGAACCATTTCCCTCTATATAGCTGTGCTTAAGAACATTGAGGCTTTCCGAGATGATGTCGGTGTTCATTGGCAGGGGCAGGGCCAGATCTCCAACGACCAAATTCTGCCCGGACAGGTTGGTGATATTTATTGTCCATAGGATGGCGTTGTTACTTGAGAAATCCATGGTCGAACCCAACGCGAATGCCGCGGCGCCACTATTGGTGATTCGGTAATTGGCTCCATACGTCAAACCGTTCGGGCTCCAGCCGAAGGTCCCGCCGCTGCCGGTAGCGAGCGCGGAGGTTTGGGCTTTGATCCAATTGGTCCCCGACTCGCGGTAATTGAGGGTGACATCGCCGAGTCTGCCCGCAAGATATTCGGTGGCGACGACGTCTTGCGCGTGAGCCAGGCTGACGAGCGCGCCCGACGCAGCCTTTACCACAAACTGCGAATCCGTGGCCGGTCCAGGCCAATTCGTTGGTGAACCTCCGGCATCGTAAACGCGCCACTGAAGAATCCCAGTGGAATGACCGGCAATGTCGGATTGAAAGAGAAGCCTCAGCTTCGTCGTTGTGACGGGAGAAAATGTCGTGGTATTGAATTGGTCCAGAGCCACGCCCAAACCGACGGGATTGTTGACGGGCACGAAACTGGAGCCATTCCAATATTGGAGGCTGCATGAATTCGGTGCAAAAATACCCTGTCCGTCCTGCCACCAGTAGACCTCAATCACGTCGCAGTTGATCGGCGAACTCCAATCGTATTCCACCCATTGAATCCCAGTTTTATTGTAGTTGCCGTAGCCGCCCTGACTGTGATCCTCAGAATTGGCCGGCTGATAGCCGTTATCAATGGCGTAAAGATTTTCCCAAGGCGAGACGTAGGAAGTTGTCGGGAGGGCGTTCAGTGCGAGATTATTTCCCTCCGGCGGAAGATCAAACTGCCGCATTCGATAAAAACGCGACGCCGGTGTCACTCCGTTTGTATGTACTGACATAAAGACCGAACTCGCGGCAGGCAACGCATACGGGCCGACGTTCTGCCAATTCGATGGATTTAGCGAATCAGTGTATTGCGCCCAATACCATTTTCCGGGAATGGCGTTGTTGGTTAGCAGCACGTTCGTACCCTGCAGGCTCGCGCCAATCATCAACGCCTCTGGGCCGGGCACGGGCGCAGTAAAGCTGCCGACCGCGGGTGTGTGGGAATACGAAAGCGAACTGCCAGAACCGGCGTAGGAATACACCGCCACAGTGTAATTGGTCCCCGCGGTCAAATTGGCAAGGACCGCGTTGGTTCCCCCGCCTGAATACGCCACAAAGTAATTCCTCGCTGGCAGCGTGTCACCCAAACCATAAGCAGTGTTGCCGTGGTAACTGATGCCAGCGGCAGGCGCCTCCTTGATCACGGTATCGCCTGTCCATACGACCACCAGGCTGCCGACGCTTCCCGTTCCGGGGTTCCAGGAAATATTCACACCGCCCTGCGTGTTCGTAGTCCACAACAAACCCGTGGCCGGAGCCGGCGCGGCTATCGGCGTCAAATTTGAAACGATCAGGCTGAAATCGGTGAATTGAACTTCCTGCAAACCGTTGAAGGTGGCGTGGATGATGCCGACTTGCAATGGCAACCCGGCCAGATCATTGCGAACCAGATCCGGCCCGTTCCCCAACGCGGGAAAACTTTTGAGAACCCACGCATCGGCAAAACTCGACTTCTGAAAAAAGTGAAAAACGTTGCCCACGCGGTCCATCCTGAGCCAATAGTCGGCATTAGGATAGTCGCCGGGATTGATCTGGTTCACCACGCCATTGGTTTCGCTGCGAAGGTAATTGGCCCATTTACTATTAGGGCCGAAGGTTTCATCGAAGCGCGTCCACGAAACGTAGTTTTCCAGTCCGTTAGGCGAAGGATTGCCACCCGCGCCGAAAGCACGGGCTTGCAACCCCGCCGTGTTGTATTGGGAGTTGTTGAATGGCGACACCACGTGCACTGTTGCGGAAAAATCCCCCGCGACAACCTTGAAGAGGTAAAATCCGTCATCTGTGGCGTTTTCCCATGCGGTACGCTCGACTGAACCGTGAGCGTGGAAGGTGCCGTAATATTGGCATCACATTGGGAAGTAAAACCCGGGCCGAAGGTCAGTTCGTTCGCAAATTCACCCGCGCCGAGATAGACACCGTCCCAAATCGTGCCGACTATCCCGTTGGTGAGATAATTGACATTGCTGTTAAAGCTGTCAGTGAGGACCACCTGTGCTGCGGCCGGAAAAACCTCAACTGCGCAGAGAAATCCAAGGACCAACAAAACCCATTTTTTACAAAAGATCCTCATGATGAGGCAAAACCTTATCTGGTGCACGTAGCGCGTTGCAAATACTCCTTCGAAAAAGGAGTTTGTGCAACAACGAGGTGCTGCAATTCATGGGTTGCGGGGTCCCGTTCACGGCGCTGAGGATTGGCGCAAGCTTGGCCACATTCTCGCGAATTTGATGCTCCTTTGTCGGACGCTTCCCGGGCCACATGTAGTTGGGAAGTTTCTTGGAAAATTGCTGGCTAAACGGCAGCAGTTTCCGTCTCACACATTCCTGAACCGCAACCGCAGCCGCCCTCTTCCTGGTCGGTGAAGCCGTGGTTGTCCCAATTGGGGTCAAGGCCGAGGTCTTTGAGCATTTGCAGGTCTTTTTCGACGGGCTGATTGAGCGTGGTCAAATAGTTGCCGACCATCAACGCGCTGGCGCCGGCCATGAACACCATGCTTTGCATGTCGCGCAGGTTCACGGTGCGTCCGCCAGCGACCATGATTTCCTGGCGCGGCAGAATGAGACGGAAGCAGGCGATGGTCTTGAGAATTTCCAGCGGTTGGAGCGGCGTATTTTTTTCGAACGGCGTGCCGGGGATGGGATTGAGGATGTTCACGGGGACGACGTTGGCGCCAATTTCCTTGAGCGTGAACGCGAGGTCGCAACGGTCTTCGCGGGTTTCGCCCATGCCGATAATGCCGCCGGAGCAAATTTTGATGCCGGCTTTTTTCAGGTAACCGATGGTTTGCAGGCGGTCATCGAAGGTGTGCGTGGTGCAGGTGTTCGGGAAAAAGCGGCGGGAGCTTTCGAGATTGTGGCCGTAGCATTCCAGGCCGGCTTCTTTCAAACGGTCGGCGACTTTCTGGTTTTTGATGATGCCAAGCGAAGCGTCGGGGCGGGTTTTGCCGCCGGCTTTCATTTCGCTGATGCGCGCGCAGACTTCGTCGAGCATGGGGCCTTCGTTCAGGCCTTTCCACGCGGCGACGAGGCCGACGGCGGTGACGCCGTTCTTGTTCGCTTCAACGGCGGCTTCGGCCACGGGTTCGGGGTCGACAAATCCGTATTTCGGCGAGCCGGTTTGGTAAAAGGAGGATTGGGCGCAGAAGCTGCAGTTCTCGGAACAGGCGCCGGCCTTGGCATTGACGATGGAGCAGAGGTGAATCTTGTTGCCCTTGAATGATTCGCGGACGCGGTTGGCCCAGGACAGCAAATCGTAGATATCGGCGGACTCTTCGAGCTGGAAGAGGAAGAGCGCTTCTTCGCGGTTCAACTCGCCGCCGTTCAAGACGCGCTGGCCGAGTTCCGCAATCCGCGTATGATTTTTCACGTCAACTTGTTTCGCTGTCATGGTTGACAGGATAGCGGGAGGCGAGGATTCCGCAAGTAATCTGAGTGAAGGACAGACGCGACCTGATTTTCAAGGATTATCGGGGTTTCGACCCGCCACGAGGGTTGCAGAGGTATCCAATTCCATTTAAGTTTTAATCAATTTCCGGAGATAGTCCCTGTCGTTATATGAAAACAACATTATGCGCGTGGCTTCTCCTTCTGGCGGCGACAGTCACGCGGGGTCAGGATGGCGGCACCCTTGAAGGGATGGTGATGGATGCCGAAGGGCGTCCAGTGCCCGGCCTGCAGGTTCTGATCCCCGCCGGACAGAGGCTCTGGCTGATGAACGGCCAGCCCCAGTATGGCGCGTTTCAGGGCAGTTCCGCCGATACTGATGCCACCGGACATTTCACGCTGCGCGCCCCGAGCGCAACTCGAGTCATCGTTCTCTCCCCTGACCACCAGATGTTTTGGCCCGCGGTTCAAGCCGGAACGGGATCGGATATGAAAATCACCCTCCCCAAGCCGGGAGCATTGATGGTGCGTTACGATATTTCGGGAGACTCAGCGGAGGCAAAGCCGGAGGTGTATCTCATGATGACGAACAAGGATATGGCGCTCTGGACCAACCTCAGTTTCGGGCTGTCATTGACTGTCAGCAACGGCGGCGTCACGACGCTGACAAATCTCGCGCCCGGCACTTATCATTTCAGACGCTGGAAGAATGAAGCGGAGCATGGAGCGGAAACCGAACAGCAGGTCATCGAGGTTGAAGGAGGCCAGACATCGCACGCGGACATGGTGCGGACCAACGGCCAGCGCATTCGCGGGAAAGTCCTCGGACTCGACACGGCCAAGGCGTCCGGCGGTAACATTTTCGTCAAATCCGGCGATGCCACCGGATTACCCTGGCCGCAACGTTCGCGAAATGCGCAGAACGAATATAAGTATCGCACGTTTGACGTTTCACAATTCGGCGCCGACGGAACATTTAAAACCGCGATGTTGAGCCCGGGAACTTACACCGTCGTTGCCGATGTGTATCCGCCGGAAGATTCATCCCTCGGCATGCCGTCTCCGAACAGCAATCCCGACTATTTGGCGGTGGCCAAGGTCACGGTTACCGCCGACCCCACACCGCTCGTGAGTCTCGAGCTCATCCAAGCCAATTACGTTGACATTGCTGGAACCGCCGTGGACGACTTAACGGGATCTCCCATCCGGGATTTAATGATTCAGACCGGCAAAGTGAACCCGGACAAACCCGACGAAATAATCTGGAACGAAGGCTTTGAAGGCGAACCGCCGGACGGTCGTTTCCTGCTATGGAACCAGAAAGAAGGGTCCGCGGTGCGCTTTCTGGGCGCCGGTTATGTGCCGCAAACGATTACCCGGCAGGAAATCATTGCGTCCAGACGAACCGCCAAGCTACAGGTGCGAATGAAGCGGGGTGAAGAATTGCGCGGTGTGGTTCTTGATCACGCCGGATTATCGGTGGCACACGCCACGGTGTATCTCGCCCCGCTCGATCTCGGTTATGTGCGATTTGGCCCGGTCATGTCTTCGGGAAGCATCACGAATTGGGCGCACACTTTTGCCACCACCGATCAGAGTGGGCACTTTGCCCTGCGGGGGGCCGCTGGAACCCAAACGCGGGTCATCGTCGTGACCGCCGACGGGCAGATGGTCGAACCGGTGCAGACCGAGGTCTCCGGACGGGAAATGCAAATCACACTTCCCAACCCAGCCACCTTGATTGTCCACTATGACATTCCGGGAGACGTTGCGCAGACGGATTTCAATCTCACACTGCACACAAACGGATTGGAACAGCCGCTCTGGAAATACGTCACCTTGAAGCCGTATGGAAAAGTTTCGAACGGCGGCGAGACGGTCCTGACGAATCTCCTGCCCGGCAGTTACGACTTCTCCCGCATCAAGGATGGCGGGACGGTCGGTCACGAATATGCCTTCATCCATGGCGACCCGTTTAAGTTCGTGCAATTGGACTCACAGAAAATTGTTCTTGAGCCAGGTCGAACACAACACGTGAACCTGGTTCGTTCGGCAGGCCAGCGTATTCAAGGACAAGTGAGAGGCCTGGAAGGCATTACCAATTCGGCCGGGGCGTTCCTGTACGTCGGCCCGGCAAATGCCATCCGCAACCCAAATGACTTCAAAACCAATACTCTGGAATTCTACGATGCGGTGTTCCTGAATACGAATGGCGTGTTCCAAACCGCGCTCCTGGAGCCGGGGAATTATACGTTAATGGCGGAAGTGTATGGATGGGACAAAGCACCTCAATCCGAGCGGGTTCCCGATGACGAACCGCAATATGGCGACCGCTGGATTCCTCAACGACTTACTTATGTCGGTTCCGTCGACGTAACTGTGACCACCAAAACTGAGCCAGCGGTAAAGATTGACCTTCATCCGTCGGTTGAACCCGCGCCTTGATCCAAAAGGTTTGAACCCGTACGAGCCCACTCAACCGCCCACTGCATGCCTAACCCACAGGGCCGCGGCTCAGTATCACGCAGTCTTGCGGGATGATTCCGGGGGTTCGCTGGTCTGGATCTGGACGGGCATGACGATGTCGTAGCGTTGCTCTTCGAATTTGAGGACGAGTTGGACGTTGGAGATTTTGTTGGCGACGCAGAAATCGATGGCAGCCGTGGAACTGAGGAAATCCATCGCCTCGAAAGGGTTTGGATCCCACGACTCTATATCTCTGAAGTATAAACCGCTATCCTTCTGCTGAAGGAGAATTCTCATATCAATGCCCTACAACCACGGAACGGGAAGATAGCAATACTGATGATTGGGGGCAATGTTAAATTGTCCACGAAAAGCTCCAAGCTCCAACATCCAAGCTCCAGAGAAACTCCAAACTTCAAACACCAAATTTATATCTGCCGGCGCTTTTGGAGCTTGGGATTTGAGATTCCTCTGGAGCTTGGAGCTTGGGATTTGGAGTTTTACCGAACCCTATAAGCGCACGAAATCGTCGCTGAATTTCGACTGCGCTCAGCGCATCACCACGCCGAGAATGTTCTGGCGGGTGACGGGGCCGTAGAAGCGGCTGTCGTAGCTGTTATTCCGGTTGTCACCGAGTACGAAGTAGCTGTTTTTGCCGCAATCAATTTTAACGTCCTGGACGGCTTCGGGGGTGAAGGTTTTGACGCCGTAGGGCAGATACGGTTCAGGCAATTCCTTGCCGTTCACGAGGAGGCGTCCGTTTTTGATCGCGACGGCTTCGCCGGGGAGCGCGATGACCCGCTTGACGCAATAGGCGCCATCGGTCGGGTCGCGCAGGACCACGATTTCACCGCGGCGCGGAGCGCGGAAGTCGTAAACCCAGCGATTGAGAAAATATTGATCGGAGTCGTGCAGGGTCGGCAGCATGCTGGTGCCCATGACCTGGACGGATTGCAGGACGTAACGGGTGATTAAGAAATAACTGGCGGTCGCAAGCGCGGCAACCATGGCGCATTGGCCGAGTTGCTTGAGCCAGGACGGATGCGAAGGGTTCTGGCTGGGTGGATTTGCGGTTGAGGCGCCCCCGGCTTCGTGGATGGTGAGAGTATCGGCGTGCATGCTTCCGTTTTGGTTCCTGTTGACAAGATAATGCGCGCAATTTTGCCCCAAAACAATTGGGGTAAAGTACGCAAAATCGCGCCGGGAAAATTACGGAAGAAGACCTACTGAGTTAGCCCTGCTTGGAACTGGATTTTCCCCCGCCCTTGGATTTGGCGTTAGGAACCACGCTGGAAATCGCCTCGCGCAGGTGCTCGAGAAGAAACGGTTTGCTGATGAGGAAATCAACGCCGGCGAGTTTTTTTCCGGAGGATTGCAGCATCTCGGCGTAGGCGGTGATCATGACAACCGGTTGGTGGGGAGCTTTCGCCTTGATGGCCGCGGCGAGTTCGTCGCCTTTCATGCCGGGCATGGCGTAATCGGTAATGACGACGTCGAACTTGTCCGGATCGAAAATTCCCAGCGCTTCCTTGGCGTCGTTGGTGGTGACGACGTCATGCCCATCGAATGCGAGCATCATTTTAACAGCGTCGCAAACAAAGGGTTCATCATCCACTACGAGAATTCTCTTTTTCGGCACGGGCATCTGGTCTGCTCATCATAATCGGAGCGACTGCGAACGCCAGACATTTTGTGAAAACCAGAAGGTTGGATTAAGGGTGGCTCATCCAAGGCAGGCTGGGAGCGACGGCGGTGGTTTAACGTTAGAGAAGTGTTTGTGGTGGAGGGCATCGAGAGTTGAAACGAGGACGGGAAGTCCTCGCTGCGCTTCCGCCGTCGCCTGACAGAAAATGAATTTCGGGATAAAATCGAAGCTTCGCCCCTGAACCCTGAGCGCCACCTCTCCCCCATGAACCCGGGAACATCCAACTTCCAACAGGAATGCTGTCCTAATCCGCCTTGCCGTCGAGGCAGTTGCGGACGGCAGCGGCGAGTTTTTGGGGATCGTAGGGTTTTTGAAGATAATGCAGGCCCTGTTGCGAGACGAAGTCTTTCCCGACGACATCGGCAGTGTAACCGCTGGTGAAAATGACCTTGAGCTTGGGGCGTTCGGCGCGGAGTTTTTCGGCGAGTTCGCGGCCGTTCAAGCGATCGGGCATGACGAGGTCGGTCAGGAGCAAATCGATTTTCTTTTTATGCTCTTCCCAGACATCGAGGGCTTTGACGCCGGTTTCGGCGGAGAGGATGTTATACCCCTGCCCTTCGAGGACGCTGCAGACGAGTTCGCGGACGGCGAATTCGTCTTCGACGACGAGGATAGTTTCGTGACCGCCGCGCGCTGGTTGCGAGCCCTTGCCATTTTCTGCCGGAGTCGCATCGCCGGCAACCGGCAGGAACACGCGGAAGGTTGAGCCGCGGCCGACTTCACTGTCGACTTCGATCCAGCCCTGGTGCTGGTTGACAATGCCGTAAACGGTGGCGAGCCCGAGGCCGGTGCCTTTGCCGACTTCCTTGGTGGTGAAGAACGGTTCAAAAATGCGGCGAAGCGTTTCGGGATCGATGCCACACCCGCTGTCCTTGACCGTGAGGCAGATGAAATCCTCGGCGCGCGATTCGGGCTGGTATTGGCGATAATTCGGGTCGGCCTTGGCGGTGGTGATGCGAATCGCGAGCTGGCCGCCTTTGGGCATAGCGTCGCGGGCGTTGACGACGAGGTTCAGCAGGACCTGCTCGATCATGCTGGCGTCGGCTTTGATGTAAGCCGGCTCGGTCCAATATTTCAATTGCAAGGCGATGTCCTCGCCGAGGATGCGGCCGAGCATCAGGGTCATGTTGCTGACGAGCTGGTTGAGGTCGAGCCGTTTTGGCTGCATGACCTGGCGGCGGCTGAAGGTGAGCAACTGGCGCGTCAACCCGGCGGCGCGTTCGGCGGCCTGGGCGATTTGCTGCGCGGAACGCGTGGCGTTCGGGCTGATGCCTTTGTCGACGAGCAAGAGCGACGCGTGGCCGTGGATGACGGTGAGGATATTGTTGAAATCGTGCGCCACGCCGCCGGCGAGCTGGCCGATGGCTTCCATCTTTTGGGATTGCCGCAATTGCTCGCCCAATTGCCGGCGCTCGGTGATGTCCATGATAATCCCGCGCATCTGAATCGGGTTGCGGTCCGCATCGAAAACGAATTCACCCTGCGCGCGGACATAGCGCTCTTCGCCGTTGGCCAGAATAATCCGATGTTCGAGATCGTATGGTTCGCGTTTTTTCAAGGCCTCAACCACCGCGCTGGAGACGCGGGCGCGGTCATCCGCGTGGACCATGCGGAAGAAAAGATCGTTGCTGACGGGAACCTGGCGTGGCGTAAACCCAAAAATGCGAAAGGTTTCATCGGACCAGCGCACTTCATTGGAGAAGATGTCGTCGAGATTTTTGAGGTCGAGTTCCCAACTGCCGACATGGGCGATGCGCTGCGCGGCGGCGAGGCTGGCTTCACTTTTCTCCAGGGCTTCGGCGGCGCGTTTGCGTTCCGTAATGTCATGCGCAATGATCAATGCCGCGGGCCGGCCGCGAAACGTGATTTTGGACCATTTGACTTCGACATCGAGGGTTTCGCCGTTCTTTTTCTGATGGCGCCACAAGCCGGCGCGTCCGGAAGTATCCGGGCCGAGTTTGACGACGTTTTCGATGTATTTATTGTAGCGCTCGGTTTCGCCGCCGGACCGGATGTCGCGGGTGGAGCGGGACATGAATTCGTCGCGGGTGTAGCCGTAGTGCTGGATGGCGGCTTCGTTGACCTCGAGGAATTTGTAGCTTTCCAAGTCGACGATCCACATGGGTGTGGGGCTGCCTTCAAAGATGACGCGATATTGGTTTTCGCCCTCGCGCCAGCGTTCCTCGGCGCGCCGGCGGTCGTTGATGTCGCGCGAGTTGAGAACCACGCCGGCAATGTCCGGATCGCTGAGGCGATTCTGGCCGACGACTTCCAGGTAACGGTAGGAACCGTCGTGATGGCGGCAGCGGAATTCGTGGATGATGACTTTGCCGGGGTTTTCGAGCGCGCTTTGAAACGCGGCGAGCACTCCGGGCAAATCCTCCGGGTGCGCGAGTTCGAAGGCGACCTGGCCGGAGACATCCTTCGGCTCGAAACCGAGCACGGTTTTCAATGAGGGACTGTTGTAAATGAATCTCCCCTGGCCATCGAGAATGGTGAGCACGTCGAGCGAATGCTCGGTGAGCGTGCGGAAATATTTTTCGCGGCGGATGAGTTCGGTTTCGGCGCGGGTGCGATGCTGGCGTTCCTCGGCTTCCTTCACGGCGCGGCGGACGGTCGGGGCGAGGCGCTCGAGCTTGTTTTTCAGGACGTAATCGGTGGCGCCGCAACGGAGGCACTCGATGGCGGCGTGTTCGCCGATGGTGCCGGAAATGAGGACGAAGGGGGTGTTGGGATCCTTTTCGCGGACGGCGTGCAGGGCCTGCAGGCCGTTGCAGGTGGGCAGCGAATAATCGGCGAGGATGAGGTCGAACCGGTTTTCGTTGAGGGCGGAGATGAAGCTCTGAAAATTCTGCGTGGAAGTCATTTCCGCAGGCAACCCTTCCTCGCGCAGCATGTCGGCCACGAGCGCCACGAAGTCCGGGTCGTCTTCGAGGTGCAATATGCGCAACGGCTTTTCCATGCTTTCAGTCTGGTTTTGAAACCCTAAAAAATTAGCAATACAAGTGCCAGAATGAATCGTGCGGAGGAAAAAGGGAATGAAAAAGTATTTCCACCTCGTGAAACCGAAAACCTCGACAACGATCATCTGAACAGCGAAGGAAATTTTCGCGGGACTCAAGAGTCAGAAAATGATGGCCAGGGGAATAAAATGCATTTCTCTGGCGCACATTCCCCTATCAAGTCGGGGCGCCTCGGGAAAATCCCGGTCCTTTCGCCGAAGCACTTGAATGTTTCCGCGCGATGGTGCTACGAAACGGGGCAGTTTTGGGGTCTTGATGAGACACATCCCTCATTGACTTTGCGCGGGGTGGGCCGAGGGTACTGCGGAGGAGAAACAGAAAGGAATGTTATGAAAAAGTTTCTCATTTTCGCGGTGTTGTTGGGCAGTCTCACTGGCTATGCCCAATCCGCAGGCGAAACTGACACGATGCAGTCGCAGATACGCCGCGGGTTGTTGCAGGACAACTGGGATCAAAATCTATTCACTCTCCAGGCCGAAAAGCCGAATGAGATCAGGCAGGGAAATGTCACTTACGACGGGATGTTTGTGCAATTCCTCAAGAGCGATAACAAGCTGCAACTGATTGATCCGGCGGCGCCAGCGGAATATGGGTTGGGGTGGGATAACCTGGTGGAGGATCGGAGCCCGGAATTAGGCGGGAGTCCTGATCACGGGAACAGTGGGCATGAGGGGTTGAAACTGTTTTCGATCGGGTTTTGATAAGAGTTGCCGCCGCGTTCCGGAAAAACGCAAAGGCGCAGAGGATGCGGCGAGTGCTGTAAAAGCAAAGTATCATTGAGGGATCGTTGATCAGGCACCGGGACGGTGCCTGAACTCGTATGCGAGGACGCCTGTGCTACAAGGGACGTTCGATACGTGAGCGCGGGGTGTATAGGAAGTCCGTCCATCAAAAGTGCATCAAAAGCGCGTTGACAAGTGGCGTCGTTCCGCTACCGTGTCGCGCTCTAATTAACAGAACCGAATATTGATTTTATGCCGAATACGAAATCAGCCGAACGCCGGATGAGAAACAGCGCACGCAAGCGCCTCCACAATCGCAGCATCAAATCCAGCCTGCATCAGTTGGAGAAGAAATACGTGGCGCTGCTCGCTTCCGGGAAGAAAGAGGACGCGACCGCTTCGTTGCGCGCCGTGAGCTCCGCTTTCGACAAAGCCGCGAAGTCGGGTGTGATCCACAAGTCGATGGCTTCCCGCAAAAAGTCCCGCCTGGCGGCGCGCCTGAATACGGTGGCAGCCAAGTAATTTACGATTAACGATCGGCGCGCCGCGTGAGAAGCGCGGGCGTCAATCGATAATCAAGTTCCCTTCCCCCTCATCCCGGCCTTCTCCCTCAGGGAGAAGGAGAAACCTGGTCACGGTTTCGGAAAATCGGGTGCTTCGAGGCCATTCAGCGCAGGAATCCACATTTCGCGAAAAACAAAACGCGCTGGTCACCGTAAATTTAGAGCCTCACGTCGGCCCCTGCTAACTCAGGGGCGGGAATAGCTTTGATTTGGCTATTCCCATTTTCGCGAGGCGGAAAAGGGTTCCCGTTCCGAGGCAGCCGAAGCCGTATTTGATGCTGCGGCGCAGATTGATGGAGGAGGCTTCCTTGAAGTATTTCGTCGGGCAACTGACTTCGCCGATGGTGAAGCCGTACCAGAAGATTTGCGCAAGCATTTGATTGTCGAAGACAAAATCGTCGGAGTTATTCGTGAGCACCACTTTTTCCAGAATGTTGCGGCTGAACGCGCGATAGCCGGTGTGGTATTCGGATAATTTCGCGCCGAGCAAAATATTTTCCGCGAAGGTCAGGAAACGGTTCGCAACGTATTTCCAGACGGGCATGCCCCCTTTGAGCGAGTAGCCGCCAAGGATGCGGCTGCCGAGCACGCAGGGATGCAGGCCGTTGGCGATCATCGAGGCCATCGCGGGAATCAGCTTGGGCGTGTACTGATAATCCGGGTGGATCATGATAATGATGTCCGCGCCGGCGGCGAGAGCGAGGCGATAGCAGGTTTTTTGATTCCCACCGTAGCCGGTGTTCTGCTCGTGTTCGTGCACATCGATGCCTTTGAGGTTGCGGGCGACTTCCACGGTGTTGTCGCGGCTTTGGTCGTCCACGAGGATGATTTTATCGACGACGCCCTGTTCGAGCACTTCGGCGTAGGTTCGCGGCAAGGTCTTGGCTGCGTTATACGCGGGCATCACCACCACCACTTTTTTATCGCGATACATGAGCGCGGGGAGAGTGGCGGATTGGGATGTGAGAGTCAAACGTGTTGCGCTGGTGTGTTGCGTGTTGCGTATTGCGTGAACTATTGCAGGAGCGTTGGGAATTGTTCACGCAATACGTAACACGCAACACGTTTCGAAGAGTCGATTTGCTCAACCGTTTCGCCTGCCCGTGACGCGGCGGTTGCAACTGCGCACGCCATCCCCTACTCTCGCGCCGGTGAGCAAACAAACGGCGTTTTACGTCAGTTCGTTTTTGGCGATTGGGACGCTGCTTCTTTATTGGCCGGCCGGCCACTATGATTTTGTCCTCGCGGATGACTACCAATACATCTGCCACAATCCGCCGGTCCTGAAAGGCCTTTCCTGGGATGGCATCCGCTGGGCGTTCTGGTCGATGTACGCGAGCAACTGGCATCCGCTGACGTGGATTTCGCACATGCTGGACTGCTCGCTGTATGGGCTTTACCCGGGCGGACATCATCTCACGAATATTTTTCTGCACACGGCGAACGCGGTGTTGCTGTTTCGCTGGCTGGCCCGGATCACGGCGAAATTGTGGCCGAGCGCGTTCGTGGCGGCGTTTTTTGCGTGGCATCCGCTCCACGTGGAATCGGCCGCGTGGATTTGCGAGAGAAAAGATGTGCTGAGCACGTTTTTTCTGCTGCTCACACTGCTCGCTTACACACGCTACGTGGAGAAGCCGGCGCGCGGGCGATTGTTTTTGACGCTGTTGTGGTTCGTGCTGGGTTTGATGGCCAAACCGATGCTGGTCACCCTGCCCTGTTTGCTGTTGCTGTTGGATTATTGGCCGTTGAATCGTTTCCTAACGGCGGCGGGGCAATTCAAGCCGCGCGAGGAATGGATGCCGGTGTTGGTGGAAAAAATTCCGTTCTTTTTTCTGTCCTTTTGCGGCTGTCTGCTGACGATGGCGGCGCAATCCGCCAGCGGAGCGGTGAAGGAAACGAGCGAGATTCCGGTGCTGGTGCGGGTGGTCAACGCACTGAGCAGTTATGGACGTTATCTGGGCAAGGCGTTCTGGCCGGATCATTTGCTGATTTTTTATCCGATGCCGACGGCAACGCCGTGGGCGCTGTTTGCGGTGTCGCTGGCCGTGCTGGTGATCGCCACCGGGTTGGCGCTGTGGTGGCGGGCGAAGTTTCCGTGGTTCATCGTGGGTTGGTTTTGGTTTTTGGGGACGCTGGTGCCGGTGATTGGACTCGTGCAGGTCGGGGACCAGGCGATGGCGGATCGTTATACGTACATTCCTTACATTGGACTTTTTATCGTGGTGGTTTGGGCGGGTGATGCGCTCAGCCATTGGAAGCACCCGGGGAATATGGAGACAGGCAGGATGCCTGTCCTACGGAAGGCTGTTGTACCACTGGGGTTGGCGGCGCTGATTGCCTGTTCCATTCGCACGCATGAACAACTCGGTTATTGGAAGGATAGCATCACGGTTTTTGGGCACGCGGCACAGTTCACGTCCTACAACAAATTTGCTCATGCGAATTTGAATTACGCGTTGGCGCAGAAAAAATATCCGGATCCGGTGCCGCGCTATAAAGCAGTTTTGCGGACCGAGGCCGCGAGCACCAACGCGACCAAGGGCATCGTTTTCGATACCGATACGATCATTCGCGTGGATGACGGAGTGATCGAGTTGAGCGAGTTGTTGAATTACGATCCGGACAGCGCTCCGCTGCGGAATAATTTAGGGATTCTTCTGGCTCAGCAGCAGAAGCCCGATGATGCCATGGAGCAGTTCGACAAGGCGATTGAATTGGACCCGAAATATTCGTGGGCGTATTTCAATGGGGCGGTGGTCCTGCGTGAGCGGGGGCGGTTGAAGGAGGCGGGGGAGCGGCGGGATGAGGCGGTGCGGCTGAGGCCGGCGTTGGCGGCTGGTGTGGGGCGGGAGCCGTAGGGCGTGAAGCGTGATGCGTGAATCCGGCAGGAGCTTCGGTACGAATTCACGTTTCACGTTTCACGTTTCACGTTTCACGTTTCACGTTTTACGTTTTACGTTTCACATTTCACGCACCGCCTTCACGCAACCCTTGCAACTCCCCGCGTTCTGCCCTAACTTGGCCCGCAGTGAGCAAACAGAAGAAACCGCAACCCTGCGTGGTGGTCGATGGCGAATGCGCCGGGTCGACGGTTTGCCCGCTTAGCAGCGTCAAGGCCGGCACGGTGGTGTGCATCAAGAAACTGGATGCCGCGCCGGAAGTGCGCGATCGGTTGCGGGAAATGGGGTTTGGCGAAAAGCAGATCGTGAAGTTGTTGAGCCGCCAATCGAGCCTGATTTGCCAGGTTTGCAACGCGCGACTGGGCATCAGCGAGGCGTTGGCGAATACGATTTTGGTTGAACCTGTTAGTGTGAAAGCGGCGTGAGCTTTTCGTGATTCGTTCCCCCTCACCCCTGCCCTCTCCCTGAGGGAGAGGGAGAATTTTATCGGGGTTCGTGAACTAAGAATGCCGTGAACTTTATCCAGCGCCAATATGCCAACACCTCAACCACTGACTTCCGTTAATCTCGGCACGGTCGCGAAGGTGGCGCAAATCAATGTTTCAGCCGGCAGCCGCGCGCGGCTCATGGAAATGGGGTTGCTCGTGGGCACGAAGGTGGAATTGGTTCGTTTCGCGCCGATGGGGGATCCGGTGGAGATCAAGGTTCGCGGATATAATCTCACGCTGCGTAAAAGCGAGGCGGAGCAAATTCTGGTGAATCCGGCGTAGTGTCTCCTTTTCCCGGCTTCTTTATGACAAATGGATGGAGGCTTTCTGGGCGTATTTTTTCATTCAGTGAAATTTTGCATCGGTTCTGCCATTTTTCTCCGTCCACTCGAAAAAGCGGCCGAGGGCTGCCGCAGTCCAGGACGCTTGCGCGCACCGTGAACGCCTCAACCAGCTCGAAAACCACTAACAGGCGTTTGGCATCGCCCCAAATTTCGATTTCGCAAGCTCGGGATAGTTTTTCGCAAATTCCGGCAGATTCAACTTCCTTGAATTTGTTTTATGATGAGGGACTTCCGAAGGGTACTTCGGAGTCATAAATCTGTGGCTGCCACTAATTCAAAACAATCTGCCGCAAAGCCTTCCGCCGCGTCGTACGTGGTGCTGACGGGCAATCCGAATTGCGGCAAGACGACGCTTTTTAACGCGCTCACCGGTCTGCGCGCGAAGGTGGGCAATTACGCGGGCGTAACGGTCGAGCGCAAGGAAGGCCGGATGCTCGGCGTGCCGCCGGGCACGCATATCCAGGTGCTCGATTTGCCCGGCACATACAGCCTGAGCCCGAATTCTCTCGATGAACAGATCTCGCGCGATGTGTTGCTGAACCGGCTGCCGGAATTGCCACCGCCGGATTTGATCGTGGTGGTGGTGGATGCTTCGAATCTGCAACGCAATTTGTATTACGCGACGCAGGTGATTGAACTGGGGCATCCGACGATTATCGCGTTGAACATGGTCGATGTGGCGGAGGCCAATGGGCAGCACATCGATGACAAGAAACTTTCGGAATTACTGGGCGTGCCGGTGGCGCCGATTGTGGCGAGCAATGGGACGGGGTTGGTGGAGTTGAAAACGGAGGTTTTTGAGATTTTAAGCGAACTTGCCGGCGGGACGTCCGACTTCGCCAAGGCTACGACGGACAAGCCGGCGGTCCCAGGAACTCAGCCGAAGTTGTTTTGCCAATTGCCGGGATTGTTCCGCATCGAGGCGACGGCGCTGGCGGATTTGCTGGCGGAGACGTTCAAGGAACGGCGGCTGCAGGCGACGGCGGAGGCGCTGTTGCTGTTGAGCAATGAAAAGGCGCTGGCGTCGAGCAAGGAACATTACTCAAACGCAATCCAGGAGGCGGTGGCGGCGGCGCGCAAACGGATCGAGGCGCAAGGAATTGATTGGCGCGGCGCGCCGATTGAGTGGCGTTACGATCGCATCGCGGAAATTCAGCAGGAAGTCACGTCGGAGCTGATGCCGCCGGGAGAAACGCTCAGCGATAAACTGGATCGCGTGCTGACGCATAAGATTTGGGGCACGCTCATTTTTATCGCGATCATGGCGCTGATGTTCCAGAGCATTTTTACGTTCGCGCATTACCCAATGGATGCGCTCCAGACGGCGGTGGATTGGCTGGGCGGCGTGGCGGGGAACCTTATTCCGCAGGGCGATTTGAATTCGCTGCTGGTGAACGGAGTGATTGCGGGCGTGGGCGCGGTGGTGGTTTTTCTGCCGCAAATTTTATTGCTGTTTTTGTTCATCGGTTTGCTGGAAGACACGGGCTACATGGCGCGGGCGGCGTTTTTGATGGATCGATTGATGAGCAAGGTGGGGCTGCACGGCAAAAGTTTTATCCCGATGCTGAGTTCGTTTGCGTGCGCGATTCCGGGCATTATGGCCACGCGTACGATTGAATCGCCGAAGGATCGGCTGGTGACGATTTTGGTGGCGCCGCTGATGAGTTGCTCGGCGCGGTTGCCAGTGTATGCGCTGCTGATTGGCGCGTGCATTCCGAATATTCGCGTGCTGGGATTTTTCAAACTGACGGGACTGACGATGCTCGCGATGTATTTGTTGGGAATCATCGTCGCGCTGCTGATGGCGTGGCTTTTCAAGAAGACATTGCTCAAGGGCGAAACGCCGATGCTCATCATGGAGTTGCCGCCTTACAAACGTCCCCTGCTCCGGGTGGTACTGCGGCACATGTGGGACCGGTCGAAGATATTTTTGCGGCGCGCCGGGACGGTGATTTTGGGCATTAATATTTTGCTGTGGTTTTTGGCGACGTATCCACGATCGCACGCGATCGAAAACAATTATCACCAAAAAATGCAGGCAGTAGTGGACAGAGCCTTTCCGGACAAGCACATGGGCTGGGAGCAAGTTCTCAATTTTCACGGCACGCTTGCCATAAATAATTCAACCCAGACGAATAATTCCGAGGGCGACGCCTTAGCTGAAATCGCATCACTGTCAAAACAACTCGAGGGTGAGAAGCTCCGAAACAGTTTCGCGGGAATGGCTGGCCGCGCCATTGAGCCGATCATTAAGCCGCTGGGTTTCGATTGGAAAATGGGAATTGGCGTCATTACCTCATTTGCCGCGCGCGAAGTTTTTGTGAGCACGATGTCCACGGTTTATAACGTGGGCAATTCCGACGAGGACGCTTCCAAAAAGGAACTCGTGGAGACACTGAAGCAGCAGAAACATCCCGACGGAACTCCCATTTATACGGCCCTGCTAGGCATCACGTTGATGGTTTTTTACGTCTTCGCCATGCAATGCGCGAGCACGGTGGCGGTGGTGCGCCGGGAGACCAATTCCTGGAGATGGCCGATCTTCCAATGGGCGTATATGGGATTGCTGGCGTGGGGGTTGGCGTTTATTACTTTCCATGTTGGGCATCTTCTTGGGTGGGGCTGAAAACAGTTTAAGAGTTGAGGAGTTTGGGAGTTTAAGAGTTCTGACAAGGTGGGCTGCGGCCGAGTTTAAGCCGGTTCAAATGAGGGGGATATTTATAACTCATTTAACCATTCAACCATTTAACCGATTTAACTTATTTAACTTTCCCCAAAATTCTTATACAAATCCCAAACCCACGGTGTCTATGAATTGAAAAACGTGAATTGCGATTCACCACATTGGAGCCAAAGGCTCTATGAAACGAAGGCTGCGGAACTGGTCCTTTATGGGCGGGCGTTGGGCTTGAGCCACGCCGAAGCCGAGGACGTTTTGCAGGAAACCTTCATTGCTTTGATGCAGCAGGCCCAGCCGCCGGCGAAGCTGGAGCATTATTGCGTGCGGAGTTTTCGCAATCGCGCGCTGAATTATCGCCGATCCCTCTGGCGCCGGCTGACGCGGGAATTGGAATCCACGCGCTGGTTTGAGCGTTCGTCGGATGAAAGCCCCGCGGAACGCGAGGCGATGCGCCACCTGGCGGAATTGCCGGTGGAACAGCGCGAAGTCATTGTGCTGAAAATCTGGCATCGCCGGACATTCGAGGAGATTGGGGAGGTTTTGGATATTTCGCCGAACACCGCCGCCGGCCGCTACCGGTACGGTTTGCAGAAATTAAAAGTCCGCCTGGAAGGAGAAGAGTATGAACGAGAAAGAGATGAATCACCTGGAGAACCAATTGCATTCCTGGCAACCGCGCCGGCCCTCCGCGAGAATTAAGCACCGGCTGTTTCCCCAGAGCGCGCGCGAGGCGGCGGCGCTGTCGTTGCGCTGGCTGGCGCCGATGGCGGCGTGCCTGGTGCTGGCGCTGACGGTGGCGAGCAAGGACCCCGGTCTTTCGGCCAGCGCCGTCCGGCGCGAGGCGATGATGGGCTTGATTTCCAGCAACTTAAACTACACCAACATTCTTCCCAAGAGCGACAGCCCCGGGCGCAACAGTGTTTTACCCGCCAGTTTTGAGTGGACAAACCTCAGTGGAATCACTTCTAGTATTAGCCCTTTTTCGCCAGCCCGAATGAATTAGGGTTTTTTTGACAATTGCCGAAATGGAAAGATCGAACGTGCCAAACGATAAGAAACAACCGTCTCCAGGCGCCCCCGCCAAAAACACTCCCGCAACGCCGGCCAAAACCAGCCCGGCTCCGGCGAAAACCGAAACCCCCGTCGTGCCGCCCGTCAAACCGCCGCGTTTGTTCCGGCAGATCGACTGGGTGGCGATGCTCATCACGTTCGTTTTCGTTTTTATTGCGTATTACCTGACGATCGCGCCGGAAATGACGCTGGAAGATTCCGGCGAATTGGCGACGGGCTCGTTTTACGCGGGCATCCCGCACCCGCCCGGTTACCCGATCTGGACGATTTTCACCTATTTCTGGACGCTGATTCCGATTGGCAACGTGGCGTGGCGCGTGGCGTTGGCGGGCTGTTTTGCCGGCGCATTGGCGTCGGGCATGTTAGCGCTGATTGTTTCGCGCGGGAGCAGCATGATGATCGAGAGCATCGACGATCTGAAAAATTTTGATCGCCGGTGGGAAAATGCGATTTGCCTCGTGTCGGGATTCGTCTCCGGCCTGCTGATTGGATTCAACGGTTACATGTGGAGCCAGGCGGTGATTGTGGAAGTGTACCCGTTGAGCGTGGTATCGCTCATGGCGGTTTTGCTGTGCCTGATGCGCTGGGTGTATGCGCCTTTTCAGCACCGATACCTTTACGGAGCGTTTTTCTTCTACGGCATTTGCTTCAACAACCACCAATCGCTGCTGGTGATCGCGATGGGAATGGAAGCAATGGTTGTTTGCATCGACCGCAAGATTGGACGCGAAATGCTGTTTTGGAACAGCTTGCTTTACCTGGGTGGCGTGGCGGCTCAACCGGAGGTGCTCTGGGGCAATGTGCCCGTGCGGGTTATTTTCAACATCATCGGCATCATTTCCATTATCGGCTGGATATGGCTGGCGATTTTGACGAAGAAAAAAGGCGTGGAGTTCGCGCGCGACGGCCTGATGCTGGCCGCCTTTGGTTCGGTGCTGGGCATTTTCGGCGGCATTACGCATTACATTCCCAAGGTAAGCGGCGCGGGAGCATTGACGCTGCTGGCCGCGGTCGCCATCGCCTCCATCGCCGGTTTTGTCTATTTCATTCGGCAAACAAAATCGATCGGGAAGGACTGGCTTTACACACTGATTACCGGCGGAGCCTGGCTTTTTGGCGCGGCGTTTTATCTTTATATGCCGATCGCGGGCGCGACGGTTCCGCCGATGGAATGGGGTTACCCGCGCACGCTGGAGGGATTCATCCACGCGATCACGCGCGGACAATATGAAAAAATCACCCCGACCCACGGCCAGGGCGCGGGGATTCAATTGATCACCAGCTTCTTCGGAACTTACATGACGCAAATCTGGCGTTACCTGGAAGGTTTGAATGATGAATTCAACATCCTGTACCTGCTGCTCGCGCTGGTGGTGTTCCTGTTCTATCTCAAGATGAAGAAACGCGAGCGGATGTGGATCATCGGCCTCGTGGCAATTTTCATCTGCCTGGGACCGTTCCTGGTGCTGTTGCTGAACTTTCCGTCCGACCGGCAATCGCTCGAGTTGAATCGCGTGTTCCTGACG
Source organism: uncultured Verrucomicrobiae bacterium (assembly GCA_963699145.1). Classification (GTDB taxonomy): domain Bacteria; phylum Verrucomicrobiota; class Verrucomicrobiia; order Limisphaerales; family DASXHY01; genus DASXHY01. Next base: position 4,532,127 of record OY969416.1, read on the forward strand.
TCTTCGCACGTCATCATCTCGATGTTCGTGGGGTATGGGTTGACGCTGCTGGCGACGTACCTGGCCACGCATTATTCCGCCGCGCGCCGGATTTTCATGGTGATCGGGTTGTGCATTGTGGACATGGCGGTGTTCATGTTGATCATCCAGGCGCAGGACCGGTTCGATCTCGACAAGGCGGATTGGGGCATGGCGCTGGGTTTCTTCAAGGTTTTGTGCTGGCTGCTGGCGGCCGCGAGCGCGGTCCTGTTCTGGCGCGAGGGCTTGAAGGAAGACAAGGTGCTGTCTTACGGAGTGCCGACGTTTTTCGCCGCGCTTTCCCTCATCCCAACCATCATGGCGCTCACGAGCCTGGAGAGCCCGTGGAATCTCAGCGGCATTCACGAAACGTTGGGCGGAATCCGGGATTCCTTCCTGCCGGCGCATTATGGGTTGCCGGTGCTGGCGGCGTTGCTGTTGCTGGCGCTGGGATTGATTTTTTTGGCGGCGCTCTGGCTTTATCGGAACCGGGCTCCGTTGATTATCACGCTGGGCGTGTTTGCCATCATGCCGAGCTATTCGATTTTCAACCATTGGTTCGATAACGAGCAACGCAATCACTGGTTCGGTTATTGGTTCGGCCACGATATGTTCACGCCGCCGGTCGAGGGGCCGGATGGGAAATTCACCTACGACGCGAAAGTGCGCGCCGAAATGATGAAGGGGCCGAATGCCAAGATGGTTTATCCGGAGATGACGCGGAACGCGATCCTGTTCGGCGGCACGGACCCGGGCCGTTTTGCGCCGACCTACATGATTTTCTGCGACAGTTTCATTCCGCACAAATGCCAGCCGATTTTCGACCAGAATTTCGATCGGCGGGACGTGTATATCATCACGCAAAACGCGCTGGCGGACCCGACTTACCTGCAATACATCCGCTCCCAGTATTTCCGCAGCGCGGAGACCAACTACGACTCGCCGTTCTGGCAGGAAGTGCTGCGCGGCAAGGAAGAGAAGGAAAAATATTCGCAATATTACGGGACGAACATCCTGGCGCGCTGGGCTTACGATTTGCTCGATAAACCCATCACGGAAATGGGCTCGCGCATCGAGACGCGCCGCCGCAATGAATGCGTGTATCCGCCGAAGGAGATTTACACGCCCAGCTCGGACGATTCGCAGAAGGCATTCCAGGATTACATGGAAGACGCGCAGCAGCGCATCATTCACGACCAGATGCATCCCAACGAGCCGAGACAGCTCAAGCCCGGTGAAGACGTGCATGTGGACAACGCCGGCCATGTGCAGGTGGCGGGACAGGTGGCGGTCATGGCCATCAACGGCCTGCTGACGAAGGTCATTTTTGATCACAATCCGACGAACGAATTCTTCGTTGAGGAAAGCTTCCCGCTGGACTGGATGTTCCCGAATCTCACGCCCTTCGGCGTGATCATGAAGATCAATCGCGATCCGGTGCCGGTGCTCACCGAGGACATTGTGAAGCGCGACCACGAGTTCTGGTCGAAATACTCCGAGCGCCTGATCGGCAACTGGATCACGTATGATACGCCGGTGACGAACATCACGGCGTTCGTGGAAAAAGTTTACATGCACCACGACTACACGGGTTTCAAAGGTGATTTGAAATTCATCCGCGATGACCAGGGGCAAAAGGCTTTCTCGAAATTGCGCAGTTCCATCGCGGGAGTTTATAGCTGGCGCCTCGGCCAGCCGCCGAGCGGCGGCGTGATGCCGAATCAATACATTGCAACCGGCGCGAATCGCGAAATGATCGAGAAGGAGGCGGATTTCGCCTACAAACAGGCGTTCGCGTTCTGCCCGTACAGCCCGGAAGCGGTGTATCGCTACGTCCAATTGCTCGTCAACCTGCATCGCGCCAAAGACGCGGTCGCGGTGGCCGAAACGGCGCAACGATTGGATCCTTACAATGGGTCCTTCGAGATGCTCCTCAAAAACCTCCGGGCGATCGATTCGGAAAACCAACCGGCGGTGATCGAGGCGCAACGCGTCCAACTCGAAGGAGAAGTGGCGCAGCTCGAAAAAAAAATCCAGCCGGGCTCGACCAATTTCATGGACCAATTTGAACTGGCGCAGAAACTGATTCAACTTGGCAAGCCCGACCGCGCCTACCAGGTGCTCGACGGCGTCGTGGCGAACCCGAAAGCCACGGTTCCGATGATCATGTCGGTCGCGGACGCTTACAACAAACTCGGACAGCCGGCGAAGTTGCAGGGCGCCCTGGAAGCCTTGACGCGGATGGTGCCGGAATCTCCGGAAGCCTGGTATGACCTGGCCGCATCGCACGCGATGCTGGACCAAAACCCGGCGGCAATCGAAAGCCTGAAGAAGTGTCTGCAATTGAATTCCCAGCGGCTGGCAAAAGATCCCAAGGCACAGGATATCCGCCAGACGCTGGCGGCAGACGGCCGATTCACCAAGCTGCGCGAAACGCCGGAATACAAGGCGTTGGCAGTGCGGTAAATCCGAGGCCGAATCCCGAAGGCCGAAAGAAATCCGAATTTCGAGCGCCGGCGGACGCGGCAGCGAGATCTTCGGATTTCGGCACTGGGATTTTCCCTTGCTTTCGCCTTCGCCAACCGCAATTCCTCTTCCGTAATGAACGGGGGTTGCCCGCTCCCATACAATAGATTAACTTGGCTCCTTTAAATACAGGAACGCAGTGTATCCATGAAGAAAACAGATACTGAAAACACAGCGGCTGAGGGCGCCGAAACGGCCGAGCCATTGGTGCCGGTGGATATCGCCACCATCACGCCGGAGCAATTTGAGGAATTGAAGGCGCGCGCCGAAAAGGCGGATGACCATTGGGCGCGGCTGGTCCGCACGTCGGCGGATTTCGATAATTTCAAGAAACGCGCCGCGCGCGAAAAGCAGGATGCCATTCGTTACGCGAATGAAGGCCTCCTGGAGAAGCTCGTCCCGGTGCTCGATAATTTTGACGCCGCTCTTTCCGCGGCGCAAACCAGCTCCGCCGACGGCGCGCAGTCGTTGCAAACCGGCGTGGCGATGATTTTTCAGCAGTTGAAAAAGGCGCTGACCGAGTCGGGCCTGGAGGAAGTCGATGCGACCGGCCAGGCGTTTGATCCCAACCTGCACGAAGCGGTTTCGCAGCAGGAATCCAAAGATGTTCCCGAGGGCCAGGTCCTGCAGCAGTTGCGCAAGGGTTACAAATTGCGTGACCGGCTGTTGCGCCCGGCGACCGTGATCGTGGCGAAAAAACCCGCGTGAAAAATCTGAAGACGTTATTGATGACCTGGGTCCTGGGACTCATTTAACCATCCGCCGATTTAACCCATTTAACCGCATCCACCACTCCCGTGTCCAAACGCGACTATTACGAAGTTCTCATCGTCGAACGGATGGCTTCGTCCGAGGAAATCAAGAAGTCCTACCGCAAGCTGGCCGTGAAATTTCATCCGGACAAAAATCCGGGCGACAAAGCGGCGGAGGAAAAATTCAAGGAACTGGGCGAGGCTTACGAAATCCTCAGCGACCCGCAGAAGCGCGCCATCTACGATCAGCATGGCCATGCGGCGTTTGACCGGCGCGCCGGCGGCGGCTTTGCGCGCGGCGGCGGCGGTTTCCACGATCCGTTTGATATTTTCCGCGAAGTGTTCGGCGGCGGCGGAAATATTTTTGATGATCTGTTCGGCGGCGGACGTTCGGATCCGACGGCGCCGCAACGCGGCGAGGATTTGCGTTACGACATGGAGATCACTTTCGACGAAGCCGCTCACGGATGCGAGAAGGAGATTTCCGTCACGAAACCCGAACGCTGCGAGGTGTGCGACGGCTCGGGAGCCGAGGCCGGTTCGCGCGTCAAGACCTGCCCCACCTGCGGCGGCCGCGGCCAGGTGATCAGTTCGCGCGGGATTTTCAGCATCGCGCAAACGTGTCCCGCCTGCCAGGGCGCCGGGCGCGTGATTGAAAAACCGTGCAAAGCCTGCCACGGCAGTGGACGGCGCGACCGGCCGTCGAAGATCAAATTGAAAATTCCCGGCGGCGTGGACACAGGTTCACGGCTGCGTTCGATGGGCAACGGCCAGGCGGGATTGCGCGGCGGGCCGCCGGGCGATTTATATGTGATTTTGCACGTCAAGCCGCACGAAATTTTCCAGCGGGACGGCGACGATTTGCTTTGCGAAGTGCCGGTGGGTTTTGTGCAGGCGGCGCTCGGCACCGACATCGAAGTGCCGACATTGACCGGCAAGGCGGAAATTAAAATTCCCGCCGGCACACAGCCGGGCACGATGTTCCGCCTGAAAGGCAAGGGCGTCAAAAATGTGCAGGGCTACGGCCACGGCGATTTGCACGTGCGCGTGCTGGTGGAGGTGCCGACGCATCTGACCTCCGCGCAAAAAGCGAAGCTCGAGGAATTCGCGGCGTTGTGCAACGGCAAGGAAAGCCCGCTCAGCCAGGGATTTTTTGAGAAGGCGAAGAAGTTGTTTAAGTGATTGTTAAATCAGTTAAACGGGTTAAATGAGTTAAATAGGTGGCTCGCGGCGATGCTCATTTAACCATTTAACCTATTTAACAAATGCTCCATGCACCGGTTCTATTTATCGCCCACCGAAGCCAAAACTCGGCCGCTCACGCTGGCGGGCCGCGAGGCGCATCATGCGTTGCACGTGTTGCGATTGCGACGCGGCGATGAGGTGACGGTGCTCGACGGCGCGGGCCATGAGTTTCTGTGCACGATCGATAATTTTGATCGCGACAAAGTCCAACTCGCGCTTCGGGAAACGAAGGCAATTCCCGCCCCGCCCTGCCCCATCACGTTGTTGCAAGCGGTGCCGAAGGGAAAAATCATCGAGGCAATCGTCCAAAAAGCGACGGAGCTGGGGGTGGCGCGCATTGTGCCGCTGCTGACGGAGCGCGTGGTGATGGATTTGGATGACAAACACGCGGCGCGCAAGGGTGAGAAATGGCAACAGGTGGCGATTGAAGCCAGCAAGCAATGCGGTGCGGCGTGGTTGCCGCGCGTGGAGGCGCCGGTGACGCCGAAGGAATTTTTGGCGCGAGCGGAAAAATTTGAATTGCCGATCATTGCGTCGCTGCAACCGGGCGCGCGGCATCCGCGCCAATATTTTCAGCAATTTCAGGCGCAACACGGGCGCAAGCCGCAATCGGCGTGTGTGTGGATTGGGCCGGAGGGGGATTTCGCGGCGGAAGAAGTGGCGGCGATTACTGCGGCGGGCGCATTGCCGATTACGCTGGGCAAATTGGTTTTGCGTGTGGAAACGGCGGCAACGTATTGCCTGTCCGTGCTGAATTACGAACTAAGTTCGTAGGAGACGTGGTGACGAGTCTCAAAATTTCTTAAACTCAAAAATAATTTAGAGACCCTTCAAGTCGTCTCCTACTCGTTAGCAGCCTTTCTATATCCCCTGAACTGGCGATTTCTCGCAACTCAATCTTCGTTGAAAATTCACTGACGTTGCACATGCGAAGTTTTCTTTCTTCCATTTTGTTTTCATGCATTCGCATGGTGCTACTGGTTTTTCCAGCGGCCAGCGCATTAGCGGCCAACACATGGTTCGTGGCAACGAACGGGCTGGATACGAATATCGGCACCAGCAACGGTCCTTTCGCAACGATCAGTCGCGCGCAAGCGGCGGCGGCCAGTGGCGATACCGTTTACCTGCGCGGCGGAACGTATTTTCTCAACAACTCAAATCTCACGGCCACCAACAATCCGTGGGCCATCGTCAATAACATCACGAAGAGTGGCATCAGCTATGTGGCTTATCCGGGTGAACTGCCCGTTTTCGATTTCAGCGATGTCACGCCGGCGGACCTTCGCGTCACGGCGTTTCATGTGACGGCAAGCCGTTGTGTGTTCCAGGGATTCGATGTCGTCGGCGTGCAGGTGACCATTCAAACCAACCACACGCAATCCGAGTGTTTTCGCATCGATGGCGGCAACAACAATTTGTTTCAACAATTGCGGATGCACGACGGCATGGCGAACGGCTGGTATCTCACGAAGGGCGCGAGCAATGTCGTGCTGAATTGCGACGCCTATAATAACAAGGGGCTCGATAGCGGCTCGATCGGCAACACGGATGGATTTGGCTGTCATCCGAGCGCGGGCGGGCGGAGCAATGTGCTTTACGGCTGCCGGTCGTGGTTCAACAGCGATGACGGCTACGATTGCATCAATGCGTTCGAGACCGTGCGGTTCGATCATTGCTGGTCGTTTTACAACGGCTATTGGACGAACTTCAGCAGCACCGGCGGCGATGGCAACGGGTTCAAAGCGGGCGGTTACGGCGTGTCAGGTTCGCCGGTGCCTTCGCCGGTTCCGCGGCATGTGGTGGAATTCGATCTCGCGGTGAGAAACCGGGCCAACGGTTTTTATTCAAACCATCACATGAACGGGAGCGATTGGTTCTGCAACACCGGGTTTTCGAACAGCGTGAATTTCAACATGCTCTGCAACACGAACAATACGAGCGGCTCTTTCGATGTCCCGGGATTTGCGCACGTGATGAAGAACAATCTCGGTTACCAGGGGCACTCGGGCGAGGTGTCGAGCCTGGGTCCGGCGACGACCAATGATATCACGTTTAATTATTTTACCCTGCCGGTGACGGTGAGCGCGGCGGATTTTGCGAGTCTCAATTTCAGTTTACTCACCGCGCCACGCCAGGCGGATGGCAGTTTGCCGTACGTGAATTTCGCGCGGCTGGCGAATGGGAGCGATTGTATCAATGCGGGCACAAATATTGGTTTTGAGTTTTATGGAGCGGCGCCGGATCTGGGCGCGTTCGAGTTTGGGCCCACGAACGGGCCGAATCTCGCGATTGCGAATACCGGGAACGATCTGATTCTCACTGCGAGCGGCTGGGCGAATCGGACGAATTATCTGCTGGCTTCCACGAATCTTTCGCTGCCGGTTTCGCAGTGGACGCGCATTGGCACGAACAAATCGGATTTAGCGGGGGATGCGGTGTTTACGAATCAGGTCGCTGCCGGGGCGGGGAACAATTATTACATCATCAGTCTGCCGTAAATTTTTCCCGAATGCAGTCAGCGCCCCTCAATCGATGGCGCCGGAAATATCCGACGGGGTGTTGCAGTTTTTGAAATTTTCCCAATGCTTTTCCGGCAAATCGATGAGCCTGGCCAGATTCAATTCCACACAGCGTTCGGCAAAATGCCGGGCGGCGAGGCTGCGGCTCTGGAGCAGTTGCGTGACGAGACCGGAAGCGCCACGGGGATAAACGGCTGCCAGCGGCTCGATGCTATTATCACAACGGGGGATGGCGCCGCAGTTTTCAGTGCAATTATCCAGCAGCAATTGCACCAGCGCCGGAGTCATCCTCGGCATATCAACCGCCAGCACGAGCGATAGAGGGGTCGAAATGGCCTGTAGTGCCCGTTCGATGCCTGCGAGCGGTCCCGCGTCTTCGAAATGGTCCATCAAAACGGAGCAGTTCAGGGCTTTGTAATCGGTTCCGGCACGGCCCGAAATAAAAATCTCCTTCGCTCCCAGTTCGCGCACCAATTCAATTTGCCGCGCGATTAACGGTTTTCCGCCTGCCTCCAGCCACGCTTTATCGCGCCCCATGCGTTTTGATTTTCCCCCGGCAAGAATGACCGCGCTGAAATTCATGCCTCCACCCGCAACCGGCCGCTGGTGAGGATTCGGGCCCGCAATCCTCCGCGGTTTTTTAATGCGGCTTCGGCGCCCGGTTTGAGGGCTTGATCCATCCAATAACAAGGCCGGCATTCTTCCACGCCAAAAAATTGAATTCCCTGCACGACGAATTCTTCACCCACGAGCGCATTTAAATCAACACCCGTCGTCATGACATTTCTGCGGGTGAGTCCGGGGCTTTTATCACTGAGTCCCAATTGCCGGCAAATCTCATCAAAAACTTCCAAGGCGAAAAAAGTAATTTGGCCCCGGTAATTCTCTTTGTAATCAAAAAAACGATCGCCGGCGACGCCTCGGCCGGCCACGCAATAAATCTCTTGTTGTTCCGCGATCAAATGCCTGCCCGCCGGCTGGCCGTGGTGGCCAAAAAAATTATGGCCCGGCGAAATATAAAGATGCGCGACGCGGATGCCCGGGGATTCGAGCGCGATCCATTGTGCCGCCTGCTGATCTTCTTTCATGGCAGTTTACTTGAGCGCGAGCGAGCGAATGCGGCCGGCTCCGGCATAAATATTCATTCGCTCTCCGCGGAGAAAACCAACCAGGGTCTGGCCGCTGTCCCGCGCGAACTCGACCGCCAGGCTGCTGGGAGCGGAAATGGCGGCGACAATCGGCACGCCGCCCGCAAGGGATTTCTGCATCATCTCGAAAGAGGTCCGGCCGCTCAGCAACAGGATGTGCTCCGATAGCGGCAGGCGCTCTTCCAGCAACGCCCAACCGATGATTTTGTCCAATGCATTGTGGCGCCCGACATCTTCTCGCAACGCGAGCATCCGGCCGGTGAGGTCAAACAATGCGCACGCATGCAGGCCGCCGGTTCGTTTAAAAGTTTCCTGCGCCGCCGAAAGGGCTCCCGGCAATTCCATAATCACTTGCGGGTCCACTTCGCAAAAACCTTGCAGGGGCGGAAATTGTTGTTTCACCGCTTCGATCGATGCCTTGCTGCAAATGCCGCAACTGGAGGATGTGAACACGTGGCGGCTCAATTTCTGAAGGTCCATCGACGCCGGATTCTCCAACCAAACGTCAATGACATTCCCCTCCGAACGAACCAGCGCGGAACCGTTTTGCGGTTGGCTGTCTTTCGGCCAGCAATGCGGGCGATGCCTGATCTCCTTCACGTCGTCGATGCCATGAATCAATCCCTCCGTCACCAAAAAGCCGGCGGCCAATTCGCGATCTTCCCCGGGCGTGCGCATGACCACGGCGATGCTCTGGTTTTCCACGCGAATTTCCAGCGGTTCCTCGGCGGCGATAAAATCCCTGGCTTCCGATTCGGTGGCGCGGTCGAAGCGGTGCAGCGAAATTTCCCTGACGCGGTGCCAGGCAGAGGTTTGGTTTTCAGCGGGCATGCGATTCCTCGTGGGTTGTTTGGGAGGGCTCGATGGAAATCACGATCGATTTGGAGGCCGGTTGATTGCTTTTATCCGCCACGTCGCGAATGGGGACGAGGATATTTGTCTCCGGAAAATAAGCAGCGGCGCAGCCCGGCGGAATTTCATAGGGAACGACTTTGAAGCGTTCCGCCCGTCGCATTTCGGATTCAAAGTGGCTGACGAGGTCGACCCATTGATCCTTTTCCAGCGATAGACGGGTCATGTCTTCGCGGTTGAGAAAGACAATGCGCCGGCCTTTCGAAATTCCACGGTATCGGTCATTGTCACCGTAAATCGTCGTGTTGAATTGGTCATGGCTGCGGATGGTCGTCAGCAACAGCCGTCCTGCCGGCAAATCATGGCGGGGAATTTCATGAACGGTGAACTTGGCGCGTTTCGTATCCGTTTCAAATTTGCCCTGGTACGGCGCGTTGGGAAGATAAAATCCACCCGGCTCGCGCACGCGGGCGTTGTATTGCGTAAAACCAGGCACCACGTGCTCGATATGCTCACGGATGCGGTCGTAATTTCCGGCCAAACCAGGCCAGTCGACCGTCGTCTTTTGCTGAAGCACCGCGGTCGCGATGCCCGCGATAATCGCCGGCTCGCTCCGCAAATGCGGCGAGGCCGGTTGGAGCACCCCTTTGGACATGTGCACGACGCCGGTGGTATCTTCCACTGAGACGAATTGTTCACCGTCCTTTTGGAAGTCCCGTTCCGTGCGCCCCAAACATGGGAGGATGAGCGCTTGTTCGCCAGTGATCAAATGTCCGCGATTCAGTTTGGTGGAAATCTGAACCGTGAGTCTGCAGCGCGCGATCCCTTCGGATGTGTATTTGGTATCCGGAGTGGCCGCCAAAAAATTTCCGCCCAAACCGATGAAAACTTTCACCTTGCCCTTGTTCATCGCCTCGATGGTGCGGACGGTATCGAGGCCGTTCTTTGCCGGCGGGGAAAAGTTGAATTCTGTGCCGAGCGCTTTTAAAAACTCCGCGCTCATTTTCTCCCAGATTCCCACCGTGCGATCTCCCTGCACATTACTGTGGCCGCGCACCGGGCAAACGCCCGCGCCGCGCCGCCCGATTTGGCCCCGCAGCAACGCAAAATTTGCGATGCTCTGCACGTTCGCGACGCCGTTTTTGTGTTGTGTGATTCCCATCGCCCAGGAACAAATCATTCGCTCCGATTCGATGGCGATACGAGCCGCTTCCCGAATCTGCTCGCGCGTGAGGCCGCTGCTTTGAACAATGCGCTCCCAGCTTTCGCGTTTTATATCAGCGGCGAAGGCTTCAAAGCCTTCCGTATGATGCGTGATGAAATCATGCGCGAGCACTTTGCCGCCGGTGCGCTCATCTTCTTCCAACATCTCCTTCATGATGCCCTTCAGCAGCGCCACGTCACCATTGATGCGCACCGGCAAAAACAAACACGCCAGCTTCGTTCCGGGCGCGAGCATGTGCAGCGGCTCCTGGGGATTCTTGAAGCGCATCAAGCCGGTCTCCATCAAAGGATTGACGCTGACGATGCGGCAGCCATTGCGCGCCGCCTTTTGAAGTTCGGTCAGCATGCGTGGATGGCAAGTGCCCGGATTTTGGCCAATGACAAAAATCGCATCGGCATTAGAAAAGTCTTCGATCCTTACCGTGGCTTTTCCGAAGCCGATCACCTCGGTCAAGCCGGCGCCACTCGATTCATGGCACATGTTGGAACAGTCCGGCAAATTGTTCGTGCCCAATTGGCGGGCAAACAAACCGTAAATGAAAGCAGCTTCGTTGCTCGCCCGGCCGGAGGTATAAAAGGAAGCCTCATCGGGTGACGCCAGGGAGCGGATTTCGCGACCGATCAACTCAAACGCATCTTCCCAGGAAATGGGTTCGTAATGGTCCGCATCCTTCCGCCGAACCATCGGGTGCGTGATCCGCCCCAGCCCTTCCAGCCACATGTCGGTTTGGCGCAACATTTCCGGAATGGAATGCTTCGCGAAAATCTCGGGAGTCAACCGTTTGGTGGTGGCTTCGGAGGCAACTGCTTTGGCGCCGTTCTCGCAGAATTCGGCCATCTTGCGTTTGCCGTCGGGATCGGGCCACGCGCAACTCGGGCAATCGAAACCGTCCTTTTGGTTTAACTTAAGCAGCGTCTCAAAGCTTCGTTTGACGCCCATCTCCTTCAGGCCAAACTTGCCCGTCTCATAAAGGGCGACAAACCCGGCGGCGGTCTTATCGCGGCGGCCGTCGCTTGCGCCGTCCTTTTCGGCAGGCGGCTCAGCGCCGGCAACCCCGCGGGCCAAATGTGCCTTCAGATCGGTTGGCTTGGCGTTATCGATTTGGTCTGGTGCATTATTCTCGTCATGAGTGTGAGAGTGCATGAGTATTCAAATCACGTGCAGACGATCATCGGTTTGGGATAGCTTCGCACTAGTTTCCGCGAATCACAATGTAGGAAACCAGCTACCACAGGGGAGGCGTATCTAGACCTTGGCGATGGGCCCGCTCCTCACGACTCCTACCGGGACTGGATTAGCACACGGAAGGCGCGGCCGAGGTGTTCGGGGTGAACCAGGGTTTGCAGTTGGCGCGATTGTTTTGGGGTCCATTCGCCGAAGGAGCCGGGGCGCTGGAAAATTTCTTCCACGATGCGCGTGAGGAATTGCGGTTGCGTGGAAAACGCTTCCGTGCTCAGACCGGCGGCTTCCCCTGCTCCCTGGATCGTTGAGAAATTTACGTGCGCGGTCAGGTCTTGTTCGCCGGGATTGGCGAGGATGTCAGTCGTAACCTGATGTTTGTGATAGGCGCGGAGGGTGCCGTTGAGGCGGCTGGGGGAAAATTGCTCGTCGGCGGTAAATCCGTAATCGATCGCCATCAACTTACCGTGAACAAGCACCTCGGCGGCAGAGCGCCACCAGTTTTCGGCGGCGGGGGCAATTTCGACCGTATAGCCGTCGGGGAGCAGATCGAATAGCTGTTCGTGAAAGGTGAAACGTGAAACGTGATCGGACCTGGCGGGTATGCGGCTCCACTTGAAACGATTTCCTTCAAATGCCACGCCCCACTCGAACCATTTTTTCTCTTTCGCGTCCCAGCCCAATCGATGCACAGGCATGGCGTCGAGGAGTTCGTTGGAAAAAATGATGGCTTGAGAAGATTGCAGCGCGGACTTCAATTCGCCGATTTCCGAAACCCATTTTACCTTTTCCGAAAAGTCTTTCAGCGTCTCTTGTTGCCAATCGCGGCGGCGGGTGGAAGGTTCGACGATACAATATTCCAACGAAGAAAAAACTTCCCGGCGGTGCACCTGAAACCAGGTCAAAATGTCCCGGGCCAGTTGGCCGTCGTGAGCGCCGGCTTCGACAATTTTGAGCGGTGTTTCGCGTGTTCCGTATTGCCTTTCACGTGTCCCACCTTTGCCTTCAAACCAGTCAGCGAACTGGCAGGCGAGCAATTGGCCGAAAAAATCCCCGACGCTGACGCTGGTGACAAAATCGCCACATTTTCCCACATTGTCCTTTTCTTTTTCATAAAATCCACAATCGGGACAATACAAAGCCAGCTCCATAAAGCGGGCAAAGGGAATGGCTCCCCGGGCCCCTATTTCAGCCGCGATTTTTTCGATGATTTGGCTCAAAGCAACAGTGTGGTGCGAATTTAGCTACGCAAACGTGGAAGTATGGCAAAGATAGACGCTTTCTTCAATTTGATGTTCGAGCAAAAAGCTTCGGACCTCCATTTGGCCTCGGGCAACGCGCCCATGTTGCGCATTAACGGCGAGCTTCAGCGCGTGGATTTTCCGCCGCTGGAAAACGACACGCTCAAGACGATGCTGTACGAGATTGCGCCGGAATATAAGATCAAGATTTTTGAAGAAACGGGCGACGTCGATTTCGGTTACGAAATCCCCAACATCTCCCGTTTCCGCGCGAATTTTTTCAACCAGAAAAACGGCATCGCGGCGGTGTTCCGCCAGATTCCGAGCAAGGTGCTTTCGTTCGAGGATTTTGAAAAGTTCGACGCGCCCCTCCCGGCAGTGCTGAAGAAATTCTCCATGCTGCATCGCGGCCTGGTGGTCGTGACGGGGCCGACGGGTTCCGGCAAATCGACGACGCTCGCGGCCATGGTGGATTACGCGAATAAAAATCGCCGTGACCATATCATCACGGTCGAGGATCCGATTGAATTCGTGCACGAGAGCAAGAACTGCCTCGTGAACCATCGCGAGGTGGGCGTGCACACGAAGAGTTTTGCGGCGGCGCTGCGCGGCGCGTTGCGCGAAGACCCGGACATGATCCTGGTCGGTGAGTTGCGCGATTTGGAAACCATCGAACTGGCGCTGGTCGCGGCCAGCACGGGCCATCTGGTGTTCGGCACGCTGCACACGCCGAGCGCGGCCAAGACGGTGGACCGTATCATCGACGTTTTCCCGGCGGAACAACAAAACAAGATTCGCGCAACGCTTTCGGAAGCGTTGAAGGGCATTGTGGCGCAAAACCTGTTCAAGCGCGTGGACAAAAAAGGCCGCGTGGCCGCACTGGAAATCCTGGTGTTCACGACCGCCATCGCAAACCTCGTGCGCGAAGGCAAGACGCACCAAATCCCCGGCATGATTCAAGTCGGCAAACGCCAGGGCAACCAGCCGCTGGACGATGCGATCATGGATCACCTGCGCATGAAACGCATTTCTCCGGAAGAAGCCTACGACAAAGCACTGGACAAACGAAAATTCCGTTCGTTCCTGCCGAATCCGCCGGAAGAAGAAGAAAATTAATTTATGCGCCGCCCCGAACTGGATATCATTCTCAGCACGATGCTGGATTCGCAGCCGGAAGTTTCCGACCTGCTGTTTACGGTGGACAAGCCGTTGCAAGTGGAGTCGTTCGGCGAGTTGAAATCGGTTGGTTTTGATCCACCGATCGAGGCGCTCACGCCTTTCCAGACGGAGATGATTGCGCTCAATTTGATCGGCGAAAATCACTGGCACGCCGAGGATTTGCTGCGGCGCGGCTCGTGCGATTCGGCCTACACCCTGGCCGACCGGGCACGTTTTCGCGTGAATATTTTTTCGCAGCGCGGAAATTATTCAATCGTCTGCCGCAAACTGAACACGGACATTCCGACGCTCGACAAGCTGGCCCTGCCGGAGATCATCCGCCTGGTGCCGCGTGAAAAAACCGGCCTGGTGCTGGTGACCGGCGCGACGGGTTCGGGCAAATCGACCTCGCTCGCGGCCATTCTCAACGAAATCAATTTGAACAAAGCGGTTCACATCATCACGCTGGAAGACCCGGTGGAATTCGTGCATCCGCATCACGCGGCGACGTTCAACCAGCGTGAGCTCGGGACGGATTTCGACAATTATTCCAACGGCCTGCGCGCCGCGTTGCGTCAGGCGCCGAAGGTGATTCTCGTCGGTGAAATGCGCGATCGCGAGACGGTGAAAATTGCGTTGAGCGCCGCGGAAACCGGCCACCTGGTGTTAAGCACGCTGCACACGATTGACGCCGGCCAGACCATCAATCGTATTCTGGGCATGTTCGAGACGGAAGAGCAGGAGCAGATTCGCGGGCGGCTCGCGGAAACGCTGCGCTGGGTCGTCAGCCAGCGGCTCGTGCCGCGGGAAAGTGGCGGGCGATTTGCGTTGCTCGAAATCATGGGATCGAATTTGCGCACGCAGGAAACCATTCGCCTGGGTGAGAGCGAAGGCAAAAGCTTTTACGAAATCATCGAGGCGAGCCAGCCGTTCGGCTGGCGCTCGTTCGACCAATCGGCGCTGGAAGCGTTCGAGAACGGCACCATCAGCGAAGAAACCGCCCTGCTCTACTGCACCAAGCGCGGGCCGGTCACGCGCGGCATCGATAACATCAAGAAAGGCCGGGGCGAATCCACCACGGATATTTCCTCGTTGCGCATGAAGGAAAAAGAGGCGGCGGCAAAATCCAACGCGGCGCTCGAAGCCGGCCTCAAGCTCAAGTTGAAATAATTTATGAATCAATTTGATTTTGTCAGCACAACGGACAAGCCGGCTTTGCTGGCGTTTTCAACGCCGGAATGGCTCGAAACCGCGCGCTCGTCGCTGAGCGAACTTGGCTACAAGGTTCACACCGCGGCCACACACGGCGATTTCCAGATTCGTTTCAGCCAGATTCGTTACCAGGTGGTGATTATCGAGGAACGCTTCGCGGCGAATGACATCACAGAAAATCTCACGCTCGGACTGATGCAAAGAATGCCAATGAGCCAGCGGCGCCATTCCACGGTGATTTTGATCGGCGACAATTTTCAGACATTTACGCCGATGCAGGCGTTTCAACAGAGCGTCCACGCTGTCATCAATAGCTCCGAATTGTTTCTCCTGAAGCAATTGATCGAGAAGACAATTGCGGATAACGAGGTATTTCTGCAGACCTACAGCGAGACGCAAACGCGCGTGCATACGACGGGGCGGGACAACAAGTGATGCGCTTATGAGCTCATCCGTTTCCGGCCCGTTTGTATCCTCTGCAAAAGCCCAGGAAGCATCGGGCTCAAAGGGGCCTTTCGGTTTGTTCGGCAAATGCTACGCCCTGGCCATCACCGTGGTGATTGATGAATCGCATCCGTTGGAAAAAGAGATACGGATCATCAACGAGCACTATATCCATTGGCTGAATCGCCGTGGCAAAAATTGCAAGGATCTCGTTCTCGGATTCACGGCGCCCCCAAATTCCGAGGCGGCCATTCTGGCTCAATGCCGCCGACTTCTGATGCAGGCTGTGGGAGATGAAAAGACGCTCGCAGCGATGAATGTTGATGTCGTCGTGGTAAACGCGGAAAGCCGAGAGAGCAAAGAATTCAAATTGCAGTGGGACCCTAATCCGTCGGCGGACGTTGAAGGTCCCGACAATAAACCTGCCAAAGCGCCCCCGACTCACAACTCATCGTCCCCCATCAGAACGTAATGATCTTCCAAGGAAAGAGCGTGATTGCGCACATCGCAAAATCACCTTGCCATACAGCTCCTGCTGACTGCCCTTTATCTCGTCACTAAATCGTCAGACGTCCACATCACTTTATCCGGACCGGCGGAGCGGATCTCCATTTCGTTGCCGGAGATTTGATGGAAGAAAAACGGCGTGCCGTAGCCATCCACAATTTCCCCTTCACCGTTCAGACGCAGGCCGGATTCCGCGAGAAAATTAATTTGCCTGGGATTCTTGCCCTGCAAGGCGGCGGCGATTTCGGGATTGGTGCCGACAGGATTTTCGCCGAAGGCGGCGTGATAGTTGTGAATCGTCACCCGGGCTTTGTCCAAAACGGTCAGGGGCGGCAGCGCGGGAGGTTCGTTGGTGTTGGCGCCGGAATCCGGAACTGGGTTGGGTGATGCGGCGCGGGAAATGAGAGCGGTTTGATTGGACGCGATTTGCGTTGTGGCGGTCGCGGCGGGTGGAACACTTTGAGTTTTGCTTTGTACTGCCGGGTGGTTGGCGACTGTGCCGGGATTCATTTGGCTTGGTGCAGTTGGTGGAGGCGCGGGAGGATTTTTCGTCCGCAACCAGAAGAACAAACCGGCGACGAGCGCGAGCAGAGCCAGAATCGCCAAAAGTTTTTTCATTTTACAAAACGTAGCAGCCGACGTGAGGAGGCTCCATTTCTTTTTCCTGGACGAGCCACCGTCGAGCCATCATTGACCGCCCGTGAATCAAAGGTTGTCACGGTTCCTTCCCCCTCATCCCGACCTTCTCCCCTGGGGAGAAGGAGAAATTTTATCGCGCCCTTGAAAGTTTGATGAGCCAGCGCATCCATCCAGCGACGGGATTTCATTTGCGTCCTAACGCCTCTGTCATGAGGTTTTCATAAACCCGAGACTTGGCGTGGCGAAGCGGCCGATGTTGGGGAACACGGTGCCCAGGTTGCTGCTGTCCACGCCGAACCAGGTGGCAATGGTCGCAAAGTACTGATCGATGGCAGTGGTGGGAATCCAGCGACCGGTGTTGGTGTCGTCGGGGCCATTCACGGTAAGGGTGGGAAATTTTCCGTAGGTCTGGCCGCCAACCACAGAGCGCTTGACGAGGTCGGTGGTGCCCGAACCACCCACGATCAAATGGTGACTGCCCCAGCCGTGATCGCTCCCCTGCCCATTGCTCGGGAACGTGCGGCCAAAATCGCTGGCGGTGAACGCCGTGACACTGTCCTGCAATCCGAGCTGCTCCATGGCCTGCTGAAACACCAGCAATGACTGGCTCAATTCCGCAAGCAGGTTCGCGTGCGCGCCAATGATGACCTGGCTCGGGCTGTTATTGTTGTAATTCGTCTGGCCGCTATGCAAGTCATAGCCGCCGACCTGACAGAAGAAAATCTGGCGTTTCATGCCGAAGCCATTGGAGGGGCTGCCCGCGGCGCGAGAGCCGGCATCGATGAGCCGCGCGACCATTTTCAATTGCCCGCTCAACGTCGAGCTGAACGTGCTCCCCATGTTCGGTGTTGTGATTTTGGTGGGGAACATGTTGGTGAAAAAATTGTTGGAAGAACTCCGGGCGATGGCGTTATTGAGGAGCGCGCCGGTGTTGATGCTATGCTCGGCCACGCTGGCATACGCCTGCGCCTGCAGGTTCGAGTACGGCAAGCCCAGGATATTCGTGATCGCCGCCAGGCGCGCGCCGTTGATGCCATTGAGCGCAATGGCGCCGCTGGTGGAAACCGCGTATTGCGAAACGATGTTGCCGACTTCGAAGGTGTTCGCGCCCGCCAGGGAAACCGAAAGCGAAATTCCGGAGTTGGGATTCTGCGAGTTTAACAAATCCGCGCAGCGGCCGCCCCAACCGGTCAGGGCGGGCTGGTCCGGCACGGAGGTTTGCCATTGGGTCACCTGGTCCGCGTGCGAGAAAAGCTGCGGCGGACGCTGGCCCCCGTTTTGATACTGCGCGCGCGTGATGGGCATGACGAGCGTGCCGGCGTTCAGCAGCACCGCGAGTTTTCCATCCTGGAATAGCTGCTGCAACTCGGGACACGCGGGATGCAACCCAAACGTATGGCCGTCCGCGTCCATGTAATCCGTCCCGTCGCTTTTTTTCAGCGACAACAAATTACCCTGGGGGATGGCCAGGACGGGCGTGCGGATCGTTGAGTAATTGTTGTACTCGTCCGTGGCCGTGGGCATGATCAGGTTGTTGGAGTCATTGCCGCCGGCGAGAAAGATGCAAACGAGCGCCTTGTAATCGGTGATGTTCGATTGCGCCACCGCGGCATTCATGAAGCGCAGATCGCGGATGGCGCTCGTCATGGCCGCGGTGCCCACGGCAGCGCAGGCGGCGCGCCGGATAAATTCCCGGCGCGTGATGACCGAAACGTTTTTATCTTTCATAAATCATTTTTGAATCGTGAAGTCCGGAGAGGCGGTGATCAAATGGATGACGGATTGGACGCGGTCGCGGATTTGCGCGGGGGTGGGATTGGCGCTGAACGGGATGTTGTTGGTGACGTAATTCGCGATGTCGCTCCTGGCTGCAGCGGACAATTGGCCCGCGGCGAGTAGAGAATTCATTGTGTCGACCAGACTGGGGAGGTTTGCCGCGGTCGTCCAATTCGTCGAGAACCAGGGGCCGAAATCGAGGACGATGGCGCCGCCGTTATTGTTGAAGCTGCTCAAGCCATTGGTGTTGTTGCTGCTGAGAACGCCGCCCTCGAGGTAGTTCATTTGCAGCGCGACGCTGGTATCCGAGGTCAATTGAAACTCGGGCGTCGTGAGACCGGCGGAAGCGAGCGCGCCGGGGAATTGGTAATTCGGGAAGAAGAAATTAAACACCGTCGGCGAGGCAAGCGGCGATTGGGAAAGGTCGAAGGTCGAACCGCTGTCGGTCCCGCCCACGTCCCACGTGCTCCATTGAATGGTGACGTTGCCGGCGCGATTCAACGGCGGCGGCACCAGGGGGAAGACGTTGAAGCTGCCTACGTTCTGCGACGTGCTATTAGTGACGATGAGCGTGAAATGCAGCGGATCGGGGACGGTGTTCACCTGGTAAACGCCATCGACGGGTTTGGTGATGCCGAAGTTGGCGTAAACACTATCGCCGGGGTTCAAATCATGCGGGCCCGGGCAACTGACGGTCACGTTGGTTTTGACTTGTGAAAATCCGCCCGCCGAAATCTTCGCTTCGAGGCAATTGCCCGCTTGCACTGTGCTGTCCAGGGTGGTGAGGGTAAACACCTTGCTGGATACAACCGTCGCCACGGTATATTGGCCGCTGAGCGCTGCACCGCTGGTAAACGTGAGATACACCGGATAGCCGGGCTGCAATCCGTGACCGGAATTCGTGACGGTAATCACGTTCGTGTTTTGATAATAGGTGCCCGCCAGAACGTTCGGCACATTTATGGTGAAGGTGTTCGAACTGAGGACCGTTGCGACGTACGCATCGTTGGCCGGCGCCGGATTGCTGGAAGTGTCGGTGAACAGGAGCTGAACGACATCGCCGCTGGCAATGCGATGAGCGATAGGCGTCGTGATTAAATTGGTTTGCGTGCCGCTTTCCACATAGGTGCCGTCCATCGTGGGCGGCGCGGCAAACGCGCGCGCGAGGGCCGTGACGCGCAACATCGGTTCGCGCTGTTTGCCGAACGTCGGCGCGACAATGGCGTTCGTTCCGCGCGCTTCGACATCGAGCAGGATGGCCGCAATCACCGCCTGCATATCGCCGCGCACGCCGTTGCCGTTGTCATTGAATTTTTGCACCACGCGGTAGAGGTAATCGCGGCTGGGGTTGCTGGTGACGAGGCGTTGGATCAGTTGCCGGCAAATGAAGGGACCGACGTTTTGATTGTTGAAAATGGTGTCGAGCCCCTGCTCGAGGTCCTGCGAGCAGTAGTAATCGAAGTTCGTCAGCGCCGTGTTCGTCGCCGAGCCGAGCGCGGGCGGCAGGACGATGTTGTCGAGCAGCAATTTCGACGTCAAATCGTGGTGCGACGGCACCAGCACCATGACGTTCGTGTAATTGATCGCGGGACTGAAACCGGTCGGCAGGCGGCCGCTAGCCTGATTGGTTTGGTAATAATTCCAGCCGGTGAATGTTCTGGCAAATCCACTGACGACATCCTGATCGTAAGTGGGCACGAGGTTGCCCTGCGAATTCAGGATCAATGTGCCGTCGGGCCAGAGGCGATTCAGGCCGATGGAAAATAACTGGTTGATTTCGCGCGCGTAATTTTCGTCGGCGTGCGTGCCGGTAATGAGGTTGCCCTTGTCGTTGCCCTGCATATTGAGATAAACTCCCATCGCGGGCGTGAGGGTGACGGCTTCCAGCAGGTTGCGATAATTTCCAAACGCGTTGTCCAGCAGCGTATCGTAATAATATGCCAACCCGTCCGAATGATCCTCCAATGTGCCGTTTGCGGAGACGACCATAATCTCGCTGAGCGCAAAGGCGACGCGCTGGCGCAATTGATCCGGCGCGGTAATGGAATTCTGCCACCACGTATCGAACCAGTCGCTGGTCGGGTAAGGGTCGCTGGGATCCGCACTTTTATTTGCAAAGACGACCGGCAAATGATGCGTGACGGGCAGCGAAAACTGGCTGTTGATCCAGTTGCTGTAGCCGAGCGATTGCACGGAGGCGATGTCCGCCGGGCTCGCCCCGAAGGTCGCCTGGGTCAGGAAACGCACGGCGGCATTTGAGTTGCCGGAGTCATCCGCCCACGGCAGCGGCGGCGGGGGCGGCGTGAATGTTTGCGAACCCTGCGCGATCGTAAAATGTCCGCCGATTTCGCCGGCGGGATTGGCGGCGGTTTGAATCTCGATGAAGCATTTGTTCTCGTTGATGATTTCGAGAATGTCACTCGTGGAAAGCGGCCCGGTAGGATTGATATTCCAGGTGTAGCTGCCGTCTGGTTGCGGCTTCGCGGCGGCGATGTCGAACAACAACGTGCTCGGATAATTCAGATATGGATCGGAATAGATGTGATCGACGTGCGAGCCGGAAATATTGTTGACGGAGTAATTTAAGATCGCCTTCTTTCCATCGGCGCTCAGACGCAACGAAGCGGAGCCGACGCCGTCGCTGTTGATGCCCGGCAGTGCGAGCATGTTCGCGGTGTAGAGCGTGCCGGGGACGTTGACGGGCGCGGGCGGATAGTAACGCGAAACCAAATAGCCCGGCGTCACACCAGCGGGAACGGTGTTGGTGCCCCAAGAATCCTGCAACCAGCCGACGGACCAATTATCCCCTGCTCCCACGCCGGCTTTGTGGAGAATCTCGAGGTAATATTTCTGGCCGGCGACCAGCGAGAGCCAGCCGGAACGTTGCGAGGCCTGGACATTCCATTGGCGAATTGAGGTTCCGTTTTGACCGGGTGCGAAGGGGTTATTCGTGGGAGCCACCGAGGCACGCAGCACTTTGTTAACGGGCTCAGCATCGTCGGAAATCCAGAGTTGCGCGGAATCGCTGCCGGCGACCCAGAAATAATAATTGCCCGTGGTCGGCGCGGTGAAAAAGCCGCGAATCCGCTCGCCATAATTGTCGCCAAAATCGGTGAGCCCTTCGAGGCCGCCAAGCGGCGCGATGGAACTGGCGGGCGTGCTGAGTGGAATATCGGAAATATTCACGCCGGGTGCATTGGTCCAGACTTCGCGCACGACGGAACTGCCGGTGTCGAAGATGGTGATATCGAGCACGGAGGCGCCGACGCCCACGGCATTGCTCGCCGTGAGGGCCATCGAATAATCGCCCGCGACCAGCGGCACGCCGGTGAGGGCGCCATTCGTGGTGTTAAACGTCAAGCCAGGCGGAAGATTGGTCGCGCCAAACTTGAGCGGCGTGTTGGCGGCGGTGACATTGAAGGCAAACGGTTGCCCGACGAAACCAATCGCCGTCAGCGCGCTGGTAACGGACGCCGGGGCGTTCGTGCTGCTGCCATTGACGCCGTTGGTCGGATAAAATCGATTAGCGGGGATGATTTGTCTCGGTTGGCTCGCGCTATACCAATACAAATGCGCCTGCGCCTTTCCACCGCTTTGCAGGTATTCGAATTTGATGTTGTAACGCGTGTTGGCCTGGAGCGCGATGGCGTTGGTCCACTCAGTGCCGCTCTGCTTCTGCCATTTATCGATCAGCAATTGATCGTTCAC
This sequence comes from uncultured Verrucomicrobiae bacterium, assembly GCA_963699145.1. Classification (GTDB taxonomy): domain Bacteria; phylum Verrucomicrobiota; class Verrucomicrobiia; order Limisphaerales; family DASXHY01; genus DASXHY01. The sequence goes on from OY969416.1 coordinate 4,554,276, forward strand.
CCATAGTTTCACGCCATCGTCTGTCACTGTGTCGAAATAGTAAGTCTCGGAATATTGCGGCTCGATCTGGCCGGTCCAGCGGACGGTGTAAAGGCCGTTGCTGAGATTCGGCGTGGTGCCATTCGTCCAGGTGAAATCAATGCCGGGATCGACCTCAGTCAGGAACAAGTTGGTGGCGTTGAAATTCGTGACGCTCAAATAGGTCGTGGAGGAATTCGTGTAATAATTGGCGGTCAAGCCGGGGCCGTTGGCCGTGGCCGAGGGATAAATAAGCACGTTCGCCGTCGTCTCCGCGCCGAGCGTATAAGCCGCGATCGGGTTGAAGGTTCAATTGCGCGATGACCGGCGTCTGCAGATTCGTGTTGGCGAGCGGCGTCACGAAAATGGTTTTCGACGTAGTGCCGCCCGGCAGGGTAAGGAGCGTGGGGAGATTATTGACGTGATCCACACCGGGAACCGCAAAACCTGTTCCCGGGCCGCCGGGCGTCAGATGCACCGTGATGGGATTCAGTCCGAATCCAGAGCGCGACACCGTGAACTGGCCCAGATCGGTGGCGGTTTGTCCCGGATCGGGCTGCATGGTCGTGGGATCGCTGGCCTCGATGGATACGACATTTTGCGTGGCCATCATGTTGATGGTGTACTGATAATCCGCGATGGGTTGGCCGTTCGTGTCCAGATGGCCGTTGCTGTAGGGATTGGCAGGATCGAGGCCGAGTTGATATTTTTCCCAATCATTCAAGCCATCGCCGCTTTCAACGTCGGAAATCAAAACCCGAAAGAATTTGCCGGAGACAGTGGCGGGAGTGGGAAAGGCGATATTCGTGATGCCCGATTGCGCGAGCACGCTGGTTTCGTTGGACCACGTCAAAGGCGCATTGGTGAGCACGCAACTCTGCAGTTGATAGAGTTTGCCCGGGGCGGCGGGCATGTTCATGACGAAATTCGTGCCGGAAATCGATACGCCGGAAATTTTCGGGAACGAATGCGGATCGAACGGGTCCGTGCCGGCGAGCGCTTCCAGTGAGCATTCGGAAAACCATCACCGTCCGAATCAATATTGGGATCGACGCCGACGGCGCCGTGCAATTGCTCCCACACATCGCTGAGGCCGTTGGAATTCACGTCGAGCATGGCCGAAACCCGCGCATGCAGCCAAGAGGAACGGAAGGACGAGAACAAAGAGTTTGCACCACGACCAAGGGTTGTTCGAAATTCACGCATTGGCAAAGTGAAGACGAGCGTCTTATGTTTCTGCGGTTACAACTTTACAGGCTCCTAATCCTCGCCCTGCGTCAAATTATGTCAAGGTTCGAGAACGTTAAGGGCCAAAAAAAGCGCTGTCTCAAATGAAGTCACACGCCGGAAATTTTTGTGCACGCGCGGCGCAATGACAAGATGATCGGCGAGTGGACGAGTGAGGAAAAACAAAAGAGCTTCAGCGAAATTCGCCGAAGCTCTTGCAAGAATACAAATTTTCTAAATCGAAAATGCCTTAGTGGCTGTGACCGCAACCGCAGCCATCACCGCAGCCGCCTTCTTCCTCGAAATCCGCTTCGACCGGCATGCGTCCGAGTTCGAGGGTCTTGCTCACAAACTGGTTGATGGACTGATGCACGTGATGCATTTCTTCCTGCGCTTCCAGGAAGCCGCGGGCAACCGGATTGCCCAGCACGGTTTCGCGTTCCTTTTCGAAGGCCGCGATTTCCTCGCCGCTCAACTGCTCAGAGCGCTGCTGCTTTTGCTGAAGCGCCTGGCCTTTGGCCATGAGCCCCTCGTATTGGGATCGGGCTTTCTCGTCCGCGACGAATGCATCGATCGCTTGGCGGGCGGAGCGCATCTCCGGTTGGTCCAAAATCGCTTGGCAGAGTTCCCGGGTTTTCTCGGTAATCAGGCTGTCTTGAGTTGTTTGCATAATCGTTTGCTAAAGTAAGCGCCCCAATACAACACAGGTTGCGATTATTTGCAAATAAATGTTGACTTTTGAAAAGCTCCAAGCACCAAGCGTCCAAGCTCCAGAGAAGAACCAAACCCAAGTTCCAAACGCGTCTCGAACGCCGTCTGATTGGAATTTGAAGTTTGGAGCTTGGAATCTCTCTGGAGCTTGCACGCTTGGTGCTTGGAGCTTTCCGTATTTTGTAGGACGTTTCAAATAGTTTCACCGCACTTCACCCTATTTCTCGCGCAAAAAAAATTCCTAGATGTGTGACGTCGTTGCAATGAACAAAGAACTTCGGGTGCTCGTGGTGGAAGACACACCGCAGGACATGGCTCTCATCAACCATGAACTGCGGAAGACCGGTTTGCGTTTTCGCTCGCGGCGCGTCGAATCGCGCGAGGCTTTTCTCCACGAACTTGAGCACCACACGCCGGACATCATCCTGTCCGACCACGGCGTGCCGGGCTTCGATGGCTTCGCCGCGCTGGCCGAGGCGCGCAATCGCTGCCCGGAGGCGCCATTCATTTTCGTGACGGGCGCGCCGCGCGATGTGGCGGTGCGGCAGACTTTGCACAGCGGCGCGGATGATTACGTCCTCAAAAGCCATTTGAATCTCCTCGGGCCGGCGGTCGAACGGGCCTTGCGCGAGGCCTCGACGCGGGCGAGCCGTTCGCAACTGGAGCTGGCGTTGCAAAATGCCGAGGAGCAATTGCGCCTGTTGACGGATGAATTGAAGGAACACGCCACGTTCATGCTGGATGCCGACGGGCGCATTGCCAGTTGGAATCCGGGAGCGGAGGAGATGCTCGGCTACGAGCCGAACGAGATCCTCGACCGCGATTTAAAGGAAATTTTTACCCGCGACGCCGAGGAATCATCGCCGTCGCGACAGCTGCTCGAAACGGCGGACCGCGAAGGACGCGCTGGAAGCCAGGTATCGCTGGCGCGCAAGCACGGCGATATCCTGAAAGTCAATGCCACGGTCATCGCCTTGCGCGGCGCCTCGAAAAATCAACGGGGTTTCTTTTGCGTTTTGCACGATCCGAGCCGGTGCAAAAAAACAAATAGTCAAGCGAAGGATCAGGTCGCGAAACTGGAGGCGGCGGGCAGCGAGATGGAAACCTTCACGCACGCCGTGGCGCTCGATTTGCAGCTTCCGCTCCGGGACATTGAAGGTTGCGCCGAATTGTTGATGAAAAGCGCCAGCGGACAGTTGGATCAAAAGAACCACGATTACCTGGTTGCGATTCAGAAAGCGGCGCAGCGCATGAGCCGGTTGGTGGATGATCTCTTCACCTTTTCGCGCATCGGCCAATCGCAAATGTATCACCTGCCGCTGAGCCTCAAAGACGTGGCCAACGAGGTGATTCACGATTTGCGCAACCAGACTGAGGACCGAAAGGTCGAATGGGTGATCGGCGAATTGCCGGAAGTGGCTGGCGATTCGGTCATGCTCTGGCAGGTGATGACGAACCTGATCTCAAACGCGCTGAAATTCACCCGCACGAAGGAACACGCGCACATTGAAGTCGGCGCCAGCGAAAACGAACGCGAGCACACCATTTTCGTGCGGGACAACGGCGTGGGATTCGATCCCACGTGTGCGGATCGGTTATTCGGCGTTTTCCAGCGGCTGCACACGCATGAGTTCGAAGGCACCGGCGTGGGCCTCGCCAATGTCCGGCGGATTATAGAACGCCACGGCGGCCGGGTTTGGGCGGAAGGCGAAACGGGTGAAGGAGCCACTTTCTATTTTACCTTGCCAAAGCAGTCGTAACTTTTCAAAACCTCCAAGCACCAAGCGTCCAAGCCCCAGGGAAGCTCCAAGTTCCTAAATCCAAGCTCCAATCCTACCTGGCATCTTTTGGCGGTTTGGAGCTTGGGATTTGGGATTTCTCTGAAGCTTGGAGCTTGGGATTTGGAGCTTTCTAAGGAGCGGGGACGCTTGGTGCGTGGAGCTTTTTCCGTCGCTCAATCAGGTTCTCACCCTATTTTACAGATTTCAGACCATCGCCTAGATTCCACATCGTACATCCTTTTTGAATACCAAACGAAAACTACGCATTTTAATGATAGAGGACGAGGCGCGTGACGCCGAACTTGCGGAGCATACGCTTCGGCAAGGCGGCTTCGAGTTCTCGTTTAAACGCGTCGATACGGAGGATGGCTTTCTCCGTGAAATCTGTGAATTCAGGCCGAACGTCATCCTTTCCGACCATGGTTTGCCGGCGTTCGACGGATTTTCCGCCCTCACATTGGCGCAGCAAAAATGCCCGGATGTGCCCTTCATTTTTGTCACCGGATCGCTGGGCGAGGAAATGGCGATCAAAGCCTTGAAAAGCGGCGCGACGGATTTCGTGTTGAAGCATCATCTCAGCACGCTGCCGCCGGCGCTGCATCGCGCGTTGAACCAGGCGGAATTCCAGTTGCAACGCAAACGCGCGGAGGAAGCGTTGCTCGTGAGCGAAGAGCGCTATCGCAGCCTGGTCGAGCTTTCCCCGGATGCGCTCTTCGTCGAGATTGAGGACAAGATTGTGTTCATCAATACCGCCGGAGTGCGCTTGTTCGGGGCGCAGCGCGCGCGCGAAATCATTGGCCGCTCACCCACCGGATTCATTCATCCCGATGACCGGAAAAAAATCCAACATCCGGATGCGGAAAATGATGGAGGAACACAAGCCGCTGCATTTCATCGAACACCGGATTATCCGCCTGGGCGGGGAAGTGCTCCATGTGGAAATGGCCGCCGCGCCGCTGACATTCGAGGGCAAACCGGCGGCGCAGGTGATTCTGCACGACATCACCGATCGCAAACATTCGGAGGAGGAAATCCGGCGGTTGAACATGGAACTGGAGCAGCGGGTGATTGAACGCACGGGCGAACTTGAATCCGCCAACAAGGAATTGGAGGCGTTCAGTTATTCGGTGTCGCACGATTTGCGGGCCCCGCTGCGGCACATCGAGGGGTTCGTGGAGATTTTGCGCGGCACGCAATCCAAGTCGCTGGATGAGGAAGGCCAGCGGCATCTGCAAACGATTTCAGAGTCCTCGCGGCAGATGGGCAAGCTCATCGACGACCTGCTCAGTTTCTCCCGCACCACTCGGGTCGAGTTGCGCAAGGTCCGCGTCCGGCTCGATGACATTATCCAGGGCGTGCTTCACGAAATGAAACCGGACATCAAGGACCGGGAAATCGAATGGACGATCGGCCCGATGCCGCAGGTGGAAGGCGACCCCGCCCTGCTCCACCAGGTATTTTATAACCTGATCAGCAATGCCCTGAAATACACGCGCACGCGCCCATACACCAAAATTGAGATGGGCAGCACCCAGACGGAAAATGAATTCGTCATTTTCATCCGGGACAACGGGGTGGGTTTCGATCCGCGTTACGCGCAGAAATTGTTCGGCGTTTTCCAGCGATTGCACCGGGCGTCGGAATTCGAGGGCACCGGCATCGGGCTGGCGAATGTGCGGCGCATCATCACACGGCACGGCGGGCGCACCTGGGCCGAGAGTGAACTGGAGGAAGGCGCCACGTTTTTCTTTTCGTTGCCATTGAAATAAAAATAGGGGCACGGGCGTCCCGCCCGTGAGTTTTTGAAGCATATTGATACGCACCGGCAAAGATGCCCGTGCCACTAAATAATTTGAAAAAAGAAATCCACATCCTGATGCTCGAAGATAATCCGATGGATTCGGAACTGGCCGGGCATAGCCTGAAGCGCGGCGGCGTGAAATTCACCGCCACCCGCGTAGAGACCGAAGAGGAATTCATCCGCGAACTGGACGAAAATCCGCCCGACCTGATTCTCTCGGACTACGCCCTGCCCGGTTTTGACGGCTACGCGGCGCTCGATATTGCCAAAAATCGAGCCCCGCACATACCATTCATCTTCGTCACCGGCACGATGGGTGAGGAAGTGGCGATTGAAACACTGAAGAACGGCGCGACGGATTACGTGTTGAAACACCGTTTGGCGCGGCTGGTGCCCTCGGTGCATCGCGCGTTGCGCGAGGCGGGCGAGCGCGCGGAGCGGCGGCGGGCGCAGGAGCAGTTGCGCGAATCGCACGAGCAATTGCGCGCGTTGTCGGTTTATTTGCAGCACGTCCGCGAAGAGGAGCGCACGCGCATCGCCCGCGAAGTGCACGATGAACTCGGGCAGGCCCTGACCGGCTGCAAGCTGGACCTTTCGCTGCTCGCCAACAAACTGCCCGGCACTCTGCCGGAGCTGAAAGAAAAAGCCAAAGCGCTCTCGGCGCACATGGACGCCACCATCCAGACCGTGCGGCGCATTGCCACGGAATTGCGGCCGGGCATTTTGGATCATCTTGGCTTGATCGCCGCTTTGGAATGGCAGGCGAATGAATTCCAGACGCGCACGGGCATCAAGTGCGACGTGCGCACCGATTTGCACGAGCCGATTTTGACGCCGGATGTGGCGACGACGTTTTTCCGGATTTTTCAGGAGACGCTCACGAACATCATTCGCCACGCCGGCGCCACGCACGTGACGGTGCATTTGAAAGAGGCGGCCGGGCGGATTATTTTGGAAGTGAGAGACAATGGACGCGGGATTTCGGCGAAGGAAATCTCCAACACGCGTTCCATGGGCTTGCTGGGCATGAAAGAGCGGGCCGCGCTTTTGGGCGGCACGTTTAAAATCAGCCCGGTTCACAATGGAAAAGGAACGCTGGCATCGGTTTCGATTCCCCTGCGGCCGTTGAGTGCAGAAAAACATGAAAATACTCTTAACAGACGATCACGCCGTCGTGCGCCACGGTTTGAAACAAATTCTCGCCGATGAGTTCAAGAAGGCGACGTTCGGGGAAGCCCGCAACGCGCAGGAAGCCTTGAACAAAATCTGGAAGGAGGATTGGGACGTGGTGGTGCTCGACATCACCATGCCCGGCCGCAGCGGCCTGGAAGTGCTGCGCGAAATCAAAAAGTCGAAACCGAAATTGCCGGTGCTGGTGCTGAGCATGCATCCCGAGGGGCAATTTGCCGTGCGCGTGCTGAAACGCGGCGCGTCCGGTTACATGACCAAGGAAAGCGCACCCGAAGAACTCGTCGGCGCCATCAAAAAAGTGCTCGCTGGCGGACGTTACGTGAGCCCGTCGCTCGCCGAAAAACTCGCGACCTATCTTTCCGCCGATGGCCAGAAACCGCCGCAGGAAAAATTGTCCGATCGCGAATTCCAGGTGTTGCGCCTGATTGCCTCCGGCAAGATCGTGAGCGAAATCGCGAAGGAACTTTCGCTGAGCGTAAAAACCATCAGCACCTATCGCTCGCGCATTCTGGAAAAAATGGGGATGAAAAATAACGCCGAACTGATGCATTACGCGATGCAGCATCAATTGGTCGAGTAGTTTGTAGTGGCACAGGCGACCGCCTGTGCGAGCCAGAATCTAAACGCACGGGGCAGGACGCCCGTGCCACCAGCGCATCACGGCAGGCGATAAGGCGCATCCCAAACGATGTCGGACAGCAAAGGCTCATCATAACCACCGCTGGACGGGTTGTCCTGCACGTAAGAGGTCTTGTAAAAGCCCACGTGGCCGTCCAAAAAATTGATCACACCACCCTTTTCGTGACGCGAGGCGAAACTACGCTGGCGTCCCGCCGGGTTCACCGAGTCGTATTGGGGGGCGGTATTGACAATCTCGGTCGCCGGATCAAAAACGATGTCAAACATGAACACCGTGGCGGACGGCTGCTTGAAGGAGGTCATTTTGGGCATGGACGGAAATGGAACCACGGCATTGATGCCGTCGCGTCCTCTCTTCAGGTCGATGTTCATGACATAACTGAAAAACCCGGCCCCGCCCGGCATTCCATTCGGCGAATTGTCGGCGGCGGCCAAAACGTTTTGAATGGTCTCCGGGGTCATGCTGGCGCTGGGGCATTCCCAGATGGGCCCTTTGCCGCCGGGAAAAGGCATATTATCGGAGGCTTTGCTGTTGCCGTTGATGCCGCGGCCTCCGGACATGGTGTTGAAGTAAAACGACAAAGGCCTTTCACTGACCATCGGCGGCAGTTCATTAAACCAGGCCAGTGGATCCGTCGGCGTGCCGGCCCCGGGCGGGCCGGTGAGTGTCGGTCCCGCGCACCAGCTCATTTGTCCATGCGCGTCGGGCGCGTAACCGTCCGTCGGCATGGCATCGTTATTTTCCGGTGAGTACATCTGGATGGCCAATCCCCATTGCCGGAGATTGGAGAGACAGGTCGCACGTCTCGCTTTCTGTTTTGCCCGGGACAAGGCCGGGAGCAACATGGCGGCAAGAATTGCGATGATGGCAATAACCACCAATAGCTCGATGAGCGTGAATGCGTTCCGGTGGCGCCGAAACGCATTCAATGTGCGTATCTCTTTTCGCATGCGATAAAACTAGGGCGTGCTGAGGCGATAATATTTTGCCGGGGCCACATTCGTGTCCGTCACGACGCCGTTGGTCGGGAAGTAGGCCAGGCCGTACGCCGCCGGGGTCCAGGGACCGGTCGCATTCGGCGCGCTGTACAGCGTGTAGGTCGAACCGTATTGCGCCGGCCATTTGATGGTTGCCACACCATTGCTCTGCATGATTCCCGCGGCATAAGCCGGCGGTGGATTGGTGACGTAATCCGCCAGCCGCGAGGGTATGATTTCAGGCGAACCGCCGAAACTCACATAGATGCCGGTGAGCTGGTAGCAATTTGTGGGGATGGGCTGGAGGTCAAACGGGTTGGGTATGGCCGCACTGACGCCGTTGGACGCGTAGTTATAACAAAACTCGAAGCATTGCAGCCAGTTCGTGTTATCCGGAACGTGATACTGGCCAATGGTGAAGTAAATGGATCCGGCGGTGGTGTTGGACGGGAAGAGTCCGTTGTTAAAGGCGCTGATGGGGCCGCCGGTCTTGCTGCCGTAAATATAGACGTTGGTAAATGTTACCAGTGAACAGCAAGTGAGCAGCGCATTGGTGCCCAGGGCGTTGGTCGACAGATCGTTGAAACTTGCATTGGCAACCCTGGGACCGATTGGTATGACCGGCGCGGTGTTGCTGGTCACGACCGCCGAAATTGCAGCCGGAGCGATCTCCAATTCCGTATGGAAAATTTCCACAGGCCCGCTGACGGTAACGTAGCTTCCGGCCGGCGGCGAATTCGTGTTGCCGAACCCTCCGAGGAAGACTTCAATTCCAAAACCTTCGGCGTCCTGCAGGAAGAACTCACTATAGGTGGACCCAAATCCGCCAAACGTGGTCACGTAACCACTGACCGTGACGTTATTCGTATTGACGAATATAGTCCCATTTTTGTTGGCCACGATCTGGCCTGCCATCGAAATCATCAGGTTGTGCAACTGCGAGATGGTGGCGACCAGGGGAGCCAATTCCATGAGGCTGTTGGTCGGGCCGTAAGTGATGCTGCCCCCATTGAGCGCATTGGATGCCACGACGAAATAATTCCCCGAAAACGAATAATCGGCCAGATTGAGATTCAACGCCGAATTTGTTTGGTTGAGCAAGGCCGAATAAGTGTTCGGCGCGTTCGTCGGCGCGAAATACCATTGATAGGACAATGGCCCGGTGCCTTTGGCCAGGTTGGTGAATCCCGTTTGAGTAAAGAGATTGTTCGTGAGATTTACCGGTGTGTCGGTGAAAAACGGGAGGGTTGGAGTCGTAATGACCGTGTTGGTGGCCGTGGCGCTGGTAGCCGAGACGCCATAAAAATCGGTGGCCACCGCGTAATAATTGTCCGAGGCGGAAAGATTGTTTATAATCAGAATGTTGCTGCTGGACCCGATAATATTCACGCCATCATCCTGCAAAAGGCCGCCGCTCGCTGAATGCCATTGATAAATCACGTCCGCACCGGAAGCCACCGCATAAAACATGGTGCTGTTTCCGGAATAATTCGTGACCGACTGCGGCTGGATGCCGAAGACGGGGGCATTCGTGGTGTTGACGTCCGCGAAAGTGTTGCCGGTAATGACATTGCTGATTCCCGCGTTGGCAAACGGACTGAACCCGATCTCGCTGATCTTAATTTTCAGCAGCGGATCACTCGTCGTGGTGTCGACTCCAAAAACATACCCATCGCCCGGGTTCGAGCCCAGGCCGCCCGCATCAACGAGGTTTTGGTAATCCTGCGGCGAAGGATTTATCCAAAGCGTGCTCCCCACAAACGTGGAATTATCCTGATTGGTGTCGAACAAAACCACCACCGTGTAAGTAATGCCCGTGGCCAGATCCAGGGGGTAATTGACCGGCGGCGTCAGGGCGGAGAACGAGGTGGCGAAATTGGCGATTCCCAGGCGATAGGTGCCCGGCACAACGGTGTCTCTCGTATCAATGAAAACATGGCAGCAGTCATTCGTGTCCCTGGTGTTCTGGAACTGGCAGAAATACCCGCCATTGGTGCTGCTGGGCAGTTGGCTGACGTTAATGCTGAAACTGGCAAAGTTATATTCGGTGGGATTGGTCCAGCCGTTCGTGGGGGCCGACACTTCGTCGTGATTGGTCGCATTCAATAACAGGACGTGATTCGTCATCAAGGCGTCCAGTGAGGGCGTAGCCGGAGAATAACAATACCAAAGCCCCTGCCCCTCAATGCATCCATTGGTATAGGAAGGATAATAAGTTGAATCCTTGAAAAGCACCGTCGCGCGCGCGGCCAACGATGCCAGAACGGTTAGTAAGACGAACGTTGCGATCTTTTTCATTTGGAATTCTGCGATGGTTGATTTGATTTCACTCAAGAACGGAGTCCGCTCCCGGCAAGCGAAGGAACAATTGCGCGATGGCCGTGCAAAGCCACATCCGGCCCGTCCGTATCCGCTTGCGAACCCTTTTGCGTGCCGCTCGATAGGCTCAGGAGTATGCCACACCAGGATTTCGTTGGTGTTACATTGGGGAAACGGTTTGATTTCATGCTCGTTTCAAAACTCAACAATCCCGTGCCCGATAAATGGTTTCGCTCGGTTAAGCATGGTTCGTTCCAGCCGGAAGGCTCAGGTTGCGTTCAGGAAAAATCCTCGCAAAATCGCGAGAACATGAAGGGAGGGGGAATGCTCACTGAAGTTGATGCCGCAGGGAGCCTGCGGATTTTTAATCGTGCTGCTCAATTCTTTCCTTCGAGTGCCGGCACACGCGACGCACCTCAACAATCTCTAAAAAAACTTTCGCTGGTGAACGGGATGTTTTATCCATGCAGTATGAAATCATCCGTCAGGCCCTTCTTCGTCTGTTTAACGCTTTGCGTTGTCACGGGATATTGCGCGGTGGCGAGGAGCCAGACCGGCGGCGACTATCAGATTTTTGTTTCAAACGAAAAATCAGGCACGGTCACCGTCATCGATGGATCTGATTTCAAGGTATCCGCCACGATTCCCGTCGGGAAACGGCCGCGCGGCATTCACGCGAGTCCGGATGGGAAGACGGTGTATGTCGCGGTGAGCGGGACGCCGATTGAACCGCCGCCGAAACTCGACGCCAATGGGAATCCCATCTTTCAAAAAGGTCACGATGATGATGACGATGATAAGTCGAAGTCCGATAAATCGGCTGACGGCATTGGCCTCGTGGACGCGGTGCAAAGGAAATTTCTGCGAAAAATTCCGGCCGGGTCCGACCCGGAGCAGTTCGCGCTGAGCGCGGATGGAAAGCGGATTTTCGTCTCCAACGAAGACACCGGGACCGCGACGGTTCTCGATTCAACAACGGGCAAAGTTTTGAACTTCACCCCGGTGGCCCGCGAACCCGAAGGCGTGGGGGTGCGCCCCGACGGGAAGGTTTTTTATGTGACCTGCGAGACGGCGGGTGATGTTTTTGCGATCGATGCGGAAAATTACAAAGTTCTCGGCCACCTTAAAATTGGATTGCGTCCGCGCAGCGTCGTTTTTTTGCCGGATAGTTCCCGCGCGTTTGTCCCCTCGGAATCCGCAGGGGAAATAAACCTGATTGATGCGCAGAATCAAAAATTGCTGAAAACCATTGCGCTTCCCAAGGGCACCCGCCCGCAGTGTCTGCAGATGTCGTCGGACGGGAAAAAGCTGTTTGCCAGCGGCGGGCGCGCCGGGACGGTCTGCGTGCTGGACTCGGCGACGCTGGAATTATTGAACACAATCAAAGTTGGCCAGCGGCCCTGGGGTATGGCGCTCTCACCAGACGGAAAATATTTGTTTTCGGCGAACGGACCGTCGGATGATATCTCCGTGGTGGATTTGGCGGCGGGGAAGGAAGTTCTCAAGGTGAAATCAGAGGGGAGTCCGTGGGGAATCGTCGTGGTGCCGACGGTTAACTGACTTCGGTGTTCGGCGCCTCGCGGCGATTCAATTTATTCCGGTAGCCGCCGACGTGAGTCGGCGCCATCGTTTTAAACGCACGAGGTAAAGAATCAGTTGGTGGACTCACGTCCGCGACTGCGGTTAATCAGTGCCGCCGGTCACCATAAAAATTTCCCGGGACGTGATGCTTTTGGCATAGCCTTTTTTGAAGGCTTTGGCGCGCAGGATGGTTGGGCTATTGATTGCCAGCGGCTTTTCGTAGAGCGGATCGGAATCGCCGGGGACGGATCCGTCCACGGTGTAGTGGATGACGGCGCCGGGTTCGGCAGTCAAGGTGACGGAAATGGGTTTCGCGTAATTTCCCCCAGCGGGCGAAATGACGGGCGGAGAAACTGTGGGCGGTCCGGGCAAACTTTCGATCCATTGTTTCAACAAGGCCGTCCCCTCATCATCCACGCGATTGCGCGCGAGCGGCGGCATTTTTAATCCATCATTGGAACTGGCCCGCAGCAGAAGGATCGAGCGCCAAATATCGTTGGGGGCAATCACACGGGACTTGTCAATTCGCTGATCGATGAGCACCGGGCCGTCTATCAATCCTTGCCTGGCCAACGGAGTGTCAAAACGGGCATCAAAGTAAGCGACGGTTCCGTGCGGGCGATGACATTGGGCACAGTTCGCATCGAGATACGATCGGGCGCGGTCTTCCAAACTGCGGCGAGTGTCTGCCAGGCGAGCCAGCGCGGGAAGGTTTTGGAGATGAGTTTCGTCGAGATTGGTGTCGAAAAGGCCGAGATGATTCCAAGTGCGCAATTCGTTGTCCGAAATACCGGATGGATAGCTAAAATCACGATTCAGTTGACGAGTTTTCACTCCGAGAACGAGGCCGGCGTTCGGGGTATGACAGGTGAGGCAATCCTGCCGACTCGGGTAATACCACGTTTGCGTGCGAACGCCGGTCGCGGTTTTTACCGGAATCGTTTCGGACAGATTGGTGGTCAAGAGATCCGCGTCGCTATTATCAGAACGCCATTTGTAGGTGACCCCGTAAACGCCGCCGGCCTCGTCGCGAACGAGCAGCCGGGTTTCGAGACGGCGCTTTAAGGCGGGGTTGGATTCGTCGACCGGCAGTTCAAACGTTTTTACGAAGACCGTGCCGGCGGGAAAACTCCACTCACCCGTGGGCGAAAATTTTATTTTTTCGTCCGGAACGGAAACAAAGCGGATTTTATCCGCGCCGTCGGACCAGAACGGCACGATCAGATCATAGGGGATGAGGCTTTTGACCGGAGTCAGGTCCCGAACATTTTCGAACGCGCCGGTTTGTGAAAGCAGCGGTGGAATACCGCCCTCGACGCGGTGAGGCATCAAAAGATACGCGGAGGCGGCGGGCCGGGAATCCAGGCCATAAGCTTTTGGCGGTGCTGCGAGCGCGGAGTTGATTCCAGGCAAGAGGAGTAAAATCGGCAATAACGATCCGAGGAAAAAAAGATTCAGGCTCGCAAACTTATTTCTCACAGCAGAAACCTAACATTTATTGCGAGCTGGATTGGGTGGCAAGAATTTCCAAACACAGGATTTCCAAACACGGCGAGGCCATCCGCCTTAATTCCACCGGCCATCATTCGGCTGCTGGCCGAAGCCGGCAACCATTTTTACCAGGGCTTCAAACGAAGCGGGTTTGACAAAGAAGGAACTGGCCCCTTCAGCAAAAGCGCGCGTTTTGTCCTCGCGGGAAATGGACGCCGTAAAGACCAGCGCGGGAATCGCCGCAAAACGTTCGTCGTGCCGCAGCCATTTGAGGAATTCAAATCCGTCCATGCGCGGCATCTTCAAATCGAGCACGATAATCTGCGGCAGCGGATAGAGGATGCGGTCATGGTAAATGCCTTCACCGAGCAGGTAGGAGCGGGCATGATCCGCCGCATCGACGCGAAAGGTTTGGGCCGGCAAGCCCGCGCGCTCGCAGGCTTTCCGAAACAAAATCGCATCGTTCTCGTCGTCCTCCACGTGCAGGATCAACAGCGGCTTTTGATCTTTTCTCGCCACAATGTGTCTGTTTCCTGCAACCGCACGCGTAGTGGACGCCGAGCACTGAGGAAAACTAATCAACAGATACTAAGTAATGGGATAAAATCAAGTCACCTCATCATTTTTGTCATTGGCTGAATCTCCGAAAGGACTCGGCCAATTGCACCAACGTTTCAAAATCCTTGGGTTTAACGAAATAACCGGCAGCCCCGGCCGCCATGGCCCTGGCCTTGTCTTCAACGCTGCCGGAAATGGTGAACACCAGGACGGGCAGTGACAGCCCGGAATCCTGCCTCAGCCAGTGAAGAAAATCGAAACCATCCATTCCCGGCAGGTTCAAATCCAGAACGATCAAATCAGGAAATGGGTGCTTGCCGCGGTCGCCGAACTCTCCGTCGCCTTTCAGGTAAGCAACAGCTTGATCTCCGTCTCCGACGGAATGGAAAATGATGGGCAGACCCGCGGCATCGCAGGCCCGGCCAAACAGTATCATATCTTCTTCACTGTCTTCTACGTGGAGAACTTTAAGAGGACGCATACTTCCCCCCTTCAATACTTTAAGCGAAATTTAAGCCATGAAATAGGCAGCGCAATAGCTTGGCACGATTTATGTGGAAATTTTTTTACGCCTGTGTTACCGAATAAAGATGCCAGTTAGAGTTGCGAATTCTGTACCCATTTTGGTCGCCGATGATGACGCTCAGGATACCCTGTTGGTGCGGATGGCAGTGGAGAGAGCTTCCCTGGGACTCCAGCTTTCCTCGGTAAAAGACGGCGAAGAAGCCATTGATTATCTATTGGGCCGGTCGAAATTCTCGGACCGCCAGGCGCACCCGTTTCCCAGGATGCTCTTGCTGGATTTGAAGATGCCGCGGGTGAACGGGTTTGACGTCCTGAATTTTGTGCGCCAGCAACCCGGCCTCAAGCAGCTTCCCGTCGTGATTTTTTCCTCGTCGGACGATCCCAAGGACATTCAACGCGCCTATGACGGCGGTGCGAATTCCTATTTGTGCAAACCTCACTCGAACGAGGATCTTGCCGCGCTGTTGAAAGCGTTGGAGGAATATTGGGTGAAATTTAATCATTTCCCCTCTTGCCATTGATTTTTTGACGTTTACGTTTCAACCGTCACAAGCCCAACCACATGAAACACGGTAACCATTGCGGCTGCAACGTAACCGGATAGTTATGAAAAAGACGGAGCACATTCTACTGGCGAAGGACAATGAAGATTACGCGCTGCTTTTTCGCCGGGCGCTGAAGTCCGCCAACATCGACGCGAGCCTGGATGTCGTTCACGACGGAAAGGAAGCGGTCGATTACCTCGCCGGCACGGATGGGTATGCGGATCGCACCAAGCACCCTTTCCCAAAATTGCTGCTCCTGGATTTGAAGATGCCGCGCATGGACGGCTTCGAAGTGTTGAGCGCCATTCGCACGCGGCTGGGATTCACGCAATTGCCCGTGATCGTCCTGACGCATTCAGACAACCCGGCCGACGTCCGGCGCGCTTATGAACTCGGCGCCACTTCGTATTTCCGCAAACCCGACAGCCTGGAGGGTTTGGATGAAATGATCCACGTGCTCCACGCCTACTGGCTGAAGTTCAACCATTTTCCGGAATAAATCTTCCCTCGCAGATTCGGAGCGCGGAATTCGTTCCGCAAAGGCCAGGTCGCAATCGGAATTCGTGGAACGAATTCCGCGCTCCCTAAACTCCTCCCCCAAATTTCCTTAGGGCCTTTCGTTCCCTTTTAGCAGGTATTTACCCACTAAAAACCTGCGAGGACGTTTTTGTACGGTGGCGGTGGTTGGCAAAGAAGCAATCTGCCAAACAGTCACAACGCCACAATGCAATGAAGGAAGACTTTGACGAAAACGTGGACTCCACCGCTCCCCGCGGCGATGGGCATTATACCTCACGCAACGGAACCGCCGGCCCGACGCTGATCGGCAATGGCCATTATCCGCGCCGGAAGAATTTCGATATTTGGAGCGCGGCGGAAATCATGGCGCACCGCTGGCATTGGCCGATCGTGTGCGGGATCCTGGCCGCCGGCGCGTTTTTCACCCTGGGCTGGCTTTATATTCAGCCCAGCTACACCGCGGTCGCCGAACTTCAGCGGTATGAAACTCCCGGCACAAGCGATTTTCTCAAGACCCAGCCGGTCTCGTCCCAAACTTTCTCCGAAGTGCTCGCCGCGCCGGATTTAAAAAAGCTCGTGGGCGAAAACGCCAAGCCTCCGATGTCGGAGGATGAAGTGTCCAAACGCCTCAAGGTCGATCCCATCGATGAATCAGACATCGTGAAGATTTATCTCTCGGCGTCCACGCCGCAGGAAGCGGTGACGCTGGCCAATCTATACGGAGCGCAGGCCACGAATTACACGAGCCAGTTGCAGGCCAAACAGGCGGCGGAATTGGCCAACATGTATTTGAAGCAGCAAGTCGAGCAGATGGACAAGGACATCACCGAATTGGCCTCCCAATTCCGGGGCATGCCCCAGGCATCGCAAGGCACGAATAATCAAACTGCCTCGCTTTCGGGCGAATCGGCGTTTCTCGCCCACAAGCTCACCGAACAATTGCAGGCCGCCCAAATAGAATTGATGGGGGCGTTGGATAAATATCAGGAGATACATCCTTCCGTCATTGCAGCCCGGCAGAAAGTCGAGACACTCAAAAAGGAATTGGCCGATGCGAGCGGCACCAACTCCGGCGCCGCCGGCAGCGTGATCACGTCGGGAGGAGACATCGTGCAGCCGGATGTTGAAGTGATCAAAGCCCGATTGCGCTCTCTGGAGGAGGCACGCGTCAACCTGGAGCAACATCAGAATGAAGCAGCCTTGTATGCCGCCAACCCGCCCGGTGTCGTCAAGCTGCTGGCGCCGGCGGAATTAAAAACGGTTCATTCGAGCCATCGGAAAATCAAAGTTGGCGCGCTGACGATTTTCGGCGGCGGGCTGGGCGTTGCGTTTGGATTGCTGCTGGTGTTCCTGCTGGAAGTGATGGATCGCCGCGTGCGCACGCCTGAGGATATTCGCCGCATTACCAAACTGCCGCTGCTCACGACGTTGGGCGAATTGGAGGACATGAATGAAGAGGCCAAGACGCAATGGGCGTTCCGCACCTGGACCCTGTTGCAAGGCCGGCTGAGCCGCTCACAAAACCACGGACTCGTCTGCGGAATCACTTCTTCGACCGCGGGTGAAGGCCGTTCCACCTGGATCAAAATGATGGCCGAGGCGGCCAGTCTCGCGGGCTTCCGCGTTTTGACCATCGCCACCAAGCCTTCCGATTCGCCGGTCGAAGTGCAGCATCAACTTACCGAAGAGTCCCTTGACCGTGCCAGGGATATGAACGGGAGCGACGCGGATCTGCATCCCGCCGTGAACGGAACGAAGGGCTCCAACGGCGCGCTGACCAGCAGCGTGTTGAGCACACCGTCGCAGGTAACGGAGCGATTCCAGGATCCCAATGCCCGGCCCACCGTGCACATTCCCCTGCCCGGCTGGGTGTGGAATTTGGAGCGCCGCAAACAATGGCGCGACGCGCTCGCGCATTGGCGCAAAATTGAAAACCTCGTGATCTTCGTGGAGTTGCCGCCCGCCTCCGTGCCCGAGGCGGTATTGCTCGGCGCGAATTTGCCGAACATGGTCTGGATGGCGAGCAGCGGCAAAGCGGACGCGGCGGAAACACGCGAGCAACTCGACACCCTCCGCAACGCGCGCTGCAACATCGTGGGCGCGGTCCTGAATCGCGCGCCGATGCGGCCCATCAAGAGTTATTTCCCCCGCTGGATGACCTGCGTGGTTTTATTCGCAGCACTGAGCCTTTACTCCGCCCACGCTCAAACGCCGCCGCCGAACAACCCGACACCCGCGCTGGCGCCGGATACGAATCCCACGCCCGCCGGTTCCGATACCAATATGACCCTGTTGACCGAGCCGCCGCCGTCCGATGACACCAACGCGCCCCAGCCGCATTATTCGTTCTCAGTCGTCGACCCGTCGCAACGCGCGGAATGGGAAAAAAATCTAACGCTCGGGCCGGGCGATGTCCTCGCCTTCTCGCTCTACGGCGATGCGTCCATTTTGCGAACCGAAGTGACCGTGGGGCCTGACGGCCGCGTCAGTTTTCTCGAAGCGCACGATGTCCTCGCCAGCGGCCTGACGGTTGACGGCTTGCGCAAGGGGGTCGATGACGCATTGGGCAAATTCCGCCGTTCACCGCGCACGATCATCACGCCCGTCGCTTACCGGAGCAAAAAATATTACGTGCTCGGCAAGGTCGTGCAGCGCGGAGTCTACACGCTCACGCGCCCCACCACCGTGCTGGAAGCGCTGGCGCAGGCCAAGGGCATCGAGAATGGCCAGGTGGACTATGACGTCGTGGACGTGGCGGATTTGCAACGCGCGTTTCTCATGCGCGACAACAAACGCATCCCCATCGATTTCGAAAAATTGTTCGGCAGCGGCGACCTCTCGCAAAACGTCCAGATCGAGCCGGGCGATTATCTTTACTTCCCCTCCGCCGACGTGAAACAGGTTTACGTGCTGGGTGAAGTGGCGCTGCCCGGTCCGGTCACCTATCGCCCGGATTTGACGATGCTCGGCGCGATTTCCTCGCGCGGCGGATTCGATGCGGCGGCGTTTAAATCGCACGTGCTGGTCGTGCGCGGCTCTTTGAATCATCCGGAAACATTCGTGGCCGGCCTCGGCACGACGAGCGACACGATGAACGATTTGAAACTGAAGCCGAACGACATCATCTACGTTTCCTGGCGGCCATTTTATCGCGGCGAAGAATTGCTGGACCTGGCAGCGACGGCGTTTGTGCAGGCCGCCGTCGCCGGCTGGACCGGAAGCAGTGTGGTGAAACCCTAGATCATTCTGGTTATGAAAACGCGGTTCATGAAGGCAATCGTACACCATCTGCCGGGCGCGGATTTCCAATCTGCCGCCGGAGAATCCCGCCGGCGCTTCCAGGCGCACAACGTGTGCCCGCCGATCCGGCCGGTGACGCATTCAGCTCCGCGGCACACGGCTCACGCCGGGCAATGTCCGCACGCGGCAGCACCCGGGTGGTGGCGGTTCGCCACCGATTGGCGCAAAAAACCGGCGGATAATTTTGCTCCCGCCGGGCGCAATGAAAAACTTTTCCGCTGCCTCACCGCGGGCATCGCCTCGGCGCTCATGCTGTGCGTTGCGGGATGCGAATCCAACGGTTACTTGATCCCGTCCAAAAACGACCGCTCGGCTCGAGACGCCCGGTACGCCACGCCCGAGGAATTGTCGAAAGCGGCCACGGTTCAAATGCAGACCGTGACCAATACGCTGGATCCCGCGCTGTTGCGCGCGCCGACGAACCTGTTCACGCTTGGGCCGGGAGACAAGCTGGATATCGAACAGATTGACGAAACCAATTCGCTCACCACGACGGTGGTGGGACCGGATGGCAAAATTTACTTCAGCCTGCTGCCCGGCACCGATGTGTGGGGATTGACGCTGGCACAAGCGGGCCAGGTCCTGCAGGACGAAATGTCCCATTACGTCCGGGGAACGCCGCAGATAAACGTCAGCTTGCGCGACGTGCAGAGCAAGCACGTGTGGCTGCTGGGAAGATTTCAGCAGCCGGGCGTCTACAACATGGCGGCGCCGACCACGTTGCTGGAAGCCATCGCCTCGGCCGGCGGTTCGCAATCATTCGCGGGCCAAAGACAGATCAGCGAAGGCGGGCCGCTCGGCGAAGACCTCGCGGACCTGGAGCACAGTTTTGTCGTGCGCAACAATAAAATGTTGCCCGTGAATTTCGAGCGCCTGCTGGACAAGGGCGACCTGACGCAAAACATTTATTTGCAATCCGACGATTTCGTTTATTTCGCGCCCAGTTACGCCAAGGAGGTGTATGTGCTGGGAGCGGTGGTGCAACCTCAGCCGGTGCAATACGTGCGCGGCATGTCCCTGATGCAGGCCATTGCGGGCGCCTTCGGCACAGTGCGCGACGCGTGGCTGGGGCACGTGACCATCGTGCGCGGCTCGCTCGCGAACCCGCAGGTGGCGTTCGTGAATTACTACGACATCGTGAAAGGCAAAACGCCGGATGTGATTCTCGCGCCGGGTGACATTATTTACGTGCCGCTCACACGCTATCGCTATCTGAGAAAATATCTCGATGTTGCGCTCAACACGTTTGTGAGCACGGTCGCGATCAATGCCGGATCGAAGCTCTCAACGCCGTCGGGAGGCAAGGGCGGCAACACGATCACCATCCCGGTGGGCGGCGGCATCACGATCATCCCACCCCCGGCGCCGCCGATTCATTAGACTGTTTCTCAAAAAATTTCCCAAACGGTGGGGCAAACCTGCGGGTTTGCCGCGACATCCCTGCAGGGATGTTGCCACCGTTTGGGAATTGTTTTGAGAAACGATCACAAACTACGAAACCGTCACCGGCGCTGCCGGGCGGGATTTCTGGAAATCCTCGATGAACTGGCGCACGCGATCGAGCTGGCGGGTGAGTTCGTTAAACACTTCAGTCGCGCCTTCCAGATTGCCCGCGTCGCCCATTTGTTCGAGTTGCGAGAGCGTTGGCACCGCCGCGACCATGCCCAGCGAGGCGCTCGCGCCGACAAATTTATGCGCCAACAACCGGACATCGCGGGCGTTCCCGGTGCGAATGGCGATCGTGAGCCCCTGGCTGATTTCACCGGCCTGCAGCAAAAAATTCTTCAAGTGCCGCTGCAACTTTTCCTGGTTTCCGTTGCTGACTTCCGTCAATCGCTCCAAATCCACGGCCGCTTCCAATGAAACCGTCGTGGTGCTGCTTTCCACCGCAGGCGAAGCAACTTCCACTTTCATCGGCGCAACGGGAGCGGCGGCGCTGGCTTTGCCGGACCATTTTTCCAGAGCGCGGCGCAAATCCGGGAGCTGAACCGGTTTGCTGACATAATCATCCATGCCGGCGGCAATGCATTTTTCGCGGTCGCCCATCATGGCGTTGGCCGTCATGGCGATGATATGCAGGCGCTGGCGCTCGTTAACATTGCGGCATTCAAGTTCGCGAATTTTTTTCGTCGCTTCGTAGCCGTCCATTTCCGGCATCATGCAATCCATCAGCACGATGTCGTAGATTTTGCCGGTGACGGAATCGAAAGCCTCCTTGCCGTTGGAAACGACATCCGCCGTGTAGCCGAGGCGGTCCAACTGGCCAAGCGCAACGTCCTGGTTGATGGTGTTATCCTCCGCGAGCAGAATGCGCGCTTTCTTCGCGTCCACCGGTGCGGCGTTCGTTTCAGTCATAATGCTCCCGGAACCCGGCGCGCGCGGGGCGCCCAACGCATCCGCGATGCAATTGAACAAGCACGATTGCTTGGCGGGTTTGACGAGACAGGCGTTGATGCCGACGGCGCGCAATTGATCCTGCTCCAACTGTTCGCTCATCGACGAGAGCATGATCAGCTTCGCATTGGCGATGACGGGCTCGGCTTTGATCGCGCGAGCCAGCATCACGCCGTCCATGACGGGCATCTGCATGTCGAGAATGACGAGGTTGTACGGCTGGCCGGCGGTGGCGGCGTCACGCAGCATCTTCAGCGCTTCCGCTCCGCCACTGGTTGAAGCATTTTCAATTTTCCACGCGAGCAATTGGTAATGGAGAATCTCGCGATTCGTCGCGTTGTCATCCACAATCAGCGCGCGCGAGCCGGCGATGCGAATCGTCGAGCGCAACGTTTCGGTTTCTGAGGAGACTCGGGTTTGCTTTTCCAGTTT
Organism: uncultured Verrucomicrobiae bacterium; assembly: GCA_963699145.1. Taxonomy (GTDB): domain Bacteria; phylum Verrucomicrobiota; class Verrucomicrobiia; order Limisphaerales; family DASXHY01; genus DASXHY01. The sequence goes on from OY969416.1 coordinate 4,576,286, forward strand.
CACCGTGAACCAGAATGTCGAGCCTTTGCCCGGCTCGCTCCTCACGCCCATTTCACCCTGCATCATTTCGATGAGACTGCGGCAAATGGCGAGGCCCAGGCCCGTGCCACCGTAACGGCGCGTGGTGGAAGTATCCGCCTGCGTGAACGGTTGAAATAGTTTCGCCTGCGCGTCGGGCGCGATGCCAATGCCGTTGTCCTTCACTTCGCAGCGTAAGGTGACCTGCGAACCCTGCTCCGCTTCCTGGTGGATGCGGATCGAAACTTCACCGCTGTTATCGGTGAACTTGATCGCGTTGCTCAGCAGGTTATTGAAAATCTGCCGCAATCGATTGGGATCGCCGCGCAGAAACAGCGGCGTCTGCGGGTCCACGCAACCGGCCAGTTCAATTTTCTTGGTGGCGGCACGTTCGGCCATGAGCTCCAACGCGCTTTCGAGCGTTTCCCGCAAATCGAACTCGATCGATTCAAACGTCAATTTGCGCGCTTCAATTTTTGAGAAATCCAGAATGTCGTTGATGACGGTGAGCAGCGAGTTGGCGCTGAGACGGATGGTATCCGCAAAATTGCGTTGCTTGGGAGTGAGCGACGTATCGAGCAAAAGATCCGTCATGCCGATGACGCCGTTCATGGGGGTGCGGATTTCGTGGCTCATGTTCGCGAGGAATTCGCTCTTGGTGCGCGTGGCCGCTTCCGCGGCTTCCTTGGCGCCCCGCAATTCCTCCTCCATGCGTTTGCGCTCGGCCACTTCCGCCGTCAGCGATTGATTCGCGGAGGTCAGTTCCGAAGTCCGCTCCTGCACGCGTTGCTCGAGATCGGTCAAGCGCGCCTTGGCCTGTTGCTGGAGGTTCCATTTTTCCGTCAGCGCTTCGGCCAATTGCAACACTTCGATGACCTCGAACGGTTTCTTTAAAATGACGAGGCGATCAGTGCGGCCCAAATTCTTCAGCATGTCGTCCCAGGAATAATCCGAATACGCCGTGCAAATGACGACTTGCAGATCGGGATACTCCTGCCAGATGCGCGCGACGGTCTCGATGCCGTCCCAGCCGGGAGGCATGCGGACGTCCACAAACGCCAGCGGATACGGCCGGCCCGCCGCGACGGCTTTGCGGACCATTTCCAAACCTTCCTGTCCTTGAAACGCGGAATCGACTTCGAAGCCCGCGCCATTCGACGAACTCTCTTCGCCGAACAGCAACGCCTCCGCCGCTTCCAACGCCGCGCCGGTTTTGCTCGCAGCGCCGAAGATTTTTCGAAAGTCTTTATGAATGGCTTCGTTGTCGTCGACGACGAGGATTCGGCGATTCAAGGTATTTTTATTCATGGTATCGTGTGCGGCCCACGCGTTTTCAGCAGAATTTTGGCCAACACTATGATTTTTTGAAGCTTGTCGGGTACAAAACGGAAGGTCCGGGTAAACAACGGTTTAAACCAGCTGACCGCCGCAAATTTCTGCATAGAATTGGGACACTGTTTTCGGTGTGGATGGACAGTCGCGACCGAAGTCGGAAAATGGACTCAATCGATCTCCTTCGGGCATGAACAGGCTAAAAAAAAGCGGCTGGTCTAAAAGACCAGCCACCTTTGTTTCTGTGGGCTCAGAATTAACGAACTCTGTCATGCTCCCGGCCGGTGGCGGGCAGGTTGTGCTCCGGCATCCCTTCCAGATCGTGTTGCAACTTGTCCAGTCGCACATTGATCTTGTCCAGCGGCACGTTGTTATCCCGCGCGATGGCCGCCCAGCCTTTGCCGTTCACGTGACGGCTCAGATAAGCCTCGGGCTTGCCCTTGGCATTGTCAGCGATCACACACGCGATCATGATCCCGGCAGCGCCGGCATCCGGATGTTGATCGCGCATTTTTTGGAGTTGGTCCAACGGCACCCCGGTTTCAACGGAGACGCTGTGGACGGCCTCCTTCATTCCGCCGCGCCTGTCCGCCAGCGCGTTGACATCATGGGCACGAGTCTCCAGCACATCTTTTTGCGTAACACGATCCTGTCCATACGCGAGACCGGCGGTCAGGCCGAAGGACAGGGTGGCAACCATTAGCGAATATATCATTTTTCTCATAATTCTCCTTTTGTGAAACCTAACCCACGACACGGCCCGTTCAATAAAGGATTTACCCCATTTTATAGAAATGCATACTGCACCAGGCAATTGAACGAACCCTAACGTCAATGTATGCACTCCTATGCGAAAAACGATTATCCCCTACTCGTTCGGTACTCTCCCTTATCACATCCATCACGGCCGGCTTGAATGCCGCCGAACCGCCGAAACCGATCGCGCCCGTCCCTTCGCCTGCGCAACTCGCGTGGCAGGAGGATGAGTTGACGTTGTTCACGCATTTCGGAGTGAACACCTTCACCGGCCGGAGCACCGGGCTCGGCACCGAGGATCCAAATCTGTTTAATCCCACCGCGCTGGATTGCAATCAATGGGTGCGCGTGGCGAAGGAATGCGGGTTCAAAGGCATTATCCTGACCGCGAAACATCACGATGGTTTTTGCCTCTGGCCCACGGCCACCACGGAGCACAGCGTCAAAAGCAGCACGTGGAAGGATGGCAAAGGCGATGTCGTGCGCGAGCTTTCCGACGCTTGCGAAGCCGGCGGCGTCAAGTTCGGCATTTATTGTTCGCCCTGGGACCGCAGCGTTTCGTTTTACGACACCGACAAGCCGCGTTACGCGAAATATTACCACGACCAGCTCAATGAACTTTTGAGCAACTACGGCCCGGTTTACGAGATGTGGTTTGACGGCAATAAAGCGGATGTCGCCGACTGGCCGAACATCATCGGCCTCGTGCGCAAGCTCCAGCCGAATGCGGTCATCAAGCAAGGCCCGCGCGTGGAACCGATCACCGAAGACGTGCGCTGGGTCGGCAACGAACAAGCCTGCGCGCCGCTCGCGAGTTGGAGTGTGTATCCGGCGCCCACCGCTCAACTCTCAGCCGATAACTCTCAACCGCCCCTTTGGTTTCCCGCCGAATGCGACACGATGATGATCGGGCATTGGTTTTGGGACGACACGCCGCCGAAGGATTTGGCTACGTTGCTCAATTTCTATTACACCTCCGTCGGGCGGAATTCGATTCTCCTGCTCAACGTCGCGCCCGATAAGCGCGGCCAGTTTTCCGACGAATCCGTCCAACGGCTGCATGAATTTCATGATGCGCTCCAGAAAATTTTCGGCACCGATTTCGCCGCCGGAAAAACCGCCGTCGCCAGCAACGTGCGCGGCAAGGATCCCACTTTCGCCGCGAGCAAGGCGCTGGATGGCGATAAAAACACCTACTGGGCCACCGACGACGGCGTGACGAACGCCACGTTGGAAGTCGATCTCGGCGGTGAACACGAGTTCAACGTCATTCGCCTGGAGGAACTGATCCGCCTCGGCCAGCGTGTCGCGGAGTATAAAATTGAAGCCTGGAACGACGGCGCGAAAAAGCTGGCAGGAGTTGAATCACGGATTCACGATCGGCTATCGCAAGCTCGATCGCTTTCCGAACGTGAAAGCCTCGAAAGTGCGATTGACGATTTTGCAAGCGCGCGCCTGTCCGGCCATCAAATCCTTTGGCGTGCATCTGGACACCGTTTCTCCCGCTGAATTTTTTCAACCGGACAAGGCGAATATGGAGATCAAACCCAAGGCGGCAGCTCCGAAAAAATAGTTTGGCGAACCCAAAGCGCGGCGACATCCCTGCGGGGATGTCGCGGCAAACCCACAGGTTTGCCCCAGCTTTCGAAACTTCTTTTGAGAATCAGTGCATCAATAATGACGTCGTTGGCCGGTTGAATATTCATCACCCAAACTTCGTCTGGACACCAATACAGATAACAGTTAAGCAGATATCGCACCGACCATTATGAAAATGATGACGAGATTCGTTACTGCCTTTTGCCTGATCTTTCCCCTTGCGTTCACGGGTTGCCGCAGCGTCAGCGGCCAAAACCAAGCCGACGCGTATTTCAAATCCTGGCCCAAGGGCCAATCGCCGACGGAAATCGGCACGAACGTTGCGCAGCATTTTATCGACAGCCCGCATTTTAATTCCTTCAAACCCGGTCCGCCGGCGTTCATCATTTATCCGGAAGTGTGCACCTGGTATGGCGCGCTGACTTTCGCCCAGGTTTCACACGTGCCCGGCCTCAAGGGGCAACTGGTCCGCCGATTTGAACCGCTGTTCAACACGGAAACGAATTTGTTGCCCGCGCCCATTCACGTGGACAATTGCGTGTTCGGCTCGTTGCCACTGGAAATTTACATCCTCAACGCGGACCCGCGCTGCCTCACGCTCGGCAAGGAATACGCCGACAAGCAATGGGCCAAACCCACCGGCACAAATGCCACCGCTGAGAACCTGGCTTATTTCGACCGCGGCCTGACCTGGCAAACGCGCATGTGGATCGATGACATGTACATGATCACCATGGTGCAGGCGCAGGCCTATCGCGCGACGGGCAACGCGGATTACATCAATCGCGCCGCGAAGGAAATGGTGCTTTACCTCGATACCTTGCAGAAACCCAACGGCTTGTTTTATCACGCGCCGGAAGTTCCCTATTTCTGGGGCCGCGGTGATGGCTGGATGGCCGCCGGCATGAGCGAGTTACTGCGCTCGTTGCCCAAGGATAATCCCGACCGCCCGCGTATCCTGGAAGGCTACCGGAAAATGATGGCGTCGCTGTTGCAAAACCAGGATGCGAACGGCATGTGGCATCAATTGATCGATGACCCGAACGCGTGGCCGGAGACATCGTCCACCGGCATGTTCGCGTTTGCGTTCATCACCGGCGTCAAGGAAGGCTGGCTCGATGCGGCCACGTACGGCCCCGCCGCGCGCAAAGCCTGGCTCGGGCTGATTTCCTATTTGGATAAAAACTGGGACATGCGCGACGTCTGCCAGGGCACGAACAAATACAATCCCCGCACCGACGGTCCGGATGGCCGCGCCTATTATCTCGCGCGCAAAAAGAACGTCGGGGATCTGCACGGCCAGGCGCCGGTGCTTTGGTGCGCGACGGCGTTGTTGAGATAAATGAGGAACGCCGAGCACCTGCCCGGCAAGTTCCATGAATTCGTTCGTGCCGAGCGGGTGCTCGGCGCTCCGCTACTGAATTGTAATCGTCTGCGAACCTCAGGCCGCCTTCGCAAATAAAAGCGTCCCCTGCCCTGAACTCGTTGGTGACCCCCAGGCAGGCGCTTTGGAGTGCGCCGCAAAGCGCAGCGGCGACGGCGCTTTGAACGATTCGAAACGTTTATATTGTTTCTCAAAAGGAATTCCCGAAAACGTGGGGCAAACCTGCGGGTTTGCCACGAATCCCCGCAGGGATTCGCCACCTTTTCGGGAATTACTTTTGAGAAACACTCTGGCACCTCGTTATTACGGCGCGTATTCGTCCAGCAAATGCGCCAGGTTTTTTTCGTCCAGATAAATCGGCGGGCCCTCGAAGCGCACAATGCCCTTCGGATCGATCAGGACGAGATGCGGAAGCGCGGTGATTTCATACGAAAGAAACGTCCGCGATTGCGTGTCGGTGCCAGCGAAAAAATGCACCGCCGGCGCCTTCATCTTGCGCATCTCGTCCGGCGATTCGTTGCTGAGGCCGATCGTCTCCATCCGATCCTTGAACTTTGCCGTCAGGTCGTTGATCAGCGGAACGAATTGCCGGCATTGCTCGGCGGAAGTAATCCACATGAAAATCAAAACGAATTTCCCTTCGGGATCGGGCGCCGGCGGTGTGATCCATTGATCCACTATTATCTGCGGCGGCCGCTCCCCGCGAAACGAATGCGCAAAAATTTTCGACGCCACGACGTCGCCCGAGTCGTAGGTAGCCGCTGGAAGTTTTGCCGCTTTGTCTTTGGCAGCGGCCAGGAGGTTCTGCTTGAATTGAGCGGTCGCTTCGATCTGCCTTTGCTCGACTGCGGTGGCGTTGGTCGAATTGAAATGAAAATGCTGTTGCAGCTCAGGGCTGAGATTTTTCAACTTCGCGTTCCCGAGTCCTCCGGAATGCGTGAAATAAACATCCGTCGCGCTGACGCTGGTCACCGTGACGTTGCTGTACACTTCATCGCCCGACCTCAAGGTCGCCAGCTTCTCGTCGGCGCGCGCCGCGCTGATCGCGTAAAAAAGCCCGAAGCCCAGGCAAACTGCTGCTAATCTCATTCCCCAAAACCAGCAAGTGCCGCGCCAGCAGTTCCGTTAAAATCGGGCGATTTCCGAAGAAACGCCGCTATTTATCTCAGGAGAATGCGATAGAAACGCTCGGAATTGGTGGCAAACGGATCGGTCCCGGTCTTCACGCCGCCATCGCCGGTATTGGTCGCAAATGGCCGCGCTCCCTGGTCTGAACACCGCCTGAATTGAGAGACGTTTGACGTGGTCTCCATTGACCGGTAGTTTGACCATCCATTTATGACGTTGACGGAACAAATGACGGCGCTGGCGAAACAGGCGAAGGCCGCCTCGCGCGAACTCGCGAGGTTGAATACGGCCGAAAAAAATTCCTGCCTGCTCGCAATGGCCGCCGCCCTGGAGAAAAATGCCGCCGCGCTCAAGGAAGCCAACGCGCTCGACATGGACGCCGGCGCCAAAATGGGCCTGACCTCCGCCATGCTCGACCGGCTGAAGCTCGACGACAAACGCATCGCCGGCATGGCGAAAGGTTTGCGCGAAGTCGCCGCACTCCCGGACCCGGTGGGAAAGTTCTCGATGAACGCACGCGTCCGAATGGGTTGAAGCTCCAGAAAATCACCACACCCATCGGCGTCGTGGTCATCATTTACGAGTCGCGCCCGAACGTCACCGCCGATGCTGCCAGCCTTTGTTTCAAATCCGGCAACGCGACCATTCTGCGCGGCGGCAAGGAGGCGTTGAACTCCAATCAACTGATTGCGAAAACGATGATCGACGCCGGCAAGCAGGCGCTCGCGCATTTTCCCGAGCACGCCATCCAGGTCGTGCCCACGACCGATCGCGAGGCCATCCCCGCCTTGCTCTCGCTCACGCAATACATCGATGTCTGCATGCCCCGCGGCGGCGAGGGATTGATCCGCGCCGTCGCGGAATCCTCCAAGGTCCCCGTCATCAAACATTACAAAGGCGTGTGCCACGTTTTTGTGGACGCGGAAGCCGATTTGAAAATGGCGGAGGAAATCGCCATGAACGCCAAGGTGCAGCGTCCCGCCGTTTGCAACGCCATGGAAACGTTGCTCGTGGACAAAGCCATCGCACCCAAATTCCTTCCCGAAATTTTCAAAAAGCTGGCCGAGAAAAATGTCGAACTGCGAACCGACGACGCCACGCGCAAGCTTCTGGACCATCAACTGTCAACTACCAACCATCCACTAAAAGCAGCGACCGAACAGGATTGGTTCACGGAATACAACGATTACATCCTGAACGTGCGCGTGGTGGATGGCGTGAAGCAGGCGATCGATCACATCAATCATTACGGCTCCGCGCACTCGGACAGCATCGTGACGAGCAACGAAGCGCGCGCGAAACAATTCCTGCACGAAGTGGATTCCGCGACGGTGTATTGGAATGCCTCGACGCGTTTCACCGACGGCGGCGAATTCGGCATGGGCGCGGAGATCGGCATCAGCACGGATAAAATCGGCGCGCGCGGTCCGATGGGCCTGGAGGAATTAACTACCTACAAATGGGTTGGCATCGGGACCGGCCAGGTGCGAAGTTAGGAAGCGAGTGTTTTTGAGACACGACCGGCCCGCACACCGCGCCGGGCGATTCATAACGCGTCGCTTCAACGTGAAAGCCCGCGCCCAATCGAAAGCATTCAAGTGGAATGCGCCTTGCTTAAAAGGACTGAACCGCATGCGTACGTTTCAGATTCTTCGCCTTATTTTTCCCGTCGCTCTCAGCGCGCTCATTCTCTCCGCCTCCCCCGCCGCGACCAATTCGCCCATCACCGTGCAAATCGATGCCGCACTCGATCGGCATCCCATCAGTCCGTTGATTTATGGCGTCGCATTTGCCACGTCGAATGAACTAAAAGACCTGAACGTGCCGCTCAACCGTTCGGGCGGCAATTCAACCACGCGTTACAATTGGCAGACGAACGCGTCCAATCACGCGGCGGATTGGTATTTCGAAAGCCTGGAGGACGATACCGGCAACGGACCGGGCGGCTCGGCGGATGCGTTCATCAGCGATTCCAAAAACGGCGGCGCGCAGGCAATGATCACGGTGCCCATCATCGGCTGGGTCGCGAAGCTCGGTACAAACTCGCAGCGGCTCAGCAGCTACTCCATCAAAAAATACGGCGCGCAAACGGATAGCGATTGGCAATGGTTTGCCGACGCCGGCAATGGCGTTCGCTCCAGCGACGGCCAGGACATCACCACCAACGATCCCACCGACGCCAATCTTTCCGTCACGACTAATTTTCAATCCGGTTGGATCCAGCACCTCACCAATAAATGGGGCACTGCCTCCGGCAACGGCATTCGCTATTACATCATGGATAACGAATGGAGCATCTGGCATTCGACGCATCGCGACGTGCATCCCGTCGGCGCCACCATGGACGAGGTGTTGGGAAAATTCTGCGACTACGCCACGCTCGTGAAAGGCATGGACTCGAACGCGCTCGTCATCGGTCCCGAAGAATGGGGTTGGTCCGGCTATCTTTACAGCGGTTACGATCAGCAATACGGCTCGATCCACGGCTGGAGTTCTCTTCCGGACCGCGCGGCGCACGGCAACCAGGATTACATGCCGTGGCTGCTCAGCCAGATTCATCAACGCAGCACGACCGCCGGCAAACGATTGCTCGATGTCTTCACGCTCCATTTTTATCCGCAAGGCGGCGAGACCTCCGAGAGCGATGTCTCCAGCGCCACGGAACTGTTGCGCAATCGTTCCACGCGCGCGTTGTGGGACAGCAATTACGTCAACGAATCCTGGATCGGCGCCGTCGTGAATCTCATCCCGCGCATGAAGCAATGGGTGGCGGCGAATTATCCGGGTACAATGATCGGCGTCACGGAATATAATTGGGGCGCGGAGGACTACCCGAACGGCGGCACCACGCAGGCGGATGTGCTGGGAATTTTCGGCCGTGAAGGTCTCGACCTTGCCACGCGTTGGACCGCGCCCGATACCAACACTCCCGTTTATAACGCCTTCAAAATGTTCCGCAATTACGATGGCAACAAATCGGTCTTCGGCGATGTCAATGTGCGCGCCACAGTGCCGAACCCGGACAACTTATCCGCCTTCGCCTCCGTGCGCAGCAGTGATGGAAAATTAACGCTCCTCGTCATCAACAAGGACTTGCAGAATTACACGCCGGCCACGTTCGCTCTCGCCAATCTTCCCGCCGCCGGCACGGTGCAAGCATGGCAATTGAACTCGAACAACGTCATCGTTCACCTGGCCGACCAGGCCTTCACCAATGGCGTGATAAGCCAAACGTTGCCACCGCAAAGCATCACGATGTTGGTATTGCCGGGAACCAATTCGCCGCCCTCGTTGGCCTTCGGTACCAACGCTGGCTCCGGGCAGTTCGAACTATGGCTCAACGGCGAGGCCGCGAGTACTTATGTGCTGCAATCCTCGACGGATTTGATTCACTGGCTGCCGATCAGCACAAATACGCTCGCGAGTAATTCCTTTCGCCTCGTGATGTCCGCAACCAATCCGCTGCCGACGTATTATCGCAGTCTGCTAAGCCAGCCTTGATGCCAATGTAGGAGCCGACGTGAGGAGGCTCAAACTTCACCAAAATAAATAGCCTCCTCACGTCGGCTCCTACGGGATTCTTTCCTTTTTGACGCTTGGTAAATCCGCGCTTACTGTTCCGGCGTGGAAACCGTTCCTGTCACATCCGAGTCTGCATCCGCCGCGGAAGCGGCGCAATTCGTCCGCAAAAAAATGCCGGCGGAAGGTTTGTTTGCCGGCCACGAATGGCGCGTCTCCCCCGCTCCGTTCCAGCTCGATGCAAAGCTCGGCAAGGAACTGGATTCCCTCGGCCGCGTGCTCCTGCAATTCTATCGCTCCGTCAATTTGCTCTATCGCAAAAGCGTCGAAGGCAAACAACCCGAATGGGTCGCGCGCTGGCTTGAACTCGGCAAACCCGCCGAACTCATCGAACTTCAACGCACGGTCACGCTCAAAAACGAAACCCCGCGCGTGATTCGCCCCGACCTGTTGCTGACCGAACACGGCTTCAGCGTCACGGAACTCGATTCCGTTCCGGGCGGCATCGGCGTCACGGCGTGGTTAAACCAGACGTATTCTCAGCCTTCCGTCCTCCGTCCTCCGTATTCCGTCCTGGGCGGCGCCGACGGGATGCTCAAAGGCTTCGCCAGTATTTTTGGCGACGCCGGCCGTATTCACCTCGTGGTTTCGGAAGAATCGGCGACCTATCGCCCCGAAATGGAATGGCTCGCCAAACAACTCGGCGATAAGTTCGCCGTGCGCGATGCGACTTTCACCGGCTTCGTCGATGACGACGCTGTGTATCGCTTTTTCGAATTGTTCGACATCGCGAACGTGCCGAACGCGAAACAAATTTTTGCTCTGGCCGCCGAAAAACGCCTTCGCCTCACGCCGCCGCCGAAACCGATTTTTGAGGAAAAGATGTTGTTCGCGCTGCTTTGGAACCGGCACTTGCAGGGATTCTGGCGGCAGGAACTCGGGGACAGCTTTTTCCAACGGATGCTGAAGCTGACGCCCTACACGTGGATTGTGGACCCGTCGCCATTGCCGCCGCACGCCGCGATTCCCGAACTCGGCCTCACCGATTGGCAGCAACTCAAGCTGCTCTCGCAGAAGGAGCGCGATTTGATTTTGAAAGTGTCCGGCTTCTCCGCCCACGCCTGGGGCGCGCGCGGCGTTTACCTCGGCAGCGATTTGTCGCACGCGGATTGGTCGGCGGCGGTCGACAAAGCGATTGCGGAATTCAACCAGTCGCCCTACGTTCTCCAGCGGTATCATCACCCGAAACTCGTCGAAGCGCAGTGGTATGATTTTTCCAGCAACCAGGTCGTGCCCATGAAAGGCCGCGCGCGATTGTGCCCGTATTATTTTGTCGCCGGCGACGGCGATTCCGCGCGCGCGCAACTCGGCGGCGTGCTCGCCACGATTTGTCCGCCGGATAAAAAGATCATTCACGGCATGACCGAAGCCATCTTCGCGCCGTGTTCGGTATGAACCCGTTGCTCGAATACACCATCTTCGCCTTCAGCTCGCTGTTCATCATCGTGGATCCGCTCGCCACGATTCCCGCGTTCATTTCCATGACCCCGGAGGAATCCGTGCAAGACCGCCAGCGCATGGCGCGTCTCGCGTGCATCGTCATGGCGGCGGTGCTGATCGTGTTCGCGGCGGCGGGCAAATGGATTTTCAAAATCCTCACGATCACCATGCCTTCGTTTCAAATCGCCGCGAGCGTCGTGCTGATGCTCGTCGCCCTGGACATGTTGCGCGCCCAACGCTCGCGCGTGCACGAAACGCGCGAGGAAACCGCTGAGGGCACGCACAAAACCGATATTGCCATCACGCCGCTGGCCGTGCCGATGCTCGCCGGGCCCGGCGCCATTTCCACCGTGATCGTGCTGCAATCGAAAGCCGCCAATGTCTTTGAGCACGGCGCGCTCTTCGGCTGCGTCGTGGCGGTTTCGATCGTGAGCTATTTAATCCTGCACTTCGCGGCGCGCGGCGCGCGGCGAATCAGCCCGATCGCGTTGCGAATCACCGCGCGCATCATGGGCTTGCTGCTGGCCGCCGTATCGATTCAGTTTCTGCTGAACGCGCTGCAGGATTTGGGAATTTTAACACCGCGGCTCGGTTAGATAGTGGCACGGGCATCCTGCCCGTGCGAATTCTAATACAATGCAAGCTGTCCAAAAAAAGTGCGACATCCCTTCCGCGATGTCGCATCAAACCCACAGGTTTGCTCCCCACCTTCTTGGTAAGTTTTTTAAACAGCTTAACCGCCGCTTGGCTTCATCTGAATCGGATTGGCCGGCACAGCGGGAGCGGGATTCATTTGCGGGACTCTCGGTTGCGCCGGCGCGGCCGGCACGGGATTCATCTGCGGCATTCTCGCCTGCAGAGCCGCAACCTGTGCGGGATTCATCTGCGGCACTTTCGGCTGAACTGGAACACCCGGCCGCGGATTCATCGATGGCGTTTCCGGTGAGGTCGCCATTCCTGGCGGCATCAGCGGCGGAATCGCGTGCGACGACCTGGCCGCTTCTTCCCCGGATTTCATCTTCAACGTCGACGCACCCGGCCCCGCATCGCGGCGTTTGTTGACCACGTCAATGCGCTGGCGCATCTGGCTGCGATTCACGCAATACAACAGCGCGGTTTCCTCCGTGATCGATTTCTCTTCATACGCCTTGAGCAACGATTGCTCGAACGTATGCCAGCCCGAAGTGCTGCCGGCTTCAATGATATCCGGCAACCGGCGATTTTCGTTTTCGCCCAGCGCAATCGCTTCACGGCTGCGAAGATTGCTGCCGAGCAATTCCGTGACGAGCAGCCGACCGCCCGCTTGCTTCGGAACCAGGCGCTGGCTCACAATGTAACGCAGCGTCTCGGCCAGGCGCTCGCGCACCTGTTTTTCCTCCTCGGGATTGAACATGCCCAAAATACGATTGATCGTCTGCGCCGCGCTGATCGTGTGTAGCGTGCTGTAGACGACGTGGCCGGTCTCCGCGGCCGTGAGCGCGATTTCCATCGTCTCACGATCGCGAATTTCACCGACCAAGATAATTTTCGGCGCCTGGCGCAACGCCGCGCGCAAGCCATCCGAGAACGCAAAAAAATCACGCCCCATTTCGCGCTGGCTGAACGTCGCCTTCACGTGCGGGTGCATGAATTCAATCGGGTCTTCCAGCGTCACGACGTGAACTTCGCCGTTCTGGTTGACCTCGTTGAGCAACGCCGCGAGCGTGGTCGTCTTGCCGCTGCCCGTGCCGCCCGTCACGAAAACGACGCCGTTCTTTTCCTTGATGATCTCGCGAAACACCGGCGCGAGTTTCAGTCCGTCGATGGACGGAATCTTTGTGTTCAACTTGCGCAACACCATCGCGTAATTTCCATTTTGCTTGTAGATGTTGACGCGAAACCGGCACAAGCCCGGAAGTTGATAACTGCAATCGCACGAACCGGCCTTGGCCAGGTCCTGGATCAAGCGTTGATTCTCGTTGATGATGGCGCGCGCCATTCCCTCGATCCGCGTGCAGTTGAGCAGCGGCTCTTCGGGCGTGCGTTTGAACGGCGTGAGTTTGCCGTGATTCTCCACCTGCGGATGGCGGTCCACCACGAACAGGAGATCGGAGGCTCCCTCAAAACTTTCCAGCATCGACTTCAACAATTGATCGAATTCTTCTTTCATAAATGCCAACCGTTTAAACACCCGAGGTTCAAGTCTCATGCGTCCCGGAGGGCGAACACGAAACAAACTGATGCGCCAAAGGCACATCGGCACGGCAAGGGCAGCTAATTTCATGCCGCAATAGTGGCACGGGCATCTTGCCCGTGCGGTTCTTGATCGAAATATTGGGATAACCCCTCGTTCGCACGGGCGAGACGCCCGTGCCACTACGACCATGGTAAAAACTTGGACATTCGGCGGAATTCTGTATTCTTTTCCGTCTGCAAATGGAACAACAACAACACTCGTTGGACACATTGATGGAACAGCGCAAGGCCAAGCTCGCCGCCCTGCGCGCCAAAGGTATTGACCCGTTCAAAAACAAATTTACCCCGTCGGAAACCTGCCACGCCGCGCGTTCGAATTACACGGAAGGCCGCGAGGTCGCCGTGGCCGGGCGCATCACCGCGCATCGCGACATGGGCAAAAGCATGTTCATCAACGTGCGCGACCAGAGCGGGGGCATCCAGGTTTACGCGCAGAAAAATGTCCTCGGCGATGAACAATGGGACATCTTCACGCACCTCGATTTGGGAGATTTCATCGGCGTGCGCGGCACATTGTTCACGACCAAGACCGGTGAAATTTCCATCAAGCTCGCCAGCTTCACCATTCTCGCGAAATCGCTCCGCCCGCCGCCGGCGAAGTATTACGGTTTGGAAGACACGGAGATTCGTTATCGGCAACGCTATCTTGATCTGATCGCGAATCCGCCGGTGAAGGATGTTTTTCTGGCGCGCAGCGAAATCATCCGCGAGATTCGGAATTTCCTGCACGACCGTGGTTTCGTCGAAGTCGAGACGCCGATGATGCAGGCGATTCCCGGCGGTGCAGCAGCCCGGCCGTTCATCACCAAGCACGAAGCGCTCGGTTGTAATTTTTATTTGCGCATCGCGCTCGAACTTTATTTGAAGCGCTTACTGGTGGGTGGCATCGACCGCGTGTTTGAAATTGGCCGCAACTTCCGCAACGAAGGCCTGTCGCGCAAACACAATCCCGAATTCACCATGCTCGAGGCCTACCAGGCCTACGGCGATTACGAGAGCATGATGGAACTTGTGCAGGGAATGGTTTGCCACGTGGCGGAACAAGTCCTGGACACGCTCACGATCGAGCACAAGGACGCCGAAGGCAAAGTCACCAAGACGATCGATTTGAAACCGCCGTGGCGCCGCGCGAAATACAAGGATCTCGTTCGCGAAAAAGCAGGCGCGGATTGGTTCGATGTCACGCCTGCCGAACGACGACGCCGCGCCATCGAAGATTTGAAGCTCGCCGGCGATATCGGGGCGAATTACGAAGACTTCGAAGTCACCGGCGCAGTGTTCGAGAAATTGATCGAGCCCACGTTGATTCAACCGACCTTCGTCACGCATCTGCCGAAGGAACTCGTGCCGCTCGCGAAACTCTCCACCGAAGACCCGGACACCGTCGAAGTTTTCGAGTGTTGCATCAACGGCCAGGAAATCGCGCCTGCCTACACCGAGCAAAACGATCCCATCGAACAACGCGAACGCCTCCAGCACCAGGCCGGCGGCGAGCAGCAAAAGCTCGACGAAGATTTTCTCGTCGCGCTCGAGCACGGCATGCCGCCCGCCGGCGGCATGGGCCTGGGCATCGATCGCCTCTGCATGATGCTCCTCGGCCAGGAAAGCATCCGCGACGTGATTTTGTTCCCGCAGTTGAAGCCGAAATAAGATGTACAAAAATCGGATAACCAGCGACCCTCAAATTCGAACTGGCAAGCCGTGCATCAGAGGAACGCGCATCTCGGTTTCCGATGTCCTCGACTATTTGGGGTCGGGCATGACCGAGAAAGATATTATCGATGACTTTCCAGATTTGAGCGCTCAAGACATTCAAGCTTGCTTGAAATTTGCTGCCGAACGTGAACGCGATTTCGATCACTGAATGTCCGCGATCCGATTCAGTCCTTTCCTAGTTTCCTGTTTTCCTGATAAATACTTCTGAATGCAACAGCTCATCGAAGGTGTTCATCGGTTCAGGCACGAAGAGTTCGGCAGTTACCGCTCGCTGTTCCAACGGCTTTCGCGCGAAGGGCAGAATCCGCACACGCTGTTTATCACCTGCGCGGATTCGCGCGTGCTCGCCGAACTCATCACGCAGAGCAAACCCGGCGATTTGTTCGTGGTCAAAAACATCGGCAACATCGTGCCGCCTTCGGCCGTGACCGGCACCACCAATTCGACCGCCGCCGCTATTGAATTCGCCGTCGAAACTCTGCGCGTCAGCGATATCGTCGTCTGCGGCCACTCGCAATGCGGCGCCATGAGCGCACTCATGGGCGAAATGCCGCTCTCCGACCGCACGCCGCACCTGCGCGACTGGCTCACGCTCGCCGCGCCCGTCCGCGACATCGTCCGCACCCAATACACGCACATCACCGATCCCGAGCAACGCAAAAACGTGGCCGGGGAGGAAAACGTGTTGTTCGCGCTGGAAAATTTGCACAGCTATTATTGCGTGCAGGACCGGCTCATGGACGGCTCGCTTCGCCTGCACGGCTGGTTCTTCAAAATCGCCACCGCCGAATTGTTCGCTTACAATCCGGAAGCGCGGCAGTTCCAGCCGTTGGCATAAGCTGCGTAGGAGACGAGGTGACGAGTCTCTAATTTCGCATAAGTGCGGAAAAAGTTTGAAACTCGTCTCCTCGTCTCCTCCGAAGGCAGCCGTTCCAAAAGTGGCGCTGCGTTGTAATTGACCCCCGGCATCCTTGGCCGCACACTGCATCCAATCGGATATGAAACCACTTCTCCCCACCCTCACATCACTGGCTCTATTCGCGTTGTCCACGCCCGCGCTCGCCGCGGATGCCGTCCCGGTCCCTCCGCCGGCCACGTGGCACGCGCAAACGCTCCTGCAAGCGCTCGCCAACATGCTTCTCTTCGCCGCGATCGGCATTTTCGCGGCGATTGTCGGCTTCAAGCTGTTCGACAAATGCACGCCCGGCCATTTGGAAAAGGAAATCCTCGAGCACCGGAACGTCGCCGCGGCCATCGTCGCCGCCGCGGTCATTCTCGGCGTGTGCCTCATCATCGCCGCCTCGATGCTCGGTTAACTCGGCAACGTGAAACGCAGCCGCAGCATTCGTTTGATTTTGCTTGGCGGATTATCCGCCGGCGCCTTGAGCGGTTGTTCGCCGCAACCTCAATCCCGCGCCGATCTCGCAGGAAAATTATTACACGAACAATTTTCACCTGCCGGGCGTCGGCTACTATCACGCGCCCTTTCGCAATTGGTATCCCCTGCCCTACAATCATTTTGATCCGCAGACGCAACGTTACTTTTACGGCGGCCAATGGGGAACCGCTCCCTACGAGACCATCACAAATATTTCGCAACCGCTCCCGCAAGCCGTCGCTCTCGCGCAAGCGCAGCGCACGGACAACACGGTTGTTCGCGGCGGATTTGGGCACACTTATTACCACAGCTCCGGATTTTTCATCCACTCCTGATGCAACGCCATGCCTGCCATCCCAGAGCCGATTGGCGCGCACGCGTGGAAAGCATCGGCCTCACTTACCACTCGCACGACCACGGCCCGTATTGGGATGAATCCGCGTGCTACGAATTGACCGCGCACGAGGTCGATGCCATCGAAGCTGCCGCGAACCAACTGCATTACCTGTGCATCGACGCCGCCGAAGCCGTCATCAACAACCAATGGTGGTCGCGGCTCGGCATTCCCGAATCAGCCGTGCCCGCTATTTTACGTTCCTGGGAGCGCGATGACTTCAGCCTCTACGGCCGTTTCGATTTCAGTTTCGATGGCACCACGCCGAAATTGCTCGAGTATAATGCCGACACGCCCACCGCCCTCGTCGAAGCCGCGGTCGCGCAATGGTTCTGGCTGCAGGACACGCACCCGGACGCCGACCAGTTCAATTCCGTTCACGAGCGGCTCATCGAAGCCTGGAAACGCTGGCGCGGAAACACGATTCATTTCAGCAGCATCAAGGACCATCCCGAAGACGAGCAAACGGTGCTTTACCTGCGCGACACCTGCGAACAAGCGGGCGTGAAAACCAAATCCGTTTTCATCGAAGACTTCGGTTGGGATCCAAAACGCGGCCGGTTCGTAGATCTCGACAACGAAGTCATCGAACGCGCTTTCAAGCTCTACCCGTGGGAATGGCTTTGCCACGAGGAATTCAGCGCGCATCTCGCGAATGATCCTCTGCAATTCATCGAGCCCGCTTGGAAAATGCTGCTCAGCAACAAGGGACTGTTGCCGATTTTGTGGGAGCTGTTTCCGGATCATCCCAATCTTTTGCCCGCCTACGAACTCGCGGCTCCGCTGGGTGAACGTTACATCCGCAAACCGAAATTGAGCCGCGAAGGCGCGAATGTCGCCTGGGTCGAAGGCGGCGTCGTCGTGGAGGAAACCGCGGGTGATTACGGCGAGGAGGGCTACGTTTACCAGGCGCTCGCGAGCATTCCGGATTTTGGCGGGCGCCATCCGATTTTCGGCGTGTGGGTCGTAGACCACGAAGCCGCCGGTCTCGGCATTCGCGAGGACACGAGCAAAATCACCGGCAACCTCAGCCGCTTCGTGCCGCATTTTTTCCGGCATTCCCCATGAGCTTCGAAAATCCCACCGCCCTCCAGGTCGGCACGACCGGCACGTTTTCCGGAGTCACCTACCGCGTGCTGGGCCGCTCCGTGATGGGAGTCGTGGACGATGGCACCACCTATTATTGGAACGAATTCAATCTCCAATCCGACAGCGGCCAGGCCACCACGCTCGTTTACGAAGTCACTGACAACGGACCGGAATGGCGGTTGTTCACGATGTTCGACCCGCAATTTCCCATCACCGCCGCGGACGCCGCCACCAAGCGCGTTGGCGACCCGTTGAATCTCGACGGCACCGATGTGCGCGTCACATTGCTCGATCACTCGCGCGTCTATTACATCGAAGGCCAGGCGCCGGAAGGCGAGGACGTCGGGGATCGCGCGGAATATTTCAACGCCGAATCCGGCAGCAAGATGATCGTGGTAAGTTGGACCGGCGACGAAGTGGAATGCTATCACGGCGTCACCATCTCCGCGTCGACCGTCGCGAAAGCCTTTAACCTGCCGATGGAGTTGCTCAGCAATAGAAGCCATTCCACACTTTCGGGCACGCCCTCGTCCTCCAGTTCGTCCCTCCCGATCATTGTCGGGGGCGGAATCATTCTGTTTATTCTCTTTCTGGCCGCGCTGGCTCCGACCAGATTGCTCACGCGCTCGCGCCCGGCCGCCACCACGGCCCACGTGACCGCGCCCGACACGCATTTGCAGATCGGCAGCACCGCAAAAATCGATGGCCGAAATTACACCATCGTCAGCGACGCCTTGGTTGAGCTCAACGAAGTCGGCATGCTTTTTCAACGCCACGAATTACATTTGCGCGACGAGGATGGCAA
Source organism: uncultured Verrucomicrobiae bacterium (assembly GCA_963699145.1). Lineage (GTDB taxonomy): Bacteria > Verrucomicrobiota > Verrucomicrobiia > Limisphaerales > DASXHY01 > DASXHY01. The sequence goes on from OY969416.1 coordinate 4,595,139, forward strand.
TGGCGCGCTGCTCATTCGCTGCTGGAAACCCGGCGACAACAACTGGTGCCTGCTGGCCTTGCGCGATCCCTCCACGCCGATGACCGCGCCCCAGGCAGCCGCGCTTCAATGCGGCCAAACGCTTTCCTTCTCGGACGTCTCCGTGCCAGTGGACACGCTCTTTCGCTTCACGACGCTGAAAGTCAACACTGCCGACATTCTGCAAAGCGCGACCGGCAAGGTCTTTTATGGATTCAGCGGCGGAACCGGCGTCACGCTCATGCTCGCGCGTTGGGACGAAGACAACATTAATTTTTACGAAGGACATACGCTAACCGCAGATCCAACTCCAGCCTTTACGGCTCCGATTGAAAAATAATGTAGCAGCGGTCTGTGACCGCCGCCATTTGCGCACATCCCTCGAGTCGCACTGTAACAATGGATGTTGGGTGTTCGATGTTGGTTGTTGGATGTTCCCACTCCCCACCGCTTCATTTGCCATTCACCCCGCTTCTTGTTACGTTGCGGTTCGACACAAATGAGCAATTCGACGACTGAGAACAAAAACGAAGCCGCGGCGCCGGCTCCGTCTGATTTTATCCGCGACATCGTCGCGAAGCACGTGGCGGAAAACAAATATCCCCGCATTCACACGCGCTTTCCGCCCGAGCCGAATGGTTACCTGCATATCGGCCACGCCAAAAGCATTTGCCTCAACTTCGGCATCGCGCGCGAGTTCGGCGGCATCTGCAATCTCCGCATGGACGACACCAACCCCACCAAGGAAGACGTGGAATATGTTGAGTCCATCGAAGAGGATGTCGAGTGGCTCATCGGCGATTGGGCGACTGACAAATATGGCCTGAAACCCAAAGGCAAAACACCCGTCACGCAGGACGTCAGCGGCAAATCCGATTTCCATTTGCCCGCCGTCGTCGGCAAAACCCATGAGGACGCGAGCCTTGAGCCGTTTTACGCGAGCGATTATTTCGACCAAATCTACGAATACGCCGTGCAACTCATCAAAAAGGGCAAGGCCTACGTGGACGATCTTTCGGCGGAAGACACGGATAAATATCGCGGTGCGCCCGATCGGCCCGGCCAGGATTCGCCGTGGCGCAATCGCAGCATCGAAGAAAATCTCGACCTGTTCGCGCGCATGAAAAACGGCGAATTTCCCGACGGTGCGCGCACGTTGCGTTCGAAGATCGACATGGCGTCGCCGAACATCTGGCTGCGCGACCCGTTGCTCTATCGCATCCGCCACACCGCGCATCATCACACCGGCAACAAGTGGTGCATCTACCCGATGTATGATTTCGCGCATTGCTTGAGCGATTATATTGAAGGCATCACGCACTCCGTTTGCACGCTGGAATTCGAAGTGCATCGCCCGCTCTATGATTGGATTTTGGAGAGCCTCGACCTGCCGCGTCCACTGCCCCATCAATATGAGTTCGCGAAGCTGATTCCCACCTACATGATCGTTTCCAAACGGAAACTCATCCAGCTCGTGAACGAAAAAATCGTGACCGGCTGGGACGATCCGCGCCTGCCCACGATTTCCGGCATTCGCCGCCGCGGCGTGCCCGCGAGTGCGTTGCGCCATTTCGCCATCGGCGTGGGCGTGACCAAATATATTTCCACAACCGACATCGCGGTGTACGAGCACGCGATTCGCGAGGAACTCAATCGCATTGCGTTGCGACGCATGGCCGTGTTACGGCCCATCAAGGTCGTGCTCACGAATTATCCCGAAGGCAAAACCGAGGAACTCGACGCGACGAATAATCCCGAGGATCCGAATGCCGGCACGCGCAAGGTTCCCTTCTCGCGCGAGTTGTATATCGAGCACGACGATTTCACGGAAACTCCGCCGCCGAAATATTTCCGCCTCAAACCCGGCGGTGAAGTACGCCTGAAGTACGCTTACATCATCAAGTGCGATCAAGTCGTGAAGGACGCCGCCGGAAACGTCACGGAACTCCATTGCACCGCCGACCTCGACAGCAAAACCGGCGGACCGACCGCCGGCCGCAAAATCAAGGGCACGATTCACTGGGTGAGCGCCGCGCACGCCATCGAGGCCGAAGTGCGGCTTTACGACCGCTTGTTCACGGAGCCGGAACCGGAGAAAGACGGACGCGATTTCAAATCCGTGCTGAACCCGCGCTCGCTCGAAGTCGTCACCGCAAAATGCGAGCCGAGCCTGAAAGACGCCCAGCCCGAATTACGCTATCAATTCGAGCGCCTCGGTTATTTCGCGCTGGATAAAGATTCAACCGCGGGCGCCAAACCCATTTTCAATCGCACCATCACCCTGCGCGACACGTGGGCCAAGGAAGCGCAGAAAGGTTAATTTCGCCGTTTTTCCGGCCCGAAAGCTGCTGATTTTAAACGGAAAACTGTTTAATCGAGCAAAGGAAATCTATGACGACATGCGACTATTGCGGGTCAACGATCATCATGGGCGGCGTCCGAGTGGAGCATCAGCGTTTCTGCAATCAAAAATGCGCCGGCAATGCTCACGTCCTCCGCGTCTCGCAGAATCTTCCGGCTGATGTGCTCGAGAAAAAAATTGATGAAGCCTGGCGCGGCAATTGCCCGAAATGCAAGGGCGCTGGTCCCGTCGACGTCCATAAGTTCCACCAGGTCTGGTCGGCGCTCGTGCTGACGCGTTGGACCAGCAATGCCCAAGTCTCATGCCGTTCCTGTGCGACCAAACGCCAGGCGGGCGCATTGGCTTTTTCCTTGTTCTTCGGATGGTGGGGATTTCCGTGGGGATTGGTGCTGACTCCGGTCCAAGTCACACGAAATATCATGGCCATGGCCGGGGGCCCGAATTCGTCGGCGCCGTCGTCCGAATTGCGAAAATTGATGAAAGTGCACATCGGCTCGCAAATTCTCGCCAGCCAGCGACGAGCGACCCCACCGCCGTTCCGAGGCTCGGCCTCGTCCGCGACCCCACCGCCGTTGCCTCAATAAAATTCGCGCTCGTTTGTTGCCCGCCTTGATGGCAGGTCGCATCGCTCCGCGCCTGCCGGGCCTAATTTGGAACCAAAGCTGCTGAACAATGCGCAGAAATGCACGTTATTCGGAGAAAAACCGGGTTTTGCCTGTCCCTGGCCTTAATTTGCCTGGGAAGTTTCAACCTATTGGCGGCAAATTCGACAGTTCTACGAACCGATTTCGAATCCAATCGCCTCGCTGAACCGGCGCATCCCACGGAATTCGAAACCATGGAATGGTTTGTCAAAACCTTGCCCTATCCCGTCGTCACGGTCGAGTCCGAGGAGGACAAGGAAATGAGCGCCCTCACAGATCAGGCCCGGACCTTGTTTCAAGCGAGGGATTTCAAAAAATTGGAGACGTTGTTCATAAAACTCCGGGATTCAAAAGAACAATTTGCCAATGGCTCATGGAAACTCCGATTTGCGTATGGCGGAATTTGCCCTGCGGAGGATTCATCCGAAACAGAATGGGAAATACATTTCGCGAAGTTGCAGGAATGGACCAATGCCCTTCCGCAATCCGTCGCCGCTCGCGTTGCGCTGGCCGATGCATTTGCGTCTTACGCGTGGAAAGCGCAAGGAAACGGACGAGGTGGTGGACTGGGCCGGATGTTCTTCACAGATGGCTTGACCGAAGCGTCGCGAGTTCTGGTCCAGGCCCGCTCGCTGAACGAACGCTGCCCTTACATGTGGTCCGTGATGTTTCGAACCGAACTCGGAATCTCAACCGACCGGAAAATTTTTGATGCGAACTTCAAACGCGCGGTTGCTGCCTGGCCAAATTACATGGCCTTCTATCAATGCCGCGCCTGCTATTTTTTGCCCCGACGGAACGGAGAGCAAGGCGAATGGGAAGCGGATCTCGAAAAATCTGCCGACGAGTTGGGCGGCGAAGAAGGTGACCTGCTTTACGCCCGGGAAGTTTGGGCCCTGCACCAGAGCCGGCTTTTCTCAAACATCTTTGCCGAAAGCAACATTTCCTGGCCGCGCGTCAATAAAGGCTTGGAAGCCCTTGAAAAAAAGTTCCCCGCAAGCCTGCAAACCCTGAGCGAACACGCCTACCTGGCCGCGCTCGCCGAAGATGCCACCGCGGCCCACAAGTATCTTGCCTTGCTTCAAGGCAAAGTGGACCTGGCGATTTGGCAAACGCGCGACACGTTTTTGCACTGCGCCAACTGGTCCTCTATTCAGGACGATCAAGCCAAAGTGGAGGCGATGACTCGTCAATATCAAAGCAGCCAGCTTTCTCAATTGCATTAACAAGGCAAACGCATTTTCATTAAGACCGCGGCTTTAGCCCGGTGTCACCGCGAAGGGAGAAAGCTTTTTCAGCCGTTTAAACCCGGATATTGCATTAGCTTTTAAGCCGGGCGGAAACGGTAATCAGTTCCAATGGACTCGGCGGCTGTAAACAATCCTCTAAACCATTCTCGCCTTGGTGGTGATAAACCGACTCGCAACAGCTTTTGGTGACCGTCTCTGCCCAAGCTCGCTCCTATTGCAAAGCATTGAACGCGCAAAGTCCCCAATGTGTGTTTGGCGGCCTGGCCCAATAGGGCTTGGCGAAACAATGACATCAGGTTGTAAGCCCAACACGCCAGGCGGAATGCTGCTTCGGTTGCCCAAAATTTCTGACTCACAAAACCCGAGATTGCAAAATCCTGCAGCAGCTCCCGAATGCGATTCTCGCTGTCGGCACGCCCCAAATACAAGGCACGCACTTGAAGTGCCGGCAATGTCAGGTTGGTGGTATAGGCCGAGTAAGCAAATCCCGGGGTTTCGACCAAGAGTCTTCCGGCTTCGAGCGACTCCTTGATCCGGTAGCGCACCACCACAACCCGACGCGCTTTGGACCAACCCTGAGCTTGATACTGAAACTCCGATACCGAAGTTTTCTCATCCAATTCAATCCAATCATTCAATCCAGCGATGCGCTGCTTGATCGTTGTTTGCAAACGTGTGACCACAATATAAGCCAGTTCCTTGGCCTCGACCTCATCCAGGAAACCACCGACACAGAAGCCACTATCGCACCGCAACAATCCAATCCGGTGTCTTTGGCCAAACACGCTCAAGACTTCATTGAGGAAATTCTGCGCATTGCTGCTGTCAGTGGTATTGCCAGGGCGCAGCCAGGCGCTGATCACCATCCGGCACTCCGCTGCAAATGCCATCAACGGGTGATGACTGCGCTTACCTTGGTGCTTGGGGTTATATCCTTTTTCACTACCTTCTTGACGACCGTAGCGTGTCAACACGCTGGAATCCATATCCACAGTCCAACTTCGGCCAGCCACCCGCTCCCAAACCCAGCCGGACAAATGCCCGAACACCTCCTCTGTTTTCTGGCGGCTGAAACGACGGAAAAACCGGCTGAAAGTCGAGACACTTGCCACCTCGCTCAGATTGAAAACCGAACGCAACGCCTCATCAAATCGCACCAAGGCCGTGTGAGCAAAACGTCCTCCTCCGGTCCAAACCGTAACCAAAAAACCCTTCACCATCAGAACCGGATCCAGCCCCCGGTTACTTCCCGGAAGAGGTAATGCCGCCGTCTCTAACGCCTCTTCCCAACCCAAGCGGCGCAACAGTTCCTCGAAAATCCGCAGGCCACCCCAGGCCGTAAATCGTTTGTCGCTAAAACGCCAAGCCAGACCACTGTTGACTCCAATTTTTTTGTTCATGCACGAAACTCAAAAAATACGGTTCAAACATGTAGACTTTGTCGATCGTTACATTTAAATGCAATATCCGGGTTGAAACGGCTTTGCGTGAACTCGCCAGAAGCCGTTAAAAAGTGCAGAAAACAGGGCAACTCAGATGCGTCTGCCCTGATTGCATTAACCTCACCACTGGCTTTTTGCTCCGAGCGTGGATAAGCTATGGAATGCGTTTCAACATTCCGCCCACAAGAACACCCGGCTCCGTGACCTGCAAACTGTGACTGCTTCCAGCCAGGAACCACCGAATGATTTGATCGCCTTGAATCGCGAGAAGGCACGACTGCGAAAAGTGGGCGCCCTCATTCTCGCCGTCGGATTGATTTCCGCCGGCCTGCTGTATTGGTTGCGCACGGATAATTCCAATCTGAATGAACTCCGCGAGTCGCAGGCGCACGCCGAATCGCGCCAAATGCAATTGCTCTACGGTCGCTCCGGTGGCATCACGGAGGATTTATTGAACGCGCTCAAACAGCCCGGACCGCAGGCATTGTTGATTGTGACCCTTTCGGGAATCATCGCCGCCGGTTGCTTTTACCTCGGCCAGCCGATTGAGGAAAGCGGCGAAGCAACTTCAACGGACGCGACGAAATGATTGCGCGCTTCCTGGCCCTAGGATTTTTGCTGGCCGCTTTTGCAGTCGCCGCCAGGGCGGAGCTGACCAACAGCCCTCCACCGGCTGTCGCGGTCACCAACTCGCCCTCAGCGACCAACGATGACGTCGTCGCGCCCGAGCTGTACGCAAAATCAATCCGCGGCCAGCCTGCGCCCAAATTTGAAATCGAAAAATGGCTGACTGCATCGCCCGCAACTCAAGGCAAGTTTGTGTTGATTGATTTCTGGGCGACGTGGTGCGTGGGTTGCCGCCAATCCATCCCGGAGCTGAACGGTTTCCAGAAAAAATTCCCGGATCGCCTGGTCATCATCGGCGTCACCGACGAAACCGCCGAGGAAGTTCGCAAAACGACTCTGCCGCGCATGGCATATTCCGTGGCCAGCGATCCCGACGAACGCATGCTGCGCGCCCTCGACATTCAGTCGCTCCCGCATTCCATCCTTGTCGATCCCTCGGGAATTGTTCGTTACGAAGGCAGCCCGCTGTTTTTGGACGAACAAAATTTAAAGCATCTGCTCGATAAATATTCCAAGTAGTTGCTCGCAAAATTCCGCGAGACAAGCGACCGGAATCCTTCTCCTCGTCACAGCGGGGTATTCGCCTCCCTATCCGTTTTCCACTCGAAAGCTATTTTCCTCCATGACCGCAAGCATACGCACGGGATGGAAAATAAAAGGAGTTGCTAACCTCATCCCTCAAAACCCGCGCGCTCGCACTCGCGGCGATGGCGATAATGGTGGTCGCGGCACGCGGCGATGAACGAGACGACGGTCTTTATTTCCCCCGTCCCTCCTCGGTCTCGTCGCTCGTGAAACGTAAAACGTAAAACGTGAACTCGGTTTCGCGCGTTTTTCACGTTTCACGTTTCACGTTTCACGCCTCACGCCTCACGTTTCACGCATCACCCACCTCACCTCCAATGCCCCGGCACCCGATGCCACCCATACGGTCCGCGCACCCAATAGCCCTCCACCCAAACTGCGCCGGAAGACGGCGCCGCCGCCCAATAGCCGCCCACCCAAACCCAGCGGCCGCGCCATTCCCATGAACCGGCAATCCACACATAACCTGGCCCCGGCGACGCGATCACCGGGTCGGCCTGCGCCGGAGGCGGCGCGTCCGCCACGACCGTTTGCGTCGGCGGCGGAGTGGCCGTGTTCGGCGTGTTGATCATGTATTGAATCAGGGGGTCGCTGGCGCCGGAATTTTTGAGATCGATAATATCCGCGGCGCTCAAGTGATAGATGGTGTGCGTGCTTTGAATCTGGCCGATGATCACGTCATCGGCCACGTGGGAAGCGACCATGGCCTTGATGTCCGCCACTTGAAGCGGCTGGCGTTCTTCCACGCGCGTATACGTTTCCGGAGCTTGCGCGCGCAACCGTTCCTGTTCCTGCTGATCCAGCGAATGGCCGATCAACCCGCCCGTGATGGCGCCAATCGCGCCGCCGATCAACGCGCCCTCGCCCGCATTCCGGCCACCCAGCACAGCGCCCGAGAACGCACCAATCCCCGCGCCCGCCAACGCCCCCGTCCCGGTTCTATCCGGCGTTCCTTCGGGCGTCTGGCAACCCGTGAACAAAACCGCAACTGTTAACACGCACAAACCTGATGCAAAGCACTTCATATTCATTCGTTTGGACGCGAATCGTACCGTAAAATTCAAAAATTTCCAGAACGTAAGGTTTCGCCCTACATCCGCGACAAAACTCCATGCATCAAACGCCAGAACTTCCGTTTGCATCCGGTGACGGCGAGTGTAGATTACGCCGCTATCCACCCATGAGAACACGAACCGTCTTTAGTCTGATCGCCGCGGCGCTGCTGCTCGGCAATGCTCCCCTCTATTCCGCCGGCACCAATTGGAAACTCGAAACGCCCACCGATGCGCCCCCGGTTGCAGCCACTTCCCCCGCCGCCAATACCGAAGTGGAGGACGCCGTGAACAATTTGATCCGGCGTTCGATGATAAAAATTCAGCTCGCAAAACCCAAAGAAGCGGATTTCGCCGAAATCTTCGTCGCTTACGACTCATTACTCGCGCAAAACACCAAAACCAATGACGCTCGCCTCTCGATTTTGATCGAAAAAGGGAAACTCTATCTGACCCTGGACGATCCGATCAACGCCTACAAGGTCTTCAAGCAGGTCAATAATGAATACCCGGACATCGCCTTGAACGGAGCCACGACCGAGTTCCTGGCGGGACTGAAACAAGAAGCCGACAGCAAGCAAATTCGCGACACGCTCACGCCCGGTGCGACGTTCCCCGATTTCGCCGAAAAAGACCTGCAGGACAAGAATCTCTCGCTTTCAAATTACAAAGGCAAAGTCATCCTGGTCGATTTCTGGGCCACCTGGTGTCCGCCCTGCGTGGCGTCGGTGCCGGAAATCCAAAAGGTTTACAACAAATACCACGACAAAGGCTTTGAAGTGGTCGGCATTAGTCTCGACCTGGATAAAGATGCCTTGGAGAAATTCGTCAAACAACGAAAGCTGCCCTGGCCGCAACATTTCGACGGCAATCGTTTCGATGGCCCAATGGCCCTGAAATATGGTGTCAATGTGGCCCCTACGACCTACCTGATCGGCCGCGACGGAAAAATCATCAAGCCACTTTCCCCTGCGGATGATTTGGATCAGGAAATTGCGGACGCTTTGAAGAAAAGCTGATTCAGTCTCGTGGTACGGGCGTCTCGCCCGTGCGACTTTGAGAACACACTCGGAACGCACGGGCAGAATGCCCGTGCCACTACCAAACTCACGCGCTCCGCTTCGCGCGCTTCTTTTTGAACACGCCGCTCGTGTCGGCAACGTTCAGGACCGAGAGATCCAAACCCTGATCCGGCTCGCGTTCGTACGCAATCTTCAATTGCGACATGATTTTCTCCGCGACCGGTTCGCAGAAATATTTCACCACCCCCACGCTTTTATCGGCTTCGAAGATGACCACCAGAATGGTCTCCTCTCCCGCGGCGGTGGCGAAGATGCTGTGCCGCTCGCCCTGCTGGTAGACGCTGTTGAAGCTGGATTCCTGCACGAGATTCGCGATGGTCTGATTGGCCAGATACGCGCCGGAGGTCAGCGCGGCGATCGTGGTCAGATCAAACTCGTCGGCGTTCCCCTGCGACGTGATGAGGAATCCGCCCTTATCGATAATCAACGCGGTACTGGCCTCAGTGTGCCTGAGCAGTTCCTGGAGATAGAGACCCAGCCGGTGAATATCTTCCTCGATGAGTTGTGGCAAGGTAGCCATGTCATGCGTACTGCGGTGTGTTCTGGCTGATAAACTTATTCAACAACATGCGGGTAATCATGTTCAACGATTCGAACACGCCCTCGCATTTGTGCGCGACCGAAGTGAACGACGGCACCTGGATGTCGCGATTGTTCAACAGGAATTCCATGTATTCCATCGGCGCGACATTCGGCAGGTCGCGCTTGTTGTATTGAATCACGTACGGGATGTCCGCCAGGTTCATCTTCAACGATCGCAAATTGTCTTCCAGGTTCTGGAAGCTCTCCACGTTCTCGGCCATTTTCTCGTACTGCGAATCGGCCACGAACACGATGCCGTCCACGCCGCGCAGCACCAATTGCCGCGTGGTGTTGTAAATCACCTGGCCGGGCACGGTGTAAAGCTGGAACTTGGTTTTGAATCCCTTGATCGACATCGCCTCGATCGGGAGGAAATCGAAGAACAACGTGCGGTCGGAACTGGTTGCGAGGGAAACCAGTTTGCCTTTGTTCCCCGCGGCGGTCTGCACGTGATCGTGGACCTGCACGAGATTGGTCGTCTTGCCGCCCATCGCCGGGCCGTAGTAGACGATCTTGACCTGCAGTTCTTTGGTCGCTTGATTGATGATTGCCATAATGTGCCTCTTATTTTCTCCGGTCGAGTTCGCCCGCGAGGGCAGCCAGTTGAGCTGTGGGGAGCGGCTGGCCGGCGTGGCCGAACGCAGCGAAGAAAATCGCATTCACGCGGAAAATCTTCCACGGAACATTACCCACCGTAAAATGCAGGTTGTTCAACTCGCCCATGCGCAGCTCCTTCGTGCATTGGCTTACTTTTCCGAAAATGTGCGGCAGGAACGCCGCCAGCGTGTCCCCGTTCAAATCCGCTGAAAGCTTGCTCGCGACCATGAGCCCGTCGGGCAGCGCCACCAGCGCGCCGGCCACTCCGTCCAGCGCCGCGGCGCGGGAGACGACTTCGTTCGGCGTCGCATAGCGCGTCAAAAAATCGGTGCCCGGCGAAGTCTTCTTCTCGGCCGATTGATCCACCTGCGGCGCGTCGCTCGATTCATTCCAAACGTAAAAATTCGTATCCGCCGTGCCGGTGGGTTTGGCCGCCGGCGCGAAATTCGCCTCCGGCTCTTCCGCCACCATCGGCGCGGCCTGCGCGACGGGCTCGACCGGCTCGACGGGCGCGGCCTGCTGCTGTTGCAGAGTATCCGCGCCGGATTCTCCCTGCGGGAAACCGAAGAAGAGATTCGGAATATTTTCGTCCACCGCCACTTTGCGGCCCGCCGGGGCATTTTGCTTGTTGCGCGCCAGGAACAGCGGCGCAATCACCCGCAGCGGCAACTCGAGCATCATTCCGTCATGCGCGGAAACCGTCGGCAACGTGGCCGGGCGGATCCAGGAGCGCAGCACTTTCCAGGTAAAGGCCACCTTCCCCTGCTTCAGCGCCGGCTCGACAAAGCGCACCGGCATCGCCACGTGGGCTTCCGCCAAATTCAATTGCTCGATTTCTCCGCGCAACACTTCCGGCCACGCTTCGCTCAATATGCGCAGCGGCACGCTGAAGGAAACTTCCTGCGCCGAAGCCGCCGCCGAAACTGCTTGCGGAGCGTGCGGAACCGACGCCGCGCGGCCATTGTTGTTCGCCGGATTCACCGGCAAACGCGGAGCCGCCGCCGGCAAAGGCGTAGCGCCCGCGCCGCGTGTCGCTGGCAATACCGGTCTGACCGGAGGAGTAGCAGCCGGTGTCGCCATCGGAGGACGCGGCGTGGGCGTGGAGGCAATGGAACTCCGAAACGGCATCATCGGAATCGGATCCGGGTCGTTCGCGGGCGCTGGCGCCGGTGCTGCCGGAGCCGCGGGCCTGAAAGGAATCGGCATGGCCGGTTTGAGCGGCTGAGCCGGAGCGATCGGTGAAATCGGTTGCGCTGGCCGGGCTGCGGCGGGCGGAGCCATCGGCGCCGGTTTCGGAGCCATGGGCTTCATCGGAATCGGGTTCATCGGCACCGAATTCGTTGCCACCGGATTCATCGGAACCGGATTCATGGGAACCGGGTTCATGGGAACCGGGTTCATGGGAACCGGGTTCATCGGCGGGGGAGAAACTCTCGGAGCGGCCATCGGCGCCGGCGTTGCCGCGATGGGCTTCGACGCCGTGCGCGGATCGGCAAGCGCCACGCCTGCGAGATCTTTTCCAAACGGTCCCTGGATATCTTCCGGCACCTGAAATTGCTTCTGGCTTTGGCGGCGCCCGAGCAGCGCCGGATTGATCTGCGGCAAAATTTCGTTCAGCGGCAGCGCGAGTTCACTTTGATCCAGGTCCGGCAGATCGGAAAAAACATTGGGCGCCATCTCGCGCAATTCGCCAAATGAAATTCGGACCGAGCCCGAGCCGAGCTGAATCAGCACTCGATCCAAAGGGATCGTGATCAAAATATCCGAGACCAGCGTGCGCTGGATGCGGGTTTTCATTTCCAGCGGCAACACCGCGAGGATGGTATGCAGCGGCACACTGACACTGTTGCTGTTGGCCGGACCACGGGAAACCGGACGCATGGGCGCCATGCCCTGGGCCGCGGCCGGCATGGGAGGTTGCGGCCGGTGACCGGCCTGGAGGTTTTGTTGCGGGACCACGGCGCGAGCATGCACCTGGACTGGAGCGGCGGGCGCCGCAGTCGTGGCCGCGTAGCCATTGCCGTTGCCGTTGCCGCGAGCGTGGGGTTCCGCCTCGCTGGATCCAAACAGGTTTTTGAAAAAGTTTAACATTTTCAGAACGTCTCGCTGACTCAATCAGTCCGGCCTAAGACTAGTTAAATGCCAACGGGTGCATGTTTTGTGCCATCGATTCCACCTTTTCACTCCGAGTTGAAATAAACCCGCGCTAAAGGACGGCGCGGCCAACATTTCCCGGCATTTGCGCCCGTGAACCCGGGGCCGTTTGTCTCATCCGTGGACTTGGTTGTCCCGTGCCCGCCTCCTTTTGGCCCTTGTAATATAGGGGAAACCAACAGCGCGCTGCGGCGATTTGCCTCCCGTTCCCCTAATAAAAGAAATTTGTGAAGAAAGTAAATGAACTGCCGATTGCGGGAATACAGACTGCTACAAAGCACCTGACTTGGGCTCAAATCCCGGCCACCCCGGGGCTGGCCTGCCTGAATATTGTATGGAATCGCGGCATAAAATTTTAATTCTGGACGATGATCCGGTGTTTCTGGAGTTGTATAAGGAATGGCTCTCGCAACTCCCGAGCAAACCCGACATCCAAACGTCCACCAGTGGCGCCCGCGCCATGTCGATGCTCGAATCCGAGCCCTACCGCGTCCTGATTTGTGATTTGAAGATGCCCCAGATGGACGGCCTCCAAGTGCTCGCCATCGTCCGCCGCCGTTTCCCCGAGCTGCGCACCGTGGTCATGACCGGCGTGCAGGATGAGGAATTCCGCTCCCGCGCCTACGCGCTCGGCGTCGATCTTTTCTGGCTCAAGCCCGACACGCAGCAGAACATGCAGATGTTCCTCGAATGCCTCGAGTCGCTCCTCGGCCGCGACAATGAAAGCGGTTTTCGCGGCATCCAAAGCAAGAGCCTCATGGACATTCTCCAGATGGAATGTCTTTCCCAAAGCTCCACGGTCTTCCGCATCACCCGCGGCTCATTGGTCGGAAAAATCTGGATTCTCAACGGCGACCTCATCGACGCCGAGACCGAAGGCGCCTGCGGCGAAGCGGCCTTCCGCCGAATCCTCAGTTGGAAATCCGGCACGTTCGAAACGCTCCCCTCGGAACCGGAACGCGAACGCACCATTACCAAATCCATCAACGCCCTGCTGCTCGAAACCGCGCAGGCCATGGATGAAGTTTCGAACCCGATGGAAGGCGAAACTCCCGAAGAAGCCAATCATCGCAAGACCGTCTGGCGGCTCGCCGCCCTCACGCGCGAAGGTTGCGAATGGGTCGTCACCGTCCCGGAAAATCCCGAAGGTGCGCCGGAAGGTTGGGGCACGCAATCCGAGGCGGAATTCGCCGGCTGGATGCGTTACGCCACCGAAGCCCTGCAACGCCTCAGCGAAAAAGTCGAAGCCGGCCCCTGGTCGCACATCCGTGCGCAGAACCTGGAACGCAAGCTCGTTATGTTGCCCGCGAAAAACAAGACCTGCCTGGTGGCCTGGCCGCCCGTCGCGGATGCCGCCACTGTTTTCGAGAAATCCAAAAAGCTTATCACCTCATGGGACTCCTGAACCTATTTGCCAAGCCCCGCCCTTCCCTGCAGCGCCTGCCCTCCGGCAGCATGACTGTGGATCGTGAAGGCCACATCGTGACCTGCACGGTTTCATCCTCCTACCCGGTGGAAATTCTGGAGGAAGTCGCGGATGAAGTGTTGCGCCTGTTTGCCGAAGCTCGAAAGGCGCACCTGTCCTTGAGCGAATTTCGCATCCACTTTGCCAGCCTGCACATCACCGCCCGCGAAGCGCGCGGCGGCGCCATCATATTCCTTTCCCCAGCCGTCCCGCTATGATTTGACCCCAAACGCCATTGCCTATTATGAGCACAGCCAAAAAATACGATCAACTGACCGCCCAGATGGAGAATTATCTGGAGTGCTGGAAACAATTCAATCGCTACACCAATCTGGCGCGCGGCAAGAAGTTCAGCCCCGAGGACGAGATCCAGTTCCTCGAAGTCAAAAGCGTCCTGGTGCAGGAACTCGAAATCATCCTGTCCTCCATCGAGGTCAATTCGCCGACCAAGGAGGAAATCCACACGCTCATCGGCAACGCGCCCTCGCTGCGTTACCTCAGCGAGATGAACGAAGGCGCCCTGCGCAACGTGGAAAACCAGTGGCACAAGATTTACATCGGCTGGCATTCGATCCTCGGCCAGTTGAAAGTCCGCCAGCGCTCCGAAGAAACCAAAGGCGGCTTCTCGATGTTTGCCAAGAAGGCGAAGTAAGCGCTCGTAAAACGTGAAGCGTGAAACGTGAACCCGGGTTCGCCCGCAGTTCACGTTTCACGTTTTTACGTATCACGTAAAGCGGGAATTAGCGTTTCACGTTTCACGCTTCACGTTTCACGTTCCCCGCCACACGTTTCTGCTTGTCTTCCGGCCCGTTTTCCCGTTTATCCCACGGATGCCTGATTGGATTATTGCCGTCATTCTAGGAATCGTTGAAGGAATCACCGAGTTCATTCCCGTGTCCTCAACCGGCCACTTGCTGCTGTTTGAGAATTGGCTGAACAGCCACCAGACGGATCTCTTCAATATCGTCATCCAATGCGGCGCCGTCATCGCCGTCATCCCCCTCTTCCACAAACGATTTCATCAATTCCTTTTTAATTGGCGCGAAAAGGCCGTGCAGGATTACATGATGAAAATCGCCGTGGCCTTTGTCATCACGGGCGCCGTCGGTTTTGTGCTCGATAAAAAGGGATTGAAACTGAGCGAGGATCCCAAGCCCATCGCCATCGCCGTGCTGATCGGCGGCATCGCTTTCCTGGCGGTGGAATTCTGGCTGCGCGGAAAAAAATTGAGCGATCAAATCACTTGGCCCATTGCCATCGCCGTCGCCCTCGGCCAATTGCTCGCCGCGGTGTTTCCCGGCACCTCGCGTTCCGGTGCGACGATTGTCTTCGCCTTGCTGCTCGGCCTGAACCGCCCCCTCGCCACTGAATTCTCGTTCCTCGTTGGCATCCCCACCATGCTCGCCGCAGGCGGATTAAAAATCTTCAAAGCGCTGCATCATGGCGCGCCCCATGAAAATTGGAGCATGGTTTTGCTGTGCACGATTGTTTCGGCCATTGTCTCCTTTATCGCCGTCAAATGGCTCCTGCGCTTCGTGCAAACCCACACGTTCAACGTTTTCGGCTGGTACCGCGTCGCTCTCGGGATACTGATCTTCGTGCTGATCGCGCTGGCGGCCCATCGCCCCATCAATCACGCCGTCTCGCAAAACTCCGCCCTGAATCCCGCCGCGCAGCCGGTGCGGCTTATGGCGCAGTCGCCGGAATAATGATCGTCTGCCCCGACTTCATCTTCTCCGGTTTCAACCCCGGATTTGCCGCCAGTATCTGCTGAACCGTCACTTTGGCGCCCTTATCACTAAACGCTTTCGCAATGGCGCTGAGGCTGTCGCCGCTTTGAACCTTGTATTCCATGTGCGGCGTGGTCGCGTCAAAGGTCGTCTTCGGCGCATCCGCTGGCGGCGTCACCGAACTGCGGCGTCCGCTACTGCCGGCCCCGCCGATCAATGCCTTGCGGAGTTTCTCCAATTGATCCGCCACATTCTCGCTGTCCGCCTGCCGCTTCTTATCAACCTCTTTGACGGCGTCCGCGATCTTTTTCAAATCGTCGGTTGAGGCGTAATCCCCCGAAGGCTTGCTCACTTGCGCTTGCAAATCGCTGACCTGTTTCTCGAGCGCCTCAATTCGCTTGTTCTGAAGTTCCTTGGCCTCCTTCAAAACATCGATTTGCGCGCTGAGTGAATTCAACCGTTCTTCCACCGCCGCGTCTTGCGCGGGAGCAATGACCGGCGCCATCAGCAGCGCGGCCATGAAAAAAAATGCAATCCGTTTCATAAGTCGACAATAGGAACGTGGCCCGGCTAATTCAAGTGGATTAATCGTCTGATACATGATGGATAAATGGCGAGCACACCACCGTGTATCCAAGCACCAAGCTCCAAGCGTCCAAGCTCCAGAGAAATTCCAAGCTCCAAATTCAGCCCATAACTTTCGAGATTTTTGGAGCTTCAATTTTGGATCTTCTCTGGAGCTTGGACGCTTGGGATTTGGAGCTTCGACCTTGGAGCTTTTTCAGCTTGCTCTTGCCCGATTTTCTCATCTGCGGTAGTGTCCCCCCACTATGGAAGATGCAAATCCGCCCATCACACCGCCGCCGCCGGTTTATGGCGCGCCGCCGCCCGTGATCGTTCCTCCCGCCCAACCGCGGCCACCCAAACGCGGCCGGGGCTGGATGGTTTTCGCGCTGGTTCTGGTCGTGTTGCTGTTCCTCAGCATGTTCGTCAACTTCAGCCAATTCGCCGGCAGCGTCATGCGCGTCAGCGGCTCCCGCTCCGTCGGCCCCGCCCGTTTGTCCGGGCCGCGCCTCGACGAAACCATTCTCGAAGACAATCACGCCTCCGCTAAAATCGCCGTCATCGACGTCGACGGCGTCATCACCGGCAGCCCCCTTAGCCAGGAAGGCTACAGCATGGTGGATGTCATCAAGGCGCAATTGGACCAGGCGCAGGTCGACAACCGGGTGAAAGCCGTGATTCTCCGTGTGGATTCACCCGGCGGCGAAGTGCTCGCCTCGGATGAAATCAGCGAGGCCATCAAAAATTTCCAATCCGGCACAAACAGCAACGGTTCCCCCTCCGACAATGGCCGGGGCAAACCCGTGATTGTTTCCATGGGCAACCTCGCGGCGTCCGGTGGCTACTATATCTCCGCGCCCTGCCGTTACATCATTGCCAACAAGATGACCATCACCGGCAGCATCGGCGTCATCATGCACGGATTCAATTATCGCGGCCTGCTCGACAAGGTCGGCGTCGCGCCCGAAACTTACAAAAGCGGAAAGTTCAAGGACATGATGAGCCCCACGCGCGAACCTGAAGAAGTCACCCAGGAAGAACGCGATATGGTTCAGGGCCTCATTAACGAAGTCTACGGCGACTTCAAAGACGTCGTCAAAAACGGCCGCACCGACGCTCACCAACAAAACAAATCCGAAGGCCATGCGCTCGCCGACGACTGGACCAACTACGCCGATGGCCGCGTGTTGTCCGGCACCGAAGCCGAGAAACTCGGTTTTGTCGACGAAGTGGGCACGTTTCAAACCGCCGTCGCGCGCGCCAAAAGTTTCGGCGGCATCAGTGGCGACGCCAACCTCGTTCAATACCCCGAGCGCCGCGACCTTTCCGACCTCTTTCGTATGTTCGGCGAGGCCAAGGCGCAGCCGTCCGTCAAAATCGATTTGGGATTCGACGCGCCGAAACTCCAGGAAGGCCGCCTCTATTTCATGTCCCCCGTCCTGTCTCATTAAGCCCAAAAGATTGTTTCAACCGCAGATGAACGCAGATGAACGCAGATTCCACGGGCAGAAAAATAAAGTTTTTCCGCCGCACGATAACCTTCACCCAACGGTGAGGCGGAAAAGGCCGTCTCTGGTCTTTATCTGCGTTTATCTGCGTTTATCTGCGGTTTTTCCAATCAAATAAAGTGAAAGGCGTCACCGTCATCTCCCATCCGCTGGTGCAGCACAATCTCACGAGATTGCGCGACAAGCGGACGCGTCCCCAGGAATTCCGCCGCGTGCTCAGCGAAATGGCCGCGCTCATGTTGCACGAAGCCACGCGCTCATTCGCGCTCAAGCCCACCACCGTGCAAACGCCCCTCGCCAAAACGCAGGGATATTATCTGCAACGCGAAGTCGTGCTCGTGCCCATCCTGCGCGCCGGGCTCGGCATGCTCGATTCCATCCTGCAACTGATTCCCAACGCGCGCGTCGGCTTCATCGGCTTGAAACGCGAGGAGACCACGCAGCGCGCCATGTTCTACCACAAAAGCCTTCCGCCGGATTTGACCGAATTCGAGGTCGTGCTCATCGACCCGATGCTCGCGACCGGCGGCAGCACCGTCGCCGCCATGGATTTGCTCGCCGAACTCGGCGCGAAGCACGTGCGCATGGTCAATCTCATCGCCGCGCCCGAAGGCATCCGCCATGTGCGCAAGTTTTATCCGCGCCTCCCGATTTTTACCGCCGCCGTCGATGAACGATTGAACCACAAAGGCTATATTCTGCCCGGCCTCGGCGATGCCGGGGACCGGTTGTTCGGAGTGTAGGCGGTTAAATAGGTTAAATGAGTTAAATGAGTAACTCGTCCAACCATAAGCCATAAGCGCCGCGCTCGTGCTATTGAACATATTTAACCGTTTAACTCATTTAACGATTTAACCCCTTTAACTCTTTACCCAGCATGCCCTCCTCGCAGCAAAATCTCCTCATCGTGGCCGACAGCGACCACGACGCGAACATGCTGTATGCGACCGGCATGTTCGTGCCCGACCCGTTTATTTTCCTGCGGCTCCACGGAAAAAATTTGGTCGTGATGAGCGATTTGGAAATCGACCGCGCCCGCCAGCACGCGTCGCATTGCGGCGTTCTTTCCCTGAGCGATTACCAGAAAAAATTGCGCGCCCGCGGCCTCAAGCAACCGGGCTTCGCGAACGTCATTCAGGCGATTTTGCGCGAGAAAAAAGTCTCGTCCGTGCTCGTCCCGCAGAATTTCCCGCTGAGCCTGGCCCTCGAACTCCAGCGCCTGCGCGTTTCCGTGCGCGTAAAACCGGATTTCTTTTCCGAACGCGAATTGAAATCCCCCGCCGAGGTCAAAAAGGTCAGCGCCGCTCTGATGATGGCCGAAGTCGGCATGGCCGAAGGCATGCAGGCGCTCAAAACCTCCAAGGTCTCGCGCGATCGGCGACTCCTGTATCGCGGCGCGCCGCTCACCTCCGAGAAACTCCGCTCCATCATCGATTGCGCCATCCTGCAGGCCGGCGGCCTCGCGGCCCACACGATTGTCGCCGGCGGCAAACAAGCCTGCGATCCCCACGAAGGCGGCCACGGCCAATTGTTCGCCAACGAACTGCTCATCCTCGATATCTTTCCGCGCTCGCAAAAGACCGGCTATTTCGGCGACATCACCCGCACCGTCGTGCGCGGCCGCTCCAACGAGGCGCAGCGCAAATTGTATGACACCGTCCTGCACGGCCAGATGCTGGCGTTCAAGAAAATCCGCGACGGCGCGCTCACCACGGAAATTCACCAGGCGATCCTCGGCCTGTTCGAGCACGCCGGTTACAAAACCGGCAAACAACATGGGCGGATGCAGGGATTTTTCCACGGCACCGGCCACGGGCTGGGTCTGGAAATCCACGAAAGCCCGCGCATCGGCGCTTCCTCCCGGGGCGTGTTGAAAGCCGGCCAGATCGTCACCGTTGAGCCCGGATTATATTACCCGGAAATCGGCGGCTGCCGCATCGAAGACGTCGCGTTGGTCACCCACCGCGCCCCCCGCAACCTGACGCAGTTCGAAAAAGTTTTGGAGCTTTGACGCCGCGCCCGATTTTTTTAAGCTGGAGCGCCGGTCTCCGACCCGGCGCGAACATTTATATTTCTTCGGAAAAGTACCCAACTCCTCCCACTGCGCTGCCTTTTGCGCGGATTGGAAATCGAGTTCATTTTAAATTCAACCCCAGAGACATCTGTGGCGCCCCTCGCAACGCAATCAGTCCGTGCTGTTTACCCCCTCTTCGCTTGTCCAATTGAAAGGTGTCTGGGCTAAAACCCTCCTCGAAAAGCAGGAGAAATCCCCATTTAACCCGCCCCGCATTTTTCTAGAATCAGCGACATGAAAAATTCAAAAATCTTGATGGCAATCCTATCCGGGCTCTTGGCTCTTGCAACGCAAGGCTTTGGGCAAAACGTATTTCACGTGACCTTCACCGGCTCTTGCGTCACCACGAACGACAACGGCAACATTGTTTCGACCAAGCTCAATAACAAGGCACTCATTGAAGACGCCGTCACTGCGACCGGCGCCACCAACTCCTCCAAACTCGCCGTCGTTTACGTCCAGAACGCCAGTGCCGATCCGGCCACCCCGGGCGACTTCATCGAAGTTGTGAACACCACCGACGGCACGTCGGTCTATACGAACTTGCTCTTCCTTTACAACAGCCCCTTCCCGGCGCTTCTGGTCAACGGAGATGGAACCCGGTTCGCCGCGGGCGCGCAAGTGGTTCCCCTGCCCCTGGCCGGCAGCGGTGATACGCTCGGCGGCGCCAGCATCAATGGCCGCATTAACCCCAAGAGCAAAACGATCATCCACGGCACGTTCAATTACACCAGCCTGCGCTCGCCGCTCGCCAATTTTAACGATGAAGTGAAAATCTGCAACGGCTCGTTCGAGACCGGCAAAGCGTTTGTCCCGAAATAATTTTCCCGTTGTTGTTATTGTTTGGTTCCGACGAACGCGGCGCTCCGCAAGGACGCCGCGCTCGTTGCTTTTAGTGGCGTGGGCATCCTGCCCGTGCGAACGCGTTTCAGTTTGAGCGAATCCCGTCGCCCAACTGTCTAATACCCCGAAAGGAGAGCAGACAGTGGAAATGGAGAATGGGAATGCGGCATTCGCGCCGCGGCAAAACTTCGGGTCTCCAGACCCCGTTCTTTCCGTGGAAATTTCACAACTTCCAGCCTATTCCACCCTATTCCACCACCCCCACCCCGGCCTCCGCCAACTATCAATCTGCAAAGCCCTCCTTTGGCTCCCCTCCACGTCACGCCAAAACACGATCGCGCCCGCGCAAGAATCTATTCCCCTTATAATCACTTGCCAAAAGCCTCTGCACCCTTAGACTTAGCGGCTCTTAATTTGAAATTATGTTTTTGATGAATATCAGCGCACTGCTCGCCATGGGAACCGCCCCGAGCGACGGTAAAACTCAAATGTCCCCCTTGGGCGGCCTCGTGCCGATGGTCCTGATTTTCATTATCTTTTATTTCATCCTCATCCGCCCGCAGCAGA
This sequence comes from uncultured Verrucomicrobiae bacterium, assembly GCA_963699145.1. Taxonomy (GTDB): domain Bacteria; phylum Verrucomicrobiota; class Verrucomicrobiia; order Limisphaerales; family DASXHY01; genus DASXHY01. Next base: position 4,616,285 of record OY969416.1, read on the forward strand.
AGAAGGCCAAGCAGCAGCAGGAAATGCTCAAAACCGTCAAGTCCGGTGACAAAGTCGTCACCACCAGCGGCATCATTGCCACCGTCATCACGGTAAAGGAAGATTCCATTTCCGTGCGGTCGGCCGACTCCAAATTTGAAATCACCAAGGGCGCCATCGCTGAAATTCGCGAACGCGCCGGTGAAGCCAGCAGCGCATCCTAACGCCCCCCATGAACCGAAATAACCTCTGGAGATTCATCCTCGTCATCCTCGTCGTCGTCTGGGCTCTTGTTGAGATCTACCCGCCGACCAACCAAGACCTGATCCAGGTCTTCCGGGAAAACGCCCGCGGCACTGACGAAACCCTGAACAAAATCGTCCTGCAAGCCCGCGAGTTGAGCACCAAAACTCCCGGCCACGATTACGACGCGCTCCTGGCCGCCGTCGGCACTAACGATATAACCGGTTATTTCCCGCAATTCGCCAAGCTCTCGCTGCTTCATCCCACGACCTCGATCTTGAACGCCGTTCAGCGTAAAGCGATGGGCAATATTCATCTCGGCATCGACCTGCAAGGCGGCACGTCGTTCCTCGTCGAGATGGACACCAACAAGCTCGTCAATGTCGAGACCACCACCAACAAGATGGGCAGTCGCGGTAACCACAACCAACGCCGTGGATATCCAGGGCGCCTTCTCGCAGGCCGTCGAAGTGCTGCGCAAACGCGTCGATGCATTCGGCGTGGCGGAACCCGTCATCCAACCCGAAGGCAACAACCGCATTTCCATCCAATTGCCCGGCTTGTCCGCCGCCCAGATGGCCGAAGCCGAAACCAACATTTCCAAAGTTGCGTATCTCGAATTTTACCTCGTCCACCCGAAAAGCGCGGAATTGCTCAAGGACGGAAGTTTTGTGCCCGGCTACAAAGTGATGTATGCGGAACAGACCAACGACAAAGGGCGAAAAAAGCCGGGTTCCTTACCTCGTTAAAAACAAGCCCGCCATGGTCGGCGGCATCAGCAGCGCCTGGAAGGACCGCGATAATTTCGGCAATCCCCAAATCGAATTCCGCCTGGATTCCGCCCACAGCGAAGAGTTTTACAATATCACCAAAGAAAACGTCGGCCACGAACTCGCCGTCGTTCTGGACGGCGAATTACATCACCGCCCCGCAGATCAAAGACGCCTTGAACGGCGGCGGCATGATTAGCGGCCATTACACCGAGGAGGAAGCCAACACGCTGGTGAACGTCCTCCAGAACCCGCTGCAGGCGCCCGTGAAGATCATCGACAAAAACCTGGTCGATCCCACGCTCGGCAAAGACTCCATTCACAGCGGCATCAAAGCCTCGCTCATCGGCATCATCGCCGTCGCGGGATTCATGTTGATTTATTATATGATCGCCGGCGCGGTTGCCGACGTGGCGCTCATCCTCAACATCATCATCCTGCTCGGCGTGATGTGCTCCATCGATACCACTCTGACCCTGCCCGGCATCGCGGGTGTGGTGCTCACCATCGGTATGGCGGTCGACGCGAACGTCTTGATCTTCGAGCGCATCCGCGAGGAATCCGCCAAAGGCAAATCCCTGCGCAGCGCTTTGGAAGCCGGTTACGATCGCGCCTTCGGCACCATTTTCGATTCCCACGTGACGACGCTGATTTCGTCCGTCATCCTCATTTTCATGGGCACCGGTTCGGTGAAGGGCTTCGGTGTCTCCCTGACCATCGGTGTTGCCGCGAGCTTGTTTACCGCCCTCGTGGTCACGCGCCTGATATTTGATTTCCTCGTCAGCCGCAACCTGATCAAAAAACTGCCCATGCTGCACCTGATTCCAGCGACGATGAAGCTCGACTTCATGAAACTGGCCGTCCCGGCGTTTATCGCGTCGTGGACCTTAATCGTGGTCGGCATTGGCTACGGCATCCACCGGGGCTCGGATGTTTTCGGCGTGGAATTCACCGGTGGTGAAAAGCTGGTGTTGAATGTCGATCATGACCATAAGCCGGACGTGGAACAAATCCGCAAAACCTCGCAGGAGATCAGCGGTCGCGCCGTGCTGGTTTCCTACCAGAAGAACTATTCAACCGGCCGGGATACATTGCAAGTGACCGCCCGCGAATCGGAGAAGGGCGAAGACGCCGCGGTGGCCGAAAAGATTTTCCAGGCGCTCAAAACCAAATTTCCCGATGCGAAATTCGGCGGCGATAATGACAAACCGCTCAGCAACACTCACGAAGGACCGATCGTCGGTGAGGAAATTCAGCAAGCCGCCATTGTAGCCTCGCTGCTCGCGATGTTCGGCATCCTCATTTACGTCGCCTTCCGCTATGAGTTCTCCTTCGCCGTCGGCGCCGTGGTGGCCATCATCCACGACATCCTCATGACGCTCGGCTGGTATTTCCTGGTCGAATCGCGAACTCAACGCCACCACCGTGGCCGCCGTGCTGACCATCATCGGCTTCTCGATCAACGACACCATCGTTATCTTCGACCGCATCCGTGAAGACCTGAAGCTCGGCGTGCGCGGCTCGTTCCGTGAAATCATGAACCAGGCGCTCAATCAAACCCTGAGCCGAACCATCATCACCTCCGGCACGGTGTTTCTCGCCACGATGTCGCTCTATATTTTCGGCGGCGGCGAAATCAATGACTTCGCGTTCACGTTCCTCATCGGCATCCTTACCGGAACCTACTCGAGTATCTACATCGCCAGCGCGCTCGTGCTCTGGTGGCACAAAGGTCAGCGGCCGAAGATCGGCAGCTCGACGCAACTGTCGGCTGCGCCCGAACCAAACGCTCCGGCCCGGTAAGCCCCAGCTATGTTTGCGTTGATAGCAATCACGCCCTGGCACTGGATTGCTTTCATCGTCTGCGTCCTGGTATTCCTGGCGCTCGACCTCGGGCTTTTCCATCGAAAAGCCCACGTCATTGGCTTTAAAGAGGCCCTGATCTGGACCGCCATCTGGTTCGCCCTCGCCATGCTGTTTGCCCTCGGCATCCGGCACCTCGGCACGCCCAAGGATTCCCTCGAATTCGTCACCGGCTATCTCATCGAGCTTTCACTCTCGATGGATAACGTCTTCGTCATCGCCCTCATCTTCACTTATTTCCGCGTCCCGCCTGAATTCCAGCACCGCGTTCTGTTTTGGGGCATCCTCGGCGCGCTGCTGATGCGCGGATTGATGATCGTCGTCGGCGTGGCGCTGATCGATTGGCTGGACTGGATCCTCTACGTCTTCGGCGCGTTCATCGTCTACACCGGCGTGAAAATGTTCTTCGTCGACAACGACGTCGATCCGGAAAAAAACAAAGTCATCCGCCTGGCGCGCAAATTTTTTCCCGTGACACCGCATTTCGACGGCCAGAAATTCCGGACCGAATGGAACGGCCGCATGGCCCTCACGCCGCTCGCCCTCGTGCTGCTTGATGGTCGAAACCACCGATTTGCTCTTCGCCTTCGATTCGATTCCCGCCATCTTCGCCGTGACGCGCAATCCGTTCATCGTTTTCACCTCCAACGTCTTCGCCATCCTCGGCCTGCGTTCGCTCTATTTCGTTCTGGCCGGCGCCATCGAATATTTCCGCTACCTCAAATACGGCCTCGCCGTGGTCCTGGTTTTCATCGGCGTCAAAATGCTGATTGACCCGCACGACAACGATCACCCGCACTGGTTTCAGAAGGACATCCCGATCCTCCTTTCGCTGCTGATCGTCGCCGGCATCATCGGCATTTCCATTTTGCTGTCCCTCATCGCCACGTGGCGCGAGAAAAAAAACAAAATTCAGCCGGCGAAATAAATTGCCGCCGATTTTTCACGACCCGATTCATTTTTGTTTTGCATCAGCCCCCTTCCGCGTAAGCTCTCTGGCACGCAGATGAAATTTCGTTGGACAGTCGCCCCGCCGCAACCGCTCCTGACCGGACAGCTCGCCCATGCGCTGAAAATCTCGCCGCTGCTGGCCCAATGCCTCGTCAATCGCGGCTTCAGCGAACCCGAACACATCACCCATTTCCTCCAACCGCGGCTCAAAAACCTCGCCGATCCCTTTCTCCTGCCAAACATGGCCGTCGCCGTCCACCGATTGTTCCAGGCGCGCGACCGCCAGGAAGCGCTGGTCATCTTCGGCGATTACGATGTCGACGGCGTTACCTCCACGGCGTTACTCGTCGAGGTTTTCCAGGCGCTCGGCTGGCAGGCGAATTGTTATTTGCCGCATCGCGTCGATGAAGGTTACGGTCTGAGCCAGGACGGCGTGGAAAATTGCCTCAAGAAATTTCCGACCACGCTTTTGCTCGCGGTGGATTGCGGTTCGACCGCGGTTGACTCCATCGCCTGGCTGCGCGAACGCGGCGTGGACGTGATCGTCCTCGACCATCACCAGGTCTCATCCCCTGCTCCGTCTGCAATCGCATTGGTCAATCCTCAACTCACCGCCAACCCCGACGCGATCGGCAATCGGCAACCTGCCATCGGCAATTTCCAGGAGCTTTGCTCCGCCGGCCTCGCCTTCAAACTCGCCCACGCGCTCGTCAAACGCGGACGCGAACTCGGCCTTCCCGGTTTCACTGATTTCGACCTGCGCCCGCTGCTCGACCTTGTCGCTTTGGGCACGATTGCCGACATCGTTCCCTTGATTGGCGAAAATCGATTGCTCGTCTCCGCCGGCCTCGAGCGTTTGAACACCACTCACCGCGCCGGATTGATCGCGCTAAAAAAAGTCGCGCAATGCGCCGCGCCCATCGGCACGTATGAAGTCGGGTTTCAACTTGGCCCGCGCCTGAACGCCTCGGGCCGATTGGAAACCGCCGAAGAATCGCTGCAGCTGCTGCTCGCGCGCGATGAAACCGAGGCCACGCCCATCGCCCAGGCGCTCGACCTGCGCAATCGCGAGCGACAAAAAATCGAGCGCAGCATCGTCGACGAAGTCATCGGCGCGGTGCGCGCGAAATTCAATCCCGAAACCGATTTCGTCATCGTCGAGGGGCAATTGCTCTGGCACATCGGCGTCGTTGGAATCGTTGCTTCTCGCGTGCTCCAGGAATTTTATCGGCCGACCATCATCATCGGCGGCGAAGGCGAGGAATGGCGCGGGTCCGGACGCAGCATTACCGGCTTCGATCTCGCCGCCGCCTTGCGCGAATGCAACGATTTGCTCGTGCGCCACGGCGGACATGCCATGGCCGCCGGCCTGAGCATTGCCTCCGCGAATCTCGACGCCTTCCGCACCCGCCTCAACGACCACGCCCGTCGCACGCTCAAGCCAGACGACCTGCAGGCGCCGCTCCGGCTGGATGGCGAAGTCGGCCTGGATGAAATGAGTCTCGACCGCCTAGCCGAACTGGATCGCTTGCGTCCAACCGGCCAGGGAAATCCCACCGTGCAATTCTTCGCTCGCAACCTCTCGCATCAACGCCCGCTCCAACGCATCGGCACTGACAAAAAGCACGTCAAAATGTGGGTGACCGACGGCGCCGGCACACTCGAAGCCGTCTGGTGGGGCGCGGGAAATGGCTCTTTGCCCGTCGGAAAATTCGACCTCGCCTTCGCGCCGCAGATCAATCAATTCAATGGCAAGCGCACGGTGCAGTTGAAGGTGTTGGATTGGCGGGTGGCGGGATAACGTGTTGCGTGTTCCGTGTTGCGTGAATACGATTCGAGCGCTCAGCATGGAAAACGCAACACGCAACACGCAACACGCTACCGCCGTCATCGTCGCCGCCGGCAAAGGCACCCGCATGGGGCCGAACGTGGACAAAATCTTTCTCGAAATCGCCGGCAAACCCGTCCTCGCTCACACGTGGCAGCGATTCGCCAGCGCGAAGTGCATCGATGAAATCATCCTCGTTGTTCGTGATGGAATGCAATCGGCCTTTCAGGAAATCGCCGAAAAATTTTCGTTGAAGAAGCCTTTTCGTTTGGTGATTGGCGGCAAGGAACGGCAGGATTCCGTTTGGAACGGATTGGAAGCCGTGTCGCCGGACACGGAAATTGTCGCCATCCAGGACGCCGCGCGTCCTTGCACCAACGAGGCATTGATTGAAGCGACGATCGCCGCTGCGCGCGAGACCGGCGCGGCCGTCGCCGCGCAGGCAATCATCGATACCATCAAGGAATCCGCCGACGGCAAAACCATCGATCGCACACTGGACCGGTCGAAACTTTGGGCGGTGCAAACTCCGCAAACATTTCGCGTGCAAGTAATTAAGCGCGCTCTCGCGGAGGTTCGCAAACAGGGTCTCCTGGTCACGGACGACACCGCCGCGTGCGATCTGATTGGCCAGCCGGTCCGCCTCGTCGTCACCCCGCAACCCAACCCCAAGGTGACGCGCCCGGAGGATTTGCCCTACATTGCGCTGCTCTTGCAAAATGAACGGTAGGGACAGCGCGCTGCGCTGTCCGCGCCGCTTAGCGGCGCAATGTAGGACGTGATTCTGGTTGTGGGCTTCAACCATTCCGCCCGCTATTACGCGGGCGGGGACGCCGCAGGCGCGGCGTCCCTACCATATCTGAAAATGCAAAATAGCCCTCGAAACCTGCCGGGGTTGTGATACTTTTTGTGCGGCTTCTACTATGAAACGACGTTTGATTTTTGGTTTTATCGGCGCGCTGCTCGCCGTCAACCTGGTGATTGGCGCCAAGGTTTATTCCAACTCCACTGACAGCGCCCCCAAGGACGCGATCTATCCGAACATGCGGCTTTTTTCCGAAGTCATGGAAAAAGTCCGGCGCGATTACGTGGACGGCACCAACCTGACCTACCAGGACCTGGTCTACGGCGCGCTTAAGGGGATGATCAATGAACTGGATCCGCACAGCGAATTTCTCGACCCGGAAAAATACAAGGATCTTCAAAGCGACACCGAAGGCCATTTCGGCGGTCTCGGCATCGTGATCGCCATGAAGGATAATTTCGTCACGGTCGTCGCGCCGATGGAGGACACGCCGGGCTTCAAGGCCGGTATCCTTTCCGGCGATCGCATTATCAAGATCAATGGCAAGAGCACGGACAATATGGCCCTGGCGGACGCGGTGAAAATCTTGCGTGGCGATCCCGACACCGATGTCAGCATGACCCTCATGCGCCCCTCTTCCGGGCAGGTGAAGGATTACACGCTCACGCGCGCAGTCATCACCGTGGACATGGTGAAGGACATCAACGGCAAGAAAGACTTTCCGCTCGGAGAAAATAAAATCGGCTACGTGCGTCTCACGCAATTCGGCGAAAAAACCAGCGACGATCTCGAAGTGGCCATCAATAAACTGAAGAGCCAGGGCATGCAGGCGTTGATCATCGATTTGCGCTGGAACCCCGGCGGTTTGCTCGACCAGGCGGTCGAGGTCTGCGAAAAATTCCTCCCCCGCGGACAATTGATCGTCTCCACCGAAGGCCGCAATGCCAGCCAGGATTCGAAACACCGCGCTTCCGGCCGCGGCGATGAATTGCACGGCATGCCGATCGTCGTGCTGGTGAATCTCGGCAGCGCGAGCGCCTCGGAAATCGTTTCCGGCTGCCTGCAGGATTTGCATCGCGCCATTATTCTCGGCGAAAAAACATTCGGCAAAGGCTCCGTGCAGAGCATCATCCCGCTCGACGACGGCTCCGCGTTGCGCTTGACGACCGCGAAATATTACACGCCCAGCCATAAAGTGATTCACGAGGTCGGCATCACGCCGAACATCGTAGTGCCCACGACGGATGAAGAAGACCGCGACATCCGCCTGCAGTTGACGCCCGGCGGTATGGAATCGCTCGACGAGAAAGAACGCGACCGCATCAAATCCGCGCATGACCCGCAATTGGAACGCGCCCAGGATCTGCTCAAGGGCATCATGCTCTACACGGACCGCGCCAGCGATCACGCGACGGGCAAGATGGCGGCGCAGGCGACCAAATTGGAAGCAGTTAAATGAGTAACTGGCTAAACAGTTAAATAAGGCTTTGCGGATCGCTTTGATCTAACCTGGTCAAACTCATTAACTCACTAATTCACTAACTCTTTAACTTCCCCTTGCTCCTCGCACTCGAGACTTCCTGCGATGAAACCAGCGCGGCCGTGGTTCACGATGGACGCGTGCTTTCCTCAGTCGTCTCGTCGCAAATCCGTCTGCACTCGGAATACGGCGGCGTGGTTCCCGAACTCGCCGCGCGCGAACATTTGCGGAACTTGATTCCGGTCGCCACCGCGGCGCTCACCGAAGCGCAGGTGACCGTGGACCAGTTGCAAGCTATCGTCGCCACGCGCGGACCGGGATTGCCGCACGCGTTGATGACCGGATTTAAATCCGCGCAGGCGATGGCGTTTGCGCTGCGCAAACCGTTTCTTGGCATTCACCATCACGAAGCGCACCTTTATTCGCCCTGGGTTTCCGGAAAACCACTGACGGCGGATTTCTCCGCGTTCGAACCCAATATTTCGCTCATCGTCAGCGGCGGGCATACGATGCTCGTTCACGTTCAGGGCGAATTGAAGCATCGCGTGCTCGGTTCCACGGTGGATGATGCGGCCGGCGAATGTTTCGATAAAACTGGAAAACTCATCGGCCTGCCCTACCCCGCCGGCCCGGAAATTGACCGGCTCGCCGAAAAAGGAAATGCGAAAGCGTTTGATTTTCCCCGGCCCATGATGAACGACCCAGCCGACGATTTCAGTTTCAGCGGCTTGAAAACTTCCGTGCGCTATTTCATCCGCGACCATCCGGCGTTGCTCGACACTCCCAAAGGCATCAGTGATTTGTGCGCAAGCGTGCAGTCGGCCATTGTGGACGTGTTGGTGAAAAAAACCGTGAAAGCCGCGCGGCGCCTCGGCCTTCGCTGCGTCACGGCTTCCGGTGGCGTCACCTGCAATCGCGCGTTGCGCAAGGAACTTGCCGCCGCCTGCCAGGCGAACGGGTTGAAACTCCGTCTCGCCGAAAAGGAATTGTGCACGGATAACGCGGCGATGGTCGGAATTTTGGCTGAAAGAAAACTGCGGCAGCAGAAAGATGGAGATCCCGTTACTGAAGAGATCCGGCCAAACTGGCCTCTGGAAGAAATGCTCGCGGCAAAGTGATGCCTTTGGCGGAGCGCGGATTCGTTCCGCGTGTCGTTCGGGAACTTACAACTCGCGGAATAAATTCCGCGCTCACTTTGATCTACCACTCCCGATTCCGATAAACCAACATCCGGCCCGGACCATCGGATTCGTATTTCGTCGTCAGATCCTTCAGGTGCATCAGCATCCACGGCTGCGCCATGTTGTTGCCGTTTTTGGTGAAGACAATGTCGTCGCAAAGATACACCGCCGAGTGGATTGCGTTGTTGCTCTCGCCTTCGAGGAAAAGAATGATGTCGCCGTATTTCGTGGGCTTGGCGATTTGATAATAATTCTGCTCGAGATATTTCACCGTATAAACCGGGTCGGTGAAATGGTCGTCGGGAACATCGTTGAAAAAATTCATCGTGCTCCAGTGGCAATCCATCGCGGGATCACCCGAGCGCGACGGCATCGGGAAGGTATAAAGCCGCTGGCGGGCGAATTGCGGCAGCAAATACACCAAGCCAATCCGGCCATCCGGAATGTTCTTTTGTGATTCCAGCAAGGGCTCGACGTCTTTCACGCGCACGCCGCCGGGCCACGCCCAATATCCCAGCAGCTTGTCGATATCCGTGTCCGGACGAATGCGCACGCCCGCCATGACCGCCGATTCACTCGAAAGCACGCTCAACAGGCGCATTTGCTCCTCTTTGTCCTGAATCTGCAGAAGCACCAGTTCGTAATCGCTAAAACATTGCAGGTTGCCGCGGGGATACAACAGCTTCTTCACCATCGCGGTGACAGCCGGGCTGATTTTTTCCGCCGCGAAAGTTTCTTCAAATTGGCCCGCGGAATAACAGAACGGATACCGCATGTGCTCGTTGCCGGCGTTGCGTCCCAATTCATGATACAATTTGGCCCGGGTTTCCGACGGAAGCGAAGAGACCAGTTCGTTGTCCGGCCGGACGGAAACATTGGAGGCGGAAACTGAAACCTTGGACGAAACCAGCGTGCGGTTGACCTGCTCCGCTGTCAAACCGGACGCGAGCAGGACCTGCCGCACGTGATCAACGGAGTTGCCGTCAAAATTCCACGCGGGCGGAGTGATATGCTGAACTTCGAACGCGAGATATTCCTCCGGCGGCTTGATCTTAATGTCGCGCACGGTCAATTCTCCCCAAGGCGGCACCAACGCGGGTGCGGGGCCATTGTTCCGGCTCGCCTCAGTTGCGGAAACCAATTGCGCGTGCCCCGGCCTCGTCACGCCGTAAGTCACCATCGCCGCCGCGAGCACCAACGCGAGACTGAAAACAATCGCCCCAAGCAAATTGACGTGGAGGACAACGCCGCTTTCACCGCGTTGATTCTTATTTTGCTTCTTAACCATTATTGTCCAAACATAAAACCCGGCATTTCAGGCCGAACAGTATAAACGGTGTCGATGAAACGGCAAACGGGATTTGAACAAAGGCGGGTCCAGCCCGAAAATAGCAACCAACTCAATCCTTCATTGCCCTTTTACAAACACGATATACATGCTCGCATCCGCCGGAGCATTAGCATTCTCTGTGTTTGTGCCCAAAGTGAGGCTTTCGTCGCTTGATACGGTGTAGTGAAAAACTTTCATCGTGCGGCCCGCCACGGTGATGGAAACGCCCGCCGGCTGGAATTGCCGCGTCAACCATTCCGGCGCCGCCAGCCGATCATCGTGGGCCACAAAAACCGTTGAACCGGCCTTCACCGCAATTTCCATGAGATCCACCGCGTTGTAACGCGCATCCGCGGCGGCGGCCTGAACATAATCCGCGCCTTTCAAGGCCCCCGGCAAAGCGCTAAAATCCTCGTCGCGATCGGTCAGGATTTTTTTTCCCTCTTGCGCGTCCGGTTCGACATGGACTGCGCCAGTCGGGCCCGAATAGGAGAATTCCGTGATGAATTTGCCCGCGCGAGTGGTTTTTTGCTCGCGGATTTGCGGCTGATCCCACGCGGAGGTGATCACCGGCCGCGACGCGGGTAACGATACCGCCGGCATCACCGGCAATTCGGTGGCACATCCGTTGTCCGCTTTAAATTCCCCGGATTTCACGCTCAACGTCGCGGATTTCAGGCCGGGACAGGTTGCCTTTATAATAATTTTACCTGCGGTGCGCGTTGTCCGCACGGCCACGCGGTTGATGCCGCATTCGAGGTCGAGAAAGGTATTGTTGATCGAATTGGTCTTGCCGCTGTTGTAACCACCGCGCCAAATTCCGTCGCCCTTCGTTTCAAAATCCACGCGCTGCTGAAAAGTCGGGCAGCGCTCGCCCTTCGCGTCCACCGCCTCCACATCGATGAGCAAAATATCCGAGCCGTCCGCGCGCAAGCCGCCGTTCGGATTTGTGATCGAACTCATGCGCAACGCCACCGCCGGGCCGGCGGTGCGCAACGTGTGCGTGACGGCCATTTGCCGCCCGTTAAGTCCCACAGCCTTGATCTCGCCCGGTTCCCAAGTGACATCGTTATAAATAAAAATATAAGGACCATCGGGACTCGCCTTGCCGAAGCCAAGCGATTTTCCATTCACAAACAACTCCACCCGTTCGCAATTGCTGGCGACGTAAATCGTCTTCTTCGTCCCGGCCGGATACGTCCAATGGCCGATGATGTGCACCTGCGGATCCCGGGCGTCGAACATCGCGCGGCAAACGTAATACGCCTCCTTCGGCAAGCGCACGCCATCCACTTCACCACCGGCGCGGGCAACTTCCGCCGCGTCTCTTCCGCCGCTGGTCGTGTCGGAGAAAATCCAGTTGGCGCCGCCGCTGTGATCCGGCATGCCGACTTTTTTCAAATACTGCGCCATCTCGTTCACGGCGTATTGCTCCGAAGTCAGGATATAATCGGAACGGCCTTTCGCGGCGCCATAGCCGAACGTCGGGGGCGAAAAATCGTCCCAAATGCGGCGCGGCGATTCCTCGCGGTCATATTCGCCCTCAACAACCGGCAAATTTTTTAATTCCCAACCGCCCTCGGTGCCGATGCACACGTTCATGAACTCGCCATCCGCTTCGTCGGCCCGGCGATGCGCATAGGCGCGTCCGCCGTGGGGATCGTATTCCTCCATGTAGCCGTGCAGTTCCGCGGCGTGCTCGCGCGTCACCTTCTGGTTGCCGCCTTCCCAAATCAAAATCGCCGGGTCATTGCGATAATAAATAAGCATGTCACGGAACGCCGAGGCGCGCAGTTTCCAGGCGCCGCGAACGGTATCCGATTCACCGTCGACGCCCGGTTGCTCCACCATGAGGCCGAGTTGATCGCAGGCGGAAATCATTTCCGGGCCCGCCGCGCAATGTCCCCAGCGCACCCAATTCCCGCCCGCTTCCTTCATGAGATTCAGCGTGAAGAAATGCATCCAATCCGGCTGCGCCGTGCCCAGGCCCGGCCATTCGTCGGTCGGTTTTTGTCCCCAGCCGTGCAGCTTTTCATGATGGCCATTGACGAACAATCCCTTGTCGTTCGTCCATTTCACCGTGCGAATTCCCAATGGAATCTCGGTGCTATCGACCGTTTGCCCATTCACTTTCAGAGCAGCACACCACGCGATATAAATACGGGTAATCCGATTCCCACAATTCCGGCTTCGGCAATACTCCGGAAAGACTGAACTTCGCGCTCGCGCCGGCGACTACCTCGACTTCATGACGCATCGTGACCGCAGCCACGCCATTGCGATCCAGGACTTGCGCGACCAATTCCACCTTTTCCCCGTTCCGTCGGCTGTTTTCAATGGGCACCTCCACGTTGATGCGCGCGGATTCCGGCGAGACTTCGGTCGCGTAAACATACGGTCCGGCCGTTTGCAAAAAACTGTAGAGCGGCAGTGAAATGTGCAGCGGATCCAAAACGTAAAGCCGCACGTTCCGGTAAATGCCGCCATGCGCCGGATGCCAGTGCGGATTGTTCCACGGAATCTGATACGCCTGCAGATCTTCAATCGTATCCGGAATTGATGAATTGAATTTCGCCTGCACCGCCGCGAGATTCGAGCTCGGCATCGGATTGAAGTTCAACGCATTGTCGGCCGACGGCGCTTCGGAGAGACGCTTCGTGTTCCAGCGGGTCTTTCATGAAGCGATTGTCGCACATCACCGCGAGCACGTTCGGCTTGCCGAATTGAACGTAGGGCGTCAGGTCGAATCCGAACGGTATGAAACCGGTTTTGCTGGTGCCGAGCAATTTGCCATTGAGATACACTTCCGCCACCTGCCGCACCGCTTCGAATTCGATGTAGACTCCGTTTCCCCTGGTCCGATTGGGGCAGCGTGAATGTCTTGCGATACCACGTGCGCCCGCCCCATTGATTCTGCTCACCATGATGGCCGCGAATGGACCAATCATCAAAGGTATCGGTGTCGTTGTACGTGTGCGGAGCTGAAACATCCGCCCAACCGCTGTCGTTGAACGCCGGAGCCTGAGCGCCGGCCGGGTCATCCTTAATGAATTTCCAATCCGGATTAAAATTGAGCGTAACCCGTTGGGCGGAAGCGCAAAATACCAGGCACCACGCTCCGACCAACAAGACGCCGCCCCTTGCGAGGCGGCGCGCGACATTCCAAAATTTCATTTATTTAGCTTCGTCGTCATTGGTGACCTGTTGATACCAAACGACATCGAAGCCAATACCGGAGGCACCCATCTGCGTCAAGCATTGACCAGCCTTTTTGGCCTAGAACAAAGGGCTTAGATGAATTCCCTTTTTCAGGACGGACTGAACTTCATCAAGCCGCGCAAATACGCCGTCCACCGCTCGGCAATCGTCAATCTGCGGGCAACCACCGGAGCAGCAACAACCGGAGTGGCTTTTGGCACGACCGCCTCCTCCACTACTGACATGCCGCCGTTCAACACCGTCGTCATCAACCCGGCCACCGTTCCAAACTCCATCGCCTGCCGCATGTGCGCCGCGATCTCTTCCAGCGTCCACGATTTCAACAGGAAGTCTGACGCGCCTTCGCGAAACGCTCGCTCGCGCGCCTCTCGTGGCGCGAACGTGGTCAGCATTAACACGTGTGTTTCCTTTGCCGCGGCTTTAAGCGGGCGGACCGCATCCAGCCCGTTGTACTCGCCCATTTGGATATCGAGCAAAATGATATCCGGCGGCGTCTCCCGGGCCAACGCCGCCAGGGCTTCGTCGGGATTCTCAAATTCGCGTTCGCAATCGAAGCCTTCCTCATTCAGGAGTTCGACGAGCAACGAACGAAATCTGTCGTTGTCATCCACCAACCACACCCGTTCCATACCAAGGCGCCGCGCACCCACACCGCCAGCCGGAGCCGTTGTCTCATTTTCATGTTCCAATATTTCATTGCATCCGTTCATAATTTTCCTTTCGACGTAACCTGCGCAATCACCGTGCCATTTCGTTGACGCACACGTAACGTTTCATGAACGACTCGCCCAACCCGGCGTAAAATGCAGCTCAATGCCGTCACTCAAATTTTCGGCACGCGTATGATGAATCGCCGAATCTGTTTCGTTTTGAACGGGGTGAAATAATTGATGCAGCCAGTTGCGATAAAAAGACCCTCGCGCCGCGGGCCGCAACCCCTCCGCCGTAACATTTTCCCAGCGCTTACGTCTTGAATCCGTCGGGTTAACCGAAATTAAAGTAATCTTGATATAACATGAAAAAAATCTCAGTTGCAGTGATGGGAATACTGTGCGCCACGGCGCTGCTGGTGAACGCACAGGACGCGACTTCAAACGCGACTTCAACAAAAACGAAAAAGACGAAATTGACCGCCGAGCAGCAGGCATTGCAGAAGGATATGCTCGCCAAATACGACACCAACAAAGACGGCAAGCTCGACAAAAATGAAAAGGCCGCCATCAGCAAGGAAGACAAAGACAAGATGACCAAGGCCGGACTGTTGAAGGCTCCGAAGAAAACCGCTCCCGCGGCGGCGACCGGTTCCTCCACCAACGCGCCCGCGCAGTAGTTCAGATTTCGTTTAACGAAAATCCGATTTACAAAAAACAAACGCTCCGCTGAAACCAGCGGAGCGTTTTTGTTTTCGTAAGCTTTAAATTACTTCGCGCCCTGATCGATCCACGCGCGGATCAATCCGACTTGTTCCGGCGTCAGCGGCTTCCAGGGATGCGCATCAGCGGGCGGAGGCGTGGGCGCATTGGTATTGCCGTTCATACCCGGGCGCGGTCCGCGCGGCTTGGGCGGCATGCCAATTTTGCCGTCGATGTCTGAAACCGAAAACACGAGCGGGCTCTTTTCGCTGTGCTCGGCAATAATCATTTGGCCATCCTTGCCGCCTTTCAGCGCGCCTTCCAGCGTGGTCAACTGCAAACGGCCTTTGGGATTTTTGTCACCATGGCAGCGCGTGCAGTTATCCTCAAAAATGGAATGGATGTCTTTTTCAAAGGTCACGCCCTCCTTCGTCGAGACCGGAGGCAATTTGCTCGGGTCGGGAAGCGGAGCGGCCATGAGAGAACAAGCCGCGAAACTCAGAGCGGTTACAATGTAGATGCGTTTCATAGATTAATTAGTGTCAATGCGGGGAAAGACAACAGCAAAGAAGCTCTGGTTACAAGTTTTTTGGCAGCCTGGGACCGCCGGCTTGTCCGTCGTAGCCTTGGCGAAGCCGGACGTCCCGCCGGCTCGGTGGGAATTCCGAAATTGCGTCCGTACAAAAAGAAAGAGGCCGGACACTACTCCGGCCTCTAATGAGAACAACTTCAAATCCATTTATCACTTTTGATGCGGCGCCGCAGTTTTACGCCTTGCTTCACACACGATCACCTGCATTTCTGCATCGCAATGACACCACTACAATATCCAATTCCCCATTCCCTGCATGTCACCATTACTGGTTACAGCGGTTAAAAAATCATAACTGATTACCTTTCATATGCTTACACGTTTTTCAACAGCATCCAAATCCTCTTAAAATCGCGAATTGGGGACAGCGTGTCCCCAGCGAATGCTCCCTTTCCCTGCCCCATGTTCCGGGTTGAATATTGGTTTTCGTCCTCTACCCTGCCCAGCATGGATTTGCCGCCGTTGACAGCCAGCACCCTGTATCTCGTGGCCACTCCCATCGGGAATCTCGAGGACATCACACTGCGTGCGCTGCGCGTCTTGAAGGAATGCGACGTCGTGGCGGCGGAGGACACCCGGCACTCCGGCCAGTTGCTCAAGCATTTCGAGATTTCAAAACCGATGCTGAGCTATTTCCAATTCAACGAAGCCCGGCGCAGCGAGGAAATCATTGAGCGTTTGCGGCGCGGCGAAAAAGTCGCGCTGGTGACCGACGCCGGCAGCCCCGGCATCAGCGATCCCGGCGAGCGCGTCGTCAAAGCCGCCATCGCCGCCGGCTTCCGCGTGGAGTCCGTGCCCGGTCCGAGCGCGCTCGTCGCCGCGATCACCGCCAGCGGCCTGCCCGCTGACGAATTTCATTTCATCGGTTTTCTCCCGCACAAATCCGGCCAGCGCCGCAACAAATTGGAATCGATGAAAGCGTTTGAAGGCACATTGGTGTTATACGAGTCGCCGTATCGCGTGGAAAAATTACTGGGCGAATTGAACGAAGTTTTTCCCGAACGCCCCATTGTCCTCGCGCGCGAGCTGACGAAAAAGTTCGAGGAATTTTTGCGCGGCAAACCCGCGGAGTTGCTGGCCATCGCGCAGAAGCGTTCGCTCAAAGGAGAATTCGTGGTGCTCATTGGCCCGGCCGAATAATTTAGTGGCACGGGCATCCTGCCCGTGCGTTTCGATTCATTGGGCAATCGATTCGCACAGCCAGGATGCCCGTGCCACTGTGCACTACGGATTTCACTCCATGGGAAAACCATTTGAGTTCGCCTCCGCCGCGAGGCACAGTTATTGCGATGAAAAGAGCGCTTTATCTCATCGGGTTGGTTTTTGCCATGAACGCCCTGAGTGCAGTGCCCGACGTCTATCACGAGGGATGGGCCGATTTGAACAAAAACGGCACGAAGGACGTTTACGAAGATTCCACGCAGCCGGTGGAGAAACGAGTGGATGATTTGCTCCGGCAAATGACGCTCGAGGAAAAAATCGGGCAACTCCACCAGACCACGCACGACACGAACGCCGTAAAAATTTACAAAGATGAGATTCAACGCGGCGACATGGGCTCATTCCTCGCTGGCGGCCAGGATATCGAATCGCCGCAGATTCGTAACGCCCTTCAGCACATCGCGGTCGAGGAAACTCGCCTCGGCATCCCGCTGATCTTCGGCGTGGACGGCATCCACGGCTTTCGGACCATTTTTCCCATCCCGCTTGCCGAAGCGTGCGCATGGGAGCCGGGATTATTCGAACGCACGCAGCGCGTTTCCGCGCGCGAAACTTCCGCCGGCGGCAATGACTGGACCTTCTCGCCGATGGTCGATCTCGGCCGCGATCCGCGCTGGGGCCGCATCGCGGAAGGCTTTGGCGAAGATCCCTATCTCGGTTGCCTCTACGCCGCGGCCAACGTGCGCGGATTTCAGGGAACGAACATCGCCGATCCCGAAAATGTCGTCGCCTGCATGAAACATTACGTCGGCTACGGCGCCGCGGAAGGCGGGCGCGATTACAACACCACCGAAATTTCCGAATTCACCCTGCGCAATTTTTATTTGCCGCAATTCAAATCCGGCCTCGACGCCGGCGCATGGACCTTCATGACCGCTTTCAATTCGCTGTCCGGTTTTCCTTCCAGCGGCAATCGCCATATTCTCACCGACATTTTGCGCAACGAATGGCACTTCCAGGGCTTCGTCGTCAGCGACTACCAGGCGGTCGAACAACTCATCGACCACGGCGTGGCGGCGGATGCCGACGAAGCCGCGCGGCTGGCCATCAACGCCGGCGTCGACATGGAAATGGTCTCGAGCAATTATGAAACTCTGCCGCAACAAATTCAGGATGGCAAAGTCTCGCAGGCCACCGTTGATGAATCCGTCCGGCGCATTCTGCGGGTGAAATTCCTCAAGGGCCTCTTTGATAAACCCTACGCGGACGAATCCCGTTACCAGGACGCCTACCTGCGGCCCGATGCCGTCGCGCTCGCGCGTGAAGCGGCGCAGAAGGTTTGTGTGCTGTTGAAAAACGACCGGGACACATTGCCCATTTCAAAGTCCGTCAAAAAAATCGCGTTGATCGGTCCCCTGGGGGATGCGCCCGGAGAAATGCTCGGCTGCTGGGCCTCGCGCGGCCGGTCGCAAGACGCCGTCTCGCTCGCCGCGGGCATCCGCGCCAAACTCGGTGCCAGCACCACGCTCACGGTATTGCCCGGTTGCAACATCACGAACAGCACCGCGCAAATCAGCCGCGCCGTCTCGGACGCCAAGGCGGCGGACGTCGTCATTCTCGCGCTCGGCGAACCGCGCGATTGGAGCGGCGAAAGCAAGAGCCGCACGCGCTTGGACGTCCCCGGCCGGCAATTGGAATTGTTTCAAGCCGTCGCAGCGACCGGCAAGCCGGTGATCGTGGTTCTGTTCAACGGCCGCCCCCTCACGATTCCCGAGATCAGCACGAACGCCGCCGCGATTCTCGAAGCGTGGCATCCCGGCGTGCAAGGCGGCAACGGCGTGGCGGATATTCTTTTTGGCGACGCCAGCCCCGCCGGCCGCTTGACCACATCGTTCCCCTACAACGTCGGCCAAATTCCCATATACTACAATCACCTGAACACCGGCCGCCCTGGCATTGGCGAATACAAGGGCAACTACATCGACGCCCCCATCACCCCGCTCTATCCCTTCGGCTACGGCCTCGCCTACACAAAATTTGAATACGGCAAAGTCGAACTCAGCGCGCCAACGATGAAATCCGGCGACACGCTCACCGCTCATGTGCAGGTGAAAAATACCGGCCCACGAGCCGGCACCGAAGTGGTGCAATTATATATCCGCGACGTCGCCGCATCCGCCGGCCCCCGCCCCGTGCGCGAACTGAAGGGATTCCAAAAAATTCAACTGAACCCGGGCGAATCACGCGACGTCACCTTCAAGATTTCAAATCAGGAACTAGGTTACTTCGATGCCGCCGGCCATTGGCTCGTCGAACCCGGAAAATTCCAAGTGTGGCTTTCGAAAGATTCCGCTTCCGGCAAGCCCGTGGATTTCAAATTGGAGTGAGCGCGGGTGAATGCGCAAAAAAGGTAGTTCGCCGACGTTTTTCCCGTCACACAATGTTTGGTGTCAATGCCGCAATACAATGTTCCATTGCCAATTTCATTCTCGGCAGTATTGCTTGATAGAACCCCGCCAATATGCTTTCCTAATTTGTACGATAAACAACCTCTTCCCTAATGGCGCACTATGAAACCGTCGCAACTCGGAACTATTCTGATAAAAATCCTCGGCATATGGATGTGTGTCCAAGCAATTGCGCCTTTCGTATCAGGGTTTCTTCGCGGCTTGCTTTCGATTCCAGATACGGGTGGCTATGGCGCAGCGGGACAGGTTTGGACCGACGTGGCGGGCTCTGGCGTCTACATCATCGTCGCAATCATATTTATTGTAAAGGCTCGCCAAATTGCGAGATTATTCTTTAGCCGCGATGATTAACATCTGCTAAACAGGGGAGTTACTTCTAGTGCGTCCGCCTCGCTCATTTCACATCGCACAATGTTTCACCTATATAAATTTCCTTGATTCGAAAAGCGGTGTCGCCGCTACGCTCTGCCACCGCACTACAAAATCGCTCGATCGTGGGTTACCGGTCGTCCAATCCGTAAATAATCCCTTCCGGGCCTGCGTTTAAGATCGTCGTGGAGCCAATCATCGCACGCCGTCCAGCACTCGCATGAATATGCCCGCAAACGACAAGTTTCGGCCTCAGACGAATCACAGCATCTCTGACTGCGGTACTGCCTAGGCTGCGGCCGGAAGAAGAAACATCCACCGCGCCCTTGGGCGGAGAATGCGAAACGAGGACTGCGCCAACCGGGCAATTTGCCAGCAGCGCCTCACCATCCTCCTCGGAAAAATCCCAGCTCCACGAGCCGAAAGGAGTCACCGGAATCCCGCCGCCCAATCCAAAAAAATGCTGGCCGCAAATATCCACGCCGACTCCATGAAGAATATGCACTCCCGCCCAGGACCGGCAGGCATCACTCAGTTCCTTGAGCGATTCATTGTTGCCGGGAACCAAAACGGTCGGCACGCGAATCTGCCGCAGAATATCGAGGCATTTCGAAATTCCGCTGCGCGCATTTGCAAAATCACCGGCGCCCACGGCCACATCCGCTTCTTTTGAAAGCGCCACCATTCGCTTGGCCTCTTCAGTGTCCGTGTGGAGATCGCTGAAGAGGAGTAAGTTCATCGCTAAATAAATTTCCCCGGATTCAAAATCCCATGCGGATCGAGCGCGTTTTTCACCTTACGATGCAACTCGCGCGTTTCCTTGGGAACCGCCAGCGTCCACCACGGTTTTTTTGCCAACCCAATGCCATGCTCGCCGGTGATGCTGCCGCCCCAGGAGACAATTTGCTGGAACAAATCATCCAGCGCCGCATCCGCGCGGCGATCCGCGCCGGGTTTGGTGTAATCCACCATCACATTCGTATGAATATTTCCGTCGCCCGCATGGCCGAAACATGCGATCGGCAATTGATGTTTCTTTTGAAGCTGAGCCGCAAAGCGAAACAAATCCTCCAGCCGCCCGCG
The DNA here is from genome assembly GCA_963699145.1 of uncultured Verrucomicrobiae bacterium. GTDB lineage: Bacteria > Verrucomicrobiota > Verrucomicrobiia > Limisphaerales > DASXHY01 > DASXHY01. Next base: position 4,636,959 of record OY969416.1, read on the forward strand.
CGGAACAACGATGTCCTCGTTTAATTTCGTGAGACCGGTATCGCGGAGCGAGTAGGAAAATTCGCGGCGGATTTTCCAGACCTTTTCGCATTCCTCCGCGCCCAGTCCGCGCTCCACGAAGAGCGGTTTCTGGCGGCGCACAATTTTTTCCAAATCGCGAATCTCCATCTGGACCGATTTCTTCTGTCCATCGAGTTCAACAATTAAATGCGCACGGCAGCCGCGCAATCGCTCGCTCTTGGTGCGATTATACGCGGCCGCCAGCGTGAACGCATCCGCCACTTCCAGCGCGCACGGCAGGAAACCCGCTTTGAAAATCGCTTGTATCGTGCGGATGGCGTCGCGCATGGACCCGAACCCGATCGCGAGACACGCCCGATACGGCGGCAGCGGAAGCAGCTTCAACGTCGCTTCCGTGATGATGCCCAGCATGCCCTCCGAACCGGGAAAAAATCGCGCGAATTCGAATCCCGTCTTGTTTTTGTGCGTGCGCCCGCCGACCCGCGCCACCGCGCCATCCGCCAACACCACTTCCAGGCCGAGCACGTAATCGCGCGTCACGCCATATTTCAAACAACGCGGCCCGCCGGCGTTCGTCGCGATATTTCCGCCGATGGATGAGTCCGCCCGGCTGGCCGGATCCGGCGGATAAAATAATTTTTGCTTCTCCGTTTCAATCTGGATTTTCTCGGTGATGACCCCCGGCTGAACCACCGCCACGAAATCGTCGCCGTTGATTTCCCGGATCTGATTCATCCGCTCCAGCGAGAGCACAATGCCTCCCAGAATCGGCACGCAACCGCCCACATAACCGTACCCGGCGCCGCGCGCGGTCACGGGAATCCGGTGGCGATTCGCGAAACGCAGCAGTGCAGAAACCGATTTCACGCTGCGCGGCAACGCCACCGCATCCGGTTTGTGCGTCGCGAACCATTTGTCCCCCGAATATTTCTCCAGCACGGAATCTTTGAACAGCACTTCGCCCGCCGGCAGAATTTTTTTGAGTTGGGAAAGATGCTTCGCGTTAAAGGAATTCATGTAGGTAGCAGCGACAAAACTTTGTCCCGCGGAAATCGGTCACTCGTCAATCGGCCCCGCATCGAGAAATTCGCGGACTTCCGCGGCTTCGCCTTCCGGAACTTGCACGCGGATTCCACCCGTGGCGAGCGAATAACCTTCCATGCTCATGGCGGCCAATTCGCCCATCACCACCGCATGAAACCCGGCCGTTTCCAGGCGCGCGCGCGTCAATTCGGCTTCGATGGGGCTGAACGCTTTGAAGACCGTGACGAGGCTCATACTTTGACCTGCGTGATTTCGCCGCGCGGCATGGTGGGCGCCGCGTGCATGTCCGCAAACACAATGACACCCGCGCCGGTCTGCAGCGTGCTCTGCACCTGCGCGTCCACCTGATGCCCGATAAGATTCTGCGCGTTATTGATGACGACCATGGTTCCATCCGGAAGATAACCCACACCCTGCCCCTTGTCGCGCCCTTCGCGCACCACGCGCAGGCTCAGCACTTCTCCGGGCAACAGCACCACGCGCATCGATTTCGCGAGCTCATGCAAATTAAAACAACTCACCTTCTGCAACTCCGCGACTTTGGCGAGGTTGTAATCGTTCGTGAACAACTTCGCGTTCAGGTTGCGCGCGAGCCGGACGAGCTTGGAGTCCACACCGATCTCCTCCGGAAAATCGCCGTCATGAATTTTCACCTCATTGCGCGCATTGCGCTGGATGCGGTTCAGCATCTCCAGGCCGCGACGCCCCCGCGCGCGTTTGATCGGGTCGTTTGAATCGGCAATGGTCTGCAATTCGCGCAGCACAAAGCGCGGCACCACGATGATGCCCTCCAAAAAACTCGCATCGATCAAATCCGCGATGCGTCCGTCGATGATCACACTGGTGTCGAGCAGGAAGAGATTATCCGGCTGGTTCTGCCGCGCGAAACGAACGTAGGGAATGATCAGCGAAAAATCCTCCTTGTTGCTGCGCATCGCCAGAATGATGCCGATGTAGCTGAACGCGAGAAAAAGCGCGAGACGGATCAGCCAGCGCGTGGTTTCGTCCGCGTTTTCAAACAACCCAGAATGATCGATGAGCAGCGCCACGAACGTCCCCAACAACAGCCCAAACGTGGTGGCGGAAAATGCCCGGAGCGAAAACCCCTTCAGCATCTCGTCGATGGCAATCAACAGCCAGCCGAACCCGAATCCCACGACCATTCCAATCACGCCGGCAAACTGCACGCCCTGGTAATAAGGATGGACCTCGCCCACCGCGTAGCCCCCCATCGTGCACAGGCACAGAAAAAAGATTCGGATGACCCAGAGGTTCATGGCCTATTTGGACGGGATTTTCGAATATTTCTCATCAGGCGGAACTTCCTTGTGCCAAAGGAAATGCCACAGGCCCAACCGGTTCAGGTTGCTCGTGGTCAGTGTTAGATTGGCGGCGATCGTGTTCACATTGGTGGCCAATTGCTCATTTTCCAACACATTGCCAGCAAGCCCTTTGCCAGATTTCACGTCTTCGAGCACGCTTTTCAGGGTCTCGGTCGAGGCCTCAAAGTTCTTCAACGAGGCGTTCAATTCGTCACTATTCGTGGCCAAAACCTGCTTCAAACCGCCGGCAAATTCATTGATCTGCTGCGAAAACACCACCACGTTGCTCACCGCGGCGGCGACGGCTTCACTGTTGGTGGTGACCACACTATTGATGTTATCCACGGTGGCCACGGCGTGTTCGGTCGCCATGCGTGCATTGGCGACCGTTACCGCCAGGTTTGTCAGCGTTTCTTCATTGATCAAAAGCCGGCGCACATCGGCGATGGCATCGTCCAGCCGCTTCGTGGTTTGGTCCACGCTCTTAAGGAAGCCCGCAGCCGACCGCGCGACTTCCTGCAGGTTGAACGGCTCCGTCGCCTCGAGATGGTCGTTCGGCTGCCACTCATCGCCCCGGTTAAACGTCGGCACAATCGCGATATATTGATCCCCCAGAAAACCCGCTTGCTCAATGCGCACCAACGCATCTTTGTGGATCACGTATTGTTTGTAAATTTTCAACGTGATGATGACGTTGGTCCCCTGCGGGTTAAGCTCAATGTCCGAAACCGTGCCGATGGGCACGCCGGACATCAGGACGCTCGCATGCTTCTTCATGCCGCCGACATTGCTCGTCTTCAGAAACAGATTGTAAGTGGGCTTGAACAACGACGCCCCCTTGCTGAATTGCAGCAGCAGCACCGCCAGCACGGTCAATCCGATCAAAACGAAAACGCCAACTCTCCATTCCAGACGCTTTTTATCCATATTAAAACGCGTGCTCCTTGAGGTCCGAGACCCCATCGATAAATTGCCTCACGATCGGATCCTCTGAATTGAAAATGTCATCCGGTGTGCCCGTCGCGTAAATTTTTTTGTTATGCAACATCAGAATTCGCTGGCCGACCCGCCTGGCGCTGCGCATGTCGTGCGTGACGACCACGCTAGTGACTTTGAACCGGTCGCGCACTCTCAAAATCAATTTGTCGATCGTGTCCGAAACAACCGGATCCAAACCGGTGGTCGGTTCATCATAAAGCACGATTTGCGGTTGGTAAACAATCGCCCGCGCCAAACCCACCCGTTTGCGCATGCCGCCGGAAAGCTCCGAAGGTTTTTTGTCCTCGATGCCGGGCAATTCCACCACTTCCAGCGCTTGCGCCACTTTAGCGCTTATCTCCGCTTCGGACATGCTTTGGTTGCGCCGAAACGCGAAACCAACATTCTCCGCCACCGTCAGCGAATCGAACAACGCCGCGCTTTGGAACAACATGCCGAATTTGCTGCGCACCCGGAGCAACTGGCGTTCGTTCATCGCCTCGATGTTTTCCCCGTCAATCAGCACCGTGCCCGAATCCGGTGTCATCAGACCGATGAGATGCTTGAGCAGCACGCTCTTGCCGCCGCCGCTGCGGCCGATGATCACCACCGACTCGCCCGTCTCAATCCGCAGGTTCACGCCGTCGAGAACCTTTTGTGTCCCGAAACTTTTCGTTAAATCGCGAACCTCAATCATACTGCGTTGAATATCGCGTCCAGCGACAACGTCAGGAAGAAATTCGCAATCAAAATGGCGATCGATGAAAACACCACCGCCTCCGTGGTTGCCTTGCCCACGCCCTCGGCACCTTCCCCGCAAGTCATCCCTTTGTAACATCCCACCAGCGCCACCATCCCGCCGTACACGCAACCTTTGATCAGGCCAATGACCACATCCGAGTCAGCAGTATGCTTGAGCATGTTCACCCACAAATAGGTCGAATCGATGTCGTACAGGTACACCCCGACGAGATACCCCGCGCTGATGCCCACAAAAATCGCCTCCGCCGTGAGCAACGGCATGACCAGCACGCCCGCAACCAACCGCGGCACGACCAGATAATCCACCGGATGCGTCGCCAGAGTTCGCAGGGCGTCGATTTGCTCCGTCACGCGCATCGTGCCGATTTCCGCCGCAATCGCCGCGCCCACGCGTCCCGCCACCATCAAGCCCGTCAGCACCGGCCCCAATTCACTGCACATCGAAACGCTCACGACGGCGAGCGTGGCCGTGTCCATCTTGAGTTTGTGAAATTGCACCGCGGTTTGCGCGCTCAACACCATGCCCGTGAACGCACCCGTGATGAGCACCACCGATTGCGACTTTACCCCCATGAAATAAACCTGATACAGCAGATCGCGCCAGGCGACGCGAAACCGGAAAAACGAGCCCACCGCTTCCTTCGCAAGCAGAGTGAGCCGTCCCAATCCTTCCATCCATTCACCGACCCACGTGCTGGAGAGAAAATTCATGATGCCGTGAACCTAACAAAGCAACCTCCGCTTGGCCAGTGGGCAAAATGGGAAGAAATCATTCCCGGACTTCACAACAATACTAGATACCCGCCTTCATTGGATGTTGGTTGTTCAATGTTGGATGTTGGATGTTACGTTTCCGGATTACGGCTTTTCCGCGATGGCCTTGTATTCCGCCGTATCGCGCAACTTGTCAAAACGCGCGTCCGACTTGAGCGTCGGGCGAATATCCTGCCCTTGGGGATTCTTGGCGAGCCGGTTTGCGTTCAGTTTGAGTGCTTGCTTCAAGCAATCCAGCGCCTGCGTATTTTCGCCCAGCGTCGCATGCGACGCGGAAAGATCGTACCAGGCTTCAGGCGAATCCGGCACCAATCGCGTCAGTGCTTCCAGCGCCTTCTGCAGCCGGGCTGGTTGACCCAGGCGGTTGTAAGCGTCAGCGACTGACATTACCATCGGAAGGGTGACGTGCGGATTGGACAAAATCCCGTCGAGCACTTCATAGGCGCGGTCGTTTTTGCCCAGTCGCATCAATTTTTGCGCCAGTTCGAATTGCTGCATGAAATTCTTCGAGTCTGGTGGATTGTCTTTTTCCAATTTCGCGACCTCGGCGTTCAATTGCTCCGTGTTTTGCTCCATGGCGCCGGATTGCGCACTGATGCTTTTCAAATTCTTGATGAGATACTCAAACGATGTGTTTTGAGGATCCAGCTTTTGCGCGGTCTCAGCCAGCATCACCGCGTCATTCACCCGTCGCGCGCTCACCAGAAACTGAACGTAGCGATACACCGCCTCCGGGCTGTACGGACACAAGGCAAACGCCTGTTTGAACGCAAAATCCGCCTCGTGCTCGATCAAGCTCCGATTCTCACCGGTCGCAATGTAATTGGGCGGCATCACTCCTCCGCTGGGTGGTTGGCCAATCCGCCACGAGTAAACGCCGGCAATGGAACTGCGCAATTTCGAAAACGCTTTTTGCGCCACGTCATCGTGGACAAAATTCTCGTCGCCCTGGAAACGGCTGTAATCGTGATGCAGATAGACTCTTTCCGCGAACTCAGTCAACTCTTTCACCGGCGTGTCGTACGTAACCCAATTGCCAATCAATCGCCCGGAGATTGCGACCCAAAACGCGTGGTCCTGTTTCAACACGTCCGCAGTCAATTCCGAAACCTCCGCGCGATTGATCTTCATAATGAATCCGCTCGGCGTCAGGCGCGGAAACATCCAATCAAGCGGAAAACTTTCCTCGACATAAAATTCGTTGGTGGGATTTTTTTCGAAAATCACCTTGGTAATGAGCGCATTGATGGCCATCACACTGACTTGCCCGCTCACCTGCACCTTTCCGTCCGAATCCATATGAACATCCTCGCCCGGTTTAATCTGCCGCGGCTCATTTGGATGCATTTGGTCATGCGAAATCCGCAATTGGGCATCAGCCATGTAGTTACTAAAGGCCTGTTGAGAGTCGTGGGTATCGGCGACGTGAATCTTATCCCCATACATGTCGTCCACGTAGCCAAGATATTTTGGGTCCGCCAACGCATTTTGTGTGATGGTATAAAATGGACGGCCCTTGCTGTGCGATTTGCTAAACGCTGAAATCAGGAATCTTCCGCCATCGGTTCCTCCGAAATAAATGCTCCCGGCGGGAATGCTTTGGATAATTTCCGCGCCGAACATTTTTGCAAACTTCGGATTCATCTCATGAAAGATTTCATAAATGCCCCAGGTATCGTGGATCGCTCCCCAGATGGGTTTCAACGAAGTTCCGGCCGTTTCCTTTCGCGTTTCCGGCTCCATCGCAAAAAACAAGTTGCTGCTCGCCACCCAATCACGTTTTTGCGCCGCGGCGAAAAACTTCTCCACTTCCGCCGGCATTTCCACGCCATGTTTTTTAGCTAGTTCCGTTGCCAGGGCATGTTTCTGAACGACATAGAGGTCAAAGGTCGCCCACACCTCGTTCGAACTGGTGGCAAAACTATCGCTCGGCGCCCCTTTTCCAACGGCACACGACAGGAAACAAGCGACGACAAAGACGATAAGTGTTCGGGATGATTTCATAGGTCCTTTTCCTAAATACAGTGAATTCCTCCAGCCAATTGAAGTCAATCAATAATCGCCTATCGCGCTGAATCAAATTGACACACCAAAGCCGGGTTCATATCCATTACCCCCGATGGCGACATTAGAAGTAAAACCCGCAAGCTCCTGCAAATACGACCAGCTTTCTCTCGGCGAAATCATGCTGCGGTTCGACCCCGGCGAAGGCCGCATCCGCACCACCCGCGAGTTCAAGGTCTGGGAAGGCGGCGGCGAATATAATGTCGCGCGCGGATTGCGTCGCTGCTTCGGTTTGCGCACGGCTGTGGCCACCGCGTTCGCGGACAATGACGTCGGCCGTTTGCTGGAAGATTTCATTTTGCAGGGCGGCGTGGCAACGGAATTCATCAAGTGGGTTGCGTTCGATGGCGTCGGGCGCACGGTTCGCAACGGTTTGAATTTCACCGAACGCGGCTTTGGCGTGCGCGGCGCGGTCGGCGTCTCGGATCGCGGCCTCACCGCCGCCAGCCAATTGAAGACCGGCGATTTCGATTGGGAACACATCTTTGGCAAACTCGGTGTGCGCTGGCTGCACACCGGCGGCATTTTCGCCGCGTTGAGCGACACCACGCCGCAGATCGTCATCGAGGCCGTCAAGGTTGCGAAGAAGCACGGCACGATTGTTTCCTACGATCTCAATTATCGCCCCAGCCTCTGGAAAAGCATCGGCGGACAAAAACGCGCCCAGGAAGTGAACAAGGAAATCGCCAAACACGTCGATGTGATGATCGGCAACGAAGAAGATTTCACCGCCTGCCTCGGCTTCCAGGTCGATGGAGTGGACGAACACATTTCCAAAATCGACGTCACCGCCTTCAAGAAAATGATCGAGCAGGCGGTCAAGGCGTTCCCGAATTTCAAAGTCACCGCCACAACCCTGCGCGCGGTGAGATCCGCCTCGCGCAACGACTGGGGCGCCATCTGCTGGGCCGGCGGAAAATTCCACGAAGCGCCGAACCGCGAGGATCTCGAAATCCTCGACCGCGTCGGCGGCGGCGATAGCTTCGCGAGCGGTTTGATATACGGCTTCATGCAATTCAACGACCCGCAAAAAGCCGTCGAATACGGCGCCGCCCACGGCGCACTCGCCATGACCACCCCCGGCGACACGAGCATGGCCACGCTCAAAGAAGTCGAAGCCTTGGTCGCCGGCGGCAGCGCCCGCGTGCAACGATAAATAGTGGCACGGGCGTCCCCGTGCGAACGCGTTTTCCGAAATTGCGAAACCATTTCGCAATTCCCAAAACACGTTGAAGCTAAAAAACTTCCGTCCAAAACTCGCCACATTCGGTTTGGGGCAAAAACATCACCGTGACCTTTTCATGCATGATAAGATGAAGACAAAAAACTAAAATGAATCACTCCATTCCACCATTTCGATCCCGCCTTCAGACCAATCCTCCAGTTGTCTCAAACCGAAATAAATCAAACTGAAACACAGTGAATCACGGTGAATCACGGTAAATCGCGCCAAATCAACCCCGGGGGGGGGCCGTCGCGTTCGATCACGGCACGAGCGTTCCGCCCGCAACTCTCAGGAACGTGGAATGTGGATTTTGGGACTTCCCGTCCGGGGTCATCCCCTCTTTGCATTCCCCCATTTCCCTGCTAGATAAAAGCCATGCAAGCCGTCATTGATTTTCTGAAACAGAACGAATCGCGTTACCTCAGCGAACTCTGCGATTACGTTCGCTTCCCCAGCGTCTCCGCCCAACCCAAACATCGCGACGACATGAAGACCTGCGCGGATTGGGTCGTGAAACGCTGCCAGCAAGCCGGATTGCAGGCGGAACTCTGCGCGACGAATGGCCATCCGATCGTCCTCGCCAAAACCCCGCGCCGGCCCGGTCGCAAACATTTCCTCGTTTACGGCCATTATGACGTGCAACCGCCGGAGCCGTTTGAACTCTGGAAAACGCCGCCATTCGAACCGCGCATCGAAGGCCGGTCACTGTTCGCGCGCGGCGCCAGCGATAACAAAGGACAAAACCTTGCGCACATCGCCGCCGTGGAAGCCTATTTCAAAACCGGCACCGAATTGCCGGTCGACCTGACCTTCGTCATCGAAGGCGAGGAGGAAGTCGGCAGCGCGAGCCTTGCGACGTTTCTCAAAGAGCGTCAGGCCGAGTTGAAATGCGATGACATCGTGATCTCCGACACCGGCATGCCCGACAAACGCGTTCCCGCGCTCACCTATGGACTGCGCGGAATCGCTGCGTTCGAAGTGACGCTGCATGGTCCCGCGCGCGATCTGCACTCAGGCATTTTCGGCGGCACAGTGGACAATCCCGCGATGGCTCTTTGCCAACTCATCGGAAAGCTGCGCGATGAAGACGGTCGCGTCGCGATTCCCGGTTTTTACGACGATGTGCAGGAGCTTTCCGATTATGAACGCGAGCAGTTCAAGCGACTGCCGTTCACGGACGCGCAATATCAGCAGATGCTCGGCGTGCCGAAATTATTTGGTGAAAAAGGCTACACGCCGTTTGAACAACGCTCCGCGCGGCCGACGCTCGAAATCAACGGCCTCACCAGCGGTTACCAAGGCGAAGGCAGCAAAACCATCGTGCCCGCGTGGGCGCGCGTAAAAATCACGACGCGCCTCGTCCCCAACCAACATCCGACGAAAATCATCGACGCAGTCACGAACCACCTGAAAAAAATTTGCCCGCCCACAGTGAAAATGGAAATTCAATCCGGCCACGGCGCTGAGCCGTATCTCGTCTCGCCGACCGGCCCGCAGGCGCAGGCTGCCTTGCGCGCTTTGAAAGCCGCGTTTGGCAGCGAACCCATTCTCATGCGCGAAGGCGGTTCCATCCCGATCGTCAACGATTTCAAAAAAATCCTCGGCGCCGATACCCTGCTTCTGGGACTCGCCCTCCCCGACGACAACGCGCACTCGCCCAACGAAAAATTTGACCTCGACTGCTTTGCGAAAGGCCAATTAATGGCCGCGTATCTATGGCAGGAATTAGCGAAGACCTGAAAATGACTGGTAGTCGCCGAGTTGACGAGGCGGCGGGGCGTATTTTTGATCGATTCCGCTTCATTACCCCGACGGCTACGGTCTGTAGAAGATTTCGCCTATCGGCCTCAATTCACATCGACAGAAAACGCAGCGTCCATTTTCCAATCCCAACCGGATGCCAGTTTTCCGCTAATGCTCTTCCGTTGCGGATTCACCAAGAGGGACCAACTCTTGGAACCCCTGCTCGCCGTGACCATAACAGCTTGCGATTGGTCTACCGGCTTTCCATCTGCCTGCACGACCTGGGCCTGCAAACGCACCGGCCCGCCGTCCAGCGATACCGCCCAAACATAAGTCGTCCGTTGCGCGTGCCGCCGCTGCACGACCATCGGCACTTTGTCCTGCGTGTCTTTCCAAATGCCGAAGCCGGTGATCACTTGAGTCGGCTCGTTCTCATCCAAAATAATTGCCGCACTCCAGTCATAGCCAACGATGGTTTTGAGGACCAACGCATTTGTATCAATGCTTCGCACAGTGGCATCCCCAAAATATTTATAACCGTCGCTCTGTTTGGAAGACCATTTTGTTCCTGGCGGCAAGTCGTCCCAAAAACCGACCTGATGATACGCCAAATCAAACGTATGCGGCGCGTCCGCTTCGATTTGATCGATGAACACAATCACGTCCGGCGTAAGCATCGCCGCCGTGCGGATGAAATGAACCCCCGGATAAATCGGCCCTGCGTCCGTGACGGAATAATCCACGCCCTTCTCGCTGCCGAATGCGAGACAGTTGCCCTGCGCCGGCGCCTGCGATTTTTCGTCCACCACCAGCGTATTGTGCGCCAGCGTGGTTTTGTCCCAACCGGTGTGCAGCGGCGAACCATACGCGTGCGCTCCCACGTCCGGCGCGATCACCTCGCCGCGCGCGTAGAGAATAAAACTATTCTTGTCCGGATGCCCGTGACCGCCGCCATGCGGACCGTATTTCAGTCCGAGCCAGGTTGCATCCGCGCCTTCCCCACGCTCCAGAATCGCATAACCGGGCCCGGTCAAATTCCTGCTCGCAACTGGAACCTGAACGTTCCCAGCCTGCACATTCGTCGCGCCAAACAACAACGCCATGCGGCTGGAACGGTTCTTCGGAATCAACGCCGCATACGCCGGATCGTGATAACGCGCCACCGCCAATTCATAGATTTCGGAATGCTCCCTCAGCGGAGAAATGCCGCTGTCATTGAAATTGGGCAACGACAGATTCGGCATCGCCAGCGAGAGCGGCCCGTCGAACAGGCTTTTGAATTGCGGCCCGTAAAGATCAACGCCGCAGTTCCGTGCCGCTTCCATCAACTGCCACATGCCGTCCATCGCAAAGAAATGATATCCCGTGCTGCCCTCCAGCCAGAAACCGCCCGGCTCAACGCCCTGCTCCAACTGCGCGCGAAGCCCGTATTTCGGATCATCAATCGCCTGCGAAATCAATTTCGGATCGTTCAACAAAAAACCCACGAGCCCGATCGCGCTGTCCTCGCGGCATTGAATGTTATGAATCCCATACTTTTGCGGGATGATAATTTCTTCGAGCGCCGGCCGCAGCATCTTGTCGGTGATCGCGCTGCGATCCGCCTCGCTCAAAGTGTCCCAGACCAAATCCGCTCCCTGCACCACATCGATCAGCCACGTCGCTTCCGTCAAGGACTGCGACGCCACTCGCCCGCCGCGGCCGCCCGGTTTGCCCTGGTTATCGTGAACCGGATACGTCAGGTAACGCTCCGCATACGCCAGCAAAATTTCCCGCGCGTGCGCCGCATAACGCGCCTCGCCGGTAACCTGGAACACCAAACCGTCATCAGCGATTTCGCGCGCATAATTTTCGTGGACGTTCGCAATCGCGTTGCCATCAAAATCCAGCGTCGCCTTGCTGGGATCGCCGTGCAACACGTGGTCTCCGACCGGGCAAATGTGCTCCCACTCCCACGGGCCGATTTGTTTGCCTTGCTTCAATCGCGCGCCGTGTTCGGGGCAGACATAATTGTGACTCCAATTGCCGCCACGCGGCGGCAGTTCGATCGGCTTCGCCAATTCACGATCCACACGGGTCTTCAGCGCGTTCCACGATGCCGCGGCCCACGGCGCCGCGGCGATGCGTTCTTTCAACGCAGCAACACCCTCCTTACTGAGCAACAACCGCGGATGCTGCGGCAGGACGTTTGTCTGGGCGAAGCCGGAAACCGAAAGCAGCAGCCCCGCGCATGCAAAAACCCCGGGGAAGCCGAGGGAAAACAAAGAAAAACGTCTGAGAGTAGGAGTTCTCACTCGCATTTCAGACGTTTTACGACGCAGATTAGTTTCAACCCGCGCTGGACGCCGCGGTTAGAGCGTCTTCAAGTGTTTCTTCAATATTGTAAAATACTTCCGGGCAATCTTCTGTTCTCCCAACACATTGGGATGGGTGCCATCCTTAGTGTCGGCTCGGACATTATAACCAGCGAATTGGTTCACCAGGACAACCCGTCTGCCCGCTTTTCTCTCTATTTTGTTCACTTTGGCGGCGATACCGACCAGTTGAGATTGTTGCCGGCGTTCCACCCTTTTCTGCTGTGTCGTCGCAACGGGGTCCACCGCAAACGGGGTAGGTTCTGCCAGCAGGATGACCACGTTGGGGTTGACTGCGGCAAAATCCTCGATGATCGTTTCGAGATTCGCCTGGGTGGTAGCCGGATCTATGCCATCGATAATGTCATTCGAGCCCAGGTCTAATATCACAAAATCCGGCGCCGACTGGGCCGCTGAGGGCGCGGCATTTACCCCATCGGCGCTGGTCCACGCGTCGCCGCCGGGACCGCCGCCTTCGTAATTTTCCTGCGGCCAGCTATTTGCCGGAGCGCCGTCGGAAACGCCGTTTTGATTGCCAATGAAAACAAAGTTGTTGAACCCCGCGTCCTGCAAATCTTTCCACAGCCAGTAGCGATAACTGGACTCCGGACTGGAGCCGCGGGCCGTGACTGAGTCGCCCATGGGCATGATTTTGACTGTGTTGACCTGGGCTCGTCCCGTCAAAGTCAACACGGAGCACACGCAAACACCCGCAAACAACCCGGTAAATCTTTTCATAGTGCAAATAGTTGGAGATTATTTTTCAAGTTTAGAATCCAGTTCCCATACAGAGTTCCCGTCATCACAGCCGCTTTTTAAGGGGTTGAAAATATTTGTTCGCAATCTTTTGCTCGCCCCGGACATTGGGATGCATGCCATCCTTTGTGTCTTTGCGCGCATTGAATCCAGCAAACTGATCGACCACAACGACCCTGACGCCGGCTCTTTTTTCATCCCGTGCAGCCTTGGCGACGGCACTGCCGAGACCGGACATAAATTGCCTGGTGCCGATCGGCGAATCGGGCGTCACCACCCACGGCGTCGGCTTGGCCAGCAAAATGGTCACGTTCGGGTTCTGCGCGGCAAACGCCTGGATGACCGCATCCAAATTCGCGCGTGTTTGGGCCAACGTATCTTTTACACTCTGGCTCCCGTCGTAGTCATTCGAACCAAAATCAAGCAGCACGATATCCGGCTGAGTCGCACCGGCAACATCTGCTGCCTCGCCGGCGGCTTCCCCGGAACTCTCGCCTTCATCCCCGGAAAACTCCTCGGCGGGCCAATCATTTTGCGGCGCACCATCCTGCGTCCCGGACTCAGTGCCGACAAAAACAAAGTCTTGTTGGAAAACAAATCTGCCCGTTGCAGTCAAATCCTGGAAGAGCCAATAGCGATAGCTGGATTCGGGAGCGCTCCCAAAAGTCGTTACGGAATCACCATAGGGCAAAATCTTAACCTGTGCGCCGGCACTGAAGCAGCCAAGGCAAATGCCCGCCCCGGCAATTAAACTGGCCAAATTTTGTTTTTTCATGAGCGCCATTGTAGGAATTATTCGCGACGTGATAATGGGGAAAACTCCGAAGATAGCGTTGGGTTAATGCCCCCGGAAAATAACCCCAGTAACAAATTGACCGCGTGTTTTTTCCAGTCGACTGAAACTGCCTTTAAGGCCGTCGCTACAAGCCCTTGTACAAAATTAAGCTGCCGGAAATAAATTGCATCTCCGGCAGCTTGCACCCATCCACCGTTTTTTACGCTCGTTCAACGCCCCAGCATTTTGGCGACAATAAAGATTAAAACCGCTCCTCCAAGCCCTCCTCCGAACAATAGATATAACAGGGCGTATCCAGCAGCTCCAAACATGGGAATCATTGCAATCATAGTTTTATCTCCTTTCCTTCATGCCTTAGCTTCCGCCCGCCTCTCAATCCGCGCAACGTAGGTAAATTACTTCTTTTCCGTCTTCGATTATTAGTGACATTACTGCATGTACGAGGAGTTTCCGATTTTGATAGCCGAGGATGACGAAAACGACGCGATCATCCTGGAACGCGCATTGCGCAAGGTTGGATTTGCAAATCCATTTCGTTTTTGCCGGGACGGCACCGAGGTTCTGGAATATTTGCAGGCCCAGGGGAGGTATGCCAACCGCCAGGAATTCCCCTTCCCGCGCGTCCTGATCACCGATTTGAAAATGCCGAAAATGGGTGGCATCGAAATCCTGAAGTGGCTCTACCATCACCCCGAATGCAACATGATTCCAAAAATCGTCCTCACCGCTTCCCAACAAGCCTGCGACATCCAGGAAGCCTACCAGTGGGGCGCCAATTCCTACCTCGTCAAACCCGGCGGCTATGAACGGTTAACCGAAATGCTGAAGCTGTTCTTCGATTACTGGAACATGTGCGAAAAACCTGCGGTCCCACAAAACTGCTAAAAAATATCAGGGGGCTTTTCGCACCCGGTAGAATTGCGCGCTCGCCGGGGCGTTCGTATTGAACGTCTGCGTGAAATTCGTCGCCATCAGGTTCGTGGCAAACACACTCCAATTCACCATATCCGTCGAACCTTCGATGTTGTATTGCTGGCCGGGCACCGATTGCCAATTCAATGCAAGCGCGGGATCGTTGCGCGTCACCGAAAGCAATTGGAACGGATTCTGAAACGGGTTTTTGAAGACCATCAGCACGGGTAAATGATCGGAGGCGATGCGGTCGTCGTTGCTGTTCAAATTCAGCGGCACAGGAAACAGTTTGTCCGTGCGAAAAATCTGGCTGCTGACGATGTTCGAGAACATCAACGGGTTTGGCATGATGTAATCGAAACGGACTGTCAGCTTCGAAGCGCGGATCGACTCGGTCATGTCATTGGTTGGCGCGCCCGTGAACGGGTTGGTGGGACTGGTGAATTGCAACCCCGTGGGCGCACCGAGTAGTCGCTGAATCGGATGCCCTGTCACATAACTGCCCGTCTCCGGCCGCAAAATATCCTCGTTCAAGTCACCCGAAAGAATGTAGGGATGCAATTTGTTCGTGCTCGTCAGGAACACGTTCACGAAAAAGTTGGAGACGCACGAGGCCTCGGCCGCGCGGCGATCGGCATCGTCCTGCCCCCCGCTGGTCGTGGCCTTTAAATGCGCTTGAAAAACGTGCAACGGCTGCGAGTAGCCGGGCACCGCGATTTGCGCTTCAAACAGGTCCCGAGCGAAGGAAGCATTGCCGTTGGTGTAGCCGAAGTTCGCCAGATTCGATGCACTGAGCCAGCTTTGCGAACGAATAATCGGCCAGCGGCTCGCGATATAATTCTGAATGAAACCGTCGCCAATGGAATTCGTCGCCAGATAAAAACCGGGCATGAAGGCATTCACCCAGTTGGTCATTTGGTATTTGTAAGCGGTCGGAATTTCATTGAAGCCGATGATGTCGGGATTCAAATAGGTGATTTCGCGGCCGATGGCCTGCACCTGCGGCGCGGTCACCGCCCAGTTCGTCGGGTCCGTGCCGGTGACGCTGTTGCCGTCGACATTGTACGTCAGGTAAGTGAGAAGATTTGCCGTTGAACTGACGGTAAGCGTCGCTGACGTGCTGTTCGTGCCACCCGCCACGTTGGTCACGGTCACGAAATACGTGCTGCCGCTCAGATTTGTCGAGACACCCAGGAGCGTAAATGTATCGTTCGTCGCGTTGAGAACACTGACATTGTTCGAAAACCATTGATAGCTGAATGGCTTGGTGCCGCTCGCCACCACTGAAAAAGTAGCAGAACTCCCGGCAATCACGGTCTGGTCCTGCGGCGGGGTCGTGACAGATGGAGCCGCGGGTCCGGCGGCGGCAGTTGTATCGTACGTGACCGTCAGATCATCGATGGCCATTCCCTCATCACTCCCAGTATCGTTGGGATCAACCCAACGAAGCGACAACTCCTGGCCGGGCTGCACGGTAATGCCAGTCAGCACAATATTAGTGAAGACGTGCCGGTTTGCAGCCAGGTTTCCATCCAAGGCGCTGGCAGTGCTGGAAACAATTGGAGAAACGAAATCCAAAGGCGTAAACGCCGTCCAGGTGGCGGCGGAATAGGTGTTCGTTATCGGTGTGTTGCTTACAGCGTAGGAAAACGAGAGTGTATTCGCGACTGAACCGGAGCCGCCATTGCGCCATTGTTCACCCGTATATGAAATCGCGATGTTCGTAATCGCCGCAGTGGTGTCATTGAAAAAGCGCGCGCCGTACGCCACCGGTGAATCCGAACCGGAAGCAACCGAACCCAACGCCCGATCTGCTGCGCTTTGAACGCCATTCGTTCCGAAGCTATAGAGCCCCCCGGTTGTGCTGGTGCCTGCTCCGGCGGCATAACCGGTCAGGTCGAAGGCGTTCGTAGATGCATACCAACCCGGCAACGTCACGTTATTCGCCCACGCAGCACCCGCACTGCCCAGCGAATCAAAATTCTGCGAATAGCTCCCCGCATCCATCATGATCTGGGCCGAAGCAGAACCCGTAAAAACGGCCACCGCGGTACAAACCGCAAGGCCCACCAGCGAAAACAACCGGGAAGATTGCATGATCACAGAAGACTAGACCGGCGAATAAATTTTACGACAAACACACGTTGCACAACCCCGCTGAGCCAAACCTGGCCAGCAGTAGCAGGATTCTCGCAGATGTGTGACCAAATGCAAACCCGATTGCGGCTCCGGCGTCATGAATGCGGCACAAAACCCATGTCCGCCATCACCTTTTGGCCGCGGTCGGATTGGATGAAGTGAATGAAATCCATGGCCAGCGGATTTTCCCTGGCTTTATTGGTGTAAAGACGCAAGCGGCCGCGCGTAAGGATATTGGCCTTTCTGCACCGTCTCCGGCGTCGGCGCCAAACCGCCCACGGCCACCGCTTTGATGCCCGTTTTTTTCGCGTCTTCCACGCTCACATAGCCGATGCCCGAGGGATCCTGCGCCACCCCCTGCACGATGCCATCGTAATTGGTAAACGTCTTCGGATGCTGCGCGTAATTATCCTTGTTCATCGCCAGCTCCTGGAAACCCAGGTAGGTCCCGGAAATCGGATCGCGGATGTAAAGATGCACCGGCGCATCCGGGCCGCCCACATCCTTCCAATTCTGGATTTTCCCCGTGAAAATATCGTGCACCTGCTGCAAGGTCAGGTTGGTCAACGCGCTGTTTCCATTCAAAATCACCGCCACGCTGTAGGTGCCGATGACGTAGGTGTTGAAATCGATGTCCCGATCCTTGGCGAGACTCATTTCGTTGGTATTGATTTCGCGCGAAGCCGCGCCGATATCGCACTTGTCCACCATCAACGCCCCCAAGCCGTAAGGCGTGCCCTTGAATTCCGTATCGAACGCGACCTGCGGGTGATCTTTCTTGAATTCCGCAATCAACTTCGGCGCCAATTCCTCGCCAAACGTGTTCGAGCCGCGAATGGTGATTTTCTCCGCTGCCGGCGGCGAACAACTCGCCACGGCCATAACGAAGGCCAACAGACCGCTTCGAAGCAGTGCTGTCGTCGAACCAATCCGAAAGCTGCGCAGGGAAATTTTCATGATCAAGGTGAGTGGATGAATTGACGAAATGTTTATTTCGTTGAGGAAATTAAGCAAATCTTTTCTGCGTCATCACGCAATCGAATTTTACAAGCCGCATTCGGCTGCTATGTTCAGCCATGCTGCCGGGGGTGAGTCGATGGAGGCTCGTCATTTGTTTGGCCGTGACTGTTCGCCGCCACCGTTTTGCGCGCAGACCAGCCTTACGGATTGGACGAGCGTCCCGCCGTCGGCGCGTTTCTCAATGGAAAATTTCCCACTTCGGTCCTGGTGCAAACCGGCAAATGGGCGGTCGTGGATGCCTTCACCAATCTGACCGTGGACGATCCCACGATGCTGATCTCCGAGCCGGGCAGCAATCGGCTTTACGTCTCCTCGCGCCAGGGCCAGATTTTTTCGTTTCCGAACCGTCCCGGACGCCGACAAAATGATGGAGTTTCTCAATCTCACCAACATCACGCAGGGTTGGGACGATTGCGGGCTGCTGGCCTTTGCGTTTCATCCGGACTTCAACCGCGCCGGTGCGGCCAAACGTTTCGTTTATGTCTGGTATCATTATTCCCCTGCCCCGGTCGTCGGACCGGACGCGGCCATCCTCGCTGACTCCCGGCTATGATCGTCTCTCGCGTTTCACCGTCCCGGAAGGGTCGCTGGTCGCGGATCGAAATTCCGAGCAGGTTTTGATCAATCAATTCGATCACAATCTCTGGCATGAAGGCAGCGGCATGGCATTCGGTCCGGATGGTTTCCTTTACCTGAGCATCAGCGATGAAGGCGGCGCGTTATGACATGTACAACAACACCCAAACGATTCGCGGCAAAATGTTCTCCGGCGTGTTGCGCATCGACGTGGACCAGGACTCCGCGCGCAGCCATGCCATTCGCCGTCAACCGCTCGCGGAAACCGAATTGCCGCCGGGTTGGTCGGAAAATAATTACACCACGAATTATTTCATTCCGAACGACAACCCGTTCCTCGATCCCGCCGGCAATCAGCTCGAGGAATTTTGGGCCGTCGGATTGCGCAATCCGCATCGCATGACTCTCGATCCCGCCACCGGCCGCTTCTGGATTGGTGACGTCGGGCAGGACACGTGGGAGGAAGTCGATGTGCTGGAACGCGCCGCGAATTACCAATGGTGCTACATGGAGGGCCTTCATCCCATCGAAGGCAAATCCAAACCCGCCGCGCAGGATTTTATCGGCGTCGAGCGGCCGCCGATTTACGAATACGCGCACGGCCCGACGGGCAATTGCGTCATTGGCGGCTACGTTTATCGCGGCGCACAATTCGCGAAGGAACTCGAGGGAAAATATATTTTTGGCGACAACGGCTCCGGCCGGCTTTGGGCGATGACCTGGAATGGCACGAACGCGCCGCTAATCACTTACCTCTGCAACATGCCGCCGGGCGTCAATTACACCGGCCTTTCCAGTTTCGGCATCGACGAGAAAAATGAACTCTATCTGCTCAAAATGGGCCGGCCCTCGAAAATTTACAGGCTCGTTCGCGCCGACACTCCGCGGCAGCCGATCAGCCACGCGTTGCCGCAACATTTGTCCGAGCTCGGCGCCTTCTCGGACCCAATGCACCTCGTTCCCGCGCCGGGGATCATTCCCTACAACGTGAACTCCCCCCTCTGGTCGGACGGCGCGCTCAAGCAACGCTGGATCGCCGTTCCGAAAAGCGCAAAAATCAATTTCTCACCCACGGACAATTTTTCCTTTCCCGCCGGCACGGTCTTTATCAAAAATTTCGACCTGACCGTAAATGAAACCAACGGCGCCACCCGCCGGCTGGAGACTCGTTTCCTCGTGCGCAACAACGTCGGCGGCGTTTATGGCGCCACCTACAAATGGCGCGCGGACGGCTCGGATGCCGATCTGCTGTCCGCTGCGTTGAGCGAAACCTTGAACGTGACCAACGCCACCGGCGTGCGCACGCAAACGTGGTATTTCCCCGGCCCATTCGATTGCCTCGTCTGCCACAATCCGAACGCCGGCAGCGTCCTCGGGGTCAATGCCCGCCAACTCAACGGACCTTTGACCTATTCGACCGGCGTCACCGACAACCAACTGCGCGCCTGGAACCATGTCGGTTTATTCACCAACGCCCCGAACGAAGCCTCGATCACCAACGTGCCCAGGCTCGTTCACGTCGACGACACCAATTATACCGCCGAATATCGCGTGCGCTCGTATCTCGACGCGAATTGCGCGCAATGCCATCGCCCCAACGGCGTGGCCGGATATTTCGACGCGCGCTTCCGCACACCGCTCGCCGCGCAACGCCTCATCAACGGCCCGCTGGCGAATTCCCTTGGCGACGCCAACAATCGCGTGACCAGACCGGGCGATTTGTCGAAATCAGTTTTGTTCGCGCGCCTGAACCGGATGGGCGATCTGCAGATGCCCCCGCTCGCCCGCAATGTGGTGAACACCAACGCCGTCAATACGGTGGCTGAATGGATTGAAAATCTTCCGCGAACCGCTGAACCCGCGGTCCCGAAATCCCGTCCCGTTGTGAGGACGTTTAGCAAATGAGGGAAATGGCGCGGCGCAGCCCGAAAATGCTTCGATTTCGGTCAAAATGATTTTGACAATTGGCCTCAACGCTCTAAATTGCCCGCTCCGGATGGGGTCGTAGCTCAGTTGGTAGAGCACCACAATGGCATTGTGGGGGTCAGGGGTTCGAATCCCCTCGGCTCCACCATCCTTTTCCCTCAAGCGGGCGTGCATAAAACCACTATGAACACTGATTGAATCCACGTTTTACCTCTTTTCATTTCCACTACTTGCCGCCTACATGGTACAGAGTTGATACCGACTTAGACTTGACCCAATCGGGCAGTATTGGGCAGTATTCACGTCGTGAAGATTCGCCGATTCGAGCCGAACGGTCGTTACAAACGCGTCCAGTGGATGTTGGACTACTATGAAGGACGAAAACGCGTCCGCAAATTCTTCAAATCCAAGGCGGAAGCTGAGGCTGAAGCGGGTGAGAAAAAGGAGCAACACAAGCACGTCGGCCAATCATGGCTCGAACTCACGCCCGAGGAGCGCAGCGACCTCATGCACGTCGTTGCGGAGTCGCGCGAGCGCAAAGTGACGGTACGCCAGGTATGGGAGGCTTACAAGAACGGCAAACTCGACGCCACCCCGATACAACGTTGGACCCTGCGGCAGGCGATTATCGAGACAATTAAATGGCGCCGCGGCGAGAATTTGCGCGAGCGGTATTTGAAAGAACTGGAAGCGTATTTGAAGAAGTTTGCAGCCGGCCGCAGCGAAATGTTTATCGACCAGGTCGGCGTCGAGGCGATTCAGCAATGGTTCCAAGGTCGCAACGAGGCGCTATCAACCAAGCGGGCAAACATTGGCCGGCTTGGTTCGATGTTCGATGTTGCGTGGAGGCAGGGGGTCACCAAGGAAAACCCGTGCCTGAGACTTCCCACGGTGAAGTTGCGTCAAGATCCGCCGAAAATCTTCACACCAGAGCAAGCCGCGAAGGTTCTAAAAATAGCACGCCGAAAGACCCCTACCCTGCTGCCCTTCATTGTCCTCGGCTTATTCGTTGGTGTTAGGCCCGAAGAACTGGAGAAGCTTAAATGGGGCGATTGGGATGCCAAGCACGGCACCATTACTATTGACGCAGCCGCGGCAAAGACAAGCCGCCGGCGGCGTGTGACGCTGCACGCCACGGCACAAGAATGGTTGAAAGTTTGCAAGGTGGGAAAGCCGGGTGCCTTGATCGCGCCAAAAAAAGTCACGCTACGGCGATACAGAAGAAAGATTCGCGATACAGCCAAGATTGAATGGGGGCAGGATGTCCTGCGGCACACGGCCGGCTCATATTTGCTCGCGCTCCACAAGAACGCTCACGAAGTCTCGAACATGCTGGGAAATTCCGCGCGCATCCTCGAGCGTCATTACAAAGACCTAGTCACCGCGAGCGATTGTGAGGAGTTTTGGGCACTCACACCACAGACGGTAAAAAAAACAGGAAAGTCATGACAAAACCCAACCACGGAGACAGCACTCCATATCTTGCCAGTTTTCGATATAGCGGCCTCTTCACATTCTCCGTGTCCTTTTCGTCCCCAGGCCTGTTTTCGTTTGCGACCCCTTTTGTTCGCCTTGAACGGGACAAAACAGATGGTATCCGGAAAGATTGCCCGGTGTTTTTTGCGCCAGCTATTGGCGCTGTCATCTACAATTTTGAACTGGCACGCGGCGAACTGAAGACAATATTTCAAGGCAAAGAAGGCTTCGAAATACGAACATTGAATCCATCGACCGCTAGTAGCGTCTTCGGAGATAGTATCGCTCCGTTTTTTCATAGGGAGATTGGAATCAGTGGAATCAGAGAGGAAGAAAGGCCCGAAGCATTCGAAAAAATAATTCGGCAAAAGGAGCAATCGATAAGCCCATGGGAGAACGCGCTTGCCGTTACGCGTGGTTTTTTGGAACTGGACAATCCACAATTGGCCCGTTCGATAAAATCTGGAAAATCGAATGAGGCATGCGCCAAAGCATTCGTTGCCGACGTGATCAGACGAAATGGCTCTAGCCCGGCTGGATTTTCTACAGACGATCCTGAATTTGTGGCGATGGTTGCCGATGCTCATCAAGCATATGAACGCCGAGAGAAGCGCAAATCCAAAGTTGATCCAATCAATTGGCACATTGCGCACCCGCGTAATTGGTGCCGATACTATTGCATGGAACCCGAACAAATCGCCAAAGCAATAAGCGTAGCACTCCAAATCGAGCCGGAATTGTCTGCTGGGGCCATTCAAGACCGCATTGAAAAAAATAAGCTTTTTCGGCACTGCAAAACCGGGCCACGCCCAAAGAAACGATTTTCCGGGCTTCCGAAATAAGTATCGGGAAATTTGATGGTGGCACCTGGAGGATCCTAATATGGCAGCATGTCGGAACCAATTTCGACCAATATTGCCAGTCCAAAAGTAGTCGATTTGGACGCCTTATTGACTCCCGCGGAGGCTGCAAAATGGCTTGGAATGTCGCGCCGCGCCCTGCTCGGCAATATTCGTCGGAAGAAAATTCCCGTTGTAAAGCTGAACTCAAGAGTTTTTCGGATTCACCCGAGGACGGTTTTATTGTCGAAAGGAGCGCAAGTCTGATGAGTCACAGGGAGGGTTTGAAGGAATTGTTGCTCTCACTGCGAAACAGCGCGGATGGGCACTTGTTGCACCACATACGTCCAATCGTCCACTGTCCGGACGGCGGTGGATAGGACCCCGGATGTTTAGATAGTTACGCGGACGTGCATCCAGATGTCTCAACCGTTATCCGTTTGTGTTGCCGTGCCTCCTCTTCGGCGGCGATTGGCGGCTGATACGTCAGGTTTTTGGGGCCGTTAGTGCAAGTGTCTGGCAACGGCCCGCTCCCCTGCGTTATGAACCTGTGAAGGAGAATCGATGTGTTCGTCACGCCCCCGGCATTTTTTCAATTACCGGGGGATTTTTCCTCTCCATAACCCTCCATCGAAAGGATTCCATTATGTCGCCCCAAGCTGGTTGGATTCTGCAGAAAGAAGTCGTGCCCCGGTTGCGTTCTGCCATTCCCCGCACCGTCTACTGCGTCGGTGCTGAAGATCACGATGAGTTAGTTCAAGACGCCACCGCCATTGCAGCCAAAATGTTACATAGCGCCGAAGTGGCCGGCAAACAAGTCACCTCGGGCAACATTGCGTTCTACGCCATATTGCATCTGAAGAGCGGCCGGCGCTCCACCGGGTCGTCGAACACAGATGCGATGGCCATCAAAACCCAGTTGAATGGCAAAGTCCGGATCAACTCATTCGACGAACCCGCTGCCGTGGAGGATGCAACCGGCGGCGAGATCTTCACGTTTAGCGATGTGATTTCCGGGGACGCCGAGGATCCGTCGACAGTTGCCGGGCGCAACTTGGATTGGCAGGCGCTAATGGCCCGTTTGACGGCACGAGAAAAGGCCATTGTTGAATATCTGCTTCAAGGCCGGACGGTTTCGGATGTCGCAATGGCATTCAAGGTGAGCAGGTCGACAATGCAGGTCAGTAAAAACCGGCTCGTGAACTTGATTCGGGAATTCATGGGCACGGATATTCTGATCGAGGTGCTGCGTGTGCCTGGGTGGCGAAACAGTTTGAATGCAACCAGGGAGAGAGTGGCATGCAGGTACGAGCGAAGAAATTGACGGGTGACCGGGGAACGCGCGCTTTTGAAGACTTCAAAAGGAATTCGCGCAATGCGGATTCCTTTTTTTAACTATCCCGATCATAGAAATTGCGCTTCATTTCGAACCCCATTTCTGCGTCGGTTCGATTCCGACCCTCGCCTCCAATGAATTCGCCTTTGTTTAAAGGCGTTTGCTTGGAGTCAGGGGAAAATCTTCAACGAAATCTTCAACGGTTTTAGCTCTCGTTTACTATCCGGCACGGGCGCGTCGCAGACACGCCCACTACCCGGATGCGAGAGAAAATCAGTCTTCATATCCTTACAAAATGAAAGTGCAGGATATGACGCAACGGTATCGGAAATTCAAACGCTCCTGGGGAACGTGGTATGCCTTCGACAATGCAACGGGCAATTCGGTCAGCCTCAAAACTCGGGTGATGTCCGAGGCTGTGCAAAAGGTCAATGCGATGAACGAGACAGAGCGGCAGCCGTCCATCAGTCTCGGACTGGCGAAAGTTTATTTGAACGCCACCGATCCGAAACTGGCAACGCGGACGTGGCAGGAGGTCATGGAGCATATTGTCGCCAAGAAAAAGGACGAAACCCGGCAGCGTTGGGAAACGGCGATTAAGGACAAGAATTTCGACTGCATTCGCAATCTGCCCGTGGCGGAAACTCGCCCGGAACATTTTGACCGGGCATTGGCCGACTGCAAAGTCTCCACCAATGTTTATCTGCGTCGGATTCACAATCACGCGCTCGGCATGGAATGGTTGCTCAGATCGGTCATTCCACGCCTGCAATGGCCCAAGCCGGTGTTCAAGACCAAGCGAGCGATCACAGCGGAAGAGCACGCCGCAATTGTGGCGCGGGAACAGAACGCGGAGCGTCGGGACTTTTACGAACTGCTGTGGCTTACGGGCGCGGCGCAATCGGACGGTGCCTGCCTGCTGGCCGAAGACACCAACTGGCAAACGCGAACGATTTGCTTCACACGGAAGAAATTCAAATCGCGGGGCACGAATATCAAGCCGACGCTGTTCAGGTTCAGCGCGGATATTGAAGCCGTATTGAAACGACGTCCGGCGCTCGGACAGTTATTTCCGTATCTCTGCTCAGTCCGCGCCGGCGATCGGGCAACGGAGTTCAAACAGCGATGCGATGGGTCTGGGGATTTCCGGCGTGTCGCTGCACTCGTATCGGTATGCCTGGGCGGAACGGGCGTTGAAATGCGGGTTCCCGGAACGGTTCGCGCAGCAAGCCTTGGGACACAATTCAAAGGCGGTGCATCGTGCCTATGCGAAACACGCGGAAGTGACCATGCCGTCGCTGGATGACTGGGAAAAGGAATGGCGGGAGAATTCCGAACGCCATCAGCAATCAAAGTTAGTGCCCGTGAATTTTGCGCCGTCCCTGGCTGCCGGCGTTGCGGCGAATCAATGATTGTAGCTACGGAGGTAAACGAGCTGCAGGGCGGCTGTCGAGCCATAGCTCGCGCCCTGTAGCGGTCGAACAGCCCACGACTACATCGGTTTTTCTGGCCGATGGTATCCAGTCCTAAAAAGGAGATTGACACAAATGGTGCATTTGATACAGTTGGTGCATGGACAAGAAAAACACCAGTGTTGAGACTATTGGCAACTCATTGATCGAACACGTGCGGGACGCTGCCTCCTCGCGGCCGGGAATTGTTGGCGAGTTGTTTCCCTACATCGTCCAGGCATCCAAAAAAATCAGCGTGCGTGCCATCGCGCGGTTCTTGGAAGAGGAACACGGCGTAAAGGTGAGCTATGTGACGATTGGGCGGGCGCTCCGGAACCCGGCAAAATACTGGAACATTTATTTCGACGACATCGAGCCACACGCATGGATCGTCGCAGAGAGTCATGAAAAACCCCTGAAGGATTTCATCAGTGAGCCGGAAAAATATCAGAAAATGATGGAGGAGAAACCCGTTCTCCAAGTGGAGGACGTTGACGATCATGGAAAGCTTTTTCGCGCGGATATTGATTATCAAAATGCCGTCAGGGTTCTCGACGAGAAATGGTTTTGCTTCGATGAAGATATTTTGGAGGGGGCGAGAATGCATCTTGTGAAACGGCTGGTTGAAAAACCGGCACGGCAGAATGATCACGCGGAAGACGAACAAGGGTGATTCATTTTCAAGGCTAACAAGAATTGCGGCTCGTGTGCGGGAGCCGGGGAAACATCAAACAAAAACGAAAGGAAAGAATATGGTAGTCAAATTGGAAGTATTCAAAACCGTCCATAATACCTGGCCGGCGAAAAATGGAATGTCAGCGGGCGAATCATTCGATCTGCTGTGCATCGACGTGAGCAATCCACCGGAACACCGGATGGAGGAAATGCTTTTCTACCGAACAAAGCCGGAAGAGCGCGAAGCGCACTACGTCAACGGCACTGGCAAAGTGCTCAACGTCGGGGTCGCCAAGATCCGGCACGCGGACAAAGGTGGCAAAGCCACCATTATCGGGAGCATCATCCCGGAAGCCAAAAAGTAAAGTTATGGCGAAAAATCCTCGGGAAGACAGAGACTGGCGCGAACCGCTACGGCGTTCCGAGGTCGCCACGGATTTTGGTATTTCACTGGCACGAATCCAGTGGGATTTTTTTGCAACTCCGACCTTCGCGGGCAATGTCCCAAGAACTCAAATTGCGTATGGTCTAGCGTTTCGCTGGTTGCAGGAATTGGCCAAAAGCTGTGACGTTCCCTATAAACGTCTTCTCATCGCACTGCGAGGTGAAGAAGGCGAAAAAAATGGGCGTTTCCACTTCCACTGTCTGGTGGGTGGGACTACTACTCGCAACTATCACACGCTGCAATACCAGGCTGAATGGCTTTGGAAGATTCAGTCACATGGGGCGCGTGTAGATGTTCGTCAATATGACCGCTCACTGGCCGGAGCGGATTACGTGTGCAAAACATGCCTTGGGGCAAATGCGTACGAGCTGAACAAATACAGCTTTGCGAACACGGTGACGCTGTCTTCGTCAGTTATTCGCCTGATAGCGAGTATTGACGAGAGTGGAGACAGACGCTGCGGACAGGACACATGAAAAAACGGGCCTGCGATGAGCGGGCTATCATCGGTTCCCGTCGGTGGCTCTAAACAGCCTTAAAAAAGACGTAGGGCGTCTGTGGGACGTTGCACGTTGAACGGAACACACCAGCAGCCAGAGTGATTCGATTCGCCCGCTGCCATAAACACGGGACAGGTGCTCTAAACGCCAAAGCTACTGTGGCGCGTGTCAAATTTAACGGATTCCTTGGCCGGTGGATCGGCGGCGGGCGCGGAGCGCCCGACGCCGACCGCCGGCAAAGGCTCCTTGTAGAATTCCTATGCCCGAATGAGAACGGCTGAAACATGACTGACGACGTGATGCAAGCGGCGATGACAACCTGGGCGGCGAAAGATTTACCGGCGCGCCTTCTGGCGGCTCAAGTTGCGAAGCTCCTCAACTGCACAACGGACGACGTCGCCATTCTTGTCAGCGCGGGAAAGCTTCGGGCGCTAGGCAAACCAAAGCAAAACGCGGTGAAGTATTTTAGTTCCATCGAATTGATCACTCTGCTTGCCGATCGCGATTGGCTGGATGAGGCGACGAAAACTATCGGCCAATTTTGGCGGCGAAAGAACGCCCGACGGAACGGTTTGATCACCGAAAGCCAAACAAATCCCGGCGAGCTTCTTGCAGGTTAACCTTCAATTTGACCTCAAACGACGTGCCTGATTCGGGGGCACGTTTTTTTCGAGTTGAAAATCCTCAGATTCTGTGCGTAACTCTGCATGGTAAAAGGAATTGCGTCATGAATTTGCATACGCTGATATACGAACCGGATATACGAACGGCAGTTGTATAATAATAGTTAGGTGGCATTACACGCTTATGACATTTCGCACCGATTCTGAGATTGCACCTGATTTGCGCGAGGCCGTGACTCAGTTTCTTGTCCCTCTCCAGACGATGCAGCCCACCGATGTTCGAGCGTTCGAGCGGTTGCATTTGTTGGTAGTTGAGTTGATGCGCAGCTACAAGGGCAGCGACCGAGTTTCCAAGTCATTGCTTCACGAGTTGTATTCCGTGCCGCGTGTGATTTTCGCAGAGCTTGAGCATCGTCCAGCCGAGCGGCAGATTTTGGAGCAGATGGCACAGAAGCTAGAGATGTGTTTTGGCCTGCTGTTGCTTGGCGAGGTGCCGGAAGACCGCAAGCCTGGAGTTCCTAGGATTATATGACCATGCCACCTAACCAGTCGCCGGAGCCAACGTGGACGAGCGCATCTGATTTGCGCTTGAGCGTTCGGATTCGCCACGTCACCGTTCCCACGTGGCTCAGCTTTTTTCGTTAGGTGCACTATGATACCAGCATCAAAACTTTGTGGCGTGCTCTGCTATATATTTCTCGCGTCCTACATATGCTGTTCGTTACTCACTGCTGACTGGGCAGTGGCGGTTATAATTGTGGTATTCATCCTGTGCGAGATTGGTGCGTTTCTGTTTTACGCATTTGCCCCGAGAGGCACGAAACCCAAGAGCAAGGTGGGTTTGTATATGGCTATTTCGGCTGTTATCGTTGCAGTGCTTTTAAATATTCTTCCGATGTTCGTAGGACCAACTTTGTGACGTCGCCACCTAACAACTCACTGGAGCCAACAGTCACTGCCCCTTCGGTTTCGACCAACAAATGAGATTTGATTGTCATCATTCCAAGAGCAAGTCAGGCTCCGGTGGCTGTGGCTCAGTTCTTGGACGTTAGGCGGCATTCGCGTATGGACAATCTTGACTTCCAGATTGAGCGGACCCTGAATTTCAAACATTCGGGACAGATCAGGCAAGGGAAGGTGCGCATTGGCGGCATAAAGTTTGTGGCAGATCAACAGAAGTGGGCTTGTGGTGTGTCTATTGATTATCTTTTCCCAGAGCCTCTCTGGTTGCACGGGGACGATGGGCTCGATGCATTCAGGCTCTGTCTCCTATTCTCATCCGACAGTATCTTAGGCTATGCGGAAAAGGGATGGAGTATTTGGTGGCAGAAAGAGGGCGACCACGGAGGCTTTTTCTATTACACACGATGATGTCGCCTAACCATTCACTGCAACCAACGCCGGTGAGCGCTTTCAGTTCCGCCTTCGCGGTTGACATCACTGGCCCGGCGTGGCTGAGTTTTATTCGTTAGATGACATGGCAATCTCCGAATATGATCTGAAGGAAATCCTGCCAAGGCTTCAAGGTCCTTTGCGCATCGTCCTAGACCGAGAGCTTGCGGCCGGCAACGTCATCACTGAAATCTCCGCCCCCTGGCCAATGAAAAACTGCAATGTCTGGCTAGCTCGCCGATTTCATAACAACTATGGCGGCGAGTTTCCGAGCTTGGAGTACAGTTATCTCGGTGATCCAAGAAACTGGATCGAGGAGTACAAAGACAAGGAGCATGGCTCAATGGTGGCAGTCGGTGCATCGGCTGGCATCTAACTGGGCGGTCAAGCGAACGGGCCGTAAAAGCCCGGCCCACCGCTTACCTCTACGTTGACCGGGTCAAAAAACCTTCAACGAAACCTTCAACGATTTCTTCAATAACCGAGTATGCAACGGGTGATTGGCGGGTTAAGCCCGGTAGTGCGCGGATAGTGGCGGAAACCTCTTGAACCCGTTTAAACACGGCATTAATATTGCCTCGTAAATCAGGATATTGAGGCTGGTCGTCGGTGAAGACTTCGTTCGATTCCGACCCTCGCCTCCACCCCTTTTTGTTGGGGAATCGGAGGAAAAAGTGCTCTGGCTCCAGTGCCAACTCCAGTGAATGGAGTGACTGCGGAGAATTTCGCTTAACCCGGGTTTTACTGGTCGCCTGCAGGCTAACGAGATCGGAACGATTTGATTTATCCTTCTAAATGAATGGAAGATCAAATGAAATTGCCTTACCGGCTGTTCAAAAAAGGGAACGGCTATTATTTCTGCGAAGATCGCGAAAATGGCAAACAGCACAGCCTGCGTACCAAAAACGAAGCCGAGGCAGTCCGACTGCTTAACGCGCGGAATGAAGCCAAGCTAACCCCGGGGTTTGCTCTCCACATCGCCAAGGCATACCTGGCCGCGGCCGATCCGACAGTCGCCAAGCGTAAATGGCGTTTCGTAGCTGACGAACTCGTCCAGACCAAGCGGGGTGAGAACGCCGTGCGTTGGCAGCGAGCCCTCAAGGACAAAGCCCTCGCTCGCATCCTGGATTTGAAGCTGATCGAAACCCGAGCCGAACATTTTTTAGCAGCAATGAAAGCCGGCACCGTTTCCACCAACGTCTTTTTGCGTCGACTCCACAATTTTGCGCTGGGAGTCGGCTGGGTGCTTGCGCCAGTGCTGCCGCCCAAACAATGGCCGGCGGTGGTCGTGTGGGCATCGCGCGGGATCCATCCAGTTAGGCCATGCGGGCTCTTCTACTGCCGGACAAAGTCAGTTGCGGCTCAAACTGGCCACCAGGCGTTCGGGATCAAACACGGTTTTGTTCCTGAGCATGAAATAAACCGAGCGCGCCAGCTTGATGGCCACCACCGTATTGGCCTTGAACTTGTTGCCGTTCATCCGTGCCTCCAATGATTGGGAGAGTGGACCAATCTGGGCGTGGTCGCGTTTGGCGATGATAGCCGCTTCTCCAAAGGCCCAGCGCAGATAGGGGTTGCCGAGTTTGGCGCCGCGCAATCCCTTGATCTTGCCGGCGCTGGCCACGGTGCCTTTGACCAGCCGGCAATAGGAGAGAAAATCTTTCACGGTGGGAAAACGTGCGATGTCGCCGATCTCATACAGAATGGTCAACCCGAGGTTCTCGCCAATGCCGGGCACCGTTTGCAACAGCGTGTAGTCACGGCCCGCCACGGCGCGAGTGGCTTTCTTGAGCTGGGTTTCCAACGCAGTGATCTGCTCGTCATAATGGCGGATCATGGTCATATCATTTTGCAGGGCAAACTGGCGCAGGGGATTGTCCTCGGCGGCCAACAGTTGCTTTTCCCAGGGATCGCGATTGGAACGGCTCTGGCGCAGGGTCGGGCGGTTGTGAGCCAGTTGATGGGACTGGACGCGGGCCAATAAATCGGAGCGCCGCCAAACGTAGAGAATGCGTTGGCGGAGCAGTGCGCGCAGTGGGCGCAGAGCGGTGGGATAAACATAGGCGGGCGGAATGAGATTGGTGCGGAGCAGGTGGGCGAGCTTTTCGGAGTCGATGCGGTCGTTCTTGTTCTTGCCGCCGTGAATGGCTTTGAGATAGAGCGCATGGGCCAGCACGAACTTCAATCCCGCTCGCTGGCAGGCGTCGGCCAGCCAATACCAGCCGAACATGCACTCGGCGCACACCGTCAGGTCGTGCTGATAAGGTTCCATGCGCTGGAGGAAATACCCGAAGTCATTGTTTTTGATGTTGGTATGCACCAGCTTTTTCCCCTGCCGGTCCATCAGGCAGACGTACATCTGCCGGGCGTGCAGGTCGATTCCGCAGTTGAATTCCGTGGTGGAGGTATAATACTTCATAACGTTAGACGAAAGGTGCCGCAAGGCACCGGGTTAATGTCAAAACACCGCGGGGAGGTGCATTAACACTTCCCCGCCCATTTCGCCGACGATGATAACAAAAACCAACGAGGGCTTAACTGAGAGTGTCAAATCGCCGGAGCCAACCGCCGTTGGCGCTTGCAGTTCCGCTGTCGCGGTTCACGTCGCGAGTCGGCGGTGGCTCAGCTTTTTTCGTTAGGCCATTCGACCACCCTTATGAAAAATCCAGACATTGAGACGACGCTGAAAGACGAGAATGGTGTGTTGTGGAGTGTAATCGCTTCAGCCCCTATGACAAATCCGGCGCCCCCGTCGCCAAATCCGGTGCCGCCGACAAATGCGCCATCAACAAATCATTGACCATGCGAATTGTCTTCAAGTCCATAACAACAGCAGCCATATTCTCGACCGCGTTCTTGGCAGGGGCCCAAACCAATGGCATATCGCCGCAGATTGTGCCGCCAACTTCGAATCACGCATACGAGACCAACATTGAGATCGGAATCAATGCAGTAGCCCAAAAAAAATGGGAAAAGGCGATCCATTATTTTTCCGAGGCTATCCGGCTTGATCCAACAGAATCCGCGGGATATGAACTCCGTGGCACCTCATATCTTGCAAGGGGTATGTTTGAGGCAGCAATCGAAGACCTAACACAAGTCATTAAGCTCGATCCATCAAATGATCAGGCATATTTTAACCGTGGCGGCGCCCTTCGTGGGGAAGGAAAATTCGCCCAGGCTATCGATGATTTTACGGCATCAATCCGGCTGAATTCAACGAACGTTCTGGCCTACTCAAGTCGAGCGACATGCTACAATTCCCTCGATCGTGTTGACGAGGAGATTGAAGATTGGACGAAAGTGCTCCGAACCCTGCCGAATGATGTAGGAGCGCGAGCTAAGCGCGGGATGGCCTATTCCCG
This sequence comes from uncultured Verrucomicrobiae bacterium, assembly GCA_963699145.1. Lineage (GTDB taxonomy): Bacteria > Verrucomicrobiota > Verrucomicrobiia > Limisphaerales > DASXHY01 > DASXHY01. The sequence continues at coordinate 4,669,473 of OY969416.1, forward strand.
ATCCAAGCAGTATCATAAAGCTGTAGGGGATTTCCGTGCGGTTATCCGGGCTTAGTTCTCGAAGCAGCGCGCTTGCTTTACGTTTCGCTGACGCGCGCACGCGCTGCCTGCATTGTCAGTTTCGCCAGCCGACGGACGCTGTATGGAACAAGCAAACCTCAAACACCCTCTCGGTTCGCCACGCAGTTGAATGGTGCTTTCGGTTTGCGCCAGACGGGCTTACTTCCGGCAGAGGTGCAGGCGGTTGTCGCGAACTGCAATTTGATTTGAGTTATCAAAAGAAAATCCTCGACCGCCACCGGGTTTCGAAATTAGTGAACAATGCCAAGAACGATGGATCGTATGCGTCTGAGCGAGCACGCTTGATTTGCTGCTAGTATTTTACGGAGCCAGTCGCGCGCGGTAAAATCGTTGAGAATAATTTGTCGCCCCGCAATCGGGAATCGAAATGGTTCCGTTCGAGTTTAACTTGTTCGTCCACCAAATCCAATTCACCAAGTCTGTCGAGACTTCGATGTCGTAGCTCTGGCCGATATCGCCGCAGAGGTTTATTTGCATAGCCGGATTTGTAGGGCAGCGGGCGATTGTCATCTTCATCGGCAGCGTCGCGCCGGAGTCGGGCACAATTTCGCCGGTGGCGAGAATGCGGGCGGCATAGGATCCCTGCGGGAGGCCGGCGGGATTTTGAAATTGAATCTGGCTAATTTGCTGGAGAGTGAGCGCCGAAGAGTTCGTTCCGAAAAGGATTTGTTGCGGCCCGCCGCCATAGAGGGAGCCGGACCAGTTTGTAATCCCCAAAAGCGAGTTGTTCGGCCAGGGCAGGCCGCTGCTGTCGGCCCATTGGAGAACGCAGGAGCCGGACGCTGGCAGCGACAGAACTGAATTTGTGCCACCTAATTGCAACTGTCCGAGCTGTTCTCCCGGCATGTTTTCACGCCAGATTCCGTCCATCAAAGTCACGACGCCGGAAACACTCACAGTTCCGCCGTCATGATAAAAAGCAGAATCGTTAATTGTAAAATCTCGCGCAATCAACCTGCCGCCCTCGAGCAAATATTTCGAAACAGAAGCCAGCGAAAGGTTGCCACTGACTATATTGGTGCCGTCCGATTGCTCAAAAGTTGAAATGGGAATTCCCGGTTGGCCCCATGAGCCGCCCAATCCATTGATCGCGACATTTTGCGCAACCAGCCAACCGCCGCTCAAAGAATAATCGGATATAGAATTGAGCGAGACGTTCGTCGCCCGGTTTGTGCCGCCCGATTGCAGCATTTTTCCCGGACTCAGCGAAAATGAGGCGGTTGCGAGTATGCCGGCGCTCAATTCATAAACAGAACCTCCGAAGATCTGGACTCCGCCGTTGGTATTGAAGCCACCCGATTGGTAGAAACCTGAAGTGGCAGGCTCTTCCCCTGAATTAAAACCGGCATTAACAACCAAACCCGTCGAAACAAGCGTTCCGCCAGACAATCTGTAAGAGCCCATTCCAGCATTGTCTCCCAGCACAAGCTGCCCGGTCAAATTCGTGCCCCCCGACTGGGAGAAATAACCAACGCAGGAAAATATTGAAGACTTATCCGGAACCGTCAAATCGCCGCATGAAAGAGTGCCACCCATCAAGTTGTAGCTGCCCACGCCCTCCCAATACCGCAAAACGGCCGAGAAATTGCCTCCATGCTGGTTGAATTCCCCATTCCTACCCTCAAATACAATCAGACTGGGACCACCCGCCCCGTCATTAATAACACCATCAAAGAGATTGTAATGGCTCTGGTCCCTCAGCACCAAGCCTACGCTGACCGAGTTAGTTCCACCGCTTTGGCTAAAAGCAGTGGGAAATCCGCCAAGGTATTCAACATTCGCCTCCAGGAGGCTATTGGTCAGGTAAAAAGCTGCGGGACCTAATTGACCCACATCCAAAGCGCTGAAACCTGCCATCACGCGTCCCCCGGTGACACTGAAAATCCCGGCGATCGGACTTTCGCCGTGAATAGACAACGACGATGATTGCATTAGCACCATCGAGTTGCTATCGACGATGAACGAGCCGGTCTGAAGACCTGTCTGATTCAAAACCAGCGTGTTGACGGATCCCGGTATTGAAGAAACCGAGATGGTGTCCACTGTCAATGTTTCCGGAAAATTCTGAACAGTGTTCGGCCCGATAGTCAGGGTTTTCGAGCCTGCGTTCGTAAATAGAATTATCTGGTTCGTACTTGGCAGTTCACCGAGCGACCAGTGCGCGTCCTCCCAGTTGCCATTGGCCGGACTAATCCAGCTATTGGTCTGGGCAAATACCGCGGCGGGCGAATTCAGAAGCATGCCGATAAGGAGATAAAACGGAGCGAGTCGATTCCTCATGGCATTCTCCTTAGGGCATCAAACGGGCGCGATAAAACCGTTGCGGACAATTAGTGGTGAAATCGTCAAAGGACATCGAGCCGTTGGCGTTGAAGTAATTGGTCCAACAGGTCCAATTCACCAAATCTGTGGAGACTTCGATGTTGTAGCTTTGGCCGATGTCGCCGCAGAGGTTCAGTTGCATCGCGGGATTGGTCGGGCAGCAGGCGATTGTCATCTTTATCGGCAGCGGCGCGCCGGTGTCAGGGACAATTTCGCCCGTGGCGAGAATTCTGGCGGGATAATTTCCCGCGGGGAGGCCGGCTGGATTTTGAAATTGGATTTGGCTCAATTGCTGCGGTGTAAGGGCGGTGGAATTGCTGCCGAAGATGATCTGTGGATTTCCACCGCCGTAGAGGGAACCGGACCATTGTTCCACGTTCAGCAACCCATTGGTAGTCCACGCCATTGCCGCACTATTTGCAAGGTGTAAGAGGCAATCGCCGGATGCGGACGAAAGCAGAAGATTCGCGCTTCCGGTCAATGACAACTGTCCGAGATTGAATGTACCTGGACCGTAAAGCGAAAGATTGTGGTTTGCGAGCGTGAGAGTTCCTGTTTGATCGATCGTTCCGTCCGCAAAAGAAAACGGGCCACCTGTCAGATTGATGTTGGACACCGCGAGATGACCGCCGGCGGAACAACCGTAATCACCTACTGCAAGTTCGTTTGAAATGATCAGAGTCCCTCCCAAAGCCGCGCCGATACCGCCTATCTCCACGTTGCTCGCACACAGGCAGCCTGACGTGTTGGCCCAGCCAATATTCGAAACATAGAATGTTCCGGCCACAAAGTTGGTTCCACCGTTTTGCCGATAGTATCCCTGGACGTCCATCTCCGAGCATGACATTGTCCCGCCGTCCTGGATCATCGTTGCATCGAAAGTTTCCCCGCCGCCTTTTTCGACAAAAAACATGCTGTGTAGGGTCACGGTGCTTGCCGCCACCATCCCTCCCGCCTGAGTGAAGGTCCCGGAACCTTCAACATCAATTCCTCCGGAACACAATCCATTCGATATCGTGTAACTGCCGGGGATTGAGGTCTGAGTGATATAGCCAACGTAACCGATTGTGAGATCACCAGTGTTTGTCCCGCCGGTTTGATTCACGATACCGTAATCGGTCATGTCCCCGTTGTGCACACCACCCTCTAGAAGGTAATTGCCACCGTAAATTGTCATGGCCGAGTCCAGGATGCCCCCGCTTTGCCGAAGCGTCCCACCCCCGACAAGCGCCGAATCAAGATATCCGCCATTTAAATTGTACTCGCCGCCCACGGAAGTCGGCGACACATTCGTTCCTCCATTCTGATTGAAAGTTCCGTCAGCCCAGAGTTGGGAAACGGCCAAAATACCGCTGTTCAGGTTGTAAACTCCGGGGCCGATATCGCCGAAATCGACCAGGTTGCCCGTGACGAGAGAATCGTTTTGGTTGATTTCTCCGCCGATATCCATTGTTCCATCCACTTCCAAAGCGGAGGAATCCAGGGTGACGGCTGAGTTGCTTCCGACCGAAAGTGATTGCACCGTCAACGGTGTTTGCGTCCCCGAATAATTTAAAAGCAGCGTGTTGTAGGAATTCGACGGCGCAGAAATTGTAATCGAATCTACGGTCATCGTCTCGGGGAAATTCTGCGCCGTGTGTGGGCCAATCGCGAGAGCCTTCCAGCCCGAGTTCGTGAGCATGATGTCCTGATTCGTTCCCGGCAAAATGCTGAGGGACCAGGAAGAAGAATCTTCCCAGTTGCCACTCGCGGAATTCGTCCAGCTATTCGTCTGGGCGAAGATCGCCGCCGGCAAATGGAAAAAGAAAACCCCGGTCACACAGCAAAGAATTGCGAGCCGCTTGGTCATAGTGACGGATTTTCGTTGCGTTACAAAAAATGGCGGCTTCGGTTCGGCGATGAGGCTAGGCAACCAAGTTTGTCTTTGAAATGGAGTGAACATCCCGTTTCGGTGAATTATTTGCCGTATGCCACAGGACGGCCTTAAAGATCTGAAATCAGAGTTCTTTCGGTTGTATGCGAGGAAGATTATATCCCGACGAATGAAATATCCATGCCGGCAAGCCCCAAAAGTGTAAAGTCGAAGGCTAAACTCGGACTGCTGCTGACTGGTCTCAGGCAGCTTGAGCGACCATCTTCTCCTGCGTTTTTGCCTTGGCCCACGTGGCTGGCATGAACCCTTTTATCTCGGTGATTTTGGCCGCTGGCAGGCGAGTGAACAAGTCCTTCAGATAATCAAACGGATTGACGCCATGACGACGACAACTCCCCAACAAGGTGTAAATCACGGCGCTCCTTTCGCCGGCTTCGGGATGCCCAATGAACATCCAATTGCGTTTTCCAACTGCGCTCGGCCGAATGCTGTTCTTAATGAGGTTTGTGTCGATTTCCAAAAGGCCGTCCTCAACGAACCGGGTTAGTGCATCCCACCGTTTCAATGCATAATCAATGGCCTGACTGAGCGACCCTTGCGGCAAAGTCCGTCTCCGGACCAACTCCATAGCCCGGTGCGGCCGTGCCAGAACCGGACGGCTTTGCCATACACGCATCGCAGCCCTTAAATGCGGTCCGGCTTTCAGCCCGCGCAGTTTCCTTTCCACGACGTAAAGCTGTCCAATCTGGCGCACAAACCACGCCGCCAATTTGCTTTCGCCCAACGCTTCGTGAAAACCCCTCCTGCAATGAGCCCAGCAACCTACCAAGATCAAATCGCTGCGTTCTTTGGCCAGTGATTCATACGCCGCATATCCGTCCGTCTGGAGTTTGCCCCGGAAATCTTTAAGGAACTCCTCTGGACCCGGATTTGAATAAGCAGACAGGGATTGATCTTTTACACAATTTTCCGAACAGACCCACTATCTACACACCAGAAAATGTCGGCGCTGATGGATTCAAGAATGCGTCCTATTTCATGAGTTTAGGAACAAATGCTGAATGGCGATTCGAAATAACCACTGACTGGAAATCGCCCCTCCTTCGAATAAGGGCGCTGGAAAAAAATACTTTGTTGAATGTTTATCCGGCGAATGTCGGCCCGGACGGAAGTGTTACCGAAATGACAATCGTATGTTCCATTGAAAATGGGTTCCCGATTTTCAGTGAAACTCATAAAAACAATGATTGTCCGGCGGTTGTTGCTTCATGTCTTCGGCGACTTATTGAAGCTCAAGATAAAATTTCCCCATTACTCGTTCGCGAAAAATGAACAGCTTTACGCCTAAATTGGCAATATCCAGCCACAACGGTTCAAGGTCCTTATCATCGAGCGCCATCATTTTGATTGGCTTCGGATCCTCAGCAATGTGGTATGCCTTTTCGAGCCGGTCCCGACTCGTGCCTGCGTGCACGCGAAGTGCCCGCTGAGTATTTCCTCCTCCCTGATCCGTGGGTTGGAAAAGAACCGATAGGCGGCTTTGGTGTTAGCCCAATCCTGACACGCCAATGGAATGGTTTGGCCGATACCGTTGGCCATTAAGCCGAGCAACGTCCGGAGGCGTTTTCCCAGGCGCACATCTTGAAAATACGCCTTCCAATTCCTGATCGATCCAGGCTTTGTCCTCCCAGCCCAGAGACGTGGTGTTTTGCTGAACGGCACGGCATTTCGTGGTTCGCATCCCAGTCTTTCAGCATAATCACTTTATTTTGTACATACAAAAATTCGGGAATCCTTGCCGCAGGGCACGCGAGATGTGGGTAATCGAAAGGGTCACACGTGACGCTTACGAACATCCAACCCCAGCTCAAAGTTCAAAATCGGCAGCGGGCGTTTTCGGAGCTCGAAAAAAGTGTCAAATCTGAAAACCTTTTTACACAGACTCTGGCTGAAAGCGAAGCGGGTATTGAGAGTGAAAGAACCTCCCACAGTATCTCCGATTGATCGGGATAGCGCCACGAGGTGGGCAAGGTGTTTGGCTGTTCAGTTTGACGTAGGTTGAGCCCTCCTCGTCTGAGAGGGTTCGCAAACCGAGTCGCGTTTCGCGAAGCGAACTTCAATGTGCAGAAAACCACTTGCGGCAGATTTGGGAGGATCACAAACTCAAGCATTCAATATTGATGGTAACTCGCGTGCTTTGGCTGGCTTGTACGAGTTCACTTCTATCAAATTAGTCTTTAGTTCCGACAAAAAAATACAAATTATCCCCAACGCGAATGCGTCTACATTCTGGGCAGAATGAATTCAGCCTCTGGACTGGACCCTCATATAGTCCCCAAATCCGGCTTTTATTACCAAAAGTCACGTTCGCCAACCGGCCCGCATAATCTTCGTAACTCACCGTTTGGCTCGAGCTCCCGAGGTAATCATGCAGAAGACCAAGCCGATGAAAGCTGAGAGCCAAATCTGCTATCGTGGTAGAATTAGTGTTGTCATTCGCCTTAATCTCTATTCTCTCGTTATCTAAATCTGCCTTCATTTCTGCCCATGAAGTCGTTGGAACAAATCTGAACTTCCAGTAGAAGAAACTTCTGTCAGAGCAAATCCATCCAATTACGCAAATCACAATACTAAAGCAGACTATAGACCATCGAACAATCAGAAGTAAATTCTTATATTGAAGGAGGTTACCTGCTCCGAACAGCAAAAGCAGAGCAGCCCATCGATACGAAGTGAGTTCGGTGGCAACAGTAATTTTATTGCGGCCAGAAAACCATGAAGCCGCAAAGCAGAATGCGATAGCACACACTGTGGTCCCAACTTAATTATGAGACCAGATTTTAGGAAAAGTGGGTGACACATTTTCGGTTTTGTTTTGGCGAATGGCGATCAGGCCCTGGCGGCGTAGCCAGGATTCCACAGTGACCCGCCACAGAGTGGCGGGTTTGGGTTGATGTCCATCGGCCGTTTTTTCGATCATTGCTCCGAACTCGTGGAGCAGCAAACGAAAAATGGTTTTGCGTTGGCGTTTGGTCCAGCGCAGATATTGGGCGTCGTCGTGAAAGACGACGCAGGCGGTGCGGCCCTTGAGGCAGCGCCGCGGGTGGTGATTGAGTTCGTGGGCGACGACTTCAGCGAGCAAGCCAAGTTCAGATGATTTCCGGGACTGGCGCAAGGCCAGGGCGGCTTTAAAGTCGCGGATACTTTTTTCCATGCCGCCGTTGTAGCGGGGAAAGTGCGGTGGATTATTCAAGGGCAACACGCCGAAGCGGGCAAGCACCTCATCGACCTGTTGGTGATTGAAGGGTGAACCATTATCGCGTTTCAGGAACAACGGTGCTCCGTGTTGGCGGAACAGGTTTTCCAGATGGAGGGCGATTTGGCGGCCGTCGAGCCGGTGCAGCAGCAGCGGCTGAAAGCGATAGCGCGAGGCCAGATCTTCCACAGGGATGATTTGGTCATCGCCATATTGGGTGGCATCACACGACCAGGCTAATCCAGGCCGGAGCCAGTCAATGCGTTTCATGGCATGGAGTTGATCCTGACGACGATCCTGCACCAACCCGGCGAACTGACGACGAGAGATGGCCTGGGCGAACCGTTGATACAGTTCGCCCGTGCCTTGCGTGCGCACCCGGCCGTGGTTCAGTTGCCGCAGGAGCGGATAAAACTCCGCCCAGTTCAACGGCACTGACTTTTTAGGGCCGGGACATTGCCACAAGGGCAAGCCGGTCCGTTGCCGGTGGCGCCAGCGCATGACGCTGGAGTAAGGCACCAAGCCGCAAAGTCGGCGCCACGAAAAATGAGTTTCCTTTTTCGTGCGCTCGAGTTGATGCAGGAGGTCGCGGATCATTTTGGGTTTTTTTTACTGGGCTTCAGATCGCTCTGTTCCCATTGGTTTAACAACTGGCACAGGTGTTCCTTCTGTTGGTAATCCTGCACCTGTTGTTCGAGTTGTGCCACCCGGCATTGGAGTTGTTCTTTCTCCGGGTTCGTCGGGATTTTGGGCCGGCCCGTTGGCTGATCCTCCAGCGAGGAGAGCAGCGCTTGCAGGGCTCGTTGTTCCCACTGGTAATATTGCTGGCGGCTGATGCCCAGCTCCTGGGCTGCCGCCGTGGCTGTCATCTGGCCGGAGCGGACTTTGAAGATGACCTCCGCCCGCTGTCTGGCTTTGGCATTCATCTACTCCGTTTTTGCCGGAAGTGAGGGCGGGCTGGCAAGCTTGTTTATCTGTTCCAAGCGGTTGGTTAGTTTTTGCGCCGTCGCTGAACGTTGCCGGTTCTGGAGCAAGGCCTGGAGCCGTGGGCTCAAGGCTTCGCCCTTGGTCAGGTTGACCCGGCTCTCCAGAGCCTGGAGCATTCCTTCCATCGCCCGGCGTTGCCAGTGGTTGAAGGTGATCCAGTTGATGTTGAGCTGCCGGCAGACCTCCGCCGGCTTGCAGCGTTCCGTCCACACCGCCAGCACTGCCTGGACCTTGTCCTGTGCGCTGTGGTTCGCCGTGTTGCTGCCCTTCTTTTTGCGTTCCGTCTTTTCGTTGGGAGTCTTGGTTGAGGTCATAGACAAGTTCTTGTTCCTGGTTTTGCTGATCGCTGACGCTGAGTTTGAGTTTGCCTTTTTCGGCGCGGAGCACGACGGACTGGCCGTCCATGCGGCCAACCATATAGAAGGGTGCCTGCGGTTTGCCGCGTAGCGCCAGTTCCAGCAGGTTCTCCTGAATGCCCGCTTCAATGGTCTTACGCAGTTCACTCTGGATCTCGAAGAAGCGGTCCGCTGGACATAGCCCCTCGATCCCCTGGTTGGGACGCTTGTGGTTGTAATGTTTGATCCAGAGTTTGATCCGCTCGCGCGCCGTCTCGAAGCTGTCGAACTGGGCACGCACCAGGAAGTCCTGCCAGATCGTGGACCAGAAGCGTTCGACTTTGCCGAGTGTCATCGGATGTTGCGGCCGGGATTTAAAGTGAGCCACATGATCCTTTTTCAGCTCCGCTTCGAAGCGGCTGGTGCCACGCCAACTGGTGTATTGCCGCCCGTTGTCGGTCAGCATCTCCCTGGGTGGCTGATACTCGCCTACCGCCACCCGGTAGACTTCAATCACGGCATTGGCCGTGGGACTGCGGAACAAGTCGGCCCCCACGATGAAGCGCGAGTAATCATCCATGAAGGCGATGAGATACGCATAACGGCCACCCAGCCGGAAGGTGAAGATGTCCGTCTGCCACATCTGGTTGGGTGTGGCCCGTTCGAAGAACCGGGGCCGCGTAATGTTCCGTTGTTTGGGCGGCTTGGAGGGCGGCATCAACTCGGCTTCGTGCAAATGCCGGCGCACCGTCTCCGGGCTGGCCGGTAAAAAGAAGCACCGGCGCAATAGCTGACTGATCCGCTTGATGCCGAAGCCGGGATTTTGCTGCTTCAACTCGACGATCTTCTCCGTGATCGGCGCGGGTAACTTGGGGGCGCGCTTACTGCTTTCAGTCTTTTGCAGACCTACCTCTCCGAACTTCTGATACCGATGGATCCAATTATGCAGACAGCTGACGGCCATACCCATCTCGCCGCAGACGTCCTGCACGCTGAACCCTTCCTCGAGCCGCAGCCGGACGGCTTTCAGTTTTTCGTCCGGCGTATAACGGCGCGATTTTTTCGCGCCGCCAGCCCCCCTCGGGGGGCTGTTCCTCTTCTTCTCTACTACGGTCTTCTCTTTCATGTTAACACTCCCTCTATCATTGGAGTGTCAACCACTTTATCCCCTAAGCCAGTCTCACGATCTGGTTGTTAGGACACGCATTGCCGTTCAGCGAAACTAAATCACGTCAACGCCTTCTTCGGCGGTCGACTCCCCAATTGCCTTTCCAATTCGAAAACCTCTGTGTCAGCAGTGCCAGCGGAGGTGTATTTACGGTATTCGTAGAACTTCGCTATTCTCTCGCCAGTGAAGGGAGCGAATTGGAGTAACCCAGCTAATAAAGCTAATCTTCTATGTTCAATCCGCAATTTGAGAGCGTCAGTGAGAAGCCGAGATATATCAAACATGCGCGTGGCATACATTTTTAAAGTAACCTTCCACCAAATGTTATCGATTACTTTACATATGAATTCTGTGCAATTATGATGAGCCAGATACCGAGCAGTCAAAAATTCCTGATAGGTAAGATGCCCGAATGTTATACACGAATGTGCATCTCTAAGAAAAACACCTCTCCGCACGCAGTCTTCCACAAGTTCAGCTCCGGTCGCTTTTTCCATACCTTTACAAAACCCGTCGGCCACCTCCAAAGCATCATGAAGCGAAAACACCCTAGTCTGCTTCACATGCGTTCTGAAGGCCATTTCCATTATGAAATGAAAACGCTGCTGCAACTCAACGTAGCTAAGGCCCGGCAGGCCTTTGGCCCGGTCCCATTTTCCAAGTAATAGTTCAAAACGACGCTCGTACAGCTCTAGTTCAGTTGTCGGCATTTCAGCGTTGGCATCAACAAGAGCACAAGCGACGGCGGCGATCAACGGAGTGCGAATGATTTTTTTCATCGATGGATTCATGTCAAGCCAAGAAAGCAACCTAGCCTTTGCCGTTGGCTGTGACGTAAACCATTTGTCGACAAACTGGTGAATTCTTGCATCATTGAAAGGGGCAAGGTGTAAATAAAGTGCAGACCTCCAGCCTCCCAAGGTAACTGATTCCCTTGCCGTTACAATGGGGAAAGCCTTTTCGTGAATGCGAGAGACTTCAGCAATGGTTAACAGAAGTGCGGCCCCCTTGTCTCCTGCTTCATCTAGTCCATCAAACAATAGTCGATATCTTCCACTATTCAATTGTTGTTTAAGCCCGGTTTGACCTATATGAATATCCTGCTCCTTTAGGTGGCCCAATGCATGAGAATATATGCCACGTAACGACGGGTCCTTCAGTTCATTGCAAATCACGAGAATCGGTAATACACCATTTGCTTTATCTGCAAGTTCAGACGCTAGCCGACGCAAGAGAGTAGTCTTGCCGGCGCCAGGTGCGCCAGATATCAGAATGGGCATCTCCAACTTGGGAAGCAATTCTGCATTCAGCCTAGAAGGTATTTGTTCAAGTTCTCCGCCTTTGTCTTCAGATATATAATACCAGTGTTCTCGGAAGAATTGGTTTTCTTTCAAGGCAACGATCTGTTGGCCTAAAGCAAGCCCGGTCTTCATAAGGAGGGTAAGCTTTTTTGCATCCAAAGTGTGCAACGGCTGGCGATCAACGCATTCGAGGTAGCTTTGGCAGTGGTCCTTTATAATGTTAAAAACGGGTGACATGCTTATGATTCGCACAGCCGTTAAACGGAGGCGTTTGAGATCATTTGAGAGCTTTTGTATCTTTTGCCTTAAACGTTGTTCCTGTTCAACTCTGCTTTGTTTGTTGTCAACGCTCTGTGACGCTTCTGTGAGTTTCTCATTTGCCGCTCGCAGCTCCTCAATCACCTGCTCCTTTTGGTCGTTCAACTTAGCTTCTGAGCGGTTGAATTGTTCTTTGTATGTATTTGATAGAGGCAAAGTATCAGCATTCACCTCCACTTCTGCACTGAATAACTCATGACAATAGTCGATGAATTCAGATACAGCTGGTTCTGGTTCCGTCAGCACCTTAGTTGTCGCCGCGTTTGTTCGCCGAAATGCAATTGTTTCTATACTCTCGGGGCCATGGAGGAGGGCGAGATCAACATAGATTTGTTCTAAAAGCAATTCTTTTACCTCAAATGCCATAGACTCCCGCACATACTTTGCATTTTGCTTTACGGCTAGACGATACGTCAATTCACGCTGAATATTAGCCAAGGATGACGGCATGTATTTAATAACTTGGTCGGCAAGAATGGGGCCATCGATTATTGTAAGGTCCCTTCTCTCAGCTTTTTGGAGTTTGTATAATCCGGACTCGAATGTTTCACGGCTGATTTGATAAGGAGTAATGAAAATGCAGCGGTCAGGTATTCGCTGAATGCGCGTGATGGGATCAATCGTCGGCTCGCTGAAAATTTGCTCAAGTTGATTCAAGACATATATTAATGAAGTCGGTTGGCTGTACTTCCCGCTAAACTTGAAGCGTTTGACCTGAATCGCGTAAAGTTTATTCCTTCCAAATTCCTCTCTAACCGCAACCATATCTTTTCCACGGTCACCTGCTCCTCCCATATTGTACACGTGTGTGTATCCTGTTAAACGAAGGAGCGGCTCAATGAATTGCGTCTGGAGCGCTTTTTCCGAGAGACCGCAGAAAAACTTAATTGTCGTGTCTTTATACGCGTGCAACGTTTCGTTCATGAAAAATTCTTGGAATTCACCGCCGATGTAGAATCTTATCCAATATCAGAGCGTCGTTTAAAGAAGTTTTCTAAGGCGGAGACGGGCAGAAGTGTCTTTTTTGTGCTCTTTCGCGACCGGGTCTCTTACTCTAGGGAATTCGCTTTATGTGTCAATATAGATATAAATTGTTATGTCGTTATGGGCCAATGAGTTACAACTTCGCGCGTAAATTGTTCGTGGCCCGGAATAGTTTGAATCGCTAAATTTTGCGTGATTAATAAAAACCGGGCGCCGAGTTGATTTTTCCCCGGATCTATACCATACATATGTATAGTATGGACCAGCTTCCTTTCGGCCAGCAACAGATCCTCAACTTTTTGGAGATTACTTATCGGTCAGAAGGTCTAATGCCAACGATTCGGGAAATCGCATCTCACTTTGGTTTTAAAAGCCCGCGTTCTGTGTCGGATCACCTGTCCGCACTGAGGCGAAAAGGTTATTTGACCGGAGATGCTCGAAAAGCTCGCTCGTTGAGGTTTATGCGCTTGTCCTCGCGCCTGCCTGTGGAAGATATTCCGCTGTTAAGGCGGGTCCCCCCAGGAAATATGGAAATTGCCGATTTCGCATTGAAGCGGTACGTGTCCATCGATTCGGGGACGTTGGGTTTTAGACCAACACGACGCACGTTTGCCTTGGAGGTTGTGAGCATTGCAATGACAGGCAGGTGCATAGTCCAAGGTGACATTATTATAGTAGAGCAAGGCCGAGCGCCAGAAGAGGGAGACGCGGTTATTGTGACCTACAAAGGCGAAGAATCTTTGAAAATATACACCAACAGGCGAGGACGCGGGTGCCTCCAACCTGGTAATGTAAATTCTGCAAGCTTCATCCCAATCCACGACGTCATCATTCATGGAGTAATTCTCGCCGTTTTTTCGCGGACCTCGGTCATTCCCAAATATCCGCGAGGCGGGAAAGCGGTCAATGGGGAGTCGTTTGCAAGTGATCGATCGCAGTATTAACCGCCTCCGAGTCGGCCCAGAACCTACGAACAGCGCTAGTCCATCAATTCACCGGCATCGAACCCATATTCCGAATCTCAAAGAGCGGTTGGACTAATGAAACCTTCTTTATGGACTTCGACCAGGAAGTTCCGGTGGCGGAAGTCAGAGTGCCGACTACCAAACTGACGTTTGAAAGCAATTTGCCTGGAGGCGAAGTGTTGTCGGCGGAGCAACCGCCAAGCAACAGAACAAAAACGACAACTAAAAATGGCGCTCGCATAATAAGAACCGCTTTTTCTGAGCGAGTAAAAGAGGCGTCACGGAATCGTTAAATGGTTCGACCCGTTCGTAGCGGACGGTTGCGATATTTGAGCCGCCGGAGGCATGGTTGCCGTCACGTTGTTCTTTGAACCGCCAACCGGCTGCTTACTCAGCAGCCCGATTAAAGCCGAGCAGATAATTAAGGAGATCAGCCAACCCGTGTAAAAAAGCCAAAGTTTGAAGTCGAGATTTTCGGTGATTCTCTTCTTGCCCTCGTCGGAATTAAGAACACGATCCAGATCGGCCGGGGATAGTAAATCGTCATATCGGATGCGAAGCATTTTGAAATCATCAATGTAGGACCTTCGCTCCCGCAGCGAGAAAATGAGGCTGATTACTCCGTGTAGAAACGAAAAACCCAGCAATCCCCAAGCTATCACTCTCAACGGATGCGGAAGAAATTCCGGGAAAGATTTGTCCGAAACTACCTTGATTAATATTGATGAAATGAAAAAGCCCGCGAAAGCCAAAAAGTTTTTTTCTAGTTTTTCTACCACCGAATCAGCCAATTTCGCCGACTTTTGCGAGAGGTCGGCGAGATAATCGCTGAGCCGGTTTTTTAGCGCGATGTATTGATCAACGTGTTTTTTTAGATACACATCGAAGCCGGAGAGGATTGAATCATAGGCACCAGCTTCAAAAGGTTGGGAGCAAATGCCATCCTTCCAGTGCAGGGAGATTATGTTACGAGCCAGACCCAGTTTATCTGGGGCATGGTCGTCGGCATACGCCCATTGATAAATTTTAAAAAACTCGGCGACCAATTCCACACACACCTTTTCATTTTCAATCTCACCAGTCACGGCACGATAGCCATTGATTTTGAAAGCGAATTTTCCGTTGTCCGACAGGGATGACACATCTGCCACAAACGTAAGTATCGCCATCAAGCACAACCGGTCGAAAATGTCGTTCAGCGAGTCATGGTTAGAGCGTTTCGCCAGCCAGTAATCTTCGGGTAAAAAGGGAGAACTGCAGCCATCAAAATGGCACAGGTCTTTTCGCTTTGATAAAAGCAAAGTGCGGCGCAGGTTGACGGTTGGCATGCTTGACGAATTGAATTTCAAAAACACTGTCTCGAAAGATTGGGGGGCATCAAAAACCTGAATCGAGACAGGGTTTTCCGATTTGCAAAGAGCATTAAACGCAGCGTGAAGTTGAGGCAGAGTCTTGTCCCGCATGGTTATGGCAAAATCATTTATCGAAAAAACGGATGTTGTTGCATCCATCAAGCTCTTTTGAATCTCAAAAGTCAGTTCGAGCGTATAAGGCGCACTGTCGGTCGCTCGGTAGGTTTCGAGTGAAGACACGAATTCTCTCACGTCTGCCAAATCAGCGGAATTCAGCGCCAGAGGACTGGCCGCGCCGACCCGAGCCTTAAATCGAAGTGTGTCGCGGGACGCAAACCTGGTTACGCCCTCACACACACTTTCGGCTGTCGGAATTGACCAGTCCGAAAAAGAGAACACCCATCGCCCTGAATTAAAATCCTCGGTGCCATGAATTTGCTGGCGCTCACGACCAAAAAGGTCAGCGACATTCGTGATCGGTTGCATCGCTTAGTGAGATTGATGCACTTGGTTCGGGTTTTTTCCGTTGACTTTTAGGACGGTGGTCGGGCCTTGTGTTTTTTGCTGGGATTGTTCGACGGGGGGCCTTAAAAATTGCTGGTAGCCTTTCTCTGATTTTACAAAGACCCCTTTTGTGCCGTCGTTCAAATTTAAGCCGTAAATCGTTGACGCCAAGTTCTCGATCGAGTCGCTGATTTGCAACTCAATCTCATCGGTCAATTCATAAGTTCGTTTGAAACGCTTCGTAATGACTTTGGGATTGAGGTTAAAGGTGCCGTCGAACTTTTTGTTGCTTATGAGGCGCAGCGCGTCTTGTTTGAGTTGTTGAATGTCGAACTTTGGGTCGGTGGGGTGGTAGCCATCAAAGATTTCATTCACAAATGGTTTGAATGAGAAGCGGCGGGTTCGCTTAAAAATTCCCAGCATGTGGTTGAATAGGTGCGCGTAATCAGCGGGATACTTCGCGCGAATTTTATTACCAAGGAACGTGTCAAAGGTGGCGAAGACGGTTTTTGTATTAAAGTCGTCAGTGCGCAGTTCTTCAAGTTCCAAAAAATCCTTCCACCAGAATGTGGACAACGTCGCATTGGTATCGGCAACCTGGACATCTGTAATTGTGTCCCCGATAGAAAAGAGAACCAGGCAAGCCTTCAAAAGGCGTGGTTTATAATCGATTCCCTCCGCATCGCGATAACTGCCCCTGGGAAGAAAACGAGCCCAGTCCACTTTCGCAATCAAGATACCTGATTCCTTATCACGCTCAAACCGCGACTGGAGCAAGACACCATTCTGAACGCCGCGCAGGTGCTCTACTTTTTCGGCGGTTGATTTTTCGACGCGAAGCAACCGGGAGGCAATAGTCTCAGCGGCGACGTCGAACTGGTTCTGGGTTCTGATTTGGGTCAAGGCCGCGCGCACTTCTGTAGTCGGATGAGCAAAAGAAAATTGGCGGGTGTCTTCTTCTTTGGTCGTCAGTTCGACAAGTGCGGCAATATATTTATCAAGATCGGCTCCTGTCGGAATGGTCTCTTTGACCGCTTTAGTTAAAGAACGGTCAATCGGGTGGGCACAGCAATTGTGGATTTTGACGCTCATATTTTTCCCTGTAGATACGGGCAGAATAGACAGTATATGGGTAAACACAACCACTGAGTTTCATCAAGCCGCTGTTTTTGTAATTCATCAAGCAATCGATACTCAAATCGCTCATCTTGGGCTCCACTTAATTGGTCAAAAATACCCCGGCCGAAATCGGTCGGGGCTGTGTTCTATATGGGAGGATCTCGCTTCACAAACTCTTCCTTGAATTGCAGCGATAACTCGCCGGGTTTCGACGAACAGATTTCCACCCGATGCCCCGGTTTGAACCCGGCCTTTTCGAGCCATTGGCCGCCCAATCGAATCCGCGGTTTGACCTGGTGCCCGGCAAAATCGCCGACGGCTTCGATTTTAAGCGTGCGCGCTTTTGCATTCTCAGTTTCCGGCTCCGCTTCCGGCGGGAAATTGCCGAGAATGAAATCCGCCGATTTTTGTGCCTGCGCGGCTGCCTGCAGGATCAATGTCTTGTCATTGCGCAGCTGTTCGAGCCAACCCTGGAGATACGCCGCCGAATTATCAATCGTGCGTTCGACGATCTCAGCGTGCCCACATAGAAACGCTGCGCCCATTTCGGCGATCAATTCCTCTTTGCAGTAGGGATTTGAGCCAAAACCATTTCCTTTCATGATGCTGGGTCGCTTCAATCGTTTTTCATGACCGGTTGAATGAACGAGTTCATGAAAGAGCGTGGCATAATAGCAGGCTTCGCTATCGAATCGCTCCCGTGCCGGCATTCCCACCTCGTCTTCGGAAGGGGAATAAAAAGCACGAGTCATGCCGTGCTTGATGCCGGGCGGCTGCGGCATGTTGGCAATGATCGCCGCCGGTCGGGCGGTCTCCTCGGCGATTGGTTCTGCCATCGCCTCGGCGATGCCGTCGCATTGCACGACATTGAAGACATGATAAATGCGGAGCAGCGGAATTTTCTGCGGTTCACCGGATTCCTTGTCGTCAATCGTCATCTGTTTCCAAAAAACAACCGGACAAGACTTTTCGCCCTTTTTTACCCGACCGCCCAGTTGCCTGACCTGCCGAAACGTGAGCCAATGCGGTGATTCGTAACTCATGGACATGAGCAAGAACACATTGATCCCGCGATACGGTTTGTGGGTGATGCGATTCCGGGGCAACCCGGTGCTAGCCTTCCATGGTTTATGCCAGGGAACTGTGCCGTGGTTTAGACGATCAATGATGCGGTCGGTGATGCGGTCATAGGTGTTCATAAAAGGAGTCCTTTCGTTGGGAATGAAGTCAAAGTGCCAACCGTCGCCACTGGCAACGGCAGTCTGAAACCCATTTTACCGCGAAAGAAAAACCTCTCCGCGTGGGAGAGGTGGATAACTCAATAATCTTCGGGAAGCAGAACCGTGGTTACCGAACGGTCAGCCTCCGTGATGATCCAAAACTTCGTGCCATTGACGGCGTGATACACGGACAAAAGCCGCGTGCCTTCGATCAATGCCCGGTCATTGGCTTGGAGATCTTCGTCACATAAATCGCCCCAATCACCGGCCTGATGTCGGGAGATGCCAGCGAGGATGTCTGCCTGAGACAGATGATTCAGCGCATTGGGTGTGGACACGAGTTGGCCACACCGAAACTTTGCTGCATTCATAACACAAACAATTCCTGCACTTGCTCGGGCGTCAGATTTTCCGGCTGTTTGCCAAACTCATCGAAGAGATGAACCTTCACGAAGCAAAACTTTGCCAGTCGGCCCGCGATTTGCTCGCGCGCTTCCTGGCCCGCTTCGTCTTCGTCGAGCATGACAATGATTTCGCTGTTCGCCTTGGTATGTGTGCGAATCAACTCCCACTGCGCGAAGGAAAGGGAACTGCCCATGAGAGCAACCACCCGCTTCACGCCACACTGCCAGAGTTTCATGCAATCAAAGAAGCCCTCGACGATGATGAGTGGACGGTCAGCCGGCTCCTGGATGACGCGATTGAAGTTGAACAACTCCAAGGATTTCTTGAACCCTTTGGGGAACAGATATTTCTCCTTGTCGGTATCACCCGGCCAACGCCCAGCGTAGGCGATCAATTCACCTTTGATGTTGTGAATCGGAATGGCCACGCGGCCATTGAGCAATCCCTTTTGGCAGAAACCCAAACCGAACGTCTGAACTGTCTCGGGAGACAATCCGCGCGCGGCCAGATAGGGATGGTCTGCCTGAAGATTTTTGAGGACAAACTCCAACGGTTTGTTTTCACCTTTGGTGTCGTCCGGCTCCGCCGGCTTCGGCACCTCCCGCTTCGCCTGATTTTTCTCTCGAACCCGTGAATCGGATTTCTCCTGCCGGGGCGAATCGTTTTCGCCTTCGGGAGCTTCGATTTTGAGGTCAAACCACTCCACCAAAAGTTTGGCCGCTTTGGGCAGCGAAACTTTTTCCTTCTTGGCCACGAAGTCGAGGATGTTGCCACCGCACCCGCATTGGCTGAAACAATTCCAGCAATTTTTGCTGATGCTGACGCGGAACGCGGTGTTGTTATTGCCCTCGTGGATCGGGCAAGCACCCGTGATACTGTCGCCGTTCTGTTTCATTCGGCTCATCAAGCCGTAATGCTCCAGAACCTGAACCATCGTGACCGCGCTTTTGACGGCACGAAAGTCAACGAATGTGGATTTGGACATGGGATACTCCTTTCAATGTGCTGTTGGGGAACAGAAACCGGGGAATCCGGCCTCTAACAAAACGCTATCACGAAATAACCTCTCAAACCAGAACCGCCAGAACAACGCAACACTCGGTCCGCTATGTCAAGTTTTCGACCGTTCCGGTGGTGTCCTAATTTGACTTTTGAAACCTTTTGGGGATTCATTGTGGAGGGCGGGAGAGGCCTCTGTCAGGAAGCGTTTGCTATTCGCATGACACCGGCACAGGCCGCTGGCGGCGAGAATAGCGCGTGGACAGTTGCCGAACTGGTTGAACGCTGTGGAGAATAAACAGGACTATCTGGCGCGGTTACAGGTCGCAGTTGAGCATTTGCACAACTGCGGCGCTCATTATTTACGCACCGAACCTGTCCATGAAGTGTTCCATGGGCAAACAGTGTGGAAAGGCGATGTGGAGGTGTTTGGTTTAACGAACCATTCCAAGGCCAAGCGAGCTTATGCCTGGAGCCATCGCGAAGGGAAAAACGATGAGGAGGGGGGGAGATTCATTGTCGTGTTGGAAATCCCGCCGGTTGAATCAGCGGTTACGGCTGTTCGCGTTCAAATTGGGAAAGACGCCAAACAGGCTCGCAAATCTTAGTCTTGCGTTGATGTTCCAATCATGACCCAATACGAACCTTGTGATTCTTGTAGTTGACGATGACGAAGCCTACGAGCTTATATTGCCTCGCTTATTTGAAAAGGTCGATTCTCCAGTATCGTTTCGATTTGTTTGCGACGGCGTGGAGGCCATTGACTATCTGACGGGCACCGAGAAGTTTTCTGATCGAAACAAATATCCCCTTCCCAAATTGGTTTTGCTCGATATTAAGATGCCCCGAGTAGACGGGTTTGAGGTGCTGGAATGGAAACGGAAGCAACCACACCTTGCCGCGCTTCCAGTTGTCGTTTGGTCATCGTCTGAACTACCTGCCGACATCGAGAAAGCGATGGCGCTTGGGGCATCTGATTACATCGTCAAACCGATGTTCGGACACGGCTTGATTGAGATGATTGATCGAATTTATAAAACTCTCACTGAAGCCCGGGCGAGATCGGGGTCTAAGTCAAATTAGGCCACTACCACCGTCCCGGCTTTGCCCGTTTTCCAAGGCAATGTGAGAATATCGGCGTGAGCGCTGAGGGATTTCTTATCCGCGAACAGAAATAATCCCTGTCCGTTTTCGAGCCGGCCACACGCCTCCACCAACCGGTTCACGCGTTCCGCGCTGGTCGTTACGGTAAGCACCCGAAAACGGGGAAATGCCTTCAAAACCTTTTGTTGCCACGTCGCATGATACGCGATCAATTTCCGAGAAAAGGACGTTTGTTTCAAACTGTGCCGCTCGACCGGCATGGTGGCGCGATCGACTTCGAGGAAATACCAAGCGATGTCATTGGGTTTGTCGTTCCGTCTCAAACCAAACACCCGATCAGGCACGACACCGATAGCAAATGTTGCAGCACGCTGCCGGATCTGCACCTTCCAATGCAAAACCTCCCCATGAATTAAAGTCACTATCTGCCGGGGGGATCGACACGCCAATTCAAAAGCAATCATCACGTCCGCAACTGCCAGGGTATGCTCCAAAAAATAACGGTTAGTGCTTCGATTCTTGGCCGTCCAATCCACTTTGCGGCAGGGAATAGAAAATCTGTCCTCCAACAATTTTACCCCTTGATTGCCAACGCCGTAGACCATCGGCTGCGAGCCTCGCCGGTAATAATCAATCTGCGCGCGCGGCCGATCCAGGAATCCGTGATGATAAAGCCGCTGCAATCGCCGCAACAATTGCTGGCGACTCCCGCCGAGCAGGCTGTGGATTTGGGAAGAGCGCAAGAATCGATACCTGAAAGTATGTCGAATGATCTCACAATCTCGGTTTGTGATCTCTATTGCCGGAATCGTTTTAGTGCGCGTGAAGCGGGGAAGTCGAACAGGCTCCATGCGCTAATTTTAACATGATTCAAACAAGAACAGCGGTTTAGCGTTGCCATGTCGCCATTCCAATCGAACATGACAAGAAGTGTCACCAGTGACGGCGCCATTTGTATAATTTCGGCTCTGAAAAACGGGGGGCATTCCCCTCATTGCGACCAAACTTCGGGGGTAGGATTATTCAGTGCATGAAGGAACCTGCCAGGAAAGGGCTCACACGATTTTTCTCCATACTGGGACCGGGCATTATCACCGGCGCTGCGGATGACGATCCATCGGGAATCGCCACTTACTCAATGGCCGGCGCAACACTCGGAACCGCCATGTTGTGGACCGCGTTAATCACTTGGCCTCTCATGGCCACCGTCCAGATGATGTGCGCCCGTAAGGTCGTCTATATCCACAAGAAGGATGGCGTCGGATTCGAGACCTTTGAACGAGCTGATTGTGGCGAATCGAATGTATTTGCCGTTGGCCACGGATTTGTCCGTCTCCTCTTCCAGCAACGGGTAGTAGACGTTGAAAAGGCCGTCGCAGAGGGAGCTGTTTTGATACCGGTACCGGGAGAGGACGACAATGTCATTCGGTTGCACGCCTCCGCTCAGCATGCGGTTGATGGATTTGCTCACATTGCGCCGCTGTTCCGACGGGTCCTTGTGCCATTCATGTTCGACGTCCGGGCCGCTCGCCTTAAGTGTTTCATTACACCGGATTGTGGAGATAATTTGAGTGGCTACTGCGATGGGTTTAGTATTTCGGCAATTGATGGTGAGCCGGAATTGCGCGGGATTGGACTTGCGGATTGTTTCGAGCCCTTGAGTGGAGTGGGATTTGAAAATATCTTGGTTTTGATCGAGAAAGATGCGCCACCTCCCGGATGCGATGCCGCCTTTCAGAAGGGCATCGAAAACGTCGAGGTAATTCTGGCGGAGCAGATCCTGGCCTTCATCCATTATGAGAACGTCAAAATGCGAAAGTTGGTCGCCGTTAAGGAGCACTTCGAGGCAGAGTTCGGGATAAAAGATTGTGTAGAGATCGTCTTCTTCCGCCGCTGGAAGTTTCGCGGCAAGGCCAGCCTCTTTAACTGTGGTGGCCATGAAGCTGTGGAGGTTGCAGGGGTAAAGGTTGTTTGCTCCCCTTACGGCGTCTTTGATGAAACTCGCAAGGTTGCGATTGTAGCAGCAGAGGAGGACCTTTGCGCCGGAACGGGCCTGGCGCAGCGCTTCCTCGATGGCGAGGAGGGTCTTGCCGGTTCCTGGGCCTCCTTTGATAACGGCGCGGTCGTTGTCGCTGAGCGCGTCAAGGATATTGTATTGCTCGGTGGTCAGACTAAGAAGCTCCTCATTAACTTGGCCAATACGGGTGCGGAGGGACGGGCGAAGATCGAAGTCTCCTCGAAGTTCGTCGTGAACGAAATGGACCAGCGCTGGGGCAAGTGACGGGATCGGATGGCCATTTTGTTTTTCGAGGCGTTTGTGCCAGTAGTCGGCGACCCTACGGATGTAGGTGGCGAATCGCCGAGCGCCGTCCCGGTCGTCGTAAAGAACCTCAGGTATGATGTCGGGACCGGTGATATTAAAGGTGATGTCCGGCGTCAAAACGCCAAAACCGACGGCGTGACTCTTGAGGGTAGGAAGGAGTTTTACGAGATGATTGCGTAGCGCCGCAGTGGCGGGGGCCACCTGTTCGAAAGGGCCTTCCTTTTTCGTGGTGGTTTTGCCGTCTTTGTTGGTGTAAAGGTAAAGACCGTTCTTTCGGGCTATGCGCCCGCCTTTCACTTCAAGACAGAAGACACCGGGCGGGCCGATGAGGACGAAATCAATCTCGGTCCAAGGTTTCGACCTGTGGCTGGCAAGGCCGAGGGAGTGCAGGCCGATCCAATCGTCGCCGAGTTCCTGTTTGATGAGCCCGAAGATTTTGCGCTCCGCATTGCTGCCGGTGTCGCGAGGTTCTTCTGGGAACATTCTTGCCATATCACTTGGTCATTGGGTTGATGATGTCGGCGAAGTAACCGATTTCGGGTTGTTCGGGGGTGCCAACGATCAGGGCACGATCAAGGAGCACATTGGCCTCCTCGCAACTTACTTCCGGCAGCAGTAAGCAGGAGTGGCAAGCCGCGAGATTCAGAGAATCCACGCCCGCTGCGTCGGCTTCGATGCAGAGCGGGTCGGCGGAGCACCACGAAGCTCGGCGTACAGCTTCGGTAAGCGTTGCGCCGAGCCGACCTGGGCGGGCCTGAGCCACGACGCCGCCGAGGCTCCCGGCGGAATCAGTCGTCGCGGTATAAATTAGAAGGCCTCCCATCTTTTTCTCTTCACCCGGTTGCGAGACGTAAAGGCGTTCGCGGAGGGAGGCCGCGGGGTAGCCGCATTCGAGGGACCATTCATTTATCAGAATGTGCGCGAGGGTATGGATTAGAAGGAACCGCGGTGCAATGACACGGTCGGGAGCAGCACCGAAGGCGGTGGCGCGGGCAATGTAGTTGTCATTGACCTTCTTGACGCGGCGCTTCACCACGTCCAACTCCTCCCATTGCTGAAGGCGATCACGGTTAAGGTGGAGAAAAATGCCTTCCCCCAAGACTTCGATTGCAGGCAACCAGTCGAGCGGCGTAGCCGAAAGAAGCGCGCGGCGCTCCGCAGGATCACCAGGAGCCGGCGGTCGGAGACGAGTGAAGCATTCAAGGGCACGTACTTCGCGCAGGCGTTTGGCCAACATGACCTTGTCAAACCATGGGGCGACTTCGGCTACGGCGTCCTCGGCAGAAACACAAACAAAATCCTGATCGCGGGACACTTCGTCTTTGCCGATAGTCAGAGCTTCGTATTCCTGATAACGGAATTCCGCGTTCGTGTAGCCGCCGGATTCGTCACCTTTTTTGCGTTGTTGGACGGCGAGAACGAGGTCTTCGGCCTTGTAGGGCGACCCTTTGGCGAGGTTCATGGCCTTGATTGTCTCCAGCAGAGCCACGTCCGGAATTGCGCTTAGGACGGCCCAGTACCGATTGATGACCTTGAAGGCGCCTTCCGACCATGGTGGTATCGAAATGGAGGAGGGAGTAACAGCAAAATAAACGTTCGATGCGCCGCGCTGGACGCCACGGGGTGTTTCGAGGCAGCCCTCGTCCTTTAGGCCGAGCCAAGGACGATTCCCCGTGCAACGTTTGACGCCTTTCAGCGCGTTTTTGGCGAAAGCGCCTTTCATTGTGCGCGAGGCTCCGCAGGAGCATTTAATAAGGACGCCTTCGAGCGAAGCGCTGGCTCCCTGGGTGGAGATTTCCAGTTTGTGCTTGGTTCCTGGTGCGAAGTCCAATCCGAAGTGAACCCATTCGAAGTAAGGAAAGTCGTCAATGTGGCCCATCTCGCAGACCATAATGAATCGGGACGGAATCAGGGGAACACCGCAAGCATTGCATTTGTTTTGATTCGGTTCCGCCAGTTGGCTGTGCCGCGCAATAAGGTTGCACTTCGGGCAGGAGTACATCAAGGGGAAGCGTATGACCGGGATATCCTTCCCCCCATCTTTGCCGGTCGCCGGGGGGCGCACGAATCCTTTGACGTTCAGTTTGCGTTCCAGCCTGGGTTCGTGGACGTCGGGGGTCCCCGCAGGCCATGCGTCTATACCCGCAATCATAACGGATTCTTCCTCGACAGCGACGACTGCGCCGACGCCGTAGGTGGTAATGAGCTGGCTTCGTCTGACTCTACCAAGTTGTGCCATAAGATTTAGCTGGAGGTTTGTGATTGATTCGACGCCGCGGCTGATCGGATGCGGGCAAAGAAAAGGTTCGAGTCCTTATCCACGTCGCGCATGCTCCAGAGGGTTGGGAAACCATCCTCTGTGTTTGGGCCAAATTCGGCCGCGTCGCGGAGTAGGGATTGATCGGGATCGCGAAAGATGCTGTACGCAATGGTTTTTTCGTCAGCGAGTTCCTTCCACCGCTGGAGAATTTGGATGAGTTGCATCCTTGTGGCATCCACGTCTTCAGCGTCCACGGCTTTTCTAGCGCAGATTTGCTCTACTCGATCGAGAATGATCTTCGAAATCTCATCGGTACGTTTTCCGAAATTGGAGACCTTAGCCGCGTCAGGGTTCAAACGAAGCCCAGGTTCGAGCAGACGGGCGAGAGCAACGAAGGTAGCGTGGAGGCCGCGATCTCGCGCACGGGCCGAGAACGGTGTAACGCTGGTGCTTTCGACCTGGCGATACAAGGCGGAATGGTATGCAGAAAACGACTCGTAATGGGATCTGTCCCGTGAACGCGCGGCATTCAGCATAATGACGACGAGGCCGGGATATTTTCGACCGACACGGCTGGTGGATTGAATGTATTCGGACGTAGTCTGCGGTTGGCCCATAACGGCCATGAGGCCAAGGCGATCTATGTCCACGCCGACGGAGATCATATTGGTGGCCAGGATGACCGCCAGCGTATCTTTATCCGGATATGAGACCGCCATTTGCTTCAGGTGGCCTGGAATTTTACTAGAGGGTTCGCGGCTGGTGAGCTCGATCAGTTGCTCGATTTCGCGCTTGATCGCTTTGTGCTGCTTCGCGAGCAGTTCCATTCGGTCGCTGACGTCGTCAGACACCTGGAGGCGCGCGCCGCCGAGGACGCGGAGGCTGTTGAAATAGCCGACCATCGTCCAATACGGGTCTTTGACCTCGTCGCTGGCGGAAATCTCCGCGACGCTTTGAAGAAGGGCCGCGTAGGTACGAACGAGTAAGGTTGTATGGCTCGTGCCGGGGGCCATGACCCCGACGTAAAGTCTGTCGCCGTTTTGTTCAGGCGACGCCTGCACGGCGAAATAGGAGTTGCGGGCGTCTATGCCTGGCGGCGGGAATTGGTTTATGGAACGGTCGAACAGGGCGGCGGCTTGGCGGTCGGCGCGGCGGATTGTTGCCGTGGACGCAATAATTTTTGGGCGAACGCCCTTGTCCGTACACAGCGTATCTACGGCAGTCTCATAGATGCCGACGAGTGTGCCCAGCGGGCCGGAGATCAGGTGGAGTTCGTCCTGAATTATGAGCTCTGGTCGCAGCTGCTCCGGGTTCAGGCCATCGGCAATGTTGAACAGAGCTGCGGTCTTGTCGCGCCATGGAAGGCTGGCAAATTTGTCCACCGTCGCGATGATCAGCGTGGGACGGAATTGATAGACGTCATCATCAATGAGACGGACCGGCAATTCTTTCGAGAAAGCGCAACCGTCCTCGCGGCAGGCCACAACGAGCCGTTTTCGGTCGGTCGCGATCCAGTAGTTCCTGCGGTCGAGTGGCGAGCCACACCAGGGGCATGAGTGAATTTGAATGGGGTTGCCCTCATTTAGTTCGGCACCTGGAACGGCAAGTTTGTTCAGGGCGGTGCGGGTTTCCTCGAGAGTGTTTGGTGTGGCGCCCCGTCCGACCCAAAGACCAATGGAGATGGGTTCGGTCCCAAGGTCTTTGTTGCGCCGGCGGATCTCCTCGCAGCAACAGATCAGAAGCGTTGCACGCTCGAACTGTTGGATGGTGAGGAGCCGGAGCGTGTATCGCATCAGGGCTGTGACCCCGCCTCCATCCTTATTGCGGAGGCGGCGCAAGAACACGGTAAAGGCGATGAGGCCGAGGTAAGCTTCGGTCTTCCCACCACCAGTCGGGAACCAGAGGAGATCAGCAATATCGCGTTCGGGGCTTTGCTTGTCGAAGATTCCTGGGAGGCACATCAGCATGAAAGCTAGCTGGAAGGGACGCCAGCCGTGACTATCGTCTTCTGTTGGCGTAGGTGTGGATTTGCCGGCTTTCAACCAAACGCTGCGGGCACGTTGAGCGAGCATTGCGGCGTTGGCGAGTTGGAAAGCCTTCCATGCCAAGTCTTCCGTCTGGATCAATTTAATACCGTTGCGAATGCGGGTGAGCGCCACGTCGCATTCCTGGAGATGGTCCGCAGCGGTAGCCTGCTGGTCGGCGTTTAAGTCGGGGAGCGTCCCAACGTCATTCCGGCGGGCTGTTATCCAAGCTGAGTAGCCTTCGCACAACTGCGCGAGCAAGGGGATGATGTCCTGTCTCTTTCCTGTGGCCAGTCTTTGCATTGAAACGCCGTTGAGTTGTATGGCTGGGTTGCTGGTGGACACAGGCACGCGGACGCTGGGCACGAAGGTGCTTACAATCCGGGTGGCGCGCTCCGGACGGTCGAAATCAGTTACCCAGGTAACAGAGCAGCCGTGGCCTGCTGCAAATTCGCGAGCGTAACGATACAAAAGACGGTAGGAGCGGATGTCTTCGTCCGACGCGGAGGCGGCGACGAATGGGCGTTCGACGAACGGGGCGCTTTCAAGATTTGCCGCCAAGACCGCGATTTCCGGCTGGAAAAACGCCAAGGCATCGGAAGGTCCTGTATCGGGCGAAATGTTGGCGTTCAT
The DNA here is from genome assembly GCA_963699145.1 of uncultured Verrucomicrobiae bacterium. Classification (GTDB taxonomy): domain Bacteria; phylum Verrucomicrobiota; class Verrucomicrobiia; order Limisphaerales; family DASXHY01; genus DASXHY01. The sequence continues at coordinate 4,697,006 of OY969416.1, forward strand.
CAGCACGACTGTGACCGGCACAGCTCCCGAAGCGTCGGGGGGACGGACACGGCAGAAGAGTTTGAGAGCCTCCGGGGTATTAAGCGGCACGTAGTCCGAAAATGGTTTTGTTACGTTAAGCAGGTAGGGCGGGATGTCTATTGGGATCCGTTTCCATTTCCCGGGGGCCTTCTTACGTGACCTTGGATTCGATTCGGTTTTCGTGTTGGGGTCCGGGATTTCTTCGTATCTAGCCGCGTGAATGTGAATGGCAATTGTCGGTGAGTCGGAGGCGACAGCGAACGTTATACCCATTGATGACGGATAGCGCACGTTGGCCAAGGCCACCGGCGGGTCGGGGTTGCTGCCTTCCTCGGCGTCCTCATCGAGGCCAGCATCGTTGTCCCGGCTGGCGTCTATGTTGCCGCTGCGCTTGGGAAAAAGGATGCCAGCAGCGTAACGGGTGATAGGCGGGTCATCCAGGATTTCGCCGGGCGCGGAAGGGCCGATCAGATCTTCAGTCAGGGCTTTGACCAGGTCGCCGCGGAAGTTATAGTAATCGTTTAGTGTAGGCATACGGGTTATCCAGTGGCGAAGTTTGTGAAGCCGAGGCCGGAGACTCTGACGCGGAGCCAGAAACCGGAGCAACCGAGACCGGCGCGTTTGGATGCGGCTTCAGTGCCCGCGACGGTGTCAACGACTTCGACTCGCAGTTGGTCTATGGACGTTGGCCAAGTGACTTTCCAGCCGGAATTGCGTTTGAGGATACGAAAAAGTACGCTGCTGAAAGATTCGGATGTAACACCGACGGTCCGGCTTTTGTGTTCAACTGCGTAAAAAACGCGCGACTGGCCGTCTGCCTCAACAATAGGCAACCGTTTGAGTGTGACAGGGTCCGACGGTTTCACCTGCTCTATAATGTACTTCTGAATTATGGCGGCATTATAGCCAGCCAACTGAAATGCGCCGGCAGGAAATTCTCTGTCGACATCGTCACCCCGCACCTCAATGGCATTCACTTTCCATCCAAAGGCGCGGTGCCATCGGTCCGTATTCTTGTGCAGGAACACGCCCTTAAAGTCCGGCGTCCGCATAAAGCCCAGGTCGCGCTTGGGTCGGGTCATCGCAACGTAGACGACGCGGGCAGTTTCGGCGGCATCTTCGGTTTCCCGTCTGCTCGGTATTATTAGAACGCGGTCGAACTCCAAACCTTTTGCGCGGTGGATTGTGGAGACCACAAGATTTGCGGTCGGCTGTTCACAGAGGTCGTCGGGTATATCGCCAGCCCTCATTCTTTCAGCCAAAATGCCGACGTCCAATGAGTTTGGATTGTTGCTATCAATCCGTTTTAGAAGCCGCCAGTGGCTCTCGGCATCGGCTCTTGCAAGCCCGGCATTTTGGGCGCGCTCCTGAAAGGCGGTCTTGGCGAGTTGTTTGTGAGTCAGGTCGAGCAGGCTGACCGCAAGCCATGCAGGAATAACGCGGTCCACCGCCTCGCGCTGAAGAATATGAGCGATGCCAGCCTCGTGCAACTCGCGGGAAACCATTAACGCCTGACCGTTGTCGTAACAAAGAACGGCTGTTCGCGGGGTGCGGGGCCTGAAGGCGGCCTGTAGCGTCACAGGCTCGGAGATATCGCACGTTGTCGGCAGACCGGCGATGTTCGTTTCAAGGCGTTCCTTGATGGATTCGTATGGCGGGTTGGGCTTGTTGAGTTCGAAGCCAGCCCAGAGGGCGGTCTTGGCGGCAGATGTTTGGGCACGATGATTGATGGTGAGTGTGTACTCCTTAAGATCAGATTTAAACCTTTTGCGGAGCCACTGAAAAATGGCGGCGGAGCCGATGCGCCGAGCTTCTGGGTCTTCGAGTTGGAAGTTGTAGATGCCCTGGGCGGGATCGCCGAGAAGAGTGAATCCGCCGGGGACTTTTTCGAGAATGGTTTTGACGAGTTCCGCACGTTCTCCGACCAGGTCCTGGATTTCGTCCACAAGGACGTGGGCGTAATCAGCCAGTATTTCACCGGCCATTGGCAAGATCCTAATGGCATCGGCGGCAAAGCGAATGCGACCGTCGTATCCCTCCTTGCTCCACGGGCCGTTCGGGGAAATGCGGTCAAGGAGCCGAGTTGCGAAAGAGTCGAATGTGCGAGCGCGAACATAGCGTGCGCCGTTGTCCGTCGATGCAACGCGGTTACGGATTTCGCGGACGGCCGCGCGGGAAAACGTGAGGACCAGTATTTCGGCTCCGGCAGCCAGCCCGTGAACTTCAACGAGCGAGCCGAGGCGGGCGATTAACGTGTGGGTCTTCCCAGTGCCTGGACCCGCCGTGACTAGGAGCCGCGCCGATGGCGGCGCGTCAACGATGGGTTGTTGTTCGTCCGTGAGAGCCATTTATTTGCCGGTTCCGCTTTGCGCCCACAGATATTCGAACTGTGTGAAGGCGAGGTTTTCCTGGAACCGGAGGATGTTGTCCTCGACATTGACGACAAGACAGCGCTCCTTGCCACCATTCTTGGGGCCGCGCAGCCCGCGGCCAATCATTTGCTGATAGGTGACGGGACTGTAGGTCGGCCTTGCGACGATGATAGCCCGGACCGAGGGTGCGTCGAAGCCAGCGGTCAGCACACCGTAATTGGTAAGGACACGGAGTTTGCCGCGTCTGAAGGATTCGACGTAATAACGGCGAGCGCCGGGTTCGGTTGTAGCGGAGATGGTGGCTGCGGAGATACCCTCGATTGAGAGCAGCGCCGCCAGGGTTTGCGCGTGTTCAACGGAGGTTGCAAAAAGGAGCACCGGCCAGTCTGAGGGCATGGCCTTGACGGTTTTCAGGAGGACTGAGTTACGGGACGCGTTGCTGCCGAGGCGCTCCATAACGGCGGCCGGAAGGAGTTTGGTTCTTGTGAGATCTTCCAGTTCCTTCGCGGTAAGAGTAAGTGTCGCGCCCTTGAGCAGTTGATGATCCACGCGAGCAAGCACTCCCATGTCCTGTAGTTCCCGGTAGGGATCATCGCGAAACGAGCCCCAGTCCAAACGGTGCGCCCCAAAACGGTTGACGAGCCGTACCGTTTCCTCTTCGCCACCTCGAAACGGCGTGGCGGTGAGACCGATCATCGGGCAGCGGTCATTGGAACGGCCGAGGCCCATCCATTCCAAAAGGGCTGTGTAAGATTTCTCGACTGCACCGTGAGCTTCATCAATTACGAGCCACTGGGTGTCTTCGGCCAGCCAATGGTAGTTCTCTTCAGCCATGCAAACCTGGAGTTTGGCGATGGTGGCAACGATGATCTGAGTTGAGCCGGGCGCTGGGTCCGCCTCGTTCTGAGCCCAGAGGCGATTGATCAGGAGAGGACGCTCGGGGCCGAGAGATCGCCAAACATAGGACCACGTTTGGACCGCCTGTTCGCAGAGTTCGTCGGTTTGTGCGACCCAAAGTATCGGACCTTGTAGCGTGTCGGCTTTGACCATTTGCGTAAGCGCTTCAACAGCAACGCGGGTTTTGCCAGCACCCGTCGGGAATGAGAGCAGCCCGCGCCTTCCGTCTTTGCGCTTCGGGAGTTCATGGATCTGCTGAGCAGCTTTCTGTTGAAAACTGTGAAGTGGCGGAAGGTTCGGTGGCCCATCCACTTCTAGGATGGGTTCGCGACGCGCCTGCCCAAAGCCAGCAAATTCAACCGGGAAGCCGAGGCTCTTCACGAATGCCCGGGCGCTTTGTCCGCCCGCCCACATGGCTGGCGGTTGCAGCCCTTTTGCGGCGAGTTCTTCCTTGAAGAACCGCAATGTTTCAACGCCATGAACCGCAAGGGCCAGTTCGGCGATTTTTGCGTGGCTGAGGTTGCCGTGTTCGTGTTCGTATGCGTTAAGAAGGCCCAGCGGGAGTCTTGCGCGGATGGCAGTCTCACCCAGGCAGAGCAGAAGCTTTCCCGCAAGTGTCTTTTCGAGGCGGACCGCATGGGTTCGCTCGCGGCTCTCCGCCTGCCTGCGGTAGTTGAGGATATCCTGCTTTTCCGCCAGTTCGAGCGAAATCTTGAGAGTGTCCGTCACGGCATCGAGGAGTTGGTCAGCGCTAAGGGATGCCAAGTAATAGAGGTTTGTTCCGTCGCGGTATAGATCGCGGTCCTCAGCCGTTTGGGTATTACCCGTCCTACACTCGACCCGAATGGATGCGCAGGGGATAAGCCGGGCGTCGTGCAGATTGGGGTCGAGTTTAGGATAGAGGCCAGGGTACTGATCCAGAAGTGGGATTTCTGGACCACTCGGTATCGGCTGCGCCTCGGTTTTAATCGTTTTATCAGCTGGCTGCAGTCCCCAATTGCGACATAATATGAGAGCGTTCTCCTCTGAGGCGGGCAGGTAAGGAATCTCAAGTGCCATCAGCGCCGCTGCTCCAGCCTGGCTTGCAACAGCTGTGATTTTTGGCGCGGCTACGCGTCCGCGGCCGGTGCCAATCTGGCATGTTAGGTACCACGGAGGTTCTTTGATTACTGCGGATGCCGCCGCATAAAATCGAGCGATTTCAGAAAACTCGGCCATGTTAGTCGCGGCACCTGTTGCCGCCCATTGTTGATGCGTCAATTGGGCGAGCGTGGTTGGCAGCCCAATGCGTTCGGCAATTTCTTCGGAGCATTGGGCGATCGGCAAGAATTGCGCCCATTCTAGTAAAGCCGGAGAAACCGAATCGTGGAGGGATTTTATCCCGAGCGTTGTCCTCATACAACCTGCGATTTTTGCCAGCCACACAGCGGGCGAGTCGCATGTTCGCTTGGGCCAGCTTCCGGTCTGAGTCGAATGTTGCAGTGTCCAGGGAGTTGACGCTGAGGGGTCCAGCAGCATGGCCTCGGTGAAGAGGGCTTTGCCTTCCGAGCTAAGGTGCCTTATTGGTTCAAGAGGCCCAACCATTATTGTGTGCGCGAATTCGAGATAGTTTCTATCTGGCTTTTTCGGCGTTTCAAGGTTGTCAACAAATGCCCGGGTCTGAACGTTGCGGTATTGCACAAACCAATCTTCCTCCAAGGACCCACCACCCAATTCGGGACCTGAGACCGCGCCCAAAGCTTTCAGAAGATCCAATTCCGCTTGATGGAAGGCAGTGTCTATTAGTATTGAGCGGTCGCGATTGGCTCCTTCCGGAATGATGGTTCCGGGAAGCAGGCACTTTTGTATGGGGTTGAAGTCGCCAGCGACCGTTCGGACTTTTATTTGCGAGCGTTCCTTGCCGGTGTATTTCGCGCGAATGAGTTTTTTGGCAGTTTCGACGGGAAGAGATCGCACGAGCGACCAGAATTGTGTCCAACCGGCAGCGGTCAGGTGGAACAGTGTAACCGTCGACAAGAGAGATTCGAGCTCGGAGGCTGCATCAACGTCCCGGATACCAAGGGTAGCTAGCGCCTCTTTCGCGCCCACCATCGCGACAACTTCTCCGTGGACCAAGGTAAGTTTCGAGTTATCCGCATCCTCGCTCCGGGGGGTAAATACGGCGCCAGGCGTGGGAGCAACGAATGTATCATCCGTGGTGCGGATGATTCTTGCCAACTGGACATATGGGAGTTGAGCAGAGTTATGCTGGACAATGGATGCGGCGGTTTTGATGGCGGCGACTGAGGCGGCGGGGGTCTTGTCCTGCACGAGTGCTTCGAGCCACGTGGGGACCGCACTTGCAAAAATTTCGAATTGAGAAAGTATGCGCTCCGTACGTGAACGCCGTTCCCGTGTTTCGATGGAGTGATGACACCAATTGGTGGGACGCCCCGGATGGGAGCCCCAGTGTTCCAAGGCATCTTTAGGCATATCCGGTGGGTGGAGTTTGAGCGCACCCGGCGGCTGCAGTTTCCCGTTTTGATCCGGCAGACATGCTCGTTGAGCCGCCAAGGTATAAACCCTCTCGGTCATGAGCTGGTCCGCCCAATTGGGGGATTCCTTACCACGCGCGGGCAACAATTCAAGGTACTTGCCGGGGTCGGTCGGGTCCACGAGTGCGTGAAGGTTATCAGCGACCAGTTGTGCGGCGCTGGAAATCATTTCCTCGTTGAAAAGGCCCGTCAGGAGATTTTGACGATCTTCATTTGTTTTCCAAGGCGCGTTGACTATGCCGGATAACGTCGTGAAGTACTCGGTTGGAAAGAAGGCCCAGAAGACGCCGCGGGCGGAGCGGCCTTGCATTGGAACCGCCCAAATCAGTGGTAGCGATTCGCGATCCGCAAGTTCGCCAGCCTCTTGGCGGGCGCGTTCTGTGGGCTTGTGAATGCTGTGGAAGGCTTTCCATCGGCAGGAATCCGTGCCTTCTTCAAGAGCGATAGTGCCGTTGTTCGATTTCAATCGGACGTGACGAGCGAGACCGTTCATCCAATCTTCGAGGTCAAGAGAGCCGACATGCGGCGAAAAAAGTAGGAATTCTGACGGGAATTTTTTGATATCCTCCGGCAACCAGGTGGACCGCGCGTCCGCGAACGGAAGTACGACTACGGTTGTCGCCCAGGCCATCAGTTCTCCCAGGACGCGGTCTCGCTGCGCGTGAGCGATAGGGTCAATGGATTCGGCGATACGAAGGTATGGGACGCGTTCCGCATTGTTCACGATGGCGCGGATTTCGTCTTCGGAGCGTTTTTTGGAGAAGGCGAATGAGCCCGTGCGGCTGAAAAAGAGCGGCTCCACGGTAATGCCCAATACGGATTTGAAGCCAAGACCGAATCGCCCGATCTCCGTGCCCCGTTTCATGGAGACGTGAGACGACAGAATGGCGTCCACGCCAGCGTTGTCAATGGGGGACCCTTGATTGGCGCAATAAAGAGCCTTCTCGGTCAAAACGACCTGGATGCGGCCTGCGGCGGATTCAATGAGAGCGTCGGCTCCATTTTGCACCAATTCGTAAATTTGCCGCCGACCGTAGCCGCCTTGGGCAGTCGAGCGCTCGATGTTCGAGTGTTCGATCACAAGCAGTGGATTCTCGCGATAAGCCGCGAGACACTGCTTTTTGCGGAGAGCGATGTGGCGAGCGATCGGGGAATAGACACCAGCCCATGATGGTATGCTCATTTGGGTTGTCAGGTTCTGATTGGGCCACTGAATTACTAGTCGGCTTCGAGAACGTACTCGTCCGGTTCAAGATCTTTGCGGTTTCGGGATGAGGAAATTCTGCAGCCGGTGTATTTGGATTGCAGTTGTTTCATCGCGGCTTGCCAGTCTTTGCCCTGAGCCACGTCTAAGAAATCTGCGGACTCGACAGGCCGGCCGCGGCGAGCGCGCAGGAGTGAGAGCAGTTTTTCCTGCAAGGACATTCGTTTATCTTTCTTCAAGCGATTCTTGAGACGCCACCAGTCGGCACGCTCGGTGTCGGGCTTAACAGAATCCAGACGGTATTGGCCGGGTCGCAGGCCGGAATCAGACTCGTGCGTTATGATGCTGTAGCCTTCCTGAACGTCCAGTTCGCGAACTCGCCGAGCCCAATCGGAGATTCCTGATACAGCCTCAAGTGTGGTGCCTTCAATGACTTGGCCGAGGTGATTCTTAAGGTAATGGAGAATTCTTTTCCGGGCGCTGCCGCCCTGCTCTTGGACGAGCCCGCGAAACGAGGTGATCAGGTCTGCGCCTTGGTTTGCAAGGTTGTCGAAAAATTTGGCCTGCTCAGCCTCTGTGGATACGCCGTGGACGTCGAAAGCCTCCAGCAGATTGTTGAGGGATTTGGTTTGGGCGCGAAATCGATTCAAAAGCTGGATTCGATCTGCGCTTAGTTTTGGCGGTATAAACGGTCCGGCATGTTTGTCTCGGTCAGTGCTCATGCAATTCCATAGCTTTTCAGGTGGGCATTAATGGTTCGGGCGATGGCTTCTGATAGTTTGGGCGGAACGGCTTCTCCAATTTGTCTGGCTACTTCGGTTTTATTTCCTTTGAAAATGAAATCTTCCGGAAAGGTCTGGATGCTTGCCGCTTCCCTGTGAGTGATCGGGCGGTCCGCCTCCGGATGCAGATAGCAGCCCTTTTCCGGTTTGAAGAATTCGGTGCGGATTGTGAGCGCGATTCCTTCCCATTCGAGCCGGCCGAAGACGTCGGTGGTGCCGTTCTTTTTGCGAAGCCAGCATTTGGGAGTGATGTCGGGACGTGCACGCATTAGGTCGAAGCGATTTCCGCCGGGTGGGATGACCTTGTAGCGTTCGACGGACTTGGGAGTCGGGTTGCGGCCGACGTGCCAGTTCTTGCCATCGGGAACGAGTGGTAGATTGCCGATGGCGTCGCGGACGGTGACTTTTTCGCCGTAGGACGCGGGCAGCTTGATGGTGCCCAGGCGACTTCCGAGACAGAATGCGCGGCGGCGGTGTTGTGGAACGCCAAACTTGGCCGCGTTGAGGATACCGATATCGAGGCTATAGTGGACGCTCATGCGGGATTTGTAATTTTCGAATTCCGCGGAGCTTAGGAACTCGGGAACATTCTCGGTCAGGATAATGTTCGGCTTAAGGATATCGACGACTTCAACGAAGTCGGACCAGAGGCGATTTAGAGCCGTATGGTGTTCGCGCTTTTGTGCGCCAGCGGACATTCTGCCCAACGGGGAGAATCCCTGGCAGGGGGGGCCGCCGATGACAGCATCCACGGGGGGCATCTTAATGGCACCACTGCGCAACAGTTTCAGGAATTCCTGAATCGGGTTGTTCCAGACCATACAGTGGAAGTTTGCCCGATAGGATTCACTGGGGGCGTGGAGCTTTTCGACGGCGAGAACATGTCGCCATCCAACGTTTTTGAAACCTTGGCTCAAACCTCCACAACCTGAAAATAGATCAATTAATTGCAGCGGCATGGGTTCCTGTCGAGACGGTTGGTTGGTCTGTTATGTTCATCGGAAATCGTCGGCGCCGTTTGTCGGCTGTTTTGCGTGTGTCAAGGAGGCGGAGCAGTTTCGGAGGACACGCAGGCGCTTTGCCACGGAGTTCGTGTTCCCAGACCCGGAGGACCTTCCAACCATTTTTGCCGAGGGCGCGGTTGACTTTCCTATCCCTGGCTTTGTTGGACGCCAGTTTCTTGAGCCAGAAGGCGCGGTTGTTCTTCGGCTGTTCGGCGTGGATGGGGCACACGTGCCAGAAGCAGCCGTCCACGAACACGGCGAGCTTGAGCCGCGGGAAGACGAAGTCAGGTTTGCCGAAGATCGGCTGGTGCCGGCGCCAGCCAGTAATGCGATACCGGCGAAAAACGGAAATAAGTGCGAGTTCGGTCTGTTTGTTGCCGTGTCCGCGAACTCGGGACATGATTTGCGAGCGTTTCGCTTTAGTAAAGACGTCGGAACCTTTTGATGCCGTGTAGGCGCGGAGCACGACCGTCTGTGTGGTAGACCCAGCAGTTTCCAATCGTGCCGAAACCCGAGCGACCTGGTGACGGCACTCTAATGCCAACATACCGTGACTGTTACCCATTGGGCACATTCAAGCGTATTGTCGAGGAGAAGTCGAGAGGTGAAGTGGATCCCGCTATTGGGACAAGAGATCGCAAAAATTATCCGGCGCGGTGGAAATCCTTATGTTGTTGGAAATGCCTCAAGAAGTGTCAACAAATCGGGGGACATCTTGTCAATAACATTGCGTTGACAGCAGACTGTCCGTTGGAACAACTTGTCAGGATGGCAAACACCGGTGGGATGGGTTTTTTAGCCACGGAAAGTTATCATTTGACACGGCCAAGCAGTTATACTCTTTCGGTAAGCGCGCCTCGTGGATTTTTTGGGATGCGAGAGCTTCGAGATTTTACCGAGACTGTTATTGAGCCATATTCTCATACCAGCAAAGGCGTCTTATTTATTTTAGATTTTTCGCTGATCAAGATGTGGGATGTTGCCGCGTTGCTTTGGCTAACAATCGGCCTCCATCATTATCGGAGGCAAGATCTTCGATTTTTGCTAAGGCTGCCAGAACCGAAACTCGGTATTTCGCCAAAAGAACAAGAGGAACTTCAAAAAAGCAGTGACTATCTGCGTCGCTGGCGGTTTGATGTGGCTCTTCAGAATCTGGTGCGAGATGTCGATGATCTTCTTGTGCCCGAGCAAAGGGGTTATTTTTCTCAGCCGCAGAAACATTATTTGCCAAGCACAATACGGACAGAACGCGGAGTGGTGGAGTCGCTTCTGTCTCTAAGTCTTGTAGGCATCAGAAATCTAGTGGACATCGTTACGTTAAGCCCTCATGAGGTCTCAGAAAAGCTAATTGCTGCATGCATTGCGCATTTTCAAGCTGCCCGCATGGGAGATATCTTGAACGTTCAATGTGGAATCGAAAAGCGGACATCTGATCTTTTTGCGGACCATTTGTTGACGGAAAGTCTGATGAACCTGAAGGAACATCCGAACGCCACGATCGGTATGATGGCTGTCTCGGTGATGGGCGCTGGCCACGAGTTGATCTTGACGGTGGCTGATAACGGCGACTCGATTTGCGCCACCATTTTTGATGTTTTTTGCAATAGCCGCAATATTCCGCGTTGTTCATATAATCCTCACGAACTTACTGACACTGAGCGAGCGGATATAATCGACTTTGCGACGTTACCTGGTGTCACTCGCAAATCTAGATCTGTCGATCCGGGAAGCGGAATGGGGTTAACATATATCAAGGATGACGTCCTCAATACTTTTTCCGGCCGGTTACGTATCGTTTCGGATTCCGTTGCCGTGCGCTATCCAGCCGAATCGAAAAAAAAACCCTATGATATCGAGTCTTGGCCACACTCGTGGAAGGGGAATCTTTTGCGGATTGCGATCCCATTGAAGAAACGTCCCGAGTTGGCAAAACTAAGCTAATACACAACTCAGGAAATGGAATCAGCTCTTATCTTTGATATCCATCGCGATAACTATACGACCCTTCGTCGTTTTAGCGTGGCCGAGTTTGATTCTGCTAGTTGGGGGCCCAAGAAAAGGAATAATGCTGCGTTGCTCCGCTTGTTCAATGAAGCTAATCGTCTTTTAATCAGTGACTCGATCGTTGACGAGAGCGTTGTGATCGATTTTCGCGGCACTTCGGTTGACGAATTCTTTGAACAATTATTTGAAGGGATTGTTGCTCGCAAAACGGTGGTGCAGGAGGGGCGGAGGTTTTCGTTTCTTGTTTTGAATTTGATGCCGTTTTCCTTGAGCACAACGATTGCAGATAAGATTGCTTTGGGCTTAGAACGTGCCAAAAACTGCCTGCGGGTTTTGAAGACTAGTTCGCTCGTCTTGTTCGTTCGAAACGTAGACTGGTTCAAAAAATCTTCCGGTTTCCAGTCGCTAATGACGACTTCAGGGATTTCCTGCACGTTAATTGACATTAGGGGCGTTGCCATCAACTACCATGACGGCAGCTGTGTGGAGGCAAATCCTATCTCTCAAAACCGTTTTAGAGAAGTGCTGGCCTTTAAGGATGAAGAGTTTTATCGCACACTCATTTATGAAACCAATCTTTACTTGGGCCACTTTGCGCTTAATCATTCTCATGTGAGGACGCACTATGACCTCACGCATTTCGTCAAACAGGACCGGGTCGCTGTGCATCTTCTTGCCGAGTTCGAAAAAATGATTATCGGATTCGAAAATGTTTGTATTTTCTCCGTCGGCCTCGGGGCGAGTGTTTTAACTCGTCTGGGTTACTTTTTTCAATCTGCAATGCCGAACAGAATTCACCATTTTGATTATCTCCCAGAGATAAACGATTCGGATGAATGGCTGACACGAGCTGATGGCGCTGACCTTATCGTTGTCGTGACCGATATAATCAATTCTGGCGAGACTGTGAAGGCTTTGGTCGCTCGAGCTCGAAAGCGGTTTTTATCTCCTCCGCCGGTAAAAATATTTGCTCTCCTTCGCATGCAAAACTCGCCGGAGACGATTGAAGGCGTCGAAGTGAAAGCGACTGTTCTGATACGTCGCGAATATTACAAGCCGAACGAAGAGGACTGTCCGTTATGTCAGCTTCGTCAACCTTTACAACCGGTCCGCCGGGCTGAGGAATTCCGGCACCAAGCAACCAACCAACTCACTCCGTTTGATTATTGGGAAATGGCCCGCGACTCTAAGGCATTACATTGCCGAGGCGCCGATCTACAAGGTCGGAAGTTAGAGTTCAGAGTCAAAACGGAGTTGGTTTTGGAGAGATATAAACTTTGGATCAAAACGTTGGCTCGTTTGAAGTGCCAGAATGCTTGGCCCGGAAATACTCCTCGCATGCTTATCACGGTGGACGAATCCCCTAGCAAGCTGTTCGCCGCGGTGGTAGCGGAAGCATTGGATCTGGATCGGAGCGTTGTTCGGACGGTCAGTCGCGAAGCGCTCCGCACAGCAACGCCATCCGCTGGACCCGCGACTGGTAAAAACTTTCTCTTAGACGCAACTGAGCGCGTGCTAATTGTGGATGATGGCATCAATACTGGAAGGACAATCACCGCGCTCATCGATTACTGCCGCTCAGCTCGAATAAATCCGATGGGTGTCTTAGTGTTCGACAGCAGACTCAATCACGAGCAGACGCAGCAATTAGAATTGAAAATGGGGGATAATAAGCTCCTTGCGCTTTACACATGGCCGTCCTTGGCTGTTTGATGACAGATGACTCCGGCCTTTAATAAACTAAACCAACTTGAAGCGTTGCTGCGCCGATTTCCTAGCGATCCCGTCGACATTTACGGTGTAATTTTGGACTATGTAGGTGAAACCGGAAAGCCTCTAAACGAAGTGTTCGACATGAACACGACGATATATAAGAGGTTGTTTCAGCCTGAAAATAAGGAGCAAACTAAGGCGCTCGTTAAGACGCTAACAACAGATCCCAAACAGCGGAAGCATTTAATTGCTGAGTGCGAACGAATTTTTCCGCTCGTTTCAGATTTAATAAAGGAGATTCAAGCGCAGGAAGTGCAGATGACGACGCCGGCGTCAATATATGGCGTGACCGTTACTCCAGATCAATTGGTTGGCCATAAATGTAAGCCCCTTATATGGCAGCTCTCGGACGTGCACTTTGGTCGGTTCAATCTTCTGGAAAACAACCCGCGCGAACTGGCCGCGATACTCGTTAGCCTAGAAGTTCAATTTTCTGGTTGGAAACCGGATATCATTGTTGTTTCGGGTGATTTGACGAGCATCGCTTCGAAGGAAGAATTCAATCGCTTTGTTGAATTTGCGAAAACATTAAGCGAGAAACTGTGGGGAGAGTTAAAGCCTCAGAGATTCCTCGTCATCCCTGGAAATCACGATACCGCATGGTCAGCCGATGGAACCGCAGACAAACTAAAGCTCTTCAGAGAGACTTTTGTTGATCAAAAAGTTTTCCTGACCCCATTCGGACCGGCAACTGAATCATATGAAAAGGGCGCTGTTCAGGTTGCCAGGTTTAACAGTTCATCGGATTTGATTCCACCGTTGATGCTCGTAGAGTATAAAGAGTTCGACTTGGAGATTCTTCTAGTGGTGTCTTCTTTTTTTTCGGGCCTTGTTCCAGAAGAAATTCGGGCGCACCTTACGGCCGACAAATTAACCGACAAAGAACTGGTGTCCCTCCTCAGAAGCGACACGGGAGAACTCGCCCGAGAATACATTCTGATGATTGAGGGACTCCCCCAAACAAAAAGCACACGAGTGGCATTTACTCATCATCATCTGTGCACTTTCGGCAGTATACCGTGCCATACGCGACATGCTTCGTTCGTGTTGCAAACGTTACCACGGAAACAGTGCCATCTTGTTTTTCACGGACATGTGCACCTAGTTGAAGATCACACTCCTGCTCGGTTGCCGGTGGCAGGGTTGGCGTTTGCAATCCCGTGTCCCACACTAACGAGTCATTCGGTAACGGGCGGAAATGGAATTGCCGTGCATGCCTTCGGCGAATACGGGCCGCAACGAATGGTTTCCACCATTATTTGGGGACTGACAACCGCAATTTCCTTTGAACCCGAAACCTGTCGTCTCCGCTATCAAAACGAGATTTCTCCCACCGGCCTCGTATCAAAGCTATCTCGATAGCAGCTCGCATTTCACTTAGTTCGCCTTTGTAAAATCCAACGATCTATTGACAGTCGCGGAGGCAAACTACGCTTCCTATGGCATTGAAGGTGGCATGATCGTGGCGGGAATGGCGCTCATGTTTGGCGGTGGCGCTTCACTGGTTGCCGTGTTATTTGCTTTTTTGCACTATCGCCGCGACCGGAGCGATAGGGGTTCGCGTCTGCTTTTATCTTGGTGCAGCTTTGTGCTGCTTGGTTTTATTGCCATTTTTATTTATTCCTATGCTCACGCACTCTCTTAAGTAACAAGAAATGAATCATTCATTACCAACAACTTGCGTGGCCTTGTTACTTACGTCATTGCTCCGCCTCGGAGGCGGTTGGTGGGCTAACAAATCGCTGCAGGCAACGCGGGATGGCCGTTCCAGTTCCGCTTCGCGGTTCACGTTCTTTGCTCCCGCGTGCCTAAGCTCTAGTCGTTAGCCTGCACCGCACAAGTTCATGAAAAGGCTCGGAATTTCGATAGCTGTTGCCTTTGTCTGCTGGATCGTGCTTTGGTTTTCCCCACCGTGCAGCACCTTCAGATCGTTTGACAATCTCGACAAAAACGCTCAGAAGCTGATTTCGGGCCCGCAGCTTCAATCGTGGGCGACGGATATGTTGGCGCAGTATCCTACCGAGACGAACTTTTGGTCATCTCGGTTAGGGACGAATTTCCCGCTTCGTTCTCTATACCACAATCCAGCTTGGGTTGTCGTCCACGAGACTAGCACCAACTCTCCGGCCTACGTGTTCCTCATGTGGGGTGGCGGCTTCATCGGCCATTGCGGTTTTGAGATTGGCCCAACGAATTTCGTCAGTTACCGTGGGACACACAAGTGGCAGGACGGGGTTTACTTTTGGACCGATCAAAGTCAGAGATGAAACGACCGGCTCTTAAGAAACTAGCGTCTAAGTCATAAAGGGGTGACGAGTTTAAAGCCGAGGGCGGCGGCATTTTGTTGGAGGCGTTTGATTTTTTTCTGTTTGAGTTTTTCTTCCGCCTTGGCCCAGACGGAGGGATCGTAAGGTTGATGGTATTTGAGGAGGTGCCAGAGGATGCGGGCAAGTTTGTGGGCCATGGCAGTGATGGCCTTGGGGGTTCCCAGGCGGGCTTTCCATCGGCGGAAGCATTCACCCAGATAATCTTTGCTGCGCCAAAGGCTTTGGGCGGCCAGGCGCAGGGCCATGGCGGTACGGCTTTTGACGTCGCGGGTTTTTACCGAGATTATCCTGCCGCCGGTGATGCGATTGTCGGGACATAATCCCAGCCAGGAAGCGAAGCATTTGGCCGTGGGGAAACGAGTGACGAAATCCGGCCCTAGTTCGGTGAAGAGAACGAGCGTGGTGTTGACTTGGAGACCGGGCACCTGGGTGAGATCGACGCCGCACAGGCGATGGAGTTCGGCGCGGGCATCAAAGCGGGGTTCGTTGCGCTGGGGTTTGCGATGGCTGGTCGCCGGCGGCGGCAAAGGATGCGCGGCAGGTTGGCTTTCAAAGCGGCCGAGGTCTTTTTCAATTTGCTGATCACATTGGGCGATGAGGTGTTGGTAATGCTTCCAAGTGTCGAGAGCCTGGCGGAGCACAAAGAGGTGTTCGGCCCGCCAGTCGCCCCGCAAGCTGCGGGCGATGGTATCGCCGGAAGCTTTGATGCGATGATCTTTGAGCGCGGCCAACTTTAGGGGATCGCGTTCTCCGGAGAGGATGGCTTCCAAGATGGCCAGGCCGGTGACGCCGGTCAGGTCGCTGATGACATTATGAATTTGGAGGTTCATTTGTGTGAGGGCTTTTTGCAGGTGTTGCACATGGCTGCCGGCGTAGCGGGTGAGGTTGGCCCGATGACGCAGGAGCGAGCGCACGGCGCAAATCTGTTCGGGTGGCCGGAAGCTGGCACGCAACAAACCGACGGAGTGGAGATACTGAATCCATTGGCAGTCGCTGATGTCGGTCTTGCGGCCGGGCAGATTTTTGCAATGGCGGGCGTTGACCAGAAAGACTTCCAGTCCGGCGGCTTCGAGGATTTGAAAGAGGGCAACCCAATAGACGCTGGTGGACTCCATGGCCACGGTTTTAACGCCACAAGCTTTTAGCCAGTCGCGCAACTTGAGCAGATCATCGGTGAACGTGGAAAAGGTTCGGACCGGGTCGGGGTCGGCGTCGCACGGAACGGCCACCTGAATCTCAGTGGCGCCGATGTCGATGCCGGCGGCGTGCGGATGGAGCGTGGGCAATTGAGTGTTGGATTTGGCTTTTACTTTTTTGCGGACGGACATAGGTTTGCTTTCGATAAGGTTGATGGCGGGCGAGCGGCCCCAAGCGTGTGAAAAGCAAGTGAGACAGTCTCTTAATCGGGATGACGCCGAGGAAAAAACCACGGCATCTCACCAGTGAACTTGCACGGCGGCTTGGGAACCACGCTAACACAACGGGCTTTGATGGAGCACCAGTGGCAGGCCGGTTTACTTGCCGCCGCCCACCTCACCGAAGAAAGCGCGAAATGCAACGAGAGCCAAGTCAGTTTCTTGCGTCATTGCCCCGTCTCGGAGACGGTTGGTTTGCTAACAAATCGCTGCAGGCAACGCGGGATGACGCTCTCAGTTCCGCTTCGCGGTTCACGCTGGTTGGTCCCGCGTGCCTGAGCTCGGGTCGTTAGGCGGCTCTCGCGTGTATGGACATTTCACTCTTCATAGTTGGTGAGAATCTCAAACCGGCGGACGTGTCTGCCATGATTGGCGGATCGCCGCACTTGGCTGGCAAGAAGGGAGACCCTATTTTTCACACGACACGAAGAGGTCAGACGATTTCTCGTCCGGCAGTAGGAGGTTACTGGCGACGCGAGGTGTCGTTACCACCAATTGAGACAGTTGATTTGGCAGTCGGAAAGTTGTTTGCTGGACTGACTGAGGATGCTGCGGTATGGCGATCTTTGAGTTCTTCATTCCGCGCTGGTATTTCTGTCATGGACGCAGCGCCTGATGCCATACCGGAGAGGATATTTTCCCAGCCGACGTTGGCCTTGTTTCGACAGAGAGGTTTGGAGGTTTCAATTCCCAAAGAGTGAATGTTACGATGATACCGCCTCTTAAGTAACAAGAAATGAATCATTCATTACCAACAACTTGCGTGGCCTTGTTACTTACGTCATTGCTCCGCCTCGGAGGCGGTTGGTGGGCTCTTAAGTAACAAGAAATGAATCATTCATTACCAACAACTTGCGTGGCCTTGTTACTTACGTCATTGCTCCGCCTCGGAGGCGGTTGGTGGGCTAACACCGCGCTGGAGCCAACGCCGGGGGCGCCTTGCGTTTGTCGGGAAGATTTGCGATGTTCGGTTGTCACGTTTCGGCGTGGCTCGGCTTTTTTCGTTAGGCCACTTCACACGTCATGATTTTTTCCGAGCCATGTTGTCGAGTCTTGAAGAGTTGCTTAGAAGATGGAGACGACCGAGCATTTCACAGATTACCCGATTCGAGCGGCCCTCTGTTCGTGCGCGTGAAGTCACAACCTTACAAGACACACAGCGGCCAAGACCGGCAGTGGGTGGAGATTCCGGTTTACTTCTGTCCCTTTTGTGGCACACGGTTGCAGACCGCAGAGGCGGTCGTGCGATATATGAGAGGAGACACACAATGACATGGCCTAACTATATGCTGCATCGAACCCGGCGGGAGCGTCGCGGTTCCAATCGTTGCGTCCCGTGCGCCGGGTCGCTGAGCTTGGGTCGTTAGGCGGCCTAGATATCATGCGCGCGTTGATCACTCTATTACCGGTCGTAGTGCTGGGTGCGTTATTACAAGGATGCTGCGCTCCCCAGCTAAGGTGCCAGACGGAGACGAGTTTGCAGACAGATGCCCGCGTGGACTTTACGGATGCCCAGTTAAACTACCGGCAGATGTTTCTATTTGGGCCGATTGACCAACGGGCGGCAGAAATCATTATACAGAAATTGATTTGCTTAAATGGCAAAAGCCATGACGACATTGACCTGTATCTGCAAACTCCAGGCGGTGAACTTTCCTCGGCGATGGGTATTGTGCAGACGATGAGGCTCATCCAGTCTCCGGTGAACACCTACGCGTTATCTGAGTGCAATTCCACCGGGGCCATGCTGCTGGCGGCAGGCACAGGCAAAAGACGGGCGGCTCACGGAGCTGTGATCGCCCTTCATGGTTTGGAGACCTTTGGCAAGCCTCTGCCCGATCAAACGGAATGGATGCCGGATGCCTACACGGACTTCTGGCGTCAACGCTCGCGGTTACCCAAGTCTTGGCTTCCGCTTAAGCCCGATGTCCTTCATGTGCTTTCTGCCGAGCAGGCGCTGGAATATGGCATTGTGGACGAAGTTGTCGGTAAATGAGAACCACGCCGCCTAACAAGTCGCCGGAGCCAACCGCCATTGGCGCTGTCAGTTCCGCTGTCGCGGTTCATGCCACGAGTCGGCGGTGGCTCAGTTTTTTCGTTAGACATCGTATGCGTGTATCATCATACGTGTTGACGGTCGTACTGCTCTTGTTGGTGACCGGTTGCCGTAGCTACAGCGAGCGTTATGTTGCCAAACGTCCAGATCTCGATCTGAAGACCCGCGAAGCGATTTTAGAGCATCGGGTCATTTTGGGGATGTTCCCAGACGAAGCCATTGCCGCTACTGCTGGTCACCGCCAGCCTTATGTATCTGTCGTGAAGGCTGACCCGGCACGATGGCCAGAAGGCTCCTCCAACGACCAAGTCATCTGGTATGAAAGGGCGCATCCTGACGACAGTAAGATTCAGATTAGTTTCTGGACGCGCACTCAATTTGATACGACTAATCTTGTAGGTTTCTATGTTATTTTCGATCACGGTAGAGCCACCAGCATTACGCGAATGCCTCCGCCGCCGGAGACACATCTGACCCAAGAGGAAGCGACTCGCATAGCAATACAGACCGCAGTCAAGCACGGTTATCGCCTTGCTGATTACAGAAAGCCAGACACTTTTTATGATTACTATAGGAAAGGTGAGTGGAAGGCAGTTTTTGAGTGCAAAGCACCAACACCGAGGTGCAATGATTTTTATGTTTACGTTGATGATAGGACAGAAAACACGCAAATCGAACTTCGGAAGGGACGATGAGTGTCAAATCGCTGCGGGCAACGCGGAGTGGTCGGTCCAGTTCCGCTTCGCGGTTGACTTCATTTGGTCCCGCGTGCCTGAGCTCTGGACGTTAGGCGTTTGAAGCGTCGGCGCTATTTTATCGCAGGCATTTGCCTCCTTGTCGCCTATGTTGGCAGCTACGGTTATTTTTAAGCTGACAGAGTTCCGGCTGGGAACCTCGCATATTTTGTTTATTTGAAGGGTGGCGTTGAGACCGAGCGTGCGGAGTGGTTCTTGTATTATTCATACTATCCGGCTTACAAGGTGCATCGGCTACTTGGCATAGGAAGACACGATTACGACCGGGGCGTTACCACCCGCGATGGATTGTATGACGGTGATGGGCCAAAATAACGGATGAGGGCCATAGTTTTACATACGCCTAACAAGTCGCCGGAGCCAACCGCCGTTGCTGCTGCGTTTGCAATTCACGCCGCGAGTCGGCGGTGGCTCAGCTTTGGTCGTTAGGCCACTCCGCGTGCATGAAGAAACGAGTCCGCATCATTTTCTTGGTTCATGCTTTTATCGCAGCCTACTGCGTCGCCTGTGGACTGCTTGATACCCACGGATATTTTCGTTCTTGGCTCATTCCCGGCATCGCCGTGTTTTATTTCTTGCTCGCTTCGGCAGTGGTGTTGCCGGTTGTAGCCGCCGTGGCGGTTGCTGGCTCTGGGTGCAAGTATCCGGTGGGTTTAGTCGTCACCCACATCGCGATGGGAGCAGAACAGTTTTTCTTTGGCTTGTTGCCATTGTTCAGCTAGACAGAAGCTATGAGACCGTGGTCTAACAATTCACTGCAACCACCGCCGGGCGGCGCATCTAGTTCCGCGTTCGCGGTTGACATCACCGACCCGGCGTGGCTGAGTTCTCGTCGTTAGGCATCATTCACACGCTATGACATCAGACACCACAAACTTGAGCAGGCTGCGACGCAAGAGTTGGCGCGTCGAGTTACTCATGCTTGGTTTTGCCGTTCTGCAATCCGCTGGATTCCTGCAAGACGAAGCCTGCATTCGTGTAGGGCCAACGGATGCCAACCGTCCGGTTGCCGCTGGCGTGGGCATTCAGTTTGGGCAGGCTTTGGGCGGCGGCGGCAAAAACAATCCAAAGCCACACGGCAAAACAGGTCGAGACCAGGCGCGCGAAGGTTGCCAATCGTTTCCTCATGGCAAAGTTTGCAGCCGGTAGAACCTTGAGGGAGGCCGGCCGCCAGTTTGAGTATTTGTGAAATAAAATATGCCACTGGTTGAAGTGATGATGTCGGTGAACGTCGTCCACCCGGACAGCAGGTTGCTGGAATAATCCACTTGGTAACTGATGTTCGTGGGCGCGTTCCACGAAAAACTGAACTTGTTCGTTTTGTGGACCAGCGAGCTGGGGTCAATGACCGGCGTGATGGTGAACGCCGAGCGCATCTTGACCACCGCGTAGGGATTCCACGTGGACAGGGTGTAGTAAATGAACAAGGTGCTGTTGGTGATGCGGGTGAACCGCTCGATCATGATGGGCGCAAATTCGCCGCCAAAGGTGTTGGTGGGATCATTATCGCCAATGGTTGGCCCGTCGAGGCCGTCATTATTGGCAAGATCCGGGTCGTGAATGAAAACACCGTCAGCGCCATCGCGAAATTTATTGAAGATCAATTGCGGCGTGCTCCACGGTCCCCACGGTTGTTGCGCGAACGAGAAATAAATTCCGGTCGTGTGATTGGTCTTGGTATTGGTGCTGCGTCCCCCGTCATAAGTCATTAGCCACAGGCCGAGCGCCGGTGGATAGATCACAGACACATTGCCCGCCGTGCCATTGTCTTGTGGCCACGCCGGGCCGTTCGTCGGGTTGTCCTGCACCACTGGCACGCAGTTTGATTCCGCGCTGCTCCACATCGGCTGGCCATTAGTGAGGCCGGTGAAGTAAAGTGTGCCGGCACCGCTGACAAAATTTACCGTGGGAATCATGCAGAGAAAAACATCGCCGGACCGATATTCGCCCGTGCCGAACATCATTATGTTCGTGCCGAATTCGTGCAACGAGACATTGATGAAACGTCCCTGCAACGGATTTTTCCCGTCAAGATTTGAGTTTAACATCGAGACGACGCGGTTAGTGGTGAAGAAATTGGTGACGTAGGTGTTGGTGGCGGCCAACAGGCCAGTTTCATCGAACGTCACCAGCACCGATTCGTCGTTCGTCTGCGGCGGGATATTGGTGTTGGTCACATCCGAGCGGGTGTTGCAAATGAGAAATACACCGTTGGAAAGGCTGATGCCGGAGTTGGGCACATCGTCCGGCCCCATCTTGATGCCATCCGGTTTGACGAACATCGGGAAAAAGTTGGTAGCCACGCTGAATTCGTTTGTGATCGGGCTGGGTGTATTCGTAAAAAAATTCAGCAGCAGCGGGGTCTCGCCATCCGTGTTGGTGCTCCACGCCAGTGGGTCGGCGGCGTGATAATTCCAATTGGTCGTGTTCTCGCTGATGGTGTCGCCAAAAAGGAAGATGACCTTGCCATTATCCTCGAACGAATAGCCGAGGCCGTTGCCCAAAATGTGAAACCGCGTCACCGTCTGGCTAGCCGTCAGCAAATTACTTCCCTGTGCATGCGCTTCCCAGTCAATGTCGCCATTGATCTGCTCCAGTTTGACTGAGGAATTGGTGATCCAAGTGAGAACAGGGGCCGGTTGCGCTTTCGCCGTGACACAGAACGTCACCGCCGCGCAAACAAAAATCAACCGGAGATGTGAAATCGCACCCCACACACGGATTTATTAACATGGCAATTGGAACTTGTCGACCATGGCCCCGGAAGGAATTTACCCGCGAACGGAATGCTGAAAGGTGTGAAGCGGAAGCTCTGTATGAATTTTTCCGCCTAAATTCAGAAAAACAGGCAATAAATATGGGACGTGAACGAGTCCCCTCCACGATTGCGGAGGATCAGAACTGTAAAAGCCGAAATGGTATTTGTACAAGAGGGCTTTTTTTAAGCCTTTCTCCGTTTGCTCCAAAGGGTGGCGAATCCACACCGAGCAGCCGCTGGTTATTTTATATTGCAGTCCCCGCGTGGCTGAGCTTTAGTCGTTAGGTCACATTGAGCGTTATGTCATTTACCGAACCTCAAAAGGCAAAGATGATAGCTTTACTTCAGACGAAAGGCTGGCAGTTTCGCGACGGCACGATTTGGTCGCCAAGTAGCGGGCTGTGGTTCAGTGATTCTCATTTTGGACATGAGAGTCCGTCCACGATATTTGGGACTTTCACCGAGAGAGCAGTTCGCATTGCAAGGTCAGAGCATATCAATTGGCAGACGAACGCCCATGAGAATCAGGAGGCTGCTTGGGCAGCGGAAGAAGTGATGAAGGATGACCATGTGGCCTAACCGGCCGCCGAAGCCAACCGCCGGTGGCGCTTACAGCTCCGCTGTCGCGGTTCACGCCGCCAGTCGGCGGTGACTCAGCTTTTTACGTTAGGCCGCTTCATGCCATTATGATTTCATCGCTTACACGACTCAAACGATGGCCAGCTTTGGTTTTGAGTTTGCTGATCGTCGTATTGGCGGCACTTTGGATTGACAGTTATTTCCATGAGCGGCATCTCATATTCTTCCCGATGGAGATGTTGGTCTTGGCTTTTCCACTGACCACGGCAGGCTTCATTGGGTCGAGTATGCTCCGTGGTCGCGGGATCCACAGACTGTCTATTGGTCGAAGGCGTCAGTCCCATTTGTCTATTTGGCCGCACTTTTTGCGATTCCATTTTTCTGTTATGTATTTTACAGACACGAGCCTGTGGCCTAACCAGTCGCCGGAGCCCCTATGAGGGTAGTCAAGAGGGTTGTTGAATTTCCGCCAGGTTTTTTTCAGTGAGGTATTGGTCACGCGGAGCGCAACGGAGTGGAGCGGAGTCGTGCGCGAAGCGGTTTGATTCCACTACCATCCACACGTCCGGCTCGCGCTCCAAAATTCCTCCTCACCTTTTGATTTTAAAAGCTTTTTCCTTTCGGTTCCGTCCGTGAGTTCGTCGCGTGAGGATGCTCGACCGGTGTCGCCGCTTGAACGCATGCCTGGCAAAGGTGCCACGCACCAGCTCCTATCCGGACAGTTGGGACGAGGCCCAACGCCCATGGTGTCATACTTGTGTGACGGCGGCGACCGGGGGTTCCGCCCCTTCTAACCGACGGGCAAGGCTCGCGCCCACCAGCTCCGGCTACGGGCAGGAACCGCCCGGTCGCAAATTCATTCACGCTCTTTTCTCTGGAAGCGGACAAGCTCAAATCCAAGGTTGAAAGTTAGGCCGGCACCCAGCCGAGTTCGGCCAGCGTGCAACGACGCGTGCGCCAGCGCCACAGGTCAATGGCCAGTTGGCGGGCCAGGGCAATGACGGTTTTTTTCTTCACGGCGGTACCCGCGCCCAGCTTGGTTTTCATTTTCGCCGCCGCTTTCCAGTTGGGCTGCCATTGCAGAAAGCGCCACACTGCCTCGACCAGCAGGGCGCGCACGCGCCCATTGCCCAGCCGGTCTATGGCGCCCACGCGCCGTTTGTTGCCGGAACTATGTTCGCCCGGACAACAACCGGTGTAACTGCCCACCTGTTTGCGGTTGCTAAAACGATGCCAGTCGCACACCTCGCCCTCCAGCGTCACCAGCGTCAGATCGCCCAGGCCCTTTGGTTTGATCTGATCTTGCACACGCGCGCGCAGTTCGGCTTCGAGTTCGGCCAGTTGGGTCTCCATGCCGACGATTAATTCGCGCAGCTTGGCCAGCACGCTCAGCACCCAGGGATCGAGGGTGGCGAGTTTCTGCCAGTTGCGGGGGCCCCACCAACGATGCGGCAGTTGAGCATGACAATACTCGGAGACCTGGCCGTGTCCGCGATTGGCCAGGCTGCGGATGGCTCCGGCCAGAAACTTCCGGCGCCGCGTGCCTTCGCGTCGGCGTTGCTCCGCTTCGGAGGGGATGCGGATGGGAGCGAGCTCGTCGCGGTTGCCATCCAGCCAGCGGGATAGGCGCAGACAGAGTGCGCGGGCGTCGAGCTTGTCGGTCTTGCGTTTGCCGTTGAGGGCAATGGGCGTGATGAGAAAACTCTGCGCCCCTGCGGCCACCAGTTCCCGGTGGAGCACAAACCCGAACCCGCAACTCTCTTCCACACAGAACAATTGAAAGCCTTCGGCCACCCATTTGCGGACTTGTTCGACCAGTTGCGCGCGCGTGAACTTGCGCGGCGCGTGCGGACTGGCGTGGTCCTTCTGTGCCACGGCCATGATGAACTCCAGATGCACGTCCAGTCCAAGCTTAAGCGTGGGCTTGGTCGGATCTATCACCGCCCGGGGCAGGGGCTGAGGCGGCGGCACCGGGCGCACTACTGCGGGCTTGTCGAAGGTGGAAGTGGGGACTACGGTTTGGGGTGTCATGGTGGGTTTGAGAATGTATTCTTTCATTGATTTAAGCGTTGATGGTTGGAACTACGTTCCCAGCGTGGCACCTCGTGGTACCGCGTTCAACCCATCATGGCCCCTAACCGCCGTTGGCGCTTGCAGTTCCGCTGTCGCGGTTCACGTCGCGAATCGGCGGTGGCTCAGCTTTGTTCGTTGGGCAACTCCAGCTATATCTGACTGCTATCATGATGCGCTACGACAGCTTTGACGGAAAACGCCACGAGTCCATAGTGACTACGGCTATTCGGCTATACCGCTGTGAGTATGACGGGAAGCGTTACGATTTTTCGGTGAGCGCGAAGCAGCAGGCAGCCTGTCCGAAGTGGGACACCGAGGAGGAGGCTAATCCGCCATTGTCGGCAGCCAAGGCTCTCACCAAAGCCAAGGAGTTCATCGCGTCCATCAAAACGAAGGAAGGTTTTTGGTGGGAACTCGAGGAACTCGATCTTGTCAAAATTGATGGTTGGATGTGGCAGGCGCGGTATTGTCTTGCTAGGCATGGGCTCATGACGGGACCTCCGCAAGAGATGCCTTGTTGGATTTTGATGGATGGCACGGTCATTCAGCCAAAAATTACAGAGAACACAAAGTGATTTGTTTCTGTCATTATTCGCCCAACCATGCGCCGCAGCGAACCCGGCCATCGCGCTCCGGTTGCAATCCACGCGTCCCGTGCGCCGGGTCGCTGAGCTTTTTTCGTTAGGCCACATTCGCACCACACAATTTTATGAGCTTCACGACAGACGACAAGATTCAGAAGATTGCCGGGGCATATTCACTCGACGCTTGTGACTTTCTGCGTGACAATTTTCGCGTCAAGCTGGATTGGAGTGATGCCAGCATTCAAGAGATTGAGAAGGCGATGGATACTTTTTCCAAGCAGGCACAGTCAGCCAAGCCGACCGAGGAGCAGGTCATGGGATTTGCCAAGATGTTCGGCAGTTATGTCGGCGAGGTTTATCGCAAGAATCATGGTGCGACTTGGGGGATGGTGGAGATGAACGGCGAGAGTTTTCCTGGCCTCAAGGCCGAGTTAGATGGCACGCTATTTTGGCCTTGGGGACGAGCACGCAATCGTCTCGTTGATGGCGCAGAGAACAACGTGTGGCATTATTACAGCCAGTTGCCCAAGAAGCCCGGCACATCAGAGCCACCAAAGAAGGGCTGGAAATTTTGGAAATGACCATGTGGCCTAACCAGTCGCCGGAGCCAACCGCCGTTGGCGCTTGCAGTTCCGCTATCGCGGTTCACGCCACGAGTCGGCGGTGGCTCAGCTTTTTACGTTAGGCGCATCTCGCGGTCCATCCCAATGAAGACCCAGACATCCAGATTCGAGTCGCTAGGCAAGGGAGAGTTGATTGCCTTGTGTGACCGGTTGCTCACAGATGATTCCGACGCGGTGGAGGAGTGCATTGAGTTCATCGAAGCGGAGACGATGGGCCTCTGGCATGGCCGCGCGCGCGCGATGATCGCCCGACGCCTCAAGCATTGCCGGTTGTCGCAGCCGCAGCGCACTCGTGTCGTTCGCGCGATTCTCGACCGACTTGTCAGCGGTCGGTTCTCCGAACAGTTCAAGGACCAGCTTCGTTTTGTTTTGCACGTTGCGCCGGAGAGAGCGTTTACTGTTGCGCGCAGTTGTCAGGGTGCGGCAGCCGAGCATGTCCGCCGCTACGCCACTTGGATTTTGTCACATGAAACTCATGACCGATGCACCTCTTAAGTAACAAGAAATGAATCATTCATTACCAACAACTTGCGTGGCCTTGTTACTTACGTCATTGCTCCGCCTCGGAGGCGGTTGGTGGGCTAACAAGACGCTGGAGCCAACCCGGGTTGGCGCGGTCATTCCGCGTTCGCGGGCGGCGTCATTTGGTTCGGCGGTGGCTCAGCTTTTTTCGTTAGGCGGTAAGGCGAGGAGTGTGCAACGCGATGAGCAAATGGAACGATCCGATGATTTGGGAAGCCTTGAAAGGCGGCTCTGCATGCCCCATCTGCAGGCGCGAGCATCCGTTGGACGTAGTGAGTTCTCTGGAGGGGTCGTGGCTTACGATGGGGGAGGATGCGCCCGTCCGGGGGTATGTTTGCCTTGTGTCCAAGGTCCACGTAGTTGAGTTGCATGAATTGGGGGAATTGCAGGCCCAGGCATTTATGCGTGATGCCATGCGCGTATCACGCGCTGTATCGAAGGCCACGGGAGCCGTGAAGCTCAACTATGAGATCCACGGTAACACATTGCCTCATCTTCACATGCACTTCTTTCCGCGCTACCCGGGAGATCAGTTCGAGGGTAAGCCCATCGACCCACGCTCAGCGGTTAGACCAGCATACACGCCGGGGCAGTTTGCCGCCACGCGCGACAGGGTACTCTTTGAGCTTGAAAGCCATGCCGCCTCTTAAGTAACAAGAAATGAATCATTCATTACCAACAACTTGCGTGGCCTTGTTACTTACGTCATTGCTCCGCCTCGGAGGCGGTTGGTGGGCTAACCAGTCGCCGGAGCCAACGCCGGGCGGCGCTCTCAGTTCCGCTTTTGCGGTTGATATCATTGCCCCGGCGTGGCTCAGCTTTTTTCGTTAGGCGGCATCGCGCACCATGAAACGCCCAATCCTCAAGACAGTTTTTCTCGCGTTATTGTCATGCGCATTGTGCCTATTCGCGACCGGATGCGCCTACTACGCGCCATTGCCTACTAAGCACTATCCGATTTCTTCACGGAGTACCACTGACTTCGATTTCGTCAAATCAGCTCAGCCTCCCCGTAGCGAGGTCGAGGCGAAATTGGGCAAACCGGATTTGTTTTGTGAGGACTTACAGATAGCCGTTTATCCCATCGAAAAGTTGGAGAGGCACAAGCTCGTGCTTTTATTTTTCATCATTCCGATTCGTTCGTTCGCAGATTATCCAGGGTTCCAGATTGCCTGTATCGAGTTTGATGCGCAGGGGCGGGCACGACGTCTTGGTTTCACCAAGCAGTACACAGGTTACGGGGTCAGGAGATTGTCCGACCAGGATTTACGATATGCAGCGGAAGAATGGGTAAAGACCAGAGATGGGAAGAAGGCGAGTCACTGAATATGATTCACCCGCCGCCTCTTAAGAAACTAGCGTCTAAGTCATAAAGGGGTGACGAGTTTAAAGCCGAGGGCGGCGGCATTTTGTTGGAGGCGTTTGATTTTTTTCTGTTTGAGTTTTTCTTCCGCCTTGGCCCAGACGGAGGGATCGTAAGGTTGATGGTATTTGAGGAGGTGCCAGAGGATGCGGGCAAGTTTGTGGGCCATGGCAGTGATGGCCTTGGGGGTTCCCAGGCGGGCTTTCCATCGGCGGAAGCATTCACCCAGATAATCTTTGCTGCGCCAAAGGCTTTGGGCGGCCAGGCGTAGGGCCATGGCGGTACGGCTTTTGACGTCGCGGGTTTTTACCGAGATTATCCTGCCGCCGGTGATGCGATTGTCGGGACATAATCCCAGCCAGGAAGCGATGCATTTGGCCGTGGGGAAACGAGTGACGAAATCCGGCCCTAGTTCGGTGAAGAGAACGAGCGTGGTGTTGACTTGGAGACCGGGCACCTGGGTGAGATCGACGCCGCACAGGCGATGGAGTTCGGCGCGGGCATCAAAGCGGGGTTCGTTGCGCTGGGGTTTGCGATGGCTGGTCGCCGGCGGCGGCAAAGGATGCGCGGCAGGTTGGCTTTCAAAGCGGCCGAGGTCTTTTTCAATTTGCTGATCACATTGGGCGATGAGGTGTTGGTAATGCTTCCAAGTGTCGAGAGCCTGGCGGAGCACAAAGAGGTGTTCGGCCCGCCAGTCGCCCCGCAAGCTGCGGGCGATGGTATCGCCGGAAGCTTTGATGCGATGATCTTTGAGCGCGGCCAACTTTAGGGGATCGCGTTCTCCGGAGAGGATGGCTTCCAAGATGGCCAGGCCGGTGACGCCGGTCAGGTCGCTGATGACATTATGAATTTGGAGGTTCATTTGTGTGAGGGCTTTTTGCAGGTGTTGCACATGGCTGCCGGCGTAGCGGGTGAGGTTGGCCCGATGACGCAGGAGCGAGCGCACGGCGCAAATCTGTTCGGGTGGCCGGAAGCTGGCACGCAACAAACCGACGGAGTGGAGATACTGAATCCATTGGCAGTCGCTGATGTCGGTCTTGCGGCCGGGCAGATTTTTGCAATGGCGGGCGTTGACCAGAAAGACTTCCAGTCCGGCGGCTTCGAGGATTTGAAAGAGGGCAACCCAATAGACGCTGGTGGACTCCATGGCCACGGTTTTAACGCCACAAGCTTTTAGCCAGTCGCGCAACTTGAGCAGATCATCGGTGAACGTGGAAAAGGTTCGGACCGGGTCGGGGTCGGCGTCGCACGGAACGGCCACCTGAATCTCAGTGGCGCCGATGTCGATGCCGGCGGCGTGCGGATGGAGCGTGGGCAATTGAGTGTTGGATTTGGCTTTTACTTTTTTGCGGACGGACATAGGTTTGCTTTCGATAAGGTTGATGGCGGGCGAGCGGCCCCAAGCGTGTGAAAAGCAAGTGAGACAGTCTCTTAATCGGGATGACGCCGCGGAAAAAACCACGGCATCTCACCAGTGAACTTGCACGGCGGCTTGGGAACCACGCTAACACAACGGGCTTTGATGGAGCACCAGTGGCAGGCCGGTTTACTTGCCGCCGCCCACCTCACCGAAGAAAGCGCGAAATGCAACGAGAGCCAAGTCAGTTTCTTGCGTCATTGCCCCGTCTCGGAGACGGTTGGTTTGCTAACCATGCGCTGCTGCGAACCCGGCGAGAGTGTCGCGGTTGCAATCCATGCGTCCCGCGAGGCGGGTCGCTGAGCTTGGTTCGTTAGGCCGATTCATGTCACAGCAGATTCCAGAGATTTTGAAGGTTGATGTCGGGCAAGTGACCACGCGGCAGGAGTTGCACAGTTTGCTCGCGGCGTCGTTTCATTTCCCCGACTATTACGGTCAGAATTGGGATGCGTTTGATGAGTGCATTCGCGACGTTGAGCTTTCGCCGCATATTGAGATTATTGGTTTGGAGACATTGCGCGAGCGATTGCCAAGAGAGGCTGATTTGTTTCAGCGATGCGTCGCAGATTTTATTGAGGAATGCGGACATGATATTAGATTACCATCGGCCTAACACCGCGCTGGAGCCAACGCCGAGAGCGCCTTGCGTTTGTCGGGAAGATTTGCGATGTTCGCTCGTCACGTTTCGGCGTGGCTCAGCTTTGGATCGTTAGGCGGGAATATGGGAACCGAACTAGGCAACATCGAAGCCGCTGAGCTCATTGGCACCGAGTTAAAAATCACCGGTCACAAATGGGTCGGGCTAGCTTTTGCCTTCGACGATGCCTATGAGATCACTCGGTTTATTGGAGTCCACCCGACCGATATTACTGAAGAAAAGATTGAACACATTATCAACGCCTCCGACGTATACGAATATGAGATGAAGAAAACAGACTCTGGCGTCTCAGTCAGATTCTGGATTTGGGATAAGATTGAGGTGTGTTTTCATTGCGCAGACGTTATCACCGAATTTCGATACTACACAGAAGCCGAGCTTCATGAGATTTTTCAGTGGCTACCTGCCAAATCCACCCCTGAGGAAATGAAGAGATATATTGAAGACATTGAGAAACATGGCTTTGAGGTCACTAACACGGGTGACAACTTCAGCTTTAACAGGGTGGGCCAGCCCAAAAAAACGGTCTAACCAGCAGGATGCAGTGAACCCCGTGATAGCGCCTCGGTTTCAAATCGGGCGTCAGTGGCACGGGGTCACTGATCCGGGTCGTTAGGCCAAATCATTTATGCAAACATTTTCAAAACTCGTAATCGTTGCCACAATCTTTTCCATCAACGCCCAGATCCTCCAAACCGAAGCACAAACCAATGTGTCGGTGTCAATCCCGACCGGCAAGCTGGCGTTTGTTACAGCCAAGAATTTTGGCACCGCCGGAAAAATATATGTCATGGCCGGCGCGCATCGCACCACGACGCTGGCATACACGACGCGGAATTTGGAATTTTTGCCGGACGGCGAACGCATCATTTATTCCGCAAATGATGTCAAAACGAACGGAGTATTCATTTATGACTTGAAGCAGCACGCCAGCACACGGTTGCTGGCCAACATACCAGGCGCTGAAGCTCCTTGCGTGTCGCCGGACGGAAGCAAGATTGCTTTTGAGTGGTATCAGGCGGGGCGTAAAAGCTCGGATATTTACACCGCGAATTTAGACGGGACCGAAAGGAAGCAGCTGACCGAGGGACAGTCTTATAACTGGCTTCCCCGCTGGTCGCCAGATGGCACGAAGCTGATGTTTGAAACCATGCGGAACGAAAGCCCAACCAATCATGTGGAGAATGGCGGTCATCGCGACGTTTATGTGATGGATAGCAATGGAGAGAATCAAATTAATCTCACGAGCGACGCTTACGGACACCATCCCTCTTGGTCGCCGGACGGAAAATTCATCGCGTATATGGCGCACGGCGGGGTGTGGATCATGAAGGCGGACGGTTCGAGCAAGCATAACATCAGTCACGGCACGACGCGTGATTCGGAACCGGTGTGGTCGCCGGATGGTCAGTGGATAGCGTTCACCCGCACGACAGGCAAACCGCCCGCTACAGAGACGATGGATATTTGGATTATGAAAAGCGACGGGACGGAGCAACGTCAGGTGACGTTCAACGAAGGAAGCGTCTCATCCTACTCACCCAGTTGGTCTAAGTAAATCTTACGAAAGACATGACGCGATGGCTTAACAATTCGCCGGAGCCAACGCCTATTGGCGCTATCAGTTCCGCTGTCACGGTCAGCGTTGCAGATACGGCGCGGCTCAGCTTTTTTCGTTAGGCCACATGAACATGCCAGGACAACTGATTCTATTGTTCGTTCTTGCGTTGATCGGGTTGGTCGCTGTGGCAGTTCTTGCGTGCATGAGATATTTTGTCCGACGGTCGGGTTGCGAGAAGGTGTTCAAGGATGGTCTGCTGGTAAGCGAGAGCGGAGTGAGCTATTTACGGTTTGCTGTGACAGGGCTGCGCGATGTGACTTATCGAGAGATTGATTCCGTCGAGTTGATCCCATTTTTCAAGTTCATGTTTTTTGGCGTATTGCGTTACGGACCGCAAGCCCGGACACTGCACGGTCGGCGGTTTGGGGATGTTCTAGCAATTAAATTGAAGCATTCAGACCCACCTCGGTATATTTTCGTTGCACCCAAAGACGCTGCTGCCATTTATGAGCAGATCAAGAGCAAGATTCAGAATGAGCCATCTGTGGCCTCTTAAGTAACAAGAAATGAATCATTCATTACCAACAACTTGCGTGGCCTTGTTACTTACGTCATTGCTCCGCCTCGGAGGCGGTTGGTGGGCTAACAAATCGCTGCAGGCAACAGCCACCGTCCTGGGCAGTGGGACTGTAGCATGATCAAACCGGAGAGATAACGCTTGTGGGCATCATTCCAACTGCTCTTGCCGGTGTAACGAAAGCCCAGCCGTAATAAAAATCCTTTCAATCGGTTGCGCGCCTGGCGCTGATCGCACACTGCCGCAAAGCGAGCTCGGATCAAATCGCGAACGGCTTCATCCTCCTGGTCGGGGATATGAATGGCTGTGAGTTCACCCGCGCGGTAGAGGCGGGCCAGTTGATCGGCATCCCGCCGGTCGGTCTTTACGCGATCGGAAGCTTTCTTGGGAATCAGCGAAGGCGAGACCAGATCGCAATGAATGCCCTGGCTGCGCAGATGCCGGCACAGGACGAAGCCGCACGGGCCGGCTTCATACACCACGCGCAGTTCGAGGTCTTCGCCGCCGAGCTTTTTGAGAAGTTTATCCACCGCCTCCAGCGTGCCGCCGATGATGCCGTAACGACGAACTTCGGTGCTGTCCTGCGGCGCGATGGAAACCGCAATCGTTTCTTTATGGACGTCCAGACCGATATAATGCACTTTTTTATTCATGGGTGTTTGGTTTCTTTCATTGATGAATCAGGCGCTTAACACGCCTCTCATATTGCGGATAGGTCGGCACACACCGATAACCCGCGTATCTAAATCAAACACCCGCTCTTTCACTTTGTTAAGCCATAGGGTCTAGGCCGCATCGAGAGCCATGAAAACCGGAAGCTCCAAAAAGATGCCAATGTGGGCACGATTCTTTGCCGTGCTCTTGGGGATTCCGCTCGCTGCGGCTTTGTTGCGCACCGGGTTTGAGCGTGAGTTTCCCAGATGGACGGCATTGATTTTGACCTTGGTCGCTCTGGTTGCACTCTACTTATTTCTGCATTGGCAGTTCACATCTCATTCTGCCCCACTGCCGACGAGCACGGAAGAAAAGAAACGAGAGAGGTCCAGATTTGATTTCGGTCTCGCGCTCTTCTTCGCGTTGGTTTTTCTGGTTGGCAGTGTGATGTTTCTCGCCATTGCAGTTTTTCCGCCGGCTGATTTGCCGTCTGTCAGCAGCTGGGTTATCAGAGCCGCTTCGCTTTTTATTGATTTGTTGTGCCTTTTGATTTGTTTCAGTTTTATATTGCAGTGCCGGTTCCTCGTGACAGGCAAGAGAGGCTTGACTTTTAGGCTTGGAAAGTCAGGTTCACACAAATGATGCAGCCTAACTTTTGCTGCAGCGAATGCGCCAGTAGCATTTCGGGTTCAGTCGCAAGTCCTCGGCGGCGCATCGCTGAGCGTTTTCGTTAGGCGACTTCAAGAAGCCTCTATGAAAAGCTATCGCTTAAGCTTGATGAAGATTCTGGCGAAATATCGCGATGAATCTGCAGGCACTCCGACTCGTGAGCTTATTGAGAAAATCGCTGACGCTCTGTATGAACGTCATCAACAATTCGCCGAATGGCCAGA
Organism: uncultured Verrucomicrobiae bacterium; assembly: GCA_963699145.1. GTDB lineage: Bacteria > Verrucomicrobiota > Verrucomicrobiia > Limisphaerales > DASXHY01 > DASXHY01. Next base: position 4,730,412 of record OY969416.1, read on the forward strand.
GAGTGTCCAGCTATTCTACGCCACCTACGACATCAATTACCAGGTAGTCAACGGTGGATTTGCTCAAGCTGCGTATAACGTGCCGCAACTCCTCCCGATTGCACAAAAGGCGTTTGAGCGCTTCGGCCGCGAGCAAGCCGCGGAACGGTGTGAGCGTGCCGTGTTGATGTTGTCCGCCGAAATTCGGGATCACTTGGCAAAGGGATTGCGGAATCGGCCATCACTCGACGACGTGTTCGAACACTTCAACGAGAGTGAAATGGCTCAACTTGATGAGAACCTGCCGCGAGAATTCTGGGCAGATGACGCCCTTCGGCAACTGGTGCTGCAACATCAGATCGATTTTGAATCGGTCGACCGCCTGGCATGAAATTGCGGATGCACACCACAATTATGCAAACACCGTCGTCTAACCAAGCGCTCCAGCGAACACGCCTCCGCGTCACGCTCCTGCTTCCACCGCCGCCTTTCCACCCGCCGTGCAGGTGCCGCGCCGCTCCGGCATGTCGCTGAGCTTTTTCTGTTAGACCACTTGCACACACGATGAAATTGAGCAGGCCATTTTGGGCAGCCATAGCTGGTACTGCGATATGCTTGGCAGGTATCGCCGGGATTTGGTATTTCCTTGTCTATCCAGATTATTGGAACAGTGGAAGGTTTTGGCGTTGGTGGCCTATTTCTTGGCTTGCGGTTTACTTGGGTAGTATCCTCATCATTGCATCGATTATCGTTGGACTTGTAAAAGACATTGTTGCGCATTCTCGACACAGAAAGATCCACGCGTCATGATATTAGTATGACGAACCACAAACCAGCTTTCAGATGACTTTGAAAATCCAGCCGTGATCTGTCGGCCTAACCATTCACTGCAGCCAACGCCGGAGAGCGCTTTCAGTTCCGCTATCGCGGTTGACATCAATGGCCCGGCGTGGCTGAGTTCTAATCGTCGTCGTCGTCGTAGGCCTGCCGTGCGCTTTTATGAATGAGAGCGACACTCGAACAGAGGTGGTGCGAGTGTTGAGCATTTCCGGTGAGTGTATGATCGTGAGGGTTGTGCGCACCGAGTCAAATACTGCACCAGAAGATTGGATTTTCCCCGCAGAGCGTTTGCCTGAGGATTGGTCGGGCTGGGAACCAGGCAAGGAGTTTGAGTTGACGATCAGCGGGCGAGAGTTAGACTGGCTGCAAGGAAAGCGAGAAGATGACTGACAACTGTTCAGATCGTTTCAGTCAATGCGGGATGGCTGGTCCAATACCGCTTTTTTCGCTCGCATTTTGGAGCATCGCATGGCTGAGCTAGCTGTTAGCCCTACCTATGAATCCTATCGAGACAAATCCTAAACTTGGGAAGGAAATTCTGAAAGTTGTCGAGAATCAGATTCGGGACAATGATCCTGCGGAGACCCGGCAGACCATTGAGCGGTTGAAGGTTGAGGGTTGGACGGATGATGAGGCAAGAAGGTTGGTAGCGAGCGCGGTTTCCGTAGAGCTTTTCCACATCATGCGCGATCGCGAGACATTCAATCGGAAACGCTTTGTGTGGAATCTCACACACCTGCCACGTGCGCCGTGGGACGAGCTAGGAAAGGAGTTCTACGCGGGCTAACAAACAGCGCGGGAGGGCGACATTTATCGCATAGTTTGGCTATGGAATTTCCTTCGCTTTGCGCAGCCCTCATTGAGCATTTTGGTCACGATTCCCGAATCGAGTCTCCAGAGGACGAGTCGGATGCGTGGAAGTCCATTGTTCGAGGATGCAAGGATGGACAATATGTTGGTCTGACGCGGGAGATTGAGCGACTCTTGACACATTCAGACCAGGAGATTTTCGAGCTTTTCAATACCTGGGCCCCCGCTTGGGAGTGTAACAGTCCCGCCGATGCACGGTATCCGGCTGAAGGAATACGACGGTGACCGTGATTGGCACGTTATCTAAGAACGGTTAAATGTTGAGAGAGGCGACGCTTGAGTTATCGACACACAAGGAGGCAAAACTCCGGAATCGCGAAAATGCTCGGCTTAACTCAATGGTTTTTCTTGAGTGTAACTCTTGTGCCTCGTGGCTCCAGTTCCACCACGTAACCGCCTCGTTCCGTTTTCAATGTGGTTGACGGCACAAGGCCTCCGCTCTCCACTCGCAGCAGGGCTTTCCTGCCAAACTCGGTCGAGGGGCTTAGGGTCAGTTCCAGGATTTCGCCACTCAGATCCAGGCTGGCGTGCTCGAAAGTTCCTCCTTCCACTGTCACGAAGGTCTTCAGCGGGGCCACATACAGCCGTGTGTGGAATGAATCTTTCGGTGTCACTTCCATTCTCCCGCTTTTTTCCTGCAAATCACCGCCGAAGCATAACCAGCCGAGCTCAGGATGTTTCACCACGTAACAGCCCGAGTTGTAAGCGTGTCCGAAAAAGGCACAGCCGTAGTCGCCGCTGTAAGGTTCCCAGTCCATGATCGCGGGATCCATGAGAAATGCCATCGACCCGTGTCCTTCCGCATTCACGTCGGTCAAGATGCCCACTGCGCCGGCATAACCGATTCGCAGGAGGTAAAAGTCGTCCGGGTCGGCTCGGTAGCTGTCCAGCAGGGGAATAGCGTTCAGGCTGGCTCCATAATGATGCGCTTCTCTTACGATCTCGGGTCTCTTGCCGTAAACCGCGACGTCGAAGTAGCGTCGCGCGGAGCCGTCATATCCCCAGTTCGGCACGTTCGGCGTGTAAGCCAGGATTGCTTGTAGACTGACCTTTGCCTGATCAACGAATCCGAAATATTTGCACCATTGATAAACCTCTTCCTGACCGGTCGAGTCCCAAGGCATTTCGCTGCCGAAGGGGTAGCGCAGGTTGCGCCAATGTTCCGCTCGCGTTCGCATATAGGATTCCAGTGTGCGGGCTTCCGTTTGCCATCCTTCGCGCTGGAGGTCTTTCAGGATTTCAAGAAATACGCTGCCATCCATGAGGCCGAATTGCGCGAAGCCCAAGTCCGCGCCGCGTCCACTATGGTCGCGCATGGCCATGACCGTCCGCCACGCCTGGCGGAGATACCAATCCCACGGGTGCGCCGTGACGAGACCCTCGGTGTTCCGAGCCAGTTTGTAGAGGCTCCAGTAGATGGCTGCCTGGTGCGGATAATTATAGGCGCGCCAGGTTGTTTCGCTGCGCGCTTTGTCCCAAGCAGCCCAGCCGCCGTAATTGAAATGGTAATAATCGGGGAATGTTTTGGGATCGTAGTAGAACAGGCTCGCTTTGATACCGTAGTCGGTTTTGGATTGCAGATCACCCCAAAGGGCGTGATCCACGTATTGCTCGAGCTGGTGGACTTGGGTCGGTTCCGGCATCAAGGCGTTTTTCATGGCCATGAGGAGATTGGCGCCTGCCCCGCATTCATCGCTTAAGCCCACGTTCCAAACGTGGGTTTCCTCTAGCATCATCGAATTTGCTTCGCGATCCCATGGCATATACGAATACGCGCGGTGAAATGGATCGTGTTCATCGGCAAACCACTGTTTGGTTTCGTGAAAGTGCGCAAGGCTCTGCACTACGTCTCGGGACGCGGAAGTGATGTTGTAATGGATGAATTGTTTGGTCCCGTCGGCATAGCTCACTTCCACTCGGCACCAGCCCGCTTGTTTGCCCGAAAGCATCCATTCCTGCCAGCCGCCCGGCGTTCGGCGCGCAACGGAGTTCAGGACCATCACATTTTCCGGAACCGTTTTGATTGCGGTCACGGCTGAGGCACCGTTTAAAAACAGGCGCCCGGTCTGGTCCAGCGGCAACACATAACCAGGGACGCCCACCGCTACGGGTCGCCCTTGCGCGAGCAGCGTGTCTTCGATTTTGCGGATTTCGGGCGCCAACATGAATTCGAATCCGTAGGTGACCTCTTCTCCCGGCGTGAGCGATCGCTCTGTCGCCTCGTTCCATTCCCGGGCTTTTTTCCATTCGTTCTCCGCATAGGCTTCGGTATGAACCATCCATTCGTAAAATCCCTCGCACGTCACGCTTACCGGCGTGGGATCATCCCGTAACGGGCGATACGCCTCGAAGCTCGTTCCTTTCTCGGGCACGACCAGGAGGACTGGCCCCGCTCCGTTGACCCGTGTAACCTGTAGATATCCAGCCTCACCACCGACATACGGATCGGCCAAGGAGCACTTTTCATGCGTCTCCTCCAGACGCCGTCCGGAAAAGTCATTGTTGAAAACCATCGCTGCCCCGAACGCGCCAAGTTGGACCGGCACATTGGCCATATTCTTCAACTTGAAGCGTAGCGCGAGATGCTTTCCAGCCAGCACCCAACGCCGTTCCACGCGCACTGGACAGTCGCGTCCGAGACTTGGAGTAATGTCGGCAGCCACCAGTGCGGTGCCGGGCGGGATCGCCTTGATGTCCGCCAATTTGTTCGCAGACGTGTATGATTTCCATTCCGTGGTCCCCACAGTCCGGACCCGCAGGCTGACGTCACCGAGGTTGTAAAACTTTGGCGCGAGCCGCTGCTCCAGCCGATCTCCCGGCGTGAAGTTGAATGCGCTGCCTTTCGGTGAGAGACCGGCTACGACTTGATTGCCGGGCAGGAGCGTCAAGACCAAATCAGTCGCTTCATGCCTCTCGACGCGCTCGAGCATCTGCTGGAACGTGAGGTCCAGCGTGGCGTGAAACAGCGCAGCATCCGCTTGGAAGTTCTTCACGATCTGCTCCGGTGATAGTACGCCGTCGTGAATTCGCACCACGGCTACGGCCAGCGAGCCCCCGATCTGCGAATGATCTGCTTCGTTGGCGAAAAGCAAAGCTCCGTTCGCAGCGTGCTGCGCCGCCAGCACGAATTCATGATTTGCCGTCGTAGCTAACGCTACCTCCCGTTGTCCGCGCAAGATGCCATCGGCGTAGATGCGCGCGATGTTGCCGTCATAAGTATAAACCAGATAATGCCATCGTCCGGCTGTGGGCGTGCGACCCCAACTCAGATCAGCTCCCCAGTGGGTGACAGCTCCCCACTGAGCTGAATCTCCGTAGTTTAAGGATAGCACGGTAGCTAACGGCCCGCCTCGCGCGCCCCAGCTCAAAACGGTTTCCTCCGGCGCGTCGACGGTCGGATTGAATGCCCACACTTCGATGCTCCGCTTTCCGCGCTTTTCAATGGCAGGTACGCTCTTTGGCCCTACGTAGGCGTCGGCCTTGCCGTCGAACATCACCGCACGGATGCCGTCGAGTTCTTCGACTCTCGGGTTGCCAACTCGCCGAAAGTCTCCCAGCGTTCCCGTGCTTTTCCAAACCACGGTGCCGGCACTGGCATTGCGCGCATCGAGTTCCACGAGCAAGGTGCCGGCATTCTCCAGCGCCTTGGCGGGCACGATCGAAGAAACGAGCACCATCAAGCCGGACAAAGCCAATACGGCATTCCTCAAAAGCGGCTTCATAGCTGATTAAGGGTATCAAAAATCGAAAGAATTAGCCACAAGGCTAATCATTATTCGTCATTACCCTTGGTATGGAAGCGCCTTCGCTTCATAACACAAAAAATTCTTGTCCCGCCTATCTCTGGACATTGACAAACTACGGTTAGGGCCGACCATTCTCCCTAAAGGGATGGAGGAGGTTCGAGCCTCAATTTTGCGCGATTATCCCCGATCCGTGTCTATACCAATACATCCATATTCAAGCTACCTGGGCGATGTTTTCCTTCACTTTGGCTTTGGCCCAGGTCGCTGGCAGGAATTGCTGAATCTCGGTAATCTTGGCCCCCGGCAAGCGAGTAAATAAATCCTTCAAATAATCAAATGGGTTGACGCCGTGTCGCCGGCAACTTCCCAGCAATGTGTAAATCACGGCGCTACGCTCGCCAGCTTCTGGATGCCCGAAGAATAAAAAATTCTTTTTTCCGAGTGCCGATGGACGAATTGAGTTTTCAATGAGATTTGAATCGATCTCCAAAACGCCGTCGTTCACGTAACGCGTCAGCGCTTCCCAGCGCCTGAGCGCATAGTCGATAGCCTTTCCCAACAGCCCTTGGGGCAAAGTGCGATGACGCACCAACTCCATCGCTCGGCGCAATCGTTCCAAGACTGGACGGCTTCGCCAGTTCCGCATCGCCGACCGTAACCGAGGACCTGCCTTCTTCTCACGCAGGAGCTTTTCTACCGTATAGAGTAATCCAATTTGACGCACAAACCACGCCGCCAATTTGCTCTCGGCCATTGCTTCGTGGAAACCCCTCCTGCAATGCGCCCAGCATGCGACCAGGGTGAGTTCGCCTTTGCGTTCCTTAGCCAACGACTCGTAGGCGTAATAGCCATCCGTTTGAAGCCTGCCTTTGAAATATCTCAGAAACTCTTCGGGGCCTTCCCGCGACCGGTTCACTCGCCATTCAAATAGCACATCCCCGCCAGGCCGACTATAGACCCAAAGATAACCTTGTTGGCTTTTTCCCTTTACATCAGGATCTAAATATCGGATCGGGGTCTCGTCTGCTTGGAGGTAATTGCCGCGCACCAAATCCTCACGGATCGACCGATACACCGCCATGAGCAGGTCGGCGGCCCCTTCCACCCAACAGCCCATGGTTTTCCGGCTCAGGTCCACACCGAACTGCTGGCGAAACATTTTCTCCTGCCGGTAAAGCGGGAGATGATATTCGTATTTGTTGACCAATATCTGCGCCAGCAAACCCGGTCCCACCATGCCTTGCTCAATCGGTTGTGGCGGCAGCGGTGCCAGGGCAAAGCGCTCGTCCTTCACATAGCGCGGGCGGATGATAACTCGCTTGATGATTTTGGGCGCGACCCAGTCCAATTGACTTGTGCGTTCTTCACTGATCCTTTGCCAACCGACGGGCTGAGCTTTGACTTCCTCAGGTTCGATCACAATCTCTTGCGTCTCTAATTTATCTTCGGCCAGCATTCGCCGCACCGGATGCGATATGCCTGGGCGTTGAACGGATGCGGGCTTGGGTTCCGGCATCGGCAACGCGACGACCTTGGGCAAGCCTTGCAACAAAAGTTCCATTTGGTTTTTGTCCAATCCCTCGTTGCGCTGAGCACCGAAGTAATGGCGGATATACTGGTCGAGCTTTTGCCGCAGCAGCTGGTTCTCGTTTTTCAGCCGGACATTTTCCTGCGTCACCCGATTGTTCTCCACCTCCAGCGTGGCGACACGCGCACTCAGTTCTTCAACCTTTTTGAGCAGCGTCGCATTAGTCACGTTTCTCTGACGCGAACATAAAACATTCGTTCAAACTCCTCTTGAAATTCTTTCAACGTCGATACCAATCATTCTTTGCGTTGATTACCAGCCCATGGATCAGAGCATTGAACTCTTCCCCGCGCAAACTGACTTGCCCATTTTCACTTACCGGAATGGTAAATTTTCCGCGTTCCAACCGCTTGGCACATACGAGCAATCCCGACCCATCCCACCAAAGAATCTTGATCCGATTACGCCTCCGATTAGCAAACAAGTAAAGGTTGCCCGAAAGTGGATCGTTTTTCAGATGTTCAACCACCAGTCCGTAGAGACGGTTGAAACTGCCGCGCAAATCCACCGGCGCAGTGGCCACCAGCACCCGCGTGGTGCCCGACACGGTCAACATGGCAGGGCCTGCAACAGTTGGGCCAACGACTCAATATTGGAAGTGTTTTGCAGACGCACGGTCCAGCCTTGCGGACTGATCAACTCGACCGAGTAACGCAGCGGCGCCTGGGGCAGCGTGACTTCTTGGAACTTCAGGGGCGGCAAGGTTGTCTTGTCTTCGCAGCGCAACCATTTGCTTAAGGTGGACAACCCAACGCCGTGACGAGTGGCAAAGTCCCGCTGTGTCATTTGACTTTCATGGAAACGCGCCAGCAACCGTTGACGCTGTTGGGAAGTCAGTCGGCGACGCACCTGGTTACTTTTGGATGAAACCATGCCGTCATGATTTCATAAACCCGTGCTGAAAACTAGACGTGGCCCCTCAGCCGCATACGATGCACGCCATGGTTTACAGATCTTTGGGTCGTATATCGAGACGTATTCAGATTGAGTGGGCCTAGCCAGTACGTTTCGGCGAACTGCCGCCGTTCCTCTCTGCTGTAGTGCCTACACGCCCCAGCCGTTAGAGCGATTTTTTCCCCGCAGCCTTCGCTTTGGCCCACCTCGCCTTTGCAGCAGCAGCAATCTTGGCGCGAGCACTGGCACTCATCTTCCGTTTTCCTTCGCTTGCCGGCTTCTCAGTTTTCCCCTTCACTTTCGCCCATCTCGCTTTTTGTGCGGCTGCAATCTTAGCTCTTGCGACAGCACTCATCGTCCTTTTGCCTTTTGAAACTGGTTGGCCGCCAGACGATCCGAGCAATCGGTTGAGTTCAGACTGGAGTGAGTCGATCTGGTCTTTGATCGTTGCTGCTCGTCTTAACTGTTGGGCGGAGAGATTGGAGATCATGTAGGGGAATAAAGTTCAATGCAGACTTTAAGTCAAGCGGTGGCTTTGCTATTAGGTGGGAGGAAAGATGCCAATAGACCTTCAAAAGATTGTCGTCCGCCCCAACCTCAATCTAATTCCAAGATTCCAAATCTCCCTACTTCTGCCGGCTACGACGACGACAGACCAATAGTTCTGGAGAGTGCTGGATGGGAAATCCTGCCTGATGGAACCCAGCAACTCCTGGTGGACTGCGGCACTCTGGTTGAGTTTGTGTGCCTGCCAGGGGACCTGAAATTTAGCCGGAACGTGCTCTTCAAAGTCGAGTGGGATTCAGAAAGAAAACTGGCTTATTATCGGAAGCGCGAGGTCCAACCCGGCCGAATAAATGATCAGGTTGCCACCCAGAAGCCTGATGTGCGTGCGCCAGCCCAACGGAATCTTGAGTCCCAGATGGAACCAGATTTGGGAAAGTTGAGATACCCGGGGGTGCAAAATGAACATTCATTGAACGAACCGGATCGCGTCGGCGAATTGCAGCGCGACCTCCCATCGGCCAGTGAAGATAAAGCAGTGCGCCCTCGTGACGAGCAGCCAGGCCGTTCAGAAACCCCTCTGAAATCGAAACTAGGAAACGCAGGATTTCCTGAGAAATAAGAGAACTGGCGAAACCCCAAATATTGGTGACCAGAAAGAACAGTATATGAACAGCATAATTTACCTTCGCGTCTCTACCGGCGATCAGACAACCGACAGCCAGGAGCACGAATTGCGTGCCTACTGTGCCCGGCGCGGCTGGGGCGATCTCCAGGTTTATTCGGACCAGATTTCCGGGGTCAAGTTTGTCCGGCCTGGCCTGGATGCAGTAATGGCCGCCGTGCGCGCCGGCAAGGTTGAACGGGTCGTCGTGTTCAAACTCGACCGCCTGGGACGATCTCTGCCGCACCTGGCGCTCATCCTGGACGAATTGCAGCGCCACGGCGTGGCACTGATCGCAACCAGCCAAGGTATCGATACCAGCCACAGCAACCCTGTGGGACGACTGCAGCTTGGCGTCCTGATGGCGGTAGCAGAGTTCGAACGTGAAATCATCCGAGAACGCGTGAATGCCGGCCTGGCTGCCGCACGAGCCCGCGGAGTGAAGCTTGGCCGGCGTGCTGGGCACAATTGCACCTCTGCCGACGTAAAGGCACTGAAGGACCGTGGACTGGGAGTCCGGGCTATTGCGCGCGAATTGAAGATGCCGCTCTCGTCCGTCTGGGTCATGCTTCGGGCGCAACCTGAAGTGAAAGCGGCATGAGGAAAGGCAATGCATGAAAAGAAGACCAAAAAAGAGACAATCCGCGGCGGAGCGCCGGCAAACAGCGGCCTCAGCTCAACCTAAACGTAGCAAGCCAGGAAGTAGGCATCCCGGTGGAATCGGGCCTTTGCCCGTTGTAGGTCCTGAGGATGCCGATCCCGAGCAACGGATTGAAGATGTGGAGGTGCCTTTTAAGGTTGACCGAAACGATCCGGGCATCCAGAAGTTGGCGTCTCTAATCGGATGGGGCCGACTTTATGAGATCGAACGGGAAGAGCACGACGCTTTGGAAGAAGCTAAGCAGCTGTGATCAACTGAGCAACAAGTAAGCGGCCAGCGGCACCGCGCCAACGACGCGATTGAAGCGACCCTGGCCGACGCCCAACGTTTTCACCCGAGGTCCGACCCCTCGCGTGAAGAATAAACGCCGGGGAGGGGCACCGGTGGGGCCGCGTGTGCGTTGAAAGCCGGACTTTAGGACTGTGCGCCGCCGCCCGTTCCGGTCAGAAGCGAAGGGGTTTGGGTCGACCAAAAATATTCAAAAAATATTTTTAGTCGACGTTGTCGACTCCCGGGACTCCGTCTTCATAGCAAACAGTGATGCCGCGAAGCTCGGTTTGTTTTTCACCGCGGTTCGAAGCTTTGCAAAGCTGCTGGCTAACGGCGTTATACCCATAACCCAGGGCGAACGAGCACGCCGCCGCGGTATCAAAAATATCCCCCACGACCAGCTGCGAGTCAGACTCCGCGGATTTGTCGACCACGTAGACCTTCCGGCCCTTCGCTCCTGCCTTAACTGTGGCAGGCATCTTGGAGCCCACCAGGGAGTTGGCTGTGGCGCGGAGTTTCGCAACATGCCCGAGATCGTCGGTCTGGAAAAAAAGTTCACCCCCTACCCCCGCGGGAGACTCGTCGATCAGAAAAAGTTTGTATCTCATGAAATTCGAAAGATACGGTAATCCTGGTGCTCGATGAACCATTTTTCCGGGTTTTCAGGAAAGCGCTCCCGCAAGGTCTCAGTGCTTTTATTTATCACTTGCGCCCAGCCCTGTCCAAAAATCCCGGCCAGCTCTTTGGCACCCTTCCGTATCTGGTTTGGGACCGAGCCGTTAATCTTCTCAACCCGGAACTGCGCCGGCTTAGGTCCTCGCCTGTTCTCTACCGAGGGGAGCCCGAGGACCGCGCGAAGCTCGGCGCGCTGCTTATACCAAAAGGTGCGGAGCTTGGCCTCGACCTCGCAGTGAAGAGCCCAGGAGGCATCCAGGGACGCGAGCAGCGCCAGGCCACGCTCTTTGTCCAGATCGGTTTTTATTTGGTGCGCAGCCTGGGTCACGAGCGAAGCGCCAAAAGATTTAAAATCATTCATACAATTAAGATCAATAAATACTCAGAAAGTTATCAATACCAAAGACAGATAGAAACTGTGTGGGAAGGCATGTCAAGAAGCCTTTCTCCCCTCTCTACTATCTAATGTATATATTACTAATTAAGATATATATACATAAGATAGTAGATGGACAGGGCAGGCTTTCTCCTGTTGCTCCCAGAAAGTTTCTAATTCACTTAATCCGATCACACTTTCTGGATTATCGGACTGACTAAGCGTAGTTCTGGGCTGAGCGCCGCGGCGCTTTCTGTATCCGGCCACACCCGGATAAAATCGATCCCCCACCCCGGCCCAGGGGAGGTAAGCCCGAAATATTTGACGGGTAGGGGGTTCCGCGCCATCGGTGTGGATGTGACTCCCCCGCGCCCTAGGAGGTTTGGATGGGACCCTAAAAAATGAAAGTGGAAATAACATGAAACCCTTCAACGTCTTACGATGTTTTTGTCACTCGATCCGCGGCGCTCTGCCTGGCCCCTCGAATTATTGTCGTACAACATTAGTAGTGTTTAATAGGAGGCGATGGCTATCATTTTGAACCGCAGATAGTTGCTACGACTTGTGGTGTCGTCCCGAGAGTGATCCTAACGAGGCACTACAGGTTGGGGTGTGGTTGGACACAATGGCTCGTCAGGTTTTGGGCTCTTCCGGCTCAGTAAGTGTCCGCAGGTCAATTACTTGTCCCTGCTTTGCCTCGTTAACAGACCGCTCCTGGCGCGGTAGGGCGATCGCACCAGGCAGAATGATAGTAATCGCCGGGGGCTGGGGACCTGTTGCGCCTGCGGGTGCGTCCTGACCCGGCTTTTCCTGGCTCTGGAAGTCACCCAGCGCTCGATACGTGCCTTCCGAGATCGTCCGTAGGTAGGTGGCGATGTTCACCCAATCACCTGGGCCGGGCTCGACCTCGTGTTCTACGACCACGCAGGCCTTCGAGCTGAAGAACTGCTTCTTGAGCTTCAGCCGGCGCTCCGCCAGGGCACCGATCATCTCGGCCGCGTGCTCTCGAAGCTTTTCAAAAGCCCTCAGGTTCTCCCTCCGGTTCTCGTCCACCAGCTTGAGCTTGCTCTCGATCCTGGCCGGCAATAGCGGAGCTCCGCCCGCAGCCTGGACATCCAGTCCCTCGGTGGTCACCAACGGGAGCTTGCCACGCAGTCCGGTCCAGCCTTCTTCGCTCATTCGTTGCTTCAGAGTATCGAATGGGATTTCAAACACCTGTGCGATTTCATCTTCTGGCACGCCATTGCAGAAAGCAACGAACGCAGCCTGCCACCTGTAGAATCTTTTGCCTCCTGCCATATCCTTCCTTCGATCTTACCAGACATCTTCCAAGACATCGAGAACTTTTGAGCTGGGCGGAGCTCCGCCTAATCTCTTTATAGCCTCCAATGCTATGTAGTGGCTACTCAGGGAGCATGTGACTGAAGAACTTCGTGCTATTTCTTCGCTCGGCGCTCCGCCACAGAATGCGACGAATGCCGGCGTATATGGGTATGCCATAAACTTTCCTCCTTATTTTTCGTTGTCAAAAGTGCAAACAAATTACAAACAGCTGCCGCACGGATCGACGTGACCGGGCGGATCGGCGCCCGATGACGCCATGACGCCGAGTTTGTCATTCCTGTGATATAGCTGTGCTTCCCCTTTATACTTTCTCTTTTTCTATTAGCTAGGAAACATGCTGTCATGGTGTCACTGTCATGGTGTCATTTGGGCTGAAGGCTTAATGGTCCATTGGCGCTGTTCGGCGCTCCGCAAGTATTTGAAGCGGTCGGGGTGCTTCTTTGCCAATCGACCGAGATAAGTGCCAACTGCGCCGCTCCACTCTAAAAGCTTGCCCGCCTCCCGTCCGACCTCTGGGCACTTCAACAGATCGCTCCTTAGCATGGCTGCCGTCCCGCGCCACGGGGTCGAATCCAGCGCACTCACTTGCAGGTGCCTATCAATCAATTCCATCAACTGTATTTCGGGAGCCAACATGTCGAGGTCGGAGAGCAATCCGGGGTGATGAAAGTGGGTTATGCCAAATCGGTCGCTTCGCAAGTCCGGCGGAATTTCCCAATGTTGAAGGAACCAGATGAACGCGGGCAGTTCGGAAATCAGCGTGTTCCAGAAGTGAACGCGTTCCGATTCTGTGCCGGTTGGCATAGGCATTGGACAACGATTCGTCTTGAGGAGGATGATTTTATCCCTGAGGGATTCGTCAAATGGAGGCAAAATTAAGAGATTTTCGGGTTCTTCATTCAAGCTGATGCTTAACCGCCAAAACGGGGTGAGACTGATTGCTTGGCGCTGCTTCGCATGGCAGGACTGAACTTGGTTCACCGTGAATTCTTTGATCCGTGTCCCAAAATTGCGGCGCGAGCGTATGTCCGTCGTTCCAATGTCGTCTTCAATCATCAAATGCTCACTCCCGAATAAATCGCCGTTGAAATCAGTCCCACCGCTCATATAGCGATAGGGCTTAGCGGCGCGTCCGCCCAGAATCTCGGTGAAGAGATTCTGGGCGAGCGATTTACCCGAAGCGGGTGGGCCGGCGAGTGCGAGCGCCTGGCCTGGACGATGTCGCCCCGAAGCCAAACTCTCGTAAGCCATCTTCAGCCATCCGAAAACATACGGAAGCTGGTCACAATCCGAAGTGGCCAGGAGGTTCTTGAGGAAAGCCATCACGGTTGGAAATTCGCCCGCTTTCGGTTCAATTAGCTTGGGGGCAGTCGTTACCAAAATGCGATTGCCGCTAATTTCATGAACTCCGATTTGATGACCTGCTAAGGCTCCGGCGTATGCAATATCCTTTTCTGTCTGAATTTTAATGAGCTGTTGATCGAGAGGCGAAACGAACTCAGACCCGCGCCTTACTGAATAGCCTTGGGACTTTAAAAGTCGGCGGAGCGCCGTTTCATTTACCTCGATCCAACCCTGCCGACTATTTTGTATCCAAATGTTCTTCCGACCGGGTTCGTAGTAGGCCGGAAATTCTGCTGAATTGGACGATGGTTGCTCGCTTGCATTTGACGGCAGCGGAGTTCCGGTGCCATTGATATTCTCTTGAGACATTTAATTTTCCTTTATTGCTTCCGGGTTGAAATACATTACTTCCTGGCGTTTTCCATTTTCTCGCCAGCCATCCGGCAGACGCACAAACTGAGAGCGAACCCAAAGTTGTGGGTCTGCTCCAAGGCTGACGGCATAGGCAAAGAATTCTTTCATTTTGGTTTCGGGCATCTCCTGAACAAAAAACCAGCCGTGAAGTGATCTGCCGCGGCTATGCACGGCCATCACGAAAGGCGCAGAATTCGAAAGATGCACCAAGATGGCGGCCTGCTGGTCGAAGGTGGCCTTGTCGCATTCCACCACGAGAAATCGACGCGAGCCGGTGTTGTCGAGAGTGTGACTGCTCTCTTTCCCGCTTGTCGTCCTACCAAGAACTTTAGTCATTGGTGAAGGAACGATGAATTGCCGTCGGGTTAGCCGACCTCTCCACTTTTCCCGCGGCGCGGTTTTGAATTTGTATTTCGAATGCCCGACGCACAACAAGGGATCGCCTGGAAACAACAGGTCTATGATTTCCTCGGTGTGCGGTTTGCCGTCATTCCATTTCACTGGCGACATGGCTCTCAACCTGTCTAGACCCACTCCGTTTGCCAATACGGCCTCGATTTGTTTGGGGTCCGGTTGCCCGTTCGCATTTGGCTGCTTTCAAAGATGCTAAATCCCAAGAAAGCGCATTCTTTGGACGTTTATCCGACGAAGAGACGTGGTTGCATGGACCATTCTTCAGCGCAGCCCTAAACGGCAATGACGGCCATGCCGACGTATACTGGCGTTCATCGGCACTGAAGTTGTTCCAGATTGCGTGCATCCGGACGTCCAATCGCTATCGACACCAGCAGCGTTAATCATCGACGTAATTCGATTCTTTGCCATTGGCCGGCCATGAGCGAAGATTCCACTCGACCTGATCGACTATGAAAATCGAAGATTACGCATTCCTTAGCGACACAGAGACAGCGGCTTTGGTCGGCAAAGATGGTTCGATTGACTGGCTGTGCATGCCGCGTTTCGACGCGCCGGCATGTTTCGCAAAGCTGCTTGGCACCGAAGAGAACGGTTTCTGGCGGATTGCACCCGCCTCGCCACACAAATGCACAAGCCGCCGTTACCGCGATGGCTCGCTTATCCTGGAAACCGAGTTTGAAACCGAAAAAGGAGCTGTGCGATTGATTGATTGCATGCCGCCGCGTGACGAATTTCCGAACGTGGTCCGCATTGTCGAAGGGGTGCGCGGGCGTGTGGCAATGGCAATGACTCTGGTAATTCGCTTCGATTATGGGCAGGCCGTCCCTTGGGTACAGCAAAAGAATGGCGACACGCTGGCCATCGCCGGGCCGGATGCCTTGACGTTGCGGAGTGATGTGAAGACGCACGGCAAAGGACTTTCCACCGTTTGTGAATTCACCACCAATCCGGGCCAGCGCGTCGGCTTCGTTCTCACCTGGCACCGCTCCCATGAGCACGCACCGGGCGTGGCCAAAGCTGAGACACAACTCGCCGTGGCTGAAAAGTTCTGGCGGAAATGGTCGCAGAAGTGCGCCTACAGCGGCGAATGGGCAGCCGAGGTGAAAAGCTCACTCGTCGTGCTCAAAGGGCTGACCTACGGGCCGACGGGCGGTGTACTCGCGGCTGCCACCACTTCCCTGCCCGAGAAAATCGGTGGCGTTCGCAATTGGGACTATCGTTATTGCTGGATTCGCGATGCGGCGTTCACTCTAAATGCGCTGGTGAGTGCCGGTTACACTCAGGAGGCAAAAGCGTGGCGCGACTGGCTATTACGGGCAGTGGCCGGCTCACCCGATCAATTGCAGATCATGTACGGAGTCGCTGGCGAGAGGCGGTTGGCTGAATTCGAACTGCCGCACCTGAGGGGTTACGAAGCGTCACAACCGGTTCGCATCGGCAACGCGGCGTCCGGCCAATTTCAACTGGATGTCTACGGCGAGTTGATGGATTCCATCCATCATGCGTGCCTCGCTGGAATTGCGCCGGACAAGGCGTCCTGGAGTCTGCAACGGCATATCGTTGACTATGTCATCGACCATTGGAGGCAACCGGATGAAGGCATCTGGGAAGTCCGCGGGCCACGGCGGCATTTCACGCATTCCAAAGTCATGGCTTGGGTCGCCCTCGACCGTGGTATTGCCATCGCGAAAAAATTTCGTCTCAAAGCAGACCTGATGACCTGGCGTTCCGTGCGGGATGAAATCCATTCGTGCGTCTGTGCTCGAGGCTTTCATCTGAAGCGCAAAGCGTTCACCCAATCCTTCGGCTCGGATTGTCTGGACGCCAGCCTGCTCATTTTGCCATTGGTCGGTTTTCTTCCGCCTGAAGATCCCCGCGTGCGCGCAACCATCGATGCAATCGCCAGGGACTTGGTCACGGAAGGTTTCGTGCTCCGCTATCATCCGGACGCGTCCGGCGCCGTGGATGGTCTTCCGCCGGGTGAAGGAGCCTTTCTGCCGTGCTCGTTCTGGCTCGCTGAATGCCTTCACCTAATCGGCCGCCGCGAGGAAGCACGGGAACTCTTTCAGCGTCTTCTATACTGCCCGCGAATTGGCGCAACAGGATGCCACCGCGCTCGTGCAACGCTTCGGCGACCTGGGCCGTCGCAAGTTTCAGGTGGCCGCCTGACTTCACTCAAAACAATGGGCGGCCTGGCCTCAACGGAACGGGCCGCTCTCAACCTTCAGTTTAGAAAGGAAATCATGTCGCATTTCACTACCGTTCACACACAAATCAAAGACATCACAGCGTTGCAAGCCGCGTGCAAGGAACTCCGTCTGCCGCTGCTGTCGAACGCCGAGGCCCGGGGTTATGCCGCGCAAACCCGGCACGGCGATTATGTCATTAAACTCAGCGGCCCCTACGACATCGCGGTCAACCTGCAGCCCGACGGCACCTACGGCCTCACCACCGATTGGTGGCAGGGGCACGTGGAAAAAGAAGTCGGCGCCAACTTCGGAAAACTGTTGCAGTTGTATGGCGTCCATAAAGCCACAGCAGAGGCGCGTCGGAAGGGCTTCTCGGTCCTGCGACAACCTCAACAAAACGGTTCGATCAAACTTGTGTTGGGAGGTGCCCTGTGAATCGGACCATCGAAATCATTGTGTCATCCGCGGGTGAACTCACCATCGACGCGGTAGGGTTCAAGGGTGCGGACTGCGAACAGGCAACCAAGTTCCTGGAAGAAGCTCTCGGCCTCGTGAATCACCGCGCCAAGAAGCCGGAATATCACCAGTCCCGAATCGCGAAACGCCAGCAAAGGCTGGGCGCATGAACACGCCCGTCCTGCAATTCGACATCACCGGTACGGGTCGCTGTCTCTATACCGAGGCGATTGACCTGTCCACGCTGGGGGCCTTGGAAATCACCCGGGCCTCCAGCATCGAGTTCGATAATCAAACCCAGCAGTGGCAGGTCAAAAGCCTCGAAGGAATTCTGTTGTTCAGCGATCCTTCGCGCCAGGCCTGTCTGGACTGGGAGCACCGGTATTTCAACCAATGAAAAAGCCCATCCGCCAGGTATGGACATTCCGTTCGGACTCAAATCCGGCCGTTGAATATCAGACTCTGCAATACACCGACGGCACCACGTCCTGCAATTGCAAGGGCTGGACCCGGCGGGTGGCGGCCGACGACAGCAGGTCATGCAAACACACACGGTATGTCGACCTGGGTACGGCCGGACACCACTGCACTGCCACTCACAATTACGAAACATCCAAAGCTCAACCAATCCAACATCATGCCCAAAACCAAATCAAACCCGCACCCCGGCTCGGACACCGAAAGTTCGCTGTCTGACGTCGGCACCCGAATCGTCCATTAACCGGATGCAGACCGTGATTCACTCGCGGGATGCATTCGGAAAATCTGGAAACTCATCACGCGGAAAGGGCTGCGGATGCCTCGGCGCGCAGCGCCGGGGCGTCCGCGGCCCTTCCTTGTCTAAATACAAACAACTGCAATGAAGGAGGGAAGGAGAGTCATTCTCGCCTCTCAGCCGGTCACCGGAAAACGGCGTATGCGCTCAAGGTGAATGTGCTGCTGATGATAGAAAAACACGGGTTGGAGAAAATTGGTTTTCTGACCCTTACCTTTTCGCGTCATGTGGTCGCATACAAGGTGGCGCAAAAAGCATTGCACAGTCTGATGACTGGCGTCATCAGGTCGCGCTATGCGGAGTTTATTGTCGTCATGGAACGGATGACGTCGGGGCGGATTCATTATCATCTCCTCGTTGTGGTCGCTGAGGACATTCGGACGGGTTTTGATTTCGCTGCCGTGAAGCGTGGCGATTACCAGAGCGCGAGCGCATATCTTCGGTCTGAATGGAAGTTCTGGCGCGAGACTGCACCGAAGTACGGATTTGGTCGCACTGAACTGTTACCGATAAAAAAGACGGCGGCAGGTGTGGCAAAATACGTTGGCAAGTATGTCGCGAAGCATATCGGCAAACGATTGCCAGAGGACAAAGGCGCAAGGTTGGTGCGTTATTCGAAGCGTGCTAATCGCATCGGCATTCGTTTCACGTGGGCCAGCGTCGGAGCTTTCATGTGGCGGTTGAAGCTGGGCGCGTTCTGCCGGGTGCTGTGCCTCACGCCGGACAACTACAAGGACGTCCTGGTGGAGTGGTTCGGTCGGAATTGGATATACGTAATGCGGCCGGTGATTGAATCCATAAAGCCTGCGGAGTTTCATTCCGAACCAGAGGCCAAAGCATCTTTGCGCCATGCGTGGATCGTGGCCATCAATGAACGCGAACGGCGGCGGCATCGTCAGGGACAAAAGGAGGATCGGCCATGAAAGAGGAGCAAAACCAATTCCTGCGGCTGCTCGGTCAGATACCTGCACGCCTCACGGCGGAGCAAACGGCTTGGGTGTTGAACTGTCAGCCGCACGACATTCCGGTGCTGGTGGTGGCGCGTCTGCTCAAGCCCTTGGGAAATCCGCAGCCGAACAGCGTCAAATATTTCGCCTCAGTGGAAGTGTTGGAACTGGCAAAAGACCGCGCGTGGCTGGCGAGGATGACAAACGCTGTGAACCAGCACTGGCAGAGGAAAAACGCGGCAAAGAAACAAGAGGCTAATTTGCTTTTGGGATAAATCCTTGATAGAAATTCACAGGTCTGCTCTTATGCCTGAATGCCCGGTACGCTTAATGGGTTTGGGACGAAGTTTTTGGGAGAGCGAGATTTTCGAGCGGACGGTACGTATGTCACTACCGAGTGGATTGTATTATTCTTTGTTCCCGTTTTTCCTCGTCATAGTCTACGGGTTCGATATCTCGGGAGACGACGTTTTGAAGTTCTCGAAAAGACTGCGCCTTGTTGGAAGCAGGTTTTTTGCGTCTATTTGTACATCGCGTTTGCATTCACTTGGATTTCATATTTCTTCGGCCACTTCGATCAGCTTGCCAATGGGATGAACGAGGGGTCTCGCGCAGCGTTGTTTGTGATTGGAACGGCTGGGCCGTGCTTCCTTCCAAAAGTTTTGCGTTCTTATGCCAGACGAAGAATACGCGCTACGGCGTTGAAGACGCCTTAAGCTCGGCGCGTTCTTCATACTCTTGAAGTGAGGGAATCTTCATCAACGCTTTTTTCGCATACGCCCGGTGCACGGCTTTACTATTGTGCCCTAATGCCTCCTGCGCGAATCTTTCAGGGTATCCCGCCACCTTCGCCCGTTCCGCCCATGCGTAACGGTAGCTGTGCAGCGTCACGCCTTCGATTCCAAGTTGGCGGCAGCGTTGGCCAAACTCCGTGGCTCTGTCTCCGGCACGCACCTGCGAGAGATACGGAAACAGGACGCCCTCGCTCGGCAGGTCTTTCAAAATGTGCAGCGCGTCGGATCCGAGGTGCACAATCACCGGCACGCCGGTTTTCTTGCGCGTGAAACTCACGGTGCTGCTGGACCAGTCCACGTCCTCGCCTTTCAGTAGTGCGATATCGCCTTGGCTTGCGCCCAGGTGCCAGCACAATTGATAAAGTGCTTTGCGTTCCGGGTTCACTTCGGCGGCGATAATTTTTTGATGCTCGTCTAGGGTGATCGCGCGTTTCTCTTTGTATTGCACTGCCGGCCATTGGCGCTTCGGAACCAGCGGCCACGGCAACCAGTTCATGTCCACGCAGAAATTGTGCAAGCGGCGGAGGTAAACATTCGTCGAAACCTTTCCGGCCTGCATCGCTTTCAAGAGCGCTTCGGCTTTCGTCTCGATGATGACCAGCGGCAACAAAGGTGCCAGCGCTTTGTCTTTTGCAGCCGTCTTCCAGCGTTGCTGATTCGCAGCGAGCTTTGAGGCAATCAGCGCGTCGATCGCGTTCCGCCATGTCCGGGTGGCGACTCCATTGTCTGAGCCTGCCAGATATGCCTTGGCGACTGATAAGAAATTCCTTTTCGACTGATAACTGATAAGAAATTCCTTTTCGGCTTAAGCGGGACGAAATGCTTCAACTGGCACGCTTTGTCGGTCTTCCCTCGGTTTTTGGCGTGCAGAGGCGGGGTAAGTGCGCGGTATTGGGAGGATAATGCGGATAGAGGGTTCGCGGTTGTAAACGCAAGTTACCTCGGCATGGAATCCCAAAAAACAGCTCTGTTGAGGCACACTCTTGAGGTGACCCGCTTGAGGGCGGTTCCGTTCTCAGTCAAAAGGGGCAGATTCGTAGTCTGGCATCGGGTCCACGTCCTGGCATGGTTCGAAGGTATACGGCTCCGACGCGCCCGGTGGAGGCAACCCGGCCGGCGGGTCGTGCCAGGCGCCCTGGTGCCGCAGAATCCTCTCGACGATCTCACGGTCCTCAATTATCGCAATGATTCGCATCGGGTGCTGGCAGACCGGGCAGCGGAGCGGGTCCACATGCCAAACGCGCAGAATGAGATCCCGCCATTTTCGAGAGGATCGTTCCGCGGAAACGCCCGGATCGCGAACTACCAATTCCGCTGGCAGGCTACGCCGCCGCATGCCGCATGCCTTGTTCGAGTAATAGCCAAGATATCGAACCGATTGGGAGCCCTTTTCTGGAATGTGCTGCGTGACTTCGGCCAGGAATTCAATGGGCGTGAAGCTCTGGAAGTTGGCATTAATCCTCTCGTTTGAGTTGGAGCGGTAAATGATCGGATCGTCAGGGGACTTCTGGATAATCTTTTCGATCGAAAATGAATTGCGGAGCACGTATTGCGCCAAGGCTTCCAAATCCATCGTGGCCCCAGGGGGTATCTTCTTGCTGGCATGGGCACTGAATCCGGTGCGTTTCCAGGAATCTAGAATTTTTACCTGTTCGGGCGAAAGCAGTTTCTCGGCCACGAGAAGCTTGATAACTCTGGCGCGAAAGAGTTCTTCCAATGGCTTCACCGGCCGTGCTTCCGGGAGAGAGACGAAACCAATGCTCGTCGGTCCCGCGGGCACTGGTGTGGTCGCCCCTTCAATCGCAGCTGCCGGCGGTTGCCGCATGAACAGCCCGTCGGCAACCAAAGCATGGATATGCGGGTGAAAGTTCAGGTACTCGCCATAGGTATGAAGCTTCAGGATTATACCTGGCACACCATTGTGGCAGTCTGCGGCGGCGCGCAAATAGTCCGTCAGGCATTCATATGCCAAAGTGCATAATGGTTTGAGCAAACGGCGATGACGCTTGAAATAAGCTCGGAGCATTATTGGCATGGTCAGGACGTAGTGGCAGTGTGGCACCTTAGCGACGACATGGTCCACGATGAATCGGGCCGTGGTTTGAACATTCCTTTGGTGGCACGAGGGACAGAATCCCCTACACTTACAAGAGAACGGCCGGAGATACTCGCGATTACAGTTGTCGCATCGAATCCGAGCGAAGCCGCGCTTCAGATCCCCGCAGCCCAGGAATTTTTGGACGACCTCAGGGATAATGGGCCGCAGGATACCATAGCGAGGCTCGAAGGATTCCGCGTAAACATTCTCGAAGTTTTTATAAAAACCGTTGAGACACTGCCAAAGAGGCGAATTTCTAGGATTTCTGGCACGATAGGGCCGCACTAGTGCCGTTGAAACCGATGTAGGCACAACGTTCACGGACCACCTTTCGGCCAATGCCTGCACTCTCCTTCGTGTTTATCCCCAAGAATCTGATGGAGCTTTTGCCCGACTGGTTCGGGAAGGTGCCAAGCGAAAGAGCGTTGTTTCATGGGCAGTCACTCTCTCAATCACATTCCTCGCTCGGTGAATCGTTTTCATCGGGAGAGATGTTTTCGAAGTACTCAGCCAAACGGTGCCTCAATTCAAACATCGCTTCGGGTGAGAAGCGGCTCCGTGCATCCTCGATAATGGCGATTATGCTGTCGTACGGGTCGGGCTCGTGGATCTCGATTTGGGGTTCGTCCTCGAGCTGTTCTGAGGATGAGCCAGAAACCTCTTTCTTCGGCGCCAGTTTGGAAACGACAAGCAAACGGACCTCACGGATAGTCATTTCAGGATAAATCTCTTTGCTATCAATAGCCTGCTGCAGTTGCGAGGAATCAAGTTTTGCGAGAGTGAAGATCGCATTTTGAGCGTATGGCAAAAACGGGTAATTAGCCGCATTTGTGAAGGCTGCATTCCTCGCGACTTGCATCAGCCTTTCAGCCAAGCGCAGGTCGATTTTCAACATGCCGGGCCCGAATAATCTGCTGAAACCGCCATGACCGTGTTGCGTCTTGAGAGCAATTAAAATTTGCCCGGCCGTGATCAAGCTAATGCAGCTCTCGTTTACTAGTGCATTGACCTGGGAGACTATGGAGTTTATCGATGCTTCCGTGACCACCTCCGTTTGGATCATGTCTTGCGACACCTTTTGGAGTGATTGTATTGCCGGGATTGACTGCACCGCGGCTACCCCATCTGAAATTGAGGATCGTTTCATAATAAAACCATGAAACAGCAAATGACGTGGCAGGGTCACGATTACCGTGAATTATTTATAAAAGGCGGGAATTACGTCTTGGAACGTCGGCTAAAGCAACTGGGAGCGATTTTGTTCCTATCAACGTGGTCCTGGAGAGCTTTTTGCAAAGTCGACAAACAGTCGCTCGCAACAGATCCTCGATAATTCTGTTGCAGTGTCATCGAATTCAGACGGGCCCAGCTGTCAGTCAAATACTACAGTCAACCACTTAGTCTAAATCAGCCTCACGATCAAATTGTTGGAACAGAGGCCAAATACGGTTGCCAGAGAATATTTCCATATAACCAGTGGCGAATTTTCCATCGCATTTCTCGGTGAGTAGGCGAATCCGAGGGCAGTATACAGGGCAGTATTTAAACCCAATTTGTTATTTATTAATAATCACGCTAAAAACCAACACAATGGCATTGTGGGGGTCAGGGGTTCGAATCCCCTCGGCTCCACCATCCTCAAATTTCGGGAACTCCGCGCATTTTCAGGGCTGAGAGCATCTCCATAAAAGCTGTAGCGATGTGGGGAGGGGCAGAAGGAACAGCGGTCTTTTTGTTTTTTGGCTTCCGCCTTCGCCAAAGCCATGGCGGGACAGGGGCTACGGCGGGACAATTCGTTTCGGCTCAATCACAGGGTTATTCAAACCTGTTCCTTCGCCGAAGCCTCGCCAAAAACCAAAAATCCTCGCTCCACACCGCTGCATCTTTTATGTCAATGCTCTAAATCAGTATTCCGGGTCCAGAATATGGACGGGCAAGGGCAATACTTTGCCACTCCAAAAATTTCGGATCTGCCCGGCGCGATCACGAAAGGCCATGCAACGAGCTCCGAAGCTGTTCACTACAATCGGGTTGATGCGGTTTTGTTTTGAATGGGATTTGGCTCGGTTGTTCTTCATGTTCGCTTACCCAAGCAAAATCAAAACCACAGGCAT
Source organism: uncultured Verrucomicrobiae bacterium (assembly GCA_963699145.1). Taxonomy (GTDB): domain Bacteria; phylum Verrucomicrobiota; class Verrucomicrobiia; order Limisphaerales; family DASXHY01; genus DASXHY01. The sequence continues at coordinate 4,754,371 of OY969416.1, forward strand.
GAACTTTTTTTGCCATTCTTGTTACAAAAATTGGCCGGCACCTCACGGACAGGTTTTGTTAGGGATAGATTAGCCGGAAGAACAAAGCCGGAGCGGGCGGATCAACATTATTCGTTATTGACGTCACTGACGCCGTTCCCGGCCAGTCCACCCACGCTCCCCCTACCCCATTGGTTTGTACCTGCAGCCGCCATCCCAAGTGATCCGACGGCCAGGAAATTTGCAGCACGCCGTTGGCAATGCTCGCGCTGATATTGGTCGAGATTGTCGAATACACGGTCAAAACTCCGTTCGCAGGATTGAACTTCCAATCCAGCCCTGCGCCGGGTGAACCGCTGATGCCCGCGAAGTTTCCGGTCGATGCGGCAGCGTTGAACAATTGGAACGAGTCGCCGCCCGCGAGCGGAGTGGAAAGATTTGAAATGGTGAGCGTGCCGTCGTAATTCAGATTGCCCGTGACGCGCAGCGCATCGTTTGTTCCGGCCGCCTTGTCGATTTTCATCACGGTCGCGGCAGCGCTCGTGAGATTCACGTCATTGCTCACTGTCAGCAATCCCACCGCCCTGTCTCCGGGCGCGAGCGAGCCGCCGTTCACCGACACCGGCCCGGTGACGATTCCATTTCCGCCCAACGCGCCCCCCAGCACCGCAACGCTGCCGCTGCCGAGCACTCCGTTGATCGTCAACAACCCACCGTTTACCGTGGTCGTGCCGCTGTACGAATTTGTTCCGCCCAAAATTTGCGTCGACGCTCCAGTTTTGACGAGACTCAGTGGGTTTGCGCCGTTGTCGGCTAACATGCCATCATATATATAGAACCCTCCACCGTCTCCGACGGTAAGCGTGGACGTCGCCGGGCCGCCGTTGGTCACCAGCGCGCCGCTGACAGAAGCCAGTCCTCCGATCGTTTGTGAATTCCCGTTGAGATCAAAAATGGCCGTCGGCGAAATCGCCAGTCCTGTGCTTGCGGGGAGTTGCCCGCCGAAATTTCCCGGCACCGCCGCCGGTTGCGCATTCGTCAGCGATTGCACCTCGGGCAGGCTTAACGCCCGGTTGTAAATCGATACCTCATCGATGAGCCCGCTGAATTTCGCGACGCCATCGCCCGTATCCGCGGTGCCGCCGATCCAGAATTGATTGCCCGCGCTGACATTCGGCCAACCGGTTGTGGTCGTGTCCAAATTGCCATCGATATAAATATTTTTCGAACCGCCGTTGACCGCGATGGCGATGAAATGCCAGTTGCCGTCGTTGATGCTCGCGGTGCCCGTGAGCCACCCGCCGGCGTAACGCACCGCGCCCACGCGAGTGCCGGCAGTCGTGTTGCCCTGATTCAAGTAAAACACGGTGTTATTATTTCCCCAGCCGCCATCGCCCTGATACGCAAAACCCGCCCCGGCTTGCGTGGTTTTAATCCACATCGCCAGCGTCCACGCCACACCTGCCGTGCTGCCATCCAGCGACGCGACGCGATTACTGATCGCGATGAACGAGCCATCGCCCGCCAGGCTCAACGCCTTGCCCACCCTGCCCGCAACAAAACTCACACCGCTCGCGCCATTGGTCACCACCACCGCATTCATCGCGCTGCCAGCCGTGCCCGAGTTCGTCACGATGCTGCCGTTTGTGGTGCCGCTGACGCCATCGAAGGTCAATTTCACCACTGGGTCACGCGAGAGTTTCAATGTGCCGTTCTGCACAATGGTGGTGCCGGCATAGGTGTTGGAATTGCCCAGGGTGAAAACATAGGTGTTGGCTTTCGTGAAGTTGCCGGGGCCGCTCAAGATTCCAGAATAGGCCCCCGGGCCGTTCACATCCAACGTCACCGCTTGACCGATATCATTTTGCAACGAGAGATTTCCGCTTCCGGTCAATCCGCCGAAATAAGCCGACGTTTGCCGGCCGAAGCTCAAGGTTCCCGTGTCTCCCGCATCCAGGTTGACCGTGCTCGATTGCAGCGCGTTGGCATTGCCCAGTCGAAGTGTGCCTGAAAGAATTCGCGTTGTGCCCGCAAACGTATTTGCGTTGGATAACACCAGTGCGCCCGTCCCGCTCTGTGAAATGGATATGATCGAACCACTCGCGGCATTGGGAATCAGGCCGGAAACAACGTTCGTGCCCGTCGAAACAAAATTCCACGCGCGATTACCCACCAAGCTGCCATTGTAAGCGATGTTTCCCGCAATGTTGAACTGCCCCGCATCGCACTGAATCACGGCGTTCGAGCCACCCTCCTTGATCAAAATGTTTCCCGAAATAGTGTTCGTGCCCGAAATATTTTCCAGGCACGCCACTGTGTTGTTGCGGCACGCCATTTGGATTTGTTGGGTCAGATTGATATTGCCGCCGCTGAAAGCCAGCGTCGAACTGCAACTGTTGCCGTTGCGAATTTGGATGGGCGATGCCGCGTGGGCGAGCGCATTCGGATTGGCGATGACCACCTTGCCATCGCTCAAAATCCCGCCCGCGTTCGAGTCCACAAAAAGCGTGCCGCTGAAACTGTTCGACGCATTGAGATTCAAAGTACCGGCGTTCACCTTCGTCAGCGCAGCCGACCCGGTGAGATTGCTGTTCACGTTCACCGGGAACGCCGGACCAATTTGCCAACTCTGCGCCGCGCCCAGGTTGACGATCGAATTCAGATTCACACTGTGATTGGCAGACGTTGTGTCGATGCCTCCGGCGCCAATCGTCAGCGTATTGCCGCTGATCGAGAGCGCGTTGTTCATGTCCAGCACGGTCAGACTGTCGATGGTCGTGTCGGCGCCCAGCGTGGTGGTCAGATTGTTTCCGCTCAAATAGGAAAAGGTGACGTCGCTTGCCGTGCCCAATGGATTCGCTTCAATCCAATTCGCGTTGTCATTCCACGCCAGCGAATTGGATCCCGTCCAAAAGATCGAGGACGTCGGCGCATAATACCGCGCGTAATCAATCGACATTTTCACGCCGCTCGCTCCGGCAGCGCCGTAACCTCCCGCCGGAATCTGTCCCGCCCAGGTCGTCGACGTGTCATCCACCTCGCTGCTGAAAATCATCCACTCCGTGCTGCGCGACACTGGCACGCCGTTCACCGCGAAATTCCAATTGCGCACATTGCTGCCATCGATCGAAATCGTGTAATCCGTCGGCGTCCACAAAAAGCCGTAGGTGTGAAAACCCGTCGCGAGTCCGCTGCCGTAATTATTCCCGCCCGAACTGCGCGCATCCGAGCCGTAACCGTTCCAATGCACGTTTGGCTGAATCTGGTTCGCGATGGAATTTCCCGAGCCGTCGACGTAGCGATGTTCCCCGATGTCGATTTCCGAGCCGGACGTGAACGGGTCATCGATGTTCGCGCCCATGGTGGGCGATTGCATCCAGATCGCGGACCACATTCCGTTCGTGTCGCCCCACTTCACGCTCGATTCCCAATAGCCGTATTTCGTTCGAAATTTTTGATCGTTCGCGATCATCGCCGTGTAGTTGACGCCGCCCGAAGTGTAGGTCGAGATGACCAAATTGCCTCCAGTAACCGCCACCGCCGCGGTCGTGTTCACCGCGTCGCGCCGATTGCCCAAAAGCCAGTAATCCCATTTCGTCGTGTCGAGCGTCGAACCATTGAATTCATCCGACCACACCAGATAATAACCGGCCGGCGCCGCACCAAAAACTTTGGTCGCACTGAACAATAGAACGAGAAGAATAACGCGGCAGAATTTCATCGAAACGAATCCCTTAATAGGCTGAAAGTTGGTGGCAATATAGCAATGTGCCATCCAGCTTCCAGAAACGCCAACTCATTGACAACTACCCGTTCGGGTTATTAGCCAGCCACAAGGTGGCTGGTATGGCGAGGTTAGGGCGATGTCCTGAAAGGACATTGGAAAAGCGCATCGTCTCCACCGTCCTTTCAGGACGTGACGTGACGCCAATATCTCCAGCCACTGCGTGGCTGGCTAATTTCCGCCGTCGCTTCGCGACAAATTGGTTTCTACAAAGCATATTTAATCCCCAGATCCAGCGCTTACCCCTTGCCCTGATGCCGCTCCTTAAACGTCAGCTCCGCGACGCCCGATTTGTCCAAATCGCCCAAGCCCTCGCTCACCATGCGCGAATATTGTTTCTTGGTCGCGGCCGCGAGCGGCAAATTGAGTCCCGCCTCCTTTCCCAATTTCAGCGCGATGCCCGAGTCCTTCGCCGCGTGCGCCGCCGAGAAAAAACACGAATGCTCGCGATTCTGCATGTCCTCGCCGTCCGTCCGCAGCACCTGCGACGCCGCGCCCGTCTGCGAAAAAATTTCCCGCACCATCGTCAGGTCCAACCCGAGCGCATCCGCCAACCCCAAGCCTTCGGCAAGCCCCGCCGTGTTGATGTTCATCACCATGTTGACGAGCGCTTTCATTTCCGCTGCTTTCCCGGCGGAGCCCAAATAGCACATGGACGCGCTCAACTTTTCCAAAATCGGCCGCGCACGCTCGAACGCCCCTGACGTCCCGCCGCACATCAAATAAAGCTTCCCCTCCCGCGCCTGCGGAATGCTCGACGCCATGCACGCTTCCAGCACCTGCGCGCCTTTCTTTTCCGCCCGCGCGCTCACCCAGCGATGCACATCCGGGGTGATCGTCGCGCAATTGATGAACAACTTTCCCTTCGCGCGCGTCAACAATCCGCCCCGGTAAATGCTTTTCATCGCCGCATCATCCGTGACCACCGTGATGATCACATTCGAAAGCCCGGTGACTTGCTTTAAATTATCCGCCGCCACACAGCCCAATTCCTGCGCGAGCGCCTGCACCGTGGGCGCGTGAATATCGTAAATTGCCGAAATCGTGTAGCCGCATTCCTTCAATCGCCGCGCCATGTTGGAACCCATGCGCCCGACGCCGACAAAACCGATTTTTTCGCTCATAAGATAGAATGAATTGGATCGAGGTTTTGCGCAAACAATACGCTATTCCCAATACACGCAAGCAAACTTTTTGCCATCGAAAAAATCCATTGAAACTCCAAGCCCTTGTTTCCTAAGTTGTTCTGAGCCATCCACCACAGCTTTAACGAAAAACCACACCCCTGCACCAAAATGAAACACCCTTGCATCCTCGCGCTACTGCTCGCGCTCGCTCCGCTGCGGCCATTGCCCGCCGCTGAGGTCCCAAAACGTCCGCCCATCGTTGGCCTTTCGCACATGGCGTTGTATGTGCATGACCTGGAAAAATCGCGCGCGTTTTACAAAGACTTTCTCGGTTTCGCCGAGCCGTATTCGCTTACCAATCAGGACGGCACGATTCATTTGACCTGGATCAAGATCAACGATCACCAAAGCATCGAACTCTTTCCCGAAACCGAGGCGGGCTCCGATCGCCTGTATCACGTCGCGCTCGAAACCGAAGATGCCGAAGCCCTGCGACTCTACCTCGCGGCTCGCGGCGTGGCCGTGCCCGACAAAACCGCCAAAGGCAAAATCGGAAACAAGAATTACACCATCAAAGACCCGGATGGTCACATGGTGGAAATCGTCCAATACGAACCCGACGGCTGGACGATGCTCAACCAAGGCAAGTTCATGCCCGACACGCGTCTCTCCACACACATTCCGCACATGGGCATTCTTGTTGGCGACCTTGCCGCGTCGCAAAAATTCTACGGCGACATTCTTGGCTTCAAAGAAATCTGGCGCGGCACCCGCACGACGAATCAACTCAACTGGGTCCACGAGCAGGTGCCGGACGGGAAGGATTTTCTGGAGTTAATGCTCTACTCCGAACTGCCCGCACCGGACAAACGGGGCGGCGCCCATCATTTTTGCCTCGAAGTCCCCGACATCGAAAAAACCAAAGCCATCCTCACCGAACGCGCCGCAAAAATAAATTACACGCGTCCGTTGCAAATCCAGACCGGCATCAACCGCAAACGCCAACTGAATATCTACGACCCGGACGGCACCCGCGTCGAATTCATGGAACCGACCACCATCGACGGCATCCCCGCCCCCTCCTCCACCGCCCCGCCGCCGCATCCAACAGCATTGCGAAACTATTAACGTCGCCTGCCATGCTATGAAAAAAATACTCTTTTTCACGTTGATATCTATAGTAACAATAGTTTCAGCTCAGTTGAGCAATAATACGATTTGGCCGCCTCGGCGCAGCACTTCGGTAACGGTAGCATACAACGAGAAAACTCCCCCGGCTCTTACGTTGTCCGAAGCATATGTTTTAGCGATGAAACGGCTTGGAGACGAAACGAATCTTTTCTACTGCGTGAGTGCAAACTGCAAAGAACTGATTACGGGCTTTCCCAGTCCAGGAGGAGATGGACGAGGTTGGACATTTGAATTCTCAAGCACAAATTCTGGCCAGAGAACTGTAGTTGTGTCGTTCGCCGGAGGAGCAGCGATGTGGTCAAAGAGCAAAGGATTCGGCGTTCAATAGAAAAGCGAAAGATCGAAAAATTCGAGCCGATGAAGAGGCTTCAAGTTCCGCGCTCTACTACCCACGGCATTTTGTTAAACACCCTTTGGGGGCGCTCCACCGCCATTGGATGTTGGTTGTCGGATGTTCGATGTTGGTTGTTGAATCTTAAACCGAGGCCCTTAAACTTTCGTCATGGCAAATTCGTTTGGGACTTTGTTCCGCATCACTACCTGGGGTGAATCTCACGGTGGCGGCGTTGGCGTCGTCGTCGACGGCTGCCCGCCGCGCCTCGCGTTGACGGAAACGGACATCCAGCCCGACCTCGATCGCCGCCGGCCCGGTCAATCAAAAATTGTCACACCGCGCAAGGAAGCCGACCGCGTCCAAATTCTCTCCGGCACCTTCGAAGGCAAAACCCTCGGCACGCCCATCTCCATGTGGGTGCGCAACGAAGACCAGCGCCCCGAGGCCTACACCGAAATGGCCACCAAATTTCGTCCGTCCCACGCGGACTATACTTATCAGGCGAAATTCGGCATTCGCAGTTGGCAAGGCGGCGGCCGCACCAGCGCGCGCGAAACCATCGGACGCGTCGCCGCCGGTGCGATCGCCAAAAAAATATTGCGCGAACGCTACGGCGTGGAAATCCTCGCCTACGTCCAGCAAGTGCAAAAAATTTCGGCCGAGATCGACCCGAACAAAGTGAAATTCGCCGACATCGAATCAAACATCGTTCGCTGCCCGAACGCCGCGGCTGCGGAAAAAATGATCCGGCTGATCGAAAAAATGCGCCGCGCCGGCGACACCGTCGGCGGCATCGTGACGGGTGTTGCGCGCGGAGTCCCCGCCGGTTGGGGCGAACCGGTGTTTGACCGGCTTGAGGCTGATCTCGCCAAAGCAATGTTGAGCCTGCCTGCTTCCAAGGCATTCGAAATCGGCTCCGGCTTTTCGAGCATCCTGCTCACCGGCACGCAGCACAACGATGCTTTCCGCGCCAAAGGCGGCAAGGTTTACACGACCACCAACCGCTCCGGTGGAATCCAGGGCGGCATTTCCAACGGCGAAACGATTTATTTCCGCACCGCGTTCAAACCGGTCGCGACCGTGATGGTGGAGCAGGACACGGTGGACGTTGATTTCAAGAACACGACTCTGAAATCCCGCGGCCGCCACGATCCCTGCGTGCTCCCGCGCGCCGTGCCGATGGTCGAAGCGATGACCGCGCTCGTGCTGATTGACCACGCGCTGCGCCAAAAAGCGCAGTGCGAATAGGCGCCGATGAATAAACCGATCTCGCCCGCACCGGCCCGCAAGCCGCGGCGGCTCCGCAAGCTGTTGTTTTGGGCGATGGGGCTTTTCCTCGTTTACACCATCGTCGGATTTTTTATCGCACCGCCCATCGTTCGCTCCGTCGCCGTCAAGCAATTGTCCCAGCAACTCGGCCGCGACGTCACCATTCAGCAGGTGAAGCTGAATCCGTTCGCGTTTTCCGCGACCCTCCGCGGCGTGCTCATCAAGGAAAAGAATGGCGATCCCTTTTTCTCCTTCAATGAAGCCTATGGAAATTTTCAAGTCACGTCACTCTTCGGCCACACCTGGGTTTTCAAAGAACTTCGAACCTCGCAACCGTTCGTTCACGTCCAAATGAACAGCGATGGCTCGTTTAATTTCTCCGACATCCTGGCAAAATTTTCCACGAATTCCGCGCCCAAAACGAAAGCGCCCGCCGGTCCAACCAAACAACTGGCCGTGCGCATCGATCAAATCGAGATTTCCGGCGCAACGCTTGCCGTCAAACGCGATACGCCAACGGTGACCGCTACCCCAGTGACGGTTGCCGCACCCACGCCGGCCCAGACGACCAACACGAGCAACGCGATTCTTCTCCTGCTGGAATCGGTGACCAACAGCGTCGCCTCGCTTTCAAAAGTCACCAACTCCCTCGCCGCCTCCATCGGCACGCTGTCCTTGAGCAATTGCACCGTGAGCCTCGAGGATTTGGCCAATGACCGTCCGGCGCGCCTGACACTCGACCAAATCATGGTCAACGCCACGAATCTCTCCAACCTGCCGCTCACGAACATGACCACGGCGGTTTCATTGCGCTGGAACACCAACGGCAATTTGCGCACGACCATTGACGCGTCTCTGTCGCCGCCCACCGTCAACATTGATCTCGCCTTCGACAACCTCGACCTGCATCCGCTCGATCCCTATCTCGATTCCCGGCTCAGCGTGTTCATCATCGGCAGCAAACTCGGCATGAACGGAAAAATCCGCTTTCGCTCGCCACCCGGTTCCCTGCCGGACGTCACGTTCGCCGGCGAAACCTGGTTGAACGATTTCAATACCGTCGACGGCGTCCTCAATGAGCCGCTATTGAAATGGGATTCCGTCCACATTTCCGGGATCGACGCCAACCTGAATCCGCCCGTCGTCGCCATCAAGGACATCGCGGTCAATCATGCCTACGCGAATCTCGCCATCGAAACCAATCGCGCGATCAACATTCTCGCCGCCCTGCGCATTCCCAATCCGCTGACGAACACGACCACTGAAGCGGAAACCAAAGCGGACGCGTCCAAATCCAAAAAAACATTGCTCGCCGGCGATCGCATCGTCTCCACCAACGCGCTGGCCGATTTGCCCATTCGCAAGCTGACTGTCGGCACGATTACGATTACCAACACCAGCACCGATTTCGCCGATCATTCCATCACGCCGAACGTCAGGATGTCCATTCAGCAAATCAGCGGCACGATCGCCGGCATTTCTTCGGAGGAATTGCAGCACGCGGACGTGAACCTGCACGCCAAGGTGGACAACGTCGGGCCCGTCGCCATCACCGGCGTCATCAATCCCTTCAGCATAGATCAAACGAATGAAATCAAGATCGCAGTGAACGACGTCGACCTCACCGGCGTGAGTCCTTATTCCGGAAAATTCGCGGGGTACCGCATCGCCAAGGGAAAACTGAACGTCGCGCTCGCTTATCATTTGCACGGGCGCAATTTGAAATCGGAAAACGTCATCACGCTCGACCAGTTCACCTTCGGCGAAAAAGTAAACAGCCCCGACGCGACTCACCTGCCCGTCCGGCTCGGCATCGCGATTTTGAAAGATCGAAATGGAAAAATCGTCCTCGACGTGCCGATTGAAGGCAGCCTCGACGACCCGCAATTTCGTTTGCACAAAGTCATCAGCCGCGCGGTATGGAACATCGTCGAGAAAGCCATCACGTCGCCCTTCGCCGTCCTCGGAGCGATGTTCGGCAATAAGAATCAGGACATCAGCTATGACGAATTTCCCGCGGGCAGCACTGAGTTGACTCCTGCCAGCAAGGAAAAGCTCGATGTCCTCGTCAAGGCACTTTACGAACGCCCCGGTTTGCAATTGGAAATCACCGGCAGCGTGGACACGAACGCCGACATCACCGCGTTGCGCGGGCGGTTCCTCGAAAAACAATTGCGCGCCCAAAAATGGCAGGCGATGCGCAAAACCGATCGCGAAGCCATCACGCCCGACCAGGTCGCCATCGCCCCCGAAGAACGCGCCGATCTCGTGCAAAAGCTTTACGCGGATTATTTATCGAAAGGCTTGATCGTCACGAACACCGGCACGCCGGCACTGCCCACGCCGCAAGCGTCCGCCTCCCGAAAAACTCCCGAGCGCGGCGCGACCCAACTCATGGCGCGAGACAAAACACCCGCAGTTGCATCTCAATCAATCGCTACCGATTCGTCAGCGACAACCACCGATCCTTACGAACTCGCGTTGCTAAACAGCGTGTCGATTTCGGACCAGGATTTTCAAGCACTCGCCACCGAGCGCGCCAAAGCCGTTCGCGAATATATTTTCCAAACTGGGAAAGTGGAAGCCGAACGCCTGTTCCTCACCGAAGCCAAAGCCGGCAGTCTGAAAACCGAGGGGCCGCGCGTTTACCTGCAGTTGCAATAGGCAAAAGGGTTTCCGGAAAAGCTCCGAGCCATTCCCTATCGCGGCGCAAACCACATCTCGAAAAGATGTTTGCCGCCGAAAATCCAAATCGCCGCCGCCAGCGCGATGTAAGGCCCGTATGGCAGCCGCTGGGACCATTCGCGTTTTCGGAATAAAATCAGCAGCAGCCCCACCACCGACCCGATCACCGAACTGATCATCAATGAGAACACCACTGCCTGCCCGCCGAGAAACGCGCCGATCGCCGCCATGAATTTCACATCGCCAAACCCCATCGCCTCCCGCGGCAGGACCACTTCCTTGCTCGCCGCTTCCATGTGCGGCACCAGCTCCGGATCAAATTCGTCCTCGCCGATGCGCAGCTTCTGCGCCGTCAACTGTACCTCGCACGTCACGATAACACCGATCCGCCAATTCCAGCGTCTGCGCCTGCAATGTGACCATGTCCGATCGGCGATAAAACAATTCGTCGTAGGGAATTTCCTCGCCGCCCAGGAAAATGCTCGTTTCGCTGAAAACGATTTTTTCCGATTCAGCGATTTCAATGGTCTGCCGGCCGAAAAGCAATTTGCCCAAGCGCACGATGGCGTAAATCAATCCCGCCCCCACCGCGATTCCCAAAAGGCTTTCCAATCCGCTCAACAGTCGCGGGTTGGTGACATTGATATCGAACCGGTCCCTCAACAATTCGCTGAGCGAATTTCCATCCCCATGCACGACCGGAAATAAAATCGAAATTGCCAGCCCTACAAACATGCCACCAATGGTGATTTCATCCGGAATGATGAAATGCTCGAAATCGATGAACGTCGCCACGATCAATCCCGCGAGGAACAGGCAATACACCAGCGCTAGAATCGCCGACTGGTGGCCCTCCACATTCCAGCACGCCAGAAAAATCACGCCCGTCAGGAATTCCACCAGGAAATACCGCCCGGAAATCGGCGCGCCGCAGTTCCTGCATTTGCCTCCCAGCCAAAGCCACGTCACCAGCGGGATATTCAAATACCACGGAATCGAATACTTGCAGTGCGGGCAATGCGACGGCGGCGAGGCGACGCTCAGCCCCAGCGGCATGCGATGAATGCAAACATTCAGGAAACTTCCGATGTTGCACCCAAAAACAAAGAACGCCAGCGACCAGAAATGAAACGGCACCCGCGACCAGATGTTCGGGTCGAACATATTATTGAAAAACCCTGCCGACGCAAAAAGTTGCGGTCCATAGTCCACAGCCCACAGCCCACAGTCCACAGTCGTGAGTCCGTGTATCATTGGCGATAGACTTCCTTGATCAACGCGTCGCGCATAATGGCAATCGGCGCCGTTTTACCGCTCCAGATCTCCAGCGCTTTGGCGCCTTGATATAATAGCATACCCAAACCGTTAGCAATCCTGCTGCCACCCGCCTTCGCCGCCGCTAAAAAAGGCGTCTCCGCCGGGCGATAAATCATGTCATAAACCGCCATTGCCTGCCGCAATGAGAATTGTTTGTTATCAAACGGCAGGGAATCACTGGGCGAAAGTCCTAACGACGTGGCATTCAGGCACAAATCGACCTCGCCGCGCGGGTAGCCCACTTGAATTTTCACGTTCATATGGCGCCGACGAATTTCCGCCGCGACCGCGCTGGCCTTCGAATGCGTGCGATTGACCAAAAACAATTCCGCCACATTCTCCGCGGCCAATTTCAGCGCCGCCACCCGCCCCGCCCCGCCCGCGCCCAGCAACAACACCCGCGCACCGGCCAATTGAATGCCCAGATCCTCATGCAGCGAACGCGTGATCGCATCCGCATCCGTGTTGAACCCTTGCGCGCGAATTTTGTCCGGTTGCGTGTCGGTAAACTCGTAAATCGGCAGCCACACGCCGTTTTTATCGCGGCCCTCGATGCGCACCGTGTTCACCGCGCCCCAGTTTTTCACGGATTCATCGAACGCATCCACGAAATCCACCGCCAGCAGTTTGTGCGGCACGGTGAGATTCATTCCCACGAATCGCATCGTCTTCGCGCCTTCAATGGCGGCACGCAGCGTTTCCGGGGCCACTTCGCAGGCAAGGTAGCGCCAATTCAAACCCAGCGCGGCGATTCCGGCATTTTGCATCGCGGGCGACGCCGAATGCCGGATGGGAAACCCATACACCGCGCAAATGCGAGTGCTGGCGTTGATAGGACTTGCAAACTCGTCAGGCACGCGGTGGTTATAGTTCAGCCCGGGCCAAAGGGCAAAGGGATTAATGGGGCGATGGATTGTTGGATGGATGGATTATTGTGTCCGACGTTTCGCGCGCATATCCAATAATCCATTTATCCACCAATCCATTTAATCCCTTCGCCGCTCCGCCGCTTGGACAACCTTTGTCCGACCCAATTTTTTAAGGTGTCCGTAGTGTTTTCCTTTGCCTGCTTCGCCGTGCGGAGTAGAATTATGAAGACCGACTATGCCCGCGGCAAACATCATCGAATTGCGACAACTCCTGGCGGAACGTTTCCCCGGGCTGCGCACGCGGGCGGATGAATTATCCACCGCGAAACACACCTTCTGGCCCACCGGCGTGCCGCAATTGGACGGCCCCCTGCGCGGCGGCTTGCACAAAGGCGCCCTGGCGGAAATCGTCGCCGAACGCCCGGGCGCCGGCGCCACGCTCCTGATGACCGCCTTGATTCATCGCGCCCTCGGCGAAAATAAATTCACCGCGGTCATCGACGGCCAGGATTCGCTTGATGTCACGCAACTGGGCGAAGATTTGTCGCGTTTGCTGTGGGTGCGTTGCCGGGGCGCCGCGGACGCTTTGAAAGCCGCGGATTTGCTCCTGCGCGACGGCAATTTGCCCCTCGTGCTGCTCGATCTCGCGTCGAATCCCGCCGCGCAACTGCGCAAAATTCCCGCCACGACCTGGTATCGCTTTCAACGGTTGCTCGAACAAACCTCTGCCGTTTGCGTGGTGATGGCGCCGCGCCCGATGGTCGCGCCCGCGCAAGTGCGGATCACCCTGCGCTCACGATTTTCCATTCAGGCGCTGGACCGCGAGCCACAGGAATTGTTGAGCGAATTGAAACTGGACGTCACCGAAGCCCGCCGTTTTGGCGAAAACCGCGAATTGGAGTCGCAATCGGCGTGATGAGAAGGCATCCATGTTCGCCGTCATCTTCATCCCCAACTTTTCCCTGCAAGCCGTTCTGCGGCATGATCCGGATTTGCGCTCTCGCCCGATCGCATTGGTTGATCCCCAGGCCACCAAGTCGGTCATCACGCAATTAACCTCCGCCGCGCACTCCTGCGGCGTAGGCGAAGGCTTGACCGCCAGCCAGGCGATGGCTCGCTGCGCGGAACTCATCATCAAACCGCGCTCCCCTGCGCAGGAGGAATCCGCCACGGAAGTCCTGCTGCAAACCGCCTACGCCTTTTCGCCGAACATCGAAGCCACCGCGCCCGGCATTTGCACCATCGAACTGAAAGGCATTGCCCTCGATTCCCACGGCAGCACCGAAGAGTGGGCGCAAAAAATCATCGAGATCCTGGCGCAATTTAATCTGGCCGCAAAAATCGGACTCGCGGTAACGCCGGAACTGGCCCTGCTGGCCGCGCGCGCGGCCGACTCCATTCTTTCTCTTTCTCAAAAACATCCCACATCCAACATCCCACATCGAACATCCAATGGTGCTCAATCCGAACATTCATTGGATGTTGGTTGTTCGATGTTGGATGTTGGATGTTCCCAGGAAAAATATTTGGAATCCTTCCCCCTTTCCTCTCTCGAGCCGTCGCCCGAAATTCTCACCATCCTCCACCGCTGGGGCATCGAAACCGTCGGCGCACTGCTGGCCCTCGGCAAAGACAATGTCACCGAGCGTCTCGGCCCCGAAGCTGCGGAATTATTCAACCGCGTTTCGCCGGATTCCCCGCGCCCGCTGAAACTCGTTATACCAAGCGAAGATTTTTCCGAATACCTGGAGTTCGAAAACGAGATTGAAACCGCCGAACCTCTGTTGTTCGTGCTGCGCCGTTTGGTCGAACAACTCTCGCGCCGGCTGGAATTGATTTATCTCGTCATCGCGGAATTTCATCTGCAACTCGGCCTGTCCGCCGGTGCGAAATACGAGCGCGTGTTCAAAATTCCCGCGCCCACCGGCAATATCGACGTCCTCTTCCGCATGCTGCAAACGCATCTGGAAACCGTGCGCACCGATGCGCCGATCATCTCGCTTCGGCTCGCGGCAAAACCCACCAAGCCGGAAGGCAAACAATTCGGGCTCTTTGAAAGCACGCTGCGCGATCCGAATCAATTCGCCGAAACCGCCGCGCGCCTCACGGCCTTATGCGGCTCCGACCGTGTCGGCACCCCGCAACTGGAAGCCACCCACAAGCCTGACGCCTTCCACGTGGCGCAGACATTCCTGTCTGCGGGTTCGGGCGACTTTCCAGTCGCCCGCCGGAGCACCGGACTGGAAAGTCCGGTGAACCCGCAGGCTGGAAAGCCTGCGCTACAACTCCGCCGTTTCCGCCCGCCCCTCTCCTCGCATATTGAATTCCGCGATGACAAACCAGTTTTGCTGCGCAGCGAAGTTTTTACCGGCGCGATCAAGGAAACGCGCGGTCCCTTTTTCAGCTCCGGCAATTGGTGGGACGCCGGCCGATGGGCGCGCGAAGAATGGGACGTGGAAACTTCCGATGGCTCGTTGTTCCGGATTTTCCGCTCGGCGGAAGGCTGCTTTGTGGAAGGAATTTATGATTAAGCTCCTGTTGAAAAAGCTCCAAGCACCAACATCCAAGCTCCAGAGAAACTTCGAATCTCAAGCTTCAAATGAGCAGAGCTCGGATGTTGATTGGATGTTTGAAGCTTGGTGCTTCTCTGGACCTTGGAGCTTGGTGCTTGGAGCTTACCCGGCATGAGTTACATCGAACTCCATTCCCGCAGCGCCTTCAGCTTCTTGCGTGGGGCCTCCACGCCGGAACAACTGGCTCAGCGCGCCGCGCACCTGCAAATGCCCGCCATGGCGCTCTGCGATCGCGATGGCGTCTATGGCGCGCCCTGGTTTTTCACCGAGGCCCGCAAACTTGGCGTTCGTCCGATTGTCGGCGCGGAACTGACGATGGAAGACGGCGGCATCCTTCCGGTATTGGTAAAATCCCGGACCGGTTATAAAAATCTTTGCCAGCTCTTGACCTCCGCACATTTGCGAAATGAAAAAGGGAAATGCAAAGTGCGTTGGGAGGAAGTGCGGGGATTCGCGGAAGGATTGGTGGCACTCACCGGCGACGCCGACGGCCCCCTGGTGAAAGCATTGAATTCCCGCAGGCGACCGGGCGGCGGCGAAGCCGAAGCGATGGCGCGCCTGGTCAACATTTTTGGCCGCGACAGTGTGTTTGTCGAAATCCAGCGCCACCGAATCCGCGGCGAGGAACGGCTCAACCAGGCCATTGTTGAAGTCGCGCGCCGCTTTCATCTTCCCCTGCTCGCCACCAACGGCGTGCTTTATTCCTCGGAAGTGGAACGCCCGGTTCTGGATGTTTTCACCTGCATCCGAAACCACACCCACTTGGATGCCGCCGGGACCTTGCTGGAGCAAAACAGCGAACGCCATTTAAAAAACGCCGGTCCCATGCACGAACTGTTTCGTGATCTGCCGGAGGCGATTAAAAACACGCTGCATCTCGCCGGGCAATTGGATTTCACGCTGGAAAATTTGGGGTATGAGTTCCCGGTTTTTTCCGTCCCGGACGGCCACAACATGGATTCTTTTTTAAGGGAAAAAGCCTTTGCCGGCGCGATAAAACGCTACGGCGAAGTCCCGGCCAAGGTTCGCGGCCAACTGGAAACCGAACTGGCGTTGATTCAAAAGCTGAAAGTCGCCGGGTATTTTCTGATCGTCTGGGACATCATGGAATTTTGCCGGCAAAACGATATCATGGCGCAAGGCCGCGGAAGCGCCGCCAACAGCACGGTTTGTTTCTGCCTGGGCATTACCGCCGTGGATCCGCTTCGTTTTGAAACGCTCTTCGAACGCTTCCTCACCGAAGGCCGCAAAAATCACTGGCCGGACATCGATATCGATTTGCCCAGCGGCGACCGGCGCGAAAAAGTTCTCCAGGAAATTTATCAACGCTACGGCAAACACGGCGCGGCCATGACTGCCAACGTCATCACCTATCGCGGGCGCAGCGCCGCGCGCGAAGTGGGCAAAGCATTGAATCTGACCAATGACGTGCTGAACCGCTTTTCCAATCTTTACGCCAACGGAGATTTTCCGCATACGCTCGATCTGTCCGCGCAAATGGAAAAATCCGGGCTGCCCAAAACCCACCCGCGCGCCGAAGCGTTTGTCCGGCTTTGCCAGTCTCTCCACGGTTTGCCCCGGCACCTGGGCCAGCATTCCGGCGGCATGATTATTTGCCAGGGAAAACTCAACCAGATCGTTCCCTTGGAAAACGCCTCCATGCCCAACCGCGTCGTGGCCCAGTGGAACAAGGACGATTGCGAGGACCTCGGCATCATCAAAGTGGATTTTCTCGGGCTCGGCATGATGTCCGTGCTGCAGGACACCGTGAAGCTGACCCAGGACCTGGGCCGCCCGGTCGATCTCGCGAAATTGCCGGAAAACGATCCTCAATCATTCGCCCTGATGCAGGAGGCGGACACCGTCGGCCTGTTTCAAATCGAAAGCCGCGCGCAAATGGCCACCTTGCCGCGCATGAAACCCACCCGATTTTACGATCTCGTCATCGAAGTTGCCATCGTTCGCCCCGGGCCGATCCAGGGCGATTTGATGCATCCCTACCTGCGCCGCCGCAAACAAGTTGAGTTGGGCGCGGATCCCAAAAAAATTCCGTGCTATCACGAAGACCTCCGCCCCGTCTTGGAACGAACCCTGGGGGTGCCCTTGTTCCAGGAGCAAATGTTGAAGATGGCGATGGTCATGGCGGATTTCACCGGCGCCGAAGCGGAAGAATTGCGCAGCGCGCTGAGTTTTCATCGCTCCGAAAAGAAAATGGATGGCGTGAAAATAAAATTGCGCCAGGCCCTGCAGCGCAAAGGCCATTCGGACGCGCTCATTGAAGACATCATCAAGACCGTCAGCTCTTTCGCGCTTTATGGTTTCCCGGAATCACATGCCATCAGCTTTGCGCACCTCGCTTACGCCTCGGCTTACCTCAAAGCGCATCGCGCTCCGGAATTTTACGCCGGCCTCTTGAACAATCAGCCGATGGGATTTTATTCCTCCGCCACGTTGATCAAGGACGGTCAACGCCACGGCGTAAAATTTCTGCCCGTCTGCGTCCTGCAATCGGATTGGGACTGCACCATCAATCGCGACGAATATTTTTCCATCCGCCTCGGCTTGCGGGTGGTAAAAGTGTTGAGCGCGCCTGGCGTCGCCCGGTTGGTCAAGGAACGGGAACGCGCGCCGTTTGCTTCGCTGCTCGATTTCAAACGCCGCGCGCGGCTGAACCAAGACGAATTGCGCACGCTCGCCGAAATCGGCGCACTGAATTGTTTCGCCGTGCATCGACGCCATGCGCTGTGGGAAGTGGAGCAGCCGTTGCGGCAGGATGATTTATTCGAGGAAATAAAATCAAAAACCACCGCCGCCATCGACCGCCGCGAAAAAGAACTCATTTCGCCGCTGGTGCCGATGACTTATCCCGAGCGCATCCAGGCGGATTTCGCCGGGATGCATTTGACCACCGGCGTGCATCCGATGGCGCTGCTGCGTCCGAAACTCAAAGGGATTTTGCGCGCAGCGGATTTGCCCACGGCAAAGCACGGCAGCAACGTGCGCATCGCCGGCAACGTCATCTGCCGCCAGCGCCCCGGCACCGCCAAGGGATTTGTTTTCATCAGCCTCGAAGACGAAACCGGCATCAGCAATGCCATCGTCACCCCGCCCATGTTCGAAGCCAACCGTCTCGTCATCACCGAAGAACCCTTTCTGCTCATCGAAGGCCGCCTGCAACAAAGCGACGGTGTCATCCACGTGAAAGCCCAACGCATCGAACGACTCTCTTACGACCCCTCCGTGGCGAGCCGCTCCTACGATTTTCATTAACCTGGTCTGACACCGCCGGAAAGGTTTCAACCGCAAAGAGCGCAAAGATTCCCAATTCTTTGTGCACTTTGTGTTCTTTGCGGTTAATTCACTTAGCTTTCAGTTGATGAATCACCGGCGCCATTTTTTCAAATCCGCGATGAACCGCGCCAGTGATTTGGTCCTAGTTGCATTTTGCGGGCGGGTAAATCAGCGTTTTATATGAAACCGCGTTTGGATAAGAAGATTTCCGCTCGCGGTGGGAGCGTGGAGGATGCACATGCCAGCGCCTTATTTAACCAATGACCCATTTAACTCAATTAACCCGCACATTGATTCCACTTGCCAAAGCGGCGGCACATTTTAAATTCGTTGAATGGAACAGACCCAACTGAACCAATATATACCGGTTCTGATGTTGATTGTGTTAGCGATTTGCTTCGCGTTCGGCATGCTCATCATGTCCGTCGTGCTCGGCAAAAAGGGCCGCCGCCCCGGAATCAAAGACACCGCCTACGAATGCGGCATGCTGCCTATTGGCGAAGGCAGCCCGCGCATGTCGGTGAAATTTTACCTGGTCGCGATGCTCTTCATCCTGTTCGATATCGAAGTCGTGTTCCTCTACCCGTGGGCCGTGGTTTACAAGCAAATGCTGGTGGAAAATGCCGCCGCGATTTTCGGCTCCATGATTTCGTTCCTGGTGATTTTGTTCGTCGGTTACATTTACGCGCTTAAAAAACACGCGTTTGACTGGAAGAGTTGATTTCGGCTGAAACGTGAAACGCAAAACGTGAATTCGGATCCCACTGCCGAATTCGGTTTCATGTTTCACGTTTCACGTTTCACGCTATGACACCTATTAAATTCGGCACCTCCGGCTGGCGCGGCATCATCGCGCGCGATTTCACCTTCGACAACGTCCGGCTCGCCACGCAGGGCATCGCGGATTATTTAAACTCACTGAATCAAGGCTCCAAAATCGTCATCCTCGGCCATGACACGCGCTTTCTCGGCCGCGAATTTTCCCTCGCCGCCGCGGAAGTTCTCGCGCGCAGCGGCCTGAGTCCCCTGCTCTGCAATCGCGACACGCCCACGCCGGTCATCGCGCACACCATCCGCGCCAAAAAAGCGCTCGGCGGCATCAACATGACCGCGAGCCACAACCCGGCGGAATATCAGGGGCTGAAATTTTCCACGAGCAACGGCGCGCCGGCTACGCCGGACGTCACCAAACAAATCGAAGCGAACATTGCGCGATTGCAGGCGGAAAATTGGACCTTCAAAGGCGCGGTCATCGGCACCTTCGAATGCAAGACGATCGATCCGCAGCCCGATTATTTCAAACAACTCCGCAAGCTCGTGGATTTCGCTGCCATCAAAAAAGCCAAACTGAAGGTCGCCGTGGAATTGATGTACGGCACCGGGCGCGGTTATCTCGACACGTTGCTAGAGGATGCCGGCGCGAAAATCACGCTTTTTCACAGCGAACGCGATCCGCTTTTCGGCGGGCATCATCCCGAACCGAACGCCGAAGGCATGGCGGAAGTCAGCAAATTCGTCCGCAGCGGCAAGGCGCAAATCGGCCTCGGCCTCGATGGCGACGCCGACCGTTTCGGCATTGTGGACAAGGACGGCACGTGGCTGACGCCCAACCAGGTGCTCGCGCTCGCGTTGTATCATCTGAAAAAAAACCGCGGCTGGACCGGCGCGGTCGTTCGGACGGTTCCGACCAGCCATCAGGTGGATGCCGTGGCGGAATTGCTGGGCGTCAAAGTCCACGAGACGCCCGTCGGCTTCAAATACATCGGCGCGCTCATGGAAAGCGAGCCGATCATCGTCGGCGGCGAGGAATCCGGCGGCTTAAGCGTCAAAGGCCATGTGCCGGAGAAAGACGGCATCCTCGCGTGCCTTTTGATGGCGGAACTCGTCGCCACTGAAAACAAATCGCTCGGCCGAATTTTGAAAGATCTCGAGAAAAAAACCGGCGAATTTCACAGCGACCGCATCAACGTCTCGATTCCACCCGACAAAAAAGAAGCTCTGCTCGCGAAACTTGGCGCCGGGTTGGACAACGTCGGGCCTTACAAAGTGGAAAAGTTCATCACCACGGACGGCTACAAATTTCTATTGCCGAACCACGAATGGGTCGCGTTCCGCGCCAGCGGCACGGAGCCGCTGATTCGCTGCTACATCGAGGCAAAATCCCAGGCCGGGCTGAAAAAACTTCGCGAGGCGTGTCGCAAGTTGCTCGCCACCTAACCAACTGGATTATTGGATTGATGGATAAATGGATTGATGAAAACAACAAATGCCGTCCCTCCCGTCAATCCGCTCATCCAAAAATCCATTAATCCTCCGATTTCAATTTCGGGTTACACCCACTTTTTTTGCCCTCACCGGGGCTGTAGTGAAGAAGCATGAACAACAGTTACGTCATTCAATGGAAGTCTAATGTAAACGGCCGCGCAGGCCGGGGAACCAAACGCTTTGAGAAAGAGGAAGCTGACCGACTCGTCGCGGAACTCAACCACGAGTATCCCGATATTGAGCACGCTGCCGTGCCCGCCGTGGACGAGCCCGTCGCCGAACCGGCCGCGGAAATGATCGCTTTGACTCCCTCCGTGCCAGTGCTTTCCCTCGCGTAATCGCATTGGGTTAGGGTTTCACCCCATTCCAGCGAAAATGGAATCGTGTAGAGTGGGCACCGTAATGTGATTGAGAGTGGCAATCACTGCGGCTCCGAGTGGAGCCGCTTTTTTATTCCCCGGGTCGTGCGCGCATTTTCCTCCGTTCGTGGCTCCGCCTTCAGGCGGTTTGGACGATTCCCTGATACGCCCAGGATGGGAGGCTTCACGCAAATACCGGCCGGAGATACGCCAAAGTTGGTCGGTTAAATTCCCAGTTTATTTTTCGTTAGCCGCAGTGTATCGTCCCAGCACATGAATTGGTCCCAGCTTACCAACGGAGTTAAGCAAATATGGGAAAATCGTCCCGGGGTGGTGGTTCTCTTCGGAATTGGATTTTTGGTCTTCCTTTTTATCGTCGTCGATACCTGGCGCCACCGCCAAAAACACAAGAGCAAGCATCCGAAAAAATATTAAGGACAAATGACGAATGACGAATGGCACCGTCCATTCGTCATTCGTCATTTGCCTCCGATTGCCATCGGTTTAAAAAAACTCTCTTTTTGTCCTCGGCCGGTCTATGTTCCCCTTGGACGAATTGCATGACATCAAAATTATTCACGGAATTGGGCCTGTCGCCGGAATTGCTGAAGGCCATCGATAAACTCGGGTTCGAACAGGCCTCGCCCATTCAGGCCGAGTCCATCCCGCCGCTCATGCAAGGCTCCGATGTCGTCGGCCAATCCCAGACCGGCTCGGGCAAAACCGCTGCGTTCGCCGTCCCGGCCATCGAAAAAACCGATCCCACGCAACGCGTCGTGCAAGTCCTCATTCTCTGCCCCACGCGCGAACTCGCGGTCCAGGTCTCCGAGGAGGTTCACAAACTGGCGCTCTTCAAACGCGGCGTCATGGCCCTGCCCATCTATGGCGGCCAATCCTACGAGCGCCAATTTTACGGTCTCAAACAAGGCGCCCAGATCGTCATCGGCACTCCGGGCCGCGTCATGGATCACATGCGCCGCGGCACGCTCCGGCTAGAAACCGTGAAAATGGTCATCCTCGATGAAGTGGACGTCATGCTCAACATGGGTTTCCGCGACGACATCGAGCTGATTCTTCAAGCCACACCCAAAGAGCGGCAGACGGTCTTTTTCTCCGCCACCATCCCGAAAACAATTCAGCAGTTGATCGCAAAATATGCGCGCGATCCCAAGCAGGTGCGCATCGAGCAAAAAGCGCTGACCGTCCCGACCGTCGAGCAGGTTTATTACGAAGTGGATCGCCGCTACAAAATCGAATTGCTCACGCGGCTCATCGATATCCACGACCTCAAACTCGGAATTATTTTCTGCAACACCAAACGCATGGTGGACGACCTCGTCGACCATCTCGAAGCCGCGGGTTACATGGCCGACCGTCTGCACGGCGACATGAACCAGGCCCAACGCGATCGCGTGATGAATAAATTTCGCAAGTCCGGCCTGGAATTCCTCGTCGCCACGGACATCGCCGCGCGCGGCATCGATGTCGACGACGTCCAGGTCGTGTTCAATTACGATTTGCCTTACGACGTGGAAGATTACCTGCATCGCATCGGCCGCACGGGCCGCGCTGGACGCAGTGGACGCGCGATTTCGTTCGTAGCCGGCCGCGAGATGTTTCAAATTTATAATATCGAACGTTTCACGAAGACGAAGATTCAACGCGGCAAACCACCCACCGTCGGCGAAGTGCAGGATGCCCGCGCGAATGTGTTCCTCGATAAAATCCGCGCCACGCTGCAGAACACCGATTTCCAGCGCGAAGACCATCTTATCGAACGGCTGCTCGAAGAAGGTTTCAGTTCCACCGACATCGCGTCCGCCCTGCTCCATCACTTGCGAGTCGGTGACGGCACACCCGCCGCCAAAACGCCGCGCGAGGAGGAACGCTCGCGTCCGGAACGGGCTCCGCAGCGCGAAGAACGCCCCGAACGCTACGCCGAACGCCACGACCGCCGTTTTGAAAATCGCCGCGATGAGCGCCCTGGCGCTGACGACCGCAGGCGTGAACCGGCCTTCGTCAAAGCTCCAGTTAAAGCACGTCCACCTGTGCGCGCGGTTCCGCCAACTCCGCCCGCGAGCACACCTCCGCCCGCCGTGACCTCTCAAAAACCTGAAGTGAAAGCTGAGGCCAAAGACAAACCGGCGGAAAAAACTTATTCCGATGCGGAAATAATGGCCTCGGTTTCCGAGCCGCCCAAAAAAGTTGAACAAAAACCAGCGCCCAAACCGAGCCGTCGCACGCCGGATGGTCAAACGCGGCTCTGGATGAATATCGGTGAAGAAATGGGCATCGCGCCCATCGATATCGTCAATACGGTCGCGGGCGAAACCGGTCTGCCTGGCAAAGTCGTCGGCACCGTGGACGTGCGCGAACGGCATTTATTCGCGGACGTCGCTTCCGAGCATGTGAAGGGAATTATCGCCAAGCTGAACCGCAGCGAGATCAAAGGCCACAAACTGAAAGTGAAAGTGGCATAGCGTGGAACCGGGCATCTCGCCGACTCACCATGGCGCGCAAATCCCATGCTGGATAAAATCACAGGTCAACGAACATCCAAGAACCCGAAAAAATTTCACCCTCTCCCCGGGGAAAGGGCCGGCGTGAGGGCGAGCGTAAACACTTAATCTCCACCGTTCGAAAATGACAAACCCCATTTCTTCCAAACCCGTCGAGCGCCTTTTCCCTTTCGTCCTGAAAGCGCGCATCCTGCTGATCGGCCGCGACACCCTTCGCCGCAGCAAAAGCAAATTGCATTTCGTGCTTATCACGACTGATCTGTCCGAAGGCAGCCGCGTGGAAATTTTGAAAGATTTCGCTCACTATCCCATCGTCGAAAAATATGACTCCGCCGAACTGAATACATTTTTCGGAATCAAAGGCGCGAAAGTCATCGGTTTCGCCAAATCCAACCTTGCGCAATCGATTTACGCGGAAATGAAAGATTGCCGAATCAATCAGCCTTTGACGCCGAAGCCAGCCGGATCGCCTCCAACTCCTCCCAGCGCGCAAAAAGCTTCGTGAGATTTTCCTTCGCCCCGGCGAGTTGCTCGTTCAGTTGATTCGTCTGCGTCGCATGCGTCCGATGAAATTCCGGCGATGCGAACAATCCCTCGATCCGCGCAATCTCCGCTTCCACCCCCTGAATCTGCGCCTCCATTCCCTCGAGTTCGCGCGTTTCCTTGAAGGAAAGCTTGCGCGACTTCGCACCTTTGGCCGGTGCGGCCGTCTGTTTCGCGGCACTTTTGGCTTCGCTCTCCCACGCCTTGGCCTGCTCGACAGCCCGCTTGCGTTTCTCCAAATAATAATCGTAATCGCCCACGCTGTGCGTGATGCGCCCGTCACCTTCGAACGCCAAAATATCCGTGCACACGCGATTTAAAAAATAACGATCGTGGCTCACGACAAGCACCACGCCCGGGAACGCCACCAGCGCCTCCTCCAAAACACGCAGCGTGGCCAAATCCAAATCGTTCGTCGGCTCGTCGAGAATAAGGAAATTTCCGCCGCTCTTGAGGATGCGCGCGAGCAACAACCGGCTGCGCTCGCCGCCGCTAAGATGTTTGACCTGTGTCGAAATGCGCTCATCCGCAAAAAGAAATCGCTTGAGATAAGAACGCACCGAAAGCGTCGCCTCGCCCCACTGCACGAATTCCGTGCCGTCCGCGACTTCATCCAGCACTGTTTTTTCCTCGTTAAGCTGCAACCGCCCCTGGTCCACGTAATTGAATTTGGTGAGCTGCCCGATTTTCACCGTCCCTTCCGTCGGCTCAAGCTGGCCAATGAGAATTCGGAGAAACGTCGTTTTGCCGAGCCCATTGCGCCCCGCCACACCCACCTTTTGTCCATTCGCAAAAGTAAAATTGAAGCCGCCGAACAATTTCCGCCCGGCGAGATCCATTCCCAAATTGCTCACCTCCACCGTGCGATTTCCCAATTGCGGCGGCGGCGGAATCACCAGTTCCACATCCTCCTCGACCGCCGGCCCCTCCTGCGCCGCCGTCTCGTAATAGCGCTCGAACCGATTCTTCTGCTTGCTGCGTTGCGCGCGCGGCCCTTGCCGCACCCAGGCCAATTCTTTCTTCAAAAACATCTGGCGCTTGTGCTCGATCACCGCATCCGCCGCCTGCCGCTCGGCCTTATCGAGCAGGTAATCGGTGTAATTACCCTCGTGATTCCAAAACTTCCCGGCGTCCAACTCCACAATCCGGCTCGTCACCTGATCGAGAAAATAGCGATCGTGCGTCACCGCGAGAAACGTGCCGCCGAAGTTCTCCAGAAATTCCGCCAGCCACTCGATGGATTCCGGGTCGAGATGATTCGTCGGCTCGTCTAGCATCAGGAAATCCGGCCGCGATACAATCGCGCGGCACATCGCCACGCGGCGCTTCTCCCCGCCCGAAAGTGTGTTCACATCGCGCTCGCCATCCGGGCAATTCAAATGCGACATCGCCACCTCGATGCGCCGATCCAGCGTCCAACCCTCCAGCGATTGAATCCGGGTCTCCAACTCATGATGCTGCTCGGAATCGTGAGGCAACGATTCGAATTCCGCGATCAGCTTCAGCACATGCTCGCCGCCCGCATGAATGTTTTCGTAAACGTTCTTCGCGGTATCGAGCGTGAAATCCTGGGGCAAATAACTGATCACCAGATCGCGCCGCCGGCTCACATCGCCGCTGTCCGGCGATTGCAACCCGGCCAGGATTCGCAAAAACGTCGTTTTGCCGGACCCATTGCGGCCCACCAACCCAATCCGGTCGCCCTCCTGAATGCCAATCGTGGCGCTATCCAGAATGGCACGCTCGTTGTAACGAACGGTAAGATCAGTGGCGATGAGGATGTTGGACATGGCGCTCGATTCAGGATTTGTCCGGTGTGTCCAACAAATCCGAAAGTCGAAATTCGAAATCCGAAAAGTCTGTGACGCTTCGAGTTTCGGCTCTCATTCGGGTTTCGGAATTTGATTTTCGGATTTTCTTCATCACTCCCTCGCCGTCTGCACCGGCAATGCAGAAAGCACGATGCCCTTGTTGGTCTCGCTAAAATAATTCGCCGACCATTCGTTCTCGAACAACACCACCGGATTTTTGCCGATGTCATACGCGATGCGCGCAGCCGTCGGCAACGAAAGCACGTCCAGTTGCTCTTCTGTAATTCCCACCGGCAGCCAGCGCACTACCTTCCACGGCGCCGACTCCAGCCGCGACACCGCGCCGTATTCGCTTTCCAGCCGGAATTGCACGACCTCGAATTGCAGCGGACCGACGGCCGCCAACACCGGCACCTTCGCCCCGGAATCGCGCAAATACAGCGCCTGGATGACGCCTTCCTGCAGGAGCTGGTCGAGACCCTGCCGAAATTGCTTGTACTTCGCTGTGTTCGGATTGTGCAAATAGGCAAAGGCCTCCGGCGTGAAGCGCGGGATTTCCTTGTAAAGAATTTTGGGATCCGTCGTCAGCGTATCGCCGATGCCGAAACTGTCGTGGCCAACCAATCCGATGACGTCGCCCGGATACGCTTCGTTCAACGTCTCACGTTCATTGCCGAACAGTTTGTGCGAACTCGACAGCCGCACTTTTTTTCCCGATCGCGAATGGTGCACGGACATATCGCGCTCAAATTTCCCCGAGCACACGCGCATAAACGCGATGCGATCCCGATGCCGCGGATCCATGTTCGCCTGGATCTTGAAAATGAACCCCGAAAACGCCGGATTTTCCGGCTCGATGAAGTTCGTAGTCTCGCCTTCAGGCGGATTGCCATTTGAGGCCTCGCCCTCTCCAACGACCGCCAATCTTCCCTTCGGCGCCGGAGCATGTTTCAAAAATCCGTCCAGTAACAACTGCACGCCGAAATTGTTAATCGCGCTCCCAAAAAACACCGGCGTCGTCTTATCGCTCAGCACCGCGCTGTCGTCCCAATCGTGTCCCGCGTGCTCCAGCATCTCGAGTTCCTCGACGGTTTTCTTAAACGTGACCTCATCCAATCGGCTGCGAACCAGATCATCGTGAATTCCACCCACCTCCACCGGCGCGCGATATTGACCGCCCACCGTGCGCTCGAACAAATGCATCAATTGCGTCTGGCGATCGAACACGCCCTGAAACTCGAAGCCCGTGCCGATCGGCCAATTCACCGGGAAACGCGCCGATGTTCAGCACCTGCTCCAATTCATCCAGCAACGCGAGCGGCTCTTTCATCGGGCGATCGCACTTGTTCATGAACGTAAAAATCGGCACGCCGCGCTGGCGGCAAACTTCAAACAGTTTTCGCGTCTGCGGCTCGATGCCCTTGGCCGCGTCAATCACCATCACCACCGAATCCACCGCCGTCAGCACGCGATACGTGTCTTCGGAAAAATCCTTGTGACCGGGCGTGTCGAGCAGGTTGAGGTGATAGCCCGAGTAATCGAATTGCAGCACAGTTGAGCTGATGGAGATGCCGCGTTTCTTTTCCAGTTCCATCCAGTCGGACGTGGTCGCGCGCTGGTTTTTGCGCGCGGTGACGGAGCCGGCGAGCTGCACGGCGCCGCCGTACAGCAGGAGCTTTTCCGTCAACGTGGTCTTGCCCGCGTCCGGATGCGAGATGATGGCGAACGTGCGCCGCGTCTGAACTTCTTTTAAAAAATCCACAAGGACGCGAACAATACCATGGAATTCCGCAGGGACAAGCCGGGAAAGAGACTTACCCAGGGCAAACGCATTTAAATGTAGCGCAGATTTGTAATCTGCTGTATCGCCGATTTGCAATCGGCAGACCGTGTTAAAGCGATAAGTCACCGAACAATTTCCACGTCCGGCAGAATACAATTCTGCGATACAGCAGATTACAAATCTGCGCTACGGATTTTGACGGTTTCCCAAAAAATTTAAATGCGTTTGCCCTGGAAACTTCCCACTTCGGAGCGCCGAGCACCTGCTCGGCCGGTTCGAAATGTCCAACTTGCCGAGCCGGTGCTCGACGTTCCTCCCCGCGTTTGCGACTTGACCAATCCGCATCCGGTGGAGTCCACTAAAAAGCGCGTGTTTGCTCAGTTGAATTCGCGTGGAATGAAAAAATGTCTTCTGCCGTTCGTTCAGGCACTCGGTGCGGTGGCGTTGTCGCTCGCTTGCCGGCCCGCCACTGCGCAAACCTCCTTCGCCTACGATCTCAAGCCCACGGTGACCGCCAGCATGGGCGATGTTGGCGGAAAATATTTCGGCCAAACACCCGATCCCGCAAAGGTCCGCCACTATTATATTGCAGCGGAGCCGGTCCAATGGGATTTCATGCCGCTCGGCTCGGATCCGATTTGCGGCATGACGCCTCCGCCGAATATTCAGACGACGCACGTCGGCCGCAAGGCGCGCTATTTTCAATACACTGACGCCACTTTCAAAACACGCGTGCCGCAACTCCCGCGCCTCGGCATCCTCGGCCCCATCCTGCGCGGCGTGGTCGGCGATTACATTGAAATCACTTTTTTGAATCGCACCGGCCTGCCGCTTTCCATGCATCCGCACGGCGTGAAATACGACAAGGACAGCGAAGGAAGTTACTACGGCAACAACCAGGCAAGTTTGCCGAACCAGGGAAATCGCTTCACGCCCGGCCTTGGTTCCGCCGTCGGGCCGAATGCAAAATTCACTTACGTTTGGTATTGCGACGCGGAATCCGGTCCGCTGCCCGGCGAACCCAGTTCCAAAGGCTGGCTCTATCACAGCCACGTTTCCGGCGAAGGCGAAATCAACCTCGGCCTGGAAGGCGCGATCATCGTCACCGATCCCAAACGCGCCCGGCCCGACGGCTCGCCAAACGACGTCGACCGCGAGATGCCCGCGTTGTTCATGATCTTCAACGAGGGCGAGACCGATCCGGAAGCGTATGAGCGGCTCGGTAGCGGCCCCGGCCAATCGACCAGCAATCTCGTCAACAGCCTTGTCACTCTCAGCAATCCAAATTCTTCCTCAGCCGCGGCCAACGCCTCGCTCGCCGCCAAAGAAGAAGGCGAGCGCTACGCCATCAACGGATTCATTTACGGCAATTTGTCCGGACTCGACATGAACGAAGGCGAACGCGTGCGCTGGTATCTTTTCGCGTTGGGCTCGGAGTCCGATCTTCACACGCCGCATTGGCACGGCTTGCGCGTCATCGATGAAGGAATTCGCCGCACGGACACTGTGGAACTTCTGCCCGCGTCCATGAAAGTGGCCGACATGATTCCGGACAATCCCGGCGATTGGCTTTTCCATTGCCACGTCGGCGAGCACATGGCCGGCGGCATGTTCGCGCGCGTGACGGTTTTCCCCAAAGAAAAACCCGGCGCGAGCACGGCGCCGGAAAAAGCATTCCTGGGTTTCCCGCCGCCAGCGCTTGGAGAGCATTCGGAAAAGTCGAAGTAATCCGCGCTCCTAATGCGTCATCGCGTAAAACGCGACATTGATAAACATCGGATACGCTTGCGGCTCGGAGAAAGTATCGAAATACGTGTGGTCGCGCGTTTCATGCTCCCAGCCGTCGCCGAAATGATTGTTGAAACAAATCAGCACCATGAGCCGCTGCTGGTCGTCGTAAATGCCATAGTAATGCGGATCGTGACCCTTCTCCGCATAAGGCGGGCCCGGATCATAGGACGTGCGATAGGATAAAAACGCGCCCACGCTCGGCACCTGCGGAAGCTTTTTCAAATCGAACACACTGTGAAATATCGGATGCGTCAGCGGCAACTCGGCCGGCTCACGATCCGGAAACACGCGTTTGATCTGATCGTAAAACTGGTGCCATTGCTCATCGCCCCAAAAATCATCCACCATCAGGAAACCCCCGCTGTTCAGGTAACGCCGCAACGCAGCCACTTCATCATCGCTCAAATCCAATCGCCCCGCCCCGGCGAGATACACGAACGGATAGTTCGGTAGATCGTTGGTGGTGATATCGATGAAATGCAAACCCGGCCGCACCTTGAGCGCCGTCGTTTGATATATCCTAAAACCCAAAGTCAAATCCGCTTCCGGCGAGTCGTCATTCCAACTCCGCCCGCGCCAGAAGCCGGAACGCACTTCGGTGCCAAACCTCAAGCGAGCGAACGAGAACGTGTCCTCCTCAAAGCCGGGCTTCAGAGCCTTCGCCATCGCGTCCTGCTCTTGTTGCTCCTGCTCATTTTGAATATCGAAACCGCCGCGGAATCGGCCGCCACCGCCGCGAAATTGCGCATACGCCGAAACCAGCGCGGCTCCAATGAGGAGCGCGACGGCGAATTTGCGAGGGATCACGGCGCTAAATTAGAACCGGTTGAACGCGATTGCAAGGAACCTCGCGGTTTTGATTTTCAGCTTTATTTATAACCGTTTTATTATCGATTTCGATTTTACCAGTCCGTTTCGCGATAATCCTTGAGGAACTTTCCCCAGATATGGACGCCCGTATTGAATCCGGCGATGATGGGATCGACGATCCGCGCCGCGCCGTCGACGATATCCAGCGGCGGATGAAACCCGTGCTCTTTGACCTTGCGGGCAGCAATCTCCGCCGGATCCTCATCGGTCACCCAACCGGTATCCACCGCATTCATATGGATACCGTCGGCCTGATAATCCGCCGCGGAAGTGCGGGTCATCATATTGAGAGCAGCCTTGGCCATATTCGTATGCGGATGCCGGGTGGTTTTCCATTTGCGATAAAATTGACCTTCGACCGCCGAGACATTGACGATGTGCTTATTCCTTTCGGGAGACACGAGCATGAGCGGCTTCAGGCGCGCATTCAGGATGAAGGGCGCGATGGCGTTCACGAGCTGAACTTCCAGCAATTCCACGGCCGAAACCTCTGCCAGGGTCAGTCTCCAGGAATTGCGGCCGCGCAAATCGATCTGTTGCAGATCCTGATCGAGCTTCCCTTCCGGGAACAAATCCTTCCTGGCCGCCAGTTCTTCCGGCAAGAGGGCGACTTGCGACAACTCCGCCGCGCGTGCAATTCCCGCACTCTCGGGAAGCATGCTGTAACCGCGCAGACCTTCGTAATCTCCGAGCAGCTTGCGCGCCGCCTCGGGCATGGCCTCGAGCGGACCTTTTTCCATGGCCATCATGTGTTCATAGAAATCAGGCGGACGACGAACGGTCTGGCAGGCATTGTTGATGATGAAATCAAGACGAGACTGCGTCGCCAGCAAATGACGCGTGAAGGCATCGACGCTCGGCGTATGGCGCAGATCGAGGCCGTAAATTTTCAAGCGATCGCCCCAGTCCTTGAAATCCGCCTCGGCCGCATAGCGCAGGGCTGCGTCCCGCGGGAATCGCGTGCAAACGATCAGTTCCGCACCCGCGCGCAACAGCTTGATGCCGGCCTGGTATCCAATCTTCACGCGCCCACCCGTCAGCAACGCCACTCTTCCGCGAAGATCGGCTGTTTCGGTGCGCTTATGGAAATTCAAATCAGCGCAAGCCGGGCAAAGCTGGTCGTAGAAATGATGAATGGCGGTGTAATCCTCTTTGCAAACATAACAATTCTGCGGCTCGATGGCTTCGCGGAATTCCGGATTGTCCGTCACTTCCTGCTGCTGGAAATTCGCGGGGGGAAAGACATTCGGGGTCATGAAGACTTTCTCGCGGCGCAAGGCGCGGATGCCGGTTTCATTGAGCCGGGACTGAATCTTTTCTTCCTTAGCCTCCCGGCGTGCGCGCGTCCGGGCTTTAACCATGCGGCGACGCTCGATGGCGTCGGGAAAACAAAGCCTCTGGGCCGCGGCGAACAGGCGCGCCCGGTCTTCGTCAGATAGGTTGGCCAGCGCGGCGCGATCAATCGCCGCCTTTTCCAGCAGCTCGGTCGCGGCCTTCAATTGCAGGGCCAAAACGTTATTCGAATCATCCATAAAATGAGTGTATTTCAAAATCCTGCACGTTCGGAGTTTTTTCTGAGAATGCGTGCAAAGGGAATGCAGGTCTAAGTTGGCGACCCTACCGGGAATCGAACCCGGGCTACCTCCGTGAAAGGGAGGTGTCCTAACCGCTAGACCATAGGGTCGCTCAAAAGCGAGCGCAAAATATAATCACATAAATTCCGATGTCACGAAGTTTTTCACCCTATTGAGGGAATCTCACTCTTTTTCACCAACGCCGCCCCCTTCACATTCATCGGTTCCAACGCCAGCGATTTCCCGCAAGGATTCTACCGCGCGATTTCCACGCCGTGATAGTGGCACGGGCGTCTTGCCCGTGCGAATCAAAAAAAAACGCAAACGACCGGGAGCATTGATACGAGCGCGCCCAACTTGAGAGCAGCGCGTCAATCGTCAATCGTAAATGTGAGCAGTTGATTTCTTTGGTGATCGCACAGGCGAGACGCCCGTGCCACTAATTTGCTGCTCGAACGCGGTTGGCGGTGTATGGTTCCTGCATGTCCAGAAGCGGCGCAAAGCGGAGTTCCGGACCCACCCCCAGCGCTCTTCCTTTCGCAATCGCTCTCTTAGCCCTCGCGCTCGCTTCACCGCTCCACGCAGACGACGCCAAACCGCTCCTCTTCGTCGGCGACAACGATTATCCGCCGCTGACCTATCTCGACAACCAACAACCCGCCGGCATGGCCGTCGACGTCGTCAAGGCCCTGGCCGGCCCAATGAAACGGCCCATCCGGATTGAATTGATGGATTGGGACCTCGCGCAACAAAAAGTGCTCAGTGGGGAAGCCGACGCGTTGCTCGAATTAAGCGCCACCGAGGGCCGGCAAAAACTGTTCGCTTTCGCCAGCCCCACGTTCACCCATCAATTCGGTTTCGTGATGCGCAATAATCGCGTGCCCACCTGGAGCGCCAGCGACCTCGCGGGAAAAACGATTGGCGTGACCGCCGGCGGATTTCCGCGACGATTCCTCGCGAAACAGGGAGACGTGAAGCTCGTGATTATTGACAATTATCAGGATGGTTTCAATCGCCTCGCCGCCGGCAAATTGGATGCGGTCGCCGCCGACTTATGGGTGGCTGCCTACCTGATTGAGCGAGGCCGTGTTTCCGGCGTGTCCATCGTCGGCGCTCCTTTCGCCACCGCGCAATCCGCCATCGCCGTGAAGAACGGCAACACCGCGCTCGTCCGTCAGATCACCGGCGGCATTGATTCGTTGCGGGCTGATGGAACGCTCGCCCGGATCGAATCCAAATGGCGGCCGCAGGAGGTCGTCTTTGCGTCGCGCGAACGCGTCAAAAGAATCGTCGAAATGACCGCGGGCATTTTTCTCGTCGTGCTCCTTTCCGCCCTGCTCCTCTGGGTGTTGACGCTCAAAAAACAAATTCACCTGCGCAAACAAACCGAAATCGCGCTGCGCGAAAATCAAGAGCACCTGCACAATCTCGCGCGCGCCGCGTTTGAAGGCATCGCCATCAGCGAAAAGGGCCGCATCCTCGACGTGAACGAGCAGGCGCTGCAGATGTTCGGTTACGAACGCAGCGAGATCATCGGCAAACCGGTCACCGAGCTCGTCGCGCCCGAATCGCGCGCCATTGTGGCCGAAGCCATTGCGAAGGGCCGCGAGAGCATTTATGAGCATCGCCTGTTGCGCAAGGATGGCACCTCGTTTTTTGCCGAGGCGCGCGCCCAGATTACCCGCATCGGCGACCGGACTCTGCGCATGACCGCGCTGCGCGACATTACCGAGCGCAAGCTCTCCGAGGAACTGAGCAAAACCCAGAGCAAAGTGCTCGAAATGGTCACGCGCGGCGAGCCCTTGATCGGCACGCTGCATGTTTTGCTGCGCATGATCGAAGCGCAATTGCCGGGGATGCTCTGCTCCATCGTGTTGCTTGACCCCGACGGCGTCCATATCCGCCACGTGGCCGCGCCGTCATTGCCGGCGGAGTATATCAAGAGCATGGATGGCTCCGCGATCGGACCGTGCGCCGGCTCCTGCGGCACCGCTGCCTACCGCCGCGAACCGGTTTTTGTCGCGGACATCGCCACCGATCCGCTCTGGGAAAATTACAAACACTTCGCCCTGCCCCACGGATTGCGCGCGTGTTGGTCTACGCCTATCTTCGATGCGCAACGAAACGTTCTCGGCACCTTCGCCATTTTTTATCGCTCGGCCGGCTTGCCCGACAAACGGCAGCTCAGCCTCATCGAAACCGCCACCCACATCACCGCTGTCTGCATCAACAAGCAACGCGCCGACGCGGCCTTGCAGGAAAGCGAAGCACGATTTCGCGCGCTGGTCGAATACTCGCCGGATTGCATCGCCGTTGCCGTCGATGAACGGCTCGTCTACGTGAATCCCTCCGGCTTGAAATTGATCCGCGCCACGAGCTTTTCGCAAGTCGAAGGCCGCTACACGCTGGATTTCGCCCCGCCCGAATTGCGCGACCTCATCCGGGAACGCCGAAAAATCGTCCTCGAACAAAGCGCGTCTTCGCCGGTCATCGAATTTCCGCTGCTGCGCCTCGATGGCTCGACGGTTCAGGTGGAATCCCAGGCCGTCCCTTTCATCTACGGCGGCAGGCCCGCCATATTGAATCTGATCCGTGATGTCGCCGAGCGCAAGCAAGCCGAAATCGAACGCGGCGAACGCGCCGAGCGCGAAAGAAAAGCACGTGAGGAATTCACCCATCTGCTCATTGCCTCGCAGGAAGCCGAGCGCCGCCGCATCGCCGGTGAATTGCACGACAGCCTGGGCCAGAATCTTTCCATCATCAAAAACCGCGCCTTGCTCGCCACGCGCATTGCCAACGTCCCCGCCCCCGCGGCCGAACACTTGCAGGCCATCGAGCGCGTCGCCTCCGACGCCGTCAACGAAACGCGGAACCTCGCCCACAATTTGCGCCCCGCGCACATCGAGCAGGTCGGCCTCACCGCTTCGCTCCAGGAATTGATTCGCGAAGTTTCCCATGCGAGCGAGATTCGTTTTGAACGCCGGGTCGAAAACGTGGACGGAGTTTTTAACCAGGACGCGGCCACGAACGTTTACCGCATTGCGCAGGAAGCGCTCAACAATTTGATTAAACATTCCCGCGCCAAACAGGCGATCATCACCGTCGAGCGCGACCTTCATGCCGTCCGCCTTCGCATCGCCGACGACGGCGTCGGCTTCGACCTGGCTCGCGCGATGGCGCAACGCGGCCTCGGGTTGACCAGCATTACCGAGCGCGTGCGCATGCTCAGCGGCCATTTGGACATTCATAGCGCTCCCGGCGAAGGAACCCAGATTACCATCGAAGTGCCTGTGGCCGAAAGCATACCAACTGCTTCCGTCAATGCATCCAAGACGTAACACACTTCACCCTCGCGTTGGACTGGTCTTTTTGCTAAACGATTGTTGTGGCCGGAAAGGGTAAGATTCGCGTGATGATCGTCGACGATCACCCGCTTTTTAGACAAGGCCTTCGCCAGGCAATCGGCGGTGACCCTCGTTTTGAAGTGGTTGGCGAAGCCGATCATGGCCAGACCGCTCTCGATCGCATTCTCGAACTCCACCCCGACGTGGCCGTGCTCGACGTCAATCTCCCGGGCTTGACCGGCCTTGAAGTCGCCGCCGCGTTGCGCGCCAAAAAATTTCACGTCAGCATCGTCATTCTCACGATGCTCAAAGACGAGCAGGCTTTCAACAAAGCGCTCAACCTCGGCATTCACGGCTATGTGCTCAAGGAAAACGCCGCCGAGGAAATTCTCAATTGCATCGCCGCCGTCTCGCGCAATGAAGCCTATGTCAGCCCGTCGCTCACGGATTTTCTCCTCCGCCGCCGCAGCCGCGCCGAATCGCTCGCCTCGCACAAGCCCGGCCTGGACGATTTGACGGTGGCCGAAAAGCGCATTCTCAAACGCGTCTCCGTGGGTAAAACCACCAAGGAAATCGCCGCGGAGCTTTTCATCAGCCCGCGCACCGTCGAATCGCATCGCGCGAACATTTGCGAAAAGCTCGGACTCATCGGCGCCAACCGCCTCCTCCAATTCGCCCTCGAAAACCGCGACGCGCTCAATCAATTGCGGTGATCGCGCCCATTCCGGATTAACGCAGAGACGCAGAGGGCGCAAAGACACGCAGAGGAATATTTCCTTTTTGTTCATCCCAGCGAAACTCCGCGCCTCCGCTTCCGCCTTTCGCCTTCTCTTTCCGCGTTCCGAGCTGCGCGTTCCGCGTTCATGCCCGAATCTTCTCCGTAGTCCCACCTAGAAAAATACCGACCCCTACGGATCAATAAATGTGTGAGGACTTCGATTCACGCGCGCCGTCCGGTACGCGAGCGTGATACATGCGAACAACACGACTGAAACTAATGATTGTGGATGACCACGCGCAGACGCGGGCTCTGATTCGTGAATTGATTGGCCATTACGTCGACGAAATCCTCGAATGCTCCAACGGCGAGGAAGCCGCCACCCAATGCGCTGCGTTCCGCCCCGATTTGGTCACGATGGATTTGAACATGCCCATGACCGGCGGCCTGGAAGCCACCCGCCGCATCCTCGAGCACCATCCCGAGGCGCGCGTCATCGTCATCACCCAAACCGATACCGCGGAAAATCGCAAAGCCGCCGTTCGCGCCGGCGCCTGCCATTTCTTTTCCAAAACCAATCTCATTTCCCTGTTGAGCTACGTGCGCCAGCAAACGCGCATTTTGACCGCGTCGAAGGTTCTGTTTCAATGAGCGCACCGTTTCATTGGATCGTCCTGACACTGCTGGGCCTGGTCCTGGCGCTTTTGGTCGGCGTCTACATTGCCGTCCTGCGGCGGACCACGGAAATCCAGTCCCTCGCGGAAAAACTCGCCCGCGAATCCGAGGGGCGCCACGAAAGCGAAGAACGCTATCGCCTCCTCATTGAGAACGCCCCGGATGCGATCATCACCTTCGATGCCCAAGGCTGTTTTTCCTCCATCAACCCCTTCTGCGAAACCTTCACTGGCTGGCGCCGCGAGGAATGGCTCGGCAAACCATTCACACCCCTGGTGCATCCCGAGGATCTCAACCGCGCCCAGACTTCCTTCGATGACACCCTGCACGGCCGAAAAACCCCGATGACCGAGTTGCGGGTCAAAAATAAATCCGGCGAATTTATCTGGATGGAATTCATCCTCACGCCGCAAACCCGCCACGACAAAGTCGACGGCGTGCTCGCCATCGGCCGTGATATTTCCGCGCGCCACCATGCCGCCCGCGCGCAGGAGGCGCTCGAATTGCAATTGCGCCGCGCGCAAAAAATGGAAGCCATCGGCCGGCTCGCGGGGGGCATCGCCCACGATTTCAACAATTTTCTCGCCATCATCATGGCGAACTGCGGCTTGGCGCGCATGGACGTCATCGGCTCGCATCCCGTTGCGGACCGCCTGGAACAAATCGACCGCGCCAGCCTGCGCGCCGCGGCGCTGGTGCAGCAAATCCTCACTTTCAGCAACAATCGCGAGCAGGAACGCACGGTTATGAATCTGAAGCCGAGTCTCAAAGAGGCGGCCAAGATGCTGCGCTCCACCCTGCCTCCGTCGGTGGAAATCCGCAGTCAATTCGATTCGGATTGCCCTTGCGTGCTGGCCGATGCCGGCCAAATCCAGCAGGTCATTCTCAACCTCGCCACCAATTCCGGCCATGCGATGAAAGAAAAAGGCGGCGTGCTGGATATTTCCCTGAACGCGATTCAAGTCGATGAAGAAATCGCGTCGCGCAATCCCGACCTGCATCCCGGCCCTTATTTGCTCCTCACCGTTTCGGACAGCGGCCACGGAATGGATGCGGCGACGTTGGAACGCATTTTTGAACCGTTCTTCACCACCAAACCGCAAGGCGAAGGCTCCGGCCTCGGCTTGTCGGTCGTGCACGGCATTGTGAAAAGCCACGAAGGCGCCATCAACGTCTACAGCGAGGTCGGGCGCGGCACTTCCTTCAACATCTATTTGCCCGAAGCCAAAGGCAGCGAGCCCGCGCAAACGGAACGCTTCTCCCGCTCCTTCCCGCGCGGCTCGGGAGAACACATTCTTTTCGTGGACGATGAGCCCGGCCTCATCGATATCGGCAAGCGCATGTTGGAACGCCTCGGCTACAAAGTCACCACCGCCAACAGCGGCGGCGCCGCGCTGGAATTAATTCGCACGAAGTCCAAAACCTTCGATTGCATCATCACGGATTTCACCATGCCGGACATGAGCGGCATCGCCCTCGCTCGTGAAACCCGCGTTTTAATTCCAGCCATGCCCATCATCCTGATGAGCGGCTACTGCGGCGTGCTCACCGCCGAAGCACTGCGCGCGCAGGGAATTCAGGAATTGATCTTGAAGCCGTTCACACCTCAAGCGCTCGCGGAGGCATTGCGGCGGGTTTTAACCACGCCTCCACTCACGCAATGACTCTTTAGCGCTCGGCTTTGCTGACGATCTCGCCCTTGTGCAGGCGCGTCTTCAATCGCTGGCCGGCTTTAATCTTTGCCGCATCGCGCAAAACTTTTCCCGTCTCGGCATCCGTCGTGATGGAATAACCGCGCGCCAGCACCTGCTGCGGGCTCAATAAACGCAACCGCGCCTCCAGGCCCTCCGCGCGATTGCGCCGTTCGCGCAATTGATGCTTCATCTGCTCCACCAACCGCGCGCTCTCCTGCTCCAACAACTCCCGCCGTTGCCGCAACAATTGCGCGGGCCGCACGCGCGCGAGCCGGTCGGATAAATTCTGAAACGCCGCCCCTTGCTGCCGCACGCCGTGCCGGGTGCAGCGCAACATCCCGCCGTGCAAATCATCCAACCGCTGCAGCCACTCATCGAATCGCCGCCGCGGATGCATGCGGCCCAGTCGATGCCTCAATTGTTCCAAGCCCTCAGCTTTGTACTCCAATTGCTGCGTGACTAATTGCCGAATCCGCTCCGCCGCGTTCCCCACGAATTCGCAACTGCCAAAAATTCCTTCCGTGATGATTTCCGCCGCCGCGCTCGGCGTCGCCGCGCGCAGGTCCGCCACAAAATCGCTGATGGTGAAATCAATTTCATGCCCCACCGCCGAAACTACCGGCAACGCCGATTCAAAAACCGCCCGCGCGACCACTTCCTCATTGAACGCCCAAAGATCCTCCAAACTCCCGCCCCCGCGCGTGATGAGAATCAAGTCCAGTGGCGATTGACGAGTGGCGAGTGATGAGTTGAAGTCATTGAGCATTCGGATGGCCGCCGCAATCTCCCGCGCCGCCCCATCCCCTTGCACGCGACACGGCGCGAGCACAATCTGCAGGCTCGGATTGCGACGCCGCACGACATGGAGCACATCGCGAATCGCCGCGCCCGTCGGCGACGTCACCAGCCCGATGCGCTGCGGATATTGCGGTAACTCCCGTTTGCGTTCCTGGGCGAACAACCCCTCTGCCGCGAGCTTTTGCTTCAACTTTTCAAAAGCAATTTGCAGCGCGCCCACGCCCTGCAATTCCACCGCGCGCACAATCATCTGATATTGCCCGCGCGCCTCGTAAACCGTCACGTCCCCTTGCAGCAGCACTTTCTGGCCGTCCTCCAGCAACTCGCGATGCGCCACCGGCTCCGCGCGGAACAGCACGCAGTTCAACTGCGAACCCGCGTCCTTGAGCGTGAAATACATGTGCCCCGAACTCTGCGCGCGCAAATTCGTCACCTCGCCCGTGACCCAAATTGTTCCCACCTGCCCCTCGAGCAATCGCCTGACCTGCGCCGTCAATTCCGACACCGACAAAATCTTCCGCACCGGCGTAGCCGGAACGACGGGCGCGGCTGGAGCCGCCTCCGCTGCGGGACGCACCGGAATGGTCGGTTCCACCGGAAACAACTCGCCGCTAAAATCCCATTGTGATTTCGGTTGCTTGGGCATTAAACTTTGAATCTTATTTGGCCACGAAACGGGCCTGAAGAAAACAAGAATTACCGGGAAACGCTCTCATGCCGCCACCGCCCATTCCAGCTTCCGCCAAACGCCTGAGCGGATTGCCACGCGCGATTTTCATTCTGGGCGGGCTGATCATTCTCTTCATCTTCCTGGCCGCAGCCATTCTCGCTGCCCGCCATCTCTTTCTTGCCGCAAAAATCAAAACCAAGCTCGCTCAAATCCGCGCCGCCCACGAACCGGTTACCCCCCAGGAACACGACGCTTACTACCAGCAACTGCCCCTGGACACCAACGGCGCGGGACTCTACAAACAGGCATTTGCCACTGTCAGAACCGGCGGGTCTCATCATTTCCTTCAGGATGCGGTCGAGCTTCCCAAAGACACGAATGCCCTGCCGGAAAATCTCCGTCAATCGATGCAGAAAGCCGTGGCCGACAGCAAAGCGGCCTTCGAGCCGTTGCGACAAGCCGCCGCTTGCGGCCCCTGCCGTTTTCCCATCGATTACACCAACGGTTGGTCAGCCCTCATGCCGCACGCTAACGAACTTCCCATTTGTGGCCACCTCGAGCTGTACAACGGCGTATTAAAGGAGCAATCCGGCGATGTCGACGCCGCCCTTCAATCGGTCGAACTGATTTGCAAATACGGCGACTCCGTCAGTTCCCAACCCGACCTGATCGGCGTCCTCACGCAGTGTCGGCTCGATGACCAGGCTTACGAGCTTTCTTTCTGGCTGCTCAATCACCGCAAACTCTCCCGCGCGCAACTCGCTACGTTGCAGCAAATTTTCAGTAACCGCGAACCTGCCCGTTGGATCGACCGCTCCATCATTGGCGACCGCTGCGCCACGTTGGCGATGTTTGGTTATTCAGCCGCCGAATTTAATAACGTTATGTACGGTCAGCCGAGACTTTCCGATGTTCTCGCCATTCGACTTATGAGGTTTCTTGGCCAGGCGAAATTGGATGAACTCACTTATCTCAGACGCTTGGATGACATTCGCGCCGCTGCTCGCCTGCCCATTCCCGAAAAGTCTGGATCGCGCCGAAATCTTAACGACAGATATCCGCAATGAAGCTCACGCAAAAATGCTCTTCGCCACCGGCAGTATTTTGCCCGGTCTGGTGAGAATGATCGGCCGGGACGCGCAACACGTCGCTCGCATGCACCTGATTCAAACCGCTCTCGCGCTCGAGCAATATCGCATCGAACACCGGTCCCTTCCCGAAGAACTCGATTCCTTGAAGCCAGCCGATCCTTCGATCCTGATCGATCCCTTTGACGGCAGAATGCTCGGTTACGACTCGTCCGGGCAGGGATACACGTTGTATAGCATCGGGCCGGATCGCGAGGACGACGGCGGCAAAATATCCGTGCCGCTGTATTCGAAAAATCAGTCCCCGCTGGGAGATTTCACGGCTTCCGTCCGCCGCTAAATCGCTTCCGCCACCCGCTGAATCCCCATCGCCTTTCCCGTCGTCTCATCAATTTCCACCACCGCCCCGTGCAACATCACGCGGTCCTTCGCCACTTCAAACCGTTGCGGCATGTTCGTGAGAAAACGCTGCACGACCGGCGCGATTTCCCGCCCCAGCACGCTCTCCTGCGGCCCGGTGAAACCGGCATCTGTGAGATACGCCGTGCCGCCGGGGAAAATTTGCTCATCGGCCGTTTGCACGTGCGTATGCGTGCCCACCACCGCGCTCACCTGCCCGTCCAGCATCCGCGCGAACGCAATTTTCTCCAACGTCGCCTCCGCGTGAAAATCGACAAACACGACTTTCGCTTGTTCGAGCAATTTTTTCACCTCCTCAAGCCCCATCGCGAACGGATTCTCGAGAGCCGGCATGAAAGTGCGGCCCTGGAGATTCAAAACTCCGACCGTCAACGAACTGAGCACACCGAACTTTGCCCTCTGCACCGTGAACACCCCGCTGCCCTGCCCCGGCGTGCCGGGCGGATAATTGAGCGGGCGCAAAAAACGCTTTTCGTTTTCCAACAGCTCCATCACGTCCTTCTGGTCCCATAAATGGTCGCCGCTGGTGAT
The DNA here is from genome assembly GCA_963699145.1 of uncultured Verrucomicrobiae bacterium. Classification (GTDB taxonomy): domain Bacteria; phylum Verrucomicrobiota; class Verrucomicrobiia; order Limisphaerales; family DASXHY01; genus DASXHY01. The sequence continues at coordinate 4,796,243 of OY969416.1, forward strand.
GACATCGACTCCCGTGGCAAAGATTTCCTCCGCGATTTTCGGCGTGATTCCCGAGCCCCCCGCCGAGTTCTCACCATTGGCGATGATAAAATCCAAGGCATGCCGTTCGCGCAGCCTGGGCAAAAGCTCCCGGACCGCTCGCCGCCCGGGTTGCCCTACAATGTCGCCAATGAAAAGAAGCTTCACACGATGCAAAGTAATCGCAGCGAGTGATTTGAACAAAAGAAAACTGAACGTGAGCATTGAAATGGTGCGATTCAAAGCGGGCGAAGAATGCAAAGCCGTCCGTAAAAAAGGTCCAATAATCTGGATACTAACTGCCCTCCAGCAATTTTCTCGACACTGGGATAAATTTTGAGTAAACTTTTCTATGCCATTTGCCCCTCTTAAAATGGCATAGAACTCTTTTTAAGAGCGATTTAAAAAAACTGTAGCCATTTCGGAGTGAGGATTTTTAGTTTTTTGGCGAGGCTTCGGCGAAGGCACAGGTTTGATAAACCCAGTAACTGAGCCAACATCTGAGGACAACCGATCAACATAAATCAGCGGCCGGGGCAATCCAAGACCCCGGCCTTCGCCAATGAATAACTCCGGAACACCTATACGAAACGACCTGTCCCGCCGTAGCCTTGGCGGAGGCGGATGCCAAAAATCAAAAAGACCGCCGCTTCAACATCCTTTCCCGATTGGCCACAGTGTTTTTTAAACCGCTCTGGACTGCTTGCCAAGCGTGTGAGAGGAGCGAGCCGATAGGTGAGGCGTGCACCTTCCTGACTAAAAATACCGACTCGCCCACTTTAATCACTTCCATTAAAACCCAAATTAACGCAGAGACGCAGAGGACGCCCATCAACAAACCACATACCCTCGCGGAGAACCGCTGAGAAATCCTTCTGAATCGTCTGTTTCGCTCATCCACTTTGCACTCTGCTGCAAAACTCCCTGTTCTCTGCGCGTTTCCCCCGTTTTCCCCTCCGTTCTCTCCGCTTCCTCCGGTCCAAAAATAAAACTCCCGGACCGTCACCAGTCCGGGAGTTTCTCCCCGAGCGCCGCAATCCCCGGCGGCGCCAACCCTTCATTCGTTACGCAAACATTTAAACCCGCGCCTGTTTCAATCGTGTGTCGGCGCGATGACATTTCCGCGACATCCTCGGGATCGAGGCGTTCACGCCACTTTAACGTGACCTGCACGGAATGCCTGGAATTGTCGCAAGCTCCCTTCCGTGCGAATGCTGAAGCGGCGTGAACGCCGCGCTCCTGCGACATCATCGGCGCCCACTCCAAGAAAATCCTTTTTCCCGCACGTTCCAGCTTCTAACTTGTCCGACCGTGAATTTAGTCCCTGGCCAAAAAATAACCGTCCGCGTCAGCGACATCGCGTTCGGCGGCGAAGGCGTGGCGCGCATCGAGGAATTTGTCGTGTTCGTTCCCTTCGTCCTCGTCGGCGAAGAAGTCGAGGTGGAATTGACCGAAGTCAAAAAGAACTTCGCGCGCGCCAAACTCGTGCGCGTGCTCGAATCCTCCCCCGACCGCGTGCAGCCGCCCTGTCCCTATTTCGGCGCGTGCGGCGGCTGCCAATATCAACACATCGCCTACGAAACGCAGCTTCGCATCAAACACAAGCAGATCGCGGATCTTTTCGAGCGCATTGGCAAAATCTCCCATGACGTCGTCGCGCCGGTCATCCCCTGCCCGCAACCCTACGGCTATCGCAATCGCATCATGATCCGCAGCCAATGGAATAAGCCGGAACAAAAGCTCAATATCGGCTTCGTCCGTTGGGATGGCGGCCTCGTCGAGGACATCCTGGAATGCAAAATCGCCGAACCGCCCATCAACGAGCAGATCACCCACGTGCGCGCGCATCCGCCGCCGAAGGGCGGCATCAAAGTCGTGCTGCGCATTCCCCCGGAAAACTGGGACGTGCCGCCCGATTCGTTCTTCCAGAATAATTTCTTCCTGCTGCCGGAATTGGTGAAAACCGCGCGCGACTTTCTCGTCCGCGGCCAGGCCAAACATCTCATCGACCTTTATTGCGGCGTCGGCTTTTTCGGCATCGAACTCGCCGACGTGGTTGATTCCTTTGTGGGAGTCGAATACGATCAGCAGGCAATCAAATCCGCGCGACGCAACGCGGCAGCGCATCAGCGCACCAACGGCGAGTTCATCTCCGGCGACGTCGAGAAGGTCCTGCCCGAGTTGCTGAAGAAATTCTCGCCGGACGCCACCAGCCTGTTGCTGGATCCGCCGCGCAAAGGCTGCCCGCGCGAACTGTTGGAACTGCTCCGCCGCGAGCGCCCGTCGCAAATCATCTATGTGTCCTGCCATCCGGCAACCATGGCGCGGGACTTGAACGTTTTATGCGGCGACGGTGTCTTTAAACTGATGCAAGTGGTCCCGTTGGACATGTTCCCGCAGACGCAGCACGTGGAGTGCGTGGCTGAGTTGCGCGTCGGTTCGCCCCTGAATGAACCGTAGCCACGTCGTTGACCGGTTCCGCGCCTGCCGGACATGCAATTAGGGCGCGTTATCCGCCGAATATTTCGCGCTTGGGAAACTTAACTGCTTGCCAAGCACCGACTCATCATTACAACTTAAGCCAATTCATGACCAATCGAACCGAAGCGGGCGCTGAAAAGAGCTTCATCAGCACACTTCTTCCCTGGGCCATCGCCGGTGCGCTGGCAATCGTGTATCTCTTCACGGTCAACCACTGGATTTCCTTCAACAACATGCACGCCGTCGCGCGAACGACCGGCCAGACATGGACGATGGAAACGTATGCGCCTTTGTTCGTTTTGGTTACCGCGCCCTTTCATTGGCTGCCGGAAGCCTGGGTGCCGCTGGCTCTCAATCTTTTTTCCGTGGTTTGCGCGTTCTTCGTGCTCGTGCTCCTGGCGCGGTGCGTCGTGCTATTGCCGCATGATCGCACGGAAAAACAACGTGAGAAAGGCCGCTCGGCCTTCGCGTCCTTGTCCTCCGCCTGGATTCCGCCGGTTTTGGCGGTTTTGATTTGCGGACTGCAATTGACCTTCTGGGAAGATGCCACCTGCCTGTCGCTCGGCATGTTTGACTTGCTCCTGTTCGCGTATGCCGTGCGTTGTCTGCTGGAATATCGCGGCGACAAACGTGAATCCTGGCTCTTGCGCGCGGCCGTGATTTACGCGGCCGTCGCCACGGATTCCTGGGTGATCGTGGCTCTCTCTCCGTTTTTCCTCGGCGCCATTATTTGGATCATGGGCGTCAGTTTCTTCCAGCTTCGGTTTGTCTCCCGGCTGTTCCTCTGCTTCGTAATCGGCGCGTTGCTTTTCTTTTACCTGCCCCTCCTGCACGCCCGGAGCGACGGCTTTTTTTGGGAGCCGTTGAAGCGGAACCTGGCGGTCGAACTGTACCCGGTGAAGGTCGTTTTTCATTACCTCGAGCACTACGTTCAGCTTTATCTTGTGCTTACCTCGATTCTGCCGATTTTGCTCATCAGCATCCGCTGGAAAGCCTCCTTTGGCGACACCAGCAATCTCGGCGTAACGCTGGCAACGTGGGTTTTGCATCTGGTGCACTTCGCGTTTCTCATCATCTGTATCTGGGCGGCATTTGACACCGGTTTTGGCTTGCGCGATCCTGCGGGAAAATATCCCTTCCTGGCACAAAATCGCGATGCCCTGCTGCCGCTGTATTTCCTGGCCGCCCTTAGCATCGGCTATTTTACCGCTTACTTCCTGCTCGTTTTTAAACCCCTGATCCGCCGCGGGCGCCCCGTCAGCGAGCTCGAGAAATTTCTGTCGCGGGCGTCCTCCATCTTTATTTACGCCCTGCTCGTGCTGGCGCCGCTCGGATTGCTTTGCAAAAACCTGGCGCCCATCCGCTCCACCAACGGCCCGATGCTGCAAAATTATGCGGCGGCCCTGACCGAAAATTTGCCGGCCAACGGCGTGCTCCTGAGCGACAACCCGGCCTCGTTGCTGCTGACGCGCGGGTGGCTGGCGCGCTCGGGAAAACAGCAGAATTTTCTTTTTCTCGACACGGGTTCGCTCAGGTACCTGGCTTACTATCGTTTCCAAACCCGGCTGCACCCGGAGCAATGGCCGCAGGTGTTCACCAATGTCACCAGCGGCGACGCTGTGATTCCTGAACTCCAATTGGCCAAAATCGTCCGGGATCTCTCCAAACAACATCCCGTCTACTATTTGCATCCCAGTTTCGGTTATTACTTCGACGTTTTCTACCCCGTGCCGCACGGCGTCGTGAATGAATTGCGGCTGTATCCCACCAACGCCATCACCCCGCCGCCATTGTCCGATGCGGACTTCGCGGAGAATGAGGCGTCCTGGAAACAACACGCAGCCGAACTGGCGGCGCTGCAGCCCGGCATTGCCCCGCCCCCTCCCCAACAGAAACGCACGGCGCGCGAGCGCTGGCTGGAGGTCATGCAAATCCCCTTCGAGAAAAACATCACCGCCACTTTTCTCGCCTCGACCTACTCCCGCGCCCTGAACACCTGGGGCGCCGCGGCGCAACGCGCTGGCCATCTCGAAGCCGCCGCCGCGCATTTTGACCAGGCCGTCCAACTCGAACCCGACAACATCGTCGCCAGTGCCAATCTGGAATTTAACAAAAAGCTTCTCAAAGGAGTGCGCGTGTCCGCCGATAATCCCGCCGCGTTCCAGCAGCGTTTCGGAAATGTCGGCGATTGGGATTCCATTCTGAACCGCAACGGCCTGTTTGACGAGCCGACCGGGTGCCTCGCCCAGGGCATCGTGTTCCATCGCGGCCACCTCGATCGGCAAGCCGCGCAAAATTTTCTGCGCTCGATCGCCCTCGCCCCCGATGGCCTTTTGGCGCGCCTTTGGTTGTCCCGCGTTTACGTGGTCTTGAATCGTCCCCAGGAATCGCTCGCTTTGATCGATGAATTGAAAGCGCGCTCCAACTTGTGGCAGGAAGACGCTATCTTTCCGGCCGACATCCTCCAGGTGGAACTCGCCGCCAATTACGTCGGCGCCTCACCCGAAAAGGTCGAACGCCTCGTGAAAACGACCGTGTCGCAAAAACCGCCCGACCCGCTGCTGTTGGACACGACTATCCAGGTCGCCAGTTTTTATCGGGATTACACGAACGCCCTGCTCGCGCTGGACAAACAGTTGCAGGTGGCCCCGGACAACGTCACCAGCCTGGTCAACAAAGGTTTTCTCGAAATTCAAATCACCAATTACAACGCGGCCATTCCTCCGCTCACCCGGGCCGTTTCCCTGGAGCCGACCAACACGACCGCAATCTTTTGCCGCGCCGTCTGCTATTTCGAAACCGGCCGGCTCGACGAGTCGCAGCGCGACTACGAACTCCTCCGCAAAATTAATCCCAAAGGCTACCCCGCCTACCACGGCCTGGCCGAAATTGCCCTGCGGAAAAAAGACACCAATACCGCCATCCTTAATTACCGGTTGGACTTCACCAATGCTCCTCCCAATTCAGAAGAGGCGAATTACGCGGTGGAGCATCTTAAAAAGCTCACCAACTCGCCGCCTTGATGCGAGCCCATGCGGATCACGCACGTCATCACGCGTTTGATCATTGGCGGAGCGCAGGAAAACACTCTTTCATCCGTCCTGGGCCTGCGGCAGAAACCCGGCTTTGACGTCCAGTTGATTTCCGGTCCTTCCACCGGTCCGGAAGGTTCCCTGGAATCGCTCGACCCGCAGTTGCTCATCGTGCCCAGCCTGGTCCGGCCGATCGATCCTTACCGGGATTTGCTGGCGCTCCGGCAATTGGAAAAAATCTTTCGCGCGTCGCGCCCAGACCTCGTCCACACTCACAGCGGCAAAGCGGGAATCCTCGGCCGGCTCGCCGCCGCCAAAGCCGGCGTGCCCGTCATCGTCCACACCATCCACGGCCCGTCCTTTGGCAAATTTCAAAACGGCCTTGCCAACCTCATCTTTCGCGCCGCCGAACGCCGCGCCGGCCGCGTCACCACACATTTCGTCACCGTCGCCGACGCCATGACCGAGCAATACCTTGCTGCCGGCATCGGTCGACGCGAGCAATACACCAAAATTTTCAGCGGCTTCAATCTCGCTCCCTATCTCTCCGCAAAAAACGATCCCGAACTCCGCGCCAAACTCGGCATCGCGCCGGACGACCTCGTCATCGGAAAAATCGCCCGCCTGTTCAAACTTAAAGGCCACGATGATTTGCTCCAGGTCGCGCCGGAACTCGTGCGGCAACATCCCCGCGTCAAATTTCTTTTCGTCGGCGATGGAGAATGGCGCGGCAAATTTGAAACCCAGGCGCGCGCGCTCGGCCTGGAAAAAAACATCGTCTTCGCCGGCCTCGTGCGCCCCGATGAAGTGCCGCGCTACGTCGGCATCATGGATGCCCTCGTGCATCTTTCGCTGCGTGAAGGCCTGCCTCGCGCCCTGCCCCAGGCCATGGCCGGCGGCAAGCCCATTGTTGCCTACGATTGCGACGGCGCGCGCGAAGTTTGTCTCAACGACCAAACCGGCTTCCTGCTCCCGCCGGGCGATGTGCGCGCGCTCAAGGAAACACTGTCCCGTCTCATCGCCGATGCCCCACTCCGCGAACGCCTCGGCCAGGCCGGCCGCGAATTCGTCCGCGAAAATTTCACCGTCGAGCGCATGGTCGACCAATTGGAAACCCTCTATTTGAAATTGGCAACCGCCCATCCCAAAAGGCAGGATGGCTGAAGTGAGATTCGCTGTTATTTACTCTGCCGCCTTCCTCAGCGCGTTTTTCACGGCGCTGCTGGCGCTGCCGCTCTGGAGAAAATGGTGTTTGCGCACCGGCCTCATCGACGACCCCGGCCATCGCAAAATTCACGACCAGGCCATGCCGCTCGCCGGCGGACTCGCCGTGATGACCGCTTTGCTCGTCCCCACGATTCTGGCCACGCTCGCGTTGTCGTTCCGCCAATCGCTGAAAATCCCACCCCTCGACGACACCACCGCTCCCCTGCTCACTCACGGCGTGCACCGGCGCAGCCTCGAACTCGCCGCCATCTTCATCGGCGCGATCGGCATGTTGTTGGTCGGTTTGTGGGATGACAAACATGAGTCGCGCCCCGCCGGAAAATTCCTCTGCCAATTCGCGGTCGCCGCGCTCGTCGCCGCCTCCGGGGCGCGCATCACGCTCTTCGTGCCCAGCACCCTCTTCAGTTTTGCCATCACGATCCTCTGGATCCTCACCGTCATCAACGCGTTCAATTTCATGGACAACATGAACGGTCTTTGCGGCGGCCTCGGCGCGATCGGCGCGTTTTATTTCGGACTCACGGCGGCCAGCGCGCCCGTCCCGCAATATCTCGTCGCGCTCATCGCCTTTCTCACCTGCGGCGCCCTGGTCGGATTCCTCCCCTACAATTTCCCGCGCGCCAAATCCTTTCTCGGCGATTCCGGGAGTCACCTCGTTGGATACCTCCTCGCCGTGCTGGCCATCCTCCCGCACTTTTACACGTCCAAATCCGGCCACACCCTCGCGGTCCTGACGCCGCTGCTGATTCTCGCCGTGCCGCTGGGTGATCTCGTTTGGGTCGTGCTCCTGCGCTGGCGCATGGGCAAGCCCTTTTACGTCGGCGACAACAACCACCTCTCGCATCGATTGGTCCGGCTCGGCCTCAGCCGCACGCGCGCCGTGTTAGTGATTTGGGTGATCGCTCTTGCCATCGGCGCTCTCGCGTTTATTTGATTCCGGCGCGCCCGGCGTGCTGCCGGAGGCAATCGCCTCCGAAAACAGGTTCAACACCTCCGACCGCGTGATCGATCCGATGAGCCGATTCTCCTTCAATGAATTCACCACCGGAATATTTCGCTGCTCACTCGCCAGCACCACCGGCAACACATCGAGCAAACGTTGATTCGGCGTCACGCACGTGGCGGGGGGCCGCATCACATCGTAGGCGATCACTGCCGACAATTCCTCGCCCGCGTTCAGGTATTCTTTCAAATCCTGCAGCGCCACCAGCCCGATCAATTGCTGTTTCGAGTCCACGATCGGCAGAAAATTATTCGAGCTCGTCAGAAACCGCTCCGCCAATTCGCTCAACGTCGCATTCTCGCGCACCGGCGGCACCGGCGCCCGCGTGATGTCTCCCACCGTGCGTTCCATCGTCGCGCCCAGCGTGGTGCTTTCCTGGTTGACCGACAGCCCCTTGCGGCGCAGCGGCTCCGTGTAAACCGATTCCGCCACGAACTGGCTCGCCACCGGGATCGACACCACGCACGCCAGCATCAGCGGCAGCATGATCGAATAATCCAGCGAAATTTCAAAAATCATGATGATCGCCAGCAACGGCGAACGCGTGGTCGCCGCCAGCATGCGAACCCATCCCCACGACCGTGAACGCCGTCACCGGCAGGTCCATGCCGACCTTCAGCGCATGCAACGACGTGCCAAACCACGCCCCCAGGCTCGCGCCCAAAAACAGCGTGGGCGTAAACACACCGCCCACCGCGCCGGACCCGACCGTCGCCAGCGTCGCCAGCAGTTTCGCCAGCAACAACCCAATCAAAAACAGCAACAGCATGTGCTCGGTCGTGATGCCATGCGTCAGCCCCATCGGATCACGCAGCAAATCGTTCGGATCCGAAAGCAGCGATTTCGTGGCCTCGTAACCGTTGCCCCACACTTCCGGAAATCGCAACGCGATCACACCCACAATCAGCCCCCCAATCGTCAACCGCACATACACCGGCAGCTTCATCCTCTCAAAAAAATCTTCACTGCCGTGCAGCATCCTCAGAAAAACCGCCCCCAACACACCGGCAGCGATGCCCAGCAAAATGAACCACGGCAATTGATCGATGCGCGTGAACTCAAACGGCGGAACCGTGTACCACGGATTGATTCCAAAGAACGTCCGCGAAACCGTCGCCGCGACCACCGACGCGCACACCACCGGCGCGAACAGGTTCATGGAGAAATTGCCGAGCACGATCAACGATGCGAACACCGCTCCCGAAATCGGCGCGTTATACGCCGCCGCGATTCCCGACGCCGCGCCGCAACCCACCAGCATGCGCAGCCGGTACGGCGGCCACTTGGCGAGTTGCCCCCATTTCGACGCCAGCGTCGCCGAAAGCTGCACAATGCCACCCTCGCGCCCGATCGACCCGCCGCTCCCGATGGTCACGAGGGACGAGAGAAATTTAATGAACGCCGTTCGAAACGGCAGCCGGCCATCTCCCGCCACCACGACTTCCAGCAGGTTGCTCGTGCCCTGCCGCCCCACAATGCGCAGCCCCCAGTAAAGAATCGCTCCCGCGCAAAGCCCGCCCAGCGCCGGCGTCACGACCCGCTGCCAGCCGTCCATCATCTTCGCGACTTCCACAATATCGCCCGGCCGATGGAGAAAGAGGAGCTTTACCGACTCCGTTGCGTAAAAGAAAAAGACGTTGACCAACCCGCCAATCACGCCGACACCCGCGGCCAAAATCAGGTGAAACGCTTCCTCACTGAACCGGATGTTTTGACGAATGCGCAGCAGCCGCTGCCAATGGCGGCCAAAGAACGAGTGCAATTTATCCCATCGCTGCGTGTCTCTGAGAAAAGCCACGCCCCGAATCTAGCTTTTTTTGCCTCCTTTGACGAGTAACGATTCACCCCCCTGGGGAGCGCCGACGTCCCGCCGGCCAATGTGCTGCGGGCAAAGTTCCGAAATCTGGTTAATTTCCACCTTAGGGCTGAAAGCCCGTCATGGTAAAGCCCGGGCTGAAGGCCCGGATAAGAACGTTAAAAATCATCAAGCTCTGTAAGAGCGTCCCAAAACCAAAAACACAACGCAGAGGCGCAAAGGTCGCAAAGTTTCGCAGAGAAATTTAAATCAATGGCTATAACGAAGCAAAACGGCGCAGACAAAAGTTCTCCTCTGCGTCCCTTTGCGTCCTCCGCGCCTCTGCGTTAATTCCGAGCGTTAATCCGGGATCCGCCGGAACTACGCCTCCGAAACGATCTTCACTTCGCCCTTGATCTCATCACCGTTGAAATAATCCAGCCATTTCCCGCTCGAATCGCGGTACGCCATGCAGCGAAAATCCGCGCATTGCACAATATACGGCCGTTCCCTCAGGCTTTTCGCCCGCTTCACAAAAGTTGTATCCGCTTGTCTCGTCACCACTTTACAATGACACGCCCCCAACCACCCCGCTAACCATCTATTGCCAAAAGAATAATCCGTTTTTGGTGAACTCCCGAATCGGACATCCTTTGAAAAGCTCCAAGCGTCCAAGCACCAGAGAAACATCAAGAGCCAAACACCAAACGGCGCGCGATTCGGCTTTGGAGCTTGGGATTTGAAGTTTCCCTGGAGCTTGGTGCTTGGACGCTTGGAGCTTTTCTCACATCAGTTGCCATTTAACTGTTCCTCAGCCAAACTCTCTCCGATGAGCAAACGGTTTTATATCACGACCGCAATCGATTACGTCAATGGCCAGCCCCATCTCGGGCACGCCTATGAGAAGATCATTGCCGATGTCATTGCCCGCTCGCGCCGCAGCCTCGGCCAGGAAGTTTTTTTCCTGACCGGCCTCGATGAGCACGGCCAGAAAGTCCAGCAAGCCGCCCAGGCGGAAGGCAAGGACCCACAGACCTATTGCGATCAACTGGCCAGGGATTGGAAAGCCTTCGCGGCCGCCCTGGGCCTGACCAATGATGACTTCGTCCGCACCACCGATGCGCGACACAAAGAAATCGTTCAAGCCAGCCTGACCAAAGTGAACGCCGACGGGCACGTTTATAAAAAAATTTACGAAGGCTTTTATTCCACCAAGGAAGAAACATTTCTCACGGATAAAGATCGATTGGAAGACGGAACCTTCCCTGCTTCCTACGGCGAAGTCGTCGTGCTGAAAGAAGAAAATTATTTCTTCAAGCTGACCGCCCATCAGCAATGGCTCATCGATTACATCGACGCGAACCCCACGTTCATTCAACCCGATCATCGCCGCAACGAAATCCTCGGCTTTCTCAAAAATAATACGCTCGAAGATTTATGCATCAGCCGCCCGACCGCGCGATTGAACTGGGGCATTCCGATTCCCTTCGATAAAAACTACGTCACCTACGTCTGGTTCGATGCCCTGGTAAACTACATCAGCATCCCGGCCGCCCACGGCGACAAAACCGTGACCGCGGCTCTCAATTCGACCTTCGACCCTCGACTCTCGACCCTTTCTCTCTGGCCCGCGGATATTCACGTCATCGGCAAAGACATCGTGAAATTCCACGCTGTCTATTGGCCCATCATGCTGAAAGCGCTCGGCCTGCCGTTGCCCAAACAATTGCTCGTGCACGGCTGGTGGCAAAAAGATGGCGCCAAGATGAGCAAAACCACCGGCAACGTCGTCGACCCGGTGGCCATCATCAACGAATGGGGCGTGGACGCTTTCCGCTTTTACGTCCTCCGCGAATTGGACATCGGACCCGATGGCAATTGGACCGACGCTGGTTTTAAATCCCGTTATAATGACGAGCTGGCCAACGGCCTCGGCAATCTCTTGAACCGCTCGCTGTCGATGCTGAAAAGCTACCGCAAAGGCGTAGTGCCGGCTCGTTCGGACGAGCTGTCCGCCGATGCCGAAAAAGTCGTTGCCGAAACAAAATCATTGCTGGAACAAAACGAATTGCAAAAAGCGTTGCAGTCGATTTGGTCGCTCGTCACGCGTGCGAATAAGTACATCGAACAGACGCAACCGTTTAAATTGAAGGATCCTTCGCAAGCGCAGCGCCGCGATGAGATTTTATATAACCTTGTCGAAACCTGCCGCGTCCTGGCGGTTTTGGTGTGGCCTTTCCTTCCGGGAACCGCCGCAAAAATCAACGCCCAATTGGGCTTGCCGGGCGAACCCGATAAATTTTCAACCGCGGTTTGGGGCGGCCTGAATGCCGGCCATCAAACCGGCGACCCCGTCGCCTTGTTCCCGCGCAAAGACGTTTGATAATTTGGAATAGTGGCACGGGCGTCCCGCCCGTGCGATTCCGTCTCCCGGCTACCCGTAGCGCAGACTTGTAATCTGCTGTATCGCCCATTTGCAATCGGCTGGCCGTTTTAGAGCGAGTATCACCGAACAATTGCCAGGCCCGGCAGAATACAATTCTGCGATACAGCCACGAGTGTCCGGTTGTTGTGATGGGCGAGGGAGCTTTCATTCAATGTTGATGCGGTTAGAGTGTGAACTGGAGGGTGTGAGCGACTTGAGCTTGGCGGGCTCCATTTCTGAGGCATGGCAGCTATCCTGCTGCCATGTTCACCGGTCGATTCGTAATTTCCCAACTCTTGGATTTTATCCATCCCCAACAGTTTCACCGCTGTGTCGAGCGTTACGGTGGCGACTACAAAGTTCAAACCTTCTCGACGTGGCAACAATTTGTCTGCTTGGTCTTTGCCCAACTCACCTGGCGGGAAAGTTTGCGCGACATCGAAGCCTGCCTCAATGCCCGGGCCGATCAGCTCTATCATCTGGGACTGCGCGGGCCGGTCAAGCGCAGCACGCTGGCCGATGCCCTGGCCAGTCGGGACTGGCGCATCTTCGCCGACTTGGCGCAACTGCTGATCCAGCAAGCCCGAAAGCTTTATGCGTCGGAACCCGTGGCGCTGGATTTGAAGCAAACGATTTACGCCCTGGATGCCAGCATCATCGATTTGTGTTTGTCGGTTTACCCCTGGGCGCGCTTCGACGCATTGCGTTCGGGCCTCAAGATCCACACGCAACTGGAACTGCACTCGCATTTGCCCGCTCAAATACTGGTCAGTTTGGCCACTTTTCAGGAAGTAGTCTGGCTCGATCAACTCACTTACGAGCCGGGGGCCTTCTATCTCATGGATCGGGCGTACGTGGATTGGCGGCGGCTTTATGCCATCGAACAGGCTCGGGCGTGGTTTGTCGTGCGCGCCAAGAAATCTCTGAGCTGTTGCCGGCTGCACTCCCAAAGAGTGGACGCCGACAGCGGCTTGCGCAGCGATCAAATCATCAGCCTGCGCGGCTTCTACGCCGCCAAAAAATATCCGGACAAATTGCGGCGAGTACGTTTTTACGATGTGGACCACCAACGCGCGCTGGTGTTTCTGACCAACCACTTTGGCTTGCCGGCACTGACCGTGGCCAGGCTTTACCAACAACGTTGGCAGGTCGAGTTGTTCTTTCGTTGGCTCAAGCAACATCTGCGCATCAAAACGTTTTATGGCACCACCGACAACGCGGTGCGAGCGCAACTGTGGGTCGCCGTGTGCGTGTATGCGTTGGTGGCCATGCTCAAAAAACGGCTCGGCAGCGACGCCACGCTCTACGAAATTCTCCAAGTTCTCAGCGTCAGCGTTTTCGAGAAAACGCCCGTCAATCAACTGTTTCAAGCACTTTCTTCTCAAAATGAATCAGGCTCCTTTTCTAAGCAGTTGTCATTGTTCGAGTAATATCCGGACACTCGTGGCGATACAGCAGATTACAAATCTGCGCTACATTTTAATGCGTGTGCCCTGGCATTTCCATCATGTTTTCCAAACCAATCCAGAAAAAGATGTGGGTAATGACAAGCCCCGAGGAAAGCCCGGACGGAGCACGAGCGTAAACACGAATGACCAACGGCTAAACCTTCTCCAACGAAATCTCCACAATTAAATCCGCCGCGATTTTTTCCAGCGCTTCCCGCAATTTCCCGAGGTCGCACGACGGTGGCACATGCAACACCGCGCGCGCTTTGAACAACGTCTCGCCCGACATCGCCGCGCTTGCGCATTCCGTCTGCAATTCCTCCACGTTCACGCCCGCTTCCGCCAGCACGTGGGAAATTTGCCGCACAATTCCCGGCCGATCCTGCCCGACGATTTCGAGAATATTCGTCTTGCTCAAATCCCGCGCCTGCGATGGATCCACATGCACCACCACCGTGAGCCCGCGCGCATCCAGAGCCTTCAACGCTTTCGCCAGCGCCTGCTCGCGATCCGCCGGCACTTCCACATGCACAATGCCCGCGAACTGCCCGCCGAGCCGCGACATCCGGCTCTCCAGCCAATTGCCGCCGTGCTCCGCCACAATGCTCGCGACGGATTCCACAAGTCCGGGACGATCATTCCCGATCACAGTCATCACCAGGGAGTGTTGCATGAGAAAGTTTTAACAGAACAAACGCGAACCACAAGCCACCGAGTGATTTGGCATTGAAGGAAAAGGCAACGCAGAGACGCAAAGATCGCAGAACAGCGTTTCTTTCTCTGCGTTTCTCAGCGACTCTGCGTTAATCCCGCCTGGAGGAGCGCGGCTTCAATTCGCTTTAGTACAAAAAAAGGCCGGCCCAAAGGCCGGCCTCGTGGAAGTTTGAATTCGCTTAATACTTCGGCGCGTTTTGATTTTGTCCCGCACCGCTGCTGCTCTCATGATTCTCGCCGGTGCCGCCAACCGCGCCCGGCATGTCCTTGGTGTACGAACTAATCGTCGATTGATCCACGCCCACGGCTTTCGCCGCGGAAGCCGTATGCTGCAGATGAGTTTGCAATTTCGGCAAAATCTCCTGCGCGAATTGTTTCACATCCGTGTCTTCGACGTTCTGCGAGGCTTTCTCGAACTTTTTGATGGTCGCCGCATGATCCTCCAGCATGTCCTTCGTATATTGCTGGTCGAATTCCGCGCCGCTCAATTTTTCCAATTTGCTCTGTGCCCGACGCTGCGCCGAGGTGAGGGTCGCATCGAGCGCCAGCCCGTGCGCCTGCGCGATGGTCTGCAATTTTTGCTGCGCCTGCTGGTGGTCCTGCTGCAGCATCTGGGCAAGATCCTTCACTTGCGGGCTCTGCGATTTGGTCTGCGCCAGTTCCGCGAGAGCTATTTCCGCCTGGTTCCCGGCCGACGCTTCCTTGACGAAACTGGCCCCTTTGCTCGACAACTTCGCATTGTCGGTGTTGCCGGTCGTGGTATCCGCCGCGCTTGCGGCCATTAATCCGGCAATCAAAAAAGTGCCGGCGATGCATGTGATGTTTTTTGCTGAATATTTCATAAGTCCTTTCCTTTGTGTGCGAAAACTAAGCGCGCACCTCCCGTCCGGCCATTCGGGTGAATGCCTACCGGCTCCTTGTAGGCGCGATTTGGGGCTCAAACCCTAATTGAGACTCACCCGCCTTGGCATTCCATTGATATAGAAAACATTGCGTTTCGACGCGCAGAAATTCCAAAGGAGCAACATCAACATGAATATCAAAGTTTTAACAACCATTGCCGCAGCCGCCGCCCTCTTGACCCTCACCGCCAACGGCCAGGGAGCCGGTGGCGCAGGCGGAGCAGGCGCGGGCGGCGCAGCGGGAGCAGGCGGTGCTGCTGGGACCGGCGGCGCAGCCGGATCGAGCGGCATGGGTGGAAGTGGCAGCATCGGTGGGACTGGAACTGGCATTGGCACCTCCCGTGGGGTCCAACCCGCCCCGGGCGCGCCCGGAACCATCAACCCCGGCGCCAATCCCAGTGCCGTCCCGCCCGGAACCATTAACCCTGGCGCCAACCCACGCGTGGGCTCCGGCTTCAATTCAGGCGCCAATGCCGGCGTCAATCCTGGCGTCACACCCCAAAATCCCAATGTAGGAACGGCGACGCCGATGCCCGGCGTGGCGACCTCGCAGGGGGTGCAGCCGAACCCGGCCATCGCGAATGGCGGCGTGGGCAACAACAACATGGGCCTGGGCACCAACAATCTCGGCGTGTCCACGAACAACAGCTCCATGCTGGGTTCCAACCAATTCGCGCTCCGAACCAACAGCAATAATTTCGGCACGAATTTCCTGACGCCCACCGGCACAAATAACAATCGCATTCTGCTGCAGCCGTAACTCTCGGTGGCGGGCGGCGCATCGCCGCCCGCCTTCGTTCGAAACCGTCCGCCGCCATCCCATTCTCGATTTATGAAAACTAAAATCTTTTTCACTATCCTCGTCGCCGGCACGTTTGCCGGCAGTTCCGCCTTCGCTCAATCGAAGGGCGGCGCCGTCAGCGGCGGAGTCCGTGCCGTCCCCGCCGTTCCCCGCACCGGCGTCACTCCCGCCACTCCTCCCAATGGAACCATGCAACCGGGCACGTCCATCCAAAACGGCGTCCCACAAAACGGCATCCAAAACGGTGTGAACGGCCAGACCGTTCCCGGGCAAACCGCGAATCCCCAATTCAGCAGCAGCACCGCCTCGAACGGTTTCGCGGGCACAAACAGCTTCGCCGGAACCAACGGTTTCTCCGGCACCAATAATTTCGCGGGGACCAACGGTTTCCGCGGCGCGAGCAACAACGTCAGCGCCTTCGTCCATCCGTTGACCAATTTCCCGATCGCCGTGAACACCAATTTCAATGGCAACATCGTCACCCCGGACCAGGCCGCGACGCCCAATGATCGCGTCCTGCTCACCACCTTGAGCCAGGGCGTCCGCGCCTCGCTCGGCATTGCGCCCAACGGGAACTCGCCCGTGCAT
Source organism: uncultured Verrucomicrobiae bacterium (assembly GCA_963699145.1). Classification (GTDB taxonomy): domain Bacteria; phylum Verrucomicrobiota; class Verrucomicrobiia; order Limisphaerales; family DASXHY01; genus DASXHY01. The sequence goes on from OY969416.1 coordinate 4,812,678, forward strand.
TTCCTCATTCAAAACGGCACCGTCACCGTCACGGGCACGGTGCAAAGCGACGCTCAAAGCCAGGCCGTCCTTTCGCAAGTCCAACAAACACCCGGCGTGTTGAGCGTCATCAACGACACTCACGTTGCGGGTGCTTTCGCGCCCGCGGTCCAAAATCAATCCAGCGGCTCGCTCGGGTTGGCGGCCCCCACGGATCACGCGTTTTCGGCGGCGGACCGAACGCTGCTCACCACCGTCCAGCAGGAAGCCGCCTCGCAACTCGGCGTCACGTCCACTTCCCAAATGCCCGTGCATTTCTCCATTGAGAATGGCGTAGTGGGAATTACCGGCCAGGTGAATTCCTTGCAGGAGAAGCAAGCCTTGATCGCCGCCATCAACCGCACGCCCGGAATCACCCGAGTCGTGGACAACGTCGGCCTCATTCCCAACGCCGCCACGCCGGTCTCGGGATCGGCGGCCGCACCGTCTTCCGCCACCAGCGCGTTCGGCGCCACCCCCGGCGGCAATTTCGGCTCCCCGGGCAACAACGTCCTCACGCCCACGTCGCGCAGTACCGCAACCAATCTCCTGCCGACCACGAACAGCTCGGGCTTTTAAGCCCGGGCTCGCTAATCGAATCCGTATTCGACCACCTTCACAGCCCCTTTAAGGGGCTCCCCGCTGTGGTAATTGATCCATGCGCCGGTTCGGTCACGATAAGCAAGACAGCGGAATCCTTCACCTTGGACTTGAACGGGAACGGCAGGAGGAAGCGGCTTTCCGGCTTTGTGAACACGTAGCTTTGTGTTTTCAGCCATATCTAATTCTCCCGCTTGCCCTTGGCGATTACAAGCGACCGCCATTGGGGTGTTTCCCTACCGTGACCTTGATTCATTTTACGAAAAAAGTCACCGCACCGTAACCTTGCCGTCATTGAGCCTGCGCACACTTATGTTAAAGAACGGTTAATGCGAAAAAAGATTCTCGTGGTGGATGACGATGCTGAACTGGTTGAACTCATTGGTTTCAACCTCAAGCAAGCAGGCTTTTCCATCGGGACCGCCTGCAATGGCGTCGAGGCCATCAAAAAGGCCCATTCCCTCGAGCCGGATCTGATCGTCCTGGATGTCATGATGCCGGAATTGGATGGCTTCGCCGTCTGCGAAATTCTCCGGCGCGATCCCCTCACCGCCCGGCTCCCCATCCTGATGCTCACCGCCCTTTCCAGCGAACTGGGCCGGTTGGCGGGCCTGGGCTCGGGCGCCACCGATTTTGTCACCAAACCGTTCAGCCCGCGCCTGCTGGTGCAACGCATCGAGGAACTGCTCCAAAAAACCTCGAATACGCCGCAAATCGCCGCTTCGTAACACACCGTCACCCGTTCGTAACGCGCTTGTCACACCATGAGAGTTGTCGTCACACTGCCAATCATGGTATCGAATTCGCAAGTGAGATCGAAAATTCTCGTAGTAGATGACGAACCCGAGGCCGTAGAGCTGGTCGAGTTCAATTTGAAACAAGCCGGCTTTTCCGTCACCACCGCTGCCGATGGCGCCGAAGCGCTGAACAAAGCGCGCACGACACCGCCGGACCTGGTGGTGCTCGACCTCATGCTGCCGGAGATCAACGGCCTGGAAGTTTGCAAAATGTTGCGCCGCGATGCCGCCACCGCCACGCTGCCCATCATCATGCTCACCGCCAAAGCCGCGGAAATCGATCGCGTGCTCGGGCTCGAATTGGGCGCGGACGATTACATCACCAAACCTTTCAGCCCGCGCGAGCTCGTCCTGCGCATCCAGAAATTGTTGCAACGCGGCCAGGCCGCGCCCGAAACCCAGGAGACGCTGCGCTTCGGCGATCTGCTCATCGACGGCCCTCGCCACGTCGTGAGTTGGCGCGGCAAATCCGTGGAGCTGACCGCCACCGAATTCAAACTGCTCACCGTGCTCGCGCAACGCCGCGGCCGCGTGCAATCCCGCGAGCAACTGCTCCGCGACGTCTGGGAATACAATAATCTCGTCGACACGCGCACCGTGGACACCCACATGCGCCGCCTCCGCGAGAAGCTCGGCCTGGCTGCAAAATATCTCGATACCGTCCGCGGCGTCGGCTACCGTTTTGTGGAAAGCACATAACGAGATACGACGCCCGTGTGGCCTTTTCTCACAATCCTCGCCTTCGCCCTGCTCGTGGCGTTCATCGTCGCGTATTTGAATGTGCGCACCGAACTCCAGCAGGAGGAAGCGCGCGCCAGCAAGGAAATCGGCGAGATGAAAGTGCGCCAGCAGGCGCAGGCCGTCAAAATCCAGACGCAACAGGAAGCCCTCTTCAACAGCATGATCGAGGGGCTTCTGCTGCTCGATGCCGATAAACACATCCAACTGGCCAATCGGGCCTTCATGGAACTCTTCGACATTTCCGCCGACGTCCATGGCAAAACCGTGCTTGAAGTCGTGCGCCAGCATGAACTCGCCGATCTCGTCGAAAAAGTTGCCGCGCAAAACCAGGTGCTCGGCTACGAAATCAAGCTCGGCGGGCTCTCCGAACGCGTCCTGCAAATCAACGCCGCCGGCGTGTTCGATAACGACGGCAAAAAACAAGGCACCATTCTCGTCTTCCACGATCTCACGCGCCTCAAGCAACTGGAACGCACCCGCGAGGAATTCGTCGCCAACGTCAGCCACGAATTGCGCACGCCCCTCTCGCTCATCAAAGGCTACACCGAGACGCTGCTCGACGGCGCGAAGGATAATCCCGAAGTTGCCACCAAATTCCTGCAAACCATCCAGCGCAATTCCGAGCGCCTGCAATTTCTCATCGAAGATTTGCTCACCATCTCCGAACTGGAATCCGGCCGCATCAAGATGAACCTGCAATCCGTGCGCCTGCACTCGCTCGTCGATCGCGTGCTCGAAGATTTCAAAACCCAGGCCGGCACGCGCCGCGTGGAACTCAAAAACACCGTCCCCGAATTGACCGCCCGCGCCGATGCTGATCGTCTGCAACAAGTTCTCGGCAATCTCATCGGCAACGCCATCAAATACGGCCGCGAAAGCGGCCACGTGAGCGTGAGCGGCCAACTGCTGGACGGCACCGCCATCGAACTCTGCGTCCAGGACGACGGTCCGGGCATTCCGGCGGAATCCCTGGAACGCGTCTTCGAACGCTTCTATCGCATCGACAAAGCCCGCTCCCGTGAACAAGGCGGCACTGGATTGGGATTGTCGATCGTGAAACACATCGTCGCCAGCCATGGCGGCAAAGTCTGGGTGAAAAGCGAACCCGGTTCGGGCGCGGCGTTTTATTTCACGCTGCCGCTCAAGGCTGAGGCGGTGAATTAACTGCTTAACGCAGAGGCGCGGAGGACGCAGAGATACGCAGAGAGGAATTTTCATTTTTCTTTGCCGATTTCGTGCCTGCATCGTTGCATCGTGTTTTCTCTGCGAAACTCTGCACCCTCAGCGTCTCTGCGTTGCGCCTTTTACCGGATGAACACAGAGAAGAACCTTGGGTCTCATCGATTTAGTTAACGGCAAAAAGCCCACCAACCCAACGGGGTTGTGGCGCGAAAGGCTGTTCGACACAACCCTTTCAGGGTTGAATACGGTTTTGCGATCGATCTCCCAGGGTAGCCTCGCCGACTCGGCAACCCTGGGCTGAGTGACTGAATCCCTTTGGGATTTTTGAAAGGATCGAACATGATGTGAGTAATGCTTGGTTCGTTCTCCGCGGAACTCTGCGTTCTCCGCGTCTCTGCGTTGTGCTGCTCTCATTTTTGGTCCACAGGTAAAGCTGACTGCAAACCGGCGTTTTGAGGGGGGCACGATTGCGAAAACAATTTTTTCAGGCACGACTCGGCACGACTGCTTGCGACTCCCTGCCCCGGGCGAGTTGCTTGATTTGCCGCAAACGGAGCAATTTTTCGCGCGTATCGTCGTTGCGCAGACGTGATAAGGTTCCGGAAATGAGGCGCATGAGTTTCCAGCGCTGGTCCAGATCTTTCACCGTATGCAAGCGGTCGAGCGCCTGGCCCACTTCGACGAGGAGAAACGTGCCAAGATAGCTGCTGGCGTCGACGCCTTTCTCGCCGGTGCGTTTCTCAGTCAGTTCACGGGCGCTCTCGACCAATTCCCACCATTGCTGGCGGCCCTGGCGGTGATAGTTCCAATCGATGAAGCCGCCATGACGCCAATCGGACAGATTGGATTTGGTGATGGGACGGCCTCCGAAGTGTTCCGCGAGAATTTTTTGAACTTCCGGGAGGCTGTGAAGCCAGGAAAGCAATTCGTTTCCGGGAACGTTGGTTTCGAGTTTTTGGTTGAGTTGATCGCGAATGCTTTGAGGCAGGCGCGCGATTTTGCCGGTGCGAGTTTTCATATTGATTTTTTACCGCAGATGAACGCGGATGAACGCAGATGGGGGACACTCCTTCGCTGCGCTACGGCGCGACGAGGGAATTTCAAATTTGAGATTTGAGATTTCAAAATTGTGTGGCGGCGCTCACAGAGCGCCGCTACAACCGTATCCGTCTTCCTTTTCATTTGGGGTGGTTTTAGCATGGATGTGGTTTGCAGAAAAACTCACGGTGATGTTTTCGGCGGAAGGGACTGGGGATGAGAGGGATGAAGCTGAGATTCAGGAGAAAAAACGGTCGAAAATGCGAGTTTTTTTGAAGGCCGAAACCTGACTAATCTTTATAAGCGACTGATAGTCATTTGATTCGGGAGAAATGCGAAATGATTTCGTATTTCAAGAGATGCAAAAATAAGGCGAGCCCAAACCGGTGAGTCAGGGGAATAGTTTTATTATTCAGCACCCGCGCTGGCGGCAACACGTAATCAGGCTCCTCAATCTCGTGTGGGGTCCACAATCATCTCGCCATCCCAGAGCGCGACGCAACGCGAGCACTCCCAAAACACTCGGTAAGTGGGACCGCCATCCACGGGGACTTTTCGCGGTGTCAATAGCCGCCGGCACTGCGGACAACGAAGCCCGCGCGCTTCCACAAAGACGATTACTCCCACAACGGAAATCGCCAGAGGCCAAGGTGAGGACAAAAAACCGGTAGCAACAATTCCGGCAACCACGATGAGTAACCCGAGCGCGAATTTCCACCAGGGTCCGCTAGGTAATGGTCGAGCTAGTCCCATTGTGTGACCGCGAAAGCGAAACAGAAAGCGCCAACCCGGGTTGGCTCCAGCGATTTGTCAGGCGGTGTCATGTTTCTCTACCTCCTCAAAGTAAGGGGCACCACAACTATAACAACGAAGGATCTCCACGCCGATGGAACGGTGTCGCTTCCCACACCTTGGGCAAACGACAGTCTTCATGCCAATCACGATCGCAAGAAATCCGAGGACAAACGCAAAACCGGTGAGCGCCGGATACTGCAGCGCAATGCCTGCCAGCAAGGTAACCGGAGCTGCGGTGAGGAGCGCCTTGCCCAGTCTGCGCCGCAACGGTGTTTGTCTCTTATTTAGCATACGCTCGGAGGCTGGCTAACGACCAGCTCAGCGACCGGGCCCACACGGGACGAAATGATTGCTAACCACGGCAACATGCCGGGTTCGCTGCGGCGCATGGTTAGGCCGCGTTCTCATGACGATAACGCGCGAATGATGTCGCGCAGACTCAAGACAAACAAAAACGCGCCAAAAAGCAACACGGGGCAGATGACGTAGAAAGTGCTGATGCGCTCTCCTCGACTCCGACACGCGAAATAACCAATGAAGCTGATGAACGCCGCGAATAACATCACTCCCCAAGTGCAAAAGAAGACCGGCCACGGCATTCCAAGACTGCTGCCAGGACCAGGCAACAAACCGACAGCAGGAAGAAAAAAGACGCAGGCAATGACAGCGGCACTCTTCGTTACGCGAAGGCTCGGACGCTGCATTGGTGGATCGTGAATTGCCATACGTGTGAAAGCGGCCTAACAATTATTGAGCGAACCAGCCGTTTGTTGTTCCAAGTTGATGAATTTCCACTCCATTGGGCTCATATCGAATTGCTTATACGCTTTTTGCAGCACCGGTCAACTCCGAAACACTCGCGTCCGTGCGTCTAAATTTCCGGTTGCCTGTGGGTTGGATCCGTTGCTTTTTCGTCATTCGCCTCTACCGGGGGCGAATGACGAAAAAGCAGGCGATATTTGGGCACGTTACCCAGGGCTGCGGCTGCTGCGCAGCCTGACCCTGGGCTATCCTCTGCCGCCCTTTCAGGGCTTCAACAATGGATGAAAAATCTTTTCTACGAAACACGTTCGATGTCGCGGAGCGACGACGGAAATTAGCCAGCCACGTAGTGGCGGGTACGCACAACACAGAAACAGCGTCCTGAAGGGACGCCGGAAAATCGACGCTTTCCGATGTCCTTTCAGGACCATGCTGGTAACCACGCCATACCAGCCACCTTGTGGCTGGCTAATTTCCACTCGTCGCTTCGCGACCGCCAAAAGGTTTCTACAAAGTACGTTCGATGTTCCCAACCTTATTCCGCATTCCGAGTTCCGCGCTCCGCGTTCAACTGTTGGTTGTTGTAATCCACCCTCTTCACTTGTTTAACTTCTCATCTTGAATTCATTCCTGACATGGATGCAGAGCCAGGGCGCGTGGTCGCCGGCGTTGTTTGTGGCGCTGTTCCTCGCGTCGTCGCTCTTGATGATTTGGGCGCTGGAGGCGATGAACACGGGCGGGCTCGAGGGCACTGTGCTGGGCACGCTCATCACGCCGTATTGCACGGGCATTGGCAATTTGCTCGTGGCGTTCGTGATTGGCCGCAATCACGGGTCGGGCGCGGATGTGATGGCCAATTCCCTGGCCAATAACATCACGAACATGACGCTGCTCATCGGTTTGCCGGCGATTATCTGGACGATGAACGTGCTGCCGCAAAGCGCGCCGGCCAAGGGGAAAAAAAAGAAGCGCGGCGGGAATATTAACCGCGTGCATGAAATCAATCGGTTGTCGCTTCTGCTCACGCTGACGGCGGTGCTGTTTTTCACCGGGGCCGTCTGGGCGCTCGCGCGCGATGGGAAACTGGATTTCGGCGACGGGCTGGTGCTGGTGGGTTTATTCCTGTTCTGGCAGCTCTTCCACGTCTACGACGTTTTGAAGAGCAACTTACAGAAAAATAAATCGTTGAACGCGACGCTCCTGCTGTATTTCGCCGCGCTGGTGGCGGCCGGTTACGCGCAATACGTGGCCATCGATTGGTTGGACACGTGGCTGCATCATCGTTCCCACGGAATTTTGAGCGAACAAAATTATGGGCTGCTCAGCGGTTTGCTCTGCGCGCTGCCCAATGGGTTGGTGGCGCTTTATTACGGCTGGCGCGGAAATCCGGAAGTGGTTTATACGTCGCAGGTGGGTGACGGGCACATTTGCATTCCGTTGTGCGTGGGAATTTTTGCGCTCTTCAACACGTTCCAGATGCCGGCGATGTTCCAAACGGGGATGTATATTCTGATCGGCGCCACCGTGGTGCACATGTTTTGCGTGGTGGTGTTTGGGCAGTTGCCGAGGATTGTAGGGATTGGGTTGGTGATCGCTTACGCTTTTTTCCTGGTGAAGTTTTTCAATCCGTAATGTGGAATTAAAGAAAACTCGCGAAAATATGAGCACCGGTGGATCCGTCAGCAGGAAGATACTCGCTTCGCTCGCCGCGCTTCGCGCGAAAGTGATGGGTTCAACGCTTCGCACCCGGGGTAGTCCTCGCAGACTCGGCCAACCCCGGGCTGATATCTGCGACACCTTCAGTGTCGTCCTTATGCCGCGCTTCGCGGGGAATGCGCGCGGGGTGAAGTCTTAGAGAATAAACAACCAACGGGCGCTAGTTCAACGCATGCCGTTCAGTCTTTTTGAAAAACTTGGTATGGTCGCTGGCAATTATCAACGGATCCGGACGAATGGCTTCGCTCAGTTCGGCGAAGGGGACTTGCGCGTTGAGCCATTTCGGGTCGCGCGCGATGTCCTGCATGGAGGCTTTGGTATTGTTGCAAATCAGGTAGAGCCCCTCGCCCAAAACCACGAACGCCTCGAACCCGGTGCCGGTGCCGTGCCGGGCGAATTCGAAATCGCCGATGCCGTACTTCGAGTCGAGCAACGCGGCGCGCAACGAGCCGAGGTCGTCGGCGAAATTTTTCAGGAAATCATCGTTGCGCGGTCCGACGTAAAAAACGATTCGCGCCTTGTGCTGGGCGAGCGAAATAATAACGCATTCATCAAAGACGACCTTGCCGTAGAGGTCGTTCATCTTCTGTCCGCACAACCGAATTTGTTTAGTGGCTTCTTCCAGTGTCATAATCTGCGTATACGCTGGCTAAAAAGAAGCATTTTCAGGACCAGTGACGTTAATCATCCGCCGGCCCGGGAAATTTCGCGGTTTATCGTGTCCGACCGTCAAAAATTTTTCTCTTCTGTCCAGAGTAGAGACGGGGGGTGTTTAAAAGTGGGTGAGGAATATTGTTCGTCCTCGTCGTCGTCCTCGTTATCGTGCCCAATCGGGAACCAAGTAAATTCGAGGATGCGGACGACGACGAGGACGACCAAGGGGCAATCCAATCACACCGTAAAGACGGTGATCGAAACAATTTACGTGTTCTTGATAACTCTTGTCGTTAAATTGAAGGACTGATGAACGGGGCAACTAAAACCGCAGGGCCGGCGTCCGAGTCGATCTCGGGCCAACCATTGACGACGGCGCAACGAGCGCTGCTCGGATTATTTCTCGTTGCGATCGCATTGTTGATCGCGCGGACGCTCGGGGTCTTGCGACTGCCGCTCGATAAGGGACTGTGCGACAGTATCGTTCTCATCCTGGCGGTGGCGAGCACGCTGGTGTCGCTCGCGGGGCAGTTGCCGGCGCAAAATGTCGGCCTGGCGGCGGCGATTGTGGCGAGCATGGGCGGGGTGATCCACATGATCGGCGCGCTCACGGGGATTCCGTTTGGCCCGGTCACTTATACCAGCGCAAGCGGCGTGAAGTTGTTCGGCGTGCTGCCGTGGTTCCTGCCGCTGTTGTGGGTGCTGATTATTTTAAACGCGCGCGGGGTCGCGCGGCTGATCCTGCGGCCGTGGCGCAAGCTGCGCGTTTACGGTTATTGGCTGATCGGATTGACGGCGGTGCTGACGCTGGTTTTCATTCTGGGCTTCGAACCGTTTGCCACGCGCGTGCGGGATTACTGGATTTGGCAGCCGACGAAGCTGGCGGTGGATTGGTATGGGACGCCGCTGACGGATTTCCTCGGTTGGGTCGTCGCGGCGCTGCTGATCCTGGGATTTTCGACGCCGGCCTTGATGAAAAAACGGCCGTCCAAATCGTATCCGGAATATCATCCGCTTATCGTGTGGCTGGCGATCCAAATCCTGTTCATCGCCGGAGCGTGGTCGCAGCATTTGACGACAGCCGCAGCGGCGGGCGCGGTGGCGTGTGTGCTGGTGATCCCGTTTGCGGTGCGCGGCGCGCGTTGGTAGGCGTTATGGTGATTGCCAAAAGTAATTTCCGAAATGGTGGCGATTCCCTGCGGGGAATCGAGGCAAACCCGCAGGTTTGCCCCACCATTTCGGAAATTACTTTTGGCAAGCAGTCTAATTCTCCGGCGAGTTTTCGTCGGGCGGCGGGCGCTTGGTGATTTTAAGTTTCGCCACGCGGGTCCCATCCAATTCTTCCACCCGCAACTCGCACAAACCGATCGTCATGACATCCCCGACCTTCGGAAACCCGCCGAGGCGATGCGTCACCAACCCGCTCACCGTCGTGACGCCTTCCTCATGCAATGGCTCGCCGACGATCTCGTCCAACTCATGCAACGGCAAGGCTCCCGAGACTTCCCAGTTCATTTCCCCCTTGCGCACGAGCAACGGATTTTCCTGGTCGAATTCGTCCTGGATTTGCCCAACGAGTTCCTCCAGCACGTTCTCCAACGTGACCATGCCGACCGTGCTGCCGTATTCATCCACGACGATGGCGAGGTGGAGCTTTCGTTCGAGGAACAGTTGAAGGAGTTTTTCCAGGCGCGCGGTTTCCGGCGCGTAAATCAGTTTCTTGGCGAAGGGCAACAGGTCCCTGGCGGTTTGCACGCGATTGCGCATCGCGTAGAGGTCTTTGATGTGAATTACGCCGAGGGTCTTGTCGATGTCGCCGCCTTCACACAACGGAAAGCGCGAGTAACGCATCTTCTCGGCGTTCTCGAGGCAATCGGCGATGCTCGCGTCGGTGTCGAACGCGACGATTTCCTGGCGCGGCCGCATGACGTCGCGGGCCATGCGATGGCGCAGGTCGAGGGCATTGAGGGCGATGCTGCGGCCGGAGCCGGTGGTGCCGGAGATTTTTTGGGCGGAGGAAAGCAACAGCCGCAATTCCTCCTCCGAGTGCGCGCGTTCCGTGCCAGTATCGGTGGAGATGCCGAACTGGCGCAGGAGCCATTGCGCGGAATGATGCAGCACCCAGATGAAGGGGAAGGATAATCGATAAAACCAATTCAAGGGACTCGCAATGACCAAGGTGGTTTCGAGCGTTTTGCGGATCGCCATGGCTTTGGGCGCGAGTTCTCCGGCCACGATGAGCAGGTAGCCGTTCACGAAGAACCCGACGACGATGGCGATCGTGCGCTGGGTTTCGGGCGAATCAATTTTCAGCAGCGAAAATAACGGGTTGAGCAAATGATGGAACACTGGCTCGACGACGACGCCGAGGCCCATGCTCGCGAGCGTGATGCCGAATTGAGTGGCGCCGATGTAGGCGTCGATGTTCCCGACGATGTTGCGCGCGATGCGGGCGCGGCGGTTGCCTTTGGCGGCGAGGGCTTCGAGTTGGGTGTCGCGGACGCGCACGAGCGCGAGTTCGGCAGCGACGAAAAATCCGTTGAGCACCACGAGGGCGAGGACGGCGACGATCTTCAGGCCGTTATCGATGAGCGCGTCCCAATTCATGATTCAAAATGACGAAATTCGAATGACGAAATTCGAATCACTAATGGCCAGACTTTTTGGAGAGGATGACGAAATAGATTTTCGGATGGGAAACCGAAACTTCGGCCCGTGAACCGGGGAACGTTCAACATCCAACATCCAATAAGATTTCCCTCTGAGCCCTGAGCACCACCTCTCCCCCACTTCGTGGCGGAGAGGGAGACGGATAGTCGCGGGATTGTCCACACTTTTCTCACGGTTGTCATTTCCACAAAACACTTTTGACATTCCTTTCACAAGCTTACCTCTCCGAAAATCAATTTCAGGATGTCGCGCAGGGTGATGATTCCGATTTCGCGCTGGTCGCGGCCGAGCACGACCGCCAATCGCTGACCGCTGCGTTGCATGCGCTGCAGGGCGTTTTCCAGCCGCATGTCTTCCTCGACGTATAGCGCGGGGCGGACGAATTCCGCAGCCGGTTTTTTTGGGTCCAAATCCGGGAGATATAGAATCGTCACCATGCTGATGATGCCGGCAATGCGGCGGGCGCCGTCGCGGGTTTCCCAAACGGGCAGCCGCGTAATATCGCGATTGCGCGCGAGCGCCACCACTTCGCCGATGGGGGTTTGCATGGTGGCGGTGGCGGCGAGCGCGATGGGTTTTAGAATGTGGCGCACGGTGAGGCTTTGCAGGTCGAGCACGCGATTGATCATGAGGCGTTCCTCCCTGGTCAAGGTGCCGCCGGATTCCTGCATGATGAAGCGAAGTTCCTCGCGGTTGCCGAAGAGATGGCCTTTGAACGCCTTGCCGCCGGTCCAGCGGAGCAGCAAGACGGAGATTCCTTCCACCAGCCAAACGAGCGGGCGCAATAATAAGTGAATGATGCGGAACGGTCGCGAGCAAATGAGGCACAGGCGGTTCGGATAGAGCCGAAACAGCATTTTTGGCAGCAGATCGAACAGGGTGTAAAACAGGAAAACGATTACGAGAAAAATGACGGAGAACCAGAGGCGGTCGCCGGGCAATTCGGTGTCGAGGAAAACGATTACCATTCCGAGGATGATGAAATTGGCGAGAGTGTTGCCGACGAGGATGGTCCAGAGAAAGTTTTCGGGGTTTTCGAGATAGCCGTGCAGGACTTGAGCGGAGCGGCGGCCGGCGCGCATTTGCTGGCGCACGCGAATGCGGCTGAGCGCGAAGACGCCGGATTCCATGCCGGACAGCAGGAATGACAGCGCGAGGCAGACAGCGAATGCCAGCCAGATTAGTATTTGCTGAGCGTTCATCTTATAAAAATCCGACGAACCGGGGAAAATCGAACGCCGAACATCGAATAAATTTCTTCCTGAGCAGCGTTCATCTTAAGAGCTCCACCAGGATTTCGCGCACGCGGCGTTCATCGGTCGCTTGCGCGGTTAGTTTCAAGCCGCGAAACGCGGCGGAATCGCCGGTTTTAGGAACGACATCAAGCAGGGTCATCAAGAGTCCACCCATGGTTTCCACTTCGGGCACATCGCCGAGGGAGGGATATTCGCGGCGAAAATCATCGAGGCGCATGGTGCCGTTCACGCGCCAGCGACTGGAGCCGAGTTTTTCCATGATGAAACCTTCGGGGTTTAATTCGCTGCGAATTTTACCGATCAGTTCGGCGAGGATGTCTTCCGTTGTCACCAGGCCCGCAGTGCCGCCGAATTCGTCCAGGACGACGGCCATGCTGCGTTGTTGGCGTTGCAGACTTTTCAGGAGCTGAAGCAGATTCATGGTTTCGGGGACGAATGACGGGAATTCAATGGCGTCCGCCAGGTCCACGGTGGGGTCGAGCAGCAAAATCCGAGCGTTCAGGATGCCGACTATGGTGTCGGGGGTTTCGTCGTAAATGGGAAGGCGGCGATGCTTCATCCGGCGGGCGGCGGTGATCATTTCGGGCACGGGCAATTCGTCGGAGATGCAGGCCATTTGCGAGCGGGAACGCATGACTTCTTTGACGGTGCGGCGGTCGAGGTTGATGATTTGCAGAATGATTTCCTTTTCGGATTGGCCGAGGGTGCCTTGCTGAAAGGCGAGTTCGAGGAGTTCCTGATATTCTCCGTCGGCCAGGGTGGCTTGCGGTAGAATCCGTTTGGGCAGGCCGGAGAGGAGCAGGCCGTTGAGTTTTTGCGCGGTCAGGCGGAGCGGCAGGGCGAGTTTTTCCAGCACCAGGAGCGGGCCGGAGACGCGCAGGGACCAAGCTTCCGGACTGCGCACGGCGAGGGTTTTGGGCAGCACTTCGCAGCCGAAAAGTATCAGCAGGAATAAACCCACGATGGTGTCGACGATGGGCCAATGAGTGCGGAGGGCCATCCAGAAGCCGACGGCGAGCATGGCGGCGGTGGCGAAGGTGTTGCCGAGCACCATGGTGGCGAGCAGGTCCTGGGGGTCGGCGAGGAGCTGGCTGATGATGCGACCGAAACGCGGTTCGCGGTCAGACAGTTGGCGCATCTGCCATTTGCTGAGGGAAAAGAGGGACGTTTCCGCGAGCGCAAAGAAGAAACTTGCGCCGGCGGAGATCAAAATTACCACCACGGCCGCAATTGCCGCTGCATCCATGCGGAGAGGATGAGGGAAAACCGAGGCGAACGCAAAAGACAAATCCGGGGGAATGAACGACGGGGGAACATTCAACATCCAACATCCAACATCCAACATCCAACATCCAACATCCAACATCCAATATCCAACATCCAATATCCAACATCCAATATCCAACATCCAATATCCAACATCCAACGAATGCGGGAAGGATTGGGAACATCGAACATCGAACGCCGAACATCGAAGGGAATGACAGCTCGCCGGCGCGCCCAGGTGATCTTGCGGGTTTCACCTGAGTTGCTCTTAGCGCCAATGACTTGGACATTATTTCATGAAGATCGCGTTGTTACTATCGATCGCGTGCGCAGCCTTGGTTTTCAGCGGTTGCAGCACTCCGGCTGGAGGATCAGAGGATACTTACAGCACGTCCACTGGAACATCTGAACCCAATTATCCGAACGCCGGGGTGAGCGATCCTTCGCTGCCGCAGGATCCGAATATGGGGCCGCAAATGGTTCCGCCGTGATTTTCCCAAGCATCATACTTTGTTCGTTCGTCGTGGATGTGCGGCGACACGGTTCGCTGAATTTGAAATTTGAAATTTGAAATTTAAAAGCTAATCACATGAAACCGAGATTTGAAAATGGCAGGTTGAGTGACCGCGGGGAGGGTTTGGGGACGGTCACCAAGGAAATGGTCATGAAACGCGCGCGGGAAATTGCCGAGATCAATGGCCGCTCGCAAAATAATGTTTTGGATTCCGATGTGGACCAGGCCCAACGTGAACTGGAGGGGGAAGACGAAATAAATCCGCCGCTCTCCGCGGCGGATAGTGTTCCCGAAGATAAACGTTGGGATCCGGTACCCGGTTCCGAAGGCCGCCAGGCACCCACGGTGCCTGCGGCCGACGAACAGTCGGATGCGGAAAAAATTTACGATGAAGGCGTGGCGGACGCGGAGCATGACCAGGAAATCCAGGCGACGCGGGATCAGGCTCGCAAAGATAATGAATAAATTTCTTTCCGTGAGCCGGAACCCGTCACCCTGCCCTCTCCCATCGGTGGCTGTCGAATTCGTTCATGTTTAACAGAAGCAACATCACTGGCTCACCCGAGGGCGAAAGGGCTGGTGCGCGGAATGGAAAACAAATCCTTTCGCCGCGTTTGCAATTTGAGTGGGTCGATGCGGTGACGGATGAACAATGGTCGACCTATCGCGATGCGATCCAGGCGCTGAAAGCCGCCGGGGTCCGGTTTCTATTGGGCGGCGGTTTCGCGCTGGCCACTTACATTGGCCGCTGGCGAAACACGAAGGATATTGATTTTTACATCATGCACGCGGATCGCGACAAAGCGGTGGAAGCGCTGGCGAAAGCGGGTTTTGAGGATTACTTTTCGAAGCTGGCTTACGATCGCAAATGGATTTACCGCAGCACGCGCGACGGAGTGATCGTGGACATCATTTGGGCGATGGCGAATCAGCGGGCGCAGACGGATGAGCAATGGTTTGAGCGCGCGCCAGCGGCCACGGTGCGCGGCGAGGCGTTGAAGGTGGTGCCGATGGAAGAGTTTTTGTGGTGCAAATTGTATATCATGCAGCGGGATCATTGCGATTGGACGGATGTGTTCAATCTCGTCTATGCCGTGGGCCAGCATGTGGATTGGGATCATTTGCTGGAGCGGCTGGAGGAGGATCGTCCGTTGCTGAAGGGGATGTTGACAGTTTACGGGTGGCTGTGCCCGGAGCAGGCGCGGGAATTGCCGCAATTCGTTCGCGAGGAATTGGAGTTGCCGGAAGCGGCGGAGGCGGTTGAGCGCAAGCGCGACCATATCCGGCTGCTGGACACGCGGGGGTGGTTTGCGGCGTTGTTGCCGAAGAATAAGCCGCTTGAAGTGTGAAAGAGTTAAATGAGTTAAATAAGTGAAATAGTTAAATGGGTTAAATCAGTTAAATGAGTTAAATCAGTTAAATAAAAATTTGTATGCTGATTGGTGCGATGAATCATCCGGGGCGGGACGTCCTTTT
Organism: uncultured Verrucomicrobiae bacterium; assembly: GCA_963699145.1. Lineage (GTDB taxonomy): Bacteria > Verrucomicrobiota > Verrucomicrobiia > Limisphaerales > DASXHY01 > DASXHY01. The sequence goes on from OY969416.1 coordinate 4,828,163, forward strand.
CGGAAATTGAATGGATGGCGGACATGGGGCTTGATTTTATGGACCTGACGATCGAGCCGCCGAGGGCTTCGGTGGACAAGATTGATTTTCGAGCGGTGCGCTCAGCGATTGAGGACAACGGGATGCAGGTGGTAGGGCATACGGCTTATTATTTGCCGTTGTGCAGTCCCTTCGAGGGGATTCGCCGGGCGTGCGTGGAGGAATTGAAGCGGTGCATTGAGGCCTTCGCGGAAGTGGGCGCGCCTTGGATGAATTTGCATCCGGATCGCATTGCGCCGATGCACGACCGGAAATTTATCATCGAAAAAAATCTGCAAAGCTTGCGGGAGTTGTACGTGGAGGCGCGGCGATGTGGCATCGGGTTGATGATCGAGAATCTGCCGGGCACTTTTAACAGTGTGATGCAGTTGTCGGAGTTGCTGGATCCGTTGCCGGAGCTGGGGCTGCATTTGGATATCGGGCACGCGAATCTTTTGACGGATCGCAATACGACGCGGGATTTGCTGACGGCGTACGGTTCGCGGTTGCGGCATGTGCATCTGCACGATAATAAAGGCGGGCACGAGGATCTGCATTTGCCGCTGGGCGCCGGAACGATCGAGGTGGCGCATTATATCCATATGCTGCAGGCGGCGGGATATGACGGCACGATCACGCTGGAGGTGTTTACGCCGGACCGGCATTACCTGGCTTACAGCCGGGATGTTTTGCGCAGGATTTGGGATGGCGGGGACAAGCATGGGAGCTTGGATTATGGAAATCGGAAGGAACGGGCGTTTAGTAGTTAGGAGTTAGGAGTCAGTAGCGAGTGGGCGCAGTCCGGAGAAAAAATCAGGAGGCTTTCTGAAAGCCTCCCGAGAAATGGATTTAACTCTTCTTCAGCGGTAGCCGCCGGCGACGTGGAAGTTTTCGCCGGTGATCCAGCCGGCATCGTCCGATGCGAGGAAAGTCACGACCGCGGCGATTTCATTTGGCTGACCGATGCGGCCCAAGGGTGTTTGTTTTTCGACCATCTCTTGGAATTCGCTCTTCGCAATTCCAGCGGTATGCAAACCCTCGGTCTCGATCATTCCGGGACTGACGGTGTTAACGCGGATTTTGCGGGCGCCCAATTCCTTGGCCAGCGATTGCGTGACAGCGTGCACGGCCGCTTTCGTGGCGCTATATACCGAACCGCCCGGTGACGGCGAGGTGCCCGCCACTGAGCCGACATTGATAATGCTGCTGGCGCCGGGAAATTGCTTGAGCGCCTCCTGTGTGGTGAGCAACAGGCCGAGCACGTTCACATCAAATTGCTTGTGGAAATGCTCCGCGCTCACCTGCTCCAGCGGCAGGAATTCATAAACACCGGCGTTGTTCACGAGGATGTCCAGTTTACCGAAGGCTTTTTTGGTTTCGGCAAACAGCTTTTGGATGTCGGCCGGTGTGGCGACGTTCCCCTGCACGGCGACGGCTTTGCCGCCTTGCGAGGTGATTTCGTTCACGATCTTGTCCGCGCCCGCCTTGCTGGAGGCGTAATTGACGACGACCGATGCGCCTTCGTCCGCCAGATGTTTGGCAATGGCGGCGCCAATGCCTTTGGAAGCGCCCGTGACGACCGCGACTTTTCCCGCGAGTTTTTTTGTAGTGCTCATATTTCCCGTTTCGGTTTCGTTGTTGGTTGTTTCATCTGGTAATTCCACAGTTACTATAAATGTCAAACCGTGAGGTTTTGGATTTCCCCTTGTGCATGACGACCTGACGGCGCGCAAGGAGTGAAACGTCATTGGAACAAGGAGAGACGCAACCCCGTTGGGGTAGCGGAAATTTTACGCGACGACCCTGGGTAGCTCGTTCCTCGCAACCCTGGGCTGGATGATTAAACACCTTCGGTGTTTCGCGGCGAGTGGCTTGGCGCCTACTTAACTCTGCCGGCATGGTGCTGTCGTTTTTTAGTGCAAACGCTTCTCCGAGGGAAGCGACGACCCTGGGTAGCTCGTTCCTCGCAACCCTGGGCGGGATGATTAAACACCTTCGGTGTTTCGCAGCGAGTGGCTTGGCGCCTACTTAACTCTGCGGGCATGGTGCTGTCGTTTTTTAGTGCAAACGCTTCTCCGAGGGAAGCGACGACCCAGGGTAGCTCGTTCCTCGCAACCCCCAGGGCGGGATGATTAAACACCTTCGGTGATTTGCGGCGAGTGGCTTGGTGCCTGCTTAACTCTGCGGGCATGGTGCTGTCGTTTTTTAGTGCAAACGCTTCTCCGAGGGGCGCAAGGGGGAAGTCGTCCATTTATTCCAGGTTTGCGCCAGGCTTCTGCTCGATTCGTGGACAGGGTTTTGGATGGGGAATTCGGGAGGGGAAGGTTTGTTTTGTTCCAAGAGAGGGCGTCGGCAGGGGCGAAAGCGCCGTCGACGCTGCGCTTTGCCGGCGCACTACAAAGAGCGTTTGGAGGCGCGAGGCCGGGGACACTTTCGGGAGCGAACAGGTTGGTCGAGACGGCTCGCGGGGATCCGCCTTCGCACGGAGCTACGGCGCGACCGGCTGCTCGCCCCAGCCAATCGACTCAAGGAAGCCATCGGCTCCCCAATGCCGAAGCAATTCATGGCGATTTTCAATCCTACAGAATCTCGAGTTTCCAAGCTCTCCCCGGCGAGGGATGTCAGGCGATGTATTAAAGCCCGTTTTTTGTAAGCCGGACACTGACAGGCGTTTGGTGCGGGAGGCTTACACGTTAATCGGCGGCATTCCGATTTTTCGTTTTTCCGCGAGAGGCCAAAGTAAGCGCACTATGCGGAAAACATTTTACGCAATCTTAGGTGCAGCCGTGTCACTTCTCGCTCCGTTCGCGGGGCGCGCGGCTGTGACCGCCGAATACTCAGTGCAGGTCAGTGCAAACGTGAAGGCGTCTCCGACGCAGATCACGCTCTCCTGGCCGCAAGACTCGATTTCGACCCCGAAGAGTTATGTCGTTTATCGACGCGCCCCTGGCGCCTCTTCGTGGGGTACCGGCACCACGTTGCCGGGTTCGACAACGACTTACGTGGACAAGAACGTCAAAGCCGGCGTTCCTTATGAATATCAAATCGTGAAGCAATCGTCGGGTTACACCGGCTACGGTTATATCTATTCGGGCATCAATGTGCCGGCGACGGAAAATCGCGGCATTCTGTTGCTCGTGGTGGATAAGACCTACGCGGCGCAGCTCGACAGCGAGTTGACGCGCTTGCAGCAGGATCTCGTGGGCGACGGTTGGACGGTTTCGCGGCTCAATGTGAACCGCACCGATTCCCCGGCGCACGTGAAGGACCTGATCAAGAGCCAATACGATATGGACCCGGCGAACACCAAGGCGGTGTTCCTGTTCGGCCATGTGCCGGTGCCTTATTCGGGCGACATCGTTCCGGACGGCCATTACGCGAATCACCAGGGGGCCTGGCCGTGTGATGGTTATTACGCGGACATGGTCGGCACGTGGACGGATAATTCCGTCAATGACACGACCGCGGAAGACGCGCGCAATCACAATGTGCCCGGCGACGGCAAATTCGATCAGTCGAAGTTCCCGGCTCCGTTGAAGCTCATGTTGGGTCGCGTGGATTTGGCGAACATGCCGGGGCGTTTGAGCCCCAATGGTCCCGCCACGTTCCCGAGCGAACTGGAATTGCTGCGCAATTACCTGAACAAGGATCACAACTTCCGGAACAAGCTCATCTCGGCGCCGGAGCGCGCGATTGTGGGCGATTACTTCGGTGTGCGCGACGGCGAAGCTTTCGCCGCGAGCGGCTGGAGAAATTTCGCGCCGTTCGTGGGCGCGGCCAAGATCACCACGGTCTCGCAGGAGGGCACGTGGTTGCCGACGCTCCGCACGAACGCGTATCTCTTCGCGTATGGTTGCGGTTCGGGCAGCTACACCAGCATCGGCGGCATCGGCAGCGTGGGTCACTATCGTGACGGCGTCACGACCGAGCTCGTGCAGGACGATCCGAAAGCGGTGTTCACCCTGCTCTACGGGAGCTGGCTGGGCGATTGGGATTCGGAAGACAACATCCAACGCGCGGTGCTCGCGACGAAGGATTTCGGTTTGACCTGTTCGTGGTCCGGCCGGCCGCATTGGTTCATGCATCACATGGCCCTGGGCGAGCCGATCGGTTACAGCGCGCGTTTGACGCAGAACGACGGGTTCACCGACGATTACAAGAACCAGCAGAACAATTGCGAGAGCTGGACGCACATCGCGTTGATGGGCGACCCGACTTTGCGCATGCAAATCGTGGCGCCGGCGTCGGACGTGGTGGTCCTCGCCAACGGCAACGATGCGCATTTGCATTGGACACCTTCCGCCGAGTCGGTTGAGGGATATAATATCTATCGCGCGACGAGCGTGAACGGACCGTTCACGCGCATCAATCCGGCGGTCGTGAAAGCGACGCAGTTCACGGATGCGAACGGCGCGGCGGACAATTACACCTACATGGTGCGCGCGGTGAAGTTGGAAACTTCCGCGAGCGGGACTTATTTCGACCCGAGCGAGGGCGCGTTTGGATCGATCGGCAGCTCTTCGGTGAACGTGGCCAAGGCCGCGGCGCCGGAGAAGACCACCATTGCGGACAAGCCGCAGGCCAAGGCGGACGTGGGTACGGCGCTCGGACGCGATTTGCCTCCGACCGGTGCGACCAGCACGGATACGATTTGGTTTGATGACGCGGTGCCGCAAGGCGCGGTGAAGGACAGCAACAACGATTCGTGGAACTGGGTGAAGACCCCGACCGCGGAATCGGGCACGTTGTCGCACCAATCCTCGCTCAAAGCGGGGTTGCATCAGCACATGTTCAGCAAGGCGAAACAGACGCTCGCGGTGAAGACCGGCGAGAGTCTCTACACTTACGTTTATATCGACCCGGCGAATGTTCCTTCGGAAATCATGCTCCAATGGAACGACGGTTCGACGTATTTGCATCGGGCTTATTGGGGAGCCCAAAACATCACCTCCATGACAGTGAACGGCGATGCCAGCATGCATTACATGGGCGCGATTCCGGCGGCGGGCCAATGGGTCCGCCTGGAAGTGCCCGCCAGCGCAGTAAAGCTGGAAGGCGCCACGGTCAGCGGCATGGCGTTCACGCTCTTTGGCGGACGCGTGAATTGGGACAATTCAGGCAAATCGACGCCGATGGTTGTCACCACTCCGCCGCCGACGAACTCGGTGCCGACGCCGCCGACGAATTCGGTTCCTGGCGGTGGAACATCCACCGGCACCTCGACGAACACCGTTTCCTCGACGAATGACGTCGTATGGATCAATGATGCGCTGCCCGCGGGCGCACTGGCTGATTCGGGCGGTGGCGATTCGTGGAATTGGATCACGAGCAACCCGACGCCGGAACTCGGCACGAAAGCGCATCAATCCGCGATCGGCAACGGCGTGCACCAGGATTTCTTCACCGGCGCCACCACGCCGCTGCAAGTGAATGCGGGCGACAAGCTGTATACTTATGTTTATATCGACCCGGCGAATCCGCCGACGGAAGTCATGTTGCAATGGAATGACGGCACGTCGTGGGAGCATCGGGCTTTTTGGGGCGCGAATACCGTCGCCTGGGGCACGGCGGCGACGCCGAGCCTTTACAACATGGGCACGCTTCCGGCAGCCGGCCAATGGGCGCGACTGGAAGTTCCCGCGAGCAACGTGGGTCTGGAAGGCGTTTCGGTCAGCGGCATGGCGTTCACGCTTTACGGCGGACGCGCCACGTTTGACAACACCGGCAAAACTTCGGCAACGAACAGTTCGCCGACGAACACTCCGCCGGCGGGTTCAACCGGCGACACGGGCAATACCGGCAGCACCGGCAGCACCGGCGATACCAACACGAACTCCAGCGGCACGAATGCGTTGAGCAACACGACCGTGTGGTTCGATGACGCGCCGCCTTTGGGCGCGGTGAAGGATTGGAACGGGGACACGTGGAATTGGGTGAGCGCGAATCCTTATCCGGAATCCGGCACGCTCGCGCATCAAAGCGCCATCGCAGCGGGATTGCACCAGCACTTCTTCTATTCCGCGGCGCAGACGATGAGCGTGGGCACCGGTGACGTGCTCTACACGTGGGTTTATATTGATCCGGCCAATGTTCCGAGCGAGTTGATGCTCCAATGGAACGATGGCCAGACGTTTGATCATCGCGCCTATTGGGGTGCGAATAATATCAGCATGGGCACCGATGGAACGGCGAGCCGCCATTACATGGGGCCGATGCCGGCGACGGGCCAATGGGTGCAATTGCAAATTCCGGCCAGCGCGGTCGCGCTCGAAGGTGCGACGCTCAGCGGCATGGCGTTTACGATGTATGACGGACGCGCCACCTGGGATAACACGGGCAAAGGTTCGTTGACGTCGTCATCGACCGGCGGCACGACCGGTGATACGGGCAGCACGGGTAATACCGGCAGCACCAACACCGATGGCAGCGGATCCTCAACGAACTCGGACGGCGGCACGACCAGCACCAATGGTTCATCCAACGGTGGCACGGGCCAGCCTCCGATCGTCACTCCGCCGATTACCAACCCGCCGCCGACCAATCCGGCGACGCCGACTTCGCTCACGAACGTGCTCAGCTTCCTGCATGCGGCGTCCGCCGATGATGTGGCTTGCCTGATCCCGCAGCCGGGCGATTACACGTTGCACGTGATTACGCCGACGTTGCTGGAGTTGAAAGTCATCAACACGGCGCCGTATAGCTCGACCACGCCGAGCAGCTTGAACCTGGTGGATGGCAGCTTCAACTTTTTGCCGCCTTCGGCCGGATTGTTTGCGGTGACGGCAAATGGACAATCGGTTTCGGTGCAAGCGGTCGGCTTCAAACGCCGGGTAATGTATGCCCCGCTTTACAGGTACGACTTGCGCATCGATAACAATGTTTATCTGCAGCTCTCGTCGCCGATTTCGGACAACCAGGTCATCAAGGTGACCAATCCGAACGGAAACTTGTGGAGCGCGAGCACGGGCTTCACGGCCACGGTGGATCCGCTGCGGTTCAGCCCGGCGATCCATGTGAACCAGGAAGGTTACATGCCGACGTATTCGAAGAAGGCCATGGTCGGCTATTACGCGGGCAGCATGGGTGAAGTGACCATTCCGGCTTCCTCGGGCTTCAAGCTTGTGGACGCGAACAGCGGCGCGACGGTGTTCACCGGCACGCTCACGGCGCGTCCGGATTCCGGCTGGAATTACAGCCCGTTGCCTTACCAGAAGGTGTATGAAGCCGATTTCACGAGCTTCACGACGCCCGGACAATATCGGGTGGTGGTGCCCGGCATGGGCGCATCCCTGCCGTTCAACATCACGGACGGTGTGGCGATGGCGTTCGCGCGCACTTACGCGCTGGGACTTTACAACCAGCGTTGCGGCACGGCGGTGAGCCTGCCTTACTCGCGTTACACGCACGATGCGTGTCATACGGCTCCGGCGACGATTCCGTGGCCGCCGCAGAACTTCGGGTGGACGTGGCAGACGATCTCGAATTATTCGCTGATCACCAATCCGGATAATCCGCAGCAAACCGCGCCGAAGATCAACGCGAACAACCTGTTGTTCCCGTATGTGAACACGGGCACGGTCGACGTGTCCGGCGGTCACCATGACGCGGGCGATTACAGCAAATACATGACGGACAGCGCGCAGGTGCTGCATACGTTGATCTTTGCGGTGGATTCGCTCCCGGGTGTGGCGCAATTGGACAACATGGGCATTCCGGAAAGCGGCGACGGCATCAGCGACGTGATGCAGGAAGCGAAATGGGAAGCGGATTACATCGCGAAGATGCAGGATGCGGACGGTGGATTCTATTTCATCGTGTATCCGACGACTCGCGAATATGAATCGGACGTGACGCCGGACCACGGCGACCCGCAGATCGTGTGGCCGAAGACCTCGACCGCGACGGCAGCCGCAGTGGCGGCGCTGGCGGAGTGCGCGTCCTCGCCGGCGTTCAAGGCGGCGTATCCGCAGGTGGCGGCAGCTTATCTCGCGAAAGCGAAGCTGGGCTGGACGTTCCTGACGAATGCCATTGCCAAATACGGCAAGAACGGCATTTACCAGAAGATCACGCATTACGGCGACAACTTCGCCGACCAGGACGAACTGGCGTGGGCGGCGTGTGAGATGTTCATCGCGACGGGCGACCAGGGCATTCACAACACGCTCAAGTCGTGGTTCGATCCTTCGGACTCCAAGACGTGGCGCTGGGGTTGGTGGCACATGGCGGAATGCTACGGCAACGCCGTGCGCAGCTACGCCTTCGCGGCCAAGAGCGGCAAGCTACCGGCCAGCGCGCTGGATCCGGCTTACCTGACGAAATGCCAGAATGAAGTCATCGCCGGGGGCGACATGGAGCTCGGTTTCTCGCAAGCCAGCGCTTACGGGACCAGTTTCCCGACGCAGACCAAGGCCGTGCAAGGCGCAGGCTGGTACTTCTCGCAAGACCAGGCGTTCGACATGACGGTGGCATATCAATTGAATCCGAAGCCGGAGTACATGGCGGCGATCATCGCCAACATGAACTACGAAGGCGGATGTAATCCGGTGAACCTGTGTTACCTGTCGGGCCTGGGCTGGAAACGCCTGCGCGACGTGGTGAGCCAATACGCGGAGAACGATCGCCGTCTCTCGCCGCCTTCGGGCGAGCCGGTGGGCAACATTTGCTCGACGTTCTCATCGTTGTGGACGTATCCGAACAACGCGATCAACCAGTTCAGCTATCCGCAGGACGGTGGCGCGAACCAGATGCCGTTCTATGATCGCTCGGGCGATAGCTGGAACGTGACGTGTGAGTTCGTGATCCTGAACCAGGCGCGCGCGTTGAGCAGCCTCGCATGTGTGGCGGCGCAGACGTCATTGAAATCGCAGGCGTGGAAAGCGCCGACGGCCCAGATCACGGTGACGCCGGTGGATCCGACCACGGGCGCAGTGAAGTTCTCACTGAGCGCTCCGGGAGTGGATCTGACGGGCGCGAAGACCGTGTGGGAAACCCGCGATGCGTTTCCGATGATGGGTGATACCTTCACCTTCACTCCGTTGGTCAACGACACCCAATGGGTGGAAGCGGAAGCGACCCTGCCGGATGGACGGCGCGTGTCGGCAGCAACGACGTTCGCGGCGACGACACCGACGGTCACCTGGTTGGATGACTCGGTTCCGGCTGGCGGCCAGGCTGCCGGCGACGGCGGTGATCCGTGGGCGTGGAACTGGGTGAACAGCAATCCGAGTCCGGAGTCGGGCACCTATTGCTTCCAGTCCGCCATTGTGGCGGGTTCGCACCAGTACCTGTTCCATGACGCCACGGCCACGATGAATGTGCCGACGGGCGCCACGCTCTTCACGTGGGTTTACCTCGACCCGGCCAATCCGCCGAGCGAAGTGATGTTGCAATGGAACGACGGCTCGTCGTGGGAGCATCGCGCGTATTGGGGCGCGAACAACCTGACCTATGGCGCGGACGGTGGAGTTACCCGGCATTATGTCGGTGCGCTGCCGCCACTCGGCCAATGGGTGAAGCTTGCGGTGCCCGCCAGTGCGGTGGGTCTCGAGGGCAAAACCGTCAACGGCATGGGATTCTCGCTCTACGGTGGGCGCGCGTCCTGGGATAACGTGGGCGAAACGACGCAGTAAAAAGCGTCAGAACTAAATTAAAACGCGTAGCGGCGGTCGAAAGACCGCCGCTATTTTTTTATCCAGGAAACTCCAGTTGCTTGCGACTCCCGCTCGTGGAATGAATTCCGCGCCCGGCGGAGGGTTCAACCGCGGGTCGCGGGCGCTTCTATCTTTCCGCTGTTCATCTGGATGGCTTTCACCTGGCGCTTTTTGAAATAGGAAACGAAAGAGCGCGTGATGGGGAAATCCAGATAGTTGTGGAGCAAGCGCCATTGCCAGCGGTCTTTGAACGCGTTAATCAGGAAGGCAATGTGGAAGATGCGGTTTTCGACGCGCTCGAAGAAAGTGTTCTGCTCGACTTTTTCGCCGTAGACGATGGAACGGGTGAAGCGCACTTTGCGGAAGCGGCGCGATTTGAAGACGTCTTCGCTGACGCATTTCAACACGCCGGGCCAGCAGGTGGAATCATGGAAGGCCATGACGCCGTGGTTGATGACTTTGGGGAACCAGTCGTCGAAATCGATTTTCACGCCTTCGTATTCGTGAATGCCATCGATGAAGATCAGTTCGACCGGGTCATTGAATTTCTTGGCGACGGCAGTGGAATAATCCACTTGCGGGGTGATCATTTCGCTCACGCCGGCTTGTTCGATGTTGCGGCGGAATTCATCGAAGGTCCAGACGACGCCGAATTCGCGGGAATGTTCGGGCGAGCCGGTGTGGGGGTCGATGGCATTGATCTTGGCCTTGCCGCCGGCAATGGAGCCGCGCGCGAGGCAGATGGTGGATTTGCCTTTCCAGGAGCCGATCTCGACGATGGCGCCGCGCGCCCGGCATTCGCTGGCGAGGCGATAGAGTAATCGCGCTTCGTTAGGGTGCAACCAGCCATCCACGCTCGTTAAAATATCTTCGATAGTTTGCATAGTGTCTCCAGAATTTGAAAGCGATGCTACTGACGGCCGGGCGGTGGGGAAATGGGGTGATGGACCTAAAATTGGAAGGGGAACATCCAACATCCAACATCCAATTTGGGAAAGAAAAAACGCCGGGATGGCTCCCGGCGTTGGTTACAACACAACTCCACTCTAGAACACAAACCTGATTCCGGCGCGGAACAGGATTTCGTCCTGGGTCTTGTCGACCCAGATGTAGCGGGCATCCGCGAAGATGCCGGTTACGGGATTGAAGCGATATTCGAGGCCGACACCCGCATGGCCAGTCCATTGCCACACCGGATCAGTCTGGCGTCCGCCGCCGCCGTAGATGTAGGGCGCGAGGCCGCTATTGGAGATGGGGAAGCGCGCGATGAGGTTGCCATCAATGTTGTTGACGAGATTTCCGCCATCGTCGGGGATTTCAATGTCGCCGCCGATACCGATTTCGCGGGTGAAGAAATAATTCACACCCACGCCACCGCCCCAACTGCCATGGCGAATGTTGGTCTTGAACAAATCCTCAATTTTACGCTGGCCGGCGAGGTAGCTGCCAAACATGTCGAGACTGAGTTCATTGGCGGTGTAGCGATCGGCGGTGCTGCTGGTCCAATGATTTCCCCACCAGGTGTGAGGATCATTCCAGACGTGGGTCTCAGTGGTGGTCGTAGTGGTCGTCGTCGTTTGCGCGACGCCAACGCTGGCGGTCAGCAACCCGACAGCGGTCAAGGTAACGAATTGCATTTTCATAGTTTGTTTTTTTCTCGGTTCGATTATCAATCTCCGGCCATACGCTAGATTTGGTTGTTTTTCCCAGCCATAGGGTGGTTTCCCCAATAAGGGACGATTGATTCGGGTAAAACCTTGAGCCGCCCGTGTTTCAGGCCTGCGCGAAACGGGCTCGCTGGCGTCTCCAGACACTCCTTGCTGCCAGATGTCCCGGCGGTTGTGATCCGCGCCCGGCGGAGATTACAGGCAGACGCGTCTAAAATTAAAGGACCCGGAAAAGAAGACTGAGGGATTAAGTTCGACAGCATTCAAAGACGGAACGCTTGGGGGACTTCTACTTTCCAGATCACATCTTATTCCCTGATAAAAACCGGAACTGAAAACGAATTACCCCATTTGAACCTCGGCAAATGGGGTAATTCAATTTTAAAGCCAACCCTTTTGCTGTCGAGCCAAAAATGCCACGGGAATACTTTCTAAGATTTAGAGCAGTTCCACCTATTATGTAGCGCAGGCTTTCCAGCCTGCGGGTTCACGGGACTTTCCAATCCCGTGTTCGAACTGGCGACTGGAAAGTCGCCCCAACCCGCAGACAAGAATGTCTGCGCTACATATAAAATGGAAACGCTCCAGAGGCGTGAGCCCTGGCGGAGATTATTTCCGGCTTTTCTTTTTCCGCGCGTGCTTCTTCATCACGGTGCGCGCGGCGACTTCCTTGGCGCGCTTGCCGTAACGGCCGGATTTCTGCGCTGATTTTTTGATGTGCTCGTACTGGCGCTGTTCTTTGGAACTCGCCCCACGGAGGGTTTTTTTACCTGGCATAGAGTTGTTGGTTAAACGGGTGAATCGTTAAACCGGTTAAATCCCGGAAGGGAAGTTTTGCGGTCCGACTTATTTAACTCATTTGACGAATCACCCATTTATAGCGATTGCCAAAACAATCTCCGGATAGAAGGCCGAAGCTTCGCCCCCCTGAACCCTAAGCCCCACCTCTCCCTGACCCTCTCCCCCGCTTCGTGGCGGAGAGAGACGGATGACTGTGGATAATCCGAACGTTCCACAAGATGTCGGGGTTCTCGACTGAGCCGTTCTTTTCCGAAATCTATTTTAGCAATCGCTATAACTGAAACACTTCAAAGCCGTTTGGATAAATATTCCTCCGCCGCGGTTTTATCCGGCGGACGCATGGGAGTTTTTGCTCCTCCGAAGAAATTGCCGAAGCGTTGATACGTTTTCCAGCCCACCATCACGAGGGAGGCAATGCGTTGGAAAGAAAAGGAGGATGAATTGCCTTTTTTCCTCCGCGCGAAAAAGGTCGCCAAGAGCGGCAACCCGGAAGTGAGCAGCGGCAGATAGGAGGACACGGAAGTGAGCCGGCGTTTGGTGCGTTTGGCGTAAAGCTCGATCGTTTGAAATTCCATTTTGAGCAACTGGCGATAGACTTCGCTTTCGGCGACCAGCAGTTTTTTTCTGGTTTCGAAATCGCTCATTTGAATGTGCCCAGGATTTCAGCGTCTTTTTTCAGTTGGTTCAACGATTCGACGAAGGGAGCTTTTTTGACGAGCTTCTTGACGGTCATGGCCGAGGCTGTGCCACCAATCGCATACAAAAGGAAGAATGCGGCGGCGGCATAGACCCGGTCCGGTTCCGGAACGAGAAAGATGATGGTGGCGGTCAGCAGCATCACTGCCATCCCCAGCAGGAAGAGCGCGCCGACGCCGAACATGACCATCTTCAGGACGCGATCGTTTTCCTCCTCAAACTCGACGGCAAACAGCTCGGCGCGGTTTTGGAGCGCGCCGATGATGGTGGCGGTGGTGCGACGCGCGAGCCGACCGAGCGTGGGCAGTTGGAAATCTGTGTCCGGAGAGGTCATCGGCGTGCGGCGTAAAGGCCGAGCAACAAACCGACTCCGAAAGCAACGCCGATGGATTGGTAAGGATTGGCGCGGATGTAAGTGTCGGCGGCTTTGGCGGAGGCGACGGCTTTTTCCTGGAGGCGGCGCTGGGTTTCCTTGGCCATTTCCAGTGCAGCGGCGAGTTTTTCGCGGGCGGCCGCGCCACGTTCGCCGAGTTCATCGGCCCCGGCGCGGAGTAATTCCTCGCCGTCGCGCACCACTTCCTTGAGGTCCTGGAGCAGTTTTTCGGTTGATTCTTCGATGTCAGACGCTGATCGAGTTTCCATAAAGTTTATCCTTCGGTTGTGACGTGCGGGAGCATGTCTAAAGTTCGGTGCCACCATAACGCCCAGCAGCAAATCGGGTATATGGGGTCTTTCCCGATAAAGCAGATCTTTTGCGCGAGATTTGCTGGCGCCAATGAGTGTTGAACGACCAATTTCCTACCGCAGATAAACGCGGATGAACGCAGATGGGGAGGTGGCGGGAAATGGCGGCGCTCAATATGGCGGCGCTCAATATGGCGGCCCTCACTATGGCGGCGCTCATAGAGCGCCGCTACAAAGGGAGGGGCAAGTCTTCAATCTTTTTTCGCGGCGGCTTTGCGTTGCACGTCAGGTGTGCCGAGGTCCGTTTTGCCGGTGCGCAAATCTTCGAGGGCTTTTTGCGCGATCGCGGTGTAGCAACGTTTTATTTCGTCGAGCTCCTCTTCCGAGAGTTCCTCGATTTCCAGGAGAGCGTTGTGTGCCCCTTGCGTGGAGCGCAACAGTTCGTCCAGTTTCAGTTGCACGGCTTCGCTGTCGCGGTTCTGCGTGTTCTGGATGAGGAACACCATGAGGAAGGTGATGATGGTGGTGGCGGTATTCACCACGAGTTGCCAGGTGTCGCTGTAGTGAAAAATCGGCCCGGTGGCGAGCCAACCGACGATGAAAACCGCGGCGAGCACGAATGCCATGGGCCGCCCCGACCAACGCGCGGCCCAACGCGCGAATTTTCGGAAGCCCGCCTTGCTCTTTCGCGGCTCAGAGTTTTTGCCTTTGTGATGGCGGGCTCTCTTCATCAACGATTGTTGGTCAATAGAGTGCCGCCCGCGCTGCCGGCGGGGAATGGGGTCGAATTCCCGGTGACCCGCTGAGGACGCGGCAGGGTCCGATTTATTCAAAAAAAATCTGTAAAAATCTCATTATCAACTCAATACATCCGGCGCGGGCGCGTCTATATTATTATATGAAGAAAATATTATTACTGTCCGCGGTGCTTCTCGGGGCGGTTACGGCCTCGCAAGCGGGCGTTCATTTTAGCATTGGAATTCCGTTACCGGTACCGCCGATCGCTGTCGTTCCGGCGCCGGCGTATGTTCAACCGCCGAATGTCTACGTGGAGCCGCCTCCGGTTTATGCTCCGGCGCCTCCGGTGCTGGTGGCTCCGCCGGTGCTCGAATTTGGATTCCACGATCGCCCTTATTACCGGCCGTATCCGTATCACCCGTACTACGGTCATGATTATTACCATCATGATGATCACAGGTATCATGGTGGCCACGATTGGGATCATCATCGGCGGTAAACTCATGTGATGGTCTGCAACAAGGCAGTGGGAAACCGCTGCCTTGTTCTTTTTTGGTGGGGAATAGTAGAAATTCGAAATTCGGAATCTGGCAAACATCCAACATCCAACATCCAACATCCAACATCCAACATCCAATGAACGCGGACCAAGGGTAGGAAAAACGGACGTCGAACGTACTCTGTAGAATTCCTGTAGAAATCTTTTCCTGTCGCGAAGCGATACCAGGATATTAGCCAGCACAAGGTGGCTGGTGTGACGATGTTGGAGCTATGTCCTGAAAGGACATTGGAAAAGCACATCGTTTCCACCGTCCTTTCAGGACGTGAGGTGACGCCGGGATTTCCAGCCACTGCGTGGCTGGCTAATTTCCGCCGTCGCTTCGCGACAAAATGGTTTCTTCGAAGCACGTCGAACGCGGAAGATCGAATGTTCGCACGGGCAGGATGCCCGTGCCACTAGGGAAACGGCAACCGGTCTTGCGACCGGTTGCCGCGTTTATCAGGAGGAACCGCACCGGGTTGGAGGCGGGGTATCGACCTGAATATTTTTACGGAGTGGGCATGTGCTGCACATTATTCGTGCCCGAATTCTCGTTTTGGCCATGATCGCTTTCATGATAGATCTGGCTGGAACTGCCGGGCCGCGAGGTGGGATTCAGCGCGTTGTTTGTGGAGGTGTCCCGGCCATCGGAATCCTTGTAGAGCCGGTGGGAATCGCTGTTGTTGCCGGTGGGATACAATTGCGAGCCTTGCGGATTTGCGCCGTTAGCATTGGGCCCGCCGGCCATCACGTTCAGTTGATTGTTCACCGCAACCACGCCGGTAACGCCCAGCACTTTGGAGTAAATCCGGTGTTTCTGCTCTTCGCTTTGGACGGATCCAATCAAAAGAATTGCGCCGTTATGCGCGCTGATTTGAAGGCTCGACACGACCGGGGCGATTTCCGGATCCTGACGGAGGGATTCGCGCACTTGAGAGACCACGGCGTAGTCCGATTCAGTCCCGGCGCTTCCCGCATAGGCGCCAGCAGAAACGGGGGCCACCGCGGAAGAAGATTCACTGTTGGCGAACGGGGTATACGTGCCATCCGCGCCGACGGTTCCGGCATACTTTCCACCCGGACGGCTGGCATAGGTCTCGCCGCCGCCGCTCGAATAACTGCCGTCGGCAGAATACGAGCCGCCGACTGAGGCCGGCGGGTTTTGATTGTTGTATTCGCTCATGCGTCCGGACGAATAATCCGTTCCGCCGGTTCCCACCGAGCTTTCTTCATGCGCGCAGCCCGCTGCGAGTAAAAGCGCGGATGCCATTGTGATAGGGTACGTCAATTTCATTTGGGTGTTCCTCGGTTCTCGTAATGGACGGCAGTCGCGGTTCTATGCGCTGCTAAAAATTGGGATCGATCTCCAAATCGTCGGTAACGCGAGTTACTCCGGCGACCTCGCGGACATTGTCCACGATGACTCGTTGGTCGAGGTCAGACCGGACGCTGCCGCGCAAAATGACGCGGCCATTTTGGACTTCGACGGTGACTTGCTTGAGCGAAGGCGCGAGGCCGCGATCGTATTCGAAGCCGCGGCGGATGGAATCGGCCAGGGCGAGATCGCCGGCGGCAGTTTTGCCATTCTCGGTTTGGACAATGATGCCCGGCTCGGCGGCGGGATAGGCATCGCGCTGGGAATAGACGCGCGAGGTTTCATCGCCCGTGGGGGGCAACATTCCGTTTTGTTGCCATTCGGCGATGGTGTGGTCGCTTTGCACGGGGGCGGCGCAGCCGATGAATAAGGCGAGTGGAGTGATCCAGATAAAATGTTTCAATGTTTTCATACCGTTTTTGCTCCTGCAAAAACCCTCGCACCTATCGAAAGCAAATCCATGGGGAATTAGCCTGATAGAATGGTTGCCCTGAATTTCCGGTTAAAAACTGAAGCACGCCTCTTCCGACTTCGCTCAAAAGCCACGGCGCGACAGGCTCCGGACCTCTCCCCCGCTTCGTGGTGAAGAGGGAGACGGATACTCTGGAGGGTCCGAATAAACGCAAAAAGCGGCGCCGGAAGCCGGTGCCGCTGTTTTGACAGCAATGGAAGCTGGTTATTTGTCGGTCTTGTCCTGAATGGACTGGCCGGCATTCTCCATGTCTTCACCGAAGCCGTGGGCTGTATGGCATCCGGTGAAAACAATTTGCCCCACAATTGCAATTAAAAGACAGAGGGCCGTTCGTTTCAATGTTTTCATTTTACCTTTCCCTTCTTGGTTGCGAGCTCAACGAGTTTATAATCGTCCCAGTAATGCGAGGATGATAATAATGATCAGGAGCAGTCCGACGATTCCGCCTGGTCCGTATCCCCAACTATTACTATATCCCCAGGTCGGCAGAACTCCAACCAACGCGAGTATTAACAGAACGATCAATATAGTTCCAAGGCTCATAACTTCTTCTTTCTTAAGTTCCGATCTCACGCGTTTCCTCATGAAACGCATTGATCAGTTCCGATTGAACGTTCCTGCGGCGGGGCCTTTTCAGCCATGGGGTTTGCACCCGAAACATTGAGGAAAATCACCGGGTGGGATTTGGGGCGGCGGGGGAACCTGGGAACATCCAACAACCAACATCCAACAACCAACATCCAACATCCAACATCCAACAACCAACATCCAACAACCAACATCCAACCGAATGTCTGGAACTCAAGGCAGCGTTCTGATTTTCACAATCCAGGAGCGCGGAGGCCGGCGCTGCTTTCGATGATGCCCTTGGCGATGGCGTGGCGCGTCAAGCCGGCGACGTCGTGGATGCCGAGCTTGTTCATGACTTGCTGGCGATGTTTCTCCACGGTCTTGATGCTGATGCACAACTCGGCCGCGATTTGTTTGTTGGCGCGGCCTTCGGCGATCAATTGCAGGACTTCCGCTTCGCGGGCAGTGAGCTGGTCCGTGCGGCGGCGGGTCGGCTGACCGTTGACGAAGGCTTCGCGGCATTGATCGCGGAGGCGTTTGGCAATCGAGGGACTAAAGTAGGCGTTGCCGCGATGGGCTTCGCGGATGGCTTTCAGCAATTCATTTGCCGCGGTTTGCTTGATGAGATACCCGGCGGCGCCGGCTTCGGTGAGTTGCTGCACGTATTCATCATCGCTGTAGGAGGAGAGAATCAAAACTTTGGTGGAAGGAACGGTGCGGGTGATTTGACGGGTGGCTTCGAGGCCGTTGAGCTGCGGCATGGCGATGTCGATGACCGCGACATCGGGAACGAGCTTTCGGGCAATTTGCACGGCCTGACGGCCATTTTCGGCTTCCCCGACAATATCGATGTCTCCCTCGGCGATCAGCAACGCGCGCAATCCTTGTCGAACCACAGTGTGATCGTCTGCCAAAATTACTCGGATTTTTTGCATAGATTTTGCAGCGCGGAGACCGCGGCGCGCCACCAAGGAAAATAGCGCGGTTCGAAAATTGCGCCAACGATTTCATAAAAATTCGTAAAGATTCTTTATTCGCTGTGCGAATCCCGGCGTGGTGTTTCATGAAAAGCTCCCGAGGCCCCAGAGGGTGCGGGGCAAAACCCTACCACGAAAATTTTTGCCAGCGGCGGCGATTTGCAGCACGGTGGAAAAATGTTTCGCGCCCACGTGCTCGCCGGATGTCTCGCCACCCTCTGTTGCTTCCGCGCTCTGGCGGAAGAACTTTTGATTTCCGACGACAACCCGCTCGCGATGCCGCCCGTCGGCGCGCATCAGCTTCGGGTGGTGTCCCCCACCCTCCTGGAACTGACGCTGATCACGACGAAAAAACCGGATGCGGGCGTGACGGTCTGGAATTTCATCGATGGCGCCGGGAAGGCAACGCTTCCGAGCGCGGGTGAATTTTCGGTGTCCGTGAATGGAAAGAGTGATGCCGTCAAAACTGTTGGTTTCAAACGGCGCGTGCTGTATGCACCATTGAAAGAACGGGACCTGCGCATCGGGAATTCTCTTTATCTCCGGCTGGCCACACCGATGGCCGATGGCCAATCCGTCACGGTGCTCAATCCCGATAAAAAGTTGTGGGCGGACGAAACGCATTTTGCCGCCACAGCGGAACCGCTGCGGTGGAGTCCGGCGATTCATGTGAACGAAGTCGGCTACGAACCGGCGCTGCCGAAAAAGGCCATGGTGGGGTTTTATGCGGGCAGCCTGGGAGAAATGGAGGTTGGCGATTTGAATTTCAAACTTGTGGACGCGGCGTCCGGCAAGGAGGCGTTCGCGGGAAAATTGGCGCGGCGGCTGGATGTTGGTTTTTCGTTTGAATGTTACGAGGAGGTTTTCGAAGCCGATTTTTCCCAATTTAAAACGCCGGGGGAATATCGCCTGCAGGTCCCCGGGCTGGGCGCGTCATTTCCATTTTTCATCGACAACGGAATCGCCGGCGCGTTCGCGCGCACGTATGCCTTGGGGATTTATCATCAACGCTGCGGCACGGCGAATGAATTGCCGTTCACGCGTTTCGTGCATGACGCCTGCCACACCGCACCGGCGGAGGTGCCGACGATGTCGGCGAGGTTCCAGGTCGTGAATGAAACTTTGGCGGGCTACGCGTCTGCCGATAACAAGAATCCTGATCAAACCGCGCCGCCGTTGAAGAACGTGGCGGCGAGTTTGTATCCCTTCGTCAACAAAGGGCCGGTGGACGTGCGCGGCGGGCATCACGATGCGGGCGATTACAGCAAATACACGGAGAACAGCGCGTGGTTTATCCATTACCTGGTGTTCGCGGCGGATAATTTTCCCGGGGCGGTCGAACTGGATAATCTGGGGCTGCCCGAAAGCGGCGATGGCAAAAGCGATTTGTTGCAGGAAGCGAAATGGGAGGCGGATTTTCTCGCAAAAATGCAGGATGCCGACGGTGGATTTTACTTTCTGGTTTATCCGCGCGAGCGCGAGTACGAAAACGATGTGCTGCCGGATCATGGTGATCCGCAGATTGTTTATCCGAAAACCACGGCGGTGACGGCGGCGGCGGTCGCGGCGCTGGCGCAGTGCGCGTCCTCGCCCAAATTCAAGCAACAATTTCCCGAGGCCGCGGCGATGTATCTCGACAAGGCGAAAAAGGGTTGGGCCTTTTTGGAGCGCGCGCTGAAGAAATACGGCAAGGACGGCGCGTATCAAAAAATCACGCATTACGGCGATGAATCGACGGACAAGGATGAACTGGCGTGGGCGGCGTGTGAATTGTTTCTCGCGACGGGCGACAAGGCGTTTGATGACCAGCTCGCGGAGCGGCTGCATCCGTCCGATGCGGAAACGCGCAAGTGGGGCTGGTGGCGGATGTACGCCTGCTGGGGGAATGCCATGCGCGATTACGCCTTTGCCGCGCGCAGTGGAAGAATCAAACGCGACCAACTCAACGCCACGTTGCTGGCGGATTGCGAGAACGAAATCATTGCGGCGGCGGAGGATCAATTGCGGCGCTCCAAACAGAGCGCCTACGGCACGAGTTTTCCCGAGGAAACGAAAGTGACGCGCACGGCGGGCTGGTATTTTTCCGGCGATGCGGCGTTTGAACTGGCGGTGGCGTGCCAGCTCGATTTTCCGCAGATGAATGATCCGCGGCCGAAGTATGTGGACGCGATCTTGGGGAATTTGAATTACGAAGCGGGTTGCAATCCGGTGAACGTAACTTACCTGACGGGGCTCGGCTGGAAACGGCAGCGGGAGATTGTGGATCAATACGCTGAGAACGATCGGCGCGTGCTGCCGCCGAGCGGGATTCCGCTCGGGAATTTGCAGGGCGGGTTCGGGTGGATCGAGATTTATGGGAAGGAATTGGGCGCGCTGAGTTTTCCGGCGGATTCGGACGAGAAGGCGCCCTACCCTATTTACGATCGTTGGGGCGACAGTTTTAATTTGTCGCAGGAATTTGTGATACCGAACCAGGCGCGCGCGCTGGCGTATTTGTCGTGGATGATGGGGCGGAGCGCGGTGAGAAATCAGCCCTGGAAAGCCGCAGCGGCGCAAATCACGGGGATCCCTGCCATCGCAAAAGGCGCACAGAAAATCACGGTGACACTTTCGGCGCCCGGCGTGGATTTGTCGCGCGCTCGAATTGTCTGGGAAGCCCATCAGCAGGAGCCGGCGTTTGGAAAAGCATTTTCGTTTGCGCCCGCACACTTCGGTCCGCAATGGATTGAAGCGGAGGCGCAACTTCCGGATGGGCGGCGCGTTTTTGCGGTGACGAATTTCGTGGCAAAATGAGGTGACCGCCGAAAATCTGCGGGGACAATCCGAGATCCCGCGGGGAATCCTTTCGGACCCCGGCTGTGAATTACAAATCGCGGTCGGTTTTGGAATGATTTTAGAACGCGCCCGGGGGGCAATTTTATGGTGCCGAGATGCTGTTTTGCAGTCCCCCGAGGAGAAAAAATTTTTTCGTGGGGTCTTTCACACACGCTAGTCAGGGACTTACCTCCTTTGTCATATAGCCCCTGAGCGCGTAAGGTTTTGCCGGGAAAATTCGCGATGAAAAGTTTGATACAAACCAGTTACGTGACGGAACGCCGGGAAAACGGCGCGCGCCGCGAAGACGATGGTGCTCAGCAGCCCACTCAGGCTCCTTTTCAAAGTTAATACCCTATGCCTAACAACGAATTGAACGCTTTGGTTCTGCGCCGGTTTGAGGCCGCGCAGACGCTCGCCGGTCGTGTGTCTTTAAACCTGCACGTCGAATTCCAGCGAATGCATGCCGCGTGGCTCGTCAGCGGCAGCGCCGCGCTGAAACGCGGCTTTGACATCGTGGCCAGCGGGCTGGCGCTGATTGTCCTCTCGCCGCTGTTCGCGTTGATCGCGCTGCTGGTGAAACTCGAGGATCGCGGGCCGGTTTTCTTTCTCCAGACGCGCGTGGGACAATTCGGGCGCGAATTCCGAATGTTCAAAGTCCGCTCGATGTGCCTCGACGCCGAACAGCGTTTGAAGGAAATCCTGGAAAAAAATCATCACAAGGAAGGGGTGACCTTCAAATTGAAGGACGACCCCCGGATCACGCGCGTCGGAAAGTGGTTGAGAAAGTTTTCGTTAGATGAATTGCCGCAGCTTTATAACGTCTTCAAAGGCGACATGTCGCTCGTCGGGCCCCGCCCGCCGTTGCCACGCGAGGTATCAAAATACTCGCTGGCGCATCGCCGGCGGCTCGCAGTGAAGCCAGGCATCACGTGCATCTGGCAGATCAGCGGCCGCGCCGAGATCGATTTTTCGGGTCAAGTCCAGCTTGATGTCGATTACATCGAAAGCCAGGGCTTCTGGGTGGACGTTAAAATCCTGGCGAAAACGGTTCCGGCCGTTCTCTCCGGCAAAGGCGCGTGCTAATGAGCAAAACTCTCCTTATTTGCCCGTCGGACCGTCCGGCGGTGGCGGAACTTTCACGGGTGTCGCCCCTCGCGGCGGCGCCATTATTGGGCCAAAGCCTCCTCGAATACTGGCTGACGCATCTCGCGCTGGGCGGTGTCAAGGAAGTGCAGATCCTGGCGGATGATCGGCCGGAGCAAATCCAAAAGCTCGTCGGCAACGGCGCGCGCTGGGGATTGAAGGTGGAGATCAGCGCCGAAGTGCGCGAATTGACCGCGGCGCAGGCGCAGATCAAATACGCGGCGGAATTTCCCGCGGCGGCGCCGAATAATATCTCGGTGCTGGATCATTTTCCGGGCGAGCCTGATTCACCGATTTTCACGAGTTACGCGGATTTGTTCGCCGGTTTGATGCGCTGGCTGCCGCGCGCGAACACGCTGGACCGCGTGGGATTTCGCGAGGTGCAACCGGGAGTCTGGGTGGGCCGGCACGCGCGGGTTTCGCCCGAGGCGCAATTGAACGGGCCGTGCTGGATAGGGCAGCATGCGTTTGTGGGCGCGAAATGCGTGATTGGGCCGAATGCGATTCTGGAAGACCGTTCCTTCGTCGAGGGCGGCGCGGACATCGTCAACAGCGTCATTGGCTCGGACACGTTTGTGGGCAAGCTGGCGGCGCTGCGGCAATCGTTCGCGTGGGGAAGCGCGCTCGTGAATTGGAAGAGCGGTTCGCTGGCGCAAATCACGGATTCGTTCCTGATGTGCGCCTTGAAGCGCCAACCGAACGCCAAGACTTCAGAGAAATTTTTAGGACGCCTGTTTGAACTGTTGTTCACTGAACCGAAACCAGAGGTGGATCCACTCGAAACCATCAATCAACAGGGAAGGTTCACATGAAATTCGTCGTTTTAGGAGACACATTAAACGTCAGCGAGATCCGGGAATTGGCCACGGCCACGGCCAATACGTTTCAATCGCAGTTAAGCGCCGCGCTGTCGGAATCCGTGAAGCATATCAATCTGGATTTATCACAAACAACTTTTGTCGATTGCGGCGGGCTCGGGGCGCTGGTGGCGATTCGGAACAAGGCGAGCAATGGGCAAGGTTCGGCGACGATTCGCCTGCTGAACCCACCGAAACCGCTGCAGCACATCGTTACGATGATGAAAATGAGCGATGTATTTCCGATTGCGACGAGCGAGGAAGGCACCGCGCATGCGGTGGTTTGTCCGGCGCATAATTGATTCACGGGATGCATTGAGGGTGTGGGCGGTTTTGATTCGGAGGCCTTACCAATAATTTAGTTCGTCCATCGTTACGACGCCTTCCCCCTCGCCCTGCCCTCTCCCTCAAGGCTGAGCATCACCTATTGAATCCGGAAGTGATTCCGGAGCAAAGCCCACCAACTCCAACGGGGTTGCGGCGCGAAAGGCGGTTCGACACAACCCTTTCAGGGTTGAATACGGTTTTACGATCCACCTCCCAGGGTAGCCTCGCAGACTCGGCAACCCTGGGCTGATTGATGGAATCCCTTTGGGATTCTTGAAAAGATTGAACATGATATGGGTAATGCTCAGCCCTTAGGAGAGGGAGAACTCTGTGCCGCGCCTTTTGGCTGATTGACTAAATCCCTTCGGGATTCTGGAAAAGATTGAACCTTTTGTGGGTAATGCTCCGCCCTTAGGGAGAGAGGAACTGTGTCGCGCTTTTGAATATACTTGAGCGATGAACTCAATCCCGATTTCGGACGGATCCAGCTTCAGATCTCAACATATCAATCAATTCAATTCCAATCCGCTATTCGCCAGTTCGGTGAAGGAGATGACTTTGAGGTCTTTGGCGGAGGCCAGGTAATCGGCGGTTTGATGGAGGACGCGGATGAAGGCTTCGTTGGGCTGGCCGTTGGCAAAATATTCCCACCAATGCGTGACGAGGACGGTGACTTTGCGGCTGTTCACGGAGCGGATGATTTCGTTGAGCATCGAGCTGTAGTCGTGCTGGGCGGACAGGAGACAGCCGGGGTGGGAGAGCAGGAGCGTGCCGTTCACCTGCCAATGCGGTGTGTGGCGCGCTTTTTTGGCGGCGTATTTCGGCCACCACGCCAGGGGCAATCGTTCGAGTTCAAACCATCCGCTGGAAATGACCTGAAACCGCCGGGCGACTTCGCGGTAACTGGCGCGCGAGAGTTTGTCATGCGGCGCGACGAACGTGACGGGGCGCGGAAAACCGGCGTCGGCCAGCAATTTTGCGCCGTGCTCCAGCCGGGCGGCGATGTCGGACGGCGATTTGCGATCGAATTCAAAGCAGTCGTGATGGCAGCCGTGTTGGACGACGTGGTAGTTGGAATTTTCGCGGAGATATTTTACGAGATTTGGGTTGTCGGAAATTGGAACGGTCTGACCGGCCGGCGGGACGCCGGCGGTCCCGGGTTTGGGCGCGCCGTTTTTTGCCAAGAGGAAGCCCTCGGTTTTGCCGTCCGGCGTGAGGGCGTTCGTGGACACGTCAGGGATCACTGCCAGGTTCACGGGCAGATTGCGGTCCAGGAAAGGCCGGTAGAGGCGCTCCAGGCACTCAACGGGTGTCAACGCATTCGTGTCGTCGTCGCGCAGGATTACGTAACGCATGTTTTTCCTCGATTAATTCTTCGTAAAGCGCTTTCATGCGCCCAGCGAGGGCGGTGAGGTTGTATTCCGCGTTCACTTCATCGCCGCCGCGCCGAAGGACGCGCCGGGCAGCATCGGGATTCGACAGCGCCTCAGCAAGCGATTGATGAAAGCCTTCAGGATGGTCGAGATCGAACAGCCAGCCGTTCTCGCCGTGCCGCACGAGTGCGCTGGCGCCGGAGGTGCGCGTGGAAACAACCAATGTGCCGGTGGCCCAGGCTTCGAGCACGACCAGGCCGAAGGTTTCGGATTTCGACGGCATGATGAGCACGCTGGCTTCCTGCAACAGGCCGATCAGACGCGGGTCGTTCGGCGGCAAACCACCGGTGAAAAGAATGCGGTCTTCCAATCCCAGCTCGCGAACGCGCCGGCGAAGGTTCTCGCCGTAGGCCTCATCGGTGACGGCGCCGGCAAATACGAGCATGGCGTTGGGAAATTTTTGAAATATTTGCGGCGCTTGCTCGACGACCCAGCCCTGGTTTTTGACGGGGTCGATGCGGCCGATGCCGAGGAGCACTTGTTTGCCGCGAATTTGCGGGAAGGCTTGCCGCGCCTGTTCGCGACGGTCCGCTTGATATATTTCCAACGGCACGCCGTGCGGTTGCACGACCACGCGTTTGCCGGGGTATTTTTCGCGCAGGAGGCGCGCTTCATTTTCGTTGCAGGTGACGATGGCATCGGCATCGGTCAGCAGCCGGCGCGATTGCAACACGAGGCCGAAAATTTTTCCCCATTCCCAACCGCCGACGGGCCGGTTGAACTCCTGTTTCATTTGCGCGGGCAAATCCAAAACACCGCCGTGAATGGTGACGACGAGCGGCACATTCCGAATTCGAGCGACCATGCGGCCGATGCCACCGATACGCCCGAGGGCGTGAGTGTGGACGACGGCCGGATTTTTTTCACGCAAGAGCTTCGGCAGGAGATCGAAGGACATCAGATTGCCGCCGACGGAAACGATTTGGCGCCGGCGCTCCGCGGAGATGCCGACAATGGGAACGAAAGCATGGAAGCGTTCGATGCGGTGGCCGGCGGCGGCGATGGGATCTTTTTCGATGTTTTGCTTGATGCTGGGGCAATAGACAACGGATTCGACGTCGTGGTCGCGCAGGCCGGCGAACAGGCGCTGGATGGCGGTTTCCGTGCCGCCCCATTGCGCGGGATCGTATTTTCTGAGGAGGTGGACGGTGCGCATGTTAATTTTCGTGGGGCGGGTTTGTGCGTCCAAAAGTCGCGGGAAGCTGGGAACATCGAACATCCAACATCGAACATCCGACATCCAATGATTTTTCCCCTGGAACCCTAAGAGCGCATAAAAAAATGAACTTATCGCCCGCGGCAGGTAGGGCGCGTCGCTCCGCGCGCGCCGCTGCTGGATATGAAACCGACGGCGCGCGCGGAGCGACGCGCCCTACCACCAGAGTTTTTTTGTTAGACGCTCTAACTACTACCTCTGCCCGGCCCTTTCCCCCACTCTGCGGCGGAGAGGGAGACGACGTTGCGGACGCGGTTCCATTCACCGACGCGGAACGACGCTTTAAGTCAATCAGCAGATCGAATTTTTCAAGATGAACGGTGCGCATGTCAGTAATTTTCGGCGGCGGCGATGTGGGCGTTCCAATAGGCTTGTTCTTCGCGTTCCTCGAGTTCCCGTTGCGCCTCTTTGCGGGCGCGGCGTTCGCATTTCCGGATGTAGGCCAGGCTGACGAGCACGCCGAGCATGATATGAAACGTGAAATAAATCGGCGTTTGGCGGAACACCCACTCGGTCATGCTTTGGAACAAGGTGCCACACATTCCGAAAAAGATTCCGACGGCTATGCGGCGCATGGGATCAGGGGTGCGCGGCCAGAGGAAGGAGGCGCCCAGCGCGAGCCAGCGCAGCCACAGGAGCGTCAACAACGCGAGACCGCCGATGCCCATTTCGCCGGCAGTAAGGGCGCCGAGGCTGTGGGCGGGGGCGGCTTGGGGATCGTCGAGATTGACGCCGGAGGGGACTTTTTGTCCGGGTCTCTGGTCGGTTCCCAAGTAGGGAACGAAATAATAACCCAGCCGAGGGCCATATTTGTCGCTCACCCAGTAAGACCAATTATTCAACCCGACGCCGAACCACGAATCCTGAGCGATGGCGGCGGCGATGCGAATGTAGTAACCGCGGTTTTGTTCGTGCTTGCCGCCGTATTCGTTTTTCAAACTGTCGCTGGCGAATCGTTCGCTGAGGTTTTTCCACCCCTTGGCCAGCGCTCCGCCCATGCAGAGGACTACGGCCATGACAATGAGCGCTTTTTTCAAAGTGATGCGGTAGGAAACCGTCGTAATCGCGGTGGCAAAGAGCATGAGGAGCATTCCTATCAAACCAGCGCGCGAGATCGTGAGTATCACACTTATAAATGCGATCCCGACGGCGGCAATACTCAGGGCCTTGAGATATTTTGAGCATTTTGAAGTGATCACGGCCAAGCACACCGGGGCGGTGGTGCAAAGATACATGGAGAGGCTGTTGGAATCATCCACTGAACCATAAACGCGAACGGTGCCCCAATAGTAGCGTTCCGTGAGCGCGCATAGCCCCTCATAACACACAATAGTGCCGAGCGCCCAGAGGAACACTTTCAATTCGCGTTCGCTGCGCAAATAGAAAGCCGCGGCGAGAAACATCACAAAACCGCGGATCATTTTGGATAATTCGAAATAGCCGAAAATTTTGGGATCCGCGACGGCCACGGTAAACGCCGCGAACGCGAAATAGATCAGCATCAAACCGAAGCTGGAAGGCCAAAACCAGCGTTTCTCACCGGGGCGCGGGCGGATGAGCGTGCTGATCAGCACGCTGAGCGAGATCATATCGACCATGGACACTTCGAATCCGCAGGTGGTGCCGCGATACCATTCGCGGCTGGCGAAATTGACATCGATGTATTCGGTGACAGCCGAGAGCGTGACCATCAGGAAGAAGAAGAGGTCGCGGATGCGGTACCAGAGCGTGGTGAGGAAAATTCCGCCACAGGCGCTGCCGAAGAGAATTAGCAATGCGAGTTGATCTTTTCGTTCCATCGAAATTTAAATGTCTTAAGACAGGTACGTGCGTGCTTCCCCCTCACCCCCGGGGTTGAGCGTTACCCACATCTCAACTCTATTATTGAATCCCAAAGGGATTCCGCAGTTCGACACAACCCTTTCAGGGTTGAATACGGTTTTACGATCCACCTCCCAGGGTAGCCTCGCCGACTCGGCAACCCTGGGCTGATTGACTGAATCCCTTTGGGATTCTTGAAAAGATTGAACATGATGCGCGTAATGTTTAGTCCTTGGAGAAGGAGGAAATTTTGTCACGTTTTCGGAAAATCATAGTGGTGCGATTCGTCCTACGCGTCGCTGGCGGCGCGTTTCAAGTCGAGCTCTTTCAATCCTCCGCGTTCGGCGCGGGGCCAGTAATTGGTGGCTCCTTTTTTCAACGATTGGTAGGCCATAAAACTGGAAGCGAGCGCGAGCAGGAAGCCCGCGAACGCCGCGGGAAAACAGGCGATGCGCTGGAACCAGTTCAAGGACGCCAGGCGTTTGAAACGATGGCTGAGCAGGCCGGGATACAGTTGCCACCAGAAGCGCGTGCGGCGGATGTGCTCGCTGATCAGGCGCTTGAGCCAATCGGGATCGGCCTGTTCCTTTTCGCTGAGGGCGCCGGCGAGCCGGGTGCGCTGTGACACGGGCAGTTTGTTCAGATGCTGGTCGATCAAAATGTGCACGATGGTCTGGCCGATCATCTGGCGTTTTTGATTTTTCAGAACGCCGGCCGGTGAAACATAGGCCTCAAAGGTGTGCGCGGCATGGGGAGCGGCGACGATGCGCCAGGGCCAGACCTGGTGCGTCAGAAAGTCGGTGCAGACGAGCGCTTTGATGAAGCCGTCGTCGCAGGCGCAGAGATCCCGGGGCAGATAAATATTCCTCGCGACCTCGGCGCGGATGCAATAGAGCTGGCCGCACAGTTGAGCGGCGGCGGAGCCGGTCATTTGCGACGCGCCCAAAGACACGCGATCCCAGAGCGTTTTTCGTTTTTTGGACGCAATATCCTTGCACGGCAAATCGACGGAAATGGTGGCTTCGCGATTGGTCTCGAGCGTGTTCACCATGTTCCACAACGTCTCGCGCGGGTGAATCGAAATATCCGCGTCCATCAAGAACAGGTATTTGGCGTCGCGCGCGGAAAAAGAATGCACGAAACGATTCCAGGCGTTGATCTTGCCGCGCTCGGCGACGTTCATGACGCGGCAGGAGAAATTCGCGGCGTCGGGATGCTCGCGGCTCAGGCGCGCGAAGATTTCCGCAACGACTTCCGGGGTGCGGTCGGTGCAGCCGTTGGTGACGCAAAGAATTTCGCAATGCCGTCCGCGACGGGCGAGCTCGGCGAACAGCGTCTGTTGAAACACGGATGCGAGCATGGCGCCGATGCCGACTTCCTCGTTCCAGGCGATGATGCCAATGGAAACCATCGGCGCGGACATGGTATTTTCTTTATTCACACGGGCTCATCGTAGGCGGCACGGCGGTGGTTTGAAGTGGGCGAATACCCGAGGTAATCCAGAAAACCGCCCCATGCGCCGGGGTAGCAATTGTTGAGGGCGCGGCTGCGGTGAACGCCCCATTGTTGAAGTTGAAGGTCACCGGCAGAGTATGGCACGATGAAACAGAAGAGCTATCGACTGGCCACTCTTCTGCTTGGCTGCGGCGCGCTGATCTCAACGATGACTCAGGCGGCGCGGGCTGAACTCACATGGCAACAACGACAGAGGGGATTCGCGTCGTGGTATGGCGAAGAGCTGCGTGGCAAATTGATGGCGAACGGGAAGCGGTTCGACCCGAATAAACTGACGGCGGCATCGTGGTTTTATCCGCTCGGGACGCGGGTGCGCGTGACAATTCGTTCGCGCGAATTCGAATCGCGGAGCGTGTTGGTGACCATTACAGACCGCGGACCGGCCAAGCGGCTGGTGCAGCAAGGGCGCGTGATCGACCTGGGGTTCGCGGCGTTTCAAAAAATTGCGCAGCCGGATATGGGGTTGGTAGAGGTCACGGTTGAGCGGGGGGCGGCGGCTTCGAGTCGCGCGTTGCTTTGGGGGGGCTCTTGGCTTGGGGTTGGTGGCTGGTTTGGGTTTTGAGAGATGGTTTTCTTTTGTACGGGTGGGGCGTTTCTGGGTGGTAGTGTTTGATTTGAGCAGCGAGCGCGCTTGTGGTTGAGCCTGTGACAGCCACGCACAGGAGTATGGCCGGGATCGCATTCGTTCTTTCAGCGTCATGAATTGGGGGGAGCACTGCACGAGTGCGTTTATCCACGTGCTATCAGACGTGTTCGTTTTACGTGGCCCGGCGGATGGACGCTGCCGGCGATTTACTTTTGGAATCGAACGGGTTGCCTCGCCCAGCACCTGGATGGATTATTCCGCGTGCATTGAATTCAAAAACTGGAGCAAGCTCTGGGCGCAGGGCAATGCGACGCAATTGCTGGGCGGCCTGAATGCGGCCTGGGATTTTTGGGCAGAGTGGCGTGGGGCGTTGCCTCTCCCTGGATGGGATCATCCGGTGAGTGGCGAAATATAAACGATTGAGCCTGGTGGTGCAGTCGTTTCGGCGGAGGCTCATCAAGCGGATTGCGGGCCTTTACTCGCGATTTCCGAGCCGGACAGCCTGCTCATCGAGGTGTTCAACCGATGGCTGAGGAGGCGCAATTGCACCTGGCCGCGCTCGGGATGAAAGGAAATCAGCAAGGGCGCTTCGAATGGACGGGGCGCGCGAGCGGGTCTTTCGTCGTTCCGATCCCGGTTGCAGATCTGGAGCGCTACCTGGACCTGAGCCAACCGTTCGGGCTCGAGTTATCGGTGGCAACGAAGACCAAAAGAAACTTTACTTCTGCTCCGCGACATTCGTGCGAACGGTGAGGTCACCAAAGCCGAAGAAGGTTGCCTCAAAGAAAATCAAATGCGTGGTTTGGGATTTGGATAACACGCTTTGGGATGGCGTGCTGATTGAAGGAACCGCCGGCGCGGTACCGAAGCTCAAGGAAGGCATTCGCTCCACGCTGGAAGAACTGGACCGGCGGGGAATCCTGCTCAGTGTGGCCAGCAAAAATTCCGAGGAAGACGCTCGCAAAGCGCTCGAAGCACTGGGCGTCTGGGATTTTTCTCGCGCGCAGATTCATTGGCAGCCAGAGTGGTTCGATTGCGCAGGTGGCGCAAAAACTGAATCTGGCTTGATCTTCGCCTTCGTGACGATCAACTTTCGACGGGATGAGTGGCGGCCGCGCTGCCGACGGTGACGTTGATTCCTGCCGAAGAGTTTTTCACGCTGAAGCGCCGGAATTTCCGGAGATAACAACCAGGACGGCGGGTCCCGGCGGTTGATGTATCAAACGGAGATGAAGCGCCAGGACGCGATGGTGACGTCGTCACTGGGATATGACGCGTTCCTGTCCACGTGCGGCATTCGCGTGAAGATTGAGCGGCCCGGCGATGAGCTGGTGCCTCGCATTCAGGATATCGTGCAGCGGACGAACCAGTTGAATATTGCGACGCAACGCTATGATCTCGATGAGACGCGCGCGTTGATCCATTCGCCCGATTGCCAGTGCTACATTGTCTCGTGCGCGGACAACTACGGGGATTACGGTTACGTGGGATTCATCACGCTCGCCTTTGAAGACGAGGGCATTCTGATCCGGGATGCATGTTTCTGCCGCATTCAGGGCAAGCGCATCGATGAAGCGGTGCTCGCGCATATCATCAATCAACACATTTCCGACGGCGCGAAAGTTGTTCGTTCGCGGTTCATTCCCACCAAGAAAAATGCTCCGGCGGGAGAAATGCTGGCGCGGTTGGGATTTGCCGCGCAGGCCGGAAAAGAGGGCGTGCTCGCCATCACGCCGGTGGCCTTGCGGCAGACGGTCCCCTACGTCCAAATCACCAGCAGCCCGATTGCCACACCCGTGTCGGCATGATCCTGATCCTGACATATCACCGGATCGTGGAAGATTCGGCGGCGAAAGGTTTTTTTGATGTCTCGGCAACGAACTCGACGAGCACCTACAGCGGGCGAAGAATGCCTGGGGCAACAATACTTCGCCACGAATTCTCAATCATCCCGGAGCGAATGGCCAGCGAACCGGTTTTTTGATTACCTTCGATGACGGCACGACCGATCATTTCACCAAAGCTGCTCCCATCCTGGAGCGAAATGGTTTAAGTGGCGTGTTCTTCGTCAATACGGACCTGATTGGCAAGGAAGGTTACCTGAGCCTTGCGGAGTGCCGCGAATTGGTTGCGCGCGGCCATGCTGTGGAAAGCCATTCCCACGAACACAAAACGCTGGTCAGCCTCTCGGGCGAAGAATTGCCCCGGCAGTTGACGGAATCACGACGGCGTTTGAAGGAATGGAATCTCGGCCAGTGGGATTTATTGGCGCCGCCCGGGGGATATTTCAGCGCGTCCATCATGGAAAGCGCGAGGCGCAGCGGCTATTCGGCGTTGCGCACCCTGGAATGGGGCTACAATCGGAACGTGGACGCGTTTCGTCTTCAGAGCATCACTATCAACCGGAAAACCGCGGGAAAGTGGTTTGACTCCCTGATTTCTCCGCGCTTTGAATCCGCCAAGTGCCTGTTATATAAATGCAAGGAAACGGTCAAGGGACGGCTTCCCATTCTATATTCCCGGGTGCGGCATCGCGGCGCCATAGCCATCAGGGCGCGGTCAGCTCAAATGCGACGGCGTAATTGGGTTGCACAGCTCCGGAGCCGAAGCCTTTGAACGGATCGGAATCGCGCAGGAGCCCCCAGCGAAATGTTCCCGGAAACGGCGAGGACATCCGCGTTTTTTCGCCGATCGTCGCGTAACCAATGCGTGCGCCCGGGCCGGGGTCGGCGGCGCAGGTTATCAAGACCGCATCGCCGGAAATGGCGACGGAGGTGATGGCAACTTTTTCACCGGCGCTGCTGCTGACTTCAAAGCCTTTGCCGTCTTTCCATTCGGGAATTGAGGGATGCGGCGATGCGAGGTTTGTGTCCCAGACCAGCGGCGGCGCCGGCACGTGAAAATGCACGGTGATGACGGCGTTGGCGCGCTGGACGGTCGTGGGTTCGAGCGGACGCCAATCGTGCCCAAGAATCACGCGCTCGAAATAAACTTGCGCGTATTTCTCGCCCATTTGGCGGTAGCCATCGGCGGTGAGATGAATGCCTTCGGTGGAGTGGTATTGATATTTCGGACCGGAGCAGACGATATCGCCGGGATAGTCGTCGCTCAGCTTCCATTGGGCGAGGGTGGACGGCGAGCGATCGTTGCAGGAATTTTGCTGCGACACGATCATTTGGATTTTTTCTTTCTGGCCGGTGATGGCGGAAAGATCCGCGTTGTAATCCTCCCAAAGCTGGCGAAGTTGCTTTTCGTAATTCGTATTGCCGGCGTCACTTTCGCCGTGGGTGACAATAATGGCGCCGATGCCGTAGGTTTTGCCGTCGGTTTTGGCGAGGCGCGCGATCGCTTTGGTTTCAATCATCGCGGCTTCGTAGGAACGGCCATTGAGACCTTTTTTCTCAGGATTCTTGCGCAGATAAATCATCCCCTGCCCGTCTTCGCCGACGGCGCTGTGAATGCTGGCAAAATCGCGATCGAGATTCGCTTTGACGAGCGCGGTGAGTTGATTGGCCATGGCGGTGTGCGGTGTTTCGCCGTCAATGTTTTCAGGCCAGGAGCTGGGATAATTGGGAGCGATACGTCCAATGGGTTCCACCAGCGGGACCAGGGCGAGATTCGTGTCGTTCGCATCGACCGGCCACGGAAGGTGGTCCGTGGAGAGTTTCAGATTGTGGAACGGTTGATTGGTCGACACGACCGGCAACGCGCGGGCGCCCACCGAGAGACTTTGGCCGGTTCCGAGGATGCCGGTCCAATCCCAAGGCAGGTTTGCGGCTGATGCGGACAAAGCCGCAGTGGCGGCGCAAGCGGGAATCGCTTTCATGAATCGAGACAGGACGTTTCGGGTGTTACGCATATTCTGGAGTCAAGAGTCGCTGGGTCCGGCGACAAAGTGGCAAATTCGAGCGCGATTGTCTTGTCATTAAAATGGGTGAGGTGCGGAACAGACTCCGTCGCTCCAGGCGGTTAAGTGAGAATCACCACTTCATGATCCAGAATTGAATTAATTTGAAAGTGACTCCATCCGTTTTTCACGGTTGTGGAATGTTTTTGGCCTGCCACCAGAAATTTCACATTTTTTCCACGCACATCCGGCTCCAGTTTAACACGCACTTGCAGCGGTCCCACCGGGATGAGTTCATCCACGGGCTGACGCCACGCGCCAGGGTTGGTGAGATTCATCAAATGAAGAATCATGCGGCCCGGTTGGCTGTAGAGATGACAATCCATCAATCCATGGCCGTCCACCACCAAGGGCAGGTTGTCGGCGGCAGTCCAGCGAACGAGGTTCGCCAGCAGATTGCCGTGGTCGGGAAGATTGTCCCGCGCAAAACGGCGGTCCAAATCCGCGGGCAGGAACGCCACCCTGCCCTGGTTTGGCCGCGCGTTCAAAATCAATCCGGGAATGTCCGTCTTGGGTTCACGCATCCATACTTTCTCCGGAGGAAAAGTTGGCGACGCGGGGATAAATGTCAGCAGCACTTCTGTGCCGTCATCCAGCCGGAGCGAGTCGAGCATTCCGCCGTAAGGGAGAATGTCGGTTTCATTAAATCCTTGCAGCACCGGATGACGCTTCCCGATCGCCAGCGGTTCGCCTTTTATGTGCGGCCCATCCACACGCGCGCGCAGTTCAGGTGAAAGTCGCAGATAGGTGTGGACAGTTTCGGTGGCCCATTTTCGGCGTCGAGATTCATCGTCGAGCGGGACGTTTTGCGAAATGTGGGCGCCGAACAAATCGGCCAACGCAAAGTCGGACTGCGTTTCGCCCGATTCATTGAAGCGGCTGCTTTGACCGGTCGCCAGCAATCCACCGCCTTTTTCAACAAAGCGCCGGACGGCTGTGACCTGGGAATCCGACATGGCGGCAAGGTTCGGCAGCACTAACGCGCTGAAATTCGCTGCGTCTCGTTCCAAATCATCGGCATGAACGGGAAGAAATGGAATGCGCGCGCGAACCAACGCCTGCGTCACACCGCGCCACGGTAGTTCCACCAAAACTCCGCCATCATCGCGACCGTAAAAATCCAAATTCTGCTGCGACCACACGACGCCAACCGTCGCGATCGGACGGCGGTTGTACAAATAACTCTCGTTGGCTCTGTGCCATTGGAGAATCGGTTCGGGGATTTTATATCGGCGGCGATCTTCGTGATAGGCGGCGACCTGATGCCACCACGGTTGCAATCCGCCCGCGATGCCATCGAGCATCCACAGCCGGGCTTCAGGTTCGGGTTTGCTCGCGAAGCGAAAGAGCGGTTTTCCCATCTGATACATCGCCATGCTTTCGGGAATCAATTTGTCCCAGCCGAGCAGGCCGTGAATCAGTTTGCCAGCTTCGCCATTTTGTTGAAATCCGTCACCGTCCCCGCGAGCCTGATAATCCAGCATGATCATATCGGCGCGCTGGCAGATTTGCCGGTAATCGCGAAAACTCTGCGCCTGGCCCGCAATCGAGCCGCCGTTCATGCCCACCCAAATGCAATCGCGACCGCCCGCCGTTCGCGTGATGCGGTTGTTCAAATCCCAAATCTCCAGGCGGCGTTCGTAATTCCAACGAATCCATTCGCGATAAATTGGATCGTTCCAATTTTTTTCTTCCGGAATGGCGCTGTCCCGTTCGTTCCTGGAAATGCTTCTGGCAATTGTCGCAAAAACACAGGCTGTTGCGGCCGAGACCAGACCAACTGTTGTCCGTGAATCCTTCCGGATGATAGCGCTCGATGATTTCGCGCAGGATGGCCGGAATATGTTCCTCGTAGTAAGGACTGTTGATGCAGGTAACGAAAAGATCGTCGGCTTTGTAGGGTTGGCCGTTGCTTTCCAGGCGAACCAATCCGGATGCGCGCGGTAAAGGTCCTCGTGCGCGCGATTGGAATCCATCCGCGCGAAAACCATCAATCCATCTTCATGAGCCGCGCGGCACAGTTCGCCGAACAAGTCGCGGCCATTGAGATACTCGGCCTGGTGGTGCAGCGGAAATTTGGTCGGATAATAGGCCACGATGCCGCCGGCATTGATGATCACACCTTGTGTTTCCGTGCGTTTCCAATACTGACGCCACCACGCGATATCGTATCGCTCCGGATCAATCTCAGTGATGTTCGTCTGGCCCCAGCGCAGCGTGCGCCGATACCACGGAACATTCTTTGATGGCGGATCTCCCGGTTTGTTTACGGCAATCGTGGAATGGGGCGCGACTGCGACGGCGGTTGCAGCCAGGGCAGTTTGTTTCAGAAAATCGCGGCGAGAGGATGGGAACATAACAGGTTTATCAGGCCATGTTCAGTGGTTGGTTTACTGATTTCACCCAACGGCGCGCTTGACTGCAAGCGTGGAAGTTTCGTTCTTGTTGGAACGCGCATTAAAAAGCCTTGTCTTTTCATTCGCGGATGTGAATTGTCCGCTTGCTACCACAAACCCAGACGCACTGTAACTATGAAATCAATTTCTACGAATGACACAAAGATCGGCTGGATCGGGGCCGGCACAATGGGCGCGGCCATGGCGAGCAATCTGGCGAAGGCTGGGTATCGCGTCACGATCTGGAATCGCACGTCGCCAAGTCGCGGGATTGGAGCTGGCCGCGTCGCACGGCTGCACGATTGCACGAACAGTCGAGGACGCGCTGCAAGGCAGCCAGGTTGTTTGTTCCTGCGTCACGGACGGTCCTGCTTTGCGTTCGGTTTTATTCGCGGCGAATCGCGATTTGAAAAATTGCTTGCTCCGAACGCGCTGATAATGGATCACGGCACAATCGGTCCGGTGGAGGCGAAAGCAATCGCGGAGCAACTCAGCAAATCCGGCGTGAGGTTTGTGGACGCGCCGGTTACCGGCGGCGATATCGGCGCGCGCGATGGCACACTGACGCTCATGGTCGGCGCCAGCCCGGAGGATTTGGAATTCGTTCGACCGTTGTCTGAATGCGATGGGAAAGAAAATTGTGCACGCCGGCCCGGTCGGCAGCGGCCAATCGCTCAAGCTCGTGAATCAATTGCTTTGCGGAGTCAATTTGCTCGCAGCCGTTGAAGCATTTCAGGTCGCGGAAAAACTTGGCATGGATCGCAAACTCGTCGTCGAAGCGTGCGGCGGCGGCGCGGCGGGAAGCTGGCAACTCGTCAATCTCGGTCCAAAAATCATCGCGCAGGATCATCGGCCGGGTTTCCGCGCGGCGCATTTATTCAAAGATTTGAAATTCCTTCGCGACGCGCTCAATTCCGCTTCCCCCCAACCGACTCCGCCTTGCTTCGACCTTGCGCTGGACGCTTTCGGACGGGTCACGGAAATGGGCAAAGGCGAATTGGGAACGCAAACTGTCTGGATGGCCCATCCCAAGGCGAAATGACCTGGTCGCAAAACTACGCGCCGCTCGGCAGCGTCGGTGTGTCGGCGCTGGTCGCCGTGCTGCCGGTCGTCACGTTGCTGGGCCTGCTGGCGTTCTGGCGCGTGCGCGCGCATTTCGCGGCGCTGGCGGGATTGTGCGTCGCCGCGCTGATTGCCATCACGGTCTATCGAATGCCGGCGCAACTCACGCTGGCGGCCGCGATTTACGGCGCGGCGTTCGGTTTGTTTCCCATCGGCTGGATTCTTCTCAACGCGATTTTCATTTACAACATCAGCGTTGAAAGCGGGCAATTTGCCGTGCTGCAAAAGCAATTGTCCGGCGTGTCGCGGGACCGCCGAATTCAGGCGCTGCTGATTGCGTTCAGTTTCGGCGCGTTCGTCGAAGGCGCCGCCGGGTTCGGCGCGCCGGTGGCGATCACGGGTGCGTTGTTGATCGGGATCGGCTTTCGTCCGCTGGAAGCCGCGAAGCTGGCGCTGATCGGAAACACGGCGCCGGTCGCGTTCGGCTCGGTGGGAATTCCCATCGTCACGTTGAGCAAAGTCACCGGCCTGGACATCCATTTGTTGAGCGCGATGGTGGGCCGGCAACTTCCGATCTTTTCTCTCATCGTGCCGTTCTGGCTGATCGTCGCGCAGGCCGGATGGAGCGGGATGATCGCGGTGTGGCCGGCGTGCCTGGTCACCGGCCTCGGCTTCGGCGTGACGCAGTTTCTCGTCAGCAATTTTCACGGGCCGTGGCTCGTGGACATCATCAGCGCGGTGGTTTCGATGGGGGCGTTGATGGCGTTGATGAAGTTTTGGAAGCCCGCGGATGAACAACCCACAGCACGTGCGACCGAAAATTTTTCGACCGGCAACTCCAACTGCAGCTACGGTCCGCCTGGAAAGCGTGGTTGCCGTGGATTTTTCTTTCCGTGTTTGTTTTTGTCTGGGGACTGCCGAAGGTTAAAGATTTTTTGAACAACTTTTTCGCGCCGGGCATTCCCGTTCCCCTGCTCCATCAGGCGGTGCTGCGCGTGCCGCCGGTGGTGCCAAAACCGACGCCCGAAGATGCCATCTTTTCCTTCAACGCGCTGTCCGCCACTGGCACGGCGTTGTTTTGCGCGGGAATTCTCGGCGGGCTTTGCCTGGGACTTGGTCCCCGGCGCATCTTGGGCGTTTATATCCGCACGATTTTGCGCGTCCGCATTTCATTGCTGACCATTGCGCTCATGCTCGCGCTTGGCTTCACGACGCGTTTCAGCGGGACCGATACAACCATCGGACTCGCGCTGGCCGCGACGGGTTTTCTGTTTCCATTTTTCTCGCCACTCATCGGCTGGCTCGGCGTGGCGCTCACAGGAAGCGATACTTCATCGAACGTTCTCTTTGGAAATTTGCAACAGGTCACAGCCCAACAACTGATGCTCTCGCCGATTCTCACCACCGCAGCCAACAGTTCCGGCGGCGTGATGGGAAAAATGATTGATGCGCAAAGCATCGTGGTCGCGAGCGTCGCCACCGGCGGGCGACCGGACAGTCCCGATGCCGGAACCGTGTTGCGCTCGGTGTTCTGGCACAGCCTCGCGCTGGCGATGCTGATGGGTTTGCTCGTGACGCTGCAAGCGCATCTGTTTCAAGGAATGATTCCCACGCCATGAAGCCAAAAGTTTTTCTCACGCGCCAATTGCCGCCCGCCGTCATGGAACGGCTCGAACGCGAAACCGATCTCGCGTGGCATCGCGAGGACCGCGTGGCGACGAAAGCGGAAGTGATCGCCGGCATGAAAGGCCGCCAGGCGCTGCTGTGCACCATCCTCGATCGCGTCGATGGTGAATTGCTCGACGCGTGTCCCGGCTTGAAGGTGGTCGCGAATTTTGGCGTCGGCTTCAATAATATTGATGTCGCTGCGGCCACGGCTCGCAAAATTCCGGTGACCAACACGCCCGGCGTTCTGACGGATGCAACGGCGGACATGACGTTCGCGTTGTTGCTCGCGGTTGCCCGGCGGCTCGGCGAGGGCGAAAGAATTGTCCGCGCGAATAAATGGGAGGGCTGGCAACCGCTGCAATTGCTCGCGGCGGATGTGACTGGCGCGACGCTGGGCATTATTGGTTTCGGGCGCATCGGCCAGGCAGTCGCGCGTCGCGCCAAGGCGTTTGGGATGCGGGTGATCTATTGGAATCGGAGTGCAGGTGCCGGAATCGCCTGAATGCGATGCGACGCGCGTGAGTTTTGAGGAAGCGCTTCGGCAATCGGATTTTGTTTCGTTGCACGTGGCCTACAATTCCGAAACGCATCATCTGCTGGATGAACCGCAGTTCGCGCTGATGAAGCCGACTGCGTTTGTGATCAATACGTCACGCGGGGCGGTGATCAACGAAATGGCGCTGGTGCGGGCGTTGCAAACAAAGCGAATCGCGGGCGCTGCTCTCGATGTGTTCGAGCGCGAGCCCCAACTGGCGCCGGGCCTCGTCGATCTCGAAAATGTTGTGCTCGCGCCGCATCTTGGCAGCGCGACGATTGGCACGCGGACGAAAATGGGGATGATTGCCGTGGATAACCTGCTGGCGGTCTGCGCGGGACGGCGTCCGCCGAATTGCGTGAATCCGGAAGTGCTTGGGTGAAGTGGGAAGAACGTCGAAAAAAATTAAAAAGATCTGTCTCTCTAACTTCACCCGCCGTTTAGAGATCAATCGCCACAACTTCATGGTCAAGAATTGATGGAACGGTGACTGTGATTTCGGAACCGTGGTGCTGAACGTGCGGGGTTTTTTCGGCGGCCAGCAGATGAACTTTTTTGGCGGTCGATCCTTCGGGTAATCGAATGCGGACTTTCTGTTCACCGATTGGAATCAACTCGCGCACGGGGCCTTTCATGAGCATCGGGTTTGTGAGATTCACGAGATGGACGGTGAGAGAGTTTTTCTGCTGCCACACGGTCACGTCGAGAATGCCGGGGCCAGTCACGGTCAGGAGCGGTTCTTCGTTGGCGGCCCATTCAACAGCGTTGCGAAGCAATTTGAAATGATCGACGGCCAGCAGTTCCCAGAACGTGCGGTCGATATCCCACGGGAAATAAACGACGCGGCCGCGCGATTTCCCATCGGCTCCGCCCAGCTCGCGCAGGAAGACTTGCGCGATGTCCGTTTTCTCGACGCGCGGATACACCTTTTCCATCGGCAGATCGGGATAGCTCGGGATCAGCGTGAGCGGCATGGGCGGGAATGGCTCGCGTGGCTCGACTTCAATGCGGGCGACGCCGTGAATAATGCGCGGGGCGTCTTCCAAGCCGTTCAGCAGCGGATGATGGTGCGTGGCTTCGTGCTCCAGCCGCAGGTAGGCGTTTTGCATTCTCGGCTCGATCTTGCCGGAAAAGTTTACACCGAATAAACCCGCGAGACCGAAATTATTTCGGCGCGTTCCGAATTCATCGCTCAGACTGGTTTCATGCGTGGCAATAACGCTTCCGCCACGTTCAACAAATTCCTGAATCTGCGCGCATTGTGCGTCCGAAAGTGCGACGACGTCCGGAAGAATGAGCGTTTTGAACTGATTCACATGCGCCGCGTCGAGGAGCCCTTCATGCACCAATTCAAAGGGAATCCGCGCCTCGACCAGCGCCTGATACCAGCCGTGCACATGATCTTCCGTGCGATTGCCGACAAAACGCGCGGTCTGCTGGGAATAAACGATGCCGACGCGCGCGAGCGGGCGTTCGTTGCGAAGATATTTTTCCCAACGGGCGTGCCGGACAAAAATCTCCTCAACCGGTTTCAGCCAGCGTTCGTCGCGCAGCACCGCGCCGAATTTGATGAACCATGGGCGCATGCCGTTCGCAATGAGGTCGGCCGACCACAGGCGGATTTCATCCGCGTTTTGCACGGAGTCTTTCCACCGATACGGCTCCTCAACGCCGACGCTGAACATGCCGACGGAGGGTTTACTGCCCAGCGTCGCGCGATATTCCTTGGCGCTCAGGCCGATCGCCCACGGCGCCATCAATCCGCGCCGGGCCTGCCGGTCGGCAACGAGCAGCGGCGCAAGTTCGCCCACTTTTTTCATGTCCAACGGACTGCCGACGCCGCCGGTGTTGGGAATCACGCATGAGTCGGGATTGATCTCACGGACGGCGCGATCCCAGGTTTGCCAGAGGTCGAAGAGCCGCTGCTCGCGCCAGAGAATGTAGGCGCGTTGGGCCGGATTCTGCGAATTTTCTGTGCGGGGCAGATCGAAACCAGTCGCGGCCTTGAAATTTTTGACGCAATGCTCGCAGTAGCACATGCCGGAGCCGTCCCAGCGATTGATGAAAACTCCGTCGACGCGATAACGCGACATGATTTCCTTTTTCACG
This sequence comes from uncultured Verrucomicrobiae bacterium, assembly GCA_963699145.1. GTDB lineage: Bacteria > Verrucomicrobiota > Verrucomicrobiia > Limisphaerales > DASXHY01 > DASXHY01. Next base: position 4,869,744 of record OY969416.1, read on the forward strand.
TCGGTCATGAACTCAAAATTGTAAGGGCCCAATCCGCACGTCACCCACATTTCCGGCGAGGCCCAATGGCGGCGTTTGTTTCCGCTGGCATCCACGGCGATCCAATCCGGGTGCGCTTCGGCGGCGTCATCGTAGGTCGCATGCGGATCGGTGCGGACAAGAATTGCCATGCCGAGTTTGCGGCAGCCCGCGATGAGGTCGCCGAGCGGATCGCCATCCCCCAGCCACGCGCTGCGATGGTGGTAGGGGATTTTCGTGGGATAAAATGCGACGCAACCGCCGCCGCTGAGGCACACGCCGTCCGATTTTGTGCGGTGGAAATAATCGAGCCAGAAATTCAAATCGAACTTTCCTGGGTCGTTCTCGACCAACGCGAGTTGAGCCCAACGCATGGGGCGGTCGATCCACGAGGGCATTGCGGCGGCGGGATTCTGAGCGCCGCGAACCGACGGCGTGAATTGCGCGAGCGAGACGGAGACGCCAGCGAGCGCGGTGGTTTTGAGAAAGTCCCTGCGAGTAAGAGGCGGGGTGTTCATAGGCGATGCCTTGTGATGTCACGGAATCAGGGCGGTGACAAGCTTTGACGAAAAAAGAGGGAATTATTTGAATCGTTACCCAAGGCTGCGGCGGCTGCGCAGCCTTTCCCTGGGCTATCCTCTGCCGCCCTTTCAGGGCTTCAGATGGATGACAAAAATCTTTTCCTGTCGCGAAGCGACACCAGGATATTAGCCAGCCACAAGGTGGCTGGTATGACGATGTTGAAGCTATGTCCTGAAAGGACATCGGAAAAGCACATCGTTTCCACCGTCCTTTCAGGACGTGAGGTGACGCTGGGATTTCCAGCCACTGCGTGGCTGGCTAATTTCCGCCGTCGCTTCGCGACAAAAAATGGTTTCTACAAAGCACATCCAACACCGAACGTCCGATGAGCTTGATCGGGGATGAATGATGGCGGCGGTCACAGACCGCCGCTACACTTTTTCGTTACTGCTGTGCCGATCCGGTAGTGACGTTGACGTTCTCGAGCTTTAGGTTCACCACCTGGTTCGTGTCCAGGATTGCGTCGCCGGAGACTTTTACGTCGATGTTTCGCAGGGTGATGTCGCGGACATCGGTGATCGCGCCGCTGAAACGCCCGAACGAACCAAAGTTGCCGGTGATATTCTCGACCGTGACGTTGCTCACTTTGCCTTTGGATGTTTTGTCCGGCGCAACCTTGGTGCCGTGCGTGGGTTCGAGGCTCAGGATGCGGCCGCGGCCGTCCAGTTTGATGTCATGCACGCCCACATTGGAGTAATCCTGGCCGGCGGTGTCGGGTCGGAATTTGATGCGCAACATGGGAATGTTGCCTTGAACCGTGCTGTTCTTGAATTCAACGTTTCGAATGACCGTCGCTTCGGTTCCCAACGTCAGCGCGCCCATTCCACGGACAAACGTGCAATCGGTGATATGAATATTTTCGACGGGCAGGCTTTTGGGCGTTTGGTCGAGGCCGTCATAGCGATTTCCTTTGAGGCAAACGCAATCGTCGTTCACTGAATAATAACAGCCCTTAACGGTGATGTTCTGGGAGCTGTCGATATCGGTGCCGTCGGTGCTGGGGCCCTTGCCTTTGGGGGAAATTTCGAACCGGCAATTTTCGACGACGGCATCCTGGCAATTGTAAAGGTGCAGATTCCACGAGGGCGAATTGGTGAACCGCACGCCGCTGATGAGCACGTCCTTGGAATTGCAAATCTCGCTGAGCCGCGGGCGGCCTTTGGGAAGGTTGCTGCTCCAGTAGGCCGCGCCCTGGCCATCGAGCATGCCGGGGCCGATGAGGTGAAAATGATCGCAATGATCCACGTTCAACAAAGACGTGGCGTGTTCCTGGAAATGGCCTTCGAAGCGCACGTTCGGCTGCGTGGGGAAATCCGCGATGTTCGTGGAAACTTTCAAAACCGCGCCTTCGGCGAGTTGGATGTTGACGCCCGGCTTCAGAAAAAGCGCGCCGGACACAAATTCTCCTTGGGGGATGACCACCGTGCCGCCCGTTTCCGCGCAACGATCGATGGCGGATTGAATTAATTTTGTGTTGAGCGTTTGGCCATCGCCGACGCCGCCGAAATCCGCAAGGGACAGAGTCGCTCTTCGCGTTGGCGTGCGGCACGCCGAGACGGTCAGCGATAAAAGGAACGCCCAGCACAACAAATGTTTTGGAAAATGATTCACCGGGGCTGGTTTCATGTTTTCATTATGAGAATTCCCGGTGAACTGTCGAATGAATTGCCCGTTTCCATGCCTCGGATGAATTATCGCCTGCCGACTGTCGGTCGGCGATACAGCCGGCTGCCAGCCTGCGCCACGAAAATTCGCGCGTCACGGAATTTTGCCTTTGTCCTTTCGGCTTGACCCGTTTCTGTTATGTGCCAGTCTTTTCGAGCGAACAATTCGTCTGGTTTGGAGAGGTGGCCGAGTGGCTGAAGGCGGCGGTTTGCTAAACCGCTGTACGGTCAAAAGCCGTACCGGGGGTTCGAATCCCCCCCTCTCCGCCAGTTTTCACAGCCGTCCGAATTGCGCGGTCCCGCGCCAGAGCCTCTTCGATCGCGCCCAGCAACACCGCCGGATCCACTGGCTTTTGGAAAATTCCCACCGCGCCGTCCATCATCATGGCTCGCTCAGTCTCGATGGTCAGGTCGTCGAGGCCCGTCACAAATACGATCGGCATCCGATGCCCCAAATCCGCCAGCCATCTTTGCAAATCCAACCCACAAATTTCGGGCATCGAGAAATCCGCGACCAGGCAACCCGCGCAGTCCGGCTGATAGCGGTTCATGAATTCCGTGGCCGAATGGAACACCTCGGTCGTGTAACCGCTCGCCCTGAGCAGGCGCGCAAGAGATTTGGTCACGGCCGGTTCGTCATCCACGACAAACACTGTTTGTTCCTGATTCATTTGGACTTATTTTTCCTCCGGCAGCGTCAGCTTGATCGTAGCCCCACTGCCGTTATTGTTCGTCGCGGCCATTCGCCCATCGTGGGCCGTAACGATAGACTGGCTGATCGCCAATCCCAATCCCAATCCATTCGGTTTGGTCGTGCGAAACGGTTCAAAGGGATCGCGCAACAGATCTTTGGAAAACCCACGCCCGGTGTCGGCCACGGAGATTTCCACCTCATCGTCCGTCGCCGCCCGCTTCGATTCAATGGTCAAAATCCGCTGTCCCACCGAACGCTCGGCCATCGCGTCGCACGCATTCAGCACCAGATTTAAAATCGCCTGGCGCAACTGAACGCCGTGACCTTTCACCGATGGCAGCAGCGGGTCCAACCGCAACACTGGCGTCACTTGGCGGCTCACGAGATCGCTGTGCACCATTTCGATGACTGCCCTCACGATCAGGTTCAAGTCCTGCGGCTCCATTTTTCCGGAATCCCGTTTTAGCATGGCGCGCATTTGCGTAATGATATCCCCTGCCAGCCGTCCTTGTTGGGCGATGTCGTCCAGCGCCTCCAGCACTTCTGCGTCATTCTTCCGTTCACCGGCGATAAATTGCCGTCCGGCCTCGGCGCTGTTAACGATAGCCGCCAAGGGTTGCCTCAACTCGTGTGCCAGGGAACCGGCCAGGACCCAGAGCGTGGATAAGCGGCTCACGTGCGCCAATTCCTGTTGCCAGCGTCGCGTCTCCGCTTCGGCCTTACGCCGGCGGCTTCGGCTCGCCACGAGGCCGGCAATTAATGCTGATTGAATCATCACTACCAAAAGACTGCCCAGAATTAGATATAGGTGCTGTTCCCAGACGGTCGGCTGCCGAAATTTGATGATGCTTCCCGGTGGCAGACGCTCCTCGCTGATCTTCCAACGTTGCAATTGCCGCCAGTCATACTCCGGTGCCGTGGGCGGAATGAGTTCTGGTGGAAAATTCGACGGGGATTCCCCTTTCAAGATACGGATGGCGATTCGGGCTGCTTCGTCGCCCTCGGAGGCAGCCCGGTAAAGATGCCCGCCGACAACGCCCAAGCCCAATTGGTCTTCGTACACGCCGTTCACCGGCGCGTTCGCCACTTCGGTGATTCGTTTCAAAGCTTCGTTCGCATTGTGCGTGACACCCGTCGCATCCCGGTTCAGCAGGCTCAGTAAAATGAATGAATGCGGCGGAAGGTGCTGTACTCGCTCCAGCACCTGATCGAACGACAGCTCGTTCATCCAGGTGAATCCCACGTGGTTCGTGAATCGCGCAAAATCGTGCTGCAGTTCCACCTCCCAATACTGCTCGATCTGCGAACTGCCGATGACACAGACGACGTTGGTGGTATCGGGCGCGATCTGGAGAATGTCATCCACGAGGCCTGGCACGTTGATGTCCTCGCCCACGTAAGCAGCATTGGTCAGCGTGATGGGGACCGCTCGTCCACGACCGATGCCCGTATAAATCACCGGTGTTTGCGGGAACAGCCGCTCGCGATATTTGTTCACGAACTGGCACGCCGGCGCGCCGATGGGCACCACCAGGTCAGGCTGCCACTGCGCCTGCCGCTTGCGCAAGTACTCCACCAGCGCCTCTTCCATTTCGGTGCCGCCGTAACGCGCGTGGTCCAGCGACACTTCGTCCAAATCCACCTTCGCGCCCAAGCCTTCAGTCAATTTGGTTTCAAATGCGATGGAGCGTGTGATGGAAGGAGGTGAAACATTTCCGAAGGAATGAACGATCAAAACCCGCCTGGCTGCTTGCGCATCCGCGCGGCTTGCCATTCCGCCGATGAAAAAGGAACAAATCACCCACAGCAGAATGCCCCGCCCGCCGGCTTTTGCGCCGTTGCCCACGCTGGGGCGCACGGAACAATTAAACCACCAGGAAACTGCACGATAATGAGTGGCGCTCATTCACTTGCTCATCGACCAACCCCGTCCATTACCCGCCAGGGTCAATTTCACGCGTGGCGTGCGATGGAATCTGAACTGCGGACAGGCTCTCACAAGATTCGAACGTATACGAGCGTTTTGTTCCGGCCCCCTTCCTCGCGGGATGATTGCCGCCGTTAAACCAATTCATCCGCTGTTTCCAATTACCCGTACGGGTAATCCTTAAGATTTGCCAACGTGGGGGATTTCAACGCAGAATCGCGCATGACTCAAGCAACCCGCGTGCACCCTATTCATGATGGCTCACCGACGCGTCACTCAGGTGGGAGAAATAAATTTAAAAGAATCTCCCTCGCCGGGCGATGGTCGCTTTTGGGCGGATTGATTTGCGCCGGTGTGTTGGCGGCGCAAACGGTTTCGGCGCGCGAACGGGTTTCGCTGGATGCGGATTGGAAGTTCACCAAGGATGATCCGACGAATTTCACCGGCAGCCTGAAGTATTCCGACATCAAGGATTGGGTGAATGCGACGGGAATGGAATTTTTGAAGGGCGCCGAGCCGGCCGCCAAACCGTCGGGGAATCCGGGCGGCGCGGAGGTTCCTTATGCGCAATCCGGTTTCGATGACAGCCAGTGGCGGTCGCTGAACCTGCCGCACGATTGGGGGATCGAGGGGCCGTTCAAGCAGGAGTATCCCGGCGAGACGGGCAAACTGCCGTGGTGGGGCGTGGGTTGGTATCGCAAGCATTTGAATGTGCCGGCGGCGGATGCGGGCCAGAACATTTACCTCGATGTGGACGGCGCGATGGCTTACGCGACGGTGTGGGTGAACGGCCAATTCGTCGGCGGCTGGCCTTACGGTTATGCGTCGTGGCGCGTGGAGCTGACGCCGTTTTTGAAATTCGGCGCGGACAACGTGATCGCGATCCGGCTGGATAATCCACCGAATTCTTCGCGCTGGTATCCTGGCGGCGGCATTTACCGCAATGTGTGGCTGGTGAAAACTGCGCCGGTGCACGTGGCGCATTGGGGCACTTATGTAACGACGCCGAACGTGAAAACGAGCGACGCATCCGTGAAAATGCAGGTGCGCGTGGATAACGATACGGCCAATGACACAACCGTCACGGTGCGGAACGAGATTTTTAAATTGGGCGCCGACGACAAAATCGGAAAGTCGCTCGTGAGTGAGACGACGCCGAATGTGAAAGTGGCCACGCATCAATCCCAGACCGCCGAGGCCGAAGTGACGTTGAAGAAGCCGGCGCTGTGGAGCTTGAAGGATCCTCAACGTTATGTCGTCGTGACGACGGTGGAACAAGACGGCAAGCAGATGGATCGTTACGAGACGCCTTTTGGCGTGCGCACGACTGAGTTCACGGCGACGAACGGGTTTTTGCTGAACGGCCAGCGCGTGCCGATCAACGGCGTTTGCGATCATGCGGACCTGGGCGCTTTGGGTTCGGCGGTCAACACACGCGGTCTGGAACGGCAGATTGAAATCCTGAAGGAGATGGGCTGCAACGCGATTCGCACGAGCCATAATCCGCCCGCGCCGGAATTGCTCGACCTGTGTGACAGGATGGGCATGGTCGTGATGGACGAATCGTTCGATTGCTGGCGGCGCGGCAAGACGGGGAATGATTATCATCTGCTCTTCGATGCGTGGCACGAAAAGGATTGGCGCGCGGAACTGGATCGCGATCGGAATCATCCCTCGGTTATTTTGTGGAGCATCGGCAACGAGATTCCGGAGCAAGGCCGGCCGGAGGGCCGGACGATTGCGGCGGAATTGAGCCGCATCGCGCACGAAGAGGATCCGACGCGGCCCACGACATCGGCGTGCAACAACGTGCAATCGGGTTACAACGGCTTCGGCACGAACCTCGACGTGTTTGGTTACAATTACAAACCCACTCAATACGGCAGAGTCCACGAGGCGAATCCGACGCAGCCGATTTACGGCAGCGAGACGGCTTCGTGCATCAGTTCGCGCGGAGAATATTTTTTCCCGGTGACCAACAATAAATCCGGCGGACAGGCGGATTTCCAGATGAGTTCGTATGATTTGTACGCGCCATCGTGGGCCACGCCGCCAGATGCGGAATTTCACGGACAGGATGAATTTCCGTTTGTGGCGGGTGAGTTCGTTTGGACGGGCTTCGATTATCTCGGCGAACCGACGCCTTATAATGCCGACCGCAGCAATCTGCTGAACTTCACCGATCCGGTAGAGAAAGCGCGGCTCGAAAAGGAACTGGAGGAGATTGGAAAGATTCACGTGCCGTCGCGCAGTTCCTATTTCGGCATCGTGGATTTGGCCGGGTTCAAGAAGGACCGGTTCTATCTTTATCAGGCGCGCTGGCGGCCGGATTTGGCGATGGCGCACATTCTGCCGCATTGGAATTGGCCGGACCGCGTGGGCCAGGTGACGCCGGTGCACGTCTACACTTCCGGCGATGAAGCGGAATTGTTCCTCAACGGAAAATCGCTGGGCCGCAAGAAAAAGGGCCAGTACGAATATCGCATTGTTTGGAATGACGTGACGTATCAACCGGGCGAATTGAAAGTGGTCGCTTACAAGAACGGCCATAAATGGGCGACGGACACAGTGAAAACGACGGGCCCGGCGCAGAAATTGAAAATGGAGGCGGACCACGCGAAGATCAAAGCCGACGGCAGCGATCTTTCCTACGTCACCGTCACGGTGGAAGACAAGAGCGGGCTGCAAGTGCCGCGCTCCAAGAATCACATTCAGTTCAGCATCGAAGGGCCGGGCGAAATCGTGGCCACGGACAACGGCGACGCGACCTCGCTGGTTTCTTTCCAATCGAAGGAACGCGATGCGTTTAATGGCTTGGCGCTGGTGATTGTGCGCTCAAAGCCGGGTGAGACCGGAACCATCGTTCTGAAAGCGAAAGCGGACGGATTGGAAGGCGACTCGGTGAAGATCGCGGCGAAGAAATAGTGCGATAGGTTTCGGGATTTAAGGCGAAGCCAGCCTGGAACCTGAAATTCCAGTCGCGAATGGGGACACGGGACTGGAAAGTCCCGTGAACCCGCAGGCTGGAAAGCCTGCGCCACAGTAAAGGGAGACGCTCTAGTTGTGCCAGCGACCGGCGGCAAGACGCCGCCGAAACTCGCAGCCGGGACGGGCTGCGCTACATTTTAAATGCGTGAGCGCTGACGAAACAACTATTTCGCCAGCGCGGCGGTCGGTTGATCCGTCAATGGGCCCTGTTGCCATCCGCCGCCGACGGCTTTGATCAACTGCACGTTCGCGGTCATTTGTGCCATGCGCAGGTTCATCGCGGTTCGCTGGTTGTTCAACAAGGTGGTCTGCGCGTTGATTACATTGAGATAACTGTCGATGCCGAGGCGGTACCGGTCGTTGGCGAGCGCCAGGTAGCGTTGCGAGGCGGCGACGGCTTCATCCTGCTCCTTGAGTTCCTGCGCGAGAATTCGCAGCGTGGAGAGATTGTCTTCGACGTCCTGAAACGCGGCGAGCGCGGTCTGGCGATAGTTCGCCACAACGCCTTGATAGCTGGCCCACGCTTGCTCGGTGACCGCCCGGCGTTTGCCGGCGTCGAAAATGGTTTGTGCCAGCCCAGCGCCGACCGACCACACCAATCCCTGCGCGCTGATCAGGTTCGCGACGGACGTGCTCTGATATCCGCCCGACGCGCTGAGGGTCACGGTGGGAAAATACGCGGCGCGCGCGACGCCGATTTGGGCGTTCGCTTCCGCGACGCGGCGTTCCGCGGCGGAAATATCCGGGCGGCGCTCCAATAATTGCGAGGGCAAACCGAATTGCACCGCGATTGGTTTCGGCTGCGACGATTCCGGCGCGAGGGAAAATGTCGAGGGCGGTTTGCCCATCAGGACGGCGATGGCGTGTTCGAATTGGGCGCGTTGGATGCCGAGATCCGTCGCCTGCGCGCGGGTGGTGTCCAGTTGCGTTTCCGCCTGCGCGACGTCCTGGTCGGAAGCGATGCCGGTTTCGTGGCGGACCCGCGTGATGCGCAGCGATTCCTCGTAGGCCTTGACGGTGGAATCGAAAAGGTCTTTTTGCGCGTCGAGCAAACGGAGTTGAAAATAGTCGGCGGCCAGCTCGGCCTGGATACTCAGGCGAACGTTCTGCATATCGGCCAGCGCGGCTTGCGCCTCCAGTTTATTCGCGCTTACCGTGTTGCGAATGCGTCCCCAGAAATCCAACTCCCAGGAGGCATCAAACGGCAGCGCATATTCCGTGGTCGTGAATGGCCTCGAGTTTGTGGACGCGGTCCGCAGCGGCGCCTGGTGGGAACGCGTCACGGAGGGATCCATCGTGACGGTTGGAAAATATTGGGAGCGATTCTGCTTCACGACGGCGCGGGCGGAGAGAAAAGTGGCCAGGGATGACGCGACGGTTTGATTCGATCGGCCCGCTTCCTCCTCCAATGCGTTCAGATTGGTGTCGTTGAACATTTGCCACCACTTGCCGCGGGCAGCGTCATCCATGGGCGCGGCGGTTTTCCAAACATCGTTGGTCTGCGCCTGCTCGGGCGTGAGTTCCTTGAAGGCGCCCGGGGTTTCCAGGGCGGGCTTCGCATATTTCGGCGCGAAGCTGCAACCGTTTAACAAGGTAAACGCGGCAATGACGAGCAGAGTGACGGCCGGCTTCAGCCCCGAGCGCAAACGCCGGTTCTCCCAAAACCGTTCCCACCAAAGATGCAGGCGTTCCCAGTAAAGATAAACCACGGGCGTGGTATAGAGCGTGAGCACCTGGCTCATGATGAGCCCGCCGACAATCGTGATCCCCAGCGGGCGACGGAGTTCCGAGCCGCTGCCGCCGCTGAGCACCAATGGCAACGCGCCGAACAGCGCGGCCATGGTGGTCATCAGGATCGGGCGGAAGCGCAGCATGCACGCCTGGAAAATCGCAACTTCCGCGCTCTTTTTTTCGTCACGCTCCGCGACCAGCGCGAAATCGACCATCATAATGGCATTTTTTTTCACAATTCCAATCAGCAGCAGGATTCCAATCATGGCGATGACACTGAGATCCGTTTTGAATATAAGCAGCGCGAGCACCGCACCGACGCCGGCGGAAGGCAGCGTGGATAAAATCGTGATGGGGTGGATGAGGCTTTCGTAAAGCACGCCCAGCACGATGTAAACCGCTATGAGCGCCGCCAGGATCAGATACGGCTGGCTCGCCAGCGATTGCTGATAGGCCTGGAGCGTGCCGGAGAAACTGCCGTGAATTCTTCCCGGCATGCCGATCGTTTGCTCCATTTGGTTCATGTCCTTCACCGCATCGCTCAAGGCCACGCCGGGCGCGAGATTGAAGGAAAGCGTGACGGAGGGAAATTGCCCCTGATGGTTCACCGCAATGGGCGCGGTGGTGGGCTCGTAATGCGCAATGGCGTTCAACGGCACCACGCCGCCATTGGTGGCCTTGAGATAGATCGCGCTCAATCCTTGCGGGCCTTGCCAGAATTGCGGCTCGGCTTCCATGACGACGTGATATTGATTCAGCGAGGTGAACATGGTGGAGACCTGGCGCTGGCCGAATGCATCGTAGAGCGTGTTGTCGATCAATTGCGGCGAGATGCCCATGCGCTCGGCGGTTTGGCGGTCGTAAACCAGCGACGCCTGAAGCCCGTCGTTTTGCTGATCGCTGTTCACATCGGTGAACCCGTGAAGTTTTTTCATTTCTTTCACAAGTTTCGGCCCCCACTTCACCAGGTCGTCGAGGTTGTCGCTTTGAATGGTATATTGATATTGCGAACGGCTCTGACGGCCCCCGATGCGCACGTCCTGGCCGGCCTGGAGAAAAACCGAGGCCTCGCGCACAACCGCCAGCTTCGGGCGAAGCCGCGCGATCACCTGGCCGGCGTTGATTTTGCGCTCGTTCAACGGTTTAAGCGCCATGTAAACAAATCCGCCATTGGCCGCGCCGTTGCCGCCAGTGAAGGCGGTCACGTTTTCCACCGCGGGATCTTCCTTGATGATTCTCACCAGCCGCGAGGCGGCGGTTTGCATGGCGAGAAACGAAGCGTCTTCGGCGCCTTGAACGCTGCCCATGATGGTGCCGTTGTCCTGCTGCGGGAAAAATCCCTTGGGCACGATGATGAATAGAAAAATGTTCACGGCGATGGTCACGAACAAGATCCCGAGCGTGATGGCCTTGTGCCGGAGCACGACTTTCAAGCTGCGTTCATACGCGTTCAGCAACCTGGTAAAGATGCCTTCGCTGAAACGATAAAGCCGTCCGTGCTCTTCCTTTTTCTGATGGCGCAAAAGTCGCGCGCACATCATGGGAGTCGTGGTGAGAGAAACGACCAGGGAGACCAGGATCGTGGTGGAAAGCACGACGGCGAATTCCCGGAACAACCGGCCAACAATGCCGCCCATCAAAAGAATGGGCAGGAAAACCGCGACCAGCGAGAGACTGATGGAGAGCACCGTGAAACCCACCTCTTTCGCACCGAGCAGCGCCGCTTCCACCGGGCTCATTCCCTGTTCGAGATGGCGCGAGATGTTTTCGATGACCACGATGGCGTCATCGACCACGAAGCCGGTCGAAATGGTCAGCGCCATCAGCGAAAGGTTGTCCACGCTGTAGCCGAAAAGATACATCACGCCGAACGTGCCAATCAATGACACCGGCACAACGACGGCGGGAATCAGGGTCGCGCGGGGATTTCGCAGAAAAAGAAACACCACCAGGATGACCAGGGCGATGGCGATGGCGAGCGTGCGTTGAATTTCGCGAACCGATGCGCGAATGGTCGTGGTGCGATCGAGCACAGTCACGAAATTAATTCCCGACGGCAGCGATGCCTTGAGCGAAGGCAATGCGGCTTTGATGCGGTCCACGGTGTCGATGATGTTCGCGCCGGGCTGGCGAAGAATGACGAGCGGAATGCTCGGCTTGCCATTGAGGAATCCGGCGGCGCGAATGTTTTCCACGGAGTCCTGAACATCCGCGATGTCCGACAACGTCACCGCGGCGCCATTCGTGTAGCTGACGACGAGCGGTTTGTAGTCTTCGGCTTTGAGCAATTGATCATTTGCCTGAATGTCGGAAGTCATTTCACCATTGGCGAGCTGGCCTTTGGGCAGGTTCGCGTTTTGACGGCTCAACATGCTCCGGACGTCTTCCAGGCTGAGCCCAAAGCTGTTCAGGAGCGTCGGGTTCACATCCACGCGCACGGCGGGCAGCGAGCTGCCGCCGATGTTCACCTGGCCGACGCCTTCAATCTGGAGCAGGCGCTGTTGAATGATGGTGGACGCGGCGTCGTACAGCTTGCCGCGATCGTAAATCTGCGACGTGAGCCCGAGAATCATGATGGGCGCGTCGGCGGGATTGACTTTGCGATACGTGGGATTGCCGGGGAGGTTCGCGGGGAGATTGGCGCGCGCGGCGTTGATGGCGGCCTGCACGTCGCGCGCGGCGCCGTCGATGTCGCGGGTCAAATCGAATTGCATCGTGATCGAAGTGGAGCCGAGATAACTCGCGGAAGTCATTTCGTTGATGCCGGCGATGTGGCCCAGTTGCCGCTCCAAGGGCGCGGCAACGGAGGATGCCATGATTTCCGGACTCGCGCCCGGCAAGGAGGCCTGCACCGAGATGGTGGGGAAATCAACTTGCGGCAGCGGCGCGACGGGGAGTTGGAAATAGGCGACCGCGCCCGCGAGCGCGACCGCCGCGGTCAGCAGCACGGTTCCCACGGTTCGATGAATGAATGGCGCGGAGATATTCATGTCATGCCTCCGCTGCCTCCGCCGGAACCGCCTGGCTGCCCGGCTCTTTCACGCGGGATTTTGAAAACCTCGCCGCGAGCCGATCGAAATAAAGATAGATGACCGGCGTGGTATACAGCGTGAGCACCTGGCTGACGAGCAACCCGCCCACGATCGCGATGCCGAGCGGCCGCCGCAATTCGGAGCCGACGCCGGTGCCGAGCGCGAGCGGCAATCCGCCGAACAACGCCGCGAACGTGGTCATCATGATGGGGCGAAACCGCAGCAGGCACGCCTCATAGATGGCGTCGTCGGGTTTCTTGCCGTGGTGTCGTTCGGCTTCCAGCGCGAAATCGATCATCATGATGGCGTTCTTTTTCACGATGCCGATGAGGAGGACGATGCCGATGAGCGCCACGACGCCGAGTTCCGTGCCGCAGACCAGCAAGGCGAGAATCGCGCCGACGCCGGCGGAGGGCAGCGTTGAAAGAATCGTGATCGGATGAATGTAGCTCTCGTAGAGAACGCCAAGCACGATGTAAACCGTGATGATCGCCGCGAGGATCAGCATCGGTTCGTTCGCGAGCGAGGCCTGGAAGGCGTGCGCGGTGCCTTGAAATTCCGCCTGCACGCTGAGCGGCATTTGAATTTCCTTTTGCGCCTGTTCGATGGCTTTGGTCGCCTCGCCGAGCGCATAGCCAGGGCCGAGATTGAAGGAAATGGTCACCGCCGGGAATTGCCCCTGATGATTGATGGCGAGCGGCGCGGTGCCGGATTCAAAATGCGTGAACGTGCTCAGCGGGACGGAACCGCCGCCGGAGGAACGCACGTAAATGTCCTGCAGCTTGCCCGGGTTGCGCTGAAATTCCGGCAACGCCTCGAGGATGACGTGGTATTGGTTCAACTGCGTGAACAACGTGGAAATTTGCCGCTGGCCAAAAGCGTCATAGAGCGCGTCGTCGATGGCCTGCGGGGTGATGCCGAGCCGCGAAGCCGTCACGCGATCGATCACGAGCATCGCCTGCGCACCGTGCGTTTGCTGGTCGGTGGCGACGTCGCGCAATTGCGGGAGCGCCTGCAATTTATCCATCAGCTTGGCGGTCCACAGGTTCAACTCGTCGGCGTTGGCGTCTTCCAATGTGTATTGGTATTGCGTGCGGCTGACGCGATCTTCCACGGTGAGATCCTGAATGGGTTGCATGTAAAGCGTGATGCCATCGACCTTGGCCAACTCCGGCTGCAAGCGTTGCATGACCGCGGTGGCGCTGATTTTGCGTTCGGCCAGCGGTCTGAGATTGATAAGAATTCGCCCGCTGTTCAACGTGGCGTTGACGCCGTCCACGCCAATGAACGACGAAAGACTTTCCACCGCGGGATCCTTGCGAATGATTCGCGCCAGCGCCTGTTGTTTCTCAGCCATCGCCGGAAAAGAAATGTCCTGTTGCGCTTCCGAAATTGCCTGGATGACGCCGGTGTCCTGAACCGGGAAAAATCCTTTGGGCACGATGAGGTACAGCACAATCGTCAACACGAGCGTGGCGGCCGCGACAATGAGGGTCGCCGTCTGGCGTTTGAGAACCCACTGTAGTGTGCGCCCATAGAATTCAACGATGCGGTTGAACACGCGTTCGGATGCTTCGTAAAAGCGGCCCGGCTTTTTGTTCGTTTTCGCTTTGAGCAATTTCGAACACATCATGGGCGTGAGCGTCAGCGAAACCACCGCCGAAACGAGAATGGTGACACTCAACGTCATCGCGAACTCGCGAAACAATCGCCCGACGATATCGCCCATGAATAGCAACGGAATCAGCACGGCGATCAACGAGACCGTCAGCGACACGATGGTGAACCCGATTTGACCGGCGCCTTTCAACGCGGCATCCAGCGGCTTTTCTCCCTCTTCGATATAGCGAAAAATATTTTCGATCATGACGATGGCATCATCGACCACGAAACCGGTCGAGATGGTCAGCGCCATAAGTGTGAGATTGTTGAGACTGTAGCCGAGCAGGTACATCACGCCGAGTGTGCCGACGAGCGAGAGTGGGACCGCGACGCTGGGAATGATGGTTGCGGCCAGATTTCTCAGGAAGAGAAAGATGGCCATGACGACCAGCGCGATGGTCAACAGGAGCGAAAATTGAACATCGTGCACGGAAGCGCGAATGGTGGTGGTGCGGTCCGTTAAAATGGAAACGTCCACGGCCGCGGGCAGATTCGCCTTGAGCTGCGGCAGGAGTTTTTTGATGCGATCCACGACGTCAATGATGTTCGCGCCCGGCTGGCGTTGGATGTTCAAAATGACCGCGGGCGTGTCGTTCATCCACGCGGCGAGTTTGACGTTCTCCACGTCGTCGATGACCTTCGCCACGTCCGAGAGCACCACGGGCGCGCCGTTGCGATACGCGATCACGACCGATTGGTAATCCTTGCTGCTGAGCAACTGGTCGTTGGCGTTGATTTCGTAGGCCTGATGCGGGCCGTCGAAATTGCCTTTGGCTTGATTGACGCTGGCTTGTTGAAGCGCGGTGCGGACGTCATCAATATTGATGCCATAGGAAGAAAGCGCGGTGGGATTGGCCTGAATGCGGACGGCGGGTTTTTGTCCGCCGCTGATGGTCACGAGGCCGACACCGGGCAATTGGGAAATTTTTTGCCCGAGCCGCGTGTCCGCAAAATCCTCTACCTCGGACAGTGGGAAGGTTTTGGAAGACACGGCGAGCGTGAGGATCGGAGCGTCGGCGGGATTCGATTTGCTGTAGATGGGCGGCGACGGCAGGCCGGCGGGCAGATACGTTTGCGCGGCGTTGATGGCAGCTTGAACTTCCTGTTCGGCGACGTCGATGTTCAGGTTCAGTACGAATTGCAGGACGATGATCGAGCTGCCGCCCGAGCTGATGGACGTCATCTGGTTCAGGCCGGGCAGTTCGCCAAATTGCCGCTCGAGCGGCGCGGTGATGGCGGACGCAGCGACATCCGGGCTCGCGCCGGGATAAAATGTCACGACCTGGATGGTCGGGTAATCCACTTGCGGCAGCGCGGAGACGGGCAGTTGAAAGTAAGCGATCACTCCGGTCAGGAAAATGGCCAGCATCAACAACGACGTGGCGACCGGCCGCAAAATAAATGGACGTGAGGGGCTCACTGCGCGGGTTTCTTTTGTTGGCCGCCGCCGCGTTTGCCGCCCGGCGCTCCACCGCCCGGCTGGCCGCCATTTTTGTCGCCCGATTTTTCTCCTCCCGGAGAACGGACGGTGACTTTCGCGCCATCCGTCAAGCGATTGAAATTGTCGCCGGCAACCGTGGTTCCGGGATCCAAATCCTTGACTTCAGAAACATTGCCGTCGGTCGGCCCCACGGTGATTTGCTGCATGGCCACGGTTTGATCCGGTTTGATCAGATAAACGTAAGCGCTTTGGGCGTTGCGTTGAATGGCGGTGTTCGCGAGCAGCGTGACATTGGTGTGGGTGTCGACCAGAACGCGCACGTTGACGAATTGATTCGGGAAAAGCGCGGAGTCGTCATTCGTGAAAATCGCCTTCAGCTTGATGGTGCCGGTGGTGGTATCGATTTGATTATCGAGCGTCTGGAGCACGCCGGAAGAAAGTTTTTTCTGCTGAGTACGGTCGAAGACGTCCACTTTCAATTGCCTGCCGTTTCGCAGTTGTTCCTGAATCTGTGGCAGACTGTCCTCCGCCACATTGAAGATGACGGTGATGGGCTCGACTTCGGTGATGACCACGAGCGGGTTGGCGTCGCCGGCGTGAACGATGTTGCCGGCATCGACCAGGCGCAAGCCGACCTTGCCGGAAATCGGCGCCACGATGTGCGCGTAGCCGAGCTGAACTTTGGCGGTGTCGAGCGTGCCCTGGTCCAGTTTCACTATGCCCTCATCCTGGTGGACGGTGGCGAGCTGGGTATCGAGCTGTTGTTTGGGAATGGCATTTTTGGAAAAAGCTTCCTGATAACGGTTGAGATCGATGCGCGCGTTTTCCAACAACGCGTTGTCGCGCGCCAACTGGCCCTCAGCCTGGTCGTAGTTCGCCTGGTACGGGGTGGGATCAATGTCCACCAGCGGGTCGCCTTGTTTGACCGTTTGGCCCTCCGTGTAATTCACCTTCACCAACTGCCCATCCACGCGGCTTTTAACCATGACGGTGTTCAACGGGGTGACGATGCCGAGCGCGTTGACATAAATTCCGATGTCGCCGGAGTAGGCGTTCGTGGTGCCGACAATGAGGGGCGGCTGGCCACTTCCGTTTTTTGAAGACGACGATTGTGCTTTCTCCGCCGGTTTGCGATGGAAGAAAAAGAACCAAATCGCGGCGGCGCAAATCGCCACGATCACAATCAGCCACAGGATGGGATGACCGCGCCGCGCGGGAAGCGGCGGCGGTTGGTCCGGCATTTTCTGAGAATTAGCGTTGGACATGGATTCAGACATTTTTATCAAAGGGAATTAATTGTGGAATTCTGCCCTGTTTCCGGTGAAACCGCTACTGGGGTTTTCTGATATCCGCCCCCACCCGGTTCCAGCCGCCGGATGGCGACGGGAAAACTGGCGAACTCAACATGATTGATCATGACAAACAAGCGCCGGGAGCACCTGCCCTGATGGGGGTTTTCGTGAAATCTTCTCTCGAATTTATTGCCGGTGAAATGGATGCGATTCATTCTTTTCGTCCGTAGATGTAATGGAAATCCGCGGGCTTGCCCTGAATACGGGCGCGCCTTTCCTTGGGAGACTCGGCCAGGAGATCGCTTACGGTGCGGATGAGCACCGGAAAATTCAGCGGTTTTTCCAGCAGCGCCGCGACTCCGGAATTAAGCGCCGTAAACAGTTGATTCGGCTGCGCGGTGATCACGATGACGGAGAGCGAGGGTTTGTTGGTGACCAACTGCTGGAAGGTTTCCCAGCCGCTCGTGCCCGGCATATTCAAGTCCAGGAGAATCAATTCGGGGTTCGCGGCCGTGGCGATCTCCACCGCCGCCGTCCCATTCGCCGCGGCCCAAACCTGATAGCCCTCCTCCGTCAACACGCGCGCGAGCATCTGACGGACCGAAGCGTCGTCATCCACGATGAGAATGCGATTTCCGGGTTTGGCGGGAGCGGCCTGATTTTCCTTGGGTGGATTCATGCGTCCCGCTCACGGGCCAGGGCTCGCATTTAAATGCGCGGTTTCGTAATCAGGCCGTGTCAGCCGGCGCACGCGTTCATCTCCGGTTTCCTGCAAGTACGTTTCGATCGTTTTAAGCAGCAGCGGAAGGTCCAGAGGTTTTTCCATCAAGGCGTCCACGCCCAGCTCCGAGGCTTGCCGGAATTGATCCGGCTTCGCCGTGATGACGATGACCGGCACCAGCGGGTGCGTGCTGTTGATCAAATCATAAACGTCCCAGCCGTCCCGATCCGGCATGGTGATGTCGAGCAAAACGAGGTCCGGCAATTCGGCCATGAATTGGGCGGCGGTTTCGCGGCCGGTTTTGGCGTAGAGCACAAAGTAATTTTCCGATTCGAGCACGCGGCCCAGAGTCTCCCGCACGCCCGGATCGTCGTCGGCGAGTAAAATTCTCTTTTTCATGAATCCCCTTTAGCGTGGGGCGTGCCAGATGGTTGCAAATGATGAACGGTGTCGATTTCCAAGGAATTTCAGCGCTTCGGAGGAGCGATTCACGATTCGATAGCAAAACGACTTTGCTGCGGTGCAAAGTTACTTTGCACCGAGGACGTGGAACGCGAGTGCCATTCCGACGATTTTCATCGAAAAATCGTGAATTGTGTTCGCGCCGGGAGCTTTGCACGATTTATGCGAGCAATTGAACGCGGAACGATGAATAGACTGTTTCTTAAAAGTAATTTCCGAAAAGGTGGCGAATCCCTGGCGGGATTCGTGGCAAACCCGCGGGTTTGCCCTTTCGGAAATTACTTTTGAGAAACAGTATGGTCGTTAGCCGGAACAGCGGGTTATTTTAATTTTCAGGCATGAATCTCAGAATTCGATTTCGATTGATCGCCCTCGCGCTCGTGGCGGCGTTGATGGGATTGTTCATCCTCTTCGCGACGTTGAATACGCAACGGCAGGCGGCGGAATTGCGCGCGCGCTTGAGCCAGGTCGATTTGGAAAGCTTTCGCATCGCCGACCAGTTCCGAGAATCGTTGCGGGAATTGAACAACACCCTCCAACGCTACGGGCTCGAGCATTCGCCGGAGATTTGGCAGGAATTTTTGGAGTCCAGCCACAAGCTGGACACCTGGATCGACGATCAAAAACCCACGCTCACGACGACGCCCGAAAAAGACGCCATCCAACAGATTGACACCACCTTCGACGAATACCTCGCGAAAGCGCAGGAGCTAAAGGCCAACCTGCAATCGCTCGGCGACAAACCCGCGTCACTCGCGGATTACAATATCATGCGCGCCACGTCCCGGCGCCTGTTCGATCTCGGCGACACTCTCAGCAAAGCGCATTACGAATCGCGCCGCGCGCTCTTGAACCACGCGAACCACACCTTGCAGGAACTGCATTGGCTGGTGATCGGGTCGCTCAGTTTGCTGTTCGCCTTCGGCATTGCGCTCGCGGCCATTGTTTACCGGGAAATGATTGCGCCCCTGCGCGTGAAACTCGTGGAAAGCGAATTGCTGGTGGAACGCAGCGAAAAACTGGCTTCGCTGGGGATGCTCGCGGCGGGCGTGGCCCATGAGATTCGCAATCCGCTCACGGCCATCAAAGCCGCGTTGTTCATTCAGCAGAAAAAATTCCAGCCGGGCTCGCTGGAACACAGCGATGTCAAGTTGGTGGAGCGCGAAATTCTGCGGCTGGAACGCATCGTGAATGATTTCCTTTTATTCGCCCGGCCTTCCGATCCGCAACTTTCGACCGTGCCGGTCGATCTGGTTCTTTTGGAAACCCAACATTTGATGGAGCCGCAGTTGACCAAGGCCGGGATCAAGCTGGTCCTGCAAACAACGGCGCCGTTGCGAATCAATGTGGACTCCGCACAAATCCAGCAGGTGCTGATCAACCTGGTGCAAAATGCCGCGGACAGCATTGGAAGTGATGGCACGATTACGTTGCGCGCGCTTCGCGACCGAAAGCTGCTCGCAAAAGGCGAGTCGGACGTGGCGATCCTCGAAGTGGCGGACACCGGCAAAGGCATTCCCGCGACCGTCGAGAAGCGGCTTTTCGATCCCTTCTTTACCACCAAAGATAACGGCACCGGACTGGGGCTTTCGATCGCGGCGCGGATTGTGCAAAATCACGGCGGCGCATTGCAGTATCAAACAGAGGTGAATCACGGAACGACTTTTGGTATTGTGCTGCCGCTGGCGACTGCATGAGTTCCGCAGCTAAAATATTGTTGATCGAAGACGATACCGGCATCACCGACACGCTGCGGCGCGTGTTGAGTGAGGAAGGGCATGACGTGTCGGTGCAAAAGCGCGGCGACGACGGCCTGGCGCTGGCGTCCAAGGAAACGTTTAACGTCGTCATCACCGACCTGCGGATGCCGGGCATCGACGGGCTGGAATTGGTGCGGCAATTGCACCTGGCGCAACCGCGTCTGCCCATCATATTAATCACGGCGTTCGGCACGACGGAAACCGCCATCGAGGCGATGAAACTCGGCGCGTACGATTACGTGCTCAAGCCATTCGATGTGCCACACATGATTGAGCTGGTTCGCAAAGCGGCGGACAGCAATCGCATGATGTTGGAGCCGGTCATCCTGGGAGAAGCGGGCCAGGCGCGCGAAGCCATCGTCGGACGTTCCACTGCCATGCAGGCGATTTACAAGGAAATCGGGCGCGTGGCGTCCAAGCCGGTGAGCGTGTTGATCCGCGGCGAAACCGGCACGGGCAAGGAATTGATTGCGCGCGCGATTTACCAGCACAGCGACCGGGCCAACGCGCCGTTCATTGCCATCAATTGCGCCGCGATTCCGGAGACGTTGCTCGAGAGTGAATTGTTCGGGCACGAGCGCGGGGCGTTCACCGGCGCGGAAGCGCGGCGGATTGGGCGTTTCGAACAGGCTGACCATGGCACGATTTTTTTGGATGAAATCGGCGATCTTTCCGCGGGAACGCAAGTCAAACTACTGCGCGTGCTCCAGGAGCGCTGCCTGCAACGGCTCGGCGGCAAGGAAACGATTCCGATCGACGTGCGCGTGATCACCGCCACGCATCGCGACCTGGAAACAGCGATGCGCCAGAAGGAATTTCGCGAGGATCTCTATTACCGGCTGAACGTCGTCACGATTCCGCTGCCGGCGTTGAGAAATCGGCGGGAAGACATTCCGGATTTGGTTCGGTATTTTTTGCAGAAGCACGGCCCCGAGTTGGGCAGTCGCGCGCCTTCCATTCATCCCGAAGCGCTGGACTTGCTGCAAGGCCAGTCGTGGTCGGGCAATGTGCGCGAATTGGAAAACGTGGTGCGCAAGGCGTTGTTGCTGGCGCAAAATTACGCCATCAGCGTGGAGCACGTGCGCGCGGCGCTGAACAAAACCAGTGATTCCACTCTCTCCCCTGCCCGGCCGTTTGCGGAATACATCGATGAATTGCTCGCCGCGGCGCAGCGCGAGGAACTTTCCGACGCGCACGCGCGGGTATTGGAAATGGCGGAGCGCGAATTATTTGCTCGCGCCATCCAGGCGGCGCAAGGCAACCAGGCCAGGGCCGCGCGCTGGCTGGGAGTTTCGCGGATTACCATGAAGGCGAAGCTGATTCAGTTTGGGCTGCATCCGACGCAGGAGGCGTAGAGCGGTTTAAATGTGAATCTTCACCCGGCCGGCACGCATCACCTCAGGAGCGCGGGCTTCAGCCCGCTTCAATATGACCCGCAGCGACATTGTTGGAATATTTTGAGGGTTATTC
This sequence comes from uncultured Verrucomicrobiae bacterium, assembly GCA_963699145.1. Taxonomy (GTDB): domain Bacteria; phylum Verrucomicrobiota; class Verrucomicrobiia; order Limisphaerales; family DASXHY01; genus DASXHY01. The sequence goes on from OY969416.1 coordinate 4,891,188, forward strand.
CATGTCGTGCTGAAGCGGCGTGAACGCCGCGCTCCCGGAAACCTTGCAGTTACTGCCGGTTCACTTTCATCCCCAGCCAGCGATCGAGGTTCGAATAAAACAATTCTTTTTGCTCCGGCGAAAACGCGCCGACGCGCGCGCCGTGGTGGGCGTCGGCGACCACGATTTTAATCGCGTCCGTGCGCCCGAGCAGTTGCATTTGCGTGGCCGACCACGCATCGAGTTCCCCGTAGATGTAGGCCACGTGGTTCGCCTCGTATTGGAGAAAATGAAAGACGAACGCCATCGTCGCCGGGTTGTAGACGATCTTGGCGCCATCTGGACAGATCACGAGATTGGAAGGATTCTTCGCCGCTTTCAGGTACTGCTTGAAATCCGTGATGTCGTAATTGTAGTAGCCAATTTCGGTGAACGCCTGATACAGAAACGGCTCGAACTGCTTCTTCCCCTGGTCGGAATAATAATAAAGCGTGTTCACGCGATTGTAGTGCTCGACCAGTTTTTCAATCGGAGCATCGGCCGCGGGGACGTCGGCGGGTTTGGTGCCGTACTGCCAGAACGCGTAGGGATATTCGAGCACGCCATATTCGTAGGCGGTGGGAAGCCCCATTGCGAAAGTCCAATGCCGCCGGTCCGCCTGTTCCTTGACCAACGGCAGAATTTCGTCCTCGCGTTGCAGCATCGCGATTTGGAAATCCTTGATCTTCTGCCGCGTCGCCTCGTCCCCGCTCGTCTGGATGAAACGATTAATGCGCGGGTCTTCCTGCGCCACGTTGACAGGAGCCACGTAGGCCACGGTCGCGTCCACATCGTCCGGGTAATAGCATTTGAAAAAGAGCGCCGTCTGGCCGCCCTTGCTGGTGCCGGAGCTGACCCATTTGCCCGAATACATTGTCTTCAACGCGGTCACAATCGCGTGCAGATCGTCCGCGGATTGTTTCACGGTCAGATACTCCCACTTCACCGGCGACGGCACGGAGCGTCCGAAAAAGCGATGCTCCACGGTCACCTGGTTGCCGCCCAGAATGCGCTGGAGTTCGCCTCCGGAATTGCCGCGCGCCGAGTAGCCCTCGGTTCCGAGCAGCACGGGCCTGGTGTAATCACTGTGCCCGAGGAAAAACCGCTGTTGGAATTTTTCGCCGTTGGGATGCTGATGATCCAGCGGTTGCTCGAACATCACTTCATACGATTCCTTGAACGATTGCGAATCGCCGCGCGTTTCGCGCACTTCGACAACTCCAGGCAGCGCTTTCAATTTGCGATACAACTCGGATTCGGGAGTGGCTGGCGCATTGGTCGTCTGCGCTCGAACCGTCGCACCGCCAGTTGGTCCAGTTGTTCCGCGGTCTGTTTCAAGTTGAGCGCAATCAGCACACAAAAACAGAGCGAGCAGCAGAAAGGGGATCGAGCGCAAGGTTCGCGCAAGGTTTCTTTTCATAGAATCAATGAATGATGGAATCGTCGGGAGAAGTGCCGGTCAATTTAAATTGGTACGGCCATTGTTCGCTCGCACTTGCGCCGGCGTTGGCATTCCCGGCGCGGCCACCGCGACGCCCGACATGAATCCAATGTTCCGTGGGCGCGCCGCTGACGACGAGCCATAGGAATTTGGTATTCGGCGGAACGGTGAATTCCGCAGTGCCCGGTGATTTGGAAAAAATATCGCCGTAAACGCGGGAACCGTCTTCCTTCGAGGCGAGGAAACCGTAGCGCCATCCGGCACTTTCGGGATGGATATTGCTGAAACCTTCCGCGCCGACGATGCCTTTGAAATCCAGCGCGACTTTCGTGCCGCTGGCGGGAACTTTCAGTTGAATGGCGTTGTAACCGTAGTTCTGCGGGGCTTTGTTGGTGGCGATCTGATACCAACCGTTGGTCTCGGCGTTAATTGAGGTGGTGTGCTGGTTGGCATAACGGGCCGCGACTTTTTCGATGCGCGGCATGTCCCACGTGACGAAATGGCGGTAGGCATCGAAAATTTCGTCGTTGAATTGATCCTGCGAAAGGCCCGTAAGCCGTTTATAGGTCATCACGGGATCTTCACCCTGCTGAACCTCACGCCACATTTTGCCGATGAATTCCACGCCGTGCTTCTCCGACCAATATTCGAGCACCTGCGCCGAATGATATTGATTGTCTTCATGCAGGAAGGCCAGGTGGGTCGCTTTCATCCAATCGTTCAGATGATAATTTTCAAACGTCATCCACTCCGGGTAGACCTGCCAGAGCATCCATTGAGAAGTCATTTCGTGAATGCTGCCGCCGGCGAAGCCGGCTGCACGGCTCCCAGGATGCGCGGCGGCATAGTCATCACGGATCATGGCCTGAAAGGAATGGCCGAGCTCATGAGCGACGACGCCGTACGGGCCGCGATTGATGCGCGTGGCCGGGCTCCAGAACGCGCCCACCTTTCCGTCGATATCACCGCCGAACGCCGTGCCGCCGGGACCGCCGATCACGAAAAAGAGAAATTTATATTTGCTGGCGTAGGACGTGTCCTTGTCGACCCACTTGAGGACATCGATGTAATAATTGAAAAACCGATCGCTCTCCTTGAGGATTTCATCCACGTTGAAACGGCGGTTGGTGACCGAGTTTGACATCGGATCATCGCCGTATTCCTTGGCCCAGAAGAGCACGAAGTTGTCGGTGGATTTGCTGCGTTGGAAACAGAATTCGCTGTCGGGGTTGTTGAAGTCATTCGTCGCCGGCACGTTGCTGATGCGCGCGGGAATCAGGACTTCCTTGCCGCCGGTGTTGGTCAAGGTGATGACGGCGCGCTCGGTCTGGGCGTTCGCGAGCGGCGCAATGCCCAGCGAAAAAAGAATCGCGAGGGCGGCGGCGGCTTTAGGGATTAGTGGATGGCGCATATGGTTTTTCATAGGGTTTCAAGAATTTGGGAATTGTTTAAATCGGCATTTTGTCATTCAACTTCTCACGGCGCGGCCGACGGCTTGCAAATTGGCCACGCGCGTTTCTTCATACTCACGGGAAATCACGATTCCATGGGCTCCCGCTTCCAACGCTTTGCGCGTCGCCTGATAAACCGTTTCCGGATCGTCCGGCGGACTGCCCGGCACGTCGAAGCCGATGCCGGTGTAAATTTTTGTTTTGCCATTGGCGGAAGCGATACTGTGCTTGGTCTCGCGAAAAACATAATCGGGCGAAAACCCTTTTCGCAGCAATTCGCCAAGTTTCGGCTCGACGTTTTTATCGTAGCCGAACACGTCGTAATAAACATTGAGCGATTCCTCGAGCGAAAGTTCGCCCAGGATCGTCCGCTGAAACCGCGGCAAATACCAGTTGCGAATGCGCGGCGCGAGGACGCTGTGATACGCGATGATCTTGATGAAGTCCGAGTGCGGCGCCATTTCCTCGTAGCTCATTTCCGCTCGATACACGATATCCCACGACGAGGGCTGATGATCCACGTGCCAGCCCACCTCCGCGCCGGGCTTGATGCTTTTCACGCGCTTATACATCGACGCGCAAAGTTCCTCGCGCGCGAGGCGATACTGATATTCCCACGAAAGAATCTCCGGATAACGAATGATCACGCGCAGGAACCCGGCAAACACTCCGTCCACCGCTTGTTTATTTCCGCCCTGCACGAATTTATAAAGCTCTGCGAAACCCTTCCGCGCGCGCTCGGCGTCAATGCCGTTCGCCTTGGCCCGGGCGCGGCAATGTTCGCAGAAACAAGTCGGCGGATTGTTGCCCCACGGCAGGATCACATTCATCAGCGGTCCCTGTCGCTCGGCGCCCCACTGGATTCCATCGAGGTCGTAGCTACGAAACAAATCTTCCATTGTGTCCGACCAAAAGCCGATATATTCGGGATGATTCCAACACGCCGTGCTGGTCGGTTTGCCATCGATGTCGTGCGTGACAACTTTTTCAAAATTTGGAATCGACCGGATCCCATCCTCCAGCACGCGTGCGTAGAGTTTGATTCCGCGCTTGCGACAAGGCTCAACGAGTTCAGCAAACAAATCGCGCTTCGCGTACTCGAACGTGTCGTCCACCTTTTGATGGCGGAGCGTGGTGTTCTTGTAAAATTCATCGTGCGTCCTGACCCACACGAGTGGAAATTTGCGGCCGGCATTGTCCGTCAACGGCACGCCGTGATCGGCGCGGTCACGCAGTGGCTTGATAAAGGCGCCATTATAGCCGTGACTGTAGGGCATCAAAACATTGGTCGCTGACGTTTCCTGAATCAAATCCAGCGTGTGCTCAATGCCCTCATCGAGGATCGTGTGCGGCCCCATCTGGAGGCCAACGAACGGCGCGCCTTTTGAAGGCATCGACGCACCGCCTGACGGCTGTTCATTGGTCGCCGCGAAAGCCGCCAGGCCGGTTCCCGCCGCGGCGGACGCCACCGCCACGCGCTGGATAAAATCGCGGCGCGGCATGCCTGAATTTGTGTTGGATGATTCTTTCTCCATCAACGTCACCAGAATTTCAGCGGCAGTTTTTCCTTATCGAAATAAATTTTGTAAGGATAATTTTGTTCGATCGTGTAAAAGGGGCGAAACAACGAGCGCACCCGACTGCCGTCCGTCGGCTGGAATTTGAAAAATCCGGGCGTGGCATCGGCAACGAGCCATTGGTTCAATTCGCCATCGCTTTCCGGCAGGCGAAACGCGGCATCGTGATACGCCGCTTCCAAAACCATTGCCACCGGTCCGAGCGCGACGGCCACGCGATTGGGATGCTGGCGATCGACGGGCAACATGCGCGCGGCGAGCGGAATTTTTATTTCGACGTGGTCGCCGGAATTCCATTCTCGTTCAATGCTCGCCCAGGTTCCCGCTTTGCACTCTACGTTGGCTGTCGCGCCATTCACTTTTGCAGACACATCGTGTCCCCAGGCCGGAACCCGGAACTTGAGTGCGAACGTCGCGGGGCGTTTCAGTTCCAACGTCAGCGCGCTCGTCTCGGCTTCCGGATAATTCGTTTCCTGCGTGAGTTTCACGTCGCCGTCCGCGCGCGCCCAGGTGACCTCGGACGGGACGAACAAATTGACGTAGAGACTTGAGGCATCCTTGAAATAAATAATGTTGTGATAATCGGTCACCGCCTGGATGTAGGTGCCGGAGCAGCACGTCCACATTTCCCAGTTGTAAACTTTCAGGCCGCCGTCCACGCGATAATCCGAGTAGTAGAAATTTTTTCCTTCGGCGGTAACCGGAAGCGCGGCGCCGATGCCGTTGTAAAGAATGCGCTCCGTCCAATCGCCGTAACGCGCTTCGCCGGTGAACTGCATCAGGTAGCGCGTCAGCTTGAACGCCGCCCACGAGCCGCAACCGGTTTCAAACGAATCCTGCCGCGTATCGAGCGCGCGGCCGAGGCCGCCATCGGGCGCGACAATGAATTCACTGGGGCCGAATCCGCCCGTCGCGTAGCACTGGACGTTTTGCAAATAGTCGAAGGCGTTTTTGATGATGTGAAGAAATTTTTCATCACTGCTGACTGCGTACGCCATCGCGGCGCTGCTGAAGGTGTTGACGTGGCTGTAGGCGTGAACGCCTTGCGCGTCGGGCGGCGCTGCTGTATCAGCGAACTTGTTCCAGTAAGCGTGATAAAGCCAGGCATCGCCGAAATCCTTGAACTTCGCGTTGCCGGTCGCTTGAAACGCGCGATAAAGATTTTCCGCGAGCGTGTACCATTCGGAAACGCGTCCGGAATACAAACCGCGTTGCGGGCTCGCGGGGATATTTTCGCGGCTGAACTTTTTCGACGCCGACTCCACAACCTTTTCGAGCATGGGAATCGCCTCGGAAACATCGGCATACACTTTCAGGTCCACCAGGCCGCAAACCAATTTGTCGAACGGATAATGTCCCATGCCGCAATCGCCGTCGGGCTTGACGGTCCTGGACCATTCGGTGAACAGGCGCACGGCCTTGTCGCGAATCGCCGTGTCGCTGGTCGCGCGATACATGCGCGACATGCCGCTCAGCCACTGGCCGAAGACAGTGTTGCTGTTGCGCGCGCACCAGCCGCCGAGCGGTTTGCCGGGCGCAGCCAATCCCGCCGCGAGACGATAGCCGTGCAGGATGTCGTCCTCGGGAAGCCCGAGCCAGAAATCATGCGCGGCTTGAAATTGCTTTTGCCACCGGCTCGGACGCAATTTCACGCCGCGATAATCAAACGCCTCGATTTTAAGCTTAACCGGCGACGCGGGTGATGAGATCGGATCACCCTTCGCCAGTTGAGCCATCCCATACGCTGCCAGCGGAGCGGCTTTCAAAAAATCGCGGCGAGGCATTTGAGTTTTCATGGCGACGATTTCACCGCACGCGAATAATCCGCAGAATGTGAACGGGCGGCGTCAATCGTTGGCCGCCGGCGGGTGAATCGTGAATTTTCCGCACGATATCCATGCCGGCAATCACGTGCCCGAACGCCGCGAATCCCTGCCCGTCAGGATTGCGTTTTCCGCCGAAATCCAAATCCGGCTGGTCGCCAACACAAATCGAGAAACTGCTTTGCGCGGTGTCCGGGCCGTCGCGCGCCATGCTCAATTCGCCGTCGATATGCCGCAATTTCGTATCGCGCGTGCGCTCGAGGGGAATCGCCGGATACGACTCAGCCTCCTTCGTGGGCGCTGCTTCCGCCTGGACTACTTCAATTTTCACTTTGTCATTCGGCTGATTTCCCGAGTTGACCGTGCGGAAGAACGAGCCGCCATCGTAGAACCGGCTTTCGGCGTAGCGCAAAAAATTACTGACCGTGACGGGCGCGGCGTCGGCGTCCAATTCGGCGATGATATTTCCCAAATCGGTTTCGATCTGAACGCGCGGTTTGGCAACAGGAGCAAGCGTCGCGGGGGCGAACACATCGGAACTGCTGCGATGCGAATCGAGATAAGACCAACGCAAGCGGACGTTCACATAAAACAAATCCTCCGCGACTTTGAAATCCTCGGGCGCGATGCCGCCCAGCTTCTTGGTCTGCCACTCCGTCGTCGGCGTGATGAATTCCCATTTGCCGGGCGCGGTCGTGACTTTGATGGGCATGCGGAAATCATCCACGTCCGCCTCCCAGCGATAGCGCGCCGTGACGGTGTCACCATCCTGGGTGGTTTGCACGGCGAGGGTGGGAATATTTTTGTGGCGGAAATATTGGTTGAAGAAATACGTCAAATCGCGTCCGGATTTTTCGTTGATGAAACCGAACACCTGGTCGGCGTCGATATTCTGGTATTTGAATTTATCCTGAAGGCCGTGAAGAATTGAGACCCACATCGCGTCGTCATTGATGACGCTGCGCAGCGTGTTCAGGATGAGTTGGCCCTTGTCATACATGTCGCCCGCGCTTTTTTGGAAACGGCCATATTCGCCGATGATCGGGCGGTCGTTGCGCACATTACCCTTTTTGCCGTTGATATATTTGATGGCTTCGTCGTGGCCCCAATGGTCCTCGACGAAGAGTGATTCCGCATACGCGCCGAAGCTTTCGTGAATCCACATGTCCGCCATGTCTTTCATCGTGACACTGTTGCCCCACCATTCATGCGCGGATTCGTGGACGATGATGAAATCAAATTTCAGCCCGACCGCGGAGGACGAGCGTCCGCGATAACCGCCGAGGTAATGATTGCCGTAAGCAACGCAGCTCTGATGCTCCATGCCGGTGTGCGGGCATTCGACAAGTTTGTAGCCGTCGCGATAGAACGGATATTTGCCGAAATATTTTTCGTAGGACTTGAGCATCTCTTTGGCTTGTTGAAATTGGACTTTGGCCTTCTCCAAATTTTTCGGCAGGACGTAATAATCCAGCGAGAGCTTCTCGCCGTCGATGGCGCTGACATACTCGTCGCTGAAGTGCGCGTATTTGCCGATGTTGAACGTCACGCAATAATTATTGATGGGATAACTGACATACCAATCGTAACGCACCCAGCCATCGGGCAGCGTCGTTTTAGATTGGAGTCGGCCGTTGGAAATTTCATCCAAACCGGCCGGCACGGTGATGCTGATGGTCATGTTGTCCGGCTCGTCGTAAGCAATGTCCTTGTTCGGCCACCAAATGCTCGCGCCGGTTTCCGAGCAGGTCACCACGTCCCACGGATTGCCATCGTCATCGTGGTCCCAACTGATTCCGCCCTCCCACGGGGGGCGCCGCGCCACGACCGGTGTGCCGGAATAAAAAACGGTTATCGAATGCGTGCTGTCCTTGCGCACAGTTTCGGGAAGCTCGACAAAGACCGCGTTCAACTCGCGAGTGAATTTCGCCACCGCACCGTCATCGAAAGTAATTTTGCTGATCGGCAAGTTGCTCCACAGATCGATTTGCATCGTCGTGAAATCCTTCAGCGTTTTGAACGAGATTTTGTTCGCGCCGCCGATGGTCTTATTCGTCGGATCAAGCCGCACGTCGAGGTGATACGAGGTGAGATCGTAGCAGGTGCGCTCCGGAGTGAGACCGCCTTTGAGATATTCCGCGCGGGTGATGGGCCCATTCGTCTCTTGCGCGCGCGTAAAATTCGCGAAGGCAACGAGGACAAATGCAACGCTCAAGGCGATCCAGGTCGAACATCTGTAAGAGTGGCGAAACTTCATAATGGGATTTTTACCAAAGCACAAACGGCAATTTGTCGTTATCGAAATACATGCGATACGCGAGCGATTCGATCGCGGCATAGAACGGGAGCCACTGCGCGCGCACGGTCGTTCCATCCGGCGGTTGCATCCGAAAATATCCGGGCTGATTCGCCGGCACGAACCACTTGTTCAGGTCGGCATCCGTCTCGGGCAGCTTGAACACCGGCTCGTGCGCATTCCCCTCCTCCACCAGCACGACCGGCCCGCGCACCACGGCGATGCGATTCGGATGCCATTTGTCCACCGCGGAAAATCGTAGCTTCAACGGAATTTTCACTTCAATCGTGTCTCCGGAGTTCCAATTGCGTTCGATGACCGCCCAGGTTCCGGGTTCGCATTTCACGTTCGCCGCCGCGCCGTTGACTTTGAGCGTCATATCGCTGGACCAACCGGGCACGCGAAATTTCAGCGCGAAATGAGAATTCTCCTTTGCGCTCACGGTGAGCGTGCTCGTTTCCGCTTCGGGATAACGCGTATCCTGGACAATTTTCACTTCGCCATCGGCGCGATTCCACGTCACTTCCGAAGGCAAATACAGGCTTACGTAAAGACTGTTGGCGTCCTTGTAATAAATCTGATTCGGAAAATCGCTCACGGCCTGGCAATAGGTGCCGGAGCAGCACGTGTAAACGTCGCGCGCATAGACTTTCACGCCGCCGGAGACGCGATAGTCCGCGTAATAAAAATGCCGGCCGTTGTCCTTGATGGGGAGAATGCCGCCGACGCCGTTATACATCAGCCGCTCGACCCAATCGCCGTAGCGCGCTTCGCCGGTGAATTGCGTGAGGTAACGCGCGAGCTTGAATGCGGCCCACGAGCAGCACGGCGTCTCGCACGTGTTCTGATGATACTCCAGCGCTTTGCCCAGATTTCCATTCGTCGGCATGATGCGCTCGGACGGACCGAAGCCGCCGGTCGCGTAGCATTGCGTGTTTTGCAAAAAATCGTAGGCGTTACGAATGACGTGGAGAAATTTTTCATCGCCCGTCACTGCGTAAGCCATCGCCGCGCTGCTGAACGTGTTGACGTGGCTGTAAGCGTGAACGCCCCAGGCATCGCCGGGATCGGCAGTGTTCGCGAATTTGTTCCAATAGTCGTTATACAGCCAGACTTCGGCGAAGTCCTTGAACTTGGAATTGCCGGTGAGCTGATACGCGCGAAAAAGATTTTCACCAACCGTGTACCATTCGAGCGGCTTGCCGGAGTGCATTTCCCACGGCCTCGGCGCGGCCGGCGCGCGCGTCCGATCAAACGCTTTGCTTGCCCAATCCGTCACGCGCTCGAGCGTCGCGGTGGTGTCGTAATCCAAATAAAGCTGCATGTCCACGAGGCCGCACACAAGCTTCTCGAACGGATAATGCATCATCCCGCAGTTGCCGTCGGGCTTTACGGTTTTGGCCCATTCGGTGTAGAGATGAATGATTTTTTCGCGCAGGGCTGAGTCGTTCAGCGCGCAGGAGAAACGCGACAAGCCGCTCAACCACTGCCCGAAAACCGTGTTGCTGTTTTGCGCGCACCAACCGCCGAGCGGCTTGCCCGGCGCCGCCAATCCGGCCGCCTGGCGATAACCGTGCAAAATGTCGTCATCGGAAACGCCGAAATAAAAATCGCGCGCCGACTGGTAACGCTTTTGCCACGCGCTCTCGAGCAATTTCACGCCGCGATAATCGAATGGCTCGATTTTGATTTGCGTCGCGGTCGTGGGCGCTTTGAGGGTGGCGCCCTGGGCGATTTGCGTCATAGCGTACGCAGCGACGGGCGCCGCTTTCAAAAAATCACGGCGAGGCATTTTCGCGTTCATGGTTTTGCGGTGGAAGGTTTGCGCATCAGCTATCGCGGGCCGGCAGGCAAATGTTCTTCCAGGAATCCATAGCGCAGCGTGTCGAGATGCGCGCCGGTGATGCCGTGGCGGCGGTTCGGATATTCCATGAAACTGAATTGCTTGTTCAGTTCAATGAGCTTGTTGAGCATGCGCTGCGTGCCCTGGAAATGCACGTTGTCATCGCCGGTGCCGTGGATGATCAACAATTTGCCAGTCAGGCCACTCGCGAACGTGATCGGTGAACCGTCCTTGTAACCCTGCGCGTTCTGGTCCGGCAAACCCATATAGCGTTCCTGGTAAATCGAATCGTAAAGCGTCTGGTCCGGAACCGGCGCGCCCGCGACGCCAACTTTGAAAACATCCGGCGAACGAAACATCAAATTAAGCGTCATCGAACCGCCGCCACTCCAGCCATAAACTGCGACGCGATCCAGATCCACGTAAGGATGCATGGCGGCGAGCGCGCGCACCGCGGCAGTTTGCTCCTTCGAAGCAAGCACACCCACGGAGCCATAAACAATCTTGCGCCACTCGCGCCCCTTTGGCGCGGGCGTGCCTTGATTGTCGAAACTGGCAATGATATAGCCATCGTCCGCCAGCGCGGCGAGCATCAGGCGACCCGACCCGCCCCAACTGTCATTCACGGTCGTGGCCGCCGGTTCGCCATAGACGTTGACGATGACCGGATATTTTTTTGATTCATCAAAATGCGACGGCTTGATCAACCAGCCATCCATTTTCACGCCCTCGCCAACGTCGACCTGGAACATTTCGGTTCGCCCAGTGAGGACTGCAGCGACGTTCGTTTTCATTTCCGCATTGTCCTGGAACACGCGAACGACTTTGTGATCGGGCAGGCTCACGAGATCGGAGACGCCGGGTTCGTCGAATTTCGAGTAGGAATGAAACGCCCAGCGGGCGTTGGGTGAAATGTTGTAAGTGTGCGTGCCGGGCTGATCGGCGGGCGTGACGCGCTCGGGCGCGCCGCTGCCGTCGAGCCGCGAGCGATATAGATAACGCTGCGTGGCATTCTCCGGCGAGGCGATGTAATAGAGCCAGCCGGCAGCCTCATCGACGGCCGAAATCGAAACGAGATCGAACTTGCCGGTCGTGATCAACCGCGAGTTGCCATTGCGCGCGACGGCGTAAGCGTGCCGCCAGCCATCGCGTTCGCTGATATAAAGCAATTCTTTGCCGCCATCCTTGCCAATCCAAAAGAAATTTTTGTTCAATACATTGTCGATGTTCACCCACGCATCATCGCGGTCCTGGAACAGGAGTTGAACCTCTCCTGATTTCGCGTTCGCCAGCCACACGTTATTCGTATTTTGGAGGCGATTCAGTTGGTCCAGAATCACCGTGCCGGCTTGCGCCCAGCCGATGCGCGGAATGTAAATGTTGCGCGGATCGCCGGACACTTTGGCCCAGCGCACGGAACCGCCCGAAGCGCCCACGATGCCAAGATGCACCGCCGAATTGGTCTGGCCCGGCTTCGGATAGTGATAGCGCGTGAGTTTGGGATAGAGCGAGTCGGTGTAATTAATCAGCGTGAATTCGGGGACATTGCTTTGATCGAATTGCAAAAATGCGATGCGCTGGCTGTCGGGACTCCACTCGAATGCCTCGCGAACATCGAACTCCTCCTCGTACACCCAATCGGACGTGCCGTTGATGATATTTTCCGAACCGTCCGCCGTGAGCCGCTTGATGGCTCCGCTGCCAATGGTCTCGACATATATATTATTGCTGCGCACGTACGCGGCGCGCGTGCCGTCGGGTGACAGTTTCGCGTAGAGCAGGCCGGAATCAATCTTTCCGCCGAGCTTGCGCCACGAATGATTCCCCTTATCGAGCACCCAATAATCATTCGCCGTCTTGCGAATCATCGTGGGGCGCGGATTCGTGGAGAACAGCAGCAGGTTTTTGTTGGTGGACCCGGATTCAATGGGCCGCAGCGCGCGATCCGATGAAGGCGGCGTCATTTCCCTAGCCGTCATCACCACTGCGTGACCGTCACTTGTGATATCGTAACGAACGATGTCCCCGCGCTCGTTCATCGTGTAGCCCTGCCCGTCCTCCGACCACTCGCGCGCACCGCCGCCGCGCCCTCCGCGACGGCCGCCGCCGCCGAAGCCACCGCCGAATTCGCCCGAATCAAGGCGCGCGATCGCGCTCTGCATGTTCGACGATAATTGCGCGTGGCCGCTCAGCGGGCCGAAAACGCACGCCGTAAGAATCGCCGCGAGTGGTGCGAGTTTCATTTCGATTCAGTCAATTCAACCCACGTTGCCTTTTTCCCGAGTGGAATAGTGAACGCGTCGCGTTCGTTCGTGAACGACTTGCCGGGATGATACGTTCCCACGCCGGAGATTTTAGCGGGTTGCTCGATGCGCAAGCGCGCCTGCGCGGTAGCCGACGTTTGCGGCGTCAACTCCACGCGCACTGCCTTGGTCTTGCTGTTGTATTCCACGCTTTCAAACTCGCCGGCGTCGAGCGTCAGCCAGAGACCCACGGGAGCGAGGTATATGCGGCGGCGGAAAGAGTCGAGCGTTTGCACGGTGACCTTGCTGCCGCTCGCCTTCAGATTGCCGCCGAACGCGAGCCAGCCGAAGTCCGGATGATCGACGATGTAGGTAGCCGTGTTGATGGCGTGGCCAAAAAAGTTCGGGCCGTAATCGCCGCTGTAGGCGTCCCATTTCATCAACGACGGTGACGAATGGAATGCGGCTGCGGCAAATCCGTTCGAATCGATGTTCGACAGCGGCGCCATCGTGCCCGCGTAGCCGAGACGCAGCAGGTAAAAATCGTCCGGATGCTGCCGAAACGCCGTGAGCAAGGGAATTGAATTGATGCCCGAGCCGTAGTGATGAATCTGGCGCTCGAGCTGGCCGCCGGGCGCGGCGCCGTAATAGAAATCCCAATAGCGACGCGCATCGCCATTGTAACCCCAATTCGGCACGAGCGGCATGTAGCCGAGAATGGAATTCAGCGAGACCTCGCCTTTTTCATCGTAGCCGAAATATTTGGTCCACGCGAAAACTTCCTCCTGGCCGGTCGAGTCCCACGCCATTTCGCTGCCGAACGGATATGCGCGCGATTTCCATACGTCCGCACGCTCCTTCATCCCGCGCTCGATTTCAGCAGCTTTATCCGTCCAGCCTTCGCGCTTCAAATCTTGCAAGAGCTTGACGAAAATATCGCCCTCCATCAAACCGGTATCGATGTATCCGACCATCGAGCGGCCGTTCGGACCCTTTTTGAAAAGGAACGCCGTCGTTTGGAACGCCTGGTCGAGATACCAATCCCACGGATGATTCGTGACGAGGCCGGTGTGATTGCGGGCGAGCTTATACATCGACCAATACGCCGCGACCACGTGCGGATAATTATAGGCGCGATCAATCCGCTCCGCATCGCGCTTGCTCCAACTGGTCCAGCCGCCGTAACGAATGCTGGAATCGTAATAATTCGGGAAGTCGTTGGTATCATAATAGAACATGCTCTTGCGCACGCCGTATTTGAGCGGGCCGTCCTTGTATTGAATGCCGCCCCAAAGCACGCCGTCGACAAACTCCTCGAATTTCGCGACTTCGTCCTTGTTCGGTTCGCCAAATTCCTTCATCGCGGCGGCGATCCACGAACCGGCGCCGCCTTCATCCTCCAAACCCGCAATCCACGCGCGCGCGTCCTGGGAGACGATGCGATCGTGCGCGCGGTCAAACGTCATCACCGACGGCGCGCGATGGAAGGGATCGTTCGTGTCGGTAAACCATTGCTTGGTGAACAGAAAATTTCCAAGATCGGCGACCGCTTGTTCCTCCGGTTTGATGACGTCATAGCTGATGGTCTGAACCAAGCCGTCGTCGTAATTCACCGTGAGCCGGGCGCGTCCCCACTCTTTTCCGCGCAACGTGTAACTCTTCGTGTCGCCGCTTCCGCCCGAATCCTTGCTGATGGAAATCGCGCCTTTCGGTTCCACGTCGACCGATTTGATTTTGCTGCCGTATTTCAAAAACAGCCGCGCGTCCAAATCCATCGGCAGAATGTAACCGGGAATTCCGACGGCGACTGGCCGTTGATTCGCCGCCAGAGTTTTTTCGATGTCGCGAATTTCCGGAGACAAAAGGAATTTCACGCCAAAAGTTTTGGTCGCGCCGGCCGCGAGTGTTTCCGACGTGGGCGCGTTCCAGGGTTGCGCTTTTTTCCATTCGTTCTCGGCATACGCGAGGCTGTGCACGGTCCATTCGTAAAAGCCTTCGAACGTCTGGCTGCGCGCGGTCTTGTCGGCGGTGAGCGGAACGTAAGCTTCGAGCGGCGAGCGGCCTTCCTCCACGACCACCAGCGCCGGCCCGTGCCCGTTGAGGCGCGTGACCTGGACATAGCCCGCGTCCATGCAAATCGCCGGATCGGTGAACGAACAAATCGTGTGGGCCTGATCGAGCGTGCGCGGACGATTGCGGTTAAAATCCGTGATGAGGTTGTTGAAAATCAGCGGAATCCCCAGCGCGCCGATCTCCACCGGCCCGGAGGATTTATTTTTCAACTCGAATTGCAACACCAGCCTGCCATTGTCCAGGCTCCAACTGCGGGTGATTTGCAGCGGGCAATCGTCCGCCAACGTGGGCGTCAAATCCGCCGCCGCGAGCGTCTTGCCGGAAACCTCCTGCGCGAGCACCGGCTTGCGCGCTTCCGCCGTGGAAAAATTTTTCCATTCTCCGCTGGCGCCTTCCCGCAAGCGCAGCGTCAGATCGCCCAATTGATAAAATCCATCCGCGGCGCGGGCGTTGAGTTGGTCCGCCGGGGTGAAATCAAATCCATCGGCGCCCTTAGGCTCGAGAGCGGCGACGGTCTGCGACGCCTTGACGAGTTTCAGCGTGAAATCGGGCGTATCGAAATCGCTCGTGCCCTGGTCCAAACCGAGCGTGGCGGGCCCGGCGGTTCGACCACCCTCCCGGCGACGCGGCGTTTCGTTGGTTTGCGGGCGATTGGTTTGGACTTGCGGCGATTGCACGTCCCCGGTTTGAAACGGAACAGCTCCGGTTTGGCCCAGCGCCTTTCCGTGCTCGCACAAAGCGAGAGCCAAAAGCAAAATCGGCCAGCGCACGAAAGGTTTTGGACACGGCAATTTCCCGACCTGGAATTCTCGCATAATTATATCTGGGTGTTACGGATGAGTAAAAAACCCCCGCAAGCACCGGGCCATGCTCGAAACGCACCCAAGGCTATCCGATATCATCGTGAGGAAACATTCTCGCCGGCGGGACGCCAGCGCTCCCAGGGGCTCTCACGGCGAATGCAGCCGGTAAAAAGCCGACCAATCCCTGATGGGCAAGGTGAGCAAAAACTCGGCCGCGCTGATGGACACGGCATTCGTGACGGGCAGCCAAACAGGCGCCGCGCCGGAGTTGGTGGAAATTTCCAATTGCGACGCCGCGCCGCTGAACGGCCAGGTCAATTGCAGATTCATGCCCGACAATGACGGGCTGAGCACGAGCGGCGCGGCGATGCCAGCCAACCCATCCGCTGCCGGTAGAAGATTTCCGTGCGCGTCAAAAAGTGAAGCGGTGTTGAAACCCGCCTCGTTAACGCCGCTGGCTGCCTGATACTCCGCGCCCCAATAAAAAATTCCCGCCCCGAGATGATTCGGAACGTTTTTCAAAACCTTCGCCAACGCGGCCATGAAACTCACCTGCCCGGCCACGGTTGGATCAAAGCCGTATAATTTGTTCGTCCAACTCGTCACGGAATTCGTCCACGGAAACGCCGTCTCGGCGAGGACGACGGGTTTGCCGTAGCGAACGGCGGCGTTGCTGAGACAGGTGGACACATTCGTGACCGGCCCGTGAAAGAACGGATAATAGCTCTCGCCGATGATGTCGTAAGGGACTCCCTGCGCGTTCAGGTTGTCAAAAAACCACTGGGTCGTCGCCCAATCCGCCCCGCGATCGATGTGCACAATGATTTTCGGCATCGTCGCGCCGACCGCGCCGCACGCGTCCTGAATCCCCTGCTCTGCGGCTTTCATCAGTTGGCCAAAATTGGACCAGGAAGCGGAATCGGTGAGTTTGCCGAGCGGCCATAGCATCCCGGCGGTGATTTCATTTCCCACCTGCACAAAATCCGGCATCGCGCCGGCGGCGGCAAAGGTCGCAATGACATTGCTGTTATAACTGCGCATCTGGGCGGTCAATTGCGCCAGGTCCAAATTCGTCCAGGCGTCGGGCGTGGCTTGCTTCCCCGGATCCGCCCACGTGTCCGAATAATGAAAATCCAGGCTGAACAAAAGCCCGGCATTTTTGACGCGCACGGCCAGCGGCACCGTGTAAGCGAGGTTGTTGCCGTAATCATAAGGATCAGCAGTGGCCTGGGTCGCGCTGCTGGTCCATAACCGCAACCGCACGCAATTGAACCCGTGGTTTTTCAGCAACTGCAACCCATCCACAACCTGGCCGGCATCTTTGTAGGTGATGCCGCGCGATTCGAAAAAAGCGAGGTCTGAGAAATCCGCGGCGGCGAGAAAATTGGTCTGCGCGCGAGTCGCCACGCACACAAAAACCGCAAAAATCAAAGCCACCAATTTCTTGAGCATCGCCCTTGATTGTCGCGTTTCGGCCAATTCTGCACAGCCTCACAGATGTATGGTTGTAGTCCTGTAGCGGCTGCCTGCGACCGCCGCCAATCGTTCTTTGCTTTAACCGCAAAGAACGCAAAGAGCGCAGAGAGAATCATTCCGACTTCGTCGAAAGAAATTTCAGCGCCGCCTCCATCCGCGAGCGCACGTGCAATTTATTGTAAACGTGCCGCAGATGCCATCGCACCGTACCATCCGTGAGCCCCACGCGCGCGGCGATTTCCTTGTTCGGGTGGCCATTCGCGAGCAGTTCCAAAATTTCCCGCTCGCGCGGCGAGAGGCCTTCCACTTCCGACGCGGACGTCGCCGGTTCGCGAAAGGACGCAATCACTTTGCGCGCGATCTCCCGCGACATCGGCGCGCCGCCCTGTTTCACCTCGTGAATGGCATCGATGAGTTCCTCCGGCGTGCAGCGCTTGAGCAAATATCCGCACGCGCCCGCGCGCAGCGCCTTGTAAATGCGATCGGTGTCTTCATACACCGTCACCATGATGATCTGCACCGACGGCAGCAACTGCTTCAATTGCGCCGTGCATTCGATGCCCGAAATATCCGGCAGTTGAATATCCATCAGCACGATGTCCGGCTGGCATTTCGGAATTTCCTTGAGCGCCTCCCCCGCCGTTGCGCACACGTAGATGCATTTGCAATCGGGATCCGTCTGCACAAATTCCGCGAGGCTCTCGCGAATCACCCGGTTGTCTTCGACAATGGCAATCTTGGTCATATATGTTTCACAAAGTCGGCTGAGATTTCCACGAACCGGTCGATGGCGCCGTTTCGGCTCGCGAGGACGCTCGCCCCACCAGCTTATGGGCTTAGGAAACCGCCTCTAGTATAATCATCATTGCAATGGCATTTCAAAGCACACTTCAGTGCCGCTGCCGCTCTTGCTTTTGATTTCAAAACGTCCGCCGAGTTTCTCCAGCCGCGCGCGCATGTTGATCACGCCATCCATTTCATCAGTGCGCCCGGCCTCCGACCAGCCCTGGCCGTTGTCGGAAACGCTCAAACGCAGCGTGCGCTGCCGCACCTCGACTTGCAGGCGCACTTCGGTGGCCTGGGAATGCCGGACCACGTTCGTCAACGCTTCCTTGAACGCGAGAAACAACTGATGCCGATGGCGCGAGTCGACCTCGTATTCGTCCACCTCGAACGGCCCATCAAATCGCAATCCAATATTCGCCAGCCCGAGGAACCGCTCCGCGTAAATCGAAAAATAACTCATCATCGACCCGATCGAATTATGCGTGGGATTCATCGCCCAGACAATTTCATCCAGCGCCGTCACCATCTGCCGCGCCTTGCCGCTCATCTGCTCGAGATACTCGCTGCGCTTGGGCGCCGGCGTCGCGGCGGCTTGCGCGCGCACGCCGAGCATCGTGATTTCCGTGAGACTCGAACCGAGTTCGTCGTGCAAGTCCTGCGCGATGCGGCCGCGCTCCTGTTCCATCGCGTGCTGTTGTTCGACGCGTTGCCGTTCGCGAATTTGGATTTCCAGTTCCGTGGTTCGCTGCGCCACAGTGCGATGCAATTGCGTGATCCACAGCACCGTCACCGCGAGCACGCACGCCAGCGCGCCCAGAATGAACAGCAACTTTCGCAACGTCCACCACTGCGGACGCGCGAGCACGACGATGTTCGTGCCCGAATTCACCAGCAGCTCAAACGAGGGCACATCCTGGTTCACGCTTTGACCCGAGTAAGTTCCCGTGAGTTCCAACTGGCTGCCAGCGGGCAAACCTAAATGGGTTTTGCCACCCAACCGCGCGAGAAACGAACGCAAGCCCACGCGCATTTCCAATATCTGGCCCGCCGGCGTATCGCGTTGGTCCACCAGCACGGCGCGAATGCGCACGAGCGTCGAATCGAGATCCGATCGCGTCAAATCTTTCGGCGTCAATAATCTGGGCTCGGGCAACGGCGCATTCCCGGTTTTTCGCACCACCGCTTCGCGCAGCACTGGCGAGGCACGGCTGAGTTCCGGAAATCCTACGGCTTCCACCAGGTCGCCGACCTGCAAGTTCGCGGGATGTTTCAGCACGAAACGAATTCCGGTGTTGCCGTCCATCACAAAATATTCCGGATCGCTCACGTGCAAAATCTGGCCGGCCACTTTGACGCGTTGAAACGCGCTCGCTTGCGGGTCGAACAAAAGCAATTCCGACGCGGTCTTGCGCGGCGTGGAAAACAAATCCTCCGGCGCCGGCTGGTCGACCGTGATGTCCGCGCCGTAGACGCGAATTTCGCCGACCGTCACCTGGTGCGTCAGGTAATCCCACCTGGCCAGCAGGCATCCGCGCACGCGAATCAACGCGTCTTCGTACCGCTCCAAATCGCGCAACTCCAAGCCGACCGCGCGAATCTCCATCTCCACGCGGCCTTCCGGCGTCAGCAACACAATCCCGTTCGATTGCACGGAGGTCAGGATGCCTTGAATCTCCACGTATTGCGCGTCGAGGCTGCCGTTCATCAATTGATGCCACGAGGGAACCACCGGCGCGGGCAGATCGCCGCCGCCCAGCAGGCGCACGTGCGTGGCATTTACGAAGGGCGCGAACTTGCCGGGATCGGTTGTGCCTTCGATCTCCAGATATTCCCCGATGCGCGGTGCGTCCGACCGGCTCTCGGATTGATCCACCACATACATTCCGCGCGTTGAATCCTGGATGGTGAACCCCTGGTCTTCCGGCAACACCGAGGTAATCACGCCCCGGATTTTGACGGGATAACCGCGCTGCGCCTCCTCGCGTTTCAAGCGATGCACTTCGGCCGAGGTGACGAGGAAGGGAAGTTGATTCGAACTCGTGATCGCCGTTTCAGCCGGCGGCATTTCCAATGATTGAATCGTCCGGGCATTCGGCGCCAAAACCAGGCCCAGCACCTGTCGTCCTTCCTCCGTCAAAACGCCTTTCGCAAATCCGGTCGCGCGGATCCGCCGATTCAACAATTGCGCCGGTGCCAGTCCCGCCGTTTCGGCGATCTCGACGAACATCCGGCCCGTCTCGGACATCACCTCCAATTTCAAAATGTCCGGTTCTTCACTGATGAAGGTGACCTTGCCTTCCACTTCCACCCAGCGGTTGCGATCTTCCTTCCAGGGCTCCCCGATGAGCGACGGCGTGGGCTCCGGAAAACTTGCGGGACCAACCGCGCTCACCTGCAGGGTGGGTGCGCCGGCAAACAAGCGGCTGCCGTCATCCGAAGTCGTGTAGAATCGATACAAACCATTCCGCGGCGCTTGCAGGAAACCGGTGTAACAAATGCCCACGTGCTCGCTGTTGGTCACGACGCTCAAATCGAAGCCATGGGCAGTCCCGCTGCTGAATACGGTTGCGGAATCAAAATTCGGCAGCGTATCGCCCGCGACCGCGCAGGATTTGTAATCCAGCCCACTGGTCATTTGTCCGGCCGCCGTTCGACGAAACAATGCCGCGGCGGGAATCGCCTGTCGCGTTAATCCCGGTCCTTCATATTCCACTTTCAATCCGTATTTATCGACTCCGTTGAACCACTCGACACGAATCGGATTCAGCCCGGCCGTCAAATACGCCGCGCCCGATTTTTCCACCATGTTGTGAACGCCGTCGTTATCCACCACCGCGCCTTTCTGCCCGAGTTGAAAACCGCTGCCGGTCGGAGTCACCGTCCCCACGCCCTCCAAACGCACTCGCTGTCCCGCGCTCAGCGTTTGCCCGTTCAAATCCATTTCCAACTCCTCCGCCCCGGAATCGTCCTTCAGCACAAATTTTCCGTCGGACGGATGCGCCCACCAAACATCCCCTTCGAGATGCACGGCATAAACGGCTTTTGGATTTTGCGCGGCGAAGAGGCGGATTTGATGAACGTTGGTGATGCCGGCCAGTTGAGATACCGCGTCGCCGCCGGCCGACTGGCCCATGGCGCCTGCCGCCAGCATCAACGCGCACCCCGGCAGCAGACCGCGCAACCAAATCATTCCCCCGCGGAGTGTCTGGAGGGAGCGAATTCGGTTCATCGGCTGCAAGCGATTAAAACTTTTCTACCGGCATCAATCAACTCCTACCGCACCAAAATCCAGGGCAAACGCATTTCACCTGTAGCGCAGATTTGTAATCTGCCGTATCGCCACGAGTGTCCGGTTGTTGTGATGGGCGAGGGAGCTTTCATTCAATGTTGATGCGGTTAGAGTGTGAACTGGAGGGTGTGAGCGACTTGAGCTTGGCGGGCTCCATTTCTGAGGCATGGCAGCTATCCTGCTGCCATGTTCACCGGTCGATTCGTAATTTCCCAACTCTTGGATTTTATCCATCCCCAACAGTTTCACCGCTGTGTCGAGCGTTACGGTGGCGACTACAAAGTTCAAACCTTCTCGACGTGGCAACAATTTGTCTGCTTGGTCTTTGCCCAACTCACCTGGCGGGAAAGTTTGCGCGACATCGAAGCCTGCCTCAATGCCCGGGCCGATCAGCTCTATCATCTGGGACTGCGCGGGCCGGTCAAGCGCAGCACGCTGGCCGATGCCCTGGCCAGTCGGGACTGGCGCATCTTCGCCGACTTGGCGCAACTGCTGATCCAGCAAGCCCGAAAGCTTTATGCGTCGGAACCCGTGGCGCTGGATTTGAAGCAAACGATTTACGCCCTGGATGCCAGCATCATCGATTTGTGTTTGTCGGTTTACCCCTGGGCGCGCTTCGACGCATTGCGTTCGGGCCTCAAGATCCACACGCAACTGGAACTGCACTCGCATTTGCCCGCTCAAATACTGGTCAGTTTGGCCACTTTTCAGGAAGTAGTCTGGCTCGATCAACTCACTTACGAGCCGGGGGCCTTCTATCTCATGGATCGGGCGTACGTGGATTGGCGGCGGCTTTATGCCATCGAACAGGCTCGGGCGTGGTTTGTCGTGCGCGCCAAGAAATCTCTGAGCTGTTGCCGGCTGCACTCCCAAAGAGTGGACGCCGACAGCGGCTTGCGCAGCGATCAAATCATCAGCCTGCGCGGCTTCTACGCCGCCAAAAAATATCCGGACAAATTGCGGCGAGTACAGTTTTTACGATGTGGACCACCAACGCGCGCTGGTGTTTCTGACCAACCACTTTGGCTTGCCGGCACTGACCGTGGCCAGGCTTTACCAACAACGTTGGCAGGTCGAGTTGTTCTTTCGTTGGCTCAAGCAACATCTGCGCATCAAAACGTTTTATGGCACCACCGACAACGCGGTGCGAGCGCAACTGTGGGTCGCCGTGTGCGTGTATGCGTTGGTGGCCATGCTCAAAAAACGGCTCGGCAGCGACGCCACGCTCTACGAAATTCTCCAAGTTCTCAGCGTCAGCGTTTTCGAGAAAACGCCCGTCAATCAACTGTTTCAAGCACTTTCTTCTCAAAATGAATCAGGCTCCTTTTCTAAGCAGTTGTCATTGTTCGAGTAATATCCGGACACTCGTGGCCGTATCGCAGAATTGTATTCTGCTGGACGTGAAATTGTTCGGTGACTCATTGCTCTAAAACGGCCAGCCGATTGCAAATCGGCGATACAGCAGATTACAAATCTGCGCTACGGATTTTTACGGTTTTCCCATTTTTTAGCAGCGTTTGCCCTGCATCCAGGCCCATTGCCATGGCATGCTCGGATTCTGTCGGGAACACCCCGAACCCGCCAGCCTCACAAATGGCTGGTGTCCGATTCGGCTGCGGGCCGGCGGAGCACGGAATTCATTGCGTGTTTAATCGAATATCAACGCCTCGCGGAATAAACTCCGCGCTCCCGGCATTTCCCACAAATGGCAGGCGGCGCGACCGTTCCGCCGCCGAACCCGCTTTTCCCAGAACCATACCTTTGTGAGGCTAGGCAGGGCTGCTTTTTTGACGATAACCTTTCATGGATCACTAAAAACGCGTCAGGCCGCCGCCTTGGGCCAGTACGAATCCCGGACCAGGGCCGATTGTGACGTGTTGCCGCAACAGCGATTATAATGACCCAATTAACGCCCCAACGAGTCCACCGTCAGCGGGGATTCACGCTGATCGAATTGCTCGTCGTCATAGCCATCATCGCGATCCTGGCCGCGATGCTTTTGCCGGCGTTGTCGCGCGCCAAGCTCAAGGCGAAACGCATCCAATGCACTTCCAACCTGAAGCAATGGGGCCTGGGCTTCCAACTCTACGCCAGCGATAACAACGACAGCATGCCCACCGGATGGTATGATCCGAACGGCATGTGGATGGTCGCATTGGTGCCGGAAATCCCCGGCGCGAACATCGGCGGAAGCATTTGTTTTTGCCCAATGGCCACCACGACCCGCGACACCCTGCCCGCGCCTTTCGTCACCACGGGCTGCACCACTTTGGCCTGGGGCATGATGAGCAATTCCGGCCCGTACACCATTTCCTCCAGCGCCACACCCGCCGGCGGGACGTCGACCTGGGGCCGGCAAGGCATGGCGGGCAGTTATGGGTTTAACGGTTGGATGGCCAATCCACCCGCGGCCGATATGGCCGTGGATGGCGACGCGCCCGGCTATTGGAAGACTTTGACGGCGGCGGGCAAATTTGCCAACGCGCCGCTTTTCGCCGATTGCGTGTGGCAAGGCTCCAATCCGCACGACCTCGGCACCTCCGCCGGCGCATCGCGCGACCAGCCGCCCACCGCGCCCGGAACTTGCAACGTCGGCGACGAGATGGGCTCGTTCTGCATCCCTCGCCACGCCGGCAGGAATCCGCTCAACATGGCCAATATCGATGGGTCCGTCGCGCAAATGGGCTTGCGGCAGCTCTGGAGTCTCCCCTGGAGCCGCACATTTAATATCAACCAAGGCATCACGCTCGTTCCGAACTGGCTGAAGGCCTACAACTGAAGCCGGGCAGAATTTCAATCCACCCCCCAACCGTCACCCCAAACAAATCGACCATGAAAAAAACGCTATCGCTGGCAATTCTATTAGGCGCCATACAGCTGGCCTCGGCAGGCACCACCAACATTTACGTTTCGGATTGGGGCACCACGAACGGACAAAGTGCCGTTACCGGCAACGGCAACATCAATCTCGTCGGCTGGACCGGCGTGGCAGTCTCGCAATCAGCCGGGCCGTATCTCGGAATCTATACGGCAAGTCCCACTCCCAGCGATTCGGCCACCGGCAACCCGCTGCCGGCCAACACGGTTTACTTCACCAATTTGCGCCCCACCCAAACCACGCCGGGAATGTTTTACACGACCGATAGTTCGGGTGCGGGCAGCGGCGGGGACATGGCGTTTGCCGACATTGATCCGACGAAATATACCAACCTGACTCTATCCGTCGAAGTTCGCGGCGCGGCCACGGACACCAATTATTTCGCCGTTCAGATCGGCGGCGGCCAGTGGTACGTTTCCACCAATCAATTGCCCGGCTCGGGCGGCCTCACTGGCACCATTTTCACCAACGCGAGTGTTCCCTTCACGAACGCCGCGTCCGCGTGGCGATTGCTGACGATCAATTCCACCGATGTCACCATCGGCGCCACCTCTCCCGCGAGCCTTTCCGGGCTGATCACGGGCATCGGCATCGTCGAACTGCCGACTGCCGCCGGTTTCAATTACAACCAGCTTGCTGTCACCGCGCTCGGGTCGGGCCAGGTGACGGCGGTGAAACCCACGGTTTCGAGCGCCGTCACTCCGCAGCCCTCGTACCTTGGCGGCGGCGCCTCGTTCCTGGTGCAAGCCACCGGCACGGCTCCCTTGACCTTTATTTGGGAAACCAACGGCGTGCCGCTGCCGAGCGGCGGGCGTTACCTCGGCGTCAACAGCAATATGCTGACGATTACGAATCTGACCGTCGGTGATGACGCCGTTACTTACTCCGTCATCGTGACCAATGTCGCCGGAGCAGCCACCAACGGCGGTCTCAGCATCGTTCTCAGCAATCAACCTCCCGAACTGCTCTACGCGGAAAACTTCCCGTATGTCGGCCCCAGTGGCAACCTGCCAATCTCCGGCGTGGGTTGGGTCAGCTCTGCCTCCGCGAATACCAGCGTCGGTATTTTCCAGGTCGGCGGCGGCTCCGGTGATGTGTTCTCTTTTGCCCCCACCGCCACCACAAACATTTATTACACCACCGACACCAACGACGTCGGCCTGTCCGGCCTGCCTTTCGTTGATATCAATCCCGCGAATTATCCCGCGATCACCCTCCAGGCCGGCTTCGCACCCGGCAATGGCGCCGGCCAGGTTTCCGGCGCGATATCGGTCTATTGGGCGGTCGCCATGAACGGCAACTGGTATGCGTCAGCGCAGCCGATCAATATTTCGCTCACCGCCCAGAGCCCGTACTTGCTCTATCAACTCGGGTTCAACCCGGCCGCGACGAATTGGAACACCATTACCATCACCGGCACCGGCGCCATCATTGGCGCTCAAGCCGGCACTGCGTTGAGCGGAAACATCACCGGTGTCGGACTGGTCGTGGCGCACAACACGTCCAATGGTTCGGACATGAACTTTCAAAACTTCGAGGTGTTGACCAACCAATTCGTCGGCACACCGCCCGCGATTGGCACCGGCATTCCCGAAGCGGTCAGCGTGCCCTCCGGCGGCGGCGCGAGCTTCGGCGTTACCGCCACCGGCACGCAGCCGTTCACCTACGGCTGGACCACCAACGGCATCGCGATCCATGACGGAGGACGGGTCTCCGGCTCGACGACCGCCATTCTCACCATTGCTGATCTCACCACGAACGATAACGGTTTGCAGATCGTCGCATTTGTCACCAACTCCGCCGGTTTCGACGAAAGCGATAGTATCTTTCGGCGCCACGATCGTAACGGTCACCAACCCGCCAGTCGGCGAAGTTTACCTGGAGCAATTTCCCTTCGTGGGCCCGGTGGCGGGAAATAAATCACTGAGCACCGTCGGCTGGACGGAAGCCGTTCCGAACAGTCCGAATGTCATTTTCCAGACGCAGGCTCTAACCAGTGAAGGCGCCGCGTTCGCTTTTCTCGGCACCCCGGCCACCGTGGTTTATTACAC
The DNA here is from genome assembly GCA_963699145.1 of uncultured Verrucomicrobiae bacterium. GTDB lineage: Bacteria > Verrucomicrobiota > Verrucomicrobiia > Limisphaerales > DASXHY01 > DASXHY01. The sequence goes on from OY969416.1 coordinate 4,917,236, forward strand.
GAGCACCGCGCTCGACACGAATCAAGCCGGTCTGCCGTTCCCGAACATTCGCATCGCGTCTTATCCGAGCCTCACGTTCTCGGCCAGTCTCGCGCCGACGTTCTCCTCAAGCAACGTCACGGCCTTCATCGCCGTGCAAATGAACGGCACCAACTGGTACGTCTCCGCCAATCCCCTGCCCGTTCCGACCGCAACCGACAGCGGGACCTACAACACTTACACGCTCAACTTCAACCCGGCTGCGGCCAATTGGAAGAACCTCACCATCGCCACTTCCGGCGGCCTCGTTGGCTCCGTCGCGAGCAGCGACTTGAGCGGTGTGATGACGGGCGCCGGCCTGGTGTTCGTCACCATCCGATCCGGCGGCAACTTTAACTTCGATAATTTCGGCATCACGGGAACCGGTTTGGGAGGCATCAACACCGGCCCGCTCACCAACGGGCAGATCACCCTGACCTGGGTCGGCAATCCGGCGGTCAATCTGCAGAGTTCCACGAGCCTGACGAACACCGCCTGGCAAGACGTTCCGAATTCGGCGGGCCTCTACTCGTGGCCCGCTCCGGTCAACGGCCCGGTGCAATTCTATCGTTTGGTGCAACACCCCTAATGCCGAAGATTCGCACACGAAAACTGCAAGCGCCCTTGTCGCTTGCAGTTTTCTGCATCTCATCCCACCATCGCCCGATTCGTCATTAGCCGCTATGTTCAGCCGAATCCCAAGCCGTCTATTCCTCGCTTTCAGCGCGCTCGCCCTCGCGTCTGTTGCCTCCGCGGCTCCCTTGACCGCCACCATTGCCGCTGCGCCGCCGGCCATCACCAACGGTTTCAAAATGGGCGACTCGCGCAGCCCGGATGGCCAGACGATTACGCTGAACAGCCGCAGTCTGTTGCTCAACGGCCAACCTTGGACGCCGGTCATGGGCGAATTTCATTACTCGCGCGTCCCCGAAAACGAATGGCGCGAGGAACTCCTGAAGATGAAAGCCGGCGGGATCGATATCGTTTCCACCTACGTCTTCTGGATCCATCACGAGGAAGTCGAAGGCCAGTTCGATTGGTCCGGCTCACGCGACCTGCGCCGTTTCATCCAGACCGTCCAGGACGTCGGCCTCAAAGCCTGCGTGCGCTGCGGTCCGTGGGATCACGGCGAAGTGCGCAACGGCGGCTTTCCCGATTGGCTGATGCGCAAAGGCTGGAAGCTGCGTTCCAACGACACAAATTATTTGGCGGCGGTGAAAATTCTTTACGGCGAAATCGCCAAACAACTCAACGGCCTATATTGGAAAGACGGCGGCCCGGTCATCGGCATCCAATTCGAAAACGAATACAACGGCCCTGCGGCGCATTTGCTCGCGTTGAAACAAATGGGCGAGGCAGTTGGCTTCGACGCGCCGCTCTACACGCGCACGGGTTGGAACACGCCTTCGGGCAAAATGCAATTCGGCGAACTCGTCCCGCTCTACGGCGTCTACGCGGAAGGTTTTTGGGATCGCAGTCTGCAACCGATGCCCGCGGGCTATTGGAAGGGCTTTCAATTCTCTCCCTGGCGCGTGGATGACGCCACCTTTATGGGTGCGCCCGGCCACGGCGGCACAGCGGACCCGCCCGACGCCGACAAATATCCCTATCTCACCTGCGAAATTGGCGGCGGCATGATGAACAGTTATCATCGCCGGATTCTGTTCAATCCCGAGGATGCCGAAGCCACCACGCTGGTTAAACTTGGTTCCGGCAGCACGCTGCTCGGCTACTATATGTATCACGGCGGCGTGAATCCCGAGGGCAAACTCTCCACGCTCATGGAATCCCAGGCGACCGGCTATTGGAACGACATGCCGGTGAAGAATTACGATTTTCAGGGACCGCTCGGCCAATACGGCCAGATCCGCGAGCAATATCATCGTCTGCGCCGCCTGCATATGTTCCTTCACGAATGGGGCCCGCAACTCGCCAACATGCCCGCAACCATGCCCGACGTGCGGTCGCAGGGAAAAAATGATTCCACCACCCTGCGCTGGAGCGTTCGCTCGGACGGCACCAATGGATTCGTATTCGTCAACAATTACGAACGCCATCAGACGCTTCCGCCCAGGCAAAACGTTCAATTCACGGTCAATCTCGCTGGCGGCGCGCTGACGTTCCCCGAACAACCGATCACCATTCCCAGCGATGCCTGCCTCCTCTGGCCCTTCCATCTGAATCTCGGACACAACGTGGAATTGGCCTGGGCCACCGCGCAACCATTGACGGCCATCGATGTCGGCAACGTGCGCACGATCTTTTTTGAGCAAGCCGATGGTATTCCGGCACAATTCGCATTTTCCAAAAATAGCGCTGCCCTCAAAGTTAACTCCGGCCATGTCACTCGCGTCGGCAATGTCTCTATTCTTGGGGATTGCGCGCCCGGCACGAAACCAATTGCGACCTTCAACCTGCCGGACGGCCCTTCCGTGCAAATCGTCGTGCTCAACTCGAAAGACGCGCTTCGGCTCTGGAAAGGAAATTTCCAGGGACGCGATCGTGTATTCCTCACCAGCGCCGGTCTCGTTCTCGACGGAAACGAGTTGCGCGTCACTTCCACCAATCGCGCGGATTTGGATTTCTTGATTTATCCGGCGCCCGATTCCCTGTCGAATAACGGCCACAAACTCCAACGCAATGCCGACGGCATTTTCCAGGAATTCGTCCCGTCCGCCCCCAGCGCAACCGTTTCCCCGATTCCGGTGGCGTTCTCCGAGACCCAAAAGCCCGGCCCGCTCCGCAAAATCGGCCTCGGTGCCATCGAAAAACCTGTCGCAACCGCTCCTGTGGATGCCGATTTCGCCGCCGCCGCCGTCTGGACCGTGACCTTCCCCGCAAACATCGACCTCGCCAACGATCCCATTCTCCGCATCCATTATGCCGGTGACGTCGCGCGCGTGATGCTAAACGGAAAGTTCATCACTGATGATTTCTACAACGGCAACGCCTTCGACATCGGTTTGCGCCGCCACGCGCCGGAAATTCTCAGGGGCAAATTGCAAATCGCGATTCTGCCTCTGCAAAAGGAAGCTCCCATCTTCATGGCCGACCAGGCGCGCCCGGACTTTGGCAATGCCGACAGCGTCGTCAATATCCAAAGCGTCGAAATCATTCCCCAATATCAAAGCGCGGCGAATTAGAGCATTGGACTCGCGCTTCAAGCCAGGGCAAACGCATTTAAATTTATTGGGAAACCGTAAAACCCCGTAGCGCAGATTTGTAATCTGCTGTATCGCAGAATTGTATTCTGCGGCGTGGAAATTGTTCGGTGACGTGTCGCTCTAAAACGGCCCTGCCGATGGCAAATCGGCGATACGGCAGATGACAAATCTGCGCTACATTTAAAATGCGTTTGCCCTGCGCTTCAAGCCTTGCCAGTCGCCGTCGTTTTAGTGCAGGTTTAGGCCCGCTCAATATTTGCTTATGAAATCACGTGCTTTCGGAAAGACTGGTGTTCGCGTTTCGGAAATGGGCCTCGGCTGCTGGCAACTCGGCGGCACCGACTGGGGCAATGTCGAAGATAAAACCGCCTTCGATATCCTCTCCGCAGCCGTCGATGCCGGCACCGATTTTTTTGACACCGCGGATGTCTATGGCAATGGCCGCAGCGAAACGTTGATCGGGAAATTCCTGAAGGAACGCAAAGCCAAAATTTTCGTCGCCACCAAACTCGGCCGCACCGCCAGCCTTTACCCGGACAAATACACCGAAGCCAACGTGCGCGCGGCGACCGAGGATTCCCTCAAGCGACTGGGCGTGCCGACGCTTGATCTCACGCAGTTGCATTGCATTCCGATGGAAGTCCTGAAGCGCGGCGAAGTTTTTGAATACCTGCGCAAGCTGCAGCGCGAAGGAAAAATCCGCCACTTCGGCGCCAGCGTGGAATCCATGGACGAAGCCCTGCTCTGCCTCGAACAACCGGGCCTCGTCTCGCTGCAAATCATTTTCAATATCTTCCGCCAGAAACCGATTCACACCTTGTTCGCCAAGGCGAAGCAAAAAGGCGTCGCGATCATCGTCCGCCTCCCGCTGGCCAGCGGTTTATTGAGCGGCAAGCTGACGAAGCAGAGCCAGTTCCCGCAAAACGATCATCGCAATTACAATCGCGACGGCCAGGCCTTCAACGTGGGCGAAACCTTCGCCGGATTGCCCTTCGAAAAAGCCGTGGAACTCGCGGATGCCTTGAAACCGCTCGTGCCCGCCGGTTTCACCATGGCGCAGATGGCGCAGCGATGGATCCTGGATTTCGACGCCGTCTCGGTGGTCATCCCCGGCGCGAGCCAGCCGGAGCAGGCGCGCGCCAACGCGGATGTTTCCGCGTTGCCGACGCTCGATGGGAAACTTCACGCCGAACTGAAAAAATTCTACGAGCGCGAAGTCGCCGCGCACATCCGCGGGCCGTATTAACCTGAGTTAGCAAGAGAGCCTCCGCTTCCGTCTCGATGAGGCTTTTCCTTATGGGACAAATTTACCTCCGGTAGTCAGCGATACTCCCGGGCCTCAACGAAGCCGGAGTTGGGCTTGCGCCAGAAGGCTGACAAAGTGCAAATCGCGCTGGCGCAACGATTGCGAGGAAAAACGACGCCGTCGCTGAAGTGGATTGCCCCGCGATTGCAGACGGGAAGTTGGAGTTATGTGTTCCACCTGCTGGCGGCCAAAAAGATGAATAGTGTAAATAGTGAGAACCGACCCGTTTACAGCCCCCACTGGAGTTCAATATAGGTCTCAACTTCGTGACGGCAGAGGGTTCTCCTCTGACACCGCCTGGGATGATTACTGTACAAGGTGTTTAGTCTGCAACGTTGGGCGAAGAAAAAGGCGGTGGAAAACGCCGTGGCTGAGAATGCCGAGATTGAAGACGACGTGCTTACATCTACCGTGAACAGTGTGATGGGGCTCCTTAACCGCCCTAACGATTAATAATGAAAGCCGACCAATGACGTTGTCAGAAGCGAAAAGGGAATTCGACACCCGATACTATCTCTGGTCAATTTCGGAATTTGAAAAGGAGATTGAGGAGGCATTTCCTACCCTGAGTTTGTTCAAAGCTGGTGGGGCTTGGAAGACATATCAGTTTATGTTGAGGCTTCAAAAAAGCGACCAGTTGATTTTGGCCCACAGCCTGCTAAAGAGATCACATCCAAATGCAGTGAAGTCTCTAGGTGAAAGCTGCTCGCTAAAGGAGGAGGTATTGCGGTCAAGACGCGATGCGGCTTTCAACAATATTGTAAGCGTTGGTGATGAAATTCGGGCAAGAAAGAAGGCGGGAGAACCAATCAAGCTTGCGAGCAAGCGAAAGCTCAGGAAAGCCATCACGGCACAGTTCAAGGCCGCGTTTGGGCACGAATGCCTCAATTTGGCCTGTGTGGATGAAGAACTGGATTTGAGATTCAAAATGAGGCGCGCCGGGTGGATTATAAAAACGTTTTTTGATTTTGGTCGAAGTCAGACAGTGTTGGATTATTTTCATAACATAGAAAGTGAAAAGACCTTTCCCATTAATGGAGGAGAGGTTGGTATGGGACTGGGTGGTGGAATTTCATTTAATTCCTACCTCGGTATAACTCGGAGCCAGTGGCACTACCTAACGGAAGAGGAAATTGAACCAACTTGTGCCGTGGTAGTGAAGTTGTGCGCCCACTTTTTTGAGGTTCTGCCAAAGCTTCTGATGGGCTTGGAATGTGGCAATGTGACATTCGATGGAGTGGACATTCGTAAAAGGGGCCGGAGATGACTATCGGTATTTTGATACCTCGATAATAAAGGAAGTGGTTCTCACTTTTTACACTTCAACCTGCTGGCGGCCAATCGGCACCGAAAAAGATCAAAGGTGTAAATAGTGAAAACTGATAAGCGTTAAGGACGGGCTTGGGGCTCAATGAACAAACACCCCGAATTTCTGTCTAATTTAGAATGGGAGAGAAGGCAAACGGGCGGCAGTCAGGTTCGATCCATCGAATCCTTTCACGAACAGGTTTTTTCCCGGGGAATTTGGCTCCGATTAAATATAAAATTACCAAACGAACCCATTTCGATCTTCGAACTTCATGTTGCAAACCAGCCACTTACACCAATTCAGTCGTATTTGGACCCAAAAAACGAACCCATTTTTCTCCGTGTCTCAGCTTTCAATACCGACTTCGCGGCCGCGTTGGGAGCGCTCCGCAAGCATCAGCGGCCTGTGGCCGGGCTACCGTAAATAATCCCGCGCCCGGATGTCGCAAAATAGACCCGCCCGAAAATCCGCGGATCGCCGGTCACGTGGCTGATCACGCCGTATTGATGCTGATCGTCATTGATGCGCACCCAACTCGCGCCGATGTCGGTCGAGCGAAAAAGGCCTTCCACATTTTCAATCCGTCCGGCGAGGTAAAGGGCGGGAAAGGTTTTGCCCTCGGCGGGTTTGCCGAAGCCGATCGCGCGCGCTTCCTGCACCTTTGCCATTTTTTCAAAACCGCTTGCGCCATTGGTCCAATGATAGAGACCCCGGTCTGCACAATTCAGCCAAAGATCCCCTTCCCTGCCCGGTGTGGCGGACAAAGCCGGCGAGCGAAAGTCCAAGGCGCTGGTGCTGCCCAACGCCGTGCCTGTCTCTGTAAAGCTGGCCGCGGCGTCCGTGCTGGCAAAAACTTTTCCGGTGCGGCCGTCGAAACCGTAAAACCCCGCAGCATTGACCGGGTCGGCGATCACACGCGCTCCGGAGACAATGCCCGCGCACGCCGCCCAATGCGCGCCGCCGTCGCTGGTGACATTCGGCACACTATTGCGTTCCGACCACACAATTGTTTTTCCGTCTGCCGAGATGGCGATGCCCCCGCCGCCCCGCACGTAGCCGCGCGGTTCGCTGGGCAACAGGCTCCAGTTTTTGCCGCCATCGATCGAAATCGCCGCGTGCACATTCGTGCCGCCGGTGCCGGTGCGCACGATCATGGACGGATTCGCGCCGGCAAACGCCAGGTCTTCCGTGTTGGAAAAGCGCGGCCCGTTAAAAGCGCCCGTCGCGGGCGAAGTGTCGAGGTCGTCGTGGCGAAAACCATCGATGTCGCCCAGACCGCTCAACAGATGCGCGCCCTCCGGCGGACTGATGAGCGCGAGCGGAACGGTTTCCTCCAAGCCGACGTCTGCGAATTCCCAACGCGTCGGTTTCGCGGGCGTCTCAGTCAAATTATCGCAGCTCCAAATGCCGTAGCCCGTCGTGAACAACACGCGATTGGAATCGAACGGGTCGATGGCGATCGAACCCATCCAGTGCGGCGTGAAATGCGTGGTGTAGGGCGCGTTGGAATAATCCCACTGCGCGCCTTGCAACACCGGGCTCCAACTCTCGCCGCGATTCGTGCTGTAAAACACTTCATCATGCGGCCGCCAATGCGCGAAGGTCGTGGCGACAATGTTCGAGGGATGTTGCGGATCCACGGCCACCGCGCCGTAGCCGAACGATTGATTGCCATCCGGCGATTTCAGCGGCGTGATCTCGGTCCAGGTTTCCGACGATGGAATATACTTCCATACCGCGCCATCCGTCATGGTATTGGGACCCGCTTCCTTGCCGTAGCTCAAATAGATCAATCCATCCGAGGCCAGCGCGGCATGGTTGGGCCGCAAACCGAGCGGCTGAAGTGCGATGGGCTGCCAGCTTTTGCCGGCATCCGTGCTGCGGAAAAAATTGGTGCCGGGCGCGGAAATGCCTGCGTATATCGTGCCGGTCGCTCCGCCGATCTCGCCACTTTGCGAACTAAAAAACACGAACACGACCCCAACGGGCTGCGAACGAAAAGCACGATTGATCGTGGAGCGACCCAGCAGCGGAACATCGTCCGTTCCTTCAATTTTTGGAAATCCTTCAACCCGGTTCCAATTCACGCCGGAATTGGTGCTGCGCCACAGCCCATCATGGCGCGAGCCAAAGAAGAGAATTTTCCCGTCGCGCGGATCGACGGCGAGGCGTTCGCCGTTGAAACGCCCGGCCTCATTGCCGCCCATTTTGAAAGGCACTTCCGTTTGCTGCCAGGTTCGGCCGCGATCGGCAGAACGCAAAATCGCCGCGCGCGTGCCGCTGTAAACACCCGCCGCCAGGTAAACGCGATTGGCATCCGCCGGATCCACCGCGAAGCTTTCGATGCCGGTAAAATCCATGCCGCCAATCCCATCGGTGATCGGAACCCAATGCCCCCCGGCATCATCGGAGCGATACGCGCCACCGACGTCCGTGCGCGCGTACAGCAGGTTTTTCTCACGTGGATGGAACAGCAAGCCGGTGACAAATCCGCCGCCGCGAATCGTCACATTGCGCCATTCATACGGCACGGAATTCGGCGATTGTGCCGGAACCGCGCACGGAATCAAAAAACTCAACCCGGCGAGCGCGAGTGAAATGAATCTGAAAAATGACATCGCGTTACTTCGCTCCGTTGCCGTTGACGATACTCCAGGTCACCCGCCCGGCAAACGGATCCGCGACCAGTTTCGACGAACTGACGGACAGTTCACGCAGTTCCGTGTCGTTTGGCAGGAAAATGGAACCTTTCGCCATGCTGACATCGCCGGTCGAAAAGACGGCCAGTTCGATCTTCGACCAATCCATCTGTGCGGTGGATTGCGCGAGCGCGATACGCGGCACCACGGTGCCATTGCGCACCAAAATAATTTCGGGGATGGACCCCGCCGCGATCGTCTGCCAGCCGCCGGCATACGTTTTGCCACTTTGATAATCGATCCACGTGCCGGGCGGAAGATAAACGGCGCGCGACGTTTCCTTCTCGTGCATCAGCGGCGCGACCAACAGGCTCGAGCCATAAAGATATTCGTCGTCCACAGTCCACGAGCCGGGGTCGTTCGGGAATTCGACAAACAACGCCCGCACCATCGGGAGCCCGTGCAGCGAGGAATCCTTCGCCTGCGCGTAGACGTAAGGCATGAGCCGGTATTTCAATTCGTCGATCTCGCGGAATTTATCCATGAAATTGGTGCCGTAGAGCCACGGTTCCTTGGGCGCAATGCCGTGGCAACGCGTGTGCGAACTCAACATTCCGAACGCCAGCCAGCGCGCAAACAAATCCTTGTCCATTTCCTGGACCGACGTCGCCGTGAACCCGCCGACGTCATGGCTCCAAAAGGAAAATCCGGAAAGCCCGAAGGAAAGTCCGCCGCGCAATTCCGTGGCCATGCCCTGGTCGGTGCTTTCGGCGTCGCCACCCCAATGGACCGGATACCGCTGGCTGCCGGCCCACGCGCTGCGCGCCCAAATGATATTGTCGCCGGTGACTTGCTTTGTCACGTCCGCGACGGCCTTGTTGTAACGCAGCGGAAACAGATTGTGCTCGTAAAATCCGCTGCGGCCATTCGACCAGATGCCGTTGTTCGGCGCGGCTTCGCCGAAGTCCGCCTTGATCGCGCTCACGCCCATTTTCAACAGATTGCCGAGCTTGCCTTGATACCATTCGATAGTTTTGGGATTCGAGAGATCCAGCACCGCGTCTTCGTACGGGAGATTTCCCTTCCCGTCGCGCACGACGAGATTTTTCTCGACCAACTCCGGAAACAATTTGTTTTTCGGCACAAAATACGGAAGTTGCCAGCAGGAAATGCGGAACCCGTCCTTCTTCAAATCGCTCAGCATCTTCGCCGGATCGGTAAAGCGCGTTGTGGAGAATTCGTAATCGCACTGCCAATCCGTCTCGAACCAGCCGGTGTCGAGATGCATCACATCGCACGGGATTTTGTTCTGGCGCAGCTTGGCGGCAATGTCGCGCACCTGGGCCTCGGCATTGTAAGTGCAGCGGCTCATCCACAGGCCGAACGACCACAAAGGCGGCATCGGCGATTTGCCGGTGAGCGTGGTGTATTCATCGAGAATGTCCCTGGGCGAACCGAGAAAAACGAACAGGTCCAGTTCGTCATCGCCGATCATCAGCGAGTTGACGCCGCCGAAGGAATTGCCGAAATCGCACGTTATAGGTGACGTCGTATGCAGGAACATGCCATAGCCACGGCTGCTCATGAAAAATGGTATCGGCTTGTACATGCCTGGATTTTCAATGCCGTTGGCATCGTCCGTCCACAGCACGACTTTCTGCCCGCGCTTGTCGAGGCCGGTAAAGGATTCGCCGCAGCCGAAGATTTTCTCGCCCGGCTCCAGTGTAAATGCGGCGTTCATGCTGCGCGAATAATCCGATGAGCGCCGCACGAATGAAAACGGCAGGATGGGCGTGAACGAAGTTTTGTTGTCCGCTGTGTGATCGGTTTTGGTCAGCAGCTTGCCGCTCGCGTCGCGGATTTCGAGATGCCAAGGATTTTCCAGGATCGTCACGGAACCAAATGCGCTCGTGTAACGATGCCCGCCCGTCACCTTTTCATATTTCCACGAATTATCCGTGGGCACCGGCCCGGCGAACATCAGCTCTTCCGTGTTCGTATGCACCTGCGGGCCGCTCGTCAAACGAATGCGAAACGTTCGCGGCGAAACAAAATCAATGGAGAACGGCAGCGTCGGATTCGCCGCGTATTCGTCCGTTGGAAATTCATTTGCCTTGGCAGGCGCAAGCTGCGCCAGGTCATTGTCGAAGGCGTGCCGAGGCGTGTATTGCGAGCGTTGGTAAAGAATTTTGCCCGTGTGCGTGGCGGGGTCGAATCCCGCCAATTGGTCGGCGAGATAATAGAAATTGGCGAGGTCGCGAAAATCGCCGCTGACATCGACCGGGTCATTGAGCAACGGCGCTGGCGGATTCGCCGCAAAAGTGGGAAGAGCCGCGCACAAGGCGAGGATGATGCCAGGGATTTTGGCAAATTTTGTCATATTGATAATGCGGCGATGCAGCCGCGCAATAGTAAGGAAACCGATTTTTTGGCGCCTCGTCTTGTCATCAAAATGAATGAGGCCAAAAGGGCGGAAAAGACTTGCGCTTTCCGGTGGCGGGCGAACAGGGTGACCGCTCGGACTGGCGCATTCGCCGCGAGAATTGGTGGCGCAGGCGGACGCCTGAGATTTCGGGCGGCGTCTCACTGCCCGTTTGTCCCGGCACCGAGACGGTGCCGCAACTCGCAGCGAGACGCCTCGCTACGATTCTCATTCCCGCAACCGTTTCAGCAGCGATTCAATATGCGGTCCGATGCGGTGCAACTGCTCCTTGTGCGCCGCGGAAAGCTTCTCCAGCGTTTGGTCGCCCAGCTCCGTCAGCGCCAGATACACTTGCCAACGATCCGTCCCGCGATGCTCGCGCACGACAAATCGTTTTTTCACGAGCCGATCCACGAGGCCCACCGCACTGTGGTGACGGACCTGCAGGCGCTCGGCTAATTCCTTGATGGTAATCCGCCGGCCAGACGGGAAACCCTTGATGGCCAGCAACGCCTGGTGCTGCTGCGGCGCCACCCCCGCGCGATGCGCGGCTTCCTCGCTGAAATGCAGGAATTGCCGCAGCAAATAGCGCAGGTCCGCCAACGTTTCATATTCCGTCTGACTGACGTTCACGATGTCCCATATTGCAACCGAATCCATGGCGAAAATCTATTTATTTCAAATTTCAGTTGATATATATCGTAATACGATATATTTATCAACCGGATGTTTTTTCCCGCGCCTCCGTAGGGCGTGACAGTTATTATATGAATCATAAAGACGGAGCGGACAGTTTAAGAGATTTTCGGACAAACAGTCGGGTCATTTTGCTTTCCATCATGGCCATTCCGATCGGGGCCATGAGCGCTGTGGTGGCAAAAGTGTTGATCTGGCTCATCGCAGTCATCACCAATATTTCGTTCTTCGGACGGGTATCCTCCCTGCCCGTCACGCCGCAGGAAAGCCATCTCGGGTATTGGGTCATCGCGGTGGTTGTGGCTGGCGCGATCATCATCGGATTCATGGCGCGTTATGGCTCGGAAAAAATTCGCGGCCACGGCATCCCCGAGGCGCTGGAGGCGATTCTCCTCGGGCGCAGTTTGATGCAGCCCAAGGTTGCCATCCTGAAGCCGATCTCGTCCGCCATCTCCATCGGCACGGGGGGTCCGTTCGGCGCGGAAGGCCCGATCATCATGACGGGCGGCGCGTTCGGCTCGCTGTTCGCGCAGCTCTTTCATCTCTCTTCGGCTGAGCGCAAAACGTTGCTCGTCGCCGGCGCGGCGGGCGGCATGTCTGCCATCTTCAATACGCCCATCGCCGCCGTGTTGCTGGGGGTGGAATTGTTGCTCTTCGAATGGAAGCCGCGCAGTTTCGTTCCGGTGGCGGTGGCATCCATCGTGGCCGGAATCGTCCGCGTTCCCTTCCTTGGCTCCGGCGCGATTTTTCCCGTGACCCCGCATGAAGGCCTGGGCATGGGAGTCATCGGCATTGCGTTCGTGGTCGGCATTCTGACCGGCATTGTTTCCGGCCTGACCACTTCGCTCGTCTATGCCTTTGAAGATTTGTTCAAGCGCATTCCCATCCACTGGATGTGGTGGCCGGCCATCGGCGCGGTGTTTGTTGGCATTGGCGGCATCATTGATCCGCGCGTGCTCGGCGTCGGCTACGGCACCATTCATTCCCTGATGCTCGGCCAGCTGATTGGCACGGCGGTGATCGGTTTGCTGGTCGCCAAAGCTCTGGTGTGGGCCATTGCGCTCGGCTCCGGAACTTCCGGCGGCGTGCTCGCGCCGTTGTTGATTATCGGCGGCGCGTTCGGCGCCTTGATCGGCCATTGGATGCCGGTGGGCGATCCCGGTTTGTGGGCCATGATCGGCATGGCGGCGATGATGGGCGGCACGATGCAAGCGCCGCTCACCGGCATGATTTTCGTGCTCGAACTTTCGCACGACCTCAACGCCCTGCCGGCGTTGATGGTCGGCTCCGTGGCGTCGCTCGGTGTCACCGTGCTCTGGCTGCGCCGCTCCATTCTCACCGAGAAACTCGCGCGCCGCGGCCAGCACATCGCCCGCGAATACAGCGTCGACCTGCTCGAACTGACGCGCGTCGGCGAGGTCATGGACAAAGACATTCCAACCGTCCCCACGACCATGACGGTTACCGAACTTTCCAATCTCATCGCGCAAGGCGACCCGCTCATTTCCCGCCGCCAGGCGACGCTGATCATGGATGCGGACAACAAACTCGCGGGCATCATCACGCGCGGCGATATTCTCCGCGTGCTGCGCGAAAGCATGACGAGTAAACTGACCGTGATGGAAGCGGGTGAATCGAAATTGATTGTCACTTATGCCGACGAGTCGTTGCACGAAGCCGCCTCGCGCATGTTGAAACACGACATTGGGCGCCTGCCCGTGGTGGAATACGACGATCAACGCAAGGTGGTCGGCTATCTGGGCCGCGCGGCCATTCTCTCTGCACAGGCGAAGTTTTACGAAGAAGAGGAAGTCCGCACGCGCGGGCACGTTCTTCCCAGCGCTTTGGAAAAAGCGCTCTCCAACATGGCGCACGACAAAATGCTGAAGCGAGAAAGCCGCGCTGCGCGCTCCAGCGAAGGCGGCACGGGCTGATGCTCAGCGAAATTATCGCGTTAAAAGGATTACTGTCGCGCCCTGAGTTAATTGTTCACGGCGCGACTTCGTTGAACACCCATTTGCATCGCAACCCGTCTCATAGCATTATTCAGGCATGGCACAGCCCAACGTTGAAAAAATAGCGGCACATTATTCGGAGATTCTCAAGGAACTCGGCGCGGACCTGCAATCCGAGGGCATCAAGGAAACTCCGATGCGCGCGGCGAAGGCGCTGATCGAAATGACTGAAGGCTCGCGCATGCCGACGGATCAGCTTACGAAAATGTTCAAGGCGGAATGCCAGGCGGCGGTGTGCCACGACATGGTGATTGTGGAAGGCATCAAGGAAGTCGGTTTGTGCGAGCATCATCTCCTGCCGATCATCATGAACATCACCATCGCGTACATTCCGGACCAGCGAATCCTGGGCCTCTCCAAGCTCTCGCGCATCGCGGGATATTTTGCGCGGCGCCTGCAAAACCAGGAACGCACGGCGCACTCCATCGCGACGTTCATCGAGCAGACGGTCGAGCCACTCGGCGTCGCCGTGCTCATCGACGGAAAACACATGTGCGCCATGGCCCGCGGCGCGCGCGACACGCATTCCGTCATGAAAGTGAACGTGATGCACGGCGCGTTCCAGAAGGACCAGAATATGCGCAGCGAATTTTTGGCGAGATTGAACCCTGGCAAAATCTAACCCGACGCTTTCCGTTTCAAAAAATCCCGCAATACGGTCGCGTGGCTGATTTCCACATCGTGGGTTGCGGTCAACAAGGTCACGTCGCTTTTTTTAGCCGCCTCCAAAAGCGGTTTCCAGGCGTCGCGATTTTTTGCCAGTTCAGCGCGATAGCGTTTTTGGAATTCCTCCCACTTCTCCGGATCGTGGCCATACCATTTCCGCAACGCCCCACTCGGCGCAACCTTCTTCACCCATTCGACGCCTTTCAGCGTGCTCTTGGAAACGCCACGCGGCCAGAGGCCATCCACCAAAAATCTTGCGCCATCCTTTGCCGAGGTTTCCTCATAAACGCGTTTGACCTCAATGTTGGACTTTCCGCGTTTTGAATTCATGCGCTCCCCTTCCCGTCCGTATCAAAATTTAAAATCGCTCAACTTGAAATCCGTCACACCGATAATGGTCTTCAGCCGCCGGCCAATTTCATGAGCCAGGGTGATCATTTCCTGCGCCTCGCCTGATTTGAGATAAGCGCGGCAGTTGAATTCCCAAAGTTGCAGCCACGCCTGGAAATGACCCGCGTTCAGCCCCAGCGGCATGTGTTTCATCGGCATCCCGCCGGAATAATTGGAAGGCCCGCCCGTCAATCGCGCCCAAAATGAACCGATGGTTTCGAGATGCGTCGGCCAGTCGTGGATCTTCTCATTGAAAATCGGCCCGACCAGTTGGTGCTGTCGAATGTCGGAATAAAAATGCCTCAGCAATTGCGCGATCGTTTCGCGTCCGCCCATTCTCTCATAAAGACTCGTTTCGTTCATGTCGCGCCCAATATGCCATAAGCTGCGGCGAAAAAAAAGCAGTTCAGAGGAGCGCGGCATTTATGCCGTTCTAGGTGAAAAGTTTCGAGGCCCGTGGAAATTTGCAACGGCCGTGCTGGCGAACAGTGAAGCGGCATGAATGCCGCGCTCCTTCGAAGCTCAACCCGCCTTTGGAATCACAAACGTCATGATGGAATGCGCGGGGCTTTGCGTTTTCGCCGCTCGATTGTTCATCCACAGATAAAATGGCTGATCCGTCCCGGACTCATTCATCACGATGACGGTGATTCCACTTTTATCCGCAAACCCCGTCGTGAACAGTTCGTCGAGCGTTGATGAACTCACGATGCGCTTTGCGCCGGGGCGCACGAATTTCGAAAAGTGCCCGATATAATAATAGGAGTTCATGTAATGCAGCGCGCCGGTTTTGGTATCGCCATGAATCGGTGCAAAACAAAAGTTGCGCACATGATTCGGCCCGCCCTGCTCATCGAGCAACACGTTCCAATCCGTCCACCCCACCGCGCCGCTGTTGAAATCGTTGATCATGGCTTTCCCGTATTTCTCACCCACGGTCCAATCATCGAGCCTCGCCGCGTTGTACGGCCCGTCGCAGCCTTCGGTAAACATCAGATGCGTATTGGGAAAAGCCTCTTGGACCATTTTCACATTTTCAAAATGATCCCCCACATACCAATGATACGCCACGCCCCAGACGTATTTCGCGGCATCCGGATCATTGAGAACCGTCGAGGCGCGCTGATACATCATCCCGCGATTGTGATCCCAAATCATGATCTTGGTGTTACTCAGCCCATCTTTCGCGAGCGTCGGCCCGAGATAATTTTTCACAAAATCGCGCTCCTGTTCCGCGGTGTAAATGCACGATTCCCACCGCTGGCTCGCCATCGGCTCGTTCTGCACCGTCATGCCCCAGATCGGAATGCCCTCCTTCTCATAAGCTTTGATGAATTTTGCGCAATACTCCGCCCACGCGCCGTAATCATCCGGCTTCAACGAACCGCCGTGAATCAGCGAGCCGTTGTCCTTCATCCACGCCGGCGGGCTCCACGGGCTCGCAAAGAGCGTGAAATTATTTTTTCCCGCCGTCGCCAGGACTTCCTTGATGAACGGCACGCGGTATTTCAAATCGTGTGCGATGTTGAAACTCTTCAACTCCTGGTCGCCGTCAGCGACGTAGGTGTAGCTCTCGCTCGAAAAATCGCAACTGTGAATGTGCGTGCGGCCGAGCGAATAGCCGATGCCGTTCTGCGGATCAAAATACGCGCGCAACACCTCCTGTTGTTTATCCTTCGGCAATTTGTAAAACGTTTCCGCGGACGCATCGGTCAATGCGCCGCCAATCCCGATCATCGTTTGCGCCGTTTTCGTGGCATCCACAAAAACCGCCGGCTGTTTTTCGGACGGCTGCGGCAAATCGGTGAAACTCAGGTCCTCCGCGCGCGCCAATTTTTGCCCCGTGCCTTTGGCCGTGATATAGACCTGCGCCGTCGCCGGTGATTCGGCAACTGCCGTTGCGGAGACAGCGCACGCTGCGCCGAGCGCGACCAGAAATTTCAATCGAGTGTTTGTCATTTCAATTCCGTTGCACGATAGACGCCAAATCCTTGAATCGCACCCCTCTTTCGGGTGGTCGGCTTGAAATTATCATTCGCGAGCACACAAGCAACGCAGTAATTCGTTTCACCCTTCGAACAATCATCCCAATTGGCGATGCGCGAGTGGCGGGGATTTGCTTGTGACTCCGCCCGGTTTCAGACATTTTCAAAATGAAATTTCGTCAAAACCCTTGAATCCTGCTGCTCCAACGAACATGAAAATCAGAGTCTTCGTGCTCTTCATTCTCTGCTGCGCTCTTCAGAGCTTCGGCCTTGAGACGCAACCGCTCGCCGGCGAATGGCGTTTCGCCATCGATCGACAGGACGCCGGCCTCGCCGAAAAATGGTTTTCCAAAAAACTCACCGACAAAATCAAACTGCCGGGCATCCTGGAACAACAAGGTTACGGCGACGAAATCTCCATCAGCACGCCCTGGGTGTTGTCGCTCTACGATCATTTTTGGTTTCTGCGCGCGGAGTACGCGGCTTACACCAACGCCGGCAGCACCAAGGTGCCGTTTCTTTGCCAACCGGAACGGCATTACGTCGGCGCGTCCTGGTACCAGCGCGACATCGAAATTCCCAAAAATTGGGATGGCAAGCGCGTGACGTTATTCATGGAACGTCCGCATTGGAAATCCACCGTGTGGCTTGACGACAAAGAAATCGGTTCCGACCTCAGCCTGTGCGTGCCGCATGAATTCGACTTCGGCTTGATGACGCCCGGCAAGCATCGCCTCACTGTGCGGGTGGACAATCGCATGATTCTCCCCTACCGCCTCGATGCACATAGCGTGTCTGATTCGCTGGATGACGCGTGGAACGGGATCATTGGGAAAATTGAATTGCGGGCCACGCCGCCCGTGTGGATTGAGGACGTGCGCGTTTTTCCAAATGTCGAAGCGAAGTCTGCGGTCGTTCGCGGGCACATCGGTAACAGCACAGACAAAACCGTTACCCAATCGATTTGGCTCCAAATCAACAGCGAAGCCCAGTCAGCGATATTCACATCACCGACACGTGAAACGGTTGTTATTCCTCCTGGCGGAACGAATTTCGAAGCCACTCTTCCTGCTAAAGATCCAATTAAACAGTCAATTTCGGAATGGGACGAATTTCATCCAGATCGTTACGTCATCACGAGCGCCTTAGGAAATCCGAAATGGCAACAGGACACGCTCGAATTTTCTCCATTTGGTTTCCGCGATCTCCACACCGAAGGCAACCAATTCATCCTCAACGGCCATCCGATTTATTTCCGGGGCACGCATTTCGGCGGCGATTTTCCGATCACGGGTTATCCGCCGACCGACGTTGAATCGTGGAAAAAAATCTTCCAGACCTGCAAAGATTACGGTTTGAACCACATGCGGTTTCATTCGTGGTGCCCACCGGAAGCCGCGTTTGAAGCGGCGGATGAACTCGGCTTTTACCTTCAGGTTGAGTGCGGCATGTGGAACGAATTTTCGCCCGGCGGCGTGATGGAGAAGCAGCTTTATTCCGAGACGGAACGCATCCTCAGCAAATTCGGCAATCATCCCTCGTTGATGCTCATCTCCGCGAGCAATGAAGCGCATGGCAATTGGAAACCAGTGCTCTCGCAGTGGGTGAAACATTTTCGCGAGGAAGACCCGCGCCATCTTTACACGCCGGACACTGGCTGGGGATTGATTGATAACGCCAGCCAACCGATCAATGGCGGCGCGGACTACCTGCTCCAGGGCCGGATGGGCCTGAGTCCTTTGCGCGGCGCTCGCGGATGGTTCGGCAACGACTACGGCGAAGCAACCGCCGGCGTTTCGGTGCCGATTATCGGGCACGAAGTCGGCCAATGGGTCGCGTATCCTGATTTTGACGTCATCAAAGAATTCACTGGCTTCATGCGCCCGGGAAATTACGAGATCTTTCGCGACTCCGCGAAGGCTCACGGCGTGCTCGCTCAAAACAAGGAATTTGCCCACGCGTCCGGCCGGTTCCAACTCGCCTGTTACAAGGAGGAAATCGAAGCCAATTTGCGCACGCCCGGATTGAGCGGCGTGCAATTGCTCGACCTGCACGATTACACCGGCCAAGGCACGGCGCTCGTCGGCCTGCTCGATCCGTTGTGGCACAGCAAGGGTTACACGACGCCGGAGGAGTTCCGCGAGTTTTGCAGCCCTATCGTGCCGCTGGCGCGTTTGAAACAACGCGTGTTCACCACAGCGGAAACGTTGGAAGCGCCGGTGGAAGTCGCCAACTATAGCGCGGCCAATTTCACCAACGCCGTATGGTCGTGGCAAATCCGCGATGCCAAGGGCAGCGTGGTGGACCCAGGCCCGCTTTCCGCGCTGGCGATCCCGATCGGAAAGAACATCGCGCTGGGAACAATTTCCACCCGCCTGTCCCAACTGGCCGCGCCGGCCGCGTACAAATTGATCGTTCGCGTGGACACCAGGCCAGGCGATCGGAAAACCGATGCGTCGCAGTTGCTCTTCAAAAACGAATGGAACTTCTGGCTCTTTCCCGCGCAAATCTCCAATTCCGTTCCGGCGGATGTCCTGGTCACCAGCTCGTGGGCTGACGCTGAACACGCATTATCCGCCGGCGGAAAAGTTCTGTTCCTGCCGCACAATGCGGACCTCGATTGGTCCAGCCCGCCACTCTCGCGCACGCCCGTTTTTTGGAACGCGCTCATGGGCCCGACGTGGACGCGCATGCTCGGCCTCTGGTGCGATACGAAGCACCCGGCGCTCGCGGAATTCCCAACGGAAGCGAATTGCGATTGGCAATGGACCGAACTGCTGCGAAATACCCGCGCCGTGAACCTGGATCACTTGCCGAAAAATCTGCGTCCGATTGTTTCCGCCATCGATGATTGGAATCGCAACTACAAGCTCGGTCTCATCTTCGAGGCGCGCGTTGGAAAAGGAAAATTGCTCGTGTGCGCCACGGACTTGAACGGCAACTCCAGCCCCATCGCGCAACAATTGCGCCGGTCGTTGCTCGATTACATGGGCGGAGACAAATTCACTCCCAAAACGGAAATCTCCGCCGCGGATTTCGAAAGTCTCCATTTCAATTCGCGCATCATGCGCGCGTTGGGCGCGACTGCCACCGCGAACGGACGCCGCGCGAATGAAATTATCGACGGCGACCCGAACACCGCCTGGTCCAGCGCCGATGCGCGCGGAAATGGCCCGAAAGGCCCGCACGAAATCCGCATTGAATTCCCGCAGCCGATCGCCCTGAGCGGTTTGCTCCTGATGCCGCGCCAAAATCAACGCGAACACCAGGGTGACATTCGCGAATACAAGCTCGACTCCAGCGATGACGGTACGAACTGGCAAGCCATCGCCACCGGGCAACTCGCGTCGACTTTCGACGAGCAAACCATCGCGTTCGGAAAAACGGTGACGACAAAGGAATTGCGGCTCACGGCGCTCTCCGGTTTCGGCAACGATACCTCAGCGGGGCTGGCCGAATTGGCCGTGATGTATGCGGGACCGAAATTGAGCGGTGAAAACCCGGGCGATGTTGAATACAAGGACGTCCGCACTGCCACGCCTGAAATCGATGCCGGCGACGGCGCAACAAAATCCGCGCCGAGAAGACAACCGTAGAAAGAGTCGCACCCTTGAGCACAGCTTTCATTTTACGGATTTAATTTCGTTTTTAATTCGCGCTTTCGAAACATCGAATTCCGCTTCATCCATCAATTCGGCGGCTTTTGTCCGCGCCACAGATTCGGAACGTGCGTCAATCGTCACTGACGACTCGATCACGGCCACGCGTCGAACCGCGACCCGAAACGTTTTCGCCGCCGGCTTCACTTTTTTCGGGGCAGAAGATTTGGCAACCTTCTTCGCCACGCGATTCAATTCAGCGGGCGAAATGACATCCGCCGGTTCGCGCGGCTCAGCAAGATCGTATTGGATGCCGATCACCCGGCCCTCGTCCGCGGGCAAGGGCTTGGGAAAAATAAAATAGAGCGCACCCGGATGTTGATGAAATCCCAACTCGCCAAAATCCTTCCGCCTGGATTCCTGGACCACCGTCAGCACCCGCTTCTGCTTGACGGCGCGCATGAAGTCGCGATCGTTTTTCGGGTCCGTCCACAGCGACTTCGGTTCCGGCGTTCCCGCCGCCTTCACCAAATCGCGAAACCGGATGGCGGCCATTCTCTATTTGCTCTCCGGCTGCGGATTATTGGCCGGCGCCGGAATCGCCGTCGCGTTGGAATTCACCCTCACCCCGTTGTTCGTGTGCACGTACACCGCGATAATATTGCTCGAATAAATAGGATCCGCCCTGTCGCCCTCGCGCGATGTGGGTGTCAACCGGGTACTGGGAATCGTCTCAATGGTGTAGGTCGCCTTGTCGGTCGTGAATTGCAGCACATTGCCCGGCTTCGACTCCTGCTGCACCACGGCCGGCGGCGCGTTTTGCTGCGACGCAATCGGATGACTGATCTGCGTGGTGGTGGTTGTGGTGCGGGTCATCGTTCGCGTTTGGCCGGACTGACAACCCGCGCCGATCGCGACCGCCGCCGCGGGAATGAGAAGGTATAAAATTTTCATAATGGGTCCGTGTCAGTAAAACTCCCGCGCCATTCCCCTCGGTTCAATGGGGTTTTGAACGAAGTCGCCACCGATTAAGACACTAATCATCCGGACCGGAATCCCGGGGCATCTCCGCATCGCCTCCGGTGGTTGCCGTAACCCTTCACCCGTAGCCGCTACGCAGCGGCTCCGCATAGAAACGGACCTTGAATTTGTTGCATTCGGCAGCGCCAGGTGGATACTTAATTCAGCCGAACAGCCAATTCAAAATCGCACACACTGAGCGCCATGAAAATACTCCTGCAACACAAATGCACGCTGCAATACGTGCAGACGGTCGACGCGTGGACCATACGCGAAACCGAGGCATACAACTTTGCGCACTCCGAGATGGCCATCGACTTCGCGCACGATCACGACCTCACGGATGTTTACGTGACGGTGAAGTTTCCGGGCAATGAATTGGGCGTGTCCGTCCCGCTGCCGACGAAGCCCCTGCTTCCTCCGCGCGCAAGCTGGTAAATCACGTTCGCGCCGCCGACCACGCGGCTTCGACGCCGACGAGGCAAACGTCGTCCTCGAAGTCGTTTCTTCCCGAGAACGTTCGGGCTTCGACCAGCAAATCGCCAAATAATTCCTCCGCCGGTTTTGGAATTCTTTTTCGCACCGCCTGCAACAAGCGTTCCTGCCCGTATTCCTCGCCGTCGGCGTTCGTCACTTCGTAAATCCCGTCAGTAAATAAAAACACGCGGTCATTCGGCGCGAACGGGCAACGGCAGGTCGGATAATCCGTCTTCTCGAACAACCCGAGTGCCGGGCCGTGGCGCGGATCGTAAAATTTCAGCGGCTGCACGTCGCCGTTGCCGCCCTGCAAGCGGAACGGACTGGGATGGCCCGCATTGGCAAAATGCAACTCGCCCGCGCCCGCATCCGCGATCGCATAAAACGCCGTGGCCAGGAAGGGTTCTCGCGTGCGGCGCAAAATCGCGCGCAGGCTGCGGTTGATTTCCGTCAAAAACCGCCCCGCATCCGCCGCGACGGGCATTAACTCCTCAATCAGCCCGCGCATGATCGCCGTGATCAACGCCGCCCGCATGCCATGCCCCATCACATCGCAAATGAACACGCCCGCCGTCGAATCGGTAATGGCGAAAATATCAAAAAAATCCCCGCCCACCGCCGCCGCCGGGATGTAACGATGCGAAAACTTCAGCGCGCTGTTCTCCGGCGCCACTGAATGCGGGAAGGTTGGATATTGATTCGGCAAAAATATCTGCTGAATCTCGCGCGCCATGTTGAAGTCGGATTCCAGTTGCGCATTCTTCTCGCGCAACTCAGCGGCGTAGCGTTGCAATTGCTCGGACATCCGTTTGCGTTCGATGGCGTAGCGCATCGCGCGCGCGAGCAATTGACCGTCCACCTCGCCCTTGATCAAATAATCCTGCGCGCCCTGGTGCACCGCGGACAGGGCCAGTGTCGTATCATTCAATCCGCTGAGGACAATGATTGGCACGTGCGGCGCGCGGGCGTGCAGGCGCTGAAACGTTTCCAGGCCGTGGCTGTCCGGCATGGATAAATCGGAAAGGACAATGTCGATGCTGCCGTTGCCCAGCTCCCGCAGGCCTTGTTCCAGGCGCTCCACGTGATGCACCTCGAACGAATTGCCGTCCGCCTCGGCGAGCATCATCTCGATGAGCCGCGCATCGCCGGGGTTATCCTCGATCAACAAGGCTCGGATGCGCTGGGGCGTCGCCTCTCGTTCCGCGGTCTTTTGCGGTTCGGTTTCTGCAATCATCGGGGGAGCCTACCTTTCCGCCACCCCGCTGAATATGGGTTGAAACCGCCATTTTCCTGCGCGTCAATGTTCGCTAACTTTTTCATTTTTTGCGGGAATGGTGAAAAAAAACGTCGTGCCTTCACCCGGTTTCGATTCCACCCAGATGCGGCCGCCATGCCGCTCGATGATCTTTTTGCAAATCGCGAGGCCCATGCCCGTGCCCGCATATTCCTGCCGTGTGTGCAATCGTTGAAACAAAATAAAAATCCGTTCGAAATTTTTTGGAGCGATGCCGATGCCATTGTCGCGCACGTGAAAAACCCATTCGCCATTCTCCCGCCGGGCGCCCACGTGAATTTTCGGCGCTTCCCGGCCGCGAAATTTAATCGCATTGCCAATGAGATTTTGAAACACCTGCGTGAGTTGCATCACATCGCCCTGCACTATCGGCAACGGATCGTGCTCGACGATTGTCTGGCTCTCGGCAATCGCCACTTTCAGGTTCGCCAGCACCGACGCCAGCACGCGCTCGCAATCGATAGGCTCCAGTGGCCGGGCGCGCGTATCCACCCGCGCATATGCGAGCAGATCCTGGATCAAGTGTTGCATCCGCCGCGCTCCATCCGCGGCATAACCGATGAACTCGCGCTCTTCAGCTCCCAATTTCTTTTCCGCCCGCAGGTTCAATAATTCAAGATAGCTCACCACCATCCGCAGCGGCTCCGTCAAATCATGCGACGCCACGTAGGCGAATTGCTGCAGCTCCGTGTTGGACCGTTCCAGGTCCGCGGTGGTGCGTTTCAGTTTTTCCATCGCTTTCAATCGCTCCTCCTCGGCCCAAAACAGCAATTTCGCGTTCCACCAGATCACCGCCGTGAACAGCACAATGATCGCGAACGCAAATAGTGAAATTCCCGATTCCATTGCGAAGATTCCATGTTTCTCGCTGGAAAAAAGTAATGCTCCCAGAATGAGCGGGATGAGAATCGCCGCGGGCATCAAGCGCCGCGCCATCGCTCCGCCGGTCGTGTCGCTCGTGATCACCATCATCAATCCACGGCTCGGCCGCACTGCGAGCGCCGCAATGGCGAACAGTTCAAAACAAATCGCCGAGTTCAACGCCATCGGCAATTGCGAGGCGAAGCTATAGAGCGGCAGCACGCGATAGCCGTAACCAATCAAGGCGAGCAGTGCCAGCAGCCCCGCTATGATGATAAATATCTGCGCCGGGCGAAATCCACGTTTCGTTTGCGCATCGAGCAACAGCAACGCCGCGCCGCAGCAGACAAAGCTGAGCGCCGTGTTCATCGCGATTTCATTCGGGCCATAGGGTCCGGCGGAAGCGAGCTGCCGGTGAAACAATATCTGATCCAGATTCAGGTCGAAGCCAAACGCGCATTCCGCAATTTTTGTTGCGCCGCCCAGCACAATGATGACTCCGCAAATCATCACGATGAGGTCCGGCCGTTTCCGGGACCGTTGCCCGGCGCGAAGGAGTGCGCAGCCCGCGATGATGAATAACAACGCCGTGAGCGGATTCATGGCGATGAGCCCGCGCCCGGCGCTTTTTAAAATGGGGACATGAAGCAGCCACCCAACCAACACCAGGCCGCCAATGAAAATCACGGCAAAGCTCGCCCGCCGCGACAGGCGCAGTAGAAATAGCTGTGAGGCGGTTTCGGCCATGCTCGCTCCTTCAATGTGGAACTCTTGGAGGTCGCCGAAAGTTACGACCGAATCGAAAAAAAGCGAGCCGAAGACAGCTAAACCACACCCAATCCCGGATGGGGTAATATCGGTAGCTGCGCGCCGATATCTTTCACCATACTGACGAGGGAACTAAAGTTGGGCGGCTTGACCAGGTAGGAATTGGCGCCGACTTCGAACGCGCGCACTTTGTCCTCGTGCAATTCCGAACCGGAAAGCACGATCACCGGAAGATGTTTCAACGCGGCGTGCGCGCGAATCCACGTGAGGATATCCCACCCGGTCGCGCGCGGCATTTTGAGATCCAGCAGCACCAAACCGGGAATTTGATAAAGCGCGCGATCGGCGTATTTGCCGACGCCGCTCAAATAATCGATCACTTCCGTGCCGTCGCCGATATTCTGCAAGTGGAAATCAACTGCCGCCCGGGCGCAGGCCACCTGCAACAACGCGGTATCATTCGGATCATCGTCCACATGCAGCACGGTGACCGGTTTTCTCGCCGGCCGGCCGGATTGCTTTTCGTTCGAATGATCTGCTTTGCTGCTTTGCTCGGACTTTTTCATGGCACGTCAAAAATGAATCAAGGTGGCAATCGTGCCGCGAATGGGTTCAACCCTACTCCTTTAGGCCATTCAGTCAAAGGCCAATATCAGAAATTTATTAACAGTTATTCAAAAAAAATTGAACGCAATTCAACTCGGCTAACAATTTTTTCTTTGCGTGGTAAGGCGTGCGTCTCGCCGCCAGTCCGGTTCACAGGCACTGAGACGGTGCCTGAACTCGCAGCCGAGGACGGTTGCGCTACCCGTCATTTCACGAATTCCAATTCCTGCCGATGCGGAATCAACCCGCGCTCAAACGCGCTCCCGAGAAAACGCCGGATGGATTCCCTGCCCCTTTCGCCGTAATCCAGCGTCCAATGGTTCACGTACATCCCCACGAATTTGTCCGCCAAATCGCGCCCCATATCACGCGCATATTGCAATGCGTGCTGCACCGCTTCCGCGCGATGATCCAGGCTGAATTGAATGCTCGCCGTCAAAACATCCGAAATCTGCTTGCGCACCGCGGGTGCAAACCGTTTGTGAATCACATTTCCGCCGAGCGGCAGCGGCAGCCCATCGTTTTGTTTCCCCCACCACACTCCCAAATCCTCGCACACCACCAATCCTTCGTTCCGATAAGTCAATTGCCCTTCGTGAATGATCAAGCCGACATCCGCCGCGCCGGAGCGAACCGTCTCGAAAATTTTATCGAACGGCACCACGATATAATTGAACTCCTTCGCCGGTTTCCCCAGCCACAGTTGCAACGCCAAAAAGGCGCTCGTCATTGTCCCCGGAACCGCGATTTTTTTGCGCGCGATTTCCTCCCGGGAAAATTTTTGCTTCGCCACCAGCATCGGCCCGTAGCCATCGCCCATGCTTGCGCCGCTCGGCAGCAGCGCGTATTTGTCGCTCACGTAGGCGTAGGCGTGGATGCTGACCGCGGAAATATCCAGTTCACCGCGTGTGGCGCGCTCATTCAGGGTCTGGATATCCTGCAAAATATGCTCGAACTGAAACCCGTGCATCGGGATCAATTCCTTCGCCAGCCCGTAAAACATAAATGCATCATCCGGGTCCGGCGAATGGCCGAGGGTCAATTTTTCCATTCGCAAATCGTAGGAGTCAGCGGGAAGTGGCTCAAACTTTTTTTACGCCAACTGGCTTCGGTCAAATGGTGAAATGCGCTCTCCGCTCACGGCGCCGGCGGGTTTTCTCGTAACGGCTGTGTTGCTTTGTAAAGCTCCACCTCCCGCTGCAGGACATTCACGAAAGCGCTGTTCCCTTGCGACGCCGCCAGTTGCAATGCCTGCGTGCCCGTCGCCTGCGCGTCGGAAAAACGCCTCGCTTCCGCATAGGCCGCGGCCAGGGTGCGGAGAATCACGAGATTGTTGGGTGTCAACCGATTCGCGCGCTCGGCAAATTGAACTGCTTCGGTTCCGTTGCGGATGGCATCATTCGGATTCGTCGCGAGCGTCCAGGCGAGGTTGTTGGCCGCGCCGACATATTCCGGCTTGAGTTCCAGCGCCCGCCGGTAATGCATTACCGCCTGATCCGCCTGTCCTTTTCTGAGCAGCGCATAACCCAGGCTATTTTCAGCGTCGGGAATGTTCGGATTGATTTTCAGGGCCTGCTGGAAATCCGCGATCGCCTCGTCGACATGTCCCGATTGAATCATCGCGAGACCAAGATTATTTCGCGCGGGCGTGTAATCCGACTCCGCCTCCAGCGCGATCTGAAAATGCTTTACGGCATCCTCCATCTGGCCGCGTTGCAATTGAATATAGCCCACGCAATTGTTCGCGCCGGGATCATCCGGCCAGACCTCCAGCGCCTTTTTGGAATGAGCCATCGCCTCGTCAATGCGACCGATTTGAAAGTAATGATTGCCCAGATTGCTTTCCGCCAGCGCGTTGTTATCCGAGGTGATCGCGATGGTATGCAACCACAGGGTCTCACTGTCATGCCAATAGCCGACCTGTTTGTATGCGGCAATGCCAATGGCAAAAACAACCGCGATCGCGCCGCCCCACAATACAACACGCCCTTCTTTCCATTTTCGCGTTGCCGCAGCGATGCTCCACGTGATGAGAATGGCCAAACCGATTTGCGGCAGATACGTGTAGCGATCCGCCCGCGCCTGCTCGCCCACTTGAACGATGCCAATGACGGGAACCAGCATCCCGACATACCAAAGCCAGCCCATCAAAGCCCACGGATATTGGCTGCGCCATTTCCAAACGCAGAAAGAAATCACAATCAAGACAATCAGCGAAACGGCAATGACCGAGGCAGGATGGCCTTCCAACGGCAGCGGATAGAACGGCGCCAGGTTTGCCGGCCAGATGAATTGCCGGAGATAATCCGCGTATCCCACGATCGCGTTACCAATTCGATGAGGCAGGCTGTACACCGCCGCGTGATGAATGACCTCGCTCTGCGCCTTGATGGTGACGATGCAACCGGCCAGCGAGAGCACAAAAAACGGAATTTTCTCAGTCACCAATCGGCCCGCTTTTTTCAAAAACGCGGCGTCATTCAATTCCACTCGCCGCAAAGGCCAGTAATCCAGCAGCAGCATGACACCTGGCAGCGTGACCAGCATCGGTTTCGCCAGCAGTCCCAAAATGTAACCGATCAGTATGAAGAAATAACGCGCCGCCGATGGCTTCCGTACGTAATGCGCATAAGCCCCGAGCGTCAGCACGAAAAAGAATCCGCTCAGAACGTCCTTTCTTTCCGCCACCCACGCGACGGATTCCGCCCGGAACGGATGCAACGCAAATAGAAAAGCAACAAACGCCGCGCACCACATCTCACCCGTCATTTTGAACAGGATAAGAAACAGACAAATGGCGGTCGCCGCGTGCAAGAGCACATTCGTCACGTGATGCCCGCCGGCGTTCGCGCCGAAGAATTGATAATCCGCCATGTGCGAAATGGTCGTGAGCGGATGATAATTCGCGTGATCGATGTGCGTGAACGCCCAACCAACGCTGTCGGGTGTCAACCCGGCCGTGACCGGCGGATTTTGGAAAACATAGACGTCGTCATCGAAATTGATGAACTCGTGATGACGCGTCTGGCCGAAGACCATCCAGACGACCAGCGCCAGCGCCGCGCAGATTCCCCAGGCTGCCCACCGGGAGCCTGGCGCACTTTGAACTGGTCGACGATTGCCGATGCGGAGCTAATATCAGAGTCCGCCGCGGTTGTCTCCGCGAAAAATACCGCTCACAAATCGCAAATCGAACCTGTCAAGTTTCCATTCGCGAAAAAGTTTTCCACAAACGCACGTCCGCTCTTGCTCCCAAATTTTTTCTGCGCCATAAACTTCATCTGATGTTGAATCTCAGTTCGCTCAACCCGCAACAGCGCCTCGCCGCCGAGACGCTGAAGGGGCCGGTTTTGATTCTGGCAGGCGCTGGGACGGGCAAAACCCGCGTCATCACCTTCCGGATCGCCCACATGGTTGAGCGCGGGATTGCCCCGGGAAACGTGCTCGGCGTGACTTTCACCAACAAAGCCGCCCGCGAAATGCAGGAACGGGTAAGAAAGCTCATCCCGAAGCCCCGAAAAACGCAAAACGAAACAGGCGACACAGATAAGCCCGATCGCCCGACCATCTGCACTTTTCACTCCCTGTGCGTCCGCATTCTTCGCCAGCACATCGAGAAACTGGGCTACAAGCGTAATTTCGTTATCTACGACGAATCGGAACAGCTCGGCGCCGTTAAAAAAATTCTGGCGCAAATTTCGGCCAAGGGTGAAAAGACTGATCCCGGCGCGATCCTCAGCCTTCTAAGCCGCTACAAAAACGGCGGCGAGCGCTCCGCTGCGTTCGGCGACGAAAGCGTTCGCGCTATGGCCGAGCACATTCGCAAGCGCTACGAATCCGCCTTGCACGCGTGCAACGCCGTTGATTTCGACGATCTCATCCTGCTCACACTGCGCCTGTTCAAGGAACATCCCGACGCGCTCGAAGCCTGCCGCTCAAAATATCGTTATGTCATGGTCGACGAATACCAGGACACCAACGCGGCGCAGTTTGAACTGGTTCATCTCCTCACGCAGGAACATCGCAACCTTTGCGTCGTCGGCGATGACGACCAGAGCATCTACGGCTGGCGCGGCGCGGAAATTTCCAACCTGCTCGACATGGAAAAACATTTTCCCGAGGTCAAAGTCGTCAAGCTCGAACAGAATTATCGCTCCACCAACACGATTCTTCGCGCGGCGAACACCGTCATCAAAAACAATCTCCGCCGCCGCGGCAAACAGCTCTGGTCCGACAAAGGCGATGGCGCAAAAATCCTCCTGCACGCGTTCAATGATGATGAAGAGGAAGCGCGCACTTTGGTCCAGCAAATCGATTACGCGCGTCTCGCGCAGCGCATCCCGTGGGGCGACAACGCGATTCTATTTCGCACCAACCAGCAATCGCGCCCGCTCGAAACCGCGCTGCGGACGGCCGGTGTACGCTATCATTTGATTGGCGGCCAGAGCTTTTTTGATCGCCGCGAAATCCGTGATTTCCTGGCCTATCTCAAAACCTTTCTCAACCCGCACGACGACATCAGCCTGCTGCGCATTGCCAATACGCCCGCGCGCGGCTTGAGCGACGTCACGATGGAACGCCTGCTCGCCGCCAGCCACGAGCGCAAAGGCTCGGTCTTTTCCGCGATGAAGAATCCCGCGGTGACCACCACGTTCCAGAACAAAACCCGCGAGAGCATTGAAGCCTTCGTGGAATTCGTGGAGCGCACACAAGCGGAACTGAACTGTAGGACAGGTGTCCCGCCTGTCTCCGTCTCTTTGGACCGCGTCGAGAGTGAAGAACCCAATCGCTCAGTGGATGGCCCGCTCACGTTAAAAGCCTGGGCCGAAAACTTTCTCGAGGAAATCGGCTATTTCAACGAACTGCGCCGCGGGGAAAAAACTCCCGAAGCGTCGGAGAATCGCATTCGCAATTTAAAAGAGCTGATGGTGACCCTGGACAACACCGGTTCTGCCACCCAATCCCCTTCCGAACGATTGCACACGTTTCTGGAAGACATCACGCTGGATTCGGATCGCGAGGAAGAAGAGGAAAAAGCCGGGGACGCCGTCACGCTCATCACGATGCACAGTTGCAAAGGCCTTGAGTTTCCGCACGTCTACGTGGTCGGCCTCGAAGAAGGGCTGCTGCCGCACTCGCGCTCCAAAGTCGAGGGCACGCTGGATGAGGAGCGCCGTTTGTTCTACGTCGCCATCACGCGCGCGCAGCTCACGCTGACCATCAGCCATTGCGGTGGCCGCAAAAAATACGGCCAACTCCTGCCGTGCCACCCGTCGCAATTTTTGAAAGAGCTTCCCGAAGAACTCGTCGAGCACGCGGACGAAAAAGCCAAGACGCCCGTCGCCGCTGAATCCGGCAAAAGCATGTTTGCCGCGATGCGCGACGCGCTTGGTTAAGCCGCTGCTCCACGTTAGTTTGCGCGCTTTGCCAACCATTTGCGTTGGCAAGAATGCGTTTCCTCCTTTAAGCGCAAGGCTCTTGCCAGTGTCTGACGAGAGCATAAGGTCTTTTCTCCGACCCGAGTAATAGTTCACCCCATTTGCGTTGAATTTTTCTTTTGTCAAAGTCCGCTACCGATGAAGCAACTTAGTTTCGGTTTTCAGAAGGGCCTCGCTCTGGCAACTCTTATTTGCTGGCAGGCAGGCGCACAGGTCAACGTCTTGACCTATCACAACGACAACACGCGCGAGGGGGCGAATCTCGGCGAAACGATTCTCACCCCGGCGAATGTGAATCAAGATAGTTTCGGAAAGTTATTTTCCTACGCCGTGGACGGCTATGTCTTTGCGCAGCCGCTGTACGTTTCCGGCTTGAACATCGCCGGGCAGGGCGCTCACAACGTGGTGTTTGTTGCCACGGAGCATAACAGCGTTTACGCCTTTGACGCCGACAGCAACGCGGGAGCGAATGGCGGCCTGCTCTGGCACGTCAATCTCGGCACTTCCGTCCCCACGCCCAATTCCGTCCTGCACTTCCAGGCCATCCAGCCCGAAGTCGGCATCACGGGCACACCCGTCATTGATCTGGGTTCACAAACGCTGTACGTCGACGCGTTCACCTGGGACGGGGCGAATTTTTTCCATCACATCCATGCACTCAACCTCGCGGACGGCTCGGAAAAGCCCTTCAGTCCGGTGCTCGTCTCCGCTTCCGTGCCCGGCCATGGCAACGGCAGCACGAACGGCACCATGCCATTTCAAGCCAGCCAGCAACTCCAGCGCGCGGCGCTGACCCTTGCCGGCGGCGTGCTCTATGTCTCCTTCGCCGGTTTTACGGATACGCCAACTTCAGATCCCTACCATGGCTGGGTTCTCGGCTTTGATCCCGCGAGCCTGCAACTGCTGCCCAATTACATTTTTTGCTCCACGCCCAACGGCACCGTTGCGCAATACGGCAGCATTGCCGGCCGCGGCGGCGTGTGGATGGGCGGCGACGGACCGGCGGTCGATGACGCCAACAATTTGTATTTCGCCACCGGCGATGGAAATTTCAACGCTTTCTCCGGCTCGAATGGCACGGAATACGCCGATTCCTACCTCAAGCTCTCCACCGCCGGCGGTTTATCCGTTGCCGACTATTTCACACCCAATAACGCAGCTTTTCTGCAAGCGAACGATCTCGACGCCGGTTCCGGCGGGGTGATGTTGCTGCCGGACCAAGCCGGCCCTTTTCCGCACCTGATGATCGGCGCGGGCAAATCTCAACGCGGTCTCCTGATGAATCGGGACCAGATGACCACTGACAATCAGCACTTCAACACGAACGCGGACCAGGTCGCCCAAATCATGCCGCTCGGCGGCGGCTCCTTTGGCACGCCTGCATATTTCGACGAGAAAATTTATTACGGCGCGAGCAAGGATTCGCTTCGCTATTATGTGATTTCCAACGGGACCATGATTCCGGACCTGCCGCACTCCGCCGGCACGCGCAAATTTGCATTCCCCGGCACCACGCCGAGCATCTCGGCCAACGGCAACCAGGACGGGATCCTGTGGGCCATTCAAAACGCGCAACCCGCCGTGCTCGTCGCTTACGATGCGACCGATCTTTCCACGGAACTTTATAACAGTTCCCAAGCCGGCCAACGCGATCAACTGACTGGCGGCGTGAAATTCGTGGTGCCCACCGTTGCCAATGGCAAAGTCTACGCCGGGAGCCAGAATGCCCTGACCGTTTTCGGACTGCTCGACAATGGCTCGGGCGGCTCCTGG
Organism: uncultured Verrucomicrobiae bacterium; assembly: GCA_963699145.1. GTDB lineage: Bacteria > Verrucomicrobiota > Verrucomicrobiia > Limisphaerales > DASXHY01 > DASXHY01. The sequence goes on from OY969416.1 coordinate 4,949,682, forward strand.
AAACCGATCGCCGCGAATTACAAAGGATTATTTTTCGAATCGAGCGGCGTGGAATTCGGCCGCTCGGGTTCGATCAACATCAACACCGTCAAACAGGGAAAATATTCCGGCGCAGCCTCACTCAGCGGAAAAATCGTTTCCTTCCATGGAAAATTTGACTCCACCGGCGCGGGCACTACTGCCTTCACTTCGAAATCCACCGGCACGCTGACGTTCAATTTGCAAGTGAGCACCGCGGACAACAATTCGATCACCGGAACCATTGATGGCGATGGCTGGTCGGCGGATTTCACGGCCGACCGGGATGTGTTTAGCAAAAAATCCAACCCCGCGCCCTTCACCGGCACCTATAACATTACGTTCCCAGGCCCGAACGACGGCGACCCAACGCACCCGCAAAATGATGGAACCGGCACTGTCACGGTAAATGCAGCAGGCCAGGTGAAATTCAAAGGCACGTTGGGCGACGGCACCAAGGTGACCCAAATGTCGATCGTGTCCATTGATGGCAACTGGCCGTTTTACATTCCGCTCTACAACAAAGGCGGGGAAATCATTGGTTGGCTGGATTTCGACGGCACCGGCGACGTGGGCGGGCAGACCACCTGGATCAAGCTCCCGCATCCGCACAGCAGATCCTTCCCGGATGGATTCCAACTGAACCCCGTGGCGGCCGGTGCGGCAAAATGACCAATAGTGGCACGGGCATCCTGCCCGTGCGTTCCAGGTCGGGTGTTCGCGCCGCGACGACTCCGCGCGTGTTCCAGCGGGCTAAGTTCTGCGCTGGAACCTCCCACGCTGATGTACAACCTCGACCTAGGGCGTTCCCTCCCAACTAATTAGCAAACTCCCCCATTTAAATTCGAGGTCGCACGCCCGAGTATTTCCGCCGCATGGTTCAAATAAAACGTCTATTGGGCGCGCTCGCCGTCGCGGGATTCTCGTTTTGCGGCGTAGCGCAGGTGAATGTCGTCACTTTTCACAACGACAACGCGCGAACCGGCGCAAACCTGAACGAAAAGATTCTCACGCCATCGAACGTGAAGCCGGCTACCTTCGGCAAGCTTTTCACTTACAACGTGGATGGCTATGTCTTCGCGCAACCGCTTTGCGTCTCGGGCGTCAGCATCGCCAGCCAGGGCACTCACAACGTTGTCCTGGTCGCCACCGCACACAACAGCGTTTATTGCTTCGACGCCGACAGCAACAGTGGCGCGAATGGCGGCGTGCTGTGGCAGGTGAATCTGGGACCCGCGGCGCCCTGCCCGGTCGATGGTTTCCGTTTCGAAGCCATCACGCCCGAAGTTGGCATTATCGGCACCCCGGTGATTGATCCTGTTTCTCAAACGCTGTACGTGGATGCGTTCACGTCCGAGAACGGAACTTATTTTCATCGCATTCACGCCTTGAATCTCGCGGACGGATCCGAAAAGCCCTTCAGCCCGGTCGTGGTGGCCGCCTCGGTTCCCGGCAGTGGCGCGGGCAGCTCGGGCGGAGTCCTGCCTTTCCAGGCTATTCAGGAATTGCAACGCTCCGCGCTGACACTCGCGGGCGGCGTGGTGTATGCGGCCTACGCGGGATATACCGACACGACATCGACCGATCCCTTTCACGGCTGGATCATTGGTTTTGACGCCAGCAATCTGCAAATTCTTCCCGGCCACATATTCGTTTCGACGCCGAACGGCACGTCCGGACAATTCGGCGCGCTCGCCGGTGAAGGCGGCGTCTGGATGGGCAACGGTGGAATCGCCGTGGATTCGCAGACAAATTTGTATTTCGCAACCGGCGACGGAAATTTCGACGGCAACACGGAATTCGGGGACAGCATCATCAAACTTTCCACCGCCAATGGTTTATCCGTCGCGGACTATTTCACCCCCTACAACCAGCAATACTATCGGACCAACGACATTGATGTCGGGTCCGGCGGTGTCATGCTCCCTCCGGATCAGCCCGGCCCCTACCCGCACCTCATCGTGGCCGGCGGCAAACCGCAGTACACCTATCTTTTGAATCGCGACCAAATGACCACCGATAACGGGCACTATAACAACGGCGGCGAATCGGACAACATTTTGCAATCGCTCTACATTGGCGGGAGTGCCTTCAGCACTCCGTCTTATTTCAATGGAAGCATTTATTACATCGCGAGCCACAGTGTCATTCGCAGCTACATTCTGAGCGACGGCACGCTCACCCCCGATCAGCCCGGCACCTTTGGGAGTCGCACATTTCCTTTCCCAGGCGCGACTGCCAGCATTTCTGCGAATGGCACGAGCAATGGGATTGTTTGGGCTCTGGAAAATGCCAATTCCAGCTCCGGCATACTGGTCGCCTGGAACGCGACCAACCTCTCGACGGAACTCTACGACAGCACCCTGTCCGGCACGCGTGATCAATTGGCCGCGCCCGTGAAATTCACCGCGCCCACCATCGCCAACGGCAAAGTGTACGTCGGCTCCCAGCTCGCGCTCACCGTCTTCGGCCTGCTCGGCGGCGGATTGCAATTCAACTCTCCGAATTACGGCGCCCAACAGGATTCCGGTTCCGTAACCATCACGGTCAATCGCATCAGCGGCAGCTCCGGCGCCGTGCAGGTTAATTACGCCACTGCCTCCGGTGGCACCGCCGTCGCTGGGCAGGATTACGTCGCCACGAGCGGCACGCTCAGTTGGAATAGCGGCGAAACAAATTCCAAGACCTTCAATGTGACGCTCCTGAACAGTCTCCAGGCCGGCACGAACAAAACCATTTTTCTCACGCTCAGCAATGTCGCCGGCGGCGCTTATCTCGGCGGGCAATCAACTGCAGTGCTGACGATCACCAACACCACGCCCGCGCCCACCGCCTATGCGCTTTGGAAGGCAAACCACTTCGGCGCGAATGCAACCAATTCCGCCATCGCCGGCGACAATGCCGACCCGGATGGCGACGGCATCGTCAACATCCTCGAGTACGCCTTCGGCTCCGACCCGAACGTTGCCGATACCAACAAGCCGCTGGTTGGCACCGCGGTATCGAATCAATTTCAACTGCAATTCAATCGCAACCTCTCCGCCACCGACTTGACGTATTCCGCCCAGGCCGCATTTGGATGGCCGGCTGACTGGAGCAACGTCATGACTTACCTGCCCGGCGCCGGTTGGCAGACGAACACTCCCGGCTCAACTGTGATCGAATCCGCCCCGATTGGTTCGCCGCCGAACGAGCACGTGCAAGTCATCATCACGGACCCGGTGAATCCTGCGTCCACCAACCGGTTCTTCCAATTGAAGATTCAGCAGTAAGGCCCCAAAAGGTTCACGGTAACGCCCTAGGAAGCCACCCTATTGGTTTTCGAGCCGGCTGCACTTATGGTGAATTGAAACTCGACCAGCGCCTCATGAAATTCTCACTGCACTATCTCAAGCGTTACAAGGATATCGCATTTTTGCTCGCGAAATATTCGCAAGCCGCCAACCGCAGTCGTTTCGGTTCCGACGCGCCCACGGGCGCCGAGCAGGCTGCCAATGGCAAGGCCCACGATCTGCCGGACGATCTCGAGCGCCTCGGCCCGACCTTCGTCAAGCTGGGCCAATTGCTCTCCAGCCGCGCGGATTTGTTGCCGCCGGAATTTCTCAAGCCGCTCGCGCGCCTGCAGGACAAAGTCAAACCGTTCCCCTACCAGGACGTCGAATTCATTGTCGAAAACGAACTCGGCGCGAAAATTTCCAAATTATTTTCGCACTTTGACCCCGTGCCCATGGCCGCGGCGTCGCTCGGCCAGGTGCATCGCGCCGCGTTGCATGACGGGCGCAGTGTCGTCGTCAAAGTGCAGCGCCCGAATATCCACGAACAGATTCGCGAGGATTTTGCCGCGTTGGAGGAAATCGCCAAAGTCCTTCATCGCCATACCGATTTCGGCCAGCGCCACGAACTGGTGAAAGTGCTTGAGGAATTCGAAACCAGCATCGCCAACGAGCTCGATTACCGCCGCGAAGCCACGAACCTGGTAACGCTCGCGACCAACCTGCGCGAATTTAAAAAAATTCGCGTTCCGCTCCCCGTCGACAGCTACACGACTCACAAAGTCCTCACGATGGACTACATCGAGGGCACGAAGATCACGGAACTGAGCCCGCTGGCGCGCATGGATTTTGACGGCCAGGCTCTCGCGGAGGAATTTTTTCACGCCTATTTGAAACAAGTCCTGCTCGATGGCACGTTCCACGCCGATCCGCATCCCGGAAATGTTTTTCTGACGACCGATCACAAGATTGCCCTGATCGATCTCGGCATGGTCGGCTACACGACACCCGCGATGCAGGAGAGCCTGTTGAAATTTCTCCTCGCCGTCAGCGAAGGCGATAGCGATCAGGCTGCCGACGTGGCCATCCGCATCAGCGAGGTCGCGAGTAATTTCGACGAAACGCAATTCCGCCACAAAGTCGGCCAACTGGTTGCCGAGCAACGCTCCAATACGCTCGGCCAAATGGATATCGGCAAAGCGCTCCTCGAAGTCAGCCGCAGCGCCGCCGATACCGGCCTTTACGTGCCCATCGAACTGACGCTGCTCGGCAAAACGTTGCTGCAACTCGATGAAGTTGGACGCATTCTGGCGCCGGATTTCGATCCCAATGAATCCATCCGCCGCAACGCCGCTGAAATTCTCAATCGCCGCCTCAAATCCACGTTGACCGAAGGAAAGCTGTTTTCGTCATTCCTGGAAACGAAGCAATTCATCAGCGAATTGCCTTCGCGGCTGAATAAAATTCTCGACGCCGTCGGCAACGCCGAGCTGAACGTGAACGTCAGGCCGAGCGAAACGCATTTCCTGATGGACGGCTTCCAGAAAGTCGCCAATCGCATCACCACCGGGCTCATCCTTGCCGCGCTCATTGTTGGCGCGGCACTGCTGATGCGCGTGGATACAAGTTTTCACATTTTTGGTTACCCCGGCCTCGCGATTCTTTGCTTCATCGCCGCGGCCGCCGGCGGGGTCTGGTTGCTGCTGAACATCCTTTGGCAAGACCATCGGAGCAAACACCAGCCACGCAAGTGAGCTCACTTCAGCGTTCTCAAATACGCAATCAACGCCTTCACGTCATCCTGCGAAAACTTTTCGCCGAATGCCGTCATCTCGCCTTTGACGCCGTTGCGAATTCGCCGTGAAATGAAATCGTCGGATTTGTGCAAGTTGTGCAAATCCGGCCCTTCATCTCCCGTCGCATCCTCCGCATGACAGTGCGCGCAATTTTTCAAAAACAACGTGCGCCCGAGGGCAACCGGTGAACCCGCCGCCGGCGCCTCCCCGGCGACGGAATTCACCAGCCCCAGTCCCAATACACACAGGACTAAATACAATAAGTTATTACACACTTTCATTTTGTTACGAGATCGACACTCCGTAATTACTGGACGTTCGGCGTTCAGCGTTCGATGTTCGATGTTTCCCCTTTTCAAGCCAACGTCGCATCCACCACCGCCAACGCTCCCTTCCCTTCGGTGTAACTCACTTCCGTGATGCCGAGATAATCCCGCAACTTGCCCGCATCCACCTTCATTGGACCCGGCTTCGGCGCTTTGCCCGGCTCCGGTTGTGGAAACGCGGTCGACATCGCCGTGTGAAACGTCACGTGCCCCTCCACCTTTTTCATTGTCTGATGAATGTGCCCGTTGAGCACCGTCACCGATCCGAAACGTTTCAGGTAACTCAACGCCTGCGCACTCTCGCTCGTGCCCCAGCCCCATTCCGGATAAACCGTCCAGAGCGGAATGTGCGCGAAAATCACGATCGGCGTCGAACTCGTCCGCCCCTTCAAATCATCCTCCAGCCATTCCAATTGCTCATTGCCGAGAATACCGAGCCCGTTTTCCTTGATGTCCATCACGTTCACCAGCCCGATGAAATGGACGCCGTTATGATCAAAACTGTACCAGCCGCGTCCCTTGGTGTTTTTGCCGAAACGCTCGAGATATTTTTTTCCGTTATCGCCAAGCACATCGTGTTCGCCAGGCACATAAAAAATCTGCTGAGTCTTCACGCTCTTGAGCAGTTGATCAAGCGTGTCGAATTCCTCGTCTTCCGCCAGGTGCGTCAGGTCGCCTGTGTGCAGAATGAAATCCGGCCGCTCCGGCAGCGCATTGATGCGCGCGATCGCTTCTTTCAAGGTGCCCGCCACGTCCTTGTTCGCATCCTTGTTGAAGCCAATGTGCGAATCGCTGATTTGCACAAAACTGAACGTGCCGCGCGTGATTTCCGCCGCGCCCGCGCGCCCGGACAGCGCGCTGGAGCCCAGCAAGCCGCCGGCCATCGTCCACAGCATGCCCGTACCCGCCCAGGCCATGCATTCGAGGAAACCGCGCCGGTCCAAGCCGTCGTGATTGTGATCGTGCTGAAGAATTTTGCTTTTTAATTTCATAATAGGTGTGTGTATGTGTTGAGACTGCTATTTGCAGTTCCAGACCCACCTTGCCTCCAAATATTCCGTCGGGAATAAAATCGCCTTGCTCGCAGTCTACCTTTAAATAATGCAGACAATGAGCGCAACCGACCCGCAACGCCAGTTTGAGCAGGTGGTGGTGCCGCACCTCGATGCGGCCTACAACCTGGCCCGCTGGCTGGCCGGAAATGATCACGATGCCGAAGACATAGCTCAGGAAGCCAGCCTCCGCGCGTTCCGTTTCCTCAGCGGCTTCCGCGGCGGCAACAGCCGTTCCTGGCTCCTCACCATCGTGCGCAACACGGCTTACACCTGGCTCAAACAAAATCGCCCGCAAGCCATCGTCTCTGTCGCCGAGGATGAACTGCGCGAAATCGAAGATCCGGACGCGCTAAGAAATCATTCCTCCGCACTGCATCACGCCGATCGCGATGTCCTCCGCGCCGCATTGGAAGATTTGCCAACGGAATTTCGCGAAGTGCTTATCCTGCGCGAACTCGAAGGGTTATCTTACAAGGAAATTTCCGAAGTCGCCGATGCGCCCATCGGCACGGTGATGTCGCGCCTCGCGCGCGCGCGCAAACAATTACAAGATTTTCTCGCCAAGAAAGGAGAACTGCAATGAACTGTCACGAAATTCATCCCCTGCTCCACGCCTACGTGGACAGCGAACTCGACCTGATGCCGAGTCTCGAAGTGGATCGCCACTTGCAACACTGCGCCGCCTGCGCCGCCATGAAACGCTCGCTTGAATCGCTGCGTGCCAATCTGCGCAACGCCGATCTCGCCTATCGCGCGCCGGAAGCGCTGCGCGCGCGCATCCGCCAGAGCGTCGCCGCTGAATCCGAAGAAGAAATGCCTCTACGCACCTCGCGCCCGTGGATGTGGCAATTGCTCGCGCTGGGCTCGCTCGGGTTTGCCATCGTTACGTTGATGCTCCAACCGGCGGGCAGCTCCAGCAGCGACCGGCTCGCCGACGAAGCCATCTCCGGCCACGTTCGTTCGCTCATGGCCGGCCACCTGATGGACGTTGTCTCCACCGATCAGCACACAGTGAAGCCGTGGTTCAACGGGAAGATTGATTTTGCGCCGGAGGTAAAAGATTTCACCGCGCAAGGATTCCCGTTAGTCGGCGGCCGCCTGGATTATTTGGAAGGCCAAACCGTCGCTGCCCTCGTCTATAAGCGAAATCAACACACCATTAACGCCTTCGTGTGGCCCACAAAGGCAACGGTCCCAACCACCATTCAGGAACGCCGCGGCTACACCGTCATCAATCGCGACCTGAACGGCCTGCATTACTGCATCGTCTCCGATTTGAACGGGAAGGAATTGCAGGAATTCGCCAATTTGCTTTGAAGGACAGAAAGGGGTTTGATTTTCAAACAAAATAAATTAAATCACATAATTTCCGCGATGTCAGCGCACTAATTCGGAGGGCTGAAAGCCCGCAATTTTAAAGCCCGGGCTGAAGGCCCGGGTTAAAAGCGACGAAAACCGTAGCCCTGTAAGGGCGGCACATCGTTCCATTATTCCTTCGAAAAAATCATCTTCAATCCCACGCATACCGTTCATCCAGCGGTTTGCAATTCCTTTCACAAAACCTTCGATATTCCGTTTGAAAATCTTCTTTCTTGTGATGGGCTTCTTGGTCGCGGATATATTCACGAACTGGTTCGACATGTATGGGGCTTACGCTGAATTCTCCATAACCACTCTGCCAGGCGAAATCTGAATACCACGGGTGGCGCGTCTTGATCCATGTCGATGATGCAGTTTTGATCTGCTCCACAATTTTTGAAGGCGCGTGATTTTTGGATTGTGCGAACAAAATATGAACGTGATCCCGCACCGAATTGATTTCGATTAATGGCGAATCGTGATTCTCTAAAACACCGGCAATGTACGCATGGAGTTCCGCGCGTTCCTCGTTACGCAACAAAGGGCGGCGGTCTTTGGTACTGAACACGAGATGCACAATAATGTTGGCAAGGGATTGCGACATGGTTGTTACGCCCTTACGGGGCTTGGATGATTTGTGCAATTCTTTTCCTGGGCCTCCGCTCGTCGGACTCGCTTCAGCCCAGGCTATAAAATTACGGGCTTTCAGCCCTGATATTGGGACCAAACACACGCCTTTAGGTGCGACCTCTCTCGCCGATAAAAAAAGCCGCTCCTCGCGGAGCGGCTTTGTTGTAGCGGCGCTCTGTGAGCGCCGCAAATATTAATGTCAGCGGCGGTCACAGACCGCCGCTACATTGAATTACTTCTTCTTTGCTTTCTTCGCCTTTTTCGCGGTCTTCGCCTTCTTCGCGCCTTCGTCTTCGAGCGCGGCTTGCGCGGCCGACAGGCGGGCCACCGGCACGCGGAACGGTGAGCAGCTCACGTAAGTCAGGCCGATGCGATGGCAGAATTTCACCGAGTCAGGATCGCCACCGTGTTCGCCGCAGATGCCCAGCTTGATGCCAGGACGCGTCGCGTTGCCCTTCTCCACCGCGATCTTCATCAATTGGCCCACGCCGGTCTGGTCGATGGAGGCGAACGGATTCTTCTTCACGATTTCCAATTCCGTGTACGGCGGCAGGAAGCTGCCGGAATCGTCGCGGCTCATGCCGAGGCAGGTCTGCGTCAGGTCGTTCGTGCCGAAGCTGAAGAACTGAGCCGTCTGCGCGATTTCATCCGCCGTGAGTGCGCCACGCGGCACTTCGATCATCGTGCCGACCATGTAATCGAGCTTCACTTTCTTCTCCGCCATCACTTGCTTGGCGACGCGGTGAACGACTTCCACTTGCAAGTCGAGTTCCCGTTTGAAACCGACGAGCGGGATCATGACTTCCGGCTTCACTTTGATGCCGGCTTTCTGCACTTCAGCGGCGGCTTCGAACACCGCGCGTGATTGCATCTCGGAGATTTCCGAATAGACGATGCCCAAACGGCAGCCGCGAAATCCGAGCATCGGGTTGAACTCGTGCAATTCCTTCACGCGATTCTTGATGCGCTCCACCGGCACGCCCATTTTCTTCGCGAGATCGCTCTGCGCGGCTTCATCGTGCGGCAGGAATTCATGCAGCGGCGGGTCGAGGAAACGAATCGTAGCGGGAAAGCCCTTCAATTCCTTGAAGATACCCACGAAATCTTCCCGTTGATAAGGCAATAGTTTCGCGAGCGCTTTCTTACGATCTTCCAAATTTTCCGCAAGAATCATTTCGCGCATCGCATCGATACGATTGCCTTCGAAGAACATGTGTTCCGTGCGGGTCAAACCAATGCCGGTCGCGCCGAACGCCACCGCGTTGGCAGTTTGTTCCGGCGTGTCCGCGTTCGTGCGCACCTGCAGCTTCGTCACCTTCGCGCACCAATCCATCAGCTTCTTGAAATTCTGATAGACCTGGCTTTCCTTCGGGTCGAGTGATTTCTCAACGAGCACTTGCACCACTTCCGAAGCCGCCGTCTTGATTTCGCCCGGGTAAACTTCGCCGACCGTGCCGCTGATCGAGAGGTAGTCGCCTTCCTTGAAGGTTTGGCCGTCAACGGTCATCGTCTTGGCGGTGTAATCGATATGCAATGCCGCCGCGCCGCAAACGCAAACCTTGCCCATCTGCCGCGCCACCAACGCCGCATGCGAACTCACGCCGCCTTTCGCAGTCAAAATGCCTTCCGCCGCGATCATGCCGCGCAAATCTTCCGGCGAGGTTTCATTACGAACGAGCAACACGCGCTCGCCCTTGTCCGCCGCCGCAACTGCGCGGTCCGCGTTCATATACATCTTGCCGGAGGCCGCACCGGGACCGGCCGGCAAACCCTTCGCGATGACCTTGGCTTCTTTCACGGCCTGGCGATCGAACACCGGCGCCAGCACCTGGTCGAGCTGATCGGCCGGGACGCGTTTGATCGCCGTCTTCCAATCGATGAGCTTTTCCTTTTCCATCTCGATGGCGAAACGAACGGCCGCGAGGCCGGTGCGTTTGCCGTTGCGGGTCTGGAGCATGAACAGCTTGCCTTCCTGGATCGTGAATTCGAAATCCTGCACGTCCTTGAAATGCGCTTCCAACGTATTGCGGACTTTGTCCAATTCCGCATACGCGGCGGGCATCTCGTTCTTCAACCGTTTCACCGGTTCGGGAGTGCGCACGCCGGCCACGACGTCTTCGCCCTGAGCGTTGATGAGGAATTCGCCGTAGAAAACTTTTTCGCCGGTCGCCGGGTCACGCGTGAACGCCACGCCCGATCCCGAGTTTTCGCCGGTATTGCCGTAAACCATCGCCTGCACGTTTACCGCGGTCCCCCATTCGGAAGGAATATTATATTTGCGGCGATACACAATCGCGCGGTCGTTCATCCACGAACCAAATACGGCGCCGACCGAACCCCACAATTGCTTCCACGGATCCTGCGGGAATTCCGCGTTGGTGCGTTCCTTGATCAGGGCCTTGAAACGCTTCACCATTTCCTTCAAATCAGCCACCGTCAACTTGGTGTCGTCGATGTCATGACGATAACGATCGTGCTTTAGCGCGTGAATCGCCACTTCGAACGGCTCATGGTCTTCACCGGCGCGCTTCTGCACGCCCATGACGACGTCGCCATACATCTGGATAAAACGACGATAACAGTCCCACGCGAAACGTTCATTTTTCGTGGCCTTCACCAACGCCAGCACCGTCTCGTCATTCAAGCCGAGGTTCAAAATCGTGTCCATCATGCCGGGCATCGAATCGCGCGCGCCGGAACGGACCGAGACCAGCAACGGCATCGCGTTCTTATCGCCGAACTTCACACCCATGATTTTTTCGATCGCCGCGATGCCTGCGCGAGCCTGCGCATCGAGCACCTTGGGATAGGTGCGTTTGTTCGCGTAGTAATAGGTGCAAACTTCCGTGGTGATGGTGAATCCGGGAGGCACCGGCAAACCGATGCGGCTCATCTCAGCGAGGTTCGCGCCTTTGCCGCCGAGCAACGGCTTCATGCTGCCGTCGCCGTCAGATTTTTTGCCGCCGAATGAATAAACGTATTTTCCAGACTTGGGTGCTTTTGCCATAAATTAATTAGATATCAGTTCAACGCTACCGCCGGGTTCTTAAATTGGAAGAATTCCGCCGAACGCGGCAGGGACCATAACAGAGGGGCTAATAGAGTCAACGAACGAGTGAGGAAAAAACGGGGCGGCCATCAAATGTAACGCGGCCGTCTCGGCTGCGAGTGCCGGCGGCGCCTCGCACACGACTTCTGCGGCTGGATTTGCATCCGCCCACCAGCACCGGAACGGTGCCGGAACTCGCAAGCGAGGACGCCGCTACAATTGCAGCGCGGACGCACTCAAGAAATTTCCCAGAATATTTTTCGAGATTTTTCTTGCCTTTCATCGATTACAGGCGTAATCGTTACTACGAATTACATTTGTAATCCAAGGTATGAACCAGAAACCGCGCATTTCCGATACCGAGTGGGAGGTCATGAAAGTCCTTTGGCTCCAATCTCCCCTGCCCGCCCAGGATATTATTGATGCCCTTTCCACACGCGACGATTGGCATCCCAAAACGGTCAAGACGCTTTTAAATCGCCTCGTCAAAAAAGGAGCGCTTGGTTTTCGCAAGGAAGGCCGTTCTTATATTTACCGCCCCCTGCTCACCGAAGCTGAATGCGTCGCCGCCGAGAGTGAATCGTTTCTCGGTCGTGTCTTTGGCGGGTCGTTGAAGCCGATGTTCGCTCACTTTGCGGAAACGCGGAAACTCTCGCCCGCGGAAATCGCCGAACTCAAACAGCTCTTGAAAAAATCGGAAGAGAAATGAACTCACATTCCCGAACAGAAGAATTCCTCACCTGGCTGCTAAATCACTCATTGCAGGCAGGGTTGCTGGTCGTGTTGGTTTTGCTCGTTCAATGGATTTTCCGCCGCCAACTTACCAGTCGCTGGCGCTTCGCTCTCTGGTGGGTGGTGCTCGTGCGATTGCTTTTGCCGGTCGGCCCGCAAAGCGCCGTCAGCCTCTTCAATTATTTCCACCCGGTTTCGACCACACCGTATTATCAGACGACTCAATCCCTTTCACACCCGCAGCAAAAAGCTCAAATCAGGATGAGGTCAAACACGCTTTTTGTGGTGAACAATATCGTCGCGCCAAACACCCAACCGGAAGTGGCTTCCGCCCAACCCGCGGTTACGCCATTCGAGAAAGCTTCTTCGACAGCGCCGACTGCTCCCCTGCCCCACAGCCGAAATTATCGCGATCTGATTCTTCCCGCTGCCATTGTGAGCTGGCTTGCGGGCATGGCGTTGCTCGCAATCTTTGTCATGGCGCAGATACTCCGATTTCAATGGCGGCTATCGCACTCAACCGTTCCTGCTGAATCGTCGTCGGTTGATCTATTGCGGGATTGCCAGCGCGAGTTTGGTGTAACGCGCCGGATCGAAATATTGGAAACCGACGCGATAGGAAGTCCCGCGCTGTTCGGGCTTTTCCGGTTGCGCCTGCTTTTGCCAATCGGCTTCACCGAAAAATTCAGCCGGAATGAACTGCGCTACGTCTTCCTGCACGAACTGGCTCACGTGAAACGCGGCGACCTGTGGCTGAACTGGCTCATCACCGCTTTGCAAATCGCGCACTGGTTCAATCCGCTCATCTGGCTTGGCTTTGCCCGTTTGCGTTCCGATCGCGAGCTGGCCTGCGACGAACTTGCCTTAGTGCACGCCGGGGAGAAAACGGGGACTTGCTACGGAGAAACCGTGGTGAAGCTGCTGGAAGGCCTGAGCCATCCGGCAGCTATTCCCGGATTGGTCGGCATTCTGGAAGATAAAAAACAAATGCGCCGCCGCATCCTGATGATCGCCAATTTCAAAAGGCCGGGGCGCTGGTCCGCCTTGGCTCTCCTGCTGGTAACGGCCATCGCGGTTGCGACCTTGACCGATGCGCAAACAGAAAATCCACCTGCTTCCGTGACTCCGGCCGCAACTACCTCTCCCCCGGTTTCCAGCGGCAACGCGCCCCTCAATTTGCCCGAAGAAGATTCCGGCACCGCGCCGCGCCCCGACCTACACGGCAGCGTCCGCGCCAAAGGCGGCGGCCCGCTTTCCGCGACGATATTCATCTCAACGGCCACACCCAAGGTTGGCTCCAGCGCGCTTTCTCCTTCTTCGTATGCGGATTGCAGCAAAAGCGCCACCGCCGATTCGGAGGGCGCATTTGAAATTAAATCCCTGAATCCGCAGCTCACGTTTCGCGTCCTCGCGACGGCGAAAGGTTATAAACCGAAATTCGTTTCCACTGTGGATCCCGCCAAGGGGCCGGTGGCCATCGAACTCGAGCCGGTCACTGCGGCCGATGCCACACCCGATCGCAGCCTGCGCGGACGCATCGTGGACGCAAAGGGCAATCCGCTGGAAGGTGCCACCGTGGAAATGATTGGCATCGAAAGCAAAGACGGCGGCGGCCGCTACGGCAGGATCGACGGCATGGATCCCATGGCAGTGACTGACGCCAACGGTGAATTTTCCATTACCTCCCAAAATCCCTTTGACATGATGGACATTAGAATCGAAGCCCGCGGGCTCGCGCTGAAATCCTATTCGAAACTTTCCAGCGGCGAACACCACGAGTTCACTCTGACACAAGGCGCGTCACTCACGGGTCGCGTATTGCTCGGAGGCAAACCGTTGAACGCCGTGGCTGTCGGCGTCTCGCCCGTCGATCGCAGCGCCGGACATTATCTCGGCAGTTATCAGGTTGGCACAGGAGCCAACGGTGCGTTCACGTTTGTGAATCTCCCGCCGGATGCGGATTTCTACATTTACACCACCATGAGCACCACGAAGGAATTCGGCGCGGTGCCTGTTCAGAAAATCCATACCGCCGCCGACGGGCAAGCGACTGAAATCGGCGATTTGATCGTCGGCCCGGCGCATCGCCTGCAAGGCCGCGTCGTGTTAGCAGATGGCCAACCGGTGCCACCAAAAACCCGGGTGGTGGTTGGTCGTCAGGATGTGTCGGATTCCATGGCGCTCACACTCGACAAAAACGGCGACTTCGACACTACCGGCGTCCCGTCCGGAACAGTCACGCTCGGCATTCGGGTGAACGGCTATCGTATCTCCGCGCAGAATAAGAGCCTGGACCGAATGAATCTCATTTTTTTAAGCGGGCGCGTCGATCATGACATCACCGGCCTGGTTTACCTGCTCGAAAAAGGACCAACCGTTCGTCCTGATTTCGGTGGCGGTATTACTGAAGCTGATTTGCCGCAGAACCGTCCGCTCCGCGGCGCTGAGGGAGGGATGGATCATGCCGGTGATTGGACCATTTCCGGACGCGTGGTGGATGGCGAAACAAAAGAGCCGCTCGCTTCGTTTCGCGTCACCCCCGGCCGAAACGATAGCTTCGACCGCGTCCGCTGGGAGCAGCTTCAATCAGTCGAAGGCACCAACGGCTCTTATCTCGTTTACGTGAACAAACGAGTGGCCCAGCCATTGCTGAAAATAGAAGCCGACGGATACCTTCCCGGGAGCATTACCCTCGTGCCTGAAGATTCAAAAAGCGCAGATCTTGCCTTGACCAAAGGCACCGGTCCGTCCGGCATCGTTCTTGATGTCGACGGCAAACCGGCGGCAGGCGCCACGCTTGTTCTGCTCTGCGATGGCACGGATCAAGTTTCACTCAATTCCAAAGGCGAGTTGGCCGCTTATTGGAACGAAAATCTCACAAACCGCGCCGACGCCAGCGGTCACTTCCAATTCAAGCCGGAATGGGGAATGAAAAAAGTAGCGGCATCCTCCCCCAACGGATTTACCGTCGTGAGCCTCGATGAACTTGCCGCCCATCCCGAGATTCGGCTTCAACCGTTCGGAAAAATCACCGGCAGTTTGAAACGAGCCTCCGGACCCGGCACGAACGAAGACCTGGACCTGTCCTTCATAGATAAAGCCGGCCGCGGTCTGCCGCGCATCAATTTGAACAATTACACCACCACCGATTCAGAAGGCCATTTCAGTTTCGAGGGCGTGCCCCCGGGGCCATTGCAGCTTTCCTACCGAGTCGCGATGAATGGCCAGTCATGGCGTAATGAACCGCTCCAGCAGATTGAAGTCAAACCCGGCCAAACGCTCGATCTCCAGGTGAACGCCTCGGACCGCGTGACTGAGTCGGCGGACACTTTCCGCGCTCCGCCGCCTCCGAAACGCATTCCCGGCGCCGATCTGAAAGGTTTTGTCCTGCTGCCGAGCGGCCTGCCGGCGGCTGACGTGAAGATCGCTTTGCAAGTCGAAGGAACGTATCTTGCCCTTGGCAAGGGAACTCTTTCCGGCAACGACCTGCGCGAAAACGGTCTCATGGTGAGTTCAGGCCCGGACGGAAGCTTTACCCTGCCCATGCACGAAGGTGGCCAATCCCTCGTGGCGGCCAGTGAAGAAGGATTTGCCCAGGTTTCCCTCGATGCGTTCAAAGCATCACCACAAATCATCCTTCAACAATGGGGACGTGTGGAAGGTACGCTCCAGATCAATCACCATCCGGGCAGCAATGAAACAGTCGTGATCCAACCGGTAAGGCAGCCATTTCAAGTCAGCCAAAAAAATAGCACCAACGGAACCGTTAACTCCCAGCCGGCAAGCCCCCTCGACTATGACTTGAACTCGTTTGAGGCGAAAACGGATGAACACGGGCACTTCGCCGTCTCTTTTGTGCCGCCGGGCGAGACAACAGTTGGGCGCCTCGTCCACATGGGCAACGGCGATAGCTACATGCAAACAGTTGCGCGCCTCGTCCACATGGGCAACGTCAATAGCTACATGCATCGCGTTTTGAGCACCATCAATGTGAAAGCCGGCGAGCCCACTATTTTTGATTTCGCCAGTGAAGGCAGAACGGTGACGGGCAAATTGACTTTCAGCGGCACGAACTCGGTGGACTTCGCAGACTGCCAGGCAACTCTACGCTCACCCACCGCCAAGATGATGGCAAAAATGCGTTCCGCCAAAACTCTTGAGGAACGCCAGGCCGTTATCGAATCCGAGGAATTCCAGGCCGCCACAAAAAATAATGTGCTGTTCGCGGCCACGTTGCTACCTGACGGTTCCTTCCGCGTTGAGGATGTTCCCCCCGGGGAATACGAATTCGACGTCCAGCCCGGAATGCGCCACGTCACCAGCCCCAACCAGATACCGGCGAACATCACTGTATTCAATTCCGCACACAACGTGACCGTGCCTCCTCCTGCGGACAACAACGCTCCCTTCGACCTGGGAATGATTGAAATGCAGTCCGTTTCATTTCCGACCTTCAATTCCCAGTCAGCAAAGCCTTAACATGCAATGTTTTAACCCAAAGCTCTTCCATAGGCTTTAGTTGATCATACTACATATCATCATATCCAGATGCGTTGATTTTTTAGTTGCATCTCCGACGGAATTCCGTTAACGTCTCGACAGAAATAACTCTGTCGCAGCCGATGACTGACAACTCTGAACAACTGAAACGCATCCTTCGCGAACGCATTGCCATCATCGACGGCGCGATGGGCACCACCATCCGCACCTATGGCTTGACCGAAACAGACATTCGCGGCGAACGGTTCAAAGGCGTTAAAAAAGATCTCAAAAACAACGGCGACATTTATTCCCTGACACGCCCGGATGTCATTACCGACATTCATCGGCGCTTCCTTGAAGCCGGCGCGGACATCATCGAGACCAATACTTTTTCCGCCACGAACATCGGCCAGAGCGAATTCTTCGTGGACGACCCGCGCGAAACCGGCGGCCGCAAAGACCCCGCGTTTTACCAACGCGTCATCGATGACAAGTTTCTCGCGGATCTTTCGTGGGAAATTAACGAACAATCCGCGCGCCAATGCCGCGAATGGGCTGATCGCATCGCGAACAAAACCGGCCGCCCGCGTTTCGTCGCCGGCGCCGTTGGGCCGTTGACCGTTTCGCTTTCGAATTCACCGGATGCGGATGACGCCGGTTTTCGCGTCGTCACGTTTGACCAGGTCAAAACCGATTACAAACGCCAGGTGCGCGCGCTCATTGCCGGCGGCTCAGACCTGTTGCTCGTCGAAACCATTTTCGACTCGCTGAACGCCAAAGCCGCCCTCGTCGCGATCCAGGAAGTTTTTGAAGAAGACCGCAAGCATTTGCCGATCATGATTTCTGCAGCGGTCGGTCGCGGCGGTGAAACCATGATTTCGGCGCAGACCGTGGAGGCTTTTTGGAACGCTGTTAAACACGTGAAGCCTCTGGCCGTGGGATTGAACTGCTCGCTCGGCCCGGATTTGATGAGGCCGTTCCTCTCCGAGCTTGGCGAAAAATCCGACGCGTTCATCTCATGCTATCCCAACGCCGGATTGCCCAATCCCCTTTCGCCGACTGGCTTCGATTTGAAGCCGGAGGACATGGGACGTTTCCTCGGTGAATTCGCCGACAGCAATCTGGTAAATATCGCCGGAGGTTGCTGCGGCAATACGCCCGACCACATTGCGGCCATTGCCAAAACGCTCGCGAATCGCCCGCCGCGCCAGCCGAAGGACGAAACCAAATTCTCCACCGGCGCGGCCCTTCCTTTGCGCCTGTCCGGTTCGCAACCGTTCACGCAGCAAATCGGCAACTTCCTCATGATCGGCGAGCGCACGAACGTCGCCGGATCGCCGAAATTCGCCAAGCTCATCAAGGAAGGCAAATATGAGGACGCGGTCGCCATCGCGCGGCAACAGGTCGATAACGGCGCGAACGTCATCGATATTTGCATGGACGAAGCGATGATCGATGGCGTCGCCGCCATGAATCGTTTCCTGCACCTGCTCGGCAGCGAGCCCGAAGTCGCCAAGGTCCCGTTCATGGTCGATTCCTCGAAATGGGAAATTCTCGAGGCCGGCCTGAAATGCATCCAGGGCAAAGGCATCGTGAATTCCATTTCGCTCAAGGAAGGCGAAGCCAAGTTCAAGGAACAGGCGCGAAAAGTGTTGCGTTACGGCGCGGCGGTGGTCGTCATGGCCTTCGATGAAAAGGGCCAGGCCGATTCACTCGAGCGCAAGACTTCCATCTGCAAACGCTGTTACGATATTCTCACGCAGGAAATCGGTTTCGCGCCGGAGGACATCATTTTCGATCCCAACGTGCTGACCGTCGCGACGGGCATCGAGGAGCACAATAATTACGCCGTGGACTTCATCGGAGCCACGCGCTGGATTAAGAAAAATCTCCCGCACGCCAAAGTCAGCGGCGGCATCAGCAACATTTCCTTCTCGTTTCGCGGCAACAATATCGTCCGCGAAGCGATGCACAGCGCGTTTCTTTTTCACGCCATTCAAGCCGGGCTCGACATGGGCATCGTTAACGCCGGCATGCTGGAAGTTTACGAGGAAATCAAACCGGAGCTGAAGGAACTCGTCGAAGACGTACTGCTCAATCGCCGCCCCGACTCCACCGAACGCCTCGTCGACTACGGCGAAAAACTGAAGGCCGCTGGCACAAAAACCGAAGCCAGCGAGAAAAAAGAAGAGGAATGGCGCAAAGGCACCATCGAAGAGCGCATCGCGCACGCCCTCGTCAAGGGCATCGATACTTACATCGCGGCCGATGCCGAAGAAGCCCGCCAGAAATATCAACGCCCCTTGACCGTCATTGAAGGACCGCTCATGGACGGCATGAGTGTCGTCGGCGATTTGTTCGGCGCGGGCAAAATGTTTTTGCCGCAAGTCGTCAAATCGGCGCGGGTGATGAAAAAGGCCGTGGCATACCTCCAACCGTTCATGGAAGCCGAGAAACAAGCCGCCGCAGCCGCCGGCAAAGAAACCCGCGCGCAAGGCAAAATTGTCCTCGCGACCGTCAAAGGCGACGTCCACGACATCGGCAAAAACATCGTCGGCGTCGTGCTCGCGTGCAACAATTACGAAGTCATCGACCTCGGCGTCATGGTGCCGTGCGAAAAAATCCTCGACGCTGCGCGCGAACACAAAGCCGACATCATCGGCCTCAGCGGATTGATCACGCCGTCTTTGGATGAAATGACTCACGTCGCGCGCGAAATGCAACGACAAGGGCTCAAGCTGCCACTGCTCATCGGCGGCGCCACGACCAGCAAAGCGCACACCGCCGTTAAAATCGCTCCGAGCTACACCGAGCCCGTGGTTCACGTTCTCGACGCGTCCCGCGCCGTGCCGGTCGTCAGCAATCTTATCAGCGCCGAGCACAAGCCGAAATTCGCCGAGCAGATTCGTGAAGAATACACTCGCCTCCGCAGCCACCACGCCGGCCACCAGCAAAAACTGGTCAGCCTCGAGCAGGCCCGCGCCAACGCGCCCCAGGTCAAATTCGACAATTTGCCGAAACCGGAATTCACCGGCGGCGTGGGTCTGGCGCACGATCCGCTGCCCATCGTTCGCAAATTCATCGATTGGTCTCCTTTCTTCCACACCTGGGAATTGCGCGGCAGGTATCCCTCGATCCTGAATCACGAAAAACACGGCGAAGAAGCGCGCAAATTGTTCGCCGACGCGGAACAATTGCTGGATGAAATTATCGATCAGAAATTGCTTCAACTAAAAGCGGCTTATGGATTTTTCCCGGCCAATCGCGTGGGAGATGATGTTGAACTTTACACCGACGAATCACGCACCAAAGTCCTGACCACGTTCCATTTCCTCCGCCAGCAAATCGAAAAAACGGACGGCACTCCCAATTGGTGCCTCGCGGATTTCATCGCGCCGCGCGGACACCAGGATTATCTCGGAGCCTTTGCAGTCACGAGCGGGCACGGCCTCAAGAGGATCGTGGAACAATACAAGAAAGATCACGACGACTACAACGCCATCATGGCGGAAGCGCTGGCGGACCGTTTGGCGGAAGCCTTCGCCGAATACCTGCATCAAAGAGTGCGGCGCGAATGGGGCTTCGGCAAAAACGAAAACCTCTCGCCCGAAGATCTCCTCGAGGAAAAATATCGCGGCGTCCGCCCCGCCGCGGGTTACCCGGCTTCGCCGGACCACACGGAGAAGAAAATCCTTTGGGAATTGCTCAACGTCGAGCGAGTCGCTGGCATTAAGCTTACCGAAAGCTACGCCATGTGGCCCGGCAGCAGCGTGAGCGGATTGTATTTCGCGCATCCGGACTCGAAATATTTCGCCGTCGGCAAACTCGGCCGCGATCAATTGCTCGATTACCACGTCCGAAAAGGGATGTCCCTGGAGGAAGCCGAACGCTGGCTCGGTCCGTACCTGAATTACGATCCCGCGCAATTCGCCTCCACTCAAAGCCCATCGCCCGCGCCCGCCGCGTGACCAAAAGAGAAGCTGGCGGGTGTCGCCGTCCGCCAGGACCGTTCCCGCGAGCCGGTCGGTCTACGGACTACTGACTACTGACTGTGGAAATAAACAGCGCTTGAGTTCTCCTCAATCGCATAGATAATCGCCTCCAATCAGACGATGTCAGAGCCAAAAACAAACGACTCGACTCTGGGGGCATCCGAAAAACCCCGCCCACGATGGCCGGTGTGGGTGATGACAGCACTTCTCGCGGCGGGAGTGGCCTTCATACTCACGCCCCAGCAACTCCGTTTTTTTCAGGCGCTGGAGCGCCACCGGACAGACATCCTCGCCAAACCCGAAACCCGCGATTTTCTTATTGGTGCTGCCTATTTTCGCGACTTGGATCGGCGATTGCCCCCGGAAGCGAAGATCTTTTTTTCCGGAGTCATTGGTCCCAACGATCGCCTCTATCCTTACTTTTTCGCCCGGACGTTTTTGTTTCCCCATGAAGTAGAAATCTCTCTCGATCACAAAGCCGATTATCTGGTCGATGGATTCAGGGGCGTCGATTGTTTCTCTCCCGACCAACTCCGGTCGAACGGCTACGACCTGCAGATGAAACTCGACTCAAACGGCAACGTCGTGACGTTTTCCTTGAACGAAAAAGGAGTGCCGAAGCAATGAACGAATTGCTTGCGTTCCTCCTCCCTCCCGCCACCGCGCTGGTCGGAATGCGGATCGCCCGCCTCCTCCTCGGCAAAAAACTGGATGAAGAATTTACCTTCGGCCTTCGCTTCGCGCTGGGCATGTGCGTGGGTATGTTCGTGTTCACCCAAAGCATCCTATTCGGGTCGGTCGTGGGTCTAAGCTGGTGCGCTTTCCTCGCGTGGACCATTTTCGCGTGGGCTCTGGTCGAAGCTGTTGTCCTCGTGCTGAAAATTCTTGCGGGCCTCAAGCCGATTCATTTTCGCATCAGCCATCTTTGGCTGTTGATGCTTATTCCCGTCGTGTTGCTCCTGGGTGCCTATGGCCGCCTCAACCTCGTGGATGGCGTGCACGAATTTGATGCCGGCGCCTTTTGGCTGTTGAAAGCGCGGATTCTTTATTTCGATCACGGGAAGGCTTTTCTGAACATACTTCACACTTCCAATTTGGCGTACACGCATATGGACTACCCCTGGCTGGTGCCTGGTGTGTACACCTTGACCTACGGCGCGGTGAATGGCGTGGATGAATTCGTCATAAAAGTCTGGCCCTTCTGGATGGTCCTCGCATTGTGCGGCGCCATTTTCTCGATTGGCCAAATCTGGCGCAAGCCGCATCCGGCTCCCATTTTAATGATCGTCCTGCTCTGTTACCTTCCCGCCACGGAGCGATTCCTGGCGCAGGAAGGAGCCACCATACCGCTTCTCTTTTGTGTGAGCATGGCGGCGCTGTTGCTCGTCATTTCCTTTATCCGCAAGAGTCCGCGCGTGCTCGCCGCGGGATTGCTTGCGCTGGGTTGCTGCGCGGCCACCAAACTGGAAGGCATTGTGTATGCGATTCTTTGGGCGATCCCGCTTTCACTGTACTGCTGGCGCTGTGGATGGTTAAAGAATCCCCTGATCTGGAAAGCGGTGGTGGTCGCGGCTTGCTTCCTCCTGCCGTATGGTGTCACCCGTTTGGAAAAACCGGTGCTTTATCCGGAGGCGCACTGGCTTCACGATGCTGCCGCAACACCCGCCGGAGCGCTCCGCCGGGTCCCGCAGACACTCCTTCTGGGAATCGGCAACCGGTTTTTTGACCCCGGCTTTTTTAAGTGGGAGTCTCCCGATAAAAATCACCTGCACTACATCGGCAAATGGCAGGGCCGAAATACCTTCGCCGGTCCCGAGCTCTCTGTGTTGCCCTGGATATTATTAATCCTCGTGGGCCTTACCTTTTGGAAAAAGCCGGGGAGCCGCCTCGCCCTGAGTGCCTTGCTGTTTGTCATTGTCGGCCAAATTCTCGCGCTTTCGTTCATCATTTCCTGCCTCGCCGTCATGCAAGGCAACGTGAACGAAGTCATCGACTTTTCCGGCGAAATTATGGGTCGCTATTTTTATCCGTTTTTCACCGCCTGTTTTTTCGGCGCCATGGCGATTTGGCTGGTGGACAACGATTCCGCTCCCGCCGCGCTCCCGAAATCCGCGGAACCCAATGACACCGCCGCAATACCTCAGGTCGTTGACGACAATCTCGCAAGCGTTTCCCCGCAAAATCGGTATTCCACGCATCACCACATGCGCGACATCATAAAATCCAACACTGACATCCAACCCTGCGTTTCCATTGTCATGCCCGTCTTCAACGAGGGCGCCACCGTCACGGAAATCATCAAACTCGTTTTAGCGCAAAGCCCGGTGAAACAGTTGATCATCGTGGACGACTGCTCCACCGACAACACCTGGGAACACTTGCAGGCCATCGCGCGCACCGACGACCGCATCTCGCTAACTCGGCACGAGGTCAACCAGGGTAAAGGCGCGGCCTTGCGAACCGGTTTCGCCAGCGCCGACTGCCCATTTGTCATCATCCAGGACGCGGATTTGGAATATGATCCGACGGAATATTACCGGTTGATCTCACCCATGCTGGCGGGCCAGGCGGATGTCGTGTTCGGCTCGCGCTTCATCGGCTCGGAACTGCACCGCGTGCTCTATTACTGGCACTCGCTGGGAAACCGATTTCTGACCACGGTCTCCAACATGGCCACCAACTTGAACCTGACCGACATGGAAACGTGCTACAAAGCGTTCCGGCGGGAAGTGATTCAAAAAGTCAACATCCAGGAAAGCCGCTTCGGTTTTGAGCCGGAAATCACCGCCAAAGTCGCGCGGATGAATTTGCGCATTTACGAAGTATCCATTTCCTACCGCGGCCGCACTTATCAGGAAGGAAAAAAAATCGGCTGGCGCGACGGCGTCCGCGCCTTGTGGTGCATTATTAAATACAATTTTCTTTCACGCCCATGAGCGAGCGCCCGAACGAAAGCGCCAGCACCGACGATTTTGAATTCAACGCCCTGCGCGAGGCGAACAACTATCGCCGCGCGTTGCTGAAATTGTTCGCGCCTCATTTGCGCGGGCGCGTCATTGAAATTGGCGCCGGTTGCGGCCAATTTACTGAGCAACTCCGCCAACTCGCCGCCATCAAGCACCTGCTCGCCGTCGAACCGGACCCGCGCTTCTGCGCCGAATTTCGCAAAGCGCTGCCCAACCAACCGCTGGTGGAAGGCATCATTACCGCCATTTCCGATCCCGGCCCCTGGAACGGCATCGTCAGCATCAACGTCCTCGAACACATCCGCGAAGATCAGGAGGAACTGAAAATTTATTCCCGCATGCTGAAACAGCAACACGGGCGGCTCTGCCTGTTCGTGCCCGCGCGTCAGGAAATTTATGCGCCGATCGAGATCGATTTCGGCCACCACCGCCGCTATTCGCGAGACGACCTCCGGCACAAACTCGAAACCGCCGGCTTCAAAATTCTCGATCTGCACTATTTCAACTTCATCGGCTACTTCGCCTGGTGGTTCAGTTTCAAATTAATGGCCCAGCGGAAATTCAACCCCGCTGCCGTCCGTTTTTTCGACCGCGCCATTTTCCCCATCGGCTTCGGCCTGGAATCAAATCTCGTCTGGCCACCCCTCGGCCAAAGCCTGGTCGCTATCGCCGAAGCCTAGCCTGGGACCGCCGGCGTCCCGCCGGCCAGAGCGCAACTCAACTGCGAAAGCTCCCCAAAACGCGGCCGTACGCGATTCGAAATTGGAGTTTGGAGCATCTCTGGAACTTGGATATTGGAGCTTGGAATTTCCCCACCCTGCCTGGGTCGTTTATCCCACGCCGCAGATCGATTTCGGGTTTGTCCCGGACTTGTTTTTTCCATTTTGCGCAATACACTGTGGTTATGAAGAACGACGTACTGCCGGTACAGATACGGGGTATTCTGCCGGCAAACAGTGGCTGCGCTCTTTTCGTCGGGAACGACGAAAAAGTCTTCGTCATCAACGTCGAGCCTCAGATGGGAGCCATCATCAGCATGTTTTTGCGCGACACCCCCAAGGAGCGTCCCCTCACGCACGATCTCATTCAAAGCATTTTCAAAGGGTTCACCATTTCCGTCGAACGCGTGGTCATCACGGAGTTGAAAAATTCCACCTACTTCGCGCGCCTGATTTTGCAGCAGCAAAACGAACTTGCCCGCAAGATTGTCGAAATCGACGCGCGCCCGAGCGATTGCCTCGCGCTCGCCACCGCGCAGAAACGTCCGATCTACGTCACCCACGCTCTTTTCGAACAGGTCGAAGACATGAGCGAAGTCCTCGACCGCATCAACGAAACCGGCACGGATGCTGGCGAAGCCGGCGAGTCCGAGTAGATTCTTCCTGCAAACTTGGCCATCAAATGACGGGAAATCACTCCAGAATCGCGACTAGCTCCCGCATTGGATGTTCGTTGTTGGATGTTGGATGTTGGATGTTCCCTCCTTCATAAAATGCCCGCCGCCGCCAAATCTGCCGCCCCGGTATTGCTTGTCTTTGGTGAAGACGAATTCGCCGTCAAACAACGCGCCCGGGAGGTTTACCAGAAATGGACCGAAGAACTCGGCGGCATGGACCATGAGATCATCGACGCCGCCGTCGGCAACAGCGGTGAAGCGCTCAAGGCCCTCGCCAAACTGCGCGAAGCACTCCAAACCCTGCCCTTTTTCGGCGGCGGCAAAGTCATCTGGTTCCAAAACTGCAATTTCCTCGCCGACGACCGCACCGGCTCCTCCGCCGCCGTCACCGAGACGCTGGCCGACATCGCGCAGGAGCTGAAAGATTTTTCCTGGCAAAGCGTGCGCCTCATCATTAGCGCCGCCAAAGTCGACAAACGCAAAGTCTTTTACAAAACGCTCGATAAACTCGGCGCCGTCGAGAGTTTCGCCGGCTGGTCCATCGATGACAAAAATTGGGCGGACCAGGCCGAAATGTGGGCGCGCAAAGCCATTCGTTCGAAGGAACAGGAAATTTCCGAGGAAGCTCTCGGAGAAATTATCACTCGCGTCGGCCCCAACCCGCGCCAACTCGACACGGAAATCGAAAAACTTTCCCTCTACGTCGGCGATCGCAAGGAAATCACTCTCGAAGATGTCGAAGCCATTTGCTCGCGCAATAAAATGGCCCGCGCCTTCGCGCTTGGCGACGCCCTCGGCGATCGCGACCTGCCCCGCCTCCTCAAACGCCTCGACGAGGAATTGTGGGAAGTGAAATTTGATTCACAGAAATCTGAAATCGGATTGCTCTACGGCCTTATCGCTAAAGTTCGCGCCATGCTGCTCCTCAAGGAAATGTTGCGCGAAGGCTGGATCAAGCCCGAAGGCGACTACAACCGTTTCAAATCGCAACTCGAGCGCGTGCCCGCGGATAAATTGCCCGCCGACCGCCGTTTCAATCCGCTCGCGCTGAATCCGTACGTTCTTTACAAAGCCCTCCCGCAAGTGAAACAGTACAGCCATACTGAATTGGTTCGCGCGATGGACCTGTTATTGCAATGCAACCAGCGCCTCGTCACCAGCGGCCTGGATGACGCGCTGGTATTACAGCAAACTCTGGTGCAAATTGTAGGCAGGGCTGCGTAGGCTCAAAAAATGAATTTCAAAGCAAGAATGCGTCCGCTTGTAGCGCAGACTGTCAGTCTGCTGTGCCGCCGAATGGCATTCGGCAGCCGTCATATTGGCGAAAGAGCTGGCACTTCAAAAGCGCGCGTCAATCGGCAATCGTAAATCATAAATTTTTAGATGAGTGGCTCGTCAGCAAAAATGTTGGTGTCTATTGGTGAAAAGTCCGCGCTGATTCAAATCGGCGGTCGCGCGAACTTCACGTCGAGTGTTGATTTTAAAACCCTCCTTGATCAACTGCTCCAGCGCGGTTACACGTGTTTTATCCTCGACCTCACCGAATGCGTGCTCATGGACAGCACCTTCCTCGGCGTTCTCGCCGGGTTCGGCCTGAAACTCAATTCGCCGCAAACCGACAAAATCGACCGCACCATCCAGCTCTTCAATCCCAACAGCCGCATCACGGAACTTCTGGAAAATCTCGGCGTGCTGCATCTGTTCAATGTCACCCAAGGCCCGTGCCATACCCCGGACGGCGCTGCCCCCAAGGACGTGCAAACCCAAAACGCCAACCGCGAACAAGTTACCCGCACCTGCCTCGAAGCGCACAAAACTTTGATGGACATCAACCCCGACAACATCGCCCGCTTCAAAGACGTCGCCGCCT
The DNA here is from genome assembly GCA_963699145.1 of uncultured Verrucomicrobiae bacterium. GTDB lineage: Bacteria > Verrucomicrobiota > Verrucomicrobiia > Limisphaerales > DASXHY01 > DASXHY01. The sequence continues at coordinate 4,976,625 of OY969416.1, forward strand.
TCCTCGCTGATGATTTGAAGAAGATGAAGCCGGGGTCGTGACATTAGTGGCACGGGCATCTTGCCCGTGAGAATCGAACACGCGGGCGAGACGCCTGTGCCACTAGGCGTCACCCATACGTCCGCAAATTCCACTCCTCAATCAACTCCTTTGGAATCTCGCCCAAAAACCGTGACGGTTGCTGCATCATATCACCCGTATTGCCCGTCGCGCGGATCAGCGGATAACTCAAATACAATTCATTCCGCGCGCGCGTGATGGCCACATAAAACAACCGCCGCTCCTCCTCTTCGCCCTCTGCCGTGTCCAGTGACCGCCCCGACGGAAATAGTCCGTCGCACAGCATGATCACGAACACCACGTCAAATTCGAGTCCCTTCGCCTGGTGAATCGTTGAAAGCTTGAGTTGCTCTTCATCGCGATTCGCCGCCTGGTCGTCCTCCGCTTCCACATTGGTGAGCAGCGCGAGTTGCGTCAGAAAATCCTCCACGGTCTCGAACTGCCGCGCGAAAACCGCCAGTTGCTCCAAATCATCGAGCCGCGATTGAAAATTGGGATAATTCTCCTTCAAATGCTCGTCGTAACCCGCCTCCACCGCGAGCCGAATCATCTTTGACGCATTCCCGCGCACATCCGTGGCCTCCATTTGCGCCACCGTCGCCGTAAACTGCGCCCAGGCCACCGCCGTTTTCTTCGGCACCGCACAGCCTTGCAGCGCCGTCGCAATTGGATGTTCGATGTTGGATGTTGGTTGTTGGATGTTCTCGCCATCCGGAAATCGGAGGTCAGAGGCCGGAGATCGGAGATCGATGTTCTCCGTCCCTTCCGTCCTCTGTCCTCCGTCCTCTGCCTTCTGACCTCTGCCTTCTGGCCTCCGTCCTCCGTCCTCTGATCTCTGCAAATAATCTTTCCACAATTTGTCCGCTCCCTTCCCTCCAATCCCCGGCAACAACTGCACCAACCGCTTGAACGCCAGTTCATCCTTCGGATTCGTCACCAGCTTGAGATACGCCGTCACGTCCTTGATATGCGCCTGCTCGAAGAATCGAATGCCGCTTGTGATGCTGAACGGAATGTTGCGCTTCGTGAGTTCGAGTTGCAATTCCAGCGCGTGAAAATGCGAGCGATACAACACCGCCATGTTGTTCATATCCCCGCCCTCCTCGCGCAATTCCAACACCCGCTGCGCCACGAATGCCGCCTGCTGCCCCGCATCCTCACACGTCACCAGGCCCGGCTTGGTCCCCGATTTGCGCGCGGGCGTAAGATGCTTCGCAAACTGGTGGATATTCGCCGTGATGGCGGCATTCGCCACGTTCAAAATCTCGGGCGTGCTGCGATAATTCGTTTCGATCTTGTAAACCTTCGCGCCCGGGTAACGCTCGCCGAATTTCAAAATGTTCTGAAAATTCGCGCCGCGCCACGCGTAAATGCTCTGCGCGTCGTCACCCACCACCATCACGTTGCGATTCCGTGCCGCCAGCAAATCGATCAACTCACTCTGCAACCGATTCGTGTCCTGGTATTCATCGACCATGATGAATTGAAACCGCCGCTGGTAATGCTCGCGCACGTCCGCATGCTCGCGCAGCAATTTCAGCCAGAGCACCAGCAAATCATCGAAATCCATCGCGTTCGTCGCCAATTTGCGCGCCGCATAGCGTTTCTCCATGTCCTCAATTTGTGGCGCCAGCTCGATAAAATAATCGTATTGCTGCGCGAGCAGTTCCGCGATCGGCAATTGCGTGTTCAACGCCATCGAAAAAATATCTCCCAACACCTCCGCCTTGGGAAACCGCGTCGCTTTCACGTCGATACTCGACTCCGCCACGCACGTCGTGATGAGATGCTTCGCGTCCTCGCGATCCATGATGGTGAAATCGCGCTGGTAGCCGAGCAAGAGTGCGTGCTGGCGCAGAATGCGATTGCCAATGGAGTGAAACGTCCCGCCCCACAGCGACGCCATCTCCTGCTGCAAGAGATCCGCCACGCGCCGCATCATTTCCTTCGCCGCCTTGTTCGTGAACGTCAGCAGCAGAATGCGATCCGCCGGAATCCCCTGCTCCAGCAGGTAAGCCACGCGATAGGTCAGCGTGCGCGTCTTGCCCGACCCCGCGCCCGCGATCACCAGCGACGGCCCCGGCTCAGCCGTCACCGCCGCGAGTTGCTGTTCATTCAACTCGCGCGCGTAATCAATCTGCAAATGAACTGCCGCCCGAAAAGGCTGCAACACATAATCGCGTGACATCGAGAAACCGTAGCGGTGAGGGAAGCGGTTGTCGAATCCGCAGTCAGGGAGAACGGGCATTCTAACCACGGATGGACACGGATTAACACGGATAAGGAAGGGAAAAAGGCAAATGCGTTTACGCGAATTTCGCGAATGAACGCTAATTTTTCTATTTTTTAACCCGGATTTGGTCGGATTTAGTCGGATTTGGTCCAAACGCGGGTGGCGGGGAGATGTCCAAAGACCAAGGTCCAATGTCCAAAGTCGGCCAAGCTGCCGCGGTTGTCTTGTCCCCGTTTTCATTTCCCCTTTCTGGCTCCTTTTGCTGGTTCCCTTATAGCACGGGTGTCAACTATCACTGAGCGCTTGCCCCTGTGTTTCAGTTCGGGTCGGAATGCGCCCTTGACTGGCTCCTGCATGGCTTTAAGCTCGACGTCATGTTCAAGGCCTGTTGGTCATCCAAGCAGGAAGTAGTGGTTCGATGAGCGAACCAACAGTTTCAAAACACGATTGAGCAGAGTTTTAAATACCATGAAAGTCATAATCCTCGCTTTTGTTGCTATAGCACTAAGCACCATGATTGCGCGCTGTGATGACGTTCACCTGGTGGAAACCGCGATGTACGGCGATGCAATAGTTCCGAGGGGCCAACTGGCGACAAACTCGATTTATGTTCTGCTCCTGCCGGACCACGAAAATGGAGCAGTTCATATCAATCCAGTCGTCTTGAGAACATTCGACGCACAGGAAATAGGGAATATCCTGGAAGGATCAATTAAGCGGGGATACTTGCCCAAAGGCAGCATTTTGCATATCGACCCGAGCCCCGTGATGAAGCGGCCGCCGGAGGATCAGGTAGAAGCTCTGAAAGAACATTGTAAAGAAATTGGGATAACCGTAAAAGTCAGCGACACCGCTTAACACCACTCATGGGCTAGGAGGTTTCCCGATTTCATCAGGATTCGATGTTTCCCCCTCCTCATTCGTCTTCATCCCCTGCAACCTCGCCATGGCCGCCTGCACTCCTTGCAATGCCTGTAACATCAGCACCCGCATCGCATCCGTGGGCGGATTTTTTTCGTCGTTCAACAACTGCGACATTTTTTGCAGCGTGGCGGGCGTGCGCTTTTGCATGCTCGCGATTTGTTTTTCCCAGGCGAGCTTCTTGTTCGCGCACTTCAACAGATCCGTCAGGTAAGCGACGTCCTGCCGCGTCGTGCGCGGAATCGGGTAATTGGTATTCACCGCGTTCAATTCCGTCTGCAAATCCAGAATGATTTTCTCACTGCGCTCGATGTCCTTCACCAGTGTGTTCAATTCCGCCACCACCTGTTGCTGCTGCATCAAGCTCTTTTGCTCGAGCTTCAAATCTTTGATCGATGTCATAATCCAAAATCCAAAAAATTCAGTTTAACCGCAGATGAACGCAGATTAAAAAACAAAGGCCTTGGCGCGAAATTCACGAATTTGCACTAACTTAGCCAGGCTTTTTGCCCCAAAAATTAGCGAGAATTCGTGAAATTCGTGTAAGCTTTTTCTTCTTGAATCTGCGTTCATCTGCGTTCATCTGCGGTTTAAAAATTCGCCTTTAACTTCGCACGGCGCCCTGTTGCTGGCGCAGTTTTTTAATATTCGCCTCGATGCGATCCCAATAATAATTCGGCCCGCTCGGATACGGATCGTTCAGGAAGCGGTACAACCCGCCAAAATCGCGATTCAGCTTCATCTGCACGTATTTTTCCCAAAACGCCGGCGTTTTTTGCATCAGGTCCGCGGGGCTGGAAAACATCGCGATGAAGTGCGGCTTGTCCCGGGAAAATTGCGTCGCCTCGGCGAACTCGGAGTAAAGCACCGGCAATTTTTCCACGTAATCCTCCGCCGCCATTTGCCCCAGCAAATCCGACGTGCCCAGCGCGAATCCGACAATTTTTTCCATTTCGTTCTGGAATGGAATCACGCTCAGCGCCGAATCCACGCCCGTGCAATGAATCATGTTCTGCACCGACTTGATTTCTTCCGCCAAAAATCCCTCCCGCTTGAGCAACGCGCCCGCAAAGTCCGCGCTGCGGTCCACATGCGTGACCGTGTATTTCGCGCCGGTCCCCTGCGTGTCATCGCGTTTCTTCAGATACCCCGTGTCATGCATCAGGATCGCGATCAAGCCGAGCTGAAAAATGCGCTGGGGCAAGGGCGGCTGGGCGTTGGCCTTGTGGCGGCCGTGCAGCAATCGGGCAAAGCACAATGTGCCCTGTAACGTGTGCTCGAAATCGTGATACCGCGCGTCAATGGGCTGGTAATTGTCGTAGCCGGCGGTGAAACAGGTGATCGCCCATCCGAAAACGCGCGGCACGAACGTGGCATCGCCCTTTGGAAACATCCCAAGGTACGCGGACTGAACTTCCACTTGAACTGCTGTCGGATCCTTCGTGACAACTCGTGGATACATTCGTCAAAAATTGTAATCCGCCCAACCCGAAAATGCACGCGTTTTTACGGTCCGCAGCCGCTGACTCAAAAATCCGAAAATCGAAGCGCGAAATCCGAAAGAATCCCGAAAGCCGAAAAGGATACCGACCGCTTTCGGATTTCGCGCTTCGACCCTCGGATTTTAACGCCTTGTCCTCACCCCATTTTTGAGGAATATCTAAAGCGGTCGAAAAATATTCTGCATCATGCCAAAAACATTGCTGACCTTCGTGGACGATATTTACGAAGACCTGGAACTCTGGTATCCGAAGCTGCGCCTGGAAGAAGCCGGCTTCGGGATGCGCGTGGCCGGGCCGGAAATTAAAACCTACACCGGCAAACACGGTTACCCCGCCCAGTCCGATGCCCTCATCAGCGAGATGAACAGCCGCGATTTCTCCGGGTTGCTGGTTCCCGGCGGTTTCATGCCTGACAAATTGCGGCGCGACGCCAAAGTACTTTCGCTCACGCGCGAGTTTTTCGAGCAAGGCAAACTTGTCGCGTTCATTTGCCACGGCGGCTGGATTCCCATCTCGGCGAAAATCCTGGAAGGCAAACGCGTCACCGGCTCCCGCGGCATCAAAGACGACCTCGAAAACGCCGGCGGCATCTGGGTCGACGAACCGGTCGTGATCGACGGCAATTTGATTTCGAGCCGCACGCCGCGAGATCTCGCACCATTCGCCAAGGCAATGGTTGACTTTTTAGTTCCCGCAACACGCAACACGTAACACGCTCAATGGCCCACTCCCACGCAGACGGCGCCCACGCCGACCCCACTTTCCGCTCCCGCCCGCGCGCGACCGGCGAAGTCATCCGGCGCGTGGGAGTTTACCTGCGCCCTTACAAATTAATGGTCGTCGGCACGGTCGGCTGCGCCGTGATGTCGCTCGTGTCCGGTTTTATTTTTCCGGGCATGACGCACGTCCTGATCGACGACGTCATCGGCAAACAAAAATATTCCTGGCTCACGCCGGCAGCCATCGCGCTGGTCGGGGCGTTCCTTTTCCGCGAATTATTCAACAGCCTGCGCATTCGCATTAATAATTCGCTCGAGCAAAATGTGATTTACGACATGCGCCGCGACGTTTACGCGCGCCTGCAACGCCTGCCCGTCGCGTGGTTCGATCAACGCGCCTCCGGCGATCTCATGACCCGCGTCATCGAGGATGTCAATAGCGTCGAGCGCCTGCTCATCGACGGCACCGAACAAGGCACCGTCGCGTTGCTCAGCATCATCGGCGCGCTCGTGCTGATGTTTCACACCAGCACTGTTCTCGGTTTCGTCTCGCTCATACCCGTTCCCTTTCTCGTCGGCGGCGCCATGTGGTACACGACCACCGCGCACAAGCGTTACCGCGTCCAGCGCGAAGCCTCGAGCGCCATGAACGCCCTGCTCATGGATAACCTCCAGGGCATTCGCCAAATCAAAGCTTTCGGACGCCAACGGCACGAGGACACTCGTTTCGCCGGTCGCGCCGATGATTTGCGGGAAGGCACGCTCGTGGTGATGCGCGCGTGGGCGACCTATGGTCCCGCCATGCAATTCTTCGGCGCCTTCGGCACGGCGCTTGTGCTTTGGGTCGGCGGCGTGCAAGTCATCCATGGCAAAATGGAAGTCGGCCAGTTGATCGCGTTCATGTTCTACGCCGGAATGTTTTTCTACGAACCGATTGGCCGCCTGCACGGATTGAATCAAATCCTGCAATCCTCCCGCGCCGCCGCCGCGCGTATTTTTGACATCGTCGACATGACCGAAGAACGCAGCGACCGCCGCGAGTTTCTCAAAACTCCCGTCCGGGGCGACATCATTTATGAAAACGTGAACTTCAGCTATGCCCAGGAGGAACGCCGAGCGCCCGCTCAACAAGAAGGCTCGAACGTTGGAGTTCAAGCTTCAGTTCGTCCGGACAGCGCAACAGTTGGAGTTCAAGCTTCAGCTTGTTCGGATAACACGCTAAAGCGTGAACTCCAACAGGAACGCCATATCTTGCACAACATCTCTCTCCATGCCGCTCCCGGCGCGATGGTTGCGCTCGTCGGCCCCACCGGCGCGGGCAAATCCACGCTGGTCAATCTCCTGCCTGCGTTTTACGAAGCGACCAGCGGCAAAATTTCCATCGACGGCCAGGACATCAAAAACATTTCGCTCGAATCCCTGCGCGAACACATCAGCGTCGTCAGCCAGGAAGCGTTTTTGTTCAACGGCACCATTCGCGAAAATATTCTCTACGGACGCCTCAATGCCACCGAAGACGAACTCATCGCCGCCTCGCGCGCCGCGAACTGCCACGACTTCATTATCAAAACGCCCAACGGCTACGACTCCCGCGTGGGCGAGCGCGGTGTGAAATTGAGCGTCGGCGAAAAACAGCGCGTGAGCATCGCCCGGGCGCTCCTGAAAGACGCGCCGATTCTCATCCTCGACGAAGCCACCGCCAGCGTCGACACCGCGACCGAGAAACTCATCCAGGAAGCGCTCGAACGCCTCATGGCCAACCGCACCAGCTTCGTCATCGCGCATCGCCTCAGCACCATTCGCAACGCCGACCAAATTCTCGTCATGCGCCACGGCCAAATCGTCGAGCGCGGCACCCACGACGAACTCCTGGCCTTGAACGGCCTCTACGCCAAACTTGCGCGAATCCAAAACACGACGTTTATTGAGGAAGGATTTGAGAAGTTGGAAGTTGGTTAAATGGGTCGACTCGGTAACTGGTTAAATGAGGACGTGGCGTTCCGCAGCTATTTAACCCATTTAACTTATTTAACCGTTTAACAAGCACATGCCCGACCTCGGCAAGTTCATGGTGATCATCGGCGTCTTCATCGCCGCCGTGGGCGCCGTCCTTTGGTCCGGTTTCGGCCGCGGCTGGATTGGGCGCATGCCGGGCGATATTCATTACCAAGGCGACAATTTCAGCTTCCATTTCCCAATCGTCACCTGCCTCCTCATCAGTTTGATCCTCTCACTGATACTTTGGTTGTTCCGGAAGTAACGCCCATTTACGATTGACGCGCGCCCGCCATTATTTCATCCGCTCGTAAATTTCCGGGAGTGCCGGCGAATGCGTGTTCACGTCTCAGCACGCATGGCCTTCCCCTGCACGCGTTAATCGTCAATCGTAAGTCGCCAATCGTAAATAAAAACGGCGCGGACTTTGCGTCCGCGCCGTACTCCGATACCCCCTGAGCGCCTCCGCTACGCGCGTAGCAGAGGAAAGTCTGTTGGCTCAGGTGGTGTGCAATGCCAGTATCTTACTTCTTCGCCTTGCCGCCGCTGGTCGGCACCGTCTCAATCGTCTGCAGAATGCGGCTGGCAATCTTGTACGGATCACCCTGCGAATTCGGACGGCGATCTTCGAGATAACCTTTGTAGCCGCCATCCACGAAGCTGTGCGGCACGCGCACGGAAGCGCCGCGATTCGCGATGCCGTAGTTGAATTTATCGATCGACTGCGTTTCATGCAGGCCGGTCAGGCGCAGATGATTATCCGGTCCATACACGGCAATGTGCTCGTTCTTGAACTTGTCGAACGCCGCCATGAGTTTTTCGAAATAATCCTTGCCACCGACGTCGCGCATGTGGGTCGTCGAGAAGTTCGTGTGCATGCCGGAGCCGTTCCAATCCACGTCCATGCCGAGCGGCTTGCAATGCCAGTTGATATCAATGCCGTACTCTTCGCACAAACGCATCATGATGTAGCGCGCCATCCACATCTGGTCGGCCGCGGTGCGCGAGCCCTTGCCGAAGATCTGGAATTCCCACTGGCCCTTCGCCACTTCGGCGTTGATGCCTTCGATGTTGATGCCGGCGTCGAGGCACAGGTCGATGTGCTTCTCCGTCAGCTCGCGAGCGGTGCAGCCCACGGCCTTGTAGCCGACGCCCGTGTAATATTCGCCCTGTGGATAGGGAAAATTGTTCTGGCCTTCCGGGAAACCGAGCGGGCGGCCGTTACGATAGAAGAAATATTCCTGCTCGAAACCGAACCAGGCGCCGGGATCATCATGGATGCCCGCGCGCGCGTTGCTCGGGTGCGGGGTCTTCTTGTCGGGCATGAAAACTTCGCACATCACCAGCGCGCCGTTCTTGCGGGTGGAATCCGGGTAGACCGCCACCGGCTTCAGCATGCAATCGGAGCTTTTGCCTTCGGCCTGGCGCGTCGAGCTGCCGTCAAATCCCCACCACGGAAGTTCTTCGAGCTTTGGAAATTTCGCAAATTCCTTGATTTGAGTTTTGCTGCGAAGGTTCGGCACAGGCTCGTAACCATCCAGCCAGACGTATTCTAATTTGTATTTCGCCATTTGGTTAATTTATTACAGGGTTATCGGTTATCGGTTCTCGCAGGTGCAAATAAAATCTTTTCACCGTGCGCGCGGAGTTCAGCAGGGAAAATGCCATCGCGCAAGGATTTTGAGCGGCCATTTCAAAAGCCCTGCAAACACTATGGAATTCATCGAAAACTCCCGGAACGTGAAATTTAATTCATCCATACCCAGCGCCAAATCGGTGTTTTATTTGTTTCAACATGGCTACAATTAGCCAGCAACTGTAGCGGATTGGTCTTCTGTTTTAATTAAATGTTAATCATCGTTCCGACTGAGTATTTACACGCGGCTCTGGCTCGTACTTTTCTTTCCAATACTTCTTCTTTGCGCGATATTCCCGCGACGTGCTGAAAGTTAAAGATACTCTGCGCTCCACGGTGAACCTGACCTTCGATGGCCGGGTCGTGAAGAATTACCACGGCCCGAATGCCCCGGAACGCTTCGATAACGAAGTCCGCGTCCTGCGCTACCTCGAGGGTCGCGGCTGCAATTTCGTCCCCAAGCTCCTCGAAGCAGACCGCGACGCGTTCCGCATCATCACCACCAGTTGCGGCTCACGCGTCGACCGCATCGACGACCAGCGCGTCAAGGAGCTCTTCGCCGAAGTCGAGCAATACGGCGTCCGCCACGAAGACCCCGATCCCCGCAATATCACCTACCGCCAATCCGACGGCCGATTCTGCGTCATCGATTTTGAATTCGCGCAGATACTCTCCGAAGACAGTCCCAAATCACCTCAATGAAATCGCCTCAGAGCGCCACCTCCGCCCTGTTGAAATGGTCCGGCTGCACCGACCGCGGCAAAGTGCGCCCCAACAACGAAGACTCGTTTCTGGCTCTGCGCTTCAACGGCACTGAGGTCCTGCGCCTCCGCAAAATCGGCGAAGCCTCGACGGCGGAAACCGACTTCGCTTTCGCCGTGAGCGACGGCATGGGCGGCGCTCTCGCCGGCGAATACGCCAGCCGCATTGCCGTCGAGAAAATCACCACCATGCTGCCCCGCTCGTTCAAACTTTCAGCCACGGGGTTCGTCGCCGATTACGACGATATCCTGACCGAGCTGTTCGGCGAAGTGCACAAGGCGCTCGTTTATCTCGGCAACAGCTACGAGGAATGCCAGGGCATGGAAGCGACCCTCACTTTGTGCTGGTTCTCGCCCGGCTGGCTGCATTTCGGTCACATTGGCGACAGCCGGCTTTATTATCTGCCCGCCAAATCCGATCAAATCAAACAACTCAGCCAGGATGACACCCACGTGGGCTGGTTGTATCGCAACGGCAAAATTAACGAGCGCGAAGCCCGCACGCACCCGCGCAAGAGCGTCCTCCAAAAAGCCCTCGGCGGCGGCAATCAATTCGTCGACCCGCAACTCGGCGCCGTGGGCTACGAATCCGGCGACATGTTCCTGCTCTGCACCAACGGCCTGGTCGACGGCCTCTACGATCACCACGTGGTGGACATCCTGCGCGACCCGGAATCTCACCAACCCGACGCGAATGCCGCCCAACGCCTGGTCCAGGAATCCATCGCCAAAAGCGGCCGCGACAATACGACTGCCCTGATTATTGAAGTGATTTAATTACAAAAAAGTGCGCCCTCTCAAACCGAGTTGAAAGGGCGCCGATAAAGAGGGCAATTTAATTTTCAGTGCGGCCCCGGACCACCCCGCGCCGCATCGGCAGCCACCGCGAGTTTAGTCATCACCGCAAAAAACTGCGTCGACTGGCCGACGAAAAGCCCCGTCCGGGTCAGGAATTTCAGTGCTGCCATAGCCGCGCCTTGCGTCGCGGTTGGTCGCACGATGGAACATACCGGAAATTTCCGATCCAGGAAAATGGTCGGCTCCGGCATGATCAAATTCGTTTGAAACTCCTCCGCGCCGAAGGGCGGCGTATTCGTCGCGTTCAAATCCGGGAATACCAGCCCGTTTGTGGGATCAGTCAGCGGAGGCGCATTGCCGGCTTTATCCTGCCAGGTTTGAAAATGCATCGCCTCTGTCGGACCGATGCTGAGCAAAATGCGCAGCACCTCCGGATTATTCACCCGCTGCGCGAGCTGGGGATACAAACTCGTGCCCCCCTGTTCAATCATCGCGAAGTGAAAGCCGGCCGTGTTCGCGATAGCCTGCAAATGATCAGACGGTGTCAAATCGGCGTCCGACCTCGGAATGGCAGGAAACTGTCCCTGACTCAAACCAGGCACGGCCTGCGGAAGTGTATCGCCAAAATCGGGATTTCTCGTGCCGTCCCGGTAACGCGTCCACCAACTTGTGTCCACAGTGAGTTGCATCAGGTTCGTGAGACGGCCGATCTGTTGCGCGCCCGTCGCCTGGCTGCTTGGCAGCGTCCGAAACGGATCCAGATTCACCGGCTGGATTCCGTGCGCCGTCAAATAGGCGTTGATAAACGAAAAATGGGTAAACTCATCCTCCGTGTTGTCATGGACATATTGCGCCATGTCTCCATCCAGAACGGACAGCGCGGCGGTGTACGCGGGATTCCCGCTGCCGCCCGGCACTTCGCTGTCCTGAATGCCACCCAACTCGTTGTACTGCTGCCACGCATCCGTTTCGATAATCTCCGCGGCCGCGAGAAACCGCAGAATCGCCGCATCACCCGATGGAATCCCCCCGTGACTGGACGGCATATCTCCGTGATCGGCCCGCGCGTCTGCGGGCAATAACCCAACTGCGGCAACGCCCGCACCGGCAGCCAGGCCGGTATGCAGGAATGAACGACGGCTCACCGAAGATCCTTGGCTTCGGCCGCCACTACCGATATTCGAGGAGCGAACCTCCGCACCCTCATATTTTTCCTTTTTCATATTCTTCATAGCTTCTTTCCCTCCCAGGGGGCTAGGTTCGGTTCACCAAAAGGTGAGAAGCATCAGCAAGAAATAAGTTCCGTGAAAAATGCCGACATAAAAAAAAGGCCGTGCCGGTTTTCACCGGCACGACCATGATTTTTTCGTCTAAATGAGCCTTACGAGGCCGATTCGCCGTGATAACCTTCCTCGCCATGTTCGGCAAGGTCGAGACCCACGGTTTCGACTTCCTCACTCGGGCGCAGGCCAATGGTCAGCTTCACGATGTAAGCAATCACAATGGTTCCCCCAATCGCCAGCGCCAGCGTGACACCGATCGCTTTGATCTGTTCGAACACCAGCTTTTGTGTCGGTGAATCCGTCACGAAATCTTTCAGGAATGTAGCGAGGTTCGGGTTGGCCGAATTACGCGCCAGCACGCCGGTCAGCAACGCGCCGAGCGTTCCACCCACGGCATGAACGCCGAAGGTATCCAACGCGTCGTCATAGCCGAACCACCCTTTGACCTTGAAGCAGAAGAACCACGGAATGATTCCGGCCGCAATGCCGATCCAGACCGCGCCGCCCGCCGTCACGAATCCGCACGCCGGGGTGATCACGACGAGACCCGCGACCGCGCCCGAGCAGAAGCCGAGCACGCTGGGTTTGCCGCGCACAATCCACTCGCACATTGGCCACACAAACGAGGCCACGGCGGTCGCGAGCGTGGTGGTCATGAACGCATTCGCGCCGACCACGTCCGAAGCCACCGAGCTGCCCGCGTTAAAACCGTACCAACCGACCCAGAGCATGCCGGTGCCGATCATACAAAGCACCATGCTGTGCGGGGCCATGTTTTCTTTTCCGAAACCAAGGCGTTTGCCGAGGATGATGCACAAAATCAACGCCGACCATCCCGAAGTCATGTGCACCACCGTGCCGCCCGCGAAATCAATCGCTTTGATGCCGGCGTTCGTGTTCCAGACGCCGTTCATGAATCCATCAATGCCCCAGACCATGTGCGCTTGCGGGAAGTAAACGATGAACATCCACAGCACCATGAACAGGCACATCGCGGAGAACTTCATGCGTTCCGCAATCGCGCCCAGGATCAGCGCCGGCGTGATGATCGCGAACATCAATTGATACATCGAAAAGACGTTCTGCGAGACCCAGTAGGAATAATCCGTATTGGGCGCGGAAGTGACTCCGTTTAGAAACGCGAATCCCATGCCCCCAAGGACTTTGCCGCCGCTGTGGAAAACCAGGCTGTAACCGCACGCCCACCACAGAATCGTCACCATGCCGGCCATGAAGAAACATTGCGCGGCCACGGAGAGAACGTTTTTCCGGCGCACCAGGCCGCCGTAAAACAGGATCAGGCCGGGCAACGTCATGAACAACACCAGCGCGGACGCAGTCATCTGCCAGGCGTTATGGCCGGGACCGGGCACGCCCACGGTGGGAGTCGTCAGGCCGGCCGGAATGGTTGGGTTGCCGTCTTTATCTTTCGGCCCCACTTTCAAGGCCGCGCTTGGATCACCGTTATTGATATAGGCTTCCAGGCCGCTGACGCGTTGATCGAGCGTGGGCGTCGGCGCTGCGGCCGGCGCATTGGTGGCGGCAGTTTGCGCGCGCAGCGATCCGGCGCCAAGCACGCCCGCCAGCGTGAACAACAAAAATAATTTTTTCATGATATGGGGATTGTAGGATTGGAAATCAAACAGCTTGCTCTCCTCGCTCATCCGTCCGGATGCGCACGGCCTCGTCCACCTTCGACACGAAGACTTTTCCGTCGCCGATTTTCCCTGTTTTCGCCGCTTTCACGATCGCCGCCACGGCGGCATCCAACCGGCCGTCCGCCACGACGAGTTCGATTTTGATTTTCGGGAGGAAATCCACGGTGTATTCGCTGCCGCGATAGATTTCCGTATGGCCTTTCTGGCGGCCAAAGCCTTTGACTTCCGTGATGGTCATGCCTTCAGCGCCGATTTCCGCCAGCGCATCCTTCACTTCCTCCAGTTTGAATGGTTTAATAATCGCTTCGATTTTCTTCATATAATGAGTCGGGTTCGGTGGCAGGAAATCGCATTTCCCGCGTTCGGCGGCGTTTAAGCAGCGGGGGTGCCAACACCGGCTCCGTTGAAAGCGATTCATTGAAATCATGCAGGTTTTGCACGAAGAAAAATTTTCTCTCATTGAATGAATGTTTCTTTTTATACGCATCAAGTGGCCGCCCCTGTTGTGAATTGACCATGGTGGTGTTTTTTGAAAGGGAACGGTTTGGCGCAGAGACAAGCTCCAAGCGGTCCAAGATCCAAGCTCCAGAGAAGTTCCAAGTTCCAAACTCCAAACTCCAAGAAATCGGCTCCAAAAACATAGAACGGGTTCCGGAATGGGCTCGTTTGGTAACTTTTTGCGGGAATTTTGGACCGCGGTTGAAAGCGGATTCGGAAGGGTTTAACAGGGGGCAAACGGAGGAAGCGGAAGCGGGGCAAAAGTGGTTTTATTTTTTAACTGGGATTTGGTGGGATTAGGTGGTACTGCGTTGGAATACAGCGAGTTACAGATGCGATTTTGGCGTGAAAAGACTGTCTGGATAGGACGGCTGTGGTCGCGAACTCCAAGTTGCCTGGTTCCCCTTTTCATTTCCCTTTTTACCCTTCCTTTCCTCCGCGCTTTTTATAGCATGGCTGTCAACCCTTTCAGGGTTTGGATTCTCCTGAACTTAACCCAGCGTAGCTCGTCCCTCGCAACGCTGGGCTGAGTGATTCAACCCTTTCAGGGTTGGAAAGGTCTTCTGGTTCGCGTTACCCATGGTAGCCTCGCCGACTCGGCAACCATGGGCTGAGTGATTCAATCCTTTCAGGATTGGTTCGTTCCCGGAGCGGGCGGCGCGGATGAATGATATCAATCCTTTCAGGATTGGTTCGTCCTCTTGAGCGAGCGGGTGCGGATGGCGGAATGGATTTTTTGAACGTTCGAGTTGCAAAACCAAGCTTCGGACAGCAGTTCCGTTCCGGATGTTGATTCAAGTCGACCACCAATCCTCAAACGATCGAAATCACAACAATCCTCAAACGATCGAAATCATCCAAGCCACGGTTGCCGAGTTGGCGAGAAATCACGGTCTGGATTCAACCCTTTCAGGGTTTGGATTTTCCTGAACTTAACCCAGCGTAGCTCGTTCCTCGCAACGCTGGGCTGAGTGATCCAACCCTTTCAGGGTTGGAAAGGTCTTCTGGTTTGCGTTACCCATGGTAGCCTCGCCGACTCGGCAACCATGGGCTGAGTGATTCAATCCTTTCAGGATTGTTCGTTCCCTGATCGGGCGGGCGCGGATGAATGATATCAATCCTTTCAGGATTGGTTCGTCCTCTTGAGCGGGCGGGCGCGGAGGGCGGAATGGTTTTTGTGAACGTTCGAGTTGAGCGGGCGGGCGCGGAGAGTATTGAGCAACCGCTGATCCTGGCACCGGGACGGTGCCGGAACTCGCACGCGAGGACGCCTGCGCTACAAGGGAAATTAAATGCGTGTGCCTTGGGGAATTTGGACTTCCCCTTCCCTGCGTTCTTGCTAAAATTCTGTTAGTGGCCCGCGATATACAGTTGATTTCATTCCTCCGCCAGTCCCTCCGCTCGGTGGCGATGGCGCTCCTGCTGTTTTCGTCGCTCCAATTGTTCGCTGCCTCCACGGATTATCTGGTCGATGGGTGGACGGCGGATGATAATTTGCCCAGCAGCACGGTCACTTCGATTGCGCAAACGCGCGATGGCTATATTTGGGTGGGCACTTACAACGGCCTGGCGCGCTTCGATGGCAATCGTTTCGTCACTTACGATCCCGTCAATACGCCTGAGCTTTCACAGACGCGCGTGCAGGGGTTGTTTCTCGATGTGAACGGCACGCTTTGGATCAACACCTTTCGCGGCGGCCTCACTTCCTATCGCGATGGCGCGTTTCATCGGGAACTGGGTGACGAAAATCCTTTCGATCAACATACCACGCTCGCTTATTCCACTTCCAACCGCGTCGTCTTCGTCACGCAGAGTGGCGATGTGCTGTGGCGCAATCCTTTCGCGGCGAATGCGTCCTGGCACACCAACCGCCAGCCGCGCAATGCCCGCGCGGGTTTCAGTTGCGCGGATGCCGAGGGCACGGTGTGGTTTCTGACACGCGATAAACATATCCTGCGTTTTGTCGATGGCGCCTTCCAGGATCTCCCCAATGACGGCGGCCTGCCGGGCGGCCATATCAATACTCTCGCGGCGGATGCGCACGGCAAGGTTTGGGCGGGCGCGGAAAATGAAATCGCCAAGTGGGACGGCGCGGAATTCGTGGACCTGACGCCGACCAACAACGGCAAGGCCGCAATTCAGCCGACGCAATTGTGTCCTATGAAATCCGGCGCGTTGTGGGTCTGGAGCGGCAATCGCCTGCGCAAAATGGAGGGCCGCAAATGGACGGATGAAATCGTGGAATGGCGCGGTCTGCTGGGTTCGGCGGCGGGTCGCGGCATGGGCGTGCATGAAGACCGCGATGGCGGTTTGTGGTTTAATCATTACGGCAACGGGCTCTTTCACATTTCTCCCGATGGCGAACACGAGCGTCTCACGACTCAAACCGGCCTTCCCGGCGATCGTGTGGGCGCGTGGTTTCAAAGCCATGACGGCGGCATTTGGATCGGGGTCAACCAGGGCGGCCTCGCGCGCTTGCGCGACCGGCAATTCCACGTCATCGGGCCGGCGGAAGGTTTGTCCACGCGCATCGTGCAGTCGGTTTGCGGCACTTCGAATGGCCCGGTGTTGATCGGCACGGCGGGTGGCGGTTTGTGCACGTGGCAAAACGGCGAGATCACTCAATACCCGGTGGGCTCCAGCGATTCCGCGAATTTCGTTTTCGCCATCGCGCCGCGGGCCGATGGCGGCGCGTGGTTGAGCGCTTCGGAGGGCGAGGATCTTTACGAGTACACGAAGGGCAACATTCAAAAAGTTCCGTGGGATGTGCACGGCATCAAATCGATCCTGGTCGATCACCATGACCGCATTTGGATGGGACTGAAAACGGGCATCGCCTGGTGGGCCGGAACCAACCGCCAGGTCCTCAATACCTGGAGCAACGGCGTGCTGCCCGCGCTGCGCGCGCTCGCGGAAACGCCGGACGGCACGATTTGGGGTGGCGCGGAAGACGGCTCGATTTTTCGTTGCTCAACGGAAAAACTGGAAGCGTTTCGCGCCACGGACGAACTCGCCGGCCAGGCCATCTATTCACTCGTGGCCGATTCCGACGGGACGTTGTGGGCGGGAACCTTTCGCGGCGGATTGGTTCGTTTCAAGGACGGAAAATTTTCCCGCTTCACCGGATTGCCCATTGGCATGATCTGCCAAATCCTCGATGACAATCGCGGCCGGCTTTGGCTCGGCACGCATCACGGAATTTTTTGCGTCAGCAAACAAGCGGTCGCCGATTGCATGGATGGCAAGACTTCGAAAGTCGATTACATCGCTTACACGCGTCACGACGGCCTGCCTTCGCTGGAATGTTCGGATGGTTACCAGCCCGCTTGCTGGCATGGGCCGGATGGGAAATTGTGGTTCACGACGATCCAAGGCGCGGTGTGGGTGAACCCCGACGAACTGGTGGCCAAATCTCCCGCGCCGCCGGTGCTCATTGAGGAGTTGCGGGTCGACAATGAAAATGTGCCGCTCACGAATGATCACATCACGGTATCACCCGGGCACGATCAATATGATTTCACGTTCACGGCGTTGAGCTTCGATGCCGGCGACCGCGCTCATTTCCGCTATCAACTCGAAGGCTACTCCGGCTGGGTGGATGCCGACACGCTCCGCACCGCGCATTTCGGGCCGCTTGCGCCGCGTGATTACAAATTCCACGTGATCGCCTGCAACAATGACGGCGTTTGGAATCCGATCGGCGCCACGATCAAAATCACCGTCCAGCCTTATTTCTACCAGACCGCGTGGTTCCTGGTGCTGGCGTGCATTTCGGTGCTGGGCGCGGTGGCGCTCGGCGTCCGCCGCATGGCGTTGCTGAAATATCGCCGCAAACTCGCCCGCATGGAAAACGAGCACGCCATCGAACGCGACCGCGCGCGCATCGCGAAAGATATCCATGACGACGTCGGCGCGGGCCTGACGCAGATTACATTGCTCACCGAACTCGCCCGCCGCAACCCGGAGCAGACGAACGCGAATCTCGAGCGCATCACTCAATCCGCGCGCAATCTCACCAAGGCCATGGACGAAATCGTCTGGGCGGTCGACCCGCAGCACGACACGGTGGCCGGCCTGATGGATTACATTTCTGCGTATGCGGAAGATTACCTGCGCGTGGCGGACCTGCGTTGCCGCATGGATTTGCCGGTCGACCTCCCGACCACGCACGTCAGCGCGGAAGTGCGCTACAATTTATTCCTGGCGCTCAAGGAGGCGTTGAACAACGTCCTCAAGCACGCCAAGGCCACCGAAGTGCATTTGCGCCTGCAGTTGAAACCTGACTCGCTGACCCTCACCGTCGAGGACAATGGCCGCGGCTTGCCGGTCGGAAAAAACGGCAACGGCCACAACGGGCACCCCGGCGAGACCAACGGCGTCAACCGCATCGGGTCCGGCTCCGGGCTGGGCAACCTGGAAAAGCGCCTTTCGGCCATCGGCGGCCGCTGCGAGATCAGCAGCGAACCGGGCCGGGGGACGCGCGTTGCCATGACCGTATTACTACAAAGCACATCACCATTATTGGTGATTGGCTCGGAGGAACCGGACAACTAGAGTCGCTACCAGCCGGAAATTCTCGTTTGCAGAATGCGAAACGGGACGAAAGATTTTAATGAGTATTGCCGTATCGATAGTTGAAGATGATCCGCAGGTGCGGGGAAGTTTGGCGAAGTTGATTGATGGCGCGCCCGGATTTCGCTGTGTCAGCGTGCATCCCAGCGCGGAAGATGCCTTGGTTGAGATTCCCAAGGTGAAGCCCGAAGTCGTGTTGATGGACATCAACCTGCCCGGCGCCAACGGCGTGGAATGTGTGCGCAAACTCAAGCCGCATCTACCCGCCACGCAAATCATCATGCTCACCGTCTACCAGAAGACGGAACACATTTTCAACGCGCTGGCCGCCGGCGCGACGGGCTACATGCTCAAGCAGACGCCGCCGCCGGAATTGCTCATGGCCATCAAGGAAGTGCACGGGGGAGGCTCGCCGATGAGCAGCCATATCGCGCGCAAGATTGTGCAATCCTTTCAACATCCCGCGCCCGCCTGCGCCGAAGCCGAAAGTCTTTCGCCGCGCGAAGCGGAAGTGCTCGATCTCCTCGCGAAGGGATTTCTTTACAAGGAAATCGCGGACCAGATGAAGGTCAGTTACGCGACGGTCCACACGCACATCCGCCACATTTACGAAAAGTTGCACGTTCGCTCCCGCACGGAAGCCGTGGCCAAGCATCTCGGCCAATCCCGCTCGCGGCGCGAATTTGCCAAATCGGCGTAGCGGGCCCTTTACTAAAATTAACGCAGAGGCGCGGAGAGAGGGGCCAGGAATTTTTCAAAAGTTCGGCGCACATCCCCGTTTGCTTTTTGTTCTCTGCGAACCTCTGCGCCTCTGCGTTGCGTTTGGCGGGAACCTCAGGAAATCTCAAGCATCCCATGGCTGATGATTTCCCATGGTGAATCCATTGAATGTTCGAGGGGCTTGGTAGAAATTTTTTCACGCTTAAAAAAGATTGAGCCCTGCCGACTGCCAGTCGGCGATACAGCAGGCTGCCGGCCTGTTTCACGATTCGTTTCATTGTGCGCGCTTGATGATTTCTACCGAGCAGATTCGATGTTGGCGGCCAAATGTTTCCCCCTGGCGGTTCAAAAAAAACGCACTCGACCCAAAAAAGTTCTATCATCAAGGCGAAAATTTGTTATAGTGGAGGACTCATCGCCAAAAATGGCGATGGTTTGACGAAGATGGATTTTATATTTTTTGAAAATGTTGAAAGTTGTATTCGAGAAGCAATCCGTGTCGGGGCCAGTTCTGAAATGTTGTAACTCCGTGTCGTAACCTCCAGTCGTTTCTCAAGTCGTATCCTCAATTGTTGTACCAAGTCATGAAAAATTCTACCGCGCTATCGCCGTCTCTACACACCTCCAAATCAACCTCCAAGTCCATGCGTAAACTCTTTGCTTTCATGGCAGCGCTGGCCACCGCCTCGCTCGCGCACGC
This sequence comes from uncultured Verrucomicrobiae bacterium, assembly GCA_963699145.1. GTDB lineage: Bacteria > Verrucomicrobiota > Verrucomicrobiia > Limisphaerales > DASXHY01 > DASXHY01. The sequence continues at coordinate 4,996,681 of OY969416.1, forward strand.
CAGCACTTTTATTAAAGCGGACAACACGTCCGCGCTGAATCTTCCCGGTTCCTGGGTTAACAACGCCGTTCCAACCAACACCGATATCGCGCGTTGGGACAACACCGTTACCGCCGCCAACACCACCAACAGCCTGGGCGGAAACATGTTTGTCGGCGGCCTCTCCATCGTTGACCCGGGCGCGACGGTGGACATCACCGCCGGCAACACGCTCACCAACGGCGCAGCGGGCATCGACATGACCGCCGCGACTGCTGATTTGGTTTTGAGCAACACCGTTTTCATCGCGCCCGGCGCATTGCAGCAGTGGAACGTCGCGCCCGGCCGCACACTGAGCGTCGCCGCCATTCCGACCAAGCCCGGCCAGCCCAGCAACAACACCGGCACGCTGCAAGTGGGCAACACCGGCGGCACCGTCAAATTTGGCATCGCCGCCGTTCCGCTCATCATCGACAACCAAAACAATCCCTGGGCCACCTTCGGCCTGAACGATTGGGCCGCGCTCGACGCCACCGGCACCGTCATCCCCGCGACCTACACTCCCGCGGTGACCGCTTTCACCGGCGGCGTCAACAACGACGTGCAGGGCAGTTTCGCCAACGGCACCACCGGCATCGACGTCTCGAGCCTTCGTTTCGATTCCGCGACGCCGTGCAACGTTTCCGTTTCCACCAGCGGAACGACTCGCACGCTCACCGCTCGCGGCATTCTCATTACCTCCAACAGCGGCGGCGGTTCCCTCGGCGGCACGGCCACCACCTCTTTTGTGCGCCCCAGCCGCGCCGCCTCCGGCGCCAGCGCCAATACGTCATTTAATATCATTCAAAACAGCCCCGCGGATTTTACGATTGGCGCCGTTTTGAGCGATGCTTCCAGCAGCACGCCGGTTCATATCGTGAAATCCGGCCCCGGCAATCTCATCCTGTCAAACGCCGGCAATAGTTTCACCGGCGGCGCGGACGTCAACGGTGGCACCTTGACCGTGGCAGCCGGCGGCAAGCTGGGCGGCGGCGCGAGCGCCGTGACCGTGAACAATTCCGGTCGCCTCGTCCTCACCGCTTCGAACACGACCGTTGTCGGAAACGCGACCATTAACAGCGGCGCCACCAACAGCATCAAAGTCAACAATGCGAACGGACAGCAATACGTCCCCAGCGTGAACTTCAACGGCGGCGCGACGCATTTCGAAGTGAATTACGCCAACGGCATTCTCGCGAGCGCCACGACCGCTCCGTTGTTGGTCAGCAATCTTACTGCGAACGGCTCCGTCACTCTCGATGTCTACAACAACAATCTCGGGGTCGGCATTTATCCTTTGATCCACTACACGAACGCTGTGATCAATGGCGCCGGTTTCAGCGCGTTCAATCTCGGTTTTCTCCCCTCTCGCGTCACCGGTTACCTGAGCAACGACACCACGGCCGCGTCCATCGACCTCGTGGTCACGAATGTGAATCAACCGATTCACTGGGTGGTCGGCAACGCCGATTGGGATATCAACAACACCGCGAGCTGGAAGGATACTTTCGGCAACACGGTGAAATATCAGGAGACCACCACTCCCTACTCATCGCTCGGCGACTCGGTTGTGTTTGACGATTCCGCCTCCGGCAGCTCGCCCATCACGATCAACCTGACCGCGAACGTTTCGCCCGCGGGCATCGCGGCGACGGGCGCGAAGTCCTACACGATTTCCGGCAGCGGCACCATCAACGGCACCGGTGGCGTCACCAAGAGCGGTTCCGGCACGTTGACCCTCGCGACTCCGAACACTTTCTCCGGCGGCATCAATCTGAACGGCGGCTTCGTCGCCTTCACCGCGCTGACGAATCTCAGCGGCGGCGCAATCAATTTCAACGGCGGCGGACTCCGTTACACCAACAGCGACACGGAAGATATTTCCGTGCTTCCACTCACCTTCGGCGCGGGCGGCGCGACCATAGATGACGGCGGCGGTTTCATCATTTTGAATAATCCCATCGGCAACGGCGGCCCCGGCAACTTCACGAAAATCGGCGCCGGCACCCTCCTGCTGACCGGCACCAATAGATATACCGGCAACACCATCGTGTCCGCCGGCACGCTCAGCCTCGCCCAGAACACCTACATTTCGAACAGCCCGGCGCTGATCGTGAACGCCACGCTCGACGCCGCTTCATTTGGCGGCAGCGTCACGCTGAGCCCGGCCGTGAGCCAGGTTCTCTCCGGCACCGGCACCGTCATGGGCAATGTGACCGTGCCCACCGGCACCACGCTGTCGCCCGCCACCAACGGCGTCGTCGGCACGCTCAATCTAAACAACGACCTCACGGTGAACGGCGGCACGCTCGCGTTCGATGTTGCGAGCACCAGCAGCCACGACCTCCTCAACGTCCTCGGCAATCTCACCATCAATAGCGGTTCGGTCCTGGTCATCACCAACACGACACCGCTTCCCAATGGCACTTACAAACTCATTCAATACAGCGGCGCCCTCATCAACGGCCCCGGTTCGTCCGGCAATTTGATCATCCAGGGATTCAACCAACCCGGCCGGATTGCTGCGCTCAGCGACGCGACCCCGAACGAAATTGATCTCGTCATCAGCACCTTGAGCGGCGCGAGCACCACCTGGACCGGCAACGATTCTTCGTCGCCCGGCGTGTGGGACCTCGAGACCACCAAGAACTTCGCGAACTCGGCTCATACTCCGGTGGCCTTCGTCAATGGCGACAAGCCGACGTTTGATGACAGCTCCGCGGTTCCGACCGTCAACATCGCGGCCGCCGTGCAGCCCGGCTCCGTCACGGTGAACGCGACTAATAATAGCTACGTTTTCCAGGACAACAGCGGCACCGGCGCAGGGAAAATTTCCGGCACCGGCGGCATTACCAAGAACGGCCCGAGCACGCTCACCATTCTCACGCTGAATAATAACAGTGGCGCGACCGTCATCAACGGCGGCACCGTCCAGGTCGGCAACGGCTCTCAGAACGGCGATATCGGCACCGGCAATATCACCGACAACGGCGCGCTCGTCTTCCAGCAGCTCGACAACCGCAGCGTTGCGGGCGCGATCTCCGGCAGCGGCAGCCTCACGCAGCAAGGCGCGGGCACGCTCACGCTCGCGCAGGACAATTCCTACACCGGCGCAACGACCATCAGCTCGGGTGCATTGCAGGTCGGCACCGGCGCAGCCGCGGGCAGCATCAGCGCCGCCGACGTCCTCGACAACGGCTCGCTGATCTTCAATCGTTCCGGCGCTATCACCGTGCCGAACAACATCAGCGGTTCCGGCGCCTTTGCAACACTCGGCTCCTCGGCCATCAACTTCAGTGGCGCCCTCACCTATCTGGGCAATACCTTCATCAGCAACGGCCTCGTCCGTCTCACGGCGCCCAACCAGATCCCGAACGGCTCAAACGTCGTCGGTTCCACCGGTTGGCTGATCCTCGACGGCAGCGCAAGTGTTGCGGGCACGCTCGACCTGAATGGTTTCAGCCAGACCGTCAACGCGTTGTCCGGTTTGGGCGGCGCCTTCACGGGTGTCATCACCAATAGCGGCACCTCGACCACCACGACGAACGTGCTGACGGTGCTCGGCACGGCGGGCACCACTTACAACGGCGTGATTGCCGACAACGCTTCCGGCGCGAAAACGATGCTGGTCCTGCGCGGCGCGAATGAATTGCGCCTCAATGGCAACAACACCTACAGCGGCGGCACCTTCGTGGGTGATTCCGCCACCATCGGCTTCGGCCCCGGTGCCTCGGTCGGTTCCGGCACGCTCACGATGAGCAATGGCACAACGTTATCCATGCACAACTCCGGCGGCACCCTGGCGTTCGCGGGCGCAAACGTCGTCATCCCGGATAACGCGACCTTCACCAACTTCACGACCTCCACTGGAAATGGTTTTGCCGGCACCATCACTGGTAGCGAGACGACAACCAATATTGTTACTGCGGCCGCCGGTCAGACGGGCTATTCCATCTCGTCCACCACGAAACAATTGCAGCCGTTCCTCGGAACGCTCCTCGTTCCCGCAGATCAGACTCTCCGTTGGTCCGGCAACAACGGTCTCAACAACGGTGGTGACTTCACCACTCTCGATCTCGAAGGCTCAATGAACTCGAAAAACCAGGGCACGATCACCTTCGGTGCGCTCATCGGGGCCGGCACCATCGCGAGTCCCTCAGGCAACTCCATCGTCACGTGGATTATCGGCGGCAAAAACACCGATACTACGTTCAGTGGAACGATTACCGACAACGCGACGGCTCACAACGCCTTGACGAAAGTCGGCACCGGCACGCTCACCTTGAACGGCTCGGTCAATTACTCGGGCAACACTACCGTCAGCAACGGCGTGCTCGCGCTCGCGTCGGATTCCGTCGTGCTCGACAACAGCCCGAGCATCACACTCGCCGGCAACAATGCCACCATCGACGTGACCGGCCATTCCGACCCGACCCTCTACCTGGGCAACGTCACGCCCCAGGTTCTCAACGGCTTCGGCGTCATCAACGGTAAATTGTTCGAACAAGTGAACACGACGAACAACCTCCGCCTCGGCGTCCTGCGCGTGACGCAGACCGCCACCATCAACGGCGCGCTGACGATGCAGATCAACCGCACCAATGCGGTGAATTCCGCGGAACTCTCCGCGCCGACGTTCGTGAACGGCGGCTCCATCATCCTCACCGTGACCAATGTTGGCTCGACCAACCTGGCCGGCGGCGACAAATTCCAGTTGTTCAACCAGGCATTCACCGGCGACTTCGTGGCCACCAACCTGCCCGCGCTGCCGTTGCCGGGAATGTATTGGACGAACAACATCGCGGTGGACGGCTCGCTCTCCGTGGTTTCGACATTGGCCACCAATCCGACGAACATCACCACGTCTGTGAGCGGTAACGTGCTCACCCTCGCGTGGCCGGCGGATCACCAGGGCTGGACGCTGCAGCAAAACACGAACCTCGCCACGCCGAATTGGCAGGACGTGGCGGGCAGCACGGGCATCAACAGCACGAACATCACAATCGACCCGGCCGTTCCGTCGATCTACTACCGGTTGAAGCTCTAATTATATAAGGCGCCCGGCTGATTTCAGCCCGGCCTTCAGGCAGTTCAAAACCCGGTCAGCCCACGCTGGCCGGGTTTTCTTTTTCCCCGCATTGACCCATCGTGTCCGCGCGGGCCTACGGGATTACGAACCCTTGACTATGCTTGAACATCACCATAACTGGTGATACCAGAAAAATGAATTTTCTCTAATAATCACCCTTGATGTTCCCCAGTCTCAAAAGCGAAAGCGCCTCAGCGAACTTTCAAATGCCTTTGAACGGCGGGACTTACATCCACGTAGCAAGCAACCCTAGAGAATAAAAATTCCCTGTTTTCTGGCCGAACACCAGCCCCACCGGTGTCGTTGGCCGTCAGGGAAATTGCCGAATACTATGAAAAACGAACAGCGAGCTCCCTCATTGGCGTCCCACAGTGTTCCATCCGCCCCCACCCGCACCGGTCGCAGCCTTTCACGTTTAGCTAAACGAGCCTTTCTATTCCTGGGAGTGAGCCTCGCTGCCGTCGCCGTCCCGCAATTTGCCCACGCCGCCAACCAGACCTGGACCAATACCCCGGTTGATGCCACCTGGCAAAACGTCAACAACTGGGTCGGCAAAGCCGCGCCCGGCGACATTAACGTCACCACGGCCAATACCGTGAACAACGATGTGGCGACTTTTAATACGCCGATCGCCGGAACGATTGGCAGTGCCGCCAATCCAATTATTCCCGATGACGCCACGATAGTGAACGGCCGAAGCCGGCGTATCGGCGGCATCACGTTCGACACCACGAACTGCGGGCCGTATGTCATTTGGTCGCCGAGCACGCCGCAGATCACCGACGGCACCTCGACGCTCACGACCGGCTACCTTTACGTTTCCCACACCAACGCGATTCGCATCAACGATTCCGTGACCAACAGCCAGGCGGTGATCGTTCCGATGCAGGTCAACCTGCCGGCCAGCACCGCGGGCACGTACAACCTGATCAATAATTCCACCAACCCGGGCGTGACTCTCACCATCAACGCGATCATTCACAATGGCGCCACCACCCGCGGCACGACCTTTATTCTCGACGGCGCCAACACGAACGAAAACACCGTCACTAATTTGTCCGAAGGCCCATCCGCGGGCGGCGGAGGCAACGCCGGCGGCATTACCAAACAGGGCGCGGGCACCTGGGTGATCGCCGGACCGAGCACGATGATCGCCAATTCCGTTATTGCCATCACTCAGGGAACCGTGGCCGTCAAAGATCCGGCCGCCTTCGGCAATGCTTCGGCCGCGAACACCTCCCTCACCAATGCCACGTTGCGGATTGATAACATCGCTTTGAACAACGTCGGCTTGAACTTGAGAAACGGCGGCGTCATCCGCGCCAACGGCGCCACCAGCGGAATCAACGCCATCAACGCCAGCGCCATTGCCGGCAACAGCGCCACTTTGTCCACCACCAGCGCCTCGGATATTTTGACGGTCACCACCCTGACGGCCGGCGCCGTGGATACCCTCCTTCACGTCAACGGGCCCGGCACGGTCGCTATCGCGCAACCCTCCACTTATGCCGGCAAATGGTCCATCGATTCCGGCACCAATCAGGTCCTACAGCAAGGCGCGCTCGGCACCGGCGCCAACCTGAACATTAATGCCGGCGCCACCTTTGATATTACACCGATGGGCGCGACCACCTACACGATCGATACCAAAGCCTTCAGTGCGAACGGCACCGGCACCGGCGTCGGTTCCACCGCGGCGACCATTTCGGCCGATCCTTTGGGCGCGGTCGATTTCGCCTCCAAGCCCATCAGCCTGACTTTCCTTCCCACCAGCTTCACGGGTGACACGGGTCATCCCGCGCTTTATTGCTCCCGCGGCACGCTGGCGTTCCATGGCAATTCCATCACCATCAACAATGCCTCCGGCACTCCGCTGGGACTGGGAAGCTATCAAATCATCGCCCAGGCCACTGGCTCCATTTCGTCGAGCGGCGGTTTTGTAACGCTGGTTACCGGTGCCGGCCTGGCGCCCGGTTGCATCGCGGAAATCAACGCCGTGGGCGGCAGCTTGAACATCGTGGTCACCTCTTACACTCCCAAGCCCCTCGTTTGGAAAGGCAACGACCCGACCACTCCCGCCACGTGGGATCGCCAGGTTTCCTTCAACTGGCTCTCCGGCGGCAACCCGTCCACCTTCAATATTTATGACAGCGTCACCTTTGACGCCAACGGCTCCGCGGCCCCGACCGTGACGATCACGGGAGTTCAGCAGCCGAGCAGCATGGTGATCGACACGACGGCCAATGATTATACGTTCACCGGCTCCGGCCAGGTCGCGGGCGGCACCAGCCTGGTCAAAATTGGCTCCGGCACTCTCACCCTCCAGACCGCGAACACTTACAGCGGCGGCACCGGCATCAGCAACGGCGTCGTCAAACTCGGCATCGATGAAGGCGTCGGCAGCACCGGTCCGGCTGGCCAAAACGATATGACCATTGCCAGCGCCGGCACCTTCGACCTGAATAATTTCACCAACACCATCAACGGCCTCTTCGGCACCGGCACCGTCGATATCACCGGCGGCGGCGTTTCCACTTTGGTTTTTGGTTTCAACGGCAATAACGGCGTGTTCAACGGCACGTTCAAGAACACTTCCGGCACGCTCGGCATCATGAAGACCGGCACGGGTGTCGAAACTCTCACCGCCTCCAACAGCTATAACGGGCCCACCACCATCGACGTCGGCACATTGCGCGTCACCAATCAATATGCCCTCGGCGCCGGCAACAGCTCCGTCACGCTCAACAGCGGCACGCTCGATATGCAAACGAGCCTGGTCGTCTCCAACATCAACGGTGGCGGCTTCGTCATCAACTCGAGCACGGCCACGAACATCCTTACCGTCCTGACCAATTCGACGTTGAACGGCGTCATCAGCGGCAAGATCGGTGTTTACCTGGCCGCCGGCACGTTGCGTCTCAACGCCGCCAATACTTATAGCAACGGCACCGTGCTGGCTTCCGGTTCCATCCTGCAAATCGGGGGCGGCGCAGCCAACCCGGGCCCCGGCACCGTCATCGCCAGCAACAACGTCACCATCAGTCAGCCGAACACCGCGTCCGCCTCCTCTGCCTTCGCGCCTCCGGTGAATACGGTGGACGGCGCCACGGTCACGTTCACCTCCTCCACGACGGCGAACACTTACAACAATCAATTCATTGGCACCGCGAATTCGACCAATCTCTTCAGCGGCGGCAACGGCAGCATCGGCGGCGCGCTCTCGTTCAGCAACTTCCTCGGCACCGCCATCTTCACCAACGGCCAGTATCGCTGGTTCAATGCCTCCTCCGGCGGTGACAATACCACCTTCATGTTTGTCGGCACCGGTGGCACCTTCGCCCGCGACAACGTCGACATCATCCGTCTCGGCGCTCTGTTCGGCAATGGCGGCGAGGCCGGCTCCGGCGGCATCACCGGGCCTTCCGTCAGCGTTCCCGCCACGTATTGGATCGGCGGCAAAGGCAACGATTCCATCTATGAAGGCACCATCTCCGGATCGAACAACATCGTCAAAGTTGGCGCCGGCAAGCTCACGCTGGATGGCTCCAGCACCGCTACGGTCCTGTTTACCGACAACGCCACAGTGACCAATTACCAGGCGGCTCCGGTCATTACTTACCTTGGCACCACGACCGTCAGCAACGGTGTCATGAAAGTAGTCGCGCCTAACGACCTCACCGCTTCCTCGGCGATCAACGTTATCGCGGGCGCGCTGCTCGATTGCACCAGCATGGGCGGCGTGACGAACTTCAACGACGTGAACAACTTCCCGGCCTCGGGGCCCTTCACGAACGGCCAATTCGTGATTCCGCTCACCGCCGCGATTTCCGGAGCCCCTCAAATCGTGGGCGGCAACGGCGTCATCGCCGCCAGCAGCACGATCAACAACGGCACCATCAACCCCGGCTTCACCGGCCAGGCGGGCACGTTGACGCTGTCCAACAATCTCGTCGTCAACAGCGGCGCCACGAACTACTTCGACCTCTCCGACGTTCCGGGAACGAAACCGAGCGATCAGTTGAACGTCATCGGAAACATCGCTCTGTCCGGGCAAAGCATTATCGGCATCAGCGCGCTGAACGGCACCATCGCCGCGGGCACGTATCCGCTGATTAAATACACCGGCACCTTGACCAACGAATCCGGCCCCATTCCCGTTGGCCCGATCTCGAACTTCACGCTCGGCGGCGTCCTCCCGGCCACCACCCGCGCCACGATGTCCGTCGCCAATGCGGGCGGCGAGATTGACCTTACCGTCGCGAGCATCAATAGCAGCAACCTGGTCTGGAGCGGCACGGACACGACCAACACCTGGGACGTCGTCGGCACCATGAACTTCACGAACCCCGTCGCTGCCACGCTCTCGCAGTTCTTCCAGCTCGATAACGTGACGTTCGACGACACCGGCGCCACCAACCAACTGTACCTCGTCGGCAGCCTCGCGCCGAGTTCCATCACGGTGAACAGCTCCAGCAACTACATCTTCGGCGGCTCGGGCAACATCATCGGCGATGCCACGCTGACCAAGTCTGGAACCGGCAGCCTCACTCCTGACCAACAGCAGCGGCAATACCTTCGCAGGCGGCACCACCATCAGCGGCGGCATCATCAAAGCCGGCGTGGAAAGCGGCGGCAACCAGAACGACCTCGCCCTCGGCAGCGGGCCCATCACCATCAACACCGGTGGCCAGCTTCGCCTCGGCGGCAACAGCGGTGGCGTGGTGCAACATTTCATCACCAACGCCATCGTCATCAATGGCGGCACTCTCTATGTGGCGGATGGCAACCAGCACCTGACCAACTCCACCGTCACCATCGGCGCCAACGGCGCGACGCTGAGCACCCTCTTCTCCACGAAGAATCTGGTGCTCGATTCGCCGCTCACCGGCACCGGCAACGTCACCATCAATTCCGCCACGAACGCCGCCGCCGCCCAGGTGATCCTGAATAACACCAACAACACCATCAGCGGCACGGTCACCATCACCACCAACGGCAACCTCGCCCTCATCGGTTTCGCCGGCCTCTCCAACAGCGTCACGATCGACGTGCAACAAGGCGGCGTCCTCGACGTCACCGGTCGCTCCAACGTGACGTGGGCGGTTGTCTCCGGCCAGACTCTCAAGGGCGCGGGCATCATCCGCGGCAAACTCATCAACGCCCTGGCCGGCTCGACCATCGCGCCCGGCGTGGCCGGCGCCATCGGCAGCCTGACCGTCACCAACAACAACGCCACCAACACGCCGATCCTCACCCTGAGCGGCACGGTGAACATGGACATTAACCGCGCCTCCGCGGTGAACTCCGACCGCATCATCAACTCGAACGGCACCAACGTGTTTGGCGGCACGCTCAACGTGAACAATCTCGGCGCCGACCTGCAGGCGGGCGACACCTTCACGCTGTTCACCGGCATCACCAACACCGGCGCGTTCACCACCGTCAACCTCCCGGCGCTCACCGGCACTTTGACCTGGAACAACACGCTGGCATTGAACGGCAAAATCAGCGTGGCGGCGCCCGTGACCCTGCCGACCGTGCCTCCGGCCATCACCAACTTCGGTCTGTCCTTCGGGACCAACGTGGTTGTGAGCGGCACGAACGGCCAGGCCGGTGCGACCTACTATCTGCTGGCCACTACGAACGTTGCCAACCCCGCTCGCGCAGTGGAAGACGATCTCCACCAACGTGGCCGCCGGCAACGCCTTCTCGTTCACCAACACCAACGCGGCCGCGCCGGGCATCCCGATCCGGTTCTTCATGCTCAGCAGCACGAACTTTAATCCGTAAGACAGCGCAACGCGGCATCAGCCGGCCAGCGCATCGCACCTGGCCGGCTTAAATCCGCACGATCGCCCATGCTAATCGTCGAGAAATTTTTCTAACTTGTGAAAAATCTCAATTTAGATAATCGCGATCACTGATCGGAAGTGGGCAACGGCATTTCTAGGACGAGATTCCACACGAGAGTTCTAAAGTGATTGCCAAAATAGATTTCCGAAATGACGTCCCCGGTGAAGGCCGACGGTAACATTCATTCGCAAGGCGTGAATTCGTACTCCCTCTCCGCCGCGAAGCGAGGGAGAGGTGTGCCAACACATGGGTGACACATCTTGCGATGCGCGGGGTTCGACGCCGATTTTCTTTCGCGAGGCTCCTGGTGATCGACGAAGCAGAGCAACGCAGAGACGCAAAGAGCGCGGAGTTTCGCCGAGAAAAGAAATCTATGGAAATTCCTTCGCGCTCCTCCGCGCTTTTTGCGTCTCCGCTTTAATCCGTAATCCTTCCGCACACCGCAGGACTGGAAGAGCGCCCAAATCGGACCCCATCCAATCGACAACATCCTCCATCCAAAGATCAGCAACGGGCTGACCCCACCAACGCCAACAGACTCCCACAAATCGCGAAAACTACATCCACCCCGGTCCGCTCCCCCCGCAGGACCGCTTTCACCAATCGATAAAGCGCCACTCCGAGCCATCCCCGCCCCGATAAACCAAAACGGAAACGCAAACAAAAACACCATGCCATAACGATCATCCTCGCTAGATGATGCGTGGCGACATCCCATGGATACCAAAAAGCAATACCCGCCATGGCCGCGGAACATATCAGAAACAGAATCGCACCGAGACGTTCCTCCAAAACAAAATCAACACCATGAAATCCCAGCAAATTGCATACAAACGGAAGCAAATACTTCAAACAAATCACCCCCAACAAAATCAGGAAGAACGGAAAGAAAAACATCATAACCTTGCGACTAAAATAAGACTCCCTTTCAGCACTGGTAAGATCGTGTTTACATTTTCCGTGACACCCACGCCTCAGGGATTTCCCAAGAGAGATAAACACATCCTCGCGCGTTCATCGTTCGATGTGCCTTGTGGAAACCATTTTTCGGTCGCGAAGCGACGGAGGAAATTAGCCAGCCACGCAGTGCTGAAAATCCGGATGTTGCATTGCGTCCAGAAAGGACGGTGGAAAAAACATGGTTTTCCCATGTCCCTTCAGGACATGGCTCTCTAACCGCCAGACCAGCCACTTTGTGGCTGGCTAATTTCCTCCGTCGCTTCGCGACCAAAAAACGTTTCTACAAAGTCCGTTCGATGTTCGGCGTTCGATGTTTTATTTAGCCACCGTGACCACAACCGGCTTCGACGTCAATCCCGCCGCCTTCGCCGACACCTCAATTTTCCCGGCCTTGCCGCCTTCACAAACGCCACGCATTGCCCTAAAAATGCCCGGCGTTCGCTGTTTTGAAACATTCGTGCGCTCTGATTATCACCATTATCCGCCGCCGCAATCACGCCCGGGCCGTTCACGCTGAAGGAAATCAAATCATTCGCCCGCGGCACGGGAATACCCTTGGCGTCCACAATCGTCGCGCGCACAATCGCGACATCATCCCACGAAGTGCCGATCTCGCGTGTTCTTAGTTTCCAGTTGAATCGCCGCCGGCTCGCCCGCCGTGCGAAGTTCCTGCGTCGCCACGACTTTGCCGTCATTGCTCGCGACCGCCTTCAAAGTTCCCGGCGCAAACGCCACGCGCCAGACGCGCGGCGACGCATTCGCGTTGATTTCTTTTTTGCCGAGCGATTCGCCATTCAGAAACAACTCCACCTCTTTGCAATTCGAATACATCTCGACCTGTTCCTCATGCGCCGCAGTGTTTTTCGGCGACCAATCGGAAAATAAAACCTGCGTGTGCCGCTCCTCCTGCGCATAGCCCGGATCCGTCGGCATCAGGTCGTCATTGGCTACGCGCCGCGCGATGGCCACCATCGGCTTTTCGCTCCACCAACTTTCGCGCTCGCGCCCCAGCGGACGAATGCGCGCGGTGCGATCCAGCAATCCCGACGCGTGCCCGATCACCGGCCAGCGGCGCGACTCGCCCAGGTAATCAATGCCCGTCCACAAAAATTGCCCCGCATACGGCGCATGGTCCCGCATCGCCACCCATTGATTGCGATCGTGCGTGTTTTCCGTGCCGAGAATTTTGCGCGACGGCTTTTGATCGTGCGCCGCCAGAATTTCGTTCTCGCGATAATTCTGGCCCACCACATCCAGCAAATCCGCGAGGCCATTGGTGTAATCGCCGCTCACGTTCGGCCGGAACAACGCCTGCGTCACCGGCCGCGTCGGATCGTTCGTGTGGCAAACCTCCACGAACCCCGCCAGAATCGGTTTGGCCAATCGCCGGCTTGGGCGTGTCGTGAATTTCGTTGCCCACGCTGTAAATAATCACGCTCGGATGATTCCGATCGCGCCGGATCGCATCCGCCGCATCGCGATGCGACCATTCGTTGAAAACGAGATGATAGTCGAAAGGATTTTTTCCCACCGTCCAGCAATCGAAAAATTCGTCCATCACCAGGAAGCCCATGCGGTCGCAAAGATCGAGAAACTCCGGCGCCGGCGGATTGTGCGCCGTGCGAATCGCATTCACGCCCAGTGATCTCAAAGTCTCCAGCCGATCCTGCCAGACGCCCATCGGCACCGCGACGCCAAACGCGCCGCCATCCTGATGCACGCAAACTCCCTTGAGCTTGAAATTTTTTCCGTTCAACCAAAAACCAGTGTCCGCCTCAAAATGCGCGTCGCGCACGCCCAGCGTCGTCGCGGTTTCATCCAATTCCGTTTTTCCCGGAGAGAATTTTGACCACCACGTGATACAGCTTCGGCGAATCGAGATTCCACAATTCCGGTTTCGGCAAATCCATCTGCTGCGGCACCGGAGTCGGACACGCCATTGGTCAGCCGTGAGTTTCGTTTCAATCGTCGCAACATTTTTTCCCTCCGGCGAGATCAGCGATGCCTGCACCGTAGAGTTCGCGCGCGGCTTTGGTCTCATTCGTAATCGCCGTTTCAATCTGCACCGTCGCCTTTTCGCTCGAAACTTCCGGCGTGCTGACAAACAACCCGTCCCCTTCCACATGAATCGGATTCATCATCACCAACCGCACGTGCCGGTAAATGCCCGCGCCGGAATACCACCGCGACGCCGGTTGCGCCGAAGTATCGCACCGCACCGCGATGAGGTTAAACGCGTTCAAGTGAAATACGTCCTCGCCGCCAAAAATCAAATGCGGCGTCAGGTCATACCGAAAGCTCGAATACCCAAACGGCCGTTCGCCCAGCGACACGCCATTGATCCAAACCTTGCTGTTCTGCATCACGCCATCGAATTCAATCCACACGTGCCGTCCGGAATCATTTCGGCAGCGTGAAATGCTTGCGATACCAGCCAACGCCACTCGGCAGAAATGCCCCCGCGCCGCCGGTTTTATTGGTCGCCGCAAACGGCCCCGCAATGCTCCAATCATGCGGCACAATCCACCCGGCGCCAGGTCGAATCGTCAAAATCCCGGCCTCCGCCCCGGCGGCGTCGTCCTGCAAAAATCGCCAATCGCTGTCGAAAGACTCATCGTCCGGGATTTTTCCGCCGCCGTCGCAACCCCAGCCCCAATACACAGAGCTGACAAAGCGCCAAAAAAGCAGGCAACGACGAGCACGCTCGAATGTCGCGCCAGCGTCCCGGACTGCGGCAGCCCTCTGCCGCTTTGTGTCAGCCATATTTTTTTGATCTTCCCGAAAAACCCGTAACGCCTCATTTTGAAATTCATTGGATGTTGGATGTTCGATGTTGGTTGTTGGATGTTGTTGCACTTCCGCGTTCGCTGTTCCGTATCACGTTTCACGCATCACGCGTCACGTTACTAATTTCCTTCCGGCTTGACGCGGATCACGCATCGGACTCGCCGGCATGAAAAAAGTCTTCACGTCATCCGGCTTCGACGGATCAAACGCCGCCAAGTCGGCCGCCAAATGTTTCGCGAGCGCGAGCTTGTTTTCCTTGATGCCCTCCACGACGCATTTCGCCAGTTCATAGCTGCCGTAATTATTATGATGCGTCCCGTCCTGGAACGCGAGGCCGATGTCCGCGCCCAGCGCCCGATAAAATTTCAAGCTCACCGCATTCAAATCGATCAACGCCGTCCCCTGCTCGCGCGCCACCTCGCGCACCGCCTCCGGATAACCCGCCAGCGTCGGCCCATTCACGCCCTCTTTGCGTTCCATCGAAGTCACCAACACCGGCGTCGCCCCATGCGCGCGCGTCGTGGCCACGATTTTTTCCAAGTTGGATTTATAAACCGCCAGCGCATTCGTCGCCTTGTCCTTCATGTCATTGTGACCGAACTGCACGAACAAAAAATCGCCCGGTCTGAATCACGCTGAAAATCTTGTCGAACCGATGCGCGCCCAGCGAACTCCTGATGGATTCGCCGCTCTCCGCATAATTCGCCACCGCGATGTTCTCGTCAAAAAACCGCGGCAACATCTGCCCCCAACTATTCCAAGGCTCCAGCGGTTGATCGCAAACGGTCGAATCGCCCGCGATATAAACCGTCGTGACATTCGTCGCCGGCACGATCTCCAATCTCGCAGCACGACGCGCGGTCCGTTGAATTCCAGCGTCAGCTTGTCATCCCACAACACCGCCTCGCTCGTCAGCTCGCGCGGCAGTTTCAAATGCACTTTGCCTCCGGGATAATCCGTCGTGCGCGTGTTAACCGCAAACTGCGCGTGCCGCAAACGCACCTTTGCTCGTGCGCACATCCTCCAGCATCAACCGCCGCGCCTCGGCCTTCACGTAATTCGTCGTCGCGCCCGATTTGTCGCCAAATGTCGGCCGTCACACGGTAATTTCCCTCCGGCACCGCGACGGAAAAGAAAAATGGCCGCTCACTCGTCACGCCGCCGCCAGTCACATTGGTCACCGAAGTCCCCAAATCAAAACCAAAGCCCGATTCTTTCGAAAAGCTATTGGTCAATTCCGGATGCGAAGCAAAATCGAATTTCCATTCCGCCGCGGAAAGTTGAATTGCCGATAAAAAAACGATGCCGAAAATCGGCATCGCCCGAAAGATTGCCACGGATTTGCGCACAGGATTATTGATTGTTCAGAATAGTGAACGTTTTGCTGTCGATTATCAACCGGCCCAAAAATAAGCCAAAACCGCCTCGCCGTAATCGCCAATTATGGGGATTTCCCCGGCCTGCTCCCATGTAAAATGATCACCACAACCATGCACCCGCCCACCGCTGGATCAAGTCTCTTATGACCAAACTCCTGCTCCTCCTCGCCACCGCGTTTACCCTCCAGGCCACCGCGCAAATTTCCCCGCAGGACTCCGCCAACATGGATGCCGCCCGCGACACCACGCAAAAATCCGGTTTCGTCACCGACACCAACCGCACCTTTCCCATCCTGTTCATCGTTGGCGATTCCACCGTCCACAACCTCGGCCGAGGCGAACGCGGCTGGGGCGATATCATCGGCAAATATTTCGATGAGAAAAAAATCCACGTCGAAAATCACGCGCTCGGCGGCCGCAGCAGCCGCACCTTCATCACGCAAGGTTGGTGGGACAAAGTGCTCACGAATTCCAAACCCGGCGATTACGTCCTCATCCAGATGGGCCACAACGACGGCGGCGCGCTCGACGACACCAATCGCGCCCGCGGCTCCATCCGCGGCCTCGGCGAGGACACCAAGGATATTTTCAATCCCATCACGCAAAAACCGGAGACCGTCCACACCTACGGCTGGTATCTGCGCAAATACATCGACGACGCCCACGCCAAAGGCATGACGGCAATTCTTTGCACGCCCATCCCGCATTGTCCCACCGCCGAGGTCACACCGGCGACATTGAAAAAAATGAATTTGTCCGCCTGGCCACCGCCGTCGCTGAAAACGAAAAAGTGCCGTTCATCAATTTGAACCAGATTGTCATGAGCCACTACGCCGGAATGCGCCGAAGGAAATCAAAGAAAAATATTTCACGCCTGCCGACAACACCCACACGAGCCTCGCCGGCGCTGAACTGAATGCCCAATCGGTCGTCGAAGGGCTCCGCTGTTAAAGTCCTGCCGCTTGAATAATGATTTCGTCCCCCCGCCCGGCGGCTAACCTTTTCCGCAGCAGCCGACGTGAGGATGCTCGACTGAACACCGGCGTTCGATGTTGCCCTTTCCGAGTTCGAATTGTTCGGTTATTGGATGTTTCCTCTTCACCACAGGTCACTTCCCCCCATCCCAATTGCTTCCGCCCCCAATTGATTTCACCCCCCGTTGTGCCAGCTTATTTCATGACAGTGAGAAGATCCAAGCACCCCCGCCGCCGACGCGCTGTCACCGCCGACGTCCTCGGCGACGGCCGCGCCGCTCACCCCCCGGGCCGCGTGCCGGAAAAATGGAAAGGAATATTCGGCGCCTCTCCAAAATGCGCGATTACTTCCTCGACCGCCAAAGCGACCTCGTCAAAGACGCCAACGAAGAGCAGCCCGCTTTCAGCCTCCACATGGCCGATGCCGGCACCGATAGTTTCGATCGCGATTTCGCCCTGAGCCGGCTTTCCTCCGAACAGGATGCGGTCTATGAAATCGACGAAGCGATGATGCGCATCCGCCGCGGCACTTATGGCATTTGCGAACTCACCGGAAAACCCATCGAGCCCAAGCGCCTCGAAGCCATTCCCTGGACGCGCTTTTCCGCCGCTGCCGAAAAACAATTGGAAAGGGAAGGCGAAGTGCGCCGCGCCCGGCTCGGCCCCCGCGAAGCCATCGCCCGCGGCGTCAAAGCCGGCAACGAAGCCGACGGCTCCACCGACGACGAAAAATTTCAATAAGAATTAAATCCGCGACTCGGAGAGACGCCATCCTTTGTGCTCTTTGCGTTCTATGCGGTTAAACGAATTATTTTGCTTTAATGCAAAATCGCCAACGAATTCGGCTCGCGAATCAGTTTCGCATCGAGATCGAGATAAAAATCCAATCGCCGGTCCGCCTCATTTTCATCAATCGCCTTGGCCATCAACAAATACGTCGCGTAATGATTGCCCTCTGATTCCACCAGGCTCGCGTAAAAATTCGCCAGCTCCGGATCCGTCTCCTTCAGCGCCTCCGCCAGAAATTGAAATTTCTCGCAACTGCGCCCTTCGATCAGGCTCATGCAAATCAAGTGGTCGATCGCCTGGAAACGTTCGCCGTTGCGAATGGACTGCATTAATCCTTTGATCCACGGGCTGGGATGCGGTTGGCCGAAAGGGATACCGCGCCGCTTCAGCAAATCCAGCACCAGTTGAAAATGCTGCAACTCCTCAATCGCAATCGCATTCAGTTCTTCAACCCGCGAATAGAGATCGCGATATTTTTCGATGTTCAAAGCGGAGGTGGCGGCTTTGCGCTCCAGATGCGCGTGATCCACCAACACCGCCGGCAAATTCGCCATCACCTTCGGCAACCAATCCGCCGGAACTTTTTCGCGAAACAAAAGCATGGCACATCAACCGCGATAACCTTTCATCACTCCCAACATTTCCTTCACCGCCTCCGCAGCCCCACCGTCACCGCCCGGCTGACGATGCTGTGCCCGATATTCAATTCCACCAAATGCGGCACTTGATGCAGCAACGTCAAGATTCTCGTAATTCAATCCGTGCCCGGCATTCACCTTGAGCCCCAGCGAATGCGCATGCTTCGCGCCGGCAATCAATCGCTCCAACTCCGGCAAATCTCCAATCGCGCGCGCGCCCGTCTCGCCGCCTCAAAAAAATTCTCCGCAAACGCCCCCGTGTGCAACTCGATAAACTGCGCCCCCACGCGCGCCGACGCTTCAATCTGGTTCAAGTCCGGCGCAATAAACAGGCTCACCTCAATCCCCGCGTCCGACATTTTTTTGCGCGTCTCCGTCAACGCTTTTTCCTGCGCCGCCACATCGAGCCCGCCTTCGGTCGTCACTTCCTGCCGGCTCTCGGGCACGAAACAAATAATATCCGGTTTGAACTTCAACGCGATGGCCACAATCTCCGGCGCATTCGCCATCTCCAGATTCAGCCGCGTTTTGAGGACTTCGCGCAACTTCCAAATATCGCGATCCTGGATGTGCCGCCGGTCCTCGCGCAAATGCGCGGTGATGCCATGCGCGCCCGCCGCCTCGCAAGCCAGCGCCGCCGCGACCGGATCCGGTTCGCCGTGCGCAGCCCGCGATACCGCGCCTCGCGCAGCGTCGCCACGTGATCAATATTCACACCAAGTTTCAACATGAGTCCTCTCTCTGCCAAACATACGCTGATTTGGCAACGGAATAAAAATTTTCTTCACCAGGAACGTCGACTGTTAGTCGGCTTGCCGCTGCTGCTACACGCGGGTTCAAATCGTCAAATATTGGCAGAGCGGCGCCAAAAAAATTTCTGGATAATATCGGAGATTGGCCCCTGAAACTGAGACACCACCTCAAAAAAGAAAAAGCACGGATGAACAAAAATTTTTGCAGCGAAAAACTTTTACACCTCAAATTTTCTCGACACAAAAATAATTCAAATCAAACTCATTCCCCATCTGCCGCAGAATCAGATGGGGAATGAAATAAAAATTACACATGAAAGCAGCTCCTCTTCACCGAACTTAATTCACGCTCCTCCAAAAATCCGCCCTCGCTCATACAATTACCTTTGCATCACCGTCGCAAAATAGTTTTTTATCACGGTGTCTAGAACACGCTCATTTTTAAAATACTGGCTCGTGCCCCTGGCGTGGATGTCCTTGATCTTCGTCGGCTCGAGCGATTCCCAATCGTACACACACTCCTCTCGATTGCTCGAACCCCTCCTGCATTGGCTCTTTCCGCACCTGTCCCAGGCGCACGTCGAAGCCATCCATCATGCTTTTCGTAAATGCTGTCACCTCACGGAATATGCGATCCTCGGCATTCTGCTCTGGCGCGCCGTCCGCAAACCCGTCCGCCGCGACCCGCGCCCGTGGAGTTGGCGCGAAGCCGCAATCGCCTGCTCATCGTTTTCCTTTACGCCTCCACCGATGAATTCCACCAAAGGTTCGTCCCCACCCGCACCCCGATGGTTTCCGACGTCTTCATCGACACCTCCGGCGCCATCGTCGGCATGATTGTCCTTTGGACCGCAGGACGGCGGTTTAAGTGGTGGAGCAACCGTGAAAGTGGCAAGAGCCCGCGGCAACAAACACTCTGACTAAAGCGGTTCCCCTCACGGGTTGGGGTTCGGCACCGGCGCGCCGTTGGTATCGAGACGGGCTGATACCAAACCCAATTGTTAGCGGCCTCCGTTGGAAATCGCCAGTCGTCATGAAGTGCTCTGGTGAAGTCTTCCCTGGCGGCATGGAGGTCCACAAAGAGGATGGGTGAAATGGCCTTTTGATGGTCATTGGCGATGTCAAACACACTGGGAGGGCCGGTGTTCAAATGCCAATGAAAATAGTTATAAGGTTCGGAAATCCCCGCCAGGTGGCAAACGTCCGGGGCGAGCAACGCCTTGTGCATCGGCACTGCGGGAGGTTCATAAGCGTAAATATATTCACTGGGTTGCCTGACCCATCCTTCCTTTTTTCCCGGCAGAGTTCCCAGCACCTCAAATTTTGTATGCTCCCAGGGCGCCCTGTTCAGTTTGTAACTGAGGCCAAAAGCATAACGTGCCGTTGGGCCGAAAAAAGGACCGTCCGACCGGAAATCAAGACCTTTGTCCTCGGGGCACTCCCATACCTTTGAGTTAGGTCGATATAGCGGTACAAAGAGCGAGACCGCATTTCTGCCAGTCGATTCGACAAAGGCTCGCCGCAAGCATACTCGTCCGGGATCTCCCGCCCACCCAGGCTGCTGGCATAACGTTGCTGATCATTGATGAACATCTGCAGCGCCAAGCCGATTTGGTGGAAGTTGTTCAGACAAGTCGTAACGTGCACTTGACGTTTTGCCCGAGCCAGGACAGGCAACAGCAGCGATGCCAGAATGCCAATGATGGCGATCACGACGAGCAGTTCAATCAAAGTGAATGCAATGAGCCTTCGTCTTAGAATTTTCATTTTTGGTTGGTGTTGGTTAAGGCGTCGGGATTTGCCTCCGGACCTTCCATTTCGTCAGGCCCTGCCAATTGCGCGAAAGAAGCCGGTGTCATTAACGCCCCTCCGGACCGGATAATTGGATTGTGCCGGTGAAAAGGATTGTGCCACCAGACCATGATCCCCAGCGCGCAAACCGCCGCGCCACTCACATGTATCGGACGAATCCACGTCGGCCACGGGATTCGAGGTAACCTAAGCCGGTAACCCTTGCGCAGCTTGACACTCAAAAAAACGGTCTTGCAGATATAGATTGCCAATCCCGGCGGCGCCGGCTGCACCTTGGCTGGAGTCGATCGAACATCCTTTTCTTTCTTCACGATAGCCCAATCGATATCGCGTCCCGCTGCGCGGAGGATTCTCACCGCTATCTTGCACGCGCGCTGACGCAGCCAGGCCGCAAGCGCCACGTCTTCCCTCATTCCACGGGCATTACGCGCCAACTCCAAATAAGCATTTAAAGCAGTCTCCTCAGCCAGGCGCTGAGCTCCCTGAGTAATTCGAAGCGAAGTGGAGTAGACCTCATCCAGCGTGCCGGCAACCAACTCGCGGAACGCATCCTCGGACTGATACTGAACGTATGCCTTGAGCAATATCTCAGGCTTCATATCCATAGTCTGCGGATTCATATCCTTGGTTGAAAGAACGATAGAATGCTCTCATCCCCAAAAACTCGTGTCAATTGCAAACCAATCTAGTCATCCCTGGTGGACTTTCAGCCCACGATTCCGCCGGCAAGCTTCGATGCTCTCGCTGCGATGCACTACACCGCACTTGCCTGTTAATGCGGTGAGTTCTAACCTCCCGCTGCTTTCATGATCAAACGGCCATTGGGAATCGTGGCGGTTCTGTATGCCTGTGGCGTGCTCATTGGCAATTACGTTCCACTGCCCGTTTACTGTTTGCTCGCGATTTCCGCCGTGCTCCTCACCGGAGTTGTTCTGGCGCCGCGCTTGCGTCCGCACCTCGTTCGACTGCTCTTCATTTTCATCGGTTGGACAAATTTCGCGTGCCACACCGCCCTCATTAATCCCAACGACCTCCGCGTCCTGCTCGGCAATGACCCGCAACTCCTCACCCTCCGCGGCACCCTCGCCGAAACGCCCCAACTGCGAGTCTACCCCGGCGACGACGGCGACTCCCTGCGCACCACGGCAAAACTTGACGTGACCGCGATTGAAAGCCAGGGACCGCCGGCGCTTCGCCGGCCCGCTTCCGGCCAAATCGTCGTCATCACCGACGGCGAACTCCCCGAAAAATTCTTCCGCGGCCAGGAAGTTCAAATCGACGGCGTCGTCGCTCCGCCACCATTGCCCATCGCCGAAGGTCTTTTCGATTACCGCGAATATCTCAAACGCCAGGAAATTTATTTCGAACTCAAAGCCAAGTCCTCCAACGATTGGCAACTCGCCGGCTCGCCAAAAATATCGCCACCAATTTCCGATCGCTTCAAAAAATGGGCCAAGGCCGCACTCGCCATCGGCCGCCCCGAAGCCGACACCCCGCTCCATCTCGAGCAAGCCCTCACGCTCGGCGAAAAATCCTATCTCACCGACGACATCGCCGAGCCGTTCATGCAAGCCGCCACTTTTCACATTTTTGCGGTCGACGGTCTGCGCATGATCATTCTCTTCGGGATCTTTTTCCGAGCGCTGCGCTGGCTCCGCGTGCCCCGCAACATTTGCAGCGCGATCATCCTTCCGATCCTTTGGTTCTACGTCCATCTCACCGGCTGGCCCGCCTCCGCCATCCGCGCCGCCATCATGCTCACCATCGTTATTGGGCGGTTGGATGTTCAAACGCCCCGTCGACGTGCTTAATTCACTCTGCGCCGCCGCGTTGATTATGCTCCTATGGCAACCGCAACAACTTTTTCAAGCCGGGTTCCAACTCTCCTTTTGCGTCGTGTTCTGCATCTTCCTCGTCATGCCCTGGTTCGATGACCTCGTGCAAAGGATGCTGCGAATCGACCCTTTCCTGCCCGATGAACTGCGCCCGCGATGGCAAATCACTCCTGCACAAACCGATTCGTGGTTCGTCTGCGGCCTCGTTTCCACCTCGCTCGCAGCTTGGCTCGGATCCATTCCGCTCGCCGCGTATTATTTCCACATGTTCACGCCCGTCAGCACGTTCGCCAACGTCGTCGCTGTGCCGCTTTGCGGCGCGCGTTCTCATCTGCAATTCCCTCAGCCTTCTGTTCGCCGGCTGGCTGCCGATCGGCGCGTCCTTTTCAATTATTTCGGCTGGCTCTTCATGCAATGGATTCATGGCCACCAGCATCTGGTTCGCAAATTGGCCCGACGCCTACCTGAACTTCCGAACGCCCACTCTTTTCACCATCGTCGTTTTATTACGCAATTCTCATCGCCATCGCCACCGGATGGCTCTTCGAGCCCGAATGGCGAAAATGGAAACTCACCGCGCTCACCGTCCTCGCCATCGCGTGGTGCGGCCAATGGATTCTCTATCCACTCACCAAACCATCTCACCGTTCTTCCTCTGAACGGCGGCAGCGCCATTTATTTCGACGCGCCCGGCAGGCAAAACGACCTTCTGCTCGATTGCGGCAACGACGATTCCGTCGAGCTTCATCACGAAACCATATTTGCGAGCGCAAGGAGTCAACTCGCTGCCCGCCGCATCGCCCTCACCGTCGGCGCTGATCCAGCAAATCGGCGGATTCGCAAAACTTCCAGACCACTGATCCCCGTTAAAAAAGTCATCACCAGTCCCGTCTAATTTCGCTCGCCCGCGTATCGGAAAATTCTCGAGACCCTCGAAGCCACACCCGACCGCCGCCAAATCGTCAAATCCGACGATCCATTCGGCAAGTGGACCGTCCTGCATCCCACCGCCACCAACACTTCACCCGCGCCGATGACAACGCCCTCGTCTTGCTCGGC
This sequence comes from uncultured Verrucomicrobiae bacterium, assembly GCA_963699145.1. Classification (GTDB taxonomy): domain Bacteria; phylum Verrucomicrobiota; class Verrucomicrobiia; order Limisphaerales; family DASXHY01; genus DASXHY01. The sequence goes on from OY969416.1 coordinate 5,020,626, forward strand.
GAATTCAGGGCACCCGAATTCTATTGTTGTCGCAATTTGGAAGATCCGGCCAGGAAGCGCTGCTCGAACACAACCCCGACTTGCGCGCGGACATCGTCATCGCCGGCTTGCCCGAGCCAAAGCGAACCACTCAACAACACCCTGCTCGAAACCATCCACCCTGCACTCATCGTCATCGCCGATTCCAAATCCCCCGCCACCCGCCACGCCAACCGCGCCTTGCGCGAGCGACTGGAAAAACACGGCGTCCCCGTCGTTTACACGAGCGACGTCGGCGGGGTGAAAATCTCCATCAGGCGAAATCACTGGAAAGCCGAAACCGTCGACGGCGACACTTGGCGGGCGCCAAAAAACACTAACGCCGCGAACCTTTTCGGATTCGCGGCGCTTGAAAAATCCTTGGGCCGATTAACGCATTACTTCGCGGCCGGGTTTGCCGCTTTCGCTTCTCTTTTTCCTTCACCAACGTCGCGCCCTTGCCGAGGCGTTTGCGCAGGTAAGTCAGTTTGGCGCGGCGGACCGAGCCTTTGCGCTCCACTTCGATCTTGTCCACGCGCGGCGAATGCACCGGGAAAACGCGCTCCACACCTTCGCCGTAGCTGATGCGGCGGACGGTGAAAGTCTCGTTCAGCCCACGGCCGCGCTTGCCGATGACCACGCCCGCGAAAATCTGAATGCGTTCCTTGTCGCCTTCCACGACTTTCGTGTGCACGCGCACGGTGTCGCCGACGTTGAAGTCCGCTTTTTCTTTGCGAAATTGTTCCGATTCAATTTTTTCAAGTAATGCCTGGTTCATAAATTTCTAATTTGTACGGGGCTCAATGAGCGTCGCGCGCTTTTCTATTCGTGCTTCCGTCACCCGACTCTCCGTCACAACAAATCCGGTCTTCGTTCTTTCGTCCGCAGCCGCGCCTGCTCCGCGCGCCATTTGGCGATTTCCGCATGGTTGCCGGACAGCAACACTTCCGGAACTTTCATCCCGCGGAATTCCGCCGGCCGCGTGTATTGCGGATACTCCAGCCCGGCCCGTCCGCGCTGAACGATTCTTCTTGCGAACTCTCGTCATCGCCCAGCACACCCGGCAACAACCGCGTCACCGCGTCAATCACCACCATCGCCGGCAACGCGCCATTCGTCAGCACATAATCGCCGATCGACAATTCGTCATCCGCCAGCTCCTCGCGAATCCGCTCATCAAACCCTTCATAGTGCCCGGTCACGAGCAACAAATCCGGTTCCTGCGACAATTCGCGCGCAATCGCCTGGCTGAACGGCCGGCCCGACGGCGACAAGCAAAATCACTCTGCGTCTTCTCCCGCGCAATCGCTTCCACCGCTTCAAAGATCGGTTCGGGCTTCAACAACATGCCCGGTCCGCCGCCAAACGGACGGTCATCGACCGTCTTATGTCGGTCGTGCGTGTAATCCCGCAAATGGTGGATCTTCAAATCCAGCAACCCCGCATCCCGCGCCCGCTTGATGATGCTTTCATCCAGCGGCCCGGCAAACATCGCCGGAAACAAAGTGAGCACGTCAATTTTCACTCTTCAACGAAGCGTCGGATGCAAATTGCCGCAGACTTTTCCGGACTGTCTCACCACGGCGACGCTCTGCCGAGCGCCGCTACGCCCTGTCTTCGACAATTTCCACCGTGCAACGCATTCCCTTTTTCGCGCTGCCCGCCAGCAACAGCGACCGGATGGCGTTGATGGTCATCCCCTGCCGGCCGATGATCTTGCCCACATCCTGCGGGTGCAGCCGCAGTTCATAAACCGTCGTGCCCTCGCGCTCGACCGGCGTGATCGTCACCGCCTCAGGGTTTTGCACCAGCCCTTTGACGACATACTCGAGAAAGCGCATCTTGCATTAAAAATTGCAATTGAAGCCGCCGCGAAGCGCGGCGCAGCTTTGCTCGCCTTCTTGAGAAAGCTGGCCACCGTATCGCTCGGCTGCGCGCCCTTGCTGATCCAATATTGCGCGCGGTCCAGCTTGATGGTGAAATTGTCGCCCTTCTTCAACGGCTGATAGGTGCCGATTTCCTCGATGAACTTGCCATCGCGCGGACTGCGGCCATCGGCCACAACAATGCGGAAAACCGGCAAATTTTTCGTCCCGACCCGCTTCATGCGAATTTTAACTGCCATAAATCAATCGTTTCCAACTCGTGGCGAATATGCCACAAACTCAGGGGGTTTTCCCAAAAAGAGCGCAAAGCGTAGTCCCGCCCCGCCCGCTTTGCAAGCGTTGTTTTTAACAATTTTAACCTCTTTTTAGGTTCTCTAGTTTAATCGAACTCGGTAATCGCCTTCCGGTTCTGTTTATTTGAACTTCGTTCACGTTGCGCTTCGAAAACTTCAAATTAACTCTGGTCGTCGGTTGTGGTCGGTATATTCTACTCGATTTTGATTTGGTCAAAGGCGCTCAGCAACACGTGCGAAAGTTAATATCATCCGTTCAGCAAACGCAATTACCGCGCAGCCGCAATTCCCAGCGTTTATCACTATTCGATCATCCATGTCCGGAGAATTCGGTCGGCGATAACTTTTTCGCGAAGAGTCGTCTCGCTATACGGGCAGATCGAAGATCATGCGATCGATGCGGTTCTCTCGCGCAACAGCCGTAACACAGAGCGCAAACTCCAATAAAATTCATACGCGATATTGCGACATGTCCGATTTTTTCGTTGAGCCGATTTCATTTCGCTCTTTTGCACTTCGTTTGTTTTCTTCCTTCTCCCTTCCCACCCCTCCCTCGCTTCTTCCAGATATTGGCCATCAATTTCAAACCCAAAAAATTTCGCCACCCCACAATTCTTCGCCGCCACCGCCGAGTGCCCAATCCCCAAAAACGGATCCATCACCACGAGCCCGGATTCCGCCCCGTGCAACTTGATGCATTGCTCCGCCAACTCCACCGGGAACGTCGCCGGATGCGGCCGCTGCTCCTCGCGGCTGCGAATCGTCTTGTAAGGCACGAACCAATTATTCCCGCGACACCGCTTATCCCCGCCGCCCGTGTGCGCCCAGCGTTTGATATTCGACTTGTCCGCATACGGCACCCCGATCGCCAGCCGATCCACCGGCGTGTTTCCCGTCTTCGTCAGATGAAACACATACTCGTGGCAATCCGTCACAAACCGATGCGAACTGATCGGCTTGAAATGCCCCACCGAAATCTGCTCGCCCGCCCGCGTCTCCACCGTGAGCGATTTGATCCAATGAAACGTATTCTGCAACGTGAACAACTTGCACATCACCAAAATCAATTGATGCGGCAACAACGGATTCGACGGCGCCCCGCCCACGTTCAGAAAAAACGACCCCTTATCTTTCAGCACCCGCTGCACCTCCGCCGCCCACTCGCAACGACCACCCCAAATACTCATCGCGCACCTGGTGATCATCGTACTTCCCGTATTTGATTCCCAAATTATACGGTGGCGAAGTGACCACCACATCCACCGACTCCGCCGGCAACCGCGACATCCCGACCACACAATCCCCGCGAACCAGTTTGAATTCCGTGCCCGCAATCTTGCGCGCCGGCGGAGTAAGAATTTGAATCATCCACGAGCCGTACCAAGATTCGCCCCATGGTCCAAGTGAAATGTTTTATTCAATCCGGTAGGGCGGTCGCTGCAGCGCCGCCCCATATTCCGTCGAGCGCGCAGCGCGAGAACGATCTCCGGTTCCAAAGGAACCACCGAAAATAACCCGCCATTTTAGCGAATGACCGCAAACGAAGTCTTCCAATCCCAACGGGATTGCGTCCTTCAGCCCAAGGTTGCGAGGAACGAGCTACCTTGGGTTCAGTCCCAAATGCATCGCAACCCTGAAAGCGGTTGCACCCATGCTTCATTTTGAGCTGAAACGCACAGCCAGTTTCCTTGACCGCAACGCCCCAAACACCTTGTCAACCAAGCCCACCAAAGGTAATTTTAGAGCATGACAATTGCCTTCGCCAAAGACGTTGAGGACTTCTCGCGGAACAGATGCGCTCCGGCAATTGCGAGAATGCCAGCGACTTGGTTAACGATGTTCTTCGCTCATTGCGCGACCAGCAACAGTTACAAGTAACCCCTGAATTGGAAACTTGGCTGCTGGAAGCTGCCAACAGTCCAACTTCTCCGCTAACTCACGACGACTTCAATTCGATTCGTGACCGAGTTCGCAATCGAACTACCTCCGGCAAATCATGAACATCCGAAAATCGGATGTTTTCATCACGGAAGTTGAAAAGCAGTTTGAATGGTATGCGCGGAATGCAAATTGGGAAATTGCTGAAAAATATCTTACCGCTGTCGAATCCACTTGCCAACTGCTTGCGCAATATCCGCGACTTGGTCCACTCGTCCGGCTCAATCAACCACGACTGCGCGGATGGCGTTTTTTGTAATCTTCCGACCTTTCAAAAAACACCTGCTTTTCTATGAAGTCAGCAGCTCAGAAGTAATCATGCGCCGGGCAATGCACGGCCATCGCGATTTGCCGAGGCGTTTATTGGAAAAATGATAGGGTGGAATCGTCCGTTTAATTCCTTCGCGCACTTCGTTGAGACTGTCTTTCTGCATGCCATTCGTCATTCCTTGACCGAAACTCTCGCATAAAACATCCTCGCTATCACGATTCACAAACCAGAACGATCAAATTATGGGTGGATTTTACTCGAACATCACATTGAAAGGGCCGGAGCAGTCGGCAATAGCCAAGGCACTGCACGGTCGCGCCGCCATCGTCTCACCTAAAACCGATAGTTGCACCGTCGTCTATGATTCAATCTGTGACAACCAGGACGCGGATGGCATGAGTGAACTGGCATCGCAGCTATCACGCGAGTTCAACTGCCCGGCTTGGGCGGTTATCATCCACGATGACAGCGTTTTTTGGTATCGGCTTTTTCTAGGTGGCCAGTTAGCCGACGAGTACAAATTCGTGCCCAGGTTATTTTGATCCCGAGGCCACGGAGATAACCGGCCCGTCGGGAGGGGACGCCAACAAATTATGCACCGCGTTTGGAGCCGCTCAGCAGCAGGAGGTTGAGAACATTCTCCGCAAACCAGGAGCAGCACAACGCGGCGGCTACGTTTTCGAAACGGAAAGGCACGCGGATTTAGTTCGCGTGCTTTCGTTGCCAGAGTTCGCCGTTGGTGTCGCCTACGCGAGTTTCGAGCGTGGCGAGTATCCCGAAGGTCTGTCTGTGGAACAGATGATGAAAGCAGGTTGACATGCCGCTCGCGCCAAAAATAATTCCCGACCTCCAGCAAATCGTCGGCGCCGAAAACGTCCTGACCGCGCGCGAGGATCTCATCCCCTACTCGTTCGACGGCACGGCGGCGATGCAAACAAATGCCCGGCTGCGTTGTCTTCGCACGCAACACGGAACACGTAGCACGCATCCTCAAACTGGCCAACGAAACCAAAACTCCCGTCGTCACCCGCGGCTCCGGCACGGGATTGAGCGGCGGCAGTTTGCCAGCGCGGATTGCATCGTGCTCTGCCTCGTCAAGATGGACAAAATTCTCGAACTCGACCGCGCCAATCTCACCATGCTCGTCGAGACCGGGCGTGACGACGCTGACGATTGCCGATGCCGCGAACGCGGCCGGATTGTTTTATCCGCCCGATCCCGGGCTCGATGAAAATTTCCACCATCGGCGGCAACGTGGCGGAAAATTCCGGCGGGTTGCGCGGGTTGAAATATGGCGTCACGCGCAATTACGTCATGGGCCTGGAAGTCGTGTTGCCCAACGGCGAGATTCTGTGGACCGGGCAACAAATGCGTGAAGGACGTCGCGGGCTATTCGCTGAAGGATTTGTTCATCGGCTCGGAAGGCACGCTCGGCGTCATCACCAAGGTGTTGCTGCAAATTGATTCCCAAACCGGCGGCGAAAAAAACGCATGGTGGCCACGTTCGCGCAAATGGACCAGGCGGCGCAGGCGGTGTCGGCCATCATCGCGGCGCAAATCATTCCCTGCACGCTGGAATTTCTGGATCGCACGACGATTCATTGCGTGGAGGATTACGCGAAGATCGGCCTGCCGCTGGATTGCGAGGCGTTGCTGCTGATGGAAACGGACGGCCATGCCGCGGCGGTCGCGGAGGAAGCGGCGCAGATGGAAGAATGCGCGCGCAAAAACGGCGCGCTGGAAATCCGCGTGGCAAAGGACGAAGCCGAAGCCGACACAACTGGCCACGGCGCGCCGCAGCGCCTTCTCCGCGCTCGCGCGCGTGGCGCCGACGACGATTCTCGAAGATGTGACCGTGCCGCGCAGTGAACTGGCGCAGCATGATGCGCTTCGTGGCCGCGGTGGCGGAGAAATACAAATTGCGCATCGGCACTTTCGGCCACATGGGCGACGGCAATTTGCATCCGACTTTTCTCACCGACGAACGCAACAAGGACGAGATGCATCGCGTGGAGGAGGCGTTCAAGGAAATTTTCGACGGAAGCGATTCGCCTCGGCGGCACCATCACCGGCGAACACGGCATCGGCGTGGCGAAAAAATCCTTCCTGCCGAAATTCGCCGGCGACGCCCAGATGCGCGTGATGCGCGAACTGCAGACGCGCGCTGGATCCGAACGGTATTCTGAATCCCGGCAAGATGTTTGATTAGTGGCAGCGGGCGTCTCGCCCGTGCGACCGCTTTGTTGTGTGCCGGCAAAGCGCAGGGCACGGCGCTTTTGGAACCGCCGGAAATCCGCCACCCTCACAAAGCGGATGTCGTCCGCATATGCTTGGCTCCCCCCGCAATACAAAGTTTGCCGCTTTCCATCACGATAACCGCTGACCGGAGCCCGGAAAACAATTATTGTTTCGCATCTAATTATTAATCATATTTAGACAAACTAATCATAACACGAGCCAGCCCAATACCTTGGGGAAGCATCTTGAGCGCGTGCCCGCGTGGTAGAGTTATTCAATGAACCCGAGCAAGATTTCAACACCGTTGGCCGAGTCCAAAGAGGAACGCGCTTTTGAGAAGCTCGTGATGTGGACTTCGAGTTTCAGCATCGGCGTGCTGGCTGCGTTCCTGGCCTCGCTGAAGCAGGTGAATCCGACCATCGTGTTCAAATTCACGTTCGAGACCGTGGCGGCATTTGTGGGCGGCGCCGTGTTGACGGCGTTCTTTCTGCGCGTGGTTTTGCACGGCAGCAAAAAACGCCGGGCCACTCTGGTCATCGCGGCCGCGGTTGTTTCCGTCGTGCTCTACTTCTGTTTTGGAATCGAAAACACGTCGCGGGCAAACCGCTCGGACGTGACGATTGGAACCATCTTCGCCGTGGCGGTGCTTTCGTTTGTGGCGTGGGTGATTTGGAGGCTCGGCAAATATTTTGAATCCGACCAACCGGAGGATCAAGATCCGGAAAGGTAGGAGACGAGGTAACGAGTCTTGCCTGGGAACGCCGGCGCTCCCAGGCTTGGTCTTCAAAAATTACTTGGCCACTGAGAAGCCCGCGATGGCCAGCGAAATTTCAATGCCTTCCGAAACCTTGTCTTCCATCTGGCCGGGGTTGATGTTGAAATCGCTGCGTTTAATCGTGAACGTCGCGCGGACCACCAGGAGGTCGCCTTTCATGTTGGGCATACGCTGGCTGAGTTTGTCTTTCAGGTAAGTCAACTTCACCGGCACCGTCATTTCCTTGGAAACACCTTTGCACGTGAACGTGCCCGTGGCATCGGCGGTGGTGACGTCGCCCTCGGTTTTGACGTTCTTCAATTCCGTGGCGTCGAAGGTGATTTCGGGAAATTTCGTCACGTCCATCCACATGGCGCTGCGCATGTGGCCCTGCTGCATGGTGTTTGGCAGGGTCAAGGTGTTGGCGGCGACAACAATTTTTCCCTTGGTCGCGCCCGGATTTTCGGGATCGAACGTGACGGTGCCGCTGACGCCGCTGGCCGTGCCATTGATGGCTTCCAGCGGGGCGTCCACTTTGAACGCGGCGTTGTTGACGCCTTTGGGATCCTTGAAATCAAAGCTTTGCGGCGCGGCGATCAAGGCCGTGGCGAAACCGAAGGCGGCGAGGAGCGTGAGTTGGGTTTTCATTTTGGATTGGGTGCTTATGGGTTGGATGTTTGAGCGAGACGTTTTGTTCGAAATAAAAATGAAGCGCCGGCGCACACGACCGCAGCGCCCGCCGCGACCACGAGAAAATCGACGCCGGGGATGAACTGTTTGCGGTAGGTAACGCCTTCGATGCCCGTGACCTCGTCGAGGCTTTTGACGGGCACGCTGGTTTTGGTCCAGCCGCGATTGGCGCCGGTGACGAGCCAATCGCCGAGGGCGCCAAGGAGAATGGCCAATGCCAGCAGGCGCAAGGCGGATTTCACGCCCTACGAATCGGGGAAGTCGGAGCGTTTGTCAAACCAAGATACCCGAGCGGGTGTGATTCAAAGTGATTGTAGAGAGGCGCAAGCTTCGTCTCCTTCTCCCACCTATAGTGATTGCCAAAATAGATTTCCGAAAAGAACTGCTCAGTCGAGCACACCGAAATCTTGTGAAGCATTCGGACCATCCACAGCCATCCGTCTCCCTCTCCGCCACGAAGTGGGGGAGAGGGCCGGGGAGAGGTGGTGCTTCAGGGTTCAGGGGCGGAGCTTCGGCCTTCTATCCGGAAATTTGTTTTGGCAATCGCTATAAACGGGGAAGGCCGGGGTCCTCGCCTCACACTGAATTGCGTTATTTCACGCCACTGTCGAAACGAAATATTGCGCCTGTTCCTCGGTTTGAATCACACCCTGCCCGCGGCAGACCGGCAGGTCTGCCCCACCAATATTCGGCGGCGGTCGCAGACCGCCGCTACAACGGCTACAGCATTTTGCCGGACTGCATGGCGGCGAAGCGCGCGGCGCCGATGAGCGCGGTTTTGTCGTTCATGATGACGCGCACCGGCATGGCGGCGAGCAGGTTTTTCATGCGGCCTTCGCCAATGAACGCTTTCATGAAACGTCCGTCGGTCAGTCTGGAAATGATTTTCGGCGCGATGCCGCCGCCGATGTAAACGCCGCCCGTGGCGAGAACTTTCAACGCGAGATTCGCGGCTTCGGCGCCGTAATAATCGATGAACAAATCGAGCGCCTGCACGCAGAGATCGCATTTGTTTTCCAGCGCGGCGCGAGTGACGACCCGGGGCGGCTCTTCGCTGCGCAATTCCGTGGCGAGCCACGCCGGTTCGACGCCGCGTTGGGTGTCGCGCAGGAATTCGTAAATGTGAAATTGGCCGGGGCCGGAGAGAACGGTTTCCCAATCCGGCTGGCCGAAGCGTTTGCGCAAATAGTGCAGGAGCTCCATATCCAAATCGGTGCGCGGCGCGAAATCCGTGTGGCCGCCTTCCGAGGCAATGGGCAGGTGGCGATTGCTGTCCCAGAACAGGCCGGCTTCGCCCAGGCCGGTGCCGGCGGAAATAATCGCGGCATTGCCGAGCGCCCCTTCCTCGCCTGCGTTGAGCGTGACGAAGTCCGAGGGCACCAGCCCGTAGATGCCGTGGGCGTTGGCTTCAAGGTCATTGATCAGCCAGATGTTTTTGAGGCCCAGCGCTGCTTTCATGTCTTTCTCCGTGACGACCCACGGGAGATTGGTGACGGCGACGCGCCCTTTTTTGACGGGGCCGGCGATGCCGAAGCAGGCGTAGTCGGCTTTGAGATTGCGTTCGGCGAGAAATTTCCGGGCGATTTCCTCGAGGCTCGCGTAATCCCGACTGGGAAAGGAATCGAGATTTTCGAGCTTGAGACGAAGGCCCTCACCGAAGAATGCGAGGTTCACTTTTGTTCCGCCGATATCGCCTGCGAGAATCATGGCGTCAACATCGCAAGGAAGGTTTTTGGCAGCAAGGTGGGATTTACGGAATCCGGGTGGCTGAGGATAACTGGATTGTTGAGGAGCGCGTCAGCCCGAAGAAATCCACCCATCCAACCAACCATCCATCCCCACTCCCTTGGACTGCTTTGTGCTATTTTAACGGAAAGAACCTGACAGGAGGAGTTTTGCCCAACTTTTGGGCAAAACTAGAGCGGTTTTGTCCATTTTTTGAAAGTGCGCGCAGTATGAAGGCCATCGAAAAACAAGTGCGGGCGCCGTTGCGGGTGCTTCATTTGGAAGATAATTCCTGGGACGCGGAGTTGATCCGCGTGGAACTGGAAAGAATCAGCGTCCCCTGCTCCATCACCCACATCTGCACGGAAAAGGATTTTAATGCCGCTCTGAAGCGCGGCGGAATCGACCTGATTCTTTCGGATTCAAATCTCCCGAGTTTTGAAACCTTGAAGGCGCTCACGCGCACGCGCGAGATTTGCCCGGCGGTGCCGTTCATTTTTGTTTCGGGCACGGCTTCACCTGCCATGAGGGCGAACGCGTTTTTTCGCGGAGCGACGGATTTCATCCAGAAGGACGAGCTTCCGAAATTGGTGGCCCTCGTCAACCGGCTCGTGACCGCGAGCAACGCGAATGGACAATTGCCCGAAATCGGAATGCCCGTCGTGGTGCAGTGCGCAACCTTTAGCTGCCTGGGCTACTTGGATCGGGAGGGAAAGTGGCGGGATTTCGCGCGGTCTGGCGAACTGCCGGCCGTAATCGACTGGTGCGAGTTGTAACGTCGCCCGTTATTTGTAGTAATTCCAACCAGCCTGCTGGTTCGGTTCGTTCGCCGGTTTATCGACGAGTGTCTGACCATCTCCCCGCGCCCCCGACCCGCCCTGCTGGCGGATTACCATGTAGAAGATGGCGACACCGGCGACGACCATCGCCAGAACCGGTATGAGCCAGAATTCCATTCCCATAATGATATCCTCCGATTGGTTATCAGTTTTACTTCACTAACACATTACTCCTCATTTTAGAAACGTGCGAGGGGAATTTTGTGAGGTTTGGAAGGGGAAAACATCGCCCTCTCAAACGCGCCCTGTAAAAAGCATCTTTGTCATCCATTTTGAAGCCCTGAAAGAGGGTGTTCCGAAATTCAAAATGTGAAGTATTCAGAATAAAGGGGTTTGAATGAATTTCATTTTTATGATGTTGGCAGTTTTATTCGAGTGGCAGTTGGAATTGGGTGGGAATTAACTCGCTGAGGGGATGTTCAACCTTTTCAGGAAGATTCAGTAGTGCTCGGGCACGCAGGAGCGTCACCGTATCTGTTAACAGGCATGTTTGCCAGCAGAAGGGCAGGCTATTGAGGAAGTAATCGCTGAGTCCGAGTTGGTGTTTGTCATAGGCCTGCGAAGCTTCAATCCACGGGCGGCATTGGTAAAGCAGTCGCCGCGCAACGCGACTGTTTGAAGGAAGAGAGCCATAAAAAATCTCATGCTCTTTGGGGGCATGCGGGAACTGTTTGGGACAAGTGCTCTGCTCCCAGCAACGCACGCACAATGGCTCAGGGTCGGTTACTCCAAACCAATGCAACTGATCTCGTTCCTCTAATCCGAGCCATTCCAAGCGCTGCCCTTGTTCACAGGTCATCTTGGTCGGCGAGTCAAACACCTCGGGCAGGTTCATATCCGGTTTGCATTTTGTGATAACGGCGACGTGTTGTTCTTCGCGTAGCCGCCGCTGTACCGCCAGGTTTACATAAGCCATGTCGCCCACCACGATGTCGGGTGTGAAGTGCAGGGTTTTGGCACAGTAGCGAAGGCTGGGAGCTAAAAACAAGCCTTCACCGCGGGAAGCGGGCGCTGCCCAGGAAATTAAGGGCACCAAAACAATGTGATCTTTGACGTAAGGCAACCAGAGCCGCAACGAATGCTTTTTGTATCCGATATACCACCGACTCTGGCCGGATTTCAAACTGCGACCGCCCAGGGTGGCGCGATCAGCCGAGTAAGCTCCAGCCTCGTTTTTTTATAAGCATTGGTAGCGGCCCGCAAATCCGTGGCATCGATCACAGCCACACTTTTGTTTGGCCCCATCTGATCCAAGAGCGGCAGAAGCAAATGCAAATTAATCTGACGAAAAAGAAGGGGTGGGAGTTTTTGACGAAACTCGTGGAGGATGCGTGGGCCTGGTACTCGAGCTCGACGAGATAAAAGAGCAAATCGCCTCCAAGCGCGATTGTCATGCAGCGTGCGGCTGAGCAAATTGAACGAGTGGGCGGGAGTCAACGCACTCAACAACAGCGTGCGAAATAACTGTGCCGAACAGAAAGCGGGACGTCGCCCTCTACCCTCATGACGTGGAACCAATTTTCGTAATAGTTGATCCGGAACATAGGGCGATATCCGTTCCAAGAGCTCGGACGAGCCCACCTTGGGAAGCTTGACCATGAACAAAACACTAACCAAAAAAATCCTAACTGTCTCGCACGGAACGAAAACTCACATTTTTAGGGAGCAACCAACTTTCTATTAGTCACTTATAACTTATTTCGGAACACCCTCTGAAAGGGCGGCAGAGGATAGCCCAGGGAAAGGCTGCCCAGCAGCCGCAGCCCTGGGTAAAAGTCCAAATATTTCAACTTTTTTCGTCATTCGCCCCCGGTAGAGGCGAATGACGAAAAAAGCAAACGGAGGCGCTCGTACCAAAAAGCCCTCCATGAACGCGCAAAGCACGGAATTTTGGATCGCGGAAAGAAATTGGCCCGCCTTCGTGGGCGCCACGGCGCGGCAAATCTCAAAGCTGCTGGTGCAGCGTGAAATTTGGTGCCAGAGGCAGGAATTGAACCTGCGACCAAAGGCTTATGAGTCCTCTGCTCTACCCCTGAGCTACTCTGGCAGCCAATCACGAGCGCTGTAAATTATTGAGGAATATCCTGCCGCGCAAGTTGGAACTTCGCTTTGAATTTGCGGCAAATCCCTCTTTCCCGCAACATAGCACCATTATGAAAACCTCGCCGCTGTTCGCTCTGGGATTCTGCGTGGTCATTCTCACTTGTCATTTGGCTCGCGGTGAGGAAACGAACAAGATCGCCACTGCGGGCGTCACGACGCTGCCGTCCGGCAGGCAAATCAGGATTGTCGGGATTGTGCCGGTGCATTTTGCGAATGGTTCGGACGCAATCGTGCTGAATTGCGAGACGGACATTTCCATCGATGATAAAACTGCTTTGCGCTCGGAGGCGGAGGAGATTTGGAGCAAATTCCGGAATAATGTCGAGAGCGCGAAGACAACGAACGGCGTGATTCGCATGACGCATCCCGAAGGCGGAGCGTTCATCACGCGAAGCAAGGGCTTCGGTTTTGTTTTCGAGAAACGAGCGGATGGCCAGTGGCATTGTCTTCAGGACGAAAAGAAGTCGCCCTAGCCGCAATTCACCGTGCAATTACACTTCAACCTCCACCAACAGGATTTCGCGCCGGGGCCGTCGCTGTTCGATTGCGCGGAGGTGATGGGCATCAAGGTGCCGACTTCCTGCCGCAAGCAAGGCAAGTGCAAGGAATGCCTGGTGGAAGTGAGCGAGGGGATGGAATTGCTTTCGCCGCGCGCGCCGGAGGAGGCGCATCTCGGACAGAATTTCCGCCTGTCCTGCCGCTGCAAAATCGTCGCTGACGCCGGTGTGGTGCGTTGCCACACGATGCGCCGCGGGGAGATGCGGATTGAACGGCACGCGTTCGAATTGCCCACGCCCGCCAAAAAATGGTCACTGGAGCCGTGTGTGACGCGCGACGGCGAGCGGATCCTGCTGGACGGCGCAGAAATCGCCCGTTCAGCGGCGCCCATTCACGGTTTGGCGATGGATTTGGGCACCACGACGGTGGTGGTGCGCTTGCTGAATCTCGAAACGGGCGAGGTGGTGGCGGATGCGTCGTTTGAAAACCCGCAACGCTTCGGCGGCTCGGATGTGATGGCGCGGATTCATTTCGATACGCACGACCGCAGCAAAATTCTGCAACGCACGCTCGTGGGTTATTTGTCGCACGTGATCGAGGAATTTCCCGTGGATCCGCAGACGATTTACGAGCTCGTCATCGCGGGCAATTCCACGATGCGGGATATTTTCTTCCGGCTGAACGTGCATTCGATCGGCCAGAGTCCGTATCGCTCGATCACGGAACTGGAATTGGAGGAAGGCAAACGCTCGACGACCAGCGTCAGCGAATCCGCCGGGAGACTTGGGTTGCCCATTCATCCCAAGGCGCGAGTGTACGGGTTGCCAATTGTCAGCGGTCACGTGGGCGCGGATGCGGCGGCTTGCATGCTGGCCGTTGATTTGGCGAATGAGGAGCGCACGGTGGCCGTCATGGACATCGGCACCAACACGGAACTGATTCTCGGCAACCGGCATAAAATTTTTGCGGCGTCGTGCCCCGCCGGGCCGGCGTTTGAAGGCGGGGCCATTTCGTGCGGCATGCCCGGGTTGCCGGGCGCGATTGAAAAAATAAAAATTCTCGAGGACGATTCGCTGCAGGTGGCGGTGATTGGCGATACCCCGGCGGAGGGCATTTGCGGTTCGGGACTCGTGGATTTGTTGGGCGAGCTGTTGCGGACGAATCGCATGGACACGCTCGGGCGTTTTGAAAATGGCGAGGACCGGTTTGTGTTGGAGATGAAGAGCGAGGCGCCGATTTATTTTACTGAAAGCGACATCAATGAACTCGCGCAGGCCAAAGGCGCGAACGTCGCAGGCTTGCGCGTGATTTCCCACGATTACGGGATTTCGTTCGATGAGGTGGATGTGTTTTACCTCGCGGGCGGATTTGGCCGGCATTTGAATATTGAATCTTCGAAGCGCATTGGATTGATCCCAAATATTCCTGACGAAAAAATCGTTCAAGTGGGCAACGCGGCGGTGGAAGGCGCGTGCATCGCGTTGCTCTCGCGGACGAAACGGGAGGAGTTGGAGGCCATGGTGCGGCGCGTGAAGCATTGCCGGCTCGAAGCGCACGAGCGGTTTTTCGATTTTTTCGTGGACGGTTGCCAGTTCAAGCCGGTGGACGATGCCGCCATGGACACCGCTGCTGGTTCAAAACCTTTGGGCCTGGACGCATGAGAAATTCCAAAACGGTGATGCCATGTTTTCGTTGATTGATACGAAGCCGCGGGTGGAGATTCAGGAAGCTGAGTATCAGCGATTGCTCGGCTATCCGAAAACTCATTCGCTGGAGGGCCGGGCGCGCGAATTGGCGGATGAGGCGGCAGCGTGGTTCTCCCAACACGGGCGGCCATGGATCTGCGCGCGGGAAGTTGCGTCAGTGGATTTGGAAAATGGGATTGCGCGGATTGGTGGAACGGAATTTTCTTCGAAAAAGTTGCGGGAGATTTTGTTTGAAGCGGGCGCGCACAGTGCGCTGCTGGTCGCGGTCAGCGCCGGCAAGGAATGCGAGGAGCACGCGCGCGATTTGTGGAATGAAGGCAAGCCGGATGAATATTTCTTCCTGGAGACTTACGGGTCGGCGGTGGTGGAACAACTGATTACAGTGGCGAGCGGGCGCGTTTGCGGGTGGGCGGATGAAAATCAAATGGCGGCGCTGCCCCATTTCAGCCCGGGATATTCGGGCTGGGACATTGCGGAACAATTGCCGCTCTGGAGCTTGTTTCAAAAAAAATTCAGCGGCGCGTTTCCCGGCGAATTGGAGGTTTTGGATTCGGGAATGTTGCGGCCAAAGAAATCGCTGCTGGCGGTGATTGGGCTCACGCGCGATTTGGAAAAAGCGCGGCGTTTCCAAAAATTAATTCCGTGCGAAAATTGTTCCCTGCCGGATTGCCGATATCGCCGTGGGGCTTACAAGCGACTGCGGGCACAGGTGGAGAATTTTCGAGTCGCTTGACGGAACTTTTCAATCCTCACCGATATTCGGTCTTGGAGCTTGAAGTTTCTCTGGAGCTTGGATGTTGGATCTTGGAGCTTTTCCAACGAACTATCTGCGGTTGAACTTCTTTACCACCTCATGAATGGCGCGCGTGTGTTCCGGAGTGCTGCCGCAGCAGGAACCGATGATGTTCGCGCCGGCTGTGAGCGCGTCGGGGACGTTTTTCGCCATATCGGCGGGAAGTTGCTTGTAGACAGCTTTCATATTTTCCAGCACCGGCAAGCCGGCGTTGGGCTGCACCATGACCGGCAGGTTGCACGCGTCGCGATATTGTTTGGCCACCATCGCCGCTCCGCTCATGTCCATGCCGGTGCCGCAATTCAGCGCGATGATGTCGGCGCCGCGTTCCTGGGCGAATTCCGCGGCGCGCTCCGGCGTGACGCCCATCATGGTGACGTAAAACGTTTTGTCGGCGGACAAATCGTACGCGAGCGACGCGATGATGCACGGCGCGCCGGCCGCTTTCGCGGCGTCAATGGCAACGCCGATTTCCTCCAGCGACGTTTGCGTTTCGATGATGACGGCGTCCACGCCGGCTTCGACCAACGCTCGCGCCTGTTCTTCGTAAGCGGCGCGCGCTTCGTCTTCGGGCAGATCGCCGTAGGGTTGGAGAATTGCGCCGAGCGGACCGAGGTCGCCCAGCACAAAACCTTCGCGGTCGCCGAAAGCCTCACGCGCGATGCGCGCGCCAGCCTGGTTGACTTCACGCAATTGATCAACGTGGCCATGCCGTTTCAACATCAGCCGGCTGCCACCAAAGGTGTTGGTGATTAAACAATCCGTGCCGGCATCCACGTAAGTGCGCTGGATTTTCAGGACGCGGTCGGGATGCGAAAGATTCCACGCCTCGCCGCAATCGCCGTTGGCGAGGCCGGCGAGCATCAATTGCGTGCCCATGGCGCCGTCGCAGACGAGCCGGCGTTCGCGCAACGTTTCGAGGAGGGATTTTTTCATGGTCAGGCTGCGATCAAAATTTCCGTTTCAGTGATTTGCAATTCCACACCGGCGGCTTTCGCCGCCTCTTGCAACGCCGCTTGCAGCATCACCACCGGATCCTTGCTCACGGTAAGGCGGCGCATCAGGCCTTCGCCTTTTTTGGTGCCGACGGTCAGTGTGATTTTGAGGCCTTTGCGTTTGCAACCGACGCGCGTGCCATCGGGCAGCTTGGTGTTCATCGGCTTCACGAAGGCATCCACGTAATGCGAACCGATGGCGGATTTTTCCGCGAAGGCGGGCGGCAATTTTTCCTTGGCCGCTGGATTGATGTCACAGAGTTTGGTCATGCTGCTCAATTAAACCTCGTTCACGGTGCCCCAATACACATCGAGGTGTTTGGAGAGATAACGTTTGACGGCTTTCAACAAAACTTGCGCTTCGACTTTTTGGCCGGTCTCGACGATTTCGCGCAAAGTCATGCCGGGGCGAATCGGGAAGCTGCCCTGGGCGATGATCGGGCCTTCGTCGAGGTGCATGTTGACGAAGTGCGCGGTGCAGCCGGCGATTTTGACACCGTGCTCGTAGGCCTGGCGATAAGCTTGCGGGCCGGGAAAACTGGGCAACAACGACGGATGGACGTTGATGATCTTGTTTTTGTAGCGCCACACAAAATTGGGCGACAAGATTTTCATGAAACGCGCGAGGACCACGAAATCGATCTCGTGCTCCTCCAGAATTTTCAGCGCCTTCAACTCGGCGTTCGCGCGATCTTCCCACGGCACGCAGACGAATGGCAGTTTGTATTTTTTGGCGAGGGGCTCGAAGCTGGCGTAGTTGCTGACGACGATGGCCGGATCGGCTTTGAGCGAACCGCTGGCGGCGGCTTTGGCGATGGCTTCGAAGCAGCGCGGTTCCTTGGTTACGAAAATCGCAAAACGCTGGCGGCGGCGGGGGTCGGTGAAGCGCACCTTGATTTCCATCCCCAGCAACGCGGAAAGCGCGGCGAGACCGGCGCGTAACTGTGTGGCATCGAAATTCTTTTTGGGCCACGACGCCTGCAGGGTCATGCTAAACTGGCCGCGCGTGACTTGTTCTTCGAGCGCCTCGATGTTGGCGTGCTGCTCGAACAGAAAATTCGTGACGCGCGCGATGACTCCGGTTTTATCGCGCCCGATGACGGTGATGGTGGCGAATTGTTTCACGGGTTTAAAGTGTGGCCACAAGCTCTTTGCGAACGGCCTCGACGACTTCGCGCGGTGAACCGGCGCGCTCGATGATCTCGCCCCAACGCAATTGCGCCGCGTAGGCGTCCTGCGAAACTAACCCCTGCTTTTGCGCGGAGGCATCAATCTGGATGACGAATTTTTCCGGCAAGCTCATTTTAATCTCGTCGAAATCGTCCCACGCCTTCAATTCCGAGGGAATGTCCTGCCAATAGAGGATCTGGTATTTTGATTTTGCATCCGGAGAACGCGCTTCTTCGCGCTCGGCCTTAACTTCGTTGATCGTTTCGAGTTTGGTTTTGGCCTTGGGCGGCGGACCTTTGCCCATGAAATACATGAACAAATCCACGGCGCTCGAGGCATCCGCGCCGTAGCCATCGGCTTTGATCTCGTCGCAGAACGATTGGCTGATGGGCGCGCCGCCGACGGCAAATTTTTGCGGCATCCCCCGTTCGCGATAACCGTCCACGACCGTTTTCATGTAGGTCATGGTGGTGGTGAGCAGCGCGCTCATGCCGATGATATGCGGCTTATGCAACTCGGTCGCCGCGAGAAATTTTTCAATGCTTTGGTCGACGCCGATGTCCACGACCTTGAAGCCAGCGCCTTCGGCCATCATGCAGACGAGATTTTTCCCGATGTCATGGAGGTCACCACGCACTGTGCCCATGAGCAATGTCCCCGCCGGTTGCACCACCGAATCCGCCGCGGAGAGCAACGGCTTGAGCACGGCCATACCGGCCTTCATCGCGCGCGCGGCGATCAGCACTTCCGGCACGTAGAGAATATTATATTTAAAATCCTCGCCGACCACGCTCATGCCGGCAATCAGACCCTCGGACAAAATCTCCTGCACCGGCCGATTTTCGGCGAGCGCATCCTTGGTCATCTGTTCGACTTCCTTGGCTTTGCCTTCGTAAAGGCATTGGTTCATGAAAGCGTAGTCAGGCATGGCAATAAAATTCAAAACATCCAACAACCAACATTGAACATGCTTTGTAGAAACCATTTTTTGTCGCGAAGCGACGGCGGAAATTAGCCAGCCACGCAGTGGCTGGAAATCTCGGCGTCACCTCACGTCCTGAAAGGACGGTGGAAACAATGTGCTTTTCCCATGTCCTTTCAGGACATAGCTCCAATATCGTCCTACCAGCCACCTTGTGGCTGGCTAATATTCTGGTGTCGCTTCGCGACAGGAAAAGATTTCTACAGAGCACATCCAACTTCCAACATCCAATGAATCCAAAGCGTGATTCGCGAAATGAATCCTGAAGGGATTCAGATCGTCCAGCCCAGGGTTGCGAGGAACGAGCTACCCTGGGTTTGAATGAAGGACGACCGCTATCCTGAAAGGGTTGTGTCAAATGGACGCCGAAAGAGGGCACAACCCCGTTGTGGCTGGCTAATATCCTGGTGTCGCTTCGCGACAGGAAAAGATTTCCACAGAGCACATCGAACAACCAACATCCAATGAATCCGAAGCGTGATTCGCGAAATGAATCCTGAAGGGATTCAGATCGTCCAGCCCAGGGTTGCGAGGTACGAGCTACCCTGGGTTTACCCGAGGAGTGGCCACAACCCTGAAAGGGTTGCATCCCCTGGTGACAACGCGAAGATTCAACCCCGTTGGGGTTGTGAATTTTTCTGGACGGCTGACCCAGGGTAGTCCGCTGTCGCGGCCAACCCTGGGCTGAAGGACGCAATCCCGTTGGGATTGTCCCTCCAGCCGATGACGCAAGTGATTTGAATACCATTGGGACGGTGTGAAAACTTAATTTTTGTGCGCGGCTCACTTCTTCCCATTAAACTCATTCAGCGCCGCAAGCATCGCCAAAATATTCTGCCTCGGCATGCCCGGACTGGTGCCGCCGCCGACGGACAAAATCATCCCGCGATCGCCGCCTTTTTCCAAAACATCCAGGGTCGCTTCGCGGACTTCCTCGGGGGTGCCGCGCACGCCGACTTCGAGCGGATTCACGTTTCCCATCAGACACATGCGATCGCCGACGCGCTCTTTCACTTCGGCGATGTCCGTTTGCTTGCCCCAATTGAGCATGTTGAATCCGCAATCCGGCAAGTGATTCAGACACGCCTGCACTTCGGCGTCATTGTGATACAGCTTGACCCAATCTTTCGGGAAGGCGTCGCAGATGCGCTTGAGATACGGGTGACAAAATTCCTGGTAATGCTCCTCGTTCACGAAGCCGACGATGTCGTCCAGAATGAAAATGCCTTCCACAGTGTCGCCCATCGCTTTGTGCTGCGCTTTGAGCCAATCGATGACGAGCCGCGTGCAAAGGTCGAGGAGCTTGTGCGCCCACTCGGGTTTTTCCACGAGGTCGATCATGAGATTGGTCGTGCCGCGCACGAATCCGGCAGTGCACATGGGGCCGCGCGAGGTGACCATCGGCAGAATTTCGCCGGTGTCGAGGATGCGCTGGCGTTCCATGCGGATGCGATGGAGCGTCATGGCCATGAAGGCGTCGTTCTCGACTTCGTATTCCGGAAATTCGTCGATGTCTTCGATGTGAAAGAGCGTGTGGTATTCGCTGGGGGTGTTGTCCTGCCAGAATTTGATCTTGGCGCCGAGCGCGGACGGTTCGGCGGCCATGCCATATTCCATCCACCAACTGGGGACGAAAATGATATCGGGAAATTCGCGATGAATCTTCAGATGCGACTGAAACCAGACGTCGCGATCCAGGTAGAAATCCATGTGTTTTACGCCGAGATAACCGGGAATCCAGGGGCTATCGATGATGAGCGCCATCGGGGTTTTGTCGAGTTTCTCGAGGCGCGAAGCTTTCTTAAAAATTTCCCATTGTTCGGGTCGCATACAAAATGTTGATTCAGCGTAGGTACGGGTTCGGATGATGGCAATCATCCATTTGGATGATTTTGTGGAATTTGTGAAAGAATTGGTTCGTGCTGAGTCCAACCGTCCATCTGAATTAAGTCAGGGAAATGAACGTCAGCGGAATGGAACTCATTCCTTTGATGAACGGAAAGCCGAGCGCTGTGATGGTGGAATTGCGAAGGAATCGACGCCGGGAAACGCCCGGGGATTTCATGAGGCGAGCCTGATGCGGACGGGGCATGGGTGCCATCGGACACTTGGATAATTTTGCGGCGCGTCGACGCGGCTTGCGTAACGCGGGCCGGCGGCCTGCAGTGTCGCAGATTGGAAATCTGCGGAGGCTAATTCTGTTCCGACGCCTCACTAAATGCGCGCCGCAGCCGACTGCCAGTCGGCGAAACAGCAACTGCCAGCGTGCGCTACGACGGCCCCTCGCTCCTGGAAAATAAGCTCAGCCTATCTGCGGTAATTCAGCCGTGGCAAATCCAGCGTAAAGAAACGACTTAGAACGATGTAGGGCGTGACCCTACAAAATTTTAATCCACTAAATGCAAAAAAGGGTTAGCACTTGGCCGTAGTTCTGTTATGCTGAGACTGTTCGGTGATAATACGTTTCTTCAGCGCGGTTCTCCACCGCCACCTCCTTGGCGTTTATCACCGGACGCTCTTTTTGACCGGGGAAAGGGGCAAAGCTCACGTTTGAACTGAAATCATTTTTCCACATCTAATCGGAATGAAATCCAGCGGTTTAATTTCTTGGTGCCGCTATCATTGTGGTTGGCTGCTCGGGACCAACTACCTCCTTCCGAAGAGTTCCCGCGGTTTATTACCGCGTTGATGGGATCGCAGAAAGGCCGGGATTTGTAAAATGCGGCGACAGCGAGAAAACACTGATGGCTGTGATTCACGACGCCCGTGGCTTCACGATTCAATCGTATTTAAAAAGAATCGAGGTGTCCTATGCTGGAAGGACAAATTATTTCAATGGCCGCAAAATCCTGAGCCACGAAAGCGAGGATCCGCTGTTACCATGCGGCTCGACGATTCACGTGATGGATAATATGTTTTAACCACATCGCCTCCCCGCTGCCGCCACTCACCAAAACTCTCCCAGGCAATCGCACTCTCCACATTTGACACGTGTGCTATAACCAGCATTGAAGGAGGGCAAAAGGGAAATGAAAACGGAGGCAAACACAAAGTTCCGCAGCGAGCCTTTTATCGCAGACAACACTCAAATCGTGTCCTTCTCGCTTTCCCAAAACCGTTGCGTCGCGGAGCGACAAAAGGAAATTAGCCAGCCACAAGGTGGCCGGCATGGAACGGTCCTGAAACGTTGTCCTGAAAGGACAGCGGAAAGTCCCAATTTCAAGCGTCGAGGAGACGCTTGCAATATTACGGACTCCTTTACAACAAACCGATCCTCCTGCGTTCTAAAAGTGAATCAAAGTGGAACGCATTTTCCGCCGTTCCAAAACTAAGTAAAACAGAGTGAAACAAAGTGAATCGCACCAAAACAAAGTGAATCAAGGTAAGGGGGTCCCCCTATTCGTGCCCTGCCTGCCAACCCAGTGAACAATCCGCCATTGATTGAAGACATGGTCCTTTATTACCCTCGGCTCATGCTCAGCGCGTTCCTAAACGAACCCTCCCCTATCCGCGCGGCGTTGAGCAGGCGCGGCAACCCAAACCCCGCAGTTATCCAAAGGAGTCGTTATGGCCAATTCCAATTCGGAAAATCGCAACCAGATTAATCGCCGCCAGGCGCTGCTGCTTTCGGCGGCAGGCATGGGCGCGGCGTTGACGGGAACGGGCACCGCGCGCGCAGCCGACAGCACCCACACGGGCGCGCATCAGACGGCGGGAAGCTGCTCCACGCCGCGCTCGGCGGTCGCGAAGACGCAATATGGCAAGGTGCGCGGTTTCATCGAGGACGACGTGTTCACGTTCAAAGGAGTTCCGTACGGACAAAATACCGGCGGCGAAAACCGCTGGCTGCCCGCGCAGCCGCCGAAGCCCTGGGATGACGAGCGGCCCACGCTGGTCTACGGCGGGAATTGCCCGCAGAACCTGCACAGCTACGCGGGGATCGAGCAATCGTTTCTTTTCGATTGGGACGACGGTTATATCAGCGAGGACATGCTGAAGTTGAACATCTGGACGCCCAACTTGAGCGGCAGCCGTCCGGTGATGGTTTATTTTCATGGCGGCGGTTTCAGTTTCGGCTCCGCGTACGAATTGCCTTCGCATGAAGGGGCGCAAATGGCGCGGCATCATGATGTGGTGCAGGTGTCGGTGAATCATCGGCTCAACCTCCTCGGATTTTTTGACCTGTCGGAAATTGGCGGCTCGGCTTATGCGGATTCGGTGAACGCGAGCATGATGGATCTCGTGGCGGCGCTGCAATGGATCCGCGAAAACATTTCCAACTTCGGCGGAGACCCAAACAAGGTGATGATTTACGGCCAATCGGGCGGCGGTTCGAAGGTGACCACCTTGATGGGCATGCCGTCGGCGGCGGGATTGTTTCATCGCGCTTCCGTGCAATCGGGCGGCGGCGGAAATCCGCCAAGCGCAGAGCAATCGAAGGAATACGCGAAGCAAGTCATGGTGGAATTGGGTCTGGGGCCGACCGATATCGGCGCTTTGCAGAAAATGGAGTGGGCCAAATTAAACAGCGCCGCCAATGCGGCGGCGGGAAAAATCAACGGACCGGCGGGACGGAATCTCGGGTTGGGCTCGCCAGCGGCCGCAACGCCGCGCGTGGGCGGCGGGCCGACGATGGACGGGCGGATTATTCCCATGCGCTCGTTTCATGAAACGGCGCCGGAAATTTCAAAGAGCGTGCCGATGCTGATTGGTTCGGTGAGCGAGGAAGGGATGAATATGTCATCGCGGCCGACTGAAGAGCAGTGGCACGACACATTGACGAGAGTTGTGGGCGATTCGAAGGCCACCACGTTGATAGCAGCAATGAAAAAAGCGCATCCGGAGAAGAGTATTCGGACGCTTTCGTACGGCGTGAGCGGATTGCAGATGCGCAATCGCGTGACGCAAATGGCCAGGATGAAAGCGGAGCAGAACGGCGCGCCGGTGTTCGCGTATTATTTTACGTGGCAATCGCCGATGCTGGAGGATGCGGGGGCGTGGCACACGGCGGAGCTGGCGTTTTGTTTCGATAATACCAGGCGGTGCATGCAAGCGACCGGTAACACAAAGGAAGCGCAGGCGCTCGCGAAGACGATGGCGACGGCGTGGGCGACTTTCGCGCGCACCGGAAATCCGAGCCAGCGCGGGCTGGCGTGGAAACCGTTTCAGGCGGAGAGTTGCGCGACGATGGTGTTCGATAACAAATGCCAGATGGTGGATGACCCGGAGGGAGAGGCGCGGAAGATCCTGACGAGCTGAATTCCAAATCCAAGCTCCAACGGGGACGGTTGCGGACTGTTCCGTGTTGGTAAGATTGCGAATGATCCGGCCGGCGGGACGCCGGCGGTCCCAGGCGCATATCGAAAGATGAGCGTTGAAGGAAAAAATCAGAAGCCCGTCGTCATGGTAGACGGCGCGGATTCCGGCGGGTCGCCAACGGTATGGCGGATGACGCTGAGCATTTCGTCCTGGTCGATCGGTTTTTGAAAAAACGCAACCGCGCCGGTGGACATGGCTTTGTCCCGGAACTTGGCCGGCTCACCGCTGGTGATGAAAATGATCGGGGTGTCGCGGACTTCATCGATGCGGCGGAGCCAGTCGAGGATCAGAAATCCGTCCCAGGAGATGCCGCCGCCTCGCGAAAGGTCGGCGGGGAAATTGATGTCGAGGATGATGAGGTCCGGGCGTTCGCGACGGACGCAACTGATGGCCGTCGAGCCGTCCATGGCCGTGCGGACTTCATAACCGACGGACTTGAGTTTAATGGCTACCGTCTTGAGTACCACGACGTTATCGTCAGCGATGAGGATTTTCGGGATATGGGGCCCGACGGGTTTGGAGGCTGGTTCCGGAGTGAGCGACAGCAATGCGCCTGGCGCCATAGGGATTGCGGAACCTGGGGTTTTGAAATTCACGTAAAAAGATTTAACCTCCGGCGTGGGAAACCGCAAACACGGGTTGACCCGACAGGGCTAGGATTCTTTTCGGAGAGTTACTCCCGGGGCTAGTCAGTTATTTATAGGGGTTTATGGGATTTGGCTGCGCCCGCCCCGGGGTGAGTCTACGGATGGCAGGGGATAAATGGGATGGTTGGAGGAATGGATTTTTGGATTCCTTCGGCCAGTACCACGTCGCAAATTCCTCCGCCCATTCATCCAATAATCCAACCCTCCACCCATCTTTCGGCGTGCTCAGTGAATGAATTGTTAATAACTTGACCTTCGTACCGAAAGGCTCTTAACTCTCGCTTCGTTAGGCGCAACATTCATGTTTGCACAAGTTAAAAGCCTGTTTTCCAATGACATTGGGATAGACCTTGGGACAGCCAATTCCCTCGTATACGTACGAGACCGCGGAATTGTGCTCCGCGAACCCTCCGTGGTCGCGATTCAGGCGGGCACCACAAACGTCCTGGCCGTTGGCGATGAAGCCAAACGCATGCTCGGACGCACGCCGGGAAACATCGTGGCCATTCGGCCGATGAAAGATGGCGTGATTGCGGACTTCGAGATTACCGAAGCCATGCTCCGCCATTTCATCCAAAAGGTCCATCACCGCAAGCTCATTGCCCCGCGAGTCGTCGTCGCGGTGCCTTCGGGAATTACCGAAGTGGAAAAACGGGCAGTCAAAGATTCCGCAACTCATGCGGGCGCGAGGGAAGTGTATTTGATCGAGCAACCCATGGCCTCGGCCATCGGGGTCGGTCTGCCGGTGCATGAGCCAGCGGGTAATATGATCGTGGACATCGGCGGCGGGACTTGCGAGATCGCAATCATCTCCCTCGCCGGAATAGTGTTCAGCCGCAGCCTGAGGGTCGGCGGCGACGAATTTGACGAGACGATCGTTGCGCACATGAAGCGCGCCTACAACCTGATGATTGGTGAACGCACAGCGGAAGAAATTAAAATTCGAATTGGCTCAGCTTTTCCGCTGGAGCAGGAATTAACCATGGAAGTGAAGGGCCGCGATTTGAGCGCAGGATTACCGAAAACCCTGAACATTCGCTCCGAAGAAATACGCGAAGCCCTCCAAGAGCCGCTCTCCCAGATATTGGAGTCCATCCGCATTACGCTGGAACGCTGTCCCCCTGAATTGTCCGCCGATTTGGTGGATCGAGGTATTGTCATGGCCGGAGGTGGCGCGCTGTTGCGCGGCATCGACCGCCTGGTCGCCGAGGAAACCGGCTTGCCGGTGCACATCGCCGACGATCCTTTGAGCGCCGTTGCCGAAGGCACGGGCAGGGTTTTGCAGGAACTTCAATTTCTCAAGCGCGTCTCTTCCAACTCCAAATAATTCCGCGTCCCCAGTCATCAGGAACCAGCATCCGGGCGAGCCCGGGTGTGTGTGTCTGATGAATAGAACTAAAATCCGAAGTCCGAAGTTCGAAATCCGAAGGAGATCCGAAGGCAAAACCGCGCCTTTGCGCCTTGGCCCGGGGAACATCCAACATCCAACATCCAACACCCAACATCCATTGCGCTCGCGCATGGCTTTCAATTGGATGTTGGATGTTGGATGTTGGGCGTTGGATGTTTGTTCCCCAGCTCGAATCATTTCAAAGGACAGCCCTGCCCCGTGTTAAAGAGGCCACATTACATTGCCATTGGCGCGGTGGTCTTGTTGACACTGGTTCTCCTGAATTTGCCCAGCCACACGCTCGCACGGCTCAAACTCGCGGTCGGCAGCGTGTTTCTCCCGGTGTTCGGCCTGGCGAATTCCGCGGATCAACTGGCGAACAAAGCGGGTGATGCGATCACAACACGGTCGGAATTATTGCGGCAAAACGAGTCGTTGCGCCGCGAAAACCAGGAGTTGAAGTTGCAAACCATGCAGGCGCAGGAGACGGCGCGTGAAAATTTGCGCCTCCGCCAGTTCGTCGGGTGGGAGCAGACCAAGCCCTGGAAACTGAAGCTCGGGAAAATTGTGCTGCGCGATCCGGCCAATTGGTGGCGCACGGTGCAGATCGATCTCGGCAGCCGGGATGGCGTGCGTGAAAATCAGGCGGTGCTGAACATGGACGGCCTCGTGGGCCGCGTGTCCTCGGTGGCGTTAACCCGCTCGACAGTCGTGCTGGTCGGCGATGTGAATTGCAAGGTCGCGGCGAAGATGGTGGAAACGGGCGAGACGGGAGTCATTGGCGACGACCGATGGCGGGGATAATTCGCTGGTGGCGCTGGGATTCATTTCCAACAAGAGCGCGAAATTAGTTCCGGGCCAGACGGTGTGGACAAGCGGGGCGGGAGGTTTTTTTCCGGCGGGAATCCCGATTGGAAGAATCGCCGATTCGCGCCAGGTGGATTTCGGCCTCTCGACCGAGGCGCGGGTGAAATTGTCGGCGAATTTGAGCTCGCTCGATGAAGTGTGGGTGCTGTTTCAATAAATGAAAAAACAACCAACATCCAACATCGAACATCCAACACTCAATGATGTTGGTGCGCATGCGCGTCGCATTGGTTGTTCGGTGTTGGATGTTGATTGTTGGATGTTTTTCAAGCAATGAGCACGCTGAATTCCATTTTAATTTTGCTCGTCGCGTTCCTCGCGGTGTTCTGCGAATCGGCGTTCAGCGGGATTCGCAACCTGATTGGCGCGCAGATCGATTTGCTGCCGGCGCTGATGGTGTACGCGGCGCTGAGCGCGGGGCTGCCGACGGTCACGATGACGGCGGTGGCGGGTGGATTGTTCTTTGATTCGCTTTCGGCGAATCCGCTGGGCATCACGATCGTGCCGCTGTTCGTGGTGGGATTCCTGATCAACCTGCAGCGCGATCTCATCCTGCGCGATCAATTGTTCGCGCAAACGATTCTCGGATTGAGCGCGAGCGCGTTTGTGCCGGGTGCGGTATTATTAATGTTGCTGACCGGCGGCCATGGGCCCGCCTTGAGCTGGTTTTCGCTGTGGCAAGGGATCGTGATGACGGTCGGCGGCGCGATCGCCACGCCAGCGTTGTTTTTGTTGTTCGGCTGGTTCGATCGCCGGTTCACTTATCGCAGCGCGACGGAAATGAGTTTCCGCCCGGACCGGGAAATCCGGCGCAGCAGGCGTTAAAATGAAAAATTCTTGCCACCGAGACACAGAGCGCACAGAGATTAAAAATTTCTCTCTGCGAACTCTCTGCCTCTGTGGCTTGGTAAAATGTTAGTTTTCGACCAATTGAAGAAGAATGACCCGCAGTTGCGGCTGTTGACGGCCGCCATTTTGCTGGGGCTTTGCATTTTGATCGCGGGATTGTGGTGGGTGCAGATCGTGTCGGGACAGGATTACCAGCAGCATCTGGAGACGCAGGCGTTCCGCACCGTGCGCATTCCGGCGGTGCGCGGAAAAATTCTGGATCGCAATGGGCAGACCATTGCGGAGAATGCGCCCAACTACAGCGTGAGCCTGTATCTGGATGATTTGCGCGATGATTTTAAAAAGGAATACAGCCGGATTCGTCCGGTGTATTTGACGACGAACTCGGCGCCATTCTGGCGAATTCTGGAATCGCAGCCGGTCGGTCAAAACGAACCAGACTCATCTCAACAAAGGCCAAATCGACGATCTCGCCTGGCGGGCGCGTTATGACGTGGTCAGCAACGTGGTCGTGAAGGTCGGGGCGGAGCTGCAAAAACCGGTGTCGTTTGATGCCAAGGATTTCTCGCAACACTATGTGAAAAACCGGGCGCTCCCCTACCCTATTCTCGAGGACATTGATCCGAACCTGGTGGCGCGGTTCGAGGAGCAATCCACGAGTCCGAACGGCGTGGACCTGGAGATTCAATCGTCGCGGTATTACCCGTTGCACAGCACGGCGGTGCATCTGCTGGGGCATCTGCAATTCGACGACAGTTCCGCGGAAGGCGAAGAAAGTTATTTCGATTATCGGCTGCCGGACTATCGCGGCGTGGTGGGACTCGAATGCAGCCTGGATCCTTTTTGCGCGGGCACGCGGGTGGGAAGTCGGTGCATGGTGAATAACGAGGGTTATCGCCAGAGCGAAAGTATCTGGGAACCAGCGGTGCCGGGCAGCAACGCGGTGCTGACGATCGATTTAACCATGCAACAGGCGGCGGAGGCGGCGTTGAAAAACGGCCCTTATGGAGCCAAGACGAAAGGCGCCGTGGTGGTGATGGATGTGAACAGCGGCGACGTGCTGGCGATGGCCTCGTCGCCCACGTTCGATCCCAATTACTATGTGGATCGCAAAGCGTTCCCGCCCGCTTATTACAACGATGTGATTCAAACGGATGGCGCGGAGAAGAACCGCGCGACGCAGGAGAATTACCGGCCGGGCTCGATCTTCAAGCCGATTGTGGCGCTGGCGTGTTTGGAGAATGGATTGAATACGAGCGAGATTTACGATTTGCAGCCGGATCCCCGCGACCCGGCGCATGGTTACATCCAAATCGCGCGGAATCTCCGCAAAAAGGACACGGCGCCTCCGGGACAATATAATTTCAAGAAGGCGCTGATCCATTCGAGCAACGGGTATTTTATTTATCACGGACTGCAGCGCGGCAATTTGCAAACGATTATCGAACTGGGCCGGCGCTGCCATCTCGGCGAAAGGATTCAGTTGGGCACGCGGCAGGAAACTCCCGGATCATTTCCGGATCAAAAGAGCATCACCGGCTCCAGTTGGACGATCAACAGCACGGCCGACTTGTGCATCGGCCAGGGTTAATTGACGTGACACCGCTGCAGATGTGCGTGGTGGCGTGCGCGCTGGCCAACGGCGGGAAGGTTTTGTGGCCGCGGCTGGTGGATCGGATCGAACCGCAAGACCCGCTCACCGAAGGCGGGCCCGTTCGTTTTGAAAAGGGCCGTGTGCGCGACAATCTCGGCGTGAGGCCCAGCACGATTGCGCACGTTGCAGGAAGCGATGCTGGACGACACGGAAAACCCGGAGGGCACCGCTTACCAGGCGTTTCGTGGATCGCCGTTGAACACGGAATTGCGCGTTTGCGGCAAAACCGGCACGGCCCAAAACGAAGTGAACGGCGGAATTACTTACACCACTTGGTTTCTGTCCTTCGCGCCGTACGAGCATCCGCACTATGCGGTGGTCGTGATGGTGGAAAACGGGTCGTCCGGCGGCGGCACCTGCGCGCCCATTGCGCGGGAGATTTACGAGGCGATTTTGAAGTTGGAAAAAAGTGCGCCGCCGTCGAGGAATCTGGCGGGGAACTGATATGAAGAAACATCCAACATCCAACATCCAACACCCAACATCCAATTGGGGTTGCGCCTGCGAGCCTGGCATTGGTTGTTCGATGTTGGATGTTGGATGTTGGATGTTTTCCAAAAAAGATGTTTGACGTCATCAACAACGCACAGCAGTCGCGAGTGGACAAATTACAATTGGCCGCGATCGCGCTCCTGATGCTGGTCGGCGTGGCGTTCGTTTACAGCGCCACGATGATTGGCGAATCCGCCATCGCCCTGCCCTTGTATGATCAACTGTGGCTTCCGGCAAATCATCTGGTACGGGCTGGGCATCGGCGTGGCGACGGCGATGTGCTTCGTGGATTACCGTTCGCTCTCGCGATTTTCGTTCATTATTTATTGGGTCACGATTCTGCTTTTGATCGCCGTGCTCATCCCCGGTGTGGGTTCGGTCCGTTTCGGCGCCAGGCGCTGGTTATGTTCCAATTGCAACCGAGCGAATTTGCCAAGGTCGCGTTCATCCTGGCGCAGGCGCATTTCCTCAGCCGTCCGCCGGAGGAATTAAAATTGCCGGGCAATTTCTGGAAATCCATCGGGCTGATGATGCTGCCGTTCGTGTTCATCATGAAAGAGCCGGACCTGGGTTCGGCGCTGGTGCTGATCCCGACGGGGCTGGCGATGATGTTTGTGGCGGGAACACCGCGGCGGTATTTGTTCCAACTCTGCGGAGGCGTGGGATTGCTGGGCATGCTGCTGGTGGCGGATGTGCTGTTCGCGCCGCCGCATTTGCGGGCGCCCATCCAGGAATACCAGAGGCAACGGTTGCTGGTTTATTTCGGAACGAGTTTTTCCACGTCCGGCGCTTCGGAGAAGCAAAAGGAACAGGATAAGGGATTGCGGGACCAAAAATCCTACCAGGTGCGGCAGGCGTTGATTGCGGTGGGCGATGGAGGTTTTTGGGGGCGCGGTTGGGGCCAGGGGAAACAGACTGCATTGCAGTTTTTGCCGCCGGGTGCGGCGCATAATGATTTCATTTTCTCCGTGATTGCCGAGGAGAAAGGATTCGTCGGCTCCATTTTGGTGCTGACGTTGTATGCGGTGGTTCTGTTCACAGGAATCAGAATCGCCGGCCAGGCGCGCGATCGCCTGGGCAAGATGATAGCCGTGGGCGTTGTGACCCTGATCTTCAGCCACGTGTTCATCAATATCGGCATGAACATTCGCATAGTCCCTGTGACGGGCATACCACTGCCGCTGTTATCTTACGGCGGGTCTTCGGTGCTCGGCTCGTTGATCGCCTTGGGCATGCTGCAAAACGTGTATATGTATCGAAAGGTGTATTAATATGAGCGATAGAAATTTTTCCAGGCGCCGGCGCGGCGGAATGAGATTCCGCCCGAGCGGCGGGCTGGGACATACTTCGCAAAAACCCGACCGCGAGGCCTCAGAAGCTCGCGCGGAGGTGGTCGGCGGCACCGCCGTACCTGAAAAGGTTTATGACCGGCGCCACGCGCAGGAAATTGACCGCGCGGAAAACATCGCCGCCGGCCTGCCGCCCGAGGGCGCCCCGGCCGAACCGGCTCAAACAACCGAAGAGAAATTGGAATCGGCGGAACAACAACCACCGGCGCAGCCGACTCCCATGCCGGTTGAGGAAAAGAAGCAGTTTGAACCGGTGCCGCTCATCGAGAAACCCAGGGGCATCGTGGATTCCATCCGCGTGGCCGCGACGAATCTCGTCAAAAAAGTGCAACGGCTCATCAAGCCGGTGAAAAAATTGCACAAGGAAGTCATCATCAACGCCGAGACGCTCGAAACACGCGTCGCGGTTTCGGAGGACGGCAAGCTCGAGGAATTCAACATCGAGCGCACGACGGAAGAGCGCCTTGTGGGCAGCATCTTCAAGGGCAAAGTCCGCAACTTGCAGGATGACCTGAAAGCGGCGTTCGTGGACATCGGTTTCGAGAAAAATGCGTTCCTGCATTATTGGGACATCGTGCCGAGCAACTTCGACAGCGGCGTGGAAATCGTCGAACGCGAAGGCCGGCGGCGCGACAAACCGAAAATCACGCAGAAGGACATCCCGCGCGTGTACCCGCCGGGCAGCGAAATCATCGTGCAAGTCACGAAGGGACCGATCGGCACCAAAGGTCCGCGCGTCACGACGAATCTCGTGTTGCCGGGACGTTATCTCGTGCTGTTGCCGAATTCCGATCAAAGCGGTATTTCGCGCAAGATTGAAAACCAGCAGGAACGCCAGCGGTTGAAAAAAATCCTCCGCGAGTTGCCCATTCCGGACGGCATGGGCGTCATCATGCGCACCGTCGGCGAAGGCCAGCAGAAGCGTTATTTCATCCGCGATTTGTTTCTCCTGCTGGAGGAATGGGCGCAGATCCAGGGGCGCATCAAGAGCCAGCCGCCGGCCACGTGCGTGTTCCAGGAGCCGGATTTGATCGAGCGCACCGTGCGCGACTTCCTCACGGAAGACGTGGAACGCATCGTGGTCGACAACCAGAAGGCGCACGATCGCATGCGCGACATGATTTCGAAAATTTCGAAACGTTCCGCGAATAAGATCAAGCTCTACCTCGAACCGCAGCCGATCTTTGATCGGTTCAACATCAGCAAGCAGCTCGAAAACGCGTTCTCGCGCCAGGTGCATCTAAAGAGCGGCGGTTACATCGTCATCGATGAAACCGAGGCGCTTGGTGGCCATCGACGTGAACACCGGCCGCCACAAAGGCGGGCGCGACCAGGAATCGACGATTCTCAAGGTGAACGTCGAAGCGGCGGATGAAATCTGCCGGCAACTGCGCCTGCGCAACATGGGCGGGTTGATCGTGCTGGATTTCATCGACATGAAACATCCGCGCGATCGCCAGAATGTTTACAACCGGATGAAGGAAGGCCTGCGCCGCGACAAGGCGAAGACGCACATCCTGCCCATCTCGCAACTGGGCCTGATGGAAATGACGCGCCAGCGCCACAGCGAAAGCGTGCGGGCGGCGGTGTATGACGATTGCCCGTACTGCAAAGGCCGCGGCAAGGTGAAGAGCGCGCTGACCATGAGCGTGGAAATCCAGCGCAAGCTGAGCGAAATCCTGAAGAAACGTTCGCGCGACGAATCGGATTTCCAATTGCGCATCGTGGTGAATCCGACCGTGCTCGAACGCCTGCGCACCGAAGACGAAAAACATCTCATCGAGATGGAGAAACGTTATTTCGGCAAGCTCTCGTTCCGCGGCGAGCCCAGCATGCACGCCGAGCAGTTCAAAATTGTGAACGTGGCGAACAACGAGGAATTGGCGAGCGTGGGCAGTTGATCGCTGAAAGATATGGGGCTGATCAGCAACTCAGCCCCACCGCAACGCCTCGCAGGAAACTGCGGGGCGTTTTTGTTTGGGAACGAATTCCCTGAAGTTCGTGTCTGATTCCCGCCTTGCTTTTTCATCTCTCCCCCTTTTGAATTCGCGCGGGACAAATGAACGACACCAATCCTCCGACTCCAATTGTGGCCGCGACCAACCCGTTGCGCTGCCCAAAATGCGGCAAGGAATGGCCGGAGAATTATTGCCCCGAGTGCGGGCAGACCATTAACAAGCCGTCCCCGAAATTGGCTCTTCCCCCACCCCTTCCGCCGATGGCGCCCCTGCCCAAGGCCGGCCCCAACCAGAAGGCGGTGTGGATAATCGTCGCTTTGGCTGTGCTCTTCTCGATCGGCGCTGGGCTCTATGGCTTGCGCCAGATCTATTACGAACGGAGTTTTCCGTCAGATTACCGCAATCGCCCCGCGAGAGGATGGGGAGCGCGTCCCGGGGAGAAAGAATTTTCCACCGCGAATGACAAGCTGCAAACGTTCAACGGCGTCAGCGCGTTCGGAAATTCTCCCCAGGCGGTCACGCTGGCCACACAATTCTCAATCGCGTTGAAATCCGTGCGCGAAGAGCATTTCACGGGCGCCGATTACCCGGAATTGTTTGAATCGACCAAAGGCGAATTTCTTACCTACTGCGAATTGCACGACCAGGAATGCGCCTTCATCGTGCACGTGCCCGGATTGCGCCGTTTTGAAAAAAAATCCTTCCAAAAAGAGGATGCGCGCAAACAACTGGCGCAGGCGTCCTGGATTCTGGCCGAAAAAATCCTGAAGGCGAATAACGCCGGACGGCCGAAAATGGAGCTGGCCGTCGGCCTGAGAGGCATCAGCATGTACGGCCCGATTATGCTGGGAAACTACGACGAGAACATGACCGAGCCCGGCGATGGCATGCTCAAATATTTCGACGACGATACCATGGACAATTATCTTTGGGCGTTCTTCGCTCCCCCGTCCTCCAAAAAATAGAGCGGTTTGCCGGCTCTTTCTGCCTCGATGCTCAGTCAGAGCCTCCCGACATCGACTGCCAGGATGTGTTATCGCGAGATCCGGTAAAATTGTTGCGGCGCGTTCGTGTCGGCGGAGTTGGTGAGTTGGAAA
Organism: uncultured Verrucomicrobiae bacterium; assembly: GCA_963699145.1. Taxonomy (GTDB): domain Bacteria; phylum Verrucomicrobiota; class Verrucomicrobiia; order Limisphaerales; family DASXHY01; genus DASXHY01. Next base: position 5,055,147 of record OY969416.1, read on the forward strand.
TTGGCCAGGCCATCGAACTGTCCGGTGAAGGCATTGAGCCAGTTTGCCAAATTGCTGCTGGTCAGGAGAAAATAATTGCTGCCGGGCGGGCCGCCGGCGCCGGAGAGAAAAACGTTCGTCGTGTTGAAGCTGAGGGAATTGATCGTGGGCGTCAGGCCGATGATGCGCCGGATGGCGGTCGTGCCGTCCACGCAATAGAGAACATCGCCGTTGCGCGGATCCACGCCGAAGGCGGTTGGGGCCTGGGCGCTGAAAAGCAAAAAGGGCGTCGTGGCGTTGGTGCCGTCATAGAATGTTGCCCAATATTTCGCGGCGGCATAATCGCCATACAAATAGGCGCCGTTCAGTTCCGGAAACCGGCTGCCGCGATAGACCACGCCGCCGATGATGCAATTCCCATTGGTCGCTCCGCTGCCGTGATTGTATTGCAGCAGCGGAAACGTGACGTTTTGCGCGACGGGTTGGCCGCTGGTCGAAACGCCCGGCGGCGGGCTCAGGTTGCCTTCGTAGGTGGCCCACCCGTAGTTGCCGCCTTTCTTGATGATGTCGACTTCTTCGACGGTGTCCTGGCCGACGTCGCCGCAGTAAAGGATGCCTGTAATTGGATCGAAGGAAAATCGCCAGGGATTGCGCAAGCCGACCGCCCAAAATTCCGTGCGAAGCTGCGAGGTGTTGAGCGCATTGCCGTCAAAGGTGGTCGCACCGACGAAGGGATTATCGGCGGGGACGGCGTAATTGGCCGTGACGAGTGCGGTGGCGTTCGTGTTCGGCGCGAGGTTGCCGGGGAGTTTGTCCACGTCGAGGCGCAGAATTCCGGAAAAGAAACCACCGTCGATGTGTTGGGCGTCGTGCAGCGTGTTATATTCATCGCCTTCATCACCGAGGGAAACGTAGAGATAATTGTCGGGGCCGAAATGCAGGTCGCCGCCGTTGTGGTTGTCGGCGCGATCAAGCTGAACGTAGAGCGGCGTCTCGGAAGTCGCATCGCCCTGGTTGGTGTTGGATGCGGAAATTTTGAAACGCGAGACGACATCGGAGGTCGACGAGTTCGTCGTGCCGTTGTAGGAAACGTAAAAATAGCCGTTGGTGGCGAAGCCCGGATGAAAGGCGATGGCAAGCAGGCCGGCTTCGCCGCTCAGATGCACGCGGCTGGTGAGGTTCATGAAAATCGTGCGCGTAGGCGCGGCAAGATTGGTGATGACGACAATGTTGCCGCCGTGCTCGCAGACGAAGAGCCGGTTGGTTTCGCCGGGCGGCGACGCAATGGAAACCGGAGCGGCAAACGCCGGCAAGGTCGGAAACGCCACGATGTTCGTCCATTTGTAATTCGCCAATCCCTGTCCTTGCGCGGTCACTAAACCGCCCAGGACAATGGCCCACCACGAAAGCGCCTTTTTCATAGAACTCGGGAACGTCCGCTTTGAGAGCTAGGATGTCAAATGGGGGAGTTCGGCGGGTGACGTGGGATAAGAAAGCTCCACGGATCAAGCTCCAAATCCCAAGGTCCAAGCTCCAGGGAAACTTCAAGCACCAAGCTCCAACAGGCGGTTGCGCTTTTAGAATTTGAGATTTGGAGCTTCTCTGGAGCTTGGACGCTCGGTCCTTGGAGCTTTCCCTACTCTATCTGCTTGAGAACGACGAACCAGGCGGTGGAGTTTTCGGCGTCGCCACCGGTGATCAGCAAGCGGCCTTTCGGCAATGGCTGCGTGACGGTATTCGCAAGCTGGCCTTTGCCGAACAATTGAAATTTTACGTTCTCATCCTTCAAGTACGTCAACGAAACGACACAGTTCCGGCTCATGGTGACGGTTTTTTCCTCGTTCAACCGGAGCTTGATGGACTCCTTGTGCACTTCAAAATAATGGTCCCACTTGAACGGAGATTTCTGCAGCTTCTGTATCAACTCCGGCGCGGCTGATTTGAGTTTCGGATCGGATTGCTTGTCGTTCGTTCCCCAAATCAATTGGGCTTCGAAGATTGCCGCGTCGGTGTTCGCTCGGGCGCTTGATTGAGCGCGCGTCGAGGCGGCCGGCAAAAAAAGCGCGGCCATCATCAACCATAAACAGGTGCGGAACAGTCCTGATCCTGATCTCATTTCGGAGAAAGCGTATCGCCCGAGGACTTTTGCGCAAACTTATTTTCCGCGGGATAAGAAAGCCAGACGACGGTCATGTCTTGCGCATCGTCACGATAGGTGAAGGCGCTGGCGTCCCCCAGCATGACATTGGCGCTCATCGGACTCGGATGTTGGCTTCCCGAAAACGCGTGGATGACCACGATTCCCACCAAGGCAAGCGCGGCCATCGTACCCAGGGGCATCAAGACGCGTCGCAGCCACGTGGACCACGAGGCCTTGGGCGCGGCGACCGGCTCGGGAGCGCGGCGCTCGATTTCACGTTTGATTTTAGACCAATAGAATTCGCGCGAGTCGGGAAGTTTTATGTCCCAGGCCGCCGGGACGCCGGCGGTCCCCGGCTGCGCAAAATCCTTCAGGGCGTTCCGCGTGTTGGTCAATTCGCCCAGCAACGCCGAGGCGTCGGCGTCCTGCGCGAGCCACGCGGCCACTTCGCGGCGGTCGCTCTCCGGCAATTCGCCGTCGAGGAAAGCCTGCAGTTTCAATTGTTGCTCTTCGGTCATGGGATCACGGTAAAATCAGTTAAATGGGTGAAATGGTTAAATAGATTTCCGGCACAAGAGCCGAAGCACTTTTTAACTCATTTAACCTATTTAGCTCATTTAACATTTATGTTTGCTTCAAATCCGCCAACAGCGATGCGAGTTTTCGACGCGCATAAAACAGGCGCGACATCACGGTCCCGATCGAACAACCCATCGCTTTGGCAATTTCTTTGTATTCCATCTCTTCAAATTCATGCAGCACCAGCACGGTCCGGTGCTCGTTCGACATTTGCGCGAGCGCCTGGTCGATCCTCTGCCGCAACTCGCCGCGCTCCAGGCGCTCCGTCGGGTTGGCAGTGACGACTGGCATTTGCCGTTCCACGCCGCCGGATTCCTCGTCCATTTCCTCGATGGACTCGGTGCGGCGGCGCTTCTGCTTGCGCAACTCGTCGAGACACAGGTTGATCACGATGCGCGTGATCCAGGTGGCGAAACTGGAGTCGCCCTGGAATTGCGCCAGTCGCTGCCAGCCTTTCACCCAGGCTTCCTGAGAAAGATCAATCGCTTCTTCTTCATTCCGCATCATGCTGAAGGCGCGCGCAAAGATTTTATCCCGGTGCCGCGCGACCAATTCCTCAAAGGCGTCGGTATCGCCTTTCTGCGCGGCCCGCACCAGCGTTATGTCTTCTGCTGAGGAATATGCAGATTCAGCCATTAGTTTGACGTGGCGGTGAGGAGGGTTATTCGAAAAGGATGCAATTTTTTCTGTCCTGGGGGACGGCCACCGGACGATTTATGAAGAATTAACGTCACAGTTTGCCCTTGGTGCTGGGTAATTGGCCGGCGATGCGGGGGTCGTGCTGGCAGGCCATGTCCGCAGCTTTCGCAAATGCCTTAAACAGAGCTTCTACGATATGATGCGGCTCATCCCCGTAGAGGAGTTCCAGGTGCAGATTGCAACGAGCTTCGTTGGCAAAGCCCTGGAAGAATTCGCGGGCGAGGCCGAAGCGGAATTGGCTGGAGACGTCCTGATTCTTCAGGCCTTTGCCAAGCTTTCGGTAGGCAAAATCGTTCAGCCCGCGCCAAACCAGGTAGGAACGGCCGCTAAAATCGATCACGCAGCGGGCCAGGCATTCATCCATGGGAACGTAAGCTTCGCCGGTGAAAGGGTTTTTGGGATGAAACCCGTTTCCGTAACGGCGAATGCCGCGTTTATCGCCCAACGCCTGCACAAAGGCCTGGCCTAGGGCGATGCCGCAATCCTCGACGGTGTGGTGGGCGTCAACTTCCAGATCGCCGTCGCAGCGGAGGGTTAAATCCATCACGGCGTGCTTGGCAAAAAGCGTCAGCATGTGGTCGAAAAACGGGATGCCGGTTTTGATGGACGATTTTCCGCGTCCATCAATGTTCAGCTTGAGGCTGATGCGGGTTTCTTTGGTGACGCGTTTAAGGGCGGCCTGCCGTGACTTCATGCGTGGAATTAAGCAGAAGCGCGGGGTAAAACAAAGCGGAATTCGGATTTACGATGGACGATTTACGATGGACGCGCGCTGGGACTGTTCTGGTGGCTCTTGATGGGTGTCGCGTCGGCGGCGCGCACGGAGTCACGCGCCCTGCCCTGCCCGGGTTATTCGCGAGCCGGCGAACTCGTTTTCGCCGCATTGATTTTCGCCTGGAGTTCATCGATGCGTTTTTGGACGCTGGCGGGGTCGCCGGCGTTGGGTTTCAATTCCTGGAGATAAGCCAAAGCTTGATCCAGGTGGCCCGTAGCTTCCTCTTCCTTGACGAGGCCGCTCAGGATTCGGTCGAGCAAAAGATAATCTTTGGTTTCCTCGCCGTTTTCGGAAACGGCGGGTTTGGAGTCATCACGTTCATGCCAATATTTTTTGGCGGCGAGAAAAATGTTTTTCGCGCGGGGATAATCTTTTCGGTCCGCGAGATAAATATTCCCCAGCGCAAAGAGCAGGTCAGGTGAATGAGGATTGGCTCTCAAGCCTTCGCGAATGAAATCCTCCGCTTCGGCTGACTTTCCCAGGCCCTCGCGCAACCAATACGCAGTTACGATATAGGTCTGGACGCGGTGCGGATCAAGTTCGGCGGAGAGCTTCAGCCACGGCAACATCTCCCCGACGGTATTGCCCGAAAGATGCGTGTGACGCGACGGGAGAAAATGGCGGCTGAAGCGGTCAATCCAATCCAGCGGTGGGCCCATGAAACCTTTTCCCTCTTCTCCCTTCTTAGCCTCTTCCGGATGAGAGACATCACTGTCGGTCTCCTCCTGTTTGCGGGACTGGTCGAAAATCGAGGGATAATATCCGCTGTGAAAATAGACATCCGCCTGGGTGTAAAAATAATCCGCGACCATTTGCCGGCTTTCGCCGAGCAGGCCGGCCAGCGTGCCGTCGGCGGGTGCATAGGTATCGAGACGCTCCTGGTGACGCGGTTGCAACCAGGCCACGAGCCCGAAGCAAAGCACGAGCAGCAACAGCATGGTTAACAGCGGCGTTCTCATGATTTAATTCAGAGCTTTTTGGCGAAACACCAGGCAAGCGCCCACGAGGAAAAACGCCGTGTAGGCAAGGCCGTAAAGGGTGGCGATGAGAACATCCAGCCAGGGTACGATGGGCCAGTCGTGAACGATGAGATCGTTCATGTTAAATAATTCCAGATGCGGAATGACGAAATAAATGGCCGTCACAATGGACGCGGAGGGTTCCGTCATCCCCAGCGAAACTTTGTGAAGGAATCCGCCCAGACACAAAATACCGACCGTGATGATGAAGATGATGGTCATGCTGGCGGAGGGAGCGCTCAATACCACCGACCCCAGGAGTGTCATGGCAATGATAATACCGAGCATTTGCCAGAACAGCCAAAAAGCCTGGAAGTAAGCGAGCACCGGCAGTGTGTGGTCTCGCGAAGCGCTGACCAATCCGAAAAAAAGATAAAAAACGAGCAAAGCAAAACCGGTGGCCAGCCAGCAACCGAAGAACTTTCCCAGCATCACCTGCCAGCGAGCGATGGGCTTGGCGAGCAGCGGAAAAATCGTGCGACTCTCGCGCTCCGCTGGAATCTGGCGCGCGGCCGTCGTCACGGCTATCACGATGGCCGAAATCCAAATCAATAGGAGGCAAATCTCCTTGATGAAACGGATGATTTGCTCGTCGTGGAAGAAATTCATCAACCACATCACGAACGTAATGACGGCGGTGAGGAAGAACAGGACGTAGAAATCCTTCCGGCGATAGTGCTCTTTGATGACGACGGCGGAGACGGCGAAAATTTTGTTCATACAGCCTGTGCCTGATAGCCCACCACTTTGAGGAACACCTGTTCCAGGTTGCATTCGTATTCCTTCACGAGATCGGCCACGCGGCCTTCGACCTTCAATTCGCCCTGGTGCATGATGGCGACGCGGTCGCAGATGGTCTCGACCTCACCCAATTCGTGCGAGGAAAAGAAAACGGTTTTGCCTTCGTTCTTGAGGCGCTGGATGATTTCGCGAACCTTCATCCGGCCGAGTGGATCGAGGCCGCTGGTGGGTTCGTCGAGCAGGAGCAGGTCGGGATTATTGATGAGCGCCTGCGCGATCCCGGCGCGTTGCTGCATGCCTTTCGAATACGTCTTGATGGGGCGCTTGCGCGCGTGGTCCAGTTCCACCAATTTCAAAAGCTGATCGATGCGTTTTTCGGTTTCCGCTTTCGGAATTTCAAAAATGCGCGCATAGAAACGCAGCAATTCTTCCGCGGTCAAAAATTTGTAATAATACGTCAGCTCCGGCAGGTAACCAATACGCTGGCGCGCAATGGGCTCGCGCGTGTTGACATCGAAGAGGTACGCCGCGCCGTTGGTGGCGTTCACGTAGCCGAGCAAAACGTTCATCGTCGTGGTTTTGCCGGCGCCGTTGGGTCCGAGATAACCGAAGACCTCGCCCTGCTGGACGCTCAGGTTGAGGCCTTTCAGCGCCACCTTGGTCTGCTGTTTCAACTCGCGGGATTTATATTCGACCCGCAGATTTTCGGTCCTGAGAACGGCGGTCATTGGGTATAGCAAATATTTGCCATGCGATTGCGCAAGTTAATTCGTGCTGTGAGTCCACTGTTCCAACGCGTCGTGCGCGTCTGGAAAATCAGGTTGCAGCCGCAACGCTTCGCGGCACTGGGCAATCGCTTCCGGTGAACGGCCCTGTTTCGCCAACGCCAGGCCAAGGCGATAATGACCCAGCGCGGAGTCCGGTTGCAGGCGCAAAGCTTCGTTGAATTGCGTGGCGGCTTCGGCGGGCTGGTTTTGATCCAGCAACGCGAGGCCGTAATTCAGGCGCGCGCCGGAATCCTTTGGTTTCAAGCGAACTTTTTCGGCGAATTCCCAAGTGCCTTCCTCCGGATGCCCCGTGCGCATGAATATCACGCCGAGATTTCCGTGGGCATCGGCATGTTCGGGCATGATTTTGAGCGCTTCAGAAAAGCGCTCTGCCGCTTCGGGCAGTTTCGATTGCTCCAAAAGAACCGAACCCATGTTGTAGAGAATTTCCGGGTCGTTCGGGCTGTCAGCGTGCGCGCGCGCCAGATAAGTTGCGGCCTCGTCCAATTTGCCTTCGGTTTGATACGCTTTGCCGAGATTGTTTTCGGCGTCGGCGAAGCGGGGGTATTGCTTCAGCGCGATTTCAAATTGCTGGATGGCTTCATCGGTCTTCCCCGCATGCGAAAGGAGCGTGCCGAGATTGTAGTGGCCTTCGGGAAATTTCGGCTGCATCTGGACCGATTCCGCGGCGCATTGCAAGGCGTCATCCAGATGTCCTTCCTCCTCCAGACACGTGCCGAGCGAGGAATAAGCGAGGTAATTGTGGTCCGTGACGGCGATGGCGTGGCGGAAAAGAATTTCGCCGTTTTGCCAGTAAGCGAGTTGGTGCCGCGTGACCACACACAATGCCGCCAACACAATCACGGCTGCTCCCGCCAAAACATTTCGCGCTGGCGGAACTTTGGACAGGAGATCCACGGCGCCCCACGCGAGCACAATAAAAAGTCCGATGCTGGGAAGGTAGGTGTAACGGTCCGCCATGGATTGCGCCCCGACTTGAATGATGCCAATCACGGGCACCAAAGTTCCCGCAAACCAAAACCAACCGGACAGCACATACGGAGCGCGTCTCGCAGACCAGAAGGCCGCTGCGCAAATTAATAAGAATAAAACAACAGCGCTGACGACCGCCACCATCGGCAAGTGGGAAGAAAGCGGATAGAGCACCGCGAGGCGTGTCGGCCAGACGGTTTTTCCCAGATAACGAAGGTAAGCCAGAAAGGCGTTTTCGAATCGCAAAGCGAACGGCGCGCTCTGCAGCGAATTCACCGCCCCGCCCGCCTGTTGCACTCGGAAGGTGATGATGCTGGCGGCCATCGCGAGACCGAAGAAGGGAAGTTTTTCGAGAATCAAAGCTTTGAGGTTTTGCTTCCGACTGGCGGCACCAGATTCAGCAGTGGGCGCACTGGCCTTTGAGAAAATCGGGAGCCGTTCGAGCGGCCAGAAATCGACGAGCAACAAAACAAATGGAAGCGTGACGGCCATGGGCTTGGACATCAAGGCGAGCGCGAATAGAAGCAGCGACAGGCCATAATAAAAAGTTGTTCCACTTCCCTGCGAATGACCGGCTGCATCTTTACGCTCGCCCTCACCCCGGCCCTCTCCGCCGGGGAGAGGGTGAAACTTTGTCGAACTCGCGGGTTCTCCAACGATTCCCGACTCAATCCAGCGATTTTTAGCGACCGTTTTTTTGCGCGCGTATTGCGTGTAAGCCATCAGGGTGAGGATCCAAAAGAAAGCGCAGAGAACATCCTTTCGCTCGGCGGCCCAGGCGACGGATTCGACGTGCAACGGGTGCCAGGCGAACAAGGCCGCAACGAACGCGCTGCGCCAGGTGGCGCGCGTCATTTGGTGCAGCAACACAAAAAGCAGCACGCTGTTTAGGGCATGAAGGATGAGATTGGCGAGGTGGTGGCCCATGGGATTCGAGCCGAAAAACTGCCAATCCAGCAGGTGAGAAATCCAGGTGAGCGGATGCCAGTTGGAGGCGTAACCGCTTGAGAAAGCCCACGAGATGGCGCGCCAGGTCAGGCCGGATTGAATGTGCCAATTCTGAACCAGATACTGGTTGTCATCGTAGCCGATGAACTGATGACCGATGACGGGCCAATACAAAATGGCCGTCCCCACGGCCAGCAGCAAAGCCAGCCATAATGGTTTTTTAGAAACGTTCATCAATTCCCAACGGTAACGATTATGTCATCGGCTGTACATCCCAAAAGATAAACAAAAAACCCGAAGTCTTGCGACTTCGGGTTTGAAGTTAGGTCAGACGATTACGGGAGTTGATGGCCGAGGTCGGTCTTGGTGCACGTCGGCTTGTTATTCACCGTCGTCGCAGCATAGGTGCCGCCTGAGGGGCAACGAACGCCACCGCTGCCAGTGAAGTTAATCACGCCCGTGCCGCCACGACCGAGGTACGTGGTGAGCGAGCTGAGATTGCTGGCTTTGTCAGTGCTGTTCTTGCCGTTTTCCAACGCCCATTGCTGGATCGCACCGTCGATCAAGCGGAGGTTGTTGATGCAAGTATTTTTACGAGCCGTTTCACGAGCTTTGATGAAGTTCGGGATGGCGATCGCGGCCAGGAGACCGATGATTGCCACCACGATCATGATTTCAACGAGCGTGAAGCCCGCCTTGCGTGAGGTCTGTATTTTCATACTAACTTAGTTACCTTTCGTTCGGCGGTGTGAACTTAGCGACGAGCGGGTTTATATAACTGCGTTTTTGTTCACTGTATTGCCCGTCGCCAACCGCACGATGGCATTTAGCAATCGCAATGCCAGCCTGCTACGATATCGTTCCACTACCCGCCTCAACGAGTGTTGCCTCAAAATACGTGAAAAATTTAGGGGTTTGTAGGACAGTGGCGGGCATAGCGAGACATTAGTGTCCATTTTTATGGCGACAGAGGACACTGGACAGTCAAAGTTGGCATGCGGCGGGCCCATGAGTGTCCCGGCAATTCGACTGTTTTCGTTCGGTGATCGCTGAAAACAAAAACGCGATGTTTCCCATTGGGAAACATCGCGGGGGTCGCCGAAATACCGAAGTGTTTCGAGCTACTGAAAGAACCACTCAGTCGAGCTTGTGGCCCAGGTCGGTCTTGCTGCACGTGGGCTTGGTGTCGACCGTCGTGGCGGTGTAACTGCCGCCGGAAGGACATCGCACCCCGCCGGGAGCGGTGCTGTTGATGGCGCCCGTGCCGCCACGGTTCATATAAACCGTGAGCGAATCCAGCACCACCGGGTCGCTGGTGTTTTTATTATTTTCCAACGCCCATTGCTGGATGGAGGCATCAATCAAACGCAGGTTATTAATGCACGCGCTTTTCCGCGCGTTTTCGCGGGCCTTGATGAAGTTGGGGATGGCGATGCCGGCCAGCAGGCCAATAATCGCCACCACAATCATGATTTCGACGAGCGTAAACGCCGCCATTCGGGAGAACTTAATTTTCATACAATTGTCTGCCTGGTTCCGTACGTAAACCCCGCGCCATCTTAAAAGTTGCGTTCGGGCCACGACTTTTTTTCCATTGCAACGACAAATGATAGCAGCACCAGGCCGACGACGACACTGGTTTTTTTACGGATTACCACACCGAATTTCCCCCGGGGGATGCTACGGGTGCGAATCGGAGGGATGAAACATCCGGCAGTACTCGGAATAGTTGCGAAGCAGGTTTCTCTGGAATTTATCGAAGTCGGAAATGTAGGGCGCGTTGGTCGGCGATGTTTCTTCGGGAACAAAAATGGTGTGCGCGCCGTTGTTCGTAATGCCGAATAGTTCCCGGCTATCCGCCCTGCCTTGCCCTTCGGAATTCCGGATGCCGCGCACGAATTGCGAGCCCTGCAACTCACCATACTGCTGGTAGCTGTTGAGATACATGACGCGGTTGGTGTTCAGGCTCGCGGAATAGAGCGACGCGCCTTGGTACAATTCACCCTGCGGCAACGGAATTCCCAGCGTGTCGAGAATCGTCGGCAGCAAGTCCACCTGCGAACCGACGGTGTCATTGACGTGATAACCCGGATGCCCCGGGTCCATGATGATCAAGGGCACATTGGCCAATTCCGGCGTGATGGCCCAGCCGTGACCGACCGGCCCGCCGTCTTCACCGAGCATTTCGCCGTGGTCGGCGGTGATGATCACGAGCGTATTGTCGAGCAGGCCGGATTCCTTCAATTGATCAATGATGGACGTGATGGTCCAATCCATGTAGAGGAGTTCGTTGACGTAAAACGGCGTGAGGTCGCCGAACTTTTCAATTTTCCGGTTCTTATGAAACCGGTCCGGCGTGCCATCGAAGGGATTGTGCGGCGCCGCGGGAACGTAAGTCAGGAAAAATTTCTTTTTGTCGGCGGCGTATTGTTTGATCTGCGCGCGCATGGCCCCGAGCGTGGCGTCCTCCTGCAATCCCCACGATACCTGTTTGTTCGTCTGCGCCCCGGGCATGGTGTCGGCGTCGTACATCGTGTCGAGGCCGCGGTTGCGCAGCAGGTCGCGGAAATCGGTGTAGTCAAAAAACGACGAGTAGAACATCGAGCACGTGTAGCCGTGGTCGTGGAGGACTTCGAAAATACTTTTCACCGGAACGCGCTCGGCAGTGAAGGCGTGGTAATCATGGACGGGATACAGGCCGGTGAAGGTGCCGAATCGCGCGTTGATGGAACCGGCAAACACGGAAAAGAAATTCGGGAACAACTCCATCCGATCCTTGTATTGCGAGAGCAACGGTTCGGTGTCTTCTTTGCCGCCGAAGAGCGACAGGTGCTGGTTGTAGGTGGATTCCTGAAAAACCACGACGACATTCAAATCGCGCGGCGAACGCGAGGCAACCGTAGGCGGAGCCGCCAGCATGTCCGCAATGCCAAGGTCCTTGACGGTCTGCAAAAACACGGCGCGGTCCATGACGGGCGTGGCGGCACGCCGGAAAAATGGGCTGGTTTTGGCAAACAGAACCGCTGTCTCGCCCTCGGCTTTGTCACCCGGTGCAAACAGGACGCCAGCGAATCCCAGCAGCACGCAGCCGACTGCTGCGTATGCAAAACTGCGGCCGCTCGCTGGAGGCGCCGATTGTTCAGGAGCTGTTTTACGAAGGCGCTGCAGGAGTCGCAGCGCTACTGCATAGAGAACGGCAATGACCGCCAGCCCCAACACGAGCGACGGCAAATAAGGCCGCGACATGCGCCACATCATTTTGGTCGTTTCGCCGGCCGCGAGCGAGAGAACGTCCCAATCCAAACGCACGTGCATGATTTGCGTGAGGCGCAAATCCACGAGCGCGATGGTGATGAGCAGAAGATTGATGACATCCAGCCACCACAGATTTGCGGCCGGCCGAAATTTCCGGTACGCCCCGCCCAACAACCACAACAGCGCCATGATGCAGATCTCGTCGATGAAGTAATGCGGCGCCATGAAGCCCAGCGCGAGCGTATTTTCGTAATTGTCGGCGGCGGGATAATTTAAATTGATGAACAAGAAGGCCGCGATGGCCAACGGAAGCACCCGCCACCAACCGGCCAGGAAGTTGCGCTTCCACGCGATGAGCGTGATGCCCAGCAGCAGAATCGAATATCCCCCAAGCAACACGCAGAATTCCGGGTTGAAGGAGGACAAATGCACTTTGGGTTGAAACGGGTGGTAGAGCACAAACAAGGAGCCCACGCCAATCAACGGCAGTGCCATCCAGAATGGGTTCAGCTTGCCGCCGTTCAAAACGAGGCAGGCGACGCCCACGCAGTCGGCGACCACCAGCGCATCCCGGTAGTCCGTGAAATCCTGCAAACACACGGCGATGTAGATCGTCGCAAAAACCGCCGTGACGCGAAGAATGAATTGCTCGCGCCCTTTTCGCCAGAGACCGAGATAAATCAGCGCATACACAAACGCCCAGCCCGCCAGAAAAGGCATCACGAACAATGCATTCGAAATCAGATACCAGCGGAGGTCCTTGAAGTGGAGTATTTCCGTCATCACCGCGTCCAGGTAATTGCGATCCCCGGCGTGAAACGTAAACAAAATGAAAATCGCAGCGAGGAACAATATGGCGGCATTGGCCCAACGCACCACCCGCACCCCGGCCGGCATGCAGTGGGAGCCGAGTTTCCAAATATTCAAACCCGCCAGCACGGCGAAGAGATAGAACGCAACATTGTTGATCCAGCCGGGCGGCATTCCCCCGATGCGCCAATGAATTTCGTACAACTCTTTGCGCAGGGCGACGAGGATGATGAGTTTGATGAGGCAGAGCGCGGCAAAGCCGAGCCCAATCCGGTTCACCAGCGTTGGCGAGGTCAGCGCCGCGCGCCAATTCCCCGAACCAGCCGCAGGTTGGTCGGCGGCGGTGGGTTGGGCGGATGGATTCGTGGTGTTGTCCGCGCTGGTCATATCAATACCAGTTCAAAAACAAACGATGGCGATTCATCCCGATCATTCGCGGCAAAGAGTCGGCATGCGGGCCCACCCATTCGACGGCGGCTTTGTGGTCCGGGCTGCATTCGATGTGATGGGTCCCCACGGACAATTCAACGGGCTTTCCAGCGAACGGTTTTCCATCGATCGTGCCAGACAACGGAGGCGCTTCCGCCGGGGGCGCCATTGCATCTTTTATTCTTTCAGGTTCCTCATAGGTGCCGATGATATTCGAGCCCTCGGCTGACGTGATGAGGTAACGGCCGGCGTGGAAAACTTCAAACGTGCCACCGCCCGCGGGCAATTGGCTTCCAAGCACCATGAAATCATCCGCGATGGGAACATAGCGCTCACGCAAGAAAGCCTGGTCTTCATCGGACATCCACTCCGTGCGATAATTGAGAATCACGACGGACGGCGGATTCTCCGCCAGGAAGCCGCGCATTTTCATGCCGTCCGCCGTTTTTTTCACGAGGTTCATGAAGGCCTGCCCGTGAATCAAAGTGCGCATATCGCAAATTTTCCGCGTCGGCACCATGCCGACGCCGTCAAAAATCGAATCCTTGTCCGGATCGGTCAAATCCTCCGAGAGCGTCATCAAACGTTCCTGGTCGTAATTCGGAACCAACCAATGGCGGCGGTTGACGGCTATAAACGGAATGACGTGCGTGAAGATAACAATGCTCAGCGCGACAGGCGCGAAGGCCGAGCGCTGCGGAAATTGTTTCCATAAAATCGCGCCGTAACGATAGGCAAGCAGAAACGCGTACGGTGCGACATGCAGCAGGTTGTAAGGATACGGGTTGGGATTGATGCACAACGCGGTGAACGCCAGGCAGAGCAGCAACACTTCGGGCACGATGCCGTCCCAATTCAACGCGGCGCGTTTCTCGCGCAGCACCGCGGCCGCGCAAGTAATGATCGCCGCAATGACCAACGCGACCACCAGCGGAGTTTGCGTGAGCAACCGCGGCAATGTCAGCTCGAATGGCCAGAAACGGTAAGAGTCGCTCGGAACTGCGGCAACGCCTTTCACATTCGCGAGCAGATGATCCTTGCCAAGCCCGGCAGTTTTAAAAACTAACTGCACGGCGAGAAATGCGAGGGCCGCGCCGATGCCACCCGCAACGGCCAATTTCCAGCGCGCGGGCCGCTGGCCCGGCGGAGGAAAAAGAAAAACGCCCAGACAAATCGGAAACGTAAACAGGATGCTCTTGACGGAAACGAATACCAGAACGACCGCGCAAGCGCCGACAAAGAAGAACGTTCCCAATCGCGGTGGCTGGAACCGGATCACGCCCCAGATCAATAACACGCCGGCCAGCAAAAGAAGATCGTGACGAATTTCAAAGCCGTAATCCCACAGTGGCGCCAGCGTGGCGGCGCCAGCCAGGGCAAACAACCAGCGCCGGGAAAAAATGCGTTCGCCGGTGGCGAGCGCGATGAGAATCAAGTTCAGCCAAAAGATCAACCACGTCACCAGACGCGCGGAGGCGAATAATTCCGCAGCGCGCGCCCCCACCGGCAGCAGCCACGAGAGCAGCAATTGAAAGAGGTCCATTCCCGGCGTGGATTGATGGGTGGCGATCGTGCGGGCCACGAAGACATTCAGGCACTCATCCACCTGATACATTCGTGAGCCCGCCAGCGAGAAGGAACACCAGCCGAGCGCCCCAATGCCGGCGAGCAGCAAAACGATGGAAACCGCCGCGAGCCGCGGCGAGACGGCCCGCGACTGCGCGCGAGCCGGCTGCTCAACCGCCGGTAGGTCCGAGTCCGCGGACGACAAGACACCGGCGTTTTCGTTAAAATTTCTGCTCATACGAGGCAATCAGACCCGTTTCGACCGCAAAGTCTGTGCCTAAGTGCCTAATTTAACGTTTTCTGAGGGTTTGCCGGCGCTGAGGATCCTAAAACGTCCATTTTTTAGACTGAGCCACTTTACTGTTGTCGTTTTCTCGACGAAATTGCTGGCGATGCGTTTTGATCATTTTCCCGCAAATCAGCCGTTGCCGCAAGTTTCAAAGGCTTGCCAGGCGGCGCCCCGCTCTTTGGCGTCGAAATTCAACACTCGTCGATAATGTTTTTATCCAACCGTCCCGTTCTTTTCTCTCTCCTGTTGTTCGGCGCGGTCGCCGCACGCGGCACGGAATTCGATACCATTGGCGACACCCTGCTGCGACAAGTGGCGCCGACCCTTGTGGGAACCGGCGTTCCTGTGGGGCAACCGGAAGGTTTCAATAACGGCGTCACCGGTGCATTCGAAGTGAACCCCTCGGTGGTCGGCCAACCGACGAACTTGTTCACGTGGATTTCCAGCAATGGCGTGGCAGGGACTTTCCCAAATTTGGTAGGCAGCGTGTCCGACCATGCGGATAGCGTGGCGGGAAATTTTTACGGAGTTTCGGGCGTGGCGCCTGGAGTCTCGCATGTGGACAATTACGACGCGGATTATTTTTTCAGTCAATTCATCGCCAGCGCGCAACCGATTTCCGAGCGCGTGGTGAACCAGAGTTTCATTTTCGCGAACGCGGATACTTCGCATCTTCCGACGAATGAAGAGCAGTCCATCGATTCCTCCTACGACGATTTCGCGATTCAATACGGTGTGCTGTTCGTCTCAGGCGCGGGAAACGGCGGGACCGTGTATCCGGCGGCCACGTGTTACAACGGCATCGGCGTGGGCGTGTATCCGGGCAGTTCGAGCTTCGGTCCCACGCCGGACGGCCGCAGCAAGCCGGACCTGGTGGCGCCCGGCAGCGGGGCGACGAGTTTTTCCACGCCCTACGTTTCCGGCTCCGCCGCGCTGTTGATCCAGGGGGCGCTGCGCGGCGATGGCGGAGCAGACACGAATTCGGCCAATGACAATCGCACCATCAAGGCGCTGCTCCTGAACGGCGCGGTCAAACCCGCCGATTGGGCAAACACAACCACCACGCCGCTTGATCCCCACTATGGCGCGGGCGTCCTGAACGTTTTCAATTCCTGGAACCAGCTTCGCGGCGGCAAACATCCGTTCATCGAGGCGACCACCGTTGCCAACGGCAGCGCGCATCCGCCGGGTGCGAACGCGGGCAACGAATCAGCGTTGAGCGGTTGGGATTTGAATTTGTTGAGCAATCCGACTCCCTTACAAGACCAGATCAATCATTACTATTTCAACTTGCCCGCCAGTAATTCGTTTACGCTTACGGCCACGCTCACCTGGTTGCGTCCGCACAGCACCCTGGTAGGACCAGCGAGCATCAATGACTTGAACCTGTTTCTCTACAACACAGCCAACGGCCAACTGGTGCTGAGCAGCACCAGCGCGGTGGACAATGTGGAACATATTTATACCGCCGCGCTGCCGCCGGGCCGGTACGATTTGCAGGTGTTGAAGAATGCCCAGAGCCAGGTGTCCGCCGGCGAAACGTACGCCCTCGCGTTTGAATTTTTCAACGTGCCGCTGAGCATCGTGCCATCGAATGCGAATGTGGTCCTCTCCTGGCCGCTGGCACCCGCAGGTTTTGAATTGCAATCCACGACCAACATCACCCCGCCGGCGGTGTGGACGACCGTGACCGCGCCGGTGACCGTGGACACGAATTCCAATCGGAATGTAGTGGCCATTCCGGAGACGGGCGGGAATCAGTTTTTCCGGCTGCAAAGACCGTAGCCTTCCAGATTTGTAAGGCAAAAGGTGGAGCGCGTCAGTCCCCTGCGCTCCCAAGCCACCCGGGCCGGGGTGAGAAGAAAGGAAATGTGAATCCCGCCAACGCTGCGATCGAACGAAATCCGCCCGCGCGAAAAATCAACCTTCCGCCTTCTTCCGCACTTCGGTGATTTCTTCCAGCGCCTTCACGGTCTTGGGCAGGGTCTGCTTCTGGTATGGCGAATGAAGATTGAAATAAATGCCGCACAACGGCCGGTCGCTATCGCTCTGGCTGAGAATCACCGTCACATGTTTATCCAGGGCGATTCCATGGCGCAATTGCGGCCCGCGCGTTTCATACGCGCGAATCGCTTTGGCCATGAGAGACTTCAACGAAGTCTCGAATTCTTCAGGGATTTTGTCGATATTGATCACGTACGAATCATACGCCTTCAATGCCAACGCCATCTCGTCTCTAAACGTCTCAACAGTCACGTACTTTAGAATAAAAAAGATTATATAAAAGTGAAGTAAAATCTGGCTTCACCGCACTTTTTGGCGTGTTTCGCCGGTATTTCACCCGACAAAACATTCCGTATTCAGGGTTTTATCGGCATTTGCCGATTGAACTTGAGTCATTACAAAAATTGAGCAAAATCCGGTGAGCAGTAGGTTTTTTTCATCGTAGAGTCACCCTCGTGAAGAAACATTTTCTTTGTGCCTTGATTCTGGCGTTCACCACGTTGGGCTTCGCGGGTTCCATGCCGCCCCTCAAAACCGTTTTTGTCATCGTCTTTGAAAATCACAATTGGAGCGACATCGAAGGCAACCTCACCAACGCGCCTTACCTCAACAACGTGCTGCTTCCCGCCGCGTCTCGTTGCGAACAGTATTTTAATCCCCCCGCCAATCATCCGAGCCTGCGCAATTATTTGTGGATGGAAGCCGGCACGGATTTTGGCATCACCGCAAATGGCCCGCCCGCCATTTATCATCAATCCACCACCAACCATCTCGTGGCGCAGTTGCGCGCCGCGGGAATTTCCTGGAAATCCTATCAGGAAGACATCGACGGCCAGCAAGTCCCGCTCAACGACGTCAACGGCTACGCCGTCCGCCACAATCCCGTGATGTATTTCGACGACGTCACCGGCACTAATTGCTCCACGTACGCTTACGGCATCGCGCACATCCGGCCGTATTCGGAATTGGCCGGCGATCTCACGAACGGCACCGTGGCCCGCTACAATTTCATCACACCGAATCTCTGCGATGACGGCCACGACACTTGCGCTCCGCTCAACAATAACCTGGCCCAGGCGGACACCTGGCTTTCCGCGGAAATTCCGAAGATCATGGCATCGCCGGCGTATACCGACAACGGAGCGATTTTCATCACGTGGGACGAAGGCGTGAACGACGACGGCCCGATCGGAATGATCGTGCTCTCGCCGCTGGCGCGCGGCGGCGGTTATTCCAACAATATTGCTTACAAGCACAGCTCCCTGTTGCGGTCGATGCAAGAGACGTTTGGCGTCGGTCCGCTGCTCAATGACGCCACCAATGCGGCCAGCCTGAGCGACCTTTTTGCGCCCTTGAGCCTCGCGAGCGCCGCCCTGCGGCCTGAGGGATTTCGCTTTACCTTGAACGGCGTCGTTCCCGGGAGTACGAACATCGTGGAAGCTTCCAGCAACGGCCTGAATTGGATACCCATCAGCACGAACTACTGCCCCACGAAGCAATTCACCACGCTGGATTCAAATGCCCCGAATTTGCCGCAGCAGTTTTATCGGATTCGGCAATTACGCTGATCATTTAATTTCGCGCACAGCCCAACCAGGAGGCCTTATTTCAATTCCTCCGCCAACTGCCGCCCCAACTCCGCCGCTTCCTTAACTGGACGTTTCCCTTCCGCCCGTTTCATCGGCCCATTTGCGAACGAAATCGCGCGCAGGTGAATTTTGTCCTTCAGAATTTCCCCATACGCCGCCACCGGGCTTTGGCAGCCGCCACCCATTCCCGACAAAAACGCGCGCTCCGCCGTCACCGCCTGGAACGTATTCGTGTCATTCAGCCGCTCGCAAATTTTCGCGATGCGCTCGTCATCGGCGCGAATCTCAATTCCGATCGCGCCCTGGCCGACAGCGGGGAGCATCACATCAAGGTCCAGCACGGAAGCCAGCACGCCGTCCGGCGCCGCATCGCCGTGCAATTTGCCATCGGCGCTGATGGTGAAATGCAACCGGTTGAGGCCGGCCAGCGCGAGCACCGTGGCATCCAACTCCCCGCGCTCCGCCACTTTTTGCAATCGCGTGGGCACGTTGCCGCGAATCTCCACGATTTTCAAATCCGGCCGCGCCGTGAGCAACTGCGCCTTGCGCCGCGTGCTGCTGGTGGCAATGGTCGCGCCCGGCGGAAAATCCTTCAGCTTCGAGTTCGGCGCCAAGCCGGCCAACGCGCTTTTGCTCTTCGCGAAAAACTGCGCATCGCGAAAAATCAACACGTCGCGCACATCCGCGCGCTCCGGCGTCGCCGCCAGGATGAGGCCGGCCGGCAATTCCGTCGGCAAATCCTTCAAGCTGTGCACCGCGATGTCCGCCTGCCGCTCGAGCAACGCCACTTCGAGTTCCTTCGTGAACAACCCTTTCGGCAAACCGCCGTTGGCGCCCGCGATGGACGCCGTCTGCAGTTTATCTCCGGTCGTTTTGATGATTTTCACCTCGACCTGCAACCGCGGA
Organism: uncultured Verrucomicrobiae bacterium; assembly: GCA_963699145.1. GTDB lineage: Bacteria > Verrucomicrobiota > Verrucomicrobiia > Limisphaerales > DASXHY01 > DASXHY01. Next base: position 5,074,635 of record OY969416.1, read on the forward strand.
AACACTCGCCGGCACTCCGCCGCGATCATATTGGATTGCGCGAGCGCCAGTGCGCTGCCGCGAGTACAGATGATGATGGGTTTTTCCGAAGGCATGTGATTCGTGTTGCGTATTACGTGTTGCGTGATTCAGAAACCGGGCGTGCGATCAGAACCGCCGCCCGCTCGAAAAAGTAGGAGACGAGGTGACGAGTCTCTAATTAACTCCAGAACCGTTTTCAACCATTCGGTATAATTCACGGCGAACCTTTCGATTTGGACTCACGGAGCACGGAACACGGAACACGTATGGCGTCCCCAGCCACATTCGGCCCGCCCCCATGTCCCAACAACGGCTTCGCCTTCTCCACAATAATCTTTTCGCAGCGCACAATTTCTTCTTTGCGTTGCTTCAAATAATCCTCCGCGATCGTCTGCAGATCATCGATGTTATAAAGATAGACATTCGGCATCAGGTTCACTTCGGGATCGATGTCGCGCGGCACGGCAATATCCACCAGCAGCAACGGGCGATTTTTCCGCAGCTTCATCAACGGCTCCAGTTTCGCGCGATTCAAAATATGATGCGGCGCCGCCGTGCTGCTGATCACGATGTCCACGTGCCCGAACTCGCCGGACCAATCGTCAAAATTCACCGCGCGCCCGCCAAATTCCGCCGCCAGCGCCTGCGCGCGGTCCAGCGAGCGGTTCGCCACGATGATGCTCTTGGCGCCGCGGGAGATCAGCGCCCGCGCGGTCTTTTCGCTCGTATCGCCGGCGCCAATGACCATCACGTGCCGGCCGTCGAGCGAGGAAAAAATCTTTTCCGCCAATTCCACCGCCACCGAGCCCACCGAAATGCTGCCGCGTTGAATGCTCGTTTCCGTGCGCACGTGCTTGGCCACATTGAACGCGCGCTGGAAGGCCTTGTTCAATCGCGGCCCGGTGTGCTGATGTTGCAACGCGAGGTCGTAGGCCTTTTTCAACTGGCCGAAAATTTCCGTTTCGCCCAGCACCATCGAATCCAGCCCGCACGCGACTTTGAACAAATGATGAACGCTGTGCGGTTCGCTCAATGTGTAAATTTCATCCGTCAGCGGATCGCGATAATCGTGGCACGTGACGAGAAATTCCTTCAACTCCGTGAATGCCTTCGCGGAATCCAGCGACGGTCGAAGCGTAAATCTCCACGCGATTGCACGTCGAAAGAATCACCGCCTCGTCCACGATGCCTTGCTCGCGCAGCAATTGCAGCACCGCCGGAATGCGCGCCTCCGCAAAAGCGAAGCGTTCCCGCAATTCCACGGGCGACGAATGATGGCTTAGTCCGAGAACGACGATCATGAGGGAGAGTGACGAGTGACGAGTGACGTGAAAAGCATCGAGTGTCCTGCACTGCGGTTTCCTCGACCCTCGACCCTCGACTCTTGTCACTTGGTTTTCATTGGTGATGAAACGGCGAGAGCAGCGCGGTGCCCCAAAAGGTTAATACCAGGAACGCGAAGGCGCCGATGACGCCAACGGCGAACCGGCGGCCGGATTGCGCGAAACGCCAGCGGGAAATCAGCAGGCCGAGATAGAACACCCAGAGCAATCCCGCCCAAAGAATTTTCGGATCCTCATAAAACTTGACCCCGGAATGGGGCAGCGTGGCGCCAACGCACAGGCCCACAGTCAGAAAAACAAATCCGACCAGCACCAGCCGATTCGTGATGAGTTCGAGCCGTTGAATCGGCGGAAAAAGCGTCAGCACCGCCCGGAGTTTATGAAATTTCAAATCGTGTTCCTGCGTGAGAAACATCACGCCGGCCACCGCGGCCAAGCCAAAAGCGCCGTAGGCCAGGAGCACCAGCGCGGCGTGCAGGCTGGTGTCCGCGCCGGAAAATTGCGGGCTCGGCCCATGCGGCGGATCCAGGCTCGGCATCAAGGCGAACACGCCCATCGCAAACAGCATCGGCGAGGCGAACGCGCCGAGAAACCGCAGCCGCGACCAGGCTCCGAATAAAAGATACGCCGTCACAATCGTCCACGAAATGAACGTCGTGGCCTCGTAGAGATTATTGACCGGGCAATGTTTCAGATCGAAACCGCGGATGACCATCGCCGTGGTGTGCAGCACGAACCCGGCCAGGAGCAGAAAATAACACAGGCGGTTATCCTGGCGAAAACCTTTGCGCCACAGGAAAACCGAATACACCGTGCTGAGTCCGTAAATAGTTACGGCCAACAGGAAGAAATGCCGGTCAGTGAACCAAGCCACCATGAAAGGTTAATTCCAGTTGTGTTTCTAGCAAGCTGCAAGTGTTAGTGGCACGGGCATCCTGCCTGTGCGAATCGGAACACACAGGCGAGACGCCCGTGCCACTATTGCCCACCTCCCAGACTCACCCCAAATTTGCTCTGCACCCGCGAGACCACGCCCCCGGGACAACTATGGCTCGAATCCGCCAGTCCCGCCGCAATCCCGCTCGCAAAAGCCGTCGATGTCGAAGTCCCGGTCACCGCCCAGGATTGGCCGTCGTAGGGAACAATGCTCGTGCCGGGCAGCATCAGATCCACAAAACTGCCGCGATTCGCGTAATCCGCGACCTGCCCCGGACCATTGCCCGCCGTGACCGCTTCCACTTCCGGATACGCCGCCGGATACGTGGGCGTCGTCACCGGTTGATTTCCCGCCGCCGCAAAAAACACCACGCCCTGCTTCACGCCATCCTGGATCAACTTGTGCAGAAACGGACTGTCCCCGGTGCCACCGAGGCTGAGATTGATCACGTTCGCATTATAATTCTGTATGGCCTGGTAAATGCCGTTGGCGACGTCGAACGTGCTCGTAGTTTCGTTCGGACCATAAACATCCACCGGTTGCAACTTCACCGTGGTTCCTCCAGTCGTGTTCGCCCCGATACCGCGCAAAATGGTGTCCGCCATCGCGGTGCCGTGCGTCAATTGTGCGTCGGGCGTCGGATCGCCCGCGACCGAAATGGGTTTATTTACAAATTGATCCAGATTATTGCCGAGCGAACCCACCGAAGTATCGATCAAACCGATAACGACCTGGCAATTGCCGTCGTTCGCCTTCGGTGTCAGGGTGAAATCCGGCGCCGCGTTCGCCACGCCGGCGGGCAGATCCGGTTGTTCCATCGAGAAATTCGATTCCACGGAAGCCACGTCCGGATTTTTTGCGAGGCAATCGCGCGCTGCCGTGGCCGCGGCTTCGTCCTTGAACTGCACGCGATACGTATTCAGGGCCGCAACCTTGCCGGTGACTTTCGCATTCTGGACGCAATCCAGGCCTTCAATTTTCGCCCCCGGCTTCATGGTCACGATCAGCTCATTGGGAATTTTTCCCGAGTGCGAAACTTTCGACACCAAATCCTCCGGGCGAATCATCTGCGTTGCGTTGCCTATGTTGGTGCGAAACACATACAGATGCGTGGGCCCGTTCGTCTGCGGAACGAGCGCGAAATTCAAATCGCCCAGCAGCATCCGCAGCGCCTGGCCGGAGGAGAGATCCTTGAACTTGGTGGAAACAGTGTGCGAGACATTCGGCTCCAAAAAAATCTGCCAGCCCGTGTGCCGCGCGATGCCGCCCAGCAAGCGCGCCACCGGCAGCGATTGGATATCCGCGCTGACGACATTCTGATTGGTGTTCCAGTTCAGACTCGTGTCCGCCGCCGCCCGCGCGTCGGTAACAAACCACCCGAGCGCAAGCACCACAACATAAATACAACCGCATCGTCGCATGCGCCGTCAATATAGCCGAACCCCCGGGGAATGGAAGTATTCAACTCGCAAGAGCAGGAGGACGGGTGCGCCTAAAAGTGGGCGAAGAATGCACAGTGAGTTTTAAAACGATCCAATAATTTGGACGCTATCCATCCTCCGCAATTTTTCGACACTGCGATTCTTTTGAATAAAATTTTTATGCCATTTGCCGCATTTCAAATGGCATGAATACTTTTTTTACAGGCTTCAATAGTATTTGCCAAAAGTAATTTCCGAAAAGAACAGCTCAGTTGAGAACCCCGACATCTTGTGAAGCGTTCGGACCATCCACAGCCATCCCTCTCCCTCTCCGCCGCGAAGTGTAAAGACCGGGTACATAGTGGACGGGTGTGCTGGGACATGGTGGACACATGGGTGACACTTTGATGCCAACACATAGGTTACACTTTTATTTTTCGATGGTGAGGGCGGGGACGGATTATTTCTGGCGCACTTCGTCGCCGTCCTGCACATCGCCGAGCACAATGTCGGCAATGGCGTTGTTGTCAATGTGCTGATCGGTGACGCGAACTTCGCCGACGATTTCGTTGCGGCGAAAGACATTCATGCGCGTGCCGGTTGCCGGAGTTTGGCCGATGGGAAACGACAGCACGACGAAGCGCAGGCTTTGATTCGCGCGAACGACGCGCCCAACCGTGGACAAATCAGGCGTCACGAGAAACGTGTTCGTGGAGGCCGGTGTGACGGAAGCGCCGGTGGAAAGATCCACGACGGGCGGTGGCGGCGGTTGCTTGTGCTTCCTTCCAAACAGGCAGCCAGTCGAGCTCAGCACCAGCAGCACGGCAGCAAAGTGAATCGCGGTCTTCATCAGCGGAGTAAAATGCCGCGCCGGCGTGACGTCAACTCACATTTCGATGGCGATGAACCTCGGAAGCGCGGCATTCATCCCTAACTATGCAGTGGGATCTGGGGAGCGCACGCGTCCCGCGTGCTGCCGACGGCGTCTCGCCGTCGGCTCGTACCCACCATCTTGGACCACCGTTTAGTTTGGAAAAATGGTCAGACGACGTTTGCGGCGAGACGCCGCAAACCACACGCCGGAGGCGTGTGCTCCCCAGGGCAAACGCATCCAAATTTTAGAAACTATTCCCACAGCATTTTTGGCTCGACGGCAAAATGATTCGCTTTAAAATTTGAACTCCCCCATTTGCCATGGATTCAAATGGGGGAATTCGTTTTTCAGTTTCCTATTTTGTCAAAGAGTAACCTGTGATCTTAAGCAGAAATCCCAAAAAACTTTCCGTCTTTTAAATGCCGTCGAATTCAATTCCTCAGTTTTCTTTTCGGAATCCTTGAATATTAGATGCGTCCGCCCTGCATTTGCACAGGGAAACCCGGAGAGTTGCTTTTTGAAATCGCTCGATGCGAAACGAATCGTGCAACTCGCCGGCGGGCCGCTGGCGCTCCCAGGCTTAAGCACCGCTTGACATCACGCACGTTCTTCCCAAGTGTGAGGCCGGATGAAATCCGACAATTTGCTGCGTCACCTCGTGGTTCCTCTCGCGATGGCGGTGGTGATTTATGTGATTTTTTACACCTGGATCGAGCATCGCCGCACGCGCAAAGGCCCGTGGGAAGTGACGTTCACTAACGACGCTTCGGGCGCGCCGGCGCTGGTGATCAATCAACCCGGCCTCGCCATCACGAATTTGCAAATCACCTTTCCGGGCGAAACCGCGCACACCAACACCACGCTGAGTTTCCGGACACCGCAGGACGTGCCCTGGGATCTTCCGTACGGCAAATGCGTGGGCATGGACACCACTTTTTTGCCCGGGATGATTGCGATCGATTTGTTCGGGCACGAGATTCAATTGATTCCCCGCGTGCTGACGATCGATCAAAAAGAGATGCCGTGGGTTTCCAACCAAACGATTCCGGTGGCCGGCACGAATGCGGTCGCGGCGCATTCGACGAAGTGAAAAAATTATATAGACTGTTTGCCAAAAGTAATTTCCGAAATGGTGGGGCAAACCTGCGGGTTTGCCTCGATTCCCCGCAGGGAATCGCCACCATTTCGGAAATTACTTTTGGCAATCACTATCACCGATGAAGCAGGCGAAAAGCCCGGTCTCCGTCACGTGACAGAATTCAAAAGGCCCGAACCCACCGAGGAATACGAGCGCTCGACGCGTTTGAGATTCTGCCGGGCGGTGCCGAGTTGATCCAATTGCGCGCGGACGCCTTCCTTGGCAGTGCTCAACGAGGCGCTGTTGGCCATTTCCAATTCCATGAGGCTGGAAACGGTCTGGCGGAGATGATTTTCTTTTTGCGCGAGCTCAACGCCGGTGCGACGCCATTCTTCGCGAGCCTCACCGGTGAGGCGAATGAGGTGCGTTTGCAATGCGGCGAGGCGGTTCTGGCAATCGGCCACCAGCGTCCAATCGCGCGTGCGGATGCCCTCACCTTCAAGTTCAGTGAGCCGGCGCCACTCCTGATAGGCCTCAAACAAAGCCTTCTCGTGAACCATGGAAGTGGCGGTGTTCACGCGGCGGCGAGCGTCGGGCGAACTTCGGGAGTTGCGCCCTGGTTGGCCAGCATCGTGGCCCAGGCATCGCGCAGGACGTTGAGATGGCGGATGGCTTCGCCGATGCCGGCGGAATTTTTCTTGAGATTGCTCTCCCAGATGCGGCGCTCGAGATAATCGTAAAGGCGGCGCATGTTGATGGCGAATTCCCCGCCCTGCTCCATGTTCAACGAGCCGTTCAACTCGCGAATGATATCCTGCGCGCGTTGAAGATTGTTGTGGATGATCATGTTCGATTCCGCGGGGTCCGTATTCGTGAAACCGGGCAGCGAGCGCTCGAGGGAGCGAATGGCGCCCTCATAAAGCATGAGGACGATTTGCCCGGGCGGAGCGGTCAGGGTGGCGGTTTCGCGATAGGATTTCCAGGGATTGGCAGCGCGCATGTGGGCGTGTCGGGACTTGTGTTGTTATTCTTTGACGTTGATGGCCAGCAAAACGGCAATGCGGTCCAGGATGTCGTTGGGCGGATATCCAGCATTGGAAACGAGGCCTTTGGCGTAGGCGACTTTCTCCGGGCGGACATCCGAGATATTATTCAATTTGTCCTGCAGAGCCGCGCTATCCGTGAATGAGGTTTCATCCGCCGGTGCCGTGGCACTTGGCCGGGCAGCGGTCTGGCTCGATTCCACTTTGGGAACACGTCCGGGATTGAACTCAATTTCCATACACTCGTTTTCCTACTTGGCACATCGGCAGCTTAAGCGGAAACTTTAGCTCTTTTTTGGCTTTCTAACTCCTTATTAACGCGCCGGTAACGTTGCAAATAAGCTGGCAGCGGTGTATTGGCCGAATTTTGCGGGCGAATTTTGAATAAACCACTCGTCCGGGGCGCCAAAAGGGTCGCGTTCGGCCAGCAACTGGTGCCGCCGGGCCCCGTCTTTCACCGAAGGCTCGCCCCCGTTAAAAACCTCATCCGCCGACCAGATGGTCCGGCCGGTCTCGGCATTTACCAGGCGCAATCGCCAGCCGACAGCCAGCGGCGGGTAGGCGCGGAAGACGGTCAGGCGGGCAAACAACACGGCGTCGCAAGCGCAATTTTCGCGCAGCAACGCAAACAAGTCCGGCGGCAACACTTCCTCGCTGGTCCAGTCCGCGCGGCTGGCGCGATTATTCAAAAACGCGCCGTCGGCGGTCACGACTTCAAATTTTTTGGTTTTGATCAATTCACTCAGCAAAACCGGTTCGAGCGTGGCGCGGCCGTCTTTCATGATGGCGTCATTTTCGTCGCACACGAGCGGGAGCATAACGACGCGGCGGATGTTCTTCGGCAACGCGGGGCTTTCGGCGTAGATGTTTTGCGGTTGATAACCTTTGCCGCGGACAAAATCGCTCGGGGTGGCGACGGTGCGGCAGCCGGTAACGAACGCGCACGCGGCCAACAGCGAACTGATGACCGCCCACTTCGACATGTTGCGAAGGAAATTCATGGCTTAGGCTGCTTTGGTGCTGTTGATCTGCGAGGTCAAATATTGCATTTGCGTGTTGATCTGCGATTCCGCCTGTTCCATCGCCTGGAATTCGCTCGTCCAATGCGCTGAGTCCGACGTGATCTTTTTTTCGAGATTCGCGATCTGGGTCGTGAGATTGTTGGTCTGGGTCTGGAGGCTCGCCCGGTGATTCGGGATGGTGCCGTTGTCGCCAATGGTGTTGTTGATGAAATTATTCACTTTCGTCACCCAGCCATTGGTGGGATCCGAAAAGAAGGATTTCACGCCGCTCAAGTTGTTCGTCAGGGCGGTGGTCAACGCGGTCGTGTCCGTGACTTTGAGCGTGTTGTCCTGGCCGTTCGTTTGGATGCCGAGATCCGACAACATCGAGATGGTGCCGGACAACCCCGCCACCGTGGAAAATACCGAGGAACGCAACTGCGACCCGATGTCGCTCGCGGTCAAATCGCCGGTCAACGTGCCCGGGGTGGTTTTACCGGTGGAATCCGTCGTCACGATTTGCTGGGCGCTGATGGACGTCTGCACCTTGTTATAATCCGTGACGAATTGCTGGATGGCGTTGCTGATTTTCGTCGTGTCGCTGGCGACATTGATGTTGACGGTCTTATTGGCTTGCAGAGCCGTGACCGTCAAGCCGGCGATGCCGGAACTGGCGGAAGTGATGGCATTCGATTGGCTGACCTGTTGCGGGCCGTTGTTGACGGTGTAGAGCAGATTCTGGCCGCGTTGCAACGTGCCGGTTGAGAGGCCGGTGGCCGCTGCAAAATTGCCCGCGACGTCCTGCACGGAAATGCCGACATCGCCGGTGGATTTGTTCGCGAGAACGAAACGGTTGTTGAGCGAATCGTAACTGGCCGTGACGCCGGCGGTGGAATTCGTGATGCGATCCAGCACGTTTTGAATGCTGTCCGTGCTGGCGTTGTAATTGATGGTCACGCCGTTCACGGTGAAGGCGCCGTTGCCCGTGCCGTCATCCCGGATGGCGGTTTGCAAATTCGCACTCGCCATGTTCTGGGTCACCTGGATGTGGCCGAGCGCCAGGCTGCTGGTAATCGTGCGCGTGGTGGTGCCGGTTTCGTTGTTGCCATACAACTGCGCGGCTTGCAGAAAGTTGCTCGTATCCGTCGCGCTGCCGAGCACAATGTCGCTGCTGCTGGAGAGCGTGATGGTATCGGTGGTGGAATCGTAACCGGCGGTGACGGCGTTGTTGGTGGCGGAGGCGATGTTATCAAACACGTTCTGCAAAGTGTCCGTCGAGGCGATATTGATTTGAGCGCCATTGATGGTGAACGTGCCGGCGGTGACGGGAGTGGCAAAGGCGGCGCTGCCCATGGTCACGTTGGCCGGGCCGGTCGGCGCCAGGATGTTGCCCATGTTAAGCCCGCCATTGATGCGTGCGGCGGTGGCCAATTGCGAAATGTTAAAGCTATAATTGCCCACCGTCGCGCCCGGATCAGCGCTGGCGCTGTCAATGGTGGAATCGGAAGATTGCGCCACAGCACTGGTGTAGAACGCCGGATCCTTCAGCACATTCACATCCGTCTGGAGAGCGGTGAGTGCGTCGTTGATGGAGGAATAGGAGGCGATCTGGGCGTTGATGGCGGTTTGCTGCGTTTGCCAGGGAGTCTCGGCGGCGCGCTCGGCGTTGGCTAGTTGGGTGACGACGGATTGCCAGTCAAACCCGGAAGCCAGACCCGAAATCGCGAGGGAGGAATTGCCGTTGCTGCTGGTCGTGCTGCCGGTGCTGGCCAGGGAGCCGTTGGAACTGAGGAAAGACCCCAGGCTCGAACTACTGGTCGATGTGACACTCGCCATATATTTTTCTTTCTTTCTTTTCGTCCACCCGGTTCGGGTGCAGCTCAATTCTTAAGCCAAAGCATCTTTCAAGCCGAAATCCCGGACGGCGCATGCGCGCCGTCCGAGAGTGTCACCGATTCATCAAGCGAGCTGATTAAGCGAGAAGCTTCAGCGCGACTTGAGGAAGTGCATTCGCCTGGGCGAGCATCGCCGTGCCGGTCTGCACGAGGATGTTTTCCTTGGCGTAGTTGGTGCTCTCCTGCGCGATATCCACATCCATGATCTGGCTGTTCGCGGCCGAGAGGTTGTTGTTCAGCGTCGAGAGCTGATTGCTGTAGTCGTTCAGCGCTTCCATGTTCGAACCGATGTTCGCGCGATCCGACGCGAGCTGCGTGATGGCCGCTTTGACGTGCGTCAAGGCAGTCACCGCTCCGGCGGTCGTGGCGATGGTGTCGCTCGACAGCTGGCTGTAGGTGGTCGCCGTGAGGTCGACACCCGTGCTGCTGAACGTGTTCGCATCGCTATCAGTCGTCACGTTGAGGCTGGCGCCCGAGAAGAGGCTGACACCGTTGAAGTCCTTCGTCGCCACGTTGTTGACGTAGTTGGACAAGGTGTTGAACTCCTGCTGGTACAGCGAGCGGTCGGCATCCGACTTGGTGACGTCTTGCGCTTGCACAGACAATTCGCTCATACGGCCAAGCGCGTTGTTCACCTGCGAGAGGTAACCATCCTGCGTTTGGTTGAACGAAACGGCATTGCCAATGTTGTTCATGGCTGCCGTATTGCGTCCCATTTGCGCCGTCAAGCGCATGGAAACGGCCAGACCGGCGCTGTCGTCCGACGGTGAATTCACTTTCGAACCGGAGGACAAGCGAGCGAGCGATTGGCTCAACTTGGTGCTCGACGCACCAAGCAGACTGGCGGTTGTTTGTGCCGATGTATTTGTATTAATGACCATAACTACTGACTCCTTCCATGAGTCACCCCTTGCGGGGCAATTTTTATACGTGACATCCCTGCCACGAGGCGCCTCTTTTCCTGGGCGTGCGCCTGTTTATTCCCCGCTGGCCGTTTAAGGCCGCCAGCCGCCGTTTCTTACTGCTCCGTATCGGCAGGTTTTGCCGGGACTTGAGCCGTAAAATTCACTCGAACCGGCAGGATCCGCCGGGCCCCCGCCCAAACCGCAGCCGCGCGCCAAACGCAGCCTGATCGGTAGCTGGGAATTTTTTGGCGGGGCGCTTCGCTCGTTGCGCGCGTTTCCGCCGGCCGGCTCGTTTCGATGCCGAGCCCGCGGAGGAAGTCGCCTTTCCTCCACGGGTGTTGCAACGAGAACCGTTGCTGCGATTGTCATCGGGTTGAAAACGAGGGTTCATTTTCCGATTTTGTTGCTTCTTCCTCTGGGCTTTGAATCCGGTCTGGTGCTTCAAATTTCGGCAGGTCCGCCCTCTTTTTTTCCCGGACGGCCCGAGGGCCGTCCGGGTTTACCCACCTGCTTTCTCCAAAATTACTGGAGCAACTTGAGCACTGATTGCGGGAGCGCGTTGGCCTGCGCCAACATGGCCGTTCCGCTTTGGACCAGGATGTTGTACTTCGCGTACTGCGTGCTTTCCTGCGCCACGTCCACGTCCATAATCGCGCTGTTCGCCGCCGAGAGGTTGGTGTTCAGCGTTGAGAGCTGATTGCTGTAGTTGTTGAGCGCCTCCATGTTGGCGCCGATGTTCGCGCGATCCGCGGCCAGGGCCGAAATCGCGGTCTTCACATCCGCCAAAGCGGTGATCGCGCCGGCAGTGGTGCCGACCGAATCCAAGGACAGGTTCGTGAAGTTCGTGCCCGTGAGGTCAACGCCCGTCATGGTGAACGTGTTCGCATCGCTATCAACCGTGACGTTGAGGTTGGAGCCGTCGAAGAGGCTGACGCCGTTGAATTCCTTGGTCGCCACGTTGTTCACATATTGCGCCAGGGTGTGGAATTCCTGCTGATACAAGGCCCGATCGCTATCGGACTTGGTGACGTCCTGCGATTGGATGGAGAGTTCGCTCATACGATCCAGAGCATTGGTCACCTGCGAGAGGTAACCGTCCTGGGTTTGGTTGAGCGCGAGGGCATCGCCGATGTTATTCTGAGCGGCCGTATTGCGGCTCATTTGCGCCGTCAAGCGCATGGAGACCGCCAGGCCGGCGCTGTCGTCCGAAGGCGTGGTGACCTTCGAACCGGAAGACAGGCGTGCCAGGGATTTGCTGAGTTGAGTGGAGGATTGCATGAGCAGGTTTGCGCTGCTCTGCGCCGACAGGTTGGTATTGATGACCATAATAACTCGATTCCGTGAGTCGCCCCTTATTTAAGGGGGCATTGATTTCGCGCAGCGTCCTTGCTGCGGGTGTGCATTTAAGGGCGGCACACCGTTCATTCCCGCCGGCTGTTTCTGGCTGCCGGCTGCCTCTCACACTTTCGCGTGATGCCCTGTCATCGGTGAAGTGCGCGAGGACTTGAGAGTGAAATGAAAAAAGTGAGGAGGAAAAATTTCTGGAAAAATGAAAAAAAAGCTAAAGTCCCGAAATTGCCGGTTGCCGGTTGCCGAATGGCGATTGCCAATTGGGAAATGACGAATAACGAATGTAGCAGATTGGCCGTATTGGCCATTCGTCATCCGTTATTTATAGCGATTGCCAAAATAGATTTCCGAAGGATCCACGGTCAGACGAACGCTGGATTGAGTCGAAGAACGCATAAGTTTCTCGAAAACGCGACACAGTTTCACCTTTCCCATGAACCGTAGGACAGGGCATCCTGCCTGTCTCCATATATTCTTTGCCTCGAGACCTCTCGAGGTTCATAGCTTCCATGCGCGAATATTTCGGGAAATTCTCTCCCCGCGGGCTGCGCGTTACCCACATCATGTTCAATCTTTTGAAGAATCCCAAAGGGATTCAATCAATTAGCCCAGGGTTGCCGAGCTTGCGAGGCTACCCTGGGAGGTGGATCGTAAAAACCGTGTTCAACCCTGAAAGGGTTGTGTCGAACCGCCTTGGACGTCGCAACCCCGTTGGGGTTGGTGGGCATTCTTCGCTTAAACCCAAAGCTTCTCCGGATAATCCCCGCGCGCGATCAATTTACGAATGCCCTCCACCACGAACGGCCGATCCTCGCGGTAGGTCACACCGAACCACGCGTCGCTGGTGCGCAAAACCTGGCAGCGTTCCTTACGCGCGCTGACCAGCTCGTTCACCACGAGTGGAATATAGAGTTCTGATTTTTCTTCCTGACCGTGGCGCTTTAGGAATTCAATGAGCTGCTCGCTCAAGTGCCGGAAAATGCCGGTGTTGAAACCCCACATGTTCATCGAGACCGGCTCGTCGCCGGTGAGACGCTGCACGGCTCCGGAAGCGTCCGTGTATTTCGCGCCGTTGCCATCGCGCTCGATTTTTGTCAGTTCGCGGACGCCTTGCAAATAGCCGTCCGGCCCCACCTGGCACGCGCCGCGAGCCACGCTGCCGAATTCGGAAAGCGTATTGCGCAGCGTGAAACCAACCATCGCGTAATCCTTCGAACCCGATTGCAAGTGCTCCGCCAGCACGCGAAACGAAGCCGCACCGTAAAAATCATCCGCGTTGATGGCGGCGAACGGTTCGCGAATGACCTCTGCAGCCATGAGAATGGCCTGGCCGGTGCCCCACGGTTTGGTGCGATTCGGCGGCACAGAAAAACCCTCCGGCAATTTATTCAATTCCTGGAAAACGTATTCCACCGGCAACCGTTTCTCGAACCGCGCGCCGATGGCTTCGCGAAAGGCGGCTTCGATATCGTGGCGAATCACGAACACGAGTTTTCCAAAACCGGCGCGCATGGCATCGAAAATGGAATAATCAATAATGGTTTCGCCCGCGGGGCCGACGGGATCGATTTGCTTGAGGCCGCCGTAACGGCTGCCCATGCCCGCCGCCAGAACCAGTAATGTGGGTTTCGTCATCGCTGTAGTTTGTAAAAAAGACGCGTCAAAAGAAATTTCAAAAAGTGTCTCTAGTGGCACGGGCGTCTCGCCCGTGCGTTCTTGTTTCTGAAATTCGATTATTTCAAAAAACTCGGGACGAACAGGATGTCCATTCGAAACGCACCGGCGAGACGCCCGTGCCACTATTCGATTCAAGGTTTTATGCCGGGTGAAAGCAAGGTCACGATGCCGGAGGAATCGGCGCCAATGACAGTCGCGCGAATGGTATATTTAACCTCCGCTTTGTGCGAGGGAACGTCGAGAATGTACGCAGGCCGCGTCGGATGGCGCGCGGCGAAACCATTGTGCACGTCCTTCGCAATTTCCACTCCGTTTCGCAGCAACGAAACCGTCGTGATGGCCAGGCCGGGACCGCTGGAGTGTTGGAATGTAATTCGGTATCGGCCCGGCCCGTCGATTTGCGATGAGACATCCCAATCGAGATTATTTGTGCCGCTGGCATTGGTGGAAAGCTGCGACGGAACCCATCCACCAATTTTTACCGCAAGCTCGCGGCGATAGTTGATGCCCAGCGCATCCAGCCGTTTTTCGTGCGTTTCCAAACGCCGATTGAAATCATCCCAATCGCGCGCGCTTTTCGGCGACCAATCCACCTCCGCCAGCGCGCACAAACGCGGGAACATCATGTATTCCACGTGCGCCAGCGAGGGCACGTATTCGGTCCACAAATTCGCCTGCCCGCCCAAAATGCGCGATTGAAATTGCGCCGGCAAATCCGCGGGTATCGGTTCAAACGAATAGACCTGCGCGAGCGGCAAATATCCGCCGATGCCCGGCGGTTCCATTGCGAAATCCAGCGACTGGCCATAATCGAAGTAACAAAATTTCGTCGGGCTCATCACGACGTCGTGACCACTCGAGGCGGCTTGCATTGCCCCGCCCTGCCAATCCATCACGATCGCGTTCTGCGGCAACGGCGCCTCGGTGATTTCCGTCCAGCCGATCATCGTCTTGCCATGCTCGCTCACGAACTTGCCGATTCTGCCGGTGAACCAACCCTGCAATTCATCGAGCGTCTTCAATCCTTCCGCTTTCATTCGCGCCTGGCAGGCGGGCGATTGTCCCCACGTCGCCTTTTTCACCGCGTTGTTGACTTCATCGCCGCCGATGTGGACGTATTTGCCAGGAAACAAATCGAACATTTCCAGCAGCACGTTGTCGAGGAACGTGATCGTCTTGTCATCGCCCACGCAGAAAACGCCTTTGTTCACGCCGGCATTTGCGTCCGGAGTGTAATGGCCGCCGTCGCAGCTCAATTCCGGATAAGCCGACAACGCGGCAATCGCGTGGCCGGGCATTTCAATTTCCGGCACCACCGTAATGTGACGAGCCGCGGCGTAAGCGACAATTTCGCGCGCATCCTCCTGCGAATAGAACCCACCGTATCGGCCATCGGCGCGGTAGGAACCTGGCGGCGCGGAATCCCACGCCGGATGCACGTGATTGGTTTGCAGGCTGCCATCATCGCCGGGCGCGGTGATCAGGCTTTTGTCGCGCCACGCGCCGATTTGAGTCAGCTTGGGATATTTTTTAATTTCGATGCGCCAACCATGGTCGTCCGTGAGGTGCCAATGAAACATGTTCAATTTGTGCAGCGCCATGTCATCGAGCACGTGCTTCACTTCGTCCTTGGAAAAAAAATGGCGGCTGCAATCCAGCATGAACCCGCGCCATGGGAATCGCGGTTGATCTTCGATATGCGCGGCAAACGGAATTTCCCAATTCACGTTCGTGACTTTGCTGTTAGTCAGAATTCCCGGCGGAAATAATTGCAGCAACGTCTGCACGCCATAAAACAAACCGGCTTGCGTGGGCGCTTTGATCGAAACGATATCCGGCGTCACGTCCAATTCGTAGCCTTCCGGGCCCAACTCCGCTTTCACGCCCTTGGTCGTCAATTCGATGACGCCTTTCAGCGGCTCGTCATTCGTCTCGATGGGAATGGTATAACCCGTGGAGACGCGAAGCTTGGCGGCCAGATAGTTGGCAGTGTCAGCCGAGGATTCGTCGCCGTGGATCTGCGTGTCGCGAGTCAGTTGAAATTGGCCCTCGCGAATCTCCATTTTTTGCGGCGCCGGAATGATGGACGGCTTCGTCGGCTCCGCGGCGAAAGTCATCGCAGAGAAAAGGCACAAACCGAATATCGTCCAGCACGCTCTCATGTCGGGTCAATTTGCCCGTTGAAGTTCGCCGGCGAAAGGGTGAATTCACCCCGCCCGTCTAGTGGCACGGGCATTTTGCCTGTGCGAAGGAAATGATTTTGTGAAACCAGCGAGGGTCGCAAGTCTCACGAGGTGATGCGACTGTTTCATTGAAACCCACGGGCAAGATGCCCGTGCCACTAAAACAAGGCCCTGCCGAACCGCCCCCGCCGGGGATAAGGGATTCCCCTATTCACCCTAATCCCAGTCTGCAGATTTCAATCAGGGGCGCCCCCAATTGTTGGCGTCCACGGCTTCTCCTAAATTGCTCTCATGCAAACAACATTGGTTGAGACGGAAAGCCGCATGGACGCTCCTGAAGTTCGCAGCGAGGCGGATGCCTTCGACCGCTCTCGTTTCAGCAGCCTCCTGCCGCAACCCGATGCAGGCATCCAATCCAGAAATGCGTTTGCCGCCCCCGACATCAGCAACGGAAACAACCGCGCCGTGATCGAGGCCATGGTCAATTCCGAGATTTACCAGGAATACGAAAAGGCGTTCAGCGAAGCGACCGGCATGCCGGTGTCGCTCCGCCCCGTCGATCCCTGGCACATGCCCCGCTTTGACCGAAGCTGCGATACCGCGGTCCCGGTGCATCTGGGAACCCGCCTCGTCGGTTTTCTGGAAACCCGCACGGAACAGATTGAAGCCGACCAAATCTTTTCTGAAGCGGCGACGATCTCCGCCCGCCAGCAGGAATCAGTGGTAAAACTGCTCCGCATTTTCGCGCAGCACTTGTCGCTGTTAGGCAACCAGGTCGTCGTGCGCCAGGAAAAATCGGAACCGCCGGCGATCGCCCGCGCCCGGGCCTACCTCCACGAGCATCAAGGCGAGGATCTGTCCCTCGGCCAGGTGGCGAAGGCGGTCAACATGAGCACCTTCTATTTTTGCAAAATGTTCAAGAAGGTCACGGGAATCAATTTTACGGATTATTTGTCGCACCTCCGGATTGAGCGAGCCAAGAGCCTGCTCCTGAATCCGAATTTGCGAGTCAGCGAGATCGCGTTCGAAGTGGGGTTCCAATCACTGACGCATTTTAACCGCGTTTTCAAAAAACTCCTCGGCCAGTCGCCCACGGAATACCGGGCGCAGTTGCAGATGAATTGAAACAGATTCCGCCGCGCTAATGCGGCTCGAAGCCCAACCACCACCCGGCTCCCTCTCCCATTCGTGGGAGAGGGAGCCTTCTCGAAGCGGAAACGCGACTTGGGGGAGAGGCGGTGCTCAGGCGGCAAATTTATTCGATGTTCGGTGTTCAGTGTGCTCTGTAGAAATCATCAATCGCGCACACTGAAACGAATCGTAGCGCAGGCTGGTAGCCTGCTGTATCGCCGACTGGCAGTCGGCATGGGCTCATTCTTTTCTCAGCGTGAAAAGATTTCTACCAAGCATGTTCGGTGTTGGATGTTGGATGTTCGGTGTTGGATGTTCCCGGGTTCAGGGAAAGGTGGTGCTCAGGGTTCAGGAGACGAAGTTTTTTACAGAACACATTGAACGCATCACAAAAAATTACCGAAACGGTTGTCCAGGATCGCGAGGAACGCCTCCGCGCCATCCTCGAAACCGCGGTCGAAGGCATCATCACCATCGATGAGCGCGGCGTCATTGAGTCGGTAAATGCCGCGGCGCAGCGCATCTTCGGTTATTCCGCGAAGGAAATCATCGGCAAAAACGTCAGCGTCCTGATGCCTTCCCCGCAGCGCGAAGCGCACGCTGGCCACCTCGCCAATTATCTCCGCACTGGCCGCGCCCAAATCATCGGCCTGGGTCGCGAAGTCGCCGGGCGGCGCAAGGACGGCACGATTTTCCCCATGGAATTGTCAGTGAGCGAAGTCAAGCTCGCCGCCGGACGCATCTTCACCGGCTTCATCCGCGACATCACCCAGCGCAAACAACTCGAACGGGAAATTCTCGAAATCAGCGACCGCGAGCAACGGAGCATCGGCCATGACTTGCACGACGGCCTGTGCCAGCACCTCGCGGGCATTGAATTGATGAGCCAGGTCCTCGCCAAAAAACTCGCGCCCAAATCAAAAGCGCACGCCCAACAGGTGATGGAGATCGCCAATCACGTCCGCGAAGCCATCACCCACACACGTTCCCTCGCGCGCGGACTTTCGCCGGTGACGATCGAGTCCGAAGGATTGACCTCCGCCCTGTTCGAATTGGCGACCAACACCGAAAAGAATTTCCGTGTGCGTTGCCGTTGTGATTTCGACGACCCGGTTACCATTCACGATCATTCCGTCGCCACCCATTTGTTCCGCATCGCGCAGGAAGCCGTCTCCAACGCCGTCAAGCATGGCCGGGCGCAACGCATCGTTATTACATTGCGGAATTCGCCGGGCCGAATCACATTGGACATCAGTGACAACGGGAACGGGTTCCGGAAACAATCGGCAGACCATAAGGGAATGGGCCTGCACATGATGCGGTCGCGAGCCAGCATGATCGGGGGCGCCCTGGCCATCGAATCCAATGCGGAAGGCGGCGTGAGCGTGACCTGCGCCATTCCCAAAAATCGCGTCGTTCCCAAATCGACGAATCACCATGCCCGCAAAGTCTAAAAGCGCGGCCAAACGCGTGCTCATCGTGGATGATCATCCGATGATGCGCCAGGGTTTGGCGCAATTGATCGATAATGAAATCGATCTGAAAGTCGTGGCCGAAGCCGATACCGGCGGCCAGGGACTGGACATCATCGTGCGGGAAAAGCTCGACCTGGCCGTGCTGGATATTTCCTTGCCGGACCGCAACGGCCTGGAATTGATCAAGGACATTCGCTCCGTCAAACCGGAATTGCCGGTGCTCATCATCTCCATGCACGACGAAGCGCTCTACGCCGAGCGCGTGCTGCGCGCCGGCGCCCGCGGTTACATCATGAAACAGGAAGGCGGAAATAAATTGCTGCAAGCCATCCGCCAGGTGCTGACCGGACAAATTTACGTGAGCGAAAAAATGTCCGCGCGCATCCTCGAAACCTTCTCCGGTCGCAAATCAGAAAAATCCGCCTCGCCCGTCGCGCGCCTGTCCGACCGCGAATTTGAAGTGTTCCAACTCATCGGCCAGGGCAAGGGCACCAAGGAAATTGCGCACCACCTGAATCTCAGCGTCAAAACCGTGGAAGTGCACCGCGCCAAAATCAAAGAAAAGCTCAGCCTTCTTACTGCGACGGATCTCGTCCGCTACGCCGTCCGCTGGACCGAGTCACAAGGCACGGCGTAGAGGAGCGCGGAATTCATTCCGCGAGTCATTGAAAAGTGTAAATAGTGAGGACTGACCCCTTTATGCTTAAAGGACGAAATACGACGAAACCGTAATTCCTGCCTCCAACGATAGGTCTGTCATTCCCAGAGCCTTTAATTTGCTTGCCTCTCGGGTGTTTTGGTTGGCTTGCTCAAATTCATTTTTCGCCCCAAAAAAACCATACCGCCAAATACAATGGCAACCACAGCGATAACAAGTATTTGGGGCAGCGGTCGATAAATCAAATCCGAAGCCCCTTTTGCGGGTGTCCGAAAAAAGGCACCATAGATACCCACTATTTCATCGCATGATATCAGCAACAAGGTCAATAAGATGAGCCAGCTTGACCAACGCTTTTTTCTAGCCGCCAAAGCCAAGATGGCGCCGAGGATAAAAGGTAAATAAAGGAAAGCGCCCACAAGAAAAATTGCGCTGCTACCACTACCGATTTTTTCTACTAGAACCGCAATTGCTAAAGTCGGAACAAATGCGGCTATGAGAAGTGAGGTTATAGTTCGGATATACATCATGGGTCCAAGATTTCGTCCAGAATTTTGTCCATTTTTTTCTTAACATATTCGGCAGGTGCTCCACCCAGTGTTTCGTAAAGACCTGGACTTTCCCTAAAGTGATGAACTGCCGCTTGACCACGGGCTAAAACTGAGCGGGGAATCCTCCACCCTCACGTCTAAATAATGGGGACCGACCCCTTTACTGCTTAATTTTTGACGGAGCGCAGAACTCATTCCGGCAGTTCATCGTCAAGCGTAAATAACGAGAACCGATCCCTTTATTGTCCAAATGTTCCAAACCCGTGCCTGTCCCTTGGAACTGAAGCCGTTCGATCAAAGTAGACTATTACCTGCTGCGAAGTTCCATTCGTACTTGAAAAATCGAACTTCCACCCCAACACACCATGCGAGATTTCGGCGCTGCTAAAACCAGAAATTGGATCCAGGCAACTGGCACTAACGCAATAATATAGGTTCGTTTCTTGGCCAAGCGCCGTTAATGCTAGAAGCGGTTTCATAAGTCCAAAACCGTAAGTGATTTTGTAACTGGTGACTTTGCAAAGGATTTTGTGAAAAACTGTGAATGCAAAAAGCATTCTTATCGGATGAGCAGTGGGCCCGTGTGGAACCGCTCTTGCCCAAGGAACGCAGTCGTGGTCGGCCGTGGGCGGAGAACCGGCGGGTGCTCGAAGGAATTTTGTGGGTGCTCAAGACCGGCGCGCGCTGGCGTGACCTGCCCAAAGAATATCCCAGTGCCAGCACGTGCTGGCGAAGGTTGCGCGATTGGGAACAACGCGGTGTATGGCTCAAAATCTGGCGAGCATTTCTGTCCGAATTGGACCAGCGGGGTAAATTGGACTGGAGTGAAAGTTTTCTGGATGGGAGCTTCGCTCCCGCTAAAAAAGGGGCTTCGGAGTTGGCAAAACCAAGCGGGGCAAAGGCACGAAGTGGATGGTGGTGGTCGACGGCCAAGGTGTTCCTCTGGGAAGCCGACTGGTCTCGGCCAGCCCGGGGGAAGTGACTCTGGCCGAAAGCACCCTGGCTCAAATATCTGTGCCCCGGGGTGGCCGAGGCCGTCCACAGAAACGTCCATTGCGAGTCGTGGCTGACCGCGCCTACGACAGCGATCCTTTGCGAGAGCGTTTGCTCAAACGCGGCATGTTGTTGATCAGCCCGCACCGCCGAGGACGCACCAAACCAGCCTTCAACGATGGCCGTTGGCTGCGGCGTTATCGCAAGCGTTGGAAAGTCGAAAGAACCTTTGCTTGGCTCGGCAACTTTCGTCGCCTGCTCGTCCGCTACGATTACCACCTTCAAATGTATGAAGCCTTTTTCCATCTTGCCTGCATTATTATTACGCTCCGATACTTATGAAACCGCTTCTAACTTATATGCATCTGGTAAAATCAATGGCGGCACGGTTTTAGGATCGAATTTTTGCTTCTTAGCGCCCGCAATAGTTGTAAAAATTGATGCCAAAGACGTTGGCAAAGATTGCATATCGTAGGCCCGCGTAACCCACTTTCCCTCTTTTTTGAAACTCACGACGGCTAGTCGATTCAGGGGCGGCATTTCATTGCTATCGGGTAACGCTTCAATCGCTGTGCGCACATTATTAAGCTCAGCAATAGAAAGCTGCTGACGTTCGGCATCTTGTTCTGCCAGATCATAAACAGAGCGAACGTCAAACTCCTGTCCATCTCCAGCGATCGTGTATCGCCGGGCAACGGCATCGGACCCGGAAAATACAGTCATTGCAACAACATTTGATTGCTGAAGATGCCATTCAGAATTCATTTGCCTGGCAATAAATGCCTTGAAGGCTTCAGTCTGCGGATAGACTGAAAAGTCGGACAGAGAAAGGTCCTCAGCCAGGCATGTGCCCATCGCAGTAAAGGCTACCATCGCGATAAAGAATAGAGCTTTTATCGTATACGTTTTACTTAATGCCATAAAGGAGTCGTAAAGGGTCGGTCCTCACTATTTACACTTTTCATCTTTTTCGGTCCCGATTGGCTGCCGGCAGAAACCGTGAGAGCAAATATCATTCATTCACCTTTCCGAACTCGCCCTCGTATTCTTTTACTACTGCAGGTGGATTTAGCGCCATCACCGACACACCCATAATTTTGTGCGTTGAATCAGGAATCCAAATTGCCAAATACGGCTCAGTGGTCGGGAAATTAAAAGCTCCATCACTTTTTAATTCGAGCAGGGCTTTTAGAAAAACGTCATGGTAAGCTTGACGATGGGCAATTTCGTAATCGTCATAAAGTAAATCATCCCGATCCGGCTCGGGATGCAGCTGGTCAAATTGCCGATTAAGATCGTTAAGGAGCGGATCGACTGATTTCAACGCGCGAAAATCCTGGGCCCATTCGTCAACAGAGTAACGATAATAAGGTGTATTCTTCTTGATGTTACTAGTCCAGTTCCAGGCGGCGCCTACAGATTGCACTTTACAAGTATCCTCTAGCAACAGTGCATAGCCATAAAGATCCGGATGAAGCGGTTTCAAATGGGCCAAATGCTTCCGAATTGCAACTTTCAGG
This sequence comes from uncultured Verrucomicrobiae bacterium, assembly GCA_963699145.1. Classification (GTDB taxonomy): domain Bacteria; phylum Verrucomicrobiota; class Verrucomicrobiia; order Limisphaerales; family DASXHY01; genus DASXHY01. The sequence goes on from OY969416.1 coordinate 5,096,691, forward strand.
GAGTTAAGCAATTCCAAACGGTCGCGCTTCAGCCACTCGCGCAACTTCGTCTCAAGTCCAGGATCTACTTTAGTGTTTACAGAGGTTTGGCGGGCAGGATCGCGCTTCACTTTCGATTCCTTCGCAGGACTTTCTGGATTTCCCTCAAGTAGCGCCGCTATTTCAAGTTGCCCGCGCTCTTTGGCGTACGCAACAGCATCCCAATCATTGCGGTTACGACTGTGATATTTCACACTCACATCAATGCCACTCGCAATCAATACTTTAACCACTTCGATATGACCACCATAGATTGCGCCAAAAAGTGGATTTTTATCCATGGCGCTGACGTCTGGTTTAGCACCACGAGCCAATAAGTATTTTACAATTTCAGTGTGGCCTTTAGAAGCGGCTTCCTTGATCGCTGCCCCCCTAAGAATGCCTCCGTTGCGATTTAGATCCGCCCCAGCGTCAACCAAACACTCGACAATTTCAAGTTTTCCGAAGGAAGCGGCTACATGAAGCCAAGTGCCAAATGGCGTCATCATATTCGCGCGGGCAGCATCCGCGCCAAGTAACGACTTCACGTGGCCTAAATCCCCGTGTTTAATAGCCGTTCGAATTTCCTGAGCGATTTGATTATCCGTCGTCATTCTTTAAACGGGTCAATGGCATTGCCATATTTACTTTCCGGTTCCCGCCCTGGGCTTCTTGCGGTTCTGCCAATACAGCATAAGGGGCTCGGTTCTCACTCTTTACACTTTTCATCTTTTCCGGTCCCGATTTGCTGCCAGCAGATTGAACACATAATTCCAGCTTCCCATCTGCAATCGCTGGGCGATCCACTTCAGCGACATCGTCATTCTTTTCGCAATCGTTGCGCCAGCGCGATTTCACCTTGTCAGGCTTTTAAACGAGCCGGTCCCGCATAATCGCATAGTATCATCATCCTTTTGCTTGCGTGTTGCGCAGGTTCGCGAAGGACCCGGCGGCGCCCATATTTAACCGTTCAGCAATCCAGGTCAAAGTCATAGTGGTTTTCCGGCACTTCTTCCCCGCTGCTCACCGCCGCATCTTTTCCGCCAATGCTCCAGCGATAGTTCTGTTTTCGATTTCAAGCGCGTGAATTCCCACTCGCGATGGAAAATACGTTGCCGGCTGGCTTAAGGCACCAGCGTGGCGCGATAGAAGCGGTGCGGAAAATTCGGCGCGTTGGTGTCGGTGAATGTCAGCGTTCCATTGGTGTCGAGTTCGTGGGCCAGCTTCGTCCAGTGCAGGAGATCGGTCGAAACTTCAATGTTGTAATTGCTGCCCATTCGTCCCTGGAAGGTCAATTGTATCCCGCCCGTCTGTTGCCTCAATGCGATGGTCCCCGCCGCCGGAACGATTTCGCCGCTGGCAAGGATGCGGGCGGGGTAGGTGCCCGGCGCGAACCCCACCGGGTTGTGAAACCCGATCGCGCCGACCTGTTGACTCGTCAATGCCTTGGCGCTGTTCCCGAAACTGATCCGCTGTCGGCCGCCGCCAGTGAGTGAGCCGCCCCAGTTTTCGATGGTAAACGTGCCACTCCATTGCGCACTTCTGCTGTCCCCAAAGCGCACGACGCTGGCGCCGGCCGGCATGGAAAGTGTCGAATTGGAGCTGGACCCGAAGCCAAGCTGCAGTGGACCGAAAGACTGCGGCGTTGAACCCGCGTAGAGACTCGCGTTGATCGTGGTTAGTATTCCCGATTGAGAAATCGCGCCTCCGCTAAAAGTAAAACTGCTTCCCTGTTCCAGGATCATGTTGGAAACGATCAGTTGCCCTCCGCTCATGACGAAGCTGCCCTCATCAAGATAGAGCGTGTTGGAGGCGACCATCGTCCCCCCGGTGAGAGACGCGGACGGTCCGACGCCAATCGTGTCCGCCGCCAACAAACCGCCAGACTGCGAGATCATCCCCTGCCCGCCGGCCGTTTCAACAAAACTCGCGGTATTCGTTCCCCCTGTTTGAGTGTAACTGCCGAACACCGCCACATAGTTCGGTGACATATGGCCACCCTTCAGAAGATAAGTCCCAAATGTATTCACGTTGGAACTTGTCTGCTCATTGATAATGTCCAGATACGAGACTTCCTGCGTTCCTCCCCATTGAACAAAGGTGCCCGAATAGAGCGTGATCCATGGACCATCCACCACCCCGTTCGACAGCGTATAAGTCCCGGAGCCGTATTCACCGACATAAATGGAGCCTCCATTAGTTCCGCCGGTTTGGAGCACAGTGCCCGTGCCAGGACTAACCCCGTCCGTCCCCGGAACATAAAGATCATTGTCCAGAATTCCTCCGGCGAGCCGGTAACTGCCCTGGAATATGTAAACCAGGGAATCCAGAAGTCCGCCTTGCTGCACGAATGTGCCGCCGTTGTAATAAGTCGTCGCGTTATAAAATCCATTGCGCATGACATATTCCGCCCCGGCGCCGTCCAAATGAGTCGTGCCAACCGAATTCGTTCCCCCGTTCTGGAAAAAAACGCCATCATACGGTCCGCCCACCCACAAATAGGTGACATTCAGGAGACCGCTGTTGAAATTGTAAACTCCGGGGCCGATGTAGCCCACATTGATCTGGTTTCCGCTCACGGTCGAATCGGTTTGGTTGAATTGCCCGCCGATCGTCATGCCGCCCTCGGCCGGCCCGTTGATCTGCAGGGCCGACGAAAGCATCGTCATCGCCGAATTGCTCCCCACGGAAAGCTCCTCAACCGTCAGCGGCGTGGCCAGGCCCGCGAAATTCATCAGCAACGTGTTGAACGTGTTCGAGGGCGAGGAAACCACCACTGAATTCACCTCAAGTGATTGCGGGAAATTCTGCGCAGTCGTTGGAGAAATCTGCACCGCCTTCCAACCGGCGTTGGTCAGCATAACCGCCTGGTTCGCGCCGGGAATTAATCCCCGTGACCACGGGGCCAAATTCTCCCAGCTCCCGCTCACGGGACTGGTCCAGGCGTTCGTAATCAAGGGCGCTGAATAAGCTGCCTGTACTGTCGTAACGGCATCGGCCGTGATGGTAAAATTCTGTAAGGCGGGTGTAATCAAGCCAGGCGCGGGAGCGAATGTGATCGAGTAATTGCCTGGCGGAAGACCCACGACAATCCTATCCCAGGTGCCGCCGGGCGTGCTGACCCAGTTTGAGGTATCCACTCCTCCTGGCGGATTGATCGAAAAGGCTGCGGTATTCGTCGGGGCGGTCACGCACAACGTGCCGATATTGTAAGTGCCCGCGTTTATATTGGTCGCGCTCGCGGCCACGGTGAAGCTCGTGTTGGGCGCCTCCGTGAGCAATTGCCACGGCGCGGACATCAGTGGATAGGAATTATTTCGAGTCAGCCAAAATGGATTCGGATTACTATCCTGAAATAATCGGATCAGATCAAAACCGACCACGTCCACATTGGTATAGGTGGAAAACGTCTCCACGATTGGCCCCCAGTGGCCGACCTCGTTACCTCCCGAATCGCTGCTTTGAAAGAGATTATCGCTCAGGTTGGTGGTTGTATAATTCGTTTCGTAAACCAGATCCCAGCCCTCACGCGCGAAATTGAACAACATCACCTGGTTCATCCAACGAAACAATCCGTTGCTGGCACCCAGATAGAAAGTTCCGTTCCGGATGTGGCACATTTGCCGGATGTTATCGAACTCATCCGGGCGCGACGTCAGATATTCAGGATGCGTGGAGGGGAAGTCATCCACTCCAAACACAAACTGCGGTGATGGGAGGGACCAATCAAAAATCCAAAACGCGGCTTCATTTTGATTGTCATACCAAATCAGCGACTCAGTTCCTTTTTGAGCCCGGCAGGTTGAAGTCAGGTAAACCTGATCGCTGGCATCAGGCCCAAGAATTGTGGGCGTGATGACATAATAATCCGCAATGGTGGAATTCGTCCACAAGAGCTCGCTATCGTAAAAGAAATAGCCATAACCCACACCCCCGGGCACTTTTTCCGGCGTTGCCTCCTTTGCCCGCAAAGGGCCTCTGCCGCGCCAATCGAGCTTGGGCGGCGTCCGCCCCTTCGGAAAATGTTCGGCGCGATAGTGCGCAGTCTCCCGGGCAAGTTCATCGCGCACATCCAGTGTTTGCGCGAGGCCGCGTGATCCGGTTGCGAAATACACCAGGCCGAGAACAATTGCCGTGGACCACTGTAGAACGGGTGTTAAGACCCTCCGTAATTTTAAAGAACGCCCCATAGGTTTCTTTCTGGGTGGACACCCCACAAAATCTCACCGACACCACGATGGGTTGGACCCAAAACGGTTAACCTGCGTGTCTGAGCAGTGATTTGCGCATTTGATTTGCGGTCATCCGAATTTCGGCGCACAAGGAAATGCCATTGCATATCGATCCTCTCATTCCACGGTCAAGGGGGTGGCAAAACGGTTTACGTGAACCTCCAAGTTTTGGGCAAACTATGTAATTCCACGAAAGGGGATATAGACGACTCAGACCTTGGCAGGTACGGTGCGAAAAAACAGGCCGGCAGCGATTCCTTTTTTCCCCCTGGAGCTTGGCTTGGAATTTGGAACTTTTGAATCTGCCTTCCGGGCTCCCGAATTTAATTTCCGATGTAGCGCGGGCGTCCTCGCCTGCGAGTTCCGGCACCGTCTCGGTGCCGGATCCCTTATCGACGTATCGAACCGAAGTATCCGAATTGCGCCCCCCGCTGAAATTACCGGCAATTCGCGTAAAAACCGTTTCCCTCAAAAATAAAAAATTACCAAACGAACACATTTCAACCATGCCCCACGCTTGACCGCCCTTCGCCCGCTGCTACACTCGCCATCAACCAATGAGATTTCTTTGCGCGATTCTGGTGGGAGCAACTTTATTGGGCGTCGGATTCCGGACCGACGCCGAACTCGTGGATGGCATCGATGCCATCGTTCACGATTCCATCGTCACCTTCAAGGACGTGGACGACGCCAGCGACCGCATCCAGCGGCAATTGCACGATGAGTATGGAATGCAGCCAGGTGTCCTGCGCGAAAAACTCGCGGGCGCCTACAAAGAAACGCTGGAGGAACTGGAAGAGCGCCAATTGATCATGCACGAGTTCGAAACCGCGGGCTACAACCTGCCGGAAAGCATCATCGACCAGGAATTCGACAATTACATCAAAGGCAAATATCCCGATCGCGTCACCTTCACCAAGACGCTGCAGGAGGAAGGCATCACTTACGAAAAAGCGCGCCGCGATTACCGGGAAACATTCATCGTCGAGCAGATGCGTTACAAAAACATCTCCAGCGCGATCATGATTTCACCGCACAAAATCGAAACGTACTACGTGGATCACAAGGACGATTTCAAGGAAGAGGACCAGGTGAAGCTGCGCATGATCGTCCTGACAAAGACGCCCGACGGCGACAATTCGGAGAAGCAAAAACTCGCCGAGGAAATTCTGGGCAGACTGAACGGGGGCGCGTCGTTCACGGACATGCAGAGCATTTATTCGCAGGACAAACAGCCGGGTGAACGGCCCTGGATGGAAAAATCCGCGTTGCGCCCGGAACTCTCGGACGCGGCGTTCAAGCTCAAGACCGGCGAAAAGAGCGGCGTGATCGATACGCCCGAGGCGTATTACATTCTCCAGGTGGAGGACAAACGCGAGGCGCGGATGAAACCACTTCCCGAAGTGCGCGACGCGATCGAAAAAATTCTGCTCGCAAAGGAACGGACGCGCCTGCAAGAGGCGTGGATCGACCGGCTGAAGAAGAAAACGTTTATCCGAGCGTTCCTGTATTGAGCGGTAAATGGCGGCGGCGTTCCGGTTGCAATGTTGATTGGCATTACATTGGGTGACGTCACGGGCATCGGCCCCGAAGTGACGCTGAAGGCGCTGGCGCAGGAAGCGCCGTCCGGCGACGCGCGCTATCTCATCATCGGCGACGCGGATTGCCTTCGGCAAACGAGCGAGCAACTGCACTTGAAACTGGAGTTGGAGGACTTCCGCAAAAACCCTTCCGCGCGCATTTCCGTATTCAATCCGCTGGCCGATCCCCTGCCCCGCGATCTCGTTCCCGGCTCTCCCGGCGCAGCGCGCGCCGCCGTGGCGTGGTTGAAGGAAGCGGCGGAACGCTGTCTGCGGCATGAATTGGACGCGATGGTGACCGCGCCGGTCAGCAAGGAAAACATCATTCGCGCCGGCCACGCGTTCGTGGGCCAGACGGAATTTCTTTCGCAAATCGCCGGGACGGATCGCACCGTGATGATGTTGCTGGGCCACGACGAACGCGGACGCTGGTTGCGCGTGGCCTTGGCCACGACCCATGTGCCGCTAAAAATGGTTTCGGCGCAATTGACCCGCGAGAAAATCGAACTGGCAATTCAACTCGCGGCGAAGGCCTGCCGTGACTTACGCCTGCCGCGCGCGCGCGTCGCCGTTTGCGGCCTGAATCCCCACGCTGGCGAAGGCGGTGAACTCGGCACGGAAGAAAAAACCACCGTTGGTCCCGCCGTGCTCGCGTCGCAGCGAAAAAATATCGATGCGCACGGCCCGTTCAGCGCCGACACACTTTTCTATCACGCGTATCGCGGCGATTACGACGCCGTGGTGGCGATGTATCACGACCAGGGGTTGTGCCCGCTGAAGCTCATCGGATTCGAAACCGGCGTGAACTGGACGCTCGGCCTGCCGTTTATTCGGACCTCGCCGGACCACGGCACGGCTTACAACATCGCCGGCGAAGGCATCGCCGAGGCCTCCTCTATGATTTCCGCCATCCGGCTCGCGAAACAATTGGCCGGCGCCCACCCCTGAGCGCAAGCTGCTGGTCATCAGCCACTCTCCGTTTTTCGCTTGGCAAGTCACGTGCTGCTTCTTGGCCGTCCGCAATCAGTCGGTAATCAGAATTTGAACTATGAAGACATTTCTAAAGCAGGTCGCTTTTCTATTTGTTCTCAGCGGCTGGGCCATTCAGAGCCACGCCGCCGTGGCGGTGACGCTCACGCCCTCAGCCATCAGCAACTCGTACGGGGGGACGGTGACTCTGCAAATCACCGGCCTGGCCAACGGTGAAAAAGTCGTCGTGCAAAAATTCATGGATGCCAACGGCAACGGCGCCGTGGATACCGGCGACACCTTGTGGCAGCAATTTAACCTGACGGACGGGCACGCGGACACGTTCCTGGACGGCGCCACCACGATCACCAACCTGAATGTGCCCGGCGACACGGACACGGTGGCCGGCCAGATCACAGCGGCGCTGAATATTTCCCAGAGCGGATTCGAACAAACGATTGCCGGAAAATATATTTATGTCGTCAGCAGTCCGTTTGGAAATTTTCCACCGCTGACGAATACATTCACCGTCACGAACTTTTCTTACGCGCAGGCGCTAACGGGCAGTGTGATTGCCAACGGCACGAATGTTCCCGGCGCGGCGGTGTTGCTGTTTCAACCAACCGGCGGCGACAACCTGAATCCGCAGGGCGGCGCGGTGGCGGATGCTTCGGGTAATTATCAGATCAGCGCTCCGCCGGGAGACTACGTGCTCGTGCCGCTCAAAAGCAATTTCGTCGCGAACGCCGGCGCCGCCTCCGTGACGCTTTCCAGCGGCGTGAATCTCAGCTCGAATTTGTTTTTGATTTCAGCGGACCGCACCGTCTCCGGCAGCTTCATTGACGCGAGTAATTCCGCCCTCGGCTTGCCGGGCGCATTGGTGCCCGTGCAAAGCCAGAACGGATTCCTGACCGTGGCCTTTACTGATACGAACGGCAATTTCACCGCCGGCGTGACCGCCAACTCCTGGAAAATAGAACTGAACGACTCGTCCGCAACCTTTCACAATTATCTCCGGCCGCAAAGCAAGGTGCAGGCCGATGCCACCGCCGGCAGCGTCTCCGGCATCACAATCTCCCTGCTCAAGGCAAACGCGCTCTTCTACGGCACCGTGAAAGACGGCTCCAATCAACCGTTTGCCAACATCAGTTTGTCCAGTTCGGACCAGGGAAATTTCGAGCAGGACGCGACCAGCGCCGCGGACGGCACCTATTTCGCCGGTGCGTTTGGCAATGGCAACTCGCCGTGGGAAATCCAGACCAGCCAGGACAGCAATCCGGCCAACTATATTTTTTCATCGCCGAGCTTTGATTACAATCCGAGCGGCGGCACGAATCTCCAGGCCGGCCAGGCGTTGCATGTGAATTTCACCGCGTTGATCGCGACGAATCAAATCACCGGCCATGTGCAGGACCATAACAACAGTCCGATTGCGAATGTCCAGGTCGTGGCCTCAGCAATAATTAACGGCGCCAACTTTCAGGCGCAAATCGACACCGATGGCAGCGGTAATTATTCATTGAACGTGGCCAATGGAATGTGGTCGGTGAACGTGAGTTGCGAGGGCGGCAATGACAGTCTCAACAACATTCTGGGATTTGGAAACTATCAATGCCCCAGCGGCCAGGGCGTCACGATTTCGAATAACAACGCCAGCGCCAACTTCACCGTCCAACCTTGCGGGGGCATCCAGGTCCAAACGCCCACGAATTTGCCCGCCGGGCAAATCGGTATTTTTTATTCCACCCAGCTTTCAGCCAGCACTTGCAGCGGGAATGTAAATTGGAATTTGAATTCGGGAACGTTGCCGCCGGGGGTGAACCTGTTTGCCGGCGGCGTGATCAATGGCACACCCACCGCCACCGGCACGTTTCATTTCATCGCGAGCGCGTCGGATGGCGCCACTGCCACCAATCACGATTTTTCCCTGACGATCAACCCGGCGCCCGCCCCGCCAAGTCTCAGCCAGGCGGTGAAATCCGGCTCGCAATTTCAATTTACCGTGACAGGTTCGACGGGGCTGAATTACACCATTCAGGCGTCGACCAACCTGGCGTCGACCAACTGGATTTCCCTTCTGATTACGAATCCGACGGCGAACACCTTCCTGTTCTCCGATCCCAACGCGACCAATCGTTCGCGGTATTACCGAATCCTGCTCGGGCCGTAAGATAGGGCGTTTGCAAAAGTCTCTAAGCCGGAACCATGCAGTTCAAACCGTTCCCCAACAAACGCAGAGACGCTGAGAACGCAAAGCCGCGCGGAGTTTTAAATATTTATCAAAGTCACCATTCAGTGGCCCATCGGAACAGGGCTTATCCTCTGCGAAACTCTGCGTCCTCCGCGTCTCTGCGTTAATCCGCCTTTCTATCTAACTGCATGGTTCCGGCTAAGGGCGTCTAACAAATGAGTTTATTGCTGTGGCTGGTAGGGCGCGTCACTCCGTGCGCGCCGTCGTTTCCCTGCAACCATACAGAGCGCACGGAGTGACGCGCCCTGCCTTGAATGGCGTTTTGTTACCCGCTCTCAATCAACCGCGCTGGCCGGCCATTTGTCCGCGCGTGACGCCGAGTTGATTCATCAGGCGCAATTCGCGCCAGAGATCCGTGCCGGAAATTTCACCACGCAATAGCTGGCGGTATTTGGAAATCGTTTGGGTGACCTGCTCCGGAGTTTCGTTCAGGAATTCGACGCGAAAATTCCTCACGCCCAGCGCCAGCATGCGCTCAACGTATTCCGCGCCCGTTTGCGCGAGCGCGTTGAAAACCGTGTTGCGGCAGCCGACGTCCGCCTTCAGCGGATGCTCCATGCCGACGCGATCGCGCAGCTTCACGTCGTGCTTGTCGCACGGGCGGCCGCAATTCGTGTAATCCGTGCCGCTGGAAAGGAACGCGCAAAACACGCAATGCTCCATGTGAAACATCGGCATGTGCTGATGGATCGTGATCTCAAACCAATCCGCCGGCGCTCCCTGCAACAGCGCTTCGAGCTGTTGAAAATTCAAATCGTATGACGCCGTCACGCGCTCCAGGCCGAATTTGTTTTTGAAATAATCCGCGGAAAAATGGTTGGCAATGTTCAGCGAGAAATCGCCCACGCGCCGCTCCTTGGCGAAAAAATTCAGGTGATCGTAATTGCGAACCAGGTAACCGTCCGCATCGCACGAGCGCACTTGCTCCAGCGTCCACTCCTCGCCGGTTTTGAAAATGCGCGGCGGCGCGACGAAAACCGAGGGTCGAGGTTCGAGGGTCGAGGCGCGGACGGCAGCTACGGCATCGCGATATTTTTTCGGGTTTTCGAAATCGCAATAGATGATTTCGATCCCGGATTTCAAGGCGGCATCGAGTTGTTCCAGGTTTCGGACGAGGATAATCAATCGCGCATCGCGAGCGTTGGGTCTTGCAGGAAACTCCCCTATTCCGCGCTCCGCGTTTCGCGTTCCGCGTTCATTCAGTTTCCAACGTTCCGGCTGCACGCGCTGCTGTTCCAAAGCAGCAACGACTTCACGACGCAAGCGATTCAATTCGCTGATCGGCAGCAGCACTTCTCCAGTGAGAAAATTCTTCAATTCGCCGAGCTTGAAAGGCGTTCCCCCGAGCCGGCCCAATTGTTCGCGCAAGCGCTCGGTGCCCAGCGGCTGCTTCTCGGCTTTCGCGAGCGGCATCGTGGAATCCGTGCGGGCGATATGCCCCTGTTCATCGCGCGCGATCAAGGTGAACGGTTTGCCCGCGAGACCGTGCACTTCCATTTCGATGGGACGCTGGAATTTCGGAGCGTCGCCCTCGAACGTCTGGCGCAGATGCTGATCCAGCTCCGGGTCACTCGTTTTCCACAGCTTGTCGCCGACATGCACCCGGGACCAATCGATGTCATCATGGCCGAAGTGGATGGAAGCATGTTGCGTGTTGTTCGCTTCGTGTTCCGTGTTCCGTGTTCCGTGAACACTCTTTTGGGCGCTCTGATATTTCACCTCGTAAACGCGACCGCCTTCTTCTTTCATTTCCGGTTTGCCGGCGTCAAAAACGATTCCGTCGCCCGGCTTTAACGGACCAGCGAGATTCACCACCACGCCATCGCGCAGGATTTTTTCAACGTCGCCGAGATAGACGCCGCGTTTTTTTCCGAATCGCGCGTGAACCAATTCCTGGTTGTTGATGCCGCCGAACCAGCCCGTGTGCAAACCGCGCGAGAAGGCCATCTCCATTTCATAGTGACGAGACTGCACTGCGAGAGTCTCGTCATCGCGGTGCCTTTCACCGGCGGCTTCATCGAGCGCCCCGCGGTAGATGCGCGTGATGTTGGCGACATACTCCGGCGCTTTCAGGCGGCCTTCAATTTTCAAAGAAGCGACGCCGCTGCGAATCAATTCGGGCAGCACTTCCAGGCCCGCGAGGTCCTGCGGGCTGAGCAAATATTTTTTATCGCCCAGCGGCACTTGTTTGCCGTCGGAAATCAAATCATACGGCATGCGGCACGCCTGCGCGCACTCTCCGCGATTGGCGGAACGGCCGCCGAGAGCTTCGCTGGTGAGACATTGGCCGGAATAAGCGACGCACAGGGCGCCGTGGACGAAAACCTCGAGAGGCAGTGACGGGTGACGAGCGACGAGCGGCGAGCAGTCTTCCCCTCGACCCTCGACCCTCGACCCTTGCCCGATTTTTTCAATCTCCTTGATCGAACATTCCCGCGCGAGCACCACCAGGTTGCAGCCAAGTTCGCGGGCAAATTCCACTCCCGCGGCGCTGGTGATGGTCATCTGCGTCGAAGCGTGAATCGGAAAATCCGGTGACAACGCGCGAATCAGCCGCGCAATGCCCACGTCCTGCACGATGGCGGCGTCCACCCCGGCGGCGATGATGGTGCGCAAATAATTTTCCGCGTCCGCGAGTTCGTTTTCGAATACGAGCGTATTGAAGGTCACGTAACCGCTCACGCCGCGCCGGTGCAGGAATTCCATCAGGCGTGGCAGGTCGGATTCGGTGAAATTGTGCGCCCGCATGCGCGCGTTGAATTTATCGAGCCCGAAATAAATGGCGTCCGCGCCGTTTTCCACGGCGGCTTTGGCGCATTCCCAATCGCCGGCAGGCGCGAGCAGTTCGGGCACCGTTCGAGTCGATTCGAAGGGGGCCTTCTCAGTATCAGATGACGCCGCACTGCTCATTTTGAACCACTAATTTAACACAAAGCCGCGGCGGGACAAAGCATCTTCCCGACTTTGAGTTTGTAGTTCCGCTGCTAACTTTGCGCCTTTGCCTCCCGGCGTGTTTGCGTTTAACTCCTTTCATGCGCGTGTTGATTATTGGGACCGGTTACGTCGGGCTGCCGCTGGGCGCCGAGCTGGCGCGGCGCGGGCATGCTGTGTCCGGCTTGCGCCGCGATGCCTCCGGTGCCCCTGCCCTGCAGGCAGCCGGTATTCAGCCGATGATTGCGGACATCACGCGCCCCGATCAACTCGCGAAACTTCCGAACGATTTTGACTGGGTCGTGAATTGCGTGGCTTCGGGCGGCGGCGGCGCGGAAGACTATCGGTGGGTTTATTTGCAAGGCATGCGCAATGTAGTGGACTGGCTCGCCACCGGCCGGAGGAACGCCGGTGGTCCCAGGCTCAGGCTGGTTTACACGAGCAGCACGAGTGTTTACGGACAGAATGACGGTTCCGTCGTGGATGAAAAAAATCGCGCAGAGCCCGCGAGTGAAACCGGGCGCGTGCTGGTGGAAACCGAGCGCGCGTTGATCGAGGGCGCATCGCAAAGAAATTTTTCCGCCATCATTTTGCGCGCGGCGGGAATTTACGGACCGGAGCGCGGCTATTGGTTCAAGCAATTCGTCAACGGCGACGCGCGGTTGGATGGCGACGGCGCGCGCTTTCTGAACATGATTCATCGCGACGATGTGATCGGTTGCATCATCGCCGCGCTGGAGCACGGCGCGGACGGCGAGATTTACAACGCCGTCGATGACGCACCCGTGAGCCAGTTCGATTTTTTTTCGTGGCTGGCCGCCTCGCTCGGAAAACCGATGCCACCCTCCGTGGCTGAAAACATTGAGGCGACGCGCAAACGAGGTGTCACGGACAAGAGAATTTCCAATCGCAAATTGAAGGCGCAACTGGGCTATTTATTCAAATACCCGACTTTTCGCGAAGGCTATGCCGCCGCGATTCAGGAATTGCTGCGTGCGGGATGATTCCATGGGCGATGGCGGAACTTAATGCCCAGAGCATCAAAGAATTGCGCTCATCCGGACAAAACCCTACATTCCTGCCAATCGGATCGCATTCGACCGGGGCAGCACCTGCTGACAACGTCAATTGTACCCCACTTGTCGATTTTAAGGGTCAGTGGGAAAATTGAAACACGGCTTGTCGATTTTGGCAGCGCTGGAAGGCTGTTGGAGCCCGGAAATGGGAAAATCGTGGAATGAAGTCGTCGGATGAAACCAAAAGTCGCTCGGGCATGAGCGGTGCGTTTGTTGTTCCCGTCGTCGCAGCCTTGGTTGCCGCGGCGGTTTGCGTAACGCTCTATTCTCGCGAGGCGGGCCAGATCGAGTCCACGGCCCGCGAACGTGAATCTTCCCGGCTCGGGCTTTTCGACCAGGTGCTCCGCCACACGCTGAAAGAAACCACGGACAATCTGCGCGTGCTCGCTGACGGCGACGGGTTGCGCGCTTATGTGACTTCCGGAAATTCCGCCGACCTGGATCGCGCCGTGCGCCGGGCGGTATTCTTCAGCCGCGAAAAAACTGATTACGAAAAAGTTCGTTACCTCGATCAAAACGGGCGGGAAGTTCTCCGAGTAAATCAAGGCGGAGCCGTTGTTTCCGGCGAGCAACTCCAGAGCAAAGGAGACCGCGACTATTTCCAAAAAGCAATCACACTAAAGCCCGGCGAGATTTACATTTCGACCTTTGATCTCAACATGGAAAACGGCCGCATCGAGGAACCGTACCGCCCGATGCTCCGGTTTGCGACGCCGGTGTTCGACGAAGCGGGACAGCATCGCGGCGCGTGTGTCATCAGCTACAACGGCTCTAATCTCATCGCGGGATTGCAGCAATTGGTCCCCGTTCAATTCGGCACGCGCTTCCGCATGTTGAACGCGCGCGGATTTTGGATCAAGGCGGCGAAACCCGCCGCCGAATGGGGATTCGCGCTTCCCGACCGCTCCGGCCAGACGCTCGCGAAGTCCGATCCGGACCTTTGGTCGAAAATCCTGAAAGATCCCGAAGGCCAGGTCCGCCACGCGGGCGGATTATTCACCTGGCGCCGTTTTTTGCCGGAAGAATCCGTCAAAGATCCGGAGACCAATGTCATTGCCGGCGATGCCTTTTTCGTGCTCGCCTCGGAAATCTCCGCGCCGGAATGGAATGGTCTTTTCGCCCGGCTGCGCAGCACTTTTTGGATGATCGGCGCGCTGCTGACGGCGCTGCTCGCGATTGCAACACGGTTCTTCTTGTTGAAAGAGCGCGCCGTGAATGAATTGAAAAACAGCAAGCTCATGTTCGAACGCTTGTTTGAAAGCGCTCCGGACGCCACGATTCTCGTCAACAAAACCGGGAAGGTTATGCGCGCGAATGCGCAGGTCGAAACGCTCTTTCGCGCGTCCCGCGCCGAATTCGTGGGCCTGGAGGTGGAGGAGCTGATGCCGAAACGCGCGCGCGAGCAACATCGGGAGGATCTGTCGCGGTTCTTTGGCAATCCTCAACCGCGCCCCCTGGGGGCGGAGCTGTTCGGCTTGCGGCGTGATGGCTCGGAGTTTCCCGCCGACATCACGCTCAGCGCCGTGGAAACCGACACAGGCGTGAAAACACTGGCGGTCATTCGCGACATCACCGACCGCAAACGCAACGAGCGGATGCACCTGCAATTCCGCGCGTTGTTCGAATCCGTCCCGGGCTCGTACCTGGTGCTGAAGCCGGATTTCACGATCGTGGCGGTCAGTGATGCCTACCTGAAGGCAACCATGACCAAGCGCGAGGAAATCATCGGGCGCGCGTTGTTCGATGTCTTTCCCGACAACCCGGAGGAACAAGGCGCCACGGGAGTTTCCAACCTGCGAGCGTCGTTGAACCGCGTTCTGGAAAACAAAGCCTCCGACACGATGGCGATTCAAAAATATGACGTGCGCCGAACGGACGGGGTTTTCGAAGAGCGTTATTGGAGCCCGGTCAATTCCCCGGTGCTCGGAGCCGATGGCGCGGTGGAATACCTCGTTCATCGCGTGGAAGACGTGACGGAGTTCGTGCGGCGAAAACAGAATTCGGAAGCCGCCGCCGCCCGGAGCGGGATGCAAACGCGCATGGAGCAGATGGAGGCGGAGATTTATCGCAGCTCGCAACAGGTTCAATCCGCGAACGAACAGTTGCGCCAGGCGAACGAGGAATTGGAATCGTTCTCTTACTCGGTCTCGCACGATTTGCGCGCGCCGCTGCGGCACATCGATGGGTTCGTGGATCGCCTCGGAAAAATTCCCGCCCTGCAAACCGATGAGAAAGGCAGGCGTTTCCTCGGCATCATTTCCCAATCCGCCCGCCACATGGGCAACCTGATCGATGATTTGCTCGTCTTTTCACGCATGGGCCGCACAGAAATGCGCGCGTCCAGGGTGGATCTGGAAATCATGGTGAACGACGTGATTGCGAGCCTGGCGGAGGAAATCAAACAGCGGAGCATTGTTTTCAACGTTCACGACCTGCCCACCGTTCACGCCGACCCGCCGATGCTGCACCAGGTGTTCGTGAACCTCATCGGCAACGCGATCAAATACACACGCACGCGCGAGCGCGCGGAAATTGAAGTGACCGCCACTGAAACGCCGGATGAATTCATTATTTTCGTGCGCGACAACGGGGTCGGCTTCGACATGGAATACGCGCACAAGCTGTTCGGCGTTTTTCAACGCCTGCATCGCGCCGAGGAATTCGAGGGCACCGGCATCGGCCTGGCCAATGTCCGCCGAATCATCCAGCGCCATGGCGGCCGAACTTGGGCGGAAGGCAAAATCGATCACGGCGCCACCCTGTATTTCTCATTGCCCAAACCAAAAAACCATCATGAGCCCGCTGAAACGAATCCTGCTCGCTGAAGACAACCAAAACGACGTCGAACTCACGCTGAGCGCGCTCGAGGAATACAACCTCGCCAATGAGGTCATCGTGGCGCGCGATGGCGTGGAAGTGCTCGATTATTTGTTCCATCGCGGGCAATTCGCGAATCATCCCAACGGTACTCCCGCCGTGATCCTGCTCGATCTCAAAATGCCCCGCATGGACGGCCTCGAGGCGCTCCGGCAATTGCGGGCGGATGCGCGTTACAAGCATGTTCCGGTCGTGATGATCACTTCTTCGCGCGAGGAACAGGACCTGGTCCGCAGCTACGAACTGGGCGTGAATGCCTACGTCGTCAAACCCGTGGATTTTCAAAAATTTGTCGAGTGCATCAAACAGATCGGGTTCTTTTGGGCGCTGATCAACGAACCGCCGCCCGGCCAGGCGGCCCCCGAGGAGCAACCATGAGAGGGCCGACATCACCCGCCTCCATCCGGATCCTGCACCTGGAAGACGACCCGAACGATTCGGAGCTTCTTTCCATGATCCTGACGGATGAAAATATTCCCTCGAACATTCACCGGGTGGAAACGCGCAGGGATTTTGAGAGCGCGCTGGAAAAACAGAGCTGGAACCTGGTGATCTCAGATTATTCGCTGCCTGCGTTTGACGGGCTGAAAGCGCTGGCCCTTACGCGCGAGCGGTTCGGCGACATGCCGTTCATCCTTTTCTCCGGGACCATCGGCGAGGAAACGGCGATCGAATGCCTGAAACGCGGCGCCACGGATTACGTCCTGAAACAGCGCCCCGCCCGGCTCGTGGCCGCGGTGCGTTCGGTTTTCAATACCGCGGAGGAACGCGAGCGCCGCAAAAAATTCGAGGAGGAATTGCAGCGCAGCGCCCTGCGCGAAAAGGAAATGGAAGCCCGCTTTCTCCGCATGCAACGCATGGAAAGCATCGGGGCCCTGGTCAGCGGCATCGCGCATGATTTGAACAACGCGCTGGTCCCGATCCTGATGGGCTGCGGCTTTTTGCGCTCCGAAACGCTCAACGATGAAGCGCAACAAATCTTGTCCACCATGGAAGCGAGCGCGCGCCGCGGCGCGGATATGCTGCGCCATGTGCTCGCCTTTGCGCGCGGTGTGGAAAGCAAAAAAAGCCCGGTGCAATTGAAATTGATCCTGCGCGAGATGGAAAAAATCGCGCGCGACGCGTTTCCCAAAAACATCCGCACGCGCGCCGAATGCGGCCAGGATCTCTGGCCCGTCCTGGGCTTCACCACGCAACTCTACCAGGTGCTCATGAACCTCTGCATCAATGCGCGCGACGCCATGCCGAACGGCGGCCAGCTCACGCTCAGCGCGGAAAATGTTCAGTTGGATCAGGACGCCCGGCAGCTTCATCCCGACGCGCGGCCCGGCGCGTACTTGCTGCTCACCGTTGCCGACACCGGCGAAGGCATGGCGCTGGACGTCATCGAGAAAATTTTCCAGCCGTTCTTCACCACCAAGGAACTGCGCGG
Source organism: uncultured Verrucomicrobiae bacterium (assembly GCA_963699145.1). Taxonomy (GTDB): domain Bacteria; phylum Verrucomicrobiota; class Verrucomicrobiia; order Limisphaerales; family DASXHY01; genus DASXHY01. The sequence continues at coordinate 5,114,057 of OY969416.1, forward strand.
CGGCACCGGCCTCGGGCTTTCGACGTCCTTAGACATCGTCCGGGCCCATGGCGGATTCGTTGCGGTGAAAAGCCGGCCCGGCCAGGGCAGCCAGTTCAAGGTGTATTTGCCGGCGCTCACCACCCCGGTCGCGGAAGCGGAAACGGAACTCTCACGGCTGCCGTCGGGCAACGGCGAAATGATCTTGCTCGTCGATGACGAAGTTTCGATTTGCGAAATCACCAAAGCGGCGCTGGAGAATTACGGCTACCGGGTGCTCGTGGCGAACAGCGGGCCGGAGGCCGTCACGCTCTATGCTGAAAAACGAAACGACGTCAAACTGGTCATTACCGATACCGGGATGCCGTTCATGGATGGACACGCCACCAGCCTCGCGTTGAAACAGATAAATCCGGCGCTGAAAATCGTCATGGCCAGCGGCGGCGCGCCGGACAAAAACGTGCATGAGGCGGCGGCGGACATCGCGGCGTTCGCGCCGAAGCCTTACACCGTGGAGAATCTGCTCACCATCGTGCACGAGGTATTGCAGCGGAAGCCGTGATCGCCGATTCATGAAAACTTAACCGGAGAAAGCAGGGACCAGGGCAGACGCATCTAAAATTCAAGGATCCTGAAAAGAAAACTGAGGGGATTGAGTTCGACGGCATTCAAAAGACGAAAAGCTTGGGGGATTTCTCCTTCAAGATCATATCTTACTCTCTATAGTAATTGCCAAAAGTAATTTCCGAAATGGTGGCGATTCCCTGCGGGGAATCGAGGCAAACCCGCAGGTTTGCCCCACCATTTCGGAAATTACTTTTGGCAAACAGTCTAAAACAGGAAACTGAAAACGAACTCCCCCATTTGATTCTGCGGCAAATGGGGGAGTTCAAATTTTAAAGCGAACACTTTTTCTGTCGAGCCAAAAATGCTGCGGGAATACTTTCTAAAACTTAGCTGCGTCTGCCCGGAAGCAGAGACGGCAGAGGCTGGACAAAACTGCAGTCGGGAATCCTGATCTCCGCTTCCTCTGCCGGCTCCTGTTAAAATTATCCGCGCTATTTCTTCGCGAAAAATCTGGTTCGCTTCCTCGAGCGTTTCCTTTGAACCGATGTCGTACCAGATGCCGGGCACGCGCCAGGTGTAGAACGGCGTGCGCGGGTAGAGCCATTGCACCAGGCGGCCCGGTTGGTCCGGGTTGTTGCCTTCGGCGATATATTGCTTGATCAGCGGAATCGCGGATTTGGGATAGTAATAAAGCGCGATGCCCGTGATCGTGCTGGTCGGGTTCTTCGGTTTTTCTTCGAAGAACGTGATGCGCTCGTCCTTGTCCACCGAAATGGAATTATATTTTTTGATCTCCTCGAGATTGCCGACGTCGTAAACCCCCAACACGGGCGCTTTTTTCTCCGCCACAAATTTCCCGAAGCCCTCGAGTTTCTCGCTGAACAAATTATCACCCGCCACGACGATGATATCGTCGTCGACATTTTGCGTTTTCAGCACGTAATGGATGTCGCCGATGGCGCCGAGTTTGTTGGTGTCGTCGGTCGAGTTGTCGTTGACGATGGTGAAATTCAGCTTGGATTTGGTGGCGCGGTAATGGTCCGCCCATTTCTGGAAATGATCCGCGAACTTTGCATTGGTCACCACGTAAATGCGGTCGATGCCGCCGATGGGCGACAGATTATCCAGCACGTATTCGACCATCGGCTTGCCGGCGACCGGCAGCAGCGGCTTGGGCTGCGTAAGCGTCAATGGATACAAGCGGGTGGCATAACCGGCGGCCAGGATGATGACTTTCATAAATTTTTATTTGGCGAACGAGTCCGAATTCAAAGTAAATAAATCGCGGAGAGCAACTCAAAATTCAATGGGGTGCATTCAGGCACTCCCTTCCCCAATGATGCTTAATGATCTCCCAGGCGCTCGCGAACGAACCCGATGTGCTCGCGCAACGCATAAAACTGGTTGGCGAAAGACGCCGGCACTTTCATCCGATTAACCGACTCCTCGATGTGATCCAAACGTTTCCGCAGATCATCCCGTTTTTCCGAAGTCATTTCGCTGAACAAATCGCGCTCCACTCTCAACAGGTTTCGATACCAACGATAGATTCGCAATTGCATCCGCCACCGATAAGCGGCCGGCAGCAGTTTCAGCCCCGGTATCAACACCAGCACCAGCGGCACAAACGCCACCAGGACCCGGCTGACCAGGCTTGCCAGCCAAAAAGGCAGCGACCGATAGAGAAAGGTCTTACCGGATTTATAGTAACGCAGAGCCTCGGGATGGATGGGCAAATCGTGCTCCAGCGGCGCGGGAAACTCATTCTGGCGCTGCAGCAGCGTTGCGCCCCCATGCACCTCCCGGGCCGCCTCCAGCAATAAATCGCTCAACGCCGGATGCAGATTTGCCCGCGACACCAATTCCACCGTGGGGCCAATCAGGTTGACATCATGCGAGGGAACGTCCTGGCCGAAATCAATCGATCCGCGCGGAAGCTGCAATTTGTTCAAGTAATGGAAACGCCTCGTGTAGGCATCCGCTTGCACGCAATCAAACATCTGCACCCCCGGCGCGTGCAGCAGGGTTCGCATCGTTTGGGATGACGCGGAATCGCCCATGAGAAAAACCCCGTCCACTTCGCCGTCCAACAACGCCTTCGCCGCCGCCTCCGCATCCAGGTCGAGCAGATTCGTGTTGCCGTCCGTGCTCACACCATTGGTTTGCAGCAAGGTTAAGGCAAGCGCCCGCGTCCCGCTGCCGGACGCGCCGACGGCGAGTTTTTTGCCAGCCATGCCGGACAGGAGAGTTATGGGAGACGAACTCCGATAAAAAATCATCAACGGTTGATAGGCGATGCTCCCCAGCGAATACAGTTTGACGCCGTCCCCTTCCTCGCCCTGTCCGGTTTGAACAAAGCCGACATCCACGCGAAACGACGGGTCCGACAGCCGACGCAGGTTCTCGATGGACCCGCCCGAGGGCAGGATTTTCAACACCACGCCGTTGCTCCCCAGAATATCCCGATACTTTTCAGCCGTCCGCTCGTAACTGCTCCCGGGCGGTCCGCTCGTCATCCAGACGACATGCGGCGGCGCCGAATGGATGGACCAAAACACCGCGCCGAAAATCACCGCCACAATAAAAATAACCGTCACCGCGGCCACCGTGCGGCTCATCCCAAAATTCTCCGTGAACGTGGATAATATCTGCGCCACAATCGCTCTCCGCCCGTTGCCCGCGGCCGCCGGGTTGGCATGGTCATTGGATTTGTCGAAATTCATGAAAGTAATGAACCTGCCGGCATGATGGCATAATCTCAACGAAGTTCCAAACGGCGAAAAGTTTGGGCTACACTTTGCTCTCGAACAGGCTGGGGGCGGATTGCCACGCGAGTTCCTGGCATTTGGCGAGCGTCTCCGCGCCCGATTCGCTGTTGAGCGCGAATTCCGCCAGCGCCTGCGCCTCGCTCAATTTGAGCCGGCGCACCATGTATTTGATTTGCGGCACCAACGGCGGCGAGGCGCTCAACTCATCCACGCCCAGACCGATCAACAGCGCGGTCATGATCGGTTCCCCGGCCATTTCGCCGCAAACACTCACGGAAATTCCATTCTTGCGCGCGGCATCCACCGTGGCCTTGATGAGCCGGATGATGGCCGGATGCGTCGGCTCGTAAAGATGCGCGATTTTTTCGTTCATCCGATCCACCGCGAGCGTGTATTGAATCAAATCGTTGGTGCCCAGGCTGAAAAATTTCACGCGCTTGCCCATCGCGTCCGCAATCAATGCAGCCGACGGGATTTCGATCATCGCGCCGATTTCCAGTTTTTCGTCGAACGGCAGGCCTTCCTTGCGCAATTCGCCTTTGTATTCCTCCACCAGCGCGTTGGCCTGGCTGAGTTCGTCGAGTCCGGAAATCATCGGATACATCATGCGGACGTTGCCGTGGGCGCTCGCGCGCAAAATCGCGCGCAATTGCCCCCGAAACACCGCCTTCTCCGCCAGACAAAAACGAATCGCGCGCCAGCCGAGGAACGGGTTCATCTCGTTCGGCACCTGCAAGTGCGAAAGAAATTTGTCGCCGCCCAAATCAAACGTGCGGATGGTCACCGGGCGCGGCTTCAGCGCTTCCGCGATTTGTTTGTAGGCCTGGTATTGCTCCTCTTCCGTCGGCAACATATCGCGATTGATGAACAAATATTCCGTGCGGAACAAACCCACGCCCTCGGCGCCGTTGGCCGTCACGGATTCCGCATCGCCCGCCTGCTCCACGTTCGCCGAAAGGAACACGCGATGGCCGTCCAGCGTGACCGCTGGTTTGAGCAGGATGTCACGCAACTTTTCCTGCAACGTGACCTGCTTGCGAATGAGCTGGCCGTATTCGAAGAGTGTCTGGTCGGTGGGATTGAGCACCACCACGCCGTTGAACCCATCCAGCAACGCATACTGCCCGGTCTGCAATTGCTCGCTCGCCATTTTTAATCCCACCACCGCGGGGATACGCATTGAGCGCGCCATGATGGCCGTGTGCGAAGTCCTGCTGCCAACGTCCGTCGCGAATCCCAGCACCTTCGTCCGGTCCATTTGCGCCGTGTGCGACGGCGTCAAATCGTGGCTGATGACGATGCACGGCTCGGCGAGATTGCGGAGGTTCACCTCGTCTTTCTTGCCGAGCAAATTATTCAGGACGCGCGTCGTGACATCGCGCATGTCCCCGGCCCGTTCGCGGAGATAATCATCTTCGATCGCGGCGAGCGTGGCGGCGTAGCGTTCCGCGACGGTATGAAAACCAAATTCGGCGTTCACCTTCTCCTCGTTGATCGTGCGAACCACTTCATCAATCAACGTCCGATCTTCCAGCACCAGCAAGTGCGCGTCGAATATGCTCCCTTCCTTCGCGCCCATCGCCGTGCTCACCCGGCGTTGGACCTCGAGAATCTCGTGGCGCGTCTGCACCAACGCGCGTTCCAGCCGGGTCACTTCCTCGTGCAACTGCGCGTCCGGGATGGATTGACGGTGGATCGTGTGCTGGGATTTTCCGAGCACCAAAATTTTCGCGCGGCACACGCCATTTGAAACGGGAATGCCCCGAAAGATTTTTTCACCTTTGTGCAGAGGTTCAGGCACCGATGCAATTAAACCAAAACACGCAGTGATGCAAAGAATTTTAACGCTAAACCGCCAATAAACTGGCGAACGACCAATTTTATAAACCGCGAAATACGCCGAACACGCGAAAGAAATGCCTGCAAATGCAGCGGTTTTCGCATGCCGAGCCCTGATTGCCGGCTTCAAACCAGATTGGCAACATCAGATGAACATCTGATTTCCAATTTTCGCGTGTTTAGCGTTTTTCGCGGTTCATGACTGGAAACAAAAAGCCCGCCAAACGGCGGGCTTTGAAACTACTGACTACTGACTACTGACCACGGACTACTTACGCCCTCTCCATATACTTGCCCGTCCGCGTATCCACTTTAATCTTTTCGCCAGTCTTGATGAACAACGGCGCCTGGACGGTAATGCCAGTCTCAACCGTGATCGACTTCTGCACGTTGTTGGCGGAATCGCCACGAATGCCTTCCGGCGCGTCCGTCACCGTCAGGATGACCGATGACGGCAATTCGATCGACACCGCCTTTTCCTCCACGAACGTCACGGTAACCGTGGCATTTTCCACGAGATAATCCTTCGCATCGCCGACCAGTGCGGCGTTCAGCGTCACGGTCTCGTAATTTTCCGGGTCGGTGAAAACGTAATCCTCGCCGTCCTTGTAGCTGAATTCCATCTTGGTGGTAATCATCGGAACGGGCTCGATTTTTTCCGTCGAACTGAAGCGCACATCGGAGGATTTGCCGGTGCGGATGCTGCGGATGGTGGCCTGCACGAACGCGCGGAGGTTGCCCGGCGTGCGGTGCTGGCTGTCGAGGACGACGCAAATGTCGCCATTGTAGTTAATCGCCATTCCACGGCGAAGATCGTTTGCTGTTGCCATAAATCTAAACTGTCGAAATAAACTTTAAAACCCGCTGCCCGGCACTTCCGGGGACGGGAGCCGAATACGGTAGCTGAGGCTTGCCCGAAAGCAAGCGCGGATTTCGGGAAAAACGTGACAAACGGAACACGCCCGGATACCGTTTTTCAGTGGAGCTTTTTAAGAAAACGCCACGCCCGGCCGCCGAAGAACCGCTTCCGCCTCGCGCGATGACCAAGCTTCAAAAAATCAGCCTCGCCGCAGCGCTTATTCTGGCGATCCTGGCGGCGTTCAATCAGGCCAAACGCGCCCGTCTCGCTCTCCAGGAAGCGCAGAGTCTCCGCGAACAACAGGCACAATCCGCCAAACAAATCATTGATCTGCAGGAAAACCTTGCCGACAAGAACAACGAGCTGGCGGAACTGCTCACGGAAAACTCCCGGCTGAAAAACAATTCCAACGAAACGGAACTTCTCAAGCTGCGGGGTGAAGTCACCCGCCTCCGCCCGTTGCAGAACGACGTGGTGGCTTTGCAGCAAAAGTTGCGGCTATCCTCAGCGGGATTGCCCGCATGGAAAACGAGCGAGCTTGCCAATGCCGGTCGCACCACTCCCGTCGATGCCCTGCAGACCTACCTTTATTCCTCGCAAAATACCAATGTAGCCGAAATACAAAAAAGTATTGTCGGCGATGACTTAAACCCGCCATCGTCCGAGGCTCTCAAGAATTTCATCAACGACGATACCAATCATCCCCTCGGGAGTGAAGGCGTGGCAGGCTATAAAATTATATCGGAAACCTGGCTTGCCCCGGACAAAGTGCAAGTGGAATTGGACGCCTCGATGGGTAGCGGCGGGATGGGCGTCTCGATCCCGTTCACATTGCGGAACGTCAACGGCGAGTGGAAACTCGAGGTTTTTAACGTCCGAGACGCGGATGGAAAATTCAACCATTTGGGGTTTGTAAACGAATCTCCCGGCCAATAATCGCAAAACATCGGCCAGAGCGGGTGAGAAAAGCGGGTGACAAAGGAGGCGGAGTCGCTGAAAAGATTGGCCCGGTCAGTGCCGTAGGCACGGCATATTTGTAGTACGGCTGGCAGAGTATATTTCCAGGCTCCGTAGGAGCGACATCTTTAAGCGTCAACTTAGCCGGAACGATGCAGTTGGCTTTGGGGAGCGCACGCGTCCCGCGTGCTGCCGACGGCGTCTCGCCATCGGCTCGTACCCACCATCTTGGCCCACCGTTTAGTTTGGAAAAATAGTCAGACGAAGTTTGCCGCGAGACGCCGCAAACCACACGCCGGAGGCGTGTGCTCCCCTCTTTTCAACTGCATCGTTCCGGCTTAGAGCCTATAACAAAATGAGGAACGGGCGCGTTGCCAGAGATTTGGGGCGGCTGCGAGGCGCGAGAATATCCTTCGTGGATCTTCGACCGACGAGCAACGCAGCAGCCGCCCGCCAGAAAACAGCGCGCCCGTTCCTCATTTTGTTATCGGCTCTTCGTAAGTCGGAATGTGCCACTCCTACGGAGCTTGAGAAATAACAAGCGGCAGGTGCTACAACGATTACGCCCCTAAAGGGGCTGCAAAACAGAGAATCTTCCTCACCCACTTTGAATCACACCTTCGGCCAGAGCCGTTAAAAAGTTGGAGTTCAAGCTTTAGCTTGCTCGGCAGACACACTAGAGGGGGCATTCGGAAAAAATCTCGACAAAAACCCACCCGCCTGACTCACTGTTCGCGAGGATTCGATCAGACCAAACCAATGAACTCTCGTTCTCCGCAAATAGCGTTTCTATTCGTCGCCGTTTGTTGTCTTGCAACTGCCACGGTCTCGCGCGCCGAATCGGAGCCCGACACCACCAGATGGACGTCCGGCACCGGAACCTGGACCGAAGCATCGCATTGGTCACAGGGTTTGCCCAATGCCATGACCGGAGCGGAAATCCAGGGTGATAGCTCCGTTCGCGTGCCCGAGGGTACCTATCAAGTCGCCAACCTGTATGTGGGCCTGCATTACTACGACCATTCACGTCTCGAAGTGGACGGCGGCAAAATCATTGTTTTTCAGGAATCCATGCACGCCGGAGAACTCAGCGGCGGCGAAGGCGAAATCATTCTCAAGAGCGGCGCGATCCATGATGCCATGGAAGTCTACATTGGCGGCGGCAACGGCGTGCCCGGCCGGGCCAGCCACGGCTCCTTGATCATTCAAGGCGGCAGTTTCCTTTGCCGCTCGCTCATGCTCGGCTCCGGCTGGGGCGCTCAATCTTATATGGCTGTGGAAGGTTCGCACGCCTCGGCCATTCACTCTCTGCAATATCTCTATCTCACCGCGCTGGTTGGCTCGGACGGCACGCCCGGAATGTGCACGCTCTCGTTCACGATTGATGAACACGGCGTTACGCCCATCACGATTCAATCCACGCACGACGGCCTGCGAATTATCAAAGACGCCAAAAGCCATTGCCGCCTGCAAATCCTCCTCAGCACCATAGCACCGCGAGAAGACATCACGCTCGTTTCGAGCCACGTGCCAATCATGGGAACGTTCGATGATTTGCCCGAGGGGAGCGAAGTAAGCGCGGAATACGAACACAAAATCTATCGCTGGCAATTGACGTACAAAGGCGGCGCGGGCGGACACGATCTCGTTCTGAAAAATAAAAGCGAATACGCCGCCGATGCGCCCGTGAATCATGTGCGGCCGATGCCCGAGATTCCGCATCCATTGTGGCTGGATCATCCGCTGTACGAACCGTTCGTGGCCAAAGGCGAACCGGCTTTTCCGGGCGCGGAAGGTTTTGGCGCGTTCACGCCCGGCGGCCGCGGCGGGAAAATCATTGCGGTCACGACTCTCGACGATTCCGGTCCCGGCAGCTTGCGCGCGGCGATTGAAACGCCCGGACCACGCATCATTCAGTTCAAAGTCGGCGGCGTCATCGCGCTGAAATCCACCGTGCAAATCCGCGAGCCCTTCCTCACCATCGATGGCCAAAACGCGCCCGGCCCCGGCATCATGCTGCGCAACTACGGCATGGAGGTGTGGACGCACGATGTCGTGCTGCGTTATTTCCGCGTGCGTGTCGGCGACGACAACATACACATCGAGGATCCGAAACAAAAAGAGGCTTATTACGGTGGCGCGGGTGAAACCGGGCTCTATTTCATCGAGGGTTCGAAGAACTGCATTGCTGACCATCTTTCGCTGAGTTGGACGACGACCAAAGTCCTCACGATCAACAAACGTTCCGACCTCATCACCATCCAATGGTGCATCCTCAGCGAGCCGCTCAATTTCGCCAATCACGGCCTCACCACCATCATCGGCCAGGGGCGGACGACCTGGCATCACAACCTGATCGCGCACGGCCAAAGCCGTAACCCGCGCTTCGCCAGCCTGGTGGACGCGGATTTTCGCAACAACGTGATTTACGATTGGGGCGACCTGGCCGGCTGCGGGGAATTCGACCTTGTCAATTTCGTCGGAAATTATCTCAAGCCCGGACCGTCGACTCCAAAAGACCACCATTGGTTTCACGACGGCATCGATGTCGTGATGCCGAAATCGCTCTATCTGACGGACAACATCATGGACGGCAGCCCGAGCATAACTCAAAACAATTGGCTGGGAACAAGCTACGACCAGGCCACCATCGCCGCGCCCGCGCCCTTCCCCGCCCCGCCCGTCACCAGCGAATCCGCGCAAGCCGCCTACGAACACGTGCTGAAAGACGCCGGCGCAACGCTTCCACGACGCGATGCCGTCGATGAGCGCGTGATGAACGAAGTGCGAACCGGCACCGGCCACATCATCAACTGGGTGAAGGATGTGGGTGGTTGGCCGGAGTTCCCCGCCACAGCTTCGCCCCCGCGCCAAAAATGAACAACTCGCCCGGAATATTGTCTAATCCACATGGGAGCAACAGTGCGAGGGCTGCTGGCAAATGGAATGAGTCGAATCATTCCACAAACAACACCTTGTTCCGGGATCCGGGCCTCGTTAAAAATAAAATTACCAAACGAACCCATTTTCAATTTCTCACTTCCATCTGTAAGTCAGCGACTTATGCCAATTGGCGCTCCCTCGGCTCCAGAAAACGAACCCATTTTGGACCACGAAACTCGGCCCTGCCTCCGTTCCCTTCTCTTAGAGTGATTGCCAAAATAGATTTCCGAAAAGAACTGCTCAGTCTAGAACACCGACATCTTGTGAATCGTTCGGACCATCCACAGCCATCCGTCTCCTTCTCCGCCACGAAGTGGGAGACTTTCGCCGCTTGGGAAGTGGCGAAAGGAATCCGGCCGAAGGCGGAGGCCCGCGAGGGCCGAGCGAGCGGGAGCGAGCGAGTCACTGGGTCAGGGGTGAGGTGGTGCTTCAGGGTTCAGGGGGGCGAAGCTTCGGCCTTCTATCCGGAAATGTGTTTTGGCAATCGCTATAATCCCTTCCGCATCCTGCGTTCTGGCATTTATTCAGCAATTGATAATCAACCACATCCGACCAAATCCCACCAAATCCCACTATAAAAATTTCTCCTTCCTGGAAGCGAAGCCATGAAACAGATTTTCACAGTCTTTATATATGTTTGCTCCCTCACCTTCGCCGCTCACGCCGCCGACATCGCCGTCGACCCCTCCGGCATTTACAAAGACATCGACGTTCGGCTCACCGTCGACACCGTCAAAGCCCTGCGCGATTTCCAAGGCGAAAAGCAGATGAAAGTGGCGAATGCAGTCATCGCCAAGCCCGAAGAATTCGCCCCGCCGGCGCTCTACGTGCTTTCGTCCGTATTGTTCGAACAAGGCAAAAAAGATGACGCCGTGTTTTGGTTTTACGCCGCTCAATTGCGCGGGCGCATTGACGCCAATATTTGCGCGGACAAAACCGCCGCCGCCATCCTCGATGCGATGAATCAAAAATTCGGCCCTCCCATCAACCAGTATTCGTTCACGAACCGGTTGCTGCTCACCAACACCGTGAAACGCGTGCTGGCGTGGGAGGAAAAGACCCCGTGCCATTACGACCGCCGCTGGATCAATCTCCACGGCATGAACGCGATGTCCGGCGAAACCAATTCCGCCCTGAGCGCGCCATCCGAACTCTGGGAAGCCATCCGCAAACGCACGCGTGAAAATTTCGCTGCTGAGTTCAACCAGCGAAAACGTTAATTTAATCCATGTACGAAAACCGCTCCAGCCCGCTGTTGCCACGCGAAAAATTCTACCATCGGCTAGCGCGAAGCGTCGGCCTGGGACTGAGTGTCGTCAGCGCCTCTTTGCTGATCGGCATGGCGGGATATCACGTTTTCGAACATCTCGGGTGGATTGATTCTTTCGCGAATGCTTCGATGATTCTTTCCGGCATGGGACCGCTCGGAGAACTCAAGACCTCCGGCGGGAAAATCTTTGCGGGTTGTTACGCATTATTTAGCGGCGTGGCCTTTCTCACCAGCTTTGGATTGGTTTTCGCGCCCGTATTTCACCGTTTTATCCACAAGTTCCACCTCGAAACCGAAGCCGACGCGAAAGCCCCGAAGAAAAAGTGATGTGGTGAAAACGCCTGACCCAATTTGCCCCTGGAAACGCTCGCCGATAAAATTCGAAAAAGCAGGCGTATCGGTTATCTTTTTCCGATGACTGCGGCAGAAATCATTGGCCTGACGATCACGCTGCTCGTGATGCTGGCGGGCTTTCTCGGCAGCATCATCCCGCTGTTGCCGGGACCGCCACTCGTGTTGATTGCCGCCCTCGGGCATTGGCTGTGGTTTCGCCCGCACAGCGCGAGCGCGCCAGTGCTGATCGTTCTGACGCTAATGACGGTCGCGGCACTCGTTCTGGATCATTTTGCCAGCGTCTACGGAGCAAAACGTTTCGGCGCGACCTGGCGCGGATTAGCCGGTGCATTCGTCGGTGGCGTCGTCGGCATTTTCTTCAGCATCCCCGGAATCATCATCGGCCCCTTCCTCGGCGCGATGCTCTTTGAAATGCTCGGCGGCTACAAAATCGATAAAGCTTCGCAGGCCGGCGTCGGCGCGACGCTCGGCGTCTTCGCCGGCATCATCGGCAAATGCGTGATCAGCGTCGTAATGATTGCGCTATTCACAGTGAGTGTGATTTGGCGGTCGTAAGCGGGTTCGACATTGATAAGGCTTCAACTTGCCGGCGGGACGCTGGCGGTCCCAGTCCCAGGCAAAAACCAGCCATTCATTCGCAATTTTGCCGAATCCAATCGCTGCGAAATCGTTTTGACTCACCCAACGAGTGGGCTATGCTTTGCGGCCTTGTTTTGGGTAGGGACAGCGCGCTTGCGCTGTCCGCGCCGCCTTATGCGGCGCAATTCGGGCGTGCTATATCACCCGGTTTAACAAAGTGTTCCGCGCCTGCACGGCGCGGGGACGGCGCAAGCGCGCCATCCCTACCGAAAGGAATTTTGATTTATGGCTAAGCTGACAATTCGAGATTTGAATGTTCGCGGGAAACGCGTTTTTCTCCGCGTGGATTACAACGTGCCCTTGGAAGAAAAAGACGGCCAGATGGTCATCACCGATGACACTCGCATCAAGGAAACCTTACCCACGCTCAAGGCTCTCATCGAGCAGGGCGGCAAGCTCATCCTCACCGCGCACCTCGGCCGCCCGAAGGGCCAGCGCGAGCCATCCATGTCTCTGCGCCCCGTCGCCGCGCGCCTCGCCGAGATGCTCGGCCGCCCCGTGGCGTTCGTGGATGATTGCATCGGCGAAAAAGTCGAGAAGACCGTGGGCCTGCTCAAGGAAGGCGATGTCTTGTTGCTGGAAAATGTTCGTTACTACAACGAAGAGGAAAAGAACGATCCGGCATTCGCGGAAAAACTGGCGAAAGTTGCGGATGTTTACGTGAACGACGCCTTCGGCGCAGCGCATCGCGCGCATGCCTCCACGGAAGGCGTGGCGCGTGTCGTGGCCAAACGCGGCGGCAAGTGCGCCGCCGGTTTGTTGATGGAGCGCGAGTTGAAATTTCTCGGTGATGAATTGGAAAATCCCGCCCGCCCGTTCGTGGTCATTCTCGGCGGCGCGAAAGTGTCGGACAAAATCAAAGTCATCGATCGCCTGCTCGAAAAGGCCGACACGATTTTGATCGGCGGCGCGATGGCTTACACATTCAAGCTGGCGCAAGGCCTCAAGGTCGGCAAATCGCTGGTGGAACCGGACAAAACCGACGTCGCTCTCGCGGCGTTGGAAAAGGCAAAAAAGCGCAACGTGCAATTCCTGATCCCCACCGACAACATCGTCGCGACACCCGTCATGACCGATAAGCTGAACAAGAAGGGCAAGCCGATCATCGACCTGAACAACCCGCGCACGAACACCGACAAGAACATCCCAGACAACGAGGAAGGCGTGGACATCGGACCCGCCACTGCCGAAGCGTTCCGCAACGCGATCGTCGGCGCCAAAACCATTTTGTGGAACGGCCCGATGGGAATTTTTGAAGACAAGCGCTTCGCGTCCGGCACGAATGCCGTCGCGCAAGCCGTGGTGGACGCCACGCAGAACAACGGCGCCAAGAGCATCATTGGCGGCGGCGACAGCGTGAAGGCGTTGAACAAGGCCAAGCTCGGCGACAAAGTGACTTTCATGAGCACCGGCGGCGGAGCGAGCCTGGAATTTTTGGAAGGCGTTGAACTGCCGGGCGTGGCGGCGTTGAGCGACAAGTAATTAAAAATGAAAAATGCAAAATTAAAAAGTGCGGTGGCTCAATGCTCCTTCATTTTTAATTTCTAATTTTTAACTTTGAATTGAACGATGAATAAAGAACGAAAATTGATCATTGCGGGAAACTGGAAGATGAACAAAACCGTCGCGGAGGCGCTCGACCTCGTGCGCGGTTTAACGATTGAACTCGCGAGCGTAAAGGAAGTGGACATCGTCGTGTGCCCGCCGTTCACCGCCTTGAGCGAAGTCTCCAAGGGGATTCTCGAGACGAAGAACATCCGCCTCGGCGCGCAAAACATGAGCGAGAACAATGTGGGCGCGTTCACCGGCGAAATCGCCGCGGTCATGCTCAAGGAATTTTCCGTGCGTTACGTGGTTCTCGGCCACAGCGAGCGCCGACAATACCAGAAGGAATCTGACGCCTTGATCGCGAAGAAGGCCGCGGCAGCCCATGCGGCGTCGTTGAAGCCCATCGTGTGCATCGGCGAGACGCTGGCGGAGCGCGAGGGCAACCAGATGGAGCAGGTCTTGGAAACACAGACGCGCGGCAGCCTGGCGGGATTGACCAAGGAGCAGATGGCCGAGACGATTGTGGCCTATGAGCCCGTTTGGGCCATTGGCACCGGCAAAACGGCCACCACCCAGCAGGCCCAGGAGGCGCACGCGTTCATCCGCGGAGTGCTCGCCAGAATGTTCGATGATAACGTTGCCAAGAAGGTGCGAATCCAATATGGTGGCAGTGTTAAACCGTCCAACGCCCGTGAGCTGATGAGCCAGCCCGATGTTGATGGTGCGCTCGTGGGTGGAGCCTCGCTCGAAGCCCGGAGTTTTGCGGATATAATCAAGAATTCGATTTAAGTTATGACATTGTTTCTGATCATTATGTTGAGCGTGGTGATGGTGCTGGACTGCCTCGTCCTCGTCCTTTCTGGTGCTGATGCAACTGCCGAAAAAGGAAGCCGGCGCCGGCCTAGCCTTTGGCGGCGCGGCCAGCGACGCTCTGTTTGGCGCGGGCTCGGGCAATTTCCTGACCAAAGCCACGAAATGGACCGCCGGCATCTTTTTCGCCCTGGCTCTCTTCCTGTCCCTGTTGCAGAGCTATCGCGCGCATCAGAAAGGTTCCGAGTTTCTTCAACACATGAAGGAACACCCGGCGGAAATGCAGTCCATCCCTGCTGCTCCAACGGCCACGCCGCCGCCATCCACGCCTCCTCCGATCACTCCGGCGGCTGGGTCCAATGCCTTGATGACACCGCAAATTGAGACCCCTGCTCCCGCCGCTGCGACGAGCAACACCAATCCTGCTGCGACGCCCAAATAAAGCGTGATGAATCGTCCCGCCTTCGCTCCGCCACGGCGCGGCAAGCCCGGGCAAGCAGGCTCGACTCTTCAATTACTCCGCTCCGCTGTGGCATCAACTGCCCCGCGGAGCGGTTTCGTTTTCGGATGGCGCGGAATTTTTCTCATCCTGTGCTGCTCCTTTTTCACCGGCTGCATGCGGCACGATCCACCGGCGGACGTCACGATCATTAATTATTCCGAACCGCAATCGCTTGACCCCGCGATTGTGACCGCCCAACCCGATATGCGGACGGTCGCGGGAATGTTCGAAGGCCTCACCCGCCCCGATCCGGTCACCGGCCGCGCGATTCCCGGGCTGGCGGAGCGATGGGATATTTCGCCGGACGGACGCATTTACACGTTTCATCTGCGCACCAATGCAGTGTGGTCCACTGGCGAACCCATCCGCGCCGAGGACGTGGTTTACTCCTTCATTCGCACGCTCGATCCCGCGACCGCTTCGGATTACGCGAGCCAATTATTCTATGTCAAAAACGCCACGGCGTTCAACGCCGGCAAAACGAACGCCGCTGCCGTGGGCGTGGCGGCCTCGGACCCCTTCACCGTGCGCGTGGAGTTGAACAATCCCACCGTGTTTTTCCTGGACGTTTGCGCGATGCCCCTGGCGTCGGTCGTGCCGCGGCAGACGATTAAGAAATATGGCGATAACTGGATTGCCGCCCGGCCGCTCCCCGTCAGCGGCGCTTACGAACTGGGAGCATGGCGCGTGAATGACAAAGTGCGCCTGAAAAAAAATCCGCGTTATTGGGACGCCGCCAACACGCAATCCGACACCATCGATCTGCTGCCGATCCTCAGCGCGAGCAGCGCGCTCAATCTTTTTTTGCGCGGCCAGGTGGACATCGTGTGGGACAAGGAATTGGTTCCGAACGAATTGCTCGACGTGCTGCTCAAGCGGCCGGACTTTCACACGTTTACTTATCTTGGCACGTACTTTCTGCGCTTGAACGTCACGCGCAAACCGTTCGATGATCCGCGCGTGCGCCAAGCGCTGGCTCTCGCGATCGACAAGCGGCGCATCGTCGAGCGCATCACGCGCGGCGGCGAACAGCCGGCGGCGAGTTTCGTGCCCACGGATACGGCGAATTACATTTCCCCCCAGGGGCTTGGTTACAATCCCCAACTCGCGCGCCAACTCCTGGCCGAAGCCGGTTTTCCCGGCGGCACGAATTTTCCGCGCATGGAGTACATGTTCAACGCAGGTGCCGGCGGCGGGCGCATCCACGAAGAAATCGCGATTGAATTGCAACAAATGTGGCGCGACACGCTCGGCGTTGATATTGAATTGCGCCAACTCGAAATGGCGGTCTACCTGACTGAACAAGACCAATTGCATTACGATATGTCGCGCTCCAGTTGGATCGGCGATTACAATGACGCCAATACGTTCCTCAACATGTTCGTGACCGGTGATGGCAACAACCGCACCGGATGGAGCAACGCGCGTTACGACGAACTCATCCGCAAGGCGAACGAAATCACCGACGTGCCGGCGCGCGAAAAATTATTCCAGGAAGCGGAAACGATTCTCGTGCGCGACGAACTCCCGATCATTCCGATATTTTTTTACGAAGGCATCAATTATTACGACACCAACAAGATCGCGGGAGTTTACAACAACATCGTCGATTTACATCCGTTGAATACCATCCGCAAAATCCATACGCCAACGAAACCTGGCTCCAAATCCGTCGCGGCGATTGAATCTACGGACCACGGACTACGGACTACGGACGACTAACCATGTATTTCCTGCGTCGCCTTGCTTACATGATTCCGCTGCTGCTGGTCATCAGCGCGGTGACGTTCCTGCTCGTGCACATGGCGCCGGGCGGCCCGTTCGACAAGGAGCACGCTCCCTCTTCCCCGCAAATCAAACATAACCTGGAAGCGAAATATCACCTCGACGACCCCCTTTGGAAGCAATACCTCCGTTACATGGACGGTCTGTTGCACGGTGATTTCGGGGCCTCCATGAAATATCGCGACCACTCCGTCACGGACATCGTCCACCAGGCGCTCCCGGTTTCCATGTTGTTAGGGTGGCTGGCCTTTGGATTCGCCATGGGAATCGGACTTCCGGTGGGGTTCTTCACCGCGGTGCGGCGAGGGCACTGGCAGGATCATCTCGGCAGTTTCTTCGCGTTGCTCGCGGTGTGCATTCCCGGATTTGTGATTGCGCCGCTGTTGATTCTGGCGTTCACGATAAAATGGAAGTTGTTGCCGGTCGCCTTGTGGGAATCGCCCGCGCACGCCGTGCTGCCCATGATTGCGCTCGGGCTCTATTTTGCCGGCAAGGTCGCGCGCCTGTTTCGCGAAGGAATGTTGAACACGATGCAAATGGAATTCGTCACCGCGGCGCGCGCCAAGGGTCTCGGCGAAAACACGCTGCTCTTCCGCCACGCGGTGCGTTTGGGGATCCTGCCGGTCGTCTCCTATGCGGGACCCATGCTGGCGGATTTATTGACCGGCTCGTTCGTCATCGAAATGATTTTTCAAATTCCCGGCCTCGGCGTGTTCTTTATTAACAGCGCGTTGAACCGGGATTACACCATGACGGTCGGGCTCGCCCTGCTTTACGCCACGCTGTTGATCGTTTTGAACCTGGCGGTGGATTTCGCCTACATGCTCCTCGACCCGCGCGTGAAATATGAGTGAACAGCGAGTTGAGAGTTCTGAGTTGATAGTCGATAGCCCGAACGGCTCGGGCCCCTCGACCCTGGACCCTGGACCCTCGACCAGCCCCGCCCATCGCGCGTGGCGGCGGTTTCGCAAGAACCGCCCTGCCCTGTTCAGTGCGTGGTTTCTGGCCGTGTTGCTCCTCATCGTCGCCGCGTGGCCGCTGGCCCTTAAGATCGCCAACGGGACTACCTGGGCCAAAGCGCATGCGCCGGAACAATTATCCGACGCGCAATTTCAACCGCCGGGCGCGCAGCATTGGTTCGGCACCGATGAACACGGGCGCGACGTGCTCTCGCGCGTTTTGTACGGCGCGCAAATTTCCCTGCTCGTCGGCTTCGTCGGCGCGCTGGTCAGCCTCGTCATTGGCGTGCTCTGGGGAGCCATCGCGGGCTCCGCCGGCGGGCGCGTGGATGACATCATGATGCGAATCGTCGATGTGCTCTATTCCCTGCCCTCCATCATTTTCGTCATCGTGCTGCTCACGACGCTGGGCGAAAAACTGAAGCAAATACCCGCCGTCAAAAATTCTCCCCTGCTCAGCAAAGAACTCCGGCTGCTGATTTTATTCGTCGGGCTGGGCGCGATTTCGTGGCTCACCATGGCGCGCATCGTGCGCGGGCAGGTGTTATCCTTGCGCACGCGTCCGTTTGTCGATGCCAGCCGCGCGCTCGGCGCGAGCCCGTTGCGCATCCTGGCGCGGCACATCATTCCCAACGTCTTGAGCGTCGTGATCGTTTACCTGACGCTGACCGTGCCCTCCATCGTGCTCTACGAATCGCTGCTGAGCTTTCTCGGCCTGGGAATCCAACCGCCGATGGCGAGCTGGGGCACGCTCATTTCCGAAGGCGTGGAACAAATCAACGCCATCCGCATTTATTGGTGGCTGATTGTTTTCCCCGGCGGCGTGCTGGCGTCGACTTTGCTGGCGCTCAATTTTCTTGGAGACGGCTTGCGGGACGCGTGGGATGTGAAGGGGAACTGACCTGGTAAACGAGTTAAACAACTTAAACAGGTTAAATGGGTGAAAATTCGCGAACACCTCGGAAATCTTTTCTCAAAATATTCCCGGCACGTCCTCAAAATTAAGTTAGATTCTTCGTTGACCGCGCGCCGTGCAACGGTAACATGCGCGGTCTTATTGAACCAAACTGAACTGAAATCGAACTATGGCAGTAAAAGTTGCTATTAATGGGTTCGGACGCATTGGCCGCCTGGTGTTTCGCGCCATCGCCGAACAAGGACTCCTCGGAAAAGACGTCGAAGTTGTCGCCGTGGGCGATATCGTCCCCGCCGATAATCTCGCTTATCTCCTCAAATACGATTCCACGCAGGGTCGTTTTAAAGGCGAAGTCAGCTCCAAGAAATCCGCCGCCGACAAAGCTGAAGATGATGTGCTCATCGTGAACGGCAAGGATATCCTCGTCGTCAGCGCCCGCACGCCCGCCGAACTCCCCTGGAAGCAACTCGGAGTGCAACTCGTCATTGAGTCCACCGGCCTCTTCACTGACGCCGACAAAAATAATCCGAAATCGGCTTACGGCCACATTACTGCCGGCGCGAAGAAAGTCATCATTTCCGCTCCCGCCAAGAACGAAGACATCACGGTCGTCATGGGCGTGAACAACGAGAAATATGATGCTTCCCAGCACAATGTTGTTTCGAACGCGTCCTGCACCACGAATTGCCTCGCACCACTGGTTCATGTGTTGCTGAAGGAAGGGTTCGGCATCGAAGAAGGTCTCATGACCACGGTGCACAGCTACACCGCCACGCAGAAAACCGTGGACGGCCCGAGCAAGAAGGATTGGAAAGGCGGCCGCAGCGCAGCCATCAACCTGATTCCTTCGACGACCGGCGCCGCGAAAGCGGTCGCCTTGGTTTGTCCCGAAGTGAAGGGCAAGCTCACCGGCATGTCGTTCCGCGTGCCGACGCCGACGGTTTCCGTCGTCGACCTCACCGTCCGCACGGTGAAGGACACCAGCTACAAGGAAATCGCCGCCGCCATGAAAAAAGCCAGCGAGACCTATCTCAAGGGCATCCTGGACTACACCGCGGACGAAGTGGTGAGCAGCGATTTCATCCACTGCCAATCGTCGTCGATCTTCGACGCCGGCTCGGGCATTGAATTGAACAAACGCTTCTTCAAGCTCGTGAGCTGGTACGACAACGAATGGGGCTATAGCTGCCGCGTTGCCGACCTGTTGAAGTTCATGATCGGCAAAGGCCTGTAATTTTATTTTAAAACGCAAACGGCGGCTTCGAAAGAAGCCGCCGTTTTTTTGTAGGAGATTGATGATTGGCGGGGCCGTGACGTTCGATTGATGAGCCTGTCTATTTAACCGCGTATGACGAAGCGCAGCGGGTTCATCATCGGATTGCCACTGATTCTCGTGGTAATCGCAATCTGTTTTCAGGAACATCGGGCCGCCCGAATGGGGCGGCAATGGGCCATTCTGCAGGGACAGATCGCGGCCGCGGAAACCATCCGGCAGGAGAATGCTCAACTACAGGACCAGTTGAAATCTGCCACCGAAGAGGCGGATGGTTTGCGGCACGAATTAACACGTCTGCGCTCCGACCAGACCGCGCTTTTCAAGGAAAATACCGCATTGAAAGCGGCCAACCCAACACCCGGCGCGCCGGCCCGGCCACCGGACCCCACCTCAGTCCCGAAACCACAACCCGTTCACTACACCCCGGAACAAACGCAGTATTTTTTCGAGCGGCTGGATTTTGGCAAAAGAATTGGACTGGCACTCAGAACAATCGCCGAAGAAAACAATGGCCAACTGCCGACAAATTCAATGCTCATCGCGAAGTGGCTGGCCACAAATGGCGTTCCGTTTGCAGGCGACCCCGGACCTTTATTCGGGGTCGGCGTGCGGAGCTTTGAGCTCGTCTATAATGGAAATTTGAACGCTTTGGCCAATCCGGAGCGAGTCATTCTGGCTCGCGAAATCAACCCCGTGCAGATTAATGCAGAACTATGGACGCGAATGTACGTTTTCGGCGATGGCAGTGTTCAACGGCTGGAAGCTACCAGAGCAGATGACTTCACAGATCGCGAGAAGGAGGTTTGGCCAGCCCAGCCCTAACTTTTCTACTTATAGTGATTGCCAAAAGTAATTTCCGAAATGGTGGGGCAAACCTGCGGGTTTGCCTCGATTTCCCGCAGGGAATCGCCACCATTTCGGAAATTACTTTTGGCAACCAGTCTAACTATTTAAATGTGTAAGAGCCGACGCGAGGGGCTCGGGATCATTCACGGATTCGTTGCGTTGCCGAGCAATCCCGCCTGGCCGGCGCGGGTCAAGTGCTGTTGCAAAACCGCCATGGTTCCCGGCGAGCTATCATAGGCTAGCAGCCGCCCGGCGAGCGCCCGAGCGTGGACGAGATCGCCGGCCCCCGCGAGCGCTTCCACGCTCGTGGCCGTGGAATTTATCAGATAATCTCGCTGGGCTTTTCGAACCATCTCGGGATTGGTGATGCTCGCGGGCAACGGCCGTTCTTTCGAAGTCATATCAAACAGCATGTTAATGGTCTCGTAGGGTTTGCCCAAAATGGCTTCGCCGTAACGCTGCGCACCCACCAATTGATCGTAGGCGACGCTTGCGAGCACCTGACGGCGGTGATCGTCCGCCGGCAATTGATCGAACGCGGCCAGGGTGTTTTGGTCCTCGTGGAGTTCGCGGTTGATTGAAGCGAAATCCTGAGCGGCGTCCGGATCATTTTCGCTGCTCAACATCCGCTGCCACGCCGCATCACGCCGTTCGCGCAAAGCCGCCAGCGCCGGCGGATAATTTTCGCCCAGCTTCGCAATTTCACTCAGCAGAAAACTGTCCCTGACGCCGCTATATCCCGTCACCCTGAGCATCCCTTCATCAAAGCACCAAAGAAATTCCTTCAGCGCACCCGCGGAATCCCCGCTGCGAGCCAATTCCTGCGCGTGTTTGTAGCGCGCTTCCACGAGGTCGTGGGTGATCGGAGCGTTCGTCTGGGTATCCATCTGGGTGTTTTCTTGACGTAACCGTGTCACTTCTCCGCGCAGTTTCAGCAATTCCGGAGATGGCCCCTTGTCCACAACCGCTGGAGCAACTTCCGTCGTGGCTCGTTTGGAGAGGTTTTCATTCTCGGCCGCAAGTCGATTGTTTCGATCCATCTGCTGTCGCAACTGCTCATTGGCGGCGTTCAATTTGGTTTGCATCCGGTGCTGGATCACCACTGGAATCGTGATTCCAGCGGCGACGACAGCGGTGATGATTCCGACTTTTAATTTTGTCATAGCCATAATTCTTAGGAGGTTCAAGGTCGTGATCCCACTGGCCGCCGTGACGGCCATGGGAATCATTGCAATGCTTGCGCCCAGTCCCGCCGGCGCTGCCTGAACGGCGTTGGCCGAGATGACGACGATGAGCCCGCCGGCCGCGACCTTGATGCCGCGCCTGGCAAAAAATTCACGCAGCCGTTCCACCGCGCGGCTCACACGTTTTTGCGCCGCGTCCTCGCTGATGCCCAATCGGGCGCCAATGGTCCGGAGGTCATGGTTCTTGAAATAGCGGAGCAACAAGGCGTCGCGGTCGGAATCGCCCAATTCACCCAGGGCCTCGTCCAAATACGGGGAGATCTCGTCCCAATTCGCGTCGTTCTGATCGGAAAGTATTTCGTTCATAATCGCAGCCCTTTGTTCGTGCGTGCGACGACGCGCATCCGAGCGGATGGATTTGACCGCGAGATTCCGGGCCGTGTGGTGCAACCAACCAGCGAGGGCCGGTCGCTCGAGCAGCTTGCCGGAGTTTTGCGCCAGGGCCACAAAGACGTTTTGTGTGACATCCTTGGCGGCGTCCACATCGCCGAGCATTCGAAACGCCGCGGAAAACACCAAATCGACGTAGCGGTGAACTATGGCGGCAAAAGCGGCTTCGGATTTGTGCGCGGCATAGGCGCGCAACAATTGTGGATCGGTCTGATCATTCACTCAATCATAGTACCCACTATCCGGGAAATCCGACAGAAATTCTGCGCTCCTCTGATGCCCAGAGCTCAAGCACGCATTTCCCCTGGTAGCGCAGGCGTCCTCGCCTGCGAGTTCCGGCACCGCCTGTCCCGCCGTAGCCCTGGCGAAGGCGGATCCCGGTGCCGGAATCAATGGTGGCTCGATAACACTTCCAACGTCCGTCGGCCGCCGCCGCCGGCAATTCAATGCTCCTTTTTCAGCATCTTCTCGAACTTCTCCACCTTCGGCTTGATCACGAACGTGCAGTAGCCTTCGCTCGGATTATCATTGTAATAATTCTGGTGATAATCCTCGGCGGCGTAGAATTTTTTCAACGGCACGATTTCGGTCACGATGGGAGCCTTGAAGTTGCCCTGCGCTTCGGCTTTGGACTTTTCCGCGGCCACCTTCTGCGCCTCGCTGCTGTACAAAATAATCGACCGATATTGCGTGCCGGTGTCCGCCCCCTGCCGGTTCAACGTCGTGGGATCGTGCGCATCCCAGAAATATTTCAGCAATTTCTCGTAAGAGACCTTTTGCGGATCGAATTCGATTTGCGTCACTTCCGCATGCCCGGTGTCGCCCGTGCAAACTTGCTTGTAGGTTGGATTTTCCGTGTGGCCACCGGCGAAACCGCTGGTGATGTGCACCACGCCGGGCACCTTCTGGTATTCGGCTTCCATGCACCAAAAACAGCCGCCGCCGAACGTGGCCAATTCCGTTGCATTGGTTCCCGAAGAAGTTTGGTTGCTATCCATAGAAGTTTGATTCGTATTCGCAGATTGAGAACAGCCCGTCGCCACGCCGGCAAGCACCAGCGCGATGGCCAGCGACAACGCGGTCATTTTATTTTCGCTCATGGTAATAGGTCGGGCGGAAGTGAAAAAACTTACAATCATCGTGCCTTATTCGCCCTGGTCCAAATGTTCTCCCGGCGGCAGCTCCGCAAATTTCTCAAGATGCTCCGGCCGCAACGGATCGGAAATGGCGTGCTCTTCGCTGAACCATTTTCCCAGGTCAACCAGCTTGCAGCGACGCGAACAAAACGGCCCGCTCGGGCTGGCGAACCAGTCCCCCACCCGCTTGCACGTCGGACATTTGACATTCATCGCCACCAAAAATAACACAATTAGCACCGCGGTCCATAGTGCCACGGGTGTCTCATAGTGGCACGGGCGTCCTCGCCTGTGCGAATCGAAATTGGAAGGCGCCGGCGGGACGCCCGTGCCACGACACTATTATTTTGGCTTCAGTTCGTCCGTCACGCTCGTGAGGTCCGCAGCCACGGCGGAAGCATTTTCCGACGAAGCACCGCCGCTTTCCAGGATCGATTGAACGTCCTGCACCATCGCGTCTTTTTGCGTCTGTGGCGTATTGGCGCTGTTCAACAACACGCCAATTTCCTGCGCGAGGTGCGTTTTGCGCTGCTGGGTGAGTTTGGTGGATTCACCCAAAGCGGTCGTCAGGTGATCGCTCAACTTCGTGAGCGTCGCCGGCGAAGGTTTGGTCCCCTGCGCCACATTCCCCATGTCCGCCGCCAGGACGCCCTTTTGATCCGCCGTGGTATTGGTCGTTACCCCGAACAATTGCTTTTGAAAATTGGCAAAGGCCTGCTGGGCCGGGTTCAACGTCGGCGTGGATGATACCGCGGGAGCACCGCCCCGGGCCTGTCCCGGCTGCGAGTAATTGGGCGGTTCCGTGCTGCGATTATTGTTTTGGTTGGCGACGTCGCGGGCGCGTTGCTTGGCCATGGCGTCGACACCGGTCTGGGCGCTGGCGGTGAGGCAGGAAAGAGCCGCCACGGCGATAATAAGGCGTTTCATAAACTTGGCTTCCTTCGCAAAACTGCATCCAGCCGCCATTATTGTCAATTCGTTACGGACCGCGCAGCCGGCTGCTCATTTTGGAATAATGACCGCCAGGCAGCGCTTATTAGCATCCCGGGCGCATTACTTGGCCAGCAACGAGCCGGACT
This sequence comes from uncultured Verrucomicrobiae bacterium, assembly GCA_963699145.1. Taxonomy (GTDB): domain Bacteria; phylum Verrucomicrobiota; class Verrucomicrobiia; order Limisphaerales; family DASXHY01; genus DASXHY01. Next base: position 5,138,723 of record OY969416.1, read on the forward strand.
TGTCGGCGTCCTTCTCTGATTTCAACGCCGTATCCTTCTGCGCCTTCCACAAGGCGATGTAATCCTTCAGGATATCTTTGGCTTCCTGCAACCGGGCGGCATCCGCGTGCGCGGATTCCGAGGTCACGGCGTCGGTCAATGCGTCCGTTGAGCTTGGCGCCGCTTCCAACACCGAATCCGATTCGGCAAAGCCGGCATCAACATCATTCGTCTGCTTGGTGGGCGCCGGAAGTCCCGGTTCGCCCGCCTGCTTCACCGTGAAATCATAGATCTTTGGCTCGGCGGTTTTCCGCGTGGCACGCTCGATTTCACGCTCTTTGTGATCGGCAATGATCTGCGCGCGGTCAGCCAATTGTTGCTTTTCATTCAGCGAAACCGTCTTGTCCTCGCGGTCCTTGCGAACGCGCTCGATGTCCGCGCGCATATAGGCGAATTCCTTGTTGGTCGAAGTACGCTCGTTCGAGCGCCGCAGCAACTCCGTCAGTTCGGGCTGCACCATGTCCACCTTTTGATAATGCGAGCTGCGGATGGTGTCGTAAGGCAAATGGTTGTCCAGCGCGGTCTCGCCCACTTCGGTGGAATCGTTCCACAACGAAGGCAGCGTGATATCCGCCGCCACACCGAGATTCTCCGTGGAGGCGCCGCTCGCGCGATAGAATTTGCTGTTGGTGACCTTCAACGTGCCGGGATCACGCGTCGCGTCGGCGAACGTCGGCAGTTTCGACAGATAAAAGATCTGCTGCGCGGTGCCTTTGCCGAACGTGGTCGCATCTCCCACAATCAAAGCGCGGCCGTAATCCTGCAACGCTCCCGCCACGATTTCCGAGGCGGACGCGCTGAACTTGCTCGTGAGCAGAATCAGCGGGCCATCATAGGCGATCGAAGAATCGGTGTCCTCGCGAACCTCGACTTCGCCCTCGGGCCCCGGCGGCGGGCGTTTGATTTGCACGATGGGACCGTCTTTAATGAATAATCCGGCCAGCTTGATCGCTTCCTCCAGCGAACCGCCGCCGTTATGGCGCAGGTCCAGAATCACGCCCGAAACATTTTCTTCGTGGAACTTTTTCAGAATCTCCGCCACATCGGCCGTGGTGCTTCGCGGAGTCGGATTGAGGCTGTTATCGATGGTCGCGTAAAACGACGGCAGATCGATCAAGCCCAAACGCCGGGTGGTATTGTTGGCGCCGGGCACTTCGTAAATCCGGCCCTTGGCTTCGCCGTTTTCCAGTTTGATTTCGTCGCGGGTGAGTGCGACTTCCTTCGTCGTGGTGTCCGGCGCGCCCATCGGAATGATCGTAAGAGTGATGTCCGTGCCTTTCGGTCCGCGGATCAGCCGCACGGCTTTGGTGAGCGGCATATCGACGATGTCGACCGGCGGCTGGTTGCTCTGCGCGACTTTCACAATGCGATCGCCGACTTTGATTTTCCCGCTCGCCTTGGCCGGTCCGTTGAGCAGCTCTTCAATCTTGCAATAGCCGTCCTCAGCCCGCAATTGCGCGCCAATGCCCGACAACGACAGATTCATCTGCATTGCGAAATCCTCATAATCCTCCGGCCCCTGGTAATCCGAGTGCGGATCATAAGCGCGCGCCAGCGATTCGAGGTAGAGATTCAACACGTCGGTGCTGTCCCAATCCTGAAATACCTTCAGCATCCGGCGATTGCTCTTGCCGAGCGTTTCGACGATTTCGTCGTGCATGGATTTCTTGGGCGCGGAGGCAGCCGTTTTGTTAGTCACCGACAACTCTGTGTCGTTCGTCGCCGGGTGCGGCGGGGTTTTCAGAGAGATGGTTGTCGTCGTCGTATTCGTATTGGATTCGCGGTTGATTTTTTCCATCAGGTACTCGTAACGCACCCGCTCGCGCCAGACGTTTTTGGCTTCATCGAGATTTTTCGGATACGGCAACTCATGGCGGTTCAGGATGGCGCGGTCGTCGGCGGTAAAATCGAATTTCTCCGTCTTCAACAATTGATCCACGTAGTCCACATGCTCCTTCAACCGGTCCATGTAACGGGAAAAAACCACATACGCAGGCCACGTGTCGGCGATTCGGGTGGGCTTCATCATGAGTCGGTCGAGATTGGTGCGATAGGCCGCAAACTCATCCACGTCCGATTGCAAAAAATGAATATGTTGCGGATCCAGGGCGGACAGGTAGCCATCAAAAAACTTGGCCGACATCGTGCGATCCAAAGGCTGCTGGAGATACTGAATCTTCTCCAGCAAGACCGCCGTGACATAAGCGATTTTGCCCGCCTCCGGCCCCGGTTTGAGGTCGGCCGGTGCTGAATTCGTGGCCCCGGTCGCAGCCGTCTCGGCGGCGAGCAGCGGTGATGACAGTGTGAAAACGAAGGAGAGCAGCAGGACGGACCTGCCAAACTTACAAATCATAGCATTCAATTTTAAAAATAATAACATAACTTGGACGTATTGCAGCAAGAACTGTTCAGAAATCCTTGATTCATTCGAAAAAAGCAAACTATTCCCATCAGAAAAGCTCCAGGCACCAAGCGTCCAAGCTTCAGAGAAACTTCAAATTCCAAGCTCCAAAACGTGAGCCAAATTGGAATTGGAGGTTGGAGCTTCCCTGGAGCTTGGACGCTTGGCGCTTGGAGCTTAAAACCTGGTGCTTTTCATGCCCTTGGCGAACCGGCCATTTTATCTTAGCTTTATTTCATGGCGAACACGGCAATGCCCGAAGTCATGCCGGACCTCGAGCGGGATGAACAGTCGAAATCGGATTCCGCGAAGGAACCCGGTTACCTGGTGATTTGCTGGAATGACCCGGTGAATTTGATGGATTACGTCACGCACGTTTTCCAGGCGGTTTTTGCGTGGCAACGGCCCAAGGCCGAATTCCACATGAAACAGGTGCATAATCTCGGCAAAAGCATCCTCATCCGCGAGAGCCTCGAGAAAGCGGAACACTACGTGCACCAGCTCCAGAAATACAGCCTGCACGCCACCATGGAGCGCGACGAGTGAAATTCCTCCGGCTCCAAAACGATCGCTATTTCTTTCAGCTCGGCCACCGCGAAAAAGACCTGTTCGGATTTTTGCTCCGCCTTTACCCCGTCATTCCGTCCGCGCACCAACCATGGAGCAAGACCTCCTCAAAGATGGACGAAAACCAGCGGCTCCTCGATGAGGCGCTTGCCGAGCAACGCAAGGAAAACCGGCGGCACGTGGAAAAATTGCTGCGCGATTCCAAGCGTTTCCAGGAGAAGGGCCCGGGCGTCGAGATGAACGTTTCGGCCGGCGAGATTGAATGGTTGTTGCAGGTGTTGAATGATGTGCGCGTGGGAAACTGGATTTTGCTCGGGTCGCCCGAGGAACATCCCGAATTCGATCCCGCGGCGAAGGACGCGCCCTACGTGATCGCCCTGGGACTCGCCAGCAATTTCCAAATGGATTTGCTCAATGCCCTTCAACACAATGCGTGAGGAGTGCGAAGGAAACTAAAAAGATTCAGGTAGACCGCAGATGAACGCAGATGAACGCAGATTAAGAATAAATTCTATAGCAGGGCTTCTGTTCCCATGCTGCACGACTCAGCCGTGCTCATTTCGTTTCATCTGCGTTCATCTGCGTTCATCTGCGGTTTGAATTCCCTGATTCTAAAAATGCCCGTCGCCATCCTCAGCCAGGCTTTGAAATTTCCGGACCCGCGCCTCGCGGATGCGGAAGGGTTGGTGGCCGTCGGCGGGGATTTATCAGTGGACCGCCTGCTGCTCGCGTATCGGTCGGGCATTTTTCCGTGGACGGTCTCGCCGGTCTCATGGTGGTCGCCGGATCCGCGCGCCATTTTGGAATTCGACCAACTGCACGTCGGCGAAAGCCTCAGGAAAATCCTGCGCAAAAATATTTTCCAGGTCACGATCGACCAGGCATTTGCGCTGGTCATCGGCCAGTGCGCCGCGCGCGCGCCCGGCCGGGTCGACACGTGGATCACGCGGGAGTTCATTGCCGCCTACACGCGATTGCACGAGCGCGGCCATGCGCACAGCCTGGAATGCTGGCTGAACGGCGAACTCGCCGGCGGCATCTACGGCGTGGCCATCGGTGGATTATTTGCCGGTGAATCCATGTTTCATCGCGTGAGCAACGCTTCGAAAGTGGCGCTCTATCATCTCGCCGAACACTTGCGGAAACGCGGATTCCAACTGCTCGATATCCAGATGCTCACGCCAGTGACCAAGCAAATGGGCGGCGTGACGATTTCGCGGGAGGAATATTTGGCGCGATTGGAAAAAGCAATCCCGCTACGCTGCGAGTTCTAAATCCGAATCCCGAAACCCCAAGTTCGAAAGAAACTCGAATTGCCAACTCAGGCTTCGGATTTCGAATTTCGGATTTTTTAAGGAATTGCTTCTTTCCGGAACGAATTTTATTTGCTAGCACTAAATCAGCATTTGAACTCATGAACGTCCACCACCTGGAATTGTTCTATTACGTCGCGCGCCATGGCGGCATCATGGAAGCGGTGCGCAATATTCCCTACGGCATCCAGCAACCGGCCATCAGCGGGCAGGTCGCGCAATTGGAGGAGCACCTTGGCGTCACCCTGTTCAATCGCCGCCCCTTCGCGCTCACGCCCGATGGCGAGAAGCTTTACAAATTCATCTATCCGTTCTTTTCCAATATCGACAAAGTCACGCTGGAACTGCAAGGCGGGGAGGCCCGGCATATTCGCATCGGCGCCTCGTCCATCATCCTGCGGGACCATTTGCCGAGCTTGCTTCGGGAGTTGCGAAAGAAATTTCCCACGCTGAAAATTTCGCTGCGCGAAGGTTATCCCGCGCACTTGGAAAACCTGCTCATCAAGGAAGAAATCGACCTCGCGGTCACGCTCATCGAAAAGAAAACCGCCCCCGGCATTCACACGCGGGAATTGCTCGAACTGCCGATGGTGCTGCTCGTTGAAAAAAGCAGCGGCATCACCTCCGCCGAGCAATTGTGGAAACGCGACCGCATTACCGAGCCGCTGATCTGCCTGCCGCCGGGGGAATTGCTCTGCAAACAATTCCAGCAAAAGCTCGCCGAACTCGGCGTGGATTGGTTTCCCAGCATCGAAGCCAGCTCGGCGGACCTCGTCGAAACGTACGTCGCCAACGACCTCGGCATCGGCGTTTCGGTGGCGATTCCAAAAAAGGAGCTGCGGGAAAACGTCCAGGTATTGCCGTTGCCGGGATTTCCACCCGTGATTATTGGCGCCATGTGGCGCGGCCGCACGACACAATTGCTGCAGGTATTTTTAAACGAATTTCAGGCCCGCGCACGCAAACTAACTTAGAGCCTATAACAAAATGAGGAATGGGCGCGCTGTTTTCTGGCGGGCGGCTGGCAAGGCGCGACGAAGGAAGATAGCCGCAGCGCTCTCTGACTGAGGAGCAACGCGGCCAGCCGCCCGCCAGAAAACAGCCCTCCGGGTTGCCGATCTTTGGGGCGGCTGCTGCGTTGCTCGTCGGTCGAAGATCCACGAAGGATATTCTCTCTCCTCGCGCCTTGCAGCCGCCCCAAATCTCTGGCAACGCGCCCGTTCCTCATTTTGTTATAGGCTCTGAGAGTATTTCTCAAAAGAAATTTCCGAAAAGGTGGGGCAAACCTGCGGGTTTGCCACGAATCCCGCCAGGGATTCGTCACCTTTTCGAAAATTTCTTTTGAGAAATACGATAGCTCGAACGAAGCCGTGCAATTCTTGGGAGAGCGAGACCACGTTGGAGCTTTGTAGAAACCATCGACTCGCTCACGATGAAAAGGAATCGTAGCGCAGCCTGCCAGCCTGCTGTGTCGCCGACTGGCAGTCGGCGAAGCTCAATTTTTTTGAAGTGTGAAAAAATTTCTGCAAAGCATGACCCCGCTTATTTTCCCTGCGACAGGCCATTTTTTCTAAGAAATATATAAAAATCCTCCTTGCCTCAAATTCGTTCGTTGCCACCTATTTTCTAGACAGCTATCGCCCCTGTAGGCGTTAGAGGCAGGACTTTAACGTTTCCCGGTGCTGGCAAGAGACTTGCTCAAATCTCTCCAAACGGCGCCGTAATATGGTTATGCAATTCTCAAAACTGGCCTTCAAAAAAGCCACGCGAAGCTCGGCTTTCACTTTGGTCGAAGTGATTTTCGCGCTCGCAATCACGGTGGTGGTTTTCTCCGGAGTTATTTGCGCCTACAACCAGGCCACCTACCGCGCCCAGTGGACCGGCTATTCGCTCGCGGCCGAATCGCTGGCGATGAAACAAATCGAGCAGGCGCGCTCGGCGCGCTGGGACCCCGCCAATCCCAACGGCCAGGTGCTGCAAATTTATTCGCTCAATCTCCTGAACTCAAACCTCACCTCGAGCGTTTTCACCGGCTATTCCTGGACGAATCTGGATCTGCCCACCAGCGGCACCAATTACCTGCGCGCCACGAACTACGTCACGGTCAAGCCGGTTCCCAGCAGTTCGAACGGCTCCAATCTCATGGTTCGCGTCGACACCGTCTGGTCGTTCAAATGGAAAAACACCCGGCTTTACACCAACACCATTTGCACCTACCTCGCTCCCGATAACAAGGAGTCGCAGGATATGTTTGGAAATTGAGGGCTTTTATATGCGAATTATTTCTCCCCACGCTTTCATTCCAAAAACATCCCGAATGGGATGCCGCGGCCTCACCATCATTGAAATGATCACCACCATGGCGATTTTCGGGTTCGCCATGGCCGCCATGCTCACCGCCTACCTGTTCGGCTTGAAGCAGGATCAACTCGTGCAAAGCAAGCTCGGAGCGAGTGATGAATCACGCCGCAGCTTTGAGCGAGTGGCGCGGGACATCCGTTGCGCGAACAATCATGCCGTCGGCAACTACAACACTTCCACCGGCGCCTTCACTCCCGTTGTCAACGGTACGAATCAGGTGGGAAACGCCATCCGGATTTACATGACGGCCACCAATTCCAGTTGCGTCATTTACTATTACAACACGAATAGCTCGCCGGGCAACTGGACGTTGAACCGGTATCATACGGGCGACGGCACATCCGCCCTCATCGCTTCGCATTTGCAGAATAGCTGCACATTCTCAGCCGAGGATTACACCGGCACCGTCCAAACCACGATGCTCGACAAGGACGTGATTCACTTCACGCTCGATTTTGTCGAATACCAATATCCCCTGACGAAGGTGGGCACGGGATTTTACTACGATCGCTACGTCATGGATTTCAGGGCAACACCACACGTTCCAGGAGGCAAATGAAACTCAATCGAAAACACCTTTCACGCTCGGCCTATGCCTTGGTGATCATTCTGATCATGACGGCGGTGGCCGTGATCATTTTGGGCGGCACGCTGGCGCGCACGTATGGAGTCGCCCGCATGAACAGCCGCGCGGTCGACATGATGAACTCGCAAAACGCCGCGGAGGCCGCCATGGAAATGGTTTTCTCCCGCATGCAATATGATTTTCAATCCGCCGGCGGACTGGGAATGGTGACCACGAATCTGGGGAACTACCGAAACCTATACCCCACCTCCACACAGGATGCCTATTGGTCCAAATTCCAGTTCTCCGATGCGCAGGGAAATCTGAACAAAACCTATGTGCAAAAAATTGGCACCTACACCGGTCCTTTGCCGATCGCCTATTCGAACCGGACCACTTCCATGGCGCCCATTTACCGGATCGTCTCCAACGCGAAGCCGTTGACCGGCACTTCCGGCGCCACCGGAACAGCCCAGGAAGACGTGATGCTGGCGCTGGTTCCGCTCACGGCCTACGCTATTTTCTACAACGGCCTCCTGGAATTCAGCACCTGCGCCACCATGACCGTCAATGGCGCGGTCCACAGCAACACCAACATTTACGTCGGCACGGGTGCCCATTTGACTTTTAGCACGACCGTCACGGCGACCGGCCTGGTGGAGGCGCCGGACAATAACGGTGGTCATTGGGCCTCGGGATCGGCGGTAACGAATTTCAATAGCAGTTGGAACACTACTTTCAACGGCCAAACCAATTTCATCGATGGCCTGGCGAGTATCCAGATTTCACTACCCATGACCAACACGCACTACCTGGTTGAGGTGCCCACCACGAACGACGCCGCCACCCTTTCCGGACAGCAACGGTTGTACAACCAGGCGCAGGTGGTTTTAACCCTCAGCAATTTAAATGCGGGGGATATGTTTACCAACAACGTCGTCGTTTCCCTCAAAATTCAAAAGGCCCCGACTGCGGCGGACGTGCCGGGCGCCGATACATCACCGACGATCGTTTGCTATACAAATCCCACTACGGCGCAGATGACCGCGAACTTCCCCTTTCTCAGCTACACGAACACTTTCTACGATAAGCGTGAAGGCAAAACGAATGTCACGGCGCAAATCGATGTCGGCGCGTATAAGAGCTGGCTCACTGCTGCCGGCGGCCCGGTGGTTGGCAAATTCCCCACCGACGGTTCCAGCGGCTACCCGACGATTCTCTTCGTCAATGACGTCCGCAACACCAGCACTCAGGGCGGAAACAAACAGGACGGCGTCCGCTTGGTGAACGGAATTTCCCCGCCCGTTAACGGCGGCGCCGGTTTCAGCGTGGCGACGCCGGATCCGCTTTATATTTTGGGAAATTACAATCAAACCAACTCGGGCCTATTGAATAAACCGGACACTACCTCAGGAACCGTCCCCTGCGCCTTCATGTCCGACGCGCTAACGATTCTCTCCTCAAGCTGGAGTGACTCCGTCAGCAAGACCACGCCTTTTGGCAGCAGTTACAACGCTAGCAGCACGACCGTCAACGCGGCGATTTTGACCGGCGTCGTGCCTTCGACGGGAACCGACTCAACGCATTTCAGCGGCGGCGTGCACAACCTGCCGCGGCTGTTGGAGGATTGGACGGGCGACACACTCACCCTCAATACCTCCATCATCAACCTGTACAACAGCCAAAAAGCGATTGGCCAATTCATAAACCCGGGCACTTACTATAACCCGCCCACGCGGCAATTCTCCTACGACCTGAATTTCTCGGACCCAACCAAAGTCCCGCCCGGCATCCCCTGCGCCCTCGTCGCCTTGCGCTACAGTTGGGCTACACCACCACCCAATACCGTCACCTACAATGTCACTCCGTAACGCCTCTCTAACCATCTTGATGATTTGTGGGCTCGGTGTGGCGGTGCGCGCCTCCGCAGGCGAACCCGCAGTTCCCGATAGTCCGATCGAAAAAACCAACAAGACCGCCTACAACGCCACGTTGCGCGGAGGAGAAACCGTCGGCACTCACCAAATCCAACGCGCCTTCCTGTCCGTCGGCACGAACGAAATCGCCTTCATGATCCCTGGCGAGTTCCGCTTGGACGCGTCGAACCCGGAGAAGATTGTCCTGACAGACAATGTCAATGGCGGCTTCATCACGGTCCGCATCACCAGCCGGCCCGAAGTAGAAGTGGGCAGCGAGGCAAGTTTTTACAAGGCGCAGGCCTTGAGTCGTTTTCCCGGGGCAAAAATTATCGAGGAATCGATGGACATGGTGGCAAATCATTCCGGTCCGGCGTTCAATTTGTTCTGGCTCAATTCGGAGGGTGTCGCCCAATCCGCCCGGATCGCCTTCATTCCCACCGCCGCCGGCATCCTCGAACTCAGCGTGATGGCTCAAAGCGCCCACTTCAAAGATGCCCGCAATTCCTTCGAAATTCTCCAGGGGAGCATTCAGAATAATGAGAGCGGCAAGCTCGTCATTACCCCCCTGCCCGACTTCAGTTAGTGCGTTTTCCTCCAATATTATCCTTATAGCCGCGCGGCTGGCCCGCCGCCTGCTATTCAAAACCCGTCGCTTCGGATTCGCGGCAAGTTGTCCGCGAATCAGACAAATAGCGTTAAAAATTTAAAATTCATAAGACAATCATGGGTCTGCCATTCTTAAAAAGTGATGGAAGGAAAAAACGGGACCAGATTCTCGCCGTGGATCTGGGAACTCGCAGCACGAAGGCCGTGCACCTGCAACGCAAGGGCCAAACGTTCGTCCTCACCAACTACCTCATCCTCGACACCCCCATTTTCGACAAAATGATTTCCGAGGAAATGCTGGCCGAGCACCTGCGGTCGATCGCCCAGACGATGCAGGCCAAAGGCAAGCCGGTCGCCCTCACCGTGGGCATCGAAGACTCGCTGGTTCGCCACGTGGAAATGCCCCCCATGCCGGCGGAAGACATCCGGCTGGTGCTCAAGAACAATTCGCGGGTTTATCTTCAACAGGAATTGACCGGCTACATCTTCGATTCCTATTCCGGAAATTCCCGGACCAAAACCGCCAGTCAAACCGAAGGCAAATCCAAAATCCTGATCGCCGCCACCAAAGACAAGCTCATCGCCAACTATGTGGCGGCTTCCAAAACCGCCGGGCTGATTCCGGACCACATCGTTCCCACCGTACTGGGCCCCGTGAACGCGTTTGAGGCGGCCATGCCCGACGTCTTTGCGGCACAAACCGTCGCCTTGGTCGACATCGGATTCAAATCCTCGTCCATCTCGATTTTGCAGGAAGGTGAACTCGTCCTGAACCGCGTGGTCAGCATCGGCGGCGACCGCTTGACGGCCGGCCTGGCCGAAGCCATGAACGTGGCCTATGCCGAAGCGGAAGGAATCAAAGTAGGAATGGCGCAGGAAGTGGAACCGCAACTCGATATGCTCATCTCTCCCCTCGCCCGCGAACTGCGCGCTTCCATCGACTTTTTTGAACACCAGCAGGAACGAGCCCTGGCAGGTATTTACGTTTCCGGCGGCTCGACCCGCTCGGAAATCATCGTGCAATGCCTGCGCCGCGAAATGGGACTGGAATGCAAAACTTGGAACCCCCTGGCCGGGATGCAAATCGGAATGTCCCAGCCCGCTGCTGAATTTGAACAACTCGCGCCGCAATTATCCGTGGCTGTCGGCGCGGCACTTACCGCCCTCTGATTATGCCCATTCGAATCAATCTTCTGGCTGAAATGCAGGCGATCGAGGAGCAGCGCCGGCGCGATCCCGTCAAACGAGCGATCCTGGTCGGCGTAGCGCTGCTCGCGCTCATGATGGTTTGGGTGACTTCTTTGATGGTCAAGAAGATCGCCGTCAACGGCGAAATCTCCAACCTGGAATCACAAATTCAATTGCGCACCAAGGACTATAAAACCGTGCTCGATAACCAGCAAAGCCTGGTAAACGGCCGCAAAAAACTCCAGGCCCTCAACCAATTGACCACCAACCGTTTTCTCATGGGCAACGTGCTCGAGTCGCTGCAAAAATGCCCCGTTGATAACGTGCAACTGATCCATTTGCGAGTCGACCAGGCTTACATTTACACCGAAGGAACCAAAAGCAGCACCAATGAAGATACCGGCAGGCTCAGCCCGGGAAAACCCTCCAGCGAAACCGAAAAAATCCTGATCACGCTCAACGCGAAAGACACCGGCCCCGTTCCCGGAGACGCCATCGGCCACTACCAGACCGTCCTGTCCCGCAATCCCTTTTTGCACTCGCTCATCGCTTCACGAACCAATGATTTCAGGTTAACGACCTCGCTCGTTCCCCAATCCGATACGGATGGAAAAACCTTTGTGCCCTTCACCCTCGAAGCCCGGCTTCCGGACAAAACACGATGAACAAGCTTTCCAAAGAAAAACGCAGTCAGTTGATTCTGGTCGCCATTGTCTCGGCGGCGGTTATCGCCGGCCTGTGGTTCAGCGTCATCCGCTCCCAACAGGAAGCGCTGCGAACCCTCGCGGCTAAAAAAATCGATGATTCCGACAAGCTCGCGCAAATCGAAAACACGAGTAAAAACAGCAAACTGACCGAATCCCAATTACAGGTGGTCAACAAGCAACTCACCAACGAGGAGCGCGACATGCCCTCCGGCGATCTCTACCTGTCGCTGGTCAACACGATTCGCCAGTTCCGCACCAATTATAATATCCAAATCACCCAATTCACGCCCAACGGCGGTGACACCGCGGTGAATCTGTTGCCGTCATTCCCCTACCGCCAGGTGACCGTCTCCATCACCGGCACGGCGCACTATCATGACCTGGGAAAATTTCTGTCCGATTTCGAAAACCAATTCCCTACGTCCCGCGTTCTGAACCTGGACCTGATGCCGGGCGTGGTCACCACACCCGAAACCAAGGAAACGTTGGCGTTTAGAATGGATATCGTCTCCCTGGTCGCCAGCGCCGGCGCCCGCACCTCCAGCAATCCATGAAAAAGTCATTTTATTTCTTCAGCACTGTCACCCTGCTGGCCCTCAGTGCCGCGCCGCTCGGCACGCAGGCGGAGCCGGCCAAAACTGCCCCGGCTTCCACCAATGCGATTCCCCAATCGGTCTTCACCCTGCCGGCGAACCGAACCGAGGGAATCGATCCGTTCTTTCCGAAGTCCGACCGGCTATGGGCCAGGGCCGAAGCGGCGCCGGCAGTTGTTAAGCCCAAAGCCACGGGCATGGATTGCCTCACTTTAAAGGGCTTGTCCGGCACGCCGTCCAGTCCGTTGGCAATGGTCAATGGCCGCACCATGGCTCCCGGCGAGGACGCCGAGATCGTGACCGATTGTGGCCGCCTGCTCGTCCATTGCGTGGACATTACGACCAACTCCGCGATCATCGAGGTCTCGGGCGAACGGCGCGAATTGCGCCTGCGGTCGGATTTCTAATTTCTCGTTTCCCCGTAAAAAGCAAAAGGTGCTGGTTTGATGCGTCTTATAGCAGGACAAACACTGCCTGAAAACTCAAACGAGGACACTATCAGAGATTGCAATCAGAAGGTTGGCACCGCGTCTGCTCAAGGGTTATCGATGAAAATTGCCGGTTCAACTCAGAGAAATGTAAAACGAATGAAAACTAGTGATCTGAAAACCATCTCGACCTGCGGCCTGGCGGCCTTGTTGATCGCCGTTGGACCTGCATGCTTCCGCGCCGGCGCGCAGCCTGTATACGCGCCGATTGATTTGTCCACCAACTCCACTACGGCCGCGCCGGCGACAACGGTGACACCTGACGCGACTGCCAATGTGGTGGTGACAACCAACTCCGCCGCCGTTGACACCGCAACCATTCCAGCCGCCGCCGCGCCCGCCGCTGCCACGCCCGCCGCCGCCCCGGCCACAACCCCAACGCCCTCCCAGGCCGACACTGTCTCCGCCGCCACGACCATCGTGCCCGTCGAAGCCACCGGCACCAACGCCGAACCGGTGGTCGCCGCCGTCGTGATTCCGACCATTGTCATGGACGAAGTCCCATTAACGGACGCGATCAAGAATTTGGCGCGCCAGGCCGGGTTGAATTACATCCTCGACCCGAAAGTCACGTTCGGACCCGTCGGCCCCGATGGCAAAACGACTGTCCCGAATATTTCTATCCGTTGGGAAAATGTGACAGCCGAACAGGCGCTCACCACCCTGCTCACCACTTACAGCCTGCAATTGATTGAAGATCCCAAGACCAAGATCGCGCGCATCACCGTCCGCGACCCCGCCGCTCCCGATCCGCTCTTGAACAAAATCATCCAGCTCAAATACTCCAGCCCGAGCAACATGCTCGTGGCCGCTTCCACCGCGCTCGTCGACAAACGCAGCAAGGTCATGGGCGACGTCCGCACCAGCCAATTGGTGATCCTCGCCACGGAAAAAGAAATCGACGCCATCGACAAAATGGTCGCCAGCCTCGACACGCCGACCAAACAGGTGTTGATCGAAGCGCGCCTGCTCGAAACTTCAATCAACCCGAGCACGGTCAAAGGTCTCGACTGGACCGGCACACTGCAAGCCCAGCACCTCGCGTTCGGCAACAACCTGCAGGTGAATTCCCCTTCCCTCTCGGCCAACAACACCTTGTCCCAGACCTTCCCCAAGGCATTGTTTGATACCGCCAAAGGTTTTAATCCCGCCACCGCGTTCCTGGATGCGGACGGCGTGAACGCCGTGTTCTCGTTCATCAACCAGAACTCCGAAGCCCGCGTCATCTCCGCTCCGCGCACCGTGACGTTGGACAACGAGCCCGCCGTACTCTCGGTCACCCGCGCCACGCCCATCATCAACGTGACGGCCGGCACCGCGAATACGACCGGCGGTTCGACCATCACTTACACCAACCTCGGCATCATCCTGCATGTCACGCCCCGCATCTCCGCCAACAACTACGTCAACCTCACGGTTGAACCGGAAGTGTCCCGCGTGTTCGACACCGTCACCAAAGTCGTGAATGGCTCGACCTCGCAGGCGGACGAATATGATGTGCGCCGCATGGAGACGAAAGTCATGGTCCCGAGCGGCAACACCCTCGTGCTCGGCGGCCTCGTCCAGGACGACACCCGCACCGCCAACACCAAGGTCCCCGTCCTCGGCGACATTCCTTTCATCGGCAATGCCTTCCGCAGCGACAGCAAATCACGCCAGAAAAACAATCTGCTCGTGTTCATCACGCCCACGATTGTCACCGACGACGATTATCAACCGACCAAGAGCTCATTCCTCAAGACCCCGCTCCAGACCACGGAAGAGAAACCCTGGTCCGCGTGGGACAGTGGAAAACCGGTGGACTGGCATAGCGTTGTGCACGGCGGTTACGCCACGCAAGAATAAACCGGAATTTGGGATTCTTTGAGATGCCTATGAAAACTCTGAAACAAATCCTCCTGTCCAGCCTCTCCCTGAGGGGCATGGCGGTGGCCGCGCTGCTCCTCGGCGCGTCCGCTCAAACCAGCCGCGCCGGCTCGGCCGATCCTTCCACGGGAAGCTCCTTCACGTGGGACTTGATTTCCAGCGGCGCCGGCCAGCGCGGCATGGCGTTTATCACCTTTTCGAACGACGGCACGTTTCGCGGCTACCAGCTCCTGGCTGCCCTTCCCGCGAATACCAACCTCATCGTTGTGGGCCGCGGTGGCGGGAACGTCGGCCGCGATGGCAGCGGCGGCGGCTCCACCAACACCGTGGTGAAAAATGTCATCTTCGGATTCGGTCCCATTGATGGCACCTGGACCCGCAATTCCAGGGGCAAAATCCTCGGCTTCTTCAGCGAGGCGCTGAACGTCACTTCGATCGTCACGAATTATTTCGCGTCGACAAACTCGTACTTCCTTGTCAACAGCCAGGATGGTCTCGACACCACCAATGTGACGGTCGCCTTCACCAACGGTCAGGCCAGCCAGGCAGTCACGATCTCGTGGCCCGACCCGGCCCCCGGCTTCAACCAGGAATACACGCTGGCCAATACCAACTTCACCACCCAGGTCGGCACGGCGGAGAACACCAATGCCGTCAGCTTCTCCGGCACCTCGGTGCTCGCCAAACGGCTGACGCTGTTGTGCACGACCACGTTCGGCAAGGTGACTTATAGCGGCGTGGCAGCACAGACCGGCGCCGACGTCTCCGGAGACTGGATCGGCAGCAAAAAGGAAAACGGGCTTTCGCAGAACGAGTTTTTCAGCCTCGCCTCGTTCTCGACCGGCAATCCCTTCCCCTCGGATTTCCCGGACATCGCTAATTTCCCGAACATGTACTTTACCACGAACGGTCTCGGCGCAGGTTACCAATTCAGCGGCGTCGCCATGGTATCGCATCAAAAGCAGATGGGCTTTATCTTCGTCAACAACGACGGCACCATGCGCACCATGATGGGCCCCCTCAAACCGACCAAGTTCGGCCCCACCGCGAAGACCAAGGGCATCGAAGAGCCCCTCAACCTGGTGAACTTCACTGCGACCTTGCAGTAAAAAAACTCTGAAACTTCAAGCCGCCCGACCTCGGGCGGCTTTTTTTTTGCCCCCGGCGATTCCCAACAGATTTTCCAAAATGACGTAGATCTCCGAAACGACGTCTGGGGTTCGCCGGATTTATATCGATTGCCAAAATAGATTTCCGAAAAGAACGGCTCAGTCGAGAACCCCGACATCTTGTGAAGCGTTCGAACCATCCACAGCCTCCGTCTCCCTCTCCGCCGCGCAGCGGGGGAGAGGGTCAGGGGAGAGGTGGGGCTTAGGGTTCAGGGGGCGAAGCTTCGGCCTTCTATCCGGAAATCTATTTTGGCAATCGCTATAGTGGAAGGTTGGAAGAAGTGATGCCCGTGGGTCAGGGGGCAAATATATTGGATGTTGGATGTTGGATGTTCTTCTGCCTTCGACTCGGAAATTCATTTTGACAACCACTCTAATTATTCTTCCGAAACTCCGTCTGCAGCCTCCCCTACCCGCTTCAAATATTCGTAGGAAAAGAGCCCCGTGGAATGCCCATCCGCCCAGACCGGCTGCACCGCGTAACCGCCCACATTCATGATGCGCACCAACCGAAACGCCTCGGTAGTGAGCGGCTTCGCCGGGTTCTTATAAAGGTTGCCCATGATGTCCACCTCGCCCTTGCATCCGGCGCACGGGCAATGCCGCCGCAGCGCCTCCAGGGGCACAAACGTCTCCGTCCCATCATCCCATTTCACCGCCAGCTCCGCGCCGATCTGCTGAATATCCGTTGGTCGCATAACGCATCCTACAATCCAAATAACCTAGGCACAATTGCGAGCATATTAGACAAGTCTAACTTTTATAGTTGACCTTAAACCTAATTTGTGGCAATTCTTCCATTGTAATGGGTCAAACCGGATTCAGGTTGCTGGCGGTCGTCCTTCCGTTCTGCCTCGTGCCGGGGATCGTCAGCGCGGTGGAAAATGACGCCTCACCGGACAAGTGGGGCTACTCTCTTTTCAACCCCGTCCCACAGCCTTTGATGCGCGAACTGGAACCCGACCGCCCGGATGCCACCGAGAATCCTCATACAGTCGATGCCGGGCATTTTCAACTCGAAATGGACTTTGCGAATTTCACTTACAACAAAACCGACGGCAAAACGCTGGACGCCTGGAATATCGCTCCCTTCAATCTCAAGATGGGTTTGTTGAATAACGTGGATCTGCAGTTTGTGTATGACAATTACCTTCAGAGCCACACCCGGGACCGTTCCAACGGCGCGGCCAACCAATCCGGCTTCGGCGATTTTACCACACGCTTGAAAATCAACCTGTGGGGCAATGACGGCGGCAAAACTGCCTTCGCGCTGTTGCCTTACGTAAAATTTCCCACCAGCACCAGCCAACTCGGCAATGACGCCGTGGAAGGCGGGATCCTTTTTCCCTTATCAGTGGAATTGCCCGCAAACTTTGAATTGGGAACGGAAGTCGGCGCCGGAATTTTTCAGAACCAAGTTGACCATGGGTATCATGCGGAATTCATCGGCTCCGTCACCATCGACCATGCGATTGTTGGCAATCTCAGCGGCTACCTGGAATTCTTCAGCAACATCAGCACGGAATCCCCTTCCCAATGGATTGGCACCGCGGACCTCGGCTTGGAATTTCTGCTGACGAAGAATGTGCAGTTGGATTGTGGTTGCAATATCGGGCTCACGTCCGCTGCCGATACCGCGCATGTGTTCTCAGGAATAACCGTCCGGTTTTAGCCGGCGCAAAATGATTCCAGAAAATCCAAAAGACCAAATCCAGCCCCCCTCTGAAACGAGCCACCCCTCGTTGGAAGGCATGCACGGCACCGTGGACGTCCCGCACAGCACTGCGGGATTTTGGAAACAATGGCGCGCGTTCGTGGGCCCCGCCATTCTCGTCAGCGTCGGTTACATGGACCCCGGCAATTGGGGCACGGACCTGGCCGCCGGCGCGCAATTCAAATACGGCCTCCTCTGGGTCGTCGCGCTGGCCAGCCTCATGGCCATTTTCATGCAGGTCATCGCCGCGCGGTTGGGCGTCGTGGCCGGCAAAGATCTCGCCCAATGCTGTCGCGATTGGTATCCGCGCTGGACGCGCTGGCCGATGTGGCTGTTCTGCGAAATGGCCATCGGCGCCTGCGATCTCGCGGAAGTGCTCGGCAGCGCCGTCGCGCTCAACCTCATGTTCCACATTCCCCTGCTCTGGGCCGTCGTCATCACCGGTTTCGATGTCCTCCTGCTGCTCACCCTGCAACGCTTCGGGATGCGCACCATCGAAGCCGTCGTGCTCGTGCTCGTCGCCACCATTTCCGCCTGTTACTTGATCGAAATTTTCGTGCTCCCGCAAACGCGCCCGGACCTGCTGGAAATGGGTCACGCTCTCATCACGCCCAGCCTCGCCAAACCCGGCATGATCTTTGTGGCCATCGGCATCATCGGCGCCACCGTCATGCCGCATAATCTTTACCTGCACTCGGCGCTGGTCCAGAGCCGGAAATTTCAGAAAGACGAAGCCTCCATTCGCGGCGCGATTCGTTTCAACAGCATCGATTCCGTCGCGGCGCTGACCGTCGCTTTCCTGGTGAACGCGGCCATCCTGGTGCTCGCGGCGCTCGTGTTCTACGGCAAATCCAGCGTGACCATCGCCGGGGGCGGCGTGGTGACCTTTGGCGCGGACACCGATTGGATTCGCATGGCTTACCTCACGCTCGCGCCGCTGCTCGGCACCGCGGCGGGCAGCGCCTTATTCGTCATCGCCCTGCTCGCCAGCGGCCAAAGCAGCACCATCACCGGCACACTCGCCGGCCAGGTGGTCATGGAAGGCTTCATGCACTGGCGCATGCGTCCGTGGTTGCGCCGACTGATCACGCGCCTTTTAGCCATCATTCCCGCCATCCTCGTGATCGGCATCCGCGGCGACGGCAGCGTGAACGATCTGCTCACCTTGAGCCAGGTCGTGCTCGCGCTCCAACTGCCGTTCGCGATGTTTCCGCTGTTGCAATTCACCAGTTCCCGCAAAAGAATGGGCGCCTGGAAGCTCGGCTGGTTTTTGTTGCTTGCGGGTTGGGGCAGCGCGATAGTTATTACCGCCCTGGATGCGTACGGCCTGCCCGAATCCCTCAAATCCGCCTGGCAGGTAATTTTCGGCCCATAAAGCGTGTGAAGGAACAGTTCCAAGAAAACATCAAATTTTTGTGAAGCCACCTAAGAACCCACAACGCTCCGTCACCCTCTCCGTCCCGAAGCGGGGGAGAGGGCTGGGGAGAGGTGGTGCTTCAGGGTTCAGGGGGCGAAGCTTCGGTCTTTTATCGGAGAAATTTGTTTTTGGAAACGATTTAGCCATTCTGTTCGGGAAAGGCTGCCATGTATAAAACCATTCTACTGACCTTGGACGGCACGCCCACCGACCGCGCGATGATCGACCACGTCAAGCCGCTCGCCAAGCTGGGCTCGAGCCGGGTGGTTTTATTTCACGTGGCCGACGGCTGGGCCGCGCGCACGTACGGAAAAGACGCCGTCAGCCCCGAAATCAACGAAGACACCGCCTACCTGGAAAAAATCCGGGGCGAATTTTCCGCGGAAGGAATCAACGCCGATTTCGAACTGGCCTTTGGCGATCCCGCGACTGAAATCGTGAAATGGGTCAAAAGCAACAGCTGCGATCTCGTCGCCATGAGCACCCACGGTCATCGATTCTTCGCCGACTTATTTTTCGGCACCACCGCCAGCCGCGTGCAGCACAACATCAGCGTCCCCGTGCTGTTGCTGCGAGCGAAATAGTTCTCGCAGCGCCAAATCGCCCCCGGTTGGTAGGGCGCGTCGCTCCGCGCGCGCCGTCATTTCACTGCCACCAAACGGCGCGCGCGGAGCGACGCGCCCCCACCTAAACCAGTTCGAGCACCTTCCCCAACTCCTCATCCGTGTTGTAAAAATGCGGCGATAGCCGGATGTAATTCTGCGCTTTGCGATCCACGCGCAGCGACGTGACAATGTTCGCATCCCACAACTTCTGATGCACGGGACCGAGATCCTTGCCGGGCGTATAAAATGAAACAATGCCGCTGGCGTTCTCCATCGGCGCATCCGCGTTCAGCACGGTGTAGCCCTTGCCCTGCAACGCCGGCACGAGCAGCTTGCGTTTGCGCAGCAGTTCGCGCGCGATGTTTTCCACACCGATTTCCATCAGCAAATTCAACCCCGCCAGCAATCCAACAATGCCCAGCAGGTTGAACGTGCCGGCCTCGTATTTGCGCGCGTCATTGCGGAACTCAATCAATTCCTGCGCCACAAAATTCGGGTTGTTCACGTTGTGCCAGCCGTAAATCGGCGGGTTCAACTTTTCCTGCACTTCCCGCCGAACATACATGATGCCCGCCCCGCACGGCCCCAGCATCCACTTGTGCGCATCCGCCGCCAGGAAATCGATATATTCCACCGTCGTCGGAAACGCGCCGACCGTCTGGATCGCGTCCACGCAAAACAAAATGCCGCGCTGCCGCAAATATTTTCCGATCTTCTCGATCTCGATGCGCCAGCCGCTGATGAAATGGCACGATGCCAGCGCCACCAGCCGCGTGTTTTCATCCACCTGCCCCATCACATCGATGGCCCGAATTGTGCCCAGCGCTTTGGTATTCATCAACCGCACCTGCACGCCCTGCTCCGCCAGCGCCGTCCACGGGTAAACGTTCGAAGGATAATCGTCGAAATAAACGAGGACGTTATCGCCGCGCCGGAACTTGAGTCCGCTCGCCACAAAGCTCAACGCGAGCGAGGTCGGCCCCACAAACGCCACTTCCTCCGGTTGGCAATTCAACAGCCCGGAGATAATTTTGCGTCCGTCGGTAAGAATCTGCGGGTAAACAAAGCGCTCCTGGTCATTAGTCGTCGCGCGTTGCACGTATTCCGCGACTTCATCGGCCACGCGCCTGGGCAACGGACAATCGCCCGCGTGCGCGAGAAAAATTTTCTTCTCCGCCACCGGAAACTCGCGGCGCCGCAGGCTCTCATCGGACAGAATTTCTTGTAAATTCATTCGCACAAAACTATTGGCTCGCGTCCCGAGTGCAAGCTTCGTTTAGTGGCACGGGCGTCCCGCCCGTGCGAACCGAAAGACACAAGCATCTCAAAAACTACGCAAAAACTGGTGATTCGCTGAAGGTTTTACAATTGAACGGGACCGTTTGAATTGTTCCGAAGGAACGACTGACGCGGCTGTCTCACAACTTCTACCCACGTTTCGATCCGCACGGGCGAGACGCCCGTGCCACTAAAACCCGCCCACCGCCTCCGAAACCTTGTTGAAGTACGTGATCCAGAACCAAATTACAAACCCGCCGCCGCCAATCAGGATCAGCAGGTAAATGCTCAAGGGAACCCATCGTGACAGCGTGCGGACTCGCTGCCCGCCGTCTTCCTGGTAATAATCCCGCAACCGCTCCAGCGTCTCGTCCAACTTGCCGCTGACTTCGCCCGCGACGTATTGGCTCGTGAAAATGTCGGGAAACTTGCGCGTTTGCTGGAGCATTTCCGCCGGCGTTTTTCCCGCCCGCAAATTGGGGATCCACGAATCCACCGTCCTTTGCAGCGCCATCGAACCGCTGGCTCTGCCCGCCAGCACCCAGGCTTCAATAATACTCACGCCCGCACTGATCAGCGCCTCGAGCGCCGCGGATAATCGCGCCACCGCCAGATGCCTCCGCGCTTTGCCCACCAGCGGAATCATGCCGAGCAAAAATTCCACCTTCGCGCGCCACGCTTCGCTGTGTTTGTTTTGCGTGGAATAAATCAACCCAAATGTCACCACGTAAACCACCAGCAATCCCACTAATGGCAGCACGGCAATGACAAGTGGAAACCAGAAAAAGAGCACCAGCGCGGCAACGAACGCGAGCATATGCAGCAAAAACGCGGGATACGCCAGTCCGCCAATAACCCGCCGGGCCACCTTCGCGCGCTCAACATAATAATCCCCCAACATGCGGAAGCACCGATCGAGCCGCCCGCTTTGTTCCCCCGCCTCGATGAGCGTAATATCAAAATCCGGCAGCCAATCGGGAATTGCGCGCATCGATTCGCCGAGCGCCTGCCCCCGTTGAATCAACCCCAGCAAATGTCCGGTCGCAACGCGATAACGTCGCGACGGAGAATTTTTCTGGAGCTGATCGAGGGAGTGGACAATGCCCAGCCCGGCGGAAGTCAGTTGCTGGAGCTGATGATAAAAATCCGCCCGGCGATTGAGTTCGCTGGGCGTGACGATGAAAGGCATAACCCGTTTAGGGTCCGGAGCGCTAGACCGCCACGCGGTCGAAGCTGGCCTTCAGATCGCGCTTGCTGCGCAGGCCAACAATCTGGTCCGCCACCTGGCCCTTGTCGAAGAGCAGCAGCGTGGGAATCGCGCGAATGCCGTATTCGGAGGCGAGGCCTTGCTGCTCGTCAATGTTGACCTTGCCGATCTTCACGCGGCCCTCGTATTCATCAGCCAGTTCGCCGAGAATCGGCGTGATCGCCTTGCACGGTCCACACCATTCGGCCCAAAAATCCACAAGCACCGGCGTCGTGGATTGCAACACTTCACTCGCAAAATTCTCCTGGGTCAAAACAACGATATTCGGCGACGCCATAAAATCCTTTAATCCTTAAACCGTGTCCTTGAACAAAAACGCGAGGTAAACCGTCGTGCCGGCAGCAGCCAGCGCCGCGACCAAAGCCAGGATGGCCAGAACTTTATCCACGGTGCCGATTGTCTGCGGCCGGGGAGCAACCGCGGGAGCGACCGGACGTTGCGCCGCCGACTGCGCGGGAACGGAGGTCGGACGCTGCGTCGTCATCGGCGCCGGCGCAGCGGCGCGCGGAGCAGCCGGGGCGGCGGCGGGAGCGGCGGCGGCGGGTGGCGACATGGACGGCAAGCCGGTCGGTCCGCCGGGCGGCAACGTGGGCAACTTGATCGTCGGCGCCGCAGACGGCTTCGGCGGCAAATTGATGCGCACCGTTTCTTTTTTCGGCTGCACCTTGCCGGTGGACTTCTTCATCGGCTCCGCACCCTGCGGTGCGCCTGGAATATTCGAGGGAATTTCGGCCATAGCTTTGCTTCAAGATAATTTGGCGTTAAGCACTGTCAAACTCTTAATCAATAAAACAAGAACCCGCCCTCAAAATTTTCCACCAGATTCTTACCTAATGGTTATCCCCATTTTCTGGCATTTTCAAATCCTCGTATGCATTGTTATACAATCGTTGTCGTAAATCTCACGGCCACTTTATACCGCGCGAAGCGCGCATTCTGACAACACCAAAGGTGTTGAAGCATCTAGCCCAGGGTTGCCCGAGTCTGCGAGGACTACCCTGGGTAACGAGCAGCCCTTTAAACCCATCCATTTCGAGCGTAGCGAGGCGAGCGCAGCGAGCATCTCGGTTGCCGCGGAATTAAAACCATAGATCTCTTTTTTGTAAGTACCATGGATCGCGAGGAACAAAAAAACAAAGCCGGACCGGCAGGCAATTTGCCCGCAAGTCCGGCCAAAACACTTCCGCCCGGATTAACGGCGCTCGCGGCGCTCGTATCCCCCGCCATCGCGGCCACCGCCGCCCCCGCTCCAGCGCTGTTGCGGAGCGCGTTCCTCGCGCGGACGCGCGATATTCACCGTCAAGGCCCGGCCTTGAAAGTCCTTATTGTGGAATTGCTCGATGGCTTTGTTCGCATCCTCCGAGTTGGCGAACTCAATGAAAGCAAAGCCGCGGGATTTGCCGGTCATTTTGTCCATCATGAGATTGACCGAATTGACAGCGCCAGCCTGGGCAAAATAATCCTGAAGATCATTTTCCATGGTCTGGTAGGACAAGTTGCCTACGAAGAGCCGGGTGGGATTCATAATAGAAGTCTCGTTAAAAAAACCGCGTGGAGGACTGCATCGGCAGGATCACTGAATGTCGTTTAAGGTTTACTGACAGTCTGTCTTCGGACACCAGCACTGTTTGTTCAACTGAGTGCCGCTATTTGTAACAAACCCATAACGCCCGTCAATACCGTTCCATTACGGAGTTTTGCGGATGCTGCCAGGAGCGCGGCGTTCACGCCGCTTCAATTCTCACAATGAATAAACTTCAAAATCTCCCGAAGTCTCCAACGATCCTCGCCGCGTGACCCTCTCATTAACACCCTGCTTTAGCTGGGTGTTTGCAAACGTTAGAGAACGTCTTCAACCGCTTCAGCGGTTTTCCGCGTCGAGATGCGAGCCCCCCTGCCGCCGCACGTGCTCGAAAAATTCCTCCGCCACGATATAACCCACACACGCCTTCGCCCCACAACGACACGGATGCTCGCGATAATCAATCAGGTCGTAACTATAATTAAACGTCAACTCCTCCCCCGCCCTCACATCGCGAATCGCAACGATCCAAATGCGCCCCTCCAGAAACTGCGCCTCGCAATTCGGCTCGCAACTGTGATTCAAAAATCGCGCCGGATTCCAATCCACATTGCCGTCCAAATCATGCTCCTCATCAATCGCAAAAATATATTCATTGCTCCGCTCACACCGCGCGAGTGATTCCTGTTTCGAAATAATATCACCCACATACTCAATCACGCGCGCACCGGATGGAATATCAGCGCGCGCAAACCCGCCCGTACCGTGAATCGGCGAGGATTTGAAGAGCAGAAATTCGGCTTTAGCAAAATTCATCTCAAGTTCTAGCGCGGAGTCAGGCTAGTGCTACGCACGACCTCAGTTACAAGATTCTCTTCCGCGTAGCGCGGCATATTGGCAACACCAAAGGTGTTGAAGCCTCCAGCCCGGGGTTGCCCGATTCTTAGAGGGCTACCCCGGGTAAAAAGTCCCCTCAACCCATCATTTTCGCGCGGAGCGCGGCGAGCGAAGCGAGTATCTCGGATGCATCGCACGGATCGATAATCGGCATTATCTCCCAGCCCTGGCATATCACTGCGCTGCGCCCGAAGACGGGCGTACCCCGCCATTCAAATCGGGCGCTTGGAACCCATACCTCCGGCAAAACTCCTCGATCGGCGCGCGAATCTTCACTGGCCGCTTCGTAAACGGGTCCTGATACGCCAACCCAATCGCCCGCAGCCCCAATTCCTTCCGCGCCGGCGAACCATACATTTCATCACCCACGATCGGATGCCCCGACTCCGCTAAATGCACACGAATCTGATGCGTCCGCCCCGTGTAAGGCCGCGCTTCAATCAGGGCCGCATTGCCCACCACCTGCAACACGCGAAAAGTCGTCTCCGCCTCCTTGCCCTCGTGCGGGTCCACTCGCATTTTTCCCAGTTGATCCAAATCCGGCCCGAGCTTTAACCGGCAAACCCACTCGTTTTCTTTCGGCGCGCCATGCGCGACCGCCAGATACGTCTTCTCCATTTTTCGGCCCTCGAACATATCGCCGAACGTGTTCACCGCGCCGTTGCTCTTGGCGAACAATAAAATTCCCGTCGTGTCGCCATCCAGCCGGTGCACGAACCGCAGAAATTTCAAATTACGCGACCGCGCCCAAAAATCCTTCGCCGCGATGGACGACGTAATCGCCATTTGCAAATTGCGATTCGTCTTTTGCCACGAAGCCGGCACGAGCATCCACCCACGCGGCTTGTCGATCGCCAGCACCGAGCGATCCTCGTAAAGAATGGAAATCTTCTCCCCCGTCGGCAATTCAATGTAATCCGTTTTCGGCATGTCGATTTACGATATACGATTTACGATTGACGAGCCTCAACAAATTTCGACACGTAGATATCTCATGCCCAAAGCGGCAGAGGGCTCTGAGCATTACCCACATCATGTTCAATCTTTTCAGGAATCCCAAAGGGATTCAGTCAATCAGCCCAGGGTTGCCGAGTCTGCGAGGCTACCCTGGGAGGTGGCTCGTAAAACCGTATTCAACCCTGAAGGGGTTGCATCGAAAGCCTTTCGCGCCGCAACCCGGGTGGGGTTGGTGGGCTTTTTGCCGCCAACTGCGGAATCCCTTTGGGATTCAATAATGAAGTTGAGATGTGAGTAATGCTCAGAGCCCTCTGCCGCTTTTCGCGATATTCCAGCCGCCCAATTACCGCGCCGCTTCGCCTTCCGCTGGATTTGGCTTCAGGCAATCGAACATCGGAGAGCGCGACACAATTTGAAATTTCAAATGTTAAATGAGTCATTTGCAATGCCCCGCCCGCCAGCTACGGAATGACTTCCTTCCCCTGCTCCCCCCTTACCGCCTCAATCTCCCCAATCAACTCCGCCCGCATCGCCAGTAATCGTTTCGCCGCCAGCGGCGCGCGCAACAACACCATCGTCGTCCGCACCGCCGCCCACAGCCGCCGCACCTCGCGCAAATAATAATGCGCCAGAATTCCCGTCACCGGCAACGACAGCGCATACCACAAACTCGCCGGCCAGCCGAAAATCCATTGGAATATCGCGATATAAATCCCGTAACAAACCCCAAACCCCACCGCTCCCGCCGCAATCGCCGTCGTCGACGCCTGCGCCTTGCGTTTTCCCTCCATCGTAAACTTGTGCGCCGACCATTTGACCAACGCAAACGGAATCAACCGATGCAGCCACCCATACAGCGCAATCGGCGCCCCGACGATGGCAATAAACGCCCATTCCGCCGTTTGACCCGCCAGCCTTTTCGTCTGCGGAAATATTTCGAGCGCGTCGTTGGAAATGCTCAACCGCGCCAGCCAGCGTTCGTAGAAATTCAGCTTCGCCGCGAATGCCGCCGCGCGTTCCGGTTGCGTGCGATACACGCGATCCACCGCTTCGGCAACCTGCTGCGCCAGCATCAATCCCCTCGCCTGCTTCGCCGCCGGATCAATCGCGATGCGATCTCCCAGCAGCAATTCATCGAAATAAAGCCGCTTCACGCCCTCCACCACTCGCGTCTCCTCCAGCTTCGGAATGTGTACAATCAGCGATTGAATCCGCCGCTCGATTTCCTCCGTCAGCCGCACGATGCACTCCTTGCGTCGCTCGCCGTAACCCTCGAGAAATTCCGCCGCCAGAATCGGCTCGCCAAAATTCGCCAGCACATAGCTGCGATAAATTTCCTTCGCGGAATACGTCAACCCCACCGGCGCCACGCGCAAACCCAGCTTCCCGCCATGCCGATTTTCCAATTCCAACGCCATGCGCGCCGCGCCGGATTTCACCTCCTTCAACGCCGAATCATCGTATGTGATGCCCTCCGGAAAAATCCCCACAGCCTCGCCGCGTTCCAGCACCGCGTAAACGGCCTCAAACGTATCCGCCACACTGCGCATCGCCTTCGGATTATCCTTCACGCGATTGATCGGAATCACGCCGCACTGCCTCAGCAGCCATTTCACCGGCTTGAATTGAAACAGTTGCACGGTCCCGATGAAATTCACCTTGCGCGGCACCGAACTCCCGATCACAAACGAATCCGTCAACGAATTGGGATGA
Source organism: uncultured Verrucomicrobiae bacterium (assembly GCA_963699145.1). Lineage (GTDB taxonomy): Bacteria > Verrucomicrobiota > Verrucomicrobiia > Limisphaerales > DASXHY01 > DASXHY01. The sequence continues at coordinate 5,165,875 of OY969416.1, forward strand.
TTGGAAACGAACAACACCGGCCCGCTCACCGGCACGCGCTCAACGTGAAACCGCTCGATGCGCCGAAAATAAAACCCGAGCGCTACCCCGATCACCCGGCGCATGACCCCATAAAGTCCAGTGTGGTTGCTCAATTTAAGTTGGCGGTAACGAGGAAACAGCTCTCAACGAAGGGTTACCCGTAACCACCAGAAATGCAATTCAAACCCAGCCAACTTTGTAGTGCGGCCGCAAAGTGCAGCGACGATGGCGCTTTCGAACTTTAGAACCAGCCAGCCGCTCCGTGCCTTGACACCCATGATATAACGAGCCCGCAAAGGAGACAAAAAGGGAAGGGACTAAATGGAAAACAGTTACCGATCATTCCTCGTAGCGCGGGCTGACAGCTTGCTGTATCGCCGACTGGCAGTCGGCAAGCGTCAAAACCGCCTGCCACGCATGAATTCATTTTCACCGCCCCAAAACCCGACGCCATCACGCCTCTCGCGCACGATCGAGGTCCCGTCGTGCAATCGCAAGCTACTGCCTATCAACGTCCGTCGTGCCCGATCGTGCCAGATCGTAGTTCGGCACCCCCTCCAATTATCCTCCGCAAAATGCTTTGAGCGCCACGCCATTTGCCGGTATCTCATATCTATGTTCGCACGCCATTGCTTCGCCGCCGCGCTCCTCGCCTCGCTTCCCATCCTCGTCGCCCACGCGGCAGAACCGAAAACCGTGGCCATTTCACCACAAACTCCGGCCAAACTCTATCCACTGTCCGCCGTCCGCCTGCTCGAAAGCCCGTTCACCAAGGCCGCGGATGCCGACCGCAAATACATGCTAGCCCTCGACCCCGATCGTTTGCTCGCGCCCTTCCGGACGGAAGCCGGGTTGCAGCCAAAAAAGCCGCACTACGGCAATTGGGAAGGCGAAGGCCTCGGCGGCCAGACTGCCGGACACTATCTCTCCGCACTCTCGGACATGATCGCCGCCGGCCACGACAAAAACGGCGAACTGCACCGCCGCTTGGATTACATGATCGACGAGTTGGAAATTTGCCAGCGCACCAACGGCGACGGCTACGTCGGCGGCGTGCCGGACAGTCACGCGTTCTGGAAACAAATTTCCGAGGGCCACATCGAGGCATTCCGCGGCAAATGGGTGCCGTGGTATAACCTGCACAAAACCTTCGCCGGCCTGCGCGACGCCTACCTCGTCGCCGGAAACGAAAAGGCGCGCAATATCCTCATCGCTCTCGGCGATTGGTGCGATCACATCACGGCCGGTTTGTCCGACACCCAGATGCAGCAGATGCTCGGCACCGAGCAAGGCGGCATGAACGAAGTGCTCGCGGACATTTATTCCATCACCGGCGACGAAAAATATCTCAAGCTCTCGCGCCGTTTCTGCCACCAGGCGGTTCTCGGCCCGCTTGAGCACCAGGAAGATCATCTCACCGGCCTGCACGCAAACACGCAGATTCCCAAAGTCATCGGCCTCGAACGCATCGCGACGTTGACCGGCGATAAGGAAGCGGACACCGGCGCGCGCTATTTTTGGGCGAACGTCACCGGCCATCGCACCGTCGCCTTCGGCGGCAATAGCGTGTCCGAACATTTCAATCCCACCAACAATTTCCAGGGCATGCTGCAGAGCCGCGAAGGTCCGGAAACGTGCAACACTTACAACATGCTGCGCCTGACCGAGCAACTCTTCGCCAGCCAGCCCCGCGCCGCCTACGCGGATTATTACGAACGCGCTCTCTACAATCACATCCTCGCGTCCATCGATCCCGACACGCCCGGCTTCGTCTATTTCACTCCCATCCGGCCCGAGCATTACCGCGTTTATTCCCAACCCACTGAATGCTTCTGGTGCTGCGTCGGCACCGGCATGGAAAACCCCGGCCGCTACGGGCAATTCATCTACGGCCAGGCCGGCGACGGCGTTTACGTGAACCTGTTCATCGCTTCCGAACTCACCGACACCAATCTCGGTCTCACACTCCGCCAGGAAACGAAGTTCCCCGACGAAGAAAGCACGCGCCTGGTGTTGCGTCTCAAAAAATCCGCCACGTTCACTCTCCACCTCCGCCATCCCGACTGGGTGGCAGCGAGCGAATTTTTTGTGCGCGTGAATGGCAAAGCCGTTGAGTCGACTTCCGCCCCCTCCTCCTACCTCGATTTGAATCGCGAATGGAACAATCGCGACACCGTGGAAATCGATTTGCCGATGCACACCACCGTGGAGCGCTTGCCGGACGGTTCGGATTGGGTGGCGATTTTGCGCGGCCCGATCGTGCTCGCCTCGCCCAACGGCACGAACGACATGCGCGGTTTTCGCGCCGACGATGGCCGCATGGCTCACGTCGCCAGCGGCGCGATGGTTCCGCTGGATCAAGTGCCGGTGTTGCTCGCCAGCGCTGGCGATCTGCCCTCTCACATTGTGCCCGCCGCGAAAAAGAGCGGACCCATGGAGTTCAAAATTATGGACGTCGCTGACCCAGCGGCGAAGGATGGCATCACGCTATTGCCATTTTTTCGGCTGGAGGATCAACGGTATCAAATGTATTGGCAACTGACGACCAAGGCGGACCTCGACGCCCGCAGCGATAAACTCGCCTCCGAAGAACGCCACCGCGCTGCGCGCGAAGCCGCGACCCTGGATTCCGTCGCCATCGGCGAGCAACAATCCGAAGTGGAACACGACTTAAGCGGCAACGATACGAAAACCGGCCTCGCCATGGATCGCCGCTGGCGCGACGGCCAATCCTTCCAATATACCCTCGCCACCCACGGCGAAAAAGCTGCGGAACTGGCGATCACTTATTTTGGATCGGACAGCGGCCGCACCTTTGACATCCTCGTCAACGGCATCGTCATCGCCACCGAAACCCTCAAGGGAGAAAAGCCGGATGAATTTTTTGAAAGAACCTATCCCATCGCCGGCCAGGCCATGGCCAAAGCCGCCAACGGCCGCATCACCGTCAAATTCGTCAGCAAAGAAAACGTCGCCGGCGGAATCTACGGCCTGCGCCTTATGCGCGCCGACGCGGCGCAATAAATTTTATTTGTAGCCGCCGACGTCAGTCGGCGCACTTTTATGACTCCCAGGAGAAATTTGACGAGCGCGGACCCCACGTCCGCGACTTCGAGTTCACGTTTTTACCGGAAGGCGCTTTAAGACTTCCACACAAACCGTCTTCGCCGCATTCGGCCGTCCCAACGCCTTCGCCGCCGACGCCATTTGCCCCAGCTTTTTCGAGCCCAACAATTGCTCGATCCGATACGGCAAATCCTCCACGCGATTCACCTTTCCCGCCGCGCCGCGTTCCAGCAGGAAATCACTGTTCGCCGCCTCCTGCCCGGGAATGGGATTCAATATAAACAACGGCTTGCCCATCGCCAGCGCCTCCGACGACGTCAACCCGCCCGGCTTCGTGATCACCAAATCCGAAATCGCCATCAACTCATGCATGTTCGATGCGAACCCGAGCACGTGCGTGGGATGCTTGCGATCCTCCGCGGCGAGGTCGCGGCGCAATTCCTCGTTGCGTCCGGTCACCACGACCGTTTGGAATTCTTCCGACACCTTGTCCAGTTGCTCAAGAATTTCGGCGACCGGCCCCATGCCAAAACCGCCGCTCAGCACCAGCATGACCCGCATGTCATCTCGCAGCCCGTATTGCTTCCGCACCGCTTTGGGGTCGACCTTCGAAGTAAATTTCGCCGCGATCGGAATCCCCGTCGCCACGATGTTTTCCGCCGCCGCTCCCCGCGCGACGAGCCGCGCTTTGGTTTCCTCCGCGGCCACGCAATACAGGTCCACGCACGAATCCATCCACAACGCATGCGCCTCGAAATCGGTAATCACACTCACGGTCATCGGTGCCGGGCAATCGTCTTTCTTGCGCCGATGTCCGAGCAATTCGAGCGGCAGATAATGCGTGCACAGCACCACATCCGGTTTGAAATGCTTCACATGCCGCTCAAACTTCTGGCGCGAACTGCTGGGGAAAAGACGCTTCAACTTATTCATGGTGCGCGCCACCTTCGGATTATCCGTCTTCGCAAAAACCATTCCCCACAATTCCGGCGCGCGCTCGACCAATTGCAGGTAACCGTCCGAATGAATCTTCCGATGCAGCGGCGAAAAGAACTTCAGCAGATCGATCCGTTCCACGACATCGTCCGGCCGCGCGGCACGCCACGCCTCCTCCAAAGCCGATGCCGCCGCCAGATGTCCACCTCCGGCCGTAATGGTCGCAATCAGGATTCTCATCGGGCGCAGTCTGATCACCTGCCCCCGATTGCAAAAGAATTGTTTGCGCCCGCGAACAATGTCCGACTACCTGGTTTCCGCATCTCGCCACACAACCACCCCATCGCTGCGCAACCCGATTTGCACCTGGCGCATGGGCGTGGGAAACGGCCCGCGTGCCATGTTATCGAAGGCATCACCCTTCCCCACCACAAGGCATCCGACCCAATTCGTCGTAACCGATGGCGAACCCGTCCCACCCGCCGCCGGTTGCGCCTTCGTCCCCGCGATCCACACCAAACCCAAAATCCCCAGTGCGCTCAACAACCCCACTCCTTTCATCAAGTTGGTTTTCATACCGGTACGACACGCGCGTCGGCAGTTTCTTAGATTATTTTTGCATTTTGCGCGCAAACCCTTGAAGCCAGCCAAACCTTTTGCAAAGATGCCTTGGACACCATGACCTCCGCCGGATTTCGCATCGCGCTCGTCACCGCGCCCGACATTAAAGTCGCTCGCACGTTGGCCCGCGCGGCTTTGGAGGCCCGGCTCATCGCCTGCGCCAATCTCATTCCCCGCGTCGAATCGCATTACCGCTGGCAGGGAAAACTCGAACGCGGCTCGGAGGTGCTAATGATTTTGAAGACCACAGCAAAATGCGTGCGAAAGCTGGAAAGATTGATTACCGACAAACATCCGTATGATACGCCCGAATTTTTGATTTTGAATCTAAACGGCGGCAATCAACGATATCTGGACTGGCTGCACACGGGCTGTCTACCCAGTGAAACTGGGGTTAACGTCTGATTGAACTAATATGGGCGAAGCGTACTCTGACAACATGGCAAACGTTGGAACCTTGATTCCCGCTCTGCTCATCGTGCTGTTCCTGGGGGCGGTGGTCGGGGGCACACTCGTCGCTTTTCTGGTCGCCGGTTGGCGCCGGAAACAAATCGCGGCCGAAGAAGCGTTTTCTCACAGCTTCTCGGATCTCACCATGTCGCTGAAACCCTCCCACGTGCAACGCCCTACCACCTGGCTCGCCGTGCGCAGCCGGAACGTTCACGCCGTGCAAGTCGCGCTTGGGCTCAACAATGTCCAGCCCTGCACCTGGCTGGAAGGGCTTTCCGGCGATGAAAAACTCTTTATCGCCCCGCCGGTGAAAGGCTGGGTGCTGATCATCGGCACCGGCCTTCCCGATCCGGCGGATGACGTGGATGTCTGCTTCCGCTTCCTGACCAGCCTCAGCCAAAAGCTCGGTCAGGTGCAATTTTTCAAAGCCAATCGCGTCCTCGGCCATCACGCCTGGGTGCGCGTGGAAAACGGCCTCGTGACGCGCGGTTATGCCTGGGCCGGCAAAACGCTGTGGAACCAAGGCGCTCCCACCCGCGCGGAATCGGAATTTGGGCTGAAATGTTTTCAATATTTCGAATCGCCGGATCAAACCTTCGAAGAATCCGAAATCGCCGCCGCCAACGTCGAAAAAGTTTCTTCCCTCGCCGCGCGTTGGAGCCTCGATCCCGCCAGCGTGGATGAAGAACTGTTCGAACACGCATACGGAATTGCGGGCGAACCGCCAAGATTGTTTTAAAAGCTCCAAATCCCAAGCGTCCACGCTTCAGAGAAATTTCAGACATCAAACTCCAACACCGCATGTTTAGATTGGAGCTTGGGATTTGGCGCTTCTCTGGAGCTTGGACGCTTGGATTTTGGAGCTTCTGAGCGCAGTTGACATCCTGCGCGTCTGGTGCAAAGACTGGGATGAATCGAAAGCAATCCTATGTCTCTCGAACTCGAACTCCAAAAATTCCCCAAGAAAATCGCCTTGAAGGATGGCCTTCAATGCACGCTCCGTCCCCTCAAGAAAGACGACGAGAAAAAATTCCACGAATTTTTCCTCGCTGTTCCGGAGGAGGAACGCATGTTCATCAAACACCGCGTCACGCAGCAGGAAGTGATTCGCGAATGGTGCCAGCATATTGATCTCGGCCGCAATCTGCCCCTGCTCGCCATCGCGGACGGGAAAATTGTCGGCGACGCCACCCTGCACCAGCAACTGGGCGGCTGGAAACGCCACATCGGCCGCGTGAGCGTGCTCGTGTTGCCGAAATATCGCGGCCGCGGACTCGCGCGCGCGATGGTTACCGAAATCGTGCGGATCGCGCGCAGTCTCGGTTTGGAACGTGTCGAAGCCGAATTCATCGGCGAACAGGAAGCGGCGATCAAAATGTTCGCGCTGCTCGGCTTCAGCAACCTCGTTCGCCTCGAGGATTACGTGAAAGACATGCAGGCCATCTCGCACGATTACGTATTGATGGGTGTGGATTTGAAAGTGGATGAGGATTACGCGGGGGTTGGGGGCTGAATTTACGGCTGGCGATTTACGATATACGAACGCTTGAAAAAATCCAAACGGTCGTAAATCGTATATCGTAAATCGCAAATGACACCCGAGATTTGCCCAGTCTGCGGCGCGGAAGTCCCGCCGAACGCCAAAGCCTGCCCCGAATGCGGCGCGGACGAACACACCGGCTGGTCCGAAGAATCGGACGCGGACAAATTAGGTTTGCCGGAAGCAGATTCTGATTACGAAGAATTCGTCAAACGCGAATTCGGCGGCGGGAAAAATCCTGTGCCCCACGGAATTCATTGGTTCTGGTGGCTGGTGGCCCTTCTAGTAGCGGTGGCTTTTGTGTGGGGATTGCTGCGGCTATAAAACGTTCGCAAAATATTTGGGAGCGTTTTCAAAAATGTTCCAGCGCGTTTGCATCATTCCGTTTTGAAAAAAAGTGGCCCGCTTTTCCCCCTTCACGCAGATTTCCCGAAAGAACAACCACCCGAAAAAATCAGCCCAACCCATCCTGAACCGTTGCCGGCGCTTCGGAAAGATGAGCTTTTCAAGCAAACTGAAGACCAGCTAAGCGGCGCCGGGAACCGATTGGTTCCCAAAAACCAGCTTTTTCGCCTTCCGCAATTGACCGCCAAAAAATCGCAAAGGAACGGCAGCGCCGCGCCGCATCTCCCGTTAAGTACTAGCTCATGAAACGATATCGGAATTCCGGTTTTACCTTGATTGAGTTGCTCGTAGTGATCGCGATCATCACCATCCTGGCCGCGATGCTTTTGCCCGCGCTGGCCAAGGCCAAGCAAAAAGCGCAGGTCGCCGCCTGCACCAATAATCTGCGACAATGGGGTCTTGCACAAAACATGTATCTGGAAGACAACCACGATGTTTTTCCGTTGCCCAAAATCCCCACCGCCACTCCCGGCTCGCCCGGCTATAATGAAAACACGCCCGGCTGGAGCAACTTTGCTGATTTCCACGACGCCGGCCAGGGTGACAATGCCTGGTTCAACGGCCTTCCGGCCTACGTCGGCGCCAAGCCGCTCTGGGAAATTGCCCTGAACGGCTCCGGAACGGGCTTTACGGACAGCAAAAAGATTTTTGATTGCCCCGGCGTGACGCAGCCGCCGGAAACGACCGATCCGAACCGCGTGGTTTTTAATTATGGGATGAATCCCAAAGGCAACACGGGATTGGATGTCAGCATCGCCTACGGAATCAACTTCAAATCAACCATGGTGGCGAATCCTTCGGCGTTCGTATTTATGGGAGATGGCCGCGCTCGTTCAACGGATCTTCCTTATTTCGGCACACCGACCAAAGAAGTTGGTGTCCAGCATTGCTGGGTGCAGCAATTTTCCGCCCGCCATAACATTGGTGGAAACCTGACTTTTGCCGACGGCCATGTCGCTCACTTTAAATACACCTACGTGGCGGCCGATGGCGGCACGAAGCCCGTGGATACAGGCGTTTCCGATATCAATTGGGCGTACAATGGCGTGAAAATTCAATAGCACTTAAATAATCATTACCGGTAAATCATGACAAAGTGCTATCGTGATTTCTTGTGCCGAAAACAATCGACGGCGTGATCATTCACCATCCCCACCGCTTGCATAAACGCGTAGCAAATGGTCGAACCAACAAATTTAAATCCGCGCTTCAGCAAATCCTTGCTCATGGCATCCGATTCTTTCGTCTTCGCCGGTGTTTGCCCCTTCTTCCACGAATTCTGAATCGTTTTGCCGTTCACGAATTGCCAGATGTATTTGTCGAAGCTTCCGAATTCCTTTTGTACCTCGAGAAAGGCTTTCGCGTTTTGAATCGCGGCATTCACCTTCAGTTTGTTCCGCACAATTCCCGGATCCGTCAGCAGCTTCTGAACTTTGCGCGCATCATAACGCGCAATTTTTTGGGCATCAAAATTATCAAATGCGCGGCGGTAGTTTTCGCGCTTCTTTAGAATTGTGATCCAACTCAGGCCGGCTTGCGCGCCCTCAAGAATGATCATCTCGAACAAATGCCGGTCGTCGTGCACCGGCACGCCCCACTCTTTGTCGTGATATTCAATGTAAAGATCGCCGTTGGCCCAGGAACAGCGCGTTTTGGAACCTTTCGTAGCAGTCATTTTCTGTTTACTCGGCAGTATTTGGAGCGACTAATTCAACAGCGTGACCATCAAAATCTTTCACCACCGCGCGGCGTCCCCATTCCGATTCAGTCGGAGGCGTCACTACGGTAGCGCCGATTTTGGATAGTTTCGCGACAGCTTCATCAAGGGACGCAACCTCAAAACCAATTCTCGTCCCGCTTGTCGGCAAGGACTTAGCCGAAGTGGGATAAATTTCAAACACCATGCCATTCACTTCCGAGGCGAAGTGCTCCGGTCCCGAACCATGCGTGTGACGAGTAAAAATGAACCCTATCTCACGATAAAACTTTGCAGCCTCCTCCAAATTCGAGGAACGCAATACAACCAAGTTCAACTGAGGAAACGGCACTTGCATAGGGCCGTGAAAGAGTAACTCGGAACCACAAAAGCAACAATCCTGTTCGACGGCGGATTCACCAACCAACGCGGAGGTGCAGAGAACGCAGAGTTTCGCAGAGAATGATGAAAGGATGTTTCTCGGCGATCCTCTGCATTCTCTGCGCCTCTGCGTTAATTCGAGAGGTAAGACTCCGTCAGATCGGTTCTCAAAATAGATTTCCGAATATAGAGAGACTCGTCAGCTCGTCTCCCATGAAAAAGAAAAAGCCCGTTCTTGCGAACGGGCTTTGCAATTTTATTCAGGCTGCTTAAGCCTTGGCTTCTTCGCCTTCGGCCTTTTTCTTGCGGCCTTTGGTCTTCTTTTCGGCGTTGCCTTCCTTCGGCTCCTCCGCCTTGGTTTCGCCAGCGGGGGTTTCCGCAGGCGCCGGAGTCACGGAGGTAATGTCCACCCATTCCAGGATCGCGAGCTGCGAAGCGTCGCCCTGGCGTTGGTGCATTTTCACGATGCGTGTATAACCGCCGTTGCGCTCCTTCTGCGCGGGTGCGATTTCGGCGAACAGGATTTTCGTCGCGTCTTCCTGGTGCAGGCGGGCTGCCACGAGGCGGCGGGCGTGAACCGTGTCCTTCTTGCCGAGCGTGACGAGTTTTTCCGCCACCGAACGCGCGGCTTTCGCCTTCGCGAGCGTGGTGGTCACGCGTTTATGTTTGATGAGGCTGCAAACCAGGTTGGCCAGCATCGCATTCCGGTGTTCGCCGGTGCGGCCCAACTTGGCGGTGCGTTTTAAATGTCGCATAAAACTTCCTTACCGATTGACCAGGGTCGTGTTGTCTTCCTTCGGCGCGTCGAGCAAATCCGGCTCGAAGCTCATGCCGAGGGACAGGCCCAGCGCCTGGAGCTTGTCCTTGATTTCGTTCAACGACTTCTTGCCGAAGTTGCGATACTTGAGCATTTCGCTCTCGGTCTTCATCGCCAACTGGCCGACGGTCGTGATATTCGCGTTGTTCAGGCAATTCGCCGCGCGGACGCTCAGCTCGATTTCGTTCACGCTCATGTTGAGCAGCTTCTTGAGCTTGGACTTCTCTTCGTCCTGCTTGTCCACAACTTCCTCGAATTCCACCGCGCTCTTGTCGTAGCCGACAAACACATCGAGGTGATGCGCGAGAATCGCCGAAGCCTGGGTGAGCGCGTCATCGGGCGAGATGCGGCCGTCGGTCCAAACTTCCAGGACCAATCGATCGTAATCGGTGCGCTGGCCGACGCGGGCGCTTTCCACCATGTAACGCACGCGCGTCACCGGCGAGAACAACGAATCAATCGCCACCACGCCAATGGCCTGGTTGGGCTTCTTGTTTTCGTCGCCCGGCAAAAATCCGCGGCCAACCTTCACTTCGAGTTCCATCTCGAACTTCTTTTTCTTGTCAAGCGTGCAGATGTGCTGGGTCGGGTTCACCAATTCAACGTTTTGGTTGAGCTGGATGTCCGCCGCAGTCACTTCGCCTTCCTTGTTCGCGGAAAGCAGGAGCGTCTGCGGGTCGCGCGTGTGCGCCTTGAACAAAACTTTCTTAAGATTCAAAACGATATCGGTCACGTCTTCCACCACGCCTTCGACGGTGGCGAATTCGTGCATCGCGCCGTCGATCTTGATGGAAGTGATGGCCGCGCCTTCGAGCGAGCTCAGGAGCACGCGGCGAATCGAGTTGCCGATGGTGTGGCCGTAGCCGGTTTCAAAAGGTTCCGCGATGAATTTCGCGTAGGTCTCTGTGGCGGTCGACTCATCCTTGGTCAACCGTTTGGGCATTTCAAAACGTCCTAGACGTACTGGCATGGTTTCCTTTCAACAATTTTAATCTGGCCGCTTCAGCTTATTTATTCCCGCGGCTGCAGCAGCCCGTATAATTGTTTTGTGAGTTCCAAGTTTTCAGTTTCAAGTTTTCAGAACTGAAAACTGAACCCTTGAAACTTGAAACCCACGTTTGGTTTTACTTAGCGGGAATAAAATTCGACGACCGCTTGTTCGTTGGCGATCGGGTTGATCTCGTCGCGAGTCGGAATGCGCATCACGACGCCTTTAAATTCTTCCTTGTTCAACGACATCCAATCCGGCACCGCGCGACTGGTCGAGATTTCAAGGTTCTTGGTCGCCAACTGGCGCGACACGTTATTGTTCTTCACGGTGATGACCTCATTCACCTTCAGCGCGTACGAAGGCACATTCACCTTGCGGCCATTCACCTGGATGTGACCATGGCAAACCATCTGGCGCGCCGCGGCGCGCGTGTTCGCGAGGCCGAGGTGATACACCACGTTGTCGAGACGGGTCTCGAGAATCTGCAGCATCTGCTCGCCCGTGACGCCACGGCGGCGCAGCGCCTTCTCATAAACACCGCGGAACTGCCGCTCCAGCAGGCCGTAGTAATAACGGAGCTTCTGCTTCTCGATCAGGCCGAGGCCGTAATCGGTGTGCTTGCGGCGGGACTTCGGGCCATGAACGCCCGGACCGTAATTGCGGCGTTCCAAATATTTTGTCGGGCCGAAAATCGGAATTCCGAATCGGCGGCTGATACGAACGCGGGGACCTGTATAACGAGCCATAAATTATTAAACGTTTTACGTGTTGCTGATTAGACGCGGCGTTTCTTGCGCGGACGGCAACCATTATGCGGCACCGGTGTCACGTCTTTGATCGTCGTGATTTCCAAGCCGATCGCCTGCAACGCGCGGATGGCGGATTCACGGCCCGAGCCGGGACCCTTCACGCGGATTTCCACTTCCTTCATGCCGTGCGACATCGCCTGGCGCGCGGCATCCTGGGCGACCTGTTGCGCCGCGTAAGCCGTGCTTTTGCGGGAGCCCTTGAAACCCACACGGCCCGCGCTCGACCAGCCGAGCAGGTTGCCCTGCATGTCGGTGATGGTGACCTGGGTATTGTTGAACGTCGCCAAAATGTTGGCGATGCCCACTGAAATGTTCTTCGCGCCCTTGGCCTTGACGATCTTTTTGCCGGCCATATCGTCGGCCAGCAATTCGGCGGCAGTGGGAGCGGAACCAGCGACCGGACCCGCGCCTTCCGCGGGCTTCGGAGCTTCGGCCACGGCAGCAGGAGCAGCGCCCGCAGCGGCCGGAGCTTTTTTGGCTTTGGTTTCGTCAGCAGCCTTGGCTGGCTTTTCAGCGGCAGCAGCGCCTTCGGGCTTTCCCTCTTTTTTCGGCGCTGGTTTCTTCTTTTCTTCGGCCATAAATCGTAAATCCTAAATCGTAAATCGTAAATGTTAGTGAATACCGGCCTTCGCGCCCGGATTGCGGGTCACACCGACCGTCTTGCGCGGACCTTTGCGCGTGCGGGAATTGGTTTGCGTGCGTTGACCGCGCACCGGCAGGCCGCGCATGTGGCGGATGCCACGATAGCACTTGATGCCCTGCAGGCGCTTGAGGTTCATGCCGATTTCGCGGCGCAGATCACCTTCAATGACATACTTGCCGTCCTGGATCGCGTGAACGATCTGCGAAAGCTGCGCTTCGCTCAGGTCCTTCGCGCGAATCTTCGGGTCGATGTTGGCCTTCGCCAAAATCTCCACCGCGTTCGCCGGGCCGATGCCATAAATATACCGCAGCGCGATATCAATGCGCTTATTCGGCGGAACTTCTACACCAATAATACGTGCCATAAATTAATTATCCTTGCCGCTGCTTGTGGCGTTTGTTGCTGCAAATGACCCGAATGACGCCCTTGCGCCGGACGATTTTGCAATTTTCGCAAAGCTTTTTGACTGATGCGCGAACTTTCATTGTTAGTTAAATCGTTAAATCAATTAAACAAGTTAAATGAGCAATTGGGGCCGGCGCCTTCGCCTTCTTGACCATTTAACCAATCACTTATTTAACCGGCTCTTCCACCACTATCCGCCCTTCCGCCAAATCGTAAGGCGACATCTGCAATTTGACCCGGTCTCCGACCCCGGCCGCGAAGCTCAACTTCGCTCTGCCCGTCGCGTAGGCCAGGACTTTGTGGCCATTCGACAATTCCACCCGATACAATCGGTTGGGCAATGTCTCGACCACTACACCTTCAACTTTGAAGGCACTTTCTCCGGCCATGTCAAAATCTCCGGTTCACCGTCAGTCACCAGCACCGTATGCTCAAAATGGGCAGATAATGAACCATCTTGCGTGACCACTGTCCAGTCATCATTCAAGATTTTTACGTTCGGCCGGCCGGCATTGACCATCGGCTCAATCGCCAACGTCATGCCTGCTTCCAGCTTCGTGTTGCTGCGAGGATCCACGAAATTCGGGATCTGCGGCTCTTCATGCATCGATTTCCCGACGCCATGCCCCACAAACTCGCGCACCACACTAAAACCATTGCTTTCCACGTAGTTCTGGACCACCCGTGAAATGTCCGTAACCCGATTTCCCGGAACAGCTTGCGCAATACCTTCGTAAAGCGCCTTTTCCGTCACGTCCATCAGCTTCTGCGCCAGCACTCCGCAACCGCCCACGGCCACCGTTTTGGCCGTATCCCCAATAAATCCATTGTAAACCACGCCCACGTCCAAGCTTACAATATCACCGAACTTCAGCACCCGCGGCCCGGCCAGCCCGTGAACAACCTGTTCGTTCACCGAGATGCACGCCTGGCACGGATACTTCCGATAACCAAGAAACGCGCTTCGGGCACCGTAACTCTTGATCCGCTGTTCGGCGTAATCATCCACCTGCTTCGTCGTCAGGCCCGGCTTGATAAATGCCGCCAAGTCATTCAGCACCGCACCGGCAATCGCACACGCCGGCCGCATCAATTCCAAATCCTGCTCCCCTTTTAAAATGACTCTCTTTTTCACTTTAAATCTTAACCCCGAAACGGCGCCGATGCATGGCCTCCTTCAGGCTAAGAGCAGGAATTCTAGAACCGGCCCTTCAGTCGGCCTTTCTTCAAAAATCCATCATAGTGGCGCATCAACAGATGTGCTTCCATTTGGCGCATGGTATCCAGCATCACGCCGACTGCGATCAGCATGCTCGTGCCGCCAAAGAACTGCGACACCGTCCACGGAATGTGCATCAGGCGGCCCAGAATAATCGGGATCACCGAAATGATGACCAGGAAGATCGCGCCCGCGAGCGTGATGCGGCTCATCGTGTTATGCAGGTAATCGCTGGTCGCCTGCCCCGGACGCACGCCCGGAATGTAACCACCGTTTTTCTTCAAATCATCGGCGATCTGCAATTCATTGAACTGCGTGGCCACCCAGAAATACGAGAAGAACAGGATCAAAATCGAATACAGCGCAATGTAAAGGCCTGCGCCTTCGTTCAGATAAGTCGCGATATCCGTGAAAAATTTGATGTTCAGCCCTCTGCCGATGAACATCGCCGCCTTCTGCGGGAACAACAAAATCGATTGCGCAAAGATGACCGGCATGACGCCCGCGTAATTCACCCGCAACGGCATGTAATTCGTGCCGCCGGCAAACACCTTGCGCCCTACCGCCCGCTGCGCGTAGGTGACCGGAATCTTCCGTTGCGCCTGCGTGACGGCGACGATACCCGCGATGACACCCGCCAGCAACAGCAACAAGGCAATCGCATGGCCGATGTTCGCCTTGGATTCGGCGTCTGCGCCCGAGAACATGTCCTTGACGCCATACACGGCGTTCGGCAAGCGCGACAAAATGTTGATCGTAATGATCAGCGAAACACCGTTGCCAATCCCGCGATCGGTGATTTGTTCACCCAACCACATCAGCAGCATCGTGCCGGTCGTCAACACAATCGTCGTCTGGATGCGATACCACCAGATCCAGCTATCCGGATACAAAATCAACCGGCTGATCGGCACCTGCAGCACCGCTTCCGGATGCTCATAGCCGATGGCCGTGAACAAGCCTTGCCCCAAGCACAGCAACACCGTCAAATACCGCCCGTATTGAACGATCTTCGCGCGGCCGCCTTCTTCGCGGGCCATCTTGCTCAATTGCGGCACCACCGCGGTGAGCAATTGAATGATAATCGTGGCGCTGATGTACGGGATGATCGTCAACGCACCGATGGCGCAATTCTGGATGGCGCCGCCCGAAAACGCTCCAAGCAGGCCGAGCACGCCGCCGCTTCCGTTTCTCGAAGCCTTGTCAAAGGCATCGTTCAAAGCCGAAGCATCCAATCCGGGGATGTGGATGTAAGCGGTGAGCCGGCAAACTGCGAGCACAACAACCGTAAAAATAATCCGGGATTTCAACTCCGGGATTTTGAAGCAGTTGCTGAAAGTGTTAACGATGTTGCGAAACATGGCGCGACTTAAGCCTTCGCAGGTTCAGCCTTTTTAACTGAGATCACTTCGCAAGTCCCGCCCTTGGCCTCGATCTTCGCCTTGGCTGAGGCGCTGAAAGCATGCGCGCTGACGGAAAGCTTCTTGGTCACATCACCACCACCGAGGATCTTGATGCCCGCGCCTTTGCCGTTGGCCAGGCCAACGCTGCGCAGCGCCTCGAAATCCACGCGCGCGCCGTCTTCAAAAACATTCAGCGATTCCAGGTTCACCGGGATGTAAACCGTGGCATGACGGGCATTGTTGAAACCGCGCTTCGGGATGCGGCGAATCAGCGGCATCTGGCCGCCTTCGAAACCGATGCGGATCGAGCTGCCGGAGCGGGCCGTCTGGCCCTTGCCACCGCGCCCGGACGTTTTGCCGTGACCGCTGGATTCACCCTGGCCGAGCCGCTTGCGGCGGTGCTTCGCGCCCGGACGAGGTTTTAAATCATGTAAACGCATATTCGTAATTCGTTAAATGAGTGATTGGTTAAATAAGGATTTTGTTCAATTTTTTACCTATTTAACTGCTTTAACCAGTTACCAATCACCTTTCATCATCATCAGGCTGCCGGCGCCTTCGGGGCATCGACCTTCTTGATGTCGATTCCGCGGCTCTTATAGATGTCTTCGCGCAAGCGCAGGCTCAACAACGCGTGCAGCGTCGCTTTCACCACGTTCGCTGCGTTCTTGGAACCGAGCGATTTGGTGAGAATGTCTTTCACACCGGCGGATTCCAGCACCGAGCGGACGGTTTTGCCGGCGATAATCCCGGTTCCGGGAGACGCCGGGCGCAGCAACACCCTCGCGCCGCCGTAATGATAGAAAACTTCGTGCGGAATCGTCGCACCCTTCAGGGACACGCCGACCATGTTGCCGCGGGCAGCTTCGCCGCCTTTGCGAATCGCATCCGCAACTTCGCCAGCTTTGCCCAGACCCACGCCCACGCGGCCCTTTTTGTCCCCCACCACGACCAGCGCGCTGAAATTGAAACGGCGTCCGCCTTTCACGACCTTCGCGGAACGGTTGATGAACACGACCTTCTCAACCAGCTCTTCACCGCTCTGCGCGTCGTAATTCACTTCCGGTTCCGGCCGGCGACGACCGCGTGGACCACCACCGCCACCACCGCGTCCGCCACGATCGTTGCGCTGTTGCTGCTGCGGTGCCTGTTGTTGCTGTTGCGGCGCCTGCTGTTGCTCGGGAGCGCGCTCAGGTGCCGGTTGCCCTTCAGCGCCGCCTGCTAAATTATTATTTTCGTCAGCCACAATATTCTCTCTTCTTCGTTGTTAAAATTGCAAACCGGCTTCCCGGGCGGCATCGGCCAAAGCTTTGACCTTGCCGTGAAAACGCGCACCGCCGCGGTCAAACACCACGGCCTTGATACCCTTGTCCAAAGCGGTCTTGGCGGCGAGAGTGCCGATGGTCTTCGCGCTGGCCACGTTCGCACCGAGTTTTTCCCGATCCGGCGTCGCCTTGCTCAGGGTCGATGTCGCCGCGAGCGTCTTGCCGGCCGCGTCATCGATGAATTGGACGTGAATATTCTCGTTCGAGAAATAAACACTCATGCGCGGACGTTCTTTGGTGCCGCTGACTTTTTTGCGCACGCGCCAGTGGCGCAGTTGCGCGAGTTGTCGTTTCGATTTCATTCTTTTGGTTCCCACGGATTTGGCCGTGGGCAAATTTAATTGTTACTGAACTGTCTTGCCTTCCTTGCGTTGGACATGTTCGCCCACATAACGCACGCCTTTGCCTTTGTAAGGTTCCGGCGGATAGAACGAGCGCAACTCGGCGGCCACCAGGCCGACAACCTGTTTGTCCGGCCCTTCAATCGTGAGCTTCGTGTTTTCTTCCACGGTCACCTTGATCTGGTCCGGTATGGGATAATTGATCGGGTGCGAATAGCCCAACGTCATGTTCACGGTTTTGCCCTGGACGGCGGCCTTGAAGCCGACACCCTGGATCTCGAGCTTTTTCACGAAACCTTCGCTCACGCCCTTGACCATGTTGTTGACCAGCGCCCGGCTCAGGCCGTGCAACGCCCGCGCCTGCGCATCATCGCCCTGGCGGCTGACGAGCACATTCCCGCCCTCCACTTTCAAGCTGGTGTGGCGCGGCAGGTCGAATTGCAGCTTGCCCTTCGGGCCTTCCACGGAAACTTTCTGGCCTTTGACTTCCACCTTGACCTTCGGCGGAATGGCTATCGGTTGTTTTCCAATTCGCGACATAACAAATTCCTTACCAGATATAGCAGAGCAATTCTCCGCCAAGATTTTTCTTCCGGGCCGCATTGCCCGTCATTACGCCTTCCGGCGTCGAAACTACTGACACACCCAGGCCGCCGCGCACGCGCGGAATATCCGTCGAGCCGACATAATGGCGCAACCCCGGCCGGCTGATGCGTTTGATGCCTTCGATCACGCTCTTCTTGCCTTGGTACTTGAGCTGAAGCTTGATCGTTTTGAACGGCTTGCCCGCCACGGTGATCTCCGCGACATAGCCTTCCTTCTTCAGGATGTGCGCGATGCTCTCCTTCATTTTGGAGTGCGGAATTTCCACGGCCGGCAACAACGCGCGCTGCGCATTGCGGATCCGGGTCAACATGTCAGAAATCGGGTCTATCATAAAATTACCAGCTTGCCTTCGTCACACCGGGGATCAATCCGTTCAACGCGCCTTCGCGGAACGTCAACCGCGAGCAGCCGAACTTGCGCCAATAACCACGACGGCGGCCGCTGAACGAGCAGCGATTGACCACGCGGGTTGGGCTCGCGTCACGCGGCAACTGCGCTAGGCCCGCGTAATCGCGTTTCGCTTTCAATTCGGCGCGGAGCGCGGCGTATTTCTTCACCGTCTCCTGCTTGCGCTTATTGCGTTCTTTCCATGCTTTCTTCGCCATAAATCTTTTTCGTTCTCGTCGTCGTCCTCGGCTGCTCGTCCTCGATTACGAGGAAGAGGACGAGGACGAAATCTTACTTCGTCGCTCCCGCGGCTTCCGCCGCGGCCTTCGGAGCTTCCTTCGCTTCCGCGAGCGGGAACCCCATCAGTTTCAACAAATCCAGCGCTTCCGCATCCGTCCGTGCGCTGGTCACAATCGTCACATCCATGCCCTGCGTCCGCTTGATCTTGTCCAGCTCGATCTCCGGAAAAATCGTCTGGTCCGAAATGCCGAACGTATAGTTGCCGCGGCCGTCAAATTTGCGGGGCGACAATCCGCGGAAGTCGCGAATACGCGGCAGCGCCGCCGCGACCAGGCGGTCGAAAAACTCATACATCGCATCCGCGCGCAGCGTCACGCGGCAGCCAATCGGCTGGCCTTCGCGCAATTTGAAATTCGCGATGCTGTGCGTCGACTTGCTGATCGCCGGCTTGCGCCCGGTGATCTGCTGCAAATCCTTCGTCGCGTCATCGATCGCGCTCTTTTCCAGCGAGGCGCTGACACCCATGTTCACCACGATTTTCTCGAGCTTCGGAATCTGGTGGACGTTGGTGTACTTGTGCTTTTCCTTCAGCGCTGGCAGCACTTCTTTTGCGTATTTTTCGTAAAGTCTGGCTTTCATTTTTGGTCATCACGGATTTTGCCGTGAACTAAAATCATTCTTTCGTTTCCGCCGGCGTGTTGCCGCGTTTCGCCGCGCGGGCATCAAACACTTCGGCCTTCATTAAATTCGAAATATGAACGGTCCCTTCCCGCTCGACAATGGCGCCCTGCGGATTGTTCTCGTTCTTACGCGTATGGCGCTTGATCATCTTCACGCCTTCCACAATCGCGCGGTTGCTCTTGGAGCTCACGGAAATAATCTTGCCGCGTTTGCCGCGTTCGGCTCCCGCCAGCACCACTACCTCTTCGCCCTTTTTCAAATGCAATTTCATTGTCTTAAATCGTTAAATCAGTAACTGGTTAAATCGGTTAAATGAGTCTTCGTATCGTTTCTTGCCTGTTTAACTTATTTAACCATTTAACTTGTTTAACCGTCTTCAAATCACTTCCGGCGCCAGCGAGATGATCTTCATGAACTTCTTGTCGCGCAATTCGCGGGCGACTGGTCCGAAGATGCGCGTCCCGCGCGGATTCTGTTCCTTGTCGATGATCACGCAGGCATTGCGGTCGAACCGCAGATACGAGCCGTCACTGCGGCGGATAATTTGCCGGGTGCGCACAATCACCGCGTCCACCACTTCGCCCTTTTTCACCGTGCCATCCGGCGCGGCTTCTTTGATATGGGCCTTGATGACATCGCCGATGCCGGCATACCTCTGGTTCTTGCCGAGCACACCGATCGCCCAGGCGACTTTCGCGCCGGTATTATCCGCGACATCCAAATGAGAACGAACTTGCAACATAAATGTATCCTTAAACAGCCACCGGCGTCACGCCGCTGCTGCGTTCCAACACCTTCGTCAACCGCCAGCGCTTCAATTTCGAAACCGGGCGCGTTTCTTCAATCAGCACGACATCGCCGATTTTCGCCTCGGCCTTTTCGTCATGCGCGTAAAACTTGCTGTAGCCGGTCACGACTTTCTTGAACTTCGGGTGCGGGAACCGGCGTTCCACCTGCACCACGATGGTCTTGGTCATCTTGTTGGAGATGACTTTGCCCAACCGTTCTTTACGAGTGCCGCGCGAAGCGGCGTTTCTAATTTTCGTTTCTTAGCCATGGTCTTAAAATGAAATAGTGATTGTTAAATCAGTTAAATAAGTCTGTCATCCGGCCATCTTAACCTATTTAACTCGTTTAACTCATTACAATCCTCATGCCGCTTTGTTGCGCAACTGTGAAATGCGGGTTTCGACACGCGCAATGTCCTTGCGCAGCGCACGCAGACGCGCCGGCTTTTCGAGCTGCGAGCTCGCCTGCTGCAAACGCAGGTTGAACATCTCCTGGCGCAGGTCGCGGCCCATCACCGTGAGCTCCACCAGCGTCGCGTCTTTGAGTTTCGGATCGGACATCTTCATAAAATTATCTCTTAAGCCGCAGCCAAACGATGGCGCGAAATAAACTTCGTCTTGATCGGCAGCTTCGTCGCCGCCAAACGCAGCGATTCACGCGCGATCGCCTCAGTCACACCATCCACCTCGAACAACACGTTCGCCGGACGGATGACCGCCACCCACGATTCCAGCGGACCTTTGCCCTTGCCCATTCGGGTTTCCAGCGGCTTCTTCGTAAAGGATTTCTGCGGGAAAATGCGGATCCACATTTTGCCGTGGCGCTTCATGTTACGGGCAATGGCCACGCGCGCAGCTTCAATCTGCTTCGTATCCAGCCAGCAACGCTCCGTCGCCATCAAACCATACTCGCCAAAGGCCACCGTGTTGCCGCGATACGCCAATCCGGCGCGATTGCCGCGGTGCATTTTGCGAAACTTAACTCTTGCGGGCTGTAATGGCATACTTCGTAAAAATCGTTAAATTGTTAAATCAGTGATTTGTTAAATAAGTGATTTCTCTTTTTCGTTCGCGTTCGTTTTTGAACTTATTTAACTCATTTAACTCATCACTAGTTACTATCTCTTACTTCACCGGCATCGCTTCGGCACCCTGGGGCACCGGCGCTGACTGCGGCTGTTCCGCCTTCTGCGGCTTGTTTTCACCTTTGCAAATCCAGCACTTGATGCCGAGCTTGCCGTAAACCGTGAGCGCTTCCGCGAAACCGTAATCGATGTTCGCGCGCAGCGTGTGCAACGGAACCCGGCCCCAATGATATTGTTCCACCCGCGCGAGCTCCGCGCCGCCCAAACGTCCGGCACAACGGATCTTGATGCCTTCCGCGCCAAAATCCTTCGCCGTCTGCAACGCCTTCTTCATCGCGCGTCTAAACGAAACGCGGCGTTCCAATTGGAGCGCCACATTTTCCGCCACGAGCTGCGCATCGATTTCCGGCTGCTTGATTTCAACGATGTCGACGTAAATTTCCTTGCCGGTCATCTTGCTGAGCTCTTCCTTGATCTTGTCGATCTCCGCGCCTTTGCGGCCGATGACAACACCGGGACGAGCCGTATGAATCGTGATGCGGCAGCGGTTGGCGGCGCGCTCAATCTGGATTTTCGGCACAGACGCCGTCTCCAGCTTCTTCTTCAGCAATTCGCGAATCTGGCGGTCTTCCGTCAGCAACTTGCCGAATTCTTTTTTGCCGGCATACCACTTCGAGCGCCAGTCTTTGTTGACCGCGAGGCGCAGACCGATTGGATTAGTTTTTTGACCCATACAATTACTTACTCTCGTCCGTCAGAACAATTTTAACGTGGCAATTACGCTTCAAAATCGGGCCGGCCGAACCGCGCGCCTTGGGCGTGAAACGCTTCAAAGTCGTCGCCGTCTGCGCCACCGCTTCCTTGATGATCAAGGTTTCGATATTGGCCTTGTTGTTGTTTTCCGCGTTAGCGATGGCCGACTTCAGCGTCTTGGCCACGACCCGCGCGCCCTTGCGAGGCACCACCGCGAGAATCGCCTGCGCCTGCACGGCCGGCAATCCCTGGATCTGGCGCACCACTTCGCGCATCTTCTGCGCCGACATGCGGACGTTTTTGGTAATGGCGTGAACTTGCATATAACTATTTCGCCTCCGCTTTCGCCGTGTGCGCGCCGTGTTTCTTGAATGTGCGCGTCAGTGAAAATTCTCCCAAACGGTGACCCACCATGTTTTCCGTCACAAACACCGGGTTGAAAACCTTCCCGTTGTGGACGTTGAACGTCAGGCCGACAAATTCCGGAGTGATCATCGAACGGCGCGACCAGGTCTTGATCGGCGTCTTCTGGTTTGTGCTCTTGGCCTTCTGGACTTTTTCCTGAAGGTGCAGATCGACAAACGGGCCTTTTTTAAGTGAGCGTCCCATAAATTATTTGTGCTTCATTGGCCGGCCATCGCGACGGACCAAAATAAATCGGTTGGAAATCTTCTTCTTATCGCGCGTGCGATAACCCTTCGCGATCAAACCCCAGGGCGACGTCAACTGCTGCCAACCACCGCCCGACTTGGATTTACCTGCGCCACCACCATTCGGATGGTCCACCGGGTTACGCGCAACACCGCGGTTAATCGGGCGAATGCCCCGATGCCGTGAACGACCGGCTTTGCCGAGAATCACATTTTCGTGTTCCGCATTGCCAACCTGGCCGATGGTCGCATAGCAATTCTCATTGACCCGGCGGATTTCGCCCGAAGGCAAACGAACCTGCGCATAACCCTCATCGCGCGACATCAAACTCGCCGCGCCGCCCGCCGTGCGCACCATCTGGCCGCCGCGACCCGGAGTGATTTCGATATTGTGAATACTGCTCGCCAGCGGAATGGCCTTGAGCGGCAGGCAATTGCCAAGATCCGGGGGAGCCGAAGGGCCGCTCATCAACTTCGCGCCCACCTGCAAACCAGCCGGCGCGATCATATACGCCTTCTCGCCATCCTTATATTGGAGCAACGCCAGGCGGGCCGTGCGGATCGGATCATACTCGATGCCCAGCACCGTCGCCTCCACCCCATGCTTCTGACGCTTGAAATCGACGATCCGGATTTTTTGCTTGTGACCGCCGCCGATACCGCGAGCCGTGGCGCGGCCATAATGATTGCGCCCGCCGGTCTTCTTGCGAATCTCGACCAGGCTCTTCTCAGGCTTGGACTTTGTAATATCGCTGTTATCGGCGAACGTTATATAGCGCGTCGACGGCGTCAGCGGTCTAAATGTCTTAACTGGCATAAAATCAAATCAGTTACCAAATCAACCAAGTCAGTTGCGTTCAATGCTGTAGAGCGCGAAAACCTCGACGCCTTTCGGCGAACCTGCCGACGCTACAACCATCTAACACTTCCATCAGCTTGGAGAGCGGAGCCATCAATCCTGGACCCAGATGGGCCGTCAGTTATCGGTCCCGCAAATTATGCTGCCCGTCCCTTTTGGGGAAACGGGAGCCGGAATATAGGCAAACCCAATCCACTGCGCAATAGGTTTTTTCAGAAATTTTCACTGTGCCGCCCAAAACTCCGTCCCGAAGCCAAAACCCCGTGTTTTCAGCCAATTTTCAACCTCGGCCCATCGCCAAGCCCCGCAAATCCGAAAACCTTTAAGCGAAATCTGAAACAAATCCGAAATATCGCCACGCTGATATTGAATCGACTCGTTCTCCCTTCCCTGAAAAATCCAAACCTTCGCGAAAGCGCCAAACAAAGCCCCAGAGGGGCAACCGATACTAGATGGCATGGCTATTAGCGGGTGAGCGAAATCGCGCTACACCAAGGTTCGTATGATAAATAAAACCAACACCAATACCCACCAAGCAAATCAACCACAAACTCTGCTCAACACCAAAAGCATCAAGCTGGGCATCGACTTTCATACCGACAACTATTGGATGGTCCGCCAAGTGGATCATGCCACTCCGCAACCGGCCCCAAATTTTCTTCTGCAGGATTTATGCTTGGGGTCAAAAAACAACTCGCGCTGGCTGAAGAAATCCACAACTCCTATGAGACCGACCCCTACTGACCACTGACCACTGACTACTGACCACTCCGACTAATTCCGGCCAAAAAAACTTCCAAATGAAAATTCCAAGTCGGCCTTCACCCCAGTTGTGACGCAAAAAATTTCATGGAGGTTCAAGCGAGACATCACTCAAAAAAACTTAAACAACGAATAAAATATTATGGCAAAAAATAAATCCAATCGCATGCCCTCCAACGAAGACACGGGATCCGAGTCCAAAATGGACAATGATCTCCATGAACTTTTCCTCGACGAACTCGCGGACCTCTACAGCGCCGAACAGCAACTCACCAAGGCCCTGCCCAAAATGGCCAAAGCCGCCCAGTCCGATGAATTGCGCGAAGCCCTCGAGCAACATCTGGAAGAAACCGAGGAACACATCTCCCGACTCGAGCAAGTCGCCGAATCACTGGACGAAACCCTCAAGAAGAAAACCTGCGAGGCGATGAAAGGCCTGCTCAAAGAAGGCGACGAAATCGTCAAGGAACAGAAAGACTCCACCGCGCTGGACGCCGGCATCATCGCTGCGTGCCAAAAAGTGGAGCACTACGAAATCGCCAGCTACGGCACCGTTTGCGCCTGGGCCGAACAAATGGGCCACGACGAAGCCTTGAAACTCCTGCGCCAAACCGAAGAGGAAGAATCCGCTGCCGATGAAAAATTGACGGAGATCGCGGAGAACATCGCCAACGAACGAGCGCAGTCGGAATAATCGCGGCGAAAATTATCGAACACCAAGCCTGGGAGCGCCGGCGTCTCGCCGGCCCGGCGGCGCTCCCAGGTGATTTCACTTCACGGCGACTTCAGCCGATAAAACCTTTGCCGGCCCGAAATTCCATTCGTCACCGCATATTGCCCCGCAAGCGGATCCCACGTCCCGGCGAGATTCGTGGTCGTCTCCAAACTGAACCCCACCACGTCGGAAGGCCACGTCACCACCGCGTTCGTTCCGACCCGCGCGATGGATAGCGCCGGCGCAAAGCTAATCTTGAAAATAGAGCCCAATCCAAACATGCCACCGTCGCTGGCCGTGCCATACAACACCCCATTGGTGTATAGCAAGCCGCCCACGGGATGCGCCCCGTCATTGTTCGTCCCTCCGCCATTGGGTCCCACGCCGTTCGTCGCGCTGAACTCATACAAGGTCGAAAAACCCGTGCCATCCGTGTTGATTTTAAAGAGCGTGCCGCTGCCGGAACCGCCTCCGGTAAACGTGGTCCCGTAAAGCACGTTGCCGGACAAAGCCAGGCCGGACTTGGGACGCGCCCCGCCTGCATTGATCCCGGCAGGCCCATTGGTTGTGGCAAAAGAATGCAGAACAGTGAACGTCGTTCCGTTGGTATCGATCGCGAAAATCGTTCCGCCGCCCAACTTGCCGCCCTCTCCGGCTGTGCCATACAGATTCGTGCCCGAGAGAACGAGATTGCACGATGGAAATGCTCCATCGCCATTGGTGAAGTCAGGGCCGGAATCAGGCGAAAAACTATAGAAGTTCGTGTAGCCGGTGCCGTTCGTGTTGATCTTGAAAATCGTTCCGTTATGAAAAGTGCCGCCGCCCGGAGTCGTGCCGTAGAGAGCGCCGTCAGCGAATATCAAATCGGCGCTGGGATATTGCCCGTTCGTGAAATTGAAATTGTGCAGGTTGCTAAATCCTGTCCCGTTGGTGCTCAGGGCAAACAAAGTTCCCCATCCAAAAGCGCCGCCGCTATTCGCCGAGCCATACAATTCTCCTCCCTGGAGAATCAATCCGGCGTCCGGATAAGCGCCCACATTATTCGTGAACGGAAACGTGCTGTCGGTGACCGGAAAACTGAACAGATTGGTCAAACCCGAACCGTCAATGTTCATCGCAATCACACACCCGTAATTCGAGCCGCCGCCGAATGTCGCCGTGGTATAAAGCGTGTTTCCCGAAAGGAGCAGGCTGCCATTCATGTTGCCGCCCTCCGGTGCAATCGCCGAGAAAGTATGCAGGTTAGTGAAACCGGAACCATCGATATTCATCCGAAAAATGGAACCCTCTCCGCCTGCCGTCCCGCCGCCATAGATCCGGGTCGTTCCATACAGAGTGTTTCCGGACAAGAGCAAGCTGGCGACCGGGCCAGTGCCATTCGTGAAGGCCAAACTATGAAGCGCAGTGAAGACCTGCGCCCGGACTGAAAGATGCAAAAACAAAACCAAAGCCGCGATGCTGACCGAAAAACGCTTGCCAGTAATGGTCATACCGGAAATGTGCCTTTGCACACTGCAGGTGACGAGAAAATTCTGGCGCCAAACCCGGATAGCGAACGCCGGGTTGCGAGCGTTAACGATGCATCCCGCCACCGCCACCACCACCGCCGCCGTGGAATCCACCACCGCCGCCACCACCCATTCCGCCGTGGAACCCGCCACCGATTGTGCCGCCATGAAATCCTCCACCACCGATCGCGGCGCCATGAAACCCTCCGCCAACCACGCTGCCGTGAAATCCCCCGCCCATTGGGGAACTATGAAAACTGCTTACCGAGCCGTGGAAACCACTGGAGCTAACAGTTCCCGCGTGGAACCCTCCGCTGACCCCGGCATGAAATCCCGTGCTCCCATGAAATCCAGCATGAACTCCTCCGTCATGCACATGGAAGCCGTCGTGGATAAAACCTCCATGCGGGAAGAAACAACCGTGCGCGTAAAAGACTCCGCCAAACCAGCACGGGAAGGGATAAAAGAATGGGCTCGCATAATAGCCGCTGGCATAATAGTAAGGGTAATAAGGATACGGATTGCCATAATCCCCGCCGATGTAGGCCACCGTCGATGCCGGCGGCGTGGACGGCGGTGTCGCGTATGCGGAATCATCTGCGCCGGCAGAGTTGCCGGGCGGCATGTCGCTAATTACCGGCGCCTGGCTGGGATTGGCACTGCCCTGGTCCTGCGCAATTGCGGCTGTATGAGCTTGATCGTGCAATTCACCGCCGCGTTCCAACATCGCAGTCAATACCGGTGTGGAAATACCCATATCACGCAGCTTGATAATCTCATCGGCCGACGGCTGGAATGGCCCGGGCGAGTTTTTGATGAACGACAACACAATGGATTGATCCACACCAGACTTGCTCAACGCAACGATTTCGTTGATGCGTCCGGAAAACTGGGGAGCAGCGCTGGCAGGAACCGCGCTGACGGTATCGCTTGGTTGAGTGGGATTGGGTTCAATCGCGCGCGCGGCAAGGCTGACACTGGCAACCAGGCCGCAAAGGGCAAAGAGTGACAAAAACCGCGTTTTCATACTATCCATTCGACGTTCCAAACTGGTTCAGTATTCAGAACATTCTGCAAAATCAGAATACACCAGAAACCTCTGATTTTCAATGAAAAACGTTTTTTAAATGGAGCGTGGAATTCATTCCGCAAAAATGCAAATTACCATGGCTTGGGCCATTCATTTTTAACGGGCATTCACGCCTCCTGCAATTGCTGCTTGAGCTTTTTGCTTTCCTCCATCACGCGTTGCTCCGCTTCGCGCGGCATTTCTTCGTAATGGCTGAATTCTTCCGTATGCACACCGCGCCCCCCGGTCAGCGACCGCAATGTGCTCGAGTACCGATACAATTCCTTCGTCGGCACATGCGCCTTGATGACCTGGAAAGCGCCGTCGGTATCCATGCCCTGAATTTTCCCGCGTCGGCTCGAAAGATCGCCCATCACCTTGCCCATGAATTCCTCGGGAATCCTGATTTCCACGGTGTCGATCGGCTCCAGCATGCATGGCTTCGCTGCGGCGAACGCTTCCTTGAACGCGAAATAGCCCGCGATTTGAAACGCGATATCCTTCGAATCCACCGGATGCATTTTGCCGTCGTAAAAATCAATCTTGAGATCGACGATGCGATAACCGGCCACGATACCTTCCTCGCAAGCCTTGTTCGCACCCTTCTCCACCGACGGCACGAACACTCGGTCCACGTTCTGGCCGACCAGCGATTGCGTAAACTCCACGCCCGTGTCGCGCGGCTTCGGTTCGATGCGCATCCAAACCTCGGCGAATTGTCCGGAGCCGCCGGTTTGCTTTTTGTGCCGGTATTTAGATTCACCGCGCCCCTTGATCGTCTCCCGATAACGCACGCGTGGTTCGTGCAATTCCACGTGCACGCCGTACCGCCGCCGCAATCGTTCGGCGATGACCTCCAGGTGCAACTCGCCCTGGGCCGACAAAACCGTCTGGTGCAATTCCGCATCCACATGGTGCAAAAAAGTCGGGTCCTCGTGATGCAACGCCTGCAAACCGGAGGCGATTTTATCCTCCTCGCCCTTGCTCGTGCTCTTCAAGGCGGCGTGAATATTTGGCTTGGGGTAAACCACTTTTGGCAACGACACCGGGTGCTTCGCGTTGCACAGCGTGTTGCCCGTGTGCGTGTCCTTCAATTTCACCACTGCGCCAATGTCCCCCGGCCCGAGCGACGGCGCCGTCTCTCGATTTTTTCCGTTCAAAATATAAATCTGCCCGATCTTTTCCGTCGTGCGACGGTCGGTGTTATACAACTCCGAACCCAATTTCACGTGTCCGGAATAAACGCGAAAAAACGACAACTCGCCGAACTGCGCCTCGCTCATGGTTTTGAAAACGTAGCAAACCGGATCGGCATCGTGCAGCGCCACCTCCACGTCCTTGCCCTTCGCATCCTGCGCCGCCACCTTCTCGCGATCCACCGGCGAAGAGCCGTACTTCGCGATGAAATCCATCATCCGCGCCACCCCGACGTTGTTTTCCGCCGACGCGCAAAACACCGGCACGAACGATTGTTTCTGCACGGCCGCGTGCAACCCCGCGCGCAACTCCTCTTCGCTCAATGTGCCTTTGTCCATCCATTTCTCCAGGAGCGAGTCGTCTGCTTCCGCAATGTATTCGATCAATTCCTTGTGCAACTCGGACACCCGCTCCGCCAATTCGCCCGACGCCGGCGCTTCAGTAAATTTACCGCTGCGATCGCCCGCATACGTGATGACTTCGCTGCGAATCGTGTCCAGCAATTGATTGAAGCCCGGGCCGGGATTGATCGGCAGACTCACCGGAAACACGCGCGCGCCAAAATGTTCGCGCAACTGGGTCAACACGCTCTCAAAACTGGCGCCCTGTTTGTCGAACGCGTTGATGACAATCATTTTTGGAATGTCATCCTCGGTCGCATATTTCCACGCCGCGTCAGTGCCGATGCTGACACCGTGGGCGGCATTGACGACCATCAAAGCAAAATCGCCGACCCGCAACGCGCCCAAACCTTCGCTGATAAAATCCGCGTAACCGGGGCAGTCGAGGATATTGAATTTCTTCCCCAGCCACTCGAGATGCATGAGCGTGGCCGAGACGGAAATCTGCCGCTGTTTTTCGCTCTCGTGATAATCGGAAACCGTCGTGCCGGACTGAATGCTGCCCATGCGATTGATGACGCCCGCGCACGCGAGCATCGCCTCACTGAGCATGGTTTTACCGGAAGAAGCGTGGCCGACGATGGCGAAGTTACGGATATCAGCTGGTTGGTATTCTTTCATAACGAAAAATCCTCAAGCTAGTCCGCGTTGGGTGGCTGCGCGTACATTCGGAATTTATTCCCGACTGGGCCGTTCGCCAAGTGAATATAATGCAGGATAGACTACTGACTGCCGAGTCGCCGAAGCCAGGTAAGCGGGTCGGAGGCGCTCGGAATCACTTAACGAAATACGAGCAAATCTTCCTGAACACCGTACAAAACGAAAAAAGGGAAAGAGACCAAATTGCGCCTTCTGACTTCTTTCACGACCCTTGAACCGGTATTCAAAAAGTGGCCGGCCGAACTCGGCTGCTTTTTGATTTGCGCAATAGCTTCGTCCAAATCCGCTCGGAAACGCAATGCGAGTCTTTCCGAAACTTCGCGGTATTGGAATTCCAAAGCTTTAATCTCCTTCGGAAAATCCGGGTGGAAAACCACCCTCATTTGAGAGCGTCGCGAAATTCCGTTTCCGTCAGGCCGACAACCTTTCCAGTCACAACGTCCTCAATTCCTCGCACTGCTTCAGCAACACGCGCGGAAACCTTATGTTCCGATTCTATACTGGCAACTATCTGCCGAGCCAAATCCAGACGCTCCTTTTCCGGCAGCGCCATGACAGCTTCGGCAATCTCCTGCGTGCTCATGTCCTAATCTTAGTCCCCTCACAGGCGATTCGCCAAGTCAATATACGAATCAGTGTTAACCTTGAAACGTGAACAATGTCCCAGGCTTGAATCAATATTCACGTTTAACGCATCACGTCCCTAATGCGCCTCCAGCCACGTTTTGCCCACGCCCATTTCCACTTCAATCGGCACGTCCAGCGGGATGGCCGTCTTCATTTTCTCTTCGACCAGTGCCAACACCTCCTTTTGTTCGGATTTCACTAAATCAAAAACCAGTTCGTCATGAACCTGCAGCAACATTTTGGTCTTCAACTTCCGCCGGACCAGTTCCGCGTGGATGTTGATCATCGCGAGTTTGATCATATCTGCCGCCGTGCCCTGGATGGGTGCGTTGATGGCGTTGCGTTCCGCGCTGCCGCGAACGGTGGCGTTCGATGAACGAATATCGCGCAGATAACGGCGCCTGCCCGTGACGGTTTCCACGTAACCGTTTGCGCGGGCAAATTCGATGGTCTGGTCCATGTATTTGCGGATGCCGGCGAACTGCTTGAAATAATTATCGATGATTTCGGCCGCTTCGCGCCGAGGAATGTTGAGCCGCTGCGCCAACCCGAATGCCGACATCCCGTACGCGAGACCGAAGTTCACCATCTTTGCCTTGCTGCGCATTTCCGGAGTCACTGCCTCGGGCGCCACGCCATAGACCTTCGCAGCGGTCGCGGTGTGGACATCTCCGCCCGTTCGAAACGCCTCCAGCAATCCCGCTTCACGGCTCAATCCGGCGATGATACGCAGTTCGATTTGCGAATAATCCGCCGAAAGCAACACGTGCTTGTCATCACGCGGCACGAAGGCCTTGCGAATTTCCTGGCCGCGCTCGCTGCGGATGGGGATGTTCTGCAAATTTGGGTTCTGCGAATTCAACCGTCCGGTGGCCGTCGCCACCTGGTTGTAAGTCGTGTGAACGCGCTTCGTTTTCGGCCAGATCGCGGTGGGCAAAGCATCCGCGTAAGTCGATTTCAATTTCGATGCCGCGCGAAAATCGAGCAATTGCCGCACGACTTCATGCTCCGGCGCCAGCGCCATGAGGGTTTGTTCGTCCGTGGCGTACTGGCCCGTTTTGGTTTTCTTCGGCGCCTCGCAAATCTTCATCACGTCGAAAAGAATCTCGCCCAATTGGCGCGGTGAATTGAGATTGAACTCGCGCCCCGCCGCCTGGCAGAGCGATTTCTGCAATTGCTCCATCTCGCGCGAAAGTTGCGCCGAAAATTCCCCCAGCGCTGCGGATTCCACACGAACGCCGGCGAACTCCATGTCCACCAACACCGAGATCAACGGCGATTCGATTTCGTAAAACACGCGTTCCTGCGCCTTCTCCTTCAGCAGCGGTTCGAGCACCGCGCGCAATTGCAGCGCGACATCCACCGCCTCCATAGCGCGCTCGGCGGTTTTTTCCGATGCTACCTCGCCGAGACTCAATTGCTCCTCTTTGCTTCCCTCCGCCGCGACGCTCAGGCTGTAACCGAGATGCGCCTCGGACAAATAACCGAGCGAATGCCGCATGTCGGGCTCGATGAGGCTGTGCGCCACCATCAGGTCGAACAGTTTTCCGCGCAGCGAAATCCCGCGCCACTTCAACGCGGTCGCGTCAAATTTCAAATTGTGCCCGACTTTCTCGATCGATTCGGATTCGAGCAACGGGCGAAACTCCTCGAGAATTTTTTCCGCAGACTTCTCATCCGGCAGCAGCACATAAAACCCCGCGTGTGCTTTCGTGGAAAACGCGAGGCCTGACAGACGTGAATCTTTTGCGTCATCGCCGCTGGTGTCTGCTTTGAAACAAAAGGTGGGCAAAGCGGAGAGCGTTTTGATGAGCTTCGCGCGTTCGGCGGCGGTCGAAATAATTTTGTATTCGTGCGGGACGTCGGTGAGATGTTTGAGCGGCGCGGCGGGCCCTTTGCTCGCTTCCCCCTCACCCTTGCCCTCTCCCTCGGGGAGAGGGGGAAGTGGTTCCTGGGTTGAGGCTTGTTTAGCATCGCTGGACGGTTCGGGAGCGGGCGCGGCGGGAGACTGAAATCCCCTGCCCGCTTTGAAATCATCGCCGAATAATCTTTTCCCGATGGAATTGAATTCCCATTCGATCAGCATTTCCTTCACCTTCGGCTCGTCCGGCGGACGCAACTTCAGCTCGTCCAATTTGTATTGGCACGGCGCGTCACAATCCAGCGTCACGAGTTTTTTGGACAGCAACGCCGCCTCGCGATGCGCCTCAATATTTTCCTTCAGCTTGCCCTTCAATTCACTCGTCTTCGCCAGCAGATTTTCCACGCTGCCGAATTGCGCGATCAATTTCGTCGCCGTTTTTTCGCCCACCCCCGGCACGCCGGGAACGTTGTCCACCGAGTCGCCCATGAGCGCGAGGATGTCGATGACCTGCTCCGTGCGCTCGATGCCCCAGCGCGCGCGAATTTCCGGGATGCCCATGATTTCCACGCCGTCGCCCTGGCGGGAGGGTCGGTAAAGAAACGTGTTTTCGTCCACGAGCTGGCCGAAATCCTTGTCCGGCGTGACCATGAACGTCTGGAAGCCATCCTTTTCCGCGCGCCGCGCGAGCGTGCCGATGATGTCGTCCGCCTCGTAGCCGTCGCATTCCAGAACCGGCACGCGGAAGGCTTCCAACATACGGCGCACGTGCGGCAGCGCCGCGGACAAATCCTCGGGCATGGCCTGGCGGGTGGCTTTGTAATCAGGATAAACCGTGTGGCGCGGCGTGGGGGCGTCCGTGTCGAAAGCGACGGCGAGGTGCGTGGGCTGTTGCTTGCTCAGGATTTCGAGCAGCGTTTGCGTGAAGCCGTAGAGCGCGGAGCTGTTCACGCCTTTCGAGGTAAAGATCGGCCGCGCGATGAGCGCGAAATGGGCGCGATACACGAGCGCCATGCCGTCGAGGAGAAAAAGCCGTTTCGCCATGAGAGGAATTTACGATTTACGATATACGATTTACGAGTTCAGATTCAAATTGGCGCAAGCTTGCCAAATGGCAATCGTAATTCATTTTGTCGAGGTTGATCGTCATTGCGGCAGCCATTTGAAAACCATTGCGGTCACGGCGTCATCGCAGGCTTTTTCGGCGCCATTCCCATAGATGTTGGTGGCGGCGATCACCGCGAAATTTTTCTCCGGCGCGAGCCACATGACGATGTACCACATGGTATTTGAGCCATTGTGCATCAAGGCCGCGCCGCCCGCCCAATCGCGCTGGTACACCACCCAACCGCAGGCGTAATTGTCTCCTTCACTCTGAATCTTCAAGTCTTTCGGCAACGCATGAAGTTTCGCCACTGTTTCCGCTTTCAACAATCCGCTGGTCCCGGGCCGCAAATGAAGCATCGCAAATCGCGCGAGGTCATCGAGCGAGCAATGAACGCGGGCGGCGGGAGCGATCGCGGGCGGGTTGTCGAACTGCACCGGAACAATGCTTCCGAGCCGGTCCACGTGCCCCCACGGTTGATCGACTTTGCCGGCGGTGCCGGGCGGCCCGAAACCGGCGGTGTCCATGTGCAGTGGTTTGAACAGTTTTTCCGTGATCAAGGATTCGTAGTCGCGGCCGGTGATTTTTTCCAACATTGCGCCGGCAATGGTATAACCCTGGTTGGAGTAGATCATTTTCGTTCCGGGCGGCGCTTCCGGCGGGAGCGCGAGGACGGCTTCGATGAATTCACGGCGCTGCTCCATCGGCGTGCCTTGTTGCTGAAGTGCCCGCGCCCACGCAGCGGGCGGCGGTTTGCCGGGAACGCCGCCGCGCTGCTGCAGCAGTTGCTCGACGGTGACATTCTCATATTGCTTGTCCATCTTGCCCTTCAACTCGGGAAACGCCTCGGCAATGGTCGTGTCCCAGCGCAATTTGCCTGCTTCAATCAGAATGGCAGCGAGCGTGGCCGTCATGGATTTGGTGCAGGAGCCAATGTGGAAGACGTCGTTCGTCGTGACCGGGGTTGGATCGCCGATTTTGCGGACGCCGGCGGCGTCGCGCTCGCAGATTTTTCCGTCTTTGACGACCACCACGGCCAAGGCGGGCAAGTCGTATTTTTTGCGGATGGCTTCCATGGATGGATCGGGGGTGGAATTGGTTGGCGAGGCCGCGGCGATGAGCGCGCCGGGCGCGAGGGTCAGGATTGCCAAGGCGGCTTTTTTTAGATGATTGGCGAGGGTCATTGCAAGGCGGATGTTATGAAAATGGCTCTCTACAGTCCACAGCCCCCCACCCCGCACGGGTTGGAATGGGCTGGCACTTCGGTAAACGCTTGTGGTGAGGGTGACAGCACGATTAGGCACGATTGGGCACGACGGGCGTTGAGACACAATGTGTTGTGAAAGCTTCCAAATGCCAGGATCCGAGCTCCAAGGCACTTCCCAGCGCCAAACACCAACGACAGATGTCCGGCCCGCGAGACGGGTCGCGGAGACGAAGCTGCTGATGTGAAATCCGATTGCTTCCCTTTTTAGTTGGCAGGCCAATTTTCCCTTTCCGTTCCTCCCGTTCTCTCCTCGCCACGGTTTTAGCATGGTTGGGGAATGGTTCAATGATTTTTTCGCCAGGCGGAATTAAATTGTCGCCTTTTCGTGGGAAGCGCCAGAGGGCTGGCGCAGTCCGGGACGCTGGCGCGGGTCAGGGGTGCAAGACATTCGCTGCGGTTTTGGAGCGGGGTAGTTCGTTCCGTTTGAAAATGAAATCCGATGGAGACGTGGTTCAAAAACACCAACCACCCTTGAATAATAAAAAGGGACGCATTTGATTGCGTCCCGACCGCGACATTTTAAAATTGAGATCAGCGCCGATTTGAACGGCAGCGGCGCACCATCCAGAAGGCCGGGAGGGCCAAACCGATTAAAGAAAGCGAAGAGGGTTCAGGAACCGGGGAAACGCTGATGTCGGTAAAATACACCCCCACCGGCGGCGCGGTGCCGTTGCCATTTTCGATGAGCCCCAACCGGAAAAAAGTGTCCGCCGGGGGCATATCAAAACCAACCGCGCCCATGTTCACCGTCACTGTGCCGGTAAATACCTGGCCGCTGGCCATTTGGGTGCCGTTCAGTTGGACCTCGGTACCATCCTGCGCATAATAACTGCTACC
The DNA here is from genome assembly GCA_963699145.1 of uncultured Verrucomicrobiae bacterium. Taxonomy (GTDB): domain Bacteria; phylum Verrucomicrobiota; class Verrucomicrobiia; order Limisphaerales; family DASXHY01; genus DASXHY01. Next base: position 5,201,002 of record OY969416.1, read on the forward strand.
CGTGTTAACAAAGGATCCAATTTGGAGGAACGTGCCGGAGTTGGCTCCAAAGGTGGAGGTGTCCACACGCCAGTTATAACTGAGATTGTAACCGTTTGGGTTGGCAGCCGCGGCTTGCATCGCCTTGTAGAAATCAGAACCATCCGCGCCATGCCCCACGTTCGCTACCTGGAAGCCGCCCAGGGGAATGAAAATATAGTTGCTACCCCCAATGGTCGAAACGGTGGCGGGTGGGGTGCTGCCAAAACCTGAATTCGACCAACCGTCGGGGGTGCCATCGGAGAAATCAAAATTAACCGACTGACTGTGCGCTTGAAACGCGCCCAAAAGAAGAGCAGCCAATGAGGCCAAGGCAACGGGGGACTTCATAAGTGCCAGAATAGTCACACCTTTGATAAAATGGAAGAAAAAGATGGCGGCAAGCTGTCCTTAATTCTCATGACAAAGGGATAAAAAAAGGGACGCATTTGATTGCGTCCCGGTTTGGGATAGAATGAGGCGCCGAAGCGGCGTCCCTCCCGGTTCTAGTTTACTTCTGAAGGTCTTGCACCAGGGTGCCGTCTTCCGCCACGCGGAGGGACGGATTTTTGCCGGTGTCCTGGAAGGAAACATCGTAAATCACCCGACCATTGGCCGTGCTGCGCGAGACGTCGGCAACCGGCGCGTCCGGAGCATGCGCTTTAATGGTCTTTTGGACGGCTTCCGGCAAGGCGCTGAATTTGGTGCCCACCGCGCCAGTCGGCGTCAACGCTTTCTTCACGTCCTGCACGACGCCGTTCGGATTGTTGGCCATGTCGCTGCTCACGACCCTGCCGTCCATGGTGATGATCATTTCGTTGTCTTTATCGGCACCCTGGTTTCGGATATCCACTTTATAGGCGTCCATGCCGTTCTCCGTGGTCTTCGACACTCCGGTGATTTCGCCATTGGGCGATTGCGCGCGGACGGTTTTTTGCACCGCCGGCGGGAGGGTGTTGAAGGCTTGCGAATTGCTTTCGACGCTCTGGTTGCAACCGACTGCCAAACCGGCAGCGGCAATCAAGGTCACTGCATATACTTTGATAGGCATTTTCATAAACAAAAGATAAGCGGTCCTCCCCTCTGGCACCATTCGGGTGAGTTGCTACCGGACGGTGGGTTGATTGACGATTGAGGGGTTTACGGAGGGGAATTTAGCCGCAAGGAACGCGAAGAATTACAGCAATCCCAAACGTTGCAACATAATACGCAATCGCAGTCGCTCCGTGGAATTCATATCCAACAGCCAAGCCGTTGTGCGGCCAATTGCGGTTTTTCCACGGATATTCGCGCCCTCAAAAAGGAAGTGTTCGTCCCAGATATCTTTTCGGGGATTAAAAAGGAGCGAAGGGAGGCGGCAATATTTGCAGCGGTTCCCCGCGCGCTGGCGGATGAACTGGCTCGTCGCCGCGTCCATCAGCTCGCTTTCGTATGACTTAAAACCAATCGCGCTTCCGCCTGAAGCAGCCCCAGCAAAGTGTTGGCGCGCACCATGGCTTCCAATTCCTCTACTTCCGCTGGAGTTAAAGTTCCTTCGGTGCGCTGTTCTGAAAGCTGGTCGTAACGGGATTGGACTTCTGAATCGGCACGAAGATTAACCAAGGCACGGGCCAGATCAGTCGTGAATTGAAGCGGCAGTGGCCGGAGCAACTTCTCGAGAGCCGTGGTTTCGCCATCAGTCTTCATGGGGCAAATACTATCATTCCATCAAGTTCGCCGCCATATTTTCCTTTAGGACGCCCCGCCCTTCAACTGCCCCGTGACGCGCTCAATCCATTCGTTGCCGGGGCGCGCGTAGGGGCGGAACATTTCGGTGTAGCCTTCGCGGTCGTTGTAGTAGAGGGCGCGATGCATGCCGAGCGTGGCGGCGTCTGGGGAATCGATGAGGCTCGCGGAGTCGCTGGCGCTCATCTGGAAGAGGACGCGCATTTCGAATTCGCTCAGGTTTTTGCGGCCGAGGAAACGGTTGATGTTGTTGAAGCTGTCGCAGGTGGCGATGACGTGGATTCCGTGGGCGGGACCGTCGCTGATCAAGCTCAACAAAATGCTCGCGGGGGAAGCTGTGTCCGTGGTGGAGAAACTGAACTCGTCTTCCTGGCGGAGCTTTTTGTAGTTCTGCAGATCCTGGATGAGCACGAAGGTTTCCGGGCCGTTGTTCGATTGCTCATCGCCGCTGCGGCGTTTCAATTCTTCCGCGAGTGCGTTCATGGCGTCGCCCACGTCGCCGCCTTTGACGCGGGTGAGTTCGTGCGGAATGCCTTGCACGATGCGGTCGAGGAATTCGCGCTCGGGCGATTCGGGCGCCGTGCTGTCGAGCAAAACGAAGCGCACGGCGCCGCGCGGATATTGCGCGCTCAACGCGACCAGCGCCACAGCGAGCATGGAGAGTGAGGCTTCGGCATTCTGACCGACGACCAGCAGGTTGTTGCCGCTTTGTTTTTGGAACACGGCTTCGGTGGGGCCTTTGATGGAATTGGGCGCACCGAGCCAGGCGCGCGATTGTGCGAGGGCTTTCGCGGGTTTCGTTTCGAGAAAAATGCGCAACGGGAGATTTTCGTTCACGTCGGCGGGCGCGTTACCTTCAAACACGAATGGGCCGGGAAAATTCTTGCCGGTGCGATCGGCGCGTTCGCGAATTTGCGCGAGATAATTGTCGCGCACGCTCTCGGGCAGCCACACGGCCTGGAAGGGGCTGTTGCCTTCGATGGCGCCGGCGGAATCGTTGTAGATGCCTTCGCCGGGGCGCGAGAGCAAGCGCGGTGCGGGATTATCCTGGTCCATGATGAGGTAGGCGTCGGCTTCGTTGCATTGCAGCGCGATGCGAATCACCATCTGGCCGAGCGTGGCGCGCGCGAGGGTGTAAGCGCCGCCGAGCGTTTGCGAGCCGAGAATCACGTGGATGCCGAACGCGCGGCCCTGACGCACGATGCGGTCCAGCAGGACCGCCGCCTGTTGCGAGACGTGATCTTCCTCGGTGAAGAATTCCTGGAACTCGTCAATCATCAGCAGCGAGCGGGGCATGGGCTCCGTGCCGCCGGAACGTTTGTAACCGGCTACGTCCTGCACGCCTTGCGCGCGAAATAAATCACCGCGACGGCGCAATTCCATGTCGATGCGCTCCAGCACGCTCAGGCCGAATTGGCGATCGCTCTCGATGGCCACGACTCTCGCGTGCGGTAAATGGCGGTTGGCGTAGCTCTTGAACTCGACGCCTTTTTTGAAGTCGACGAGATAAAATTCCACCTGCTCGGGGCTGCACCAGAGCGCGAGGTTGGTGATCATCACATGAAACAGCGTGGATTTGCCGGAACCAGTTTTGCCCGCGATAAGCGCGTGCTGGCGGGTGGCTTTGCCGATTTCGAGGTACTGCAATTTCGTGGCGCCCGAGCGGCCAATCGGCACGCGCAATTCCTGGCTGGTTTCCTCGCTCCAAATCTGGCCGTTTTTCGGCGCGATTTGTTCGAACGGCACTTCGACGCGATTGGAGTCCTTCCCTTTCTTGCCGACTTCACGCAGGAAATGCGTGGCGAATTCGGGCGACGGCGGCGGGTCGAGTTGGATTTGCGAGCCGGGCACACGCCAGTTCGCGAGCACGAAATCATTTTCGCGCCGCACGAGCGTGACGCTGTTTTTGCGCAGTTCATCCGCCACGAAATCCTGCGGCACCGCATTGCGCTGGTCCCAATGCATGAGCGTGTAAACGCCGCAACGCGCGCCGCTGGTGGCGATGTTGCGCAGCCGCTTGGCGGCGGTGTCGCTGAAGTTCACGGGGAATGAGGCGATGACGAGGATGTGATATTTTTCCGCGATGGTGCCGGCCTGCGCGTTGTATTCAGCGATGGTCTCGTATTCGTTGCGCAGATACATCTGGATGACTTTTTCCATGTGCTCGTTCAACTCGGCGAGCTTCTCCTCGAACTGCGCCGCTTGCGTCCAGATGCGGCTGTTGATGTGGCTCTCCTCGAAGTCGGCGAGGTGCATGAGGCCGGCGAAATTCTGGCCGAGGCCGACGGGATCGAAAATCGTGAAGCTTAATTTCCCGGCGGGGTTCGTCGAGAGCAGCCGGAAAATAATGTTGTTGATGGCGGCGATGGCCTCCTCGTGGCCGACTTTCGGCGTCTCAAAAAGAATGGAGCCTTGCAGCGGATAGGTCAGGAGCAGCGGCACGGAGAAGTTGGCGGGGCCGGGCAACGCGAGGCGCGGGTCTTTCGGCATGGCTTCGGCGGCCTTGGACATATCGACGTCCAGCGAGCCGAACTTGGCGGCGTTTTTGAATTCGAGCGGCGGATCCCAGTCTTTCCAGAGCGGAATTTCCCACGGCGGAAACATTTTTTCCGAGAACTCATTCGCGGCGCGAATGGAAGCGTAAATGGGTTCCACGATGCCCTTCCATTCGGCGACCATCGCGTCCCACAGGCCCTTAAATTCCGACTCAAGCCGGCTCATTTTCGCGCGATGCGTGTCTAACATTTCCTTCGCTTCCGCATCCGTGCCTGAGCGCAACCGCGCGAGGGTCAGGGTGCGGTCGCGTTCGACTTCGCGCATGCGCTGGTCGTGAGTGGCTTCGTTTTTCGCAAAGGCGCGGCGGGCTTTTTCGTCGACTTTGACCGGGCGGGTGCCGCGCAATTCGATGGCGTCCTTCACCGATTGTTTCCATTTCTGGTTCATCGCGGCGATGGCATCGGCGGTTTCATTGCGGAGGCGGACTTGTTCGTGCTGATTGGTCGCCTTCGCCTTGTCCAAACACGCCCCCATGAGCCAGCGGGATTTGGCGAGGTTGCCGGCAATCTCCCGGGCGCGCTCGCTCGCCTGTGAACCGCCCACGAGGTAGACAATGAAGACCAGCACGAAGACGCCGGCGGAAATACCGGCATACATCATGGGGATATTTTTAATGCCCATTTGCGGCAGGAAGGGCACCGCAACCGCAAAACCCAGCAGCAAGATTGCCCAGAGCCAGATCGGCAGGGCGCGAAAAATCGAGGCTGGAAAGAGGCCGCGGAATTTTCCGATATCATCGCCGGCTTTTTTTTCCAACCGGTTCAGCTCGTCGAGCAGTTGGTTTTCGTCGCCGGACAAATCGGGCTGCGGCCATTCGCGGTCGGGGGCGAGGAATTTGCGAAAGCGGCCGTAGCCGCCGAAGGCGTTGTGCGCCGAAACTTCCAATTCCGCGAAGCGATTCTGGCTTTCGCCGACGCGGCGGTTGAAATCTTCGAAGGCGGCGGCGGTCGCGGTCAACTTTTCATCGCGCACGCGTTCGGCCTCGAGCGAGCCGGTCTGGACGCTGTATTTGATGTCGGCTTCCTGCTGGGTGATTGCGTCCAGAACGCGTTTGCGGGCGTTGATGTGCGCCTGGTTCAAGCGCGCCTTGCGCTGCTCGAACCCGGTGTTGATCCGGCTGCTGGTGGCGTCAAAATCAGCAGTGGTTTTGGCGATTGTTTCCGTCGCGGTTGTGGATTGCGCGCCTTTCGCGGTATCGAACGCCCTGGTTTCCACGGCGGAGCGCGTGCGGAAATCGGCGTTTAATTTTTCTTCGCGCGCGGCGAAATCGCGCAGCGCGTTTTTCAGCGTCTCCAACAACGCTACCATGTCCTTGGCACCAAAATTATTATTACTCACAATCTTGTTGGACCTTTTTCAATAGTTCATCGAGTTTTTCCACCACGCCGACCGTTTTGTCGACGCCGGCGAACAGTTCCTGCAAATATTTCCGCTCGAACTCCTGGGCTTTAGCGTCGCGCCAGTAATTTTTCGTGTCCTCCCATTTCAAGGAAAGCTCTTTCGACAGGCCGACCAGGCGCGCTTTGCTGCCGGACATGCTCATGGGGTTCCCTCCTTTGGCGGTTCGGGCGCGCCAGACGGCTCCGCGGGAGTTTCGGGAGGCGGCGAGGCATCGCCGGCGCTGCCCATGCGGACGTCGGCGTAGGCTTCGAGCGAGCGAACGACGTTGTTGAGATAGGCAAGCGCCTTGGGCCCCTCGCTGGTCACGAAACTTTGGAATTGATCCACCTGTTTGACCAGGGGTTCGGAGCGATTCTCCAACTCGCGATCCCACTTTTTCAACAGGGCGAGTTTTTCCTGCGCTTCATCACAAGCCTGCTTGGCGCGGCGCACCAACAACTGTTGCGCGGACGAAATCTCCTGAAATTTCGACATGGAAACGCTGAACAACTCCGCCTGGGCGCGCTCCAATTTTTTGCCGCGCGCTTTCATTTCGCCTTCCCACTTACGGCGCTGGTCGTTTTGGAGCCATTGCTTGGCGCGGGCGACTTCGTTGGCCATTTCCTCCAACGCGGGGCGCGCTTTGCTCAAGTAAATGACCAAGGCCGATCGAAAAGCCTCGATGGCTTCGACGGAAGTAACTTGAGCGCGATCGGCCATGCTAGAATTGCAAAAACATCCAACATCCAACAACCAACATCGAACATCCAATGACTCCAACACGCCAAATCTGGATGTTGGATGTTCGATGTTGGTTGTTGGATGTTCCCATTCCTATCGTTGATTAAGATACTCCTCAATCCGTTGCGCCTTGCGCAGCAGATACGGCGTGTGCTCCTTGGAGAGGTCGATGAATTTTTTCAGCGCTTTCATCGCGGTCTTGAATTCATCGGCAAATTTCGCGTGCTCCTGGTCGCCCCAGGTGTCGCCGAGGGCGGCGAAACGCGCGTGCAGGAGGGTGAGGCGGTTTTCGAGATCGGTGTTGAATCGCTGCAATTCGTCCGCGAAGCGGCGGACTTTCTCGGGATCCATGATTGCCTGGGCCATGCTATTCCTTTCGTTGAATGACTGACACACTATCGCGAAGAATTGTCCATCGCGCTATCAGAAATCTTCGCGGCGGAAAAACCCTGCCGAGGCTCGGAAATTCCCAACGTCGCGGCGCAAGTGTCGTTCGCATTCGATGTCAGTATATGAATAAACCCACAAATCGTTAGCGTCCAATTTGGCGGGAGGTCGAGCGGGCGAGACGGAAATTTAAGGTAATTGCCGATTCCTGTGCGCGAAATGAATCTGAGAATTGAAGCAGGTTGAATCCTCACGCGCCCTTCCCCCTCACCCTGCCCCTTGGGGAGAGAATTCCCCGAAAGATTCGCTCATTAACCCCTGAGCCGATAAGAAGGAATGGGATTTCGACATTGGCGACGAGTTCGCACGGGCGAGACGCCCGTGCCACCAGGGTTCGGGGAGGTTTCTACGATTCATCCGGGGAGGACATTCGTCACTTATTAGCTCATCGACAATGCCTGTGAATAAATCTTATCTTATTTCAGTAGACAATTTATATTTTTTTTATATTCATTGTCGCCCGAATCTGCAAACCACTATGAAAAAGACGAGTCTTGTTCTTTGTACCGTTTGTTTGTTGGCCTTCCAATCCGCGTTCGCGGAGCCATCCACGATCTCGGGCGATTTCTTTGCTGCGCTGCGCAATGGTGATGCGCGGGGGATTCGCCAGGCGCTCGACAGCGGCGCTTCGGTCAAAGCGCATGATGAGCGCGGCAATACGCCTCTAATGCTCGCGGCGGTTTATGGCGACGTGGCTTCGATGAAACTGCTTTTGGAACGCGGCGCGCAGGTGAATGTGGCCAATGCGGAAGGCGCGACTCCGCTGATTCGCGCGGCGTATGATTTTGACAAGGCGCGCTTGCTCGTGGAGCGCGGCGCCGATGTGAACGCTCGCTCGGCGATGGGCCAGACGGCATTGATGCTGGCGGCGCGACCGGTTAATTCGCATCGCACGGTGAAACTGTTGCTCGACCACGGCGCAGATGCGAAGGCCACGAATAATTGGGGCGCGACCACGCTGATGGCTGCGGCGGCTGGCGGGGATGTGGAAACGGCGCGGTTGCTCATCGAGCACGGAGCGGATGTGAACGCACAACCGATCCCGGACCACGTGGCGTTTATTTTCAATGGCGCGCGGACGCCGTTGATGTGGGCGGCGTATCGCGGCGATTTGGCCATGATCAAGACGTTGATCGCGGCCGGAGCGGATGTGAACGCGGAAGGCACGCTGGGAACGCCGCTGGAGCAAGCGACGTGGAATGATTCCCTGGAGGCATGCAAATATTTGCTGGAGCACCATGCGAATCCAAATTACGTCTCGCATTTCGACACTTTCACGGCGCTGCATTGGGCGTCTTCAACGGAGCAACCGGATGCGCGCATGGTCAGCCTGTTGCTGGCGCATGGCGCGAATCCCAACATCGGCGGTGGTGAAAGCGTGGATGCTTTTCTCAGCGTGGACCAGACGCCGCTGATGCTCGCGCGGCGTCGCGGCGAGACGCCGATTGTCAAAGCGCTGCTGGCGGCGGGCGCGACCAATGAAACGCCGGACACTATTTCCAGCGTGACGGCGCCCGCTCGCGCGCTGCCGGCGCGGCTGGATGGCGAAACGGTTCGTTCGGCGATGGCGCGCGCGGTGGGGCCGTTGCAGACGACGGCGTTGGAATCGAAAAAGGTTTTCGTGAGCCATTCGAGTCACCAGGACTGCGTCTCGTGCCATCAACAATATTTGCCGCTCGCCGCGACCAGCCTGGCGCGCAAACAGAATGTGGCGGTCGATAGCGAGGCGAACCGCGACCTTATTAAATTGGTCAGCGGCGGTGAGTTGCCGTTGATTGAAGTGGATTGGCAGCCGCTTTTCCATCCGGACCCGGCGTATGCGAAAGGATATTCCATGCTCGCTTTTTCGCTATCCGATTTGCCGGCGAGCGAATTCACCGACGCGTGGGTGCATCATCTCGCGGCCATCCAGGAAGCCGACGGCCGTTGGTGCAGCAATCTTCCGCGTCCGCCGATCCAATCCGGCGACATTCCGGCGACTGCACTCGTGATCAATGCGCTGCAAAAATATCCATTGCCCGGCCGCAAGGCGGAATTCGCGGAACGCGTGGAGCGCGCGGGCAAGTGGCTCGCGAAAGCGAAAACCGACAACACCGACGAGGCGATTTACCAAATCCTCGGGCTGAAATGGGCCGGGGAATCGCCCCGGCACATTCAACCGCTCGCGAAGGCGTTGCTGGCGCAACAGCGCGCGGACGGCGGCTGGGCGCAATTGCCGACGTTGAAGAGCGATGCTTACGCAACCGGCCAGGCGGTTTATTCGTTGTGCGTGGGCGCGGGAATTCCGACGAACGATCCGGCCATCGAACGCGCGCGCAAATATTTGCTCGCCACGCAACTCGAGGACGGCACGTGGTATGTGCATCGCCGCGCGTTTCCGTTTCAGCCGACGATGAAGAGCGGGTTTCCGCATGGGCGTGATGGTTGGATTTCAGCGGCGGGAACAAGTTGGGCGGTGATGGCGCTGAGTTTGCCGGCGCCGGAGACGCAGGTGGCGGCGAAGGCGCCGTGAGGCGCGTTTGGTGGCACGGGCATCCTGCCCGTGCGAATCGAAGCTCATCAATCCCGCGCGCCCATTAGCTCCACCACGTCGGCAACGAGGGCGCTGATATCCGCTTCGGTGGTTTGCCACGAGCACATCAGGCGCGCGGTGCCGCCGGGGAAATTGTAGAAGACCCAACCGCGATCGTGCAGGGCCTGCTCCAACGCCGTCGGCAGGTTCAGGAAAATTCCGTTGGCATCGACGGGAAGCGCCGGCGTGAGGTTCGCATCGGTTTTCAGTCGGGAGGCAAGGAGGGCGGCGCAGCGATTTGCGTGTTGCGCGTGTTTGAGCCACACGCCGTTTTCCAGCATGGCCAGCCACGGCGCGGCGTGAAAGCGCATCTTGGACGCCAATTGCCCGGCTTGCTTGCAGCGGTATTCGAATTCGGCCGACAGGTTGCGATCGAAGAAAATCACGGCTTCGGTGTTGGCCATGCCAAGCTTCGTGCCGCCGAAGGTCAGCACGTTCACGCCGGCCTGCCAGGTCACGGCTTTGGGCGCGACGTTCAATGAGGCGACGCTGTTCGCAAAACGCGCGCCGTCCATGTGCGTCAATAATTTGAAGCGGCCGGTCGCTTCGCGAATTTCCGCAAGTTCTTTCAATTGATACACCGTGCTGAGCTCGGTGCATTGCGTGAGGCTCACGACGCGCGGTTTGTGATAATGAATGTCCACGCATTTGTCGGCGATGGAGGCGATGGACGCAGGGGTCAGTTTTCCATTCACGCCGGGTGCGCCGAGGACTTTGGCGCCGTTGGAGAAAAATTCAGGCGCGCCGCATTCGGAAACCAGGATGTGCGCATGCTCGTAGCAAATGATGCTGTGATAGGATTGGCAACAGGCAGCGAGCGCGAGCGCATTCGCGGCGGTGCCGTTGAAGACGAAGTAGACGTCGCAATCGGTCTCGAACAATTCGCGGAATTTGTTGGCGGCGCGCTCGGTCAGGGCGTCGTCACCGTACGAGAGGAGGCTGTCTTTGTTGGCGCGGAGGCAGGCGTCCATGGCTTCGGGACACATGCCGGCGGTGTTGTCGCTGGCGAATTGCGTTTTCTGAATCGCGTCGGCGGACATGGCGGCAAGCTATTGAAATGTGCGAATGGGGGCAAACCGTTTTGCGCGAAACCGAAAAAGAATCCAGCCTGGCTCGCTGGCCGGATTGTGCTGTTCAGAAAAAAGCCCGTTGCTGAAATTAAAAAGAGTGCGACGTTCCCGGACTTCGCGAACAAATGCGAAGCCTTGGAAAGTTCATTGGTGGTTTGAAGGTGACTCTGGAGGGCATGAACTGTTTCGCTCCTCGTTGGGCGAGAAACAGATTCTCTTCAGGATATTTATTGTAGTCCATCCGCCGACGGCGAAATCGGACGTCACCCAATTCACCAGCCTTCCGTTGTAACCAACATTTCAGTCAATGCACAAAAGAGTCCAATGGGCGGCGCGTGTGATCGCGGCTGTTTCATGCTTTGGCGTCGCCAGCAGCGAGGCGGCTCAAGTCGCGTCGTTTCCGGCGGGTGATGGCGGCTGGCAGCTCGGCACGCTGGCGGTGGGCAATCTCGACGGCGGTTCGCAACTCGAGATCGTGGTGCCGTACCGCAATTCGAGCGGGCAATGGATTCTCGACGCCTATAAAGCCAACGGCACGCGCATGCCGGGATTCCCTTACGTGGGCAGCGACCAGATCAATGTCTCGCCGACGCTTTACGACCTGGATGGCGACGGTCGCGATGAAATTATTTTCACCTGCGGCACGAGTGTGATTGCGTTGCACGGCGATGGTTCGCTGATGTGGTCCAACCAGGTGAACCGGCTGAATTATATTCCCGATAGCGGTTTCATGACGGTGACGAACGGGTTTTATTGGTCGAACGGCGGCGGCTTCATTTCGAACCTGCCGACCAATGCGGTTTTTTCCTCGCAAGTCTCCAGCCCGATGATTGCCGATGTGAATGGCGATGGAAAAAAGGAGGTGGTTACCGCGTGGAAGATCGATCCGGACAGCACGAGTAACGATCAGGATTTCAATCCGTTCATCAGCGACATCTGGGGCTCGGGCGAATGGGGCACGGTCGGCGAGAGCTGGTCGGGTGGCGTGGTGTTTTTTGACGCGGCGACGGGCGCGAAGCAATACGTTTATCATCTGTTGCAACTGGTCGAGTCCGGCGTCGCGCTCGGCCATGCGGATACCAACAAGCCGCTCGACACCTACGTGCTGAACGACAGCGGGAGCGTGGTGGCGTTCGACAAAACCAAACCGCATGGGCTATATGGCAGCGGGAATTTGATCGGGCAATTCGGGAAAAATTCGCAGGTCATCAGCGGTTCATACGAAATCGGCGTGGATGTCTTCACCGCCGATCTCAATGGCGATGGCCTCAGCGAAGTGCTGGTGCCCACGACGCAATACACATCCCCCTGGCAGCCGAATGAAACGATTCTCGATCATGATGGCGCGGTGCTTTGGCGGAAGTGGAAGCAGCACGCTGATTTTCCGCTTAATCAATGGCAGAACAACGCGTGCATGATCCCGGTGAATCCGGATCATGACAATCACTTGGACGTTCTTTCCTTCACGCACTCTTACGAAATCAATTACCGGTATTGGAACGGCGTGGAACTCGTGGACCATGCGGGCTGGCCGAAAAGTTTTTATCCGTATCTGCCAACGCCGCCGGTGATGGGCGATGTGGATGGCGACGGGCAGGAGGAAATTGTCATCGGCACTTACGATCCGACGGGGACCAATCCCGACGGCGCGCTCTACGTGTTCGCGCTGGATGGGACGTTGAAATATTCCGTGCCGGTACCGGGCGGGCTCAAACATATCCCGACGATCGCGAATGTGTTCGGCAACGGACTCGATGTGGTTTATCGCTCGCTGGCGGGACGCATTTACATCCAGAATTTTGGTTCGACCAGCAGCGGAGCGGTGTCGTGGGCCACGCATCGCGGCAATAAACAGCGCGACGGCAATTTTGGGGTTTCGCTGTTTCCACGCGGGACGCCGATGATCACGAGCAAGACCACCGGGAATGGGCACGTGAGTTTTTCATGGAGCGTGGGGACGACGAATGCGCCGCAATATTTTCAAATTCTTCGCGCGGAGCAGCCGGAAGGGCCGTTCACGCATATCGTGACGCTTACGCCCGGCGCGACGTCTTTCACCGACACGACGCTGAAACCCGGCTGCCAGTATATATATGAGGTCGGCGCGGTTTACGGAACGAACACGGTTTTGTCCGCGCCGTTCCCGATGCTCAGCGGTTTCAACAGCAATCTCGTGGCGAATGCCGGGTTTGAAGAAAACAGCGACAGTCATTGGGACAAATGGTGGGGCTCGATCGACTGGACGAACATGGTCACGACGACGAACGAGGCGTATCAGGGCACGCGCTCGATGCAGATCACGCTGTCGAACCAGACCGGCGGCGCGACCATTTCGCAATTCAACCAATACGGCACGCCGTTCTCGGCGCTGCCGGTCGCGCCCGGCACGCTTTACAGCTTCGGCGGATTTTTCAAAAGCGGCGGCATCTCGCAGCCGTCGCAGCATTGGTTGCAATGGACTTCGGCGAAGACCGCGGTCAACACCAACGACCGCCCCACCCTGCCCTATCCCAATTATTTCACGCCCTATTTTTCCATCGGCACGACGAACACGGATTGGACGTATGCGAATCGCACGTTTGTGATGCCGGCGGGATTTCCGAACGTGGAACTGTCGCATGCCTATTCCGCCAGCGCGCCGGCGAGCGGCTCCATTTATCTCGACAACATTTTCTTCCGCGCGCTGCCGGCGCCGAATTCCACAGCGTGGACGGAGTTGGTTCCGTTTGGTTCCGCGTGGCGTTACAGCAGCAGCACGCCGTCGGCGAATTGGTTCGCGGCGGATTTTGCGGACACGACCTGGCCGATCGGCATCGCGAAGTTTGGCGCAGGCACCGGGCCGGCGAATATTGTAACGCCGCTGCCGCAACGGCAGCCGGTTTATTATTTCCGACGCAATTTCGCGCTCGGCTTCGAGCCGTGCGAGGAACTGCTGCTGTCCGCCACGTGCACCGACGGCGGAAATCCGCCGGACGTTTATCTCAACGGCACCCGGCTCAACACGACGGGCATCGATGTCGCGAGCAATCCCGGAAATGAAGTGCGTTATTTTGATCTGACACCGTTTGCGAATTTGCTGCATCCGGGCGTGAACACCATCGCGGTGGCGGTCAAGAATGTTTGGGCGACGGATTGGGATGACGTGGCGTTCGATATGGATTTGAAGGCGGTGACAGGCGTGGCGACGCAAAGTCCGGTTCTGGATATTTCTACACAATTGCTCCAAGGCAGTGGCGGCGTGAACGGCATTCCCGGGAATCCGGTTCCGCAAATTGGACTCAACGTTTCGGTGCCGCCGAACACGGTTTGGCGCGTGGAATCGGCGGACAATCTTTCCGGGCCGTGGCAATTGATGGAGGTGGTGTCGGGGACGTTGAGCGGCGTGTCGTCGGTGATTGACACGGGACAGAACGGGCGGCTGCCGCCTTCCGCCGTGCCGGCGCGGTTTTATCGGTTGGTGCCGAATTAACCCGGATCGGAAAACCGCGAGTTTTTCGGCAATGTTGCTTCGGAGCGGACTAAAGTCCGCGCTCCTCTTTTCACTGCGGCACGATTCGGAAGAATTGCTCCGGCTGGTTGATGCTGTTTGTATAGGGCGACGTCGTGAACGGCATGAAAACGTCCTGGTAAGGGCCCGCCGGATCCGTCGCGGTCTGCAGCTTGTATCCCGGGAGCCAGTTCAGGATGAGTTGATTTCCCTGCTGCGCAAACTTGAGCGATGGCGCGACTTGTTGATCGGGCACGACTTCGCCGGTGTTGAGGATTTTCGCCGAATAAAGATTCGTCGAGATCCGGAAGCGGATTTGGTTCAACTGGGCCGCCGTGAGTCCAGATTGGTCGACGCCGAATTTCAATTGTTCCGCGCCGCCGCCGGACTGGTTTCCATTCCAGTCGAGCACCACGAGCATGGCGCCGCTCGTCCATGACTGGCCGCTGCTATTGGCAAAACTCAGGCGGCTGGCGCTGCCGGCGAGATTAATAGTGGCTGTGTCGCCGAGAATGAAGCGCCCGAGTTGTTCGACGGCATTGCCGATCGCCAGTGAGTTCGAAAGCGTGCAGGTTCCCGCATTGGTGATGCGGTTGGTCCCGGCGGAATCGCCGATGATCCAGTTGCCGCCGATGTTGATGTTGCTGGCGACCAACGTTCCGTTGGTGAATTGGTAGGTGCTGTAAATCTTTGGGCCGGGGGCGATGAATCCGGCGACCGTGAGCGTATTGCTCACCACCAACGTCCCGCCGGTTTGGGTGATCGTGCCGCTGTCCAGCATATCCAGATTGGAACAAGCGAGCGTACCGCCGGACAAGTTCAACGCCGGGCTCCAGTAGCTTTCGTACGGCTCGCTCACGCCCTGAAATTCACCGACATACGCGGTGCCGTTGGTTTGGTTGAATGCGGCGGTTCCCGAATCGGCATTCAAGTTCACGGCCCCGGCGGAGAGCGTGCCACCGTTCAGGTTGTAGCTGGCAACCACCGCAAATTCTCCCAAATGGTTTTCGCCTTCGAGCGACAGTGAATTGGTAATGATGTGCGTGCCGCCGTTTTGATTAACCGAGATGCTGCCAATGTCGCCGCCCATGGCTGAGAGGCCGGTATCCGCCAGCAGTCCGCCATTCAGCGTAAAGATCGGGGCCCCTTGGCCCATATCCGCCCCGAGAGATATCTGGCCGGTGATATTGGTGCCGCCGGCTTGAAAATACGACACTCCACCCGGCTCGCCGTAAAGCGGCATTCCATTCGGCAGATCAAGCGTGCCGCCATAGAGCGAAATCCCGTTCGGAATTGCGCCCGGGATGTAGGATGCCAAGGCGATATTCGAGATGGTCACTGAGCCCCCATATTCACTGAAATGCGCAGACCTGGGATAGCCAATGCCCACGAAACCGGCTACGAACACCCCATTGGAAATGGCGAACGTGGAGTCATTGAGGGTCATCCCGTTGGTCGTGAGCATGAATCCGCCATCCTGAATGATATCTGAATTGGTCACCGAAAACGTGATGCCGTCCACGATCAAGCTGGCATTGAAATTCAAAATCTGTGCGCCATCCCGAAGAGAAAGTGCGTTCAGGATCGTGAGCGGAACCGCCGTGCCGAAATTATTCAAAAGGAGCGTGTTTTCAGTATTCGTGGCGCCGTCGATGAACAAATTACTGATGGTCATCGAGGCGGGGAAATTGACGGGCGTGGAGGGATTGATGGCGACGGCTTTCCAATTGGTATTGGCGATCACCACGGATTGCGAACTATTCGGCAGCATACCGAGCGACCAGGACGAAGCCTCGTCCCAGTTGCCGCTGACGGGATTGATCCAGGAATTCACCGGCCCGGCGCTGGAGGAACTTTGGTCAGGTATCACTTCGCCATTAGAGAGAATCTTCGCGCCATAGATTCCGCTGGGCAAACTGGCGGGGTTCCAGAATTGCACCTGGCTCAACTGTTGGGCGGTCAATCCGGAGGCATTCGATCCGAAGAGGACCTGTTGGGAACCGCCGCCGCTGAGCGATCCCGTCCAACCCATAATCATCAAACGCCCGCCGCCGGTCCACGGGACGGCACTGCTATCAGCGAACCGGATCACGCACGGGCTGGACATCAAGTAGAGATAATTTGTGCCGCCGGAGATCCGCAGTTGCCCAAAACCCGCTGCCGCGTGCGACTCGTACCAGCTGAATCCATTGGCCAGCGTAAGATTCCTATTTCCCGCCAAGGTGCCGCCATTGTCCAAAAATGTTGCGTCGTTCAATTGAATCAGGTCGACCGCCAGCATTCCGCCATTGATCGTATAGCTGGAGTTGTTGCTCGCCGAAAGAGTGCCGACGCCATTCGTGCCCAGGTATTGAAAGAAATTCCCCAGGTTCATGGTGATGGAAGGCGATTGCAGAATTCCGCCGTTGAGCATGTAAAACGAAGGTTGGAGTCCGGAGTTCACATCATGACCGCCGTTGATAACAACGCTCCCGCTGCTGAAAAATCCACCGCTTTGGTTAAAGCTACTGCCAGAGAATCCGATCCGGGATGAAAAGGGAGGTAGGGTCAGGTTCGAGGCGGTCAGCACTCCGCCTTGGAGAGAGTAACTGCCGCCGCCCATGGTAATATTCCCGGCATTATCGGTGCCGCCGGTTTGCACCACTGCTCCAGCTCCCAAAGAAGATGGCAACAGTTCCGAAGGGCCAACCTGAAGATCGCCCGGAACCAAAAGGCCGCCGGAAAGTTGGTACACCCCCGGGCCGTCCAACCCAAGGGAACCGATATTGGTGCCACCCGATTGGTTGAAAATGCCGGCGAAGGGATTGTTCAGCGCCACGCCGCCCTGCAGAACTCCATCAAACAAATTGTACTCTCCATTTTCGGTAAAAATAAGGCTGCCGGTGTTCGTGCCGCCTTGTTGATTAAATGTGCCATTGATAAATTCGGTGCCCACGAAAAGCTCCCCGTTGGTGAAATTGTACGTGCCGGTCAGATTAAGGAAACCCGCCACGACTTCCGAGTTGTCGCTCTGGCTGAGCGTACCGTCGACCTCAAACTCGCCGAGGTGCGAATTGTTCGTTCCGAGCGCATCGTTTACGATCAATCCGGATGACAGCATCACCAAGGCCGAGTTGGTATCGCCAATGATCAGGCTCCCAGGCGTGCTCGCATCGACCCCGATGACAAGCGGATTGCCAGCCCCGGCGTAATTGAGCAACAGCGTGTTGCGCGTCGTGAAGGCACCGTTGGTGGGCGAGACCGAGGTGATGGTGAGGGAATTCACGGCCAAAGTTTGCGGAGCGCTCGCTACGGTGGACGAATCAATGACCACCGCTTTCCAGAAGGCGTTAGTGAACATTATCGATTGCGTGCTGGCTGGCGGAACGCCGAGCGACCAAGACGCGGCGGTATCCCAATTACCGCCGGTATTGCTGTTCCAACTATTCGTTTGCGCCTGGATCCAGCCACAGGTTCCCAGCACCATGAGTAATACAAACGACCAGCGCGCCGCTCGCAGACAATTCATAATGTGCCCTTCCAATGGCGCGAACTGCCGGAAAAGCGGACCCGAAATTTCGCGCGACGAACATTGCGTCCGACTGGTCGGCGCGGCAATTGGGGTCAACAGGGTATTTGCACGTTGCAAAGGCCCTATTGCGTTTGGGCCGGGTCTGTTTTAAAAACGCATTTCCGGTTGGCATCCCGCCCCATTTGAATCATCTTGAATTCGCAATCATGAAAACTTTTTTTGCTTTGCTTTTCGCGGTGTCCCTGTCGGCGGCGAACGCGGCTGAACTCACCTGGCTCACCGATCTTTCGCGCGCTCAGACTCAGGCGAAAACCGAAAAAAAATCCGTGCTGCTGTTTTTTAACGGCTCTGATTGGTGCCCGGGCTGCAAGGAAATAGAGGCCCAGGTTTTCAAGACGCCGCAATTCATCGCCTACGCGAACCAGGCGCTCGTGCTGGTGAGCGTGGATTTTCCGCAAAATACGAATAGCCAATCGAGCGCGCTGCAGAAAGCGAACCTGGCGCTCAAGGCGAAGTTCAATGTGGGCGAAAATTTTCCCACGCTGGTGCTGTTGGACGACTCGGGCGGCACGGTGTTCCAGGAAACCGGTTATGGCGGAGGCGGAGCGGCGGAAGTGCTGCCGAAACTACAGCGTCACGCCAACGCGCTTTCAACCGTGGCCGAGGTGCCGGGATTTAAAAATCTGAGCGTCGTGGATTTTGCGAAGATGGCGGCTGACAAACAAAACGTGGTTCTCGATGTGCGGACGGCGCGGGAATTTCAGGCGGGACACATCGCGGGAGCGGTGAACCTGGATGTCACGGCGGCGGATTTTGAGCAAAAGGCGGCGGCGCTGGACAAATCGAAGACCTATCTGGTGCATTGCGCGAGCGGGGTGCGCAGTGAACGCGCGTGCAAGAAGATGACACAACTGGATTTCCCGCATCTTTACAACCTGCCGGGTGGTTACAAAGCGTGGACGGCAGCGGCGAACCGGTGGAGAGGTAATCCTTCGCAATCCGATTAAGCCCCTCTGCTCTCTCTGCGTCCTCCTGTTAAAAAATGCTTTTGTCATGTTCCCTCATTTCCTGTTTGCATCACCTCGCGTTTTGTACAACTCTGAGAGACGTTGAACTATGGCTGAAAACGCGAAGCACAATTACGACGAGAGCAAAATCAAGACGCTGTCCTCCCTGGAGCACATCCGCCTGCGCACGGGCATGTACATCGGGCGCATCGGCAACGGCTCCAATCCCGACGACGGCTGTTACGTCCTGTTGAAGGAAGTGGTGGATAACGCCATCGATGAGTTCATCATGGGCCACGGCAAAGAGGTGCAGATCTGGCTCGAGGGCAATCGCGTGGCGGTGCGCGATTTTGGGCGCGGCATTCCGCTGGGCAAAGTGGTCGATTGCGTTTCCAAGATCAATACGGGCGCGAAATACAATGACGAGGTGTTCCAATTCAGCGTCGGCTTGAACGGCGTGGGCACCAAGGCGGTGAATGCGCTCTCGAAAGTTTTCATGGTGCGCAGCCATCGCGATGGCGAATTCGCCGAGGCTTCGTTCAAGCAGGGCAAGCTCAAGAAGGAAGACAAAGGCAAGACGAAGGAGCCGAACGGCACGTTCATCGAGTTCGAGCAGGATTCGGACATTTTTAAGGACAGCGAATTCCGCATCGAATACGTCGAGCGCCGGTTGCGGCATTACAGCTATCTCAACAGTGGGCTGAAGCTCATTTTGAATGTCGCCGGTCAACCGGAGCCGAAGGTGTTTCAATCACGACTCGGCCTCATGGATCTCGTGCTGGAAGATCTCGAGGCGGACGGCGCGGAGCCGATGTATCCCCCGCTCCATTACACGAGCAAGACGCTGGAATTTTGTTTCACGCACAGCAACAGCCGTTATGGCGAGACGTTTTATTCGTTCGTGAACGGCCAATACACGAGCGATGGCGGCACGCATTTGAGCGCGTTTCGCGAAGGGTTGCTCAAAGCCGTGAACGAATACGGCAACGCGAAATACGAGGGCGACGACGTCCGCGAAGCGATGATCGGCGCGGTGGCTATTCGCCTGAAGGATCCGGTTTTTGAATCGCAGACGAAGAACAAGCTCGGCAACACGGAGATCCGCACTGAGCTCGTCAACAACGTGCGCGAGGAGTTGCTGCATTTTTTCAATCGCAACAAGGAGATTGCCGAGAAGATCATGTCCAAGGCGGAGGACACGCGGCAGTTGCGCAAGGAATTGCAGGAAGTGAAAAAGCTCGCGCGCGAACGCGCCAAGGCGATCACGATTCGAATTCCGCAGCTCAAGGACTGCAAAAATCATCTCGATAAAAAACGCGACAAGGGCCAGGGCACCCAGGTTTTCATTTGCGAAGGGCAATCGGCGGCCGGCTCCATCACGAGCTGCCGCGACGTGAACAACCAGGCGGTGTTCGTGCTCAAGGGCAAACCGCTCAACGTCTGGGACCTCAAGCGCGACGTCGTTTACAAGAACGACGAAATGTACAATCTCATGCAGGCGCTGAACATCGAGGACAACCTGGAAGGCCTGCGCTACGACAAGGTCATTCTCGCGACCGATGCGGACGTGGACGGATTGCACATCCGGAACCTGATGATCACGTATTTCTACCGGTTTTTCGATCAACTCGTGCACGACGGACATCTTTATGTGCTTGAGACCCCGCTCTTCCGCGTCCGCAACAAAGAGAAAACCATCTATTGCTACAGCGAAGCCGAGCGCGACAAAGCCATCACCGAATTGGGCGGCAAACCGGAGATCACGCGCTTTAAAGGCTTGGGCGAAATTTCACCGGCGGAATTCAAGCAATTCATCGGCAAAGAAATGCGCGTGAGCAAAGTGGAATACGCGCAAAAAACCGAAGCCAGCGGCATCCTGACGTTTTACATGGGCAAGAACACGCCGGAACGGAAGGATTACATCATGGAGAACCTGGTGGTGCCGGTGGAGGATTGATGCGGCGGAGAGGATCGACTCCAATCACTGAAAGGCGAACTTACCACAGCTCGACGTTTCAATTACTTGGAACCGAATCTCACAAATCGGAAAAAGCCGTTCTCAATGGAATTTAACAGTGCGTTTTGGTCAATGTTGCTGGGCCTAAAGTCTACAATCAGTAATTCACCCCATTGCCGTTTTCCACCCAATTTAGAGGATGCAGCGTGTTAAAAACACAGCGATGTCAGCTCATCCATTGATTTTTATTCCATGAACGTGTTGCCTTCGCAATTCGCTGCGACTGCCTTGCCGAAGAAAGAAGAGCCGGCGCCCGACGATTCGCAAGCCGCGGAGATTTTTGAGTCCCTGTTGATGAAGGTGCCGGTCCCGATTTATGTCGTGGATGCCAATTTCAAAATCCGCGTGGTAAATGAGATGGCGCGGCCGGTCTTCGAGAACATCCCCCAGCTCATTGGCCGGGATTTCAATGAGGTCATTCACATCCTTTGGCCCGGGGAATTTGCGGATGAGATCCTTCGCATTTTCCGCCGCACCCTGGAAACCGGCGAACCGTACGAGGCGCTCGAACGCCACGAGCAGCGGCTCGACAGTGGCGCGGTGGAATCGTACGAATGGCGCCTCAACCGCCTGTTGCTGCCGGACGGCCGTCCGGGGGTGATCTGTTATTTCCGCGACATCAGCGAGCGCAAACGCATTCGCGAGCAACTGCAGGAAACCACGGCCCGCCACGAGCAGCACATGCGGCTCTTCGACGGAGTGGCCTCGACGACGCCCGACTTCGTTTACGTATTCGATTTGCAGGGACGATTCCTTTACGCGAACCGGAGGTTGCTGGAAGTGTGGGGAATGAAACTACCGGAAGTGACCGGCAAGACCTGCCGCGAGCTCGGCTACGAGCAATGGCATCACGACATGCACATGCGGGAAATCCGGCAGGTGATTGAAACCAAGCAGCCAATCAAGGGTGAGGTGCCGTTCAAAGCGCCGCTCACGGGAATTTTTGGCGTCTACGAATACATTTTCACGCCGGTAATCGGGCCGGGAGGCGAGGTGGAATTCATTGCCGGCACCACGCGGGACGTTACCGAGCGCAAACGCGCGCAGGAGGCCGTGCAGGAAGCCCGGGAAAAACTCCGCCGGCACGCGGAAGACCTGGAGTCGATGGTGGCCGAACGCACGCGCGAACTTCAAAAAACCGTCGGCGAGCTGGAGCATTTTTCGTATTCGATCACGCACGATATGCGCGCGCCGTTGCGGGCGATGCGCGGGTTTTCCAGCCTGTTGCTGGAGGGGTTCGCGGAGACGTTGCCACCGCTGGGCCAGGATTTTTTGAAGCGCATCAGCCTGTCGGCTGACCGAATGGATCAGCTGATCGTCGACGCGCTTGATTACAGCAAGGCGGTGCGGGACGAGCTGGCGCTGAGCCCCGTCGCTCCGGAAGTTTTGTTGCGGGGCATGATTGATTCCTATCCGGCGTTTCAAATGCCGGCAGCCGATGTGCGCATCGAGGGCAGTTTTCCGCGCGTTCTCGCAAACCAGGCGGGATTGACTCAATGTTTTTCGAATTTGCTGAATAACGCGGTGAAATTCATCGCGCCCGGGCAGGTTCCGCGCGTGCGCATTTGGGCGGAGAACAACGGCCCCGTGACGCGGCTGTGGTTTGAGGACAACGGCATCGGGATTGCGCCGGAAATGCATGAGAAGATTTTTGGGATGTTCCAACGACTGAGCCGCGACTATGAGGGCACGGGCATTGGCCTGGCTTTGGTCCGGAAAGTCGTGGAGCGCATGGGGGGGAAAACGGGAGTGCTGTCTGAGCCTGGAAAGGGCAGCCGATTTTGGTTGGATTTGAAACTGGCCGAGGGCAAGGAATCCGCGGGAGCGACTTAGCGCCGGTTTCAAAACGGCGATGGGCTGCGGCTGGCGGCCTGCCTCGGAACTTCTTTTTGTGATGCGGTCTTAAATATCTTTTCCTCCAGTCACTTCACCTCGGCCTGGGTCATTTCGATAATGTTTGTTGCCGCGACTTTTCGCCGGGCGACCGCTTGTTTCCCCTGAAGATCGTAAATACGGGTGCGATTCCTACAATTAGTTGTGTACCGCCTTCCGCCGGTATCCAACTCGCCGTTAATGCCAAAATCGGAGTGGAGAAAATCTTAAAGCGCACGCCATCCTCACCGATAACGACTTGGCTGTGACCGCTTTGCTGCCTACATTCCTGCCCTCACGGCGTTGGCTTCCGCTCGGACTGGGAATTCTCCTCGTCGGAGCGCAGGCGCTTGCCCTGGACCCTTCCAAGACGGTGTTCCAATACAATATCCAGACCTGGAACCGCCAGAATGGGCTGCCGTTCAATCGCATCAGTTCCATCGTGCAGACGCCGGATGACTATTTATGGATGGGAACGCAAAACGGCCTGATTCGCTTTGACGGCATTGATTTCGTCCGGATGCCGATTCCCAACCGCCTCGGCTGGGGCAGTATGAGTGTCAATTCGTTGAAACCGAGCCCGCGCGGCGGATTTTGGTTTGGGTTGGATGAAGGGGCGTTCGGATATTTCGACGGCACGAATCAATTTCAATCCTACACGGCCGATTGGATCCTGCCCCAAATGTACGTTCACGGCGTGCAGGAGGATCCCGACGGCTCGATCTGGGTGGGCAGCCGCGTGGGCCTGGGCGGTTTTATCGGCGGCAAAACCAATCAGTCCTATTCCAATTCCGATATCGGCGAGGTGAGAGCCGTCATTGAAGACACGTCCCATCGCGTGTGGGTTGGGACGGACGCCAAAGGTTTGTTTTATTGGGAAGGCGGCAAGCTGAATAAATTCACGAATACCGATCTCACCGGCAGCATTCGCTCGCTCTCCATGGATGGTGACGGAAACCTCTGGGTGGGCACGTCGTACGGGCTGCGTTGTTACGACCGCAATTTCCAACGCAACGATCCGTTGTCGGTGGCCAGTGAAATCCAGACGTTGCTGAAGGACAGCCACGGGGCGATGTGGATGGGCACTTCGGGCGATGGCGTCATCCGCTATTACCGGGGCGAAACCAGCTTCATCCGGAAAACGAACGGGTTGGCGGAGAATTATGTGAGTTCGCTGTTCGAGGACCACGAAGGAAGCATGTGGGTCGGCACCCGCGACGGCCTCACGCAAATCAGTGAATTGAAGTTCCCCATCGCTTCGATCGAGGACGGCTCGCTCGACGAGCCCGTGCACGGCGTCTCAGCGTCCACGAACGGCGGCGTTTGGTGCGCCACTTCGTCCGGCGTTTACAATTACAAGGACAAATCGATTTTTTATCTCACGGCGCCGACGAATTTTAATCCGTATGTAAAACGCGTTTACGAAGCGCACAATGGATTCGTCTACGTGCTCGATGGCAGCCGCGAAGTCCAGGTTTATTCCAACACCGTCTGCATTGCGCGCTTTTCCAACGGCGAATGGCCCACGGCGATCGCCGAAGATGCCCACGGGGTGGTGGCGGCCATCGGCCCGCGATTGTACCGAATCGAGCTCTCGGGGATGAAGCCCTTCACTTACAGCCAGCCGGCCGCCCCGGAATTTTACTGGATTCGCAATCTCGTCGGGAGCCGCGACGGTTCGCTGCTCGTCGCCAGCGCCAACGGTGTGTTTCGCATCGGTGACAAGAAAATTGAACATTGGACGAAGGCCGAAGGCTTGACGGATTCGGATGTCAATTGCGTCACAGAAGACAACGAGGGGATCCTCTGGTTGGGGCAAGTGTCGGGATTGTCCCGCATCAAAGACAACCGGGTCGCCGTGATTCACCACGAGGCGACGGATACGATGATTAATTCCATCGTTCCCGACAACCTGGGTAATCTTTGGCTGGCGTGCAACACGGGAGTAGTGCGCGTGAATCGCCACAGCGTGAATGATTTTGCGGAACGCAAAGCCGCGACGCTGGATTACCGGCTCTTCGATGGCGTGGATGCGTTGCGCACGGTGGACCTCACCGAGGTTGAAGCCGTGGCCTGCAAAACTTCCGACGGCAAAATCTGGCTGCCCAGCCCGCTGGGAGTCGTGGAGATCGATCCCGCGCACATTCCGATCAATCCGGTCCCGCCGCAGGTGCACATCGAAAAAGTGGTTCTCAACGGCGTGCCTCAAACCGGCCCTACGGGCCTCAGCGACCGGCGCGGCGGCGGGGAATTGACCTTTCAGTATACCGCGCTAAGTTTCATTGCGTCCGGGAAAATCCGCTTCCGCTACCGGCTCATGGGCTACGATTCGGAGTGGATTGACGCCGGGACGCAACGCTCGGCGTTATACGGCAATCTCAAACCGGGCAGATATGTTTTCCACGTTCAAGCCTGCAATGTCGACGGCGTGTGGAACAACAACGACGCCCATTTCGCGGTGGAGCTGCCGCCCTTCTTCTATCAAACCGCCTGGTTCAAGGGGATTGCGGCCATTGCCTTTTTGATGGGCCTCTCGGGAATCTACGGCTGGCGCACCCGGCATTTGCGCGAAAAAGAAAAGGAGCTCCAGGCCGCCAATGAGTTGCTGGAAAAGAAAATCGACGAACGCACCCGCGAACTCGCAGAGAGACGCAATTTGTTGCGCACACTCATCGACAATCTGCCCGACGCCGTGTTCGTGAAGGATACGAAAGGCCGGGTGATCATCGATAATCTCGCCCACGCGCGATATATGGGATTCGAGGATCCGGCCCACACGATCGGCAAAACGGATTTCGATTGTTTCCCCCGCGAAAAAGCGGAGCAATTCCGGCGGCCGGAACTCGAGTTGATCCAGTCCGGCAAGGAATACAACGGCGAAGAATATCTCAAGCTCGCCAGCGGGGATACTTGCTGGTTCCGCACGACCAAGGTCCCGCTGCGCGATGACCACGGCAAAATCATCGGCCTGGCGGGCATCAACCGCGACATCACCGAACGCAAGAAATGGGAATCCGAACTGGAATTGTTGCACAAGCAATTGCTGGAGACCTCCCGGCACGCGGGCATGGCCGAAGTCGCCACCAGCGTGCTGCATAACGTCGGCAACGTGTTGAACAGTGTCAATGTTTCCGCGTCCGTCGTCGGCGAGCAGGTGCGCAGCACCAACCTCGACCGCCTCAGCAAAGTCATTTCGCTCCTGCAGGAAAACCGCTCCGATCTCAGCGGGTTTTTCCGGCAGGAGGAAAAAAGCGAGAAGTTGATCAGCTACCTGGAAGCGCTGTTCGTGATTCTTCAAAAGGAACGCGAAACGGTGCAGCACGAAGTGGATGCGCTCACCAAAAACGTCGAGCACATCAAAAAGATTGTCGCGATGCAGCAATCCTACGCGAAAGTCTCGGGCGTCATTGAAAACGTCAACCCGGTGGAACTCATCGAGGATTCGTTGCGGATGCACGAGGCGGCGTTTCAGCGCCACGCGGTCAAAGTCGTGCGCGATTATTCCGACACGCCGAAAATCGCGATCGACCGGCACAAGGTGATCCAGGTCCTGGTCAACCTTTTCAGCAACGCCAAATACGCGTGCGATTCCAACGACCCGACGAATCGCATCATCCGGATTCGCCTTAATTGCGCAGGGGACGAGCGCATCCGGGTTGAAGTGATCGACAACGGCATGGGCATCGCCGAGGAAAATGTGACGCGCATTTTCTCCTACGGTTTTACCACGCGGAAAATGGGCCACGGCTTCGGCCTGCACAGCGGCGCGATCGCCGCGAAGGAAATGGGCGGCTCGCTCCACGCCACCAGCAAAGGCCCCGGCCAGGGCGCGACCTTCGTGCTCGAACTTCCCATCGAACACACGCCGGCCACCAAGACGCGCCCCGATGAAAATCCGGAAAACGAAGACGCTCTGGCGACGACGTGAGCGAAACCGAATTTTCCTCTCCCTAAACCTGAATCCGCGCTCCGGTTCATGGTCCAATACGCGAATTCTTCGGGAAATTCTCTCACTTACCGCTTTCCAATTGCCGCTTCGCCGAGGGAAAACTTGCCGCGCGGAGGTCTCTCGATTAAATCTGCGCGGTGCGCAGACTCGCTCAACCGTCGGTCGTCAAAGCCGCCGCGCTCGCTTCGTTGGTGAGCACGGTGTTGTCGTTGCCCCGCATGTTGCTGTGGGAAAAACGTCCGTATCTCACCTGGTACATCGAAGCGATACTGTTCTGCTGCGGGTTCGTGCTGTGGGCATTTGTGTTTGCGTGGCACACCGAATACACGCGCCGGCCGTTGTTCATATTCCGCATCGACCCCCTGGTCTTCGCCGGCGCCACGCTCGTCGGCATTATCGGCGCGCTCGGTCATCACTGGCTGCTGGATCCCTCGCTGCGCGCGACCAATCCGGAGGATTACCCGGTCGATGTTCGCCATTGGGTGGCGCACGTGCTGTTCACGCTGTCGTTCAACCAATTATTTCAGTTGTTCGCGCCCTTCGCGTGGGCGATGCGCTTGTTCCGCAACGAAAAAGTCGCGACATGGGTGGTCGTCGCGCTCGGCGTCCTGTTGCTGGCTCTGAAAACGAACGCATCGCCATTGCCGCTGTCCGGACGGCTGATCCTGGCGCTGGCGGCGTTGCAAATCGCGTCGGGATTTTTTGGGGTATGGTTTTATGTGCGCGGCGGAATTTTTCTCGCATGGTGGATTGCGTTTCTCATGGAAGCACGGCATTTGCTGACGTTTGCCGGACTTTAAAAGGAAACCATCCAACATCTGGAGAATTTCTCAAAAGAAATTTCCGAAA
The DNA here is from genome assembly GCA_963699145.1 of uncultured Verrucomicrobiae bacterium. Classification (GTDB taxonomy): domain Bacteria; phylum Verrucomicrobiota; class Verrucomicrobiia; order Limisphaerales; family DASXHY01; genus DASXHY01. The sequence goes on from OY969416.1 coordinate 5,228,203, forward strand.
AGGTGGGGCAAACCTGCGGGTTTGCCACGAATCCCGGCACGGATTCGCCACCTTTTCGGAAATTTCTTTTGAGAAATACTATAACATCGAACACCCAAAAGTTTCCGACGCGTGCGTCATTGGATGTTGGTTGTTCGATGTTGGATGTGCTCAGTAGAAATCCTTTCCTGTCGCGAAGCGACACCTGGATATTAGCCAGCCACAAGGTGGCTGGTATGACGATGTTGGAGCTATGTCCTGAAAGGACATTGGAAAAGCACATCGTTTCCACCGTCCTTTCAGGACGTGAGGTGACGCCGAGATTTCCAGCCACTGCGTGGCTGGCTAATTTCCGCCGTCGCTTCGCGACAAAAAATGGATTCTGCAAAGCATGTTGGAAGTTGGATGTTCCCACTCATCAAAGCGTCTTCGCTCCCGACTCCTCCCCTTGCGGCGCCAACGGAGCCGACGGCTCCGAATCACCCGGCGGCATCGGATGCGGAATCACCAACAGCGGCCGATTCCGCGTGAACTCCACCAAATCGGCGCGCACCGACACGCGGGGAATCGAAAACAAAATCCAATCCGCGCTGGTTTTTTCCACAATCAAATTCCCGAGCGTCTGCGGTTGGCCGGTTTGCATCTCCGCCTTCGAGCACAGCCGCCCCATCGCGGTCTCGAAACGCGCTGGAACCAGCGTGATGAATCCAAGCAGCGCGAACCCACGCGCGTCACCTACCACGTTGGTCTTCATCACGGAAAAATTTCCCTCCGACAATCTCAACTCGGTCTGGTTAATTAACCTCCGCTTACCGCCGAGCCAGTCGGGTCAATGACCTATTCGGATTACACCTGGCATTGTGAGCGACCTCGTGGTGGCATTGCGAGAACCGGTGTCGACCAACGCGCGAGCGTCCTGGACTGCGGCAGCCCTCTGCCGCTTTGAAAATCGACGCGCACTAAAAGCGACAGAGGGCTGCCGCAGTCCAAAACCTCGCGGAAATTTCACGCTCCTGCCGGGTTTGCTGCTCCCGTTTTATCACTTCAATGCGGCGGATGTCTCTACCGCGGGAATGGGGGCGTACGGGCGAGACGCGCGTGCCACTTTTTCCACCGTGCGCATCGCAATCGCTTCGGCCTGGTTGACCCATTCGCGAAATTTCGCGGTTGCCTCGCCCTTCGGCCCTTCCAGCAACCGCGAGAGATGAAATTTCGAATCGTGCATGCCCAACCCGGTGCGCTCGGCATCGCAGGCATTCAGGTACTGCTCCAAATGATTTTCGACGGGAATCAGCAGCAGCGGCTTGCCCAGATACGCGCCTTCGCTCACCGATTCAAACCCCGCCGTGCACGCCACCCCGCGCGCAGTGCCCATCAAGCGCAAAAATTTTTCGCCGTGAATCTTGTGAAACGTCAACGTCGCGTCCACGCGCTCCTCTTCCGCCGCGCCGGGCTTGTCGTAGAAACAATGAATCGGAACCGCCGGGTTCTGTTGATGCCAGGCCACGATTTCCGGCGCGTAACCGTGATTGAGCAGATAGATCAGCAGATGCCCGCCGGAAAAATCCGGCTGCAGCGCGAATAATTGGCGTCGCAAAATCGGCGGCGAGACGAACAACTTCCGCCCGGGCATGTCCGGCGCGTGATAAAATGACAGCGCCATGCGCGATGATTTCGCGCCGGTCACCGCGATGTAAAATTTCATCCCCAGTTGTTCGAGCTTGAATTTCTTTTCATGCACGAAATCCGGATGTTCCAGCATGTATTGATGCCCCACGACCAGCACGGGAACTTTGTGCGCATGCAGCAAATTGTAAACGCCCATCAGCGGCTCGAGAAAATTGATGATGAGATCCGGCTGCGTTTCCTGGATGGCCTGGCCGATGGTTTTGAGGCTCTTCCGGTAGGACGGCAGGTTGCGGAGGATATTGCCCAGCGTTGCGGGCATGGAGATGCTGCGATGTTGCTTGAGCGAAAAGCCCGGGCTCAGGATGGGCCGCACCGGCACCGCGAACGCCTGCTCAAAAAACGTCGGCAGGCTCCGGGTTTGATTCGTGCCGGCCACGACTGCGACGATTTGATGGCCACGGCGCTGGAACATTTCGCTCATCGCGATCGCCTGCGTCATGTGACCCCGGCCTTCCCCCTGCACGGTGAACAGTATCTTCATGGAATTTAATGAGGGTAATTTTTCCGTCGAAGTCTTCCGCGAGCGCGGTGCAGTTCTCCACCCAATCGCCGGTGTTCATGTAGAACACATCACCGAGATCGCGAATTTCCGGGCGATGAATGTGCCCGCAAATCACGCCGTTCATGCCGCTCTTGCGCGTGAATTGAATCATCGCGTCCTCGTAATCCGTCACATACTTCACCGCCGCCTTGGCTTTGAGTTTGATGAAGGAAGCGAACGACCAATAACCGAATCCGAGCGTGCGCCGCGCGCGATTGATCCACACATTCAGGTCGAGGATGCGGTCGTACATCACCGAACCGACGCGATCGAGCAGGCGATTGAAATGAGAGAGCCCATCGAATTGATGGCCGTGAATGACGAGATAACGCTTGCCGTCCGCGGTAGTGTGCACCGCGCGTTCCACCAACCGCACCGCGCCGAAGCTCATGCCGAGAAATTTTTCCAGAAACTCATCGTGATTTCCCGTGATGAACGTGACGCGCGTTTTCTTGCGATTCTTGCGCAGCAGTTTTTGGATCAGGAGATTGTATTGCTCCGTCCAATACCATTTGCGGCGCAACTGCCAGCCGTCGATGAAATCACCGACGATGTAGAGATGCTCGCATTCAGTGTCGCGCAGGAACTCGAGCAGCTTGTCGACCTGCGCGTGTTTGGTGCCAAGATGAACGTCCGAAATCCACAACGAGCGATAGCTCGCGGTTTGCGTCGACCGACTATTTAAATTCGCCACCATAGTCGACTATTCACAGGTTATTCACACGTTATCAACCGCAAAGCCGTTCCGACACTGACTCTTAACTTTCGTCACGTGAGCGACACGGGGATGTAACAAAAAGCGGTGTTTTATTGGGGGTTTTTGAAGAACGCGGAAAGTATTAAAGCTGTTTCAAATCCGATCAAATCAGGCTTTTTTGATCCAGTTTCATTAACACCCTGCTTTAGCGGGGTGTCTAAAGGCGTGTACGATCCTTAACCGCTTTAGCGGTTTCGCCCACGAAGAAACCGCTGAAGCGGTTCTCGTCCCGAGCTGTTCGACTGACACCCCGCCAAATCGAGGTGTTAATGAAATACCGCCACCAAAGTTGGTGGCGGCGAATTTATGACGCAAGTCCTCGGATAAAACGGCTTTACTAGCTGGAGACTCCTGATATGGAGAACAGATGGGCATGCATGATCCCAAACGCCAAAGTGGGTCGGGGATGTGGGTGATTGCATTCGTCGCCGCGGCGATGATCTTTGGGGCGATCACAAGTTATTGGGCGGATTTTTGGGTTTACCAGGATGGGCGGCAAGTCCCTGCGACCATCTCCGCCGAGAGGTCGCACGGCGTTTGCGAGTACCGATTACGTTGCCGGCGGTGCGCATTATGTCGGGAGCGGCCAGAGGGGAAGGAATTTGATTCCGAATGCTCACGTTGGACAACCAGTGCTTGTGTGGGCGTCCACCTCGCACCCGGAGTTTTCCTCACCGGAAATGCCGGTTTTTTCGCCCGTGAGGGTATTCGTGCTTCTGGCAGTGCTCATTGCCGTTGAAATTTTCGCGGTGACCTTTCTGGTGAGAATGCACTGGCCAGCCAAAAAACCGCTGCAACCCGCGCATGAGAAATTGCCCGATTAAAAATATATAAACGCTCCGGGCAATTGGATGTTGAGCGTTGGATGTTGGATGTTTCCCTCTCCTGCAAACCGTTCCTTTCACCGCACACCCCTCTAAAGAGGGGTGCGGGCGGCAATTCAAGGTAGTAAATTTTATTCAGCAGCCTGTGACAGATGAGATGCTTATGCTCCGCGCCGGCCCCGGCCCGGAACCACTCTCCGCTGTCACGCACGCCGAAAATGAAAACTACCTTCGTCGCGAATCCGGCAGGAGCGCAGCGTCCCCGGCAATTCGCGTTCACGCTGATTGAATTGCTCGTCGTCATCGCCATCATTGCCATTCTCGCCGCGATGATTTTGCCCGCGCTCGCCAAGGCCAAGCAAAAGGCGCAGGGCGCGCAGTGCATGAATAATTTGCGGCAATTGACCCTCGCCTGGAAAATGTACGCCGACGATAGCAACGGCAAACTCGTGCCCAACGGTGACGAAACGCATCAGCCCTCAAACCCGAACGATCCCAACGGCCAGCCGGGCGGCTCCCTCTCGCAATGGTGTCCCGGCCGCCAGGATCTCACGAGCATGCTGAGCCCCGTCAGTGCCATCGGCGCCAACGTCGGCGACCAATGGATCAAAATGGGCCTGCTGTATCCTTACGTGAACAGCCTCGGGGTCTACCATGACCCGGCGGACACGATGGCCATCAGCGTTTCCGGCGCGCAATTTCCGCACGTTCGCAGCATGTCCATGAATACCTGGCTCGGCGATATCGCCCCTTACGCGAACATCAACACGGTGGTTTCCTATTACAAGGAAGCGCAACTCGTCAATCCCGGCGCGGCGAACCTGTGGGTGTTCATCGATGAAAATCCCATCAGCATCAACGACGGTTCGTTCATCTGCAGCCCGCAGATCAATCAATGGATCGATTGCCCCGCGTCCTATCACGTGAATGCGGGCGGAATTTCCTTCGCGGACGGCCGCGCGCAAATCAAACGCTGGCGCGATCCCACGGTGTTGAAAGGCTGGGCGCCGCCGACGATTCAGCCCGGCAATCCGAGCTTCACACGGCTGGATCCAGGGACTCCGTCGGATCTCGGTTTTCTGCAACCGATCAGTACAGCGGTGAAGTAGGAACGTGAAACGTGACGCGTGAAACGTGAATCTGCCTGTGACGCAGACACGAATTCACGTTTCACGAATCACGTTTCCCGCCCGTCCCCTGCTCTCCCGCGCGCAATCGCTGCTGGATGCGCTCCCGGGCCTCAGGCGAAAGCCGCTGCGGCACGGCTTCGGAGAGATTTTCCGGATGATCCTGCGCCGCGTGGCGCAAAAAACGAATCTGTTTCCCGTAACGCCGGCACCATTTGCAAATCAGCAAGTGCAGCGACAATCCCAGCCGTTTGGAAACTGAAAGCTCCTGGTCCAACGCCTCCGATTGCAGCCGCGCGGCATCGCGGCACGACGGCAGCAACGAGCAAAATCCGGATTTCGCGGACGCACTGGTCTTTTTCAAAGGTTGCATCTGGCTGGGCGCAAGGTTCGCGTTTTTATTTAGTCGTCCCGCTCCGCGAAACCTTACACGGTCCGATTTCAATTGTAGGAGACGAGGTGACGAGTCTCCATTTCATCCATTTTGACTGCAAATCAGAGACTCCTCACGTCGTCGCCTACGTTAATTAAGCGTTTTTGCCGAACCAATTGGTTTCCAAACAGCGCCGCAACGCCATGCGCGCGCGGTGCAGCATCACCCACAAATTATTTTCCGAAATATTCAGCAGCGCGCACACTTCCTTGCCCTCGATGCCGTCCACCTCCCGCAGGTTGAAGACCGTCGCGACATTTTTGGGAAGTTTGCCGGCGCATTCGCGATACGCTTTCCAAAACGCCTCGTTGTCCAGGTTCGCGCCGGCTTCGGGCCAATCCCGCGGGCCCAGTTCGTGGATCCAGCCGCCCTTGCCCAATCCATCCGCCACGAAGCGATCGCTTTCTTCGTCGGCGTAAAATTCCAGATCGGTGAAGGAGGTCTCGCGGCTCGCTTTGCGGAAGTGATCGTAAATCTTGTTTTTCAAAATCCCCACCAGCCAGCTTTTCTCCGCCGAACGGCCCGCGAATGTTTTGCCGCCCTTCAACGCGGCCAAAAAAGTTTCCTGCACGGCGTCCTCGGCCTTCGCGGCGTCACGCAATCGCAGCAGGGCGAATTTGTATAAATAATCGCCATACAACTCCACCCAGTGTTCCGGGTCGGAAAGGCCCGCGCGCGGCGTGGCTTCGATTGATTTCTCTTCCGGCATCGTGTTTACCCAATTCGTCGGCGACCGAATCGATTCCTTACAATCATTTGGGCTCGGCCAAAATGCGCCCCCTGCCGCGAAAAGCAAAGAGTTTTCCGCCCCCCAATTCCCTGTAGCGGCGTCTCTATGAGCGCCGCCAAATTCATCATTGGATGTTGGTTGTTCGATGTTGGTTGTTGGATGTTCGTTTCCGCATCCTTTTTCCTTTCGCTCCCAATCCAATCCGTGTTCAATCTGCGGCGGTTTAACTATGCCGAAGCGCACTGACATTCATTCCGTTCTCATTATCGGCGCCGGGCCCATCATCATCGGGCAGGCGTGCGAGTTCGATTATTCCGGCACCCAGGCGTGCAAAGCCCTCCGCGAGGAAGGCTACCGCGTCGTGCTCGTGAACTCCAACCCGGCCACCATCATGACCGACCCGGAGTTCGCCGACCGCACCTACATCGAACCCATCACGCCCGAGGCCGTCGAAAAAATCATCGTGCGCGAGAAAGAGGAAATGAAACGCATCGGCGCGAAAGGCAAACTCGTTTTGCTCCCCACGCTCGGCGGCCAAACCGCCCTCAACACCGCCATGAAACTCCACGGCAGCGGCGCGCTGGAAAAACACGGCATCGAAATGATCGGCGCGAAAGCCGAGGCCATCGAGAAAGGCGAAGACCGCCAGGTGTTCAAAGACCTCATGCTCAGCATCGGCCTCGACGTCCCCATTTCCGGCACCGCGCACAACATGGAAGAAGCCCGCGCCGTGGCCGACAAAATCGGCCGCATGCCCCTCATCATTCGCCCTGCTTACACGCTCGGCGGCACGGGCGGCGGCATTGCCTACAATCGCGATGAATTTGAAGAGATCGCCAAACGCGGCATCGAACTCTCGCCGGTGAACGAAGTGCTGATCGAGGAATCGTTGCTCGGCTGGAAGGAATACGAGATGGAAGTGATGCGCGATAAAGCCGACAATTGCGTCATCATTTGCTCCATCGAAAACTTCGACCCAATGGGCGTCCACACCGGCGACAGCATCACCGTCGCGCCCATCCAGACGCTGACGGACAAGGAATACCAGATCATGCGCGACCAGAGTTTCGCCGTCATCCGCGCCGTCGGCGTGGAAACCGGCGGCTCGAACATCCAATTCGGCGTCAGCCCCGAAAACGGCCGCATGGTGATCATCGAAATGAACCCGCGCGTGAGCCGCAGCTCTGCGCTGGCGTCGAAAGCGACCGGATTTCCGATCGCGAAAATCGCCGCCAAACTCGCCGTCGGCTATTTGCTCGACGAACTGAAAAACGACATCACGCGCGAAACCCCCGCGAGCTTCGAGCCGAGCATCGATTACGTCGTCACGAAAATCCCGCGCTTTGCCTTCGAGAAATTTCCGCAAGCCGACCCAACGCTCACCACGCAAATGAAAAGCGTCGGCGAAGCCATGTCCATCGGCCGCACGTTCAAGGAAAGCCTGCAAAAATGCCTGCGCTCGCTGGAGATTGGCCGGAGCGGCCTGGGCGGCGACGGCAAACCCTGGCGCATTGGCACCGAAGTCTACGGCGACCGCGACATCCTGCCGAAGGATGTCATCAGCCGAAAGTTGAGCGTCCCCAACGCCGAACGCATCTTCTTCATCCGCCACGCGCTGCGCGCCGGCTTCACGGTGGATGAGATTTTTAACCTGACGAAGATTGACCGGTGGTTTTTGGTGCAAATCAAAGAAATCGTTGATTTCGAAGAAGAACTCGCGACGTCGAACTGACCCTCTATCAACTATCAACCATGAACTCTCAACTTCTTCAGGTGCAGATTAAGGAGATTGTGGATTTTGAGGAGCAGTTGGCTGGAACTAAAAACTGAGCCGGCCAGTTGGAACATGACTCTTTCCCAGGCACAGTTGGAATTTAAAATCCGATACTATCTTTGGGCGGGGTCGGAATGGGAAAGGGAAATTTCCGAATCGTTTCCGAATTTACAGAGATTCAAATCGGGAACTTTTTGGAAAACCTATCAATTCATGCGACGCCTCGCGCGCGGCGACCGATTGGCCACTGCCCGCGGGCTACTCAAGCGATTTCATCCTGATGCAGTCAAGGCATTGGGAGAAACTGCTTCTCCCGAAGAAGAATTCCTGCGTTTCCAACGGGACGAATTTTTCCGCCTGAAGGACTTCTACCAATCGGTTCGGGAACTTGAGACAAAAGGTCAGCAAGCGGAAGCTGATGCATTATTCTCGCTCATCCGTTCCAGTGCCGCAAAAATCATTGAGTCGACTTACTTGGATGACGAGCAGTCTCTTCGCTCGCGCTTGGGCGAAATGTTTGATGGTTTGGATTCTTCCTTTGAAGAGAAACTCGCCCTGCGGAAGAAGGCGGGAGAAAAGGTCAAATTCACGGGCAAGAAAAACTTGCAGAATGCAATTACGGAAAAATTCAACCAGGTGTTTGACGGCCAAATTCTAAAACACGACTTCGAGGATGTTGGCGATCCCAACTCTCAGTTCGATGTGAAGTGCGGCGGATGGATCCTTTCCACTCAATTTTGGTTCGGCCGGGGCCAAGCCCTTATCAATTACAACCAGTCCCTTTCAAGCAAAAATACTTTCACGTTTCGCGGCGCCGAAACGACCTATAAAGCGCCTCTGGTTATTGCCTCGATGATCTCGCTGAGCAGTTGGCTGGGAATCACGAGTCAGATCGAGTGGGAATACATCCAGCCCGAAGAGGTCGACTCCACCTGCGACGAAGTAATGAAGCAGGTGAGCCATTTTTCCGACGTAGCGCCCAAGCTGTTAAAGGGGCTCGACGTTGAAAAAATAACGATCGAATAAATTTTTCAAAAACCGGCTTTCAGCCCAAAAGCGCCAGCAAATGTCTCATTGCGAGTTCCGTCAGGAACGAAATATTTGTAGGTTCCGCCGTCTAAAAATTTCAAGCCCCGTTAGGGCGGCATATTTCGCCTCCACGAGGCTGCGCACAGCATATTCGGTTTGCCATTTGCGTTCATGTGCGGTTTGAAATCACGCCGCCGATTCCAAAACAATCTTCGGATGTTTCGCCGCGATTTTTAGGAGCACCTTCGCCGGACCGGCCGGTTTGCGCCGCCCCTGTTCCCAATTCTGAAGTGTGTCCTCGCTGATGCCGAGCAACTTCGCAAACTTGGTTTGTGGCAATCCAAGCTTTGTTCGTACGCGCACCACATCATTGGCCGTCTTGACTTCGAATTTACGCGCAGGCTTTACGTCGCCGCGCTCGATCGCCGCCGCTTCTTGCACGCTCTGCAGCAGTTCGTTAAAAAGTTCTTTTTTCATATCAAATCTCCAGCGCTTTTCGCAGCAGTTTCAACTGGTCCGCCGTCAAGTCATCCTGCTCATTCTTCGGATACACGAGCAGCATCGAAATTCGATCTTTGTCTACCCACCAATAATAAATCACGCGCAATCCACCGCGTTTGCCGCGTCCGCTACCAGCCCAGCGCACCTTCCGAATGCCTCCAGACCCACGAATGACATCACCTGCATCGGGACGTTTCGCGAGATGCAACTGCAACGCCGAATAACTTTCGTCGTCCATAAGCTGAAGGACGCGTTTGGTGAATGTTGGTGTCTCGACAAAAACCACATGGAAAAATACTACGCCAATGGCGTATATATGTCAATCCCGCTTATATGCTTTTACCTGATCCCGAAGAAACATTCGCGCCTTTCCCATTTTCGCCACCCGCCAAAACATTCGTCCTGTTCCGCGACAATTCTTTTTGAATTCCCTGCCCGGCAAACTGTCTAACTCCCGGAAAGGAAACATGGGAACACAGGGAGACAAAAAGAGCGCCGTTCAAATCCGCCTCAGATCCAATTCGCAATCGATCCCTGCTCAAAACCGCACGACGCGTCGCAGGTCAATCGTGCCGAATTCGGGGCTTATCGGGCCTTTTCGGGCTAAACGCATACGGGGGGGGGAGGACCACGACTTTCCATTGCGCCCGCAAAAACATGCCATCATGATCCACTGACAAGCATGCAAGATATTTGGCAACGCGATTCCGTCATCGCCCACAGCTCAGTTTTAGCCCGGAGCCATCGAAAATTCACCGGGCGCGATTTGTTGCCGGGGTTGTTCAATCCGCTGGGATTATCGCGCAATCTTTTTGCGGCGCCGTTTGTGTTGGTGTCCCATGGCACGGAGGCGGATCCGGTTCTCAATTACGGCAATGCCGCCGCGCTCGCGCTCTGGGAGATGACCTGGGACGAACTCACGCGCACGCCCTCCCGGCTGACTGCGGAAGCGCCGCTGCGCGAAGAGCGGGCGCGCCTGCTGGCGGCAGTCACCGAGCGCGGGTTCATCGATGACTATTCCGGTGTGCGGATTTCCAAAAGCGGCCGGCGCTTCCGTATTTCCCAGGCGACGGTTTGGAATCTGGTCACGCAGCGCGGCGAACCTTGCGGGCAGGCGGCGATGTTCGATCGTTGGGAATTTTTGTGAGTCGCAAAAAACGAAGGATTTGCACCCGGTGAAATCGGTGCAATAATGGGCACATGCTGGCAACCCCGGAATTGATTCGCGAGACGGCGCAACTCCGCCGCCTGGCGGAACTGCTGCCTCGCTGGCGGCAGGTGCCGCTCTATCGCGATTCGCTGGCGCCACTCTCCGCCCGCGAGTTCAGCGCCGGGTTTCAGCAATTGCCTCTCCTGCAAAAGCGCGACATGCGCGCCGACTTTCCGCGAAATTTTGTTCCCGCGGTTGAATCGCTCGAAAGCCTACTCGAAAATCATCCCATCGAACTCGAACACACGTCCGGCACTTCCGAGGAACGCCTGCCGGTCATTTTTCGCCGCGGTTGGTGGGACGTCCAGGAACAACGCGCGCTGCGGCTCAATCGATTTATTGCCCAGGTTCTGGACGAGCATCCGCAGCCGCGCCGCGCCGCCATCACGCCGCCCGCGTGCAACGGGCTCACCTGCCCCACGGCGTGGATGTCGCGCGAGCAACGCACCCTCGGCAGAAGCTTGTTCGTGAATCTCGCGCGCATTCCGTTTGTGCTGGAGGAAAAAGAACTCGCGCGAATGGCGGCGGAAATCGGCGAGTGGTCGCCGCAATTTCTCGACGTGGATCCCGTGCACGGCGCGTGGTTCGCGCTGTATTGCGAACGGCGCGGAATAAAATTTCCGTCGCTGAAGTTCATCCTTTGCAGCTACGAATTCGTGAGCGTGGTTCATCGGCGGATTTTACAGCGCGTTTTCGGCGTGCCGGTGTTCAACCTCTACGGCTCAACCGAAACCGGCCATCTGCTGATGGAAAATGAGCGCGATGAAATGAAACCCAGCTACGACACGGCGTTTTTGGAACTCGTGAATGAAGATGCGCGCGGCATCGGTGACTTGATTGTCACCACGTTGAGCAACGATTACATGCCGCTGCTGCGCTATCGCATCGGCGATCTGGCCGAGCGGCGCGCTCGTCCGTATGGCACCGAGTTTCGTGATCCACGGCCGCGCGCGTTCGGCGTTGACGTCGGCGCGCGGCGAGCGCGTCACGACGTGGGATGTGGACCAATGTTTTATGGGCGCGGAGGGCATTGCGCATTACGAACTGCGCCAGGAGGAATGCGGCGAAGCAATTTTGCGTTTCGTGCCGGAAGGCTTCGGTCCCAGCGGAAAAACATTGGCTCAGCGTGCGCTCGCAACTCGGCGATTTGTTGAATCCGCACCGCGAAATTCAAGCCCAGGCCATGGACGTGCTTTTGCCCTCGTCTTCCGGCAAGTTCCGGCTCACCTGCCCAATTTAACTGATTTAACTCGTTTAACGATTTAACTCATTTAGCTTTCTCCCCATACCCCTGCCACACCCACTCCAGCGCCTCCGGCAACGTCTGCCGTTTCACCGCGCCATCCGTGTGGCCGCAGTTGCGCGCGAAGACGAATTGATAATGATATCCTTTCTCCGCCAGCACTTTCGCCATGTTTTCGTTGGCCACCACCCAATCGTGAAAACCATCGCGCATGCTGTTGGGGTTGAACAAATCGCGGTCGCCCACTTCCATCCAGAGCCGGATGGGCTTCACGGCGTTCGTCGCGATCAGGTGCTCATGAAATTCCCACGCGCCGTGCGGCGTCTCGGGGTTCGGCGGCCATTGCTGGTTCACGTAAGTGCCGGAATAGGTCAGCACGCGATGCCATTTCTCCGGGTGATACCACGCCATGATCAACGCGCACGAACCGCCGGAGCTGCCGCCCATCGTCGCGCGGCCGTCCGGGTCGCTCGTCAGTTTCACGGAGCATTCCTTTTCCACGAACGGCAGCACTTCTGTCTCGACAAAATCCGCGTAGCGGCCGGACATCGTGTCGTATTCCAAACCGCGTTCGCTGCCTTGCGCGTCGCCGCTGCCGTTGCCGATGGAAATGGCGATCATCGCCGGAACTTTTTTCTCCGCGATCAAATTGTCCAGCGTAGCGAACAACATCTTGTCCGGCCCGTCCGCCCCCACGATGAACGGCGCGGCCGTGCCGGGCACGTATTCCTTCGGCACATACACCGCCAGTTTGCGCGTGTACGGCGCGGGATGGCTGGTGGTCACAATCAACTTCGCCGGATCGTTCGGGTCCGGCTTGCCCGACGTGCCCGGATCGCGCGCGATGCCCGGATAAATTTTGCTGTCCGCCGAACTCATCGTGAGGTTGAACACCTTCCCCTGCCAATCCTCCAGTCTGCGCAATCGTGTCGGCCGCGGGTTGATGCGTCGGCCCGATGATAAAATTGCCTTCCACATTCGCCGGCGGCACGTCGCCATCTGGAAGCTCCTTCGCCTCGACATATCCCGGCGTGTGCGGATCGCGCGTGGGCGGCGGCGGGCGATTGATACGAGTCAGCGCGGATACGGTGTTCGTGGCCTGAGCCAGCGCGGAGTTCGCGCAGGCTGCCAGATTCAAAGCCACACAGAAAATCACGGCACGAGAGGTCGTTTTGGTTATTTTCATTTGAAGGAGGGGATCACGAAAACAAAGATGACATTTCCGGGCTGAAGGTTACAACCGCAATCGTGCTAATTAACGTAGGAGACGACGTGAGGAGTCTCTGACTCAATCTGCGACTCAATTATCTGAGACTCGTCAACTCGTCTCCTACGCTTTCTATTCATGCCGCAGCGCCTGCAGCGGATCGAGCCTCGCCGCGCGTTGCGCCGGCAGCAACCCCGCCAGCAGCCCGATGAAGGTCGCAAACGCAATCACGCCGAGCGCCAAAAACGGCGTCACCAAAAAGAATTTCCCGTGGATGGGTTGCTCCCGATACCGCGAAAAAATTTGAATCATCTGGTTCAATCCCAATCCCAGCACCCACCCGATCACCAAGCCAAACACGCCGCCAATCATGCCGATAAATCCCGCCTCGAGCATGAACATCTGCCGCACTTCGGCGCGGGAGGCGCCCATCGCCTTGAGGATGCCGATCTCGCGCGTGCGTTCGTAAATCGCCATCACCATCGTGTTGGCGATGCCGATCGTCGCCACCAGCAGCGCGATACCGCCGATCATGGTGAACATCATGGTGACGATGGTCACAATGCGGTTGGCCGCGGTCACAAACAATTCCAGTGATTGCACCTGGTAACCGTCCTTGCGCAGTTGGGCGGACAATTCATTCGCGCGGCTCACGTCCGCGGCGCGAATCGTCGCGGAGTCGTATCCGTCGCGCTCCAAAATGTTGGTGGAATTGAACCACCAATTTTTCATCGCGATGCGGTCATTCAATGAAACCTGGATCGTCGGCGAGCGTTCCTGCGAAATGCCCACGACCTGCAAATTGTAGCTTTGCGTCTCGCCGCGCGGCGTACGCAAAACGGTTTCCACTTTCTGCCCGATCACGCGCGCAAATTCATTGCTGCTCACGCCCGCGGCGCGCACCGCGCCCTGGCTGAGAATGATCCCGCCCTGCTCGCCCAAATCCAGCGTGCCGGCGACGGGCTTCGGCAATTCCTGAAACATGAAGTTGCCCGGGCGAAAATCTCCGCCGGTCATGCGGACGTTTTGATTCGTCCCGTTCCAGTTCAATTCCAAGCCGACCGATCCCGGCAGGCTCACTTCCGGAATGACCTTCGTCACACCGGGCAACTCCTTCCATTTGCTGACGTCCTGAGGCGTGACGTTTTTTTTGCGCGGCGAAAAGCTGAAGGCATTGAAATCCGCGCGCCGCGTGCCCGTCGAAAAAACCGTGAGGCGATCCAGGCCGAGCGATTCAAACTGTTTGTTGATCTGCCAGCGCACGCCCGACGCGAGCGAAACCATCAGCACAATCGTCACGGTGCCGACCACGACGCCGAGCGAGGCCAGCGCGGAGCGGAGCTTGCGGCGGCCGACGTTGGAAAAGGCGGTGCGAATTTGATCTTGAATCGTCATACCGTGGCCTCCGCAACGCCCTTAGTTTCGATCTGCTGAATGCTGCCGTCGCGCAGATGAACGGTGCGATCGGCGCGCGAGGCCACTTCCAAATCATGCGTGACCATCACCAGCGTCAACCCGTTCTTCCGAACCAGGCCGCACAGCAATTCGAGGATGGTGGCGCCGGTTTTCGAATCCAGATTGCCCGTGGGTTCATCCGCGAGCAACAGCACGGGTTTATTGGCGAGCGCCCGCGCGATGGCGACGCGTTGTTTTTCGCCGCCGGACAATTCGTTCGGATGGTGCCACAATCGTTGCGCGAGGCCGACGGATTCGAGCAGGCTCGTGGCGCGCGCACGGCGTTCGCTGCGAGGAACCTCTCCCAAAACGAGCGGCGATTCGACATTTTCCAACGCCGTGAGCGTCGGCAGCAGATTGAAACTTTGAAAAATAAAGCCGACCCGTTCGCGGCGATGTTTGACGAGTTGTTGTTCGCTGGCTTTGTCGAGGTCGAGGCCGTCCACGCGGATTCCGCCGCTGCTCGGACGATCCAAACCCCCGATGAGATTCAAAAGGGTGGATTTTCCGGAGCCGGACGGGCCCACGAGCGCGGTGAATTCGCCGCGCGCAATTCCCAAGTCAATTTTCGCGAGCGCGGCCACGTCCGCCTTGCCGACATTGTAATGGCGGGCCACTCCCCACAACTGAATCAAGGGATCTTGCATGTTTTTTAAAAGCTCAATCTCCAACGTAACACCAACCTCCCACACCGATTCACATCGCCGCGCGTGTTTGGAGCTTGGAATTTCAGATTTCTCTGGAATCTGGTGCTTGGGATTCGGAGCTTTTCACGTGTCCTCAATAAAATCCAGTCAAATCGAAGAAGGAAAAGTATTCCACCGGGACCTCGCTTGCACATCCACGCATCTGCGTTTATGAAAGAGCCCAATGGCAACGAAAAATGAACCGCATTTGTTTCAACCACTCACTGTAAAATCCGTGACGCTCCGCAATCGCATCGGCGTCTCGCCGATGTGCCAATATTCCTCCGAGGACGGCGTGGCGAATGACTGGCATCTCGTGCATCTCGGCTCGCGCGCAGTCGGCGGCGCGGCGTTGGTGATCGCGGAGGCGACGGCGGTTTCGCCTGAGGGGCGCATTTCGCCAGGCGACGCAGGCATTTGGGCGGAGAAACACATTGAGCCGGTCGCGCGCATCAATCGTTTCATCAAGCAACACGGCGCGGTACTGGGAATTCAAATTGCGCACGCCGGCCGCAAAGCCTCAGCGTCGCGTCCGTGGGAAGGCGATCATCATCTCTCCGAATCCGACGGCGGCTGGGCCACGGTCGCTCCCAGCGCCGTCGCTTTCGGCAAACGGCTCGACAAAGTTCCGCGCGCCCTGACGGAAGCGGACATTGCCAAAGTGCAAAGCGATTTTGTTGCCGCCGCGAAACGTTCTGCGACCGCGGGCGCGGAATGGTTGGAGTTGCATTTCGCCCACGGTTATCTCACGCACGAATTTCTTTCGCCGCTCAGCAACCAACGCACGGATCGTTACGGCGGTGGTTTTGAGAATCGCATTCGGTTCGCGGTGGAGACAACTCGCGCCGTCCGCGCCGCGTGGCCGGACAAATTTCCGCTCACCGCGCGCCTGTCCTGCACCGATTGGGTGCCCGGCGGTTGGGACCTGGAGCAAAGCGTGGAATTGTCGCGGCGATTGAAGGCAGAAGGCGTGGACTTGATCGATTGCAGTTCCGGTGGGATCACGCCGGACGCGAAAATTGAGGTTGGCCCCGGCTACCAATTACCGTTCGCGGAAAAAATCCGCCGCGAAGCAAATGTTGCGACGGCCGCCGTCGGCATGATTACCGAACCCGGGCAGGCGGACGAAATCATCCGCAGCGGGCAAGCGGATTTGGTTTATATGGCGCGGGAATTTTTGCGCGATCCGTATTGGCCCGCGCACGCGGCGAAAGTTTTGGGCCACGCCGAGAAAGCGAAACTGCCGGTTCAATATCTTCGCGCATGGTAAGCTGCTCGCCGGCGCTCCCAGGCTCACTGCCGCCGCTCGCGCAACATTGCGATCACGCGCTCATCCAGCTCCCGCATTTGCGACGAGAGCCGCAGGAACTCGCGGGTGCCGTTTGGATCCTTCTCGCAATCGGCAATGACCATCGCGAGGTGCGCTCCATAATTCAACGCCTCGGTTTGCGTCAACAACAGTTGCAATTCAAATTCCGCGTCTTTCGAAGACAACAACAAATGCTCTTTGGTTTTGGAAATCGCTTTGCGCGTGGCCGCTTCACCGGGCGGGAGGTCCAATCGCTTCAGATCGAGACCACCCGCGCTCTTTGAAAACTCCTCGATCATCTTCGCGCCGTTGCCCGCCGTTTCCGAAATATCCTTGATCAACTTTCCCAATTCATCGGAATTATGTTTGATGATGAGAATTTTGCTGACGTTCTTTTCATCGCTCAACAAGTCGTCGAGCAACGCCACGGCGTTATTGCGAATCGGCAAATTTGCGTTGTTTGCTTCGGTTGCATTCGCAGTCGGCGTTTTCCCGGATTGAGATTGGAACGATTGGCAGCCGCAAAGCAGGAGGACGAGAAGCATCGCGGGGATTTTCGATGAACGCATGCGGTAACATCATCGAACCGCTGAAATTTATAAATGGGGTGTCTCGCTCCCGCCGAAGGCCTAAGGCAAACGCATCTAAAATTCAAGAATCCTGAAAAGAAAACTGAGGGGTGAGTTCGACGGCATTCAAAAGGTGGAAAGCTTGAGGGACTTCTGCTTCGAGCTCGCTTACTCCCAAGGGGACTGCAAACAAAAACAGGACAATGCAAATGAAATACCCCATTTGAAACTCATGCAAATGGGGTATTTCAAATTTTAAACCGAATGAATCTACTGTCGAGCTGAAAAATGCTGCGGAAACTTTTTAAAAAAATTAGATGGGGCAGGCCTGGCCGAATGCCCCTATTCCATTGTCCTTTCTCCAAATCCTGCTTCAATTCCCGCGCGGCATGAGCGACGAAATTCCAACTCCATCGAATGAGCAACCGCCGGCAACGCCCCACCGGCGGCGCCCGCGCTATTCCGGGAAACACCCGCGGCGGTTCGAGGAAAAATACAAGGAACACAATCCGCAACGCTACGCGGACACCGTCGCCAAAGTGCTCGCGTCCGGCAAAACCCCCGCCGGCACGCACCGGCCCATCATGGTGGCGGAAATTCTCGAAGCGCTCGCGCCGAAGCCGGGAGAGTTGGCCGTGGATTGCACGCTGGGCTACGGCGGACACGCGCGCGAAATTCTCGCGCGGCTCCAACCCGGCGGCCGTTTGCTGGGCCTCGATGCGGACCCGATTGAATTGCCCAAAACGGAAGCGCGCCTGCGCGCGGCGGGTTTCGGCTCGGACACGTTCATGGCGGTGCGCAGCAATTTCGCCGGCCTGCCGCAGGCGCTCGCCGGCGCGAATCTCACCGGCGCGGATTGCATTCTCGCCGATCTCGGCGTCTCGTCCATGCAACTCGACGATCCCGTTCGCGGCTTCTCGACCAAGTTCGACGGCCCGCTCGACATGCGCATGAATCCGCAGCGCGGTTTTTCCGCGACGGTGCTGCTCGAAAAAACGTCCGTTGCCGCGCTGGCCCGAATGCTCGAGGAAAACGCCGACGAACCGCGCGCCAGTGAACTGGCTGCCGCGCTCGCCGGGAGAACCTTTCCCACCACACAGGCGCTCTCGGCCGGCATTCGTGCGGCGATTCCACAAGTGAACAAGGACGAGGCCGATCTCACCGTGCGCCGCGTGTTTCAGGCGTTGCGCATCGAAGTGAACGACGAATTTTCCGCGCTCGACATGTTGCTGCGCTATTTGCCGATGTGCCTGAACCCCGGCGGTCGCGTAGCCATTCTCACGTTTCATTCCGGCGAAGATCGCCGCGTGAAAAAATCCTTTGAAGCGGGCTTGCGTGAAGGCGCTTACTCCGAGATCGCCCGGGAAGTCATCCGCCCCACCCCGGAAGAGCGCCGCGACAACCCGCGCTCCTCGCCCGCCAAATTGCGCTGGGCGCGCGTTCCCGACGCTACGGAAGAGTAATAGCCCGATAAAAAAGCCCATTCACCGCGGCTGAATTGGTTGCCTTCAAAGTAAACTTGTCGCTGGTGGCCAGCACATTCGTCAGGTCTTCCCAAAGCATCAGGTTTGAAGAAACCTGGATATCATAGCGAAAATCGGGTTGCACGGTAAAGTCCGCCTGAAATACGGGGTTTACGCCCGGCACATTTTTGGCATGGCTCAGGACCGCCGGCGGCGGCGTGCCGAGCGGCACGAAATTGAAACTCTTGATCACCACCTCCTCTTCATTGTTATCCGACGGTGGAATTCCATTCACCAGCCAAAGATTCAGCCGCACATTTTCATCACCGCTGAGCGGAATATCCGCCACGTTGGCAAAAGTGTAAGCACTGAAAACATTTGTCCCGGCGGCCGAATACGCATTCGTCTGCGCCTGCCAGCGAATGCGATTCGTCTCCCAAATGAAAAGATGCGTCGTGTCCGCCAGCCCAGGCGCCACGCGATAACGCACGAGATGGTTCGCGCCGTCAAACGGTTGCACCACGAATTGCGCGTTGTTCGTATCCGCTGGATTGCTCCAGCGTCCGCCCTCCACGTCAATCTCACGATCCGTGAACGCCGGGTCATCGCTCCACGTGAACAACCCCAGCGTGACATTCTGATTCAAGTTGTCCACGACTGAACCCACCTCAAAACGATAATTCCCAAAGCCGAACGTCCGCGCCGAAACGATTTCCGCGCATTGCCACGCATTGGTGCGATGCGTGATGCGCAAATGCAGCCATCCATTCGTGTCCGTGAAAACGTTCGTCGTGCTGTCGGAAAAATAATTCGGCCCCGGCCCCGCCAATCCCGCCGGCGATTTCACCCACCAATCGTAACCGGCAAAATTCACAAATCGCACTCCCGGCGATGGCCGCGTGACAATCGTTTTCGCTATGGCCTGCGCATAGACGTTGGCCGGCAATGTATTTGAACCCGCCAGGCACCCCTGGTTGTAATTCGTGCTCACCAACATCGCCGCAATCCGCGTCGCCGTCGTGTCATTCGGACCGCCCGTGGTAATATTAGCCGACCAGGAACCATCCGCCTGAATCGGCACCAGCAGCGGCGTGCAGAAAGGTTTATTTACCCAGCCATATCCCGGCACATAAATGAAAACCGCCATCGCTTGCGTCGCTGGATTCGCCCCAATCACATAACCCTTCAGCGTGTCAGTCGTTCCATAAGCGGGAAGATTCGTGATGATGACCGCCGGCGAAACGGCGAAACCAGACCAACACATTGCGAAAAACAGACAGATCAAGACACGACAAAGTCCCTTCGAAAAAGTCGTTTTGGTGGGCACGCCCTCATCAAATCACACTGGCGAGCGAAATACAACCTTTGTTGCCACCTTAAACAGGGGTCACGCATTTAATTTCCCTTGTAGCGCGGGCGTCCGCGCCTGCGAGTTCCGGCACCGTCCCGGTGCCAGGGATCAACAGTTGCGCAATCATATTTCAACATCCGGCGGCGAGACGCCGCCGAAACTCGCAGCCGGGACGGCTGGCGCTACGTTTTAAACGCGTTTGCCCTGTGTTGCACCTTAAACTTGTTTCCGCGAAACAATCGTATACCAAATACCCGACGCGAACAAAACGACCGCGCAAGCGCCGGTGAAAAAGATCAGAAACAGGGACGGCAACAGGAACCACGCTACGATCGCGGCGGCAGCGGACAATCCGCCGCACAAGTAACAATAGAACGCGCTCGCTTTCAGGCTTTGAACGCTTTTTTGCAGGATGGCTTGCATGCCGCGCTCCTCTTGCGTCAAGGCGTCAGCGCAGGCCGTCGAGCAGACCATGCGCGGCGCCATCGCGGAAGGAGCACAGTCTTCGCACAGGCCCCGCCCGCAATAAGCGCACACCGCAACGGCATCGGTTTTGTGTTTGAAACATTTCATAGACCGCCCAGGGATAACGCAATTTACAGGTGCGCCCAAAGTATGTCGCGGAGAAACGGCTGAACCTTACAGCGATCCTTATCTTGGAATTCACCCCATTGTCGCGCCGTTGTTTGCGGATATTTTTCCCGTAAATTAATCTATGAAGAAACCCGCAGCGGTTGGCATTGACGTGGGAGGCACCAAAACTCTTTGCGTGCTGGTCGACAAACATTTCAAGCCCCTCGAAGAAATCAAATTCAAAACCGCGCCGGAAGAAGGCGAACACCGGTTTACCCGCCGGCTCAAGGATTCCGTCGGCGCGCTGGTCAACAGCGCGAAAGCGAAGGGTCTGGAAGTGGTGGCCGTGGGCGTCGGTTCGGCCGGCGTCGTGGACGACAAAGAAATCAAAATCGCCACCTCCCCGAATCTGCTGATGCTGGAAAATTATCCCATCGGCAAACATTTGGGCAAGATTGTCAAAGCCAAGATGACCATTGGGAATGACGTGCAAATGGGCATCCATGCCGAACACGTCTTGGGCGCGGCCAAAGGTTGCTCGAATGTCATGGGCGTATTTTTCGGCACGGGCGTGGGCGGCGCCGCGATTGTGAACGGCCAACTCTACACCGGCGCCTGCGGTTTCGGCGGCCAGGTCGGCGGACTCGTGGCGCAACCGGTCGGCGGCCCGGAAGCGGCGTTGAGCCACGGCATTGTTGATCGTATCGCCAGCAAATCGGCCATCGCCAGCGAAGCCCTCGTGATGGCGATCAAAAATTGGGCGCCCTACCTGCACAGCGAAGTGGGAACCGATTTGTCCAAGATCACCTGGGGCATTCTCGAGCGGGCCATCCAGCACGGGGACCGGCGCATCGAGGAAATGCTGCGCGCGCGGATGTGCGTGGTGGGCATTGCGCTGGCAAATGTGATAAACTTCATGAACCCGGACATGCTGGTGCTCGGCGGCGGGTTGATGGATCAAATGGCGGAATTGGTCACCGAAGAAATTGAAAAGGGCTTGCGGCGCTATCTGATCCCGGAAGTGAGCAAAGCCCTGCGCGTGAAGCGCGCAAAACTCGGGGGCCACGCGGTCGCCATCGGCGCGGCCCACCAGGCCCTGACCAAAGCGTTGTCGTGAATGCGAAACCAAAATATCTGGCCCTGGCCACCGATTACGACGGCACCATCGCGCAACACGGCGATGTGACCGAAGGCACCCACGCCGCGCTCGTCCGCTGGAAAGACGCCGGGCGGAAATTGCTCATGGTCACCGGCCGCGAGCTTCCGGATCTGCAAAAGGTTTGCCCGTTCACGAAATTGTTCGACTGCATCGTGGCCGAAAACGGCGCGCTATTATATTGGCCGGCGAAAGGCGAAAAAAAACCGTTGGTCGGACCGCCGCCGAAAGAGTTCATCGAAGCTCTGCGCGCGCGCGGCGTGTCTCCGTTGTCGTTTGGCGAAGTGATTGTGGCGACGCAGGAAACTTACAAGGGCGTGGTGCTGGAGGCGATTGAAGATCTCGGGCTGAAGTTGCGAGTCATTCTGAACAAGGGCGCGTTGATGGTGCTGCCGGCGAGCGTGGATAAAGCGACGGGATTGACGGAGGCCGCGAACGCGATGGGCATCCTGCTGGCGGATATCGCCGGCGTGGGCGACGCCGAAAATGACCAGGTATTTCTGACGTTGTGCGGTTACTCCGCAGCGGTGGGGAACGCGCTGAGTTTTCTCAAGAAGCAGGTGCACTACGTGACCAAGGCGACTCACGGCGCGGGCGTGGAGGAATTGATCGACAAACTCCTCGCGAAGGATAGCGAAACCCCGTCCGAAAAAACCATCCAGCCCGAGCTTTTCGAACGCGCCGACCGGGCGTGACGGCAGGAGCGCGACCTTCAGGTCGCTTCAACGTGATAGAGGCAATCGTTGTGAATCTTCCCGACGCTCGACAATGTCGCATCGAAGCGGTCTAAAGTCCGCGCCCCTTCATATTGCGCCATCCCCCTTTTGGGTGGTTCGCGGACGCAAGAATTTAGATAGCTTGGTGAAAACCAATCCCAGGCATGTTCCACTTTACGAAAATCAATCAGGCTCTCGTCATCGCCCTCGCACTTGCCAGCGGAATTTTACACGCGGAAGATACGCCGCCAAAATTCAAGGTCATCGCCTTCTACACCGGCAAAAACGATCTCGCGCATATCAGCTTCGTGAAGGAAGCGAACCGCTGGTTTCCGGAAACCGCAGCCAAATATCATTTCAGCTACGAAGCGACCACGAACTGGGACGATTTGAATTCGGAAAAACTGTCGCACTACCAGGTCGTGCTGTTCCTCGACACGCGGCCGGAGGATGCCGCGCAGCGGGCGGCGTTCGAGAATTACATGGAGCACGGCGGCGCGTGGATGGGTTTTCATTTTTCCGCGTTCGCATTGACGCCATCGGCGTATTCGCAAAATTGGGATTGGTATCACAACAAATTTCTCGGCTCCGGCGAATACGTGAGCAACACCTGGCGTCCGACCTCAGCCGTCCTTCGGGTGGAGGACACAAATCATCCGGCGACGAAGGATTTGCCGGCGACGTTCCAATCCGCGCCGAACGAGTGGTATCGCTGGAAAAATGATTTGCGGAAAAATCCGGACATCGATGTCCTGCTGTCGATCGACCCGGCGAGTTTCCCGCTGGGCACCGGACCGAAGCCGTATGAAATCTGGCACAGCGGCGATTACCCGGTGGTGTGGGCCAACCGGAAATACAAAATGGTGTATATCAATATGGGCCACAACGACATGGATTACGAGCACAAGACCAATAAGGAGTTATCCTCGACCTTTCAGAGCGAAGCCCAGGACAGATTGATCGTGAACAGTTTATTGTGGCTTGGCGGAGGCAAATGAAATAGTGTAACGAAACTTGTAACGCTCCGTCTGAAAAAGAAACGGAGCTATTTAAACACTATGAAAAAGTTTTTAGTCCTTCTCACGGTTCTCGGTCTCCTCGCAACTCCCGCAATGGCAGGCACCACGCATCTCGAAAAAGGCAAGGCTCACCACAAACAGGCCGCCAAACACGAGAAAAAGCACGTGAAGAAAAAAGCCGAGAAGAAGCTCGCGAAGCACAGCGGAAAAAAGCATAAGGTAGCGGTTTAATCGCGGCCTCCCTCCCGCGCGGCTTTTCCCTTGCTCCGCGCCATGCGTCGGTTTTTACTGACGTCATGCCACTCCGACCGCGTCATGCGCTGAGTCTTCTTCTCACCGCTTTCATTGTGGTGCCCTCGGTGGCGCAGGATCACCCTCAGAAAACGCCCGGCCTCATTCTCCAGTGGCCTGCTGTGCAAAGGTCCATTGATGTGAACGGGCGCCAATTGTTCGAAACGCACTGTGCGATTTGCCATGGACCGCACGGTGAGGGCGGCAAAGGTCCCACTCTCGCACAACCCATTCTTCCCCGCGCCAGCGACGACCAATCTCTTCTGGCCATCATTTCCTGGGGCATCCCGAATTCCGAGATGCCGCAGGCGCACATGGAACACGCGGATGTCGAGTTGGTCGCCAAATATGTGCGCTCGCTGGGTTCGCAACCGCGGGAGACCGTGCCGGGCGATCCCGCGCGCGGCGCGCAGATTTACGCCGGCAAAGGCGGCTGCGCCCAATGCCACATGCTCCACGGCCAGGGCGGCGTCTTCGGCCCGGACCTCAGCGACGTCGGCCGCCGGCGCAGCACGGCTTATCTTCGGCGTGCGCTGGTCGATCCCAGCGCCGATGTGCCGCAAAGCTATTCCGCCTGGCGCCAGGACGTGAGCCTGCCGGAGAATTTTCTTTTTGTGCGGCTCACCACGCGCGACGGGCGGGAATTTTCCGGCGTGCGCGTGAATGAAGACACGTTTTCCATCCAGATTCGTGACGCGACGGGCGCGGTTCATTCGTTCGAGAAATCCGACCTCGCCGAGTTTCACAAGGATTTCGGCAAATCGCCCATGCCGTCGTACGCCACCGCTTTGAACACCAACGAACTGGACGACGTGGTTTCGTATCTGACCTCCCTGCGCACCGAAAAATGAAAACAATTTTTTCTGTTCCACTGGCTGTGCTCGTTTCGTTTTCCGCGGCCGCGCAGGTCAAAGCACCGTTCGAACGTATTCGCGACGCGGCGCAGGACCCCGGCAACTGGCTCACGTACGCCGGAAATTACGCCGGACACCGCTGCTCGGCACTCGCGCAATTGACGCCGGAGAACATCGCGCAATTAAAACCCGCGTGGGTGTATCAATCGCGCGAAGCCGGAAAATGGGAGGTCACGCCACTCGTGGTGGAGGGCGTCCTCTACGTCAGCGAGCGGCCGAATATCATCACCGCCATCGACGGCAAAACCGGGCGTGCGCTGTGGAATTATCGCCGGCCCATGCCGAACGACGTGCCGGGATGTTGCGGACCGGTCAATCGCGGCCTGGCCATCCTGGGCGATGCACTTTACGTGAACACTTACGATTGCCACCTCGTCTGTATCGACGTGAACACAGGCAAACAACGCTGGGACACCGTCGTGGCGGATTACCATAAGGGATATTCGATGACGGGGGCGCCGCTGGCGGTGAAGGACAAAATCATCGTCGGAATTTCCGGCGGCGAATTCGGCATGCGCGGTTTTTTGGATGCATATGATGCCAGGACCGGCGCTCATGCGTGGCGTTTCTGGACGGTGCCCGATCTCGGCGAACCCGGCCATGACACGTGGGGTGACGGTGACGCGTGGAAAACCGGCGGCGTCGCCACGTGGGTCACCGGCACGTATGACCCCGATTTGAATTTGGTTTATTGGGGCACCGGCAATCCCTGCCCCGATTACAATGGTGACACGCGCCCGGGCGACAACCTTTACGCGTGCAGCGTGGTAGCGGTCGATCCCGACACCGGCAAACTCCGCTGGTATTACCAATACACACCGCACGACGTGCACGATTGGGATTCGGATGAAGTGCCGGTATTGGTCGATGCGGCGATTGACGGCAAGCCGCGCAAACTGCTCGTGCAGGCGAATCGAAACGCGTTTTTCTACGTGCTCGATCGCACGACCGGCGAATTCATCACGGGCAAGGCGTTCGCGAAGGAAACCTGGGCGAGCGGCCTGGATGCCAGGGGCCGTCCGATTTTGTTGCCGAACAAGGAGCCGAACTCCGACGGCGTGCTGGTGTATCCCGGACTGGAGGGCGCGGTGAATTGGCCCAGCCCGGCTTACAATCCGAGCACGGGTCTTTTTTATGTGCACGCGCAGGATGATTACGCGCAGGTGTATTTTAAGTTGAAGGAAGAATACGAGCCCGGACGGAATTATGAAGGCGGCGACACGCGCAATCTTCTCGGCGCGGAGCCGTACGGCGCGGTGAAAGCCATCGAGGCGACCACCGGCACCGTCAAATGGGAATTCAAGGAAGAGACCTCCTCCAACGCCGGGATTCTGACCACGGCCACCGGCCTGGTTTTCACCGGCACGCGCGATGGTTATTTCTACGCGCTCGACGCGCGCATCGGCAAGCCGCTCTGGAAATTTCAAACCGGCGGCCAGATTAACGGAGGGGCGGTGACTTACCTCGTGGATGGGAAGCAATACGTGGCCGTGGCAGCGGGGGCGGGGTTGTTTACGTTTG
Organism: uncultured Verrucomicrobiae bacterium; assembly: GCA_963699145.1. Lineage (GTDB taxonomy): Bacteria > Verrucomicrobiota > Verrucomicrobiia > Limisphaerales > DASXHY01 > DASXHY01. The sequence goes on from OY969416.1 coordinate 5,254,270, forward strand.
CGTTGTAGATATTGACGAAAAACCAGCTTCGGCATAGGTTCGCACTGTTACCAACCCCATGAAAACATTTCGAGTATTCTGCTTTTGTGTGGCGTCAATGTTTGTTGCCTGTGGTTGCGCGAATCCCCAGGGTTTCATTTGTCGAGACAATCCCAATACTGAGATTACGAAGTCCGAGTCTTCATTTTGGGATTGGATGCCACAGCTTCAGCCGGGAGATTATTACTCTAAAAAGTTCTAGGTCCAGCTCACCAACGATTCAGATGGAACTGGACTCTTAATGTAGATCATCCGCTTGACGCGTTCCCCGCCGTGGCGCCAGCAGCTTCGCGACGAGGCCGGTCCAGCCGGTTTGATGGGAGGCGCCGCAGCCCCGGCCGGTGTCGCCATGGAAATATTCGTGGAATAACACGTAATCCTTGAAGTGCGGGTCGGTCGCGAGCTTGGGATGATACTTCAGGACCGGGCGCTGGCCGTCGGCGCCTTTGAGAAATAATTTCGTGAGGCGGTGCGAGAGTTCGTCGGCGACTTCGTTGATGGTGATGAATTTTCGGGAACCGGCCGGGCATTCGACTTTGAAATCGTCGCCGTAGTAATGATGAAATTTCTGGAGCGATTCGATGATGAGGAAATTCAACGGCATCCAGAGCGGCCCGCGCCAATTCGAGTTGCCGCCGAAGAGATGATTCTCCGATTCAGCCGGCCAATAGGACACTTCGTAGGTTCCCTCGGCGAGCTCCAGGCGAAACGGATTTTTTTCGTGCGCCTTGGAGAGCGCGCGGACGCCGTAATCGCTGAGGAATTCCGTTTCGTTCAGCATCCGCCGCAGCAGGCATTTCATGCGATGCCCGCGCAGCAGTGAAAGCAAACGCCGCTCGCCCACGCCGCACTCATCCCAATGCGAAACGAGTTTCGCGAGCTCCGGGCGATGCGCCAGCACCCATTTCAACCGGCTGGCGAAATCAGGCAGCGCCTGCATCAATTCCGGCTCGAGCGTCTCGACGGCGAAGAGCGGAATCAAGCCGACCATTGATTGAATCTTGAGCGGAATTTCGCGGCCGCCCGGCGTGCGCAATTGATCGTAATAGAATTCATCCTGATCGTCCCACAGTCCCAAGCCCTCTTCTTCGCCATTGATGGCCGCCGCGATGGCGAGAAAGTGCTCGAAAAATTTCGTCGCGATGTCTTCGTAAACTTTGTTGTGCCGCGCGAGTTCGAGCGCGATGCGCATCAGGTTCAGGCAATACATCGCCATCCAACTCGTGCCGTCGGCCTGGTTGATATAACCGCCGGTCGGCAGCGGCTTGCTGCGATCGAAAACGCCGATGTTATCGAGCCCAAGAAAACCGCCCTGGAAAATATTCCGGCCCTGCGAATCTTTGCGATTCACCCACCAGGTGAAATTCAGCATCAGCTTGTGAAACACGCGCTCGAGAAACGCGAGGTCGCCCTGGTCATCCGGTTGCGCGGCGCGGCGCTGTTTGCGATCGATTTGAAACACCCGCCACGCCGCCCACGCGTGCACGGGCGGATTCACGTCATCGAAGGCCCATTCATAGGCGGGCAATTGGCCGTTGGGATGCATGTACCATTCGCGCGTGAGCAGCACGAGTTGATGCTTGGCGAATTCCGCGTCGATCAACGCGAAGGAAATGCAATGAAACGCGAGGTCCCACGCCGCATACCAGGGATATTCCCATTTGTCGGGCATGGAAATCACGTCGGCGTTGTTAAGATGGCGCCAGTCGGAATTGCGGCCTTGCTTGCGCTCGGGCGAAGGCGGCGGCATCGCGGGGTCGCCGTTGAGCCATTGCGGGATGTCGTAGTAAAAAAATTGTTTCGACCAGATCATGCCGGCGAAGGCCTGGCGTTGGACGGAGCGCTCGTCAGCGTCGGAAATTTCGTTTTGGAGAGCGGCGTAAAATTCGTCGGCTTCCTGGAGGCGCTGGGAGAAAATGGAATCGAAATCGGTGAAGGCCGTCGAATTGATTTTCGCGTTTTGTTTTGGTTTGGCAGCGGGGACGCCGCGAGGATTCGCAGGCGGGGACGCTTGCGCTGCCAGCCGCAGGCGAATCACGCTGGAGCCTTGCGCGGGAACCGTGACCGTATAATGCGCCGCCGATTTCGTGCCGGTTTGTTGCGGGTTAACGGCGGCTTTGTCGCCGTTGACGACGTATTCGTGGAAGGCGTCCTTGAAATAGCCGGGCGCGCCGGTTTGCGCGTAGAGACGGCGGAGGTTGGTGTCGTTATCGCAGAAGAGCAACTCCGGAGCGCCGTCGCAGGAAAGGAGAAATTCGCCGAACGTTCGATGTTTGCCGCTGATGCCGCCGTCGTTTTCCGCGCGCAGAACGGGCCGCTCGGAATTATCCCACGTCCAGGTATTGCGAAACCAGAGTTGCGGGAGCAGATGGAGAGTTGCTTCCTCCGGACCGCGGTTGTGGACCGTGACGCGCATTAAAATATCCGTCGCATCGGCTTTCGCGTATTCCACGAAGACGTCCCAATAACGGTCGTCGTCGAAGAGGCCGGTATCGAGCAACTCGTATTCGTGCTGGCAGCAATCGGCCTTGCGCCGCTCGCTTTCCTCCAACAGCGCGCAGTAGGGAAATTCGCGCTGCGGATATTTGTAAAGCATCTTCAGATAGGAATGCGTGGGCGTGGCGTCGAGATAGTAATAGAGTTCCTTCACGTCCTCGCCGTGATTGCCCTCGGCGTTGGTAAGTCCGAACAGGCGCTCCTTCAAAATCGGGTCCTTGCCGTTCCACAGCGCCAGCGAGAGGCAGAGGCGGCATTGGTTGTCGCTGAAACCCGCGAGGCCGTCCTCACCCCAGCGATAAGCGCGGCTGCGGGCGTGGTCGTGCGGAAAATATTCCCACGCCGTGCCGCCTGGCGAATAATCCTCGCGCACCGTCCCCCATTGCCGCTCGGAAAGGTACGGCCCCCAGCGTTTCCAGGGCTTGACGCCCGCGTGGGATTCGGCGAGTCGCTGCTGTTCGGCCGTCATCGTGATTTAAAATGCCAGAATGTTAAGTGCATTCGGGATGCGCGACATTAACACGCGCCAGGAGAAGCTCCAAATCCCAAGTTCCAAGTTCCAGAGAAATTCCGAAATCCAAATAAGGCGATGGCTCAATCAAAAAGCCTCAAGCTGGTTCAAATCGCGGCTTTTTCCAACTGTTCCTTCGGACCCGGTTTTGGGATTGTCTCGCGCGTTGCGAGTGACATTAATATTCTTACCCGCAATGCGTAACCTGCACTCAGTTTTCGCTGGTTGTATTCTCGTGGTCTTGCTCAGCGGATGCCACCGGTCGGGAACATGGACTGACGACCCGGGAAATTGGCAGCGGGCATTTAATCGCGCGAAACCCAAGGAATTGGAAATTATCCATTCGATCTACTGGCGGACGCCGCACTTTACGCGAGAGGATGGATGGACGTTTGACATCAAGTCGCCACCTTCATTCTACCAGGAATGGCTTGCCGCCTATAAGGTTAAGCATCCCGATTCCGCCGAATTAGCGCGATGGAAGTCTCTAAAAAAAGACAAGCCCGCATGGTTTCTTCCCAAGCCGATGGCAGAATATGAAATTTGGGTAATTGATGAACCCAACTCAAATTTTGGCCTCTTCATTGATCGAACCACGGGAGAATGGTTCGTTACGGATAGTGGATGACAGACAGACCTCCTGCGAAAAGCTGAGGCCCGCCCATCACGCTCCTACCGAGCGCTGGATTTTTTAGGCCGGTGAAACTTTGAACGCAATTGCCTCGGAATCATCGGATAAGTCGGGAACGGAATGTGCTGAACAGAATGAATTCGCGATGCGCCCTGCGCGTCTGAACAGGGCAATGGATTGGGCGCGTCGAAATCTTGACGGCGCGCACGGATTCGCCTTCGCGGGGACGGAGCGACACGCTCCCCGCGAATGTTTTTGTAACGTCCGCGGGTTTTGAATCGTTTGGTAGGGAACACAAGCAGGTTGCCTGCGGGTTGTTGCCCAGAGAAAATGGCTTGCCTCGCGTCGCGGCATTGCTTTTAGTGGAATAACGGAAAATAGAAAGTAAATTAGACTTAAGTATCACGATGAATCGTTGGGTCCGATTAATATTGTGCGCCTTGCTGGGATTGCTGCTGCTGCTCTGCGGCTGGCTGATTCCCGCGCATTTGCGCGCCATCGAGGAACCGGTCCTCGCGCAGGCGAGCCACAACAGCGCGTCATTGGCCGGACGCGGCGTGAGCCTCGCGCACATCGGCCAATACAGCGCGGCCGAAATGCTGTTGCGCGCGGCCGAGCGTGCGAAATCTTCCGATACCAACGAACTCGTTTCCGCGCTCGACACCGAAGGCAAAAAAGCGCCCGTCGTGAAACTGTGGGGCAGCCAGCCGGTGGGCGCGCGCAATTATTTTCCGCGAAATCCCAAACCTGCTGAAACCAACTTCACCGATTTCGCCGTGCGCGAAGAAAATCGCACCAAGGCCCTCGACACCCTCAGCAAATCCAAGCAGCCGGCCGTGATGACGTTGATGCAGTCGCGTGATTTGACGAACTTGACGACTTTTGCGCCGGCGAAGGCGCCGGGCGGCGAGGCGTTCGATGCGGCGGTGGTCATCACGGGATTGCTGGTGGACCAGAACCACGTTACCGCGGGGTTGAGCATGGACATTGAAAACGCCGCCAAGCAGGCGAACGTAAACGGCCAACCCGACTCGCTCGAACAAATTTTGCTGGATGTGCTTTCGCTCGGGCAACGGTTCAATTGGGGCCAATTGACGACCTTCGTGGGCAAGATCGATGGCGCGGCGACGTTGCACGAACAAGCCGCGCTGGCGCGAAATGCGGATGTCCAGCTTCCGGCCCTCTTCGCGGCAGTGGAACTCTCCGGTGATCCGAAAGCGGTGGCTCAATACCTGAAGGATTTTCCCACGAGCGGTTACCAGGATTTGACGACCTCGTTTCAATTCAACGCAGGCGGAGTGCGCGCGCTGGTGCGGAGCGGCAACCGAATATATGCGTCTGATCTGCGGCAATGGGCGGCGCGGACGGAGCCTTTGGCGAGCCTGGTGGCCGTGGAAGCCGATTTTAGCTCGCGCACACCGCAATTTGCACTGATATTGAAGTGGGTTCTTTATTTTATCGGCGGGTTTTTGTTGGCGATGGCCCTGCATGTTGGCAGAGCGCCTGCTACCACACTGGAAGCGCCGTTACAGGTGCGCGGGTTCCATGTGGCCCGAGAGCTTTTGTTTGCGTTGGGTTTTCTGCTGGTCGTAGTCCTTGTGAGCGAGCCGTTTCTCGCCCAGGAAGGCGCGGCGACGGTAAAGCCGTTTCATCTGCAACTCCCCACGGCGGGGATTGCAATTCAGCCAGGAAAAACCGACCTCAAGACAACATTTATGGACAAATCAAGACTGATCCCCATGGCGCTGTTTTTTGTGCTGCAGGGAATTCTATACATCTCCAGCATCGTGAAACTGGCGGAAATCCGTCGCCAACGAGTCGGCCCGCGCGTCAAATTGCGTCTGCTCGAAAACGAGGAGCATTTGTTCGATGCCGGGCTCTACCTCGGGTTCCTCGGCACGATCATCGCCTTCATTTTGTCATCCGTCCGTGAAAAGCCTTCGATTGACCTGATGGTGGCGTATTCCTCGACCTCGTTCGGCATCCTGTTCGTGTCGATCTTCAAAATCTTCAACTTGCGGCCCACGCGCCGGAAGCTGGTGATGGAAGCCGAACTGGAACCGGTCGCCGCGGTGACGACAAACCCGGCTCCAAATCCCGCTCCGAACCCTGCCCTTGCGTCCTCATGAATCGCAGCATCCTGATCGTCATTTGCGACTTTCTGCTGGTGAGTCTGCTGGTGTTTTCGAAACCGGACACCACGAAGATCAACGGCGAGACCGGCGCGGCGGCGGTGCCCACATCCGAGCAGGCCACGAATGCGCCCAGCGGCGGAAAAGATCTCGCCATGGTCATGCGCACGGCGTTGACGGAGCAGCAGCAGAAGAGCGATAAATTGCAAGCTGAGCTGGAAAAGACGCGCAATACGGCGACGCAAACGCAGCAGCAGTTGACCGAAGCCCAGAAGCACGCCCAATCCATTCAACAGGAGCAAACCAATTTGCAGCAGCAATACGCCGCGGCGCAGACGAACCTCTCCGCGTTGAACCAGCAATTGAACGCGCGTTCGACGGAAGCGACGATGTCGAAAGAGCAGCTCGCGGCCGCGCAAGTGGACATTAAGAAGCAGGAAGACCAGGCGGCGGCGTTGAAAAAACAGCTCGCGGATCTGGAGAAACAAAATCAGGCGGCGCTGGCCGATCGCGAAAAATTAACCAACCAGCTTCAAATGGCGGATTTGGAACGGAAACACGCGGCGGAAATGGCCGCGCAGGCGCAGCAGCAGGTGCAGGTGGAGCGCGAGGAAAAAGCGCAACTGCAACAACAGAACACCAAACTCGCCGAGGGCGTGAAATCGCTCGCGAACAAATCCGGCGAACTGGCCCAGGAAATTCGCGAGAACCGCCCGTTGGCGTCGAACACCATTTTCAATGACTTCGTCACGAACGCAATCGATGTTTCCTTCACCGCGACGCGGCCGGGTTATTTCGGCGGCGAGGCGACCAAGGATCGCGTCACCAAGACCGTGTTGCTCACGGACGGCACGAACACGGTGGCGATGTGCCACGTGTCGGACACGCCGATGACGTTTTGGATTCCGCCGACGGATTGGGACATCATCACGATAAAACTGCAGCACGGCGGCAATCAACTCGCGGTGCCGTCGCTATCGTTCGCGCAAGCCGACCCGCGGTTGGTCCTGATGCCGGTGAGCAAAGCGGATGCGGCTAAGTTGAACGCCAAGGTTTATCACACCTCGAGCGACCCGTTCAAATTCCAGGATGCAGTGCTCGTGGGCGCCGAGGAAGGCTATTACGGCGAATGCAAATTCCAGCTCGATGTGAGAACCCCGGATTACGTGAAGCTGGATCGCAGCGTGTTGCGAGGGCTTTTCGGAAAATTTAATCCCTCACGCGGCGATTTGGTTTTCAGCCGCACGGGCGAATTGCTCGGCATCATGGCGAACGACACCTACTGCCTGGTGATTCGCAAATTCGACACCACCTCGACCTTCCAACTGACCAGGAGCCTGCGCTCCCAAAATCTCTCGGACACGCTGGCCTATTATTACGCCTCGATCACGAAGTTGCCCGGCGAATTGCAGTAGTTTCATTTGTAGCAGCCGACGTGAGGCTCCGTTTGAAATTCCTGCGACAAGTTTGAGCCTCCTCACGTCGGCTGCTACTTTTTACTGACCTCCGACGTTCATCTTCACCACCCAAACAAATTGGTGGTTGCGGCGCGACCGAGAAAAGAGACAATCTCGCCAATAAATAAACGCCATGGCTGCTTCGCCGAATTCACCGCATCCACCGTCCTCTGGTGATTCCGCGCGAGCAGAAAGCGAAGTCGCCGCCGGCATAGGGCCTCGAACACGCGTCCGCTTCATCGTCTTTTTCCTGACCTTTACCGCCGTGGTCATCAATTACATGGACCGGGCGAACTTCAACGTCTCCGCCCCACTGATCGAGCAGCATTTCGGGTTTAATATTGCGGACCTCGGCCGCATCTCCTTCATCTGGGGACTGGCCTACGCGCTGTTTAATTTTCCCGGAGGATGGTTCGCGGACAAACTCGGCATTCGCAAAGCGGCTTCGTTTGCGCTCGGGTGGTGGTCGATTTTCACGATTCTCAGCGCGTTGGCCTGGAGCATGATGTCGTGGTGCGTCATTCGCGCCCTGATGGGCGCGGGCGAGGCGCCGATCTGGCCGATCAATGCCAAAGCGACCAGCACCTGGTCTGCGCCTTCGGAACGCGCGCGGGCCTTCACCATGGCAGGCTCGGGACAGTTCGTCGGCTCGATTGTCGGAGTGTATGTTTCCGGCTGGATCGTCCACTGGTTTGGATGGCAATGGACGTTCATCATCTTCGGCGCTCTTGGGTTGATCTGGGTTCCCATCTGGTGGATCCTCGTGCGCGACACCCCGCAAACTCACCCGTGGGTGAATGATCGCGAATTGCGATTCATTCAGGGCGTCGTCGGCGCCGCGCCTCGACAGCAGAAGGAAGAACACCTGACTCGCGCGGAGATGAAGAAGGCAGTGCAAGTTATGCTGACGCGAAACGGCATCGGCGTCTTTCTCACCTTCCTGACGTTCGGCTACGTCCTGTTCACGTTTCTTAACTGGCTCCCGATTTACATGCACGACACGTTCCACCTCTCGATCGTCAAGAGCGCGTCGTGGGCGAGCGTGTCGTACGTTGCGGGATTCGTCGGGTTTCTGGTTTCCGGGCCAACCAACAACTGGCTGGTGGCGAAATACGGCTACGCAAAAGGACGCAAGCTGGGGGCCGGCGTGCCCATGGGCTTGATGATCGTCATGATGCTGTTGGCGCTGGAAACCTCCCGGCGGAATCTCCTTGCGCCAAGCGCGCTGTTGATCGGGCTTTCGCTGCTGGTAATGAATGCCAGCGTGGGCGCGTGGGGCGTGAACGCGGTGGACCTCGCGCCGACGCCGAAAAGCTCCGCCTTCGTCTACGGCATCTATAACGGGGTGCTCAATTTGATGGGAGCCTACAGTTCGATTCTCGTCACGAGCATCGCCAATAAATTCGGCTTCATCTGGGCGTTCTCGAGCGCATTGATCTTCATGGCCATCTTCCTCATCGGCCTGGTCTTTGTCATCGACAAACACGGAATTGCGCCCGCGCCCGTGCTCGCAGAAGCCAACGAAGTCGGATGATCCCGACGTCAAGGCAGGGCCCGTCAGTCCTCCTGCGTCGCTTCGCTGAACACCAACAGGGAATTTAACAGAAGCAAACTAAGATAACCAAGAAAGCCGGTACCTTTGTTTCCTTCGTTCCCTTCTGTTAAATTCTTAATCTGCGTTCATCGTCAATCTGCGGTTAAAAATCCCCCTTTGAAACTCTGAAATTCTTTCCTCCGTCCCCTCCGTTCCCTCCTGTTAAATCCTAAATCTGCGTTCATCCGTGTTTATTCGTGTCCATCCGTGGTTAAAATTCCCCTCTGAAATCTGAAATTTCGAATCTGTAATCTTTCGGTTCCGTTCGTTTCCTCTGCTCATTTTTGAATGGGCTCTAAAACAACTTCTGCTGATTCCCCGTGGAAGGTTTCAACCCGAGTTTTTTGTAACTCATTTCCGTGGCCACCCTGCCCTGCGAAGTGCGTTGGAGATAACCTTCCATGATCAGATACGGCTCGTAAACTTCCTCGAGCGTGTCCGGTTCTTCGCCGACCGCAACCGCAAGGGAACTGACACCCACGGGGCCGCCGCCGAATTTCAGGATGACCGTTTCAAGAATGCGTTTGTCCATTTCATCAAGGCCGTTCTCGTCAATCTCGAGCATCGCGAGCGCTTTGTCGGCGATGTCCGCGGTGATACGCCCCTCGCCTTTGACCTGCGCGAAATCGCGGACGCGGCGCAGCAGATTGTTCGAAATGCGCGGCGTGCCCCGGCTGCGGCGGGCGATTTCCAACGCGCCGCGTTCCTCGATTTCGATATTGAGCAGACGCGCGGAGCGGACGACGATTTTTTCGAGCTGCTCGGAGTGATAATAATCCAGCCGCTCGCGAATCGGAAACCGCGTGAGCAACGGCGCGGTGAGCAATCCGCTGCGGGTGGTCGCGCCGATGAGCGTGAAGCGCGGCAGGTTCAGCCGCACGCTGCGCGCGTTCGGCCCCTGGTCGATGATGATGTCCAGTTTGAAATCCTCCATCGCCGGATAGAGATATTCCTCGATGGTTTTTTGCAGGCGATGGATTTCATCGATGAACAGCACATCGCCCTCTTCAAGATTCGTCAGCAGGCCGGCGAGGTCGGCGGCTTTTTCAATGGTCGGGCCGCTGGTGCTTTTGAGATTGGCGCCCATGGCCTTGGCGATGATGTTCGCGATGGTGGTTTTGCCCAGGCCGGGCGGCCCGCTGAGCAGGACGTGGTCGACGGCTTCGCCGCGTTGTTTGGCGGCGGCGACGGTGATTTCGAGCCGTTCCTTGACCTTGGCCTGGCCGGTGAAATCGGAAAAAATCGACGGGCGCAACGTCATCTCCAACGCGGCATCCGGCTTGGTGAGCACATCTGAAATGTTTCGGTCGGCCATTGAATCAAGGATGCGCGAAGTACCGGACCGTGCAAGTTTGAAAAGCTCCGACATGGAAGCTCCAAGCATCAAGCGTCCAAGCTCCAGAGGATCTCCAACCTCCAATTTCAGACTCGCATCGCACGGCGCTTTTTGGTGCTTGGAACTTGGGATTTCTCTGGAGCTTGGAGATTGGACGCTTGGAGCTTTCCCCCCCAACGGATTGCATTGACAAGGTTTGTTCGCAGGCATAGTGTCGCCTCCAACCCATGCCACAGCGCTTCACCCAGCCGCTGCTCTGGTTCAAAAACCTCCGACGGGCGAATCGGAATCCCATCGCACTGCCTTCCTCCGCGTTCACCTTGGTCGAATTGCTGGTCGTCATCGCGATCATCGCCATTCTCGCGGCGATGCTGCTCCCGGCGCTGGCCTCGGGAAAAGCGCGGGCCAAGCGGATTCAATGCCTCAATAACCAGCGGCAACTCGCCGTGACGTGGGTGCTTTATGCCGGAGACAGCAACGATCAACTGGTTTCCAACGGCATGTGCGACCCGGAATCCACGGCGAATAAATTGTGGGTGCAAGGCGCTTTTGTCCACACGGGCGCCAACACGAACACGGATTACATGTTGAATCCGAGTTACGCGTTGTTCGCCAATTACATCAGGTCCGGCAATGTTTATCTCTGCCCGACCGACCGCGACACCCTGAAGGTCAACAACGTGATTTATCCCAAGCTGCGCAGCTACGCGCTGAACGCGTATGTCGGATGGACCGGCGCCTGGGATAACCGTTTGTCGACCTCCTACGCTGTCTTTGAAAAGTACGGCACGGTCTCGTCGCAAATGCCGCAGGGCCTGTTCACCTTTATGGATGTCCAGCCGGACAGCATTTGCTGGCCGTATTTCGGCGTGGAAATGACTTCCGACGTGTTCTTCAATTGGCCCGGCGCCAGCCATTCACATGGCGCGGAAGTCTCCTACGCCGACGGACACGTGGAATGGCATCGCTGGCTGAATGCACGCACGCTCAACCCGACTTCCCCGAATTTTCATATGCACAACGATTCGGCTCCCGCAAACCAGGACCTCGCCTGGATGCGCGCGCGCACTTCGGTGTATAAACCGATTCGCCCGGGCTCAACATTTCCGTGATCTGCAAAGCATTTCCGTGATTTGCAAAGAGAATAGGCCCGAGCCTTGGACAGGCCAGCGCTGACGCCTCCAAATTCTAGAAAAGTTTTTCCGCAACATTTTTGGTGGCAGGCTGTGTTTTTTTTGACTCCCTTTTTGACTCCCTTTTTGCTGCACTTTTTCGGCTCCCTTTTTAGCTGCATTTTTTGCTGCATTTTTCTGCTCGACAGTTAATTAGTTCAGTTTAAAATTTGAAATACCCCATTTGCCACCTACTCAAATGGGGTATTTCATTTTCAGTGCCCGATTTTTGCTTACAGTTCCCTTGGGAGCAAGATGTGATCTTGAAGCGGCAATCCCCTAAGCTTTCCGTCCTTGATGCCGGCGAACTCAATCCCCTCAGTTTTCTTTTCAGGATTCTGAATTTTAGATGCGTCTGCCCTGGACGGTGGGGTAAATACGAATTGACCGCACCCCCTTGTTTAACGAAACTCACCGCGATTAAACCATTTCCACCAAGCAGTTCAAAATATGGTGGGATCTTTGCCAAAAAAGATTGGCGAGGCCAAAGGGCTTTGCTTAGGCTCACCGCGCAACATGTATGAGAATTACTAAAAAACTCCCCTGTATTCTTATCCTGATCTGTTTGTCCCTCCTCACCTCCAGCGCCTTCGCCGGCGAAGCGGATATTCACATCCCTGACCTGACCACCGTGAAATTCGCCGGACTAGGCGGCATATCCGGCCATACGTTGATGATGCTCGGCATCGTGGTATGTGCCATCGGCGCGCTGTTCGGCATCGTGCAATATCTCCAGACCAAAGGGTTGCCGGTCCATGCGAGCATGGCCAGGGTCTCCGAGACCATTTACGAAACCTGCAAAACCTATCTGCTCACGCAGGGCAAATTGCTGGCGATTCTCTGGATATTGATCGCGGCTTGCATGATCGTTTATTTCAAATTTCTTGCAGGACAACACGATGGGCCACGTGCTGGTGCATCCTGCTCGCTTCCATTCTGGGCATTCTGGGCTCCTACGGCGTGGCGTGGTTCGGCATCCGCATCAACACCATCTCCAATTCCCGCACGGCGTTCTCCGCGCTCAAGGGCAATCCGCTCGCCACGCTGGGTATTCCGCTGCGCTCCGGCATGAGCGTCGGCTTGCTGCTGGTGGCGGTCGAATTGTTCTTCATGATTTGCATCCTGATGTTTCTGCCGCGCGACCTCATCGGGCCCTGCTTCATCGGGTTCGCCATCGGCGAATCCCTCGGCGCCTAGCGTGCTGCGCATTTGCGGCGGTATTTTTACCAAGATCGCCGACATCGGCTCGGACCTGATGAAGATCGTTTTCAAACTGCCGGAAGATGATCCGAAGAATCCCGGCGTCATCGCGGATTGCACCGGTGACAACGCCGGTGACTCCGTCGGACCGACGGCGGACGGTTTTGAAACCTACGGCGTGACCGGCGTGGCGTTGATCGCGTTCCTCGCCTTGGCCCTGCGCCAAAAGCCCGGAGATCTGCGCCACACTCATCATCTGGCTGTTCGTGATGCGCGCGTTGATGATCGTGACTTCGCTGGTCTCCTATTTCGTGAACGAAATCATCAGCAAGGCCATGTTCGGCGGCAAAAAAGATTTCGATTTTGAAGCGCCGCTGACGCATCTCGTGTGGATCACCTCGGCGGTTTCCATCGCCATCACGTTCATCGCCAGCAAACTGCTGCTGGGCGATTTCATCGATGCAACGGTACGCCGCAACCGGCTCTCTGGTGGGTGTTGTCCGGCATCATCAGTTGCGGCACCGTCGCCGGCGCGTTGATTCCTGAATTCACCAAAGTCTTCGTCAGCACCAATTCGCAGACATGTCCGCGAAGTCACCAACTGTTCCAAGCACGGCGGCGCTTCGCTCAACATCCTGTCGGGCTTCGTGGCGGGCAATTTTTCCGCGTTCTGGATGGGCCTCGTCATCATGGTGCTGATGTTCGTCGCGTGGCAGTTTTCGCACGAATCCCGCCGTTGATGTCCCTCATGCCGGCGCAATTTGCTTTCGCCGCGCCCATCTTCGCCTTCGGTCTGGTCGCCTTCGGCTTCCTCGGCATGGGCCCGGTGACCATTGCGGTGGATAGCTACGGCCCGGTCACCGACAACGCCCAGTCCGTCTATGAATTGAGCCAGATCGAAGGCCATAGCCCGGCGGACAATCAACGCGCGCGGAGCAAATCAAACGCGACTTCGGTTTCGATGCTGATTTCGAAAACGCCAAATATCAACTGGAAAAAGGTGACGGCGCGGGCAACACCTTCAAAGCCACCGCCAAGCCCGTGCTCATCGGCACCGCCGTCGTGGGCGCCACGACGATGGTGTTCGGCATCATCATGCTGTTGCAGGGCATGTATGAAGCGCAAGTGGCCTCGGGCGTCGCCGGTCCTTTCAAGGAAGTGGTCGGCGCATTGAGCATGGTGCAGCCGGAAATCATCCTCGGCCTCATCATGGGCGGCTCGGTGATTTACTGGTTCACCGGCGCCTCCTGCCAGGCCGTCGTGACCGGCGCTTATCGCGCGGTGGTTTACATCAAAGAGAACATGAAGCTGGACGCCACCACCGCCTCGGACAAGGACAGCAAGGAAGTCGTCCGCATCTGCACCGTGTATGCGCAAAAAGGCATGTGGAACATTTTCATCGTCGTCTTCTGCTTCGCGCTCGCGCTGCCGTTTTTCAATCCCTATTTCTTCATCGGCTACCTGATCGGCATCGCGTTCTTCGGTTTGTTCCAGGCCATCTTCATGGCCAACGCCGGTGGCGCGTGGGATAACGCCAAGAAAATCGTGGAAGTGGACATGCGCCAGAAAGGCACCGAACTGCATGCCGCCACCGTCGTCGGCGACACCGTCGGCGATCCGTTCAAAGACACCTCCTCGGTGGCGATGAATCCGGTGATCAAATTCACCACCCTGTTCGGTTTGCTGGCGGTTGAAATCGCCGTGACCATGAAAGATCAACACCTGAAGACCGGCATTGGCGTTTTCTTCTTCCTGGTGGCATTGATCTTCGTCTATCGCTCGTTCTACAGCATGCGCATTCCGGAAGAAAACACGGGCGCCGACAACGAAATCGTCCTTCCGCATGACGTGAAAGGCGCGAAAGGCGATTTGGCGAAGTGAATAAGCTTTCGACCACAACGCCCTCTTGAGCGATCGAGAGGGCGTTTTTGTTTGAACCACTGGACGCTTGAGTTCATGGATTCTTGACTCCGACGACCCGAGGTTTAATCTGTCATTCAGCCTATGAGCGTTTGGAACGTCATATTGATAGCGATCGGCTCCCCGCTGATAATCATCCTGATAACCCTCCTGTTCTTGTTTCCTTTGATTTTGGATTTGAAAGCATGGGACGCATGGAAGAGTCTTCCGCGTGAAATTTACGCGACCCATCAGCAACGATTGTTCGGACTTCGGCCCATTTGCTTTTGGATCGCTTCTGCTGTTATCAGCCAATTCAGAGAAATCTTTGAATGGTTAAAATGGGATACTGCTGAACAGAGTGCGGAAGAGATAAGCCTCGCGATAATTGTTCTGGTCCTAACCTGCCACCTCTTTTGGGCAATCCGCATCGTTTGGTCTCATGCCGAAATCGACAACCGCCTCATGCGCTTCGCTCGCTTCGCTTTATGGGGATCTGCCTTGGGTCTTCTGGCGACCGTGGCCTCCCTTGCGATGATTTTATAAAACTGCATTTAACCACCGCCCTCTTGAGCAATCGAGAGGGCGTTTTTATTGAATGGCGAAAATCTGAAGGTCGAAATCCGAAAGAAATCCGAAGCCCCGAACGGAGAGACCCTGACTCCAGATTAAAACCGAGGCAAATTCGGATTTCGCACCTCGGACTTCTCGGATTTCGACCTTCGGAATTCGGTCTTTGCGAATTACAGCCCCGCTTCCGCATCCTTGATCAAAGTCAGCGCCTTCTTCGGAGAATCAGCCGCCAGCAATTCATGGCGCAGCCGCGGGTCGCGCAGCAATCGGCTCAGACGCGCGAGCATGGCCAGATGTTCCGTGACCGTGGGCGCCACGAGGAGGAAAAATAATTTGGACGGCGCACCGTCGATGGCCCCGAAATTCACACCTTGCGTGCTGCGTCCGAAAACGATGACCGAATGATCCACCAAGCCGACTAGGGCATTGCGCGCGTGCGGCAGCGCCACGCCATCGCCGATGCCCGTGCTGTGAAGCTGCTCGCGCTCGTGCAACGCCTTAAGCAACGTCTGGCGGGCATCCGGCTGCTTCGCGATCTCGGCGACCTGGTTGACCAGTTCCTCCAGCACGGCATCGCGATCCGTGCCCTTCAAATTCAAGTTCACGCTCGCCGGTGACAGCAACTTGCTCAACACAATCGAACCCTGAGTATTCATGCGCGGAGATTTTAGACGTAAAGGTGTTTGCGGGAAGAAAAATAATTCGCGCTTATGAGATTGGAATTTCAGCTCGCTTTCGCGGCGCTTCGGCGCGGCATTTTTTTCGCCACGCCGTGGTGAAAAAAAGGAATGGGCGCTGAGGGATTCGAACCCCCGACCTACTCGGTGTAAACGAGACGCGCTAACCGCTGCGCCAAGCGCCCATCCGCGCACAAAGTAAGGAGACCAAAGCGTTTTGACAAGGCGGCGAGCAAAACAACTGCATCGGGCGATGCTCAATACGATTGATAAAGTCTTGCTTTGCAGAAACCATTTTTTGGTCGCGAAGCGACGGAGGAAATTAGCCAGCCACGCAGTGGCAGGAAATCAAGGCGTTGCGTCACGTCCTGAAAGGACGATGGAAACAACTGTTTTCGGGCCTACGCCTTCGCTTTTCAGGTTTTAGGAGGCCAGCCGTTGCCTTCAGTTTCACCAAGACTCTCCAGCACGGAACGATCCAAACCGCTGAGGATATCTCCCACCAATTTCATCACGGCGGGCGTATCAAAATAGGCACTGTGGATCTGGAATCCAGTGACGTCGTTTGAGAAAAAGCTCGAACAATCGATGTCCCAGACATTGTCCTTGTAGGTGTGGTCGGCATTATCCGGAGGCCGAAACGCGAGCCCGGTCCGGCCCAGGCGGCGCGTGCCGAAATGTTTCAACCCCGCAGAAGCGCCCAACACCGCATCCCGACCACTGTAAAGCGCGGTGATGCGATACGTGAGATTCGCCATCGCATCCCCGTCGGTGCCGTCGCTCGCATTGGATTCGAATAAATCGTTGTCCACGTCGGCGGCGATCATCACCAGTTGATTTACCAGACTGACGAGCAGGGGCTGATTTTTGCGGGTCCAAACAGTGGAAAGCGCTCGTTGCGTCACGTAATTGCCCATGCTATGAGCGATCACGGAAACCTTCGCCTTGCACGCATTCGCGGTATTCTCGGCCGTCGCTTGTTGCTTGACGAGCAGCCAGTCATAAAGCTGGCTGAACACCGTGGCTAAATCGTCAGCACATCGCCTGGCATGATCGCGGTCCGGCAAATAACCCAGCAGGCTCCCCAACGAAGGCCAATCGAAACTGATGCAAATTCCAAAACTTTCCGCCCCGGAATAGAGGCTGTCACAGACCTTTTTGTAGAGATTGGCCGCGTCCTGCCAGCCATTGTTGTAACCGTGGATCAAAAACGTCACATGATTCTGGTCCTCGTTCTCGCCGGGTTTAAGCAACGGAAATTGGTCCGCGGCGGCGACCAACTGATTCTTAAAATCGTCCGCCGACACGTTTGTCCAACTTTTGAGATCAGCCGGATCCAGGTCCGCTGTGAAATATTGCAGGGGCCCTTGGTCCCCGGTGGGAACGCCATTTTTGTCAAACGCCCGATTCGTTATCTTCCAATATTTTGGCATAACATTTATTTTTGGTTTGTATATTCCCCGAATACAACACCGCACCGCGTTGGGATTGAATAAACAGAAAACGAATTCTCCGGATGTCTTGTGCCCGCGCACCGAATAAGACAAATGGAACCCTGGCGCTCATTCAATATTGCGGGCTATTCGTTTCCAATTAGAGGACCCAGGTGCGACCCTCACATTTCAATTGAACTCGCCACGATATGCAAAAGAAAAATGTTGATTTGTACGGCGTTCCGAACAGCGCGCCCGCGCAGATGCCGAGGCGTTTCTGAACCCGATGTACGCTCGCGCCTGATTTGAATGAGCACGGACTTTTGACCTTGTCATTACCCACACCTTCCGCAGCCGCTCGGGCAAATTAGCCAATGCCAGTCTTTGCTTGGCCGTATACAAGCGCGTACACGTGCATCAAAAGCGGTAGAGGGCTACCGCAGTCCAGGACGCTCCGCGCGGGCGTGTGCATCAAATAGCGCGCTAGCGTCCTGGACTGCGCCAGCCCTCTGGCGCTTTCCACCCAGGCGTCGCCCAGCCAGGCATCATCAAAGCCACATTTATCGGCTCCCCCAGGTCGGCATTACCACCATATTTTCTGAACCATACCCAGAGGTCGCGCTCCTGACGTGAAAATGTCACAGAACTCACCTTGACGGATGCAACCGGCGGCCTACGATGCCCTACCCAGGATGGATTCAAAAAAGAAATGTTTCGCGGAGTTTTTGGGCACCTTCGCCCTCGTGTTCGCGGGCACGGGCGCCATCGTGATCAACGACGTGAGCGCAGGCGCGATTACACACGTCGGCATTGCCCTCACGTTCGGCCTCATTGTCCTGGCCATGATTTACGCGGTCGGCGATATTTCGGGCGCACACTTGAACCCCGCCGTCACGGCTGCGTTTTGGCTTTCGGGCAGATTTCCCGCGCGCGCGGTCGTGCCCTACCTCGCCAGTCAATGCCTCGGCGCGCTGGCGGCAAGCGGCATCATGCGGTTGTTGTTTCCGGCTCATCCGACCCTGGGAGCGACCCTCCCGGCCGGTTCCGAAATGCAAAGTTTCATCCTGGAATTGATCCTCACATTCCTGCTGATGTTCGTCATTTTAAACGTCTCCACGGGCGCGAAAGAAAAAGGCATCACCGCGGGCATCGCCGTCGGGGCGGTGATTGCGTTGGAGGCGTTGTTCGCGGGAAAAATTTGCGGAGCTTCCATGAACCCTGCCCGCTCGCTCGCCCCTGCCCTGGTTTCGGGACACCTCGAACATCTTTGGATTTATCTGATCGCTCCCCTGCTCGGAGCCTGCCTCGCGATTTTCGCCTGCCGCGGCTGCCAGGATTCCGCTTGTTGTCCCTTGCCCTCCAAATCGAATCCGTAACGCCATGCAAAAGAAAAATGTTTTGTTCGTTTGTATTCACAACAGCGCGCGCAGCCAGATGGCGGAGGCGTTTCTAAATCAATTGTGCCGCGATGAATTTCACGCGCAAAGCGCCGGCATCGAACCGGGCACGCTGAATCCAATCGTGGTGGAAGCCATGCGCGAAATCGGCGTCGATATTTCCGGCCACAAAACCAAGTCCGTCGCCGAAATGCTTCAGTCCAAACAGTCGTTTGCCTATGTGATAACGGTTTGTGACGAAACCAGCGCGGAACGCTGCCCGGTATTTCCCGGCGGGACCACGCGACTGCACTGGGGCTTCCCCGACCCGTCCAGTTTTCCGGGCACACCAGAGCAACGACTGGCGTTCACCCGCATGGTGCGCGACGCCATCAAATTGAAGGTCGAACACTGGTGCGCCGAGTTGTGCGGTTGCGTAATCAGTTGAGTATCGGCGCAAATGGGCGATGGTAACGGATGCTATGAAAACACCATTGATCGTGATTTCCGCACTGTTCCTCGCTGGCTGCGCAAGCTCCCGGAACAATCCACCCCTCACTGCCGAACAAGCCGGGGCGCTCTCCCTCCAATTGGCAAACGACCGGGCCGAATCGGTTTATCATCGCCGGCCGTTCGCGAACCAGCAATCGGCGCAATTTGAGGATGGCCGTTGGACCTGGACCAGCAGCCAGGGCGTCGGCACCCTCGACTACCAGGCTCGCGTCGAATTGGCTGCCAACGGTGCCACAAACAGTGTGCACATCAAACTCACGGACGACGCGCTGCATCCGCGATGATTGTTCCCAAAGACAGTCTGGCGCCGTCCCCGGTCGTTCCGGATTTTCAGAACTGAACAACGTGGTGTACCATGCAAATTTGCGCCGTCAGAAAAACTTCCTGAAGTGGCCGCTCCCACTGCAGGCTTTATAGATTTGCCGCTGTTGCTGGTGGCGCGACCCACCATATAAGCATCCCGACCCGTCCAGCAAAGCCATTCAGGAATATCCCGTTCAATAATCGGAACCTGTCAGGGAGAATTTTTGCCTGGAGATTTCCCTCCCCCCTGTCCAACCGGAAACTCAGTAATCAGTTTGCCCGCGTGATCTGTCTGCCAGGCCTTTTGTACGTGCCACTCGGCTTTTTTAGTCGGCTTGACCACAGTGTAATGCCACACGACACCCTCACGCGCATCGGGCGCGTTGGTGAGCAGATCGAAGGTGCGGGAAATGGGAAAGGTTTCGACGTTCGTGGAGGTCGTTTGCCACCCCGTTTTATCGTTCGGGTAATTAACACCCGGAATGACGAAGGATGAGCTTACATTGGTCCCCGCAGTATATCCGGGCAAGCGCCCGTCGTCCTGAAGCGAACCCAGGAAATCTACAGCCTCCATTGTTTGCGCACCGATGGAGGTGTTCGCGAATTTATCCATGAACTTTTCGGCATTCCTGGTCGCTAAGGTCACCCCTCCGGCTGCTGTCAAAGTGATGGCACAAACGAAAATTGTCGTCTTGGTTTTTAACCACATCATAAGATTTAGAGTTCCTTTCACAAGGGTCGTGGTTGAGGCTGCAGCGATCGACCCTTTGGTAAACGCTACAGCGGTCACGGATTTCGCCAAGGTAGCCGGCGCGACCTGAATAGAATTTGCAGAAATGGCCGCGGTCAGTACCTGCGCCTGAGGCGACGATGCCTCGTTTGTTGAAAAACGACCGAAGTTTCTCCACCGCCCGGTTCACGCGCTTTTTTGCGGCCTCCTCGTTCGCGCCCAAAGCAGCGCCGATTTCTTTCATGCTTTTATCATCGAAATAGTGGAGCAAAATCACATTGCGATCCTTTTCGTTCAGCTGGCTGATGGCCGCATCCAATTGCGGAGCGATTTGCGGCCAAATATCCGGAGCGCTTTCATTCAATAGATTTTGCATGCACGCCTCGCGTTCGCGGCAGGCACGCCGGAATTCGCTTCGAAGGAACGTGACCGCTGTCAGTCTTGTTGTTTCATGGAGCCAGCCCGAAAGAAAGGTGCCTTTACATAGACTTGGGGATTTCCGGGCCAGAATCACAAATACAGCTTGCGTGATTTCCTCCGCTTGACCCGGGTTGCGCGTTTGGCGCAGTGCGATTGAATACACGTGATTCACATGCCGGGAGACGAGCACTGCAAAGGCGTCTTCGGAATTGCGTTCGACAAATTCTTTCAGCAACGCGATGTCGTCCAGTTCCTGCATCTATCTATTTAAATGCCGCCGAATGCCTGAAAGTGACAACTTTTTATTTCCGCGAGTTCTCCCGCTACTTCATCAAGGGTGAACTTTTTATTGCGGCGTTTCCTTCGTCCACATATTTGAGGTACATGACCTTTCTGGGAAAATCGAAGGTCACCCGGTGCCGGGCCAAAAATCTTAATCCGATAATGTTCGGTCGCCCTGCCTCCACAATGAGATTCGTGTAGGTTTCGCCGTTCCAGACGCAGGTGGGAAAGGATACGAGCTTCATCTCCGGCGGCTTGCTTTTGGAATCACCAAATGTTCTTACGGGCACGGCTCGCGCTTTTTGCTCCTCGAGCGCTTGATTGACCAATCGCAAACTCATCACCCCGTCCAATGGATGACCCGTGTCGATTAGCAGCGGCAAATCTTTTTGTTCGAAAAAACCGTCCTGACGAATGTAGGCATATTGCAAACTCGTCAAGGGAACGGCCTTTCCCAACTCCGCGGCATTGGTGTCGCCGGATTTCAAAAAGCGAATTTTCCGCGTTTGAAAATCGAGCTGGATGCAGTAATGCCGCAGACAGTCCATGCCGAGAATGCCCTCGGAATTGGTCCAGACGCCAATGCGATTTCCCGTCACAAGTTGAGTGTCGCCCAGATAAATTTTCGGGGCCGGGTAGATATTTTCTTTTTCAATGTCGCCGTCGAACGTTCTTATTCGGCTTCTACCCACGCGTTGGCCAAGCTGCGTTTCCACCGATTTGGGCAGGATGCTGGCGGAAGATCCGGTATCCACACAGCATTTGAATTCAGCGCCGTTCTCCAAATGGAGCGTCACCATCAAATAAGGCGCGAAGCGGGGGAATTTGTTCATGGCCACTTCCGCGGGAAGATTGGAAGCAGGTGAACTATCGGGTTCGCGAGAAGCCGTGGCGCAAGAGCAAAGCTCCGCGAGCGCAATGGCAGCCACGGCGCTGAAACAAAATCGGATTAGCTTGTTCATGTTCGTTTGGAATCGACCTTCCCCGGCACAGGAAAGCGGATCCCATTGTAGCGCAGGCGTCCTCGCCTGCGAGTTTCGGCACCGGGACGGTGCCGGTGCGCGAATGCAAAATTCAACTGCGGAAGTCGGGGCGAGACCCTGGCGACACTCGCAACCGCCGGCCGCACTACATTTATAACGATTGCCAAATTAGATATCCGAAAAAAACTCTCCAGTCGAGAACACCGATATCTTGTGAAGCGTTCGGATCATCCTCAGTAATCCGTCTCCCTCTCCGCGCCCAGCGCGCCACACGGACGACACCAACGGTGTCGAAGCACTTAGCCCAGGGTTGGCCGAGTCGGCGAGGCCTACCCTGGGTACCCAGTCGCTTCAACCCATCCATCTCGCGCGCAGCGCGGCGAACGCAGTGAGCGTATCGGGCCATGCGATCAATCGAAAACCCAAATTCCCCGCACATCAGCGGGCGGAACTTCTGAGGCCTGCGGCGGCAATCACGTCCCACGTTGTGCCGCTGAACGCGGCGCCCACGACGCAAGCGCGCCGTCCCCACCCTGTCATGACCCTCAGTTTCTGTCACACCCGTTGAACTGTTGAACTGGGGTGCGACAGAAAGCGAGGGTCATTTGACGGCAAATTCGTCTCCCTCTCCGCGCGCAGCGCGCCACACGGACGACACCAACGGTGTCGAAGCACTTAGCCCAGGGTTGGCCGAGTCGGCGAGGCCTACCCTGGGTACCCAGTCGTTTCCACCCACCCATCTCGCGCGCAGCGCGGCGAACGCAGTGAGCGTATCGGCCCATGGGATCAATCGAAAACCCAAATTCCCCGCCCGCGCCGTCCCCACCCTGTCATGACCCTCAGTTTCTGTCACACCCGTTGAACTGTTGAACCGCCGCTCATTGACAGGCATGCTCTTGGCTTTGAGCGGAGTTTGTGTTTGATTGACTTCGTGGGTATTGGTGTTTGGTTTGTTTTTCATACCTTGGTGTAGCAACTGTTTTGCTTGCCCGCCAATACCCATGTCATCTATAACCAGACCTGAAGGAGGGCACAAAGGGATGATGAAAACAGGCAGGGAACAGCAGAACACCGGACGCCACACCCGTCCCATTCGAAAATCCATTTCAACAAAACACGCTGAAACACACCTAAACACGCTGAATCAAGGTAAGGGGGTCCCCCAGGCTGAGCGAGCCGGATCCTTCCGTGAAACCTGCTTGAATTTCCCCCAGCCCGTTCTATGCTTGTTTTTGTTCATGCAAAAAGGCCGTCGCACATGGAGTTCCATTGAGGAAATTCGCAAAGCCGCTGAAGAAGGCGATGCGCAAGCCCAAAGCTATCTCGGCGTCGCTTACCAGAATGGCCAGGGCCTCAAACAGGATTACAACGAGGCGGTGAAATGGTTCCGCAAAGCCGCCGACCAGAATGATCCCGTGGCGCAATGCTATCTGGGCTTCTGTTACCAGGCCGGCGTTGGCGTGCCGCAGGAATTTGGCCAGGCGGCCAAATGGTTCCGCGAGGCCGCCGAGCAGGGCGACCCGGCCGCGCAATTCAATTTGGGCGTGCTGTACGAAACCGGCCAGGGTGTGACGCAAAATTACGCCGAAGCCGTGAAGTGGTATCATTCGGCGGCGGAACAAGGCGAACCGCAGGCGCAATTCAATCTCGGCGTTTTCTACGAGCAAGGCCACGTGGTCCCGCAAAATTATCCCGAAGCCGTCAAATGGTACAAGCTCGCCGCGGAGCAGGAAGTTGCCCCGGCGCAATGCAACCTCGGGCTTTGCTACCAGACCGGCCGCGGCGTGCCGCAGAGCACGCCGGACGCGGTGCGGTGGTTCATTCGCGCCGCCCGGCAGGGCGACAAAACCGCGCAGCACAATCTGGGAGTTCACTACTCCTCCCTCGAATTGCCCGATGAGGCATCCATCGCGGCCGCAGCGGCAGCGGCGGCTTTGGCAGCAGCAACCGCCGAGGCCGGCGAAGAAATCGACCCTGATTCCGAAGAATTCTCCAGTTAACCACGGAATTCACACGTGCCAATTCACCCCCGTTCCAGCACACTGGCAGGAGTTAAGCCTCTGCCATGAAAACCGTCCTCATCATCGACGACGACGCGGATTGCCGCCGCGTGCTCGCCGCGGTGCTCAGCCACGAAGGGTGGCAGGTGTTCCACGCCGGGAACGGTGATGAAGGAATCGAAATGGCGCGGCTGCATCGGCCGAGCGTGGTGCTGTGCGATTTGCTCATGCCGCGCGTGAACGGGTTCAAGGTCTGCCAGGAGTTGCGCGCGGATGCCACCCTGCGGCAGACGGGCATTGTGGTGACTTCCGGGCGCAATTTTGAAGCGGACCGCCGCGCGGCGATGGAGGCCGGCGCGGATGATTTTCTTCCCAAACCCGTGAAGCCGGGTGACCTCATCGCGTCGCTCGCGCGGTTCAACGTGAATCACGTCCCTGCCCCTCCGGAAAAGCCGGTGGAAGCCGCGACCAGGATTTCCGGAATCCCGCGGCTGAAATTCTGGGGCGTGCGCGGCTCGACGCCGGCGCCCGGGCCGGACACGGTGGAGTTCGGCGGGAACACGTCGTGCATCGAGATTCGCGCCAAGGGTGAGTTGATCATTCTGGACGCAGGCACAGGCTTGCGTTTGTTGGGCAAACAATTGGCCGAGGAATTCAAGGATCAACCGCTGAATCTCACGCTCCTGCTGACGCACACGCATTGGGATCACATCCAGGGCCTGCCGTTTTTCTGGCCGGTTTACCAGCCGCAGAATCGCGTGCGCATCCTCGGCTTCGAAGGCGCGCGGCACGGCCTGAGCAGCGTGCTGTCCAGCCAGATGGAGAATCCGTTTTTTCCCGTGACACTCCGCGAATTGCCGGCGAACCTGCAGATCGAGGAGCTGAAGGAGATGAAATTTTCGGTGGGCCGCGTGCGCGTGGAGGCGTGCTTCGCCAATCATCCGGGCATTTGCGTCGGTTACCGGCTGTGGACTGGCGAGGCGTCCGTGGCGTATTTCCCGGATAACGAGCCTCATTACGCCGCCGACGGCCCGGATGTGAAGGCCGCGACGGAATACGCGCAGGGACAGGAGCGGCGCATCATCAGCTTTTTGCGCGGCGTGGATATTCTCATCATGGACGCGCAATACACGCGCGCGGAATACGAGCAACATCGCGGCTGGGGCCACGCGTGCCTGGACGATGTCGTGGCACTCGCGCTCAAAGCCGAAGTCAAAAAACTTTTTCTCTTTCACCACGACCCCGACCACGACGACGCCAAGATTGCCGAAATGGCCGACTACGCGCGCAAGCTCGTCAAAGCGCAAAACGGGAAATTGCTGGTTGAGGCTGCGCGCGAAGGCCTCGTAGTAGAATTCGCCGGCGCTGCGACTGCGGTGAGGTAATTGGCAAAATTGTTAAATAAGTTAAATGGTTAAATGACCAGGGATGGCGCGGTACTGATTTAACCCATTTAACGAATTTAACTGGCTTCACTTCACAAACAAAATCACCAAATCGATCACGAACAGCAGCACGATCGTCACTTCCAAAATCAGCATCCAACGGTTGATGCGGTCGTGATTGAGCAGTTGGTAGAGATCGTCCAGCGTTTTTAATTTCCCATCCAGCGTTCGGTGCCAATCAGTCAGGTGGAAACGCGCGGAAATGTTTTCGTAAATGCGCGCGAGATGCCAGTCACCGAAAAACTTAGTGATGTTCGAGAGTTCATCGCTGAAGCGCGCGAGGTCGATGCGCAATTCGCGGAGTTCGCGCAGAATATTCACGCGTCCCCGGATCGGCCGCGCGGAAAGATCGCGATAGGCGCGCTCGAGCGAATTATCCAGGATGCGATCGTAGGCTTCGAGTTCAGCCAATTGGAGATTCGCGAGTTCCATCACATAGAGTGTTTCATCAAAGTTCTGGCGCTCGTCCATGATGAGCGCAGCGTCCCAGTCCACAACGACAAGATCGTGTTCGTAGTAACTGAGATAGCGGCCCGTGGATTCGTCCGCTTCCTGGCGCGAGAGATGATCAATGTCCGGTTCCTGCGTGAGGAGCGAGGCGATCGCGCGCCGATTGGCCCGCCGCCAATGCTCGGCGTTCAAGGGCGCCCCGTCATCGCCGACCACCGGCGATTCGATGCAGAACACCGTATAAGCCTCTTCATCGGCGAGTTGCGGAATGGGACGGACGTAATAGGGACTCAACTCGCGGCGCACTTCCTCCGCCAGCCGCCGCACTTCCTCGTGCAGAGAGCCGTTGCTGAATTGCAAATCGTGATAACCGACCAGGTCCTCGATACGCTCCACTTCAAACGGCACGCGCATCGTGATGCTGATGGCGCCCACGGGCAGCAGTTTCACGACGCGTTCGACGCGCAGCGGACCGCTCGGCCCAATGCGTTCCAAGGCCGGCAGTCGCACCATCTGCGGGCGATAAAAGAAAAGATGCCGCGGGCTGCGCTTGCTGGCGTCGACGACGAATTGCGCGACGGGCTGGCCGAGCAGTTCGCGGACTGGTTGCCGGATCATTTCGTAAGCCACGTCAAACGCATAGATATACACAACCTCACCCTTGTAACCCCGTGCTTTGGGCAAGAGCGGTTTGCGTTCGGCGGCTTTGAGATGTTCCATGGTCGTTGACATTGCCAGCCAATTTACCTCAGGAGGAGCGGCCTGTCTAAGTGGCGGATTACGGGGAAATGTTAAGGGAAATAGGGGTTTTACCGCGTGGCGGTTCCTCAAAAAAATGTCTCAGGATTTTTTGCAATGTTTTGCGATGAACTCTTTCAAAGCTTTCGAGTCAGTTTGAGACCAAACCATTCCGCATCCCAGGCAGACAAAACTTTCTGGCTTAAGCTTGGTACCGTGTGTCAAAGCAGTAGAGAGAAATCGAAGTCCCTCCGGCTTAAAAATAATGTCGGAGAAAAACTCCTCGCTTGATCTGGCGATTTTGCCTTTTACGATTTCCGTTCCGCCACAGTTTAAACATTTTGTCATGTTGAATGCGGAAATCGATAAATCGTCGTTGTGCGGTATTCGGCGCCCGGTTGGAGAACGATCGAGGGGAAATTCGGATGATTGACGGAATCCGGATAATGCTGCGTCTCGAGGCAGAAAGCGCCGTATTGTTGGTACGTCTTCCCCGCCTTGCCTTTGGTGTCGCCGAGAAAATTTGCGGTATAAAGCTGGACGCCGGGCTCGGTGGTGAGCACTTCCATGACGCGACCGGATTTGGGTTCGGTCACGCGGGCGGCGAGCGTGAGGGTTTTGTTTTGGTTATCCAAAACAAAGTTGTGATCGTAGCCCTTGTGCGGTTGGGAATACAGTTGCGCGATATCTTTGCCGATGGGTTTCGCCATGGTGAAATCGAAGGGCGTGCTTTTGACGGGCTTGATTTCGCCGGTGGGAATCAATGTGTCGTCGGTGGGCGTGAAATTCTTGGCGGCCAACATCAGCTCATGGTTGAACACATCGCCGGAGCCCGCGCCGGCGAGATTGAAGTAGCTGTGGTTCGTGAGATTGATGATGGTGACTTTGTCGGTCGTGGCGGTGTAGTCGATGCGCAGGTCGTTCTTTTCGGTGAAGGTGTAAACGACGGTGACTTTTAGTTTGCCCGGATAGCCTTCTTCGCCGTCGGCGCTGGTGTATTCGAGTCTCAAAGTCGGGCCGTCTTTGGATTCACCGGTCGTGGCGTGCCAGACAACTTTGTCAAAACCCTTGAGTCCGCCGTGGAGGGCGTTGGGGCCGTTGTTGACGGCGAGAGAATAGGCTTTGCCGTCGAGCGTGAATTTACCCTTGGCGATGCGATTGGCGAAGCGGCCACAAATCGCGCCGAAGTAGGGTTGAGGGCTCAGATAGCCGGCGAGGTCGTCAAAGCCAAGCACGACGTCCGCGAGTTGGCCGTTTTTATCTGGTAGGTGCAACTCGGTGACGATGCCGCCGTAAGTGATGATTTTGCAGACGGCGCCGTGGCTGCCGGTGAGCGTGTATTGGTCAACGGCGGTGCCGTCGGGCAATTTGCCGAAGCTGGATTTGGTGATTTTTTCGGACATTTGGCTAAAAGGGGTTAACTGGATTACGTGCGCTGTTTGCAAAATGGTCGAAACGCCGGCAGGTTTTGGAGGGCGCCAGTCAATCCCAGGCGGTATTCCCCCCCTCTACGATCGGGCACGATCGGGCACGATGGGCGTTGAATATGAAGCGCTTGCGAAGAACGATTGCGCCCAACCGAGCGGGTTGGTCGTGGCGACCGCTCGCTGCTAATTTTCGCTGCCGTTGCCGTTGCCATTTTTCTTTCGGCCTCTCCTTTCGGAGGTTGGTTATAGCATGGATGTCAAATGGGTTGAGGACGAAACTGGTAACCCTCGCCCTCGTTCCCGTCCCAACGAGCGTGAAAAGACGATTGAGAATGTCACCTACTCGGCCGTCCTCAACCCGGCAGTGAACTGCCGGGCTATTATCAGTCGTTCCTTCGGAACTGAACACCGGCGCGCGCTCGAGCGTTTCCATAAATGCTGTAGCGGTGTGTTGTTGGTGGTGTGAACAGCGGTCTTTTTGATTTTTGGCTTCGTTTCGGCTCAGTCACAGGGTTTATCAAACCTGCTCCTTCACCGAAGCCTTGCCAAAAATCAAAAATCCTCGCTGCACACCGCCACATCATTTCTGTCAACGCTCTAGCCCTGCGGCGGTCCGGGTTTCTTTCCGCCTTTCAAGGCAAGGAACAGCATGAAGAGGCCGAAGACAAGCAGCACAATGCCCCAGATGAGATTGATGTTGATACCGAGCGAATGCTCCTCGTAGATGGCCTTGTCGGAGACCGCGCCGAAAATGGTCAAGATCAAACCGAACACGCTGAACATGACGCCGATGGGAAGTCGCAGATCGAAGTTCATATTAAAATATAGCTGAGGTTATGGGTTGTCTCACCAGAAAATGATGTTCAACACGACCGTGACCGCCAGGATGAGGATCCCCAGCGTAACCGGTTGCTGATACCACGGCTCATTCTCTTTGGCCGGCTTGGGTGTGAGCGAATAAACCAACCCTTTCAATTGTTCATCGGTTTTGTTTTTCGCCGTCGCGAGAGAAATGATAATCGTCAACAGGAAGCAGGAACTCCACGCGGCGATGGCCATGTAAAAGTTCTGGGCCATTTCGCTGTGAAACTCGACGGGGTTCATATGCAACATGCTGGCCAGCCAGGTGCCTTTAATACCCACCGCCGCACCGGTTGTATGCGCCAGTCCATGGAAAATCGCCGCGCCCGTCGTGCCGCCGAGCAATCCCCAAAACGCCCCGTGACCGGTCGCACGCCGCCAGAACATTCCCAGCAGGAACGTGGCGAACAGCGGCGCATTCACAAACCCGAACACCAGTTGCAGCATGTCCATGATGTTATTGAATTTGGAAGCCAGGTAAGCGCAGCCGATGCTCACGATGATGCCGACACGGTCGCCCAGCGGCCCATCCAGAGATAATGCTGTCGGATTTTCCCGGGGCCATATAGCTCTGATAAATATCATACGTCCAGACGGTGTTGAACGCCGTCACGTTGCCGGCCATGCCGGACATGAACGATGCCATCAGGGCCGTGAAGCCCACGCCCAACAAACCCGTGGGCAGATATTTCACCAGCAGCATGGGGATCGTGATGTTATAATCCGGCGTGCCGTCCGCGCCTTTGGGGAGAAAATTGCCGCCGCTGCCGTAGTGCATGGCGATCGCAATCATGCCCGGCAGGATAACCAGCGCCGGGAAATAACATCTTCGGAATGGCCGCAATCAGTGGCGTGCGCCGCGCGGCGGACATCGAGTTCGCCGCCATGGCGCGTTGCACCACGAGGAAATCCGTGCACCAATAACCGAACGAAAGCACAAAGCCGAGCCCCATCACCATGCCAAACCACTCCACCCCCATGGGATTATCGCCGGTGTGCGCCATGTGTTTCCAGGAATCCGTCCAGGTACCTGCCGCGAACCCTTGACTGGTGGCAACCGGAATCAATTTTTCTTTCAACGCGCTCCAACCGCCAATGTCCTTCAGCGCGAGAAAAACCAGCGGTGCGAATCCGAGCACAATCATGAAGAACTGCAGCACTTCGTTGTAGATCGCGGAAGTGAGGCCGCCGAGAAAGATGTAAACCAAGACGATAATCGCGGAAATCCAGATGCACCACCAGTAATTCCAGCCCAGCAACGTTTCCATCAATTTCGCCAGCGCGTGCAACGAGATGCCGGAGGAAAACACGGTCATCACCGCGAAGGAAATCGCGTTCAGACCGCGCGTCTTTTCATCGAAACGCATTTTGAGGTATTCCGGCACCGACCGCGCCTTGGAGCCGTAATAAAAGGGCATCATGAAAATCGCCAGGAACACCATGGCGGGAATCGCCCCCACCCAATAGAAATGACTGGTCATGATGCCGTATTTGGCGCCGGACGCCGCCATGCCGATGACTTCCTGCGCGCCAAGATTGGCCGAGAGAAACGCCAAACCTGTAACCCAGGCGGGAATGGACCGGCCCGACAGGAAAAAGTCGGTGCTGCCCTTCATGTACCGTTTCAGGATCCAGCCAATGCTGATGACGAACCCGAAATAGATGATCAGAATGGCGTAATCTATATTGCCGAGTTGAAGATGCTGCATAGGGAGGTGTTTTAGTTGTTTGTGTTCAATTTTGAACGCTTCCAGACACAGCGGGGGGAGCATGCCCGCCGATTCCGGTGATTTCGAGCGACGATAGTGAAGCGATGCGATGCAGTCAATATCGCGGTGTCACCCTTTTGGGTAGTAACGGGGAAAGCTCCAGGCGTCCAAGCTCCAGGGAAGTTCCAAGCACCAAGCCGGAAGGATGCGGTTGCATTTGGGGATCGCACGCGTCCCGCGTGCTGCCGACGGCGTCCCGTCGGCTCGTAACCCACCATCTTGGCCCACCGTTTAGAGCGTTTCCATAAATGCTGTCGCGGTGTGTTGTTGGTGGTGTGAACAGCGGTCTTTTTGATTTTTGGCTTCGTTTCGGCTCAGTCACAGGGTTTATCAAACCTGCTCCTTCACCGAAGCCTTGCCAAAAATCAAAAATCCTCGCTACACACCGCTACATCATTTCTGTCAACGCTCTAGTTTGGAAAAATGGTCAGACGAAGTTTGCGGCGAGACGCCGCAAACCACACGCCAGAGGCGTGTGCTCCCCTCTTTTCAACTGCATCGTTACGGCCAAGCGGGGCGGAGCCGGGCCGATTCGAGTTTGATGATTGAAGGTTGGAGCTTCTTTGGCGCCGGGTGCCTGGGATTTGGAGCTTTTACTGCACGTTGTCGCCAACGATCACGCGGGCGAGTTTCCCGGGATCTTCGCTCCCGCTAAAGGGCCGCAACCGGAAGCTATAAGTATATTGCTGCACGGGAATGAGAAAAGGATCGTGCGGCCAGGCGCCCCAACTATTGTCGCCGCCGACACCCTGCTGTTTCAGATCGAGGTTAAGCGAGATGAAATCGCGGTGCGGCAGTTGGAAGGCGTGCTTGCCGGCATTCAAATCTTCCTCGGTGTAATGCAGCGCGTTGGCGCTCAACAACGGCATCCCGACAGCGAGCAGGCCGATGCCGCCGTTGCGCAAGGCGAGCCAGCGAACGTCGGCTTTGTTGCCGGACTCGCCGGGCTCGGTGTAATCGGCGTAGAATTGATCCTCAACCGTCCCGCTGTAAATGCCGACGCGGGAATCCTTGCGGTCGCTGTAGGTTTCCTGCGGGCCGGGCCCGCACCAGGTGAGGTGTTCGAAGCCTTTGGGCAACGCCATGCGCATTCCGAGGCGCGGCATTTTTTGGACGTTCGTGCGCGCGGGCGTGAAGGTTGCGGTCACAATGACATCGCCGCTGCCGTAAATTTTGTAAAGCGTTTCCCAGGTTGAATCCGAAGCGGCGGGAAGCAACGTCTTCACGCGGACTTCAAAGTGATCGGTTTTGTTTTCGCCGACAAAGCTTTGGTTCACGCCGGCTTTCCCGGCATCGCGCCAATAGGCCTGGGAGGCTTCGGGGCTTTTGCGACCGCGATCGTTGTCGGTCATGGCGCGCCAGAAATCCGGGCGCAGGCCCGATTGCACGATTTCGTGGCCTTTATATTTCCACGATTTGATGCCGCCGCTGACTTCGTCGAAGACGATCTGGAAATCCTTGCCCGTGACGACAGCGCCATTGGTATTGGCTGTCCAGTGAACCGCAGGCAAATCGTGCGTGTTCAGGACGCGCGGCGGCGCTGAATCGGGCAATTTGAATTCGTCCCAGGCGAGTTCGTGGCCGGCATCGGCCCACGGGGTTTTGTGGTTCAGCGTAAAATTCAATTCGAGGAAATATTCGACGCCGGGTTGCGGGTCGAAAGGTTTCACTGGGATTTGCACTTCTTTCGTGGCGCCGGGCGCGAGGTCCAATTCGGGCAATTTGCCGCTCTGAATTTCCTTGCCATCGGCTTTCAATCGCCATTGCCCGGCGGCGATGTCTTTGAGGTTCGTGAAATCGTACCAGTTTTTAACCGTGATGGTTCGTTTGGCGAGGTCAGCGGGTTTGCAGCGAATGTATTGATACCAGTGTTTCACTTCGAACAGGCCCGGATGCGGCTGGCGGTCGGGAGTCACGAGGCCGTTGCAGCAGAAATTGTCGTCAGAGGGCGTGCCGACGGGACCGAAGTCGCCGCCGAAGGCCCAGAACGTTTTGTCGAACCAGCCCGGCTTTTGATAATGCGCGGCGGGCAGCGGTTGTTGAATCGTGCGCAGGCCTTGATCCACCCAATCCCAAATAAAACCGCCCTGCAGATATGGCTGGTCGTAAATCTGATTCCAATACGAGCCGAAATCGCCGCTGCCATTGCCCATGGCGTGCTCGTATTCGCACATGATGAACGGGCGCGTCTCGGGTTTGGCGGCGTATTCGCCGAGCGAGCGCGGGTTGGGATACATCGGGCAAATGATGTCGGTGTAAGACGCATCGTGGGCGCCTTCATAATGAACCGGGCGCGAAGGATCGCGCTGGTGGATCCAGGCGGAGGTGGCTTCAAAATTCGGTCCGCTGCCGGCTTCATTGCCGAGCGACCAGATGATGACGGAGGGATGATTTTTATCGCGCTCGACCATGCGCACGGTGCGGTTCATGTGCGCGTCGGCGAACTCGGGATCTTTCGCGAGGGTTTTGTCGCTGAAACCCATGCCGTGGCTTTCGATATCGGCTTCGTCGATGAGATAAATTCCGTAGCGATCGCACAGGTCATACCAGGCGGGTTGATTCGGATAATGCGAACAGCGGACGGCGTTGAGGTTGAATTGCTTCATCATCTGAATGTCGCGCTCCATGATTTCAGGCGTGATGGCCTGGCCGCGGTCGGGATCGAATTCGTGGCGGTCGGTGCCTTTGATGAGAATGCGCTTGCCGTTCACGAGAAAATTGCCGTCGCGGATTTGCACGAGGCGCAGACCGACGTTGACGGGAATGACTTCGAGCACGCGGCCATCGATGTTTTTGAGCGCGAGCAGGACTTTATAAAGATTCGGCTGCTCGGCAGACCAGAGTTGCGCGTGGCGGACGTTGATATTGAGTTTGAGGGCGCGTTCGGAATGTTCCGGCACCGAAATGGCGAGGCTGTTCGTGGAAATGGCTTTGCCGGACGGATCGAGCAGGATGGCTTCGAGACCGGAGGCGGTGACTGGTCCATCGGCGTTTTCGATGCTCGCTTTGATGGAAAGCTGCGCGACGTCGGCGGTGTAATCGATGTTCGCGGTGTTGACTTCAAAATCGCGAATGTGCAGGTCGGGCGGCGACCAGAGATAGACGTCGCGAAAAATGCCGCTCAGGCGCCACATGTCCTGGTCTTCGAGATAGGAACCATCGCTCCAGCGGAAATTTTCGAGCGGCGACCAGGTTTTTGCCGGGCTTGAGAAATTTCGTGATGTCAAATTCCACGGGCGTGCGGCTGTCCTTGCCCATGCCGACTTTCTGGCCGTTGATCCACAAATCGAAAAACGAATTCACGCCGTCGAACGTCAGCAGGACGCGGCGGCCGGCCCAGTCGCTGGGGATTTCGAAAGTGCGACGATAGGCATTGACGGTGTTGTTCGGGTCATCGCCGGGGACGAAGGGCGGAGTCCAGGGTTTGCGCCAGGGGAAATTGTAATTCACGTAAATGGGAATGCCGTGGCCGGAGAGCTCGACATTCGAGGGCACTTCGATTTTGTCCCACGCGCGGTCGTCGAAATTTGTGGTCCAGAAATCCGGCACGCGAGCGAGTTGATTGGAGGAGTAATGATATTTCCAATTGCCATTCAGCGAGCGGTAGAAGGAGGACTTGGTGCGTTCGCTGTTGGCGACGAATTGGATTTTGCGCGCCGTGGCCGCGTCCGGACAAATAACCATCGTGGCGTGCGGCGGCTGATTGCTGATGCCGGTGAGGCGGGGATTTTCCCATTCGTGCGGCGGTGGCGTGTCCGCGGCGCGGCCGGTAACGGCGATCATTTGAAAAGCAATGCCGATTGAAAAAACGGCGATGGACTTCCTGGCGGCGGGCAATAACCGATCAATGATCATGCATGCCGCCGAGCGTGGCAAAAAAGGCATCCTGCCGCAACGGAGAACGAATGTTGATTTCGATTTTGCCTGCTTACCTGGTACAACTGTAGGTAGCGACGCGCCCTTCCCCCTCACCCCGGCCCTCTCCCCCAGGAGAGGGAGAAATTTTGTCACGCCGCCGACAATCCAAAACCAAGCACTCAATCCAGCGTTTCACTTTACGACTGCAAATCGTGATCGTGATTCGGTTGCATTGACTTCGCGGCGGGGTTGGCCTACAAAACGCGCATGACCACCCCTGCCCCGGTCGCGCAAGAACCTCATCTGCGGCGGCGTCTCGGATTGCTGCAAGCCACGGCGCTCAATATGTCCAATATGGTCGGCGTGGGGCCGTTCATCACGATTCCCCTGTTAATGGGAACCATCAACGGCGGCGGACCGCAGGCGATGCTCGGCTGGATTGTCGGTTTGCTGATCGCGATTCCCGACGGACTCGTGTGGGCCGAACTCGGCGCGGCCATGCCCGGCTCCGGCGGCTCCTATATTTATTTGCGCGATGGTTACGGCCGCGAAAAATGGGGCCGGCTCATGGCGTTTTTGTTCATCTGGCAATTGATCCTGAGCGGGCCGCTGGAAATCGGCTCCGGGACTGATCGGTTTCAAACAATATCTTGATTATCTCTGGCCGCAGACTGGGAATCATCATCTGGATCAAATCATTGTGGTCGCGCTGGGCGTGCTGGTGGTGGCGCTGTTGTATCGGCGGATCGGTTCGATTGGAAAAATAACGGTGGCGTTGTGGATTGGCGTTTTGCTGACGACGGGCGCGGTTATTTTCGGCGGCGTGGGACATTTTAATCCCAAAATCGCGTTTGATTTTCCGCCGCACGCGTTTGATTTCTCACTTGGGTTCGTCTTTGGACTCGGCGCGGCGGCGCAGATCGGCATCTACGATTATCTCGGTTATTACGATGTTTGTTATCTCGGCGATGAAGTGAAGGATCCGGGCAAAGTGATTCCGCGCTCGATCCTCATCAGCCTGGTGGCGGTGGGCTTTATTTATATGGCGATGAATTTCTCGATCATCGGGGTGATTCCGTGGCGCGAGTTCGCGGTGACGGACCCCAACGGCGACGCCGCCGCCCATCGGCTCGATGTTCATCGAAAAATTTACGGCTCGAAGCTCGCGCTGATTTTCACGGTGATGATTTTGTGGACGAGTTTCGCGTCCGTGTTTGCGTTGACGCTGGGGTATTCGCGCATTCCGTTCGCAGCGGCCAGGGATGGCTGTTTTTTCCGCGTGTTCGGCAAGGTGCATCCGACCAAGGAATTTCCGCACGTGTCGCTGATGTTGATCGGCGCACTTTCGATCCTCGCGAGTTTTCTCAGCCTCGGCATGGTGATCACGGCGTTGGTGACGATGCGAATCCTGGTGCAGTTCATCGGGCAAATTGGCGCCGTGATGCAATTGCGCAAATTGAAACCGGAGGCGGAGCGGCCGTTCCGAATGTGGCTGTATCCGCTGCCGGCGCTGCTGGCGTTGGTCGGATGGATTTTCGTTTTTCTCACCTCCGGCACGAAGGCAATGGTGTCCAGCCTCGTCGCGATCTTGATTGGCGTGGCGGCATTTTTGGTTTGGTCCAAAATGCGGGGAAGCTGGCCGTTTGCTCCCGTTCCAATGGGAAACATTCGAACGTCGAACGCTGAACGTTGAGCTTTGAAGGGAGCGTTAAATGGTTAAATAGGTTAAATGGTTAAATAAGTGCGCGGTGATTTAACTATTTAACCTATTCAACCTATTTAACTCGTATAACCTTCCCACCCACTCGCGCCCTGCGATTTCTCCATTGAAAACTCCTGCGGAGAGTTTCAAGTTACGCAGTGGCACGGGCGTCCCGCCCGCGCGAAACACACAGGCGGGGACGCCTGGGCCACTATCTCGAAATGAAAGTGCTGTTCCGGCATCCGGCCCGCGTGGTGGGGCGGTTGCTTTGGTTGACCGCTGAGTTTGCCTTGGCCGCGCTGAATTACGCGCGCCGGTGCGGGCTTGCCCGCCATTGCCCCGGAAACCAACGCGCTGCCTGGCTGCAACATTGCTCGCGCCGGATGCTGGGCATTTTTAAAACTGAGATCAAAACGAGCGGCACGATCCCCAAAAGCGGATTGCTGGTTTCCAATCACCTCAGTTATGTGGATATCCTCGTCATCGCGTCCATCACCCCGGCGATATTCGTGGCGAAACATGAAGTGAAAAGCTGGCCGGTGTTTGGATTTTTCGCGAGGCTGGCGGGAACCGTGTTCGTGGATCGGGAACGGCGCACGCGCGTCGGCCAGACGACCACGGAGATTGAAACCGCGTTGGATGATGGCGCGTTGGTGGTTTTATTTCCAGAGGGCACGAGTTCCAATGGCGACACCGTGCTGCCGTTCAAATCGTCTCTGCTGGAGCCGGCGACGCGACAGGCGCATGCACTGTTCGCGAGCCACATTCGATATATCATCGACGACGGCGATGTCGGTGAGGAAATTTGTTATTGGAGGGATGGCAGCTTGTGCGCACACATTATCAATCTACTGAGCAAAAAAACGATCAAGGCCGAAGTGCGCTTCACGCAATTGCGCGGGGCGAGCACGGACCGAAAGGAACTCGCGAAGCAGTTGCATGCGGAAATTTTGCGATTGAAAGAGGCCACCGCCTAGAACGGTGGGGGGACTCATGGCAGTTATAATTCCCGGGCGGTCACACTGGAAGTGGTTTTATAAAGTCGGGTGAGGCTATAGCGATTGCCAAAACAAATCTCCGGATAGCAGGCCGAAGCTTCGCCCCCGGAACCCTAAGCCCCACCTCTCCCCTGACCCTCTCCTCCGCTTCGCGGCGGAGAGGGAGACGGATGGCTGTGGATGGTCCGAACGCTTCACCAGATGTCGGGGTTCTCGACTGAGCCGTTCTTTTCGGAAATCTATTTTGGCAATCGCTATAAGCATGAACCGGTGTGCTGCGGCGGTCGGCTCGCGAGGAGGCTCGCCCACCAACTCCGGGGCTTATGAATGCGCTTTCAGAATCGTTGCTCCAATCAAAATGGTTTCGGGAAATTCCAACCGCTCACGGCGCATACTGGCCCACGCGCCGGACAATTTCGCTAAAATTTATTTTCGCTCGAGTTTCCCGCAGAAGATATCGGAAGCCCATATCGGCCCGCGTGAGAAAGGCGAATTCGGGATTGATCAATTTGTCACGCAACGCGCGACTCATCATTTCACGCTGGATCCCCTTCATTTTCCCGCTCCGTTCCGGGTCCTTCGCGAAGTCTATCAGAATGTCTGCAGTGGGATCTGCCGGGTAAAACGCATCGCACCATCTTTCGAGAATCGGCAGAATCTTTCGCGCCCGCGTGTAGGGAACTTTGGGGCCATAAATCATTCGAAGGAATTGCCGCGCCGACGCTTCACTGCGCTGCCAAACGCGGCCGCGATAGGATCGACGCAATTCGGTGACATCGAGCGACACCTTTTTCACGCAGCCAAAGTCGATCAACCCAATATGGCCATCGCGTCGGAAGAGATAATTTCCGGGGTGTTGATCCGCGTGGACCGCCTTGAGAAGGTGCAGTTGCGTTTCAAACAATTCGCACAGCCGCGTGCCGAGTTGGTCGCGAAACTCCTGCGAAGGTTTCCGTTTTAAAATTTCACCCAGGAGTTCACCTTCAAGGAAGGACATGGTCAGCACGCGATCGGTGCTGAATTCCCGGCGCACGCGCGGGACGGACACAAAATCCAGGTGGCTCAGTCCTTTGGCAAAGAATTCCAAATTGTCCGCCTCGCGCTGGTATTCGGTTTCTTCCAGAACGCCGCGTTGAATTTCATCCAGCAACGCCGACGGCACGTGACCGGACAATTGTCCCGGCAAGGTGGCCGAGCGCAGCAGCCTGAAATCATTCTCAATCGCGGCGCGGATGGCGGGATATTGAATTTTCACCGCCACTTTTTCTCCATCGCGCGTCGTCGCCAGATGGACCTGGCCGAGGGAAGCGGCGGCGAAAGGTTCCTCGCCAAATTCGCGGAAGACTTCCTCAGGATATTTGCCGAGCGAGGATTTGAATTGCGCCCGCGCGAGGCTGGCGTGCATGCCGGGGGCGTGCATTTGCAGATTGGCCAATTCCGCCACTGCCTCTTCCGGCAGCATTTCCGTTTGCATGCTCAAAATCTGGCCGAGCTTCATCGCCGGTCCTTTCAACGCTCCCAACTCCTCCCGCACCCGCCGCGATGCTTTTTGCTGAAAGCGCGCCTGTCTTTGCGACTGATCGCTTTCACCGAGCAGAAGATTCTGGGCCTGATAACTCATGTAACTGCCCACCAGGCCGAAGCCCAGTTTGCCCAGGCGAAAGCCGCGACGCACGACGCCGTCCTTGCCGGTTTTGTTCACCACTCCCACCCCTTTCCTTGTTTGAGGAAATGCGATGACAATTTCAGCACCCGATCCAGGAGCGCGAGGGTTTGTTGCTTTCCGGGCGAAATGTCCCGCAACCAATAGGTGATGATGGCGCCGTGAAAAAGGCCGAATCCGTAGGCGCCTAAATCGCCAAGACGCGGAATCTCGCCGCTCTTTTCCGCCTCGGCCAGGATGCCGGCAATAAACTTGAGGTAGCGCAGGTTCCGATCGCGGCTTTGGAGACTCAAGGGGTTGAGCTTCGAAGCCGGCGTCAACGCGCGCAGATAGACCGCGCCGATGAATTCCTCATACGGCTCCAGGCCATCGAGAAAACGATGGATGACGGCGAAAAGCTTTTCCGCAAGCGTCGCGCGCTGGATGCGGCGATCCGATTCGTACCAGGCGATGACCTTGGTGAGTTCCTCTTCAAAGAAATAAAGCGCCAGGTCCTCCTTGGTTTCAAAGTAATTGAACAGCGTGCCTTCGGCGATTCCCGCTTTCCGCGCGATGGCCCGGGTGGTGGTTCGATAAAAACCTTTTTCCGCGAACAAATCCAACGCGGCCCGCAAAATTGCCTTCCGGGTTTTCTCCTTGTTTTCGAGCCGTTTGCCGCGCGCCGCTGGTTTCCTTGTCTTTGCTTTCATACAAACATGAGTGCACTCACCTTTTGCGCGACATTGCGCCGCCGGGTCGCCTTTGTCAAATATAAATGAGTGCGCTCATAATTTGCGTCTTAATAGGATGTAGGGATTTGTAAGGATTCGCCTGAGCGCCCGACTACCCGGTAGCTATCTCGACAGAGGTAGCAAAGAATTTGAGTATAATTGCTAACGGCGAGGTCACAAAAACCATGCACTATTGTCCGTCGAATCCCTTCTACGTCGAAAAGATCGTTGAACCCGACCGCATGCTTTTCGGGGCGTTTACCCCGTTGCGATTGGGGTTTTGCAGGCAGAAGTTAAGTCAGGTTTTCGCGAGGCACACCAATCAAATAAAGAGGTATTTTATGCAAACGACAATGACCGAGACGATGAAGGCGGTGCAGATCCATTCTTTTGGCGGGCCGGAAGTGCTCCAGTTCGAGGAAGCGCCGCGGCCCGAACCCGGCGCGCGCCAGGTGCTCGTCCGCGTGCATGCCGCGGGAGTCAATCCCGTCGATTGGAAAATCCGCGAGGGCAAGCTGGGCCAGATCCCCTTCCCTTCGATCATGGGCAGCGATTTTTCCGGCGAGATCGAAGCGTGGGACCGGACGTCACTGAGTTTCGCGTGGGTGAAATGGTTTTTGGCAGCGTGGCGGATGAGAGCGGGAGCTACGCGCAATACGCGCTCGCGCCGGTTTCGCACATCGTCGAAAAGCCCAAACAAATCGAGCACGTGAAGGCCGCCGGAATCACAGTGCCCGCCATGACGGCGTGGCAGGCGTTGTTCGACGAGGCAAAACTCGAGCCCGGGCAGAGGGTGTTGATCCACGCCGCGTCCGGAGGCGTGGGAAATTTTGCGGTGCAATTCGCAAAATGGAAAGGCGCATACGTCATCGGCACAGCCTCCGGCGCCAACGCGGAGCTCGTGCGCGGCCTGGGTGCGGATGAATTCATTGATTACCGCAAAACCAAGTTCGAAGAGACCGTGCGGGATGTGGACGTGGTTTTCGACACCGTCGGCGGCGAAACGCAGGAACGCTCCTGGAAAGCCCTCAAGAAAGGCGGCGTGCTGGTATCGATTGTGCAGCCGCCCTCGGAGCAAAGCGCGAAGACACACAATGTGCGCGGAGTTTTCATGCGCGAAGACGCGACCCGCACCGAGGAGTTGACGCAGATTTCGCAGCTTATCGCGAATGGCCAGGTCAAGGTGAACGTCGAGACGATTCTGCCGCTGAGTGAGGCGCGGAAGGCGCAAGAATTGAGCCAAAGCGGGCACGCTCGCGGGAAAATTGTGCTGAAGGTGGATTGACTAGCGCGGCGGTTGGGCGGCATACTTTCCCGGTGCGGTGGATTGGGAAACCATTCTGTATCAAGGAGCAACGCGCCTTCCGTCTGGCCTGGACGATTTGCGTTGCGATTCTGATTTGGTTCACCGGCAACGCCAAAGCGGACCCA
Source organism: uncultured Verrucomicrobiae bacterium (assembly GCA_963699145.1). GTDB lineage: Bacteria > Verrucomicrobiota > Verrucomicrobiia > Limisphaerales > DASXHY01 > DASXHY01. The sequence continues at coordinate 5,295,079 of OY969416.1, forward strand.
CAATTGAGCCTCGATAACCCGGCGAATTTTTTCACGACGGTTGCTTCGAATTTTCTCTCGGAACAGTTGGGCGTGAACATTTCACACATCCGAATCTACCCGACGAATGAATATACGCCCGCGGTTCATCGATTGCTGCAGGTGTCGGCGAATATTTACGACGCGACCACGACGAATTTTTATCCAACGGTATTTCGACCGTATTTTACTTCGGACGGGACGAATGTGTTTATCAGCGGGTATGAGCAAGTGGATACAAACAGTCCCGCTCTGGCCCAACATCCGGTTGAAATTGCTGACGCGTTCGCGGACGGAGCGATCGGAACGAACACGCATCTGAATTTTTATAATATTCCATGGGTACTCGGCGCGAAAAAGGGACTGCCGAATTTTAACGCGGTTTCCATGGAGTATATTGGCAGCATTAGCAGAAGACTTCAATTCGAGTGCCTGGCACCGGATGACCCGACCGCGTATCAAGTAACGCCGATGTACGAGTTGGGAATTTCAAACCTGTTGGGAGTAGAGTTTTGGAACTCGTACGCGTCCAATTATCCCGGCAACGTTCTTATCAACGTGGATTGTATGGTGACGGCCACCGTGACAAATGGCGCTGGGCTCAGCTACTCAAATGCATTTACGCTCACGAGTTCTGTGCAAACCAACCAATGGCACGGCTATAACATGAATTTTCCAAGGCCATCAATTATTGTTTCGAGTAATCTCCAGTTTCTTCTCCCTGACTCTGTCTATCGTCAAAACCCACCCCATTTCGAGAACTTCAGCGGCGCAGCGTTTGACTCGACCCCTGACTTTTCGATCCCAGATTGGAAATTCACTATTCAATCAAAAATATTCTGTGAGATGTTCGACGTCGGACCGCCACTGCGCTTGATTGATTATGTTCAGTTCGACGGGCCGAATGGTTACCGCGATTTGATGGGCGAGATCCAGACCTCCGATGAAGCATCGGGAACCAACGGATATTGGAACACAAACCTGGTAAGCACGCCGTGGGGAACCATGCCGCTCGGAGCGGAAAACCAGATTTTTGCCAGCCTCGGGGCACTCCCCCTGCCGCTGGGCTCTGACCCAAACCTTCAAAAAGAGATCGAGGCTTTTAGGGATTGGCTATTAGACAATTTCACTGGGGCTTCTGCCACCAATCAAGCGCCCATAATACCACTCAGCCAGTTGTCTCAACTCTTTACGTGGGAAGCAAATGATCCGCTGGTTCACTATATGGAATCTGATCTTATGAGAAATCTCCTTGCTCCGAAACCGCCTTCCTCTGGATTCTCTCTGTCTTCGTTTAGTTTCGTTAATCACTCTTATCTCCCGTGGGGCTCAACTCAGCTCAGTCCCGCCGATAGGTTCAATCTCCGAGTCAAAGATCCGGCGGTGCGTTCATCGGATGATTGGAATTTCCCCACCGGGCAGAATTTAAGTTTTGATTGGCTCGGCCGCGTGCATCGCGGGACGCCGTGGCAGACGATTTATCTCAAATCGCCCGTCGCTAGCCTGGCAGAATGGGAAAGCTCTTCGGGAATCACCAATCCCATGCAGGCGGCCCTGACACATCCCACGAACGATTGGGCGATCGCGGCCCTTTGGGCGCGGTGGCTGAACACGAACGAGCTGACGTCGTTGCTTTCGATCAATTCCGGCGCTGACGCATGGGCGGCGCGGTTGGATGGTTTGACGGCGCTGACCAATAGTTCAACCATTCAATACGATCCCCTGCTGATCGATTCCAATTCCACCCAAGTCGCAACGGTTGTGGCTGGAATACAAAGCGCTCGCGCCAACTTGCCCGGGCAGTTTTTCAGAAGCGTGGGTGACGTATTGTCGACACCTGAACTAAGCCTAACATCGCCCTGGCTGAATCACGCGTATGACCAAACACAACTGGCGATCAGCGACGAAGCATACGAAAAGATTGCTACACAGATGTTACCTTTGTTGCGCGCGGATTCGGTTGGCTCAGCTTGTATGCAAAGCAACCAGAGCGTCACAACGTTCAGCGGCTACGACGGCCACCAATACGCGATTGAAACGTCGCCTGACATGGTCAATTGGGTTCCTCTTCAAACCAATTCTCCCGTGAATGGAATAATGACTGTCACGAATTCAATCGACTCCGCTCAAAAATACTTCCGCTCCGCGCTGATTCACTGAAACAAAAGTGACTTTCAAGCGTCTCACACTTCAGCCAGCTTGTTGACTTATGTAATCACATGTGTTACATATCAATCTACGAATGAAATCAAGCTGCCGCTTTGCCATGGCTGTGCATGTGCTCGCCGTCCTTGCCTACAAGGAGGGCGATCCGGTCACGTCCTCGTGCCTGGCGGGCAGCGTGAACACGAATCCGGTGATCATCCGGCGGCTGTTGCTATCGCTGAAACGGGCGCGGTTGATCGATACGCGCAAAGGGGTGGGCGCGGGGTCGCGTTTGACGCGTGCGCCGCAGCGCATCAATCTGGCCGAGGTGTATCGGGCCGTGGAGACCCATGACACTTTCAAATCGCCGTCCGGGAAGCCGGATGAGGATTGTCCGGTGGGAAATTGCATCCGGAAAACGCTTGAAAAGGTGTTTGAATCCGCCGAAAGCGCGATGGAACAGGATTTGCGCAAAACCACGCTGGCGGATGTGGTGCGGGCGGCGCGGGAAACGTGCCTGGGCGAGAAGAAAAGAGCCGTTTGACGTTCTCTTTTTTTTGTGCGAATATGTAACAGTAGCGATTACAATTAAACTGGAAATGGAGCGCATATGAAACCGACCATCGAAGTGAACGAAGCAAATTTTGAAGCAGAAGTTTTGAACTCAACGCAGCCGGTAGTTGTCGATTTCTGGGCGGAGTGGTGCGGCCCGTGCAAATCACTGGGCCCGGTGCTCGACGAAGTTGCCTCCGAACAGAGTGGCAAGGCCAAGGTGGCCAAGGTCAATATCGACGAGAATTCGGCGCTGGCGGAGCGCTTCGGCATCCGATCGATTCCGACGCTGCTGTATTTTAACGGCGGCGAAGTGCGCAAGCAGACCGTGGGCGTGGTGAGCAAGAAGACGATCGTCTCCACGTTGGAGGCGGTGTCCGTGGCCGCGTGATGGTGAAATTTTAACTGAGCATTTCACATGATGAAATGCTCGTGGAAGTGTCAGATAGAATTGAAGGTACACTTATGAGAACACGAACCGAAGGGCGAAAGACCAGGAAAGCGAACGTCAGCCGGGTGAACAAAACCCGCACGACGGTCGCGCAGTCACGCATCGAGTTCGACGCGCCGGAGGCCAAGGCCACGGTGCCGCCGGAACCCGCGCAACCAGTGGAAGGAAACGTGACGAATGGCGATTCATTGCAACTTTATCTCCGCGAAATCGGCCAGGTGAAACTCCTGACGCCGGCGGAGGAAATCGTGCTCGCCAAGCGCATCAAACGCGGGGACAAAGCCGCGCGCGAACACATGATCAAGGCGAATTTGCGCCTGGTCGTGAAGATCGCCCGCGATTACGAAAATCTCGGCCTGCCGTTGCTCGACCTCATCAACGAGGGGAACATCGGCCTGATGAAAGGCGTGGAGCGTTTTGACCCGAAGAAGGGCGCGAAGCTTTCCACGTATGCCTCGTGGTGGATCAAGCAGGCGATCAAACGCGCGCTGGCGAATCAATCGAAGACGATTCGTTTGCCGGTGCACGTGGTGGACAAGGTCGCTCACATTCGCCGCGCGGAAATGCGCTTGCGCGAAGTGCTGGATCGCGAGCCGACCGATGAAGAGGTCGCGAGCGAACTTGGCCTCGATGCGAAACGCGTGCGGCGTTATCGCCAGGCATCGCGGGCGCCGGTTTCACTGGACGCGCCGATTGGCGATGACGAAAACGATCGTGTTTCCGAGGTCGTGGCGGATCCGAATGCCACCCTGCCCTCCGAGCAGCTCGTTTACGAGAGCGACAACGCGTTGGTGCAGGAAATCCTGGCCACCTTGCCGGAACGCGAGCGCGAGATTCTCGCAATGCGATTCGGGCTCGTGGACGGCAAGGAACGGACGCTCGAAGAAGTGGGCGAACGTTTCGGAGTGACGCGCGAGCGCATCCGCCAGATCCAGGAGCAGGCGCTGAAGACCATCCGCAAGACGATGGAAAAACGCGACCAACCGGCGGACGATATCGATGCGTTTGCGGTGGCGGCTTAACTGGACAACTTAATCACCAAGAGCGGGATGGTGCTGAGGCATCCTCCCGCTTTTGCTTTTTTCGCGGAAGGTTTCAAAGCGTTCGGTTGGTAACGCGCCTTTTTCGCTCGCCCCGTTTTCAACTCGACTTTGCAGGATTGGCGGCTTCTACTATTGGTGTATGCGCCGTCCGGCCAATGCGAACGTTTTTCAAATTCGCGTCCTTCAATTCCTGGCCCTGGCGGCGTTTTTTTTCGGCTCTTACGCAGCGTTTTCGCAGGAGACTGTCCCCACACTCTTAACCAACGCGGCGGATGTGCTGGCGCTGCCGGAAAACCTGGCGCGGAAAAAAATCCCGGTTCAGATTCGGGGCGTGGTCACGGCCGCGGAGGCAGGTTGGAGCGGCCAATTTTTCGTTCAGGACGAGACCAGCGGTGTCTTCGTCGAAAATCGTTCCGATCGTTATCCCAAACCCGGCGACCTTGTCGAGGTCACCGGTTTCACCTGGTCCGGATCGTTTGCTCCGATCATTTCCAAGCCGACGTGGAAAGCGCTCGGCACGGCTCCGCTGCCCAAGGCCAAATCTGTTTCGCTTGATCAATTGATGTCGGGTCTGGAGGACGGGCAACGCGTGAGAATCAGCGGCATCGTCCGATCCGTCATCGCGCTGACGACCGCGCTCGATATCGAAATCGCTTCCGGCGGGAATCGCCTACACGTTTTTCGCCACCGCACGCCCCAGGACGGCGATCCGCAAAAACTGGTGGGCGCGCGCGTGCATGTGAGCGGGACGGTGGCGGCTTCATTCAATGCGGCGTTGCGGCATCTCATGTATGTCGTGATGTTCGATCCGCAACCCGAGGATTTTGTGGTGGAACAACTGGAAGGCAGCGATCCGTTCAGCCGTCCGGTGATTCCGTTGAGCGGCATTGCGGAATATCGGCGCGACATCATTCCCGGGCAGCGCGTGCACGTGAAAGGCGTGGTGACGCTGGTGCGGCCAGGACAGGATTTATTCCTGCAGGACGGCACGCGCGGGTTGCACGTGCAGACGCACCAGACCAACGAGCTGGCGGTGGGTGAGGTGGTCGATGTGGTGGGCTTCCCGGATCTCGATCATTTTCTTCCCGTGCTGGCCGACGCGCAATATCACAAAACTTCCGAAAAAATCCCGGCGCCGGAAACCAAGGCCATCTCCGCGAAAGACATTCCCTTTGGAATGAACCACAATGGATTGATCACCAACCACGCGACGATTGTTTCCATGCCGGGCAAACTTCTGGAGCGCACGGTGCGCAGCATGTTCACCAGCACCAACACGCCTTCACTGCTGGAGATCACGTTGTTGTTGCAGACCGAAGACCTTGGTTTTACCGCGCAGGCTCAGTTCGCCGCAAACGATCCCGGCGCGCAAAACCTGATGTCGATACCGATCGACAGCATCGTCCAGTCAACTGGCGTGTGTGTCACGCAGAGCGCCGAGGATAAGCAATTGCACGCGCTGCAAATATTGCTGGCGGATGCGAACGGCGTGGCCATTGTGCAGAAGCCGAGCTGGTTCACGCCGGGGCGCTTGTTTGCCGGGGTGGTCATTTTGTTTGTCGTGCTGGTGGTGGCGGTGAGCTGGTCGGTGACGGTTTCCAAGAAAAATGCCGTGTTGCGGGAATCGATTCGCGACCGCGAGCAGGCGCAATTCGAGTTGCAGGAGGCGCACGATCAACTGGAGGAACGCGTCCGGGAGCGCACGGCGCAATTGAAATTTCAAATCACCGCGCGCAAGGAATCCGAGCTGCAATTCAAGGCGACCCTGCGCGAGCGCACGCGGCTGGCGCAGGAATTGCACGACACCGTGGAGCAAACGCTCACCGGCATCGCGCTGCAACTGGACACGACGTCGAAATTGTTCCAGGCGAAACCCGACGGCGCGAGCCGTCACCTCGAATTGGCGCGCAACCTGGTTTCGCAAAGCCAGGTGGACGTGCGGCGGTCGGTGTGGGATTTGCGGTCGCGCGCGCTGGAGGAATTCGATTTGCCCGGCGCGTTGTCCACGGGCGGCAAAATGCTGGTCGACGGCACGAACATTGACCTGGAAGTGTCCGCCAAGGGCCGGGTGCGGCCGCTCTCGGAAACGGTGGAGGAAAATTTGCTCCGCATCGCGCAGGAATCGTTGACGAATGTCATCAAACATTCCGGCGCGACGATCGTGAAGATCGAACTCGATTACGGTCCGCAAAGTGTGGCGCTGCAAATCACCGATAACGGGCACGGTTTTGACCAGGAAAAAACCGTCGGCCCCGGCGAGGGGCATTTTGGTTTGCTGGGAATTTCGGAGCGCGCCAAGCGCCTTGGCGCGGAGCTGTCGGTGAAGAGCGAGCCGGGCCAGGGCACCACCATCCGCGTGCAGGTGCCGATTGAACAAAACACCCCGAGCGCCGACCTCGCGGCGTCAGAAGAAGCTGTATTATGAAAGACGTAACGAAAATTCGAATCCTGGTCGCGGACGATCATTTTGTGGTGCGCATGGGTTTGACGGCGTTGGTGAACACGGAGCCGGATCTTGAAGTGGTGGGCGAAGCGGTCGATGGCGCGCAGGCGGTGGCGGAGTTCGACAAGCACAGGCCCGATCTCGTGCTGATGGATTTGCGCATGCCGGTGAAGGATGGGGTTCGCGCGACCGCGGAAATCAAAGCGAAACATCCGAACGCGCGCGTGCTGATGCTGACGACGTTCGACGGCGACACGGACATTCACCGAGCCATGGAAGCGGGCGCGCAGGGTTACGTGCTCAAAAACACGACGGGCGATAAATTGATTCCGGCGTTGCGCGCCGTGGCGGCCGGGCAACGCTGGATTCCGAAGGAAATCGCCACGCGGCTGGCATCGCGAAATTTATTCGAGGACCTGACGCCGCGCGAATTGCAGGTGCTCGAGCAGATGGCCAAGGGGCTCGCGAACAAGGAGATTGCGGACGTCCTCAAGATCACCGGGCACACGGTGAAGGATCACCTGAAGAGCATTCTGGGAAAACTCCACGTGGCGGACCGCACTGAGGCGGTGACGGTCGCGCTGCAACGTGGGATCATTCATCTCTGATTGCGGCGGACGATCAACGGCCCACCCAGAGCACATCGAGATTGCCGGGGCCACCGCGATTGCCTCTCTGCCCGCCGCCAGCCGGCGGAGGAGTCGCTTCACCCGCCGCTTGCGGGGCGCGTTCCGTGCAAATGAGCACGATGCGGTTGTTCTTCGAATCGAGTGAGCAGGTCTTGCAGCCGGCTTTTGTCTCGACGTTTTGTTCCACCGCGAAACTCGTGGGGCTGCTTTCCTTGATAATCGTCAGCGTGCCGTCGCGTTGGGAGCTGAACGCTTCCATCGTGTTAGGATTAAAGCCGCCGCTGTCAGTCCCGTTGCCAATGGGCAGCGTGGCCAGAACTTTCCCGTCGTCGGCATTTAACACGACGCACACGTTGGGCCGCGCGCACATGGCGAACAGCAGGTGATTTTTCGCGTCGAGTCCCAACCCGCCGGGTTCGCCGGCGGTTGAGCCGAGGTCGTATTTGGTGACGACCTTCAGCGTTTTGAGATCAATGACCGCGATCTTTTTTTCGTCCTCCACGTCCACATACAATTTTCCGACGCCATCGCTCTGTGCCTGCTCCATGGCGCCGCCGACATCGATCGTGCCGGCGACCGTGCCATCCTTCGGATCAATCATCGTAATGCTGGGAGACGCGTGGCTGAAAACAAACACGCGGCCGGTGACGGGTTCAAAAAGAATTCCGTCCGGACGGCCGGTCACCTCGATGCTCTTGATCTTCTGCATCGTCTCGGTATCGAACATGCCGATCTGAGCGCTAATGCTGAAACCGTGATGCGATTTCGTATCGATCGCGACACCGTGGCCGCTGATGTTGGTGATGGCGCCGATGAGTTTGTGGTCGTCCAGGCCGAACACGTAGGTTTGGTTGCCGCGCGGAACATACACGCGGCGCCCGTCGTTGTCGGCAAGGACATAGTCGATGCCGCCGCTGCCCATCACCTGTGCGGTGTCGAGCACTTTGTAGGGCGAATCGGATGTTTGCGCGAAAGTGCTGCTGGCGAGAAGACTCATCCCCGCCACGGAGAGAACACGTAAAACGTTTTTCATAGATAGTTTTCCTTGGGGGAAACTTATTCCAGCCTTGTCCCCCTTAATCAACTGGTTTCTGGATTATGACAAAGAGTTCATAAAGGAAACGCGCAGGCGCGTCACTTTCCGCCTTGAAAACCGAGATTTGGAAGTCGATGAGGCGTCGGCGCTGGGATTGACCGGGAGAGCTTTTAGGGCTTCGGCAATCCAGACGGCGCCTCGTTCGCGGCGCGCTGGCTCGCGCCTTCGGACGGATTCAGTTCGATCCAGTCCAAATCGGCGGTGCCGCTTTTCACGGTCCACTTCAACTGGTTTGCGCCTTGTGACAATGCAACAGTGCCGACGTTGATCTCGCTCCAGCTTTGATCGGAAATTGTCACAGTGCGGACGTCGTCGCCAACTTGGAGTTCTATGACGGCGGCACCACTTTTGGATTTGGCTCTCGCAACGACTTTATACGGGCGCACGTCGTCGCTCGAAATCGTGTAGCTGGTCCATTCGCTGGACCCGAGCGTGATGTATTGCCAGGCTTGCGAACGGCCGGCGCCGGCGGCCGTCACGGAAACAGGATTCGACACCCGATAAAACCGCGAATGCTGCCCGGGGTTTTTCACGAAGAAGGATTTGTTCTGGCCGTCTTCACCGTAATTTTCCCCCTCAATTCTCGCCGGCACGCGGCGCATCATGGCATTGACGACATCCGGAAAATACAGGCAATTCTCCACGCGAATGTTTTTCAACAATTCGTCGAACGCGCGTTGGGCCACTTCGCGCGAGGGCTTTTCACCGCCGCGCGAGTAAGCGATGATCGCATCCCAATTCGCCGGCACTTTGATGGAGTACGGCGTGTTGCGCGTGTCCATTTTTTTCCAGGGCCAGAATGACCAGCCGATGTTTTGCGATTCAAAATATTGCGTGGTCTCCCAATAAATGGCGTCGTCGCGCTCGCCCGTTTCGCCCACCCAGACCGGCGCATTGAAACGCGCGCGATAGTCGAGGTATTTTTGAATGCTTTTCACGGTGCTCGGAGTGTCCCAGCAATAATAGTGGAATTGATAGACCATGTTCCGGTCGAAGGGCGCGGTAAACACCGACCAATCGTTCGCCCAATCGGCGCCCTCAACGATGATCATGTGCCGCGAATCGACTTCGCGAATGGCCTTGGTGATGCGTTTGTAGAGCGGCTCCAACTGAGCCTTGTAGGTCTTCTCGGCGCCGGTGCGCGCGGGCAAAGGTTCGTTCAGCAAATCATATCCGGCAACCGCGGGCTCGTCTTTGTAGCGTTTCGCGATCGTCGTCCAGAGCGCGACGAGTTCGTCCTGATACTTCGGCTCCATGAATAGTTCCGGCTGGTCGTTCGCGCTGTCGTCGATGTTTCCACCGGTCTGGCCGCCGACGGCGGCGTGCATGTCGATGATGACATAAACGCCATTAGCCTTGCACCATTTCACAAGATTATCCAGCAGCGCAAAACCTTCCTGCGAATTGGCGGTGGGATTTCCGTCCGTGATAAACAAGCGCGAGTTCAACGCGGGCCGCACGGAATTGTAGCCAAGTTGCGCGATGCGCTGAATGTCGGCTTCGGCGATGTAATGGTTGCGAAACTCAGTCCAAAAATTTTTGGCGTTTTCCGGGCCGATCAAATCGCTGACTAATTTCTCGATGCGCCGCGGGCGGTCGGCTTCGTTGCCAAACTTCCACATATAACCCTCCGGCAGGAGCCAGTTGCCAAGCCCGACACCGCGCAGCATGATCTTCCCGCCTTTTTCATTCACGATGTCCTGATTTTCGGTGTGGAGAAACGTCAACGGTTGCCCGGCGCGACCGGCAAGCACTGGGAACAATCCCAGAATGACCAGGCACCAGCGAAAGAAAAAAAGTTTTGTGATTCTCACTGCGTTCAATTGAGCGGCTGTTTTCAACTGGGCGACAAGATGAACGGTTTCTCCGCCCACATCATCCCCCTTTGGAGGGGTTCAGCAAGAATTTTCAGAAACCAATCCCTCCAAAGAGGGATGGCGAGCGGGAAGCGCTTGTTAAGATGGCGTCAAGTTCCATTGCCTATGCGCTTTATCGCCTCCAAAAAAAATTCCTGGCTGAACGGTCGTTCGGAATCCCGCGGCTTCACACTGATTGAACTGCTGGTGGTAATCGCGATCATCGCCATCCTCGCGGCGATGCTGCTGCCGGCGCTGGCTTCGGCCAAGGAACGAGCCATGCGCGCCAAAGACGGAAGCAATCAACATCAAATCGGCGTTGCGCTGGGCATGTATACCTCCGAGAACCGGGATTATCTTCCCGCCGTGCCGCAAGGCCAGGCCGGCACCGCGAATGCCATCTGGGATTTGCCGCGCGGATTGGCCGATTCATTTTCGGGCGGATCTTCCAATCTTTATCGCGGCATTTTCTATTGTCCCGAGAGCGTGCTGTTGAGCAGCCGCAACCAGGATTATTGGTGGTTCTACACCGGCACCGGCAGCAGCGATCATCGCGTGACAGGTTATCAATGGATGTGGAGCCGGGACGGGACGTTTGGCAGATACAACCAGGCCGGCGGCGGCACGACGCTCGTGAGTCCGAAAGGTTACGTCAACCGCATCACGCAATCGTTCACGAATATGTTCCCGCCGGCGCAGACGGAACTGGTGAGCGACGTGGTTGTTTCTTCTGGAATCCAGAGTGGTCCGGGCACGGATCCCAAAACCCAGCAATTTCTCGGCGTGGTTTCCACCAATCCCACCGAGTTGCCGCAAGGATATAATTCCAGTCACATGAAAAAGAATATTCCGGCAGGCGGAACGATCATGTTCATGGACTCGCACGTGGAATGGCGCGATTTTCGCGCGATGGCGATGTGGGGGATTTGGAGCAATAGCCGCAACAACTGGTTTTAGGCGGATTACCACCCGAAAGAGGGGTGTAAGTTTTTTTCGCCGCGCTAAAATGTCGGTGAACGCAGTCGAAGAATTTGTTCGGTCAGGCGGTTAACCAAAGACACCCCGCAGGGCCGGACTGTTGGGGCAAGCGGTGCCACGGATGACGTGGCACCGCTTTATTGTTTTTGCGATCCTGCCGCGCGCTGGACAAACAGGACCGCTGGGCATAACTTCGAGCTCAGGCTATTGTCATTTATGGAAAAGGATTCGCCGCAGCCCAAGACCCAGTCTTCAGGCAATCGACCGCCTCCACGGCCGCCAACTCGGACTGCCATCGGAATGCTCCCGGACGATGAAGATCGGGAAAAGAATCACTGGAACGCGCGGCGGGAAAATGTGCGCGTCAATTTGCCGCCAAAATCAATTGCGGACCCGGCAATTCATCTGCCTCTGCTACCGGGAACACCAACGGCAGCATCCAGGAAAACTCGATCCCAATGGGATCTAGCCGCGCTCGTAGTTCTTGCAGTATGGGCTTTCATCGGCGCGGTCGTGACGATGGTTCTCTATTCGATTTTTTCCGAAAATCTCAATTGGGATTTAACGAGAAGTGCCGACGTCGTTCTTCTTTTGTTTTTCTTGTGGGTGATTTTTGCTTCGCGGCGCTCTTCTAAAATTCGCGTGGGAACTCAACCGATTCTGTAGCCGCCGACGTGAGTCGGCGCTGATTTGATTAGCATTAACCTGGAAAACCAGTCAGCGCGGACTCACGTCCGCGGCTACCAATTTTTTAGAGACGCCAACTATGCGAACGTCGCGACGCCAGGCGGCGCCGCGACGAGACGATTCGCAACTTTACTTGGCTTTGATCAACACCACGCCGTGGCGCGGAACCGTGGCGGTGAATGAGTCTTTGAATTTGCCCAAATCTTTTTGACGCCACAAATCGCGGACGGCGAGTTTGCCTTTCGCGCCGAAATCGCTCCACTTCACCGTGACCGGGCCTTCGTCTTCGCCGAGGTTGAACAGGCCGATGGCTTCCGAGCCGTCCGCCAGCTTCCTGGCATAGACGCGGGTATTGCCTTCATGCGCTACGGCGGTGGCTTGTTTGCCGAGCACGTCCTGATCGATGGCGATGACTTCGTCGTTCTCGAGCAGATTCAACGTGAACGCGTCGAGTTGCGTCATGTCGCAGCCGATGAGCAACGGCGCGGCGAGCAGGCACCACATGCTGATGTGCGTGTATTGCTCGTTCGGCGTGAGGCGCGTGGGATGCAGATTGCCCCATCCCACTTTGCCAACGATGAGCATGTCGGGATCGTTCCAATGGCCGGGCCCGGCATACGGCGCGTTTTTGTCCTGCGCGAAAGCGATGCGCTGGAGACTGTTCCAGGTGTCGGTGATGTCTCCCGTCGTGCGCCAGGAATTTCCGCCGACGGATGCGGCCCATTTCGCGCTGTCGAGATCGCCGTATTGGCAGAGGCTGAAAAGAATGTCGCGCGGCTGCTTTTTCAGCAAATCGCCCATGAGCTGATACGGTTTCTCGCCATCGGCCAAAACGCGGCGCGACGTGGGGACGACTTGAGTATACGAACACAAATCGTATTTCAGATAATCATAGCCCCATTGCGCGTAGGTCTGCGCGTCCTGTTCCTCGTGCTGATAACTGCCGGCGCAACCGCCACAGGTCCACGGCCCGGGCGAGGAATACAATCCCGCTTTCAAGCCAAGCGAATGAATGTAATCCGCCATGCCCTTCATGTCGGGGAAACGCGAGTTCGGCACGATGAGGCCGTTCGTGTCGCGGAACGGTCCGCGCAAGGTTTCATCGCGGGAGTTGCGATGGTTCTGCCAATAATCGTCCACGTTGATGTAGGTCCAGCCGTGATTGATGAGGCCGCTCTTGACCATCGCGTCCGCAGCAGATTTGACGTGCTCCTCCGTGACCGCGCCGGCGAAACAATTCCAACTGTTCCAACCCATCTGCGGCGTGAGCGCGATTTGATCACCGCAAATAATTTTGAATTTCTTCGACGCTTTGCCACGGGCGTTTTTCGCGCGCAACGTGACCTCGTAGGTCCCGGCCTTTTCGATTTTGCCGGTGATATGTCCGCTCTGCGGATCCACCTGAAGACCGGCGGGCAAATGATCCACGGCAAAGGTCATGGGCCGGTCGCCGGTCGCGGCGATGGTGAGCAGGAACGGCGAGCCGGGGCGCACGCCGAAGACGTCGGCATTGTTGATGCGCGGCGTGGCCGGCGCGGGAGGCGTCAAAATGACGGCGGCTTCAGGCGGGCCGCTCATGGTCTCCGGCTGCGCATCGCCGGCCATTTCAAATTTTGCGTCGCCCCAATCCGCGTGATCGTTGAAATTTCCGCCGGCGGCATCGACCGCTTTGAGCGCCAGATTCGTCACGCCAACCAACGGGACGGAAAACGTTTTGGCAGCGTCGCCCGCTTTCATGACGCCGCTTTGCCAGAGTGATTTGCCATCGCCGACGACGGAAAACTCCACGTTCGCCTCGGCATTGGTCACTTCACTGTCGAGGCCGACGCTGGCGGAAAAGGATTGCGCGGCTCCTTTCAGGTTGATGTATAACGTGAAATTGGCGCGCGTGCCGAGGCCGTGTTCAAACGACTGGCCGCCGATGCTCAAAGAATTGTTTCCCGCCGAGCGATTCCGCCCGGGCGTGCCCCGGTCCTGCGAGGCAAGATTGACTCGCAAACTGTCGAGCCAGACGGTTTCAGCGTGCGCACTCAGTCGGGCAAAGCCCAAGGCGGCGATTCCAATGGTAAGTATCTTCAGGAGGTGTTGGTTTTTCATGGGGAATTTAAGTCCACAACTGGCGATCGAGGGAACGGTATTGAATGGCTTCGGAAACGTGGTCGGCGGAAATGTTTTCCGCGCCGGCCAAATCGGCAATGGTGCGCGCGACTTTCAGGATGCGATCGTAGGCGCGGGCGCTGAGATTCAAATCCGTCATGGCGAATTTCAGCAAATCCTTGGTGGCGTCGGCAAGCTCGCAGAATTGTTTCAACTCGCGCGTGCCCATGCGGGCGTTGCAGGTGATTTTCGGTTTGGATTTGAAACGGGTTTGCTGGCGTTCGCGCGCGTGGATGACGCGCTCGCGAATCGCGGCCGAGCTTTCGCCATTTTGTTCGCCGGCAATTTCGCGGAATTTCACCTGCGGCACTTCAATGTGAAGATCGATGCGGTCGAGCAACGGGCCGGAAATGCGGCCGAGATAATTCTGGATTTCGCGCGGGGACGATTTGCTTTCGTGCGGCATTTTTCCATCGGGCGTGGGATTCATGGCGGCGACCAGCATGAATTGCGAGGGAAAGGTCATCGTGCCCGCGGCGCGCGAGATGGTGACGCGGCCTTCTTCGAGCGGCTGGCGCATGGTCTCGAGCACGCTGCGTTTGAATTCCGGCAATTCGTCCAGGAACAACACGCCGTGATGCGCCAGGGAAATTTCGCCGGGCGTGGGATTGATGTTGCCGCCAAGCAAACCGGCATCGCTCGCGGTATGATGCGGCGAGCGAAAAGGCCGCGTCGTGACGAGCGCCTGGCCGGGGCCAAGCAGGCCGACGATGCTGTGAATCTTCGTGGTCTCCAACGCTTCATCCAGCGTGAGCGGCGGCAAAATGGTGGCAAGACGCTTGGCGAGCATCGATTTGCCGGTGCCCGGCGGGCCGATGAGCAGGACGTTATGGCCGCCGGCCGCGGCGATTTCCAACGCGCGCTTGACGCTCTCCTGCCCTTTCACTTCGGCGAAATCGATTTCGTCGTCGTGGTTATTGTTGAAAAGGTGCGTCATGTCGACCTGGGTGGGCGCGATTTTGATTTCGCCTTCGAGAAATTGCGTGGCTTCGCGGAGATTCTGGACCGGGATGACCTGGAGCCCGGCGACAACCGCAGCTTCCGCGGCGTTATCTGCGGGAACGAGCACCCCGACTTTGCCCTCAGCCTTGGCGCGCAGGGCGATTGGCAAAATGCCTTTGCACGAGCGGACGGCGCCGGTCAATGCGAGTTCGCCGACGATGACGAAATTATCGAGTTGGTCGGTTTCAATCTGTTCGCTGGCGGCGAGCATGCCGATGGCGATGGGCAGGTCGAAGCTGGGGCCTTCTTTTTTGACGTCGGCAGGCGCGAGATTGATGGTCGTGCGGCCCATGGGGAATTTGAATGCGGAATTGGTCAACGCCGTCGTCACCCGATCCTGCGCCTCGCGCACGGCGGCATCGGGCAGACCGACGATGATGATTTTGGTATCGCCCCACCCCGCGTTCACCTCGACTTCGATGGGGAACGCTTCAATCCCGTTGACGGCGGCCGAGCAGACCTTGGACAACATGCGGATGTTATGCGGGAGTTCGGGCGGCAGTTCAATCCGGTTTTTCTGGGCACGGGGATGAAGGGTCGAGGGTCGGGGGTCGAGAGGTTGGGGGGCGAGGTCGAGGAACGGTTTCGATTTTTCGGGGGCGGGTGTTCCCCGCAAGGGTTGGAATAGGCTGGCACTTCGCGCGAGCGGGAATGGTGCGTTGGGGCGTCGAAAATGGGTTCGTTTTTGGGGACGGTTTGAGGCTGTTTTATCGCAAGTGGTTGATTGGCAACTTACTACTTGGAACGAGAAATGGGTTCGTTTGGTAATTTTTTTAAATTTGGCGGGCAAGGGAACGTGCGGCAGGAGAATAGTGGAAAACCCCTTTTCGTGCGGGCGTGGCGATGACAAATTCCGTGATCGGATTTCGCCGGGGCGCCCTTTATTTTTCTTTCCCGTTCCCATGTGTCCCTGCCCTCCTTCTTCTGGTTGGTTATAACATGGGTGTCAAATGTGCAGTCAGGGCGGGGCTCACGCATGGGTGCGATTGAAAGTGATGGGCAGACGGAAAATTTCCTTTCGATAGAGATTGGATATAACGCCATTGAATGTGAGGCGAAACCCCTCATCCCCGGCCTTCTCCCCGTTTGGGCGGGGAGAAGGAGACGAAGCACGCGCGTCTGTCATTTGACCATCACTTTGAATCGTACCCCTCACGCATTTAATTTCCGATGTAGCGCAGGCGTCCTCGCCTGCGAGTTTCGGCACCGTCCCGGTGCGGGGTCGATTGTCGTCTCATCGCGTGGCAATCGACCGGCGGCGAGACGCTGCCGAAACTCGCAGCCGGGACGGCTGCGCTACATTTAAATGCGTGAGGCCTACGGTGTACGGCGAGGTGCGATTCAAAGTGATGGACAGGCGCAACATTTCGTTTTGATGGAGATGGGAAATAACACTATTGAACGTCTCGGTTCCATTGACCGACCCCTTTTCAATTCTGTTTTTCGGCCGGGCAAAACGCGTCATTAGTCAGCTCTGACGCCTTTTAGAGCACCATACGCAATAGAAAATGTATTAGGGTCTGACATATTGCCGACATTCCCGCAAATCGGGGAGTCTGACAATTACAAAACGGGGTGAGTATTCGTTTACTAAATCCTCCAAATCGGCTATCTAAATTACAGGAACCGAACCATGCCAACGAATTTCGTAAAATGCTGTTGCCAGCATTGCGGTGGCGGGATTGAATTTGACGCCAGCCATGACCAAGAGTCCGTGGAATGTCCCCACTGTGGAAAGACTACGAGCCTCATGGTTCCCCCTCTGGTGATGAAGCCTACGAACTTAATGGCCCCTCCACCGATCATAACCCCCCAAAAAAGATTTCCTATTGGGATCATGTTGCTTGGTGTGGTTGCAATTTTTATTGCTGTGGCTGCATGGCAAATATTCGTGGCAGCATTGAAACCCGAAGTGTGGCAACAGACCAACCTGATTGAAACCAATGGTATCTCGGTAAAAGTTGGTCGCATGTGGATAAATCCTGATTTCGTTCCGAACGGAATTGGAGAAGGCGTTACCCCTACGGAACCTAATTTTCATATCCTAATTGATATTTCAAATTTGAGTGCTCGCCAGAAATTAGAATTCGTATCTTGGCGTGGAGACGCCTCCTTGTCAGACACGAACGGCAATGACTACGCTCCAATGTCATTTTCAGCCACGCCAACATATCTCAAAAACGGTGGAACGATTTATCCACAAGACTCCTTTTCTGATATTTTAGTTTTTCAAAAGCCCATTCGGAATGTCGGTGTGCTGCATCTGAAATTGCCTATGAGCAATCTGGGTATGGACGGGGAGTTGCGGTTTGAAGTGCCAGCAAGGATTTATTCAAGCCCCTTTTGATGCAGTGACAAAATGAGAGGCATACACCCATTTTTGATCTTCGCAATTTGGATTGGAGTGGGGACATGGGCGGCGTTTGACGGGCATCCAGCGATTTTAGTTGTGATGCTCATATACATCTCCACATTTTTTATTCCGTCTGCCGTTTGCTGGGTGGTCAAACAAATCAAAGACGATTGGAATAACTCACAATGATAAGCCCCGAGACCACGGCTTTTAGCCCCGTAATCGCTGCGGGTTGGCTTTTAAGACGGCTTTGGGTATCGTAGCGGCATGAACTTGTCGCCATTCCCCACACCGCCGACTGACAATCTCTACAAATTTCAAGCCCTGTCTGGAATGGTCCTCTTCGTATTGTGTTTTTGGTTCTTTTCAACTCGGATTGACAAATTGGATACTGAAAAAATCTCAATTGAGAACAGATCGGCGACTCTCAATCTCGAATATTCGTTTGTGAAATCCGATGAAACAACTCTTGAGGTGAACATGAATGACCTTTACCGAAGCGTCTCAAACTTGGATCAGGATACAATCAAATGGCAGGTGAACTCTACTAATGACGAGCCGCAACGGACGAATATTATGGCACATGCTTTAGAAAATAAACAAACATTGGAAAATTATCGTGAAACATTGAAGCAATTCAAAATTCGTGCGGATGAGTTAGCTCTCAAAGGGCAAGAGATTAAAAACGAGGGGCAACTTATGGTCAATGCAGCAAGGCAGATGAAGCGTTATCTGTCATTGGCATTTGGTATCATGCCCGCCATTTTAGGTTGGACAATATGGGGTTTTTGGAATTGGCATCGCAGAATTCAGGTGTTCCAAGATCGCATTATGCAAAACGAAGCAGAAAATTACGCACCCAAGAAGCCCAAACATGGCCATTCGTAAAAACCAATGAAATCAAGGGGTTATTGTGACTTGACGGTCATGATTTTGGTATCGCCCCACCCCGCGTTCACCTCGACTTCGATGGGGAACGCCTCAATTTCATTTACGGCCGCCGAACAAACCTTGGCCAACATGCGGATGTTATGGGGGAGTTCGGGCGGGACTTCAAGTCTACAGTCCACGGTCCATAGTCCTCAGTCCGAGAGGCGGATCCGCAAATGCCCGCCGCATTGTGTCACAGCGCAACCCCAGCGCTTGGGTTATAGCGATTGCCAAAGCAAATTTCCGGAAGAAGGCCGAAGCTTCGCCCCCTGAACCCTAAGAGCCACCTCTCCCCTGACCCTCTCCCCCGCTTCGCGGCGGAGAGGGAGACGGATGGCTGTGGATGGTCCGAACGCTTCACAAGATGTCGGGGGTCTCGATTATGCCGTTCTTTTCGGAAATCTATTTTGGCAATCGCTATAGACCAAAGTGCAATAGAGAAAGCACCTCGCAACGATAGGTTGCTGCTCATCTGGGAACCCAGGAGTTTTGAAACCGCGGCATCGGGCCGAATACATTTTCCGTATGATGGAATCGAGGACGCATGCCGGGGGGCGGCCGATAATAACGGTCCGCGCCGTTTTCTCTTTTGTGCTGCTCTTAACGCTCGCAGGTTGTGTCAGCAAGCGCAGTGAAATGGGGGTGCAGAATGAATGGCGCGATGCTGCCACGCCCACTTTTGAAAAGGGCCGATCCACGCAAACGGAGGTGATGCACGCGTTGGGGCCGCCGTCGCAGGTGATCGGGTTGCAGGACCAGACTCTGTTCTATTACCTGCGCGAGCAGAGCAATACCAAATCCGTGTTTTTGATTCTTTACAATCAAACGCGGCAAGAGATCACGTACGACCGGGCGATTTTTTTCTTCAACAAGCAGTCGGTCCTCACGGATTTTTCCTACAGCCAGGAAGCTGTGCCCCGGGATAAATGAAACCCCGCTTTGCCCGGATACCAGGCGGCGCGGCATTGCTGGCCGCGTTCCTTTTTGCCGCCGGATGCTCTTCTTTCCGAACGGACATGGGGCGTCCGCTGGACGGTTCCGTCAGTTCCTACACCAATCGCCAGACGCGGGTGGAAACGGTGGTGCGTGATCTGGGGCCGCCGAATGAGGCCAGCAAATTGCCGGATGGTTTCGCGTTCCTTTACGAATACTCACGCATCAAGGAATTTCAACTGGGTTTCAGCGTCAATGTTTCGTTCCTGCGCTATTTCAAATTTCTCCACGCCTGGAACGGCCTGGAGGAGCAGGCGTTGCTGGTCACTTTCGACGGCCAGGGCGTGCTGCAGAGCGCGTCTCTGGGGAAGTGGAAGGAGAATCTGGGCGGCGGGTCGGCGGTGCAATTCATCGTGAACGTGATGAGCCTGTCGGATGTGGCCCGGTTGCTGCGCCCGGCCGACGCAAATGTGTGGGGCGAGCGCCTGCTGCAACCATTGCCCACGGCGTTGAACGCTTCCCAGTCGCTCGGCACGGGCGAGCATGGCTTGCAACAACGGCCGGCCATGGAGTACGCCGGCCAGGAGACCCTGGAAATGGCCCGGCCGAAAACGGAAGGTGCGAAGAAAAAGATAAAGCGGAATTATCAACAACCGCAGCCGTTCTCGCGTTAGAGCGTTTCCATAAATGCTGTAGCGGTGTGTTGTTGGTGGTGTGAACAGCGGTCTTTTTGATTTTTGGCTTCGTTTCGGCTCAGTCACAGGGTCTATCAAACCTGCTCCTTCACCGAAGCCTTGCCAAAAATCAAAAATCCTCGCTGCACACCGCTACATCATTTCTGTCAACGCTCTAGCCGGGTGGGAAAGCAGGCGGGAGAATTCATCCCCGAAGTTGGCGAAAAGGGCAAGGTGGGGTTTTGACAGGAAAAAAAATCAAAATAAGTGCAAGATTCTGGAAAATTCGACGAGCTATCTATGTGGATAACAATGCATTGCCCGGCTGGAGGGATCTGATCGCGCCGATCATGAGGCGGTCGGAAGTTTTCGTTTCGGGGCGGTTCTGGCTGCTGGAAGTCTGCTTGCTGGCGGTGCTGTTTTCGACGCTGTTTACGGGGGGAATCGACGAGATCATTTATGACACGCGGGTGAAATACGACCAGGGTTACTTCTTGAAGATTGAGCATCCGCTGGCGGACGTGAGTAAAAATTTTGAGACGGGCACACATGATGCGAAGCTCAATTTCCGGCTGACGGTTCCGGTGATATTGCACTGGTTGCCGGTGCCGTACAAGGATTGGTGGTTTCTGCCGGGGTTGACGAGCTGCGCCATCTGCGGGTTGCTCGCGCTGTGCTGCGTTTTTACCTATCGCGTCACGGGGGATCGGGTCTGCGGGCTTTGGGTAACACTCGGCGTGGCCGCAACCTATATCGGCACGTTTTACACAACTCGCTATTACGACGCGATTGCGCTTTGCCAATTGCTGCTGGCGATGCAGCCGCGTTTGCATTGGTCCATGCGTGGACTACTGGTTTTCACTGCGGCGTTCACCGATGAGCGGGCGTTCGTAGCGGCGCCGCTGTTGCTCTTTGCCGATACCACCGAGCCGCCGCGGAATGGCTGGCGCCGCTTCACCCAATCTTCGTCCGCGGCTGTTATTGGCGGGATGGCCTGCTATTGCGCGGTCCGAGTGCTGCTGGCGAAGTTCGCGGGACTTGGCTCGCCCATGGGTGGCGCCGGTCTCCAGACGCTGGTGACGAATGCGCGCTACTGGCATTCGACGGTGTGGTTTGCCTTGGGAGGCAGCTGGCTGCTTGTCGGCCTGTGTCTATTGTCCCTTTGGCGAGCCGGACGAAAATTGGAGTTGGGAATGTTTATCTGCGCGCTTGCAACACCACTTCTTGTCTGCCTCGTGGTTTGGGACATTCTGCGCAGCGCGGCGTACGTATTGCCGGCTGTGTTGGTTGCGCTGTCGGTGCTGGGGCGGCGGGAAACGACAGTGCGGCTCAGGAACTGGTGCCTCGCGGCTTTTCTCCTGTCGGTGGTGGCGGGAGATTTTGGTGTGTTCCCTAATCCATGGCACACTCCGCCACTGGTAGTGAAATGGCTCGCCGGGGCCATTCAGGTGATCGCGCCAGGAAATGGACTTGTGCGATGACGAAGGATTTGGCCACACCATCCAATACGCAGTCAACCGGCAGCGGCCCGGTTATTCCCGGAGCGGTCATCGTGCGCGTCCGCGTGAAAAGTCCGGCGCTGCTGGCCGCGCTGAGCCTCTTCGCTCCGGGCCTCGGCCAAATCGGTTGCGCGCAGGATAACAAAGGAGTTTTTCTGATGGGAATGGCGTTGCTGGGTTATTGGCTGACGGGCGGCATTGCCACGCTGCTACTCTGCCTGCTGAGCAGCGTGGATGCTTTCGTTGTCGGCCGGGCAATTCAAAGGGGCTCGGTCCTGCGGAAATGGGATTTTTTCCCCGGCATGAAACCCTTCGAAAAACTTCCCGCGCGAACCATTCCGCTGATCATTGTGCTTTTGATTTTTGCGCTGATGACCATCCGCATTGTCATTTTCGCGCAAGGTTAGGTGACGCAAAATTGATTTCACTTCGAGTCGGGGGCGGCGGGTGCTGCGCGTGGATCGATGCTGCCGATGATTCGCCATTTTGAGACTCGTCACCTCGTCTCCTACCTGGTTTTTGCGCCGGCAGCGTTCTCCGATTTTTTGGAAACCAACACGGCTCCGCGGCCCGGTGGCAGCCAGCGATTGTAGGGATAGTGTTTGATGGCCTCGTAACCGGGGACCGGGCCGAAGCTGATCAGGTACGTGTCGTTCTGCACCCACCACCAGCTCTTTTCCGTTTTCAACAGTTCGTAATTGGGATTAAAGAAATAGAGGGCGTTGAACTCAAAGCCACCGTCGATTTCGTCGGGTTTCACGTGGTCGCGGGCCATCAAGTCGTTTAGGGCGGTCCAACGCGCCGTGTTCCAGCCCAAATAATCGTGCGTGCCGCCGACCGCGTAGAGCATGAGCCCGGCGAGGATGGCAGTGGCGGGAGCGAAAATTTTCAAACTCAATTTCGGAAATGGCGGACACACATCCACCACGGCGGCGGCGAGAAACGGAATCACCGGAATGAGATAACGATCAAAAAATGTGGTGGCGAGCAGCGGCGCGAGGTAAATGGCCGCGCATAAAAAATTAAAGACGGCGGCAGTCTCGTTATCGGCCATTGCCCGGGGCCGTAATTTCGGCAGCACATTGGAAATGAAAACACCCGCCAGGGTCAGGAGCGCCACGGCTCCAAGCACGCTGATCAACGTGACCACTTTCCAGAAGGTGGGCGGCAGTTCGGGGAGCAGGTTGATTTGAAGAATCGCCGCGTCGCGCAAGGTCACCGGGCCGATTCCGGATTCCGCCAGGATATTGGCCGTTAGCGGCATGAACAGTCCCCGGCTCCGGTAACCGTAACACGCCAGCAACACGAGCCAAAGCGAAGCCGCAAACATCAGTTTCGTTTTCTTCGGTTGCATTCGCCACACAGCGGCGAGCACGCAAAACAAAAGCGGCGAGAGGAAGAGGCCGAGATACAGGAGGCACACGTAAAGGTTGTGCGCGAATTCCGGAAGCGTGTGGAGCGGATCGATCAGCGCATGCGTCAATTCGCCGCTTTTTTTCTCATACATCGATGAGAGCCGGCCGGTCGCTGCCATCCAATGCTGAAATAAAATCAGGGCGAGGACTCCGAGCGCCGCGGGAAAACAAGCGCGCCACAGTTTGGAGCGGTTGAATCCATGTTTGCAAAATGAAGCGATGGCGAAGGCCAGCGGCACGGCGAGAGCAAGTTGCCGGGACAAGGTGGCGAGCAGCACGAAGGCGGCGCCGAGGAAAAGATCGCGGTCGGCGCCGTTCTTAAGATTTCGCAACAAAAAAATCGCGGCGAAAATGGTGAGTGCGGTGAACGGCACATCGGTCATGAACGAACACGAGAGCGGGTAAAAAACCGGGTTGAAGCCGAGCAACAGCGCGGCCAGCAACGCGAGCCACTCGGGCGCGCGGGATTGCTTCAGCAACCAATAGACTCCCAGCATTCCGGCCAACGCGGCGACGAGCGTGGAAATCCGCAGCGCCGTAAACGAAAAACCGGACGGCAGACAGAATAGGCCGCCCCAAAGGACATTCGTGATGAGCGGCATGGCGGTCCATCCGCTAGGGCGGAAATCGTGTTTCTCAATCAGGATTTTGACGGCCTGGCCGAACGACCAGTCGTCGTTGAGCGGGAAATTTCCAAGTGGATGAACAAACAAGAGGCTGGCCAACCAAATCAACACAACCAAACAAATTCCCCATGCGGGAAATTTGTTTCGTGGCCGAGATGTCTCAGTTTCCATGAGATTGGTTGAGTTGCTCGCAGTTTATGGGCCAAAGTTCTGGGTACAAGGCGAAAATTCGTCGCCGGTTCAATGTCTGAAGTGCAGGGTATCTAAATCCCGAGAAATACGGCACAGGAAGGTATCGCACACAAAGAAATTTTTCCGGAATAAGAGGGTGGATGGAGGACAGGAATTCAGCGGATGAGAATTAAACCGCAGTTTGAAATCTTTGTCCTATAAAAACTAGCCATGCCATTTGACGAGGGGCAAATGGCACGTTGAAATTTTATGCGATTACCAAAACAAATTTCCGGAAAGGCCGAAGCTTCGCCCCCTGAACCCTAAGCCCCACCTCTCCCCTGGCCCTCTCCCCCGCTTCGCGGCGGGGAGGGAGACGGACGGCTGCGGACGGTCCGAACGCTTCTCAAGATGTCGGGGTTCTCGATTGAGTCGTTCTTTTCGGAAATCTATTTTGGCAATCGCTATAATGTCCCGAAAAATAAGTGTCGAGAAAAGAATGAGAAAAGAATTTGTGAAAACGCCGTTTACAAAATTTAGAGAGCGTTTCCATTTATATGTAGCGCAGACATTCTTGTCTGCGGGTTCGGGCGACTTTCCAGTCGCCAGTTCGAACACGGGACTGGAAAGTCCCGTGAACCCGCAGGCTGGAAAGCCTGTGCTACATAATAGGTGGAACTGCTCTAAGACTCGTCTGCCCTGGTCGGAAGTGTCGTTGGTGTCCACACATGCAGGACCATTCTGAGGCGCAGGTTCATTCGGATGTTGGAGCGACATGAATGTCGCGCCCCTAAAACTCACATCGCGAGCCGGCTGGATTATTCCGCGGAACGCGACGGCGCGTCGCCATCCAAATCGGTGCGCTGGCGAATGATGGTGAGGTGGTCGCCGTCGTCGCGCATTTCGTAGAGTTTGGCGCGGGCGTTGTTGAAGGGGCGGTGCAGCACCATCATCAATTGTCCGTCGAACGTGTGAAACAACATGCCATGGCCGGAGTCCTGGCGGACGAGCGGCTGGAGCTGCTCCCACGGGCCTTTGAGTTCGCCGGATTTCGAGCGCGCGACGGTTTCCACGTAGCCACCTTTGTCGTAGCTCGACCACAGCATGAGCAGATGGCCGTCTTGGGTGCGGAAAAGTTCCGGGCCATCGGTGACGTAATTGTTTTGTTTGCGGGAAGCGGTGGCTTGTTCGTCGAGCCAGGGCGCATCGGAACCTTTGAACAAATAAATCGGCGCACCTGAAGCGGCGGAGAGATCCGGCAGGAGTGGAACTGCTTCCATGGTGCCGTCGATTTTCTGAATCCATTCGTGCGCGTAAACCATCCACGGTTTCCCCTGAGGATCGACATAGAACGTGCCGTCGAGCGTCATGAAATCCGCGGGTGCGACCGGCGCGTTGGTTTTCAGGAGCGTGAACGGGCCTTCGGGAGAATCGCTGCGGGCGATGACCGTGCCGCGCATATGGTTCGTGCGCCAAACTTCCGGCGGCGTGGCGATAATTTTATCCGGGTTATGCAACGTGGTGAAGAGATAATACTTTCCCTGATATTCGTGAACTTCCGGCGCCCAGGCGGATTGATTGGCGGCCCAGGTGCCTTCCGGCAACGCGAACACCACGATCGGCCCTTCCCAATTCAGCAGGTCCTTGCTGCGATAAGCCATGGTGCCCGGGCGATTCACGCCGGTGGCGCGGCCGGTGTTCGATGTGTAAAGGTAATAGGTCTGGCTCGGCGCGTGCGCGAGAATCCACGGATCGTGCAAACGGATTTCGGGAAGATGAATATTGTGGCGGAGAACAGGCGTGTCGTTGGCAGTCTGCCCGGAAGGTTGATTCGTCTGTGCGGCGGCGATGAAACAATTGAACGCAAGAGAAAGAACCAAAAGACGAATGGCCGTTGGATTCATACGGCCTTTGTTTATCAGTTCGCGTGGAGGTCAGCCACTACTCAAATGGGTAAGCGCAAAAAAAGCTCCAAGCGTCCAAGCGTCCAAGCTCCAAGCTCCAAGCGTCCAAGCTCCAGAGAAGCTCCAAGCACCAAGCACCAATTCCAATTCACGCCCGGCGCTCTTTGAAGTTTGGAATTTGAAATTTCTCTGGTGCTTGGTACCTTGGAGCTTGGAGATTGGTGCAATGCGAGCCATTCTGGAAAACGGCTCGCATTCACTTTTTTCGCCACGACGTTATTTTACAGTCTCGCCTTCCTTTGACTTGGACTCTGAAGCTCCGGTCGGCGGATTGGTTTCCAAGCCGGAATCGGCTTTTTTATCCGGCGGCTGCGGGGTTGTCTGATTACCGACACCCTGCAGTTGTTTGAGGAACTCTGGCGGAAGTTTGTGCGCTTGCGCGGCAACCGTGATCAATTTCCCAATCGAAACGTGGCCCACAATGTTTACGATAATCGCCTGGCCATTATTATAAACCAGCACGGCGACTCCGGCCATGGTTTCGCCGGAGGGATCACCCATGGCGTAGACGCCCACGTTGTTCTCCGGCACGTTGACAATCGGCGTCCATTTGGAATCCAACTCCGCGCGGAGTTTTTTCACGGCTTTGTCCAAATCGGCGCGATTGGTTTTAGTGCCTTCGATCACCACTACGCGGATAAGTTTCACATCCTTCACGAGATCCGCCAGATCGATCCCGCCCGGCAACGAATTATTGGGCATATTCGTCAGGCCGGAAATGGCGTCCTTCAAGAGGAAGCGCGGCAGGTTGACATTCACCTGCGGTGGGATCGCTTTCAGGTCCACCGCCTTGTCGATGGGCAGGTAGGCAGGGTCGGATTCAATGCTGTTCTCGGCTCGCGCGGCCAGCGGGCAGGCGGTGATGAGCGCGAGCGTCAGGATGGTGATTAATTTTTTCATAGGTCGATGTATTGGTTGATTTTGTTTTTGGCTGCTTCAAAACTGTTTCGCAACGGCGGAACAGTCCGGTCGGAAATGATTTGCCCGGAGTCGTTGCCGGCGCTGAGCAACATGCTGCCCACGAATCCCAGGGCTTGCTCCGCCTGGCGCGCCACCCGGGTGCGTTCGAGCGTGAGCTGGGCCAACGCCTGCTGCCGGGCGTGTTCGCGGACCTGCTGTTGCCACACGAAAAAGCCGCACACCAAAACCACCCCGGCTAAAGCCGCGGGAATGACCAGGCGCAAACGACGCGGCGAAGATTCCCGCGCCGCAATCCGCCCGCGCACGCGCTCGCGAACGCGCTGGGGGCACTTTTCGTTTTTTAATGCACGAATCAATTGCGTCAGCTTCGTTTGCATAATTCCTCCTCGGTCACCAGTTTTGCGAGCTGTTCCCGCGCGCGCGAGAGATAGACTTTCACGCTGTTGATCGGCATTTCCAGCGCCTCGGCGATTTCGCGATAGCGCAGGCCGTTGACTTCGTAGAGCACGAAAACGCTCCGCAAATTTTCGGGCAGCTTGAGCAACAGAGTGCGCGCTTGCTCGAGGCGAATGCTCGAATCGGCGGCGTGGCTGGGATTCACGGCGCGTTCATCCGGGCGGTCGTCGAGGATTTCGTCATCCAGCAGCATCGGCGCGGCGTGATTCATCCGGCGGCGGATCTGGTCGAGGCAATAGCGGCGCGTGGTCAGCATCAGCCAGGCCCTGAGATTAAACGGATACATCTTCGGCAAATTGTTCCAGAGACGGAGCAGGACTTCCTGCGTGGCGTCCTCCGCGTCCGCATCGTTCGCCAGCAATGAGCGCGCGAAGCGATGGATTTCATCGCTGTGCCGCTGGCAGAGAACCTTGAATTCAAGTTCGCGAATCACGGTCACGAGATACAACGCGCGAGGTCAGGGAATTGTTACAATGCCCGGTTTTAGGCCGATATGAGGATGTTATGACTTGAAAAGTTCCAAATCCCAAGTCCCAAGTTAAATCAGAAAATCCAGGCTCCAGAAACACCGGGAGGAAGTAGCTGTGTCTACCCGATCTAATTTTTCGCGGTGACCTGGTCTTCGGTTTTCTTCAGCGCCATCACCTTTCCAGTGCCCGGAGGAAGCCATTGCGAATATTGATGTTCCTCAACACCCGCGTATCCGGGAACCGGGCCGAAGGAAATGATGTAGGCGGGGTCTTTCACGCGCCACCAATCTTTCCGCTCGTAAAAATTCAGGCCGTTGAATTCAAAGCCGCCGTCCAATTGCATTTTTGCGGCATCGAGATGCTGGTTCGCAACCAGGTCGTTCGTCACCTCCCAGCGCGCCCGGTTCCACGTCAAATAATCGCGCGTCGTGCCAACGGAGAAGAGCACGAACGCCGTCAAGACGGCAGTCGCCGGAACGAAAATCCGCGCGGACAATTTTGGCAGGGGTGGAAACGCCGCCACGAGCGCGGCGGCCAGAAAGGGAATCGCAAAAATCAAATAACGGTCAAACAAAGTGGTGAGGAGAATCGGCGCGAGATAAATGGCCGCGACGAATAAGAGAAAAAGCGCCGTCACTTGATTGTCCGTCATGGTCGCCGAACGGAGTTTCGGCGTCGCCTCCAAAACGAAGAGTGCGATCAACGTCATGAGCGCGGTGGCGCCAAACGCGCTCAACATTGTGACGGTTTTCCAGAAGGCCGCCGACATTTCGGGCCGGGCGTTGAGATCGAGGAAAAACGCATCGCGCAGCGTGGCCGGGCCCACTCCCGATCGCGTCAAAACGCCGCTCGATAACGGCATCGGGCCCGCGTCACGTTGAAAGAAAAAATAAGCCAGCAAGAGCACCCACAGCGAAATCGCAAACAGGATCTGCACTTTTCTCTTTTGCACCGTCCAGACCGATGCCAACACGCAGAGCGACACGGGCAAAAGAAAGAGTCCCAGGTAAAACAGGCTGATGTAGACGTTATTCATCAAGTGCGGGAAGGACTGGAGCGGATGCAGGAGGGCGTCGCTCAATTCCGAATTTTTTTGGCCGGTCATGTAAGACAGCCTGCCCGTGACCGCCATCCACCGCTGGAAGACGACGAACACGATGACTCCGACGGCGGCAGGAAACAAAGCCCGCCAAAGATCGCGCGGGCGCAGTCCGCGTTGCAGACTGGAAACGATCGCGAATCCGAGCGGCACCGCGAGGGCCAGTTGACGCGACAGGATTCCGAGAAGGACCAGCGCTGTGCCGATGAACAAATCAGAATCTTTCCCGCTCAGAAGATTTCTGAGCAGGAAAATCGAGGCCATGATGCACACAGATATGAACAACACATCCGTCATGAACGTGTAGGAGAGTGGGAAAAAAATAGGATTGAATCCGAGCACGAGCGCGGTCATCACCGCCAGCCATTCCGGCGCGCGCGACATTTTGACCAGCTTGTAAACGGCGAACATCCCGAGCAGCGCCGCGACGAGGGTCGAGATTCGCAGGGCATCGAACGAGAATCCAGTCGGCAGGCAGAATAACGCGCCCCAAAAAGTATTCGTGACCAGCGGCATGGCTGACCAACTGCAGGGACGAAAATCGTGATGCTCGACGAAGTGCTTGACCGTGCGGCCAAAGGACCAGTCGTCATTCAGCGGAAAGTTTCCCCAGGGCCGCACGAAGACGAGACCGGCCAGCCACAGGAACGCGACCCACCAAATTCCCGTGACTGCGGGAAATTTGGGCCGGATCTGCGCATTCGTCGCCATGATAATGCGCTGAATCGGAGCAATATTTTAGCCAATTTGCCTGAAACCGCGGTTCGCAATTGTTTCGACGAAATGCGGTCAACCCGTGAAAACCAAATAGAAAGACCGTTTCTCAAAAGAAATTTCCGAAAAGGTGGCGAATCCCTGACGGGATTCGTGGCAAACCCGCAGGTTTGCCCCGCCTTTTCGGAAATTTCTTTTGAGAAACGGTCTGATGCCATGGCCCCGACGCGAAACTTTCCCGCCGGAGTGTCCTTGATTGGGACGCTGTGGTGAGGACGAGAATCTGGGTCAGGCAACCGCATCCAACCGAATCGGCATGGAGCGGATGCGTTTGCCAGTGGCGTGAAACACTGCATTGGCGAGGGCGGGCGCGATGCAGATGATGGGCGTTTCCCCCGCGCCGGCAGAGGCGAGGTCGGGGCGGTTGACGAGATGGATGTCGAGTTCAGGAACGTCTTCGTAGCGCGGCACGGGATAGCTGCGGAAGCTGACGGTTTGGTTTTCGCCGTTTTCGAATCGCACTTCTTCGCGCAACGCCGGGCCGATGCCCATGATGATCGCGCCGGTCACTTGCTTATATAAATTTCCGGGATTCAGGATGGCGCCGCATTCGAACGCTTCGCAAACGTGGCGGACGTGAATTTGGTTTTGCCTGGAAATTTCGATTTCAACACAGGCGGCAACGTAGGAACCTTTCTCCGTTCCGCACGCCAGGCCAATGCCGAGGTTGGGCGACTTCGCTTTTGCGCGCTGTTTCCAGCCGAATTTTTCCGCGACGGTTTCGAGCACGGCGCGCAGACGGGGATTTTCGAGATGCGCGAGGCGGAAATCGAGCGGGTCGGCTCCAGCGGCGACCGCGAGTTCGTCCATGAAAGCTTCACGCGCGAAATTATTCGCCGTGGCGGCGAGGCCGCGATAGGAGCCGTGGCGCAGCGGAGGTTGCGAGGCCACGTAACGGCTCTGATTTTTGGCGATTTGATACGGGCTTTCCACTGCGTTGGGGCCGGAGTTGATGTTCAACTGGTGCCACGAAGTCAATTTGCCGTCTTTATCGAGGCTGGCTTCGATCTCGATGGCGCCGGCGGGCCGGAAATAAGCCCACGTGAATTCCTCCTCACGCGTCCAGCGCAGCGAAACGGGTTTGCCCGCGGCTTGCGCGAGGCGCGCAGCTTCCACCGCGGATTCGCCGGTGTGCTTGCCGCCAAACCCAGCGCCGAAATCCGGCACGATGACCCGCACATGGTCTTCGGAAATATGAAAGGCGCGCGTGAGTTCCCCGCGCACGCCGGAAGGATTTTGCGTGGCGGTCCAGACGGTCAATTGGCCGTCCTTCCATTCGGCAACGGCGGCGCGGGGTTCGAGCGGCGCATGCTGCGCGTAGGCGACCTGGTAACTTCCGCGCAGCGCTTTGGCGGCTTTCGGCAACTCATCCGCAAACGGATTCGCCGGCACGCCGCCTTCGGCGTGTCGCTTGAGGTAATCGAACAATTCTTTGCTCGAAGGTTGCGAAGCGGTTTCCCATTTTGCAGTTTTCGAAATCGCATCGAGCGCGTTTTCCGCCGCAAAAGTTGTCGGCGCGGTGACGCCCACGAATCCATCATCCTGCGCGACGGTCACGCCGCTCATGGCTTTCGCGGGAGCGACGTCGATACTGGTCAGCTTCGCGCCATAGGACGGCGCGCGGAGGACTTTGCCGTAGAGCATGCCCGGGCGCGCGATGTCCGACGGAAATTTATGAGCGCCGGTGACAATGTCGCGGGAGTTCGGACGCAACACAGGCGTGCCAAGCACTTTCCATTCTGTCACCGGCGTGAGTGTCACATCAGGCGGGATGGCCTGATTAAATTCCTTGGCTGCATCCTCGCTCGCGGCGAGATCGGCGTAGGTTAAAGAGCGTTTGCCATTTTTCTCCGTCGCTTTGCCGTCGCGAACCGAAACGTTCGCGCGATCCACGGACCATTTCTTCGCGGCGAAATCCACAAACAATTCGCGCGCGGACGCCGCGGCCTGGCGGATGGGCGGCACTGTGCGCGGGGTGCTGCCGCTGCCGACGGTCGGGCCGTCATCCGGCACGAGGCCCGTGTCGCTCAGAACCATTTGCACCTGGCTGGCGGGCACGCGCAATTCCTCCGCGGCCGCCTGGGTGAATTCCGCGCGGGAACCCTGCCCGCCCTCCACTTTGCCGCACATCACGGTGATGACGCCATCGGTGCCGATGTGCAAGCGCGCTGAAATAATTCGCGGACCCCGCGGGCCGCCGCGCCCCCCGCCCCGCTCCTGCGCCAATGCCGGCGCTGAAACCACGAGCAACAATCCCGCGCCGAGGATTTGCACGAACGACCGGCGGTTCAGGCCGAAATCGTAGGGAACGGGCTCGATTAATTCGTTGTAATCGATTTCGTCACTCACCACGGGCGACGCGGGCGGATCGATGATTTGATTTTTCACGCCGCCTCCTTTCGCGTTTGCTCGGCGGCGCGATGGATGGCGGCCATGTATTTGGGATAACTGCAACAACGGCAGAGGTGCCGGTTCATTTTGGAAACAATGTCAGCGTCGGTGGGCTTGGGAATTTCCTTCAGCAACGCGACCGTGCCCATGATCATGCCGGCGGTGCAATAGCCGCATTGAAAAGCGCCTTCATCCATGAACGCTTGTTGCACGGGATGCAGTTTGTCGCCCTGGGCGAGCCCCTCGATGGTCAGGATGGATTGCTTGTCGACATCGGCGACGGCCGTGGTGCACGAAGGGATGCTTTTGCCGTTCAGCAAGACGGTGCAGGCGCGGCATTGGCCCTCGCCGCAACCGAATTTCGTGCCGGTGAGTTGCAACTCCTCGCGCAGCACATCGAGCAAAGAGCGCTGCGGATCCGTCGTGACGGTCCGGGACTTGCCGTTGACCGTAAAAGTGATGGTCGCATCCATAAATTGATCCTCGGGTTACTTCTATAATGGACTGCGTCCGGAGTCGCAAAGTTTCAAACTTTTTTTGCGCCGACTCGTTGCGCATTGAAGAAACCGCACAGCCTCACGGTGCCGGCGTGATACTCCAACTGACGCTCGCGGGCGCGGCGGTGGCATCGGTGAGAGCGCCGTCGAGCCACATGTCGTTAGCGATAAAACCGTTGGGTGTAAAATAATCGCTGGTGGGGACGGTGAACGGACCCACGGTCGGGAGCGTGGCGGATCCCGAAAGCGAACTGACGCCCACCGGGAGTGCGAGTGGAAATACCGCGATTTGCCCGACGATGGAAGATGTGGGTGACGAGTCCGAGATGCCATCGCTGATAGACGTCTCCGTCGCATCCACCCCTACAATGGCGCTGAAATTGTAGGTGCCGTTGGCGCAATTAATGGCCAACACGAAGGTGGATATTAACGGAACGGGCGGCCCGGACCCGACGACTTTTGTGGTTACCAGTGTCCCGGAGCTTGAATCGTTCTCCGTATCGTTTATCGAGACGGAGCCGTTCGCCGTGCCATCGAAAACGAAGAGTCCATCGGAGCCCGACCTTGTCAAATGAAACGTTGCGCTCACCGTCGTGCGCGTCACATTGAAACTGAAGCCCGGCGCGGTCGCGGTCTGCTGGTAGGAAAAATTCAAGGTGGCGTTCCAGTTGCTGACGCTCGCCAAGCCGCACGGATTGACAATAACCGCCGTGAAGTTCGTCACCACGCCCAGGGCGTTGCTGGCAGTAAGGGTGTAAACGGTGGTGACCGTCGGCGACACCACGAGAGTGCCGCCGGACACGATCCCCGGTCCGGGAGTAACGCGATAGGTTAATCCCGCCACGGGGCACCAACTCAGGGTACTGGATGCCCCGGAAGTGATGACCGCTGGCGTGGCCTGGAACACGCAGCCGGGGCCGTTGGTTTGTTGGAGCCGGAAGTAACCGCTCTTGTTGGTAAAGGGCAACGACACGACCAACGCATTGCCCGAAGCGAGCGGCGCCTGCGTCACAGACTGCCAGGTTGCCGCTGAAAGATTCGTTGTGAAGGCCAGTTGCCAATCGATAAAATTGCTGGGCCACGAGAACTGAAGGGTGGCCGGTGGGATGCGAGAAATCGAAAGTGTCGGCGACGCCGCTTTGGCCGCGCCGACCGTGGCCAATACGCACAATGAAAGGACGAAATATTTCAGATGGCGGCACATGGGCTTACCTTTGGTTAGGCAACGGTGGCACACCGGTGCGATGGCAACAATAGCTCCAAGGGGTAACATCTGGTTATGACCCTCGGGGCAATGATTTGCAACAGATATTGCGCTTTGGCGCGGCGGCGGTATTCCTAGGGGGCAAATGACAATGAAAGCGAACCAGGCAATTCTCGCAATTTCCAACCTCCGCATCCAACGCGGCCCGACGGTGATTCTCGAAAATATTTCCTGGCGGGTGGAGCGCGGGCAGCATTGGGTCATCCTCGGCGCGAATGGTTCGGGCAAAACTTCCCTGCTCAGCGCGCTCACGGGTTACTTGATGCCGACGGCGGGCGAGCTTTCCGTGTTGAACGAGAGTTACGGGCACAGCGATTGGCGCGAGTTGCGCAAGCACATCGGCCTGGTCAGTTCCTCGGTGCGCCAAATGATGCACGATGAAGAGCCGGCGTTGGAAACGATCATCAGCGGCAAATACGCGATGATTGATTTGTGGGGCCAAACGACGGCGCGCGACCGCGCGGAAGGAAGGCGCGTGCTGAAACAAATTGAATGCGAACATCTCGCGGAGCGTCCGTGGCTCGTGCTCTCGCAAGGCGAACGGCAGCGCGTGCTGATTGGCCGCGCGCTCATGGCGAAGCCGCGTTTATTGATTTTAGATGAGCCCTGCGCCGGGCTCGACCCGGCGGCGCGCGAGCATTTTTTGCAATTCCTCCAACGCGTTGGCCAGCACGCGGATGCGCCCACGCTCGTGCTGGTGACGCATCACGTGGAGGAAATCATGCCGGTGTTTTCGCACGTATTGATGCTGAAAAACGGCCGCGTGCTTTCGGCGGGAAAAAAAGGGGTGATGCTAAATGGAAAACTGCTTTCGCAGGTGTTCGGGGAAAAAGCGGAATCGAAGAAAGTTAAAGGCCGCTATCTCCTCGCGATTAAAACAAAATCGCGCGGGGTTATTTAACGCGCGCTCCGCGAGCGCGTCCCAACCAGCTCAGTCTCAGGCGAGCCTGCGTCCGCGACGACTCACGATCATCTTGCGGGCGTAGGACAACCACAACAAACTGAGCACGGCGATGGCGGCGATTTGGCCGAGAACGGGGAAACTGTAGAACAGAAACGCCACGACTCCGCAGACAACCGTCGCTTTAATCAGATCAACCAGACTCATACAACTTTCAGCCGGAATGTCCGGCAAGTTTCGCACGGCGAAACCACCCGGAACAGCCGGACGGGTTGCGGTGCTCACTAACACAATCTACCCCTTTTTTTACCCACGCAAGCCTTGTCTCTCTATCGGGCGATTTTTTTGGGACTAAACCCGAAAGAAACGAAAATTTGTCCGTACTCGCACTGAATCCGGCCGTCATGGGAATTAGAAATGCGAATAAATGTGACTCTCGTTCACCTGTTTTGCGCCGGGAGCAATAGTCGCAAAAGGCGCAGGCGCAGGTTTATTTCGGCGCCTGGCCGTAGCCGAACAATCGCTTCTTTTTGATGACTTCCGCGACCGGCGCCGGGACGCATTTCTCCCAGGAGGCATCGCCGTTCTCGATTTTTTTGAGAACATCGCCGGAGTAAATGGAAAGGTAGCTCGGCGTGTAATTGCGGATGTCTTCCACGAATTTATTTTCCACGATGTGCGCGTAGAGGTGTTTGAGGTGCGGCGCGACTTCCATGTTTCCGACGGTGGTGAGCTTGCCGCTTTTGTCGAGCGACGGATAAACATAGAGCTTCACGTCCTTGCGGAAGAGCTGGCCGAGGGATTCCATGATGCCGCCCGGGAGGTCGGTGTAGAATTTCTCGTCCATGATGTCCCGCAATCGCACCAGCCCGAGCGGAAAACCGATGGGCCGTTGCGTGTAACGCCACAGATAGGTCACCAGGCGATGGTAGCGCAGGAAGTTCGAAATGAGCACGGGGTGGCCGAGCGCGCTGAGCATGTCCACGCGCGCGAGGAAATCGCGCGGATCGATGGCGTCGCCCACCTGCAACTGGCGCAGCGTCATTTCCAAAATCACAATCGGCGACTCGCCCTGCAGCGATTCCTCGTCCGCGAACTGCTCCTGCGCGCGTTCGAGCATTTCCACCATCGGATTCGTGATGGGCCGGAAGCTGCCGCGCTGGACGAGTACGGGTTTTTTGTAAAGCATTTCGCCCCATTGCACGGCCTCGCCTTCGGCGGTGAACATCGCGGCCTCGGTGAGGTTTTTTTCCACGAGTTGCAGGGCCATCAGGCGGTTGTCCACCTCGGCGA
Source organism: uncultured Verrucomicrobiae bacterium (assembly GCA_963699145.1). GTDB lineage: Bacteria > Verrucomicrobiota > Verrucomicrobiia > Limisphaerales > DASXHY01 > DASXHY01. Next base: position 5,330,767 of record OY969416.1, read on the forward strand.
ACGCCGGGCCGGCGAAGCGGATCATATCCACTTCCACGCGTTCCCAAGTGAGGTTATCGAGCAGCGAGCCGATGAGTTTCTCCGGTTCTTCCCACAAATAAAACGCGCCGTAGATCAAATTGATGCCGATGATGCCCAATGCCTCCGCCTGGCGCAGCGATTCATGGTCGAGCATCCGGACGTGGATGAAAATTTCCGAATACGGCGCGTGCGGCTCGTTTTGAAAACGAATGCCGAGCCAGCCATTGCCTTCGTCGTGGCGTTTGAAACTGCCGGTGGCGACGGTGTCGGCGTAAACAAAAAATGCGACCTGATCACCGCGCTTCTGGCCGAGGCGCTCCTGCAGCAGGACATATTCGTGATCGAGCATGGAGCGCAGGCGCTGGCGGCTCACGTAGCGATCGGCCGGGCCATAAATGGCATCGCTCACGGCCATGTCGTAGGCGGAAATCGTTTTGGCGACGGTGCCGGACGCGCCGCCAACGCGAAAGAACCAGCGCGCGACTTCCTGGCCGGCGCCGATTTCGGCAAACGTGCCGTAGCGTTTCGCGTCGAGATTGATTCGCAACGCTTTTTGGTGCGGACTTAAAACTTCATTGGGCATACCTCCGACCATTGTAGCGGCGATCCGCGACCGCCGCACTTACAAATTTTTTGAGCGATTGATATCTTATCGACTGTTTGCCAAAAGTAATTTCCGAAATGGTGGCGGGGTTGCGGCGCCAAAGGCGGTTCGACACAACCCTTTCAGGGTTGAACACGGTTTTACGATCCACCTCCCAGGGTAGCCTCGCAGACTCGGCAACCCTGGGCTGATTGACTGAATCCCTTTGGGATTCTTGAAAAAGATTGAACATGATGTGGGTAATGCTCAGAGAGCCTGCCGCAGTCCAAGACGCTGGCGCGCGTTACGGGCGCCGGACATTCCGCAAAGTTTTGGACTGCGGCAGCCCTCTGCCGCTCTTCCGCGCGCAACAAGACCGAATCATTAGCTGAATTAGATAAACCAAAATATGTTCGTTGCTGGTGGCAGTTTTTCTAATCCGTGTAAAATTGACGGAAGTCGGAGAAGGGAAAGCTGCATCTATGACTGACCTGTTCGCGGCGCGCTCACAAATGGCGATGTCCCTCGCCTTCCACATTATTTTCGCCGTGGTCGGCATCGCGATGCCCCTGATGATGGTGATCGCGGAATGGCTGTGGCTGCGCACGCGCCAGGAAATTTATCTCACGCTCGCGAAACAATGGGCCAAAGGCACCGCGATTCTTTTCGCGGTGGGCGCGGTTTCGGGCACGGTGCTTTCTTTCGAACTCGGTTTGCTATGGCCGGAATTCATGCGCTACGCCGGCGCGATCATCGGGATGCCCTTCTCGCTCGAAGGTTTCGCGTTTTTTCTCGAGGCGATTTTTCTCGGAATTTATCTCTACGGCTGGAAACGCGTCTCGCCGCGCGCGCATTGGCTCGCCGGTATCGTGGTCGCGTTCAGCGGAATGATTTCCGGCGTTTTTGTGGTCACGGCCAACGCGTGGATGAACACTCCGGCGGGGTTTGATTTAGTCGCTGGCAAGCCGGTGAACATTCGGCCCATCGAGGCGATGCTGAATCCCGCCGCGTTGCAACAGGTGATCCACATGACCATCGCGGCGTATGCTGCGGTGGGGTTTGCGGTGGCGGCGATCCATGCGTTCATGCTGCGGCGCGATGCGCGGAATCCGTTTCATCGCCGCGCGTTCGCGATCGCGTTTTCGCTCGGCGCATTCATGGCGATTTTACAGCCGTTGAGCGGGGATTTTCTGGCGCGGCAGGTTTTTCATTATCAACCGGCGAAACTGGCCGCGATGGAAGGCCAGTTCAAAACCGAAACGCGCGCCCCGCTGCACCTCGGCGGCTGGCCGGATGAAGAAACTCGCACGATGAAGGGCAGCATTGAAATTCCGTCGGGGTTGAGCCTGCTGGTCTATCACAAGCCAGTCGGCGAAATCAAAGGGTTGGAAGCCTTCCCGCGCGATCAATGGCCGCCGGTCGCAGTGGTTCATCTTTCGTTTCAAATCATGGTCGCATGCGGAATGGCGATGATGCTGGCGGGAATTCTCGGCGGCTGGCTCGCGCTCAGGAAAAAGAACCCGTGCGACCGGCGATGGTTTTTGTGGCTCACGATACTGTGCGGGCCATTGGGTTTCGTGGCGATTGAAACCGGCTGGACGGTCACGGAAGTGGGACGCCAACCGTGGATTATTTACGGCATCATGCGCACGGCGGACGCCGTCACACCGATGCCCCGGCTCGTGGTGCCGTTTGTCGCGTTCACGGTGCTCTACATCTTTTTGGCGTTCGTCGTGATCTTCCTGCTCAAACGGCAAGTGTTTCAAAGCCCGAAAAGTTTTGGCGAAACGGAAAGGACGTTGGCGCGATGACACTCAGCGATTTGATTGGCTTCGTGATCATCGTCTCGCTGGTGCTCTACGCGCTCGGCGCGGGCGCGGATTTTGGCGGCGGCGTGTGGGACCTGTCCGCCAGCGGCCCGCGCGCCAGACAGCAACGCGAATTAATCGCCCACGCCATCGGTCCCATTTGGGAAGCGAATCACGTCTGGCTGATCCTGGTGATCGTGCTCCTGTTCGTCGCGTTTCCGCCGGCGTTCGCGGCGATGAGCATTGCGCTCCACATTCCGCTCGCGGTGATGCTCGTCGGGATCGTGTTGCGCGGCTCGGCGTTTGTCTTTCGCAGCTACGATGTTCAAACCGACGACGTGCAAACGCGCTGGAGCCGGTTATTCGCCGTTGGCAGCATCGTTTCGCCAATCATGCTCGGCGTGTGTGTCGGGGCGATTGCGTCCGGGAGCATCCGTGTGCACGTCGAAACTGGCGCAGTGGAAACAAATTTCATTTCGCAATGGCTCGGGGCGTTTCCGTTTGCAATTGGATGTTGGACACTGGCACTGTTTGCCTTTCTCGCGGCGGTTTATTTGACGAATGAAACTGAAGACCCGGAATTGCGCGAGGATTTTCGGCGTCGCGCATTGGTGGCGGGATTCGCGGTGGCGTTGCTGGCGCTGGTGAGTTTCATCCTCGCCGAACGCGGCGCGCCACTGGTCCGGCACGGGCTTTCCAAGGAATGGTGGTCCATCCCCTTTCAAATTGCGACGGGACTGATTTCCGTGTCGGCGTTGGCCGCGGTTTGGAAGCGCCGCTATCGTTTGGCGCGCTTGCTGGCGATGGCCCAAATTTCGTTCATCATCGCCGGCTGGGGCTTGGCGCAATTTCCGTTTGTGATCGGTCCGGACCTGACATTCACCAACTCCGCCGCGCCGGACAGCGTGTTGCGAGCACTGACACAGGCGCTAGTGGCGGGAGCGATTTTGTTGTTTCCGTCGCTGTGGTATTTGTATCGGATTTTTAAAAATCCTGCCGCGGAATAAGCTCCAAGCACCAAGAATCCAAGCTCCAGAGAAGCACCAAACTTCAAGCATCAAATAAAAAGCGCAGACGTTTTCGGATTTTGGAGCTTGGAACTTGAAGTTTCTCTGGAGCTTGGTGCTTGGACGCTTGGAACTTCTCCCGTCAGGTCCTTCCCTCCCTGTTCTCCAACGGCACGGGCAGCTATTTTTCAGCAAGCGCATGAACAAAGTTTACATCGGCACGAGCGGCTGGGTTTACAAGGAATGGCAGAAGCATTTCTATCCGGAGGACGTGCCGGCGAAAAGGCAGTTTGAATTTTACGCGACGCAATTTCCGACGGTGGAAATCAATGCCACGTTTTATCGGCTGCCGACGTTGAAAATGGTGCGCGGCTGGCGTGACCAAGCGCCGCCGGGATTTGTATTCGCGCTGAAAGGCAGCCGCTTCATCACGCACATTTTAAAAATCAGCGGCGCGAGCAAGGGCTTGAGGAAATATTTCAGCCGCGTGAATGCGCTGGAAAAACGCACCGGCCCCGTGCTGTGGCAACTGCCGCCGTTCATGAAGAAAGATCCCCAACGGCTGGAAAAATTTCTCAAAATCCTGCCGAAAAATTATTGCCACGCCGTGGAATTTCGCCATCCCTCATGGTACGACGGCGACGAGGCGTTTGACCTGTTGCGCAAATACCACGCGGCGCATGTAAATCTAAGTTCGCTTAAAATGCCGATGAATCTGACCGTCACGGCGGATTTCGTTTACATCCGGTTTCACGGACTGGAAGGCGGCGCTTACCACGACTACACACGCACAGAACTGGAGCCGTGGGCGAAGTTCATCAAATACCAGGCGCGAACCGGGCGCAATGTTTACGCGTATTTCAATAATGACCTGAATGTGCACGCGCCCGATAACGCGAAGTTGCTTATGAAGATGATTGGGAAGGCGACGGTGACCGCCAACAGTTCAGGTGAAACTCCAAGCGTCCAAGCTCCAGAGAAACTTCAAGTTCCAAGCTCCAAATTCCGATAGATCGGTGATGTTCGCAAAAGGGCGGGCTTCGAGGTTTGAAGTTTGGATGTTCCCTGAAGCTTGGACGCTTGGCGCTTGGAGCTTTTTATTCCTGCTTTCCTCCCCGGTCCTCTTTGTTATACTGGCCAAGCATGTTTCGCACTCAGGATTTACGTGTTAAAGAGATTGTCCGTCTGATTCAACCGGCGGCGCTGAAGACGGCGTTGCCGATTACTGAGGCAGCGGGCGCCACCGTGTACCACGGCCGCGAGGCGGTTAAGAATATTTTGCACCAAAAAGACCCGCGCTTGCTGGTGATTGTGGGCCCCTGCTCCATCCACGACGAAAAAGGCGCGCTGGAATACGCGGAGAAGCTGAACCAGCTGCGCAAGGAATTTGCGAGCCACCTCGAAATCGTGATGCGCGTTTATTTTGAAAAACCGCGCACGACTATCGGCTGGAAGGGGCTGATCAATGATCCGCACCTCGACAATTCGCAGGACATCGAGTCCGGGTTGAAAATCGCGCGGCGCTTGCTGCTCGACATCACCGCCATGGGCCTGCCGGCCGGCACGGAATTTCTCGATCCCATCATTCCGCAATACATCGCGGACCTCGTCACGTGGGCGGCCATTGGCGCGCGCACGACGGAATCGCAGACGCATCGCGAACTGGCGAGCGGCCTTTCGATGCCCGTTGGATTCAAGAATGCGACCGACGGCAGTTTGCAGGTGGCCATCGACGCCATGACTTCCGCGCGCTCGTCGCACAGTTTTCTCGGCATCGACCAGGACGGATTCACCAGCGTGGTTCGCACGACCGGCAATACCGACGGCCACGTCGTTTTGCGCGGCGGACGATTGCAGACGAATTACGACGCGAAGAGCATCCAGGAAGCGGAAGCGAAACTCGCGCAGGCGAAATTGCCGCCGATATTGATGGTGGATTGCAGCCACGCGAATTCCGGCAAGCAACCCGCGAAGCAGGAAGACGTCTGGCACAGCATCATCGAGCAACGCCTGGGCGGGACGAAATCGCTGGCGGGCGCGATGATCGAAAGTTATTTGCACGAAGGCACTCAGCCGATTCCGGCGGAGCGCTCGGACCTGCGCTACGGCGTCTCCATCACGGACGCGTGCGTGTCGTGGGAAACGACGGAGCGGATGTTGCGCTGGGGTTACGAGCAGCTTGCCAAGGCGCCGCGGGAATTGGTGGCGGCTTGAGCGGGCGCGTTGCGCGACCACTGAACCAATTCCTCACGACACCGATCTCACCCACATGCAGACACGCAAACGCGGGTCAAAGCGGTAGAGGGCTACCGCAGTCCAAGACGCTCCGCGAGGGCTGTTGCGTCAAACAGCGCGCCAGCGTCTTGGACTGCGCCAGCCCTCTGGCTCTTTTCAGCAGGGCCATCGCCAATGACAAGCCCTGGAGGAGAGGGAGAAACGTGTCGCGCTTTCGGAAAGGAGATTGTTTAGCACTCAATCCAGCGATAGTTTTGCGGTAACCCTATGCCGCGATGGCTCGTCCATTTCGAATAGTAATTAACCTACCCCCTACACATGATATTCACGCCCTCACGATGGGCGATGGCGGCGGTCATTTTGACCACCGCTCTCGCGCAAGCCCAGGAAGAACAATCCGCGAACCCCGGCGCCGGCCCCTCAGCGCGTTACTGGACCGCGCCGCGCATTCAGCAGGAACCACCACGCAGCGAAACTCCGCGCCCGCCATCCGCGGGAACAAGCGACGCCAAATCGCTGGTGATCGACAATGAACTCCTGACGGTGGAAGTGAAGCCGCCGGGGAATTGGCTCACGATCAGCGACAAAGCTTCGCAAAAGGCGTTCATCACGGACGGAAATTTCGGCACCAGCGGCGGCACGGCGAAAATCGTCGATGTCTCGGATCCGCAGTTTGGCGCGGGCAAAGGCATCCGGGTTTTCTATACCAACGGCGATTTTGATTTGGTCGTGGTGTTTCCCAAGCTCCCGTTCGCGTTGATCCGTTGCTGGATCAATAACGGAAACACGACGCCGACCATCACGCGCACGGTGCGTCCGTTCCAAGGCAATGTGAATTTGGGCAAACCCGCGTCGGCGTTGACCACGCTCGGCACCGGGGGCTTGCTCGCAGCGAACAAAAATCCCGGGAGCTATGATTGGCTCGCGGTCGCGGACCCGGCCACGCGCAACGGCGTCGTCTTCGGCTGGCTCACGCACGATCGCGGCGACGGCGTGCTCTTCAGCAAAGCGGACGGAAACATGATCCGCGTCGGCGGACAGATCGATTACGGCCGGTTGCGCATCGAACCCGGCAAATCGGAACGACTTGAAACGCTCGCGGTCGGTTATTTCAATGACGCACGGCTCGGGCTCGAATCGTGGGCGGACCAGATCGCGAAGGTTTACGATATTCATCTGCCGCCGCAGCCGGTGGTTTTTTGCACGTGGTATTCGCAACCTTACGGCGGCGCCTCGGATGAAAAGCATTTGGCGGAGACGGCGGCATTCGCGGAGAAAAATCTGAAGCCGTTCGGTTTTTCCGTCATGCAAATCGATGATCACTGGCAGGCGGGAATCAAGACGGACGGTCCCAAAACTGATTTCACCACGCACGACCCCACCGGGCCATATCCCAAGGGCATGAAAGCCGCGGCGGATGACGTGAAGACGCATGGTATTTCGCCGGGCCTTTGGTTTCTGCCGTTCGCGGGCCGGGTGGCTGATCCGCTATTTGAGCCGCATGACGATTGGTTTGTGAAACACGAAAACGGCGAGCCGTACACCGTGAAATGGGCCGGCACGTGCCTCGACATGACCTACGCGCCCGCGCGCGAACATCTGCGCGACATTGTCAATCGCATCACGCATCAGTGGGGTTTTCAATACGTCAAAATCGATGGCCTTTGGACCGGCACCGGCACCCAGATTGAATACGTGAACAGCGGCTACAAGGACGACGGCATCGGTGACGCGGTGTTTCATGATCCGAATAAATCCAACATCGAAGCGTATCGCGACGGCTTGAAACTCGTGCGCGAAGCGGCGGGCAAGGACGTGTTCATCCTCGGCTGCAACGGGCCGCAGAACATGCGCTCTTACGGCGGCGCGTTTGGATTGGTCGACGGCATGCGCATTGGGCCGGACAACAAATCGGATTGGAAAAATCTCCTGCGCGGTCCCACGTTTGGTTCGCGCCATTATTTTCTGAACGGCCGCGTCTGGTATAATGACCCCGATCCGCTTTACGTGCGCGACAGCGTTCCGTTGAATCACGCGCAGCTCATTTGCTCCTGGGTCACGATCAGCGGCGCCTTGAACACGAGCAGCGAATGGTATCCGGGCCTCTCGCCCGAGCGGCTCGACCTGCTCAAGCGCACGATGCCCAGCCACGGTTTGCCGGCGCGCCCGGCCGATTTGTTCGACCACGATTTGCCGAGCGTGTGGCTTTTGACCGACGATCGCCATCCGGTGCGGCGCGATGTCATCGGAATCTTCAACTGGAGCGACAACGAAAAACAATTTACCGATTCACTGGAAAAAATCGGATTGAATGGCAAAACGGATTACGTCGCGTTTGACTATTGGAAGAACGCGCTCGTGCCGACGATCAAAGGCCAATTGCAAGTATCGGTGCCCGGCCAATCGTGCTGCGTGCTGGCGGTGCGGCCGGTGGCGAATCATCCGCAGCTCATCAGCACCTCGCGACACATTACGCAGGGAATTGTGGATGTGCTGGATGAAAAATGGGACGGCGCGACGAAGACCTTGAGCGGCCGCAGCAAAATCGTCGGCGGCGATCCGTATGAGTTGCGAATTGTGTTGCCGGATAATAATTGGAGCGCGGAGACTGTAAATGCTTCCGCGGGCGCAGCGGCGTTGAAACCAGACGGCTCGCTGGTGCGCGCAACAATTCAATCGGCCGAAAGCGGTGAAGTGAATTGGTCGGTGACGTTCAAATAGTGGCACAGGCATCTTGCCCGTGCGTTCCGGTCCCGAAGGGGCTTCTGAAATCGAGCGCGCGAGATGCCCGCTGTCTCGCTGCCGAGTGGCGCGTCGCCGCCTGGGAGCGCCGGCGTCCCGCCGGCACTTTGTTCCGAAGGAACAACCGAAAAATAGCCCGGCGTTTCAACGCCGGGAAAGACTGGCGGTGACCTCGAGTCCCGAAGGGACGGCTGAATTGGGCACCTTCAACCATCGGTTCGCAATTACCCGCTCGCACTTTTTCCATTCGCACGGGCGAGACGCCCGTGCCACTATCAGCGTCCATGAACGAATGGGCATTGATTACCGGCGCGTCGATGGGCATCGGCCAGGAATTGGCCAAAGTCTTTGCCGCGGAGAAATTCAATCTCGTGCTCGTGGCACGCAATGAAGCGCGCTTGAAAAAAGTCGCGGAGGAATTGCGCGCGCAACACGCCATCGAAACCAAAATTCTCGTCAAGGACCTCTCGCTTCCCAACGCGCCGCAGGAAGTTTTCGACGCGTTGCGCGACACGCCCATTGCCGTGCTCGTGAACAATGCCGGTTTCGGCTGGCGCGGCGCGTTCGCCGAATGCGATTTGCAGCATCAGGCACTGGAAATGATGCACCTGAACATGGATTCGCTCGTGGCGCTGACGCGCTTATTCGCTCCGCCAATGCTCGCACGCAAACAAGGACGCATCCTGAACGTGGCCTCGACGGCGGCATTCCAACCGGGGCCGTTCGCGAATATTTATTTTGCGACGAAATCGTTCGTGCTGTCATTTTCGATCGCGCTCGCCGAGGAACTGGAAGGCACGGGCGTGACCGTCACGGCGCTGTGCCCGGGTTCCACGCGCACGGAATTTTTCGAACGCGCCGGGATGCAAAATCTCCGAAAGGATTGGCACATGATGAATGCCGACGTCGTGGCGCGCGCCGGCTTTCGCGGATTGATGCGCGGCAAGCGCGTGGTGATTCCCGGCATGCTCAATAAACTCACGGCCAAGCTGGCGAATTTCGTGCCGACTGGTGTGACGACGAAGGCGGTGCGGAAGCTGAATGGGAAATGACCTGCAAAGCTCCAAGCGTCCAAGATCCAAGCTCCAGAGAAACTTCAAACATCAAGCTCCAACAACGACACGCTTTGGATCTTGGGATTTGGTGCTTCCCTGGAGCTTGGACGCTTGATGTTTGGAGCTTTCCCCACCGGGCCACACAAATTGCTTGGTGACCTTCCGCCGTCCCGCTAGTCTGCGCACATGGTTCACGTTGGCATTGGCTACGATGTTCATCAACTGGTCGCGGGCCGCAAACTCATGCTCGGCGGTGTGGAAATTCCGCACACGAAAGGCCTCGACGGCCATTCGGATGCGGACGCGCTGATGCACGCGATTTGCGACGCGGTTCTCGGCGCGCTGGGCGAGGAGGACATCGGGCATTTTTTTCCGAACACCGATCCGCGCTGGAAAGGCGCGCCGAGCAAGGTGTTTTTGCAGGAAGCCGCGCGCCAGGTAACGTTCAAGCAGGGAAAAATCGTGAACATCGACGCCACCGTGATTGCGCAGGCGCCGAAGATTTATCCGTTCATTCGTGAAATGAAAATCCGCATCGCCGAAGCCCTCGGCATCAGCGTCGACAAAGTCGGCGTGAAAGCGACCACCAACGAGCTTATGGGATTCATCGGGCGCGAAGAAGGCATCGCGGCGATGGCCGTGGCGAGCGTGGATTTGCCGGAATTGCAACTGCCGAGTCCGGCTTAATTTCAATCGCTCATGGCCAAAGCTGAAATCAGTTGGAAACGCGTCACCGAAGAAGGAGTGAAGTTGCAAGTGTACGCGCAACACGTCGGGCGCGAATGGAAATTTTTTCATCGCGAAAAACGATTCGATCCCTGGCAGGCCGTTCCCGAACCGCCGCTGGAGGATTGGCTCGAATTGCTGGATGCCATGCAGCGCTTGGTGGTCCGCCGGCGATACCAGCCGGATGACGAGGAAGATGTGCGGAAAAAAATTCGCGACCGGTTCCCGGAAGCGGGTGTATGACCTTGTAGCGGCGGTCTGTGACCGCCGCAGTATTTGGCGGAGAAGTGCGGCGGTCACAGACCGCCCGCTGCAAGTCACTTCCGGCGGCGCACATCTTCGGCCAGCTCTGTCCTCATGGATTCCTGGCGCAGTTCGTGATTCGAGCGAATCGTCTCGCCGAGCACTTTCATATCCACGGGTTTTTTGAAACAGGAGGCCACACCGGTTTGCAAGCCCCGGCTGCGGACGTATTCCCCATCCAACGCGCTGACAATGATGATCGGCACCCGGGAGGTGGAAGGTTGCGAGCGCAGAATTTCGCAGACGGAAAAACCATCGAGGTCTGGCAGCATCAAATCGACCAGCACGACATCCGGCAATTCGCGCCGGGCGATGTTCAAAGCCTCCATGCCGTCACCGGCGGCCAGCACTTTCGAACCCCTGGCCTTCGAGATTATATTTCAGGAGCTCGATGAAATCCGATTCATCATCCACAACCAACACACGCGGTTTCATGCCCAAAACCTGCCCCAGGCGTGTGACTGCTGAGCGTCGATTGAGTTAAGAAAAGGTCACAAGGCGGGCGTGAAAGGTGAGGCGTGAAACGTGAATACGGCAAAAACCGAACGAACATCCGTGTCTCCCTTCACGTTTCACGTTTCACGCCTCACGTTTCAATAATAATTTGTCTCCTTTCCGCAGGAGCGTCCATTTATAGGTAAATGATGAGCGAAGACAAGGCGCTGGTGCGGGAGTACGCTGCTACGCAATCGGAGCAGGCGTTCGAGACGCTCGTTTCCCGCTATCTGAATCTCGTGTATTCGGCGGCGTTGCGGCAGGTGCACGACCCGCAAATGGCGCAGGAAGTCACGCAGGCCGTGTTCATCATTCTCGCGCGCAAGGCGAAATCACTTGGCGATAAAGTCATTCTGTCAGGCTGGTTATATCGAACGACGCGATTTGCATCGTCCGACGCGCTGAAAATTCAACGCCGCCGCGCGCTGCGCGAACAGGAGGCACAAATGGATGCCATGACCCAGTCTCACTCCAACGACGCCATGTGGGAACAACTCGCGCCGACATTGGATGAGGCGATGGCGCAATTGCGAGACAAAGATCGCGACGCCATTGTGCTGCGATTTTTCGAGAACAAAAGTTTACGGGAGGTGGGAACGGCCATGGGATTGGAAGAGCGTGCCGCGCAGAAACGAGTGGCGCGGGGTTTGGAAAAACTCCGCGCCTTTTTCAGTAAACGCGGGTTAACACTTTCGGCCGTCGCGATCGGCGGAACAATCGCGGCAAATTCCGTCCAGGCCGCGCCTGCCACGCTCGTGACAACCGTCGCAGCAGCGGCCGTAAAAGGCGCTTCAGTGACAGCTTCTACTCTAACCCTCGTGAATGGAGCGTTGAAAGTTATGGCTTGGACAAAAGCAAAAACAGTAATCGTCGCCGGAACAGTCGCATTGCTTGTGGCTGGAGCAGCAACAACAGCGGTAAATGACATTCAAAATCGCCGGATATTCGCCTGGCGGGTTAGAGGGATTACTGATTATGAAAAGACAAATATCAGCCAATGGCCGGCTCAGGTGTGGATTGAACCCGCGAAAAACCCAAAGCACGCCAATCAAGCGTTACGTGACGAGCAAGACAGATTGATGGGGATTAACACCACGTTTGCATGGCTTTTGGGAAGAGCCTACGAGAGGAACGAGTGGTGGTTTGTTTTCCCTACCAACCTCATTTATAAGCCCGGCAAATTTGGTGCCCCGTCCGGCGACGACCCTGGCTACGATTACCTGGCCAATTTGCCTCAAGGTTCACGCGCAGCCTTGCAACAGGAAATTAACAACACCTTTGGTGTGACCGTGCGGCGTGAAATAATCGAGACGAATGTTCTGGTTCTCAGGGTGGGGAAAGACGGCGCGCATGGATTGACACCTTCAGCAAAGGATTCAAAACAAGTTGAAAAAACTTCTTTTGACACTCTTATTTGGACCAACTATCCGGTGGCAGATACTTTGAACATCTTTTTTGAAAACTTTTTCCAGAAGCCCATCGTTGATGAGACTGGCCTGGTTGGGAATTATGACTTTGCCATTCAATGGGACACAGATTGGTGGTTTAACCACCGCAACGACCCTGACGGTCTGAGGGAAAAATTCTCCACCCAACTCGGCCTCGATCTGGTTCCCACCAACATGCCCATCGAAATGCTCGTCGTCGAAAAAGTGGGGGATTGATTCCTGATTCGACCCAAACGTTCAACCCAATAATTCTCTCGCGCCCCCAAAGATTTCTTTTCTTTTTCGCCAATTGTTTGCAGCATCATGACTGAACATGGCGAGAACGTAAGAACGAATCGGATCAACCGGAATTGCCCATCGATGGCAAGAAAACTCCGGCCAATGGCAGCCCCGCGGAATCGGCCAAGGGCGAGCCGAAGAAAAAGGCGGACGGTAACGGCAACGGCGATGGCCATCACGAAATTGTCGCGGAAAACGTGCCGACGAACCTGGTCCATCGTCCGTTCAATCCCGGCAAAATCGAGCTGCCGCTCCACCGGCGCGTCAACACCAGCTTTCTCGAATACGCCAGCTACGTCATTCGCGACCGCGCTATTCCGCATCTCGCCGACGGCGTGAAGCCGGTGCAACGGCGCATTCTCCACGTCCTCCACACGATGGACGACGGCAAATTCATCAAGGTCGCCAGCGTCACCGGCGAAACGATGAAGTATCACCCGCACGGCAACGCCTCCATCGATGACGCCATCGTCGTTTTGGCAAATAAGCGTTACCTGATTGAAGGCCAGGGAAATTTTGGAAATATTTTCACGGGCGATCCCGCCGCCGCGCCGCGCTATATCGAGTGCCGGTTGACCCCGCTCGCGCGCGAGGAATTATTCAACGACCAGATCACGGAATTCATTCCCACGTACGACGGCCGCAAAGAGGAACCGGTCACCCTGCCCTGCAAATTGCCGCTCACGCTGATGCTCGGCACGGAAGGCATCGCGGTCGGTTTGTCCGCGCGCATTTTGCCGCATAATTTTCCCGAATTGCTCCAGGCGCAAATTGCCATCCTGAAAAAGGAATCGTTCAAGTGCCTGCCGGATTTCGTGACGGGTGGCCTGATGGACGCCCGCGATTACCAGGACGGCAAGGGTAGCGTCAAAGTCCGCGCGAAGATCAAGGTCAAGGACGAGTCGACGCTGGTGATCAAAGAAATTCCGCCGACGACCACGACGGACTCGCTGATCACCTCGATCGAAGACGCCGCCGCCAAGGGCAAGCTCAAGGTCAAGACCGTGAACGATTTTACTTCGGAGGAAGTGGAGATCGAAGTGAAATGCCCCGCCGGCGTGGATGCGGAAAAACTCGTCGACGCGCTCTACGCCTTCACCGATTGCGAAGTGAGCATCGCGAGCCGCATCATCGTGATCAAAGACAATCGCCCGGTGGAATTGACCGTCAGCGAAGTCTTGCGCGAGAACACCGCGCAACTGGTGGAACTGCTCAAACGCGAACTCGAGTTGAAGCAGAAAAAGCTCGAGGACGAACTGCATTTTCGCACGTTGGAACGCATTTTCATCGAGGAACGCATTTACAAAGCCATCGAGAAATGCAAAACGAACGAAGCCGTCTTCGCCGCTGTTTACGAGGGTTTCAAGCCGTTCCGCAAGCAGATGTATCGCGACCTCGCCGATGCTGACGTGGACAAATTGCTCTCCGTTCGCATCCGCCGGATTTCGCTGTTCGACATCAATAAGCATCGCGAGGAAACCGACCAGGTCAAAGCGGATTTGGAACAGACGCGCAAGGATTTGAAGAACCTGACGAAGTTCGTCATCGCGCATCTGGAGGCGTTGCTGGAAAAATACGGCCCGCAATATCCCCGGCTCACGACCAAGTCCGCGCGCCACGAGGAAGTCGATGTGAAGGCCGCGGCGTTCAAGGCGTTCAAAGTTTCCTACGATCGCGAAAGCGGTTACGTCGGATACAAGGTGAACGGCGAGGAATTCAAAAACGAATGCACGAAGTTCGACAAGATTCTCCTCGTGTTCAAGGACGGCACCTACAAAGTGACGGAGTTGCCGGAGAAAATGTTCGTGGGACCGGAACTATTTTATTGCGGCTTGCCGGATCGCGAGAAGGTCTTCACCTGCGCCTACACGAATCGCCAGGCGAGCTTCCTCAAGCGTTTCAGCTTCGGCGGCACGATTCTCAACAAGGCCTATTCGTGCATCCCGGAAAAATCGCGCATCCTGTTCTTCGCGCCGGACACGCCGAAGGTGCTTTACATCCGTTACAAACCGGCGCCGCACCAAAAAATCTCGCAGCAAACGTGCGACCCTTCGGAGATCGAAGTCAAAAGCCCCAAGACCCGCGGCCGGCAGATTTCGATCAAGGACATCGGCTCCGTCACCGCCGAACCCACGCGCGGGTGGGACGAGAAAGCGGCGACCACCAAGGTGATGTTCGTCTGATTCGCATTTGACATAAGTCACCCCGCAGGGCAGTACTCGGATATGGCCCCCGGAAGACAATCGAAGACCGACGTTGAATTGCGTCGCCTGCAAACTGCCCTCAAGGCCAACGAAAAGTTGATGCAGGAAGCCGCCATCAACTACGAAAAGCTCACTGCCACCAAGGAAGACCTCGTCGCGGCCATCAAAGCGCGCAAGGAATCGCAGTTGAAAACAACGGCAGTCACCTGACCTCAGCGCCGGCGTCCCCACGCCCAACCGCAGACCAGTCCCACCGCGGTTGCAACCGCCATCGCCACCCAGGTGTTCCGCACCAGAGCCCGGCGGACGCGGCGGGAGACGGGATGCACGATTTCCTCCTTGGCCTCGTCCAATTTATGCTGCTCCACATCGGGCAGCGGAAAAACATGTTCCATTTCATTCATAAGATATTAGCGGGTCATTGCCTGGCTGATGCAACCCATCTCCGCACCCCTCAAAATCGCACTCCTGCGGAATTGAAAAAGTAAGGGGTTACCCTGCTCGCTATCGGAACTTCTGCGCGCGCAGCTCAAAAGAAGCGGGAAAAGCGCTGTTTTGCCAAAAAAAAGCGGCTTTCCGAGGAGGACTACCGCAAAAAAGAACTTTAATAAATCCCGAAGTAAGCCGATGGTTACCATGAGCTAGCGTGCTTATGCAGCGGTGTCCATAATTTAATGGACATTACAAGCCATGGCGATTGATTTAGCGTGGAATATGTCAAGTCGTAAGCCTCCAGCTCACTTGCACATTAAAACAATAGACCGTCTTAAAGGTTTCATGCGGCATCGATTGATCATAGCTGCGTTTCCGTCGACTCTGGCACTCGTAGTGGCTTTGGGGACTGGTGGCTGCGGAAAAAAGGCCCCTCCACCGGCTGCTCCCCAACCGGCACCTGTTGCCAACACCCCCGCCCAACCGACTCCGCAAACCCAGTCGTCGGCGCAACCCGCCGTCCAGCCGAACGGGGAACCCGATTTGGGGAACATCAACCGGAGTGTGATTCGCTGGCTCATCCACAACAAACGGCGCCCGGCGAGTTTTGAAGATTTTGCGGCGACGGCCGACACTCCGATTCCCCCGGCGCCGGCCGGCAAGAAATATATCCTGGCGGCGAACATGCACGTTCAACTAGTCAACCAATAAGAAATTGCACCGATGAAAACCCCGATCTTGAATTCAGACGGAGCGTTTCGCCGGGCGCAAAAGCTGCAGGGTTTTACGCTCATCGAACTGCTCGTAGTCATTGCCATCATTGCCATCCTCGCGGCCATGCTGCTGCCCGCGCTGGCCGGCGCCAAGGTCAAGGCCCAGCGCGCGCAATGCATGAACAACATGCGCCAATGCGGGCTCGGCTTTCCCCAGTACGCCGCGGATCACAATAACCTGATGCCACCGGCTGGCTGGGCTTCCGGCCCCGACAGTGCTGCACAATTTCAACTCTCCTGGGACAGCTTTATCAATCCGTACATCGGCGGAAGCGCTTCGTCGGCCGATTTGCAGGGAGGCGCCCTGTTCTTCGGGGATGCGCCCCAGGTTTTGGCCTGCCCGGCTGATCGTTTTCCCAAAGTCAATTGGATGGGCGGCTTGAACCCGTGGCTTGCCCTGCGCTCCTATTCCATGGTCGGCTGCGGTCCTAACCAGGGAAGCAGTGCGGATTACCAGCGCGACCCGGCCAATGGCCTGCCGAACATCACCTTGCCCGGCAAACTCAGCATCGGCATCTACTGGGTAGTAACCTCGGCCACCGGAGGAAATTTTGACGCCCCCGGATTCTCCTCGACCACCGTTCGCGATCCGTCTGGAACGATTTTGCTCTGCGAAAACACCTCCGGCCAGCAATGCGCCGGGAACATCTGGACCTGCATCTGCAACGGCCCGCAATCCCTCAGCCCCAACCCGCTCTACCAGATCGACAACGCGGGCGCCCAGGATCCCAACGTCAATCAAGGTGTCAACCAGGGCGCGCTGCTCTATAAGGCGCAAAAGAGCCGGTTTAACTACGTTTTTAATGACGGCCATGTCGAATGCCTCCGGATCGATCAAACCATCGGCAGCGGCACCTTGACCGCCCCGCGCGGCATGTGGTCCATGATGCCGGGGGATTGACGGAACGTGTAAGATAGAGGTCTGTAACATATTTTGACGACATGCCAGCGATTTAGTCCATGATATAAGTTACCCACGTATCCCAGAGTAGCAATAAGTGTCGCCTAGTGCGTTTAGCCCGTGATTGATTAACGTCGGAGCATCCCCCAACCACACCCGGTATATGATAAAGAAAACAGTATCCCAATGGCTGCCATCCCTGGTAACCGCCCTTGCCCTCACCGGCGCTGCCAGTTTGTGCCACGCCCAGTCCACCATCGTCCTCAGCAATGATTCCAGCCAGTCCACCGCGTTTTACGACGGAGGTCCGGCGGGCGCGACTTACACGTGGCAGCCCACCGGCGGCCCCAACGGCGGCGGATGCATCAAAGGCGTCATCGACGGCACGTCCGTCCTAGAACTGGACCCGGCCTGGAATGTCGCCTTCGTCTCCGGCCAATATTTTCAGGTCACCGTCCAGATGATGGTTGACCCCGCCTCCGGCACGACGAGCAATCCTTTCAACAGTTACGGCAACATCCAATTGTCATTCCGTGATGCCAACTTCAGTTGGAACGGCGTGGGGTATCACACTATTTATCCGCCCGCCGCCAATCAATGGGTCAACTACGTTTTCCCCGCTTCCGTGACGAATTTCAACGTGGCGCACCTGCAACTTCAGTTGCAAGCCGGCGCGGCTTATTCCGGCCCGGTCACCATTTATATCGGCAATGTGACCATCCTGCCGGTCCCGAACCCGAACGTCCTGGCGGTGTTTACCAATGACACGGTAACCGCCGGTTGGAATAATTACGGATTGGCCGCCTCCTACGATCCCAACATCGATGCTCCCTATTCCAACCCCGTGAACAACTCGGCGCCGGTCAGTCTCACTCCGGCAGGTTCCATTGAATTCTCCCCGACTTCCCCCAACTATCAGGGCGGACAACTCCAGGTCGGATATAATCCGCTCCAATATCAAAACGTTTCCTTTGACGTCTATTATGATGGCCCCACGACACCCGGCTCAACGAACTATGGCGGTTTTCAATTCAACGTCGCCGCCGGGGGGAACCCCGATTATGGTTGGTACGGAATTGGAGGTCTCAGTTTTAATGCGGGCATGATCGGCAAGTGGACTCATGTCACCTTTCCGCTGGCGACCCAGGCCAAAAATGCCCAGGGTTTCGCCGTTCAATCAACATTCGGCGGCGACGCTTCCGGGGCAACGGATGCCTTCACCTTCCACATCGACAACCTTCAATTGTGGAATCCCGTGACCCTTCCATCCATTACCGCAGTGACAAAAGGCACCGTCGGCGGCGTGCAGATGACCCTCGACGCCAATGGCACTGCCAATTTGAACGACCAGGAAGGCATCAGCTCGCCAACCACGAACAACAGCACGGACTTCTTCTGGATTAACCAGACGCCCGCGACGTATTCGTTCACGCTGACGAATTTCCCCAGCCCGGCCTCCGCGCCTTCTTTCGACGCGCACATTTATCTCAATAACGGCGATTCCCTCGTGAACTTCGTCAATGGCGGCGGCGGCAACGGCCCGAACCTGTGGAATTACAATCAAACGTACAGCGGCGCGCCGTTCAATATGGTGGATTACCTCGGCCTGTTGGTTGAAAACGGCACCAATGGCGGCGTAACGGCCACGGTCAATTGGAAGACGAACGCTCCCAATGCGAACGCGACGAATAATATCTCGTTTAACTTCCCTTCGATGGCCAGCGCCAATGGCACCTGGACCTTGACCTTCAGCGACAACACGCACGGCAGCGTCATCGCGGCTGATGGCTCGGTGCACAACTTCACCTTGCCGGACTTCGCCAGTGACCCGAATTATAGCGCCAACTTCACTCCAGCCACCTCCATGGTGCAATTCGGCGTGTTCAAGAACGGTAACGTGACGAACAACAGCCAGACATTCACCCTGACCAGTGTTGCCGTAACCAACAGCGCCATCACCCTGGCTGATAACTTCTCCGGTCCCGGCCTGACCGCGAATAACAACTGGCAGATCGCCGAGTATTACCAGTTTGCCGCCGCTCGCGCCATTTGGCAGCCGTTCGGCACCGCTTATTGGCTCAAGTGGAATACCACCGTCGCCAGCTGGGGAGTGCAATCTTCCAGCAACCTTTTGGGCGGTTGGAATAGTGCAGGAGTGACATATATGTATCCCGACTCGACCGGGACCAATACACTTGGCGCAGTTCCGGCCACGAATCTGCCGGCCGGAAATTCCGGGTTCTTCCGGTTGGTCAAATAACTGGCGCCAGTCGGACTGCTGAACAGCGGGCACCGCACTACCGGTGCCCGTTTTTTTTCAGCGAGCGCGAAACATCATGCTCCCCGAAGCTCACGCATTTAACTTCCATAGTGGCGCGGGCGTCCTCGCCTGCGAGTTTCGGCACCGTCCCGGTGCCGGACCATTATCGTCTAATGCGTGGCAATCGGCCGGCGGCGAGACGCCGCCGACACTCGCAGCCGAAACGGCCGCATTACCTTCAAATGCGCGAGCCCGGTCGTGGCGCCCCGGGCTGACGCATACAAACGTAGCGCAGATTTGTAATCTGCTGTATCGCGGAATTATATTCTGCCGCGCGGGGAAGTGGTTCGGTAACTTATCGCTCTTAAACGGCCAGCCGATTGCAAACCATCGATACAGCAGATTACCAATCGGCGCTGCGGATTTGGGCGGTTTTCCAAAAATTTTAGATGCGTCTGCCCGGTCGTGGCCCCTCGCCCGTATTGACAGCCATGCTATAAAAAAAACCGGCCGAAGGAGGGAAAAAGGGAAATGAAAACGAAAGCAAAGCAAGTTGGAGCGCCAGCACGTTCCTCAACCAACCTCATGGCGCATTCGCCTCGCATCAAGCACCGACCAAATCCGAGTGAATCCGACCTAATCCGACTAAATCCCACCAAATCCCACCAAAAAATAAAAATTACCAAACGAACCCATTTCGCCCAGCCCATTGTCTAATAGTGAAAATAATGCCATCCTTTGAAACAGTGCGGCGTGGTAATCGTTTACTCCTGCTCATGTGCGCTGTCTGGCTGATGGCGGCTCGCGCCGCGCTGGCCCAGACAAATTTCTCCATCTTCTCCGATCAGTTGGACAACGGCTTCGACAATTGGAGCTGGGGCACGAACAATAATTTCGCCAACACCTCACCCGTGCATTCCGGCAACGATTCCATCGAATTCGGCAGCCAGATTGGGCAAGCAATTTCGTTCCACCACCCCGATTTCGATCCGAGCCCTTATACGAATCTGAATTTCTGGGCGAACGGCGGCACTGTCGGCGGACAAATTGTTCAAATCTATGTCAGCTATAACAACGTGACGGCCAGCGGGCCTTCGTATCCGTTGCCGCGGTTCCCAACCAACTCGTGGCGACAATTCATCATCCCGCTCAGCGCGCTGGGGATGGCCGGCATCACGAATATTGACCGCATCACCTTTCAACTCACCGCCAGCGGCAACTCGGCGCCCTACTTCTTGGACGATGTGAGCCTCAGCACCGTGTTGCCTTCAGTCGTGCATTTGCAGGTCAACGTGACGAACACCCTTCGCCCTGCGGATGCGCGGTGGCTGGGGTTGAACACCGCCATCTGGGACGCCAACTTCGACACCGCCACCACCTCGAACGCGCTCGCGGAACTCGGCACCCAAATTCTGCGTTTCCCGGGCGGCTCCGCGTCGGACGAGTATCACTGGGCCACGGACAAATCCCTCACCAACACCTGGGCGTGGGCGACGTCGTTCGCAAATTTCATGCACATCGCCACCAATCTCCACGCGCAAGCGATCATCACCGCGAATTACGGCACCGGCACGCCCACCGAAGCCGCCGACTGGGTGCGTTCAGCGAATACCACCAATCATTGCAATTTCAAATTCTGGGAAGTCGGCAACGAAAACTACGGCACCTGGGAAACCGATTCCAACGCGAGCCCGCACGATCCCTACTGCTACGCGACCAACGCCGTGCAATACATCCTGCAGATGAAAGCCGCCGATCCTACGATCAAAATCGGCGTGCCGGTCGTCACGGGCGAGGACAGCGATGACAACGGCTACAGTGCGCATCCCGCCACGAACCCGCGCACCCACGCCAGTCACAACGGCTGGACACCCGTCGTGCTGGCCACGATGAAATCGCAGGGCGTGCTGCCCGATTTTCTCATCTTTCATGTCTACCCGGAATACGGCAATCCCAGCGACCAATCGTTGTTACAGGCTTCCGGAAATTGGGCGGGCGACGCGGCGGATTTGCGCCAGCAACTCACCGATTACCTCGGCAGCAGCAGCACGAACATCGAGTTATTCTGCACCGAGAACAATTCCGACGCGCGCAGCCCGCAGAGCCGCCAATCCACGAGCATCGTCAACGGCCTCTACCTCGCGGACAGCCTCGCGCACTTGATGAAAACCGAGTTCAACTCGTATGTCTGGTGGGATTTGCGCAATGGCCAGGATCCCGACACCGCTCCGAACTCGCCCGTCTACGGCTGGCGCGGCTACGGCGACATCGCCATCATCGGCAATTTGAACACGCGTTATCCGACTTTTTACACGTTCAAACTGATGCGCTTTTTCGCGCGCCCCGGCGACACGGTATTGGATGCGAGCAGCGATTATAACATCTCGCTGCCGGCTTACGCGTCCCGCAAAGCGGACGGTTCACTCGCCGTGCTCGTGATCAACAAGGACAACGCGAACACCTTCAACGCGCAATTGTCTCTGGGAAATTATCAGCCATGGACCAACGCGCTCGTGCGTTCGTTCGGCCTCGCGCAGGACGAGGCGACCCGCACCAACTCGCTCGTGCCCGGCGCGCAGGATATCGGCACGAATTCCGTGGCCGTCACCGGCACGAATTTCACCGTCGCCTTTCCGCCCTGGACGGCGACGCTGTTGACCATTCCGCCCGCGCAACCGGCATTGGCCGTCACTTCCGGAAATGGGCAAACCATCCTGCAAGTCCAGGGCCAGTCCCAGGTTCGTTACGTGCTGCAAAGCTCGAGCGACCTGGCCAATTGGACTCCTGCCGCAACCAACACGCTTTCAGGCGCCACGTGGAATGTGACGAACAATACCGTCCACCCGACGAAGTTCTGGCGGGCGGTTTGGCTGCCGCAGGCGAATTGAACCGAACGAATCAACGCTGCTTTGACAAATTTTTCTCAATCAACTTGCACCGCTGCTCCACGGAAAGCCTGGACCGCATCGCGTCCGGCGGCGTGTTCTCGCAATAATCCAAAAGCTTCTCAACCGTCGTTGTCGCCACATGCGTGCGCGTGTCCGAGGAGCCATAATAAATGAACACATCGCCATTCCTTCGCGCCACCCAGCCGTTGGCAAAGGTCACATTGGAAACATCGCCGATGCGTTCCTCATTTTCCGGCGCCAAAAAATAACCGCCCGGCGCATGAATGACTTTGCTCGGGTCCTTCAAATCGCAAAGAAAGACATACAGCACGTAGCGCATCCCGGCCGCCGTGTTGCGCACGCCGTGCGCGAGATGCAGCCAGCCTTGGCTCGTCTTGAGCGGCGCCGGACCGAGACCATTTTTGCCTTCCTTGATGGTGTGATAAAAGCGCGGATCGATGATGCGTTCGCTCGTGATGGCTGCGTTCGTGATGTCCGCGCACACTCCCCAACCAATGCCGTCGCCGCTGCCGGTCGCGGCGAAATCGCTCATCGGCCGCGTGTAGAACGCGTATTTCCCGCCGACAAATTCCGGGTGCAGCACGCAATTGCGCTGATGCAACGCGGGCGTTTTCAAATCCGCGAGCCGCTCCCACTTCACGAGGTCGTGCGTGCGCGCGATGCCGCAGCGCGCGATCGCCGCGGACAAATCCGCGGGCTTGGAATCATCATGGCGTTCGGCGCAAAACAGCCCGTAAATCCAGCCGTCCTCGTGCCGGACCAAACGCATGTCGTAAAGATTCGTCTCGGCCGGATCGAGTTCCGGCATCCGCACGGGGTAATCCCAGAATCGAAAACCATCCACGCCCGTCCTGCTTTCAGCGACGGCGAAAAACGATTTGCGATCCCAGCCTTCCACGCGCGCCATCAGGATAATGTTTTTGTCGAACTCCATCGCGCCGACGTTGAAAACCGCGTTGACGCCGAGCCGCGTCATCAGGTGCGGATTGCTGGCGTGATTGAAATCATAGCGCCATTCGAGCGGCGTGTGCTCGGCCGTCAACACCGGATTCTCGTGGCGATCAAAAATGCCGTTGCCGTCCCGGCGCGGGCGATTGCGGCGGCTCAGCAGTTTTGCGTGCGCTCGCTGGAGCGCCTTCAATTTTGTGGCAAAGGTGGTTTTGTTCAACACGGCGAGTTTAAAACGTGCGGCCTCGAATCACAATGTCCTCTAAATTCGCTACAGCCCGCGGCATTGGCGCGGGCGGAATTTCTTTTATTCTGAACCCGTCATGAAAGCATCCCTGACGTCCCGCCGCAATTTCATCAAAGCCACCGCGCTGGCGTTGCCGGCCATCGCGACCGGATGCGCGCATCTGCGCGGCCGCACCGATGAATTTGTCCGAGTGCGCAATGGCCGGTTCGAGCTGCGCGGCCAGCCGCATTTTTACGTGGGCGCCAATATGTGGTTCGGCTGTTACCTGAGCGATGCCGCGTTGCCAGGCGGGCGCCAGCGATTGAGCCGCGAGCTGGACCGTTTGCAAAGCATGGGCGTGAATAATATCCGGCTGCTGGCGGGCTCGGAAACCTCGGATTTGGTAGCGGCCATCTCGCGCGGCATCACGCGCGCCCCGCATAATTACGACCAGGATTTGCTCGCGGGCCTTGACTTCACGCTCGCGGAAATGGCGAAGCGCGACATCCGCGGGATTTTGTTCGTCTCGAATTATTGGCAGTGGTCGGGCGGGTTCGCGCAATACGTGCGCTGGGTCACCGGCGAGACCATTCCCGATCCCGACAAGCCGCCGAATGACTGGCACGGCTTCATGCAAATGTCGGCGCGGCTTTACCAAACTCCGGCGGCGAATCAGCTTTACCTCGATTACGTCCAAAGCCTCATCAGTCGCCGCAACACGATCAACGGCCGGATTTATCGCGATGATCCCGCCATCATGACGTGGGAGCTTGCGAACGAACCGCGGCCGGGCGCGGACAATAAATTCGCCGCGCGCGACGTGCCAATTTTTGCCGATTGGGTGGATGCCACCGCGCGCTTCATTCACGAGCAGGATCCGAATCATTTGGTTTGCACCGGCAGCGAAGGCATTCATGGCTGCCTCGATTCCGCGGATGCGTTCGCCGCCTCGCATAAAACGCCGGCGATTGATTACGTCACCGTGCACATGTGGCTGAAGAATTGGAAGTGGCTCGAAAATTTTGCGCTCGGCGACGAATTTGAAAAGTCGGCCATTCGCGCGCGCGATCACGTGGAGGAACACACCAAGATCGCCACGGACATTCTGAAAAAGCCGCTCGTGCTGGAGGAATTCGGCCTGCCACGGGACCAAGAGAAGTATTCGCCGGAATCTCCCACACTGGCGCGGGACGAATATTATCGCCGAATGTTCGACCAGGTGGCGGAATCGTGCCGCGCCGGCCGGGCGTTGCAGGCGGCGAATTTCTGGGCGTGGGCCGGCGAAGGCCGCGCCGCGGACAAAATGGGGACGACGGCGACCGCATTCACGGGCGATCCGTTTTCCGAACCACAGGGATTGAATTCCGTGTTCGACACGGACACCAGCACGCGAGCCATCATTACGGCGGCGAATCGGAAATTGGCGGCGTTGGCGTAAGTGAGCGGTCATTTTGTGAGGCTTGCGATTCGCCGAATCGTTTCCAGGCAGGCGCGTGTGGCGTGATACGGGCCTTTCCACTCGCTGACTTTCGGAAGCGTCGAATCCACGGTGCCATCCGGATTCACGCGCCAGAACCATTCCCCGTGAACGCGATCCACGAGATTGCGCTCGATGAAATTCCATACGTTCAAGGCCGCCGCCAGGAATTTGGCGTCGCGCCCGATTTCGTAGGCGTTCAAAAAGCCGACGATCGCCTCCGCGTGTGGCCAGCACTCGCGACCGGCATCGATAATCTGCCCCGCCCTGCCCTCGTAGCACAAAGATCCATCCGCGCCGAGGCCTTCATCAAAAAGAGTCTCGGCCATTTCGAGGGCGGTGGCGCGCACGCGCTTCAATAATTTTTTATCGCCCAATTCCTGCGCGGTTTCGCACAAGAGCCAGCTCGCCTCGATGTCGTGGCCGAAGGTGTAGGAATCCGAGCGCACGTCCCAGCGCTCGTTGAAGAAATGGTGCAGATGCTTGGTTTGCGCGTCGAGGATGCGCGTGAGAAAAATGTCCGTCAATTCCCGCAACCGCTCCGCGACGCGCGGGTCGGGCCAGACGCGATGCAAATTCGTGTACGCCTCGAGCACGTGCAGATGATTGTTCATGGACTTCTTTTCGGTCATGTCCTTGTCGCTCAATCGTGCTTCGGGGCCGGCTTCGGACCAATCGCGGCGGCAAACCTCCAGGTAGCCGGCATGTTTCGCGTCATGCGCATGGCGCTCGATCAACTCAAACAGTTCCTGCGCCTGCTGCAACGCCGCGCGATTTTCGAAAGCGCAATGAAATTCAGTCAGCGCATAAATATAAAACGCCTGACCGTAAATTTTTTTGGAATCATCAATGACAGTTCCGGCGTCGTTCAACCGCCAGAATGCCCCGCCGTGTTGCGCATCCCAGAATTTGGTCGTAACGAAATCAAAAGCGCGCCCGGCCATTTCCCGGTAAAGCGGCTCAGGGCGCGCGCGATAGGCGGCGGAGAAGGCCCAGAGAATCCGAGTGTTTACGATGAGGCCCTTCGGCTGTGAACGATCCGGCTTTAAATCATTTGTGAGCCACGCCATCCAGCCGCCGTTTTCACGATCGAGAGCGGGCCCGGCCCAGAACGGCAGGATGTGGCGAAACAGATGCGCGCCAACCTGTGTCGAAAACTTTTTCAATTCCTCGGGCTGAATCATGGGGCGGGATGCGCGATTTCCACGCGGCCAATCTGTGTTTCGCCGGTGAGTTCGAGTTTCAGGAATCGGCCGCCGGTCACGTTTTCCGCGTGGAATAAAACCGGTTGCCAGTAACCATAGTCGCCAACGCCGTGGAAATAATTCGTTTTCTGCGCGGCGATTTCGTGAAAGTTTTTTCCGTCGTCGGACACCGAACATTTGATATCGCGCACTTGCTTTGGGAAAAACGTGAAAATATTGAAACTCACAATTTCATCGGGCAGTTCATAAACCAACTGGTCGCCCGGATTTCCCACGGCGCGATGCGCATCCTCACGCGCGGCGCGGCAATCGCTATTGAAGATTTGCCAGCTTCCGCTGCGTGATTTTATTTTGGAAAAATCGGCCAATTCATCCACGAGCGTCGCGGTTTTCACCGTCACCGGGCCCACGACATTCGATGGTGCGGAATCTCCCGAGCCGTTTCTGGCGCTGACACGATAATACCAATTGCCGGCGGGCACGTTCTCGTCCGAAAACTGCGGGCGATATTGCGTGAACGCCTCGTCGACGTGAACCGCGACGACTTGCCACGGCCCGGATTCACTGGCCGCTCGTTCGACTTGATAACTCGAGGCATTGACCGAGCCTTGCCAGGAAATCGCGGCGGCATCGGCAATGGGCAACAGTTTTGGCGCGGCCGGAGCCGGAATGGCGGGCACAGCCAGGCCGCGGATTTTGAACGCGTGGGAGCGCACCAGATACATCAGGTCTTCCTCATCATAGGAGGCGCCCATGACGGGTGAGGGCCAATGAAATGCTTTGTAAAGATTCGCGCCGTGCGGCTCGGTGTGCCAATAAAAACCGCCGTCGCGATTGCGAAAACGCAGGCTCCACAGCAATCCACCGCTGGCGCCGCTATCGACGATCGCATCCATCGCCAGATCCATCTCCGCTGTGCTGACAAAACCGAATTCACCCACGACATAGGCTTTTTTGCCACGTGCGCGCGCCGCATTTTCGCGAATGGGCTCAGCAAAAGACGTCACATTTCCGCCGGGATAATGATGCGTCGTGACGATGTCGACGTCGGGAATTTCGAGTGATTCCTCGCGCAGCTTGGAAGTGTTGAAGCCGTCCATCACGAGATGATTGGTGTCCAGCGACTTGATATAATGCGCGATCTCGCGTGTCCACGACGCCGGCGAATCCACTTCGTTGCCCGTTTCCCAACAGAGAACCGCCGGATCGTCGGAGTAACGAAAGCCGGTCACAGTGTTCGTGCGCGTCAAAATGAAGCGAATGGTTTCCTTGAAGTCCGCAATGAGTTGCGGGTCGGTCCAAAAATCGTTTTTGGTTTTGCCGCGAAAGCCGGCGTATTCGGCGCGTCCACCCATCCACGGCCAGTTGTCCACGAGCGGAATGATGAGCCGGACGCCGGTGCGATTTGCGGCGGCGAGCACTTCGTCGAGCGCGCGGAAGGCGGCTTCATTGAATTTACCGGGGGCGAGCACGTGGCGCGGCGTGCCGGGAAGGTCATTGGTGCGCTGGACGGTGATCACGTAAGTTCGGGCGGCGGTTCCGCCCATTTGCTGCACGGTTTCGAGAGCGTCGTTGATTTCAAACTGATCCGGAAATCGCCAGGGATTTTCGCCCGCGAACGGCACGTTGTCCTCGATCTCGAGCAGGTTCGGGATGTCCATGGACATGAAGCGGAATTCGTGGGTGCCGTCGAACAATTTGCCGTCGTGGGCGGTGATGAAATTTTTGAGGGAATCGCCGGCGAAAGCGGAAGTGGGGACCAGGCAGGCGGCGGCGAACAGGGCACACCATTTCCAGGGAAAAAACAGGGTTGGCCTCGGCCGCGTGACGTTGAAATCGTACCCTCCCCCACTACTACGATCCGGCACGATCGGGCACGACGGGCGTTGATTATGAGGCGTTTGCGTTTCACGACGGGAAGGTGCGATGCACGACGGGATTTCCGGGAAATGCCCGGGCACTCGAACAGGGCTTGGGGAATCGCCGGATTGGCCGGTCGCGGTTTTCGCTGTCGTTTCTGTTTCCATTTATCCTTTTCTACCCCTCCTCTCGGAGGTTGGTTATAACATGGGTGTCAAATTGCACTTTGCCTTCCCGTTTCTCGATAGGCCGATGGACGATATTGTGTTTACGCTCGCCCTCACCCCGGCCCTCCCCCCTGGGGAGAGGGTGAAGCTTTGTCACGCTATTTGAAATGCGGTTCCAAGGTGATTCTATCCAGCGCAAGAAGTTCAAGCTTTCTCCAGTTTATCGTACCAACTGAATTTGATGATGATGGTCGTGACGACCAAAGCGGCAGCGATGGCGCCTACCCACGACCATTGACGCAGCACGAGATAGATGGGCAGCGCGGTCAGGCAGAGTTGCCAGACGATGCCCACGGCGACGTTGCCCATGTCACGGACGAAATTTGGATTTGGTTTGAAATATGGATCTTCGCGCAGAACTTTTTTACGGATCGGCCCCCAGAATCCCCACGGATTTACTTTTTTATAGAAATCTTTCAGCACGGCTTCGTCCTCGGGTTTGGTGAGCAGTGTGCCGAGAATTGAGCCCGCCACGGAAAGGGCGAGAATAAACGGAAACAGATAGAGCGAGTTGCTGACGGAGTGGCCAAGAATTTTCTCCGCAACATACGGCGCAAACATCGCGCTCAAAATGCCCGCCATCATGCCCCAAAAATAGCCGTAGCCATTGAAGCGCCACCAATACCATTTGAGGACGTTCGCCATCACATAGCCGCCGTAGAGCGCGCCAACAATCCACATCATCACTTCGGTGATGCTGGTGGTGAGCAGGCCAAACAGCATGCCGACCGCGAGCACGCCGACCGACGCCCAGCGACTCCAACGCACTTGCGATTTTGGCGGCATGAACGGGTTGAAAAACCGTTTGTAAATGTCATTTACAATGTAGGCCGGCGCGGCGTTCAGCGTGGCGGCGAAGTTGGACATCAACGCGGCCAGCAAACCGGCGAGCAAAAAGCCAACGACGCCCGTGGGGACATAATTCGCGAGCACGATCGGGAGAATTTTCTCGAAATCGGGTTTCTCCATCGCGCGCAAATCGGTCATGCAAAACGCGAGCGCCAGAATCGTGATGCCGGTGATCATCAGGTAGCGCGGGAAATACAGCGCAAGGTTCACCATGCCGTTCATCAGGCAGGCTTCGCGCGGATTACGCGTGGCGAGGATGCGCTGCATGTCGTAATTCGGCGCCGGCCCGGCGAGGCTGGCGAGCACGCCCTTGAAAAACATGAGGCCGAAGATGAGGCCGAAGAGTTCGTTGCCGTCTGAATGAATCGCGTCGTTCGCCTTGTCGAGAATCCCCCGCCAATCGAGATCGAGTTTCCAGCCGAAGAACGGATTACTCCATCCGGCCGGTGTCGCCTGGTGAATGAGGTCGGGCGAAACTTTGTGAATCGCAATGAGCCCGATGGCGATGGAGGTGAGCGTTAAAATCGTGAATTGCATCACTTCGGTGATGACCACGCTGACCATGCCGCCTTTGATGGCGTAAATCGCGGTCAGCCCGAGGATGATCAGCGCGTAAATATTTTCATCGGTGAACACCCCGGTCTTCGCGTCGGAAAAATGGAAGGGCAACATCACGACGGCAAATTTGCCGATGCCTTTGAAGGCGTACGCGAGCATGCCGATAACATTCACGAGCGCGAAGAACACGACGCTGAGGTGCGCGAGGTTGGCGCCGCGGCCCTGGCCGAAGCGGGTTTGAATCCATTCCGCGCCGGTGAGCACGTTCGAACGGCGCAGCCAGCCGCTGAGGAACATCATGAGGAAAATCTGGTTAAACACCGGCCACAGCCACGGCAGCCAAAGGCTTTTCAATCCGTAAACGAACAGGATGTAGACGAGCCACATCGTGCCGCTGATGTCGAACATGCCGGAGGCGTCCGAGATGCCGAGCATCCACCACGGGAGCGTTTTGCCGCCGAGGAAATAGGAATCCATGTCCTTGGAGCCGCGGCGCGAAACCCACAGGCCGATGAGGATGACTATGAGGAAATAGCCAACGATGATCGAGAGATCAAGGGAGTGGAGTTTCATGGCTGGTTAGGGCAATTCCAGAATGGGAAACGTCGAACATCCAACATGCTCTGTAGAGATCTTTTCCTGTCGCGAAGCGACACCAGGATATTAGCCAGCGACAAGGTGGCTGGTATGACGATGTTGGAGCTATGTCCTGAAAGGACATTGGAAAAGCACATCGTTTCCCCCGTCCTTTCGGGACGTGAGGTGACGCCGAGATTTCCAGCCACTGCGTGGCTGGCTAATTTCCGCCGTCGCTTCGCGACAAAAAAATGGTTTCTACAAAGCACATCCAATATCGAATAACCAACACCCAATGGGCCGAGCCTCACCCCTGCCCTCTGCCATCCGATGGGAGAGGGGGAAGTTGTGCCTGCGTTGGGCGAGGGCGAGGGCGAGGGCGCGTGGTCGCGCGCACGCGGGGATTGTGATTTGGTTGAGGCTTCGAGATTTTCCCTGCCTGATGGTGAGGGCGACACGTTATTTTATTCGATTGGTGGCCGAGTCTGCCAAGGCTTTTTTCACGTAAACGCCAAAACCCGGCGTGGGGGTGTAATCCCAATCGGAAATCAAATTCGGCCGCGCGCTGGTGTGGAGGTCCCAGGCCGTCCAGGACCAATGATGCTCGTCGAGCGCGCGCATCACGTGGAGCAGCCAATTGTCCGACGGCACCACGTGACTGGGGCCGGAGTTGCCGCCGAATTCAGAGACGATCACCGGCAATTTCGCGCTGGCTTTCTCCATGTTGCGAATCCACGTGTCGACGCTGTCGTGTTTGTTGTCGTAGCAATGGTTCGCGTAAATCACGCCGTTGCCGTTCGGGTCGGAAAGCTGGCGGCCAGCGAGAATTCCCGAAAAATCATACGCCCAATCCAACCCGCCCGCGATGACCACATTCTTCGCGCCGGTGGCGCGCACGGTATCGAGGAGTTGCTGCATGCCGACGGCGTGGAATTTTTTTGGCGGTCCCATATGCCAGCCATTGGGTTTGTCGGTGATGGGTCCGCCTTTGAGCCAGACGTCCCACGAGACATCGTGCGGTTCGTTGTATAAATCGAAGAGCACGGCGGGGTGATTCGCATACACCGGCGCGAAATCCTGCCAGAACGCAACGCTGTTGGAATCGGGCATGGAATGCTGGCCGATGTCCGCGCCCCATTGATCGCAATCGGACCAGTGCAAATCGAGGATGATGTAGCACTTCTGGGTGGCGCAGGTGTCGACCGCTTGTTGCACGAGCGCGCGGTAGGACTTGCCGCCATCGGTTTGTTCCGGCCCTTTGCCGAACCAACGATCCTGCGAGAGCGGCAGGCGAATGATGTTCACGTGCCACTCTTTAATGGCGGTGTCGATCGTCTTGAGAATGTGTCCTTGCCCGTCGCTGGTCCATTCCAGGGAGGCCGCATTGACGCCGCGGAGCAGAACGGGCTCGCCGCGGCGGTTAAGAATATTCGTGCCGACGACTTTGAGCGGGGATGGGGCATTGGACGGAATTTCCGCCGCCCACGAACCATGAACCTTCAGGAAAATCAGAATCGACAGGCAAAAAAAACCGCGCGCGCATTGTAACAACGCGCGGCATCTCGATCCATGCCATCGAATCTCCATATTGAATCAGACTGCCGGCAAATTTAAGAGTGCCGTGAACGCCTCCCGGACGCTTTCGGCTGAATCCTAACGCGTCGAACCCATCGGCAGATGCGTGTATTTGGCGACGGCCTGGGCGCGCGAACGGACGTGCAGCTTTTCGTAAATGCGACGGATGTAAGTGTTCACCGTCGCGACGCCGATTTGGAGTTTGTCCGCAATCTCCTTGTAGAGAAAGCCGCGCGCGAGCAACTCGAGCACTTCGCGCTCGCGCTGGGACAACGCCAGGTCATCGCCGCCGCCGGCGGTTTCGGATTCATGGCGGCGAAAGGATTGAACCACCTTGCGCGCGATCTGGCTGCTCATCGGCGAACCGCCGACGTGCACGTCCCGGAGCGCATCGAGCAATTCCTGGCGTTTGGTTTGCTTGAGCAAATAGCCGCTGGCGCCCACGGCGAGCGCGTCGAAAATGTGATTCACGTCTTCGTAAACGGTGACCATTACGAATTGCGTGTCGGGCAAACGCGGTTTCAACCGGCGCACGCACTCGATGCCATTGATGCCGGGCAAATTAATATCGAACAAAACGACGGAAGGTTTCAGCGCGGGCAACTCGGCAATGGCAGACTCGGCATCGTCATAGTCCCCGATCAATTTGAAGCCGTCGGCATTGCGAATCCAGCCGGCGAGGATTTCGCGGGCAGGCACATCATCTTCCACAATTGCGACCGAAATACTCACTTTTTTTAAACTTTGGCTCATCTTAAACCTGCCGGTTGTTAAGTCATGTCCCGTATATTCATTACACGATTCCCCTTGAATCACAGGGACTTCTGCGCCTCGATGACGACGTTCAGCGAGAACTTGATTTCGGTGCCGCCGTTGGGCCGGCTATGCACGGTACATCGGCCGCCGATTTTTTCCAGACGTTGCGCCATGTTTTTCAGGCCGTTGCCGCGGCCGGGACGCGGCGCAATGCTGGCCGGATCGAAGCCCTTGCCATTGTCGCTCAAGGCAATCGTCGCGGTATCGCCGTCCAACGTCAGGAAAACGGAAACTTCGGTGGCGCCGGAATGTTTAACCACGTTGTGGAGGGCTTCCTTGAACGCGAGGAAAATATTATGGCGCGCTTCGGCGGTGATGGGCGAGTGGGGCAATTGCAGCGGGACTTCCAGGCGGCAACGAATGTGCAGTGAGACGAGATACTCCTGCGCGAAATTGCCGAGGTAACTCGCCAGGCTGTCCAGCGTGTCGTGCTGCGGGTTGACGGCCCAGACGATTTCGTCCATCGAGCGGGTTAATTCGCGCGAGGTGTCGTAGATGCGCTCGAGTTGCGCGGCGGCCTGGGTGGTATTTTGCAATTCACCCTGCGCGGACTGGCTCAACAGCGAAATGCGGGTAAGATTTGCGCCCAGATGATCGTGGATGTCTTTCGCGATGCGGGTGCGTTCGCGTTCGATGGCTTGCTGGCGCTGGATGTCTTCCAGTTTGCGGCGCAGCCGGCGCCGCGAGAAATACCAAACGACGCTCACGACCAATGCCACCGCCACCAGTGCGGTCACCAGATCAAACCACCACGTCTGCCAGAAGTGCGGCAGCACATCCATGGTGAACGAAGCCGCGACGGGATTCCACACGTTGTCGCTATTGCAGGCGCGGACTTCGAAGGTGTAATGCGCGGGCGGCAGGTAGCTGTATTCCGCCACGCGTTTTTCGTTGGCGGCGTTGACCCATTCGTTTTCCCAGCCGAGGAGCCGGTATTGGAATTGCATTTTCTCCGGCGCCACAAAACTCAATCCAGTGAAATGGATCTCATACCGTTGCTGGCCGGGGGGAATTTCCAGGGTCGATTGCAGACTCGACCCGCCGGGACTGACCACGTGGCCATTCACGATGATTTCCTCAATGACGACCGGCGGCGGCAGTTGATTCACCTTCGTGTCCGAAGGGTCGACGATCACGATCCCTTTGCTCGTGGTAAAACAAATGCGGCCATCGGCCAGTTTGCCAGCCGCCGGCTGGAGCCCGCCGGAGCACTCGATGGAGGGCAACCCGTCGCCTTCGCCGTAGGTTAGGCAGGTGACGGCCGTGGTTTTTCCGTCCGCAAAATCGTTTAGTGATTTTTTCGAAATGCGCGCGATGCCATTGTGCGAGCTGATCCAGAAATTCCCCCGCTCATCCTCCTCGATGGCGCAAATGAAATTGTTCGGAAGTCCGGCTGCGCTCGTGATCTTCACGAATTTCCCGTCCTTGAACCGGTTCAATCCGCTGCCATAGGTGCCGATCCATACCGCGCCATCGGAGTCCACGTGCAGGCTCTGGACGTAATCGCTCGAGAGGCCGTCGGTTTTTTGAAATTGTTTGATCGTGCCGTTTTGCAGCCGGCCCAGGCCGCCGCCGAGCATCCCGAACCAAACGGTGCCGTCGGCCGTTTCCGCAATGGCCCGCACGTCCGGCACTTTCAATCCTTCCTGGTCGCCGAATTGTTGCACCACGCCGTTTCGATAATGGATCAAGCCGCTGCCGGTGCCGATCCAGGTGGAGCCGTCCGTCGCTTGCAATGTCGCAGCCATCGGCGTCAGGTCATTCTCAAGACCGGGCGGCGTCACGAACAGATTGTCCTTTTGATAATAGATTCCCCCGCCCCACGTCGCCGCCCAGATGCGGCCCTGCGCATCCTGTGACACGCTCCAAACGAACAGGTTCGAAAGCCCGGCGCTATCGGCGTAATTGGTCCATTGATTATTGAGGAACCGATAAATTCCGGCGCCCTCGCTGCTGCCCCAAATCGCGCCGTCGCGGGAAACGGTGGTGGAGAGCACCACGCGATTCTGCCAGTGGTCGGGCGTGTCGAGCGTTTCGACTTTTCCCTCCCGCAAGGCGGTGAGGCCGACGCTGCCCGAGCCCACCCACAAGGTTTTCTCGCGATCCTCGATCATGCAGCGGACCCAATTGTTCGGGAAACCGTTGGCCTGGTCGAAGTGCAACACCGTCCGATTCGTGTCCAACAGATAAATGCCGTCCCGCGTTGTGCCCATGACCAGCGTGCCGCGGCTGTTCTCGAACATCACGGAGACATTTCCATTGCAGGGATTCGCGCCGCGGCTATCCACCACCGTTTGACCACGGAATTTCCTGACCAGGTTGTCGCTGACCACCCATATATCGCCATCGCGGCTCGCACAAATGCCCTGCACGTAACCGCCGAAGGTATCGGCATCGGATTTGAGCTGGCCACCGCTGAGCATCGCGAGCTTGCCGCCGCTGACCACCCAGAGATGACCGACGCCGTCCTGAGCCGTCAACACCACGCCGTCGTTATTGGGCAACGCGCACCGGTTGCCGTCGCGCACCCGCAGGAGCGTGCCCTCCTCGCTCAGCATCCAAACATCGCCAACGTCATCCGTGCGAATCGCCGAAATGCGCCGGCGCGAGCCGCTTTCGTGGACATTTTGCGCTTCAAATTTTCCGTTGTGATAACATGTGAGGTCGCCGCGTTCGTGGCCGATCCATAATACGCCATGGTGATCTTCGTACAAGGCGGTGATGCGGTCGCTTTGCAATTCCGGCTCGCTGGCGCTGTTGTAATTCGTGAACTGCACGCCGTCAAAGCGGCCCAATCCGCCGTAGGTCCCGACCCAAAGGTAACCATCGTGCGTCTGCACAATGGCGGTCACGGCATTGTCGGGCAGACCGTTTTCAGTTTTCCATGAACGTTGAAAAAAATTCGGATGCGCCGGAAGTGTTTCACCCGATGCGAACGCCGCGAAGGAAAACAAAGCCACGGCGAGAAGAATTCGGAAGCCGGCGATTTTAAAATTCAGACTCGCGAATGGAGTGGGCACAGATTTCAAACTGACACAATTGAGCGCTGAAAAAGCCCGGAAATCCAGTTTAATTTGGAATGGGAAGGGCTATAGCGATTGCCAAAATAGATTTCCGGATAGAAGGCCGAAGCTTCGCCCCTAAGCCCGACCTCTCCCCTGACCCTCTCCCCCGCTTCGCGGCGAAGAGGGAGACCGATGGCTGTGGATGGTCCGAACGCTTCACAAAATGTCGGGGTTCTCGATTGAGCCGTTCTTTTCGGAGATCTATTTTGGCAATCGCTATAGAACGGTTAAAAAACGTTTTCCAGCCACGAGGTACTGGCAGATGGTAGGCCACGGTGTGAGCCCTTATCATTACCCCTGTCTTTTTTTGATTTGGTTAGAAAACAGGATGGTGCTTCGGACTTGGTTTGAGCCCGAAAATGCAGGTTTTTAAGATGCTTGCTTAGGCAACGCTCCAATGAAGAGCGCCAGAGGGCTGGCGCAGTCCGGGACGCTCCCGCGCTGCCTCAGGCGGCGTGCCGTCGCAGAGCGTCCCGGACTGTGGTAGCCCTCTACCGCTTTTAACCAATGTGAATGCGCTTGAAAACGCACGAGCAGAAACCAACATTGGAAAATCGTAATTGCCTTTCCAAAACAAGGGCGTAGGCCGTGGGAAAATAAACATCACGAACAGAGCGGCGGAGCGGCGAAAGAAGACCAATATTCCTTCGCCCCTACCGGGGCTCCACTTCTCACACGCTTCCCACGGCTCACGCCGTGGGCTACCATCTAACGCTGCTCCGCAGCTATGCTCATTGAATCTGCTTCTTCACCGCCGCTTCAATCGCGACCGCCTTCACATCATTCGCCCGCGCGGAGAAGTAAGGCGCGAGCGGATCTTCCTGCAAACCTTTGAGACCGGCGATGACACATTCGGCATTGGCGACGGCGCCATCCCAACCGGTGTGCAGATTTTCTTTCGGCGAGGGCACGTAGAGCGCCGTCACTTTTTCCTGGCCGAACGATTCATATTTCCGCGCGATGAGTTCATAAAGATCCACGAACGGCGTGCCGGTGGATTTCGCCACCTCGGCGGCCCACGCCACGTGCGTGGTGTTGTCGCGGCGGAAATGGCCGTCGCTGGTCCAATTTTTGCGCGGCGTCAGCGAGCAAATAATCGGCGTGGCGCCCTGCGCGCGGGTTTCCTTCACGAATTGTTCCAGATACCAGCCGAACGTGCGGACCGTTTCCGTTTTTCCGTTCCGCGCGATGTCTTCAGTTTCGGGGCCGACGCCTTTCAACGCGCCTTTGCCGGCCGCGCCGCCGTTGTCGTTCGCGCCGAATTGCAGGATGACGTAATCGCCCTTTTTGATTTGCGGCCGCAAATTCTGCCAGAAGAACCCGGTGTAAAAGCTGCGGCTGCTCGTGCCGCCGAACGCGCGATTCACCACGTTGATTTTTTCCGGATTGAAATAGGCCACGAGGGGCGCACCCCAGCCCCATTGATTCAAATTGGAACCGTCGCCGAGCGTGCCGTTGCGCACCGTCGAATCGCCGATCAACCACAGCGTCGGCAAATCGGGATGCGCCGGCGCGGGCGGAAAATATCTGCCGTTGCCGGGAGCGCCTTCCGGCGCGGGTGGGTTGCCCATTTGGGTGGCGCGAGGAATATCGCTGATTTGAAGGGCCGGCGGCGCATCCGCGGCTCGCGCGGAAATAGCGAAAACGCAAACAAGCAAATAGCCGATGAACGGTTTCATGGGAGGATGGACGTTGGCCGCGGACACAAGGTTAAGAGCGCGTTATAAAATATTCCGGGTGGTAGGGCGCGTCGATCCACGCGCCGAAAGGTTTTCACAGAAGGGAACGAAGGCGGGGAAAGAATTATGGGGCTCACGCATTTACATGAGTCCTCGGACAATTGCGACGCACGCAGATTACAAATCTGCGCTACGGATTTAGGCGGGTTTCCCATAAATTTTAATGCGTTTGCCCCGGCAAGAATTACAAATTTGAAATTTTAGATTTCAGATTTCAGAACGGGAATTTTTAACCACGGATGGACACCGATGAACACGGATTTTTACAGAAGGGAACGAAGATAACAAAGTATGGATGAGACAGTCTTAGTTCTCCTCGTTCCCTTTTGTTTAATTCCTTGCTGTTTGCTCCTGAAAACGGCGCGCGCGGAGCGACGCGCCCTACCAACCCACAGCTAAAAGATCGTTTTGGGGGTTAATTCGTCGCGACCGGCGCAGCGTTGTCGCTTACGTATTTTGCGTCCGCCGCCGGGACGGTTTTACCCTTGTCCGAAAGTAACGGAACGAACGGACTGTTCTTGAACGCTTTCAGCCCCGAGACGATCGATGACGCGACGATTTCCGCGCCGGGGACGTAGGTGTGATTGTGGTCGCTGTAAAGCTTATCCACCGCCTCGCGGCCCATCGCTTCGTATTTGTCCGCGCAAAAATTCGTAAGATCGAACACGGGCAAATGCAATTTCTGGCCGATGTCTTTTGTCCATTGCGTGAATTTGCCGCCGCCGGTGCCGCGCTCGATTTTATCCAGCTTGGGATCGTAATCCGCCGGCAAGGGATCGATCGGTGTGGCGTCGCGATATTTCACTTTGGGATTGCTCCAAATGTTGCGCGTGGTGACGGTCAGCAGATAAACGTGCGCGCCCTTTTCGCGCGCATCGGTCGCCATCTTCGACATATACCAGCCGTACGTGTGAACCGGCTGGCCCTTTTGCATGACGGTTTCGTCGCCGAGACCGGGCGGCGTGGTGCCGTCGTTGATGCCGAAGACGAGCAGCACGTAATCGCCCGCGTGGATTTGCGGCAGTACATTCGGCCAGTCGCCGTCGTAATAGGTGCGGCTGGATTTCCCCGCGTGACCGACGTTTTTGATGGTGGCCTTCGCCGCGTCAAAATATTCCGCGATGGGCGTGCCCCAGCCGGCAACGGATTCGCCGCTCTTGCCTTTGCCGGAATTTTTCGAAGTCGAATCGCCGCAGACGAAAATGGAGGGTTTGTTGGTGGCTTCCTGCGCGCGGGCAGTAGGCGCGAGTACCATCAGGGCCAAGGCGATGAGCGATGCGAGTTTGGTTTTCATGGCGTGGATAACGGATGCCTGAGTGAATCTCACAACGGCGTATTCTTTTCAAGTCATAGAAGTTTCTGAAATTTGTGTTCCTCTCGGCGCCTGGTAAAAAGCGCCAGAGGGCTGGCGCAGTCCAAGACGCTGGCGCGAGTCAGGGAGCGCGAGACATTCTTCCGCGAGGTTTGGAGTGCGCCAGCCCTTCCGCCTTCCAAATCGGTAATCATCTGGTGGGTCGAGGATGTTGACGACGCGATGTATTTCGGTTTTTCGGGCGGCGCGCGAGCACTCGCCCACCAGCGGCGGGATTAGCGAGCGCTTCGAGGCTAAATCCCAGCCGTGCAGGCACCTGCGCTTGTCCTTCCTCGCGGCTTCGTCCCGTGGTAAATTGAGTTACCAAAGCCGCTTCACGTCGGGTCGTCTCTCGATTCTTAACGGATTTTAATCCGCCATTCGGCGGCTTTTAATAAACAATTGGTCTATTTCAATGTCGAACGTCGTATGCGAATCCTTTTAGTCGAAGATGAAGTGAAGCTGGCCGACATGGTCGCGCGCGGTCTCAAGGCCGAACGCCTGGCCGTGGATGTGGCGCATGACGGCGAGACCGGCTGGCAAATGGCCACGGCCTACGAATACGACCTGGCGATTCTCGATTTGATGCTGCCGAAATTGAGCGGCACGGAAATCCTGCGGCGCATTCGCCGGAAAAATTCGACGATCCCGATTTTGATTCTCACCGCGCGCGATGCCACCGACGAGAAGGTGCAGAATTTTGATGCGGGCGCGGATGATTACCTGACCAAGCCGTTTGCGTTCGCGGAATTGCTCGTGCGCGTCCGGGCGCTTTTGCGCCGCGGCCCGGTGAATCGCTCGAGCGTGTTGCGCGTGGCCGATCTCGAAGTGGACCGGCTTTCGAAACAAGTCCGCCGCGCGGGCAAGCGCATTGACCTGACCGCCAAGGAATATTCGTTGCTGGAATATTTCGCGACCAACCCCGGCCGCGTGTTTTCGCGCACGATGATCATCGAGCACGTCTGGGACCAGAGCTTTGAGGGCCTCACGAACATCGTGGATGTTTACGTGCGCCATCTCCGCGAAAAAGTGGATGACGCCTTCCCGACGAAATTGATTCGCACCGTGCGCGGGATGGGTTATTGCCTGACGGACGAGGTGGAAACATGAACACGCGCTCGCTTAGCTTCCGCCTGGTGACGTGGTACGCGAGCCTGTTGACGGTGGTGTTCGTCCTGCTCGGCACGCTGATGTATTTCGATCTCCGGCGGTTTCTCGAGAATGATCTTCGCGAGACGCAGGCGCGGCGCGCACAGCAAATCGCGGATACGATGGTCCCGCATATCGGGGCGACCGGCGAAAGCGCGTTCGCGTATGACGTCAAGGATCGTTATGAGCCGGAAGTGAACGACCGATTCATCCGCGTGACCCGCCACGACGGCACGGTGGTTTATGCCTCCGGCATGCCCAAAGATCAAAGCTTTGATCCCACGCATTTGCCGGCGCTAGAACCTTCCGCCGAAAAGGAATTTTCGCGCAAGCTCCGCCTGCCCGACGGCGACGAAATGATCATCGCCGCCATCAATTACACCACGGCCGATCATCAACAATACCTCGTGGAAGTCGGCGTGCCGCTGGCGCCGGTTTCGACCATGCTCGGTCATTTGTTCGTACAACTTTCCTTCGGGTTGCCGGTCGCGCTCGCCATCGCCATCCTCGGCGGTTATTTCCTCGTGCGCCGCTCGCTGCGGCCCGTGGAAGAAATCGCGCACAAAGCCGAGCAGATCACTCATCACAATCTCAGCGAACGCCTGCCCGTTTCACGCACCGGCGATGAGGTGGAACGTCTTTCCATTTCGCTAAACCGCATGATTTCGCGCATCGAAGATGCATTGCAAAATTCCAAACGGTTCGTCGCCGACGCTTCGCATGAATTGCGCACGCCGTTGACGGTGTTGCGCGGCGAACTGGAAAATCTTGGCCGCGACTCACGTTTCGACAAATCCACGCGCGACATGATTGGCAGCATGCTTGAGGAAGTGGAGCGGCTGACGGACATCGTCGAAGGATTAGTGGCCTTGTCGCGGTTGGATGCGGGCGAAGCGAAAATGGAATGGGTGAAAGTGGATCTCGCCGAACTGGCCGCCACCACCGCCGACCAAATGAACCTGCTGGCCGAGGACAAGGGCATCAGCGTCCAATGCGCGCCGGTGCAAAAGGTGGTGGTCGAAGGCGACCGCTCGCGTTTGAAACAGGTCGTGGTCAACCTGCTCGACAACGCCATCAAATACACGCCCGGCGGCGGCTCGATTCAATTGAACGTCTCGCGGCAAAACGGCCACGCGATCCTGGACGTCACCGACAGCGGCATTGGCATTCCGGCGGATGCGGTGCCGCACGTTTTTGACCGGTTTTTCCGCGTCGACAAAGCACGCACGCGCAACGAAGGCGGCGCGGGCATCGGGCTTTCCATCGTTAAATCCATCTGCACGGCGCATGGCGCGGAAGTGGAAGTGGAAAGCGCCGTGGGAAAAGGCAGCCGTTTTCGCGTGAAGCTCCCGCTCGCCCAGCCGCCGAGAAATTCCGACGCGCC
Organism: uncultured Verrucomicrobiae bacterium; assembly: GCA_963699145.1. Taxonomy (GTDB): domain Bacteria; phylum Verrucomicrobiota; class Verrucomicrobiia; order Limisphaerales; family DASXHY01; genus DASXHY01. Next base: position 5,371,953 of record OY969416.1, read on the forward strand.
CCGTGACATTTCCAATTGCAAAACACCCAAGCCATGAAAGAAAAATTCCGCCATTTTAAAGTCCAGGCTCTTTCCGTGTTAACCGTCGCCGTGGCGGTGGTGATTGTTCTTTTGGCCACATCGAAATCCGGGAAGGCGAAACTTACGGACAACGCGCCGACGGTTCCGTCCGTCGCGGTCGTGAAAGTCACGCGCGAAGATTTGGCGCGGGAAATCAAAATTCCCGCGGAGTTCCGGCCTTACACGGAAGTGGAACTGCACGCCAAAGTTTCGGGGTATCTCCAGCAAATAACCGTGGATATCGGCGATCGGGTGAAGGCCGGCCAATTGCTGGCGACCATCGAGATTCCCGAACTCAAAGAGGAATTCGACAATGCCGTGGCCACCGAAAAAAAAGCCGAGGCCGATTATCGCAACGCGCATCTCGCCTATTCGCGCCTCACGGCCGTGAACCAGGAACATCCGAATCTCGTCGCGCAGCAGGATTTGGATACGGCTGAATCGCGTGACAGCGACACCTCCGCCGCCATCGCCGCAGCGAAAGCCGAGGTCGAGAAATGCCAGACTCTGATCGATTACACGAAGATCACGGCGCCTTTCGACGGCGTGGTGACGCGCCGCTACACCGATCCCGGCTCGATGATCCAGGCGGGCACGGCCTCGCAAGCCCAACCGCTGCTGCGGCTCTCGGATAATTATCAACTGCGCCTCGATTTTCCGGTTTCGGTGGATAACGTGCAGAACGTCCACGTGGGCGACCCGGTGGACGTGCAGATTGAGTCGCTCGGCGATAAAACGTTCACCGGAAAAATTTCGCGGTTCACCGATCGCGTGGATGACACGACGCGGACGATGACCGTGGAAATGGAAGTGCCGAATCCGAAACTGGAACTGATTCCCGGCATGTATGCCACGGTGGTGTTGAAAGCCGACCAGCGGCCGCATGCAGTGGCGATTCCGGTCGAAGCCGTCAGCGCCGGGAAATCCACCGTGCTCATCGTGAACGCCAACCACGAAGTGGAACAACGCACCATCACGCTCGGCATGGAAACGCCGACGAGTTACGAAGTGCTTTCCGGCGTGAACGAAGGGGACCTGGTGGCGATCGGCAACACGTCGCAACTAAAGCCCGGCGAAAAGGTGGAGCCCAAACTCGCCAATCTTCTCGCCGCGCAATAGGAAATTTTTCGTTTCATGAAGTCCCTCACGTTTGAACAATTGGAATCCTTGCGCCGGCTGGATGCGTGCACGCTGGCCAATGCCATCGAGACGTTTCACGAGCGCCTGCGCAACGAGGGTTTCATGGGCCACCACGTCCGCTGCCTGTTCCCGCAGTTGCAGCCGATGATTGGTTACGCCGCGACGATCAAAATTCGCGGCTCGTCCCCACCGACCACCGGGAATTTGTACACCGACCGCACGGACTGGTGGGATTACATCGCGTCGCTGCCGGCGCCGCGGGTCGTGGTGGTGGAGGACGTTTCCGCGCGTCCCGGCCTCGGGTCGCTGGTGGGTGCGGTCCACATGAATATCCTGCGCGCGTTGCATTGCTCGGGCGTGGTCACGAACGGGTCCGTGCGCGACATTCCCGCCGCTGAGAGCGCGGGCTTTCATTATTTCGCGGGGAGCGTCGCAGTCTCACACGCGTATGTGCACATCGTTGAAATGGGCAAACCGGTCGCGGTGGATGGATTGAAAATCCGCCCTGGCGATTTGTTGCACGGCGATTTGCACGGCGTGCAGGGCATCCCGCTGGATATCGCGCCGCTGATTCCGTCCGTCGCGGCGCGCATCAACGCCGAGGAACAGGCGCTGATTGCGCTGTGCCGTTCGCCGGAATTTTCGATTCAAAAACTTCGCGCCGCTGTGAAAAGAAAGTCCTGATCCATGTCACGTTTTTCGATTCGTTATCCCTACCTGATCATCGTCCTCTGCCTCGCCACGTGCGTGATCGGCGTGACGAGCATGGTGAAAATGCCCGTGGATTTGTTTCCGCCGATAAAAATCCCCGTGGTCGTGGTCGCCACGTTTTTCTCCGGCATGCCGCCGGAGCAAATCGAGACGGACATCACTGGACGGTTCGAGCGGTTCTTCACCCTGGCGAGCGGCGTGGATCATATTGAGTCGCGCTCGTTGCCCGGTGTCAGCTTGATCAAAATTTATTTTCAACCGGGCTTCAACGCCGATTCCGCGGTGACCAGCATCGCGAATCTCGCCATGGCGGATTTGCGAAAACTTCCGCCCGGCACATTGCCGCCGGTGGTGTTGAAATTCGACGCGTCCAGTTTGCCGGTCTGCCTCGTCACGTTGAAGGGCGAGGGATTGAACGAGGCGAAATTACGCGACATCGGCCAATACGACGTGCGCAACCAGATCGCGAACGTTCCCGGCGCCTCGGTGCCGCAGCCCTTCGGCGGAAGGTACCGCCAAATCATGGTTTACGTGGACCCGCTGAAACTGGAGGCGCACCAGTTGAGCGTGATGGATGTCGTGCGTACCGTGAACGAAGCGAATCTCATTTTGCCCGCGGGCGATGTGAAGATCGGTCCGTTCGATTACAACCTTTACGCGAACAGCCAGATCAACGCCATCTCGGACATCAATGCGTTGCCGCTGAAAACCGTCAACAACGCCTCGGTGCTGGTGGCGGACGTCGGCGAGGCGAAGGACGCATCGCAAATCCAGAACAACATCGTCCGCGTCGACGGCCAGCCGTCGGTGTATTTGCCGGTGTTGAAGCAAGGCGGCGATGCCAACACCATCGCGGTCGTCAACGGCATCAAAAGCGGCGTGGATCATTTGCTCGATGTGCCGAAACAACTCGTGACGAAGGTCGTGTTCGATCAATCCGTCTTCGTCCGCAGCGCCATTGATAACCTCATTCACGAGGGCGCGATCGGGCTGATATTGACCGGGCTGATGATCCTGATTTTTCTCGGCAGCATGCGGGCCACGGCGGCGGTGTTCTTATCGATTCCTCTTTCCGCGCTGGCGGCGTTCATCGCGCTGTCGCTGGGCGATAACACGATCAACGCCATGGTTCTGGGCGGGCTCGCACTGGCGTTCTCGCGTCTGATCGATAACTCGGTTGTGGTGCTCGAAAATATTTTCCGGCATCTCGAACTCGGCGAAACGCCCGAGGTCGCTGCCGAACGTGGCGGTCGCGAGGTCGCCCTGCCCGTGCTCGCGGCCACACTGACGACCGCCGTCGTGTTTTTCCCGGTCACCTTCCTTTACGGTGTCAGCCGCTTCCTGTTCAGCGCGCTCGCGTTGTCGGTGATTCTTTCGCTGTTCGCTTCGTACGTCGTGGCGCTGACGGTGGTGCCGTTGTTCTGCGCGAAATGGATCAAGGGTCATCACGGCCATGAAGAAGGTCACGCTCCGAAAAACTGGGGCCAAAAATTCAACGCCTGGTTCAACCGGAAATTCAACGGCATGTTGAATCGCTACGAAGGCACGTTGAACAAAAGCCTGCTGCGGCCGGCTGCGACCGTGCTGGGCATCACCGGGATTTTCGTTCTTAGCCTCGGGTTGTATCCGCTGGTCGGCCGCGCCTATTTTCCGCGCACCGACCCCAGCCAATTCGTCATCAACCTCAAGGCACCGACCGGCACGCGGCTCGATGTGACGGACAAACTCATCGGCCAGGTGGAGCAACTCGTGCGCGACACCGTGCCGACAAATGAATTGAAAATCCTCGTCTCCAACATCGGCGTGACGCCCGGTTTCTCCTCCATCTACACGCCCAATTCCGGTCCGCACACGGCGTTCGTGCAGGTCGGTTTGGAGGACGGCCACAAGGTGAGCAGCTTTGAATACATGAATCGCGTGCGGGCGAAATTGCGCAAGGACCTCCCGCAACTCGACGCTTATTTTCAAACCGGTGGGCTCGTGGATGCCGTGCTGAACCTTGGCATGCCCGCGCCGCTCGACATTCAAGTCAGCGGCAGCAATCTCGAGGAAGCCCACAAAACCGCGATCGAGATTGCCCGGCAGGCCGGCGCGTTGCCGGGCGTAAGCGATGTCCTCGTGCCGCAGGATGTGGATTATCCGGCGCTGAAACTGGATATCGACCGCGTCCGCGCGAGCGAACTGGGCCTGAGCGAAAAGGAAATCGTCGGCAACGTCATCACCGCGCTCACGTCCGACCAGATGATTGCGCCGAGCTTCTGGGTGGATCCCAAGAGCGGCAACGATTACATGCTGACCGTTCAATATCCCGAGGGCTTCATCAAATCCTTCGCGGACCTTTCTTCCGTGCCGTTGCGCGCGCCCAATTCCCACGCGGCAACGCGGCTCGATAACGTCAGCAAACTTCGTCGCATCGAATCGCCCACCGAGGTGGATCATTATCAATTGCGCCGCGTGATTGACGTCTACGTGTCTCCTGCGCACGAGGACGTCGGCAAAGTTTTGAGCGGCGTGCAAAACATTCTCAAAAATACCAAGACGCCGGAAAATATTCGCGTGACCATCCGGGGTTCGGCGCACGCCATGGAAGTTTCGTTCCGCAGTTTCGGTTTGGGGCTGATCCTCTCCACGCTGTTGGTCTACCTGATTCTCGTCGCGCAATTCCAATCGTTCCTCGATCCCCTGCTCATCCTGCTCGCGGTGCCGACGGGCCTCACGGGTGTGTTGGTCATCCTGTTCCTCACGGGCACCACGCTGAACGTCATGTCGCTGATGGGCGTGGTGATGATGGTTGGCATCGTGACGTCGAACAGCATTTTGATCGTGGAATTCACCAATCGCCTCCGCGCGGAAGGCCGTTCACTGCGCGATGCCGTGGTGATGGCTTGCCGCGTGCGTCTCCGGCCGGTGCTGATGACCTCGCTCGCGACGCTCATCGGCCTGATCCCCATGGCCCTCGCGCTCGGCGCCGGCAGCGAAGCCTACGCGCCGCTCGCGCGCGCGATCATCGGCGGGCTGGCGTTTTCGGTGGTGCTGACGGTCTTCATCGTTCCGTGCGCGTATTACGTCGTCTATCGCTGGAAAGAGGAACAGGCAAAAAACCTGGCCGCAAGCGCCGCCACCAACATTACCCCCGCGCAATGAACCGGATGAAGCTTATAACGACTCTGCTTTCGTTGGTCACAGCCGCCGCGGCTGCGTTCGCCGCGGATACCAACGGCCTGCAAACGCTGACGCTTTCTTCAGCGCACGATTTGGCGCTGAAAAACCATCCGCAAATTGCCGCGGCAAATTACCGCGTGCTGGCGGCGCAGGAAGTGACCAAGGAATCCCGCGCCGGATTTTTTCCGCAGGCGAACATTTACGGTTCAGCCGTGGGCGCGGACTCGGTGGAAACGCGCATCGAAGCGGGCGGGTTGAACAATCCCAGCGTGTTCGATCGCGCGGCGGGAGGTGTCAGCGTGAATCAGCTCATCACAGATTTCGGCCGCACCGCTAATTTGACCGCGAGTTCACGCTTGCGCGCCGAAGCTGAAAGCCAGAACGCCAACGCCACGCGCGAACAGGTGTTGCTGGGAGTGGACGTGGATTATTTCAGCGCGCTCCAGGCGCAATCGGTCATGGGCGTCGCCCAGCAAACGTTGGACATGCGGCAACTCCTCCTCGACGAAGTCACGCTGCAGGCCTCCAATAAATTAAAATCCGAAATCGACGTCAGCTTCGCCCGCGTCGCGCTCGAAGAAGGCCAGTTGCTGTTTCAAAAAGCGCAAAACAATCTGGACGCCTCACTCGCCTCCCTCTCCACCGCGCTGGGCTTCCGCGAATTCCGCCGCTTTAACCTTGTCGAGGAACCATTGCCGGCGTCCATCGATACGAATGACATTTCCGCGCTGATCAATTCCGCGCTGCACGATCGTCCGGAAATTCTTGCGCTGACGGATGAGCGCGACGCCGCGGGCCGTTTCGCGCGCGCGCAACGCGATTCGCGCCTGCCCACCGTTTCCGCGGTCGGCGTGGCCGGCGGCTCGCCGATTCACGACGACCGCCTGCCGGACACTTACGCCGCGGGCGGTTTGCAACTCAGCGTGCCGTTGTTTGCCGGCGGACTTTTCACCGCGCGCCAGCACGAAGCCGAGCTCCGCGCCAGCGCCGACGGCGAATTGCTGCGCGCTTTGGAAGACAATGTCATTCGCGACGTGCGCATTGCCTGCCTGAACTTGAACAACGCGCGCGAACGCTTGCGGACGACGGAGCAACTCGTGATTCATGCCCAGGAAGCGTTCGATCTGGCGCAGGCACGTTACAAGGCCGGCAGCAGTTCAATCGTCGAATTGAGCCAGGCGCAACTGGAATTGACCTCCGCGCAAATCGCGCAAACCAGCGCGCGTTACGACGTGCTCATCCAGGAAGCCAACGTGAATTTCCAGGTCGGCGGATTGTCCGCCGCCCCATCGTCCCGCAATCCCTCAAAATCGCAACACTCATGAAAATACATCCAGCCAAAAACCTGTTCCTTGTCATCGCCCTGGCCGCATTCGCCGGCTGCGCCACCCAGCAACCCTCAGTCGTCGTGAAAGACCCGGTCGGCCCGGATTTGGCGCCGCCGCGCAAAATCGTCACGCCTATGGGCCAGGGAGACCTCGTGGTTTACACCGCGCTCGAAGCCGTGAATCCGGTCAGCTCGGATTTCCCAACGCATAAGGCTTATGCCATTTACCGCGCGGACGGAAAATTATTCCAGCGCGTGGATAACCGCAGCGGCTCGTTCTATCAATCACCCGCCACGGTGACGCTCCCGCAGGGCGAATACACCGTGAAAGCTCCCGTGGCGAATTACGGCGTGGTCACGGTGCCGATCGTCATCAAGGAAAATGAAACGACCACCCTGGATTTCAACGGCGGACATTTCCGTCAAAAAAGCCCGACGGGCGCGGGCCAATGGGTGCGCCTGCCCTCCGGCGAAGTCATCGGCATGCGAGCGCCGTAAGGGCGACTCGCCCGGTTCCATTCATCTTCAAGACGGCGCGGGCTCTGTCCGCGCCGCTTGAATCGACTGCGATTCAACCCTTTCAGGGTTGGGGATTTCTGCAACCGGGCACCCAGCGTAGCTCGTTCCTCGCAACGCTGGGCTGAGCGATCCAATCCTTTCAGGATTGTCAATTTGACGCCGATCGAGTGAATACGATCTCCTTGAGACGAGAAAACCGATTCATGGGAGATTGAAAAATTAGAGTGGTTGCCAAAATTAATTTCCGAAATGGTGGTGATTCCCTGCGGGGAATCGAGGTAAACCCGCAGGTTTGCCCCGCCATTTCGGAGATTACTTTTGGCAAGCAGTCTAGGGCCGCTGAATAGCCGCAAAATCCGCCTCCGCAGCTTCGTAACAATTCCCTCAAAATCGTCATCCGCTTGTCACTTTGCGGAAGCGCGCGCATACGCCACACTGCGTCAGGTTCGTTTGGAGTGGCGAAACTGATTCACTCGGCGGGCAATCCGGCTGTCACGCGATTGTAACATTGGCGACCTTTGCCCGTAACAATTGGCCCCTAAGTTGCGCTCGCAGAACGATCCCAATACACCCATGAAACCCATCAGAAAAAAACAACGACTGAACCATTGGATTGTGGCAGGCGCCGGGGCGCTCGCGGCCGCGACGGCCGTCGGCACCGGACAATGCGCCACCGCTTCCGACCCGCTGCTGGATGCACTCGTTAAAAAGGGCGTCCTCACGGAAGGCGAAGCGAAGGACATTCAATCTGAAGTTCAAACCAACTCCGCCACCACGGCGATGTCGAAACTCAAAATCAGCGATGCCATCAAGAGCGTCAATCTGTACGGCGACGTGCGGTTCCGCTATGAGTACCGCGGCGCCGACAATCCCAAGGCCGCCGGCTTGACGCCGGGCGATACGTATTATCGCGAGCGCTTCCGTTACGCGTTGCGGTTTGGCATCAAGGGCGATTTGTATGACAGCTTCAGCTACGGCATTCGCCTGGAAACCGCCGCGAATCCCCGCTCCCCCTGGGTGACTTTTGCGGATGACGACGGGAAAGCCAACTCAGCCGGCGGTGGCACGCCTTCGGACAAAACCAGTGACTTCCTCGACATCGGCCAGGTCTATCTCAATTGGCATCCCGCCGATTATTACGAAATGACTGTCGGCCGCATGCCGATGCCGCTCTACACGACTCCCATGGTGTGGGATTCGGACATTTCCCCGGAAGGCGCGTTTGAAAAATTCAAGCTCACGCTCGGCAATGTCGATTTGTTTGCCGACGCCGGGCAGTTCATTTACCAGGACACCAATCCGGACCGGCAGATTCCTTCCAGCGACACGTTCATTCTGGCCTGGCAGTTGGGCGCGACGGTCAAGTTGGACAACGACATGTCCTTCAAATTGGCCCCGACGCTGTATAACTACACCGGCCACGGCAGCGCCAACGGCTTGAACATTCCGTTCGTTGGCCAGGGCAGCGCCACGGGCGCGAACCCCGGCACGACCGGCGCGACGGCTGCATTCAATGAAAACGGCATCAACAACCTGCTGGTGTTCGAATTGCCGGCGGAATTCAACCTGAAGCTCGGTAACTATCATCTCCGCGCCTTCGGTGATTTTGGCTACAACATCGACGGCGACGATCGCGCGCGCGCGGCATTTGCTGCGGGCGGCGGCACGGGCGGCTCATTCCCCGGCCTGTCCGGTCCCGCGACCGGCAATAACATGGCCTACCAGATCGGCATTGGCATCGGCAACGAAGGCCCCGTTTATGGCCCGACGCAGGGTTTGGTCTACGGCTCGACGTCCAAGAAGAACACCTGGGAAGCGCGCGTTTACTGGCAGCACATCGAACAATATGCGCTCGACGTGAACCTCATCGATTCCGACTTCTTTGAAGGCCGCGCGAATCTCGAGGGCGTTTATGGCGCTTTTGCTTACAGCTTCACCGACGCCATCATCGGCACCGTCCGCGCGGGTTACGCCAACCGCATCGACAACAACCTCGGCACCGGCGGCAGCAACTTCGACCTCCCCGGCATCAACCCGATCAAAAACTATCATCTGCTGCAAGCGGATTTGACCTGGAGATTTTAGTTCCGTTCCTCCAGTAAGTTGGTTCCAGTCCCCATCCCCTCGCGGGATGGGGATTTTTTTTCGGTAGGAGACGACGTGAGAAGTCTTAAAACTTGACGAGGTGTAAAGTCAGAGACTCCTCACCTCGTCTCCTGCGCTTCCTTGGGCTGCTCAACAAAAATCAAAAAATCTTGCCCGCCCTGTGCATCCGTCTTATCTTTCTGCCGCATTGCGCGCTTAGCTCAGTGGTAGAGCACTTCCTTCACACGGAAGGGGTCGCAGGTTCGAACCCTGCAGCGCGCACCATTCCACCAGTTGCGAACTTTCGAGAAATATGGCCACCAGGACCAAACAGGCTGCTCCGGCAAATCGACCGGCCATGCATTTGCTGCGCGTCGGCCTGGCGCTTGTGCTTCTCTTAATCACGGGTTGCTCGACTGCTCACATGGTTCAATGCACCATTCCGGACAATGAAACCAACCGGATGGCCGCGACCAATATCGTGGCGTCGGTGGCCAGCAAGCATGGGTTTGCGGGGGGGCCGGAGCAAGTCGACCAACTGGTGATGCTGGCCAGCTACAACTTTCTGAATGACCCCTCGAAGCGTCCGCTTACCCTGGATGTTTTCGCTGACGCCGGAACGATTACGACTTGCCTCAGTCAAACCAATAAAGGCAAAAAACGGACGGAGAATTTCGTGAGTGTCGAGCGCGACCTGGTCAAGGGGTTCAAGGAAAAATTTGGCAGCTCTGTCGAAGTTAATATTTCCAACGAAGAACAGCAGCCGTAGCCCAACGATGCCGTTGGAAAGGGAGCGCGCCCGCCGCGGGCGCAGTGAGCCGCGCCTCGCGGCTCACTCCGACCTCGAAGGAGACTTAACGTTTGGTGCCTCCGCACGCCTTTTTGTTCGGCGGTGCTTTGTAGAAATCATTTCATTTCACACTTAAATAAGAATAAGCCCTGCCGACTGCCAGTCGGCGATACAGCAGGCTGTCAGCCTGCGCTACGATTCCTATCGCGCCGAAGCTTTTGAGCGAAGGTGGTTACCCACCGATAAATCGGTGGGCTATTTTCTTTCGCCGCTGCGCGGCTTCCGGAAGGGATTATGAACATCACTTGCCTAACACCACAACAGCTTCATCTTTAATAACGGCTTCATCGAAACATGGGGTGTTATCGCTATGGAACGCTTTCCCGCAGGGTTTAAAGAAAGGAGGAGGAAAAATCTCAACGAAAGATTCAACAATTATGAAAGCGCTTATTTACAAAGGCCCGCGGAACGTGCAAATCACGGACGTCCCGGATCCTAAAATCGAAAAACCCACCGATGTCCTCGTCAAAATCACCAGCACGAACATTTGCGGTTCGGACCTCCACATGTACGAAGGCCGAACCGATGTGGAGGAAGGGAAAGTGCTCGGGCATGAAAATCTCGGGCAGGTCGTCGAGGTCGGCAAAGCGGTCACGCACATCCAGGCGGGTGATTGGGTTTGTCTGCCTTTCAACATCTCGTGCGGTTTCTGCAAGAATTGCGATCGCGGTCTGACTGGTTTTTGTCTCACCATGAATCCCGGCAATGCCGGCGCGGCGTACGGTTATGCCGGGATGGGACCTTACAATGGCGGGCAGGCGGAATTTCTCCGCGTGCCGTACGGCGATTTCAATTGCCTCAAACTTCCCGATGACGCCGAAGAAAAGGAATCCGATTACGTGATGCTCTCCGACATTTTTCCCACCGGCTGGCACGCCACGGAATTGGCCGGGTTGCGTCCGGGCGAGTCCGTCGTGATTTTCGGTTGCGGCCCGGTCGGGCTGATGGCCGCGCATTCGGCGATGATCAAGGGCGCGAGCAAAGTCATCATCGTGGACCGGCATCCGGACCGGTTGGAATTGGCGCGCAAGATCGGCGCGATTGCGATCGACGATTCCAAAGGCTCGCCGGTTGAGGAAATTCTCGACCTCACCGGCGGCGAAGGAGCGGATCGCGGCTGCGAATGTGTCGGTTATCAATGCCACGATCCCGCCGGCCACGAAATCCCGAACATGACCATGAATGCGCTCGTGCAATCGGTTCGCCCGACCGGCGGCATCGGTATCGTGGGCGTTTTTGTCGAAGAAGACCCGGGCAGCAAGGATAAACTGGCGAAGGAAGGCAAGATTGCTTTCGATCTCGGCGCGTTTTTCGGAAAAGGCCTGCACATGGGCAGCGGGCAATGCAACGTGAAAGCCTACAATCGCAATCTGCGGAACCTGATCCACACCGGGCGCGCGAATCCTTCGTGGATTATTTCCCACGAACTCACGCTCGATGAAGCGCCAGACGCTTACAAACATTTCGACAGCCGCGAAAAAGGCTGGACCAAGGTGATTTTGCATCCGCAGCAGAATCGCGCGCAGAACCGCTCGCGCTCCGCCAGCATTCGCAAGGGGCGACCCGAGGCGGCGCACGCGGAATAAATTGGTTTGAGCGCCACTGAAATGGTTGAAGGCTCGCGGCCAAACCAGCCGCAGCCGCTCTGACATCAGCAACGCGTGTAAATGCTCGTGCTGCTGCGGCTGGCTTTCAGCATATTAGCGCTCCCCGATGGTAAACTGAACCACGGCACATTTTGCTGTGGCTTTTTTTATTGTGGAATTACGCCCAAAATATCTTCAAATTGGCACGACTCCCGCTCTTTTGACCCCAAATAACTCTTAGCGTGCGCATTATGAAGCTATTCCGAATAGTTCCGGTCGCCATTGCGGCAGTGGTCTGCGGGTTCACTGCCCATACGGATGCCAGCGAAAAGACTCTTTTGTCCGATGGTTGGGCAATCCAATCCGCCGACCAGGTGGTGGAATCCGGCGCCGTCATTTCGACACTCGAGTTCAAACCCAACCATTGGTATGCCGCGACCGTCCCCTCGACCGTCTGCGGAACACTGGTGGACGACCGGGTGTATCCCGACCCGTTCGTCGCGGAGAATCTCAAGGACCTTTCCACGAACGCCGCGTTCAAGGGGCCCTGGTGGTATCGCAAGGAGTTCAAAGCGTCGGCCAGTGGATTGGGCCAGGTCTGGTTGAATTTCGAGGGCATCAGTTATCGCGCGAACATCTGGATCAACGGCAAGCAAATCTCCGACACGAACGAAATTGTCGGCGCCTATCGCACCTATCAATTCAACATCACCGAAGCCGTCTCGTCCGGAAAACCGACCGTGGTCGCCGTCGAAATTTTTCCCGCCACGAAGGATAACAGCCTGGGAATTAATTGGGTCGATTGGAACCCGACGCCGCCGGATGAAAACATGGGATTGTGGCGCGATGTTTACGTTTATTCCACCGGACCGGTGGCGCTGCAAAATACCCACATCGTCACCAAGGTCGAGCAACCGTTGCTGGACAAAGCGCATTTGAAGGTCACGACCGATGTGCAAAACACGAGCTACAAACCGACGCACGTCGTGATAAAAGGTTCCATCGGTGATTTGCGCTTCAGCAAATCCCTGACGATCGCGCCCTACGAACTGGAGCGTGTGGAATTTTCCGATCTCACCCTGAATAAACCGCACCTTTGGTGGCCGGTGAACATGGGCCAGCAGAATCTTTACGAATTGAAAATCGAAGCGACGGCCAATGACGTGCCCTCCGACGAAAACGTGATGCAAGTCGGCATTCGCGAGGTGACGTCGGAGTTGACTGCAAAAGGCAATCGCGTTTTCAAGATCAACGGCAAGCCGGTCCTCATCCGCGGCGGCGGTTGGGCGCCGGATATTTTTTTGCGCCCCTCAGCCGAGCGTGAAATCCAGGAATTGCGCTACGTGAAGGACATGAATTTAAACGCCATCCGGTTTGAAGGAAAAACCGAGAGCGGCCGTTTCCTCGATATCTGCGATCGCGAGGGCATCCTGGTCATCGCGGGCTGGTGCTGTTGCGATTACTGGGAGCAATGGAGCAAATGGAAGGACAAGGATTACGCCGTGGCCAGCGATTCGTTGCAGGACCAGATCCGGCGCCTGCGCAATCATCCGAGCCTGTTGACTTTCTGGTATGGCAGCGACAATCCGCCGAACGCGCGCGCCGAAAGCAATTACCTCGCGGTTCTCAAGGAAATGGACTGGCCGAATCCCGCGCAATCCTCCGCCAGCGGCAAGAAAGCCGCCCTCACTGAGAGCACGGGCATGAAGATGAGCGGCCCTTACCAATACGTGCCGCCTATGTATTGGTACACGGACACGCAAGCCGGCCGCGCATTCAGTTTCAACACCGAAACCAGCCCCGGCCCGGCTGTGCCGCCGATTGAGTCCTTGCGCCGCATGCTGCCCATCAACCGCCTCTGGCCCATCGATGAGTATTGGAATTATCACTGCGGCCAGGGCGCGTTCAAAACGCTCAACATTTTCACCGACGCGTTGAACCAACGGCTCGGCACGGCGACGAATGCGGAAGATTACGCGCGCAAGGCGCAGATCATGAGTTACGACGGCGAGCGCGCGATGTTCGAAGCTTACGGCCGCAACAAATATGATTCGACTGGCGTGATTCAATGGATGATGAACAATGCCTGGCCCTCGATGATCTGGCATCTCTACGATTATTATCTGCGGCCCGGCGGCGGTTATTACGGCGCGAAAAAAGCCTGCGAACCGCTGCACATCCAATATTCCTACGACGACCGCTCGGTGGTGGTGGTGAACGGGTTTGAACAGGATTATCGGGGACTGAAAGCGACCGCTAAAATATACAATCTGGACATGAGCGAAAAATCGTCGCAAGAGGCAACGCTGGACCTTTCCCCCGACGGCGCCAAGCGCGTGCTCACCTTGCCCGAGCCGGCCGATCTCAGCCCCACGTATTTCGTGAAGCTGGAACTCCACGATGCCAGCGGAAAACTCATCAGCGAAAATTTCTACTGGCTCTCCACGAAGGGCGACACGCTCGACAAGCCGAAGCAGGGCTCGGATTGGTATTACACGCCCACGAAACAATTCGCCGATTTCACCGCGCTCAATTCCTTGCCGCCGGTGAAGCTGAACGTGCTCACAAAATCCGGCCGCAGCGGAGACGAATACGCCACGCACGTGACGGTGGAAAATGCCGGCAAATCGCTGGCGTTCTTCGTGCATCTGAAAGTCAACGACGCCAAAACCGGCGAAGAAATCTTGCCCGTGATTTGGGAGGACAATTATTTTTCGCTGCTGCCCGGCGAAAAGCGCGACATCACGGCGAGCTATGCATTGCCCAGGGGCGTCAAGCCGACGGTGGAGGTTCAGGGCTGGAACGTTCAGCCGTGATGTAGCGCAGCCGTCCTCGGCTGCGAGTTCAGGCACCGTGTCGGTGCCTGTCCCCTTGAACTGGCGGCGGGACGCCGCCCGCACTCGAAGGCGAGACGCCTACGTTACCTGAGTCATGTCTGTGCACTCTCTCCCGATAGTCTCACGTTCATTTTCCTCTTTAACTCCGCCACGGTTCTCTTAAGCTCGCGAACACCATGAACACACGAGCATTCCTCTTTTCTGCCATCATCGGGGCCGGCCTCCTCATTTCCGCTGACGCGAACGCGCAATCGGGCCAATTGCAATTTCCTATGCCGAGTCCATCGAGCACCTTGAAGCAACGCGTCGGCTTGACGGATATCGAAATTTCCTACTCCCGCCCGAGCGCCAAGGGCCGGCCTGTGATGGGCGGCCTTTTGCCTTACGGCGAAGTGTGGCGCACGGGCGCGAATGGCCGCACCACCATTTCGTTCAGCACGCCGGTCAAATTGAACGACAAGGAAATCCCCGCCGGCAAATATTCCGTGTTCACCATTCCTGGCGAGAAGAATTGGACCGTCATGCTCAACAAAAACACTTCGGGCAACGCGCTTGCCTACGACGCCAGCAACGAAGTCGCGCGCATTGAATCGCCGGCGATCACCATCGGCCAAAACATCGAAACCTTTTCCATCATGATCAACGATATCCGCGACGATTCCGCGCGGATCGATTTGCTCTGGGAACATACGGCGGTGCCGATCCGTCTCAATCTGGATGTCGTGTCCACGTTGCAACCGCAAATCGAATCGGCCATGTCCGGCGAGAACGCCAATCGCTATGCTTATCAGGCGGCGCTCTTTTATTACGACCACAACCTCGACATGCAAAAGGCGAAAACGTGGGTTGAAACCGCCATCAAAGCGAATGAGACCTATTACAACGTCAATTTACAGGCGAAAATCCTCGCCAAATTGGGTGACAAAGAGGGCGCAATCGCCGCGGCCAAACACTCCTCCGAACTGGCGGGCAAAACTCCCGGGGCCGACGGCTATATTCGCCTGAACAACGACCTGATTTCGAGCCTTGGTAAATAAGGCCCAAAATGCCTCTGGTGGTAGGGCGCGTCGCTCCGCGCGCGCCGTTGGTTGCACATCCGGCAACGGCGCGCGCGGAGCGACGCGCCCTACCTGCCGCAGGTGGTGTTAACCGGGCCGGAACAAGCATCGGTTTTTATATGCGAACAGGATGTAACAATTACAGTTACCTTCGCTCGGACTGCAACGTCCAATGCAGAGAACCACAATAATTATGAACAAATTCAAATATGCTCTCATGACCGCCCTGCTCATCGGCGCATTGCCGCTGATGGCGCAGGATAAATCACAACGAGTCAACTCGAGTGGCGGGAAAAGCCCGCACGAAACCACCGGCGCGATAGTCGATGGCAATCGGGTTACCGTCACTTATGGCCGGCCTTCCATGAAGGGACGCGAAATCTGGGGTAAGCTTGTCCCCTACGGCAAAGTCTGGCGCACCGGTTCAGACGAAGCGACGATTCTCATCACGCAGAAACCGATCGTCATCGGCGGCACGACGGTTCCCGCCGGCGCTTACACGCTGTTCACCCTGCCGAACGAAGACGGCTCGGCGAAATTAATTATCAACAAACAAATCGGCCAATGGGGCATCGGGCCGGGATCCTATGACGAAGCGCAGGACCTCGCGCGCGTCGATTTGAAAAAAGATACGCTCGATACGCCCGTTGAGGAATTCACGATCGCCGTCACGCGCGATGGACAAATTAAATTGAGCTGGGATAAAACCCAGGTACTCAGCCTCGTTCACCGTCCAGAAGTAATATTAACTCCGCGATCGGTTCCTCCCGCGCCATTGATCCCCTCTCCCCTCCCTGAGGGGGAGGGCCGGGTCAGAGCCTGCGGCCTCAATCATGACCACCTCTCGCCGTCGATTTGCCTTTGGAGCGCAGATTTTTAATCTGCTGTATCGCAAAATTGAATGCTGCGGAATCCGGACGGGTTCCTTTGCCCGCTCAATTTCCGCGCTTTGCCGATTTCAAATCGGCGATACAGCAGAATATAATTCTGCGCTACGGCACACGCGTCGGCTGGCGTTCGCTCTCATTTTTAGCCTGGCCGCAAATGTTATGCATGCCGAACCGCCTTCCGGCGCCGCCATCTTGCAGGACCTGCGCAGCTTTCAGAACATGGGCACGGTGCTCTACGTCGCGGCGCATCCCGACGATGAAAACACGCTCCTCATCGCCTATCTTGCGCGCGGAAAAAATTATCGCACGGCGTATCTTTCCGTGACGCGGGGCGATGGCGGCCAAAACGTGCTCGGTCCGGACTTTGATGAAAAACTCGGCGTGGCGCGCACGCAGGAACTCCTCGCCGCACGCCGGCTCGATGGCGGACGACAATTTTTCACACGTGCGATTGATTTCGGTTTTTCCAAGGATTACCGCGATACGCTGAACATCTGGGGTGAGAAGGACGTTTTGGGCGACGTCGTTCGCGTCATCCGCACGTTTCGGCCCGACGTGGTCATCAACCGTTTCTCCACTGAACCCGGCAACACACACGGCCATCACACCGCGTCCGCCGTGCTCAGCACGGAGGCGTTCAAGCTGGCCGGCGACCCGAACGCGTATCCGGAACAATTGAAAACGCTCGCGCCCTGGCAGCCCAAACGCATTTTGGTGAATGGCCGCGGCGAGAATGGTTTGCGCATGGAGGTCAGCGGCAATGATCCCGTCTCCGGCCTTTCCTTCAGCGAACTCGCCGCGCGCAGCCGCGCGATGCACAAGACGCAGGGCTTCGACAATTTTCGCGGTTTCAACGGCAATCGCGGGCCGAGCACTGAATCGTTTGAACTGCTCGCCGGCGAGCCCGCGACCAACGACATTTTCGACGGCATCGATATCACGTGGGGACGCATCCCCGGCGGCGCGGGCATCGGCACTGCCGTGGGCGAAATCATTGCTCAGTTCGACGAAAAAAATCCCGCCGCGAGCGTGCCGGCTTTGTTGAAATTGCACGCCCAACTCGCGGCGCTGAAATCGACCGATCCGCTCGTGACCGAAAAACGCAAGCAACTCGATCGCATCCTGCAACGTTGCCTCGGCCTCGAAGTAGCGACCACGATTCCCCAACCCGAATACGTTCCCGGCGAAAGTTTGCAACTGCATTCCACCGCCACGATTCAAGCGGACGCGCCGGTGACCTGGGCCGCGACGCGCTATCCGTCCATCCACGGTGAATTAAAGAAATCCGTTCCGCTTCACACCGGCGAAACAGCCACGCGCGAGTCCCAACAAACATTGCCCGCGAACACGCCGCTCACGCAGCCCTATTGGTTGCGCGGCGAAAAATCCCCGGGCCTCTTTCACGTCGATGATCCTTCGCTTATCGGCCAGCCCGAGAACGCTCCTATTTTCCCACTCGAACAAGTCTTCGAAGTTGGCGGCGAGACCATTGTCATTGCGGATCAGCCGATGAATGTCGCCAAAAATTCCTCCGGCCAGGAAGAGACGCGCAAGCTGGATGTCATCCCGCCCGTTTCGTTGCACTACAGTTCTGATGTCTCGCTGTTCGCGCCCGGTTCGGCGCATCCGGTTGAAATTGAAATCACCGCGGCGCGTCCGAACGCGAAAGGCTCGTTGCAATTGGAAATTCCCGCCGATTGGAACGTGACTCCGGCCCAACAGACCTTCGCACTGGCGCAAGCGGGCGACAAAACGCAATTGCAATTCACCGTCACCGCGCCCGCGAAGCCTGCGATCGCGAAATTCGGCGCGAGCGCGGACGTGAACGGCGTGCATTACCAGGATGATCGCATGGTGATTCATTACGCGCACATTCCGCTGCAATTGCTCCAACCCGCCGCGGGCATGAAGTGCGTCAGTCTCGATCTCGCCGTGCACGGCAAAAACATCGGTTACCTGCCCGGCGCGGGCGATACCGTCGACGATTGCCTCCGCGAAATGGGCTGCACCGTGACCGAATTAACCACGAACGATCTCACGCTCGAACGGCTCAAAAAATTCGACGCCGTCGTGACCGGCGTTCGCCTGTTCGACACGCATCGCAACCTTGGCCCCGGCCTCACGGCGTTGTTCGATTACGTGCAAGGCGGCGGCAACGTCGTGATGCAATACAATCGCGTGGACGGCCTGCTATCCACGCCGCTTACACTGAGAGTCTCGCAAGGAAATCAGGCGCGCGTCACGGATGAGCGCGCGCCGATGACGTTTCTCGCGCCGGACAGCCCCGTGCTGAACACGCCGAATAAAATCACCAGCGCGGATTTCGATGGTTGGATCCAGGAACGCGGCACGTATTTTCCGAATCAATGGGACGAACATTTCACGCCCATCCTCGCATGCAATGATCCGGGTGAAGCGCCGTTGAACGGCAGCCTGCTGGTGGCGAATTACGGCAGCGGGCATTTTGTTTACACCGGCTTGGGATTCTTCCGCCAATTGCCGGCGGGCGTGCCGGGCGCGTATCGCCTTTTTGCGAACCTCATTTCGCTTGGGAAATGACGCCGGATCCGACACCCAACGATGACACGACCGGATTTCCCGGCCTGCGCACGTGGCGCGGCGTCTACACTTTCGTGCTGGTGGTGTTCGCGGTTTTTGTCGTGCTGCTGATCGCGTTGACGAGGGCGTATTCGTGAACGGGTTGGATTACGCGATTTTGTTGATCACCGTCCTGGGCATCGCCGCCTATGGCACGTGGCAAACGCGCGGCCGCCACACTTTCAAAACCTTCCTCAAAGGCAGCGGCGATACGCCATGGTTCGTGATTGGCATTTCCGTGATGGCCACGCAGGCGAGCGCCGTCACCTTTCTTTCCACGCCGGGTCAGGGCTACGTCGGTGGGCTCGGGTTCGTGCAGTTTTATTTCGGCATGCCCATCGCGCTGATCATCATCGCCGCGGTGTTCCTGCCGATTTACCGAAAACTGAACGTCATCACGGCCTATGAATATCTCGGCCAGCGGTTTGATCTCAAAACGCGCCTGCTCGGCGCCGCCGTTTTTCTGTTGCAACGCGCGCTCGGCGCCGGTCTCACGATTTACGCGCCAGCCATCGTCCTTTCGAAAGTTTTGAATTGGCCACTCAACGCCACCATCATTGGCAGCGGAATCATCGTGATCATTTATACCGCGACCGGCGGCAGCGACGCCGTGAACGCCACGCAAAAATATCAAATCGGCGTTATCTTCGCCGGGATGATCGCAGCGTTCGTGCTGCTCGTCGTGAATCTGCCCAGCGGCCTGACTTTTTCCGACACGCTGGCGATCGCCGGCAAAATGCACAAACTTGAAGCCGTGAATTTCTCGCCGAATCCCGGCCTGCGCTACACGTTTTGGTCCGGCATGATCGCGGCCACGTTTCACATGCTCGCCTATTTCGGCACCGACCAATCGCAGGTGCAGCGTTACATCGGCGGCGCCTCGCTGCGCGAAAGCCGCCTCGGCCTGATGTTCAACGCCGTCTGCAAAATCCCGATGCAATTTTTCATTCTCGCCATCGGCGTGCTTTTGTTCGTCACGTATCAATTTGAAAAACCACCGGTTTATTTCGACCAGGTCGCCTGGAGCGAGCAAGCCGCGCAAAAAGACGCCTCGGCGATTCACGCAATCGACGCCAAATTCACCGCCGCGCACGACCAGGAACGCCGGCAACTCCAGTTGTGGATGCAGTCGCGCCATGCCGGCAATCACGCGGCCGAATCAACCGCGCTTTCCGCCGTCATGCAAGCGCACAACGAAGTCGAGTCCGTCCGCAAAGAGGCGCGCCTCGCAGTCGATCCGCATGATAAACGAAACGACACCGACTACATTTTCATCACCTACATCCTCGACCATTTTCCGCACGGGCTGATTGGGCTGCTGGTCGCCACATTTTTTGCCGCCGCTCTTTCCGCCAAATCCGCCGAACTGAATGCGCTCGGTTCGGCGACGATTGTCGATTTTTATAAACCCGTGCTGAAGCCCAACGCCACCGAGCAGCATTATCTGACCGCCTCCAAAACATTCACCGTGCTGTGGGGCTGCGTCTCGATCACCTTCGCGCTCTGCCTCAGCCTCGCGGAAAATCTCATCCAGGCGGTGAACATCGTGGGTGCATTATTTTATCCGGTCATGCTCAGCCTGTTCGTCGTCGGCTTTTTCATTCGCGGCATCCACGGCACCGCCGTTTTTTGGGGCGGCCTTGTCGCGCAAGCGGTCGTGCTCGTCCTTTTCTTCACTGTGCCCGACAGCACGCTCAGCTATCTTTGGTACAATGTCATCGGCTGCATCACCTGCATTTGCGTGAGTGCCATCATCCAACCGCTCGTTAAATCGCCGCCGGCGCCGCAACCCGCATGAGCAACGCACCCGTCATTTGTTTTGGCCAACAGCCGTGCGGATTTTTTCCCAAACGCTTCCTCGTCGCAAAAATCCAGACCGCGCGCCGGCTGCAATCCGAAATCGGCGGCGAAATCGTGTTTTTCTACCACGACGCCGACCACGACCCGCGCGAAACCCGCACCATCCTCCGTCATCGCACGACGCAGGAACCGGCGACGCTGAATTTTTCCTTCGTGAATAAAACGCAGCGAAAATTTTCGCCGCTCTTCCTCAAGCAAATTCCGGCGGATTGGCAGGCGAAAACGATTCTGCAGTTGCCGAACTACGTGGCGCATCCGCTGATCGACATTTTCAAAAAAACTTCCGCCTCGAACATCGCCGACTTTTGCCTGGACACCTATCGCGGCATGGGCTTGCTCGAGGGGATGCGCGTCATGCGTTCCGGCGATACCGCCTTGCGCCGGGCCGCGTGCGATGTTTCGGAATTTTTTGTCGATGTGCCGTACGAGAATGAAATCGTCCGCGCTCGTTTTGCCAATGACGCATTCCAACTGCACGAGGGCGGCAATTCCTTCGTGACGCTGCCCGCCACCGCGTTCAGCAAGGAACAAATCACGCCCACGCGCGACTCCCGCCTGCGCTGGATGCAATCGCTGGTGCATTGCACGCATTACGTTGCCGGTCTCGGCGAAAGGGAATATCTTCGCACCGAAGAAGCGCCGGAAATTACTTTTGTCACACGCCATGAAATCGACCGCTCCGATGAAGCCTGGACCGAACTTTAAACCTCTCCTGGCGTTCGGCGCGCACCCGGATGATATCGAATTCGGCTGCGGCGCCGTGATCGCGCGCGAAACCCAGGCGGGACGCAAAGCGCACCTGGTCGTTTGCTCCCGCGGCGAAGCGGGAACTCACGGCACGCCCAAACAAAGAGTCGCTGAGGCCAAAAAAGCCGCGGCGTTAATGAGCGCCACGATTGAATTTCTGGAACTGGACGGCGACAGCCATCTCGAAATCCGCGCGGCGCACGCCATTAAAATTGCGTCCATCATCCGCCGCATCCGCCCCGGCGTGATGCTCGCGCCAAGTCTCGTTGAAAACCAGCACCCGGATCATTGGCGGCTGGGCAAATTGGTGCGCGATGCCGCGCGCCTCGCGCGCTTCGGCGGCGTCTGGGAATTGCGCAAAGCCGCGCCGCATGCCATCGACCAATTATTCTATTATGCCGTAACCGCCGACGCCGAACCACGCGACATCACACCTGTGCTGATTGATGTTTCTCCGTGCGAAATCCTGCAAGCCTGGACTGCCGCCATGGCCGCGCACGCCTCGCAGGTTCAGGCGCGCGCCTATATCGAACTCCAAGTCACGCGCGCGCGCCTGCGTGGATTGCGCGCGGGCGTCGAGCACGCCATCGCGCTCTTCCCGAACGACCCGCTCGTTTTCGATTCTCTCGCGCAAACCGGCCGCGGCGAACGCTCCTTTTAGCATCATGGCTGCGACGTTTTTCAAAATCGGCATCACGTGTTATCCCTCGGTCGGTGGCAGTGGCATTTTGGCGACCGCTCTCGGTGAGGAGCTCGCGCGACTCGGACACGAAGTTCATTTCATCAGTTACGAACGCCCGTTTCGCCTGCCGGAAAATGCGCCGCGACTTTTTTTTCACCCGGTGATCGTCAACGATTATCCGCTGTTCAAATATCCGGACTACACCCTGCCCCTTTCCGTCCGCATGGCCGAAGTGAGCCGCGACCACCAACTCGACGTGCTGCACGTGCATTACGCGGTGCCGCACGCGACCGCCGCGATTCTTGCGCGCGCGATGCTGCCACCCGAACAGCAACCGCGCGTCGTTACCACGCTGCACGGCACCGACAGCACCCTGCTCGGCTGCGATCCCGGCTACGGCCCCGCGATTCATCATGCGCTCACGCAATCCGACGCCGTCACTACCGTTTCCGAATTTCTGAAACAGGAAACGCAACGCGTGCTCGGCTTCGACGGCGCGATGGACGTCATCCACAATTTTTTTGAACCGCGCCAACCGAAACGCTCGCGCGAAGAGGTCCGCCGCGAACTCGGCGTCGGCGAAGAAACCCTGGTGTTTCATTCCTCCAATTTGCGGCCGGTGAAACGCATTGATCTCCTGCTCGAAACCGTTGCGCGTATCCATCCGCGTGAATCGTTCAAGCTCCTGATTCTCGCCGGAGAAAGTTTTGCGCCGTTCGTATCCGAAATGAAACGGCTGGGCCTGGAGCAGCGCGTCATCATTCGCGAAAAAGTAAACGACATCGACGATTACCTGCAGGCGGCGGACATAGGCCTGTTCACGTCGGAAACGGAAAGCTTCTGCCTCGGTCTTCTGGAGGGCATGTGTTTCGGCTGTCCCGGCGTCGCCACCAGCGTCGGCGGCATTCCTGAAGTCATTGAAAACAACGTCAGCGGAAAACTGTGCCCCGCTGGAGATGCCGAAGCGCTGGCCGCCGCGACGGAAGAATTGATCCGCAATCGCGAACTGCGCGAGAAGATAGGAAAAACGGCACGCGAACGAGCTCGCGATAAATTTTCAGCGAAAGCGATCGTGCCGAAATACGAAGCACTTTACCGGCGGGTCTGCCAAAAAATGTAAATCAGAGACTGCTAACGAAACCCTTTCAGGGTTGAATACGGTTTTACGATCCACCTCCCAGGGTAGCCTCGCAGACTCGGCAACCCTGGGCTGATTGACGGAATCCCTTTGGGATTCATGAAAAGATTGAACATGATGTGGGTAATGCTCAGCCCCTGGGGAGGAGGGTGAAATTTTGTCGCACTTTCGGAAGATCGATGGCCGCTTGACTCCATCCAACGATGGTCGTTCGTTTCGTGCCGCGTGTTCTGAGGCTCGGGTTCTCAGGTCGTCTCCTACGGTTCCGGTCAGAACTGATCTTCCTTTTCCTTGAACAGGACGTTGAACGTCGTCAGCGAGCCATAGCAGCGCGTGATGTATTGCTGCATCTCGACTTTTTCGCCGTCGCTCAATTTTTCATGCGCGTTGATTTTTTGCTCCAGCACGCGCAGTTGATTGCGGACCATCACAATCTTGTGGAAAAACGTTTCGAGCGGCACTTCCTTCGTTTGCAACGTCGGGTCCGCCGGGTGCAGGACGGCTTTTCCATTGTGCCAGCGCAGTCCCAGTTCAGAAACACTGACATCGGGTTGTTCAATGCCCAAATGGTTGACGGCGGATTCAACAACGTCCTCGATAAATCTCTTCAGCGGCACATCCGCCTCGCCGATTTTGACCATCGGTTCCGGCACCTGGATGTCCGCCAGCCGCGGATCGATGGTTCGCAGCATGTTTCCGAATCGAATTTCCGCGGAACCGGTCGATACTTTTTCCACGATCCCTTCCCCGTGATTCGGGTGCACGATTTTCATTCCCGGCGTCAAAATTGGAGCGCTCATAATCTTTGAAATTACGGTCAATGACCGAGACGGCAATGTAAACCACGGTTCGACATGAATAAACAGAGATTTTTTAAAAGCAAACATTCCGCAGTGAGTGAGGCGCGTCACTCCGTGCGCGCCGGTTCGTGAGTGACAGGGCACGGAATTGAACAGAAGGTAACGAAGATAACGAAGAATTTCTTCGTTTCCTTCGTTGTCTTCTGTGATTAAATCCCCGCGCAGCATGAAAGAATTTCCAACGCCGCTCGACCTGAAAAAACTGAAGGTCTATCCGCTGGCCCAAAGAAAAAGCCTGAGTTCCATCGAGAAAATCCTGGTGACTCCGGGCAATCCTTCCACGCCGTCGGGTGACTGCGCCGCCGATTGCGTCAAACGCATTCTCGCTGCGCGCAAACGCAATGCCAACGTCATACTCATGTACGGCGCGCATCTCGTGAAGAACGGCGCGCAACGCATCGTCATTGAATTGATGAAAGGCGGTTGGATCACGCATCTCGCCACGAACGGCGCAGGCACGATTCACGATTGGGAACTCGCGTTTCTCGGCCGCACGGAAGAGAGCGTCCGGGAGAATGTGAAGACTGGCACGTTCGGCACGTGGGACGAAACCGGCCGCTGCATACATCTCGCGCTGCTCGCCGGCGCGCTGCGCGAGGAAGGCTATGGGCGCAGCCTCGGTCGATTCATTGTTGAAGACGGCATCACCCTGCCCGACCCGGCCGCTTTGGAAAAACAATTGCGTGATGAGCCCGCGCATCTACTGTCCGCCGCACGCGCCGATTTACTGCAAACGATGCTCGCGCAAAAAATTCCCGGTGGCCGCATCGAAATAAAACATCCGTGGAAAGACACGTGCCTCCTCGCGCAAGCCTTTCGTCTGAATATACCTCTCACGGTGCACCCCGGAATCGGCTACGACATTTTTTCGAACCACCCGATGTTCAACGGCGCGGTGATTGGCCGCGCCGCGCAAACCGATTTCGCGTTGCTCGGCAGCGCGGTCGAAGGGCTCGATGGCGGCGTGGTTTTATCCGTCGGCTCCGCAATCATGGCGCCGCAGGTGTTCGAGAAAAGCGCGAGTTGCGTGAATAATCTGCGGCTGCAAAAGGGGCGATCCATTCTTCACGATCACACCATTTACGTTGTGGACATTCAGGACGGCGGGGATTGGGATTGGTCGCGCGGCGAGCCGCCCAAGGACAACCCGGCTTACTACCTGCGCTTCTGCAAAAGTTTTTCGCGCATGGGCGGCAGTATGCAATACGTGCAGTGCGACAACGTCGAGTTCCTACAGGGCCTATGGGTGAATCTTAACCAACGCTAGGCAAGGCACCGTTGCGTTGATGAAGATTCTCCAACCGGCACGGTTGCGGCACCGGTTAAAGAGCGCTTACAACTGCTTCATCGCATTGTCCAACGCGGCGTAGAGCTGATTCATCGTGGCCTCAGTCTCATCGCCCATGTTGGAGATGCGGAAGGTGGTGCCCTTGATTTTGCCGTAGCCGCCATCGATCAGGAATCCCTGTTCCTTGACCAGCTTCTGCAGCTTCGCCACGTCCACCGTGCGGCCACCGGGACGCGCGCCGTTGCTGATGCACGTGAGCGTGACGGATTCAAAACCTTTCTCGGGGTAAAGATTGAAACCATGTTTCGCCGCCCAAGCGCGGGTGTTCTGCGCCAGCTTCGTGTGACGCGCGTAACGCGCCTCCAAACCTTCCGCGAAGAAATCATCCAGCTTCGACGACAGCGCGAAAACGTGCCCAATGCTCGGCGTGCTCGGCGTCATGCTTTGCTCGGCGTTCTTCTGAAACTCGACGAAGTCGAAATAGTATCCGCGATCCTTCATCGTCGCCGACTTCGCGAGCGCGGCTGGAGAACACACGAACACGGCCGCGCCGGGCGGCATCGCGAACGCCTTCTGCGTGCCCGCGAGCAACACGTCGATGCCCATCTCGTCAAATTTCAACGGCACCGCCGTCATCGAGCTCACGGCGTCCACGATGAACATCACGTCCGGATATTTTTTCTTGAGCGTGGCGATTTCCGCGAGCGGGCTCATCACACCCGTCGAGGTTTCGTTGTGGATCAGCGTCATCACATCGAACTGACCGGTGGCGAGTTTCTTGTCGATGTCCTCGGCGCGGATGGGCGAGCCCCATGGCACTTGCAGGCCGTCGGCTTCCTTGCCACAGCGCCTGGAGACATCGAGCCATTTATCCGAGAACGCGCCGCACATGCAGTTCAAAACCTTTTTGGAAACCAGGTTGCGAATCGCGCCTTCCATCACGCCCCAGGCGGAGGAAGTCGAAATGTAAACCAACTGCTTCGTGGAGAGTAACTGCTGAAGCTGCGGCTGGATTTTCGCGTAAAGATCTTTGAACCCCTGCCCGCGATGGCCGATCATCGGCGAGCAAAACGCGCGAAACGTTTTCTCACTCACTTCGACCGGGCCCGGAATGTGCAATTTTACGTGTGCCATAAAGGGAGTAATTTTCCTGACGCGCGGCGGAAAGGCAAGAACGGGATTATCAAATTTCGCGCCTCCATGGCTTGGCAAACCGAATTCCGCGCGAAATCAGCGCGCCAGCGTCCTGGACTGCGGCAGCCCTCTGCCGCTTTCGGTGATTAGACTGATTGCCAAAAGTAATTTCCGAAATGGTGGCGATTCCCTGCGGGGAATCGAGGCAAACCCGCAGGTTTGCCCCACCATTTCGGAAATTACTTTTGGCAATCACTATTGCTTCACGTTTTAAAAGCAGCAGAGGGCTCCAAGCTTTACTGACATCTCAACTTCATTATTGAATCCCAAAGGGATTCCGCAGTTGGCGGCAAAAAGCCCACCAACCCCAACGGGGTTGCGGCCCGAAAGGCGGTTCGACGCAACTGTTCGACACAACCCCTTCAGGGTTGAATACGGTTTTACGATCCACCTCCCAGGGTAGCCTCGCCGACTCGGCAACCCTGGGCTGATTGACGGAATCCCTTTGGGATTCTTGAAAAGATTGAACATGATGTGGGTAATGCTCAGAGAGGGTTGCCGCAGTCCAAACCCTGGCAGAACGCGCTGATTCCGGTTGCGAGTTCTCCAACATTCGAACCAAAATACCGCATGACCAATGCCCCATTCGACCTCCGCGCCCGCGCACACCAGGCCATGCTCGAGGCCGGCTTTCATCCGGATTTTCCCCCCGAAATTTTCCGAGAAATTCAGGCGTTGAAACCACCCGCGCCAAAAATTTCCGGCGTCGTGCGCGACCTGCGCTCGCTCCTGTGGTCGTCCATCGACAACGACAGCTCGCGCGATTTGGACCAGGTGGAATACGCGGAACAACTTCCCGATGGCAGCACGCGTTTGCTCGTGGGCATTGCCGATGTCGATTCCTCCGTTCCCAAGGGCTCCGCCACCGACCTGCACGCCGCGAGCGAAACAACTTCCGTTTACACCGGCGTGGCAACCTTCCCGATGCTGCCCGAAGCGCTCTCCACCGATCTCACCTCGCTGCGCGACGCCCAGGAACGGCTCTCGATCATCATCGAATTGCGCGTGACCGCTGCCGGCGATGTAACCTGTCATGACGCCTATCCCGCCTGGCTGCGCAATCGCGCGAAGCTCGCTTACTCTTCCACCGGCGCCTGGCTCGAAGGGCACGGACCGATTCCGCCCGCGGTGGCCGCGGTGCCCGGCATGGAAGCGCAACTTCGTCTGCAATTGGAAACGTCCAAACATTTGCGCGCCCTGCGCCAGAGTCACGGCGCGTTGACATTCGACTCCGTCGAAGCCACGCCAATCGTGCAAAACGGCGAGGTCAAAGACCTCGCCGTGCACCAGCACACGGTGGCCGAGGACATCATCGAAAGTTTCATGGTCGCCGCGAATGTCGCCATGGCGCAATTTCTCCGCGAACGCAATTGCCTTTCCCTCCGCCGCGTCGTGCGCACGCCCAAACGTTGGGATGGCATCCAGCTCATTGCGACGAAGTTCGGCGTGAAACTTCCGGACGCGCCCGACCCGCGCGCGCTCTCGGATTTTTTGACGCAACGCAAAATCGCGGATCCCGAGCACTTCCCCGATCTCTCGCTCTCCGTGGTCAAGCTACTCGGCCCCGGCGAATACATCGTGGAAACGCCGGGCACGGAACACGAGGGACATTTTGGACTGGCGGTTCAGGATTACACGCATTCCACCGCGCCGAATCGCCGCTTCGCCGATCTCATCACGCAGCGCCTGCTCAAAGCTTCCGCCGCGGGCGCCAGCGCACCGTATTCGCAAACAGAATTGACGGCCATCGCGGCGCATTGCACGGAGCGGGAAGATGCCGCGCGAAAAGTGGAGCGGCTTATGCGCAAAGTCGCCGCCGCGAACGTGCTCAGCCATCGCATCGGCGAAAGCTTCGATGGCATCGTGACCGGCGCCTCTCCCAAGGGCACGTACGTGCGGCTGCTGACGCTGCCCGCGGAAGGCCGGGTCATCCACGGCGCGCAAGGCTTGAATGTTGGCGATAAAACCCGGGTCAAACTCGTCTCGCTCGACGTCGCCCAAGGCTTTATTGATTTCGATCGGTAAAGCGGTGGGAAATAGACAGTTTCTCAAAAGTAATTTTCCGAAAAGGTGGGGCAAACCTGCGGGTTTGCCACGAATCCCGGCAGGGATTCGCCACCTTTTCGGAAATTACTTTTGAGAAACAGTCTAGACCACCCCCGAAACTTCATCTCGTTTCCGCGAGACATTCTTTCACTGCCGCGCGCGGCGCGGGCTGCGCCGGCATCTTCCCCATGAGCGGCACGGTAAAACGAAACGTGGTGCCTTTGCCATCGCTATTGTTCTCGGCCCAGATATGCCCGGAATGCAATTGAACGATCGACCGGGCGATCGATAAGCCAATGCCGATGCCGTTTTGTTTGGTGGTGAAGAAGGACTCAAAAACCCGTCTCAGATTTTCCGAGGCAATGCCGTGTCCATCATCCCGCACCGACACTTCCGCCGCACCCTTGCTATTGCAGGTGGTTTTCACCAACAGCCGCCGTTCCGTGACCGCATTGTCCTTCATGGCGTCCATGCCGTTGAGGATCAGGTTCAAAAAGACCTGCTGCAAATGGATGCTGTCCCCGCGCACCACCGGCGCCGGCGCGCAATAATCCTCCACGATCTGGACCCCGCGATGCAACGCGTCGCCGGCCGCCAACCGGACCACTTCCGAGACCGTTTCATTGAGGTCCAGCAGTTGCATTTCCATTTCCCGCTTGCATACCAGCGCGCGAATGCGGCGAATGACCTCCGTCGCCCGCAAATTCTCCTGGCGAATTTCCCCCACGACTTCGCGAACTTCCTCCATGGGCACCGTTTGCAATTCCAGCAGGGCGTCCACGGCATCCGCGTTGACCTGGATGGTAGCCAGCGGCTGGTTCAATTCATGCGCAACCATGGCGGTGAATTCTCCCAGCACCGCCAGGCGCGATGCATGAAACAAATCCCGCCGCGCTTCCTCGGCGCGCTTGCGATCGGTCAAATCGATTGCCGTGCCCACGTAACCGACAAATTCCCCACCTTCGGCGTAGCGCGGCATGCCCCGGTCCAGAACCCAGCGATATTCCGCGTCCCGCCGCCGGAGTCGATATTCCATCTCGAACGGCTGCCGCGCGTCGAATGCGGAATAGTAGGCGGCCACGCATCGCTGGAAGTCATCCGGATGCACGCCGTCCGCCCAGCCGTTTCCCAGTTCCTGTGCCATCGTGCGCCCCGTGAATTCCAGCCAGCCCTGGTTGACAAAATCACAGAGCTTGTCCGTGCCCGACGTCCAGATGAGCACTGGGGCCGTGTCCGCCATATTGCGAAAGCGCTGCTCGCTCTCGCGCAGGAAATGTTCGGCGCTCTCTTTCTGCTGGATCAATATGGCCGTCAGGTAAAGCGGCACCGCGCGAAACAACAAAAAATGCTGCAACAAGGAAGCCGTTTCCGACGCCGGCAGCCCATAAAACGGGCCGCGGCCTTGAACGGCGGCGTTGACCGAAAAGATTGTGACGATCACCACCGCGGCCGAAGCGCCGGGCATCCCAAATCGAATCGCCGCCCAGAACAGGAGTGGCACCGGAAAATAGTAGCGGGTTTCCAGAATCCCCATGGCGTTGATGCTCGTGCTGAAGGCCAGCCAGCTCGTCAGGATTAATCCCGTCAACACCAACCCTGCCTCCATCGAGCTTTTCCCGGCGGGCAATTTCAGTTCCCGCCGCGGCCCCAACAGCCAGTAAAGGATTGCCGGCGTCAGGACCAATTGCACCAGCGCGTCACCCATGAACCACTGTTCCCATGCCTCCCAATAATCCCTGCCCATGGCATGATGCGCGGCCGCGCCCATGAAAGCCGAAATGGCGGGCACCCACAGTCCGGCAAAAACACAAAACATCCCAAACTCTTTGACCGTCTCCATCCGCAGCGGATTTTTTAAAGTGAGACGCAGGAGAATCGCCACCGCAACTGCCCTTGCCGCATCGATGGCAAACGTCGCCAGCAGAAACCACGTGGGAATTCCCTGAGAAACCGAACTGAACAACCTGATCGGAAGCGTCGCCAGGATGAATATCCACCAGTTCCGCGGCCGCGTCGAAAGCAACGCGCAAAGCAAAATCGCATCCGGAAACCAAAAGGGAGAAGCACACGCCCGGCTGAACGACATCCCGAAGTGATAAGCCAGATAAAATGCTAGTGCGAAGAAGCAAAATCCGAACGTTCTCGGCGCCAATGCAGGCTGAAAAAACCAATGCAAGCGCCCTGCCACAACCCTCTGATTGGTCATACTGCCTTGAAGTTATCATTAACGATAACATTAAGCAAATTCCCTCTAAGCGCTCCGTTGCACCTACCGTAAGCTATCGATCCAATCCGCGATTATTTTCACCGCGTTGGTGTCAATCTGGTCATGGTCCAACTGCGGCATCTTCACCACCGGATTGGTCGTGTTCATCCGGCCCCACAACACGGAACTGGACGGAGCGCCGGGCGTCACGAGGTGCGGGTTTGGGAAACCGAGATTTCCCCGGAACGCCTGGGCATTGATCAAATTCTGTTTCGCGATCGGCGTTTCATAACGCGCGTCCATCGTCATCCCCGAACCGCCCGGTCGATGACATTCTGCGCAATTCACATCCAGGTACGAACGGACCCGCTCTTCGAGCGACGCGTGCGCATCGTTCAAATTCGAAAGACGCGGTGCGTTCGCAATTTCCGCTTCGTCCATCGCCGGGTGCAATACACCCAAACGATTCCAGGTGCGCAGTTGATTGTCTGTTTGCGAGCCATACTTGAAGTCTCCGTTCAATTGCCGCGTGTTCACTCCCAACACCAAACCGGACGCCGGCGTATGGCACACCAGGCAATCCGAGAGGCTCGGGTAATACCACGTCTGCGTGCGCGTGCCAGTGGCGGTGGCGACGGTGACCGGTTCCGCAAGACCGCCCATCTGCAAATCAGCATCGCTGTTATCCGGCCGCCATTTGTAAGTCACGCCATACACCGCGCCGTTCGTTCCGCGCACCAGCAGGCGCGTTTCCAACCGCCGCTTCTGATCCGGGAACGCGTCGTTCGTCGCGATCTCAAACGTTTGCACAAAAACGCTTCCCGCCGGGAACGTCCACGCGCCGCTCAGTGAGAAATCAATCTGTTGGTCCGGCGTGTACGGCGCGGCGTGATTCGGAATGGCGGCGTAATGCGTCTCCACCGCGTAATCCGCCCACATCGGGACATTCACCGAGTACGGAATCAACCCCGGAATCACGGTCATTGTCGCCGTGTTTGTGAACACACCGGTTAACGAAAGCAACGGCGGTATCGCGCCCGCCAGGCTCGGCGGCATATTCAGGAATGGAGCGGTCACGACCCGGTTCGTCAATCCATACGCCGCGCCGCCGGCCTTGACGGTGAGGCGCGCCGACCCGCTCGTGTGCGTGAGCCCCGCCAAATCCACCGTCACGGCTTTCACCGTTTCATTTCCCGCCGCCAACCCCGTGGCCGTCAGCGAAAAAACATTGCTCCGGCCGCCGGAGGCATTGCCCGCGCTGCCAAACAAAACTCCATTCGTGTAAAAATCCACGCGGTCCAACGTGTTGAACTCACTTGCCGCGCTCGCCGTCATCGTCAGGCTCGCGCCCGTGAGCACCACTCCGTTCGCCGGCGCGAACAACTCCACCGTCGGCCGCGGAGTTTCCGTCGGATACAGTTGCGTTTGCGGAATGATCTGTTTGGCCATGGTCGGACTTTCCCACGACAACGACGCCCGCGCGCCGCCCACGTTCTCATAATATTCCATCCGGATGTTGTAACGCTGCTGGCCGATCATCGCGAACGTGCCGCTTTGCTCCGAGCCCGTATAATTCCGCCAGCTGTTGATAATTTGCTCGCCGTTGATCCACAGGCGGCAGCCGTCATCCGTATGCGTGTAAAACATGTAATTGCCGCTCACCAGCGGCTGCACGGAACCGGTCCAGCGCACCGTGAAATTATCCACGCTGATTTCCGGCGCGGGCGAACCATTGCCCCAATCGAAATTCACCACTGCATCCGTACGCGTCAGCGTGGGCGTGGGCGGATTTGTGAACGACTTCGCATGGTTCGAAAAATATTCGCCGATCAATCCGATGCCGCTGCCCAACGCGGAACTGTTCACCAAAGTCGTCACTGTCACGCCGCTGTCCACGTATCCCGCCTTGAACGCCTTGGCTTTGAGGACCGTCGTGTTGGTCAATTGCAGCGGCGCGGTGTAGAGCGCCGAATTCGTCGTCGGCGCGCTTTCGTCCGTCGTATAATAAATTCTTGCGCCCGGCGTCGCGCCGGTCAGCGTCACCGTGGCGGAATTCGTGAACGTCCCGCCGGCCGGCAAAATCTCCGGTGCCGCGACCCAACCGCTCGCGAGCCCGTACACATCCATCTGGCCGGAAAACGTCGCGAGATACAACCTGCCATTGGCCACCGTCGGCGGAACGAATTTCGCAAAACTCACCACGTGATCGCGCGACGGGATTTGCTCCGAATTCCACAATTCATGGCTGATGTCCTGCGCATCGTACGCATGGAGAAAACCCGGTTGCACGGTGTGATTCGCGTCGCCAATCAATTGATGAATGCCCCAAAGAATGCCCGAGCCCGCTTTGTCGCCATCCGCTGAAATTGCCAGGAAACCGCCCGGCTGCCCGCTCGGCGCGGGCGTCGCACTTTTTGCGAACGCCGGCTGAACGAATCGATTTATCGCGCGATCAAATTTATATTGCTGCAGATACGTCGACGCCGGCCACATATACCCAAACGACCCGCTCGGGCAATCCCACCACACCATTCCGCCGTGAATCTGGTCGCCGGAAAGGCGGAACGATTGCAGACAATTTGTATCCTTATCGCTGTAAGTCATCCCGCCCATGTTATTGCGATCCACGAGATACCCGACGCCTTCCTTGCCGCCGGAGAACGCCAGCGTCGTGCCGGGAATCAACAAGAACCCCGCCGAGCCCAGGTCCACATCGCCTCTTTCGAGATAATCGTAATTGCCCGGCGTGAACCAGCTCGCCACTTCCAATGTGGAACCGTTCCGTTTCAGTTTCAGGAAGCTCTCGCCGCGATTAATCGTATCCCGCGGATTTCCCGACACACCCACGGAGCCGTTGCCGGTGCTCAGATACAAATTGCCGTCGTCATCCGCCGAAATTCCCTCCCCGCTCATCCACAGTCCCGCCTGGCCGCCAGTCGGCGAATCATTATAAACAACCTCCTGTTTCAGCGTTGAGGCATCGTAACCTATGATCCAACCGTGATACGGCCCCAGGTCGCAAAACGAGGACCACGTCATATAAATAATGCCCTTCACCAATATCAACGCCGTGCGTTGATTCTGCTTCACCGGATCAAACGTGATTACACCGTTCTTGCTCCCCGCACCCGTTCCCGGATACGTCGCCTGGATAATCACCGGGCTGTTCGACCGCTCCTTGCCCGTTCGAATATCTAATGCGTGCAGCCGTTGCACGAAATTCGTGCCGAACTCCTTCGTGCGCGACACGACATACATTGTTCCCGTCGCCGGATCGATCACCGGCGTCGCCGCGATGCCGCAATTCCCGGAAAAATCCTGGTAATTGCCACCGCACGCGCCAATCGCGCTCAGGTCATTGTGATTCGGCGGCACAATTTCCGGCGGATGATTAAAACTCGTCGTCCAATACGGCTCCGCCACCAAAGCATCGTCCGCATCGTAGGCGTAGACGCTGTTATTGACCGTCGTCAGGACCACGAGATTGCGCGCGCCTTTGCCGGGCACATCCACGTTCGTCATGATCAATGGCTGCGAATAAATCTGGTCATCGACCGGCCGCGAGTATAACAGGCCAAACGAATTCGTATTCACGTTCGACGTGTTGAGCACGGTCTCAGCGAGATTCGCGCCTGTGTGGGAAAGATTATTATGCTCTGTCAAAACCGCCACCTCGGCGCGAGCGACAGCCACAGCCAACAGCGTGAGTAGAGGAAGCCAAATGCGCATCATGGATGCGCATGTGAATACCTTGAACTACCGCGCCTGACAAACCTATTGTCGAAAAAAAGCGGTTAACCGGTCCCTTGACCAAAACGATGCAAATCGAACTCTGTGCTGGATTGAAAGCGCCTAACAAATTGTCTTCGCCGATGGATAACTCCGGAACACTTATTCATTGAAAAAACCGCAGATGGACGCGGATGAACGCAGATAAAGGCCAAAAGCGGGGTGTTCCCTCTGGGCTTTCACTTTACCCATTTGTGAGTGTATTCATACCGCGGTCGAACTTTGACTTTCTGCCGACTGCATCTGCGTTCATCTGCGGTTGCAGTGAATCGTTCAGCTAAATCGTTGAGGAGTGAATGGCAAAACGCATTCAAAAAACTTCGCTCTCTCACCCATCTCCACACTGCGGACTGGATCCCCGCCGTCCACGTAGTGGACGGCGGGAATGTTCACCCAGCGCACCGATTCGAAGACTGTCTGTTTTCCAATCGTTCAACATCCCGGCCGCGGCCGCGACGATATCGGATCGAACGAATCGGATGGGAACCGCCAGCGGCAATTGGTGCTTTCCATGGTTATGCTTTTTCATGGCTGCTCCTCACGATGATTATTTCAGGGATCGATGTCCCAAAACCGTTTCGCCGGCCCATCCCCGGATTCCTCCCAGCGGCTGATCCCGCGCGGCGAAGGAAACTGCTCAGCACCGGAAGACCACCCTTTTAGGATTGTTTTCATGAGCTCCAGGATCTGGCAGGTCTCGGTCGACTTTTCGAGAACCGATCCGGCAAACACGGTCATGCGCAAACCCTGCTGCTCCTCTTTCCCCGTCAACAGGATCACCGGTGGACACAAAGGTTCCCGCAACAGGTCGCCCGCCATTTCCAGCGCCGACCTTCCCACCGAATCCAAATCC
The DNA here is from genome assembly GCA_963699145.1 of uncultured Verrucomicrobiae bacterium. Taxonomy (GTDB): domain Bacteria; phylum Verrucomicrobiota; class Verrucomicrobiia; order Limisphaerales; family DASXHY01; genus DASXHY01. The sequence continues at coordinate 5,407,439 of OY969416.1, forward strand.
AGCAGGATGATCCCGCAACAATCCGCATCCACAATGCGCCGCGCGTCCTCCGCCGATTCCACCCGGATCACAATCTGTCCGCTCTGCACCGCGAGCATGCGCAAGCGCCGGTCGAATTCCACGTCCGTGCTGATGGACACGATCACGCGTGTCTTGATGGAAAGCCGCCGCGGTGACGTTTTCCCGCCGGCGCCGGGGCGGTTGCGCGCGGTTTCACTGCATCCCTGCGCCCGTCGAATCACCGGCACGCTGAACCCGGTCAGCGGGGAATTGCAGTTTCGTTTCGAAAATATATTTCTATTCATTCGTTTTCTAAAAATTGGAGTTTTCTATCATTACGCCACCTGAGGGCGGCTTCCATTGAACAAAAGGTTAACGGCACGCAAGAACTCGCGCGCCAATCGATGGCCTAAACCACCGGAAGAGTCAGGAAACGAGGGAAGGAGCGCGCGGACTCAACGCCGTGCGCAGGAGAAATTGCCAGCCGCTCGCCAGTCCGAGTGAAGCCTCGGAACCGACGCGCGGTTCACGTCTATCATGCTGCCGGGCAACGCCGGCATCAAAAAACCACGCATCCACCACCGGATCAATCGCCGCAGCTTGAAAATCAAACCGGCGCGAAGTCCGTAACGCCTGGAAGTGAAGGCCGGCCGGATCGTCGGCGTGCGGCTGGCCCTGTCCGTCAGTAGCTGCGAATGTCGGCGCGGAACCGGAAGAACCGGCCACGCACGCGTGCGCGCCTGGCGAAGCCGTGAGCCAGACCAGCAGCCACAGCCACGCCAACATGTGCTTTGCAACCATCAGTGGTTTGACTTGGCGCATACGGGAACGTTCAAGGAATGTTTACCGAGTTGGAAGTCGACTGCAAGCAGCGTATTGGGCAGGCTCACGCATTTAATTTCTCTTGTGGCGCAGGCGTCCGCGCCTGCGAGTTGCGGCACCGTCTCGGTGCCGGATCCATTATCGTCTAATTGTGTGGCAATCGGCCGGCGGGCAGATGCCGCCGAAACTAGGAGCCGTACGGCTGCGCTACATTTGAATGCGTGAGCCCTGGCGTATTGGGCAGCGCGGGTGCATCCAAAATTCAAGTATCCTGAAAAGAAACTGAGGGGATTGAGTTCGACCCATTCAAAAGCTTGGCGGGGATTTATGCATCACATCTTACTCCCTGAAAAAAAGGAAACTGAACACGAACTACCCCATTTGAATCTGTGGCAAATGGGGTAGTTCAAATTTTAAAGCGAACCGTTTTGCTGTCGAGCCAAAAATGCCGGGGAATGCTTTCTAAAATTTAGCTGCGTCTGCCCTGGTGTGTCGGACAGCGCACCCAGCCCAGGCGCAGTGAGCTGCGCCCTCGCGGATCACATAAGCGCTCGAAAACTTCCCGAGCGGCAATTCACCCTCGCGCTTTTGCGGATGCGGATTGAGCACGAAAAAATCAATGTCATCCTCCTCGCCTTCGATCTGCGCGATGTATTTGCGGACGCTTGGTTCCTTTTGACGCTTCAAAGTTTCGGCGCGAGGCGCACCGAACAGCGCCCGAGGCGCGCTTCCCAACTTTCACTTTTTCACATACCCATTCTTCCGAAACCAATCCACCGCATCCGCCAGCGCCTGTTTCGGCGGCGTTTGCGGCAGACCCAATTCCCGAATCGCCTTCGCCGGATTGAAAAACATTCTGTGCAATGCCATCCGCACACCGGCCAGCGGCGCGCGCGGGGGTTTGCCGGTGAATTTGGATTTGAATTCATCCCCGCACGCCGCCAGCCACGCCACGCCGTACGGAATCTGAAATTTCGGCCCGCGGATGCCCGTCAACCCTTCCAACACGGCGAACGTCTCCTTCATCGTCCAATTGCCCTCCGCGTTCCCAAGAATGTAGCGCTCGCCTACCCTGCCCTTTTCCGCCGCCAGAATATGCCCGATCGCCACATCGCGCACGTGCACCCAATTCAATCCCGTGTCGAGATAAGCCGGCATGTTGTGATTCAGGAAATCCACAATCACCTGCCCGGTCGGCGTCGGCTTCACATCGCGCGGGCCCACCGGCGCGCTGGGGTTCACGATCACGATGGGCAATCCGCCTCGGGCCAGTTGCACCGCGATTTTTTCCGCGCGCCACTTGGAAATCTTGTAATGGTTGCCCTTGAACTTTGCTTCCGTGACCGTCGCGGTTTCATCCGTGGGATCACACGTCTGTCCGCGCCAGGTGGCCGGCACCCCGACACAGCCGACCGTGCTCGTATAAACGATGCGCGCGCAACCCGCCGCGCCGGCGGCTTCGAGCACATTGCGCGTGCCGTCCACATTCGCCGCATACATCGGCCGGTAATCGCGCAGCCACAAATGATAACTCGCCGCGACGTGAAAACACCAATCGCAACCCGCCATGGCGCGCTTCAATTTGTCCGGCTCGCTGATGTCGCCCGGCACGCGCTCGAAATCCACGCCCGCCAAACCGCGCAAATCACTTTCCGCCCGCAATAACGCCTTCACGCGATGCCCGCGCGCAACCAGTTCGTGCACGAGATTCGCGCCGATGAAACCCGAGGCGCCAGTGACAAAACAATTCATTCACCGGAAGGTTGAGAGTTGTGAGCCGCGAGTCAAAAGGAATTTAGACTGTTTCTGAAAAGAAAATCCGTTCGCAGCCCCCTTCGGCCGTAACGATGCAGTTGGCCCGGCGCGTCATTTCTCAACGAAATTTTTCTGTTGTGGCGAATCGCAACCTTACGGCGTCATCGCCAGCCCGGGCAGCAAAGCCGTCAATTGCGTGTCGAAATCGGTCGAATCCTGGGACCAATACACATACGTCTGGCCGTAGGCGCCCGCCCAGCTGGTGAAGTGATAGAACGCATATTTATTCACGCCGCGCCACGCCGCCGAACCATCGGTAAAAAGCTCCTGCGCGCCGGAACACTTCTTGGCTTTCTTATGCGGCGGGCAATTCGCGTAAATATAATACCGCGGATCCGTGGTGGGCACTGCGTTTTCCGCCCACGTATTGCCGCCGTTCATTTTGATGTTGGCATCCGACATCAACACCCAATTGGCTTTGGACAACGCCAGTTTGATGGGGCTGTGGCCCTTGACCGTCGTGGTGCCCGTTTCCCAATTCGTGAGACAGCCAAAGTATGTGTAGCCGATGACCCATTGTGGCGGGGATGCAGTCGCCTCGTAAGCCGGAAGGCTGGCATTGTTGATATCGTTCCGGCGAAACGGGCAGTTCCAAATGCCGTCGACGGAGTTGGTTTGCTTCGCATTCAAACCGACCGCCTGGGCTCCGGTCGCGCCCAGATCCGTTAAAGTATTGGGGACGTCCGCACGCACGGGCAGCACGACGTCATTGTTGTCCCCGGCATAAACGATGATGCCAATCCCGATCTGCTTGGAATTGTTTAGGTCGCGGGTCAGCAACGCCCTTTGCTTTGCCGCCGACAAAGCGGGCAGCAACATCGCCGCGAGGATCGCAATGATGGCAATGACAACCAGAAGTTCGATCAACGTGAATCCACGGCGTTGCCGGGCTGGGGCTTGGGGATGGTTGATGTTATTGAGCATAGGGACGATGTATCATTGCAGCCGCCTTCAGTCGCCATCTGCCAAATGGCGCATTCGTATCCAGGCGGGATTCTGAAACCTCAGACGCCGTTCGCCAATGGCATAAACAACAAGCAACTGCGCCGAAAGCATTGCATCCCGCGAATTTGTTCGCTATCCGACAAATGTCGTATCCCCATGTGCGTTTGACAGCACAGGCCCTTTCCCCGTTGGCATTGGACGGCCCGTCCCCCATAGCCTTGGCAAGCGCGGATTCACTGCGGACTGCGGACTGTGGACTGAATCAGCGAAGGGCCGCAATTATCCTAAAATCTTTTTGTGCGCGCAATTTATTTCCCTCTTTTAGCAAAACTAAATTCATCGAAACTTTTTGGCGGACTCTTGACTTGAGAATTCACCTTGGAAACAATTCAACCGTCGTATGCCGGAAAAGATCAGCCCCAGAAAGAAAACGAAACGCCGGGAATCGAAAGACCTGGATATCAAAATTCAATTCATGGAGGGAATCGTGCGGCGCGATCCCGAATACATCGAAGCCCTGCAGCTGCTTGGGGATCATTACACCCAGCGCGGCAGCTACGATCAGGGCCTCCAGGTCGATGAAAAATTGTCCCGGCTCGAACCCCACAATCCCCTCGTCTTCTACAACCTCGCCTGCAGCTATTCGCTCATCGGCCAGGTGGGCCTGGCCGCCCGCGCGCTCGAGAAGGCGCTCACGCTCGGCTACCGGGATTTCAAATGGCTCGCCAAGGATCCCGACCTCCGCACCCTCCGCAAACACCCCGTCTTTCGCGAAATCGAAGCCAGGATCCGCAAAATGAACGTCAAAATCGCCTGAGCGGCAATCGCGGCAAATCGCAGCCAGTCGTGCCTAATCGTGCCTAAAAAACATTTTTTTCTCCGGCAGAACCGATGAACGTCACCCTCCGCGGCCAAACCCGGCATTACCGCACCGTCGCCTTCGACGCGAAACAAAACGCCGTGCTCCTCATCGAGCAACGCCTCTTGCCGCACGCATTCAAAATCGTCCCCACGCGCGATTTCAGGCAGACCGCCCTAGCCATTAAAGACATGGTCGTCCGCGGCGCCGGCGCCATCGGCGCCACCGCCGCCTACGGACTCGCCCAGGGCGCCCGAGCCTTTCGCGGCAGCGACCCGAAAAAATTCGCCGGCCACATCGAAACCGTTTACCAAACCCTAAAAGACGCCCGCCCCACCGCCGTCGATCCCGTCAACGCCATGAACGGCGTGCGCGCCATCATGCGCGGCGGCAAAACCGTCGTGGAACAGCAAGCGCTTTCGCTCGCCGCCGCGGAGGAATTCGCCAACGAAGACGCGCGCCACTGCGCCGAAATCGGCGAGCACGGCGCCCGACTGATTCGCAACGGCATGAAAGTCCTGACCCATTGCAACGCCGGCTGGCTCGCGTTCGTGGATGTCGGCAGCGCCACCGCCCCGATGTATGCCGCCCAGGCGCAGGGCAAAAAATTTCACGTCTATTGCGACGAAACCCGCCCGCGCTCCCAAGGCGCCACACTCACCGCCTGGGAATTGGCGCAGCAAAAAATTTCGCACCAGATCATCGCCGACAACGCCGCCGGGCATTTGATGCAACGCGGAGAAATCGACCTCGTCATTGTCGGCAGCGACCGCACCCTCGGCCGCACCGGCGAAGTCGCGAACAAAATCGGCACCTACACCAAAGCCGTGTTGGCCGCGCGCCACAAAATTCCTTTTTACGTCGCCATCCCGCTTTCAACCATCGACTGGAACCTGAAATCCGGCTTCGACATTCCGATTGAAGAACGTCACGAAAGCGAAGTCCTCGGCGCGTGGGGAGTCTCTCAGAATCCAAAGTCCAAAATCCAAAGTCCAAAGTCGGCCACAAGCATTTACGTCCGAGTCGCCAATCCCACCAGCGGTGCGCGCAATCCCGGATTCGACGTCACCCCCGCTGAACTCATCACCGGCATCATCACCCCCGCAGGCATCTTCAAACCACGGGAACTGTGGGCGCGACGACGCCAGCTTGGATTCGAGAAATAAAGGAATGGGAGCAAGTGAATAAACTTGCGCCCGGGCAAAAGTGATTTATTTTCCGCACGGAGACGGCGGGGTAGCCAAGTGGTAAGGCAGGGCTCTGCAAAAGCCTTATGCGTCGGTTCGATTCCGACCCTCGCCTCCAATTCCATCTGTGAGTGCAGCAACGGTTTAGGAGGTGCGGGAGTCCAAACGGACACCAAAACGGACACCAGATTAACTACTCCGTGAGCGCTTAACGTAACGGGTCTTTACTCACCCACTACTCGTTAAGCACCGGCACCGGCTTCAACTAGGCTCGCAGTCGCATGAACAACATGACGACTCGATACCGTTTAACCACTCGCGGCAGCCGTGGCGGAACTTTCTATTGCGTGGACAAAACAACTGGCAAACGCACCAGCCTCCAAACGACCGACGCCGACGAAGCGCAACAAATCATCGCCGCGAAGAACCAAGCCGAACGCCAGCCAGTGCTCAATCTGCAAATCGCCAAGGCGTATCTGGCAGGCTCAGACAACGGAGTCGCCACCCGCACATGGCAGAACGCGATCGACGCGCTGATAGCCTCAAAGCTCGCTGCGAATCAGGCACGCTGGAAGACGGTAGCCAAAGACAAAGCGCTGGCACCCTTGCTGCCGCAGGTCATCATCGAAACCAAAGCCGAAGCGCTCCTGAAAGCGATGGAGGCAGGAAAGGTTTCGACGAATGTTTACCTTCGGCGCTTGCACAACTTCTGCGTGGACATGAACTGGCTGCCATGGCCGCTGGTCCCGAAGCGCCAATGGCCGGCAGTGCAATACAAAGAGAAACGCGCCATCACCTTCGACGAGCATCAGAAAATCATTGCCGCCGAAGTGAACCCAGAACGCAAAGCACTTTATCAGTTGTGCTGGCACCTGGGCGCAAGCCAAGGAGACATTGCGCTCCTTAAAGGCGAGGACGTGGACTGGTCCAACAGCACCGTGAGTTTCACTCGCAAGAAAACCGGTGTGCCAGTAATTGTGCACCTCGGATCCGACCCACTGAACATTTTGAAAGACCTCCCAAGCGAAGGCGTGTTGTTTCCGTATCTCTCACAGGTTCGAGCCGGAGACAGAGCCACCGAGTTTGGGCAGCGCTGCCGCCAACTCGGAATCAAAGGCGTGACGTTGCACAGCTATCGTTACGCATGGGCCGAACGTGCGAAGATTGCCGGTTACCCTGAGCGGTTCGCACAGGAGGCATTAGGGCACAACAGCAAAGCCGTCCATCGCGCATATGCAAAAAAAGCATTGATGAAAATTCCTTCACTCCAAGAATATGAGGAACGTGCCGGAACGCAGACCAATGTAACACCCTAACGAGCTCAGTCACGCCGGACCAGTGACGCAAACCGCGTAAGCGCAACTGCCAGCGGCACCCGGTATTGGCTGGAGCGATTGGTCAGACGATAGCGCTTTCTTAAGTTGCCAAAATTCATAAAAACGACATGTGCCGCTGGAGCGTCAAATTGGAATCTTCAAACCTCACCCCTTTGAGCTGCCGCGCTAGTTCTGCGGGGAGTTCTTTCATCTCTTGTGGTTCGGAAACAGTAATTTCCGCTGTTCGTTTCGTCTCGGGATTCTTGAGTCTCAGACCATAGAACCATAATGGCTTTGTCGAAACATAGATAGCCTCGAAACCCTCCTTCGGCGATTTAAGTCGGAGTTCCATCCACTTCTTTTTCTTGTCGGGGACAACGATGAATTCATTCGGTGAGGTAAGATACGTGTAATAAAGCGATGCCATAATCCAGGAAGGATCCGTGAGATAAAACAAATAGTTGACAAGGTCTTGATTGCTTCTCTTTATTTTAATCCCATTTGTCTTTCCCGTTTCCCATTCAAATACGCCCTCTCCAGTCGCCGCGAGATTCCAGCCGTCATTCGCTTCAACAACGTAAATCTCTTCACCTTTGATATAGATTTCAGTTTTGCCTTTCGCTCCTCCTGAGCCGTTGATGAGAATGTGGGTCGCAGGGTATCGCAAGAACAGCCCCTCCATCCGGTCTGCCAGCTCTGGATAGAAAACCGGCTTTCTGTCGTTTTTGGATTGTGCGAAATTTGTAATGCACTGATTCACCACTTCTTTCACGCCCGGTTCCGCAAAAACGTGGGGTACGAGGAAGCCCCAAATGGCGAGGCAAAAAATAGTCGTTTTCATTGTCCAGTTTTAGGCCTAACTATGGTTATGCGACCACTGGTTCGCATATTGAATAATTTTTCCACTCCAGACCGACATAGGTTGATGAAACCAGCTCTGCAAATCTCTTTCAAGGATTATCCGAGGAACAAAGCGCCCCTTGCTTCTTTACCTCGTTTTTCTTCTGCCAGTGCTGGCTCAAAACGGTTGTCATCCTCGCCAACCACCCGCGCTCTTTTGCCAACTCCAACACTTCCATCGAGGCAAAATATTTAACGCTGTTCGGCTGAGGATTGCCCAATGGCTTGAGCAAACGCGCCGCGACCAGCACCGGAATATCGTGCGGCTGACAGTTCAACACCCACGCCGTTTGTTCCGCCGTGAGCCGTGCCGGTATCTGACCCAGCAGCCGCAGGAATTGATTCTGTTCCTCTTTCATGGCCGGTCCTCCTTTTGTCCCTGACGATGCCGCCGCCGTTCGCGTTCATTGATGGCCACGATCCACGCATGGCGCAAAGATGCTTTAGCCTCTGCTTCGGGATGAAACTCCGCAGGCTTTATGGATTCAATCACCGGCCGCATTACGTAAATCCAATTCCGGCCGAACCATTCCCCCAGGACGTCCTTGTAGTTGTCCGGCGTGAGACACAGCACCTGGCAAAACGCACCGAGCTTCAGCCGCCACATGAAAGCGCCAACGCCGGCCCACGTGAAACGAACGCCGATGCGCTAGTTAGTGCTCCGCTTCTTCAAAGGCGCGATACGCGCAAATCCAAGCCTCAAAATAAACGGACACCAAAACGGACACCAAGAGAGTTAAAAACGGTATAGCCGGGTAAAGTCGATTTACGTTGATTTGTTCAGGAAAAAGCACATTCTAGGGCCGCGATTGCGGTCAGTTTCAGCCGATTCCGACCCTCGCCTCCAGCCCTTTTGCTGGGAAATTGGAGGAAAAACGGTCGAGTTTCAGTGAAAGTTTCAGTGGCTGGCGCACTCCGCCACCATTCGGATAAAACTGAAGTAACTCGCCGACAACTCGCTAACGCGGGCGGATCGTGGTGGTTCATGCTCACAACATGAATCGAAACATGAAGAATCGTTACCGGGTGTTCCGCCGTGGCTGGGGCACCTACTACTGCGAAGACCTCGTTACCAAGAAGCAGACCACCCTCAAGACTCGCGACAAGGACGAAGCTTATCGTCTGGTTGCGGCCCAAAATGAAAACGAAGACGCGCCTGCGTTCAGTCTGCATCTGGCGCGCGTCTATTGGAAAGCGGGCGATCCCGTGGCCGCCCAACGAACATGGCAGCATGTCATGGACGAAATCCCCAAACTCAAAACTGGCGAAACGCAACATCGCTGGTTGACCGCCATCAAAGACAAGGCGTTTGCTTCCCTCCGCAATCTCGTCGTCCTCGAAACCCAGGCCGAACACTTTTTGAAAGTGTTGGAGAACGGTTCGATCTCCACGAACATTTATTTGCGGCGCATCCACAACTTCGCCTTGGATATGAACTGGCTGCCGTGGCCGGTGCTGCCGAAGAAGCGTTGGCCCGCCATCAAATTCAAGGACAAACGCGGCATTACCCTGGCAGAGCATCTGGCTATCGTTAGCCGTGAATTGAATCCTGAACGCAAGGCGTTTTACCAACTCGCGTGGCATTTGGGCGCGGCACAATCGGACATTGCATTTCTTGAGGCGGAGAACATTGATTGGGAGCACAACGTCATCAGCTTCGCGCGCAAAAAAACCGGCTCGATTGCCTTGATGCGGTTCGATGAGGAAATGGCAGAACTTCTGCGTTCGTTGCCAGACAGCGGCCCGCTGTTTCCATATCTCCGAACGGTGCGGGCGGGCGACCGGGCGACGGAATTTCATCAACGATGTGTCGGCCTCAAAATCAAGGGCGTCACGTTGCACAGTTACCGATATGCCTGGGCGGAACGGGCGAAGACCGCCGGTTATCCCGAACGCTTCGCACAGGAGGCACTCGGCCACAATAGCAAGGCCGTCCATCGCGCGTACGCCCGCAAAGCCAAGCTGGAACTCCCATCGCTCGGAGAATATGAGCGGCAGCGAAAAATGTTTGCCGAAGGCAAGATTGCGGAACCCGTGGTGCAAATCGCCAACGCATAAGGAGGACGACATGCGTATCAATGGCCCTGAATTCTTGCAGCCGGTGTTTGATTTTCTCGACGGCATCGTTCGTGACTATGGCGACATCCTTTTCATGCTGTTCACGTATGCTGCGATTCCGTTCCTCATTTGGGTGTTGTGCGGCGGGTTGCGGCGCAAATTGCTGGCGGGAAAGCGCGGCACGAATGTTCCGTCTGTCACCGTTATTTATCTACCGCTCGGTTTGTCACGACCGCCGCCCGAACCACTCCCGCCTTTAATTGGACAGGACTACGAGCCGCCTGGTTGTGAACACGACGGCGATTGTTATCGTGACTGACAAAATCAGCGATGACCGTTGCGGAAATAACGCGGCTTGGACTTGGCCGCGTTCTTTCCCCGCCAGTATTCATAAACGGCATTGCGGATTTTGCACAGGCGCGAGAGTTCACCCGCCAATTCCAGGACTTGGATGGAGGCGAAATACTTCACCGCGTTGGGTGGTGGGTCGCCCAGCGGTTTGAGCAAGCCGACGCCAATCAGCACCGGGACGTCATGCTCGGCCAGGCCCAGTAGAACGGCGGTTTGCTGTATGTTGAGCATAGCCGGCAGTCGCCGCAAGTTGAGCAGTTCCTTGGCCTGCGCGGAAATGAGCTCCGGTTTGCCATTCCCCTTTGCCGCAAGTGCTTCATTTACTTCGCGATTCATGGTGTCTCCTTGTTAAAATCGATGACTACGGCGGCGACATGGGTTTTCAGTGCGGCCGCGTAACGCCGGTCAGCCGCCTTCACAAATTTCAATTCATACTTTTGGATCGCCCGTTCAAGTGATTTTAGACCACTGCCAAACACAGTGACTTCACCCGTGGCAAAACAGATCAGCAACTGTTCGGGCGGCGCATCGGCATTCTTTTCCAGAACAGGATTGGGGATCAGCTCCGCATACAGGAATTGCGCGTAAGGCAACTGATAGCTGCGCTCATCGTCAGCAAACACGTTGAGCGTGGCCACAGTTGGATCGCTGCCGTAACAGGGATTGTCGCGTGAGCTAGATGCTGATGCTTCGGCGGGATTGGCGTTGGTGTTCATAAGATGGTTTGCGGATTTGTTCGATGTCTCTGCGCTGCGAAATTCGTTGGCGGAACTGTTTCAGAAAACGATGGCCGCGCTGCAAAATGCTCTGGAGGAATTTTCGGCGGTGAACGTGCGGGACAACTTCCACCGCCGCCAGCCGCGCGCTGGAATGGGTGACGTGCGAGCGCAGCAAATCGCTGTCATCAGTGAAAATCTGGCAGCGTTCGCGTCCGCGCGAGATACTGACGTAAAATTGTTCCTGATGGACGGCGGGCAACGAACGCGACGACGCGACGACCAGCACTTCATCCACCGTCTTGCCCTGGGCGGCGTGCGAGGTGACGGCGTAGCCGTGCGTGAACGTGCGATATTTTTCAGGAATCACCCGGCCATCGGCCAGCACGAGCGGAATCACCTTGAATGGCCTTCACTTCCACCAATTCGCCATTCATAAATTTCTTGCTGCGAGTTCGATTGCAGCAACAACTTGTCCCCCGCTGCCACTTTCAATTTCCGCTTCTCCCCCACATCAAACAAGGCGGAGCCTGAACCCAAAGGTAAAACACTTTCGGAACCGTCCGCACGTTGGACTTTCAAGGCGTCGTTTTCGACGGCGACCACCGCAACCATTTCGCTTTTATCAAAACCAGCTTTCCGCCGGTGAAACTGTATCGCCATGCCGGGACGGTATTGCCGCGTGTCGCGCTTCTGCGCTTCCGTCCACGACAGCGAATCGAAAACTTGAAATTCCTTTTCTTCACCAGCCAGACGGCCAGACGTTTTCAACGCGGCACGAACTTTATCCGTCACCGCCTCGATTTCATTCCACGTCGGCGCGACCAGCAACGCCGACTGGTTTTGCTCCAATGCTTTCAGATACGCACTGCGCGGCGGAGTCGTGAAGCTGGTTGTCGGGAAGTTCCACTATTGCCCCCATCCGTTCCAATTGTGCGAACGCTTCCGCCGTTCGCTTCTGCGCCGCCAGTTCGACGGCCTTGCGATAGTCGGCCTTGCGTTGCCGCCGGATGCGGGTCAGTTGGCCGGATTGGAAATCCGAATGATGCTCCAAAATCCGCAGCGCATCGCCACGCGCGACCGAAGCGTGCTGGCCGGTATCACCCGACAGCACAATGCGCGCGTCTCTGCGCCATGTCAAAAAGCCGTTTCATGTCGTCAATGCCCACCGCCCCGGCCTCATCCAGAACAACCAGGTGACGGCCGGACAGCACGGGTTTCGATTGCAACAGACTTTGCAGTGTCTCAGCCTCAAACCCCTCTTTCCGCAAGACATCCGTTGCTGCCGCTGTCGGCGCGCAGAAAAGCGGTTCGATCTTCGCTTCGGCGCAGGCGGCGACCAACTCGCGTAACGCCGTGGTTTTGCCCGTGCCCGCCAGTCCACGCAGGCCGGTGATGCGGTCACTGGTGCGCAGGACATGGTAAATTGCCCGTTGTTGATCTTCGCCCAGCCAGTCGGCAGGCCGATAGCCGGGATGCAATGGCGCGACGGCATCGCATCCCGCGTTGACCGTCTGAATCAAATCCAATTCCGTTGCCAGAATCTTTTTGGTCGAAAATCCACGTTCGGTTTTGACCAGTTCAGCCGAATACTTCACCGCCTGTTTCAAGTCAGCCAAACTCCACTTCGCCGAGGCGTTGCGACAGGGCTACGTTCAACAGTTCATGCTCCGGCACGACCGACTTGCGCTCGAAGACATGGGCGACGGCGTGATTCAAGGTTTGGTTTTCCAGTCCGGCGAGGTGCGGTTGACCAGTGCGTTGAACCGACGCCAAAAGTTTTTGCAACGCCTGCAATTCATCGGGCTGCAATTGCGCCAGTTGCCGTTCGCGCACTTCCGCCGTCGAAATGCCCTTGATCTTTTTCGCCCGGCTCTGATGCACTGCATGGGAGATTTCGTCATTGGAAAGTTTGCGCCCCAGCTTTTGTTCCATCTCCTGAACCACCTGCGTCACGTTGCTGCGCGCGTTTGGAAAAGCGTTTCAGGACATCCGGGTTCACGCCCTCGATTTCAAATCCATGCTTGGCCGGAACGAATTCGATAGCCAATGTGTTGCGGACCCGCTTGGCCAGTTCATTCCGATAAACCGCCGTGCCGTAACGGATCGCGTCATACATTCCACCCGCTTGCAGGGCTTTCCAGCACCGTTCACTTTCATCAAACGTGGCGTTGAACACCGTGAAATGCGTGTGCAACTGCGGGTCCAGTTCACGCGAACTGTTATGCACGAATGATGCGGCCACGAGATTGCCGGTCGTGCGGTCACGTTGATTGCCCTGCTTGCGGACTCTGGTTGCGGCGAAGGTTTCGAGTTCACGGAACGCGATGCGCGCGGATTCCTCATGGGCTTCGACCAATCGCTGATCGTCCAACGTCACCGCCAGCACCGAAACGGATTTGGGCGGAGAGCAGGTAAAATCGTAAAACACCCGACGCTTGTCCTCCTTCAGTTGCCGCTGCGTCAGCCGTTCGCCGGTTTCGGGATTTCGATTTTCACACAGCGCATGAAATTGTTCGCGGGTGACAGCATTCTTCAATCCCAACCGTTCCGCGCCCGCGCCGATCCACTGGCCGGGACGGATTTCACCGGCGGCATAGTAATCGTTCTGCGCCAGATGCTCGTCGAAGTAGCTCTCGGCATCGGCCAGGTTTTTATGCGCGACGGCAGTAAACATACGCAGTCAGGCTATCGAATTCCCGACCCCGGCAAGTGTGCGTCACACTCAATCTGTATTTCCACCAATTCAGCCATGCCGGGTAGTTTGCCTGAATCGTTTCCCGCGCGGGTGTAGCTGATACACGAAATGCACTTGGCCGATGGTTTTTTCATCCGCCAACCAGCATGGCCGAAAAAAAGCCGCCTTTTGTGCAATCTTTACACAAAATGAAACCTAACTGCTGGTCGAAGAAACGGTGTGAAAGCATTGAATTCATTGGCGACTTCGACTCTTCACCCGGCAGAACCATGAAATCACCGCCACATTTTCCGTAGCGGAACGATTCCGCCCGGCTCATCCAAAGGGGAAAACTGAAGGCGTGCCGCGCACGGAACTCTTTCGACTGTTGAACGAGAGCAAAGAAACGGACGCCGCGCTATCGGAATCATTTGCCCGCCGCTGGTTCCGCCAGGCCGCGTGCAATCCGGCGGGTGCGCACGGCGGCAAAGGTGCGTTGCGTTCGCCGGGACACTTCCCGGTCAGACAGCTTACCCAGCAAAGCATCTTCCTCTGGCAGCCAAGGACGACGTTTGGAGTCGCAGCACGGGATGCCCAATTTGCAACGCTGCGTTTTAACCGAGCCGAATGGATGGCCAGTGCGAGCGGTCACTTCCGCGTCCGTGAATTTCCCCAAAAGCGCCAGTTCCGTTTCCGTCCAAGGTTTCCAGACCGGATTATGAGGTGGAAGCCCCAGCTTATGGCGGTGAAATCGCACCGTGGCACAACCGCGACCGATTAGTCGTGCCACATCCTTGTCTGGCATGGTGCCGAGCAGTTTCAATTCGCGTGGACTCCAAGCCTTGTCGAGCGGGGCAGCTTGAACACCTAATTTTCGGCGACGGTTGCGGATGGATTCCAGACTGCGTCCGAATTTGCGCACCAGTTCAGGGTCTGGCCGGGTGCCGAGAATCTGATCTTCGCCAGCCATCGTGCCGGACAGCGTTCTCACCAGCGGAGAATGGTCTCTCTCCACCAAAGACAGCCAGCGCATGGCCGGCCTGCTTCTCGTCCCGGTTCGCCGCTCCGGCATCCTAGCGGCTCTTTCCATAAAACCACAACACTACTGACAACATTATGAGCGATAAACCGCACACTCCACGAATCGACCTCAGCGCCTTCAAAGGCGCTTGCGGCGCGGTCGGTAAGCGATAGCACGGATCCTGGGATCAGCGGGTCGGAGAGCGTCCGCAATCTAGTCCGGCGCATCGAACTCGCGGATCAGGCTGGCTTGGATGTGTTCGGAGTGGGAGAACATCATCGGCAGGAGTATCTCGATTCCGCGCCGGCGGTGATTCTCGGGGCGGCTGCGGCGCGGACACAACGCATTCGCCTCACGAGCGCCGTCACAGTGTTGAGCGCCGCTGATCCAGTGCGTGTATTCCAAAATTTTGCCACGCTTGATTTGTTGTCGCAAGGACGCGCGGAAATTGTCGCCGGTCGCGGTTCGTTCATCGAGTCGTTCCCGTTATTTGGATTGCAGCTCGGGGATTATGATTCGTTGTTCGCGGAGAAACTCGAGCTGCTTTTGAAATTGCGCGAGAATGAATTTGTTCATTGGTCGGGGAAACATCGGCCGGCATTGACTGGTCAAGGGGTTTATCCACGGCCAATGCAAAATCCCTTGCCGGTTTGGATTGGCGTGGGCGGGACGCCGGAATCGTTCGCAAGAGCGGGCATGCTGGGATTGCCGTTGATGGTGGCCATCATCGGCGGTGAGACGAGGCGGTTCCGTCCACTCGTGGATTTGTATCGCGAATACGGCAAGCGTGCCGGGCATGCGCCAGAGAAACTTAAGGTGGGCGTGCACGCGCTGGGCTATGTCGCGGAGACGACGCAAAAAGCGATCGAGGATTTTTTCCCGGGTTACGCGAAAACGTTTACAAAGATCGGGAAGGAACGGGGTTGGCCGTCAGTCACCCGCGCGCACTTCGATGCCGTGCGAAGCGAGCACGGTGCGGCGATGGTGGGCAATCCCGAAGAAGTGGCGGAAAAAATTCTAAGCCACAGCGAGGCGCTGGGCGGCATCTCCCGGCTCACATTCCAAATGGACGTGGCCGAGTTAACCCAGGACAAATTGCTGCGTTCCATTGAACTCCTCGGCGGCAAAGTCGCGCCGATTTTGCGCGGGAAAGTTTGAGAGGAGGGCGAAGCGGTCACAGGCAGGATTGCGAACCGCTTCGCCCACCGTTTGCCGTTATGGTGCCGGCTCGGATTTGCCGGGCAGATTTTGGCGTTTGGAGAAAGCGACGAGGCTGCCCAATGCAAAAAGGAGAAAGCTCGCACCAATGGCCAGAAAACCGGATGGGGCATCGCTGAGGTTTTGGGCGACTCTTGATCCCGGTTTTGATATCAACACGATTGTGGAGAAAACGGCGGGTGTCCAAGGTTTCCATTCGCGATGGATAGCCATGCGAGTCGCCCAGTAAACCAACAAAATGGCGGCACCGATATAAGGCGGCAGGCAAACTTCATATGTCGGTTCCCTCACCCAGGAGGAGGCCAGAAAAACCCACAGCACGCCCGTCAAGATTCTGAAAGTGGTCGCGCCTTTCTGCAGATGATCCTCCCAGCGCAGGCTATGTATCAGGATGGAGACGAGGCCGATTTGAAATGCGAGCTGCGTGAATCCTTGAATGATAAAAATGCTGATCCCCAAAAGAGCCAACACGGCCCCAAGCGCAATACGGGGATCACGCGAGAGAAATATCAACCAGAACATACAGATTGCGAGGCAGGCCACAACCCATCGGGCTTGAGACATTTCGGGAATGGCATGGTGAAGCCACGTTACCGGCAGGCTGCCGAGAAGAATTGCCGCGGCTCCGACGAGCCGAATCAGAGAAAGGAGATTTCGATTTCTGAATGCCAAAAGCGCGGCGTAACAGATGAAATTTAACGCCGCAAAAACCAACAAGGCTGGCTTGCCACCCGCGGCCAGCAACGGGAGAAGCAAGGGAATGAACAGCAATATCTGTTCAGCCATTGGGCCCAGATTTAGCATGAAATCCATTCTACGAAGATACAACGTCCACGCCGTGACCCACGCGACCGGCAACAGGAATGAGAGGTTCCAATCGAAACCGAGCGAAAAGCCGAGGCCGCCGAAGTGGCAAGCCGTCACCGCGATCCACCCGAAGTAAAGTGTCAAGGGCAGCCACCGTTGTTCTCGGGGCGGCTCAAGTGGAGAGGTTCGCCTGGAAACAAAATTTGCGAATCCGGCGAATGTTGGCAGCACAACGAGCCAGAATAAATTAATTCGCTGGCTTATTTTTTCAGGCTCATTCGCGATTTTATTGAAAATCATGGGCGCAGCGGCGTTTGCGAGCAACAGCACCGTGCCAAAGGCCAAGAGTCGGGCCGGGAGGTTCAGGCTGGGCAGGTATTTCTTGAACGCCCAAAACTTTCCAGCCGTGAGAAACACGCCTATGCCGCTCATCGTCCAAGCCAATTCTGAATTCAAATACACAGCGCGAGTGATGAGGCTGAACGGAACAATAATAAATACGTTTGCCAACCCAACCAGCAACAGCGCGTCGTACCAGATCCCGCGTCGGGCAAGAGCGACGGCGGTCGCGACCAGCATGATCTCGTAGATAATCAGGGCGCAGAAGTTGAATCGCAGCATGGAGAATTCCGCGCCCACTAATTTGGGATCGGTCGTGAGTTGGTTGATTCCGTATAGCAACAAGCCTGCGCTGATAAGATAAAATGGGTTGCGCGCAATGATGCGTTTCATCAAGGCCCGCAAATTGATTTGGGGCGGACCGGCAATAACTGGCGGCAATGATTCAGCATCAGCCGAATTTTCCATCGTGGCTTCCTCCTATGATGTTTTGTTCCGATCAGCTGCGACCAACATGGGCCGCGACTCCTTTGAACAAACACTGGAAACCTTGAGGAGTTTCGCTGAAATGCATTTTGACGTGCGACTATTTTCGATACGGAGTCCCTCGAAGCCGTTTCACGTTTAAAGCCTGTAATTAACTTGTTTCCCGCTTAACCGTGGAGGCCTCGAAGATGCTTTGAATGGCCGCATATCATATCGACGATATAAGCCGTGATGAGCCATTCACCGTTACAGTGAATGGCAAACCGTTTGCCGTCGTCCCCTATACGATTCGCAACAACGACATCGTGAGTTTTGATTCACCAGCCACAACAAACGCCGCTTACCTGCAAGACCTGAAGGAAGATTTTGAGGTGCTCTATGCCGAAGCCGCAAGCCGACGTCGAATGATGTCCATCAGCACGCATGATCGCATATCGGGCATTCCTGGACGTGTTAAATTATTGGAGGAGTTCATTAGCTATGCTCGGAAGCAAAAGGGGGTTGTGTTTATGCGCAAAGACGAAATTGCGAAATGGGTCTTATCCGCTGAGAACGTCCCCCATGAAAGCTGATCCAAAGAATACAGAATCAAAAAACGTACGGGATTTTTTCATAACAGCTCCAACAGGGGTTGCGTCGGATTATCATCAGCCGCGTGCGATGCGATTCGAGCGGCTTCTGCCGGCCAAAAGCTGATGGGCACTGTCTGGCACATGACCATGATTTATTCCTCCTGTCATCAGCATCCACACTCTCTTGGTGCAATGTCTTGAAAAAGGGGAAAAACGTATGAAACGCGACAAATCGGTCGTGGTGAATACATTCCGAGTCCGCAGGAATCGCCTGACCAAATTAAAGTGAGAGCAATCTGCTGTTAATAGTTTATTGTGGCCGCGTCGCTTGAAATCAACCATTGCCGATCAGCCGTCCATGCCCGAGGCAGTCGCCGAGATCATCTCATATCACGAGCGAACCAAGCATCATCTCGATCATTATGCCAGCGGCCCGCACGGTCTGGACTGGGCGACCAACCAAACCCTTTCCGGCGCTTCGCCGATCACCACTATTCCGGCTGCCATTAACCGGTCCGAATGAAACGCCCTCTGCGGCCGTCTTATTCGGGGCGACCGTTACACCACGACCGCTTACCTGGGCGCGCTTAGTTTGTTTTTTGAATTATCCCTGGGTCTTTCCGCTCGCAAGCAGATTGCCGATTCGAGTTGGTATCTGCGAATGAACCCATCCAGCGGCAACCTGCATCCGACGGAAGGCCTATGCTGTGCTGCCGCAGCTCGACCAGATTCCAGGTGGAGCAGGGGTCTATCACTACGCACCATTTGAACACGCTCTGGAGCAACGGGCTCACTGGGCGCCGGGCACCCCCTCCACTGCGGACGGATTTCATGTAGGGCTGACCTCAATCACCTGGCGCGAGGCATGGAAATACGGAGAGCGGGCTTTTCGCTATTGCCAGCACGATGTGGGGCATGCACTTGCCGCGCTTCGTTTCGCTGCCGCCACACTGGGCTGGCACGTGCAGCTCCTGCCGAAGTGGGATGACGCGCGCCTGGCCAAGCTACTCGGTTTGGACCGAGCGGAGGATTTTGCCGACGCGGAACGGGAAACTCCTGAATTGCTCGTCCGGGTGAGCGTGAACGAAGAAGCTGCGAAGTCTCTGTCGCCTCCCGCGGATAATGCCATCGAATGGTTCGGACGGGCTAACCGTTTGAGTGAATCCCATGTCGAGTGGCCGGCAATTGATAAAGCCGTTAAGGCGTCGGAACGAAAAACACCGAGCGTGGAACCATCGCAAGCCGAAACTTGGCCTTCGTGGTCTCCTCCGTCGCCGCCCGCCTGCGGCCATACCGCAGGCGGGTTGATTCGCCAGCGACGCAGTGCGGTTGACTTTGATGGCGTCACTGGCCTGTCGCGAGATAAATTCCTCGCCATTCTCGATACCACGTTGCCCCGTAGTTCCGCTCCACCCTTCGATGCCTGGCCGTTTGCGCCGCGTTTGGATCTGGTGCTGTTCGTGCATCGGGTCACTGGGCTGGAGCCGGGTTTGTATCTCTGGCTGCGCGCTCCGGCAGATGCCGAGGCATTGCGTCAGGCTTTCGATTCGAAATTCAGTTGGGAAGCGGTGACGGATTCAGTCACCTCGACTCCGCTGTATCGGCTGGGTCGGGGCGTCATGCGTGATTTCGCACGAACGCTTTCGTGCCATCAAAATATCGCTGCCAATGGTGCGTTCAGCCTGGGGATGTTGGCCCGATTCGAACCCGTCCTGCGGGAACGCGGTGCATCGGCTTACCGGGAATTGTTCTGGGAAGCCGGCATAATTGGCCAAGCCTTGTATCTGGCGGCCGAAGCGGCTGGGTTTCGCGGCACCGGCATCGGTTGCTACTTCGATGACGTGCTGCACCGCGCGCTCGGTCTGACCGGCTACGATTGGCAGAGCCTTTACCATTTCACCATCGGAGTGCCTGTGGAGGATTTGCGGTTGTGTAGCGCTCCACCCTATGCGCACCTCGCGGGAGACGTTTGAGCATGTGCGAGTTTCAGGTGACATAACTCCTTTCACCTTGAGTCACTGACAATTTGTTGAGACATCATCGCTCAGAAATTTGCAAAGCGTCTGGAGGGCCCGAGCCTGAATCTTTCGAATGCGATCCATTGAAACGGCATACTTCTTTGCGAATTGGTCCAGGGTTTGCAGTTCGCAATCAATGCCGAAACGACGAATGATGATTTGCCGCTCTGGAGTCCGGAGGCACACCGTGCCGCCAGCCGTTCCCGGCATCGTGTTTCAATCCAGAGGACAGGACGACGTTCTCGCCACGCAACATCTCAACGCAATGAATCAAATTGGCAATGCGCATAGGCCGATTAGAGCGGTGGTTGCCGCTTCAACGCGAGAGTGTTCTTAATCGCGCATTGAAAGATTAACGGAATCAGCGTTCACCCGTTTTGGTAAAGAGAATTGTATCGACCTTGAGTTTCACCGCATAGGCTGCTGCGACCGCCAACCCGTACTCAAAGAATAAGGTGGTTCCACCTTCCTTCATAATCGCCGGGCCTCATGATACGCAGGCACTCCGCATACTTTGAGTGGTATTTCGTGTGCTCCGATCTCCCAGAGCGATGGAAGTAATCATGTAGCGTCCCGCTCTGGAACTGGACCAGCCCGCCCAAACGTGTCAACAGTCTCGCGTCCGCTGCGGCTTTGAGGGCGGCATCAAGATTCTCCGCTGAATGTCCCGTCAGGCATTTGGCGTCATCAAGGGTGAAAGACCGTCCAAGAATTGAGGCCGCGGACAGAATTGGTTCCAGCTCAGGTGCCTGGCGAACGAGCGAGTGCATCCGATTATTCAGCAGGTTTGCAAAAAGCCCATCTAAGCCGTGCGCGTCCTTTACCAAAGTGGCATCTCGAAGATGCAAGCTGAAATCGTGGAGCAAATCAAGCCTCCCACCCGTTGCTTCATACAACCCATCAACGTCCTGTTCCTTCATCGCTGGAAAACCAAACGTGTGTAAAGCGGTCGGCATTTCGGCGCGAGGGATCGGATGAATTCGAAAGAACTCCGTTTGAATCTTGCATTCATCCAGCAATATAGTCAGCCGGAGAGGAGGAGTGTCGCGAACGCCAAAAATGAGTTGAACCTCGGCGAGCGCCGGATACAGGTCTTGCAGATGGGACGAGGCGATTAGCGCCAGCAGGTCCCAGGAAGCAGGGTCCCAGTAGTCCATGTGGTCCAGAGTCAAAAGCAGACGCTTTTTGTGGGCCACTGCTTGGACAACGAACAGAAGGTCTTGCTCTTCCTTGCTCAGGATGATGGCTTCCCTTGCGAGCGCGTTTCGCCGGAAATGTAGTAAATCGTCAAGTAGATGGCTCGTGGCGGACCCAAACACCGGGATAGCACTGGAGGCGTCCTTAACACTTTCTTTCAGGATTTCGACCCGCGCCAAATCTTTTGCTCCGGGAGTTGCCAGCGTGAGCCATGGAAATAGCCTCCGTTGCGAAGCGAAGGAATCGCCTCGGGCCTGCAGAGCTGCCTTTTGAGTCGCCTTCCATTCCTTTGCCACTTGGTCGAGCGTCCACGTGACACCGGTGCCCGGGGCGCCGCAGACAACAATGGCAATTTTCCCGATGCCAGGCTCTTTGGACATCATTCTGTCGATGACCGCCTGTTGGCCGTTCACGCTCTCCAAACGACGCATAATCTTCAGTTATCCGGTGTTGGCATCCGCCGATGTGGTTTCCGTCGTGTTCACCCGCCTGTGCCCGCGCCTCTGGTTGCTCCGCGCAACATCGCGCCGGCAGGCGTAGATGGTT
Organism: uncultured Verrucomicrobiae bacterium; assembly: GCA_963699145.1. GTDB lineage: Bacteria > Verrucomicrobiota > Verrucomicrobiia > Limisphaerales > DASXHY01 > DASXHY01. The sequence goes on from OY969416.1 coordinate 5,429,289, forward strand.
CCAGAGTTTTGCGCCTGCCGTCACTCGTTTGCTAATGCTCCGCTGCCCGACGGCGCGAGCACAGGCGGGAGCGTTTCGTTAGGAGCGGTCCTGCTCTCTCTCGGCGGAGATGAAGAGAGCAGTCCCGCTCCTTCAGAACGAAACGCAAAACATGAACACGACAGAAAACCTCATCTCCACAGAATGCCCCGCAACCGCTCCGCAGCCCACAAATCAAATCGTCAAGCCGATCAAATTCCCGGCTCAACCGCAGGAATGGAAAATTGTTTCACTCCGGGAATGTCCCACACCCGACACCCTGCAACAGTGCGAAACACCGGAAAAGGCAGCCGCCTATTGGAAAACGCACATCGCTGATCATCCATACTTCAATTCTGAATGTGAATGCCTGGTGGTTTTTATCCTCAACACACGTCGGCGCATCAAGGGTCACTATCTGGTATCCATTGGAACGATGGACACAATTCTCTGTCACCCTAGGGAGGTATTCCGGTTAGCCATCATGGCGAGTGCCGCCGCAATCATCATCGCGCATACTCATCCGAGCGGCGAACCAACTCCGTCCGACGCGGACATCAAAATTACCCGCGATCTCATTCGTGCCGGTCAACTTCTCAAAATTGAAGTCCTCGACCACATCATTGTGGGAAATCCCAACCACACATCTTTACGTTCATTGGGACATTTTATGTAGCGCTGGATTATGCCGAGTGACCGGGGCGGTTCCTCAAAATCATTGAGGGATCGCCTTTTTTCTATTTTTCAACTCGGCATAATCCAGGTATGTCTTCTGACACCAATGGATAGCAACCGATTGTATCAAGCTGCTTGTGCTGTGGCTGGGGCATTGGCCTTGTGCGCGGCCTCGCTGAAGGCTGGTGAGGTGAAGGTCGTCCTGACCAAAATAGATGATGGCGACATCAAGCACGTCCAGGACGGTATCCACGAGGATGACAATCTCACGCTTCTTCGCGAGAGTTCAGTCTCCTTGACGACCGTGGAACCCGGCCGCCCGGTGAGAATTGCGGTTGATCGGACGACTTCCTTCCAAACGATGTATGGCGACGGGGCGGCCATGACAGATTCGTCCGCTTGGGTGCTTATGAATCTGAAAAAGAGGAACCCGCAACTATACGATTACACAATGAAGAAACTGTTCTCGCGCACCGAAGGCGCGGGTTTCAGCTTCCTGCGGTTGCCCATGGGAGCGTCCGACTACACGGCCAGCGCTATCTACTACACTTACTGCGACAGGCGATCACCAGACCTGAGCCTGTTCTCGATCGCTCACGACCGACCATACATCATTCCCGTACTCAAGGACGCACAGCGGCTTAATCCCGATATCCGAATTCTCGGCTCACCTTGGAGCGCCCCGGCATGGATGAAGACCAATGGCAAGCTGACGGGAATTTCGGAGGCGGACAAAGCCGCCGGCGCCACCTGCAGGCTCAGGCCTGAATGTTTTGAGGCCTATGCCGATTACTTCGTGAAATTCATTGAGCAATACCAGGCCGAGGGCATCGGGATTTGGGGTGTCACGTTGCAGAATGAGCCACAATTTGATGCCGCTGCGTATCCCTGCATGCGCATGAACGAGGACGACCAGATCAGGCTCGTCGACCTGCTGGGTCCTAAACTAGCAGCGAAAGGGCTGAAAACGAAAATATTCATCCACGACCACAATTGGGGGTTGCACCCAGGCGATCGGAAGGTTATTCGCGGCGATGCAAAAATGGACCCTGTGGAGAGCGTGACCAAAATCCTTTCGGATCCCACTGCCGGCAAATATATCGCCGGCAGCGCCTGGCACGTTTACTACGGCGACGCCACCCTCATGCGCAAGACCTACAACACGATTCATCAAAAATTTCCCGACAAGGAAATCCTTTGTACCGAGCATGGCGGGTGGGGCAAGAACCGAGGCGGTTGGTGGGGTGATGTGGACTGGGGCATGGCCCACAGTTGGATGGGCGGTCCGCAGAACTGGTGTCAGGCAAGTGTGGAGTGGAATCTCGCGCTGAACAGCAAGTTCGGACCGACGCCGCGTCCCGATTCGGAGGCCGCAGGATTGGTGGTGGTCCAGACGGACACCTATCAGGAAGTGAGGTTCGAGCGTGAGTTCTATGGTCTGGCCCAGATGTCCCGCGCTGCCCGCCCTGGCTCGAAGCACATCGCGGCTTCGTTCAAAGGCGCCGATCCCGGCGGCATGGACATCGTCGCCTTTGCATTGCCCAACGGCCAGACATCGCTCGTCGTTTTCAACAAGAAGCAAACGGAACAATCATTCCAAGTGGAGGCGGACGGAAAGTTCTTCAATTACACCGCACCCGAACACAGCATCGCCACGTTCGTATGGTGATCGGTTCGTGAGGCCGTTTCCACAGAGACCAGTTTATTTGAGAGACGGTTAGTTCCGGACTATATGGAATAGCCGGTCGGGTCTTCATCTTCACCAGTGACGCCCGCGAATTGCTGCAAGCCGCGGGCGCGAAGCTGGGTTTCGAGATACCGCACGGTGTCGGCGAACTGTGTGAAGACGATGACTTTTTCCTTTGCGTGCTTTTTTGTGAGCAGATTGAACAGCGCATCGAGTTTTGCATCCGTGTCGGGTTTCCAATCACCGCAGCCAGTGAGGACTTTCAACAAGCTGGCGGCGTCATCGTCCAAATCTTTCCGCAGCGATTTCACAAACAGGTCGGGACGCAGCCAGGTGAACCGTCTTTTGAACTGCGTGGCGTATTGTTGATAAACTTCAGCGGCACGCTGCTTGAAGTCGGACGTGTCACGAAGATTCAATGCCTGCGGCGGTTTTTGTGTGCCGCCATCATCGTCATCAATCAATTCAACCTCAGTGTTTTCGTCGTCCAAATCCTCATCGTTGTTGCCCGCGTCAAGCAGGCCGGAATCCTGCGTGCCGAGCGGCAGTGGCAAATTATTTTCGATGGCGTGCAGGAAAATATGATTTCGTAAAATGTGTCGTTCAATGGATTGCTGAAATGCCTCACCGCTGCTTTCCAGCCGCTTGAACAGGTTTGTACGGCAAAAACCCATGAGGCGCTTCCCCGCGCGGGAGAGGTCTTGAAGTTGTTTAGCCTCGGCCGGCATTGGCGATTTGTGCGGTGTGGCGGCGACATAGTTCGCCAGACCGTAGCGCGGAAGATTCAGCGCGTTGATGGCCGAGACCACATCCGGCGCGTAAAGCCAGGCGTATTGGTCGTTGGAATTTTGCTCGTCAATTTTGAACGTGACCGTTTTCGGCACGCGTTCGGGAAAATAAGAACGGCTACCGTCCTCAAAGGTAAGAAATTTGCGGCCAGTGGCCGGATCGGGCGTGGCGTAATTATCCTGAATGAAACTGCGTGTGCGGCGCACCATGTAAAGCCGCATCAGTTCGCGCCAGTCGTCGGTGTATTCGCTTTTCTCAAACGCCGCCAGCGAACGCACGGGGCATTGATGACGGCGGAGGAATTCGGTTTCCCCGATGTCACGCAACAGTCGTTCTGGGCGGATGCCCAAATCCTTGTCCTCTGCCACAAACAGCCGTAGCTGATTGGACAAATCGAGGTAGGTTTTGTTGTAGGGAGTTGCCGAAAGCAAAATGCACTTGCTCTCGTTTTCTTGAATGTATTCCTGAATGGCGCGATATTTTTTGCCGCTACGATTGCGGAGATTATGGCTTTCATCAATCAACACGACACGGTAACGGCGCAGTTCGGGCAACTCGCGCATGGCTTTTGTGACGGACATCACCTTTGCGAGCAGGCGATATTCAGAAACATAGTCCTCCCACATTTTGACCAAATTTTTTGGGCAGATGATGAGCGTTTCGGTGAAATGATCGTCCTGAAAGATTTTCGCGAGCGCCGTGGCCATGAGCGTTTTGCCCAAGCCAACGACATCGCCGATGAGAACGCCGTTGCGCTTGTTGAGATGGTGTGCGGCAATTTTTACGGCGGCGACCTGGTAATCAAACAGGCGATTTCCGAATTCAGGCGGGATGCGAAATTCCGACAGGCCAGCACGCGCCTCCTGCGCCAGATGATAGGCCATCTTGACGTAGATATAATATGGCGGCAGCGCCACTTCGCGTGCCCAGCTTTGTTCGATGACCTGCACCAATTCGGCGGAAATGTCCGCGCACCACTTGTCGCTCCAGCGGTCTTCAAACCATTTCGTGAGCTTGAGCGCGGCGTCGTGGTCAACCACATCCACGTTGAGTTCACCCTGATTCGACAAACCGGAAAATGTGAGATTGCTGCTGCCGAGATAACCGATAATCGGACTGATTGGGTCGGGTCGGAAGCACAGGTAAAGTTTGGCGTGAAGCGTGTGACGGAGGAACAGTTTGACGACGAGCTTCCCGGACTTGATCTGTGCGGCCAAGCGGCGCAGCCCCACTTCGTCGGCGTTCGTCGGCACGCCAAAGGTCAATTGATTGCGAAATTCCTCGGCCAGCTTCTTTTTGAGCCGAAGCGCAGTCTGATTGTCGAGTTGGTCATGGCCTTGAGTCAGGCTGAACGCAGCTCGCAAATCTTCCTGCGGCAATCGTTGCATCCCGACCAGCAGGCGGCACTGGTGATCTGCACCACCCGGCCACTGGTCAATACAACCGTCAATTTGTTTCCAGCCGCGAAGATTGAAATAGCCAACGCAAAAGTCGGCTCGGTCAGAAACGAGAAGCGTTTGCTCCAACGCGGGGAGCAAATCGGCTTCGATATTGTCGAAGATTCGAGGCATGGCTGTTCGCTCGCGTGCGAATCAGCCCTGTCAGGTGACTGTCCTTGTGGGAACTCTGGTGCCTGAAATAAAAAAGGGACGCACTTACTTGCGTCCCATCTCAGGCACCTAGGAGGGCCCACAAGAGAACGCTTTCAGCACGCCCCAGGTGGGGCGTGCATCAAGCGCTGTCTCTTGCGTGAAATTTCCTAGGTTTCGAGACGGACAGCAGCCGAAGCTACGCGAATTGTTTTTTGTAAAAAATTAGTTGATTGTCATTTTTGCTATTCCGAACTCGTTGAGATTAGCCGACAAACCAGCACACCGACAATCTTTGAATTGCGCTTCCACGGCAAACTGAAGCCTGGTCGAATCACCGAGACCAGCGTGCCTTGCGCCTGCAATTGTATGGCTCGCTCCCGCCGTCAAGGTAGAACGCCCCTTTGCCCCGCGTCTCCACCTTGACTGCGCTCGCTTCGCCGGGAGGGGAGGCGCTTAGGAAGGCACGCTGGGAGTGTGCAGGTCTGGTTCAAGACCGGGGTGATAATCGCCTTGCCTTGTGCTTGATTTAGGCGCTATTGTTCAAGCGTGGCTTTAACTATTCGCCCTAATCTAATCAAAAGCCTGCAAACGGCCTTCCCGCGAGGGACGCCGTTCGATCATCATGAATTGACGAAGCTGGGTGTGTCATCGGCGCTGGCGCATCATTATTTGAAGTCGGGATGGCTGCTGCGTCTGGGGCGGGGCGTCTTCATGTATCCCAACGACACTTTGAGCAGGGAGGGTTGTTTGAAATTCCTGTCACGCCAGGTGACTGGCTTTCACGTCGGCAGCAAGACGGCTCTGGCGTGGCGCGGTGTCCGTCACAATCTGCCAGCGCGCGAACCGCTCTCATTGTGGGGCGAGGGCAAGACCAGATTGCCGGAATGGTTTCAGAAGCGGTTTCCCTCGCGCTACACGGCTCGAAATCTATTTTCATCCAAGCTGCCGAAACAATTTGGTTTACAGCCGTTACCGGAAGCACCTGGCGGGGTTCTTGTCTCTGCGCCGGAAAGAGCGTTGCTAGAAATGTTAAGCGAAGTGGGTCTTCACCAGGGAATCGAAGAGGCCCGCAATATCATGGAGGGCGCAAGGTCGCTGCGACCGGAGGTGTTGACCACGCTGCTGAAGAACTGCCAGCGCGTCAAAGTCGCGCGACTTTCCGTGCGCTGGGCCGAGGAATTAGGCTTGCCGTGGGCAGCCGCCGCAAGAAAGGCGATGGGAAACCGGCAAGGGAACAGTCGCTGGTCTGCTCGCCTTAAAGACGGAACGACGCTCGTGCTGAAGCCGTGATGGACAAAACCTACATTGAACTCGTCCGGCTCTTGCTCGAAAGCGCTCCCGCAATTTTCGAGACGCCGCATTTCGCGATGAAAGGAGGCACGGCAATCAACCTTTTCATCGAGGACATGCCACGGTTGTCGGTGGACATTGACGTGGTTTACACCGACCATCAAGCGACTCGTGACGAGGCTCTGAAATCCATTTCAAAGGGGTTGGAAGCCGTGCGGAAGCGACTTGCCAAAGCGGGTCTGGAAGCTGATGCCTCAGCCACCAAGGACGGCGACGAAATCAAACTGTTCATCCGGCGGGGGCGCAACCAGGTGAAGGTGGAGGTGAATCATGTTTTTCGCGGCACTGTGATGCCGGTGGAAACACGGCAGCTCGGCAACGAGGCGCGGAAGCTTTTCACCACGGAATTGTCCGTGCCGGTTTTGGCCACGTCAGAACTTTACGGCAGCAAGCTCGTCGCCGCGATGGATCGCCAACATCCGCGCGACCTGTTCGATGTTCGCGGTCTCTTCGAGCGCGGCGGACTCACAGCAGAGGTTGTCGAGTGTTTCGTCTGCTATCTCGCCGGCCACAACCGCCCGGTGCATGAAGTCTTGTTCTCGCGCGATGTAGATATGTCGTCGGCTTTTGAGAATGAGTTTGCGGGCATGGCGCGGAATCCGATCACGCTGGTAGAGTTGCAGCAGGTCCGGCGCAAACTGAAAAAGGAATTGCCCGCCATGCTGACAGCGAGCCAACGAAATTTTCTGCTCGGCCTTGTCGCGGCTGAACCCGACTGGCAGTTGATGAAGTGCCTGCACCTGTCGCACCTGCCAGCGATTCGGTGGAAGCTCCAAAATCTTGCCAAACTCAAGAAGTCCAACTTGGGCAAGTTCACTCAACAGGCCGAGGAACTTCGCGCAAGACTTGCTTGATGATCAGTGTGAGTTGCTGCCATAATCGGATCAAAAACCTTCAGTGAAATCTTCAGTAAAGGGGTTAAAAATAGTTAAGGGTGGTTAGCTGATTTTTATTGAAATCCCCAATGAAATAAGTCATATTTCAACCGTCAACAGGGCATTAGCCGCCCGATTCCGACCCTCGCCTCCAATTCCATCTGCGAGTGCAGCAACGGTTTAGGAGGTTCGGGAGTCCAAACGGACACCAAAACGGACACCAAATTGACTACTCCGAAAGCGCTTAACGTAACCCGCGTTTACTCGCCCAGTACTCGTTAACGCACCGGAAGGAGCTGCAACTAGTCTCGCAGTCGCATGAACAACATGACGACTCGATACCGTTTAACCACTCGCGGCTGCCGTGGAGGAACCTTCTATTGCGTGGACAAGACCAGCCTCAAAACATGCGACGCGGACGAAGCGCAGCAAATCGTGGACGCGACTTGACCGTGAACTCCGCGCTCCAAGACAGCACACCTGGATGACAAAACTGTAATTTGTTGGATCTTGTTTCTGGCCCCACCCGGCGAGAATATGTGCTATGAAACTCAACTGCCTGGTTGCGGTGGGAGCCGTGTTGATCACCCTCTCTATTTCAAACCACGCCGCCACCGCCGCGGAACCCTACAAAATACTCTCCATCACCCAAACCAACGGCACGGGCGGCATTGATTATGTGATTGCCGACAGCACCGACCGCCGGGTTTATATTCCGCGCGGCAACCAGATCATGGTTTTCAATCTCGACACCTATGAATGCCTTGGCGCCATCCCCGGCACAGGTGGCCACGGCGCGGTAGTGGATCCCAAAACACAGCACGGATTCAGCAGCAGTCGGCCCGTCTCCATGTTTGACGCCAAAACCATGCAGCCCATCAAAAAAATTGACGTGCCCACCGGCCCGGACGGCATCCTGTTTGAACCGGCCACCGAGAAGGTTTATATCCTCGGTCATCAGCCCCCGCAAATTTCGGTGATCGACCCCAAAGAAGGCACGGTCGTCGGTTCCCTTGACATCGGTGGCGCAGCGGAACAGGCCGTGAGCGATTTGAACGGTCACGTTTATGTTTGTCTCGAAGACAAGGCCGCCATTGGTGTGGTGGACGCCAAGAATCTCAAGTTAACGGGCACTTATTCGTTGCAAGGCAAGGCAAGCGGCCCTGCGGGTCTGGGGATTGATACGAAGAACCACATTCTGTTTGCCATGTGCCGCAACCCGGCCACGTGTGTCATCATGAGCGCCGACGACGGGAAAATCATCACCACGCTCCCCTTGGCTGGCGGCAGCGACAGCGGCGGATTCAATCCTGACACAATGGAAGCCTTCAGCTCGCACGGCAATGGCACTTTGTCCATCATCAAGGAAACCAGTCCAACCACCTTTGAAGTGGAGCAGACGGTGCAAACTAAATCGGGAGGCAAATGCAGTACGCTCGACACCAAGACCGGTCACATCCTTGTATCCGCCATTGAAGCGCTGCCGACACCTCCACTTGCCGAAGGGGCATCAGCGGCGTCTCCTGCGACGAACACATCCGCCGGCGGTCAACGTCGAGGTGGTGGGCGTGGTGGTCCAGGTATTCTCGATCTCATCGTCGTTGGGAAGTAATCGGACCGGCGAGCGGCACCACACGCCTTTATTTCAACGTTTCAGCATTGCCTTCTATGGGGCGTGAGGACCCAGGGTTTGGTCAATGGAAAACCGCGGCACGCTTTCGCCGATTGAAGCATTCCCTAATCCAAACACGCTCAATTCACAAATATCGCTTCGTTCGCCTGCAATAAAGCGTGAGCATATTTCTCCCAAGGCGTGAGCGCCTGACGATCGGTGGGGATGCTGGCGAACGATCCTTCAAGCCTTTTCGCCCTCACGGGATTCACGCGCTTAGGAGTTGCCATCTTCGGAACCGTTTCGTCCGGTGACTGCAAAATGAAATTCACGCCCAACTGAATTTCAACTGGCTTTGGGTCGCGCTGATAAACCAATTTATACAACAGCTTCACCCACTCTTCATCCGTCGCGAGAGTTTTGAAATCAGAACGATTAACCAGACTCCTGGCTTGTTCAATGACGAGAGGACTGTTCATTAAAAACAACGACTGTTGCGGCACAATCGTCTCGTATCTCTTACCGTTTCGATGTCGGGATTAGCGAAATCGAACTGGCTATAAACTCAGGCAGATTGCGCCGATCAATAAACCCGCAAATCGTCCGCCGCGTTGGATAGGGATAACTTCCCAGATTCACCGGCCTGCCCCCGACTGTTTCATCGAGGTCTCCGCCGATTGCCAATAATGAATCCCGAATCTCCCCAAAATCCATCGGCCGGATATTGGCGCGCCATAAAAATCTGTTTTCAGGATCCACCTGGGCGAAGCGAGGGTTAAAGATCTATCGCCACAGATTTTATTATAGCGTTCTAATTCCTGAACCTTACCTTTTCCTCGGGAAGGACGGGATGCGGGCGGATGTGCTCGGGCCGAAAACCCACGCCCACCATGCGCGCAGGAAGACGCCGTAAGCGCGGATATTTTTCGAGCATTCGCATCGGAAGCGGCGGCAAAATCATTTCGCTCGAATCAAAAATCGCTTCGAGCAGGTGTTCATGAAGAAATATCTGCACGCGCTGAGTTAGGTGCGCCGGACGCGCGCGCCGTTTTTGCACCGTTTCCAAATCCGCCTCCTCGATGCGCCCGGATTCTAATTTCGCCGTCAAAAGATTCGCCGTGGCGACGGCATCCTGTATCGCCAGGTTAATCCCCACCCCGCCGATGGGCGACATTGCGTGTGCCGAATCGCCAATGCAGAGCAATCCCTCGCGATGCCATTTTTTCAAGTGGTCGACTTTGACATTCAAAAACTTCACGTCGTCCCACTGCTTGACCTCCTTCGTGCGATTGCTCAAAAACGGCGCGCAACGGCCAACATCGACGCGGAACGCTTCCAAGCCGCGCTCGCGTATCCCTTCAAACGAGCCTTTGCGGATCACATAAGCGCATTGCCAATAATCATCGCGATCAATCAAAACCATGAACTGACGGGCGCCCACGAAACCAAACGATTGCGGCGGATCGCTCACTTGCTTTGAAAGCCGGAACCAAAGCACGTCAATGGGCGCGCCGAGATCAATCACTTCCAACCCCGCACGCTCGCGCACGACGGAGCTCCGTCCATCCGCGCCGATGACCAGGTCCGCGCGCACTTCGAGCGGGCCATCCGGTGTTTTTGCACGCACGCCGACCACACGGTCATTTTCAAAAAGCAGGTCCGTAACTTCGGTGTTCATGCGCAGCCGGAAGTTGGGATGTTTTTTGGCGTGGGAGGACAGAAAATTCAGGAAATCCCATTGCGGCATGAGGGCGACGAATTTGCATTTCGTGGGTAGATGCTTCAAATCCGCGATGTGAAAAACTTCCGGCCCGAAATGCACGGTGATCTCACGCAACTCAGAGTGCTTTTGACGAATGAATTCATCGAGCAATCCCAACTCGCTCATCAATTCGAGCGTCGAAGGATGAATTGTATCGCCGCGAAAATCGCGGAAGAAATCCCCGTGTTTTTCCAGCACGAGCACGTCCACACGCTGGCGCGCGAGGAGCAATCCCGCCATGACGCCCGCCGGGCCGCCGCCCACAATACAACATTTGACCCGGGCCGATTCTGTTGCTCCCGCGCGGTCTTTCGTATCCATAATACCTTTAGACAAAGCTAAGCGCCGACCAGGGAAAACTCAAATTTGGCGTTGAGCTGATTGCGTGATGCCGGATCGGGCTACTATCGCTGATTCGTTCGTTTCGCACGCACTTTTCGCTCACCAAACAATTTTTGTGAGAAAAGGCTTCCCAAAAAACGGAACTTTAAAGTAGACCGTGCAGTGTGCTCCCTGGACTAAATCACCTGCCGAAACAATTATAGAACCGTGAACAAACATGGTGGCTCTGTTCCAAACAAGTTTTTGCGGATGGTGACCGTTTTCGTACGCGAAAGTCAGTGTTCGCGTCGCACCGTCAATACTTTGAATTGTCGCCTGAGCCTCGCGGGAATGAACGGAAGCTGCCGAAGATTTAAAGGCGGTAAAACAACAGATTGCAAAGATAAAACTAAGGAGTTGAACCAGTTTCATGGCTTTCATGTTTGACCGCAGCTGAGGTTGAATTATTTCGACGCTCGACAATGAGATAAAGCATTGGCAATACCACCAGCGTCAGCACCGTGGCCGAAACGAGTCCGCCAATGATGACAATCGCCAGCGGGCGTTGTGTTTCCGAGCCGATACCGTGCGACAGCGCCATCGGCAGCAGGCCGAGAATTGCGAGCAGCGCCGTCATCAACACCGTGCGGAGTCGCGTTGTGGCGCCTTGCAAAACGGCTTCATAAGGTTTCAACCCCTCGTCCTGAAGCTGGTTGAAATAGCTGACCATGACCACGCCGTTAAGAACGGACTGGCCAAAGAGCGCGATGAAACCAATCGCTCCCGAAACGCTCAGGGGAATTCCTGTAATCAATAGAGCAAAGATGCCGCCGATAAGACCGAGGGGTACGTTCACTAAAATGAGCAACGCGCTTTTCACCGACTTAAACGCGTCGAACAGCAAAATGAAAATCAAAAAAATGCTGATCGGCACAATGACCGAAAGTCGTTTCATGGCGCGCTGCTGGTTTTCAAATTCGCCGCTCCACGTCACAAACCAGCCATGCGGCAGAGAAAATTTCGCGAGACGTGCCTGCATGTCGGCCACCACACCGCCCATGTCGCGACCTTTGATGAACACGCTGATGGCGGACATGCGGCTGCTGTTTTCGCGGCTAATGTTCATGCTGCCGCTGATTTCCTTGAACGTTGCAACTTGTTCCAGCGGAATGTGCAAACCGTCCGGGCTGTCCACGAGAATCTTCTTCAAATTGGCGAGAGTGCGCTGCGCTTCCGTGAGGCGCACGACGATGCTGAAATGTTTTTCACCCTCCCAAATTTCCGTGGCGGCTTTGCCAGCGAGTCCGGTTTCGATGACGTCCTCGATGTCGCCAATGTTAAGTCCGTAACGGGCGGCTCGCTCGCGGTCGATTTCGATGACGGTCTGCGGCACTTCACCGGCGCGATCCACGATGGCAGAATCCACGCCGCGAATGTCGGCGATAGCGGCGCACATTTCCTTCGCCTTTTGGCGAAGCGCCGCCGAGTCATCGCCGAAAACCTTGACGACAACCTGTCCGTCAATCTGCGAAATGCTTTCCAGCACGTTGTCCATGATCGGTTGGTCGAAGCTGAAATCGATGCCGGGCAGCGTGGAAAGATTGGCGTTCATTTCGTCAATCAGGTTTTGCTTGGTCATGCCCCGCCGCCATTCGCTCTGTGGTTTAAAATCCAAAAATACTTCCGCCATGTTGATTGGCTTGGGATCGGTGCCGTCTTCGGGCCGGCCGGATTTGGAAATAACGGTGCTCACTTCGGGAGTCTTGTGAATCAGTTCGCGCATTTTGCGGCAATACTCGCGCGCCTGCTCGACTGACACGCTGGCAGGCAAATCCGCGTTCACCCAAATGGTGCCTTCGTTCAATTGCGGCAAAAACTCCGTGCCAAGTTTTGGAGCGACCAGCAGACTCATGCCCAGAGCGCCAAGTGCTGCGACGATTACAAAGGTTGGATGCGCCAGCGCCCAGCGCAGCAAGGACGCGTAAGGTTTTTTGATGAAGCGAACGAGCGCGTTTTCCTCGTGCGGAATTTTTTTGCGCAACAAAAACATGCAGAGCAGTGGAACGAGCGTCAGCGAAAAAATGAGCGAACCGATTAGCGCGCTGGTGATGGTCCAGGCCATCGGCGCGAAGATGCGTCCTTCGTGCCGTTGCAGTGTGAAGATCGGAATGTGCGCTGCGATGATGATGAGCATCGAGAAGAAAGTGGGGCGGCCCACTTCGACCGTCGCGTGTTCGATGGCGGCGCGAAAAGCATTTTTGTCGCTGCCGGCCTTTAGTTCTCCGAGCCGCCGAAAAACATTTTCGACGACGATGACCGCGCCGTCCACGATGATACCAAAGTCCATCGCGCCAAGCGAAATCAGGTTCGCCGGAATGCCGCGCCACGTCAGGCCGATAAACGTCGCGAGCAATGACAATGGAATCATGATGGCGACAATCGCCGCTGCGCGGATGTTGCCTAGAAAGAGCAGCAACACGAAGGTTACCAAGATTGCGCCGGTCGCAAGATTTTCAAATACCGTGTGCAGCGTTGTGCCAATCAGCCAGGCACGGTCGTAGAATGGAACTATTCTAACGCCCTTCGGAAGAATGGAAGTGTTGAGGACTGCGATTTTCGCCTTGAGCGCTTGCAACACTTCCGAGGGATTGTCGCCTTTGTGCATGTCCACAATGCCGAAAACAATGTCGTCATCCTTGTCCTGTCCGGCGATGCCTTCGACCGGCAGATTGCCGAGGGTCACATCCGCGATGTTTTTCACCAGCACCGGCGTTCCGTTGTGCGCGGCAATGACAATGTTTTTGATTTCGTCCGCCGAGCGCAGCATGCCGACGCCGCGAATCAGATATTGCTGCGAACCTTGCGTGACTTTGCTGCCGCCGACATTGGCGTTACCGCGGCCCAATGCCGTATAGAGCTGCTGCAAGCCGATGCCGTAGTAGCGCATTTTCCCCAAGTCAGGATTGACCTCGTAGGTTTTGACCAGGCCGCCGAACGCGTTAATGTCCGCGACCCCCGGCACACCGCGCAGGTTTCGTTCGATAACCCAATCCTCCAGCGCGCGTAATTCGCGGGTTGTGTAGCCGTCGCCCTTGACGCGATAGCGGAAAATTTCTCCGATGGCGGTCGAGAGTGGTTGAAGTTGCGGTTGGATGCCCGGCGGCACATCCGCTGTGGTCAAACGTTCGAGCGTTTGCTGGCGCGCCTGCATGTCGGTCGTGTGATCGTCGAAAGTCACCACAATGTAGGAGAGCCCGAATTGCGTGTGTGAAAACAACCGCACCGCGTGAGGCATTCCGTTCAACGCGGTTTCGAGCGGAATCGTGACCTGTTTTTCCACTTCCTCCGGCGCTCGTCCGGGATAAAGCGTTATGACGTTCACCTGAATGTCCGAAACATCGGGAAACGCCTCAATAGGCAGATGGACAAAGGCGGCTATGCCGCCGCCGATGAACAGAATCGCCATCAGCATGACGAACAACGGCTGGTGAAGCGCAAAGCTGACGACTCGTTTAATCATGAAAGAGTTTTGAGAACGAAAATTATCCGCGGTTCATTCGCTCATGAGTTGTTGTAGGAAAATGCAACCGTCCGTGACGACCTGTTGGCCTGCTTGAAGTCCGCTCAGGACAAAGACGCGGCCTGCTTGCTCCGTCCCGATTTCAACTTCATGGCGTGTGAATTGGCCGGGCTTGTCCTGAACAAAAACGAAATGCTTGTCGCCTTTTAAAAACGCCGCTGTGTCTGGCACGCTGGTGTTTGAGATTTCCGCATCGGGCAAATTCACGTTCACAAACATTTCGGCCTTGAGCAAACGGTGTGGATTGTCCGCCGAGCCGCGCACTTTGATGGTGCGTGTGGCAGGGTCAATAAATTCGGAAACTTTCTCCACATGGCCAGTGAAGGTTTGATTGGGAAAAACGCGGCTGGTAAAAGTGAATTCACGCCCCGGCTGCAAACGCGGCAGGTCAACTTCAGCCGCGTCAATCTGAATCCACAAATGCGCCGGATCGCTCACAACAAATAACGGAGCGGTAACCTCCGGTATGTTCGCCAGCATTTGGTCAGGCCGAATCTCCTGTCCTGGCGTGACATTTTTGTCCACAACCGTTCCAGCCAGCGGACTGCGCAGAACAAAAATTTCGTCCGGCGAATCAGCACTCGCGCCATAGGCCGCGATCTTTGAAAGCGCGCGCGAATGTTCGGCCGCAGCCTGCGCCTGGGCGTCCTCGGCGGCCTCAATATCCTTCTGCGCGGCCGCGCCGTGCCCGAACAATTCGCGCAATCGCGCAAGATTGCGCTCTGCCAGTTTCAAATCACCTTCGGACTTCTGCACGTCAGACTGTGCCTGTCCAAAATCAGGCGATTCTACTTCTGCCAACGGCGCATTTGTCTCCACCGTCTGGCCGACGTCAGCGGATATATTGCGAACGCGACCGGAGAACGGCGTGAATACTCGCACCGTCACATTATCATTCCAAACGAGCCGGCCTGAAAGTTGTGTGCTGATCGGAACGCGAGATTCGACCGTCGCCAATTCCAGTGAAGACAGTTGCGGCGAATCAGCCGGAAAGGAAATCGTTTCGCCGACAACTTTTGGTTCGCCAGCTGGTTCCGGATTCGCTTCGCGGTAACAACCTGCAACGAGGATTGGCAGGATGATGTAGGTAATTTGGAAAACTTTCATTGTTTGCTTTCACTTTCTTCGATTAAAATTCGAATTCCCACAGTTGCGAGGCGCGTTCCAATTCGATGAGTGCTTTTGCTTGATCGGCGAGGGCATCGTTGTAGCTGGAGCGCACTTCGTTATCGGTGCGCTGGGCATCCAGGAGTTCGAGCAATGTGGTTTGGCCATGCAGATAGCTGAAGCGTTTCGCTTCGAGAACCGCATCGGCATCCTTGAGAATGCCGCTTTGGTAACGACGCACCCGCTCGACCGCGCTGTGATAGGCGTTGAACGTTTGGCGGATTTGCACTTCAACCTTCAGTTCGGCGGATTCAACCTGTTTTTGCGCCTGTGCGGCAGTGAAACCGGCAGACGCGATGGCGGCGCGATTCCGATTCCAGAGCGGAAGCGGAAACGAAAAGGAAACTCCCACCGAGTCAAATTCCGGCGCGGGAGCGATGCTGTTTTGCGAACTGGTGTTGTGGGTCCAGCTTGGGCCGACGTCCACATTTGGAACGCGATTCGCTTTTTCCAGACGAACATTGCTTTGGGCTGCATCGCGTGCATGGCGGAGGGCGATCAAATCTGAACGATTTTTCAGCGCGTCGCTAAGAAGTCTTGAAAGGTCGAAGTCGCGCGCAGCGATTTCCAAATTCCCTTTTGGAACCAGGAGTGTTTGTCCGCGGTCGCGTCCGAGAAAACCACTCAAAGCAAACAAGGCGTTTTCTGCGTCAGCCTGCGCGGAGAGCAATTCGTTCTGGAACCGTTGTTCTTCGACTTGCGTTTGCAGCATTTCGCCCTCACTGATGTCTCCCGCGCGAAAACGCTCGCGCTGCGTTTCCGCAAGGCGGCCCAAATACTCGGCGGACTGGCGTTTTTGTTCCGCACTTCGGGATAGCGCCAGCGCGTCGGTAAATGCGGAGGCGGCATCCGATTTTAGATTGCGGAGGAAATCATCCAGCGTTGCGGAGGCGGCCGCGTAATTCTGTCGCGCGCCGAGAATGCGATATTTGCGTTTCCCACCGAGTTCAATGGTTTGGGTGAGCGATGCTCCGTAGGTGCTCGGCATTCGCTGGCTGCCGCTGTGGGTGACATCGCGACTGCCGTTCAATTGCAAGGCGGGGTTCTCAAATTCCTTTGCCGCCGCGACCGCGGCCTGGGCGACGGAAACGTTGTAACGTTGCGCCGCGTAGTCGAGATTTGCCGTCGCAACTTCGCTCAAGAATTCGCTGAATGTAATCTCGTTTGTGCTTGGTATGGAATTTGTAACAACCCAATCCATCGCGGGCGCCGGCGGATTTGTTTCCGCCCGGCTCATCGAGACAAAGATCAGCGCCAGTGCAATCGTGACTGTGCTTTTCACCGCGATGAAGCTAATCAACGCGCGATGAAACGTCTGTTAGGCGCAGGCTAAATGTTTTGTAAGGCGAGGCCGTACGCGCATTCTGTGATTTCTTATGCTTCGGCTGCTATGACCTCATGGCCTGCACCACTCCAGGCCCGGACCACATCCAGCGATATTAAGAGATTGGCAAAGATATATCCCTGACTTTCAAGATGCCTTCGGCGTCAAACCAGGCAAGCCGATGGGATACCCTGCTTGCGGATCGTGATTGGCTGGATGAGGCGACAAAAACTATCGGCCAATACTGGCGGCGAAAGAACGCCCGGCGGAACGGTTTGACCACCGAGAACCCGGCGAATCTCGGCGAGCTTCTCGTCGGTTAACCTTCATTTAACTTCACACGACGTGCCCGATTCGGGAGCACGTTCTTTTCGAGTTGAAAGTTGGCAGATTCTGTGCGCAACTCTCCATGGTAAAGGAAATTGCGTCATGAATTTGCATACGCTGATATACGAACCGGATATACGAACAGCAGTTGTATAATAGGAGTTAGGCGTCTTTCACGTTATGACGATACATAGCATTTGTAATTACCTCATAATCGCTGGATCCATAGCCTTTGGGTTGATTCCCCTCGACAAGAAGCGCATTCGCGCGCCTTGGGCGAACCGTGTTTTTATCATTACCGCGATTATTGGCGTTGCTGAGGGCAGTGTCGAATTGGCCTGGGACGTGGATTGGTTTTCTCTCAGCAGCGGCGGTAGCCGCCTTTTGGAAGCCGTTCTTCAGACGGTTGGCGGTTTGGTTTTGGGCTTTATTTTCTCATTGATATTATCGGGCCAGCTGTGTGGCACGAAGCAGCCGCCTCTTAAGTAACAAGAAATGAATCATTCATTACCAACAACTTGCGTGGCCTTGTTACTTACGTCATTGCTCCGCCTCGGAGGCGGTTGGTGGGCTAACAATTCGCTGCAGCCAACACCGGGCGGCGCTTCGGTTAGCAATTTACGCTCCAGCCCCGGCGTGGCTGAGCTTTAGTCGTTAATCCGCCCAACCTTCAACGAAACCTTCAACGATTTATTCAATAACCGGGTAGGCAACGAGTGATTGGCGGGTTAAGTCCGGTAGTGCGCGGATAGTGGCAGAAACCTCTTGAACCCCTGTAAGCACAGCATTGATATTCCGCCGTAAATCAGGATATTGGGGCTGGTTGAAGGGGTGGGCCGGTCACTTTCATGCCGTGAGCTTCAAACAAGCGCTTCAGCCCCTCGATCTGTTCGGACGTGTAGCTCTTTTCAATCATCTGCTGGCGCGTCGGCAAGCTTTTGAATCTGGCCAGCGCCTGAAAGAACTCCTCCATTTTGCCGGCTGGCTGGTAGGTGTTGATGATTCTGGCTGGATCGCCTCCCCACGCGTGCTCCACGTTGCGTGGGATGAACATCGATTCACGAGCTCCGAGGCGGAACCGTTTCTTGCCAATCTCCAACTCCACTTCGCCGTCCACGACGTAAATCCATTCGTCCTGGTCTCGGTTTACGTGGCGCGTCCATCCGGTGTTGTTCACCTCCAAAACACACATCGCGCCATCGGTGTCCTTTCCCGACACCTTGCAATCAATCTTCGTGCCGTCATGGATGAATCCTTCATTGAACCGATCCTTTCCTGCGCCGACGCTGAAGCCGTTAAACAGTTCCGCGCTTTTCATTTTCTTTGTTCCTTTCAAGTGCTGGATGGTTCTGTCGATGGTTTCAATCAGCGTGCGGGTCCGCGCGACGTTCTTTTCAAGGACCTGCCGGTGCGACTTGAGCGCGGCGACCTTTTCGAACTTTCGCCGGCTCAGGATTTCCTTGATGTGCTTCAACTCGAAGCCCAGCTCCCGGTAAAACAGGATTTGCTGGAGCAAGAGCAGTTGCGGCTCTTCGTAGATTCGGTAGCCGTTTGCCTTGGTGTAAGCGGGCTTTAACAGCAATATTTCATCGTAAAAATGAAGCGTGCGCACGCTCACGCCCGACATCGCAGCCACTTGCTTGACTGTGTAAGCCATCATTTTATTTTTGCGTGCACGCCGCCGTGGCCTGCACTGGTTCGCACTTTCCACCCTAACGTCACGTCAGGGTCAAGAGCTTTCTTCAAAGACCTTCAGCGGGGTGAGGAATTGGACCAAGCCGAGAGTTCATCGCGAGGAAAGAATCGCAATTCATCAGTTCTGGTCCAATTTTGAATTCAGCAGTCGCTCCAACTTCTCCAAACGTGTTTTCAAGTCCTGAATCTCCGCGTCCTTTTCATTCATTTTTTGGTTCAATCCCTGGATCGCGGCCAGGGCAACGCCTCCCTCATCCACCACCGAGATTCCCGTATCCGTCTCGCCCACGGCGAAGGCTGCCTTGAAATCCTGCGCGGTCGGGCCAATGTGCCGGATGTCGGCCGGTTGTGTCTTGTAATTCCAGGTGTTCATGGGAAGCGCCGCCACGCGGTCCAGTACTGCCAGCGAATTCACCTTTTCAAAGTGTTCCTTCACCGCCCGGTCGCTCAAGCTCGTCCAGGAACCGTTACCCGGCGCGAGGTAGGCGTAAGTGGAGTTGGCCGTGCCGGAGAAGAGACGAAAACCGCCACTGGCTCGCATCGTGACCGAATTGTTATTGGTCGAGGTCGTCAGAGTGCCCGTGCCGTCGCTCCAGACAAAGGCGCCGCTGTTGGTGGCGCGGGCGTTAAACCCGGCGGCAAAGCTATTCGTGCCTGCAATATTGTATTCACCGCCGGGAATCGTCGCGAACGGTCCGGTATTGGTGTTGTTCACTCCTCCGGCGATGATCGAGTTGTAACAACTGGTCTGGATCGTGTTGTAACTGCCGCCGCCGATCACCGAAAACGGATCGTTTGCCTGGATCAGGTTTTGTCCGCCGCCGGCGATGACGCTCATGTTGGCCTGTGAGGCGATGTGATTGGTGTAGGTGCCGCCAAAACTGTTGGTGGCGCCGCCGCCCGCGATGACGTCGCCAAACGTTCCGGCATCGACAAAATTATCGAGGGATCCACCGATCACATTCGGCGAGCCCGTGCCGGAAACGAATTCCAAACGGAGCGCCCGCTGGGTGTTGACGTGTAATTCCAGGGGTTGACTGTCCGAGGTGCCCAAATAATTCAATCCGGCCGTGGTCCCGCCATTGCCACCGGTCTGCCAGAAACTTGTGGCCGGCAAACGCGCCAGGGGAACAGCCCCGCTGGTTAATTGCGAGGCGTTGAGAGCGGTGAGGTTCGCCCCGCTGATTGCCGGCAATGCGCCGGTGAGATTCGCCGCGGTCAGGCTGGTCAACCCGCTTCCGTTGCCGCCAAAAGTGCCGCTCGCCGTCACGTCTCCGGTCACGGATACAGGGCTGTTGAGAGAGATTTGGGTGCCGGCAGTGAGCGACAAACCGCCGCCGATATTTGCGGTCCAGTTATTGAGCACAGTCAGGCTGAAATCTTTTTGAGCATGGAGCACGATTTGTTCAGCTCCCGCTTTGTCCTCGAACATAAACTCATTAAACCCGTTGCCTCCCAGGGAGGAAGAGGTCACGAATCCGCTCTGGGTTTTGTTCGCGGGCAGTGTAAAGGGCGGCATGTTGGCCGCGTTGTAGAGGCTGCCGATGATGACCGGTTGGTCGGGGTCTCCCTGGATGAACGAAACCAATACTTCATCACCAATTCGCGGAAGAAATATCGCGCCATGGTTTGCTCCCGCCCAGAGATTGGCTACCGGCATAAACGCAGTTGTACTGCCGCGATGGTCCCAGCTGTATTGGACCTGGACCCGTCCGTATTTATCGGTAAAGATCTCTTCTCCCCCCGTCCCGACAACTTGTGCTGTGCATGGTTCGGCGTGGGGTTTGGGTGTGGTTAAAGGTGGCCGATACGCCAGCGCGGCGGGAATGACCTGGAACGTGTTTCCGTAAAATAATGTGCTGACTCCGTTGGTGACGCGGATGAAACCGGCGTGGTGGACGGAGGTAACAACATAACTGCCTCCCAATCCGACGCCGCTCTGGTCGGCCAGCGTGAACGTGTAACCCGCCCGCAGGTCCGGAGCGGTCCCGGTCCCAGAGATCGCGGCATGCGCGGCAGTTTGAATGTCCTGGCGGTATGCTGCCAATTGCGTGTCATACGGCACGGTCGCAACCGGATTTCCAAATTCGTAATACTGGCCGATCCCGGCCGTCACAGGGGAAGCTACCTGGACACTCGTACCGACGTTGGGATATGGCGCCGCGTTGACGATGGATTGAGCAGTGCTTTGATGAGAAGCTTTTTGAAAACTGCGGATGAACTCCGTGCCTGGCGGGAAATTGGTCGCGGTGTTTCCATAATAGTTGAATGGCGAATTCGGAGAGGGCAGATAAGCCGAGATGTTGTCACCCAGAACCAGGCTGGGCGGCGACGCGCTATGATTGAAGAAATAGAAGATGCCTTCATTCTCCAGGAAGCGGTTGACGAAATTCAATTCCGTCTCTCCAAACTGGGTGAGGCTGGACCGGGCGGAATAGGTGCCGGTCAGATTCGCCGCCATCGGGAGATTTGCGGCGTCACTTTGCAGGATTGAGGTCAATATATCAGGGATGGTCTTTTGTTGATACGCATGGTAGTCCGTATTCCGATCCAGATAATAATTAAGGGGAGATACAATTCGCACGGTGTAAAGAAAACCCGATGTGTTGCCGGAAGCCAGGGCGCAGGCGGTGACGATTCCTCCAAAAGTCGTGCTGCGGCCATTTCGCGAAAAAGTCAGGCTGGCGGTCGAACCCAGTTCACCATCCGGGTTGGCCACGGCACTGGAATTGGTCACTTCCACGACATACGAATAACCTCTCGAGATTTCCTCGCAGCCCGAAAAGCCCATCACCGAGCCAAAGGTTGCGCCATTGATGGTCAGGGAAAACGTCGCCGCACCGGCGGCCATGGGAGACAAGCTGGAAAAGGATACGGTTGAATCACCGCCGAGAGCGCCCGCTGTCTGCTGGAAAGAATGGTACGCGGAACTGCCGCCGTCATCTATCTCGTAGCTCTGAATCGCACCGGGTGATGCAGTCAACACCGGGACGCCATCCACCTGGACACCGGCGCCGGCAGTGGCGAAGACGACTCCGCCGTTGGCGCGGACATTGAAGGAATTTGTATTGGTGGAAGAAAACGTTGTGCCCTCGCCGTCCGACCAGACGAATGATCCATTATTCGTGGCCGCAGCATTGGCCCCGGCGGCAAAGCTATTCACCCCGGAAGCCAGGTTCCCATTGCCGCCCGGGATCGTGGCGGAATCTCCCGGACCGGCGGTATTATATTGGCCGCCGCCCACGGTCGCATTTTGGCCGGTAACCTTGTTGAATTGCCCGCCCCCAATGGTGGAATTATTCTGGCTCGCAACATTGTTGTAGCCGCCGCCGATGGTGGCAGCCGCCGCGCTGTTCGAATTTCCCACGCCGCCGGCAATGGTCGCATCATTGGCGGTGACAATGTTGAATCGGCCGCCCCCAATCGTGAGGTATTGGCCCCCGGCGGTGGTTCTGTTGTTGTAGCCGCCGCCGATCGTGGCATACGTGGAGGTGTTGGTGTTTTGATTGCCGCCACCGATGGCGTTATAGGGTCCGCTGACGGTATTGCCCGCACCGGCCACGAAGGAGCCGCTGCCTCCGGTCTGGTAACCTGAGGCTGTGATCGTCCCCGAAAATGTCGGAGCGGCCGGCAGTGAGGAGTTCAGGACGATTCCGCTGAGGTTGCTGGCGGTATTTGCAAAAACAGCATACGGCACGGGCGTCAACTGTTGGCGCGGCGCCAGGGTGGAGAAATTATTTGCGCCGTTGGTGCTCACGGCGATTTCCAGCCAGTTGGAATTTCCCACAAACGTGCCGGCTCCAAAATCAATCGTCGTTGTGAACAAGCCATTGCTCACTACGGTTGCGTTATTCGTGACCGGCCCGGCAATGGCGACACCGTTGGCATTGGTGGCGTAAAGCGCGAAGCTGAGGTCGTAATCGCCATTGGCAGGAACACCTCCGGCGTTGAGACGGCCTTGATAGGTGAAGGCGCTGCCTTGAGACAGCGCGGAATTAACAAAGGTAAACAGGCAGCCTATCAACACCCCGAGCAGAGTAGATGTCTTCTGATTCATAGATTAGTGGTTGGTTCATCAGGTAGTCGTGCCAAAGAGAATATCTGGAGTCGGAGCAACACAGGAAGATTGTGGTGCCATTTCATTCCTCGTTCGTAAGTGTGCAAGAGGAAGGACTGAAATTGCGAAACGGCGCCAGGCGCTCATTGTCAATATGTAGGGGCGACTGAATCCCCGATTCAGGTGGCAGCAGGATTAGCCTTTTCCTTTTGGCTATCAAGAAGATTCTCAAAATCTGCCGTCAGCTCGCAGTGACCGTGCATTGCTTGACTCAATCGCGAAACCGGGCATTTTTGGCGCTGAAAACGCGCCAGCGGCCCACACACAACGGCGGGAATTCTTTGTTTATGCCTAAATTAACCATCCACGACCTGTTCGCCGCCAAGAAAAGCGGACGGACCTTCACCGAAATCCGGACCAGCAATCTGAACGAAGCCCTGGCCTGTGCCGCAGCCGGTGTGGAAATCATCATGTGCATGGAGGAGGATTTGCCGATCATCCGTCCGGCGGTTCCGGAGGTGTTCATCATCGCGGCCCACAACGTCAACGATCCCCGGGCCGCCAGTCCGGAGCAAGCGGTGTCGGCCGGGTTCAGGTTGATGAATTCCGGCGCGGATGCGGTGTATTCGGCCTTGAGCATGAAATGCGTCGAGGCAATGGCGCGGGAATATATTCCGGTGATTGGGCATATCGGTTTTGTCCCCTACCGCTCCACCTGGGTCGGAGGCGTGCGCGCGATTGGCAAAACCGCCACTGAGGCGCGCCAGGTTTATGATGCGGCGAAAGCCTATCAGAATGCCGGTGCGATTGGTGTGGAAATCGAAATCGTTCCGGCCCGGGTGGCGGAGGAAATCAATCGGCGGCTCGAAAAGCTTGTTCTGATTTCCATGGGCAGCGGCGGCGGCACCGTGCAATACCTGTTTGCCACCGACGTGTTGGGCACCAACACCGGCCACATTCCGCGTCATGCAAAAGTTTACGGCGACATCGGCAAAGAAGAAACGCGCGTCCAACAACTCCGGGTTGAAGCCTTCAAGGCATTGCAAAATGAAGTGAAGAATCAGGTTTATCCCGAGGAAAAGCACACGCTAAAAATCAAAGAGCAGGAATTTGCCGCCTTTCTCAAGGGACTCGAGTGACGCGTCACACAGCAGCAGCGGGAAGGACATCCGACGGAAAAACTCCACCTTTTGCATGAAAAAGATACTCAGCATCTGTGCTGTCGCTTTTGTCTGTTGCGTCACGCTTGCGTCAGCGCGGCGCAGACTCGCTCGATGACGCGTGGGCGCACTTGCGGCCAGTCATCACGATTGTTGTTCACGACGAACAGCTTGCGGCTGCGTTGGCAGCGGCAAAGACCGACGTTGCGCGCTGAATTGAATCGAGCGCATCATCGCGACGCGGAGTTCATTCTCACTGCGCGCCATCGGCACAACACGCCTGACAAAACTGTGCATGAGCAAGAGCGGTACGCGGTCTATTATATACCCACTGTGCGATGGCTTATCGTCTTACGGAGATGAACGGTTTTTTGAGCGCGCGCGCACTGACATGCTTACGGTGGCGGCATTTCGATTGGGATAAGGTTGACTGGCGGAGGGCGAAATGAGTTTTGCGGTAGCCTCGGTTACGATTGGCTGTATGCAAAATTAAAACCGACGGAACGCGCTATCATCAAAAAAGCGCTGGTGGAAAAATCGCTTTCGTTTGCGGATGATTCTTACACACATCGCGCCGGATGGACTCGCGGCGATGGCAATCATAATCAGGTTTGCAACGCGGATTGGTCAGCGCAGCCTGGCTCTGGCTGATGAAGAACCTGATTTGGCACGCGGGTGATTGCCGGCGCTTGCGATTCGTGCGCCATCCGATGGACGCTTACGGTCCCGATGGGTCGTATGAGGAGGGTCCGGGTTACTGGACTATGGCGCGACTTACACAGTCATCATGTTCGCTGAGCTGGAGAGCGCGCTGGGCACTGATTTGGAAATGGAGGCGGCGCCGGGATTTTCCAATACCTCTATTATTACGAAGCGATGGAAGGACGTTTGGTCCGGTCTTCAATTATTCGGATGCCACGGATGATCTGCAAAATTCTCCGGCTCGAGGCCTGGCTGGCAAAAAAATTTCATGAGCGTTCGCGTTGCGGCACACGCGCGGAATTACTGGCGGACTTTATGCAAAAAAATTCCGTCGTGCCGTTCGATCGCGCCATTCAAAGCACGGTCGCGAACGTTTCTTTGCGCTGCACGAGGTGTGGTTTCCAGATTGAACGGACGGCAGAGCGTTACGAATCCGCCGCTGGATTCTCATTTCCGCGGCACGGCGGACATCGCCACTTACAGCAGTGCCTGGAATGATACCAACGAGATTTTTGCGGGTTTCAAAGCCGGGGGAAGTTGATCGGCCATGGTCATCTCGATAGGGTTCGTTTGCCTGGACGCCGACGGAACAGGTTGGGTGATGGACTTTGGAGGGAACACAGTTGCGGGCATTACAAACGCTCCCGGTTATTTTAGTGTTAATAAAAACGAACAGCGCTGGACTTATCCGCGCCAACGATCACAGCCATAACACCGTCACGCCCGGCGATCGAGTGCAAAACCGGACATCGTGCGCCCATCACAAAATTTGGAAGCACGCCCGACGTGCGTTTGCCATTGCGGATTTGACGCCTGCCTACGACAGATGCAGTGACGAGTGCATCGCGGAATTGCGCTCCTGGACCGCGCACGTGTGCTCGTGCAGGACGAATATCAGCCGGCGCAAACGAAAATGCCGCTGCATTGGGTGATGGTGAGCGCGCGAAGATTGCTTTAAGCAGCGACGACGTTCGCGGCGCTAACCAGCAATGGCAAAATGTTGCGCGCCGATTTGATTGAACCCGCCGGAGGCAACATTTCACATCGGCTCAACCAAACCGCCAACGCCCGACGAAAATCAAAACGACGGCACGGCAATCCTGGGCATTGATTTGATTCCGGCCGCCGCTGGAAGTGTTTCGCGTCTGGCCGTGTTATTAACGCCCGCGAGTGAAAAATGGCCGAAGTTGAATCCGCCAACCATTAAGCCGCTCGCCGAATGGTGATCAGCTCATTGGAAATCTTTTCAAAAGTCAGCCGAAAAACCGTTCCCGTACAAACAAAAACCGCCGAGCAACCCCTTACCCGGCGGTTTTGTTCTGCTACGATCACGGAACGACTTTCACGTCTATGAACTGACGTGGGTTAGCCGGCGCGATCGGATTCGTGTAGTCGAACGTCCCATGTTGAATGAGTTCGTTGCGACTGAAGTCCAGTTGCTCAATAGCAGGGCAATATTCGTTGAAATCAACATGGCGTAATGGAAGCTCGTGTTCGGGCCGTTGTTGTTGATCGCCATGCCAGCGCGACAGAGCGGCAACCGAAACAACATTTTCACAGCCTGGACGAAGGCGGTATGTGAGCGTGCTTTCATGAAGTTTGTCCTCTATAAAGCATTCTAAATTTGTCCTTCAGTTGGCATTCACCTGTTAGCGGCGACAGGGACCTCGAACGCGCCAGTTGTAATAACCACTGGGCGAGAGCTTCAGCATCCGCAGAGCACGGCGATCGAATGTTCGCAAGCCAACCGCTCAATTTGCTGATAGCGCGCCTTCACGTGGTCGAGAGGATGCCCAGAGATTTTTTTAAGATGTCCCGTTGTTGAGTGAATCCGCTCCAACTCCGCCTTGAGTTGGCGATTTTCAGCCTCCAGGCAGATAAGGAACTGGCCTGGGCAGGCTTTTGCTTTCGCTGAGAGGCTTCTATCCAATCGCGCAATGTCCAATATTTAAGTCCAACTCGCCGCCGTCGGTCAAATGTCACCTGATTAGCCGACAGGGGAACGTGGGCTTGAAGCTCTGCCGTGTATTTATCCCGCGTTTTCTTTATAGTTTTATCGTTCTGGTCCATGTCAGGGTGCTCACACCTTACCCCAACTCTGTCCGAGAAACCGACACAAGCTCACGCGATCGTAAAACCGAATTGTTGGGGAATCCCTTGTCCGACTGCCGATTGCGCGCAAACCAACTGGTCGAAGCCGCCGTCGAAAAAGTGAAAAAGAATAACACCACCAGAAAACCGCTGGAAACAAGCCTCAATAACTTAGGGGGCACTTTGCGCACTAGAGTTTTCAAAAAATTTCCGAAGAAGGTGCGCGAATCCTCCGGGATGTCAAAGCTGAATTGCAAACCATGTTCGCAGATTTGCCCCACTTTTTCGGCAATCGAAAATTCAAATATTTCCAGTCCTAAAGAGAAGTCTGACGAATAGCCCGCGTTTTAAGCCGGGATACGTGCGCAAACCGAGTCTCGGAGGGACGGCTGAGAACGCTCGCAATTCAATCATCCCTCCGGGACTTAGAGCGCCTAACAAAATGTCCTTGCGGTAGGGCGCGTCACTCCGTGCGCGCCATCGTTTGCTGACAACCAGACGACGGCGCGCACGGAGTGACGCGCCCTACCAGTCGCAGCCAATTCGGCATTTTGATATAGGCTCTTATTCCGGTTCACACCCGTTACCTCGCAGTAAACTGCCGCACTATTCTCAATGGTTCCTTTGAGAACATATTATTTGGCTTCGCCACCGCTCGCCTTTCCAACGCAAGCGAGATCTAAATCCCAGCGCCTCAAGTTTGCCCTCGCTCATTGCCATCCGCCCCGCGCCTTACTATAAAGATAATGGCATGACCACAATTGACCGAAGTGAATCCAGCGCGCCCAGCCGCGCCATCCGTCCATTTAAGAAATTACTCGCTGCCAACCGCAGCGAAATCGCCATTCGTATTTTCCGCGCGGGCACCGAACTCGGGCTTCGCACCGTGGCCATGTATGCACAGGAGGATCGCTTCTGCATCCATCGTTTCAAAGCCGACGAAGCCTACCTCGTCGGCCAGGGCAAAGGCCCGGTCGCCGCCTATCTCGACATCGATGGCATCGTGGCGATGGCCAAGGAAAAGGGCGTCGATGCCATCCATCCCGGCTACGGTTTTCTTTCGGAGAACGCGGATTTCGCCCGCGCCTGCGCCAAAGCCGGAATCACGTTCGTCGGCCCGCGCCCCGAATTGCTCGACATGATGGGCGACAAAACCGCCGCGCGTGCGCTCGCCCAAAAAATCAAGGTCCCCGTTCTGCCCGGCAACGAAGACGCCGTTACCGACCGCGAAGAAGCGCTGAAAGTCGGCCAAGGAAATTGGTTTCCCGCTGATCATCAAAGCTGCGTTCGGCGGCGGCGGCCGCGGCATGCGCGTGGTTCACAAAGCGGGCGACCTTGCGCCGTTGCTCGACGAGGCGCAATCGGAGGCCGAGCGCGCCTTCGGCAATCCCGCCGTGTTCCTCGAAAAATACATTCCGCGCGCCAAGCACATCGAGGTGCAGATTCTCGGCGATCAACACGGCAACGTGATTCACCTGCACGAGCGCGATTGCTCCGTGCAGCGCCGCCACCAGAAAGTCATCGAAGTCGCGCCGAGCTTTGGGCTGCCGAAAAACATCATCAAGGAACTCTGCGACGCCGCCGCGCGCATCGCCCGCGAGATTCGTTACGACAACGCCGGCACCATCGAATTTCTTTACGATCTCGACAACCACGAATGGTTCTTCATCGAGATGAACCCGCGCATCCAGGTCGAGCACACCGTCACGGAAGTCATCACCGGTCTCGACCTCGTCCGCGCGCAGATTCTGATTGCGCAGGGCCATTCGCTGCACGGCCCGGAAGTGAACATGCCGCAGCAACCGGATATTCCGCGCAACGGTTACGCCATCCAATGCCGCGTGACCACGGAAGACCCGGAAAATAAATTCATGCCGGACTACGGCAAAATCCTCGCCTATCGTTCGCCCGGCGGTTTCGGCATTCGCCTCGACGGCGGCATGGGCTATTCCGGCGCGGTCATCACGCCGTTCTACGATTCCCTGCTGGTGAAGGTGATCGCCAGCGCGCACACCTACGAAACAGCGATTCTTCGCATGCGACCGCGCGTTGCGCGAATTCCGCATTCGCGGCGTGAAGACGAACATACCGTTTCTCGAAAACGTCATTCAGCACGAGAAATTCCGCACCGGCCAGGCGACCACGACGCTGATCGACACATCGCCGGAGCTGTTTAAATTCCACACGCGCCGCGACCGCGCCACCAAGCTGCTGAACTTCCTCGGCAACGTCATCGTCAACGGCAATCCGCACGCGAAAGGTTACAAGCCCGAGAAGCCACTCGCGCCAGCCGACGCCGCTGGCCTTCGATCACAAGCAGCGCGCCTCCGCCCGGCACGCGCGATCTCCTGCTCGAACTCGGCCCGAAAAAATTCGCCGAATGGACCCGCAAGCAGAAACGTCTGCTCGTCACCGATACCACCTTCCGCGACGCGCACCAATCGCTCATGGCCACGCGCGTTCGCACGCTACGACATGCTGGCCGTCGCCGATGCCGCTGGCGCGTCGCGCGTCGAATTTGTTCTCGCTCGAAATGTGGGGCGGCGCGACGTTCGACACCGCCATGCGCTTCCTGAACGAGGACCCGTGGGAACGCCTGCGCCAGTTGCGCGCGCGCATTCCGAACATTTGTTTCCAGATGCTCTTCCGCGGCTCGAACGCCGTGGGCTATTCCAATTATCCCGACAACGTCGTCGCCGGCTTCGTGAAGCACGCGGCGGCTTCGGGCATGGATATCTTCCGCATTTTCGATTCGTTGAACTACCCGCCGAATCTCAAGGTCGCCATGGAAGCCGTGCAGGAAACGCACGCGATTTGCGAAGCCGCGATTTGTTACACCGGCGACATCCTCGATCCGAAGCGCGACAAAGTATTCGTTGAAATATTACGTGAAGCTCGCGAAGGAACTGGAAAAAATGGGCGCGCACATCCTCGCGATCAAGGACATGGCCGGCCTCTGCCGCCCTTACGCCGCCTATCAACTCGTGAAGGCGCTGAAGGAGGAAGTCGGCCTGCCGATTCATTTCCACACGCACGACACCGGCGGGCGTCAAGCGGCCTGCGATCCTTGAGGCGTGCGATGCCGACGTGGACATCGTCGATCTCGCGATCGCTTCGATGTCCGGCTGCACCAGCCAGCCGAACATGAATTCCGTCGTCGCCGCGCTCCAGAACACGCCAGCGCGACACCGGCCTCGATCTCGCCGCGCTTGAACGAATTTTCCGATTACTGGGAAAAAGTGCGCGAGTATTATCATCCCGTTCGACACCGCGCCGAAAACCGGCAGCGCCGAAGTTTATCTGCACGAAATGCCCGGCGGCCAATACACCAATCTCAAGGAGCAGGCCAACAGCATGGGCGTGGCGCATCGCTGGCCCGAAATCGCCCGCACCTACGCCGAGGTGAACCAGCTCTTCGGCGACATCGTGAAGGTGACGCCTCAGCAGCAAGGTCGTCGGCGACATGGCGTTGTTCCTCTTCAGCCGCGGCATCAAACCCGCGGACGTCGTCAACCTCGAGCCCGGCTCGCAGGGCTTTCCGGAATCGCGTCATCGACATGATGAGCGGCGGCCTGGGCTGGCCGGATGGCGGCTGGCCCGAGCGATGTGCAGCGCGTCGTGCTCGGCGAAAAACGCGCTGCCGAAGCACGAAAGAATTTCAAAAAGGGCGTCGTGCCCGGCGCGGTCAACGCCCCGGCCAACCTGGAAAAAATCCGCAAGGAACTTTCCGAAACGCTCAAACGCGAAGCCACCGATGACGACATCTATTCGCACCTGATGTATCCGCAGGTGTTCGCCGATTTCATCAAGCATCGCCGCGAATTCAGCGACGTCAGCGTGCTGCCCACTCCGGCATTTTTCTACGGCCTCTTCCAGCGCGAGGAAATCACGTTCGCCATCGAAGAAGGCAAGACGCTGATCATTCGCCTCGTCACCGTGAGCGAGCCGGACAAGGACGGCCGCCGCACCGTCACTTACGAACTCAACGGCATGACGCGCGAAACGTTTATCAGCGACAAAAAAATCGCGCCCCAGGCGAAGTCGCGTCCGAAAGCCGATCTAACCGATCCCCTGCAGATCGCGGCGCCGATCCCCGGTTTGATCGCCGCCATTTCCGTCACCGTCGGCGCAAAAGTTGCCAAAGGCGACAAGCTGCTGATGATGGAAGCAATGAAAATGCAAACCACCGTTTACGCCGCCGCTGACGGCGTGGTGGAAGCCATCTACATCCAACTGGGCGACACCGTCCAGAGCAAGGACCTGCTGATGCGATTGAAGGCGGTGTAGCCGCCGACGTCAGTCGGCACCATACTAGAACCCATCTCATAAATGCCTCAAGAGTATAAGTGCCGCAGCCAGATGGACTAAGCCCTGGAAATTTTCGGCATGATATTCATAGCGCACAACCAGGCGGCGGAAGTTGAAGAGCCAGGCAAAGAGCCGTTCGATTTTCCAACGTCGCGCGGTAGCGTCGCAACGGGCGACCATCCTGGGTGGGCACGCTCCGGTTGACTTTGTTGGGCGCAATCATCTCGGTGCCGTACTCTTGCATGCAGCTGTTGATCCAGCTGGTCGCTGTCGTACGCCTTGTCCCCGATCAGGCGCTCGGGCACGTCGGCCACGATCCGTTCTTCCATCGTGGCCTGACGAGTTTCACTTCAGCCGGCGAAGCGCTTTCTGTCCGCAGGGCGAGAGGAAGACCATGGCCGTCTGCAATGCCCATGATCTTGGTGCCCTTGCCCCGCTTGGTTTTCCCGACTTGTCGCCCCCTTTTTTGGCCGGAACAAAGGTTCCGTCCACAAAGCATTCTTTGAAATCCAACCCGCCAGCCTCCTGGAGGTGCTTGCGCCAGCGTGATCAGCAAGTTTTCCATCACGCCGGAGCGCACCCAGTTCTGGAAGCGCCGGTGCGCGGTTTGGTACGGACCATATCGCGGGGGCAGGTCTTGCCACGGCGCTCCGGTGCGCAGAATCCACAGCACTCCGTTGAGGACTTTGCGGCGGTCGCTCCACGGACGGCCTCGCCGATCGTCCCGTACCGGGTCTGCTGGCAGGATGGTTTCGACTATCTTCCATTGCTCGTTAGTCAGGTCCATCCATAACTACTTATACATCAACAACAAAGGTACAAGTACAAAATTCAACTATTTACTGATAGGTTCTAATCACCTTTCAAAGACTTGCGGAGGATGCTGAAACGCTTCAATGTGAAACGGCAAAAAGTTCAAGCCATTCTAAACGGCTCGACAATTTTATCCTGAATAATTGGGGAAAGAGATGAACAAATTGCCGCAGTCGGTTCGCGTGGTAACACGAAAGCCGAACGGCCTTTGGATAGATTGGCGGGGCTGCAGATGCCTCGGAGGAGTGCTTTGTAATGTGGGGGCCTGCCAGTTAGTGGAGGAGGCGGCGCCGACTGCGTACAAATTTTTCTTCCAGAGTTTCGCTGGGCGGACCTCACCCTGGTTCCGGAGCGGGAACTGACGACAAGTTTGCTGCGTCGCACGTTTCGGCACCTGGAGGAGCATTTAGGCCCGCCGCATTACTTTTACGCAAATTATTATGCTGGACTGCCGAGCATTTGGTGGGAATTTGAGAACGTGAAAGTAAAGATAGGTCCGGAGTACGGAAGGGAGTCAACCTCGGTAACGATTTCCCACGAGCTGGCCGGCTTTGCGGACTTGAGACAGCGAGCCGCGGAATGGGAGGCACATCATGGGGTTGGAGCACGAGAAGATTACAGGAAGGGAGTCGGCTTTTAGCGCACGTAGTGCCTTCATAAATGTTCCTTCGCTGCGCCCTGCCAGTCGCCAGAAAACGGCGCTCCCATGTCCTATTTATGAGATGGGTTCTAATTCAATCAGCGCGGCCTAAAGGCTGCGCTCCAAATCCACTCTGGATTTGACAGCCGCCCTACACTCAGGCAAAAGCACTTTCATTGACCTTGAGCCTTAACGATCACCGACCCGCTCTTGCAGAATCGAAACCCGGACGTCTTCGGCTGGTTTTTCTTTTATTTTGTTTCACTCTCCTTACGCGTTCATCCATAGCGCAAACGACGAACGAACTCACCACCGTCGCCGCCATTCGCGGCCTGACGGTTGAACAAACCCAACAGAAACCTCCCGTCCACCTGCGCGGCGTCGTCACGTTCTTTGACGAATCCCAGTTCTCGCGTTTTATCCAGGATGACACCGCCGGCATTTATCTTCAGTTCCCCGCCAACATCGGCCCGCCCAATCTCCGGCCCGGCCAGGTTGTCGAAGTCACCGGCGCGGCCAGTCCCGGCGAATACGCGCCGGTCGTCGTAGTGCAAAATCTGAGCGTCGTCGGCGAACAGCCCCTGCCCGCGGCCAAACCCGTCACCTACCAGCAACTCGCCAGCGGCGTCGAGGACAGCCAGTTCGTGGAAATCTCCGGCACCGTTCGCTCGGTTCGCGCTGGACAATTCACCGTATCACCAGATTGAAATCACCACCGGCGGCGGGCGCCTGCTCATTTTCGCCCGTGCCCTGCCCGTGCAACGCGCCGAGGAACTGCTCGACAGCACCGTGCGCGTGCGCGGCGTGTGCTCCACGCAATTCAACCATCAACGCCAACTCTTCGCCATCCGCTTGATGGTCCCCCGCCCCGACGATTTGAAAATCGAAATCCCCGCGACGAAGGATCCCTTCGCCATCGACGCGCGCCCCATCAGCAGCCTGCTCCAATTCGCCCCGCAATCCACTTACGGCCATCGCGTCAAAGTCATCGGCACAGTGATTTATTTCGATCCGGGCAGCGGGATGTTTCTGCAGGACGGCGATCACGGCGTCGAAGTTCAAACCAAGCAACACGATCCGCTGCAACTCGGCGACAAAGTCGAAGCCATCGGCTACGTCAGCCAGGGCGATTACACGCCCGTGATTCAAGACGGCGTTTATCGCAAAATCTCGAGCAGCCAGCCGCCGGCCCCGGCAAGAATTGACTCCCGACGAAGCGCTGACCGGCAATCACGATTGCCAATTGATCCAGGTTTCCGCGCGGCTGGTGGACCGCACCGCGCATGGTTCCGAACAATACCTCGTGCTGCAGGAGAGCAATTTAATTTTCCAGGCCAGCCTGAAGCACCCCAATGGCCCCGACGATTTCGCCTTGCTGGAAAATGGCAGCCGCGTTTCCGTCGATCGGCGTTTGCCGCATCGAACCCGGCGAATGGCAGGCCGGCGATAATTGGCGCGCCAAATCCTTCAGCGTCCAATTGCGTTCCCCGAGCGACGTCGTCCTGTTGCAGGCGCCGCCGTGGTGGACGTTGAAAAAAGTGCTCTGGATCGCCGGCGCGCTCGGTTTCATCACGCTGGCGGCATTTGTCTGGGTGGCGGTTTTGCGCCGTCGCGTGGCCGAACGCACGCGCGAACTGGAAATCCAAATCCAAAAGCGCCAACTCGCCGAGCGCACGCGCGAGATCGAGCAGGAACGCGCGCGCGTCGCACACAATCTCCACGACGACCTCGGCTCCGCCCTCACCGAAGTCAACATGCTCACCACGCTGGTAAAAAGCCCCACGACTTCCGCCGAAGAGAAACAACATTACCTCGGCGAACTCAGCGAAACCGCCCGGCGCATGGTCACGTCACTCGATGAAATCGTCTGGGCCGTCAATCCGCGCAACGACACCATCGCCTCGCTCGCGAGTTATTTCGGCTCCTACGCGCAACGCTTCCTGGATATCGCGGCGGTTTCCTGCGGCCTCGATATCGCGCAGGATTTGCCGGAGCATCCGCTCGACCCGAAATTCCGCCAGGAACTTTTCTTCGCCTTCAAGGAAGCGCTCACGAACGTCGTCCGCCACGCTCACGCCACGCAAGTCTGGTTGCGCATTTCCGTCCGCAACGATCTTCTCACCGTGGAAGTTTCCGACAACGGCCGCGGTTTCGATACCAACAGCCATCGCGCCGGCGACGACGGCATCGCGAACATGGAAGAGCGCCTGAAATCCCTCGGTGGCGAATGCAAGATCACCAGCAATTCCCGCGAAGGCACCACCGTCTGTTTCCGCGCGCCGTTGCCCAAAGATTTTTATGATCAAAGTCGGTATCGTTGAGGACAATAAAACCGTCCGCGAAGGTTTCGAAACCCTGCTCAACCGCACGCCAGGATTTCAGTGCGTCTGCACTTCGGGCACCGTGGCGGACGCTTTGAAAAAAATTCCCAAGGCCCAGCCCGGACGTCGTGCTCATGGACATCCAGCTTCCCGATTCCAACGGCGTGGAATGCACCGCTCGCATCAAAGAGTTGATGCCCGCCATCCACATCGTGATCGTCACGGTTTATGAAGATTCCGAAATGATCTTCCGCGCGCTGCGCGCCGGCGCGTGCGGCTACCTGCTCAAACGCGCCCAACCGGAAAAAGTCATCGCCGCGATCCAGGAAGCGCACGAAGGCGGCGTGCCCATGACCCCGGAAATCGCCCGCAAAGTCATCGGCCAATTCCGCCAACAGGCCACGACCACCGAACAGGTTGAAAGCCTCTCCGAACGCGAACGCGAAGTGCTCGAAATGGTCATGCACGGTCTCGGGAACAAGGCCATTGCCGATCGCATGGGTGTGACCGTCGCCGCCGTCAAATGGCACCTCCAGCACATCTACGAAAAACTTCACGTGCATTCCCGCACCGAAGCTGCGCTTAAATTTCAACAGACGAAGCCTTCTGAAAACTAACCGCTTGGCTAGCTAGGCAATTCCCCGGGGACAGCTACGATTCGATTGTATTGCGGACCAGCACGCACGCTTCTGTGACCGGCACCGCTGGCACAGCCGCTCTGAACGCAACGGCCATAAGGAACGATGGCGGGGCAAACCGTGGCGTCCATGGGCAAGCGCGTCGGGATGGTTCGTACAAACAAAAGTCAGGGGCTGCCGGGTCTGCGCCCTGGGGCGTAGGCCCGGTAAAACAAAACATGAAGATGATCCCGATCTTCACGAAATACATTCGCATTCATTGAACCGCTCGTAGTGATGGCCACCAACGCATGCCGCGACAATCCTTCTGCTCACGTTTATCAAAACCAGGAATCGCGCTCCGACATCACTTGCATGAACAACGACCGACAGATCGCGCCAGGCATGCTCCCGTATGCCGCCGATGACAATCACTGATTTCGCAACCGAATCCCAATCCGCACACACTCTTTAAAGATGCACCATCCGTCACACTCTTCACTCGTCAATCGCGGGCTCCTGGGCGCCGGGCTGCTTTTCGCCACGCTCCATTTTTCCGCGACCGTCTTACGAGCCAGCCCCGCGTCCGATGCCCACGCGATGCTCACCAAAATGACTCTCGACGAAAAAATCGGCCAGATGGTGCAAGTCGATATGGCCGCGTTGAAGGATAAGTCGGATGTTCAAAAATATTTCCTCGGATCGGTGTTGAGCGGCGGCGGTTCCGATCCCGCCGATAATCGCGCCGAGACGTGGCTGAAAGCCGTGACTGAATTCCGCGCGATGGCGCTGCAAACGCGCCTGAAAATTCCGCTCCTCTACGGCATCGATGCCGTTCACGGCCACAACAACATTCTCGGCGCGGTGATTTTCCCACATCACGTCGGCCTCGGCGCCACGCACAACCCGGCCCTCGTTGAAAAAGCCGAACGCGTCACCGCCGAGGAAATCGAGGGCACCGGCATTCAATGGGCCTTCGCGCCGTGCATCGCCGTCTCTCGAGACATCCGCTGGGGCCGCAGCTACGAGAGTTTCGGCGAATCGCCCGACCTCGTTTCCGAACTCGGCGCCGCCGCCGTGCGCGGGTTCCAGGGGAACAGGTTGAACAAAAATTCCGTGCTCGCCTGCGCCAAACATTTTGCCGCTGACGGCGGCACTCAAAACGGCAAGGACCAGGGCAACGCCGTCTGCGACGAAGCCACATTTCGCAAACTGTATCTGCGCGCCCTACGCCGCCGCCATCAAGGCCGGCGCCGGTTCCATCATGGTTTCCTACAGCAGTTGGAACGGCGAAAAAATGCACAGCAACAAGTATCTGCTCACCGACGTCTTGAAAAACGAAATGGGGTTCAAGGGTTTCCTCGTTTCCGATTGGGCCGCCATCGACCAGCTTTCGCCGGATTACAAAGCCGACGTCGAAAAATCCATCAACGCCGGCCTCGACATGGTCATGATTCCCTTCGGCCCCGGCGAGAAAAACAACTACGGCGAGTTCATCACGGATTTGAAGGATCTCGTTGCCACCGGCAAGGTTTCGCCGGAGCGCATCGATGACGCCGTCCGCCGCATCCTCACGGTGAAATACCAGATGGGCCTTTTCGAAAATAAAACCACCGACCCCGCGCTCACCGCCGCCATCGGCTCGCCGCAACATCGCGAAGTCGCGCGAGAATGCGTCCGCGAATCGCTCGTGCTGCTCAAAAACTCCAACAACGTCCTGCCCCTGAAAAAGAATCTCAAACACATCATCGTGGTCGGCCAGGCCGCGGACGATCTCGGCATGCAATGCGGCGGCTGGACCATTGATTGGCAGGGCAAGACCGGAAACGTCACCACTGGTGGCACCACCTTGCTCGCCGCGATCAAAAAAACCGTGAGCGCCGGGACCGAAGTCACCTATTCGCCCGACGGCAGCGACTTGAAACCCGCCGATGTGATCATTGTGGCCATCGGCGAGCAGCCCTACGCAGAGTTCAAAGGCGATCGCCAGGATTTGAATTTGTCCGCCGCTGACACGGCATTGATCGCCAAAGCCAGGGCCGCCAATTCCCGCGTCGTCGCCCTGCTCTACTCCGGCCGGCCGCTCATCCTGAATTCCGCCCTCGATCAAACGCGACGCCTTCGTCGCCGCCTGGCTTCCGGGCACGGAAGGCGAAGGCATGACCGATGTGCTCTTCGGTGACCACCCGTTCAAAGGAAAATTGCCCCGCCACTGGCCCGCCAACAGCGAGCAACTCACCGCGGACAACGCCGTGGGCAAGGCTCTTTTCCCCATCGGTTTTGGCCTGTCGTACAGCTATCTTTCGCGGAAGTAATCCATGGCCACTCCAATCCTGACCCGCGCAACTCGCCCACAATTAGTGGCACGGTCATCTTGCCCGTGCGTGGTCGCTTTCTGGTTGCTCGTGTTGACAGCCGCGGGCTTCGCTCCCGCAAGCCAGGCCACCAACCTGCTCAGCAATCCCGGATTCGAAGCCGATGGCTCCGCCAGCACCAACTTGCCCGGCTGGTTCACTTACGGCGCAAATCTTTACAACGAAGCCGACAACAGCATCGCTCACACCGGCACGAATTATTTCAAGGTCTACCAGGCCTTCAATGGTGCCGTAAACCATAACGGCACCTACCAGGATTACATTTCCGGCCCGGGCGCAACCTACGCTGCGGATGGTTGGGCCTACACCGCGGCGAGTGACACTCTCGCCGGCCAAAATGCCGCCTGGATCGAAATCACCTTCCGCGATGCCAACGCGAACATTCTCGCGCTCTACCGCTCCGCCTTGATCACCACCAACCTTATCGACAGCGGTGAATTTCCCAAAAGCCAGTGGATTGATCTCGCGGTCACCAACCAATACGACATTAACTCGTTTCAAATCACCAACCACGTCTCTCAATTGGTCGCGCCGCCCGGCACCTATTTCGTCCGCTACCAACTCTTGTTCCAGGGCGACGCCAATAATTCCGGCGGCTCGGTTTATTTTGATGACCTGAATCTCGTTTCGGCCGGCGCCGCGCCCTACGGCGACATGAACATGGTTTGGAATGACGAATTCGACGGGGCCGCCATCAACAACAATATTTGGACCTACGACACAGGCGGCGGCGGCTGGGGAAACAAAGAGTTGGAATTTTACACCAACCACACCAACAACGCCTTCGTGCAGGACGGCCTGCTGCACATCGTCGCGCGCCAGGAATCGCGCGGCAGCTATCATTACACCTCCGCCCGCATGAAATCGCAGGGGCGCTATTCCTTCACCTATGGCCGGCTGGAATGGCGCGCCAAATTTCCCGCCGGCGTCGGTTTCTGGCCTGCGCTCTGGCTCCTGGGCAACAATATCGGCGCCGTCGGCTGGCCCAGATGCGGCGAAATCGACGTCTTCGAAAACACCGGCACCAATTCGACCATGGTCCAATCCAGCATCCACTCCGGAGGCGACGCGACGGGTTATTACAATTTCTGCGACAACGGCGTCACCAATTTCCACACCTACACGCTGGATTGGACCACCAATGCGATGCTCTTCTACGTGGACGGCCACCTGTTCGAAAGCCAAACCCGTTGGACCAGCGCGGGCGGCGCCTATCCCTTTCCGTTCAACCAGCCCTTTTTCATCCTCATGAATTTTGCGATTGGCGGCAATTATGTGAGCAACCCCTCCGCCACCGACATCAACGCGCACAGCGTTTTCCCCAGCGAAGTGCAGGTGGACTACGTTCGCGTCTACAACACCACTGCGCCGTTCCGCCTCGCCATCTCGCAAACCAGCACCAACCTGCTCCCAACCCAGCCGGGCAACATCGTTGCCCATCTCCAAACCCAGACCAATCTCGACAGCAACTAGTACAATACCGCCAGCAATCCGCTCCCCGTCAACCCCACCAACAGCAGTGCCTTTTTCCGCCTGTCCACGCGTTGACCCGCGGAAGTCGGCCTGCGCCTACGACTTTCGATATAGGCCCGACACCGTCTAAAGTCTGTCGGATGCAAATCTGATGTCGACGAGACCGTTTTTCCTGCTAATATCGCGGGATATTCCAGCATTGAACCCGCGCGTCGTAACTCAGTATCAAATTCCTAGTTGATGAAACACTCGTACCCGATCGCCCTCGTCGCGATTTTCCTGCTCGCCACTCACCCCGCCGCACATGCCACCGTCGTCCTGGATGACACCTTTGCGAACGGCACGCGCAATGTCCAAAATCTTCCGACCAGCTCCGCGTGGTTTAGCTCTTCCAGCGGCGCCTCGCTCACTGCGGCACCCGGCGCAATGACGCTCACGTTGGGAGCCAACGCCGTTCTGGCGCTTACGTATTTTTCGTCATCGAATGCCCCCGTTTCTCTCAACGTCGGCGACACACTGCAAGCCGACATCACTTTCACTTTTAAAAACGTCAACCCAACCAACACTACGGCCAACGGCTTCCGCATTGCGCTCTGCGATTTCAGTACGAACCGTGTGAGCGCCGATTTTTCCAGCAGTACTACACAAGGCGCCAATGTGGCCGCCTATGCCCTATTCCAGAATATGAGCGGAACGTTCAGCACCAGCGATCCACTGCTGATCATGAAACGCACGACCGTAACAGATACCGCCCTATTAAGTAGTAGCGGCGACTGGACTGCCCTGGTCGCCGGTCCGGGAGACATCACGGGATTCCCTGGCTTCGCCAACGGCACCCAATACTCCCTGCAATTATCCGCCCAACGCATCGACGCTGCTTCCGTGCAAATCACCGCCACCTGGATGAACGTCAGCAACGGCGCAACTATTTCCACGAGCTTCATCGATGCGTCCGCGTCGAACTTCAACTTCGACGGCCTGGCACTCCGTCCACAAAACGCCATCAACTCCGCTACCAACATCGTCTTCAACGAAGTCCGCGTGGAATACATCGCCGCCGGCACCGGCCCGTCCATCAATACCCAACCGCAGGATCAATCCGTTTTCGTCGGCCAAAACGCAACGTTCTTCGTCCTCGCCGGCGGCAGCGCGCCGCTGGGTTATCAATGGTTTTACAATACCGACACGCTCCTGGCGAACGCGACCAACGCCTCGCTCACCATCACCAATGCGCAACTCTCCGACACCGGCGGCTATTCCGTGACCGTCTCGAACGCCTATGGCGCACCCGCCACCAGCGCGAGCGCCAACCTTACCGTCACCACTCCCACCGCCCCATCCATCGTCACGCAACCGCAGGATCAAACCGTCCTGCCGGGCCAAACCGCCGTATTCACCGTCAGCGCCGGCGGCAGCGCGCCGCTCAGCTATCGATGGTATTTCAACACTAACACGCTCATCCCGAACGCGACCAGCGCCACACTGACCGTGACCAACGCCCAGGTGACGAACGCCGGCACCTACTCCGTCGTCGTCAGCAATTTCGTCAACGCCGCCGCCAGCACCTACGCGGTGCTCACTGTGGTCACCAATCCCGTCGCCCCCTCGTTCACCTCGCAGCCCGCATCGCAAATCGTTTTGACCGGCGGCACCGCGGTGTTCAATGCCACTGCCTCCGGCACCTCGCCCATTACGTATCAATGGAACAAAAACGGTTCCCCCCTTTCGGGCGCGACCTCGTCCACGTTGACTTTGACCAATGCGCAATTCACCGACGCCGGCAATTACACCCTCACCGCTTCGAACAGCGTCGGCGGCTCCGTCAGCAGCATCGCGGTGCTCACCATCACGCCGGCGATCCCGGTCGTGAACAGCGCGTATAATCTCGTCGGCTTCGCCGGCAACGCCAGCGGTGGCGGCGTCATCCCCGAAACCGATCCCGCCTATCGCAAAGTCACCAACGCGCTCGACCTCGCCAACGCGCTCGTGTCCGCGTTCAAAACCGCCGGCTCGGTCAAGGTCATCGAAATCATGAACGACCTCGACCTCGGCTGGAACGAAATCGGCGCGAGTGTGCAAAATCTCGCTTCCACACCTTTCCGCACCGGCAGCGCGCCCGAACTGCATCCGGTCCTTTTGGTGTCCGGCGAAAGTCTCTGCGACATCAAACCGCGCAGCGGCCTCACCATCTTCTCCGCGAACGGCGCGACCATCCGCCATTGCAATTTCAACATCAAAGCCTGCGGCAACGTCATCGTCCGCAACTTGAAATTCGACGAGAATTGGGAATGGGATGAAGCCACCAAGGGCCAGTACGACCAAAACGATTGGGACTTCATCACGCTCGGCAACGGCGGCGCCGTCAGCAACATCTGGATCGATCATTGCACCTTCACGAAATCCTACGACGGCATCGTGGACACCAAGGCCGGCAGCTCCGGCATCACGATTTCCTGGTGCAGCTACATCGGCGACGACGGCGCCACCAACACGAATAGCTGGGTGTGGCAGCAAATCAATTACCTCGAGCAAAATCCATCCGCCCATCCCTTCTATAATTTCCTGCGCACGCACGGCTTCAGCACCGCCAACATCGTGACCATCATTCAAGCGCACGATAAAACGCACCTCGCCGGCCAGAACGATCTCGATCCCAACAACGCCACCATTTCGATGACGTTCCATCACCTTGATGTCGAGGGCGTCTGGGAT
Organism: uncultured Verrucomicrobiae bacterium; assembly: GCA_963699145.1. GTDB lineage: Bacteria > Verrucomicrobiota > Verrucomicrobiia > Limisphaerales > DASXHY01 > DASXHY01. The sequence continues at coordinate 5,471,332 of OY969416.1, forward strand.
CGGTGCGTGCCGCGCCTCCGCGCCGGCAACGTGCACGATTTCAACATCTACGTGGATGACACCCGCGTACTCGCCGCCAAACGCCTGCGCGATTCCATCGCTGCCACCTTGAGCACCGCCGATCAAAACACCCTCAACAACACTTACAGCATCAACCCTCCCATCAACGGCGCCATCTCCACCGAAAGCGGCGCGTTGCTCGTGGAAAAATCCGTTTACATCGATTGCCTTTGGCCGTTGCGCAACAATCAGACGGATCCCAGCAATCCCGCCTACACCGGAAAAATCCAGGCCGTCGACAGCATTTATCAATTCGACAGCACGATCGTTCGCGGCAACAGCACTGACTCCGGCAATCCCATGGGGCCGTTCCAGGCGGCCGTCATTCCTTTCTCGTGGAATCTGCCTGGCAACCAACTGCCCTACGCCTGCACACCCGACGACCCCTCGCAACTCCGGGCCATCGTCACCAGTCCGAGCGCCGGCGCCGGCGCGGGTGTGTTGACCTGGGCAAAAACCAACTGGCTCCGGACCAGCTACGCGACTGCCGCGCCCTTCATCGTCGCGCAACCGCAGAACGTCACCGCCTCCGCCGGTGATTCCGCCACGTTCTCCGTCTTCGCCGGCGGCAGCGCCCAGTTGATTTATCAATGGTATTTCAATACCAACACACCGATTCCCAACGCCACGAATTCCGTCCTGACCATTGGCGACGCGCAGCGCACGAATGCCGGCATGTATTCCGTGCTCATCACCAACACGGCGGGCCCGGTTTCGAGCCTGAACGCTTCACTCACGCTGTCCTCCACCGGTCCCACCGCGCCGCAATTGTCCGCGGCCGCCTATGCCAACGGCGCCTTCAGCCTCAGCGTGAACGGCGACCCCGGCCACGATTACATCATCCAGGTCTCCTCGAACCTGACCGACTGGCAAAACATCTTCACCAATCCCTCGGCCACGCCGCCGTTCATCTGGAATGACCCCGGCGCGGGCAACTTCAACCGGCGATTTTATCGCGTCCAAGTCGGCCCCTGAAGCCCCGCATCCGAAATGCATAGAACCATACCCGACTTTAGACATAAGTAATTTTTGCGACGAAACTCCGTTGACAACCCTGCCTCAAGAATTTTACAACTAACGAAGCAACACCGACATACCTCCGCCATGACCACCCCAAAACTCCACTCCCTCGTGACCAAGCCCTTGGTCGTCGCCGCCGCATTTCTCGCCTGCGAAAGTATTCACGCGACGCTGCTGTATGAGGATGGATTCAATTATTCGACCGGCAATCTTGGCCCGTCGGATACCGCCCCGAACGGCAATGCCTGGACCGGCGGCAATTCGCACATCACAGTGAACACTGGGAATTTGTCGTATAACAATCTTCAGGATGCTGCCGGTGGCAATTCTCTCCAGGTGGCTTGGGGCACAGCAGCCGGCACGGTGCTGAACACCTACACCGCGGTGACCAGCGGTAATATTTATTATTCTTTCTTGCTCAATTGCACAGTTGCCCCCAGTGCAGCCACGTATCTCACATCATTGAATCCCGGAGTAAACCCTCCCAACGGTGGCACAGACGCCCTCCAGGTGAATGTCGGCGTCAATGCGGGCGGCTTTCAACTCGGTGTGCGCACGCCCACCGCGAGCGCGAAACTCGCTACCGCCGTTTTGTCTCTCAATACCACGTATTTGGTTGTTGCCGAATTCTCTTTTGCTACTTCAACCGCCAACCTGTTCATCAACCCGGTTGTGGGCAATCCCCAACCGAGCACTCCCGACGCGACTGTTACTGGCAACGGCTCCGTGACGAGCATCGCCGATTTGGGCTTCAAAGCCCAAAGCGCTCCTACCGGCACGTTTGTCTTCGACGATACGCGCGTCGGCACGACCTGGGACGATGTCGTGCCTTTGGCCGCCGTTCCCGAACCGTCCGCCTTCGCGCTGGCCGGACTCGGTCTCGCCGGATTGGCAATGTTCCGCCGCTCCCGCGCTTAATCAACGCCGTTGGATAATCTTATTCTCGAAGAAGACTGCCTACCGGCAGTCTTCTTTGTTTTTATGGGAGAGGTGCCGCTCTGGATTCAAGCATGCTTCCTCACCCGCCCGGCCTTCACTCCATTGGGCTGATGACGCGCGGTCACGATCGGGATCGTGATGCTGTAGGGCGCCCCTGACCATTGCAAAACCACGTGCACCGGCGCGATTCTGTGCGCGGCGCAAAACTCAATCGCATGGTCGCTGTTTCCGAAATCCAAAGCTTTCTCCACCTCCGCCGACCAGCGATCCTGCGCCTCAAGGTACAGCAAATTCTCCGGATTCTGGATCAACACTTTCATACGCGAGAAGTTCACGTTCATGTCATCTGATGAATGGCCGGCACCATTGGACAGGGGCGAGGCGCCCGGAACAGCAACGCGCGCCCTCGCGCCGCTAAAGATAAAACCACTTAAACCACATCATGCGTTTTGCGATTATGGGGTATTCACCCACGGAGCCCGTAAAACGAGGTCCGCGCCGATCTTTGCCATTCACGGACCCAGCAACAAGCGGTAGAAATGACCCCCGTCCGCCGCATTTGTGTCTGTCCATTGAAACGGCAGCGTCGAAGGATTCGTAATGCCGATGGTTTCCCAATCGAGCAGATTCGTGGAACTCTGGATGGTGTAGTTCATCCCCGTACTGCCGGTGATTTGGAAACCAAAGAATCCATTCGAGAGAGACACATTCGAAATGACCGGCGCGGGAATCGCACTCACCGTCACCGTAAAACTGCGCGTCGCGGAAAGGCCCGGTGTCGCGTTGTTCTGCGCTTTGATTGTGATCACGTTCGTGGTGTTCGCATCCGAATTCGCGGTCTGCCACGAAAATAATCCCGTCACCGGATCAATGCTTGCGGTCGGCGGGGCACTGACGAGGCTGAACGTCAACGGCAGCGGCGGCAAATCCGGATCGCTCGCCACACTTTGCGCCTGGACCGGCATTCCCACGTTGACGTTGGTATTGGAAATCGCCGCGAACGCGATGGCACTCGACACGGCGCCGGACAGGCTCGGACCGAAAGCAAAATTCGAAGCCACCTGGCTGGCGGGCATCACGCCGCCCCACACTCGCACCGTGTTGATGTATCCCGAAAAATATTGGCTGGGAACTCCCGTGGCAGCGGGTTTCTGGCAACCGATATTAATCGTATCGTTCGTCGGCGTGACGAGCACGCCCGCCAGCGTGTCCGAGGTCCACAGCGCGCCATCCACATAGATTTGCACGCTGGTATTGCCGTTGTATGTATAAACAAAATGATGCCAGGCATTGGCAGCCGGCACGCCTTTGCCTCCCCACGAAACATCGTCGTTTAAATGCGTCACCGCACCCGACCCTCCATTTCCAAAATTAAACGCGCAATCTTTCCGCGTGCCGGAACGGTCGCCCAGCGACACCATGGTTTCCTCAGTCTCGACGGTGGGATCATACGCCCACACTTCCATGGTTCGATCACTTGCGCCGAGAATGTCCGCATTCGACACGCTGCCCGAAGCATAACGCGCCGAGCTGGTGAGAAACACTCCCGGAATTCCCGTGCCCGCCACATTGTTCGAGTAAAAGGGCGAACCGCTCTTGGTAAAATTCCCTACGGACACGCCCAGATTCGTCCACGTGGTGAATGTCGTTGGCGTGCCATTGGCAGCATTCGGCGCACGCAAATCAACGTAGAGTGTTCCCACCCCGCCAAAAGCCGACGGCCTCTGAAAAGCGGCAATCTCAGAGTCATTCAATGGCCCGGTATAAACGCGCACGGCATCGAGCGCACCCTGAAAAAACGGCAGCGTATTTCCCGCGCCACGCGCCAGGTAATTTTGCTGCTGCGCCGTGTTCACATCCGGAGCATTCAATTGATCCGGCGTGATGGTGATGGATTCGGAATCGACCAGCGTGCCGTTGAGGTACAAACGACCCATCACACCATTGGAAAGCGACAAAGTCACCTGTGTCCAAACGCCAATCGGCAACGGATCAGTGGACGTGAGCGATTGAATCACCGCGCCTTTGGTAATCGAAAATTTCGCGTGACCGGTGCCGTCGTCCGGCGTGAAAAACATGCAATTGGTTGCCGCCGTTCCAAAATACCACGCCGGTTGATTGCCCGCGCCCCCCGACCATTTAATCCACGCCGCCACCGTGATCTCCGGCAAATCGGATAACGAGCGGTCGAGAATAACGTATTGGTTCGTGCCATTGAACGAGAGGAACCCGGCGCGTTGTCCATCGCCGCTGTACCAGGCCGGATTGCCCGCAAGATATCCATCGGTAACTCCCGGCGAATCCTTGGCCAGCGAATCATGCGCCGTCGCGAAATCATACGAAGCATACAAGCGGCGTGGCGCGGTGCGATTGGTGATCCATTGCAACGGTCCCGGATTGTATTCCTCAAAGCCAAATTGAAAACCGTTGCTCACGGATTGCGCCGTGGAAAAATCACCATCCAACACAGCATCATTCCACGCCTCCGGACCGGTGGCCACGGAGGTGTCGCGCCAGGTGGAAGCGGAGCCCTTCACGGTCGCCCAATTCGTGATGATGGAGCCGGCGGTGATTTCGCCGTGCTGCAAAATCCGCGCGTTGCCGCCGACGATGGAATTGTCAATCACCATGGCGTAGTCGCGAACCTTCGCAAAATCCCTGACGACCGCGGAATTGCGGACCATGGCGTGCCCGCTGACCACCGCGTTCCCCATCACGGTCGCGCTGTTGGTCACGACCGCGTAATCTTCAATTCGCGCGTTGCCCTGCACCTTGGCAGTATTATACACGCGTGCATTGGGCCCGACATACGCAGTAGGATCGACCGTAGCCGAGGTCGACCGCCAGCCGCCGCCATTGGCGACCTGAACCAATCCAGCCGTGGTGCCGTTTGCGCTCTCAAATGGCACCGCGCCGTTGAGTTGAATCTCATAAGGAAAACGGGCCTTCGACGGCGCGGATGGATACGGCTGAACCGAGTCATCAATCGATTCCGAAAGGAATGTGTTCGGTGTGCCCGCAACGGACAGAAAGAGATTATTTTCGTTGGCTGCGAGCGTTACCGAATTTGTGCCCGCGCTCCAGAGGCTGCTGTAACGCACCGTTCCGTTGTCCGCCACCACCACCAGGCTCGCCCGCCAGCCCGCGCCGCGGCTGCTGTCGGCAAGTCCGTGAAAATTCACACTGACTACCCGCCCTGCCCCGCCTCCCTGCGGAACCAGCCGCGTGATTTTGTAGCCGCCTTGTTGCGGCGCGAATTCAAGCGGCGTCTGCCACCACGTTGGATCATCCGCCCGTTGCCGCAGCTCGGCGTACGTCCAGCGCAACGCCAGATCCTTGTCGCCGAGATTGTAGGCATTGGTCAACGCGGCGCGATGCGAGTAATCCCACATCACGTTGCGGCGCGCCATCAATCCGACCACATCCTGGATGGAATCGCCCGGGGCGAGCCGCGCAAGCGTATCCCAAAAATATTCCCCGGTCTTCGCCTGCTCCCAGATGCGCGTGGTGAAAAACAAACCGAAGCCGGGCGAGCCGAGGCCTGGCAAATTATCCGGGTTCTCATCGAGATACAGCCAGATGGGCCAGCACAAATAATAATTGCGCCCGTGCCCGAGCCAGAAATGGGAAGTGTCCGCGTAATACGTATCCAACCCGCTCTGGTTGGTTTCCCACGGATAATGATACAGCCATTGCTCGCGAACGTAATTGGCGTGGTTCTCCCAAAACTGTCCGTCCACCTGTTGGGTGCCGTTGGTATTCGCGGATTCCTGGCAGGCGTGGCCAAACTCGTGGGGCGGCACCCATGTGGGATCATCCACTCTCAATCCGTCCGGCGTGATATTCACCCAGGGAATATTGTTTCCATCCGCGCCGGTCCAATAACCGCCGTTCCAGGTCGTGATATTCACTTTCCGTTTCTGACCGGTGTACGGCTGCGCCGCATTAATGGGGTGGCTCGGCTCGGGAAAACCGAGGCGCCAAACGTGATCTTTCCAAACCTCTTCAAAATTCCGCAACGTGCCGTGAGGCATGTTTGCCGTCCAAAAACTGTTCGATGCGACGCTCGCGTCCCAACAAAAGCGGAAATGTTTCGAAGACATGTCCATCACCGGAAAACCGTTGACGTCATTTGTCCCCGGTCCCGGCACGGTGGCCGCCGCGTAGGAGGGCAAGTAAACATCGCCCGTCAAATCTCCCACGCGCACGTAATCCAATGTGAACACGTCCCCAGTCGTCGCCGCACTTCCCAGCGGATCCACCCGCACATCGGAAAGGTTTCCCCGCCAGTCCACATGCGGCCCGAAGAAAATCCGATACACATGAAAATTTCCATCGGTGGGAATGTTGGTGATGGTGACTTCGCGCGAACTGCTGAATCCGGTCGTGGTGTTCGCCGTGCCGGTATAATTATTCGTCGCGCCGAAATAAACGAGAACAGTCCCGCCAAATCCCGCGGGCACTTGGAGGCGCACATCGAGGTAATCGTTGAACGCCAGATCCAAATCCGGGCCGTTGGCACCCAGGCGCGTCAGCATGACCTGCGGGTCCGTTCCGGCCGCCGTGCCGCTCAACAACCCCCCGGAGACCGTCGCACCGTTGACTTGCACCGCCGACCAATTCTCGAAATTCCCGTCTGTGTTCCATTCGCCGAGCCCCGTGTAATTTGTCAGCGCGACCACCGGGTCAATGGTGACGGTCACGCCATCCCGTGATGCATTCGTTTGGGCGCACAGCGGCAGCGCCACCAGCAAGGTCAGGAGAATTCCCCAAAAATACTTCTTAATCATTCAACGACGCGTCTCGAATATATTCTATTGCTTGGTGATCGAAAACGTTTTTGTCGCGCCCCCAGCGGCAAACGGCAGGCTGAAAACGGTTTCCTGTCCCGCCGAGAGACTTACCGTCGCAAGCGTTCCGGAAGTATCACTCAAAACATAGGTTCCGGCTATCGAAGTGGAAAAATGCAACGGAGTGGAATGACTCGACGTGTTGCCCGTCTCCACGGTGAAGTTGACTTGCGATAAGTTCGCGGTCAAATCCAGCGATTGGCCGGTCGTAAAATGGTCGCTGTCCAGGACCAGGTGCAAAGCTCCTGCGCCGATCATCGCATGGAAACGCTGCCGCACGCCGTCGAGCGGAGTGATTTTGATATCGACGTCGTTGGTCCACATGCCGCCATAGCAAAACCGGCCAAAGATCGGATCGTCCGCCAGAATTGTCGCCGCGGACCGAATCGCGCCGCAGAAACCGAGATTTTCCTCCGCCGAATAATACCACGCACCACGATGCATCGGCTGTCCTCCGAGCCAGGTCGTGTTGTATGGCGATGGTTCATACCCGCCGCCGCAACCGCCATCGTATTGAGCGCCGGGATACCAGAATCCGTAGTTGGAAGCCGGTGTTCCCGTATTCATCGTCGACCAGCCATTCAGGTAGGAGCCGTAACCGAGGCGCAGGTAATCCGTGGGATTGGTCGCGTAATTGAGCGCGTAATCGAGCAGTCCCCAGCCGCCCATTTGCGCCATGTAAGTCACCACAAAATTGTCGCCCATCGCGCTGCGATAATCGCTGCCATAATAATAATAGGCCGTCTCGAGCCAGCCGCGATCGAAGATATTCGCGGTGATTTGCGTCTGCATGAATGCATTCGCTTTACTGAGGAAGAACGGGACGTTGGTCGAACCCATCGCCAGACTGCTGCCGGCGTGCTGCAGCGCATACTTTGCGTAGGCCTCCTGCGATTCAAAACCGGTCGCGTCAAAGGCGTACTCGGAACCGAAAAGATTCGCGTTGCCGGAAATATAATATCCCACCTTGGTTTCCCAGTTGGCACGGAGGCTGGCAGCCTGGGTGCTCATTCCCTCGGCATCCAAAGCCGACAACAATCCCGGAATCACCACTTCGTTCATCAAACCCGTCTGCGTCGCCTGGGTGCCGCCGTGGCTCCACAACGCCATCGCGGTGCCCCAGGCGCGTTGCAAATAATTCGTCGCCGTCAATACTGTCGTCACTTCCGGATGATATTTAGCCACGCGATACATGCCGTAATACATCGCGATGATGTGCGGATAATCATAACCCCTGCCAAGGTCAGAACCGAGGTTGCTGCCATTGGTTCTGAGGGTCTGCCAGTCCGGAACCCCGTAAATACCATAAGAACTGGATTCATTGGTGGCGCGTTGCAAACCGCCCCAGACGAAATTCGTGATATAAAAATCCAATGCCGTGACTTCGCTTTGCACCGGAAACACGGCTTCCTTTTCCGCCAGATACGCCGGGCGCGATTCGCCCGCGTCATCGCTGGCGATTTCGTAAACCTGAAAACTGGTGCCCAACGTGTCGTGATTGTCCGGCGTGATCAACTGGCCGTCGTTCATGTTCACATCGCAAAAGAGACCGCTGTACCATTTGTTCGTGGTGATTTGATGACTCACAAGGTAAGCCGCGCGTTTTTTCACCAGTGTCTCCACCGGTTCCGTGACGAAAAATTCGAGATACATCGTCCGGTTGTTGCCATAGGTAATGGTTAGTTTGTTTTCCCCGAGGCGCGCAAATTGAACCTGGTACAGTTGATAGGTATTGGTGCTGACATTCGTCGTGCCTAAAAATTGAAGCTGCGTTTGCGACGGAAATTCAGCCGCCACGGAAGAAACCGTTTGTGTCGTCTGCAACGCGATTTGCGCGAACAAATTGGTCGGCACCGTCATGCCGGGAACCACGTGCACATCGACTTTGCCATCGTTCACTAGCGTTTGACGAATCGCATCGTAGTTGGTCGCCCATTGAAATTTCACGCCATACGATTGCGAACCGCCGGGAGCCAGGGTCAGGCTGGTGTTTGGCTGACGCCAGCGGTCGCCTTGCGTGGTCACGGTCGGATACTGCGCCGCCGCATTGGTGCCCGCCACATACGAATGAATATAGGTCTCGTAACCCGAGCGGTTGTCCCAGAATTCCAGCTTCGTGTTGTCATCCGGCGTCATCAATAGACAGGGGCCGACGCTATCCGGCCGCATCCAGAAAATGTAGGAGCCGTAACCGGAAATGAAACTGTGTTTCATCGCGCTGGAACTCGGAGTGGAATACGAGGTGTTCATCGGCAACGGCAATGCGAGGTCGCCAATTGTCACAGATTGGCTCGTAGTATTGGTAAAATTCAGCGACCACTCAATGCTCTCCTCATTGATGAACAACACGGAATCGAACATCAGCGGGGCCGTTAAGCCATTGGTCAGCAGGTAATGCGCGGTGTATTGGGTTCCACTGGCATTCGTGATTGAACTGTAGGTAACGGAAGCCACGCCACTCGGCGTCGACGTATTTACGGCATACCACGTCGGACCGCCCGCCGGTTGATAATTGATGCGCACATTTCCGAGCCTGCCGCCGCTGATGTATTCCGTCGCCTCCGCGTCATCCGTGCGTTGCAGGCTCGAGATCGAAGCGGAACTGACTTTCGCCGTGAAAATCGGATCCACTTCCTGCAAACGATAATAGCGCTGCGCTGACGGGCCGATCGGAATGTTGGCAATACTCATCGCCGGGCTATACGCCTGCACCGGGTTGGGCAGCAGATTTTGCCAATTCGCAGGGTTCAACGAGTCTGAATATTGCAGCCAATACCATTTGCCCGGGTTGGCGGAGAAGGAAACGTCCGCCAGGCTCGCTTGCACATCCAATTGCGCCACCACCGCGTTCGGCGGAATCAAGACGCTGGTCACCACCGGTGAATGATTGTATGCAATCGAGCCTCCGGAACCGGCGTAGCTGAACACAGCGATGTTGTACTGTATGTTGGGAAGGATGTTTCCGACGGTCACGTTGGTGTCGGTACCAGAATAGACGACATAATAACCGGCTCCCAGCAATTGGTCTCCCGCGCCATACGCAGCGTTCCCCAAATACTGGACACCATTCGCCGGCATTTGCTTAAGCGCCGAATTCGTGGCGGTCCATGCCACGACGACACTGCCAGCGCTGCCGGATCCCGGGTTCCACGACACATCCAAACCCGAATTTGCATTCGGCGCCGCAACGACCCACGCCGGCGCGGCGGGCAGCGGGGCGAAACTCGTGTTTGAAATTGTCAGCGTAAAATCAGTGAACTGCGCGCCGAGTTGGCCGTTGTACGTGGCGTGTATGATGCCAACCTGCAAAGGTTTGCCCGCCAGATCAGCGCGGTGCAGGACGTTCCCGTTTATTGCCGGCCCCACCGCATTCACCGACGCTCCAAAAGTCCGGTTTGTCCAGGTTCCGGCTTTGCTCGATTTCTCGTAAAAGTAGAAGTTGGTCCCGTTCACCCGGTCCATTCGCAACCAATAGTTCGCGTTCGGATAATTGGTGGGATTGAACTGACCGACCGCGCCGTTGACTTCGGTTCGGAGGTAATTTGCAAAATTGAACTCGTCGAATCGGGTCCACGACACAAAATTTTCCGTGCCGCCGGCAGAGGATGGATCGCCTCCCACCCCGAACGCGCGCGCCTGAAGTCCGGCGGAGTTGTAGTTGGCGTTGTTATACGGACTGACCACGTGAACCGTTGCCGAAAAATCGCCGGGAACCACTTTGAAGAGGAAAAAACCGTCGTCATCGGCGCCTTCCCATGCGGTGCCGGTGGTGGAAAGCGTCAGGGTGCCCGGGGTCGAAAGATTGGCATCGGCCTGCAACGTCGCACCCACCCCGCCGCCGCCAATCCCGGAATTGTTAAATTCGCCGGCCCCGAAATAGACGCCGTCCCAGATGGTGCCGGAAATACCGTTCGTCAGGTAATTGACGTTGGTGTTGAATGAATCGGAATACGCCACCTGCGCGTTCAGTGAGATCCCCGCTCCGAAGGCAACGATGCCAGCAGCCAGCGCGATGCAGAAAAACAATCTCGTACAAACACGCGTGCCTTTGAAACACGACGGTTGATTTCCCATGTTTGAATTATCCTTGAGAACCGCTTTTCAGCCCATGCGGCGCATCCACGCAGGCATGTTCATTTTGCACTCTCGAAAAGATTTTTTGCTAATGATCATTAGCCGATTGAACGGCGGCCAAAAACACGGAATTCGCTTCCCCAGCGGGAAAGCTATTTAATACCGGCCATGAGGGCTTTGAGAGGCCGCGCCAAAATGATCAACAGAATTCCCGCAATGGCCGGCAGGATAACGATTTTGAGATAAAGCACGGGCCAATGTTGAACGGCGTTGGGGTCAAATTCCCCGGCCAAAAGTCCGGCAAGCAGGTTTCCCAGCGACGTCGCCAGGAACCAAATTCCCATCATTTGCCCGGCCAGTTTTCGCGGCGCCAGTTTGGTCACGGAACTCAAACCGACGGGACTGAGGCACAATTCACCAAACGTGTGCAATAGATACGTCATGATCAGCCAGGTCGGCCAGGCTTTATTGCCAGCGATCACCACGCGCGCCGCGCCCGCCATCACCACAAACCCGGCCGCAAGGAAAAACAAGCCCAGGGCGAATTTGACCGGTATCGACGGGTCCATATTTCGCCGCGCCAGCCATACCCAAAGCCACGCGAATACCGGCGCAAACGCGATGATGAAAACCGGACCCAACGCCTGGAACCAGGCGGTGGGTATCTCGAAATGGAACCAATCCAAATATCGCGCCGTGTAGCGCTCGGCGAAAAGATTGAAGGACGATCCCATTTGCTCGAATCCCGACCAAAAGATCGCCGACGTCAAAAATAGAACCAGGATCATCCCAACCCGTTCCTTGTCCGTTTTGTCCAGCCCACAAAAGAAAAATGCGTAAACGAAAAACAGCACGGCGAGGGCAAGAATCACGTAAGCCATGCTTTGAGCGAGGAACACCGGATTCAACCGGATCGCACCGGCGAGGCAGAGCACCAACGCCACGACAACCGCTGGAATTCCTCCCCAAAGCATGATGCGTTCAGTAATGTGAAATGGCGCCTCGTTGCCGCGCTTGAGGCCGGCGGTGCCGATCCACCGGCGCGTAAGCTGGAATTGAATCAAGCCGAGCGCCATTCCAAAACCCGCCGCGGCAAAACCCCAATGCCAGCCTTTGGTTTCCGCCAGCCAGCCGCAAACCATAGGGCCAATCGCCGCGCCGGCATTGACGCCGATGTAAAAAATCGTGAAGCCTGCGTCCCGTCGCGCGCCTCCCTCAGGATACAATTCCCCCACCATCCCGCTCATGTTCGGCTTCAGCGTTCCGCTGCCGACCACCACGAGAATCAATCCCAAAAAAAACGTCTGCGTCCACGGCAATGCCAGCGTGAAATGCCCCAGTGCAATAACGATGCCGCCATACCATACCGCGCGCCGCGGTCCAAAAAGCCGATCCCCGAGCCAGCCGCCGGGCAGTGACATCAAATAAACCGCCGAAGTGTAAAGTCCGTAAATCGCCGTCGCGGTTTTGTCGTTCAGGCCCATGCCGTGTTTCACGGTGTCCACCATGAACAACACCAACAACGCCCGCATCCCGTAGTAACTAAACCGCTCCCACATCTCCGTCAGGAAAAGCGTCCACAGGCCAATCGGATGTCTCTGCTTGACCACCGCCGCCGGGGAAGATGTTGGCGCGGGCACAGTATTTGGATCGCTCACGTTCATTTCAGCAGCAGTTACTTGGTTTGTTCCAATCCCAAATTCCGGCGCACCAGTTCGGGCAAATATTTCGGCGGAATGGAACCGTTCACGAGCACAGCGTTGTGATAGCGCTCCAGGCTGAATTTATCGCCCATCTCGCGCTCGATGGCTTGATGCAGTTGATAATGCGCCATGCGTCCGACGAAATAGGTGCTCAACTGCACGGACGATTGCTTGGCGCGAATGATTTTTAATTTCGCTTCTCCTTCCGATTGGTAAGAGTCGCCCACCAAAAATTTCATCACGTCATCGTCGGTCATCTGCGTGCAGTGCATTTCGTAATCCAGGATCGAATTGGCCACGGCGCGGAGGTAGAACTTCAATTGCATCAATCGCAGGCGCAGATCGCCATCACCAAATCCTTCATTCAGCATCGTGATCTCACCGTAAACCGCCCAGCCTTCGACATACGTGCCCGACTGATACACGCGCCGAATCAACGACGGATTCCGGTTCGCGTATTCCAGTTGCACGTAATGGCCGGGATAGCCCTCGTGAATCGTGAGAATTTTCAACATGTGGCTGTTGTATTCCTCGAGGAAGCTCTTGATTTGCTGCGGCGTCCAATCGGCCGGCGGCGGGCTCACCGCGTAAATGCTCGAGGCTTTGGGATCCAACGGCGGCGCGTTGTCCAGATACGCCAGCGAATTGCCACGGCGAAACTCCGGCATCTCCACCACCTGGCAATTGTCCGGGTCCGGCAACTTCAAATAATCACGCTCGCGAATAAACGTTTTGATTTCCTCCACCGTGGCGCGCGCATCGGCGACCAAATTCGCGGCGTCACCGTGCTCCTGGCTGACGACATTGACAATTTTCGTAACCGTCTCGCGGCGCCCGTCGGCATCGTCCGGCGGCAACGTCACTTTGGGAAAATATTTCGGCCAGAGTTGCCGCGCGACGACGTAAAGTTCCGTTTGCACGCGCGCGAACTCCGTTTTTGCATTCGCCAGATTTTCCTCGGCGGTGATGCCGGCGTCCGTCTCCAATTCGAATTTCTTCGCAAACTTCGCGCGACCCAACCGCCAATTGTCCTGCGCCCGGCTGCGGGCCGGACCTTCCAGAAAAGTCTGATACTCCTTTAACAACGCCACGGTTTTCGACGCCGCCGCAGCCAGTTGATCCTTCTGCGCGGTCTCACCGGCCAATTTGAAAATGTCGCCTTCGTAAAAACTGATCGCGCCGGAATTTTGGCGAATAGCCGTTTCCAAAATCGGTTTCGCCGGATGCGTCAGCGATCGTTTGGCCTCCTCGACAATCCGCGGCATCTGCGCCATGCGCGCGATGGCGTTTGCCACATTCGTTTCGCGTGGCAAGGTTGATTGCGCCAGCAGCGTGTAAACGCTGTCGCTCAAATAACCGCCGTACGTGCGGGCATCCCGCTCGAACGGCTGCATATTGTCGTCGAGCCAAAGCTCTGTCTCCAGTTGATGCTGAAAAATTTCATAATCGATCTGCCCATCGCGCGTGAGTTGCTTGTACGCGACCTCTTTTTTCAGCCCAGCCAGAGTTGCTTTCACAAGCGCGCGCCAACCTTCGCGCGCCTTCGGCGAGATGTCGTCCAACTGGGCATCGAACCGATGGTCGCCAAGCCCGGTCGCGTCCAGCGGCTTCTGCGCGAAACGCTGATCGAGATACGTTTTAAAAAAGTCCGCCAGCTTCGCGTCTTCAGCCGACTGTGCCAGCACCGGACGCAAAAACAGGCAGGCCATGATGAGGATCAGTAGACGTTTCATGAATGAGGCTCAGGGTTGGGTTCCAGAAAAGTGCGCGCGAAAAAATCCACCAACCGCCGCGCGCCATACGGCGTTCGGGCCACGCCATGACCGGCGCCCGGCATATACAACAGGTCGAAATCCTTGTCGGATTTAATCAAAGCGTTGACCACCTGCATCGTGCTCGAAGGATCCACGTTGGTATCCATTTCACCGACCATCAGCAGCAATTTGCCCTGCAGCTTGTGCGCGTCGACGACGTTGGAGCTGCGGACGTAGCTTTCATCCACCGGCCAGCCCAGCCATTGCTCGTTCCACCAGATTTTATCCATGCGATTGTCATGGCAGCCGGAGTCGGAAACGCACGCCTTGTAAAAATCGCCATGGTCGAGCATGCCGCGCAAAGCGTCCTGTCCGCCGGCCGAAGTTCCGAAAAGCCCCACACGATTCAAGTCCATGAACGAATATTTTGCCGCGGCGGCTTTGATCCACAAAATGCGATCGGGAAAACCCGCGTCCTGCATGTTCTTCCAGCACACATCGTGAAATTTCTTCGAACGATTCGAAGTGCCCATCCCATCGATTTGCACCACGACAAATCCCAATTCCGTCAGCTTCTGGTTCCGGTAAGCCGGCTGAAATGCCTTCGGCACGAAGGAATCCTGCGGCCCGGCATAAATATCCTCGAGCACCGGATATTTTTTCTGCGGATCAAAATTCTTCGGCCGGAATATCACGCCATAAATATCCGTCACGCCATCGCGCCCCTTCGCCACGAAGCGTTCCGGCACTTGCCATCCGCTGGCAGACAACTCGCTCGCATCCGCCTCCTCCAATCGGCACACCAACTTGCCATCGTCCGTGCGGCGCAATTCGTTCACCGGCGGCGCATCGACACGCGACCACGTATCGATCGCGAATTTTCGGTCCGGCGAGAATTGCACCGTGTGCGTGCCGTCATTGTCCGCGAGAATCATCAGGCCCGAGCCGTCAAAATTGATGCGGCAATTGTGAACATAGTAAGGGTCCTCTCCGGGCCTGATCCCTCCCGCGCGAAACCAGATCTGCCGCTTCTCCTTGTCCACGCGATCCACACCGCGCACCACCCATTCGCCTTTCGTGATCTGATTTTTCACGTTCCCGGTTTTGCTGTCGTAGAGATACAGGTGATTCCACCCGTCGCGCTCGGACATCCAGATGATTTCCGACGTGTCATCGAGGTATTCAGCGAAATACTTGCTGGAATAACAAATGAACGTCTTGCTCTCTTCATCCACGACGGACTGGACAGCGCCGGTTTTGGCATCGACTCCCAATATGCGCAGCGCCTGGTGCCCGCGTTGATTGAAAAGAAACGAGAATCGGCTCGAATCCGGACTCCAGTGCACATCTTCATCCGACCACGGATTGGCGAACAACGTGTCGTCGACCGGAATCTCCTTTTTGTTTTCCACATCAAACAGATGCGGCTTTGTGTACGGCACATCGTCGCCCGCTTTCAGGTAGGGATTCGAAGTGAGTTTGGGTTGAAGCTGATCCTTCGGCGAGGATTCCACGAGGTAAACCCGCCGATGCGATCCCGACTTGAATTTCATCGCCACAAAATGCCGCGAGTCCGGCGACCAATAAACCTCTGGCGTCGCCTGCTCCGGATCGCGCGTTTCATAATCCATGTTCACGGCGCGTTCCGATTCCGCGGTGCGCGCATAGCTGTTGTCGGAGAATCCGTCCAACGTCAACTGATGTTCCGAGCCATCACGGGTGTCGCGAAGGAAAATGTTGAAGTCGCGCGCAAACACTTCCCAACGCTTGTCCGGCGAGGCGATTCTATCCGGCGCCGGGCGTTCCGCACGCGCCTGCCTTCGCGAAACCGGCGGCGCTGCGTTCGTTGCGCCAATCACAGCCACACCCGCCCCTTTGCCGGCGTCAAACACCGAAATCACATCGCCATTTTTTGCCGCAATCAACCACGCGTGGCCGACGAAGGTGTGTTGGTCGCGTTCTTCCGCCGGCTTGAGACTGCCGTAAGGCTGGCGCTCGGCGCTATCGTCCAACCAGAACACATTCACCTCCTGGTCCAGGCGATTCACGAAGTGAATGCTGGTTTCCTCGTCGGAATCGCCGGACGACGGATGAATCGTTCTGCCGGGGCGCAATTGATTTCCATTCGCGCCATTTTTCGAGATCGCCGTCGCGACGTAGGTGTCGAGGTTCAAATTCCACTCCGAGTTGTCGCCGGAAAGCGTGACGCTTTTTCCATCGGTTGAAAACTTGACCGAATCAAACGGCGGTTTCTTCGGATCAACCGTCTGCCCCGACACCGCCGACAACGCCTTCGCCATGCGCTCGGCATCAAACGCCGGTTCACGCTTCCCGGCAGCGGCGTCGACGAGCACGAATTCCTTTTCGTCGTGCGCCAAATTCAAGCGATACCAAAACCGGTTGGTCGCTCCGCCGCTGTCCGCGAACCAATGCGGCTCGATCTTATCGCGGTAAATTCGCGGTGGCGCATTCGTGGCGGGCGCAGCGCTCGACAGCGCCGCGTATAACAGGAGCACACCGATACCCAGGCTGGTTCTCATAAGTGGAAAAGGCTTGCGCTGTTTTGTGTGAATGGCGTGAGATTAAAAGAACGGCTCGAATTGCCGCCATGTTTCAAACGCACCCGCAGCTATCCGACATCATCATGGCCGCACTCGCCCCCGTTTGCGGCTGCGCGATACGCCGCCGCCTCACGCTTTGTTAAATTTTTTCCGGCGATATTCCGAAGGTCGCCAGCCGATCCACTTCGTGAACGCGTTGGAAAACACAAACGGATTTTGATAACCGACTTCCTGCGAGATGGAATCGATGGTCTGCTCCGTCGACGCCAGCAATTCCGCCGCGCGCCGCATCCTCAGATACGTCACTTGATGCATCGGGCTGCGCCCCAATTGCCGCCGGCAAAGCCGCCGCAAGTGTTCGTTGCTGTAACCCGCTTGTTTCGCCAACTGCGTGAGCGACCACGGTTCTGCGAGATTGGCTGCCACGCGCTCCCAGAGCAAGCGGAGCTGGTCCGGCTGATCCGAGGATTGAGCGAATCGCAACACATACGCATGGACGAGGTCAGTCCATTCCTGGATCAACGTCGGTTGCGCCGGGCCGTTGCATTCGTACATCAAACCCAACACCGCCGAACGCAGCGGCAAAGGATCGTATCGCGCCATGACCGGCGTGGTGACATTGGCAATGGGCCGCTGTTCCACGGGGCGTTGATAACAGACCCAGCAATAATCCCATTTCTGTTTGGGCAGCGCTTCAAATGCGTTCAGTGTGTGCGCGGGCAGCAGGCACGCATAGCCTTCCTTGCAAACGCGCCAGCGGCCGTCGATTAAGACCCGGCCTTGACCGCCGATGCAGGCGAGGAAATAAGTCGTGGTTTGTTTCGTTCGAACGATGCGGGTTGGTCCCTGCGTTTCCTGAAAGCCAAGGTGCACCATCTGGTAGTGGTTCAAGGTCTGGCAAACGGGAAAACTGGCGAGCCAGGGACGAGGCTCAGCGTTGGAGGCCTGCACCCCCCGCATGCGGGTATGCGGACTGTGTATCGTTACGTCCACCAGTTCTGGCTGCGAATCAGTCACGAGTATGCACGGTAAACGGTGTGGAGAACGATGGCGATGAAAATGTATCCGGATTCATTTTGCATGCCGTGAAACCCTGGGCTCAATCCAATCGGCCTGCGCGCGTTCCGTCCCAACGCGGGATGTTCTCAGGGTCAATTTTCGCACGCCCTGAATCGGCACATTCACCGCCGCCGCCGGCTCGTTCTTTTTGACCGTGGCGCTGTGCCACAATTCCTTGCCGTCGGCCAGAACCGAAAATTCCGTCGTCGCGTTCGTCACGGAATCATCGTCGATACCCCCGCCGGCAGTGAACGTTTCATACATGCCGTGCAAATCGAATTCAATTTCCGACCCCGTAAACGCTGCGAGGCCGTGCGCCTGGTGTTGGCCCGCGACCGACAACGGCTCCGGCGCCAGCAACTCATCGATTTCATAGCCGTTCCAGTGTCCGGTAGACCGCATTGGCGGCAATTGTGTCAGTAACAGTTCGGTCGGCGCCTGGGCTGCAAGGTTGAACGTGACCTCCGCCGCGCGCGGGCTTTCCGCGCCATCATCCCACACTGTTTTCACTCGCGCCGTGTGGGAGACATTCGGGTCCAAGCCGTGAACCATGAATCGGGCCTCCGGCGTTTGGCCGAGCAGCTTGTCATCCACGTAGACCTCGTAGCCGGCATTTAAATAATATTGCTCGCGCCAATTTAGGCTCACGCTGTCGAGTCCCACCGGCTTCGCAAAAAGCCGCTCCGGCGCGCTCGGCGGATAATGGAATCCTCCGGCCGGAGCAAACGTCACCTCCCAATTCACATCCTCAGTTTTCGCCGACGTGATCTCCACCGTCGCCCAGCCTTGATGATTGAAAATCTTCACTGGCAGTTTATGCATTCCCGCCCGCGCGGTCGCGCGCGTCACCACGCCATTCGTTCCCGCGGGAAACACAAAACTCAATTTGTAGGGATCATTTTTAATAACATGGCTGGTCCCGGTGAAGGAATCGCCCGACTGATGCAACTGTTTCAATTCCACCGGCCCCTGGGTAATGTGCCGGCTGGTGGAAATCAGTTGGACCGCGCCGGAATCCGGCAGCAGCGTCAGCACTCGGCAACTGGTCGGCGCCGTCGGCACGGCGATGCCTTCGCGCCAGGCACCCAGATATTCCTGGTTCCAAAAATCGAAAACATGCACGCGTTTTCCTTTCGGCAATCCCAGCTCCGACCAATTCAGGTAGACCTGGTCGGCGTTGTCAGAATCAAAGTTAAATACTCCCACCACATCGTAATGCCGACTGAGGTGATTCACTTTCAGGTCCCAGATTTTTTTGTAGCGCTCGGTCGGAAACAAATCCAGCGGCCGAATATCTGTGGGCGGATACACGCGCCGCAGCAATTCCACGCGATCTTCGCTCAGGTCCATCAGCCGATCGCTGGACATCAGCGCCTGGCCGGTGAGTCCCTCCAGCGTGGCCCATACCCGCGCCTGGTCCAATGTCAACGGTGAGCGCACCAACAATGCATCCGGGTCCGAATACCACACGATGTTATGCAAATAATAAAATTGCAGCGTCGGCCGCAACGCGACCTGGAACCCACCCCACCCCAACACCACATCTCCGCCCGTCCGTGATCCGTTCATGATGCCCGCGCCCTCGACGGGAATGCCCCAGCAGCCGAGCAGGTAACGATCCGGTCCGATGGTACCCCGAATGGTGTTCAACGTCTTGCGATACAATCCCGCCGCGTCATCGCCGGGAACTTTCATGAACTCTTTTTTCTTGCCGTATTCATCCACCACAATCGGCTGGCCATCGATTTTGAAATAGTCGTAACCCCAACCGGACATGCGCTGGAATAAATTCCGCAAATACGGCGCGGTGCCCGGCGAAGTCGGGTCCAGGAGATATCTTCCCTCCCACGTGTCGGATGCCGTGGTGCCATCCGGCTTCAATAGAAAAACTCCCGGATGCGATTTCACCACCTCGTCGCTGCTTTGACCGTGCGGTGCAATCCACAATCCCGTTTCCAGCCCCAGCGATTTGATGTCCTTCGCAACCGCCGCCATACCCTTCGGAAAATGATTCGTGTTGATCAACTCCCAGTCTCTCGAGCTCGTTCGCGCTCCCGTCCCCTGCCAACCGTCATCGATCTGCACGTATTCCGCCCCATAATCCTTCAGATTCGCCGCGATCCATTCGGCGTTGCGCTTCACTTCATCGGCGGTGATTCGGTTGTAGTAATAATACCAACTGCACCATCCCGACGGCGGCAACTGGTAGCGCGATTTATCGAGCGGCTGATAAAATTTCACCCCGAGCGTGTCCCGATAATAATTCGTCCGCACCGTCCCGTCCTTGAGCGTCACCATGTCTTTCACGGGATCAAACATTCCCTCGGCGATCGGCGTTTCCACATCGCCCAAGGTCATCACGAGTAAATCAGGATTGGCTCCGTCTTGAATGCGGCACGGAATGGGATAGGGCCAGCTTTTATATGTTTTTGATTCCTGCCCGGCGGCGACTTCCACTAACGCGACTGCAATGGCGGCAGCGATAAACCGGCTCTTTGTGGGAAGACGACAAAGGTCCATAATTGGGAACATTGGCCGCCATTCTAAGGACGAATTTCGTTAAGGCAATTGCAGGTGGTGAAATGAGATAGGTGCCTGTGCATTCCATTCATGGGCGGACCCAAGGGTTGGCTCTAATATGCGATTGTGATTGTTTCTCCTGATGCGGCGCTTTTTGGGCTGACAACCGGGGTGAAAGCGGCGATGTTCGGGGTTACACCACCGGGTTTCGTAGAAAGATTGTTGGAATAGATATGCGTTACACTTCCATAGCTTCTGAGCTGTTCGTTTCGAACCGCAAACGTCTGGCGGCTTGCCTGCCGACCAACGCGCTGGCAGTCGTCAATGCGAACGATACTTGCGCGACCAACGCGGACGGCTCGCAGAATACCATCGTCAATTCCGATCTCTTTTATTTGACCGGTGTCGAGCAGGAACAATCCATCCTGGTTATCTATCCCGATGCCGATGATGAAAAACATCGCGAGCTGCTTTTTCTGCGCGAACCCACGTCGGAAAGCGAACTCTGGGAAGGCCGCAAGCTCACCAAAAAATCCGCCCGTGAACTTACTGGCATTCAAAATATTCATTGGCTCTCCGAATTTCCCCGGTTGTTTCACCGGCTCATGTGCGAATGCGACCACGTGTTCCTCAACAGCAACGAACACAAGCGCGCCATCATCGAAACCGAATCGCGCGAAGCCCGTTTCGTCGCGGATACGATTCGCAAATATCCCTTGCACAATTACCGCCGGCTCGCGCAATTGATGCATCGCCTGCGCGCGGTTAAATCCGATCTTGAAATCGAGCAGATCCGCAAAGCCTGTGACTTGACCGGGCGCGGCTTTGAACGTGTGCTTCGCTTCACCAAACCCGGTGTCTCGGAGTACGAAGTTGAAGCCGAGTTGATCCACGAATTCGTGCGCGGTGGCGGCCGTCCGGCCTATCTGCCGATCATCGGCTCCGGCATCAACGCGTGCTGTCTGCATTACGTTTCCAATTCGCTGATCTGCAACGATGGCGATCTGCTGTTGCTCGACGTCGGCGCGTCTTACGCCAATTACAATTCCGACATGACCCGCACCATCCCGGTCAACGGCCGTTTTACCCGCCGGCAACGGCAGGTGTACGATGCCGTGCTCGGCATCCTGCGGAAGTGCATTGCCGGTCTTGCGGTCGGCAAAAAAATCAAGGATTGGCAGAAGGAAGCCGAACAGATGACCGAGCGCGAGCTCGTGAATCTCGGTCTCCTGACCATGCAGGAAATCAAACGCCAGGACCCGGAACAGCCTGCTTTCAAAAAGCATTTCATGCACGGCGTCGGCCATCCCATCGGGCTGGATGTTCACGATGTCGGTTTGATCGTGAAACCCATGGAAGCCGGCTGGGTGATGACCGTTGAGCCAGGCATTTATATTCCCAAGGAAAATTTTGCTGTTCGCCTGGAAAATACCGTGCTCGTGACCAAGGACGGCCCAGTGGACCTGATGGCCCAAATCCCCATTGAGGCCGAAGATATCGAGCGGTTGATGCAGGAAACTCCGGCATCCAGCAATGGCAAAAACGGACACGGCAAGGCTGCGAAACCGCGTTCTGCCGCAGTGGCACGATAGTCAACGGCAGGCCAACGCTGCCGATTCACCGTCCGCATCGTCCGAAATCCGCGGAATCCCCAACCATGAAACGATTGATTACGACAGTGTTTGCGGTTGCATTTCTCGCGGCAACCGGCAGCGCGGCCGCCGAAACCGCCACCAACCAGCACCCGACCATCATCCATCTCGACCCGCCGGAAAAGGGATTTTTCTCCAAGGAACTGACGTTCCGCGGCATCCCGATTAAATCGCACGAAGTCGTTTCCGACGAAGCTTTGTATGTGGCCTACGATCACCTGGTGCTGCAACTGGGTAACCTTCCCTCAATGGTGATTTCCAATCTCGTGGGCGATAATGTGGAACTGCACATCATCGGCCGGGACCAGGTCACGACGGATTTGCCGGAGTGGCGGGAGGACAAAGGCAAACCGCTCGCCGAATACAACGGCCTGACTCGCGACCAGCGCACGCGCGGCATGGGCGGCCGGATTACGTCCTGCGGTGAAGAAAATCTCCTGAAGCTCCCGAAGGACAGATATCACGGCCGCGATATTTGCCTGCACGAATTCTCCCACGCCATCCGCGATTACGGCATCGACGACGACCTTCGCGCCAAGTTCGACGCTCAATATAAAGCGTCCCTCGACAAAGGCCGCTGGGTAAAAAGCTATGCCGGCTCAAATCCCGATGAATATTTTGCCGAATTGACCATGTGGTATTTCGGCACCCACGGCGATATGAACATGACCGGCCCGAAACCGGAGAACGGCACCGAAGGTTTGAAGAAATACGATCCGGAAGCCTTCCAACTCTTCGACGAATTTTATAAAGGAAAGCTCCCCGTCAAACCGTATCATCGCGACTATCGTCCGCACGAAGACGATTAGCAGGGATTTCAAAATCACCCAGGAAACGACATTTGAAAAACTCAACCGGAGGTTTTCAATTTTGCACCGAACCGCTTTGATATCGCGACCACCGCGTTCTGAAGCAGGATAAAGACGAAAATCAGGAAGCCCACGATAATGGGTGTCCACCATGAATTGATGTTGCCCTGGAAGTTAATCAGGTTTTGAATCAACCCCAGAATCAATACGCCCATGGCGGTTCCGGCGACGAAACCCACCCCGCCGGTGAGCAAGGTTCCCCCGATGACCACTGCCGCGATCGCATCCAGTTCCGAGCCCACGAAGGAAGCGGGATCGCCGGATTGTTTGTAAAACGTGCTCACCACGCCTGCCAGCGCCGAACAAAACCCGGCCAGCGTGTAGACCATGATTTTGGTCCGCCGCACCGGTAGTCCCATCAAGGCCGCGGAATTCTCGTCGCCGCCCACAGCGTAAATCGTGCGTCCAAACTTTGAGTAATGGGCGGCAATGATCGCGATTATTAGAGAAACAATATAACAGGTCGCCGTAAAGGGAATGCTGACGCGATCGTTGATGGCGATGGAAAGGCCGTTCGTGACCTTCTCCACAAAAAACGGGTGGGTGATTGCGAGGGACTGCGGATAAATAATGAATCCCAGGCCCCGCGCCAGGAACATCCCCGCCAATGTGACCAGAAATGGCGGCATTTGGAAAATGCTGATGAGAAATCCCATGAATGCTCCAAAGACCGCTCCCGCCAGCAACGCTATCAAAATCGCCGCCAGCGGGCTAAACCCATGGCCCACGAGCGAGGCGATCAGGATGCTGGTGAAAGCAATCACCGAGCCCACGGACAAATCGATGCCGCCGGACAGAATCACAAACGTGGCGCCCAGCGCCGCAATCCCCAGATATGAATTGTCGCCAAAAAGATCCACCACCACCCGCAACGAACTAAACCCTTTGAACGAGACACACCCGGCGACGTACAACGACAGCAATACGAGAGCCGTTGCCATCAGCGGAATATATTTGGCTGAAATTCTCATGGTGCCGGCCGCCTCCGTTTGAATACTCCGGCAATTTTTCCGCGCGCAACGGGCGATTGCAAAACGCACACGATCAAAATGGCCAGCGCTTTCGGCACCGGCGCCACGTCCGCGCTCACATTACGCATATACATCGTGGTAGTCAGGGCTTGGATAAACAGCGCGCCGATGATCGACCCGACGAGAAAAAATCGACCGCCCGTCAGCGAGGTCCCGCCGATCACCACCGCCAGGATCGCATCCAATTCCAGAAACAAACCGGCATGGTTCGAATCCGCGCATTTGATGTTCGA
The DNA here is from genome assembly GCA_963699145.1 of uncultured Verrucomicrobiae bacterium. Lineage (GTDB taxonomy): Bacteria > Verrucomicrobiota > Verrucomicrobiia > Limisphaerales > DASXHY01 > DASXHY01. The sequence goes on from OY969416.1 coordinate 5,495,657, forward strand.
CGCCGCGACCAAACCCGCGAGGCCCGCGCACAACCCCGCAAAAGCATAGACAAGAAATTTCACGCGCCCCGCGCGCACACCTGAATACGTGCTCGCCGTCTGATTATCGCCGACGGATTCGATGAACAACCCCACCGCCGTCTTTCGCGTCAAAACCCCGGTAACGACGAGCGTCCCCAAAACCAACCACACGGGAAACGGCAGACCGACAAAATCACCGTTGCCGATATACGTCAATTTCGCGTCCGTGAAGGTGATGATTTGCCCGTCCGTGATCAGTTGCGCCACGCCGCGGCCCGCGACCATCAAAATAAGCGTCGCCACGATGGGTTGGATGTTGAACACGCCCACGAGCAATCCGTTCCAACAGCCAGCCAGGATCGCCACTCCCAGGGCAGCGCCAATCACCAGGGAGAACGGCGTCCCCGGCCGGTTGATCAATTGCGCCGCAACGGCGCCCGCAATCGCCATGACTGCGCCCACGGACAAATCCACGCCGCCGGTGGCGATGACCACCGCCATGCCCAGCGCGAGCAGCATCACCTTGGAACCGTGATTGAGAATATCAATCAGCACCCCATATAGATGCCCGTCCCGCACTTCCACGTGAAAGAAGCCCGGGGTAAAAAGCAGATTGAACAACAGCAACAACACCAGCCCCGCGACTGGCCATAGCAAGCTCGTCCACCAGCGGATTTCGCGTTTCTGAAACCGGCCGGACGGCGCCGGAGAAGGAGCGGTGCTGGTGGCGGCAGTGCTCATTTCGTTTGGGGCGCCGCGATCGTGTTCATGATCGCTTCTTCGCTGATTTGTTTGCCGGCAAGTTCTCCGACCTTGGCGCGGTCGCGCAGCACCACCACCCGCTCGCAATAGCGCACCACTTCCTCCAGCTCGGAGCTAATGAACAGCACCGACAAGCCCTCTTTTCCGAGTGATTGAACCAGCTTTAAAATTTCCGCTTTGGCGCCGACATCGATGCCCCGCGTCGGCTCGTCGAGAATCAACAAGCGCGGCTGCGTCGCGAGCCAGCGCGCCAGCAACACTTTCTGCTGATTGCCGCCGCTCAGGTTCATCACCAGTTGCTCCGGCCCCGGCGTGCTGATGCCCAGCACCTTGATGAACTTGTCCACGATTTCGTCCTGCTGCTTTCGCGAAATCGCCTTCATCACACCCTGCCGCGCCTGAAGCGCGAGCACGATATTTTCGCGAATCGAAAGATGCGGAATGATGCCGTCGTGTTTTCGATTTTCCGGTGTAAAAGCAAAACCTGCGCAAATCGCCTCGCCGGGGGTTTTGAATGACGTCGGTTTGCCGTCCACCAGCATCTCGCCCGTTTGAATCCGGTCAATGCCGAACATCAATCGCGCCGTTTCGGTGCGACCGGAACCAAGCAAACCCGCGAGACCGAGAATTTCACCTTTGCCGATCGTCAAATCCATCGGCGCAATGGAACCCGCGCGGCCGCATTGCTTGAATTCCAGGAACGGCTCCCGCTTTGGCGCAGCGGTTTCGGCCACATCCGACGCCTGCTTCGGCGCGAGTTGGGACAATTCCTTGCCGATCATGCGCGTCACCAACTCCATGCGCGGCAGTTTTGCCGCTTCATATTCGCCAACCAATTGCCCATCACGCAGCACGGTGATGCGATCGGCGATGGCGTACACCTGGTCCAGAAAATGGGTGACAATGACAATTCCCAAGCCCTCCGCGCGCAATTTGCGGATCACCTTGAACAATTCTTCCACCTCGTTTTCATCGAGACTCGACGTGGGTTCGTCCAGGATGAGCAGCTTTGCGGAGACATCCAGCGCACGCGCAATCGCCACCATCTGTTGAATGGCGATGGAACACGCCGAGAGTTGTTTTTTGACTTCCAGCTTGAGGTCGAGCCGCGCCAGCGCGGCCTCGGCCTGGCGGGCCATCGCGCTCCAGCGAACAAATCCGAGCCGCGTGGGCTGGCGTCCGAGACAAATATTCTCCGCCACCGACAACTGCGGGATGAGATTGACCTCCTGGTAAACGGTGCTGATGCCAAACCCCTCGGCGGCTTTCGGCGAGGTAGGACGAATCTCGACGCCATCCAACCGCACCACTCCCGAATCGCGCGGATACACTCCCGTGAGCACCTTGATCAGCGTGCTCTTGCCCGCGCCGTTCTCCCCCATCAACGCGTGGACCTCACCGCGGCGAACGGTGAAGTCAACGCCCTGCAATGCTTTGACACCGGGAAAACTTTTGGCCAGGCCGCGAATTTCCAGCAGCGCTTTGGAATCGTTCTCCACGATCAATACTTCCGATTCGGCAATTCCGCGGCGGCTTGCGATTGGTCAAACACGCCTTCATTCACCTGAATGCGCTTCGGCACCGGCTTTCCCGCCTTGACGGCCTCGACTGTGTCGAAGAGCTGCGGTCCGATTTGCGGATTGCATTCCACTGTGCAATTCATTTTGCCCGCGGCCATCGCCTCGAACGCGCCCTTCACACCGTCGATCGACACGATCAAAATGTCCTTGCCGGGTTTGATACCGGCTTCTTCCATGGCCTGAATCGCGCCCAGCGCCATATCATCGTTGTGCGCGAACAATGCGGTAATCTGTTTCGCATCCGGACTCTTCAAAAATGCTTCCATCACTTCCTTGCCCTTGGCGCGCGTGAAATCACCGCTCTGCGATTTGACGATCTTCATGCCGGGATTTTTCGCGAGGACTTCCTCAAAACCTTTTTTGCGGTCAATCGCGGGCGCGGAACCCGGCGTGCCAACGAGTTCGGCAATCACAGCTTTGCCGCCGGTCGCTTTGGCCAGCCATTCACCGGCACGGCGGCCTTCTTCCACGAAATCCGAACCGATGAAGGTCACATACAGCGAATCATCGGTGACTTTCACCGCGCGATCCGTCAACACCACCGGGATCTTCGCTCTTTTGATTTCTTCCAGCACCGGCTGCCAGCCCGTTTCCACCACCGGCGAGAACGCAATCACATCCACGCCTTGCGCGATAAACGAGCGCAACGCCTTGATTTGGTTTTCCTGCTTCTGCTGCGCGTCGGCGAATTTCAGATCGATGCCACGCTTGGTCGCTTCCGATTTGATGGACTCGGTGTTCGCCGTGCGCCATCCGCTCTCGGCGCCAATCTGCGAGAAACCCACGGTTAACTGGTCTGCCGCCAGCGTCGTCAGCGCGCAAGCCATCGAGGCCGCCAGACACATCAGGATTTTAGCTTTCATATTCAGAGGTGTTCGATTGTGGTTAATTGGTTGCTATGGATGCAATACTGGCGCGTTCCGGTCAAACCGTCCAGCCTTTGCTCATTGCGTAATACACTTCGTTGTTGCGCAAGGTCTGCTGAAAATCGCGCACGTTCGTCTTCGCGTCGATGATCGCGAGTTCAACACCGGCGATCGTCGCAAAATCCTCGATCATTTCCGTGGTCACCGCCTGGCTGAAGCCGGTGTGGTGCGCTCCGCCGGCATGAATCCAGCATGCGCAGGCTTCTTCGAAATTCGGACGGCACTTCCACACCGCGCGCGCCACCGGCAACTTCGGCATCGCTTTCGGAGAGGTGATCACATCCACTTCGTTTAACAACAGACGGAAACGATTGCCCAGATCCATCAACGCCACGTTGATGGCCGGACCCGCCGGCGTGTCGAAAACAAGCCGCGCCGGATCGGCTCTGCCGCCGATGCCGAGCGGATGCACCTGGAGCGAAACTTTTCCCTTCGCGATGCTCGGGCAAATTTCCAGCATGTGCGAGCCCAGCACGAGCTTGCCTTCCTTTGAAAGATGATACGTGTAATCTTCCATGAAGGACGTGCCCGCTTTCATGCCGGCAGCCATCACTTTCATGGCGCGCACCAGCGCCGAAGTTTTCCAGTCGCCTTCGCCACCGAAACCAAAGCCCGCCGCCATCATGCGTTGCGAACCGATGCCGGGCAATTGAGCCAACCCGTGCAAATCTTCGAACGTGTCGGTGTAACCCTTAAATCCGCCTTCCGTGAGAAATTGCTCGATGCCCAATTCGATGCGGGCCGCATCGCGAACGGAATCGTGGCGCTGGCCGCCTTTTTTCAAATCCGCGGACATCTCGTATGTCGACTCGTATTCCTTGCACAACGTGTCCACCTGCTTGTCGCTGATGGCATTCACCAACTTGACCAGATCGCCCACGCCGTGTGTGTTCACGGAAAAACCGAATCTCATCTGGGCCGCAACCTTGTCGCCCTCGGTCACCGCCACTTCCCGCATGTTATCGCCAAAGCGGACGAACTTGCCGCCCTGCCAATCGTGCCACGCCGCCGCCGCGCGCGTCCACGCGCCGATTTTTTCCTGCACCGCTGCGTCCTGCCAGAATCCAACCACGACTTTCCGCGCGATGCGCATGCGCGTCATGATAAAACCATGCTCACGATCCCCGTGCGCCGCCTGGTTCATGTTCATGAAATCCATGTCGATGCTGCCCCACGGCAAGTCGCGATTGTACTGCGTGTGCAGATGGCAAATGGGCTTCTGTAACTGCCGCAGGCCGTTGATCCACATCTTTGACGGCGAGAACGTATGGCACCAGGTAACGAGCCCGATGCAATTCGGAGCGTTATTGGCCTCACGGCAAAGTTCCGTGATCGCGTCGGGAGAAACCATCACTGGCTTGAACACCACGCTTACCGGAATCGCGCTCGCACCATCGAGTGCGGCGGCGATTTCCTGTGAATGCTTCGCAACTTCTTTTAAGGTTTCGGGTCCGTAAAGATGCTGGCTGCCGGTGACAAACCAGACTTCGAGTTTCGTAAGGTCGATTTTCAAGGTGTGGAAATACTGCCGATGCCGGCACGTGGTTGCAATATGAGAATGAATTCCGTACAAAATTCACCGCCACAAAATGGTGGCGGTGAGGCGGGATTGGAGGGTGCCCTTCGGTCTATTTCATGACGCTTTTACCACCAGAATTGGGGAATGGGCTGGCCGTTCGCAGTGTCATTGGCACGCGGCAGGAAATAGCGGAACTGCCTCCACTCAACGTGGCCGTCCAACATCCCTTCATTGGCGCCGGAAGGAAGGTTCTTGGTCATATGGGCAGTCCGATGATTAAAGGGTTGGCCGCCAAGCGTAAGGCCGCCATGAATATTCATCCACGTGTAGGTTTCCTTCACGCTGGGATCTTTGCTGCCATTTGGCGTCATGGAACAGCAAGAAGTCAAAACGCGGTCGGTGGAAGGCGGAATCCCAAAATTTCCGGCATTGCCTGGCCGGTTCGGATCGATGACTTTTGTGGGAACCGAGGAAAAATTTTGGTTGGTGACTTGCAGGGACGGCGTGTTCCACCAAGCGTAAGCGTAGCCCGTTACGTGCACGTTCCCACCATAAAACCATGCTGGATTAATATTTTGGTCGGGGAAACCAGGATCATAAAGAAGATCGCGCGTCATACCGGAATTGGCCATCGTTTGGAAAACGATATCCGGCAAATCCCACGGCCAATACTGGCCGGGCAGTGAGTCCGGCATGTGGTCCTTGTTATCCGTGCAATAGAGGAACGTGGCGATATTAATCTGCTTCACGTTGTTCATGCACTTCACCCGGATTGCCTTCTCCTTGGCTTTTGCCAGAGCCGGCAAGAGCATCGCCGCGAGGATCGCAATGATGGCGATAACCACCAGCAATTCAATCAGGGTAAAACCACTTTTTCCGCGACCAACTGGGGTCTTTTCCATACCGGAAACTTTAGCCAATTTTTTCATCGTTATATCTTTCAAGGAGCCGGAGGATCACTCCGGCTCCCGATATCTCTACACATCTGCGGAATCAGCGTGACAGACGGAAGAACTGATTCGTGCCCGTATTGTCTGGCAGTGTCAAAGTCTCCAGACCGTTCGTCACACCGCCCGGCAGGCCTGGAACCGTCGACCAGGTTGGCCCGGTAATATCGCCCGCCGCTTGGAGTTGAAGGAGCGGTACGGCCGGCCAATTGATATTCACAGTCGGGGTGCCGGAGCCGCTGGCCTTAAGCGCCGGACGTGCGTCATCCAGCATGAAGTTCGCAAAGCTCACAGTGCCAATATTCGGAGTATAGATGGATTGGAATAATCCCACCTGCATTGGTACGGTCGCCAGATCGCCGCGAACGATCGTCTGGTTGGGCAGGAACGTCCATGGATCGGTGGGATTGACACGGCGGAAGAAGGTGAATGTTCCGCTTTGCCGTCTCATCAACATATAGAAGTCGTTCGTGGCGCTGTCTCCGAGGGGCAACTCGTTGTCCCCGCCATTGAGAGCGTGCCGGCTTTCCGTCGAATCGTTGAATTGCTCGAATTCACCGAAGTAAACCCAGTTTTCCGAACCGTTGTAGGGTGCACCGGACATATCGTTCGTATTGCCGTAGGCACGCGCCATCAAGCCGGAGAAGTCATAATTGACCGACCCGACACCAGCGGCGTTCTTGTCGATGGATGCCACTTGCACCGAAGCTTGGAAGTCTCCACTGACGTACCGCCAGAGCAGGAATCCATCATCACCCGTTCCCGCCCAGGAGTTATTTTGAGACTGAACAACCAATACTCCGTTCGTGGTGATACTCGCATTGGCGGTCAACGTCTGTCCGGAGCCGGTGTTTCCGGGCACGCTGTCGACCGGATAACTTCCGGCTGAGCCGAGGTAAACGCCATCCCAAATGCTGCCAGCCACGTCATTGAGCAGATAATCGTGCGGCACGGAGAAATTATCCGCGAGGTGCGGATTGAACACCGTCACCGACGTATTAGTCGTGACCGATTGAAACGTGACCGAGACGGATGCGGATCCGTTAGTGAAGCCAGTCAGGAATCCATTGGTTCCCTGCACCCAGCCAACCGGATTGGCCGCGACAGTCGCCAGGCTGGTCACATCATTGGACACGCCACCGAGATAGTTGGCAACGACCTTGAACGGCAACACACCGCCATTCAAAAGCTGATTGCCTTGCGGCAGTGTGACTGTGAGCGTTTGGACCACGCCGAGCACCAGGGTGCTTGTCTGCCGAGTGTCGAAGGTATTGTAACTGGTCGTGGGGCCGGTTCCTGAGTAAGAAAACACTGCCGCATAATAGGTGGTGCCCGGAATCAATCCAGTGACCGTTACGGTGTTGCCGGTTCCGGCATATACCACGAAGCTACCACTGCCCAAATCGGAGCCTTGTCCGAATACGGAATTGGCAGTATAGGTGCTTCCCAGAGTCGGCTTTACATTGACCACCTTGGCGGCGCGCAACACAACCAGGCTTCCCGCACTTCCTGAGCCCGGGTTCCAGACTGACTGTCATCGAGCCATCCGGATTGTTAACCAGAGCAGGTGTCGAGGCTGCCGGAGGCGGCGTGCCCGTCGCCTGCAGGTTTGCGGCGTCCAGCATGAAATGACTGAAGGCAGCATGCCGGAAGTTCGTTCCGGAATCGAACGTGGAAGCACCGATGCCGACTTGCATGGGCGCGCCATTCGTCGCGGACGTCAAAGTTATGGTCGAGCCAGGCACCGAAATCCAGTTGTCGGTCGGGTTGGCGCGTTTGTAAAAGGTGAAGGTCGTGCCGTGGCGGACCATCAACAGCCAATAATCCACTCTTTCACCATCCGCCGTATCATTGAACAGCGTGCCGCCGTTCAAATTGCGGCGGGCGACCGTTGAGGCAAACTGGTCGAAACGCGCCCAACGCACGTGACTTTCGCGACCATGCGTGAACGTGGTGTTCGTCGTGCCGGCCGCACCACCGCCCGGGGCGAAGAGGCGCGCCATCAAGCCGGGTATTTGGAAGTTCGCGATATCATAACTTTCGAGATGGACCGCCACCTGGAAATCTCCCGGCACATACTTGAACAGGAAGAATCCGTCGTCTTCATTGCCTTCCCAACCGGTCTGGCTATGGGTTAGCGTCAGCATGTTGTTGGTCGTAATATTGGCGTCGACTTGAGACACCACTCCGGGGTGCGCTCCGTAATTGGCCGCGATCTGGAAAGGAACATCACCAGCGCCCAGATAAATGCCGTCCCACGTCGAACCCAGCACACCGTTCGTGAGATAGTTTTCATTGGTGCCAAAATTATCCACATATGCCGGGGTGACGACGGTAACAGTGTTATTGCCCGTGATTCCCGCGTAGGTGGCGGAAATCGTGGTGGTGCCATTGGTAATGCCAGTGACCACGCCATTGCCTGCCACCGCGACGGTCGGATCCGTGGCGACCCAAATTGTGCTCTGATCGGAGCTGACATCGTATGAATCACCGGAGGTGTACGTGGCCGTCACCTGCGCAACAGCCGCGCCGCCCGCGGGAATTTGCGGCGGGTTCAAAGTGAACGACACCTGAGCCACCTGGCCAGGGCCGACAATCTGATTCGTCGACGGCAAATCGCGATTATAAACGATGGATGCCCCCGATCCGGCGTAGGAGAACACCGCTATATCATAGGTGTTATTCGTTCCACCCAAACCGGTGACAGTGACACTGTTTCCCGAACCCACATAGACCACATGGCTATTCCCGGCGCTCAGGAGCGTATTTGTATCTGTAAAGGCGGTGTCGGCAATATAGTTGTATCCCTGAAGTGGTTCCGAAATGATTCGCCCATTCGCGCGGATCAAAACAAGACTGCCATCAGCTCCAGCTCCAGGAGTCCAGGTAATAGTCGCTGAACCAGTGACGTTGGATGAAATCATCTGGACGTTTGAGGGCGGCGCCGGAGGCGTCGGAGGAGTGGCTGTCACGTTTGTCGACGTGAGTTGGAAGTTGTCAAATAGGGCAATGCGTGCGGTGGTGGAAAACGAAGCCTGCGCAGGACCGACCTGCATGGCAACACCGTGCAAATCCGTTCGGTTGATCGCGTTCGTTCCTCCGAGACCTGCCGCATTGGTCAGAGGAATCCACGCGTCCCCATCATTCGTTTTCTGGTAGAAGCTGAACAAATCGCCAGTGCGGGTAATTCGGTAATACCGCGGGGTGCTCACGTCCGCGTTATTGTTGGTGGAATTGCCAATTTGGAATTGCTGGTCCGTGTTGTTGGTGGCAACACGAATCACACCGTCGAAAGCGAATTCGTTAAAACGGTAAACTCCCAAAAAGTTTTCCGCGGCATTGGTGGTCGAGGGGGAAAATGGCGCACCGCTATTGTTCGTCTGGTATGCGCGCGTCAACAACCCGACGAAGTTATTCCCTCGGTTATCGAAGGGATTTACCACCTCCACCGACGCATCAAAATCGCCGGAGACTACGCGGTACAGGAAAAAGCCGTCGTCACCCGCGCCAGCCCAATCGCCCCCAACGTTGGTAATCGTGAGAAATCCGGCATTGAATATGGTATCAGCGGTTATGGTCACACCATTGCCATTGCCACCGGCGCCCCCGTTGGGCACATCACCAAACTTCAAATAAACACCATCCCAAAACGAGTCCCCAACAATTCCGTTGGCCGCATAATTGAATTGGTTGTCAAAAGTATTGTTTACAGTATCTGCACGTGTCTGCAGTGCGAGCCCCGATGCTACGGATAGCGCGAACGCCCAACGGAATATTAATCGTTTCATATTTGTGGATTGGTGGGTGGGTACCTCAGAGTTTAATCAAGGTCTGGTTTGGGATCTGGCAATGGGACAACTGTCAGAGAGGGAAATGCGCCGGACGTGAATGATGGTCAGTACAACCACGATACATGTCTCTCTCGGGGTTAAGTGCATGCACTGACATTATTACAATGGGTTCGCAGCGCACATAATCGAAATCCACTACCCCATGCTCCAAATCCACGGTGGCACGTTTCAAAAACGGCACCGAGATGGCACAAATGATTGCCCTCCAGAATCAACGGCGCCGGAATCGAACCAATTTTCTCCGCAACGTTTGCGCAAACAAAAAGAGAGCAGGTATTCCCTGCTCTCTCGGCGGTATTGTTGATTCCCGAAATTAAACCTTCGGACGATTCGCGAGCGCGGTCTTCAAGGTGTCGAGCGCTTCTTTCCGTTCCGCGCCCGCCATCACGCAACGCGGCGCGCGCACACGCTCGTGGCCCATGCCGACTTCCTGCTGCACGAGTTTGATCAGTTGCACAAATTTCGGAACCGTGTCCATGCGCAGCAACGGCAGAAACCATTTATACAACTCATCCGCTTTTTTCTTCTCCCCGCGCATCGCGTAATTATAAAGCGCCACCGACTCGCGCGGAAACGCATTCACCAATCCCGCGACCCAACCCACCGCTCCGGCGCGAACGCCTTCGACGATCACATCATCCACGCCGACAAATAAATTTAACCGGTCGCCACAAATCGCTTTTATCGCCGTGACGCGGCGCACGTCCGCGCTGGATTCTTTCACCGCCTCAAGGTTCGCATTTTCTTCGGCGAGCTCTTTGATTTGCGCCGGCAGAAAATCCGTTTTGTACGAAACCGGGTTGTTGTAAAGCATGCATGAAAGTTTCGTCGCGCGAATGATCGGCTGCACGTGCGCTTTCATTTCGCGCCAGTCGCTCGAATACACATACGGCGGCAGCACCATCAATCCGGAACAGCCCACCGCTTCCGCCGCCTTCGCCAATTCCACACCTTCCATCGTGCTCAACGATGCAATGCCCGCCACGACTGGATTTTTAGTGCCCAGCGTGTTCACCAGCGTTTTGAGGACCGCAACTTTCTCGTCGAATTTCAGCGTCGCGCTCTCGCCCAGCGAACCGAGCGCCACAATTCCGCTGCAGCCGTTCTCGATCATCCATGCCGCGTGTTTCGCGACGAATGCGTGGTCCACGCTGTAATCCGGTTTGAACGCCGTGGTCATTGCAGGAATTACTCCCGCCCATTTCATTTTCATAAGGTTACTTTCGATTTTCTGTCGTTATTAAACTGCCCACACGCGCGGGCAAGACCGGCGGCCTCACCGATTCCGCGCCCCAACCCAAAACAAATTTCGCGGCCGCTCCGCACACGCGTCCCTGGCACGAACCCATGCCGCAACGCGACAATAATTTGGCCTCGCGCCACCCGGAAAATTGCCGCACACGTCCCAGCGCGACATCTTCGCAACGGCACAGCAATGTGTCGTCCGCGGCCAGCTTTTTCAATTCCGCGCGCAACGAATACGTCTTCGCCAGCGCTTCACGAAAGGCATGCCACCTGTCACGCTCCGCAAACAACTGCTCGGCCATCGGCGATTGCCCAGTGGCCGCGTAGCCGGCAATCCGACCTTCCGTCAGGGCGCAATCCGCGCCGCCGATGCCCGTCGGTTCGCCCGCGCAAAACACATTCGTCACAGTCGTTCCCTGCATCGAATCCACCCGCACAAATCCGTTGGCGAGTTCGCAACCCACCGCCGCTGGCAATTCCACATTCGGCACCAGATTAAAACCGCACGCCAGCACGTCGCACTCTTCTGTCCACGTTTTGCTGCCGTTCGTGAGCGTTACTGAACGCACCGATTCATCGCCTTCGGCCTTCACCGCCCAGGTGCCACAACGAAATGGCACACCAAAAATCCCCATGCCGATGCCGGCGCCTTGAAATAATTTCCCGGGATGCCGCAATAGCCCAAAACCAAATCCCGCGAGCGCTCCCCAGCTTGCCTGTTCATTGATGGAAACAATCTTTGCGCCGTAAGAACGCAATCCGTTCGCGACTGCCAGCAGCAATGGCCCGGTGCCGCAAATCACGATGCGCTTCCCCGAAATCGGCCAGCCATTTTTCACCAGTGCCTGCAATCCGCCGGGCCCAATGACATTCGGCATTGTCCATCCCGGGAACGGCAAACACAACTCGCGCGCGCCCGTTGCCAGAATCAGTTTCTGCCAGCGAATTGTGCGCGGCCCATCAGCGTGCTCGGTCAGCAGCAAACCATCTTCCGGTGCGGCAATCACGCTGGTGCGATCGAGCAGCGTCGCGCCGCATTTGCGAAATTTCGCCAACCACTGCTGCGCCTGCGGCTGCTTCGGGCCGCGCTTGTTCGCCGCGCCAAATTTGTCCACCGAGCCACGGCGTGTCATCCACCACCGCCACTCGCTTGTTCGATTCAGAAGCTGTGCACGCAGCAGCAATTCCCGCCGGGCCCGCGCCGACCACCACGATATCAAATTGGAAATTCGCGTCACTCATCCGTGCGAATCTCCATTCCCGGCTCGCAAAGAATCTGGCAACTGCGACAGTGTTTGCGTCCGTTGATCGTCACGCGGCACTCCATGCAAATGCCCATGCCGCACAACGGCCCGCGCGTTTTTCCCAGCACCGATTTGCGAAATCCTGTGTTCCATTCGTCGCGATCGCCGCTGCCACGATTGTTCCCGCCGCCACCGAAACCGGCTTGCCGTTGACCTGAACTGTAATCAGCTCATTCATGCGCCACGACCTCCTTCAAAAAACGCGCCGGCGCAAAGGGCGTGGCATCAATTTCACTCCGCCGGTTCAACAAGCAAATCCGCCAGCAATCGCCCGGTGCCCAGCGACGTCGTGATGCCCAATCCTTCATGACCCGTCGCGAGCCAAATCTTATCGCTGACCACACTCGGCCCGATCATGGGCAGTTTATCCGGTGTCGCCGCGCGATGTCCCGTCCAAACACGAATCGCCGACAACCGCCCGAGCGCCGGCAAATATTCCAACGCGCGCTGCAACATGCGATTCAAAATGGATTGATCCACCGCGCTCGTTTCCACATCGAATTGCCGCGAGGAGCCAATCAACATTTGCCCGGTAATGCGCGGCTGGATATTGAACGCGACCGAATCCTTGCCCGTCGAATGCGCGCTCTTGAGATAACCGAGTTCAACGATTTGATGATGCACAAAACCCGGCTCGCGATCGGTGATCACCAGGTGCCCCTTGCGTTTGCGCACCGGCAAACCCGGCGTCAAGTCCGGCGACCACGGACCGGTGGCGCTGACCGAGAGCCCCGACGAAATGCGCGAGCCGTCGGCCAATTCCACGCCGCCTTCCGGCAGCAGGGTTTTCACGGCGACGTGGGTGCGCAATTCCGCGCCGGCCTGTTTCGCCTGCTCCAAAAAAAATTGCGCTCCGCACGGCGGATACACCACGCCGTCATCCGGCACGCGCAAACCGCCGGCAAGTCCTGGCCGCAAATTGGGTTCCGCCCTGCGCGACGCCCTGCGCATCGAGCACTTCCACGCGCACGCCGCGTTCCTCGTAAAATTTTTGTTTGCGCAGTGACCTCCGCCATTTCCTCCGTCATCCGCCGCCACCCATAGCGTGCCGCGAGGCATCGAATTCCACTTCCTGCGGCAATTGCGGGCGCATTTCATGCCAGAGCTTTCGGGAAAAACTGGTCAGTGCGAATTGCGCCTCCGAATCGTCCATCACCACGAGATGCCCCATGCCGGCGGCAGTCGTCCCGCCACCGATCGAGCCCGCGATCCAGCACCAGCGTGCGCAAACCGCCACGCGCGCATTCCATCGCGCACGCTGCGCCGACGATGCCCGCTCCAACGACGATGATGTCGTAGGATTGGGTCACGACCGAATGCCCCAGCAAAACGGATCCTGGTCATCCAGCAACTGCGTCGTCTCCGCGTTGACGTAAGCCCGGCCGGTGATGACTGGCGCCACTTTGCCGGACGCGCGATCCAGCCATTGAAATGTTCCGGTAAACCGGCTGCCGATAATGCTTTCCTGCACCCACGTTTCGTCTGGCTGCAATTTCCCATCCGCCGCCAGGCACGCCAGCTTCGCGCTGGTGCCGGTTCCGCACGGCGAGCGATCGTACGCTTTGCCAGGGCATTGCACAAAATTTCTCGAATTTGGGCCACTCTTGCGATCGGCGCGAACAACTCCACGTGGTCCACTTCCGGAAAACCCTGCGCGTTCACCGCCTGCCGCACGCGCCAGCAGTAATCGGTCAAGGCGTCCACGTTCGCGAGTTTCAGTTCCTGCCCGTGTTTCTCAATCAGAAAAAACCAGTTGCCACTCCACGCGACATCGCCGACGACTGCGCCGATGCCCGGCACTTCGATTGAGACCGCCTTTTTTGCGCGCCAACTCGGGATGTTCGCCACCGAAACTTCGCCGTCAGGGTGCAGCGTCGCGGTCACGATGCCCACAGGCGTTTCGATGCGATGCTCACCGGCTTTGATTTTTCCCATGTGCGCCAGCGTGACGATCAAGCCGATCGTTCCGTGGCCGCACATGCCGAGGCAGCCCACGTTGTTGAAAAAAATCACGCCCGCCGCGCAGGTCTTGTCCTGCGGTTCCACCAGCAGCGCGCCGACCATGACATCGGAGCCGCGCGGCTCATTCACGACGGCGGACCGGAAACGGTCCCACTCCCGCTGGAACCGGTCGCGCCGTTGGTCCAGCGGTCCGGCCCCTACTTCCGGTCCACCGGCCACCACGACCCGGGTCGGTTCGCCAGCGGTGTGAGAATCGATGACAGTTACCTTTTGCATGGCTCAACGCGGCGCGTCAGCGCGAATCATGCGAATGCCGAACACCCTGGCAATCTCACTTCCATTCGTCGCTTCGAATCGCACGGTAACTTTTTGTTTATCTTTCACGAGGTCCGCCGGGATGGCGTACTCGGCATCGAAGAAATGCGGCTGGCCGCTTTTCTCGACCACCTGATCGCCAATTTTCTTTCCATCGACCAGGATATCAAAAGTCCGCTTACTCCATTCATCGCTATTATAAGTCACGACCACCGCCATCGGATGAGCGGTATCCACCGGCAAATCGAACGAAAACCATTTCGTTCCGTTGCGGAAGGCTCGGCCCATATAATGATCCTTGTCGGCATCTTCGCCTTGATAATTGAAATCGCGTTCGGGCTGCATCTCGCCCGGCTGCGCGTACGCCACGGTTGCATCCGCGAGTTTTTTCTCATGATCGCGGTCCGTCGCAATTTGCCGCGCGCGATCATCCCACTCGGGCTGGCGTGAACATATCCCAGTAAACCGCATAAGTGCGGCGATGCTCGCGATAAAACGGAACCAAATCCACATCGCGCTCCTTGCCCACGCCTTCGGTGTGAAAAGTTTTCAGCTTTTCGGAAACAGGTTTGATCGATTCAATTGGCGGTTTTTCCCCAGTCACAAGCATCGGCTTTTCAGAACCGGGCTTGACCCAATCCGCCACGTTTTTGTCGCCGGTCACAAACACTGGCACGACGTTCAAATCCTCGGCCCGCGCGGTGCCGCGACGCCGCCCGCCTTCCGGCCCGATATCACCCGCCAGCACCAGCGGCCCCCACATCAACGCCACGCGGCGCGGATTATCCGGCAGCGGCTCTTCATGCAATTGTTTCGGCAGCGTCATCTCCACGACATCGCCGCTCTTCCAACGCCGGCTCACTTCCACGTAATTTCCCGGCGCCGGAACATCCGACAAATTCTTGCCGTTGACCTTCACGACGAATCCCTCGCCCGCCCACGATGGGCGGCGCAGCGCGAGCGTGAATTTCCGCGCTGACTCAGGTGATAGTTTGATTTTCACTGATTCGCCTTCAGGGAAATCCGTTTCCACATCCAGTTTCGTGGCCATCGACTTCCAATTCGCGGTCGACGGCGCGTAAAAATTCACCCACAGCTTGTCGCCGGATTCGTAATAAATTCCGTAGCCATGCAACGCGTGATTTTCCATGCCGGTGCCCACGCAGCACGTGAAGCTTTGGAACATGTTCTGGTATTCGTGCGTCACGCCGCGCCCGATCGGCACCATGTAACACGTGCGGCCGTCCTCGGGATCGATCGACCCCAGCACGTGATTGAACAGCGCGCGCTCTTCAAAATCCGCGTACTTGATGTCCGGCTGCAGCGCGAACAACGTGCGCGTCATCTTCAGCATGTTGTAGACATTGCAACTCTCATCCGTGCGCCCGTCCACTTCATCACTCAATTTGTCGGGAGGGCCGAAATACTCGTCCTTGCCGTGACCGCCCGTTGCGAAGCTGTGGTGAAACACGACTTGATCCCAGAAGAATTTTGCCGCCGAACCGTCATTTTCGTCTCCGGTGTATACGTAATTCATCAAATCCCCGATCAGCTTGGGCACCTGCGTGTTGCCGTGTTTGCCCCCGAGGATGTCTTTATGTGCGGCGAGCGGATCGATGATCGCGTGATGCTCGAAATATTGATACGCCTTCTTCCAGCGGGGATCGCCCGTGTCGGCATACAGGTCGGCCATCACTTCATTCATGCCGCCAAATTCCGTCGCGAGCATTTTCTGAATCTGTTGCTCGCTGAGCTGGGAAAGAATTCCATCCGCCCAACCGGCGAACTTCACTTCCACATCCAGCGCGGTGCGGTTGCCCGTGAGCCGGTAGGCATCGCGCAAACCCGCAAAAATTTTGTGCTCCACGTACCACGGCGACCACATGCCGTTCAGGTCGAAACCGCCCGAGCGAATATCGCCCTTGGCCAAAGCTTCAAAGCGAATTTTCCCATCCACCAGCGTTTGGCTGCCACCACCGCGACCAGAGCCCGCCATCAGCCCGCCGATGTATCCGTCGCCCTGTTTATCCTGGATTTCCTTCAATTCGCTCACGATATAATCCGCGCGTTCCTTGAAACGCGGATCGCCCGTCGCAGCGTACATATAACTCACGGCGGAAAGATAATGTCCCGCGATGTGCCCCGTAAGCTGCCGCCCTGCGCCGTCCCAACCGCCGTATCCCTGATCCGCCTTCGGCTTCAATCCCGCGCGCTCGCGCAAATAGTACAGCATGCGATCCGGCTCCAATTCCAAGAGATACTTGGCATCCAATTCCTGCGCGTGCTTCAACGGACCGCCCGTGAGCCGCACGTCCGACAATGGCAAGGGCAGCGCGTGATATGGCACCGCATTGGGAATGGCCTGGCTGGATTCCAGTTTGGCGTAGGATTCGGCCTGGGCGGCGTCCTGGGTCGAACGGCATCCAAATAATCCGAAAAGGCCGGCCGTGACAAACACGGCCGCACCACTACGCCCGCGGGCGCGAAGGATTCGACTCAACATAAGATTTTGGGGGCTGGCTACGGTTAATCTTTAATCCACACCATGGACGCCGGTTCACGGCCACCGCGGAAACGCCGCTGTCCCTGACCGGAGGCGGAGTTCGCCGCGGAATTGGTGGTGGTGGCGGACGCAGAAGGAGTGGATCCCGGCGCGTAGTTCACCGCGGGATCGCCGGCTGCCGTTTCGCGCACCGTCTGGCCAGTTCGGTTCATGCGGGCGTAATTGGGAATCGCCGTCAACGGCTTGCCATCGGCCCACTTGCCGTCGAGCACCATCACGCCGTCCAGCATGTCCGGCCGCCATTTCGCCGTCAGCGGCGCGTCACTGATGGCTTGCGACATGTCCGCCGCCTGGTCCGCGCGCTCGACATTATAAATCAGCGGTCCATAACGCAGCGCCATGCGGCCCGTGTCCGCCGAAATGTTCGCATCCGCCGTCACGCGCTGCGGCACCATTGGCAATTCCATATCGATATGGTCGCCGGGCGCCCAAGTGCGCGTCACGATCGCATAACCTTTTTCAATTTTCGGCTTCATCGCTTTGCCGTTCACTGAAAATGATTTGTAGCCCTCGACTCGCGGAACCGAGGTATAGAGATCGCTCACGTTGCGGTCCGGAATCCGGACGTAAACCGTGAACTCGCGATTCTGTTTCGGGTTCACCGTGATGGAAATATTGCCGCTCCACGGATAATCGGTCTTCTGCACCATTTGCACATCCGTGCCCGCGACTTTTTCCACGTTGATTTTGCTGCCGATGAACAGGTTCACGTAAATGCCGTTGTCGTCCTTCACATACGTCCACGTGGGAATCATCAGCAACGTGCGCGGAATGTTGCCCACGCAACATGGACACACATGCCAGGGATAACGGTCGCGAACGTCCGCCAGCGGATTGTCGTAATAGAAATTCTTCCCGTCCAAATCCGTCGAACCCAGCAACGCATTGTACATCGTCTCCTCATAGAGGTCGGCGTATTTCGCGTCGTGATACGCGAGGTTCATTTTATATTGGAAGAAAATGAAACCGCAGCTCGAGCACGCTTCGCAATACGCGTTGTTGCGCAGCGAATAATCCGGGCCGAAGCCTTCCGAGGTCTCACCGCTGCCGATGCCGCCGGTGAGGTAATATTTTTTATTCACCATGTTGTCCCAAAGCGACATCACTGCGCTCTGATAATCGATGTCGCCTGTTTCCGCCGCCACATCCGCCATGCCGGAATAGAAATACACCGCGCGCACCGCGTGACCGACGGCTTCATATTGCTTGATCGGCGGCAAATGGCTCTGATCGTATTCCTGGCCGCCCCGGCGCGAATCGAGCAGGAAACGCGCGAGTTTGATATACGCATCGCCGCGGCCATGCCCTTCCTGGTCATTCACGAACCGGCCGAAACGCACCAACGCCTGCTCCATTTCCTGATGGCCATCGAACCATTCCTTTTTGCCCGGCCCGATGTTCGCCACCCAGCAGTCCGCGAGTTTCTTCGCTGCGTTGTAGAGCCGCAGGTCCTTGCCGTCGGTCATCGTGTAATGATTGATGGCGGATTCAATGAAATAGCCGGCCACGTAACCTTCATGTTCACCACGCGTGCGCGGATCCCAATGATGCACGGGACCGCGGTCGCGCGCCGTACCCAGCGTGAAACGGGTTTGCAGATAACCATCCGACTCTTGCGCGGACAGGATGATGGGAATCCATTCATCCAGCGTCTTGCGCATCTTATCTTGTGCGGCAATGATTTCCGGATCGCCCTTCGGATCAACCATCAGCGCGATGCTCATGGCTTCCACCGTCTGATGCACCCACGCATTTGAGAACGGATAGCCGACGTGCGTCTTGGCGGGTTCGCCTCTCAGCTTTTTGCCAGCTTCGATGAAGTTGGCGATGCCGCCCTCGCGCAAATTCGGATCGTTGATCTCGTCGATGCAATGCGGAATCCAATTCACGATCAGCGCCTTGGCGCGCTCATTCCACAGCGGGCTGTCGATCTCGTATTTCTTCGTGTAAACGACGTCCAACCGCTCCTTCGGCGGCGGCTCGACGACGTTCACTTTCAGCGTCGAACTCGAACCCGCCTTGCCGGCGTACGCCGACAGTTTCAAAACGTAATCGCCCGCCTTGGAAAATGTCGCCGTTGTTTCCAGCGCGCCGGCATTCTCAAACGTCACTTCGCCCGGTCCTGATTCCTTGCTCCATTCGGTTTTGAAATCTCCGCCCTGCAACGCGTTCGCGCCGCCGGACAAATAAGTCTTCCCGCCCAAAACCACATCGCGATCCTGTCCCGCGTGCACGACCGGCGGGAACACCGGCGACTTGCCGGAATCATAGACCTTCCATTCCACGAGTCCGGTCGAGAGTTGGCCATCGGAATCCATTTCCAAACGCAACTTCGTCGTCTTTACTTCATCGAAGGTCGTGGTGTTAAATTCATTTCTTTCCAGGCCCAGAGCGGAGGCTCCGGTCACCGGCACAAACTTGGAACCGTCCCAATATTCCACCCGGGCCGCTTTCGGCACGCCAACACCACCGCCATCGGCCCACCAATAAACATCCACTTGCTTCGTCGAGATGGGCTGGCTCCATTCATATTGCACCCATTCCGTACCCGTGTGCGGCCAGTTGCCATAAGTCTTATGGCTGCCGTCCCGGGAACTTCGCGGCGTGAAGCCGTCGTTCAAGGCATTGACTGTCGAGTCGCCGGAGGCAAACGACGTCGACGGTATGGCCACGAGCGCCAGGTTCGCGGGCGAATTGGTATCGGCGCTGGCCGGCAGAGCCGCGCACAGCACCATCAATGCACCCACGGGAATTAAAAACCGAAACGAGCGAGAACTCATAACGAAGTTGACCTTTCGCATTAACATAATTTGAGGGATAACGTGGAATTACAATAGGAAAATCCGGCCGCCACTCACATATCGCAAATACACTCGCAACTATCTCTAATCATCACGACAGACGTTGCGAAGCTGCCGGTGGTATCAAAAGGCATGCTAATTTTTTGCTCGCCCGATGTTAACGTGTCTTCAACCGGAGAACCGTCAGCGAATTCGGCGGGAATTCATGGCTGAAATCCTTGCCCTCAACGCTCACCGAAGTTTCCAGCGGCTGAATCCTGGTTGGTTGCGCCAAACTGTTATTGTCCGTCAGCTCCGGTGACGTCAACACTGTCATTTGCGCGCTATTGGCAGCGAGGCTCACATCCCCAAGGTTCAATTTTGCCGATACCGCGTCGGAACCGAGATTGATGGCTTTGACGATTAGTTCATTGTCGCCCTGCCCGGCCACGGCAAAAAACTTTTGCGGACGCGGCACGACTGCATCGTGAATCAATTCGCCATCGAGATAACAGCGAATGCGCGATCCGGATAATTGCACCTTGATGTCATACCAGCGGTCCCGCTCTATCTTCGCCCGCACCGAGGAGCCAACCAATGCCTGGTTGAATTCAATCTCATGCAGGGTGTTGCCGTAGCCACCGAGGTTCCACCAATACCGCTCACCGTTTTTGCGTCCGAATATAATCAGGAAACCTTCCGCGCCGCCCGTGTTCTTGGCCTTCAGCGTCAGCGTGTAATCGCTCCAATCATCGTTTCCAAAATAACTGATTCCCTGCCCACGCCGGCCTTGGCGATAAGTCCCGTTGGTTGTCACCGACCAGCGGCCACTCTCCGTCGCCCAACCGGCCGCGTTCGTCGAAAAGTCCGATTGATACAACGTCTGCCCTTCCTTCTCCACCTTGATATCTTTGAACTCCGCCGTATCCGCCCACGTGCCCACGCCAATCTGGCCCGAAACCAAAACCGGTTTCGCGTCCGGGAAACTCACGTCCGTCTGCACCGTGTGCGCCGGGCGGCTCGACCCGAACATTTTCCACAAGTAATAGGACGCCGTCCCAAAAACGCGCGTGCCGTCGAAATAAATCATCGCGTGCCATGGCGGCGGCGCGCCCGTGAGTTCCGTGCGCCCTTCCACATTCGCCAGCAATGGCGCGTAGGAAACCATCCGCACCACGTCGCCATTGCGTTCGCAACCCATGAGGAAAACTCCTTCCGACAACGCCGCGCGCATATTTCCCCGCAGATTGCCCGCATCCCCAGTGGTCACCGCCAATTCGCCGAGATAGAGCGGCGGCATTTTGCGATCGCGCTTGTCATACATGTTGAAGCCGGTCGTGAACCAGCGCGGCGATTCATAGTGATGCGAATCCTCGATGTCAAATTGCGCGTCGCGCATCGATTCGCGGCTCGTCCACGACAAATCCGCGAGGCATTGCACATCGGGATAATTCGTTTTGACCACCTCATGAATGAAATTATAACGCCGCTCGAATTCCGGCCCCTGGTTTTCGTTTCCAATCTCGAGGAGTTTGAGATTAAACGGCGCCGGATGTCCCGCCTCCGCGCGCAACGTCCCCCAACGCGAGTTGGATGCGCCGTCGGCGTATTGCACAACATCCAAAATGTTGTCCCGCACCCAGCCCATGTCGTCCATCGGCACAAGTTGCGGTGAGCGAAAGATGCACGTCTGGCCGGCAAACCCGACATACAGCGGCTCCGCTCCGAGGTCCTCGCAAAATTGCAGATATTCAAACAGGCCCATGCCCTGCGTGCGGCGATAATTCCACGGACCCCAGCGCTCCTGTCGCTTCTCCACCGGGCCAACCGTCAGCTTCCAGTTATAAGCCGTCTCCACCGATCCCGCCTCCACCACGCAACCGCCCGGGAACCGCACGAATCCCGGGCGCAGACCGGCAATCATGTCGGCAATGTCCGCCCGCAAACCATTTGGACGATCCTTCCACGTCTTCGTCGGAAACAGCGAAACAAAATCCAGCCACACGCTGCCCTTCGCTCCCACTTCAATCACCAGCCGCGCTTTGGAATCCGTTTTGGAACTGGTGATCACGCCTTCAAATTTTTTCCAATCCGCGCCAATCGAATCGATTTTCACCTCGTCTGAACACGCCGCGCCGTTCGCGTCTTCCAGCCGCACCACCAGCGGGCCCTTGAAATTTTCACCCCCACGCGCGTGGAGTGACAGATGGTATTTCTCTCCCTCATGCACGCCGATGCCAAAGAAGCCTTCATTCGCCACACCCGCGCGACCGTCCGCAGCCGGTTCCGCGTCCACGCGCAAGCAATACGCGGACTCCGGCGTGATGCCGCCCGTCGTTTCCACCTGCATTGTCGCCTTCGCCGCTCCGGATTGAATCACCGACCAGAACGGCACGCCGTTGGTCGTGTAACCATAGCGCGTGAAGCCCGAATCAAATCCGCCGGAGTTGCGGAATTTTCCATTCTGGAAAGTGTATCCCTCCGGCGACCGCGAATCTTCGAAAGCCCGGTTGCGCACCAACTCTCCATACAGCCCGCCGTCGACGCCGTGATTAATCTCCTCCAAAAAAATCCCATACATCCGCGGATTGATTTCAGGTCCGGCCTTGGCGCCGTTGATCGCGATGACCGCCGATTCCGCTCCCGACGCCATCAAACATCCGCACGCAAAAAAGCCGGCCAGAGTCAGTTTCAGAGTCATCAGTGAATAGATATAGAGAACACTCTGTCTCTCCCATGCAGGAAATCCACTCGCGCCTATCGGAATTCATCCCGGCAACGCGGAGCCGTTCATTAGATTGTTTCTCAAAAGAAATTTCTGAAAAGGTGGGGCAAACCTGCCGGTTTGCCGCGAATCCCGCCAGGGATTCGCCACCTTTTTCAGAAATTTCTTTTGAGAAACAATCCAAGCAAAAAAATGGCGGCGCCGTTTCCGGCGCCGCCACCCCTACGTATTCAACTCCACCGCTTCTCAACTCATGGTCCGACCAGGATGCGATAAAACTGCTGCGGAGGTAAGGCGTTCTTGTCCGTAAAGTTGAACGGCATGGTCGTTGGATTCGTTGTGTAGAGCGTCACCCAGCCACTCAGGATGTCGGTCGAAACCTGGATGGTATAGGTTGGCCCCACCTGCCCATTCACGCTCAATGAGAATTGGTTATTGGTAAACCCGGTCGCACCCGGGCTCACGACCGGCGCTGTCAGCGGATTCACCACGATCGTGAACGTGTTCGTCGCGCTCAGATTGTCCGGCAACCCGTTGTCGGTGACCGCCACCATAATCGTGTTCGTCGAATCCGATTGAACGGTCAGCGGACGCCACGTGAACAGGCCATTGGCCGTGTTCAGCGCCGCATTCGTCGGTCCAGCGAGCAGCAAGTAAGTCAGCGTTTGCGCCGGGTCATCCGTTACCGAGGACCCAATCGCAATGTTGGCGCCCACGTTGGTCGTGAAGATGGTTCCGTTTACGGGAGCCGTGAATACCGGGGCGACGTTCGGATTCACCGTCAACGTTGCCACGGCGCTGGTCACGGTGCCCGATGACGTCGTGACGATAACCGTGTACGGGCCGTTATTGTCAGAGGTTGCGCCGGGAATCGTGAGCGTTGCATTCGTGGAGCCATCAATGTTCGTGCCGTTCACCTGCCATTGATACGTCGGATCCGGGATGCCCGTCGCCGTCACGGAGAGCTTCGCCGTCCCGCCCGCCGTGATCGTCTGGCTCGCGGGATTAGTCACGATATTCGGCGACAATTGCGGCTGCCAGCCATACAGCCAGTAGGTTGCGCTGCTCGCATTGGCCAGATTTGTATCCGTGACCGAGAGCGGGATGCCGTTGCTCAGCGTCACAGCCAATCCGAGATCGTTCGTGCAGCCGTAATACCAGTTGCGGAAATTATTCGTCGGCACCGCATCGATATTCCAACCGCCGAGGTTCGTGCTGACGAAGCAATTGATGAGCGCCGTGTTGCCGTTCGTGATGCTGCGCGTACGGCCTATTTGATCCGCCGGGGTCGCGCCCGGCAGCGTCGTCAACGAACATTTCACAAACGAGAACCCGTTGCTGTTGATGTCCGTCGCGCCGGGCGAAGGATTGGGTCCCAGCGCGGCCGAGTTGCCCGCGCGGATCAACCAGCGCACTTCGCAATTCGTAAAGAACAGGTTGCCGCCGCCCCAGATGAAGTCCACATCGCCCTGGATCAGGCTGTGGTTGAAGTACGCCTTGCTCGTGCTGATGTTGGCAAGGATCGTATCCTGGTAGCTGTCCACGTTACAGTTGTTCACGATGCACCGCGCCGCGCCGGATTCGATCATGATCGCTTCCGCCTGCGAGAAATCCTGCGCCGTCGAGTTCGTCACGGTCAGGTTGTCCAAGGCAATGTCCGTCGCGTTGAACTTCATCGCCATGCGCATGTGCGTGCTGTTGTTCAACGTGCTATTGTTCGCATAACCAATGATCGTGCCGCCTCGGGATTGGCCGCGCAGGACAACATTCGTCTTTTTGATTTCAACCACTTCCGTGTAAACGCCATCCCGGATGTTGATCAAGGAAAGGTTGGAATTGTTCGCCGGCAGGGAATCCAAGGCTCCCTGCACCGTCGCAAAATCCCCGCTGTAATCCTGCGCCACGACCATGTTCGTCGGGTTCGCCGGACCGGTCACCTTGGTGGTGAATTGCCACGCGTTCGTGTCGGTGATGCCGGCAAAATAAGCGCCGGTCGAATCCGCAAACACGCCGTCGTCAATCGTCACGTAATAGGTCTGGTTCGAAGTCAACACGCCCAGGTGCGGATAAATCGCCGCCGTATTGCCGGTGGTGATAATCGGATACGTGGCGAACGTTTCCGTCGCAATGGTGCGGTTTTGCAGCGTGCCGAGGCTCATGTCGATGGTATCGACGGGCGTGGCGCCATTGGTCACGTTGAAGATCTTGATCTTCCCGGCCGCACGGATCGTCGGTGCGGTATTAAACGTCACATATAATGGCGTGTCGTACGAAATGCCCGACGAGCCGCTCGCCGGTTTCAGCGCCGTCGGCGACATCGTTGAATTCACCGTCAACGTCACACTGCTGCTCGTCACCGATCCGGCCGGATTCTGGACCACCACAAAATACGTCGCGGTATCCGAGGGCGACGTGCTGGCGATCGTGAACGTCGCAGTGGTAGCGGATGGATTCAGGGCGCCCGAAATTGGATTCGCCAGTGAATTCTTGTACCACTGATACGTCGGAGCCGGCACGCCGGTAGCCACTACCGTGAAGGAAGCCGGTTGGCCGCTGATCACGACGAGATTGGTCGGCTGTGTGCCAATGGCCGGCGGCACCTGCACCGTCACGACCGTGTCGTTGGTCGCCTTGCCCGCGGTGTTTTGTCCAATCAACGAATAGGTTCCCTGGTCGCCCGGATACTGCGGATTGCTGATGGTCAGCGTCTTGGTGGTAGTTCCGGAAACCGTGGAACTGCCGCTCGGTCCCGGGCCGTCCGACAAATCCACGCCATTAAACTGCCAGCGCAAAGTCGGCACCGGCGCGCCAGCCACAGTGTCGCGGATTATCGCCAAAGACCCGTTTGTCGTTACCACTGCAGCGGGTCCAGCCACACTTGGCGGAATCGGCGTCGCGCTGATCGTCAAGGAAGCCGCGATGCTTTGATTCGTGCCGAATGCATTCGTAACCACCACAAAATAGTTTCCGCTGTCAGCAATTTGCGCGTTGTTAATCACCAAATGCGCCGTCGTCGAACCACTAAGCGTCGAGCTCCCGCTCGGGCCGGCTCCATCCGTCAACGTGTTCGTGACGTCGCCGCTCGTGACATAATACCATTGATATCCCAACGGTTGCACGCTGCCCGCCGCAATCGTGACAGCAAAATTATCCGAAACATCGTACCCCGGAAGGCCGGCGTCCGGAGATGGCTGCGAAGTGAACACCGGCCGGGGATCATTCGGCACCAACAAATCGAGCGATGAATTCACGCTGTTACTGACAATCGTCGCGCCCGGCGCCCACGCGGGAACGCTGGCGAGCGCGAAATTGTTCGGGCCCGTCCAAGTCGTGTATTTGATCAGCGGGATTTGTTGCGGATAGCTCGGGAAAATCACCGTGGCCGGATCAAGTTGAATCGTGTTCGCCGTTCCCGCCGTTACCAAAGTCTTGGTCAGAGCCTTGGTTGACGCATCGGCCGTGACTCTCAATCCCAGAGTCGAATTCGTAAGGTTGAACGTGAACAACCCGGCGGCATTGGTCGCCAGCGTATTTGAAACAACGAGCATGCCGCTGTTCATCGCGACGATGTTCGAAATACTGTTCGGGCCCACAACGGCATTGTTCAGGTAAACTGTGCCGCCGTTGATGTTCAAATGGCCCCTGGTGTTCAAGCCCGCGGCACCCGACAGCGTGTTGGTGCCAAAGGCCAGCAGGGAATTGACTTTGAGCACTGCCGTGGCTCCATTCACATTCATTTGCCCCCAGCTCGCCGTGGTGCTGGTGCCGGTCTCCAGCGATTGATTGCCCAAAATCACCGTATTGGCGTCCACCGTTCCCGAGGAGAATGTGAATACCCCTTTGTGCGGTCCTGCAAACGTGTCGCTCGAACTGGCCGCGTCGCGCCCCAACGACAGAACGTTGATAAGGGCGTCGATCTTGCCAAGGCTGAAGTCGTTCGTGCCGCCACCGCCGTTCGAACTCGAAGCGCTGCTGTTACCGTCACCATCCCCCCACCAGGTGACGCGGCTCGTCGGATCCGTCGCGCCGTTGATGCCGCGGAAATAAGCCGAAGGAGCATTCGCCCCGAACGCCGGATTGAACATCACCACGCCGCTCGCCGCAGTGTTAAGATTGCCCGACTTGTCCATGCCGATGTCCATGCTAT
Organism: uncultured Verrucomicrobiae bacterium; assembly: GCA_963699145.1. GTDB lineage: Bacteria > Verrucomicrobiota > Verrucomicrobiia > Limisphaerales > DASXHY01 > DASXHY01. The sequence continues at coordinate 5,522,304 of OY969416.1, forward strand.
CCAGGAAAAACGCGTTGGTGATGCCTAATTGCAAAATCGAAATGATACCCGGGTTGTTGCCCGCGTTTCGCGACATCCCGATCGAATAATTTTTCCCCGCCGTCCGGTAATTCGCCAGCGTGTCCGAGTAAGAAAGCGAAATGACGTTGGTCTTCGCCAGGATCAGATTGCCTCCCGTGTGTTGGGCCACCGGAAGTCCCGGAAAAGCCGCATCACCGATGGCGATCCGGCTGGCCGTGACTTGAAACGTTCCCAAGCGGGACAAATCGAGCGTCGCACGGCTGGGATTTCCCGAGTTGTTTGCCTGGTTGACGCCTATATTGGCGGCGGCATTGCTGACGACCAGCGTGCCGTTCGGCCCCGTGATCGTATTCGTCAACACCATACCCACTGCAAAGTCTATGGGCGTTCCCACCGAAAGTCCGCCGGTATTCGTCACCGACAACGTCACGCCATCCGCAATCAAGGTCGTGTGCAACGTCGCATTGTTCGTGCTCGAGTAAACGAGCGAACCGATGGAAGTATTCACATCGACCACGCTATTTAGATTCGATACCGTCGTGCCACCCAGGCTGGACATCTTCACATCATCGCCGCCGACCAAGCCGCTTTGGGTGCCGGTGGTCGCGTTGGTCCAGTTCAACACTGTCGACCAGTTGTTGGACCCGGCGCCCGGCCCGAACCAGATATTGGTGTTGCCATTTTGCGCCCGCGCAGCGACTAAGCTGCCCAAGCCCAGGGCGAGGCTGAGTATGATGGATTTACGCATTTTCTGTGTGTTCATGAGGAGGGATGAATTAAAGAATGCTCTGCGGCAGAAGCCGCTTCCAAGACCTGAAAACATTCGGAATGGGTATTTTCAGTCGAGTTGTGGAGTTTGGGTTACGGGATTCTTGAAATCGGTGACTAGCCTATCGCGAAATCTTGTTCCGACAATTTGGCGATTCAACAATCATCATTGAATTTTCTCCAGTGCGACCAAATGCGCTTGCCAAGCGGGTTTCGTCCCTACAGATTCCTATTATGCGCACAAAATCGCCCCGGGTTTTGCTTGCCCTTGGATGGTACGACCACCGCGTGCATGAAGGCATTGCCAATTACGCACAGCAGCACGGGTGGCATCTGTGTGTGGATGTCACCAAGGAAAAAGTCATCCCCTGGGGCTGGCAGGGTGACGGCATCCTGGCTTGGCTCGGCGCGGGCGATGACCTCGCCACCTTTGTCACTGAGTCAAAATTACCCACTGTCGATTTCAGCTATCGCCGCCCGCAGCTTCCCTTCCCCCGGGTGTTGACGGATCACTTTGCCGCCGCCCGACTGACCGCCGAATATTTCCTTGTGCGCGGCATGGTGAATTTCATGTTTTACAGCGCGGCGGAAAATTGGTCCTTCGATGAAACCGGCCAGGCGTTTGTGGACACCTTGAAAACTGCCGGCCACGAATGCACCTGGATTCGCTGGCACAAATCTCCTACTTACACCACCGGTCATTTGCAATGGAAAGACAAGCGAAAGTGGCTCGGTGCGCAATTGAAACACGCCCCCAAGCCACTGGCGGTATTCGCCGCTTCCGATGACCACGCGCTCGAAGTACTGGAGACCTGCGAGGGCAATAACATCGCTGTTCCCGAGGAAGTCAGCATCATCGGCATGGATAATTCCCTGCTCGCCGTCGATGCCATGCGCACGCCGATTTCGAGCGTCGACCGCAACCTCGGCACGCTCGGCTTTCGCGGCGCCGAATTGCTCGATCAACTGATGCACGGCAAGCAACCTCCGGCCGAACCGATCCGCATTCCGCCCACCGGCTTGATCAATCGCAAGAGCAGCGATCTCCTCGCCGTGAATCATCCCGGCGTCGCCCGCAGCCTGCGATTTCTTTGGGACAATTGCAATCGCCCCATCGGCGTCGACGACCTCGCGCGCGTGGCCGGCATGTCCCGCAGCGGATTGCACCAGGCCTTCCTGCAATACATCGGCCGCCCGCCCGGAACCGAGCTTCATCGCGTGCGCATCGAGCGCGCGCGGAAACTTCTGATGGAATCCAACCTCAAGCTCGAAGTCATCGCCGAGATGTCCGGCTACCAAAGCGCCAACAGCTTCTGGGTCGCCTTCAAACAAGCTACCGGCCTTTCCCCCAAGCAGTTTCACAAGCAATTCTGCGTCTGAAACGACGTTTTTTTTCGCGTCGTCACGGAGTGAAGAAATTTCAAGGTTCTTTGCACAAAGGCGCAGAGACTTTTCCCCGGCATTGCCTTAGGCTTTTTGTGAACGCATCATGAGAACCGGTCACCACGATTCAACTTCGTCCGGGTGAACACTCGCCTTCTTTGAACGGCACAAATCCGCGCGGCACGAACCAGAGCACCTATTCCGAATGAATTACTCGACCTCATTTTTCGCGTCCTGTGCGTCGTTCGCGGTTAAATTCTTTCGTGCGATGGCGTTTTGCTTGTTTGCCGGCGCGGTTCTTCTGGCCAATCGCGCGAACGCCATCGCGCCGTGGACGCTGGTCATCAATACCAACAACGTCATCAACATCGTCAATTTCGGTGCCGTGGGCGACGGGATCACGACGAATACCACCGCCATTCAAAACGCCATCAACGCCGCTGCCGCCGGTCCCACGACGAACGGCGCCCCAGGCGGCACCGTGGAAATTCCTCCCGGCGTCTTCGTGTGCGGACCGTTGACGTTGAACAGCTCCGTGAACCTGCAACTCGACGCGGGCGCGCTCTTGCGCATGCTGCCTTTTGGCCAATACCCCGGCGGCACGGTTAATCCGGCGAATTTTATTTCCGGCACGAGCCTGCACGACATCGAAATCAGCGGCACAGGAGCCATCGATGGCCAGGGCGCGCCATGGTGGCCTTACGCCAACACGAACGGAGCCAACCGCCCAATCATGATTCGATTGTCGAATTGCAACCGCGAAATGATTCGCGACGTAACGCTCTCCAATTCGCCGGAGTTTCACATTTCGATCAGTGGTTCCTCCGCCAAAAACACGACGGTTCAACACGTGACGATTCGCGCCAACCCGTCTTCCGACCCCGTGAATCCCGGCCATAACACCGATGCCTGTGACGTTTCCGGAACCAACATCCTCGTCCAGGATTGCGACATCAGCGTGGGAGATGACAATTTCACCTGCGGTGGCCCCACCTCCGACATCCTGATCACCAACAATACCTACGGCTACGGCCACGGCGTATCGATTGGCAGCTTCACTTCGCCGAGCGTGTCCAACATGCTCGTGATCAATTGCACGTTTAATAACACCGACCAGGGCATTCGCATCAAAACCGACCGCGACCGCGGCGGCTACGTTCACAACATCAAATATTACAATCTCTCGATGACGAATGTGATGCGGCCCATCCTGATTTATTGCCAATACACGAACACCGTTTCCGCTTATCGAGCCGTGGATAGCATTTCGCCGGGCGTCGCCGCCGGTTTCCCGAGCAACGCGGTCATCCTTACCACGCCTCACTATGCGGACATCACCATCAGCAACCTCACTGCCACCGTGCAATCCGGCCGCACCGCCGGTTTGATTTGGGGGTTGCCGGAAAGCTGCGTGAGCAACCTCACATTAATAAAGGTGAAAATTACCGCGGATAAAACGTTCGGCATCTACGAGGCGAAAAACGTGCAATTCATCGACTCGCAAATCACCACGCCCTCGAGCGTGCGGAACCTTTCGTTTTTCAATGCCGATGTCACCATCACCAATTCCACTGCGCCCGCCAATTCCGTTTCGCTCGACGGCGCGGAAACCAACGGTATCGGCAGCGCTCTTTCACTCTACAACACGCGCGCCTGGCTGATCAATACGAACGCCCTCGATGACAGCCCTAACATCACACTCGCCAACAGCACGCTCACCGTAAGCAACAATCTGTTGTTGGATAACAATTCGCTCGTGACGTTTGTTCTCGGGACCAACACCTCCGCGCTGAGCGTCACCGGCAATCTCGCCAACCTCGGCTCCCTCAAAGCCATTGCCGGACCCGGCTTCACGAACGGCACTTACACCATTTTTAACTACAGTAAAACTCTCAACGGTTGGGGACCGCCGGCACTCGCAAGCGCCCCGGCAGGATACAGTTATTCCTACGATACCAACACGCCCGGCAAGGTCCAACTGGTCATCACGCTGCTCCCGCCCGCGAACCTCGTCGCGACTCCCACGAACCTGCTTATCAATCTCCAATGGAACCGCGTCACCGGCGCGACTTCGTACAATTTGAAACGCGGGTCCGTGATTGGAATCTACCCCACCATTTTCACCGGACTCACCGCGACAAATTATTCCGACGCCGATGTCACCAACGCCGCGCCTTATTTTTACGTCGTCAGCGCCGTCGGGGCCGGCGGCGAAAGTTCCAATTCACCTCCCGTCACCGCCGCGCCGCTGCCATCGAATCAACCGACCAATATCCTCACGCAGGCAAACGGCAATAGCCTGCAACTCTCCTGGCCGCAGGATCATCTCGGCTGGCGGCTGCAGGTTCAAACCAACAGCCTCATGGATGGTAATTGGGTCACGGTGCCCGATTCCACCAACGCCACCAGCGCCATCATCAACCTCGATCCCGCCAACGGCAGTGTTTATTTCCGTCTCGTTTATCCCTAACTATGAAACGAATTCTCATCGTCTCCTCTCTTCTGCTGTCTCTCATTTCAACCCGCGCCGCTGACAGCGCGCATAAAATCAAAATCATTCTGATCGGCGATTCCACCACCCAGGATCGCACCGGCTGGGGTCTCGGCTTCAAACAATTCGTCGATACCAACCAAGCCGAATGCATCAACCTCGCCATCGGCGGCCGCAGTTCGATGAGCTTCATGAAGGAAGGCCGCTGGACGAACGCGCTCGCGCTCAAAGGCGATTATTATTTGATTCAATTTGGCCACAACAACGAGCCCGGCAAACCGGGCCGTTCCACCGACATGCCCACGTTCGTCGCTGACATGACGAAATACGTGGACGATGCCCTCGCCATCGGCGCAAAACCTGTGCTCGTCACGCCGCTCACGCGCCGTCAATGGGACAAGGAAAATCCGGGCAAAATAAAATCCAGTCTCGAGCCTTACGCCGAGGAAGTCCGCAAAATCGCGCAGGCAAAACACATTCCACTGGTCGAACTGCATGCGCGCAGCATTGAACTGTGCGAAAAATTGGGACGCGAAAAATGCTACGAGTTCAGTCCCACCAAAATCGTGGACGGGACGAACACCTACGACGGCACTCATCTGCAAGGCATTGGCCGCGTGTTGTTCGCGCAGATCGTCGTCGATGAATTGCGCAAAGGGACGCCCGAGCTTTCGGCGGTTCTGCTCGCCGAACCGCGCGATAAAAATCCCAAGCTCGCCGAGGACCGTTTCGATGCCATCGTTTCCAACGACGTTTCCGCCAATTTCACCAATCTTCAAGCCGCCATCGACGCCGCGCCCGACAATGGCACCGCGCCGTTCCGCATCAGCATCAAGCCCGGGATATATGAAGGCCAATTCATTATCCCGAAGGAAAAGCACAACATCCAATTTCTCGGCGAAGATGCCACCAATACCATTATTACGTTCAACTGGAACCAAAACGAAACCAATGGCAACGCGAACCCGCGCTTCCGAGGCGTTGGCATGGTCGTGCTCGGCGACGATTTCCGCGCCGATAAAATCACGTTCCGCAACACCTCCGGCGACCACGGCCAGGCGATCGCGTTGCGCATCGTTGCCGATCGCGCCGTGCTCAAGGATTGCCGACTACTCGGCTGGCAGGACACGCTCCGGCTCAACAATGGCCGGCAATATTTCACTAATTGTTACGTCGAAGGCCGCGTCGATTTCATCTACGGCTCGGCGGCCACGGTGTTTGACCGGTGCGAAATCCACAGCAAAAATGGCGGCCACGTTACCGCCGCCAACACGCCCAAGGATCATCCGTTCGGTTTCGTGTTCCAAAACTGCAAACTCACCGGCGATCCGAATCCGTGGATGGGACCGGAAGGAACTCCTGCCGAGCACCAACAGCCCGCCGATGGCCGACCTCGGCCGTCCCTGGCGTCCCTATGCGAGCGTCACGTATCTGAACTGTGATATGGGCGCGCACATCAAACCCGAAGGCTGGAATAATTGGCGCAATCCCACCAACGAACTGACCGCGCGCTACGCCGAATACAACAGCACCGGCCCCGGCGCCAATCCTGACCAGCGTTTCAAGTGGGCCAAACAATTGACCAAGGAAGAAGCCGACAAAATCACGCTCGACTCCGTCCTCGGCGGAACGGATCATTGGAATCCAACGAAATGAAATCCGTCGCGCCCTCAAAACGATTCGCCCTCCTTTCGGCCCTAGTCATCGCGTTCGCCACCTCGGTCCAGGCGACGCCTGAGTTGCCGAAAATTCCCGATACTGTTTTTGACGTCAAAAAATATGGCGCGGTCGGGGACGGCATCGCCACCGAAACCTCCGCCATTCAATCCACCATCGACGCCGCAGCGAAAGCCGGTGGAGGAATCGTGGAAATTTCGGCTGGAACTTTCTTGTGCGGCCCGCTTCACTTCGCCTCGCAAATCAACCTGCGCATTGATAGCGGCGCCCTCTTGCGGATGCTTCCGCTCGATAAATTTCCCGGCGGCACACGCACTCCGGAAAGTCTCATCAACGGCAACAGTCTGCACGATCTCGCCATCACTGGCTCCGGCGGCATCGACGGCCAGGGCGCAGCGTGGTGGCCTTTCGCGCGCGAGAAAAGCGCGCGCCGCCCGTGCATGATTCGACTCGGTTCCTGCGAGCGCGTGCTCATCGAAGGTATTCACCTCACCAATTCGCCGATGTTCCATATCGCGATCGGCGGCAAATCCTTGAACGTCACCGTCCGCGGCGTCACCATTCGCGCGAATCCCTCCACCGATCCGGTCAATCCCGGCCACAACACCGATGCCTGCGACGTCTCCGGCTCGCACATTCTGGTCCAGGATTGCGACGTCAGCGTGGGCGACGACAATTTCACCTGCGGCGGAAACACTTCCGACGTGCTCATCACCAATTGCACTTACGGCTTTGGCCACGGCGTCTCGATTGGGAGCTTCACATCCGGTGGTGTCTCGAACATCACAGTGGTCAATTGCACGTTCAACAACACCGAGCAGGGCATCCGCATCAAAACCGATCGCGGCCGCGGCGGCTTCGTGCACAATCTCTCGTATTACAATCTGCACATGACGAACGTCGAATTTCCCATCCTGATTTATGCCTCGTACATGGCGACGAATCGGGAGTATCGCGCGTTGGACAAAGTGACGCCCGCAATCGCGGCTACCTATCCGAGCGCGGACATCACACCTCGCACTCCTTTCTACCGCGACATCACGTTCAGCAACATCACGGCCACGGTGGCGCCGGGAAATCGCGCAGGATTGATCTGGGGCCTGCCGGAAGCCGCGGTGACAAACGTCGTCCTCGATCATGTCACCATTACCGCAGATAAACCTTTCGGGATTTTCGACGCCCAAAACGTCCGCCTGGTGGACACGCGCATCATCACTCCTGAAGGCATCAACAAGCTGGCCTCCACCAACGCCCAAATCTCCATAACGGGGCAATAGCTGGATTGGACAGCCGCACCCGCCCCAGCCAATCCATCTATCCAAAAATCCATTAATCCAAAGGGCAATATTGCTTCCGCCCGCAGATATTTTATAATCGTCCCGCTTGAGCCAGTTGCCGATCACGAACGCGGGACGACCATTTCACATTCTGACCAAACCGGTCGGGCCGATTTGCAATCTCGATTGCAAATACTGCTTCTATCTCGAGAAGGAAAATCTCTATCCCGGCGAAAATCAGTGGCGCATGAGCGACACGGTGCTCGAGCAATACATCCGTCAATACATCCACAGCCAGCCCGCCGCTGAAATCAATTTCGCCTGGCAAGGCGGCGAACCCGCCCTGCTCGGCGTCGATTTTTTTCGCAAAGTCGTCGCACTCCAGAAAAAATTTGCGGGTGGCAAAATCATTTCCAACGCCATCCAAACCAACGGCACTCTTCTGGACGAAGAATGGTGCGAATTCCTGGCTGCGAATAATTTCCTCGTCGGCCTCTCCATCGATGGCCCCGCGGAAATGCACGACGCCTACCGCGTCGACAAACGCCAGCAGCCGACCTTCGACAAAGTCATGCACGGCCTCGAGTTGTTGAAGCGACATCGCGTTGATTTCAACACGCTCACGGTGGTCAATCGCATCAACTCGCAATCGCCGCTCGAGGTGTATCGTTTCCTGAAATCGATCGGCAGTCAGTATTTGCAATTCATCCCGCTCGTCGAACGCGCCGCCGGTGGCGATTCCAAATCCGCCGGCTTCACACTCGCGGAACCGCCGCTGCCGCGCGATTCGACCACTTCACCCGTCACTGATTGGAGCGTGGAGTCGGAACAATACGGCAATTTTCTCTGCGCCATTTTCGACGAGTGGGTGCGCCACGATGTCGGCGCCACGTTCGTGCAACTCTTCGACACCGCACTGGGAAATTGGATGGGCCTCGGCTCCTCACTTTGCGTGTTCGCCGAAAAATGCGGCGCCGCCCTTGCCATCGAACACAACGGCGATCTCTACAGTTGCGATCACTACGTCTACCCGCGCTACAAACTCGGCAACGTGATGAACCACAGTCTCGGCGCGATGGTGAATTCCACCCCGCAAATCAAATTCGGCAACGACAAACTCGATTCATTGCCGAAATACTGCCGCCAGTGCGAAGTGCGTTTCGCCTGCAATGGTGAGTGCCCCAAGCACCGTTTCATTCAAACGCCTGACGGGGAGCCCGGCCTGAATTACCTTTGCGCCGCTTACAAGAAATTCTTCAACCACATCGATCCGCACATGAAGACCATGGAGCGATTGCTGCGAGCGGACCGGGCGCCCGCTGAGATTATGCAGATGTTGTAACCGGAGCGTGCAATTCATTCCGCGTGAGCGAGCTCATCCATACGCCGACGCGTACTTCTTCGCCAACACCGAGAGCGCCGTCGCATCCGCCTTATTCTTTTCCTCCGCCGCCACATTCTTCAACTCATCCGGGTCGCGCGGATCCAGCAGCATCGCGCCATTCGCGCCCTCCTTGCCGTATTCCGCGTAGCGCCACTGCTCTGTGCGCACCGAAACGCCATGCACCGTCGTGCCATCCTCGCTCCAAATGCTGTAGGCCGGGCGGTCCCATTTCGCTTTGGGATCATTCAGCAACGGCATCAGGCTCACGCCCTCATTTTCTTTTTGCGCGGGCAAACCGGCCAGTTCCACCAGCGTGGGATAAATATTCAGCGACTCCACAACCCGCTCGCAACTCTGCCCGTTGCCCTTCATTCCCGGCGCGGAAATAATCAGCGGCACGCGCGTGCCCATTTCGAACAGCGACCCCGCCTTTGACCATTTCCCCTTTTCGCCGAGCTGATAACCGTGGTCCACCGCGAACACAATAATCGTGTTCTCGCGCAGACCGAGATGGTCCAATGCCGCGATCACGCGGCCTAAATTCCAATCCGCCCACGAAATTGATGCCAAATACGCGCAAATCACTTCTTGCGCCTCCGCCTCGCTCGCGCCGCGCCCGATGAATAAATCCGCGTTGCGCTTGCGAATGGCCGCGCTCGGAAAACCCGGCGGCACTACCGGCCACGCCGCGAAGTCCGGCGGCAGTTTTATTTTCTTTGGATCATACAAATCCAAAAACTTCTGCGGCGCCGTCGGCGGGCTGTGCGGTTTCACAAAACCGCACGCGATGAAGAACGGCTCGTCCTTATATTTGCGCAAATTCTCAATGGTCCGATCCGCCGTGTGATAATCTCCGTGCCCCTCGCCATTGCCGTCGAGCACCACGATGCGATCCGAATATGCGGCGCGCGCGTTATCCGCCGGCAACGGCGGCAGCACGCCGTCTGGTTGAGCGATTTGCACGCGAGGAATCTGCATCGTGTGGCCCACCACCGGCCCGCTGCCGTCATCCGTCGGGCCGCCCTTGTCGCTCGTCGTACTCCACGATTTCGCGTCGTCGATGCCGCCGTGATAAATTTTTCCCGCGCGCACGGAAACATAACCGTTTTCCTTGAACAACTGCGGCAGCGTAATCCAATCCGGATGCGCCGTGCGAAAATCCGTACGGTTTCCCAATACTCCCGTGCTCGACGGCCTGCGCCCCGTGAGCAGCGACGCGCGCGACGGATTGCACAACGGGAACTGGCAGTAATTGCGATCAAACCGCACTCCGGATTTGGCCAGCGCGTCGAGATTCGGTGTCTTCGCGCCGAAACGGCTCGCGTAACAACCCAGTTCCACGCGCATGTCATCCGCCATGAGAAACAACACATTCGGTTTGCGCCCCGATTTCGCCGCCTGCGCACGAATCGTCTCGGGCAACGCCGCCGCCGCCGCCGCGCCGGCCACGGTTCCCAAAAACTCACGCCGCGTCCAGGGGTTTCGCCTCGGAGAATTCATGCGGGAATTTTTACTCCTGCTCATCGCGATGGCAAGAGCGGACCATCGCTAATTCTGGCTATGTCCGGACATGCGTGAACGTGCTAGTTTTTCGCGTATGAATCGTCTCGTCCGCTCCATCGCTTGTTTTTTCCTGCTCGCGCTCACGGTTTCCGCCGCCGACACGAACATCGTAAAAAATTCGCGCACGGGTCCGTTCATTCTCGGCGCGGATATTTCATGGACGCTAGAGGACGAAGCGGACGGCGCGGAATATTTCGATCACGGCGTGAAGAAGGATCTCTTCCAGATTCTCAAGGATTACAAATTCAATTACATCCGCATGCGCGTGTTTGTCGATCCCACTTCCGCCAACGGTTACGCGCGCCGCCGCTCGGAAGCCTTCTGCGATCTCGAGCACACCAAGAAGCTCGCCGCCCGCGCGAAAGCCGCGGGCATGGGCATCCTGCTCGATATTCATTACGGCGACACCTGGACTTCGCCTGGACATCAGGACAAACCGGCCGCGTGGCAGAATTATAATTTCGAACAACTGACCCAGGCCGTCCGCGACTTTACGCATCGCTGTATTTATGAATTGAAAACCAATGGCACACCCGCTGACATGGTCCAGATCGGCAACGAAATTTCCGACGGCATGCTGTTTCCGGACGGGCGCCGCAGCAACTTCGATAAATTCGCCGCGCTCGTGAAAGCCGGCATCGCCGGCGCCAAGGAAGTGGATCCTTCCATAAAAATCGTCCTCCACCATCATCTCGGCCGCGACAATCAGCGCATGGTGGAATGGCTCGATAATTTCATCAAGCGCGGCACGGACTTCGATATCATCGGCATGTCCTGCTACGCGCAGGCGAAGGAGGGCGATTGGAAAAACAATTTCGACGACCTCGCCAAACGTTATCCGGACAAGGGCCTGTTGGTCCTCGAATACTCCGCTCGCAAACGCTACGTGAACGATCTCATGTTTGAGACGCCCGACAAAAAAGGCCTCGGCACTTTCATCTGGGAACCGACGCGCCATCGCGAAGCTCTTTTCGACAAGGACGGTAAAAATGCCGGCGGCGGACAGGAATCAAATTTTACGACCGATACCGGCACCGCCCAGGGGTCGCGGCCGCGAACCAATTCCATCGTAACCAATACCAACTCCACTTTCCGCGCTGGTGTCAGCAATGAAATCGCCCGCGCCAACCTTCGCCGCAACCGTTTCGGCGGCCGTTTCGACGCGAACGATTTCTTCAATCTGTATCCGCAAATGTCTGCCGACTACAACGGCATGACAAAATAAACGAGTGCGACCTTTAGGTCGCTTCGCCATAATAAAGTCAATAGGTCCGGGCATTCTCATACGCTCAATATTCCCGCGCCGAAGCGGCCTAAAGGGTCGCGCTCCCTTAATTCCGTCGTGCTTCCCGCAAAGAGTTCACTTGCGACTGCCGTTCGGTATCCGTTATCACCTGTGCGATGACGGTCCTTGAGGGCATTCAAAAAAGCGCTGAATTCCTGGCCAAAAAAGATGTCGACTCGCCGCGATTGCAGGCCGAGTTGCTCCTCGCGCACGTCCTGAAGCTTCCGCGCATGAAGTTATATCTCAACTTCGAACGCGCGTTGACCGAACCCGAAACCAACACTTTCCGCGAACTTGTCAAACGCCGCGCGCAACGCGAACCGCTGCAACACATCACCGGGTCGACCTCTTTTTGCGGCCTGGAAATCGCCGTGAACCGCCACGTGCTCGTCCCGCGTCCCGAAACCGAACTCCTCGCCGAAGCAGGCTGGACTTTCCTATCAACCATCAACCATCACCCATCAACTGCCCTGGACTTCGGCACCGGCAGCGGCTGCATCGCCATCGCTCTCGCCGCGAAAACTCCCGCCGCAAAAATCACGGCGCTCGATATTTCACCCGAAGCCCTTGACCTGGCCAAACAAAACGCGGCGAAGAATAATCTCACCGACCGGATCGAATTCATTCAAGGCGACGGCTTCTTGGCGCTCAGTAGTGGCACGGGCGTCTCGCCCCTGCGAACCGATCCGCACAGGCAAGATGCCCGTGCCACTACCGGTTTCGATCTCATCATCAGCAATCCTCCTTATATTCCGAGCGCTGAAATCGCCACGCTCGACCCCGAAGTCCGCAATTTCGACCCGCGCGGCGCGCTCGACGGCGGCGCGGACGGTCTGGATTTCTACCGCCGGCTCTCTGCCGAAGCCCGTCCTTTCCTCAAGCCCGGCGGCAAAATCATGCTCGAATTCGGCGATGGCCAGGGCGATGCCGTCCGGGCCATTTTTACCGGCCAAAACTGGATTGTCGAAGCCGTCCGCGAGGACTACACTCAGCGGCAGAGAATTTTAGTTGCAACCTTGTAGCGACGCTCTGTGAGCGGCGCTCGAAAATTGCGGCGGTCACAGACCGCCGCTACAAAAAAAGATTTAATGGAAAGCTTATTGATCAAAGGCGGCGTGCCATTGCACGGAGAAGTCACCATCAGCGGCGCCAAAAACGCCGTGCTGCCCATCATGGCGGCAACGCTGTTGACCAGCGAACCGTGCGTCATTCGCCGCGTGCCGAATCTCAGCGACGTCAAATTCATGGCCAAGATTTTGGAATGGCTCGGCGCCACCGTGAAGATGAAGGGGGACACCGTCGAGATTCACGCCCACAAAATCAAGGGCTCGGGCGATTACGAACTCGTCCGCAAAATGCGCGGCTCGATTTGCATCATGGGCCCGCTGCTGGGCCGCCTCAAAAAGGCCCGGGTTTCGCTGCCGGGCGGCTGCGTCATCGGCGCGCGCCCCATCAATCTTCACCTGAAAGGCTTTGAAGCGCTCGGCGCAAAAATCCGCATCGAGAGCGGTTACGTGGAAGCTACCGCCAAACATCTTGCCGGTGCCCCGACCTTCCTCGGCGGCCGCGCCGGTTCAACGGTGCTCGGCACCGGTAACGTGATGATGGCCGCGACTCTCGCGGACGGCGTGACGGTGATTGAAAGCGCCGCCTGCGAACCGGAAGTTGTCGATCTGGCGAATTTCCTCAATGCCATGGGCGCAAAAATTTCCGGCGCCGGCAGCCCGACCATTACAGTTACCGGCGTGAAAAAACTTCACGGCGCGGAACACGAAGTCATTCCCGACCGCATCGAAGCTGCTACTTACGCCATCGCCGCCGCCGCCACGAACGGCGAGGTCACGCTGCGCGGCGCGCGCGCCGATCACTTGCATGCCGTGCTCGACAAGTTGCACGATTGCGGCGTGAAGATTGAACGCAAAGGCTCCGCCGTCACCGTTTCGCGCAAGGGAAAATTAAAACCCATCGACGTCACCACTCTGCCCTATTCCGGTTTTCCCACCGATGTGCAGGCGCAAATGATGGCCCTGATGACGCTCACGCCCGGCATCAGCATCATCACCGAACGCATATTCGAATCGCGCTTCATGCACGTCAGCGAACTCGCCCGCCTCGGCGCGGACATTGAAATCGAGGGTCCGAGCGCGATCGTCAAAGGCGGCAAGCCGTTGAGCGGCGCGCCCGTCATGGCGAGCGATTTGCGCGCAAGCGCGGCGCTGGTGATTGCCGGCCTGGTCGCCAAAGGTTCCACGCAAGTGAATCGCATTTATCATTTGGATCGCGGATACGAAAACATGGACCTCAAACTGCGCAAACTCGGCGCCCGCGTCGAGCGCATCGAAGAATCATGACCAAAACATTAATCACCATCGTAATTGTTGTCGCCGTGGCGCTCGGGGCGTGGCAAATGTTTGACTATTGGCAAAAAGTTTCGGACGAAAAAGAAGCGGACGCGAAAACCGCCGCGGCTGCCGCCGTCAACCCGGACACCCTGCCCGGAATGCCCTACCAATACGCCCCCTCGTTGCAAACAGCCGAGCAGCAAGGCGCCGACGCGCTCGGCAACTGGCTTAAGCTCTATGGCCCCACCGTGCAGGATCCGCGCAAAGCCTGGATTGAACTGGATTACGTTTTGTTGCTCACGCGCCAGAATCCCCAGGAAGCCAAACGCATTTTCAACGAAGTAAAAGATCGCACCCTGCCCACCTCCCCCGTCTGGCCCCGCATCCATGACATGGAGAAGAGCTACCAATGATTTGCGATTGAGGATTGCCGATTGACCATTAAAAACGGCGGCCTTTCTCCGAACGCGCGTCAATGGTAAATCGTATATTCGTACATTAAAAATCGGATCGATCACCCGATCGACCCGATTCAATCTTTAAGCACAAACGGTCAGCGCCAATATCCGCCAACCCACACCGACCGGCGGCCGTGCCGTTCCCAATGTCCTGCGTACCATACCGCATGCGGATGCGGACGCATGGACCATCGCCCCGGAGCCCAGACCCAGCCACCGTGCCACGCCCAGGCACCGCCCACCCAGACATACTCCGGTCCTGGAGCAATCGTCACTACCTCGGTTTGCGGCGGCGGCGGCACTTCGCCCGGCGGCGGCACTTCCGGCGCGACTTCCGCTTGTGGCGGGGGTGTTACCACCGTCGCGGTCGGTGGCGGCATCGGCGGCGGCGCCTGATCATGCACATAAACCACGCGCCGCTCAACACAACCGGCCAGCAGCAACGCCGCGGTGACCGGTCCCAAAATCAAAACAGTTTTTTTCATTATAAACAACTTGTAAATAAACAGTTACTTAATTATCACCGGTTGGACGCCGCGAGGCAAGATTTGTTCATTTCTGAAAAGAGAAAGACTCATCTCTCCCGATAGTTTCCGAATGGAATCCTTCGTTCACTGGGGTAACTACTCCGTCTCAATATGCTCCTCCGAATCAGCCTGAGCCCTGCTTCAATTCGCCCGCCGTTGTCTCCGGCTTTTCCTCTTTTTTTGAACCAAAATTGAATTTGATCCCGAAATTTCCGCGATTCCGCCATCCGAAATAAAAATCAAAATTCTCCCGATGATAGGAAACAAACGGCAGGTAGAAAAACTTGTACCGTGCCGCCTCAAAATCCCACCCTCCGTTCGGATCCCCGTTCAGCCTCGGATATTGCCCGCTGCGACAAAAATTTTTGTCCGCCACACCAATCACATAAAAATCAAAATTATGCAGGGGGTTCCGGAAACTCCATAACATCTTCCGATGTTTTTCATCCGGCCGGTACCAACCGGGCGGCACTGGATCATCACTATTCTTCAACCACCAAATCGGGTTCAGTTTGTTGTAAAAATGAATCTTCGGCGCGCGCGGCCCGGGCTCAATCCTCACCGTGTGCCAGTTGGCGCTTTCCGTCGCATTGGTGCGAACCATCATGTGCGTCTCGGGGACAAGTTTGGCCTGGACAATGCGAGGGTGGAGCAGCAGGAAAAACCCCGCCAAAACAAAGACGACTGGCGGTTTTACAAATTGAATCACGCTAAGGTTAGACAACAATCGAAGTGGGTGTATTCAAAGCCTGGGAGCCGGCGTCCCGTCGGCAGTGCATAAACCTGCCCCCTTCGCTGCGCTTCGGGCGCGGTAGTCTTCGCTCTCCGCTGCGCTCCAAGCCGAATCATAGACGCTTTTTTGCAAAAGCCCGCCCAGAGGAACTTTTAAGATATCTTTCAAACTCGCGGGCCTTCTCTTCATTGGTGAAAGCAATTGCAGTTTTGATGCTCCAGGGACGAAACTTGGATGTATGGGGCACCTCGCCGGCGTTGTGCTTTCGAAGACGCGCTTTTAAATCCTCAGTCCTTCCAACGTAGAACCGGTTGTATTCATTTTGCAGAATGTAAACGTAGTAGAAGTTCATTCTGGCTTGCCGAGTCGTAGCTCGGAACTCTTGGTCCGAACGCATGGCCCGCCTTCGCTGCGCCTCGGCGCGGCAGTCTTCGCTCTCCTGTGGTCCCAACTTAATTATGAGACCAGATTTTAGGAAAAGTGGGTGACACATTTTCGGTTTTGTTTTGGCGAATGGCGATCAGGCCCTGGCGGCGTAGCCAGGATTCCACAGTGACCCGCCACAGAGTGGCGGGTTTGGGTTGATGTCCATCGGCCGTTTTTTCGATCATTGCTCCGAACTCGTGGAGCAGCAAACGAAAAATGGTTTTGCGTTGGCGTTTGGTCCAGCGCAGATATTGGGCGTCGTCGTGAAAGACGACGCAGGCGGTGCGGCCCTTGAGGCAGCGCCGCGGGTGGTGATTGAGTTCGTGGGCGACGACTTCAGCGAGCAAGCCAAGTTCAGATGATTTCCGGGACTGGCGCAAGGCCAGGGCGGCTTTAAAGTCGCGGATACTTTTTTCCATGCCGCCGTTGTAGCGGGGAAAGTGCGGTGGATTATTCAAGGGCAACACGCCGAAGCGGGCAAGCACCTCATCGACCTGTTGGTGATTGAAGGGTGAACCATTATCGCGTTTCAGGAACAACGGTGCTCCGTGTTGGCGGAACAGGTTTTCCAGATGGAGGGCGATTTGGCGGCCGTCGAGCCGGTGCAGCAGCAGCGGCTGAAAGCGATAGCGCGAGGCCAGATCTTCCACAGGGATGATTTGGTCATCGCCATATTGGGTGGCATCACACGACCAGGCTAATCCAGGCCGGAGCCAGTCAATGCGTTTCATGGCATGGAGTTGATCCTGACGACGATCCTGCACCAACCCGGCGAACTGACGACGAGAGATGGCCTGGGCGAACCGTTGATACAGTTCGCCCGTGCCTTGCGTGCGCACCCGGCCGTGGTTCAGTTGCCGCAGGAGCGGATAAAACTCCGCCCAGTTCAACGGCACTGACTTTTTAGGGCCGGGACATTGCCACAAGGGCAAGCCGGTCCGTTGCCGGTGGCGCCAGCGCATGACGCTGGAGTAAGGCACCAAGCCGCAAAGTCGGCGCCACGAAAAATGAGTTTCCTTTTTCGTGCGCTCGAGTTGATGCAGGAGGTCGCGGATCATTTTGGGTTTTTTTTACTGGGCTTCAGATCGCTCTGTTCCCATTGGTTTAACAACTGGCACAGGTGTTCCTTCTGTTGGTAATCCTGCACCTGTTGTTCGAGTTGTGCCACCCGGCATTGGAGTTGTTCTTTCTCCGGGTTCGTCGGGATTTTGGGCCGGCCCGTTGGCTGATCCTCCAGCGAGGAGAGCAGCGCTTGCAGGGCTCGTTGTTCCCACTGGTAATATTGCTGGCGGCTGATGCCCAGCTCCTGGGCTGCCGCCGTGGCTGTCATCTGGCCGGAGCGGACTTTGAAGATGACCTCCGCCCGCTGTCTGGCTTTGGCATTCATCTACTCCGTTTTTGCCGGAAGTGAGGGCGGGCTGGCAAGCTTGTTTATCTGTTCCAAGCGGTTGGTTAGTTTTTGCGCCGTCGCTGAACGTTGCCGGTTCTGGAGCAAGGCCTGGAGCCGTGGGCTCAAGGCTTCGCCCTTGGTCAGGTTGACCCGGCTCTCCAGAGCCTGGAGCATTCCTTCCATCGCCCGGCGTTGCCAGTGGTTGAAGGTGATCCAGTTGATGTTGAGCTGCCGGCAGACCTCCGCCGGCTTGCAGCGTTCCGTCCACACCGCCAGCACTGCCTGGACCTTGTCCTGTGCGCTGTGGTTCGCCGTGTTGCTGCCCTTCTTTTTGCGTTCCGTCTTTTCGTTGGGAGTCTTGGTTGAGGTCATAGACAAGTTCTTGTTCCTGGTTTTGCTGATCGCTGACGCTGAGTTTGAGTTTGCCTTTTTCGGCGCGGAGCACGACGGACTGGCCGTCCATGCGGCCAACCATATAGAAGGGTGCCTGCGGTTTGCCGCGTAGCGCCAGTTCCAGCAGGTTCTCCTGAATGCCCGCTTCAATGGTCTTACGCAGTTCACTCTGGATCTCGAAGAAGCGGTCCGCTGGACATAGCCCCTCGATCCCCTGGTTGGGACGCTTGTGGTTGTAATGTTTGATCCAGAGTTTGATCCGCTCGCGCGCCGTCTCGAAGCTGTCGAACTGGGCACGCACCAGGAAGTCCTGCCAGATCGTGGACCAGAAGCGTTCGACTTTGCCGAGTGTCATCGGATGTTGCGGCCGGGATTTAAAGTGAGCCACATGATCCTTTTTCAGCTCCGCTTCGAAGCGGCTGGTGCCACGCCAACTGGTGTATTGCCGCCCGTTGTCGGTCAGCATCTCCCTGGGTGGCTGATACTCGCCTACCGCCACCCGGTAGACTTCAATCACGGCATTGGCCGTGGGACTGCGGAACAAGTCGGCCCCCACGATGAAGCGCGAGTAATCATCCATGAAGGCGATGAGATACGCATAACGGCCACCCAGCCGGAAGGTGAAGATGTCCGTCTGCCACATCTGGTTGGGTGTGGCCCGTTCGAAGAACCGGGGCCGCGTAATGTTCCGTTGTTTGGGCGGCTTGGAGGGCGGCATCAACTCGGCTTCGTGCAAATGCCGGCGCACCGTCTCCGGGCTGGCCGGTAAAAAGAAGCACCGGCGCAATAGCTGACTGATCCGCTTGATGCCGAAGCCGGGATTTTGCTGCTTCAACTCGACGATCTTCTCCGTGATCGGCGCGGGTAACTTGGGGGCGCGCTTACTGCTTTCAGTCTTTTGCAGACCTACCTCTCCGAACTTCTGATACCGATGGATCCAATTATGCAGACAGCTGACGGCCATACCCATCTCGCCGCAGACGTCCTGCACGCTGAACCCTTCCTCGAGCCGCAGCCGGACGGCTTTCAGTTTTTCGTCCGGCGTATAACGGCGCGATTTTTTCGCGCCGCCAGCCCCCCTCGGGGGGCTGTTCCTCTTCTTCTCTACTACGGTCTTCTCTTTCATGTTAACACTCCCTCTATCATTGGAGTGTCAACCACTTTATCCCCTAAGCCAGTCTCACGATCTGGTTGTTAGGACAAACGTTTCCTCCCATAAATTTTTCATATACGTTCGCAAATCAACCGACGAAAGCGACCGCCAAGTCCTCTCGATTCAAGCGCAGCTTTTCGAGTTGCATGAATTTGCCAAGCGCGACGGACTCACCGTAATCCGCACGTTCGAAGAAAGCCGGACAGCCAAAGCGCCGGGACGCCCGCAGTTCAATCTCATGTTGAGTGAGATCGAGAAAGGTAAGGCACAGGGCATTCTCGCATGGCATCCCGACCGCTTGGCAAGGAACAGCGTGGACGGAGGAAGGATCGTATATCTTGCCGACACCGGGAAAATCCAAGACTTGAGATTCCCCACCTTCCGCTTTGAGCCCACAGCGCATGGGAAATTCATGCTTAACATCGCCTTCTGCCAGAGCAAATATTACATCGACAATTTATCCGAAAACATCAAAAGGGGTTTTCGGCAAAAGTTGCGCAACGGCGTCTGGCCGGCTCGCGCGCCAGTTGGATATTTGGGTGACCGGAACAAGAGGTGCATTGTCGTCGATGCGGACAAAGCTCCGCTCGTCCGCAAAGCCTTTCAGCTTTATGCGACCGGCAACTTTCCGCTTTATGAAGTACGCCAGCGCATGAATGAAATCGGCTTACGCTCAAGTCAGGGAAACCTCATGTCCACGTCGAATTACCAGAAGATGTTCAAAAATCCATTTTACTACGGGTTGATGGATTTCAACGGCGAACTTCACGAAGGCATTCATGAGCCGATCATTTCCAAACGATTGTTTGACCAGGTGCAGGAAGTCATGCAGCAGAAAAGCAAGCCCAAGACCCCTCAATTGAAACCGTATCTGTATCGCGGAGTTTTCCGCTGTGGCGAATGCGGCTGCTTCATCACCATCGAGACACAGAAGGGTCACAACTATTTGCGATGCACGAAGCGCGTTAAGCCGTGCACGCAGAAATGCGTTCGGGAGGAGGCAATGGTTACGCAGATTGACGGCGTCATTTCGAAGGTGGCGCTTGAGGCTGTAATTGCAGATAAAATCACCTCTGCGCTTGAAAGTGACCGCGAGAGTGCTGCCAAGGCCCAAGAAGCCGCTAAAACGCGGCTTAAGGCCGATTTAGCGGCCTGCGAGAGGCAGATCGACCTGTTGCTCGATATGCGCTTGGACGAACAGATTACCGAGCCAGAATACGTTTTAAAGAAACATATTCTGGTCAACCGCAAGGCGGAATTGAAGGGTCAATTGGAGGCGCTTGAAGACAATCGCCGGAATCGGTTCGAACCGGTCATCCAGTTCGTAAACGAGGCCAAACAAGCCACTTTTTTGCTCGCCGAAGGAAATCTTGAGAAAAGACGCGATTTCCTCAAAAAGATTGGTTCGAACTTACAGGTGGCGGATAAATCGTTGACGGTGGAGTTCAAAAACCCGTGGAATTATGTGGCAGAATTCAATTCCGACCCTACGACCATCCTCGCGCGTCAGCGCGAAAATCCATTAAAATCAAACTGGCGGAGAGGGAGAGATTCGAACTCTCGACACCCTTTTGAGGTGCGTACGCTTTCCAGGCGTATGCCTTAAGCCACTCGGCCACCTCTCCGTTGCCGTGCTAAGATTGATTGCCGCGAAGGAAAAAACAAGCCCGAAACCTCGTGCGAGGCATTCGTACGTCTTAACTCAAGGTTGAGAATCTGCAAAAGGACAGCCCGGTGTGAAGCCCCGGGTAATGCGCCCGATGAACGATTTACAGAGCGACATATGGCTGTTCCGCGGCACTCCAAACAAACCCCTTGAAATCATCATAAATCAGGCATTAAATCGCATTGTGGCCAGCAAAATCACCACCAAACAAGCCAAGGAAGGTCTCGAAGCCATCGGCATGTGGATGGACACCCGCTACAATAGCAGATTTGTCGGAACTCCGATTCAGACCTGGGACATGCCTCCCAAAGAAAACGGGTTTTTCACGGTTTACGCCATGAATTTGATGCTGGAAAGTGATGGCTTCGACAGCCTCGCGCACCAGAAACCACAAGATGTTAAGGCATTCGTCAATTTGCTTCAAAGCCTCGGCGCACCCAAGACCGCCACGTTTGTGCGCCAGACCCTGGCAGCTCTCAAGAGCAAAACCCGCGATAAGAAAAACGAAGCCACGAGCAACTATTACGATTTGTTCAAAAGCGAAAAAGTTTGGGTGAAGCTATTGGATTATGTCGGCCGCGACATTTATGTGAGCTACGTTTTGCGCGCTCAGGCTATTGAAGAAGCCGGCGGAATTCTGTTGGACCCTGATCAATGGCAGGGCGAATTGCCCAAGGCCTGACCCCTCGCCCGTTCACCCCGCGAACAAATCCTTCACCACCACGTGAAATTCCGGAATCAATTTCTCGGATAATTCCTCGCGCCCCGCCAGGATTCCTTTCAGCATCAATCCGTATTCGCTCCCGTGATAGGTTTCCACGTTGTCATAGCGCGGGTCCACCATCCATAGCCGCGGCAATCGCATCTCCTCGTAAATTTGTTTTTTGATGACCGTGTCCGGCTGGTGATCCCCGGAATTCACGATCTCCGCCACGAGCCACAGTTTGCCCGTCGCGCGTGCCACGAGCGCCAAATCCGGGCAAACCGTCGTGTCCGACGAAAGTTTCACCTGCGTGCGCGGCGCGAGCAATTTCGTGGAACTAAGATTCGCCACGCTCGCATGAATGATCGCGTGCAACCGGCCGCAAATCAATTCATGCCGCGGCCCCGGCGCCGCTCGCAAAATCATTTGGCCTTCCAGAATCTCTCTATAGGACGAACTCATCCGTGCGTTACTTCAAAACGCTACGCAAGAACCTCCCCGTGTGCGAGTGTTTTGAGAGCGCCGCATGCTCGGGCGTCCCTTCCGCCACGACGCGTCCCCCGCCCTGCCCGCCTTCCGGTCCGAGATCGATCAGCCAATCCGCCTCCGCGATTAAATCCAGATTGTGCTCAATCACAATCACCGAATGCCCGGCATCGACGAGTCGTTGCAACACGTCCACCAACCGCTGCACGTCAGCCATGTGCAATCCAATCGTCGGCTCTTCCAGAATAAAAATATTTCGCTTCGGCGGCTTCGCATCGGGACTGGCTTTGAGTCCCTTCTCGTTTGCGTCGAACAGTTGTTGTTGCTGCGATTCTTTCAGTCCCGTCAACAGATGCGTCACCAGTTTCACGCGCTGCGCTTCGCCGCCGCTGAGCGTAGGACTTTGCTGGCCGAGTTTTAAATAACCCAGGCCGGTATCGCACAACGCCTGCAGCGGACGCTTGATCTTCTGCATACTGCTGAAAAATTCCATCGCTTCCTCCACCGAAAGCTCCAGCACTTGCGCGATATTTTTGCCGTTGTATTCGACGTCCAGCGTCTCGCGATTGAACCGGCAGCCTTCGCACGTTTCGCAGCGCACGAATGCCGGCGGGAGAAAATTCATCTCCAGCTTGATCTGCCCCGCGCCTTCGCATTCCGGGCATCGCCCCTGCGCGCTGTTGAAGGAAAATCGGCTGGGAGAATATCCGCGCAATCGCGCCTCCGGCACTTGCGCGAACAATTTCCGAATCTCATCGAACACGCCCACGTAGGTGGCCGGAATCGATCGCGGCGTGCGGCCGATGGGTGATTGGTCCACTTCGTAGACTGCCTTGATGGATTCGAGGCCGGTCAGGTGCGTGTTGCGTGTTGCGTGTTGCGTTTTTCCCGATTTCAGAGTTTGGGTCAATGCAGGCAATAAACATTCTCTTATCAGCGTGCTCTTCCCCGACCCGCTCACGCCGGTCACCACCACCAACCGCCCCAGCGGAAATTTCACCGTCAGGTCCTTCAAATTATTTTTTGCCGCATGATGCAGCGTCATCCATTCATTCCCTGTAGGAGCCGACGTGAGGAGGCTCTGATTTTTTCCCCGCCGTGGCGCACGCTCCTCAACCGGTCGCCGCTGCCCCCGCGTCGGATATTTCTTATGCGCGCGCAGAAATTTTCCCGTCAGCGATTCCGGGTGTTGCAGCAATTCCTTCAGTGTCCCTGCCGCCACCATCTGCCCGCCGTGCACTCCCGCGCCCGGGCCCAAATCCACGATGAAATCCGCGCGCCGCATCGTCTCCTCATCGTGCTCCACCACCACCACCGAATTACCGCGCGAGCGCAATTTCTCCAGCGTCGCCAGCAGTTGCTCATTGTCGCGTGCGTGCAAACCAATCGTCGGTTCATCCAGCACGTAGAGTACGCCGCTTAAATTCGATCCCAGTTGCGCCGCCAGCCGAATGCGCTGCGCTTCGCCGCCGGACAACGTCGGCACGCCGCGCCCGAGCTGCAAATATCCGAGCCCCACTTCACACAAAAATTTCAGCCGCTCGCGGATTTCCGGCAAAATATCCCGCGCAATCTCCGCTTCGCGTCCGCGGAATTTCATTTTGTGAAACACCTCTTCCGCCGATTCCACCGACATCTGGGAGTAGGTATCGATCGTCGGTGCGGCTTTTTCGGAAGCGTGCCCCGCCGCCAACCGCACCGCCCGCGCGACCGGATTCAATCGCGCTCCATGGCAATCCGGGCAAAGCTCCCGCTCGCCCTCCTGCCATTCATACCACGATTCCGCAATCGCATCCTCGCGCGCGCCGCGGTCCACATCTTCCGGCATGTAAAACAGTTCGCCGAACCCGCGACAGCGCGGGCACCAGCCTTGCGGCGAGTTGTAGCTGAAATTTTTCGGGTCCAGCGGCTCGAACGAGCGCCGGCACTTCGGACACGAGCGTTCCGTGGAATGGATGCTCACCTTTTTATGATTATCCAACGCCAGCAACATGCCGTGGCCGAGCGTCAAAGTTTCATCAATCAGCCGTTGTGGCGACTTAATCGAATGCTTCAACCTCTTTTCCAAAACGCCGGTCACAATTTCCACGTCATGCTCGCGAAAGCGATCCAGCCGGAATTGATCACGCGTGGAAAACATTTTTCCATCGGCACGAATCTCCGCATAGCCATGTTTCGCAGCCCATTCCGCCACATCGGAATGAAACCCTTTCCGGTTTTTCACCACCGGCGCGAGCAACAACAAATCGCCGCGCGCTTTCAGTTCACGCTGCAAGCCGCGCCCCAATTCATCCCGCGTCTGCGCCTGCACCGGCAACTGGCAATCCGGGCAATACTGCGTGCCGAGTCGCGCGAACAGCAAACGTACGAAATGATAAATCTCCGTCACGGTTGCCACCGTACTCTTGCCGCCGCCGCGAGAATTCCGCTGCTCGATGCTCACAGTCGGCGGGATTCCTGTGATCAAATCCACGTCCGGACGCGCCATCTGCTCAACAAATTGCCGCGCATAGACGTTCATCGAATCCAGGAAGCGCCGCTGTCCCTCGGCAAAAATCAAATCAAACGCCAGCGTGCTCTTGCCCGAACCACTGACGCCCGTGATGACGACAAATTTGTCGCGTGGAATCACTAGCGATAAATTTTTCAAATTATGCTCGCGCGCGCCGTGAATCACGATCGCGTCCGCTGAATTCAATTCCTCTGGGGTGCGCAGCATATTATCGAGTGACTCCGGTTAATTTTGGATAACGAGTTTCGCCGCGACCTGAATTGCCATTGGGAAAACGCGAGACCGCTCCCGGCAGCAAGTCTTGTAAAAATTTCCCCGTCGGGCTTTGCTCGCACGCGGCGATTTCCTCCGGCGTCCCTTGCGCGACGATGGTTCCGCCTTCATCCCCCGCGCCCGGCCCGAGATCAATCACCCAGTCCGCCGATTTGATCACATCCAAATTATGTTCAATGACCACAACCGAATGTCCGGCGTCCACGAGCCGTTGAAACACCTTCAGCAACACGCGCACATCATCGAAATGCAAGCCCGTCGTCGGCTCATCAAACAAAAAGAGCGTCCCCTTCTGTAGCGGTGGTCTGTGACCGTCGCCAATTTCATTTACTGCCTCCGCCAAATGCCGCACCAATTTCAAGCGCTGGCTTTCGCCACCCGACAGCGTGTTGATCGGCTGGCCGAGGCGCAAATAGCCCAATCCCACTTCCTGCAACAACTTCAGGCTCTCGGCGGCGCGCACCGCCGAACGCAATTCCGGAAAATCGCGCAAAAATTCGAACGCCTCGTCCACCGTCGCCTCCAGCACATCCGCGATGCTCCACGCCTTCTCTGTCCCGCGCACTTTCACTTCCAGAATATGTGGGCGATAGCGCCGTCCGTCGCATTCCGGGCAGCGAATGAACACGTCGCTGAGAAATTGCATTTCGATTTTTTCGAACCCCGCGCCGCGACAGCGCTCGCATTGGCCCTGGGCGGAATTGAAACTGAACGCGCTGGCGTTCAACCCGCGTTGCTTCGCCACTTCCGATTGCGCAAAGACCTCGCGAATGTCATCGAACGCGCCGATGTAAACGGCGGGATTCGACCGGGGCGTTTTGCCGAGCGCCGATTGGTCCACGAGCACCACGCGGTTCACGATTTTCGAAACCTTCGAGACGTGTTGCGTGTTCCGTGTTGCGTGTTTCCAAACCACCGCTCTCATCTCCCTCGTCCTCGTCAGTATCCATGCGCTCAGAAGCTTTCGCGGCCATTTTTAATTCCGCCGCTTGTGTCCTGAGTTTCGCCTCCAATGCCGGCAACAACACTTCGCGCATCAAGCGTCGTTTTTCCCGAACCACTCACGCCCGTGACGCAAACGAACCGGCTCAGCGGAATTTCCACGGACACATCCTTTAAATTATGCCGCGTCGCGTGGCTGAGTTTCAACGTGTCGCTGACATCTTGCCGGCGGTCTGCGTTTTCCGCGCGCTCGTTCAGCGCAAATCCCTGCCGCGCCAACTCCTCTTTGTCGGCAGCCGCGCGCAAGTTCACCGGCCGTCGCTCAGGAATCTCGATTTCCTTGCGCCCGCTCAAGTATTCGCCGGTTAGCGAATCTTTGCTCTTCAAAATGTCGCGATACGTTCCTTGAAAAACAACCTGTCCACCCGTCGCGCCGTGTCCCGGACCGATATCCACGATCTGGTCCGCCGCGCGCATCACGCTCGCCTCGTGTTCGACGACGACCACGGTGTTGCCGGCGTTGCGCAACTGTTCCAGGATGCGCACCAATCGTTCCGTGTCGCGCGGATGCAATCCCACGCTCGGCTCATCCAGCACGAACAGCGTGTTCACCAACCGCGTCCCGAGGCAGGTAGTCAGGTTGACCCGCTCGGTTTCGCCGCCTGAAAGCGACCGCGTCGGACGATCCAGCGTGAGATAACTCAATCCCACGTCATTCAAAAATCCCAAGCGCGAGCGCACTTCGCTGAATACCAAACCAATTGGATCGTTCGCTTTTGCATTTTTTGTTTCTGTAAAATGATTCACGAAGGTCAGTGCGTCGCGAATCGGGAGCTGA
Organism: uncultured Verrucomicrobiae bacterium; assembly: GCA_963699145.1. Lineage (GTDB taxonomy): Bacteria > Verrucomicrobiota > Verrucomicrobiia > Limisphaerales > DASXHY01 > DASXHY01. Next base: position 5,548,995 of record OY969416.1, read on the forward strand.
TAAAAATCCGCGAGCGTCAACTTTTCGTGGCTACCGACATTAGTCGGCGCTGAACGTCCCTCTCGATTTTTGCGCGGACTGACGTCCGCGGCTACGGTCGTCAGATACAGCAACGTCTCCGGTTGAAAGCGCGCACCGTTACATTCGGGGCAGGTCGTGTAGGCGCGATACCGCGAGAGCAACACGCGCACGTGCATTTTGTAAGACTTCGATTCCAGCCAGCGAAAATACCCCTTCACGCCATACCACGCGCGGGGCCACTCGTGTTCTTCGTCCTTGCCGTAGTCCGGCTCGCCCTGAATCACAAAGTCCTGCCATTTCTTCGGCAACTTTTCGAACGGTACATCCGTGGGGACTTCCAATTCCCGGCACGCCTTCATCAAATCGCTCTGCGATTCCAACCCATGGCCTACCAACCAAGGCTTCACGACTCCCTCGGCCAGCGTTTTGGACCGATCGGGAAGCACCAAATCGTAATCGATTGAAATCACGCGTCCAAAGCCCTTGCACGTCGGGCACGCGCCGACCGGATGATTGAAGCTGAACAAGGCCGGCGTGGGCTCGCGGTATTCGATGTCGCAGTTGGCGCAATGCAGACGATTAGAAAATTTCGTGATCCGTGATCCGTGACCCGTGTTCAAAAAACGGATTGCGAGCTTGCCTTTGCCGAAGTGATACGCCTGCTCGCACGCTTCCACGAAGCGCGCGCGATTTGCGGTGGCCAACTTCACGCGATCCTGAACCACAGTTAAGGAAGTGCGAGGGTTGAGGTGAGAGGGGCGAGCCAGCACTTCATCCAATCTCACAATTTCTTCACCCACCAGCAGCCGCTGATAGCCTTGCTTTGACACCAGCGCCAGCGATTCCTCCAACGAAATCTTTTCGGCCAATGGAACATCAAATGTGATGAGCACTTCGCCCGGCGTCGCCGCTTCTCCATTCGCCATTCGCAATTCATCATTCACCGCCTGCCACACCTGTTGCGGCGAATCCTTGCGCACGAGTTTGCCGCATTGCCGGCAATGCAACTGCGCGACGTGCGGCCACAACATTTTCATATAGTCCGCAATCTCCGTCATCGTCCCGACGGTCGAGCGCGTCGTTTTCACGGCGTTGCGCTGCTCGATGGCGATGGCGGGCGGAATGCCCTCGATGCTATCCACCTGCGGCTTGTCCATCCGATCGAAAAACTGCCGCGCGTAGGGAGAAAAGGTCTCGATATACCGCCGTTGCCCCTCGGCGAACAGCGTGTCAAACGCCAGCGAACTTTTCCCGGAACCGCTCAAGCCGGTCACCACAATCAACTGATTGAGCGGAAGATCGAGATCGAAATTCTTAAGGTTATTGTGGCGGACGCCCCGAAGCCGGATCGCGGACCGCACGGACGATTTTGACATGCGGAAGCAAATTAAGGTCGAGTGGCCCCCCTTGCAAGGGCAGGCGAAAAATTTCCCCCCGAATGGAGCGCCGAGCACCGGCGCGGTAAGTTGGGCGCCTTCAGAACAGGGCGAGCGGGCGTTCGGCGCGCCAATCTTTCTGTTTTTTGCTGGTAATAGCAGCGAGGCCCTTTTATTCTATCAATGCGGTCACAATCAACCCACACTTGATTATGGACATCATCTTCAACTGCCCCAACTGCGAACAGGAACTTGAGGTCGATGCTTCCGGTGCCGGTAGCCAAATCGAGTGCCCGTCGTGCGAGGAAACCATCACCATCCCCCAGCCGGGCACCAAAGGCACGCGCACGAATGGCGCGGATAGCCCGCATGGCTTACCGACATTCGGCGGCACGCCGGCGGAGGGCATGAATCCATCCAATCCCATCGCGTCATCTGCGGCGGCCAAGATTGAACGGCATCTCAAGGTCCCCGTCCGCAAGACCACCGACAGCCTCATCGCCAAGCCGAAGGTTGCCACCCTGGAAGGAGCCGCCAAGAACTTCGACAAAGTGATACGGGTGAAAACCATCCGGCACACGGATTGCATTGAAGTCGGCCACGACAAATTCGACGAATTCGTCACTAATTTCCTCCAGAAAACCGGCGAAGCCAACATCATCAGCATCACGCCCCTTACCTACACTCACGTCGACATCGGCTCCCAAAAAGTCCTGAGCGACTACGCCGTGATGGTGGTTTTTAAGGGGTAAGATTTGGCGCTCTTCGGATTTTAGCCGTCAAATGCTTTGTCGCATTCATATTATCATTTCGACGGCTTGTGCAGTCTTGATGTTTTGCGGCTGTCAGCATACGCGGACGGCCGAGAGAGACTGGTATTCTTACAGTAATTTTGGTTTTCGACCGGAATCAGCATTTCATAGCCACGGTTTCTTGGTTACTGCACCTGAGATAAGAGACGGAGAAACGGATCTTCTCGAACAATGCTATCGAACTTCGTGGAAGGGCGTGGTCACCGTGCCAGACGGCACAAATGCATGTATGACAGTTGCGACGGTGATTCGTGACGAACTGAACAGGGCGCTTCACACCCAGTGCGAGGATTTCCTCACGGTAATGACGCATAGATTGCACGAGGGGCAGCCGTTCTGGGGGTCGCTCAATCATGACGAGGCTGGCGCGAGACTGAATGTTCAAGTGTGGCTGATTCCGCACGAACACCCCTCTACTGTGAGTTATGTGATCTATCTCCGTTCGGCGGATTTGCCGAAATGAGGTTGCTCGCAAGTCGAATTGATCTTTGGTTGTTGGATGTTTTCGCACAGTCACATTTCGAACATCCCGCCCGTTCCACTGTCGATGTTCATTGAATGCCCAATCCCTCAAAGTTGAAGCGCCCTGCCTTGACTTGCTCAAGGCCCGTCGCTAACGTGCCGCGCATGAATCGCCGGTTCGTTTTCCTGTTCCTCGCCTTCGGATGCGCGATGCTTCTGCCTTATCGCTCACCTGCGCCCCTGATTTACACGCCCGGTGAAGGTTGGATTTACGAACCCGTCGGCGAAGGCGGCAATTGGATGCGCACCCGCGCCAAGGATCAATTGGTCGTCGCCCAGGATGCGCTCGACAAAAAGGATTACAGCACCGCCCTCCGCGCCGCTCATCGCGTGGTCAAAGTCTGGCCGCTCTCGGATTACGCGCCGCAAGCCCAATACATTGTCGGCCAATGCTACGAAGCCAAACACCAGGACGAACGCGCCTTCAAAGAATACCAAAAAGTTCTCGATAAATACCCGAGCTACGTCGATTGCGATAAAATCCTCGCTCGCCAATACGAGATCGCCAATCGCTTCCTCGCCGGCCAATGGTTCCGCCTCTGGACCTACATCCCCTTCTTCCCCTCAATGGATAAAACCGCCGACATGTATGGCAAGATTGTGAAAGACGCTCCGTTCAGCACCATCGCGCCCCAGGCCCAAATGAAAATCGGCGAGGCGCGGGAAAAGCAGAAGAATTTTCCTGACGCCGCCAAGGCCTACGAAACCGCCGCTGACCGTTATCACGACCGCCAACCCATCGCCGCCAATGCCGAATTTCGCGCCGGTCTCGCCTACCAGAAGCAGGCCCAAACCGCCGAATACGATCAAAGCACCGCCGGCCAGGCCATCGATACGTTCACTGATTTCATGACGCTGTATCCGGACGATACCCGCGTGCCGGAATCGCAAAAAATCATCGGCTCGCTCAAGGACGAGCAGGCCCGCGGCAATTTCACCATCGGTCAATATTACGAAAAGCACGGCAAATTGATTTCCGCGAAGATCTATTACAACGAAGTCGTGAATCTTCTCCTCGGCGAACCCAATTCGTTCTACGCCACGCAAGCCCGCGAGCGCATCGAAGCCTTGAACAAGCGCCTCCAACCGCAACCGACGACGAAGTGATCAAGCGCTCGAAACCCATGGATCAATGGATTAATGGATTAATGGATAACTGCCCGACAGGAATCCAAAAATCCACCAATCCATTCATCCAGATGGTTGCGCTGGTTGTCGTGGCAACGTTACTTGCCGGCTGCGGCTACACCGTCGGCCCCACCAACGGCCTGACCGCAGGCGAGAAGAAAATCCAGATCACACCGTTCCTGAATCACACACTCGAACCACGCCTCGGCGATGCCGTCACCACTGCGCTCCGACAAAACATCCAGCGCGATGGCACCTATCGCCTCGCCACCCGCGGCGACGCCGACATTATCGTGACGGGAACCGTTACCAAGTACGACCGTCACGAATTGAATTTTGAGCCGCACGACGTGCTGACCGTGAAGGATTTTCGCGTGAACGTGGAAGCAAAGATCACCGCGCGCAACGTCACCAGCGGCGTCTCCACCAACTGGACCGCCACCGCTTACACGTTGGTCCGCGTCGGCTCCGACCTTACCAGTTCCGAGCGCCAGGCCATGCCCGACCTCGCCGATCAACTCGCCAAAAGCGTCACTGGCACGCTGGTTGATGGGAGCTGGTAAACGCCTTCGCAATTCCAGGAAAGCTCCAAAATCCAAGCTCCAATCCCAATCTACATCTCCGTGCGGTTTAGAGTTTGAGAATTTGGGATTTCTTGGAACTTGGAACTTGGGATTTGGAGCTTTTTTACTTGCCTCCCGCCTCCAATTTGGTAGCACTAACTCTGTCGATTTTCCGATATCCAATCAAAATTACCCTATGAAAAAACTCATACTCTCCGGCTTCGCGGGCATGTTGGCGATTGCCCTGGTCGGAACACCCGTCGCACTGCGCGCGCAGGATTCAACCAACGCGCCCGTAAAGAAAGCGGCTCCGGCAAAGAAAACCAGCAACAACGGCATTCCCTTTCATGGCAACATCAAAGCCATCGATAACAACGCCAAGACGCTATCGGTCGGCAAAGAAACTTTTCAGATCACCTCGGAAACCAAGATCACCAAGCAGAGCAAACCCGCCACCCTCGCCGACGGCGCCGTGGGCGACATGGTCGCAGGTCAGTATCACAAAGACGCGGAGGGCAAACTCATCGCCACCAGCATCCGTTTCGGTCCCAAAACTCCCACCGAGTCGAGCAACACCAAAACGAACAAGCCTTAAGAACAGGACAACCTAAACGAACAAAGGCAGACCTTCGGGTCTGCCTTTTTTGTTTTGAGATAAAATCAAACTCTGCCTTAATGCAACATCCATTGGATGTTGCATGTTTGATGTTGGTTGTTGGATGTTCCCCACTACCTCCGCCACCAACTCGTCTTCTTCGGCGAAGTCGGCTTCGGCCCCTCATTCTGAGTCATATGAATCAGCAACTGCTGGCGCGCCATGAACAAAGCATTGGCAAATTCGTCATAGCTCAAATACCGGTCATGCGGCCTTTTCGCCAGCACCTTCACCAGGGCGTCGCTCGTCAGTTGTGTGATTTCCGGAATCACCTCGTTCGGCGGCGTGAGCGGCGTATGCACATGCGCAGCCACCACCGCCTCCACCGTCGCCGCATCAAACGGCACATGCCCGGTGATCGCATGATACAACGTGCAACCCAGGCTGTACATGTCGGAAAGGAACGTCTCCTTCTCGCGCTGGATTTTCTCCGGCGCCACGTAATACGGCGTGCCGTGCGTTTCCGTCAGCGATTCCGGCTCGAAATCAACGCCGCGCGCCAGCCCAAAATCAATCAGCTTCGGCTCATGATCCACGTCGAAAAGAATATTCCCCGGCTTGATGTCGCGATGGAGAAAGTTGTGCTTCAGCGCCGTGTCCAGCGCCAGGCACATCTTGTAACCGATATCCAGCACATCCAACTCCGCCACGCGCCCCTGTTTTTCAATGCGATTATCCAGACTGCCGCGATCCGCCAATTCCATCACCAAATATTTTTGCCCTTCACCTTCATCAAACGTGTAGATGTGGATGATATTGGTGTGGTTCAACCCCGCGCACGCGCGCGCTTCGCGATAAAAATTTTCCAGCGCCTCCGCATCGTTCAGCAACTCCTTCTTCATCAACTTCACCGCCACCATGCGTTGCAACACCGTGTCGAAGGACCGATACACCGTGCCCATGCCGCCCGAGGCAATCACGCTGCGCAACTCAAATTGCCGCAGCATCATCGGCATCATGATTGGGTTGCCGCACTTGCTGCACGGAACGGTTCCAAGCGGGGGAAGGTCTCCGGGGATGAACACCTTGGTATCACAATAACCGCAGGTGACCATCTTCAATGGAGCTTTTGAATCGCTCATCTCTGGAGCAGTATAGCATATTTCCTTATCAGTCGACAAGTCTGTTGCAGGACTTGTGATGGAAGGAACCGCCGGAATGGCGGGATGGGGAGACGTTGAGTTCATGGTGTGTCTAGGTCTGCCTTCTGGGTCAATTCGCTCGGTTTTGCGGCTTTCGGAGCCGGTACATACACAGCATCTGATACAAAGGAAATCGAATTTTCTTTGACAATGACGCGGAAATAGCGTCTCATTAGCACGTAAAGAAAATGAACTACACGATCAAAACGCAGTGCACGCTGGTCCAGGGACGCATGTCCTCCTGGCACGGCTGCGCCTTGCCTGGCATCGTGGGTGGAATTTTCTAAACGATAACAATAAATTTCCGAAAAACCCGCGATTGCCAAGACAATCGCGGGTTTTTTATTTGGAATAAACCAGTCCCGGCTCAAGTCGGGAAAAACAAAGAAAGAGAAAGAAAATATGAATACCAACTATAGACGGGTCCCGACCAGGTTCGGGCCTGAAACACGCTTCGAAGTGAAGCCGGTCCCGCCCGCACCGTTCCGGGCAACTCAAGAGACCGAACTCGAACGCCTCAAAAACCGGTTGCTCGTGGGGGTCTTGAATGAACTCGACGAGCGGGAAGCGAACCCTTACGTGCGCCGCGCCGCCAATGAAGCCGCCGCGCTGGCCTGGGTGACCCCCTACCCGCTCCTCACGTTCCCCGGTTTGTTTGAGGAAAAAGTGCAAACCGCCCTGCGCTACGCTGAACGCCGAACGGCCGTTCTCGAGCGCAGCGCCGAACTCGTGCTCGCCGTATGACTATGAAACAGCGTAAGCCGATCCAAACCGCGCACTGCGGTCGGGGAGCCGTTGGGATTTGCGATTCCTGGAAATGCGATTGCCGCGCCTGCTCACTGCAGTCCGCGTCCCTCGCCATCCACTAATCGCAAACCCCAACGGCTTCTCGTCTCCTGTAGCGGCGGTCTGTGACCGCCGCACGAGATGCCGACAGAAGATTTAGGGATGGCAAGGCCGCCGGGCCTCAAACTTCGCGTCCACGTCCGCCGCGGCCTTGCCTCCCAAACGAATCTCCGTTCCGCGTTCCGCCTTCCCCCTGCCTTCTTCCCCTCACTAAGTGGGGTCTTTTCCCTCCACCCACCGGATACATTACCCGCTATTTAGAATCCTGATTTCGGTTCTTCATAGTCGGTAATGACAGACTCAGTTTCAGAACGCCCACGATACACGCATCCGCCCATCGCCATCCTCGGCGTGCCCTTCGATAACGTCTCCACCGCCGAAACCATCGATGCCATCGATCGCATGGTCGCCTCGCGCCAACCGCACTATCTCGTCACCGCCAACGTGGATTTTTTGGTGCAGGCGCAGGAAGACGTGGAACTGCGCCGCATCCTCTTCGATGCCCATCTCGTTCTTTGCGATGGCACCCCGCTCGTGTGGGCCTCGCGACTCCTCGGCAACCCGCTGCTCGAACGCGTCGCCGGCGCCGATCTCGTGCCGCTGCTCTTGCGCGCGGCGGCAGAAAAGGGTTATCGCATTTTCTTTTTGGGCGCCACGGAGGAATCCTGCACGCAAGCCGTCACTCGATTGCGTAAACTGCATCCCGCGCTCATCATCGCCGATCATTACTCGCCGCCCTTCAACAAACTGCTCGAGATGGATCATGACGAAATCAAACGCCGCGTCCTCGCCGCGAAACCGGATTTGCTGTTCGTCTCCTTCGGCTGTCCCAAGCAGGAAAAATGGATCGCGATGCATTATCGCTCGCTCGGCGTGCCCGTTTCCGCAGGCGTCGGCGCGACGATCGATTTCCTGGCCGGCACTGTGAAACGCGCTCCTGTCTGGATGCAGCGCGTCGGCATGGAATGGACTTATCGCCTCGCGCAGGAACCCCGCCGCCTCTTCAAACGTTATTTCAAAGACCTCTGGGTCTTCGGCTGGAAAATCCTCGGCCAACTCTGGCAACTCCAACTGCGCCAGATCGGAGGGACATCCAATTCCGTTGCTCAAAAAAATCGCCAGCCACAAAATTGGATTGAGTCCCGGAGCACCGCAAATTCCGAAACTGTCACACAGTTACCTGCTCTCCCCGGGGGAGAGGGACCGGGTGAGGGCGAGCATCAATACACAACCGCCGATCGCGGCGATACCAACCACCAACTCGTCAAAATCCCCAGCCGCCTCGACCTCGCAACCGTCTGCGACGAAGCCGCGCTCCTCGAACCGGCCTTCAGCGACACTCGCCACTGCCTCCTCGACATGAGCCATGTTCAGTTCATCGACAGCACCGGCGTGGGCCTGCTCATTCGCTTGCAAAAGAAAATTCGCGCCGACGGCCGCCAGCTCGTTCTGCTCGCCCCCACCGCCATGGTCCGGCGCGCGCTCGAACTCATGCGCTTGCAGAATTTTTTCGACACCGCCCCCGACCTGCCCTCCGCGCAAGCGCTCATCGCCGCGCGCATGCGCGAACAAACCGACGCCGTGCAATTGCGCACTCCCGCCGCTGTCAATCCGCTCTTATGGCAGGGCGAAATCACCGCCGCCAACGCCCAGGAAGTTTGGCAACGCACCGAAGCGCACATCGCCGCCCGGCATGGCCGCGACCTGATCATCGACATGTCCGGCGTTCGTTTCATGGACAGCACTGGTCTCGGCATGATGGTCCGCGCCCGAAAACTCGCCCAACGCGAACAGGTCAAACTCGAATTCACTCACCTGCAACCAGCCGTCCAGAACGTCCTCCACCTCGCGCGTCTCGAAGAATTTCTTTTGTCCGCCCATAAACGCGAACTCGTTGCCGCTTAAATTCAATGCGCATCGGCATTTCCACCTCGGTCATTCAGCGGGGCAAAACGGGCGTCGCGCAATATCTCTTCGCCCTGCTCCGCGCCTTTCTGCCGTACGCTGACGACAACCATTTCGTCCTCTTCGTGCTCGAAGAAGACCTTCCGCTATTCGCTTTTGCCAAAAACAAAATGCAGCTCGTGCCGGTCGCGGAAACCTTTCGTCCGCCCGTCAAAAACATTCTCTGGCACCAGCGCGCCCTGCCGCAACTCGCCCGCGGTCTGAACCTCGACGTCCTCCACGTGCCCAGCTATCGCCGGATGCTCTGGCCGCACCCCTGCCCGCTGGTCGCCACCATTCACGATCTGGCACCATTTCGCGTTCCCAAAAAGTACAGTGCCAGCCGCATGTTCTACGGGCGCGTCGTCGCCCGCCGGCTCGCGCAGCGGCAGGACGCCATCATTGCCATCAGCGAAAACACCGCGCGAGACATTCGCCAGTTTTTTGACGTCTCGCCGGAAAATCTCCACGTCATTCACAACGGCCTCGAGCACGATCGCTTCTTTCCCGGTTCACGCGAACAAGCCCAGGCCGAAATGGCCGCACGCCATCAGTTGCGCCATCCGTTTTTCCTCTACGTTGCCCGCCTGGAACATCCCGGCAAAAATCACGTGCGCCTGATTTCCGCGTTCAACCAATTCAAGTCCACCACGCGCTCCGATTGGCAACTCGTCTTGGGCGGCAGTGATTGGCACGGCGCGGAAGCCATCCACGCCGCCGCGCGGCAATCGCCCTTTGCATCAGAAATTCGATTCCTGGGCTTCGTGCCGGATGAAGATTTGCCAAACTTATATCGCGCCGCGGACGTATTTGTTTACCCGTCGCTCTATGAAGGCTTCGGCATGCCGCCCCTGGAAGCGATGGCCTGCGGTTGCCCCGTGATTTGTTCCACGAGCGGTTCGCTCGGCGAAGTGGTCGGAAATGCGGCCGCCATCGTGGACCCGCAAAACATCAATTCCATCGCTAATCAACTGGGTTTGCTGGCCAATGACGAGAATCTTCGCGAGCGCTTGTGCCAGGCCGGCTTCGCCCGCGCGCGGCAATTTGATTGGAACCACACCGCCCGCGAGACCCTCTCACTTTATGGCCGCCTCGCACAAAACGATGAAAAAGTTTTGTCGCTGCACCATTAACAACTTTTAACATTTTTCCGCCACAGAGAATTTTCTTTTCCCCGCTTGACTGAGTGTGATGGCCTTCCCATATTGCCACTCCAGAATTGGTGGGTTGGTAGAAAATTTTATTTAGATTTGTATGTCGAAGCAGAAGGCCCGAACGCCCGCGTTGAAAAACGGCGCGCCCAGACACAAAGACACCGCCAAGACCTCCCCAGACGCACCCCGTGGCGCCTCGCTGGAAACCAACGGGCATGGTGCCGCCGCGAAGATCTCCAGCGGAGTTTTTTCAGCCGATCGCACTGTTGAGATTGCGGAAAAGATAAAAGAGCTCGTCCGCCTCGCCCAGGAGCAGGGCTACCTCACTTACAACGACGTCAACGAAGCCCTCCCGGACACGATGATCACCGGCGAGGAACTCGACGACGTTTACGTCAAGCTCCGCAACCTCGAAGTCGAAATTGTCGACCAGGCCGAGGTCGATCGCGTCAAGCAACCGGAGCCGGAGGAAGAGGAGGATAAAAGCCGCCTCGATATTCTCGATGATCCGGTCCGCATGTATCTCAAGCAAATGGGCCAGGTGCCCCTGCTCACCCGCGAACAGGAAGTGGAAATCTCCAAGCGCATCGAGGACGCGGAAAACGAAGTTAAAAATATCATCTACAGCTTCGGTTTCGCCGGCAAGGAACACATTGCGCTCGCGGAAAAATTGGTGTCCGAGCCCCCCAAGGAACGCTTTGACCGCGTCATTCTCGACAAGAAAATCGACAGCCGCGACGCGCATCTGCGCGAGTTGCGCCGGCTGATCGGCCAGGTCCGCCAGTTGGACCAGCAAGTGGACGAGCTTTACGCGGAATGGCAAAGCTCCGCGACCAAGGCTGCTTCTCCCAAGGCCCACAACGCCTTCGCACAAGGCCGACCAGAAACTGCAGAAAACCTACGACAAGTTTTTTTACAAGCAGAAGGTCATCGAGGAAATGGCGCTCGTCGCGGAAAACATCCACGACAAAATCAATTTAAGCCTTCGCGCCATCCTCGAGCTGGAAAACAATCACAAATCCCCGCAGGCCGTAGCCATCATCGAATCCGAGCAACGCAAAATTGGCGCGCTCGAGGAATTCGTCCGCATGCCCTGCCAGGAATATCTCAAGACCTACGACCTGCTGAAGGTCTATTCCGTCAAGGCGCTCCAGGCCAAAACGGAAATGGTCGAAGCCAACCTGCGCCTCGTCATTTCCATCGCCAAAAAATACACCAACCGCGGCTTGTCCTTCCTCGACCTCATCCAGGAAGGCAACATGGGCCTGATGAAGGCCGTCGAAAAATTTGAATATCGCCGCGGCTATAAATTCTCCACCTACGCCACCTGGTGGATTCGCCAGGCGATCACCCGCTCCATCGCCGACCAGGCGCGGACCATTCGCATCCCGGTGCACATGATCGAAACGATCAACAAACTCATGCGCACCCAGAAGCGGTTGCTTCAGGATTTCGGCCGCGAGCCCACGCCGGAGGAAATCGCCGACGAAATGCAACTGCCCGTCGACCGCGTCCGCGCCGTCGTGAAAATGGCGCAGCAGCCCATTTCCCTCCAATCCCCGGTCGGCGACAGCGAAGACACCAATTTCGGCGATTTCATCGAAGACAAATCCACGGAGAACCCGTCCGAGATGACCAGCTTCAGCCTGCTCAAGGATAAATTGAGCGACGTGCTCAGCAGCTTGAACGAGCGCGAGCGCAAAGTGCTCGAACAACGCTTCGGCCTCGTGGATGGTTACGCGCGCACGCTGGAAGAAGTCGGCAAGCAATTCAAAGTGACCCGCGAACGCATCCGCCAGATCGAAGCCAAGGCCCTCCGCAAAATGCGCCATCCCACGCGCATCCGCCAATTGCACGGCTTCCTCGAAATCGAAGAAATCGAATAGTGGCACGGGCATCCTGCCCGTAGGAAAAACTATTTGGCCTCAATTCCGGAGATTGAGAAAAGGGCCTGCCAATCGACCTGTATTTAATATTTAATCGGCAACGCCAATCGGAAATCCACTCCACTGGTTATTCCTCATTCGCCTCGGCAACATACGATTTCACCGCCTCAAACAAATTCTCCAGCGGCTCACCCTTCCGCAAAAATCCGTTCGCCCCGCGAAACATCGCCGTCTCGGCCAAATTCTCGTCGTCCACTCCGGTGTAGATGATGATCGGCAAATCAGGGAAGTTGGATTTGAAATAGCCCATCAGTTCCAGCCCGCTTTCACCCGCGAGGTTTACATCGAAGATGCACACATCGAAAGCCTCGCTGGCTGCCAATTGCATCGCGTGCCCCGCCGCAACCGCCATGGTGACATCGTAGCCCTTCCTTTCGAAAAAGACCGAAAGGAGCCGGCACATCCCCTCCTCGTCATCGAGAATCAACAGCCGTGGACGCATGGGGAAGCGTTTAGCGATTTTCCCCGCGGAATGCAAGCGTTCACGCACTCCAAAAAAAAGAGCCGCCGGAGCCCCTACGCCCCGGCGACCCACGTGTGCTCAACTGAATGAGCAAAGCGCCTCGTACCTCACTGGACCTTCACGTCGAAGAACAACTTCGGCGTGGTCGTCACAATCGGGTTCGTGTAATCGAACGTGCCGCCCGATGTAAACGAGTTCGTCACCACCGGTGTCCAACTGCTGAACGGCAGTGCAATGTTCGTCGAGGTCAACACCACCCATTTGAAGCTCGTGTTCGGAACATTGTTATTTGTGCCATGGATCACGATATTTGTCCCGACCGTCGTCACGCTCGTGATGCTCGCATTCGTCGTCGGCCCGGTCACGATGCCGTTATTCGTGATGCCGATGATGCCGCTCGAAAGCCCGGCGGTGTTCCACGTCAGTCCCGAACCGGGCGTTGCCGGCGTGATGCCGGCGAATGAGCCGGTATAGCTCAGCGCCTTGAACAACTTGAAGGTCGCGCCGTTCGTCAATGCGCTCGTGAGCGTCGTCAGGTTCAGCGTGCCGCCGTAAGTGATGCCTGCGCTCACGTTCAACACGTCATTCGTCTTGTTGTCCTGGTCCAGATCAAACGAGTTCGTGCCGCCCAGCGTCACCGCGTTGCTCACCGTCAAGCCGCCAACGCCATTCGTTCCCGGCGACAGCGTGGAGCCCGCCAGCGTCACCAATTGACCGGCAACCACGCCGTTGCCGCTGAGCGTCTGATTCGCGCTCAGAGTGAACGTCCCGTCCACGCGTCCGGTCGCCGTCAGCGTCGCCCCCGCGAGGATGGTGATATTCGAACTGAGGAGGGTGGCGTTCCCGCCCACCTTTAACGCACCCACTCGGATGAGAGTATCGCCAGTGAAAGTGTTATTGCCCGTCAGGATCATCGGCGAAGAACCGTTCTTGATGATGCCGCCGTCGCCGCTGATGTCGCCCGAGATCGTAAACGATGTGCCGCCGATGTTGAACAACACCGCGCCATGCAATTCAGTCGGGCCGGCAAATTCCGTCGTCGCCGCTGTGCCGTTATTAATGGTGTTGGAAGTCCCGTTGCCATAAAGAATGAAGTGCTTTTGCCAAACCACCGAATCACTGGCGAATTGCTCGGTCGCGCCAGCATCCACAGTATTCGTATGAGTCGCGTCGCCCATGCTGGCAGTCAAGCCGTTGAACTCCAGGATGCCTTGTTGGACTTCGATATCGCCCAGCGCCGCATCGACCGTGGCCAGATTCTGCAAACCGACCTGGCTCGGACCCACCTTGGTTAACTTGAACGGCTGACCGCCAGTCAGCAGAGTGCCCGCGCCGCCGGAGTTATTGATCGCCCACGTCGCCGTCCCGCCAAACGCCGTGTCACCCGCCAGCACGACCGAGCGCAGCGCGGTATTTTGCAGCGTGCCGGAATTGATGATGGCGCCCGCGCCACCGACGCCCGTGCCCGAGGCGGTGATCGTCTCGCCGCCCATCGCCTGACCGTTGACGTCCAGCGTCGCGCCGGACTCAACCGTGGTCCCGGTCGCGCCACTGCCCAACGCCGTGCTGTTTCCGACCTTCAACGTTCCGGCCTGGATGTCCACCAAACCGGTGAAGTCGTTCGCATTGGAAATCGACAGCGTGCTGGCGCCCATTTTCACGATGCTCGCCGTGCCGCTGATTTTTCCCGCGCCATTGATCGTGAAGTTGATGGTGTCCGAATTATTCGTGATCGAAATTGGATAAACACTCAGGCCCGTCCTAATTGTCAGCGTCGAGTTTCCCGTCGCCGTGTCGTCCAGCAGGACGCTATCACCGGAGTAGAACAAAGACGGCGCGGCGCTGACTGCGTCCGCCCAATTCGTCACCGTCGAATCCCAAGTCGAGTCCGTCGCGGCCGTCCATTTCAAGTTTGCGCCCGATCCACCCGTCACTTGTAAATTCACGACGCCCAACGAAGACGTATCCAGCGCCACCGTATAGTGCGTTCCAGCGATGTTCGGGTTAAAGTTGCCCGCCAGCGAACCGCCGTAGGTGAACAACGTATAAGTGCTGCCGATTTGCGGCACGCCGATGAAATTCGCCGTCACGGCGTTGTTATTCAGATTCAAGTTTCCGGTCAACGCGACGGTATCGCTCGCGGACGGATTCGCGCCGCTCAAATCAAACGTCAGCGTGCTCCCGGACGAAAACGTCATCGCGCCATTCCCAGTGAATGTTCCAATCCCATTGATCGGACCCGGATTGAACGCTCCCGCAACCGTTACCGGTCCCGCTACGGTTCCCAGGCCGCTCAACACCGTGCCGGCCGCCGAGTTGATGGCGCCATTTCCAGCGAGGTTGCCATCGATCTCCAATCCCCCTTCCGTCAGCGTGGTGGGGCCCGAATAGGAACTTGCTCCTGAAAGCGTCAGCGTGCCATTGCCCAGCTTCGTGAGCGAACCGGTGCCGGCGATCCCCGAACTCATTTCGAGCGGCCCGCCGCGATTCACCACGATCGCCCCATTATTCGTGATATTCAGCGAGCTGATCTCGCCATCCACATCCCCCGTTCCGATTTGTAGCGTGCCACCGTTCACCGTCACGCTGCCGAAACTATCGATCCCCGGGTTATCAATCGTCAAAGTCTCCGTGCCGCTCTTCACCAGCGAACTCGCGCCCACGATATTTGCCGAACCAGTGAACCGGTACGGCTGCGTGTTGTTGTTCACTGTGATCGTCCCGGAAGAAATCGGCGTCGCCAGAATCACCGTCGTTTGAGCCGCGGTGTCATCGAAAATCGGCGTGGCGCCCGCAAAGAAATTGGTCGGATTGCCATGAGACGTCCAATCAACCGACGTCGTATCCCAGAAATTGTTTACCGCCGCCGTCCAGAGAATCGACAAATCCACCACCGGGCCCGCGGTCAACTGCAACTGGATGACTCCGTTGCCCGCGTCCACCAGCGTCCCCGCGTAACTCGGCGTCGCCGGCGGCAGTGAACCCAGGGTAAAATTTCCCGTCGAACCCGTCTTGTAGGAAACCAGCGTGAACGTCGCCGGATACGAACCGATCGGCGGCACCGAACTGATGTTGATCGTGTTCAGCGAACCGCCGGCCACCAAATTGCTCACCGCCACCACCCCGCCGGCATTTTGCGCCGGCAACGTCATTGCCGCGTCAGAGATGCTTAAATTGCGAATCGGGTTCGCGAGCGTTCCCGCATTGTTGGAAACCACCAGCAACGAACCCGCGCCGAGCGAAATCGAGCTATTGCCGCCGCCCGCGACAATCGAACTGGCCAGCACCGTGCCGCCGCTCACCGCCAATGTCCCCGCCACCGCGCCCGTGCCGCCGTTCGTGTGCGCGAACCGCAGCGACGTATTTACCACCAGCACCGCGCCCGTGCTCACCAACCCGCTGTTCGCATTGGTCGTCACCATGCTGTTGTTGTTCACGTTTAGAGTACCCGTCGTCGCGCCGTTCGGTCCCGTCGCCGTCTGAAAACCGATTTCCAGCGTATTGATATCGAAGGTCCCGGCGGCAATCGTGACCGTCGCCGTCGCCTGGCCCGTGCTGGTCGAACCACCCGTATTTCCGCGCGCGACATAAACCGTGTCCGCCAGGATATCCACCGCGCCCGGAGTGAAATCGGCGATCGCAACCGTGGAATTGCCGCTTGGAGCAAGACTGTTATCACCGAACGCGATCTGCCCGGAACGGCCCACTTGGTCCACGTTGCGAATCACCAGGGACGGATTGGAAAATGCAGTGTTGAAAAACACGTTGCCGTTGCCCTTCTGTCCGCCGAGCCGAAATTGATCGGCATAAAGAAAATTCATCTGCCCCAAATACAACACCGAAGCCAGAGAGCCGTTGGCATTCGAACCTGCATCCTGCACCATCACCTGCGGCGTGGCCGCACCCGAAAATTTCAGTGTATTCGTCTTCGCCAGATACAACGTTCCCGACGGGCGATTGACCGAAACGCCGGCCTGGGCCTGGCCGATGAGCAGGCGCCCCACGTTGGCATTGAAGACATCCACCGCGGACAAATCCAGCGTCGCCATGTGCGCCCCGCTCCCGCTATTGCCTTGTCGCACCACGATATCACCGGTGCCGCTCAGGCTGAGCGTCGCCCCTGCACCTTGAATCACCACCGGCACCAAAGTGCCCGCAGTCGTCGCCCCCGACGTGCTGCCGACAGAAATAATATTGTTCGTATCCGCGCGATTCACCGTCAGCGTCAACCCGGGATTTAAAACCGTCGTGTGCGTCGAGCCGTTGTCCTGGTTGTAGGTCAACGAATCGATCGTGAACGCGGTATCCATCGTGTTCACGCTTCCCGCGCCCGCATTCCCAAACTGCACATCGTCCGCCGGCTGTGGGATCACGCCCGTGCTCCAGTTTCCGTTTGCCGACCAATTGCCGGCGCCCGGGGCGCTCCAGATCGGGGTAGCCGCTGGTAAAGATTGAGCGGAACATATCGCCGCTGCGAGGACGCCGAGGAGACTAGGGGATGCTTTGAAGTTTTTCATAAGGGTTACGTCTCTAAGTTTCTAAAACAGTGGCGAAGTGTTTACATCCCTCTTTTGGGTGATACGCCCGATTTTGCCAGGACTCCCTCCAAAGAGGGATGTAACGGGAATAAAATTGCGGTTTAATGACGGGAACCCACTTGGCGACACCACACCGCCAATCCCTACAAAATGAACACCCCTGCTCTATTCGTTCATCGGAAGAAAAAACGCGCCGCATTCACACTCATTGAACTCCTCGTCGTCATTGCCATCATCGCCATCCTCGCCGCCATGCTGCTCCCGGCGCTTTCGCGAGCCAAGGAGAGCGCCAAACGCGCGCAATGCATGAACAATTTGAAACAGATCGGCATCGGCGTCACACTCTACGCCGGCGACAATACCGATCATCTTTTCACGCCCCGGCCCGCCGGCGCCAATTACAATCTTCACGCTCTCAACGACGATACTGCCACCGAATCGCGCGAAGTCGGCCTGAATCCCACGCAGACCAACAGCGCGTCCATTTGGGTCTGTCCCGAAGTGAATAATGGCCTCGCCAGTCTCAACACCGGCACGACTCCCCAGCAATGGCAGATCGGCTACCAATACCTCGGCGGCGTCGCCAGTTGGGTCAACGCGCAAGGCACCTTCCAGTCGCTGAGCCCCGTGCTCCTCAGCCGCGGCAAAGCCAGTTGGGTCCTCGCTTCGGAGGATATTTTCTTCGACGGCACAAGCTGGTCCGCGCCGCATCGCCGGCCCAAGAGCGGCTTCCCCGACGGCGGCAACGAACTTGTTGCGGGCGGTTCCGTCTCCTGGGCCAAAGTGGAAACCATGTACGAAATCACCACCTACAGCACCTCCACCCGCCTGTGGTATTTCTATCAGGAAGACCTCTCCAGCATCCCCGGCGCTTCCCTGAACGCGCTGAAATTCCATCCCTGATGAAACAGCACATTTCTCTTGTAGCGGGTACGACTGCGAACCGCGATCGTGGACGAATCGCTGTTAAAAGCCGTGTACCGCAGCCTCGAAACCAATCGCAACAATGGACAGATTGGAGATTGTGCCGCGAAAGCAGGTAGGCTATTATTGCGTGACTTTGACCAACTTTTTGCGGGCGTTTCGCAGGCCGCCTACTCCTCGTCGGCCGAACTCACCCAAACCATGATGCCTCCGAGGAAAACCAACCCACGGGCGGAATACCGCCTGCGCCAAATTCAACGTGCCAATGAATCCGCCAGCCTGGCTCAAAAATTTCCAAAACTTAAAACACTGAAAGTTGACCTGAGCTATTTCGAGCCGGACGGCCTCACCAGGACCGGTGAACTAAGATACAAGGTGAATGTCGAGCACGCGAAATCGATGTTCTCGTTCGTTTGCCAAAGCGGAGAATGTTTGGGAGGCGATTTTGACTTGAGCGGCGCCGTTGCCGCTGCCGTGGGCAAACGGACTAAATCCGTCGAGGGTGAAGTTCGCTGCCCGGGAACCCGCGTCAGACCCAAAGAAGGCGCAAAATCCTGCCAGAACCTGTTGCGCTATAAATTGACTCTCGGATATGTCTGAAGTTTATCTCAAAAAAGGAGAGCCGGTCGATCGGGCGTTGCGCCGGCTCAAGAAAAAACTGGACCGCGAGCAGACGCTGGTGCAGGTGCGCCTGCATCGGCGCTTTGAGAAACCCAGCGCCCGCAAACGCAAGAAACAAAAAGCCGCCCGCTTTACGGCCATGCTCAAAGCCCGTTACGCGGATGTTTGATCGGCGACCGGCTTCGCCACGGGCTGCTTTGGCGAATCCTGCGGGGCTTTCCCCCGCTTGTTTTTGGGCAGCGGAGTGACAAAAACATTCAGGTCGCGATCTCCCAGCATTTTGGGCGGCGAATCCGCCTGGCCATAAGGGGTGAGTTCCTTTACAAACCGATTCATCACGTCCAGGCCGATTTCCTTGTGCGCCTTTTGACGTCCGCGAAATCGCATTTTAATCCGCACTTTCATGTCGTCGCAAAGAAACTGAATGGCATGATCGCGTTTGACTCCCAAATCGTGTGGGTCAATGGCGGCGGAAATTTGAAGTTCTTTGACTTTGGCCGTGGACTGGCGCGATTCTTTGTTCCGCTTGGATTCTTCGTAAAGAAATTTCCCATAGTCCACGATGCGGCAGACGGGCGGCGTGGCCGAGGCGGAGATCTCAATTAAATCAAGGCCCTTGCCGCGTGCCAGTTGCAAGGCTTCATTCAGCGGCATCACACCCAACGGTTCCTTGAGCTCGCCGATGACCCGCACCTCGCGAGCCCGAATTTTTCCGTTTCGACGATGCAGAGGTTCTCGGGAATGAAACGCTCGGGAGAAAGGCGGCCCGCTCAACGGTGTCCTGTCTGTTGAAATTCGTGACCGCCGAAGTAAGGACGGTCGACCCTGAAGTAAGATTCGCAATAATTAATAATAAGGTCTAACTGTCGCACACGGCTGGCGTCCCGCAAGCACAATCAAGGTCGCTTTGGCCATTTTTCCCACTGAAAGCCGCAATCCGCCGCATGAATAAAAAGAATAAGATTGTGCCGCGCCGCGACTCCGACTAGCGTCCATCTGATTTGACCCACCTTTTGCGGGCGTTCG
This sequence comes from uncultured Verrucomicrobiae bacterium, assembly GCA_963699145.1. Classification (GTDB taxonomy): domain Bacteria; phylum Verrucomicrobiota; class Verrucomicrobiia; order Limisphaerales; family DASXHY01; genus DASXHY01. Next base: position 5,568,676 of record OY969416.1, read on the forward strand.
CAGACGTCTTCTCCTTGTCGGCCGAACTCCGGAGCATGATGACATCAGAAACTGAAATGGAACACTTTTTCGCGCGCAACTGTTTCACCGAAGCGGAACGCAAAAGAGTCAAGGCCTGGCGCCCCTATCAAGTCGCCCTGGAAAAGAGCGACCTCATTGAGGCGCAAGAGATCGCCATGTGCGTGCTTGAAGGCAAGCTGGGCATTTCCCCGGAGCCGCCCCCGCGCCATCCCTCCGCACAATTTTAAATTAATAGACATGAACGCTGAACTTTTGAAGCGAGCATTGCTCGTTGTCCTCGATCCTCATGTCCTGGTGAATCTGGTTTCACGCCGGGTCCGCCAACTGAACGGAGGCTATGGCGCAATGAGCCGGTCGCTCCTGGCCGATGCCGCCAATCTCGGAGCCGCAGACATCGCCCTGCTTGAAATCATCGAGGGCAAAATAGGCTTCGACATGCCGAAAATCCTTGATCTGACCCGGCCCACAGGAAGGAACGGCCGGAGGCCGCAAGGCTGGAAGCCTTGGCAATAAACGCGCCCTCCCCCGTCGTCGGCATCGTGGTGAGGCGATCTTGAGATGTAACAATAGCGATTGCCAAAATGGATTTCCAAAAAGAACCATCACGATAAAAAATCTCGGACGCTGAATACCCGTTTTTAACAGATTCAGATTGCTGCAATCATCAAACACTAGTTTACTAGGGCGTTGTGTTGTCAAATTCCGCTACGATTGCACCTGGAGAGATTCGCCCTGTCGCTGCGAAAGGTTTCGTAACACCCCACAGTCCCAAAAACTCCCAGCGTTGCATTGCCTGGATGGTATTCCTGATCGAAAGGTTGGTGAGTGCGTCCTTGCGTTGTGATTGGAAGGATCATTCCGGACTGACAATCGCGACCGATGGCAAGCCGGTGATCTTTTGCCTGTGGCACAATCGCCTGGCCATTTCCATGATCGTGCATCGTCGTCATCCTCGGAAGCTGGCGGCTCTGGTAAGCGCGAGCAAGGACGGCGCATTGCTCGCTGCGGTGCTCGGCAGATTTGGCGTGGAACAGGTGCGCGGTTCCAGCAGCCGCCGGGGTCCCCAGGCATTGCTTGAACTCACCACCAAAGGGGAAAACGGATTTGATCTCGCCGTGACCCCGGACGGCCCCAAAGGTCCGCGATACATTGTCCAGGCCGGTGTCATTTCGCTCGCGCAAGTCACTGGATTTCCCATTGTCCCGGTCACCTGCAATATGTTCCGCAAAGTGTGTGTCAAAAGCTGGGATGGTTTTCAAATTCCGTTTCCGTTTTCGCGCTGCGAACTCATTCTAAACAAGCCTATCCTCGTGCCGCGTGACGCGGCGGAAGACCGGCGGGAGGAATTGCGCCAAGAATTGGAAATGAGTTTGACCGCTGGCTCCATGGACTGACCGGCATTGCCTGGCCGCCGGCGCTTCTGGAGAATAATTTCAAGTGCATGAAGACACCCTGCAGAATAGGCAACTCCTGAAAAAACAGGAAAGAGTTCCTGGGGCGATGCTCAGGAAATGGAAAGAGCCAACCCTTCAAACCGAAATCTCGCCGGATGGAAATCCGGGCAAAAAGGAAAAAGGGGAAACCGGCAGAAAACCGGGACTTGGCTCGCAAGTCCCGGCATGCAGAAAATTAATACCGGTTACGCGCGCCGCCACCACTGTATTGACCGCGCTGTCCGCCACCACCACCGCCGCCGCCTGAACGTTCTTCACGCGGTCTGGCCAAATTCACAGTGAGTGCACGTCCGTCCACGGACTTGCCATTGAGCGCTTCCACAGCCGTTTGGGCCTCTTCCGGAGTGCCCATCGTGACAAATCCGAAGCCGCGCGGACGGCCGGTTGCCCGGTCCATCATCAAATTGGCTTCGGTTACGGTTCCATGAGCTGCAAACATATCCTGCAGATCGTTCTCGGTGGTATTGAAGGAAAGATTTCCCACAAACAATTTATTATTCATAATGATTTACTGGTCTAACGCTTTTTCCAGACTGTGCCCGGTCATCGGGATTAAAATCATCAATGAATCACATTCACCTGAGGATTCCCCATATCTTGAAAGAGACAAGCTGTCGAACAGATGAGGCACTATCTACTGATCCGAAAAAATAGCAACTTATATTTAAACTATTTTATGGCGAAAAAACGTTTCAAAATGGACTCTTTTTTATCGACCCCGAGAGAAACTGGGAATGGCCGCATCCGTGATGAATGCCTGGAAGAAGTGTCACGTTGGCGCTCCTAATTCGCCGGCAAGGCCAATCCCAAATCAGCTTGCCGCGCACCCGGACCCGTGCATAATAAATTCCTGACACTGCGATTGTTTTTCTAATTCGCTCGCTTGCCCGCGAATTGAAAATCAATTTGACCCAATAAATTCGGTAGTTTGTGGGCCCATAGCTCAGCGGTTAGAGCAGGCGACTCATAATCGCTTGGTCCTCGGTTCAAATCCGAGTGGGCCCACCATTCCTCCTTCGCAACTCTCAATTCGCATCCGCCGGCGGTGCGATGATCAAACAAACCCACCCCACCAGGAAACTCACGCCACCAATCGGCGTCAAATAAACCATCCCGTGCGTCCCCGCCAACGCATAAACATAAAGCGATCCCGAAAAAAGAATGATGCCGATCAAAAACGCAAACCAGGAAACCCGCTTCAGCGGTTTCCGCATCGCCAGCACGAACAGCATCACGGCGTGGATGAAATGGTAAAACACCGCCTTTTCCCAAATCGCCACGCCATCCGGGCTGCGCGCCAGCGTGTTCTTCAAGGCGTGCGCACCCACCGCGCCCAATGCCACCGCCAGCAACCCCATGATCGCCGCTACCCGCATCGTGCGCTGATTCGTCATCTCCCAGGAGTCATTTAGGCGCGCCACCCGAAGGCGCCTGATTACGGCGGTGCAGTTGTTTTGCCAGAAATTCGTCCACGGCGGCTTGCTTCCACGCCGTCAGCCACAGGTCACTCAACAATTGGCCGCCCTTCATCAATTGGCCTTCAATGACCGGCTTGCCTTGCATCCCCAACTCATCATTGCCCGAGAGCTTATGCTCCTTGTCCATCTGATACAGCGGCTCGACGAGTTTATTTTGCTCCACGATGAATCCCACCACCGCCGGAAAGATTTGATCGGACGTCGCCGGCTGGCCATGGAACGACACGATCTGTGCGGGACTCATTTTCTTTTTCATGTCGCCCAAATCGTCTTCGATTTTCACCTTCGCGATGTACCCGCCGTCAATCCACGCGTGAATTTTGTTGGTCGCATAATGATTCGGATTCTCCCCCACCCAGCCATTGAAATACTTCGTCGTATGCAAGGGCTGCGCGGAGTCGCCGACGTAATGGCCCATCACACCCATCGTGTAGACGATGTCCTCCTTCGCATTTTCAATCTCCACCGGCGTCCCGCCCTCCGTCTCAAACGTTTTGAGATAGGAGAATTCATCTTTGAGCTTCGCGAAATTTTCGGTGATCGTCCACGGCAGCAATCCAGTCCAGCTATACTTGTGCGCCTTGTCATCACGCGAGCCCGGAAAATTTTCCGGATGCGCCTTGTGCGCCGCGCCGACAATCGTGATGAAATCATAACGGAAATTCGGCAGCGTTTCCGGCGTCAAACCGTAAAGCGGCAACTCTTCCAAATCGAAAAAGTGTTCCGGCTCCTGCGCGTGTTGCAATTCCAGGTTCGGCGTGCTGCGCCAGCGATCCGGTTCGCCCGCCAGAAATGCAATGCGGTCCTGCGCCTCTGAAGTCACGGCAAATGCAGGAAAATCCTTGGGCAATGCGGCGAGCGCAAGTTCGTTGACCAGGCGATGGCCTTCATAGTCCCAGGCAAAAGCGGATTGACCGGCCAACGTGCAGAAACCGGCGAGCAGCAATAATTTTTTCATGGCGTTAAGACGCTGCGAGTTTAGTGTGGATTCAACAAAACGCAAAATGATTGTGGCCGAACATAGTTTGCCTCAAGCCTGGCTAACGCTGGATAAAGTGATGGTCGATGAAAACCAAAAATCTCGACATAGTTCTCCCTCTGCTGGGGGAGAGGGCCGGGGCGAGGGCGAGTTCTTAACCTCATGAAAATCATCACCGACGAAGCCTGCGCCGGCTATTCGCGCCCGGGCCATCCCGAAAAACCCGCGCGCATCACCCGCACGCTGGAACAACTCCGCGCCCAAACCGAACTGCCCATCACCTGGGCCAGGCCCGGCCCCGCCGATGACGCCGCCATCCTCCGCGCGCACACCGCCGAGCATCTCACCAAACTCAACGCCGACTCGGAGGACTTCGATGTCGACTCGCCCGCCTATCCCGGCATCGCCAATTACGCGCGCGCCTCCGCCGGCGCCGGGCTCGCAGCCATGCGCGCCGCCCGCAATGGCGAAACCGCGTTCAGCCTCATGCGTCCGCCCGGCCACCATGCCATGCGCGATCGCATCATGGGCTTTTGTTACCTGAACAACATCGCCATTGCCGTCCTGGAAGCGCTTGCCACCGGCAGCAAACGCGTCGCCATTTTCGATTTCGACGTCCATCACGGCAATGGCACCGAAGACATTCTCTTGAACCACGGCGGCGCCGCATTTTTTTCCATCCACCAATTCCCCGCCTATCCCGCAACCGGCCGCGCCAACGTCGGCAACAATTGTTTCAACTACCCCGTGCCGCCCTCCCTGCCCCGCCGCGAATACCGCGACGTCCTTTCCGCCGCGCTGGAGCAATTGAAACAATTCCAGCCCGACCTGATCGGCGTCTCCGCCGGCTTCGACGCCTACGCCCGCGACCCGCTCGCGCAGGAGACTTTGGAAGCCGAAGATTTCTATTGGCTCGGCCAGAAAATCCGCGCGCTGAACATTCCCGCCTTCAGTCTTCTCGAAGGCGGCTACAGCCGCGATCTTCCGGACCTGATTTTTTCCTATCTGAAAGGAATTGAAGGCAAATAGAAACGTAAAAGGCCGCCGCTCCCACCCCCACGATCGGGCACGATCGGGCACGACGGCCGTTGACTGCGTGGCACTTGCGTAGGCACATGTCGCACGAAGAGGATACGATGCACGCCCGCCTTGAGTGGCTTTCCTGGAGGGCTGGAGGTGGGGACTGATTTTCATTTTTATTCCTAGTTTAACATGAGGGAAAAAGTCACGGTGAGGTTTTCCGTGCCCGCACGCGAGTCGCGATTTTTGAAACAAGTCCTTGGCCCATAAAGAGTTTTCGAAATTGCGAAATGATTTCGCATTTCTCAAAAGTGTGCGCACAACAATTTGGAAGTGAGCGGATGGCGATTTCAAAGGCGGTAGCCCCCTCCCGGCAATTCCCTCCTCAAACCCAAGGCAGGCGCATCTAACTCCCGAGAAATACGGCACGGGAAGGCATGGTACACCAAGAGATTTTTCGGGAATAAGAGGGTGGAGGGAGGACAGGAATCCAACGGATTAGAATTTAGACGCAGTTTGAAACCCTCGGCCTATAAAAACTCAGCCGTGCCATTTGATGTGGGGCAAATGGCACGGCTGAAATTTTAATGTTCCGAAAAATAAGTGTCGAGAAAAGAATTTGTGAAAACGCCGTTTACAGAATTTAGGACGCGTCTGCCCTGCTTCTCAAACCTTTGTTCTATTGTCCGTTTCGCGGGGCCACGTAATCTCTATGGATGGCCAATCTTGATGCGCAGCAACCCCGACGGTAAATCCGTATGTTCAGATCCCAATCCTCTATCGCCGTTCTGCTCGCATACGCTGCTTGCATTTTATCTGCTTCCGCTCAAATCGGCGGCACCGGCTGGACCCCCAAGACTCCGACCTTCAAAATTCAATCGCCCACGAATGCGCCGCAAAGCACCCGCTACTGGTTCACGAACAATACGTATCACTTCCTCACCTACAGCAACGACGGCGCGTTCGCCGTCGGAAACACCACGCTCCCGCGCACCGAGCACCGCTACAATCCCGACTATACAAGCGGCGAAATTCAATACCAGGCCAGCATCCTGGCCGCCGGCGATGAGAACAGCTATTCCGTGTTCCAGATTCACACCGGTGACGCGCAATCGCCCACGTACGGCGCCACCACGTTCATGGTCTTTTGGTTCACCAACAGCGGCGGCTCAATTCGTTATTACAGCGGCACCGTGCTCGCCACGAATCTCGCGAACAAATGGTTTCAATTGAACGTCGATCACAATGTCGCCACGCACACGCTGCGCGCCTGGGTCGACCAGAAGCTGGTTTACACCGGGCAGGACAATGGCGCGTCGGACTTCTATTTCAAAGCCGGGGTTTATGAGCAGAAACACGGCCCCACTCAGCGCATGGATTCTTCCATCACGAACATTCTGATGTGGACCAGTGCCGGCACTAACCCGCCCGCCAGCCCAACCGCTTTGACCGCGACGGCTGCCAATCCGCAAATCCAATTGACCTGGAACGACTCCGTCGCCGCCACCGGCTATAACGTCAAACGTTCCACCTCTGCCGCCGGTCCGTTCACCAACCTCCTCGCTAATGTGGCCACGACCAATTACACGGACGCCACCGCCGCGATCGGGCCTACCTATTATTACGCCATCTCCGCGCTTGACCAATTCGGTGAGAGCACCAATTCCACTCCCGCAAGCGCGAGCCTGATCCTTTCCGGCTACCATCCGTCCATCAAGCAAACGCTTTACCGTGACGGAACCGTGCTCGTCAGCGGAACCGGCGGCCAGCCCAATGCTCCCTATTCCGTCCTGGCCACTACGAATGTTTCCCTGCCCTCCGCGCAATGGATTTCCATTGGCACCGATTCATTCAATAGCACGGGAGCTTTCTCCTTCACCAGCCCGCCCGCCCCGAATTTTCCGCAGCTCTACTACCGCCTGCAAACGCCATAACGGTAGGGCAAACCTGCCGGTTTGCCTCCGCGATCAGTCAAAGGGCGCGACCCGCCAATCACGATTGCGTTCCGCCGGAAACCACGCGACAATCGCGCCATGAACACCGCCGCCCAACCATCGGCATCGATTTCTCCGTTGGAACGGTACCAGGTTTTTCGCAATCGCATTGAGCACGAGGACAATCTCATCATGCAACGGTTGTCCTGGCTCATGGCATCACAATCCTTTTTGTTCACCGCCTACGCGATCGTGACCAACGGACTGTCGAATGGCCCGATCACCGGCGGCAACGTGTTCATCAGCCACCTTGATAAGCTCGCCAGCATCATTCCCATCGTCGCCCTGCTCAACAGCCTCTTGATTGCGATCAGCATTTTCGGAGCGTTGAAGGCCATCCGTGAATTGCGTGATGAATACCGAAGGCAGGGTGAATTCCTGGAAATCATCCCTCTCCAAACCAGCCGAACGGCACGCCGAATGGGCCTCTCCGCCCCCATTTTACTGCCGCTGCTATTTCTCGCGGTTTGGCTTTATCTGCTCCTCCAATAGTCAGCGCGGGGGAGGATTGTTTGGAGGGTAGTTTTCAATTCGCGCACCGAAGAGGTGTTTGGGAGGGCTTGCCGTCACCTCGCGATAAGCATCTCCTTGCCAGACAATCAGGTCGAGTTCAGGCGTGTTCTTGAGATTTCGGCCGTAAGTGTACTGCAGGACGTTGTGAACCCCAATGCCATATACCGCCACGATGATATCGCCTTTTTTCAAACCGCTGGCTTCCATCAAAGGGTTCTGCTCCAGGAATTCGATGCCATCTGTCGGCGGATTTTTGAAATCAGCCAGGGAAACATGCTGGACACCTTTCGGGAACATTTTATTAATGCGCTTTTCCAATTCCGCCTGGAAACGCGCATCACCGAATTTTTCCTTATACCACAGGCAGAAATTTAGAACCGGAGTCGCATCGTTATATCGCTCTTCGATTTTGCTGTACCATTCAAAGGCGTTGTCGTAGCTGCCGGTTTCTTCAAAAAAGACCGCTTGTGCCCTCAAACCGGAGAAGGAATACACTTCGCCCGCTTCCTGCGCGATTTCACCTGCCTTCGCTTTTCGATTGTGTTTCAACCAATAGCCCACCAGCCACTGTGCGTAGTTTGCCGCACGCACACGGTCCGGATCGGTATCGTAGGCTTTCTGGTAATAGCTTGCAGCTTTGTCCTCCATCGGCGTGCTATTCGCCCGAAATTGATAATCGCCCAAATCGTAATAATTGCGCGGATCCATTTCGGCGGCTTGCGTCATGAGCCTTTCATATTTGGCGGGCTCATTGTAAGCGCCCTTGGCAACTGCACGCAGCGCTCCCGGCATAAACTCCACCACCTCGTGATACAACGCCATGGCTTGATCATAAGTCGGACTGCCCTGGTATTTGTTTTTGACAATAAAATCTGAAACTCGCGTGTTATACGGCGCCAGTTCATGGAGTTGTTCAAATTTCGTCATGGCATCCCCGCGGCCCGTCAGGCTCGGATGATACATCCGGGATTTTAAATCGTACAAAGTCCCGGGCAACGGATTATGATTGTGCCATTCGTTGACGTGCGGATTTGGATTCGGGTTGTAAGCGGGAGCAAACGAAACCGGCCAGCACAGATAGTTCCAACAGGAAGCCGGAACATACTGCGGCATTTTGACCGTCAATTTGAATCCGTCATCAACGGCTTTGTGGAAACCCGCCTCGTCCGTGCAATTAAAACGCCGAACAAACGGATACAGCGTCAGGCCGCCAAGCGATTGCTCGCAACGTCCGGCGAATTCCTTCGCGTCATCCGGCACACCCCACATCGAGTTCATCAGATAAAAATTCTGCTGAACCGCATGGCAAAGCTGCCGCTGTAAAAACATGGACCACTGCCCCCACCCGATCACGCGCACACTCACTTTACCGGCCGAATCGGTTTGGAAACAATGTTCGGGCAACTCGTTCAATGCCTTGGATAAATCCGCCGGCAACGAACTGCCCGGATGAGCCAATTCATAAACGCTTTTGATTTCGGTCATTTCCAGCGGGCCGGAAACATCCAGCAGTTCATGACCGACTTCCACGGAGTAGCCGAGGTCATTCGCGATGCGGACGTAGTCGATGGCTTTCTTCTGTTCGTCGGAGAGTTTGGGCCATGCCAACGTGGTGCCGAGAGCTTCTGACATCGCGTAAAAGCATTGGATGCTTTCGAACGGACTGCGGTCGGTCAGCGCAGCCAGTTCACGATAGTCGCCGGTGTTGCGCGCGCTCAACGCCCGGACCGCCGCCGCGACCGGGGCGTCGTTGGTGTTCATCGGGCGCAATTGCTCCAGCGCCGCTGCCTGGTCGCCCACGGCGGTGAGCATCAATGCAGTTGCCATTTGACCATTGATGCTGACGGAATCCGGGCCGCGAAGAAATTGAGCCATGGCCAGGTGTGCCGTGATGCGCGACAAAGGCGAGCGAATCTCAAAAAATTGCCCGGAATGCTCGCGCAGCACAAACATCCCCAAAAGCAGTGCCGCTTTCTCGTGCAATTCAGGATTCGTGAAGTCGTTTTGCAGGGCATCCGACAAATCCTCGTTTTCCCGCTCAATGGTTTCAGGAGTGCCGTCGATTAATTTCGCCAACAGAGTGGTGTCGTCTGTTTTGGTGGAGGCGCCCGTATCCAACTTCAGCGCCTGCGCCAGCTTTTCGGCAACCGGCTGGTAAACTTCCGCCGACCAGATGGGACCGTTGATTTTGACGTCCATTTGCACGTCGCTGATTTTTGAGCCGAGCCGGATTTGCAAATTGTAAGTCGGCTCATCGACGGAACTGCCGTTTTCAGTGGCAACAACAGAAAATCCTTTGGCCTCCGGCAGGCGGTGGAACTTTGCGAAATACATTTGCTCCGCGAGATCGGAAACAATCGCGTCCACGACAAACTGAGCTTCGGTTTGAAACTGCGGCTCGAAATAACCGTAATTCAAAGCAGCGGCGCTCGTGCTTATTTTGTTTTTGTGGCAACCACCCGTTACAATTGCAAGCGCGAGAAGGCACGCGAGCCCGAGATAGGATTTCCTGGCCATAAAAAGATACGGTTTCCCCAGCCTGCGCCGCAGGCAAGGTCTTGTCAATCCGCAAGTTAGCCGCCGTTTAACCACGGCTTGCGACGCATCAAATATGCTCCGCAATCGTCGGCGGCGGCTGATAAGAAAGTTCCTTCTCGGCCGGCAACGCGCCTTCTTCTTTTTTCAACACGCGATAATTCCGGATTTGCAGCGAGACTTCCCGGCCTTCTTCCAAGCCAAGTTGAGCGTATTCTTCCTTCGTCATGCGGCTGCGCAGTTTCAGGCCCGAGGCCAGTTCAAATTCCAGGCGCAACATCACGCCCAAAAAGAACGTGTGCCGCAGCACCGCCCGATACGGGTACAGCGACAGGTCCGTCGAACATTGCACCGCGTAGGGACGGAAACCGATGCGCAGCCGCGTGCCGTCCGGCTGGTCATGCGCGGGAAATTGCAACTCGCCAATGCGCGCGACGCCTTCCTTCACTTCGGTATCGAGCACGTTCATAACGCCGATGAACAGCGCCACAAATTCGTTCGCGGGTTGCTCATATACTTCGCGGGGCGCACCCACTTGTTCCAGTTTGCCGCCGGAAAAAATCACGATGCGATTCGAAACCTCCAGCGCTTCTTCCTGGTCGTGCGTCACGAAAATCGTGGTCACGTTCAAATCATGATGCAGCGTCACCAGCCATTCGCGCAGTTCCTGCCGGATCTTCGCGTCCACCGCGCCAAACGGCTCGTCGAGCAGCAGCACGCTGGGCTTCGGCGCCAAGGAGCGGGCGATGGCCACACGCTGCCGTTGCCCGCCCGAAAGCTGGTGCGGATAACGCTTCTCCAGTCCGGACAATCCGAACAGCTTCACCAACTCTTCCACTCGCGCCGCAATATCCGCGCGCTTCCATTTTTTGACCTTCAGCCCGAACGCGATGTTCTTGAACACGTTCATGTTTTTGAACAACGCGTAGTTCTGGAACACGAACCCGATGTTGCGCTCGCGCACCGAAACGTCGTTCACGCGCTGTCCGCGGATGAACACATCGCCGCTGGTCGGCATTTCCAGGCCGGCAATCATGCGGAGGACGGTCGTCTTGCCGCCGCCGCTGGGGCCCAGCAACGCCATCAACTCGCCTTCGTTCACATTGAACGAGACGTTGTTGACGGCGGCGACACCGCCAAATTGTTTCGTTATGTTTTTGAGTTCGATGCTCATCTGAAATCTTCCGGACTCGGAAACTTGCGTTCGCCTTCGAAGGTCGCCGGCGTCTGCTGCGCGCGTTCAAATTCGCGCGCCTGCTGCCATTCCAACAACGTCTTCAAGCCGAGCGTCACCAGCGCCAGCAACGCCAGCAAGCTCGCCACCGCAAAGGCCGCCGCGCCCGAGGCCAGCGAGCCGCCTTCGTAAAGCGATTGCACCCGCAACGGCATCGTTTCCGTCTGGCCGATGATGTTGCCGGAAACCACCGACACCGCTCCGAACTCGCCCATCGCGCGCGCGTTGCACAAAATGATCCCGTAAATCAGCCCCCATTTTACAGAAGGCAGCGTCACATGCCAGAACGTCGTCCACCCGCTTGCGCCCAGTGTCAGCGCCGCTTGCTCCTGCTCCGTGCCCGTCGCCTGCATGACCGGAATCAATTCGCGCGCCACAAACGGGAAGGTCACAAACATCGTCGCCAGCACGATGCCGGGAATCGCATAGATGACTTTGAGTTCAATCACCTTCCCGAACAGGTGCAAGGGGTGGTCCTGCAGCCAATGCCCGAAAAATCCGTTCATGCCGAACAACACCACAAACATCAAGCCGGCAACGACCGGCGATACTGAGAACGGCAGGTCAATGAGCGTGATGAGCAGCGATTTTCCGCGAAAATTAAATTTCGCAATCGCCCAAGCTGCGCAGACGCCGAAAATCACGTTCAACGGCACGCTGATCGCGGCCACGATCAGGGTCAGCCGAATGGCCGACCAGGAATTCGGGTCGGCCAACGCGTTAAAATACGCTTTCACTCCCTGCCCGAACGCCTGCGCAAAGACATTCGCCAGCGGCAACAACAGGAACACGAGGCAAAACACCATCGCTATCGAGATCAGCACCCACTTCACCACCGGCGATTCCTCCGTCCCGCGCCGGGATTGCCGGTGCGAGTCGCCGTTGATTTTTCTTTTGACGGTGCCGGCCATGTTAACTTTGGAAGTGGCTCGCCCACTGCTCGAGCAGGTTGATGATCGCCAGCAAAATAAAAGAGAACACGAGCAGCACGACTGCCAGCGCAATGGCTCCGGTGTAATCGTATTGCTCCAGCCGGATCATGATCAGGAACGGGACGATTTCGCCACCGCGTTTATTGCTCGAAATAAAAATAACCGAACCGTATTCGCCAATCGCGCGGGCAAACGCCAGCGCGAAGCCGGTCAACATCGACGGCAGCAGTGTCGGCACAATGATGCTCACGAACGTCCGCAATCGTCCCGCGCCCAACGTCGCCGACGCTTCTTCCACTTCTCTTTCCAAATGCTCGAGCACCGGTTGCAGCGTCCGCACCACGAACGGCATCCCGACGAACGTCAATACCACCCCGACCCCCAGCGAGGTATACGCCACGTTGATGCCGAGCGGCACGAGAAATCTCCCCAGCCAGCCATTGGCCACGAACAAATTCGCCATCGTCAAACCCGCCACCGCCGTCGGCAGCGCAAACGGAAAATCCACGACCGCATCAATCAAGCGGCGGCCGGGAAATTCGTAGCGCACCAAAACCCACGCGAGCAACGTTCCAAAAATGACGTTCGCGATGGCGGCAAAAAAAGAGGCGCCGAAGGTGAGCCGGTACGCCTCCATGGCGCGCCGGTTCGTGGCCAATTGCCAGAAGTCGTGCCAGTTCAACCCGCACGCGCGAACCACGAGTCCCGCAAAGGGAATGAGCACCATGACGGTCAGAAAAAACGCCGTCACGCCCATGGTGAGGCCAAAGCCGGGCAGTGCGTTGAATTTTCGAGTGGCCATTCAGATAACAGCGGGCGCGTCAGTTGATTTTCCGACTCGCCGGAAAATAACCAACGCGCACCCGCTAAGCAATTCACTAAGTTGTAATTTAAGTCCGCTTCTAAATATTCTGCGCGATCGCAATCAAATAACGATATTCGACCAAAATCGTCCGCAGCGCCACCACCAGCGCATCCACCTGGCGATGCAGCGGTGCTTTGCGCGGCGTCTGCAAAGCGATCTCAAACGGCGGACGCCGCAAGCCCACGGGCGATTTGATCAATCTCGAGTTGCCGGTCTCAATCGATCGCGCCGGGTCGCGCGGAATAATTTGCTCCGCCTCACGCAACGCCGGCTCGAGCAAATGCTCGGACAAAATCGCTCCCCCCGCGTGGCCGCGAAGCCCTTCCGCTGAATTGTCACTTCTCAGCGTGATGATGCCGTCGAATGCGTGCATCCAGATTTCTGATTGCAAATAGCGCACTTCGGACTCCGCCGTGTTTTTCCAGAACTCCTGGTCCAGGATTTTTCCCGTGCGCGAGTGGCTCGTGTTGTCCTCGAAGCCGGTCGGATTGCACACCGGGTACAAAAACAACGCGTAGCCCTTGGCGATTTCCGGATTGCCCTCGAGCAAATCCACGAATCGCGCCAGCGCGAGCGCACCTTCCGGCTCGTCGCCCCGGATCGTCGCCAGAATGCCGATGCGAATCGTATCGCCGCCGCCTTTCGCGCCGAGATAAATGAACCGCGGCAATGTGTAGGTGCGGCCGCCGTTTTCGAATTGCCCCAGCGACTTGCTGATAAACCGCGGCGAACTTTCCGCCACCGCGTCCAGCGGCGCCAGGAGCCTTTCAACCGACCGCCTCTCGCGAGGCGGTCGCCCTGAATGAATGACTGATTTCATGACTGCTCCATAATAGGATTATCGATTGTCGATATCGCCGGCCTGGATTTGATCGAAGGTGCCGTTGTCGCTGAAGTGCGTTTTCTGCGCCTTCTGCCAGCCACCGAATAGTTCATCCACCGTAAACAGCGTGATCTTCGGAAATTGGTTCGCGTATTTCTGCGCGACTTCCTGAGAACGCGGGCGATAGAAGTTTTTCGCGGCAATCTCCTGGCCTTCTGGTGTGTAAAGGAATTCCAGGTACGCTTTTGCCACTTCCTCGGTACCGTGGCGCTTCGCCACCTTGTCCACCCAGGCCACGGGCGGCTCGGCCAGGATGCTGATGGACGGCGTGACGATTTCGAATTTGTTCGGATCGTCTTTGAGTGAAAGGAATGCCTCGTTCTCCCAGGCGATCAGCACGTCACCGATGCCGCGTTGAACGAATGTGGTCGTCGCGCCGCGCGCGCCAGTATCCATGATTTTCACATTATGGAACAGTTTGCCCACGAATTCCTTCGCCTGGGCGTCGCTGTTGTTGTTTTTCTTCAGCGCATAACCCCACGCCGCCAGGTAATTCCAGCGCGCGCCGCCGGAACTTTTCGGATTCGGCGTCACCACGGAAACGTTCGTCTTAATCAGATCATCCCAATCCTTGATACCCTTGGGATTCCCTTTGCGCACGAGAAACACAATCGTGGAAGTGTACGGCGTGCTGTTTTGCGGCAAGCGCTTCTGCCAATCCTTCGCGATCTGGCCGCTCTTTTCCGAGATGGCATCGATGTCATACGCCAGCGCGAGCGTCACCACGTCGGCTTCCAGTCCATCGATCACTGCGCGCGCCTGTTTGCCCGAACCGCCGTGCGATTGTTGAATGGTCACCGTGTCACCGGTTTTGTCCTTGTACTGTTTCGCGAAGGCCGCATTGACGTCCTGATACAACTCGCGCGTCGGATCATAGGAGACGTTCAGTAGTTTGATTTCCTTGGCGGGTGCGTAAGGCCCAAGGGACACCGCCAACAGCAATACGAGCGATTTCAATAATGTTTTCATACTTTTTGGAGTTAAAGTTGATGGCTGGTTCGATCAAAAGGCCAGTTGCAACCGGGTGAAAAGAACCTCTTCCGGCTGGCGCGTGACCGTTGCCGAAGCAGGATTGATCTTACCATCGAATGAAGTGTGCGAGTAGCTCACATTCGCGCGAATGTTTTTGTTCAAATACCAGTTCAAGCCCACCGCCCACGCCTTCGCTTCCGAAGCCGAAGTCGCCGGGTTCGCAAAAATCGGGAACGCCTGGTTGTCGATGTCCAAGTCGGCATACCGCGCGACGAGCTGCACCGCGCCCCAATGATTTGCGCGCGGATCAAACGGATGTTTCGGTGTCACGCCGGTATAGGACGCATCCTCACCCGTGAGCACCCAACCCGCTGCCACCTGCCACGCGGTATTCTGAAGATCGGCCTTCACCGCGCCCTTCCGCACTTCCTGGTCCGAGATCACGTACTCGCCCAGCAACCCGAACGGCCCCCAGTAGTAATATCCCTGCGGCGACAGGCGCCAGTGCGTTCCGTTCGCCACCACGCTGCTATTGGTATAAGTGAAAAACGTTTGCTGGCCGTCGGTCAGATACGAACTCGCCAACCCGGTGGCATTTGAGGAAACATTTCCCCAACTGCCCGCGAGACCGAAGCCAAGATTTTGCAAAGCGGTCAGGCTGGTGCCCTTGAACGGCTGCGCAAAGATGCGCCCCGCAAATTCACGATGATCCTCAAAATCCGCGTTCGCAGTATTGCGGCCATCGCCCACGCCGTTGAAAACACCCACCGCGTAACTGAGCCGGCTGTTCCACACATCACCCAACAATTCGAAACCGATATCACGGTTCGGCACCAAAGCCGTCGGCAGCGCGCGCTCGTTGAAGGACGTGTACTGGTCGGATTGCAATTGCTCCAGCCCCACGGGTACCTTGAATTTCCCCCCGCGCACCTGCAACCAGGGCGCGTAACGGTAGTTCACGTAAGCGTCGAAAATCTGCACCGTGCTGCCCCCAAAATCCGGCACGAACAGGAAATCAAAGTCCTTGTAAACCGTGCCCGAAAAAATGGGCCGCGCGCGGCGCAACAGGAACGTGTCATTGCCGACGATGCTCTGGTTGTGGTTGTCCCGGTCGTTGAAAAACGTGCGGTTATCCACCTGCACCACGCCGTGCAATTGAAACACGAAATTCGTGTCCGCCGACGCCGCGCTCAAGCCGGCGTTGCCGATGGAAATCTTCGGCGTGTCCTTGGCCTTGGCATCCGCCGCCTCGGTGTCGATTTCTTTTTCTCGTTCCAGCACTCTCACTTTTTGGTCAAGCGCCTCGATTTGTTGTTTCAAGTCGCTGATGGCATCCGAAGTCGCATCCGCGCGCGCTGGTTGAACGCCCACCAATCCACCTGCAATCAATGTTCCGACAAGTATGTATTTTCGTTTCATATTGTTAGTTGCAGCATTTCTCCGATTTGAATCGGTCGATTAGCCGTTTTTACCGCGTCTGCCTCCAGATGCCTGGCGGGCAAAACTGGCGCCCTCGTTTTGCGGTCGCAAGGGGGCTTCCAGTCTGATTTTTTCTGTGCGTTCGATTTGAACCACCCGCGCCGCGTGCAATTCTATTTGCACGGCGCCGAACTCCAACGAGCCAACCAGCCGACGGACCCTTTCCAGCCACGACCCGGCATCGCCCTGCTCGCCCCTCACGTTGTTTAGCTCTGTTGCGTTCATGGTTTTTCGAACAACGAAATGACTTTAGCCACAATCTCTATTATGTCAATAGAGATTTGTAGGTTTGTGGCTTTTGCGTAAATCGCTTGAAATAAGGGACATTTGGAGGTTCGTAACTAATTCTTGAGTTTTTTAGTGTAGATTGTAGGGTTTTTCCATGAAACTTTCGGTTCGCGGTGAATATGCTTTGCGGGCGCTGTTGGTCCTTGGTTTGAATTACGACCAACCCGTCGTTCGCATTCAGACCATTTCCGATCAGCAAAATATTCCCAAGCGTTTCCTCGAGCAGATTCTCAACGATCTCAAATCGGCCGGTGTGGTCACCAGTCGACGCGGTGTGGCCGGCGGATATCGCCTCGCGCGCCGTCCCGAGGACATCCCTCTCGCCGTCATCATTCGCCACATCGAAGGCGCGCTCGCGCCCGTGAGTTGCGTCAGTGAACGTTTTTACGAAAAGTGTTCCTGTCCCGACGAATCCCGTTGCGCCATTCGCAGCGTGATGAAAGAAGTGCGCGAAGCCGTGGTGCGCATCGCCGAACGCCTCACCATCGCCGACCTCTGCGAACGCTCCCGCACGCTGCAGCAAGAGCCCCTCAACCCCTTCGACTTCACGATTTAGAGCATTTCTCAAAAGAAATTTCCGAAAAGGTGGCGAATCCCTGCCGGGATTCGTGGCAAACCCGCAGGTTTGCCCCACCTTTTCGGAAATTTCTTTTGAGAAATACTATCGATTCGTTCGATGTTTCCTGGGACCGCCGGCGTCTCGCCGGTTCGTTCGCAGTTTTCTTCGTGCGCATCCCCTCCAAATCCGCTACTTCACTAGCGTGAGCACCAATCGACACATTCAAAACATTGCGCTCATCGGATTCATGGGAACGGGCAAATCCTCCGTCGGACAGCTCGTCGCCCAACAGTTGCACTTCACCTTTTTGGACACGGATCACTTCATCGAGACGCGCGCCGGCAAGACCATCAGCGAGATTTTCGCGCAGGACGGCGAGCCGGCTTTTCGCGAAATGGAAAAGAAAATGGTCAGCGAACTCGCCGCCCGGAAGAGAACCGTCATTTCCACCGGCGGCGGCCTGCCGGTGAATTCCGAAAATCTCGCCAGCCTCAAAACCCATTCTCTCACCGTCTGCCTGTGGGCGTCGGCGGAGAAAATCTGGGAACGCGTCCGCACCCAAACCCATCGTCCCCTGCTCAACGAACCGGATCCACTGGCGAAGATCAAAAAGCTCCTGGATCAGCGCGAACCGTTTTACCGCCAGGCCGACGTCCTCCTGAACACGGAAATGCGCGCGGTCAAAGACGTGGCGCAACAGGTCATCCACCAATATCACCTGGCCCAAGGATGAAAGAAGCCGTTCGTCAGCGCGCGCGTGAACTGGGTTTCGACGATTGCCGCTTCACCAGCGCCCGTCCGCCCGATCACGCCGCCGAATTTGAAACTTGGCTCGCGCAAAGCCGCCACGGCGAGATGGGTTATCTCCAGCGCAATGCCCACAAACGCGTGGACCCGCAGCAGGTGCTGCCGGGCGCGAATAGTATTGTTGCGCTGGCGGTGTCTTACGCCGATGCGTATTCCGTGTTGCGGGTTGCGCCAGAGGCCGGCTCGGATTCCGCAGAACCCGCCACCCGCAACACGCAACACGGCGTCATCGCCCGCTACGCCCGTTTTGCAGACTACCACGACGTCCTCGCCGGCCGCCTCAGGCAACTTACCGATTTCGTGAACACGCTCGCCGGTGAAGGCGCGCGCTCACTGTGGTATGTGGATACGGGCCCGCTGCTGGAGCGCGATCTCGCCCAACGCGCCGGGCTCGGCTTCGTCGGGAAACATACGAACCTCATCAGCCGCCAACTCGGCAATTGGATTTTCATCAGCGAAATCATCACCACCGCCGGATTCGAGCCGGACGCTCCGGAAAAAAATCGTTGCGGCACCTGCACGCGTTGCATTTCAGCTTGTCCGACCGCCGCCATCACCGCGCCGTTCCAGCTCGACGCCCGCCGTTGCATTTCCTATCTCACGATTGAACTTAAGAGCGCCATTCCCATGGAATTTCGCCGCGCCATTGGCAATCGCATTTACGGCTGCGACAACTGCCTGGCCGCGTGTCCCTGGAATAAATTCGCGCGCGAAGGAAAGCTCATGCGCGAGCACGCGCGCACGGATCTCGCCGTGCCGGATTTGCTCGAACTGCTGGCTTTGGACGAGGCAGGATTCAAAGCGCGCTTCGCCGGCACGCCGATTCTGCGCACGAAACGACGGGGATTATTGCGCAACGTCTGTGTCGCGCTGGGAAATATTGGGGATCAAACCGCCCTGCCTGCCTTGCGAAAAGCCGCTGAAGATCCGGAACCGTTGATCGCCGAACACGCCCGGTGGGCCATCGAGGAAATTCTCGCCCGTGGAGAGATTAATTAATCCGCCGGGTTGACGGCCTGGATTTCCGCCGGCGTGTAATTCTGCGACTTATGATTTTCGGTCTTGTCGCGAATCGCCTTCACCTGCTCCGGAGTCACTGGCGAAGCATGGTTGCCCCATTCCGCGTTTCCGCGGACATAAGAGACAACCGCCGCGATATCATCATCGCTGAGCCCGGCCGGGGGCGGAGAATTACCGAAAGCGGTCATCTGCGAAGCCGTGCTAAACGGCTGGCCCTTCACCATGAGGCCGGGACCCTGGAACCCACGCAGCACCAGGCGAATGATACGGCCCGGCTCTTTTTCATTCACCCATTCGGAACCGGCGAGCGGAGGAAAGCTGCCGGGTGTGCCGAGTGCATTGGCCTGATGGCAGGCGATGCAAGTGCGGCCGTACACCTGTCGACCTTGCGCCATGATGTCCACGCCGCTCACTTGATATTTCTCCAAATTCTCTGCGCTCGCGTACGGCGTATAAACCTGGGTATCAAACCACCCGCCGTTTTCGTCAAAATAAACCGCGCCCCAATACAACAACAGGAAAGCCACGACAATCAGCCACACCGGCACAACCGGATCCTTCGCGCCCAAATCTTGCGGCGCGTTGCTGACAGGTTGGTGCGTCGGTGACTTCATTTCGCGGGAGCGTTGGTCGCGGCAGCGTTGGTGGACACCACCGGTTGCGGCGGCGTGACCGGCGCCTCGTACAATGGCGTGTTCGCGCTCAGGCTGGCCAGGTAAGCCACCAGCGCCTTCGCCTCGGGCTTCGGCACAATTTCGTATCCGTCGGCCGGCTTAAACTCGCCCGTGAGGGGCAATGCATCCGGCGAGGCCTGCTTGCCGATCTTTTTCTGCTCGAACAAAAATTTATAGGCAGGCATCGGTGACTGGGGTGTCACGGCGCCGGGATGGTAAAGATGCAGATACTGCCAGTTCAAATCCCGGTGACGATCGCCCTCGTTCGCCAGGTCAGGCCCCACCCGGAGTGAACCAGGCATTGCGGTCGCGTCCGCGGCAAAATCCTGCGCCACGGTGCGACGCGTTCCCCAGCCGCGCTCGATGTCCGGGCCCATGGGCACCAATTGCAACTTCGTCGTCGCGCCCGCGGTTTTCAAATTCTTCGCCAGCACCGCGGCCGCATCAATCGTCACGTTGGTCCGGATGGTTCTCGGCAATCCCGCCCCGACGCTGGGCCCGTTGAAATTTCCCAGGTGCGCTTCGTTCAGCAGATTGGCCACGTCCATGGTATTCTTGCCTGCGTCCGTCAGCACCACGTCCACCAGTGTTCCGTTTTGCTCCACCTGCTGGCTGTGGCAATAGGCGCAGCCGTTGGCGCGGTAAACTTCCAATCCCTGCCGCGCGAGGCCGGGGCGGTCGTTGGGATACAATTCCCCTTTCGCCACCGAATTAGTCTCCTGCGCCGGCCGGCCAATCTGCACCTGCGGCGTGAGCACGAAGCCAAACCACGACAGCGAGAGCGCGAAGAACGCAGCCAGAAAAACAAGCGGTCCGTGCCTCATGGCTTGACCTCCGCAGGTTTCACTTCCGCCAGCGCGCCTTTGTAAGCCGGCAGAAAATGAAGTTTGTAGTAACGCACCGAAAGACCGATGAGATTGCCCAGCAACATCAAATTGCCGAGCAGAATCAGCACTTCGCCGAGCGTCGTGACGCGCAGGAAATTCACCGCATTTTTCGCCACGTCCAGATCGGACATTTTCATATTCCGCAAATTGAATCCTTGGACGAAACCGCCAATCAGTAGCGGCACGGCAATGAGCATGACGCCCAGCGCCGCCAGCCAATAATGGCTTTTCGGCGATTTCACGCTCGGCCATGGCATGCCCGTCACCTGCGGCACGATGTAATAAATCGCACCAATCATCGTCATCGCGAAAAATCCGAACACGTTCAATTGCCACACACCCACGCCATACCAGGTCAGATGCGTGATCGCGTTGACGCCCGGCACCGCGCCCAGCACGTTCAGCAGCCAGGCGGCCACGAAAGCCATGGTTCCGAACGCGATGAATTTTCCCGGAACCGGATTTTCCGTTTGCGCGCAGCCACCGCCGCAGGTTTTGTGGATATTGACCATCACCGAAAGCGCCGTGATGACCGTCAGCACCGTGGCCACCGTGCTGAGCGAAGGAATCCACGCCGGCACCGGCGCCGAGGACGGCACCCCGCCCCAACTCGCGAACAACACGATGGTCCAAAACGTGAACGCGGCCAGATGATGGCTATACAGCGGCCGATTCATCAACTGCCGCACGAAATGAAAGATGACCGCAAGGCCCACCAGCCCGAACCAGACCAGGTTAAGATTGCCGGAATACCACCACGCGATCACGGACTGCGAAATGCCGCGAACCGGAGTGTGTGACAACAGGAAATAATTGGCCGTGAAATAAATCCAGGGAAACCAAAACAGCGCCGTGAGCAAAAACCATTGCGTCGGCACCAGGAGGCGCGCCGTCCGATTGTGCAGCGTGGCGAGAATGAATATCGCCATCAAAAGATAGCCGAGGAACAGGAAGACGACGCCGTAACGCGGAATTTCCAGGTTCTCAAACCCGGTATTGTCGCCGGCCAGAATCCCAATCACGCCGATCAGCAATCCGAAATTCCAGAGTTTCGCGCCCACCGCAATCAGCCAGGGCTGCGCCACGCGCGTCATGCCCATGCGCGCAATGATCCAGAGCGCTACGCCCAGTCCCGCTTGCACGCCAAAACCGTAAATCAACGCGTTCGTCGCCACCGGATGCACGCGCCCATAGGTCATCGCCGCGCAATCGGCCAGGAAACCGGGCATGTGAAATTTCAGCGAGGCGAGCAAGGAGAAAACCGAGGCCACCACGAGCCAGATCGCGGCGCCCATGAACATCTGGAACAAAGGCACGCGGCACGACTCATCAATTTCAGCAATTGAAATGGAATCGCTCGCGGAGGACGTTGTGCTGGGCGCAGTCATTCAGTACCTGGGCGCAACGGCTTATTCGAACTGGCTCTTCGGTGGAGGCGCCTGCGGAGGCGGAGGCGGATTCGCCTTTTCCACGCGCGCAATCAAATCCTTGCGGGCCGCGGCCGGATCCTTCCATTTCTGCTCCGTAAGCTTCATCGCGTCGTCAATCTTCAAACGAACGAGACCCTTGGTCGGATCGATCCAACCGGTATGGTCAAGATCGCTGGCTTCCGTGTTGTGAATTTCGGCGAGCGCCTTGGAGCGTTCTTCAGCCCGGCCGGCATCCATTGGAGGAGCCGCGGTATACCGCTTCAATTGGCGATCGAGAAAGACCACGATTAAAATCGCGCCAATCACGGCCACTGCCCAGGCGACTTTTCCCGCGCAACTGCAGCAATTATTATTTTCAGAATTCATGGCTGCTTGATTATTTGTGCTCCGGCGCGCCGTGCAAATCGTCCGTTTCATCCAGTTCACCGCCCGAAAGCTGCGTCGGCACCGGATGATAATGCCCCATCGCCTCGACCAGGCGCGGGTCCTTCAGCGGATACGGAGCCGCAGCGGCAAATCGCGCCAGAAAGATCTTCGCCAAAACACCGACCATCAAAGCGATGCAACCAAAATCCAGCCACATCCATTGCCACGGATAACCGTCCGGATGCAGCACCGGATGAATATTGAAAGCGATGTCGAAATAATGCATCAACCAGATCCAGCACGCCAATGCCGTCATGTAAGGGAACACGCTCTTGACGTCGATGCGCAGCAGGGCGAGGAACGGTGCGAAGAAATGTCCGAAGATGATGATCATCCCGATGAAAAACCACGAACCTTTCTCGCGGATGATGTACCAGAACGTTTCTTCCGGAATGTTGCCGTTCCAGATGATGAAGTATTGCGCGAAATGCACATACGCGTAGAAAACCGTGAACGCAAACATCAGCGACCCGATGAAATAAAATTGATGCTCGTGCAACACGTCCGTCAGAACGCCCTGCCGGCTCAACACCATCGTGATCACATACACCAGCGCGAGCGTCATCCATACGCTGCTGGCGAAATAAACCACGCCATACATCGTGGAGAACCATTGGAACTGCATCGCCTTCATCCACATGATGGCCGCACCGGTAAGCGTCCCGGCAAACGCGAAAATTCCCCAATACGCGTACGAGCGCATCTTGTAAGTCGGCAGCGAACCGCCCATCGTGTCCTGTTTGATCGACCAGGAACGCAAGCCGTTGGTCAGGATGAACCAGACCACGAAAATCGCGATGGAAACGATGAAGAAGCCCGTCTCCGTGAATAACGGCTGCTTCGCCGCCAACGCTTCACTGCTCGACGGGCTCGTCGACATCCACGCGTAGAGATGCTTGCGAAAGATCGCGATCGGAATCCAAAAGATCGCCATGAATGGCAACAAGCTCGCAAGATGTTCGCAGAACCGGCGAATCGGAACCGACCAGCCGGCGTCGAACAAATGATGCGCCAGCACCAGGAACAACGACCCCAGACCGATGCTCAGGCAGAACATGAACGCCAACAGCCATGAGCTCGCGAACTGATCATGGTGCTTGTCGACAATCAATCCGAGCACCGCGAGCACGCCGCCCACACCTATCAAAATCGTGGGCACGTTGCGCCATTTGGACAAGTCCAGCGGCTGCAGCCTGGCAGGTTTGGTACTCATATCACTTTTTCAAATTTCCGCGCTCATCCGCCGAAAGATCGTCCGTCGACCCGAGCTGGCTTAACTGCAACGCGCGCAGGTAGGAGATGATCGCCCAGCGGTCTTCCACCGGCACATTCGGCCCGTAAGCGCCCATCGTGTTGCGGCCGTTCGTGATCACCCAAAAGATTTCGCCATCCGCGAATTTCACAATGCGCGGGTCGTGCAAATTCGCCACCGTGGTCATCAAGCCCAGCTTTTTGGTGATTCCGTTGCCGTCCGCCTCACGGCCATGACACGGCGAGCAATAAATGTTGAAACGCTCCTGGCCGCGCTTCAGCAACGCCTCCGTGATCGGAAACGGATTGGTCTCCACAAAATTCGTCGTGCCCGCCACCTTGCCCGTGAACACCGGCGAATCCTCATAGGGATACACCGGCTGGCCGTTCACCATCGTGGGCCTGGCGTGTGCCTCGGTGCCTTCCGGCGGCAATTGCGAGCTGACGCCGTTTTCAAAAAAGTCGTTCGGCTGCTGCGGCCGCAGCTTGAGCTGGCGCTTCATGTCGGGGAAAATATACATCGGCGTTTTGCGCGAAAGCGTGCCGCGCTTGCCGGCGATGCCGATCACCGCCAGGACGCACACCAGAAAGATTAAAAGGAAGTAGCGCATTATTCCTCCACCACCTCGATATGATTGCTGCCGGCTGTCTCGAGCATTTTGATCGTCGATTGCTCCACGTATTTCGGATCGCTTGTTTCAATCACGAGAAAATATTTGTCGTGCGTCACCTGGCCGAACCGGCGGTTCTTCAGCAGCGGATGATACAACCGCGGCAAACGATTCAGGAAAAGCATGCCGCCCAGCGAACCGAACGCGCCGAATAAGATCGTCAATTCATACGATGGCGGGAAGGCCGCGAACGGGCTGAACATCGGCTTGCCGCCGACCACCAGCGGATAGTTCACCGCGTTCATCCACCAGATCATCAACATGCCGCAGGTGTAACCGGTCACGCCGCCAAGGAAGGCGAACCAGCCGACCTTGGAATTCTTCAGGCCCATGGCGCGGTCCATGCCGTGCACCGGGAACGGTGTGAACACGTCCCAACGCGTGAATCCCGCATCGCGCACCGTTTCGGCCGCGTGCATGATGTCCGCCGCCGTCGCGAATTCCGCGATGACTCCGTATGGTTTTATGGAAGTGCCGTTCATATTAGTCTTCGTCGTCGGGCACAACTTCTTCGTGTTTGGCGCCGCCGAGCGGATGATGCGGATCGGCTTGCGGCGTCACGCCTTTCACTTCCGAAATCGCAATCATGGGCAGGAAGCGCAGGAACAACAGGAACATGGTGAAAAATAATCCGAACGTCCCGATGAACGTGCAAACGTCCACCCACGTCGGCTTGAAGTAACCCCAGCTGCTCGGCAGGAAATCGCGGTGCAGCGAGATCACGATGATGACAAACCGTTCGAACCACATGCCGATGTTCACACCGATCGACATGATGAACACGACGAACAGGTTCTGGCGCACCTTCTTGAACCAGAATAATTGCGGCAGGATCATGTTGCAGAACATCATGGGGATCCAGCCCCACATATACGGACCCAGCGCGCGGTTCATGAAGTGAAATTGCTCCATGGCGCTGCCGCTATACCAGGCGATGAAAAACTCCATGACGTACGCGTAGCCTACAATGCAACCCGTCGCCAGCGTCACTTTGCACATGATATCGACGTGGCGCATCGTGATGATGTCTTCCAAATGGCAGAGTTTGCGCAATGGAATCAACAACGTGAGCACCATGCCGAAACCGGAGTAAATGGCGCCCGCGACGAAATACGGCGGGAAGATGGTCGTGTGCCAACCCGGCAATTGCGACACCGAAAAGTCCAATGACACGATGGAGTGCACCGACAACACCAGCGGTGTCGAGAGACCCGCGAGGATGAGGTAGGCTTTTTCGTAATTGCTCCAGTGGCGGTTCGAGCCGGTCCAACCCAGCGAGAACAAGCCGTAAAAGAACTGGCGAATGCGCGTCTTGGCGCGATCGCGCATGACCGCGAGGTCGGGAATCAATCCCATGTACCAGAACAACACCGATACAGTGAAGTATGTCGACACCGCGAACACGTCCCACATCAGCGGCGAACGGAATTGCGGCCAGATGGGTCCCAAATTGTTCGGGAGCGGAAACAGCCACCAGTCATACCACACGCGTCCGACGTGCAGTCCCGGGTAAATGCCCGCGCACATGACGGCGAAAATGGTCATCGCTTCTGCCGCGCGATTCACGCCCGTGCGCCAGCGTTGGCGGAGCAGGAAAAGAATCGCCGAAATCAACGTTCCGGCGTGGCCGATGCCGATCCACCACACGAAATTGATGATGTCCCAGCCCCACATGACCGGGTGCATATTTCCCCAGACGCCGACGCCCGTCGTGATCTGGTACGCCAGCATGAAGCCGAGCAGACCCAGGCACGAAATGCTTGGAATAAAGCAGGCCCACCACCAGAGCGGAATCTTGCCTTCCGTCACCGCAGTCACGCGGTCAGAAATCCAACCGATGCTCCGGTTGTTATTGACCAGCGGAATGCGCTGCAGGTCCGCGGGAACCACGGGCAATGGCTTGGTTGCTTCAGTAGCCATTACTCCGCTCCTTTCCCGGCTTTGACGTTCCCCTCCTCGGTGTCGAATACGCTATGCTGCTTTGCATGCTTTTCAAGCGGGCTTGCATTTTTCTGATCGTACTCCTGCAGAGTTAGCGGACCTTTCTGCTCGTAATCCGGCATCGCCGGATTCGGATTGCGCAACCGAGCCAAGTAGGTCGTGCGCGGCTTGGTCAACAGGAAGTTCAGCACGGAATAATTCCGCTCCTGCGCTTTCAATTTTGAAACTTTGCTGTTCGGGTCGGCGATGTTGCCGAACACAATCGCGCCCGCCGGGCAGGCCTGCTGGCACGCGGTCTTGAGCGCCGTCGGGTCCTTGGACTCCGCGCCATCCGGCACCAATACATTGCCGGTGTCGCGCGCCTTGACCTTCTGCCCGATTTCCGCCTGCTGGATGCGTTGGATGCAGAACGTGCATTTTTCCATGACGCCGCGCATGCGAACCGAGACGTCGGGGTTTTTGATCATCGCGATCAAATCCCATTCGTCGTCCTTGCGCATGCCCGCTCGCGGGTCCGTCGGATCTTTCAACCACTTGCCGAACGCGCCCTTCGCAAAGAACGGCGGATAAAACGGCCCCTTCAATTCCTTCAGGGAGCGTTTGTTGAAATCGAGATAGTTGAACCGGCGAACCTTATACGGGCAGTTGTTCGAGCAATAACGCGTGCCGACGCAGCGGTTATAAACCATTACGTTTAAACCTTCCTGGTCGTGCACGGTCGCATTCACCGGGCAAACGTTTTCGCACGGCGCCGCCTCGCAATGCTGGCAAAGCATCGGCTGCGTGACCACCTGGACGTCATCAATCCATTCCTGGAATTGCTCCTCCTGGTCCTTCGCGTAAGTATCAAATTTCTTTTCCAGCGACGGTTTGCCCGAGTAATAACGATCGATGCGCAACCAATGCATCTCGCGGCCGCGCGCCACCAAATCCTTGCCCACGATCGGCACGTTATTCTCGCTTTGGCACGCCATCATGCACGTGGAGCAACCCACGCACGCGGTCAAATCGATCGACATGCCCCATTGATGGTGGCCCGCCGGTTTGCCGGTTTTTTCGTTCGTGTCAAACGGGTTCGGATACATCGGACGATCGCCGCCCGGCGGCTCTTCGCCGTTCATGTTCTCCACGAACTCCGGATGTTCCTTGTAATCCGCAAGGTTGGCCTCGCGAATGATCGGCCGGCCTTCCATCGACCAATGATCCTGCGTGCAGGAAATCGGATACGTGTCGCCCGTCTTCTCGATCTTCGCGCCCAGCGCAAAATTCTCCGCATCCGAAGTCCGGATCGCGTAGGCGTTGAAACCCACTTTGTAGCCGATGCGGCCTTCCCATTGGCGACCGTAACCCAGCGGCAGCGCCAGCACGTAATCGGCCATGCCCGGCTGCACCCAAACCGGACCGTTCACCGAACGGCCGTTCAAAGTGACTTTGACGACGTCCGTGCTCTTCACGCCCAGCTCCTTCGCCGTCTTGCGGCTCATGATCACGGCGTTGTCCCAAACGTATTTGCCAATCGGGTCCGGCAATTCCTGCAACCAGCCGTTGTTGCTGTAACGGCCGTCATCCACGCTGTAATCGCGGCGGAAAACCACTTCGAGATTCTCTTTGCTCGGCGCAACTGCTTTGGCGGCAGCGGGAGCATTTCCGCGCGAGGTGCCGGTCGCAGGTTTCGCGGCGGAGTTTTCGAGGAAACCGTTGTAAAGGAATTTGCGCCAGGAAACTTCATCACTGCCGCCCATGGACGCGAACGTTTCCTGCACGATGTCGTGCGGAGAAGTTTTTTCGAGGCCGCCGATGCGCGCGAGCAACTCGATTTCCGTCAAGCCCGCAAAGAGCGGTTGAATCAGCGGCTGCACCGGCACCAGCGTGCCATCGCTCGTGAGTGCATCGCCCCACGATTCGAGGTAATGCGCGAGCGGCAAATGCCAGGAGACATTCTTTGTGGCTTCAAAAGTCTCGTCTTCGTAATAACCGAGGCGAACCACCGTCTTCGCCGCGCTCAAGGCTTTCTTGATATCGAGGTCGGCGGGAGCGTTGTAAGCCGGGTTCGCACCCACGATCACGAGCGTGTCGAACTGCGCCTTCGCAAAATCAACGAGGTTGCCCTCCTTCAAATCAGCCACTTCGTGCAAGAGCACCGTTTTGTTGATATTGCCCAGCGCCGCGTTGATCGCGTTCGCCAGCAAATGCACCGCCAGTGGCTGGCCGTAACCAGCCACCACGAGCGATTGCCCGTTGTTCGCCTTCAGGTCATTCGCGCATTCGATAATCCACTTCGGATCCACGCCCGCAGGCACAGTCGATGTGCCGTTGCCGGTAATCGCCGCCAACAAAGCCTCAGCTATCTGCCCCACCGCATTCGCCGACAAGCGCAACCGATGATCCGCATTCGCGCCGGTCAGCGACATCACCGGTTCCACGACGTAGAGCCGGTTCATCGTGTCTTCCGGCGTCTTAATGCGCCGGCCGTCGACGAAACGGCGGATGTTATTGTGCGCGTCTTCTTCCGCGCCGATGAAATCGCAATCCAGCGAGACGATGACTTTCGCCGCGTCGTATTTGAAATACGGCTTCACCGAACCGCCAAACGCCTGCGAGGCCGCGCGGCGATGGATGTCTGTGTCGATCGGTTCGTACACGAACCATTTCGCCTGCGGAAATTTCTGGCTGATCGCCTTCTGCAAGCGCGCGCGTGACGGCGACGTGTTGCGCTCCAGCAAAAAGGCGAGCCCCTGCCCCTGGTTCGCCGCGGCTTTCTTGGACAAATCGTCCAATGCCGCCATCGCTTCGATCGCCGAGGCGAAAACGCCGGCTTTCTTAAAAGCCCTGGTGCGATCCGGATCGTAAAGATTCAGGATCGAAGCCTGCGTCCAGCGATCCGTGCCGCCATTGCTGTCGGGATGCGTCGGATTGCCTTCCACCTTGACCGGCCGGCCTTCGTAGGATTTCGCCAGCAACGGCACCGCGCCGCCGCGCGTCGGCATGGCCGTCGCGAAGAATTGCGGCACGCCGTAAACATAATCCGACGGCTGTTTGCCGAAGGGTTCCAGCTTCTCCACCGGACGACGGCAGCCCGACGATGCCAGACCAATGCCCGCCAGCATGAACGAGGCGGACATGATCTTCACGAAATGCCGCCGCGAAACCGGATCGGTAAACTCGCTGGCGCCCGCGGGAAATTCACGTTCCAGCCACTGGCGAAACTCGGGCCGCTCAGCCAGTTGGTCGAGACTCCGCCAGTATTGACGGCCTGTCTCCGGTTCGTTGCAAATGGGTGGAATCGTTTTGCTCATTGCCAATCAGTGGCACGGGCGTCTCGCCCGTGGGTTCCAAGTTTATTCCCTCTGCGACTCACAGAAACGCACAGGCGGGACGCCCGTGCCACTACCGAGCGGGCGGTCAATCGCCAATCGTAAATCGTAAATCGTAAATTCATTATCGGTGACACGCGGAGCAGGTTTGCAAGGATTCAACCTTCCAGTCCTGCATGCGCTGTTTTCCGTCTTTTAACTGCTCCGCCTCGGACTTCGGCTGCCAGGCCAGGTCGGTGATTTTATTCTCCGGACGCAACTTCAATTCCGGATGGCGATGGCAATCCAGGCAGAACGCCATGCCGAACGGCTTGGCGTGATATACCTCATCCATCTGATCAATGCGGCCATGGCATTCCACGCAACTGATACCGCGGTTGACGTGGACGGAGTGGTTGAAGTAGGCGAAATCAGGAAGTTTGTGAATCTGGATCCATTCAATCGGCTTGCCGGTCGCGGCGCTCTCACGCACCAACGCCAGCCGCGGATCATCCTTGAGCACCTGGCTGTGGCAGTTCATGCAGGTCGACGCCGCGGGAATATTCGAGAACCAGGATTTCTCGACGCCGGTATGGCAATAACGGCAATCCACGCCCAACTGGCCGGCATGAATCGCGTGCGAAAACGGCACGGGCTGAATCGGCTGATAGCCGACGCGGTAATATTTGGGTGAGAAATAATACCAGACCCCCGCTGTCACGGCGGTGCCCACCAAAAGCACTCCCACGATAATCATGAGAGGCAACCGGTTTGTCCACTTAGGGAAAATCGCTGACATTATCTTTCGTTAACCGTCAGTTGCCAAAAACGAACCAACCACAAAAAAATGCAATGCGAACCTGAATTCTTTTCAAGAATTGCTCACCGTCAATTGTTTTCTTCCAGCCAAAAACGGTGAACTCCATCAAACAGCCGTGCGAACAGGAAGCGGAAACGTCCGGTTTGATGAACGCCAAAATTTAATCGGGCCACCGCCGAAGCCGCAAGCAAAGTTTGTGAAATTTTTCACGATTTCGTTACGGTTAATGTAGTTAATAAGATTTGATTCTTTCGGGTAGTGGGGCGTTCACCCACTTTTCTCTTTCTACTGGAGCCTCCCCCAGAGCAAAACACCCCATTTCGCGCGGACACATTTCAGGTCATTAATTTCACCATGCGAAACAAAACAGGCAACGGACACACTGTGGATCTCGACACTTTTTTGGAAGACATCAAAACCGTCGTTCGCGATGGGCAGGAACTGCTCAAAGCCGGCGCGGGCCAGGTAAAAGAAAAAGCGCTCTACGGCGCAAAGACCACGGATCGGGCCATTCGCAAGAGCCCGTATCAGACCCTCGGCATTGTTTTCGGCGTGGGGCTCATCGTCGGCCTCATCGCCGCGAGTTCCTGCTCTGGCCGGTCCGAAACAGAGATGGAGTAGGTGTTGTTCAAGGCCTGTTGAAAAATCTCGCTGAGATTCAAAACCGGGATTCAGGCCCGCCATCCACCGGCAAAAGGGTAACCGAAGAGGATCCTCCCCATGGGTAACGCTGCTTCGAAAAAAGGGGGCTCGCCGCTCATTAATGGGCGACGCGATAAAATGCTTTCGGCGCCGGATTCGTCGTGCTCCAGGTGTAGTTAGTCGAGGCCGAGGTTACGTTGGAATCGTTCGTTTGCCAGGTCACAAAATTTGAAGAGGATAACACTTGATAGGTTTGTCCCGCCGGGCCTTGCCACTGTAAGGTCACTACCTGGTTGCTGACCGTGGGAGATTGCAACACCACTGGCACGACAACACTGAGGCTGTTGGTAGCCACAATTTGCCCCGCTACATTCACGATGGTATCGCCGGAATTAATCAACGAGAACGTAAATTGAGCGTTCACTCCAATCGTGAGCGTTTGGACATTGCCGGCGGTGGTTATGCTGGAGAGAGCTGCCACGTTGTTGGCGGCATTGCCGGTGGCAAGCTTGGAACCGGAGGCGATTGAAGAACGGTAGTCAATCGCACTGGTTGCGCCGGCCGGAAACAGGAACGTCAAGCCGTTCGCATCAAACTGACCGTTCGTCACGCCGATAGACGGACTGGTGACATCCAGCAGGATCGAGCGGAGGGCGGCATTCACCGTCCCCACGACGCTGCTCGCCGCGGCCCCGTAATCGGCCGGAGCGCTGCCGTTACCTCCGCCGGCCAGCGGCTTCCAACTCCCACTCGTTTGCGCTGCAATCAAGCTCTGCCCCGTGAATTGAATCGTGTCCGGAGTTTGCGCGACCTGAATCGTGCCGTTGTAAATGGTGGTCATACTACCCGCTCCCTGCTGTGTGAATGTGCTTCCCAGAAGACTGCCCGAAAGGGTGAGAGAACTCTGCGTCGGATCAATGGTGAAAACATCAGCAGAGGCGACAAAGATTTCGCCACTCAAGAGAGAAAAACCCGCCACCAAACCGGCCACCATTACACGGGAAAAGGAAATTTGCTTCATAAAAATGTTTGGATGAAAACCGTTCTCCCAGGACCAATCCCTCACCGGAGCTTGTTCGACCCAGAGCCGGGTGTCAATGCATTGAGCTTTAAACGGCAGGGCAGACGCATCTAAAATGGTGGGGCAAACCTGCGGGTTTGCCCTGCGTTAAACGGAGCGTTTTCTCGAGGCTTCGCAGAATGCCGGGCCGGATGCTTTGTGAAATCACAAATCATCTGTGGGGTTGTCACGACCTCCCGGCAGGGATGACCTTTTTGCGAAATTTCTTGGGAGAAACGGGCTCGCCTACGCCAACACCTCGGCATCAGCCGCCCGTTTCATCTGCGCGGCCCCGTTATGCGAATCCGCATGCGCACCGTTTGAACCGTTCGATCCGTTGCGTCCATTCTTCGCAGCCGCCTTCAACGGCAACACACACGTCACGATCGTTCCATTCTTTTGGTTCGGCTTGATCTCAAACGTCGCGCCAATCGTGTTCGCGCGATAATTCATCGTGCGCAATCCCATCCGCGCCTTGGGATTGACCGGCGGCGAAAACGGAATCCCATCGTTCTTGATGGCCACCACCAGTTTCTGCTGAGTGCTGGTCACGGAAATCCACACGCAGGTCGCCTTGCCGTGCTTGATGGCGTTGCTCACCGCCTCCTGTGAAATTTTGTAGAACTGCGCGCTGGTGTTCTCGGGCAGTGGCGGAATCTCGCCTTTTAACGTGCACTCGCACGGAATCCCGAACATCTTCTCCACCGTCGCCGCCAGTCCGCTCATTACTTCCGCAAAATCTCCGCCCGTGGCATCGATGGAACTGAAATGATGCGCCAGGTTGTGCGTGTGCGTGACCGATTGCTCAATCAATTCGCAAATCCGCCGCGCATCTTCCGCGTCCTTGTGAGTTTCGCGCGCAAGCCGTTGCTCCAGCGCGCGCGCCAGCAGCAACATGCCCGTCAGCTTCTGGCCCAAATCGTCGTGCAAATCAAAACCGATGCGACGCCGCTCGTTCTCGGCAATCTCGAGCAATTCGGTTTCCAGCCGTTTGCGCTCCTCCAGCACATCGGTCAATTTCTGATTCGCCTCCTTCAGCGCCGCCGTGCGCTGTTCCACGCGCACTTCCAATTGCTCATGCGCCCGGCGGAGTTCCTCCTCCGATTTCGCCCGCGCCCGCCGCACTTGCGCCTCGCGCAACTCCCGATCCACCGCCGGCACCAGCCGCGCCAGCCGGTCTTTCATGATGTAATCGTGCGCGCCCGAGTCCATCGTCGAAACCGCCATCTCCTCTTCGATGTGGCCCGACACAATGATGAACGGCAGGTCGAGTTTCCTCTCCTGCAAAATTTTCAACGCCGCCGGCGAACTGAATTGCGGCATGGAATGATCGCACAGGATCAGATCCCACTCCCGCTCATCCAACGCGCGGTGCATCCGCTCCGCCGTATCCACCCGTTCGCTGACCACATTGAACCCGCCACGCGTCAGCGCGCGCTCCAGCAAAAACGCATCCGCCAGCGAATCTTCCACAAACAGAACCCGCAGCAGTTTTTTCTCAATCGCGCTTCCGCCAGGTGCTTTTTGAACTGCACTCATATTACGTACATTCCGACCAACAGTTTGATTCCGCAACTAACCGGGTTTTGGTTACGAGAGAATTTGAATACGGTATTGTTAAATTCGGAATGGGGTTTAACCCGCAATTTTCAAGAAGTGAGGGAGGACGCAAATCCGGAATCCGAAGGCCGAAATCCGAAAGCAATTCGAAGCCAAAGCCCGAAAAAGCTCACCATTATGATTACTTGGGCGTAATTGGATCCGTCACCGAATCCGGAGCCCGCGGATTTAGGAATTCGAGCTTCTCTCGGATTTCGGCCCTCGGATTTCGGATTTTATTTCCCCTGTTCGGGCTGCATGTCCTGCCCGATCGCCCGTTCAAACCGCGCGCGCGCCACATCGTAATCATGCAGCGCCTGCACCTGCGTGGTCCGGGCCTGCGTCAATTGCGTCTCCGCGTTCAGCACATCCAGCCGCGTGCCCGTGCCGGCATCCGCGCGTGCCTTTGCCAATCGCAACGCCTCTTCCGCCTGTTCCTGCACCTTCTGCTGCGACTCCAATGTTTCCTGCGCTTCAATCAAGCTCGAATAATCCGTGCGCACCTCCAGTTCGATCTGCCTTGAGCGATCTTCCACGTCCGCCTGCGCATGCGCGAGTTCCGCCTTCGCCTGAACCACCTTGCCGTAGGTCAGCATGCCGTCGAAAATATTCCAATTGAGTTGGCCACCAATGAACCAGCCGTCATATTCCATTTTGGAGCCGCCGCCGCTAAATTGGGAGCTTTGCCAGTCATAGCCGGCAATCGCCTGGATGGTCGGCTTGTAGCCGGCGCGCGCATTGATGATATTTTCGCGCTGCAAACCCTCCGTCCGCTCCAACGCCTTCAATTCCGTGCGCCGTTCCAACGCCTGCGCAATTGCCAGCGGCAGTTTCACCTCGTAATGATCCGAATCCAACTGGTCCGAAAGTTTCAGCGGAACGTCCTCCCAGACGCTTTTCGGCAAATTCAACCCCAACAGATTGCACAGATTATTCTTCGCAACGCGATACTGGTTCTTCGCGTTGATCAGCGGCGGACGCGCATTGGCCACCGCCACTTCCGCTTGCAACACGTTGAAACGCGGCACCGTGCCGGCATCAAACCGCCGCTGTTGATCTTCCAATTCCTGGGCCAGCAGCTTGACCGACGCGTCGTTCACCGTGATTTGTTGTTCCGCCACCAACACATCATAATAGGCCACCCGGGTCGCCAGCAAAGCGTCCGCCACCGCACTTTGATATTGGAACATGGATTGTTCCTTCTGAAGGTGCGCGGCCCGAAACGCCGACAGCGTGCGCCCGCCCTGATAAATGTTTTGTACAATCTGAACGGTGGAACTCCAACTATCACGCGGACTCAGAAATCCCCCGGTGTTCGTTCCGAACGTCTGTATCAAACTCGGCGACACTCGACGAACAGTGCCGCTGGCCGAGACTGTCGGCAACGCCACCGCTCGCGTTTGGATCACCAGCCCGCGCGAGGATTCCAAATCCGCCCGCGCCTTCACCAACACGCTGTTCTGTTTCAACGTCAGGTTCAGCGCGTCCACCAGCGACAGCGGCTGTGTCATCCATCCCGGCGAGTTCGTTGAAAACGGCGCCGCCATCGCGATCGTCTCATTCGTCGCAGCGGGCAAAGGCGAATACGTCTGCGCGAAAATCGGAGCCGCCGCCATCACACCCGCTGCGGCAACGGAAAACAGAATCCCCCGGAACCGCCGGTCCACCCAATATCTCTGGCCTTTCATCGTATGCATCATGTCCTTCAAGTCTCGCGCGGCAAATCTTATTGCCGCGAGGAAAATACATTGCCCCCGCCGAATGTCCAACAATTCAGCGGGACGAAATGGCCGCAGACCGGTCAAATTGGGCGTGGGTTTGATGCAAAATTCGATGGGCGCCGCGGGCCGGCGCCGGGTCCCCGGGAACCACAGCCGCATTCCGGGCTCCTACTGGTTGGCCACCAGTAAGGTTGGGACGTTCAACCCACGGCCAACTCGTTTGCTAATATTGCAGGGCGACACTACGTTATTTTGGCAAACCGATAAAAATGCAGACGACAACATATTTTTGTTTGTTCGAGAAGTTGCAGTTGGTTAGTTTGAATTTTTAGCACCGATATGTTTGACAGTGTATTTGGAAAGAAGCCGCCGCAAAAAGGTGGCCCGATGGGTTGGGAACCTCGTTCACCGCTCGCACAAAACAAAACCAAAGTCGCCAGCTATTCCAAAGTGTTTCGCTGGCGCCTGCCGGATGGCCAGACCGAATCGCCTCAAACCGTGGAAATTGTCGGCTCCTTCAACGGCTGGCAAAAAGTCCCGCTCCTGCGCGACGGCGCCCTCGATGCCTGGCACATCACGCTCCACAACATTCCCGCGCACCAAACCCATCACTATATGCTGCTGGTCGATGGCAAACCCACGCAGGATAAAAACTGCGACGGCATGGCCATCCCGCACGGTCCGGAAGAAGAGCAATTCACGACTCAGACCGCCCGCGGTCCCCGCGTTTGCATGCTCTTCGCGCAAACGAAGTAATCGTAGTAATCGTAGTGGCACGGGCGTCTCGCCCGTGCGTTTGCAAACGGATTGAAAATCAGGGACTCACGGGCGAGACGCCCGTCCCACTAAATCTTTTTCAACAACGCTTTCCACCGCGTCCAAGCATCATCTCGCGCCTTCTTGTTCGCCGCGCCTGCGTCCGGTTGTTCCCCCGCGCGCATGAATCCATGCCCCGCGCCGTCGTAAGTCACCGGCTCGTACGTCTTGTTCGCCGCCTTCATTTGTTCCGTGGCCTTCGGAACCGTCGGTGTCACATGGTTGTCATTGCCGCCGTAAAATCCGTAAACCGGGCAATTGATTTTCGCCATGTCGGCTGCGTCTGGCGGCGTCCCATAGAAAACAAACGCCGCTTTCAAATCCTTATTGTGCGTCGCGTACTGAAATGATTTCCCGCCGCCCCAGCAAAATCCTGCCACCGCTATTTTTCCGTTGCACGACGGCAATGCGGAAACGTATTTCGCAACCGCATCCAAATCCGCTATGACCTGGTCCGCCGGCAGTTGGCTGACCGCGCGCGTGGCGTTGTCCTGCCCGCCCATCTCCGCGGTGCCGCCGCCACCGGGGGCCATGCCGGAAAGCAAATCGGGCTCGATGGCAATGTACCCCTCCGCCGCCAATTCATCCGTCACGCTCCGCGCCCAATCCGTCAGCCCAAAAATCTCGTGAATCACGATCACCGCCGTCGCCTTGTCCTTCACCTCAGGATAAGTGACGTAACAATTCACTTCGCGATCGCCGTGTTTGACCTTCACCCATTCGTGATGCCGGGGTGAACTTTCGAGTTTCGCCTTCGCCCAGTCCTGGGCCGTGGCGCTGCACGCAATAAAAAGAGATAAAGACAGAAGAATGCTTTTCATAGGTTGACCAAGGATTTCGGCCATCCTACGGGATAACTTTCAAAGCTCAAGCTCCAAGCAAAGCCTGAAATTTGCTTCCACCAGGCAGGCCCGGACGGCGCTGAAAAGTTTTTCCGAAACGTGGATTTCGGGACGTGGAGCTTTTCTCAACGGAGTTCGCCTACCGGTCGAAAAATCTATTGCGGCGCGGGCCCGGCGGCTTGCCCGGTGATTTCGGAAGTCAATTCTGTCGTCGGAAAAATGTTCGCGATTGGATCGTGCTCCTGCAGCGCCTTGGCGCGTTGTAATTCAATAATGGCCACCTGTTCTTCGGGCGTCATATTGGCTTGCTGCTGTTGGTTGAAATTGCCAGCGGCCTCTCCCCCGCCCATCCCGGGACCGCCACTATTATTGTTCGCGCCGGAATTGCCCGTCGGCAAAGAACGCAACGACCGGATCGTCCCGGCTCCGGGTTGAACACCCGGCGGCGGCATGGCCGGAATCGGACTCGGCAGCGTCATCGGAGCTGGAGGCCCGCCCGGAGGCGGACCGGAAATCTTCGCGCCGTCTTTATCAAAATCCAATGTCTCCGGCTCCCCATGGTTCACCACCTGGACCACCCCGGCCTTCTCATCGATGGTCTTCACCTCAATCTCGTTTTGAGCCTGTCCTTCCGCGAGCATCACCGATTCCGGCGCGGCGCCGGGCTTCGTGGGCGGTACCGTCAGAAAAGTCACCTTCTTGCCAAGAATCGTCGTAATGCCGGTCAACGTAATCTTCGGCGGCGGCGTTTTCTTGACCAAATCCGCCGGGTTCAATGGCGGCGGCGGCGGATGCAAATTGAACACATTCCGCTCCACAATCGCGCTGTAAGGATTCTCCGTCGCACCAAAGGACGTGACGACGACGGCGGAAGCGCTCAAGAGCACTCCAGCCAGCACGCTGATTCTCGCATTTCCGCCGCGCTTCATAATAGGCATTATATCAGGCACGAAAACAAACACCACCCCGAATTTATAGTTGCGGCGCACATAAACGGCGAGCCAATAAACCCGTCACGGAGTCGCCAAATCTTTATCGTTAGAGGTCAACTCCGTCACCGGCAGAAGGGCGTGCATTGGATTGCCCTCCTGCTGAAATTTAATTCGTTGCAACTCGATTAACGCGGTCTGTTCCTCCGGAGTCATCGCCGCCTCGGGCCGCGTTTGCATCGGGGGACTCGGCAGAGCCGGACTCCTCAAACCTTGCTCCGGCTGAATACCGGATGCCTTGGCGGGCTCGAAATTCAGAATCTGCAATTGGCCATCATTGAAAATCCTCACCACTCCTGCCCTTTCATCGATATCCTCCACCTCGACACCGTTCACTGCCTGCCCTTTCCCGATCATCACCGATTCCGCCGGTTCTGATTTAGTCCCCGCGATCGTAATGAATACCACCGACCTTCCCAAAATCGTCGTAATTCCTGTCAGGGTGACTTTTCTAAATGGAGCGGGCTTTTGCGGGACCTCGACCTTAACAACCACGGGCGGATGCAACTGAAACAGATTGCGCTCCACAATCTTGTCAAAAGGAGAGTGTTGCGCCTCCAGCGCCCTGGCATTGAGAGCCGCAAAACTCACCGCCAATAAAGAAATCGTTCGCATCCGATTCATAGTCGCCAACAATCAAACACCACCTCGCGGTTTTAGTTGCGGAAGAAAGCAGGCGTGCCAAAAGGACATGCTCGGTCGAATTTCACTATCACCCTGCTTTAGCGGGGTGTTCCGCAAACCGCCAGGATCTTCAACCGCTTTAGCGGTTTACCTACGAACTGACTCGCCAAACCACCGTCTTCACTCCCCATCAGTCAAAACAAAAAGTGGACGGACAGCCTCTCAGCCATCCGTCCACTCATCGAATAATCAAAATCCGCTTAGTAAGACGCCTGCGCGCCCTTGATCGAGCGCTTCTTCATCCACGGCATCAGACCGCGCAACCGGTCGCCGACCTTCTCGATCGAATGCTGTTCGCCCTTCTTGAGCAACGCATTGTATTTCTTGTAGCCGCCCTCGTATTCGGCGATCCAGCCCCTGGCGAATTTTCCGGACTGAATGTCCTTCAACGCCGCCTTCATGCGCTTCTTCACGCTGGCATCAACGATCTTCGGTCCCACGCTCACGTCGCCCCACTTCGCCGTTTCCGAAATCGAAAAACGCATCCCGCTGATGCCCGCTTCGTTCATCAAATCGACAATCAGCTTCAGCTCGTGCAGGCATTCGAAATACGCCATCTCCGGCTGATAACCGGCTTCCACCAGCGTCTCGTAACCCGCCTGGATCAACGCGCTCGCGCCGCCGCATAGCACCGTCTGTTCGCCGAACAAATCCGTTTCGGTCTCTTCCTTGAATGTCGTCTCAATGACGCCCGCGCGCGTGCCGCCAATGCCCTTGGCCCACGCCAGCGCGACCTTCTTTGCCTTGCCGCTCGCGTTCTGGTAAATCGCAATCAACGCCGGCACGCCTTTGCCTTCCACATACTGGCGGCGCACGATGTGCCCCGGGCCCTTCGGCGCCACGAGGATCACGTCCACGTTCTTCGGCGGCACGATGGTCTTGAAATGAATCGAGAAGCCGTGCGAGAACAACAGCGTCTTGCCCTTGCTCAAATTCGGCTCGATGTCCTTCTTGTAAGCCTTCGCCTGCTTCGTGTCCGGGAGCGCCACAAAAATCACGTCCGCGCGCTTCACCGCTTCGCCGGTGGTGACCACTTCAAAACCTTTTTCGCGGGCGACCTCGATGGACTTGCTGCCCTCGTAAAGGCCGATGATGACCTTCAGGCCGCTTTCCTTGAGGTTCAGCGCGTGGGCATGGCCTTGGGAGCCAAAGCCGAGCACGGCCAGGGTTTTATTTTTCAACACGCTGAGATCAGCGTCTTTATCAGTGTAGACTTTTGCAGGCATGGTTTTTTGTTGGATAAAATGTTACGGGTTATGCAGTCGAAAAAAATGGTTCACGTTCGCATCCCATGGCAGCGTCACGACGTAATTTAGCCCCAGGTTTCCCGGCGATTGCCCGACATCGGTCCATGGACCAATGGCCAGATTCGTTGTTTGCGCCAGAGTAAATCCAATCGAATTATTGGTCGGCCACTGCACGGCCACCGAACCGCCGTTCACACCCACCGATAAAATCGGCTGGGGAAAAACCAGCACCGAAACGCCACCCGCGTTGTCGCCCAAAGCGTTATCCGGCACCACAAAAATCAACGTCGTCGTGTTCGTGAACGTATACGTAATGGCGATATTTGTGCCCAGCCGGCCCGCGGTGTGAAGCTGGTTGTACGTGCCACGCAGGAAAGCGTTGGTATAGGCTGCGATGGCATTTCCATAACCGATGTCCTGTGCGCCATCGAAAAACTGCGGAACGGACGCATTCGTGGCCGCACTGCCATCGAAAACGAGGTAATCCAGAATCCATGGTGAATTATAAGTCCACGCCGTGTAAATCTGGTTGGTCTGCGCCAGCGTCAACGCCGGGAAACGCGCCGCCGCATCAGCCGGGTTGATAGGTTGAAAGCCGTAAGTTCCCGCCTGCACCGTGCATTCGAGCAGCGTGCCACCGGTATTGAACGGTTGAAACCAGTGCGTTTGGCCTCCGTCGAAATTGGCAGCCCCATCCGCCCGGCCGTCAATATTCACAATGGCGGTATTGGCCGGAAGATTCGCCGTAATAACCGTCCCGCCATGCACACGCGGCAAAACAGCGGCGATTCCGATAAGAATCGCTGCTCTGATGTAGTTTGCCAGTTTCATATTGGGAAAGTCCGCCCGCCAGCTATTCAACCATTCAACGGATTTAACAAATCACTTATTTCCTCGGCATCGCCACGCTTCCCGTGCGCGTCAAATCGATGACCCCAAACGTCTTCATCAGCGTCAGAAACTTCTCAATCTTGCTCCCGTCGCCGGTGATTTCAATGGTCAGGCTCTTCGGCTGCACATCCACGATTTTTGCGCGGAAAATATCCGTGATCTGCATCACTTCCGCGCGGGTCTTCGAATCCACGCCCACCTTCACCAGCACCAGTTCCCGGTCCACGGCGTCGCCGCTATGAAAATGATGGATCTTGATCACATCCGGCAGCTTGTTGAGCTGCTTGATGATCTGCTCCAGCGTGGCTTCGTCGCCGTGCGTGACAATCGTCATGCGCGACGCCGTTGAATCGTGCGTCGGCGCGACATTCAGCGTGTCGATGTTGTAACCACGCCCGCTGAATAATCCGGCCACGCGCGTCAGCACGCCAAACTTGTTTTCCACCAGCACCGAAATTGTGTGTCTCATAAATCCCGTTGAATCGGGGCCGAGAAACCTAGCAATGCGCACTGGCACGGTCAAATTGCATTTTTTTGGCATTTTGACACAGGTAGCGTTTCACCCCGCCCTTTTTCCGCTGACATTTTTCGTTCTCTTTGCTATTGGCTAGGCAAAGACTATGAAAAAACACACGCTGGCAATCCTTTCGTTCTCTCTGGTTTTGGTTGGCTCCGTCCAGGCGCAACTGGGCCGGATGCCCGGTCCCGGCTACAACCGCGCCATGGCGAAATTGTTTGGCGATAACACGGCCTTTTCCGCCGATATCGAAATTCAATCGGACTCGCCCGACCATAAACAATTGTCCATCCCCGGCAAAATGATCGTGGACGGCACCAAAGCGCGTTTGGAAATGAATCTCTCCGATGCCAAAGGCGACCAACTTTCGCCGGCTGCCGTCGGACAGATGAAAACGATGGGCATGGATAAAACCATCACGATTTCGCGCCCGGATACGAAGCTTGTTTACCTGGTTTTTCCCAGCCTGACCTCCTACGTCACGAATCCCTTGCGCGACCCGGAC
This sequence comes from uncultured Verrucomicrobiae bacterium, assembly GCA_963699145.1. Taxonomy (GTDB): domain Bacteria; phylum Verrucomicrobiota; class Verrucomicrobiia; order Limisphaerales; family DASXHY01; genus DASXHY01. Next base: position 5,610,615 of record OY969416.1, read on the forward strand.
GCCGCGAAACCCGATTCCGCCTTCAAAATCGACACCACCGAACTCGGCAAGGAAACCATCGACGGCCATCCGTGTGTTAAAAACAAAGTGGTCGTCACCGACGATCAGGGCAAGACTCACGAATCCACCGTTTGGAATGCCACGGACATGAAAAAATTCCCCATCAAGATCGTGACCGCCGACAATAACAACACCGCCACGATGCTGTTTAAAAACGTCAACACGTCCAAACCGGACGCCTCGCTCTTCAACCCGCCGGGCGACTATAAAAGCTATGAAAGCACCCAGGCGCTGATGATGGAACAAATGCAAAAGCGCATGGGCGGCATGAAAATGCCCACCCAGCCGCCCGCACATCCGTAAAGAATTTTAAAAAACTCCAAGCCGCGGACCAAAATCCGCGGCTTTTTATTTTGGTCCAGGAGGAAGCGTTTGATGAAACCCTCGCGCTGGTGGGGCGAGCGCCCTCGCGAGCCGAAACGTCGCGGTTAAGGGCATTCGAAGCCTCACCCGATCTTATGACCGGTCTAACCTTTCCGTTGCGCCCATTTCCGCCCCCCAGCCAGCGCCGCCAAGGTTTCCTTCAACCGTCGCGCACGCGTTTCCGGCAATTTTGCAAACCTCAGCCACACGATGTATTCCCGCTGATACGTCGGCGCGAGCGACGCGAAAAATTGTGACGCACGCTTATTCTTCGCCAGCGCTTTCGCAAAATAATCGGGCATCGGAAACGGTTTCCGTTTTTTCTTCGGCAAGGCCGGCACGGAAGGTTCCCCGTCCAACTCCACCGCCGCCTGCAGCAATTCCCGGAAGGCGTTGCGATCAATCCCTTCCAGTGAGGTGAAGCGCATGCCGCGAATGTTGGTGTTGTTCTCGCCGCCGGGAGTGAAGAGTTTGGCTGGATCCACCAATTCTGTGCCGCGAAAAAACGTCACGCCCAAGTGGCGCTGGCACGCGCTGATGCCGCAAACCAGCTTGCGTCCGGTGAAACAAAGCATGTTCCACTTGATGGACTCAGCCAGGTCGGGCTCCCATTCCAAAATCCATTCGCGAAGTTGATTCGCCAGCGGCCAGGAAAACTCCGGCCGCGTCTCCAGCCATTCAATCGGATCCTTGGTTTGTGAGCGACGGACATCCATTTGACGGCGTCAACTCTCCTTCATAGATTCTAAATGGAAAATGAGCTTCACGGCCTTCTCAACCACGTCGTCAGGCCAATCTGGATTATTCTTTTTAATCAGTTCTGCTCTTTGCCGACGAGCTTCCCAATAGAGCCTTTGGGCTTCGCGCAGGCGATCTTGCCCAGTCATGCGCCTCAGCTCTGCAATTCGCTCAGGGGTCAAGTGACTGGGGACCACAAACTGGTTTTGCAATTGTTTTTTCGTGGTGGTCACGATTCGTTTCACATCCAGAGGTTAACCAATCAAGCTCTTTGCTTTGGCTAGGGCTTCATCCAACTTGCTGCCGTCCTTGCCGCCGCCGCGGGCGTTGTCCGGCTTGCCGCCGCCTTTGCCGCCAACGATCGGCGCAATTTGCTGGATGATTTTTCCCGCCTGAATTTTCGCGGTGTATTCCGGCGTGACAGCCGCAATCAGCGAGACGCTCTCAGAGCTCGTGCCGCCGCCCAGGACGATGACGCCTTTAAATCGCGTCTTCAATGAATCCACCACCGCTTGCAGGAAATCGCCATCCACGCCGCCCAGATTGTGAATGATCGCGGGAATGCCGTTAATTGTCTGGACCTGCTCCAGCAACCGGCTGGAAACGTTGGAGGCTTCCCGCATGGTGGCGGTCCGCAGGGCCTTTTCTAATTCTTTTTGATGCGCGAGCAATGCGTCGATTTTCTTGTCCAGTTCGTGCACCGGCGCATTGATTTTGCCGGCCAGATTTTTGATCAGCGAAACCTCGTCATTCGCCTTGCGATACGCCTCGAGCCCGGCCACGGCTTCAATGCGCCGCACACCGGCCGCAACCGCGCTCTCGCTGACAATGCGGAACAAACCAATCTCGCCCGTCGCGCGCGTATGCGTGCCGCCGCAAAGTTCCATGGAATAACCGTCCAACTTGTGCGGCTGCCCGCCGATTTGCACGACGCGCACGGTATCACCGTATTTATCGCCGAAAAATTGCATCACGTCCGGGCGCGATTTCACTTCCGCATGCGGCACCTCAGTCCACGAGACGCCGGCATTTTCCAGAATGCGTTCATTGACGAGTTTTTCGATATCCGCAACCTGCTGTGGCGTGAGCGCCGCGCTGTTGAAATCGAACGTCAACTTATCCGGCCCGACCGCCGAACCCTTCTGCGACGCCTCCTTGCTCACCACTTCATGCAATGCCCAATGCAGCAGGTGCGTGACGGTGTGATGGCGTTGGATGGCGTTGCGGCGGGGCCTCTCCACGTGAACAACGATTTCATCGTTGATAGCCGGAAGATTTTCTCCTTCGACAAAATGAAGCCACGTGTTCCCCGATTTTTGCGTGTTCGTAATACGTAGCCGCGGACGTGAGTCCGCGCTGACTGAAGAAGTGCGCCGACTCACGTCGGCGGCTACCATTTCTCCCGTATCGCCCACCTGCCCGCCCATCTCCGCGTAAAGCGGCGATGCGTCAAGAACCACCGCCGTCTTATCCTTCAGCCCCACAACTTCGAGAACCTTGGCTTTCGTTTCGAGCGAATCATAACCAACAAACTTCGTCGGTGTGGTGGTTTGGATCTGCGAAAGCTCGATCACCTGAGTCACACGTGTAATGCGGGATTGCTCTTTTTGCTTTTCCATCAACGAATCAAAACCGATCTTGTCCACCGTCATACCGCGCTCGCGTGCCATTAATTCGGTAAGATCGAGCGGGAAACCCTGTTCGTCGTAAAGCTTGAAAGCAAACGAACCGGAAATTTGGGAAACCTGCCCTTTCAGTTTGGCTGCCTCCTCTTCAAACAAAGCGATCCCCTTGTCTAAGGTTCTATTAAACGACTCCTCCTCTGTCCGAATCACGTCCTGCACGTGTTTTTTCTTCGCGCGGATTTCCGGGAACACTCCGCCCATCGTCTCGGCCAGCACGTCGACCAGCTTGTAAAAAAATGGCTCGCGGAATCCGAGCGTGCGTCCGTAACGAACGGCGCGGCGCAGAATGCGGCGCAAAACGTAGTTGCGATCGTTGTTGCCGGGTTGGATGCCGTCGGCAATGGCAAAGCTCAGCGTGCGGATATGATCCGCAATAACGCGAAACGCGATGTCGATGGCGATTTGTTCTGCGGTCGGCGCGTGCTTTTCTTTGCGGGTCGGTTCCGGGAGGTCGCCTTTGTCGATTTCGATGATGTTGTCCGAGCCTTCGCCGCTGGTTTTTAACGGTGCATCGGGCGAACTCGCCGGCGAGACGCCGGCGGTCCCAGGCAACGTGCTGCAATATTTCTTCCCGCTCAGTTTTTCCAGGGCGTCGAAGATGGGTCGGAAAATGTCGGTCTCGTAATTCGAAATTTTTGCGTGCGCAAAATCTTTCAGGCCTTTCGTGCCTTGGATGATGCTCGTGACGCGCTCGAAACCCATGCCGGTGTCGACGTGCTTCGCGGGCAGCGGCGAAAACGTGCCGTCCGGATTGGCGTTGAACTGAATGAACACCAGGTTCCAAATCTCAATGCATCGCGAATCGCCTTTGTTCACAAGGCTTCCGCGCGTGTCGCCATTCGGCGTGAGGTCCACGTGCAATTCGCTGCACGGGCCGCACGGGCCGGTATCGCCCATCATCCAGAAATTATCCTTCTTGTTGCCGTTGACGATGTGGACGTCCGGATCAAGGCCGACGCTGCGGAATTTTTCCGCCCAAAAATTCCACGCCTCCTGGTCGAATTCGCTCGGGTCGTTTTTTGATTTGTCCGGCGAATACACTGTGGCATACAGCCGCGACGGCGGAAATTTCCAGGTCTCGATGACCAATTCCCACGCCCACGCGATGGCTTCCTTCTTGAAATAATCGCCGAAGCTCCAGTTGCCGAGCATCTCAAAGAATGTGTGGTGATACGTGTCCAGGCCGACGTCATCGAGGTCGTTGTGCTTGCCGCCGGCGCGGATGCATTTCTGCGTGTCCGCGGCGCGGGTATCGAGACCGGGCACGGCGCCGGCCCATTTGCTGACATCGGCTTTTTTCTGGCCGAGGAAAATGGGCACGAACTGGTTCATGCCCGCGTTCGTGAACAAGAGGTTCGGCGAATCCGGCATGAGGCTGGATGAAGGCACGAGGGTGTGCTGCTTCGACTTGAAAAAATCGAGAAACGACTGGCGAATTTGTGCTGACGTCATCATGTAACTTTATGGGCCAATGGCCAAAAATCAGGCGCAAGAGAATGCCGCAAGGCCAAGCTCAAAGCGAGTGGAAGTTTTGCCAACCAAATGGGAGGGAAACATCCAACCACCAACCTCGAACCTCCCACATCCCATGAACCCGGTCGTGCTCCCCACCCTGCTACGATCCAGCACGATCGGGCACGACGGCGATTGATAATCAATGAGATACGCAGAACGAAAGATAGGGAAATCGGTGGTTTTGACGCGCGCCCAGGTGACGCCTGGCCATCGCCCCCGATATGGCAACGCGGTTGATAATCCCAATGATGCGGGACCGCTTGAGCCAAAGATTCTTGAGCCCTGGTTTCCATTTCCGTTACTCCTCCCTTTTCGATCCGGTTATAGCACGCGTGTCAAATGGGGATCCGGAGTGAGGTTTCGATACGTCAGGCAAAGTCGAGCGGTTCGCGCCGGGTCAGGACACCGGCGCTCCGAAGGATTTGAGATTTCTCCTCTGCCGATTGGTCAGGATTTCGCCTTCAAAAGATCGCGAATTTCCATCAGCAACTTCTGGTCGGTGGTGGGGCCGGCCGGCTCGGCTTCGGGCTTCTTCCAAAGTTTATTCATGCCTTTCACGACAAGGAAAATGCAAAAGGCCACGATGATGAAATCAAGAATCGTGCTGAGGAATGAGCCGTAGGCGATGACCGTGCAACCAATATCTTTCGTCACCTGAGTGAGCGTCAAGTGATTCGGGTCCAGCGCCGGACTGGGATGGGCGCTGACGTAGGGCGCCACCTTGCCGGGGTCGAGGTTGATGAACTTATCCTTGAAATCCACGCCGCCCATAAGCTTCCCGATCGGCGGCATGATGACATCATTGACGAGCGACGTGACGATTTTCCCAAAAGCCGCACCGATGACCACACCGACCGCGAGATCCACCACGTTGCCGCGCATCGCAAACTCTTTGAACTCCTTCAGCATGCTCATACTGTTCCTTTGGTTTTGGGTTAAGTGCGGGGTAATGTAGGCCGGGCGCGCCGAAAATTGCCAGTGGAAGTTTTACCCTGGGAAAGAGACGGCCGGTGCTGAAGGCCAAATAAGTTGCACACCCCTGAACAACCACTCAACCAATCAACACCGGCCTAAATTTCAGTTCACGATTACTTTGACCGCGCCGTCGTCAACGCCGCCGCCGCGATCCGCCGGCACGGCATGATAATTTTGCGCCTCCGCCATCAACGCCTGTGTCTGATCAAACACGACGCTCCGGGCGCGCTGGAAAATATCGCGGCGAAACACGTTCTTCAAAATCGGCGTGCGTCCGTCCGGCGGCAAAGGCAGCGCGCGTTGCTCGATCATTTCGTACAAGTGCCCCAGCACCCACGCCGCTTTGTCATCCGTCGGATCGTTCGCGTTGTATTTGTAAAAAATGTGCAACGGCGCCGCATCCGGCGCGAGCCGGCTTCCCCGGGTGTCCGCGGCTAAAATATTTTTCAGGCAATCGGTGGGCGCATTGACGTATTGCGGCTGCGCGAGCATTTCGGAAATGAGCGGGCGATTGATCGGTTGATCGCAAAACGCGCACGCTTCCAGCAGCGCCGCGATGAGCCGTTCGTGTTCGCCCGCGCGCTTCTCGGCAAAATCATTCCGCACCATGAGCACCTTTTCCGGATGCAACGGCGCCAGTTCGCGGCTCGTCGCCACGCACACCCCGACCTCCGCCTGCACCGCCAGCGACGTCCACGGTTCGCCCGCGCAAAAACCATCGATGTAACCGAGTTTCAACGTCGGGTACATCTGCGCGGGATGCACCACGACAATGCGCACTTCGCTCGGCGAGACGAGGCCTTCCCGCAGCCAGCGGCGCAATAACAGGAACGCCGGCGAATGCGGAAACACCACGCCAAACGTGAACGTGCGTTTGCCCCAATTGCGAAAGATCACGTCGCGCAGTGTTTGCGCGTCGCGCACGCCTTCGTCCCAGAGATGTTTTGAAATCGTGATGGCATTGCCCTGAAGGCTGAGCACCATGCCGGTGACGGCGGCGCAGCGATCCGAATCAATGCCTAAATTGGTGATGAACGGCAGCGTCGCGGGCGCATGCACCGCGTCCAGGTCGCCTTCGATCAGGCGGTCGCGAATATTCGAGAGCCGCGTCTCGCGGCGCAACTGAACATTCAGCTCGTATTTCTCGAACAGCCCGGATTCGCGCGCGACCGCGAGCGGCGCGCAATCGCCGTCCGGAATAAAGCCGATTTGCAGCGGCTCGCCCTTTTCCACAATTGCCGGAAAACCCTTTTTGCTGTTCTGGTTCATGTTCCCTAAAATTATTTTCGCAACCCCATCCGCCGCCAATGAGGCGAGCGGCCGATTTTGACGATCCAGCTGGCGGCCAGCCTGGCGCACATCCCCGCCATTCCGATCCATGCCATCCATTCCGTCTTCATGCCGCGCTTTAAGCAACCGCGATGCTAAATGCCAGCGTGACCCCGAATTTTTGCGTGAAAGATTTTCAGTGTTTTCCCAAAAGTGATTTTGAGATTTGAAAAAACCTGATTTTACGGGGGTGGGGAGCGACAGCTTTGGCCCACTGCATCACAAATTTACCCCACAATATTTCAGGACAACGGCATTTTGAAAATCAGACACCGCCCTTTCCGCAAGTTCTTGTGGCTTATTCCGTTCATGTTGGCGAAAAAATTGCTCACTGACACACTGCCGGTTGCAGAAATAATTTTGCATCGATGGTGTGCGGCTCAAAAGCGCACACGACGCGCGTGTTTTTTTTGAACAAAAAAGTTTGGGGTGAAGACCCTCTGTTTCGAAACGCAGCGCGCGGATATAACAAGAAAAATTATTCGCGGTTTGAAAAAAATTTCCCTTGAGGAAAAAAGATTCCTGCCGATAATAATTTTAGCAGTCGCGCGAGAGCGCCTTGATCTTTGGAAAACAATTTGTCCGCGGGTTCGCAAGAACTCCGGAAATAAATTTACCCTGCCTACGCTCGCGATAAGAAACTATGTCCTTGAACCGTAGTTGATAAACATGGAATCAGAGCCGTGGTTGTAGCCGACAGGCCTTTACTGGAAGTCGAAAGCAATCCGGTGGGTTCCGATCTGTTTCTATAAAAAGTTCAAAGGAACTGTTACACACGGCACTGGCGGGGTTTTTATTTTTCAATGGAAGGGACGTCGCGCCTTGCGACGTCCCTTCCTGCGTACAGCGGCCAATCGCTCTGCGTTGCGTCGCCAAGCACAACGCGGAAATCGCAGCGCGAGTTCCCCACCCCCAAATTATTATTATTGTTTGCCGATCGGCGCCATCACGACGCGATTCATGTTCAGAGCGGCAGTGTTGTTCGCGACGGCTTTATTGGCGAATGTCTGGAGCTTCGCGATTTCTTCCGGGCTCAAATAAGCACCCGCGCTGCCGACGACTTGCTGATAAATGCTCTGCAGGAGTTTCACGCTTTGATTGCCCTGTTCCTCGGAAGCGATATTAATAAGGTTAAGCATGGGTAAGGTTTGATAGTCGGCGGGAAGACCCGCGCTGGCGAGGGCGTCCTGGCCTGCCTGCTGAAGGGCCTGGCGAAGTTTTTCGGCTTTGGCGTTCTTTTCATCATCGCTGCCAGTGAAACTGTCCTTGAATTGATCGACCGTGATATTGCTGAGCAGGTTTTTGTTGTAATCTTCAAACTTGGCCAAGCCGTCCGCGCCGACCAATTCCTGAACCTTCTGGTCGAGCGTGGCGGTTTCGTCGGCAAAAATTTGATTGAGTTGGTCGGGTGACGGTTTATCGCGGAGCGCGGTGGTGATTTGATCGATGTTTCGCATCACGTGATCGGCGAGCACATCGTTGAGTTTATCCGATTGGTCGGGAGTGAGTTTCAGGTCCTTGGCCAGTTGCTTGTAGGCCATGGCCAATCCGACTTTTTGCTGGTCGTGCAGCAATTGCCGCGCTTCGGGTGTGGCGGTCATTTTGCTGATGGCCGAGGTCTGGCCGAGCTTGTTTTTTTGGTCCTCCAACGTGCCCACCTGCCCGCGCAGTTTCAGGACTTCCGTCGGACGATTTTTCAACGTGGCGTTTTCCTGGCTCACCGAAGCCAGTTCATTCGAAGCGGCGTCGCGCTCCTTCTGCAACTGCGCAATTTGCGTGCTCAACGCCTTGTCATCGGCTTGTTGCTTCACGAAGGCTTCGTTTTGCTGTTGCAGTTGGGAAACCCGGTGTTGTTGATAAACGATGGTGACGGCGGCGCCCACAAGGACGACGCCCACGGCAACTTTTTGCAAGGTAGTCATGGCAATTATTTTGGTGGTGGTTAACAAACTGGAACTCGCAACGGAAAATCCGGCGGTGGCCAGCGACCCGGTCGCGACCGTCGCGGAAAGCCCCGCGGGCGCGGCTTGAACCGCATGAGCCGACATGACCGCGGCCAGGCCGGCGGCGGCGGCGGCGATTTTGTGCCGGACAAAATGTTCGCGCAAGCGTTCCAGCGCGCGGCTTACGCGTTTTTGCGCGGCGTCATCGCTCGTGCCCAGCGCCTCGCCCACTTCACGCAGCGATTTGTTCTCGAAAAAACGCATGATGATCGCGGCACGATCCGCTTCCTCGAGCCCTTGCACGGCCTCATCGAGCAGCGGCTCGATCAGCGTCCAATCGACAGTGTTCTCATCCATAAGACGGCTCATTTCGCAGGCAATTTGTTCGCGCGCCTGGCGCCGGCTTTCGCTCCGGATGACGTCGATGGCGGCGTGATGAGTGACCTGGTGCAGCCACGCGGGCAGGATGGTCCCGGGCTTCAGCGAAGCCGCGTGGCGGGCCAGTTGAGTGAAAACGGATTGCGAAATCTCCTCCGCCAATTGCGGCGAACGAACCTGTCGCAACGCGGCTGAATAAACCAGGTTCAGATGCCGTTGCACGAGCGCCGCGAAGGCATCCTGCCCCGCGCGCGTATGGGGCTCGCGAATGAACTGACCCAGCAAATCAGCGTCATGACTCATTATCCATTAATCCTAACGTCGCCGTCTCCTAAATCCGACAAAGTTGTTTTGGAATCCTCACGAACCTGAAGAGGTTGGGTTAACAGGAGGACACAGAGAAAACAGAGGGATTCCGCATTTAATACCTCTGTTTCCTCTGTTTCCTCCTGTAAATCTTTGGCCGCCAATTTGCAATTTTCAATTTCCCCATCGCAATGTTAGCTTTTCTTCATGGCGCGTGACGATCTCTTTGCCACCCCGGCTGAACCCAAAGCTGAGGCCGCCCCCACGCCCGAATTCCCCAGCCGCCAGCCACTCGCCGCGCGAATGCGTCCGCGCGATTTGAACGAATACGCCGGGCAATCGCACATTCTCGGCCCCGGCCAGCTCTTGCGCCGCGCCATCGAGGCGGACCGCATCCAATCATTGATCTTTTACGGGCCGCCGGGCACCGGTAAAACCTCGCTCGCGCAAATCATAGCCCGCCAGACCAAGAGCAAATTCGAACGGCTCAGCGGCGTGGAATCCAACGTCGCCGACATGCGCCGCGTGCTCGCCTCCGCCGCCAATCGCCTCGAAAACAAAGGCCAGCCCACCATTTTATTCATCGACGAAATCCATCGCTTCAACAAATCGCAACAGGATGTTTTGCTGCCCGACGTGGAAAGCGGCGTGGTGCAACTTATCGGCGCCACCACGCACAACCCGTTTTTCTTCGTCAACTCTCCGCTCGTCTCGCGCTCGCAAATCTTTGAGCTGCGCCCGCTGACGGAGGAAGATTTGTATTCCCTGTTGCAACGCGCGTTGAAGGACGAGGAACGCGGCCTCGGCCTCCTCAAAATCAAAGCCGATGAGACAGCGATTCGGCATCTGGCGAAACTTTCTGATGGCGACGCGCGCAAGGCGTTGAACTCGTTGGAAATCGCCGCGCTCACGACCGCGCCGGAACCGGACGGCGTCATTCACCTCACGCTCCAGGTTGCCGAGCAGAGTATCCAGAAAAAAGCGGTCGTCTATGACGACGAAGACGCGCATTACGACACCATCTCCGCGTTCATCAAATCCATGCGCGGCAGCGATCCCGACGCCGCTCTCTATTGGCTGGCCAAGATGGTTCACGCCGGCGAAGACCCGCGCTTCATCGCGCGGCGCATCGTGATTCACGCGGCGGAGGACGTCGGCTTGGCCGATCCGATGGCGCTGGTGCTGGCGAATGCAGCATTTCAAGCGGCGGAATTCATCGGCTGGCCGGAAGCGCAAATTCCGCTCGCCGAAGCCACGATTTACATCGCCACTGCGCCGAAAAGCAACAGCACCGTCATGGCGATTGCCGCGGCCATGAAAGATGTCGAGTCCGGCCGCACGCTGCCAGTGCCGGAGCATTTGCGCGATTCGCATTACAAAGGCGCGAAACGCCTCGGCCACCAATACGCGCACGATCACCCGGAGCATTTTGTGGTGCAGGATTATTTGGGCGCGGAGAAGCGTTATTACGAGCCGACCGAGCAAGGCGTGGAAAAGAAAATCAAGGATCGCGTGGACAAATGGCGGGCGATGATTGCGGAGGCCAAAAAGAAAAAATGAAGAAGCGCGATGTTCTATTCGCGATCGTTGCCGTGATCTCGATTTCCGCCGCCATATTCTCCCACGTGCGCCGGCGCAAGGTGGAAGCTTTTCTCTGCGGCAGCCAGATGAGTTCGATCGCGTTGGCGGCGGGAAATTGGGCCGAGGAAAATCACGCCACGCTCCCCGGCAATTTCGCCTTTGCTTCCAACCGATTGTCCACGAGAACCCTGATTTGCCCGCTGGACCGATTTCACGAGCCCGCCAAAAACTGGGATTCCTTCACGCCCGACAATTCCAGTTACGAACTTCTGGCCCGGGGCGCGCCCTTGAATGAGACAAATGCCCTGTTGCGTTGCGCCTATCACGATTATGTTGCGTTTGCCAACGGATCCGTGTCCGATGGCAAAATCGAACATACGAAAACTTTTTTCGGTAAATGAATGTCGTAGAAACCAAAGCAGCGCTCCGGCAGCAGGTCCGCACGCAAATAAAGGCGATCGCCCCCGACCAACGCGCCGCCCTGTCCGGCCGCGCCTGCGCGCTGTTGCAACGGCAAACCATCTGGGAGAAAACCAATCTCATTTTTTTCTACGCACCGCTCCCCGACGAAGTGAACGTCTGGCCCCTGATCGGTGATGCCCTCGCCGCCGGCAAAACCGTCGCCCTGCCCCGTTTCGACGAGGCCACCGGGCAATATGTCGCGTGCGAAATCCAGGATGTCGTCCGGGACCTGCAGGAGGGCCAATTCGGCATCCACGAGCCCGGCGCGCACTGCCTCGCCGTGCATCCGAACCGGCTGGACTTGGTGCTCGTGCCGGGTGTAGCATTCGATTTGCAGGGACGGCGGCTTGGCCGGGGTAAGGGGTTTTATGACCAAATGCTGGCGTCCGTGCGCGGCACGACCTGCGGGGTCGCGTTCGACGAGCAAATCGTCGACACGATTCCGGTGGAACCGCATGACGTACATTTGAATTGCATCTTGACGCCGACGCGCTGGTCGGAGTTCAAGCTTTAGCTTGTTCGTAGCGAAATTTTTGGGCTTCCCGACAAGCTAAAGCTTGAACTCCAACGGCGCGCGGTTCTGAAATGATTTTGTTGGCGAATATTCTCGAAGGCGCCGTTTTGTTTGGAGGCGGCGCGGCCATTTGTTTCATGCTGCTTTGGTGGCGGGAACGAAATTTGCAAAAAGCTCGCTCCCTCCAGAACGAGGCGCTTCTCGAAAAAGCGCGCTCCGAGGCCGAAAGCATCAAGCGCGACGCCACCGCCGCCGCCAGCCAGGAGGCGCTGAAATTTCGCCAGCAAATCGAGCAATCCTTCGCCGACCGCCGCGCCGAACGCGCCGAATCCGAACGCCGCCTCGGCGAACGCGAAACCCTCATCAATTCCCAGCTCCAGCGAATGATGGAGGCGGAAAAACGGCTGAAACAGGACCAGGATGCCGTCGAAACGCAATTGGCCGCCCTGGATACCAGCAAACGCGAGCTCGAGGAATTGAAATCGCAGGCGCACCACGAGTTGCAAAAACTGGCCGGCCTCACCGCTGCCGAAGCCCGTGAAAATCTCCTCCGCGCCATCGAGCAGGAAGCCTTGAATGACGCCGGCACCCTGACCCGCCGCATTCTGGATGATGCCAAATCGCGCGCGGAAGAAAAAGCGCGGCAGATCATCAGCGTGGCCATCCAACGCTATGCCAGCGACCACACTTTCGCGAATTCAACCGCCACCCTGGCCCTGCCGAACGACGAAATCAAGGGCCGCATCATTGGCCGCGAAGGCCGCAACATCCGCGCGTTCGAAGCCGCCACGGGCGTCACCATTCTGGTGGATGACACCCCCGGCGCAGTGGTGGTTTCGGGCTTCGACCCCGTGCGCCGCGAAATCGCCCGCGAATCCATGTCGCGATTGATCCAGGACGGACGCATTCACCCCACGCGCATCGAGGAAGTGGTGGCGGCCGTCACGCAGGAAATGGAGGAAACCATCGTCCGCCTCGGTGATGAAGCGGTGGCTAAAGCCGGCTTGCCGCCGATGCATCCCGAAATCGTGAAGCTGCTGGGGCGCCTGCATTTCCGCCACAGTTACGCGCAAAACATTTTGGATCATTCCGTCGAGGTGGCGCACCTGATGGGCTTGATGGCCGCGGAGCTCGGCGTGGACGTGACCCAGGCGAAACGCGCCGGGTTGCTGCACGACATCGGCAAAGCGGTGAACCATGAAATCGAAGGCCCGCACGCCGTCGTCGGCGCGGATATCATCAAGCGCTACGGCGAAACCGAACCGGTGGTCAACGGCGTGGCCTCGCATCACAATGACGTGCCGCCCGTGGGACCGCTCGGAATCCTGGTGAGCGCGGCCGATGCCATCAGCGCCTCCCGCCCCGGAGCGCGTTCCGAAAGCACGGCCACCTATTTGAAACGAATTGAGGACCTCGAAAAAATCGCGTCGACCCTGCCCGGCGTGGAGAAATCATTCGCCGTGCAAGCCGGCCGGGAATTGCGCGTCTTTGTGCAGCCGGACCGTGTGAACGACGAGGAAGCCTTCGCGCTCGCGCGGAACATTGCGTCAAAAATCCAAAACGAGCTGCAATACCCGGGTCAGATCAAAGTCACCGTCATCCGCGAAACGCGCTGCGTGGAAGTGGCGAAGTAGAGCACTTCCAGTGGCACAGGCGTCCGGCCTGTTTGAATGGTAAAGGGAATTGATTCGCACCGGCAGGATGCCCGTGCCACTAAGGAGTCAGTGCTGCTGCTGATACATGCCGCTGGGAATACCGTTTTCCCAGCCTTCGGGAGAATTCCACGGGCGGACCGAGTCGTTGTTCGGCGTGCCGCATCCGCTGGCGCCGAGAAGAATCAGCGCAAACAAAACGCACAGCAACAAACTGGAGCCAATCCGGTTCATGATTGCGACGGGTAAGCGGGGATGACCTTGTCGCCTTCGAGCACTTCACCCAGTTGCGAACCGGGCTCAATGTTGCCGATCGAGCGGTCTTTCTGGACGCTGGTGATTTTGACTTTCGCCACCAGCTTGCCATCGCGGCTCACGAGCAACTCTCCGTTGGCGAGCACGCCTTGATCTTCACCCACGTTCAGCACCACGAAATCCCACTTCGGATCCGTCACGAGAACTTTTCCCACCAGCGAAGCCGGCAATTCCACGTGCCGCGTCGGATCCTTGTAAATATTCAACTCGTTCTGAACGCGCGTGAGCTGGCGTTGCAAAACCTTCTTCTCGTCTTCCACCGCATCCATGCGGTCCTGGAGGGCCTTCATGTCTTTGGCCACGCTCAAAGCCTCTTGCGGCGTCTTGAAAGCGGCGTGATACTTTTCCAATTCGATTTTCGCGTCGGTGAGTTGCTTGTCGGAGTTGGCCAGGTTGTCTTGCAGTGTGGCCGCCTGTTTCTTCAAATCGGCGATGCTCGACTGGGCCGTGGCGAGATCCTTCTTGGTCGCGGCGAGATCCTTCTTGGTCTGGTCGAGCTGGGCGGTGGTGGCTTTGAGTTCGTTCTGGGTCTTCTTCAGCGACGCATCCGTGACGTTAAACTTATTGTGCCAGTCGTCGCGTTGAGCACGAGTCTCCTCGATGATCTTTTTGACTTTGACAAAATTGAGGGTGCCGACAGCCAATCCAGCAATGATGGCGACGATTAAACTGATTCGAATCAACATGGCTTGGTTCTAAGTAATGCTTTAAGGCGGCCAAGACTAGACGTTGCCCCGGAACGTGTCAACGCCCTTCGTGCAACATTGCGACAGGCAAAGCCGGATACTTTCTGCAACAACCAATGGCAGGCGAGGACGGTTCATTAGCATGGCAAAAGCACTTAAAATTTAACCCCAATTTCGAGCATTTGCCGCATCATGAAAAGCTCCAAACCCCAAGCGCCCAAGCTCCAGAGAAACCCCAAATCCCAAGCTCCAAGGGCGCTCGTCGATACGTCTCTTATTTGGAGCTTGGAGCTTCCCTGGTGCTTGCACGCTTGGTGTTTGGAGCTTCCTCACCGCGCTCGACTTCCCCATCCCGCATGTTAAATTTACGCCCGTGAGCAACCTTTTAATCGGCGTCCTGGGAGCGATCATGGCCACTAATCAGCCGGCCGCCCTGAGCAATCTCCTCACGGAAACCACCGGCATTTCGATCAACGCCGGGAACACCAATATCGCCGGCGGCACGAACAGCCCAATCGCACTCGAACTCCAAAAAATCGAGGACGCCGACGATGCCGCCGCCGCGGAGGTGGATGGATGGATTCGCGAGAACAACGAATTTGGCGCCAAAGGCGCCGGCATCCCGAACGCGGAGTTGAACCGCCGCATTCGCGATAAGCTTGAACCGTCGCGCAAGGCCTACCTTGATTTCATCCAGCGCCATCCGAATTACGCCCCGGCGCGGGTGGCTTACGCCAGCTTTTTGCACGACACCGGCGATGAGGAAGGCGAGTTCGAACAGCTCCTGAAAGCCCGCGACCTGGACCCGTCCATTCCCTCGACCTGGAACAACCTGGCCAATTATTACGGCGAGCACGGCCCGACCACCAACGCGTTCATCTGCTACGAAAAAGCCATCCAGCTCGATCCCACCGAGCCGGTTTACTTCCAAAACTTCGGCACCACGATTTACCTGTTTCGCAAAGATGTGAAGGAATATTACCACATCAACGAGCAACAGGTTTTTGACAAGGCGATCGCGCTTTACGCCAACGCGACCCGCCTGGACCCGACCAATTTCAACCTGGCCTACGATGTGGCCTCAACCTATTACGGCATCAAACCCCTGCGCACGAATGACGCGCTGCTGGCATGGACGAACACACTCAAACTGGCGCACGATGAAGTCGAGCGCGAAGGAGTCTACATTCATTTCGCGCGCGTCGAAGCGCAGGCCGGGATGTTCGATGACGCCCACAAGCGGTTGGACGCCGTGACAAATGATTTCTACGCGGCTTTGAAAAAGAGTGTGTCAAAAATGCTCGATCGGAAAGAGCATCCGGAGCTGGAGACAAACGAGCCGCCGATTGGGCCGGCGTTGCCCGAGGCGGCCGGGAATACGAACGCGCCTTGAACCCTAGTGGCACGGGCATCTTGCCCGTGCGATCACCTTATAATCACCTTGCGATCAGATTCGCACAGGCGCGGACGCCCGTGCCACTATGCCTGCTTCAACGCCTGGTCCAAATCCGCAATCAGGTCTTCCACATCTTCCAGGCCCAACGCGAGGCGGACCAGATTGTCCGTAATCCCCAGGGATTGGCGAAACTCAGGCGTGTAATCGAAAAACGACATGACGGCCATTTGCGTCACCAGACTTTCCGATCCGCCCAGGCTCGGCGTGATGTGAAATAACTTCAACGCGTCGATGAACCGGCAGGTTTGCTTGTTGTCGCCCTTCACGCGAATGCTGACGACGCTGCCATTGCCGCGCATTTGTTTTTTGGCGGTGGCATGGTCCGGATGCGATTTCAATCCCGGATAAAAAACCTTTTCCACCTTGGGATGGCTCTCCAGGAAACGCGCGACCTCGAGGCCGGCCCGGTTATGATGCTGCATGCGCAGGCCAAACGTCTTCAACCCGCGCTCCAGCAGGAAGCACGTGTGCGGCCCGGGCGTGGCGCCGGCCATGCGCTCGAGCTTGTTCAAATCTTCCAGCAACGCGTGCTTGCCCAGCGCCACGCCGGCCACCAGGTCGTTATGGCCGCCAAGATATTTCGTGGCGGAATGAATCACAATGTCGACGCCCATTGCCAACGGCTTGATGTTGTACGGCGTCGCCAGCGTGGGATCGATGACGGTGAGCACGTTGTGGCGTTTGGCCACCTTCACCACGGCCGCCAGATCAATCACGCGCAAAAACGGATTCGTCGGCAACTCGGTGAAAATAATATTGGTCGTCGGCCGAATCGCTTTTTCAATCGCGTCGGCATTCGGCTCGACGAACGTGGAATCAATGCCGAATTTCGTGAGCCAGTTGTTCGCAAAATCGCGTGTCTGGCGATAGCAATCGCTCGTGAACACCACGTGCCCGCCCTTCTTCACGTAAGCGAGCACGGTGAGAATGAGCGCGCTCATGCCGCTCGAGAACGTGATCGCGCGCTCGGCGCCTTCGATGGCCGCGAGCTTGCGCTCCACTTCCTGCTGCGTGGGATTGAAATAACGGCCGTATTCATGCTCGCGAATGATGATCCCCTTGGCCTTCGCCTTCATGAACTCGTACACTTCGGTCGTGTTCTCGAAACTGTAATTCGAAGTCTGGACGATCGGCGTCGAGACCGCGTGATACGCCTTGCGGATTTTTCCGGTGCCGTGGATGGCGACGGTCGCCGGTCCCCAGTTGGGCTTTTTAATTTCGGGTTTCTTAGACATCGAAGCGCCCTTTCTCCGCGAGCGCCTTGTTCAACGCCTCTTTCACTGCATCGAGGCGCGCGGGCAACTCAATCGGCTGATTCGCGTAACGGCACGGGAACTCCATCTCCTTCTGGTGATATTTCACTTTCATTTCCGTAAACTTCAATCCATGCGCGGTCGAAATCACGACCACTTTTTCGGCCTTGTCAATTTTTCCTGCTTTCAAAAGTTTAATCAAAACCGCCAGCGCCACGCCCGTGTGCGGGTCGTTGAACATGCCGGTGCGATCGCCCAGCGCGGCGGCATCCGCCAATTCCGCCTCGGTCGCCTGCTCCACCACGCCGTTGAATTGTTTCAACGTGCGAATCGCTTTCTGGATGCTCACTGGGTTGCCGATTTGAATTGCGCTCGCCAGCGTTTTTTGCGCCTGAATCGGTTCGAACTTTTCAAAACCCGTCAGAAACGAGCGATACAATGGATTCGCCCGCTCCGCTTGCGCCACAACGATGCGCGGCAGCTTGTCGATGAGGCCGAGGTCGCGCATCATCAGCAATCCCTTGCCCAGCGCGGAGACGTTCCCGAGATTGCCGCCCGGGATGATCATCACATCCGGCACATGCCAATCAAATTGCTGCGCGATTTCCACGCCGACGGTCTTCTGACCTTCCACGCGCAGCGAATTCATTGAATTCGCCAGGTAAAGCGTTTCGTCCTTGGTGATTTCCTGGACGAGCCGCATGCAACCGTCGAAATCCGTGTCGAGATACAGCACCAAGGAGCCGTTGGAAACCGGTTGAATGAGTTGCGCGAGGGAAATTTTTCCGCGCGGCAACAGCACAATCGAAGGAATCCCCGCCGCCGCGCAATAGGTCGCCAGCGCCGCTGAGGTGTCACCCGTGGAAGCGCACGCCACGGCTTTGATGGGCGCGCCTTCGGAAATCATTTGCTTCACCTGCGACACGAGCACCGTCATGCCGAGGTCTTTGAACGAGCCGCTGTGAGTATTGCCGCACAGCTTCACCCAGAGTTCGTTGATGCCAATAACCTTGCTGAAGCGTTCGGCCCAAAAAAGATTGGTGCCGCCTTCGTAAAGCGAGACGATGTTCTTCTCCTTGTCAATCTCCGGCAAAATCCACTCGTGCTTGCCCCAAACCCCGGAGCCATACGGCCATTCGTTGCCCTTGTAACGCTTCTCGAACAGCGCCTTCCACTCAGCCCCGCTGCGCGCCGCCAGCGCCTTCATGTCGTGCTGGACTTCGAGCAGCGAATTGCAGCGTTTGCATTGGTACACGATGGAGTTCAGCGGATATTTTTCACCGCACTCCGGGTTGATACATTGAAACCAGGCTCGATATGGCATCACAATTCGTCCTGCGCTGCGACGGGTCCGGAATTGAAACCGTGGCGAGACAGTTCGCGCTTATATCATGGAGGGCAGACGGCGGGATATCAAGAACAAGGCGGAAGGGGGAACATCGAACTGCGAACGCTGAACGCCGAACCGCGACTGCCGGCAGGCAGGAGAGCTTTACACAAATTCGTTTTTCAGTAGTTTGGACTCACCGCCAACTATATATGTCAAACAGAGCCTTTTTAATTAGTAACAACACACCCGAGCCGTCCGGTCGAAATTCTGAAGGAGATCTGAACTATGATTTCGGCAGGGACGTAATTGCTGAAGGGGGTTCAATGCTTTTGCCAATTTTTTGGCTCAGTCTTTTCGACCAATCACATCTCCAATTTCATCAGCTTGACGAGTACCGGATTCCATCACTGGTCTGTCAGCGGGCGGCTGGCTTGGCCCTTTTAGAGAAGAATAAAACAGCGGTACTTTCTCTTTTTACAGGTCATGAGTCTGATTGGCAGCGTTGGGAAGAACTGGTCCGAAGCTCGCAAGGCTCTTATTTCAAATTCGACGGAACCGAACTTTGGGACTTGGGGTCTGATGAGTTTGAGCCAGGTCTCAGCGGTGCGGTTCGCTGGTTCAGCTCGCGCTCACCGGATGATTTAGTCACTCTGCTCGGTCAATCCGCAATGTATCGCGACCCTGTATCGGGAAGATTTAAGATAGGTTCAAAGGATGTTACCGGAGAACATCTGTATGGTTACGTTTCCAAGAAATGAAAACAGGCGAAGCTCTCAAAAGTTCCGAAAACCAGCGGATGCAATCAACTCGGTCAATGTCCTTTAGCCAAAAACCTCCCCACACTTAAAAATTGCGCGACCGCCTCATTCACGTCCCCGCTCCACGCCATCCACGTGTGTGAATGATGCACTAAAAGAAACTCCGCGCCCGGAATCATCGAACTCCGAACGGAGACCTTCCCATCATCGGGCCCGGGAATCCAGGACGAGAACAACGGGTTGAGCGAGCGATCCCCTGCAATGACTCCCAACTCAAAATCAACGGGCCCAAGCCGGTTGGGAACGCTGCCCTCCGACGTGCCGAGTTGCTGGCCAGCCGGTCCCGTGGCCAGTCGATAAAAGCAATTATTCCGCAATCGGTCGGCCAATTCACTGCCGTGATTCGGCGGGGCCAGCATCACGACCCGCCCAAGATTGGGAATTTCGTGGTTCGTCAAATATTGCCGCAACACAATCCCACCGAGCGAATGCGCCACGAAATGGATTTTGGCGGAGGGATCCGTAACGCGAGTTTTCAAAACATCCTCCAGCCAATCATCAGCGGCCTCTTGAATGGAAACGCGCGTGGACAGATAGCCGACGTTGATGACGCGATAATCCTGTTTTTGCAACGTCCACTCAATGCGTTTCATGGAGAGCGGCGTCCGGCCCAGGCCGTGCAGGAGAATGACGTAATCAGCGCCGGCGGCGGAAATTTTCGTTTCCAATAAAGTCAGCATCATGGCGGCAATTAAAATTCGACTCATCGCGGTCTTTGATGAAAAGATTAACCGACCGGTGGAAAAGCCGGGAATCGAAAAAAGGGATGGAGATATTGAGGAAAATGATGACGGGGTTTATCAGCTTTCGATTCCAATCGGCACGCTAAAGCGCCAGAGGGCTGGCGCACTCCAAAACCTGTCGGATTTTTGGGCGTTCCATGATTCGCGCCAGCGTCTTGGAGTGCGCCAGCCCTCTGGCGCTTTTCACGGGTTCCGCGACCACGGATCATCTTCGTCCCAACCGCTCCAGCAACTTCCCATGAATCCCGCCAAACCCTCCGTTGCTGAACACGCAGATGACGTCGCCGCCCTGAATGTTTTTGGTGACGTGATGGATGATCGCGTCCACATCCGGCAGATACGCGGCGCTTTTCCCTGAGCCTTTGATGTCCTGCATCAGCTTCTCAGGATTCAGCCGATCGCCGGGCGCGAGTTGATCCAACCGCGCGACTTCCGCGACCACGACGGCGTCCGCATCGGCAAACGCCGCGGCTAGTTCATCCTGAAACACATTACGGCGCGTCGTGTTGCTGCGTGGCTCGAAGATCGCCCAAAGCTGTTGCTGCGGATATTTGATGCGCAACGCCCGCAACGTCTCGCGAATCGCCGTCGGGTGATGCCCAAAATCATCGATCACCGTCACCCCGCCCGCAATTCCCCGGATTTCCATGCGGCGCTTGATGCCCTTGAACGTGTCGAACGCGGACTGAATTTGTTTGTTCGACAACCCGCAATGCTTCGCGCACGCAATCACCGCCAGCGCGTTACGCACGTTCAATTCGCCCACCAGGTTCAGGTGAAATTTGAAGCTCGGAATTTCAAACTCCGTCGCCGTCGGGCCGTAACGAATATTGAACGCGTAAATGGCGTAATCGCCACCCAGACCGAATTTTTTCACCGGGCAATGCGTCACATTCAATAGCGACACGAGATTTTCATCGTCGCCATTGCCCAGCAGCAAACCATTGCGCGGAATCAAACGGATAAGATGCGAGAACGATTTTTTGATCGCGGCGATATTTTCAAAAATGTCCGCGTGATCGAATTCGAGATTGTTGACGATCGCGATTTCCGGCAGGTAATGGACAAACTTGCTGCGCTTGTCGAAAAACGCGGTGTCGTATTCATCCCCCTCGATGATGAACCACTCGCTGTCCGTGAAGCGCGCGCCCTGCGAGAGATTATTCGGGATGCCGCCGATGAGATAGCTCGGGTTGAGGCCGTTATGCTCGAACACCCACGTGAGCAGCGACGTGGTCGTCGTCTTGCCGTGGGTCCCAGCGACGACAATGGAGCGTTTCCCGCGAATGAAAAATTCCTTCAGCAACTCCGGCAGCGAACAATACCGGAGTTTGTGGTCGAGCACGTATTCCGCCTCCGGATTGCCGCGCGAAATGGCGTTGCCGATGACCACCAGGTCGGGCTTGTGCGCGAGATTGCGGTCGGCGTAACCGTTGACGACTTCGATTTGCCGGCTCGCGAGGAACGTGGACATCGGCGGATAAACGTTCTGGTCGGAGCCGGTCACCACGTAGCCCTTTTCCTTCATGGCCGCCGCCGCGCTCGCCATCGCCGTGCCGCAAATCCCGGTGAAATGAACTGATTTGATTCCTGACGAAAACATGTCAGGCAAGTAAAGCAACGAACGTTATTGAGATAAAGGATTTTGATGAGGGGTGCGAGCCGGGAGATTGGTAAATAAAATAAACAAGGAAACAACGGATACACATCGGTATTTTTCCGGTGGGTTGGGCGTTGACGGCGCCAAAGAAATTACTTAAGACATGGGCACCAAATTGAGGCGGGAATATGAAACACATTGGCCACTCATTCATCGCATTACTGATCGCGCTCTTTGCCGCGCACGCGCAAGCCAGCGACCTCGCCACCGCTTTCACCAGCCCCACCAACGGCGCCGTGTTTCCATCGCCCGAATATCTGACCGTCACCGCCACCGAATCCAGTAACACGATCGTGTCCGCCGAGTTTTTCGCGAACGGCCAAAGCATCGGTGTGGTGGGCAACTATGTTTTCCCAGTAACGCCCTCCAACCCTCCCGGATCGATCGGTATCACCATCACGGAAATCTTTATCGTCGCCCACCCCGACTCATTGCCGGATAACCGGTCGTACTTGCTCCTTTGGCATCCGCAACCGGGCGATTACACACTGACCGTCCAGGCAACGGACAACCACGGCAACACGGCGGTCTCCGATCCAGTGAATGTCACCGTCATTCCCACACCCTACGTGTCTGTGCAAGCCTCCGTCTCGCTCGCATCCGCCAATGGACCGGGCATCTTCACCATCACCCGCAACGGCGATACCAATGACGATTTGAACGTGCCCTTCTTCCTGCTTGGCAACGCGCAGAATGGCGTTGATTACACACAAGTCACGAATTCCGTCACCATCCCCGCTGGACAATTCTCCGCGGACGTCGCCATCAATCCCTTGGTTTATCACCAGGGAAACACCAGAGCGGTGAGCCTGCAGCTATACAATTATTTGATTCCGGGAAGCGGATCCAGCCCCGGGTTCCCGGTGCTTGGAATCGACCCGCCTTTCCCTGTGCCTTACCTTGTCGGTTTGCCCGGTGCAGCCACGATTTACATCAAAGCCAACGAACGCGACGCGCATAGGCCGGTGGTGAGAATCACGCTGCCCTGGCGTGGCCAAACATTTGCCGCCGGCTCGGATTTTACCCTCGAAGCAAAAACCTTCGACCTCGACACGGACGTATCATCCGTGGAATTCTTTGATCGCACGACGAAATTGGGCGAGATACCTGCCATGACTACCACGCTGCCGGGCCAGCATATTCCGTTCTATTTCATTTGGACGAACGCGCGGCCAGGCGGGCACGTCCTGCGCGCTCGCGCGACGGACAGCCAGGGTAAAACGCAGATCTCCCGACCGGTAAGAATTCAAGTGGCGGCGCCGTAATCACGCGCGGCTCAGCGCATTTTCACTGACAAAAAGATTTCGTGACCGAAAAGGGGCTGGACTCTCCCAAAGCAACACAGCCCGGAGTGACGCAAGAGTCGAAGCGAACCAAGGCCGATGCAACGAGCGGGAAGACGCGAAAGCCCAAGCCGGCGGTGTAAGGTCATATCGCCACGCCAACCACTCCGCAGTGGCAGCCAAGTACGCATCTTCAATGACTCCTAATTGAGGAATTCTCGTCGCCAATGCCGTCGGTTCTGACTTCAAAGCCAAAGCGTCGGGTTTCGCATAAAATCCATCTAAAAAATTCCGCAGGCAAAAATCAAACGACTCGCCTTGTGCAGCGAGTTCCGCGACCTCAGCCAAAGTTTTCGGAATCATATTTTGCCTTCTGCAAAAAGTCCTTCGAGAAGATACTGTGCTTTTATAGGAATGCGACCCGGATAATAGGAAGTAGCCAAATCCATAACTTCCGCAGCACTCTTCAACTGAAGATATTTAATCAAGAAGATGATGTCATTCACGTCGTCAGCATCATTTTCCACTGATCCTATGCGAGACGCCAAACACTTCATGGCCAAAAGATACTCCGCAGTTGGCATCGTCAATCGCAGATTTGAAAACTGTGGGAGATTCCCATCAACGACTTCGTGACGCGCCGACACAAATCCCTTCGCCGCATCATTCAGCCAGTTATCCGGAAACCCGAATTCAGCGCCGACTTTGCCGGCGGCGTCTCGAATTTCCCGGGTTGGTTGGAAAATTGCGTCGACGTCTTTGGTAGAAACACGAGCAGAGAAAGCCAGAACCATTACGGATCCTCCAAACAAGCAAAGCTCTCCTTTGACACCACGCTGCTCCAATTCGTCGGAAATTTTCTGAAGGGCCGCAACAATCTGTTCCCGACTGAGACTGGATTTCTCGTACGGCATGCCGTTTACCCTTTCAACTTCCGCTCCAGTATCTCCCCCGCCGCCGCCGGATCCGCTTTGCCTTTGCTCAACTTCATCACCTGTCCCTTGAGGAAATTCAGCGCGGCACCCTTGCCCGCTTTGAAATCCGCCACGGGACCTGGATTCGCCGCGATGGCTTCATCGCAAAATTTCTCGATCGCACCCGCATCGCTCACCTGCGCGAGTCCCTTTTCCTGAACGATCGCGCCCGGCGCTTTGCCGGTCTCGAACATCTCCGCAAAAACCTTTTGCGCCGCGGAACTGCTGATGGTTTTGCCTTCCACCAATGAAGCCAATTCTACAATCCCTTCCGGCTTGAACTTCAAATCGGACAACGTCAACAGGTTCATGTCCTCCCGTTCCAATCCGAGCGCTGACTGCTCCGCGGCCAGCCGGTCGTTGGCCTCGGTCAGCTTGGCGCGCAGATTGTTGATCACCCAGTTCGCCACCGACTTGGGATTTTTCGATTGTTTCGCGACGCCTTCAAAATAATTCCCCAGCGGCTGGTCCCACACAAACGTTTGCGCGTCACCCGCCGGCAACTGGTATTGCTGCATGAACCGCTGCTTGCGCGCCAGCGGCAATTCCACCACGCGCGCCGAAACATCCGCGAGCCATTTTTCCGCCGGCTCAAACGGCATCAAGTCCGGCTCCGGAAAATAACGATAATCATGCGCGTGCTCCTTCGTGCGCATCTCCTCGGTGATGCCCGCGTCGTCGTCCCACCGGCGCGTGGATTGGATCAACTTGCCGCCTGCCTCCAGCACTTTGATCTGGCGCGGGACTTCGTACTCCACCGCGCGGCGCACGCCGCTGAAGCTGTTCATGTTTTTGATTTCGATCTTCGCGCCCAGTTCCTTCTGCCCCTTCGGCCGCACGCTGATATTCACATCGCACCGCACCATTCCCTTCTCCATGTCGGCATCGCTGATACCCCCGTAGACGAGAACATCCTTCAGCGCATTGAGATATTCATACGCCATGTCCGCGCTGGTGATATCCGGCTCGGAAACAATTTCCAGCAGCGGCACGCCCGCGCGGTTGAAATCCACGCCGCTGTTGCGCTCAAAATGCGAATTCTTGCCCACGTCCTCTTCGAGGTGCGCACGCGTGATGCGCACGCGCGTGATGCCGCCGTTGAATTCAAAATCCAGGTAGCCGTTCGCCGTGGACGGTTTGTCGTACTGCGTAATCTGGTAATTCTTCGCCGCGTCCGGGTAAAAATAATTCTTGCGATCGAACTTCGCGAAAGGCGGGATCGAGCAGTTCAAAAGAAACCCGGTCAACACCGTGAGGCGCATCGCTTCCTCGTTGGCGACGGGCAACACGCCGGGCAAACCGATGCACACGGGGCAAACGTTGGTGTTCGGCGCCGCGCCGAAAGCGTTCGCGCAACCGCACCACATTTTCGATTTCGTCTTAAGCTGGACGTGCGTTTCGAGTCCGATGACTGCTTCGTATTCCATAGAGCAAGGAAAGTCTAATCACGGACGCCCCCGGATGCACACGGATTTTTTGCGCGCTCAGTAAGCCACAATCCGATAGAACCGGTGGTCCGGATCCGGCGCCAGGTCATTTACGAATCCAGCACCATTTTGAATCACCACGCTGCCATTCACCGGCAGCCAGGTGTCGTCGGTAAGATTGGTTTTATATTGCACCTGGTATCCTGCGCCGGGCGCGGCCGCCCAGGTGAGCTGAGGCGACGTTTGACCGGGCCCGGAACCGCCCGAGCCAGGACTGAAAAGAATTTGGCCCGTAAGGACAGGTGGCGGATTAGTCGAGTCGGTGGAACTCAGGATTTTGAACAGGAACAAATCACTGCCCTGGTTAAAATCATTCGGGGTCAGATCCGAAGCCCAGCTTTGAAAAACAACGGTCTGGCCATCCGCAGTGAATGCCGGCGATTGGGAAACGTAATCGCCAGTGCTCGCGCCATAAATGCTGGCGCTCAGAAGCATCGTGGAACCAGCCTGCCGATCGTAAAGGAAAATATCCTTAATTCGGCCATTGTTGTCCTGGGGCACAATATCCGCCGCGTCGCTCTGATAGGCAATGTAGCGGCCATCGGCGCTGACACTGGGCGAATCCGAATTTCCGCGCGGCGCGTTCCCCGTCACGAAACTGCGGCTCACCAGCGAATTGCTCCTGGTCAAAATATCAAAGACATAAACGTCCCGGGATAAATTCGTGTCCTGCGACGAATTGGAAGCAGGCGTCGCATAAACCAGATATCTTCCATCTCCGGTAAACCGAGTGTTTGAACGGGTGCCGATGAACGAGCCGGCACTGACGGTGATATTGCTCCGGGTCAGACGATCAATAATCCTGAGCGATCCCGGGGGAGGCGCAATCAAAAGATAAGCAAGCCACAGTCCGTTCGTACTGATAGTAATGCCCCCGACACCATTCTGGGGTGTGTTGGTAAATATACGCTGTTTCAATTGTGAGTCCCACACGTAAATATTCTCTGAACTACCCGACGTGACGAAGCCGTCAAATGCCACATATCGCCCATCAGGAGTCGCCGCGAACGCGTACACGCCATTTGTGGAAAGAATATAATTCGTCCGCTGAATTTGATCGAATACGAACAGGTTCGGATTCAAAGGTGGTGCCGAAAGGCGCACGATGTTCGTGGAGGAGCTGGTATACGCCACGTATCTGCCATCTTGGCTGATCACCGGGGAGGTCGAGGGCCCGTTCGCTGAACCGGGACCGAATCCATTCGTGCTGACCAGGATCGTCTTGCCCGTTTGCAAATCCCGCAGAAAAACGTCCGACAGATGATTGCTATCGTTCGCGACGAGATTGTCCGCGAGGCTTGTGAATGCCACGTACCGGCCATCGCTGCTGATGGCGCATTCCGTTGCGGAACCGTCGGCATTGTCGAGCCCGTTGGTATCCACACTCACCACCACATTCGATTGATTGACCAAATCACGCGCAAAAACCTGCCGGAATCGATTCGTTTGTCCCGCCACCAAACCCTCGCCGCGCGCAATGAACACGGCGAAATGACCATCGGCGCTGACGCTGGCGCGGCTGCGCTTGTCCGCGCGACCGCTGGTTTGCGTGGGCAAAGACGCATCGGCAGCCGAAGCTAATTCTGTGGTTTCCGAAGTGAAGTCGCGCACGAAAACGTCCGCCGCAGCATTGCCGTCCTGTGGGACCAGGTTGGAATCAGTCGAATCAAAGGCGATTGATTGGCCATCCCGGCTCATGTAGAAGTCATCACTGATGGTGTTGTTGGTTGCCGCGCCGCCGAGCGCGCCATCCACCAATTCAGTCACGCCCAATTGCATGTCGCGCCGGTAAACGTGAGAAAAGAAGTCAACCACATTGGTGACCAATCCGGGGCTGGACGCCAGAAAAGATACGAAGCGCCCGGCAGCATCGACCGCCGGCGAGTCACAGGACATTTGGGATGACGCAAGACCGTTGGTATTCGAGCTGACAAAGGTGGTGGTCCCATTCAAACCATCCCACAAAAAAATACCTGTGCCGTTGTTGGTCCGCCCCATGAACGCGATAAATCGTCCGTCCGGGGAGATGTCGAACGGTTGATTGATATTGGCGGTTGAAGCATTCGTGGTCACGATATCCTCCGAGCCGTTTTGGAGATTGTGGCGAATGATCATCCCCGAGGTGGCGGGGAATTCCGCACTGGATTGAAAAACCACGTATTTTCCGTCGTCGCTCACTTCCTGGCCGTAGGAAAATGGCGCACCCGAAATAAGCTGGTGCGCGTTGGTGCTCACGCAATAGGTGTTCGAGGCATCCAAATCACACACGTAGACGTCCTGGGTGGGATTCGCGGAAATCAACGTGCCCTCGAACGCGACGATTTTTCCATTCGCGCTGATGACCGGCGAAAAAAAGGAGTTAAAGCCCGGAATCCCCGAACTCAACAATCGCGTCTGCCCACCGCTCAAATCCCTCACATAAATATCCTGCGCGATGTTCGTGTCTCCGACCGCAAGATTGGTTTCGCTGCTCTCAAATGCCACGTACCGGCCATCGGGAGTCATGACCGATTCCTTTGATGCTCCCGTGGAGAGAGGAGTCAACCGCACACTCACAAAGGTCGTGGTCTGGTTTGCCAGGTCACGCATGTAGATCTCCGCGCTGTTCGTGCGCGCCGCCGCGCCCGGCACCAGGTTGTGCGCACCGCTCTCAAACAAAACAAACTGGCCGTTTGTCGAAATCGCCGTCGGCGTCGCGTCCGCATCGGCTGCCCAGGTGCCGGTTGGATCCACGCTGATGAGTGTCGTCGTCCCCGAAACGCGGTCGTGCACAAAGGCATTCATTTTCGCAGGGTGCGGCAAAAGATACGGCGCGCCATTGCTGCGGTGCACGAGATTATCCGCCGTGCTGCTGAACAGAACATAACGCCCATCGCCGCTGATGCCCGACACATACGAATCTCCCCCTGCGCTCGCCGGCGCAGAAAAAGCCGGCCCGGGAACGGAAAGCAGATCCACAGCCTCTGCGAGCAACGGCAGCATCATTGCCGCAACCAAACAAGTCGCGAAACGAGTGTATTGAGACATGAAACGCCGGGGAAATGTCGCCTTGAACTTCATTGCTAAACTCCTTGTACTTATCATGGTACGATTGCAGACGAATTTTAAATCGCCTTCGCCGCGATGGCTAGAAAATTCTGGGTGTCTTCCAATTTTCCCCGCATCGGCACTCCTGATTCGTCCCCACGGCCAAGCGAGTTTCAATAGCGGCGATTCGCTGGAAACGACGGTCCGAATTGCGCCCTTATTCAACCACCGGCGACATTCCCCGCAATTTGGATTTTGTCCCCCATTGCCTACTCATTCATTTTCGCCCGGTGCAAATACTTCAACGTCTGGCCAATCTCATCGTTGTCCGGGTCAATGCGAGCCGCCGTCTCGGCGATCAGCAGCGCATCGTCGAGACGTTGCACGGACATGAGAAACAGGGAATAGCGATAAACCGCCTCCGGAGAATACGGGCACAATGCGAACGCCTGCCGAAAGGCCAGATCGGCCGCTTTTTTCATCCTTTGTTTGTCATCGGCATTTTTATCGTTTTCAAAATGCCACACATAAAGGCCGCCCAGCGAACTGCGGAGCTTGGAAAAAGTTTTCTGCGTCTCCTTGCTTTTCGCAAACGCCGGGTCGCCTTTGAACGCGGACAGGTCCTTGCGCAGATAAACTTTTTCGCAAAACGCGCACAGGTCGCGGATCGAATTGGTTTCATTCAACCAACTCCCAACCGCGTCGGCGGTCTGGCGCTTCCAAAAATCGAAATCCTTCTGCACCGTCTCCTCGCCCAGGCGCTCCAGCGGCCGGCGATTCAATTCCATGATCAACCCATGCGGCTCCAACTGCGGATACATCCAACCGAGCGGATAACTTTCCTCGATGTAAAATTCCCGCGCGGGATTGTTCTGAAAAATCTGCTTCACCAACAACGCGTTGATCCCCATCACCGCCACCGCGCCGCTCACCTGCGCATGGCCGTCCGCCGCGAGATGAACGTCTTCGCCCGGCTTTATTTTGCCTGCTTTGTAGCGCGCCTCCGCGTCCTCGGTATATTCGCGCACCGCGCTTCGCAAGTCGTCATCGCTCGGGAGCTTCAGTTTGCTGCCGTAAATCAGCCGGATGTACTCCGCGTAGCGCCGGTCAATCAATTGATTTTGCGTCAGGGTAAAAATCGGCACGCCTTCCGTCTGTGATTCGCTCAAAGCGGAAATGATGTAGCGCCCCGAATCCGTCCCGCCAAAATACACGCTCCCCTTGGGAATGGACGACAGGATGTTGCTGCCGAACCGATGCAGCCAGCGATTGTCCACATCGTGAAACTGATCATACGCGCCGATCGTTTCGCCGATCGGCTGCCAAATCGGGCCTTGCAGCGCGGGCGAAATCTCGTTCGTCCCCAGCGCCCTCCCCATGTCATCGATGCGGTTCGCGAGATTGGTCGCCGTCTCCCAGTCATCCACTCGCAACGCGTCAAAATAACTCCACACCACCGCAGGCGCTTTGTCGCCGCTGGTCTTTTCGAATTCCCGAATCTGCCGCGCTTTTTCACCGACGAACCGCGCAAAATCCGGATCCATCGCGGACGCGCTCCCGCCGAATCCCAGCGTCAACGCCAGCCCCAGCGCCGCGTTTGCGAACCAATTTTTCATAAAACTTTTCTTCCCGCTCAACCACCCTGTGGGCGTCGGCGTCTCGCCGGCAAGTCGAGCGCGATTCAAGAAACTGGCCGGCGGGACGCCGGCGCTCCCAGGAAACAACAGCCGCCCGCACACCATTCACTTAAGCGGTGGTTTTTCCTTATGCCAACCCGTGCTCTGCTCGTAGGCGTGGGCGATGCGCAAAATGGTTTCCTCCCCGAACGGCTTGCCGAGCAGTTGCAAGCCGATGGGCAGCTTCGGCGATTTCGTGAATCCGCACGGCAGGCTCAGTCCGCAAATCCCGGCGAGGTTGCAGGAGATCGTGAAGATGTCCGACAAATACATCTGCAACGGGTCGTCGGATTTTTCGCCGATCTTGAACGCCGCCGTCGGCGTGGTGGGCGTGATGATCGCGTCCACTTTTTCGAACGCCTTCAAAAAATCGTTGCGGATCAACGTGCGGACTTTTTGCGCCCGCAAATAGTAAGCGTCGTAATAACCGCTGCTCAAAACGTAGGTGCCCAGGATGACACGGCGTTTCACTTCCGGCCCAAACCCCGCGCCGCGCGTCAGTCCATACATCTCGATCGGGTCCTTGCCGTCCACGCGCGCGCAATAACGCACGCCGTCGAACCGCGCCAGATTCGCCGACGCCTCCGCCGTCGCGATGATGTAATACGTCGCCACCGCGTAATCCGTGTGCGGCAGCGAGACCTCGACAATTTCCGCGCCGAGCCCCTCCAGATGTTTCACCGCGGCATCCACCGCCTGTTTCACTTCCGCATCGAGGCCGCCGATCATGTATTCCTTCGGCAACCCGAGCTTCAAACCTTTGACGCCGCCTTCGAGCAACGACGCATAATGCGGCACCGGCTGCGGCATGCTGGTCGAATCCAGCGGGTCAATGCCGCTCATCGCTTCGAGCAACGTGGCCGTATCACGAACGGTTTTGGTGAACGGCCCAATCTGGTCGAGCGACGACGCAAACGCCACCAAACCGTAACGCGAAATGCGCCCGTAACTCGGCTTCATGCCCACCACGCCGCACAGCGCCGCCGGCTGGCGAATGGAGCCACCGGTGTCCGTGCCGAGGCTGGCGATGCATTCATCCGCCGCCACCGCCGCCGCCGAACCGCCGGAAGAACCGCCCGGAATGCGCGCGGTGTCCCACGGATTGCGCGTGACGCCGAAAGCGGAATTCTCCGTCGAACTGCCCATCGCAAATTCATCCATGTTCAACCGTCCAAAAATAATCGCGCCCGCCGCCTTCAATTTTTGAATCGCCGTGCCGTCGTAGGGCGAAATGAATTTGCCGAGAATTTTGGAACCGCAATTGAGCGGCTGATCCTTCACCGCGAGCACGTCCTTGACGGCAATTGGCACGCCCAACAGCGGCTTGTCCGCGCCGCCGCCGTTGGCCCGTAATTTATCCGCCGCCTCCGCCTGCGCGAGCGCGTCCGCGGCATTGTGGCTGATGAAAGCGTGAATCTGCGCATCGACGCGGCCGATTTGATCGAGGCAGGCCTGCACGGTTTCGCGCGCCGAAACCTCGCGCTTGCCGAGCTTGGCGGTCAGTTCAGAAATGGTCAGTTGATTGAGCATGAAAGGAAACGACGAAGGTCTTCGTGGTTAAAACTCACTCCACGATTTTGGGAACGATGAACAAGCCATTGGCCTTGGCCGGAGCGTTGCGCAACGCGTCCTCGTTGGCCATCGAGGGCCGCGTTTCATCGGGGCGCGTCACGTTCACGAGCGGAAACGCGTGCGCGGTGGGCTCCACGCCCGAGACATCCGCCTGGTTCAGCTTTTCGATGTAGCCGAGAATGTTCCCGAGTTGCGCTCCCAGCTTTTGTTCCTCTTCCGGAGACAACGTGATACGCGCAAGATGCGCGACGTATTTGACATCAATTTCTGCAGCAGCCATGGGCACAAACTAAAGTCCCCAGCCCGAACTTCAAAGTCCAAAGTGCTCGCTCTAGTTTGCCCGCGTATAATGGAGGGTCTGAGAAACAGGCGCCCCCGTCTTGCTCGGGATCTCCAGCGTCAAGTCGGCCTTGTCGCCGTGAAAGGCAATCTCGAAGTTGAATTTGAACTGGACCGTGTTCGTCTCTTGCACCTTGACGGCGGTTTCCATTTCCACATGCGAATCGTCGGTAAACCGATATTTGCCGGGCGTGCTCTTGCCATCGTCAATGCTCACCAGCGTGCCGTCTTTGTGAAATTCCATGACGGTCCGCGTTCCGTCCACGTTCCACGAGCCCACAATTTTTTGCTGCGGCGTCTTTTTGCACGAGCAAAAAATGAGCGCCATGGACAGGCAAACCAGCAGAGTTCCAATCGTCGAGCCAAATCGCGGGTGAGTGGGAATGCGCATGGTTTATTTGGTTTTTCCGAAGATCGTTGCGTGACCGTCGACCGCCATTATTCCTCGTCGAATTTGCGTTTGATCAGGCCCTCGATCTCCGCCAGCGCCTTGGACGCATCGGCGCCGATGGCGTGCACGGTCAGTTTGCTGCCCGGTCCGGCCGCCAGCATCATCAAGCCCATGATGCTTTTGCCGTTGATCTTTTCCCCATCCTTTTCGACGAAAATATCGCACGCAAAACGGTTGGCCGTTTTGACAAATAGAGCCGCCGGCCGGGCGTGGATGCCCAGCTTGTTCAGGACGAGAAATTCTTTCGTCATCGGATTTTCTTCACCAGCCAATTTCTTCGCGCTCATCGGCTTTGAATTATAAATACCCGAGCCAAAGCAGATTGGCTAATCAATTCTGGCGAGTGAATAGTGCGCCTTAAGTTCCCGAGCAACGGACCCACTGGCACTCGGTTCCGGAGGAACCTCTGAAAATAGCCCGGCAGTTCACTGCCGGGTCACGAACAGCGGCGGAGCGAGTCCCAAAGGGACGGCTGAAAAAGTTTCTGATTCCCTCGTCTCTTCGAGACTTGGTCCGCGCCATATTAATTCCCCGGCGTTAAAACGCCGGGCTATTCTCAAAAGTCCCTTCGGGACTCAAACCGGCGAGACGCCGGCGCTCCCAGGAAAAAAATCCCACAATCACAACGCGTGCGTCGGCGCCATTTTCGCGATCAACCGATCGTTCAACTCCTTCGCCGGATTGTAGCCCGACATCTTGAGCTTCGTCTGGTACGCCGCGACTTCGATGAGCCGCGCCAAATCGCGCCCCGGCCGCACCGGAATCGTAATGTGCGGCACATCCGCGCCCAGGATTTTCACAAACTCCTGCTCCATCCCCAGCCGTTCCACGTCGGCGACTTCGTTCCAAATCTTAAGCGTCAACACCAGGTCCACGCGTTTCTCGCTGCGAATGCTCTTCACGCCGAACATCGCCGCGACATTGATGATGCCGATGCCGCGCACCTCCATGTGGTTGCGCGTCAATTCCGCACTGGTGCCGATCACTTCGCGCCCGTCCACCAGCGTCACCTTCGTGATGTCATCCGCCACCAGGCTGTAACCGCGTTCAATCAACGCGAGCACGCTTTCGCTTTTGCCGATGCCGCTTTCGCCGCGAATGATCACGCCCACGCCGAGAATATCCACCATGCTCCCCATCTCCGTGCCGCGCGGCGCGAACATCATTTCCAGCGAAAGCGTCGCCAGATTGATGAATTTCATCGTCACGAGCGGGCATTGAAAAATCGGCACGTCCGCGCGCTCGGCGTATTTGAGGAACAATTTGTCCGGCTTCAAATTCCGGCTGAACACCACGCAGGGAATCTTGAACGAGAAAAATCGCTCGTAACGCTCCGCGCGCTCCGCCGGCGGCAACGCCTTGAGGAAATACGCCTCCGCATTGCCAATCACCTGCACCCGTTTGTTGGCGAAATACCGCGTAAAGCCCGCCATGACCAATCCCGGCCGATTCACCGTCGGCTCGCGAATGATGCGCTTGAGGCCGTTGGCCCCCGCCACCAGCTTCAATCCCAGCGCTTCGGACTGGTCGGTGTAAAATCGCTCGACCGTGACGGTATCTCTTTGCATGGGGCGTCGTGTTGCGTTTTGCGTGTTACGTGTTGCGTCAAGAACCTTAGCCGGGCGACCGGACATTTTCGAGCAATTCTTGCAGGCTCATAGTCTCGCCGGCGATGTACGGCACCGGGTCCTCTGAAATCCCATAGCCACGCTCCGCTGGAATTATCTTCAAAAGGTGGCGAATTATTTGCGTATGCAATTGAATCCGATGATGAGAAATCGCTTCAGTGAGAACATGCCGACCTTGGAAATACCAGTTGCGTGATTCGCGGCTCGACCCTAACGAATACTCGTAAAAACGCGCCTGATCCTTATGCGAGCTCCGGCTGTAGCCTTCGGAAATATTGCTGCTGATTGAGCCGACAGCGGAATAAAGTTGATTCGATAATTCAAGCGTACGGCGATCCTGCATGAGTTTGGTCGCATCACGCCACGCCACGTCGGCAGCGAATAACGCAATGCGATATACCTCCATTCGCCAAAGCGTGTCCTCGGTAATTTCCTTCGGCACGATCTTCAGCCAATCAGTATAATTCATAATGGAGGTTTTCGAACGTTACTTGACGTAACACGCAACACGCAACACGTCCCTACATATTGAACTCCGGCCCCAAATAAATCTCCCGCGCCTTCGGGTCATTAATCATCTCCGGCCCGCCGCCTTCGTAAATCACCTGGCCCTTGTGAATCAAATACGCGCGGTCCACCAGCTTCAACGTTTCGCGCACATTATGATCGGTGATCAAAATACCGAGGCCGCGCTCCTTCAACCGGCGGATGATTTTTTGCACTTCGTACACGGCAATGGGATCGATCCCGCTGAACGGTTCATCGAGCAACAGCAACCGCGGGCTGGTGACGAGCGCGCGCGTAATCTCGAGCCGCCGCTTCTCCCCGCCGCTCAACGTATAGGCTTTGCTCTTGGAAAGCCGCGCGAGGTCCAGTTCATCCAGCAAATATTTCAGCCGCACGACGCGTTCCTGTTTGCTGAGCTTGCACGTCTCCAGGATGGCCAAAATGTTTTGCTCGACCGTGAGCTTGCGAAAAATGGACGGCTCCTGCGTCAGGTAACCGATGCCGAGCCGCGCGCGTTTGTGCATCGGCAGCGTCGTGATGTCGTGCCCGTCAAAGCGGACCGTGCCTTCATCAGGTTTCACGATGCCCACCACCATGTTGAAGCTGGTGGTTTTGCCCGCGCCATTGGGTCCCAGCAGGCCGACGATCTCCCCGGCGGCGACGTTCACCGAAACGCCGTCCACCACTTTGCGCTGATTATAGGCTTTGACCAGGTGGTCGGTGGCAATCAACGGATTTTCCGCCACGCCCGCGGCCAGCGTCGATCCCGATGAGGGCTTCTTAGATTGAGGCTGTGTCTCGGGCTCGCTCATTTCGGAATGGAATTCGTCTTGGTCCGCATATTGGTCTTCGGCGCCGCATTGGTCTTCGGCGAAATACCGCCCTCAAGAATGTTGTTGGAACTGGAGATGGTTGTCTTCTGCATTTTGGGAGTGGAGAACACATCCTTGATGCGATCCCAGATGATGGGATCCCCCGCCACTGTTTCCTGCCCATGCTTGACGTAGGGGTGCCCAGTCAGCACCACCGTGGAATTGGTCTGGTACTGCATTTCCGGAAGCTTCGCCATATTGGTGATGACGTAGACGTAAACCGCCTTGTCCGACGTGGCATGGTTGGTTCCCTGCTCATCCACCCAGTCAATGACCACGTTGGTCTCGGCGGTAACGAGATTGAACTTTCCATCTTCAATGTCCGGCGCTTCGACCGTCAGCAATTCGCACCTCAGTCTCATTTGCGGATTATAAACCCGCACATTATCGCGATAAATAATCGTTTTCAGCTTGTAATGGCTTTCAAAGCCATCGTCCGAGAAAATGATCGTGTCACCATTCGTCGATGTGCTCGCCAGCGCCGGCACATCGCCGGGGGAGAATTGTGCGCGGGATTGCGCGCACAAAAAACAACCAGCGCACACCAGCCAAACGGCAAAAAAGTTTCTCATGGATTAAATGTATTGGTCAGCGAACCACTGATGGTTGTCCTTTGCCCGTTGGAAACGATGATATAGGAATTCGTTTGTTCCCAGTAGAAACCGTTAGTGCCCACCACTTCATACGAACGGTTGTTGGTTTCATCCCACATCTGCATTTTTAACGGCCCGTCGGAATGGGCAATGTGACTGCCGTAATCGTAAATGCAGTGCGGCGCGCTCACGATCATTTCCTTCGACCCGCCTTCGTGGAAGGTTTGCAATTTCGCGTTGTGGATAATAATGGTGCTATTCGGTCCCATCTCCGACTCCGAGCCTTCCAGGCAGGAGCGCATTTGGAGTTCATGCGGCGCCGGAAAATAATCGAGCGGCGAGTAGAACCCCTTGGCGGAATTCCCGCCTGCCGGCTGGTCAGCGGCGAAGGCCAGGTTAAACATAAACCCCAACCCGCCAACCATGGCCAGCAGCACCGCGCAGCAAGCCGCGCGCGCCGTCAGCACCAGTTTTCGATTGGCTCGGGGATCAATTCGCATATTCGGCAATGACCAGTTTCCACTTGTTCTGCGCTTTCAAAATCATTTCCACAATCTCCCGGATCGCGCCCTGGCCGCCGGCCGCCCGGGTCACATAATCAGCCGATTTCTTCGTGTCCGCCGTCCCGTCGCCCGGCACCACCGCCAGCCCCACCCGGTTCAGCACGGCAATATCCACCACATCATCGCCCACATAACACACATCCTCCCAATCCATACCTGTTTGACGCAAAATACTCTCCACCCCCTCAATCTTTCCACCGTTATGTTGCACCAGGAAATCGATTTTCAAGTCGTCCGCGCGCTGCCGGGTGGCGCTCGATGGCCGGCGGGAAACCCATCCGACCGGGATGCCCTGCAATTGCAAAAATTTCAACCCCAGCCCGTCGCGGATATTGAACCGCTTCATTTCAATATCGCCGCCCATGTAAACCGCGCCGTCCGTCAGCACGCCGTCCACATCGCAAAGAAAAAGCTTCGTGGCTTTCAGCTTTTTGTTGAGAGTCGCGGAAATTTTCACAGCTCTTAAATCAACGACTTGCGCGCCAAATCTTCACGAGATTCGCCAGCAGCGCGGGCATTTCCTTCAACGGAATCATATTCGGACCATCGCTCAAGGCGCGCTCCGGTTGCGGATGCGTTTCAATGAAAATGCCGTTCGCCCCGGCCACAATCGCGCAACGCGCCAGCACCGGCGCGAATTCCCGCTGGCCGGAGGATTTGTCGCCGCCGCTGCCCGGCAATTGCACGGAATGCGTAGCGTCAAAAATCACCGGAAATCCAAACCCGCCCAGGATCGGAATCGAACGCATATCGGCGACGAGATTATTGTAGCCGAACGTCGTTCCGCGCTCCGTGACCAGCAACTTTTTCGCCCCGGCCGCGCGCGCCTTGTCCACCACCTGCCCCATTTCCTTCGGCGAAAGAAACTGGCCTTTTTTCAAATTCACGATCTTCCCCGTGCGCGCCGCCGCATCGATCAAATCCGTCTGCCGGCACAGAAACGCAGGGATTTGCAACACATCCACCACCTCCGCCGAAGCCGCAACCTGCGTCTCGGTGTGGACATCCGTCAAAATGGGCACGCCAATTTTTTTGCGGACCGTCGCCAGCGTTTCCAACCCGGCTTCGATCCCCGGCCCGCGAAAGGATTTTCCGCTGGTGCGATTCGCTTTGTCGTAGCTCGCCTTGAACACGTAGAAAATGCCCAGCCGGTCGCAGGTTTTTTTCAGCGACGCGGCGACTCGCAGGCAAAGCTCTTCGCTTTCAATCACACACGGACCGGCAATGAGGCTGAGCCGGCCCGGCGCGCTGAGGGATTTCCAGATGGCGGAATCGTTAAGCACCGCAAGTATTTAACAGTCGGTGTGGGGAAAGTAAATGCGGGATGGACGACAGAAGCTCCAAATCCCAAGCGCCAAGCTCCAGAGAAATCCTAAATCTCAAGCTCCAAAAAAACGCTCGGAGGCGCGAGTCTGAATTGGAGCTTGAAGTTTGGAGCTTCCCTGGAGCTTGGACGCTTGGTGCTCTCCGACATGGGGTGACTTACCAAGCAGCACTTTCCTCCTTTCACATTACATTGCGGCAGAGATGTATCAAATTATGGAAACCAAAGATTTTACCGTGCTGCTGGTGGAGGATGATTTAAACGATATTTTCCTCGTCAAACGTGCTTTCAAAATGGCGCAACTCGAGACCCCGCTGCAGGTCGTCACCGACGGCGAAGAGGCTACGCATTACCTCAGCGGCGACGGTAAATACGCCGATCGCCATACCTTCCCCGTGCCCACATTGATCGTGATGGACATCAAGATGCCCCGCATGTCCGGCTTTGACGTGCTCGAATGGATCAAGAATGACGGCGCGCTGCGGCGCATTCCGGTCATCATTGTTTCCTCGTCCAACCGTCCGGAGGACATCGACCGCGCCTATGAACTCGGCGCCAATGCCTACATGGTGAAGCCGGTAAACTACCGCGCCGTGGAGCGCCTCTTCGAATCCATCACGCACTATTGGGGCCTGGAATGCGCCAAGCCGGGCCTGGCCGCTTTGGGTCAACGGCGTTGATTAAATGTGCGCTCAAAATGGTCGCTAAGGAAAACATGCGTTCAGCCTATTTTCCGATGCATCCCCTTCCGCGTTCCACGTTCCGAATTCCGAGTTTGAGGATTTCCTCGCTTCAAGGAACCCAAATTTGCCACAGTCCACGGGAATGAATCGCCTTTCGAAAATTTTTCGCCACCGAAAGACGCTGCTGTTGCTCTCGCTCGTGTTCATCGTCGCCGCGGTTTCCGGCTGCCAGACGATCGGTTTTTATTCGCAAGCCATCAAAGGCCAATACCAGATTTTCGCGCATCAACAGGTCATCGATAAATTGATCGCCGATCCGCAAACTCCCGCCAAGCTCCGCACGCAACTGGAACTCGTCCAGCAATTGCGCGCCTTCGCCAAGGATCAACTGAAACTCCCCGTCGACGGCCACTACCGCAAATATTCCGATGTTCACCGCGAATACGTCGTGTGGAACGTGCAGGCCGCGCCCGAATTCTCGCTGCAACCGCGCACGTGGTGGTATCCGCTGGTTGGCAGCCTCGAATATCGCGGTTATTTTTCCGAAAAAGGCGCGCGCCACTACGCGGCGGGCATTGCGAAAAAGGGCGATGACATTTACGTCGACGGTGTCGAAGCGTACTCCACGCTCGGCTGGTTCAAGGACCCGATTCTGAACACGTTCATCGGCCGCCGCGAACCCGACCTCGCCGAAGTGATTTTTCACGAACTCGGCCATCAACGCGTCTTCGCGCGCGGCGACACGGATTTCAACGAAGCTTACGCCACCACCGTCGGCCAGGAAGGCGCCCGCCGCTGGCTCCGCGCCTCCGGCAAAACCAATCTCCTGGAAAAATACGAAGCGGAACTGCGCCGCAACGACCAGTTCGTCCATCTCATTATGAGCACGCGCGAACAACTGGAAAAAGTCTACGGCGACACGCTCGACCAGGACGGCAAGGTCAAAGCCGCCGCCACGCCGCCCGCTTCCCCCGCGGAATTGAAGCAAGCCAAGGAACGGATCTTCGCGGACTTGCGGGCCAATTACCAAAAGCTCAAGGCAAGCTGGGGCGGCTACCCGGGCTACGACGAATGGTTTGGCCGCGAATTAAACAACGCGCAATTGAACACCATCGCGAACTACTACGATTTCCTCCCCGCCTTTGAACGCGTGCTCGCCATGAACGGCAATGACATGGAAAAATTCTACGTCGAAGTCGAACGCCTGTCGAAAATGAACAAAGACGAGCGCCACCAATGGCTCCGCAACCTCGCCAGCGGCGCGCAACAGTAAACTATAGACTGCTTGCCAAAAGTAATTTCCGAAATGGTGGGGCAAACCTGCGGGTTTGCCTCGATTCCCCGCAGGGAATCGCCACCATTTCGGAAATTACTTTTGGCAATCACTATAGCCGTTTCCAAAATAGGTTTTCGACCGGGGGGGCAAACAGACGAACCGTTTTTCGCCGAATAGACAGCGGTCTTTTCAAGAATCCCAAAGGGATTCCGTCAATCAGCCCAGGGTTGCCGAGTCTGCGAGGCTACCCTGGGAGGTCGATCGTAAAACCGTATTCAACCCTGAAAGGGTTGCGTCGAACAGCCTTTCGCGCCGCAACCCCGTTGGGGTTATTGCGCTTTCTGCCGTTAGCCCCGGGTCGGCTCGCAGGCTCGCCCACTTGGGATTCAATAATGGAATCGAAATTCTCGCGACCGCCATCCGCTTGCGCGCGGACGGATTCAACTCGATATCCGACACTGCTTTCACGTTTGCCTGCACACTCTTGTGCGGGGCAGCCTTCAGCTTCGCCTTCGCTTTCACTGAGATTTGGGGAAGACCCGGGAGACCCGGATTGCCGGGTTGATTTGTATTCGCCGTCGCATTCGTTACAAACAACGTCCCAATCGTGCTGTTCGTCACTCCAAACATATTCGAAACCGCCACCTGATAAGATCCTTGATCGGTGGTTTGCGCATTCGTGATGAGCAGCGTCGCGTTCGTGCCATTGAGAACGTTGGCCCCGGTCGTCCCGCCGAGCGGTAAAAACATCCATTGATAAAACAGCGGAGTAGTGCTGGTGGCGACGACCGAGAAGGTCGCGTTGCTGCCGAGAGGAACGCTCAATTGCACCACCGGCTCCTGTGTGATGATCGGCAAAGAATTCGTCGCTTGATTCACCGTCAGCACCGCCACCCGGCTGGTCGCGGCATTGAAGCTATTGGTAATGACCACCAGAAAATTTCCCTGCTCGGACGTCTGCGCATTGGTGATCAATATCGATGAATTCGTCTGGCCCGTCACCACCGTGCCATTGAAGAACCATTGGTAAACAAACGGCGGCGTGCCTCCCACCGTCACACTGAACGTCGCATTGCTCCCCGCAATCACGTTCGTGCTGACCGGCTGGCTCAGAATCGTCACCCGGTTTGGATCCAACTCATACGCGCCCACGTCAAACCCGTTGCCGATGGGCCGGTCGATTCCGCGCTGGTCGAAAGACGGCGGAGTAAATGGAACATCCGTGGTGTCCAGCGGAATCAAATCCACCGCCGGGCTGTCGTCCGCCAGCGCGATCGTCTCGGTCGGACCGCCGTTATCCGCAATGTCCCCGCCCGCATCGAGCGCATTGGTGTTCATCAAACTCGTCGACTTCTTCTTGAACTTGATGCTCTTGTCCGCGCTGATGTTGTAGCCACCGTCCTTGATCGTTCCATAACCTCCCTTGCCTGACGTGGCTACCCCCACGATGGAATTCGCCAGCGTGAAACCCGTCTTTTTCTTCTTCGCAACGTTCGCAATATTGCCGCCCAAGCTTGCGCCGGCTTTCCCGTTTTTGCCTGCCGTCGAGCCGCTGCCGCCCACTCCATTGGTGCCGCCGGAGGCGTCGCCCTTCGAGAACGTGCAATTCACCACGACGATGTTGCCCGAATTATAAATCCCGCCGCCAATCGCGCTCCCGCCCGCCCCGCCCGCCCCGCCTTTCACGCCCCCCACCCCGCCATCGCCGCCCGTGCCGCCCGTCGCGGTGTTCTGGTAAAACGTCGAATTGGTGACGCCCAACGAACCCGCGTTCGCCACACCCGCGCCCAGCGCATCCCCGCCCCGCGGCCCCGCCTGGCCCACGCCCGAACCGCTCGTGCCGCCCGCCGAAGCGTCCCCACCCTCCGCGCTGTTATCGTTGAAGGTCGAATTCAAAATGACCGCGCCGGGGGCGGAATTGAAAAGCCCGCCGCCCGAGGCCACGCCCGCCGTGCCCGCAAAACCATTCGCGCCGGAAACAATCGCGCCCCCGCCGATGCCGCCGATGCCGCCCGAACCGCCCTGGGCATCGTTCCCGCTGAACGTGCTGTTGGAAATCACCAGCGAGGTTCCCTTGCTGCACACCGCCCCGCCGGTGGCCCCGCCGCCATTGCCGCCGCTGCCGCCATTTCCCCCGCGCGTGCCGGCGGCCTCGCCGTCCGACCCGTCGCCACCCGTCCCGCCCGTGGCGCTGTTGGTGAGAAATGAGCACTCAAAAATCGCCAAATCGCCGAGGCTGTAAATCGCGCCGCCGGCGACCGCGCCGCCCGCGGTCCCGCGCTTTCCATTTTGGCCGACCGCGATATCGCCGGGAGAATTCGTGTTGGAAACCGCCGACACGCCGTCAACGCCCATGACGCGATTGTTCGCAAAAGTGCAGTTCAAAAATGTGCCCGCCGCGCCGTTGGAAATCGCTATCGCGCCGCCGAGTTTTCCCAGCCCGCCCGAGATCGTCATGTTAGACAACGTCAGGCTCCCGCTCCGCACGATGAAAATCGCATTGGTGTTGCCGCCGCTGACCGTCACCATCGATTCACCGCCAAACGATTCCTCATCGAACGTGCCATTCGTATCGCCAATGGTAATCGGCCTCGTCACCGTGATGGTCCCACCGCCCGCCGCGACGACGTTGCTCACCGCATTCACGAAATTGGAGACGGAACCGTCCGATACCGTGACGTCCGCGCGCGCCGCCGCGCCGAACGCCAGGACCAGACCCAGAATCAATAGAACATGCTTTCCCATTGTGTGACTTCGTTGACTATCGCCACTGCCAAATAAATTTCGCACCAACGCGCCAGCAAACGCTTTCCGCGCGCTGAAAATCCCAGACCCACGCGAGCTTCCCGCACCGCGACACAGTTTCCCCCTCTCCCCGAGGGAGAGGGCCGGGGCCTGTCCCGCCATAGCTTCCGAGCGACGGCGGATGAGGGGGAAGGGCCCGTTACAAACTCACGCGCCCCATCTTCATCCCATCGCCTCGCTCAATCATCGATCGACGG
Organism: uncultured Verrucomicrobiae bacterium; assembly: GCA_963699145.1. Lineage (GTDB taxonomy): Bacteria > Verrucomicrobiota > Verrucomicrobiia > Limisphaerales > DASXHY01 > DASXHY01. The sequence continues at coordinate 5,653,634 of OY969416.1, forward strand.
CATCGTCGCGCCGTTCGTGTGTGAGGTATTCAATTCCTGCTCCGCCTGTCTTAGGCGGGACGCTTCCTCCGCATGGATTTCCGTTTCCGCGCGGCGGACACCGGGCAATTTCTGGCGCTCGACATTCGCCACCGCCGCCGCCGCTTCGGGCGTGGGCAACACCGTGGGCCGCAACAGAACAATCAGCTCCACGCGTTCCTCGGTGTTCGCGTTGCTGCGGAAAAGATTCCCCAGCATCGGAATATCCTTGAGATACGGCACGCCCGATTTCGTCTTCGTCTGGCTCGTGCTGATCATGCCGCCCAGAATAATCGTGTCGCGATCCTTCACCGCCACCGTCGCGGAAGCCTGGCGCTGATTGATGATCGGCACCGGGCTGCCATTGATCTGCACCGCCGTGCCGGGCGGACCTTGCACGCTGGCTTCCTGGAAAATATCCATCACCACCAGGCCATCCGGGTTAATAAGCGGCTTGACCTTCAGCGTGATACCGACCTGTTGCTGCTGGTAACTGTTATAAACACCCGTGCCGCCATACGCGCCCGCCGTCGTGCTGTCCACGTAAGGAATCGTGGAACCCACGAACAAATCCGCCTCCACACCGTGCGACGTCTGGATGCGCGGACGGGAGAGCACGTTCACGCGGCTGTCATTTTGCGCGGCCGCGAGGGCGACATCAAAACTATTTCCGAACTTGCCCCAATAATTGAACATATTGGGGCTGATCGTGGAGCTGAAGTTGCCCGGGAAACTATTCGAGCCGGATTGTTGCGACGGCAGGAAGGGGAAAAATTGCTGCCCGTTGTTGAAGCCGCCCAGGAACACGTTGTTGTTGCCTTGCGGATATTGCGCGGCGGAAACACCGATCGTCCTCGAATTATCCAGCGTCACTTCCATGATGATCGCCTCGATCAACACCTGCGCCAGCACCACATCCAGCTTTTTCACCACGTCCTTCACCATCTCCATGTCCTGGTGATTGGCGAACACCAGCAAGGCGTTCATGCGCTCGTCGGCAATGATTTTCGTCTGGCCCAGCACCTGGAATTCGCCCTTGCCGCCTGCGCCCGCCGCGGTGGAAATCAGGTTCTTCACGCGATCCGCAAAACTCGGGCTCGCCGCTCCTCCGCCGATGCCGGCGCCTCCGCCCCCAGCCGTGCCGCCAATTCCGCCCTGAGACGAGAACCCGCTCCCGCCGCCAAATCCGCCGCCGCCAATGCCGCCGCCGCCAACGCCGCCGCCACCAACGCCGCCATTGCCGTAACCACTCCGGGCATTACCGGAGCCCACCGTACCGACTGGTGCCAAGACTGCCTCGGCTACCCGTGCCGCCGCCGCCGATCGAACCGCCACCGCCACTGCCGCTCAGGCTGTTCAACGCATTCGCAATATCCGACGCCAGCGCGTATTTGATCGGGATCACCGCGGATTCAATATCCGTCTGCACCGTCACATCGAGACGATCGATCATTTCCAGCATGCGGTGGACATTTTCCGTGGTGTCCCGCAAAACGAGTATCCCGCTGTCTTCAATCGGCAACACTGCCGCCGGCGTCTTCGTGAACTGCTGGAGCACCGGCACCAACTGGCTCGGCTTGGTATATTTCAATGGCACCACGCGCGTTTCGTATGGGCCGAAATCAGCCAACAACGAGGCGTTCATGTCATTGACCGTCCCGCCCACGCCGCCAGCCTCAGTCAGCAGCACGACTTTGATGAATTTCTCGCCGATCGGAACCATCGCGATGTTATTCAAAGCGAGTTCCGCGTCCAAAGCGTGGATCAATTCGGTCCGCGTCACCGGCACCTGCTGCACCAGCGTGATGGTGGCCGTCGACGGAATGTTTGGCGAACGCAACAAAATCTTGTGCACCAAATCCGCGTAGGTCTGCAAAACACCATCAATCGGCTGGGCATGGAAATTAATCGACATCTCCGGAATCAACGGCTCGTTCGTGCTCGTCGTCGAAGCGGCGGCGGTCGTTCCCGCCGCCCCCGGCGCCGGAGCGGCGATCGCTGGAATGGCGGGTTGCTGCGGACGGCTGAACGGATTCGGCACCGTGGAAGTCGTGCTCTGCGTGGTGCCGGCGGGACCCGTGACCGTCGCGCCCTCCGGTGCCACCGGCCCCATATTGTTGGTGGTCACCACCGGGTTCGCGGCGGAAGGCGCGGTCACCGTGGTTTCCTTGGTAACTGTGGTCGTATTCGCCGCCGGCTCCATCGCCGGGTGCGTCTCCGATTTCGTGACGGTCGTCGTCGTCGTGCTCGTTTTCGGCACGATGACTTGCGTCCCCGGCGCCACGGTCGGTTCATCGTCGAGATTGACGGGTGCATACTGCGCGTGCGCCTGCGCCTGCGGCTGGGGTTTCGGCTGCGAGCACGAAACCAGGCAGACCGCTAAAAGTAGTGTAACGAGCGTTTTCATTGTGTTTTCGGAATTGTTTGCCCAGGCCGGGTCGGGGGAACGAAAGTGTTGGTCGCCCGGGGAGTGCGACTGTTCGTCTCGGGCTTCTTGGGAGTTATCACGGGCGTCGCATTATTGGTAGCCTTCCCCGCTGCTGGTTTTCCAGTGAGGGCTGGCGCCGCTTTATTGGTAGTCGCGGTGGTCGGAGCCGGTTTTTGTGGCGTCGCACCCGGCTTTTGAACGGCCGCCGCCGCCCCGGCAGACCCGATTGCCTTTTGATAGCTCGCCACCAGCGTGACGCGCGTCGTCAACCGCGTATGCGACGATTCCGGTTGCACGGACAACACTTTGACGCGAATGAGCGAATTCGACCCCGCTCCAATGCTGTAAAGAAAATCCACCAGTTGTTTCTCAGTCGTGTCCAACTGCATCGTCGCGGTTTGGTCCACGAAGAATGAATTGTTCGTGGTCGTCCCGCTGGTCGATTCCTTTCGGAACACGATGTTTTGAGGAATGATGCCGAATAACGTCGTCTGGTTCTGGACCAGCCGGGCAAATTGCAGCGCCTGATCTTCCTGTGGCACCACCTTGCCATGCCCGAACTTGTCGATGCTCTTCTGCAAATCAGGGATGAGATTGGTGCCCGATTCAAAAGTAACCAATTGCGTGCGGGCCGCGGCCATCCGTCCCTTGGTGTCGCTCCAATCTCCAAAGTGCGGCCACACCCACACGATGTTGATCACCAGGAAAAACACGACCCCCACGCCGACCACGAACCGGCGTTCCGTTGAATTCAATCGTGTCCAGAACTCTTTCATTTCTTTTCCGTTTGCTTGAGGTCGAGTTCAAAACTCCAGTTCACCGTCGAGGCGTCCCGGAGCCCCCGGCGTGGCACGTCGCCGCCGGAGGTATCGAAGATGGCCTGTGTGCCTTTCTTCCACCGGCGTAAATTATCGTAGAAATCATCGACGGCGGTCACCTGGTCGGTCGGGGCCGTGCCATGGAGGCTGAGCGTGCGGCCGTCGAAATTCATCGTTTCCAGCGTCAGGCCGGTCGGCATCTGTTCCGCCACCGCCTCCCAGCAATCCAATGCCGCGAATTTCAGCCGGTCCCGGTCCTGCAACACATTCAACATCTGCCGCATTTGCAGCGAGTTGGTGTAACTCCCGCTGATCGCGACCGCCTGCGCTTCCACGCGCCCGGTGAGCTGGGTGAACACCGTGAGCGCGACAAAATAAATCGCCAGGCACACCAGATAAATGCCGAACGTCGCCAGCAAACCGCGGCCCCACAATCGATCCACAAATTGCTGCTGATACCGCGTCGCAAATTCCGGCGGCAATAAATTATTCGTCCCATCCGAACCCGCCGCGCGTTTCGCCGTCATCGCCGCCAATTGCTGCTCGGGAATCGGCGGAATGATTTCGATCGGCTGCTCCAGCGCCTCCCGCAACGCGCCATACCACGGATCATTGGCGTCTCCCACCAAATGCCATTGCGGCGCCGCCGTCAGCCACCCTTCCAACTCGCCCGCCCACGCCATCTGCACGAGTTGATCCTTCAAGTTCGCGATTTTTCCCGGCCCCTCCTCCATCGCCACCAGCGCCAGGTTCTGCAGCACGCCGCCGTACCACCACGCCACCAACGCGTGCTTGGTGATCCCATTCGACGCTTCCGGATACACCCACGCGCCATCGCCGGCAACGCGCGTGGCCTGCAATTGATCCAGCATCGGCAATTCGAGCCGATCCGCCATATAACCCTGCCCTTCCAGCTTGCCGAGAAAATCCTCCACCACGTTGCGCGCCACGACGATGACCACGATCGTCTGCAGCTTGTCCGCCTCGGCCCCCGGAGCGTTGGTCTTGGGCAGGATAATCATCGTCCACAAGGCCTGCGTGACGGGAATCGGCGAAAGTTTTTCCAACTGCAACTCCACCATCGCCCGCGTTTCCTCCGGCGTGCTCACGGGAAATTGCGCCACGCGCAAAAACACATTCTCCGCCGGCAGCCAGGCGACGTTCAATTTGCTCTTGAGCAGCGCGCCCCAGCTTTTGGCGACAATCGCCGCCGGCAACGCATCGCCGTTGCGCGCGGCAAACTCGCCTTTCAGGTTGAACGCCTCGCTGCGGGCATCAAACTGCCACACACGTCGAAGGTCGGCGTTCGCGTCGAGAACGTTGCAAAAATGCCAGGGCATCAGGGCAGAGGGGGATTGATGGATTGACGGATGAATGGATGAATGGGTTGCCGCATTGGAGCGTCGGGCGATTCTGCGACCCCAACCATCCAATCATCCACTGATCCATTTATCCATTCGGGTTTCATTCGGCTCGAATCGCGGGTTTTAATCTTCAGAAAGCGCATCCATGTGCTCTTCGATCTGCGTCACGCGCAGCACTTCTTCAATCGTGGTGATGCCGTTCTTCACCTTGTTCCAGCCGTCCGTGCGCAACGTGCGCATCCCCTGCTCCATCGCTTTCTGCGCGATGGTCGTGGAGGACGACCGGTTCAAAATCAGCGGACGCATCGCTTCATTCAGCACCAGCAATTCGTAAATGGCCAGCCGCCCCTGGTAACCCAGCCCGCGGCATTCCTCGCAGCCGGCGCCGCGCATGAAATGCGTCGTCGCAATTTCCTCCTCGGGGAAACCAATCTTCAGCAGGTAATCGCGCTCCACCTTTTGCTCCATTTTGCAATGCGGACAAATCGTGCGCACGAGGCGTTGCGCCATGATCGCTTCCACTGACGACGCCACCAGGAACGGCTCGATGCCCATGTCGATCAAGCGCGTGAACGCGCTGGGCGCGTCGTTCGTGTGCAGCGTGGAGAACACCAAGTGACCCGTCAGCGAGGCGCGGATGGCGATTTCCGCCGTCTCCAAATCGCGAATTTCACCGACCATGATCACATTCGGGTCCTGCCGCAAAATATGGCGCAACCCCATCGCGAACGTCAGCCCGATTTCCGGCCGCACCGCAATCTGGTTGATGCCCTTCAATTCGTATTCGACCGGTTCCTCAATCGTGATGATGCGTTTCTGGATCGAATTGATCGAACTCAACATCGCGTACAGCGACGTCGATTTGCCCGAACCCGTCGGCCCCGTCACCAGCAAAATCCCGTGCGGCTTCACAATGATTTCGCGAATCGCCTTTTCGTCCTGCGGCGAGAAACCCAGCTTGTCCAGGCTCATGAAGATTTTGCCACGCGACAGCAAGCGCAACGAAACGCTCTCGCCATAAACCGTCGGCACCGTCGAAACACGGATGTCAATTTCCTCGCCCTTGATCCGCACGTTAATGCGTCCGTCCTGCGGCAGGCGTTTCTCGGAAATATTCATCCCGCTCATCACCTTGATACGCGAGATGATCGCCGGCTGGAACCGCTTCAACTGCGGCGGCATCGGCGTCTGATGCAAAATACCGTCGATGCGGTACCGAATGCGCAACTCGTCTTCCTGCGGCTCCAGATGAATATCCGTCGCGCGATCCTTGAACGCTTCCCAGATGACCTGGTTCACGAACTTGATCACGCTCGCTTCCTGGTCGCCCTCGGTGATTTCCTTGTCGCCGATCAGCAACTCCAGCGGCTCCTCTTCGCCGCCGCCCATTTCATCGAGCGTTTCGGCGCCCACGCCGTAATACTTCTTCAGCGCCTTCTCAATTTCCGCCTTGGGCGCCAGCGCGAACAGCACCGGCCCGCGCGCGTCGAACCGCACCGCATTCAGCATCGCGGTATCGAACGGATTGCTCACCGCAATCTGCACGCCACCGGCCGAAATGTCCGTCGGCATTACCGAATGTTGAAACGCGACCTTCGTGGAAATCTTGTTGCGCGCCGGCGCCGGCACTTCGACTTTGGCCATTTCGAGATACGGCCAATTCAACGCCTGCGCGAGCTTCTGGAGAAACACATCCTCGGCAATGCCACGCTCCCGGCAGATAAACGCCAGCAACGGCTCCTGCGAACCATTCTCCACGGCCACGCGCCAGGCCTGCGAAAGTTCCCCGAATTGGTCCGGAGACACCAGGCCCACGCGATTAAAAAAGTCTTTTAGCGATACAAATGCCATTCAGATACGATAACGAATCGTGTTCCTAATAACACGTCAGAATAGGAAAAGTTGCGGGCTTTGGTCAAAATTATTCCCGAACAACATTCTCGTTGTTGTTCGCACTCTGTTGTAATGCAAGCGGACAGCCGCAATCCGAGCGCCAATCCCAACGGGATTGCGCCCCAAAGCCCAAGGTTACCGAGTCTGCGAGGCTACCTTGGGAAAGCCACCAATAAATTCCCCAAACCCCAACGGGGTTATGAACGCTACAGAAAATCGCAACACGATTCCGTAACAAGTGGATGCCGAAGGCGAAGCATTGCGGAAAACAGGCCGAGAACAAGGAAATAAAACCTCGGAGCGCCGCCGCCTGTCCCGCCATAGCCTTGGCGGAGGCGGATCCCGCTGGCCGGTCCGAAAACCGTCCACCGGGTGTGATTATAAGTGGGTGAGGCGAGCGCCCTCCTCCTCGTAATCTTTCTCGTCCTCGTCCTCGAATTCTCATCATTTTCGAGGAACGAGGGCGAGGACCATACAACGAGCTCACCCAGTTCGAATCACACCCCCGTCCACCGGCGGCCAAGCAATAGCCTTGCAAATCAGAAGAAGTCAGCCATAATTGGAAATGCCAAAGGATGTTAGGTGAGATCACGCGAGGTTACTCGAAACAGCCATTTGGCCCGTCAAGCATCACAAGTGAGCGACGTATGAACTTCATGCGTTATCAACCAAACAATCCACTTAGAAAATTAGCATGCTTTGCTCTGAGTAACGGTATTCTGTTTGCGGCGTTTTCTCTATTGTGGATTGCCGAGTACCACACGCGAGGTTTATACGTGATCGACCGTTTGGTTGTTCCTTGGGGTTGGTTAGCTGGGTTTTTTGCCGTCTCGTATTACAACGTCCGACGTCATGTAGCTTTGCCGTCAGTTTTTTCCGCGTATTTGTCCATGATGCTTACCGGCCTCCTATTCTGTTTCATTTTCTTGTTTTTGATGCCAATTTATGACCCTTGGTATTGATTTAGCCCATGGTAAGGATGCGCAACAGCCGCAACCCTGGCTAACAAAATTCAATATACCTGCTTTTTCGTCATTCGCCCCGGTAGAGGCGAATGACGAAAAAGCAACCGTCTAAAGCTTATGACCACCCAAACCCAAACCGACACTCAAAACGTCAAAGTCGATCGCAACGCCAGCGCCGAAACCGTCGTCGGCTTCGCAATCATCGGCTGCCTCGTCGCCGGAGCCGTCGGCATCGACAAAGCCATGGAAATGCAGAACGGATGGGACGTGCTCCTCTGCCTGCTCGGCTCCGTCGCCGCCTTCGGCATGGTGTTCTACGTCTATTTTCGACGTTAAACAGCAGCGCATTAACTTATGAAATGCTGGCATTGTGATTCGGATGCGAAAGCGATTTGTGTTTTTTGCGGCCGCGCCATCTGCGCCGCGCACCGCAAAGCCAAAGACTATTTCATCGGTTACGGCACCAAACACAAATCGACCTTGTTGGAATTCTCCTCCACCACCGCCACCAATATCAAAGAAGCCTCCTGGTGCGGGGTGTGTGCAGGCGAAGACGTTGATACCTACTAATCTCCTGGCACAACGTGCCCTTCTGCCCGACGGCCGGTCTAATTTGGCATGAAACCTCCCCGCGATGCCGCGCGAGCGTTTACACTCGTCGAGTTGCTCGTGACCATCGCCATCATCGCAATCCTGGCCAGCCTGTTGCTCGCCGCTTTATCGCGTTCAAAAGCGAGCGCGCGTTCCATCTCCTGCAAAAATCACCTCCATCAAATGGGCTTGGCGCTGCAAATGTACGCGAGCGAAAACGCCGGCAAATATCCGTACTATGTCGAGCGACACGATGCCCACGACCTGATCTTTTGGTGGGCCAAGCTGACGGCATATTACCCGCTGCCATGGACCAATGCAGACTACCATTGCCCCGGTTATCGGGGAATGATCGGCGGCCTCGAAGTCCAAAAAAAAGGTCAAACCGTCGGGCCGCCTTTTGGCAGCTATGCCTACAATGCCTGCGGCGTTTCCATCCTCGGCTTCGGCAAGCCATTCAACCCCGACCTCGGCTTGGGCTATCTCCCTCCTGCCATTCGGGTCAATGGCACCCGCAAGTTCGGCCGCGATCCAATGCCTGAACAACGCATCGCATCCCCCAGCGAAATGTTTTCCATTGGCGAATCACGCTTCGTCAGCACGAGCGTCAACGGAACGCTCGGCGGAAAGGATATGTCAACCTGCGGCCTGCTGAATTGGCGGAGCACAAATTTATGGGGACGGTTCAACTTTCAATTCGACCCCGCCCGCCATGGCAAAACCTACAACCAACTTTTCTGCGACGGCCACATCGTCGCCATGCTCCCCTCGACTTTATTTGATCCCGCCAAAACCGCCGCGATGTGGAACCGCGACCATCAACCGCATCCCGAGTTATGGGTGCCGTGAAAATTTTCCTCCGAGCAAAGCGCGACATCATAACGACCCCGAAGGGGTCGAGTCTCAAAGCCCAGGGTTGGCCCAGTCCGCGAGGACTACCCTGGGTACAAAGCCATGAAACCATCACTTTCGCGCGCAGCGCGGCGCCTGTCCCGCCATAGCTTCTGAGCGACGGCGGAAGCAAAGCGAGCGTCTCGGGTTTGCTGACGCGTTCGAAAAAGCCACGCGGTTGATTTGTATTGCGGTCCCCGCCTCGCCGGGTTTTAGTCATTGAACAACCTCCACGTCATGGAAAAGAAATTAGTAATTTACAACGACGCTCTAACGACGCACCCCCTGTGTGGCTGACCGCCCGGCCATGAAAGACCTAATCGCACTCGCCGAAAGCCCCGTCCCGCCACCCCTCGCCGACCTCCCCGACGACGCGCTCGAATTCTCGTTCGGCAGTGGAACAGGCGAAAATTCCCTGGGCACCGGCACTCGCTCCTCCGACATCGAGGCCAATCCGAACACCATCGTCGGATTCATTTTGCGAGCCTTCCAAGGCGGACGCCATTACACCGTGCTTTCCTTTTCCGACCTGCGCCTCAGCTTTTCCTGCGATGCCTCAGACGTCCTCGTGCGCGAAAAAGACGCCGCCCTCGGCACCCTGCCCCATTTTCGCGTCGGAAACTGGTCCTACGAAAGCAATGAATTCCGCCTCACCTGCAAAAACATCTTTTGGAGTTTCGAAAAAGCGTTGCTCACCTTCCCCGACGGCGCGAACTTCAAAATCCGACACGGCGATGGCTGCCTGCTCTCGAAAGATTTAAACCATTACTTGCTCGCCAAAGGAAGCCGGGCAAAAAAACTAACCCTGGCCTTGATTCTTTATGCGCGCTTTTTCAGAGCCTCGATGTAACGCATGCCTTAAACAAAGCTCAAATTTGTGAGAGGCACTCCAAAAATCCCGCAACGTTCCGTCTCCCTCTCCGCCACGAAGCGGAGAAGAGGGCCAGGCCCCGTCGCGCCGCAGCTTCTCAACGAAGGCGAAAGATGTGGTGCGCAGGGCTCAGGGGGCAAATTTATTGGATGTTCGTTGTTGGATGTTGGATGTTCGAGGTCCTACCGGCGGATCCGCCATCTGCTATGTCTCGCAGCGCTTTTAATTCCATTCACCACCCGCGCACAGGTCGGCGTTATCGACCACGACTGGAGTTTCATCCTGGGCAGCGGCCGCTACGGCGCCATCCAGGTCACCTATCCCGGTTCCCAGACCTACACATATTTCTATTTCGGAAAGGCTCAATCTCACGTGCACGCGCGCACTTCACTGCTGGCGATATCCGTTTTGCCGCCACTGGCAACGGCAATTCTTCTCCTCGCCTGGCTCGGCCCCAGGCGCCGCCCCGGAGCGCCGGTCTCCGACCCGGCCAGTCCCTGACAATCTCCAAACTGGATTTCCGAAAAGAATTGGTCAGTCGAGAAAACCAACCTCTGGTGAAACGTTCGGACCATCCACAGACATCCGTCTCCTCAGGGCTCAGGGGCAAAGCGTTTTTACCAGGAAATTCGTTTCGGCTGCCATTCCAGGTTCGGAAATAAGTTGAATCCTTTCCCACCGATGGTAAAAGAAACCCGGAGGATGGACGAAAACGGAGCCACGGATGAGACTCGAACAGACAGCACCAGGACCGCAGACCAAAACGGACTCATCGCCCGCCGTAGGCAGGGCCCGCCGCTCCGCGCTCGCCGTAGCCAGCCAGCTTGACGGCAGTTACTCCCTCGCCATCAAGTTCGCTTTCGCCCGCCGGACACTTGCGCGCTTAATTCACAACCCATTGATTACCAACGCCACATCGGCAAGTGCCAGCCTATTCCAACCTATTCGCCCAGGGTATCCCCCCAGTCGCGCCGAAGCCTTGGCGAAGGCGGATCGCCCCGTTCCCGTCGTGCCCGGTCGTGCTCAATCGTGCCAAATCGTGCCTGAATTTTAATAAAAAACACCATACCACCAACCAACCCTTATGAAGATTAAATCCAACCTCGTCAGCCTCATCACCGGTAGCGCCATCGGAGCCATCGCCGTCCTGAGCATCGCGGCGGTTCAAACGGAAACCTTGTCCTGCGGCCGTTTCCAAATGCTCGCCACTGACAACTACGTTTTCAAAATCGACACCGCCACCGGTCAGATCTGGCACAGCTACGCCAACTCCCCCTCCAAGGAATTCCTGCGGCCCAATATCCGCGACCGCGCTGCCGCCACAAACTCCACACCCGACCTTGAAAAAGGCGGGGAAAAATAATACAAATTCAGTGAGGATTATGCGAAAGGGCCTGGTCATCCTGCTAAGTCTCGGGGTCGCCGTGCTCATGCACCGTCGCTTGATGCGCGGCGGGCGCGAGTGGTATCGCGATCTCAAAGGCTGGCACAAATTATTGGGGCTGCTGGCCATCCTCATGGCCGTCATCGTGATTCTGAATCCCGACCTGCTCGCCCTCGGCCTGCTGGGCGATTCCACATTCTTCGACATGCTGGCCCTGGCTCTCAGCGTCCAGATGCTCACTTCCTTCCGCCTGGTCTGGCACAAACTTTCCACCGGCCTCGGGCGCGGTCTGCGTTGGCTCGGCATTCCCAGTCGCGGCTTTCGCTTCCTGCTGACCTCGGCCACGGTTGCCCTCACCAGCGCCACTTTGGCAATTCAAAAAATCGCCCATCATTTGTTCAAGGATGATCTATGAAACCACCAACCCGTCTTTCCCTCTGGCAAGCCACCCACAAAGAATTGCTGCGTGCTGACGCGCCATACCGCCGCCGCTTCCATTCCTACCTCATTACCTCGATATGTTTGTGCTGCCTGCTGCTGCCCTTCTATCTGCCGTTTTTCGGAATCCCGCTGTTTGGCTTCGCGGCCAATCTTTGCCTCATCTTGAGCCTCGGGGCCCTCATCGTCGTTCTGACTTTGCGCCAATTCCATTTTCAAAAGCAAAGCATCCGGCGTTTTTTGGAAACCAACCAGGGAACATAAGGAAATGGAAACGAACCAAAATCTTCGGCCGAATCGTTCCATACCGAACGCCGCCGTCATTCCCGAACTCGCCTACGCGGATGTGCCCGGCGCGGCGAAATGGTTATGCGAACACTTCGGTTTTCAAGAGCGGCTGCGCATCGCCGATCATCGCGTGCAGTTGAACGTCGGGCACGGCGGCGCCATCGTCGTGACCCAGCGCGATCCCGCGTCGGGAGAAATTGACGCAGCGCATGCGGTCCTCGTGCGGCTCGAGAACATTGATCCGCACTATCACAAAACGGTTTCCAAAGGCGTGAAAATTCTTCACCCCATCAAAACCCACCCCTTCGGCGAACGCCAATACACCGCGCAGGATTTTGAAGGCCACGTCTGGACCTTTTCCCAAACGCTCGACGATGTGGACCCCGCGGCTTGGGGTGGAACATTGAATAAAATATAACCAAAACAACTTATGGATACCGTTAGAATGATTTTCATCCTCGCCATCGTCGGTGCTGCGTTCGCGATTTTGGTCACTCTCTTTAGCGCCGGACTAAGACGTCGCGGAAAGTCTTCGAGCGATGGCGGATTGTGGTCCGGGATATTCGGAGATTCAGGCAGCTCGGATTCCGGCGGTCATCATGATTCACATCACGGCCATCATCATCACGACTCCGGCGGAAGTCATCACGGCGGATTTGACGGCGGTGGCCATCACGGTGGAGGTGATGGCGGCGGAGGTGGAGGCCATCATTAATTTTGATTTCTGACGAACCAAACGACAGCTTTCGCCTTTTGGAAAAAATCGCAATTTTGTGAAGCGTTCGAATAATCCTGCAGCTTTCCGCCTCCCTCTCCTCCCCAAAGGAGGAGAGGGCTGGGGTGAGGAGCCTCAGGGTTCATGGGGAAAATGTTTTCAAAGCAAACAGATTCGGCATACGACCGATGAGCAATAAAATCGAACAAAACGGCTTTGCCATCATCCCGAAGGTCCTTGGAAATCAGCAATGCCAGGAATTGATTTCCGCGCTCGGTCCGGTTACCGGCGCCGGCCGCCGCGGCCTTTTGTCATTGCCAGCAATTTCCGCGCTCGCCCAATCGGACCAACTGCTGGATCTCGTTCGTCCGCATCTTCCTGACGATCCATTTCCGGTCCGCGCCATTTATTTTGACAAATCTCCCGACTCAAACTGGCTCGTCTCCTGGCATCAGGATATGACGCTGTCGTTGCAAGCTCGCGCGGACGTCAATGGTTTCGGCCCCTGGAGCATTAAGGATGGCGTGCCGCATGTGCAACCGCCGGTGGAGCTATTGGAAAAGATGTTGACCATTCGCCTTCACTTCGATGACGCCGACGAAACCAACGGGGCACTGCGCGTGCTGCCCGGTTCACATCGTTTGGGGCGGCTTTCGTCCGAAAGAATTCAACAATTGCGTGCCCAACAATCTGATTTTCTTTGTGCCGCGTCCGCGGGCGACGCGCTGCTGATGCGGCCTTTGCTTCTTCACGCTTCCGGACGGTCAACCAGCGGGCGGCATCGGCGGGTGTTGCACATCGAGTACGCCGGGTTTGCGCTCCCAACCGAACTTCAATGGCACGAGGCCGCATGACTTTTCCCTTTGATCACGAAACGCATACCGTTGCAACATTGCGGAATTCACTTATCTTTCCCGCGATGAAATATCGACGCTTTGGTCGCACCAATTTGCAAATGCCGGTCATCTCGTGCGGGGGAATGCGTTACCAGTTCAAATGGAACGATGTGCCGCCGGCGGAAATTCCCGCCGCCAACCAGGCCAATCTCGAAGCGTGCATCCATCGCGCGCTCGAACTCGGCATCAACCACATCGAGACCGCGCGCGGCTACGGCACTTCCGAAATGCAGTTGGGCAATGTGCTGCCAAAAATGCCGCGCGAAAAATTGATCGTGCAAACCAAGGTCAGCCCGAAGGCGACGGCGGCGGAATTCCTGAAGACGTTCGAGACCTCGATGGACTATCTGAAGCTCGATCACGTGGAATTGCTTTCGCTGCATGGCATCAATACTCGCGAGTTGCTGGATTGGTCGCTCAAGAAAGGCGGCTGCCTCGAGGCCGCGCGAAAATTGCAGAAGGAAGGCCGCGTACGATTCATCGGCTTTTCCACGCACGCGACCACGGACATTATTCTCGAAACCATCGAGCACGGCGATTTCGATTACATCAACCTGCACTGGTATTTCGTGAACGACCTGAATTGGAAAGCCGTGCAGGCGGCGCACGCGCGCGACATGGGCGTGTTCATCATCAGCCCGAACGACAAGGGCGGCAAGCTGCAGGAGCCGGCGCCGAAAATAACGGAGTTGTGCGCGCCGCTCACGCCGATGCAGTTCAACGATCTTTACTGCCTGGCGCGGCCGGAGGTTCATACGCTGAGTTGCGGCGCGAGCCGACCAACGGATTTTGACGAGCACGTGGCCGCGCTGAAATACTACGACTGCATCCCGGAAACCATCGCGCCGATTGAAAAACGTCTGCGCGCAGAAATGGAAAAGACCCTAGGCCGCGACTGGTGCGAGCGCTGGTTCGAAGGCCTGCCGCACTACGTGGATGTGCCGGGCGAAATCAACGTGATGGAAATTCTGCGGCTGTGGACGTACGCGCAACCGCTGGGCCTGTCGAGCTGGGCGAAGATGCGCTACAACCTGCTGGGCCAGGCGGAGCATTGGTTCCCGGGACAAAACGCGGCCTCGGTGGCGGAATCAATTTCCCAGGGAAAAGCCGCCGCGCTCAATGGCACGCTAACGCACAGCCCCTTTGCCGAAAAGATTCCCAATATCCTCGCCGAGGCGCATCAGTTGTATTATGAAAAGCCGGTAAAACGGCTGAGCCAGAGTTGATAAAGATTTAAGCGGAGGTCATACGGCGGAGGTCATAGACCGCCGCTACAAGGCAAAGAATAGAGCGTTCCTTTCGGAACGCTTTATCAAATTTGATGCAGCGAATGGCTACTTCAGTTTGTCATCGAGTTTCGGCGCCGTTTTGTCATCGGGCCTGGCAGCGGGTTTGTCATCACTTTTCTGGATGTCGACCGGCGCTCCCATGTTGATCTGCTTGATGACCGCATCGGTGATGTCGTTGTCACCCGGCACGGAATACAGAATGACTGGTGTGCCGTTGACCGTCTGGGCGGCAGTGTCGATAACCAGCGTGTATCCATCCGACTTCGCCTTTGCGGTGACGGCTACTCGAATGTCGGCGACGATATTGTCACGTGTCCGTTTGAGTTGCTCCTCCAGCGAGGCGCGCGAAGCGCGGTCAAACTGGGCGAGCGCGTCGTCCTGATCCTTGAGATCCTTCAATTTGTCGTCAGCCGCTTTTTTGCGCTTGTCGCGTTCCTGGGCGGACACGGCAGGATCATTCATGCCATCGACCATCTTCTGGTAATCCTCTTTGGATTTGTTGAAATTGGTCATCATGTCCTTGCCGGTTTTTTCGATATCCGAGCGGTGCTCATCGATCGCCGTCTGAGCCTGCTTGGTCTTCCAATAATTCGTGAACACGCGGCCTAAATCCACGGTGGCGATCCGGTATTCCGCGTGCGCCGAGGCGCAGGTCAAAAGAGCCAGGGCCAAAATCAATTGTTTTAACAGTAGTCTCATAAAAGGTTAACAAATCAGAATTTTCCCGCGCTGCCAACTTATTTCAAGAAGTAATAGCCTATATGGGACAGCCAGGCACGGGGAATGTTCATCTTTAGCGCCTAAGGGACAGGAGCAATCGTAATCTTGCTGACGAACGCATCGGACAAACGATTGTTGTTCTTCCCGCCGCCTCCGAAATGCGGCTGCGCGGCGTTCGTCGTGGAGAAATCCGTAAATGAAGTGGTGGTGCCCACCAGGTAAACCGTGTTACCGGAAGAATCCACCGCAATACCATTGGCTTCATCGCGGCGTGCCCCGCCCAACGACATGGTCTGGACGTAAGTGGTCAGGTCAGATGAAAGAACCACGACGAACACATCGTTGGTATTTCCATTGTGCTTCAGCTTGACGTCCACTTTGGGGTTGCTGAGGTCAGTGAACGCGGGACTGTTGGTCAGGACGCCGGAATATTTTATACGCCCGTGTTTTTCCTCGACCGCTTTGGTAACGAGCAGTGGCCGCTGGAAGAAATTGGTGGAGGAGACTGAACCGGTCACGTAAACGAGGCCGTTGCCATCCACGGCGATCGCCCTGCCCTGGTCGGCGAGATTGCCGCCGAAAGCGGTGGAGTTTACCAGGGCGCCGCCGGCAATCTTCAGAACAAAAACGTGCGAGATAAATTTCGTGCCCGGTGACGTGAACACGACCTGGTTCGTAACCTGAGGCACAAAGTTGGTGGGCGTAATGACCGTCGGCTGGTTGGTGGGAAAATTGTCCGATAGTGTGAAGCCGGTGAGGTAGACGTTGTCCGAATGGTCGACCGTAATCTGCTGCCCAAAGTCATCATTACTGCCGCCCACATACGAGGACAACAAAAGCTGCGTGCCGGTGGCATTCAGTTCCGCGACAAACGCGTCGCACTTCTCGTTGTTGATATTGTGCCGCGTCTTTTTTGGTTCCGTGTTCAGGTTCGTAAATGCGTAGCCGTTCGGGAAATAGGGATTCACTCCGGCGGGCAGACTGAGTTGATTCGCCGTCAGAGGCAGATCCTCCGAAAATGTGAAACCAGTAAGCCAGGCGTTCATTCCGGAATCCACCGCGACGCTCACGGCGTAATCGTCATTCGTGCCGCCGTAGTAAGTCGTATAGGCGTTGGTGTAATTACCGCCCGTGCCCACCAACTTGGTGACAAAGCCATCGAACTTGCCGCTGAGGTTGGTTTGATACGCGTCGGGCGAGATGATCGGGAGGTTCGTGGAACTGGTGATTCCCGTCACGTAAATGGCGCCGTTTGCGTCCACTGCGATACCGAGCCCTTCGTCAATGCTGTCGCCGCCGAAAAAGGTTGAGAACAACAAACTCGTGCCCGACGGATCCAGTTTGCAAATGAACGCATCCACTGGAGGCACGCGTCTGGCGTTCTTAACTTCACCTCCGATTTTCGAACGCACCGGATTCACCAGCGGAAAGTTAGTCGAGTCCGTGAAGCCGGTCACCCACACTCCGGCGCCGACCGGATCGTAAACGATTCCGCGGGCGGCGTCGTCGTTCCTGCCTCCAAGATAAGTGAGGAACTGCAGCACGCCGGAATTGTCGTATTTGGCGACGAAGGCATCACCAAACGCATTATTTCCGCCGCGGAATTTGGCGAAGTTCGTCGAGCCGAACTGAATCGGGTTCAGCACCTTCAATCCGGTGGAAAGCGTTTCACCCGCGACATAAATATTTCCACTCCCGTCGAGCGCAATGGTCTGGCCGATTTCAAGTTTTTTGCCACCGA
The DNA here is from genome assembly GCA_963699145.1 of uncultured Verrucomicrobiae bacterium. Lineage (GTDB taxonomy): Bacteria > Verrucomicrobiota > Verrucomicrobiia > Limisphaerales > DASXHY01 > DASXHY01. The sequence continues at coordinate 5,670,944 of OY969416.1, forward strand.
GATAGGTCAGAAAATCCAGCACGGGGTCGATGGTCAACGGCAATGCCCGGTCATACTGGCCGAGCGCGAACCCCACGGTGCCGTCGGCATTCAAATGATAGCTGGCCGACACCGGCGTGCGGACACCATGTGATTCCTGGTAAGCAACCGGCCGATGCTGCTGAATTTCCTCGCGGTTCAATTTCAACACGAGATTTCCCTGCGCGTCCACCTGCACGCTGTCCGCGCCCGTGACGCGAAAATGAATTTGTTCCGGAGCAGCGCCGGGCTGGAGGAGAAAATCGTATTCCAATTGCGCCGATTGGTTGGCGTAATAAATCACCCGCACGCCGGGATACACTTCATCGACGCTGACCTTGGAAAACAACGGCACGCCGGCGCGCCATTGGGAAGCATCGCTGCCCACGAAATAATTCGCCCGGGCGGGCAAGCTGTCGCGGCCGGCAATTGTCGCGGTGGAATTCGCACCAAGCAATTGCAGGCGCACCGCCTGAGACGCATTCACGCCGTCCGAGGATTTCCCGAGCAGAATTTGCGCTTCCGTGGGAGCAAGCAGGACGTTGCATTCGGCGCCGCGAGCGACGAACGAGGCATCGCTTTCAAACTGACCGGCGTTGCTTTCGAAATAAAGCGGCGCGTTTGCGAGTTTGGAAACAGCAGCCGCGCGGGCGACGGGATCTTCGGCTCCGCGCGCCAGGGACGCACCGCAAACCACCACGCACGCGATCGAAAAAGAAACGCGGCGTGCCAGAATACCTTTGAACGACGAATGCATAATTAGAACTGGCGCGTGTAACCGACGCCGAATTGGAATTGGCCGGAACTACTATTGAAGCGGTCATGGTTGATCGGAATACCGTAATCCAACCGCAACGGACCGATGGGCAGGTTCAGGCGCAAGCCGAGGCCCCAGTTGTCGAGATACTTGTCAAAATTATACGAGTAGGGGTTCAGCATGACGTTGCCAATATCATAGAACATCGCGAAACGCAGCCCAAAGCCGCGTTCCTTGTCGCTCTGGATAATCGGAATGCTGTATTCGGCGGAACCGAACCAATAGGTGTTGCCGCCGATGGGTTCGCGGGAACCGCCTTCGGCCGGCAGGAAGGGACGTTCCCGCGGCGCAACCCCGTGATAGCGAAAACCACGGAGGGAATACAACCCGCCCAAATAATAACGATCGTAGAACGGCACATTGCCGGTGTTGTCGTACGAATCAGCGACTCCGGTTTCACCGACGAGTTCCAGCACATGGCCGGGGAACAAGCCTCTAAAATACCAAGCGCTCTTCAATTCGATTTTGTAATAATTCCTGTCACCAGGGAACGGTCCGGCGAGCGTGGTGGCAATCTGGGTGCGTTGCCCTTTGTCCGGCAAGGTCACGCTGTTGCGCGTATCGTAAGCGAGCGACAAATCCAATTTGGAAACCAGATTATAACCAGCTTCACGATGAATCGCGTCGGGAACATCTCTTTGGCCGGGAACGCTCACGTTACCGGAGTTCGTGTTGAACGTTCGACCGTTCAACAGGATGCCCACATCCTCCAGCGTATAACCCACGCTGCCAATGAGGTAGTCACTGCCTAACGCCTTGGTCAACCCGACACGGCCGCCGGTTTGAACCTCGGTGTAAAGGTCCTCCACGCTTTGGAAAGCGAGATCATGGCGATACAGGTCGACACTGAGCTGAAGTTTCCTTCCAAGAAACCACGGCTCCGTGAATTCCATTTCGTAGTCCTGGCGTTCCGTACCGAGTTGGACACGCAGGCGGAATTTCTGGCCGCCGCCGGTGAAGTTCGGCGGGTGGAATAAATCGAAATTACCCTGGCTGACTTCCACAAAGCCCACGATCGAATCCACGGAGCTGAACCCGGCGCCCATGGTGAGATTTCCCGTGTTCTTTTCCTCGACGCCAACGATCAAATTTTTATGGGAGGAAACTTCGGTGGGTTCCGGACGCATGTCCACCTTGTCGAAATACTGCAAGCCTTCGAGACGCCGCTGGCTGACATCCACCCGCACCATGTCGAACGTCTCACCGGGATAAACCGCGAGTTCGCGGCGGATGACGCGGTCCTTGGTTTTGGTGTTGCCGCGGATCTCGATTTTTTCGATGTAATTTTTCTGGCCTTCATCAATTTGAAACTCGAGGTCCATCGTGCCCGTCTCGGTATTGGGAACGCGCTGCACGTAAAAACTGCGCGAGTTCGGAACGACGTCGATGTAGCCCTTGCCGCCGTAAAAATCACCGACGGCTTTCATGTCCTTGTTCAGGCCATCCGGCGTGAACGTGTCGCCGGTATCCATCAACAACCCGTTGGGACCCAGCTTCGGCTTTTTGACCACACCGCTCGGCTGCGCGAGGCGGATGCCTTCGGCAATGTCCGCATTGCTGAACAATTTGTTGCCCGTGAATTTCACCGAGCCGACTTTGTACTGGCGGCCTTCGTAAACAATGATGCGGATCACCAGCGTGCGGGGAGTGGGATGCTCGAACTGAACGTCCTTGATGTCGAAATCGATGTAGCCTTTGTTGCGATAAAATTCCGCCAGCTTCTCCTTGTCGTCATCGAACTGCTCGTCCTTGAACACACCGCTGCCGGTCGCCCACGAAAGCATCCAGTGCCGCCGGGTCTTGATTTGCTTGCGCAGCGTTTTTTGGCTGAACGCCGTCGCATTGACGAAATCGATGCGGGTGATTTTGATCTTCGGACTTTCGGTGATGGCAAAGGTGGCGGTCGCGCGGCCGGTGCTTTGCTCGATGGCGATGGAATAGGTACAAGTGGTCCCGGGATAACCGGCCTTCTGGTACATCTTCTGGATTTCCTGGCTGTCGGTGAAAAGTTTTACTTCGTTGAGCGGCTCGCCGGTCTTGGCGGTGACTTTTTTCAGCAACTTGGAATCCTTGTATTTTTTGTTGCCTTGAAATTTGACCGCCACCAACTGCGGGTTGCCCTGCAGCACGTAAGTCAAAACAATACCATCCGCCGCATTGGTGGTCTGGACCCGGATATCATAAAACTGGTGGGTCGCGTAGAGCGTGCGGATATCCTCATCGACGGCGGCGCGGAGGTAAGGATCGCCGGGCTTGATGCGGATGTTGGCGCGGATCAATTCATCGCTGACCGAGAGTGGGCCAACGTGCTCGATGTCAACTTTCGCGACTCTGAGCGAATTCTGCGCCGTTGCGGGCAGGCAGGCAAGGACAAGCAACAGTCCGCATAGGCGAAGCAAAAATTTCATTCGTTAGTTAGGCACGTCTTCGTCACTGATTTTCGCCGCATTCTCAAATCGAGTATAGGATTTCATGAAGGTCAGGTGCACATCGCCGGTCGGGCCGTTGCGTTGTTTTGCAATCAGCAAATTGACCGGCACGGCATCCTGCTCTTCACCCGGCGCGGCGCCATCTTCGTCATCCCCGCTGCTCGGCTTATAGAGCAGACCAACCAAGTCGGCATCTTGTTCAATCGAGCCCGATTCGCGCAGGTCGGACATCCGGGGTTTCCGGTTCTTGTCCTTCTCCAATTCGCGATTTAACTGGCTCAAAACGATGACCGGGACGTTCAGTTCCTTGGCCAGCGATTTGACCCCGTTGGAAATATCGGCAATTTCCTGCTGACGATTTTCAGCCCGGCGCGCAGTAGAATGGAGCAATTGCAGGTAGTCAATGACAAACAGCTTGATTCCATACTGTTGGGACATGCGGCGGGCCTTGGCGCGCAACTGGAGAATGGACAGGCCCGACGAGTCATCGATGAACAACGGCGCGTTGGCCAGCTTGCCGGCCGCGCCGGTGAGCTTGGGGAAATCCCGCTCGGCGAGGAAGCCATCGCGGATGTTCCGCAGGTTCACCCGGGAGCGCGAACAGAGCATGCGCAGGACGAGTGATTCCGAAGTCATTTCCAGGCTGAACACGCCCACGGGCAATTTCTGCTCCAGCGCCACGTGCTCGGCAATGTTCATGGCCAGCGAGGTTTTGCCCATCGAAGGACGCGCGGCGATGACAATCATTTCGCCCGGATGCAATCCGCTGGTCATTTTGTCCAAATCGGTAAACCCGGTGCCGACGCCGGTGAGCATGCCCTGGCGCTGGTGGAAATCCTCGATCTGGTTGATGGCGCGTTTGACGAGTTCCTTGATGTTGCTCGACTGCCCTTCAACGCGTGCTTCACTGATGCGCAGGATGTCGCGCTCGACTTCGTCCATGAGCCCGTCGACTTCGCCCTCAAAATCATAGACGCGGCTGACAACGTCCGTGCAGACGTGGATCATTTTCCGGAGAAGAAATTTCTCCTTAACGATCTCCAGGTAGTAGCTCAGATTCGCCGCGCTGGGAACCGCATCGGGCAGCGGAGAAAGATAAGCGAGACCGCCGACCTGCTCGAGGAGTTGCTTGTCCTTGAGACGCTGTTGAAGGGTAATGACGTCGATCGCAACTCGCGAATCATACATTTCCGCCAGATGGGAAAAAATGGTTTGATGCCGCAGATCGTAAAAAGCTTCCGCCCCCATCTTGAGCGACTCAATGCACTCCCCCATGCAATCGTTGGGCGCGATCAGGATGCAACTCAGCACGCCCACTTCCGCTTCCATCGAATGCGGCGGCAGACGGTCGACGTTGCTCGTCGTGGTTTGCGGACGGCGAATGCGTTTGGCGCGTTTTAAATCCGTGGAACCGGCGCCTTCATCGGAGACAGAGTCGATCATGCAACTACGAAACGAAATTTTTACCAGCTTCTCAAACTCAAGTTATTTAATTCAATGCACAGGATGTTCACAAAAACGACACGAAGCAATCCGCAATCGTGGCACGGGCGTCTCGCCAGTGCGAAGCAAATGAGTTGAATCAAACACACGGGCGGGACGCCCGTGCCACTATAAAAAAGAAAAAGGCCGGCAGCGGAGCCGGCCTTTCGCAGTTATGGTAACCCGTTAGTACTCTAAAATCTTCAAGTCCTCAGCGAGACGAGGCCGCGGGCGATCGCAAATTTCGTGAGACCGGCCACGCTGTGAATGTCAAGCTTGCGCATGATGCGTTCGCGGTGCGTTTCCACCGTGCGGACGCCCACGCCGAGGCGGCTGGCGATTTCCTTGTTGCTCAAGCCTTCCGCGATCTGCACCAGCACTTCGCGCTCACGCGCCGTGAGGGAGGCATCCTGGCCCTGGTTGGAGACGCCGCGCACAAATTGATTCAACGCCGCATGCGCCACTTCCGGGCTGAAGAACGCTTCGCCGGCGTGGACGGCGTCCACCGCGCGCACAAGTTCCTCGGTCGGCGCTTCCTTCAGGACGTAACCGCGCGCGCCGGATTGGATGATGCGCATCACGTAATCCGTGTTGCTGTGCATCGAGAGGATCAAAACCTTGATGTCCGGCAATTCCTTCCGGAGCAATTCCGTCACCGCCAGCCCGTTCATGTGAGGCATGTCGATATCCATCAGGATGACATTCGGCTGCAACTGCCGCGCCTTGGCCACCGCTTCGCGACCGTCACTGGCTTCGGCGATGACTTGCAAATGTTCATGGCGCGCGAGACAGGAGCTGACGCCTTTGCGAACGACTGGATGATCGTCGACCAGCATGACCTTGATGCGCGGCTTGGTATTGGCGTTCGGGGCTTTGGAGGCTGCGACACTCCCCGCCGTCAGAGACGATTGGATGTGTCCCGCCAGTCCGCCGGGTTGGTTCGGCGTCGCCGCGCCGTTTGCACGCGCAGGGGCTGAGGTCGCAGAAATAGTTTTCATATTCTTTTTCAAATGAACCGAATCCCGTCGCCGATTTCGAGTCTCAGTTCAAAGTCTTTTTAACACCCTTTGAACTATCGTTTGTAACTGAGATCATTTCACCACGAAACCGCTTCGCACACAATCGGTGCAACTCATATTTCGCATACCGGAGATTACCGTGTTGACATCCAAGGGTTCCCCCGGGGACGGATAAAGAAAACAAAGGGGTTGTGCATGTCCATTGTTCGAGGGCGCATACTCCCGGATCCCATTCGCTGCATGGCTCAATTTGCAGTTTCGCGGCCGACCCAGGAGGTGGCGCGTTGGGTGAGCTCGGCGGCGTTCTTCAAGCTCAGCTTGCGTTTGATCTGTTCGCGATAATACTCAATGGTCTTGACGCTCAAATGCAATTCCTCCGCGATGTCACGCGTCGTCTTCCATTGGCCGATCAGTTGAAAAACCTCCAACTCACGGTCGCTCAGGTCCTTCACCGGCGAATCATTAATCGTGCTCTGCCCGCGAATCTGCTGCTGCAGCATTTTGGCCGCGAGCGAGTCGCTGACGTAAATTGCGCCGCTGAGGACCCGGCGGATGGCAATGACAATTTTGTCCAACGCCTCATCCTTCATGAGATAACCCAGCGCTCCGGCGCGGAACGCAATCTCTGCATAGATGGATTCGTCGTGGCTGCTGACCACCAGCACCGGCAAACCGGAGTATTGGGCCTTGATGTTGCGCATCAATTCCAACCCGCTGCTTTCCTTCAAGGAAATATCCGCAATGACCAGGTTGGGTTTGAGAGTCGCAATGGCGCTCATGGCTTTGGAAGCATCCTCTTCTTCGCCACAAACATTCATGTCCGGCTGGCGATTGATGAGTTGCGCGATTCCAAAACGAACCACCGCATGGTCATCCACCAACAGAATACGGATTTTTCCGTCGGTAGCATTCACTTCGCGTTTCTTTGCTTGCGCCATGTCGTTAAACGTTCAGTTTCGGGGATTCAACCTGCCAACCAGTGAACTCGTAACATTTTGCTATAATCGGTGCCCCCAGTGCAAACTTAATTGTACAGCGGAGTTGTTTGATTGCCAATCAATTACGCAATTTCCTGGGAAAACGGTTACTTCCAAATGGGAAAATTTTGCCATTTTTAACCTTTGGCCATTAGGTAGTTTTAGGGATAGCCATCGGTCTTTGGGACGATACCGAATGGGCTTCGGCGTCGACAAGTTCCACCCCGTTTTCCACTAAACTGCGCTGAATCTCGGCGATGTGGGCGCGATCCCGGGTTTCAACGGTGCAGAGAACGTGGACGCGCGAAAGGTCCGGACCGGCAAAGGTCCGGTTGTGAACGATTTCGGTAACGTTGGCGCCGACATTGGCCAGAACAGCTGATAAATGCGCAAGACTGCCGGGGCGATCTCCCAGAAGCACGTCAAAGCGGTAGATCCGCCCGTCCGCAGCCAGGCCGCGTTCGATGACCCGGCTGTGCGCCAGCGGATCAATGTTGCCGCCGGTCAGGAGAAGCACGACTTTGCGTCCGGCTAATTCCGGAAGTTGTCCGCCCAACAATGCCGCCAGTCCAGCCGCTCCGGCGCCTTCCACGATGCATTTTTCAAGCTCGGCGAATCGCAGGATGGCTAGCGCGAGATCCTCTTCCTGCACCTGGACCATCCGATGGACCAGCGACTGCGCGATGGACAGCGTGTGCCGGCCGGCTTCTGCCACGGCCAATCCATCGGCGAGTGTGAATCGCGTGGGCACGCGAACGGGTCCGCCCGCGGCCAGCCCGGCGGCGAAGCAAGCAGCGCTCGCGGGCTCGATGCCGATGACTTGCAATTCCGGTTTGAGCGCGTGCAATACGGTCGCCACGCCAGCCAGCAATCCGCCGCCGCCTACCGGCACGAGCACCGCTTCGGCTTCGGGGACTTGTTCCAATATTTCGAACGCCAATGTTCCCTGCCCGGCGATGACTTTGGGGTCGTCGAACGCGGGGATGAATGTGAGCTGGCGTTCGTGTGACAAACGATCCGCTTCCCGGCGCGCTTCGTCGAACGTATCACCGTGGAGAATGACGGTGGCGCCGAATTGCCGGCAGCGGCCAACTTTTACCAGCGGCGCGAATCTCGGCATAACGACTGTCACCGGGACGCCGAGCAATCGTCCGTGCCAGGAAAGGCCGAGCGCGTGGTTGCCGGCGGAGGCAGCAATCACTCCCTGCTTTGCTTGCTCGGGAGTGAGTTGCGCGAGGGCGTTGCGCGCGCCGCGTTCCTTGAAGCTGCCGGTGCGTTGCAGATATTCCTGCTTGCAGAAGATTTGCGCGCCGGTCAGTTCGCTGAGCGCCGCGGATTCCGGGCACGGCGTGCGGATGATCGAGCCGTTGAGTCGGGCGCGGGCGGCGACGATTTCGGCGAGCGAGACAGCGGCGGTCGGGTTGTTCATATATATATTAGCAGCCTGATTAAAAACTATGGACACCGCCGCTGAGAGGATTTTTGGCTTTGTGCGCGAAGCGACGAGGAAGCATATCCGCATGGATCTGTGACCGAGGAGCGACAAAGCACAAAGCCAAAAAGACCTCAGCCCGGAGGGTTTCATCAAGAACCGGGCGGCGACTTCGTTGCTCCTCAGTCGAAGATCCATAAAGGATATTCTCCTTCGTCGCGCCTCGTCGGCGCCCGGTTCTTGATGAAACGGCGGTATCCATAGTTTTTAATCAGGCTGCATGGCAATAAAAAAGCCCTGAGTGGTTTACTCAGGGCTTCGGGATTAAAGAGCGTTAAATCAGCGCGCGTCAACCCGGCCCCAAGGGGGCATAATAATGATCGCGAGGATCACGTTGGATGACGCAGCGTTCTGCATTGGCTTTTAGCTACCGCAGCCCGGGCGGATTGTCAAGGACGCAGGTAGGGACGTCGCGCCTGCGACGTCCCCGCCCGCGTAGTAGCGGGCGGAACGAATCACGCCGATGACGTGAATCACATCTCACGTTGCGCCGCTAAGCGGCGCGGACGTCGCAGGCGCGACGTCCCTACCAGCGCTAGGTTGTCTCTGACGCCTCCAGTTTTGCGGCGGCGGCTTCCCACTTGGGGGTCAACTCGGCGATGTCGTCGGCGTTGTGTTTGAATTCGCGGTTTAAATCCGTCGCTTTTCCGCCGGCTTGATAAGTTTCGGGTTTCTCCAATTCGGCAGTGATTTCGGCCTGGCGCTGTTCCAGTTTCTGAATTTTTTTCTCCAGATCGTGCACGGCTTGTTGCTGTTCCTTTTTGACTTTGGAGCGGGCCTGGCGTTGCTCGGCTTCGAGTCGCTTTTGCGTTTTGCGATCCACGGCGGGGACGGAGGATTTTTGAGCAGGCGCAGTGTTCGCGCGGCTGCCGGCGGTCAACGCTTCGCGCGCAGAGGTGGCTTTGGTTTTGTCCAAATAATATTGGTAGCCACCGGGATAATGCGTGAGGCGGCCGGCGTTGACGTGAACCACGTGATTCGCCAGCGCGCGGATGAAATAGACGTCGTGGCTGATGAATACGAGCGTGCCTTCGAATTGATCCAGCGCGTAGAGGAGCGCGTCGATGCTCGACATGTCCAGGTGCGTGGTGGGCTCGTCCATGAGCAACAGGTTCGGCGGATCGAGCAGGAGTTTGACGAGCGCGAGCCGGCTTTTTTCGCCACCGCTCAGCACGTCGACTTTTTTGAAGACGTCATCGCCGACGAAGAGAAAAGATCCCAGCAGCGTGCGAACGAATTGCTCGGTCACGCGCGAGGGCGTATCGAGCGCCTCTTCCAAAACGGTGCGCTTCAGGTCGAGCATGTCGACGCGATACTGCGAATAATAACCGGCTTTGACGTTGTGGCCGAGTTCGCGCGTGCCTTGTTGCGGCTGGAGAACGCCGCCGAGAATTTTCAGCAGCGTGGATTTGCCGGCGCCGTTGGGACCGACCAGAACGATGCGCTGAGCGCGTTCGGCCTGGAATTCCATGTTTTCGTAGATGAGATTTTCCGCCGGCCCGGGACCGCCAGCGTCTCGCTGGCCCGGTGAACTCGTCGGCGGGACGCCGGCGGTCCCAGGCGGCGGCTGTCCGCCGCGGACGGGATAGGCGAAGCGGATATTTTTTAGCGTGATGGAACGCTGGCCGCCCCGTTGTGGTTGCGGGAAGGAAAAGCTGACTTTGCGATCGTCACTGGTCGGCGCCTCGATTTTTTCCATGCGCTCGACTTGTTTCAATTTGCTTTGGGCTTGTGAGGCTTTGGAGGCCTTGGCGCGGAATCGATTCGCGAATTCCATGAGGCTGGCAATTTCGCGCTGCTGATTTTTGTAGGCCGCGAGTTGTTGCTGTTCGGCGGCTTCGCGCTGGACCAGGTGGTCGTCGTAATTGCCGCGATATTTGATGAGCTTGCTCTGGCGGATTTCCACGATGCCGCTGACGAGCGCATTGAGAAATTCGCGATCATGCGAAATCATGAGGATGGCCCCGGGATAGCCCTTCAAATAATCCTGGAACCACAGCAACGCTTCGAGGTCGAGATGGTTGGTCGGTTCGTCGAGCAGGAGCAAATCGGGTTCCTGCGTCAGCAAACGCGCGAGGTAGGCGCGCATGACCCAGCCGCCGCTCATTTCCTTGGCGGGACGTTCGAAGTCCTTTTCGCGAAAGCTCAGGCCGGCGAGAATTTGTTTGGCCTTGGCTTCCACCTGGTAGCCGTTCAATTCGTTAAAACGATCGTGAACGTCATCATGAATTTCATTGGGATGCAACGCTTCGACCGGATGGCCGGCATCCCACGCTTTGATGATGCGCCGTAATTTCACGAAATCCGGCGTGATGGCGGTGGCGAGTTCGATGACGGTTTCCTCGCCCGCGGGGGCGCTTTCCTGCGGGAGATAGCCCAGGGTGACGTTCCGCTCCAAAATGATTTTGCCGGCGTCGGCGGATTCCTCGCCGAGGATGAGGGAAAAGAGTGTGGACTTCCCCGCGCCATTCGGCCCGACGAGGCCGATGCGGTCTTCGCGATTGAGTTGAAGCGTCGTATCCTCGAAAAGGACACGGCCGCCGTAGGCTTTACTGATACCGGACAGAGTTAACATTAAGTTGATAATTTTGCAGTCGCGCGAGGCTGGGTGCAAGGATGGAACGTGAGAAAATTGGGTGTGGGCCCGGAAACATCCGAATTAACGCAGAGACGCAGAGGGCGCAGAGGTTGCGCGAAGGGGAAAAGTTGGGTTCGTTTTTCCGGTGTTTTATGGCGCGAGAGCGAAAATCGCCTTTGTTTACAGGCAAATCCGAAAATGACAAATGGGTTCGTTTGGTAATTTTTGATTTTCATCTGAGTTTTAACCACGGATGGACACGGATAAGGAAAATCCGAAGGCCGAAATCCAAGGACCGAAAGAAAATCCGAAGGGCGGAGGCCGAATACGTGAGAAAAAGAACCGTGAAGGAGCCGTGCGAGGTTTGGTATTTCACAGTGACAATTACGAATGAACACGGATTTGCAAACCGGATACCCTCCACGATTCGGCACGATTGGGCACGACGCACGTTGATATTGTGGGGGTTGCGTTGAACACGATGCGGCTGCAAGCACGACGATGGAACGCGGGAAGTCGCGAGGGCGCGAACGCTGGAATGACAACAATTAAACTTGGATTTGGTCGGATTAGGCAGGATTGATTTGGAAAACGACGGCTCGCCGGTGAATCGGGATGTCCCGCGAATCCGAAGCTGCTGTGTTCCCTTTTTCATGTCCCCTTGCTTTGCCCTCCTTTCCTGTCGCCTTTATAACATGGATGTCAATCTGCTCGATGGAAATCATTTTTTGGTCGCGAAGCGACGGAGGAAATTAGCCAGCCACGCAGTGGCTGGAAAACTGGGTGTTGGTCGCGTCCTGAAAGGACGGTGGAAAAAATGTGTTTTCCAATGTCCCTTCAGAGGGTGTTCCGAAATAAGTTATAAGTGACTAATAGAAAGTTGGTTGCTCCCTAAAAATGTGAGTTTTCGTTCCGTGCGAGACAGTTAGGATTTTTTTGGTTAGTGTTTTGTTCATGGTCAAGCTTCCCAAGGTGGGCTCGTCCGAGCTCTTGGAACGGATATCGCCCTATGTTCCGGATCAACTATTACGAAAATTGGTTCCACGTCATGAGGGTAGAGGGCGACGTCCCGCTTTCTGTTCGGCACAGTTATTTCGCACGCTGTTGTTGAGTGCGTTGACTCCCGCCCACTCGTTCAATTTGCTCAGCCGCACGCTGCATGACAATCGCGCTTGGAGGCGATTTGCTCTTTTATCTCGTCGAGCTCGAGTACCAGGCCCACGCATCCTCCACGAGTTTCGTCAAAAACTCCCACCCCTTCTTTTTCGTCAGATTAATTTGCATTTGCTTCTGCCGCTCTTGGATCAGATGGGGCCAAACAAAAGTGTGGCTGTGATCGATGCCACGGATTTGCGGGCCGCTACCAATGCTTATAAAAAAACGAGGCTGGAGCTTACTCGGCTGATCGCGCCACCCTGGGCGGTCGCAGTTTGAAATCCGGCCAGAGTCGGTGGTATATCGGATACAAAAAGCATTCGTTGCGGCTCTGGTTGCCTTACGTCAAAGATCACATTGTTTTGGTGCCCTTAATTTCCTGGGCAGCGCCCGCTTCCCGCGGTGAAGGCTTGTTTTTAGCTCCCAGCCTTCGCTACTGTGCCAAAACCCTGCACTTCACACCCGACATCGTGGTGGGCGACATGGCTTATGTAAACCTGGCGGTACAGCGGCGGCTACGCGAAGAACAACACGTCGCCGTTATCACAAAATGCAAACCGGATATGAACCTGCCCGAGGTGTTTGACTCGCCGACCAAGATGACCTGTGAACAAGGGCAGCGCTTGGAATGGCTCGGATTAGAGGAACGAGATCAGTTGCATTGGTTTGGAGTAACCGACCCTGAGCCATTGTGCGTGCGTTGCTGGGAGCAGAGCACTTGTCCCAAACAGTTCCCGCATGCCCCCAAAGAGCATGAGATTTTTTATGGCTCTCTTCCTTCAAACAGTCGCGTTGCGCGGCGACTGCTTTACCAATGCCGCCCGTGGATTGAAGCTTCGCAGGCCTATGACAAACACCAACTCGGACTCAGCGATTACTTCCTCAATAGCCTGCCCTTCTGCTGGCAAACATGCCTGTTAACAGATACGGTGACGCTCCTGCGTGCCCGAGCACTACTGAATCTTCCTGAAAAGGTTGAACATCCCCTCAGCGAGTTAATTCCCACCCAATTCCAACTGCCACTCGAATAAAACTGCCAACATCATAAAAATGAAATTCATTCAAACCCCTTTATTCTGAATACTTCACATTTTGAATTTCGGAACACCCTCCTTCAGGACATGGCGCCCAATCGTAATACCAGCCACTTTGTGGCTGGCTAATATCCTGAGGTCGCTTCGCGACCAGTCTAAGCCCACCTCCCCTGACCCACTCCCCCGCTTCGCGGCGGAGAGGGAGACGGATGGCTGTGGATGGTCCGAATGCTTCACAAGAGGGCGGGGTTCTCGACTGAGCCGTTCTTTTCGGAAATCTATTCTGGCAATCGCTATAGTGTGGTGTTAGGCAACTCGTATTCATAAATAATCGATTGGGGAATGGGAACTTCTGTCGTCCCTGTGGGACTGCGGTTCTGGTTGGTGGTTACCCACCGATAAATCGGTGGGCTATTTTCTTTCGCCGCTGCGCGGCTTCCGGAAGGGATTATGAACATCACTTGCCTAACTTCACAATAGATGCCGATGGAGTAAATCCGCTGCGAAGGAAGGTTGCCTTTTACAAAGCGGCAGAGGGCTGCCGCAGTCCAAAACCTGGCGGATTGCATTGCGCTTCTGGACTCCTGATGGCGTCTTGAATGGCCGAGACTCTTGCCGGTGGGACGCCGGGGCACCCAGGCATCAATCGAAGAAAAAGGAGCTGAACAAATTTGCGGCGGCGGAGGCGATGCCGTTGTGGGCGTGGTTGTAATATTCCTGGCGCGATTCGCTGCGGGCATCCCATTTCCCGGCGATTTGTTCGGCGCGCAATTCGCGACGCTTGCGCTCGAGTTCCTCGATTTCATCGGCGCGCGCGGTTTCGAGGCCGCCGGCGCGGATGAATTCCACGATGCGGCGAAGTTCGTCCTTGTCGAACCAGGTGCCGTGCGCTTTGCAGACGTCCACGACCACGCCGGAGCAATGGGAGAAGGCGACGCGGTTCATGAGCTTGTTGCAGACCGGGCATGGGACGTAGCGGACGTTCTCCAGGCTGTTGGCGTCGACGGGCAACGAACGGGGTATGCCCAGGACGGCGGCCTGTTGTTCGCGGTCGGCGCAAATTTTTTGCAGCGATTCCGCGTCGGCCCAGATGCCTTCGCATTTGGGGCATTCGCGCAATTGGGTCGCCCCGATGGCGACGGTATCCATGCCGATTTGGCAGCGGGGGCAGAGTTCTTTTACATCTGTCGGGACTTCAGTGCGCGCGATGGCGGCGCCGCAATGGGAACAGAATTTTGCGCCGGCGAAGACCATGCCGAAACAGGACGGGCACGCGACGACGGCGAGGCGCGATCCGCAATGCGAGCAGGTGGTGGCGTCGGACGGCACCGGGGCGCCGCACGAGGGGCAGTTCATGGTTTCAGGAGCGTTGGGCATGGTGTGGGGATGTTACTGGGTTAAAAGGATTTTTGCCAGTGGTAGTGAACGCGGAACTCGGTACCGGGCCGGCGGGACGCCGGCGGTCCCAGGCGGGGAAGCGAGGCGCGGAGGGCGCGGAGGTTGGCAGAGGGGCTTCGGCCCTTGAACCCTGAAGCTCCACCTCTCCCGAGGGAGACAGGTTGCCGCGGGTTGTTTAAACGCCTCACAAAATGTCGATGTTATTTACGAGCTATTTATTACCGAATCATCACTTGGCCTGACACAACCCTTTCAGGGTTGATGATTTCCATTGCGTGTCACCCAGGGTAGCTCGTTCCTCGCAACCCTGGGCTGAATGACACAATCCCTTTGGGATTGCTCCGACCGTGTTTCTGATGCGTGAATAATATCATTACGTTCAACCGATGGTCATTACGAATTCAGGCCGAATTTGTACTTCACAGGGCGGGGCTTTGGGCCGATGATGCGAACAACAAGAAAGGAATATGCTCATATGGGCCTGATGGATTATCTCAAAACTCAGTTCCTCGAGATCATCGAGTGGCAGGACGATTCGCGCGATACGATTTCCTTCCGGTATCCGGACCTGGACAAGGAAATCAAGAACGGCGCGCAACTGATCGTGCGTGAATCGCAGACGGCGCAATTCGTGTATCTCGGGCAGTTCGGCGATACGTTTGGGCCCGGCAAATATACGCTGACGACCGACAACATCCCGATTCTCTCCACGCTGAAGGGCTGGAAGTACGGGCTGCATTCGCCGTTCAAGGCGGATGTTTATTTCGTCAACACGCGGCTGTTCACCGGCAACAAGTGGGGCACGGCGAACCCGATCATGTTGCGCGACGCGGATTTTGGAATCGTGCGCGCGCGGGCGTACGGCATTTTTGATTTTCATGTGACGGACGTGAAGTTGTTCCTGAAGGAGGTCGCGGGAACGGACGATCATTTCCGCCTCGACGAATTTTCGGACACGATGCGCTCGCGGATCGTGAGCGTGTTCACGGATGCGCTGGCGTCCGCGAAGGTGCCGGTGCTGGATGCGGCTTCGCGTTACACGGAACTGGGCGCGGCGCTGTTGCCGTTGATTAATCCGGCGGTGACGAGCCGTTACGGAATTGAGATTACGAGTTTCGTGGTGGAAAATATTTCGGTGCCGCCGGAAGTCGAGCAGGCGATCGACAAACGCAGCAGCATGGCGGCGATTGGGAATTTGAACGATTACGTGAAGTTTCAAATGGCCGAGGGCATGACCAAGGGCGGCGGCGAAGGCAACATGGCCGGCACCGCGGCGAGCCTGGGCGCAGGCCTTGCAATGGGCCAGCAAATGGCGGCGGCGTTGAGTGCATCGCAGACCGCGCCTTCGGGCGGGCCGGCTGGGCCGGGCGTGCCACCGGTGATCGGCGGAGCGATGCCGGAGTTGCTCGGGACGGCGGAGGTCGCGAAAGCGCTCGGCGTGAGCGAAACGGATGTGGTGGCCACGCTGGAGAAAGGTGATCTCAAGGGGAAGAAGATTGGGAGCACGTGGCGGGTGACAAGGGCGGCGTTGGATGAGTTTTTGAAAAGTTAATTCAACCCAATTCCGGCGAAAATATCTTCCTGGATGAAAATATTGACCGCCTGGACAACCGTTTTTCTGATGTCGGCGTTGTTCATCTGCGCATCGATCTATGGCTGGCGTGGAGAATGGTTTCGCCGGCAGTTGAAGAATTACGGGGAGAACACGCAAGCCATTGTCACCAGTTCCTCCTCTTCGCGGGCTGGTGCAGGCCATAGTCCCGCGCATCTAGCGTACACTTTTTCCTATTCCAACCAAACCTACAGCGGAAATTGTTTCATCACCGACTCGGCTCAGCGCGCACTTCACCCTGGAGACTCTGTGGGCGTGCGATTTCTTCCCGGCCAACCGGAAGTAAATTGGCCCGTGGGAGTAGCGAATATTAGTTTCTACCAAGTCGGTCACTTGGGCCTGATCGTCGTCACCTGCGCCAGTGGCCTTGGCATTTTTCTGCTGGTTGCCATTCCTCTGAAGCTTAATCGAAGGAAGCATGCTCAGCAAAGCCTCTCACGAAATCAACACCAGCATGCCTAAGGCCATCGCAACTCAATTCAAACAATGAATGCCAGCGACGTTATTATCACTTGCTGGTGCGTTTTCATTGTTGTCTGGATCGTCACCGCGGCGAAGACGAAGGCGACGGTGGAAATGCAGAGCGGGGCTTCGATGCTGGCGCATCGTGTTCCGGTCGGGCTTGGCTGGTGGCTGATGCTATTTCCGAATTTTCCCGGGGAGTTTAATCGTCAAATCCTGCCGCGCACGGCGGAGTTGCAGGTGGCTGGTGCGGTGATTTGCGTTTGCGGATTGGTGTTCACACTTTGGGCGCGATTTACGCTCGCGGGAAATTGGAGCGGCGATGTCACGTTCAAGCGGGAGCATGAATTGATTCGCACGGGGCCGTATCGTTTTGTGCGGCATCCGATTTACACGGGGCTGCTGGTGATGTTCGCGGGCACGTTGCTGCACATTGGGCAATTGCGTTGCTTCATTGGCTGGCCGCTGGTGGCGATTGGGTTTTGGATCAAGATCCACCAGGAGGAACGCCTGATGATGCAGCATTTTCCGGAGGCGTATCCGAATTATCGGCGCGAGGTGAAGGCGCTGGTGCCGTTTGTGATTTGAAGAAATTGAGAACAACCAACATCGAACATCCAACAACCAACATCCAATGCCCGACCAACCGCCACCGCTGATTAACGAAGCGCTCGCCAAGAAAAAATTCTCGTGCCCGTCGTGCGGGGCGGAGGCGCAGTGGAATCCCGAGAAGAAGGCGTTGGTGTGCCCGTTTTGCGGGACGGTGTCGCCGGCGCAGGCGGAACTCACGGCCACGGGCGAGGCCACGATTGTGGAGCATGATCTGGTGGCGGCGTTGCGCGGGATTCCGGATGCGCAACGCGGCTGGCAGACGAAAAAAATTTCCGTGCGTTGCCAGAGTTGCCAGGCGATTTCGGTTTTTGACCCGGAACGCGTGAGTCAACGTTGTGATTTTTGCGGGTCGACGGCACTGGTGCCGTACGAGGAGATCAAGGAGGCGTTTTCGCCGGAGAGTTTGCTGCCGATGAAGCTCGGCGAAAACCAGGTGCGCGATACGATCCGCCAATGGTACGGCAGCCGGTGGTTCGCGCCGAACAAACTCAAGAACGCCGCGCTCACGGACACAGTGAAGGGGCTGTACATTCCGTATTGGACGTTTGACGCGCAGGTGCACTCGGATTGGACGGCGGAGAGCGGGTATTATTATTACACGACGGAGACTTACACGGATGCGCAGGGGAAAACGCAGACGCGGCAGGTGCAGCACACGCGTTGGGTGCCGAGTTCGGGAGCGGTGAATCATTTTTTTGACGACGAGCTGGTGTCGGCTTCGAAGGGCGTGCATGAGGAACGGTTGCGGAGCATTGAGCCGTTTCCGACGAAGGAATTGGTGGCTTACAACGCGGGTTTCCTGTCGGGCTGGGTGGTGGAGCGGTATCAGATCGATCTGATCTCCGCGGCGAAGGAGGCGCGGGCGGAAATGGATGCGGCGATGGAACGTTTGTGCGGCGGGGAGGTGCCGGGGGATACGTATCGCGGGCTGAATGTGGATTCGGATTATTCGGGGCAGACGTTCAAGCATATTTTGGTGCCGATCTGGCTGCTGACTTACAATTACGGCGCGAAGAATTTTCAGGTGGTGATCAATGGTTACACGGGGGCGATCAGCGGGGCGTATCCGAAGAGTTGGGTGAAGATCGGGCTGGCGGTGCTGGCGGGTTTGATCGTGGCGGGGATTATTGCGCTGGTGGTGTCGCATCGGTGAAAAAGCTAGCGCGCGAATTTTCGTCCGCTCCGCTTCGCCGGATCCACTCGTTCAGCCAAATTACCATGGCAAGTCCCCCCGTTCGGGAATAAAGAACAGGGCGAACCTGCGGGGTAATTTATGGCTGAACGGACTGCAATTGCGGACCCTTCTCCCGGGGCGAGGGTCGTCACGGGGGGCGGAAAAGGCACGAAAGAATCCACGGCCGACGCCACAACTTCGCGTCGGGGGTTGATTCCGGCGGTGTGTGATGTCTCCGTGACGAATGCGTGCAATGCAACGTGCGAGTTTTGCTCGTATGCGGTCAACAAGGGGATCATCAAGGAAAAGCGGTGGATAGATCCGGCGGAGTTCGCGCGGGCACTGCCGATTCTGCATCGGCGCGGGATTCGCTATTTGACTTTTCAAGGCGGGGAGCCGTTGCTGCATCCGGCGATTCACACGTTAGTGGCCGATACGCGCGCGGCGGGTGTGCGGCCGGCGGTGATCACGAATGGCTGGATGCTCCCGCGGAAGATTGAAAGCCTGGTGGATGCGGGGCTGGGGACACTTTTGGTGTCCATTGATTCGCATTCGCTGGCGGTGCACGAGCGCAATCGCGGTCTCCAAGGCGTGGGTGAGCGGATTAAGCGGGGACTGGCGGTGGCGCGGCGGAATAACATTCCGACGATTGCGTCGGTGACGGTCAGCCGGCTGGTGCAATACGACGCGTTGCCCGCGCTGCTGCGGGAACTCGGGTTCGATGCGGTCGGTTTCTCCTGTCCGCGGCAGGTTGCACTCGGGTCGTCGTCGATGGTCTACAATCCGGATTCGAAGCTGGTGGATCTGAATGCGGACGAATTGGTACAGGCGCTCGAAGCGGTCAAATTGTTGAAGAAAAAGTTTCCGGTTCACAACCCCACCGCGATGCTGGACGACATCGAACGCCATGTGCGCGGTGAACCGGAGAAGTTTGCGTGCGTGGGCGGTTACAAATATTTCTACCTGGATTGGAACCTCAACATCTGGCGTTGCGAGGCGTGGTCGAAGCCGCTGGGGTCGGTTTTTGATTTGGATCGGATTCCGGATTGCCGCGATCATTGCAATAACTGCATCATGTCCTGTTATAAGAATGCGAGTGTGTTGATGCATGCGGGCGTGGCGGCGGAGGACGCGCGAGCAGCGCTGGCGGCGGGGCGGCTGGGTGAGGCGGCGCGGTTGATGTTTCGGCGGACGGTGGTGAATTCGCTGGGCGCGATCATCGAGCAGGGCCCGCATGTTTTCAGGCTGGCCCGACGGAAACGGCAGGCGAATACGTTGGTTGCGTGACTTCATTTAGCGCCCCGGCTTCATACCGCTTCAACGCGCACACAAAGCGGGAGCATCATTTGGGAAATTTATAATCACCTTGACAAAATCTGCGGGCAAACCACTGTCGCGCATGTGAAAGGCACTTCCTTGGTGATTATGATCCGCAAACTCATTTCGTTCTGGGTATTATTTTTTATGCTCGCGGCGTGCCTGACGCGGGCGCGGGCGGAGGAGGTCACGGCGGTGTTCATCGCGCCGACGAATTCATTCGTGGCCGGGAGCAAGGGAAGTGTCTGGCTGTATTTGATGAACAATTCCGCGCAGGAGGTTCACCGACCGCTGGAGCGGAATCTCAACGCGAAATTCGTGGTGCCGCCGGTCAGTTGGGAGGTGACGCTGACTTTGGCCGGCGCAACGAACGAGGCGACGATTGCGCCCGGCGGGTTTGCGAAAGCGGAATATTTCGTCGCCGTTTCCCCCACGCTGCACGGCCTGGCCTCGTTGAGCGTGAATCATTACAATGAGGTGGCGATTCGAGTCGTTGAGCCGATGGAAACCAATTATCTCGAAATGCAGGCCGAGCCGGCAAAAGCAAAACCATCGCGCACGGCGCTGGCGAAATTTTTCGACAACCATCTTTCGCCGTATGAGCCGATTTATTTTTTGATTGGCAATTATCCCGCGGCAGAATTTCAGCTCAGTTTGAAGTTTCAACTCTTCGATTTCACGAACAGCACTGTGGGATTGACGAATCTTTATTTCGCCTACACGCAAACTTCCTATTGGGATTTGATTTCCTCGGACCCGTCGTTTTTCGACACGAGTTACAAGCCGTCGATATTCCTGTATTTTCCCAGCCTGTTGGCGCGCAAGGACAAGGCGATCCAGTTCGATTTGCAGGGCGGCGTGGAGCATGAATCGAACGGGCGTGGCGGGACGGAGGAGCGGAGCATTTACACGGCGTATCTGCAGCCGCGGATCACGTTCGGCAAGCCGGGACATTTGCAATTTGCCTTGCAGCCGCGCGCGTGGACGTATTTTTGGGTGGGCCATAACAATCCGGATATTGCGGAGTTTCGCGGGTATGCGGATTTGCACGCGTTTCTCACGTTGAAAGGGGATCCGGAATCATGGGCGAATTTCCAAATCGAAACGCGGTTCCGCATCGGCGATGACGGGGAGCACCCGGGAATACAGATCGATGGCCGGTATAAATTCCCGCATTTCAATCCGACGATCGACGTGCAGTATTTTGACGGCTACGGGCAGACGTTGCGGCAATACAACAAGGAGGCGCATGGGTTGCGCGTGGGGTTGTGTTTGTGGTATTGGCCGGATTTTTCGGCGAAGTGATTGGGAAACATCGAACGCCGAACGTCCAACGCTGAACACCAAATGAATTTCCCTAAGCCGCAACCATGCAAGCTAGATAGAAAGGCGGATTAACGCAGAGACGCGGAGGACGCAGAGTTTCGCAGAGGATAAGCCCTGTTCCGATGGGCCACTGAATGGTGACTTTGATAAATATTTAAAACTCCGCGCGGCTTTGCGTTCTCAGCGCCTCTGCGTTTGTTGGGGAAACGATTCGAACTGCATGGTTCCGGCTAAAGCATGTAGAGTGATCGCCAAAATAAATTTCCGGATAGAAGATCAGAGCTTCGCCCCCTATTCCCCGAGCACCACCTCACCCCTGACCCAATGACTCGCTCGCTCCCGCTCGCTCGGCCCTCGCGGGCCTCCGCCTTCGGCCGGATTCCTTTCGCCGCTTCCCAAGCGGCGAAAGTCCCGCGCTTCGCGGCGGAGAGGGAGACCAATACACGCATGCTGTCTTTTCGGAAATCTATTTTGGCAATCACTATAACAGAATGAACTTGCCGCCTGCGGCAGGTAGGGCGCGTCGCTCCGCGCGCGCCGTTCGTTGCACATTCCGCAACGGCGCGCGCGGAGCGACGCGCCCTACCACCACAGGCATTTTGTCAGACGCTCTAAGCCCTAAGCTCAGGCGCAGTCGTTCGCAGCGGAAAAAATCAGGGAGGCGTGGTAACCCCAGAAGCCGATGGCGTTCGCAAGGACGGAGGTGAAGGGGCGGGGTTGAAGCGCGGGTGTGACGAGTTGGATGGGGCATTGCGGGTCGGGTTGCTCGCAATTGACGGCGGGGGGAAGTTTTTGGCGGCGCAGGGCTTCGATGCAGAGGGCCGCTCCAAGTGCGGGTGTGGCGCCGAGGCAATGGCCGGTGACGGGTTTGGTGGAGCTGCAGGGCACACCGCGTTCGCCGAAGAGTTGCGCGAGGGCAGCAGCTTCGGCGAAATCGTTGAGGACGGTGCCGCTCCCGTGCGCATGGACGTAACCGATTTTGTCCGGGGAAAGTTGCGCCAGCTTCAAGGCTTCCTGCATCGCGCGCAAAATGCTGGAGCCGTCTTCATGAATTCCCGTGCGGCCGGAACTGTCGGTGCTCATGGACCAACCGGCGAGGCGCGCGAGGGGTTTCGCCTCCGGGCGAGCGCCGAGCCGTTCGAGCACGAGGAACGCGCTCCCCTCGCCCAGCGCCATGCCGTTGCGCGTGGCATCGAAGGGGCGGCAGGTTTGGGCGGCATCCGCGTGCGATCCGAGCACGCCACTCGCCTGGAGTTGCGCGAGGACGACGGGGTGCAAGGGAGCTTCCGCGCCGCCGACGAGCATGGCGTCCACTTTGCCGAGCAGGATTTGTTCGGCGGCGATGCCAATGGCGAACGCGGCGGAGGCGCAGGTGGCGGAGATGACGGCGCCGGGGCCTTTCAAACCAAAAAATTGCGCGAGCGTTCCGCTGACGGAGCCGAGGGAACTTTGCGCAGACAAGGTCGGCATGATCCCGCCTTGGCGGAGGCATTCGAAGGATTCCTCCATTTTTCCAATGGGGCCGCGCGAGGAACCGAGGATGATTCCCATGCGCTCGGGAGCGTAGGCGCGGCCGAGGGCAGCTCGTTGCCACGCGAGGTTCGCGGCGTGCAAGGCCATGCGCGCGCACCGGTCCGCTTTGCGCGCGAAACGCATTTCCGGCACGGAAACTTCCAGCGGCGGGGCGCTGCAGACGGCGAAGCGTTGCGGCTGGTTGCCTACCGGAAACTCGCGCCAGGCTGCCAGGCCGCGGCCGGCCAGCGCGGCGCGCCAGAGGTCTTCCACGGAATCGCCCGCGGCGGAATAGGTACCGATGCCGGTCACGGCGATGGGGTTATCGCGCAGCCACTGGGTCAGCATAAGCGGGCGGGGTTGCGGAATTTTTTGAAGGGACGAGCGGCTGAAAGAGATTGAGCACTCGCGGAGCGCATTGTTCGGGATGCGCGCGGATTTCGGGCAGCAAGGTTTCGATGATTCGTTTGACCGCCTGGGCCTCCTGGCCGGCGCGCAGAAATTCCTGCGGAACCGGCGGACTCAATTTGATGCGAAAACGCCAGCGGCCCTGGTCCGTGATGCTGCAGGGGAGCAATTCCGCTTCGTGGTGAATGGCGAGACGAATCGGTCCGCTGGCCACGCGAATGTGCCGTTGGTCATCGAAGGGGACCTCGAGTTGTTTTCCGGTTTCCACGTCGAGAGCGATCAGCAGTGGGTTGCCGGAGCGCAAAAACCCCACGAGCTCGCGCAGTTGATCCTGATAAAATGCCGGGGGAATTTCGGGAAACGGTGAAACGGCATCGGCCAGCCGTTTCCAGGGCGGACGAATTTCGGATTGGCCCCGAATCAAGGAGACGGCGGGAAAGCCCGCGACGCGCAGCCAGGGGCGCAGGAGAAAGAACGGGCCGAAATGGCAAAAAGCCAGCACGATGGGTTTTTTATTTTTGCGCGCGGAAGCCAAATGTTCGAGGCCGTCAAACTCAACGCGATCGCGCCATTTCGGCGATGAAAGTTGATCCGGAAAAAATTCGAGCACTCGATTGAAATAGTCTGCAACGCGCTTTTCGCGAACGGAAAGCGCCTGGTTGCCGGCTGACTGCAAGCAGTCGGGCAAGGGAATCATCGGGCGAGGGCCTTTGACCGGCCGGCGAATGCGCACGAAAAGCGCGACGAACTGGTGGAACGCGTCGGGAGACAGCGTGCGTTCCAATCGGCGAATGGTCGCAAACTCGAGGCGTGAGAAAAATCCTCCGCGGACGTTCGGTGGTTGTCCGGGTGAGGCCATCGTGCGGCGGAGCTATTTCAGCGCGGCGTAGACGCGGTGGACGTCGTCGTGGTCGTCGAGGGCGTTGAGGAAGGTTTCGACTTCCTTGCGCGCGGCGGGGGTGACTTCGGTGAAATTTTTGGCGACGTAACGCATTTCGGAGGCGGTGACATTCCAGCCGGCGGCTTTCAAGGCTTTCGAGACGGCGTCGAGGTCTTTGATCTCGGTGAGGAAGCGCGCGCCTTTGGCGCCTTCGGGCGTGTCTTCGGCTTCAAGCGGCTCGACTTCCTGCGCGCCGGCTTCGATGGCGTCGCCTTCGGCATCGCGATTTTTGTCGGTGTGGGTGGCTTCGACGACGCCGAGGTGATTGAAGAAAAACGCGACGCTGCCGGGCTGGCCGAGCGAGCCGGCTTTGAAGAGATTGCGGATTTCGGGCGCGGTGCGGTTGCGATTGTCGGTGAGGCATTCGACGACGACCGGGACTTTGTGCGGTGCGAAACCTTCGTAGACGACGGTCTCGAAATTCACCTTTTCGTCCAACTGGCCGGAGCCTTTTTTGACGGCGCGCTCGATAGTGTCGCGATAGACGGAGGCTTTTTTGGCTTTTTCGATCGCGACGTAAAGGCGCGGGTTGAGGTCGGGGTCAGCGCCGCCGAGTTTGGCCGCGACCATGATTTCGCGGACGAGTTTGGCGGTCATCTGACCTTTTTTCTGCGCGCTGGCTTCGCGCCCGGCTTGTTTCCATTGTGCGCCCACGGTGACTAGGTCTTTCTTTTAGGTTGTTTCGACAGGGGAGGTATTTTGGCCGCGTGGGCACCATGCGTCAATTCCATATCGGTGTCGCATTAGTTTATCGAGGATTTAGAGGCTGTTCGTTTGTTGTCTTGGCACTATACTGACGTCTCCAATCGGCCTTGAGATGCACCAATTCGAGGGCTGCCTGGCACTCCTTTTTGAGGGCTTCATCCTGCGTGCCGTCCATGATTTCCGTGATGGCTTTGCTGACGCGGTCAGAGTCCGTGAAGTTCGGAAAGCTCTCCTTCACAACGCCATTCGTTTTGAATATCTCTAAAAAATCATTCAGGGCGGGCTCGTATCCGTACGAACCGAGATTGATTTCAGCCTGTTGCAGTGTCGAGGGGTCTTTGGTGGTTTTTAGTATGACGTGAATGTATTTGGCGGCAGCGGAAAATCCGGCTTGGTAAAAGCGACTCAGCGTGTAAACGGAGAGAGAACTGCCGCGTTGTTGAAGGAATTTTTCAAGGGCGTCTCGAGCGTGGGGTTCCAGTTCTGGAAATTCTTTTTCCCGAGAGGTTCCCTTGACGCTCAGAGCGGCCTCTTGCATGTCGCATAACAACAGCGCGCAACGCTCAGCGGAGATTCCATTCGCAGGAGCCAACCCTCTCATGAGTCCTTGCCTTCCCGGCGTTCCCAATTTCCCAATGGTTTGGCCAGCCAGCCCAGAATATGTGAAATATTTCTCCCTCACCTCGTAACCTGGTGGGTGATAGTCATTGACGATGCAGGCCTTGTCCGACGCGAGATATGGAAAGACCACCTTGAACGCTTTTTCTTGATACTCGGAAGTCGTGGCTACTTTTCCGATGGCATTGAATGCTTCGTACACAGCGCGACCTTGGCCATTCGCGATGATTTCGGCGAGCGCTTCCAAGGTCGGCGGAGCTTGTGGTGCGTTGGTTGAAGGCTGGCTTTGCGCGGGCGCGGATGGTTGGGCGACTGCCCGGGATAGAACGAGCAATGTGAGGAATATGGCTGTGAACTTCTCCATGTATCGCTTAGCTCCAAAATGCGCTCCGTTTGTCGTTTTCTCAATCGAATTATTTTTCAGGTGATGGAAGCTGAGGGTCATGACAGGGTAGGGACGGCGCGCTTGCGCCGTTGGCGCTGGGTTCAGCGGCGCAACGTGGGACGTAATTGCCACCGTGGTGGGCAGAAGTTCCGCCCGCTGCTGCGCGGGCGGGGAATTTGGGTTTTCGATTGATTCCATGGGCCGATACGCTCACTGCGTTCGCCGCGCTGCGCGCGAGATGGGTGGGTGGAAACGACTGGGTACCCAGGGTAGGCCTCGCCGCTCGGCCAACCCTGGGCTGAGTGCTTCGACACCGTTGGTGTCGTCCGTGTGGCGCGCTGCGCGCGGAGAGGGAGACGGAGCCGAATTTGCCGTCAAATGACCCTCACTTTTTGTCGCACCCTACGACAGGATCTTTGCTCAAAGACGCAATGGGAATTTTGTTTCGCCCCTGGCGGGGCTTGCGATTGTTTCACATTTTTCCCACGGCTCGCGCCGTGGGCTACCGTCTGGCGCGCTGCTCCGCAGCTAATTTCCAGCGGGCTTTTTGAGCGAAAAACTTGGGGGTTGTGGAATTGGGGTGGGTTTCGTATAGTTCCAATGACTTTGACCCCCGCTCTGAAGGCGCTCTACCGCTTTCGCCGCGTTCGGCCGAACTCAGGATTTAAACCAAAAGTTGATATGTCTGAAGTGCATTTAAAAAAGGGCGAGCCGGTCGATAAAGCGCTGCGCCGTCTGAAAAAGAAACTGGATCGCGAACAAACCCTGGTGCAGGTGCGGTTGCATCGGCGTTTCGAAAAACCCAGCGCGAAGCGCCGGCGGAAGGAAAAGGCGGCGCGGTTCACGGCGATGCTCAAGGCGCGGTACGCGGATGTTTAACCGCAGAGAGCGCAGAGAATTACCGGTTTTGTGCGTTTAGGTTCGACGGGGCGTTTTCGCGGGTCAATCCGGAATATGCCGCTCCTGACGGAGCTTGGGACATATCAAAATTCCGTTCTACAAGGATGTCGCTCCTACGGAGCTAAACAAGGTTGCTTGAACTCTTCCGCAGGATTGATTCGGAAAACGTAGCGCCCAATGTTTTAACCGCAAAGAGCGCAGAGAACACAAAGAAAAAGTCTTTGCGATCTCTGCGCTCTTTGCGGTTATAGGTTTAGGTACTTACCCGGCTTGAGGTGCGCGGCGGCGGCGCGGGATGCGGATGCGGTTGCGGATGGAGCTGAATCCCACGAGTTGGCGTTTGCGCTCGTCCCACAGACGGAAGGTCAGGGATTTGAAGCTGGCAAAGAAGGTGACGGGTTTGACGGTTTGAAACAGCGGCTGTTCGCGGTGGCATTTTTCCAGGTGGTAATTCGGAATGCGCGGGCTCAAATGATGGATGTGGTGGTAGCCGATGTTGCCGGAGAACCATTGCAGGATGCGCGGCAATTTATAGAACGAGCTGCCTTGCAACGCGGCCTGAACGTAATCCCAGTCGTCCTGCCGTTCCCAGTAAACGCCTTCGAATTGATGCTGGACGTAGAACAGCCAGACGCCCGTGGCGCCGGCGGTGATGAGGACGGTCAGTTGAATGATGAGATAGGCTTTGAGGCCGAATTTCGCAATCAAAATGGCGGCGATGGTGCCGAGTGCGAGGTTGGTCCAGTAGACGGAATAACGTTCGCGCGCGGGCGCTTTCAGCTTGGGCACGCGTTGCTGAATGAGGAACAGGAACAGCGGGGCGACGACGAACAGGATGAGGGGATTGCGCGCGAGGCGATAGGCAAAGCGTTTCCAGCGGGAGGATTCCAAATATTCCTGCACGGTCAGCGTCCAGATGTCGCCGGTGCCGCGGCGGTCGAGATCGCCGGAGCTGGAGTGGTGAATGGCGTGTTCCCAGCGCCAGTGATAGAAGGGCGTGAAGGTGAAGACGCCGGTGATCGCGCCAAAGATGTGATTGGCCTTCGACGATTTGAAGAAGGAGCCGTGGCCGCAATCGTGGAAAATAATAAACGCGCGGACGAGGATGGCGCCGGCGAGGATCGCCAGCGGGATGGTGAGCCACCAGGAAATCGAGATGGTGAAATACATCAGCACCCAGAGGCCGATGTAGGGCACGAGGGTGTTGACAAGTTGCCAGACCGCGCGGAGCACGGAGGGTTTTTGGTAGTGGGCCACGATCTGTTTCCAGTTCGCGGCGTCGGAGGAGCTCTCGCTGCAGGTCATTTTTATGTCGTTCATCACTAAATCGCCGCCTGTACGGTTCCCAACAGAATGGAAGGTACTCGAGCATACACCTCATCGGCAGGATAGCAACAGGCTTAAGCGGAAAAGGCAAAAATGGTGAAAGAATTTTTAGGGGTGGGGAATGGCGGATGGCGAATATTCAACCAACGTGGAAGTCGGAGGCCGGAGGACGGAAGTCGGAGGACGGAAGTCGGAACGCGGAAGTCGGAACGCGGAAACATCCAACAGCCAACACGCTCTGTAGATATCTTTTCCTGTCGCGAAGCGACACCAGGATATTAGCCAGCCACAAGGTGGCTGGTATGACGATGTTGGAGCTATGTCCTGAAAGGACGTTGGAAAAGCACATCGTTTCCACCGTCCTTTCAGGACGTGAGGTGACGCCGAGATTTCCAGCCACCGCGTGGCTGGCTAATTTCCGCCGTCGCTTCGCGACAAAAAATGGTTTCTACAAAGAACAACCAACATCCAACAACCAACATCCAACAACCAACATCCAACATCCAACATCCAACAACCAACATCCAACATCCAACATCCAACAACCAACAACCAACAACCAATGCCTACCCGTGGATCAGCAATTGAATATTGTCGGGCAGGTTTTTGGCGACTTCGGCGACGACGTCTCCGCGAAGTAATTTGGCCATGGCACTGCGATGGGGGGAGCCGAGCATTAAGATGTCCACTCCCACGGTGGCGGCAATGTCAACAATGGTCGCGGAGGGGTTGTCGCTGATTGCAAAGACCGGCAGCACATTGATGCCCGCTTCTTTGGCCAAGTCCAAAACGCCGTACATGATTTCGGCGGCCTGCCGGTCACTTTGCCAGCGGGGGCGCTCGGGATTCGCGAACTGGCCGGACACGGCGACGGACAATTGTTTGATGTAAACCACGTAAAGATTTCCGCGGCGTAATTTTGTTTCTTCGAGCGCGAATTTTAAGACCGGAGTGTAACCGCGGGCGGCAACCATCACCGCCTGCCCCGGCGCAAAATTCGGCTTGAACGGAGCGATCCTGTCCGGGTGCACGACGGAGGCGGCTTGTTCGCGGGTCAACATCACGGTTTCAAAGCCGGCTCGCTTCATCGCATACCAGCGCAAAGCAAAACCGACACTCAAAACACAGGCGGCAAAGAATAACGCCTCGTGCTTGGTGTGGGCAATCGTCACCTCCACGACGAACAACACCACAAACGTAAACAGCATGATGGCGAATTCGCGCCAGTTCAGCCCCAGGCGTTTATTGAAGCAGCTCGATCCTAAATTAACCGTGATGGCTCCCACCACGCCGATGGCGTACATATCCGCCAATTTATCCAGGTTTTCGGAAATGACCACCAGCAAGGCCGGCAGGAGCACGGCGACCAGCAACGGTTGCCAGGGCACGCCGTGGGAATTGAGCCGGGTGAATTGCCGGGGCATTTCCCGATCCCGCGCGAGCATGTACATCAGACCGATCATCGCGCCCACGGCGGTATTGACGGCGCTTAACAACAACAAGCCCACCACCAACCCAATCACGACGCCGAAGACGTGGCCAAAGTGCGGGCCAAAACTTTGTGCTCCATAATGCTCTCCGAGAAAACGCAGCATGTCCTCGTAACGACTTTTCATCTCGTCGGACATCGACACGGGCAGGGACAACATGGCCCATCCCAACAGGGCGGTGCCCAGGACCACCTCGATGGCCACGGGCAGGATGGCCTTTTTCGCGGTGGACGCGACGCTCGGTTTATCGGGGGTGGCGTTGGAATCGAGTTTCATCACACCCGTGAGATTGGCGATGGCTTCGACGCCGCTCAGAGCCAGAATCACTTCGACAAATTTCGTCCAGTTGTCACCGAGTCCGCCTCGCGGTTCAAGCAGGCTGGCGTGAAAACTCAGATGCGGCGCGCTGATAGCGATAATTGTCAGGACGACGACGACCGTGGGCAGGGCGAGCGTGACGGCGAGGCTGCCCGAATGCTTTGGTCCCAGGTAATTGATCAAACCCACCAGCGCGATGAACCCGATGGTGGCGAATTTCAAGTAATCCTTCGGCACGCCGAAATAACTCATGGCGTCCCAGCAACTCATGGCGGCCGTCACAATGAAATCCGCGAGCAACAACAGCGACCCCAGCACGGCCAGCACGCGGCTTTGTTCCCGCGCCGCGGAATAAACGCCGCCGCCGTCCGGAAAATGCCGGCAGATGATGATGTAGTTGTAGCCCACCAGGCCGGTGAGGGCGCAAACGGCGAGAATGATAGGGAAGGAAGAAAAGCCGGCGGCGACGAAAGCGAGGCCGATGACGTAGGCTTTGCTGGTGCCCCAATCTCCATAGAGCAGAGCGGCGGCACGGGCCCAGCCAACATTGCGCGGGCGATGAGCAGTCGATTCCAGCATGAACGAACGCCTGACTAAAAATCAAAATTGGGGAAATGAAGGGAAGCTTCATTGCCCTTAATGTTAGTGCCTACGAGGTTAGCTGTCGGGCTGGAACCATTAAGTGTTCCCGTTTCCGGTTTCAGAAACGTTAGCCCCGATCTGATTTCTCAGAGAATCGGTTCCCCCGCTGACGACGCCCAAGCGCCATCATTCGGCAGACAAAAATCTGAAAACGACATTATTTGAAAGACCATTCAAAGCAAGCAACTTCGCGAAAAAACCGGAGAAAAAACGCGCAGATTTTTAATACCGTTTTAACATGGCTAGAAACCTACTTGGTTCTGTTTCCTTTTACTCAGTCAGGCGTTAATTTGACATGAAAAGGGAAGGTCAAATTGCTAAAAACCTCTTAATTGCTGCCTTTTCACCATAATAGGGAAGTTGGTTCACTTTACGCTATAAACGTCTTGATGGTTTCAAGCCTGACTACCGAGATTGCGCGCCCGTGGAAAATTTTTAAGTCGCCTTTCGTGAAATCGAAATTCGCAGTGCGGACGTTCAAGCTTCTGGATTCGCTTTCGATTTCGCTGCTTCCCATCTGGCGGCAGTACGTTCTCGCCTTTGGGGTATTCGTGCTGGTGACGGTTTTCAGTTTTTTGGTGCAAAGGTGGATTGGCTATCAGGCGATTGCGTTGATTTATCTTCTGAGCGTTGTTTTGCTGGCCCTGTTCATCAATCGGGGAGCCACGTTATTTGGCACCGTATTGACGGCTGCGGGCTGGAATTTCTTTTTCGCGCCGCCGGCCTTCGCGTTCAACATTTCCGACACGTATGACAATATGATGTTGCTGACGTATTTTGTGGTGACGCTGACGGTCGGGCAATTGACTACCCGCTTGCGAGCGCATCGCGACGCGGAATTGGAGGCGAAATTACTGGCGGAGTCAGAGAAGCTGGGGCGCACGATGCTCAGGTCGGTTTCGCACGAACTCCGAACCCCGATCGCCGTCATCAAAAGTGCCGCGCATACCCTGCCATCCACCGGGCCACTGAACCAGGAACAGGAAAATCTGGTTTCGGAAATCGAAACGGCGAGCACTCGCTTGAATCGAATTGTGCAAAGCCTGCTTAGCGCCGCTCGCATCCAAACCGGCCAGATTCGGCCGAATATCGATTGGTGTGACATTTCGGATCTGGTTCGAGTCACGCTGGACGGCCTCAAGGATCAGATTTTCAGCCATCGCATTCGTATTTTTCTTCCGAAAAATCTTCCGCTGGTGAAAGCGGATCCCGTCCTGACCGAACAGGCGCTCGCTAATTTGATCGTGAATGCCGTCACCTACACTCATCCCGGGACGCCGATTGAAATTGTGGGACAAATGGAAAATGGTTTTTTGGCACTGGCGGTTTTGGATGAGGGGCCAGGGATTCCGAGGGAGCAGATGGAGAGAATTTTTGATCCCTTTCAACGCGGCGGCGCCACCAAAACGGGCGGCGTAGGTCTGGGATTGGCCATTGTAAAGGGATTCATCGAGGTGCAGGGAGGCCGGGTGGAAGTGGCGAACCGGGGCGCGGGCGGCGCTGCGTTTACGATTTATCTTAGTGCCAGCGACAATCCTTCGTTACCGCAAGACACTTTATGAACATTCCCGAAGAAGTTCGACCACAACTTTCTGTTTTAGTTATCGACGATGAACCTCAGATCCAACGCCTGCTGAGGGTGGCCTTGGAGGCGAATGGTTATCATGCTTTTACGGCGGGCGACGGCAATCGCGGCATCGCGGCGGCGGCCCAACGACATTATGATGCCATTATTCTCGATTTGGGCCTTCCCGATATGAATGGCATGGAGGTGCTTAAGAATTTGCGGGAGTGGACGCAGATCCCCGTCATCGTTCTTACCGTTCAGGATGGTGAAACCGAAAAGGTGGAATCACTCGACCGCGGGGCTGACGACTATGTTACCAAACCGTTTAACACCGCGGAATTGTTAGCCAGGGTGCGGGCGACAGTTCGCCGGGCCAATCGCGGCCAGGGTGAAGACCCCGTTTATCGCTTTGGTGACATTGAAATAAATCTCGCCAGTCGCCAGGTTTTGCGGAAGGGAGAAATTGTAAGACTGACCGCCACTGAGTACGTTTTGTTGCGATTTTTTGTGCAACACTCCGGAAAAGTGCTTACCCACCGGCAAATCATGCGTGAGGTGTGGGGCCCGGCTCATGAAAATCAAACCTCCTATCTTCGCGTTTACGTTGTGCGCCTGCGGGAAAAGCTGGAGGCGAATCCAGCCGAGCCTGCTTTGATTGCCACGGAACTGGGAGTTGGGTATCGGTTGATTGAAGCTTCCGCTAGAGCGTAGACACGCGTTGACGTGATTTTGACAGTTTTTGCCCGCGTGTTGACTTGCGCAAAAGGGGGAGGCAGTTGACTGTGAGTCAATGAGAGTTCAGAAAGTACTGACCAGGGAGTTTCAGTTTTATATTCCCGACTTGGACAATATCGTGCTGGTCAGATGTGACGCGGATGGCAGCGTGACCGTGCGAGCCACGAGAGGCAATTGCAGTGAGGAACGAAAAGTTGCTTTCATCAGACGACTTGCCGTTGAAGGATTCATTCCTGACGAATATCAATGGCTTTCGGGCGGCATCGATGAGTCCAATGGGATTCGGTGGATCAAGGACCATTCCTGGTTGGAAATCTCTTCTGCAGTCACCCGGCGGTCCAACCGGTTCATGGGAAAATTGCTTCTGGCCGCCAGTTTGATATGGGTCATCATGATGCGAGTGCTGTTAGTGTCGCACCCAAACGAATCCGCGGCAAAAGCTGATCAAAAAGCGGCCTACTCCCCGGCAGCGAACGACGGTCTGACTGGCGGGGGAAAGCCGTGATGGTTACTTATTCGTTGAAAGGCGCTGACGCAGTTGAATAAAAAGCATCGCGCCGTACCCGGCGATCACCCCGCCGGAAACCCACCATTGCGTGCTGCCATTCCTGAATAACATGGGGCAGATGAACTGAACCAGGACCAAAGTGATCAACAAATAGGCCACGCGCACACCGGAACCAGGCATGAGCGACCAGCCGCTTTTAAAGGTCCCCTTGGCCTCGGCTTGCTCGTTTCTGCGGCGAGCCACATTCTGAAGCTGGCCAAAAGCCACGCCAATAAGACCGCCGACGATGAGGGCTGCGATGGAAGCGAGCATGTAAATAAATTGAGTTGTCATGATATTTGAGTTCTCGGGTTTTAGCAAGCTGCGCGGGAGGTGAACTCCCGCGCAGCCATTATCATCCAGCCAGCATCACGCCTTGAGCATCGGCGTTTCGGATTCCTTGTCCATCTGGACGCCGCAGTAACCGGGCACGCCCATTTCGGGAAGATCGAGACCTTCGATTTCGACTTCCAGCGAAACGCGATTGCCCACGAGCTTTCTCAGCGATGAAGTAAACGAACAACGAGAGGAGCGACAGGGTGACGAAGCAGGTCGTCACACCGATCAATTCAGCCCAGAACTGGCTCAATGCCGCCGCCGTAGAAGAGGCCTTTGACGTTTCCGGCCACGCCATTCAAGCCGTCGCCGTAGGTGCCATCCGCAAACAAGCCGATCGAAAGACAGCCCCAGGCGCCGTTGACGCCGTGGACCGAAATGGCGCCGACCGCGTCATCAATGCCGATCTTGTCGAAGAAGAACACCGCTTCAACCACGAGGATACCGGCGATGATGCCGATGATGGCCGCGCCGCCGGCGCTCACAAAAGCGCAGGGAGCGGTGATCGCCACGAGACCGGCCAACATGCCGTTGCACATCATGGACGGATCGGGTTTCTTGGTCCTGAACCACCACATATACAGGGTCGTGGCCAAGGCAGCCGTTGAGCCGGCGAGCATGGTATTCACCGCGACGACCGCGATGCGCAGGTCGGTGCCGGCGAGGGTGGAACCCGGGTTAAACCCGAACCAGCCGAAGGCCAGGATGAAGGTGCCCAGCATGACCATCGGGATATTGTGCGGCATGATGGGATGCACGAGCTTGCCGTTCTTGTCATATTTGCCGTGGCGCGGTCCGATGAGCCAGGCGAAGATCAGCGCGATCACGCCGCCTTGCATATGCACCACCGAGGAACCGGCGAAGTCCACGTGTCCGTGGCCGAGGCCGAAGTTGACGCCCAGCTGCGAGAGCCAGCCGCCGCCCCAGACCCAGTTGCCGAAGACGCGGATACATGATGGTGCCGATGCAGCAGCCGTAGATCATGAAGGCGGAGAATTTCCAGCGTTCGGCCGCGGCGCCGGTCGGGATCGTCGCCGTGGTATCCATGAACACCATCTGGAACAGGAACAAGCAGAAGGCCGCGGTGTCATAGCCAGCGCCTTGCAGCAAAAATCCTTTCCATCCAAGAATGCCGAACGGATTCCCGGCGATGTTGAGGTAATTTCGTGGTTCAGACCCGCGTAGCCGCCCATCGTGCCGATGGCGCCTA
Source organism: uncultured Verrucomicrobiae bacterium (assembly GCA_963699145.1). Taxonomy (GTDB): domain Bacteria; phylum Verrucomicrobiota; class Verrucomicrobiia; order Limisphaerales; family DASXHY01; genus DASXHY01. The sequence goes on from OY969416.1 coordinate 5,705,485, forward strand.
TGCCGCCGAACATGAAGGCAAATCCGCACACGTAGAATCCGAGCATGCCCATGGGATAAATCATGAAGTTCATGGCCATGGTATGGCTGGCATTCTTGGCGCGGCACAAACCGGTTTCCACCAGGGCGAAACCCGCTTGCATGAACATGACCAGGAAGCCCGTGACCAGCGTCCACATGAAGTTGATCGCCACGCGATTGTGGCCGACGTAATCCGCCAGTTTCACAGCCAGTGGTTCGAGCTTCGCCTGCGCCGTATAATCATCGAATGCTTTTTTCGCGTCTTTGTAAGCAGCGACTTTGTTCGTGTCATTCTTGTCATCCGCCGATAAATCCGCGGGCGCGCTGACAACGAACCCGGGAACATCCGAGGCCACGCCGGTGGTGGTGCCGCCGGGGTCGGGCTTGGGATCGTCTGGCGCGAATGAATGGAAGGACTTAGTGCGGCCAGCAGGGTGACAGCCGCAATGTGCGGTTAAGAGGAATTTTTTAATCATAGGTTTGAAAAAAATAAATGGTTCGTCGTGAAGAAATTCAGAGGGCTTTATCGCCTTTCTCTTCGGTTCGAATACGAACGGATTCGTCGACAGTGGTCACAAAAATTTTGCCATCGCCGATCTTTCCGGTTTTGGCTGCTTTGATGATCGCCGTCGTGGCGGCATCCACGCGGTCGTTGGCAAGCACGACTTCGAGTTTAATTTTTGGCAGGAAATCCACGGTGTATTCGCTTCCTCGGTAGATTTCGGTGTGGCCTTTTTGGCGACCGAATCCTTTGACCTCGGTGACGGTCATGCCCTCGATGCCTATTTCCCCGAGGGCATCTTTGACCTCCTCGAGCTTGAATGGTTTTACGATTGCTTCGATTTTCTTCATAGTTTTTGTTGTGCTGCGATTCGAGCCGCGCAACTGAGTTTGGTTTAAGGACAACCACAGAATTTTTTGGCGAATTCAATGTGTCCGCTCCCTTAGCAGTGGGGGTGCCAGCGAAAATATTAGCGACCTAACAGGCTATGTATCAGGCACTAAAAAAATAACGGCCGCCGTTTTAAATGGCTTGTTAACCAGGAGTAAACTTCATTTAACTTTCTGTTAACAACCGGTTTGGCCGGTTTTGCGCAGGGAGTTTTTATTTCACCAATCTTTTTGCGCGAAAAAAATATTTTCACTTAAACATTTCGTGAATTTGTGTAAGAAGCGCGCGGAGAAATTTTTCGAGGCTTGGAAGTTGCTGAGGCGAGCCGCATGGAAAATTCGCCACTTCAACCTTCACTTTGGATGACCGCTCCGTTTATCGCGCTCCTCGCGGCGATAGCGCTCGCGCCGCTTTTTTTTGCCGACTGGTGGGGAAAGCACTACCCAAAAGTCTGCGGCGCACTCGCGGCGGTGGTGGTGGCTTACTATATTTTCGGCCTGCACGCTGCGACGCACGTGGTGGGCACCGCGGTTGATTACGTGAGCTTCATCGCGCTCATCGGCTCACTGTTTGTTGTTTCCGGCGGCATCCACATCAATGTGAAAGGCGAAGCCACACCGTTTACGAACGTGATGTTTTTGCTCATCGGAGCTGTCGTCGCCAACGTGTTGGGGACCACCGGCGCCTCCATGCTGCTCATCCGCCCCTGGCTGCGAATGAACAAATACCGGGTTACCGCACACCACGTTGTGTTCTTCATCTTCATCGTCTCCAACGTTGGCGGCTGCCTGACGCCGGTGGGCGATCCGCCTTTATTCCTCGGCTATTTGCGCGGCGTGAATTTCTGGTGGGTGGCGCAGCACGGCTGGTTTATCTGGCTGACCGCGCTCGTGATCCTGTTGGTGATGTTTTATTTCGTGGACCGGCACAATTACGCGCGCGCGCCAAAACAATTGCGCGAGGAAATGACCCATCATGATGCGTGGCGTTTTGACGGGCTCGCGAATATCTTTTTTCTCGCCGTCATTCTCGGATCGGTGTTCATCAACCATCCGCCCTTTCTTCGCGAAGCGTTGATGGTGGGCGCAGCGCTGGGGTCCTATTTTACGACGCGAAAACAGGTTCACGAATCGAATCATTTCACGCTGCACCCGATTAAGGAAGTGGCGATTCTTTTCATCGGAATTTTTGCGACCATGATGCCCGCCCTTGACTGGCTGGCCACGAACGCGAGCCGGCTCGGCTCGCCGACGCCGGGCATTTTCTATTTTGGCAGTGGCGCGCTCTCGAGTGTCCTGGACAACGCTCCCACCTACCTGAGCTTTTTCAGCGCATTGATCGGGGCCACCGGCACGCACGATGTTCCCCTCCTGTTGCAACAACATCCGACGGCCATTCTGGCGGTCAGCACCGGGGCCGTGTTTTTTGGCGCCAACACTTACATTGGCAACGGACCAAATTTCATGGTTAAGGCCATTGCCGACCATCAGAAGGTCCACACTCCGACATTCATTGGGTACGTGGCAAAATTCACTTTGCCCTTCATGCTTCCGATGCTGATTGCCATTTGGCTGATTTATTTCCGGGCCAGATAAGTGAACTCCCACGAGCCAAATAAGCCGGAACAATGCAGTTGAAGAGAGGGGAGCACACGCCTCCGGCGTGTGGTTTGCGTCTCGCCGCAAACTTCGTCTGACCATTTTTCCAAACGAAACGATGGGCCTAGATGGTGGGTACGAGCCGATTGCGAGACGCCGTCGGCTGCACGCGGGACGCGTGCGCTCCCCAAATCCAACTGCATCGCTCCGGATAAGAGCCTATAAAGCTCATGCGGTGATATTTTTCGGCTTCCTTCAACGGTCCGGCCTTTCCATACACAGCAATCCCAGTGCTCTGACGCGCAGACTGGCCGGTCTTATTTATTCTCCATTAACGGTATTTTCTGAAGATGGGCGGGCGTTTCGATACGCATTGCAGAGCCACGGAAATAGCTGAAAAAGCGCGTACTGTTCAAAATTCTACACGTCTTGCTGAAAGAATTTGGCCATGCGAAAAAATCCCGCATCTAAATGCTGAGAAATACAGAGTGTTAATAAAGAATTAAAATCGTGGCACCGGCTTTGCTTGGGGGAGGCCATGCAGTTTTATCACGTTCATTTCGCGCGAATGAGTCGTTCGGGAATGACGATTCATTTTTCCCAACTCTGTTGAGGACGGCGATTCCATCGGCAACCCAAACCCAAACTACTGTTCATGAAAAAAATCGAAGCGATCATAAAACCATTCAAGCTGGAAGAAGTGAAGGACGCGCTCAGTGAACTCGGCATCGAGGGCATGACCGTCACCGAAGTCAAGGGCTTCGGCCGGCAAAAGGGACACACGGAAATCTATCGCGGCAGCGAATATACCGTGGACTTTCTGCCCAAGATCAAACTGGAAATCGTCGCGCCCGATGAGCGCGTGGATGCCGCCGTGGCGGCGATCGTCAAAGGCGCCAAGACCGGCAAAATCGGCGATGGCAAGGTTTTCGTTTCCAGCATCGAGGACGCCATCCGCATCCGCACCGACGAACGCGGTGACAAAGCAGTTTAAACCCAACCAACCAACCCATCACTCATGAAAAAACTGATTCCTATTTTGACGATTGCCGCGATGGCGCTTTTCAGCGCGGCGCCAATGAAGGCGCAAACTGCCGCCACCAATGCGCCGGCCGCAGCGCCGACGCCCACGCTCGATCAACGCGTCAGCGGCCTGGAAGCCTATATCAATAACGGTGATCCAAGCGCGGCCTTGAAAGTGGGGCCGAAAGATAAAGACGGCAACCCAACCATTCCGGCCGGTCTGACGACTCCCACCGTGGGTGTGCCCGGCCCCGGCCATAACGCCTGGCAGATGACTGCCTCCGCGCTGGTGTTGTTCATGACGTTGCCCGGCCTGATCCTGTTTTACGGCGGCCTGGTGCGCCGGAAAAACGTTCTTTCCGTGGCCGCGCAATGTTTCTTTATGGCCGGCATGGTGACGATTCTGTGGTGGGCGTGCGGTTACAGCCTCGTTTTCCACAGCGGCGGCAAAGTCCTTGGGGGCATGGGATTCGCGTTTTTGAATGGCGTCACTTCCGCGCCCAATACGGATTATTCCTACTGGGTCTCGCAGAACGTCTTTTCGATGTATCAATTGATGTTCGCGATCATCACGCCGGCGCTGATCCTGGGCGCGATTGCGGAACGCATGAAGTTTTCCGCGATGTGCCTGTTCATGGTGCTGTGGATGTTCATCGTTTACTTCCCGCAAGCGCACATGGTCTGGGGCATTGATGGCTTCATGAACGGCGTCTGGAACACGAACGCCGAGCATCAAAGCGATTGATTTCGCGGGTGGCACGGTGGTGCACATGACTTCGGGATGGTCGGCGTTGATTTTGTGCATCATCCTCGGCAAACGCCTTGGTTTCGGAAAAGAAAACATGGCCCCGCACAGCATGGTGCTTTGTATGATCGGCACCGGCATGCTCTGGGTCGGTTGGTACGGTTTTAACGCGGGCAGCTCGGTGGCTTCGGACGTGGTCGGCGCGAATGCGTTCATGACCACCACGCTCGCGACCGCCGTGGCCTCGTTTGTGTGGCCAATGTGCGAGTGGATTGTGCGCGGCAAACCCAGCGTGCTCGGCTTCTGCTCGGGCGCGGTCGCGGGTCTCGTCGTGATCACCCCGGCGTGCGGATTCGTGACGGCGGGCGGCGCGGTCTGGATCGGCATTGCGGCCGGAATCATTCCGTGGTTCTTCTGCTTCAAGGTCAAAGGGCTGGTTCGGCTATGACGACGCGTTGGATACCTTCGGCGTTCATGCCGTGGGTGGAACGCTCGGCGCGTTGCTGACCGGCGTGCTGGCGCGTAATTCGGCCAACCCGAACCTCGCTACATTCCTGAAAGATTTCGTGACGGATTCACCGACACAGAAGCTGGTGTTCGAACAGATCAAAGCGATCGGTGTCACGCTGGCGCTGGCGATTGGGGGAACGATTGTGATTGCTTACATCGTGAAGCTGACGATTGGCCTGCGCCCGAGTGAGGAAGTCGAAACCGCCGGTTTGGACATCGCCGAACACGGGGAAGAAGGCTATCACGGAAGCGAATCTGCCGCCTGAGCGAACCAAAGGGGAGGTATAACGGAGCAGGCGCGGACGAGAGTCCGCGCCACTCCCCCCAAGGCAGAAATCCAGGAAGGTTTTCAAGGCGTGGCCAGGAGGTCACGCCTTTTTCGTTTTTGTAGAGGAAAACGGAAATGAAATTAATACAATCAGTGAAATGCGTTTGCGGGTAGGACGCGTCGCTCCGCGCGCGCCGCAAATTGCAAACCACGGCGCGCGCGGAGCGACGCGCCCTACCCACCCCAGCATCTTCAACGTTTGCCGAGGTGAGAATTTGTGCTACTCTTGCGTTGATGAGACGAAAACCCCGGAACTTGCACGTCGTGTGGTTTCTGTTTGGCGCGTTGCTCACGGCTCTGTCGCTGCGCGCGGACCAGTTGCAGATGGTCAATGGCGATCATTACGCGGGCAAAATTCTTTCGCTCAATTCCAATTCGATCGTTTTTGAAAGCGATGTGCTCGGTAAGGTGACATTGCCACGCGAGAAGGTTGCGTCCATGTCGTTGGGAGCCGGCGCGACCGCGAACGCCACGACGAATGCGCCGGTTGCCGCGCGAGTGGTGACGGCGACGAATCGCTTCGTGCATTCGAGCACCAACATTTCTGCGGCGTTGAGAAATGGCACCAACTCCGCCGCCATCGAGCAGATCCGGCAACAGATGCTCACGGGCACCACGCCCGAAGCCAATCAGAAATACGACGAGCTGCTGGGCGGGCTGATGAGTGGCAAGCTCAGCGTGAACGACATCAAGGATCAGGCGAAATCGTCCATCGACCAAATCAACAAACTGAAGCAGGAAATGGGGCCGCAGGCGGATCCGATGCTCGATTCTTATCTGGAAATTCTGCAAAATTTCGTGAACGAAGCGGAGCCTGCCGCGCCGGCCAAACCCTCCCTGCCCGCTCCGCCCGCGGGGCTCACGACGCCCGCCGCGCCGGCGGCGAGTTTTGGGACGAATTCGCATTTATTGCAGGCGAAGTGACCCGGGTGTAAGGTTTGCGCAGTTTCCCGCGACGAATAGGTTAGAATGAATATGAGTGCGAACCGAACTTTGATTGCCCTGGCTGCGGTTGCAGGAATAGCCGCCCTGGGCGCGGCCGTTTTCCTGGCGCACCGCGCGAATGCCCAACCCGGGCCAACCATGTCCGCGGCATCGGCGGCCGGAACCAATTCTGTTGATATGAAAGATTTCAAAAAACCTTCGGACGAGGAGTTGAAGAAGCAATTGACGCCGTTGCAATACAGCGTGACGCAGCACGCCGACACGGAACCGCCGTTCCAAAATAAATTCTGGGATAATCACAAGCCCGGCATTTACGTGGATATTGTTTCCGGCGAGCCGTTGTTCAGTTCGCTGGATAAATTCGATTCGGGCTGCGGCTGGCCGAGTTTCAGCAAGCCGCTGAACGACAATAAAATTGTCGAGCACGAGGACAATTCGTTGCTGATGCGCCGGATTGAGGTGCGTTCGAAGACGGCGGATTCGCATCTGGGCCACGTGTTCGACGACGGTCCGGGGCCGACGCATCTGCGTTATTGCATCAATTCCGCGTCGCTGCGTTTCATACCGGTTGAGGACATGGAGAAGCAGGGTTACGGCGCGCAATTGGAGCCGTTCATCAAGGCGGGACTTTACAAGCCGGTGGCGTCCACGAATAGCGCGACGAAGCCGTGATGGCGGAGGCGCGGAATTTATTCCGCTTCAGCAGGACGTGGTCGAGGTTTCGAAAAAGCAACGTCGTTCTGCTGAATCACATGGAAGCGACCTGAAGGTCGCGCTCCTTGGCGCAGCGCAAACGCTTGAACTTCGCGGGCGTTTGCTCTACACCATGCTGCCATGCAAGAATCCAGCGCACCCCGGTTGGCAAAGTGGCCGTTCTTTCTCGGCAACGCCGTGCTCCTCGCTTTGGCCTGGTTTATTTTTCATGAAAGCAAACGCCCGCTCGGTTCGGCGGAGGTTTTGGCGTTGGTGATCTGCGCCGGCGCGGGCGCGGTGCTGAGCATCTGGCCGTTCGTCCTCGAATATCGTTCCGCCGAACGACTCGTTCAAACTGCCGCGCTGACGAGCGTAGTTTCCCAGGTGCAAAATCTGGAGCAGGTGGCGGGGCACATCAGCGGCGCCACGGCCCAATGGCAGACGGTCCAGGAAGCCGCCGATAAAACGGCGCGGCAGGCCAAGGAGATCGCGCAAAAGATGGCGGATGAAGCGAAGGCGTTTGGCGAATTCATGCAGCGCACCAACGACGCCGAAAAAACCGCGTTGCGCCTGGAGGTGGACAAGCTTCGGCGCGTCGAAGCCGATTGGCTGCAGGTGCTGGTGCGCATTCTGGACCATGTGCACGCGTTGAATCGCGCGGCGGCCCAGTCGCGGCAGCCGACGGTGATGGAACAACTGGGCAGATTTCAGAGTGCCTGCCACGACGCCGCGCGCCGGGTGGGCCTCACGCCGTTTGTCGCGGCGGCCGATGAAAAATTCGACGCGCAGCGTCATCAAACGGTGGATGGTCAAAAGCAACCCGCGGAAAACGCGCTCATCGAAGAAACGGTGGCCAACGGGTATACGTTCCAGGGGTCGCTGGTGCGGCCCGCGTTGGTGAAATTGCGAAACGCAAATCAACCGCAGACTTTGCCGGAAACCAAGACTGAAACCGCGGCGCAACCGGAGCCGAAGCCGGCGGAGGATGAGTTGCCGCTGGCGTGAATTTGTTTCGCCCTGACAGGGCGGATTTGCTGACGGTCATCCCGGGCTATAACATTGCGGGCCTTCAGCCCTGTGGTTTGGCTTACACAACCAATACGGTTTCACCACATGCCAGGAAATGCAGCCAACGTTGCGTGACGGGTTTTTGATAAATTTTTTCCAGGGCGCGAGCGTATAAATCCAATTGCGGTTTATACATTTCGGTTTTGGCGGCGAGATCCCGGGAGGTGACGCGGTCGGTTTTGAAATCGAGCAGCCAGATTTCTTTTGGTAACATCACGGCGACATCCGCCACGCCTTGCACGACGACGAATTCATCGGACATTTCTTTCGCAGTGGCGGATTGCGCGGGCAATTCCGCCGGGGAGAAGCGCGCGGTGAAGGCGAGTTCGCGCCGGGCGTTTTGGGCGTTGGCCCGGATGCGTTCGCCGACGTCCGACTGCCAGAATTTCAGGAGGGAATTGAAATCGAGCCAGCCCGCTTCTTCTTTCGACAAAATTCCCCCGGCGACCATGCGCTCGGCTTCGGCGCGCAACTCCCCTGCTCCGTTCAATCGCTCCAATGAGACTTGCTCGAGAAACCGGTGATACGCGGTGCCGACGTCCGCGCTGGATTTGGTCGGGCCTTCCGCGGCAGTTTTGGGAGCGCGGAATCGCGGTCGAAATAATTCAACGGCTTCCTCCTGTTCGAAAGTTTCCATGGCGCGGCGGCGCAAGACGGAGACGGATGTTTTCGCGGGCTCCTCGGTGGCGGCGTCGAACGAATATTCCGCGGACAACTTGCGACGCAATCGTTCGGAATCCGATTTGCTCAGATGCACGACGGTTTTGGCGACGCCGTTCTCCGCGCCGTTCGGCGAGTCCACGAGGCTGGAGTCGTCGTGCAAGGTCCAGCAGCAGTGTTCGTTTTCGCCATGAATTTTGGAACTCGCCGGCGGGACGCCGGCGGTCCCAGGGGCGGCGCAATGGTTCGCGAACCAACTCGCGAGCCAATCGGCATAGCTGCGCGCGTGAATGGGCGCGACGGAATCGGTCTCGCCATCATTGCGCCAGCGGGCTTCGAGTTGTTTCTCGCTGACGCTGCCGATGAGGAGCAGGCGATCGCGCGCGCGGGTCATCGCGACGTAGAGCAGGCGCAATTCCTCGCCGAGCAGTTCGCGCTTTTGGCGCTGGCGCGCGAGCCAATACGGCAGGCTGGGATAACGCGCGTTGATATTCGGCGGAACGATTCTCGGACAGAGGCCGTATTCGGCATCGAGCAAAATGTCCGCGTGCAGGTCGGCGAAATTAAAATTTTTCGCAATGTCCGCCACGGCGACGACGGGAAATTCCAAGCCTTTGCTTTGGTGAATGCTGAGCAGGCGGACGGCGTCGCTGCCGGCGGAGGATGCGGGTTCTTCCTCGGCCTCGGCATTGCGTTGCGATTCGACAAATCGCAGAAAGCGCAGCAGGCCCTGGCGTTGATACGGATCGAACTGGCGCATCAAACGCAGCAGGCGGTTCACGTTCGCGAGACGTTCCCCACCGCGTTCCTGCGCGAGAATCAGCGATTCGTAATGGGTCTCATCCAGGATGGCCCGGACGCTATTGGAAAGCGTTCCGCGCCGCGCCTGCCGCCGCCAGAGATCAAATTTTTTGAAAAAGTCCTGAAGCTTCGCGTTGGCGGCCGTGGCAATTTCCTCGGCGCGACCGGAGAACTGCGGCGGGTTGGAATTGAACTGGAGCGTGGCCACCCAGAATCGGTCCTTGCGATGGCCGGCGCGAATCATCGCGAGTTCGTCGACCGACAAACCGACAATGGGTGAGCGTAGAACCGCCAGGAGCGGCAAATCCTGCATGGGGTTGTCGAGCAATTGCAGGAGGCTGAGCAGGTCGCTGATTTCGGTGGCGCTGTAAAAACTTTCGCGCTTCACGTGCAACGGGACGCCCACGCGATTGAATTCACGCGCGAAGATCTCGGCCTTGTTTCGCGGTGAACGCAGGAGGACGACCATGTCGCGCCATTCGACGGCGCGCGCAATTTTCTTGTCGTCATCCCAAATCTCCAGCTTGTCGGTGCGGAGCCGTTTCAATTGCAACGCCACCAGGCGCGCTTCTTTTTCGGTGGCGTCGAGATCGATTACGTCCGCGGCTGATTCGTTGTCAGCATTTTCGCCGAACTCAACGACGCCGTCCTCTTTCGTTTTGGTGCGGATATGGATTTCGACGGACGGCAACGGGCTGGACTGGCGGCTGAAACGCACGCGGGTTTCGGGCGCGCCGAAAACCAGATGCGCGTCGGCATCATACGTCACGCCGCCAATGTGTTCGCGCATGAAGAGGCTGAAGAACGAATTGACGAAATCGAGCACCGCTTCGTGGCTGCGAAAATTGTGCGAAAGTGGAATCGTTTTTCCCGCTTCCTGATTTTCGCTCCAAAGTTTTTTGTAGGCCTGAAAGATTTTCGGATCGGCGAGGCGGAAACGGTAGATGCTCTGCTTCACGTCGCCGACGAGGAAGCGATTTGCCTCCGCGCCGGCGCGGCTGACGGCGCGCAAAATCGTGTCCTGGGCTTCGTTGATGTCCTGGTATTCATCGACGAAAACGTGCTTGAACCGCGCCTGCCATTCCTGCGCGAGGGGCGTGGGGCCATCGGCGGGAGCGTCCCACAGCAGGCGCAGGGCGAATTGCTCGAGGTCAGAAAAATCCACGCCGCCGGATTCGCGTTTGGCGGCGTCGAAAGCATCGCCGAATTCGCGCGTCAATCGGAGCAACGTCTGCATGTGGCCGCGGGACCAATCCCAATCCTGTTTCAACGGGTCCTCGCCATTCTCCGTGGGCAACAGCGATTGCAGGAACGCCGCGTCGGTAAAGAAATCCTCGATTTTATCGCGCACGGTGCCGACGGTGCCGCGCGCCCATTTCGCGGAAAACGCCTCCTGGATTTTGGCGAGCGCTTCGCCGATTTGTTGCAGCGAGGCATTTGCTTTCACGGCGGCGAGGGCTTGGAGGCAATCGGCCACGTTCGGCGTGCTGGAAAACGGCTGCAGGCCGGGCGCCCAGCGTTCGCGCCATTCTTGAAATCCGATTTTAAACCACTCGCGCCATTGGCCCGGCTCAGCGTCGGCGAAGATCGCGAGTTGTTTGTCGAACCACGCCGCGGGATCGGCGAGCGAGCGGGAATAGCGGTGCAATTGCCAGATGAGGTCGCGGACTTTGGCCTCGTCTCCGCTCACCTGCTCAGTCAGGAATTCGCGGAACGCGCGGGCGTTCGCGGAGCTGCCGCCGTAATGCGACTCAAGCAAGGTGTCGAGCGTGTTATTGCGCAACTGATACACCTGTTCCTCGGTGAGCACCGTGAATTCCGGATCAAGGCGAAGGCGTTCATCGTGAAAATGATCGCGCACGAGACGCAGGCAGAAACTGTGCAGCGTGGAAATGTAGGCGGAATCGAGCAGCGCGATTTGCTCCTCAAGGCGGCGAATCAGTCGCGGCTCGGTGGATTCGGAAACGTTTTTCGCGAGTCGCGCGCGAATGCGTTTGCGCATTTCGGCGGCGGCGGCATCGGTGAACGTCACCATCAGGATTTCATCCAGCGAACAACCTCCCTCCAACAGTAGCGAACAGCAGCGCTCAATCAGCGTGTGAGTTTTGCCGGTGCCGGCGCCGGCGACGACGAGCACGTTGCCACGCGCGGTGAGCGCGGCTTGTTGGGATTCGGTCATCGTGCTCATTCGGCGTCTTTCTTTGCTCCGATGTCCTCGGGTGGTTTGCGCAGCACGTTGAACGGATGAATCCACGAATCAAAACGGCAGACGGGCTGGTATTGGCACCAGTCACAGGCGCGGTCGTTGCCTTTGCGATACGGTTTGGCGGCGATTTCGCCGGAGAAAATGCGTTCACCGTGGCGGCGCAAATCGTCCTCGATTTTTTTCAGCAACGCAGCGAAGGCTTCCGGGGCCATGGCTTCGCCGCGTTTGTGGAAATCGCCGTCCTTCTTTTTGGCGAACTTGAACTGGTCGCCTTTATCGAGGCCACGATTGTCCAGTTGCAACAGCGCTTTGGCGTCGAACCGGCCGGTGTGCTGATAGGCGGCGAGGGCATCCGCGGCGGTGCGGCCGAGCACGGCGTAACGCGAATCGGCGGAATCGGATTTGGCGCGCAGCGGAACGTAAAAAACGCCGGCGGGCAGGATTTTTTTTGCGCCGAAAAATTTTTCCGGTTCGGGAAAATGCACGAGCGCGTTCAGATAGGCCAGCAGTTGCAACTGCATGCCGTGATGCAGAAAAATGGGGTCGATCTTTTTGCCGCTGGATTTGTAATCGACGATGACGGCCAGCGCTTCCTCCGAATTTGCCGCGCGCCACAAATCCACGCGATCGATTTTGCCGCGCAGCACGAGGAATTTGCCGTGGCCCAGCGGCAGGCGCAAAGCGGGCAATTCGTCCTGCTCGAAGCCAAACGACAGTTCGACTTGCACGGGATCGAATTCGTATTGGCGCATCCAGCCGACGAGCGCGGCCAGGAGATTTTGCAATTGCTCGATGAGCGCGCGCGCCATGAAACGCGAACGTTCGTCCGCCTCGAACAAGCCTTCGCCGAAGGTGCGCGCGAGATCGCGGCCGATAGCGGCGATGCGGTCGCGCGCGTTTTGTGGAGTGATGTCGCGCCAGCGTTTTTTGTCCGCGCGCAACTGCTCGTGAAAGCGGCGGAGGATTTCGTGTTGAAAACTCCCGGTCTGGCGCGGATCGGCTTCGAAGAGCGTGCGTTCATCCGCGCGCAGGCCGTAGCGGACAAAATACGCGAAGGGGCATTCGGCGAAGCTTTCCAGTGCGCTGATGGAACTTCGCAATGCCTGACCGTAAAGCTCGGACGCAGCGGCGGGAGACAGCGCGAGTTTTTCGGGGCCGGCCAGCGAGTGCCAGCGTTGCCATTGATCGAAGACGGGCGCGGCGGCGGGCAAGGAACGCAAGTCGCCCGCATCCACCACGTCACCGCGCAGCAAGGCGGGCAGGATTTCGAAGACGTGCTCAATTTCCTTCCAGTCAGGCTCCGCGGAAAACTCTTCCATTTCGGCGCGCGGGAATATGCGTTGCAATTGCGTGAGGAAGAGTGACGGATTCAGCGGCGCGCCGCGCGCATCCTGACGCGAGCACGTCACGGCGAGTTGTTCGCTTGAGCGCGTGCAGGCGATGTAGCCGTAGTAACGCTCGCGCGCCATGCGTTCGCGCAGGCTGGGCCCGATGTTCGCGCCGCTCCGGCTCAATGCGTCGCGATCGGCATCGGTGAGCAGGACGGGCGCGCTCGGTGTGGCGGGAAAAACGCCTTCATTCATGCCGAGGACGTAGGCGCGTTTCAGTTCCGGATTGCGCGAGCGATCAATGGCACCGATGAGCACCTGGTCGAGCGCGGGCGGGATGACGCCGACGGTGAGATTCGCGAGGCCGGCTTCGAGCACGGGCAGCCAATCGCGCAGCGCGAGCGGTTCGTCGTCGAAGGCGAGCGCGATATTGCGGAGCCACGAATCCATTTGCGCCCAGACGGTGGAATGCACGGAATTCGGCACGCTGAAGGCGGTCGAGGTGGTTTCCTGGGCCCAATTCTGGAGTTGCTCTTCGACGCGCAGACTTTCCCAAAATGCGCGCAACGCATCGGCCAGTTGCGGACCGGTGGGACGATTCTGGTGCGCCATCAATTGGGCGGCGAGTTTCCGGAAGGGCGCGATGATTTTTTTGCGGATCGTTTCCAACCGTTGCGAAAATTCCGGCGGCTGGTTTTCGAGGTGAATCGGCTCCTGCCACATCGCACCTTTCCAGCCGCGCGCGAGCGCTTCGTTTTCGAGACGGTCGACTTCCAATTCTTCCACGGGAACAAGGCCGGTTTTCAACGCGGCGAACCAGTCATCGTGCGGCCATTGAAAAACAATCGTGCGCAAGGCGCTGCGGGTGAGTTCGGCGAGCGGGTGATGCGCGACGGATTCGCGGCGATCGAGGAAGAACGGAATTCCGTAACGCGAAAACACGCGTTGCAGGGGCTCGTGATATTTTTCGAGATCACGCACGAGGACGGCGGCATCGCGAAAGCGGTTTTGCGTGCGGTCGGTGCGCGGGGTGCGGATGAATTTCAGAATTTCGCGCGCGGCGAAAATGGCTTCGGCGTCGGGGTCGGGGCAGATGACCAAATGAAGGCCCGTGTGTTCGTGTTGCGTGTTGCGTGTTGCGTGTTGCGTGAGTTCGTTTTCCAACCAGGATTGTTCGAGCGTGGCGAGTGCGGGGGTGGTGAAGCGGGTTTTTTGGGAGTCGCGTGATAAAGATTCGGTTGAGATGGTAACGCCGGGGACGGCGCTCAAAGTCTTGCGGCATTGCTCGACGGTTTTTTGGACGGCAGCCCAATGCGAGAGCCAGGAATCCGCCGGCGCTTGGGGATCCAAACAGAACGCGAGCGTGGCGCTCTCGCAATGCGGAACCAGCGCGGCGAGCAAGGCCAGTTCCTGCGATGAAAGTTCAGCAAACCCGTCGAGCCACAGGCCGCCGATGATTCTCGAAGCGGCCGAGATATTTCCCCTTGAGCCCTGAGCACCACCTCTCCCCAGCCCTCTCCCCCACTTCGTGGCAGAGAGGGAGACCGAAGACTGCGGGATTTTTTGAGCGCCGCTCAAAATTTCGCTCTTTTCTGGAGACTCCTTTGGACTATTCAACGCTTCAGTCGCAGCGCTCAACAGGCAATTGACGTCCTGGAGATTATGGGTAGTGAGCCACGCGAGGTAGCTTTCGAGCAGGAGCGCGAGGTCGTGGAGTTTGGACGATAGGCCGCCGGTGTCGCGCATTTGCGCGGCGAGTTGGCGCAAGGCATCCGGCGTGAGCTCGCTGCTCTGCAGTTCGCGCAGGACGAGACTGAGTTGCTGGGCAAAACCGGTCAGGCGCGCGCTCGCGCGGAAGAGTTTTAGTTCATCGCGCTTTCTCGCGAGCAACGCGCGCAGGACCATCAGGCGCCCTTCCTCATCGAGGAGTTTGGGCGGGGCGTTGTGGAGTTCGTCAAAAATGAAACGCGCGAGGCGCTCGAAGGAAAGAATGCGCAGACGCGTGTAGCCGCGGAGGGAATCGTCGGCGAGCAATTGGCGCTCAAGCTGGAAGGTGGCCTGCTTGGGCGCGAGCAAAATCAGCGGCGGTCCGTCCGGCGAGGCCGCGAGGGCGGCGCGGATTTCCGACAGGCAGCGAAAGGTCTTGCCGCTGCCGGCGGGGCCGAGGAGGAACCGGATTTGCACGCTCCCATTTTCTCGCGAACGGGATTTTGCGCAAAGGAATTTATTCATTTTCTGGTGAGTCTCCGAAGGAATCCCGCTTGGAATTGTCCGCACAAAAAACAGAACTTGCTCAAAACAGCTATTGAAGTGCTCTGCCGTATGGCTATAATGCTCGGCTATTTTGGAAAGTATTCATGAAACATCGTCTCATACGACTCGCCGCAGTTTTTGCGCTTTTTTCAGGGCTTTTGGCTCGCGGAAATACGTTATACGTGGACCTGAACAGCATTAACCCCACGCCTCCCTATTCAGATTGGAGCACTGCGGCGACCAACATTCAGGACGCGATCGATGCCTCCAGCGACGGCGATCAGATTTGGGTGACGAACGGAGTTTACCAAACAGGCGGCAAAGTGATGGGGAATTTGACGAACCGCGTCGCGTTGACGAAGGCAATTACCGTCGGGAGCGTAAATGGGCCATTTGTGACCGCCATTACCGGCTCGACGGCGACGAACGGGCCCAATGCAGTTCGCTGCGCCTGGCTGACGAACAATGCGGTGTTAATGGGATTCACGTTAACGCGCGGAGCGGCTCCATTGAACGGACTTACGCCCTCGGCAATCCCATATGGCGGCGGAGCTTGGTGCGCGTCGTCGAACGCCTCGGTGATCAGTTGTGTTATCGTTTCGAATACCGCCGAATTTGGCGGAGGCGCCGCCTACCAGGGCACCCTGAAGAATTGCTTTATTAGAGGGAATACAACCACCGACACTCCCGGTAGCGCGATTCAGGCCGCCACTGTAAATGATTGCACGGTCGTGAGTAACAGCCGGCCCGGTCTTTCCGGGTGCAAGGCGACGAATTCAATTTGTTATTTCAATTCAGGGGCAAATTATAGCGGGGGTGTTTTCTCTTATTGTTGCGTCACACCCGCCGCGGCCGGCACGGGGAATTTCACAAATGCACCGCAGTTTTTTTCGGATGGCATCCACCCGTCCATCGGCTCGCCTTGCGTGGCAGCGGGAACGACGACGGTCACAGGCGTTGACCTCTTTGGAAATGCCTGGGGAAATCCGCCGACGGTTGGGTGTGCCGAGCTTCCCGATTCGCCGCTGGTCAGCACGCCACAAGTTCAACTCTTATCCACCCCGGTCGGCTTCAAAATGACCAACGTTCTGATTTCGGCAACGGGGGCGCTCAGTTTCAGCTGGCTGAAAGACGACGTGGCGCTCCAAGATGACGGGCACTTCTCATTCACGAAGTCTACGAACCTCATGGCGACCGGATTGAACTTGGGCGATGCGGGCAACTATCAACTCGTCGTCGGCAATGCTTCGGGCATGACGACGAGCTCAGTGGCGCAAGTCGTGGTTCATTGCGTCAATATTGCCGGGATGAACTCCACGCCGCCGTACACGAATTGGGAAACAGCCGCGACGAACATTCAGGACGCCATCGACTCGGCCTCGACGAACGAGATCGTGCTAGTGACGAACGGAGTCTATTCGGGGGGCGGCAAAGCGATGGTAGCGGATTTAACGAACCGTGTCGTGTTGGATAAAGCGATCACGGTGACTAGCGTGAACGGATACGCCAACACGGTGATTGAAGGCCTGTGGGATCCAAACACAACCAATGGACCGGCAGCCGTGCGTTGCGCATGGCTGACCAATGGGGCGACGTTGAACGGATTCACTCTCCGGAACGGAGCCACAGGCGACAGCAACTCCACTGGTTCGGATTCGCAATATGGCGGCGGGGCGCTGCTTTATTATGCTTCGGTGCTCTCGAACTGCGAATTGACCAATAACAGCGCGTACTACGCGGGCGGTGGCATCTCTTCCGGAACCGCGAACAATTGTTTTTTTACTCACAACTCTGCTCCATATGGAGGCGCTGCAGCTTATGCGAACCTGAATAATTGCACCCTGCGCGAAAATCATAACCCTCCTACCGCCGGTGGTAGCGCCGGAAGCTACGAATGTCCTGCGCGCAACTGCCTAATCCAAGCCAACTACACATCGGCCTATGGAGTTGTCGATTATCAATTGGCAAACTTCAGTAGCCTAATTCAGGATACGTTCACGAATTGTTGCACCGTCCCGCCGCCATCCCGAGGCGCGAACAACGTCCTTACAGCGGATCCGGGGTTCCTGGATGTCAGCAATGGTTTCGCTTTGTCTCCCGCGTCTCCCTGCGTGAGCGCGGGCAATCCGCTGTTCGCGACCGGTTACGATTTGGATGGCGAGCCATACCTGAACCCGCCGCCCATCGGCTGTGATCAGATCGTGGCTACCAACACGAGGGGGCCGCTGTCTTTTAGCTTTCTATCTTACCCAACAAATGCCCTGGCGTATCATAAAGCAACTTTTGTGACCCAGTTTGAGGGCAGGCCGACTGAATTGGACTGGTCTTTCGGCGAGGGACCGGCAGTGACCAATTTGTGGGCCGCGGCCTCCCACGTGTGGACAAATGGAGGCACATATACCGTAACATTGACTGCCTACAACACAGATCATCCGTCGGGCGTCTCCTCGAATATCGTGGTGACCGTCGATCCGTTTCTCTCGCCTTCGATTGACTCCATCGGGATCGTCAGTAATGCTTTTCAATTCAACTTCCTCGCCCAAGGGCAAGGGCTCTACAGGGTACAATATGCAACCAATCTGAGCCCACCCGTCGTCTGGCAGTACTTTCCGATACTCGTGTCCAGCACCTCCAATACGATCGTAACCGTTCGCGACTCAGCGATCACCAATTCTCTGCGCTTTTACCGGGTCTTTGGGCAATAGCCGATTCTTCGAAATGTAACTGTCGTAGGCGTGATGTTATGGAACCAGAAGATGTCGCTCCCACGGGACTTCGATTTGTTTACGATTCGGAACTACAAATATGCCGCCCCCTAAAGGGGCTGAACTCTGGTCCGGCGCTGCTCAAACTTCCACCTCTTTGCCGGGACCGGGCTGGATGATTTGGATTTTGGGGTGGCGGGCGCGGATTTGTTCTTCGAACCATTCGCGCGCATCCTTGTCGCCGTGGCCAAGCAGGACGGTGCGGGGGTTTACTTCGCCGACAAAATTCAGCAATTCGTCGCGGTTGGCGTGGGCGGTGAGATCGAATTCGTCGACTTCGCATTTGCGCGTTCCTTCGCCGCCACCGGGGCTGAAGAGAAACGTTTCACCCTGCTTCGCGGCGCGCAGACGGCCGGCGGGTGTGTCGGGGTCCGCGTAGCCGACGAAGAAAATCGCCATGCGCTCATCGCTCATCATGCGCAGGGCGAGGTCGTGAGCGGCGGTGTTCTCGCTCATCATGCCGGCGGTGATGACGAATAATTTGCTGCCGCCCAGGCCCATGGATTCCGCCTGGCCTTTTTCCAGCACGGTGAGATTCAGGGCGTCGTGCAATTGAAGATCGGGGTGCTGGCGGTTGGTGCGATGGGCTTCGAGATCGTAAATTTCCGTGAACACCCGGCCGAGGCCGCCAATAAAGATCTGCTGGCGTTTCAGTTTGCCCTGGTTCATCAGCAAGGCGAGCAGCGCGAGGATTTCCTGTGTGCGCCCGAGGGCGAAGGTGGGGATGAGCACCGAGCCTTTGCGCGCGAGCACGCGCTGGATGCTCTGGCTGAGCCGCTCGATTTCCGCTTCGCGCGTGAATCCGGCGGGCACGGCGCGGTTGCCACGCGTGGTTTCCATCACAAGCACATCGGCGCGAATATTCTCGAAGCGCGCCTTTTTCAAAATAGTCTGGTCGTGGAAACAAACATCGCCGGTGTAAAACATCGATTCCTTTTTTCCGCGCACCAGGATGCCCGCGGAACCCAGCGCATGGCCGGCGTCGAAAAATTCCATGGTCGGCGAGGAATCGCCCCGGCGCGCCTTGTGAAACGCCGCCCAGTCGATTTCGCGGTTGTATTTGAAGCCCTGGAACAGCGGCGCGATGTCGTCAATTTCGTCGTGCGTGAACAGCGGGTATTCGCGGATGCCGATTTCGTCGCGCTGCCGGGTCATGACGTTGACGGAATTGTGCAGGACGCGTTCGACGAGGAAATAGCTCAGCTCCGTCATGAGCACGTGCGCCTGGGGAAAATATCTCAGCGCGACCGGCAGCGAGCCGACGTGGTCGTGATGGCAATGGGAGATGGCGATGGCATCCACTTCCTTGTCGCGCACGGCCCCGTAGACCGGCAGGCTGTCGCGGCCTTCGCGTTTGGGATGCACGCCGGCATCCATGAGCAGGCCGTGGCCGTCGATTTCGACGAGCCATCCGCTGGCACCGATGTCGGTGTCTGGGTTTAAATTTGTAATCCGCATGAATTAATGTAACTGCCGAATCATAGCTGACAATTGGCGGTAAACCCGCGGTCCCGGCGGACGGCCACCAAAAGCGCCGCCCCAGCCTAAGGAAACCCCGCCGTTTTGCGGGTGAACGCGAGGGTTCATCACCTCTTTTTCGTCGGGGGCGCGGTTGGTTTTGGCGCGCCGCCGCCTTCTTCTTTGTAGCCGGCGGGGATGTCAAAGATCCGCGGATCCGTCGTGACGAGCTTGACGTTCATGAAATGCATGGTGGTGCTGTTGCCGTTTTCCTTCAGTTCCATCTGGATCGGAAAATCCTTCAAGTCGGTGGCGTTCCAGGTCGTGGCCTGGAGCAGGACGGCGCCGCGGGCGCTTTTAACGGTGGATTGATTTCTGACGCAGGGGTGGCCGTCGATGGTTTCCTTGCCGAGCGGTTTTTTTTCCAGTTTTTGAGTCGCGACGTCGGCATCCGAGCCGCTCAAGGCCATCGTTTCGTAGGTCTTGGTGCCGGGATAAATGATGTATTTCACTTTTTTGTCGGGCCGGATGACGCTCGTCACGCGGTCTTTGCCAGCCTGGACGGCCATGCCGATGATGGCTTGAGGGATGGAGGCGCTCTTGATCAGTTTGACGTCCACATCCAGCCGCAGCCGGGCATCGCTGGAAGCGAACGCGCTTGGCATTTGCAACCACACGACGCGGTTGGAATTCATGACGCGCATGTCGGCCTGGGCGGTGAACGCGTTGTCGCCGAAGAGCTTGATCATGGCCGTACTGACGCTGCCATCGGGCATTTGCGCCAGCGCGGTGAGTGATGGGAGAAAAACAGCCAGTAAACCCCAGCGAATTCCCGCACGGAAAATCGAATTTTTCATGTCAGACGTCGCAGCACGATAAGCCTTGAAATGGATTTCGCCAGAAAAATCACCAGTGACGCGCACGCGCCCTCCTGTGTGGTTGCTTAATTCACGACTGTTCCGCCCAGATCGCACGGGCGGGACGCTCGTGCCACTATTGCTTTTCAATTTGGCAGTTGCCCGCAGGGGCAGACCACCGGGAGGCGATGTTGATAAATTCAAGGCGAACCACGGCATGAAGCCAAAACGGAAAATGAGTGCTGCGGCTCGTGCAAAAATTGCTGCGGCAGCAAAGGCAAGATGGGCGAAAGCCAAAGCTGCGGGAAAGAAATCTTTGTAATTCGAACCCCAAACGAATAATCCCCAAGGCATTGATCAATGCCTTGGGGATTTTGTTTGCACCCTTCCGAAATTAGAAATGCACTTCAAACCAAACTCCGTGTTCCTTCTCCCCATCATTCACCGTTCCCTGAAAGTTGAAATAAGGATAAATGAAGCTCGCTGGCTTCTCATAATCTGGCCCCTCATACAGAGGCGTTATTTGTTTGATCGTGATTTTTCTAAACTGAGACGGTGGATAAACACCATTGGAGCCGAGAGGATGTATGCTAATCGTCCCATTCTTGATGTGCTCGGTTATATCCTGCGGGGAAGGACATTTTTTTAACTCGTACGGTTTCAGGTTGCGCCAGTACAACCGCAACAATGCAACTTTGGCGTTGTTTCCAAAAACAATATCCATCCCACCAAAGCCATGCACCTTAACGCCATCAATACAGCGAGCGAACAAGACACCGTACCCGTTTGTCAGGGTGATTTCCTGTTTTGAATTTTGATCCACGTAGAAAATTGTGTCTCTTTGCCAATGCAAATCTAACCCGCCTCCATTTGTTGTTGCGAGTTGTGAGACTTCAATCCCCATCATGCGAAGATATTTCAAGCCAAGTTGCGTTGCTTCGTGTTCGTTTGGCACCCCTTCAATTTTTTGCAATTGGCTTGGTGCTTCTGCTTTCGGATCAATGTATTCAATGAAGCCAAGTGACGGGCATATCGCCAAGTGTTTCACATGCCCTTCAAGCTCACCATAGAATATCGTCTTGCGGTCATTCTCAGCAAAGTACTGGGGAGTCTTGGCTTTGTCCTTTTGGGTAAAGCCACTAATCACCAACAAATTTGAAATGACTGAGGAAGGAAACTCTTGGGGAAACACTTTGTAAACCCATAAGCTTTCAGGCCATGAGTTTGTTGACCCTTCCCAAGCAACGTCCTTTTGTTGCTTGTCGGGACTCTCAGCATGAGAAATCCCGACAAGGCAACACAACGTAAGAAGTAAAAAACACTTCATGGATAAACTTGCTGATGCCGTTCAATCAGATTTCCGGGGGTTGGGCTGGGAGTGCTTGGGGGCGTGTTCGTTGCTAGAAGTGAGTGTGTTGTTAAGAGTGCTGCTGTGAGAACTATTCCTTGAATGATTTTTTTCATGTTGCCCATTACCTTTCTGTTTCTGGTAGAAACATCCCGCCCAATTCGAACCGATTTTCCTCCGATGTGGAAAGGTTGCAAGCCCCAATTCTGAAATTACCGCACGAGTTTTTGAAGGTGCTTTTCCAACAAAGCCATTTTCTCCCGCAAGAAATCCTGACTGATTTGCAACTTCTGCCAATATTTCTTTGCCTCATCCTTTGTATTTGGCGCACCTCTCATTTCCTTCCATGCCATGTTATCATTTACAACTCTTGAAATTTGAATACAAACCAATGTTGCCTCGGAAACGATTTTTTCGGGAAGGTGCATTTTTTGCAGTTCCAAAGTGCGCTCAAATTCCGCTCGTTTGTCTCGTGAAAAATTTACTCTTGCCGTGTCATGGGGATCATCTTCTGGAGGAGAATTTTTAAGGACTTCCGCCATTGCCTCATAGCATTGCCTTAACTTTTCGTGGATTGCTTCAACGGCTTGGCGAGTCCGTGCCTTTTTGCGGCTCCGTTCATCAATCCAGTATTTCAAAACAATTCCGACCAAGGTTATCAAACCCCCAATAATCACAACCAAGATTGGTATTGGAACGTTCATTTTACGGGAGGCTATGGAACGAGGCACCCAAGGGCAAGATTTTAGCCCGTAATCGCTCCCGGACACCCCCTCCTGCACGTTTTGATCCCCGGCCCCTTTCCCTTTCCTGAACGAAATCAGCTCTTGACCCGTCCAAGGGCGTAAAGCAGTGTCAAATCATTGCCAATATTGGAAATAAACAATTTTGATAAAATGGAAGTTTAGGCTTGGCCTACCTTCTGTCCCAATCTCATGAAATGTTCCCAGCGGGTTATGATTAAAACTTTTCTAAATCGCCGCGAAACTTTTTTGTCCCTTGTCATATTGTTCACCACCGCCGGCTCGCTGCGCGCGCAGAAGGTTCCGGTCGTGGAGAAGACGCTTTCAAACGGGATGCGACTCCTGATGGTGGAGCGGCATGATGAACCGACCATCGCCGGCGGCTGGGTCGCGCATGTGGGCAGCTCCAACGAGAAGCTCGGCATGACGGGCATCGCGCATTTGTTCGAGCACATGATGTTCAAGGGCACCACGACAATCGGCACGAGCGATTACAAAAAGGACATCGATATCCTCGCGCAACAGGAAGTGGTGCGCGATGAAATGCGCGCGGAGGAACGCACGATGCGCGCGATGCTGCGCAAGGGCGACATCGAAGGGGATTTGCTGAAGCCGGAGAATTGGACGCCGCATTACAAGGAGTTGCAAAAGCAATTTGCGGATTTGGTCGACCAGGAGCGCAAGGTCATCGTGAAGAATGAATTCGACGTGCTGTTCAGCCGCGAGGGCGCTTCGGGCGTGAATGCGTTCACGACGGAAGACATGACGGCGTTTTTCGAAAATGTGCCGGCGAACAAATTGGAGCTGTGGATGTGGATGGAGTCCGAGCGCATTTATCATCCGGTGTTCCGCGAGTTTTATGCGGAGCGCGATGTGGTGTTCGAAGAGCGCCGGATGCGGACGGATTCCACGCCGCTCGGGAAATTCGCCGAGGAATTCAACGCGATGTTCTGGCAATCATGCTCGTATGGCTGGCCGGTGATCGGCTGGCCGTCGGATATTCCTTCGATTTCCAAGGCGCAGGCGGATCAGTTTCGCGCCACCTATTATTCGCCGCAAAATATCACGCTGATTTTGGTGGGGGATTTCAAGCAGGCGGATTGCGAGGCGATGGCGAAGAAATATTTCGAGCGCATCCCGCGCGGCACGAATGCGCTCCCGGACGTGGTCACGCTGGAAGTGAAGCAACTCGCGGAGAAGCGCATGTATGCGGAGGCGGCGGCGAATCCGCAGGTGGATATCCGCTGGCACACGGTGCCTTACGGCCATAAGGATTCTTATGCGTTGCAGGTGCTGGGCGAAATTTTGGCCAATCGCACCGGGCGGCTTTACAAGAATCTGGTGCTGGGAAGCGGCGTGGCGACGGGTGTCGATGCCGGGCAGGGTTCGCAAAAGTGGGCGGGTTATTTCGAAGCCGAGGGTGAAGCGAAGGAGGGACATAAACCGGAAGAAGTCGAACAGGGCATTTATGACAATATCGACAAACTGAAGAAGGAGGAAGTGCCGGCCGAGGAATTGAAAAAGGTGAAGAACAATTTTGCCGCGGGACAATATCGCCGGTTGTCCGCCAATTACCCGATTCTGCAGCAGATTATTTATTACGATGGCGAAGGGGACTGGCGCGAGATCAACGATGAAGAGCCGAAGATCCAGGCGGTCACCGCCGCGGACGTGATGCGTGTGGCGAACGAATATTTCGCGAAGGAAAACCGGACGGTGGCGATTTACACGCGCAAACCGGGCACGGTGCCGTCTGATGACCAACCCCAGGAAGTTTCACCCTCAGGACCTGTGCGATGAAAAATTTTTATCAAATGATTATGGGCGGCGTTTTCAAAAACGTAGCGCAGATTTTCAATCTGCCGTATCGCGGAATTGAGTTCTGCGGAGCGATGAAAAGTTCCGGGGGCCTAAATCAATGCTATAATCCGCCGAGTGCAACTCGGCGATACAGCAGAGTGCAACTCTGCGCTACAATTCTTTTGCTTGCGACGGCGCTCTGTTTTCCGGCTTCCGCACAGAATGGTGGATTCGGAGGGGGTGGCGGCGGCAACGGGCCGGGATCCACGCCGAACGACACAACGCTGCTGGATCACAAAACTCCGCAAGATCACACAACGCTTCTCGACAGTTCAGCCGTCGCCGCGCGTCCCGAAGAATTGAAATTCCCGGCGCTCGACTATCAACCGCCGGCGCCGGAACAATTTCGCGTGCCGCTCAAGAGCGGGCCGATTGCCTACGTGGTGCCCGACCGCGAATTGCCGCTGGTCAACATCGTGGTCTATGTGCACACCGGCGATTTTGTGGAGCCCGTGGGCAAGGAAGGGCTCGCGAGCATGACTGGTTACTTGCTGGCGCGGGGCGGCGCAGGGACGAATTCCGCGGATCAACTCGAAGAGCGGCTGGCGCTTTTGGCGGCCGGTCTCGGCTCGGACATCAGCGGCACGCAGGGCAGCGTGAGCCTGAATCTGCTCTCGAAGGATTTGGACGAGGGGCTTTCCATTTTGCGCGACGTTTTGTTCGCGCCGAAATTCCAGGATGACAAAATCGCGCTGCGCAAACAGGAGGTCCTGCAGGACATGCAACAGCGCAACGACGACACGAGCGCCATCGAAGGCCGCGAAGCGGGTGTGCTCGCCTACGGCGAAAATTTCTGGGACAACCGCTACTCGACGAAGGCGTCGATTGATTCCATCACGCGCTCAGACATCGAGAATTTCCACAAAAAATATTTCGTGCCGAAAAATTTCGTGCTGGCCGTCAGCGGCGACTTTGATCGCGATGCGATGATTGCCAAATTGGAAAAACTTTTTTCCGGCCAAAATGCGCAGGGCGAGGTGCAGCCAAAGATTCCCACCGACACCGCGTTCGCCGCGCCGGGTGCTTACCTGGTGAACAAGCCGGACGTGAACCAGGGCCGCGTGGACATGATGCTGCCGGGCATCACGCGCGATAACCCGGATTATTTTTCGATCATCATCATGAACGACATCCTCGGCGGCGGCGGTTTTACTTCGCGCATCATGAATCGCGTGCGCACGGAGGAAGGCCTGGCCTATGACGCGCACACGAGTTTTCCCGGCGGCGCGTATTATCCGCTGACCTTCTCGGTGGGATACCAATCGAAATCGCGCACGGTGGCGTATGCGGCGTCGCTGGCGATTGAGGAAATTAAAAAATTGCAATCCGCGCCGCCAACGGACCTGGAGCTGACCACGTCCAAGAGCGGGTTCATCGATCGGTTTCCGCGCTTGTTCGCGACCAAGGCGCAGGTCGCCGGCGTTTTTGCCCAGGAGGAATTTACGGGGCGCTATGCAAAGGACCCCGAGTTTTACAAAAAATATCGCGATCGCATCCGCGCGGTGACGGCGCAGGACGTCCAGCGTGTCGCCGAAAAATACCTCGATTTGAGCAAACTGGTGGTGCTGGCGGTGGGGAATAAAACGGACATTCTGCTCGGTTATCCGAGTCACCCGGTGAGTTTCAAGGATTTGGCGGGCGGTCATTTCACGGAACTGCCGTTGCGCGATCCGATGACCATGAAACCGCTACCGGTGGCGGAAGAGAAGAAACCCTGAAGCATTGACGATTGGCGATTGACGATTTTGGCCTCGAGCATGGCGCCGGCCGGTCTCAACCGGCTGCATCTTTATAGGTATTTGAGCCTCCTTACGTCGGCTGCTACATTATATGGGTTATCGAGTGAAAATCTGGTAAAACTCTATTGACTTCGCGTGGTACTTTGTTAGTTTCACGCCTCCTTTGATTGGATTTAGATGAAAACGCATTTGCCGAAAGTGAATTTAGACCAGCGCAAGTGGCACATAATTGATGCCGACGGCGTCGTCCTGGGCCGTCTCGCGGCCAAGGTGGCCGATGTTTTGCGCGGGAAAAACAAAGCTGTCTTTACGCCGCACCTCGATGCCGGCGATTTTGTTGTCGTGGTGAACGCCGAGAAAGTTCGCGTCACCGGCAAGAAAGAAACCGACAAGGAATATATGACGTATTCCGGTTGGAAGGGCGGCGAAAAATACAAGACCGTCGGCCAGCTCCGCGACAAGCATCCGGAAATGCTGATTCATCGCGCCGTCCGGGGGATGATTCCCAAGAATCGCCTTGGCCGCGTGCTCCTCACCAAGCTTAAAGTTTACAAAGGCGACAAACACCCGCACGCCGCGCAGCAACCCGCCGCGCTCAAGGTCGCGAATTAATTTGATTTGTTATGGCAGACACCAAGACTTCTGAATTCCTCGGCACCGGACGCCGCAAAACGTCCGTCGCGCGCGTTCGCCTTTCGAGCGGTTCCGGCAAAGTAACCGTCAATGGCCGCGCGTTTGAAACCTATTTCCCCACCGACTCGTTGCGCATGGTCGTGCAGCAGCCGCTCGTGCTCACGAACCTGGCGGACAAGTTCGATGTGCGCGTGAATGTCTCCGGCGGCGGTCCTGCGGGCCAGGCCGGTGCGGTTCGCCACGGCATCGCCCGCGCGCTGTTGCACGCGGACGCGGCGCTGCGCCCTTCGCTGAAGGCGGAAGGCCTGCTGACGCGCGATCCGCGCATGAAAGAGCGCAAAAAATACGGCCAACCGGGCGCTCGCAAACGTTTCCAATTCAGCAAACGTTAATCGAACTGGAATTTTGCAAACCCGCTGGCCGCAAGGCTGGCGGGTTTTTTATTTTATGAACACCTACGAAGTCCGCCACGCAGACATCTTGATCTCGGATGATCGAGCACTGCTCGATCGCGCGCTCATTCATCGTTTTTTGAGCGAGCGCACGTATTGGGCGCCGGGCGTTCCGCGTGAAATTGTGGAGCGCTCCATCGATCATTCATTGTGCTTTGGGGTTTACCGAGCCGGCAAGCAGATTGGTTTTGCGCGCACGGTCACGGATTTTGCGACGTTCGCCTGGCTGGCGGATGTGTTCATCCTGGAAGAAGAGCGCGGCAAAGGTCTCAGCAAAAAACTGGTGGCGGCCATCCTGGCGCATCCGCGGTTGCAGGCCTTGCGGCGATTCATGCTCGGCACGCGGGATGCGCACGGGCTGTATGCGCAGTTTGGATTTGAGCCGATGAAATATCCGGAGCGGTTCATGGAAATTGCAAAATCCCAGTTCCCAAAAACAATTGATGGAAAAGCGGAGGTAAAAGTTTCAGGTTGAAACGCTTTTAAAGCATGAGCATCGATGTCCAATTATACCGCTTCGAAGGTGTCGATACGGACGCCATCCTTAAGCTATGGCAATATTCGGAAGAGCCTTGGGCGCACGAGGCATTTGAGAATTGGAAAGCATCGCCTCAGTCCGAGCGAGGCAATTACCCGTCGGCGAAGGACAGAGCCGACTCGTGCGCGAAATTAGCAAGCAAGGCTCGAGAGTTGGGTTTGCCGGAAAAAATTGTTGGGGAGAGCGTATTTGGCGCGAAGCAAATTTCGTTTCCCTCCACGCGACATCCGAAGTGGCCGGTGGGCGAATGGTATTCTTTCAGCACGGTCCGCGAATTGATGGAATATTTTACTGGAAAGAATTTTTATTTTGTTCTGCCGGAAGCGGAGGGTATTCACGGTCTATTCAGACCCAATTGGGCGGCCGCTCGAAAGCGGTTAGCCGGAATTTTGGATGAACTTAAAAATTTGACGCGAGAACAAATCGATGATTTTCACCAACGTTTTGTAATAGCACACATCTCACCAGTTTTTCTCGAGAAATTGAAATCGTTGCCAATGGCGACCTCCGTGGAAATATTTGAAAGCTGTCTGGCACAAATTGAGGTGATGATTGAAACATTGGATTTTGTGCTGAACTCAGGTAATCCAAGGGAGTTTCTCCTCTATTGGAGCGAATGAATTTATGAATAAGAAGAAAGTCGCCATTGTCGGTGCGTCCGGTTACTCGGGCGAGGAACTTGTGCGGTTGCTCCTGCATCATCCGGATGTGGAATTGAGCGCCCTCACGTCGCGCCAGAGCGCCGGGCAGACGCTCGCGCAGGTGTTTCCGAAATTCGCCAATCTGCCGCACGCGAAAACGCTGCGGTTCAGCGAGCCCAAAACCGAGGTGCTCTCCAAGCAGGCCGACGTGGTGTTCCTCGCCCTGCCCCACGGCGTGGCAGCGGAATACGCGGTGCCGCTCGTCCAGGCGGGCTGCATCGTGATCGATTTGAGCGCGGATTTTCGCGTGAAGAGCGCGGAGGTCTACAAGGAATTTTACACCCACGATCATCCGGCGCCGGACATGCTCGGCAAATCGGTTTACGGTTTGCCCGAGGTTTATCGCGAACAAATCAAAAAGGCGACGCTCATCGCTTCGCCGGGTTGCTATCCCACGAGTGTGCTGCTGCCGACGATTCCGTTGTTGAAAGCGGGGCTGATCAAGCCGAACGGCATCATTGCGGATTCGCTCAGCGGGGTGAGCGGCGCGGGACGCAAGGCCGAGTTGGATTATTTGTTTGTCGAGTGCAACGAAAGCGTGCGGCCGTATGGTGTGCCGAAGCACCGGCATCTGTCGGAGATCGAGCAGGAGCTTTCGATCGCGGCGAACACGCCGGTGGTGATTCAATTCACGCCGCATTTGATCCCGGTGAATCGCGGCATTTTGACGACGCTTTATTTCGCGCCGGAAAAACATTTTTCCAACGAAGCAGAAATGAAAGCGTTGGGTGAAAAAATCGCGGCGTGCTACGCGAGCGCGTACGGCAACGAGCCATTTGTGCGATTGCTCGAAGGAAAGGCGTTGCCCGACACGAAAAATGTCGTGGGCACGAACGTCATCGAAATCGCGTGGCGGCTGGACCCGCGCACGGGCCGGCTCATTGTGATGAGCGCGGAAGATAATCTCGTGAAGGGCGCGAGCGGACAGGCCGTGCAGAGCATGAATATTCTCTGCGGGTTCGCGGAAACAGCGGGGTTGGTGTGACGGCGATTCCGCGCACATTCAAACGCCTCTGTGTCTTCTGCGGCTCGAGCCACGGCGCGAATCCCGCGTATGCGGAGGCGGCGAAACATCTCGGGGGCGAACTCGCGCGGCGCGGCGTTGCGCTCGTGTACGGCGGCGGAAACGTTGGCTTGATGGGCGTGGTCGCAGATGGCGTGCTGGACGCGGGTGGCCAGGTGATCGGCGTTATTCCAGAGGTATTGATGGCCAAAGAACTCGGTCACAAAGGCGTCCAGGATTTGCGCGTGGTGAAAACCATGCACGAACGCAAGGCGATGATGGCCGAGTTGTCCGATGGGTTCATCGCAATGCCCGGCGGCATTGGGACTTTCGAGGAATTTTTCGAAATCGTGACCTGGGCGCAGCTTGGGTTTCATTCCAAGCCTTGCGCGCTGTTGAATGTGAATGGGTTTTACGATCCCCTGCTCCATTTGATCGATCACGCGATTACCGAAAATTTCGTTAAACCGAAACAACGCGATCTCGTGCTGGTGGAACCCGATTTCAGCAAATTGCTGGATCGCATGGCGAATCATCACGTGCCGCACGAGCCGAAGTGGATCGATCGGAAGACAATTTGAAAAATCGTTTCTCGAAAGAAATTCAGGAAAAGGTGGCGAATCCCTGCAGGGATTCGTAGCAAACCCGCAGGTTTGCCCCACCTTTTCCTGAATTTCTTTTGAGAAAAAGCTAATGAAGAAAACTGCTGGAAATAAAGTGGTCTGGAGCGCGGCGGATTACGCCTCGAACTCAGTGGTGCAACAGACTTGGGCGCGCGAGTTGATTGCGGCGCTGAAGCTGCGCGGTGATGAACGCATTCTGGACATCGGTTGCGGCGATGGAAAAGTGACGGCGGAAATGGCGCGGGCGATTCCGCATGGCTCCGCGGTCGGCGTGGATGCTTCGCCACAGATGATTGAATTCGCGAACAAAACGTTTCCCCCGGGCAAAAATCCGAATCTGGAGTTTCACGTGCTGGATGCGCGCAAGATTCAGTTCGTGCGCAAGTTCGATCTCGTTTTTTCCAACGCCGCCTTGCATTGGGTGGATGATCATCAGGCGTTTTTGCGCGGCGCGGCATCCGTGTTGCAACCCGGCGGACGGCTCATGGTTTCCTGCGGCGGCAAGGGTAACGCGCATGATGTGTTTCTCGCGTTGCGACCGGAGATGCGCTTGAAACGCTGGCGAGAATTTTTCCGCAAGATGGAAGCGCCGTATTTTTTCCACAGCCCGGAGGAATACAAAAAATGGCTGCCGCGCTTTGGATTTGAGACGCGCAGCATCCAGCTCGCGCCGAAAGATGCGACGTATCCGGGGGCTGACGGCTTCGCGACGTGGTTGCGCACGACGTGGCTGCCTTACACGCAGCGCGTGCCGGAGGAGGCGCGGGAGGAATTCATCGCGGCGGTGGTGGAGCGTTACGTGGCGAAGCATCCGGTGGATGCGAAAGGGCTGGTTCACGTGCGCATGGTGCGGTTGGAAATTGATGCGGTGAGAGTTTAAGAAAATGCATTTCATGAATGTTCACCGACGATTGAGCGCCACTCCTACCAGGGTCGAAATACCGTCGCGTTCCCCCTCACTCCGGCCCTCTCCCTTGGGGAGAGGGAGAAATTGTGTCGCGCGACGGACAGTTCGATAAGGTGTTACTTTATCCAATTCACTTAAATGAAACTGCACTATTTTGAAGTCGATGCGTTTGCGAGCAAACCGTTTCACGGGAATCCGGCGGGGATTTGTCCGCTGGAGCATTGGCTCGATGATGCGCTGATGCAAAACATCGCGGCGGAAAATAATCTGGCCGAGACGGCGTTCTTCGTGCCGCGCGGTGATGATTACGACTTGCGTTGGTTTGCGCCGTCGGTGGAAATCGATTTGTGCGGCCACGCCACGCTGGCTTCGGCGTTTATTCTTTTTTCCGAGCTCGGCCGCAAAGGCGACCGCGTACGATTTCATTCCAAAAGCGGCCCGCTGATGGTTTCGCGGAAGGGCGATATGCTCACGCTCGATTTTCCTTCGCGGCCGCCGAAACCGGCGAACATTCCCGACGCACTGATTCGCGGTCTCGGCAAAAAGCCGGTCCAGATTCTGAAAGCGCGCGATTATTTTGCGCTGTATGAAAAAGCGGAGGACGTGCGCACGTTGAATCCGGATATCGCCCTGCTCGGAACGCTCGATGAAAAAGTCATCGTGACGGCGCCGGG
Source organism: uncultured Verrucomicrobiae bacterium (assembly GCA_963699145.1). Taxonomy (GTDB): domain Bacteria; phylum Verrucomicrobiota; class Verrucomicrobiia; order Limisphaerales; family DASXHY01; genus DASXHY01. Next base: position 5,736,856 of record OY969416.1, read on the forward strand.
TGATGATTGCGATTTTGTTTCGCGCTTTTTCGCGCCGACGGCCGGCGTGCCGGAGGATCCAGTCACCGGTTCGGCGCATTGCACGCTGATTCCTTATTGGTCGGCGCGGCTCGGGAAAACCAAGATGTTCGCGCGACAGCTTTCGAAGCGCGGCGGCGAGCTTTTTTGCGAACTGGCCGGCGACCGCGTGTTGATCGGGGGCAAAGCTGTGCTTTACAGCAGGGGGCAAATTGAAATAGAGAATGCATCCATATAGTCGTTTGCCAAAAGTAATTTCCGAAAAGATGGCGATTCTCCAAGAGAATCGTGGCAAACCCGCAGGTTTGCCCCACCTTTTCGGAAATAACTTTTGGCAAACGCAACGAATGTGCTGAATCCATGAAGTCAAAATTCAAACTCGTCGAGGGCGCCGTCGTCGCGCCGAAAGGTTTCAAGACCGCCGGTGTTTTCTGCGACATCAAACGTCTCGGCACCGGCAAGGGCTCCAACAAGGGCAACAAACGCGACCTCGCGCTGATCGTTTCGGACACGATCGCGACGGTCGCGGGGATGTTCACGACGAACCAGGTTTGCGCCGCGCCGGTGAAGGTGTGTGTCGAACTCGTCAAGCACGGCAAGGCGCAGGCGGTGGTGATCAATTCCGGCAACGCCAATGCCTGCACGGGCAAGCAAGGCATGGCGGACGCGCGCGAGATGATTGGTTTCGCCGAGCGCTCGTTGATTTTGCCGAAGGGCTCGGTGTTCGTCGGTTCGACGGGGCGCATTGGCGTGACGATGCCGATGGATAACGTGCGCGCGGGAATTATTGAGGCGGCGGTGGAACTTGGTTCGACGGTGGAACACGCGGCGAACGCGGCGGAAGCCATCATGACGAGCGACACGCGGCCGAAGCAGATCGCGGTGGAATTCAAGCTGGGCGGAAAAACCGTGCGCATCGGCGGCATGTGCAAAGGCGCGGGGATGATTCAGCCGGGCATGTCCGCGACCGGCAAGCGCCCGGCGGCGTTTCCGGCGGGATTGCACGCGACGATGCTTTGTTTCATCACGACGGATGCGGCGATTGGCGCGAAGGCGTTGCAGGCGGCATTGCGGGAATCGGTGGCGCGGAGTTTCAACCGCATAACGGTCGACGGCGATATGAGCACGAATGATACGGTGCTGGTTTTGGCGAATGGGATGGCGGGAAATGCAGAAGTCAGAAGCCAGAAGTCAGAAGTCGGAATGTTCCAGACTGCACTCAATTACGTCTGCCTTGAGCTCGCCAAAAAGATTGTGCGTGATGGTGAGGGAGTGAATCGCGTGGTGACGGTGCGTGTGAATGGCGCGAAATCGATTGGCGATGCCGATGCCGCAGCGCGCGCGGTGGCGAACAGCGCACTGGTGAAGACAAGCTGGCACGGCGGCGATCCGAATTGGGGCCGTATTATTGATGCGATTGGTTATTCTCCGGCGACGGTCGTGGAGGAAAAAATTGATATCGGTTACAGCGCCTCGGGAAGTAAGAAGATTTTGTGGAGCCTCAAGCGCGGACAGCCGACGAAGGCGACGTTCAAGGAATTGTGCGCGGCGGTGGCGCCGAAGGAATTTGATTTGCACATCAACCTGAATCTCGGCAAGGCGAGCGCGGTGATGTATGCGGCGGATTTGACGGAGGAATACGTCGATTTCAATAAGGGCGATGTGGGCGACCCGGCGTCATTGGGAGGATAAGGATTCCGCAAGCCGCGGCTTCATCGCCCATTTCCCCTGCGTTGGCAAGAGGTTCTCGATCGTATAAAGCCGGTAATGAATCTCCGGCTGCCAAAGCCCGGCACCCGCCTGGCCTTGATCCAACAGCACCCCCGTCGCGTTCGCCAGCTCCTTTCCCTCGCACAACCGACCAACATCTGTCGGCGAAAGCAGCACGGGACTTGCAACGAATCCAGCCTTAAGCATCGAGACTGGCACGCGGAAGCTATTTGGCTTTGCGTTCGTGCCCGACCACACACTCATCATTACTTCCGGCTCCTTGTAGAGAAACTGCCGCGCCCACCCCGTCAGGCTTGGCTGCGCGTCCAGTGCCAGCCATAGATTCGTCGCTGTATTTGTCAGTTCGATGCGCGCATCCCAGGCCACGTCGCCTTCGCGTATCAGCTTCAATTTTGCCGGTTCATTCCGCACGTGATGCAGCACCAAATACACGTTGTCGTTCGTCACCAATTGGTAGTTGCACAAAATTGCCCGCAGTGCCAGCGCATCTTCGATCGCGGGAAACCGGTTGTCGATTGCGTCCAGATCGAACAGCACAAATTCCGGCGCGTTAGTGGAGAGGAAAAATCGTTCGTTCAACTCCATCAACTGGGGCCCGCAGGCAGCGTAACTTTGGATCACCGGCCGCGGATGATAATTCCATCCGTTGAAAATAGCCAAAATGGGATATTCTCCGAACACATCCACCGTTGCGCGATTAATTATCTGACTCGCCACGGGCAATAGCATTTTCGCCTCCTTCACCTTTTGCAGTTCGATTTTTTGGTGAGCGTAAGCAACCGGCTCGCAAAGGGCGCGGAGGTTGTCCTTCGCATACCCCGCGCTCCAATCCACGGACTTGATCAGAAAACTGTGGCTCGCGACAAACATCACGCAAAATGTCACTGCCGCGCATGCCAGTGCCGCCGCCCGGCCCGCCCATTGCCAGCGCTCAGGAGAGGCGGGCAATGCTTCCAGCATCAGCGCCATCATCGGCAACAACATCAAGAAAAACGCCATGTGATCCTGGTCCGAACGCACGTACCCGTATTTCCAGGCCAAAAAAATCTGGGCGGCCAGCCACGTCAGCAGCAATTTTTTCCGCAATTTGAGCCGCCCTTCATCCTGCCAATCCATTGTCGTCACACGCAGCACGCACGCCACGAGTACCGGCAGCCAACATCAGCAACCCGATTGCCACACTGCCCCCGTCCAGCGACATCCCGTCATTGTAAGCGCGGGCAGTTTGCAGCCAATGTTGGAAAAAAATCGGCACGCTCGCCAGCGTTTGCCCGATCAGCACCCATGCCGCCAGCCATCCCACGCAGAATATCCCGACAACTTTCGCTGCCAGCGGTGCGCGCGTTCGCAAGATCAAATCGCACGCCACTGTTCCCACTGCGAGAAACGCCAACACAGCCGATGAGATTTTGATCAATGCCGCCAACACAGCCGTTACCAGCAGACAGCCGATGGCCCATTTCAAACGTCGCCCCGATTCCAGCAGACACAGCAATCCCCACGCAAACAGCGAGAGTTCCCAAAAAAGATCGTCACCAGCCCGGTGCAGCGCTCCGCAAAGAATCACAAACAGGATTATCCACGCCACTCGCCAGAGCCGTTTCATCCGCCAAGCCAGCAGACACAGCCCCCCTACGGTCAGTGTCGTCATTAATAGCCCCAGCAACAAACGTTGCGTAGCGGTGTCGGACACGAAATGGTTGATAGTGAGATAACCGAGGGGCCCGTATGGGAAGACTACGTTATCTCCAAATTTGAACCCGTGAACGTGCGCGTAAACGAGCGCGGCATTCCATGAATCCCCGACGACTCCCTTCCGAACTTCCTGTGGCAGCCGCAATGTCACCAGGGTGAGCACGGCGATGACCAGAGGCAGCACCCAATAATCGCGGGTTCGCCGTGGTTCTGCTGTTACTGCGCCGGCGAGTGGCGCCGCCTGCAGATCCTCTTTCATCGGTGCGCAGATGGCACACGAATCGCCTGAGAATGTCCACTCCAAAGTCCGCGGCTCGTTGTCGCGGAAGCGCCCGCTCACGAACTCAGGCTTTGATACCGGCTTTCTTCAACACGGCATGAATGTCGTAATCGGCAGAGCGCGGTTTGCGGTCGCACATGGCGTTCGCGGCGTCGTCGTTCACGAACATTTCCTTGTCGGGATTCCAGGTGAGTTTGCGTCCGAGCTTCATGGCGATCCAAGCGGTGGCGCAGGCTTGCAGGCTGCGCGCGGCCTGGTCGACCGGAGCGATGGGGTCTTCGTTCGCGAGGATGCTGTCGATCCAATTGAAATAATGGTTCGGGCTCTTCGGCCAGCGTTTGGCGTCGGCGGGGAGCGGTGAAAGGATTTTCGGATCGCTCGCGCGGAGCGGGCCTTTGCTGGGATCGGTCGGCATATTCGGATCGCTGCTGGTCACACGCACCGCGCCGCGCGCGCAAAACACCCAGCCTTCCGTCCCGATGAATTTGATGCCGTTTTCGAATTTGTTATCCAGGACGACCTGCACGCCGTTCGCATAGGTCATTTCCACGTGATAACCCTCGTGCACGGTCCAGACGTCATTCTTCATGAACTGCGCGGTGGCCTCGATGGTCTGCGGCCCGCTGAGTTCCATGCCCATGCCCCATTGCGTGATGTCGAGATGATGCGCGCCCCAATTGGTGATCATGCCGAGGCCGAAATCCTCAGTCGTGATCCAGCCGGGTCGGCCAAGGCCTTCCTGCGGGTGCACGCGGCCTTCCATGTAAGGCTGCTCGGGGGCCGGTCCGAGCCAATGTTCGTAATCAAGGTTCGCAGGCACGGGCATCGGTTCGGGCGGTTTGCCGCTCGGTTTGTCCATGCCGATACCGACTTCAATTCTCGTCAGCTTACCAAGGCGACCGTTGCGCGCGGCTTCCGACGCCGGGCGAAAGGCCGTGAACGGATGTTCTGATCGTTGCTGCGAACCGGCCTGCAAAATCACCTTCTTCGCGCGCACGGCGGAACGCAGCGCGATGGATTCCGCGATGGAATAGGTGATCGGTTTTTGAACGTAGATATGCTTGCCGGCAATTGCGGCACTGCTGGCGACGAGCGCGTGCTGATGATCCGGCACGCTGACGATGACTGCGTCAATCTCTGATCGCGAAAGCACGTCGTGGTAATTGTGAAACGTCAACACACTGGCTTCGGACTCGCCCTTTTTCTCGTAGAAGTTCTCGATCATTTGCTGCGCGGTAGCGAGGCGCTTTTTGTCGAGATCGCACACGCCCACCACTCGCACAAGCGGATGAGCCAGCGTGCCCTTCACATCTTCGGTGCCTTCACGACCGCAGCCGATGAGCACGACATTGATTCGCTTGCTGGGCGCGTCCGCGGCGAACAGCGAACGCGGCATGATATTCGGCAATACCGCGAGTCCGGCGGTGCCGGCGATGGATGTCTTGAGAAAACTCCGACGATTCTGGCGTTTCATAGGGGTAAAACGTGAATTTATTTTGTATCGCTCATTTCGCGTCGAGCACGCGAATCTTGACGTTGCGGAACGCGACCTGGCTGCCGTGTTCCTGCAGGAGGATGTGGCCATCGGGCCATTCGCCAAAGTCTTTCACGTTGTGAAATTTGCTTTTCGCGACCAGATCCCGGAATTCGGCCGAGCCGCGGTCGTATTCGAGAATTTTTTCGCCGTTCAACCAGTGTTCAACGTGCTTGCCTTTGGCAATGATCAGCGCGTGATTCCATTCGCCTATGTAATTCGGTTTCTTGTCCGCCGAGGCCGGTTTCAAATCGTAGAGCGAGCCCAGCGTGCGGTCTCCGTCGCGGCCAAGCTTGGCGTCGGGATGACGCTCGTCATCGAGGATCTGATATTCCGGTCCGAGCGCGGAACCGATGGGCGCTTTCGCGCCGGTGCCGGTGATCGCGCCGAGATTCGGTTGCACGAAATATTTGATGCCGCTGTTGCAACCGGGCGTGCACCTGAAATCCACCTTCAGCTCGAAATTCGAGAAGCGCTCCTTGGTGATAATATCGCCACCGCGCTGGGATTCCGCGCCGTTGTCATTCGTCACCATCAATATGCCGTCGTGAATCTCCCAACCTTCCTCAGGGAATCCGGGCGCGATCGCGCTCTGCCAGCCTTCGGTGGTCTTGCCGTCCCAGAGCAAACGCCAACCGTCCTTTTTTTCTTTGTCGGTCAACACATTGGCCGGCGGTTCGGGTTTGTCGTCGGCCGGAGAGGCGGCCATCATGCGAATATTTTTAAAACGCACCTGCGCACCGTTGGCGCTGGCTTCCTTGCTGTTGTGCACTTGCAGGCCGAAAAATCCGCTCGCATCCACGGCATCATGCATGTCCGCGCGCAGCACGCCATTGAGATAGGTCTTAATATGATCGCCAATGGCGACGACGCGGAGGTGATTCCAATCGTCGGGCTTGGTGATTTTACGATTCAATGCCGTGAAGGCTTTTCCGTGCGGCCCATTCTGGCCGTCGTCGGGATCGAGGTAAACGCCGCGCCGATGCTCGTCGTAGATGCCGCCGGTGAACGTTTTGCCTTTGAGGTCCGTATCGATTTCAACCTGGTAGCCATAAACATATCCTTCAGGCACCACTTTGACGCCCTTGAGCGCGGGCGTGGAAACGGGCTTATCCGCATATGCGCTGCGAATCTGCAGGCCGGTGTTCACGCGCGGGTCGGCCTTGAAATCCATTTCGAGAATGAAATTGTCGTAGTTCTTTGTGGTGAACAAAAAACTGTTCGTGCCGTTGCCGGGCGTGTTCATCGTGCCCACAATGCAACCGTCATCGACGGAGTAAGTCGCGTTGCCGGTTTTTTGCGTCCAACCGGTGAGATCTTTCCCGTTGAAGAGATCAGTCCACTTTTCTGCGGCGATCAATTGTTGTGTGGCGAGCAGGGAAACAGCGAGTAGGGTCGTGTTAATAATGCGCATAATTTTGAAATCAAGCGTGTGCTGAAAAGACGGTGTCATTACGTCAAAGGTTTCGTTTCCGCGCAAGCTTTTTGACCGGGTAACCACTTTCTGAGGTTGACTCAGTGCCGAGAAACATTTCTTTCCTTGCGCCGCAACTTGGTTTTAATTAGACGGAAATTAAATGAGATGAAAACCCCAGCCTCTGCCGCCTTGATCGTTGCGCTCGCCGGATGCATCTTGTCCGCGACCGCACAAACCAACAACGAAATGCCATCCGTCGTCGAACCGGGCGCCAAAGTCGAAAAGCTCGCCGGTGATCTCGGCTTCGCCGAAGGACCGTCTTGCGATGCGCACGGCAACGTTTTTTTCACCGATCAACCGAACGACCGCATTCTCGAATGGAGCACGGACGGAAAGCTGTCCACGTTCAAACATCCGGCGGGCCGCGCGAACGGAATGTTTTTTGACGCGAAGGGAAATCTGATCGCGTGCGCGGACGAAAAAACCGCGCTGTGGTCCATCGCGCCGGATGGCAAAGAGACGGTGATCATTGATTCCTTCGACGGCAAGAAGCTGTGCGGGCCGAATGACGTCTGGGTCGCGCCCAACGGCAGCATGTATTTGACGGATCCCTTTTACGCACGCCCGTGGTGGGATTACAAAATGCGCCCGCAGGATGTGGAGGCGGTGTATTACCTGTCGCCTGATCACAAAACGTTCAAGCGCGTCATCACGGATTATCAGAAGCCGAATGGCATCATTGGCACGCCGGACGGAAAGACGTTGTTTGTCGCCGATATCCAGGCGGGAAAGACTTACGGCTACGAAATTCAGGCGGACGGTTCCTTGACGAACAAGCGTCTCGCGGCAAATGCCGGCTCGGATGGGATGACCATTGATGACCAGGGAAATCTGTACCTGACCAACAACCGGCGCGGCGTGCGTGTCTTTGACAAGTCGGCGCAGGAACTCGGCATTATTCCCGTGCCCGAAATGCCGGCGAACGTTTCTTTCGGCGGCAAGGACCACAAGACGCTTTTCATTTGCGCGCGCACGGGATTCTACTCGGTTCGCATCAAATATCCGGGCGCGAATGCGGCGAAGTAAAGGCATTGACAAAAACGACTGGTGAGACAAATGTATCACCATGAAAACAGCCACAGTACGCGAGCTGCGAAATGATTTTGGCCGCCTTTCAAAATGGCTGGAGAAGGGCGAAACCATTGAAATTCTGAAGCGCGGCAAAGCGATCGCCGAACTAGTGCCAAAATCGAGCGGGAAGGCAAAGGTATTGCTCGGAGCAACGCCCAGCCCTTACCCGTTGCCGGCGGATATCGATGAGCCGGTGAACGCCGATTGGGAGGCGCTCAAGTGAATTATCTGCTGGATACCAGCGCGTGGCTGCGAAGCGCATTGAATCCAGAGACATTGCCCCGGTTCGTCAAGGAATTGGTGGCCAATCCTGACGAAACTCTGGGTGTCAGCATCTTTACGCTTTGGGAGATTGCGAAGAAAAACCAAAAAGGGAAATTGCCGCTGCCAATGGAGTTAACGGCTTGGTTCAAAGCGGCAGTGCCGGAAAACGTTCACATCGTCGCGTTAAGCCCGGAAATCATTGTGGAGGCTGCGCGCTTGCCCGAATTTCCCACCAACGATCCGGCGGATGAACTCATCGTCGCCACCGCGCGCGTACTCAACCTCAGGCTTGTAACTTTTGATACCAAGCTTAAAAACTATCCCCACGCCCGTATTCATTATTTCAAACCAATCGAACCAAAAACTTGATGCAAGACCTGATTGCCAAAGCCGAGACGCTTCTTGAAGCGCTTCCGTACGTCCAGAAATTCAGCGGCGCCACTTTCATCGTCAAATATGGCGGCAGCTTTATGGACTCGCCCGACGCGGAAGTCCGCAACAGCGTGGCGCGCGATATCGTTTTTTTGGAAGCGGTGGAAATCAATCCGGTCGTCGTGCACGGCGGCGGCAAAGCCATCACGCGCGCGATGGAAAAAGCCGGGCTGAAGGCAAATTTTATCCAGGGCCAGCGTGTCACGGATGAAGCCACGGTGAAAATCGTGGACGACGTGCTCTCGCGCGAGATCAATCCCGAGGTGGTCGCCGCCATTAATTCGCTTGGCGGCGCAGCGCAAGGTTTTGCCGGCACGGATATTTTCAAGTGCCGCAAGTTGTGGCTCGACGATAAGGAACATCCGGGCTCGAAAATCGACATTGGCTTTGTCGGCGAAGTGGTGGGCGTGAACACCGCGCCGCTGTTGAAATGCATTGAGCAAGGCATCACGCCCGTCATCAGCCCGACGGCGCGCGGAGAGGATGGGCACGTTTATAATTGCAACGCGGACGTTGCCGCCGCGCAAGTGGCCATCGCATTGAACGCGAAGCGGCTCGTGTTCATGAGCGACGTTCCCGGTTTGTTGAGCGATCCGAAGAATCCCGATTCGATTATTTCGAATCTTAAAACTGAAGCCGTCGCTGAGTTGAAAAAGGCGGGCATCATCGACAAGGGAATGATTCCGAAAGTGGACAGCGCCGTCGCCGCCATTAAAACCGGCGTGGAAAAAGTTTCGTTTGTGGACGGCCGCGTGCCGCATTCCGTGCTGCTGGAAATTTTTACGGACGAAGGCGTCGGGACCGAAGTGGTGCTGTAACCCAGGGCTCACCCATTTAAATGTGGCGCAGCCGTCCCGGCTGCGAGTTTCGGCGGCGTCTCGCCGCCGCCCGATTGCGACACAATTGGACGATAAAGGATCCGGCACCGAGACGGTGCCGAAACTCGCAGGCGAGGACGCCTGCGCTTCAAGGGAAATTAATTGCGTTAGCCCTGGTGCTGTAACCTGCTTGTGGTTGCACTCCGTCGGCGGCATGCATAGATTAAACGCTCCTATGAAAAACCCTGTCACTCCCGAGCGCGTCATGCAATTTGCCTGGGGCTACGCGCCAACACTCATCATCGAAGCCGCCGTGCGGCATCGCGTTTTCGACCTGCTGCACGAATCGCCGAAAACGATCAAGGAACTCGCGAAAAAATCCGGAGCGTCGGCGCGCGGTCTCACCGCCATCGCGAATGCGCTGGTCGGGCTCAATTTTCTTTCGCGCAAAGGTGAACGGTATCAATTGACTCCTGAAAGCGCGGCGTTTCTGGTTTCGACCAAGCCCGCCTTTCTCGGCGGCATCTATAAACACATGTCCTCGCAGATTCTTCCGCGCTGGATGGAACTCGATCGCGTGGTGCGCACTGGCAAACCGGCCATTGCTGTCAACAGCCCCAAGCCCGGCGCGGCGTTCTTCGCCAGCTTTGTGGAAGCGTTGTTTCCCATGGGCTACCACGCCGCGCAATTGCTCGGCGAGCACCTGAAAATTTCGCAAAGCAAAAAGCCGGTGAGCGTGCTGGACATCGCGGCGGGCTCGGGTGTCTGGGGCATCGCGCTCGCGCAACAATCGCCGCTCGTGCGGATTTCGGCGGTCGACTGGCCGGATGTTTTGAAGGTGACGAAAAAAGTCGCGAAGCGTCACGGTGTGGGAAATCGGCTGACGGGAATTCCGGGTGATATTCTCAAAGCTGATTTTGGCTCAAAATATCAAATCGCCACGCTCGGCCATATTCTGCACAGCGAAGGCCGCGCGCGCAGCCAGCGATTGCTGCGCAAAGTTTTCAAAGCGCTGGCTCCGGGCGGAACCATCGTGATTGCGGAATTCGTGCCCAACGACGCGCGCACCGGGCCGCCCGCGCCGCTCATTTTTGCCGTGAACATGCTGGTGAACTCGACCGAAGGCGACACGTTCACCTTTGCCGAAATGAGCCAATGGCTGCGCGAAGCCGGTTTCAAAAATCCGCGCGCGCTCGATGTGCGGAGCCATTCGCCGCTGATTTTGGCGACGAAGCCTTAGTGCGAGTTTCAAAATGAATTCGGCGGCAGGGAGCGACGCGCCCTACCAGCCAACCCATTGGTTACAAGGCTCCTGAAATTGGATAACATTCCTCTTTCATCTGCGAAAACTCGTGCTACATATTGCACCCGTTGGTTCGCAAAACATGAAAGAAATAGTTCCATCCGTGCCGCCCATCGTGCGCAACGATGTCGCGAGCGTGCAGGCGTTGTTCCAAAAAAACGTGGTGCCGAGCTATGGGCGCTTTGATATCGCGCTGAGCCACGGCTCGGGCAGTTACGTGTTCGACGTCACCGGCAAGCGCTATCTCGATTTGGGCGGCGGCATTGCGGTGACCGCGCTCGGCCATGCGCACCCGGCCATCACCGAGGCGCTCATCGAGCAATCACGCAAGCTGGTGCACATCTCCAATCTTTATTATCACGAGCCGCAGGGCCGGCTGGCCGAGGCGATCGTGAATCTCATCGCACCCGGCAAAGTGTTTTTCTGCAACAGCGGCGCGGAGGCGAACGAAGGTTTGTTCAAGCTCGCTCGGAAATTCGGCCACGACGAAGGCCGTTACGAAATTCTGACCGCCATCAATTCCTTCCACGGCCGCACGCTGGCGGGCATTGCCGCGACGGGCCAGGACAAGGTGAAAAAGGGTTTCGAGCCGATGATGCCCGGCTTCCGGCACGTGCCTTACAATGACCTCGCGGCGGTGCGCGCGGCGATTTCGCCTTCCACCATCGCGATTCTGATCGAAGGCATCCAGGGCGAAGGCGGCTTGACGATGGCGAGCCCGGAATTCCTGCTCGGCCTGCGAAAGTTGTGCGATGAAAAACGGATGCTGCTGCTCATGGACGGCGTGCAGGACGGCTATTTCCGCACGGGCCGATTCCAATCCTTCCAGCGCATCCTGGAAAACACGCCGGGCGCGGACACATTTTTGCCGGATGGCATTTCGATGGCGAAATCGCTGGGCGGCGGTTTTCCGATCGGCGCTTTCTGGGCGCGCGCGCCCTACGGCGACTTGCTCGGACCCGGCACGCACGCCTCCACGTTCGGCGGCACGCCGCTCGGTTGCGCGGTGGCGTTGAAAATTCTTGAAATCGTTCGCCAGGAAAAACTCGCCGACCACACCCGCACGATGGGCGATTTTCTCAAAGCGAATTTGCAGGCGCTCGCGAAGAAATATCCGCACGTCATTCACGAGACGCGCGGCGTGGGCTTGATGATCGGCATTGAACTCGCGGAGAATATCAAGAGCCTGCCGGGCGACGCGACAAAAACCCAGGCGGTGCGATTCGTGAATCTTCTGCACGCGGCGGGATTGCTCACCATTCCGGCGGGCGCGAATGTCATTCGGCTGCTGCCGGCGTTGAATTTGAGCCAGGGCGAGGCGGAGGAAGGCTTGAAAATCATCGAATCCGTCGCCGCAAAATTGGCTGGTTAATTCTCCACGATTCGGCAAACTCCCCGTTTCCCGGCATGAAACATTTGCTGAGCATTGAGACGTTGTCCCGCGCGGACATGGATAAAATCCTGTCGGCCACGACGGCGATGAAGCGGGAGCGCGGCCATCACCAGGCGCAACCGCTCGCGGGCCAGACCTGGGCGCTGATTTTCGCCAAGGCGTCCACGCGCACACGCGTCTCGTTCGAGGTCGGCATTCGCGAACTCGGCGGCAACGTGATGTTTCTCAGCGCGAACGATATTCAGCTTGGCCGCGGCGAACCCATCAAGGACACCGCGCGCGTCATGGGCCGCATGATTCACGGCGCGGTCATCCGCACGTTCCACCAGAGCGACGTGGAGGATTTTGCGAGCTATTCCAAAATCCCGACCATCAACGCGCTCACGGACGACGAGCATCCCTGCCAGATTCTCGCGGACATTTTTACGTACCAGGAAAAGCACGGGTCCATCGCCGGCAAAACCGTCGCGTTCATCGGCGACGGCGCGTGCAACGTGGCGAACTCGTGGATTTTTGCCGCGGCAAAATTTGGATTTAATTTGCGCATCGCGGCGCCGAAGGAATTTCAACCATCGAGAGAAATTTTGAAGCGCGCGGGCGGAAATATTTCAGCCTCAGCGGACATCAAAGCGGCCGCCAAGGGCGCTGATTTGCTCTACACGGATGTCTGGATTTCCATGGGCAAGGAAGCCGAAGCCGCCGAGCGCGTGAAGATTTTGAAGGGCTATCAGATCAACCAAGCGCTGGTGAAACTCGCCAAAAAGAACGCGCTCGTCATGCATTGCCTGCCCGCCTATCGCGGCAAGGAAATCGACGAGGAGACGTTCGAGGCCAACGCGCAAACGATCTTCGACGAAGCCGAGAACCGGCTGCACGTGCAGAAATCGATTTTAAACTGGGCCGTCTCGTGATTGAATTGGGACATGAGTGAGGGAGACGCAATTCCTGCTGCTCCAATGAGGGAGTCGAAGGCTAAAAGAGCGTTTTTATCCATCGTATTTGTAATCCTACTTGGCGTAGCGATTGGATTCGGCCTGTATCATTACAGATTCCCTTACGGCTGGAGCCACTGTTGCGACATTCTGCTCGGGCGTGCTCTGGTAGATTATGCTGAGGATCACGGTGGAAGGTTCCCCTCCGGCGGAGGTTCCCCAGAAGCATCTCTGAGCCTGCTTTACAGCAATTACGCAGATGCCAATCTACTGCGGGGCAAAACAGTTCCTCTCGAAACCGTCGAACGCGCATTAAGCACAAACGGAAAACTTGGGCCGGAATCGTGCGGATGGCATTACGTTGAAGGTTTAAGTTTGTCAGACGATCCTCGCATCGCAATCGTGTGGGACAAGGTCGGCCTTGGACACAATGGGCAACGTCCAGAAAACGGAGGACACTCCATCATCCGGGCAGACGGAATGCGGGATTTCGTTTCAGGCTCTGCGTGGCCAAAATTTCTCCAGGAACAACAAGAATTGCTATCTCATCGAAGCGACCACGCTATTCGGGGACTTCCCGCATTGATTGCGCGCATTCGACTTCCCACCGGTGAAGTTTTGACTAATTGCCCCGGCTCGTACGAACTAATCGAGGATAGCTCAGGAAGTCATGGATCTCAAAGCGGTAGCGACCTGAGCCTTCGTTGGTACCGCATAAATCAAGAAGATGGCCAGGCGACGTGGACCCTCATCCTACCGGACCGAAATCTCAGATCGAAGCCCGTGACGCTCTCGATTACCAATGGGCTAGCCATTCCGGATTCTATAACTTTTGAAATGGGCGGCTACTGATCCTGACTTTCTTCTTCGTTGTCGGCCATGGGAACTCTCACTCCCGCTCCCGCATACTGCCGCAAATATTTCACCGCCACGGTCAAATCCTTCGGCCAGGGTGCGGTAATAGATACCAGTTCGCCGGTCGCCGGATGTTTCAACTCCAAACTCTCCGCGTGCAGCGCCACGCGCGCCATCAACGGGCGTTCTTCCCTGCCCGGCTTCAGGCGGTAGCCCGGTTTCAGGCGCGATAGCCATAGCGGTTTGCCGCCGTACAATTGATCGCCGACGATCGGCAAGCCGGCGTGGCGGAGGTGAATGCGGATTTGGTGCGTGCGGCCCGTCAACGGCTCGCAGCGCATCAGCGTCCAGCGCGAATATTTTTCCAGCACCGTAAATTTCGTCAGCGATTTTTTCCCGTTCTTCGGATCCACGCGCATCATGCCGAGCCGCGTTGCATGCGGCGCGAGTTTGGCGTCGATTTCAAATTCATCTTCGACGGGCGCGCCTTGCACGAGTGCGACGTATTTCTTCACCGGTTTTTCCGCGCCGAACAAATCCGCCAGTTGCACCAGCATTTCCTTGTTCTTGGCGAGCAGGATGATGCCGCTCGTTTCAAAATCCAGCCGATGGGCGTTGGACAGATACGTCAGCCCGCGTTCGCGCGCCCAGGGTTTGCTCTCGGCAATGCCGGCGTGCAGCAGCTTCATCAGGTTCGGCCGATTCGGGTCGTAGCGGTCGGGCGAAGTCAGCAGGCTCGCGGGTTTATCGAGCGCGAGCAGGTGTTCATCCTCGAACACGACGGGGATTTCCCAAAATTCCTTCGTGGCGGGCGCCGATAATTTAATGACTGGATTGGCTGATTTCATCCGTTTGGGTAGTGTGCCTGTAATCTCCCCATTTGGTCAAACGCCGGTTCGGTGTAAATTAGGGGAAAGCGACCCAATGGAACGCGAGCGTATTCTCATCCAAGTGAAGAATCGCCAGGACCGGCATTTGCTGGAGGACTGGCTCGCGCCCGCGTACGACCTCATTTCCGCGCATACCGACGAATTGCTTGAGGAACGCTTCGATCTCGCGATCGTGGACGGGCCCACCCTGAAAACGTTCCAACCGAAAATCCGCCAGCGCCGCAAATCCGAGGAACCCGTCCTGCTGCCGTTTTTGCTGGTGGCTCATTCGCGCGCGAACAGCACGCCGACGCGGCACCTGGGCAAGCTCGTCGACGATTTGATCCTGCGGCCGATGGACGAAACCGAGCTGCGCGCGCGCGTCGCGAACCTGCTGCGGCTGCATCGCTTTTCGCTCGATTTGAAAAAAGAACATGATCGCGTGCTGAAGCTTTCGGTGACGGACGACGTTTCCGGATTCAACAACACGCGTTACCTGCATCGCTATCTCGACCGTTTCATGAGCGCGCCGGATGCGCATGACCAGGAACTTTCGCTCGTCTTTCTTGATTTGGACAATTTCAAGCGCGTGGTGGACACGCATGGGCATTTGCTGGGCAGCAAAATTTTGAAGGAGGTCGCGCAAGCCATCCATCGCGAGCTGGACGAGGATGATCGCATCGTGCGCTACGGTGGCGACGAGTTTGTGGTGATCCTGCCGCGCCAGGGCAAAAGCCAGGCGCTTGAGCGAGTTCAGCGGATGCGCCGCGCCATCGTGACGACGCCGTTCCTGCAAAAGGAAAAAATCAATGCGCACGTCACGGCGTCCTTCGGCCTGGCGACGTTTCCGCACGACGCGCAGGACAAGCGCGAATTGCTC
Organism: uncultured Verrucomicrobiae bacterium; assembly: GCA_963699145.1. Lineage (GTDB taxonomy): Bacteria > Verrucomicrobiota > Verrucomicrobiia > Limisphaerales > DASXHY01 > DASXHY01. The sequence continues at coordinate 5,752,408 of OY969416.1, forward strand.
GCGGCGGCGGATGATTGCCTGTTCCGCAGCAAGGCGGACGGGAAAAATCGCATCTCGGTTTACGGTGCGGCGCGAAAAACCACGCCGGAAGAAGGCGAATGGGTGCTGTCGGAATAGTGGCGACGGGCGTCCCGCCTGTGTGTTCGGTTTGCACAGGCGAGACGCCCGTGCCACTAAGCAAACTCGACGTTCGCGAAAATTTCGGTTAACTTCCCGCATCATTCTTGATGAACACCGATGATTTTTCGTCCGAAACAGCCGGCGAAGGCGAGTTAACCGCCAAAAATCGCGCCTACGCGATTTTGCGCAATCGCGATTTGCGGCTGTACCTTTCCGGCCGGCTGATCGCGATCATTGGCCAGCAGATGCTCGCCCTGGCCATCGGTTGGGAGCTTTGGAACCGCACGCATGACCTCATGATGCTCTCGTACGTGGGCCTCACGCAGGTCATGCCCATGATTTTGTTCACGCTGCCGGCGGGGCACATGGCGGACAATTTCAGCCGCAAAAAGATCATCACACTGATGACGGTGGTGATGGCGGCTTCCAGCCTCGGCCTGACGTTGATTTCGTATTATCAGGCGCCGGTGTTCTTGATGTACGTTTGTCTGTTCATCAACGGCGCAACGCGCACTTTCCAAACCGCCGCCAGCGCTTCCTTCCTGCCCTCGCTGGTGGATCGCAAGGATTTGTCGCTCGCCGATCAATTGGAGCGCGACAACGTTTCAACTGGCTTCCATCATCGGGCCCGCGGCCGCGCGGCGCCATCATTTGTGGGCCGGGCACCGCGCGTTTCCGATTTACGCGATCAATATGTGCGGCCAGCTCATTTTCTGTTTCATGATGACGCAAATCCACACGCATCATGTGGTGGCGAGCCGGGAAAAAATGTCGTTCAAGAACGCTGCTGACTGGATTTGACTTCGTTTTTCAAAACAAAATTATTTTGGGAATCATTTCGCTGGACATGTTTGCGGTGCTGCTTGGCGGCGCCACGGCGCTGCTGCCCGTTTACGCTGACCTGATTTTGAGGGCGGGACCCGTTGGGGCTCGGCTTTTTGCAGGACGCCCTGCCGGTCGGCTCGCTCGTATGCACGTTCATTCTCGCGCACCGGCCCGCCGATCCAAAAAGCCGGGCATTCGTTGCTGCTGGGCGGTCGACTGCGTTTGGCGTGGCGACGATCGGGTTCGGGCTGTCGCGCTGGTTCTGGCTGTCGTTCCTGATGCTGTTCCTCTGCGGAGTGGTGGACAATATCAGCGTCGTGATGCGGCACACGCTGGTGCAATTGCTCACGCCGGATGAGAAACGCGGCCGCGTTTCCGCCGTGAACAATCTTTTCATCGGCACTTCCAATGAACTGGGAGAATTTGAATCGGCGACGCGTGGCGCAGCTTTTGGGCCGGTCATCGGCAACAGCATCGGCGCTGGGCGCCGTGCTTTCAGTGGTGCTGGGGGGATTTGGCACGATCGGCGTGGTGGTCGCCATCGCGATGATTTTTCCGCAGATTCGGAAGTACGGGCGGCTGGACGCGGATGCGTTACTGCACCGTCGGATTCCTCGCAAAAGCCGACTGATACGTCTCCACCAACTCCTTGATGCGCTTGGCGTCCGACTTCGTGTGCCCATGGCTCGCGAGCGGGTCGGAGCCGCCGGAGGATTCAATCAGGATATCCGAAAAAATCATGCCCGTCTTGATGTGCACCGACGCGACCTTGCTCATGCTGACGCTGATTTCATCGCGGCTGAACCAGGAGCGCTTGTGCCGCGTGACGGCCTGCTCGTTGACTTCGATGTAAGTGGGAAACAGAAAGTTTCCCTTGGTCCAGCGGCTCGCTTTGAAGGTTTCGGTCGGCATAAGGAAATGGGCTCTCGCTGTGGAACTTTAGCTGATTCGATTCGTTCTGCAATGCGGGAATGCGAGCAGTAAAAAATCCGAAGGCCGAAGGCCGAAATGCGAAAGAAATCCGAATATCGAAATCCAACGAAGGTGCACGGAACCAAAAGATAAAGTGCCACTTGTTCGGTCTTCAGCTTTCGGGCTTCTTTCGGCTTTCGGGATTCGACCTTCGGATTTTACCTGAGGGTAAACCGCCCCATACCTCCACGAGCCATTCCGGGCGTAGGTTTTCGGCAAAGAACGAATCCCATTCACGAAGGCAATCGCAATTTCAATTTATGAGCACGAACAATAATAACGGAGAAACAAAAATCACTCGCGAACGATTGGTTGAACTCCTGAACGAGGACCTCGCCGGCGAATACCAGGCGATCATCGCCTACGTGGTTTACAGCCAGGTGCTGAAGGGCGCGCCCTACATGGGCATCGCGAAGGAACTCGAATTGCACGCCGCGGAAGAACTCGCGCACGCGATCAAGATCGCGAAACAAATCGATTACCTCGGAGGCATGCCCGCGGTCACACCCAAGCCGGTCAAAACTTCCAAGCAGGCCACCGAAATGCTGCGCGCGGATCTGCAAAACGAACGCGAAACGGTGGGCCGCTATCGCGAACGCATTTGCCAGGCGGAAGCTTTGGGCGAATTCGCGCTCAGCGAAGTCTTGCGCGGCATCATCGCGCAGGAACAGGAGCACGAAATCGATTTGAGCACGGCGTTGAACATCGAAGTTCCGCCGCCGATCGAGCCCAAGAAGGAACCGCGCGGGGAAAAACCCGCAGCAGCGCGGCGTTAATTGCCCGAGGGCACCGGCGCATTCAGCAATTCCAACGCGCGCACTGTCGCGGCGCCGCGCGTTTCGATGCCGAGTTTTTCGAAAATCTCCTGCACGTGCTTTTTCACCGTGGATTCCGTGATGCCAAGGATGGTGGCGATGTCCGCGTTGGTTTTGCCCTGCGCGAGCCAGAGCAGCGTTTCCGTGGCGCGCGGCGTCAGGCCGAGTTTCTGCAACGGTTCCATCGAGGAAAAATCCGGCCGGAATTCGCGGCGCAGGTGCTGCTCGGAGCGGCGCAGGCGCGCTTCGATCGCGCGCACGAGATCGGCGTTGGCCACGGGTTTCGTCAGGTAATCATCCGCGCCGAGATTCATGCCGCTGCGAATATCCTCCTTCTCGCCGCGGGCGGTCAGAAAAATAAACGGCGTGCGCGCCAATGTGCTGTCCGTTTGAATCGCCTGCAGGACGCCATGGCCGTCGAGTTCCGGCAGCATGACATCGCAAAGGATCAGGTCCGGCTTTTCGCGGCGGGCAAGGTCCACTCCCTGGCGGCCATTTTCCGCCGCGATCGGTTCGTAATCGTAATAGCGCAGGAGCGCGGTGATGTTCCGCCGCATCTCCGGCTCATCTTCAATGACGAGTATTTTTTTCATGGTTCGCACCGAATATGGGAAGCGTCACCGTCACAGTTGTTCCCCGGCTGAGGCGGCTTTTCACGCGCACTTTTCCGCCGTGCAATTCCGCGCAACTTTTCACCAGCAACAGCCCCAGTCCGGTGCCCGGCCGCGTGCCGACATTTCCGCCGCGATGAAAGGCCTTGAACAATTGCTGCTGGTCCTCTTCCGAAATGCCGATGCCCTTATCGCTAACGATGCACACCGCGTCGCAGCCTTCGCGCTCCACCGTGAGGCTCACTTTCGCGCCCGGCTCGGAATATTTCACGGCGTTGCTGAGCAGGTTGGGCAGAATGTGGCCGAGCAGCCGTTCATCGGCGTTGGCTTGCGCGCGGAATTGATTTCAACGAAAGTTCAATCACGCACCGGTCATTGGTCGCGGACGAAACTTCATCCACCACGCGCGTGCAAAAGGCCTTGAAATCGAGCGGCGCCGGCTGGAATTCCAGCTTGCCGGCCTCCAATCGGCTGAGCACGAGAATGTCTTCCATCATGCGCGCCATCCGCCGCGTGTTGCGCGTGATGGAATCCAGTTGCTCGTCGCGCTCGCCCGCCTGCATGCGCGGATGAAACTCGCGCAGCAATTCGGCGGACGATTGGATGATGCCGAGCGGCGTGCGGAATTCGTGCGACACCATCGAAACGAAATTACTCTTGAGCTGGCTGAGTTCCTTTTCGCGTTCCAGCGTGTTCAGCAATTCCTCTTCCGCCCGCTTGCGCTGCGTGATATCGAGCGCCATGGACAGCATGTGCGGCGTGTCCTTCAGCTTGATGGTTTCGGCGGAAAGCAAAATCGTGAATCGCTCGCCCTTGCGATTCCGCCATTGGCATTCGCGCTGGCGGATGAAGCCGTTCGTTTGCAAATCCTTCAAAACCGAATCCCGCTCCGCAACGTCTTCCCAAAGCCCCAGTTCAACGCAGGTGCGTCCCGCCACTTCCTCGAGCGGATAGCCGATCCAATTGAGGAACGCGTCGTTCGCCAGCACGTATTTTTCATCGCTCGCGCGCAGGATGCCGATGAACGCCGGGCTGGCCTGGAACGCCGCGCTGAACCGTTGCTCGCTCTCGCGCAATTCCGCCTCGGCCTTCTTCCGTTCGGTGATGTCGAGCGCCATGCCGAGCATGTGCGGGACATGGTTCAACTGGATGACCTCGAGAGAAATCAGCATCGTGAATCGCCGGCCGGCGCGGTTGCAGAAGCGGCACTCGCGCTGGCGGATGGAGCCCGTCCGTTGCAATTCAACCCAGAACGCCTCGCGCTCGGCCAGATCCGCCCAGAGGCCGAGTTGCAATGAGTTGCGCCCGACAATTTCGTTGCGCGCGTATCCCGACCAATTTACAAACGCGTCGTTCACGAGCACGAATCGGCTGTCCTCCATGCGTGTGACCGCGATGAATATGGGGCTGGCCTGGATCGCGGTGCTGAAAAGCGCTTCGCTCTCGGCCAGCGCCTGCTGCGCGCGCTTGCGCTCGGTGATGTCCGTGATGAGCGCCTGGATGACCTCGCGGCCGCTCCATTGAATGCGCGTCAGTGCCACTTCGAGCGGGATCTCCCGGCCATCGGTGCCCAGCGCGACCCACTCAAAACGCGCGCTGCCGCGCTCCATGCATTCCTTGATATGGCGCGCGCCCAATTCATCGGAAGTTTCGCCGCCCGGCTGAAATTTCGGCGCCAGTCCGCGCGGATTCTTGCCGATCAATTCGTGCGCGTGTTGCCGGCCCATGATGCGCACCGCGGCTGGATTCACTTCCAGCAATTCATTTTCGTCGTGCAACACGACCCCATGGCTCGATTCTTCGAACAGCGCGCGGAATTTCGCTTCCGATTCGCGGATCGCGCGCTCGGCGTGTTTGCGTTCCGTGTTGTCCATGATGCTCGCGCGAATCAGGTTCCGCCCTTCGGCAGGCAATCGCAGCAAGCGGACCTCGGTGGAAATCAAACGACCGTTCGGCTGCCGGTGAATCCATTCGAACACCGGCCTGCCACCGGCCAATGCTTCCGCCATCAACTCCCGGGCGAGTTCGCCGGAACGGCGCCCATCCGCCTGAAATTCCGGGCTTACATCGGCCGGGGTTAATTCGGTCAGCTTTTCCATCGGCACATCGTAAAGCCGGCAGGCGTGTTCGTTGCCGAAAAGGAACCGGCCGGTGTCGCCGTCGAAAACCACAATCGCATCCGGCGCATTTTCAACCATGGCACGGAATCGCGCTTCGCTCGTGGTGAGCGCGGCGGTTCGCTCTTCGACGCGGCGCTCGAGCGATTGGTTTAATTCGCGCGATTCCTCCTCGGCCTTTTTGCGCTGCGAAATATCCCGTGCAATCGTCACATTCAGAACCTGGCCGTCCTTGATGATCTGCGTGCACGAAACTTCGAGTGGAATTTCGTGGCCGCGCATGTGGCGGGCCACCCATTCGAACTGATAACTTTTATGCTTTTCGACCAAGCGCAATGATTTGCTCGGTGCGTTCGTCGCTCGAGACGCCGCCAGGTTGAATCGCGGGCGAGAGTTGTGAGGGAGTGACCTGGAGCAATTGCCCCTTGTTTTCCGCGCCGAAGAGGGATACCGCCGCCTCGTTACAATCCACGAAGACTCCGGCTTGCGGGTCAAACAACCAGACCGCGTCAAAGGTTCGCTCAAAATAACTCTCGAACACAGCGTCAGTTTGCTTGATCTGCGTGGGCGGCGCACTGGTCCTTTCGGCCCAGTCAGGTTCTTCCATCACGGGCGGTTTCATAACGAAAACATAAAAAATATCGGCGCGCGCGAACGCGCCAGCGCTTCAGGTGAATCCGGACCAGATTACCTCCTCTACTGCGTACCGCAACCATCAATCTGATGTGCTTATGGGACTTTAGTCCCAGCCCCGGGGAGGGAACCGACGCGCATTTCGCCGCTCGGACTATCGATGTTCAAGAAGAAATTTATTTTTTGGATCCTGATTCTGGCGTGCGCCCTCAACGCGGCCCGGGCGCAGGAAGTGGTCATTCCCGATTCCGGCCTCGATGCCGCCGTTCGTGATGCGTTGCGAAAACCCTCCGGCCCGTTGACCTCCCAGGATTTGCTCACTTTGACAAATCTGGATGCGAGCAGCCGAAAAATCAGCAACGTCGCCGGTTTGGAAAATGCGCAAAACCTGGCCACGCTCAATTTGTCCCGCAACCACCTCACCAGTTTTTCCGTTCCGGACGAACTGATCAACCTGACCACGTTGGATCTCAGCTTCAACGCGATCACCAACTTCTCGGTGCCTGGCGGTGTGACGAACATCACTTCGCTCAATCTCGCCGACAACAGCCTGGTCGATCTCGCATTGCTGCCAAACTTGAGCGGCTTGACCAACCTGAATATCGAGGATAACGGGCTGACCTTTTTCAAGCTGCCCTCGTATATGACCAACATGGTCGTGCTCGATGTGGGCTTTAATTCGCTCACGAACTGCGTGATTCCGAACGGCATAACGCATTTGAACACGCTCGTCGTTGCAGGAAATTTGGTCGCCAACCTCACGTTACCTGCCGATATCACCGGTTTGAAGTTACTCGATCTGCACATCAACAATCTCGTTGCGTTCAACCTTCCGCCCACCCTGAACGGATTGACGAATCTCGATCTCGATGAGAATCAACTCGATAATTTTATTCTCCCTGCGGGCATCAGCAACCTCGTTTTGCTGGACCTTTCCTTCAATCAGCTCACGAATCTGGCCCTGCCTGGTGATTTGGGAAATTTGCTGGACCTCAATCTCAACTTCAACGAATTCACCGATTTGAGTCTGCCGACCGGCCTGAACGCGCTGAGCCGTCTTCATCTCCGCGCGAATCAATTCCAGAGTTTCACGCTGCGCGACGATTTGACCGCATTGACCTATCTCGATATCAGCGAGTGTCCGCTCGCCACTCTGCTCCTGCCGACGAACCTGACGCGTTTGTCCCTACTGAATCTTTCCAAAGACAATCTCGAAGACCTGACGCTGCCGATCGGCATGGCCAGCTTGACCGCGATCAATCTCAGTGAAAATCAACTGACCAATCTGGTGTTGCCGCCGGATTTGTTCCGCTTGCAGTCGCTCAACCTCGGCGGAAACGAACTCGCCAATCTCACGTTGCCTCCGGGCTTGACGAACCTGACGGGATTGTTCGTCACCGGCAATGATTTTACCATCCTGACCTTGCCGCCGGACATGACGCAGATCACTGCGCTGGGATTCCTCGCCAATCCGCTCACAACGATCGTCCTGCCCGAACCATTGGCTGTCACGCTCGCCGACACCATCGCGACGCTGCGCGGCGAAGGAATTTCGGTCTTTATCTATCCGTTGACGATGGAATTGGAATTGCCGCGACCGACGCCCGATGGATTTTCCATCGACGCCAGCGGTCCCCCGGGCGTTTACCAACTTCTCAGTTCCGACGATCTCTTCACCTGGAACGAGTTGGCCACCGCCACAAACAGTCTGGGCGCAGCCCGGTTCATTGACGCGACACTGTCGCCCCCGCCGCAGCGATTTTACCGCGCGACAAGAACTTCAGCTCCATAATCGATCGAGGAAATAATTCTGCGGGGAATGCAGTCTGGTTTTATGAAGCCACTCCTCTTCCGTCCCATAACCAATCTCGCACTCGCCTCTTAGTCCCATTGTGACGAGCGGCGGGCTATGGAAAACATGTCACTCAAAATATGAACCACTGGAATGAAAACGAACTATGAACTCAACCGAACACTTTGAAGCACTCGTGAACGAACATTATTATCCGCTCTTCCGCTTTGCGATGAGCCTCACGCACGCGGAATCCGACGCGCGCGATTTGACGCAGCAAACGTTTTACACCTGGGCCGCCAAGGGACATCAATTGCGCGACGGAGCCAAGGTGAAAACGTGGTTGTACACCACGCTGCATCGCGCCTTCCTGCAGGTGCGCCGTCGGCAGGTGCGCTTTCCGCATCACGATCTCGAAGAAGTGGCGCAACAACTTCCCGTGGAGCTTCCGGAATTCACGAATCGCGCGGATTGCGCCGAAGTGCTGCCCGCGCTCGCGAAGGTCGATGAAGTTTTTCGCGGGGCCGTCGCGCTGTATTATCTCGAGGATTGTTCCTACAAGGAAATCGCCGCGGTTCTCGACGTGCCGGTCGGCACCGTGAAATCGCGCATCGCCCGCGGCCTCGCACAACTCCGGGAAATTTTGCTCTCACCCAACAGCACCGAATCGGCCAGTGGGAAAACCACCGGGCAAAATATTTCTTCGCGCGCCGCCAATCGCACCTCAAACGATTACGACGACTGGGACCTTAGTTCCACTCGCGTGATGGAACTTTTCGGGGCGGTTTGATTCTTAAATGCACGTCGGCGCATTCGCGTCGGCCTGGAAAAAAATAAAACATGAAAATACACACTGCACACACCAACCATTCGCCGCACCGAAAGCAAAATGGCTTTCGACACCTCGCCGCCTCACTCGCGCTCAGTCTTAGTCTGGGAACCGCCTGGGCCAAACCGACGCTTCAATCCATCACGGTATCGCCCGATCCGCTCATCGCGGGACAGACATTTACTGTTTCCGTCGCAGTGACGCCCGACACGACGATTGCAACCGCGAGCGTGACCTTTCATCCCGTTCAACCGGACTCGCTGACCATCCCGTTGACGAAGCAAGGCACGAATTTCGTTGGCACCGGCGCGGTACCGGCCGACCTCAAATTCAAGAAAGATGAGGAAGCCGCCGCGAAAATCAAAGTCACCATCTTTGACGCGGCCGGCCATCACGATGCGGACAACGTCAAACTGGATGTGGAAATTCCCACCATCACCGCTGTTTTTAGCGGCGGGATCCTAACGGTCACCGGTGACAACGACGACAACAACCTCACGGTGAGTCGCAACGCGGCGGGATTGTTGTTGGTCAATGGCGGCACCGTGATCATCTCCGGCGGCGCGCCCACCATCGCCAACACCACGCAGATCAAAATGTTCGGCCTGGCCGGCAACGACACCTTGCTCGTGGATGACAGCAACGGCCCGATGCCACCCGCTTTCCTGAGCGGCGGCGACGGCAATGACACGCTCACCGGCAGCGCCGCGGATGACACGCTCGACGGCGGCGCCGGCAACGACACACTGAACGGCCGCGGCGGCAACGACATGCTGCTCGGCGGACCCGGCAATGACATTCTCAATGGCGGCACGGGCACGGATACCATGTTCGGCGGCGACGGCGATGATCAATTCGTTTGGAACCCGGGCGACGGAAGCGATGTCATCGAAGGCGACGCCGGCAAAGACACGATGCTCTTCAACGGCGCAAACGTCGCTGAAACCGTGGACCTGTCCGCCAACGGCCAGCGACTCCGCTTTTTCCGCAACGTCGCGAACATCACGATGGATTGCAACAACCTCGAGCAAGTGGTTTTTCGCGCGCTCGGTGGCGCGGATCAAATCACGGTCAACGATTTGACCGGCACGGCGGTTTCCAACGTGGTGGTGGATTTGACCGCCTCGATCGGCGGCGGCGATGCCGCGGCGGACACGGTCATCGTGAACGGGACGCTAACCAACGACGTCATTTCGGTGACCGGCTCAACCAATGGCGTGACGGTGGCGGGTCTGGCGGCAGCCGTGACGGTTGTGGGCGCTGAATCGAATCTCGACACGCTCACGATCAACGGGCTGGACGGCGCGGATACCATCGACGCCTCCGCTCTCCCCGCAAATCTGATTCAACTGACGCTCAATGGCGGCGCGGGCAACGATCAACTCACCGGCAGCCAGGGCAATGACATCATTATCGGCGGAACCGGCGCGGACGTTTTGTTCGGCGGCCCCGGCGATGACGTTTTCCCGTGGAACCCCGGCGACGGCAGCGACGTCATTGAAGGCCAGGGCGGCTACGACACGATGCTGTTCAACGGCGCGAATATCGCCGAGCACATCGACATGTCGGCGAATGGCCAGCGCCTGCGATTCACCCGCGACGTCGCCAACATTATCATGGATTGCAACGGCGTCGAACGCGTCACCTTCAACGCCCTGGGCGGCGCGGACGATATCACGATCAACGACCTTTCGGGAACGACTGTGTCCAACATCGCATTGAACCTCGGCGCCACGCTCGGCTCCACGACCGGCGACGGCGCAGCGGATATCGTAACCATCAACGGCACGACCAACAGTGACGTGATCAACATCAGCGGCTCGCCGGCCACGGGCGTGAGCATCGTCGGCCTGCAAGCCGATGTGAACATCACCGGCAGCGAACCGGCGACGGACGGTCTCTTCGTCAACGGACTCGCGGGCGACGACGCCATCGTGGCAGCGGATCTCCAGGCTGGGGTCATCATTCTCACGGTGGACGGCGGACCCGGAGACGACGTGATCATCGGCAGCCAGGGAAATGACATTCTCCTCGGCGGTGAAGGTGATGACGTATTGAACGGCGGCCCGGGACGGGACGTCCTGGACGGCGGCACTGGAAACAACGTGGTCATCCAATAACCACAAGCTCAGGCCGGGGCGGACGTAATCCGCCCCGGCCACTCGCTCATTCACAAACTCATTAACTCACGACTTAATAATATGCCATTGCTCAACGTAAAACTTCTTGAAGGCGTGTTCACACCGAAAGAAAAACGGGAACTGATCCGTCAACTCACCGACACGATGGTCTCCCTCAAGGGTGAAAATATTCGCCCGCTGACGACTGTCCTGCTGGAAGAGGTCAAGAGCGGCGACTGGGGCGCGGGCGGCATGTCCTACTCCACCTCCGATGCTAAAACACTCCTGGCCACAACTGTCTGAAACGAATCTCACCCCCACCGCGATCCGGTTGTGCGTAGTGAAATCGATCACGCGTCACAGCCGGATCGCCGGCTGGTTATAGGAACGGCATTCCTTTGAATTCGCACAATAATCTTTTTCCTCCCTTTCCAAATTTGCATCGCTCCCTTGCCCCGACAAACAGTTCCATCGCATTCTGGTCGCCGGAATCGAACGGCGCCAATTCCCAGTTTGGCTCGCCCGACAAAACGGCCCCGATCATTTACGCCGTGGATGACATGCCGTGCCTGACCGAATTATACGCGCTCGTGTTGAACAAATCCGGGTACGGGGTGAAAAGTTTTCGCGATCGCCGAGCCGCTCTGGCAAGCCTGAGTGAAGCGCAAACAAAACCAGCCCTCTTGATCACGGACCTCCACAATCCCACGATGCGCGTCGAGCCGTTTTTGCGGGAATGCGTGGCGTTGCATCCCGCGCTGCGCATCCTGATGGCCACCGGCTTCGGCTATCATCACGCGTGGTGTTTTTCCGTGAAACCCGATCGCTTCCTCCCCAAACCATTTACGCCTGAGGAATTGCGTCAGGCCGTGGACGCCACGCTCGCAGGAGAAACGGCGGACTGTGCGCAATAAAGTTTGAAAGCGTTTCTATTTTGGCCGAACCGTGACCGATTTGCCCGCGTACTGAATTTCCGCGTCCGCTTTTTCCTCCGCCGCCGCACCCGCTCCGTGATTGCGCGAAACGAACACCACATGCACGCTTCTCTTTTCCAACATGCCGGGGAATTTCCCCGTTCGTTTGCCAATCGTGAGCGTCTGCTTTTCTTCGTTCCACGAAATCGGAATGGTCGCATGCACGCCGCGCTCGTAGCGGTAGCTGTCGCCTTCATCCTCGTAAAGCGTGAACGCGCCATCCGCGCCGCGATAAACGCGCAACTCCAGCGGGTCCGCCGGCTTCTCGCCGGCGAATTGCACGACCGGGCCGAGCGGCACAATCGAACCGGCGCGCACGAACAACGGAATTTGTTCCGGCGGCGCGGAAACATTCACCGTGTTGCCGCCGGCGAATTTTTCGCCAGTCCAAAAATTCACCCAACTTGCGCCGCTGGGAAGATAAACGGATTTACTCGTCGCCTGCGCCTCGGTCACCGGCGCAACGAGCATCGCCGGGCCGAATAAATATTCATCACTGATGCCCAGCGCCTTTTCGTCCGCGCGAAAATCCATAGCCAGCGGCCGCATGATCGTGTAGCCGTCGCTCGTCACGCGCCACGCAACGGAATAATTGTAAGGCAACATGCGATGGCGCAGTTCGTCGTAAGCGACCAGGATTTTTTGCGTCGCGGGCAGGAAATTCCACATCTCGGTGGCCGTGTTGCCGCCGTGAATGCGTTGAATCGGGCAGAACGTGCTCCACTCAAACCAGCGCGCCAGCAGTTCGTTGTAATCCGGCGACGTGTATTGTTGATCCCCCGAACGCCAGAAGCCGGCGCAGTCCGTGGTCCAATACGGAATACCCGTGATGCAAAAATTCAGGCCCGCGGGAATCTGCCGTTTGAACGTGATCCAGTTGCCGCTGATGTCACCCGACCAGCTCGCCGCCGCGTAGCGCTGATTGCCGGGAAAGGCCGAGCGCGTCAAAATGCAAACGCGTTTGTCCGAAGTCGCGGCGCGTTGCCCTTCGTAGAGCCCCTCGCTCGCAAACAGCGGAAACGCATTCTGCACGGCATCACCCAGCCCGAGCGACGTCCTCTGGCCCCGGAGCACGCGGCCGTCATCGCCCGGTTCCGTGGAATCGCCCCACCACGCGTCGGTGCCGATTTTGAAAAACGCATCGTCGAGATGGTTCCAGCGAATTTGCCGCGCGCGCGGGCTGTAGACATCCACGTGGCCATTGACGACGAGGTTGTTCGTGGCCAATTCCTCGCGCGTGCTGCCGTTGGGGTTGCACCAGACGGAAATCATGAACTTCACGTTTTCCGCGTGCAATTGGGAGATCATCCCCGCCGGGTTCGGATAACGGTTCGTGTCCCAATCGTAGTTGCCCCAGGCGTGCGGCGGCCAGTACTGCCAATCCTGGATGATCAAATCCAATGGAATATTGCGCCGGCGAAATTCCGCCGCGGCATTCAGCAATTCCTTCTGGTCGTGATAGCGTTCACGGCATTGCCAGAAGCCATACGCCCACTCCGGCCAGAGCGGCGCCTCGCCGGTCGCCGTGCGATAACCGCGCACCACGTCGTCCAATTCCGGTCCGTAAAAAAATGTGTAATCGATCACCGACGCGAAATGCGACCGGAACGTGGTTGTGTTCGCGCGCACGCCAATGAACAGTTTCGGCTCCTTGCCGGTCGTGCGAATCGTAAAGTCGCACGTTTTTTTGGCGGACAATGAAATGGGCGCGCTCAAATTGAGCGGCGTGAAATAGTTGCTGACGCCGGTCAGTTCCTTGCCGTCGAGTCGGACCGAAAATTCCACGCGATTGTTGTCCGTGGTCGCATCCACGACATAATCACCGGCCTCGCGAGATTGGAAGCTCCCGTGCCACGTTGAGACGACGGGCTCCCGGCTCTGCGGCGCATTCGTTGTAGTTTGATTTTCCCGCGTGAGTGCGACTTCGTTGTCCACCGGATTGAAATCCGTGAGCGAGGCGTTGTCCCACAACAATCCGTAGCCTTTGCTCGACACAATCATCGGCAGGCCGATTTGCCCGTTGATCTGTTGCAGTTGGCGTGGGATCCCGCGCCAATTCCACAATCCGTCCTGGTATTGGCCGAGCCCATACAACGCCTCATCCGGGGGGCTGTTAAATGTCTGCTCGGAAATGAACGTTGGCTGCGCTTCGATGGCAGTCGGCGTCATCGCTTTTCCGCCATCCGCAGCTTCCTGCAGCAGAATGTGGCCGGTTTTGTCCGCAAAGGTCACCGCGCCGGTGCGCCGGTTTACCGACACCAGCAATTCGGTCGTGGAAAGAGTCACTTCGTCGGAGTTTTCATTCACCGAAAACCTCACGTGTGGCCATTTCTTCGTAATGACAAAACTCTTTTGATCGGGAATGGAGTCCGATGGGCTGTACAGCACGCGCACGATGCGGTTGTCGCAGACCTGCAATTTCATCGTGCCCGGCTGGAGTCGCAGCACGACGCCATCGGTGTTTTTCTCCCACGATTTCACCGGCATGGGCGCGGCCCCGGCCAGCGAAGCGGTCAACAGCGCGAGACAAACGGAGGTATAGAAAGTCTTCACTCAAGGAATGAATATTGAAAACGGCGGCAAAACGGAATTGAAAAAAGAGAGGGATTGACATCTGAGCACTGCAGAAAAGATGCAACGATGAGCAGCGAGGATTTTTGGCGAGGCTTCGGTGAAGGAACCGGTTCGAAACACCCTGTGACTGAGCCGAAACGATGCAGTTGGATTTGGGGACCGCACGCGTCCCGCGTGCCGCCGACGGCGTCTCGCCGTCGGCTCGTGACCACCAACTCGCAGGGCTTTTCCCTGGCTCCAACTCATCGCTACAGCTTGGATGGAAAGGCTCTCCGGTGGGTTAAATACCCATTTTCCCAAGCCTTTGATTCGCCGAAGGTTGTTACGTGAAATAGGTCGTCGTCGTCGAGGAAGTCCTCGCCCGATATTATGCAGCATCGGCGGCATCCAATCATGAATACGCATCCAACCATTTTGATTGCGGAAGATTCCGAGAGCGACCAAATCCTGATGGAGTTGGGATTTCAAAAGGCGAAATTTCCCTTTTCCGTCCACTTCGTCCACGACGGCGTTTGCGCCATGGAATATCTGGATGCGAAAGGCCGTTACAGCAACCGAGCGGAATTTCCCGCGCCCATCGTTCTGCTCACGGATTTGAAAATGCCGCGCATGAACGGCCTCGAACTGCTGGCCTGGATTCGCGAGCACGAAATGTGGCAGACCCTGCCGGTCATCGTCATCACGGGCTCAAATCAGGTCGAAGACGTGCGCCGGGCGATGGATCTGGGTGCCGATTCCTACGTCGTCAAAGATCTCCTGCTGCGCCCGCCCGCCGCGTTGTTCGAGGCCATTCTGCGCCTCGCCGCCCGGCCGCAGAGGGATGTGCGCGACGCCTGGGCGCACAAAGCGACCAAGGTTCGGACGTGAACCGGTCTGAGCGTTTATAACAATTCAAGAATTTCGTAGCCGCCGGCGTTTAGCCGGCGTCATTTTTCAAGCTTTGAATCAAAGCCTGCCTTTGTTGCGAAAATCCAAATGAGAACTGGTGACGATTGCGTAACAGTTAGTATTGCCTCCGCACGCCGTTTCGAGGCACGATAGCCGCACCCAAATACCTCGCGCCATGAACTTTACCCGCCGAAAATTTCTTCAGCTTGGCGCCCTGACCGGCGCGGCAACTTTCGCGAAATTAACCCCGGCCACCGCAGTTCCTCTTTCGACCGAAGACTCGCGCGCCGCTGGGCCCAAGCCCTTCGAACTCGATGAAGTCACCATCACCCAGCTTCAGGATCGTCTCGCCTCCGGAAAACTTTCGTCAGTGGCGTTGGTTAAAAAATATCTCGCGCGCATCGAAGAAATCGACCGGCGCGGCCCGACGCTGCGTTGCGTGCTCGAGTTGAATCCCAATGCGCTCTCCATCGCCGCCGCGCTCGATCGCGAACGCAAATCCAAAGGCCCGCGCGGCCCGATGCACGGCATTCCGGTGCTCATCAAGGACAACATCGCCACGCACGATCGCATGACGACCACGGCCGGCTCGCTGGCGCTGGCGGGTTCCATCGCTCCGCGCGACGCTTTTCTCGTGCAGCAATTGCGCGCGGCCGGGGCGGTGATTTTGGGCAAGGCCAACCTCAGCGAATGGGCCAACATTCGCGGGCAACGTTCCACCAGCGGCTGGAGCGGCCGCGGCGGGCAGACGCGCAATCCCTACGCGCTCGATCGCAATCCGTCGGGGTCCAGCTCCGGTTCCGCCGCCGCCGTCGCGGCGAATTTGTGCGCCGTGGCGATTGGCACCGAAACGGATGGCTCCATTCTTTCACCAGCGCGTTACAACGGCGTGGTGGGATTGAAACCAACGGTTGGTTTGGTCAGCCGCTCGGGCATCATTCCCATCTCACGCACGCAGGACACTGCCGGCCCAATGGCGCGCACCGTCACCGATGCCGCGATTTTGCTCGGCGCCATGACTGGCGATGATGCGCGCGATTCCGCGACCGCCGCGAGTTCGGGCAAAGCGCTCCGCGACTACACGCGTGTTCTGGACGCCGATGGCTTGCGCGGCGCGCGCATCGGGGTGGCGCGCAGGACGTTTAACGGGCATCCCGACGTCGGTCCGTTGATGGACCAGGCGCTGGCGGAAATGAAACTCCGCGGAGCGGTGCTCGTCGACATCGAATTGCCGCGCGGCTCTTACGGCGATGCCGAAAACGAGGTGTTCATGTACGAACTCAAGGCGGGCATTAATGAATATCTGGCAGACCTTGGCCCCGATGCGCCCGTGCGCACACTCCAGGACATCATCGATTTTAACGAACGGCACGCGAAGCAGGAAATGCCGTGGTTCAAACAGGAAAATTTTCTCAAGGCACAAGCCAAAGGGCCGCTCACGGAGGACGCGTATCTCAATGCGCTCGCCCGCTGCAAAAAAGGCTCGCGCGACGACGGCATGGACGCCGTCCTGAAGAAAAATCAACTGGACGCGATTTTCTGCTCTGGCGGCGGTCCCGCGCCGGTAATTGATTACGCCTACGGCGACGGCAATTCCGGCGGCGGCGGCTCCAACCTGGCAGCGGTGGCGGGTTATCCGAGCATCAGCGTGCCGGCGGGGTTTATTGATGGCCTGCCCGTGAGCGTGTTCTTCATGAGCGGCGCGTGGAGCGAAGGCACGTTGCTGCGCATTGCGTTTGCATTCGAGCAAGCGACGAATGCGCGTCGAGCACCGCGGTTTCTGCCGACGATTTACGCTGAGTAGTCCAAGACGCTCCGCGAAGGCGTGCGCATCAAATAGCGCGCCAGCGTCCTGGACTGCGCCAGCCCTCTGGCGCTTTCCACCAGGACATCGCCCAGCCGAGATGTGAGTAATGACAAGCGCTGCGGTCCGCCCTCCTTCAAATCAGGACACGGGCTGAGTAGACAGAAATTTGGCTTCCCTCGGCGAGCGACCCGACTAAATTGTCCTTCGTCACAACCCCATCCTATGCAAACGCAATTTCATCGGACCATCGTCGCCATTTCCTGTCTCAGCCTTTTCGCCGCATTCTCGCTGCGCGCGGCGGACACCACCAACGCGCCGTTGCCCCGCGCGGACGCCAACGGCAATCCGATCCGCCGCGCGCCCACCGGGCACGTCTCGAATTACGACGAAGCCAAAGTCGGCAACTACACCCTGCCCGATCCGCTCGTGCTTGCGAACGGCAAACCGGTGCGCGACGCCAAAACCTGGTTCGCAGTGCGCCGGCCGGAATTGTTGAAAATTTACGACACGGAAATTTACGGTGCTGTCCCGGCGAATGCGCCGCACGCCACCGCCAAAGTTGTTGAGACGGACACGAACGCGTTCGGCGGTTCCGCCATTCACAAGGATGTTGCCATTCAATTTGGCGAAGGGGCCGAGGCGCCGGTGGCGCATCTCCATATATATTTGCCGCTCAACGCGACCAAACCGGTGCCGCTACTGTTGCACATGGTGTTCTTCTCCAATCCGCCGTTCGCCGACGCCACCACGAACGCCGGCGGTGCGGCACGGCGCTTTAGCGAAGGCGGTCCGCTCACGAATATTTTCGCGCATGGCTACGGTTACGCCACGTTCCGTTACACCGATATTCAGCCGGATAATTCCAACACCTATCACGGCGGCGTCATCGGCCTGACGCTCAAACCCGGCGAGGCCAAACCCGCGCCCGACCAATGGGGCACCATCAGCGCCTGGGCCTGGGGCGCGAGCCGCGTGCTCGATTATCTCGAAACGGATAAATCGGTGGATGCGAAACACATCGCGCTCATCGGCCATTCGCGTCTCGGCAAAACCGTGTTGGTCGCCGGCGCGCGCGATCCGCGTTTTGCCATCATCTACTCCAGTTGCGCCGGCGAAATGGGGTCGTCTCTTGCGCGCCGCGATTACGGCGAAACGATTGACGACATGGCCGCGAATTTTCCCTGGCAATTCGCCGGCAATTTTCAGAAATACGCGGGCCACTGGAACGACATGCCGGTGGACACACATGAAATCATCGCGCTCAACGCGCCGCACCCGGTGTTCATTGGTGGCGGCACGCAGGATCAGTGGTCCGATCCGCACGGGGAATTTTTGGGCGTGGTTGCCGCCGGGCCAGTCTATCGGCTCGTCGGAAAACAGGACCTCGGCGCGACCACCGGCCCGGAGATTGATCATCCCTATATCACCGGCGATCTCGGTTTCCATTATCACACGGGCGGCCACACTATTTCGCCGTCGGATTGGAACGCGTTTTTGGATTTCGCGGACAAATACTTCAAACCCGCCAAATAACCATGACGCGCCGCATCATTTCTCTTCTGGCTGCGTGGTGTGTGATCCAATCACTCCGCGCGGAATCTCCGATCCGCGTGGACGCGCTCACGTGCGAGCATCTCACCAACCCAGTCGGCATCGGCAATCAGCAACCGCGTTTTTCGTGGAAACTGCGCTCAACGGTGGCGGGCGAAATCCAGACCGCCTGGGAAATTCGCGCCGCCTCTTCGGCAGCCGGGCTCAAAAGCAGTTCGCCCGATTTGTGGGATTCGGGAAAAATCAATTCGGACCAATCCGTTTTGGTTCCCTGGGGCGGCAAACCGTTGAGTTCGCGCTCCCAGGTTTTTTGGCAAGTCCGCACGTGGGACAAGGACGGTCAGCCAGGCGCCTGGAGTAACGTCGCGTCGTTCGAGCTGGGATTGCTCGACCCGGGCGCCGAATGGAAAGGCAAATGGATCACCGCCGATTTGCCGCGCTATGACGTTGAGGCGCCGGCCTTGGATAAAGCGTCGTGGATCAGCGCCGGTTCCACGGCTACTCAAGCCGCGGCCGTCCGGCTCGCAGTCGAGCTTCCCGCCAACGCGGTCATTCGCAGCGCGACCATCGATGTCGCAGCGGACGGTCTCGCGACGATTTACGTCAACGGCCACGCGACAAAGCAGGGACCGACCAGCCTCACCGCGCCGTTGCACGCGGATGCGTGGAACCAATTCACGCCCGGCAAAAACATCATCGCCATCGGCTCCGCGCCGGTGCGCAACGCCATTCGCCGCGACCGTGGCCAAACCGGCCGAAATGCGATTGCCGCCAGCGGGGTCATCGAATTGAAAGACGGCCGGCACATCGAGTTCAACACCGATGCCTCCTGGAAAGCTTCCGTCGCGACCGGCACGAATTGGATCGCGCCGGATTTCGACGACTCCAGCTGGACCAACGCCACCGTCCTAGCGCCCTATTCCGCGCAACCCTCGAAATATTGGGGCGTCACCATCGGGACCGGCCGTTACTTGCGAAAAAATTTCACCGCCACGAAACCGGTCGCCACTGCGCGCCTGTATGCCACCGCGCTCGGCGTTTATGAAGCTTCGATCAACGGCCAGCGCATCAGCAGCGATTTGTTCGCGCCCGGTTGGACGGATTACACCAAACGCGTGATGGTCCAGACTTACGAAGTCACCAAACTGATTCACCCCGGCGCGAATGCCGTCGGCGCTGTCCTGGGCGACGGCTGGTACGCGGGCCGGCTCGGCTGGATGGGGCTCGCGCAATACGCCACCACTCCCGCATTCAGCGCCCAGCTCGAAATCACCTACGCCGATGGCACGCGCGACGTGATTGCTTCGGATGATTCGTGGAAAGGCGGCGCGGGCGAAATCATCGGCTCCGATGAGCAATGGGGCGAAGTGGAGGACGCGCAGAATTCCGTCAAGAATTGGAACCAACCCAACTTCGACGAATCCACCTGGAAGCATGCGGTCGTCGAGGAACATTCCGTCGCGCTCGTCCCGCAACTTGGGCCGCCCGTGCGCGCATTGATGGACCTCGCGCCGCAAAAAATCACCCGGCTCGGCGATACGTGGATTGTTGACTTCGGCCAGAACCTCGTCGGTCACGTGCGGCTCACCGCGCGCGGCCACGCGGGCGATTCCATCACGGTGCGTCACGCCGAAACCATCAATGGCGACGGCTCGCTTTACACCGAAAATCTTCGCACCGCGCTCGCGACGGATAAATTCACGCTCGCGGGCAAAGGCCGTGAAACGCTCGAACCGCATTTCACCTTCCACGGTTTTCGTTACGCCGAAATCACGGGCTACCCGGGAACATTGCGCGCGAGTGATCTTCGCGCAGTCGTCGTGGGTTCGGACAATCCGCCGACCGGGACTTTTGAAAGCTCGAATCCCGATTTGAACCGGCTCTACGAAAATATTGTCTGGAGCCAGCGCGGAAATTTCCTGAGCGTGCCCACCGATTGCCCGCAGCGCGACGAGCGCCTCGGCTGGATGGGCGACGCACAGGTCTTCGCGCCCACCGCGGCGCGCAACGCCGATGTCGCCGCGTTTTTCACCAAGTGGATGGTGGATGTGAACGACGGCCAGGGCACCAACGGCGATTTCGCGGATGTCTCGCCGCGCGTCTCGCGCCCGCAACCGGCCATGCCCATCTGGGGCGATGCCGGCGTGATCATTCCGTGGGCGATGTATGAAACCTACGGCGACAAAAAATTTCTCGCGGATAATTTTCCGTTCATGGCGCGCTGGGTGGATTACAGCGAACAACGCGCACTGCATCCGCCCGCGAATTCCTTTGGCGGCCCGCGGGGCGCCAGTGCCTCGTATTCCGGTCGGTTGATTTTGAGCGGCGGCGTCGGCGATCATCTCGCGCCCGTGCGCACACCGACGGAAGTCGTCGACACCGCTTACTTCGCGCATTCCGCGCAACTCGTCGCCCGCGCCGCGGCGATTCTCGGCAAGACCGACGAAGCGGCGAAATACGACAAGCTGTTCCACGACATCACCGCCACGTTCGACGAATTCTTCGTCTCCACGAACGGCGTGATTCAAGGCGACACGCAAACCGGTTACATCCTCGCGTTGCAATTTGGTTTGCTGCCGGAAAATCTCCGCGCCACGGCTGCGCAACGTCTCGCGGACAACGTCGCCCAGCACGGGCACGTCACCGGCGGCTTCGTCGGCAACGGATTGATTTGCCCCACGCTCACGCAAATCCATCGCCCGGATCTCGCGTGGGATTTGGTCCTCACGAACACGTATCCTTCGTGGCTCTTCTCGGTGAAGAACGGCGCGACGACCATTTGGGAACGCTGGGACGGCTGGACACCCGAGCACGGTTTTCAGGATTCCTCGATGAATTCCTTCAACCACTATTCGCTCGGCTCGATCGGCGTGTGGCTCTACTCCGGCGCGGCGGGCATCCGGCCCGATGACGCGAGCCCCGGCTACAAACATTTCTTTCTCGCGCCGCAATTCACCACCCGGCTCGCGCACCTCAAAGCCACGTTCGACTCGCCCTACGGCGTCATCGCTTCCGGCTGGCGCGTGGACAAGGATCAAATTCTTTACGACGTCACCATCCCGCCGAGCAGTTCCGCCACGTTGGAGTTTCCTTTCCCGCTGGATCAAGTCCGGGAATTGGGCCGTTCATCGGCGACTCCCTCGACGCCGGGACAACTGGCAGCGGGAACCTATCA
Organism: uncultured Verrucomicrobiae bacterium; assembly: GCA_963699145.1. Taxonomy (GTDB): domain Bacteria; phylum Verrucomicrobiota; class Verrucomicrobiia; order Limisphaerales; family DASXHY01; genus DASXHY01. Next base: position 5,774,211 of record OY969416.1, read on the forward strand.
CTTTTCGATTCCGCGGCAGTTGATTGAATCGGCCAGGCAATAGCGACCAGACATCCCGCTCTGCCATAAAAACATCGTCGCCCGTAACCTTTCGCCCACGGCGCAACTCCAATTCCACAACCCCGGAATGAAGCCTTGTATGCTGCCTCATCAAAAATTCGCCCTCTTGTTCGCTGCCGCGACGATGGTTGCAATCGCCGCGCCGGCTCAGCCAAAGACTTCCGCCCTGACCTCAGCCGCCAGCGAGTGGACTTCCCTTCAAGCCAAAACGAACGCAACGGGTTCCAGCCGAAAAATCTTCGAAGGCTCAACGGCGAACCTCGACGCGCTGGAATGCCACGCTTCCACGCTGAATCCCGGCGCGACCAATCACGCGATTCTCACGCGCCCGAACGACGAGGTCATCATCGTGAAGGAAGGAACGATCGAGGCGTTCGTGGGTGACAAGTGGGTGCGGGTCGGGCCAGGTTCAGTGATTTTCAACGCGGCCAACGTCCCCCAATCCATGCGCAACCCGGGCGATGTCCCCGCCACGTATCACGTCATCACGTTTCACCAGACGCCGCCAAAACAACCCGCCGCCGAAAAATGAATTCGCAATACGAAACGATTGCGAGCTTGCCCAACGCTGGAACAACTCCCCCCTCTCCCCAGGGAAGAGGGCCGGGGTGAGGGCGAGCGTAAAACTCAATAATTCATTTATCCCATGTCCACACAACCCATCCGTCTCGTTCTGCTCACATTTGTCTTGATGACAACCTCCCGCCTTCACGCCGCCGTCACCGTTGTGCCCAACGAAGCTTCCAACCGCGTCGACGTGCTCGTGGACGGCCAGCCGTTCACGAGTTACATCTGGCCGGACTCGTTGAAAAAACCGGTGCTCTACCCGTTGCGCACCGCCAACGGCACGGCGGTTACCCGCGGTTACCCGCTGGAACCGCGCGCCGGCGAGCGCACGGACCATCCGCATCACGTCGGGCTTTGGTTCAATTACGAAAACGTGAACGGCGTGGATTTTTGGAACAACTCCACCGGGCTGCCGGCCGCGCAGCAGGCAAAGATGGGGACGATCGTGCACCGGCGCATTCTCAAAACGAGCAATGGCGCGGATCGAGGCGAGTTGGAAGTGGAGGCGGATTGGATCATGCCCGATGGCCAGGCGATTTTGCGCGAGACGACGGATTTTATTTTCCACGCCGGCCCGCATACGCGCGCCGTGGATCGGATTTCCACATTGACCGCGCTCGACAAGCCGGTGGTGTTCAAGGACTCGAAGGACGGCCTGATCGCCCTCCGCGTGCGGCGCGAACTGGAACAACCTTCCACCGAAGCGGCCACCTACACCGATTCCAGCGGGCGCGCCACGACCGTCAAGGCCATGGACACGAATGGCGTGACCGGGCTCTATCGCAGCAGCGAGGGCAAGGTCGGCGACGCCGTCTGGAGCACGCGCGGGCGCTGGACCACGTTGACCGGCAAAGTGGCGCAGGAAGACATCACGCTCGCCCTGCTCGATCATCCGCAAAACGCCGGCTTTCCAACTTACTGGCACGCGCGCGGTTACGGATTGTTCGCGGCCAATCCGCTCGGCCAGGAAGTTTTCAGCAACGGGAAGGAAAAATTGAACTTCACCATTCAGCCGAAACAATCCGCCACGTTCCGATATCGCCTGTGGATTCTCGATTCCGCCGCCACGCCGGACCAATTGGAAACTCAATACCGCCAGTTCACCAACGAAGTGAAATAATTTTCTGCGTATGAACAAAATTCCCCGCCGCCGTTTCCTCCGCAACTCGCTCCTGGCCGCCGCCGCGTGCAAGACCTGGCCGTTGATGGCGCAATCTTCGTCCATCATTGGAGCGAACGACGATATTCGCGTTGCCATTGTCGGCCTCAATGGCCGCGGCAAAAATCACATCGACGCTTTCAGCAAAATGAAAGGCGCGCGCATCGTCGCCTTGTGCGATGTCGACAGCGCCGTGCTCGATCAGGAATTGCAGAAAGCCACTGCGGGCGGAGCGAAGATTGAGCGCTACACCGACATTCGAAAGCTGCTCGAAAATAAAGACATCGATGCCGTCACGTTCGCCACGCCGCATCACTGGCACGCGCTCGGCGCGATTTGGGCCGCGCAGGCCGGCAAGGATGTTTATGTCGAGAAACCGGCCTCGCACAATGTTTGGGAAGGCCGCCAGATGATCGAAGCCGCGCGCAAATATAATCGCATCATGCAGGTCGGAATGCAGTGCCGCTCCAGTGTGGGATTGCAGGAGGCGATTGCGTGGTTGCGTGAGGGGCATTTGGGAAAAATCATTCGCGCGCACGGGCTCTGTTACAAACGCCGCGAGAGCATCGGCAAAACCAGCGGCCCGCAACCCGTCCCCGCCTCCATCGATTACGATTTATGGTGCGGCCCCGCCCCGGCCGATCCGCCGCGTCGCAACAGCAAAAAGAACGGTTCCGTCCATTACGAATGGCATTGGTTCTGGGAATACGGCAACGGCGACATCGGCAACCAGGGCATTCATCAAATGGACATCGCGCGCTGGGTGTTGGGCGAAAAGAAAATTTCACCGCGCGTTCTCAGTGTGGGCGGTCGGCTCGGCTACGACGACGATGGCCAGACGCCCAACTCACAAATCGTCTTTCACGATTACCAGGCCGCGCCGCTCATTTTCGAAGTGCGCGGACTGCCGTCCAGCAGCGATTCAAACAAGATGGACGATTACCACGGCGCGAGCATCGGTGTGACGGTTGATTGCGAAGGCGGCTCCGTCGTGATTCCGAGTTACACGCGGGCGATCATTTACGACAAGCAAGGGAAGGAAATGAAAACGTACGAAGCCGGCGGCGACCACTTCGCGAATTTCATCCAGACCGTGCGCAGCCGAAAATCCGCCGACCTGCACGCGGACATCGCGGAGGGCCACGTTTCCGCCGCGCTGGTTCACACGGGAAATATTTCGCATTTGCTCGGCCGACCGTTGTCGCCGGAAGCCATTCTCGATTCCATCAAAGGAAATAGCGATCTGGCGGAGAGCCTCGGCCGCATGGAAACCCATCTCGGCGCGAATCAAGTGAACCTGCACGACACGCCACTTAGGCTCGGTCCCGCGTTGAAGATGAATCCCGACACCGAACAGTTCGCCAATAATCGCGAAGCGAATCAATTGCTCACGCGCGAATACCGCCAGCCCTTTGTCGTGCCGGAAAAAGTCTGACTGAAAACACGGGGAAAATTGCCTGCCACCTGCCGCAGGTAGGGCGCGTCGCTCCGCGCGCGCCGTCGTTTCGCTGCAACCAAACGGCGCGCGCGGAGCGACGCGCCCTACCACTGATGCATTTTGTCACGCGCTTCAAGCTGCAACACGCAACCTTGGCAGATAAAAAATTCGTAAAAATCGTCAGGGGCGATTAAAGCTTGTTTCCACACGGTCACCGGGCTAGATGATTCCATGTTCTGCTCCCCATTTCGATTGCCCGCCAAGCGAGTCCTTTTTCTGGCCGTGTTCGCCGGGTTGTTTCTTGCCGTCACCACAGGATATTCGTTCACGGCCCTGTATGCTTTTGGCGACAGCCTGACCGACACCGGACGAAATCCGCCCTCCGAGACGGGCTATTATCAAGGACGATACTCGAACGGGCCATTGTGGATCGAATACCTCTCGGCCAGGCTCGGAATTCCCTACAACGCCGCGAACAACCTGGCGGTTGCGGGCAGCACGACTTCGGATTTGTCGGGGCAGATTGCCGCCATGCCGGCGCCAGTTCGCCCCGAGTCCGTGTTATTTGCCGTTTGGTCCGGAGCGAATGATTTTTTGCAATCGTCCGGCAATGGCGAAAACGATGCCGCCTGGAACGCGACGATTTCCCAGGCCGTCCTCAATCTCACCAACGCCGTGGCCGCGCTTTACACGAGCGGCGCCCGCGAAGTGATGGTGGCGAACCTGCCCAATCTTGGCCAATTACCCGCGCTGAGCGGAGAGGGTGCTTTCACCAATTACATCGATGCGAAAGTGCAGTTATTCAACAGCGCGCTCGGCACCGCGGTGATTAATTTGATGCAAGCCAGCCCCGGTTTGCGGATTTATTTCATGGACGCGAACCGGGAGGTGACGAGCGTTTACAACGCGCCGGCGACCTACGGTATCACGGTAGTTTCCGTCGGCGCATTGGAAGACTCGAACCTGGCAGACAAAAGCTTCAACGGTCCGGGAGCAAACTACTTTTTCTGGGATCCCATTCATCCCACCACCAAAATGCACGCAAGGATTGGCGCGCTCGCCTACGAACAGGTTGGTGTCGGATTAAATCTCTCTGGCAGCGCTCCCATCCTCGACCTCGCCGTGAGCAACCTGTATCCCGGATTTCAATACTCAATTCAGGGCAGCACCAATCTGCTCACCTGGACGAACTACAATACGTTCACGGCCGCCAGCACGAATTTAGATCTCCACGTCACGAACGCGCCGGCGCGGACAGTGTATTATCGAGCGGTTTATTAGCGGCCCTCGGAGTAGATGGTTCAGCTTTTTCTTACTGGCAAATATCGCCTGCGCCAGAGCATGTAAATCACCGGGTAAAGCAACAGCTCCAAAATCCCGGACGTGATCACGCCGCCAATCATTGGCGCAGCAATTCGTTTCATGACATCCGCTCCGCTTTGCGTGGTGGGCGACCACATGATCGGCAGCAGGCCAAACAAAATCGCGCAAATCGTCATGACTTTGGGCCGCACCCGGTTGACCGCGCCCTCAATGACTGCCGCGCGCAAATCCACCATCGAATTCATCCGCCCTTGGGCTTTGAACTTGTCCCAGGCGTGATCGAGATAAAGCAGCATCACCACTCCCGTTTCCGCATCCAGGCCCGCCAGCGCGATCAACCCCACCCACACGGCCACGCTCATATTGTAACCGAGCAGGTAGAGCAACCAGAACGCTCCGGCCAGCGAAAATGGAACCGCCAAAAGAACAATCGCCGTCTTCACCATCGATTTGGTGTTCAAATAGATCAGCAGGAAAATGATGACCAACGTAAACGGCACCACTTTCTTCAGCCGCTGCTCGGCGTGCTTCATATTCTCAAACTGGCCGGCCCATTGGAGGTAACAACCGGGCGGAAATTTCACGACCTCGCTGATGTGTTTGGAGGCGGCGTCCACATATCCCTGAATGTCGCCGCTCGTAATATCCACGAACACAAACCCGACCAGTTGGCCGTTTTCGTTGCGAATGGACGGCGGCCCGGTTTTGAAACCGATGTCCGCCAACTCTGAAATCGGAATCTGCGCCAGCGAATTGCTGCCCGACATCGGCAACGGCACCAGCATCCGCTTGAGCGATTCCAAATTCTGCCGAAAATCGCGCGCATAACGCACGTTGATGGGATAACGTTCGCGGCCTTCCACGGTGGTCGCGATCGTTTTGCCACCGATCGCCGTTTCCACGATGTCGTTCACATCTCCCACTGTCAGGCCATAACGCGCCGCTACCTCGCGCTTCGGCGTGAAGTCGAGGAAGTATCCGCCCGTCGTGCGCTCGGCAAAAACACTTCGCGTATTCGGAAAATCGCTCAGAGCTTTCTCGATTTGCACACCGAGTTTTTGAATCGTGCCAAGGTCGGGTCCAAAAACCTTGATGCCGAGCACGGAACGGAATCCCGTCGTCAACATTTCCGTGCGCGTTTGGATCGGCATCCAGAAATTATTCGCCATCCCCGGGATCTTCACCGTCGCATTCATGTCCGCGACCAATTTTTCCCAGGTCACACCCGCCGGCCATTGCCCCGGCGGCTTCAGTTTGACCACCGTCTCAATCATCGACAGCGGCGCGGGATCGGTGGGCGTTTCGGCCTGCCCGGCTTTCCCGAAAACACTTTCCACTTCGGGAAACTGCCGCAGCATCCGGTCCTGGATTTGCAAAATCCTGGCGGCCTCCTCGATGGAAATTCCGGGAACGGCGGTGGGCATGTAAAGAATGTCGCCTTCGTTCAGCGGCGGCATGAATTCCTGGCCGAGCTTTTTGAATGGATAAACCGTCGCCGCCACGACCAGGAGCGCGGCGATCAGCGTTAACCATCGGAAGCGCAGCACGAAATTCACGCATGGGCGGTACCCCCAAATGAGGAAACGATTTACCGGGTTTTTGATCTCCGGCGTAATCCTTCCGCGAATGAAAAGCAGCATCAACACCGGCACGAGGGTCACGCCCAGCAACGCCGCGAAGAACATCGAGAATGTTTTCGTGAACGCCAGCGGCTTGAACAGCCTGCCCTCCTGCGCCACGAGCGAAAATACTGGCATAAAACTCACCGTGATGACCAGCAACGCAAAGAACAGCGGACGACCCACGCTTTTCGCCGCGGCGATAATGACTTCCACGCGTTCGGCATTGGTGGGATCGCGGCCGGTTTCATCACGAAAATGCTCCAGGGATTTGTGCGCGTTTTCCACCATGATGATCGCCGAATCCACCATCGCGCCAATCGCAATGGCAATGCCTCCCAGCGACATGATGTTGGAAGTCAGGTGCAGCCCAAACATCGGCAGGAATGAAAGCAGGATGGCGATCGGCAACGTGATGATCGCCACGAGCGCCGAGCGGATATGCCAGAGAAACACAAGGCAAACCAAAGCCACCACGATGCATTCCTCGATCAACTTCTCGCGCAACGTGGCGATGGAACGTTTGATCAACTCGCTGCGGTCATAGGCGGGAACGATTTCAACGCCTTCCGGCAGCGACGATTTGATCTCCGCCAATTTCTTTTTGATGCCGTCAATGACATCGAGGGCATTCTCGCCGTAGCGCATGACCACAATGCCGCCGACGACTTCGCCCTCGCCGTTCCATTCGACCACGCCCCGCCGCAAGTCCGGTCCCAAATGAACCTTCCCGACATTTTTAATGAGAACAGGAGTTCCCGCCTTGGTTTTTAGCGGGATGTTTTCGATGTCCGCGATGCTTTTGATGTAGCCACGGCCGCGCACATAATATTCCGTCGAAGCGGCTTCAAAAATTTTTCCACCGACGTCCCCATTGGAGGCGCGAATCTTATCGACGATTTCGCTCACCGGAATTCCGTAGGCCAGCAGTTGGTTGGGATCGAGATCGACCTGGTATTCCTTGACGAAACCGCCGACCGGCGCGACTTCCGCGACGCCTTTCACGGATTCGAGCGCATAGCGCAAATGCCAATCCTGCAGCGATCGCAACTCCGCCAGATCGTGCTTTCCGCTCTTGTCCACCAGCGCGTATTCATAAACCCAGCCCACGCCGGTCGCGTCCGGTCCGATCACGGGATTGACTCCCTCCGGCAGCGAGCCGCGCACCGAATTGAGATATTCGATCACGCGCGAGCGCGCCCAATAAATGTCCGTGCCGTCCTCAAAAATCACATACACAAACGACTTGCCGAACATGGACTCTCCGCGAACGAACTTCACTTTCGGCGCCGCAATGAATTTCGCGGAAATCGGATACGTGACCTGGTCTTCCACCAAATCCGGCGAACGTCCCTCCCAATCGGTGTAAACAATCACCTGCACATCGCTGAGATCCGGGATGGCATCCAACGGCGTGCGCGTCAGCGCCCAAATGCCGCCAGCCAGACCGAACAGTGCCAGCAGGATCACGAACAAGGAATTCCGCGCGCTTGCTTCAATGATCCGCTCGAGCACGAAGGGTTTTCGCTCCGGGGCAGGCATGGTGGTTGGAGTTTTCATCATCGCGCCTCACCATTCTTTCAAAGCGCCCTGCACTTTCGCCTCGGCATCGATCAGAAAATTCGCGCTCGTCACCACGCGCTCATTCTCTTTCAAGCCCGACTTCACTTCGTAACAGTCCCCGTACTCGCGCCCCAGTTCGACAAAACGCGGCTCCAGCCTGCCCGCTCCGCGGTCCACAAAAACGATGTTGTGCAATCCCGTGGGCAGCACGGCATCCACCGGCACCGCCAGGCCTTCGCCCTCATCCAGGGATAATTCGGCATCGACGTACATGTCCGGACGCAGTTTGAGTTGAGGATTATCAACATCAATTCGCACGCGCACCGTCCGCAAGGCGTCGTTGAGGAAGGGATCGATGACGACGATTTTTCCCTGAAATTTTTCTCCGGGGTTGGAGGACGCCGTGATGGTGACGGGCAAACCCGCCTTCAGCATCGGCAAATCTTCCTGATAAAATTGAGCCCACACCCAAACGGCGCTCAAATCCGCCACGTCCACCACCTTGTCTCCCACAGCAACCCGGGTGCCCTGGTCCACGGCCAGTTCTTTAACCACACCTTGGAAAGGCGAAAACAAAACGAGTGTCTGCTGCGGATTTCGCGTTTGCTCCAATTCCGCGATTTGATCCTCACCGATGTTCCACAATCGCAATCGCTCTTTGCCGGACGCGACCAATTGCTCCGCGTTGGTGAGAACTTCAGCGGTGTTTTTCGCGCGGGCATTGTCCCGCATCGCCAGGGCATTCACCAATTCCTTCTGCGCGGTGTACAGCTCAGGACTGTAAATGGTGAGCAACGGCGCGCCTTTTTCCACGGATTCGCCGGGTGAAAAGACATTCAGCTTTTGCACATACCCGTCGACGCGGGTCACGTAATCCCATAGCCGCTGTTGGTTGTAAGCGACCGTCCCCATAGCGCGAATTGCCTGATGAAAATGGCGCCGCTCCACCTTGCCGAACCTGACGCCGATCTGTTGCTCGCGCCCCACCGGAACCGTGAATTCGGACAGGCTCGTGGCCTCGGAGTTTGCGTTTGTTCCCATGCCGATCATTGAGTTGGTTTGAACCGGTCTCTTCATCACCGGCACCAGCTCCATGCTGCAGATGGGACATTTCCCCGGGACCTGCGCGTGGACGGATGGGTGCATGGTGCAGGTGTAATAATCCACGTCGGCCGGCTTTGATTGCCCTCCGCCCGGCTTGCACGCCACCATGCCTAGAGCAACCAGCGCCACCAACGCGGCGCAGACGGCGGCTTTGATAAACTGAGTGGATTTTATATTCACGGCTTCACGCTTCCTTCCTGATGATGATGTTCCGGGATTGAATTCGTGGCCGCGACCAGATCGACTCCGATCAGGGCTTCCAGATCCGCCACAGCGACCTGATAGTGCATCAGGTGGTCCCAATACATGGACTCGACCTCCTGCGCTGACTGTTGAGCCGTCAGGATTTCCAGAAAACCCGCCTTGTCAGATTCGTAACTGGCGCGCTGAGCGCTGACGGTCTCGCGCGCCAGGGGCAACAATTTGGACTGATACAGTTCGGTGTGATGGTGAAAGGTTTCGAGCTCGCGATATTGGTCCACGACCAGCCCCAATGTTTCACTCCGTGCCGCTTCCATTTCATGTTGCGCGGCTTCCAGGAGCCTTTGATTTTCATTGATGGCAGCACGATGCTTCCCGCGGTTAAACCACGGCAGATCGATGGAAAACCCGGCGTCCACTTCGCTCACCACCTGCCCGGCGCCGTTGTAACGGTCCGCTTCAACGCGCAGGCTGGGTTCAGGAATCCATTCCTTGCGCGCCGCCTTCAGCCGGGCCTGGGCCGCTTCAACTTTTCTCGCGGCGAGGGCCAATTCCGGGCGATTTGCCAGCGCGAGGGCTTCCAGATTTGCCAGTGACAAGTCCACTGGCTGAAACGCAAAATCAACCGGACGCGCCAACGGCGATTCCGGCGGGCGGTTCAGCAAAACATTCAATGCCGTTTGCGCATCGGAAATATCGCGCTCGAAATCAACCTGCGCCTCATCCAGTTTCGCCAGTTCCGTCTCAGCGCTCAGGACATCGCCTTGCGATTTGCCGCCCGACGCCATTTTTGCGCGGCTGATTTCCGCAAATTGTTTCAGCAAATCAGAATTTTTCCGGTTCAACTCCAATTGTTTATAGGCGTTGGCGAGCCGGTAGCAGGCGGCGCGCGCTTTCGCCACAACATCGAGTTGCTTGCGGCGCAGTTCCTCAAACGCGCTCGCCGCCTCCGCGGCCGCCGCATCGCCTTGCAGCCGGTTCTTTCCGGCCACCGGCAACGTCTGCTCGACCATCAGCTTTTGATCGGTAAAAGCATTGGGCGGCACGCTCACGAATCGCGCCACTCGCTGATCGAATCCCGCGCGAGGATCGGCCCAGGCACGCGCCTGCGGAATCCGTTCTTTCATCGCCAGCCAGTTCGCCGTCGCAGCCTGGAGGGAGGGATTATTCGTCAAAACCTCACGGACGATCTCATCCAGTGAGAGAGTCCCCGGCACGGAAGCCAATTCATTGCTGTTCGACCCGACCTGAGCATCCAGTTGGCTCGCCGAAAAGACGACCGCGAGCCAGGCCATTGCCCCCGCCAAAATGCTTCGCATGCGAAACGCTTTCATAGGTCAAAACGCGCGCTTGGTCTCGCCGCATTCCGGCATCGAATGGCCGAGATAGGGATTGGAAATATCCTGGTTCGTTTGGAGCCAATAAGCATTGGCCATCGGGCAAAATATCTCCTCGAACCGGCCGGTTTTAACTCTCTTGTCCGCCAGGTACTGGATCAGCGACTGGCTCAAGTCCTTGAAATTTTCCCGGGCGGTCGACAAATCTTTGGCCTTGGCCAAAGCATCCGCACTGTCTGTCACATTCGAAGAGAGCGTTTTGGCTTTGTCCGCTTTCACCGCTTCGGAAATCGCGGCGGCATTGGTCGAAATGCCGTTAAACGAATCATCCGCCATCGCGGCTTGAATCTTCAAATAATGATCGAGCACGGATTTGACCGGCTCTTTCAAAGAGCCGTCGCCAGTCGTCGGCGTGATGATTATGTTGTTGGTCTTGCCCTGTTTTTTCGGCGCATCCTCATCGCCGCTGGCAATGAGAACTGCGGTCACCGCTACGGCTGAAAAAATTGCAATCAATCTGAGTGTTTTCATAATTCGTCTTTTCCTGTCAAAATTTTTTGGATTACGGGCATGCCAAGCCCCACTTCGAGCGAAGGGGATGAACAAAAAAGCGGCCCGCGTGGGCACACTACCGGCGTGGAAAACGAATCAAAGGAGGTAGCTGCAATTCCGCTGATACAGCGGCGCAGCAACGGACGGACGGACGAGGAGTGAAGCCGGCGCTATCGCCGATTCGGTCGAGTGTGGTTGCACCAGCAGGAGCGACACGAAAGCGAAAATCTGCAAATCATTCTGAGCAGCCCCGCGAGACGGAGCGGCCGGGACTGGTTGCTGGGAACTGGAATCCTCCCTGCCGACGCAACAACCTTCGCCGCTGCAAGACTGGCAATGGCCGCAACATTTCGGCGAGCTCACCTTCTGCTTGCCGGGATCGAGAGGTCCGTTGAGGGAAGCCACCGCCTGCGACACGATCAGCGCGACGCTGAAAAAAATGGCAAGCAAACCTTTCACGACACCGACAGTAGACGGTTCCGTTCAAACTGTCAAATTTGCCCGCAAAATGGCAGCATTCACTCGCAAAATGGGGTAAAGACCCACTCCCATTTACCCCCGGCAAATCTACCCTGCTTCGGCGCATGCTGAAGGCTCGCAAGAAATATTTCGCCATAATCCGCGTAGCGGTGCGATATCAGTCCCGACGATATGTCTCCAGAATCTGAGGCCCAGTCCACTCCTGGCTCGCCCGGGCGCAACCCAATTTCAGATTCATTCCCCTATGGCGGCGAAATGGGCGCACGCATCAGCGCGTTCGATTGGAGCCAGACGCCCATCGGTCCCATCAGGACCTGGTCGCCGAGCCTGAAGATGATGGTTCGTTTTCTGCTCGCAAATCGATTTCCCCTGTTGCTGTGGTGGGGGCCTGAGTTCGTCCAGATTTACAACGATCCTTACCGCCCCATTCTCGGCACCAAACATCCCACGCCGGGCCTGGGCCATCCCGTTCGCGAGTGCTGGTCGGAAATCTGGCATGTGTTGCGGCCACTGATCGAAACTCCCTTCCACGGCGGTCCGTCGACCTGGATGGAGGACATTCTCCTCGAGATCAATCGCCATGGCTACCTGGAGGAGAGCCATTTCACGATTGCCTACAGCCCCGTGCCGGATGAAACGGTTCCCAGCGGCATCGGCGGAGTTCTGGCCACCGTCCATGAGATCACCGAAAAAGTCGTCGGCGAACGGCGCGTGGTCGCTTTGCGCGACCTCAGCGCGCGCTTGAGCGAAGCGAAGTCGGCGGAACAGGCCTGCACTATCGCCGCACAAGCGCTCGCGACACATGATAAAGACATTCCCTTCGTCCTGCTCTACCTGATCGATGCCGACGGCAAACACGCTCATTTGCGCGGTGTCTCCGGTGGTCCGCTGGCAAAGGATTTCGCGCCGGAAACGATTGAGATCGATGCCGCCGGGAAAAGCGCGTGGCCGATTTTTGAAGCGTTGCAAAGCGGTTCCATGCAGGTCGTGAAAAACCTGCAGAAGCATTTTCAGACCGTCCCAACCGGGCCCTGGTCCGATGCTCCCCACACCGCGGTCGTCGTTCCCATTCCCTCCAACACACCGGACAAACCGGCGGCGCTGATGATTGCCGGCGTGAGCGCCCGGCTGAAGTTCGACGCCTTTTATCGCGACTTTTTCGAATTGATCCGCACGCAAATCGCATCGGCGATCGCCAGTGCGCGGGCCAATGAAGAAGAACGCAAACGCGCCGAAGCGTTGGAGGAAATCGAGCGCGCCAAGACCATTTTTTCCAGCAACGTCAGCCACGAGATCCGCACCCCGCTCACCTTGCTATTGCAACGGAGCGAGATGCGGTTGCACGAGAGCGAACGGCGTTACCAATCGCTGTTCGAGTCCATCGACGAAGGCTTTTGCGTGATCGAAATGCTTTTTGATCATCAGCAGAAACCGGTGGATTATCGTTTCGTGGAGGTGAACCCGGCGTTTGAGAAGCAGGCCGGGATACACAATGCCGCCGGCAAGCGCATGCTGGAATTCGTTTCCAGCATCGAATCGCACTGGCTGGAAAATTATGGCCGCGTGGCGATGACCGGCGAGCCCATTCGATTCGCCGCCGAATATCAATCGCTCAATAGCTGGTTCGACGTCTATGCCTTTCGCGTTGGCAATCCTGGTGAAAGAAAAGTGGCGGTCCTTTTCAACAACATCACCTCGGAAAAATTGGCGGAACGGGCGCTCAGCGAGAGCGAAGAACGTTTCCGCGCGTTCGTCACCACCAGCACGGACGTGGTTTATCGAATGAACGCGGATTGGACGGAAATGCGCCACCTCAAAGGCAAGGATTTCATTGCCGATACGGAAAAACCAAACCGCGCGTGGGTGGAAGAATATATTCATCCTGACGACCGGCAAAAAGTGCTCGCAGCCATCCAGGAGGCGATCCGCACCAGGAGCCCTTTCAAGCTCGAGCACCGGGTGATTCGCGTGGACGGAACCATCGGCTGGACCTTTTCCCGCGCGATTCCCTTGCTCAATGAGAAGGGCGAGATCAAGGAATGGTTCGGCGCCGCGGCCGACGTGACCGAACGCCACCGGGCCGAGGAAGCGTTGGTGGATGAAACGCGCATTCTCGAATTGCTCAAAGACACCGGCTCAGCGATCGCCGCGCAACTGGATCTGGAAACCCTGGTCCAGATTGTCACCGACGCCGGCACAAAACTCTGCGGCGCGAAGTTTGGCGCCTTCTTCTACAACGTGATCGACCGGGAAGGCGAAAAATATTTGCTCTATTCTCTTTCCGGCGCTCCGCGCGAAGCATTCGAAAAATTTGGCATGCCCCGCAACACGCCTGTTTTCAACGAAACGTTCTCCGGACATAGCGTGGTCCGGTCGGACGACATCACCAAAGACCCGCGCTACGGCACGATGGCTCCTCATCATGGGATGCCCAAAGGACATTTGCCGGTGCGGAGCTACCTCGCCGTGCCGGTCATTTCTCGCAGCGGCGAAGTCATCGGCGGCCTTTTCTTCGGCCATTCGGAAACGAACGTCTTTACCGAACGCAGCGAGCGAATCCTTATCGGTGTCGCCGCGCAGGCTGCAATTGCCATCGACAATGCGCGCCTTTACGAAGCTGCCCAACGCGAAATCGACGAAAGAAGACGCGTCGCCGACGAATTGCAGAAGGCCAAGGAGGAATTGAGCCATCACGCGGAGGATTTGGAAAAGCAAGTCGGCGCGCGCACTGCATCGTTGCGGGAAGCGCTGAGCCAGCTCGAGGAATTCTCTTACAGCGTTTCTCACGACCTGCGCGCGCCGCTGCGGGCGATTGTCGGCTACAGCCGCGTGTTTCGAGAGGATTATGGCGCGGGCCTGCCTCCCGACGCACACACGTTCCTCGACAAAATCTCGCGCAGCGCCGAGCGGATGGAGCGGCTGGTCAACGAAGTGCTCACGTTGAGCCGTGTGACCCGCGCCGACCTGCAATTGCGCCCTATCCCGCTCCAGCAATTCATTGAGGACCTCGTGGAACAACATCCTTCCATGCAGCCGCCCGCCGCGACCGTCACCATCGTTGCTCCCCACACCGTCATGGGAGACCAGGCGCGCCTGAGCCAGGCCATTTCCAACCTGCTCAGCAACGCGGTCAAATTCGTCGCGCCGGGTGAAAAGCCGGTTGTTCGCGTACGCTCCGAGATGGCGGAAGACCGCGTCCGCATCTGGATCGAGGACCACGGCATCGGCATTCCCACGCAGCATCGCGGAAAGTTGTTCGGCATGTTCCAACGCTTGCCCGCAAACCAGCCCTACGAAGGCACCGGCATCGGACTTGCAATCGTCAGAAAGGCGGTCGAAGTTATGGGCGGAAATGTTGGCATTGAATCAAACCAACCCAAGGGCAGCCGTTTTTGGATAGAACTCCGCAAGGATCAATCGTGAGCAGTCATAGTATTTTTCTGCTGGTGGAAGACAACGAAGACGACGTTTTCTTCATGAAGCGCGCGTTTCGGGACGCTCGCTTGCCGAACAAGTTGCAAGTCGTCAATAGCGGCGATGATGCCATCGAATACCTCTCCAATCGCGGACGCTTTTCCAACCGCGACCAATATCCCGAGCCCGACATGGTTTTTCTCGACCTGAAAATGCCGGGCATGGACGGCTTTGACGTGCTTTCGTGGATGCGGCAGGACCGCGGATTAACGGTGCCGGTGGCGGTGCTGACTTCCTCGCCCGAAGATTCCGACCGCAAACGCGCCCGGCAACTGGGAGCGGATTGTTATCTCCTCAAACCGCCCACCCAGGCCATGCTCAAGAGCTGCTGCCAGCAATTCAAGCTCAAGTGCGGGACGGATTGATCGATGGAAGACCTCTTAATCCTTGCTTGAGGAATTCATCCGCGATAAGCCGCTACATTTGTTTCATTACCACCGACCAGTACCGCCGCGTACGAAATTAATTTTTTTCCACCGCCTTCCCCGTTATTGACGGCCGTCTCCTGCGCGGGAAGAGCCAGTGCGGGAGACACTTCAACCAGGGTAAGCGGCCCCGGCGCATTGCCGGGAGCGCGATTTCGATAGGTGACAGTATTCGACTTTTGTCCGTTGACTACGCCTCTGCCCAATGTAATCAGCTCATATCCGAGAGCTTCAAATTGAGCGATGGTCACTTGTAGATTCGCGAGCGTATCATTCGCCGCCAGTATTTCGAGTTTGAGGGCCATATTCGTGCTTTAATGTTGGGCTGCTTGAAAAGCGTCTTCCAATGTCTTGAGGCCACTATCTGTCCAGGTATCTGCAATCTTGTTTTGGAGTGCCTCGATCGGTTTTTGTGCGGCCGGCATCTTTAATTGAGTGATCACCTTGTTCGCTTTGCCGTCGTCGAACCCGCCCAGCGTTTTCTCAAGCTCCATCTTGCGATTCTGCAGGTCGAGCGGAATAGGGACGGCCGTTGCCGCGGCAAAGGCCCCCTTCTCGGGTGAAGATATCGTGCGATGAAGATGTTGGAAGGTGGGAATCGGTGTGCCGACTTCGCCATTTGTGTTCACCGGCACATCAAATCCCAGGTAGCCGATGGCCAAAAGCCGGTCAAAGGATTGCGATAGTCCCACCGTCAACTCGCTGGCCGAAACAAACTTCACCGCTCCGCCGGCCTGCGCTGCATTCGCCGCGGTAGTGGCCATTGTGCTGAGAAGGCCAAGAACATTGGTGTAATTTTGGGCTACCGCCGCATTCGTCGACATGAGCGAAACATCATTAACCACTCCCGCCTTGGCACCCCCACCCTGTGATCCAGAACGATGAAGCGCCACATCGATCGCCCGCGCGTAGTAAACGCGCGATACCACGCGCAGAAAGAGAGTATTTGGGTAAGCGCTGGCAGCCGTCTCCTTCAAAAATTGCTGATTGTCGTTGGCTTTACTCCACTCCTTCAATAGACCCCATAACTCACCAAAGTCGCCCGCATAAGTCCGCGCGTCCGAAATTGTCACTGAGCCATCGACCTGTTGACTATTCAGGTAGCTCAAAGCCACTGGAATTCCCTCGATCGGCAATGCCAGATTAAGGCCAAAACCGCTTTGAGCCTTGAAGGAATAGCTGGGAAACGCGGCACGAGGAATGGGCGCCTCCGTCAGGATGTTCGTATAGACGTCCGTGTTGGTGTAGGAGGGGGCGACATGAGGTGTGACCCCAAATCCGTTCGTCCAGTATCCGTTGAAATAAATATTCGAAAAATCGGTGTATTTGAGACGCACCAGGGCGTCGTCGAGAGGCAAAAAGCCTTTGCAATTGTAGTCTGCCGCCTGTTCAGCTATTGGCCTTCTCACGAGAAAAACATCTCCCACCACCAGATCCTCCGTCAGGGGATAGACTGGAATCACCTGGCTCGCTCGAATGGTCTGACACCATCCCTTGGCTACATTTTCCAGTTCCTTTTGCGCACTGGACGAAGCGCAACCGGTGAGCGAGAGAATCGCCCAGAGGCAGGCAGCTCCCAAAACGAAGACGCTTGGATTTCTTCTCACGACTGTCGCCATTGGTAATGTGCAAATAGCATTCATAGAATACTGGTTTTAGATTGGTTATCTAGGCACGTTGCCGGATAGAATTCCTCCCCCAGCTTTGCATCTCTGAAAGAAATAGAATTGTAGAGTCAAAAAAAGCGATCGTTGCGAGAGGCAACTCTAGAATCGTTGAAGGAATGCCACGCAATGCACGAATAGAAATAATTGGCGCGCGAATATTATTCAGCCTGGAAGACAAATCGCCGCACCTGGCCTGGGAACACATCGGCCGTAAGCGGATCATTCTATGCCATCCGATTCTCATAATTACCCATCCCAAAACCTGGCCCCCTGCTCTGAGCCCAAGACATGCGTTAAGGAAGATGGAATGTCTTTTAACCTCGACCTCGAAAGATGCAAGCTTTTTGTGAACGGTCTGGCTGAGAAGCAAACTTTCCAAACCAGGAAGGATTATTTCGTCCTCAAACCAAACATTCGCTTTCCATTCCACGACGTTCGATTTGCTGTTGAAACATTTGGGCGCGCGGTGCCGAAAATCAAACTGAAATAGCATCGCGCCCGGTGGCTTCATCGTGAAACGGATACCGGGACTCCATTATCCGTCACCGAATTTCCCCGCCCGTTGGCGAGGCAGCCAACGAAACACCTTTTTGGATTGCAGTTTTCAACCGGGAAGCGTTAAGAATTATGGATGTCCCAGCATAGATTTTTCCTGATTCTCCGCTCACGGAAGTCACCAGCAACTCACTCGCCTCGTTCCCGCCTGATGACCGCTTTCGTCGTCGCCGGACTGGCGGGGCCCTTCCTGGCGGCGCACGCCCAACCGGCGGGACCCGCCATCGGTACGCCGGTATCCGCAAGCTACGAGGGCCTGAAGACCAGCCGCACGTACCAACCTTTCCCCGCCAGTCCCGGCGCCACCAACCCCGCCCCTGTCCGCGTGGTTCCCATTGACGACGACCTGCGGCGCTCCTACCGCATCGATCCATTTTATAAAAAGACGCTCACCTGCGCGGGCGTTGTGATCATCGGCTCGGACAAAGTCTCTGACTGGGCGTTTCTCGAAGCGGCCTACACGTTGGATCACCAGTTGCACGACAGCCCCGCCTGGGTTCACGACGCTTTGACCACGAACAAAGTGCGCCTGGCCATCCTCGCCGTGGTGGAATACACCATGGACTTGCCGGAAAACAGCCGGCGCCCGCACACAGTCGCGGAGGCGGCCTTCCAGGACCGGCGTTCGCGCGGTCTCGGCGGCATGCCCTATTGCAGTTGCGCCGAAGAAAATCTGCTCAACCTCCGCGGCGATCCCTATGGCGGCAACGGGGGACCGGAGTCCGGCGAGAATATCACCATCCACGAATTTTCCCACACCGTCGCCAGCGCCATCGGAAGAGTTGAGGGACCTGATGGCGAATTCTGGACCAAACTCCGCAAGGCCTTCGCTGACGCCAAAGCCCCGGGCGGACGACTCGCGGTGTTCAACCAAAACCGGCCCAATAATCCGGTCTATGCCTCCGTCGACGAACAGGAATATTGGGCGGAAGGCGCCCAGGCCTGGTTCGACCACGCCGTCCCGAACAATTCCGGCGGGCTGAGCGTGCGCGATGACGTGAAGAAAAAAGATCCCGAACTGGCCGCCTTGCTCGCGGAAATTTACGGCGACGGCTCCTGGAGATACCACAAGACCACCGCCAAAAACGCCGACGGAACACCGATGCGCAGCAAGGAAGAACTGGCCCACCTCGATGGCCTGGACGCCGTGCGCGACCAATTTCCGGTTTACAACAACAGGAATTCACCGCGCATCATTGCCTTGGCCAAAGAAACCGCGGCGCGAAACGCAGAACCCTCCGGCACCAACGCGACCTCATTGCCGGCCACGAACCCTCCCGCCGCTGCACCCCCGGCAACCAAGCCATCCACCAACTGAATCTGTCGGTTTGAAATGCCGGCTTGGTGGAAAGGGGTCGCTTCTCAACCCTTTTGCGCTCTCGTGATCCAGCCACAAGCGGATTTGCCACCCTCTTCGCTCCTGCAAATGTGCGATTCCTCATTGTGCTCGATTCTCTGCGCCACTGCGTTGATACGGATCAATTATGAATCGCCCGTCGCCAAAAAAAATCGGAGCGGGCGAAGTTCGTAATGGACAAACGAACCCCACCCGCCCCGCGATCGCTGGAGGAACAGACGATCAGATCAGGGATATCTTAGAAGACATAAATGATGTTGAGTGCCAGTGAGACAGCATCTTTATCATGCGGAACGCCCGCCACGGTGCCGCCGAACGGTCCCGTGCCGTCCAGGCTGCGGTCCCAACGGAATTCCGCGCGGCTCACGACATTTTTCCACAGCGCATAATCCGCCGTGACCGTCAAGCTGCCGAGTTGATCGTTGCCGTTATGGAACGTCGTCGCGGAGCTGCCCGGAGCATAATACCATCCCCGGGTTGCGCTGGTGTAATCCAGGCGGGTGTTGATTTTGAGCTTCTCCGTCGCTTGATACATGATGTAGAGCGCCGTGGCGTTCGCATAGCCGCCGCTCGACAAACCGAGATAACCACCCGTGTCGCCGGTGTAATCATACGCCACTCCCAGTGACAAACCGGTCACCGGCAACGGCATCGTGCCGCCGACGTACCATTGGTCCACGTGCTCATTGTTGCTCGCATTCGGTCCGCCGGTATAACCAGCCGATAGCGACGCGCCTTTCATCCAACCCCAACTATCCGGAGCGGTCAGCGTAAACATCGCCAGGTAGGCCTTCGCGGATTCCACGTGGGATTTTGCGTCCACCTGTGAGTTGAACGGCCCCACGTTGCCCACGCCCGTCTGGAGCGTCAGCCAATCGGCGACTTTATAGAACGCCGCCACGCCCGTGTGCGCGGAGGTTTCATTGAAGAACCCGTAGGAACGGCTCCAGTTCGGATCCTTGTAGGTGTCGTACCCTTCATAGCCGTTGAACGTGCCGAACTGGCCCACGTGAAATTCCAGCCCGTTGCCAACCGGAACGTGCAGGTTGATGTACGCTTCGTTAAACGCGAATTCGCCTGGAAAATTGATCAGCCCCGTGCCGCGCTTTACCGCCCCCGGCCCCATCAGCATTTGCACGTGATAGCCGGCCGACCAGGCGCTCGTGTCCGGCGGCCTGTCCAGCGTGAGGCTCACCACGTTCAGGTTAAATCCGTCCTGCACATCCGCGCCGTCATAAACGCGTCCCGGCATGTTGGCGTCCCCGGTGCCAAATTTCCAAACGGCGGTGGTGTCGACGTAGCCACTCAGGGTGGTTGAGGAGAGTGCGGTCAAAACGGTGCTGGGCGCGGGGGCGTCATCCGCGAGCATTACCGCCGGAAGACTGACGATGCCGACACTCAACAGCATTTTGGTCCACTGACTTATTTTCATAATGTGTTTTTTAGGTTTTACTTTTGGGTCGTACGCCTTTGTGCGCACTTTTGGTTTCACCAGCGCCAAGCAAAATCAATGCCTCCCCAAAAAATTCACATTCCGATTCGTCAGCGCTCTCACTGCTTCCAATTTTGCGCGAATGTTTTTCGCAACGCGTCGCCGACGAGCCGAATCGCATCGCCTGAATATTTTTTTTTCAAATGCTGAAATAAAATCAACCGGTCGCACCCAGCGCCGTTCCGCCACCAAAACTTTGCCGCGCCAAAATCTCCCTGCACGCATTTGCCCCTTTATTGGCAGCGTTTTTATCCACTTTCCGTTTTTCAACCGTTCGCGCGCGCTGAATTCCCGTCGCAGAATTTTCGCTGCGATCAGAATAATTTCCTGTCCGTACAAATCCGTTTATGGCGTCTCAGCAACAAGTGGAAAAATTTTGTGTATCCTTCTGTTCATCCTTTTACTGCGTGCGCAATTTTCCACTGCGCTTGCGCCGCCTCCAAAAATCATTTCAAAAAACTTCGCTGCGGAATTCGTTGAATAACCGCTCGCCGGCGGAAAGTTTTTTCGCATGGCACATCGGGTGCTGAATCACCGTCGTCAACATGGCCGCGTGCATGGCGGCGTGTTGCGACCAAGAATCGAACCAATACGCAGAAGCAAAACTGAAACGAACCCACACTCGCTATCATCGATATGAAAAAGAAGCTCTCGTTCCTCAAAAAACCATTCCTTGCGTTCAGCCTCGCGGCCACACTGGCCGCGTCTTCCTACGCGGCTGACACCGTTAAGGTCGGCATCCTGCATTCGCTCAGCGGCACGATGGCCATCAGCGAAACCTCTTTGCGCGACGTGCTGCTCTTCACGTTCGACGAAATCAACAAAGCCGGCGGCATCAAAATCGGCGACAAGATGTATAAGATCGAGCCCGTCATCGTGGACGGCGCCTCGAACTGGCCGCTCTTTGCTGAAAAGGCCAAGCAGCTCCTGGAAGAAGACAAGGTCGCCGTCGTTTTCGGCTGCTGGACTTCGGTGAGCCGCAAGTCCGTTCTGCCGGTCTTCGAAAAAGACAACGGCCTGCTCTTCTACCCCGTGCAATACGAGGGCGAAGAGCTGTCCAAGAACATCTTCTACACCGCGGAAGCGGTGAACCAGCAGGCCACGCCGGCGGTGGATTACCTGCTCGCCCAGGGTAAAAAGAAATTTTACCTCATCGGCACCGACTACGTTTATCCGCAAACCACCAACCTGATTCTCTACAAATATCTGCTCCTGCACGGGATCAAGATGGAAGACATCGGCGGCGGTTTCCGCAAAGATGATACCGGCAAAGTTATTTCCGCTGGCAAGTATACTCCCTTCGGCCACACCGACTATCAGCAGATTGTGGCGGAGATCAAGCAGTTCGCCGCCAGCGGTGACGCTTGCGTGATCAACACCATCAATGGCGATTCCAACGTGCCGTTCTTCAAGGAAATCGCCGCCGCCGGCCTGACCGCCTCGGATTGCCCGGTCGTTTCCTTCAGCCTCGCGGAAGACGAACTCCGCTCGCTCCCGACCAAGGACCTCGTCGGCGAACTCGGCTGCTGGAAGTATTTCATGTCGATCAACTCGCCGGAGAACAAAACCTTTATCAAGAACTGGGATTCCTGGCTGAAGACCGAAAGCTATCCGGGCGTCGTGAAGGAAAAGCGCGCGGTGGACAGCCCGATGGTGCTTTCCTACGACGGCGTTTATCTCTGGAAAGCCGCGGTGGAGAAGGCCGGCACCTTTGACGTGGACAAAGTCCGCGAAGCGCTTGAATCCGGCGAGATCAGCTTTGACGGCCCTGGCGGCAAGACCACGATGCAGAAAAACCACCACACCGTTAACAACGTTTACATCGGCGAAACCCGCGCCAACGGCCAGTTCAAGATCCTGAAGGAATTCAAGGACGTGGCCGGCGAACCGTTCATCCTGCAGGGTCTCGACGAGAAACTTGCGGCCAAATAGCGGCCATCAATTGGAGGTCACGAAAATGACATGAGGGACTGAAAGGGGTGGAGTTGGGGGACTCCATCCCTTTCTTTTTAACACGTAGCGCGCATTTTTAATGGACTTAAAAAAACATCCAACATCCAACATCGAACGTTCAACATCCAATTTCCACCAATTCGCAAACCCATTGGTTGTTCGATGTTCGATGTTGGATGTTGGATGTTTCCTGAATCACTGGGCAGCGGTCGCGTTTCTAGTGCTATTTATTTCAGCGTTTTCAGTTCACGCCGCCGAACCCGCCGCGCCCGATTCCGCCGTCCGGCAGTTGCTCGCCAAAACTCTCCTAAGCGAAGGCGCCGAACAGCAGACCAATCTCATCCAGCTTGCCGATACCGGTTCCAAACTCGTCCACGACGTGCTCACCGCATGGACCCGCGACAGCGTTTACATTATCGAAACGAATGACGCCAAAATCCCCGTTTTGCTCGAGGATCAAACCGATGCCGACGGCAAAGCCCGCGCCATTCGCATCGTTGATGGCCAATTTCTGAAAGACAACCAAGGCCAGGACCTGAAATTTGCGAGCGCTGACCTGACCTCCGCCGAAACCGACATGAAATTGCGCAGCGCCATCCAACAAACGCTGGATTTGCTCGCGCTTTCGGATGCAAACCCGGACGCTCGCCGCTCGGCGATTCTCAAGCTCGGCAATTCCGGGAAGGAGAAAAACATTCCCCTGCTCCAGGCGCGTCAGGAAAAAGAAACGAATGCCGAGGTGAAAAAATCGCTGAACGAAGCCATCGCTTTGCTCCAACTGGGCAGTGCCGACACCGGCGCGCAGATTTCCGCCGTCCAAAAACTCGCCTCGATAAACTCCATCGGCAGCCTCGACAATCTCAAGCATCTGACCGCCGTTCCAAACCTCGACCCGGCGGTGCTCCGCGAAACGAAAACCGCGATTGCCTCAATTGAACAGCACATTTGGTGGGTCAATTTCTTCGGCACCATTTTTCGCGGCCTCAGCCTCGGCTCCATTCTGCTGGTGGTCGCGCTCGGCCTCGCCATCACCTTCGGCCTGATGGGCGTCATCAACATGGCGCACGGCGAAATGATCGCCGTCGGCGCTTATACGTGTTACGTCACGCAAAACATTTTTGGCTCCGGGTTCGGATTCACCATCAACCTTCCCTTTAGCGTCGCCGGACATCAACTCGGCTTCGGCATGCACCTTCCGGGGATGAACGCCACCGGTTGGTGCTATGAAAGCTATTTTCTCTTCGCGTTGCCGCTGAGTTTTCTCATGGCGGCGCTCGCCGGTTTGGTCATCGAACGCACCGTCATTCGTTTTCTCTATCGCCGGCCGCTCGAATCGTTGCTGGCGACCTGGGGCATCTCGCTGATAATGCAGCAATGTTTCCGCATGGTGTTCGGCGCGAACAACGTCCAGGTCAATTCACCCTCCTGGATGCAGGGCCATTTTTCGGCGAATGATGTTCTCTTCGGTTATAACCGCGTGTTCGTCATCGCGTTTGCCGTCGTGATTGTCATCGGCACGTGGCTGATGCTGACCAAGACTCCCCTTGGCCTGCTGATTCGCGCGGTCATGCAGAATCGCAACATGGCTTCGTGCGTCGGCGTGCGCACGGATCGCGTGAACATGATGACCTTCGCGTTCGGCTCCGGCCTCGCCGGTCTCGCCGGCGCGTTTCCTTTC
Source organism: uncultured Verrucomicrobiae bacterium (assembly GCA_963699145.1). Lineage (GTDB taxonomy): Bacteria > Verrucomicrobiota > Verrucomicrobiia > Limisphaerales > DASXHY01 > DASXHY01. Next base: position 5,798,215 of record OY969416.1, read on the forward strand.
GCAAATCGGCAACGTCGGCCCCAGCATGGGCCAGGACCATATCGTGAACGCCTTCATGACCGTCGTGGTCGGCGGCGTCGGCAGCATTGTCGGCACGGTTTATTCCGCCGTCGGCGTCGGCACCGGCGACCAGGTCTTGCAGCAAACCACCGGCTCACCGGTGGCAGGGAAAATTATAATGCTCGTTTTGATCATCCTGTTTTTGCAATGGAAACCCGGCGGCTTGTTCGCCACACGTTCCCGGAGCCTGGACTAAGCGATGCGACGCCAGGCCACCAAGCTCGAACTATGGAGCGTAGCCGTCGCTGCGTTCGTGCTGATCATTGTGCTGCCGGCGCTCAACGCCACACCGACCGGCAGTTTTCTGCACGTCAGCAATTTCACGATCAATCTCTACGGCAAATATCTCTGCTACGGCCTGCTCGCCATCAGCGTGGATTTGCTCTGGGGCTACACCGGCCTGCTGAGTCTGGGCCAGGCGCTGTTCTTCACCCTCGGCGGTTACATGATGGGCATGCACCTCATGCGCATGATCGGCGACCTCGGCCAATATCATAAACCCATTCCCGACTTCCTGGTGTTTCTCGGCTGGAACTCGCTGCCGGCTTTCTGGAAACCATTCATCAGCTTTCCGTTTGCGTTGCTGATGGTGCTGTTGTTGCCCGGCACGCTCGCGCTGGTGTTCGGTTTCCTCGCGTTTCGCTCGCGCATCCGCGGCGTCTATTTTTCCATTCTCACCCAGGCGCTGACGTATGCCGCGATGCTGCTGTTCTTCCGCAACAGCCTGCTCATGGGCGGCAACAACGGTTTCACCGATTTCAAATTCATTTTCGGTTACGACCTGCGCGAGCCTGCCACGCAACGCGGCCTTTACATCGTCACCGCGCTTACCGTGTTGACCGTCTATCTCGGCTGCCGCTGGCTGAGCCGCACGAAATTCGGGCTCGTGCAACAAGCCATTCGCGACAGCGAAAACCGCGTGCTTTTCAGCGGTTACGCCGCCGGCAATTACAAGCTGTTCGTCTTCGTGCTCGCCGCGCGTGATTGGTTCCATCGGCGGGATGCTCTTCGTCCCGCAAGTCGGCATCATCAATCCCAGCGAAATGGGCCCGGACAAATCGCTCGAAGCCGTGGTCTGGGTTGCGGTCGGCGGACGCGGCACGCTTGATCGGGCCCGATCATCGGCGCGTTTGGCGTGAACGCCTTCAAGAGCTGGGCCACGCGCGCCTATCCCGATCTCTGGCAGATTTTGCTCGGCGCGCTCTTCGTCTTCGTCACTCTATTCATGCCGAAAGGCCTGGTTGGTTTGCCCGGACAATTGCGCGGATTGAAAAAACGTTTCGCTGCCCGGCGCAATAAAACCAAAATTGAGACCGCAGTGCCCGTCAACGCCGCCGCCGAGGAACTCGCCAAGATCGAATGAGCACGACCCCTCGCCAATTTGTTTTGATGCTCGAAGACGTGAACAAAACCTTCGAAGGTTTCAAGGCCATTTCGAATCTCACGTTTTACATGGATGAAGGCGAACTGCGCACCATCATCGGCCCGAACGGCGCGGGCAAAAGCACGATGCTCGACCTCATCACCGGCCGCACCAAGCCGGACAAGGGCAAAATTGAATTCGGCAAGAACACGGATCTGACCAAGCTCAACGAATATCAAATCAACCGCCTCGGCATCGGCCGGAAATTCCAGACGCCGTCGGTTTACATCGATCACACCGTTTTTGAAAACATCTGGCTTTCGCTGAAAGGCAGCCGCGCGCGTGTGGACCACGCATTTTCTCGCGGCTTTCCTCCGACGCAACGCGACCGCATCCACGATGTGCTCAATACGATCGGCCTTTCGAACAAAGCCGATTGGAAAGCCGGCGCGCTGAGCCACGGCCAGAAGCAATGGCTCGAAATCGGCATGTTGCTCGCGCAGGACCCAAAGCTGTTGCTCGTGGACGAACCCGCCGCCGGCATGACCGACGAGGAAACCCACAAAACCGGCGAGTTGCTGCTCAGCCTCGAAGGCAAGCACAGCATCGTGGTCATCGAACACGACATGACCTTCGTCCGCCAAATCGCCCGCAAAGTCACCGTGCTGCACCAGGGCACGGTTCTGTGCGAGGGCACCGTCGATGAAGTGCAGAATGATGAGCGGGTGATTGAGGTTTATTTGGGAAGGAAGAAAAAGGCGGCATGAAACATCCAACATCCAACATCCAACTCCGAACATCCAAATGCCGAGCGCGACGCCGCACGTTCGGGCGTTGGATGTTGGATGTTGGATGTTGGATTGTTTTTCGGAGCTTTGTCGATGCTGACTCTTTCCAACATCTCCGTTTCCTACGACGGCTCGCGCATCCTGCGCGGCGTGAATCTCACCGTGCCCGAACGCAGCCTCGTGTGTCTCATGGGCCGCAACGGCGTTGGCAAAACCACCACGCTGAAATCCATCGTCGGCCTCGCGAAAACGGACGGCGGCTCCATCACGCTCGCGGGCACCGAATTGAACGGCTTGAAACCGGACCAACGCGCGCGGCACGGCCTCGGTTATGTTCCGCAGGGTCGCGATATTTTTCCGCATCTCACCGTCTGGGAAAATCTCAAGATCAGCCTCGTCGTGCACAAAGCCAAGGCCAACGGCCAGGTCGATCGCGTGCTGGAATTGTTCCCGGTGCTGAAGGAAATGTTGCAGCGCAAAGGCGGCGTGCTCAGCGGCGGCCAGCAGCAACAGTTGGCGATTGCGCGCGCATTGTTGACCGACCCAAAAATCCTCATTCTCGACGAGCCCACCGAAGGCATCCAGCCGAACATCATCGATCAAATCGGCGACACGCTTTTGAAGATCAAAGCCGAGGGAAAAATCAGCATCCTGCTGGTCGAGCAATACCTCGATTTCTGCATCAGCGTCGGCGACAGCTTTTACATCATGGACCGCGGCGCCGTCGTGGCCGAAGGGCCGATCAAGAACTTGAACGATCCGGACGTGCGGCGGCATTTGACGGTGTGATATTCCAAAGCGGCAGAGGGCTACCGCAGTCCGAGACGCTTCGCGACGCTCAACGCTCTCAAAGAGCACGTCAGCGTCCCGGACTGCGCCAGCCCTCTGGCGCTTTCCTCCCGATCATCACCCAGGCTGAGGCATCAAAAACCTCCAGTTTGCACAATGAAATTCATCCCAACCCAATTATCCCAGTCGAAAACCAGTTCGAAAATGCTGTGTTGTAATCACCCTGTTCAAAACCCGACACGTTTTTACTGGCTAACAATGCCGGTCAATATCCGCCACCAAGATTTAACAACGCTCTTCCGCTTTATTTTCAAGCGTTTGAAAACCCACCGCCGATTCTCGTGTCACAAACTCATTCATGGCATGTCCACTGCTTGAGTGTCGGCATGGCTATTTTCGTTGAATCAAAAACGTCACAGACGTTTGATGATAGCCGTTTCTTTCAGCGCCTCACGCTGATCGATATCTGCTGCGGCCCGCCCGTTCAGTCCTGAACCCACCAGCACGTTTCGGTTCCACGGAACCATTGTCTCTGAATTTAACCGTCGGTTTATTTTGTATTTATGGGTTTTGGTCATTCACATCCTAAAAGAATTCGTAGAGTCCGTTCAGTCACGAAAGCAGCGCAACACGATCTCGCCCACTCTGAGGGCAAGGAACATCACGAGGCGCCCGGCCACACGTTTCAACCCGGTGTCCATCATCACGCCGATAAGCCCGGCGCGCACAGCCAATTTCACGCGCCGCCGGCCGGCGAAAACTGGCCGCCCTTCCCCGATCTTCCGAGTTCGCATCATCCGCATCCGGAACATCCCGAGGGTTACGCGTGGAAGCCAGTGCAACACGCCGATTACAGCAAGCCCGGTGACATTCCGCCCGGCCACGCGCATCCGGAAATTTTTGACCCCGCCGTCCGCCAGGGCGCATGGGCAAAATATCGCGAAGCCGAACTCGGCTCCAAAGGCTGGAAGGAAGAAGTCGATCGCTGCATCGAATATGGCCTGGAAGCCGCGCCTTCGATCAAGGATCGCACCATCTCCACTTTCGCCCGCGGTGAACTTCCGCATTTCGCCGGGATCAATACATTTTGCAAAACGCACTATCTCGAAGACGTCAAAAAAGTTTCCGGCTTCGACGCCGCTGTCATCGGTGTGCCATTTGATATTGGAACCACGTATCGCAGCGGCACGCGCTTCGGCCCGCAAGCCATCCGCCGCATTTCCGCGCTCTACGGCACTTATAATTATGAACTCGGCGTGGACTTGCGCGAGTCGTTGAAGTGGTGCGACGTCGGCGACGTGTTCGCGATCGCGAACATCGAGAAGGGGTTTGATCAAATTTCGAAAGCGGTGGCGCACGTGCGCTCCAACGGCGTGTTTCCCATCATGCTCGGTGGCGATCATTCGATTGGTTACCCCGATGTGCGTGGCATCGCGCCCTACATCGACGGTCCGGTCGGCATCATTCACATCGATCGCCACGTGGACACACAGGAAACCGACATGGATGAACGCATGCACACCTGCCCGTGGTTTCATGCGACGAATATTCCCAACGCGCCTCCGGTCAACCTCGTCCAGCTCGGCATCGGCGGCTGGCAGGCGCCGCGGCCCGGAGTGAAAGTCGGCCGCTCCCGCGGCACCAGCGTGCTCACGATCGAAGACATCGTGATGATGGGCGTCGACAAAGCCGCTGAAATCGCGCTCGACATCGCCTGGAGCAATGGCGCGAAGGCCGTCTACCTCAGCTTCGACGTGGATTCGCTCGATGCTGGATTCGTTCCCGGCACCGGCTGGCCGGAACCGGGCGGTTTTCTGCCGCGAGAAGTGTTGCGCCTGCTGCGCCTCGTCGCCCGCGAGGGTTTGTGCGGCATGGAAGTCGTGGAAGTCGCCCCGCAATACGATGTTGGCGACAAAACGGCGCTCATCGGCACGCGCGCAATCATGGACGTGCTCGCCACGTTGGTGAACGAAGGCAAGCTGGGCCGAAAACCCGAGACCAAATTGCCTCCGCCGCCCTATTGGCCTGAGCGCAAGAAAAAGAAGGCGAAGAAGAAATGAACGCATTTTTCGCCCGCGACAAACGCGCTTTGGTAGGGACGGCGCGCTGCGCCGTCCGCGCCGCTCAGCGGCGCAGCATCGGACGTGATCAAAGACTTATTCATGATTTATCCCGCCCGCTATTACGCGGGCGGGGATGCCGTAGCACGGCGTCCCTACCTTTACGGGGCAAGTTATGACCACCGCCTTGCAACAACGACCGTTGCGGTGGGAGTCGCTGACGTGGGAGGAAATCGGTTCGCTGCGTCAGTCCGGGATGGATTTGTGTCTGCTGCCGGTAGGCGCCACGGAGCAGCACGGGCCGCACCTTGGCGTGGGTATGGATTCGCGCAACGCGACTTTGCTCTGTGAGGCAGTCTCGCGCGAAACTGGAGCGCCGGTTTTACCCACGCTGAGCTACGGCTGTTCCCTCGGGCACTCACGCCGCTGGCCGGGCACCATCGCCCTCCAACCGCAAACCGTCATTGACGCCATCGTGCAAATCTTTGAATGGATTTATCACGCCGGCTTCAAGCGAATCATTTTCGTGAACGGACACGTCGGCAATTTTGCGCCGCTCCGTTGCGCGCTCGAAATCATCCGCAGCCGTTTTGAGGATGCGCTCGCGCGCATTTGCAATGTGGCGGACATCAGCCCGCGCATTCGCGGCGAATTTTTCGCCGACGCGGAAGACTGGCACGCCAACGCCGCCGAAACTTCCCTGATGATGGCCCAGGCGCCTGAACTGGTGCGCTGGGAAAAACTGACCAACTCGGACGACCAGGATCGCACCGCGAATCTCGTGTTCACTCATCCAGTGAATCGCACGAGCAAAAACGGCGTCACGGGTTTCCCGAGCCGCGCCACGACGCAGAAAGGCGAAACGCTTTTTCGCATGATGGTGGAAGATCTTTCCACTCTCGTTCGCCGCGGCCTGACCGAAGAACCACCACTTGAACACAGTTACTTTGCTCCCGTCCTATGAATTCCGCCCCGAAATTAAAATCCAAAAAACTCAGTTTGCCCAAATCCCGGCAGCTTGCCGGCTCCAATGGCGCCACGCCGTCCGATGCTGAATTGAAAAGCATCAAGCAAAAGCTCATCGCACAAGGCGTAAAATATTGCATCGGCGCATATGTCGATATCCACGGCGTGCCGAAAGGAAAAGTCGTTCCGATTGCACACTTCGAGCATTTCGCGCACGGCTCCGAACTTTACACGGGTTACGCACTGGATGGGCTCGGGCAGGCGCCGAATGATGACGAAATTTCTTCCGTGCCGGACCTGAATCATATCATTCAACTCCCCTGGCAAAAGGAAGTCGCCTGGATGCCCGCGGACAATGCGTTTCACGGCCAACCGTATCCGCTCAATTCGCGCGTGCTGCTTAAGAACGTTTTGGCACAAGCCGCGAAAATGGGTTTTACGTTCAACCTCGGCATCGAGTGCGAAATTTACGTCCTCAAGCAGGACGAGCAAGGAAAGTTGGTCGTGCCGAACCACGACGACAATCTCGAGAAGAGCTGCTACGACGTGAAGCGTTTCCTCGACGTATTCCCGTGGCTCGATGACATGGCCACCACGATGAACGGCCTCGGTTGGGATATTTATTCCTTCGACCACGAGGACGGCAATTCACAATTCGAGTTCGATTTCAAATTCGCCGACGCGCTCACGATGGCGGATCGCTACATCTTCTTCCGTTACATGGCGAAGATCATCGCGGCGAAACACGGGCTGCTTGCGACGTTCATGCCCAAGCCGTTCGCGGATAAAACCGGCAACGGCGCGCATTTCAACATGTCGCTCGCCGACGCGAAGACGGGGAAAAATCTTTTTGCGATTGACCCGAAAGACGATCCGCGCGGCCTCGGCCTTTCGCCGCTTGGGTATTCGTTTGTGGCCGGGATTTTGCGCCATGGCCGCGCGCTGTGCGCTGTGTTGGCGCCGACGGTGAACAGCTACAAACGCCTTATTCGCCGCGGAGCGATGAGTTATTATTCGTGGGCGCCGGTGTTCAATTCATTCGGCACCAACAATCGCACAAACTCCGTGCGCATTCCGATGGGCGGCGGCCGTTGCGAAAGCCGCAATGCCGATTCCTCCTGCAATCCTTACCTCGCCGCCGCGCTCGTGCTGGCGGCGGGCCTGGAAGGTGTGCGCGAAGGGCTTAATCCCGGCGACCCGCATCACGAGAACCTTTACGAACTTTCTCCGGCGGAATTGGAAAAAATCGGTGTGCAGGAATTGCCCCGCACGTTGGGTGAGGCGGTGGACGCCTTCGCAGCGGATCCGTTCGTTGAAAAAATCATCGGCAAGGAACTAAAGGATGAATTTATCCGGTACAAACGGGAGGAGTGGACTGAGTATCACCAGACGGTGAGTCAGTGGGAAATCGATCGTTACGCGCGTCTCTTCTGAAATCAAAAACAACTAACAAAGGAAAACTCAATGAAACTCAAAACAGTAATGGCGGCGGGAATACTCGGGCTGATGAGCCTGGGCGCGGTCACCGCAGCCCCAATCAAAATAGGCTATAGCGACTGGCCGGGCTACACCGTGCTCGAAGTCGCCAAACAAAAAGGCTGGTTCAAGGACGCGGGTCTCGACGTCGAACTGGTTTGGTTCGAATACTCACCGTCCATCGACGCTTTCGCCGCGGGGAAAATTGACGGCGTTACGATTGTTGCCGGTGACGACATGGTGACCGGCGCCAGCGGCGCGAAGAGCAAGATCGTTTGCCTCATCGATTACAGCGAAGGCAGCGACATGATCGTCGGCATGCCGGGAATTGAATCCATCAAGGATTTGAAAGGGAAGAAGGTCGGCGTCGAACTCACACTCGTCGAGCACGAGCTTCTCCTGCAAGCGCTCAAGGTGAACGGCTTGAGCCAATCCGACGTCACGCTCGTCGGCACCGCGACCGACAAAACGCCGCAGGCGCTGCAATCCGGCCAGGTTGCCGCCATCGGCGCATGGTATCCGATTTCCGGCCAGGCATTGAAAACGGTGCCGGGCTCGAAAAAACTGTTCACCAGCGCGGACGCGAAAGGCCTCATCTTCGACGTCATCGCGGTGAGCCCGACCAGTTACGCGGCGCACAAGGATGATTGGGCGAAGATCACCGCCATTTATTACAAGTGCGTTGATTACCTGAAGGACCCGAAGACGATGGATGACGCCGTGAAAATCATGTCCGCCAAAGTCGGCGCAGATCCGGCTGAATACGCCAAGAACATTCCCGGCACGCATTTCCTGACAGTTGCCGAGGCGAAAACCGCGTTGAAGAAAAGCCATGACATGCTCTCGATCTACGGCTCGATGGAATTGAGCGATAAATTCTATCTCGAGAACAAAGTGTATAAAGATTCCCAAAAGCCGTCGGATTACATCGTGCCCGGAATCATCAATGCAATGAAGTAACCAAATGCTGTAGCGGCGGTCTATGACCGCCGCCATTTATGGCCGCCGCCATTTGAAATCAGCGGCGCTCGCAGAGCGCCGCTACAAAACTATGCCCCATCACGACTGGCTTGGACTGAAGAACGAATTGCCGCAGCGCCGCAAAGTGACGCTCACGGTAATGTCGTTCCTGCTCCCGCTCGCGTTGTGGTGCGCCCTGAGTTACATCCCAGGACTCTGGCATCCGCTGGTGCACGTGACGAGCGTCGGCAGCGTCGATTATTTCGTCACCGACATGGATGTGCCGCGCGCGACTTTCGACCAGGAAGTGGCGAAAGCGCGCGCGGCCGGCCAGGAGGTGCCGCAGGGTTATCTCGTCAATCCGGTCTACCTGCCGGCGCCGCATAAAGTCGTGCGCGCCTTTTACACTGCGTTCAAAACCCCGCCGCGATTGCAAAATGAACCCTGGCTCCACGAAAGCCTCGGCCACAGCATCCGAACCATCTTCCTCGGTTTCCTGATTTCATCCCTTTTCGGTTTGCCGCTGGGCATTCTGTGCGGTTCGTATCGTTTCTTCGCAAAACTGCAGGAACCGTTCATCGAATTTTTCCGTTATTTGCCCGCGCCCGCGTTTGGCGCCCTGTGCGTGGCGGTTCTCGGCATCGATGACGCGCCCAAAATCGCCATTATTTTTATCGGAACATTTTTCCAACAGATCCTCGTGATCGCGAACACCGTGCGCAAAGTGGATCCGGCGTTGATCGAAGCCGCGCAAACACTCGGCGCGCGCGGCATCAGGTTGATGACGAAGGTCATCATTCCGGCGGCAGTCACCGACATTTACACCGACATGCGCATCCTCCTCGGTTGGGCATGGACGTATCTCATCGTCGCCGAAGTCGTCGGCACCATGTCCGGCATCACGCTCTTCATCAACCAGCAGGCCCGTTATCGCAATTTCGACAATGTCTACGCCGCCATCGCCATGATCGGCATCATCGGCCTCTCCACCGACATGTTTCTCGCGTGGCTCGGCACGGTGCTGTTCCCGTGGAAACGCCGCGCGCGCGGTGGTTCCAATATCTTTGCGCGAATCGGAAAACTGTTGCCGGCGTCACCCGTGCCGCCCGTTCCGGACGAACCGCTGGTGAAAGCTGTGGAAGAAAAATCCCCTCAATTGAATGTCGTTCAGTGAACTTAAACTTCCCGATTACCGCGAACAATCGCCGGCCGTCGCCGCGCGATTCGAGCGCATTCGCCAGCGGCCCGTCATCCTCAGGGTGCGGAACCTCAAGAAATGTTTCGGACGGAACGGAGAGACGCACACCGTTTTTGATAACGTCTCTCTGGATATTCATCGCCGCGAATTCATTTGCGTCGTGGGTGCGTCCGGTTGCGGCAAATCCACGCTCGCTCGCATCGTCGCCGGTCTCGATGAAGCCACAGGCGGAGAAATTTTGCTCGATGAAAAACCTGTCGCCGGGCCGGGCCCCGATCGCGGGATGGTGTTCCAGGGCTACACCCTTTTTCCCTGGCTCACGGTGCGCAGCAACGTGATGTTCGGCCTGAAAATGCAGGACAAGGGAGACATCACCGCCCAATCCGAAGCACGGCAATGGCTCGACATGGTCGGCCTCGCCAAGTTCGAGAATTCCTATCCGCACGAACTTTCCGGCGGCATGAAACAGCGCGTGGCCATCGCCCGCGCGCTCGCCAATAACCCGCGGATTCTCATCATGGATGAGCCGTTCGCCGCGCTCGATGCCCAAACGCGCTGCCAGATGCAATCCTACTTGCTGCAGATTTGGAAGAAAGTGGACGCGACAATTTTGTTCATCACGCATGATCTGGATGAAGCGGCGTATCTCTCGGACAGAATTCTCGTGTTGGGAACAAATCCCGGTGGCGTGGCGGAGTTCATCGAGAATCCCGTGCCGCGCCCGCGCAGCGACGCGCAATTTCTCTCACCGGAATTTCTCGCGTTGAAAAAGCGGCTGGAAGAGCACATTCATCCGCCGTCGGAAGTCGCGGAAAAACTCCCGATGGTCAAACTCACGGAGGCTGGCGATGAGGTCGAATAACCCTGGGACCGCCGGCGTCCCGCCGGCGCGCCGTTTTTTTCCGGGCCCTCGTTTCCTCTGGCCCAAGGATCACCGTTGCGCCGCGATGCTCTGCTTTGACGTCGACGGCGAAACCACCGCGCTATCTGAAGATCTTGCGCTGGCGAATCGCCGCACGTTGATGTCCCAATGCGAATACGGTCCGCGCATTGGTGTGCCGCGGTTGCTTGGCCTCCTCAAACATCTCGAAATTCCGGCGACGTTTTTCGTGCCCGGTTACATCGCGGAAAATCATCCGCGCATGATGGAGGCGATCGTCGCCCACGGCCACGAAATCGGCCTGCATGGTTATTTGCACGAAAGGCTGGCGTCGCTCACCGAGGCCGAGGAGGAAGAAATCCTTCTGCGAAGTATTGAAATTCTCACACGCCTGACCGGTGCGCGGCCAATCGGCTATCGCGCGCCGTGGTTTGAAATCAATCCGTGGACGCCCTCGCTGCTCGCACGTCACGAAATCCACTATTGCGCGAGCGAAATGGGCGATGACGTTCCTTATTTTCACGACAACGGTCTCGTCGAAATTCCCGGCCAATGGATGCTCGAGGATTGGGAGCAGTTCGCTTTCAATGCCGACCCCGCCTGGGGATTCGTCCCGGAAAATTGCGAAAAAGTATTCGACTTGTGGTGGCGGGAATTTGAAGCGATGCACGATTTCGGATGTTGCTTCGTGCTGACGCTGCATCCCTGGCTCAGCGGCCGCCCATCCCGCGTCCGTTTGTTGGAGGACCTGGTTCGCGCGATGCAGGAGAAAGGCGGCGTTTGGTTCGCGCGCGGCAAGGAAATCGCGCAGTACTTTCAAACGCATCCCAGGGCGCGACAGGAAATTGATTTTGATGCGGTCGAAAACGGCAGCCTCATCGCGACATGAGTTCCACCATTTCTCAACCAGCGTTTGAGCCGCTCGCCTTTGCGCGGCGGCTCAGTTCGCGCACGGCGCAAACTCCGATGTCGGTGGCGGAAATCCAAAGCGGGATTTGCGCAGCGGCCGCGCGTCCCCTCAACCGCGCCACGACTCTTCCCGCACAGGCGTATACGAGCGAGGATTTTTTTGCGTGGGAAGTGGAAAATATTTTACGGCCCGGCTGGCAATGCGTCGGTCACATTTCGCAGATTCCCAACGTCGGCGATTTCCTGAACCTGGATTTGCTGGGGGAACCACTGATCGTTGTTCGCGCCAAAGATGATTCGATCCGCGTGCTCTCGCGGGTTTGTCCGCATCGCTCCATGGACATCATGCCGGAAGGTTTCGGTTATGAAGGACACGGCCCTGCGGAAGCGCGCAATGCCCAATCTGACTGCGGCCATACCCGGCTGTTTCTTTGCCCGTATCACGCATGGACGTTCGAGCTGGACGGAAAGTTGAAGGCGTGTCCAGAGATGCACGAGGCCGAGGATTTTTGCCGCGACAATTTCTTTCTCAAACCATTTCGCTCCGACGTCTGGCTGGGATTCATCTTTGTAAATCTCGATGGGAACGCGCCGCCTTTGGCCGAGGGCTTGCAGGAAATGGCGTCGGATCTTGCGGCGTTCCGGCTGGACAAAATGAAGCTCGTCATCGCTCGCGAGTGGGATTGCCCGTTCAATTGGAAAGCGCTCGTGGAAAATTTCATGGAGAGCTATCACCATCTCGGCATTCATCACAAAACGCTTCAGCCGATGATGCCCGCGCGGGATACGTGGACCGAGCAGGAGCGGCGTCACTACGTGCGCTCGCATTTGCCCTACAAGGAATCCGTGCGCGAAGCCAACCGGCAGCTGGAGGCGAAGGGTGATTTTTCCAACGCCTTGCCGCCGCTGCCGGGGTTGAGCGAGCAGCAAAAATCGGAGTGGGGGTTGTTTTTGATTCATCCGACGTTTCTGCTGGCGCCCGCGCCGGACCGGGTCATTTGGTATCGCTTGCAGCCGCTCGGGCCGGACCGGCTCAAATTAACCACCACGACTCTCCTCGCGCCGGAGGTGATGGATTTGCCGAATTTCGACCAACTCCGCGAGCAAACGGTGGAGCAATTGACCACCTTCCACCTGGAAGACATGCAAGTCTGCACGGCGGTGCAGCGCGGATATTACGCGACCGGCTGGCAGCCGGGGCGGCTGAGTCATCTCGAAATGCCGGTGTGGCTTTTTCATCGGTATCTCGCCGCGCGCATCCGGAACACCTGGCCAACGGATGACGGCAAAGGCGCGCCGAGCCAACGACCCTGACGCTATGTTTTCGCTTTCAGAAAAAATTGCGACAGACGATGGCTTAAGCTCCATTCCTTCGAAGGAGTTTTGCGACGGAGAGAATTTGCCGGTGATGGTGATTTTATCGGACGGCGAATTTTTAATGGGAGAAAATGAAGGGGACAAATTTGCGAATGATACCGAACGACCGGCGCATTCGGTAAAATTCGCGCGGCCATTTGCTTTGGGAAAATTTCCCGTCACGGCAGGAGAGTTCCGAAAATTTCAACGAGCACATTCGCATGACGATGTGGATGCGTTGCCGGTGGTTCACGTGAGCTGGCACGACGCGGTTGCCTATTGCCAATGGGTCACTATGAAGACCGGGCGGGAATATCGGTTGGCGAGCGAGGCGGAATGGGAATTCGCCTGCCGCGGCGGGTCGCGCTCGCCTTTTTCGTGCGGCGACGAAATTTTCACGCGCGACGCCAATTTCCTGTACGACGAATGCGGCACGTCCGTGGGCATCGGCGGCCGAACACCGGTGGGAACGTTGCCGGCGAATCCGTTTGGTCTGCACGATATGCACGGGAACGTTTGCGAATGGGTGATGGATTGCTGGCACGAGAACTATATCGGCGCGCCGGCGGATGGGAGCGCGAGGTTTTCACCAGATAGCCCGCGCCGGGTGATTCGCGGTGGCGCGTGGGATTATTTGCCGCGATTGTTGCGCAGTTCCTGGCGCGACTGGCGCCTGGCCCATGAATGCGCGGACAATATCGGTTTTCGCATCGCGACGAGCGATTTGGGAGATGGGAAACGGGTATGAGCATGGAACTGCAGATTTTCAAAACGCTCTGGGGCCACGCGGGCAACTTTGCTGCGGCGGTTGCGGACTGCGAAGGCGGAGTGTTTGACGGCATTGAAGGTCAACCGCCGACGTCGGCCGCGGAGCGCAGTGAGTTCGGAAAGTGGATGGCCAATGCCGGACTCGAATACATCGCGGAGATTTGCACCACTGGCAGCTACGTGCCGAGGAGGGAAGCAACGATCTCTGAGCATCTCGAATCATTACGCAGACAGGCGATTGCAGCGATGGAGTGCCATCCGCTGTTCCTGACCGTCATCGGCGGATGCGACGCCTGGAGTATTGGCCAGAGCGTGGATTTTTTTGCGCAGGCCATGGCGCTGGTCAGCGAACTGGGAACGGTCGCCAGTTTTGAGACGCATCGGAGCCGTTCATTTTTCAATCCGTGGATCACGCGTGACATTTTGCGGCAATTGCCCGAGCTGAAATTGACGTGTGATTTTTCGCATTGGTGTGTGGTTTGCGAGCGGCTGCTGGATACGGAACCGGAAGTGATCGAGCTCTGCGCGAAGCGGGCGCATCACGTGCACGCGCGTGTGGGTTACGATCAAGGTCCGCAAGTGCCGCACCCGGCAGCGCCGGAATATCGGGAGGCATTGGAGGCTCATGAGCGCTGGTGGACGCGAATTTGGCGCAGCCAGGCTGAACGCGGCGCGCGCCTCAGCACCCTGACGCCGGAATTCGGTCCGGATGGTTACTTGCATTGCCTCCCGTTCACGGCCGCGCCCGTGGCCGATCTGCGGCAGGTCAACATCTGGATGGCGGAACGCCAGCGGCGCCGTTTCGCCGAGTGGCGCGATGAATCGAAACAATTTTATCCCGCGATGGCAGCGAATTGATATGACCACTCTCTTTCGCTGGCTCAGTGGAATTCTTTTTGTGTCAGCCATTTTGGCGATGGTGACACTGTTGATCGCCGACATTCTGAGCGCTCTCACGCCCACGGCAGTTCACCGCTGCGCGGGCGCGCTGGCCTTCATGCTCATCGGTTCCTCCTATGTCGCGTTGCAAATCAGCCTGCGGCGGCCGCGGAGCGAAAAGCTCAAGGCAATTTTGCTCGGGATCGCTTTTCTTTTTTGGGGGTCGGGACAATTCCTGCCGCCCAGCGCGCTTGCCACCGCGATGGACAGCGCGGTCGTCGTCATTTTCGTAGTCGATTTAAGCCTGATAATCATCGAACATCTCAAACGGAACCAATATGAGTAACCTCCCCGTAAACCAAACCTCCGCGCTGCTCATCATCGCCGCCGGAATTGGCGCCGGTCTCGTGCACGTTTTTTCCGGCCCGGACCACCTCGCCGCCATCGCTCCACTCGCGATGAAACGTCAACGTGGCGCGTGGCTCACCGGATTAAAATGGGGAGGCGGGCATGCCTCGGGGGTTGTGTTCGTCGGCATCCTTTCGCTCATTCTTCGCGGCCTTTTGCCGGTGGATTTGATTTCCCATTGGAGCGATCGGCTGGTCGGCGCGCTCCTGATCGGAATCGGTTTATGGACCTTGCGCAAGGCGTTGCTCGTTCACACGCATCCGCACGCACATGATGGCGACACGCACGAGCACATTCACGCTCATGGGACCAGCCGCGCCACGACTCATGCCCTGAAACGCCATGTCCATACCCACGCCGCCTTCGGCATCGGAACCCTCCACGGACTTTCCGGCAGCTCGCATTTTCTCGCCATCATTCCCGCGCTCGCCATGCCGTCGACCACGCTCGCAATCGTCTACCTCGGCTGCTACGGCGTGGGCACGGTGCTGGCCATGATCCTGTTTGCTTCGGCCATCAATTCGCTCTCGATGCGCTTCGCCGGCACCGCAAAGGTATATCGCGGATTTTTATTTTCCTGCTCCGGCATTGCCATCGCCGTCGGCTGCATCTGGATGTTTGGATTCGGCTTTTGAACCAGCGTGAAGCTCTCGGAAAACCATTTCAACACCACCGCGAAAGGCGCTGCTCACCTCGATGTGGAACTCGTTTTCGGCGAAAGCACCGCCACCTCCTCCAGCGCCACCAGCCCGTTAAAACTTCTCACCCCGCTTCCACGCGGCCAAAGCGTCTGGGCCTATGCCAGCAATTTCGGTGGCGGCCTGGTGGCCGGCGACGAAACGCGGCTCGATTTGCGCATCGGTCCCGGCGCCCGTTGTTTCATGGGCACGCAAGCCTCCACCAAAATTTATCGCAACCCCGCGCGACTCCCCTGCTCGCACACCACGCACGCGACGCTCGGTCACGGTTCGCTGCTCGTGTTTGCGCCGGATGCCGTCCAGGCCTTCGCCGGTTCCAGTTATCGCCAGCGTCAGGAATTTCATCTCGCCAAAGATTCCGCGCTGGCCGTTGTCGATTGGTTCACGTCCGGCCGCGTCGCGCGCGGTGAACGCTGGGAATTCGATCATTTTCAAAGTCGCAACGATGTCTTCCACGATGGCCGCCGGATTTTTGTCGATTCACTCGCGTTGAATTCAAACGACGGCCCCCTCGAATCCCCGCATCGCACCGGGCGCTTCAATTGTTTCGCCACGCTGCTGCTCGTCGGTGAACCGCTCCGAAAAATCGCCGCCGAATTGATGGCGGAAATTGCGTCTCGCCCCGTGGAACGCAACAGCCCGCTTCTTTCCAGCGCCAGCCCCGTTCAGGACGGCGCGGTCTTGCGCGTCGCCGGCGAAGACGCCGAAAACGTCAGCCACGAGCTAAAGCGCCATTTAAAATCCCTCACCGAATTGCTCGGCGACGACCCCTGGTCCCGAAAATGGTAAAACAAATTTAACTCATTTAACCGATTTAACGGATTTAACTCATTTAACTGATTCAACTGATTTAACGACGCCATGCACCTCACCCCTCGCGAAATCGAAAAGCTGATGCTTCACAACGCGGGTTTTCTCGCGCAAAAACGCCTCGCGCGCGGCCTGCGTTTGAATCATCCGGAAGCCGTCGCGCTCATCGCCGCGCAATTGATGGAATTCATCCGCGACGGCAAAAATGTCGCGGAGTTAATGAACCTCGGGCGCAAATTCCTTGGTCGCAACCAGGTCATGCCCGGCGTGCCCGAGATGATTTACGATGTGCAGGTCGAAGGCACGTTTCCGGACGGCTCCAAACTCGTCACCGTCCACCATCCCATAGCGAGTGAAAACGGCGATCTCAAATTGGCATTGCACGGAAGCTTTCTGCCGGTGCCGAACGTCTCCGTTTTCAAATCGGTTACGGATGACGGCGAACCCGGCGCGGTGGAAGTGAGCGATGGCGAAATCGAACTCAACACCGGCCGCGCGACGGCCGAAATTCGCGTGACCAATCTCGGCGACCGTCCCATCCAGGTCGGCAGCCATTATCATTTCATCGAAACCAACGCCGCGCTGAAATTCGATCGCGCCACTGCCTACGGAAAACGCCTGGATATTCCGGCCGGCACCGCCGTTCGCTTCGAACCCGGCGAAACCAAAACCGTGAAGCTCGTGGAAATTGCCGGCAAGAAAGTCATTCGCGGCGGAAACAATTTAGCCAGCGGAAAAGTTTCGACGGCAGGCAAAAAAGCCGCGTTGAAAAAAATAAAAACCCACAAATTTTCAACCACTTGATACGTAGCAGCCGACGTAAGGAGGCTCTGAAATAATAAATGAACCAGAGCCTGCTCACGTCAGCTCCTACGAAAGGAACGCTATGCACAAAATGAAACGCCGGCACTACGCCGACATGTTTGGCCCGACGACCGGCGACAAAGTCCGGCTCGGCGACACTTCGCTCATCCTTGAAGTCGAAAAAGATTTCACCGTCTACGGCGACGAATGCAAATTCGGCGGCGGCAAAGTCATCCGCGAAGGCATGGGCCAGGCCGCCGGTGTCGGTGACAAAGACGCGCTCGACTGCGTCATCACCAACGCCCTCGTCGTCGATTGGACCGGCATCTACAAAGCCGACGTCGGCATCAAAAACGGCCTCATCAGCGGCATCGGCAAAGCCGGCAATCCCGACGTGATGGCTGGCGTGACCAAAAACATGATCGTGGGCGTCACCACCGAAGTCATCGCTGGCGAAGGTTTGATTCTCACTGCCGGCGGCCTCGACACGCACATTCATTTCATTTGTCCGCAACAGGCGCACGAAGCCATCGCTGCCGGTCTCACCACCATGGTGGGCGGCGGCACCGGCCCGGCCGTCGGCACCTGCGCCACCACCTGCACGCCCGGTTCATTCAACATGCGGATGATGTTGCAGGCCGTGGACAACTTGCCGCTGAATTTCGGCTTTACCGGCAAAGGCAACACCGCCATGCCCGCCGGATTGCGCGAACAAATTCAAGCCGGCGCCATCGGGCTGAAGCTGCACGAAGATTGGGGCACAACCCCCGCTGCAATCGATTGCTGCCTCGGCATCGCCGATGAACTCGACGTGCAAGTGACCATTCACACGGACACGCTCAACGAATCCACCTTCGTCGAAGGCACCATCGCCGCGTTCAAAGGCCGCACCATCCACACTTACCATTCCGAAGGCGCGGGCGGCGGGCACGCGCCGGATATCATTCGCATTTGCGGCGAGCCGAATGTGCTTCCGAGCTCCACGAACCCCACGCGGCCCTACACGGTCAACACGATCGACGAACATCTCGACATGCTCATGGTGTGTCATCATCTCGACGCGAATTTGCCCGAAGACGTCGCGTTCGCCGAAAGCCGCATCCGCGGCGAGACGATCGCCGCCGAGGACATCCTCCACGATCTCGGCGCCATCAGCATGATGAGCTCCGATTCGCAAGCCATGGGCCGCATCGGCGAAGTCATCACGCGCTCGTGGCAAACCGCCGACAAGATGAAAAAACAACGCGGTCGCCTGCCCGGGGAAAAGGGCGACAACGACAATCTGCGCATCAAACGTTATCTTTCCAAATACACCATCAACCCCGCGCTCGCGCACGGCATGAGCCATCTCATCGGCTCCATCGAAGTCGGCAAGCTCGCCGATCTCGTATTGTGGAAGCCCGCATTTTTCGGCGCCAAACCCGAGATGGTCATCAAAGGCGGCGTCATCGCGTGGGCGCAAATGGGCGATCCCAACGCCAGCATTCCCACGCCGCAACCCGTTTTCATGCGCCCGATGTTCGGCAGCTTCGGCAAAGCCACCGGCCCCTGCTCCATCGCTTTTGTCAGCCAGATTTGCAAAAGCAAAAACACCGCGAAAAATTACGGCCTCAGCAAACGCATCGAAGCCGTGAAAGGCTGCCGCAAAATCACGAAACGCGATTTGAAATGGAATAATGCCCTGCCCAAAATCACCGTCGACCCGGAGACTTACGAAGTTCACGCCGACGGCGAATTGCTCACCTGCGAACCAGCCAAGGTGCTGCCCCTGGCGCAAAAATATTTCCTGTTTTGAGCCGTGAGAGACCCCGGTGAAATGACGAATCACGAATGCCAAACGGCATTGGAATCAACCCGTCACGCCAACTCATCACTCACCACTCATCACTCATCACTTTCTTCGTGGCTTCTCTGGCAACTCGTTGACTCGGCCTTTCCCACCGGCGGCTTCGCGCATTCCGCCGGCCTCGAAGCCACTTGGCAGCATGGCGAAGTAAAAAATCGCGGCGAATTGATTTCCTTTGTTGAAGCCGGTCTTCATCAACTCGGCCACGCGGCGTTGCCCTTCGTCATCGCAGCCCACAATGAACCGAAGCGCCTGCCGGAATTCGATCAATTGTGCGACGCGTTCACGAGTAATCACGTCGCCAATCGCGCCAGCCGCGCGCAGGGCAAAGCCTTTCTGGCCGCCGTGCAACGTATTTTCCTCGTAGGACAGGCGTCCCACCTGTCTCCATTCAAAACCGAAAATGCAAATATAGAGACAGGCAAGATGCCTGTCCTACAATTCAATCACTTCCCTTGCGTCTTCGGCGGCGCTTTGAGTTTTCTTGATGTTCCCCAGGAGACGGCAACGCGTCTATTTTTCTTCAACCATCTTCGCAGCATTTTTGCCGCAGCTGTGCGCTTGAACATCGTCGGTCCGATGGAAGCGCAATCGTTGCAACACCAGTTTTCCGCAACCGCCGAAAATATTTTGACCGCGAGCGCCTCGCTCACGTTGAATGACATCGCGCAAACCTCCCCGCTGCTGGACCTCTGGCAGAGCGCCCAGGACCGGCTCTACTCACGACTGTTCCAAAGCTGATTTATGAGAATTCTTTTCCATGTTCATTCGCACGGCGGCAATGGCCATTCGCACTCCGAACATCCCGGCCATTTTCACGATCGCGAACGCCCCCTCGGCCGCGAATTCAACCAGCGCGCCTTCACCGTCGGCGTTGGCGGCCCGGTCGGCAGTGGAAAAACCGCGCTCATGCTTCAACTCTGCAAACGCCTCCGCGAAACGCGCAGCATCGCCGCCGTCACGAATGATATTTTCACGAAGGAAGACGGAGAATTTTTGACCAAACACCACGCCCTCGAGCCGGAACGCATCCGCGCCGTGGAAACCGGCGGTTGCCCGCACGCCGCCATCCGCGAGGACATTTCCGCAAATCTCCTCGCTCTTGAGGAACTGCACCAGAAATTTCATCCCGACATTTTGCTGATCGAATCCGGCGGCGACAACCTCGCCGCCTGTTTCAGCCGTGAACTCGCCGATTTCACCATCCAGGTCATCGACGTCGCGGGTGGCGACAAAATTCCGCGCAAAGGCGGCCCGGGAATTACGCAGACGGATTTGCTCGTCATCAACAAAACCGATCTCGCCGAAGCCGTCGGCGCCGACCTGAAAATCATGGAGCGCGACACCAAAAAAATGCGCGGCAGCGGCCCCTTTGTTTTTGCCCAGGTGAAGCACGGCGTGGGCGTGGACGAAATCGTGAAGCATATTCTTCATCAATGGCGCCACGCATCGGGGATCGCTCACCAACATTGATCCCCGGCCGCCGCTTCCACATCCTTTCTCGAATGGCTGCAGTATTTTCTAAACCGCTCTGAAGGACATGAAATATGCTTTGTAGAAACCATTTTTTGTCGCGAAGCGACGGCGGAAATTAGCCAGCCACGCAGTGGCTGGAAATCCCGCGTCACCTCACGTCCTGAAAGGACGGTGGAAATGATGTGCTTTTCCGATGTCCTTTCAGAGGGTGTTCCGAAATTCAAAATGTGAAGTATTCAGAATAAAGGGGTTTGAATGAATTTCATTTTTATGATGTTGGCAGTTTTATTCGAGTGGCAGTTGGAATTGGGTGGGAATTAACTCGCTGAGGGGATGTTCAACCTTTTCAGGAAGATTCAGTAGTGCTCGGGCACGCAGGAGCGTCACCGTATCTGTTAACAGGCATGTTTGCCAGCAGAAGGGCAGGCTATTGAGGAAGTAATCGCTGAGTCCGAGTTGGTGTTTGTCATAGGCCTGCGAAGCTTCAATCCACGGGCGGCATTGGTAAAGCAGTCGCCGCGCAACGCGACTGTTTGAAGGAAGAGAGCCATAAAAAATCTCATGCTCTTTGGGGGCATGCGGGAACTGTTTGGGACAAGTGCTCTGCTCCCAGCAACGCACGCACAATGGCTCAGGGTCGGTTACTCCAAACCAATGCAACTGATCTCGTTCCTCTAATCCGAGCCATTCCAAGCGCTGCCCTTGTTCACAGGTCATCTTGGTCGGCGAGTCAAACACCTCGGGCAGGTTCATATCCGGTTTGCATTTTGTGATAACGGCGACGTGTTGTTCTTCGCGTAGCCGCCGCTGTACCGCCAGGTTTACATAAGCCATGTCGCCCACCACGATGTCGGGTGTGAAGTGCAGGGTTTTGGCAC
Organism: uncultured Verrucomicrobiae bacterium; assembly: GCA_963699145.1. Lineage (GTDB taxonomy): Bacteria > Verrucomicrobiota > Verrucomicrobiia > Limisphaerales > DASXHY01 > DASXHY01. The sequence goes on from OY969416.1 coordinate 5,819,587, forward strand.
AGTAGCGAAGGCTGGGAGCTAAAAACAAGCCTTCACCGCGGGAAGCGGGCGCTGCCCAGGAAATTAAGGGCACCAAAACAATGTGATCTTTGACGTAAGGCAACCAGAGCCGCAACGAATGCTTTTTGTATCCGATATACCACCGACTCTGGCCGGATTTCAAACTGCGACCGCCCAGGGTGGCGCGATCAGCCGAGTAAGCTCCAGCCTCGTTTTTTTATAAGCATTGGTAGCGGCCCGCAAATCCGTGGCATCGATCACAGCCACACTTTTGTTTGGCCCCATCTGATCCAAGAGCGGCAGAAGCAAATGCAAATTAATCTGACGAAAAAGAAGGGGTGGGAGTTTTTGACGAAACTCGTGGAGGATGCGTGGGCCTGGTACTCGAGCTCGACGAGATAAAAGAGCAAATCGCCTCCAAGCGCGATTGTCATGCAGCGTGCGGCTGAGCAAATTGAACGAGTGGGCGGGAGTCAACGCACTCAACAACAGCGTGCGAAATAACTGTGCCGAACAGAAAGCGGGACGTCGCCCTCTACCCTCATGACGTGGAACCAATTTTCGTAATAGTTGATCCGGAACATAGGGCGATATCCGTTCCAAGAGCTCGGACGAGCCCACCTTGGGAAGCTTGACCATGAACAAAACACTAACCAAAAAAATCCTAACTGTCTCGCACGGAACGAAAACTCACATTTTTAGGGAGCAACCAACTTTCTATTAGTCACTTATAACTTATTTCGGAACACCCTCTTTCAGGACACAGCTCCAACATCGTCAAACCAGCCACCTTGTGGCTGGCTAATATCCTGGTGTCGCTTCGCGACAGGAAAGGATTTCTACAGAGCACATGAAATATCGATAATTAGCTTGCCAGGGATTTATTGAGCTGCAATAAGTCCTGATAGATTCATGAGAGCGTTGAGAAAGTCTTTCGCGCCAGGCGATTTAGGATCGCGCCGGTTCCTCGCGCTGGCCTGCCTGACACTCTTTCTCGCGCTGGAGTTGTTTGCCTCCGTTCCCGGGCTGCACAAACTGATTCATTCGGACGCCGATAGCACGGGCCATCATTGTGCCATCACGCTTTTCAGTCACGGGAGTGTCAGCACTGCGGAGACTTCAGTCGCGCTTGTAATTTTTGTCGCCGCCTTGCTTTTTTCTCTTCCGGTTTTGCAATCGGCGATTTTTTCACGGTTCGATTACCGTCTTGCTCCCAGCCGCGCTCCGCCTGCGGCGTGATCGTCTTCTGAGTTCTCCGGTCTTTTCACCGGATTTTACAATCAACTGAGGTGTGGTGCGGCTTGTTTGCCCGCGCCTCTTTTGAACCTCGAATCAGGTTTTTCACCCGATCACTTTTGTATGAGCAGTTTAATTTTCAAATCACACGCGCGAATTTCCCTTATGGCCGCTACGCTGATGGTTGCGGCTGGCTGCGCCGTGGGGCCGAACTTCAAAAAACCCGAGCCACCGAGCGTCTCCGGTTATACGCCGGATCCGCTGTCTTCTACCACCGCCACACAAGTCGAGGGAGGCCAGGCACAATCGTTCGTGGAAGGCGCGGACATTCCGGGCGATTGGTGGAAATTGTTCCATTCCGACGCGTTGAATGACCTCATTTCGCAGACGCTCACCAATAATCCGGATCTTAAATCCGCCCAGGCCGCCCTGGCGCAGGCGCGCGAAACGATGCTGGCCGGCCGCGGCGCGTATTGGCCGGCCGTCAGTGGAGGTTTCTCCGCGACGCGCAGCAAAACATCCGCGCAAATCTCCCCCACCCCCGCGAACAATGCCACGTATTTCAGCCTCTACACGCCCCAGGTCAGTGTCTCCTATGTGCCGGACGTTTTCGGCTTGAACCGGCGCACCGTTGAATCGTTGAAAGCGCAGGAACAAGCGGCGCATTTCGCCCTCATCGCCGCGCACGTCACCTTGAGCGCCAATGTGGTCTCGTCCGCGATTCAGGAGGCGTCATTGCGCGAACAAATTTCCGCCACGCGCGAGCTCATTGAACTGAATTCGCACACGCTTGGAATTCTGCGCGACCAATTCACCAACGGCTATGCCAGCCAGTTGGATGTTGCCGCGCAGGAATCGCAACTCGCCCAGGTCAACGCCACGTTGCCGCCGCTCCTCAAGCAACTGGCGCAGCAACGCGATTTGCTCGCCGCTCTTGCGGGCCGGTTTCCCAGCGAGTCTTTGCCGGAAAAATTCGACCTGGCCAGGCTCCAGTTGCCGGTGGAGTTGCCCGTCAGCCTGCCTTCGCAACTCGTCGAGCAGCGGCCTGACGTGCGTCAGGCAGAGGAGAATCTTCATGCCGCGAGCGCGCAGGTTGGCATCGCCGTCGCCAACCGCCTGCCGAACATCACCTTGACTGCCGATGCTGGAACGATGGCTACCGAGGCTGGGAAAATGTTTGCCGGGGGCGCCGGTTTTTGGGACCTGGGCGCCAGTCTGACTCAACCCATTTTTCAAGGAGGCACGTTGTTGCACAACGAACGCGCCGCTCGCGCCGCCTATATCCAGGCCGCCGAACAATATCGCAGCACGGTTCTGACGGCTTTTCAAAACGTCGCCGATACTCTGAACGCCCTGCAAACGGACGCGATGGCCTTGAAAACCGCCGCGGCTGCCTCGGAGTCCGCTCAAGTCACGCTCGACCTCACCCGCCAGCAGTCCGAAGCCGGCTATAGCGGCTATCTGGCGCTGTTAACCGCGGAGCAAGCTTATCAGCAGGCGCGGCTTAACCTCGTGCAGGCGCAGGCAAATCGTTTCGCTGATACAGCCGCGCTGTTCCAGGCATTGGGAGGCGGCTGGTGGCATCGCCCCGAATTAATCACGAGTCAACATGAAAAATAAGTCGCTGTTTCGCACACCGAAGTCTGGCCTGCGAACTGTTTTCCACACGCTGGAATTCGTTCTGCTCACCGCCGCATTGGCCATTGCCTTTGGCGGATGCTCCGGCAAACCGGACGCCGGCAACGAGCCAACCACTGACAACGCGACCAATGTGACGCTGACCTCCGAGCAGCAAACGCACATTCATAATTACCGCGTCCAGCCCTCGGAGTTTCACAAAACGGCGGAAGTCACCGGCACGGTGGATTTCGATCAGGACCAGGCCACGACTGTGCTGGCGCCGTTCTCCGGCCCCGTTTCGCAATTGCTCGTATCGCTGGGGCAACCAGTCACCAACGCCGAGCCGCTGGCGAAAGTCCAATCTCCCGATTTTGCCACCGCCATCGGCACCTACCGCAAGACTCTCGCCGCGGCCAAAACTGCCCGCCGCCTTGCCGATCTGGATCAAACACTCCTGCCGCGCCACGGCGTCGCGCAAAAGGAGGCGGACCAGGCGGAAAGCGATGCGATCGGCGCTGAATCAGACCGCGATGCCGCGCGCCAGCAACTCGTCGCGCTTCAAGTCGCTCCCGACATCATCAAAGCGATTGAGGACGGCAAACCGGTTGCGCAGGCGGAAGGAATTATTCGCGCACCCATCGCCGGCACGGTGGTGGAAAAACTCATCACGCCCGGCCAATTGTTGCAATCCGGCACCACCCCGTGTTTCACCGTGGCGGACCTTTCCCGCGTGTGGGTAATGGCGCATTTGTTCCCCTCAGACCTCGTGGGCATCAGCACGGGCGATCCCGCCGAAATCAGCACCGGCCTGTCCACCAATGACCTCTCCGGAAAGGTGGATAACATCTCGGCCCTCGTCGATCCCGACACGCGCTCGGTCGTCGTGCGCGTGGTGGCGGACAATCCCGAACAGCGTCTGAAGAAAAACATGTACGTCCGCATAAAAATACACGCCCGGCAGGCAAGCACGGGATTGCTCGTTCCGGTTTCGGCAATTTTGCGCGACAGCGAAGATTTGCCGTTTGTCTATGTTGCCCAGCCGAACGGCAGTTTCGCCCGGCAGTCAGTGACTTTAGGCGCGCGCGTCGAGGAACAATACGAAATTCTTTCCGGGCTGAAACCGGACGACCAGATCGTCAATGAGGGCGGCCTCTTCATGCAATTCCAGCAAAACCAATGAGCGATTCGACACCACCACCGCCCCAGCACACCCCGCGGACCGCTTCGGTCATCAATCGCATCGTGGCGTCGTCGCTGCGCCAGAAATTTCTGGTGATTCTCATGACCCTGCTGCTGACGGGCGCGGGAATCCAATCGGTGAACCGCCTGCCGGTGGATGCTTATCCCGATCTTTCACCACCCATGGTCGAAATCGTCACCCAATGGCCCGGCCACGCCGCCGAGGAGGTGGAGCGCCTCATCACCGTGCCCGTTGAAGTTGAGATGAACGGTATCCCCCGCATGACCGCGCTCCGTTCCATTTCGCTCTATGGCCTCTCGGACGTCATCCTCACGTTCGAAAATGGAACGGATAACTATTTTGCCCGGGAACGCGTCTTCAACCGAATCCCGGACCTCAGCTTGCCGGACGGCGTGGTCCCGTCAGTCTCGCCACTGTTCTCGCCTTCAGGATTGATTTACCGCTACGTCCTGCAAAGTCCCGACCGCTCGCCGATGGAACTGAAGACCATCGAAGATTGGATTGTCGAGCGGCAATACAAATCCGTCCCCGGAGTCGCGGATGATTCGGGACTCGGCGGTGAAACCATGCAATATCAGGTGCTGCTCGACCCGATGAAAATCGCCGGGGTCGGCCTCTCGGTTCCTCAAGTGGTCGCGGCACTCGCGGCAAACAACGGCAATGCCGGCGGCGGCTTTTATTCGCAAGGCGGACAGTTTTATTACGTGCGCGGCCTCGGCCGCATCCACACCACGGAGGACATTGCCAACACCGTGCTGGCCATGCATGACGGAACACCCGTTTTGGTGAAGGACGTCGGCAGCGTTGTCATCGGCCACGCCCCGCGCCTCGGCCAATTCGGTTATCAGGATCAGGATGATGCGGTCGAAGGCGTCATCCTGATGCGCACCGGCGAAAAAACCCAGGACGTCCTCAAGCGCGTGGAGCAAAAGACCCGCGCGTTGAACTCGAGCATTCTGCCGCCGGACGTCAAAGTGCATCCATTCTACGATCGCAGCGATTTGATTGCGGTGACCACGAAAACGGTTGAAAACAATCTGATCCGCGGAATGATTTTGGTTTTGCTGGTGCTTGTTTTCTTTCTCTACGACCTTCGCGCGGGCTTTATCGTTGCGGCGGCGATTCCGCTGGCGCTGCTCTTCGCATTCATTTGTCTCGACTTGAGAAATGTGTCGGCAAATTTGCTTTCCATCGGCGCCGTTGATTTTGGAATCCTCGTGGACGGCGCAGTGGTGATGGTGGAAAATATCTTTCGCCAGATCGCCGCGCACGAAGGAAAGCCGTTTCGAATTCATGAAGTCATCCGGACGGCGGCTGCGGAAGTGGACCGCCCCATTTTCTACGCCGTGGCGGTGATTGTTGCCGGATTTTTGCCCATTTACGTTTTATCCGGCCCTTCCGGGAAATTGTTCACGCCCATGGCGGACACGATGATTTACGCATTGGTCGGTTCCCTGATCATCACGCTCACGCTGCTGCCCGTGCTCTGCACCTGGGCCTTTCGAAAAGGCGTGCGCGAGCGGCGTAATCCCGCTTTCGAGGTCGTCAAAAACGTCTACGCGACCGGGTTGGATGCCTGTCTCGCACATCCCTGGCTGACAACGCTCGGTTCAGCAATTGTGCTCGGCCTGTCGCTCCTCTTAATTCCTCGTGTGGGCGCCGAATTCATGCCCAAGCTCGATGAAGGTGCGCTCTGGGTTCGCGCCACGATGCCGTACACCATTTCTTTCGATGAATCCCGCAAAATCTCGCCGCAGGTCCGGCAAATCCTCCGTTCATTTCCCGAAGTCACCGTCGTCGCCTCGGAACACGGTCGCCCGGATGACGGCACGGACCCGACCGGCTTCTTCAATGACGAGTTTTACGTCGGCCTCAAGCCGTATTCGGAATGGAAAGGCCCGTGGCACAACAAAAGCCAATTGATCGCCGCCATTGACAAAAAGCTCAAGGCCTTCCCGGGAATTATTTTCAATTACACGCAGCCCGCCGAGGATGCCGTTGATGAAGCTGAGACGGGATTAAAAAGCGCTCTCGCCGTCAAGGTGTTCGGGACGAGTCTCGAAATCCTGGAAACCAAAGGAAAAGCCATCAAACAGGTGCTCGAAAAAGTGCGCGGAATCAAAGATGTCACGCTCGTGCAGGAACTCGGGCAACCGAGCCTCACTGTGAACATCGACCGAGCCAGGATCGCACGGTATGGTCTCAACGTGGCCGACATCAATGGGCTCATCGAGGCTGCGGTGGGCGGCGACACCGCTACCCAGGTGGTGCAAGGCGAAAAAGAATTCGATCTCGTCGTGCGCCTGGACCAGCAGTATCGCGACAACCCGGAGGAAATCGGCAATATTCTCGTCTCGACGCCTGGCGGACAACAAATCCCCCTCAAAGAATTCGCGGATTTGAAAATCGCAAACGGGGCTTCCTTCATTTACCGCGAAGACAATTCACGTTACATCGGCGTGCAATTCTCGGTGGAAGGTCGCGACCTCGCCGGCGCCGTGGAAGACGCCATGCGCCGCGTCAAAGCCACGGTAACCCTTCCGGAAGGATACCGGCTCGATTGGGGCGGCGAATACAAGGAATACACCGCGTCCCGGCGTCAGCTCGACATCGTGCTCCCGCTGACATTGTTCGCCATTTTCCTGCTGCTCTTCGCGCTCTACAGCAATCTGAAGTTTCCGTTGATTACCGTGCTCGGCGTGCTGCTCTCAGCGCCCGTGGGAGGCATCGTGGCGCTGTGGATATCCGGGACGCCGTTTTCCGTTTCCTCGGGCATCGGATTCCTGGCGTTGTTCGGCGTGTCCGTGCAGACCGCGGTTGTCTACATTTCCTACGTCAACGAATTGCGGCGGAGCGGAACGAATATCACCCAGGCCATTCGCGATGGCGCCATTCTGCGGCTGCGACCGATCATGATGACGGCGCTGGTGGCAGCCTTGGGATTGCTTCCCGCAGCCCTGGCCACGGGAGTGGGAACGGATTCCCAAAGACCCTTTGCGTTGGTGGTGGTCAGCGGCTTGTTCACGCGTCTGCTGATCAGCATTTTCTTGATGCCCGCGCTTTACGCGATCGTAGCGCGACCCGGCGACCGCCTGGAGGTTTGAGTTCGAATGGCGGAAGGGCTCGCTTCTGAACCCTTTGCCATCTGGTGATCAAGACCATAGGTGGGATTCGCCACCTTGTCATTATTGTGGAAATCGGTTTGCGGGCGAATCCGAAGAATTTGCCCCTGGGGTGTCTTCTAGAACTGCTTGCCAAAAGTAATTTCCGAAATGGTGGGGCAAACCTGCGGGTTTGCCTCGATTCCCCGCAGGGAATCGCCACCATTTCGGAAATTACTTTTGGCAAGCACTCTATCGGGCCTGAGTGAAACGAGTTATCGTCTGAGCATCTGGCAGCCAAATAGTCCACCCGCCGCAAGTCCAGGATGCGCTTGAAATTTCACCGCAACCTGGCTTTTGCCACGAGTGAGGCTGCGTGGGATTTTATATTCTGCGTCGAAAAAATGGCCCGGCACGTTGAATTCAAGATTTTGCGTAGCGATCACTTTGTCATCGATGCAGATATCGAAAGTCCTGCCCGCCGCCTCACTGCCCCAATACCTGCAATTCAGGCTCATGGCTTGGTCAGGAAGCACCTTCATGACGTACTCCACTGAACCGCTGGCGATGGCCGACCGCCAGAATTTTCCGTTGAACGGCCCGGCTAGCAAATTCTTGCCCGTCAATTGATGCTCCTGCTCGGACGTGCGAACCCCGGTCAAAACCTCATCCACGATGCGCGGTTGCAAGCTGGCCAATTCCTCCGGCGACTCACGGATAACTATTTTGGGCCCCGAAGACAATTTGACCACCATGGAGGTTCCTATAAATAGCAGGAGAAGCCCGAGTCCAACACAACCGGTTCTCAAAACAACTGTCACCAGGCGGGAACGAGCCTCGCCGAGACAGATAAAAAACAGGGGAACAAAAGCGATGACGGCCCAAATCAAAACAACCTTGGGAACGGATCCGACTCCCCACCAAACGGCGGCGAAGAAACCCGCCAACGCCAGGCACGAATAAACCGGCGCAAGCATACGTTGCCATTTGCCGCCATCCTTCGCGTTGGCGACCGGAGCAGCATCCGTTGGGGGCGCTTGCTTTTCTCCCTCCGGTTTCGCTTTGGAAGCGGGCGCCACAACCGATTTTCCGCAAGTCGGGCACGTGACCTGCCTCCCTGCATAACTGTCTTCACAGACGATCTTTTGTGAACACTCCGGACAAAAGAATTTGAAATCGCTCATAGACGACGCACTTTCAGGAGATGCCCGCGATTCTCTGACCCACCCCCGGCAAAGGCAAGCGCAAAACATGAATCTGTGTTGCAACTTCAATTTCAGTGCTGCATCATCAAACACATGAGAGCGCCGCTCGCTCTACGAGCGAACTGGAGGTGGAATAGTCCTGGGCCTGGTCTTCAAAAAGACCGCCGGCCAAACGACCGGCAAATTCCTCTTCGTATTTTTTCCTCGCTGCCCCCGGCTGGCTTTACCTTGGTTGAATTGCTCGTGGTCATTGCGATCATTGCCATTTTGGCAGCGCTGCTTTTGCCCGCTTTGACCAGCGCAAAAGAGCGCGCTCGACGCACCGGTTGTCTCAACAACCTGCGGCAATTTAACCTTGGGTTGATCATGTATGGTCACGATAACCACGACCGGCTCCCATCGATGAATGGAGGCCTGTGGGCCTGGGATTTGCCCTTCGTGGTGAGTGACAAGTTGATACAAGCCGGCCTCACCCGGAATATCATGTATGACCCCGGGTTTCCGGAAATGAACCAGGATGGTCTTTGGAATTTTTCTCCCGGCTTTATCAATCCAGACGGGACGCCCGGACCCTATCGCGTCATCGGTTACGCAATGACTTTTCCCGGAACAGCCAGCGTCACTCCCACCAACCAGAATCTCACCATCATCCCGACCTCCATCCTGGACACAAACACCGGTGTATCTCTTCCGCCGCCGGATCCATCCGAAAGAGTGATCGTTTCCGGCTCGGTGATTTCCGCGCCCACCCAAAATGATCCTGCCCAGCGCAACACCTACATGTATACCGGCATCATCGGAGGTTACACACCGCTGCCACACCGTTGCGCGCATCTCAAAGGTAAACTGCCGACTGGCGACAATGTAGCCATGATGGACGGAAGCGCGCGCTGGCGGCAATTTACCGCCATGATGCCCCGCACAGACAGTTCGGATACACCCGTATTTTGGTGGTGAAGATGACACCGGCCCTTCCACATCGTCGAGGCAACTAGAAACGGCCAGCAGCGAGGTGGGGCTCATTGCACTTGAGGTCGGCGCGGGGCACCAGCCATTTGTATAGATTCCCCTTCATAGATTATCCAATGTGAAAGTTCCAAGGGGCACAGCATTGGTGGTTTCGGAGGCTTGTTCTGGAACGGTTACGGGAATATTGAGCTGGCCAGTGACATTGGGCGTCGCACTACTGGTTGAGAGGGTGTCTTTGCTGAAGAGCTTTATTTCGAGGAGGTAGTTACCAGCGGGCACATTCTCGAAGGTGACGGAGCCATCCTTGGATACGCTTCCCCAGTAACTGCGCATCGCGCGTTGAGCGGCCAGCACGGAGGGATTGCGTGGGTAATTTAATCGCGCCGCCATATAGGTTGATTCACTGACAAAATCTCCGCGTGGGGGCTCTGCGGGCACAGAAACGTCCCGGCTCAGAATCACTTGGCAGTCCGACCAGTCAACTGCTGCGGCTGAGCGGGCCGCAGCCAGTTTGGCGACAAGAACCTGTCCGCTTTCCTTGAGCAGAACCTGGTTGGTTGCGCCGGCTTCGACGTCGACGGCGGTTTGCATTGCCTCGACAACGTCCCTTCCGCTGTGCTGCCATGATCTCGATTCAACAGCGACCCGATATTCACCAGCCGGCACGTTGTCGAATGCGAAATGGCCTTCGGAATCGGTTTGGGTTCGTTGCATGATCTGAATGGGACTAGCCGGGTCAGAAACGAGATCGTCGAGCGCGATGGTTTCATTAGTGATGGGCGAATCTCCGTTCATTAATGTTCCCCGTACGTGCCCCCATGGGAGCAGTTGCAGGTCAATATTCTGGGAATTGCTGCTGACTTTGGCAGTGGCCCAGCCGATCTTACCAAAAGCAACAAGCGCCTGGAGATTCAGTGGCTCCTTCAATTGGAAATGACCTGCGGGATCGGTGTGGACAGTTCCGTTCGAGTTTCGATAGAGGGTAAACTCGCCGGGTCTGGATGAGTTCGGTTTATCCTTCTCGGTCGCGACGCCGACCAAGCAATCCGACGCGGGGTCACCTGCGGGATTTCGCACGAGGCCCTCAACGACACCTCCGGGTTTGAGCTTAATGTCGAATGTTTGATTGCCCTCTTCGTATTCGAAGATGCGAGTCTCGTAAGCCTCGTACCCGGGCGCATCGATAGTAAGAAACCAACTCGCGGCATCTCCGACAGGGACCTCGGATTGCGACGTGGTGAGGCTGAATGCGCCCTGCAGGCCGGCAAAGGTCGGACCCGATTCCCAGTCACTCCAGCGATCATGGCGGACCCTCACGGTAAAATGTTCGACCGGTTTTACGCTGGTGGCGTCGGCGACGGTGCCGGTGATATAGACGGCATTGTGGGCTTGGTTGGCATTCAGCCTGACAACAAGTTCATTGGTGGCGGCACGAAGGCGTGCGAGACGAGCCGGAAAGCCAGGGGCACTGACGTATAAAGCGACTTCGTTGGTGGGGGCACCACGCCAGGCGAACCGTCCTTCAGCGTCGGCGGAACCATCCCACTTCAGTCCCAAGCCTTCGTTGTCGATGTCGGACAATTGCACTGCCGCGCCAACGACCGGTTCGCCGTCCTGATTTATGACCCGCCCTTTCAACGGGAGTTCCGGAGGAAGCTGAATCTGAGTGAGGCCCATGCCGGGCTTGATGGCGACGATGGTGGAAGCGCTGGCATAACCATCAGCGGAGGCGGCGAGGATGATTTCGCGCGGAGGACGGTTGGAAAACCAGAATTGGCCGGAATAACCGGTCTCCACGCGGGAGAGGATTTTCAAATTGCCCCATTGCGTGCCTTCGCTGACCGTGGCGCCCGCGACGGGTTGGCCCCATTGATCGACCACCGCGCCTGCCACCGTAACTCCGTGCGGCAACAACAGCCGGGCAGAACCGGTTTGCAGGCTACGAAACGAGACCGGCTCCGTTTCATCGGCGGTTAGGCTGGTGCCTTCAAGAGTTTTGAATTTGCGCCGCGCTCCATCCGTCCCGATTAGATCAAGCATCAGAGCTCTGAGATCGGAAGGGAAATGCGTGAATTGGAAACGACCGGACTGGTCGGTGACGATGGCGTCATCGCCTTCCGAGCTTTGACTGAAACTGGAGAAGTCTTCGTTGCGCACGGTCGGAGGGCTGGTGACCTTTCCGCTTCCGTCGGTGCTCCAGCTGTAACCGCGATAATTGCTTCCATAAACACCCACGCGAGTACCGTCGAGGGGATGACCGGATTCATCTATCACCAGGCCACCGATTGTCACCCCCTTTTCCAGGCGCACGGTATAATCGTTGGTGACGAGATTGAGAACGGAGCCCGTGCTGCAAAGCCACATGATCTCGCGCGCGGCGTAATCTTTCGCGCTCACGAAAACCTCGAATTGGTTCATGCGTTCGCCATCGGGAATGGATTCCGGCACGGCAAAGACCACGGTTCCTTTCGCGTCTGTCCGCAGGAGTTGCGGCGGTTCCTTGGGGCTGGCTGACCACACGAACATGTGCATTACCCCGGCTCCGGCAACGGGATCGCCCGTGGCGGAGTCAAGGACGGTGATTTTTAGAGGGTGCGCTGGAAGACTCTGCCCCGCGATATCGATGCTTTGAAAGGTGCTGGGCAACGCGGTGCCGGCCGGAGTGGCGCCGCCATTGGTTGCGGATTCTGCGACGGTGGACAGATTTGACGCCGGTGCAGAAGGTCGGTGATGATTGCCGGGAAGCGTTTGTGAGATCAACAAAGCCGTGGCGACGATGCCGGAGATTGTGCCGAGAAGCAGTTTGATTTTGGTCCAACGCCAGGCCGAGAGCACATCCAGCAACAACGCTGAACTGGCCGCAGGGGCGAGCGCGGTGGCGGTTACCTTGGAAACGATGGCAGCGTTCACGGCTGCCTTGGTGGTTTCCTGCGTCAGTGCGGCGATGAAAGCGGCAGAGGTGATTTGCGTTCCGCGACGGCTGAAGAACTGCCGCAGTTTTTCCAGGCCGCGAGTGACCCGTTTTTTGGCGGCTTCTTCGCTAATGCCCAGGCTGGCGCCAACCTCGGGTATGGAGCGCTCTTCGTAAAACCGCAACAAGACCGCGTTGCGTTCTCTGGCGGATAGCTGTTGCAGGGCGTCGTCGAGATGCGGCGCCAGTTCGGGCGCAGGTGGGCTTGATTGGTTTTGCGTTTGCATAGCGACAGCTTCCTGCTCGCGCCGCCGGCGGCGCTGTTCGTTGCGAGAGGCTCGCTGGGCGACGAAGCAGGTCGTTCGGTAAAGCCAACCGGACACAATGGTTCCTTCGCGGAGAGAGGAGGCTTTTCGAGCCAGCAGGATGAAGACGGTTTGGGCAGTTTCCTCGGCCAGGCTATTGTCTCTCGTAATTCGTCGGGCGGTGCCGAGAACCAGCGGCAGATGACGCTCCACCAGCGAGCGAAAGGCGGCTTCCGCCCGGCTTTTTCTGAAGGCCTCAATTAATTGTGCGTCGTTCATGGCTTGCGATGCGATTTGATGATATATCCCCGCCGACGGAAAATCGGGGACATTTTTACAGGGGCGATTTTTGGGGTAGATGAGATGAGGGACACAAAGCACGCACCGATATCGCAAAGCACCAGGTAAAAGCGAGTCGCGATAGACTTCGGGGAAATAGCTTGGTTGAAGGGTTCCGTGAATGTGATATGAAAAGCCCCGTCATGCACTTTTGCCTGTCATACTTTTTTTGCAGACGGCCGCTGTTGGAGCGGACCGTATTTCTCTTCGATAGCCTCCGCCCAGCAATAATCACGATCGCTGGTCGCACGCAAGTTTATGCTTTCGGCGCTACGTCTGACCACTCCTTTGCCGGTCACCGAACTTGCTTCCAACCTCTGATTACTATATTTTTTCTACTGTGAAAACGACGGCTTTCAATCAGATGAAAAGACAGGAAGCTCGAAATCGTGCGAAGGGCTCGTCGTAGTCCGACTGCTGCTGCCCTTCAACGATCTGTTTCATTGGTGGGCGGCGGTGCTAAATGGCGCATCACCAACCTGAACCAGGTCGCACGCGCCATCGCCAAGTGGGAATAGTCGTGGGCTTTTCTCTCCGACAATTCTCTCAAGTCTTCAAGATACGCGATGCTGATGGAAAACCTTATGTCCTTATCGGCGGCCAGGCAGTCAATTATTGGGCTGAGCGTTATCTAACCACCGAGGCGAACTTGAAAAATTACAGCCATTCACCCGCAATGATATTGACTTCAAAGGTGGCCGCGCGGATGTCGTGCGTATCGCCCGGCAGTTGAATCTGCCCCCAAGTTATCCGCCCAAGGTCGCCATTACCGCACTGTCAGGATTCATTCCTTTTCAAATTGGCACCTTGAAATCATCCATCGAAATTGTCCGCCGAATCCCGGGCATCTCGGACCATATCGATACCCCAGCCGTCCAAGCAGAGTGGAACGAAAAAACCATCCGGGTTCTCGATCCCATTTCGCTTCTGGCATGCAAACTGGAATTAGCAGCAACGGTGCCCCAGAAAGGTAGGCAGGACGTGGCGCACCTGAAGATTTTGTTGCCCTGCATCCGTGCGTTTCTGGATGAACTTCTTCAGCAGGTTGACCTTGGTCAATTGCCAGCAAAAGACTGGTTGAAGATCGTCAATCAAGTGCTGAAGCTGACGACCAGTCGTCGCTCTGAAAGAATCGCCAGCAAACATCACATCAATTGGCCAGACACTCTTCCAACGCCCGGTATCGCCAAAATCCAAAATGGAAAAATCGGGCGCTTTCGGGAAAAGCAATTGGCTCGAAGCCGTCAGAAATAACGCTGTGCCTTGACATCCATATTTTCAACTGACGGAAGGGGTCGCTTCTAAACCCTTTTTGCCATCTGGTGATTAAGACCATAAGGGTTTTGGAGAACGATTTCTCAGCTGGAAAAACAATTTCAGGAGGATGCACCAAGTGAAACGAGTCTACGAATTGCATAAGGGTGGATACGCCTCGGTCTACGCCAACGTTCTCTCGCCGCAAACTCGCTTCCAACCTCTGATTAAGGCATTTTTCCTCCAATGAAAACAATGCGTTTCAATCACATGAAAAGACAGGAAACGCGAAGTCGCATGGCGGCCGTTCGCAAGGTCAAGCCAGTTAATTAAATCAAATAATCCAATTCACCACGCAATCAAAGAACTCACCGTGAGCGGATCAAAAGACGCACACCAAGAGCAAATTTCTGTCACTCGAGCATCGACAGAAAAGAAGTAGCGATGAGCGGCGAGGATCTATGATTCTGGGCGAGACTCCGGCGAAGGGAGCAGGTCGGAAAAACCCTGTAACTTAGGCAACGAAGCCATAAAAGGGAGAGACTGAGAAACCCTTGTTTATTGGAGCGGGTGAAGGGAATCGAACCCTCGTTTGTGTTGCGAAAGGTGGTGCGGAATTGCTGACGGCGGCGGCAAGAGCCGCAACTGCTGATACTCCAGCAAATCCTCTTTTATCGGGAAGGGACCGCCTGAAGGTGGAACCCCAGGACCAATTCTGACCGGTGCCGCATTTTCACGGTATTTTGCGCGCCAAACAGCGTGCAAATTCACTTTACCTTTGATAATCTCGCTTTAATGCGCTCAGCTTTTTTACGCGGGGTGCGAGGCTTGACGGGTTTGCCTTTTGCAATCCTGGCCGTCACCGTAAGCAGGGGCCAGGCTCCGCCGGCCGCCGAATTGCCTGCGGCGGCGACGAATGTTGTCGAACTCCGCCGCCTGGCCGCGGAAAGTCCGGACGCCTCCCGTTCGATCCAGTTGGAAGGCGTTGTTTGGTGGTCGAATCCAGACAAAGGCCGGTTCATTTTCCACGACGACTCGGGCAGCCAGGAATTGGAAATCAACGCGACCGGAAGTGTCGCCGGCGGCGATCGCGTCCGCCTCACTGGCAACAGTTCGATCGTCGCCGTCGGCGCAATTCTGCGCCTCGGTTCGCCCGGAGTCCTCATCGATCACGACGGCGTCCATTCCATGACGGAACGATTCAATTCCCTTTTTCTCAAAGCCGGACGCCATCCGCTCCTGCTCGATTGGTTTAATGGCACCGGACGATTCGGCCTGGCCCTGGAATACGAAGGGCCCGGAATTCCGCGCCAGGTCATTCCAAACTCCGTTCTCTTCCGAACCGCTGGCGACCCGGCCAGGGGATTGAACTACCGCGCCTATTCGGGAGCGTGGCGCACCCTGCCGGATTTCAATTCCCTCACGCCGGTCAAATCAGGAACCACGGCGAACTTCGATCTGAACGTCCGGACTGGCGACACATCCGCCGGCCTCTCGTTCTCCGGTGAAATTGAAGTTCCGCGCGACGGACTTTACACATTTTACCTCAAGTCCGACGATGGCAGCCGCCTGTACATCGGCACACCGCCGCTGCAGTGGACGGTGCTGGGCCGGGCCGAACTCCCAACGCCGCACCGGCTCATCCCCGGCCAACCTCTCTCCACTGATCAGCCCGATGACGACTGGGTGCAGGTCGAAGGCAAGGTCATCGCCGCACGCAAAAACATCGACGGCCTCCGCCTGGAACTGCGCGCCGGAGCGAATTCCATGACGTTGGAAATTGCCGACAGCACCGGCCTTGCCGCCGATCAATTGTTAAACCGGCGGATTCGAGCGACTGGATTTTGCCGCAAATCATACACGCTCGACGAGGAACGAATCGCCGGCACGCTGCGGGTTCCCGGCGCGGCCCAGATTGAATTGCTCAATGCTCCGTTGGAACCCGTCTCCGACGAGCCGAACACCAACGGATTGCCGTTGCTCGTGACCGCGACCGCAGTGCGGGAATTGAAGCCGAAGGAAGCGGAACGAGGTTACCCCGTCCGAATCCGCGGCGTGGTAACATGTGTTCAATTGGACAGCAACGCATTCGTCGTCCAGGATACAACCAGCGGACTTTATTTCACCCGCACGCCCTCCCGGGAACACCCGTTGCCGCGCGTGGGAGAATTCGTCCAGGTCGACGGCATCACCGGCGAGCCGGGAATCGCGCAGGTCCGGCAGCTCAAAAGATTGGGTGAAGGGATCCTGCCCGAACCATTGCATCCAGGCTGGGATCAGTTGATGAACGGCAGCATCGACTCGCAATGGGTGGAACTCAGCGGCCGGATCGAAAGCTTCATCGATCGTTCCAACGGATGGTCCCGCGCTCTGTTGCGAACTCGCGCTGGCGTGATGAAGCTGGACTTGCGGAACGGCGGCGTCCATCCCGGGCCCGCAGCGCAATATGAAAATGCGGGCGTGCGTCTTCGTGGTTGCATCTTCGCCGACCGGACACCTGCCCGGAAACTCAAGATCGGCCAGGCGCGAATGTACGACGTCGATGTGTTCGTGGACCGGCCCGCGCCGGCGGATTTATTTTCTGTGCCGAGGACCACGGTGGACGCCCTGATGCGATTCAATCCTTCGTTCGACGTGGCGAACCAGGTGAAAGTGGCGGGCCAGGTTGTTTATGTGCGCGGAACGGACTATTTCATCATGGACGGCACAAATGGCCTGCGTTTTCTGGCGCGGGAACCGCTGGGGCTCGAGTCGGGCGATCTTGTGGAAGCGGTGGGTTATCCCGAACTGAGTGGCGCGGCGCCAGTCCTTTGCGGCGCGGTCGCCAGAAAAACGGGACGCGCCCCGTTGCCGGAGCCGACGCTTCTGGCCCCAGATGATCTGATCCGTTCCACCCTCGATTCCACGCGCGTGCGGGTCAGCGGAACTTTGCGGTCGCTGAATCAGTCCAGCACCAATCTCGTTTTTGAAATGCAATCCGGCTCCTGGCGATTCCTCGCGCGCTTAAGCGCATCCACCCCCGTACGGTTGCCGAGTATCGGAAGCCGGCTGGAACTCACCGGGGTTTACTGCGCGCAGGGCGGTTTGCAGGTGCTTGGCCCGGACGTCGCGCCGGTGGATTTATTGTTGGGCGGAATTTCCGACGTCACCGTGCTGGCGCAACCGCCCTGGTGGACACTGCGGCGACTGCTCATCATCGTCGGTCTCCTCGCGTGCGCCCTTGCGTGCACGGTCTTGTGGATCACACAGCTTCGCCGGCAGGTCGAGGAACGCAGCGCAGAACTCGCCACGCAAATCCGGGGTCGCCAGCAACTCGAACATCAAAAATCCCTGGAACAGGAACGCATCCGCATCGCGCAGGATTTGCATGATGAACTGGGTTCCGACATCGCCACGATCAGCATGCTGGCAGCCCGCGCGCAAATCCCGACCGCGCCGGACGAAAAGCGCGGCGAATACCTCGAACAGGTCCGCGGCAAGGCCAGGGACATGGTCGGAGCGCTCGACGAAATTGTCTGGGCCATGAATCCCGGGCACGATTCCGTCGGCGGCCTGATGAGTTACGTCGATCGTTACGCGCACCGTTTTTTGGGCCTGGCTAACATGACGTGGCGGTTTGACGGCGTGCCGGAAGGAGCGAATCGCCCGCTGGATTCCCGGCAGCGCCACCACTTGTTCATGGTGCTGAAGGAAGCCCTGACGAACATCGTGCGGCATTCCATGGCCACGGAGGTTGGGGTGCATCTCAAACTCGAGGGAAACGAACTGCAACTGATCATCGTCGACAACGGCCGCGGCCTGGTGAACGGTAACGGCGCCCATGCCGAGGAATCGGACGGGTTAGGCAACGGTCTTGACAACATGCGTTCCCGCATCGGAAAACTGAACGGTCGTTTTGAAATCGGCAGCGAAAACGGACACGGAACCACCGTGCGCTTTTTCGTCCCTTTAAATTAAATCTTATGACACGCGTTGCCATCGTTGAAGACCAGAAACTGATTCGTGAGAGCCTCGAGGATTTCGTCCATACCGACGCCGAGTTTCAATGCGTCTGCTCCTGCGCAACCGCCGAGGAGGCGTTGAAACAACTCCCGCGCCACCTGCCGGAAATCGTGCTGATGGACATCCAGTTGCCAAACCTTTCCGGCATCGACTGCGCCTTCCGTCTCAAACAGATCCTTCCGACCGTGAAGATTCTCATGGTCACGGTGTACGAAGACACCGAGCGGATTTTCAAAGCGTTGCGCGCCGGCGCCTGCGGTTACCTTCTCAAATGCTGCACGCCGGAGGAACTGATGTCAGCCGTGCGCGAAGTCCATCAGGGCGGCGCGCCCATGTCGCGGGAGATCGCCCGCAAAGTCATCGCCTCGTTCCAATCGCCAACCGCCGCCGCGGCCCAGGTGGAGGAACTTTCGACGCGTGAGATGGAAATTCTCGAACTGCTGGCAGAAGGACATTCCAACAAACAGATCGCGAGCCGCCTCAGTCTCACCGAAGGCACCGTCCGCTGGCATCTCTGGCATGTCTATAACAAGCTGCACGTTCGTTCGCGCACGGAGGCCGTGTTGAAATTTCAGTCGGCGCGAACGGCGTAGTGTTGGCCGCCCTGTTTCACAGGTCCCCCCACACAGCTTTGAACTGAGTGATCTGCTGTTTTCATCCGCGGCATTCAGTCGTTCCCGCACTTCCCACCGCCCGATAAAAATCCGAGACAAACTTCTCGCAGCCAAAACCAAACATTTATCAGGCTAGGCAGATCAACGAAGGTTGGCCTATAACAGCAGGCACCATCCAAAAGAGCCAACGCAGGCCACCACTCCGGCCTGAATGTTTACGGTGAGTTCCTAAGGGCTAAGGGTAGTCACTGCCAGGTGCACACGGCAGTGTCGGGAAAGACGCGGGTCAAACAACAAAACAACTCCAATACCATATAACATGCAAACAAGCTCGAAACTCCTCATGGGCGCGGCCCTGTCCGCCGCTCTGCTCGTCGGCACGGCTGCGAAAGCCGACATCATTGACACCATTCAGGCCGCAAAATCCGGCCAGACGGTCAACGTGTCCGGCACCTATAGCGTCAGCCGCCAGTGCAATGTTCCCGACGGCGTGACGGTGACCGGTCCGGCGACGTTTAACTTCAACGGCGCAGGAAACGGTTTCGTTCCCGGAAACAACGTCCGGCTCAACAGCCTCACCGTTACTGGCGTGCATCATCCCGGCATTTACATCTACGGCAAGTCCGGCTGCGTGATCAATTCCTGCATCGCCACCGGCAACACCGATACCGGCATCCAGATCCAGGCGGCGGGCGCGGTGAACAATACGATCCAATATTGCCAGAGCAAGAACAACGTCGACACCGCCACCCAGGGTCAGAACGCCGACGGCTTCACCTGCAAATTCGGAACCGGCACGGGTAATAAGTTCATCAATTGCGACGCCCACCAGAATTCGGACGACGGTTACGACTTCTGGCAGGCAGGCGCCGCAGTCACTGTCTCCGGATGCCAGGCGTACAACAACGGTTCGCTGGCACAAGGCAATGGCAACGGTTTCAAGATGGGCGCCTCTGGTGATCACAACGCCCACACCTACACCAACTGCACCGCGCACAACAACAGCGGCACCACCGGCTGCGGCTTCACCCAGAATGGCAATACCGGCAACGTGCACATCACCGGATGCAACAGCTACAGCAACAAGCACGCGGACGTCTTGAATAACTGCACGATCTCGAACAGCACGATGCAGCAGTAAGTTAAAAACTTCTGCTTCGACAAAATGGGGGCGCAGTTCGCTGCGCCCCCCCTTCCTGCCTCCCGATGAAAACCGAAACCGCCCATCATGCGCGCCTTGCCTTTGCCGGCGTCACCCTTTCCCTGATTGGTTTCTTCGCCGGGAGAATGTCCGTCCCGCGGGGCCTGACCCAGGCTTCCGTGAGTCCAACCCCTGACGTCACCGCCGCCGTTCCCGGCAAACACGCGGAATCGAATCCGGAGGTCGAACCGCCTCAACCCAATTCCCAGCCTGTTTCATCAGCCATGGCGGGCCGCTGGGACGATTCGCTGTGGCGGGAATTGATTTCACAGCCGGGAACAGTCGCCCGCAATCAACGCCTCGCCACGCTCCTCGAATCACTCGCGGCCACCGATCCGCTCCGCGCCTTATCGCTGGCGCAACAGGAAAACAATTTGAAATTGCGCGAAACGCTCGTGCACGCCTCGTTGCGTGGCTGGGGCAGCACGGCGGCCGGCGATGCGTCCGACTGGGCCTGGGCGCACACCGACGGCGGCGCCCGCGATTCCGCCATGGCCGCGGTGTTCAGCGGGGCGGCGGCGCGGCCCGAGTCAGCCCTGCAGTCGGCGAAGAAAATTTGTGCCGATCATCCGGGCGAAGCCACGGGCTACGGCAACTCGGCAATCGACGCACTTTGTGATGCGGGAAATTTTTCCACGGCCCTCGAGTTGATCTCTGGCAGCGCGGACAACGTTCAGAGGTCCATCTGGACCGCCGAAGCCTACTCCCGCTGGGCTGCGCTGCAACCGGATCAGGCTGCGCAAGCCGCCGCCGCGCTGACCGACCCGACCGCGCGCACCGAAGCACTGCAAGGCGTGATCGGAGGTTGGGCTCAGGCGGATCCGGCCGCACTCACACATTTTCTGGCCCAACAGCCGGCCGCAGGCGATCGCGGTTCGATGCTCGGCCAGGCGTTGCAAAGCTGGGTTCGCCAGGACCCTAAAGCCGCCGTCGCCTGGATCAATGATCATGAAGCCTCCTCGGATTACGACGAAGGCATCGCGGCCGTGGCGAGCGTGAATTTTGTGAAGCCCAGCCAGGCGTTGACCTGGGCGGAAGCCATCTTCGATCCCCACCTGCGCTCCGAAACCGTTGCGGAAGTATTGCATGGTTGGGCACTCGAAGATCTGCCGGCGGCCAAACAATATTTTGCGAACACCACAACTCTCTTGCCCGAAGATCGCCGGCGCATTAGCGAAATCATCGCCACCAGCGAATCAGCCGCGCCTTAGCGGCAATTAAAAGCGGCCTCGCGCCAAAGCGCCCGCCATCAATCCACCGAATTTTTGATTTCCAAAAGTTCAATCTCGAAAATCAATGCGGAGTTCGACGGAATTCCGCCGGTGGGAACTTCGCCGTAGCCCAGCGCCGGTGGAATGTACAGTTTGATCTTTCCTCCCCGATTTATCTTCTGCACCCCTTCGCTCCAGCCGGCAATCACCGAGCCGACCTTGATGTCGAGCGGGCCGAGCGATGGATCGGTCCGATCAAAAATCCGGCCGTCAATCAACCGGCCGGTATAATTCACTTTCACCAACTGACCAGGTTTGGGATACGGGCCGGTCCCTGGCTGAAGAATCTCGTAACGCAATCCGTCCGCGAGTTCGACGACGTTGGTGTTTCGCTTCAACTCCGCGAACAGCGCTTCCGTTTCCGCCAACTGCTTCCGCTTCGCCTCGAGCCGGGCCTGTTCGCGATGGTCGTTGACGAATTTTTCGACCGCCGGACGGATGCGTTCCAGATCGGGCCGGGCGGTCTGGCCGGCGATGCCCGATTGCAATCCGTCGGCCAGTGCGGACAGTTCGGTTTCGTTCAGATTGAACTGCGCGGCGCGGGTTTTCTGCGCGACGGCCCAGCCCCAGGCTTCGAAGACCACGGCGGTGGAAAATCCGTAAGCCGGCAATTCCAACTCGGGCGCGGGTGCAATGAATTCGTCCGCCAATTCTTGTTCCGTCGTATCGCGCACCTTGAGCAGTTCAGCTTCGAAAATCATGGCTGATCCCGGCGGGATGCCCCAGCGCAACGCTTCCTTCTCCGGCAATGGCGGTGGCACGTAGAATCGAATCGCTCCTCCGGTTTTGACTTTTTGCAGACCGGCTACCCACGCGGCAAACGGCGCATGATTGGTAACCAACACCATATCTATCGGACCCAACTGTGCAAACTCAGTGCCGTCCAGCAGGTGCGCAGTGAAATGCACCTTCACCGTCTGTCGTGGGGCGGGAAATACACCGTCGCCGGGCTGGATGATTTCGTACTTCACACCGCCCGGCAACGCAGCCACGCGGGGATTTTTCTTCAACGCAGCGAAGAATGCACTGGCTTCGCTTTCGTTTCGTTTTTCGACGGCGCGGACCTGTTTTGCCCGCCGCGCTTTGCGCAATCGTTCAACGTCGGGATTCACCTGTGACAGGTCGCAGGGTGCGGCTCCGCCGTGGACACCCGACGAGAATCCTTTCATCAACGACCGTAGTTCGGACTTGTTTACTTCAATGCTGGCCACCTCCTCCTGCTGTGCGACGAGCCAGCCCCAGGTTTCGATAAGGTCGCTCTCGGCAAAGCCGGTTGAATTGGTCGCCGGATCGGGGGACGCGCCGGCGACGCGATTGGCTGCGACAAGTGTGAGGGCCACAAGGACAACCGCCCGGGAAAGTTTCACAGCAGGATTATGCGACGCGGGCCAGGGACCGACAAGCCAGACAATTGTTTGGAATTCAGAACCCGATCGAGGAGTTGCCGTCGAGCCCAGGCCCTAGGAAAAACCAAACATTTGTTTGGCTATGCAAAACGTTGAGTTGGCGCATGATTAGGGCTGCACCCGACTAAACAGAATTGGCAAACCTGCCGTAAAACTCGACCGCTGATCCAAGGACGATCAACACCCGCCCGGAAAGCCTCGAGACTTGGACCAGCCTGAATGGCCGGGGAGCTGTTGATTTTAGAACCCTAACTGCCCATACCAAACTATGAACTCGCCGAACCGCATTGTCACCACCTCGAGACTATCCCTCGTCAGGATCTTTCTAACACTTTTGCTTTGTGGGGTGGCCATCCCCTCCTTTGCCCAGCTGCAGTGGAGTTCCTACGACACCAGCGGCAATCTAGTCACAGCCAACGTGGCGACCGGCGGCAGCGCCAACGGCGGAGGTTCCGTCACCTTTACCATTCCCGCCAACACCCAGTTGTCGTTCGTCACCAAAAACTTTTTGCCGTTCAGCCTGACGGGGGCGAATGCCAGAAGGTCCGTGACCTTCAATATTTCCGCTTCCGGAGGGTTGGCCGGCGTCTCCCAACGCGACATGGGCTGGGGGCTTTTCAACTCGGCGGGCACGGCCGGACTTGCTGACGACGTCGGGTATTTCGGTCTTTGGACCGGCACCATCATCGAAACCTACGATCATCCCTCGGGCACGGGCAATTTGTTTGCGATCCTTTCGTCGCCTTCAAATAAATTAGGTCAGGGAACGGCATCCAGCGGGACTCTCGCCAATTCAATTGTCTATACCAACCAGATTTTGCTGGTCATGAATAACGCAGTCACGGGCATCAGCCTGGGCACCAGCAGTTCCACACTTCCCAACGCCGGCCTGGCCATCAATGGCCCGGGCGGAGTCGCCCATCGTGTCTTCACCAACCCCGTCATTCCCCTGCTCGGTGCGGTGAACTCTTTTGATGAATTCGCTTTCATGTTCAACAACACCACCGGCAGCCAGGTCACTGTGACACTCAGCCAAATCTCGCTGGTGAACGACCTGACCTGGGACGCCAGCGGCTCCAATCCCACCGCGCCCACCGATGGTTCCGCCAATTGGTCCATCACCAACGCCAACTGGTCAACCGGAGGCTCCAGCGACAATGTTTGGTCTCCTGGTTACAATGCAGTGATTGGCGTAGGCAACGGCGCGGCGGGCACGATCACGGTTCCCAATCCGCTGAGCGTTTCCAACCTCACTTTCAATGCCCCTGGAAGCGGCAGCTACAACATCACCGGCTCAACACTTCTTTTATCCGGCACTCCGACTATCACGGTTGCCAGCGGCGTCACCGCCACCAATAGTTCGGCCTTGGGCGGCACGGGTTTCACGAAGGCCGGCAACGGCATGTTTGTGCTGGCGCCGACCGTGGCTGCCACCAACGTCGGAACCACGACCGTCAACGCGGGCTCGCTCGTGCTGGGCAGCACATCGGTTATTAGCCTGAATGACAATGTGGTCGTCAATCCCGGCGCCGTGCTCTACCCATCCGGCAGCACGGGCATCAATCCGTCAGCCACCCTCACGATCAATGGAGCAGTGACAAATCTTGGGGTGGGCGGGACTTCGACCGAGACTCATAACCTCGTGGTTTTTGACAACAACGGCGTCCTCGCCTACGGCCCGACTGGATCGGGTCAGTTGAACGTAACCAACTTCGACTTCCGCAGTGGTCTCGAAGCCTGGCCCAAATTCCCGGCCGCCATGACGACCAATTTCAGTGTTAAATCCACCTCGGGCACCATGGCCGTCCAAAGCCGTCCCAACAACACGGGAGTGCAGGGACTCATTCTGACGGTCCTGGCCGGCACGATGATTCTGGATTATCCCAACCCGGCGCCGAATGGTGATGCCACGCAGGGCGGCGCAAAGCTGCTGCCCACCGGTCCGCTGACACTGGGTGGCGGCACGCTGTTTGGCCGCTTCAACGCCGGCGCCAGCCGCACTGAAACGGTCCTGAGCACCATAGTGTTGCCCGGTGCGACTTCAATTCAGTTGACCAATAACGCCGCCAACGGCAATGGCGCCTATTCCATTGTGGAGAACGCCATCAACCGGAACGTGGGCGGCACATTGGATTACTCAATTGGTGGCACAAGCACCGGCGGAAAAACCATCACCACCACCACCGTCAATGTCAACGGCATCCTCGGTGGTTGGGCCAGCTGGGCCGGTTCGGGTTGGGCTGTGGGCAGCTCGTCCGGATCAGCAACGGCCGTTTCGGCATATTCGGCTTACACCACCAGCGCGGATCCGACAACCTGGGTGCCCGCCAACAATGTAAGCTTGAGTGCAAACACATCACCCGATGTTGCTGACGGGGCGAATATCAATTCGCTGCGCCTCACCGCCGCATCCACCGCGACTCTCGACGGCACGCTGACTCTCACGTCCGGCGGCCTGTTGGTCAGCGGCACCGACCCAACGTTCATTACCGGTGGAACACTCAAAGGCGCCAGCGGAACAGACCTGGTTGTTCAGCAATACGCCAGTGGTGATTTGACGATCAGCTCGACGCTCGCCGATAACACTTCGGCTTCCTCGCTTACCAAATCCGGCCCGGGTAAATTGATCATTACCGGCACGGACAACCTGACCGGCACCAACTTCCTCAACGGCGGCGTTGTTGAAGTCAGCGACCTGGCCAAACTGGCCAGCGGCCCGCTCGTGATGAACAATGGCGCCCTTCGCTACACGGGCTCGGATGTCTCCAGCACCCGCGGAATCACCTTGAACGGTGTCGGCGGCACAATCGATGTCTCCGGCAGCGCCACCGTTACGCAAACCACCGCCATTCTGAGCGGCGGCGGCGCCAATTCCACTGCCGTCAACGGCGTCATTCTCAACCTGGGTGATTGGGGCGGCTTGACCAAGGTCGGCAATGGCACATTGGTGCTGGCCGCAAATAATATCTATAACGGTCCCACCGTGGTGAGCAACGGCGTGCTCAGGGTCAATGGAATCCAGTCGTTGACCGGCACCAGCCCCTTAACCAATTACTCAGGCGGCGGTACCTTCACGGTTTATGGTGGCACCCTGGGCGGCACCGGCACGATTGCGGGCCTGGCCACGATCAAGAACGGCGGGACCATTTCGCCGGGTACCGGCATCGGCACTCTGACCTTGGCAAACGGCCTCACGCTTGAAAGCGGATCCACGAGCCTCTTTGAAGTCACCAACGGCGCCCCCGGTGATTTATTGGCCGTCCAAGGCAATCTGACCATCGGCACGAACGTCACGCTTGCGGTCAGTGTTTTGGGCGGGGCGCTGAATGCGGCGACAAACACGCTGATCACCTACACGGGAACCAAATCCGGTTCGTTCAACCCCACGGTGGTCGTCACCGGTGGCACGCTTAACAGCTCTCTGTCAATTGATGAAAGCACCCCGGGCCAGATCAACTTGATCGCGCGGCCGCAGGTGGCAATCACCGTCCAACCGCAGGACGTCATCGCCTCCACCAACGATCCCGTGACTTTCTCCGTCACTGCGACTGGCGCCTCACCTCTTTCGTATCAGTGGTTTCGTTACGCCGACATCACCGGAGGTTCTCCGACGCTCTTGACCGGCGAAACGGGTACCTCCTACAACATTGCCAGTGCTCAAGGTTCTGCTTCGGGCTTCTACGGTGTGGTGGTAAACAACAGTTTCAATTCGGTTACCAGCCGGGTGGCTACCCTGATTGTGGGCAATGTGCTCCCGGTTCTCTTCGGCCCCACGAACACGACAGTGATTGCGGGCAATAGCGTCACGTTCACTACCGTCGTCGGGCTCGCCAATCCTTTTCCCACCCTGCAATGGCAGACCAACGGGGTAAACGTCGCCGGCGCCACGAGCACTAATCTTACTCTGAACAACGTTCCGTCCGCTTTCGACGGTATGTCGGTTTCGGTCATCGCCAATAACGCCGCGGGCAGCGTTACCAACTTCGCGACGCTCACCGTCATCGTGACGCCTGTCATTGCGCCGCAACCGACCGATCAGACGGTCAACGCGGGCGACACGGCGGTATTCACTGCCGGCGCCACTGGTATTCCCGCACCGGCGCTCCAATGGTACAAAGGCAACACGGCTATCTCGGGCGAAACCGGAAGCACGCTTACGATCGCCAACGCGCAGGGAGCCAATATTGCATTCTACAAATTGGTGGCCAGCAATACCGCAGGCTCGGTGACGAGTTCGGTGGTCAAGCTTACTGTAAATTCCACGACGCTTGCCTCGACCACCCTGGCCCCGGCCAACGGAGCCACCGGAGTCGGTTATGACACGCCGCTCTACATCACCTTCAATAGCCCGATTTCAATCGTGAACTCCGGCAAGATCCGCATCTACAATGTGACCAACCAGATCACCCCGGTCGATGTCATCGATATGGGCTCCAACGTCGTGGTCGTCAGCGGCGGAATCAACCTGACCAACAATATTCAGCCGCATAGCCTTTTCTCCGGCGACTCCCAGGTCATCAATTACTTCCCCGTCATCATCACGGGCAACACCGCCGCCATCTATCCGCACGGCGGCGTGATGACCAGCAATCAGACTTACTACGTCACGGTGGACAACGGAATCGTCACCGATGGCACCGGGGCGTATTTTGCGGGAATCTCCGACACCAATGCCTGGCGTTTCACCACCAAACCGACCGGCCCGAATGATCCGAACAACCTGATTGTCGCCGCCGACGGTACTGGTGATTTTGTCACCGTCCAGGGTGCAGTCGACTCCGTGCCGCCGGGCAATTCCACCGCCCGGGTCATCAACATTCACGATGGCAACTACGTGGAAATCGTGGACATCTCGGGCAAGAACAACCTCACCTTCCGCGGCCAGAGCCGCCAGGGAACGGTGGTGGGTTATCCCAACAACAATAACCTGACCGGCACCACGGCCGCGCGCATGGCATTCAAAGTCAATTCCGCCGACATCAAGCTGGAGAGACTGACATTGCTGAATGCCACACCGCAGGGCGGTTCGCAGGCGGAAACGCTGCTCATCTACAACAGCGGCTTGCGCTGCGTCGTGAACAACTGCGATATCGTCAGCCGTCAGGATACAGTTCTGATTAACGCCCAGACATCGCAGGGTTACTTCAACAACTGCCGGATTACGGGCAACTTCGACTACGTCTGGGGCGTGGGCGTTGGTTACTTCAACAACTGTGTCTTCCACACAACGACGAACACGCTCTCCGGTTCGTATAACCTGACGGCCGCGCGCACATTCACCTCCACCTCATTAAGTGCCACAACTCCCTGGGTGAATCCGAACGGCACCACGTTCTCGGCCTACGGCTTCACGTTCGTGGGTTGCACTCTCGAGGCCGATACCGGCGTCACCGGCATCACCCTCGCCGGAAGCAACGGCACGGCGGGCGGTCTGGATTCATGGGTGAATTGCCTGATCGACACAAATTCCTACGTGAGTCCGTC
This sequence comes from uncultured Verrucomicrobiae bacterium, assembly GCA_963699145.1. Taxonomy (GTDB): domain Bacteria; phylum Verrucomicrobiota; class Verrucomicrobiia; order Limisphaerales; family DASXHY01; genus DASXHY01. The sequence goes on from OY969416.1 coordinate 5,847,706, forward strand.
AACGACTCTCTCCAACACCTACGTGTTCTGGCAAAACAACAATAAGGAAATCACCGGCACAGCCGCGATCTCGTACACCAACGTGCAGACGATTGGCCTAACGAACAGTGATCCGCGCCTGCTGGCCTCAACCAACCCTGTCGTGTGGTTCTCGGGCTGGTCGCCGGTGCTGCCCAACACCGCCCCGTCGTTGACTCCGATTTCGGATCAGACCGTCAATGTGGGCGTCACTGTCACCGTGACTAATCTGGTCACCGATACGGATGTGCCCGCGCAAACGATCACCTTCAGCCTGCTCTCCGGTCCGGGCAGCGTGGATCCCGTCACTGGCGTGTTTACGTGGCGCCCCACAGTCATCAATTCCGGCATCACCAGCGGCATCCAGATCGCGGCCACGGACAATGGCTCGCCGAACCTGAGTGCGACCAACAGCTTCTCCGTCATCGTGAATCCGCTGGCCGCACCGGCGGTCAGCGCCCCAAGTTACGCCGACGGACAATTCACGCTGACGGTCACCGGACAAGTCGGACCTGACTATGCGTTGCAGGTGACCACCGACTTGAGCTCGGGAATCTGGACCACATTGATGATCACGAATTCGCCGCCGTCGCCGTTCACGTTCACCAATCCTGCGGCAACGGATCCGGTGCAATTCTATCGGGTCAAGACCGGCCCGCCATTGCCATAGCAATGGAGAGAACTCAAGGCCACGGCGGATTTCCGCCGTGGCCTTTCTTGCGTACAGAGATGGTTGTTCGGAGAGTGCAGAGGATTTACCGGTATAGTAAGAAGGCTTGGAGCGGGTGAAGGCCTGCCCCTTTCTTTTGATAAAAAGAAATGTCTCCGAGATCCACATCAGGGCATCCAAGGCTCGTCGACACTCCCCTAAAAATGTTTTTTGGAAAGTTTGAAAGAAGTCTCCAGGTCGTTACGGTAGTTATTGGAGAGGGAATGGGCTTGGAAATTCTCCGACGCGTTTGCTCTTTAATGGTCGGGGTCTTCTCGGTCGTTTCTGTGCTCATTTGCTTTGATTGTAGGTTTTTGCAATCGAGCGTGTGTCACCGCACGGAAAAGGTACTGGATTCATGGACTCTTTCTGCGGTCTTTTAGAAGCTAAACCTCCTCCTCAAATATCGCCGTAACCTGCGGCGGCAATGGCGGAAGGCGTCGCTTCTGAACCCTTTTTGCCATATGGTGATCAGGGCTGTAAGGGTGGATTCGCCACCCTGCAACTCGGACGGCGAAATCTTGCAGAATGCGCTACTGACCAGTCGTTTGCGCCTAGGTCTAACCCGCGATCAATTGGCTGACAAACTACATGTGAGCAGCAGCTCGCTCAAAAACTGGGAACTCAATCGAACGAAGCCAAACCGGATATATTGGAAGGCGCTCGTTCCCCTAATCCGAAACGCTGCTAACCGCGTGCGGCTGTGAAAGACATCATCTTTTTCCCCCACTGCACTTTCCTCCCCGTTTCCCTCGCTGCAGAATCAATCGAAATCGGTTTTTTACAATAATCATACGTCCTGCACTTAACAGGGCCTTGGTTCAGGGCTTCAGGTCTAATCGTAAATTCATTCTTGAGCGTCAGACTGAAGCCAGGCGGCAGCGTTGGACAAGGACTCCGCCTCGTGCAGCAGGATGGGAGTCGCAATCCAGCCTTCGATTCTTCCGGTTTTGTCGTCGCCAGACTCCAGCTTCTTCTTAAACCGATCCTGCACCATCGCCCGGCCTTGCTCCAATTCTGCGTCAGATTGTTCGATTTTTCCGAGCTGACGAAGAGCCATGCTGAGCAGGAGATGGGTGCTGGCGACGCACGCCGGCGATTGGCCGGGATAGCTGGAGCAAACCTGAAGCTGATTGGTGGCTGCGTTGAAATCACCTCGCCGATACTCCAGCAGCGCCAGTGCGAAAGTCCGCCAGCCAGCCAGCAGGCCTTGGTCATTCACCGCAGGATCATGGCTCTTAAGTGAATCACTCACAACGCGCTCCAGCGGTTCAAATTGTTTGAAATCGGAGTCTTCGAGCGGTAGCAGTAAGCTGGCTTTAATCAACTGTTCAGCAGCGCTTGGATTGGTGATGTTGCTCAAGCGAGTGAGTGCCGTCCGTCGGATTCGATCGTAGTCAGCGGCAGCGCCGGCTTCGATCAGGATGGGAGCGGCAAATAGCAAATCGTGCACTTGATCGTTGCGGTCATCCTTGTCCACCTGATTCACCTGCAAGACGACAATGTAACGGTTGGCAGCCTGTCTCCAATTACGCTGGTACAAATTCCAGAGGCCAAGGCGGCGAAACACATCGCTGGCTTCGCGAGAAGGCGAAAGTAATTCCACCGGAATTGGGTTCACCAAGGCATCCGCTTCCGCGATGGCGCCATGACTCAAAAGAACGCCGGACTCGATGACGGCTTCACGTGCTTTGGCTTTTTTCTGCAGCAGCATTTCATTGGCATGCGCCCGTTCAGCCTCCATGCGTGCCTGCCGTTCCTTGAAGAAAAAGCTGATGGAAACTTCCAGCCCCGCAATCAACGTGAGAGCCACCACCAAACCGCAGGCGCAAATCACTTTGTTGCGTTGAATCAATTTCTGCAGCCGGTAAAACTGGCTCGGCGGACGCGCGTTGACCGGTTCATAGTTGAGATAGCGCCGCACGTCCATGGCCAGGGCGTTGGCGGTCTCGTAACGCCGCTGTCGCTCCTTCTCCAGGGCTTTCATCACGATCCAATCCAGGTCTCCTTTTAAGGATTTGATAAGCTTGGGCGGCTCCAATTGACGGTGCTTGGCAGTCAGAGCCAAATCCGTATTGGTCAGGCTGGTCAGCATCGTGGAAGGCCGCTGGGGTTGCTTCTCGCGCAATGTGCGCCGCATTTCATCCAAACCGGATTGAACCAGTTCCTTTTGATCAAAAGGCGTGCGGCCAGTAAGCAACTCGTAAAGCATCACGCCGAGCGAATAGATGTCGCTGCGCGTGTCAACGTCCAGACAGCTCATTTCCGCCTGTTCAGGGCTCATATACGCAGGCGTTCCAACCAACTGTCCCTCTGCGGTGAAATTGGTATCATCCATGAGCCGGCCCTCGATGGCCTTGGCAATGCCGAAATCAATGACCTTCGGAACCGGTACGCCGTCGTGCGTGGTCACCAACACATTTGAAGGCTTGATGTCACGATGGATCACTCCTTTTTGGTGCGCATGCTGGATGGCCTGGCAGACTTGAATAAAAAGTTTCAATCGCTGGGAAGCCGTCAGGTCTTCCCGGTCGCAGTACTCCGTGATCTTGACCCCTTGCACCAGTTCCAGGACGAAATATGGACGGCCGTTTTCCGTGGCGCCTCCATCCAACACCTTTGCAATGTTGGGGTGGTCCATCATGGCCAGCGCCTGACGTTCCGCGTCAAAACGTGCAATGACATTTTTGGTATCCATCCCAAGCTTGATCAGCTTGAAGGCAACGCGGCGGCGAACGGGCTCCTCTTGCTCCGCCAGATATACCACCCCGCACCCACCTTCACCCAACTGCCTCAACAAACGATACCGGCCAATCCGCATCCCGACCATTTCCCCGGCCATGGAATTTTTGTTCTCGAACTCCGGCCGTTCAGAGATGTCCCCGTCTTCGAGGGCAAGGCCGGAAACGCACTCCGAAAAGAAACGTTCACTCTGATCATGCCCAGCCAACATTTCCGTGACGCGCGCACACAAGCCGGCATCGCCGGCACTGGCCATTTTGAGAAAAGACTCCCGTTCGCCAGGATCCGTAATTGGCAGAGCGGCTGCAAAAAGCAGTTGTTCTTTGTCGGTTCCCACACTCATGGTGCGGTATTCATGAATGACTGCGCCAGCCAGAGCATAAAACGGAAGGCGAACGCATTATGATCCAGAATTGTATTCTTCGCAGATGTTTTTTAACAACCAGGCCTTCGCAAATGTCCATTTGTTGTAAATCGTGCGTTCCGTCACTCCCAGCATCTCAGCCACTTCCGCGTTGGTCAAACCGCCGAAAAACTTCAGCGTAACGATTCGCGCCAGTTCTGGATCCGTTGCATTCAATCGCGTCAACGCTTCATCAATGAGCAATATTCGCTCGTCAGGCTCGGATTGAGCCACATCCACGTTTTCAATGCTGATATGCTCGGCGCGGTTGCCGCGCTTGATCCGCAATTTACGCCGCGCGCGTTCGATCAGGATTCGCCGCATTGCTTCGGACGCTGCCCCAAAAAAATGCGCCCGGTTGCGCCAAACGGCTGACGAATTCGATTGCAGGCGCAGCCACGCCTCATGCACCAGCGCCGTTGGCTGCAAGGTCTGACCTTCCATTTCCCTTGCCATGCGCGCAGCGGCCAGTTCCCGGAGCTCTTTGTAAACGAGCGGAAGTAATTCGGCGGCAGCTCCCGGTCTGTTCGCTTGAAGGAGGAGGGTCAGATCAGCCTGGGCTTCGGAATTAGACATGAGCGCCGGTGGAGTAAAATGCGACTTTGACAGTCGAGCATAGCAATCCTTTTCCGCTGGTTCAATCAAAACCCGGCCGCCCCGGCGCCTGGGGCTGGAGGAAAAATAAGTTGATTTCATTGGCTGCCGGCCAACGCCGGTGATTATTGTTTTAGCCGATAAAAGACTGATGGCTCCGACGGAGTGATGCTGACGGAATTCAAATTGCCGATCACGCTCACCGAATTCGTAACCGGAATCCAATTGCCCGGCGGTTGAAGATTCACCGTGCTCTCCAGATGGTAACCAATAGCCGACGTCGGCCAGAAAATTTGCATGTTCCCGCCCGAATTGGAGATTTGCAAAAAGGGCAAAGGCGACAAGCTCAACGCCAGGGTTGCCGTGTTTGAACCATCGGGGGCAAGACCGATCGAAAAAAGGTGGGTTGCGGGGTCATAGTTCATCATGCCGAAAGTGCCGTTCAAGGCGCCGATGTAAGGCGCTGAGGGTGCATATCCCGTCAGCGTCAGGTTGGTTTCTCCAATGGCAAACAAGGCAGTCACCTTCAAGACACCGGTATCGGTCATGGTTGAAATGCGCTTTTTACCGAGCGTGACGAATTTATTGGTATCTCCCACGAAAGCAATTCGCGATGGGCCAATCGGGACCACCACGAAATAGGAACCGTTGACGTTGTTGCTTGGCATCGTCGTTGTGAAATTGAAAGTGTTGCTGGCGGCAACAACCACGCCGGTGCTATTGAAATAGTCGTAGACATAAGCATCACCGGGAATTCCCAACTCGGCCGGAGTGAAGCTGGAGTTGGTAAGAGAGGACGACTGCGCAAAGGAAAACACATAGGCGGACCGCAAATGATCGTGATCCACATAAGTTGCCGATACCATTGGCCGGCTGCCCGACTGCGCGCCATTAATATACGCTGCATCAGTTGGAGTCAGCGGCACATCTGGTTTGACAATGACACCATCGGGACGAACAGATTTCGCAAGGTTGGCCCCATTGATTCCGCCCAGTGCATCGCCCACACCGACGGGGCCCGCGGACAATGTGCTCAGCAACAAATTTCGCGGCTCACTGCTGTAATACACATCCGTCCAGGGCCAGCACCCGAGCGCCCCGGCAAGTTTCGATGTGTAGAGGAAGGAATTCCACTTGCTGATTTCAAACCGATCGTTGGATACCCGCATCGTCACCAAATTACTATATAGCGAGCCCTGCAGAAAATGGCGCGGTAAGGCCATGCAATACTGCAGATCCATGCCTTTGGCCGCGGCCGAGTTCGCCATATCGTTCATGAAGGCCGGCGGGTCATTCAGATTCAACAGCGGAAGGGCATTTATGTCGAGCCAGTCATGTTCAAACGTTATCACTCCGCCCGAGTTCAAATAATCCATCCGGTTGGTCCAATACGAATAATCCACCACGACATTCGCTGACATCGCATATTGGGAATGATACGGGCTGGCTCCGTCAACCCACCGGCAATGAGTGACGAGCGGCAACCCCAGTTGCTGTTGGAAGGCCAGGAGACCATTGGGAAACAATGTGGGCTCGGCAAAGTATTGGTTAAGACCTCCGCGATTGTTGTTGGCATCTCCCTGCCAGGTATTGGCCGCGCCCTTGGGATACCACCAACTGTCGAGTTGCAGGTAACCCAACGGGAAACCATGGTTGGCAAAGTCATCCCGAATCGCCAACATCGTGCCGGCATATCCATAGGACGCGTTGTAGTTATAGTAATAGGCAGCGCCATTATCGGTCCAATAACCGAGTTTATTTAGTTCGACCGTGGAATCATTGGCTGGACGCACCTTGCCAGAAAGCCCCGTCAGTGCCTGGCCCCAGGTGTCATACGCCCGGTTGATTCCATGCTGAATGGTGAGAATGGCTCGATGAGTGAAACCGGCCGGCAGTTGTGAAATACTCGATTGAATCCCACAAGAAATGGAACCGTCCCCGTTCATCACATTCCCGGCAACCATATAATTGGTCGCCGCTGAAAGGATGAAGCAATCGAAATTCGTATTGAAGAAAACCCACGGACTATCGCTGGCCAATTGACTGAAGGAACGTTGTGAAAATGCCACCGTGGAAAAACTCTCGTGATATAGATCGGTGGGATAGGAAATCAAATGAGGAAACGCGAGGTCGTTCGGACCATCCGCCAGTCCGGTGTCGATAAATAAAACCACCGGTTGATTCGTGTATAGCCGGATGCCAGCGAAATGCGGCACGCTCGTCGCATAATTGAATCTCAATTCGGTGTAGTCGCCGATTTGATCCGTTCCCGACACAGCCGATGCATTGGAGGGCGTCGCTCCCAGATTGCCGGTAAATGACCAGACTGGATCAGCGGAATTCACGTTATAAGTGCCGTCGGGAGTCAAGCTGACGGTCAGACCCGCAGCATTGGGGATCGTCGCGGATCCATTTACGGTCAAAGTGACTGGAGCGCTGGTTACATTTCCCATGGAATTGGAGGCCACTAGCACATAGCTTCCCATATTCGCTGCGGTCAGAGCCGTGATATTTAGAGCACCGCTGTTAACGCCGGTAAACTGACCGGCCGATACAAGATTTGTGAAATTTGAATTACCGCCAGCCGCAAACTGCCATTGCAGGGTTGGTGCCGGGTCGCCATAAACAGAAGCGTCGAATTCCACAATAAATCCCATAAAACTGCTTTGCGATTTTGGTTGCTCGAGAAACTGCGGGGCTTGCGCGGGAAAAACCGGCTGTATGCCATACGGCTGAACCACGATATGCCCGGCACCGTTAGTGGAAAAATCGTTGGGAAACTCCTCGGACAAATCCTGCCAGGAATAAACACCGTTCGTCAGCGACACGCCTTCGATGACCACTGCGGCGAAGGCACAATTCTGATGCAGCAACATCCGCCCACCATTGGTCAGCGTCAAAGTCCCGGCGCTATTCAAATCATATTTCGGTTCGAACCACGCCGCACTCGCGACCGGCAGGCCGCTGGCGGTCGAATCCAGCGGGTAATACGGGTCGACCGTAATGGAATTCGTTCCAAATCCGGCAGCGTTAGTAACAGCCAGCCAGCCTCCTGCGACCACCCATTCACCGGCAAATGGCGCTCCCGCGTTGGAAACATTTTGGGGCAGCAAAACACTGGAAGCCATCAGGATCACTTTGCCGCCGCCAGAATAGGAGCCCGTCAATCGGGTGGTTTGCAGCGCGCCGCTCGAAATGGTGGTGCCGCCTGTGTACGTATTGGCGCCAGCCAATGTCAGCGTGCCCGAACCGGTTTTGATCAGCGAACCCGCGCCCGTCAGTGCGCCGGAATAAACAGAACTGGCGCTATTCCCGCCAACACGCAACGTGATTGGCGATCCGGCTGTGTCGTTTAATGCCTGAGCTGCATGACCCGTGAGTGCGCCCACATTGAATGGTCCGGTATTGACCGCAAAGGCAAACGATACTGGACTGGCTTGAGCGGATTCCAAATTCAACGTCGCATTGCTGAGGGCATTCAGATTGTTGAGTTGCAGGATGCGGTTGGTCGAGCTCGCAATAATATTTCCGCCCGCGCTGGATACCGTGACGGTGCCGCTGTATGGATTCGCAGCGCTCAATTTCACCAGGCCCGTGTCCGCTCCTGAGTTGATGATCGATCCCGCTACCTGCAAGGCAGCCGAGCCACTGATCGGTGCAGTGAATTCCAGAGTCTCAAATCTCGGACTTCCATTCGACGTCCCGCCCAGCGCACCGATCATCGAAGGGGCATTGATCGTGACATTGCCGGCGACGGTCAGAATACTGTTGTCGCTGCTCGCGCCAGCCTGCTCCAAATTGCCGCCATTCAAAACAAGGTTGCTGACCGTGATGGTTCCACGCGTCGTGTTTCCCGCCACGTTGTTACCGATTTTACCCAGAAGACGGCTGGTAGTCGGTCCGTTCGCGTCGAGTTCCAGCGAGTCTCCGCCAAAAATATAATTGCTTCCCGATGAAGTTGGGTTGGGAGTTCGTAACGTGAAACTGCTGAAGTATGCATTCCCCGCTGACGGCACCCCTGCCGGGGTCCAGTTGGTCGAACCGGTAAAGCTGGAAGTATTTTGCGCATCGCTTGTGCTGAGGGTCACATTGCCGGCACGCGCCGGGAGCAAGCCCAAAGCGATGACTGCCGTCACCAGCGGAGGAAAGACCTTGTATGCAAAACCCCGAGACCGATGCGAGGAATTGGCGTCCTCCAAGCGTGCGTTAGATAGTTTCTCAAAAAAAATTTCCGAAAAGGTGGGGCAAACTCGCGGGTTTGCCACGAATCCCCGCAGGGATTCGCCACCTTTTCGGAAATTTCTTTTGAGAAACGCTATGAATGTAAAGAACATGGCAAGGCGCTGTGGAGAATGCTGAATCGCAGACCTCTTCACGGCTTATAGGCGAGAAACTTGAGAGCGGCCTGAAGCGGCGCCTCGAAGTCCTGGGGATCCTGGTAAAAATAACAAACTCGGGACCCGTCCGTGTTCCACGTCGTCAAGTAGTACATGGATTGCGCCTTGACCCATTCGACATGGCCATCACAACAAAGCTCGTTGCCGCCAGCGGGCAAGGCACCATTTTTATGGGGCGGCATGTTGTCATAAACAGTGCGTCCGGTATCCTCACCGCCCCATCGGCCATTAATTTTCATGACACAATCCGCCGCCATCACCCAATAAGGTTTGGACTTGCCAAGTTTAATGGGGCTGTGTCCGGTGAAGGTGCCCATCGAGTTGAGCCAGTTCTTGTATCCGGATCCGCCAAAATATTGGTAGCCAAGGTCGTATTGATTGAATCCCGCCAATTCGTATTGCGGCAACTGAGGCAGGTTGGGGCAGGCCCAGATGCTGCCGGAGCCATTGGTCTTGACGTTCAATTGCACGCTGGCCGCCGCTGCCGCCGAAGGCGGCTCCAGCACAACTTGAACTCCCTGGCCCCCGGTGGTGTGTGATTCGACGACGAAGTCGTTGTTGTCCCCCGCATAGATGGTGACTCCCAGGCCCATTTGTCGGAGATTGTTCATGCACGTCGCCCGCTTGCCTTTTTCCTTCGCCTTCGCCAACGCCGGCAGCAACATTGCCGCCAGGATGGCGATGATGGCGATGACGACCAGCAGTTCAACCAGCGTGAACGCCCGCTTGTGAATTGAAAAATTCTTCACAGGTTTTTAGGTTGGTTCACAGTTTCAACCGGAAGAATACCGACCCGTTCGTGGAAATAATCGGGGCGGAAATGCTGTTGGTCGAAACAGAGCCGGCGACATCAACCCAATTCGTCCCCAATCCAACTCCTGGAGCATTGGTTTGTGCCTGCAACGTCCAACCGGTGTGATCTTGAGGCCACGATAATGTCAGGGTGCTGCCGCTCACGCTGGCGGTGATGTTCGTGCTGTTGGGATTCACGCTGCCCACAGACGCGACGGCAATGGTGCCATTCGAGGCGAGTTTGTTTGTCCAATACAAGTTGCCGGCAGGCAATGTCGGCAAGGTCACCGTAGCGAACGCCCCGCTGATCGGCGTGCTGAAAAGCGTGAACGTATCGCCGGCCGCGAGATTGGTGGAACCAATATTTGACACCGTGAGCGTCGCGCCGGAATTCACCGTGATACCTGGCGCGGCAAATTCGTCACTGGCAGGTGAAGCATCGCGATTGATTTTCATCAACACCGAACCCGAGATGGACGCGGCGCTCGTCGCCGTCAGCGTGCCGATGGTGTTGGTGAGCGCGCCTCTCGCCCCGATTCCAGGCGCGAGTCGTCCGCCGGCTTGCACATTGATTGTGCCGCCAATGGTGCCCGATCCACCGAGTGTGGCGTTGGTGGCAACGGTGATCGGTGAATTGCCGTTGGCCCCGTTGACGAGCAATGTCCCGCTCGCGACGGTTGTCGCCCCGGTGTAGGTGTTGTTTCCGCCAAACACAACCACGCCGGTATCCGCGCCGGCATTCACCGTCGGCCCGCCCAGTTGCAGATTGCCGGCGCCGGCGATGGAGGAATTGAGAAAGAGTGTTTCCGATAATCCTGAGGAGCCAAGCGCTCCGATGAAACTGACCATGTTCCCTTGCAGCGTAATGTTGCCCTCGAGCGTCTCGACAAAGCTGTCGGCGGCATTGGCATAATCCACCAAACCGCCGTTCAGGATCACGTTATTGGCGGTCAGCACTTGCCCATTGGTGCCCTTCATGATGAAGCGCCCACCGACGTCAATGCTCAACACCGAACCCGCGAAGGAATACGCAGCACTATCAGCCGGCGACCGGAGTGCAAATCCCCTCGTGAAGTACCCGTTCCCAGGAGTGGGCGGATTGCCATCCTGCCAATTGTTGGCCGCGGCAAAACTGGAGGTGCCCGTGGGATCGGTTCCGATCAGCGGAATCCAGGTCGTGACGGTCACAGCGGTAATCACGAGGTCGATGGATTTGCTGGTCACGTTATTCGACAACGTTGCGGTCACACCGTAAGGCAGTGCGCCCAGGCTGAAATTATTCAGGTTCGCGAGCGGTGTGCCCGTATAGGTCAGCAATGGAAATTGACCAACGGCGAATCCATAGCCATTCACATTGATCACGGTGGTGCCGGAAGCGTTCAAGGCGCCGCTGCTGAGAGCGACGACCGGCGTTCCGGACACCAGATCGTAATTGAAATTCAGCATCGAATTCCCCGTGAGCGTCAGGCCTGTCGCCGAGAAGGTGGTCGTCCCTCCGCTCGTGCCGAGACCGAGCGAGGAATTATTGACCGTCACATTTTTAAGGCTGAGGACCGAACCTGCGGAGAGATTCAACGCGCCACCCGCGATGGTCGTCGGCCCGGTGTAAGAGGAACCCACACCCGTGAGGTTCAAAGTGCCATTGCCAATCTTGGTCAGGCCGCCATCGATGGCGTTATCTCCGGAAATAAAGCTGTGCTGCAGAATCGAGCTGATCGTCACGTTGAAGTTGGTCGTGTCAATGACCAACCCGCCGTTCCGAACATTGACTTGGACCACATTGGTTAAGAACGCGGTGTTGTTCGCGCCTGCAATCAACAAGCCACCGTTGAAGTTCATCGTGGAATTCGCACCCGAAGAAGAAACCACGTTCAACGTCACGAGCGTGCCGCCATCGAGATTATATGTGCCAATTGCGCCCGCGATGCTGGCGATGTCCACGCCGCCGCTTGCAATAACCGTGCCGCCACTCTGGTTGAATGTCCCGGCGCCCGCCCCGCCCACGCGAATCGCGCTCGCTGCGCTCAACGTGCCCGCGCTCAGGTTATACGTTCCGACTCCCCCGACCGATGTGGTGGCGGCTCGTCCGCCGATGGAGAAGGTTCCGGCAGTCGTGTTCTGTTCCGTTACTGTGCCGCCGGTCTGATTGACCGTGCCACTGGCGGTGGAACCCGCGCTGTTTGCCGAGCCGACATAGATTGCGTTTGCAGTCAGGCTGGCTGTGTTCTGAACATTCACCGTGCCCACCGAAGCGCCCACGTCACCCACGTTAAAGTCACTGCTGGTGATGAAGGCCGCGCTTCCTTTGAGCGTCAACGTTCCGTTATCGCTGCCGACATGACCGATGCTGCTGAAAGCTCCGGAATTGATGGTTCCGGAATCGAGCATCAACGTCCCGAGGCTCACAAACACGTTTCCAGAAAAGTTATTGCTGCCAGTCATCGTGAAAACGCCGGACCCGTTTTTCGTAAGACCAAGCGCGCCCGAAGCGTTGCCGGTAAACGTCGTGTCTACGCTATCGTTGACAGTCACTACCGGTGCGCCCGCCGACACCGTGATGGCGCTATTGCCAGAAAGGTTGGCAAAAGACTGGCTGGCGCCAAGGTTCAGCGTGCCATTGGAAATGACCGTGTTGCCGGCGAAAGTGCCGGGCACATTAAGCGTCAAGGTGCCGCTTCCAACTTTGGTGAGCGCTCCCGGCGAATTAATCTGGCCGGAGCCCTGGAAAGTGTAGTTCACCGAAGCATTGCTGACAGTGACACTGGCCGGGCTGACCGTATTGCTCAACAGCACCGTGCCGCTGCCAAGGTCGTTGAAAGTAACCGCGTCGCCGGGCGGCACATTTTCGATGTAATCAGTCGGCACGCCGCCAATGAGCCAATTGACCGTCGTATTCAGATCCCAAAGGTTAGGCGAAACGATATTGGTCCCGGTCCAAACGATGCCACTGCCAACCGACGAAACCGTCACATCGATAACGTGATTCACTGTGTCGTTCGCAAGCGTCGCCGTGACGCCCCGTGGACCGGTCACCGTGCCACTGAATGAGCCCGAAAGGTTGCCGTATTTCAGGACCGGGAATGTGCCGACCACGAAACTCCCGCCGATACCGATGGAACAACTGCCGTTAATCGTCACGGTATTCGCAAACAGAGCAGCGTTGGTGGGGTTGCCCACCAGGCCATAAGAGAAGTCCAGCGTGGTTTGGCCACCGCTACCCAGGTTCAGATTTCCCACCGTCGCGCTGTTGCTCACTGAGCTGGCGGATACGCCAAAACTCGCCCCGTTCGCAACAGTAACATCTCCATTGCCCTGGTAGTCCGGAGTAATGAACAACTCGCCATTGTTCACAATCGTCGGACCAGAATAGATGTTTGCGGCATTCAGTGTGGTGGTGCCGGAACCGTCCTGCACCACGGAACCTCCACCGATGATCGGAGCACTGGCGAAATTGATCCCCTGGACCAGCGTATCGCTGTGGTTAAACCGCAAAGTCCCTTCATCGTCGATGACTCCGCTGGCAGACAGAGCCCCACCAACACCGCCGTTGCCCAACTGCAAAGTGGCACCCGCATTGATCGTCGTGCCGGCGCTGTAGGTATTCGTACCGCTCAGGATGAGCGTGCCTGTGCCCGCCACCGTGCGCGCGCTCGCACCGCTCAGGACACCGCTGAACTCCGTTTGAGGATTGTTCACCGTCAATGTCTTCGCGGTGCCGTTCGCAGCCGAGCCGGTAAATTTAAGATTGCCCGCGCCGCCGAAAATCGTGGTGGCACCGCCACTGCCGGCGAAGTTGAGGGAATTCGTAATTGTGTGCGCCGTGCCGTCCACGGATTGGAAAGTCGCCCCACCCAGGCCGCCATTGAAATTCAACTGGCCTTTTCCTGTAGCCGAATCACTGCCGATCGCCAGCGTGCCCTCATTGAGGTTCACCGTTCCGCTGAACGTGCTGGCACTGGAAAGAACCAGGGTGCCCGCGCCCACTTTGGTCAATCCGCCCGCACCGCTAATCGCACCGCCGATGGTGAGCGTATTCCCCACGACCGTTACTGAACAACTGGCGGGAAGGCTCACCGGTCCGGAACCCAGGTTCAGATTGTTTCCAAAGCCGGCGAAGATGAAATTGCCGTTCCACACCTGGGAGTTATTCGGCAACAGCGTCACATCACTGCCACTGGTATTATCGATGACGGTGTTCGCTCCAATCGTCAAGGTACCCGTGCCAATCGCAGAATTGGCGCTGCCGGAACCGCCATTGTTGATGTCCAACTCTCCCTCATTCAAGACCACACCGCCGCTGAAAGGGCTCGCTCCTGAAAGAGCCAAAGTCCCTAGGCCAGTTTTGGTCAATGAACCGGAGCCGGTAATGACTCCGCTGTCCGTCAAAATTATTCCGGACGAAGGGGTTTCCACCGTGGCTCCGCCGGCGCCCAATGTTGCGCCGCGGTCGGTGCCGGCTGTTGCGCCGGTGTATTGCAGCGTGCTGCTATTGAGAACAAGATTTGCCGGCGCCGAGCTCGCTGCGCCGATGTCGCTCGCGGAACCGCCGTTGGCGAGCATGCCAACACTCAAGGTTCCGGCATTCACCGCGGTCACCCCAGTGTAAGTATTCGCCCCGCCGGAAAGTGTCACACTACCAGTGTTGTTTTTGATGAGACCACCGCTGCCGCCAATGTTGCCTCCGCTGGAGGTGATGGTGTAGGGAAATAACGCGCTGTTGTTGAACAAAGTGTTTCCCGGCTGAACGGCCGCATTCACTGTCACCGTTGTGTTGGGAGCCGAATCATCAAAGAGCACCGAGTCGCCATTTGCGAAGACGCTTGCGTGTCCAGTCCAGTTGGCAGTGGCCGTGTCCCAATTGCCATTCAAAATACCGGTCCAGATGTCGGACACTGCGGACACGTTCAAGAAAAGCGTGGAACCGCTGACCGAGAGGGTTGCGGTCAGTCCGGGCGAAGTGCCCAGGACAAAGGCACTGGCATCCGCCGGACCGCTGGTGGTCCAGTGAATTAGCGGATAATTATTTCCCGCGGCAAAGGTGCCGGAGGTAATGTTGATCCGGACCGTACCCGCCGCCGAGACTGTGCCGGCATTGACCGGCGCGGTGGTCGTGCTGGCCAGCCCGTTCGAACTCCAAAATGGTCGCACCGCTGGCCCCCAAGGTCAGGGTGCCAGGCGAAAGCTGGCTGCTGCCCGAAACCGTAACACCCAGTTTCGCCCCGTCAGCAACCGTGATTGCTCCCGTGCCGACCTGCGCGGAACTAATCACCAGTTTCCCGGCATTTATCAGCGTTGCGCCGCTATAAGAGTTCGCAACGTTCAGAATGGTCGTGCCGCTTCCCGCCTGGACGAGCGACCCGGCTCCCGTTATGGGGCTGCTGCTGAAATCAACGCCTTGCACCGCGGTATTGTTACGGTTGAAAATGAGGTTGCCATCGACCGTCAGAGTGCCGCCGGGAGACAGCAAACCGCCGACCCCGCCGTTGCCCAATTGCAAAGAACCGGCACTGATGGTCGTGATCCCCGTGTAAGTATTCGTTCCCGCCAGGGTAAGAGTTCCGGAACCCACTTTGACCAGGTTGCCGCCATCAGCCAGGCCACCTGAGTAGGTCGTGTTCGCATTGTTGCCGCCGACGCTCAATGTCACTGGTGCGCCTGCCGAGTCCAATAAAGTCTGGGCTGATCTGCCGGCCAAACCTCCCAAATTGAAAGTTCCCGAATTGACGCCCGAAGCGAAAGACACCGGGTTCGCCTGCGCGGCATCCAAGTTCAAAGTTGCGTTGCTGAGCGCATTTAGGTTGTTGAGCTGCAAAATGCGGTTGGCTGCGCTGGCAATGACGTTGTTGACCCCGTTGGAGACCGTGATGATACCGCTGTAAGGATTCGCCGCGCTCAACCTGATGACTCCCGTATCCTGCCCGCCGTTGATGCCGGGTCCGGATACCTGCAGCGCCGCTGAACCGCTAATCGGCCCAGTAAATTCCACGGTCTCGAATTTCGAATTGTTATTCGCGGTCGCACCCAGCGCTCCGAGGAACGAGTTTGCATTCACACTCACATTGCCGGAAACGATCAGCACACTGTTATCGCTATTGGCTCCAGCCTGATCCAGTGCACCGCCATTCAAAATCAGACTGGTAACTACGATGGTTCCCACCGCAGTGTTGTTGGCGGCGTTATTCCCGATTTTTCCCAACAAACGGCCGCCCGCATCGATCGATAGCGAATCCCCGGCGAAAGGAAACGTGAGCCCGGTCGTCGTGGCATTCGTAGTCCGGATCGTAAACGCTCCCGTAAAATAGGCGTTTCCCGGCTGGGGCGATCCGGTCGGATTCCAGTTCGTCGATCCGGTGAAGCTGGACGTGTTTGCCGCATCACTCGTCCTCAGCGACACATTGCCCGCAGAAACAACCCCTGCGCTGCAAAGGAACATCAAGATAATGACTAAATGCCATTTGAATGTTTCTGAGCCTGAGAGATCAATGAAACTGAACTGGGATTTCCGGTGGTTTTGGGTGTTCATAGGGTGTTGATCAACAGAGTGCGATGTAGCTTCGGTTGGCTGCTTATTGCGCCACTCAGGCATAAGTGAAAACAAGCGTGCTGCGTACGCCGCCCTTCATTTTTATCGGTCCTTCCGTTCAATAGTGCGCCAAAGAACGTTTAAACCTGAAAAAAATTGTGAACTTCAGTCTCCCAAAAGAACCGACGCTCCCTTTTCAAGCTCAGCCAGACGGTTCCTCGATGCAGAAATCCTGAAATCAGGCCTGATAGAACTGCTCCCAGCCCTTGCGGGGTGGCGGGCCGGCAAGCAATTCGTTGGCAACCTTGTGGTTAGTGATTTGCATTGAGGTGGTGTCAAACTCAAGCTTTGCATTGACGCGCTGCGCGATGACCCCCAGGGCCATCGTCTGACACAAAGGACCGGCGACCGCAAACGATGAGCGACATTTTTCCTGTCCCTTCACAGCAAGTAGAAAGTTTTTGAAATGATTCGAGGGGCTCTTCGGCACGGTCGGAAGTTTCATTTCTTTTTCCTTCTCCTCAGGTATGACTCGGAGAGTCGCGCCGTGACTCCCTCCCTTGAATGTCAATCCTTCGCCGTAAATAACCTTTCCAACCGGCGGCGGCTCGTTTCCAGCCGCCGTGGCGTTGGACGGCGGTGGAATATTCGGATCCAATGGCGCTCTACCGAAATTCTCAGGCAAGGGCGGCAGATTATTCTGACCGTCATACCAGGTGAGTTCGACGGGCGGCTTACTGTCACGCGCGGCAAACTTGAACGACAACGTTGATGCCTGCGGGAATATCCATGGGCTCCAACCGTCGAGCTTCACCGCATCGACTTGTGTCGGCAGTCCAAGCTCAAGGAATTCGTGCGCTGTATCAAAGATATGCGCGCCCCAGTCGCCCAACGCGCCATCGCCGAATTCAAACCACGAACGCCACTCGCCGTTGGTGTAACCTTTATTGTAATCGTGTGGCGGAGCGGTGGAGAGCCAATGCTCCCAATCGAGTGTCGCAGGAATTTCCTGCTTCGTCAGAAAACCATTCACCTTCATCCCATGCCAGCGGCGCTTCCCATTCATGAACGCCGCTATGCGGGTAACATTCTTTATGATGCCGGCTTCGGTCCACGCCTTGAATTGAAAGTAATTTGCCTCGGAATGACCCTGATTCCCCATCTGGCACGCCCGCCCGTATTTTTTCTCCGCCGCCATCATCAATTCAATTTCCCGGAACGTGTGCGCCATCGGCTTCTCAACGTAACATGTTTGCCAAGCATGAGGGCCATCATCACGTTCGGAAAATGTGAGAAGTCCGGTGTGCCTACAATCACCGCGTCGATATTCGAGCCCAGCTTGTTGAACATTTTTTCCGAATTCTGAAACCGGGGCACGTTGGGAAAAGCCTTTAACGTCTTCAGCGTTTGCGGAGCGCCCATGTCGACATCGCTAAAGGCCACAAAGTTCGCCAGGCCGGTCTTGGAAAACTCCGCAATGACATCCGCCGGTCGGTTGCCGATGCCGATACAGGCTACGTTTACCCGCTCGTTTGGTGCTGCTTTTCCCGTCTGAGAGAAAATAAACTGCGGCGCAAAAGGCGCGGAAGCGCCCGCTATCAGCACGGTTTTGAGGAATGAACGCCGGGCCAAACCAGCTCGCGAGGAGCTTTTCCGTGATTCAGGTTTCATTTTGGCAATTCAATTGGAACTCAATTCACGAATCTTCAGATTTCGATAGGAAACCTCGTTGCCGTGTTCCTGCAAAAGGATGTGGCCGTCCGCCCATTCGCCGAAATTTGGAATATCCTTAAATTTGCTCTCTTTTACATGTTCACGAAACGACTCAGAACCTCGATCGAACTCAACTGTTTTTTGGCCATTGAGCCAGAACTCGACGTGCTTACCCCGGGATAATATGCGTGCATGATTCCATTCCCCAATGGGAACAACCTTTTTGTCCGCTGGCGCTGGAATCAGGTCATAGAGCGATCCCATCGTCCGATCCCCGTTCTTTCCGAGTTTCGCGTCAGGATGTCTGACATCATCCAGAATCTGGAATTCGCAGCCGATGGCGGAACCCACCGCGCTTTTCGCACCCGTTACTTTATCAATCGGCGACAGGTTGGGCTGAACAAAGATTTTGATGCCGCTATTGGCGCCGGGAGTGATCTTGAAATCTGCTACTAACTCAAAATCTGAATAACGCTTCTTCGTAATGATATCTCCCCCACCCCTTGATTCCTCGCCGCCGCTACCATCGACCGTCCACACTCCATCTTTGATTGTCCATCCACGCGTGGGAAATTTTTGCGATCCCGCGCTCCGCCAGCCTTCTGAAGTTTTGCCGTCCCATAGCAAATGCCAACCGGAGTTCACTTCATCAGTCGTTAATGTATTGGGATTTGCCGACGAACTGCTGATCTCAATGCCGGATGCTTTAGCTTCTTGAGCGTCGGCTCTGTCTTCCGCAAACGGCATCATGGCAACCGTCGAGAAGCAAATCGTCAGCACTCGCGTAAGTGTAATTGTATCAAACTGGTTTTTCATTCGTGTATAATAGGAATCTGCGGCTATAGGTGCATTACCCGGCGCTACTATTATGGCAACCGCGTCCAGACCGGCACTTCGGGAAGCCCCGCGTGCAACCAGGTCGGTCCCAAAACAAATAGCGCTCTAACTATCAGAGCGCTTTTTCGGTTCAATACCGGAAATTCAATTTAAACAAACTTTAGGATCCCATCACTTGGAAGAGCGTAGCCGTGTGGTCGCATCGAAGTCGGAACGTTTATATTTTCCGTTCCCATTACTGACGCTTTGGTTTTGTCACCCCTAAGAAACTCAGAAAAAAGCCCAACATCAGGGCCGCATATGATATGGCGGAAGGGGTGGGATTTGAACCCACGGTACGGTTACCCGTACGCCTGATTTCGAGTCAGGTGCCTTCAACCACTCAGCCACCCTTCCTGCCACCCAATTATTTCTCATTTTAAATCAGGCATCGCAAGCGGATTCGCTCCCACCCATCTCAATCTGTGTTTCCTATGGCGATCCACCCGGCTCGTCCCGCGCAAAAAATCACTTGCATCCCGCGTCTGGTCGTTTCCATCATAAAAACAGAATAAACCCAGATTCTCTAGCGACATTAACTCGATTAGGTCGCATGATTGAACCGCTATGCCAAAGCATCAGAAACCGCCGCGCAATGCCTCCCGGGAACCCGCCTCCTTGCTCTCCTTTCTCGGCCTGGAATCCGGCCCCCTCCGCCCGAACCAAACTCCGCTCATCGGCGTCGTTGAAGGCTCAGGCATCGGGCCCGAGGTCATCGGCTGCACTCTGCGCGTCCTCGCCGCCGCCGAGCACGCCTGCGGCTTCAAATCCAAACTCCGCCACGGCGGACTCATCGGCGAGGAAGCGGAAAAACAATTCGGCGCCACTCTGCCCGAAAACACCGCGCGATTCTTCGACGAAATCTTTTCCGGCGGCGGCGCGATCCTGAACGGCCCCGGTGGCGGGCGTTACGTCTATGACTTGCGCAAACGCTTCGATCTGTTTTGCAAATTCGCTCCCGTGCGCGCCTTCCCCCAACTGACACGCAACACGCCCAACGATAAATCCCACTCCATCGACATGCTCATCGTCCGGGACAACGTCGCCGGCGCCTATCAAGGCAGTTGGAGCCTGCGCGAAACGCCCTCGGGCAAAATCGCCGAGCACACGTTCAGCTACACGCAACCCCAGGTGCAACGCCTCGCCGACGTCGCCGCCCGCGCCGCCGCCGCGCGCCGCGGAAAAATCCATGTCATCGTGAAAGACGGCGGCCTGCCCGCCGTCACCGCGCTCTGGCGCGAGGCCAGTGTCGCCGCAACCGCCAAACACAATATCGAAACCCTGTTCATGAACGTGGACCTTGCGGCCTATGAATTCATCCGCAACCCCGCGCAATTCGATGTCGTCCTCACGCCGAATTTGTTCGGCGACATTCTCGTGGACATCACCGGCGCGCTGCTCGGCTCGCGCGGCGTGACGTTCTCCGGCAATTACGACGGCGCGGGCCACGCTGTTTACCAGACCAACCACGGCTGCGCGCACGACCTCACCGGCGCGGACGCCGCGAATCCCGGCGGCCAGATTCTTTCCCTCGCCATGATGTTGCGCGAGAGTTTCGGCCAGCGCCAGGCCGCCGCACTCATCGAAAGCGCGCTCGCCGCCGCGTGGCAGGAAGGCTGGCGCACGGCGGACGTCGCCGAACCCGGCTGCCGCGTCGTCGGCACCCGCGCCCTGGCCGAACAAGTTGCGCAACACGTTTTGCGTCTCGCCGAAAAGCCCCATGAAATCCGCGCTGCTGCTGATTGACCTGCAACAGGATTTTCTCGCGTCTGAACTCGACGGTCCCGCGCCGCTCCTGGTGACGCGCGCGGCGGAACTTCTCCGCGCCTGCCGCAAGCGCAAACTTCCCATCATTCACGTCTGGACGACCGTCGATCGCGAAAAAAATATTCGCCTCCCGCATTGGCGCGCCCAAAACCGCTGGCTGTGTGTCGCCGGAACGCCCGGACACCAAACTCCCGAACCGCTCCGCCCGCTCGCCGGCGAATCCATCGTTCACAAAACCGGTTTCAACGCGTTCGCCAGCGGTGAGCTCGACCAAATCCTCCGCGCCGCCGGTTGCGATTCCCTCATTCTCTGCGGCGTGCATCTGCACGCGTGCGTCCGCACCGCCGCCGTCGAAAGCCTCGAACGCGATCTCAAGGTGGTCATCGCGGAAGACGCCACCGGCAGCAACGATCCCATCCACGCCGCCGCCACGCGCCGCTGGCTCGCCGCGAGGTGCGTGGCGTTCCAACCGGTCAACGCAATGTTCAGTTGGAGTTCAAGCTTCAGCTTGTCGGATCGGGACAAGCTAAAGCTCGAACTCCAACAAAACCCGAAAAAATGGCCTCACCGCTCTCCGCGCAACACCGGCGAAATCCTGTTTGAAATTCAAAACACCGCGCCGGAAAAAATCTCCGATGCCGCCCAGGCCGCGCTCAACATTTCGCAAGGATGGCGTTGCACACCGCTCGCACAACGCCAACAAATTCTGAACTCCCTCGCGCAAAAACTCCTCAGCCTGGAGAATGAACTTGCGCCACAAATCGCCCTCGATCTCGGCAAACCCATTCGCCATGCGCGCGAGGAAATTCACCGCGCCACCGCGAATATTCACGACGCCATTCAACGCGCCCCCGCCGCGCTCGCTCCAAAACGCGAACCCGCCGGTTGGTGCCGGCACGAACCGATCGGCGTCGTCGGAATAATCAGTGCGTGGAACAATCCTGTTGCCATTCCGCTCGGCAAAATTGCGCCCGCACTGGTTTACGGAAACACGGTTGTGTGGAAACCCGCTCCCGCCGCCACACGCATTTCGGAAATCCTCATGCGCGGCTTCCAGAAGTGCGGCCTGCCGCCCGACGCCGTCCGCCTTGTCGACGGGCGATCACAGCACGGCGCAACTTCTCGCCGCCGACAAAAACATTCACGCCGTGACCCTCACCGGCTCCCTCGCCGCCGGCCACGCCATCCAGGAAATTTGCGCGCGCCGCATCACACCGCTGCAGATGGAATTGAGCGGCAATAACGCCGCCATCGTCTGGCGCGACGCTGATTTCAAAACCGCCGCCGAACAAATCGCGTGGGGCGCCTTCGCCTTCGCCGGCCAGCGTTGCACCGCCAATCGCCGCGTCATCGTTCATCGCGACGACTTTGAAAAATTTCTCGCCGAACTGGAATCCGCCGCCGCGCGCCTGCCCTGGGGCGACCCGCTCGCTCCCGAAACCGAAATCGGCCCCGTCCTCAACACCGCCAAGCGCGACGAACTCACATCCCTCATCGCCCTCGCCCAGGCGGAGAACGCGCTCCATCGCGTCATCTACCCGCACGCAAAACACGCCGCGGAGCCGTGGGTAAAAGCCGGCGCCTACGCGCAGCCCGTCATTGCCTGTTGCGACCTTCCATCGCACCCGCTCGTACAGGAAGAAAGCATGGCCCCGCTCCTCGTCGTGCAACGCGCTGACGATTTTGCGCAAGCCATCACGCTGTGCAATGAAGTCCGCCACGGCCTCATCGCCTCGCTCTTCAGTCAGCAGCCTGAGTTGCAGAAAACATTTCTCGAGCGAGCGCGCGCCGGCGTGCTGAAGTTCAACAGCTCCACCGCCGGCGTGGACATCACCCTGCCCTTCGGCGGCTGGAAAGCCTCCGGCCTCGGGCCGCCCGAGCACGGCGACGCCGACATCCAATTCTACACCCGCCTGCAGGCCGTCTACGGTTTGGAAACGCTTTAGCACAGCACCTCCGAACCCACACCTGACTTTACTGGAAAGCCGTAGCCGCCGACGTCAGTCGGCGCCATCTTTGATCCTGGAAAAATTTCGAATATGATTAAACGCGCGCGGATCTCAGCCGTAGCGCGGACATTCCTGTCCGCGAGTTCGGGCGACTTTCCAGTCGCCAGACTCTCTCCGTTTATAGCGATTGCCAAAATAGATTTCCGAAAAGAACGGCTCAGTCGGGAACCCCGACATCTTGTGAAGCGTTCGGACCATCCACAGCCATCCGTCTCCCTCTCCGCCACGAAGTGGGGGACTTTCGCCGCTTGGGAAGCGGCGAAAGGAATCCGGCCAAAGGCGGAGGCCCGCGAGGGCCGAGCGAGCGGGAGCGAGCGAGTCATGGGTCAGGGGTGAGGTGGTGCTTCAGGGTTCAGGGGGCGAAGCTTCGGCCTTCTATCCGGAAATGTGTTTTGGCAATCGCTATAATCACAAAAAAAATCCGCCGAAATGCTCCGCACTCGACTTTTCAATTCCCAACCCAATATTCTTCCCCCGTGACCCTTTCAGAAAACGATTTCCTCACGCGCATCGGACCGGGCACTCCCATGGGCAGCCTGCTCCGCCAATACTGGATCCCCGCCCTTCAATCCACCGACCTGCCCGAACCCGACGGCACACCCCTGCGCGTGCGATTGCTCGGCGAAAATCTCGTCGCCTTCCGCAACTCCGACGGCAACGTCGGCCTGATCGATCACGTGTGCGCACATCGTTGCGCCTCGCTCTTCTTCGGCCGCAACGAAGAAAACGGCCTGCGTTGTCTCTATCACGGCTGGAAATTCGACATCGCAGGCCACTGCGTCGACGTTCCCAACGAACCCGCCGGCAGCAAATTCAACGAGCAAATCCGCATCACCGCCTATCCCTGCGTCGAAAAAAACGGGATCATCTGGACCTACATGGGGCCGAGCCGCGATCCGCTCCCGCCGATTCCCGAACTCGGCTGGGCGCTGAGCCCCGCGAACCGCCGCGGCGCACTGCGCTATCAACGCGCCTGCAATTGGATTCAAGCCATGGAAGGCGATTTCGATTCCTCCCACCTCAGCTTTCTGCACCTCGCCTTCGATCCCAAACTGCAAAACACCGCGCACGAAAAAAAAGCCGGCATCGAATATTATCGCAACATCGCGCGCATGGACAAACAGCCGCTCCTCGAAGTCTGCGATACCGACGTCGGCGTCATGTATGGCGCGCGCCGCGAAGCCGACGGCGGGAAATGTTACTGGCGCGTCACGCAATTCATGCTGCCCTTCTACACCAGCGTGCCCGGCTTCGGCGGAAAAAATCGCGACAAAGTTTGGGTGCCGCTCGATGACGAACACACCATGGTCTGGGAACCGCACTGGTCCTCCACGCGCGATCTGACCGAAGAGGAACAGAAGGGCCACAAGGACCGCGTCGCTCCCAGCGGATTCCTGCCGGACACCGATGATTGGCTCGGCAAAGCGCGCTTCGCCGCGAATGCCGAAAACGATTTTCTCCTCGATCGCAAACGCCAGAAAAAATTGAACTTCAGCGGCCTCGAAAACGTCACCCCCATCCAGGACGCCGCCATGCAGGAAAGCATGGGCCCGATCGTCGATCGCACCCGCGAGCATCTCGGCGCTTCGGACGCCGCCATCGTGCAGATGCGCCGCCGTTTGCTGGCCGCCGCCCGTCAATTGCAACAGCACCGCCAATCCCCACCCGGCGCCTACAACGCCGCACTCTACCGCAAACACGGCGATCAATTGCTGCTCAACCCCTCCGACCCGTGGCCCGAACACTACGCCGCAAAAATGGCGACGGATTTTTCCGCACTCGCGCCCCAATAGTGGCACGGGCGTCCCCTCCCGTGCGTCCCCTCCCAACTCCCAGCCGCCCGCACGCCCACACCCGCGAGAAACCGGCTCATCCGGAACTTGACCACACCTTAAATCACTTCCAGATCGGTTAGACTATTTGCCAAAAGTAATTTCCGAAATGGTGGGGCAAACCTGCGGGTTTGCCTCGATTCCCCGCAGGGAATCGCCACCATTTCGGAAATTACTTTTGGCAATCACTATAATAAAAAAGACGCGCTGCCCTCGCCGGCAGCGCGTCTCTCCAAACACACAACACACAAACACTCAACTTCCAACTATCAACCATCCTCACTCAGCACCCGAACCCACAGCCATTTTCAACCGAGACAAAGCCTCACCACTCTCCACCACCGGCGCCGGATTCGCCAACGCCGACTCGATGGATTCCACCAACATCGCGCTATCGAGCGGTTTCGCCATAAAAGCCTCCGCGCCGATCGCTGCCGCCTGGCGCTTATACGCCGGCTTATCCGAACCGCTGATGATGATCGAAGGAATCTTCCGCGCATTCGCGAAGCGCAGCCACTGCGTCACCTGAAAACCATCTGCCAAATTCGCGCCACCCATCGCGATATCCGGCGGCAATCCCACATCCACCAGCATCATGTCGGGAGCCTGTTCCCGCACCAGCTTGATCGCCTCAGCGCTATCCACCGCGACCAGCGCCTCATAACCCCGCGCATTCAGCGTCATCGAAAGAGCCTTGGCCACCACCGCGTCGTCCTCCACAATCAAAATCTTCTTGCGCGGCGCGTTCGGATCGATCGGATCAGGCAACACCACCGGAACGAACTCCGGCCGGACCGCTTTCTTTTTTCGGAAGAACATCATGTGACCATCATAGATGCGTTCGGGAAATTGACTAGCCGGTGTACTTCCGGAAATAACCCCGGGAAAGCCCGGGGAACACGCCCCGGCGAACCGCCTGGGAACACCCATGAACACCGCATCAAAAACGCCATAAACCCCTTTCCAAAGCCTACTTGCAACCGGCCCAACCAATCCCCCATTTTGCCACCCCCGCCATCGGACCGTCCCCCATGGTTCCGCGCCTGGAATTCCCCGCTGCTCCGTAACTTTGCTCAACGCCACCGCAACTGTACTTAGACTTAACTCGTATCTTTATTCAATTGCGAGCGAACGCGGAACCAGCGTATTCTAGTAGGCACAAAGAAAAGCGCCCCGGCGCAAAC
This sequence comes from uncultured Verrucomicrobiae bacterium, assembly GCA_963699145.1. Lineage (GTDB taxonomy): Bacteria > Verrucomicrobiota > Verrucomicrobiia > Limisphaerales > DASXHY01 > DASXHY01. Next base: position 5,873,265 of record OY969416.1, read on the forward strand.
TACCCCTATCTATGAACACCCAAGCCGTGAAGCCGGCCTCCCCCTCCGCTCGGGCCTTCACCCTCATCGAACTGCTGGTCGTCATTGCCATCATTGCAATTCTCGCGGCCATGCTTCTGCCCGCGCTCGCCAAAGCCAGAGCCAAAGCAGTCCAATCCTATTGCAGCAACAACATCAAACAACTGGGCCTCGGCATGATGCTCTACGTGGGCGACAACAACGACGTCTACGCCGGCGCCGCCTCGGCCAACACCTACGGACCGCATTTGGAAGATTGGATCTACTGGCGCATCGGCGCCAATACTCCCACCGTCAACGGCGTCCTGATGACCCTCGACAAAAGCCCTGTCATTCGCACGCTCGGCACCGGCGCTTCCACCAATCTCTTCCGCTGCCCAGCCGATCAAAGCGACCGAGACCGCGTCACCTACCAGCAATCTGGCGACGGCCCCTATATGTACAGCTACGAATTCACGAGCTACAATTTGAACGGCACCGTCAGCCCCGGCTTCACCACCGTCATTGATACCACCGGCAAAGCCTATTATTTCAAAACCACCATGACCAAAAATCCCGCCGCCAAAATGATGGGCGTCGAACCCGTGGCGAGCCTGAACCCCGGCGACGAACCCCCGCAGGAAGTTTCGCTGGGATCCACCTGGGTCGTGCAATGCGGACGCTGGCAACCCTTCGGCAGCTCCCCGCCCTATACCACCCCCAACAATTTCCTCAGCATCCGCCACGGAAAAAAGCGGAGCAACGCCGTCTTCGGCGATGGCCACGTGGAAGCCGTCGGCCAGGACTACGCCATCAACTACATTTATTCCCAGGCGAATTATTGATCGCAACGTGCCGCCGGTCCTTGACCGCCGGAAAACTCTCGTTGTAGCGGCGGTCTGCGACCGCCGCCAATTCTTTCAATATGCCGCCGGCATCCTGCCGACAAGGAGCGCCGACTTGCAGTCGGCTTAACGCCCGCGAACACTCGCCTCGCAACAAACCATCTCAAAGCCCCGTAGGGGCGGCATAAGATAGCCCAGGGAGAGCGAAGCGAAGCCCTGGGTAATGCTCCGCAGATATCTGCTTTTTTCGTCATTCGCCCCCGGTAGAGGCGAATGACGAAAAAAGCGGACCGACGCTTTGTAAAATCTTACTCTCAACAGCAGAATTTAATGAGTGCTCCGAACCCATCCTATTGAAGCTCCTTTCCCAAAAAATCCCGTTCCGATTCCCCCAGCGGCTGTTCCCACTTTGGCGACCCAATCAATTTCCGCAACGCCACTTCCTTTTGCTCCTTCGTCTTCATCACAAACCGCGTCGCAGACCAATCATAGCCCGCCGTCGCGCAATGACGAACAAAATGCTCCGCCCCCCTTGGATCACACCAACCCTCGTAAACCCAACCGTCAACCACCAAAAAAGGAATGCCATCCACGAGTTCTATGGGCTCAAGCGGCCATTTTTTAAAGATCGCACCTTCGGAATTCATAGTCGTACGGCCGTTATCTCCCAAAAAAGTCAAACCACCCAAGCCCGCCTCCTCGAAATTCGTCCCTCGCGGCGTAAAAAGCATCCGACACAAAATCACAATTTTCCCCCGCTCGTCCAGCACGCTGGATTTTGAGGAACGCCTGATATCGTCAGCCTCCTTCACCGCCTTCTCTCCCCCTCCCTCCTCCATTCGTTTTTCGGCTTCGGCCAACGGAGATCGGGACAAGCGAATGAGTTCCTTAATGGCAGCTTCTTCACCCAAGCCTTGAAGCTTACTGGCCGCCTCAATGTACGGATCAACCTTGTATTCCTCGGAATAAACAGAAGGCAGGCTGGCCAATGAAACCACTTCGCTGGTGGAGTCGTCGGCGTTCGCGCATTCTGCAAACGTCACCGCGGCGAACAAAATCAACAGGAACGTTCGAATATTCATATCGTGATTTAGCTCAATTTTGCGGTGCCACCACGGATCACCTCACTAAAAACACTGCCTTCATCGTGTTCAAAAACATGCAGGCTCGCAATAACTTCAATCATCCATTTGGCCCGAAAGTTTTACAATAAAACGCATTGGACAGCCCCTGTCCCTCCCCCTCCCGCATTCTCTCCGGCATGCAAAACCACACAGAATGCCAGGGGACCGCCGTCGAATGTCGCGACGCCGTTGAGGTGAAAATTTCCGCGAACCCACAATTGGATGTTGGGTGTTCGATGTTGGATGTTGGATGTTTTCCGGCCGCATCAGAATTGAATATTTCCCCTACTCCGTTCGACGAACTCCAAGCCACCCAGGCCCGGTCCGCCTTCATCCAATTCACAAAAATATTTTTCGGTTTGGACGCTGATTGCGCCTGACGGCGCGCCCCCTGCACAAACGCATCCCAATTTCATTAACACCGCGGCTTTAGCCCGGTGTAACCGCGATGAGAGAAAGCTTTCCAGCCGTTTTTAACGGCTTTGTGTGAACTCGCCAGAAGCTGTCGAAACCGCTGATGACGTTTTCGACGATCTTGGGCGCCGCAACACATTTGACACCCGTGCTATAACCAATTTCAGAAGGAGGACAGCAGAATGGGAACGAGCCAACACAGGCACAGCAGCAGTAATGAAACCGGGAACTTCGAACGGATGATCCCGAGTATCTCCCAGCAAATCCAACCAAATCCGACCAATTCCGAGTTAAAAAATATTTTTCAGGTTGGACCACCAATGTCCCTCCCCCTCCGGCAATCTCAACGCGTGAACAGCAAAAACAAACGCCGAGCATCCAGTGCGAATCCGCAACCATGCCCGCGACCTTCCTCACAACGCCACCCCCAAATTGGATGTTGGATGTTGGATGTTGGATGTTGGATGTTGGATGTTGGATGTTGGATGTTGGATGTTGGATGTTGGATGTTGGATGTTGGATGTTCGATGTTTCAAAAATCACACCGAATCAAAGTGAATCGCACCAAATCACACCAAGGAGGGGGAGGCGGCCCGCAGCCAACGCCAGCCACCCTCGACCCTCGACCCTTCCCAACCGTCGTGCCCCATCGTGCCGATCATGGACAGGGTCCCATTGGCGAAAATCCAAAAATCCATGAATCCACCAATCCGTTTCATTTCCACCCTCGTTACACATTACACATCAGGCATCACCCATCGACCGCCGTTGACTTCCATGAAAAACTTCCCTACGGTAAACGTCCTTAATTTCGAAACGAACCACTGAATTTTTATGCCCCCAAAAACTGCCGAAAAGCCCGAAAAAGCTGAGAAGAATTCCGCTCCCGCCGCCGAAGCGAAAGCGAGCGACTCCAAAGTTTCCGCCGCCCAACAACGCAACCTCGAAGCCGCCATTGCCGACATCACCAAAGCCTACGGCGACGGCAGCATCATGCGCCTCGGCTCCGCGCAAGCGTTGCGCAAGATCGAAGTCATCCCCACCGGCGCGCTGGCCATTGACCTCGCGCTCGGCGTCGGCGGCGTGCCCCGCGGACGCGTCGTGGAAATCTTCGGCCCGGAATCCTCCGGCAAAACCACCCTCATGCTCCACGTCATCGCCAACGCCCAAAAAGCCGGCGGCCTCGCCGCGTTCATTGACGCCGAACACGCGCTCGATCCCGCCTACGCGAAAAAACTCGGCGTGAACCTCGACGACCTGCTCGTCTCCCAGCCCGACAGCGGCGAAGAAGCGCTGACCATTTGCGAAACGCTCGCGCGCTCGAACGCGCTGGATGTCATCGTCATCGACTCCGTCGCCGCGCTCGTGCCGAAAGCCGAACTCGAAGGCGAAATGGGCATGGCCACCATGGGCATGCAGGCGCGCTTGATGAGCCAGGCGCTCCGCAAACTCACCGCCATCCTGAACAAGTCCAAGACGACCTGCGTCTTCACGAATCAATTGCGCGAAAAAGTCGGCGTCATGTTCGGCAACCCGGAAACGACGCCCGGCGGCAAGGCGTTGAAATTTTACGCCAGCGTGCGCATCGACATCCGCCGCAAAGACACCATCAAGGACGCCGCCGGCGTCGCGACCGGCAACCACGTCAAAGTGAAAATCGTGAAGAACAAAGTCGCGCCGCCCTTCGCCGAGGCCGAGTTCGACATCATTTACAATCACGGCATCAACAAGGAAGGCAGCATCCTCGACGTCGGCATTGAGAACGGCGCGGTGGAGAAGAAAGGCGCTTGGTTACAATTCAATGGAGAACTCATCGGCCAGGGCAAGGAAGCCGCCCGCAAAGCCCTCATTGAAAAGCCGGAGTTGGCCAAAAAAATCGTGGAAGCCATTATGGCTAAACGGAATGGAACGACCGAAGTTAAGGCCTAGTCGACTTTTGGTGACGCCAAAACCCCGGGGCAAACTCCCCATAGGGCCGCCTTGATTTTGAGCCGATTATTTGCTTGCACAAACGACATTGGGGGTTTAAGTACCCGCGTATACAAGTTGATATGGTCCGTAATCCATCTGCATGAATAAGTTTCAACCGGTGAGGGTTGCTTGAGCCGCCCTTTTCCTCCACGTAATTTCGCTTCCTCCGCTTCATTCGTAAGGGTCAACGGGAAAATCCGTGCCCGCGAAGTCCGGGTCATCGGCATCGACGGCAAACAAATGGGCGTCATGTCGCTGGTCGACGCCCTCAACCTCGCCCGCGCCAGCGGCGTGGATCTGGTGGAAATTGCCGCGACTGCCACGCCCCCGGTGTGCCGCGTCGTCGACTACGGCAAATACCGCTACGAGCAGGCCAAAAAGGAAAAAGAATCCAAGAAGCACCAGCATGCCAGCACCGTCAAGGAAGTGCAGCTCAGCCCGCGCATCGATCCCCACGACCTCGGCGTCAAAACGGATCACGCCATCGATTTCCTCTGCGAAGACATGAAGGTCAAGGTGACGCTCAAATTCCGCGGCCGCGAAATGCAGCACACGGAATTCGGCTTCCAGGTCATCAAAAAATTCCTGGAGAACATCGCGCCCTACGGCCATCCGGATTTCCAGCCCAAACTCATCGGCAAAGGCATCAACGTCATGATCAGCCCCCTGCCCCGCAACAAACGGGCGAAGAACCCGCGTCAGGTGGAAGACCATGGCGAAGCCGAAGGGGAACCCTCCGATGAAGACGCCGCTCACAAGCAGGGAAATCATCAACCGCAGCATCCGGACACCGTGCAGGTCAAAAAGGATCCTGGAAGCGCCGAAAAATCCGGCAACTTCACCAACAATCCTTTCGCGCACATTCAGACGAAGTAACCTTCGCCTGAATGCTCGAGGGCTGATGGAAGTCGTGATTCGAGGTGGTATTCATCGCACCTGATAATGAAACCGATTCAACGCATCACTTTGAAAACCGCCCTGCTCGCACTTATCTCCTTCACTGCGGTCTCCGTCCAGGCTCAGCCGAGTCTCGCCGGCATCAAAGCGGAACGAAATATTCCCTACGTCGCGAACGGCCATCCGAGCCAGATTCTCGATATTTACCTGCCAGAGAAACCGTCCGACAAACCGCTGCCCTTGATGATCTGGATTCACGGCGGCGCGTGGATGGCGGGCAGCCAGGCGAATCCGCCGGTTTTGTATCTGGTCAAGAAAGGCTTTGCCGTCGCGAGCATCCAATATCGCTTTTCCAAAGACGCCATCTGGCCGGCGCAATCCTACGATTGCAAAGCTGCGATCCGTTTCCTGCGCGCCAACGCGGCCAAATACAATTTCGACCCGGACCGTTTCGCCGTGGGCGGCGATTCCGCCGGCGGACACCTTGCCGCCTTCATCGGCACCAGCGGCGACGTGAAGGAAATGGAAGGCGACCTGGGCAACACCAACGTTTCCAGCCGCGTGCAAGCCGCCATCGATTGGTTCGGCCCAACCGACCTGCTCGCCATGGGCGATCAAGCCGGCCCGAATTCGATGATCAAACACAACGACGCCAACGCACCCGAGGCGCTCTTGGTGGGTGGACCCGTGCAGGAGAAAAAAGATCTCGCCAAAACCGCGAATCCCCTCACTTACATCGACAAACACGATCCCCCGTTCCTCATCATGCACGGTGACAACGACCAACTCGTCCCCCTCGCGCAAAGCACCATGCTGGCCAAAGCTCTCATCGATGCCGGCGTGGAAGTCACCATGAAAACCATTCCCGGCGCCGGCCATGAAGACCCCAAATTCCGCTCACCAGAAAATCAGCGGCTGATCGAGAATTTTCTTAGTCAGGCTTTGAAAGTAGCCCAGTGAAATTCAGGGGGATATTCGGGGCAAATGAAGGCCGGATAAGGGGTCTCGCCTCACATTCAATAGCGCTGTTTCCCCTCTCTCTCGAAACGAAATCTTGCGCCTGTCCACCACTTTGAATCGCACCGGCGTTGACCGCCGATTGACATGAAGCGCACGGTTCGCCATCGTACCTCCCTCATGCATTCCCTGCTTCTCGTCCTTCTCGCCGCCGTCGCCTCGCCTGCGATTGGCCAGGCCGAGACCCCGGATCCTGCCGATCCCTATCTTTGGCTGGAGGAGGTTTCGTCACCGCGGTCGATGGCGTGGGTAGAACACCAAAATGAAATCACGACCAACCGATTGGACGCTGACCCTCGTTACGTCGACAACTACACCGAGGCTTTGAAAATCGCGGGCGCCCAGGACCGCATCCCCGAGCCGGAGTTCGTGCATGGCGAAATCTATAACTTCTGGGAAGATCCCGACCATTTGCGCGGCATCTGGCGCAAGACCACGCTCGACGATTATACCTCTCCGCAGCCGCACTGGACGACCGTCCTGGACATTGACGCGCTGAACAAAGCCGAGGGCAAAAGCTGGGTGTTTAAAGGCGCCGACCTCCTGAAGCCTGACGAAACGCGCTGCATGATCGAACTCTCTGACGGCGGCGAGGACGCGGTCGTCGCCCGCGAGTTCGATCTCGACGCGGGCAAATTCGTCGAGGGAGGCTTCACCTTGCCGCGCGGCAAACACCGCATCGCCTGGGAAGACAAGGACACGCTGCTCATCGCCACGGACTGGGCGCCTGGCGACCTCACGACTTCCGGCTATCCCTACATCGTGAAGCGCCTGAAGCGCGGCCAACCGCTCTCCGCGGCGATTGAAGTTTTTCGCGGTACGAAGGACGACGGTGGTTACGGCGTTGACCCGTCCGTGTTACACGATGGCCAGGGCCATTCGTTAGTCTTCATCAAACGTCCACTCGATACCTTCCACAGCGAACATTACGTGCTGACGGAACGCGGCGCGGAGCGGTTGAGCATTCCGGCCAAAGCCGATGTCGTGGACCTGGTTCAAGCACGCGTGATCCTGCAATTGGATGAAGCCTGGACCGTTGCCGGCAAAACCTTCGATCCGGGATCGGTCGTGCAGACCGAGTTGGCTGCCACCAAGGCCTCGCCGGGCGCGCTTCGGCCTGAGCTCATCTGGGCGCCGGGAAAACGCGAAGCGCTCAACGGCCTCAGTTCAACCCGCGACAAGCTGCTCGTGGGCGTCCTCGACAACGTGCAGGGCAAGGCGTTTGTCTACACCCCTTCCGGCAAAGGCTGGAAGCGCGAACCCCTCGCGTTGCCACCGAACGTCTCGGTGAGTTTCGTCGCTGCCGATGACAAGTCCAATCGTGCCTTCATCGATGTGTCGGGCTTCCTTTCCCCGCCCGCCTTGTGGCTGGCCGATGTGGACACCGGCGCAGTGCACACGGTGAAGGCGCTGCCGCCGAAGTTCGATGCCTCCCACGAAATAGTCGAGCAGTTCGCTGCGACGTCGAGCGATGGGACCAGGATACCGTATTTCGTAGTCCACCGAAAAGGCGCCCCGCTCGACAGCTCGACGCCTACCCTGATGACCGCATACGGCGGATTTCAGATCGCCATGACACCGCACTATTTAGGCACGACCGGTAAACTGTGGCTCGAGCGCGGCGGCGCTTACGTGCTGGCGAACATTCGGGGTGGCGGCGAGTTCGGACCGAAGTGGCATGAGGCCGGACTTGGGGTAAAGAGGCAAATCATCTACGACGATTTCGCAGCGGTAGCGAAAGATCTGTTCGCCAGAAAGATCACTTCGCCTCGGCGCCTGGGCATCCAGGGCGGTTCCAACGGCGGCCTGCTGATGGGCGTGGAACTTACCGAACACCCCGAATTGTGGAAGGCCGTCGTGATCGCGGTTCCTCTCCTCGATATGATCCGCATCTCCAAAATCGCGGCGGGCGCAAGCTGGCAGGGCGAATACGGAGATGTAAATGCCGATCCGGCGGTCAAGGCATTCTGGCTGAAGACATCGCCCTACCAAAACCTTCGACCAGGCGTCGCGTATCCCGAACCTTTCATTTTCACGACCACCAAGGACGACCGCGTGGGTCCCCAGCATGCGCGCAAGTTCGCCGCGCGGATGGAACAGTTGGGCCTGCCATTCCTTTACTACGAAAACACAGAGGGCGGGCATGGCGCGGGCGCCGACCTGAAACAGGGCGCGCGCACGACGGCCCTGACCATGACCTATCTGCAGGAGAAGCTGATGAACTGAAAGGGAACGATCCGCACAAAGCGCGGTTGCTGCCCCCGAACGGCAAGACCTGGCTTTTGCCGGCTTTATCCGATTTCGACGACTTTAGACTGCTTGCCAAAAGTAATTTCCGAAATGGTGGGGCAAACCTGCGGGTTTGCCTCGATTCCCGGCAGGGCATCGCCACCATTTCGGAAATTACTTTTGGCAAGCACTATAATCACTGCCCACAAAAGCCTGTGGGCAGCGATTAAAGTCATCAAACGCTTCGAACGCAAACCCTTGATTTAACGGAGATTGATTCATTGAGCCTCTGCGAATAAAGTCGTCAAAATCACTCAAAACCCGGAGGCTGAAGGCCCCAATCATTGAATAAAGTCGTCAACGGTTAAACCACGACTCGCGCGCAGTAAGCCGAAGTTGACCTCCAAAAAACCAGCATTGTCAAATATTGACGCACTTTAAGCGATGGCTTGAACAAGTTCCGACTTAAAAGCGCTGAAGTTCTACAGACCGGGCAATGGCGAGGGAAGCATCGTTCAGACCTCGCTGATTTTACAACCCGTCAGCTTCCTTGATCAACTTCCAAAGCGGAATTTTAAGAGCCCGAGCCAGTCGGTTTGCCGTATCAATGGTGGGCACGCGTGCGCCCCGTTCCAGCTTCCCGATGTAGGTTTTGTCAACAGCGGCAAGTTCCGCCAACTTCAGCATGGAAATGTCCTTGGCCAGCCGATGTTTGCGAACGACCCTTGAAAATGCTGGCGACAAGTCTTTGATCATTTCCGTATAAATACGAAAAGATTAAGCCTTTAAAGGAGTGGACAATAGTCCACCCATGGTGTATATGTCTGTCAGTTATGAACGCATTTCTTACGACCTCTCTCGGTTCATGGATTCAGTCAGGTGAACAAGTCGAGTCGGCAACGCTGCATAATCTCCATTCCAAAACCCAATCGGAGGATTTTAGTGCCCGCCCCTAATCAAACCGGCCTGACGATCTCACAGGCCGGGCTCAATGAAAGGTGCTATAAATTATAAAATTTCCCATGGCACTTTGCTTGTAGTGCCGGTTGTCGTGATGTTGTTTCTGCCGGGAGTGGGCATATTGATTGCCCTTGTCTGTTTCCTGCTGTGGATAGCAGATAAGGATTCTGACGCACAAGTCAAGCAGGCGACGAAGGCGGATGCTTCTTCGAAAATCGTTCTGCACGTTCCTATAACCCTGAGCGAAGCAGAATGCGACCGAGTAATAAAGGACGCTGTGGAGCAGGCCAACCGTCGCATTGTGAGACTGACGTATTGCAACGACGAGGCAAAGGGCCACGTTTTTAGAGCCATCGTGGTCAGGCTCTGCCAAAAAAAGGGAGTGACAGAGGAAATACTAATTCAGAGACAAATTGTATGACTCGGCTCAAATTACTTTGCTTCATTGAAGCGCTGTTCCTGCTGGCTGGATGCAGTGACGACGTGCCGCCGAAAGCCAATGTGGACTATGGTGTCAACTGGGCACTCAGCAGCCAGATTCAATGGAAGGATAAACAACGTGATCTTTTCGACACGTATAAAATCACCAATCAATATGGGGAAAAGGTCGGCGACGAGAAGCACTACGTTTACGATTTTGAAGCTCAATGCACCGTGGAACTCGGGCCGTTCACCATGGATGGCGGACGAGTGGTGACGCAGAAGGGCACGAGCGGGCAGCAAAATGGTCAGCCTGCGACTTTGTCCGGGTCATTTACGCTGACGAAAAAGGGAAACGCGTGGTATTGCAGCCAGACGGTCAGGTAGCGACCTCGATCTCAAGAAGGACCCCACCCCTATGCTTAACACGACCATCAAGGCAATTGAGGCGTTACTGCGGATGGACGCAACTGTCAGCACACCGGAGAGAACGAAAATTATCATCCGATTGAGGCGGGGCGATGTACCTAAGAAACCGGAGACACCGACACTGGCGAGACTCCTGCGGCGGGAGGCTGTAGCGGAAAGGCTGTGCTGCTCGTTGCGAACGGTCGACCATTTGGCTGTTCAGGGTCTTCTGCACCGAGTCACTTTTCCCGGACGAAAGAGGGCGAGTGGATTCCGTGAGGCGGATGTCGAAGCACTGGTAAACAGGAGCTAACCTTGAGACGCAGCGTTACTCGACCGCAGTTGCCAGAAAATTATACGGACCTATGCACACTATGCCGATGCGGCAAGCTGTTCGCGGTTCAAGACTGGTTTAGGATCCACAAATACAAAGAACCTGAGCGATACGATTCCAGGCACTGGCCCATTGGCATTGCCATCGAAAGCAGGTTTCACAGTCTAGTGGAAGTTCTTCTGAAAAATGGGGTGCCAGCTGACGAGCGGGCGCTGTGGTGCGCAGCGCGTTTCCGTAACGAGGAAATCGTTGAATTGATTTTTCAATCTGGTGCAACGGTCGACATGGTGAATTTCCAGCAGATCGTGTCTCTCGGCGATCCTAAAATAATTCGGATGTTTATGGAGCGTGGGGCTGATCTGATCACCGGCTATCCGATCGCCAAAGGTTTGATTCGATCCACGCATCCCTTTCTCGGAATTTACAAAGCATATATCGAACGGCATCCAGAGCTCCAATTCCAAGCCGATTTGGCTCTGCGACATTTTTGTGAAGAAGGTAATCTGCGGGGTGTATCGCTCCTCATGTGGTTGGGGGCTAATCCTCGCGCAAACGTGCCGCGAGAATATGATGAAAGTGAAGAATTCTGGAGTTGCGCAATGGACGCAGCGGCGAACAATGGACAGCTCGATATCATAAAGCGTTTGAAACCGGATTATTCAAAAGACGATATTAACGCCCTCCTGCGTAAGGGGCTTTGGCGCAGAAAGATGGATTTGGTCAAGTATTGGGTAAGTCTTGGTGCTGATATCAATCACATTGAGTCAAGCGGGCACACCGCGCACAGCCATGTAATTTGGGGTCTAAGTGGGGCGCTCAATCCACGCCGGTATTGGCAGTCACAGGTGGATTTAACCGAAGCGAAGCGCTTTGCTCTAGAATGGTTTTCTTCCGAGGTGAAATGGAGTCCAGTTGCTGACGATGTCGGCATTATCCGCAAAGTAATTTCACGACTTTCCTATATGGAAGCGTATGCATTAATCAAACTGTTTATTAGGAACCAGGTCATTGCAGCGGATGTTTTCGGTGGGATTCTTGATACACCGAAATTGCGTGCCCATCTCAAAGAGCGGCGTGCCGCGATAGTAGCCCTGCTTCCGACGCTCCAAAAGTGGGTGAAGTCTGCAAGAACCCAGACGCGAAGTTAACAATCCGGTGCCTTTTGCCGTTTTACAACGGCAATTAATATGGTTCGCGATCGCTCTAAACATAAGTAAAACATGAACAGAACGCATTCCACGATGTCAGTCAGCGTTGTTTGGTCCAGAAATCACACTCTGGATAGTGGATTGGATTCCATCTTGCCCCAAACCGCAGAATCTCCAGCTTTCACGAGTGCGGCATTGACGGTCGTGCGATGACGCAGCAATGATTTTCATGTGGGGTTAAGCCGCGCCTTTCAAGCTGTCATCCGAATCCTTGATGACAAAACGAGCCCGGAGACGCGCGACTTCGCTAGCCAGGCCAGCGAGGCGCACCGAATTCAACACCTCGTTGAAATCTTTGTAGGCCGCCGGGGCTTCATCTTTCGGATAGGTGCGGCAATTGGTCAAAACATCGTGTGCTACGAATTCGTCATCGACGGTCTTCTGATCGAGCTCGCGAATGGCGGCTTTGCGACCTTTGGCCCGCCCGGCACCGTGGTTCACGCTGAAACAACTTTTGTCCGCGCCTGGGTCAGCGACCATGACGCACGAACCTGCCGTTGGATTGCCGGGCAACAAGATCGGATGACCGGTTTCATAGAACGGCGTGCCTTTGAGCGCGAAATGATTCGCCGGGAATGCGCGCGTGGCGCCTTTGCGATGCACCCAGCATTCCTGGTTTCCCACAATCTCGCGACGGGCGATGTTGTGGCTGATGAAATACACGAGCTTGCCGCGGGTTCCGGGAATGATTTCCTGAAAGGCCTCAAGCACGAGCGCATTGATGAGCATGTGATTCACGGTCGCGAAATTTGCGCCAAGCGACATGTCATCGATATAATTGTCGGCCTCCGATGTCCCGAGCGGGGCATACACGAGTTCGCGATCCTGGCCGGGCAGTGGAATGCTCCACGCCGCAAACTTGCCTTGCAAGGTGCGGAACTGGTCATTGGCCAATTGGTATCCGAAACCGCGCGAACCGCAGTGAGAAAGAAACGCGACGCAGCCGTCGCGCAAACCGAAAACCTCGGCAGCACGGCGGGCTCGTTCGTTATCGGCAATCTGCACAGCTTCGCATTCGCCGAAATGATTACCGCCGCCATACGAGCCAAGCTGGCGGATTTTGTCTTCAAATTTCGGAAACCGACCGGCATCGATCAGGAAATCCAGCCGCTTTGCGAGATCATCGCGCTGGTTGTTATGACCGAGATGGAATGCATCTTCGCAGTGTTGCGCCCACTCGGGAGGAATTCCCAAATCGCGGCAGACGCTCTCAGAAGCACCCTCAATCGCAACGCGGCGGCCGATTTCGGCATTCACGTTGCGACCTTTTTTAACGTTGCGCTGACCTTTGCCGGCGCCGGTCGGCGTGCGTTCCACGATGGCATTGATGAGCGCGCGGCGGACAGTTTTGTCTGCCACCGCTTCAACCGGAAGATCCAGTTGGAGCAAACTCATGGAGCATTTGATATCCACGCCGACAGGGCCGGGATAAACGTGCGTCGGCGAGACGAGTACACAACCGACGGGAGCGCCATAACCGGCGTGTGCGTCAGGATTGAGGATGAGGTCGGTCACGCCGGGAGCGCCGCGAGAGTTCAACGCCTGTCCGATGCACTTGTCATCGAAGGCGTCGCGGATCGCCGCAGTACCGATAACGGTGATGGGCTTACCCTGATTACCCGGTGCCGGAATGAACCCAGTGGCTTCGCTGGAAACTTGGATGTGAGTGGGATTGATGCTGCTCATAAATCTGAACTTTTTTAAGCGTTTAGGACGATAAGGTTATAAGAAATGCAAGTTTAATCATCCTTGCTCAGCTTGTGTTCGCAGTACGCGCAGAGACTACCATCACTGAGTTCGTGGACAGGGATTGAATTGTCGCAGAATGAACAAGTTTGCACACAACTTTCTTCGCAAATGACGCAACGGTTCTCCTCGACAATGTAACCTTCCTCTCCGCAATGAGGGCAAAAAATGGATTCTGGATCACCACCCTCCTTTGCCGCATAGTGGTTCGCAGCGGCGAAATACTCTGAAATTGCTCGGACAGCGTAGTTTTTAAACGTATCCTCCTCACCGCAGGACCGGCAAAGAAGCTTAGTTGTGTGGTCGGGTTTTAACGGATACAGCAGCGGCGAACCGCATTCGGAGCACGTTACCTCTAAAACTGCTTGGGCCAGTCCTGCAGATTCCCAGTCGATCGCGGTCAAAGCTTTTTGGCAAAGATCGCGCTCTTTCTCAAAAACTTCTGACACTGACAACATTTTGGCCCACGCGGCGTCTCCGAGAAGGTCTTGAGGGTTTTCGCCAAGTTCTGCATGAATGAAGTCGCGGATGATCAAAAAGGTATCTGAAATTGCCCCCGCCATAGCGCCACGATTGACGGCAGAAAAATAATGCTCAATATCGTTGCGAAGCGCATTAATTTTCTCAAAGCGTTTCCAATCTGTTTGGACTCCGAGAGTGTCAAATCGATCTTGGATTTGCACAATGTCGACCGTCTTCTTTCCTGAACCAACACTCATCAGACCGCCGCCAGTCATTTTTTGGAAGACTACTTTTTGTTTGATGAGAACTTCGTTAGAATTCGGCGGAGATAAACGGCGAAGCTTTTCTTTGTAAAGCAGTAATACACCGGCATGCAGGTTCCGGATTGCCGAAATCATTCGGCCATTCTGTTTAGACGAGTAGTCCTCCAGCGCCATGTGAATCGATGTCACTGCATTATCCAATATATTCATAACAATTAATATTTTATTAAGTCGGCTTCCAGTGGCAACGGTGGAGATCACCGCAAACGATGCGAAAAGTTTTTGCCGAAACGATTGCTCTACCACTAAGAAACGGCATTTGCGCCAAAAACGACGGACGGTATCCGTTTCCGACTGCCAATCGGCTTTTGGTCATGCAAAAGGCAAATGCTCTTTTGGCAAAACTCGCTCGTTTATATCAAATGCAATTAGTCTTCTTTTGACCTCCACGAGGTTTGGATCTTTTTCCTTACCAAGTGCCAAAAAAAAGCACGCAATGGCTATTACCTCGGCTAGGACAATTGTGTGGGTCACACCCACTTTTGTAACAAGCTGTGCATGCTTAATTGACGCAGGGTCGGAATGTACAAATGCGCAACTTTGTAAATATGCCAAATGAAGCCCTGGTTGAAGCGGTTGAGCCTCTGAACGCTTAAGCGACGCGGGGTCGCTAAATTTATCTTTGTCGACGACCTTACCATAGCTCCATTTTCGGTTTAGCTCCTCGTATTGCTTCTTGAGCTTTTTCAGATTCGTTGTGTCGGTCTTCCACAGGACGGATTTTAACGAAGCCAGGTATGGCCGATCGCGAGGCATCAATTTAGATTCATCGGAAAGCATTTCTTTGCTCAACTGAATGCACTGTTTTTCGTAATAATCATGGCCTTTATCCATCAGTTGGATAAGTTCGTTGGCTCGACTTTCACGATCTTTGCTTGTCACTGCAATAATATGGTTCGCTCTAGCTTGAGCCTCCAAACAAGTACGTAAAAGTGCGTTTGGAACGTCTAGCGGTTGCGTGAGGTCTTCCATCAAAATCAACGCCGCATCCCCAAACTTTATTGCTTGCCCAGCAAGAAAGTTGGTGGCGTTGATCGAGTCCAATGAGGTCGGTTTTGACTGGAGTATCGTTGTCTCCCGGTTGTAAAGAGTTATCGCAGCCTGGTGGATCTCTTTGAGTTCGAAATCAACCGGTTCATGGTGCGTCGAGGTCATTTTCATCTGTTTTGATATACTTTTAAGATACAAAGTGTTCGTAATCACGCGTTCCATCTGCCCGATTTCTAGTTTGTTAAAATCAAGACATGATGTTCTAAAACAACGGTGCGACAAGTTTTTGCCGAAACAATCGCTCTACCAACTGAGCTACGGCCCCGTCTGATGGAGCCGGCGAGACTCGAACTCGCGACAGATGTAGTTCCAACGGCATTCGCACCGAAATCATCTTTTACTGACCACCGACTAAAAAGCGCGACGACAAGGTTTGGAGAAACTTTTTCCGCTGCTCTACCACTGAGCTACTCCGACCATCGTTTGGGTCGGAGGCCGGGTTCGAACCGGCGACCAACGGTTTACATGTAGTTCCTCCGGCATTCGTCGCGAAAACTGTGACGACAAAATTGATGAAACATATTAAACGCGCTCCACCGTTGAGCTATGGCCCCATCTGTCGGAGCCACCGGGATTCGAACCCGGAACCTCGTCCTCTTTAAGGATGTAGTTCCATCGGCATTCGTCACAAAATCTTCGCTGCAAAATGGCGACAAGGATTGATGAGAATTCTCAACGGGCCTCGCGGCCCATCGGGCGGGGTTTGAACCCGCTGGTTGCCAATGTATTCCCACCGGCATTCGCCATAAAATTCAAGAAGCAGCGCGACAATCGGTTGCAAGACGGTTGCTGAGCTATTCCGTTTGCACGAACCCGGGCCTCCCGGCTATAAACCGGGCGCTCTACCTGTAGTCCTGCGGGCATTCCCGCTGCTTCAAAAGGACGGGCGACAACAGTTGGTACGACACAACTACCATAGACTGCGACCTGAGACAGGCTCGTTTGGCCGCAAACGGGCTGATGGCCCGTTTTACTGGAGTTAGATATGTAGTCCTACCGGCATTCGCCCTTCCAAATTTCTCAAAGATCAAATCCAAACTCACCGTTCAACGCGGGTCGACAAGTTTTTGCCGAGACTTTACAGTTTGAGATGTAGTCCCAGGCGGCATCCGGCCCGCAAATCACTTTTTTCCGCAGCCCGGCCACGTCCCAAATGACGTGACCGGGCACCTCCCTGGCATCGCTCACAATTTGAGCGAATCAATCTCACCGACCCAGTGATCGGCGCCGAGCCGGCCTTCGGCGAACGTCGCGATGATCTGAAACACCTGGTCGGAAAATCCGCCAATGTTCAAAATGTCCTCGCGCTCGGCCGCCTGCACGGTGGCATACGGCTGGATATCAATGCAGACCAACCGCGCTTGCGGATTGAACTGCTTGAACACCGACCACTGCCGCATGGTCTCCGTTCCGCGGCCGCCTTTGGCGTCCACCCACGACTCGTTGTCGGAGACGAACACCACCAAGTCGCCTTTCGCCTGTTTCTTGTTCAACCACGTGAGCGGCGCGCTGCAGTTCGTTCCACCGCCACCGATCGCGGCGAGTTTTTGCGCGTTGGTCATCACACTGTCGCGACCATTCAACTGCACGCTCACCACGTTCGATTCGAACGGCACCACTTCCGCCTGCCGATTCTGGCGCAGGATGGAAGCCGCCACGAGGGCTGCCACATCAATGCACCGCACAGCAGTCGTCGCGCCGGCGCGATGTCCGGTCACCGGCGAGCTCATCGAACCCGAAACGTCCGGGCACACATACACTTTACCCGCGATGCTCGGCACGTTCTCGGTTGCGACTTCCATCGCGTCCTGAAGCGCGTCCCGAATCAAGTTCGGCACATCGCCACCCGCGGCCTTGAACGCCATCAACAATTGATACGGAAACACACGGGCGCGTTTCACGGCATCGGCACTGGCCAAACGATTGGCGATCAATTTAACCATGGTTTTGTCGTCGAACACACCATGCCGGGCAAAGGTGTTCAAGTTCATCCGGGTCATCTGCCACGGAGCTTTCTTCGCGATCGCGGTCCACTCCGCCTTACCGAGATCCAACGCCGTCAACATCTGGAAAGCAACATCCGGAACCACTTCGCGCTTTCCGCCTTTGAACGCCTCGAACTGCTTCACGATCTCCGGCAAGGCCTCCGCCTGGTGCGGACGTCCGAGCAAATAACCGTAGAGCGCTTCGCGGCTCGCGTTACCCGGCTTCGGGTGAACCATCTTCACGAGGTCCGCCAACGACGGCGCATTTCCCACCGACGCCCGGAACAACTGTTCATCCGTGCGCGATTCAAGCCAGCGCTGCACGAGTTTCTTGGAAACCGTACCGAGCGATTTGCGGCCCACGACACCCGAGCGTAACACCTGCACGAAATTGCGGAGCATTTTTCCATCGTCGATCACGCGGTCGAACACAGTGCGGAGCAACTGTGCGTCCTTCACCGACAACGCCGCGCACAACACCGCCGGCATGTCTTTCATAAAACCTTTATGGCGCGCATACACGGCGGTCTTGGCGATGAACTCGGCATCCACTTCCTTGGCGAGCGTCAACACCTTCTGGAGTTGGTCATCGACCGAGGCGTAGTAGGTCGAGTTCAAGCAACCGGTCGCCGCATACTGGGCGAGAGCGTGCTTCGGCGACAACGCATAGGCGGCGCCTCCGGCTTCATTGGTCACATCCGCTTTCGGGAGCAACGCTCCCCGCACCGATTGGAACAAAGTTTTGTTTGCCATAGTTTTATCTTTCGTTATCCGCTGCCAACCTTATTGCAGGCGTCGTGCCAACCGGAAAATCGTGCGATCGAACAGACCACAAACATCAATGAATACAGGCAAACCGCCATGTTTTTGCCGGCTGAAATGAATAAGTTTGCTTCGATCAATGTTTAGCTATTAATATAATTTACAGGAATAACCGCTATGAAAAGCAAGAAACAGGTGGTCATCGGTTTGTTGGGCAGTGTGTTGGACTCAGGCTTCCATGACGAGCGCTGGAAACGCTGGCGGCCGACAGTTTCCCTCTGCAAACAAGCCGACTTGTCCGTGGATCGTTTTGAGCTGATCTACGATCCAAAGTTCCAGGATACGGCCAATGTCGTGATGGCGGATATTCCCCGGGTCTGCGCGACGACCGAAGTCCGCGGCACGCCGCAGCCATTGCGCGATCCCTGGGATTTCGAGGAAGTATATGCGGCCCTGCATGACTTCGCGCGCAGTTACGAATTCAAACCGGATAAGGAAGATTATCTCGTCCACATCACCACCGGTTCGCACGTGCAGCAGATTTGTCTGTTCCTGCTGACGGAATCCCGGCACTTCCCCGGGCGCCTCGTGCAAACTTCCCCGGCAGATGTGAAACGACGGGGACCGGACGGCAAGTTCGCCATCATCGATCTGGACCTCTCGAAGTATGACCGGCTCGCATCACGATTCGGAACCGAGCAGAAGGAGGCGCGCACCTTCCTCAAGTCCGGCATTGCCACGCGCAATGAACGATTTAACCAACTCATCGAGCAAATCGAACATGTCGCCATTCATGCCAAGGAACCGATCCTGCTCACCGGTCCGACCGGGGCCGGCAAATCGCAATTGGCGCGGCGCATCTACGAACTCAAGAAATCGCGACATCAAATCACCGGTCCGTTCGTGGAAGTCAATTGCGCCACCTTGCGCGGCGACGCTGCCATGTCGGCATTATTCGGCCACGTCAAAGGCGCGTTTACGGGCGCACTCAAAGATCGTCCGGGCCTGCTTCGCGCCGCCGACAACGGCCTGCTTTTCCTCGACGAGATCGGCGAGCTGGGGCTCGATGAACAGGCGATGCTCCTGCGCGCCCTGGAAGAAAAACGCTTTTTGCCCTTCGGTGGCGACCGTGAGGTGAGCAGCAATTTTCAATTGATCGCCGGCACGAACCGCCAACTGCCGCTGGCTGTGAAAGAAGGAAGATTCCGAGAAGATCTGCTCGCGCGGACGAACCTCTGGACGTTTCATTTGCCCGGCTTGCGAGAACGTTCGGAAGACATTGAGCCAAATGTGGATTACGAGCTCGAACAATTTGCCCGAAAGACCAGCCGGCGTGTCACGATGAGCAAAGAGTTGCGGGAAGAATTCCTGCGGTTCGCCCAATCTCCGGCAGCAAAATGGTCTGCTAATTTTCGAGACCTTAACGCCTGCATCACGCGCATGGCAACGCTGTCACCAGGCGGACGGATCACGACCGCCGTTCTGGCGGAGGAAATGAAACGGTTAACAGACGCCTGGGCGCCCCCGTCAACGAACGATGACCTGGAATCCGTTCTGAGGACAATCCTGAGCGATCAGGCGAGAGAAAAGCTCGACCTATTTGATCAGGTTCAACTTGCTTTTGTCGTCAAGGTTTGCCGTCGATCAGCTACGCTGTCAGATGCTGGCCGCAAACTCTTTGGAGCCACGCGCGAAAAACGAAAAGTGCAGAACGATGCCGACCGGCTCCGAAAGTATCTGGCGCGGTTTGATCTGGATTGGCAGACGTGTAAGGGCTAATTAAGAATGGCTCTCCGTCCCTAGAAGATTGTGAACAGCAAGCCACTATAAAAGCCGAACCGGCGATATAATTGACCGCTCCATGCGCTCGTCTGACCTGAAAAAAAGTCCAGCCGCTTTTTGATTTGTTGGGGATTCCGCTGCCGCCCCCCAAGCCCCGCTTCCAGAGACTTTGCCTCTGGTCTCCATCGACCGCTCGCGCTGACCAGATCGCTAACTCACCCTTTTCGTCGGCGGAAAGGAAAGTGTGACTGTAAACACCGGGCGCATTATTGTACTTGAGCCCGAAAGTATTGGTTGCCGATGTCTGGACCAAAAGTATTCGTGAATGTGAAAGTCGAACCGGATAAAACAGAATTCGTTTGGATCGGAACCCACACCGTCAAGTTGCTTGAACTATAAACAATGACTGTTTGCCCCACCGAAAGGCCTGACAAAGTCGACTGAAATTTGCCTTGGTTCAAAACGGAGTTTGCGAAGATCGGCACATTCAGCACCATAACCTGATTCGATACGCTCAACGTAATGCCATCCATATAGCTTGCGGAAACCAGTACCGGCGTATTGCTCGAAACCTCATCGGCTGTGAGAAGACCGAATGTGGAGATGCTGGCGTTGGTTGAGTTCACGCTCCAGGTTGGAATCACGATTTGAGAGGACCCGTCACTAAACCACTCGGTAGCCGAATATTGGCCACTTCGGTTTTCTACGATTGACGGCGGCCCATTGATGGTTAAAGAGATGAATGTTGGAGCGGGAGGCACATAAACGATTGATACTTGTTGACTCGCATTGTGAGTAATGCCGCCCGCGCTGTAGGTTGCAGACAAGGTTGTTGTCGTGTTGGTACCCAAAGAGTCCACGGTCAACAAACCGGCTGTGGATATTTCGCCGGGTCCAGAAGCGATTGACCAGTTTGGAGTAACCACTTGCGAACTGCCGTCGCTGAAGAGAGCTGACGCGGTGAATTGACCCGAACTATTTTCATTGAGCGAATTGGGGCCGTTGATGGCAAGAGAAGTAAATACGGGGGCCACATGCGCGATGGTAATGTTGTAATTTAACGCTGCGAATCCCGGATAATTTGCGGTTACCGTAGCGGAAGTGTCAGCGCTCACAGTTCCGGCTGTTAAGAGACCTGACGCCGAAATTGAGGCTGGCCCAGAAGAAATGCTCCAAGTGGGCGACACCGATATGATCGAATTGTCGCAATTCACAACTATGGCGTTGTATTGTGCGGTGGACCCTTGTGCGACAGTGGTTTGCCCACCCACACCAAATAAAACCGGCGTCGCAGGGTTAGGAAGGGCTAATATCAAGCCGACATCGTCGACGCGAAAATTGGTTGTTTGGCCTCCCGACAAGTGACAATTGCTGACAAAATAAATCCGAATTGTCTTTCCTGAATACGCCGACATATTAAAGGTTTGATACGAGTAGTTCCCCGGTGACGTTCCGTTCAGGTTCGACCAGTTTGCAACCGTTCCCAAAAGATTGCCGCTTGTGTCTCGGACGACGATGCTAAACGTGTCATAAGCACCCAGAGAAGTCGATTCACTAGAGTTTATATTTTCATAGAGTGACAGAGTCGCTGATGTCGCCGAACTCGGTATTGTAGTCTGATAATACGCGGAATCAGTCCCATTGTCTCCGCCCAACCATAGATAGTGAGTTGCCGAATGATAAAGGCTGCCAGTCGTCGAGATTATCGCGCCCCCGGAAAGCGTCCATCCCGTAGATCCGGATTCCAAATCACCATTGCTGACCACGTTAGTCGCATACGAGCCGCAGCTGGCCGGCGCATCAATGGTGACATTGTAGTTGGCTGTCTTCGTGATACCACCATAGGAATAGCTAGCCGTGACGGTAATCGCGGTATTCGCACCTACGCCATTTGCCGTCAATTGCCCTGATGACGAAATGTTGCCTGGCGCACCCGTGCTCAGGCTCCAGTTCGCGGACACTGGCGGAGTCGAACCATCGCTCATGATAGCCTGGGCGATATATTGGTTCCCGCTGGTGTTTTGACTGACATTCGCCGGTCCAGAAATCGAAAGCCCAACAACTGGACGTTTACAGGCGCCACGGTAAAGCTGTATAGGGACGATTCAACATTTCCATTTACCACTTTGACCTTCCATGTACCTGTCGCGGATTGAACGTTGATGTCATATTGCATCGATGTCGTGCTGGGATTGTAAGGTGTTCGCGGATATGGGTTATTTGCCGGATCATAGAACACCAATGTCGAAGCGTTCGGCCCCGACGGTTGAAAATTCGATCCTGAAATCGTGATTGTTTGAGGGGAGCTCGAAGGCTGAAGAGTCGAGGGGACAACGGATGCGATTATCGGCGTGGGGACAATTGGCAGCGCCTTTGCCAGATCGTTTCCGATTGACGTAAAAAGGGGGTCGGAAGGCGACGGCAAGTCACCTGGCGGCGTCTTTGACCGCATCATTTGGTAATGATCATAATCCGCGAATAATCGCAGTTGCGAATTGCCAAGTCTGCCTTGAAACCATGCACTATCAATCGGAACGATCCCGTCAGAGGGTATTGTTAAACTGTCTGCAAGTATTTGCGCAACGTGCCAAAGGTACGTATCGTGACCGCTGCCGTTAGCGATATAGCCGGCATATGCAACTATTTTGGTGTCGTACGATTGAGCACTCGCGATTGAATTTAGAGTGCTGGTCGAAGGATTCACTTCCTCCGGACTAAAGCCGGCCGCAAATAGACCGTTATAGTTATCCCACAGCAAGTCCACACGATTAACTTGATTGTAATATGGCATAAACTGGAAAATGCCATCTAGCTCGCTCAGACCCGATACGAGAGCTGCGAAATCCAAGGTGCCAAGTTGATGTGCCAATTTGTAACCCAAAGCGCCAACGTAGTCGGGTAATGGATCCTCTACATAGTCGCATCTGTTCGCTGCTGGTGTCCCGTGATGAGGTGTCGCCAGCGTGACAAGTCGAAAAACCGACTGATTCCACTTTGCGGCTTTACTCTGGCGTTGTTCCTCCATCAATCTTCTGGCAACCAGGCCGCCCATACTGTGAGCCAGAATCACAACATCTTTGCCTTGAAGCTGTTGATCAGTCGCCGATCCGTCGTTGGCATCTAACAATTGTCGCAAGTAATCAGCTAATGACTGAACTGACGACTGGTTGCTTTGATAAACAAAGCGGTAGATTTTGTAACGACTGCTGAGTGAAGGGGTATTGTAGAACCATGTGCAAAAGTTGTCCCAACCGCTCGCGGAGACGGACGGCGCGCCACTGAACAGATCAATGCCATGAACTAAAATCAGCGGAGTTTTATCGCCTAACGGAATACTGGGGTCGCTATCAAGATAATACGACTGCGGATTCGCCAAGGGGTTCGAGAGCGAAGAAAAATTCAACGGCAAGCCGGTCTGGGCTAGTCCCGACGGCAAAAGGAGCAACATCAGCGCGAAAAGAAACAAGCCGCTCTGAAGTCGAGGGGACCATTTTTGGCCGCAAAATCGAAATGCGCTTACGATCGCCGAACGTCGTGGATCAACAATGGAAGTTTCCACCGAGTCAAAAGGTATGCATTTCACTAGTTTCCTTGGTTGGTTCAAGCGTAGCTTCGCCTCTTCATTATGAGAAATAACACCCCGAATGCCGTTTGCGTTCTGAAAGAGCAACCGCTTTGCAGCCGCGATTGGACTCCAAAAGTTCGAGTCGCTCTCATCTGAACAGATTCTCACCGCGTCCGCGGATTATGCTCTTCCGACTGATAGATGCAAGTTACAATCAACAGAAATGATTAGAAAAGTTTCTAGAGTGAAGTCTGCGCCCGTACCTAGTACCAAGTCATCTATGCACGACAAACCATCAGGTAGCTCTACGCGGCCACGACTTTGGCGCAGATCTCGATATCGTCGAAGAGCTCCTGGTTCCATGGACAGCCCGGCTTGAAGACATCGCGATCGCGGAAAATCCGAAGATGAGCTTCCTGGCGCCGAAGTTCTTCGACCAGGAATTCCACCTCCGCATGTTTTCGCGGGAATAGCTAATGAACACATCGTAGCGGTCCGGCTTTTGGGGCGGTGCATTGTCAAGGTATCGCTGTTTTGCCACAGTGAAGGCTCCCTTGAGTTCAGCCGCTTACCGCGGCAGCAATGATCCCGTGTTGCCACGCGGAATTATCAAGCGGTGCCTTTGATAGCCGGCCACTGACTTTGATTTTGGGAAACGAGATTTGAACTACTATTCAATTTCGGTTAGCGAAGACGAATTTGACAACCACGCGTCAGTCGCTGGAAAGTCTTCCTCGCGCGAGGTAGCCGGGATAACCGGTCTGAGATCCAGCCGTTCATCCCAACAGCACGGGCTAACCGCCCGGGTGTTACCGGTTGCAAACGACAGGCCGCCGTCTCAAGTTTTCGGCACATCACCTCATCGCGTTCGTTCCAATTGACTGATAGCATTCGTGGTTTTCGCGGAGTTTGATGCAGTTTTAGCCAGTCGCGGTCGTAGCGGAACAACGTTGCATAAACCGCCGGGCTCTTTTGTCGCAAACCGCGGCTTGTCAATTCCGGATGTTGCTGCTGCGCAGCTAACCATCGCTTCCGTAAATTCTCGACCTTCTGCACTCGCTTCTGAGCCTTCGGCACCAGCAAGTGCGGATAGCTCCGAACCGAAAGCGGTCGATGACCGACCCGGTTGAGGGGGAGGCTGAGCTTGAACGCATTCTTCCGCGTTGTGTCGCAACTCACCTTCAGGACGCGTGAAATTGCCCTCAGGCTCAACGCTGGATCCGCCCACAATTCTGCCAAACGCGTTCTCCAGAGTGGGCCGTAATCTCGGACCCAAGTTCGCATATGCCCAACGCAACATTGTGCCTGCACCTGACCGCATTTCTGGCAGCGGTAGGTTTCGATCAGGCCTTTCAGCATGCTTGACCGTTCCTCGGCAATGAATTGGCAGACCTCATTCCCATGCTCGGGGCACAAATGATTGACACACGTAAGATTGGTGTGAATCACAGGAGCAGGGTCATGTGATTGTATGTAAGATCACTTGGTCTATGAGGCTGAGTACCCGCCGAAGTGATACGGTTTTTCCCGTCCCGGAAGGGCCTATTATTGCGCCGCTTTGCATCGCAGGGTCAATAGGCGTTATACACGGCTTACGGGCTGTATTTCAACAAGTCTCCGGCGGGGTTTTACTCACAGATTTGCCGTCAGAGTGTTATAAAAGATGGGAAAACCTCGCTGCCTATCATGCATCCCTTTCGGGAACGATACCGCTATTTGAAATCCGGGAGAGCGCTTGGAAAATCGTCGAATCACTGGTTGATGAGAAACGAATCAAAGCGGAAGAACTGCGACAGAAGAGTCCTCGACAAGGCGTGCAATCGGGTTCATATAACTTTTCCCATGACGGAGTGGAAATGGATTTTGCAAGTGCGAGACATTTAGCACTTTGTTCTTACGTATCGATCTCGTGGTCAATTTATGACAGGCTGTCGAATATTTGTGGTCGATTGGCTGCACCCGATGAAATCAGCAAAAATCCAAAGCAAAATCCAAAGTTAGTCGAACAGCTTCTGACAAAGGAATACCACCTTAAAATGGCTTACGATTGGCCCACGCGCGTGACGTACACGATTAGGAATTGGCTGGTCCACGATGGGGACACGATAGGTGACGTGCGCCTTTTTCATAGCAATGAGATCGAGGATGGGCTCCGTATGCATAACGATGCTGTTATACGCATAGAGGAGCTCTGCAAAATCGAGCGCGACAGCAATCGCGTTCCCAAACGCTGCTGTGTCAGCGGTTCAGCAAACCCGTGGAAAGAAGGTCAGGATAAAAATCTTATGGAGGTACTCAGACTGTACCATCATGAGGTAGATACCATGTTGGCGGGATTAGTAAAATGGAGCGTCGACTCATTTGTTGGCCAGTTTACCGCCTTTTCAGAACGAGATAAATCTGTGTTAACAACCACAGCGATAAATTGACTTTATCAGAAAAGCGAATTCCCATCCCTGGCATGCACGCATCTCGAGTTTTTACCAAATGTGACATCTTCGTTTTCTAGTCATATTGTCCAGTTCGGTCCGAATCCGCGTTCTCGTCATCTCACTTAAAATTTCACACTGCTAGCCAATTTCGAGCATCGATCGAGATAACGGATTTTTCGATTTCTGCGCCAGCCGAACTTTTTGTAACTGCCGATCTTCCTGTCGAAGGCGCGCTTTGAGTTGTCGAATAAAGGCAGCGACCAATTGATCCAAGTGAAGACCCTACAGCGCGTGAGAAGCTCATTATCCAACACTTCCTGATTCAAAACCGCTGGTTTTCTTTCATGCTGCGTGCTGGTTTGAGCAAAATTCCATCGCGGCAAGAATCGCGCTCGCCAGATTCTCAACGCCTTATCCAACCAAGATTTCTGAAGCGCGTTTTTCGACTATTCGCGGGCTAAGCCGAACCCCTCGTCTAGCTCCCGCCCCGGTTACATTTATCCTGAGTCAACACGGTCAACACGTTTATGAATAAACTCTCCAAAAATAGCTTGCTTGTTCTTCTGCTAAGAGTAGAAAGATCTCATCTTCCTCAACGCGTGTAATTTGCCCCGGCATTGCCAGGGCGCAGAAGAATATGAGAATCCGAAGGCATTGGGCGGGATGTTTAAGGCCGGACTGTTCCCAGGCTAAGGATGGTGATTTGTCTCCATACGCAAATAAGCGTCGCTTCGTCCAGTTTTCGCGGGCATTCCTATATTTTAGAATCTTTTTATACCATTACGATTGCGCAAACGGCACATATACGCGATCGAATACGAACCAAGTGGTTACTCACTCAAACTAGCCAACGGCCCCGGGACGGCTATCAAACATCTTACAAAGTTATTGAGCTCCAAGAAATATGAAAAGCTTCAGAACGATCGCCACACTATTCGTAATTATATTGGCAACCTCGGGTTGTACAAACTTAAACCAAACCGTTCTGCAGCGCCCAATCCTGCCCGTCTTCGGCCAAGACGGCACAAATTGGCTACATCAGATAAACGCGCTTACCAACTTGAAATCGTTGGGGCGCGAAAATGCGCTCCCGACCGACCATACAGACATTATTGCAAACGCGGACGGCACCACATATTCCGTTACCGTTAGTTATCGCGACCGTAAAGATGTTACGAGGGATGCTTTTGATCCAGGTGCGGCGATTACGAAGGTGTTCACACTGGGCGATTGGATTATGCATTTGGAACAATCCGACACTTCAGGGCGGAATCCGTTTGGAGCTACTTGGATTTTCAGGTCGGATGTAAAGGAGCTTCTAACTTTAGCAGATCAGATGCGTGACTTTAGGAATTTTAACTATCAGGCCAAGCTGAATTCGCAAATTCACGATTTGCTTGAAGATCAGTTGTCTACTGTATCAATAAAACAAACAAAAGATCTGGAAATTCATATTTCTCTGGATGCGATTTTGGCGGCCTATCTGAAGGCCTATCTGCAAGGAACGTATGTTGACCGATGGGGGAGACCAATATCTCAACCAGACATGACAAAAATCGGCAACGATACGGCTGGCGCCTTCACGAAGGTTATGTTAGACGGATTTTTTGATTATTCGTTAATGACGCCGATTGTCCATGACCCGAACCGGTCAAGCACGAATAAAACACCAACTTTCGCCTTAATTTTTCCGCAACTGTACGAATGCGTGTCAACCAACTCCGATGCGCCAGGCGTAACACAATCCGAACTCGAAGCCCTTAATTACCTGTCAGGATTAAGCGACGAGGGTGCGAAACATTTGTCTTCCTTAATCGTTAAATCGGTCGGCGGCGCCAGTATTGGGGTCAAAATCTCCTCCGGAGACAATAGCACATTTTCGCAAATAATATCCACATTATGTGAGGAACTTTCGCGACGGACCTCGGAGGAAATCAGCTATCGCTTCTTTGAACATTTTCAATATTACCCATCCACGAATTCGTGGGGTTATGAACCCCGAGTGGAAGCGAACAACAGAAATCTTTTCAAAATGGACGCATCGGTCCAGGAAGCCGTCGTCGCTCTGCTTGTATCCCAGGATAATTTGAAAAACCTATTAAATGGAGGATGGAAATTGACGACAAACAACATTATCAATTACGAGGCGCTGGCTGCAAAACTTGTAAATACAAATGATGTTCTTTCGGCTCACCTCTACGGCATGTTGTCTCAAGTCGCACAAAGAACAGTATCCAATAAAGGAGATGGTAACAATAACAAATCGCAAATTCTAACTGATGCGCTCAATCAGATGGTTCAAAACAGTCACGATATTTATCAGCCAGCTGATTTCCCCAACATTGTGCTTTCACCGGAAACGCAGTCTCTCTTAAAACAGAATCCTCAAGGAATAGATCGGGTGCATCTCAATTGGCTTTTGTTACTAGATGCTTTCTCTGCGGAAATATCGAAAACTCCAGCGAATAATTAAAAAGGGCCAACAACCGGAATTATGACCACAAAGCTGAACCAAATATTGAATATTAGCCTATTGACCGCAATCATAGCGAGTGCTGGATGTGAAACTTATCGACCTGAAAGAGCGATTATACGGGGGCTGCAAGAACCTAACTCCGTCGCCGCTAACAATGCGGCTGTTCTCGCGCAATACAAAGACGAATGGCAATACAATCGGAATGGTTTCACAAATGAACCACCTTGGCTTGGACTTGCGTTATCGGGAGGGGGAATGCGTTCGGGTTCTTTCTCCATCGGCATTCTTCATGGTCTGGCGGATATTGGGGTTCTTACCAACATTGACCTTATATCGTCTGTTTCAGGAGGAGGTTACGCCGCCTCATGGTTTTACATCCAAAGTCTAAACAACAATTTTGATTTACAATCTATTTTTTTGGATGCAAACAAATACCAACGATATCTCACAAATCACGGAGAATTATTCAGTCACGCCGCGACAAGCCAGAGTTTGCTACGTTGGACTGAATATGCCCTTAGAGAAGGAGTTACTACGATCGTTTCCCAGCCCGTTAATTTGATTGCAAATGGTGTATTTGGCTGGCACGCGAACGTCGTTCCCATGAGGCGATTCTATCAGGGTGGCATCGACCGAGTTTTTCATGTGGTTCCAAACGATGAAGGACGGCGGTCCGCCCTTGATTTTACCGGCTTCATGGATTTCTCAACTCTGTGGAACCCTCCCAAGAATATAAGATTTGAAACACTATCAGCCATCAAGGGTCGACTTCCGTTTCCAATTGTCAACACGACGGCCCACATCCAAGACGCGCCCGCATATGAGGCCGGTCTGCTCCACAACCGAATATTCGAGTTTACACCGCTCCACTATGGCTCTGATTATTATGGGTATCATTATTCAAAATTTCCGGTAGACTATAATCGTGCCATATCGATATCAGGTGCAGCCCTCGACACATTATCTCTCTCCGATCCAACAGTAAGCTCGGCGCTATCCGCGATTAATGTCGATTTCGGCTATTTTATAGACAATCCTAACGTTACGTGCAGCTTGGGCAATTCCATTAGCAAACTAGCCCCGTTTCCCGTTTATGCGCTTCTCGGGCGCTATCAAAGAAATTTTAACGGTGACCGCATTTATCTCGCAGACGGAGGCGAATCCGAAAACTTAGCAGCTTTTTCGCTCGTTCGTAGAATGTGCCAAAACATCATTGTTGTGGATGGGGAAAGTGATCCGAATTATCAATTTGAGGGATACCACAGATTAAAAGACGCACTACGCAGAGAGATGGGTGTGGACTTCAGCGTTACAAATATTGATGAGGGTCACTTCACAATGACGAATCAGAATGATCCGGTTATGCAGGGAACCATCTCATATTTTCCGCCAATAAACTTCGACGGCAAAACGATTGATTCGCCAGTGATCAATGTGGTTTATATCAAGTTGTCTTTGAATGCGAACCGGTTGGCCGACTATCCATTAACGGTGTCCAACTATTACAATAAGACCAGAGGGTCCAGGACCTCAGTCTTTATCCCAAGCGAGTTTCCGCAGGAAAGCACGGAAGACTTAAGTTACACCCCGGAGCAAAGTCTGGCCTATCACGAATTAGGCCGTTATATCGTCACAAGCAATAGGGACTTTTTTAAGAGAGCTGCAAGCGCTCGTGAGTAGCAGGATTTATTTCGGAATCGGATCAGAACACGTTTATTGATATAAGAACCGGATCGAAGAGATCCGACTGCTTGAGGCATTCAAATAGTTGACATTGTTCTGAAGCTGTGAACAATTGCGAAACAGAAATGCTTCGCTTGGGGATCATTGCGATCTGCGCTACGTTGATTTTCGTTGGGTGCGCTTGCCCCCCGATTAAACAAGTGGCAATTACAACTCCCGAATGCGCGGTGCTGAAGGGTACCTGCAGGATCTGTGCGCAAAAACATTGGAACAATACCTCGATCAAGCTGGAGGCAGGACATGCTTATTGCTTGATTGTTTCAGGAAATCAAAGTTGGCGCGACGGGTACATACGAGCCTGTGGCCCTGATGGATATTGCCGACGCACTCTTTGGCTATTTGAGCCCTTGCGACGAATGTCCCAGGCAAATTGGTTCGCCTTAATCGGTTCTGTGGAGAAAAATAGGAATACTCAGTTTGTAATCGGGTCGGGTCTTGCGATATATCATCCTTCGAAGACAGGCAACTTGTTCTGTTATGCGAACGATGTCTATGGATTTTATTGGAATAATTCAGGCGCGATTAGCCTCAGCATTTACGAGCTCCCGAAATTGGCGGCGGCGTGCAACGATTGATGGGCCATTACGATCAACCGAGCCGGCGCCTCAAAATTTTGGCCCTGTTTGACCTCCCCCTAGCTTCAATGCTTTCAAAAGCGCATCTTTATGCTCACGAGAGCTTCGGCTTTCCTCATAATGCCTTGTGGTGTTCGGAACTGAAACACGAATTTCTTATTCACGATCTCGTGACAATTGGGTGCCGCCGAGAAATCATCTCGAGTAAGGAAGAGCCTGAGAAAGGCGGGTAACTTCGACGCTTCCGCGTTCCGGGGGCTTGGGGTGGTGGGCGCAATCTTCTTGCCGGCGCACGGCGAAGAATCTGGTCGAGTTTCCTGTCGTTATTACTTGGTTGTCAGTCCCATTGCGCAGCAGCTTGCCTAGGTAACCTTTCTTCGGGAAACTGATCTTCGCATTGATGATCGACCTTCTGCTTCCCTGACAGATTTTTCGATTTCTGCGCCAGCCGGACTTTTTGCAACTGTCGCTCTTCCTGTCGAAGGCGCGCTTTGAGTTGTCGAATAATTTCTTCGCATTGAATCTCCATTCGGCGGCGTTTGATGTGAGGCTTGCTTACGTTTTTGATGAATTTGTCCGCCAATTTTCTGCATTTCCTTTGTGCGACCGTGCACGAGTCCTGAACGGCCAAATATTGCGTCGCTAGCTTGTCGCATTCATCAACGAGCATTCGCAATTCACGCTGCCAATCGGCCTGCTGCCCAGTTAAAGGTAGCGGCCAATTGATCCAAGTGAAGACCCGACAGCGTCTGAGAAGCTCATTATCCAACATTACCACTTGCTCCAAAATAGTCTTCTTCGAAGGAATGTCATTGTGGTGAACGCCGGAAGATGCTTTCGCGATCGCATCGCCGTTGGTATTTGTTTCGTATACGCCATCGTTTTTTGTTTTCATTAACTCAAAGAACAGAATTTTTGAATGAGTCGTCTAAAAAAAATGCAATCCAGCAAGTATGTGGAAGATCCGATTTGAGTTCCGTACATACGTTCAACGGGCCAACGTTCCGACCCGTGGTATTGCAAAAAAGCGATGAACCCGAGCGGTCTAGCATGTCGCTCAATATGGCGTTGTCTGAATGCCCACCTGGTCGCGAGCGCAACTCAACTAAAACATCGGTTACGATTGCTCCGGTCTCGAAAACCTGAAAATTATGACGCTGTGGAGTTTGTTCATGACCTCATTTTCAGGGACCGCGAAGACTTTTGACGACTTTAACCGATCTCGGCGACTTTATTCGATTTCGACGACTTTAATCACTGCCCACAAAGCCCCTCACCAACTCCGGAAACTGGCAATGCTCGCAAACCGCATTCGAGTGATCGCAAAAATCGCGCACGATTTGAATCAACCCCTGCTGCTCCGCCGCGCTGCGCAACGCGCGACGCGACGTGTTCCCCAACAGCCGCTGCCGCGCCAGTTTCAAGACCGCGTTGTCCTCCGCCGCGGGCCAATGACTGAATCGGTTTTCAATTTCGCGCTGCAACTCCGCGTTCTTGCCTTCGAACGCGCGAATCCATAGCCACGGCAGGATGACATTCGCCGCGAGGTCCGTGACGCGTGATGCGCCCAGCAGCGGTTGCGCTTTCTTCAACCGCGGCGAATGGATCGTCCAATGCCACGACCAGAAATCATCCGGCTTGATTTGCAACACCTCCAGCAGCGCCGCCGCTGCTTCGCCGTCGGAAAATTTCTTCGCGCACCAGCGTTCCAATTTCGCCGGCAGCGTGTTATCCGCCAGCCAGTGCGCGGCGAGCGCAAGGCGGCGTTGCGGATGATTCGCCGGGCGCTGGCCGTGAAAACGCCAGAGCGCGCGCGGCAATGCGCAGTCGGAAAATTCCTCGCGCTCACGCCACCAATGATCCCACACGGAGCGCAGGTAACCATCGGCGCTCGCCTGCGCGCGGGTCAACTCGGACGGCAACAAGCCCGCCACACCCAGCAACCGCGCCTGCAACGCCAGCGGCGAACTGCGCGGCGCAAACCAGCGCGCGCGGCTTTCCGCCAGGCATTGCATCGGCCACGCATTATGTTTGTAACCGAGCGCTTTGAAAATGCCTTCCCAAAGCGTTTGCTCCCAGCCGACACCGCGCGCGCGGGCTTGGAATTGGGCGGCCTTGCTGCGAAAACGAATTTGCGCCGCCTGCAACAATAGCTCGCGCAATTTTTCCGGCGCCAGTTCCGCCAGGGGCGCGGAACACCGGCCCCGCAATGTTTCTGGAAGCGTTTCCGACTCGTCAGTATTCAGCCAGAGATTCAATTCCGCGACGGGCGCATCCAGTTTTCCGAACAGCGCGACGACCGGCAGTGTCCCCTTCCCCGGCGCCGCTCCGGGAGTCACTTTCCAAATGACGTGCAAAATGACGTTTTTAAAATTCGGATTTTTATCGTGGCCGTGCGCGCGCCAACCGGAGGTTTCGAGATCCACTTCCACATCGCCAGTGCGCGGCGGCTCATCGCCGAATTGAACCACCGCGCCGCGAAAATCCGGGCCGCCTTCGCGATTCAAAAATCCCGGATGAAGAATTCGCACGCGGCGTTCGTCCAACGTGGTGAGCTGCTCGCGCAGCAGGCGCTGGTGTCGCCACACGGCTTGCAGTAGGATTTCGGGCGGAGACGATTCGTGTTCGCGCAGCGCGGGGAGTGCGGGACGTCGAGCCCGCCAGCCGGCATAAAAATTTTGTGAACAAGCGAACATCGCGGATGCTTTGCGCCGGGCAGCGCGCAAAGTCAAGCCGGAAGTCCCGACGGACGGCCATCGTTCCACGTTCCGCCCTTCGCCACAGAAAATTCGTGCCGCCGCGCTGGACAACCTTTAATTTTGAGCGCATCAAAAGGTTGTGCGGATTGTTTATTAGAAAATATGAGTTTCAAACTTTTACCGGCACTTATGATTTGCCTCTGCCTCGCCGCGGGCGCGCAGGAAACCGATATCCGGCGCGATGCCACCGTGAACGCAGTGGAGCAGGTCATGCCGAGCGTCGTGAATATCGCCACCAAAGGCAAAGAACCGGTTCGCAATGTCTTCGATCAATTCCAGCGGCAGATGTTGCACCAGCCTCTGTACGATGAGGTCGTCAGCCAGGGTTCGGGAGTCGTGATCGATGATAGCGGTTATCTGCTGACCAATTTTCACGTCATCAACGGCGCCGACGAAATTCAGGTTCAATTCGTCAACGGCACCAACATCTACGAAGCAACCGTCGTCAAATCGGACGCCAAAACCGACGTGGCGCTGTTGAAAATAAAAGCGAGCCCCAACCAAAAATTCCACGCGATCAAACTGGCCAAGGAAGATGATCTTCTGCTGGGCGAAACCGTGTTGGCGATGGGCAATCCGCTCGGCCTCGGCGGATCGGTGACCAGGGGCATCTTGAGTTCCAAGAGCCGGGTGGCGCCGCAGCAAGGCGAAGCGCTCCATCTTCCGAACTGGTTGCAAACCGACGCGCCCATCAATCCCGGAAACAGCGGCGGACCTCTCGTCAACCTGCGCGGTGAACTCATCGGCATCAACGTGGCGGAGCTGAACGAAACACCCAAGGGCGAGCCCGTGCAAGGGATTGGATTCGCCATCCCCATCCGCCTCGTGGAAAATGCGCTCTCAGAAATTTTCCCCACGGAATATGTGGGGTCCTATTGGTTCGGCGCGCGCGTGAAAGTCGGCTCCTATCCCCTGGCTCTCACCAGCGTCCAACCCGAGAGCCCCGCCGGGAAGGCCGGACTCAAGATGGGCGACGTGGTCATGCAGATAAATGGGAAGGTGCCGAAAACCTTCATTGAATTCGGAAACCTGCTCGCCTCGAGCGCGCAGAAACAGATTTCCATCACTTACAAGCGTGCCGACGCGGTGCAGGACACGACCTTGCGGCTCGTGCCGGAAGCCTCCGTGTTCAATGCCGACCTGATACGAACCAAGCTCGGGCTGACAGTTGAAACGAATTCTTATGGTTTTGTCATCGATGAGGTGGAGACAAACAGCCCGGCGGCCAACGCCGGATTGACCCCAAACACCTTGATTTGGGCCGTGGACCGCCAGACGCCGCCGGATACGATCGCGGGTTTCGCGAAGCTGCTGTACGCGAAAAGAAAAGGCGATTCCGTGCTCCTGCACATGCTAAATGTCGAGCGAAACGGCGGATTTAATATTTTACGAAGAAACGTGGT
The DNA here is from genome assembly GCA_963699145.1 of uncultured Verrucomicrobiae bacterium. Lineage (GTDB taxonomy): Bacteria > Verrucomicrobiota > Verrucomicrobiia > Limisphaerales > DASXHY01 > DASXHY01. The sequence continues at coordinate 5,908,152 of OY969416.1, forward strand.
TGAATTGGTTTCAAGGTGATCTGAAATTTTGTTGGCTCAATATGTGGTTTCCTGACTAAACTCCGCTTTGCGAATAATGAATGACGGTCTGATGATTGAGGTTGAGAACCTGACGAAACGATACGCGGGACACACCGCTGTGTCGGGGATCTCCTTTACCGTCAAACGCGGGGAAATTGTCGGCCTTTTGGGTCCCAACGGCGCCGGCAAAAGCACCACCATGCGCGTGCTGTCCTGCTATTTGCCCGCCACCTCCGGCACCGTCCGCGTCGCGGGTCTGGACGTTTTTCACAATTCCGCTGAAGTCCGCCGCCGCATTGGTTACATGCCGGAAAATAACCCGCTCCACCTCGAAATGCGGGTCCGCGAATACCTCAAATTTCGCGCGCGACTCAAAGGCCTCGGCATCGGCCGCTCACGCGAACGCGTCGACATCGTCATGGAACAATGCAGCCTCACGGATGTTTCGAAGCGAATCATCGGCCAGTTATCGAAGGGCTACCGCCAGCGCGTGGGTTTGGCGGATGCGCTCGTGCACGAACCGGATTTGATCATTCTCGACGAGCCCACCATCGGCCTTGACCCGAACCAGATCCGCTCCGTGCGCGCCCTGATCAAAAGCCTCGCCAACACCCACACGGTGCTCATCTCCACGCATATTCTTCCCGAAGCCGAGATGACCTGTAATCGCATGCTGATCATGTTCGAGGGAAAAATTCTCGCGGCGGACACGCCGGACAATCTCCAGCGCCTCGTCAGCGGCAACGGCCAGGTGGTGGCGGAAATCGCCGCGCCGCTCGAAGATTTGTGCAATTGCTGGGCGCAAATGGCGGAGGTCGAACATTACGACGTTTCTCCCGCCGACGGAGAATTTTTCCGCTGCGCACTCACGCCCAGCAACGGGTCGGATTTGCGCCCGCTTATTTTTTCCGTGGCGCGGGATCGCGGCTGGTATTTGCGTGAGCTGACCCGCAACCGCCATTCGCTCGAAGATATTTACATGAAGATCACGCGGCCGCCGGAAGAGGAGGAAGGGGCTTGATGCGGGCATATCTCACGCTCACACGCCGGGAACTGGCCAGTTTTTTTCTTTCAATCACCGGATATGTCATTATCGCGGGCATGGCATTAGCCGTCGGGGGAGTCTTTTGTTTGCTGCTGAAGGCCCAAGGCACGCAAACCGTCTCGATCCCCATCACCCAGGTATTTTTCAATAACCTCGTCCTGTGGATCGTGATCGCCCTGACCCCGTGCATCATCACCATGCGTTTATTCGCCCTGGAGAAAGCGACCGGCACCTTTGAAACGTTGACCACCACGCCCGTGTCCGATCTCCAGATCGTCGCCGCGAAATTCACCGCCGCCTTGGTCTTCTTCGTCGTGATGTGGCTGCCGAGCCTCGGGTATTTGTTCATCATTCAAAATTATGCGAACCAACCCGGCGCGATGGATACCGGCACCGTTTGCAGCATGTACCTGGGCGTTTTTCTGGTGGGTTGCTTTATTCTTTCCGTCGGCTGTTTTGCCTCGGCCATGACCAAAAGCCAGGTGCTGGCCGCCATGGTGACGCTCGTGGCCGGCATCGCCTTGGTGATGCTGCATTATCTTGCCGTATTGATGCCGCAAAACGGCCACTGGCAGACCGAAGTGCTCTCCTTCTTCAACATCACGCAACAAATGCTCGATTTCACCCGCGGCATCCTCGACACGCGCGTCATCGTGTTCTACGTGAGCGTGACGTTTTTCTTTTTGTTTCTGACCTTGCGCGTGATCGAAAGCCGCCGCTGGAAATAACATGGCCACCACTCCATCACCCCCGCCCAGTTTCTCGCCTCGGCAAAAATGGAGCATCGCGCTGAGCGTCACGCTTTCCACCATCGCCGCGTTCGCGATTCTCGTCGGCATCAATTACCTCAGCAGCCGGTATTTCTTCAAAAGGATTTATTTAAGCAAGGACACGCGCGTCCAGCTCTCGTCCAAAACTCTCAGCGTCCTGAAGTCGCTCACCAACGACGTCAACATCACCGTTTATTACGACAAGCAAGAGCCGCTCTATGCGGACATCATGAGCCTGCTGGAGGAATACGAGGCTCATTCGCGCAAGATACACGTCAAGACGATCGACTATTTATGGCAACCCAGCGCCGCCGCCGCCTTCCAGGCCCGGCGCCTCATGAGCTCGAATACCAACAAGGATTTCATCGTTTTCGAGAGCAACGAGCGTTGGGATTCCGTGCCGGGCAATTTGCTAAATCAATATCGCTACGACCTGCAGCCGATGACCAACGCCGAGGATTCGACGATGTACGTCAGCCAGAAGCGCGTGAAGTTCAATGGCGAAATGAGGTTCACCGCCAAAATTTTCTCGCTCGCGCAGGCCAAACCGCTGAAGGCTTATTTTCTCCAGGGCCACGGCGAACGTTCCCCGGCGGATATCGGCGACCTGGGCAGCAGCAAACTCGCGGAAGTCTTCCACCGCAATTACGTCGATACCCGGACACTCGACAATCTCTTCGGCACGAATTCCATTCCCCAGGATTGCAGCCTGCTGGTGATTGACGGACCACGCGGAGAATTTCAACCGATCGAACTCGACAAAATTTCGCAATATCTGGAGCAAGGCGGCCGGATGTTCGCGCTCTTTGACCAGATTTCCGCGAGCCATGACCTGGGCTTGGAAAAGGCGCTCGAAAAATGGAATGTGCGCGTCGGCCACGGCGCAGTGCGGGACATTAAGAACGCGGCGGATGAAACCGGAGATTCCTTTGCCGTTTCCGCGCTCACCCTGCACGACGTCATGAAACCGATTTTAGACGAGAAATTAATCCTCTTGGCCCCGCGTCCCATCGCACGCATCAAAGCGCCTTCACAATCCGCCGCCGATGAACCGCAAGTCACGGAACTCGCGTTCTCCGGCACCAACTCGGTGCTGACCAATTCGGTCGACAGCGCCGCCGGTGCACCACGCCCTTATCCCTTGATGGTTGCCGTGGAAAAAAGCGCCCCCAAAGGCGTCGTCACGGATGAACGCGGCGCCACCCGCATGCTCATCACCGGTGATGCCTATTTCCTGGATAACCAACTCATCGGCTACGGAGCGAATGAAGATTTCGCGGATTCAGCGGTCAATTGGCTCCTGGAACGCACCACCTTTCTTCAGGGCATCGGGCCGCGACCCGTCTCCGAATACCAGTTGCTGTTGAGCCCGCATCAGAAAAACACGCTAAAAGGACTGCTGCTCGGCGCGATTCCCGGCGGCATCCTCCTGTTCGGCGGCCTGGTGTGGCTGCGCCGCAGAAAATAACCCGTCACATGAGTTCGAAGAATACCTGGCTCTGGCTGATGGCGGCGGCGGTCCTCTTTGCTTTCATTTTCCTGTTCGAACGCTATCGCCCAAATCCATCCACCGGTCCGTTTTACCTCTTGCCCGATCTCGATGTTCAAACCGTCCGATCGCTGGATATCTGGCCGGCCGGCCTGCGCGTGGAACGCACCAACCACGTCTGGCATCTCGTGCAACCCGTCGCTTATCCCGCGCAAGGCCCGAATATCGATCGGCTGCTCACGACCCTGCAAAACCTCACCGTGGCCCATCGGATTCCCGAGCGGGAATTCCGGAAAACTCCCAAAGTGGCCGCCGATTACGGCATCGATCCTCCCCAACTTTCCCTCACCATCAATGCGGGCCCGCCTATTTTGTTCGGCCACCGCACTTCGCCCGGCGATCAAGTGTTCGTGCGGATTCCCGGCATTGAAGGCGTGGCCATCGTCGATTCCGAGGTGCTGGATTTATTTCCCTCCAATGCCAACGCCTGGCGGGATGTCCTGCTGGCCAATACCGGCGACAAGGCATTCGACCGAATCGTGGTAACGAATACCATGAAGAGCCAATGGTCTTTCGTCTTGCAACGCGATTCGACCAATCGATTGTGGGGCATGACGTTTCCGCTGCGGGTGCGCGCCGACAGCGAAAAGGTGGACGGCGCCGTGCAGCAACTTGAGCAATTGCGCGTGCACGACTTTATTCCGGACGATCCCAAGCCCGACCTCGAGTTCCTCGGCCTGCAACCGCCCGCACTCACCCTCGCTTTGGGCCAGGGCAGCAACTCGGTCCTCGTGCTTGATTTCGGCAAGGAACTCACCAACAGCCCGGGATTGATTTATGCGCGCCGGCGCGATCAAACCGCGGTCGTCACCCTGTCCACCAACACGCTCAGCCAATGGAACACTTCCTACGATGTCTTTCGCGACCGGCATCTCCTGACCATGCTCGGGCCAATCGATTCGATTCACATCATCGGCCAGGACGCCTTCACGCTGCAATGGGCCACCAACAATTCCTGGCGCGTGCTGCCCGATGATTTTCCGGCGGACGAGGCCATGGCGACGCGGCTCGCGCGCAAACTTTCCGAACTGCAGGTGGCAAATTTCGAGGCCGATACCGTCCGGGCGGCCGACACTGACCTGTTGCCCTACGGCCTCAAAACTCCCACCCGGCAATTTATCATTTCCTGGACTCCCTCCGTCACGGCAACGAACCCGCCGACGACCTTGGATTTCGGTACCAACACCAACGGCCAGGTTTTTGCGCGCAGGATCGGGGAAGACTCGGTTTACGGGATCGCCTCGGCGGATTACGACGAGTTGCCTTCCGCAAGCTGGCAAATGCGCGATCGCCAGATTTGGAACTTCGAAGTCAAGGACGTGGCCCGGCTCACGTTTCAACAAAATGGCCAAACCATCGAGATAGTTCACAGAACCAATGATTGGAAGCTGGCGGCCGGAACAAACTGGATCCTCAACGATTCGGCGGTTGACGACACAATGCGTGATCTAAGTCACCTGAAGGCGTTTTCCTGGATCTGCCATGGCGCGGACAAACCCGCCGGTTTCGACATTGATGCGAAAGCCTACCAGTTGACCGTGGAGTTGAAGAACGGCCAAAAGCTGGCCTTCCAGTTGGGCCGGGAAACGCCGCTGGGATCCCCGTACGCCTCCGTGCTCCTGAACGGCGAGCCGTGGATTTTCCAATTCCCGCCCGATATTTTCCCGTCGCTTCAGTTTAGCCTGATGCTACATTCCCCCTGACAATGGCGACCCCAGCTCCATCTCGCCGATGGCATCGATTCCGCGTCATTTTTCGCCGCTGCCGGATCACGGTGTTGCTGGTCATTCTCGTGCTCATCGGCTTCGTCCTTTATCTCGACAAAGTCGGCCTGCCGAATTTCATCAAAGCCCCCCTGATCGCAAAACTGCACGACCACGGGCTCGACTTGCAATTCACGCGCTTGCGCCTGCGGCTCAACCGCGGCCTCGTCGCGGAAAATGTCTTCGTCGGCCGCACCAACGATTTGTCCAGCCCGCAATTGACCCTCAAGGAAGTCCAGGTCCGGCTGGACTACGCGGCTTTGTGGAAGCGGCAATTCCAAATCGAATCGTTGGAATTGCGCCAGGGTCAATTGACCTGGCCCGTGGTCTCGACGACGAACGGGCCCACGCGGCAATTGTCGATCGAGAATATTCAGACGGATTTGCAATTGCGCACGAATGACGTTTGGGAACTCGACAACCTGCAGGCGCAATTCGGCGGCGCCAACATCCGCCTCTCCGGAACCCTCACCAATGCCTCGGTCATCCGCGATTGGAAATATTTTCACGGCAAACCCGCCCCGCCCGGCACCTTGCAGGCCCGCCTGCGGCGGCTGGCCGATACGCTGGAGCAAATCCACTTCACCGCTCCGCCGCAATTGAAACTGGATATTCGCGGCGACGCCAAACAAATGGAGAATATCGTGGTCCGCCTCTATATCCAGGCTCCCGGCGCCGACACGCCGTGGGGCATTGCCAACGGGTTCAATTGCTACGTCCTGCTCGCGCCCCCGCGCAGCAATGAATTGTCACGCGCCCAAATCGATTTCCGCGCCACCGACGCCGCTACCCGCTGGGCGACGACGACCAATCTGTCCCTCACGTTGCATCTCTTTACCACCGCGCAGGAAACGAACCTCGTTCACGCGGACCTCGACCTCACGGCCGCCACCGCACAAACCCAGTCCAATCGCGCGGACAAAATTCATTTCACCGCGCAATGGCTCCATTCGCTCACCCACGCGATCCCCTTGTCCGGCGAAAGCCGGTTGCAGGGGGAAAACATCGTGACGGCATGGGGCACCGCCAAAGAATTCGCGGCCACGGCGACGCTCCTGCCCCTCACCAACGCGCCCGCCACCAACGAGAATTGGGCCTGGTGGTCAAAACTCGCGCCCTACCCGCTCAAGATCGAATGCCACGCGAGCCAGGTCCACTCGCCAAAACTGGATCTCGAAGAAATCGCCTGCTCCGGACAATGGCACGCGCCGGAATTGATCGTGGACAAATTGTCCGCCAAACTTTACGGCGGTTCGCTGGACGCCGGCGCCCACTTGGACGTCGGCACGCGCGCGGTCACCTTCAACGTGGCCTCGGATTTCGACGGCAAAAAAATCGCGCCGCTCCTCACCCCGATGGCGCAGGAGTGGCTGGCGAATTATTCCTGGAATCATCCCCCGCAAATAAAGGCCGATGGCGCGCTGATTCTCCCCGCCTCAGTCTGGACCAACCGCCAGCCGGACTGGCGCGGCGAACTGCGCCCCACCCTGCAACTGAACGGCCAATTCCACGTCGTCGACGGCGCCTTCCGCGGCGTGCACGCGCTTACGGCGGAATCACATTTCTATTATTCAAACCTGTGCTGGCGATTGCCCGACCTGGTGGCCATCCGACCCGAAGGAAAATTGATCCTCGAGCACGTAAGCGACGAGCGCACCAAGGATTTTTATTTTCACCTACACAGCACCATTGATCCGCATGCGCTCAAGCCCCTCCTGGAGACCAACCAAATGCTCGTGTTTGATTATTTTTCGTTGAGCCAGCCGCCCGTGGTGGACGGCGAAATCCGCGGGCGCTGGCATAATCGCGAGACCATCAACGGAAAAGCGCACGTGACCGTCACCAACTTCACTGTGCGCGGCGAATCGGCGGATAATTTCCAGGCGGATGTCCAATACACCAATCGCGTCCTGTGGGTCCTGCAACCGCGCGTCCAACTCGCGGTCACGCAGCATCTCAGCGCCGACTCCGTGAAGATCGTTTTTGACGAGCACAAAATGTATGTGACCAACGGCTTCGCCGTGGCGGACCCGGCCGCCGTGGTGCACGCCATCGGCCCGCACGCGGAACACGCCGTCAAAGAGTATCAATTTTTGAGGCCCCCCACCGTGCACGTGGAGGGCGCGATCCCGATGCGCGACCCGCACGATGCGGATTTGCATTTTGATGTGGACGGAAACGATTTCCTCTGGTGGAAATTCCAGGTGCCGCACATCAGCGGGCAAATCGATTGGGTGGGCGAGCACCTCGCCCTTCGCAACGTGACGTCGGATTTTTACCTGGGAAAAGCCTCGGGAAACGCCGCCTTCGATTTCCTGACCAATCACACCGCTAATTTCAAGTTCGACATGGTGGCGACCGACGCCAACCTGCACCTCCTCGCCAAGGATTTGACCGACGCCAAAACCAACAAGCTCGAAGGCTTGCTGAATCTGCGGTTGGAGATCACTGACGCCAACTCCGGCAACTGGCAGCAACTCAATGGCGCCGGACGGGCCGATTTGCGCGACGGATTAATCTGGGACATTCCCATCTTCGGCGTGTTCTCGCCCGCGCTCGACACCATCATGCCCGGGCTGGGAAGCAGCCGCGCGCGGCAAGGCTCCGCGTCCTTCACCATCACAAATGGCTTGATTGATTCCGAGGATTTGAAAATCGAGACTCTCATGGCGCGCTTGCGCTATTGGGGAACGCTCGACGTGCAAGGCACGGTGAACGCGCGCATGGAAGCCGAATTGTTCCGCAACACCTGGGTGGTGGGACCGGTGCTGAGCTTCGCGCTCTGGCCGGTGAGCAAGACGTTCGAATACAAAATCACCGGCTCCATTCACAAACCCAAGAGCGATCCCGTGTTCGTTCCCAAAATCTTTTTCTTCCCGCTGCACCCCGTGCAAACCATCAAGGGCCTGATCCCCCCGCCGGAAGAAACCAACACCAATTTGTTCCCCGACGTGCCGCCCTAAAAATCATTGGACGTTGGAGGCTGGGTGTTCGATATGTTTTGTAGAAAAGATTCTTGTCACCATTTAAAAGCCCTGAAAGGGCGGCAGATGATAGCCCAGGGCAAGGCTGCGCAGCAGCCGCAGCCCTGGGTAACGGTCCCAAATACGCCGTTTTTTTCGTCATTCGCCCCCGGTGGAGGCGAATGACGAAAAAAAACAACGGACGCGATCGTATCCCAAAAGATAACCATTAGATTTTTACAAAGCCTGTTCGCTGTTCCCAAAAAATATTTTCATGCCCAGGCAAAAGCAAATTCCCATCGCGCTCACCATCGCGGGCTCGGACAGCGGTGGCGGGGCCGGCATTCAGGCCGATTTGAAAACATTCGCGGCGCTCGGCGTGCACGGCACCAGCGCCTTGACCTGCGTCACCGCGCAGAATCCGCGGCGCGTTCTGGCCATTCAAGCGTGCCGTCCGGAAATCGTGCGCGGCCAGATCGAAGCCGTGTGGGAGGAATTGCCTCCCGCGGCGGTGAAGACGGGAATGCTCTATTCCACCGGAATCATCCGCGTCGTGGTTGAGTTCTTCAAAGAAAATCGCCACCTGCCGCTCGTCGTCGACCCGGTGATGATTTCAACCAGCGGATCGCGGCTGTTAAAATCGTCCGCCATCACGTTGCTCAAACACTCCTTGTTGCCGCTCGCAGCCTTGGTGACCCCGAATCTCGACGAAGCAATGATTCTCGCCGGACGCGAATTGAAATCACCGGAAGATTTGCGCTGGGCGGCAAAAACAATTCACGCGCAGTTCGGCTGCGCGGCCCTGGTCAAAGGCGGTCATCTGCCGAAGTCCAAGGAAGCGATCGACATCTTCTTCGACGGCAAAAACGAATTATTGCTCACCGCGCCATTCGTCAAAGGCATGCCTACTCACGGCACCGGTTGCACGTATTCCGCCGCCATCACGAGCTTTCTGGCGCGCGGGCATGAATTGCCGGACGCCGTCACGCGAGCGAAGGAATTTATTTCGCAGGCAATCGCGCAGAGCCCGGGCGTGGCCAGGCACTCCGTCCTGAATTCATCCTGGCAAAAGCCATCCCCGCGCCCGGAACCAAAAATCCGCCCAACTACTTGATCGGCGTCGCCGCCGGAGCGCAGCACGACATCGTGCCGTCGCCGTTGTTCACGCATTCGCTAATCATTTTCGGCGACCCGGACAGATGGCGCGCAGAAGCGGTCGTCGAAGTCACCTCCACACTCTTGCCCGGAACGATTTTCTCTTTGCTTTCCACCACATGCGGAGGAGCCGACTGCAATCCGGTTGCCGTAAGACTCGGATCGGCATTGTAGCCACGAACGGCGGTGGAGTGAGTACCAGCGGCCTTGGGCGACAGCAGACCACCAGCGACCGCGTTCATTGAGGTCACAACCACAATGCCAAGTGCGATAAGAAGCGTGCGAATTTTCATTTCAATTTGAATTTCAATTTAAACAAGTGCTCATTCACCGAACACTTATTTTAATACCGGTTGACTTTCGTAATCACTCAAAAATTTCTCATGCCGAGGCACAATTTTTTTACGCAGAGCGCCCTCTGCCCAGTTTAATCGCCATATCGGGCCGTCCAGGTTTGCAATAACCCATTTATTATTATATAATTGCGACAGCCTCCGTTTCGCGTGGTCCGGGCAAGCCCTTTGGGGTATACTGAGGCTTGTTCGCTCCGCTGGCGACAAATGCGAGCGCGAACAGCATGAGATTCGGCGCAGCGTTTGCGTCAAAATTGAATTAACGAATATATGAAATCCTTGAATCGATTCCGTAAATGCTTCCTGACAGGCGCGGCGCTGCTGGCTCTGGCCGCTTTCACGGCCACGGCGGCTGACACGAAAGACGACAAAAAACCCGCCCCCATCCCGGACAAAATGACGACGTGCCCGGTCTCCGGCGACAAACTCGGTGAAATGGGCAAGCCCTATGTGTTCGAATACAAAGGACGCGAAGTGAAGCTTTGCTGCCCCGACTGCAAAAAAGATTTCGACAAGGAACCGGCCAAATACATGAAGAAAATTGTGGCCGCCGACAAAACTACCGACAAGGCCACGGACAAAGATCCGAAAAAATAACTCTCCGGTCGCGCTGGCTGTTTAGCGCCGGGTCCAGCGTGGTGACACTTCGAATCGGAGCCGCAGCTTGGTATTGCGGCTCCGATTTATGCTTTTCCAAAGCGCCTTTCGTCACGACACAGGGCAGACGCATCTTAACTTTTTGCAAACGGAGTTCTCACAATTCTTTTCTCCACTTATTTTTCGGAGCCCTCCCTCACCGGATTTCGTTCCTTGTCAGAATGCCGTTTCTGGTTGAAAATCATGTCATTCTAAAACCGTTGTGCCCGCACGATGAGTATTGAAACACCATCCACACCGACGAGCCGCTCAAAAAACGGCGACGGCGCTTCCTTTACGGAAGCCCCGGCCTGGCGCGATGTGGGACGCGGCTGGCAACCGCTGTTCGGGAGTTTTCAGGGAACGGGATTCAGCATCGAATGGCACGATTTTTTTGCGCGCAAGGAATTGGATTGGTCGGCGAGTTTTCACCCGGGATGCGTGGAGCTTTGCCTGAACCTTGAAGGCCATGGCTTTGTGGAAAGCAGCGGTTCGCGCGCCGATTTCGCCCCCGGCACAGTGGGGTTTTATCATCGAGCGGCTGAATCGTTAACGGCGAAACGCGCGGCAGCCGAGCGGCATCAATTTCTCACCGTCGAATTCTCCTGTCCCTTCCTGGCGAAACACCTTGCGGGCACCGAAACCCTGCTGCACCCGATGGTCAAATCCGCCATCGAAGGCTGCCCCTGCCAGCACGTGTCCGGCAGCACCGTGAAAATCACCGCCGCGCAACAGCAACTGATCTCCACCCTGCGCCAGCCGCCGGTCTTCGCCTCGGCGCAACCTTTGTGGTATCAATGCAAGGCGTTGGAACTCGCGGTCACCTTTTTATTCCAGCCGCCCAAGGAATTTTTCTGCACACGCCAGCAACGCGTCGCCCAGGAACGCGTCGAGCAGGTGATTTTTCTCCTGAAACAAAATCTCGCCGAGCCGCCCTCCCTCGAAGAATTGGGCCGCAAAATCGGTTCCAGCCATTTTTATTTGAGCCGGATTTTCTCCGCGCAAACCGGCCAGACCATCACGCAATATCTCCGGCGACTGCGCATGGAAAAAGCCGCGGAACTTCTCCGCTCCGGCGAATACAACGTCACGGAAGCGGCGCTGGAAGTCGGCTACGCCAGCCCGAGCCATTTCAGCCAGGCATTTCACGAAGCCTTTGGCTGCTGCCCGGGGCTTTATCCCCTCGCCACACCCACGCAGAAAGCGAGATGACTTTCAGGCCGTCGTCGCCCTCGCCGCGCCACTTTTGGTGCCGGTATGGCGAATATCCTGCGCTTCGTAAAGGTACACAACTTCCTCGGCCACGTTCGTGGCGTGGTCGGCGATGCGTTCCAGGCTTCGGGAAATCGTAATCAAATTCAGGCAACGTTTGATGGTGTCCGGATTTTCCACCATGTGCTGTGCCAATTGATTCGTGATCTGTTTATTGATGCCGTCCACTTCCTTGTCGCGCGGAATCAGCGCGCGCGCCGCGACCGGATCACGATTAACGAATGCATCCAGCGCCGCCTTCAGCATGTCCAACGCGAGCTTGGCCATGCGGGGCAAATCCACCACGATTTTCACCGGCGGCTCCTGGCTGAGGTCGCGCGCGCGTTTGGCGATCTTGGTGCCCTCGTCGCCCACGCGTTCCAGGTTCTGGGAAATCTTCATCGCCACGGTCACCAACCGCAGGTCGCTGGCCAGCGGAGCTTTGGCGAGGAGATGAATCGCCATCTCGTCGATTTCCACTTCGAGCTGGTCGATCACGTTGTCGCTTTCCTTGACGCGCAAGGCGAGGTCGTAATCGCGCTCGATCAGCGCGCGCAACGCCTCGTTGACGGCGATCTCCGCGTGGCTCGCCATCGTGAGCAGCTTTTGTTTCAGTTGATCCAGATCCATATCAATGACAATTGAATTTTCCATTTTTTTCAACGGCTCAACCGAAACGTCCGGTCACGTAATCTTCCGTGCGTTTCTGTTTGGGACTGGTGAAAATCTGGGCGGTCGGGCCAAACTCAACCAGTTCACCCATGTAGAAAAACGCTGTGTGATCGGATGCACGCGCGGCCTGCTGCATATTATGCGTAACGATCACAATCGTGTAGTCTTTTCTTAACTCGCGAATCAGGTCCTCGATCTTCGACGTCGCGAGCGGGTCCAGCGCGGACGCCGGTTCGTCCATCAGCAGCACTTCCGGCTGCACCGCCAGCGCGCGCGCAATGCACAACCGCTGCTGTTGGCCGCCGGACAAGCTGATCGCCGGAGCGTTCAGGCGATCCTTCACTTCCTCCCACAGCGCCGCCATGCGCAGCGATTTTTCCGTTTGCTCAGCCAGCAAGGTGCGGTTGCGCACGCCATTCAAGCGCAAGCCCGCGACCACGTTTTCGCCAATGGACATCGTCGGGAACGGATTCGACTTTTGAAACACCATCCCGACGCGGCGGCGAACGATCACCGGCTCCACGCCCTTGCTATAAATGTCCTCACCGAACAGGCGAATATCCCCCTCCACGCGCGACGTCGGCACCAGCTCATGCATCCGGTTCAAGGAACGGAGAAAGGTGGATTTGCCGCAACCGCTCGGGCCGATGATGGCCGTGACCGCGCGGGCCTCGATATTGAGCGACACGCTTTTGAGCACCTGGTTTTTGCCGAAAAACACCGAGAGATTCTTCACCGACAACGCCAGTGCCGCCGGGGAACTTGCCGGGGGCGCGGGTTTGGTTTGCGGCCGCGGAGCGGTGGTTCCGGCATTCTCGGCCTGGCCGCGCGGAGCCGTTTTTGTTTCTTCGGGAGTCATGGTCAAATTCATGTGTTTTTCTGGAAACGGCCGGTCGAGAAAAGTCGCACACTGAGGCTCAAACAGAACGTCATCGCCACGAGCACCAGCGCGCCCGCCCACGCCTGGCGATTCCAATCGTCATACGGCGCGATGGCATAGGCAAAAATCTGCAACGGCAACGCGGCAATGGGCTGGGCCAGGTGACGATTCCAATTGCTATTGCCAAAAGCGGTGAACAGCAGCGGCGCGGTTTCGCCGGCAATCCGGCCCATCGCCAGCAGAACACCCGTGATGATTCCCCGCAGTGCGGTCGGTAGAATAATCCGCACAATGGTTTTCCATTGCGGCAACCCCAGCGCCAGCGCGGCTTCCCGGTAACTGCGCGGCACGAGCACGAGAACTTCTTCGGTGGTGCGCAGCACCAGCGGGATCATGATGAAGCCCAGCGCCAGCGCCCCGGCCCAGGCCGAAAACCCTTTCATCGGCAGCACGACCAGCGCATAGGCCACCATGCCCCACACAATCGACGGCACGCCATTCAGCACATCCGCCCAAAAACGGATCCAGGTATTGATGCGTTCGCCGCCGTATTCAGAAAGATAAATGCCGCCCAATATGCCAATCGGAATCCCGATGCACGAAGCCAGCCCCATCAACTCCAGGGTGCCGACGATGGCATTGCCCATCCCGCCGCCCGGCTCGCCGGCGGATTTCGGAATGCCCGAAAAGAACGACCAATTCAGCGAGGACGCGCCTTTCTGGATCAAATAAAACAAAATCAAACCCAGCGGCAAAATCACGAGCACGGCGCACACCACGCAAAGCCCGTTCATCGCCAGGCTTTTTGCTTTGCGCAGATTATGGTTGGCGGAAGTAACGTTCATATCAGGCAACGCGGCGCGTTTCGGCCGTGGTGAATGCGCGCACCATCACTTGCGCGAGGATGTTGACGAGCACCGTCACCGCGAGCAGGACCAGCCCCAATTCAAACAGTGAACTGACGTAAAGATCCGTCGTCGCCTCAGTAAATTCATTCGCGATGCCGCTTGCCAGAGTGCTCGCCGGATGAAAGAGCGACAGGCCGATATAATGCGTGTTTCCAATAACCATCGTGACCGCCATGGTTTCGCCAATGGCGCGCCCCAATCCCAGCACCGCAGCGCCAAACAAGCCGCGTCGCGCGTAGCTGAGCACGGCGATGCGCGTCACTTCCCAGCGCGTGGCGCCCAGCGCATACGCCGCTTCGCGCTGTAAATTCGGAACCGAGCGAAGCACTTCCCGCGAAACGGAAGTGACGATTGGCAAAATCATGATCGCCAGGATGACGCCGGAAGACAGCAGGCCGATGCCGAAAATCGGCCCTTGAAAGAGCGGCAGAAAACCGAACCATTGTTTCAGGAGGGGATAAACCGCCGCCCGCAACAGCGGTATCAGCACGAACAACCCCCACAAACCCCAGACC